>JBBCGR010000005.1:0-154356 GCA_037201625.1 Acetobacteraceae bacterium | reverse complement strand
GAGACGTCTTCCCCTTGTTACTTGGGAACAATCCTGCCGCGTTTCGTAGTCCCGAAACAAGGGTTTATAGCGTCCTCGAAACCGCCGCCGTATTGACGTTGTATTACCGTGCGTTTGACGTCCGCGAATTCGCAGGTGCAGCGAGTGTGACAGACTGCAACGGTCCGGCTGCTTGACTACGAAGCCCGCCCCCGCTCGCCCTTCGGCACACACCCGGCAGCGCTGGCCCGGACAGCATTGACGATCGAACGGCATGGCCGGACGATCAGGGCTTGCGGCCCACCGGCGACCCGCCCGTCGGTCGGGTCTTTGGGGCGGAAGCGAATGCAGACCTACGACTACATCGTCATCGGTGCGGGCTCCGCCGGCGCGGCGGTCGCGAACAGGCTCTCGGCGAACGCGGCGAACAAGGTCCTGCTGCTGGAGGCCGGCCCCGCCAGCCATCCCTGGTCGCGCATCCCAATCGGCTACGCCAGGCTGCTGACCAATCCGGCGGCGAACTGGCTGTACGCATCGGAGCCCGAGGCGAGCACCAACGGCCGCAAACTGCCCGTGCCGCGCGGCAAGATCCTCGGCGGCTCCAGTGCGATCAACGGCATGGCCTTCGTGCGCGGCCAGGCGCAGGACTTCGACACCTGGGCGCAGATGGGCAACCGGGGCTGGAGCTACCGCGACGTGCTGCCGTTCTTCAAGCGGATGGAACGCTATGACGGCGGCGATGCGGCCTATCGCGGCCATGACGGGCCGATCCAGGTCACCAACCCGCCGCCGCGGCTGCCGCTGTTCGCCGCGCTGATCGAGGCGGCGGCGCAGGTCGGCATCCCGCACAACCCGGACTACAACGGTGCCGCCCAGGACGGCATCGCCATGAGCCAGGCGTCCATCGCCGCGGGCCGCCGGATGAGCACGGCCCGCTGCTACCTGGAGCCGGCGCGGCAGCGGCAGAACCTGCATATCGAATCGGACGCCCTGGCAGAATCCCTACTGCTGGAAGGCAAGATCTGCACCGCGGTGCGCTACTCGGTGAAGGGCGAGCGTCGCGAGGCCCGCGCAGCGCGCGAGGTCGTGGTGAGCGCCGGTACGATCAACTCCCCACAATTGCTCGAATTGTCTGGCATCGGCCAGCCGGACCGCCTGCGCGACCTCGGCATCGAGGTGCGGCACGCACTCCCCGGTGTCGGCGAGAACCTGCGCGACCATTACGCGCCGCGCACGCGCTGGGCGGTCGGGACGAAGGGCATCACCTTCAACGACCGGGCGCGTGGCCTGGGCCTGGTGGGACAGGCGCTGCGGTACGCGGCGTTCCGCGACGGCATGCTCGGCATGGTCGCCGCACCGATCCGCGCGTTCGTCCGCTCGCGTGAGGGGCTCGAGGCACCGGACGTGCTGCTCGGCTGGGTGCCGATGCTCACCGAGCCTGGGCCGCGCGGCCCGAAGCTCGCTCGCCAGTCGGGCGTGACCTGCTACGCGCATCCGATGCGGCCGGAGAGCAAGGGGCACATCCACATCACCGCCGCCGATGCCCGCACGCCGCCGGCGATCAACTTCAATTTCCTGTCCTCGCCGGTCGACGCCGAGATCACGGTGCGCGCGGTCCGCATCGCGCGTGCGGTGATGACCGCGCCGGCCATGGCGCCGCTCAAGGTGACGGAACTCGCCCCCGGTCCATCACGCACCGCGGAGGACGAGATCCTCGCCTGGGTCCGCCAGGTGGCCGAGACCACCTTTCATCCGGTCGGCACGTGCAAGATGGGGTCGGACCCAATGGCGGTGGTGGATGCGCAGTTGCGGGTGCACGGCATCCAGGGGCTGCGCGTGGCCGATGCCTCGATCATGCCGACGCTCACCTCGGGCAACACCAATGCACCATCGATCATGATCGGCGAGAAGGCGGCGGACATGATACAGACGCAGGCCGGTTGACAGCGAAAACGCGGAGGGTACAAGCCAGATATGCCAAACGCCCCTGAAACGAACCTGTCGCCCGAGCAATCGCGCGCGCTGCGGCGCATCGCCGGGATCATGATTCCGGCCAGCGAAACCTATGCGGTGCCGGGCGCCGATGACCCGGCGATCATCGAGGACATCATCAGGTCGCTCGGCCGCGATGCGGGCAGCGTGCGCGACGCGCTGGGCCTGCTCGATGCGCACTCGGGCGGCGCCTTCGCCGATCTCGACCAGGCGCAGGCGGCGACGGTGGCGGAGTCGTTCCTGGCCGGCGGCGGGGCGGAGGTAACGGCGCTCGGGCGGGCGGTCCTGCAATGCTACTACCGCGACGATCGCGTCGTCCGCTCATTGGGGCTGGAGCCGCGGCCACCGTTCCCCAAGGGGCATGTGCTGGAGCAGGGCGACTGGTCGCTGCTGGATGCCGTACGGGGCCGGCCGAAGATGTGGCGCGACGCGCCGTGAGCAACCGTCACGACATCGTCGATGTGCTGATCATCGGCTCCGGCGCCTCGGGTGCCGCGGTGGCCTGGAGCCTGGCCGAGACGCGGATGCGCATCCTGTGCCTCGAACAGGGCGACTGGATGAAGAACGCCGAATTCCCCAGTCACGGACGCGACTGGGAGGCGCGGCGCTACGCCGATTTCGACATCAGTCCGAACCGCCGGGCGCGGCCGACGGATTATCCGATCAACGACGACAACTCGCCGATGAAGATCGCCAACTTCAACGGCGTGGGCGGCGGGACGCTGCTGTACACTGCGCATTTCCCGCGGATGCATCCGTCGGATTTCCGCGTGCGCACGCTCGATGGCGTGGCCGATGACTGGCCGGTCGACTACGCGACGCTGGAGCCGTTCTTCGCCGAGAACGATCGCGTGATGGGCGTCTCCGGCCTCGCCGGCGATCCTGCCTATCCGCCCCACCAACCGCCGATGCCGCCGCTGCCGCTTGGTCGGACCGGCACGCGCTATGCCCAGGCGATGAACAAGCTCGGCTGGCACTGGTGGCCGTCGGACACCACGATCGCCACCACCGAGTATGAGGGCCGCGCGCCCTGCATCAATGTCGGGTTCTGCACCCCGGGCTGCGCGCAGGGCGCCAAGGCGAGCACCGACATCACCTACTGGCCGCTGGCGATCCGCGCCGGCGTGGAACTGCGGACGCGCTGCCGGGTGCGCGAGATCACCACCAACGAGCACGGCATGGCCGCCGGCGCGATCTACTACGACGAACACGGCGTGGAGCATTTCCAGCCGGCCGAGGTCGTCATCCTGGCCTGCAACGGCATCGGCACGCCGCGCCTGCTGCTCAACTCGGCATCGGCGCGCTTCCCCAATGGCCTGGCCAATTCCAGCGGCCAGGTCGGCAGGAATCTGATGCTGCATCCGTGGCCGCAGGTGCGCGGGTACGTCGAAGATGAGATGGATGGCGACCGCGCGCCGATGACGGTGCTGTGGAGCAAGGAGTTCTACGAGACGGACACGGCGCGCGACTTCGTGCGCGGCTATACGCTGCAGTTCGCCCGCGGCACCGGCGTGGTGAACGAGGCCGTGCAGTCCTCCGCCGCCGGCCGACTGCCCTGGGGGGAGGCGCATCACCGCTCCTACCGCCGGATGCTGTACCACCGCCTGCAGATCGGCATCGCCTGCGAGGATCTGCCGGAGGAGCATAACCGCGTCACGCTCGACCCGGTGCTGAAGGACGGCAACGGCATCCCGGCGCCGCGGATCGACTATGCGATCAGCGAGAACACGCGGCGCATGATGGAGCATGGGATCGCCCGCGCCGAAGAGATCCTGACCGCGGCGGGCGCCACCGACCTCTATACGTCGCGCACGATCCTCAACAGCCCCGGACACCTGCTGGGCACCGCGCGGATGGGCAACGACCCCGAGCGCTCGGTGGTCAATGCCTGGGGGCGCAGCCACGACGTGAAGAACCTGTTCATCGTTGACGGCAGCATCTGGGTGACGTCGGGCGGGGTCAATCCGACCTCCACCATCCAGGCGCTGGCGCTCTACGTCGCCGACAGCATGAAGCAGCGCCTGGCGACGCTGTTCGACTGAAGCGGCGACCCGCTTGACACCCGGAAGCACCGCCGCCTATCTCAGCCGGCGATGGGTGCGTAGCTCAGCGGGAGAGCATCGCCTTCACACGGCGGGGGTCACAGGTTCAATCCCTGTCGCACCCACCATCAGCGGCCGGCAGGCAGGCATAGCGGCCTGCCGGGCACAGCCGCCACCGGCGGCCCACAGCCACCATCGCCCGCCGGGCACGGCGGCGGCAACAGACGCAGCCGCACCTCCAGGCGCGGGCTTGATGCTCAGACCGCTTCCTTCAGTTCCTTGGCCACGCGGAACGCGACCTTCTTGCTGGCCTTGATCTTGATCGCCTCGCCGGTGGCCGGGTTGCGTCCCATGCGTGCGGCACGCTTGCGCACCTGCAGGACGCCCAGGCCGTTGATGCGGATCTTGTCGCCCTTCTTCAGGTGCTTGGTGACCAGTCCCACCATTTCGCTGAGCATGGCGTCGCACTGTTTCTTCGGCATGTCGTGGCTCTCGGACAGCGAGGCCGCAATATGCTTGAGGGTGACGGTGGGCGGGGGCGCCGCCTTGACTGCCGCCGCCGCCTTGGGGGTCTTGGCCGCGGGCTTCGCTGCCGCGGGGGCCTTCTTCGCTGCCATGGCTGACCGACTCGCTGTTGCAGGTTCAGTTGCATTGTGACGGAATCACGCTTTCTCCCAGAGGACAAGGATTTCTTGCGATCCGACAGGCGGGTGGCGGGGAGTTTCCTGCGCCGCTGCCTGTGGCATGGTGGTCCGGCCATCCGCTGTGGCCGCAACCCAAGCACCGACAGAGAGGCAGACCCATGTACGATGTTCACTACTGGCCGACGCCCAACGGGAAGAAGGTGACGATCCTGCTGGAGGAACTGGGCACCCACTACCGGATCGTGCCGTGCAATATCGGGCGCGGCGACCAGTTCACGCCCGAGTTCCTCAAGATGAACCCCAACCACCGCATGCCGGTGCTGGTGGATCATGATCCAGCCGGCGGCGGGGAACCGATCGCGATCTTCGAGTCGGGCGCGATCATGCTGTACGTCGCCGAGAAGGAGGGAAAGTTCTTCCCGCAGGCCACCCGGCCGAAATACCAGGTCATCCAGTGGCTGATCTGGCAGATGGCCAACCAGGGCCCCAAGAGCGGCGAGTGCGGTCATTTCCGCCGGCTGGGCGATACCAAGGGCGACCAGTCCTATGCGGTGACCCGCTTCACCGATGAAGTGAACCGGCTGTTCGGCGTGCTCAACAACCGGCTGTACGAAAGCAAGTACCTGGCCGGCGACGAGTACACGATCGCCGACATGATCTCCTATCCGTGGGCGGTGAACTGGAAGGCGCAAGGCCAGGACATCGAGGAGTTCAAATACGTCAAGCGCTGGTTCGACGAACTCGGCGCGCGGCCCGGCGTCCAGCGCGGCATGGCGGTGGGCGCCGATCTCCCCGGCGATCCATCGGCGGTCACCCCAGAGGAGCAGGCGCGCCGCGCCAAGCTGCTGTACAACCAGCGCGCTCGGCCGGTGCCGGCGTAACGGTCAAACGAACCATGCGGCGTCGCGGCGGAATCGAGGCTCCGCCGCGACGGGGGGAAACGCCATGCCAGACGTCGAATGCTTCTTCGATTGCTCCAGCCCCTGGACCTATTTCGCCTTCCACAACCTGCTGATGATGCAGCAGGACCTCGGCATCGACGTCGCCTGGCGGCCGATCCTGGTGGGCGGCGTGTTCAACGCGGTCAATCCCAGCGTGCACAACTCGCGTGAGGCGCCGGTGCCGGCCAAGGTCGCCTACAACAAGAAGGACCAGCAGGACTGGGCGCGCCATCTCGGCCTGCGCATGCACTACCGTCCCAGCGTGTTCCCGGTGAACAGCGTGCGCGCCATGCGCGGCTGCCTCCTGCTGGAGCCCGAGGGCAGGCTGGTGCCCTTCGCGCTGGCGACGTTCGAGGCCTACTGGGGCGACGACAAGGACATCTCCCAGGTCCCGGTGCTGCGCGAGATCTGCGGCAAGGTAGGCATCGACGCCGAACGCTTCCTGGCCGGCATCGAGCAGCAGGACATCAAGGACCGGCTGCGCGCCACCACGCAGGAACTGATCGACCGCGGCGGCTTCGGCTCGCCCACCATGTTCGTGGGCGGCGACGACATGTATTTCGGCAACGACCGGATGCCGCTGATCCGCGAGGCCGTGCTGCGCCGCCGCGCGGCATGACCCTGGTGCTGGTCGCGGTCGAGGACCGCGGCGATGCCGGCACCGTTGCCCGGGTGACGGTGAACAACCCGGAGCAGCGCAATGCGCTGGGTAATGCCGGCAAGCGCGCGCTGGCCGAAGCGATCGAGGCGGTGGCGCAGGACAGCCGGCTGCGCGCCGTCGTGCTCACCGGCGCCGGCGACCGGTCGTTCATCTCGGGCGCCAACGTGGCCGAGATGGCAACCTTCGAGCGCGGCCATGCGACCGAGGGACCCAGCCTGACGCACCGCGTCTGCGAGGCGATCCGCCGCACGCCCGTCCCTGTGATCGCACGGATCAACGGCTGGTGCCTGGGCGCCGGGCTCGAGGTCGCGGCCGCCTGCGACATGCGCGTCGCGGTCGATACCGCCTGGTTCGGCATGCCGGAGGTACTGTTCGGCATCCCCTCCGGCATGGAGGCCTGCCTGCTGCCGCAACTGATCGGCTGGGGCAAGACGCGGGAACTGGTGTTCACCGGCCGCCGCATCGACGCCGCGGAGGCGGCCGCGTGCCGGCTAGTCGAACGGGTGGTCGCGGCCGACCGGCTGGATGCCGCGGTCGAGGAATGGGTGGCCGCGATCGCGGCCGCCGGTCCCGCGGCGATCCGTGCTCAGAAGGGACTGATCCGCGACTGGGAGCGGATGTCGATCGCCGATGCCGTGCAGCAGGGGATCCGCGCCGTCGCCGCGGCCCATGGCAGCGACGAGGCGCGGCGGCTGATGGGCGCGTTCGTGGCCCGGCGGCAGGGGAAGCCGTAGCCGGCGCCAGAGCGCGTGATTCACCGCTGCCGTGATTCCACCTGCGCAGATCACGCTCTACGGCACGCCGGCCTCGCCCAGGTCCCACCAGATGCCGGCGAAGGCGGCGATGCCCTCGCGCGCCGGCGCGATCAGGAAATGCTCGTCGGGGCCGTGCTGCTTGCAGCCGTTGTAGCTGTGCGGCACCCAGATCAGCGCCGTGCCGAGATGGTCGACGAACACGTCGCCCGGCAATCCGCCCGAGGAGTTGGGGATCACCTGCACGCGCCGCTCCAGCGTCCGCTCCATCGAGGCCACGGTCCAGCGCACCCAGGGATGCGCGGGGTCGGTGCGGCTCGCCGGCATGCGGATGCCGGCATTCTCGATGCGCACACCGGGGAAGCCTTCCGCGTCCAGATGCCGCCGCAGTGCTGGAGCGAAATCCGCCGGTTCGGTGTCGACCGTATAGCGGATCTGGCAATGCGCGCGTGCGTTCGGCGCGACCGCGTTGACCGGGTTCTCCGGCCGGCCCGACAGCATCGACAGCACGATGAAGCTGTTCCAGCCGTAGATCTTTTCCGCGGCCGTCAGGCCCGGCTCGCCCCAGGACGGATCGATGCTGGCCGCGTCGCCGCCGCCGCCCACCTCGCATCCCGCCAGCACCGAGCGCACGCCGGCCGGCACGCCGTTGCGCGGCAGCCAGTCGCGCACCTGGATGCGGCCGTTACGGTCGATAATGGTGCCGATCGCATGCGACAGCACCACGGCGGGATCGGTGGTGAGCCCGCCCCAATGGCCGGAATGCACGCCGCCCGGCCGGAGGTCCACCACGAGGTCGAAATGATAGGTGCCGCGCGTGCCGGTGGCGATCGTTGGCACATCGGGCATCACGCGGGGGCCGTCGCTGCCGATCAGCACATCGGCCGCCAGCAGGCCGGCATTGGCCGCGACGAACTCGCGCAGGCCGATCGAGCCACGTTCCTCGCAGGTCTCCAGCACCAGCTTCAGATTGTAGCCGAGCCGGCCGCCCCGCTCGGCCAGCACCGCCTCGAGCGCCGACAGATTCAGCGCATGCTGGCCCTTGTTGTCGGCGCTGCCGCGGCCATACCAGCGATCGCCCTCCTCGGTCAGCCGCCAGGGGTCCAGTCCCGCGCGCCACTGGTCCTCGAGCCCGCGCACCGTGTCGCCGTGGCCGTAGGTCAGCACGGTCGGGCGCGCCGGGTCCTCCAGTCTTTCGGCGGTCAGGATCGGGCCGAAGCCCTCGCGCGGGTTGGGATGGATGGTGACGGCGAACCCCATCGCCTCCAGCCACGGCCGGATCGCCACACCCAGATAGCGCTGCACATCATCGGCGTGGCCCGGGTCCTGCGAGGTGCTGGGGATCGCAACCAGCCCGGCAAGTCGGTCGCGGAAGCCGTTGCTGTCGAAGAAGTCGAGCGCGCGCGCCATGGCGCCTTCGCGGGAGGCCATGTTCGTCTCCGGTGCAGTGAGGTGGGCAGTCTGCCAGAGACGGGGGCGGTTCGCGACGGCAGCGCTCGGGGTTTCACCCCGAACCCCGACCGAGGGGCTCTGCCCCTTGGAGCCCCGCCGAGGGCGGAGCCCTCGGAACCCCGGACTTTGGCCAGAATTGGGATTGCAAAGGCTCCGCCTTTGCTGGGGGTCCGGGGGGCAAAGCCCCCGGGTGGGGCTCCGGGGTGAAACCCCGGACACTACCGCCTCACCCAGCCTCCTCGACGTATTCCGGCACGGTGAAATAAACCCAGATCAGATTCGCCAGCAGCAGCGCCGCAGTGATCAGGAACACCCAGCGCAGCCCGAACGAGGCGGCGATCGCACCACCGGTGAGCGGGCCCAGCGAGTTGCCCAGGAAGGTGGCCGAGGCCGTCATGCCGTAGATCGTGCCGCGGTCGCCGCGCGCCACCATGCGGCCGATCAGCGCATTGGCGGTGGGCAGGATGCCGCCGATGAACAGCCCCACGCCGAACCGCTCCACCGTGAACGCCCAGTAGCTGTCGGCGAAGGCCTGCGGCAGGCTGGTCAGCGTCGCGCCCACCAGGCAGATCAGCAGCACGCGCCGATAACCAATGTCGTCGCTCAGTTTGCCCAGCAGCGGCACCGCGATCACGCCGGCGAGGCCGGTGACCGAGAAGGCGATGCCGCCCAGGGTGGCAAGGTCCGGGCGCATGCCGACGATGTCCTGCACGAACAGCGTCACCACGGGCTGCACCGCACGGGTGCTGAACTGCGCCATCATCAGCACGAAGAACAGCGGCAGCACGCCGGTGGCACCGATCAGCAGCGCCAGGCCGCGCCACCCGGAGCGTTTCCGCTGGGCGCCATCCGGCCGCACGAAACGCTCGTGCACGCCGCGCCAGACCATGAAGACGGCGGCGAAGGTGATCGCGGAGGTGCAGTAGAACGGGATGCGGTAGCTGCCGGTCAGGTCGGCCAGCAGGCCGCCGATGACCGGCCCGACCAGCGAGCCGACGAGTTGGCCGGTGCTCAGCCAGCCGAGCGAATAGCCGAGCCGCTGTTCTGGCACCTGGCTCGCCACCAGTGCGACGGCGGTGGTGGAAAAGCCGGCGAACAGCCCCATCAGCGCCCGCGCGGCGAAGAACTGCCAGACGTTGAACGACAGCCCCATCAGCGCGGTGAACAGCGCGATCGCGCAGCTTGAGCGGATCAGCATCGGCTTGCGGCCGTAGAGGTCGGCCAGCCGTCCCCACAGCGGCGAGGCGAAGGCGGCGACGAACGAGGTGGAGCCGGTCAGGATGCCCGACCAGACATAGATGCCGGCCTCCGACGTCACGCCGAGGTCCGGCAGGAACAGCGGCATGATCGGGCTGATGAAGTTGAACGCCGCGGTCATGATGAACTGGATGCCCACCATGGCCCACAGCGTTACCTGCCAATTGGAGGCTTGGTCGCCGGGCGGCGCTACCTCGCCACGCGGATGCGCCACGCCGCGCTGCTAGAGCCTGTCCGCTGCTGAACGATGCAGCGAACCGGCTCTGGCTCTTTGTCTTGCCGCGTGAGTCACGCTGGGCGTGAATCCACTGGAAGCGATCACGCGCTAGGCGCTGGCGCCGAGACGGGCGGCCATCTGGCTCTTGAACTGCTCGATCGGCATGAAGCCCGGATCCTCCCGGCACGCCGCCTCCGTCTCGCGCAGGATCTCCTCGTCCGACTTGGCGAGGTCGAGTGGCTTGCCGTGCGGCTGCGGCACGTGGAACGGGGTGTCGAGATAGGCCTCGACCGTGTTGCCCTCGGGATCCTTGAAGTAGATCGACCAGGCGTTGCCGTGGCTGATCGGGCGCATCTCGGTGGCGCCGAGCGCGAGCGCGCGCCGGTGCACCTCGCGCAGGTCGGCGAGCGTGTCCACCAGGAACGAGATCTGCTGGATCGGGTTGAAGCCGGCGGTGTCGGGCCGCCCGGTGACGAGGACCATCTGATGGTGGTTGAGCGGATTGGCGCTCATGAACGTGAGGTGCATGCCCGCGCGCCCCTCGCCCTGATCGGTGACCATCAGGCCGAGGACGGTGGTGTAGAAGCGCTCCATCCGGTCGCGGTCGTGGACGTAGATGCCCATGTGGGCAAGCCGTGCGCGGATATTTGCCATCGATCGGTCCTCCTGACGCATCGCGCCAGCGTCCTCCAGCGCCACGGTTTCCGCAAGGGAACGGCGGCCGGCTTTCACGACCAGGCACCGTACGCCATGCTGCGCAGGAAATGCGCTTCGGAGAGGAAACACGGCAATGAAGGTCGGCTTCATCGGCGTCGGCAACATGGGCGGCCCCATGTGCCGCAACATCATCCGCAACACCAACCATGACGTCGTGGTGTTCGACCTCAATCCCGCCGCGGTGAAGGCCTGCACCGATCTCGGCGCCACGGCCGGCACTTCGGTGGCGCAGGTCGCCGCGGACTGCGATGTGGTGCTCACGTCGCTGCCGATGCCGCGCAACGTGGAGGAAGTGGCGCTGGGAAGCGGCGGCATCGCCGAGAATGCCCGGGCCGGCAGCGTCTATATCGACCTCTCCACCAATTCTCCGGCGACCGCGCGGCGCGTGTACGAAGGCATGCTGGCGAAGGGCATCCAGATGCTGGAGGCACCGGTGTCCGGCGGCGTCTCGCGCGCCACCGACGGCACGATCGTCATCATGGTGGGCGGCGAGACGGCGGTGTTCGACGCACAGCTTCCGCTGCTGAAATCGTTCAGCGGCGAGGTGGTGCATGTCGGCGACATCGGCATGGGGTCGGTTGCGAAGCTGGTCAACAACATGCTGGCGTTCTGCAATGCGGCCGCCGCGGCCGAGGCGCTCATGATCGGCACCATGGCGGGCATCGACCTGCACAAGCTGCAGCAGGTGATCAGCAATGCCAGCGGCAACTCTTCGGCATTCCGCAACATGTCGGACAAGGCGTTCAAGCGCGAGTTCCAGCCGACCTTTGCGCTCGACCTCGCCCACAAGGATCTGCGGCTTGCGTTGGAACTCGCCGACGAGTTGGGCGTGCCGGGCATGATCGCGCCGCAGGTGATGACCTTGATGCGCATGGCGCGCGGCCGCGGCATGGGCGGCGACGACAGCAGCTCAGTTATTCGCATTTATGAGCAAGCACTCGGTCGTGAAGTACGGCCTGAATAGATTCTGTAATACGAAAAACCATTGGTGGGCTGCGCCATAAACAACGCGCGATCGACTGGCACCAAGGGCTTTGGAAACTTTCCGAGCGCTTGTAAGCAGAAGATAACTCAGTTACCGTGGTTAATGCCGCCAAAGTGTCGAGGTTGCAATGGAAGTTCGCTCTCATAAGCGCATCCTCGTAGTCGAGGACGATCCTCTGGTTTCGGAGGTGGTGGTGGACGCGCTGGACGGTATCTACGATACCAGCCGCGCCGAGACCGCCGCCGCTGCGATGGAATGCCTGCGCGCCGGGGGCATCGATGCGATGCTGCTGGATTGCACACTTCCGGGTGGGCTCGATCCGCATCTGGTGCCGATGGCCGACGATTCCGGCATCCCCGTCATCCTCATGTCGGGTCATCCCGACATGATGGAGCGGGTGCCGGGCGCGCCGCGGCCATGCATCCAGAAGCCGTTCAGCCTGACCGCGCTGCTGGCGACGATCGCCAGCGTGATCCCGGCCGGGGATACCTGCCCGGTGCAGTGACGCGCCCTCGTTGGGGCAAGGCGCTCAGCGCGCCTCCAGCAGGTGGTGGAGCGCTGAGACCAGCGCCCGCGTCGGAAAAGGCTTGGCGAGGAATTCCTCGCTCGCCGGCGGCCGCTGCATGCCGCTCACGAACAGCACCTTCAACGCCGGATGGATGCGACGCGCCCGATCGGCGAAGGTGATCCCGTCGAGTCGCGGCATCGCAATATCCGTCACGATGACCGAAATGTCCGGATGTTGCCGCAGCATCTCCAACCCCTCGAGGCCATCTGCCGCGCGATAGACATGGCCGCATAGATCTTCCAGCACCTCCGCAACCGACTCGCGGACGAGGGCATCGTCATCCACCACCATCCCGACCGGTGGGGCGGATTCGTTCCTGTCTGTCATTTTGGCCGCCATTTCGTCGTTCATATCGTCGCTGCCACGATGTATCGAACCCCCGGCACCGGCCGGACGTTCCAACCGGAAGCTCCGGAAACCAAGGAACAACTCCGCGATGGTGAACGGCCGAGACCCGGTGGCGGAGGCCATGGGTCACTCGCAAAGTGACGGAACCTTGTCACTCGTCCGACTATTGTGCTGCCAGCGGCCTGGCGCCGGCCGGCCGCCGATTGCGGGGGCGACAACTCCCCCAGTTCGCGGGCCCGTCACTGGCAATGCCTCGCACACGTGCGCACTCCCGACCGCCATCACGTCTTCGCGCGCGGTCTGGGATTGCCCTCCGCATCGTACCGGCTGGGCCAGATTTCCTGCGGCCTCACGCCAATGGCATCGGCCAGCAGTCGCTCGATGGCCGGCCAGGGCTGCTTCAGGGCCTTTCCCGCGGCAGTCGGATGGTATCCATTGGCGACCGAAAGCCCTGCCAGGCTGTGCCCTCGCTTCTTCAGCGCGGCCAGCACATCGGCAGGATGCCAGTCATCCCCATCCGGGAGGTTGCTCTCGGGAGCGTTCCTTGCATTCATCACTATTCTCTCCAGAGAATCCAGGACCAGAAAGTTTCCGTTTCATCCTCTGAACGGACCGATTTGGCCCGGACCTTGGCCTAAAAGTGTCGATACTTTGAGCGGTGCACGACAAATGTCACGTAGCAGAGAGTCCGGGAAGGCCCCGTCGGCCGTTTCATCGGTCCCGGATGGACGCGCGAGCTTCATTGCCCGGCTGCAGGCGATCCTGCGTTATTGGCCCAGCGCCGACCGCCTGGCGCGCGCGACGGGCGTTTCCCCCTCCGCCTTCCGCAAATGGCTGCGCGGCGATGCCGAGCCCAGTCGGGAACGGCTGGTGGCGCTGGCCCAGGCGGCCGGCGTCAATGTCGGATGGCTGGCGAACGGCGAAGGGCCGGAGCCGCCGTTGCACGGTGCCGGCAGCCTCGTGGCAGATGATGATCTGCCGGACCGGCACGGCTTCCTGCTGCTGCCGAAGCGGCCCGAGGCGGCGGCGGCCGGCCCCGAATCGCCCCCCGCGCCGCTTGCGGTGGAATTCCTCGCGCTGCGGCGCGACTGGGTGCAGTCGACCTTCAGCATCGATCCGGAGCATCTGCTGGTTGAGACCGCGGTCGGCGAGTCGATGCAGCCCAGCATCCAGGACGGCGACCTGCTGCTGATCGATTCGACCGAGAAGCGGATCCGCAGTTTCGGCGTCTATGTCCTGGAGATCGCCGGCGAACGGCTGGTCAAGCGGGTGCAGCCCAAGCTCGACGGCAGCCTGACGCTGATCAGCGACAATACGGCCTACGAGGCCGAACACATCCCCCCGGCGCAGGCCGGGGAGATCTCTGTGGTGGGCCGCGTGCTGTGGACCTGCGGCCCGCCGCGCGGATCGCGCTGACCCGCGCGGCGGCAGGCCCTCAGCGCCAGATCGGCCGGCCGAGGTTGACGTCGTGGCCGCTGGTCAGTGCGCCACCCAGGGCGCCGGCACCGCCGCCGATCGCGGCACCCACCAGCGGGCTGCCGCCGGTCACCGCCGCAATCGCCGCGCCGCCGCCGGCGCCGATCAGGCCGCCCGACAGCGCCCGGTCGCCACGGTTGTAGCCGCATCCCGCCAGGCCGAGGCCCAGCGGGACCAGAACAAGGCACGTCGCCATCGCGCGCCGCATGATGCTCACTCCTTTGCCAGATGGTTCAACAATCAGGGCGCGGTGACCGCGCCGCCCACGGCGCCGACGCCGCCGCCGATCAGCGCCCCGGTCGCCGGCTTCCCGCCGGTCGCCGCCGCCACGCCCGCGCCGGCCCCGGCGCCCAGCAATCCGCCCGTCACGGCACGCGTGCCCGGGTCATAGCCACAGGCCGCCAGCGTGCTCAGCAGGCTCCCCAGCGCCAATGCCATTGCGATCTTGCGTGTCATCGCCGATCCTCCTCTCGCCTGGAATGCCCAAAAGATTGGGTTCTGGTCGGGGAATTCCGGTGGCTCGAATGCGGCGAACCCAAGGCGCCGGTTCAACCTCTTGTTAACGGCGGTGATGGGGGCTAAGCCCGCGCCTCTCTTTCCTCCCGCATAGAGGCTGACGCGAATGTTCTCCCGGATGCTCGGCTTCATGTCAGCCGACATGGCCATTGACCTGGGCACAGCCAACACGCTGGTCTACGTCAAGGGCCGCGGGATCGTGCTGGCCGAGCCTTCGGTGGTCGCCATCGCCGATGTGCGCGGCAAGAAACAGGTCGTCGCGGTGGGTGAGGAAGCCAAGATGATGCTGGGCCGCACGCCCGGTTACATCACAGCCAGCCGCCCGCTGCGCGACGGCGTGATCGCCGATTTCGAGGTGGCGGAGGAAATGATCAAGCATTTCATCCGCAAGGTGCACAACCGCCGCGGCTTTGCCTCGCCGCTGATCATCGTCTGCGTACCCTCCGGCTCCACCGCGGTGGAGCGGCGCGCCATCCAGGAGAGCGCCGAAAGCGCCGGCGCCCGCAAGGTCGCGCTGATCGAGGAGCCGATGGCCGCCGCGATCGGCGCCGGCCTGCCGGTCACCGAACCCTCGGGCTCGATGGTCATCGATATCGGCGGCGGCACCACCGAGGTCGCCGTCATCTCGCTCGGCGGCATCGTCTATTCGCGCAGCGTGCGCGTCGGCGGCGACAAGATGGACGAGGCGATCATCAGCTATATCCGCCGCAACCATAATTTGCTGATCGGCGAATCCTCCGCTGAGAGAATCAAGATCGACATCGGCGCCGCCAGCCAGTCCGAGGATGGCGACGAGGGCCCGCTGCGCGAGGTGCGCGGGCGCGACCTGATGAACGGCGTGCCGCGCGAGGTGCTGGTGAGCCAGCGCCAGATCGCCGACAGCCTGGCCGAACCGGTCAGTTCGATCGTCGAGGCGGTGAAGGTCGCGCTGGAGAACACGCCGCCGGAACTCGCCGCCGACATCGTCGACAAGGGCATCGTGCTGACCGGTGGCGGCGCGTTGCTGCACCGGCTGGACCAGGTGCTGCGCGACGCCACCGGCCTCGCCGTCGTGGTGGCGGAGAAATCCGCTGCAATGCGTGGCGCTCGGCACCGGGCGCGCCCTGGAAGAGCGCAAGCGCCTGTCGAACGTGCTGACGTCGATGTACTGAACCGCTTCGCGCGTACAGCTTACGCGACGCTACGGCTTCACGCGACGTACAGCTTCACGCGACGTACAGCTTCACGCGAACGTAACGCCAATCACCCGGGCGTGCGTACGTTTAATGCCCTGTCGTTGGTAAGATTTGCCAAGTCCTACGACGTACATGGGAGTTATTAACATGCGCTCGCTATTGCTTCTTCCGCTTCTGGTGCTCGGTCTCGCCGCCTGCGTGCACACCGAGACCCGGTCGCCGCAGCCTGCAGCTACAACTGTCGTGACACCTGCGCCCACGGCGTCGACCACGACGGTGGTTCGCACCCCCTGATCGCGATGCTGTGGCAGGATGCCTCGCCGTTCGGCCGCCTGTTCACGGCGGCCGGCATGGCGGCGGAGGACGTGGCGGACGATCGCAATCCGTACCCGCCCGCAACGGATGAGCACGAGCTCTGGTGGGCGCGGTGGAGCGAGCGGATGCGGCAGGCGCTGGACGACGGCGCCTAAAGCGCGGTCGTTTGCCGCGGTGCCATTACGCCAGGCGTGAAGCACGCGGCAATGCCAAGCGCTGGAGCATGTCCGGAGCCGACCCCGGGACCGAACACGCTGTGGCGTCGCGACACGCCAACGCATAACGCACCCGACCGCGTTCCGCCGCTTCGCATCACGCGGGCGATCGCGTATGGATGGCCGGTCGCAGCAGGCCAGCGTTGGGCATGATCCGTCTCTCCATCCAGGCACGCCAGGCACTGGCGAAACTGACGCTGCCGGTGCTCATCGCGGTCGCCTTCGGCCTGATGCTGCTCGGCAAGGCCGATGCGGTGCTGGCGGAACGCGCGCGTATGGCGCTCGCCGATGCGCTGGCACCGATCTACACGCTGCTGGCCGGCCCCCTGGGCGGCCTTCGCCAGACGATCATCGGCACCACCGACCTGTGGGACGTGCGCGGCGAGAACGACCGTCTGCGCGACGAGAATGAGCGGTTGCGCCGCTGGCAGTCGGTCGCGCTCGCGCTCGATGCCGAAAACCAGCGGCTGAAAGCCAATCTGCGGTGGATCCCCGATCCGGCGCCATCCTATGTCACGGCCCGCGTGGTCGCCGATGCGGGCGGCGTCTACGCCAAGGCGGTGCTGCTGTCGGTCGGCCCCAACCACGGCGTGCGCAAGGGCCAGATCGCGCTCGACGAACGCGGCCTGGTGGGGCGCGTCACCGAACTCGGCGCCCGCACCGCGCGGGTGCTGCTCATCACCGACCTCAACAGCCGGATTCCCGTCATCCTGGAGAATTCGCGCGCGCACGCGATCCTCGTCGGCACCAACGGGCCGCGCCCACGCCTCACCTACTGGCCGGAAGGGATCATGCCGCAGGAGGGCGAGCGGATCGTGACCAGCACGGAGGCGGGGGCCTTCCCGGCCAACCTGCCGATCGGCACGGTGCATTTCACCTCCGCCAACGTGCCCGAGGTGGCCCCGGCCGCGATGCTCGACCGGCTGGAGATCGTGCGGATCTTCGATTACGGCCTGGGCGGCATCGCCGCACCCGAGGTGCCAGGCCGCACGCCGGACCGGCGGCCGCGCTGATGGCCCGCGCTGACCAGACGCCCGGCATCCGGCCCCGGGCGACGCTGGGGCGCCGACTCGACATGGCGGCGCGGCACGCGTTTCCCGCCGGCTGCACCGTGCTGCTGATGCTGCTGACCGAGGCGCCGTTCGGGATCAACGACCAGGCGACGCTGCTGCCCGCGGTCACCCTCGCCTGCGTCTATTTCTGGTCGCTGTTCCGCCCCGCCGCCATGCCGCCGCCCGTGGTGTTCCTGATCGGCCTGCTGCTGGACCTGATCGGCTACCTGCCGCTCGGCGTCGGCGTGCTCACGCTGCTGGCGGTCCATGGCCTCGCGCTGCGCTGGCGCCGCATGCTGACGCGGCAGGGCTTCCTCACCGTCTGGCTGGTCTTTGCCGGATTCGCGGCGGGCGCCGCGCTGCTCGCCTGGGTGCTCAGCGTCATGCTGTCGTTCCGGCTGCTGCCCATCGCGCCGGCTGTGTCCAGGCCCTGCTGACCGCCGCACTGTATCCCGCGCTGGCCATCCTGTTCGTGCGGGCCCACCGCACCATCGCCGATCCCGAGGGCGCCTGACATGCGTCGCGACACCCGCCGCACCGGCGTCTTCACCCGCCGCGCCCTGCTGATGATGGGCGGCCAGGTGGCGCTGCTCGGCGGCCTGGCGGCACGGCTCTACCAGGTGCAGGTGGTCGAGGGCGGGCGCTACGCAACGCTCGCGGAAGAGAACCGCATCAGCGCCCGCATGATCGCCCCGCCGCGCGGCCGCATGCTGGACCGCTTCGGCGCCGTGGTCGCCGGCAACCGGCTGAACTGGCGGGCCCTGCTGATCGCCGAGCAGACCACCGACGTGTCGAGCACGCTCGACAATTTCTCGCGGATCGTCGCGCTGGCCGATCACGAGCGGACCCGCATCGATCGCGAGATCCGCCGCCACCGGCGCTTCATCCCGGTGATGGTGCGCGATTTCCTGAGCTGGGACGACATGGCGGCGATCGAGGTCAACGCGCCCGACCTGCCGGGCATCCTGGTCGATGTCGGCACCACCCGGCTCTACCCGTTCGGTGACCAGCTTGCGCATCTGGTCGGCTATGTCGCACCGCCGAGCGAGGCCGATGTCGCCGATGATCCGGACCTGGCACTGCCCGGTATCCGCGTCGGGCGGGCCGGGCTCGAGAAGCAGCACGACCTCGATCTGCGCGGCACCGCCGGCGCGGTCCAGCTCGAGGTCAACGCCCTGGGCCGGGTGATCCGCGAACTGGACCGCCAGGAGGGGATGCCCGGCGAGGAGATCGGTCTCACGCTCGATGCCGGCCTGCAGCAATCGGTGCTGAAGCGGCTGGGCAACGAGAGCGCCAGCGCCGTCGTGCTCGACTGCCGCAACGGCGAGGTGCTGGCGATGGGCACCAACCCGTCCCTTCGATCCGTCGCTGTTCAACTCCGGCGTCTCCCAGACGCAATGGGCCGAGTGGTCGCGCGACAAGCGCACGCCGCTGCTCAATCGCGCCACCGCAGGCGTCTACGCGCCCGGCTCCACGTTCAAGATGGCGGTCGCCATGGCGGCGCTGGAGGCGCGCAGCATCACGCCCGGCGATGCGGTGTATTGCCCCCGGCCATCTGGACCTGGGCGATGCGCGCTTCCATTGCTGGCGGCGGCGGCGGCCCACGGCTCGCTCGACCTGCGCGGTGCCCTGAAGAACAGTTGCGACGTCTATTTCTACGAGGTCGCCAAGCGCGTCGGCATCGACCGGATCGCCCTCATGGCACGCCGCCTGGGTCTCGGCACGGGCGCTCGAGATCGACCTGCCGAACACCCCGCTCCGGCTTCAATCCCGACCCGCGAGTGGCGGATCAAGCGCTGGCCACCCCCTGGAACCTGGGCGACAACCCGTCGTCGCCGGCATCGGCCAGGGCTACATCCAGGTCACTGCCGCTATCCAGGTCACGCCGCTGCAACTCGCCACCTACGCGGCACGCCTCGCCACCGGCCGCAAGGTTGAGCCGCACCTCACGCGCAAGCGCGGGGGCGTGGTGCAGCCCGGCGCCCAGGCGGCGGACTGGCCACTGCTGGGCGTCTCCGAACGGTCGCTGCACGTCCTGCGCGAGGGCATGTGGGCGGTGGTCAATGAGGCAGGCGGCACCGCGCCCGCCGGCAAGCTGCCCGACCAGCGCTGGCAGTTGGCCGGCAAGACCGGCTCCTCCCAGGTGCGGCGCGTGTCGCGCGAGCAGCGCGAGCAGGGCAATTTCGACAGCTCCAAGCTGCCCTGGGAGTTCCGCCCGCACGCGCTGTTCGTCGCCTACGCGCCCTATGACCAGCCGCGCTACGCGCTGTCGGTCGTGGTGGAGCATGGCAATGCCGGCGCCGCCGCGGCCGCGCCGATCGCCCGCGACATCATGCAGGACGTGCTGCAGCGCGACCCCGCCGGCCGCGACCAGTTGCCCGGCGCCCAGGTCGCCCAGCGGGAGTCGAACAAATGAGGGAAGGCCGGCTGTGGCGGGAGACCTCGTTCGATCTCGGCGCCAAGATCTGGCAGATCAACTGGCTCTACGTGCTGCTGCTGTGCGCCCTCGCCGGCGTCGGCTACGCTGCGCTGTTCAGCGCCGCGGGCGGTGCGCCGGACCCCTACGCCTCGCGCCACGTGCTGCGCTTCGCCGCCGGCTCGTGCTGATGATCGGCATCGCGCTGGTGGACATCCGCTTCATCGCCCGCCTCGCCTGGCCCAGCTACCTGGTGGCGCTGGTGCTGCTGGTGCTGGTGATGCGCATCGGTCATGTCGGCAAGGGGGCGCAGCGCTGGATCGACCTCGGCGGATTGCAGCTCCAGCCCTCGGAACTGATGAAGATCGCGCTGGTGCTGGTGCTGGCCTCCTGGTTCCACCGCGCCTCCTGGGAGCGCATCGGCAACCCGCTGTTCCTGATCCCGCCGGTGCTCGCGGTGCTGGTGCCGGTCGGGCTGATCGTGAAGGAGCCGAACCTGGGCACCGCGGTGATCACCGCACTGCTCGGCGCCTCCGTGTTCTTCGCCGCCGGCGTGCGCTGGTGGAAGTTCCTGCTGGTGGCGCTGCCCGTGCCGTTCGCCGCGCGCATCGCCTATGGCCATCTGCACGACTACCAGCGCGCCCGCATCGACACCTTCCTGCATCCCGAGAGCGACCCGCTGGGGGCCGGCTACAACATCATCCAGTCGAAGATCGCCCTGGGGTCCGGCGGTATGTGGGGCAAGGGATTCCTGCAAGGCACGCAGGGCCACCTGGACTTCCTGCCGGAGAAGCAGACCGACTTCATCTTCACCATGATCGGTGAGGAGTTCGGCTTCCTGGGCGGCGCCGCGCTGCTCGGCCTGCTGTGCCTGATCGTGCTGGGCGGCATGGCGATCGGCCTGCGCTGCCGCCACCAGTTCGGCCGGCTGGTCGCATTCGGCATCGCCACGAATTTCTTCCTCTATGTCTTCGTCAACGTCGCCATGGTGATGGGCGCGATCCCGGTCGGCGGCGTGCCGCTGCCGCTGGTGTCGCACGGAGGCTCGGCGATGATCACCGTAATGATCGGCTTCGGCGTGCTTATGTCGGTCCACGTGCACCGCGACGTCGAGTTCAGCGAGCCGCGCGACGTCACCTGATCCGCGTCTGCTGCGGGCCTACCGGCGCACCGTGTACCGCGCCGGCGGCTGCACCATCCGCATCGGCCGACGGCCCGCGGATCGGCTGTTCGCCCCCGGGGGTGCCGCCGAGGCCGGTGTCGCCCTCGCCGGTGTCGCGCAGGCGACGCTGGTCACGGCATGGAATCCCCGTTCCCGGCGCATGCCGGAAGGCTGGAACCGCCGGATGCAGCAACGCCTGCGCGAGCGGCTCCGGCGCCGCGTCGTGCGGGAGGCGGACGGCGCGCTGGGCGGCTGGCGGGAGGCGATGCTGCTGGTGGGCGGGCCGCCGGCGCCGGTGATCCGGCTCGCCCGGCGGTTCCGGCAGCATGCGGTCGTGGCGCTGCACCGTGGCCGGCCCCGCCCGGCTGATCCTGCTGCGACCCTGACGGTGGCTGGGGTCCCTGGTTCTGCCGGAGCGGTGACGCCGCCCTACGCCGCCCGCGCGACCATGAACAGACGCTGGAACGGCAGCAGCGTCGTCCCGTCCGCCCTGCGCGGATAGTGCGGGCGGACCGCATCGGCATAGGCGCGGCGGAATTCGCCCAGCCGATCCTGCGGGATACGATCGAGGAACGGCCTGAGGCTGCTACCTGACGCCCATTCCAGCACGGCGTTCTCCCCCGACAGCGCGTGCATGTAGGTCGTCTGCCAGATGTCGAGCGCAGCGACGCGCGGGCGCAGCAGGTCCCAGTACTCCGCCGGCGACAGGATGTCCGGGGCGGACACCACGCCGCCCAGATGCGCCCGCCAGGGCTCCTGTGCCGCCAGGCCCACCGGCACGCGGCGCAGCGGTGCCTCGTGCATCGCCGGCACCTGGATCGCCAGCACCCCGCCCGGCGCCAACAGTGCCAGCAGGCGCGGCAATAGCTCGGAATGGCGGTCCACCCATTGCAGGGCGGCGTTGGTGAAGATCAGGTCGAGCGGCGCCGGCGGCTGCCAGTGGAAGAAATCGCCCAGTTCGAACCGGCAATCCGCCACGCTGGCCCGCGCCTTGTCGATCATCGCGGGCGACCCGTCGACGCCGACGATGTCGGCAGCAGGGAATCGCTGGCGCAGGATCGCGGTGACGTTGCCCGCACCGCATCCGAGGTCCACCACGCGCGCCGGCGCGTCCAGCGGCACCTGGGCCAGCAGGTCCAGCGCGGGACGCAGGCGTTCGCCGGCGAAACGCAGATACTGGCCCGGGTCCCAGGCCGCCTCGGTCCGCGCCATGTCAGCGCCCCATCCGGTCGAGGCGGTCGAAGTGCCGCTTGACGAACACCGACGTGTAGATCACGGCCACGGCGAACAGGCCGAACCCCAGCACGAAGGTCGTATCACCGCCCTCCGACGCCGCCAGCAGCAGGCCCACCACGGCCGCGCCGCACGACAGCAACAGCACCAGCCATTCCCCGATCGCCACCCATCCCTCCGTCCCCGTCCGTCGGCGCCCTATACGTCCGCGGATGCGGCGGGGGCAATCTGCGCCGTGCCGGCGGCCGGTATCGGCGGCTGTGGAGGCTCGGCCACGCGCAGCGTGAGGCGGAACGTGGTGCCGCCGGGACCGGTCGCCACCAGTTCGATATCGCCGCCATGCGCCACCATCAGGTCGCGCGCGATCGCCAGGCCGAGACCGGTGCCGCCCCGGCGCATGCTGCCGGCGAACGGGCGGAACAGGTCGGCCTGCACCGCCTCCGGCAGGCCGGGACCGTCATCGGCGATCTCCACCGCGAGCGTCGGGCTGCCGGGATGCGCCGCGACGTGCACGGTGCGAGCCCCCGCCTCGGCCGCATTGCGCATCAGGTTGGCCAGCACGCGGAACAACTGGATGCGGTCGGCCCGCACCAGCACTGCCGGGTCCACCCCGTTGCGCAGCCGTAAGGTGCTGCGCAGCGGCCGCGCCGTCTCCACCGCCTCGTTCACCAGCGGCGCCAGGGCGACGGCGCCAAGCTCGAGCGGCGGCGGTCCCTCCCGCGCGTAGTCCAGCGTGCGCCGAACCAGGTCGGCGGCGCGCTCAACCGCCTGCACCAGCGTGTCGCCCGCGCGCTGCACCTTGGGGTCGGCGTTGAGTTGCAGCCGTTCGGCGCTCAGCAGCGCGGGCGTGAGGATGCCGCGCAGGTCGTGACTGACCTTCGCCACCACGGTGCCGAGCGCGGCCAGCCGGGCGTTGCGCCACAGCGCCGCGCGCAACTCGTGCTGCATCGCCGCGAGTTCCTGGCCGGCCACCGCCATCTCGTCGTTCGGCAGCACGGTCACGTCGCTCGGATCGAGTGGCGTGGTACGTTCGGGGTCGGCGCGGAAGGCGGCGATGCTGCCGGTCAGCCGGCGCATCGGCCGCACCAGCAGCAGCAGCACGGCTAGATACACCAGCCCCCCGGTGACCCCGGCGATCAGCAATGCCAGGCCGGCGAAGTCGCCTGCGAAGGCACGCAGCGTGCGATTGAGGTCGCGCTCGTGCAGCCAGACCTCGACCTGGACGTCGGAGCGGAACGTGTTGCCCGAACTCAGCCGGATCAGGCGGTTCTCGTCGAGCAGGATGGCACGCAGCGCCCGGCGGACCCTGACCAGCAGGTCCTCCTGGCCCAGGTCGATGGCGGCGGCCTGCTGGCGCTCCACATCGCCGATCGTCAGCAACACTCCGTCGCGGCCCCTGAACCGGATCGCCTCGGCGCCGGTGAGGCGCAGCAGATCGTCCCGCTTGGCCGCATCCAGCGTGCCGCCGGTGAACGCGAGCACCGCGATCGAGGCGTCCTCCACCCGGCCCGCCAGCCAGACCGAACGCTCGTGCGCGATATAGGGCAGGAACACCAGCACCTCGCTCAGCAGCACGGCGAGCGTCGTGAGCAGCCACAGCCGTCCTGACAGACTCTGGCGCGGCCGGACACGGTGGGGTTCGGCGCCTGATTCCGACATGCGTGGAAGGTGGGGCGAGCGGCGGCTCACGGCAACCGTGCCAGGAAGCGGACGAGGGCCTTGGTTCGTGCGCCGAACAGCCGCGGCAGGAAGAAGCTGCCGGCGGCCCGCTTGCCCGCCTCGGACCGCGTCGGATAGGGCAGGATCAGCGAGGCCATCGTCCCCAGCTTCTCCCGCCGGGCGATCGCCAGCGTCCATAGTCCGATCATCTCGCCGGCGTTCGGTGCAAGGATTCCCGCGCCCACGACACGGCCTTTCTCCGCCACGAGCTTGACCAGGCCTGCCGTTTCGCCCTCGGCCACGGCCCGGTCGTTGTCCGCGAGCGGCCAGCGCAGCACCGCGACCTGGCGGCCGGCGGCGCGCGCCTCGGCCTCCGTCAGGCCGACCTGCGCCAGTTCCGGCCGCGTGTAGGTCACCCGCGGCAGCGCCGCGTAGTCGAGCCGCGCCGGCAGGCGGAACAGCGCGCGGCGGATCACGATGCCGGCATGGTAGGAGCCGACATGGGTGAAGGCGCGCGGCCCGAACCCCTGCGGATCGGCGATATCGCCGGCGGCGAAGACGCGCCGGTTGGTGACGCTGCGCAGCCCGCGGTCGGTGGCGATGCCGGCCCGCGTCGCACGCACCCCGCCCGCGGCGAGATCGAGCGCCTCCAGGTTCGGCCGCCGGCCGACCGCCACCAGCAGATGGCTGCCGGAGATCCGCCGGCCATCCGCGAGGATCAGCGTCGGTCCGGCCTCCGCCGCGGCGACGGTGGCGCCTTCCAGCAGGGTCACGCCGCGCGCCGCCAGGCAGGTGCGCAGCCCGGCCACCAGTTCGGGATCTTCCCGGGCGGCGATGCTGGCGGCCTCGACCATCGTGACGCGCGCGCCGAGGCCGGCGAAGGCGTCCGCCATTTCGAGGCCGATCGGGCCACCGCCGAGGATCAGCAGATGCGCGGGACGCTCCGGGAGGTCGAAGATGGTGGTGTTGGTGAACGGCGCGGCGGCCTCCAGGCCCGGGATCGGCGGCAGCACGGCGGTGCTGCCGGCGGCGATCACGATGCGCCGGGCGGTGAGCGGCTGGCCGTTCACCAGCAGTGTGTCGGGCGCGGTGAAGCGCGCCTCGCCGCGCAGCACGCTGGCACCGAGGGCGACGAAGCGGGCCGCGGAATCGGTGGGGGCGATCGCGGCGATCGTGCTGCGGACATGCGCCTGCACCGCCTGCCAGTCGATGTGGGGCTCAGCGATCCGCACTCCGAAGCGTCCGGCCCGCCGCGCCGCCTCGGCGGCATGGGCCGCGGCCAGCAGCGCCTTGCTCGGCACGCAGCCGAAATTCAGGCAGTCGCCGCCCATCCGGTCCCGCTCGATCAGGGCGACGCGCAGGCCGAGCTGCGCCGCCACGGCCGTGACCGAAAGCCCGGATGCTCCCGCACCGATCACCGCCAGGTCGTAGTCAGGCATCGTGCCGCCATCGCCGCCATGCCACCGGCAGCAGGGCCAGGACGGCCAGCCCGGCCAGCGGCAGCAGGAACCGCGGCGCGAAGACGGTCGCGATGTCCGGCTGTTCGCCGGCCGCCAGCACCTGACCGAGGCCGGAGCCGATCGAGGCGTAGATGAAGGTTACCGGCATGATCCCGATCACGGTGGCCGCGGCATACGGTATCAGTCGCATGCCGCTCAAGGCTGCGGCCAGGTTCACCAGCCAGAACGGGAACAGCGGCACCAGGCGGATCGCCAGCAGATAGCTGAAGCCGTCCCGCTGCAGCGCCTGGCGCAGCCGCTCCGACAGCCGGCCGCCGCGGGCGGCCACCGCATCGGCAAAGCCATGGCGGACGATGAGGAAAAGGGCGATGGCGCCGGCCGATGCCCCTGCGACGGTGAGCGCGCCGCCGCGCAGGCTGCCGAACAGCAGTCCGGCCGATATCGTCAGGATGGAGGCCTGCGGCAGCGATACCGCCACCGCCACGGCATAGCAGAGGGTGAAGGCGGCCGGCGCTGTGAGGGGGTGCTCGGCGATCCATGACGCCAGGGACGACTGGTGGCGCGCGAGGTTGGCCCAACTGATCTGCGACGCCAGTCCGCTGGCCCAGATCGTTGCTCCCGCGACCAGCAGCAGTCCGAGCGGCCAGAATCGAAGGAGGCGCATCGGGCGCATGTTACGTGGTTCCGCGGCCGGCGAGGAGGCGGCAGCGCTCGGGGTTTCATCCCGGACCCCGACCAAGGGGCGCTGCCCCTTGGAGCCCCGCCGAGGGCGCAGCCCTCGGCACCCCGGACTTTGGCCTGGGTGGCGGGAGGCCTCTACTCGGACCTTGATAGGTCGCGGACAGGGGCCTCCCGCCACCCAAGCCAGAATTGGGGTTGCAAAGGGTCCGCCTTTGCTGGGGGTCCAGGGGGCAAAGCCACCTGGCGGGTTTCAGGGCGGAGCCCTGAGCACTGCCACGCGCGGCCGCAATGGATTGACAGCGGCCGCGGCGGCCCTTATCCAGCGCGCCTTTCCAGAGGCGCCGAGATGAGAATTCGCAACAGCCTGAAGGCCGCGAAGGTGCGCGACAAGAACTGTCGTGTGGTGCGCCGGCGCGGGCGCGTCTACGTGATCAACAAGAAGAACCCCCGGATGAAGGCCCGCCAGGGCTGACGCCCGGCGCACCATGCTGCCACCTCGGGACCAGCTTCGCATCTGCTTCGCGCACGCCGCCTATCAGATGAAGGCGGACTTCGATGCGCTGGACACCGGCATCGCCTGCTTCGAGGTCCGCGACCGCGAGGCGTTCGAGCGTGGCGCGCCCGAGGCCGACGTCATCGTGGTGTCCGGCATGTGGCACAACGGGCTGATCAAGCTCGCGCCCAAGCTGCGGTTCATCCAGTCGATCGGCTCCGGCACGGACCAGTTCGACAAGGCGGCGCTCACCGAACGCGGCATCCGGCTCGCCAGTGCCGCTGGGGTGAACGCGCGCGCGGTCGCCGAACACGCGATGGCGCTGATCCTCGCGATGGTGCGCCGGCTGCCCGAGGCGCGCGACAACCAGGCAGGTCGTGTCTGGCGCGGCATGATCGGCGACCTGACCCAGCGCGAGGACGAACTCGAGGGCAAAACCGTGCTGATCATCGGCCTGGGCCGGATCGGCGGACGGCTCGCGCAACTGGCCAAGGCGTTCGACATGAACGTCATCGGCTTTCGCCGCGACCCGGCCGCCGGGCGCGGTGCGGCAGACTCGGTCCACGCGCTGAGCGAACTGCCAGCCTTCCTGCCGGCCGCCGACTATGTGGTGCTGACCTGCCCGCTGGTGCCGGAGACGCGTGGCGTGATCGATGCGGCGGCGCTCGGGCTGATGCGGCCGTCTGCGTTCCTGGTGAACGCGGCGCGCGGCGGCTGCGTGGTGGAATCGGCGCTGATCGAGGCGCTGCGGCGTGGCGCGATCGCGGGTGCCGCGCTCGACGTGACCGATCCCGAGCCGGCGGAGGACAATTCGCCGCTCTGGGCAATGCCCAACGTGTTCATCACGCCGCACACCGGCGGCGAGACGCGGAAATACGAGGCGAACGTCAACGCGATCCTGGTCGAGAACCTGGAGCGCCTGTGGCGTGGCGAGACGGCGCTGCTCAACCAGGTCGTTTGACACCGCCCGGTGGTCTGACGCCGGCGCAGCGGCGCCTCGCCGCGGCAAGATCGATCTGCTGGCGCAAATATGAAGCCCTCTGGACCGTGCGGCCGCCCTCCAGGGCTTGAACTGGCGGGGCGCTGGCGCGCTACGCTGTTTCCGCGGGCGGGGCGACCGTCCGGGGAGGATCCCGACCATGCGCCGCCGCCTCTGTCTCGCCTCGCTGCTGCTGCCGTTGCTGCTGGGCGCCTGCGCCGTCTTCGCGCCGTCGGGCCAGCGCTATGTGGTCTTCTTCCGCGGATCGTCGGCGGAGATCGATGAGGCGGGCGAGGCGGTGGTGACCGCGGCCGCCGGGTGGGCGACCCGCCATCCCGACATGCCGGTGGTGGTCGCGAGCTTCACCGATCCGTACGGCAGCCCGAAGGCCAACGCCGACTTTGCCCGCCTCCGCGCGCAGGCGGTGATCGACGCGATGATCGGCCGTGGCGTGCCGGCGTCCCGCATCGAGCGGCGGGAGATCGGCTCGGTCAGCTTCCAGATCGACTCCCAGGAGAGCCGCCGGGTGGAGATCACCGTCGGCACGCCCTGACCGCGCCGAACCCCGGGGTGTGACGCAGTTCACTGCGCCGCCGCCACAATGTTCCTATCATTCCTCTCGCAGAAGGAGCATGTCGCACGAGCCGCCCGCCGGGCCCGACGCATAGCCCGCACGCGCCCGTTCGAGCCGCTCGCCGTCCGATAGCCGACCGGCCACATGACGGAGGGGAACCATGACCGATCCGGTGAAAGCCGCCTGCGAGGCCTGCTTCGCGGCGAACAAGGGAGATTGCAGCGCGTTCGCCCGGGCGGTGGCCGCGCGGCTCGATGTGCCGCTGGCTGGCCTCGCCGATGCGATCGCCGACGTGCTGCGCAGCGGCCCTGGCTGGACACCGCTGCCGGACGGCGTGGCGGCGGCGGCGAGCGCGCGTGACGGCAAGCTGGTGCTCGGCGCGCTGAAGGGCAAGGAGCAGGCGCATCCCAATGCGCACGGCCACGTCGTGGTGGTGGTCGACGGGCCACTGGCACGCGAGGCGTATCCCTCTGCCTATTGGGGCAGCCTGGGCGGCACGCCGGCGCAGGACAAGACGGTCAACTTCGCCTGGGTCGCCGAGGACCGGGACCGGGTGTCCTATGCCGCCCACGATATTCCCGCGGCCGGCTAGGCCATCGCAATGCGGCGACACCGGTTCCTACCGGCCTGGCACGCGGTCTGCCTGCTGCTCGGCCTCGCCATCCTGGCGTCGTGCGCGCCGACCTATGACGAGACCACCGACCGGCAGATCATGGCGGTGCAGCAGACGACCGATGCCGGTCTCGTGCGGCTGATCACGCTGGCCCGCAGGATCGACAGCCTGAAGGACCTGAGCGATCCGGCGTCGCAGAAGGCGCTGGCCGATGCCCGGGCGAAGGCTGGTTACGCCGCCAATGCGGATTTCTATGACACCGCCGAAGTCGACCTGACCAGCCTGCAGCTTCGCATGACGGCGACGCCGGACCTGTCGGCCACCAAGCTCGATGTGCTGTTCACCACGATCCGCGACAATCTGGACGACCTGCGCAAGTTCCATTCGGAGCACGGGCTGATCGGCGCCCGCGCGCTGTCGCTGGCGCGCACGCCGATCAACCAGCAGTTCAAGACGCTCATGCAGTACGAATTGAACCTCAAGAGCGGCAAGAAGGCCGCGTGAGGTTTGCGGGAGGGCTGATCGATGGCTGTCGACTGGACCCAGGTGCTGGCGCAGGCCGTGCAGGCTGCGCAGGGTGTGCTTGCCGGCAAGTGGCCGGTGGTGCGGCAGGCCGCGACCGCGCAGATCACCGCCCTCATCGCCAACGCCAAGGCGATCGAGGACGCCAAGGATACCATGACCGAAGATGAGTATGAGCTGGTCAAGCGGATCCAGAAGCGCGCGCTGACCGGGGTCTTGGCGGGGTTCGAGGCGATCGGCATCGTTGCCGCCGAACAGGCCGCCGAGGCGGCGTGGGACGTGGTGGCCGGCGCGTTGCGGACGGCGACGGGCCTCGCCTTCATCTAGCGGAAAGCACGCGCAGGCCGCATCCGAACCCGCGTCATGTGCGCCCCGGGACCCCGGGACTGCATCGCGCGGCCCCGTGGCGGCACGTTGCGGCGCGCCGGATGCGGCGGCTAGAGCAGATTCCGTTCGTGGTGGCTCACGGAGCCGCTCAAGCTCGTTGTCTGAGAGCGTGATTCACCGCTCCGGTGGTTCCACCTGCGCGGATCACGCTCTAACCTGCGCCGGTGACGGCCGGCCGGCCTCACCCGCGCCGCATGAGCATCCGGAGCAAGCCGCATGACCGCCGTCGTCGCCACCCCGGCGCGCCAGCCACTCTACCACCACCTCTACGTGCAGGTGCTCACCGCGATCGTGATCGGCATCCTGGTCGGCTATTTCTTCCCGGCCACCGGCGCCAGCCTGAAGCCGCTCGGCGACATGTTCATCGCCGCCATCAAGATGGTCATCGGCCCGATCATCTTCTGCACCGTGGTGCACGGCATCGCCGGCATGCAGGACATGAAGAAGGTCGGCCGGGTCGGACTGAAGGCGCTGGTGTATTTCGAGCTGATGACGACGCTCGCCCTGGTGATCGGGCTCGTGGTGGTGAACCTCTGGCAGCCCGGCGTCGGGATGAACGTGGATGCGAAGTCCATCGATACCCGCAGCATCCAGTCCTATGTCAGCCAGGCCGGCAAACTGAGCCCGTGGGACTACGTCGCACATATCATCCCGAACACCGTGGTCAGCGCGTTCGCCGAGGGCGACGTGCTGCAGGTGCTGTTCTTCGCCCTGCTGTTCGCGTTCAGTCTCCAGTTCATGGGCGAGCGCGGCCGTCCCGTCGCGCAGTTCGTCGATGCGGTGATGGACGTGTTCTTCGGCATCGTGCGCTTCATCATGCGTGCCGCCCCGATCGGCGCGTTCGGCGCCATGGCCTTCACCATCGGCCGCTACGGCCTCGGCACGCTGATCCAGCTCGGCCAGCTCATGGCGAGCGTCTACATCACCTGCCTGCTGTTCATCTTCCTGGCCCTCGGCAGCGTCGCGGCGCTGTGCGGCTTCAGCATCCTCAAGTTCATCCGCTACATCAAAGAGGAACTGCTGATCGTGCTCGGCACCTCCTCGTCGGAATCGGTGCTGCCGCGGATGATGGCGCGGATGGAGCAACTGGGCTGCCAGAAGTCGATCGTCGGGCTGGTGATCCCGACCGGCTACTCGTTCAACCTGGACGGCACCTGCATCTACCTGACGATGGCGGCGATCTTCCTGGCGCAGGCGACCAACACGGAGCTGACCATCTGGCACCAGGTCACCGTGCTGGCGGTGCTGCTGCTGACGTCGAAAGGCGCGGCCGGCGTCACCGGCAGCGGCTTCATCGTGCTCGCCGCCACGCTGTCGTCGGTGGAGCACATCCCGGTCGCCGCCATCGCGCTGATCCTGGGCGTGGACCGCTTCATGTCGGAGGCGCGCGCACTCACCAACCTGATCGGCAACGGCGTGGCCACCGTCGTCGTGGCGCGCTGGGAAGGCGAGCTGGACACGGCCCGCATGCATGCCGAACTGAACGGCAACAGCCAACTCGTGCGCACCGAGGAGCGCACCGCCTCGGCCTGAGCGGACGCACCCGATCCGCGGCGCGACGCGGCCGTGGCTGGCGAGCGTCCCGGCGCCGGCGGATGCTTGTGTGGACGCGGCCCGGCGCCATGTCTATCGTACCGCTCCCGAGGGGCCATGATCAGACAGCCGGAACCCAAGCCTGAGATCCTGGCGCGGCGCGATGCCATCGTCGCCGGCCTGCACGACCTGCTGCCGCCCGACGCGGTGATCGCCGAGACGCTGCGGCTGAAGCCGTACGAGACCGACGGGCTGTCGGCGTACCGCCAGGTGCCGCTCGCGGTCGTGCTGCCCGATACCACGGAACAGGTCGCCGCCGTCATGCGCTTCTGCCATGCGCAGGGGATCCGGGTGGTGCCGCGCGGCGCCGGCACCTCGCTGTCCGGCGGCGCGCTGCCGATGGCGGATGCGATCGTTATCGGGCTGATGCGGATGAACCGCATCCTGGACATCGACTACGCCGACCGCTGCGCCACGGTGCAGGCCGGCGTCACCAATATCGGCATCACCAACGCGGTTGCCGCGAACGGCTTCTTCTATGCGCCTGATCCGTCGAGCCAGCTTGCGTGCATGATCGGCGGCAACGTCAACATGAACTCGGGCGGCGCGCACTGCCTGAAATACGGGGTCACCGCCAACAACCTGCTCGGCCTGAAAATCGTCACCGTCGAGGGTGAGGTGCTGGCGATCGGCGGCGCGCATCTCGACTCCGCCGGCTACGACTGGCTGGGCCTGCTGACCGGCAGCGAAGGCCAGCTTGCCATCGTCACCGAGGTCACCGTCCGCATCCTGCATTCGCCCGAGGGCGCGCGCGCGATGCTGGCGGCGTTCCGCTCCAACGAGATCGCCGGCGCCTGCGTCGATAGCATCATCTCGTCGGGCATCATCCCGGTGGCGCTGGAGTTCATGGACCGCCCGGCGATCCACGCCTGCGAGGCGTTCGCCCATGCCGGCTATCCGCTCGATGCCGAAGCGATGCTGATCATCGAGGTGGAGGGCAGTGCGGCCGAGCAGGACGACCTGCTGGCGCGCATCCGGGCGATCTGCGAGCGGCACGACCCGATCAGCCTGAAGGTCTCGCAATCGGCCGAGGAATCGCTGGCGATCTGGAAGGGCCGCAAGGGGGCGTTCGGGGCGATCGGGCGCATCAGCCCGGACTATCTCTGCATGGACGGCACCATCCCGACTTCGCGCCTGCCCGACGTGCTGCGCCGCATCGGCGAGATGAGCGATGCCTATGGCCTGAAGGTCGCCAATATCTTCCATGCCGGCGACGGCAACCTGCATCCGCTGATCATGTTCGATGCCAACGACCCGTCGAGTTTCCACAAGGCGGAACAGTTCGGCGCGGACATCCTGAAGCTGTGCGTCGAGGTCGGTGGCTGCCTGACCGGCGAGCACGGCGTCGGCGTCGAGAAGCGCGACCTGATGCCGGTGCAGTTCACCGCGCCGGAACTGGAGCAGCAGCGCCGCGTCAAGGCGGCGTTCGATCCAGGCTGGCTGCTGAACGCGAACAAGGTCTTCCCGCTGGCAGAGACCGTTGAGCACCCTGCTCGCGCCGCCTGAGGAAGCGGGGATTGCCGCCGCGCTGCAGGAGGCGGCCCGGATGCAGGAGCCGCTGCTGGTGGCCGGCAACGGCACCAAATCGCGCATGCTGCGGCCGGTGCAGGCGGCGCGCAGCCTGTCCACCCGCAACCACAGCGGCATCACGCTCTATTCGCCCAACGAACTGATCATCTCCGCCCGCGCAGGCACCGCCCTGGCGGAGGTGAAGGCGGTGGTCGCCGAGCGCGGCCAGCACATCATTGCCGAGCCGCCGGACCTGTCGGCGCTTTACGGGCCGGACGGTGCGCCGACGCTCGGCGGCGTGGTGGCGACCAACCTCTCGGGCCCTCGCCGCGTCGCCTGGGGGGCGATGCGCGACCACGTGCTGGGCGTCCGCGTGGTGACCGGCCGCGGCGAGGTCATCCACTCGGGCGGGCGCGTGCTGAAGAACGTGACCGGCCTCGATCTGTGCAAGCTGCTGGCCGGCAGCCACGGCACGCTGGGCGTGATCACCGAGATCACGCTGAAGGTGCTGCCGGCGCCGGAGGCCACCGGCACGCTGGTGGTGGCCGGCCTGGACGCGGCTGCGGGCGTGGCGGCGCTGTCCGCGGCCTTGGGCTCGCCATACGGCGTGTCGGCCGCGGCCTGGCTGCCGCCGGATGCCGCTTCGCGGGTGCCCGCGCTGGCCGGTCTCGGCGCATCGGCCGCGCTGATGCGGATCGAGGAGTTTGCCGAGTCGGTCAGCTACCGCACCGAACGGCTGCGCACGCTGGTAGGCCGGGGCGGTGACATCCTCGACGATGCGGCATCGCGGGCGGCGTGGCGGGCGATCCGCGACCTCGTGCCGCTGCCGGCCGAGCCCGGCGACGCGGTCTGGCGCGTGTCGGTGCGGCCCTCGGCCGGCCCTGTGCTGGTGGCGGCGCTTGCCGAGGCGTTCGGCGCGCGCGGCTATCTCGACTGGGGTGGCGGCCTGGCCTGGCTCGCGGGTCCTGCCACCGCGGCGGCGCACAGGGCGGTCGAGGTTGCCGCGACCGCGGCAGGTGGCACCTGGACGCTGATGCGCGCGGACGATGCGCTGCGCACGTCGGTCGCGGTGCTGCCGCCGGAGGCGCCGGCGCTGGCGCGCATCACCCGCCGGGTCAAAGCCGCGCTCGATCCGGCAGGGCTGCTGAACCCCGGGCGCATGTATGCCGGCTTGTAGGAACAGATGCATATCTCATCCAATGCCATCGTGCCGTTCTTCCTCGCGAGCTTCGTGCTCCTGGGCTACCAGTACTACTTCATCAGCCCGCAGCGGCGGCTGCTGAACCTGCGCTTCGTGATGATGTTCGGCGCAATCGCCCTGCTGTTCTGCTCGCTCAGGCTGATGACGCCCCTGCTGTCGCAGGTGTTCTTCGCACTCGGATTGATCTGGCTCGGAGTGGCGATCTACCTGCTGCGCACGATGCCGCCGCAGAAACACTGAGCCATGCAGACCAACTTCACCGCGGAGCAGTTGCGCGACCCCGACACCGCTGCGTCGAACCAGGTGCTGCGGAGCTGTGTGCATTGCGGCTTCTGCACGGCCACGTGTCCGACATTCCTGCTGCTGGGTGATGAACTCGACAGTCCGCGCGGCCGTATCTACCTGATCAAGGACATGCTGGAGACCGGCCGCGCCGCCACCGAGGAGGTCGTGCGGCACGTGGACCGCTGTCTCTCGTGCCTCGCCTGCATGACCACGTGCCCTTCCGGGGTGAACTACATGCACCTGGTGGACCACGCGCGGACCTATATCGAGCGGACCTACCGCCGCCCGTGGCAGGAGCGCATCGTCCGCGCGGTGCTCGCGGGCGTGCTGCCGCGCCCGGTGCTGTTCCGGCTCGCGCTGCTGGCGGGGCGCGCGGCGCGGCCGCTGGCGGGACTGCTTCCCGCATCCACCCGCCTGGGCCGGCGCCTCCGCGCGATGCTGGCGCTGGTGCCGGACCGCATTCCGGCGCCGGCCGCGGACGATGCGCCGCGCGTCCATCCTGCGCAGGGGACGCGCCGGGCGCGCGTGGCGCTGCTCGCGGGATGTGCGCAGCCCGTTCTGGCGCCCTCCATCAACGCGGCGACGATCCGGCTGCTGACCCGACTCGGCGTCGAGGTCGTGGTGGCGCGCGGCGCCGGTTTGCTGCGGCGCACTGACGCACCACATGGGGCGGCATGATGCCGCCATGGCCAGCGCCCGCCGCAACATCGCAGCCTGGACGAAGGAGATCGACGGCGACGGCCTGGACGCCATCGTCATCAACGCCTCGGGGTGCGGCACGACGGTGAAGGATTACGGCTTCATGTTCCGCACCGAGCCCGAACCGTGGCGTGGCCGTGCCGCGAAGGTGGCGGCACTCGCCTGCGACATCAGCGAGTTCCTCACCCGCATCGGCTATGCGCCGACGCGCGAGGCCACCGGCGGGACCGTTGCGTATCACTCTGCCTGCAGCCTGCAGCATGGCCAGCAGGTGACCGCCGAACCAAAGGCGCTGCTGCGGCGGGCCGGGTTCACGGTGGTGGAGCCGGCGGAAGCGCATATCTGCTGCGGATCGGCGGGCACCTACAACATGCTGCAGCCGGAACTTGCGTCGCGACTGCGCGACCGCAAACTCGGCAACCTGCGCGGGACCGGGGCCGGCCTGATTGCCGCGGGCAACATCGGCTGCATCACGCAGTTGGGTGGCCAGGGCGTGCCGGTGGTGCACACGGTCGAACTGTTGGACTGGATGGCCGGTGGCCCGGTGCCGCCGGCGCTGCAGGGGAGCGACGCCTGATGCGCGCGAGATCGTTCTTGCTGGCGGCCCTGCTGGCCGCGTCGCTGCCCGCCGCTGCGCCGCAGGCGGTGGCACAGAGCGCGGGCGCGCCGGCGGCCGAACGTCGCGCGGCGCTCGACAAGCTGCTGGGTGCGCTGAAATCCGCCCCGAGCGAGGAGATCGCCGGTCCGCTCGAACAGCAGATCCGCCAGCTTTGGCTGAACTCCGGCACGCCGGCCGTTACGCTGCTCATGAGCCGCGGCCTGCGTGAACTGAAGGCCGATGCGCACAACGACGCGATCGAGGATTTCACCGCGGCCATCACGCTCGATCCGACCATGGCGGAGGCGTACCACCAGCGCGCCATTGCGCGGTACTCGGCCGGCGACACGCCTGGCGCGATTGCCGACATCCAGGCGGCGGTGCAACAGGAGCCACGGAACTTCGCTGCCTTCGAGACGCTGACATCGATCGCCGAGGCGCGGAAGGACTGGAAGGGCGCCTATGACGCGTTCCAGAAGGTGCTGGAGATCGACCCCAAGCGCCCGGGCGGCCAGGATCGCCTGAAGGACCTGCGCCGCCGGGCGCTGGGCGAGGAAGCCTAGGCGCGCTTCGCGAGGATTCCACGCGGCCCGGACATGGGCGCGATGGGGTGGCAAAACCCGCAGCAGAGAAGCCGATTGGCGGCGCGCCGGGAGTCTGCGCCGCATGTTGCCGACGGTTCCTGCTGTCGTGACACCGTAACTGCCGAACACACGGTTCACCGCGTCACGCAAACGTCATGACTATATCGGTCGCGTGACATTCTAGGTTGCGCGCCGGGATACTATCGCGCGCGCCGTCGCTCAAGGCGCGGCCCCAGGACCCATGCAACCCGCGCGAGACATGTCGCAATCGTGATGCACGAGCGGGAGAGGCAGGAACATGGCGTCCACCCCATTCTATACACTCAACTATACGGCGTCCGGCACGACCTATTCGACGTTCCCTCACCGGAATTCGCGGGGACAGCATCGTCGGTGCGTTTGTCGATACGAACGGCCTCGAGCAAGGGCTGCTCTATGATCGTCAGTTCGGGCTGTGGACCAGCATCAGCTATCCTGCCGCCGTCAGCACCGTGCCATACGGCCCCTCCTTCGGTTCCTATGCCGCAGGACTGGACATCGTCGGCAGCTACAAGCTGTCCGGCGAGATGACGGATCACGGCTTTCTCTTCGAATCGTCCGCATCACCCGATGCTCAGTGGGTCCCGCTCGATTATCCCGGTGCGACCAACACCATCCCGCACAGCACCTTCAATGGACTTGTCGTCGGCAATTGGGATGTCTTCCCCAACGCCAATCCGGATTTCGATTCGTATCCCTATGCCGGCAATGCGTTCATCTACGACATCGCCGCTGCCACCTTCGCCGTGAACGACAAGCCCGACGCGCTCAGCACGACCGCCTACGGTATCTGGGACGGCATGATCGCAGGGCGGCTATGCCGACACTCCAGCGATGGCGGCATCCAGCCGACGCATGGCTACATCTACGACATGGCTGCGGATATCTGGCACACCTACGATCACCCTGGTGCCGTCATCACGCATTTCGATGGCATCAGCGGCGGCGGCGCACCGGGCGCGTTCATCCTGACCGGGGACTGGCTTGGCGTTGCGGAGGGGACAGGCTCGCCGGAGCACGCCTTTGTTCTGCGTGTCCAGGACTGGAACGTGCTGGAGTGGATCGACGTCAGCATTACGGGATCAGCGGCGACATCCGGCAATTCGGTCTATGGCGACACCGTGATCGGTGTCTACACGACCGATCCCTCGACCGGGATCAATGGCTATGTGGCAACGATTCCATGCTTCGCCTCCGGCACCCGCATCGCAACGCCTGCGGGCGCCGTCGCGGTCGAGCACCTTCATCCCGGGATGCTGGTCCTGACGGTCACGGGCGAGGCGGTGGCGATCCAATGGCTGGGCCGCCGGATGGTCGCGTGCCGCCATCATCCGGCGCCGAAAACCGTCTGGCCGGTACGGGTGAGCGCCGGGCCTTCGACGACCGCCTGCCTGAACACGATCTGTGGCTCAGCCCCGATCATGCGATCTATGCCCATGAGATGCTGATCCCCGTTAAGCACCTGATAAACGGAACGACGATCGTCCAGGTCGAGTCTGACGAGATCACGTACTGGCACGTCGAACTGCCGCGCCACGACGTGATTCTGGCCGAAGGTCTGCCGGTGGAGAGCTATCTCGAGACCGGCGGCCGGTCTTCGTTCGCAAATGGCGGCGACGTCGTGACGCTGTTCCCGGACTTCTCGAGCCGCGTTTGGGAAGCCGAAGGCTACGCGCCGCTGCTGGTCACCGGAGCGGCGCTCGCCGCCGTGCAGCATCGGATCGCCGCGCGGCACGTCGCGCCGTCCCGTCGACGGCGTGCAGTATAACGGCGGCCGTTCGGCCGGCACGATGTGACGGGTCCGCTGATCGACGCCCTGACACCCCTCGCCGGCTCAGAGCATCCCTGACCGCAGTTGACGACCCGATTCCGCCGCCGGACGCCGATGCACTTCGCGACCCGACGCAAAAACGTATCGGCAGCGACAAGAGGGACGGGCGATTTCGCGCTCGCCAGTTCACTTCCAGTTGTCAACATTCGTCCGCTCGGCCTTGAAAGTGAAAGGTGCCATCGCGAGACTCAGGCGTGCACAAATGGTGCCATACCCGGCCAAGTGTCGACCGGCGCCTGATGCTGAGTTATCCGATCGGAACCAGAGACGTAGCGGATTGCGGACGCTGCGACTTTGCGAGGCTGACTCTCGGTATTGATCAATCGGCGGATTATTTGAGTTGGCCGCGCCCCGCAGCAAGCAGGAGAATTTCATGACTTCAAAATTCAGCGGTATGTTCTTGGGCGCAGGCGTCGTGCTGGCAGCGGGCGCCTTCCTCGTGCCGACCAGCCCGGCGCAGGCTGTGGTCTTTTGCACCGGCGTCGGTGTGCCAGGCGGCTGCGTGGTGCGGCCGGTGGCGCGCGCGGCACGTCCGGGGGTCTTGCGGCCAGCCGCAGTGGCTCCAGGCGTCGGCGCGCCGGGAATTGGCGTCGCGCCAGGTGTCGGGGCCGGAGCGCCGGGTGTCGGCGTAGCGCCGAGGGCCGGCGTCGGAGCACCCGGAGCCGGAGCACGTGGTGCCGGCGCTTCGGCGGTCAATCGTGGGGGTCCGGTCAACCGGGCCGGAGTTCGCTGAGATGCGGTCCATCATGGGCAGGGTGGGCCTCGCCCTGTTCGCGCTGCCGATGCTCGCATTGGCAGCGCGGGCCGACACCGGCTCCGCTGCCGCCTGTGCGGCGCAGTTGCCAGGCGATGCCAAGGCCATATTCGACAAGACGGCGTCTCAGGTTAGGCCGACCTCCGACCTGCGTTCGCTCGTGACCACGAACACGCGCAGCCTCGCCATATCGGGTTCCATCAGTCGCGACACCGCCAGGCAATCGGCAACGGCCGCGGCGCAATGCCTGAAGCAACTCACCTAGCGCAGGTTCCGTTCGTGTTGGCTCGCGGGAATCCGCTCCAGGTCATTGTCTGAGAGCGTGATGAACCGCTCCGGTGATTTCACCTGTGCGGACCACGCTCCAGCCCGGATCACCGCACGACCACGACCGTCATGGTGGGCCTGGTCCTGTCATCCATGCCCTTCGTCGCCGCGAGCGGAACGTGGATGACCGGCCTGCGCCGGTCATGACGGTATGAATATCAATCAGCGGAGTTTGGGATAAGTCATTTGCGGCCCGGGCTGCTTTGGTACCGATCACGATTCATCCCTTCGTACTGCTGAGCCAGTTCGCGGTAGGTCATGGAAAGCAGATGCCAGCCAGCAGCCACGTTCGGCACCGACGTTGCCGCCTGTGCCTTCTGTTCCGCCTCGACGGCTCGCGCCGTGTAATTGGGTTGGTCCACTATAAACTCCTTCAAATGCGTGACGGAGGCGCGCTGTCAGTCGCTCAAGTCCAGCGCCCAGCGACGACAAGCCGCGGTGCCTCGCCGCCCGTGAAGAATTTCAGGCCGTGAAGGCACGCCCGCTCGTCGGCGGCACGGTCAACGTGGCCATCGGCTGTCAGCCGGATCTGGCGGCACCTCTGCCGGCGCTGCCGAATGCCGGGGCCCCCTTCTCCGACGGCACCCGTCGCAGGTCATCACTCGTCAGGACGATCGGATAGACCGACCCGGATGGCAGCTCCTTCAATTTCAACACCGCCGCCGCGTTGACGAGGGTCCGGAAGCGATCGAACGACCTGCGGCGTTGCATCATCGTCGATGGTGCTGCCAAGCCTGAGGCGCTCTCCAACGCCTCATCCGAGACGATGCAGCCGACCCTCTGCAGGCCGTTACGAATTTCGAAGCGTATGGAGTCCGCTTCAAGGGATGGATCCGCGACGGAAGTCTGGCTCATATAAGTTTTGTGCTTTCATGCGTGCCAGTCGACCGGTTGGTGACCGTGCCTGGCAGGTTGAGGAAAGAAGGCGGCGCGGGGCACGATCGGCAGGCAGCCGAGCCCGTGACACAGAGCCGCGCGTCCGGCCGCGACGGGGACGGTCGCCGCAATTACCCCTGAGGTGTGGTGGAGGCCGTTTTTACCGCGGCGCCCAGGAGCTTTTCGACGCAAATGCCGGCCGCCCCCGCCACCGGGTCCGTATCGCCGGGCATCGTTGCCCATCCATCCTTCTCGATCATCCCGTTCCGCTGATAGCTCGAGGCATTCTTCAGCAACACCAACTGGGCTGTTGCTTCCGGACCGCTGTTGAATCGGACGACACAACTCGCGGCCGCCAGTTGCGCGCGAGATCCCGAGGCCGCATCGCTCGCCATGCGTGCCGCGCTACCGCCGGTGACCCAGCCGCCCCAACCGAAGCCGATGACCATGGTGGCCACGACGCATCCCACACTCGACCAGAACCAGACCCCCTTGGACGGCCGATAGTTTGCCCAGCGGTTTGTGCGGCTCAGCGTGTTCGCCATGTTCGCCTCCCAGGTTGTCTTGCTGCAGCGGCATCTTTCGGCAGAGCGACGGCACGGGTGCTGCGCCCTAAGGGCCCGAGCATCGCCTCACGCCACCCGCGTTACCCACGCCGGATCGGAGACAAAGCTGGCTGCTGGGGCGCCATAGAAGTCCTGGCACTAAAAAAGATCCCGCCGACAGCGGCTCGTACCGTCATGACCAGCAGGCCGGTCATCCACGTCTACTGTGCTTGCTGAGAGGCAAGAGGTGGATGGCGGAGCCAGGCCCCGCCACGACAATGAAAGTCGCGCTTACTTAGGCTTGACATAACATGAATATCGTATGGCAAAATGCCAGACGTTTATTTGGTATTTCATCTCAGGAATTGCAATAGAAATTGCAGCCTGTTTCACAGGCACTGCGTGCCTCTACCATCAAGTGGAAGTGTTTGGACGCAAAGTCCGCGTCTGTATGTTTCGCGGGGTTTGCCTTGCCGACATGGGAAATGACGAGCGCGCCGCCCGAATGGACCCGCAGCGATCGCTTCGCGGCTCATGGCTGCGGAATCCCGCCGGCGCCGCTTGCTGTCAGCCCGCGGTCTTGCCGCCATCGACCGTGACGATCTGGCCCGTCACGAAGGAGGCCTGGTCGGACCCGAGGAAGACGATGGCGTGGGCGATCTCGGCCGGATCGCCCACGCGCCCGAGCGGCACGCCCGCCGCCAGCGCGGCCTTCCTTTCCGGAGTTCCGGTGAAGCGGCTCAGCATTCCGGTCTCGATCGGTCCTGGAGCCACGGCATTGACGCGCACGCCGAACCTTGCGGCCTCGAGGGCGGCCGATTTCGTCATGCCCTCCACCGCATGCTTGCTGGCGGCATATACCGATGCGCCGCCGGCGCCCTCATGGCCGTAGGTCGAGGAGATGTTGACGATCGCGCCGTGCCCTTGGTCCTGCATCACCCGCAATTCGTGCTTCATGCTCAGCAGCATGCCGAGGACGTTGGTATCGAAGGTGGCGGCATAGCTGGCGGCGGTCTGCTGCGTCACCGGTCCCGGCTCGCCTTCGGTGCCGGCGTTGTTCACCGCAATGTCGAGGCCGCCGAAGCGTGCGACCGTGCGATCCACCAGGCCACGCACATCGTCCTCGTCGCGCACATCGGCGCGGTAGAATTCGGCTTCGGTGCCGAGCGCACGCAACTCGCCGGCGAGCGCATCGCCCGCCTCCTCATGGCGGCCGGAGACCACGACGCGGCTGCCTTGCTGCGCGAAGGCGAGCGCCACGGCGCGGCCGATACCGGTCAGCGCGCCGGTGATCAGGACGATCGGGTGGGTCATGGGAGTGCTCCGTCAATTTCGGATGGCCGCTACGGTCATCGCTGGTGACCGGCATCTGGGTGGCGCTGGCCCGCGGCGGAAAGACTTTGTAGGTTCCCGAGCATACCTGGCAGGCATGGGCGTGCGATGGAGTTGCGGCACCTGCGCTATTTCATCGCGGTCGCCGAAGAGGGCAGCCTGTCGCTGGCGGCCGAGAGGCGGCTGCACACGGCGCAGCCTTCGCTCAGCCGGCAGATCCGCGATCTGGAACGCGAGGTCGGCGTGCCGCTCCTGACGCGCAGCGCGCGCGGCATCGCCCTGACGGCGGCGGGCCATGCCTTTCTCGACCATGCGCGGCTGGCGCTGTCGCAGGTGGCTGCGGCCGGTGTCGCGGCCCGCCGTGCCGCACATCCCGCCAAGCCCTCGCTCGCACTCGGCTTCCTCACCGGCCACGAGATGACCTGGCTGCCGGAAACCCTGGGGATTCTGCGCGACGAACTGCCGAATATCGAGGTCACCGTCTCCAGCCAGTACACCCCGGCACTCACCGCCGACCTGTTGAGCGGGCGGCTGGACGCAGCCTTCCTGCGCCCGCCGCTCCCGACACCCGGCCTCGCCATGAAGCTGCTGGCGCGCGAGGCACTGGTCGTGGTGCTGCCGAGTGACCACCGCCTCGCCCAACGCGCTGCGATCCGGCCGCAGGATTTCGTCACCGATCCATTCATCAGCGTGTCCGGCACGGCGCCCGCGCTGCGGATCGTGATCGACGACTACCTGAAGCAGTGCGGCATCGACCTGACGCCGGTCCATGAGGTCGACAACATCGCGATGGCGGTCTCCCTCGTCTCATCGATGCGCGGCGTCGCGCTGCTGCCGGCCTACGTGCAGCACCTGCTGCCAGGCACCGTCATCAGCCGGCCGGTCGAGGGCGACGCGCCGACGATCGACCTGGTACTCGGCTACCACGTGGCGAACGCGTCGCCGGTGCTGAAACTGCTGCTGTCGCGGGTGGACGATCTCATCGGCCGGGTGTCGGGAAAGACGCAGTGAGCACCTGGGCATCCGCGACGAGGGCTGGCGCGCCGGCAGGCCCGCCAGCACGGAGCCGACCGACACCAAGGTATGATGGACGCGGGCCGCCAGGGGATACATCTTCGGTATGGCTGCGGCGATCACGAAAGGACGCGAATGGACAGCAGGTTCTGCCGTGTCGTCGAGACGCTTCCGGGCCTCGTGTGGACATCGTTGCCCGACGGGCAGGTGGATTTCCTCAACCAGCGCTGGCGGGACTACACCGGCCTCAGTGCCGGCGAGACTACCGGCTGGGACTGGCAGACCACGGTTCATCCCGACGATCTTCCGCACCTGCGCGAACGCTGGGATGCCTGCCTCGCCTCCGGTGTGCCGGGCGAGGCGCAGGCGCGGCTGCGGCGTTTCGATGGCGCGTACCGCTGGTTCCTCCTGCGCGCCTCACCATCAGCCGATGCCGCAGGCGACATCGCCGGATGGTGCGGCGTCGCCGTCGATATCGAGGACCGCGTGCGGGCCGAGACGCTGCTCGCCGGCGAGAGGCGAGTGCTGGAGATGGCCGCAAGCGGCCAGCCGATGGCAGCGATGCTCGACGCGCTCTGCCGCCTGGTCGAGGCGACGATCGGCGGGTGCCGCTGCGGCGTGGTCCTGCTGGACGCGAGGGGCGCGCGCCTCGAGCACGGGGCAGCGCCAGGCCTTCCCGAGCACTTCGTCACCACCATCATCGGCAGGCCCGTGACTGCCGATGCCGATCCCTGCGCGATGGCGGCCCGGCTGGACCAGCAGGTCATCGTCGCGGACCTCGCATCCGAGACGCGCTGGCCGGCCGATGGCTGGCGCCAGACCGGCCTGGAACTCGGGCTGCGGGCGTGCTGGGCCACGCCGATCGCATCCATTCACCGCAAGGTCCTTGGTGTGCTCGCAATCCATCACCACGCGCCACGGACGCCCGCCGCATCCGACCAGGCGCTCATGGAGCAGTTCACGCGGATTGCGGGCATCGCCATCGAGCGGGCGCAGAACGACGCGGCGCTGAAGCGCAGCGAGGCGTTCCTCGCCGAGACGCGGCGGCTCAGTTCGACGGGCGGCTTCTCGAAGCGCGTCGCGACCGGCGAGATCACGTGGTCCGAGGAGATCTACCGCATCTTCGAACTCGATCCGGCGGTGCCGGTGACGCTCGACCTGATCCTGACGCGGGTGCATCCCGAGGACCTGCCGTCGTTCCAGGACATGCTCGAACGCCAGCGCCGCGGCAGCGACTACGAGCACGACTACCGCCTGCTGATGCCCGACCGCTCGGTCAAGTACCTGCACGTGGTCGCCCATGCGAACCGCGGCGAGGATGGTGAACTGGAATACATCGCGGCGGTGCAGGACGTGACGCAGCGCCGGCTGGCGGAGGACGCGCTGGCCAAGGCCCGCTCGGAACTCACCCGCGTCGCCAGGGTCTCCAGTCTCGGCGCGTTGACCGCATCCATCGCGCACGAGGTCAACCAGCCGCTGTCCGGCATCATCACCAATGCCGGCACGTGCCTGCGCATGCTGGCGGCCGATCCGCCCAACGTCGACGGTGCGCGCGAGACGGCGCGGCGCACGATCCGCGACGGCAACCGTGCCTCGGACGTGATCACCCGGCTGCGGGCGCTGTTCGGCAAGAAGGACGCGACCATCGAGCCGGTCGACCTGAACGAGGCCACGAGCGAGGTGATCGCACTGTCGTTGAGCGAGTTGCAGCGGAACCGCGTGATCCTGCGGCAGGAACTGGCCGACGACCTGCCGCGCGTGATCGGCGATCGCGTGCAGCTTCAGCAGGTCGTCCTGAACCTGCTGCGGAACGCCATGGATTCCATGAGCGGCGTCGCCGACCGCCCGCGGCTGCTGGTGGTCCGCACCGAGCCCGACCAGGACGATCATGTGCGCCTGACCGTGCGCGATGCCGGCGTCGGCTTCGATCCGCAGGATGCCGAGCGGCTGTTCGACGCCTTCTACACCACCAAGAGCGGCGGCATGGGGATCGGGCTGTCGGTCAGCCGCTCCATCATCGAGCGCCATCACGGCCGGCTGTGGGCGGTTGCGAATGACGGCCCGGGGGCGGCGTTCGCATTCTCGATTCCCGAGCGGCCCGGCGGGATATCGCATGCGCTGGCCGGCGGAGTGACCGATGCTCCTGATCTCGGCGCGATCTGGACGTCGGCGGTGACCGATGCACGGAACGTCATAGGGACAACGTGATGGTCATACACTCGCTGGTGTCGATCGTGGACGATGACGAATCCGTGCGAGAGTCGCTGCCCGACCTGTTGCGGGAATTCGGCTTTGCTGCACAGGCATTCTCGTCGGCGGAGGAATTCCTTGCGTCGGAGTTCATCGGCAACACCAGATGCCTGATATTGGACATCGCGATGCCTGGCATGTCCGGGCCCGAGTTGCAGCGGGAACTGGCGCTTCGCCGGCAGCCGATCCCGGTCGTATTCATCACCGCGCACGCCGAGGAGATGCTGGAGCGGCGGATGCAGGATCGCGGCGGGGCGGCGTGCCTGCGCAAGCCGTTCAGCGACACCGCCCTGCTGGAGGCGCTGCAAGCCGCACTGCAAAAGAACTGAGGCAGACTGCCATGTCGCCATACCATGCCGCGCCTGTCCGCCCGCGTGGCCCTGCGGCCGGATCATTCGCCTCGGCACAGGCCGCACCTGTCGTGTTCGTGGTGGATGACGATGTGTCGGTGCGCGAGTCGCTGGAGTTGCTGATCAGCAGCATGGGCTGGCGGCCGGCGATCTTCGCATCGGCACTTGGGTTCCTGGACTGTCCGCGCGCCCGCGTTCCAAGCTGCCTGGTCCTCGACGTCACTTTGCCGGACCTGAACGGCCTCGATCTGCAGCAGCGCATTGCCGGCGACCGGAGCGACATGCCGATCATCTTCATCACCGGCTACGGCGACGTGCCGATGACGGTCCAGGCGATGAAGGCCGGCGCGGTCGAGTTCCTGACGAAGCCGTTCAACGACGAGGTGCTGCTGGATGCCATCCGCGACGCGCTGGAGCGGAGCCGCGCGGCACTGGAGGGCGAGGCGGACCTGCAGGCGTTGCGCGACCGGCATGCCCTGCTGAGCCGTCGCGAGCGGGAGGTGATGGCGCTGGTCGCGACCGGTCTGCTGAACAAGCAGGTCGGCGGCGAGCTTGGCATCAGCGAGATCACGGTGAAGGCCCACCGGGGCCAGGTGATGCGCAAGATGCAGGCCGGCTCGCTCGCCGATCTGGTGACCATGCACGCCAGGCTGCGCCTTCCGCCGGGCGCGTGACGCGGCGCTGGCAGGCGGCGCGCCACGGCGCAGCGCGACTGCCCGGCGGCGAATACCAAGGTATCGGCAATACGATCGTCCAATAGGCTGCGCGGCGCGCTGGCCCCATCTGCGCATGGCATCCGGCGGAACCGGATGCGCGTACGAACGGCGCAGCAGGAGGATCGGTCATGACGCAGGACGAGAAGGTGCTCTACACCGCACGGACCCACACCACCGGTGGCCGCGAGGGTGGTGCATCGCGCAGTTCCGACGGCCGGCTGGATGTGACGCTGTCGTCGCCGGGCGCGTCCGGCAGCGGCACCAATCCCGAGCAGTTGTTTGCCGCCGGCTGGTCGGCCTGCTTCGAGGGGGCAATCGGGCTTGCGGCCCGCAAGCGGCGGATCAGCCTGCCGGCGGGCCTCGCCATCGACGCCGAGATTGATCTGTGCCTGGCGGACGGCGCGTATTTCCTTCGCGCGCGGCTGAATGTCAGTCTGCCTGGGGTGGAGCGCGACGTCGCGCAGGGCCTGGTGGACGAAGCCCACCGCACCTGTCCGTACTCGAAGGCGACGCGCGGCAATATCGACGTCACGATCGTGCTGGCCTGATCGCGTGATCCGCTGATGGTCGGTGGAGGCGAGCCACCAAACCGACCGGCTGTCCCTGGTCCGCCAGCCGTGGCGGCCCGCAGCCGCGCGATCGCATCTCCCGACCGCAAACCCCCGCCGCAATCCCCGACCGCATTCTCCCGCGGCAAGCGAAGGCGCAAGCGCGATGACACTTCTCATTCTGGCCTACCTGGCCGGCGTCCTTACGATCGCATCGCCGTGCATCCTGCCGATCCTGCCATTCGTCCTGGCGCGGGCGGATGTGCCGTTCAGGCGGGGCGGACTGCCGCTGCTGGCCGGCCTCGCGGTCGCCTTCGCGGCGGTGGCGAGCCTCGCTTCGGTCGCCGGCGGGTGGGCGGTGGAGGCGAACAGCACCGGCAGGACGATTGCCCTCGTGCTGGTGGCATTGTTCGGGCTGGCGATGCTCCTGCCGGCGCTGGCGACGCAGTTGGCGAGGCCGCTGGTGGCGCTCGGGAACCGGCTGGCCGACGAGGCCGGGCGGCACAGGATGCTGAACGGCGCAACGACAGGCTCCTCGATGCTGCTCGGCGTGGCCACCGGGCTGCTCTGGGCGCCGTGCGCCGGCCCGGTGCTCGGGCTGATCCTGACCGGCGCGGCGCTGCACGGTCCCGGCCTCACGACCTCGCTGCTGCTGCTGGGCTATGGACTGGGTGCCGCGACCTCGCTGGCGGCGGGCGTGGTTCTGGGCCGGCGCCTGTCTGCGGCGCTCCGCCCGTGGGTGCGATGGGAGGCGCCGATGCGCCGCACACTCGGGGTCGCGGTGATGGCAGGTGCGGCGACCATCTGGCTCGGGTTCGACACCGGCACGCTGACCCGCTGGTCGTCCGCCGGCACCGACGCCGTCGAGCGCACCCTCATCACCACGCTGCAGAGCGCGCCCACACTCGCCATGGGCTCGGCCGCACACGCCACGCCGCCTCCGCTTTCCGGTCCGCTGCGGTCACTCCTCACGGCCGGCCGGTGGCTGAACACGCCGCCGCTCGGCGAGGGCGATCTGCAGGGCAAGGTCGTCGTGGTGAATTTCTGGACCTATTCCTGCATCAACTGCCTGCGGGCGCTGCCGCATGTCCGCGCCTGGGCGGCGAAGTATGCCGATCAGGGTCTCGTGGTCATCGGCGTCCATACGCCCGAGTTCGCGTTCGAGAAGGACTTGGCCAACGTGCGCAAGGCCGTGGGCGCACTCGGCATCGGCTACCCTGTCGCGATCGACAACGATTTTCGGATCTGGCGGGACTTCAGCAACCAGGCCTGGCCGGCGCTCTACTTCGTCGGGGCCGATGGCCGCGTGCGACACCGGGTGCTGGGTGAAGGCAGCTACGGCGAATCGGAGCGGCTGATCCGGCAATTGCTGTCCGAGGCCGGCGGGCCGAGCGCATCCGGCGCGGCGGCTGCGGTCGCAGTCGCGGCACAGGGCGCGCAGGCCGCGGCGGACCCGGGCAACCTGCGTTCGGGCGAGACCTATGTCGGCTATGGACAGGGCCGCGACTTCCTCTCGCCGGGTGGCGTCAGGAAGGATGAGCCAGCGTCCTATCAGGCCGCATCGGCGCTGCCGCTCAATCGCTGGAGCCTCGCAGGCGTGTGGACCATTGGCGAGGAGTTCGCGACGCTCGACGGCGCCCCCGGCCGCATCGCCTATCGGTTCCACGCGCGCGACCTGCATCTCGTGCTGGCACCCTCGCTGGAAGGCCGCCCCGTGCGCTTCCGCATTACGATCGATGGCGCTGCGCCGGGCGCCGACCACGGCGCCGATGTGGACGCCGATGGCTGGGGCAGCGTGCGTGAAGGGCGCCTGTACCAGCTTGTCCGGCAGACGGGCGCGGTGGCGGACCGGACCTTCGAGATCGAGTTCCTGGACACCGGCGTGCGTGCCTACGCGTTCACGTTCGGATAGGCAGGTTCCGTTGGCGTTGGGTCCTGCAATCCGCTCCAGCACCTTGCCTGCGAGCGGGATTCACCGCTCCGTGATGCCGCCTGCGCGGATCATGCTCCGGCGCGAGATCGCCTGCCGCAGCGGCCGGTGCGGGGGCGCCATGCGCGACATTGTGGTGCCCGCCGGCGTGAACCGTGACATCATGCCGGATGGTCAACCCGAAAGGACATCGCCGTGGCCAAAGGACAGAAGCGATCCAACCGTGAGGTCAAGAAACCCAAGAAGACCGATGCGGAGCGGCTGAAGGCAAAGCAGGGGGCGACCACTCTTCAGGCCGCGCGGATCGGCGACAAGGACGCAGCGCGGAAGTCGTGACCGGCTGCCCGCGGGCCGTCAGAGCGGGTTCCGTGAGCCAACGCGCACGGCACCCGCTCTGGCTCGTCTTTGAGAGCGTGATTCAGCGCTTGGTGATGCCACCTGCGCGGATCACACCCTAGCCCGGCGGCTGAGCGAGTGGCTCCTCTGCCACCTCATCGGTCCAGACCTTGAAACTTGCGAGCGTATTCGGACCGAACGTGTTGCTGATGGCCACGTCGACGGCATCGCGCCCGCGCGCCATCAGCACGCGGCCGATCCGCGGCACATGGTTGCGCGGATCGAAGACGTGCCACTGGCCGTCGAGAAATGCCTCGAACCAGGCAGCGAAATCCATCGGAGCGTACGGCGGCGGCATGCCGATGTCGCCGAGATAGCCGGTGCAGTAGCGCGCAGGAATGTTCATGCACCGGCAGAACGCAACCGCGAGATGGGCAAAGTCACGGCACACGCCACGCCGCTCGTTGAACGCCTCCCATGCGGTGCGCGTCGGACGCGCGTCGGCATAGTTGAAGGTGATGTGATTGTGCACGAAGTCGCAGATCGCCTGCACGCGGCCCCAGCCCGTCGGCGAATGGCCGAACAACTGCCAGGCCGTCTCCGACAGCCGGTCGGTCTCGCAGTAGCGGCTGCCCAGCAGGAACACCAGCACCTCGGCAGGCAGGTCCTGGACCGCATGCTGGTGCGCCGACAGATTGACCGGGTCCGGCGCTCCATCGTCGTGCAGCAGCGCCGTGCTGGCGATGCGCGTATGGCCGGCGGGCGCGACCAGCCTGGTGCACCAGTTGCCGAAACCGTCGCGATAGGAATTGACCGTCACGCGCGGGCTGGTGGTCACCTGGTCGGGAATGATGATGTCGGCTGCGCGCGTGTGATGGATATGCAGCATCAGAATCATGGGAGTCGGTTGGGGGCAGTCATAGACCAGTTCGTAGCCCACGCGGATTCTCATGCTGTGCCTCGCGATACGGTTTGTGCGCTCGTGTCCGGTCCTTCGGTGACGTTCACCTCGACCTGCATGTCGAGCGCCGAGCCCGACGCGCCGGTGAATGTGCCCCAAAGCGGTAGCACGCGTGCGGGGTGCCATGCGACCGCCACACGGATCAGGTTGCGGTTGCCGATGATGCTGTTGGTCGGATCAAAATCGACCCAGCCTGCGCCTGGGAGATAGACCTGCAGCCAGGCATGCGTCGCTCCACCGCCGACGGCGGTGGCGGCCGGTGTGACAGGCACGAAGATATAGCCGCTGACGAACCGGGCCGCGAGGCCGAGTGACCTGACCGCATCGATCATCAGCCAGGCGAAGTCGCGGCATGTGCCGCGCCGGCGCTGCAATGTCTCACTGGGGCTCTGCACGCCACGTTCGTCGCGGCGCGAATAGGCGAAGTCCTCGCGGATGCGGCGCGTCATGGTCCGCAGCATCGCCATGGTGCCGCACGGCCGCGCCTTCGGCAGCAGCGTGTCGGCCCAGCGGTCGACCTGTTCGCTGGGTTCGTCGCGCTCCAGGGCGCGGATCAGGTCGGGCTGATCCTCGAGAGCGTAGGTAAACGGAAATGTGTTGGCGCCTGGCTCGAGCTGATAATCGGGCAGCGCCGCCTCGGTATGCTCGAGCGTGACGCCGCTGTCGAAGCAGAGCCGGTCGGTCTCGCCGGCGAAGGTCGCGACGGCGACAGAATTGTCGAACACGTCATGCAGCCAGCGGAGCTGCGTGGGCTGCGGCTCGATGACCAGCCGGGTGCGGACCAAGCGGAGATCGTGGCTCTCTCTCGGGCGGAACATCATCCGATGCTCGCCCAGCCTGACCGGTACCGCATAGCGATAGACCGTCACGTGCCGTACCGTCAGCAGGCGCATTGCGCGCTCCGCATCATGCCGGCCTGCGGGGTCATGTCAGCGCGCGCGATCATATCGGCCCGCGCAAACACGCTGTCGCGCACGCCGCCGGGGACGGCGTTCGTTTCGCTGGCATTAACTGTTCTGTTGGTGACGCGGAGGCGTAGCGCAAGTGCGCACGTTGCATCCGCGAGAGCGTAGCACGATATCCTGCCGGATAACATCATTGCATTGCGAGAACCCGATATGCCCCGTTCCGATGCTTTTGCCTTCCAGCGTTCCGGGTTGAGCGACTTTCTCTTTGCGCCGGTGGGCATCGAGGCGAACGGCATGACGCTCAGCGTGGTATCGGTGTTCGCGCGATTGGGCGATGATCCCTGGGCGGAGGCGGGCAGGCTTGCGGGTTTGCCGAAATCGGAAGCGACGGCGAGCCTGGCGCGAAGCATTGCCAGCATGCCAACGAGCATCTGGCCGCCGCAGGCCGCGACGGCGATCGCGACAGGGCTGATCGCGCTGCTGCCGGCGAGCGTGGGACGGCCCAGCCCGGCGGCGCCGGTTGCGCAGCGCCGCACCAGCCCGCGCCATTTCCTGCGCATCGGTGTCGTGCTGGTTTGCGTGGCGACCGTACTGGCGTTCGAGGTTGGGCTTATTCCGTCGTTTGACGAGATGTCGTCCCGCATCAGCAGCATTGCCGGAACCGCGACGCCGCAACGCTAGCGGCCGGTCCGTCGGGCGTCGTGATCGCTGCGTCCTTACGACGGACGGGACGAGCGTGCCGATCACAGACTTGCGTCAGGTGGTGAGACAGCGCTGAATCCTCACCGCAGTGCCCTGCCGTGCGGCTATGGGCATCGGGTCGGACTTCATACATCGGGACATCCGTGGAGCGACGGCTCGTCGGCAGACATGGGACCGTCACGCGGATGATATAAGGGCAGCACCAGAATATAGCCGGCCGGCAGGCGTCCCGCGTCACCGAAATCCGCCCTTGCGTCACTATGGCATCCGTGCTCAACCCCACGTCCCTGCCAGGGCCGTCAGCATCGTTCGAGACAGATGCCCATTGCTCACGTTTCGCAGGCAACCAGCACGGGGAGAATATCGTGTCGCTTTACGAATGCGTGCTCATTGCGCGCAACGACGTGACACAGCAGCAGGTCGAGGGTATTGCGGACGGAATCGCCAGCCAGCTCGAGACCGAGGGCGGCGCGATGAAGAAGCGCGAGTATTGGGGCCTGCGTGGCCTGGCCTACCGGATCAAGAAGAACCGCAAGGGCCACTACATGCTGCTCGGCCTCGACGCGAAGCCGGCGTTTGTCACCGAAATGGAACGCCAGCTCAGGCTGAACGAAGATATCCTGCGTTTCATGACCCTGCGGGTCGAAGAGATCGAAGAGGGGCCGTCGGCCATCCTGTCGCGCAAACCCGATGATCGGGAGCGCAACTTCCGTGGTCCCAAGCCGCTTGGCCGATTCGACAGCGGTCGCCGCCGCAGCTTCGACGGTCGCGAGGAATTCCGTGCCCGTGACGACTCACGCGATGACGTGCGCGTGCCCGCCGAGGAGTGATGCACTCGATCACGGTGAATCCAACGGATCGATGGCTGCACATTCCGTTCGCGACGTTGCGTTGCAACCTGCGGCGGCGGCATACTGCACCATGAAACAGCCCAATTCGATGATGCCTGAAATCGGGCGGCCGCGGACCCACAGGGTCATCGTCAAGTCCGCAAACACGCGGCCCAAGAGCTTCATCTGGGAAATCGTCCACGAGGACATGCCGGATCGGCCGATCCAAGTCTCCACGCGAGCCTTCAATTCGATGGAGTCCGCCTATACCGATGGCGCGGCCGTGCTGATCCGCTACCTCTGACGCAGCAGACCATCGGCAGCACTGCCGACCGGTCGCGCGGCGATTCCGGAATGGTGGATGGTGCAAGGGCCGCATCCAGCGCTTGTGGATCGACCGGTCAGTGCAGCGACATGCGCTCAAGCCGCGTGCGCTCGGTCACCGCCGCGTTCCAGGCATCGCATTCGACGGCAAATCCCGACACCGAGCGGGACACCGGATCCCTGTCAGGACCGTTGTAGATACGCCAGCCGAAGGGCTCCGGCTCGGGATGGAACTGGCCGATCTCCGCGCGGAACAGCAAGTACAGCTTCGTCAGTTTGTGGGGTGCTGACGGCAGCATCGTGCCTCCCTCGTGATTGCGGCCGGCTGGCCGCGCCGTCAGGTCTTCGGCAGCGGCCGCGCATCCTGCCCAGGAGCAGGTGGATGTGCGTCCTTGCGCGGAGCAGGCGGATGCAGGGCATCAACCTGCCCGGCGATGTGTCCGACGGCGGCCGCGTGCCTGACCGCGGCCTCCTCGGTCACTTCGGTCGAGATCCGTGCCAGGGCCTGTTCCAGGCCAGGCCCTGTCATGGTGTTCAACTCTGCCGCGGCGCGACGCAGTGCCTCGCGCCGCAGCAGGCGGGCCGTCATTGCATCGAATTGCGGATCGGGCCCATCCTCATCCGCCATCCTATCCTCCTCAGGCAAGCGTGCAGCCGTCGGCTTCGTTCAGTAGCCCGAGTCGCCGGATGATCCGTCGCCGGCCGGCGACTTCTCCTGCCGCTCCGCCACCATCGCCTCGGTGGTGATCATGAGCGCGCCGACGGAGGCAGCGTGCTGCAGGGCGGATCGCACGACCTTGGTGGGATCGATGATACCGGCCTTCACCATGTCCTTGAACTCGCCGCTCTGCGCGTCGAAGCCCCAGTTGTACTCGTCCCTGTCGAGCACCTTGCCGGCGATCACCGCACCGTCCTCACCGGCATTCTCGGCGATCTGCCGCAGCGGCATCTGCACCGCCTTGCGGACGATCTCGATACCGACGCGCTGATCGTCGTTCTCGACGTTCAGCTTCGACAGGATCAGCGATGCCCGCGCGAGCGCCACGCCGCCGCCCGGCACGATCCCCTCTTCCACCGCAGCCCGCGTCGCGTGCAGACCGTCATCGACCCGGTCCTTGCGCTCCTTCACCTCGACTTCGGTGGAGCCGCCGACGCGGATGATCGCGACGCCCCCGGCCAGCTTCGCCAGGCGCTCCTGCAACTTCTCGCGATCGTAGTCCGAGGTGGTCTCCTCGATCTGCGCGCGGATCTGGTTGCAGCGGCCGGTGATGTCGGCCTTCTTTCCGACGCCCTCGACGATCGTCGTGTTCTCCTTGTCGATCAGCACCTTCTTGGCGCGGCCGAGCATCTCGAGGGTGACGTTCTCCAGCTTGATGCCGAGTTCGTCGCTGATCACCTGACCGCTGGTCAGCACGGCGATGTCATCGAGCATGGCGCGGCGGCGATCGCCGAAGCCAGGCGCCTTGACCGCTGCGACCTTCAGTCCGCCACGCAGCTTGTTCACCACCAGGGTCGCGAGCGCTTCGCCCTCGACGTCCTCGGCGATGATGAGCAGCGGACGCCCCGACTGCGCGACCGCCTCGAGCAACGGCAGGAATGTCTGCAAGGCCGCGAGCTTCTTCTCGTGGATCAGGATGTAGGGCTGATCCAGCTCGATGTTCATCTTCTCGGCGTTGGTGATGAAGTAGGGCGACATGTAGCCGCGGTCGAACTGCATGCCCTCGACGATGTCGAGTTCCGTCAGCATGCCCTTGGCCTCTTCGACCGTGATGACACCCTCGTTGCCGACCTTCTGCATCGCCTCGGCGATCATGATGCCGATATCGGCCTCGCCATTGGCGGAGATGGTGCCGACCTGCGCGGTCTCGGCCTGCGTGGTGATCTTCTTGCTGCGCTTCTTCAGTTCATCGACCAGCGCGACCACGGCCCGGTCGACGCCGCGCTTCAGGTCCATCGGGTTGATGCCGGCAGAGACTGCCTTCCCACCCTCACGCACGATCGCCTGGGCGAGGACGATGGCCGTCGTGGTGCCGTCGCCCGCGATGTCGTTGGTCTTCGAGGCGACCTCGCGCACCATCTGCGCGCCCATGTTCTCGAATTTGTCGGACAGGTCGATTTCCTTGGCGACGGTCACACCATCCTTGGTGATCCGCGGCGCGCCATAGCTCTTGTCGAGGATGACATTTCGCCCCTTCGGGCCGAGCGTCACCTTCACCGCGTGAGCGAGAATGTCGACTCCACGCAACATACGCTGACGCGCATCGTCGCCGAACCGAACGTCTTTTGCTGCCATCTGCTTAGTCCCCTCTTAAATTCGTGTGGTGTGATCAGGCGGCTTTCTTCTTGACCGCCGGCTTGCCCTCGATGACGCCCATGATGTCGGACTCCTTCATGATCAGGAGTTCCTCGCCATCCAACTTCACCTCGGTGCCGGACCATTTGCCGAACAGGATGCGGTCGCCTTCCTTCACCTCCAGGGCGACGATCTGGCCGTGCTCGTCGCGCGCGCCTGGGCCGACGGCGACGATCTCGCCTTCCATCGGCTTTTCCTGTGCAGTGCCGGGAATGATGATGCCGCCAGCCGTCTTTTCTTCGGCGTCGAGGCGGCGGATGACCACCCGATCATGCAACGGTCGAAATTTCATGGGATTTTGACTTACCTGGTGCCGACCTCGGAAGGCCGGTCGACTTGCCCTGTGCCTTGTCTGCACGCTGGTGGGTGCGGGCGCCTCTGGCACTCTAGTCCTGGGAGTGCCAAAGCATTTGGGGCATTCGCCGTGCGTAGTCAAGCTACCGGGGCAACTTTCGGCGAGTGGGCAGGGCCGGAGGGCGAGGCGGCCAGGCGCGCGGCGATCGCCGAATGCGTTGCGGAACATGTGACCGTGCGGAAGGAAGGACAAGCCCTTCCCCGGCGTGTCGCATTACTGCAATTCGCCCCCGACCGGCCTTGTCGCTGGCGCAAGGGTGCTCAGCCTGAGTATTATTCCTAGTATCGTGGACCGAAGTGAAACGACGCGTCGGTCAGATACGTCTGGCGGACTTCGGGACTGATCGGTCCGGGGCAGGGTGCACCTCGATCATCTCGGAAATCCGCCCGTCACATCCCACCGGTGGTGCCGCTCCACGTCGTCGTGCAAGCCCGGCTGGGCATGGTAACCGACCGAACCGGGTAGGCGGCGGCCCGCCGGCGTGACGGAGGAACGCTTCGGCGGCACGCCGGCAAGCCCGTGCGGTGGCGCCGGGCCGGCCATGCAGCAACGCGCGAAGCGGATAACCTTGGTCGAGTGCGATCTCTGCACGCTTCGTGCCGTGTCCGGCGAGGACATGGTCAGCAATGCGTACAGAGACCGGGGATCAGTATCAGGCCGTCTTGGACTTCAGCTCGTCGAGCTGCATGCGCGCGCCCGCGATCATGCAAGAGAGATCGGACGTCAGCATCACCATGTCGAAGCCACGCTTCACCGCGCCCGCCGCGAATGCCGCACTGGCACAATGCATGACGCACTTGATGCCGTGCTTATGGGCTGTCGCCAGGATCTTGTCGCAGGTCGCGAGATGGAGCGGGTCGGGGTTGTCGCCCCGCGGGGCCAGGCCTAGCGCGAACGACAGGTCGGCAGGTCCGATATAGACGGCGTCCAGACCAGGCGTTGCGCAGATGGCATCGAGGTTGGCGAGGCCCTCCTTCGTCTCGATCATGGCCATGATCACGATCTCGTCGTTGGCGTTGGCCACGTAGTCGGCACCGCCGTAGTGCATGGCGCGCACGGGCCCATTCGAGCGCATGCCAACAGGCGGATAGCGGCACGCTGCCACCGCCTTCGCTGCTTCTTCAGCCGTGTTGACCAGCGGCACAATGATCCCGTACGCGCCCAGGTCCAGTGCCTTCATGATGGCCGCAGGCTCGTTCCATGCGACCCGTACAACGGGGACCGTGTCGGTCTGCGAGATCGCCTGCAGCATGGGTCCGACGTCATTCATTTCAGCAGTGCCGTGTTGCAGATCGACGCACAGGGCATCGAACCCCTGACGCGCCATGACCTCAGCCGTGAACCCATGGGACACGGAGAGCCAGCCGAGCGTCACGCACTTACCGGCTTGCCACATCTGCTTGATATTGTTTGGTCGCATCGTCCCACCCCAGGTGTTGTTCGGTGACCCCGCGAACGGGTTGCCTCCATCAATCTCAGACATACCGCCTGAATCATGCAAGGGCTGCACCGACCGAACGGCCATTGGTGTGGCGGGCGCAACCATGCCCCAGAGGGTGAGCAACCCGCGGTCTGGCAAACACAGGCTCTGTGTGCCACGGTAGCCTGAAATAATCGGAGGTGTGCCATGAGCCAGCTCGACGTCGCCGACAACGAGGTTGCGGCGGACACGCAGAGAGCTTCGTCGGCCTACGTGCCGCCGCTCCAGCGCACGGTGGGGCAGCCCCCGCCAATCGCCGCGAACGGCGGCCTGTCCTACATGTCGTTCGACCGGGATGGCGATGCGGGAACCGCCGCGGCGCTCGAGGACGCGCTCGCCCAGATCGCTGAGGGCGAAGGCCAGCGCGTCGCAGACATGATCAACAGCGCGCCACCGGGGGCGCCGATCAAGACGAAGTGGGGCCTCGGATTCCGGAAATACGACGAGTGTGTGGATTACATCCGGAGGAGCAACGCCATCGAGGCCCCGGAAGGCGGCCTGGCGCTGCCGATGCCGTACACTGTCTACGAACGGCCGACCTACTCCATCGTGTCGTCCAATGCCGTCTGGCGGGACCCCGAGCGCGCGGACGTAGCCGCGATCCTGCGCAAGAACGAGGAGGACAACCGGCGCCGGGACCTCTGGTTCCCGCAGGTGATGCGCGACGCGCGGCGCATCGGCGAATACTATCCTGGCCTCTCGCCCAACAGCGCCGAATGCATGGACAAGCTCGGTGTCTCGCTCGCGTATCTCGAGTCCAAGTGCTCGAATTTCTACGATTCGGCCGAGGTGGAGCGCGTATTCTACCCTGAGATCGAGAAGCTCCTGCTCGAATTCTTCCCGGATGCGACCGATGCGCTGGTCTACAATCACGACGTCTTCGACAAGGACTACACGGGCGACCGCACGGAAGACCAGGACAACAAGAACCCGGGTGTGAATGCGCGCTACGCCACGCTCGTGCACAACGACCTGAACGACAACAGCGGCCGCGTGCGCTGCCGCGAGTTGCTCACCAAGAATCTGCGGAACTTCGGGCGCGAGCAGCACTACACGGAGGAAGAGGCCGACGCGAAGATGTCGCGGCGCTTCGTGTCGATCAATCTCGCCAAGCCGATGGAGACGGTCGAGCAGTTCCCCTTTGTGCTTTGCGCCTGGCCCTCCTTCGCCGACCAGCCGTACATCACCAATTACCGAATCTATGACGACCGCGTCGGCGAGACCACGCGCTTCACCTATCGTCCCGACCACGAGTGGTACTGGTTTCCCCAGCAGAAGCCCAACGAGGTCTCGATGCTCAAATGCTATGATTCGGTGTTTGACGGCTCGGTCTCGCGCTATTCGTTCCATACTGCATGCATCGATCCCACCGCGCCCGCCGACGCCCGCAACCGCAAGAACGTCGTGGTTCGGGCCTTTGTCTTCTTCTAGCCTGACCGCGAGGGACAACGGTCGGAGGAAGCCGGCACCAGTGTTGTGTGCTTGAGGGCAGGATGACCACCTCGGGGGCTGGGCCGGCGACACGCCGCCCTCCCCGCGCCCTTCCCCGTCTCCGATCGCCTGAACGCGGGTGATCGCGCCTGCCGCTGCCCGATGTGCACCGCAACCTACCGTTCTGTTCGCGGCCCGCTCCGGTCGTGAGCAGACTGTCCGACATGGCGCGTCCATCGCTCTGACCGAGGTGATTGAGCGACAACGGCCAGGCCGATAAGACAGGCGCTCGAACAAGCGCGTACGGGAGAGAAACGCCACCATGACCGCAATCGCACGCCGCGCCTTGCTGCGCGGAGCCAGCGCCTTGGCTGCGACCGGACTCGCGGCGCCCGCCCTCGCGGCAACGGAGAAGGAGCGCGTGCTGCGCTTCATGCCGCAGGTCGATCTGGTGTTCCTCGACCCGCACTACAGCATGACGAACGTCACGGCGGAACCATGCAGGGCTGGTGTACGACCAGCTTTACGGCACGGATTCCAAGCTGCAGGCGCAACCGCAGATGGCCGAGGGCCATACGGTGGAGGAGGACGGCAGGCGCTGGCGTATCCGCTTGCGCGAAGGCCTGCGCTTCCATGACGGCGAGCCGGTACTGGCGCGAGATTGCGCGGCCAGCATCAAGCGCTGGGGCCGGCGCGATGTGCTCGGCGTGGAGATCCTTCGCATCAGCGACGAGATCAGCGGCATCGACGACCGCACGCTCGAGTTCCGCCTGAAGCAGCCATTTCCGAAACTGCCCGAGGCATTGGGCAAGCCTGGCGCCTACATGCCCGCGATCATGCCGCAGCGGCTGGCCGAGACCGATGCGTTCAAGCAGCTCACCGAGGTCATCGGCAGCGGCCCGTTCCGCTATGTAAAGGAAGAGCGGCTGCAGGGCGTGCGCAACGTATATGCCCGGTTTGACGGCTATGTGCCGCGACCGAATGGCGTGCCGGATCGTGCCACCGGGCCGAAGATCGTGCATTTCGAACGGGTGATCTGGACGACGATGCCGGATCAGGGCGTGTCCCTGGCGGCGCTGCAAAAAGGCGAGCAGGACTGGTGGGAATTCGCGTCGCAGGATCTGGTGCCGCTCATGCGGAAGGATGCGGCGCTGCGCGCGGAGGTGCTGGAGACCGAGGGAAACTTCCTGATGGTGCGGTTCAACCAGCTTCATCCGCCATTCAATCGGCCGGCGATGCGGCGGGTCATTCTGCGCGCGGTCGATCAGGCGGACTTCGTCGCGGCCGTTGGCGGCGATACGGAGTTCCAGCGGCCGGGCACCGGCTTCTATCCGCTTGGCATGCCGGACGCGACGGAGGCTGGCCTGGCCTCCATCCGGCCACCGTTCACGCCGGAGCAGGCGCGCAAGGCGCTGGCCGATGCCGGCTACCAGGGCGAGAAGATCATCCAGATCTCGCCCGCGGATTATCCCAATGTCCGCATGGCGAACGAGGTGCTTGCCGACCTGCTGAAGAAGATCGGCATCAACCTCGAATACGTCAGCACCGACTGGTCGACGATGACGCAGCGCGTGATCAAGAAGGAGTCGCCGGAGAACGGGGGATTCCACATCCACATGCTGAACGTACCCTGCCTGTCGGTCGCGTCCCCGCTGGTGAATTCGCGCACGCGCGGAACCGGGGCCGACGAGTCGGGCTGGTACAAGAGTCCGCGTTATGAAGAGTTGCGGGCACAGTGGCTGCTGACCGAAACGGCCGATGATCAGCGCCAGATGGCCGCGGCCTTGCAGCTTGAATGCCTGGACTCCGTGCCGCTGGTGCCATGCGGCGTGACGCTGCAACCCGCGGCCTGGCGCGCCGACCTGGAGGGCGTCCTCGGCGGTGTGCCGAAGTTCTGGAACGTACAACGGCGAATCTGATCGGCGATCGAGGCGCTGCCACACCGCCCCAACCAGCCTGCGCTGGAATGGTCGCGGCGCAACGCCTCCCGCTGGCCGCTTGAATGGCCCGGAAAAGCCGCTACGTTGAGCACTCCGAAAGGCAAAGCGCGGGCCGTCAGCAGCGCCTGGATCCAGCCAGGCTGGCCCGTTCGAACCTCAGTGCCTTCGCCGTCCCCCATTGCCGCGTGTGAGGTCTTCCGTGCGCCCAGGCTACGCGTCTCCGGCGCCTCGTTCGGCTCGCCGCCTCGCATTGCCCGCAGCGGTCGACAGATACCGCATCCTCTGGCCCTACGCGATTACGGTGGGGCTGTACCACCTTGTCGCACTCCTGGCGTTGCTTCCCTGGTTCTTTAGCTGGACCGGTGTCGCCCTCGCGTTCGCTGGCGTCTACGTATTCGGCGGTCTGGGCATCAACCTATGCTACCATCGGATGTTGACCCACCGCAGCCTGGTCTGTGCGCGATGGCTGGAATACACGCTCGTCGTCCTTGGCGTCTGCAGCATGCAAGATGCCCCGGCACGATGGGTCGCAGTGCATCGGCGACATCATGAGCACGCAGACCGGCAAGACGATCCCCACAGTCCCTTGGTCAACTTCTTTTGGGGACATGTGGGCTGGATGCTGGTGGTGAACCGCGACCTCGTTCGCCTCGGCATCTACGATCGCTACGCGAAAGACATCCTGCGCGACCCGTTCTATCGCCGGCTCGAGCGCTCGTTGCTCTACCCGATTATCATTCTGTCCTCGTGGGCGATCTTCCTGTTGGCCGGCATGGCAATAAGCCTGGTGAGCGGCGACGGAATCACCGAGGCGGTTCAGTTCGGTGTGAGCCTGCTGGTCTGGGGTGTGTTCGTTCGGACCGTGCTGGTCTGGCACATCACCTGGTCGGTGAATTCTGCATCGCACGTCTGGGGTTATCGCAACTACGAGACCCGCGACGAGAGTCGCAACAACTGGGTGGTCGCAGCACTGACCTGTGGCGAAGGCTGGCACAACAATCATCACGCGGATCCCCATTCGGCACGCCATGGCCATACCCGGTGGGAGATCGATGTGATGTTCGGGTTCGTCAGGCTTCTCGAGGCGGCCGGATTGGCGTGGAATGTTGCGCGACCCGCAGTTGCCACTGCGATGAAGGAACGCAAAATCCGCCCGCCCGTCGTGTAGGCAATGCGGTGCCGGGCGTTCGGCCGGGCGCATCGAACGCCGGCAACGCTGCCCAGTCGCCTATCGGCAGAGGCGGGCCCGCTGCACCGATGACACGGTCACCCACCCAGACCCGGAAGGCCGCTACCGTGCACGTGCCCGGAGGACGTTTGCCGAAGGGGCGATGAAGCGGCTACAGAAGGCGCAGCGGTAAGCCGCGGATTGAAGCTGTTCGCCTTCGGGTTCGACCGCGACGCTTGCTAAGTTATTGATTTCGCCGGGTTAGCACAGTGGTAGTGCAGCGGTTTTGTAAACCGAAGGTCGGGGGTTCAAATCCCTCACCCGGCACCATTCCAGTGCTTGCACCCGCCCGCCGCTGCGCCCGGCAACGTCAGCGGCGCCAGGCGACCACGGTCAGGTTCTGCGCCGCATCGAGCACTGCCGGAGCGTCGGGCCGCAGGCCGTGCGCGGCAAGCACGTTCTCCGGCGTACGTCCCGGCACCTCCAGGAACACAGGCCGCCCGCCCGGCAGCCACACGCCAGGCGCCCGGGTCAGGTAGAACACGCTGAACCGATTCAGGAAGACGTCGAACGCCTCCGCCCCACCGATCACCCCGACACTGGCACCGGCAAGCCCCATCTCGGCAAGCACCTGCTCCAGCAATGCGCCGGAGGGATTCCACAGAACTGCCCTGGGATTCGAAGAATGCGGCGCGATCGCCGGCACACTGCGTGTCAGCACGATCCGACGGCGCAGCGGCGAACGGGCCTGACGCTCCTGCGAGTGGCGGCCATGGACCACGACGTCCACCCCATCCAGCCCCTGCTCGAAGAACCGCTGGTCGGCGTCGAAGATCATTGCGCCCGGCATGACGCGCGCAGCGTCGGCCAGCATGCCGTCCTCGGACACGATGGCGTAGCCCTCGATGCGGAGGGTATTGCGGTCGCTCATGCGTGGCTCGTCCTGTTGCGACGGAACACTGGTCTCAACGCCGGAGCGGGCCGCATGTTCCGCCGTCAGCCGGGCCAACCCGTACGGATCGGGTCGCGACCGTCCCAATCGACGGCCGCCTCGCGCACGGCATCGAAGATACGGCGGCGCATCGGGCTGGCGTGCGACATCTCGATGATGGTGCCGGGATGGCCTTCGTTGCGGAAATAAACGAAGCGGCCGCGCGGCGCGTCGCCCTCCTGTCCGACCGTAAGCCATTGGCCAGCGCCCGCTCGTACAACTCGTCGTAATTCTCCGGCCAGCTTGACCAGTGCTGCAGCCCGCCCTGCGGGTTCGCCGCCAGAAAATCGCGGTACATGCTGGGATGGTCCGACCGCTGCTGGATAAGTTCCACCTGCATGTCGCCCGAGTTCGCCAAGCCGATCGATACATGAATGTCGTCGTAGCGCTTCCCGGCATAGGTGAAGGCCGTCAGCGGCAATCGTTCGGCATAGAACCACGGTCCGATCCCGCAGACCTCGATCCAGTGCCGCATCGCCGCCTCCACGTCCGTGACCACGTAACCCATCTGGCGCAGCGGGCCGAACAGTCGGCTCATGTCAGTTCCCTCCCCTCAATTCGCGGTGAACGCAACGTCGCGCTGTGGCAACCAATTGGCGCGATGTGATAGCGCAGACGCACGCTTCGGACGATCCAGGAAATGGCCAACAACACCTATACGGTTCGCTTGATCGACTGTGCCACGTCCGGCGGGGTCGGCAGCAGCACCACGGCAGTCGGCGCGTCGATCGCCGGCTGGTACCGATCAGTTTGCCAGCAGGCGACCACCAGCAGCAACACCTGGACCGCCGATGTGCAATGGCAGGCGCAGCCGAGCGGCGGGAACTCCGGCCAGGACGCCGGCAATCCGCTGACGGTGAACATGATCATCTTCTTCGTGCCCTCGCCGCGCGAGAGCGTGATCAAGCTGCATCCGCAGTATCGCAGCACGACGCTTGCGGCCGAGAGCGACACGGCCATCTGGGGCACCACCGTGAACCGCTGGACCCCGCCCTCGGCCGCTGTCGGACATCGCACGCCGGTCCTCGGCATCAGCGAGGTCTACATCGCGCGCTGCCGGGACAGCGACACCGCGACGATGCAGTTGACCTCGCGCGCATGGGCTTTCATGAGAGCATGCACAATCAACTCGTCCGGCCCGGTGAAGACCTGCATCGCGGCCAGGGCGGGTTCGCCGCCGATACCCCCTCGGGCAGTTCGCCCAATGCGCAGAACCTCCAGATCATGGCGGCAGGCCTCGCTGTTCTCGTGCCGCAATGGCCGGACGGCTTCCAGGCCTGGCGGAACCAAGCGAACGACCCGCTCGGCGGCTTCCTCTGAGCCGGCTCACGCGCGGGACGCGAAGCACGCATTGCCGAGGCCGGTGCCGATCGTCAGCACGCCCCAATGGGGCGTCTCGCGCATCCATGGTGCCTCACTGAGGCCCTGAACCACGGCGTCGTTGTGCATCAGCACGTGGGTCGCATCGCCGGCGATCTCGGGGATCCCCTCGCGAATGGCGCGGCAGATTGAACCGCGCGGCTTCCCAATTGCCCGGCAGGTTCTGCCCGCCGCGCTCGATCGTGCCGTCCTCGTTGATGATCCCAGGGCAGCCGATGCCGATGAACGGCGCCAGGTTGCGCTGCTTCTTCTCGGCCGACTTGATCAGTCCGCGCAGCATGTCCACCAGCTTCGCCACCGCCTCGTCGCGCCCCGGTTCATCGTCGCGATGGCGCCAGATCTCCGCATCGGTGATGCGCGCATCGACCAGCACACGCTTGCGCCATTCCAGCGCCACGACGCCGGCGCGCATGTTGGTGCCGCCGATATCCACTGCCAGGATCGCGTCATGCCCCGACAGCATCCAGTGCGGCACAAGCTGCGCGCCGCCCAGCATGCCGGCCTCGTCCGGATCATGCCGGATGGGGCGCAGGGAGATGTCGCGCCCCGTCCGCCTTCAGCAGCACGCCGGCGCGGCCGATCGCCAGTTCGCCAATGCGGCTCGCGCGGAAGCCACCACCGACCACGATCGTATCGGTCTCCCCGCCAGCCCTTCAGCCGCAGCAGCCGCCGGCAGACGGTGGCCAGTTCCTGAGCAAATTCCTCGACCGCGCTCAGCACCACGCCCGCCGCCTCCGGCTCACCTTCTGCCAGAAGCTTGTCGAGCTTGCGCCGCTGCACCTTCTCGGTGGGTTGATCGCCCAGCGGATCGTCCGACACCCGCCGCACCCGCTCCCGCCAGTCGTCCAGGATTGAACGGAATGCGCGGCTCGACGCCCGATCGCCGACGAAGCCTTCGGCATGGCGCAACTCGGCGTTGTAGTTTTCGGACCACGACCGCGGGCAGTTCGCGCGCACCATGGCCTGGCATCGTATGGGCTTGCGCCTCGGACATCGGGGAACCTTGCAGGTTGGGTCGAGGTAACGCCGCAAGGCCGGAAATGGTTTCGTCTACGCGGCGATCCAGCTTTTCCGCTCGCCGGCATAGGCGGCGCCCGGGTTGCCGCTCACGGTCGTGCGCCACATCACGCGGCTTTCATGTTCCGCATCGAACCAGGTCGCCGCGTGCACCAGGCAGCGATTGTCCCACACCACAAGATCGCCCGGCGTCCATTCGTGCACATAGACGAACTCCGGCCGCGTCAGGTGCGACATGAGTTCCACCAGCAGCGCCGCCCCATCGCCGTGGGGACCGGTCTGCATGCCGACGAATGGCCCCTCGACCCAGTCCATCTGGCCATACTCGCACATATACAGCGCGCGCCTGCCGGTCACCGGGTGGACACGTGCCACCGGCTGGCGCTGCGGCTGCTCGTGCGGACCCAGCGGCTTGGGCGCCTCGCCGGCCAGCACGGCATCGCGGTTGCGCCTGGCACTGTTGCCGACATGCAGGCCCTCCAGCGTATCGACCCGCGCCTTCAGCGCCGGCGGCAGCGCGGCATAGGCGGCGGTGCCGTCGGCGAACAGCGTCTGCCCCTGCCCGCGCGGCACCGGCTGCACCGCCAGGAACAGCGAGGTGTCGGGCGGCGGGCGGCGATAGCTCTGGTCGGTGTGCCAGCCGCGGCGGTGCGGAAATTGGACCGGCAGGCTACCGTCCGGATTGACGGCGGGTCAGGCCGGCGAGGCGGCGGACGTGACACCGGCGGCTGGTTGGCGACGATGAAGATCTCGGGCACCTCGGGGTGCACCATGTTCAACGGAGTGAGAGTTTGGCGGTAGTCCTCGACCTCGGTGCCGAACAGGCGGGACAGCCGCACCAGCAGTGCCGGGGCGTCCGCCATCGCCTGCATGCCGGGCAGCAGCAGCAGGCCCGAGCACTCGGCCAGCGCGGCGGCCAGGGCACCAGGCTCGGCCTCGCTGCGACGACCAGCGCATGGGCATCCGGGACACGCCCAGCCGCCGCGCCACGCAGGCGGAGCGTGCCGCCGAAACTGGCACCGGGAAGGGGTTTCTCGAGATCGAAGCTCACGGGCAGGCCTGCGATGCAAGTGCCCGGGCAGCGTAGCCGCGACGCCTCCGCGGTCAACTCATCATTCGCGCCGGACCGCGATGGCGGAACGGCGCGGGAGGGAGGACAGGCATGAACCTCGATGAAGCGGTGCGCGAACTCCGCCACGCCGTGCCCACCGACGATGCGACGCCGGGCAATGGCGTACGGCACCGCGGGCACGCCAGGTCGTGATACGGCACTGCCTCTCCGCAATGGAGGCGGCGCCGCATGGCGAGACCACGCTCGGCGCGGTCGCCAGGCTGGCGACAACGGCACCGTCCAGGCCGGCGCGGCGCGCCTGTGCGGCGCTGATGGTGCATGCGCTGGCGATCCCGGGCCTGGTACCCGCCGCCGCCTCAGGCGACGTCTGCGCGCTTGTCGAGGCGGCGCTGCGGGATGTGCTGCTGCGGTGCGACTATCCATCAGGCGGCACGCACGACGAGAAGATGCTGGTGCTGCAACGCCTGCACGCCCGGCTGGACGAGTTGATGCAGCCGCTGGGGCCGACGTTCCCCAACTGGCCGGGACTCTACGCCGGCTGACGCCTGCTCGCTTCCCGTCGACTCACGTCACGGCAAGACGGCGATGCGGAGCATGTTCGATGCTTCCCGCAGCAGCGAATCTACTGCAGGGACCCGACACGTCGGGCATCGCGGCGCTATTCACACTCCGACACGATCCGCCTAATGACTGTTCCAGCGGCGGACCAGCCCGACACGCCGCGCAGGGAAGGAGACGCGGATGTCTGGACCGTCTGGCCCACGGATCGATCGCCGTGCCCTGCTGCTGGGGGCAGGCGCCGCGCTGCTCCCGTCCACCACACGCGCACAGGCGCTGGGATCGAGCGCACAGCAAAGCCAGCATTCGCACGCTGCGCCGCCGCCCCCGCCGGCGTCCGGCATCGGCGCGCCGTTACAGGAGCCCGAGGTCCGCCGGGCGGTGAAACGGCGAACTGCGCACCACGCTGCGCGTCGGCTACAGTTACAAGAACCTCGGCGGCTTCCGCCTCTATGTGCGCAGCTACGAGGGCAACGTTCCGGGCCCGACGCTGCGCGCCCGGCCAGGCGACCGCTGCGCATCACGCTGATCAACGATCTGCCGCCGAACCGCGATACGATCCCGCGGGATCTCGGCATCCCCCACCATTTCAACACCACCAACTTCCATTTCCACGGCTCGCATGTCAGCCCGAGCGGCATCGCCGACAACGTCATGCGCTCGATGGCGCCCGGCGAGATCAGCGAGATCGCCATCGACATCCCGGCCGACCACACCAGCGGCACGTACTGGTATCATCCGCACCACCACGGCGGCGCCGACATCCAGATCGCCAGCGGCATGGCCGGCGCCATCATCCTCGACGGCGACTTCGACAGCGTGCCGGAGATCGTCGCGGCGACCGAGCACACGCTGGTGCTGAACGAGGTGGTGTTCGACCAGTTCGGCATGGTGGAACGCTTCGAGACGCTGTTCCCGGAGACCGCGACACGGTTCTTTTCGGTCAACGGCCAGCGCGAGCCGACCATCGCGATGCGCCCGGGCGAGGTGCAGCGCTGGCGGCTGGTGCATGCCGGCTACCAGGACGACCTGTTCCTGGAACTGGAGGGCCACGGCCTGCACGTCATCGCCTGGGACGGCGTCGCGCTGCCGGCGATCCGCAGCATGGACCGGCTGCTGATCGCGCCCGGGCAGCGGGCCGATGTGCTGGTGCAGGCCGGCGCCGCGGGCTCCTACGCGCTGCGCGCGCTGCCCTACGATCAGGGCTATCCCTCGCCCACCGGCACGGTCGCGCGGCTGGCGGTGGCCGGCGACCCGTTGCCGATGAGCCTGCCCTCCCGCCTGCCGCCGCCGCCGATCCCCACCATTGCGGACGGCGAGATCACCAACCGGCGCACGCTGACCTTCTCGGCGCGGGTGCCGGAGGCCGAGGCCGCCGCGGACTGGCGCGAATTCAGTTTCCTGATCGACGGGCGCCTGTTCGATCCGGACCGAGTGGACCAGCGCGTCCGCCTGGGCGCGGTCGAGGAGTGGACGCTGGTCAACACCCCACCAGCACGACCACATCTTCCACATCCACACCAACCCGTTCCAGGTGACCCAGGTGAACGGCCTGCCCGGCGACCTGACCTGGCACGACACCGTCGTCCTGCCCCGGAAGGGGAGCCTGACGTTCCGCTCGCGGTTCACCGATTTCACCGGCAAGTACATGCTCCACTGCCATATGATGAACCATGAGGAGATGGGCATGATGCAGGTGGTGGAGGTGACCGAGGGATGACGACGATTCATCCGATCGAAGGCCCCTCGGCCTGGACCGCCGCCGCCATGCGCGAACGCGAGGCGGCCTGGAGCTACCGCCTATCATCGTCCGAGGTGGCCGAACTCGAGGCGGCGCTCGCCTCGGTGCAGCGCCGCGGCCTGGAGATCGGCGCGATCCGGCGCGACGACTTTCCGCTGCCGACCCTTGGCCCGGTGCTGGGGCGGCTGCGCGCCGATGTGCTGGAAGGCCGCGGCTTCGTGCTGCTGCGCGGCGTGCCGGTGGAGGATCGCCCGATCGCCGAGAGCGCGGCGATCTACTGGGGCATCGGCAGCCATTTCGGCAGCGCCCGCTCGCAGAACGCCCGCGGCCACCTGCTGGGCCATATATACGACCTGGGCGGCAGCAGCGCCGCCGATCCCACCGTGCGAAGCTACGCCACCTCCGAACGGCAGAACTTCCACATCGACCGCTGCGACATCGTCGCGCTGCTGTGCCTGCGGCGCGCGAAATCCGGCGGGGCCTCGGCGATCGCCAGTTCGATGGCCGTGCACAACGCCATGCTGGTACGTCGACCCGACCTGCTGGCCCGGCTCTATGGGTCCATGCCGGTGGATCGTCGCGGCGAGGTGCCGGAGGGCAAGGCGCCGTTCTACGACGCCCCGGTGTTCAACCCGCATGCGGGCCGGCTGTCGGTGCTGTATTCCCGGCTGCATATCGGCTCGGCGCAGCGCTTCCCCGAGGCGCGGCGGCTGACCGAGGCGGACATGGAGGCGCTGGACATGCTGGGCGACCTCGCCGCCGACCCGGAGTTCCGGCTGGACATGACCTTCATGCCCGGCGACGTGCAGTTCCTGCACAACCACACCATCCTGCACGCACGCACCGCCTATGAGGACTGGCCCGACCCGGAGCGCAAGCGACATCTGCTCCGCCTGTGGCTGGCCCCGCCCGGCGCGCGCGACCTGCCGCCGGTGTTCGCCGAGTGCTACGGCGGCGTGACGCCCGGCGATCGCGGCGGGATCATCTGCGAGGGCACCCGGCTGCACGTACCGCTGGTGCGGGATAGGGTCCTCGCCCATTCATGCCGCCCACAATCCATGGTGGTAGAACATTCGAGATCTTCACGTGAAGGCCTTGTATCTGGACCTCGCCCCGGCGCTGGCGCATAGGGGCGACACGCCGGAGGAAGCGCCGACCCCTCATGATGTACTTCACACCCCTGAAGACCGCGGTGATCGTCGGGCTGTGCCTGATCGGGGCGATCCTGTGCATCCCGAACCTGTTCCCCGCCCCGGCGGCCTGGCTGCCATGGCGGCAGGTGCATCTCGGCCTCGACCTGCGCGGCGGCTCCTATCTGCTGCTCGAAGTGGACATGAAGGCCGTGGTGCGCGAGCGGCTGAACAGCATGGTGGACGGGGTCCGCCAGGCGCTGCGGCCCGGGGCGATCTTCTACCAGACGCTCGATGCGCAGCCCGAGCAGAACCGCATCCTGCTGAAGCTGCGCGATCCGACCAAGCTCGACGCCGCGGTGGCCGCCATCCGCCCGGCTGATCGCCGCCGAAGGTCCGACGGGGACGCCGGAACTCGACCTGGTGTCCAACCCGGACGGCACGATCCTGCTGACCCTCTCGCCGGTGGCGCTGAATGCGCGGGCGCGCGGCGCGGTGCAGCAATCCATCGAGATCGTCCGCCGCCGCATCGACGAGACCGGCGTGGTGGATCCGCTGATCACCCAGCAGGGCGACCAGCGCATCGTGGTGCAGTTGCCGGGCATCAGCGATCCCAACCGGATCAAGGACCTGCTGGGCCAGACCGCCCACATGACGTTCCAGCTTGTCGACGAGACGGCCAATCCCAATGCCGGCGGGGTGCCGCCGCCGGGCGTGGACTACCTGCCGATGCAGGACACCCCGAACCAGAAAATCGCGGTGCGGCGCCGGGTGGACGTGGACGGCGGCGACCTGACCGACGCGCGCGCCGGCACCAATCCGCAATCCGGCGAATGGGTGGTGAACTTCACCTTCAACTCGGTCGGCGCGCGCCGCTTCGGCGACGTGACGCGGACCAACGTCAACCACCGCTTCGCCATCGTGCTGGACGGCAAGGTGATCAGCGCCCCGGTGATCCGCGAGCCGATCACCGGCGGACGCGGCCAGATCAGCGGGTCCTTCACCGCCGCCTCCGCCAACGACCTCGCGGTGCTGCTGCGGGCCGGCGCCCTGCCCGCGCCCCTGACGGTGGTCGAGGAACGCAGCGTCGGGCCCGAACTCGGCGCCGACTCGATCCGCGCCGGTGCCATCTCGCTGGCCGTGGGCTTCTTTCTCGTCATGGCCTTCATGGCGACGTTCTATGGGCTGTTCGGCTGGTTCGCGAACCTCTGCATGGTCATCAACCTGGTCCTCATGCTGGGCGTCATGTCACTGCTGCAGGCGACACTGACGCTGCCCGGCATGGCGGGACTGCTGCTGACGCTTGGCATGGCGGTGGACGCCAACATCCTGATCAATGAGCGCATCCGCGAGAGCAACGCCTCGGACGCCCCCCACTGGCGGCCTTGGAACACGGCTTCACAAGGGCTTACAATACGATCTTCGACTCGAATGCCACGACATTCCTGTCCCATGTGATGCTGTTCGTATTCGGCTCCGGCCCGGTTCGCGGGTTCGCCGTGACCATCACCATCGGCATCGCCACCACGATGTTCACCGCCTGGATGCTGACGCGGCTCTTTGTCTCGCGCTGGTACGTATCCCGGCGCCCGCAACTCCTGCCGGTCTGAGCGCGATGTTCATCCGTCCCCTGTTCCGCCTCGCGCCCGATAATACCCGCATCAAGTTCATGCGCGGCCGTGTCCTGGGCCTGGTTGTGTCAGCCCTGCTGTCGACCGCGTCCGTCATCCTGTTCTTCTATCCGGGGCTGAGCCTGGGCATCGACTTCTCCGGCGGCATCGTGATGGAGGTGCGGACACCGGCACCGGCAGACTTTGCGCAGATCCGCGCCGCCCTCGCGGCGGAACACGTCGCCGAGCAGGGCGTGCAGCAATTCGGCGATGCGTCGTCGGTGCTGATCCGGCTGGGGCGCCCAACCCAGCGAGGCCGCGGTCCAGCAGGCGGTCACCCGCGTGCGCGCTGCCTTGGAAAAGTCAGTTCCTGGGGTGAGGGTCGTGCGGACCGACGCGGTGGGCGCATCGGTCTCCGCCGAACTGTTCCGGCACGGATTGTTGGCGCTTGGTATCAGTCTCTTGATGATTCTGGTCTATATCTGGTTCCGCTTCGAATGGCAGTTCGCGGTAGGTGCGGTCACGACTTTGATTCTGGACATCACAAAGGCCATCGGCTTCCTCGCCATCACCCGGATCGAGTTCGATCTGGTGATGGTGGCGGCGATCCTGACCGTCCCTCGGCTATTCCACCAACGACAAGGTCGTGGTGTACGACCGGGTGCGGGAGAACCTGCGCAAGTACAAGACGATGCCGCTGCGCGACCTGATCGACCTGTCGATCAACGAGACGCTGAACCGCACCCTCGGCACATCCATGACGCTGTTCCTGGCCAGCCTGCCGCTGGCGCTGTTCGGCGGCGAATCGATCTCCGGCTTCGCTTGGGTCATGCTGTTCGGCATCGTGGTCGGCACCTCCTCCTCCATCTTCATCGCGGCTCCCATCCTGCTGTTCCTGGGCGAGCACCGCCTGCGACGGGAAGGCGCGGCCGCACCGCCACCGACCGCGGCGACCCGATCGTGATCCGGCGCCGCCACCTGCTGGCAGGCGCCGCCTGCCTGGCCCTGGCGCCCGCCGCCGGCCTGGCGGGCGAGCGGCTGACGCTGCTGGTGGGTGCCAAGGCCGGCGCACCGGTCGATCTGCTGGCCCGCGCCTTCCTTCCCTTCCTGGCGCGCCAGCTTCGCTCCGCCAGCATCACGGTCAGCAACATCCATGGCGACGCCGGCCTGGCCGCCTTCCAGGCGCTGGCCCAGGCCGAACCGACCGGCACCCACGCTGGGCTGGGTGTCCACGCCCCACGTTGCCCGCCCGCGTGGTAGATCGCAGCGCCGATGACCTGTTGCAGAAGATCACGCTGATCGGCGCGGTGGAGAAGGAGCCGATCGCCATCGTCTCGCCTGCCGGCAACGCCGCTCGGTTCCGTGCAGGACATCGTCGCGCGCGCCGCCGAAGATGCCGAGGCGGTGCCGCTCGGGACGCCGCCGCCGGGCAGTCCGCCGCATCTGGCCGCGCTGCGGTTGCAGGCGCTGGCCGGCACCAGACTGAACATCGTTGCCTTCCCCTCCGCCGCGGCCGCACGCCAGGCGGCGGTCGCGGGCAATGTGGCCGCCGCCGCCCTTGGCCTGTCCAGCGTCATCGGCGACCTGCGCGAGGGCCGCCTGGTCGGTCTCGGCATCGCCGCCAACAGCCGCGCCGACGCCTTCCCGGACATGCCGCCACTGCGCGACTCGGGGCTGAACCTGTCGGCGGTGATCCGGCGCGGATTGCAGCGCCGGCCGGGCTGGCGGAACCGGTGGCGCAGCGCCTGCGCCTCGCCTTGCAGGCAATCGTGCAGCTTCAGGACTATCGCGAGCAGGCCGACGCCAGCGGTTTCATCCCGACCTGGCGGGAAGGCAGCATCTGGACCGCCGACGCCGTGGTCGAACGCACGGAACTCGCCAAGCTGTGGGCGACCGAGCCGTGGCTACAGGAAGGCGCCGGTTGACCGCCTACTGCGGCACGTAGATCCGGCCGTCGAACAGCCGGCGCGCCGTCCGGTAGAAGGCGCCGCTCCGCGCCACCCACTCGCCGCCGGCATCCCGCCCGACATCGGCACCGACCGTCAGGATGCCCGACGGCATGCCGATCCTTACCTGGGCCCCCGCGCCTGCCGCCAGCGCCTCAGCCACCAGTGTGCCGGTGATGTTGGCCGCAACCGCGGTGCACAGCGAGGCGGTCAGCGGCAGCGCCCGGTGCGGCTGGCCGTTCGACAGGAACCGCGCCGTCAGGTCCACCTGCCCTGCCGCGATCGGCTCACCTGACAGCGTCGGCGCGTCCATCGGCGGCGCGACGAAGCCGATGATCGGCACGCCCGCGACGCCGCGCGCCGCCGCATCGTCGCGCGCGATCCCCATGGCGACCGAGGCCAGGCGGCGGATCACCTGCAGCCGCTCCAGCAGCGCAGTGTCGCGATCCAATTTCCTCGGGCAGTTCGCGCCCGGTGAGTCCCAGGTCGCGCGCGCGGACAAAGACGCAGGCATTCGCCGCATCCACCATCGAGACGTCGAGCGGTCCGAGTCCCGGCACGTCCAGCCGGTCGAGCGGGCCGGCCCGTCGGCAGCAGCTTGCCCGTCGTCGCCCCGCCCGGCGTGAGAAAGTCGAGCCGCACGGCGCACCGGTGCCGGCCACGCCCGGGATTGCCAGGTCGCCGCCGGTCGCCGCGCGCCCATCCTCCAGCGGGAAGGTGGAGCGGATGATCTTGCCGGTGTTGGTGTTGAAGATGCGCACCACGGCGGTGTCGCCGTTCGGCCGCACGATACCCTCATCCACCGCGAACGGGCCGACAGCGGAACTCATGTTGCCGCAATTGCCGCGGTAGTCGACATGCGCCTCGCGGATCTGCACCTGCGCGAAGGTGTAGTTGATATCGGCATCCGCCCGCTCCGACGGCGCCAGCACGCAGACCTTCGACAGCGAGGAGATGCCGCCGCCCATGCCGTCAAGCTGGCGCCCGTTCGGATCGGGGCTGCCCATTGCGCCCAGGAACAGCCTGTCCCACGCCGCGCGATCCGGCAGATCGCGCGCATGGAACATCACCGCCCGGCTGTGCCGCCGCGCATGAACACCGCAGGATCGCGAGCAGCGGCATCCGAGCCTCCTCGGGGATGATGCGGTTCTAGCGGATTGGCGAGAATGCCGCCGGCAGCACGAACGCGTTCTCCTGCTTCACCACGACGCCCGGCGGGTTGCGCGCCGGCCATTGCCCGGTGGCTGCCGCCGCAGCGCGTACCGAGGCACGCTCGTTGGCGTCCTTGTAGGCCCAGATGTGCACCCATTTGTTGAGCGCGCCGAACTCCGAATACATGCCGGCGATCAGCGGCGAGAATTTCTGCCGACCCTCGATCTTCTCCGACCAGCGCTCGATCAGCCCGGGAATGGCGCCGGGGATCAGCGTGTACTGGCGGATCTCGAACAGCGGCCCCACCTCGCGCGGCGTCAGCGGCGGCGAGAACGGCGCGGGATGGAACACCTCGGTCGCCTGGTCGGTGATGAACTCGCGGATCGGCGGCGGCCAGCCTTCCTCCTTCTGCGACGCCACGCGCACCGCGGCGCGCTGCTCGAAACTGTCATAGGTCCAGACATGGATGATCTGGTTCAGCGGCCCGACCTCGGTGTGCCAGAACGCCGCCAGCTTTCCGTGCTTCTCGCGGATCGGCAGGGCCTCGCCGAAGCGCTTCTCCACCTCCACCAGCGTGCCCGGCCGTAGCGTGTAGGTGCGCATCTCGATGATCATCGGCATCCTCCCCTGACGTGTGGTCGGCAAAGGTTAGGCGATGTGCGCCCGATGGAAATGGCGGCCCACGCACCCCGCGGACCGTGACCCAGACGGCGCGTCATGCTAACCTGCAACGATGGGCGGCCGCCAAGAAGCGCCCATGAGGCTGCCAACGAAAACCGTCCGGGAGGACAACACGATGATCGACGACAGCGAGGCGCCGCGCCTCGGCAACCGACGTGATTTCTTGAAGACCAGTGCCGCGGCAATGGCCGTGGCCGCCGCCTATGGGTTGTATCCTGGCCGCGGCCTCGCGCAGAACGTGCCGAACCAGTTCGACGGCTCCGGCTTCCAACTCCAAGCCCAGCGAGCCCAACGCCAAGCGCGGCGGCGTGCTGAAGGCGTGCCTGTTCTCGCGCCAGCCGCATTTCGACATTCACCAGTCAGGCACGTTCGGCAACACCAGCACGATGTCCTGCATGTTCGACAATCTGATCCGGCGTGATCCGCGCGACGGCAAGTCGATCATCCCCGACCTGGCGCATAGCTGGGAGATCTCCAAGGACGGCACCAGCTACACGTTCTTCCTGCGCAAGGACGTGCCGTTCCACGACGGCGCCGAGATGACGTCGGAGGATGTGAAGGCGACGTTCGACCGCATCGTGAAACCGCCTGCCGGCATCAGCATCCCTCGCAGCGCGCTGTTCACCGCGGTGAGCGAGATCACCGCGCCCGACAAATACACCGTGCAGTTCAAGCTGTCCGAACCGCGGTCGGTGAACTTCATCATGTCGTCGATCGCCACCGGCTGGAATGTGATCGTCCGCAAGAAGACGCTGGAGGACAACGCCTACAATCTGCGCCGCGTGCTGAGCTATCCCGGCACCGGCCCCTATACCAGCGTCGCCGCGTCGAGAACGAAGTATGGGTGTTCGAGAAGAACAAGAACTACTGGAACAAGGGGCTGCCGTACCTCGACGGCATCGAGTTCTACCACGCCCTGCCCTTCTCGCCGGAGATGTCGTCGGCGCTGCTGGGCCATCGCGTGGATTACGTGCGGGTGACCGACCCCGGCACGATCAAGCGGGTGAAGGCAACGCCGGCATGCAGAGCGCCGAGTACTACCAGGCCGACGTGCAGGGCGTGTGGGTGAACAACAAGCACAAGCCGTACGACGATCCGCGGGTGCGCCGCGCACTGCACCTTGTGCTGGACCGGCCGGTGCTGGTCGAGGTGGTGAAGGATATCGGTTTCATGATGGTGGGCGGGTTCATCTATCCGTTCTCCGAGTTCGCCACGCCTTCGGCCGAGTTGTCGAAGCGGCCGGGCTACCAGGCCGATCCGGCGGCGGCGATAAAGGAGGCACGCGCGCTGATGGCGGCCGCAGGCTATGCCAACGGCCTCAAGGGGCAGGACCTGCTGATCCGCGACTTCTCGTCGTTGAAGCTTTGGGCGCAGGCGCTGCAGGCGATCCTGCAAGAGACGCTGACATCCAGGTGAACGTGCGCACCACCGTCGAGTCGGTGTGGTTCGACGATGCGAAGAACGGCAACTACGACCTGGCGCTGGCATTGTGGTGTCGACACTGCTCGATCCGTCGGATTATTTCCGCGCGTGGTACACACCGGACGGGCCGCAAAACTACAGTTTCTGGAACAATGCCGGCTTCAACGAGTTGCTTCCGCAGATCGACCGTGAGGTTGATCCGGCAAGCGCCTGGCGCTGATCCGGCGGGCGGAGAAGTTCATGGAGGATGACCCGCCGCTGCTGCCGATCGCCTGGGAGAAGGTGAACGATGCCTGGTACGACTACGTGAAGGGCATCCACCCGCAGGGCTATTTCGGCCTGTACGACGTGAACCGCTACGACACCGCCTGGCTCGACAAGTAACGGCTCCCCGTCCTGGCAGGGCTTGGACCTGCCAGACGGGATTGCAATGACGATCAGGTGATCTCGTAACGCTCGAAGATCACCTTGATCCGCATGATGGCCTCATCCGCCGCCTGTTCGGGCGTCGCACCGTATTGCGTCACCCGCGCCTCGGCCTGCGTCCAGAGTTGTTCGGAGATGACCTGGGCGTAGGCGGGGTTGAACGTCTGCCACCACGGCATCGTCGGCGTCACCAGCCCCTGCCGCGTCGCCACCGGGCGATGCGGATCGCTGGGATCGGTCCACCACGGATCGGCCCTGGTCATCGACGGCATCACCGGCGTGAACCGTGCGCGGGATTCCTTCAGGTAGCCGGCCAGCACCTCGGGCCGGATGAAGTAGCGCAGGAACTCCTTCGCCACATCGATGTTCTTCGCCGCCTTCGGGGGTTCCGAGGGCTCCGCCCTCGGCGGGGGTCCAGGGGGCAGCGCCCCTTGGCGAGGGTCCCGCGCCGCGGCTAAATCCCGCGTCGCGATTGACCAGGATCGCGCCGGTTCCTAGCTTCGCGCGGATGTCCGCAACAATTCGCAACAACCTGGCGGAAACGCCAAAGATCTGGCCATTCGAGGAAGCCGCCAAGGTCGCGCGGCGGCTCGAGGCGTCGGGCAAGCAGCAGGCGCTGTTCGAGACCGGCTACGGCCCCTCCGGCCTGCCGCATATCGGCACCTTCGGCGAGGTCGCGCGAACCACCTGGGTGCGCCATGCGTTCAGCGTGCTCACCGGCCGCCCCTCGCGGCTGATCGCCTTCAGCGACGACATGGATGGATTGCGCAAGGTGCCGGACAACGTGCCCAACCGTGACCTCCTGATGCCGCATCTGGGAAAGCCGCTGACCCGCATCCCCGACCCGTTCGGCTCGCACGACAGCTTCGGCGCGCACAACAACGCCCGGCTGCGCTCGTTCCTGGACTCTTTCGGCTTCGAGTACGAGTTCGCCTCCTCCACCGAGTACTACGCAAGCGGGCGGTTCGACGCGGCGCTGGTGCGCGTGCTGGAGTGCTACGATGAGGTGATGGCGGTCATCCTGCCGACGCTCGGGCCGGAGCGGCGGGCCACCTATTCGCCGATCCTGCCGATCCATCCGCGCACCGGGCACGTGATGCAGGTGCCGATGGAGGGTCGCGATCCGGCCGCCGCCACCGTCACCTGGCGCGATCCCGACAGCGGCGAGGCGTTCGAGACCTCGGTGAAGGGCGGCGCCTGCAAGCTGCAATGGAAGGCCGACTGGGCGATGCGCTGGTACGCGCTCGACGTCGACTATGAGATGTCGGGCAAGGACCTGATCGATTCCGTGCGCCTGTCGGGCCGCATCTGCCGCATCCTGGGCAGCGCGCCGCCGGAGGGCTTCACCTACGAGCTGTTCCTCGATACGAGCTGTTCCTCGACGAGCACGCCCAGAAGATCAGCAAGTCCAAGGGCAACGGGCTGTCGGTCGAGGAGTGGCTGCGCTACGCGCCGCCCGAGAGCCTGGCGCAGTTCATGTTCAACGCGCCGCACCGCGCCAAGCGGCTGTATTTCGACGTGATCCCGCGCGCCGTCGACGAATACCTGGCCAACGCCGCGCGGCCCGACGCCGACCAGCCGAACAACCCGGCCTGGCACATCCATGGCGGGCGCCTGCCGAACCACGGCGGCAGCCCGGTGTCGTTCGGCATGCTGCTGAACCTCGCCTCGGTGGTGAATGCCGACACGCCGGCGATCCTGTGGGGCTTCATCCGCCGCTACAGCCCGGACGCCTCGCCCGAGACGCGGCCGTTCCTCGACCGGCTGGTGGACCACGCGATCGCCTATTACCGCGACTTCGTGCGGCCGGAGAAGCGCTACCGCCACCCCACGGACCTGGAGCGCGCGGCGCTGGCCGACCTGGCCGAGACCCTCAAGGGCCACGACGAGATCGTCGACGCCGAAGCGATCCAGACCATCGTCTATGAGGTGGGCAAGCGGCATCCGTTCCCGGAATTGCGCGCCTGGTTCGGCTGTCTCTACCAGGTACTGCTCGGCCAGCAGGAGGGTCCGCGCTTCGGCGGCTTCATTGCGCTGTATGGCGTGGCGGAGACCGTGGCGCTGATCGAGGCCGCGCTGGCTCGTCCCGCCGACGCCGCCTGACGCGATGCTGAGACAGCGGGCCATCAATATCGCCAAGGCCTGCGTCCGGCAGTTGCCGGCGCTCATCGGCGTCATCCTGCTGATCGGCGCCATCTACGTGGTGCAGAAGGAATTCCGCCACCTGCGGCTGAGCGACATCGAGGCCGCGCTGCACAACATCCCGGTGCGCGCCCTGGTGATCAGCTTCGTCTGGACGGTGCTGTCGTATGCGGTGCTCACAATCTACGACCGGCTGGGCACGATCTATGCCGGCCACGCGGTGTCCTACCGGCGCGTCGCCTTCGCCTCGTTCTGCGCCTATTCGCTGTCGCACAACCTGGGCTTTGCGGCGGTGTCCGGCGCCGCGGTGCGCTACCGGCTGTATTCCCACTGGGGACTGACGCCGCTGCAGATCGCCAAGGTGGTGGCGTTCTGCAGCCTGACCTTCGCGCTCGGCGGCATGGTGCTGGGCGGCGCGATCCTGTTCCTCGAGCCGCAATCGGTGCCGTTCTTCGGCGAACGGCTGCCGGCCATCGCGATGTACGCGGTCGGCGCCGGCCTGTGGGCGATCGTGATCGGCTACGTCACCCTGTCGCGCATCGTCGGCGTCGTGCGCATCTTCGGCCACGAGATCGGCCTGCCCGGCTGGCGCATGGCGATCATCCAGGTGGTGCTGGCGACGGTCGACGTGGCGATCACCGCGACGATCTTCTACGCCCTGCTGCCGGACGCGCCGAACCTCACCTGGCCGATCTTCCTGGGCGTCTACGTCGCCTCCTACACCGCGGGCCTGGCGGCCAACCTGCCCGGCGGCATCGGCGTGTTCGACACCGCCATCCTGCTGGGGCTGGAGCCCTACCTGGACGCGCCGGTGGTGGTCGGCGCCATCGTGGTGTTCCGCCTGTACTACTACATCATCCCGCTGTTCCTCGCCGGCTTCCTGTTCGCCGGCAACGAGATCCTGCTGCGCGGCGGCAGCCTGCTGCGGCGGGCGGAACGGCTCACTGGCCTGGCGCGCTGGAGCGAGCCGGACTTCGCGGTCACCAGTGCCACCGGCCTGGTCGCGCTGTGCGGGGTGATGCTGCTGTGCGTCGGCATCCTCTCGCCGCAGCCCGACTTCTCATGGATCGACCCGGATTTCGCCGAGACGGCGAACCAGGCGGGCCAGTTCATCCCGTCGCTCATCGGGGCCGGCCTGATTGTGTTGACGATCGGCCTGTCGCATCGCGTCAACCTCGCCTGGGGCACCACGACCTTCCTGCTGGTGCTGGGCGCCGCCTTCACCGCGACGCAGCCCGAGCGGCTGTGGATCGCCGGACTGCTGGTCGCGGTCGCCATCATGGTGGCGCCGCTGCGCCGCAACTTCTACCGCCACGCCAACCTGCTGAGCGGGCCGCTGCAGCCCTCGGGCGCGATCTCGCTGCTGGCGCTGGTGATCTGCATGCTCGCGCTGGTGGGCACGCGGACGCGGGTGCAACTGCTGTCCAATAATTCCTGGTGGGTGGTGGTGATGTCGGATGAGGTGCCGCACTCGCTGCGCCTCACGGTGGCGCTGGCGGTGGTGCTGGCGCTGATCGCCATCTGGCGGATGGTGCTGCCGGGCAAGGTGCGGTGGCTGCCTTGGGACGGCGCGGCGCGGCAGCGGCTGGCGATGCTGGGCGCGACGATCCCGCCGGCGCGCGCCGATGGCATGGTGATGGGCGAGGCCGAGCGGGCCGGCATTCCGTTCCGCCGCGTGGGCCGCGTGATGATAGGGCTGGGCGATCCGATGGGGGCGGAATCCGACCGGGTCTCCGCCATCTGGCGGCTGCGCGACCTGGCCCAGCAGGAGGGGCTGCACCCGGCCTTCTGGCGTGCCGGTCCCGGCCTGCTGAAGGTCTACGCCGATCTCGGCCTGACCGCGCTGCCGCTCGGCGCCGACGGCCTGCCGCTGCCCGAGGCGCCGGACGTGACGCCGGAGGCGCACCAGTACCTGGTCTGCGTGGCGGAGCGCGACCTGACGGCGCTGCTGCCGCTGCTGCCGCTGCTCGCCACCAACCAGGACATCACGGTGGCCGCCGCCGCCTGACGGCCGGTCGGGCGGGGTGGTGACCGAACCCCGCCAGACCTGTGGCTGTATCGCCCCGCCGCAGTGTCGCCCCTGCCGCCGTGTCGTCCCGCCCTGCCCCGCCTCAGTTCGGCAGCGCGGCGGCGAGTTCGTCGAGCACGCGCTGCTCGGGCGCCGACACCTTGGCGCCCAGGCCCAGGAAGCCGCCGGCCGCTTCGGCGACCGACCGCGTGTGGTCCAGCATCGCCGTCTTGAACGACTGCCTCTCCGCAGGGGTCATGGTGTCGCCGAGCGCGCGGACATAGTCCTTCCAGGTGGCCAGCAGCGCGGCGGGCGGGCGCGACGCCAGCCAGCGCTCGAACAACTCGTGGCTCACGTCGCCCTTCACCACCCCGGCTTCCGCGGCGCGGGCGAACACCGTCGCCCGCTCCTTGTCGTCGATGGCGCCGTCAGCCCAGGCCACCGCGATCAGTGGCACCAGCGACAGCGCCGTCACCGTGGCGCTGCTGATGTTGAGCGCCGCCAGTTTCTCCAGCACCGCGTCATCGGTGATGCCGGATGCCGCCGCCAGCGCCTCCTTGTGGCGCTTGCCTTCGTCCATGTCGCGCAGCCGGCGCTTCAGCGCCTCGTTCTCGCGCGCGAAGAACGCCTCCTCCAGCGCCATGCGGCGGTCGCCAAGGATGTCGTTGCTCATGCCCATCTCCTCAATGTTGTGGACTGGAACGCGCGGAACCGGCGGGCGTCGAACGCCGCCGGGCCGCGATCAGGTTCAGGCACTCGACCAGCAGCGAGAACCCCATCGCGGCGTAGACGTAGCCGCGCGGCACGTGGAAGTTGAACCCGTCCGCCACCAGCACCATGCCGATCAGCAGCAGGAAGGACAGCGCCAGCATCTTCACCGAGGCATGGCGCTCGATGAACGAGGCGAGCGGGCCGGACGCCACCAGCATGACGGCCATGGCGACGACGATGGCGGCGACCATCACGCCAATCTCGTCGGCGATGCCGACGGCGGTGATGACGCTGTCGAGCGAGAACACGATGTCGAGCACCATGATCTCGAGAACGGTGCCGAGCAGGGTCGGGGCGGCGCGGCCGGTCGCCGCATGCGATTCCTCGACGCCGTCCACCCGCAGGTGGATCTCGCGGGTTCCCTTGTAGAGCAGGAAGCCGCCGCCGCCGATCAGGATCAGGTCACGCCACGAGAATGAGTGGCCAGCGATCGCGAACACCGGCTCCGTCAGGTGCACGATCCAGACGATCGACCAGAGCAGGGCGAGCCGCGTGCCGAGTGCGAGCGCGAGGCCGAACATCCGCGCCTTGGCGCGCTGCGCGTACGGCAGGCGGCCGGCGAGCACGGCGATGAACACGAGGTTGTCGATGCCGAGGACGATCTCCAGCACCGCGAGGGTGATGAAGCTGGCCCAGATGTCCGGGTTGGTGACCCATTCCATGGATCAGCGGCTCCGCACGGGGGCGAGCCCCATCCAGTGGGGCCGGCGATTCTCGATCCAGGCGAGCATCCGGTCGGTGAGGCGGCGCAGCGGCTTCACGTCCTCGGCCAGCAAAAGCAGCCCGAGCGGCAGCATCCACAGGCCCAGGATCGGCAGGAACCACAGAAGTCCGCCCAGCATCAGCAGCACCGCCGCGCCGATCCGTGCCCAGCGCGATTGCGGCTGGCGCAGCCAGCGCACCCGCCACTGGAAGCCCTGCGGCAGTCGCCGGATCAACAGTTCGATGCGGCGCTCCCGGTCGGCGTCGTCCGGGTCGGTCGCGTCGTCACTCATGCCTGCCTCCTACTGGCTTCGGAGGACGGAAGGGCCGGATCAGGGAGACCGGGAAACCGGACCCTGGATCGACCGCTCCCGCCACCGTTGCGGGATACGGCGATCCGACATCACGAGGCCACGGCAGACGCCGCCAGCCTCGCCAGAGGGGCCCGGATCACTGCACCTCCACATAGTGGAGCCTGTCCCGCGTTCAAGGCATGGCTTGCGCAGAGTTGCGCCGTCGCGCACTGCTGCCGCGGATTGTGAGGATGCGCCGGCATGGTGATCGAGGTCCTCGCCGCGCTCGCGGCCATCGCCGCCCTGGCCGCGGCGTTTATCGTGCTGCGCCAGGCCGCGGCTTTGGAGCGGCTGCGGCTGCTGGCCGAGCAGGCGCTGGCCGGCACGCGCGGCGAGGCGGAGTTGACCCGCGCGGCGCTGTCGCGCGAGCAGGGCCAGCAGCGCCAGGAGATCGCCACGCATCTGGAAGCCGCCCGCGGCATGCTGGAGGCCAAGCTGCGCGAGATGCGCGAGGGCAGCGAGGCGAAGCTCGCGGAGATCCAGAAGACGGTGAACGAGCAGCTTCACGCCGCGGTCGAGAAGCAGATGAACGAGAGCTTCAACCGGGTGATCGACCAGTTCGCCGCGGTGCAGAAGGCGATGGGCGACGTGCAGGCGGTCACCGCGCAGATCGGCGACATCAAGCGGCTGTTCAGCAACGTGAAGACGCGTGGCGGCTGGGGCGAGACGCAGGTGCGCGCGATGCTGGACGACATCCTGCCGGCGGGCGAGTTCGAGACCAACTGCCGGGTGCGGCCGGACAGCAACGACGTGGTGGAGTTCGCCGTGCGGATGCCGATGAAGGGCAGCGAGCGGCCGCTGCTGCCGATCGACGCCAAGTTCCCGGTGGAGGATTACGAGCGACTGCTGGCGGCCTCGGAGGCCGGCGATGCGGATGCCGAGCGGGCGGCGTCGCGCATGCTGGAGCGGCGGATGCGCGACGAGGCGCGCAAGATCGCGACGAAATACATCAATCCGCCGGTGACGGTGGAGTTCGCCGTGCTCTATCTGCCGACCGACGCGCTGTACACCGAGGTGGCGCGCATCCCCGGGCTGATCGACGAGATCGGCCGCGAATGCCGCGTGCTGGTGATGGGGCCGAGCCTGTTCCCGGCGCTGCTGCGCACGATCCATCTGGGCTTCATCACGCTGGCGCTGGAGCAGAAGGCCGACCAGATCCGCGACCTGCTGGGTGCGACGCGCACCGAGATGCTGAAGATGGACGATGTGCTGGACAAGCTGGCGAAGCAGGCGGGCACGTTCAGCAATACGATCGACGCCGCCCGCCGGCGCACCCGCGCGGTCGGGCGGAAGCTGCGCGGGGTGGAGGCGGTGGAGGCCGACCGCGCCGAGGCGCTGCTGGACCTGCAATCCGAGGTCATGCCGGAGGGTGTAGAGGATTAGGACGCACCAGCCCCTGTCATTGCGAGCGCGAGCGAAGCAATCCCCATGGAGGTTGCTTCGTCGCTGCGCTCCTCGCAATGACAGGGGCACCCGGCCTTTCCGCTTCCGCGGCGGCCGGCGATAGGATAGAGCCCACCGCAACGTGAGCCGCCGCATCCTCCCCGCCCTCCTCGCCGCCTGCCTGCTGGCCAATGCCGCAGGTGGCGCGCTGGCGGCGGAACCACCGGCCGAGACGTCGCATCCGCCGCTGGAGACGTTGGCACCGGTCGCCGGTGCGGTCGCCGGCTTCGGCGTGTACAGCCTGCTGATCGGCCCCGAACTGACCGTGGCCGAGGGCGCGGCGGCCGTGCTGGGCGCGCGGGTGGCGGCGGCGGCGCTGGCGGGCGCCGGGGCGGTGGCCGGGACCTTCGCCTATGACACCTGGACCGGCCAGCCGCTGGATTACGCCTATCTCTGGCATCGCAGCGGCTTCATTGCCGGGCTCGCCGCCGGCATCGCCGCCTTCGGCGTGCTCGGCTATCCGATCGACGGCGGCGTCACCTGGATCGGCTGGACCGCCAACCGAGCCGCCCTGCTGGGTGCCGGGCTGGCCGGCGCCTGGGCGACCGACCAGTGGTACCAGGCGCCGTAGCGGCTCAGGCGAACCGCACGCAACTGATCGGCGGCAGGTGGCCGGCCACCAGCGTCCACGCATCGCCGCCGTTCTCCGATACCCACAGATGCCCGGTCGTCGATCCCATCGCGAGCCGCGTGCCGGTTGCGTCGACCGCCAGCGCGTGGCGGTACACCAGGTCGTAGGCGTGCTGCTGCGGCAACCCCTCGCTCAGCACCTCGAACGACCGCGCGCCGTCCCGCGTGCGCGCGACCACGAGCCTGCCATCGGCCGGGATGCGGCACTCGTCCTTCATGCCCGGCACGAACCAGGCGGTATCGGGGTCCTGCGGATGCACCGCCGCGGCGAAGCCGAACTTCGACGGCCGGATCGTGGTGACCTCCTGCCACGACCGCCCCGCGTCGGTGGTCCGGAACACGCCGTTATGGTGCTGCACCCACATCGTGTCGGGCGCCGCGGCGCACTGCACCAGGCGGTGAATGTCCTGTACCTCGGGGGCGTCGTGGCGTGGCGGGGGGAAGTACTCGGCGTGCATGCCGGCGGATGCCGCGCGCCAGCTTGCGCCACCATCGTCGCTGGCCCAGACGCCGCCGGTGGAAACGCCGATGGTGATGCGGTCGGCATCCCGCGGATCGACGCAGATCGAGGCCACCCCCGCCTCGTCGAACCCGCCGCCCATCCACTCCTTGCGCTCGGGCAGGTTCCACAGCGCCTCGTTCAGCGCCCAGGTGCCGCCGTGGTCGCGCGACAGGAACAGCGCGCCCGGGATCGTCCCGCACCAGATCCAGCCGGGCTGCGCCGCGCCGCCCGGCTCCAGGCAGAACAGATACGCCACGCTCGGGCCATCGGCGCCGGTCCTGGGAAAGGCGGGGGCCGGGATTTCCTCCCAGGTCGCGCCGCCGTCGCGCGAGCGCTGCAACTTCACGCCGAAATGCCCCAGCGCCTCGGCCGCGTACAGCGTGCCGTCGCGCGGATCGTGCAGCAGCATGGAGATCGGGTTGCCGAGGAAGCGGGTGGCCTCGATCGCCCAGGCGTCGCGCGCGGCGCGCAGTTCGAACAAGCCCTTCTTCGTTCCGACCAGAAGACGATCGCTCACGCTCATCCTCCCGACAATGCCTGGAACACGAACACGTCGTCGGCGTCGGTGACCCGATCGCTCAGCCCGTCGCGATCGGTGATGCGGTCGCCGTTGACGTAGATCGCGACATGCCGCCGTACGCGGTCCTGGTCATCGAGGACATAGGACCGCAGCCGCGGCTGCCCGGCGAACACCGCGTCGAGCACGGCGCGCACCGTGTCGCCCGGCACGCTGCGCACCGGGCAACTGAGGTGACGCTCCAGGTTCGCCGTGAACGCGACGCGCGGCATAGATTACATCGGAGAAACGATCACCATCCAGCCCACGCCGAACCTGTCGGCCAGCATGCCGAAGCTGGAGGCGAAGAACGTCTTGGTCAGTGGCATCCGCACCTCGCCGCCATCGGCCAGCGCGTCGAACAGCCGCTTCGCGTCGGCATCGTTGGCGGCCTCGATGGACAGGGAGAAGCCCTGGAAGCTCGGCGCACCACTGCAATGACCGTCCGAGGCCATGATGGTCGTGCTGCCGATCTGCAAGGCGGCGTGCATCACCTTGTTCTCGGTGCCAGGCGGCATCATGCCCTCGGGCGCCGGCTCCGGACTGTCCTTGTAGCGCATCAGCATGCCGACCTCGGCGCCCAGGGTCTTGCGGTAGAACTCGATCGCCTCTTCGCAGCGGCCGTCGAAAAACAGGTAGGTCTGGACTTGCATTCTTTGCTCCTCCGCCGCCGTTGTCATGCCCGCTTGACGGTATTGTTGCGGATCAGCGACGCAATGTATACACCGTCCACACGACGCTAGCAAAGGTGGTGGATGCTGTCCACATGAATACGGTCGGATGAGTTCGGATGAGTAAGGTTGGGATGAGTGCGGCGCGATGAGTGCGGCGGAATGAATCCGACGGGCGAACGGCCGCGCAGCGGCTATCATCACGGCGACCTGCGCCGCGCGCTGCTCGACGCCGGCATCGCACTGGCGCGCGACGGCGGGCCGGACGCGGTGGTGCTGCGCGAGGCGACGCGGCGCGCCGGCGTGGTGCCCAACGCGGCGTACCGCCACTTCGCCAGCCGCGACGCGCTGCTGCAGGCGGTGCGCGCGGCGGCGCTGGCGGAACTGGCGATGGCGATGGAGCGGGAACTGGCGCGCCGGCGGACCATTGCATCGCCTGGTGAGGCCGCGCGCACCGGGTTGCGCGCGATCGGCACCGCCTATCTGCGCTTCGCGCGGACCGAGCCCGGACTGTTCCGCACCGCCTTCGCCGTGCCCGGCGAGCCCGAGACGTCGGACAGCCCGGCGATGGCGGGGCGAAGCGGCCTCAATCCGTTCCAGTTGCTGAGCGCGGCGCTGGACCGGATGGTCGAGGCGGGCGTGCTGCCGGCCGAGCGGCGGCCCGCGGCGGAATACCTGGCGTGGTCAGCGGTACATGGCCTGGCCATGCTGGTGCACGAGCGCACGGCGCGCCGGATGCCGCGGGCGCAGATGCGCGCCCTGGAGCAGCGGCTGCTCGATATGGTGGAGAAAGGCCTGTAGCGCCGTGGCGCCGGGGCGGGGGCCCAGCCATCCACGCAGCGGTGCGGCGCGCAGGCGAAGGACGCTTATGACCGGCGCATGGCCGGTCATGAGGAGGGGGCCAGCGATCCAGGCCCCGAAGTGAGCGCCAATGGGCCAGGTGCGGCCGCGCTACACCTTCTCGACCTGGCCGTATTCCAATTCGACGGGGGTGGAGCGGCCGAAGATCGACACACTGACCTTCACCCGGCCCTTCTCCTCGTCCACTTCCTCGACCGTGCCGTTGAAGCTGGTGAACGGGCCATCGGCCACGCGCACCTGCTCGCCCACCTCGAACAGCACCGCCGGGCGCGGACGTTCCACACCTTCCTGCGTCTGCTTCATGATGCGGTCGGCTTCGGCGTCGCTGATCGGGCTGGGCTTGGTCTTGCTGCCGAGGAAGCCGGTCACCTTCGGCGTGTTCTTCACCAGGTGCCAGGCGTCGTCGGTCAGTTCCATCTTCACCAGCACATAGCCGGGAAAGAACTTGTGCTCGGCGTTCACCTTCTGCCCGCGGCGCACCTCGACCACCTGCTCGGACGGCACCAGCACCTCATCGACCTGGTCGGCCAGGCCCTTCTGCGCGGCCTGCTCCTTGATCTGCTGGGCGATCTTCTTTTCGAAGCCCGAGTAGACGTGCACCACGTACCAGCGCTTGGCCATAATCTAGAGACACTCCTCAGACATGCATGCCGAACAGGACACGGATGCCGATGCCGATGAACTGATCCACCAGGAAGAAGAACATGGCCGACAGCGCCACCATGAGGAACACGAGGCCCGTCGTCACCATCGTTTCCTTGCGCGACGGCCAGGTCACGCGTGCCATTTCGGCCCGCACCTCACGCACGAATCTCGCCGGATCGACCGCCACGAAGCTGCTCTCCATACCCTGGTTGCGGGGGACTATAGCGCGCCTGGGCGCCGCTGGCAGGGGTGGAGGGTCTCGAACCCCCAGCCTCCGGTTTTGGAGACCGGCGCTCTAGCCAATTGAGCTACACCCCTAGCGCGACCGTCTCAAGGCGCTGGCCTTGCCGTCCCGGACGCAAAGGCGCGTCGCAGTCGCGCAAAAGCCGCCCCGGAAGGCGGCTCATGTAGTCCGTGCGATGGCGAAAGTCTAGGACGCGCCGCCACGCCCCCTCCCCGCGACCGGCCCGTCCCACGACCGGGCCGTCCCGCGCGACGCAGGGCGCGGGAGCGGCGTGGCCGCGGGTGAGGTCAGGGATGCCGGCAGGTCAAAAGCCGGCCTCCGATCAGGGACCGGTCTCAGATCAGGGACGGTCGCCCGGATAGTACGGCAGCGGATGACGCGGCAGCGGCGGGCAGGCCTTGGGTGATTCCGGCGTGCCGCAGTTCTCGCCACCGGCATAGGGGCGCGCCACGGGCGGACGCGTGACATACCCGGCATCGTTGCCGTAGCCCGCGGCATAGGACGGATAGGCCGGCGGCTCGGCATAGCCGGCCGCATATCCCCGACCGTATTCGTCGGCACAGCCAACCGCCACGAGCGGCAGCAGAAGCAGCAGATGCTTCATCGGTTCCTCCAAAGAGTTGACTTCCTTTGGCCGGAACGCAGGCCGGCGCCTTGCGCGGCCCGCCTCGCGGAAAAGTGGCGCGGGGGTCAGCGGCGGCGCTGGGCGGAGGCGGGTGGAGCGGGTGACGGGAATCGAACCCGCACAGCCAGCTTGGAAGGCTGGGACTCTACCATTGAGCTACACCCGCGAGTTCCCAGATTGTACCGGTCGGCTGCCCGGCCCGCAATCGCCCCGGCGCGCCGGACAGTTGACGTGGGTCAATGACAGCATTCCGCCGCCGCGGCACTGTCCTTGGGGAAATGCACGGCTAACACCTCGGCGTGACCTAGACATCGAGCCGACTCATCGGCATCTTTAACGGCGCTGGGGCAATCGGCGGGCAAAGGCAGGCGCGCATGGCGTACGAATACTCCAGCGCGGAAGGCACCCTTCGCCTGACGCGCAGCAAGGGCCGCTGGATCCTGCAATATGCCGGACGCCGGGCCGGTCAGTGGCCGTCGCTGGAAGTCGCGGTCCAAGCCATCGCTCGCCATCAGTCCGGCCTTCCCGCATGGGACCGCCGCGACGCCGATGCCTCTGACGACCTGCTCGACTGGCGGCCGCTGGGCGACTCGCTGTAGCCGCCGCCTTCCCCCCGCTGACCTCGGAGACACCGATGCCCCAGACCAGCGCGCAGGTGCTCGAGGCCCTGCGCGACCTGCGTCACGCCATCGCCGCCGAGGCCGAGACGCGGATCGGGGGATGGCGCGACGACATCGAGGGACCGGCGTTCGGCCCCAGCGCCGCCAACCTCGCGCACTACCTGGCATTCCGCCACCACGACCTGCGTGGCCTGCAGCGCGACCTGATGCGGCACGGACTGTCCTCGCTGGGCCGGCTCGAGAGCCGCGTCCTGGTGACCCTCGACGCCGTGACGGGGATGCTCGAGGCCTCGCTGCGTGGCGGGCCCGAGGCCGGCAAGCCCGGGGCCGCCAAGCCCGGGACCAGCAAGCCTGGGGCCGGCTGGCCGCCCACCGACGACAGCTTTTTCCACGGCGAGGCGCTGCTGCGCGCGAACACCGAGCGTCTGCTCGGCACCACCACCCGGCATCGCGGGCGCATCCTGGTGACCCTGTCGGGCGAGGCCGCGGAGGATCCCGGCTATGTGCTCGGGCTGGCGCAGCGCGGCGCCGACCTGGTCCGCATCAACTGCGCTCACGACAGCGCGGCGGAGTGGGGGGCGATGATCACCCACACGCGACAGGCCGCGGTTGCCGTAGGCCGGCGGATTCCCGTCCTGATGGACATCGCCGGCCCCAAGTTCCGCATCGGCGAGGTGCGCCGCGAGTCCGGGCAGCGGCTGGCGACGGGCGACCGGTTCCGCTTGGTGCGCGATGCCGGCTGCTTCGGCACCGACGCGATGATCGAGGCGGTGTGCCATCCCGCCGCGGCGCTCGACAGCCTCGTGCCCGGCGGCGAGGTCGCGCTGGACGATGGCAAGCTGCATGGGACGGTGGAGCAGGTGGCGCCGGGCCGCGTGCTGGTGCGGGTCGACCGCGCCGCCCCGAAGGGCTTCAAGATGAAGCCGGAGCGCGGCCTCGTGTTTCCGCATGCCGACCTGCGCCTGGATCCGCTGACGGCAGACGACCTGGCCGATCTCGACTTCGTCGCACGGCACGCCGACATGGTCGGCTTCTCCTTCGTGCAGAGTGCCGACGACATCACCCGGCTGCAGCAGGAACTGGCGAAGCGGCGGCCCGACTGGCAGCGTCTCGGCATCGTCGCCAAGATCGAGACCGAGCAGGCGGTGACCAACCTGCCCGACATCGTCGTGCGGGCCGCCGGCCGCCAGCCGTTCGGCGTGATGATCGCGCGCGGCGACCTCGCGGTGGCGATCGGGTTCGAGCGTCTGGCCGAGATGCAGGAGGAGATGCTGTGGCTGTGCGAGGCCGCGCATGTCCCGGTGATCTGGGCGACGCAGGTGCTGGAGGAACTGGTGAAGTCCGGCCTGCCGACGCGCGGCGAGATGACCGATGCGGCGATGGCCGCGCGCGCCGAATGCGTGATGCTGAACAAGGGGCCCAACGTGGCCGAGGCGATCACGGCGCTCGATGGGCTGCTGCAGCGGATGACGGGGCACCAGTCGAAGAAGACGGCGCGGCTGCGCGCGCTGCACGCCTGGTAGCGGTTAAAGGGTCAGCTCCACGCAGACCGGCACGTGGTCGGAGCCCTGCTTCCAGTCGCGCGCGTCCTTCAGCACGATCTGCCGCTCGAGCCGGCCCACCAGGTCGGGCGTCACCCAGATATGGTCCAGCCGCCGCCCGCGGTCCGAGGCGCGCCAGTCGCGGTTGCGGTACGACCACCATGTGTAGAGCTTCTGGTCCGCCGGCACGAAATGCCGCACCGCGTCGACGAAGCCGGTGTCCTGCCAGGCGGTCAGCCCCGCGGTCTCCGGCGGCGTGTGGCTCACCACGTCCAGGAGCTGTTTATGGCTCCACACGTCGTGCTCGAGCGGCGCGATGTTGAGGTCGCCCACGATGACGCCGCGTGCCAGCGCATTGCGGCCGGCGAACCAGTCGCGCGTCTCGCCGATGAAATCGAGCTTGTGGCCGAACTTCACGTTCTTCTCGCGGTCGGGGATGTCGCCGCCGGCGGGGACGTAGAAATTGTGCAGTTCCAGCGGCCCGCCCGGCGCGTCCAGCAGCACGCCGATATGGCGGCAGTCGCTCTTGCTGCACCAGTCGGGCGCGATGTCGTGCAGGATGATCGGCAGGCGCGAGAGGATGGCGACGCCGTTGTAGCCCTTCATGCCGCGGAACAGCACATGCGGGAACCCAAGCTGCGCGGGCCCGTCGTGCGGGAACAGATCGTCCGGCACCTTGGTCTCCTGCAGGCAGATCACGTCGGGGTCCAGCGCGGCGATCAGCTCCTTCAGGAGCGGCAGGCGCAGGCGCAACGAGTTGATGTTCCAGGTGGCGATGCGAAGCTTCACGCGGGCGATTCCGGTCGGGGCCGCGAAACCTAGCGATCCCTGGACAGAACACCAAGACGGGCGACAATGCGGCGCGACAACGGGAGGGCCGCCGATGCAGCCGATGCAACACCTTGCGGCGCTGTGGCAGGGCCTGGGCGCGCCGGCCGCCGCGCTCGACGACGTGCGGCTGACCGGCAGCGATCCGGTGCTGCCATCGTCCTTCGCGATCGGCACGGCGGCCCAGGTCAGCATCGCCGCCGCCGCGCTCGCCGCATCCCAGGTGTGGCAGGCGCGCGGCGGCTCGCGCCAGGAGGTGGCGGTGGACATGCGCCACGCCGCCACCGAGTTCCACTCCGAGCACTGGATCCGCATCGTCGGCAGCGCGCCCGAGGACCCGTGGGACCGGATCGCCGGCACCTACCAGTGCGGCGACGGGCGCTGGGTGCGGCTGCACACCAATTTCCCGCACCACCGCGACGGCGTGCTGGACCTGCTGAACTGCGCTTACGACCGCGACGCGGTGGCCTCGGCGCTGCAGGCCTGGACCGCGTTCGCCTTCGAGGACGCAGCGGTGGCGGCGGGCCTCTGCGTCACCGCCATGCGCTCCTTCGCCGAATGGGACGCGCATCCGCAGGGCGTGGCGGTGCCGACGCTGCCGGTGGTGACGCTGACGCGGATCGGCGATGCGCCGCCGCTGCCGTTGCCGCGCGCCCGGCGTCCGCTGTCGGGCGTGCGCGTGCTGGACCTGACGCGGGTGATCGCCGGCCCGGTCTGCGGCCGCACGCTGGCCGCGCACGGCGCCGATGTGCTGACCATCGCGAGCCCCGGCGTGCCCAACCTGCCGCGGCTCGCGGTCGACACCAATCGCGGCAAGCTCACCGCGCATCTGGAGCTGGGCGATGCCACCGGCCGCGCCGTGCTGGAGGAACTGGTGCGCGGGGCCGACATCTTCGTGCAGGGCTACCGGCCCGGCGCGATCGCGCGGCACGGCTTCGCGCCCGAGGACACGGCGCGGCTGCGGCCCGGCATCGTGCACGTGTCGCTGTCGGCCTATGGGGCGGCAGGACCGTGGTCGGGGCGGCGCGGCTTCGATTCGCTGGTGCAGACGGCGAGCGGCTTCAACCACGCGGAAGCCGAGGCCGCGGGGCAGACGGCGCCGAAGCCGCTGCCGTGCCAGGCGCTGGACCACGCCTCGGGCTATCTGCTGGCACTGGGTGCGCTGGCGGCGCTGCACCGGCGGATGACCGAGGGCGGGAGCTGGCACGTGCAGGTCTCACTGGCGCGCACCGGGCGCTGGATCCGCGACCTGGGGCGGGTGGCCGATGGACTGGCATGCCCGGCACCGGCGCTGGAGGGCCTCGGCGCGTTCATCGAGGAGACCGACTCGGGCTTCGGCCGCCTGCGCGCGGTGCGCCACGCGGCGCAGATGGCGGCGACGCCGGTGCGCTGGGACCGGCCGAGCATGGCGTTCGGCAGCCATCCGGCGCGGTGGCCGTAGGGGGGTGGGCGCAGGCGGTGTTCGCTTGATGCACGCCGGCGCGGCGCCAGCTATGGTGGACGTGTGAGGGCGCCATGGCCGCAACGCTCATCGATGACCCCGTTCTGCGCCGGTTTCGCAGGGCCCTGGACGAAGCTTACGGCAGCCGCATCGAGCGCGTGGTGCTGTTCGGCTCGCGCGCCCGCGGCAACGCGCATCCCGACTCCGACTATGACGTCGCCGTGTTCCTGCATGGCATGGCGGACCGCAGCACGGAACTGGACCTGCTCGCGGACCTGAGCACCCGCTTCATCGAAGAGACCGGCGAGTTCGTGCATGCGATGCCCTACCGTGCCCGCGCCTATGATCAGCGCACCCCGCTTATGCTCGGCATTCGGCGGGACGGCATCGATCTGTGAAGCCCGAGGCTGCCGCCTTTCTCGCCAAGGCCCACGAATGTCTTGCCAAGGCGGATGGCATGCTGGGCAGGTGGCCCGACGAAGCCGGGCGCGAGGCGTATCTCGCAGGTCTGCATGCCGCGCAGGCGTTCCTGGTCGAACGCACGGGTGAAGTCGTGAGGCGCCATCGTGGCGTGCAACGCGAGCTTGCGCGGCTGACCAAGGATACGCCGCAGCTTGATCCGGAACTGCGCACCTTCCTCGGTCGCAGCTACAACCTCAAGGCCATTGCCGATTACGAGATCGGCCCGGACGCCGAGGTCACGCGGGAGACCGCGGCTGAGGCCATCCGGACGGCCAGGCGGTTCGTAGCGCGGATGGCCGAACTCATCGAGGCCGGTTGAACGCTGTCGGGCCAGTTTGGCTTTCATTTCCGCCGCCGGCATCCTCCGCCGCCGGCGAGCGGCCGAACGCGACCGGTGGCCTTGGATCTTCCGCCGGATGAAACTGCGCGGATGCCGGCCATCCCCGCACCACCGGCCGCTTCTCCCTTCCACCCTGGACGACATCGTGGCTTGGAAATTCGTGCGTTGGCGCGATGATGCCGCTCTCACGGCAACGGCTGCGTTGATACGAATGTCCTGACACAATTCGGAGGAACCTGCCCATGCAGTTCGGCATCCACCTGCCCCACGCCGGCGAACGCGCCACGCCCGCGCTGATCCGCCGCTTCGCCGTCCAGGCCGAGGCGCTGGGCATCGCCGATGTCTGGGTCAGCGAGCATATCATCCTGCCGCGCACCCAGTTCCTCCGCCCGCTGCCGTTCTACGAGCCGGTCCTCACCCTCACCTGGGTCGCCGCCGTGACCGAGCGCGTCAGGCTCGGCACCTCGGTCCTGGTGCTGCCGATGCGCCACCCGGTGCCGCTGGCGAAGGAACTCGCGACCTTGCAGAACCTGTCCGAGGGCCGCCTGATCCTGGGCGCCGGCGTCGGCTGGCTCGCCCCGGAATTCGCCGCCCTCGGCGCACCCTTCCACCAGCGTGGCCGGCGCATGGACGAAGGCCTCGCGTTGATGCGCGCGCTCTGGACGCAGGACCCGGTGACCTTCCCCACGAAGTACATCCCGGCCGAGATCATCGACATGACCATGACGCCGCTGCCGTCAGTGCCCATTCCGCTGTGGCTGGGCGGCAACTCCGAGGCGGCGCTGGAGCGCACGATCCGCCTCGCCGATGGCTGGCACGGCTCACGCGAGACGCCGGAGCAGACCGCCGGCATCGTGCAGCGCCTGCGCGCCGAGCGCCCGGGACCGGACCTGACCATCTCCATGCGGGTGAACTGGGACGGGCGCGACCTGGGCGAGTTGCGCGACCGCCTGGCCGCCTATGAGGCGGCCGGCGTGCAGCACGTGATGGTGGCGTCCGACCTGCTGCGCTCGGCCGAACTCGACAACTGGGATGCAATCCTCGCGGGCGTCGGGCGCCTGGTGGCCGCGGCGCCGGGGGGCTGACGTCGGGCTGGGGGCGCGGCAGGTCGCGCAAAGGATTCAACACGGAGGACGAACGAGACCGGCGGAGGGCCACGGAGCAGCAGATTCATGCGCTTCGCGCGGCGCGCCTGCTGCTTCTTCCGTGGCGCTCCTCAGTCCTCGTGCGTCCTCCGTGTCGAGAAGCGGTGCTGGGATCAGCCGCCCGGCACGCCCTGCGCCTCGACATACAGCGCGTAGATCGACTGGCTCGCCGCCATGAAGATCCGGTTCCGCTTCGCGCCGCCGAAGCAGACATTGGCGCAGCGCTCGGGCAGCAGGATGCGGCCGATCAGCTTGCCGTCAGGCGCGTAGATACCAACGCCGTCCTCGCCCTCGCCGCCGGTCAGGCCGCACCAGACATTCCCCTCGGTGTCGACGCGGATGCCGTCGGCCCAGCCCTTGCCCTCGAAGAACAGCCGGCCGTTCACCGCCTTCGTGCCGTTCTCTACAACGTCATAGACATGCGTGGTCTTCGGCTCCGCCGGCGTGTCCACCACGTACAGCCTCGTTTCGTCGGGCGAGAATGCCAGCCCGTTCGGCCGCGCCATGTCGTCGATCGCGATGTCGAGTTTCCCGGTCCGCCCGTCGATGCGGTACACCCGGAACGGCAACTCCGGCGTGCCCTTGGCGCCCAGGTAGTTGGTGCGGATGCCGGCGCCGTTGTCACTGAACCAGATCGAGCCGTCGGTCGTTACCACCACGTCGTTCGGCCCGGTCAGCCGCTTGCCCTCGAAGCGGTCCGCCAGCACGGTGATGGTGCCGTCGTACTCGGTGCGCGTCAGCCGCTGCGACCCCATCTCGCAGGTGATCAGCCGACCCTGCCGGTCGCGCGTGTTGCCGTTGGCAAAGTGCGACGGCTTGCGGAACAGGCTGACGGCGCCGGTCTCCTCATCCCAGCGCAGGATGCGGTCGTTGGGGATGTCGCTCCACAGCAATTGCCGCGTGTCGCCGAACCACACCGGGCCTTCGGTGAAGCGGCAGCCGCCGGCGATGCGTTCGATCGCGGCGTGGCCCAGCAGGATGCGGTCGAAGCGTGGATCGAGCGAGACGACATCGGCGTCCGGATAGCGGACCGGCGGTGCGTCCAGGTCCCATCGCGATGCGGGCATGGTACGGTTTCCTCCTCGTGCGGTTCGGCGCATTCTGCGACCCGGACACGGGAGGGACAACATGCTGCAGCTCGGGATTCATCTGCCGCACGCCGGCGAGCAGGCCACGCCGGCGCTGATCCGCCGCCATGCGATGCGCGCCGAGGCCCAGGGGTTCGAGGATGTGTGGGTGAGCGAGCACATCATCGTGCCGCGCGCGCAGTTCCCGCGTTCGCCGCTGTTCTACGACCCGGTGGTGACGCTGAGCTACGTTGCCGCCGTCACCGAGCGCGTGAAGCTCGGCACCACGGTGCTGGTGCTGCCGATGCGCCATCCGCTGCCGCTGGCGAAGGAGCTTGCCAGCCTGCACAACATGTCCAACGGGCGCCTGATCCTGGGCGCCGGCGTGGGCTGGCTGGAGCCGGAGTTCGCCGCCCTCGGCGTGCCGTTCAAGGAGCGCGGCCGGCGCATGGACGAAGGCATCGCGATGATGCGCGCGGTGTGGGAGCAGGATCCGGTTACGTTCGAAACCAAATACATCCCGGCGAAGATCGTCGACATGACCATGCTGCCGCAGCCGGTCAGCCGCATCCCGCTATGGATCGGCGGCAGTTCCGACGTGGCGCTGAAGCGCACCGCGCGCATCGCCGATGGCTGGCACGGCTCACGCGAGACGCCGGAGGAGACCGCGCCGATCGTGGCCCGCCTGCGCGCGGAGCGGCCAGGCGACGACTTCACCATCTCGATGCGGCTGCACTGGAACGGCAAGGACCAGGGGGAATTGCGCGACAAGCTGGCGGCCTACGAGGCGGTCGGCGTGCAGCATGTGCTGGTGGCGCCGGTCAACCGCGAGGTCGACGACTGGGACGAGGTGATCGAGGGCGCGGCGAAGCTGGTGGGGCGGTAGGCGCAGGCGCCGCCCCTCGCTCCCCGCGCGCGGGCGCCATACCCGCCGCGGGCCGGGCGAGGACGTGGCGAGGCAGCCTCAGCCGCGCCGCGCCACCTGCGAGACGTCGCGCACCGCGCCGCGCGCCGCACTGGTGGTCAGCGCGGCATAGGCCTGCAGGGCGGTGGACACGTTGCGCTCGCGGTTCGGCCGCCACGCGTCCCGGCCGCGCGCCTCCATGCGTGAGCGGCGGGCCGCCAGTTCCTCATCGCTCAGCGCCACGCGCAGGATGCGGTTCGGGATGTCGATCTCGATGACGTCGCCGTCCTCCACCAGCCCGATCGTGCCGCCCTCGGCCGCCTCGGGCGAGATGTGGCACAGGCTGAGCCCGGCGCTGCCGCCCGAGAAGCGGCCGTCGGTGATCAGCGCACAATGCTTCGCCAGGCCCTTCGATTTCAGGTAGCTGGTCGGATACAGCATCTCCTGCATGCCCGGCCCGCCCTTGGGGCCTTCGTAGCGGATCACCACCACCTCACCCGGCTTCACCTTGTCGCTCAGGATACCGCTGACCGCCGCGTCCTGGCTCTCGAACACATGCGCCGGACCGGAGAACACCAGCGAGCCCGGATCGACGCCGGCGGTCTTCACGACGGCACCGTCCTGCGCGAGGTTGCCGAACAGCACGGCCAGTCCGCCGTCGCGGCTGAACGCGTGCGCCACGTCGCGGATCACGCCGCCGCTGCGGTCGAGGTCCAGCTCGTCGTAGCGGCTGGCCTGGCTGAACGCCTGGGTGGTGCGCACCCCGCCCGGCGCGGCACGGAACAGCGTGACGGCACGCTCGCCGCCATGGTGGACGTCCCAGCGCTCCAGCGCGGCACCCAGCGATCCGGTGTGCACGGTGGGTACGTCGCGGTGCAGCAGTCCGGCGCGGTCCAGTTCGCCCAGGATCGCCATGATGCCGCCGGCGCGGTGCACGTCCTCCATGTGCACGTCGCCCTTCGACGGCGCGACCTTGCACAGGTTGGGCACCTTGCGCGACAGCCGGTCGATGTCGGCGAGCGTGAACGGCACCTGGCCTTCCTGCGCCGCGGCCAGCAGGTGCAGCACGGTGTTGGTGGAGCCGCCCATCGCGATGTCCAGGCACATGGCATTCTCGAATGCCCGGAAGCCGGCGATCTCCCGCGGCCGCGCTGTCGCATCGTCCTGCTCGTACCAGCGCCGTGCCAGGTCGACGATCAGCCAGCCCGCCTCGACGAACAGGTTGCGGCGGTCGGCGTGCGTGGCCAGCAGGCTGCCGTTGCCGGGCAGCGCCAGGCCCAGCGCCTCGGTCAGGCAGTTCATCGAGTTGGCGGTGAACATCCCCGAGCACGACCCGCAGGTCGGGCACGCCGAGCGCTCCTGCGCCTCGGCGTCCGCGTCGGTCACGTTGGGATCGGCGGCGGCGACCATGGCGGTGATCAGGTCGGCACGCTGGGTGACGCCGCCCTTGATGACCTTGCCGGCCTCCATCGGCCCGCCGGAGACGAACACCGTCGGCACGTTCAGCCGCATCGTGGCCATCAGCATGCCGGGCGTGATCTTGTCGCAGTTGCTGATGCAGACCAGCGCATCGGCGCAGTGCGCGTTGACCATGTATTCCACGGCATCGGCGATCAGCTCGCGCGAGGGCAGGCTGTAGAGCATGCCGTCATGGCCCATGGCGATGCCGTCATCGACGGCGATGGTGTTGAACTCCTTGGCCACGCCGCCCGCCGCCTCGATCTCGCGCGCCACGAGCTGGCCCAGGTCCTTCAGGTGCACGTGGCCCGGGACGAACTGGGTGAAGGAGTTGGCGATGGCGATGATGGGCTTGCCGAAATCCTTGTCGGTCATGCCCGTGGCACGCCACAGGCTGCGGGCGCCGGCCATGTTGCGGCCGTGGGTGGTGGTGCGGGAGCGGTAGGCGGGCATGGGTGGGTGGTCCTGGTGGTTCGCGATTGGCCCGGGGGTAGCACAGAATGTCGGGGATGGGGATGGTGGGGGGTTGGGGGTGGGGTGGCGGTATGGGTGCGGGTGGACGGCCTTCGATCCGATGCGGGCGTGCAGCGGTCAAACCCTCGATTCGGGAAACGGACATTCAAGGCGCCCGTTACGCCACGTTCCGACGATATGCCTCACGTCGCAGTGCATCGTAAATCTCCGTCTGCACTAAGCCCATGATTTCGAATGTTGAGACCAGAAACTCTTTAGCTTCTCGGTCTCTTGGGACCTTTATGGCGTCACCGTGAGCAATTGCATTTCGAAATCCGAGCAGGCGTCCAATCGTGTTGCTATGGGCGTCAACAGAGGCAAAGTTCAACCCGAGTTGAAACAGGATCTTCTTCAGCACTACCGCGTTAAGGTTTGACTCTGTATCGACAACGTTGTCCGGGATCTCTACGAGGTGCGCGGTAATGTTTTCGAACTCCTCTACGAAACGTTGCTCCCGCGCGGACATGTGCAGCCTCTGATCATCCGGCAAAGCTCGTGCGAACACCGGGTGCTTCCGGTTTATCTCACGCAACGCACCGAAGACCTTCGTCAGTGTGGCTGCCACAAGGGGTACAGCGGCCTCTCGGCACGGAACTCGTGCTGCGTTCACTGCGGCAACATAGGCGAATAAAGCGAACTTGCAGAAACCCTCCAAGTGCGCATAGGTCAAGAGGACCAGCGATCGACGTAACATACTCCGCTCCGCATCACTGGTCGAACGTGTGGCCAAGTTCTCGACAAGCCGGATTTCGGCCTCCCGTTGCTCGCGGTCGCGCTCAAGATCTTGCAACACATCGTCAGGAGAACTCATTGGTCAGCCTGGTCGCCACAAAGTTTATCCGGTCGTTCAGAGGGCCCGGTGAGTTCTTACCACCACCCGTCGTTAAACGAATGAATTCCGGATCGAGCTTGATTGTACGGAGCGCAATCGTCAGCTGCGCGATCTTTGACGCGTCGGTCGGGCTGATGCGGTCCAGAATGGTCTGTAGTCCGATGGTGATGGCCTCGAAGTGGTATATGCTGAACCCTCCACTCAGGTCGTCTCTCCTCCGGTTAGCGAACGCGAACGCGTATTCTCCAAGAGCAGCCTTGAGGAGGTCAAATGTTTTCTTGAAACAAGCCGTCTCGAAGTCGTAATCAAATGGCTCGGCGCGCTTGGGGTCTGCGATACCCTCCATAAAGTTCGTCAGGAACTCCGCTACCCCGTGACGAAAGCGGCCGCGCTGGTTCTTCAGTGCGAAGAATCTAACGACGAGCTCTTGATCGAAAGCTGATAGCCGTCGCTCGTCCGTAAGATAGGTCAATGTTTCTTGGAAATTGGGTATCTGACTGGTGGTGATGATAAAGTCCGGCAGGCGCGGGTCGAGAAGCCGAATGGTCGCATTTCTCACCTGCTGCTCAGAAAGCACCTCGCCGCCTGTATTGAGTCGCTTGAACATGTGGTACTTGAATCTAGGATCGGTCTCTTTCCGGATCACCTCTACTCGGATGAAAGCCCGCTTCAGCCGAATCTGCAGCGCTGTTGGCAGCGAATCATAGGTTGAGCCGTTGAGTTCTGGCACGATATCACAATCGACCAATTCTAGCATGTGCCCAGACTCGACTGGCGGATTGAAATGAGGCGCGGACAGCTTCCCCCGGAAGTGAAGGTAAGACGATATGCGCTGGAGGCCGTCGATGAGCAGATATCTGCCCTCCTCCTCCTCAATAACGAAGATGGGTGGCACGGGCATTTCGAGTAGGAGGGATTCGATGAAGCGGGATTGCTGCTCATCGGTCCACCGGAAAAGGCGCTGATAGTCCGGCTGAATGTCGAGCTCGTGGTTTTCCCACATGTCCATAAGCTCGTTGAAGGACAGATCGAGCGCGTGAGTACTTGCCAATCGCACGCTCGATGCAATGGCTGCAATGAGGTCGGACTTTGGTTCTCTCATCGACGACGCCTGTGCATATCATTCCCTATGGAAGCAGAGCACTGCTTCGACACCGCCTGCCGGCCGCCCGTAAGCGCGCGAATGAGGATGAATTCCGGCCATTGATCGCTTGAACTGAAAGTTGTCTCGTCGCGCGAGAACGAGGCCCTTCGCCGCCGTCAACTCAGTAACGATCGTAGGCAGGTCGTTGTGGATCTCCTTGTAATGGGAGTCTTGCACTACAAAAACCGCCGCACCCGCCGGCCTGAGTGTACTGGCCAGATTGGCGATCGACGAGACCAATTTGTCAAAGTAGTCAAGGTGCGTCACATAATAGTAGGTTGCTGAAGCTTTCGACCGATGCGAGCGCAAGCGCTCAAGGAATCCGAGGCATGTCGGCCCCCAATCGCTCCTCGGCTCAGGCTTGTGGATGGGGACCTGCGTGGATCCAATCATCTTTCTCTTCAATTCATGCGACTTGAGCGAAACAAGAGGATCGAGCACCGCTAACTCGATGCGAGTTGCTGCCGTATAATCGATGCGCGTACAATATGGGGGCGACGTAAGAATAAAGTCTACGCTCTGTCTAGGCAGAGAAAACGAGGCAGAGTCGGCGGACAGGACTTGCGGATTGATCCGATTTGACGGCACCTCGTTTGGCAAGCGAATGGCGGTGAGGGCATTGGCCATTGCTGTCACGTTCTCTTGGAATAATGAACTGATCCGTGAGGCGTCGCCTGTCACCTTAGCCTCGCCAACGTGCGGTCGTCGCAGCCAGGTCGGATTGGACGACATGAACTGGCGGACCATACGTCGACATGCGGCGAATAAGGCAACGTACAAAGTTGCCGTGGTACCGGAGATCTGATCTAATCTCACCGTGTCGGGAGCAACGGCGTTCTCGCCGAGCAAGGTGAATCCGATATTGCGCTCAATTGCGCGCACCATGGCTGCCATCTCGGGTTCAAACCAATCAAGCAATGGATCATTCTCGACGAGAGGCGGCGATAATTTATTAACGGGGACGATAGTGGCGGCGAGCGGCTTTAGATGGCTTGCTTCGCTGGGAGGGAGGAGGCGTGCTCGTGCAACTACCACCATAACGGGATTTAAGTCGAGGCCGTGCGCGGTTAATCCGAGGCGGGATGCTACGAGCGTCGTCGTCCCGCTGCCGTTCCACGGATCGAGCACAACGGCTCCCGGCGGCAACTGCGCGCTACGGAGCACCTCGTGAGCGAATGCTTCGGGGTATCCTGCATAATAGGGGAAGAAGCCTTCCCAGCCACTCAGGAATTTGCGGTTCCGCTTCGGTGAGGGAATTTGAAGCTGTTCTAGCCGTATCGGTTTGTGGCGCGGCAAGCACATATCGTGCGCCGTCGCCGCTTCCGGTATCTCACGGGTGTGAGGGTCTGCCTGCTCCTGCGCCGCCAGAGCCTTAGGCGCGCACCGGTTCGCGTTATCCATGTTCACCCAAGACTCGCGTCGCTCCGATTATTGGCACTACGTTGCACCAATCCGGCACCGACGGTAAGCCCTTCAATCCTTAGGTGCGAGCGCCTGTAGAAGATCAAGCCACCCGACAGCCTTCCCCCAAGGCTGGAAAACCTTCACCACAATCCGGAGCAGAGGCTTCACCGCCGGCGTCTATCGAATGTCCGACTGCTCACCTTCCCCGAAGAAGGGACCGTCGCAAAACCACCCACCGTGACATCTCTCCACTCAAAGACCGCCCCCGACCGCCGCCTCCGCTACCCCTACCCCCCGAACCGCACCGGCTGCCGCTTGCGTCCCCAATCCCCCGGCACCGCGTCGAACACCCCGGCCGCCGCGGTGCCACACGCCCGGCAGCGACCCGCGGCATCCAGCCCCCAACCGGTCAACTCGTACCAATCGCGCCCGATCAGCAATCCGCCACAGCCATGGCAGTACGTGCTGCCCCCCGCGCCGTCATGCACGTTGCCCGTATACACATACCGCAGCCCGTGGCTCATCGCGATCGCCCGCGCGCGGGTCAGCGTCGCGGGCGGCGTCGGGGGATGGTCACGCATGCGCCAGTCCGGATGGAACGCGGTGAAATGCAGCGGCACATCGCGCCCGAGTTCGGCCGCGAACCAGGCGGACAGCGCGCCGATCTCGGCATCGCCGTCGTTCTCGCCCGGGATCAGCAGTGTGGTGACCTCGAGCCATACATTTGTCCGGCTCTTGATCCATATGAGCGTATCCAGCACGTCGCTCAGGCGCGCGCCGCACAGGCTGCGGTAGAACGGCTCGGTGAAGCCCTTCAGGTCGACATTGGCCGCATCCATCACGGCGAAGAACTCCTCGCGCGCCGCGGGTGCGATGTAGCCGGCGGTCACCGCCACCGTCTTCACACCGGCCGCACGGCAGGCATGCGCCGTGTCCACCGCGTATTCCAGGAAGATCACCGGATCGTTGTAGGTGAACGCCACCGACCGGCAGCCAAGCTGGCGTGCGGCCTCCGCGATCATCGCGGGCGAGGCCGCCTGGTTCAGCCGCTCCGTCTCGCGCGCCTTGCTGATGTCGTGGTTCTGGCAGAACCGGCAGGTCAGGTTGCAGCCGGCGGTGCCGAACGACAGCACCGGCGTTCCGGGCAGGAAATGATTCAGCGGCTTCTTCTCGATCGGATCGACGCAGAACCCGGACGACCGTCCATAGGTGGTCAGCACGATCGCATCGTCCTGGCGCGCGCGAACGAAGCACAGCCCGCGCTGGCCCTCGTGCAGCCGGCAATAGCGCGGGCACACGTCGCACTGGATGCGCCCGTCCGGCAGCGCATGCCAGTGGCGGCCAGGGAACACCGCGCCTTCAACCGCCGCATCCATGCATGGTAATCTGGGCACATGATCACCCGGGCGCAATGAGCGCGATCCGCCAACCGGCCGTCGCCGGCACCTTCTATCCAGCCGACCGCGAGGCGCTGGAGCGGCAGCTTGCGCTGTTCCTATCCGAGGCCGCCAACGCCGCGCCGGCACCCACCTGGCCCAAGGCGATCATCGGCCCGCACGCCGGCTACGCGTATTCCGGTCCGGTGGCGGCCCGCGCCTATGCCCGCCTGGCGGCGGCGCGCGGCAGCATCCGCCGCGTGGTGCTGATCGGGCCGTCGCATCACGTGGCGTTCCGCGGGTTCGCCGTGGACACGGCGCAGGCCTGGGCGATGCCAGGCGGGACTGTGCGGCTCGACCTCGAGGCGATCGCGCGGCTGCGGACGCTGCCGATGGTGGGCGTGCTGGAGGCGGCCTATCAGCGCGAGCACGCGCTCGAGGTGCATGTGCCGTTCCTGCAGCATGTGCTGGGCGATTTCGCACTGGTGCCGATCGTCGCGGGCGACGCGCCGGCGGACGCGGTGGCCGCGGTGCTCGATGCGCTGTGGGGCGGGCCGGAGACGCTCGTGGTGGTCTCCACCGACCTGTCGCATTTCCATGACTACGCCGCCTGCCGCCGGCTGGACGAGACGACGGCGGCGGCGATCGAGCGGTTCGACCTCGATGCGCTGGGCCCGGCGGAGGCGTGCGGCGCGATCCCGACGCGCGGCCTGCTGCTGGCGGCGCGCCGGCGGGGCATGACGATCGAGCGGCTCGACCTGCGCAACTCCGGCGACACGGCCGGCCCGCGCGACCGCGTCGTGGGCTACGGCGCCTGGGCGCTGCACGAGCCCGCGCCCGAGGATGCCGAGCGGGCGGCGGTGGAGGCGGTGGGACCACTGCTGATCGACCTCGTGCGGCAGTCGATCGCGATCGGGCTGGATACCGGCCAGCCGCCGCAGGTGCGCGCCGGCCCGGACCTGCCGCCGCTGCTGGCCGCACCCGGCGCGGCGTTCGTCACGCTGTACCGCAACGGCGAACTGCGCGGCTGCATCGGCTCCGCCGTCGCGCACCGGCCGCTGCTGGTGGACGTGGTGCAGCACGGGTTCAACGCGGCGTTCCGGGACTGGCGGTTCGCCAGGCTCGACTGGCTGGAACTGCCCGGGCTGGCGCTCTCGGTCTCGGTGCTGACGCCGCCGGCGCCGATGGCGTTCGCGTCCGAGGCGGACCTGCTGGCGCAGCTTCGGCCGGGCGTGGACGGGCTGATCATCGAGGATCTGGGGCGCCGCTCGCTGTTCCTGCCGGCGGTGTGGGAGCAACTGCCCGACCGTCGCCAGTTCCTGGCCGCGCTGAAGCTGAAGGCCGGCTTGGCCGCCGGGCATTTCTCCGCCGGCTTCCGCGCACAGCGCTTTCGCTCGATCGAAGTGAAGGGCACGACGGTCGCGGGCGACGGGCCGCCGGGGCCGTTCACCTGGAGCGTGTTCCAACCGCGGCCGACCTGAACCCGGCCGCATCGTCGGAAACCCGCGCCGGCACGGATGAGGCGGGGCGGGGCAAGCGGGCGCAGGCGGTCAGGCGTCGAGCAAATCGGGCCGCAGTGTCGTCGGCAGCGCCGCGGCGCCGACCATCGCCGGCGGGGCGCGCACCGCGAGCCCGACAATCCAGATCGTGACGGGCGGCGACGCGCCGAGCCGGATGGCCACCTCCCAGGCGGTGCGCCGCAGCATCGAGCACCGCGCCATCGGCGACGCTCCCGCTACGCCCCTCCGCCGCTACGACGCGCCGCCCCTCAGGGCAGCGCGGCCTCGGCGTTGCGCGCCGGCGTCAGCGCGGCCAGGCGGGCCTGGAGCGCCTCGTTCAGTTCGGCGCGCCGTGCCCACAGCGACCGGTACCAGGCGATCCGCGGCGCCACCTGGTAGGCCAGCATCCGCTCGCTCGCGATGTAGTGGCGTGCCGCATCCCCGAGGCCGCGCGCCAGATCGGGCATCGCCACCAGGCGCAGCAGGCGGTCGCGCAGTTCGTCCGGCGAGTTGAACAGCAGGCCGGTGTGGCCGTCCTCGATGCTGTTGGCATACACGACATGGCTCGCCACCGCCGCCACCCGGCAGGCCCCGGCCTCGATGAACTTGAGGTCCGATTTGGCACGGTTGAACGGCGTGTCGGAGAGCGGCATCAGCGAGATCTCGCACTGCCCCAGCAGGCCGAGATAGGTGTCGTAGTCGCAGGTCGGCGTGAACTGCTTGTGCGGCGAGTGCAGCGCGTCGAAGAACCCTTGGTCGTGCACCACGCAGAAGCGCAGCCGCTCGCCGGCCTTCTCCGCCACATCGTTCAGCACCGGCATCAGCGGCGCCCAGTCGCGCTCGCGGTTCAGCGCGCCGAAGAACAGCGTGAGCACGTCTGGCTCGGCGAAGTTGCGCACGTCCGGCAGCACCCGCATGGCGTTCGGGAACACCGCGACCTCGGGATTGTGCGCGCGCAGCACCCCCGCGAGCGGCTGGGTGCTGGTTTGCACCCCATGGACGCCGCGGAAGGCAAGCTGGCCGGGATCGTCGAGCATGCCGAAATGGTCGGGATGGTCGTCGAACTCGGTCACCACCACCCAGCCCTCGGCCAGCAGGTTGCGGATCACCGTCACGCCATGGTCACCCGACAGCATCGGCCGGTGCAGCACGAAGATGCGCGGCATGTCGCCGCCGGGCACCACGATCGGGCCGCCGGTCGCGACCTGGGTCTGCACCGACGGGTCGGTGGCCAGCGCCTGCAGCGGGTAGACGATGCGCACGTGCGACACGCCGCCGATCGGCCGCAGCATGCTCGCCACCACCGACATGTGCGGCCGCCCGCGCTTGAGCACGCGCCAGACATGCTGCAGCGGCATGGCCCGCTGGAGATACAGGTCGGGATCGACCCCGAGTGCCGCGAGCGCCGGGGTGATGGCGGCAGTGAATTCCCTGGCGTGCTCGGGTTCGAAGATGCGCGGCGCGACCTCGTACGGCACGAGGCCGGCGGCCTCCAGCCCTTCGCGCATCGTGTCCACGCTGAACCAGCGCAGATGCGTCTCGTCCAGCAGGCCATTCGGCTCATAGCGCCAGGTGCCGCGCAGCAACCGGTCGGCGAAGCTCCAATGCTGCATGTTCGGCACGCAGATCAGCATCGTGCCGTCGTCGCTCAACGCCTCCGCGTGGCGGCGCAGCACCGGCCAGGGATCGCGCAGGTGTTCGAGCACGTCGCCGTAGACGATGCAGTCGATCGGCCGGTCCAGCGCGAACGGCATCGGGTCGCGGTCCACATCGGCGACCGCCACCTCGTCGAGCCGCTCCGCCGCGATCGCGGCCGATGCGGGGTTGAGTTCGATCCCCAGAAGCTGCGCGCGCGGATTGAAGCGGCGGTACGCCAGGCCGAGCGCTCCGGTGTTGCAGCCGACATCCAGCACCACGCGCGCGCTCAGAGGAATACGCGTCAGCAGGTCGTGGTTGGGCTGGTCGGGATAGGATGTCATGAGGGCCGGACGCTCCGTGGCAACAGGTGACGGACGGCGGAAGCCGCCTGGCGCGCCGATCAGCCGTGGTACGCGGAAGTGGCGCGGCGATGCAAGGCAGAAGGGGCAGCCCGCGGCGGGTTGCACCGCAGGGTCTGCAACCGCTCCTGCATTCGTGTTCGGCAGCGGTCAAGTGCCACCGGATCGGAAAGCTGCGGCGGCGCCCGGGCGGCAGCGATCAGCCCCGCCGTGGCATGCCCGATGAAGCGCTGCCGCGCGACGGAGGCCAGCACCGGTCCGGCGGCAGCCAGCAGGCGGCCGCCGCGATGCGTGGCCGCCAGCGGCGAGGCGCGCAGCCATTCGGCCAGCGAGGAGGGACGCAGGACCTGGAAGCGGACCTCGAGCCCCAGGGCGGCGGCCCAGTCCTGCCATTTCGGCCGATGGACGGCCGCCAGCGGACGCAGCGCGATCCACGGCACGCGCAGCGCATCGGCGACGATGGCGCCGTGCATCGCCTCGGTCAGCAGGAGCCGGCAGCCGGTGATCGCCGCCAGGATCGCTGCCGGATCGCCGCGCGGGTCGAGCAGCGTCATGCCGGCAGCGGCGGCCGCCTCGCGCCAGGCGCCGAGATGCAGGCTCTCGAAATGCGGCATCAGCCCCACGGCCCGGCCGCCCTCGCCACTGGGCAGCGGGAGCCCCTCGGGGCGAGGTAACGGCAGCAGCATCGCCGGATCGCCGAGCCCGCACGCCTCCGGCAGCCCCAGGCGCCGCGCCGTGCACGGCCCGCGCACCCAATGGATGGTCCAGCGCGCGTCCAGCACCGGGGGCGGCTGGTAGCCGCCATAGCCGGCGCCGGCCACCACCTTCCGGACCGCTTGGTCATGCCGCGCGTCCAGCACCGAGCCGATGCCGAGGAACAGCGCCCCCGGGTCATCGTCGAAGAAGTCCGGCAGCAGCACCGGCCACAGCAGCGCATTCAACTCGTCGCCGAAATTCCGCTCCGCCCCGCGCCACTGGTACAGCAGCATCACGGCTGTCCGTTCGGCACCAGCCCTGGTCCGAGCGCGGCACGGACGAAGCCGGCGGCATAGGCGAACCGCCAGCGGCACGGCAGCAGCCAGGTGCTGCGGCGCGGCAGCAGCGCAAACGGCGCCAGCAAGGCCGCCACCGTCAGCCGGCGCGGCAGTTCCTGCCACACCGCATCGGCATGGCCGAGCAGCCGGCGCGTCAGCACGGTGGAGGCGCCCTGCCAGTACAGCCGCGACAGCAGCCAGGCCGGCGTCAGCCGCGCCGCCTGGATCTGATGCTGCACCACGATCCGCGGATCGTACCGGGCCGAGTGCCCTGCCGCCTGCAGCCGCCAGGCAAGCTGCACCTCCTCATCCGACAGCAGCCCCTTGCCGGTCCGCCCGCTGTGCCGGCCGAAGCCGCCGACCGCCTGCAGCGAGGGCACGTGCACGACCATGTTCGCCCCATAGGGCTCCAGCTCCGGTGGCACCGCTTCCGAACGGTACTCGCCCTCGCACTCGCTCTCGATGATCGACAGCGTGCCGCGCAACTGCTCGGGCCACCAGGCCGGCAGTGGCACCTCCCACAACGGCAGGATGCGGCCGCCGATCAGCCCCGGCGGCGGATCCCGCCCGGTGATCGCCGCCTCGATCTGCGCCACCCAGTCCACCGCCGGGATCGCGTCATCGTCGATATACGCAATGAAATTGCCGCGCGCCGCATCGGCGCCGGCGTTGCGCGCGGTACTGACGCCCGGCTGCTCGACGCGCAGCAGGCGGGCGTTGGCGATCGCGTCCACCATGAAGGCTATGCGCGACGGGGCATCGCCGCTCGAGGCGCTGTCCACCACCAGGATCTCGAAACGGTCCTGCCCGGCCGTCTGGCGCTGCAGGCCGGCCAGGCAATCCCGCAGATAGCCAGGCCGGTTGTGCGTGCAGATGCAAACGGTGATGTCCATGCGGGAGCCTAGGCGCCGGCATGTTGAGGAAGGATTACCCGAGCCGCACGCTCCGCGACGGGTCGAGCGTCAGCAGCAGCGGCGGGGACAGCCCGGCATCGCCGACCGCGCCGGCCGGCATCAGCATGGACAGCCGGAACCCGTGGCCGCGCGCCAGCAGCGCCGTGAGGGGCGCCTGCAGGCCGCGCGCGTCGACCATCACCGCCTCCCAGGCCGCCGCCTGGTCGGCCAGCCAGACGCTGAAGCCCGCCGGCCATGCGGCGCGCGGCCCGGAGATGGTGACCAGGATGCTGGCGTCGGGCGACCCCGACAGCGCCACGATGCCACCGCCCGGCAGGCTCTCGGCCGCCAGCAGAAGAAGATTCAGCACCATGCGCCCGGCCGGCGGCGCAAACACCGCGTCCGGCTCCAGGCCCGCCAGGTCCAGCAGGACCCGCCGGCTGGAGGACAGGCAGTCGGCAAACCCGCGCAGCCGCCTCACGTCCATTTCGTCTTCGTCATGCCCCCACGCCGCGCGCAGCAGCTTGAGGCGTTGCGCCAGTTCGACCGCGGTCTCCTCGGCCAGGCTCAGCGCCTCGCTGGCAGGCTGCTCATCACGGGCGATTTCGATGACCCCGATCAGCGCCCCCAGCGGACCGCTGAGGTCGTGGCAGAGCCGAGCACACAACAGCTCCGCCAGGCGCAGTGTCTCGCTCATGCCGGCCATCGGTTCCCTTCCCCCAGGGAGCGATAGGGTATGCGAAAAATCGCACGCAAGTTACGGGCCATGCGTCGTGTACGTCGAGGGGCACACGGCCCTTGAACCTCGCACTCGGATGGCGCAAGTCACAGGGTGGAAAGGAGTACGTCCCCTCCAATGATCGATCCGTTCGGCCGATCCATTACCTACCTGCGCGTATCGGTCACCGACCGCTGCGACCTCCGCTGCGTCTACTGCATGGCGGAGGACATGACGTTCCTGCCGAAGCGGGACCTGCTGACGCTCGAGGAACTGGACCGGATCTGTGCCGCCTTCATCCGGCTCGGCACCAACAAGATCCGCATCACCGGCGGCGAACCCCTGGTGCGCCGCGACGTGATGACGCTGTTCCGCAGCCTCGGCGCCCGCCTGGGCGATGGCGGCCTGCGCGAGGTCACCGTCACCACCAACGGTACCCAGCTTGCCAAGCTGGCCGATGGCCTGGTCGCGGCCGGCGTCCGCCGCATCAACGTCTCGCTCGACACGCTGGACCCCGAGAAATTCGCGGCGATCACCCGCTGGGGCAAGATCGGCGCGACGCTCGACGGCATCTTCGCCGCCAAGGAGGCGGGGCTGGCGATCAAGATCAATGCCGTCGCCATGAAGGGCGTCAACGAGGACGAGTTCGATTCGATGCTCGCCTGGTGCGGCGACCACGGCTTCGACCTCTGCCTGATCGAGACCATGCCGATGGGCGACATCAGCGGCGACCGCACGGACCAGTACCTGCCGCTGTCGATCGTCCGCTCGCGGCTGCGCCGGCGCTGGACGCTGGAGGACACCGACTACCGCACCGGCGGCCCGGCCCGCTATTTCAACGTGACCGAGACCGGCCGGCGCATCGGCTTCATCACGCCGATGACCCATAATTTCTGCGAAAGCTGCAACCGCGTTCGGCTGACCTGCACCGGCACGCTGTACATGTGCCTGGGCCAGGACGATGATGCCGACCTGCGCGGGGTGCTGCGCGCCGGCGCGACCGACGCGGAACTGGACGATGCGATCCGCGAGGCGATCAGCCGCAAGCCGAAGGGCCACGACTTCATCATCGACCGCCGCCACGACCGCCCAGCGGTGACACGCCACATGAGCGTGACGGGAGGCTGACCCGGGCGTCGCGCGTCCGGCTTTCGCCGATGGCATTCCTCGCCGACCGGTCCGCCGCCGCTTGACGCCCCGGGCCGGCTTGGCCATAACCCGCCGCTTCCGATCGGATCGAGGTTTCCTGCGATGTCCCGCCGCTGCCAGATCACCGGCACGGGCGTGCTGACCGGCAACAACGTCAGCCACGCCAACAACAAGACCCGCCGCCGCTTCCTGCCCAACCTGCAGGACGCATCGCTGCTGTCCGACATCCTGGGCATCGCGATCCGTCTGCGGATGACCACGCGCGCGATCCGCACGGTCGAGCACAAGGGCGGCATCGACGCCTACCTGCTCGGCACGCCGAACGGCCGCCTCACCGAGGACGGCAAGGCCCTGAAGCGCCGGGTGCTACGCGCCCAGGCGAAGCGGGCGGCCAGCCAGGCGGCCTGAGCCTCACGGTCCGGCAGGCGATCGGTATCGCCGCCTCCCGCCTGAGCCAGGCCGGGATCGACAATCCGCGGCTGGAGGCACGGCTGCTGCTGGCGCATGCGCTCGGCGTCGCGGTCGAGGACCTGCTGCGCGACCCGGATGCGCCGGTGGCGGAGGCGCGGTTCCAGCCGCTGCTCGCCCGGCGGGAGGCGCACGAACCGCTGGCCCTGATCGTCGGCCATCGCGAGTTCTGGAGCCTGGATTTCGTCGTCTCATCGGCGACGCTGATCCCCCGCGCGGACTCCGAGACGCTGGTGGAGGCCGCGCTGGCTGCCTTCGCCGGCCGCCCCCCGCCCCGCCGCGTGCTCGATCTCGGCACGGGCACCGGCTGCCTGCTGCTGGCGGTGCTGTCGGAGTTCCCCGCCGCCTTCGGCATCGGCGTGGACCGGGTGCCTGCGGCGGCGGCGCTCGCCGCGCGCAACGCCGCCGCGCTGCACCTCGCGGACCGCACCGGCTTCCTGTGCGGGGACTGGGCCGATGCTTTGGATGCCCGCTTCGACCTCGTGCTGTGCAACCCGCCCTATATCGCCACCGCGGAGATCGGCCGCCTGATGCCCGAGGTGGCGGACTTCGAGCCTTTGTCCGCGCTCGACGGCGGCGCCGATGGGTTCGCCGCCTGGCGCCGCCTGCTGCCCGCGCTGCCCCGGCTTATCGGCGAGTCGGGGGTGGCCGTCATGGAACTCGGCGCCGGGCAGGCGCCGATGGCGGCCGATCTGGCGCGGCGAGCCGGGCTGGCGGGCACCGCCGTGGCGGACCTGGGCGGCATTCCCCGCGCGCTGGTGATGCGGCATACATCACCATGAAAAAACCGTTTGGCAGAGTGGTACCAGCAGTCTAGCTTGAGCTTCGGCAGGGTCGGCCACACGATGGCCAACCCCAGGCACCCGGGCCTCAGGCCGGGGTACTAGCCGGAACCAATGCCGATGGGTAGACGCCTGGCCGAGGGACATTTCCCCGGGACGCCGTCGGGTTGAACCGCGTGTCCCTGCGACCGATGGCCAGCAACAGAGAAGGCTCGACAGCGACAATTATGAACATGAAACGCATGCGTGGACGCGGCCATCGACCCGGTGGCGGCGGCGGTGGAGGCAGCGGGCTGCGACATCACGGCGGCAGCGGTGGAGGCGGCATTCCGCTCAACCGCAACCACGTCTTCGACAGCAGCGGTCCCGACCTCCGCATCCGCGGAACGGCCCAGCAGTTGTTCGAGAAGTACCTGCAACTCGGCCGCGATGCCACCGGCGGCGGCGACCGCGTGATGGCGGAAAGCTACTTCCAGCACGCCGAGCACTATTTCCGCATCCTGAACGCGATGAACCAGGCGGCGCAGCAGGGCGGCCAGCAGAACGGCCAGCAGCATACCGGCACCCGGCGGCCCTATGGCAACGAGGATCCGGGCCAGAATGGCGGCGAAGCCGAAGAGATGGACGGCCGCGCGCCGGGCATGGGCGACCAGCCCGAGGCCCGCGAAATCCCGATCGCCGCGGCACCGCCCGAGGTCTGATCGGCCCGCGGTTCCATCGACCCGGGTGTCTTGTCCAGCCCAGGCCCGATCCATCCAAGCCTGATCCGTCCAGGCGTGAGTCCAGGCGCGACCCGCAGCAAGCCTGATCCGTCCAGGCGTGATCAGCAGGACGCCTGATCCGCGGGATGCCTGCTCAACCGGGCCAGCCCCGGCCGCGGCCGATCGCCGCATCCCCGAAGCGCTGACGCAGCGCATCGATCGCCGCCTGGGTGGCGGCACGACGCGGCGTCTCGGTATCGGCCAGGTCGCCACGATCCGCCTCCGCCAGCGGCAGCAGTGGATTGGCGCCGATGCCGATCAGCCGGAACGCCGCCCCGATCGCCTCGCGCACCAGCAGGCTGCGGCCGATCTCGAACAGCCGGTCGGGCAGCACCGACGGGCTCGGCAGCCGTCCGGCACGGGTGCGGATGGCGAAATCCGTGGTCTTCAGCTTCAGCACCACGCCGCCGGCCGCCAGGTCATGCTCCTTCAGCCGCCGCGCCAGCTTCTCGCTGAGCCGCCACAGGTGGCGCTCGAGGTCGGCCACGTCGGTCAGGTCGCTGTCGAACGTGGTCTCCGCGCTGATCGACTTGGCCTCGCGGCCAGGCTGCACGTGCCTCGCATCCTCGCCGCGCGCACGCGCCACCAGCGAGGGACCTTCATCGCCCAGCCTGCGCCGCGCCTCGCGCTCGGTCAGCCCCTGGAGGTGGCCGAGCAACGTGATCCCCTGTCCGGCCAGGCGCCGCGCCAGCGCCGGCCCGACGCCGGGCAGCAGGCGGACCGGTTCGGGCGACAGCAGCGCCGCCGCCTCCCTGCCGATCACCGCGAAGCCGCGCGGCTTGTCGCGGCCGGCGGCGATCTTGGCCAGCAGCCGGTTCGCCGCGAGCCCGACCGAGACGGTGACGCCGACCTCCGCCTCCACCTCACGGGCGAAGCGGGCCAGCACGATGGCGGGCGGCGCACCGTGCAGCGCCTCGGTGCCGGCCAGATCGAGCGCCGCCTCATCGATCGACAGCGGCTGCAGCAGCGGCGTCAGCCGCGCCATCATGCCGCGGATCTGCCGGCCGACGGCGACGTATTTGGCGAAGTCGGGCTTGATCACCACTGCGTCGGGGCACGCCTTCAGCGCTTTGAACATCGGCATCGCGCTGCGCACGCCATAGATGCGCGCGACGTAGCAGGCGGCGGTCACCACGCCGCGCACGCCGCCCCCGACGATCACCGGCCGCGCGGCAAGCTCCGGCCGGTCGCGCTTCTCGACGCTGGCGTAGAACGCGTCGCAGTCGACATGCGCGATGGTCAGGTCGAAGAGTTCGGGATGGCAGACGATGCGGGCGCCGTCGCAGGCCGGGCAGCGCGCGGCCTCGGTGGCGGCCAGGCAGTCGCGGCAGAAGCCGGCCATCGACTCAGGCGGCGGGCCACAGCCAGGCGGCGCCGCGCACGCCCGACGAATCGCCGTGCTTGTTGCGCACCACCGGCGTCTGCACGAAGTCGCTGAACACGTACCGGCCGAGCAGCGGCGGCAGCGCCGTGTACAGGTGGTCCATGTTGGACAGCCCGCCGCCCAGCACGATCACGTCCGGGTCGAGCAGGTTGACCACCTGCGCCAGCCCGCGCGCAAGGCGGTCGGCATGGCGCTCCAGCGCCGCCCTGGCGCGCGCCTCGCCGGCCGCGGCGCGGGCCGGAATGCCGGAGGCGTCGTGCGCCCCCTCCCCGTCGCAGTCGCGTGCCAGCGAGGGGCCGGCGACCCAGGTCTCCATGCAGCCCCAGTGGCCGCACCAGCAATGCCGGCCGGGGATCTCGTCGAGATGCGGCCAGGGCAGCGCGTTGTGGCCCCACTCGCCGGTGACGTGGTTGCGGCCGCGCAGCACCGTGCCGTTCACCACCACGCCGCCGCCGCAGCCGGTGCCCAGGATCACGCCGAACACCACGCCATGGCCGGCCCCGGCGCCGTCCAGCGCCTCGGACAGGGCAAAGCAGTTGGCGTCATTCTCGACCCGCACCTCGCGGCCGAGCAGCGCGCTGATGTCGCGGTCGAAGCTGTGGCCGTTCAGCGCGATGGAGTTGGCGTTCTTCACCATCCCGGTGACCGGGCTGATCACGCCGGGAATGCCGATCCCCACCGTGGCCGTGATGCCAAGCTGTGCCTCGGCGTTGCGCACCAGGCCGGCGATGCCGTCGAGTGCTGCCTGGTAGCCGTGCGGCGTCTCGATGCGGTGGCGCAGCGTCTCGGCGCCGTTGGGGCCGAGGACGGCGATCTCGATCTTGGTGCCGCCAAGGTCGATGCCGATGCGATGCTGGGTCATGGGATGCTGCGTCTCCGGGCGGCGGCCGCCGGAGACTAGAGCAAATTCCGTTCGCGTGGCTCACGGAATCCACTCCAGCTCGTTGTCTGGGAGCGTGATTCACCGCTCCGGTGGTTCCACCTCCACGGATCACGCTCTAGCACATCATGGCAGGGTGCGGCTCAGATGCTGTCGGACGGCGCGACGCCGATGTACTTGAACTGGTGGACGATATCGTCGGTCGGATAGGCCGGGTCGTAATGCGCCTGGAAGATGCTGACCACGCGCGAGGCGAGGTCGCCGTTGGCATCGTAGGCAAGCTCCCCCTGCAGCGTCATCACCTTGCCGGCGTGGATCGCATCGCGCACCGCGCCCCGCGTCACCGGCGCACCCGACTTCGCCACCGTCTCGATCGCGGCCAGGATGACCAGCGCCGCGTCGTAGGTGGTGATGGCATAGTCCGACGGCGCCGCATTCCACCGCTTGCGATACGCCGCCACCCATGGCGACAGCTTCGCATCGTCCAGCATGTGCGGCGCGGCGATCGTGCTGTACCAGCCCTCCACCGCCGGGAATCCGCCGCCGATCAGCACCGACGCCTGGTGCATCCCGTCGCCGCCCGCCTTGATCGCGTCCGGAATGACGTCATAGCTCTGCTTCACCAGCTTGACGCCGGCGAGCGCGGACGATCCGCAATACATCGCCTGCGCGCCCAGGTTCTTGATCTTGGTCATCAGCGGCCGGTAATCGGTCGCCGGCGGGTCCACCCGGTCGCGGCCCAGCACCTGGATGCCCTTCTTCGCCGCCTGCGCCTGGAACGCATCGGCGAGGCCCACGCCGTAGGCACCGCTGTCGTCGATGACGAAGACTGACTTCACTTTGAGCTGGTCCGCCATGAAATTCGCCATGTTGGGACCTTGGTAGGCATCGGTCGTGCACGTACGGAAGTAGATTGCCTTTCCGGCGGGCCGATACTGCGCGGCGAATTTCGGATCGGTCAGGTCGGGGTTGGTCGAGCTTGGCGTGACGGTCGCCAGGTTCCCCTGGCTCAGCAGCGGCGCCATCGCCTTGCCGCTGCCGCTCGCCATCGGGCCGATCGCACCCACCACGGTGCTGTCCACGATCATCTTGCGCGCATTGGTGGCGGCCTGCGCCGGATCGTACTGCCCGGCGGTCGCGGTGCCGTCATCCAGCACCAGGGCGCGGATTTCGTAGCCGGCGACGCCGCCGCGCGCATTGGCCTCCTCGATTGCCAGCAACGCGCCGTGCAGCATATTCGTTGCGTCCTCGGCCGAGGCGCCGGTGAGGGGGAGGTTGATGCCGATGGTCACGAATTTGTCGGCGGCACGGGCGGTGCCGAACAGGGCGGATGAACCGAGCAGTGCGAGGGCGGAACGGCGGGCAATGCGCATGTGCGGACTCCCTTGGCGTGTGCGGGAACAGCAGGGCGGTCGACGGCAGTGGAGGCAGGCTCGCGGCTGGTCCGGGGCAAGTTCCGTACCAAGGGGGCGTGGAGGCTGGGATGGGCGTGGACGCGGGGCGGCGGCCTCCAGCCTGACGGGGCAATCGGCTTGAACGAGGCCCCCGGAGGGTCCGGTGCGGTGATCGGCCGGATTATTTCACGCAGAGGGCGCGGAGCAGCGCAGAGATCACGGAGCAAGTGATTGGGCGCTGCGCGAGGGCGGTGGTGGCGCAGGCCTTCTCCGCGGCCACAGCCCGAGATGACCCACCGCCCGGGGGCAGTCGCCATCAACGGAATACGTCGCGGCATTCGAGCGATGGGCCTGCTCCATCCCCAACGCGGCAATTCACCCCGCGCCGGCTTTCATGCTACGCGGCGGTCATGCCTTCGAACCTGGTCGCGATCGCGGCGGCAGTGGCCGCAAGCCTGGCCCTCTCCTTCGGCCCTGCGGCTGCACAGCCGCGGCTGCGCACGAGCCTGTCGCCACCGGTCAGCCCGGCCTGCGTCTCCTCGGCGTTCGGCCCGCGCGTGCTGGCCAACCAGCCTGCGGCCGGCACCTATCATTCCGGCATCGACCTGCCGGCCGCCGAGGGCACCCCGGTCTATGCGGCCGCCGCGGGCACGGTGATGCGGGTGCAGAACCGCGGCCCCGGCGGGCTCGAGATGCTGGTCCAGCATGACGGATTCGTCGGCATCTACAGCCATTTCAGCGCCGTCATGCCGGAGTTCATGGCCGGCAACCGCACGGTCGCCGCCGGCGAGCAACTGGGCTTCGTCGGCTCGACCGGCGTGTCGTCCGGACCGCATCTGTATTTCGGCATGCTGCTCGATGGCCGGCCGGTCGATCCCGTGCCCTATCTGCGCGTGCCGCCCTGCGGCGGCGCCAACCAGCCGGTGACCACGCTCGCGCAGGGCCGCACCCATCCGCTGCCGCCCCGCCAGTACAACGACGAGGACGGCACCTCGGTCGGGCAGCGCCGCTATTACCAGGTGTTCCTGCCGGACCGGCAGTATTACCAATGGAACCGCAACTGAGGCCCACCTTGCGCGCGGGTCGGCCGCGCCACAGGATGCCGCCATGAGCGAAACGCTCCTCGACATGAAGGGCACCACCTGCCCCATCCCGGTGCTGCGCGCCAACCGGGCGCTGCGCTCGATGGCGGCCGGGGAGCGGCTGCGCGTGCTGGCCACCGATCGCGCCTCGGTCGCCGACTTCCAGTCCTTCTGCCGCGAGACCGGCCATTCGCTGCTCGCCTGGTCGGAGGAGAACGGCGTGTTCAGCTTCGTCATCCGCCGCCGCGCCGAGGACCCGGCGCCAAAGGACGCGTGAGCATGCCCACCGCGCTGATCACCCATCCGGCCTGCCTGGCGCACGATCCGGGATCGTATCATCCGGAATGCCCCGACCGCCTGCGCGCAGTGCTGGCAGCACTGGAGACTCCGGAATTCGCCGACCTGCTGCGCGAGCCAGCGCCGCAGGCCACCACCGAGCAGCTTACCCGCGTGCATCCCGCCCACTACGTCGAGGCGATCCTGTCGATCCGCCCGGCCGAAGGCGAATTGGTGCAGTTGGACGCCGACACGGCCATGAGCGCGGGCAGCGCCGAGGCCGCGCTGCGGGCCGCCGGCGCCGCGGTCGCCGGCGTGGATGCCGTGATGGAGGGCTGGGCGCGCACCGCCTTCGCCGCGGTGCGTCCGCCCGGCCACCACGCGGAACCGGGGCGGCCGATGGGCTTCTGCCTGTTCAACAGCGCTGCTGTCGCCGCCCTGCACGCCCGCACCCGCTGGGGCATCCAGCGCGTCGCCGTGGTGGATTTCGACGTGCACCACGGCAACGGCACGCAGGCGATGTTCGCAGCCGACGCCGACCTGTTCTACGCCTCCTCGCACCAGTACCCGTGCTATCCCGGCACCGGCGCGGCATCCGAGCGCGGCGTCGCCGACAACATCGTCAATGCGCCGCTGCGGCCCGGCACCGACAGCGTCACATTCCGCGCCGCCTGGTCGGACACGATCCTTCCGGCACTCGACCACTTCGCCCCCGGGCTGCTGATCGTCTCGGCCGGGTTCGACGCGCACAAGGCCGACCCGCTGGCGCAGCTTCGCCTGGAGACGGCCGACTTCGCCTGGATCACCCGGGAATTGCTGCGCATCGCCGCCAACCATTGCGGCGGACGCCTGGTCTCGGTGCTGGAAGGCGGCTACGACCTCGACGCGCTCGCCGCCTCCGCTGCCGCACATGTGCGGACCCTGATGTTGGCCTAGCGGATGACGGCCACGCAGCGACGCCTGCATTTACGTGATTCGTACCGGGCTGAGGTCCCTCACTCCATCGTCATGGCATGGCCTGGCCATGCCACCCAAGTCTTTCGCGCCGCACAGGAAGACGTGGATGCCGTGGCCGAGCCACGGCATGACGATGGAAAATACCTAGCCCCCCGCTGCGACTTTGACCGACCGGCCGCGGACAGGTCCGCATCATGACGATGCATCGGGCCTCCGGCGAAATCGCCTGCGGTCATCACGTTCACCTGTCGATGTTTGATCGCGTGAGTCAGACCTCCGGCGAAGCCGCCTGCGGTCATCACGCTCTAGGAGTCCCCATGTCCGGCAAGAACACCGATGTCGGCGCGCTGTCCTTCGAGGATGCGCTGGCCGAACTGGAACAGATCGTCCGCGCGCTGGAGAGCGGCCAGCAGAAACTCGAGGACGCGATCACTGCCTATGAACGCGGCGCCGCACTGCGCCGCCACTGCGAGGCGAAGCTGGCAGAGGCCGAAGCGCGGGTCGCCGCCATCGTCGAGCACGCCGACGGATCGCTGTCGACACGCCCGATCGAGTGACGCCGCCGGCGGCTACGCGAGGTAGCGCGCGGCGGGATGCGGGTTGCTGAAGTTGCGCATCATCGCCTGGCGCGCGGCGGTGAACGCCTGCCACTGGCCTTCGTCGGGCAGCGGCGGGATGGTCACCGCCTCACGCCGGTCAAAGCCCACCAGTGCCGCGTCGACCAGTTCGCCCACTTCCATCACGCCCGGGATGGCGTTCACGTCGCGACCCGCACGCTCCCAGATCTCGGTACGCGTCGCCGCCGGCAGCACCGCCTGCACATAGAGGCCGCGGCCGCCAAGTTCAGTCTGCAGCGACTGCGAGAAGGTCAGCACGTAGGCCTTCGTGGCGGCATAGATGCCGGGCGACGCCTCGGGCGCCAGCGCGAGCACCGAGGCAAGGTTGATGATGGCGCCTTCGCCTTCCGCCAGGAACCGCGGCACGACCGCACCCGCCAGCCGCGTCACCGCGACGATGTTGAGGGCGATCAGCCATTGCAGCAGGTCGGGGTCGGGTGCGGCGAAACCGCCGGCCAGGGCGGCACCCGCATTGTTCACCAGAAGCCCGATCCGCGCATCCTCGCGCAGCCGCATCTCGACGCGGCGCAGGTCGTCCGGCGCCGTAAGGTCGGCCGGCAGCACATCGATCGCAACGCCGGTCTCGCCGCGCAGCCGCTCGGCGATCGCGGCCATCCGCGTCGCATCGCGTGCCACCAGCACGAGGTCGTGGCCGCGGCGGGCCAGCCGGTCCGCATAGGTCGCACCGATGCCGGACGAAGCCCCGGTGATCAGGGCGGCTCGCGGGCGTTGTGCAGCCGGATGTGTAGACATGTGGTTTCTCCTCTGGTTGGTCATTGGTCGCACCGGGACAGCGCCGCGATCGCATCCTCGACGTCGCGCAGGCTGTCCTTGCCGAAATAGATGTCGTCACCGACGAAGAAGGTCGGCGAGCCGAACGTGCCGCGCTCCACCGAGCGCTGCGTGTTGGCGAGAAGCTCGTCCTTGACGTCCTGCGCCTGGGCCAGCGCGAGGATGCCATCGGCGTCGAGCCCCGATCCGACCAGCGCGGCGCGCAGCACTGCCGGATCGTCCAGCTTCTTCGGCTCCGCCCACATGTGGCGAAAGATTTCGTCGACGTACTGCACGAAGGCGCCAAGACGCCGCGCCGCGATCGCACCGCGCATCACCACGAGCGTGTTGACCGGGAAGAACGGGTTGGCCATGAAGCGCGTGATGCCGTGGCGACGGATGAAGCGCTCGGTCTCCAGCCGTTGATAGTCCGGCTTGTTCCTGATGCCGGCAAGGGATTCCGCCGGCGCGCGGTTGCCGGTGAGCTTGTACACGCCGCCCAGCAGCACCGGAACGTAGCCGAAGCGCACGCCGGTGCGCTGCTCGATCCCGGGAATGACGAGATGGCTCAGATAGGCGTTCGGGCTGCCGAAATCGAAGTGGAACTCCACCTTGGCCATGGCGGTCACCACTTCTCGCCGAACGGCCGGATGTCGAGTTCGAACGTCCACGCATCGCGCGGCTGGCGGTAGAGCTGCCAGTACGTCTCAGCCACCGAGTCCGGCCGCATCAGCCGGTTGGGATCGAGATTGGCCAGCGCATCGTCGCCCTCGCGCGCACGGATGCGTTCGCGCACCCAGGCGGTGTCCACGCCGGAATCGATCACCAGGTGCGCGACGTGGATGTTCTGCGGCCCGAGTTCGCGCGCCGCACTCTGCGCTACCGCGCGCAGCCCTGCCTTGGCGGCGGCGAACGCGGCGAAACCGGCACCGCCGCGCAGGCTCGCCGTCGCCCCGGTGAAGAAGATCGCGCCACGCCCGTGCGGCAGCATGCGCCGCGCCGCCTCGCGCCCGGTGAGGAAGCCGCCATAGCACGCCATCTCCCACACCTTGCGGAACACGCGCTCGGTGGTGTCCACCAACAGGGCGTGCACGTTGGCGCCCGGGTTGAAGATGCAGACCTCGAGCGGCGCCTCGGCATCGGCCGCGGCCAGGAACCCGGCGATGTCGTCCTCCTGCCGCGCATCCAGCGACCGCGCGACGATACGTCCGCCCGCCGCCTCCACCTCCTGCACCAGCGGCGCGAGCTTCGCCCCGGTGCGCCGTCCGGCGAACACGGTGAAGCCCTCGGCGGCAAACCGCCGCGCGATCGCGCTGCCGATGTAATCACCCGCGCCGATCACCGCGGCCGTGGCATTCCTGCGTTCCATCATCCGATCCTCCTGTCAGTGGGCATCGCGCGGCGGCGCGGCCATCGGCGCGATCCTGCGCATCAGCGGCACCATCGCCGTCGCGACGAGAAGACACAGCGCGATGGCGAAGAAGGCATCCGCGTAGGTCTGGGTCTGCGCCTCGCGCAGCGCGAGCGCGCCCAGCCGGCGCAGCGCCGCGGCCTGGGCGTGCACCGCATCGCCGCCGCGCGCCGCCATCTCGCCGGCGCCGACCCGGTCCAGCCAGTGCAGCATCGCCGCATTGCCGCTGTTCAGGTGCTCGGCCAGGCGCTGGAAGTGCAGGTTGGTGCGGTCGTTCAGGATCGTGCCGCACAGCGCGATGCCGATCGCCCCGCCCAGGTTGCGCATCAGGTTGAACAGGCCGGACGCCAGCTTGAGCCTGTCCGGCGCCAGCCCGCCCAATGTGAGAGTGACCGTCGGCGCCACGGCGAATTGCTGCGAGAAGCCGCGGAACGCCTGCGGCAGCAGCAATTCGCGCCAGCCCCAGTCATGCGTGATCGCGGTGAAGCTCCACATGCTGAGCGCGAAGCAGCCGAGGCCGAACATCATCAGCCAGCGCAGGTCGATGCGCCGCGCGAGGAAGGTGTAGAATGGGATCGCGCAGACCTGGAACACGCCGGTCGAGAACACCGCCTCGCCGATCTGCTGCGCGCTGAAGCCGCGCACGCGCGCCAGGAACAGCGGCGTCAGGTAGATCGTGGCGAAGATGCCCAGGCGATGACGAAGGAGAAGAAGCAGCCGAGCGAGAAGTTGCGGCTGGTGAGCGCGCGCAGGTCCACCACCGGGCGCGCCGCGGCCAGGCTGCGCCAGATGAAGGCGATGCCGGCGACGCCGGAGATCCACGCTGTGGCGCGGATGGTGTCGTCGCCGAACCAGTCCCAGCGCGGGCCTTCCTCCAGCGTGTATTCCAGGCAGCCCAGGAACACCGCCATCAGTGCCATGCCGATATAGTCGGCGCCGCGCAGCAGCGACAGGTCCGGCCGGTCGATGCGCACAAGTAACGGCACCACGATGGTGACGAAGATGCCGGGCACCAGGTTGACGAAGAACAGCCAGTGCCAGGAGTAGTTGTCGGTGATCCAGCCGCCGACCGTGGGACCCAGCGTCGGCGCCAGCGAGGAGATGCAGCCGATGGTGGCCGCCGCGATCACCCGCTGCTGGCCATTGAAGTAGACGAAGGCCGTGGTGAACACGGTCGGGATCATCGAGCCGCCGAGAAACCCCTGCAGCGCGCGGAACACGATCATGCTCTCGATGTTCCACGCCCAGCCGCACAGCAGGCTGGTGACGGTGAAGCCGGCGGCCGAGGCGGCGAACAGCCAGCGGGTGGACATCACGCGGGAGAGCCAGCCGGACAGTGGGATCACCACGATCTCGGCGATCAGGTAGCTGGTCTGCACCCAGGCGATCTCGTCGGTGCCGGCGGACAGCCCGCCGCCGAATCGGCGAGCGAGGCCGACACGATCTGGATGTCGAGCAGCGCGATGAAGAAGCCCACGCACATGCTGGCGAAGGCGATCACCTTGGTGACCATCGCCATCTCGCCCGGCGTCACCACGGGAGGGGCAGCGGGGATCCCAGCGGGGCCGTGCTGGCGCTCACCGCACGTCGACCGAGGCGGTGACCGACAGGCCGGGCGCAGCCGTCCCAGCGCGTCCGCGGTGCCGTCCAGCACCACGCGCACCGGGACGCGCTGCACGATCTTGGTGAAGTTGCCGGTGGCGTTCTCCGGCGGCAGCACGCTGAACACCGCGCCGGTAGCGGGTGCCAGGCTGGCAACGTGGCCGCGGAACGCCTCGCCCGGCAGCACATCGGCGGTGACCGTGACCGGCATGCCCGGCCGCATGTGGGCGAGCTGGCTTTCCTTGAAGTTCGCGTCCACCCAGAGGCCGCGCGCCCGGCACCAGCGCAATGAGCTGGGCGCCGGGCGAGGCATAGGCGCCGACGCGGGCACTGCGGTTGCCGATCACACCGTCTATCGGCGCGCGCAGTTCCGTGAGCTCAGGTTGAGCTGCGCCGTGTCGCGATCGGCCACCGCGGCGGCCAGTGCGGCCTCGGCCTGCTGGCGCTGGGTGTCGATCACGTCGAGCCGCCGCTCCGCCGCATCGAGTGCAGCGCGCGCCTTGGCATCGCCCGCCAGCGCCTTCTGGTGGTCGGCATCCGCCTGCTCGAATCGCTGCACCGAGGCGGCACGGTCCTGCGACAGGCTGCGGTAGCGGTCGACGTCGTAGCGGCTGCGGGCGATCTCGGCCGCGGTCGCGGTCAGCTCCGCCCGTGCCTGGGCGATCATTGCCTCCTGCAGGCGGCGGGTGGCAGCCAGGTTCGCCAGCGTCGCCTGCTGGCCGGCCACCGCCGCCACCGCCTTGGCCAGCGCCGCGCGGTAGTCGCGGTCGTCGAGGCGCACCAGCAGGTCGCCCGCGTGCACCGCCTGGTTGTCGGTGACCGGCACCTCGGCGATGAAGCCAGGCACCTTGGGCGCGATCGCCGTGACCTCGCCGCCGACATAGGCATCGTCGGTGCTCTCGATGAAGCGGCCGACGGTCCACCAATGGTGGCCGTACCAGGCCGCACCGATGCCGTCAGCAGTGCGCCGGCGGCGAGCCCGAGTGAGCGCCGCGACAGGCGCACCCTGCCCCGCGCCGGCACCGGCGGCGCGATGATCTCCCGGTCGACGATCTTCCGGTCGATGATGTCACGCTCGATGACCTGGCCGCTCATGCCGGCCTCCTTGCTGCGGATGGGACGGATCGAAATTCCGGGTCGGCCATCGGCTTGCCGCTGCGGCGGTCCACCAGGATCGGGTCGGCCGGCTCACCGGTGGCGGTGTCGACGATGACGACGCTCGGGCCCTCGGGGGCGAAGTGGCGGCTGCCCCAGGTCAGCAGCGCCCACAGCACCGGGCGGAAATCGCGGCCGCGCTGGGTCGGCACGTATTCATGGCGCGGCGGATGCTCGCAGTAGCCGCGGCGCTCCAGCATTCCTGCCTCCACCAGCGCGTTCAGCCGCTGCGTCAGGATGTTGGGGGCGATGCCGAGGCTCTTCTGGAACTGGTCGAACCGGCTGAGGCCGCGCAGCGCGTCGCGCAGGATCAGCACGCTCCAGGGATCGCCGATCCGCTCCAGGCTGCGCGCGATCGGACAGGGAAGCTTGCTGAAATCGGTGCGCCGCATGGCTCGCTCCTCGCAGTCACATGCATCATGCAAGCCGCATATAGCCGGATGACTATCAATATGCAAGTCGGAATGACGGGCGCGGTCCGCTTGCGCGCGGCCCGGCGCGGCGGGAGGAATGCGCGAGGAAGGCAGGGACGCGATGGCGCGGGGCGTGCGGGCCGATCAGGCGCTGGTGGAGCGCGGGCTGGCTGAAAGCCGGACGCGGGCACAGGCGCTGATCCTGGCGGGCAAGGTGTTCAGCGGCGAGCGGCGCATCGCCAAGGCCGGCGACGCGGTGGCGCCGGATTCACCGCTCGAGGTGCGCGGGCAGGACCATCCCTGGGTGTCGCGCGGCGGGCTGAAGCTGGACCATGCGCTGCGGCATTTCGCACTGTCGCCGGAGGGCCGGATCTGCCTGGATGTCGGCGCCTCGACCGGCGGGTTCACCGACGTGCTGCTGGCGCATGGCGCGGTGCGGGTGCATGCGGTCGATGTCGGTCACGGCCAGCTTGCCTGGCGCCTGCGCAGCGACCCGCGCGTCGTGGTGCATGAGCGCACCAATGCGCGCTATCTGGCGCGGGAGGTGGTCCCCGACCCGATCGGCGCACTGGTCTGCGATGCAAGCTTCATCGGCCTGGCGACATTGCTGCCGGCGCCGCTGGCGCTCTGTGCGCCCGGCGCCTGGGCGGTGGCGCTGATCAAGCCGCAGTTCGAGGCCGGGCCGGGGGCGGTGGGCAGCAAGGGCGTGGTCCGCGATCCCGCGGTTCACCAGGCGGTCTGCGAGCGGGTGGTGTCCTGGTGGGCGGCGCGTCCCGGGTGGCGCGTCCTGGGGGTGGAGGAGAGCCCGATCACCGGCCCGGAAGGCAACCGCGAGTTCCTGATCGCCGCCGCGCTGGAATGAGCGGGGCGGGCCCCAAGGCGCGTGTTCAAGGTCGGGAACGGTGGTTCACTCGTCGCCGGGCCTGACCCCTGGGTGCGCACAATTGGGGGTATCCCGTCATGGCCGTGGCTTGTCCCGGCCATCCACGTCTTGCGTTGCCGCAGGTCCCAGAGGCGTGGCTGGCCGGCGCGAGGCCGGCCATGACGACGAAACAGCGGCCCCATCCCAATGTTTGGCCCCTATGGGGATTGCCGCGGCTGTCCACCTCGTGGGGTGCCGCTAGCGGTGGACGGCTGGCCTGGACGATGAGACAGCGGCCCGGCTGCAAAGTTGAGCGCCTATGGGACCCGTCCCGCCCGTCCACATCCCACGTTGCCGCAGGGCCAAGACCGCGCCGCAGTCAGGCGGCGTTTGCGCGCGGCATGACACATCGACAGGTCACGCTGGGCGATCTCGGCCAGCAGGGACCACACCTTCGCGGGTTCCATGGGCACGTCCGGATCATTCAGCAGCCGGTCCAGTTCATCGAGCTTCCGGGCGTACTCGCTGTCCGTCATCGTCGTGTCTCCAGTCTCGTCGGTCATGCGAAACAACCCCGGGATCGTGGCGCTCCTGGGGCGCGGTTATGGAGATAAGAAGTTTACCGTTCGATTACCCGCCCCCCTCCATCACACCGACGATACTATGGCGGCGTGCAGCGCGAGGGCCTTGGCCGCCGGGTGCATCGAGTTGCGGAAACGCATCTCGCCACCCTCCGCCGCGTCCGGCACCGCCATCCCGAACAACTCGCAACGCGACGCGCAGGTCACCGCAATCACCGGCCGCGCCGCCGGATAGGCGAGGAACTGCCGCGCCTCGCCCTCCAGTTCCAGCCGCTCGCGCAGACCGCGCCATTCGCCGCGCCCGGTGTCGTCGATGAACATCGCCAGGATGCCGGGCCGCGTCCCGCTCAGCCGCGTCGCCACGATGTCGAACAGCCGGCGGCGCACCGCGGCCGCCACTTCATCGCTGCGGCCGGCGCGCGCCGCCATCACCACGACGCCGCCGCCGGTCGCGGTCACCGCCAGGTGCGCCTCCGGCCCGAACTCCCGCCGCAATGACGGCATCAGGCCATCCTCCGCCGCACCGCCGGCCAGCAGCAGCGGATCGAGCCGCAGAACCGCCGCCGCGTCATCGTCGCGACGCCCGCCGCTCGCCAGCAGGCGGCGGATCCGCGCATGCATCTCGGCCAGCGCACCGTCGCGCAGCCCCTGCGGCAGGGTCATCTTCAGCAAATAGCGGCCGGGACGGGACGCCAGCCAGGCGCGCAGATCGACCTCGACGCGGTCGGCCAGGCGCGACCAGGCATCCCGCGGCACCAGCCGCCCCTCTTCGGCGGAGACGACGTCGCAGGCGATCTCTACCTCCTGCGCGCCCTGCGCGATCAGCAGGTCATAGGGCGCCGCCGCCTCCAGGCCGGGAAAACTGACGGCAAAGCCCCGCGATGCCTGCAGGGCCGCCGTGCGCAGCAGGTGGAACAGCGGCACCAGCGTGCCCGCCCCGCTCAGACCGGCCAGCAACCGGGCCCGCAACCTGGTCCGCCCGGCCGCACCGAGCGCGTCCGCCAGGGTCGCGGCATCGCCTGCCAGCCGCGCGGCATACAACTCCGCAGGCGAGGGCGGGCGGCGCAGCGGCCCACGCAGGCGCTCGACCGCAAGCTCCAGCGCGTGGCGCTGCCGGATGGCCTGGCCCTCCCGCCGGCCGGCCGCCGCCCAGGCGCCGATCTCGGCGATCCGCGCCGCCCACAGAGCGCGGCCCGCCAGGGCGACGAACGCCTCCAGGGCATCGGGATCATAGGGGGGTGGCTGCGGCTGCATCACGGGTCCGGGTGCATAGACGCGCACGCCGGTGTGTTCATTCCCACGCTTCAGTTGCGCGGCAGCCTCGCCGTGGTGGGGGCGTCGGGGTTTTGCGCGCGATGGCGCAGCAGGTGGTCGGCCAGCACGCAGGCCAGCATCGCCTCGCCGACCGGCACGGCGCGGATGCCGACGCAGGGGTCGTGGCGGCCCTTGGTGCTGATCTCGATCTCCTGGCCGCTGCGGTCCACGCTGTGCCGCGGCGTCAGGATCGAACTGGTCGGCTTCACCGCGAACCGGGCCACGATCGGCTGGCCGGTGGCGATGCCGCCCAGGATGCCACCGGCGTGGTTGGAGGCGAACGCCACCTCGCCCGCCTGCATGCGCATCTCATCGGCGTTGGCCTCGCCGGTCAGCGCGGCGGCGGCGAAACCCTCGCCGATCTCGACGCCCTTCACCGCGTTGATCGACATCAGCGCCGCGGCGATGTCGGCGTCCAGCTTTCCGTAGATCGGCGCGCCGAGCCCGGGCGGCACGCCTTCGGCCACCACCTCGATCACCGCGCCGGCCGAGGAGCCGGCCTTGCGCACCTCCGAGAGGTAGGTTTCCCACAGGGATGCGGTGACGGGATCGGGGCAGAAGAACGGGTTGTCGTGCACCGCATCCCAGTCCCAGCGGGCGCGGTCGATCCGGTGCGGGCCGATCTGCACCAGCGCGCCGCGGATGCGCAGGCCGTCGCCCAGCACCTGGCGCGCGACCCCGCCGGCGGCGACCCGCATCGCCGTCTCCCGCGCCGAGGAGCGGCCGCCGCCGCGATAGTCGCGGATGCCGTATTTGAGTTCGTAGGCGAGGTCGGCGTGGCCGGGACGGAACTGCTGGGCGATCGCCGAGTAGTCGCGCGAGCGCTGGTCCACATTGTCGATCTGCAGGGCGATCGGGGTGCCGGTGGTGACGCCGTCGAACACACCCGACAGGATGCGGACCTGGTCGGGCTCCTGGCGTTGCGTGGTGAACTTCGACTGGCCGGGGCGGCGGCGGTCGAGCCAGGGCTGGATGTCGGCCTCGGACAACGCAATCCTGGGCGGGCAGCCGTCGACCACACAGCCGATCGCGGGGCCGTGGCTCTCACCCCAGGTGGTGACACGGAAGAGATGGCCGAAGCTGTTGTGCGACATGGGGCGTTCAGCCGAGCAGTTCGTCCAGCGTCAGCGGGCAGGTCGGCGAGACCGGCCGCGGCGGCTGGCCGTCCATCGCAGTCGGCAAGGCCCGCAGGTCGCTGCGTCCCACGCTGTCGACCTCCTCGATGATGTTCACCCAGTCAGGCCGCTCATTCACCGGCGCGCCGGCCGCGATCCGGCGCAGCAGCCCACTCTGGCGCTCGCTCCACAGCACAATGTCCTCGTCGTAGAGATCGCCCATCTCTCAGCTCTCAACGATGGCGATGTCCGGGGCGGCCGGGTTCTTCATGCCCACGATATGGTAGCCGCAATCGACGTGATGCACCTCCCCGGTGACGCCCGAGGACAGGTCCGACAGCAGATACAGTCCCGCGCCGCCGACATCGTCGGTGGTGACGTTGCGCTGCATCGGCGCGTTGAGCTGGTTCCAGCGCAGGATGTAGTGGAAATCGCCGATCCCGGCCGATGCCACGGTGCGAATCGGGCCGGCGCTGATCGCGTTCACCCGGATGCCCTGCCCGCCCAGGTCGGCTGCCAGGTAGCGCACCGACGCCTCGAGCGCCGCCTTCGCCACGCCCATGACATTGTAGTGCGGCGTCCAGCGTTCCGCGCCGACATAGCTCAGCGTCAGCAGGCTGCCGCCCGGCCGCATCAGCGGCACCGCGCGCTGTGCCACCGCGACGAACGAATAGCAGGAGATGTCCAGCGCCTGGAGGAACGCCTCGCGCGGCGTGTCCAGATAGCGCCCGCGCAGGTACTGCTTGTCGGCAAAGGCGATGGCATGGACCAGAAAGTCCAGCCCGTCCCACTGCTCACGCAGCGCCGCGAACGCCGCATCGATGCTGGCCTCGTCGCCCACGTCGCACAGGAACAGCCGGTCCGAGCCGATCGAGGCAGCCAGCGGGCGGACGCGCCGGCCCAGCGCCTCGACCTGATAGGTGAACGCCAGTTCCGCACCTTGTGCCGCGCAGGCCGCGGCGATGCCCCAGCCGAGAGAGCGGTCGTTCGTCACCCCCATGACCAGTCCACGTTTGCCTTGCATCAGCGTGCCTTTGACGGGGGCGCTGTCGGCCATGGTTGATCCTTTGCGATCCGGCGTTAAGGGGTGTGTCCGTCCTGGCACACCCTCACGTTGCGGGGCAAGTGCCGGACGACCGCCGCGCCGCCACCAGCAGGAACGGCGGACGCTGCCGTTCGCCGGCCCAGTCCGGGTGCGCCGCGATCTGCGCGTCGGTCGGGCCCCATTCCTGCAGCGCCGTCAGCCGGAAGCCCTGGCCCAGCAGCAGCGTCAGATAGGTGGCGACGGTGCGGTGCTGCTTGATCACGCCCTTGGCCAGCCAGTCGGTGCTGCGCGGCCCCTCCTGCAGGTAGCCATCGAGCGGCCAGAGGCGCCTTCCGTCCGCCTCGACCCAGCCGGGACGTGAGGGCGCGGTGTAGATCGGATGCTCGACCGAGAACACCAGCGCCCCGCCCGGCACCAGCGCGCGGTGGATGGTGGCGAACAGCCGCTCCATCCCGGCCACGTAATGCAGCGCGAGGGAGCTGTAGACCAGGTCGAACGCCGCCTCCGGCAGGCCCAGCGTCTCGAGGTCGGCACGGGCATAGGTGATCGCCGGATCGGTGGTGTCGGTGCGGGCGCGGGCCAGCATGTTCTCGGAGACGTCGAGGCCGAGCACCGTGGCGGCACCCTGCTCGCGCGCCCAGCGGCAGAACCAGCCGAAGCCGCAGCCGAGGTCGACGATGCGCGATCCGGCGAGTGGTGGCAGCAGGGACTGCATGGCGGGCCATTCGCCGGCGCCTGCCAGGCCCTCCACCGAACGGCCGAGCTGGCTGTAGCCGGCGAAGAATTCGGGGTTGTCGTAGATATTCTGGGTCATGAGTGCTGCTCTCCATCCAGGGCCGGGTCGGACGGACGCGATTGCACCGGATGCTGCCCCGTCCGTTTCCGGCGGGGGCCGACGACTTTGCTACGCCTGACGATGACGCGCTGGGTCTGCCGGCCAACCGCCCTGCGGCGTGCCGGTGCCTCTGGCGACGATCCTTGTGTCGATCGCGTGCATGCCAACGGCTGTCACACGCAGGCGGCGGCCTGTCAAGCTGCGGGCAGCACCCGGCTGAGGGCGGCTGAGGCAGGAGCGCTCAGGGCTCCGCCCTGAAACCCGCCAGGAGGCGTTGCCTCCTGGACCTCCAGCAAAGGCGGAGCCTTTGCAATCCCGATTCTGGCTTGGGTGGGAGGGAGGCCCTATTCCGACGTTGATAGGTCCGAGTTGGGCCTCCCTCCCACCCAAGCCAAGTCCGGGGTCCCGAGGGCTCCGCCCTCGGCGGGGTCCAAGGGGCAGCGCCCCTTGGTCGGGGTCCGGGGTGAAACCCCGGGCGCTCCCGCCTCAGCCCCCATCGCCCAGCAGTGTCCGCAGCACGTAGTCGGTATGCGCGCCGGCGGCGGGGCCGGGCCAGCCGATCACCGCCTCCGGCGGATCGCCGTCCAGCCGGATCGCCGGACCGGGGTGCAGCGTGCGCCCGATCAGCGGATCGGCGACCTCCTGCACCGAGCCGCGGGCGCGGAAATGCGGGTCCCCCGCGCAGTCGGCGATATCGAACAGCCGCGAGCACGGCACATCGGCCGCCTCCAGCCGCTCCTCCGCCTCGCGCGCCGGCAGCGTCCGCGTCCAGGCGGCGATGGCGGCGTCGAGCGCCTCGCGCCGGGCGCAGCGGGCGGCGTTGGTGGCATAGGCCGGGTCGGCGGCGAGGTCCCCCCGGCCGATCGCCGCCATCAGCCGGCCGAAGATCAGGTCGGAGTTGCCGGCGATGCACAGCCACCGCCCATCGGCGCAGGGATAGGTGTTGGTCGGCGCCGCCGTCTCGATCGCCGCACCCACCGGCTGCCGCACACGGCCGTCCATGGCGTATTCCGGCAGCATGCCCTCCATCAGGCTGAACACGCTGTCGACCAGGTTCACGTCGACCACCCGGCCGCGTGCCGTGCCGGCAACGTCGCGCTGCCACAGCGCCGACAGCAGGCCGATCGCCGCATACATCCCGGCCAGGTCGTCGCTGATCGAGATGCCGCAGCGCGGCGGCGGCAGGTCGGAACTGCCGGCCGGGTGCGCGGTGAGGTGGCGGATGCCGCCCATCGCCTCGCCGATCGCGCCGAACGCGGGCTTGTCGCGGTACGGGCCGTCCTGGCCGTAGCCGGAAATGCGCGCGATCACCAGGCGCGGGTTCACCTTGTGCAGCGCCTCGGGACCCAGCGCCAGCCGCTCCAGCCCACCGGCGCGCAGGTTCTCCACCAGCACATCGGCCCGCCGCACCAGGCGCAGCACGGTGTCGTGGTCGCGCTTCAGGTCCAGCACCACCGAGAGCTTGTTGCGGCCGTGCACGCTGAACCACACCGAGTTGCCGTCGACCGCCGCACCCCAGCCGCGGAACGGATCGCCGCCCGGCGGCTCGATCTTGATCACCTCGGCGCCCAGGTCGGCGAGGATCCTGGTACAGAACGGCGCCGCGACGTAGTGACCGATCTCCAGCACCTTCAGGCCGACCAATGGTCCAGTGCGGCGCGGCAGCATCTGCATTCAACCTTCCTTTCTAGAAATCGTGATCATTGTTAACGGCGATTCCCGACAAGTCAGCCCGCGGCGTTACACTTTCATAAGTGTTCTATCGTCATATTACCGATCACGGAGCCGGCGTCGCCGGTGTCCTGTTTCCTCCCCGATGTCGCGCCTCTGGCGCGGCCCCCTCGGGCGGTGCGGCACCCCTGCTGCACCGCCCCTCTTTTTTCTCCGGCTTCCGTTCCGCCGCCGCCGCTCGCATGATCGGTGCGAACACGGCCGGAGAAAGACATGGACAAGGACCTGATCGCGAAGCTGGCGCACGCCGCCGGACTGGACAAGGCACTGGCAGAATTCCCCGACGATGTGGCACTCGCCGTGCAGCAGGCGTTCGGCAACCAGGATGCGATCGCCTATCCCACCGATCCGGCCGTGGAGCCCTGGCCGCCGATGCGCGCGGGGGCCGGCCTATGAGCGACCTGCACTGGCTGACCGCGTCCGAGGCCTCGCGGCAGTTCGCGGCGCGCAAGCTGTCACCGGTGGAATTGATGACCGCGCTGCTGGCGCGCATCGAGGCGCTGGACCCCAAGCTGAACGCCTTCATCCGGCTGGACGCGGATGCCGCGATGGCCGCGGCGCGCTCCGCCGAAGCCGAGATCGCGGCCGGGCGGGTGCGCGGGCCGCTGCATGGCGTGCCGGTCGGCATCAAGGACATCATCGACGTGGCCGGCCTGCCGACCACCTGCCATTCCAAGATCCTGGTGGGCAACGTCGCCAAGGCGGATTCCGTGGTGGTGGCCAAGCTGCGCCAGGCCGGCGCCATCGTCGTGGGCAAGCTGTCGACGCATGAGTTCGCGATCGGCGGCCCGAGCTTCGACCTCCCCTTCCCGCCTGCGCGCAACCCGTGGAACCCCGACCATCATCCCGGCGGCTCCTCGTCGGGCTCCGGCGCGGGCGTCGCCGCCGGGCTGTTCCCGCTGGCGCTCGGCACCGACACCGGCGGCTCGGTGCGCAACCCCGCCTCGTGCTGCGGCATCGTCGGGCTGAAGCCGACCTATGGCCTGGTGTCGCGGCGCGGCGTGTTCCCGCTGTCCTTCACGCTCGACCATATCGGGCCGATGACCCGCACCGTGGCGGACAACGCGCTGCTGCTGGACGCGATCGCCGGCCACGACCCGGGCGATCCCGGCAGCGCGCCCAGCGGCGCCCGCTATTTCGGCCGCATGCTGGAGCGCGGCGTGCGCGACCTGCGCGTGGGCTTCGTGCGGCACTTCCATGAACTGGACAAGCCGGCGCATCCCGAGGTGACCGCGGCGCTCGAGGATGCCGCGCGCATCCTGCAGGCCGAAGGGGCGGAGGTGCGCACCGTCACGCTGCCGTCGCTCAACGAGTTCGCCGCGGTGAACCGGGTGATCCTGTGCAGCGAGGCCTGGTCGATCCATGCGCCATGGCTGCGCGAGCGGCCCGGCGATTACGGCCAGCTTGCCCGCCAGCGGCTGCTGCCGGGCGCATTCATGAACGCCGGCGACTATGTCGGCGCGCAGCGCCGGCGGCTGCAGATGATCGCCGCGGTCGAGGATGCGTTCCGCGACTTCGACGTGCTGATCTGCGCCAGTTCGATGGACCCGGCCAGCCGGATCGACGATGTCGCGGAGACGCTGCGCACCTATCCGCGCCAGTCGCGCACGCCGTTCAACGTCACCGGCCATCCGGCGGTGGCGATGATGTCGGGGCTGTCGAGCAACGGGCTGCCGCTGTCGGTGCAGTTCGTCGGGCGCTACTTCGACGATGCCACCGTGCTGCGGGTCGCCGCGGCGTATGAGCGGGGCACCGGCTGGCACAAGAAGCGCCCGCCGATCGGCTGACCGGTTCGGCCCGACGGCGGGAGGTGGGGCGGCGGAAGGTCGGGCGGCAGTAGGTCGTGCAGCAGGAGGTCGAACGGCGGGAGGTGGAATGATGGCCGGATCGTATTCCTGGGCTGCGACAGGCTCCGGCCAGTGGGGCTTCGCGGGCAACTGGTTCGACATCACGTCCGGCACGACCGCCACCACCGCACCCGCCGCTGGCGACATCGCCCTGGTCGAGAGCCCCGCCCCGGGAACCATCACGGTGGCGGGGCCGGGTAGCGCGCAGGCGCTCACGCTGAACGGCGCCGTGGGACTGTCCGGCAGTTTTGCGCTCGATGCCTTCGTCGTGGCGAACCCGGCCGGTCCGCCGCAGACCGGGACGACCGAGAGCAACGTCACCCTGGCCGGCGTGGTCACCGCGGGGGCGGTCAGCATCGGCTCGCTGTATGGCGTGCCGGGCCTTTCCTCGCAGCAGGTCAACCTCGGAACGGTGGAACTGGGTGAAGGCGCGCTGCTCGCCGCCGGCACCGTCGCGCTGAAGGCCGGCACGCTGGAGGCCGATGGCGGCAGCCTCAGCGTCGACGGCTCGCTGACCCTGGGCCAGGTGCTGATGTCGCCCCGCCCCCCGACCGACCGGATGACGAGCGGCGTGCTCGACCTGACGGACAACGCCCACGCCCAGGTCGGCATGCTGTGGATCGTCAGCGGCACCGTCAGCCTGGATGCCACCTCCTCGCTGGAGATCGGCCATGCGGGCACCACCGAAGCCGGCACCACCGAAACGGGCACCATCACCGTGGACGCCGATGGCACGCTGTCGATCGGCGACTTCTTCCACGCCAGCGCAACCGCGACGATCGCGGCACCGGTGGTGAACAACGGCGGCATCGTCGACAACGGCTTCACCGACCTCAGCGACATCATCAACAACGGCACCATCACGCTGCGGCAGGCGAGCATCCGCGACATCGACGGCGCGGGACTGATCTTCGCCAATGACGGCGTCACCATCGGCGCCGGCGTTCACGGCACCGTCTGGATCGGCGGCAACTCGGGCGGCATCACGCTCGACACCGGCGCGCCGCCCGACCCCGCAACGACGCCGATCATCGCCGACCTGGTCGACGGCACCTCGCTGTTCCTCCCGGGCATCACCGCCGACAGCGCGCAGTTCACCGAGTCGGAGGATTTCACCGGCATCCTGTCGCTCGGGCAGGATGGCACGACGGTGGCGAGCCTCCGCCTGCTCGGCAACTACCCGGGCAACGCCTTCGCGGTCAGCCTCGATGACGGCGGCAGCACGATCACTACCAGCGCGCCGTGCTTCCTGGCCGGCACGCGCATCCTGACGCCACGCGGCGAAATCCAGGTGGAGCGGCTGCGCGCGGGCGCTGCCGTCACCACGCAATCCGGCGGCAGCCGGAAGGTGCGCTGGCTGGGCCATCGCAGCATACGCACCGCCGGCCATCCGCACCCCGAGGCGGTGCTGCCGGTGCGCATCGCCGCCGGCGCATTCGGCGAGAGGCTGCCGCGGCGCGACCTGTACCTGTCGCCGGACCACGCCGTATTTGCCGAGGGCGTGCTGGTACCGATCAAGTATCTGATCAATGGCGCGACGATCGTGCAGGTGGCGCGGCGCACCGCCCGCTACTGGCACGTCGAACTGGACGCGCACGACATCCTGCTGGCCGAGGGGCTGCCGGCGGAGAGCTACCTGGAGACCGGCGGGCGGGCGCAGTTCGCCAATGGCGGTGTCGTCGCCGCGCTGCACCCGAATTTCGCCTCGCTGGCCTGGGAGGCGGGCGGCTGCGCGCCGCTCGCAGTCGCCGGTCCGGCGGTGGAACGGCTGCGCCGGCGCATCACGGACGCGCTCCCGCCACCACCCGCCGGGTCACGACCGGCCGCGGCGGATAGTCGGCGAGGAAGGCCTGCAGCGGCGCGGAGCCGGTGATCGCCGTCTCGCCGGCCGCGACCAGCATGTCCACATGCTCGCGCTTCAGCGTCAGGCCGGTCGGGATCGCCAGCAGCGCGTCCTTCTCGGGGCCAGCCGGCATCGCCGTCAGCGACACGTGGATCAGTTCGCCCCGCACATCGTCGCACGCCGCGCCGTCGATCACCTTGGCCTCGCCGCACCGCACGTGGACCAGCGCGGTGACGAAGTCCTTCACCTGCTGGGTGACCGCGGTGAGGGTCTCGAAGTTGTAACGGTCGATCTGCCCGCCCGAGACCAGTCCGAACAGTGAGAAGACGCCGCCCACCGCCTGGCGCTGTGCCACCGAGGAATCCTGCGCGCCTTGGCCGTCGACACTCAGCACCAGTAGCCGCCGGATGCGATCGAGGCCGCGCTTGCGCAACTCCACGGGGTTGAGGCCGAGGCTCTGCATCATGGTGCCGCCGGCGCGCAGCGCGAGGTTGTCGGAGACGCCGCCGTCCACCAGGTGCAGGTACCGCGTCTTCTCGGGATCCAGGTAGCGCTCGGCAAGCTGCGCCTGCATGCCGATGCGCGACAGCGGATTCTCGCGTTCGGCGTTGCTGACCCGCCGCAGCCAGCCGGGCTTGCGCCCGCCGCACTGCTCGGCGCGGTTGGTGAGCGTGACCGGCGTGAACAGGCCGGGGAAGCCGTTCGATGCGGCGACGGCGCGCGCCACCGGGAAGCTCTCGAGGTCGGAGCAGATGAGGTCGAACGACTCCTGGGTGAACAGCAGCGGCGTGCCGTAGGCGAGGTCGGTGGCGCCGACGGCGATCACCGGGCGTCCGCGCTTCTCCAGGTCCTTATAGGTCGCGCCATGGAACATCGCGCGGTCGTAGACGCGCTCCATGAAGTCGTTGGTGCCGACCGTCGGGTCGGTGAGCCACGTCCAGTTCCACGGCAGCAGGTAGATGCCCCAGATGTAGCTCTCGGTGTCCTGGTACAGGAAGTCGGTCTCGAATTTGCCGAACGCCTCCTCGCGGTGCAGGCCGTAATAGGCAGCCGGAAAACTGCCGCCCGAGACGCCCGAGATCGCATCGACCTGCTCCAGCAGCGGGCGCGGGCCATCGGCGGTGGGAACGGTGACCGAGCGCATGCCCTTTAGCGCGCCGTAGCCGAACGAGGCCGACCGCTTGCCGCCACCGGACATCGCCACCAGCACCAGCAGGTCCGGCGCGTAGCCGGGCGCCGAGAGCGCATCCAGCCGATAGCCGCCGATCGAGATGCGGTCGCCGTTCACCGGCGCCATGGCGGTGGCCGGCAACGGCGTCGTGTCGGTGACCGTGAGCGACGCACAGGCCGCGAGCCCAACCGCAAGTGCCGCGGCTTGCAGCACCGAGGCGGCGCGGCGCAGGGCGGGGACGTATGGGGACACCGTTTACCTCCAGCCATCACGTGGCGTTGACCGAGGCAACCTGCATGACTATGCAACCATGTCAAACAGCGACGATGACCGAAGCCGTCGCGGCACCGGTCGCGCGCGCCATAGCGGACGAAGTGATGCGGTCGGATCTCGGCATCGGGAGACTCTCCCCCGCTGCCCCATGCGGCTGCCGATGAAGGGACATGCACTCATGCAGCAGACCAGACGCTCCTTGCTCGCCGCCTCCGGGCTCGCCGCCGCCGGTTTCATCGGCGTCGCGGGCGTGCCGTCCACCGCGCTCGCCGACCCCTCGGCGCGGGAGATCAACCGCGACGTGGACCGCGTGCTGCGCGACCTTTACGCGACGCACGCCAAGTCGCGTGAGCTCGGCAAACGGGCGGTCGCCATCCTGGTGTTCCCGAAGATCATCAAGGCGGGTTTCCTGCTGGGCGGCCAGGGCGGCTACGGCGCGCTGCGCGAACAGGGCAAGAGCGTGGGCTATTACAGCATCGCCGCCGCCTCGTTCGGCCTGCAGGCGGGCGTGCAGTCGTTCAGCTATGCGCTGTTCTTCATGACCCCGGCTGCGCTGAAATACCTGAAGGAGAGCGACGGCTGGGCGATCGGCTCCGGCCCGAGCGTGGTGGTGCTGGACAAGGGCGCGGCGGCGAGCGTCACCAGCACGACCCTGACGCAGGACGTCTACGCGATCCCGTTCGGCCAGCGCGGCCTGATGGCGGGTCTCAGCCTGGAAGGCTCGAAGATCACCCACGCCACCGTAACCACGTAACGCAAGCGGCTGCACTGTCGCCTTGGGTGCTTCCGGCATGTGATCGGGCCGCCTTGCTACGGCGGCGCCGGGATCGCGCCGGTGCGCATCCGGGCTGGCGCCTTCGGACCTGGACGGCCGCGCCGTGACCTGCTGCTGTCTCCCGACCATGCGGTGTTCTTCGAGGGTGACCTGATCCCGGTGAAATCCCTGACCAGCGGTGCGGGCGTGGCACGGCTCGACGTGGCACGCGTGCGCGACCGGCCTGTCGAGCCTGACTGCCACGGCGTGCTGCTGGCCGAAGGGCTGACGGCGGCGGTGACCGGCCGCGTGGTCGACCGGCTGCACCCGCATCTCGACGGCGAGCACGCGGCGGCATGATCCCGGCCGGCGGTCCGACCTCGCGCGTCTACTTCTCGCAGCGGCTGCGGCTGCACTATGTCGACTGGGGCAATCCGGACGCGCCGCCGCTGCTCCTGCTGCATGGCGGGCGCGACCACTGCCGCAACTGGGACTGGGTCGCCGCCGCGCTGCGCGACGAGTACCACGTCATCGCGCCCGACCTGCGCGGGCACGGCGATTCCGCCTGGTCGGCGTCCGGCCACTACACGATGGCCAGCTACATCTACGACCTGGCGCAACTCATCCACCAGCAGGAACTGGCGCCGGTCGCCATCGTCGCCCACTCGCTGGGCGGCAACATCGCCGCGCGCTACGCCGGCATCTACCCCGACGCGGTGCGCCGCCTGGTCGTGATCGAGGGCCTGGGCCCGCCGCCGCGCCCGCCGGGGATCAAGCCACGCCGCACGATCGACGAGCGCATGCGCGACTGGATCGACGAGAGCCGCTCGCTGTCGGGGCGGCTGCCGCGGCGCTACGCCTCGATCGAGGAGGCGCTGGGGCGGATGCAGGAGGCCAATCCGCAGCTCTCGGCCGAACAGGCGCGGCACCTGACGCAGCACGGCGTCAACCAGAATGAGGACGGAACGTATAGCTGGAAGTTCGACAACTACGTCCGCGTCTGGCCGCCCTATGACATGACGCGCGAGGACGTCGCATATCTGTGGTCGCGCATCGCCTGTCCGACGCTGCTGGTGCACGGCACCAAGAGCTGGGCGAAGAACCCCGAAGAGGATGGCCGCGCCGGCCTGTTCCGCCACGCGCGGGTGCTCGGGGTCGAGGGCGCCGGACACTGGGTGCACCACGACAGGCTGGAGCTGTTCCTGCGTGAAGTACGGTCGTTCCTGACGTAACGACCGGCGGATTTGACCCGCTGTACCAAGTCTCGGTATGCGCGACCTGTCGCAACCTGCCATCGACATGCCGTTGGCGCGGCCATGCCCTCCACGGCTTCCGTCGTGGTGAGCGGAAAAGACGGAGACGACCGGCCATGCCATGCCGTGTCGGCATGAGCCACGGTCATCGGGGCTTGGTCTTAACTGGTTCTTTCCAGTACTGCCGCAATAACCTCCGCAATGAGCTCAGACCTGATTTCCACCGCCGACGCCTCGCGCATTTCGATTCCCGCCGAAGATGAGGACGTGGCGGCGTTGCGCCGCAGCGTGGTCGCCAAGCTCACCTATGCCGTCGGCCGCGATCCGCTGGTCGCCACCGACCGGGACTGGTTCATGGCGGCGGCACTCGCCGTGCGCGACCACATCCTGGAGCGGTGGCTGGCCTCGACGCGCACCAACTTCGTCTCGAAGGGCAAGCGGGTCTACTACCTGTCGTTGGAATTCCTGATCGGCCGGCTGCTGCACGACTCGCTCAACAATCTCGGCCTGGTCGAGCGGATGCGCGCGGCACTGGCCGAACTCGGCGTCGACTACGACCGGCTGCGCAACATCGAACCCGATGCCGCGCTCGGCAACGGCGGCCTGGGGCGGCTCGCGGCCTGTTTCATGGAAAGCATGGCGACGCTGTGCATCGCGTCCCACGGCTACGGCATCCGTTACACGCATGGTCTGTTCCGCCAGGTCATCGACAAGGGCTGGCAGAAGGAACTGCCCGAGGACTGGCTGACCTTCGGCAACCCGTGGGAGGTGGCGCGGCCCGACGTGATGCATCCGATCGGCTTCGGCGGCACGGTGGAGACCGACGCGGGCCGCTGCGTCTGGTCGCCGGCCGAGATCGTCAACGCGGTGGCCTACGATACGCCGGTGATCGGCTGGCGCGGCCACTACGCCAACACGCTGCGGCTGTGGTCCGCCTGGGCCGCCGATTCGATCCATCTGGACGCCTTCAACCGCGGCGACCATGTCGGTGCGCTGGAGACGCGCGCGCGGGCGAATGCCATCTCGCAGGTGCTGTACCCCGGCGACGACACGCCGGCGGGCCAGGAGCTGCGGCTGCGCCAGGAATTTTTCTTCACCTCCGCTTCGCTGCAGGACCTGGTGGCGCGCCACATGCGCCAGCACAACGGCGATATCCGCCTGCTGCCCGACAAGGCGGCGATCCAGTTGAACGACACGCATCCGGCGATCGCGGTGGCGGAACTGATGCGCATCCTCGTCGACCTGCACGAGATCCCCTGGGATGAGGCGTGGCGGATCACCAACGGCACGATTGCGTACACCAACCACACGCTGCTGCCCGAGGCACTGGAAAGCTGGCCGGTCTCGCTGATGGAGCGGCTGCTGCCGCGGCACATGCAGATCGTCTATCAGATCAACCGGCTGCACCTGGACGCGGTGTGCGCCATGCAGCGCTCGGACGGTGCGCCGCTCGCGGCCCTCTCGCTGATCGACGACAATGCCGGGCGCCGCGTGCGGATGAGTTCGCTGGCCTTTCTCGGCTCACACCGCATCAACGGCGTGTCGGCCCTGCACACCGAACTGATGCGGCAGACCGTGTTCCGCGACCTGCACCGGCTGTATCCCGACCGCATCGTCAACAAGACCAACGGGATCACGCTACGGCGCTGGCTGTTCGCGGCCAATCCGCGGCTGACCGCGCTGCTCACCGATATCGTCGGCACGCGCCTGCTGGATGATGGGGAGGCACTGACGGCGTTCGCCGGCGCCGCGGACGATGCGGGCGTGCATGAGCGCCTGGCGCAGATCCGGCGCGCCAACAAGCAGGCGCTGGCGAAGCTAGTCGCGGACCGGCTGCACATCGCGATCGATCCCGATGCACTGTTCGATGTGCAGATCAAGCGTGTCCATGAATACAAGCGACAATTGCTGAATATCCTCGAGACGATCGCGCTGTACAACGAGATCCGCGCCAGGCCGACGTTCAACTGGGTGCCACGGGTGCGGATCTTCGCCGGCAAGGCGGCCTCCAGCTACCATCGCGCGAAGCTGATCATCAAGCTGATCAACGACGTGGCGCACGTGGTCAACGGCGATCCGGCGGTGCGCGGGCTGCTGAAGGTGGTGTTCCTCCCGGACTACAATGTGAGCATGGCGGAGGCGATCATTCCGGCCGCCGATCTGTCGGAGCAGATCTCGACCGCCGGCATGGAGGCCTCCGGCACCGGCAACATGAAGCTGGCGCTGAATGGCGCGCTGACCATCGGCACGCTGGACGGCGCCAATGTCGAGATCCGCGAACGTGTCGGCGCCGACAACATCTTTATCTTCGGCTTGAACGCGGAGCAGGTGGTGGAGCGCCGTCGCCGCGGGCCGGGCGCGCGGGAGACGGTGGCGGACCTGCCGGTGCTGCAGGCGGTGCTCGATGCAGTCGCCTACGGCGTATTCTCGCACGACGAGCCAGGTCGGTTCCGCGAGCTGATGGAGGAGCTGACGGGCAGCGACCACTTCATGGTGACCGCCGACTTCGCCGCCTATGTCGAGGCTCAGCGCAACGTGGCACTCCGCTGGCAGAACCGCCCCGCCTGGTGGCGGTCCAGCGTGCTGAACACCGCCAATCTCGGCTGGTTCTCCTCGGACCGCGCGATCCGCGAATACGCAGAGGACATCTGGCACGCGACACCACGGCGCCCATAGGGTTGCGCCTCCCCCGCCGCCGCGCCAGCATCGCGGCGAAGCGGAAGGGGAAGGGGAAGACGATGGACCTGATCGTGCGCAATGCCAGGCTGGCGCACGCGCCGCATGCACCTGCGGTCGATATCGGCGTGGCGGATGGCCGTATCGTCGCGGTCGAGGCGGCGCTGGGTGCCGATGGCCTGGTGTTCGACGCCGGCGGGCTGCTGGTGTGCGGCGGGCTGGTGGAGACTCATATCCACCTCGACAAGTCCAACATCATCGACCGCGTCGCGCCGGAAGAAGGCCGGCAGGCCAACTCCATGCAGCGCGTCGCCGCGGTCAAGAGCAGCTTCACCGTCGAGGACGTCTACCAGCGTGCCAGCCGCACGCTGGAGAAATGCATCCGGCACGGTGCGACGCGCATGCGCACGCATCTGGAGCTCGACGGCGGCGTCGAGATGCGCAGCTTCGAGGCGATCGAGATGCTGCGCCGCGACTACGCCTGGGCGATCGACCTCGAGGTCTGCGTCTTCCCCCAGGAGGGGCTCACCAACAACCCGCGCGCCGATGAACTGCTGGTGGAGGGGCTGAAGCGCGGCGCCAAGGTTCTCGGCGCGGCGCCCAACTACGATCCCGACCATTCGGGCCAGGTGCGGCGCATCTTCGACCTCGCGCGCGAGTTCGACGTGGACATCGACATGCATCTCGATTCGGGCAACTCGCCGGACGGCATGGACATCCACCTGGTGTGCGAGCTGACCGAGAAATACGGCTTGGGCGGACGCGTCGCGGTCGGCCACATGTGCAAGCTGTCCACCATGCCGGTGGCGGACCTGCGCGCGCTCGCGCGGCGCATCGCCAATGCCGGCGTCGCCGTCACCGTGCTGCCGGCAACCGAGCTGTTCATGATGGGCCGCGACCAGGAATACAACGTCCGCCGCGGCGTGGCCGATGTGAACCTGCTGGTGGAGCACGGCGTGAACTGCTCGCTCTCCACCAACAATGTGCTGAACCCGTTCACGCCGTTCGGCGATGCGTCGTTGCTGCGGATGGCGAACCTGCAGGCCAATGTCTGCCAGATCAGCGGCGCGGGGCGGCTGCGCGACTGCTTCGCGATGCTGACCGAGCGCTCGGCACGGCTCATGAACCTGAAGGACTACGGCATCGCCGTCGGCAACCCGGCCGACATCGTGGTGCTGGACGCGACGACGCCGGAGCAGGCGGTGGCGGAGATCTGCCATCCGCTCGCGGTGTTCAAGCGCGGCCGGCGCACCGTGACGCGGCCGCGCGCGGAACTGCACCGGCCGTGACGCCCTGTCATTACGAGGAGCGAAGCGACGCAGCGATCCCCATGCCGGTGCACGACGCCACGCGGATTGCTGTGCCGCGCGCGCAATGACGCGCCGGCTAGCGCAGAATCCGTTCGTATGGGCTCACGGAATCCGCTCTAGCTCGTTGTCTGAAAGCGTGATTCACCGCTCCGGTGATCCCACTGCGCGGATCACGCTCTAGGGAGGCTGCCATGAAGCTCGCCGACATCGCCCAGGTGATCCGCAGCAAGAACGCGGGGCCTCGGCGGCTCACGCTGGACCTGATGTTCGCAACGGATGCCGACTACCGCCGCGTCGTGCAGTCGCCGGCGCTGAGCCGCGACAGCATCGGCGCGCTGTACGGCCTGCCGGCTGAGGATGTGACGGTGATCCCCTATCCGGTGGGCCGCGCGATCAAGATCGTGCTGGCGCGGCCGATCATGGCGGGCGATCCCGGCGACCGGGACGTCTATGGCGCGCAGCAGCACGCGCCGCTGCTGGGGATCGAGCTATGAGCGCCTCGGGCCGCATCCTGGACGAGGTGCGCCGGGCGCGGCGGCCGATGCGGTTCCTGGGCGCGTCGGGCCAGCTTGGCTACGGCATCCCGACGCCGGCGTTCGATGCCGGCCTGGCGCGGCGGCCGGACCTGATCGGCTGCGACATGGGCTCGATCGACATCGGCCCGACCTATCTGGGCAAGGGCGAGATGGCGACGTCGCCGGCCGCCACCAGGCGCGACCTGCGCAAGGTGCTGCTCGGCGCGCGCTCGATCGACGTGCCGCTGGTGATCGGCTCGGCCGGATCGGCCGGCGCCGCGCCGCACCTGGACGCGACGCTCGCCATCGTCAGCGAGATTGCGCGCGCCGAGGGGCTGCATTTCCGTCTGGGCGTGCTGCGTGCCGACCTGTCGCGCGACGCGCTGCGCGCCGCGGTGCGGGCGGGCGCGGTGGTGGGCATCGACGACATGCCTGCGCTGACCGAGGAGGAGGTGACCGAGGCCGCGCACATCGTCGGCCAGATGGGCATGGGGCCGTTCCGCCGCGCGCTGGCCGAGGACGTCGACGTGGTGATCGCGGGGCGCGCCTGCGACACGGCGATCTTCGCGTCGCTGCCGACGATGCTGGGGTTTCCGACGGGGCTGTCGGTGCACATGGCGAAGATCATCGAGTGCGCCTCGCTGTGCTGCCTGCCCGGCGGGCGCGACTCGATCCTGGCGACGCTGGATGAGGACGGGTTCGTGCTGGAGAGCATGGCGGGGCAGCGGCGCGCGACGCCGGTCTCGGTCGCGGCGCACAGCCTGTACGAGCAGGCCGATCCGTATACCGTGTACGAACCGGAGGGGCGGCTCGACCTCAGCGGCGCCGACTATGCCGCGGTGGACGACCGGCGCTGCCGCGTGACCGGCGCCGCGTGGCACGACTCGACCGACCCCTGCGTGAAGATCGAGGGTGCGCGCAAGCTGGGCGAGCGCGCGGTGCTGCTGGCCGGTGCCGCCGATCCGCGCTTCATCGCGCAACACCGGGAGATCCTGCCGGCGGTCGCGACCGTGGTGCGCGACCTGGTGTGCGAGGACGGGCCGGAAGACTACACGCTGCGCTTCCGGGTCTATGGCGTGGACGGGGTGCGCATGGCCGCTCCGGCGGGCGAGGCCCCGCCGGGCGAGGTGTTCATCATGGGCGAGTGCATCGCGCCGACCGCGGAGCGGGCGTCGGAGGTGGTGCGGACGCTGAAGCAGTATCTGCTGCACCACGGCTACGCCGGCCGGCTGTCCACCGCCGGTAACCTGGCATTTCCGTTCACGCCGCCCGAGGTCTCGCTGGGGCCGGCCTACCGCTTCAACGTCTACCACCTGCTGCGCACGCCCGATCCGGACGCGCTGTTCCCGCTGGAGATCGAGGCGCTGTAGGCCGGGCGCGCGGGCGGCGTTGCGCGGGCGAGGTCGTGGCCACAGCCGGTCGGCTGAATCGCGCGGCGCGCGCCTTGCGCCGGCGGGGCGGCGTCCCAATAGAACCTATCATGAACCTGCGTCGATCCTCGGCCGTCCGCTGCGTGATCTCCCCTCCGATGGTCGCACCTGATGATGGTGGCGTGCCGGCAGCCGCGTTGCATGGGATGGGACAGCGAGACGGGAACGCTACAACGAGACGGCGATGAGACGCGCCGTGCCGGGTGACGATCCGGCGATATCGGGTCCCTTCCCTCGCCGCGGATGACACCGGGGCCCGGACGCTCTATCTCCTGCTGCGATACGGCGCGCGCCGGACCACCGATCACCGATCACGGGACATGACCGACACTCCCCTCGACCACATCCGCAATTTCGCGATCATCGCGCATATCGACCACGGGAAATCCACCCTGGCCGACCGCCTGATCCAGACCACCGGCGCGCTCAGCGACCGGGAGATGACCAACCAGGTCCTCGACAGCATGGACCTGGAGCGGGAGCGCGGGATCACGATCAAGGCGCAGACCGTCCGGCTGAGCTATAAGGCGAAGAACGGCCAGGTCTATGAGCTGAACCTGATGGACACGCCGGGCCACGTGGACTTCGCCTATGAGGTGTCGCGCAGCCTGGCCGCCTGCGAGGGCTCGCTGCTGGTCGTCGACGCCTCGCAGGGCGTGGAGGCGCAGACGCTCGCCAACGTGTACCAGGCGATCGAGGCCAACCACGAGATCGTCCCCGTGCTGAACAAGATCGACCTGCCGGCCGCTGAGCCCGCGCGGGTGAAACAGCAGATCGAGGACGTGATCGGGCTCGACGCCTCGGACGCGGTGGAGATCAGCGCCAAGACCGGCCTGAACATCGAGGGCGTGCTGGAGGCGCTGGTGCACCGCCTGCCCCCGCCGAAGGGCGATGGCGCGGCCCCGCTGAAGGCGCTGCTGGTGGATAGCTGGTACGACCAGTACCTGGGCGTGGTGATCCTGATCCGCGTGCGCGACGGACGGATCAAGCGCGGCCAGCGTATCCGCATGATGGCCCAGGGCTCGGTGCACCAGGTCGAGCAGGTGGGCGTGTTCAGCCCGAAGATGATCCCGGTCGACGATCTGGGGCCGGGCGAGATCGGCTTCATCACCGCGGCGATCAAGACCGTGGCCGACTGCTCGGTCGGCGACACGATCACCGACGACCGCCAGCCCGCGAGCGAGGCGCTGCCCGGGTTCAAGCCGTCGGTGCCGGTGGTCTGGTGCGGCCTGTACCCGGTCGATGCCGACGATTTCGAGAAGCTGCGCGAATCGCTCGGCAAGCTGCGGCTGAACGACGCCAGCTTCCACTACGAGGCCGAGACCTCGGCGGCGCTCGGTTTCGGCTTTCGCTGCGGGTTCCTGGGGCTGCTGCATCTGGAGATCGTCCAGGAGCGGCTGACCCGCGAGTTCGACCTGGATCTGATCGCGACCGCGCCGTCCGTGGTGTACCACGTCTATCGCACCAATGGCGAAATGGTCGAGCTGCACAACCCGGTGGACATGCCGGACGGCAGCGTGATCGACCACATCGAGGAGCCGTGGATCCGCGCCACCATCATGGTGCCGGACGACTACCTGGGCGCGGTGCTGCAACTTTGCAACGACCGGCGCGGCGAGCAGGCCGATCTGACCTATGTCGGCAACCGCGCCATGGCGGTGTACCGGCTGCCGTTGAACGAGGTGGTGTTCGACTTCTACGACCGGCTGAAGTCAGTCTCCCGCGGCTATGCCAGCTTCGACTACGCGATGGACAGCTACCGGGAGGGCGATCTGGTGCGGATCTCCATTCTGGTGAACAACGACCCGGTGGACGCGCTGAGCTTCATCGCGCATCGCAGCGTGGCCGAGCAGCGCGGCCGGTCGATCTGCGCCAAGCTGAAGGACCTGATCCCGCGGCAGTTGTTCAAGATCGCGATCCAGGCGGCGATCGGCGGGCGGGTGATCGCGCGCGAGACGCTGGGGGCGCTGTCGAAGGACGTGACCGCGAAGTGCTACGGCGGCGACATTTCGCGCAAGCGGAAGCTGCTGGAGAAGCAGAAGGAAGGCAAGAAGCGGATGCGCCAGTTCGGCAAGGTGGAGATCCCACAATCGGCCTTTCTTGCGGCGCTGAAGATGGACGCCTGAGGCGGGCGTTTGCTATGAAGCGGCCCCGCTGGAGGGATGGCCGAGCGGTTTAAGGCGCACGCTTGGAAAGCGTGTGTGCGTGAAAGCGTACCGTGGGTTCGAATCCCACTCCCTCCGCCAGAGTGCCCTGCACCCTTCTGCGGCCCTCCGGACCGCAGCCCACGCGAACGGCGCGTGAACATCGAGCAACGATTGCTGCGCCGCATTTCAAGCGCCCGTTCTGGCCCACGCTGGGGAACAGACTGGATCCGGCCGGGTCCGGCGTCGGGCGAAGCCGGACGACGAATGCTGTCATGATGCGTGGGCGGGGGCGGCTGTTATCGGCTGGCCCGTCGGGCAAAGTGCCGCGGACGACGCTATCCTGCCGTGGCTTCTGCCAGCGCCGCAGGGCTTGAAGTGCCGTCGGCGTTGCGGGGATGGTGCCTGAAGACGCCGGTAAGGTCGCGCCAAAGGTAGGTCTCGTCCTGCCAAACTTCGACGCACTCGCAGTCGGCCCACTTCGCCAAGGCCGGGTAGGAATCCTTGTAGAACCGGTAACAGTCGACTGGGTGCGCATGGTATGGCCCGGCCGAGGGGGCTACGAGAAAAATATACCCGGTCGGATTCAGGACGCGGACCATCTCCTGGAACGACAGCCAGAAAAATTCACAATGCTCGAACATCTGACCAGAAACGATGACGTCAGCAAACCCGTCTCGGAGCGGCAGCTTATAGGGATCTGACAGCACAATATCGACATTCGGTCCCTGCGCCATGTCAACGCCAATATAGTTATACTTGGTTCGGTCCGAAAATAGCTTCCGGTAACTTCCTGATTCTTGGACCTCAAATGAGCCCATATCGAGAACCGTCACCACCCCGCGGTGAAAAAACTCTTCGTTCAGATACGTTTGGCAACACTTTTGGACTGCTCGGTACGACGTATGGTGCATGACGATCACCCCGCAATTGCGCCCTTCACATCCAACCGGAGTTAGTTCACATTGTGCAAGCCCTTTTGACAGTGTAACATAGTTGACTTGCCGGAACGGTGGCGCCGTCCGCCATCGACAAGACTTACGAGGTGGATGCACCTCGGCTCGGACAACAATCGTTGGCCAATTGTCCAGAGTGCTGCCAGCCAGAGCAGGCGCTTACGATAAAGCATCACGCGGCCCTGGATTGGTGCGAGGCCCCCCGGTGGGCCCCCATGCGCTGCGCTGGATGCATGCAGAGTAGATCTCGTAGCGGGTCCTACATCGGCGGGACGAGGCCCGTGGTGCCGGCGATGCAACTCTACCGCGACCGGAGCCGGATCGTGCCTGCTGCAAGCAGTGAGTGACCGACTCGGCAGCACCGAACGAAGTGCCTAACCATCACCTTGCCTCCCAGCGTCCATGTCCGGGCGGCGCTGTCTTTCCTGGCCGCAACTGAAAGCTCCATGCTGGCGGCGTCAACCGTACCAGCCCCGACGCGCGATGCCTCGGGGCAGCTCAGGTGGATCTCTCACAGTTCAAGCCGCAAGCCCGATTGCAGCATCGTTCCCATGCCCGGAAGGCAGATCTCGTGGTGGGCTCAGCGTCCGCTCGCTTCTCTGGCCAAATTTGTCAGAGTGCCGGGTTCGGTGTCAGGCACCAGCTTGGTAGGGAACGACATCCAGGACTGAAAAATGACGTCGTCGGGCCTCACGGCCGGGTCATTGACCACCGCTCGATATCGCTCAATCGCATGCCCAGTCCAGGCTGCATTGCTAGTGTCCTGCGGATCGCCGTTCGCGATCACACCCAACCGCATGCCCGATGCATGCAGACGGGTCTTCCATTGGGCAAGTTGCTGGTGCCAAGGGCCCGCCCACGAGATATCGGCATGCAAGAATGAAATCGGTTCTCCGGAGGCTCGCTTGAACTCCTTGAAGAACTCAAACAGCGCATCGAGGCGATCGGCCGTCACTGGAGTGATCGGCTCGATGCTGCCGAACTTTATGTTGGGAAACGCCGCCTTCAGCACTTTCACGTTGGCGGCCATCTGATCGGCGAGGCTGCTCACCGGATCGCGGCAAGTCCGTGCTCTCGTCGAGTAGTGTCCCCAGGTAACCGGCTCGTCGAGGGCGACAAAGGCTATTTCGCCACCCAGTCGCTTGACCCGCTCGGCCACGGCGGGGATGGCTCCTTTCCAACTGTAGCTCTCGACGCCGCGCCCGCATCGCTCGCTTTCCACCAGGAGGAGCCCCTCCATGGCGATCGCGATGTGCTTTTCGCGGAGGATCCGTATCGCTTCGGACAAATCACCCTCGGGTGCCCGATACAGGAACTGGGTCGAGAACTTGAATGCCTGAATGCCTTTTCCGCTCCAATTTGCCCCGTCCCGAAATGCCGCCATGAACTCGGGCGTCATCGGGTTCTTGGGCTGTGAATAAGGGTCCGCGGAACTGATCCAGATATCGGCCTTTGCTGCAGGCGCCAGGCAGATGAAGGCCCAAAGGAGCAATAGCGCGCGTTTCATTGCAATGTCTCCAGAGCTTCGTGAAGAGATCTCAATGGCACTTCGAATGGCGCATCGCGTAACAAGCCGTCCGTCTTATTCCAGTGTGACTGGCCCCTAACCTCCGCCCATTTTGCGTTGCGTTGTCTCGCGATCCCATAGAAAAAGTCATCTCCCCAGCCACTTGGGGCGACCGCCACCACGTTGACGCCGTTCGGTGAGTAGATAAGTCCAGTCAACCCGGACCCAAGCACGCCAAAGATGGTTGTCGCCGACTGGAACATTCGCACTTGCTCGACAAATGGGAGACCAGTGGCGTCGGTCAGCACGAAGCCGGCCGCGGTAAGCGCTGCTTCCACCTCACTACCATTCACAATGGTCCGGGTGGGCCGGTCACGCCGCATGAGGGCTATCCGCTCGCGCCCGGGCATGTGTTGGATGAGCCTGACCGCCCCTCGCATCACGTCGAGAGCGGATGGATGCGGCGACCTGTCCGACCAGATGGGGGTGACGGCCCATGCGTTACGGAATTGCGTCGATCGCGCACAACTTATCGGGATGACCCTGTGCGGCTCGATGCCATACGCCCGCAAGGACTCCATCATGGCTCGACCGTAATCAGACCGATAGTGCGGCACGGCGAACTTGAAGCGGCCCGGCTGGTATCTCTCCACGACGGCGGCCATGGGAACGACCTCCGCCAGCCAATGACCCCAGGTGCCGTGGCCAAATCGGGTCAACAACACGCATTCATCGTCGACCTGGTCGAGTCCCTGGCCAGTCAGCTCCCTAAGATCATCAGCGTCACCGAAGGACTTGCGCATAGAATTAGGGGATAGACTCAAAGATAGCGTCTCCACCGATCCCAAGGATGAAACGGTCGCCTTGGTAGGTTGTGACATTGGCTGGCAGTCGGCCCACTACTATCTTCGAGAAATGTGCGGTTCGAGTGGCGTAAGCCACTGTCAACACATGATGGGACCATTTCTCATCGAACTCAGCCTCATTGGTGTAGGCGATCGACGCCGGCAGGCTCTGGGAAACGGCAGGAAAAAGAACATCGCTGCGCTCGAAGGCGTCGATCAGCGTCACGATCATGGACTACAGCCAGAACCGTGTCGAAATCCCACCACGGTCGCGCAACACGGAGGTGGGTTCAACACCCAATTCCTCGAACAGCGACGAGATTCCGAAATCCTGCAGTGTCATCCCCATCATCTGACGCACGCAGCCATGGTAATCATCCATGAGTGTAGTTGATGCAGGGTTCAGGTTGGTGATGAACACCAACCCGGTGGGCGGCGCGGCATAGGCCGTGATCTCAAGATCCGGTCGGCGCCGCTTGATGAGAAGTGCGGTGCGCCAAACATCCCCCGCCCATGAATGGATATGATGGGGCCTCACCGGCTTTCGGGTGTGCTCGCGCTCAGCCATCGGCCATTCCACGGGCAGGCAGTCGTGCAGTGCAATGACCGAATTTCGCTGCGAATGGCGTTCGGTATTGGCGAAATCGCGCAGCAGATATTCACAGAAATGCAGGCCATCCAGGAACGCGAAGTCGATCGGTCCCCCAAGCACCGCAGCGGGATCGTGGCGCTCGAAGAAGTCATCGCTCGTTGTGCGATAGATGGCACAAATCGGTTTGGTGCCCAGCGCCGCCTCCGCCTTGATGCGGTGCCGGGGATCAACTCCGATGGATGCGCATTTTGCTAACGCCAGAGACTCTCCGGTATCGCATCCGATCTCCAGATACGTCCGCGGATTCAGCGCTTCATGCATACGTCGAAGGATGGCAAGGTAGGACTCGCCCGCGTGGTCGTCCACGCAGAGCCGGTTCTTGCCCGGGGGCAATTCGTCATCCACCTTGTTGTCCTTCCTTCTTCACAGCCAGCAACATCAGGCGTCTTACCCAAGCCGAGAGCGACAGCCCATCGGCTTTGGCAGCCGCTATGAAGCGCGCAAGGTCGTCAGGCTCGACCCTGAGTTTGATCTCTTCCGATTTCACGGTGCGACTGTTCCCCAGTTCGGGGAATGCAGTCAAGCCGATTCAAGGTGTGAGCGACTTGCCCGAGGATGTCTGCGACGTTAGTAAGCGACGCAGGCACCCTCTGTGAATCGTATGTTGCATTTTATCGTAGACTGGATATCGCGGTTTTTTGCTCTGCGGACCGCCACGCGAAGCGGCAAGGCCGACGAAGCCCGTTTTGGTCACATAGTTGCAGGTCAGATGGAGACAGCGCAGGCGCATCTCTTGCGAGGAGATCGCGAGCGAGCGTTCCAGGGCTGGAAGGACGCTCGGGCGCAGTATCCCGAAGTCGTCTTGCGGTCACAAGCAAGTCTATCGCTGTTGCTGCGCCTCGGTCGGTTCGATGAGGCCGAAGAATTGCTGCAGGAAGGGATCAAGCGGTTTCCTCGTGACCGATACTTTCTCCACGGCCTTGCAACCATCGCTGCGCGACGGGGGGACGATGAAGCGGCTGTCGTCCGATATGCGTTGTTGCGCAAGAGACACCCGAGCTACCTTCACGGCTATACGGAAGGTTCCGAGGCATTGCTTAGATTGGGGAGATTGGATGAAGCGGACGCGGTGCTGGGGCAGGCAGCGCCTCCTATCTTTCATCTGGCCCACCAACATGCCCGTCTTGCAATTCGCCGAAAGGATTGGAACGCGGCGCTGACACGATGGCGAGCCATTGCAAGTCGCTACAACAGCGAAGAAGCGCCGATAGGCCTGGCACAGTCGCTCGCCGGATTGGGTCGCTTCGATGAAGCCGAACAGATCCTGCACGATGCGTTGAGCGGGCCCCGGCACAATGTGATCGACTGCTGGGTCGAATATGCGACCATTGCCGAACTGCGAGAGGACTGGATTGAGGCGGCACGGCGCTGGAAGGATGTTTGCATGCGAGCACCAGCGGTATCCGGAGTGCGTCAACGCACGGCAACAGCATTGCGCAAAAGTGGCCGGGAGACCGAGGCGGAAGAAATTCTCCAGAATAGCCGCGCGTGAATGTGGAATTTCGCGGGACTTTGGCTCCATCCTGTGGGGGCGCTGTCGCGCCGGAATAACAATGGCAGTGCCGCGTGCGGCGGGGGGCGAGCAGCAACCGGGAATGCGTCGGCGACGCCGCTCGCTGCGGATCAGCATGGTCGATGATCCCAGCACGGTGCATGCAGCCTGCAAAGCTGCAACTTAGGCGGCCTCGGGTCGACAAGACACCCATGCGGCGGCGGAGCCAGTGAGCGCGCGTCACCCGCAAGGTTGAGTTGTCCCCTTTGGCAACGTGATCGATTTGACCGGCGCAAAGCAGGTCGAGGACAGCCTGCTCCTCCTCGTCCGTTGCTGAGTCGTCTGGAGTCGTCTTGCCGGGCGGTGCTCGCCGTCATTTCCGGAATGAACCAGCACCACCAGCCTTGGGACATTGAACGATCAGCTAGCCCCACGCAGTTTGCCCCCGGTTGAGATTGACCAGGCGGAAGCCGGGGCAGACGACGAGGCGACGCATGGTGCCGGGAAGATCACCGGCTCCGGGCAACCTCGCAGGCGCCGACCAGCGCATCGCCCGCTCCGTCTCCCGCGGTATGGAGGCATCGCGCGCAAGCGCACGACGCCTCCCCCGCGCAGACCCGGTCAGAAACTGCCGCGCTCCTCGACGACGATCGTGTCGATCAGCGGCTCGGGGTCGTACATCCACCGCGACAGCAGCCCTGCCGCCGCAGCACCGAGCAGGGGAATGAGCCAGAACATCCAGAGCTGGCCGACATACTCGGCGCCGGCGAACAGCGCGGGGCCGGTGCTGCGTGCCGGGTTCACCGAGGTATTCGTGACCGGGATCGACACCAGGTGGATGAGGGTGAGCGCAAGCCCGATCGGGATGCCGGCAAATCCGCTCGCCGCGCCCTTCGACGTTGTGCCGACGATGATCAGCAGGAAGAAGAACGTCATCACGAATTCCATGATCACGCAGGCGGTGAGGCTGTATTTGCCGGGACTGAGGTCAGCATAGCCGTTGGCTGCGAAGCCGCCCGGCGTCCAGCCAGGCTTGCCGGACGCGATGGACCACAGCACCGCGGCCGCGATCACTGCACCCATCACCTGCGCAACGATGTACGGGAGAACGTGACGGTTGGCGCAGCGTCCGGCCGCCCACAGCCCGATCGTCACGGCCGGATTGAAATGTCCGCCGGAGATATGCCCGACAGCATAGGCCATCGTGAGGACAGTAAGGCCGAAGGCAAAGGACACACCAAGCAGCCCGATGCCGACCGCCGGGAACGTTGCTGCCAGCACCGCAGCCCCACATCCGCCGAATACCAGCCAAAAGGTGCCGAAGAACTCCGCTCCGACACGTCGAGACATGTCCAT
>JBBCGR010000004.1:0-1609162 GCA_037201625.1 Acetobacteraceae bacterium | reverse complement strand
GCCTGCCTGCTCATGCTTCACCTCGGGTTTGCCGCATCAGCGCAGCACGCTCAGACGGTGAATGCCAACGCCGGCCAGCGGTCGGCCCATGGCGCCAGCGCTTCGAGGCGGCGGGCGATCTCCAGCACGACCGCGTCGTGGCCGAACGGCGCGACGATCTGCACGCCGATCGGCCGGCCGTCCGGATGCGGCGCGCCCGGCACGCTGATGCCCGACAGTCCCGCGGCATTCACCCACGCACCGAACATCCCCTGCGTCGCCGCCGTCAGCCCCGGCGGCGCTTCGTCCTCGGCGCGCCAGGCCGGTGCGGCGGCGGCGGGCAGCACCAGCGCATCGTAGTCGCCCCAGCCCGCGGTGAGATCGCACCGCCAGGCGGCCAGTGCGTCCAGCGCATCGACATAGCTGGCGGCCGACAGCGCGAGGCCACGCTCGGCGGTGGCCCGTACCACCTCGGTCGTGTCCTCGCGCCAGCGATCCGGAAAGCGCGCCACGATACGCGCCGCCGCCGCGGCGGTGAGCGTGCCGTGGCTCGCGCGCAGGCGTGCGAGGTCGTACGGCGCGGACACGGCGGCGACCTCGCATCCGGCGCCCGTCAGAGCTTCCACGGCGGCGGCGACCGTGGCCGCGACCTCCGGCGTCGCGCCCTCGGCATCGATCGCGGTGAACCAGCCGATCCGCAGCACCCGGTCGGATGCGACCTCCGGGGCCGGCGGGAAGCGCTGCGAATACGGGTCGCGCGGGTCGGGGCCGGCGAGCACGTCGTACAGCAGGCCGAGGTCGCGCATGGTGCGGGCGAACGGACAGATCGCCTGGAAATCGATCGCCGTGGGCGGGAAGCCGAACCGGCGGGGAAGCCGTCCGCTCGACGGGCGCAGGCCCACCAGCCCGGTGTAGGACGCCGGCAGGCGCGTGCTGCCGCCCATATCGGTGCCGACCGCGAGCGGCGTGACCCCGGCGGCGACCGATGCCACCGCGCCGCCCGAGGAACCGCCCGGCGTCAGGCTGAGGTCCCACGGGTTGCGGGAGATGCCAGACAGGCGGCTGTGCGTGCGGCCCAGCAGGGCGAATTCAGGCGTCGTCGTCTTGCCGATGATGACGGCGCCGGCGGCCCGCAGCCGTTCGACGCAGATGTCGTCGCGGTCGGGCACATGGTCGCGGAACAGCAGGCTGCCCCATCGGGCCGGCATTCCGGCGACGAAGATGTTGTCCTTCACCGAGACCGGGATGCCGTCCAGCTTGCCGAGGCGGCGGCCGGATGCCTGGCGCGCGGTGGCCGCGCCGGCTGCCGCCATCGCGCCGTCACGGTCCACATGGGTGAAGGCATTCAGCGCCGGTTCCAGCGCATCGAGCCGCGCAAGCGCCTGATCGAGCAATTGCAGCGGCGTGATGGTTCGCTCATCGATCAGCGCCGACATCGCTGTCGCATCCAGTTGCCAGGTCATGCCTTCGTCTCCCGGGCTCGCATTGCGCCTCGCCTTGTGGCCGGCGCCATGCGCAATGATAACCGGCTTCGGCGATCGTGGCTTGCCGCCTGCACGCGTCCCGGCCGGTCGTTCGGGCGCGACACGACGAGCGGGCCGTGGCGTGCCAGGATGCGAGGCGCAGAGTGAGGATTCCAGAGATGACGCCGCTCCGTTCCCCCGACCTCCAGCTATTCCTGACTGCGGCCGAAGCAGCGATCCGCCTCGGTTCGGGTGGCGACGGATCGGGTGTCGACAGATCGGGTGTTGACGGGGCGGCGCACGCGGCCGGCGAACGGATCTTCGCCGCGCTGCGGACGCCATCCCCCCAGGCCGGCGGACCGGGCACGGATCGCCTGCCGGTGTGCGGCCATCTGGCGCCGGCCCTCGCGCAGGTGCGCGGCCAGGCAGGGCCGGTCGGCGCGTTGGCCGACGCCTTTGCCGGCATCGAGCCGCGGCTGCACTGGAAGGTCCGGCCGGGTGCGGCGACGCACGGCGAGGGCTTCCTGAACGGCCACGCGAACGCGACGATCGTCGGGTCCGAGGGCCTGGAACTGCGGCGCGACGTTTGGATCGGCGTCAGCCTCATGGCGCCGAACACCCGCTATCCCGACCATCGCCATCCGCCCGAGGAGGTCTATGTCGTTCTATCCGAGGGGGAATGGCGGCAGGCGGACGATCCGTGGCATGCGCCCGGCATCGGCGGCCTCGTGTACAACCCGGCGAACATCGTGCACGCGATGCGCTCAACGGAACGGCCGCTGCTCGCGCTGTGGTTCCTCTGGACGGAACAGAACAACCCCTGATTACGCGCAATTCGGCGACGGCGGCACGGATCGCCCGATAAGGGCGAGCCGAGGCTCTGCCGGCTTTGCTATCGTCACGCAGCTTCATCGAAACTGCGTGCTGCGATCCGGCGTGCAGGCGCGGTTCCCGACGGACGAGAACGCGCGGCGTCATCCAGACGGGAGGTTCAGTGTTCCAGTCATTCTATCTGTCGCGCCGGTGGCTGCCATGGGCGTTTCCCGGCGCGGCGCTGATCCTGTTCGCGACCTGGTACAAGGTCGAACTCGACGTCAGGATCAACGAATGGTTCGGCGATTTCTATAACCTGATCCAGAAGGCGCTGGCGACGCCGAAGGCCATAACGCTCGAGGAGTACATGGGGCAGTTGGCGACGTTCGGCTATATCGCCGGCCTCTATGTGACCGTCGCCGTCTTCACCGACTTCTTCATCAAGCACTACGTGTTCCGCTGGCGCACCGCCATGACCGAGTATTACGCGGCGAACTGGCACGCCGTGCGCGGCGTCGAGGGCGCGTCGCAGCGGGTGCAGGAGGACACGATGCGGTTCGCCCGCCTGATGGAGGGATTGGGCGTCAGCTTCATGCGCAGCGTCATGACCTTGTTCGCCTTCCTGCCGATCCTGTGGACGTTGTCGGAGAAGATCACCGAACTGCCTTGGTTCGGCCAGGTCAGCCACGCGCTGGTCTGGGTGGCGATCGTGTTCGCGCTCGCGGGCACCGTGCTGATGGCGATGGTGGGCGTGAAGCTGCCGGGCCTGGAGTTCGAGAACCAGCGCGTCGAGGCGGCGTTCCGCAAAGAGCTTGTGCACGGCGAGGACGACCGGGAGCGCGCGACGCCGGCCCGGTTCGGCACGCTGTTCGCCGATGTGCGGTGGAATTACTTCCGCCTGTTCTTCCATTACATGTATTTCGACGTCGCCCGCTACGCCTATCTGCAGTTCGGCGTGCTGGTTCCCTACATCGCGCTCGGGCCGACCCTGGTGACCGGCGGCATCACATTGGGCATCATGCAGCAGATCGTCCGCGCCTTCGGCCGGGTGGAGAGTTCGTTCCAGTATCTGGTGAACAGTTGGACGACGATCGTGGAACTGATCTCGGTCTACAAGCGGCTGCGCGCCTTCGAGCACCGGATCGGCAGTGCCGTGGCGTGATGTGCGAGCGAACGGGACGATGCCTGACGGGGTGGCGTCGGCGGTCGGGCGCAGGGCTCAGCGCGACGGTTCCTTCATGGCGTCGATCCCCAGCAGTTCCGGCCGGTATTCGAAGTGCATCGTGTCGAAATGTGCCCAGCTTCCGCCCCAGATGAAGCCGTGGCGCTCGAAGACGGCGACGATCTCGGGCGGGATGCGGTTCACATATCCGGGGACTCCGCCCGCTGTCCGGCGCCACAGCCAGTAATCCGCGGAGGCAGGGTTGATATCGATCGCGGCGCCCCAGCCGTGCATGCTGTTCTGGCCGGTGTCGGCAACGTTCCGGCACAGATAGGTGCCGCCCAGCGGGTAGAGGTACCTCTTGTCCGCCGCGGGCAATTCGTCCAGCTCGCGCGAGATCTCCGCCAGGCGATGATCGACACCGTTGACCGAGGTGATGCGGACAACATGGCCCCAGGTGTTCGGCAGCCAGACAACCGGCACAAGTTTCGGCGCCACCTGCCCTGCCCTGCAGTCGCCGTACATCTTGTCGAAGAAGGCCTTGTTGCGCACACGGCCCGGGTCCTGCTGCGGCGGCGGGGACAGCGCGCCGCTCGCAGGATAGGGCAGCCGCAACTGGTCCAGGATGGACCCACGGCGGAGTTGCTGCTCCATGCTCTTGCCCGGCAGCCCATCGTCCACCTTCATGCGGGTGCCATCGCGCCAGACCAGGTCAGCGCCGTCGAAACCTGCCAGTGCCTCGGGATAGGCGCGCAACAGGTCGTCCACCGTGGCTGCGAACCCGGCGGGCGACGCGACAAGCAGCAACCACGCGAGCGCCGCACCGCGGCTCCATCGGCCGGCGCTCAAGACGCCTGACCGGCGACCAGATTCCCGACCTTGCGGCGCAGCGTGTCGATGCCGGTGTCGCGATGACGCGTCGGATGGACGCGGTTGGTCAGCAGCGCCCAGGCCAGGCCACGGGCAAAATCGATCCACAAGCCGGTGCCGGTGAAGCCGGTGTGACCGATGGTCTCCACCGAGCACGCATTGCCCCCTGACCATCCTTCGTGACGCGCCTCCCAGCCCAGGCAGCGCGTCGCCGTCTGCCGCGCGCGGAGTTCGGGCAGCCAGGGATCGACGCCTTGCAGCAGGCGCTGAGCGGCATCGAGGACTCCGTCGATCGTACCGAAGAGCCCGGCATGGCCGGCGGCGCCACCCAGCGCGAACGCGTTCTCGTCGTGCACCTCGCCGCGCATCACGCGGCCACGCCAGGTGCACCGCTCGGTGGCTGCGGTCGCGGATGCATCCGGATGCCAGGTGAAGCCATCGGGCGGTGCGAGATCGGCCAGCGCGCTTCCCTGCATCCGCTCGATCGCAATGCCCAGCAGCATGAAATTGATGTCGGAGTAGACCGGCGGTCCTGGTTGCCACACGCGCTGCAGGATGAAGGCGCGCAGCGTGTTCGGATCGAGGCCGTAGGTGTAGAGCGGCTCGACGGCCGGCAGGTGGGTCTGGTGGCTCAGGCATTGACGAAAGGTCAGGCGGCGTTCCGCGGCGTCGCGGTGATATTGCCGCAGGTCCGGGATCACGCTGGCCAGCGGGTCGTCCAGCGCGATCCGGCCCGCCGACACGAGGTGCAGGATCGTCGGTGTCGTGAACAGCACCTTGGTGAGCGACGCGAGGTCGAACCACGTCGTGCGATGCATCGGCGCAGGATCCGGTTCGCGTTGCGCCAGGCCGAACACCTCCACCGCGCGATCGCCGGTGGTCGTCACGACACCGAGGACGGCGCCCGGAATCTGGTCGGGGATTGCCTGGGCGATCGGCACCGCAGCGGCGGCAAGGATGTCGGCGGCGGTCAATCGAGGGTTCCTGCATGGCAAGGTTTTCGCATCACCGGCGGATGGCGCCACCGGTTGCGTCGGCCCTGGTTTTGTTGCTTGGTGTAAAGGTCTCGGGAGATTATGCAGTTTCACGTGCGCACGCCAATCCGACCATTCTATCTCTCGATGCTGTTCCTTGTGGGGTGCGAAGCAAGCCCGCCCGTGGTCGAGGAGACCGTCATCAAGCCGGACGATGCGCAATTCGCTGCGCCGGCCGGACACGCGCCGCCGTTCACACGGATCCCCTATGAGGCCTTCAGCCGGGTCGACGCTGTGGCGATCGCGGACCAGGAATGGCGCCGGTTCGGCCAGCGCGTCGATGACGATCCGCCATCCGCACGCGGTTTCGACCCGGCGCCGAGCGAGGACCCGGCACGCGCGCCCGGTCACTGGCAGCGGATAGCGGAGTATTGGTGGCTCGGTCAGGATGCCAACCGGCGTGAGTCGGCCTGGACCGGCATGCATGATGAGAACGGCCAGGTGATCGACGAGAGCCGCGACGACTATTACGCATGGTCGGCGGCGTTCATCAGTTATGTCATGCGGACGGCGGGGGCCGGCGTGCGCTTCCCCTACTCGCCGTCGCATTACAGCTATATCAACATCGGCAAGCGGATGAAGTCGGGCAGCGCGTCCGGCTGGGTCGTGGTGGCGGAGCGGGTGGACGATTACGCGCCGGTGCCCGGCGATCTGATCTGTTACTCGCGCGAACGGTACAAGCTGACCTACGATCGACTGCCGCGGCGGCGGTTCGCCGGGCATTGCGACATGGTTGTCGCGCGGGACCCGACGCAGATCAGCGTCATCGGCGGGAACGTCAATCATACCGTCACGATGAAGCACGTGCCGGTGACGGGGGATGGACGGCTGGCCGATTCCCGCGGCCGTGTGCTCGACGAGCGCTATCCGTGGTTCGTCGTGATCAGGGTGCTTTACGATCGCTAGCTATCGTCGCCGTTCGCGTTCGCTCGCGGATCCCGCTCTGGCTCTTTGTTGGCAAACTCATCCCGTCAAGACCGGTGCAGGCAGTTCATCCACGTCGTCTCCGCTCGCTGCAACGAAAGCCGTGGCTGGCATGGCCAGGCCATGATGATAGTGGTCGCGACAGGTCGCGCTGACTGAGGCTTGGGATGACTGCCCGGTGCGACCTTGGTCCGAGCGCCGGTCGGAGCGCGCCGTTCCCCTTGACCCCCACCCGCGTGTTGGCTTGGACGCTCTTCGTCGGGCGTTGAGTCGATCCCTCTGAAGCGTCTTCAGGCCGCCCAACTCTTTACACTCTGCGTGCCATGATGGTTCAGTTACATTATGACTCAATAATCACGATTCAGCGATCTGTGAGTCTGATGCTCATGAAATTGACCGTCATTAAATCTACTGTGTCGACGGCACTCGCTACACGGTCGATACCACCAGAGGCTGCAACGAAAACTATCGTGGGTTGTTGCAAACCATCCGGAATAATGGCTAGCCTGAGGCACCGAAACGATCCGTGCCTTACGACGCCGTCCTCTTTGCTCGCTCTGAAACAAGGGGGCAACGCCTGTTTGGGCAGCGGTCCGAGCGCGGAGGCGACGTCATGGCGAATACCACCTTCACCTGGCAGGCAGCTGTCAGCGGTGACTGGACGCTCAGTGACGCGTGGGACCAAAGCGGATTTCCTAATTCCACCACCGACGGCGCGGTAATCGCGCAACCCGGCACGTATACCGTAACGATCGCCGGCGCCGACCCTGCGCTGACCGTCGATCAGTTGGTACTGAATGCCGCAGCGGCGACGCTCGATCACCAGGGGTCGCTCACCCTCGCCGGCGCCGATCACCTGTTCGTCTTGCAGGCCGGCGTGTTCAAGCTCGATGGCGGCACGCTGTCCGGTGGCACGCTGGTGCAATCCGGCGGGACGCTGCAATTCACCAATGATGCACGCAACACCCTGAGCGGCGTGAAGATCGCGGGTGGCCTCGCGATCAGCAGCGGCGCCGTCGTGCTGACGAACGGCGCCGGCGTCTACGCCGATGCCAGCCTGACGACACTGGGCACCATCGCTGCGAGCAACGCCACCCTCGCGCTGCGCGACGCGACGGCGATCACGCTGAACCAGGCGGTGCAGCTGACCAACGCGACCTTGACCTTCGACAATCCCGGCACCACCGCGCAGGTCACGTTCGGCACCAGCGCGCTGGTGTCCGGGTCGGGCAACATCACCGACAACGTGTTCGCCTTCAGCGGGCCGGACAGCGTCGACAACAAGGGCACCATCCTCGCCAACATCGCCGGCCAGCAGATCAACATCACACCGACCAGCTTCACCAACGACGGTCTCGTGTCGGCGACCGGCGGCGGCAGTGTCCATATCGAGGAGAATCTGAACCGCGCCTGGACCAACAGCGCCACCGGCGTCATCAGCCTGGCGGGCAGCGGATTGCTGGAACTCAGCGGGCCGTTCAGCAACGTCGGCCTGATCACCGCGAGCGGCGGCACGCTGAACCTCGACGGCACCGCCAATTTCGGCAACACGCTGCTGGCCTGGATCAACACCGGCACGATCAGCGCCACCAACACGACCATCAACCTGGCCGGCAGCCTGACCGTCGCGCAGATCGGCACGCTGATCCACGACGGCAGCGACACGCTCAACCTGACCCGCGGCCTCATCGACAACACCGGCGGCACACTGAACGCCACCACCACCGCATTGCTCGGCCTCACGCTGGCCGGCGGCACGATCACGGGCGGCGTGGTGGACCAGGCCGGTCTCGGCCTCACCTTCAACACCAGCAGCGGCAACACGCTGGACAACGTGAAGATCGCGGGTGGCCTCGCGATCAGCAGCGGCGCCGTCGTGCTGACGAACGGCGCCAGCGTCTACGCCGATGCCAGCCTGACGACACTGGGCACGATCGCGCTGACCAACAGCGGACTCACTATCCGCGAGGCGGCACCGATCACGCTGAACCAGGCGGTGCAGCTGACCAACGCGACCTTGACCTTCGACAATCCCGGCACCACCGCGCAGGTCACGTTCGGCACCAGCGCGCTGGTGTCAGGGTCGGGCAACATCACCGACAACGTGTTCGCCTTCAGCGGCCCGGACAGCATCGACAACAAGGGCACCATCCTCGCCAACATCGCCGGCCAGCAGATCAACATCACACCGACCAGCTTCACCAACGACGGTCTCGTGTCGGCGACCGGCGGCGGCAGTGTCCATATCGAGGAGAATCTGAACCGCGCCTGGACCAACAGCGCCACCGGCGTCATCAGCCTGGCGGGCAGCGGATTGCTGGAACTCAGCGGGCCGTTCAGCAACGTCGGCCTGATCACCGCGAGCGGCGGCACGCTGAACCTCGACGGCACCGCCAATTTCGGCAACACGCTGCTGGCCTGGGTCAACACCGGCACGATCAGCGCCACCAACACGACGATCAACCTGGCCGGCAGCCTCACCGTCGCGCAGATCGGCACGCTGATCCACGACGGCAGCGACACGCTCAACCTCACCCGCGGCCTCATCGACAACACCGGCGGCACGCTGAACGCCACCAGCACCGCATTGCTCGGCCTCACGCTGGCCGGCGGCACGATCACGGGCGGCGTGGTGGACCAGGCCGGTCTCGGCCTCACCTTCAACACCAGCAGCGGCAACACGCTGGACAACGTGAAGGTCGCCGGCGGTCTCGCAGTCAGCAACGGCAGCGTCGTGCTGACGAACAATGCCAGCGTCTACGCCGATGCCAGCCTGACCACCTTGGGCACCATCGCTGTCACCAATGGCGGCGTGGCCATCCGCGAGGCGGCACCCATCACGCTGAGCCAGACGGTCAGGCTGACCAACGCGACCTTGACCTTCGACAATCCCGGCACCACCGCGCAGGTCACGTTCGGCACCAGCGCGCTGGTGTCCGGGTCGGGCAACATCACCGACAACGTGTTCGCCTTCAGCGGCCCGGACAATGTCGACAACAAGGGCACCATCCTCGCCAACATCGCCGGCCAGCAGATCAACATCACACCGACCAGCTTCACCAACGACGGCCTCGTGTCGGCGACCGGCGGCGGCAGCGTCCACATCGAGGAGAACCTGAACCGCGCCTGGACCAACAGCGCCACCGGCGTCATCAGCCTGGCGGGCAGCGGATTGCTGGAACTCAGCGGGGCATTCAGCAACATCGGCCTGATCACCGCGAGCGGCGGCACGCTGAACCTCGACGGCACCGCCAATTTCGGCAACACGCTGCTGACCTGGATCAACACCGGCACGATCAGCGCCACCAACACGACCATCAACCTGGCCGGCAGCCTGACCGTCGCGCAGATCGGCACGCTGATCCACGACGGCAGCGACACGCTCAACCTGACCCGCGGCCTCATCGACAACACCGGCGGCACACTGAACGCCACCACCACCGCATTGCTCGGCCTCACGCTGGCCGGCGGCACGATCACGGGCGGCGTGGTGGACCAGGCCGGTCTCGGCCTCACCTTCAACACCAGCAGCGGCAACACGCTGGACAATGTGAAGGTCGCCGGCGGTCTCGCGGTCAGCAACGGCAATGTCGTGCTGGCCAACGGCGCCAGCATCTACGCCGATGCCAGCCTGACCACCTTGGGCACGATCGCGCTGACCAACAGCGGACTCACTATCCGCAATGCGACGCCGATCACGCTGAGCCAGACCGTCAGGCTGACGAACGCGACGCTGACCTTCGACAATCCCGGCACCACCGCGCAGGTCACGTTCGGCACCAATGCGGAGGTGTCCGGTTCAGGCAACATCACCGACAACGTGTTCGCCTTCAGCGGCCCGGACAATGTCGACAACAAGGGCACCATCCTCGCCAACATCGCCGGCCAGCAGATCAACATCACACCGACCAGCTTCACCAACGACGGCCTCGTGGCCGCGACCGGCGGCGGCAGCGTCCATATCGAGGAAGGCCAGAGCCGCGCCTGGACCAACAGCGCCACCGGCGTCATCAGCCTGGCGGGCAGCGGATTGCTGGAACTCAGCGGGCCGTTCAGCAACGTCGGCCTGATCACCGCGAGCGGCGGCACGCTGAACCTCGACGGCACCGCCAATTTCGGCAACACGCTGCTGGCCTGGGTCAACACCGGCACGATCAGCGCCACCAACACAACCATCAACCTGGCCGGCAGCCTGACCGTCGCGCAGATCGGCACTCTGATCCACGACGGCAGCGACACGCTCAATTTCACCAATGGCACGCTGGACAATACCGGCAACACGCTGAACGGGCTCAGCCAGTCGCTGCTGAACCTGCAGGTGCAGGGCGCGACCGTGGAAGGCGGCACGCTGGATGCCGCGGCGCTCGGCCTGACGTTCAACAACAACGACCGCAACACGCTCGACAACGTCGCCCTGGTCAACAACTTCACGCTGAACGGCGGCCACGTCACCCTGAGCGGCACGACCGCGGTCTACGCCACCAACGCGACGACGACACCGGGCGTGCTGCGGGTCAATGCCGGCCTGGTGACGTTCGCCGGCACGAGCCCGTACACGCTGAGCAGTCCGGTCATCCTGGGCGGCGGCGCGATCACCTGGGCCGCGCCCACCGGCACCGCCGATGTGACCATCGCCGCCGGCACGCTGGTGCAGGGCGCGGGCGGCATCCTCGACAACCAGCTTTCCGCCAGCCAGCCGGTCAGCCTGACCAACGCCGGCACGATCATCGCCAACATCACGGGTGCCACGCTGGCGGTCACCCCCACCGGCTTCGTCAACAACGGCCTGATGCGGGCGACCAGCCACGGCACGCTGGCGATCGAGCAGCGGCTCGACCGCAACTGGGTGAACAGCGCCAGCGGCACGATCGCCGCCGATAGCGGCGCCGTGCTGGAGCTTGGCGGCTCGTTCAACAATGCCGGGCTGGTCAACGTGCGCGACAGCACGCTGAACCTGGACGGCGTGGTCGCCAACGGCACGCTGACCACGTGGACCAACACCGGAACGATCGCCGCCTTCAACGGCATCGTGAACATCAGCGGCAACGAGAGCGTCGCCCAGATCGGCACGCTGGAGCGCGTCAACACCACGGTGAACTACGTCGCCGGCACGCTGGACAATTCCGGCACCACGCTCGATGGCACCAGTGCGGCACTGCGCGACCTGCAACTGGGCAACGCGACGATCGAGGGCGGCACGATCGACGCCACCGCGTTCGGCCTGACATTCGCCGGCAACAGCATCGGCACGCTGGCCGATGTCACGCTGATCAACAACCTGGTCGTCTCCAACGGGACAGCCGAACTCAGCGGATCGAGCGCGGTGTACGCCGACGCGACGGCGACCGCACCCGGCGCGATCTATGTCGCCAATGGCGGGCTGGGCTTCCGCGGCGCCGACAGCTACACGCTGAACAACCCGATCCTGCTCAACGGCGGCACGCTGGGCTGGATCGCCAATGGCGGCACCGCCAACGTCACCGTCGGCTCGGGCACGGTCATCCTCGGCTCGGGCGCGCTGGTGGACAATTTCGGCGGGCCGGCCGCGCCGGTCGCGCTGACCAACGACGGCGTCATCTCCTCCTACATCGCCGGCCAGGCGCTGCGCATCGCCACATCGTCGTTCACCAACAGCGGCACGCTGTACTCGTATTTCGGCGGCGGGATCGCGGTGCAAGCCGGCAGCTTCACCAACCTGGCAGGTGGCATCCTGACCGGCGGCACCTACTACGCCGATACCGGATCCTCCATCGTGCTGCCCGGCGCGATCACCACCGATGACGCGACCATCCGGCTGCTGGGCAGCGGATCATCGCTGAGCGGCGGCGGGTCGAGCCTCGAATCCACGCTGACCACCATCGGCACCGCCGGCTCGCTGATCCTCGGCGCCGGCCGCATCTACGTCACCAACAACACCCTGACCGATGCCGGCCAGATCGTGCTGAACGGCGGCACGCTGAACGTCGGCGGCCTGGCGATCCAGGCCAGCGGCACGCTGAGCGGCTACGGCGCGGTGATCTCCACCGGAACGATCACCGATGCAGGCGTCATCACGGCCCATGGCGGCACGCTGGCGATCGATACCGCGCTCGCCGGCGACGGCGGGCTGGCGATCGACAGCGGCGCGGTGCTGGCGATCGACCAGGCGACCAGCGAGGACGTCGATTTCACCGGTGGCAACGCGACGCTGCAACTCGCCAATGGCGGCAGCCTGTACCACGGCACGATCAACGGGTTCGACCCGGGCGACGTCATCGCGCTCGGCGCCTTCCAGGGCAGCACCGCAAGCTTCTCCGGCGGCACGCTGATGGTGAGCGGCGCGAGCGGCACCATCGCGCTGGGCCTCGCCGGCAGCTATGCGGCGGACGCGTTCAATGCCACGACCGATGCATTCGGCGACACGATCATCCGGCTGACGGCGGCCCAGCCGCTGATCGTGACGGCGCCCGCCAGCGTCATCGTGCCGGTCGCCACGACGACCAGGCTGGGCGCGATCACCATCGCCGACAGCGTGAGCAATGCGGTCACCGCGGTGATCGGCGACCAGTTCGGCCTGCTCAGCGCGACCGCGGTCGAGGGCGCCACCGTGGCCGGCAACGGCACCAACCAGTTGACCGTCACGGGGAACCTCGCAGCGGTCAACTCGGTGCTTGCGAATATCACCGAGCGCAGCTTCACCGAGGCCGCGAGCGATCCGATCACCGTCTCGGTCACCGACGGCAGCGGCAACACCGGCGGCGCGGTGATCGCGGCGGCGATCGACCAACTGCCCGATCTGTCCGCGCCGGCATCGATCCTGGGCGCGGTCGGCCAGCCCGGCACGCTCGGCAATGTCAGCATCAGCCGCATCGGCGGCAATCCGGGCGACGTGCTGCAGGTGGTGGCGACGGCGGGCAACGGCACGCTGTCCGCGCTCGCGGCAGGCACCGGCAGCGTGATCGGCGCAGGCACCGGCACGCTGACTCTCACCGGCGCCATCGCCGACATCAATGCCGAACTGGCGAGCCTGTCCTATTCCGGCAATGCGGGCGCCACGACCGACACGATCGTGCTGCAGAGCACCGATGCCTTCGGCGGCAAGGACAGCGCGACGGTCGAGGTCCAGCCGGTGCCGCCGCCGCTGATCTTCCTGCCGAACAGCGCAGCCGCATCCGCCGGCGCGATCTCGCCGATCGACGGGCTGTACGTCCTGCAGGGCGCGTTCATGGACCCGAACACGCCGATCACGCTGACGCTGACCGATACGTCCGGCATCCTCAACGTCGCCAACCCGGTCGGCACGGTGGTCGGATCGGGCACCAACTCGGTGACCATCACCGGCAATGCGCACGAGGTGAATGTCGATCTCGCCGGCCTGACCTTCACCGGCGGCATCCCGGGATCGACCGCGCCGACGCTCGATACCATCCACATCGCGGCCAGCGCCTACGGTGCCACGACCAGCGAGGACCTGGTCGTCACCAATCCGCTGAACGGCAAGGGGACGGGCGCGAACCTGGCGCCGTTCGTGCTGCTGGATACCAGCAAGTCCGGGCCGCTCGCCTCCAATGTCGGCGCCACCTACACCGGCAGCAACGGCGGCACGGGCATGACCGCCAGCGATCTGGTCGGCACGTTCAAGCTGCCGGCGCCGGGCCCCGGAGTGCCGGCGACCGAGCAGATCGCGCTCGCGATCCAGAATCCGAACAGCGAGGCGATCACGGTCAACGTCGAGTTGCAGCCGAACGTCGCCAATGTCGGCTTCGCCCTGTCCACATCCGACGGTGCGCCGATCATCGTGCCGGCCGGCGCCACGGTCTATGTGGCGACCGAGGCCGCCTCCAACCCGAGTTCGATCCAGACGCTGCTCGTGCACGCGACCACCGCCAGCGGCGTCGCGCTGCCGGACCGGCGCATCACGGTGAAGCTGCCGGGCGGCGACGGGGCCGATGACAACGCGCCCAACAACCCCGGCCAGTCCAAGCCCGGCGACATCCCCGCGCCGCCCTGGGACGACCATCTCGGCGACGGCCTGACCGGCTTCTTCCAGAAGATCTTCTTCCCGAGCACGGTCACGCCGCAACCCCCGCCACCGCCGCCTCCCCCGCCACCGCCGCCCCCGCCGCCGCCCCCTCCCCCGCCGCCGCCGCCCTCCGGCAACAGCCATGGCGACGTGCACGTGACGACGTTCGACGGCGTCTATTACGACTTCCAGGCGGCCGGCGAGTTCGTGCTGGCGAAGTCGACCACGGTGGGCAATGCGTTCCAGGTGCAGATCCGCACCCAGCCGTGGTTCAACGGCGCCTCCGTCTCGGTCACCACGATGGCGGCGGCGCAGGTCGGCGCCAACCGCGTGACCTTCGCGCTGGACCGGTCGCAGACCGTGTGGATCAACGGCACGCCGACCACGCTGCCGGCCAACGGCGCGCTGGTCGATCTCGGCGCCGGCACGATCCAGCAACTGACCGCGAACAGCTACCAGATCCGCTACAACGGCGGTCAGGCGGTGTTCGTCCAGAACAACGGCAGCTATCTCGACGTCAATGTCTCGCCCGGCTTCGCCACCCTGCCCGGCACGGTGCAGGGCCTGCTCGGGATGGATACCGGCAACCAGGCCAATGAGTTTACCCTGCCGGACGGCACGGTGCTGCGGCAGCCGCTGTCCTACACCGACCTCTACACCACCTGGGCCAATGCCTGGCGCGTGACGCAGGCGACCTCGCTGATGGATTACGGCGAGGGGCAGACCACCAGCACGTTCACGCTGCCGGACTTCCCGCAGCAGACCGTCCCGCTCTCCAGCCTGCCGGCCGATGTGCTCGCGAATGCGCAGGCGCTGGTGGCGCAGGCCGGCATCACCGATCCGGGTGCGGCGCAGGCGGCGGTCGAGGACTACGTGCTCACCGGCAACCCGCAGTTCATTGCCAGTGCGACGCAGGCCCAGGGGTCGACCTCCACCTCCGTGGTGGTGCAGGCGCCGGCCTCGCCCAACGCGACCGGCGGGGTCGGCGTGGCGCCGCAGCCGAGCACGGTGATCGAATCCAACACCGGCACCACGACGGTGACCTTCTCGGTCTATCGCACCGGCGACACCACCGCCGCGCAGACGGTGAACTACGCGGTACTGGCGCCGGACGGATCGTATCTCGGCCCCGACCACTTCCCGGGCGGCGTGCTGCCGAGCGGGCAGGTCACCATCGCGGCGGGCCAGACCGGCACGACGCTGTCGCTCGACGTGCTGGGCGACATCGGCGACGCGCCGCAGGAACTGCTCGAGGTTCAGGTCGACACCGGCGAAGATGGCACGCCGGTGCTGGCGCCCACCGCGACCGTGACCGTGGCGAACGACGCGCCGACCGAGGGCGTTGCCGCGGCGCCCGCCTACCTCAATCTGAGCAATCTCGGCTCGATCGTGCAGACCGGCGACAGTTTCACGCTCGACCTTGGCGTGATCGCGCACGGTGCGATCCCGGCGCTGCAGGTGGCCCTGGTCAACGCCGGCGCCGCATCGGCCAACGCGATGACCGGCCTGCTGACCGATGCCCATACCGGCGCCGTCACGACGGTGGGCCTGGGGCCCGTCAGCAATCTCGCGGCCGGCCTGCTGCTGCCGCTGGCGGTGAACATCGACACCTCGATCGACGGGACGTTCACCGAGACGATCACCTTCGCCGGCCAGCAGGGCAATTCCAGCGGGTTCAGCGCCCCGCTGGCGAACGAAGTGCTGACCATCACCGGCACGGTCAGTGCAGCGCCGTGCTTCGCCGAGGGCACGCGGATCGCGACGGCGGATGGCGAGGTGGCGGTGGAGATGTTGCGCGTGGGCGACCGCGTGCGGGCGGTGCTGAGCGGGACGATCGAGCCGGTCCGCTGGATCGGCCGCCGCGTGGTCGATTGCCGGCGGCATCCGGAGCCGCGCAAGGTCTGGCCGGTGCGCGTCTCGGCCGGCGCGTTCGGGCGCGGTCTGCCCCGCCGCGATCTATGGCTGTCACCCGACCATGCGGTGTATGTCGAGGGCGTGCTGATCCCGGTGCGGTACCTGATCGACGAGCGCCTGGTGGTGCAGGTGCCGGTCGATACGGTGACGTATTACCACGTGGAACTGCCCCGCCATGACGTTCTGCTGGCCGATGGCATGACTGCCGAGAGCTACCTCGACGTGGGCGACCGCAGCAACTTTGCCGGGCGCGCCGGTGTGACGATGCTGTTCCCCGACTTCTCCTCGCGCATCTGGGAGGCGGAGGGCTGTGCGCCCCTCGTGGTCACCGGGCCGGAACTCGATGCGGTGCGCCGCCAGATGCAGGCTCGCATCGGCAGGAAGCGTGCGGGCCAGCGCGGGACGGCGGCGGCGGCCCGGCCGCGCAAGGCCACGCGATCGGCATGACGCTGATCTGCTACCCGGTGGGCGATCGCGCGCCGTGGATCGCGCCGGCGGCGGGGGACCGCGTCTGGGGCGCGATCCCAGCCGATCCTCTGGGCAGTGAGACGCCGTTCGCGATCGTGCCGGCGGGCTATGGCTGGGAGGTGCTGTGCCAGACGGAGTTCCTGGCGGCCTGGAATGGCGGCGATGGCGTGGGCGACATGCTGGTCCGCGGGCCGCCGGGCCTCGCGGGCGTGGCGAGCCGGCTGGGACATGGGCTGCTGACCTTCGACCTGGGCTGCATCTTCCGCACCGAGCCTGGTGTCGATCTGTGGCTGGGCGGACCGGCCAACGTGACGAAGGACGGCATCATGCCGCTGTCCGGGGCGATCGAGGCCGACTGGATGCCGGTCGCCGCCACGATGAACTGGCGCTTCACCCGCCCGGGGCCGGTGCGGTTCGCCAAGGGCGAGCCGATCTGCCATCTGCTGCCGATCGCCCGCGGCACCGGCCTGCCGGCTGCGGTGCAGGCGCGGGCGATCGCGTCCGACCCCGCACTCGTGCGCGACTACGTGCGCTGGCGGAACGGGCGGGGCGTGACACGCCCGGAGCGGCACGGCGCCGCCCTGCCGGATGCCGCGGTCGCCCTGCGCATCGCCCCCGACGCGGACACGCCGGACCGCGTGGTGGAGACCGCGGGCTGGCTGGCGGCAGGACGCGGCGCGGTCCGCGAGAGCGACCTGCGGTCGGCGGGCATCCTCTACGAGGAAGGCTTCCTCGACCGCATCGGCTGCGAGGCACTGATCGGCTGCTTCGAGCGGCAGGGCCACCTGCTGGCCAAGGCCTCCGACGGCAACACGTTCTTTGACAACCGGTTCCTCTGGTTCACGCAGATACCCGTCGCCGAACGGACCTGCCGGATGATCATGCAGACCGCGCGGACGGCGATCCGCGAGAAAATCCGCCGGTTCCACGGCGAGGCGCAGCCGCTCTACTCCGACACGATCCAACTGGTGCGCTGGGGTCCCGACCAGGCGATGCGGCCGCACGCCGACCAGGCCAATCCCGACGGCACCCGGCATGCCACCCCGCATCGCGACTACGCCGCCATCGTCTACCTGAACGACAACTATACTGGCGGGCACCTCTATTTTCCGACGCAGGGCATCGCGATCCGGCCGCGCGCCGGCCTGCTGGTCGCATTCTCCGGCGGGCTGTCGCACATGCACGGTGTGACCGAACTGACCGAGGGCATTCGCTATACGATGCCCGGCTGGTACACCCGTGAGCCGGCGCGGCAGGACCGCTCGGAACTGGAGGCGGTCTGATGATGCCCACCATGATCGCCGAATCGACGGATGGTGGTGATCCCGCGGCGCATGGGCGCGGAGCCTGACATGGCGTCGCCGCGACCGGATGCCGATGCGGGAGCGACGGACCAGTCGGCGTGCCGCCTGCAATGCTTCGCCTATACCGCCTCGCCACCTCGGCTGGTGCCCGCCCGGCCGTCACGCGACTGGATGGATGCGGTGCGCGGCCGCCACGCCTATCGCTGCCTGCCGATGGCGATCGCCAATGTGTATGGCTGGGAGGTCCTGTCACCGTGCTCGTTCGAGGTGACCTGGACCGGCGGCACCGGCACCGACGCCTTGACCTTCCGGGTCCTGGACAGCTTCGCGGAATTCGGCGACTTCGCGGCCTCCAATTTCGGCTACGGCATCGCAACGTTCCATACCGGCTACATCTTCCGTACGTCGCCCGGCTGGCACCTGCTGGCGTCGGGGCCGATGAACGATCCGAAGCACGGCATCGCACCGCTGTCGGGTGTGATCGAGACCGACTGGCTGCCCTATCCGTTCACCATGAACTGGAAGCTGACGCGCCCCGGATCGGCGTTCTTCGCCAAGGACGAGCCGTTCTGCCTGGTCTATCCGGTGCGGCTGGGAGCGCTGGATGGCGTGGTGCCCGAGATCCTCAGCCTGGACGATGATCCGGAGTTACGCCGCCAGAACGACGCCTGGCGCGACAGCCGGACGGACTTCCTGGCCCGCGCCCGGGAGGGCGATCCGGGCGCGAGCAAGGAGGCGTGGCAGAAATTCTACTTCACAGGAAAGGGTCCGGACGGGGCCAGCGCGCCGGAGGTGCACATCCAGAAGCTGCGGCTGGCGCCCCCGGTCGACCGGCGTGACGGACGGCGTCGGAAGGACTGATCTGGGCGGGGGGCCGAGGCGTAGTGCCAACCGGAAGGGTGGGGCGTGATCGCTGTCGTAACGGCGGGGTCTGGCTGGTCCTGCGGCTGTCGGGTTCCGGATTCTGCCGGACCTGCGACCGTTTGTCGATGTTCCACTCCATCGTCATGGCATGACCTGGCCCACGACTGGCCGGCTCCGGCTTTTGCCGGACCTCCGGCCCTACTCCACCGTCATGGCATGGCTTGTCCATGCCATCCACGTCTTTCGCGCCGCAGATGAGGGCGTGGATGCCGCGGCCGCGCCACGGCATAACGATGGGAAATGTCCAGTTCCCCACTGCAACTTTGTCCTGACAGTAGTGGGCGCGGCGCTCCCTACCATGGCTTTGCGCACGCGAGCAGAGGCCAGTCCGCGCGGATCATGACGCTCCGCCTGCCGTGCCGCAGCCAACACCGCGGCATCTACAAACGCACCTACGCACCAGCGCATTGCGGCAGAAAACCATCTGGCCACCCCTCGCCTGCCGGGCCGCCATCCCGGCGCGCGGCATCGCCGCACCGCACGGCCGCTGGGCAAAGAGTGTGTGCCGGTCCGGCGACTACAGTCCCGCGAAGAGCGGCGTCGAGAGATAGCGTTCGGCGAACGACGCGGCGATGCCGACGATCAGCTTGCCCTTGTTCTGGGGCAGCCTGCCCAGTTCCAGCATCGCGTGCAGCACGGCACCGGAGGAAATGCCGATCGGCAGGCCCTCGGTCGCGGCGCAGCGCCGTGCCGCGGCGAACGAATCCGGTTCGGACACCGGCCTGATCTCATCGAGCAGATCGCGCTCCAGCACGGCGGGGGTGAAGCCCGCGCCGATGCCCTGGATGCGATGCGGGCCGGGACTGTCACCGGACAGCACTGCGCTTTCCTCTGGCTCCACCCCCACGATGCGCAGGCTGGCCTTGCGAGGCTTCAAGGCGCGGCCGATCCCGGTCAGTGTGCCGCCGGTGCCGATACCGCCCACCACGATGTCGACCGCGCCGGCCGTGTCGGCCCAGATCTCCTCGGCCGTGGACGCGGCATGCGCCGCCGGGTTCGCCGGATTGTCGAACTGGCGCGCAATCCAGGCGTCCTTGGTGCGCGCCAGGATCGCATCGGCGCGGGCGATGGCGCCGGGCATCCCCTGCTTGGCCGGCGTCGTTTCCACCTGCGCACCCAACAGGCGCAGCAATTTCCGCCGCTCCACCGAGGCGCCTTCGGGCATCACCACGATCAGCTTGTAGCCCTTCGCAGCCGCGACGAAGGCCAGCGCGATGCCGGTGTTGCCGGAGGTCGGCTCGACGATCGTGGTGCGTCCCGGCCCGATCTCTCCCGCCTGCTCCGCCGCCTCGACCATGGCCAGGCCGATGCGGTCCTTGACCGATCCAAGCGGGTTGAAGAATTCCAGCTTCAGCGCGAGGTCGGCGTCCAGCGCATCGGCCTGCTGCAAACGCGGCAGGCGCACCAGAGGGGTACTGCCGACGAGATCGAGCACGCTGGCAAAGATCCGGCCGCGCGGCGTGACTGGACGATCCGGCAGTGGAACGGATTCGAATGACGTCGTCCGTGGTCGGGCTGCTCTACGAAGACGCGGCATGGACGCTCATATGACGAAGTTCAGCGGTTCTTCGACCGGTTTGCGCAGCCCCGCCTTGGCCGCACGCTTCAGCAGATCATCGACGGTCAGGTTGCCGGCGATCGCCAGCAAGGCATCGTCGAATTCCGACCAGAGCGGTTCGACAACGGCTTGCTGCAGCCGGCCCAAGAGTTCGAGACCGCCATCTTCCAGGCTGGCGAGACCGACCGCGATCACATCGGCGACCTTCAGCAGCCGAGCGGGACGGCCGAGGCGGTATCCGCCGTGCGGCCCCCGCATGCTGGTCAGAAGCTGTTCGCGTGAGAGCGCCTGCAACAGCGGCTCCAACGTGCGGCGCGCCATGCCGGTTCGCTCTGAGATGTCAGCACCACTGACAACTGTCTCTGGCCCGCTATGGAATGCGATGTCCAGAACGATGGCGACGGCCACCATTCCACGATCACGACGCGTAAGACCCATTTCCCTGTCGCTATGCAGTTCGCCGCACTGACGGCCAGCTTAATTCCTGCCGGCTAGTCAGTCCATCCACTATCAGGCGCATCACAAAAATTCTTTACCCCGTACGCTCGGGCGGGAAGGAACCTGATTGCCCTGGACGCCCCCCTCCGCCAGCCACCTGGCCAACCGAAACTCCTCCCGCAGCACCCGCCGCCCGACCTGGAAATATAGCACGATATGAGCGAGTTTAATAGGCGGGAGCACTTGACGGCCGGCGGTCCGACCCCGGGCTGCAGGCGCCCTACGGCACCCGCCAGCGCAGCAGCCTCGCCTCCAGCACCGACGCCGCCAGGTTGATCAGGAACCCGACCAACCCCAGGATCACGATGCCCAGCATCACCATTGACGCCGCGTCCGAGAGCAACTGCCTGGGTGGTCGCGAGCCCGTCTACGCGGCCCGCAACCGCCGTACGCGCGGCATGATCTCGTGCGCAAACCGCTGCATCTCCGCTTCGAACGGCTGGAACTGCAGCATGAATGTCTCGATGCCGGCAGAGTTGAACTGCACGATCCTCTCGGCAACCGTGTCATAGCTGCCAACCAGGCCGGCGCCCGTGCCGCCATTGCTGCCGACGCGCGGGGTCTTCGCCATGGTTTGCGCCATCACCGATCGAGGGTCGGTATTGGTGCGCTGGATGGCCCGCAGTGGCGCATCCTTCGCCGCCAGGGCGAACAGATGCGCGAGAGCCGCGTCCGCCTCATTGGCAGTGTCGCGCGCGATGACGAAAGCGGAGAGACCAAATCGAAGTAGCACTCCCTTGCGTGGGCGCCTGGCGACGTCCGCTATCAGTCCAGCCACGTCGGCCAACGGCTGACCATTGATGAACCAGACGTCACCTTTGTCGACCACCAGGGCTCGCGCCGGCTCAGACTCCCCGCCGACATAGATGCGGGGCCGCGCACGGTATGGGTCGCCTGGCCGCAACTCGTAGCCATCCAGCTTGAAGTTGGCGCCTTCGTGGAAGACGCGTTCGCCCCGCAGCAATGGCTCCACGACGGACAGCCATTCGTGTCCGTAGGCGTAGCGGTCGTCGTGTTCGGCAAAACCGATACCGGCTTTCTCCAACTCCGGGCGGTTCCACGCATTCACCAGGTTGATAGCAAAGCGCCCACGGCTGATATGTTCGATCTGCAGCGCCATCTTGGCGAGCACGACAGGATGGTAGAGGTAGGGCTTGATCGCGGTGATGATCTCGATGCGTTCGGTCAGCGCCGCGAGTGCTGCCGATGAGGTCCAGGCCTCTAGCTGATCCATCCCGGCCGCGTGTGGGTTGATGGTATGCTGCGCAACCAGCGTACTGTCGTAGCCCAATGCTTCCGCCTGCAGGATCAGTTCGCGGTTGCGCTCCCAGGACGCATCGTATGGCTCATCAGGGTCTTGCAGGGCGGCGCGGCTGCCATGGACCAGCGCCCAGATGCCAAAGCGGATCGGCGGAACACTCACGGCAGCCTCCATCCTACGTATCATGGCGGGCATTCCCAGTCTTCGCGAAGACATGGAGTTCAGCTATCCCGTCCTGCTCCAGTTGTGCCACCGGTGGGGCCTCCCAGTCGAGCCAGTCTCGAAAGGCCGCGAGCCAATCATGCACAATGTGAAAAGGGGGCGCGTGCCACATCTTCCAAGCGGTGCACAGTACCCGTGGTGCCAGAGGCGGTGGGCGGTCAGGCGGCGCGCCAGGCTTCGGTCCGATCAAGCGGTGCCAGACCTGCCGATGCCTTCGTGCGGGGCCTTGAGATCGAGACATCGCGTGGCGGCGAGAGCGGGTCATCTGTACGCTCGACGCGTATTGGGCCCCGGGTGGTTGAAGTGCTTCCAGCAAAACTGCCCAGTACAGCCTCAGCGCGCCGGTGTTGACGAGGGCACTCCCCCAGATCTCGACAACACCCGATACCGAACTCGGCCGCACGTTGGTCAACGCTTATCAACGCGTCACAAGAGTGGTATAGATTGACGGCCGGCTTCGGCACGTATAGTCTGGAATCCTATGGGGTGGTCCTGGCCCGCTCGGATGAATGGAGGCGAGCATGATGCGTACCGCTGCGCCCTGGGCTTGCAATGCTCGAACGGAGTGTTGTCGCTAAATCAACGCGACTCCATTCACCATCGCCTGCCCCTCGCCAAACGAGAATCCCATCATGAGCATATGGCCGAACCAGCGAAGCGCCATCCCGGCGTCCCGCGCGATCCTCAACCACGCCCCAGCAAACCGGGACAGTCTCAGTCAACAGCGTGTGCCGATGCGCCAGTCCGAACCAATCGAAGTCGACGGCGTCTTCCTGGGCGCTGCCGTGGAGCACGAACTCGGCGTCCGCTTCATTGCCGTCGATGTTCGCGTCACGGACATGAACCAGAGCGTCTGGCCCACTCTGGAATACGCCCGACTCTCAGCGCGCCAGTTGTTCAGGTCACGGCAGTTCTCCGACTGACCCGAACGAGGCCTAGCGCTGCCGGTCCCGCTCTACGCGGGGACCGGCAGCGGCCGCGCCTTGACGATCGCGGCCAAATACTCAGCCAGCTTTTCACACTGCCGGCGAATATCTGGAACTGCCGTGATTTCCCAGAACGCACCCTTCGTGACCGGGCCAACTGCGAACAGGCGGCGCGATATCGAGCCATTCCGGTTCAGCAATGCACAATTGCCGGTAACATCGAGGCCAAGGCGCAAAGCGTCGGGCCGCACACTCCCCTCGTCCAGCAGACTGCGGATCAGCCTGTCCTGTATGCGGTCGAAGTCGGCCCCGGGACCCGAGCAATTGACGACGCGTGCAACCCTGATCGGAGTGATTTCGTCGCGCTGCTTGGGACGAACCAGAACTTCCACCTCACTATCACCGACGTTATAGCCACGTATGCGACCGGGGGTAATCCGCAATTGCCCGCTTGCGCGCGCGACATCGATCCGGTCCGCGACCGGACCGGCCATGCGATGCCGATGCACATCCCACCACGGCCGAGCGTGGCGCAGGAAGCGGCGCCGATCCTCAAGCGACATCGCCTGCCAGACATCGACCGTGAACGGCCGCAATTCGTCGACAATCGCCTGCCAGCCACCACCGTGGGTTGCGGCACGCGCAGCCTCCTTCCGCAAGAACCGCAGCAGGGCAGTAACCACGGTTGGGAACGGCTCATGCTCGCTCGGCGGCAGCGGTCCGGCGGCATGTGGGCGGGGCAGCAGGCCACGCCGGGACACGGCATGTATTGGCCCGGTGTGCCCCTGATCAAGCAACGACAGGACCGCATCAACCATGGTGAGGCCCGTGCCGATCAGCAGCACGGGTCGCGCAGGATCGAGATCGGTCAGCGCATTCGGTGACCACGGGTCCGCCCGATAGAATGCAGTGTCGTAAAAGGACGCATCCGCGACCGGCATGGGTTCCGGCGGAAAGTTGCCGATCGCGAGCACGGCGAGATCGGCAGTCACCGCTCGATCACGGTCCAACCCAAGAACCATCGGCTGCAACGTCCGATTGATGGTCAGCACATCGCCACGGATCAGTTCCAGGCGCTCACGCTTCGAGCGCTTGATCTCCTCGTTCAGCAGCGCCCGTATATACGCGCCGAACAGTCGCCGCGGCACGAAGCTTTGCGCGGTGAACTGGCCCTCGCTCCCTTCGGCAGGCGGCATCCTCTGAAGCCATTCGACGAAATCATTCGGCTTGTCATGAAAGGCGCTCATCCGGCCGGCCGGCACGTTGAGGAAATGATTGGGGTTCCCAGTGGAATAGGCAAGGCCACGGCCGAACTGGTTATTCCGCTCGATCATGATCAGCCGCGTGGATGGTGGGCAATGGCGCAGCAAATGCAAGGTCAGAAGGGTGCCGCTGAATCCGGCACCCACAACGGCAATCGTGGTCATGTCGGAACCAATATACGCAAGCGGGTCCCAATCATTCTATGCTTCATGAGTAGCTCTTCCTTTTCGGGGAACCGAGAAGCGAAAAACCATCTCCCCAGTATGTGACGGCGCATCCAACTTTGCTGCCGCCAACGCCTTGTCGACGCATTATTGAGGGAACGACGCTTCCACGTCTCACCGTGGCGAGTCAATCGCCGATGTGTGGACGTGGAACCATCCCATCCGACGCGTTGCCTGTCATGTGACGACGGCAATGATGGCTTATGTCGCCTCATTGGGTGTGTCGTCGGGAGCACAGTCGCGCTCAGGATTTGGCACAGCCCATCGAAGCCTGTGCAACAGAGCGCCCACTCCACATTTTCTGTCCCCATGAGCACGGCAGGATTTCCTCCGCACTTGCCGCCTTGTGCATGATCCATGCACCGACACGAACCTGCGTAACAGGAGATATTTTCTTCCTACCATCGGACACGCAAACGCTGGCTCTGACCAAAGGAAGGACTGGTTCGGCACGCTGAGTACGTGGCGGTACGCAGTTCTGATCACGCTGCACTTTCGCTTACAGCGGCAAGAGCAAGCGTATATGTAAATCGGCAGACCGGCCCCGCCGATGACGAGACCGGTGATTTTCCTGGGCGGAGCAGCGTGAACCGTGGCGCATCTGGTAGATGAAGGACTGCACGAAGTTGCGGCCGGCGCGACGTCAGATGATGACACGTTGCCAGGTCTTGGCGGCGAGCTTAATGCCGCTTTTCCGGGTCTCGAGCTGCCGGACCGCCTGAAACGGCTGCGATCGAGGATTGGCGGCAGGATCGTCTTCACCACCAGTTTCGGCTTGGAAGACCAGGCACTGACCCATCTGCTCGCGCAGTCAGGCATCGACGTCGAATACGCCACGCTGGACACCGGCAGGCTGTTTCCCGAGACTTACGCCCTCTGGGCCCAGACCGAAGCACGCTACGACATCCGGATTCGGGCATTCTACCCTGACCACAAGGAGATTGAAGCGCTGGTACGCGCACAGGGTATCAATGGCCTATACCGGTCGATGGATGCCCGGAAGGCCTGCTGCGAAGTCCGCAAGATCCGTCCCCTGGAGCGCGCGTTGCGCGGCACTGCCGCCTGGATCACCGGTCTGCGTGCCGATCAGTCGACTGCACGACAAGACGTTGCATTCGTTGCTTATGATGCAACGCGCGGCCTACTGAAGGCGAACCCGCTCGCCGACTGGACGCGCGAGCGCGTCATAGCGCTGGCAGAGAACGCCAAGGTTCCGTGCAATCCGCTCCATGCCCAAGGTTTTCTATCCATCGGCTGTGCGCCCTGCACGCGCGCCGTGTTGCCGGGCGAACCCGAGCGTTCCGGTCGATGGTGGTGGGAGACCGAGTCAGCAAAAGAATGCGGCCTGCATGTTTCTCCCGATGGCCATCTGGTTCGCGCGAAGTCGTCGAACGATGCGGACCTTCCAGGGTCCCGTGAGTCATGACAGCGCTCTCACGTCCGCAGCGGCTGGAGGCGGAGAACATCCGAGGTCGTTGCCGCATATGAGAGTTCTGTCCTGCTCCGCCTCACGATCAAGACTGTCTATCCTGCCCGTCTGGCGATGCCACTCCCCCGTGTGGATACCAAGTGGCAGTTTCGTGAGCTGATCGAGTACCGCGATCGCCGGGATCACTGACTTTACCGAGAGTCACGAGCTTGGCGGTCTCGTCCTGATCGATCGCCTGCCGGACCAGACCGTCGCGATCGGCGTACTGGAGAACTCGACCCCGACGCCGCCCGCACACCGGCAAAGCGCCAACGACAACATCGTCGACCCCAGCCCGCCGGCACGATGGCACCATGGCCTCGTGCGCTGGATCGGCGCTGCCAGATCGCGCCAGCGCCGGCGGTTCTGGCAGGCCACTGCCCGTGCCTCCTTGGAAGCGGTGGCGCTTGGGACTGGCCGTCGTCCTGTCGCGCGATCCGGCCCTGGTGTCGATTCTAGTGGCCGCCAATCTCCTGTTTCGACCGGCCGCAGCGCGCGTGGTCGAGCGGGCAAGAAAGCTGCCATCCCCGCTCGTGCGCAACACGCCCAGCCGCGCCGACCGACAGGCGCTACGCAGGTTCGAGTGCTGCCTGCTGGACACCTTCCGCATCCCGGCGGGCGATCAGATGCTTGGCGGCCGGCATCAGGTCGCGCCCATAGGCAATCGCATCCTCCAGCGGATCGAAGCCGCGGATCAGGAACGTCGTAATTCCCAGCTTGTAATAGTCCAACAATGCATCAGCCACCTGTTCGGGCGTGCCTACCAGCGAAGTGGAATTACCCTGCGCACCCAGCAGTCCGGCAATGCCTGTCCAAAGCCGCTTGTCCAGACGGGCACCCTGGGCTGCGGCCGCAAGCAGCCGCTGGGAACCGGCATTCGGCGGCGGCGCCTTGCGGAACCGGTTATGGCTTTGCGCCACCTCGGTCGCTCGTTGCAGGATCTCGTCGGCGCGCGCCCAGGCCCTGGCCTCGGTCTCCGCCAGGATCGGACGCAGCGACAGGCTGAACCGCACCGTGCGCCCGTGCCGCGCGGCCTCCTGCCTCACCTGGCCAACCAACTCGGCCACCTGAGCATAGGTCTCACCCCAAAGCGCATAGACATCGGCGTGCTTGCCGGCAGTCCGGATCGCGGCATCCGAGGCACCACCGAAATACACCGGCAGATGTGGCCCCTGCGGCGATTTCACAGTCGAGAATGCCTGCTCCACTTGATAATATTGGCCCTGATAGTCGAAGGGCACCGTGCTGGTCCACTCGCGCCGCACGATCTCCAGATACTCGTCGGTGCGCGCGTAGCGTTCATCCTTGCCGATATGGCTGCCGTCCCGCTTCAGTTCCGCATCATCGCCGCCGGTGATCACGTGCAGCGCAATGCGCCCGCCGGTCAGCACGTCGAGCGTCGCGAACTGACGCGCGGCCAAGGTTGGGGCGGTGAAGCCGGGGCGATGCGCGATCAGGAAGCTCAGCCGCCTGGTGACCGATGCGGCATGCGCCGCCACCAGGATGCTCTCCGGCGAGGCGGCGTTGAACGCGATCAACGCGCGGTCGAAACCTCCTTCCTCATGGATGCGGGCTGCCTTCTCGACATGCGCCGGATCAAGGGATGGGCCGCTCGCCGGGATGATCTCTGATTGAAGCTGCGTGCCGATGTAGCCTATGAATTCGACGCTCATACGAAGACCCTCATGGTTGACGGGATGAATTGAAGTGGCGACGGCTCATTGATCGGTCCGCAGCCGCGGGTCGACCCGGTTGCGCAGCGCGTCGCCCAACAGGCTGACGGAGACTACAAGTGCGGTGATCGCCAGGCCCGGGAATGTCGCGAACCACCACGCAACGGCGAGGTAGCTGCGGCCCTGGCTGAGCAGGAAGCCCCAATCCGGACGGTCATCGATGACGCCGAGTCCGATGAAGCTGAGGCTGGCACCGATCAGGATTGCGCTGGCCACGCCCAACGTCGCCATCACCAGCATCGGCGACAGGGTATGCGGCAGGATATGGCGCAGCACGATCGCGACCGGATGGACACCTGTCGCGCGCGCCGCCTCTACGAACAGACGGCCCTTCAGTGCGATGACCTGCGCGCGCATCACACGCGCATAACGTGGGATCGTCACCAGCCCTACCGCGATAATGGTATTCGGCAGGCTCGCTCCCAATGCCGCGGCGAGCACGATGGCCAGCAGGATATCGGGCACGGACATCCACACGTCGAGCAACCGCATGAGCACGACGTCGGTCGAGCGCCCCGCGAATCCCGCGGCGAGCCCGATCGCTCCGCCGACGACGCCGCCGATTGCCACCGCGCAGCCACCCATCAGCATCGACTGGCGCGCTCCGTAGATCAGCAGGGAGAAGACGTCGCGTCCGAGATTGTCGGTACCCAGCCAATGGACCGCATTCGGTGCCTGCAGGATCGCATCGCCGTCCATGTCCACAGGATCGAATGGCGCGAGCCATCCTGGCACGGCAGCACAGGCCAGTATCAGCGCAATGACCAGCATCGGGAGCAACAGCGAGAGGCGGGGCATCACGGCAAGCGTGACCTGCCATCGCTCGCGCGGCCGATCGAACGGCGCGAGCCCTGCCCCCGCGATACGCCGGCTCATCACGAAGCTGGCCTCATAGCTCCACGCGCCGGTCGATCCAGACATAGGACACGTCGACGAGTGTATTGATGAACACATAGAACACGGCCGCGAACAGGATCACGCCCTGGATGACCGGTATGTCCTTCACTCCGATTGCCTCGACCAGGATTCGTCCGACGCCCTGGCGCGCGAACAACGTCTCGGTCACGACTGCGCCGGACATGAGTTCGCCAATCAGCATGCCGAGAAGCGTGACGACGGGGATCAGAGCATTGCGCAGCACGTGGCGAAACAGGACACGCCGCTCGCGCAGACCCTTGGCGCGAAGCGTCGTCACGAAAGGTTCGTGCAGCACGTCCAGCACGCTGTTGCGGACCATGCGCGCCAGGCGGCCGGAGGCGATCAGGCCAAGGCACGCAACGGGCAGCACCAGTTGCTTGATGCTGCCGTTGCCGATCGCCGGCAGCCAGCGCAGGCCGACCGAGAAGACCATGATCAGCAGGATGCCCAGCCAGAACGACGGCATCGCCGTCACGAACACCGTGAGCGTCTGGATCAGGTGATCCAGCCAGCGCTCCTTGTTCACCGCGGCGGTCACTCCCAGCAGAATGCCAAGGACGATGGCGACGCCACAGGCGAGCAGCGTGAGCGCCAGTGTCGAGGGCACCTGCGCCCACAGCCTGCCGGACACCGGCTCCCGCGTGGAGAACGAGACACCGAGATTACCCTGCACAAGTCCGGATATGTACGTGGTGTATTGCTGCCAGAGCGGCTGATCGGTGCCGAGTTGCCGCCGCACGTTCGCAATGGTTTCCGCAGTGGCGCTCTCGCCCGCGACCAGCACGGCCGGATCGCCGGGCAACCAGTACAGGACGAGAAACACGATGGTGACGGCGCCGTAGATCACGAGCACCGCTCCGGCCAGCCTGTAGGCAAGATAGGACCACATCCGCGCGCTTCCTCAAGTGCTCAGCCAGGCACCGTGGAAATGCGGAAAGCCGTGGGTGTCGATGTTGATCCCACTCACGGCATCGGTGGTCGCGATGTTGTAGAGCAGCACATAGATCGGGATGGCATAGCTCTTCTCCACCAGCTTCCGCTGCACCTTTGCGTACAACTCGGTGCGCCTCTCAGCTTCGCCCTCACGCGTGCCGTCCTTCAACCATTGGCTGATCTCCGGATCGGCGACTTTGGAGACCGACGACTTGTCGCGCCCCTCCGGCGCGTGCAGGCGCCGCAACACGTCGGGATCGGGCGCGAACTGACTGGCACCGGACAGGTCGAACTCGTTGCGCGAGAGTTTCTGCACGTAGGTGCCGGCGGGCTGGCTGTCGATCGTCAGTTCGAATCCGCTTCTTGCCAGTTGACGTCGCACGAGTTGGATGACGTCCAGACGCTTCTCACGATTGCCCTGCGTGTCGATGAAGCTGACCGAGAGGCGCTTGCCGTCCTTCTCGCGGACGCCGCCATTCCCTGCGATCCAGCCCTTGCGTTCCAGGATCTCGGCGGCGCGCTTGTAGTCGGGCTTCCACGATCCCGCGAGTTGGCGGTCGCCGGAGCCGAACATCGACGGCGACAGCGGCGCCCAGGCGCGTGGCAGCGTGCCGAGGTAGATGATCCGCACAATGGCGTCGACATCGAGCGACAACCTGAACGCCAGGCGAATCTCTTCATCGTCCCACGGCGCCTTGGCTGCGTTGGGATAGAGCGTATAGTTGTTGTTTAACAGTTCCTTCTGCAGCAGGCGCAATCCGGGATCGGCCTTGATGGCGGTGACATTCTGCGGCGGGATGCTGTCGGCGGCATGCACCTGGCGGCTTTGCAATGCCGCGACGCGCGTCGATTCCTCCGGCACGTTCTTGAATACGATCCCGTCGAGATAGGCTGGGCCGGCATGCGATGCGGTGGGAGGCGCCCATTGATAGTCCGGGTTCTTCGCCAGCCTGATCTCGGTGCCCTGCGCCAGCGAAACGAAACGGAATGGTCCGGTACCCACCGGGTTCTGCCCGACCGTGTCGCCGTAACGCGCCAGCGCGGTCGGTGAAACGATACCCAGAGTCGTCTTCGACAGGTTGCGCAGCAGCGGCGCAAAGGGTTCACTCAGAGTGATGCGCACCGTGTCATCGGCCAGCACATCGGCACCCGCATAGGGCCCGATATCCGGCAGCGCGACGAGTGCGTTCATCGGATTCTTGATGCGATCGAGATTTGCCTTCACGGCGGCGGCATCGAACCGCGTGCCATCGTGGAATACCACGTCGGTACGCAGTTTGAAGGTATAACTCGTCTGCTCTGGGTTGATCTCCCATGATCGCGCCAGCCACGGCCCCACGCTCTGGTCCGGCAGCAGCACCACAAGGCTGTCGAAGATCGACCGAAACACCCGATTATGCGGCGCAAAGCCGGAATTGTGCGGATCCAGCACGAATTTGACGACCGCCGCGCCATCCAGCGCGAACTGCAATTCGCCGCCGTGCCGCGATGCCGGCGCGGCACGGCCTGGCGCGGGGAGCGCTCCCAGGCCGGCACCTGCCAGCAGCAGTCCCGCGAACTGTCGTCGCGTGGCCACGTTCGTCTCAAAGATCGGCATACAGCGGCTCATCCGCGATCAGCACGCGCTCCATCACGCGAGGGAAGTCGCCGTAATTCCGCACGGCGTAATGCACGGCAGCGCGGTTGTCCCAGAAGGCGAGCGAACCCGGACGCCAGGCAAAGCGAACCTGGTATTCCGGCCTGCGGTACTGATCCAGCACCCGCGTCAACAGAGCGTGGCTCTCGGCACGGTCGAGGCCGATCAGGAATGGGCTCTGGCTGAAGTTGACCCACAGGATCTTTTCGCCGGTTTCGCGATGGGTGCGCACGACGCGATGCGCGACGATCGGATAGTCGTGACCGGCCTTGAGCAGGGATGGCCGGTAGTCGTGGGTGACGTGCAGTCCGTCCAGGCGCTGCTTGATGTCATCGGGCAGTTCCCGATAGGCAAGCGCCGCATCCACCCAGATCGTGTCACCACCCGCGGGCGGCAGGTTCACGGCGCGCAGCACGGCACCCCAGGCGGGAACCAGGCGCCAGCTCGTATCGGTGTGATAGCCGTCGCGAAACGACGCGGTCGGATCGGCAATTTGCGGCTTCACTTCGTGCGGCAGGATCTGGTGGATCGTCGGGCGCTGTTCCACCGACTTCGAGCTTGGATGGGTGTAGAGCGGACCGAACTGCCGCGCGAATGCCTCGTGTTGTGCCTGCGTCAAATGCTGGTCACGGAAGAACACGACCTTGTGCTTCAGGACGGCGGCACGGATTGCGTCGCGCACCGCTCCGGGCAGCGGCACACGCAGATCGACCCCGCCGATCTCAGCGCCGATGGTCGGCTGCACCGCGTGGATCTCCAGTCCGGCGGACACCGGTTCGGCCAGTTGCAACGCTGCGCTCATGACAATCTCCCGTTGACGGTTCGGCGAGGCGTCGGAAGCGTAGAGGCGCCCGGCACATATAGTCAACGCCCGTAGTAGTTATAAATCGTATGACCTCCTGTTGGCGTGGTTATGAGCGGGAGCTCGACGTTGCCGGCGCCCTCTCCGGTTATAACGATTGACTCGCGTGGGTTAAGATGGAACCTTGCGACCACCGCAATTCGCGGGCGGAGAAGGTCGGTGCGGTCTCACGAATGAATTACACAGCATCCCAGCCGGGCATGGACCAATCCAGGCTGCAGGAATTGCGCCGCGCGTTTGCCGCCAATGCGGCACAGCATGACCTGGAAGCCCGCTTTCCAAGCGTGAATATCGACCGCCTGCGGGAGGCCGGGCTCCTCGGTCTGACCGCCCCGCGTCAGTACGGCGGCGGGTCGGCGAGCCTGCGCGATGTCTGCCTGGTGCTTGGCACATTGGCCGAGGGCTGCGCGTCCACCACCCTCATTCTTGCCATGCAACTATTCAAGCTGGCCGCACTCAACCGCTCGCCACTCTGGCCCGAGCATGTGCGGGCCGCGGTTTCCGCTGCGGCTGTCAACCAGGGTGCGCTGATCAATGCGCTGCGGGTGGAGCCCGAGCTAGGCTCGCCGACACGAGGCGGTCTGCCGGCGACGACGATCCGGCGCGCGGCGCAGGGCGGCTGGCTGCTCACGGGCCACAAGATCTTTTCCACTGGCGCCCCCGGACTGCGCTGGATGGACGTCTGGGCACGAACCGACGAAGAGCCTGGGCGCGTCGGGCATGTGCTGGTGGCAGCCGAGTCTCCCGGCATCCGCATCATCGAGACCTGGAACCATATCGGCATGCGGGCGACATGCAGCCACGACGTGCTGTTCACCGACGTGGCCGTCGACGACCACCACGTGGCGGTCCGCCCGCTGGAGGAATGGCGCGACGCCGATTGGCTCCAGCCGGCCTGGAACGCCGCCGGGATGAGCGCGATCTACACCGGCATCGCCCGCGCTGCTCGAGACTGGACCATCGACTTCCTGCGGCACCGTGTTCCAAGTGCCCTGGGAGCACCGCTCGCCACCCTGCCGCGCGCGCAGGAGAAGATCGGCGAAATCGAGATGCTGCTTGCGGCGAATACCAGGCTGATCGACTCCATCGCCGCGGATGTGGACAATGGATCGGTGCCGCCGCCCGAAGAGACTGCTCTGCTCAAGGCGATGGCGGTGGAGAATGCGGTGCGGGCGGTGGAACTCGCGGCCTCGCTCGCCGGTAACCATGCGCATGCGCGCGCCAATGCGATCGAACGTTACATTCGGGATGTGCGCTCCGGCCGGGTGCAGGCCCCGCAGGCTGATGCGGCACATCTCGCCGCCGGTCGGAAGATCCTGCTGGCAACTGGCACATGAACCGCCGATGTCGTCCACAGGTGGTCGCAATCTGATCGCATCACCGCGCTTCGGCGCGTGATATCCGTATCTACACCACATCGGATCAAGTGAGTCGAGCACCGTGAGCGATAGTCCCGTCAGCGCGTTGGCACTCAGATCAAGCCAGCGCCCCGTTTCATCCGCAACAACCAGCAAGGCAGCCGCTCGCCCCAGGCGCGGCCTGTCACCCGCGATGCTCGGGTTGCTATCCTGGCTGGTACCCGCCGCGATGGTCCTCGTCTGGGAAGGCTTTGCCCGGCTAGGCAGTCTGCCCCCACACATTCTGCCAGCCCCCAGCAAGGTCGCCATGACAGGCTTCACCCTGCTGATGAACGGCACGCTGCTTCCCGATATGGGCATCAGCCTGCTGCGGGCAGCAACCGGATTTGCAGTTGGCGGTCTGATGGGTTTTGCATTCGGCATCCTGGTCGGCTTCTCCCGCATCGCCGGTGCGCTGCTGGACCGCACCATCCTGATGCTGCGCGCAATCCCGTTCCTGGCCGTCCTTCCCCTCGTCATCGTCTGGCTCGGCATCGGCGAATCGGCGAAAGTGTTCCTGGTCGCATTCGGCGTCGCCTTTCCGATCTACATGAACACCGTGCTTGGCATCCGGCAGGTCGATCCGAAGCTGGTGGAACTCGGGCGAGTCATCGGACTTTCCAACTGGCGGCTGATCCGCCGCATCATCCTGCCAGGCGCCCTGCCTTCCATTCTCAACGGGGTGCGCTATGCGCTTGCCACCGCCTGGCTCGCACTGGTCGTGGCAGAAACGATCGCCGCCAGCTCAGGCATTGGCTTTCTCGCGATGGACGCGCGTGAATTTCTCCGGACCGACGTCATCGTCCTGGTCATCGTCATCTATGCAGTAATCGGAGTCGTCGCCGACTCTCTGGCAAAGCTGTTGGAGCGGAGGCTGCTGGCCTGGCATCCCAACTACGCGTCGGGGACAAGACGATGACCGCCAACCGGCCGGCTGTCGTCGTGCGCGGGCTGCACCGCGCCTATGGCGATCGCAGCGTGATTCACAACCTCGACCTGCAGATCTGGCATGGCGAGTTCGTCGTTCTGCTGGGCGAGAGCGGCTGCGGCAAGACGACACTGCTGCGCGCGCTCGCTGGGCTCGATCCCATCGACGGCGGGCAGATCCAGGGACCGGCGCGGCCGGCAGTGGTGTTCCAGGAGCATCGCCTGCTGCCCTGGGATTCACTCTGGCAGAACGTCGCACTGGGTTTGAACGGCAAGGACAACCACGCTCGCGCGGCAGCCGCATTGCAGGAAGTGGGACTTGGCGATCGGCTGGATGACTGGCCACGGAACCTGTCCGGCGGCCAGGCGCAGCGGGTCGCACTCGCGCGCGCGTTGGTGCAGGAACCGCGGTTACTGCTGCTCGACGAGCCCTTTGCTGCGCTGGATGCGCTGACGCGGATCAAGATGCAGCTTCTGGTGAAGCAACTCGTCGCCAAGCACCAGCCTGGCGTGCTGCTGGTCACACACGATGTGGACGAGGCGATTGTGCTGGGCGACCGCGCGCTGGTCATGCGGAGCGGATCGATCGCTCGCGAATATGCCGTATCCGCTCAGGCGCGCAGCCATCGTTCGCATCCCGACGCCGTGGCCCTGCGCGATCGCCTTCTGGCGGAATTGGGGATCAGCGCGGAAGCAGCGCCGGCATGACGACGGCATCGCGTCCGGATATCGCAATGATGGAGAATCAGATGTCGCGTCGCCGGTTTCTCGGCATGGCCCTGCTGGGTGCCGCTACCGCTTCCGTGCCCGGCGTGCTGGGCAGCAGATCCAGTGCGAACGCCGCGGGGCGCACGACCGATACGGTGCGCCTGACCTGGGGGTTCGGCGGCCTGCCGCTGATCGCCAAGGAGCGCGGCGAATTCGTGAGGCTGCTCGCCAAGGACAACATCAAGGTGGAATGGCTCGGGCCGTTCCCCAACCATGCGCCGACGGTCCAGGCCGTGGTGGGCGGCAGTGCCGATTTCAGCTTCGGCGGCAGTACCACACCGGCATTGGCCGCCATCATCGCCGGTTCACCGCTGGTGTTCGCCCAATTCGCCGTTGTGTCGCCGCGCACGACCGCGATCATCGCCAAGGACAGTTCCGGCATCAACACCGTCGCCGACCTGGTCGGGAAGTCTGTCGCGGTCAACCGATCGGGCGTGGCAGAGTTCCTGCTGGTTGCCGCACTCGAGAAGTTCCAAGTGGACCGCAGCAAAGTCCGCGTCGTCTATCTCAATCCACCGGAGGCGGCGCCGGCATTCGGCTCCGGTCAGGTGGATGCGTGGGCCATGTGGAGCCCCGGGGTCGATATCGCGCGCAGCCAATACAAGGGTCATGACATTTTTGTCGAGGGCCGTGACCTGGACTTCCAAATCGACTTCAATTCCTGGTTGATCAGGCGGTCCTTTGCGGAGCAGAACCGGGACCTCGTGGCGGCGGTGAATGCAGCCTTCGCGGCTGAGGCCGACTGGGTAAACGCGAATACCAAGGAGGCGGAGATCATCGCCCAACGGCAGGGCAAGTATGATGATGAGATCCTCAACACGTTCATTCGCCTGCGTCGGCAATACCGGATACGCCGCACCGACGATCAGGCGTTCATCGCGGAGCTTCAGCGCGCTGCCGACTGGCTCGCGGCCCGGAAAGTGCTGCCACAGGCCGTGCGCGTGCAGGACTACGTGGCGACTGTATAGGCGGACCCATTCACGCACCACTCTCATGGCAACGGCCGCTTCACCGAACAGGTGAAGCGGCCGTTGCTGTTGCGGGAGGTCGGAGGTTCAGGTGCCGGGTGGGAAGAACACCAGCGTCCGCACCTCGATACTCTCGCGCGGCGGGGCGCCAGGAGCGGTCGGGTTTTCGAACGACGTGTGGAACGACAGCCGGGCCCGGTCGTCATTGGCACTGTCGTGCACGCGGATCAGCAGCACTTCATCACGCTGCATCTGTGAAAAGTAGTACCATCTGTGCTCTGGCTTGAACTCCACCGACGATGTCTCGCCGCGCACATGCGGATAGACGAGATCGCTGGCGATCAGGTCAGCATCCGTGAAGGTCCGGGCGTCGCAGAGTGCCAGGGGAGAATCCAGAACTGGTCCGCGAATGGGCCGCCACACATTCACCACACCGAACCGATGCTTCAGCAGTTCTTCGGCGTCCGCACCCAGATGGTCCCGCACGCGCCGCGGTGCCGAGTTCACGGTGTGGTCGTTGTGCACCCTCCGCGACGGCTCACGCCCGCCGTCGAGGCCAGCGTTGCGCACGCCGTGGTCGAACACGAACACGCGCGAGGCACCCAGTCTATCACGCAACAGGCGTTCGACCTCAGGGTAATAGACCCGCTTGACCTCGTCCTCGGAGTAGAAGTCGTGGACCGCGGTCGGCGCGTGCAGCAAGGTGAAACCATTGCGATCCAGCGTGAACTCGGACTCGCGGCCGCGTGCATCCTCGATCCGAACCTCGCGCGGATCGTCGATCCCGCTCCAATCGACCGCGCCTGGCGGCCTCTCGCCGACATAGCGCACCGGCCTTTGGGCGGTGCGCTGCAGATAGTGCAGCGTTGCAGTCACGTGCTGCGGTGTAGTCGCGACATCGAGTGGCATGACAGATATCCTCCAGCGTCCGGTGGGCCTCGCGCGGCCTCTCGTATTCGCACTACGGAGGAACGTGATATGGCCGCGGGCCCGACAATCTGGACTGTTCCACTCCTGACCACCGCGAGTCAACACCGATAGCACGATGACGGGTGTTGGTATAGGCTAACCACTTCTGCCGGGCGCACCACAGAACCGGTGGGTCATAAGCGGAGGGTGATACTCTAACTTTCACGACAAATAGCGGACATCGCCGCGGGTCAGGCGCCGTCCCGCTCCCCACCCAGATAGGCTTCACGGATCGCCGGATCGCGCAGCAGGTCGGCGGCCGGCGCGGCCAGCACGATGCGGCCGGTGCGCAGCACATAGCCGTAATGGGCAATGCGCAAGGCCAGACTGGCATTCTGTTCGACCATGAACACCGACGTGCCCTGCGCGTTGATAGCCGCCGCGGCAGGTGATCCGGCAATGGCTTGCGCTTCGGCTTGCCGCGCGTGCGGATCGGCGCCTCGCCCGCCTCCGCCTCCGCCACCGTCTTGCTGATCTCCTCGGCCTCGGCCGTCTCCAGCTCTTCCAGCTGGGTAAGCGTCCGGTCAGCCACGCTGCTCAGGCTGCGTTGCGTTGATCCAGCTTCGCCCTGATCGCGTTCATGTTCCACGGCAGCAGTTCGTGCACGCGCCTGACCGGATGATCGGCGATGCGTTCGAGGACCTGGCGCAGGTAGTCCTCGGGATCGAGACGGTTGAGCCTGGCGGTCTGGATCAGTGAGTATGCCGCGGCAGCGGACCGACCGCCGTCATTGGAGCCTGCGAACAGCCAGTTCTTCCGCCCCAGGGTCATCGGCCGCATCGAGCGTTCGGCTGCGTTGTTGTCGATGCAGGCGCGGCCATCGCGCAGCACCAGCGTCAGTGCCTCCCAGCGCGACAGCGCGTAGCGGATCGCACCGGCCAGGTCGCTCTTGCCCGAGATGCGCGACCGGGTGTTCTCCAGCCATTGCCGCAACGCGATGAACAAGGGTGCGCTCTGCACGGTGCGCGCGGCCAGGCGGGCATCGGGCGGCTGGCCGCGGATCGCCGCCTCGATCGCATACAGCGCCGCGATGCGCTGCAACGCCTCCAGCGCCAGTGGCGACTGGGTTGAGGCATGCACCTCGAAGAACTTCCGCCGCGCATGCGCCCAGCACGCCGCCTCGGTCACGCCGCGGTCATACAGGCCGGCATACCCGGCATATCCATCCGCCTGCAGGATGCCGCGGAACCCAGCGAGGTGCTGCCGCGGATGCTCGCCCTTGCGGTCCGGGCTGTAGCAATACAGCACCGCCGGTGGCGCCTCGCCGCCGAACGGCTGATCGTCGCGCGCGTAGCACCACAGCCGCCCCGTCTTCGTCTTGCCGCGGCCGGGATCCAGCACCGGCACCGTGGTGTCGTCGGCATGCACCCGCTCCGCCGACATCACGTACAGTCCCACTGCCTCGACGAGCGGGCGCATCGGACGTGCGGTCTGCCCGACCCAGTCGGCCAGCGTCGAACGGTCGAGGTCGAGTCCGGCGCGCGCGTAGATCTCCGCCTGGCGATACAGCGGCAGGTGATCGGCATATTTCGCCACCAGCACATGCGCCAGCAGACCAGGACCGGCCAGGCCGCGATGGATCGGCAGGCTCGGCACCGGCGCCTGGGCGATCGCCTCGCAACTCCGGCATGACAGCTTCGGCCGCACATGCCGGGTGACACGGAACGAACCCGGCACGTAGTCCAGCACCTCGGTCACGTCTTCGCCCAGTGGGCGCAGCGTGCCGCCGCAACCGGGACACGCGCACGGTGCGGCATGCTCAATCACATCGCGCGGCAATGTCTCGGGCAGCGGCCGGCGCGCCGGCTTGCGCCGCTGCGGCGCGGCCTCTGATCCTGCCGCCGGTTCATCCGGCCCAGGCGGCGTCGCTTCCGCCACCTGCTCCTCGGACTCGCCCAACACCAGTTCGAGCTGTTCGATCTCTCTCTGCAGCTTCTCCGAGGAAGCCCCGAACCGCTCGCGCAGCAGGCGTGCCAGACGCAGCTTCAGTTGCTCGTTCCGCAGCACCTGTGCCTGCAGCCCGTTGCGCGCTGCCGTCAGCTCAGCTGCATGGCGCTCCAACTCGGCTGCATGGCGCTCCAACTCGGCTGCGTGCGCGTTCTCGCGATCCAGCAGCAACCGGCGCAACGCCATCACGTTGTTGGGCAGCTCAACGGGATCGAGCGGCGTTGGCATGCACGCAGCGTCCATCAAAGAGCCGCGTCGCACCAAGCACTATCTGGCGTCATCCTGCCATCTCCGGACGCCAGGTCCGCACCGGCATCCGCCAGTCGATGCCTTCCAGCAGCATCGACAGTTGCGCCGCTGTCAGCGACACCGCACCGTTCGTCGCCTGCGGCCAGACGAAGCGGCCCTTCTCCATCCGCTTGGCATACAGACAGAGGCCTTGGCCATCCCAGCTCAGCACCTTCACCAGATCGCCGCGACGACCGCGAAAGGCAAACAGCTGCCCGCTGAACGGATCCTGCCCGAGATGCTGCTGCACCAGCGCGGCAAGTCCGTCGAACCCCTTGCGCATGTCCGTCACACCCGCCGCCAGCCACACACGCACACCAGGTGGCGGTGCAATCATCCGCGCAACGCCGTCACCGCGCGACGCAGCGCCGGCAGGCTCACCTCGCTGCCAAACCGCAGACGGCAGCCGTCCGGAAACACGATCTCTATCGCCGTCGCGGGCGGATCATTGACGGATGGCAGTGATGCTCCTGCCGCCCTCGGGTCTGCCTCCGCCACGCGCACCGGCACGAAACGCGCCGCCGATGGCGCAACAAGCCGGCCCTCGCGCAGCTGGCGACGCCAGTAGTGCAGCAGGCTCGGGTAAACATCGTGCCGAGCCGCAACCGCGCGCACGCACGCGCCAGCCTCCTGCGTCTCAGCCACAATCCGCAGCTTCTCTTCAACGCCCCAGCGCCGACGCCGCTCGCGCCCGCCAAGGATCTCCACAGCACCGGTCATCCGCACCTTCAGCTCGACCTTACAGACCACCTTAAGGTCGGCTCTCCCACAGCATCACCGCAAGGCGGGGCTCACCGGACGCTTACGATTCAGCACGCGCGGATGCGCGACATGCAGCGGCGGGCTGCCAGTCAGACTGGCAGCATCCTCCTCCGGGCCAACGTAGTCGGCAGGGTGATCGACTCGGCCGAAACCTATGCCCGCTGCGAAAACTTGTTCGTTTACGCCCGAGGCGACGCTGCCTGCTACGCCGATCAAGGCGGATGATGTCAAACGGGCACTATTCCTCATGCCCACCGGCCTGGCCGACACAAGCGAATTGGAAACCGAGATCGATCGCCACGCCAAGTCGGACCAGCACTGGCCTGCGTCCTGACGCACAATCTGTCTGGTCCGCGTCTGGTCAGAATCCCAGTTTCATTTCGGACAGCGAGGATCATGGTCTCATAACGTATTGAAATCATTGGTGAGCCCGCTGGGACTCGAACCCAGGACCCCAAGATTAAAAGTTTGGCAATTTTTTAACAAAATCAATGCTTTGTTTCCGTTATCCCGGGTTGGGACACCGCTCGAAACGGCTGCAAGTTCGGGCGTTTCGGCAACCGCAGTTTCCGAAACCCCGCACGAGGATGCAACAGGAGGTCGTCCCGTGGGCTCGCTGCCAACCGGGTGATTGCCTACAATGCCACAACCTCCCTGACCGAACGTAGGCCTGGCGGTATCCAGTCGGACCGCCTTACTCGGCGTGCCCTTGCATTTTCGGCCATATCGATCCCCACTGTTCTCCGGCTTCAGCAGCACCTGGCAAACTGCCTCACCTCGGGCTACCGATGTCATCGATTTCGATCACGGAGGGTCGGCCGCATCTGCCGCAGGTTACTCGCAGGTGCCCCAACCACCACGTTCGCGCAAGGGTCGTCATGCCCGGACGATAGGCCATGGCCAAGCTAGACACAGGTTGAAGTAGGCCCGTGCCTGGCGCCGCCACAAAATAGAGCCAGGAGCGCACGGCGCGACCCTGTGGCGCATCCATAGTCGAATGCCGGACGCGGAGAATATGCCATTTTGGCATATTCGAGAATCGCATTCATCATCATTCCGCCCATGATGAGGAAGAGCATCCACACAGAAGATTACGCTCTGTTTCTGAAGCTTCTGATTGAGGCACGTCGCAAGGCGGGACTCACCCAAGCGCAGCTTGGCGCGAAGCTCCCCTTCGGGCAGCCTGGCATCAGTAAGATCGAACGCGGGGAGCGCCGGGTTGACGTAGTTGAGCTTCGCATGATCTGCGAGCAGCTAGGCATTGGGATCGAAGATTTTATTAGGGAACTTGAAGGGCAGCTGACGGACCGGCGCAAATGAATGACCTGTCCGCCGACGCTGCAATGCATCTTCTCACTAGGCGGTACAACGCGGACCCGCAAGCCCTCATTGCCGTGTTGTGCCCGTTGCTCGTGCCGATTCACACGCTAGACAAGACCATCCATATTTTGCCTGGTCAGACCCATGCGCGCGCAAGCTTTACGGTGCAGCTGACAGAGGAAAACTACGGGGTTCTGGTGCGTGGCCGCACAGGCAAGTTCGTGCCGGCCGGCTACGGCAGCGGCGAGCCTGGCTGGCGTGAAATCGCCAAGGGCCGAATCATCGACGTTCACCCGAGACACGGTATTGCAGACGGTGAGGTCTATCTCGGCTTCGGCGGAAACGAAGCATCGCTCGCTGAAGCCATCAAACAACTGTCGACCCGCGATTACCTGGAGATCGATCAGTATGGCGTCGCAGCCAAAGCCCTGAGCGGCCTAACAGAATACTACCTCGTGCACGATCTGAAGGCCCGTGGCTATCGTGTTTTCCGCATGCCGGAGGATATGGCAGGCCATCTTGGTTCATACATGAATTTTGATTTCATCGTCGAGAAGAACCGGCGGAGCCGCCGCCTCGAGGTGAAATCGTTATGGGGCACCAACACCAAGTTCGCGCGGCTAATTCACAGCACCACGACAAAGCCGAAGGGCGAGCCTGATACGTGGACCCCGGAGCAAAAGGCAAACTATTACCCGACAAGCAGTTGCAAGTTTGCGACGCAGGACTTCTTTGCAGTCAGCCTGTTCCTACGAACGGGCGACATCGCGGAATTTGCCTTCGCGCGTTCGGTACCCAGAGATGAGCGGCCGCACGGTTTGCCACGCGCTCGGCGGTTTCCCGAGCACATGGGACAAAACCCCTCATGCAGCGTCGGCGACGGCACTTGGTTCGCCACTCTCGATGAGGTCTGGAACCTCGCCTGACCACTCGTCTCCAGCACCATTGCCAGTGAGATGCATCATCCGGCGCCGCGCCGTCTCAAATGTCATTTGCGCTCGATCTAAGGCTTTTGCAGCTTCCGATAGCTCCTCCAACTTGGCTAGGCTCACCGGCAGAACGAGGGACAGGCATGTCTCCTCCGCAATTGCCGGATAGGCGATCCCGATGTTGTGGCGGATCATCTGCCGTCGCACAGATTCCCCCTTTAGCAGCCAGGCCAGCGCGGTCGGATGCACGTCCTCACACCGCAAGACAGCGAACCCCGTCGAACAGATCGCGCCATCAAGGTGGGGCGGGACGACGCCGACAGTTCCTCGCTCGGGTCTTACCGTCGAAACGAGTACGTCACCGGCACGAACGAGTTTCCGCGCGCGGCTCGGCGCTTCCCCGACTGAAAGCCGCTTGTGACCCACAAGGCCGGTGCGCCCGTCCACATCGCTAATCTCGATATAGTCAAAATCCGGGCCGCCGCGCCGCTTCGGATCCTGCCTGTTATCCACAAGGGAGGCGATATCAGATACCATCAAACCCTTTTCGCCGCCGGCGCTGGCACTTCGTTGCGTCTCCGGCTCTGCATGAAAGCCAGCATCCCATCGTTCGGCCTTGGCAGGCAGTTTAACGCGCCGGCCGAGCTGACACGGCCTCTGCCCAATATATTCGGCGAGTAGCGCAGGGAGGTCCGTTCGGGCGTGTCGGACTCGGCGACGCTGACCGGAACGCGTCACCACGTCATAGCCAACCTCCTTCGCTTCTCCAAAGAAGGTTTCACCGTGCATGGCACCACTCCTTACGGCGCAGCACGAGCACGGATGTCTTCGTGCTTGTGCCTGCCGCAGCAAAGGTCACGGGGGGAAGGGAAAACACCGCTTCGACGCTGCAGCGTTCAGCAAGAAGAGCTCGGAGTTGGGCAAAAGGACTTCGATTCACCAGGACGCTGTCAGGCACCACGCTTACAATCACGCCGCCCGGTGCGGCCCAATCCACATACCGTTCGAAGAACAGGATTTCGGAGTCGACGCGGCTGCGATCTCGCCCCAGGGTGAAGGCTGAAATATCTGCGCCGCTGTAGGTTGCACCGAAGGGTGGATTGGTCAGAATCAATTGCGCCCGACCTTCAAGGCGTGCTGTCACTTCGGCATCGGTGCCCGCGCGAGCTAGTCCGTTTGCAAGGTAGAGGTTCGCCACGGGCGCGCCGAACAATCCCAGATTAATGCAGGCAAGACGGAGCATCCGTTCCGACTTGTCTATGCCGACGACGTTGTGAGCGACGAAACGGACGAGCCATTCAGAGGCGAACTGCGTACCGCGTACCCGCACTTGTTCATGGAAGAACTTAATCGACTCAGCGAGGAAGGAGCCCACTCCGCATGACGGATCGAGGAGGATTCCGGCCTCCTGGCATCCGGTGGCATCGAGCAGCTGTGCCCTAACTTCTGGCGCAAGCGTGTGAAACCCGACCTGCACCATGAACCGCGTCACTTCGGGAGGGGTCAGGTATTGCCCCATCTCCTTTTCGTCGACAAATGACGCGGACATAAACCGCGAGAATACCTCGTTGATGAGATCATCGCGGCCAGCTTCGTGCAGAGTGCGGAACGCTGCGGCATCGCGCTCAAAAATCGCCAACACAGATTGAGCGAAGCGCTCATCGGCTGGCATCAGAGGCACAAAGAATCGGCTTCGGTCGGGGCCGTGGCCATTCATGTCTGGCAAATGCCGCGCAAGGGCATCTGCCATGAAGACGTTGAGACTGTTAGCCGCAGTTGTCGCGTCCCGCGTCAAATGGGTTCCCACCCCAGGGCCGCCTGCATCAATCGAGGTGACGTGCGCAAAAAACAGCGCAGCCACGAGGTCAAGAACGTCCTGACGCTTAGAAAGCGTCGCCGTGCGATGGAACTCCTCTCGCAACGCGTTCAACGTGCCGGAAATGGCATTCTCCAGCTGCAGCAGCCGGCTTTCTTCCTTGCCTTGCTTTGCTTGCTCAACCAGATCCCCCGCACCCTCAACGAGCGCTCGTAGGCGATCTTCGACGGGCTTGCGGGGGCGGGCTTCGCCGGAGCGATATCGAGAAAGGCTAGCAGACGAGGAGCCCAGCTGCTCTGCGGCGAGTGCGGCATTGCCGCCATTCATCTCGATCAGACGACCGACCAGCTGGGGAATCGTGCTCATGTGATGAGAATAATATGCCAACACGGCATACGCAAGTGGAAATGTTCTTGAGACGTTCCCAGGGGCCATGCGGCAACCCCTACAGATCAGCGTCATACAGCGCCAGCATGAAGGATGGTGAGCCGATTGCCCGTTCCGCTGCCACCGTCAACCGCATCGCATCGTTGAACCAGGCGACGAAGCGGTCCACGTGCGCGCCGGTGCCGATTGGATAGCAGCGCAACCGCCAGCGGTTTTCCGGCGCCGGATCGTGATAGACGCCGCCGGCGTTGTAGGCCGCGCCGACCAGCGGCGGATCGAACCGCGTATAGACGAACTGCGCCGCGATCATCGCCGCACCCGCGTCGATCGCCACGGCGGGATCTTGCAACTCGGCCGCGGTGACCGGGCGCATGAGAACGTCGGCCGCCGTGGCGATCAGGGTTTGCATGCAGCCGACGGACACCCGCGCCGGCGTCGCTGCATCCGACACGAAGCCAGGTTCTTCGCGCCGGGCCTGGCAGACCTTGGCCACGTCATGCACGCCGCCGGCGGACTCGGTGCAGATCGTGGCAACGATCAGCTCAACCGGCACGCCATGCTTGCGCGCCGCGTCCCTGATCTCGGACCCGAACCATTGCCAGACGCGCAGCGCGCTTGCCGGCGGGCCTGGGGTGCCGATGGGCGGGTCCGCGTCGATCGCCACGCCGTAGCGATCGAGCGACCACATGACGCCACCAAACGGCCCCGCGTGCGCCGTGCGCAGCTCGGGCAGGACGTGGCGCCAGTCGGGCGCGGCCGTCACGACACCGGCTTTGCTGGCGGCGTCGCCGGCGCAGCGGGCGCCGTGACTGTCACGCTCGCCGGCGTGCCCTTCAGCGCGGCGCAGGCCTGGACCACCGCCGGATGCACCAACAGCGCATCGATGCTGGCGGCCGTCGCGCCGCCGGTGCCCATCGTGGCGACAACCGGCTGTGCCACCGGCACGACAACGCCATCCACGTTGCAGGCGACCGTCACCGCCTGGTCAAGCCGAGCTTGTTGCTCAGGCGTCATCTTGCTGCAGGACGCGGCGAGGCAGGCGAGCAGGATCACGCGTCGCATGGTGTTCTCCGTTGCTGTGTGGTGTTGCGTGGTGTGGTCAAGCCGTCGCAGGTGCGGGCGCCTCGGGTGTGCCCATCGCCGGCCCGCCGATGGACACGTTAGGATCAGCCGCGAACAAGCCGCCGAAGCGCGCTTCCACCATGCGTTGCACGTGGTCAGGCGTGAGACCGAGCGCAGCGATGGCCTGCGGCGTCGACGCCATGGCGTGCTGCACGCCGATGGCCAGCGCCGCGTTGCGGATCACGTCGGTTTTGTAGCTCGCCCCTGACGTGGCGATGTAGCCATACGCGGCCTTGGCACCGGCGTCGGCCGCCGCCTGCACCGCCGCCGCCTGCGTTGCGGATAGCCGGATATGCAGATAGCGGCGCAACAGCGGCACGATGAACGGCGTTGCCGCACTGGCCGCAGCGAGGGCGAGCGCCGCCAACGCCTGCACAAGAGGCGTGAGGTCGACCATGTGGATTTCCTTGGGGTTAGAGGAACGTGCCGATGAGCGGATGCCAGGGCACGCCGAACAATGCGGCGATCAGGCGCGCGACATACTCGAACACCTGAAACGAGCCGGCAGACCACACCAGCAAGCACGTGCTGGGGTGTCGCGCATGGCAGCGTTCGACCTTGGCGAACACCGGCGCGAGGACTAACCGGATGCGAGGAAGTGTTGCACTGCCCAACGGATCAAACTCACAATTAAGGTTGATGTTGCCGCCGCGAAGCCCGACGCGATGCCGGTTGCGATCGTTTCGCGCATAGTGCGCGCACGCGGCACCGCTGCCGCCATCTGCTGATCCGTCCAGGCATTGCGCGCTGCTTGCCGGGCGTCATCGCTCATGCAGGCGAGTCGCTGAGCGCGATTGGCGCCGACGTGGCGGCGATCGGATAGTTGATGCTCCACGCGCTGCCGAGATCGCCAGCAATATCCCAGCCGGCCGGCTTCGCCACCGATGCGGCGTTGTCGGTCACACTGTTGCCGTGACCGATGCGCGCGGAACCATAGGGGTAGAACAGCAGGCAGGATGCGCTGGCGTTTGTCAGCACTCCGGCCAGCGTCACCAGCAGGTGCGTCGGATCGATGCGTGCGCACGCCGCCGCCTGCCGCAACGTGCCAGGCGAGGCGACCGAACCGCCATCCATGACCGCAAAGCCGGTGCCGCTTGGCGCGGTGCCCGGCAGCAACACATCGTCGCCGGCGTCATGCTGGACTGTCAGCACCACATGCGTTGCGTCCTGCCGGTAGGCATGAATGATCCGCGGCCCGCCAACTGCCGGAATGCCTGCCGGGATCTGTGCGAGCGAGTCGCCGCCTGCCGCCGCGAGGATTGCACGCGCAACCACTGGCGCCGCACGCTGGCCGAGCATGATGTTATCCGCAACCGAGGTGTGGCTACCGTCGCCGCTGCGGTCATCGACGTCGGCCGTCATGGGCCAGCCGATGACCACATGCTGCGTTGCGTCGGCTGCCATCGCTGCCGCCACCTCCCGCAACATCTGGACACCGGGATCTGTCCAGAACGGCATGGCGTTCCACCAAATCAGCGGCAGGCTCGACGCACTGCGCCCGAGCATGGCGCGCAACCGCGCAAGCAAGTTCTTTGCGCCGTCCTGAAAGAACGCCTTTTCGCTGTAGGCGCGCGTGGAGTCGGTCTCTGACCACGGCCACAGCATTACGCCGATGTCGGCCAGGTCCTCGGCCGTCTGCTGCGCGAGATAGTTTTGCACCGCCGTTCCGTCGCCACCGAGCGCATAGCCCGACGGGTCCGAACCGTCCGCCGGATTGTGGATGAACTCGCCGGGCAGGTAGGACGCGCCAGTGTTCGGCGGCTGGCGCACGTCATAGATGCCGTGTCCGCCGATGCAGGTTGCGGCGCTGCCGCCATACTGGCCGATCACGCTGTAAGCGAGCGCGCCAAGGTGCCACGCGACGCCTTGCGCCAGCAGATGCCACGCGCCATCGTTGAGGCCGTTGCCGGCGTTGCTTTGTCCGACAACGAGGATTTGCACGCCCTTCCGCGCGCCGCGCTGCCAGCGTGTGCCGCATGCGAGCAACGTCGTGATGTCGGCCGATGACAGCGCGCGCGGCCAGCTCGCCGCTTCATGGAACCAACATTGCGCGCCGCCCTGGCTGACACCCGAATGCAGGACGAACAACGCGCCGGGCGAGCTGTTGGCCAACGGGTTCGCCGCACCGCTCGCCACCTGGTTGCCGTCAAGCCAGACATCGACGCCGCTGCCGGGCGTGTTGCGGATGATGACCGAATGCGTGTGCCGCCGCTCAAGCGATGATGTCAGCACGCGCATGCTGCCGCCGGAGAACAGCATCAGCCGATCGCCCGCACCGCGCACGCCGTCGGCTTGCAGGATCGTTGTGCCGCCGGCGCTTAGCAGCGTGATCGGCCCGGCCAGACCTTGCCGCCAGTTCGGCCGTGACCAGACCAGATACCAGGTCCAGGCACCGCCGGAACCGAGATCGGCCGTTGCGAGGCGGAAACCCTGATCGGGATCGTGCTGCGGCAAGCAATAGCCTCCCTGCGGCAGCGCGTTCGGTGGCAGCACCGTGTTGAGGCCGACACCGCCGCACAGCGCGTTGAGCCGCGGCGTCGCCTGCGGCAACGTGCTGCCGGAGACACGGAACGCCGCCAACGCATGACCGTTGCCGCTCTTGTCGGCGACGCTTGCCGCTGGATTGTTCCATGCCGGCAGCGGACGCGCGCTGGCATCAAGCAGACCGTCGAAGCTGCCCGCATCCCACCAGCCCGACAGTCCGGCGATGGCGTTCGGATAAGGACCCGTGAACGTGCCGCCGCCACCGCCGCCAGTCGCGCCGCGCAACGGTCGCCAGAACGCGGCGCGGCCGTGCGCGATCAGCAATGCGCGACCCGGTGCAATGAGTGCCGTGCCCATGACTGCCGCTCAGGTGATGGTGAATGTGCAAGGCCACACGAACGTTGCGACGGTCGCGCCGCCGCCGTCTTTGGCAATGGCCCAAAGATAGTAAGTCCCGGCCGACGCAGGCGCGGCGATGTATGCGACCATCATATCGTGACCGCCGTTGCTGTAGGCCCCTGCCGCTTGCAGCCCCGTGGTCGGTGCCGTGGTGTTGCTCGCCCCCCATGCGAAGAACACCGCCGCCGGCGCCGTGTGACTGCCATCACCCACGGCCGTGTTGACGTTGATCTGGCCAACAATCCCGCTCGCACCATGCGCGTATGGATTGCCGCTGCCGTCGAGGCCGGTCGTTGGAACGTTGGTTGCCTGCGTGCCGGTGAGCGTCAGCAGATAGTTACCGGCGGGCGCAGTGGTGGCGGCTGTGACCGCCGCAGTCCAGCCGCCGTTGCCGGCCGTGTTCACTGCCTCAACCTCGAAATCGTATGACGTGCTGGCAGTGAGGCCGGTGAGCGTGGTCGACGTGCCGCTAACGCTGATCGCCGTCCAGCCGTCCGCGCCGTGCAGCGACCAGCGCACCGAATAGCTTGCCACCGCCCCGCCGCTCGCCGGCGCGGTCCATGTCAGATCGACGGTCGTTGCCGTTTCGTTGCTGGCGGCAAGGCCAGTGACCGCGCCGGGCGCTTGCAGCGTGCCACCACCACCACCACCACCGCCACCACCGCCACCACCGCCACCACCGCCACCACTGCCGGCGCCGACGCCCGCGCCAGCGTCCGCCGACAGCAAGCGGAACTGATTGAGCAGTGCGACGATGCGCAAGCCACTGACCAGATAGGGCGCCCAAAGGACGTTGAGCCGGCTGGGGTTCTGAGCGTCGCGCTCGACAATGGTGGCCTTTGCCATCGCGTCGGCGTCCTCGACCAAGCCGTCGTATTCCATCTGCCGATACTGTGAAATGATCTCGGCCCGATAGATCGCAGGCGTGACGATCGGCTGGCCGGGACCGAAACGGGTTCCGTCATCGGCCAGCTTGGCGCGCGGATATTTCTGCGTTGTCGCCGCCTTCAGCCGCCGGGTGATCTCCGCCAGCGTCGCCAGCGTCTCATAGTCCAGATACGACTGATCGGCGACGCCGTAGCGGTTCACCTGGTAGGTGGTGACGCAGCGCATGATTGACACGCTGCCGCCCTGCCCAACGACCGGCAGGGCGATGCCGTTGGACAGCAACGCTTCGTTGTTATCCCACGCGAACAAGAACCGTTCCGGTGGACCAAGCACGCCAAGGATGGGGATGGTCTGCAACGGCCGCGCCGGGTCTGCCTTGATCGGCGGCGCCGCCGCACCCGCGAACGCCGCTGCCCAGACATAATCCGGCGTCGGGCTGCCGTAGGTTCCGAGGACTGACAAATGCGGATCGTTCAACCCGCTGCCGAACGTCAAGAGGTTCGCCGCCGTGTCCTGCTTCGCGGTGAAGACGTGACCATACTTCGCGGCGTTGTAGGACCAGCGGCCGGTCTGATCGTTCATCATGGCCGTGGTCGCGGCCAGCTCGGCGCCGGAAGTCCACGGCGACACGATGAAGTCGAACTCCATCGCGCCGATCGCCGCGGCGAGGCCTGAGAGATCAGGATCGCCCGCGCCGCCGGACATCGGCGTGATGGTGCAGGTGAGACCTGGCGGCATCGCCTCGCCGCCGCGCGCGCCGTAGTAGGCGAGCGAGATCGGGATGCTGTTGCCCAGTGTGCCCTTGTTGCGCGCCGTGAGCGTGAGCGTCGCCGTGCTGCCGGTCGGATTGACCGGCAGGCTTGGCGCGCCCTGCATCGCTGCCAGGGCCTTCGCTGCCGCCGCCGTGGCGTTGTCGCCTGCTGCTACCGCCGCCGCCACCAGCACGCCGCCGACGCGCAACGGGATGACACCGGGCGCGGTCGCCGCGCCTGCGAAGGTCACTGAGCCCGACGCCGCCACCGATGCCGCCGCGTCCGCGTAGGGCATGGTCCACAGCTCGGTTGCCGGATCGTTGGCGCGATACGCTGCGACCTCGGCCGCGAGCTGCGACGCCGCGCCGAACTCGGATGCCGCGTCCGCCGGAGAGGCAACCCACACCGGCGCCGGCGTGCCGCCGCCCGCACCGATCGCCTGGCCGAGAATGAGCGCGCGCTTGCTCGGCGCATTGGCACCTGCCTGCGAGTTGTCGAACTCCGCATAGAAAAGCGGGATCTTCAGGTCGGGCGGAATGGTTGAGAACGAAATGGACATGCGGCCCCCTCAAGCTTTGGTCGGATCAAGCCGTGATCGTGAAGGCACTCGGCAGGCACAAGGTCGCAACGACGTTCGCGCCGGAGTCCTTGGCGACGGCCCAGAGGTAGTAATTCCCCGGCGTCGCTGGCGCATGTGCATACGTTCCCCACCAGTTATGACCGCCGTTGCTGAATGCCGCGCCGGGGCCGTCAGGAAACACTGTCGGGACCACGCTGTTGCTGAGTGAGAACGCATGCGAGACGCTGGCCGGGACGGTATGACTGCCATCCGCCGCGATGCTGTTATCATTGGTATTGACGATGATGCTGCCACCGGCCAGCGCGGAAATCGACCACGTGCTGCCGGCCGTTGGCGCAAAGCCCGCGGTCAGCAGATAGTTGCCGCCGCTTGTGGTGGAAGCCGTGACCGCCGCAGTCCAGCCGCTGTTGCCGCCGCTGTTCACTGCCTCAACCTCGAAGTCGTATGACGTGCTGGCAGTGAGGCCGCTGATCGTGGTCGACGTGCCGGAGATGCTGTCGATCTGCGTCCAGGTGTTCGCGCCATGCGGCGACCAGCGCGCCGAATAGCTCGCTACCGCGCCACCGCTCGACGGCGCGGTCCAGGACAAGCCCAGCGTTGTCCCTGTCGCGGTGCCTGTCGTGACACCAGTCACCGCGCCGGGCGCCGCCACACCGGCCGCCGGCGTGGTGCCGGTCACTGTCGCAGACGCGGTGCCGTTGCCTATCGCGTTCGTTGCGATGACCTGGAAGTCGTATTGCGTCGATGCGGCCAAACCGCTGACGGTCGCACTGGTCCCGGCCGCACTCTGCGATGTCCAGGCACCGCCAACCGAAGTCACGCGATGGTTGACGGTGTAACTACTCGCCGCGCCACCACTGCCCGGCGCGGTCCACGTCAGCGCGACGCTCGATGCCGTGGTGGCGCCGACGGTGACGCCGGTCACCTGCCCCGGCGCCTGCGTCGGCGGCGCGACGCTGCCGCCTGCGATGGCCGCGAACACGACATTGCCGCCGGTGTAGGTGAACGCGCGCAGCTCTGCCGCCTGCCCGGTGGGCAACGTCTGACTGCCGGATGACGTGGTGACACCAGCGCCAAAGATGACGTTGCCGCCGGAGACGTTGACCACGCTGCACGTGAAGCCGCTGCCCATGTTGATGAAGGCTGGCGTCAACGTGACCGGCTGCGAGCAGACAAGTATCGAGCCGTTGTGGATGCTCCCGTCGAGCGTGGTGTTAATGGCCAGCTCCAGCACCGGCCGCTTGTAGCTCGGCAGTTTCGTTTTGATCCACGTCCAGACCGCAGCGAAGGTCTGGGCGAGCATCGTGCTTGAACCTTGGCCAACCCAGAATGCATCCGTGTCGGATGCCGGCGCGGCAGCGCTCGCCGCGTCGATGGTCTGGCCGTCCAGCAGGTTCTGCAACGTGATGGCGTGATCTGCACCGCCCTGGCTTATGCCCACCAGGTCGGTTGCGCTGATCGTGGTGGTTTGCGTGAGGCTGGTAATGGTCGAGCCAGGTCCTGCCGGATCAGCGGGACCGGGCGCGCCCTGATTGCCGGTGTCGCCCTTGTCGCCCTTCGGCCCTGCAACACCAATGCCGGCCACGCCCTGCATGCCCTGCGGCCCCGGCACGCCTTGATCGCCCGCCCGGCCGGCCGGGCCGGGCGGCCCTTGCACCGTGCCCACCTGCCCGAGAAGCCAATCCGCGAACAGCGATGCAGGCGCGCGGCGCGTGTCAGTGGTGCCGTCGGTGTTCGTCTGATCGAGCGGAAATTGATCCGTGGCGGCGATGGTTTCCGCCTGTGTCAGCTCGCCGATGTAGGGCATGGAAACTCCGATCAGGGCCGGAACAAGAGAACGCCGCCGCCTTCAATCTCGAAGGCCGCGCCGTCGGTGGTAGTGGCGGCACTGGACAACGCACCGCCGGCCGGCAGCAGCGGCGTGCCGTCGCGCGCCAAGAGCGGCACCGCCTGGCTTGGCCGCACCGCGAGAGTGGGCAGCTCTGGCGCCGGCAGGGATGGCGCCAGCAATACGCGGATGGCGATCGGCGCCACGATGCGTTGCCCGCTGTTCCGCAGCATGATTGTCCAGGTCGCGGTGTAGGCCGCGCCCGGCGTGCCGCCGGATAACCAGGCGATCAGCACGCCGCCGATGTTGACCACAAGCGGCGCCTGCAAGTCCGCCTGATCGATCGCGAGGCTGTAGCTCGCGATGGTGTCGCCGGCGCCGGCGAGATAGTCGCGGCAGTCCAGACCGTAGTCGAATAGATCGGTTGCCCGCTTGCTCGGCCACTGGCGCGGCAGCGGCGTCGGCAGGTGGCCACGCGGCGCCGCACCCGTATAGGCGAACAACGGGACGAACCGCGCGCGGCACGGTATCCACACACGCGGGACACTCATTGCAGCGTGACGCCGGCAGAGACGGACTTGACGCGACCCTGCGACGTGATGACGGCGCAGCCGATGACGTAGGTTCCCGCCGCGATGGCTGGGCCGATGCGCGCGATCACCTGCGTTCGGCCGACAACGACCGCGCCGAGACTGATCGAGGCGTCAGGCTCAACGGTGGCATTGACCACACGATCAAGACTGCCAAGCCACGGGCCGAAGTCGAACGTGTAGTCGAGTTCGTCGGCCGTGCCCGCGTTCGGAAACGACAGACCCTCGGCCGCATCGTTCGGCACGATGACGATACGCGCGATGAACATGGAATGTCAGGCGATGGCGACGGTAGCGGATGGCAGCGTTGCACCGTGGCCTTGCGCGACCTGGGCGGCGGCATAGACGAAGTTCATCACCGCCCTGGCATATTCGGTGAACTGCGGCGCGGGCCACGGATGCGGCGCGCCCGCCGCGTCCGGCCAGTTGAACGTCGCACCACCGCCGGGCAGACCAACCCCCGCACTGATCGCCGCCGCAATGCCGGTGATCTGCATTTGCGTGGTCGCATCGATCGGATAGGCGCCATTGAGTGCCGGCACCGATGCGCACTGCACCGTCAGCGGCTGACCGAGCAACGCCCCCGCCTGCTGCTGCAACGTTGGCGGAGGAGGAGGCGCCGGCGGCGCGAAGCTGTGCCCGTCATAGGTCCAGCGCGGTTGCGGCTGCGGATCGAGCGCCGACACGTCAACCCATTGCAGATCGGGGTGGAACAACTCGGCGATGGGCGTTGCCGCGAACGCCGGCGGCGGTGTGAACAACTCCACCACCACGCCGCCATCGATGCGCGCATAAGTCGGCATGTCACCACCTCACGATGCAATAACCCTGGGCACCTTTGGCGCCTACGCACGTCGTCACGCCATCACCAAGGAAGCCAGCACCCGCCGCGCCGCCACCGGGCGAGATGCCGTCAACGCCAGTGGTGCCGGAGCCGATCGTGCCGCTAATCCCCGAGGCTCCGCCCATGCCTGTTGTGGTCGGGGTAGCGGGGCCGCCGGAAGAGCCTTGAATGTTGAGATCGCCACCGGAAGCGCTACCGCCTTCGCCGCCGTTGCCAATCGAGGTTGTCGGGTTCGACAGCGAATTGATGCGGCCACCTGCCGCGCTCATGTAGCCGCCGAAGCTCGACGTGCCCCCGTTGCCCGGCCAACTCACACCCGACGTGAGGGCCGCCGCGCCGCTGGCGCCGATGGTGACGGCGATAATCTGGCCGGGCGTGACCGCGAGCCGCCGGCGCGTGTAGCCGCCAGCACCGCCGCCACCACTGCGTTGCGTGCCATAGGACGCATAACTGCCCGCACCACCGCCCCACAGATCGACGTCGATAAGCGTCACACCGGCCGGCACGACGAAGTTGCTTGTCGTTACGGCTGAGAACACTTGCACGCCATGCGGGATCGCCGCGATCAGCGACCGAAGCGCGGCGAGGACCTGGGCATCGTTCGTCCGATCAAGCGCCATGCCAGCCGCGGCAACGATCGCGGCCAGTTCTTCCTGCACCGTGTTGGCCCAGAAATAGTCGAGTATCGTCGCGTCACGCTCGGCCACCGGATCGCCCGGATCGAAGTAGCCGGGCGTGCTGGAACCTGGCAGCGCCGGCTTGGTGGCAACCGCCGATGAATTGTCGATCCGGTGCATGATTATGACCCGTAGCTGATGACCGGATCAGGTCCGGTCATGACGTTGGAGGAACGAGGCTTTGCCTCGTCAGCGGTAGGCGAATTGCAGGACGGTGTGGGCAGGTGCCAGCTCGCCGAGCCGGCATTGCAGTTCGCCATTGCCCCAAGTGCGGAGACGTTCGCCGACGGCCGATCTGCCGACGCGGAAATACTGCATGGTCACACTCGGCGCATTGACCCGCCACGTGTGCAACCAAGGCTCGCCGAGCAACGCATCGCCGACGCGCGAGCGCGAGACCCGGAACGGGCGGAACTCGGTGATGGTGATGCTGTAGCCGAGTGCCGCCGCAACCGCGACATAGTAGGCGATCGACTGCCCGCCCTGGCTTGCGATGCGCGCGACCAGCGCCGCCTGCCGCTGCTGTATCGTTGCGTTAAACGGCGTGCAGTGGTCAGGCAGACCATAGGCGTGTTCCCAATCCGCCAGCAGCTCCACCGCGCGACCGGGATCTGACTCCTGTTCCGAGAGAACGCCGGCCCGCGCGTGCAACTGTTGGACTGCTCCCGCGATGCCGCCCCATGTCTGGCCTTGCACCGTGTCGGGCGAGGCGTTCCACGCATAGCCGCGCGGGATCGCGCCGCCGGCGCCCTGCCGGAAGTCGTCAGCCGTGAGACCAAGATAGGGGTTCGTCATGTGAAAATGACCGGCGCGAAGATGGGCATGTGACCTGTTGCCGACACGACATCGGCCGTTGGTGTGGTCAGCGCGAAGTGGTCGACGCCGCCGGCGTCGCTGATCGCCGCGAACAGCCGATTGAGATAGATGCGCCCCGCCGGCATGCCGTCGCGCGCCAGCAGATCGGCCACCGCCGCGTTGACCGCGGCCTGCGTTGTCACCGTGCTGGGCGAGAGGCCCGCCACGGTGACCGCGAACGGATCGCCCGCCGGCGCGAACACAACGACGTTGGCCGTGACCGGCCGGAGCCGATCGATCGCCGACTGCACCGCCACCACGTCCGCCGGCTGCGGGATGATGTTGGGGCGGCCATCCATGACGAACGCGACGTCGACCGTTCCCGCTCCGCGATTGAGCGGAAAAACCCAGGCACGGGTGACGCCGGGCTGCGCCAGCGCCCAGGCGAGATAGTCCACCGATGCACCGCCTTGCGGCGGCGTGCGCACGCGCAACAGAACGCGCGCCCGCCATGCATCGTCCGACTCGTCATCGGCCCCGCCCGTTGTGCCAGGATCGGCGACGATGGCGGTTGGGCTCACGCCGGCGATGGCCTGGCCAAGCGTGAGGATGGCACCCGTTGCGAGGTTCGCCGCCGCGCCGGGCTGCGGCGCCGCGATCGGCAGCGTGATCGAACCGCCGCCCGTCGGAATGACACCGCTCGACGTAGTGGCAAGCTGCGTCACGCCGTCGGGCGCGAGCAACGGCAGCGCCGACGGGATGGGCAGATCGCCGCTGCCGCCGGAGAACACTGCCGCACCCGTTGCCGCTGCCGCCGGTTTCTTCGGCACGGCGAAGATGGTTGCCCAGCGGGCGAGGTAGTCACTCTCCGCCATGTCCGGCATGAGCTGCTCGGCCAGCCATGCCAGGTATCCGTGTTCGGACCACACAAGCCCCGCCTGCGTTCGCGCGATGGCGCGCAGGATGAGGCGCCGGACGATTGGCGACACCTGCGGCAGATCGCCAAGCAACAGCGTCTCGGTCTGCGCCATCAACGCAGGCAGATCAGGGCGAGCGAATGGCATGTGTCAGGACCAATCAAGAGGAACGCCGAGCATCGCAGACCACGCGAGCGAGTAGCTTTCGGTTGCCGTGCGGCCCGTCGCCGCGTCGGTCCGGTAGATCGTGATGGCGATGTCGAGCCAGCCCGTTACCTCGCGCCGGAACGTTGCGGCGACATCAACCTTTGCCGCCACGCCGTCATCAATCAGCCACTGCAACGCCTCTTGCGTGTAGCTGATCGCATCGAGGCGGGTCTGTTCCACCACCTTGCGGCGCGACAAGAGCCACAAGCGCGAGCCGATCAGATCGCCCGCCGGCGGCGTGTTCGCCAACGGCAGCGCCATGTCTGCCCACCAACCGCGCCGGTCGTTGGTCCCGTCGGGGATTTCATCGTCCGCATTGGCCAGGCGATCGGTCAGCAGCGACACGATGACCGCCGATTGCAACGTGTCGGTCGCAGCGAGATCGTTGCCGTCGAACACCCAATCCAGCCGCAGCGTCGCGGGATCCCACGCAACGGCAATGTCAATCATGCGAAGGCCGCCGCCGGGATGGTCAACGTGACATGCCACTCGCGCGCGGGTTCGTCGCGGATCGCCCGCGCATCGTAGCGCATACCTTCAATCACGACGCTGCCGCGCCACTCATTGCCGCGCTGCTGCTCAAGCCTGCCGGAACCGACGCGCCTGCCGTTCTGGCGCACGCCAAGGACCGCACTCTGCAACGTCCGCCGGAGCCGCAACGTCATGCCAGGAATCCCATAGAACACCAGTTCCCCCTCGGCCTCATACGCATAACCGTTCGGCCGCAGCGTCGCCGCCGCTTGCGCGTCAGGCGGCAGCACCGTCACTGGCCTAGCACCTTGGTCGACGTGGCATGCACCGCGCCGCCGGTGACCGGATCGCCGTCGAGGACCACCTTGCGCCCGCCCGTGCCGCCGAGCTGGACCGTGCCGCCGGGCGTCAGCACCACGTTGCCCGTGCTGTTGATCGCAACGTCACCTGTCGCGGTCAGCACCACCTTGCGCGGCGTGGTGATTTCCAGGTGATCGGCGCGGAACACCACCTGTTGCCCTACGCTGTCACGAAAGCCGAACTCGCCCGCCTTCAGGTCCGCGATGCGGCACGCCGGATCATCGACGAAAGCAACCAGGTGGTCGCGCCGCGCGCCGACCTGGAACAGCAGCACGTCGCCGCCCAACGGCACCGCCGACATGCCCGGCGGCAACAGCAGCTCGACGCCTTCCTTCACCTCACCCTTGAACACCGCCACCTGCAACACGGTGCGCTGCGGGCCGAGACGGGCGCGCCGCAGCTTGCCACGGGTGACGATGACGGCCGCGACCTGGCGCACCGCCTCCCGCAGCGCATCCATCATGCAAGTGACCTTTCCTTATTGAAGCGCTGTCGCCGGACGGGAGGAGCAGGCTTCGACTTTCCCTACGACGATCTGTCGTGATACGTTCGTTATGCACTAGGTATGAGTGTAGAGCCGGACCAGCGAAGAGGATGATTTAGTTCGCCATGGCCAGGAGTACGTCAGCACTTGCGCGCGCCGACCTGCCCGCAACTCGCGAGGCTGCTTGGTCGGCTTTCATGAAGCTCTGCGATGAATGCGCGGTCTCCAATTGGTGGTTCCGAGGTGTTGAATCATCAGCTCACACACTCACACCAAAGGTCGGTCGCGGTTTGGAAGGAAGAGACTGGAAGGGGCCTGTACAAGCAGGCCGCAAAACCACGCATGAACAACGAGAACGACGCGTGTTCGAGGCATTTCAACGCCGTGCTCGTTTGGACTTGCAATTCTTGCCGACTTCGACATTTGAGTGGCTTGCACTCGCACAACATCACGGCGTCCCAACTCGTCTCTTGGATTGGACGACGAATCCTCTCGCTGCGACGTGGTTCGCTACAAAGGGAACCGGCCAAGACGGACAGCCAAGCGCTCGCGTCTTTGCTGTGAAGGTGACGCGAAAGATGGTGATCTCGCACGAAGGGCTGGACGATCCATTTTCGCTAAAGAAAGCCTTGCCGGCGTTTGTCGTTTCTCCACACTGGCACCATCGCGTACGTGCACAGAGAGGGTGCTTTACCGTCCACCCGCAACCAAATCTTGCAATGGAGTTGAGTGAACTCGCGCACCGTATTTTTGACATTGATAGGGCACATTGGTCGTATTTTCAGAGGCGACTATTTTACTTTGGAGTTGATGGATCGACTCTGATGGCGGACTTGTCGGGTCTCGGCGCTTCGCTCTCGTGGCAGTACTCCAACACCACTGGCATCGGCGATGTCGGCTACTAAAAACCCGCCAGAGGGAGGGCCTAACAAGGAACCCGATGAGAAATTGCCCCACAAGGGCCTCCAGAGGATTTTTGATAATCCGCCCGCCACCTGGCGTGATTTACAGGATTACGTCGCGCGGACCTTTGTAGAGATCGGATGTGATGTTCAGATCGAATCGGTAGTTCGTTTGCCGCGTGGGACGGTTAGTGTCGACGTCCTTGCTCATGATCTCCACACATCTCCAAGTGCTCTTTACGTATGCGAGTACAAGCTGTGGGCAAGGCGTCCGCCCAAATCAGTGGTCCATGCCTTCCGCACGGTTGTAGCTGAGCTAGGAGCGAACGTCGGCTTCCTCATTTCGAAACGTGGCTTTCAGTCGGGGGCGAGAGAGGCCGCTGCATATACGAACGTGAGGCTCCTCACGTGGCGTGAGTTTGAGTCTTCCATGTTCGATCGCTGGCTCGCGAACGTTTTCCACCGGCTGGACGAGCTTGCGGGAGACGTGTGGCCCTTGATGAGCTCAGAGAATGCGGAGGCGCTTTGGAAGGGTCGTGAATATAGAGAGAATTCATATGACGACTGGACATCGCTTTGTAGGCGCTATCCTCTCATAGCTGGTTGGGGCCTTTTGCGATCTGCTCGAGGGCGCGTCATAGACTTTCCGAAGCTCGCAATCACGGATGGGGGTCTCCTTTCCGAGGATGGCAGCGAGACACCACTAGATACTTGGCGGAAAGTTTTCGATGCTATGCCAGTCCTTTGCAGAAAAGCTCATCGTGAGCTATCGGAATTTTGGCACAGTCATCCGTCAAGATGAGCTTTTGTCCGAACCGGCGGTGTTTGATCTAGCCAGTCAGGTCGAAAAAGACCCTTCCTGCCCGGCTTGCCCCACGCTGTCCCACATGGTGCCGCCGCCGCCGTTGTGCTGATTGCGTTGCCTGTGCCGATGCTGGCGCACCTGCCCTGGGTCGGGCTGGTAGCCGTCGACCGGCCCGACGGTCAGCTCCGTGTGCCGGCCACGATTGCCGTCGAGGCCGTAGGTGACGCCAGCGATGAGCAGTTCCATGTCGAGCGACAGGAACGGGATGCGCACCGGGACGAGGTGATTGATCTGCCACAGCGAACCGTCGGACTGTCGCCAGCCGGGTACGATGATGCGCGCCTGGGTGCCGCGCGCCGCGTTGTATTTCGCCTGCCACACCGCGCGCCGCATGGCGCCCGGCCCGTCAAGCGCGGACTCCCCCATCATCACGTGCGGCCGATACCTGGGGACACCGGGATCTGTCGCGGTGCCTTCGACCTCGGTCATCACCGGCACCTGGGCGTCGGTCGCCACCGCGTCGCCTTCCTCGGCGAACTCATCTTCCTCGCCCTCGTCCGCCGACGCGGCGCCGGCCGAACCGGGCCGCACATCCTGCCACGCCGATGTCGGCGACGTGCTGCCATGCACCGTCTGCTGCGCCTTGACCTTGTAGTGCGAGAAGCGCTTTGCGCCGGAGAACACGCCCGCCGCCCATTGCACGTTGCCGCCCGGCCCCTGCAACAGCGCGTCGGTCGCGCGCTTGGCTCCCGCGCGGGTCAACACAAGCCGGCCCTGTTCGTCATCGGTGGCGAGGATCGAGCGTAGGCGGCATAGCCGCTCGAGGAAGGCGAAGCCGGTTTCGTGGCGTTCAATCGTCGCGTCCGGGAACGGCTCGCCGACATCCGTTTCCACCACAACGTCGATTGGATACGGCTTGCCGACGGACTGGCCGATGGCGCGCGCGATGGCGTCGAGCTTGTAGCCGGCGAACTGCCCGCCCTGAATGTCCGGTGAGCAATCGATGATGTCCTCGGTTTTGCTGCGGCCAGTGATGCGCACCGCATGGCGATTCGCCTCAACCTCGGGAAGATAGTTGTCGATGTAGCCGGTCAGCACGACATCGCCGCCGATGGAGACGGTGCACGGCATGAACGGCGCGAGCGGGAAGTCCACGGCGGAGGCAAGGAACCGTTCCGACACCGCGATGTTGAAATCGGTGCACATGCGATCAATCTCGCGCGTGACGCGGACTTCTTCCCAGCGTTCGTATCGCTGGCCGTTGACCGACAAAGCAAAGGGTTCCTGCGTCTTCATCAAGACTCTTCTCGTGGCCCACAACTCATCAACCTAACTGCGTCCGATGCTCGCCCCCAGATCACGAGCCAAGACTTGAGGTTCCCAAAAAGCCAGCACGGCTGTAGGCACGCAGTTGCCGATCCTAACTCTTGCAACTAGTACGCCTTTGCGTGCGACAATCGTGGCGCACACTGGGTAAGCCAATCGAATTCACCACGACCGAGGGGATACCTCTTGAAGCACGCCTGTTCAACGCCGGCGCGATTCAAAAGTCTCTGATTATCCCATCCCTCTTCGTGATCGGCGCCCGGTTATTCGGATAGCTGTGCCGAGGAAGGTCCTGTCCAAAACGGCGGTTAATTGATCGTCGTCGATCAAAAAGCCGAACTCTCGTCGCACTATGCCCTCGCAAGCTTTCCGCCCACCAGGATCGTCCTCGCGATTACGGCGCCCACTACTTTCTTTTCGTATCTCCCGAACACGACTTTCTACTCGTGCACGGAACGTAAGTTGCAGTGCCTGGAGTGCATGGCGTCGTTGACTGTCGGACGTTTCGCTGGTCCTCCGCCGAGCCAACAGTTCCTCAAAGAGCTTTGCAAATGCCAAATCGACTACCTCAGAAGCGTATTCGAGCAACCTGCTGACAACAGCCTCGTGGGCCTTCCACCAATTAGCTTTGAGCAAGTCGGATACCGATCGTTGAAAAGGGCCAATGGTGCCACGGGCCGCTTCGATTGCAACACAAACACGTTCTGGGTCTCGCTCGCCCTCAAGAATGTCTCTAAACAAGGCCGCAACGGCAGATTGGTTTACATGTCCAGCGAGGTTACGGAGGCAATGTAGCGCCAGCCCTCCGGCCCCTCGTGCAAGGTTGACAAGTTCAACTATTGCATCTTCCCGTCCTGAAATCGACAGTGCATCACTGATGCGGATCAGAACCTTAGTCGATTGCTCTGTCTTTAGGCCGAGTAGCATTGCATCGTGAATCTGCGGCATCCACGGCAGCCTACCTAGCGATACGGCCGCATTGACGCGACATAGTTCAACATTGTCTCCTAGCATGAGCCGTACTAGGACGAGCCAATCACTTTCGAAGAAGCTCGCAAAGAATCCTGCAATCTCGGAGGTGATCTCCCTTTGGGCAAATTCCCGCGTATCTTTTTCCTTCACTTGCCGCGCAAGCCGAATTGCCAAGAAGTATTCTGAGTACGACTTGTGGGAGAATTGGTAAAAATCATCCGAATTTCGTACTAGAAAACTGCAAGTTCGTATATCTCTGTCAAATGCAGAGACCGATTCGTAGTCCTTGAGCTCGAACACCCTTTTGACACTTTCTGGCAGCCGATGATGAGAAATTTTCGTCTCGTCCTTGATGAACATCTCAAATGCCAACTCCTCCATAAAATGGCGCTTTTCCTCTGGCGATATCTGTGATCTATACTCCTGGCTTTCAATCCATCGGTCTGTATAGATTTGATAGAGCTTGGCCTGATTCAGACCCGCTCGTATCCCATCAACTGATTCAACGATCATGCTAAGGAAGATTGGCGTGCGGGACAGCTCGTTCAGGTTGTATGTGCTATCGATTCTTCCGATGATATCAGGCGCTTGGTCTGGAGCAGAATGCCGCACATATTCAGTTAGCTCGCTGCGCCCCCAATCACACATATACAGGCGCAACACATTTCCTAGGGTGTCTTCTTCAACTCGGGTCCGAAAGAAGTGTGTTCGGCAAGATAGAATAAACTTTAGCGAATTTTGTTCCGTGAATTGACCGAGCGCAGCGAGATTCGTGCGTATAGTAACACGATCCATTCCCGAAGCCATTTCATCGAACCCATCGAGCAGTAGCAGCGTTCGGCCTTTCCTTAGCCATTGACGCCATCCCAGCAGAGTGGCTTCGGCTTTGTAGTCTTTGTTGATGATTCTCAGTACCTCGCTTTCTAGGTCGTGCAAATTGGGCAATTCTCTGAGGTGCACAAATATCGGCATACGCCGATCGAGGCCCCCTTCCTTCCACCGTTGAGCAAGCAGGTATGCATAATGCTGGCATAAAGAGGTCTTGCCTGAGCCGAAATTGCCCAAGACGGCAACGCCACGGCGTGACGTGGTGGCAAGAAATTCATCTAAGAACTTCTCGACAGGTTTATATATTGTTCCCGTGCCCTGCTCGTTTATCTGGCAGCTGAGATCAACGTAAGCCGTCGATAAGTGGCCGCTCTCGAAATTCACTACGGTATTCTCGATGACGGGCTTTGTGTCGAATGCTCTGGTGGAAAGATCTGAGAGCGTGAGGGCCTCAATCCCGGAAGACGCCGCGAAAGACTTGGCCTCTTTCGTGAACCCAACCTTCGATACGATCATGCCGTGAACTGGAGAGGCTTTCGTCGACAAACTATCAACTATCCCAGCCAGCTCTCTGACCGTGCTGACGGACACTGGCGCTTCCCAGTTCTTGCATTCCACAATTAATTTGTGCTCGAAGATAGGCCCCCGGTGGTGCGCGACCAGATCAATTTGAGAAGCGACCTGCAGTTCATCGGGTGATGTGCCGTAGCCAAGCGCCTCAAGTGCAGACCTAACCTCTGCCTCAAATTGTAGACTTTCCCGGTAGGCTTGCCGGGCTTTGGCATGATTTGTTCGCCGGACGTGATGTTCTTCGTCGGCTGGAGCAATCGCCCTGATAGGTCGGTCGTACCTAATCTTGGTTCGCGGCATCCCGCCCGTTCTCCAGCCAACAGCCTTGCACGGTCGGATCGACATCCGCGCGTGGGTTCCAGACGATGTTGACCGATTGTCGTTCCGCGAGCAAGCACGGTCGGAGACCACAAAGGACCGGAGACTCTGCTCCGCTTATTGGGGGCCCGCAACGCCAACTCACGATAATTGGCAGTGTTGGGAGGCACTTCCATAAGCTATAGCTCGCTACGACAAACGTGCATATCCAAGCAGTCCGGTTATCTCCTCAAGATCGAGGTGCTGAAGGTGACTCATCCCGCCAGTGCTTTGCCGATAACCGGCATGAATAGCGGATGCGGCGCATCATTTAGCTGCACAAGCTGCGTTGCGCGCGTCGCGTCCTGATACAACCGATAGGCCAGCGCCAATGCCGGCGGCGCCGCTGGCCGCGCGTAGCCGACAAGCTGCGGAAGCTGCTGCGCCCGTAGCGTCAAGTCCTGCAACGCGACCGATGCCAGCGCCTGCCACGCCGCGAACAGCGCATCCTGACCCGCCGCCGCTGCCGCCAGCGTCCGATCATCGATCAGGCTCGCCAGTTGGTCGCGCGCCGCTGCCGCTGCGTTCGCGCTGGTCCAGTCGGTGCCCGCATAGACCTCGGCCACCGCCGCCACCGCAGCGCCGCGCACCAGGTCAACCGTTGCCCGCGCGTTCGCTGCTCGCAAGGCGAGCGTCGGCGTGCTGCCACTGTTCGCCGCGAGGATGTCGGCACCCCAATTCGCCAGATCGGCCAGCCCGCCCGACGGATCGCTGGTGAGCGGCACCGTCCCGTCAACGATCGCCTGCGCGTAGGCGCCCGTCACGCCGACGATTGCGCCCGCCGTGGCAGCGGGATCTGACGGCATGCCGACGATGCCGGGCAACAGCGACGAAAGGCTGTAGGTCGACGCCAGCGGCAGCGCCGTGAGCGAGCCGACAAGCCCGGTAACCCAGCCGGTGAACGATGCCAGCAGCGCCGCCGGCGCCTGGATTAGCGCCGTGCCGATCATAAAGGCCGACTGCACCTCGGCGATGACGCTTTCGACCTGTTTCAGCACCGAAAGCGCGGTGTTGATGAACGATGACGGCCCCGGTTCCTCGCCTGCCTCAACGAACAGCAGTTCGAAGTTGGCAATCTGGCCGTTGTCCTTGTCCTCTGACATCTCGTAATCGACGCACCGCACCTGCAACGGGCCGAGATACGGATGCACCAGCGTTCCGACCGTGGCGGAGTCCTCGCACGCCGACACCAACGCGTCGCGGGAGACCTCCCACAGCGGGCCGATGACATGGCCACGCATGCGATACTGCCGGATTTTGCGCCCCAAGTCCTCGGTGAACGGATCATCGCGCGTCGGGAACTCATGGATGGCGACGCGACGCCCGCCACGCAACGAATACTCGCCGAACCGGAAGGCGATGCCGCGCCAGATGACCGGCAAGGCGATGTAGCCGAACATGCTACACGCGCGCGGGCCGATCGGCCCGCCCTTCACACGTCATGGCCTGGCTTGTCCAGGCCATCAGGCGAAGCCCAGCCGCTCGAAGCCGAACGCATAGCCGACCTCGGGCCGCGGCACGCGCACGCTGCCGGTGCTTTGCGTGTCAACCTCGATGCCCGGTGGCGCATTGGCGAACCGCACATTGACGTCGACCGCGCCTTGCTGGCCCGGCAGCCCCGGCGCGCCCGTCGGCGCGTAGAGGTTGGGCAGCGCAGCGCCGCGATCGGCCTGCGGCATGACGCCGCTCGGCCGGGCGTCCGGCAACGCAACCGGCCAGCCCGACAGGTCCGGCAAAATCTTCAGCGTCGGAATGGTGCCCGTCGGCCGTTGGCCTGGCAGCGGCACGAGCTGCGGGCCGAACGGGATGCCCGCCGGCGCCGACAACGCGCCCGGTGCTGGCATGCCCGCCGGCGGCGTGCCGGGTGACGCCGCGCCTGGCGCGCCCGGCGCCGGTGTGCCCGCCGGCGGCGTGGTGAGCCACTTCCAGAGGCGCGTCGAGAGGTTGGGATTGTCCTTCAGCCATTCGTCCTGCCGCCCGTCGCGCGCGGCCTTCTCGGCATCGCGCGTCTGTTCGTTGTTCGCCGTGTCGCCACTGAGCGCGAGCGGCAGCGCCAGCGGCGCACCGCGCATCAGGAACAACAGCCATGCCGGCGGCGCGAACGTCAGGATCGTTGCGGCAAGCTGCGCAAAGGACGCGATCACCGGGGCGAACGTGATAGCAGCAATGCCGATCAGCATGCCCTTGACACCGCCCAACTTGTCGAACAGCTCGCCAGCGTCATGCATGAAGCTGCGCATCTGCTCGCCGATGCTTTTCCAATTGAGCTGCTGTAGCCAGGTAACGAACCGGCCAACCGCCTCGGTGATCTCGCCCGTGATCCAAGGGCGGTTAGCGGCGATCCAGTCGCGGAATTGTGCAACGATCGGCTCAAGCACCGGCGCGAGTTTCGCGCCTAGCATGTTGGTGAAGCCACCGACGGCCGTTTCCAGACCGATCCAGGTCTGCCGGAACTTGGTCAGGTTGTCATCATCGACCTTGGTGAACGCGTAGCCGAGTCGGCCCAGCTCGGCGATCCACGCGCGCAACTGCTCCGGCGTCTGCTGAAGCATGACCTTCATCGACTGCCCGGCCCTGCCGAACAACGCCACCGCCATCGCCGCCTTGAGCGTGTCGCTTTCCGTGGCGCGGAACGAGGCCGCGATCTTCGGCAGGATCGTGGCGGCATTGCCGCTGCGCAACTCCTCCATCGTCACGCCCATGCGCTTGAACAGTTCGAGCGCGCTCTTGTTCTTGCCGCGTGCCGCATCGCCCATGACGCGATTAAGTTTCGTCATGCCGGTCTGCATGCCCTCGACATTCGTTCCGGTCTGGCGAGCGATGAAGTTGAGCCGGGCGAGCTGCGGCGCGGTGATGCCGATTGTCTCGGCCATGTGCAGCATTTCTTCGCGCGTGTCCGCGACGTGCCGGACCATACCGAAGACGCCAGCCAGCGACGCACCCGCACCGAGCGCGGCGAGTGGCGGCATAAGCGACGTGAGGGCGGAGAATGCGCCGCCGATATGACCGCGCAAGCTAGCGAACGCACCGCCCAAGCCGGTGACCGCACCATGCAAACGACCGAGCGGCACTAAGGCGAGGCGTTGCGTTGAGACCTGGGCGCGCATCGCCGCGCCGGACAGCCCTTCGATGTTGCGCTTGATCGTGGCGAGCGCCGGCGACGAACGATCGAGCGTCGTTACGATCGCCTGGAAAACAGGACTGGGCATGTCAGTGCTTCACCGAGTCACGGATGCGCTTGGCCTGCCGTAGATACAGCAGCAGTTCCGACACCGTGAGCTGCATCACGTGCTCTATGTTGCCCCAGAAGGCGGCGGCGTCGAAGTAGCAGGCGAGGATGTGTTCTGGGTCGCAGTGCTGGAGCTGGACCCGTCCAAAAAACCTTGGATGACGCTCCAACATGCGAACCAATCCGCCGCCGCCAATTGGTCAACGCTGCTGATCGGCACCGCCGCCAGTTCCGAGATCATCGCCGATACCGCCTGGGCATCGACAATGCCTTCCTCGCCCTGCCGGCCGATGCGATAGGGCGCGCCGCAAATGCGCAAATCCTTGCCGGTCAGCGGGCGCAAGGTGAGCGATGTCACGTCGCGATTGTGCGCCTTGATCGGCTGCGACAACTGCACCGGGATCGGCTGCTGCCGCCCGTTCATCTGTGCGCCGCTCACGACGCCAGTTCCTCATACGCGGTCAGCGCCTCGAACTTGACGCCGATCTGCCCCTCGCCGGTGTCGAGTTCGGCGAGGCCGGAATACCAAGCCTGTTGATAGATGTAGGTTTTCCCGTTGTCCAACTCGACCGTAACGGTTTCGTCCACCATCGCCGCAAGGTCCTGCAACGATAGCGTTCCGTCATCGGAAATATTGGCTTCCACCGTTGGGATGACAGGCACGCGCTTGCGGCCGTGTATGCCGTCCTGCCCCGCCACACCTTCCCACTGGAAGTTATTGGGCTGCAGCTTGAAGTCACCCTTGACGCGAAGCTGTCGGCCGCCGGCCCAGAAATAGGCCACGCCGCCGACCGTGGGGATTGCGGGCATCGGTTGATCTCCCTGTTACGCGGCGAATGTCGCCGGCGCGAGCGCAGCCGCGTTCGCCTCGGCCGATAGCAAGCGGAACTGATTGAGCAGCGCGACGATGCGCAAGCCGCTGACCAGATAGGGCGCCCAAAGGACGTTGAGCCGGCTGGGGTTCTGTGCGTCGCGCTCGACGATGGTGGCCTTTGCCATCGCGTCGGCGTCCTCGACCAGCCCGTCGAACTCCATTTGCCGATACTGCGAAATGATCTCGGCGCGATAGATCGCAGGCGTGACGACCGGCTGGCCGGGACCGAAACGGGTGCCGTCATCGGCGAGCTTGGCGCGCGGGTATTTCTGCGTTGTCGCCGCCTTCAGCCGCCGCGTGATCTCCGCCAGCGTCGCCAGCGTCTCATAGTCCAGATACGACTGATCGGCGACGCCGTAGCGGTTCACCTGATAGGTGGTGACGCAGCGCATGATCGATACGCTCCCGTCCTGCCCGATGGCCGGCAGGGCGATGCCGTTGGACAGCAGCGCCTGGTTATTGTCCCACGGGAAAAGCAACCGCTCCGGCGGCGCCAGCACGCCAAGGATGGGGATGGTCTGCAACGGCCGCGCGGGATCTGCCTTGATCGGCGGTGCCGCCGCGCCCGCAAACGCTGCTGCCCAGACGTAATCCGGCGTCGGGCTGCCGTAGGTGCCCAACACTGACAAATGCGGATCGTTCAACCCGCTGCCGAACGTCAACAGGTTCGCCGCCGTGTCCTGCTTGGCGGAGAACACATGGCCATAGCGTGCCGCCTTGTAGGACCACCGCCCCGCCTGATCGTTCATCATGGCGGTTGTCGCCGCCAGCTCGGCGCCGGAAGTCCACGGCGACACGATGAAATCGAACTCCATCGCCGCGATAGCCGCGGCGAGGCCTGAGAGATCAGGATCGCCCGCACCGCCGGACATGGGCGTGATGGTGCAGGTGAGACCCGGCGGCATCGCCTCGCCGCCACGCGCGCCGTAGTAGGCCAGCGAGATCGGGATGCTGTTGCCCAGCGTGCCCTTGTTGCGCGCCGTGAGCGTGAGCGTCGCCGTGCTGCCGGTCGGATTGACCGGAAGGCTTGGCGTGCCCTGCATGGCCGCCAGGGCTTTCGCTGCCGCCGCCGCCGCGGTGTCGCCTGCCGCAACCGCAGCGGCCACCAGCACGCCGCCGACGCGCAACGGGATGACACCGGGCGCGGTCGTCGTGCCTGCGAACGTCACTGAGCCCGACGCCGCCACCGATGCCGCCGCGTCCGCGTAGGGCATGGTCCACAACTCGGTTGCCGGATCGTTGGCGCGATACGCTGCGACCTCGGCCGCGAGTTGCGACGCCGCGCCGAACTCGGATGCCGCATCCGCCGGAGAGGCAACCCACACCGGCGCCGGCGTGCCGCCGCCCGCACCGAGCGCCTGGCCAAGAATGAGCGCGCGTTGGTTCGCCTGATTGACGCCCGCCTGCGAATTGTCGAACTCCGCATAGAAAAGCGGGATCTTCAGGTCGGGCGGGATGGTTGAGAACGAAACGGACATGCGGCCCCCTATGGGATTTCCAGACTGATTTCCGGCATCACCGGATCGGGCGCTTTGGTGGGCTCGGGCGGCGCGGCCCAAGGCTTCACCTGCATAACGACGCGCCGCAGTTCATGCGGCAGCGTCGGCGGGTATTCGTCGCGATACGTGATTACGAACGAAACGAGACCCTTGCCGATGAATATCTCGCCGCTGCCGTCGATCTCTGACCGCACGGCAATTTCCGTCACATACTCGATCGGCCACTCTGGGCGCGTGCGCATGAAGTCTGGATTGCACAGCAAGCCGATCTGCACCTGATCGAGCAGCGCGTCGAGATCGGCCACCACCTGGGCCGGATCGGCGCTGGCCACGCGCACCTCGATATGCAGCGTGAGCGCGACGCGAAACAACGGCGCGCCGCCTTCGCTGATCGACGTCTTGTGTTCCAACGGCACATAGACGGCGAGAAGCGGCAAGGCCGCGTCCGATGACGCGACCGCCTGTTCCTTGCTGACCTGATCGCCAGCGAGCGTACCCGCCTGCTTCAGCATGGCAACCGCGCCGTCGCGCAACACCTGCCGGAAGTTCATGTTTGGGTTCGGGCGCGGGCCCGCCCTTTACACGTTACGACCGGACTTGATCCGGTTATCATGCCGGCGCTGCGCCAAGCGGAAATGTGATTCCGCCCTCGCCGTCCGGGTCCGCGTCGCGGATCGCATAGAGCTTGCCCCGGATCAGGAACAACTCGCCTTGCACCGGCACGCGCGGGAAGTAGCGCGCACGGCACGCGACCAGCGGATGCGTGGTCGATACCATCGCCTCAGTTACCGGATCGAAGCGAACCGACTTGAAGGCATCGAAGAAAACGCCGGGAATGTCCTTGATCGGCGGGCCGTCACCGGGCCGATACTCGACGGGCTCGCCGAATGCTTCATCGCAGGCGGCGAGGACGGTCACGTCGAAGTTGATCATGGTTCCTCCGCAGTGATCCTGTTTACGCCTAGCCGCTCATGGTTCAGAGGACTGTCACGGCCTTATCGACAATCCGCTCAGATTCTATTACGATCTCGCCATGGTCGTAGCTGATTGGGAGGCTTAGATGACGGCAACCAGAGATTCAGCGCTCGAATTCGTGGGAGGACTCGATTTTAGTGGACTTGCGCTTCCGCGCGCATCGATCCGGAACATCGGGCGAAATCTCGCTTTGCAACCCGCCAACGCCGCCGATACGGGAACGCAAGAGGCTTCGTCGCCATCTGGGACAACAAGCGCTTCTGTCTCGCCGATTGATCAAGTTCGGCAGAATGTTAATGAGAGCTTCATTGTCGGTTCCAGCATCGTTTCATTCGATGCTGGAGTCACGCCGGAACGCCGGAAAGCGGCGCTGCGGACCACTACCGCGGCATCCCTTTATGCGAAGCAGCAAGCCTTGGCTGGTGACGCTTCAAGGCCGAATGAGTTCTATCTTGATGCTCTGGCCCATTTCGGCTGGGATTCCCAGGCATCAAGAAGTGGAAGCTATGACTTCAATGGCAATGATCTCGAGGTCAATCAGGCCGTCGGTCAGGTCATACAAGCCATCACAAAAGATGCAACAGCTATCGCGTTAGCGACCCAGCTTATAAATTCGTTGCAATCTATGGATAAGGACGATCCTTGGATCACACTCTTTAATGAGGAAAGTCAACAAGGCCAAATTGCTCAATTCCTTGTTTCCCTTGCCCATCAAGGAGCGAACGACGATTTCTTACTGGACTGCCTTGGGTTCAAGTTATCTGCGCGCAGGACGGTTGTTCAAGTTCTATTCTTTAAGATGAGCCACGAATCCGACAATTTCTCGTACAACAATGACAGTTATTCTCTTGATGACGACATATATAATGCCATAAGGGACGAACTCACACAAAAGATCATAGGGTTCGACCAGCAGTTTGTCGGCAGGCTTAACTTCAAGGGGGTGCCGAGGAACTGAGTCCCCCCAGGGATGTGTCGTATGGAACAAACGTGGGAGACGTGGTCGGGCTAGATCATGCTCCCGCCCTGCCATTCATCAGCACCTCGGGGCGGGTGCAGATGAATAGCGGATACGATGACAGTTCCATCCGCCACCATTCGTTGCGCGCAAGATCAAAAATCGGCTGCACATACTGCGGCTTGCCCAGCGTGTTCGCATAAGTGAAGTTTTCCGCCGGCGCCCAGGCCTGGGCGAACACACCAGGCGCGTTGCGCGGGAAGAATTTCACCTTGTCGGTGGCGATGCCGATGGTGGTGGTGTCATCGCTGCCGCGATAGTTAAACCAATCGATGTCAGCGAACGTCATCGCATCGAACATGCCTTCCGAGCCTGCCACCGGCGCGATGCCAAAGCCGACACCAGCGCGCAAGGCAACCGCCTGCTCCCAGTTGAGGAAGGTCTTTTCGACGTCGGGATGCGTGGTGAGTTCATCCCAGAAGGTATCGCCACAGATCGCCATGACGCGGGTGCCCGTGGTGAACGCACCTTGCGCCGCGCGTGCCATCGAACGCTTGACCCCGTAGCAGACCGGGCGCAGCGAGCCGACAGTCTTGGCAGGCAGGTTGAACGCGATCTCCGCCGGCTGGGCGATGCCGAACTGGTCAAACCAGTTGTAGAGCGGCGTGCCGTCGGCATCGAGCAAGATACCCTGCACCGCCGCAAGCCGCATGTGTTCGTAGGTGAACTCCATGTTGCTCTGAAGGCCGGTCGGACCAGCGAGGCGGCGCGCCACCTCGGATTGCAATTGCATCAACTCGGACTCGCTGCCGAACTCGCGCACGCCCTGGATTTCATCGGCGCGGATCGTGTCGCCGTGGCGCAGGCGAGGCACCGCGAAGTAGCGGGCCTGGCGCTGCTCCGTGTTGCGCTCCACCGCCGGCGCACCGCGCGGCGTGGTCTGGATCAGCACAAGCTGACCCTGCCGCTGTTCGACGGCGAGCGCCGTGGTGCGGATCGGTCTGTCGTCAAACAGGTTGAGCGAACCGATGCCAGTCGGGCGGAACGGATTGCGCTCGACCGCATCGGTCAGCGTAATCATGGTGAACGGGTCGGCGTGGAATGCGTCGATGGTTGCCATTGCAACTACCCCCTTATGTTGGCGACTACCGCGCGATGATGCCGAGCGCGCGCAGATCGACGAGCGCGGCCGTCTTGTCGCCCGCCGAGTCACCCGCGACGTACTGCAGTTCGGCCGCGTTCACCTCGGCGTCGCGCGCGATGTATGTGACGCTGATCGTGGTGCCTGCCGGAATGGTCACGTTGTCCCACAGCACGCCGATGGCAGTCTGTGCGCCCAAGGTGCCGGCGTTGGTGTAGCCGACGAAACTACCGTCCGCGGCGAGCTCGCCAATCACCATGCCCGCCGGCAGCGCGACGTCGACGCTGCCGGAGTTGATGAACTTGCCAACCTCGCGCGAGCGGGTGCCGTCGGCTTCGGAAACGAGGAAACCGCCGCGCCGGCGCGGCTCTGTCAACACGGTAACCATAGGCGTCGCTCCTATCGTGGTGTTGGTGTGGTGGGGCCTGTCCTCGGGCTTGACCCGAGGATCAGCGACGCGCGGCCGTCATCGCGCGATCCCAGCTCGCCGCGCCCTGCCCCTGCGAGCCGCCGCGCGCCTTGGCGAACGCGCCATCCCAGCTCGACGCCACGGCGCGCTGATCGGACTGCTCCGGCCGCGCGCCGTTGCCCAGATTGGGCCGGGTGACGCCGCCCATGCGCGCATCGAGACCCGCGCCGTTGGGCAACCGCTCCAGAATGGCGAGCGCCGTCTTGCGCGGCGTGTTCGTCTCGAAGGCGAGATATGCCGCGAAGGTGACGGCACGCGCCGCGTGCGGCGATGACAGGATGGCCTGGCAGCGTGCCCGCTCGCGCGCCCGTGCCTGCATCCTTTCGTCGTCTTCCTCCCGGTCTTCGTCATCGTCCGGGTCGGCCTCGGGATCTTCGGGATCGGTCTCCGTCACCGCCTGCGGCGCGGCCGCGACCACCGGCACGGGCGCCGGATCATTCTCGGCCGGCGGAACCGCCGCCGCTGCGGGCTGCGGCTCGGGCTGCGGCTGCGGCTGTGCTGGCGCCGGTGCCGCCGCCAGTGGCCGACGCGAGAGGCCGGCGAGATGCGCGACGTTGGCCGCGCCCGTGAGCAGGCGTGAACGCATGGTCTGAGTCTCCTTTCGTCAGTCGGGGAACAGGGCGAGCAGATCGCCGAACGCTTCATCCGGCGACTGGCAGGCATCGGCCAGACCGATCGCCACACCTGCCGCACCGAGGAACGTTCCGCCTTCCAGATCGCGCACCGCACCCGCATCGATGCCGCGATTGCGCGCCACCGTGGCGCAGAACAGTGCGCTAATTTCGTCAATGTCCGACTGCAACGCCGAGTGCGCGGGCTTTGACAGCGGCTCGTATTCGTTGCCCTGGAACTTGCGTTCGCCAGAGCGGATCAGCGTGACCGTCAAGCCCGCCTTGTCGAACGCGCGCGACCAGTCCACGTGCAGGCAAACGACACCAATCGAGCCAGTGCCGCCGGTGCGCGGCACGATGATGCGATCCGCGGCCGATGCGATGGCGTAGGCGGCGGAGTAGGCGCACTCTGTCAGGATGGCCCAGATCGGTTTGACGCCGCGCGCCTGCCAGATGGTGTCCGCCAGATCGAACACGCCGGAGACCTCGCCGCCTGGGCTATCGATGTCCAGAACGATCCCGCGCACCGCCGGATCATCCAGCGCGGCGAGGAAGTTCTGCCGGATACCATCATAGCCCGTCATGCCGGACCACGGCGCGAGACAACCGAGCTTGGCAACCAGCGTGCCCTCAATCGGGATGACGCCGACGCCTGCCACAACGTCATAGCAACCCTGTTGCTTCGGCTCGTCGTCAACGTGCCTCGGCACCAATGCCACCGGCTCGACATCTGGGCCGCGCAACATATGCGCCACGCCGAACCGATCGGCGAGCGCGGCCGTGATGACCTCGGCCTTTGCCGGATGGATCATCACCGGGCGATTGAATACCCGCTGCGCCAGGTGCGGCAGGCGATGCGCACTCATGCTGGCTGTGGTCGTTCGGCGGTGTCCTGGGCGTCCTCCGTCTCCGCTGCCCAGACCGGCAACTTGAGTTTGCGATCCTTGAACGCCTGAACCTCGATCGCGCGCTGTTCGATCTTCTCGCGCCAGTCGCCGCCGCTGATCTCGGCCACCGACTCCTCAAGCGTGCCGAACGCCGCGTCGAGACCGAGGACCTCGCCCTGCCGTTCTTTCAGCGGATCAACCCAACCGCGACCGGGACCAATCCACTTGCAGCGCACGTAGGCCGCACGCCATGCCGCGAATGGTGCGAGATATTCCGCACCCGCCGGTAGCGGCACGCGCCCTTTGTCGAACTCCTCCTCCAGCCATGCACAATAGACCGGCGTGGCGAAGCCGGACGCGAAGTCGGCGCGACGGCGGGTGAGCGTCTTCCACGCGTCGAGCAGTTCCGCGCGCGCCGATGAATAGTTGGTGCGCGACCAGTCTTGACTGACCTGTGCCGCCGACATGCCCATTGCTGCCGCGACGTTACGCAGCAACGCATGCTCGAAGTCCGCGAAGGTCGAAGATGGCCGCGTGTGCGATACCGTTTTGATGTCCTCGCCCGGCACCAGCGTCGGCAAGCGCACGCCGCCGAGGCTGATACCGCGCGAACGATGGAAGTCCATACGCATCTGTTGATACGCGGTCAGCGACGGCGCTTCGCTCGGATTGTCCTGCAACGCCATCTCAAGCTGTTGCGAGTCGTAAGGGCTGGTGATGAAGGTGCCGAAGATGGTTTGCAGGATCGCCTGCTGTAGCTCGGCCGAGTCATACTTGGTCAGCATTTTGAAGCGAGCGAGGATCGGCGTCAGGATGGACAGGCCGCGGTTCTGCGATGCGCGCTGCCGATCGAAGTCATGCACAACGATCGGCCGGCCCCACGGCGTTTCGCGTTCGATGCGGTCCCACACCATCGAGTCAACCGCGCCATACCAATCCCACGGATAGGCGCGGCGGATGTGATACGCCATTGGGCAGCCAAGACCGTCGATCTCGACGCCGCCTCGCAGGTTCATCGTGTCGGGCTGCTGATTGGGGTTTGACAGCCGGTCAGGGTCGACCATCTGCAAGGTGGTGGCGTTGCGCGCGCCATATGGCCCGACCAGCTCGGGCAGATACAGCAGCACGCCAAGCCCATCGCCGTCGATCAGCTTGTGACGCAGTGCCAGGTTGAACATCTGCGTTATGGACTGCACCCGCGACGCATCGCAGAAGTGCAACGGATCATCCGCGAACATGCGCCAACCGGCGTCGACCACACTCGCGAACTCTGCCGCCCATGTCGCGTCGAACTTGGGCGAGGCAGCGCGCAACGCCGTATAGTCCGGCTTGCTGATAAGCAGGAACTGGGCGCCGATGGTGTTGTCGAGGATGCGATTGACCGCGCCGGTGCCCCAACCATCGTTGCGCACCAGATCACGCGCACGCGCAACCATCCGGTCACGGTCGCGATTGATCTCATAGTCGGGTGACCGCAGGAACGGCCACCACCCGCCCAACTCCTGCGATGTGATGTCAGCCGCATCGTAAGGGAACGGCGGCGCGCCGAAGCCTTCCGTTGCGGGACCCCCGAACACCGCCCGCATGCGCACGCGCCGGATGGCCGCCACCGGTACCACGTTGCCCGCGCTGTCGAGAATGCCGGTCATCGCATGAACCTCACGCCGATCGCGCGCCTGGGCGGAACGTTGCCCAGCGCCTGTTGCAGTTGCTGTATCCACATCAGCAGTTGGCCCGCATTCGTCCGGTTGTAGCTGACCGCCTTATGCCCGCCGTCGCCGGCGCCGAAGCTCACTTGCACAGCCCGCGCGCCCGTCATGAGTTGCGCGTATGCCGCCTGGGCGTCGGCCAGCCATTTCTGGAGCGTGTACTGGTCCACCCCGACCAAGGCCGCGGGCACGTGATCTGCCGCTGACATGTTTGGGTTTCCGTTTGGTTGTAGGCTCTAAGCCTGCTTGAATGATCGGGAACGGCCACACTCGATCCAGATCAGGCACTTGCTATCGATCAGCGCTATGGGGATCATATGGTCCGTTGCACCATCGTCTTGTTGGGAGCCCCGCCTCATCGTGGCCGAAGCGCATCGTGATCAGTCGGAGAAGCCGCTTATTGTCTATCTTGATAGTAGCGACTTCTCCAATATGGCAAACCCCAAGAATGCGGAAGGGCAACGGACCCTAGAACATCTCCGAACGTCGAAGAGAGAAGGCCGGATTGCCCCGGTGTTCTCGGCCTTTCATCTGATAGAACTCGCACACATCGACGCAGCTTCCAAGGACGCTGCCCAGCGTCGTGCCGATATAGTGCTCGAATTATGTGGCGATCGTTGCTTCACATATTGGACCGATCTTGTGAACTGCGAGGCTCGTCATCTTGCGTTTGGAAGCGCCGAGCGATCCTCTCGGGAGGACGCCATTCGGGACGACGGAGTTTGGTTTCCTCCGCTCACTGGTATTGCCCGAGGATTTAAGCAGGCGGCGTTTCGCGATATTGAAAAGTTGATTGCGTCAAACTCTTCGTCCAGGGCTGAACGGCGCAAAATCAAATCTAACTTCGTTTCTGGTGGGTGGATTCGTAAACGCCACGCAGCCATTTTTGATGCACCCGACATAATGGAATCGCTGCGAGCGAACCTTCGCGACTGGCCGCTGACTGATAGGTTTAGGCACGAAAACTTTTTCGCCAAATACCTCATGGGCTCTGTGTCTGAAAATGAATTCAACTCCGAGATGCAAAAGTCTATATCGAACGTAAGGAATTTCGTCGGGCACTACTACGACAGAATAAAGGATGAAGACAAAGCCGCGACGTTTGGGTGGCTTCGGGATTTAGGCACCACAATCATCGATCTTTATAGTGATCTTCGAAGCAAATCCAGCGCAGCAGCGGCTCATGCGGGCAGCGACATGGTGCGACGAACTCTAATTGCAGAGGTGTCCGGTCCAAAGGGTTGGATTGCGCGGCTCAGAGAAAGGATATTACGCAGTGTGTACGAAGCCGACCCCAGTATTGCCACGAGGGTGAACGAAGATCAGTGGCAGACGAGGGTCGTCCAAAGCAAGCTTGGAGCCATTCCGGCGCTCGACGCTGTTATGATCGGCTTAGAGAGCCATACTCTCACGAGCTTGCAGGGGGATAGAACGCTGCGCCGCAGTGACATCGGGGATATATTCCATTTTGCGTATCTGCCCTACGTGGACATCTTTAGATGCGACCGCTACGCGTCGGAACTTACAAGGCGTCTGACTGATCTTTTTGGCGCGTCTGTCACATCGAGAATCAGCACACTCTTGGCCGAAGTATGATGATATGGCTGCGTTTGGTTAGCGATCTTGATGTAGCATTCTGTCCAACTCAGACCACTTCGGCATCATGGTAAGCCGGGACTCTAAGCGAGCATCGAGCCAATCGAGCGGGACGAAGGTGGGGGACCTTCTGTATCGAACAGTGGCATGCCCGAAGCGCCATAGCGGCCCGATGGCTGCTCGGACTGCGCCAGGTCGATAGGCCCGATCAGCGAATTGTGCTGCCACTCTGCCGCCCATGACGGCGGGCGCGTCCAGTCCAGCCGCGCCAGACCATGCAAGTGCGCGACCACGTGCGCGCCGACCAGCAAGTCCATCGCTTCGTTGCGGATGCCTTGGTGCGGCTTTTCCCACTTGCCGCGCGTGTTGCGCGCCTCCGCCACCAACTGCTCAAAGAACAGATGCGGCGGATCGCCGTTGCGTTCGTCCGGCCCGACGCCGAAGTTGCCGCGCAAGCCGTGCGGGAAATGCACGTGCCACGCGCCCGGCGCCATCGTGGCGAGCTGGCCCGCCAGATCATCCTTGAACTGATCCGTTGCGAACTGCGCCAGCGGCACCTGCCCGCCGGCGTTCGCGCGGCGATCCTTGCGTGCGGTGTCAGGATAGACCACCGCGAGACGCGGCGCGGTGGGCTGACCCTGCCCCTTCATCGGCACGATCGACCACGCATCGCGGCCGTTGATGCGACCGGACCGCCGCACCTGGTTGCGCTGCCGCAGCCGCCGCCAGGTCGCGTAAGCATGCAACGTGACGCCCGGCTCGCCGCCGGAGTCGTATCCGATACCTTTGATGCTCATGCCGCGCGTCGCGTCGCCGTCGAGCGGCACCTTGCGGGATGCCAGATCGCCGAACAGACGATCCCAGCACACCGCATCCGTCGCCGGCGTCGCCGGCACCTGCCACGCGTCCACAATCCACGACTCGCCCGCCTCGCCCCAGCCGCGGATCAGGACCTCGAAGCGGTTCGCCTGCACGTCGACCATGCAGGTGAGGAACCGCACGCCCTCCGGCACCACGCCAAGCCGCAAGCCAGGCTCCGCCCGTTCCGCCAGCGTCAACGCGTCGAGCGTGCCGATCTTGCGGCGCGGAACGTAGGGAATGCCGAGCTGCTTGGTGCAGACCTCGCTTTCGCTGCGATCTTCGCCCGAGACATCCGTCTCGCGCTGCGCCTTGACCAGCGCCGCCGCCAACCCGCCGATGCCGCGCAACAGGAATGGCGACATGATGCCGGTAATCCAGAAGCCGGCCGTCTGGCGTGGCGCGAGATCGCCGGTCACGTCGCCGTCTTCGCTCATGTCCTGCCCGAGCCCGAGCCACCGCCCTTGCAGGTTCATGCTGCGCCGCTGCCAGTCTTCGATCAGGCAGCCGTTGACCGGGCACAGCAACCGCGTCTCGCGCTCGATGACGTCGAGCGACGCATCCGCCGGATAGTGCAACGTCATCTGGCGCGACGCGATCGGACTGGGCGAGGACCACGCGCCGCACTCGGGGCACGGCCACCACCACACGCGGCGATCGGACTCGCCGTATATCGCCATGATGCCATGCTGCCAGTCGCGCGACGGCTCCATGCCTCCCGCCTGATCCGGATGCGAGATCGCCAGCAGCATAGACTTGGTGCCGAAGGTCTGCCGCCGCACGTCGAGCAAGGCTTTCGGATCGCCGAGTGATTCGGGATAGGCGTCCCATTCGTCCGCCACGATCCGCGGCGCGCTCTTGGAAATCATGTTGCCGTGGATCGCCGGCAGGAACTGCACCGACATCGAGCCAAACCGCTTGAAGTGCAGCGTGTCATCGCCCGCCCGATCGCCCAATCCCTCGCGCAACACGTCATGGTCGAACACCAGCGGATCGATGCGCGTCTTGACGTGCGCCTCGAGGAGCGGCCCGGCTGGCATATACCAGAGGAAGTCCGCCGGATCGGCGCCGACGCTCTGCAACAGCCAGTTGTGCGCAATCTCGGTCTTGCCGGACTGCCCCGGGCCGACAATGGCCGTGGTGTAGTAAAGCTCGGATGTCAGGCACTGCATCGGCTCGACGAGGTATGGCGCTTCATCGTGCGACCACGGCCCGACATAGCCGCCGCCAGCGTTGCTCAACCTGCGATGCCGCAGCGCATAGTCCGCCACGCTGATCTGATCCGGCGGGCGGAACGCGACCGCGAAGCAATCGACCACCAATTGCCAGGCGTCGGCGTAGGCGAATTCGTTCGCCTCGGCGCGCATCAACGGAACCTCAAGCGTGGCGCCCAGGTTGTCGGCGGCAGCGGGATCTTGCCGCCGGCCTTGGCGTGCATGCGCGCACATGGCGCAAGCTGCTGCCGCTCGCACACCTGGAAGCGCGGCGGAGCAAACGGCGGGCGCGGCGCCGGCGCACCCTTGCTGCAACCGCGTGGTGCCTTCGACCAGTGAACGATCGATTGCGGTTCATCCGGCCGGGGATACGGCAGCGACTGCAAACCCAATCGCTTTGCCTTTGCCTCGCCCGGCTTTGACAGCGCGCGCCAGTAGAAGTGCTTGCCATCATCGAAGTGCGGTCGCAGATCAGCATGCGGAATGATCTTTCGCAGTTTGGGGATGGCGTTCGTTCCGTATTTAGAATTTAGCGTCCGGTCAGGAACGAACACGCTGTTGACCATGACGCCATCCTTGCGCGCCTCCCGCCGCCCGCCGTAGCGCCACGATGCAGCCTGATAGATGCCGCCGTGGTGGCCTTGTTCGGTGTCGGCAAATGACACGATCAGATCGGTGAGACGTTCGCGCACGATCTGCTTGACCGTGCGCGAGATCAGGCCGGTGAGCGGCGCGCGGCAACCCGGCACGCGCACCAACCTGGTTAGCTCAAGCACCTTTTCCTTGCGGCGTGCGACCGGGATGGAGAACACGCACGCCGCAACGATCTCGCCACGGTCGCCGAATATGCCGCCGTCGCGGTGCCACGTCCCGCACATCATCACCAGGCTCGGCGCCCGGCCGGAGTAGTGATGCCGGATTATGAGCTTGTTGGCTTCCTCGGTCCTGCCGGCATGGAAGTGCAGCCGTTCCGCGTGCGGCTCCGCCACCGGAACCGATGCCGGCGCGTCACCATCAAGCACGCGACGCGCCGCACTACGTCAGCGCGAACTGCGGCGCGACGAACAACGGCAGCGGCACATCCTCCGCCGCCTGCGGCGCATCGCCGTTGAACAGCGGCAGATCGCCACCGTTCCACCGTGCGATCCGGTGACTGATCTCCGCCACGTGTTCCGCTTCGCGCTCAATCAACGTAGCGTCGAAGCCTTCCAGCATCGCCGCCTCGCCCGTGGTGCCGCTGCCCGCGAACGGATCAAGGATCATGCCGCCGCGCGGCGTGACCAGCCGCACAAGCCAGCGGATCAGCGCGACCGGCTTGACCGTCGGATGCTTGGAGTCGGCCCGATCCGCATCCGTCGCCTTGGCGCTGTAGAAGAACCGCGCCGCACTGCCCTTGTCGCCATAGCCTGCGACAACCTCGTGCCCTTCCGACGTGCTGGCGAAGCCGATGCCCCGCCCCGTGGTGGCGCCCCGGCGGAGAACGCCGCGCGCCATGCCTTGCGCCTCGGGGAACAATTCGACCACCTCGGCCGAACCATCGTGCAGCACGTTGGCAGGCCAGCGCCCGCCCGCGTCCGCGTCATCGATCGGCACGCGACACGCGCCGATGTTGAGCGCGCCGGTGCCGTGCGCCAGCACGTTCCGCGCGATGTTGCGCGACTCCGCCGGCTTGCGCGCGAGGACGATAGGCTCATGGCCTGGCTTTAACCCCGTGCCCCAACCCAGCCACTCGCGGGCCTGATCCGTGGCCGGGATGTAATCGTGCGGCTCATACTCGCCGCCGCCCGCGTGCCAGTCGCCCGTGCTGAGGATCGTCGCGCCCGGCGCGATCCGGTTGCGCTTCTCGCCCGTCGGCCGCTTCTCGCCCTTCACGCCAAGCGCCTTGTCGATCGCCTTCGCGATGTCCTGCGACTTGGGCATGCCCTCGCCGAACAGCCACGCCAGGCTGTCGCGTAGCTCAAAGCCGGCATCCTCGATCGCCGTCGCGATGCGATGGCCGGTGCGCGGCCCGCCGAACGCGACCAGGTAGGCGCCCGGCCGGAGAACGCGATGCACCGCGCGCCACGTCGCCACCGGCGGCACGTCATAATCCCAGCGCCTGCCCATGAAGCGGAAGCCGTAGGGCGGATCGGTCACGCAACAATGCGCGAAGCCGGCCGGGATCGCCGCCAGCACGTCGCGGCAATCGCCATGATGCACATTGATAGTCACAGCAACGCCGGCTCCGCCGCCTGCGGCTCGACGCCGCCCGTGGCGCCGGGCGAGTAGTCGCGCAACCGGCTGATGAACGCCGTGCGCCCTTCGTGCATCTTGCCTTGCACCTTGCGCAACGTGGCGGGCGCCCACTGTTCTTCGCGCGCGACTTGGTGGACCACCGAGTCGAAATGGTCCGCGAGTTGGCGGATCGCGGTCTGTAGCGCCAGCCGGACATCCGCCGTCGGCACCAACAGCCCGGAGTCGCGCGCCAGCTCGCGTTCGATCTGCCGCGCCCGCGCATACTGGACACGCTCTTGCGGCGTGAGACTCGCAGCGTCGGGCGCAGCCGCAATGTCATCGATCGGCAAGGCGAACTGCTGTAGCCGCTCCGCGCGCTCCGCCGCGTCGCGCTGCTCCTGGTCCTTTTTGTCGCGGAGGTAGGCCACCACGGCAGCGGCATCGAACTGCCATTCCTTGCCGTTGCCGCCCCGTTCGACCACCGGAAAGTCATCGTTGCGATCGAGCCAGTTATCCAGCGTCGGGCGCGAGATGCGCAGGATCGTGCATAGCTCGCGCTTGGATACCAGAGTCGAACCGTCGAACGCGTCGCCCGCATCGCCCACGTCACTTGCCGCGCGCCGGTCGCCCGGCCTGAAGCCCAGCGCCTGCGCCGCCTTCATCATCTGCGCCGACGCGCGCGCCATGATGCCGAGATAGGGCGAGGCAACCGGATTGCCGTTCTTGTCCTTGCTCAACATCGGCAGCGCAGACCCGGTGTCGATCTGCGCCTGCATCGACGCGGCCGTGCGGTATTGTTCTTCGGCCACAACCCATGACAGCAGCAGCGTTTCATCGACGCCCTGCCGCAGCTCGCGCGGTGCGCCCGCGATGACGCGATCCCAGCTCGCGCGCTGCGCCTCGTTCAGAAACTCCGGCGGTTCAAGCATGTCCGTCACCTGATCTCGACCGGCTTGCCGGCCCGCCTGGCGTGGCGGATCGTGTTTTCGGTGCCGCCCTTCCGTTCGGCCGAGACGAACGCAACAACCATGTCAGCATCCGCCACCACGCGCGCGTTGCGTTCGTGGTAGCGCCGCACCGCCTCGGCCCGCGTGCGCACGCCCGTCGCGTCCGGCCGGTGTTCCACCACTGCCAGGCCGCGCGCCCGTGCCGCCTCGGCTGCCCAGGTGTCCACACCGCGACAGCCGCCGGAGACCACAGTCACGCCCGCCGGCAGGCTGGCGACGAACGCCACGACGTTTTGCTGGTCCGTGCGCTCGCGCGCGCCGACGATGGCAATGCGCTTTGCTTCACACGCCATCGGTGCGCAACTCGCCGCCAATCCACACCAGAGCCGACGCGCCGACGCCACGCGCGCGGATCAGGTCGATGGCTTCCTTCAGGTGCCAGCCCGACGTGGCGATGTCATCGACCACCAACGTCCGGCCGATCGGATCGGCGCACCACGCCAGCGGCGGCAGGTTCTTGAACTCTTTCGGATGCGACACGCCCATCAGGAACCGATCGGCAAACAGCTTGCGATAGGGCATGCCCAGCGCCTCGGCCGTCGCCACCGCAAGCTGCTTCCCCATGCACTCCGACTTGCGCGAGTGACCGCACGCGATGGACGCCACCGCATCGAACGCCCGCGCGCCCGAACGTGGCCAACGCAACCGCCGCGATCTCAGCCGCCGCCGCTGCCACGAAGGCCGGAGACGGGGCGCGCTTGGCTTCCTTCATGTGCGCGATGGCCAGTTCCCGGTGATCCGCGCGCCACGCCCGGCAGGCAACGAAATTCATGTCGATGCGACGGCGCAGCCGTGGCGCGAGCATGGTCAACGCGCCGACACTCCCCAGATCGGGCGATGACGTGATGGCGATCGACACGCGCTCCGGCGGAGGCACCGCAGGCACGGCAGAGTCGCCACGCAGCACGGCAGCGGCTTCGCTGGCGGTAAAGCCGGCATGCGCGGCCCCGCGCAGGTCAGCCAGCTCGACGCGCCTGATCGATGTCGCAACGACAAGGTAAGTTCCCTTTCTGACTGCAAAATCTGTCTCTTGCCGCGCGTGCGAATTACCCGCGACAGACCAGACCCCGGGGAAGGACCCAAGGCCGGCCGCGTCGCGTAGGGCCACGCTGGACGCCTGGCAGGCGGGCGCCGACGAAACGCACCGCCTCGAAGCGCCGCCTGCCTGTAGCCTTGCCTGGTGCGGGCGCTGCCCGGTTGGGCGCTATCGCGCGGTAGCGATTGCTTCGGCGAACCTGCGTTCCATCGCTGGCAGGAACGCCTTGACGCATGCCGCCTCGACCCGCTCGCGGAAGTGGAAGCGCGGATGGTAGTGGGCCGCCGCTGCGAAGGCGACCAGGTGCGTGAGGCGATGGCCTGGCAGCCGCTGATAGATGCCGCCGAGCTTCAGGTGACCGTGACCCTGCGGCCCGACATAGAACACGCCGCGGTCGCGGGTATCGACCTCCCGCACCTTGCGCCCTGCCGCCCGCTTGGCCGTGTGCCGCTCCTGCGTTGCCCGCTCCGCCGCCGCCTTCGCCTGCCGCATTAGCCGCCGCACCGTGCCAATCGGGATCCCGCCATACTGATCGCGATGGAGCTGCGGGCCCGGCTCGGTCAACGCGCGACCTGGGCGCCGAGTCGCCATCGCCGGCGTGCGCTCGCCGCCGACTTCCTCGGGCAGCAGATACTTGCCCTGGATGTCGCGCACCGTGACCACCGCGAACATGCGATCCTTGCGCGCCGCAACGAAGGTCAGCGACCGCATGGTGAACGGGTTCGGCCGATCGAAGATGGCCGGCAGATCGGCGGTCACCTGCTGTTGCGCAGCGCGCGCGGTATCCGTCAGCGCCCGTGCCACCGCGAAAGGCAACTGCTCGCGTTGCAGCCGGTCCAGCGTCGCCGCGAACCGGTCAAAGTCATGCTTGATGCTGATGGTGAACATGAGGGGATGCCGCCGCCCTGCGGGCGCACTGATCGACGGTGGAGGAGTTCAGCCCCGAAACGTGGCGGCTGTCAACCGGGAATGATCCTGCGCCACGATCGCCACCGGCAAAGCCGGCAGGAACGGGCTGTCAGTCCACCCCGCCAACTCTGCATAGCGCCACAACGAGGTGCGGATCAGGTGGAGGACGCGGCGCTGATCCATGTGCCACATGAGCGCGATCTGGCGCGGCCCGTAGTTATCAACCGCGAGCAGGAACACCAGATCGGCCAGCGTGCGGTGATGGCCGGTCTGCACCTTCGCCGCTTCCTCGCACCATTCCCGATAACGGCGGTAAGCCGAGATCAAGGACGCGGACCAATCCTCAGTGTGCCCATGCTGGCGACCGCCGCCCGGATCACTGACACGCGGGAACAAGGCGGCGGTAATGGAAATCCACACGCGGGAGATTTCCCCGCCGGCGCGGTGCTGTGAGTCGCACATCTGGCCACGCTCGAGGAGCCGGTCGATGACAGGACGCTCCAGCTTGCGCATGGTCTGCGGCGTGGCGTTGACGCGCACCTGGGCTGCCCGCTGCCGGTTCAGCACGTCGCGACGCTCGCGCGAAACCCGCTGCGCTTCCTTGATCTTCGACCATTCGTCAGTGTGCGTCATGTTGCAGCACTTTCATTACGTTGCGCGATTTGCAACAGGCTTGTGACAGGCTAAGTCTTTGTTCCCGGTCGAGAATTTATATCTATCTCTATCCTGTTGCAGAGTTGCAGCGGACTCGCGCACAGGCGCACGCACCCCCAAGCGCGTGTGCGTGCGCGCGCGTCACGTGCGAGGGCGAAACTCTGCAACTCTGCAACAGGATTGAAATTGCTCGCTTTTCTTGCAACAGGTTTTGCAACAGGCTGCAACTCTGCAACAGGCTCGCGGCATGTTCATTCCTCCCCGGTCAGGTCGGCGCGGGAAATCCACACCGCACAACGCACGTTGATGTCGCCGATGCGCACCGAACTGGCTGCTTCCTTGACGCTCGGCAGACCGCGCAGCAGGAACCGCCAGCGTTGCCCGGCCCAGCCTGTTTCAGCGAACAACTTGAGGACCGGCGCCGACCGATAGGCGATCCACAGCCCATCGCCAGGACCGCCGCGTGCCACCTGCCTGCCGCTGCGCCGGTCAACAAGCTGATCGGCCCGCACCGCGCGCATGCCGTTCCGGCCAAGCCGGTCCTGCCAGCTGTTGTCGAGATCGCCGATGCGCTCGCCCGACTCGGGATCTGTGCGGGTTTCCCAGACCCGCAGGCACATCTCGGCCACCGGCCATTTCTCGCTGCTGCGGTCGCCTTCAAGCCGGGACGTGGCCAGATGCTCGGCCACCTGCCTGCCCGCGCCCAAGTTGGCGATTTCATCCGCCGACTGGCGGAAATCGGCGATGGCGGCGACGCCGTTGATTGCTTCGCGGTCGTCAGGCACGCCGTCATCGGTCAGTATCCACCAACCGGCCAGGATCGCGCCGAGCTGGTCCATCTGGCGCGGTGCGCAGCCGGTGCGCCCCAACGCATCGCGGAACACCGCCAGCGCCAGATGGTAACGCTTGAAACCGACGATCGCACGGCGCCACAGCGCCGGACCTTGCTCGCGGCAATACGCGATCAGCGCATCCATCTGCGCCAAGTGATCCTCGCCCGCCTCGGGCGAGATCAAGTCAACCAGCACGACGCGCGCCCAATGCTGCGGCTGCATTTCCGGCGGCGCGACCGATGCCATGATGAACGAACCGAGGACACTGGACGATCGCCCCGCGCCGTCCGCGGTGCCGCGCGCGACCTTGGCGCCTTCATCGCCAGTGCTGGCCAACGTGAGGTTGAGCAAGGTTTGCGCGCCGCGCTGGTCCTGCTGGTCCGACGCCTCGTCGATGAACGATGGCATGGCGCGACCAGTGACCGCCTGCTCAAGCCCGGCCTTCGTCGTGTCGGTCGTATAGTTGTGCAGCGGCATCATCGCGCGCCCCGCGTCGAGCAACTTGCTCTTGCCGGTGCCAGGACTGCCGCCAAGGAACACATTCGGCCGCCAACGCGACACCGCGCCGAGATATGCCGAACCGAGGACGCCGAGATAGGCGATGGCACCGCCGCCGTAGCGAAACGTCCAATATTCTTGTAGCTGCTGCTGTATATATCGCGCGACATCGACGCCGCAGGCCTCACCCGGCCGCGCAACCGGCGAGTCGGCAACCCACACGATGTTGCCCGTGCGCAATCCCGCCGACAGCCAACGGTCATCGATCAGCAGTTCGTCGCCGCAATGCGCGACCGGCTCGCCAGTCTCGCCCTGCCACACGCCGGCGCGGCGGATCACCACCTGGGCGCCGAATATCGGTTCGTGCGAACACTCCGCCAGCAGCCATTCGGCCGTTGCCACGACTGAATAGCCGACAACGACCAAGCGCGACTCGCCGCCGGCCACCTTCTGCTTCGCCAGCTTCGGGAAGTAGCGCCAGCGCCACGTGAGATCGCCGCAGAACAGCGCCGACTGTTCCGACCGGCTGCCGAGCTGGCGCGCGGTGAGCGCGCGATGCTCGCCGCGTGCGTCGAGGAAGTGATAAACGCCATCGCGCCCGCCAAGGCACACGATCGGACATTCCGGGCGCGGATCACCGATCGGCCCGCGCAACTCCCCATCAGGCGGCAGGCCGTCGCCGCCGTCGCCGGCCGCGTCATACCGCTGCCAGGCTTCGTCTTCGTCATCGTTCATGCTGCGACCCTCCGGCGTCGCCTGCCGTCACGGCGCAGGCGGTCAATCAACGCGTCGGTGCATGCCTTGCGCACCTGGTCAGGCAGCAGTGCGGCGCCGCACTCAGCGTTGACCCGTTCTGCCTCGGCGAAAATTTCGGCACTGGGGCGCCGGGCGAGCAGCAGCGGATCGATAGCGCGGGCGATGCCGCGCAACGCGTGCGCCCGGCGCTCCGCCGCCATCGTCTCGCCGATGGCGACAAGGCGCGCACGCACCGCCGCCAGCCCCGATGCCTGCAACAGATCGTTGAAGTCCGATTTGTCCTGCCGCCGCTCGACGCTGGGCGTAGCTACGGCTAGCCATACACCGGCCGCGCGCCACGCTTGCACCGCCTTGGCCAGCGCCCGCGCTGCCGCGAGCTTGCGCGGATCAGGATGGTTCAACAGATCATCGTCGGCGCACACGATCACCATGCGCCCGCGCGGCAGCATGCCCGCGTCGATACGCGACATGCTGCCGCACAGCACCCAAGTTTCGCAGCCCGTCGCGCGCCATACCGAAAGCCCGGTCTCCGGTCCCTCGGCCAGCAGCAACGCGCCGGCCGCCTGGTGCGACGGCAACCGCACCGCGACGCCGGCGAATGAGCCGCGCGTAATCTTCAGCTTGCCGCCGTCCTCCCGCTGCACCACGCGCGCCGATGGTGTCAGGCGAACCATCTGCACCGCGCGCACCGTATCGTCGGCTGTAGTGGCGGCGAGGATCAGGCTTCGCGTGTTGCGATGGAACCGCACCGCCTCGGGCCAGCCCCGAGACGGCGCCGGGATCTTGCGCACGTCGATCAGGTAGCGCTCGCCGACGGTGCCGCGCACCGGCCCGGAGTCATGCCAGAAGCGCCGGGCGATCTCCGCCCGCCGCTCCGCGTCCGCCGCGTCATCGACCGGCGCTTCGTCCGCCGGCGGCGGCTCCGGCCGTGGCGCCGGCGCGTCGGGCACGTTGCCGTCATCGTCCGGCCAGCCGAGCCAGGCGCGCGCCCATGTCACGGCCGGCCAGAACTCGCACCCCTGGGCAAAGCGGATCAGACCGAGCGGGCTACCCTTGGCGTCGCCGCTGAAGTCGGCCCAGCCGCCACGTTTCGGGCCAGCAATCCAGACGCACAACGCGCCCTTGCTGCCGAACCGCAGTTCACGCTTGCTGCTCATGGCCTTGTTAGGATCACCGAGCAACGCGCGTGCGAGATCATCAATACGCGCACGCAACGCGGCGACCAGTTCGTCGGTCATCTCGCGCCACTCGGCCGCGCTAAGCTGCTTCGTCATGGCGCCGGGCGACCCGTGCGAGGCGCCGGGTCGATGTGGGGTAGCGGCACGGCGTGCCGCCGCGTCATGCTGCCGCCGGTTCGTTGGCAGCGCACACCGCGATGATGTCCCGCGCGGTGACCTGGTTCTCTGTCAGCTCCTCGATGGCGAGGATCACGCGCGGACGCGGCACCGCCTTGCCGCGCCGCCACTTCCACACGGTGGAGACATAGACGCGCTCGCCGATCGCCTCGCCGAGCTGGCCGGCGAACGCCTCCAGCGTCATCCCCCTGTCGGTGAGATACTGGTCCAGCGTCATCCTGCCAGCCTAGCGAGATTTTGCCTGACACGACAACTACTCAATTTCCTCGGGACTGGAATTTGGCGGATTAGAGAAAATATGGCAGACAGGAACGATGTCCAGCCAGAACCTCCCCCGCGACCGCCGGCTCCCAGTGCCGGGTACTAACCTGTTGTCACCCTTTTAGGGATTTTGCTCCAGTGGCCAATCAAAAGCGCGACCTCACGCCGATACCCAGCCTGAGGATGTGGCGACAGCAGGCGGGCTTGACACTACAGGAGGTTGCAAAAAAGATGGGCGTCGCAACTTCCAGTGTCCATAAATGGGAAGTGGGGAGGGCGCCAGTGAGTATCGAAACTTTGCAGAGGCTGGCTAGGCTTTTTGAAACAGACCCTGCCGCGTTGCTGTTCGATCCGGCCGATCAGGGCGACGTCGACAAGCTGCGGATTGCGTTCCGCATCGTGACGCAAGGCGACCCGGCGACGGTCCAGGCCTGGATTGACCTGGGAACGAAATTTCTGCCTGCGGTAACCGAACACGTTGCCCCGGAAGAAACCTCGCCCGCGCCCAGACGCGGGAAGCGGAGTACGCGCCAGTAGACATCAAGCGCCCAGCAGATTTTCCTTCAGGAGAAAAACAGGCTTGACCACGGTTTTCCTGTAGGTGCAACATCGACAGCGGGAGGTGTTCCGATGGAACACGCCGCGATGGTGATACATACGCTGGCCGGCGCTTGCCTTGGGCTAGAGGCATTCCATAACTTGCCCGCGCTGGTCTGGATGGTCGCGACACTTGCGGCGGCCGTGCGATGAACGCGCCAGCCGCAATCGCGCTGATCGACGTCGGCGAGTTGCTGGCCGTCGCCGCGCCCGGCATCAACCCGTGGTTCCGTCACGTGGTCGGGCTGGCGATGGTCAACCCGCACACAACGCCCGATGCGCTGTTCTGTCTCGCCGACGCGCTCGAGGAGCTTATCGGCCACATCTCCCTGACCGCCGAACCTCTGCCCATCTTCACGCCGCACGTGCGCGGGCTGCGCACGCTTGCCGGCATTGCACGGGAACGCGCCGCGCAACTGGCCGCTGCATGACCGCCGCACAACCAGGTCGGCCGCGCCGGGTGATCGTGGAGTCACCCTACCGCACGCCGGACCCGGCCGCGTTCCTTCGCCACATTGCCTATGCACGCGCCGCGTTGCGCGATTGCCTCGCCCGCGGCGAAGCGCCGTTCGCGTCGCACCTGCTCTATACCCAGCCGCAGGTGATGCACGCGCGCGCCACCTGGTTTGACGACGGCGACAACGCGTTGCGCCAAGTCGGCATCGATGCCGGGCTGGCGTGGGGCAGCGTCGGCGAGCTGTGCGCCGTGTATGGCGATCTCGGCGTCACGCTCGGGATGATGCAAGGCGTTGCCGCCGCTGAGACTGCCGGGCTGCCGATCGATTGGCGATCGTTGCAGGATTGGGCCGGTGCTGCAGGTGCGCCCGCTGCACTGTGCGGCGAGTGCGCGAAGTGCCGCGACCACACATGCAGCGAGGACGGCGCGACCGTCGGGACGGCCGATGACTGCCGGCTTGATCTGGCGCGCGGGTGGAGGCCCCGGCCCATGCATGGAGGTGCATATACATGAACCAGGTCGCTCGCCCGGCGAGAGTTCTGCCGATCGCGTCCACCGAGGACGAGTTGCTTGACCTCGTGACCAGCTTCACCGGCACGAGAACTGGCGTGGTCACACCGGCCGTTGCCGAATGGCTGCTGAAATTGAACACAAGCAACCGTTCGCTATCGAAAATCGACATTGCTCGCTTCTCTGCCATCCTCGAACGCGACCTATGGGTGAACACTGGCGAACCGATCATCGTGAGCCGCGAAGGCATCCTTAACGACGGTCAACACCGCCTGACAGCCATCCTACAAACCGGCATCTCCACTGTGTGCGACGTGAGATTTGGGATCGAGCGCGCTGCCTTCGTGGCCACCGGCGGCGCCCGCCGCCGCTCGACCGCGGACATCCTGCATATCGGCGGCGTTGAAAATCCGAAAGCCTGCGCCGCGATAGCCAAGGTGGTATGGCACTTCGACCACGGCAGCATCGCGCAAGCTGGCCATCCGGTCGAACCGGCAGAACTCCGGAAACTCATCGAGTCCGTGCCGGCGGTCAGCGCCGCAGCGGCCATCCTAAAATCGCTCAACCTGGTGGTCCTGCAACGTCCCTGGTTCGGCAGCGCCATCGCGCTATTTATCCGCCGCACCGACGCCGACACCGCACATGCATTCGCCCTCGCCGTTGATGAAGGACAAGGGGAACCGAACAACCCCGCGCGACGGCTACACGAACGGCTCGTGCAAGAAGCTTTGTCGCGCGCCAAGGTCCCGACCAGCGACCGCCTGATCCTGGTCGTGAAGTCGTGGAACGCATGGGTGCAACACCGCCCCGTGAACCTGCTTCGCGTGACTGATACCGATCGCGGTTCCCAGGGTTTCCCGCCAATCCTAGCGCCGCCAGGGGACACGCCATGAGCGATCAAGTTCGTTCGTTCGGCACGTTCATCGCCGAAATCGAGGACGGCGAGCTGCATGCCGACTTGTCGCGGCAACTGCAAAACCTGATTGCCGAACTGCACGAAGGCCGCACCGTCGGCCAGTCGCGCGCCGCCGGCAAGCTCACTGTGACATTCGACTTTGTGCTGTCCGATGGCGTGGTCGAAGTGCGCGCCGACATCGTGAGCAAGACGCCGAAACGGCCGCGCGGCCGGTCAATCTTCTGGGTGACGCCGGAGAACAACCTTAGCCGCCACAACCCGCGCCAGCCCGATCTGCCGTTCCGCGATGTCAACGCCGCGCCCGGCCCGGCGCGCACGGTGAGCTGACCGATGCTTACGTGCGACACCGTGCGGACCTGCCGCAAGTGCGGATGCACCGATAGCGATTGCACCGGCTGTGTGAAGCGCACCGGGCAACCCTGCAACTGGGTCGCGGCCGATCTGTGCAGCGCCTGCATGAGCGCGTTGTCGATCATGCAGCCTTGGGCGTGGCTGATCGCCGCCGGGCACAAGGACGTCGAGAACCGCACCTGGGCCACGAAGTTCCGCGGCCCCGTGCTGATCCATACCGGACTGAAGCACGATCCCGACGTGACCGATTGGGAATGGCCGGACATCCCTCGGCCCGCCGTTGCACTCGATCATGGCGGCATCATCGGCGCGGCGGAGATCGTTGATTGCGTGACTGCCAGCACGTCGCGATGGTTTGGCGGGCCGTTCGGCTTCGTCATCCGCAACGCGCACCCGCTGCCCTTCCGTGCGTGTCGCGGCCAGCGCGGTTTCTTTGTTCCTGACTACAACGTTGCACCGCGCCCGCCGCCGGCACCGCCGGCGCAGTGGGATCTGTTCGCCTAGCCGTTCCATCCCCAAACTGAGGAGTTTGCCATGCCTGATACGCCTGCCCCGGCCAACGGCGCACCGCGCGCAACGCTGTCAAGCGTGGTGGCCGACACCCGCCAGCTCATGGAGGATTTTCATATCCCCGAGCTGATCGAACTGCCGGAGATTGATGGCGACGGCGCGCCGCGCGTGCTGGTCCTGCCGCGCGGCATGGAAGCCCGCAGCATCAAGCCCTTGGTCGATGAATACCGCGACCGGCCAGAGCGCCGCACCGGCACCGCGACACTGAGCGACCTGGAGTCGTTCATCGCCTGGGTTATCCGCTTCAAGGACAGCAACTCGGCCGTGTTCGTTGACCGCGCGCAGGACAAGCCAAGCATCACCGCGATCATCGACTACCACGAAGCCGGAGAAGAACAGGACGCGGAGCCTCGGTTCTGCAAACACCGTGGCGTCTATCGCTTCCCGCTGTCGGAAGCGTGGAAGGCGTGGGCCACGATCGACGGCAAGGCGTTGTCGCATGGCGACTTTGCCGCATGGCTGGAGGACCGCATCGGCGACGTGATCGCACCGCCCGATCACCTCGCCGGCGCCGACTCACTGACCGAAGCCGATCTGAAGCTGGTCGAGTTGCTGAAAACGCTGGGCGGTCAGTTCGTCGGCCCGTCGCGCCTGTTGGACCTGTCGCGCGGACTGAAGCTGACCGAAGAGGCGCGCTTTACCTCGGTGCAGAACCTGACATCGGGCGAGGTCGAACTGGCCTATCAGAACGAACACAAGGAAGAGGCTGGCGCACCGCTCAAGGTGCCCAGCATCTTTCTGCTCGGGATCCCCGTGTTCGATCGTGGCCCGGTGTATCGGATACCCGTGCGGCTGCGCTACCGGCTCTCCGGGAGCAAGCTCACGTGGTTTGTGGTGCGCTATCGCCCGCAACTGTCGTTTGACGATGCGGTCAACGAGGACGTTGACGAAGTGAAGTCGCAGACCGATTTGCCGGTGTTCTCCGGTGCCCCGGAAGTCTGATCCCGCCGACCTTGTGACGGCCGCGCGTCGCCGGCGCGATCAGATCATGCGCGCCTGCGACGTGCCGCGCGCGGCCGATATGAGCCTGGAGGTGTTCGCCGCGCTGCGCGAAGAAGCAGACGCCACCGCTGCCGATAGCATGTTCGCGCTCGCAATGGCTGCGGCCGTGCTGGCGACTGAAGCGCCATTAGCCGAACGTGAAGCGGTCGCGGCGGCGATCGGGCTGCTGATCCTCGAATGCCTGCCGCACGCAACTGAGCGCCTGGCAGCGCCACGGGTGTTGCAATGACCCGCGTGCCACTGGCCGACCTGCCCTATTGGCCGCGCTATCTGTCGCGAGACGAAGCGGCCCGCTACCTTGGCGTGTCGGTGGATGTTTTCGACGATGAAGTCCGCGCCGGGGATTGGCCGCGCGGCACCCCCCGAGGCTCCCGCGGTGGCCGGCTGACCTGGGACCGGCACGTGCTGGATGGCGTCGCCGACAGTCGCGCCGGCTTCGGCACCCAACGATCTGCCACCGCGCCCGAGGGGCCGAACGGCTGGGATCGGCGTTTCGCCGAAAAGGCCGCCGCCCGCCGCCAGTGAAATCTGCCGGCGAATGTTAATGCCTTATACGACAATTTGGCGTAGGCGGTCCGCTCCACCCACTTTGGGCGCGTAGGAGGACCATATGGATGCCGTGGCGTTTCGGGCGACACTTGACGATCTCGGCCTGTCGCAGTCCGCATTTGCCCGGTTGCTGCGTCAGCTCGGCGACCCGGGCGACCATGCAGTCATCCTGCGGCGCGTGCAACGCCAGGTCGGCGGCGAATCGAAGGTCGCCGGCGAGACCATCGCCTTGCTGACCCTGCTTTCCACGTGCCCGCCGGCCGTACGTGCGTCCCTGATCGACGCCGCCGTTCGCCCCCCGAGCGCGCAGGAGTAACGCCAGATGGCACGCCCCCGCATCACCGGCGTTAAGCCGATCACAAAGACGATGGCCGACGGGTCGACCAGGATTTACTACTACGATCGCAAGACGGGCCGATCGCTCGGCACCGATCGTGCCGCCGCTCTGGCACGCGCAACAGTCGTGCCGCCAGCGGGCCTCGCCGCTGGATCAATTGCCGCTCTTGTCCGTGACTATCGGGCGAGCGCCGCCTGGGCCAAGCTGGCACCAGGCACCAAGGAGAACTACGGCTCGTATCTCGACCTGATCCGCTCAGAGTGGGGCGATCTCGCCGTCAGTGAGTTCCGCCCGCGCTACGCCGAGCAGATCAAGGCCGACTACCGAGACCATCCCCGCAAGGCGAATTTCATCCTGGTTATGCTGCGCATCTTGTTCGGCGTCGCAGTGAAGCAGGAACTGATCCCAGCAAATCCGCTCGCGCGACCGGGCCTGCTTCCAACCAAACCTCGCGATCAAGTCTGGACCCCTGATTTCGAGGCTGAGTTCCTCGGCGCCGCACCGCAGGACCGCTTGCGGCTTGGCTTCATGCTGATGCTCTACACCCTGCAACGCCTCTCTGACGTGCTGGCGATGACGCGCGGGCAGGTCGAGGAACGTGACGGCAGGCTGTTCATCGCATTGCGCCAGCAGAAGACGAAAGACCGGACCAACGAGCTATTGTTGGTCCCGGTGCACCGGAACTTGGAACCGCTGTTGCGCGCTCGCCTCGCCGACAAGACCGGCGGACTGTTGCTGGTCCCGAGCCCGACAGGCCGGCCCTGGTCGCGGCGGAATTTCTCGCGCAAGTGGGATGCCACCATGCGGCGGCTGGCACTGCGGCAGGCGCGCCGGTATTTCCGCCTCGGCTGGTCAAAGGACAAGGTGCGTGCCGAACTAGCCAAGCAACACCGCCAGCGTCGCGACCTTCGCCGCACCGGCGTCGTCCGCATGGCCGAGGCTGGCGTCACAACGCCGCAGATCGCGGCCGTTGCAGGATGGTCGATCGACTATGCGCAGAAGATTGTGGACACCTATCTGCCCCGCCGGAGCGAGGTCGCGCTGGCCGGCATGCTGGCATGGGAAACCGGCGCTGCGTCCGCACAAAGCAGCAGCAACATCGTGCGGCTGTCATCTGCCGCGCCGAAGCGTGCACGGGCAAAACGCGGTCCTGCCGAGGCGGTGTGATGCGGTGTTTCGGCTGCCTACCCCAAGACTTTTTTCGGCGTGTCAGCCCGGCGCAGCACCGCACGGCTGACAGTTTCCAGAGTTTCGGAAACCATTTCGGAAACTGGAAACTGTCACTCTGGAACTGAAACGATAAGTTGTTGGTATTCTTGGTAAATTGGTGAGCCCGGTGGGACTCGAACCCACGACCCCAAGATTAAAAGTCTCGTGCTCTACCACCTGAGCTACGGGCTCCTCGGCCGCCTTAGAGCGCCAAGCCTTGGCCCGGTCAATACGCCCGCCCCTTGCCTAGCGCTTCGCTGCGGCGCAACATGACGCCATGCGCTGGCTCGCCGCGACAACCCTCGGCACATCCCTCCTGACGGGAGCAGCGGCGCAGGCCCAGGCGCCCCAGGCAGCGCCCCAGCCACCCGCCACCCAGGCCTCGGTCTCCCAGGCAACGGTCTCCCAGGTCAAACTCGGCTACGACACCTACGCCGCCGGCATCGAAGTCATGCAGATGCAGGTCGCCCTCGGCCTCGGTCCGTGGACCTACCAGGTCGACGTCAACTACCACACCACCGGCCTGGTCGGGCTCTTCTACCGCGGCAGCCAGGTGAACGCCGTGCGCGGCGTCTGGCAGGACGACCAGGCGGCCCCGCTCGAGTTCTCGGGCGATGGCGTGTGGCGCGGGCGGGCACGCCGCACCCTGATCGAATACGAGCACGGCCAGCCGCAGGTGCGCGTGCTGCAGCCGCCGCAGGAGACCGAGCGCGAGCCCGTGCCCACCGAATTGCAGCTCCACACCATGGATACGCTGAGCGCCCTCGCCCAACTCATGCGCCGGGTGGAGCGCGAGCATAGCTGCGACACCTCAGTCCGCACCTACGATGGCCGGCGCGTGCTGGAGGTGTCGGCCCGCACCGGCGGGTCCGAGCGCCTCGAGCCGACCGACCGCTCGACGTTCAGCGGACCCACCCTGCGCTGCGACTTCGAGGGTCGCGCGCTCGCCGGCTTCCTGATCGGCGACACCAACCCCGAGCATCGCCAGCCGCTGCGGGGCTCGGCGTGGTTCGCCCCGGCCGTGCCCGGCGCGCCCACCCTACCGGTGCGCATCGCGTTCCAGACCCGCTGGTTCGGCCTCGCCACCATGTACCTGACCAGCGCCGCCCCGACCGTGACCCCCACCGAAGTGGCACGGGCGCCGCGTCCGTAACGCGACGCTCGCCACTCAACGCTGCGCCCCTCACCAACGCCGCGCCCCATCTCGCCTGATCCGGCAACACTCATATCTGGTGATCGGGTTAATCTTCTTCCACCCGCATCCCCACCTTCTCCGCAAAGGGCAGCACTGCTGCCTTGCTGAGGAGTGAGGCAAGATACCAATGAGCGATGTGATCGAACGCGCCCCTGGCGTGGACGCCGGCAAGGTCCGCCAGGGCCGTCGTCCGATAACGCTGCGGCAGGTCCTCATCGGCCTGGCCGCCCTGCTCGGCCTTGCCGCGGCCGCCACGTACGGCGTGCGCTACTGGGAGGTCGGCCGGTTCCTGGTGGAGACGGACGATGCCTATGTCCAGGCGGATTCGATCATCATCGCGCCGCGGGTGCCGGGCTACATCGCCGCGGTGGAGGTCGCCGACAACGAGAAGGTGAAGGCGGGCCAGGTGCTGGCGCGGATCGACGATCGCGACCTGCGCACGGCGCTCGACCAGGCGGTGGCGGATCGCACCGCGGCGGCCCACAAGGTTGCCAACCTGCATGCCCAGCTCGACCTGCAGCAGTCGCTGATCGACCAGGCGACGGCGCAACTCGGCTCGGCCGAGGCCGCGGCAACCTTCGCGGCGCAGGATCAGAAGCGTTACAGCAGCCTGGCGCAGACCGGCGCCGGCAGCCTCCAGCAGGCGCAGCAGACCCAGGCGCTGCTGCTGCAGCGCACCGCCGATACCCAGCGCGCCCACGCCGCGCTGACCAGCGCGCAGCAGCAGGTCGCCGTGCTGAAAACCGGAGAGGCGGAGGCGCAGGCGGCACTGCAGCATGCCGGCGCGGTGGAACAGCAGGCACGGCTGAATTTGAGCTACGCCACGATCACCGCGCCGGATGACGGCACCATCGCCGCGCGGACGCTGCGGGTCGGGCAGTATGTCCAGCCCGGCACGCAGCTGATGGCGGTCGTGCCGCTGCACGCGGTCTATGTCGTCGCCAACTACAAGGAAACCCAGCTCACCAACGTGCGGCCCGGCCAGAAGGTGGAGATCGACGTCGATACCTACCCCGGGCGCGTGGTGCACGGCGTGGTGGACAGCATCGCCCCGGCGAGCGGCCAGCAATTCGCGCTGCTGCCGCCGGACAACGCGACCGGCAATTTCACCAAGGTCGTGCAGCGCATCCCGGTGAAGATCGCCCTGCGCCGCGACGACACGCTGGCCGGCATGCTGCGGCCGGGCATGTCGGTCGAACCCACCATCGATACGCGCTGAGGCGGTGCCATGGCTCGCGACATCATCGCCGCCCCGGAGCCGCCGACCGGGATGAAGGTCTGGCTCGCCGTCGGCGGGTCCATCATCGGCGCCTTCATCGCCGTGCTGAACATCCAGATCACCAACGCCTCGCTGCCCGACATCCAGGGCGCGATCGGCGCCGGCATCGATGATGGCGGCTGGATCTCAACCTCCTACCTGGTGGCGGAGATCGTGGTGATCCCGCTGACCGGCTTCCTGGCCCCGGTGTTCTCGCTGCGGCGCTACCTGCTGGCGAACACCGTGCTGTTTCTGGTGATGTCGGTCGCCTGCGCCTTCGCCGGCAATCTCCAGCAGATGATCGTGCTGCGCGCATTGCAGGGCTTCTTCGGCGGCGTGCTGATCCCGCTCGCCTTCACCATCACGCTGACCATGCTGCCGCGATCGAAACAGCCGATCGGCATGGCCATGTTCGCGCTGTCGGCGACCTTCGCCCCCGCGATCGGCCCGACGATCGGCGGCTACCTGACGGAGACCTATGGCTGGCAGTACATCTTCTACGTGAACCTGGTGCCCGGCGCGATCATGCTGGCAGCGCTGATCCCGTCCCTGCCGCGCGCGCCGATGCAGCTTGGCCTGCTGCGCCATGGCGACTGGGCCGGCATCGCCACGCTGGCGATCGGGCTGGCGTCACTCCAGACGGTGCTGGAGGAGGGCAACAAGGACGACTGGTTCGGCTCGACCCTGATCCTGCGCCTGTCGATCGTCGCCGCCATCGCCCTGTCGCTGTTCATCTGGATCGAGCTGACCACGGAGCGCCCGCTGCTCAACCTGCGCCTGCTGCTGCGGCGCAATTTCGGTCTCGGCAGTGTCAGCAACGTGATCCTCGGCATGGCGCTGTATGGTTCGGTGTACCTGCTGCCCGACTACCTGTCGCGCATGCAGGGCTACAACTCGGAGCAGGTGGGTGAGGTGCTGGCCTGGACCGGGCTGCCGCAGCTTGTGCTGATCCCCTTCCTGCCGCGGCTGATGCGGCGATTCGATCCACGGGCGCTGGTGGCGGTCGGGCTGCTGCTGTTCGCCGCAAGCTGCTTCCTGAACATCGGGATCAACCGGGATTACGCCGGCGACCAGCTTCTGGTGCCGAACCTGATCCGCGCGGTCGGCCAGGCCCTGGTGATGACCCCGCTGTCGGTCCTGGCGACCAGCGGGATGGAGCAGGAGAATGCCGGCTCGGCTTCCGCGCTGTTCAACATGATGCGCAATCTCGGCGGCTCGATCGGCATCGCGATGTTGCAGACGCTGCTGACGCGGCGCGAGCAGTTCCACTCCGCGATCATCACCCCCTCGGTCTCGCTGTTCGATGAGGCCACCCGGCAGCGGCTGGCGGCGTTGCAGCGGTACTTCATGGCGTCGGGCACCGCCGATCCGGCGACCGCGTGGCACAGCGCGGTGATCGCCGTGGGACGCACGGTGCGGGCGCAGGCGTATTTCCTCGCGTACGGGGACACGTTCTTCATGATGGGATGCGCGCTGCTGCTGGCCATCGGCTCGGCCGTGCTGATGCGGCGCTCGGCCGGCGGTGGTGGCGCCGGCGCGCACTGACGCGGGTCCCGCCGTCGCAGCAAGCGCGCTATCGAACCAGATACCGCTACCGCAGCAGCGCACTCTACCGCAGCAGGCACCCGCCGCAGCAGCCGCGCTACCGCAGCAGGCGCCGGGCGATCGCGCCCAGTTCCGGAAAATCCCGCGCGACCGCGACGGCGCCGGCCGCCATCGCCGGCGGCCCGTAGCCCCAGCTGGCGAAGACGCACGGCACCCCTGCCCCGCCCGCCGCGGCGACGTCGTTGGCATGATCGCCCGCCATGACCGCCTGCGCGGGATCGCCGCCCGCCGCCGCCAGGGTCGCCAGCAGATGCTGCGGATCCGGCTTGCGCACCGGGAAGCTGTCGCCGCCGCCGATCGCCACGAAATGGCCCGCCAGGCCCAGCGCCGCGAGCAGCGTATGCGCCGCCGCCTCGGGCTTGTTGGTGCAGACCGCGAAACGCCAGCCCTCCCCGGCGAGCGCCCCCAGCGTCTCGACCACGCCCGGATAAGGCCTGCTGGCATCGGCCGTGTGCGCGCCGTAATCGGCCGAGAACGCCACGACGGCACTGGCGTCGAACGGCATCCCCCGCGCCGCCAGCGCGCGCTCCACCAGCTTGCCCACCCCGTCGCCCACCATCAGCGCGGTCTCGGCGTCGGTGAAACCCGCGAGGCCCCGGCTGGCCATCAGCCGGTTCAGCGCCGCGGTAAGGTCGGGAACGGTGTGCACCAGCGTCCCGTCGAGGTCGAGCAGCAAGGTGCGGGTCACGGTGTTGCACTCCGAAACGGGAATTGAAGCAGCAGGATAGCGGCAGGCTTTGACATGGCACAGCGCATGCCGCCACAAGAACAGCAGAGAAACAACGCTCTGCCCAAGGGACAGCGATGCACCGTACCGCCGTGATCCTGGCCGCCGGCTTCGGCACGCGCATGAAATCGGCGCTGCCCAAGACGCTGCACAAGATCGCCGGCCGCACCATGTTGCGCCATCTTCTCGCAAGCTGCGAGCAGGTGTTCGACCGGATCGTCGTCGTGATCGGCCCGGCGATGGACGCGGTCCGCCGGGAGGCCGAGCCGCATGCCTGCGTGGTGCAGCAGGACCGCCTCGGCACCGCGCACGCGGCCCTCTGCGCGGCAGCGCATTTCGGCGACGGCGAGGTCACGGTTCTCTATGCCGACAATCCGCTGATCCGGCCGGCGACGCTGCGGGACCTGCTGGAGCGGCGCGATGCCGGCGACGCGGACCTGGCGCTGCTGGCGTTCCGCCCGCACGACCCGGCGCGCTATGGCCGCCTGCTGACGGCAGGCGACTATGTCGAGCGCATCGTCGAATGGATCGACGCGACCGAGGCCGAGCGCGCCGTGACGCTGTGCAACGCCGGCGTACTGAGCGCCGGGTCGGCGGACATGCTGCGCTGGCTGAGCGACGTGCGGGCCGACAACGCGAAGGGCGAATACTACCTGACCGACACGGTCGCGCTGGCACGCGCCGAAGACTGCCGGGTCGCCGCGGTGGAGGCCCCGGCCGAAGAACTCGCCGGCGTCAACTCGCGCGCCGAACTGGCGGCGGCGGAGGCGGTGGTGCAATCCTGGCTGCGCGCCGCCGCGATGGAGGGCGGCGTCACCATGACCGACCCTGGCTCGGTGTTCCTGTGCACCGACACCGATCTCGCGCCCGACGTGACGATCGAGCCGAACGTGGTGTTCGGGCCCGGCGTGACGGTCGCCTCCGGCGTGCAGATCCGTGCCTTCAGCCACCTGGAGGGCTGCCGCATCGGCCCAGACTGCATCATCGGTCCCTATGCCCGCCTGCGGCCCGGCGCCGACCTCGCCGAGCGGGTGCATATCGGCAACTTCGTCGAGGTGAAGGCCGCGCGCCTTGGCGCCGACACCAAGGCAAACCATCTGAGCTATCTCGGCGATGCCGACATCGGTGCCGGCTCGAATATCGGCGCCGGCACCATCACCTGCAATTACGACGGCACGCACAAGCATCGGACGGTGATCGGCGCGCGCGCCTTCATCGGCTCCGATACCGCGCTGGTGGCGCCGGTCACGGTGGGCGACGGCGCCATCGTGGCGGCCGGCAGCGTGATCACCGACGATGTGCCGGCGGACGCGCTGGCGATCGCGCGCGGGCAGCAGACGAACAAGCCCGGCCGCGCGGCCACGATGCGCGCGAAACTGCAAGGGAAGCGACGGTAGATGTGCGGCATCGTTGGCGTCATCGGCGCGCGCGCGGCGGCGCCGCTGATCCTGGACTCGCTGCGCCGGCTGGAATATCGCGGCTATGACAGTGCGGGCATAGCCACGCTGGTCAACGGCCACATCGATCGGCGGCGCGCCGAAGGCAAGCTCGGCAACCTGGCGGCCGTGCTGGACCGCTCGCCCCTCGCCGGCACCACGGGAATCGGCCACACGCGCTGGGCGACGCATGGCGCGCCGACCGAGAGCAATGCCCATCCGCACGGCACCTCGCGCGTGTCCGTCGTGCATAACGGCATCATCGAGAACCACGCCGAGTTGCGCGCGGAACTGGAGGCGGAGGGGCAGGAATTCTCCACCGAGACCGACACCGAGACGGTGGCGCAGCTTGTCGACCTGCACCTGCAGCGCGGCATGCCCCCGATCGAGGCCGCGGGCGCCGCGTTCCGCCGCCTGCAGGGCGCCTATGCGCTGGCGATGATCTTCTCCGGCCATCCCGAACTGATCGTCGGCGCCCAGCATGGCGCGCCGCTCGCGGTCGGCTTCGGCGAGGACGAGATGTTCGTGGGCTCCGACGGGCTGGCACTGGCACCGCTGACGCAGCGCATCGCCTATCTCAGCGACGGCGACTGGACCGTGGTGGACCGCCGCGGCGCGCGCTTCTTCCGGCCCGACGGCAGCGAGGTGCAGCGCGAGGTCAAGCTCACCCGCCTCACCGGCTCGGCGATCGGCAAGGGCAATTTCCGCCACTTCATGGAAAAGGAGTTGCACGAGCACCCTGCGGTGATCGGCGACACACTGCATCGCATGGTGAACCCGGCGACGCGCGCGGTGGCGCTGCCCGCCCTGCCGTTCGATTTCGCCACCGTGCCGCGCATCACCATCAGCGCCTGCGGCAGCGCGTTCTATGCCGGCATGGTCGGCCGCTGGTGGTTCGAGGCGATCGCCCGCATCCACACCGATGCCGACGTGGCCAGCGAATTCCGCTATCGCGCACCGCCGTTGCCGAAGGGCGGCCTGGGCATCCTGGTCAGCCAGTCGGGCGAGACCGCCGATACGATGGCGGCGCTGCGGTATATGCAGGAGCAGGGACAGCACGTGCTGTCGATCGTCAACGTGCCCGAGAGCAGCATGGCGCGCGCCTCCGACGCGGTGCTGGAGACGGTGGCCGGCCCGGAGATGAGCGTCGCCAGCACCAAGGCCTTCACCGTGCAGCTTTCGGTGCTCGCCTGCCTGGCGATCGCGGCCGGCCGTGCGCGCGGCGCGATCTCGGCCGCGCAGGAGGCGGCGATGACGGCGGCACTGCTCGAGGTTCCGAGCCGTGCCGCCGAAGTGCTGGAGCAGCACGATGCGATCAAGCTGCTGGCACAGCGCGTCGCCCAGGCGCGCGACGTGCTGTATCTCGGTCGCGGGAACTGCTTCCCGATCGCACTGGAAGGCGCGCTGAAGCTGAAGGAGATCAGCTACATCCACGCCGAAGGCTATGCCGCCGGCGAGATGAAGCACGGCCCGATCGCGCTGATCGACAAGGACGTGCCGGTGATCTCGATCGTGCCGTCGGGGCCGCTGTTCGAGAAGACCGCCTCGAATTTGCAGGAGGCCGCGGCGCGCGGCGGCCAGATCGTGGTGTTCAGCGACGCGGCGGGGGCGGCCAAGCTGCGCGGGATCGCCGCGCAGACGATCGTGCTGCCCGCGGTCGATCCGTTCGTGGCGCCGATCCTGTACGCGATCCCGGTGCAGTTGCTGGCGTATCACGTCGCGGTGCTGAAGGGCACCGACGTCGACCAGCCGCGCAATCTGGCCAAGTCGGTGACGGTGGAGTAGCGGCGAGACGTGGCTGGCCGGGCCAGGCCCGGCCGCGTCTTCCTACAGGTCGATGGTTCCCCGCAGCATCGGCACGCAGCTTCCCTCGACCGTCGCCAGCACCGGCCCTTCCGCCGTCTTGCGCGCCGAGGCGATGATCTGGCTGGGCCGCCCCATCTCGACGCCCTGCAGGATTTCATAGGACAGGTCAGCGTTTTCGCCCGGTGCCATCGAGGTCAGCAGCGCCGCCAGCGCGGCATTCGCGCTGCCGGTCGCCGGGTCCTCCAGGATGCCGCCCAGCGGGGCGAACATGCGCGCGGCCAGACGCGTCGTGTCGCCGTCCCGCTGCGCGTACAGCAGCAGCGAAAAGCGTCCCGCCGCCGGGAACTGTTCCGCCGCGTCACGGAACGCAGCGATATCCGGGCTCGCCTGCGACAGCGCCGCCACGCTCGCCACCTCGGCGATGACGAACGGCGTGCCGACGGACGCCACCAGGGGCGTGTGCGCGGTGGTGGCGATGTCGTCCTCCAGCAGGCTCGCGCAGGCCGCCACCACCTCGACGGGGATGTCGATGTCGATCGACAGCGCGCGGGGCGCCGAGATGCGCGTGCCGATGATGATGTCGCCGTCGCGCAGCACGTGCACGCGCACCAGGCCGGCCAGTTCCTCGAACACATAATGCTCGGGCGGATCGGGATCGCGCAGCGCCAGGACATAGCCGGTGCCGACATTCGGATGACCGGCGAACGGCAACTCGGTCTGCGGCGTGAAGATGCGCACCTTCGCATGGTGCTGCGGGTCGTCCGGCGGCAGCACGAAGGTCGTCTCGGACAGGTTGAACTCCGCCGCCAGCGCCTGCATCTGCTCGTCGCTCAACCCGCGCGCATCGGGGAAGACCGCGAGCGGGTTGCCGCCGAAGCGGCGGTCGGTGAACACGTCCACGGTCACGAACTCATAGGCCGGCATGACGCACCTCATTCATCGTCGTCGTCGTCCTCATCGATGCGCCGCGGATCGAGCGCGCGCCAGTCACGATCCTCGGACCCCGCCGGATTGTCGACGAAATCGCCAAGCTCGGTCGCGCTGCGCCAACCCGCCTCGCCGGCATCGACGACCATGGCATCCTCGCCGAACGCGAACCAGGACTCCAGCACCTCCTTGGCGTTCATTCCGGGCACGCGGCACCGCTCCACCGAATCGCGCACATAGCGGCGCGCGAAGGCGTTCGCCTGCATCAGCGTCTCGAAGCCGCCCACTTCCTCGACGATGTTGTCCTGCGCGCCCCCCGACAGGTCGAGGATGCGCACGCGCCACCCGCCGTCCGGCGCGAACAGATCGCTCACGCCTTGACCGAACCCGAGGTCAGCCCCGCGACGTAGTGCTCGACGAAGAACGAGTAGATGATCGCCACCGGCACCGAGCCGAGCAGCGCCGCCGCCATGAGCTGGCCCCAGTAGAACACGTCGCCCTTCACCAGTTCGGCGATCGCGCCCACCGGCACGGTGCGCACGTCGGTCTGGGTCAGGAAGATCAGCGCGTACAGGAACTCATTCTGCGCCAGGGTGAAGGCGAAGATGCCGGCCGAGATGAAGCCCGGCGTACAGAGCGGCAGGAAAACGCGGAACATGGTCTGCAATCGTGTTGCGCCGTCGATCCGGGCGGCGTCCTCAAGCTCGTGGGGAACGGTGCGAAAATACCCCATCAGCAGCCAGGCGCAAAACGGGATCAGCAGCGTCGGATAGGTCAGGATCACCGAGGTGAGCGTGTCACCGAGATGCAGCCGGTTGATGAGGTCGGCGAGCGGAATGAACAGCAGCGGCTGCGGCACAAGGTAGGTCGCCGCGACCCCGAACGAGACCAGCGCCGCGCCGGCGAAGCGCATGCGCGCCAGCGGATAGGCCAGCATGACACCGAACACCAGCGAGATCACGGTCGACACCACCGCGACCAGCATCGTGTTGTAGGTCCATAGCAGGAAATTGGTCTCGGTCAGCAGGTCCACATAATGCTGCAGCGTCGGATGGTAGACGATCAGCGGCATGATCTTGCGGTTGTACAGCTCCCGGTTCGGCTTCAGCGAGGTGATCGCCATCCAGTAGAACGGGAACAGCGTGAACACCATGAAGCAGCCGAGCGGCAGCCACAGCTTGACCGCACGGACGGTCCAGCCCTTGCGCTCGACCATCACGTCCTGGCCGGCTTCATGTAGATCGCCATCGCGATGATGATCAGCGCCAGCGGCGGCAGCATCGCCAGCGCGATCGAGGCGCCCATGCCCAACTGCCCGCCGCCCATCGCCACGTCGAACGCATAGGTCGCGAACAGATGCGTGGCGTTGGCCGGGCCGCCGCGCGTCAGCACGTAGACAAGCTGGAAATCGGCGAAGGTGAAGATCACCGAGAACATGGTGACGATGAAGATCACCGGCATGAGCAGCGGCAGCGTCACGTAGCGGAAGCGGGTCCAGGCGCTGGCGCCGTCGATCGTGGCCGCCTCATAGAGTTCCGGCGAGATGGTCTGCAACCCGGCGAGCAGCGTGATCCCGTAGAACGGCAGCCCGCGCCAGACATTCACCACGATCAGCGACGCCATCGCCCAGTACGGATTGCCCAGCCAGGCCGGCCCCGGATTGGCGATGCCGGTATGGATCAGCGTCCAGTTGATCACGCTGAACGCCGGATCGAGGATCCACATCCAGGAGATCGTGCTCAGCACCGTCGGCACGATGAACGGCAGCAGCATCAGCGCGCGCGTGAGGTTCTTGAACCGGAAGTCCTGGTTCATCACCAGGGCGAGGCCCAGTCCGCCCACCATCTTCAGCAGCGTGGCGGCGATCGTGTAGACGAACGTGTTCTGCGTGACCTGCCAGAAGGTCGGGTCGTGCCAGTCGGCCACGAAATTGGCCAGGCCGACGAACTCGCCGGCGCGCGCAACCGGCCGGTTCTGCAACGACAGGAAGATGCCGTAGGATAGCGGGTAGCCCACCAGCGCCGCCAGGAACAGCACCGGCGGGGTCACCATCAGCCAGCCGAACACGCCCTCGCGCTCGGTCCAGCGGCGCAGCGCCGTCGCCCGGCGGAGCGGGATCGCCGGCGACGCGACCGTCTGGCCGTATGCCGACATTGCTCAGGCCGACTTGTAGATCTGCTTCAACTGCGCATTCGCATCGGCGATCACGTCCTTGGTGGACCTGCCGGCGCACGCCTTGGCGAACATGTCCACCACGACGTATTTGGCCACGCTTTCGGAGGATTGCCGGCTGATCGGCGCCGGCCAGCCAGGCAGATGCGAACTCGCCAGCGAATCCCGATACGGCAGGTTGCGAGGCTCCGCCGTCCACAGCGACGCATTGTCGAACATGTGCAGGAACGGCGCGTAATAGCTGACGGCGATGTCGTACCAGCCGGTGACCTGTTTCGGGTCCATCAGCCAGACCAGGAAGTCCTTGGCCGCCTTCTGGTCCGGCGTGTGGGTGAAGATCGAATGGCTCCACGGCGCCAGGATATGGAACCGCCCCTTGGGTCCTTGCGGGTTCAGCGCCTGGCCCGTCACCTTGCCGATATCAGGGAAATCCTTCTTGGCGATATAGAGGATGCTCTCGGCATTGTTGGTGCAGGAGATCTGCTCGGACAGATACGCCTTGTTGTTGTTGACGTCGGTCCAACCCAGCACGTCCTCGAACATCGTCTGCTGGTAGAACCTGCGGCAGAAATCCACCGCGCGCGCGGTCTCATCGGAATCGATGACGATGGTCCTGCCGTCCGGTTCCACCTCGCGCGCGCCGTATGACCACAGGAGTGGATACAGCCAGCCGTGGTTGTCGCCGAAGCCGTGGCCGAGTTCGTAGCCGAACGGCCGGCCGGCCTTCTTCAGCTTGACCCCGGCCTCGAGCAGTCCGTCCCAGGTGTCGGGAAAATCCTTGATGCCGGCTTCGGTGAACCAGTCGATGCGATAATTCATCAACTGGCCGACATTGCCGAACGGGATGCCCTTCCACTTGCCGTTGACCAGCACCGCCTCCTTCGCCGTATCATGCCAGCCGCCCGCCTTCTTGCCGATCTCCTGGGCAATGTCGCTGACATCGACCAGCTTCTCGTCGAACAGGAAGGGCCAGTTGAAGTAGACCGTGGACATATCCGGGCCGGCGCCCGTCTCGGCACTGGTCGTGACGCGCGTCTGCAGGCTGCCGACACTGACCAGTTCGTAATTGATCTTGATGCCGGTCGCCTTTTCATAGGCCGGAGCGATGGTGTTCTTGAAATAGGCGTCGTACGCCGGGATGAACGAGCTTTCGTGCATCATGCTCATGGCCTTCGGCGCGGCGCGGCCACCTGCTGCCCCGAACACGGCGCCCGCGCCGGCCAGGGCGCTGATCCTGAGGACGTCGCGGCGTGACGCCGCCCGGACGATATTGGCCATCCCGTTCTCCCCTGTCAGCCTGCGGACCTTCTTCTTGGTGTGGTCCGTCGAAGCCAGGACGTTATGAGGGAGGAACTGGTCAAGTCAACGCCACACCGGTTCGTTCCGGGTAGCTATTCATTCCCGGTCAAAATCTCTGGCACGCGGCGATTCAATAGTTGCTTTTCCTCACTGGGACGTTCCACGCTCATGCCGACCGCACAACGGGGGCGCCGATGAATCGGCTTCTGGGCAGCATCTTGCTGCGGGTCTGGCGCTGCTTCCGCTGGGGGCCGCGCATGCCACGGTGATCAACTATGTCGCCTATCTCTCCGGCCCCAATGAAAGTCCGCCCAACGCGTCGCCAGGGACCGGCTTTGCCGAGGTGGTCCTCGATACGACAGCCCACACCATGTCCGTGATGGCGACGTTCAGTGGCCTGATCGGCACGACGACGGCCTCGCATATCCACTGCTGCACGGCTGTCGCGGGCACCAGCACCGCGGGTGTCGCGACCACGACGCCGAATTTTCCGGGGTTTCCACTCGGCGTCACGTCGGGCTCGTACTCGCAGAGCTTCGATATGACCTCCGCGTCCAGCTACAATCCGGCCTACGTCACCGCCAACGGCGGCACGACGGCCGGCGCTGAAGCGGCACTGTTCGCGGGGATCGCCGCCGGCAAGGCCTACTTCAACATCCACTCGAGCGTGGTGACGGGCGGCGAAATCCGCGGCTTCCTTGAACCGGCACCGGTGCCCGAGCCAGCCACCCTGCTGCTGCTGACATCCGGCATGATCGCACTGGCGGCCGGACGACGCCGCGCCTCAGCCGCCTGAAGGCGGCGCCGGCCGCGGCTTGCGCAGCAGGAACTCGCGGCCCAGCTTCACCAGCTTATGGCCGTCGTACTCGACGATGTCCGCCGTCGCATAGGTCTCGTGCCAGGCATCGGGGATGAAACTGCCGGTGCCGACGACGTCGATCGGCGCCCTCGCATCGGCCATGACCAGGCATTTCTCGACGCCGAATCCGGAAGAGGCAACGATCTTGACGGCGGAATGACCGGCCGTATCCAGCGCCTCGCGCATCCGCCAGATCGCTGCCGCCGACACGCCCGTGCCCACCAGGTGCCGCAACTCGGTCTCGGAGCGATAGCGGCGGATCGCGCCGGGCGCATTGCGCTCCAGCACCGAATAGCTCTCGGCCGGATCGAGCCCCTCCATGAACCGCCCGCCATGCGTGTCGAGCCGGAACGACAGCCGCCCTGCCGCCGCGAGGTCCGGGAAGCGCGCGCAGACCGCGAGCGCGTCGGTGATCTCGAGGCCGAAATAATCCGCCAGCACGGTCATCGGTTCGTCGGGGAACGTCTCGCGGAACATCTCGGCTGCCCGCACCGTGGAGCCGGCATAGCCGATCAGCGAATGCGGCATCGTGCCCAGGCCGTGCGTCCTGCCGAACCAGTGCGCCGTGCCGTCATTGGCGTTGCCGACGAAGCCCTTGGCGCCTTCCCGCTTCGCCGCCTCGCTGCCCACCGCGGCCGCGTAGCCCATCATGTCCTGCATCTCGGCACCCGCGCAGTGCCGCGCCTCCATCGCCAGGAACGCCGCGTTCGGCAGCGCCAGGCACATCTGGTAGGCGTTGTGCGCCGCGACCGAGGCCGGACCGATCTTCTGCAGCAGGATGGTCTCCAGGTCGGAGAGTTCCACCATGCTGCCGGTGACGTAGGCCAGCGGTTCGCCGGCACCGACCCAGGTGCCCTCTGGATACATCAGTTCCACGTCGATCGGCGTGCGGCGCACCGCTGCCACCGCCTGCAGCCACTCCGCCATCAGCCGCGGCGCCGCAATCACCGGGCGGCGCATGAACACCGCATAGGTCACCCGCTTGTCGCCGAAGCGGGTGACGATGCGGCGCGTGCGGTTGAAGTAGCTGTCGGTCCGCGCCGCGATATCGGCCGCGATGTCGGACACGAACGAAGCCTCCTTACTGCGCCGCGAGCGGCAGCGGCGTGCGGCGCTGCTTCAGTTCCTCGGCCACCAGGAACGCCAGTTCCAGCGACTGCTCGGCGTTCAGCCGCGGGTCGCAGAACGTCTCATAGCGCTCGGTCAGGTCGGCCTCGGTCAGCCGGTGCGCGCCGCCGGTGCATTCGGTAACGTTCTGCCCCGTCATCTCCACGTGCACGCCGCCGGCCCAGGTGCCCTCGGCCGCATGGATGTCGAAGAAGCCGCGCACCTCGGACAGGATCTGGTCGAAGTTGCGGGTCTTGAGCTTGTTGACCGTGGAGATCGTGTTGCCGTGCATCGGATCGCACAGCCACACCACCTTCGCACCCTCGCGCTCCACCGCGCGCAGCAGCGCCGGCAGCCGGCCCCCCACCTTGTCGTGGCCCATGCGGCTGATCAGCGTGATGCGGCCCGCCTCGTTCGTGGGGTTCAGCCGCTCCAGCAGGCGCAGCAGGTCGTCCGGCTCCTGGCTCGGGCCGACCTTCATGCCGAGCGGGTTCTTGACCCCGCGCAGGAACTCCACATGCGCGCCGTCAAGCTGGCGCGTGCGATCGCCGATCCACAGGAAATGCGCCGAGCAGCCGTACCAGTCGCCGGTGGTGGAATCGACGCGGGTCAGCGCCTGCTCATACGGCAGCAGCAGCGCCTCATGGCTGATGTAGAAATCGGTCTCCCGCATGTCGCGCGTCGTCGTGCTGGTCATGCCGCACGCCGCCATGAACGACAGCGTCTCGTCGATGCGCTGCGCCAGGTCCTGGTAGCGCGCGGCCAGCGGCGAGCGCGCCGCGAAGTCCAGGTTCCAGCGATGTACTTCGTGCAGGTCGGCATAGCCGCCCGAGGCGAAGGCGCGCAGCAGGTTCAGCGTGCTGGCCGACTGGAAATAGCCGAACTCCATGCGCGCCGGATCGGGGATGCGCGCTTCGGAGGTGAACTCCGGGCCGTTGATGATGTCGCCGCGATAGGACGGCAGCGTGATGCCGTCCTGCGTCTCGGTGTCCGACGAACGCGGCTTGGCGAACTGGCCCGCCATGCGGCCCATCTTCACCACCGGCAGCGAAGCGCCGAAGGTCAGCACCACCGCCATCTGCAGCAGCACGCGGAACGTGTCGCGGATGATGTTGGCGGTGAAATCCGAGAAGCTCTCGGCGCAGTCGCCGCCCTGCAGCACGAACGCCTTGCCTTCGGCCGCCAGCGCGAGATGCGCCTTCAGCCGCCGCGCCTCGCCGGCGAACACCAGCGGCGGGTAGCGGCCGAGGCGCCCCTCCATCGCTGCGAGCTTCGCCGCGTCCGGATAGGTGGGCACCTGGCGGATCGGGCAGGCGCGCCAGGAATCGGGCGTCCAGGTGCGGGCTGGCATGGTGTCGGGCATGGCTGGTCTCCTCGCGGCGACCTTATGTCTCGATTTGGCCGCGCTGGCTACATCGGTTCCAGCGCGCCCTGCGCCAGCGCCTGGCGCACCGACGCGAGCGGCTGGCCGGAGGCCAGCACCGACGACGCAGCGTTCACCGCATGGATCACCCGCAGCAGTTCCGGCGCAACTTCGATCGCTGGCCGCAACGTGGTGGGCGGCAGCGCCAGCATCGCACGCGCGCCCGCCGCGCTCTCCACCGTGGCGAGCGACGTCCCTTCCGGCAGGCGCAGCCGCGCGCCCAGCAGCGCCGCATCGTCGCCGTGCAGCAGGTCGCAGCTTTGCAGCAGGCTCGCGATCCGTTCCGCCGTCACGAAGCCGACGCAGCCGGCCGGCACCTCCAGCGTGGCGGTCCATGCCGCCGCGCCGCCGCGCCGCAGCACGCACAGCGCGGCATCGGCCGCGACGATCCCCAGCCGCGCGTAATGATCGCGCACCTGTCCCACCGGCACGCCGCCGTGCTGCCCCCAGAACGTTGCCAGATCGTCGGCATCCGTCGTGCCCAGCCGCAGCGCGAGCAGATCGAGCGCGGGACCCGCCGCCTCGCGGACGCGCGTCGCCAGCGTCTCGCCGGCGCGCAGCGGCCAGGAGGCGTGGATGACGGCGTGCCCGCCGGGCGCGAGATGGGCCGCGAGCCCGGCGGCCAGGCGGGCGGCAATCTCGTCGCCGCGCGGCCCGCCGAACATGTGCGAGGTCGGCGCCATGCCCTCGGGCAGCGCGACATAGGGGGGATGCGCGGCGACCAGGTCGAAGGTCTCGCCCGCGACCGGCGCGAACAGATCGCCAGTGCGGACCTCGATGTTGGCCTCGCCGTTGAGCGCCGCATTGACCTGCGCCAGCGCCACGGCGCGCGGATTGATATCGACGGCAACCACGCGCTCGGCGGCCGGCGCCAGCAGCAACGCGATCGGCCCGCTGCCGCACCCGAGATCGAGCACGCGTCCCAGCCGCGCGGTGGTGGTCGCGCGCCACAGCGGCACCGTGGTGTCGCGCATGCCCATCACCACGTCGCCGCCCGGCGCCAGGTCATCGGCGAAGACGTAGCGGTCCTCGACCACGGCGAGGCGCAGCGCGCAGCGCAGCGCGCCCTCCGTGGCACGCAGCAGGCCGGCATTGTTCAGCAGCGCCAGCAGGTCGTCGCCCAGCGCGGCCGCCGCCTCCTCCGGCGTGACCGCATCGCCGAACATCAGAAGGCGCATCGCCACCGCCGCGGGATCGGGCCGCTGACGCAGGTGCCAGATGCGGATCGGGTCCCTCGCATCCTCCTGGAACCGCGACGCGAGGCCGAGAACGGGGGCGACCCCGGCGGTGTTCAGGCCGATCGAGGACAGACGCGCGGCAAGCTCGCGCCACGCCCGGGGCGGCACGCCGGCAAGGCCGCCGATATCGGGCAGGCCGGTCATGGCGCGGCCGCCACGGTGTGGCGATGACACGCGACGATGCGGCCGGGCTCGGTGCGGACCGGCGGCGGCACGACGCCCGCGCAGACCGGCAGCGACACCGGGCAGCGATCGAAGAACCGGCAGCCATCATCGCCGGCATCGGTGCGCCTGCTGCCCTCCTGCTCATCCAGCCAGGTGCGCTCGGTGCTCACCTGCGGGACCGAGGCGATCAGCAACTGCGTGTACGGGTGTTTCGGTGCTTTCACGACCAGCTCCACATCGCCGGCCTCGGCGACAGAAGCGCGATACATCACGATGATGTCGTCCGCCACCTGATATGCCGTGGCCAGGTCGTGCGTGATGTAGATGATCGAGATCCGCCGCTCCTGGTTGAGCTGGCGCAGCGACCCCAGGATGGTGGCGCGCAGCGACGCATCGACCATCGATACCGGCTCATCGGCGACGATCAGATGCGGCCGCAGCAGCAGCGCGCGCGCCCACCATCACGCGCTGGCGCTGGCCGCCGCTGAGCTGATGGGGATAGCGGCCGAGGATCTCCTCGGGCCGCAGGCCGACCGCACGCAGCGCCTCCTCGATCTGCCGGCGTCCGTCGGCCCGGCTGCGCGCCAGGCGGAACTTCGCAACCGGCGTCGTGAGCACGTGGTCCACCCGGTAGAACGGGTTGTACACGCCGTACGGGTCCTGGAAGATCGCCTGCACCTCGCGACGGAATCCGCGACGCTCGGCGCCCGACAGCGCGTGCAGGTCGCGGCCCTTGTACAGCACCTGCCCGGAGGTCGGCGCGGCCAGGCCCAGCAGCAGCCGCGCCAGCGTCGTCTTGCCGCTGCCGCTCTCGCCGACGATCGCCGTGATGCGCGGCCGGTCGGCATCGATGGTCAGCGAGAAGTCCCGCAGCGCCACGGTCGCGTCGCGGTCCAGCATGCCGCCGCCGAAGGTCTTGGTCGCGTTGCGGGCCTCCAGCAGCGCGGTCATGCGAGGTGGCAGGCGGCGAGGCCGTGCGCTCCCACGTGCCGCAGTTCCGGCCGCTCCACCTGGCACCGTGCGACGGCACGTGGACAGCGCGGATGGAAGGCGCAGCCCGGCGGCAGGTCGCGCAGCAGCGGCGCGAGGCCCGGGATGCCCTGCATGGTGCCCTTGCGCTCCAGCGAGGGCAGGCTGGCGATCAGCATCTGCGTGTAGGGATGTTGCGGCGCAGTGATGATCTCACCGACCGGTGCGATCTCCACCAGCCGTCCGGCGTACATCACGCCCAGCCGGTCGACGAACTGCGCCATCAGTCCCATGTCGTGGCCCACCAGGATCACCGCCGCGCCGAGTTCCTGCTGCACGCGGCCCAGCGTCGCCATCACCTGGCGCTGCACGACGACATCGAGCGCGCTGGTCGGTTCATCGGCGATGATCACCTTGGGGCGCAGGCAGATCGCGATGGCGATGCAGGCGCGCTGCTTCATGCCGCCGGACAGTTCGTGCGGGTAGCGGTCGGCGATCTCGGACGCCAGGCCGACCTGGCCCAGCAGGCTGGTGATGTGCGCATCGAGGTCGCGCCGCGACAGCGCCATGTCGTGGTCGCCCAGCGCATCGGCGATCTGCGCGCGGATGCGCAGCACCGGGTTCAGCGCGTTCATCGAACCCTGCGGCACCAGCGCGATCCCCGCCAGCCGCAGCCTGCGCATCGCATCGTCGGACAGTGCCGACAGCTTCGTGTCGTCGAGCCACACCTCGCCGCCGTCGATGCGCCCGGGCGGGCGGATCAGCCGCAGGATCGCCAGCGCCATCGTCGACTTGCCGGAGCCGGATTCGCCTGCGAGCCCGAAGCGCTCGCGCGGGCGCAGGCTGAACGAGACATCGTCCACCGCGCGCACCGCGCCGCGAGGATGGTCGTAGGAGACGCGCAGCCCCTCGACGCGCAGCACCGCCGCGTTCATGCCGCGCGCCGCAGGCGGGGATTGGCGATCTCGTCCAGGCCGACGGTGAGGAAGAACAGGCCCAGGAACACGATCAGGATGATGACGATCGGCGCCACCCACCACCACCACCAGCCATTCAGGATCGCGGCGTTGAAGTTGATCCAGTACAGCGTCATGCCGAGCGTCGGCGCTTCCAGCGGGCCGAGGCCCAGGACCTCGAGGCCGATCGAGGCGAGGATCGCGGCGGAGACGGCGTTCACCCAGCGTGGCCGCGAGATAGGGCAGCAGGTTCGGCATCAACTCGCGCAGGATGATCTCCGGCCCGGTCATGCCGTTGAGCCGCGCCACCTCCACATAGCCGCGCTCGCGCAGTGTCAGCACCTGGGAGCGGATGGTGCGCGTGGGGTTCAGCCAGGACAGCGAGGCGACCACGATCGCCATCTGGTCCACCGTCAGGCCGCCGCGCACCGAGACGGCGATGATGATCAGCACCAGCAGTCCCGGCACGGTCAGGCCGATATCGGCGATGCCGCGGATCAGCGTGTCGGTCATGCCGCGGTAATAGCCGGCGATGAAGGCCAGCACGGTGCCGATGCCCACACCGAGGAAGCCGGCGACGAAGCCGATCTTCAGCGTGAGCGGCGTGCCGGCGACCATGGCGGCGAGCAGGTCCCTGCCCTGCCGGTCGGTGCCGAACGGATGCTCCCAGGACGGCGGCTGCAAGGCGCGCACCGACAGCGGCCGCGCGTTCTCGGTATCGACGGTCAGGTTGCCGATGATGACGAACAGAGCGAGGAGCGACAGCAGCGCGATGCCGATGCTGAGCGACTGGTTGCGGCGGAGGTAGCGGATCATGGCCTCATGCCTCCCGCCGGTAGGAGATGCGCGGGTCGAGCCACGGATAGAAGATGTCGAGGATCAGCGTGGCCAGGCCGAGAGCGACGATGACGGTGAACACGATGCCCTGGATGAGGAAGTGGTCATTCTCGCGGATCGCCTGGAACAGCAGCGCGCCGATGCCGGGATAGCCGAAGATCACCTCGACCAGCACGGCACCCGACAGGATCTGGCCGAGTGCCAGCGCGAGCGCCGTGGTCTGCGGCAGGATCGCATTGCGCAGGCAGTAGCGCAGGAAGATCGTCGGGCTCTTCAGTCCCTTCGCTTCGGCAAAGGTGACGTAGTCCTCGCCCATCGTCGTCACCATCATGCCGCGCATGCCGAGCGCCCAGCCGCCGGTGGCCACCAGCACGATGGACAGTCCCGGCAGCAGCGCGTGGCGGAACACGTCCCAGACGAAGCCGAACGACAGCGACGGGATGGCACCCGCAGTATAGCCGCCGAAGATCGGCAGCAACGGCACCTGCAATGCCAGCAGGTACATCAGGATCAGGCCCAGCAGGAAGAACGGGATGGCGTGCAGCGCCCATAACGGCGGCATCAGCCAACGCATCCAGCGCGGCGCGCCGGGCCAGGCGAGCAGCGCCCCCAGGAACGTGCCGATGCCGAACGACAGCAGCGTCGTCACCCCCAGCAGCCCGATCGTCCACGGCACCGCCTCGGCAATCATTTCGCTGACGGTGCGCGGATAGTTGGCGATCGAGTAGTTGAAGTCGAGCCGCGCGGTCGATGTCAGGTAGGTCAGGTACTGCCGCCACAGCGGCCGGTCGAGGCCGAAGCGGCGGTCGTACTCCTTCACCATGTCCTCGAGCCCGGCATGCACGTAGCCGCCGAGCTGCGCCGACTGCAGCAGCTTGGTGCGCACCGGATCCTGCCCCGACAGCCTGGGCAGCAGGAAGTTGAGCGAGGCCGCGAGCCAGACGATCAGCAGGAAGACGCCGAACCGCCTGGCGATATAGGCGAACTGCATGTGTCAGCCCCTGCTGCCGGTGGGGTGCGCCTTCGTGGCGGGAGCGAAGACGTGGATGGGGCTGGCGCGTGCCTCTCCCGCGTCATGGCCGGCGCAGGCCGGCCACCCACGTCTTTCCTTGCCAAGCGACATGGCGCGGCGCGCCCCGACAGGCACCGTCACGCCGGCTGCAGGTTCCACAGCACGATGGGATAGGTCAGGTGCCAGGATGCGCCGTTGACATAGGCGTTGTCCGCGGTCGGCCAGTTCTTCCAATAGGTCTGGTTCATCGGGATGCGATGGAAATTCTGCACCAACTGGATGTCCGGCAACTCCGGCAGCCAGATCTCCATCGCACGATGGAACAACTCCAGCATCTTCGGCTTGTTGTTCGGATCGGTGACGTACATCTCGTCGGTGATCTTGTCGAACGCCTCGTTCTTCCAGCGCGCGAAGTTCACCAGATGCGCGCCCGGCACCGCGACGCTGCGGCCCTGGTACAGGCGCAGCATCGAATAGGGCTCGTTGATCGCGCCGCCATGACCGTAGATCGAGCCGGTGAACTGGCCTTTCTGGAACCGATCGTCGAAGTCGGGCGGCAGGCTGAACGATGCCTCGATGCCGCGGCGCTTCAGCATCTCGGACAGCACCGGGCCGATCGCCGGCCCCGACGCGCCGAAGCCGATCATGTCGACACTGATCTTCTTGCCCTGCGGATCGACCCAGAATCCGGCTTCCTTCTTGAAGCCCTTGCCGGCCAGCAGCGCATCGGCCTTCTTCGGATCGAACGCCAGCGTGTCGTGCTTCGCCAGCAGGTCCTTCACCGAATCGAAATACGGCTGCAGCGGCGGGTAGGCCGGCATCGGCAGCGAGGATACCTGCGAGGCGCCGAGATAGCCGACATCGATCAACTGCTGGCGGTCGATGTAGTAGGAGATCGCCCAGCGCACGTCCTTGTCGTCGAACGGCTTCACCTCGTTGTTGACGTAGAGCGAGATCGGCCACCAGTCGACATAGCCGTACGGCGCCTTCTGCCCCGCATGCGTGGTGATTTTGGGATTGCCGCGGAACACGGTGGGGAAGGTCGCCGGCTGCAGCGCCGAACCCGCGTCAAGCTGGTTGGTGATGAGCGCCTGCGCGATCGCCTGCTCGCCGGCCGACGGCAGCCAGATGGTCCGCTCGATCGCCGGCAGCGGCGCGAGCCCCGCTTTCGCCGCCCACCATTCCGCGCGCCGGTCGAACACCTTCTGCTGCGGCGAGGCGTCCGCCACCTTCCACGGCCCGGTGCTGACCGGCCAGCCCTTGGCGATGTCGAAATGCTTGAACGTCGTCCAGTCCTGGCCGGCGAAGATATGCTTGGGCACAATATAGACGCCGATGTCGTATTTATACGTGAGGAAGAAGAAGAACCGTGGCGCCGGCACGACGAAATCCACCACCACCGTGTTCGCGTCGGTCGCCTTGGCCTCCTTCATCACCTGCTGGACGTCGACGCCCCATTTCACTTTCGGACCGATATCGCGCAGGCTGTTCAGCGTGAACGCGACGTCCTCGGCCGAGAACGGCGTGCCGTCCGACCAGGCGATGCCGGAGCGCGTCTTGATGGTGAGTTGCTTGAAGTCCGGCGCGAACTGGTAGCTTTCGGCCAGCCACATATAGGTCTTGTCGGCGAACGCGCTGTAATACGCCAGCGGCTCATAGATGATATTCGGACCGTTCTGGTGGTTCGATCCGATCGAGTACGGATTCCACAGCTCGAAATCGACCCAGCGGCCCTCGCGCCCGCCCCACACCAGCGTCATCGTGCGATTGCGCGGCGGGGCCGCCGGCTGCGCGGTCGCCAGCCCGATCGGTGTGAGCGCCGCCACGGCAACGGCAGCCTTCAGGACGTCACGGCGACGCGCGCTGTGCTCGGACATTATGTGTTCCCCCCCTCCGTGTCGTGCACGGTTGGCCGGACTATGCACACGCGTTGATCTGGATCAAGGGAAACCCTGGCGAACCGTCCCATGCTGTCCAGACACGAAACCGAGGCACGCCATGGATGGCAATCTGCGCAGCACGATGCTGAAACTGCTCGACGGCAATCGTATCCTGACGATCGCCACCAACCGTCCCGACGGCTGGCCGCAGGCGACCATCGTCGGCTACGCGAACGATGCAGAGCGCATCTATGTCATCGTCGCGCGCGACGGCCAGAAATACGCCAACATCGCGCGCGACAACCGCGTCTCGGTTGCGGTGGGCGGCGATACGCCGGACCCGATGGCCATCACCGGCCTGTCGATGGCCGCGCGCGCCACCGAGGTTGCCGATCCTACCGAACGCGCGCGTGCCGTCACGCTGATGCTGCAACGCTATCCGGAATACGCCGCGATGGCCCCGACGGTGATGGACACGATGGTGCTGCTGCGGATCGTTCCGGAAGTCGTCTCAGTGCTCGATTACAGCAAGGGCTTCGGCCATGCCGACCTGGTGCGGCTGGAACCCTGCGTGAGCGGCCGCCCCGCGTAACACCCGTCCGTGTCATCGCGAGCCCTGCCATCTCGAGCGCAGGGGCGGCGATCCCCATGGGGATTGCTTCGTCGCTCCGCTCCTCGCAATGACAGGGGGCGCCGCCGTCAGAACCCGAACATGTGGTCCAGCGAGAAACCGCCGGCATCGTCCATCAGCCCGTGATAGCCGAACAGCCGGCAGGTCGGGTCGCGCACCAGCACATAGCCGCCCGGCCCGGCCCGGCGCAGCGCCGCATCGCCGAACACCTCATGCGGCCACACCATCGCGGACCCCGAGCATGCAATCGCCACCGGCCGCTCGGCGATCACCTGGCCCGCTTCGTCATGCAGCAGCAGCAGCGTCGCCGACACCGCGTGCCAGCGGGCGGAGGCCGGATAGATCAGCACCGCGAAACTGCGGCGCCGCGCATCGCCGAGCTTCAGGAACAGCCGCGTGCTCAATCCCGGCGGCGGCCCGGAATAGGATTGCGGCTCGTCGCGATACGTCATCAGCGTATTGAAGATGTGCCCGCCGAAGCTCGACTCCGCGACATGGCCGGAGCGGCGGTCCTCATAGCGGAACAGCGCGTGCATCCAGCCATCCGCTGCGCCACCGCCACGAAAATCATACGCCAGTTCCGCATGGCCCGACGCCACCTCGTCCACCTCCAGCGCGAGGCCGTGGTCGCGCGGCAGGCAGCCCAGGAATCGCTCCGCCACCTTGGCGCCCGCCGCATCGAAGACGTCCAGCCGCAGCGGCAGCGTCGCCTGGGACACCGCCATCGGCGTCGGTTGCACGATGCTGCGGAACCGCTCGCGCGGCAGGATCGGAAACGGCAGCAGGTAGCCGCGCCCCAGCGAGGCGGGCAGCGTGGCGATCATCGGATCAGGCCGGAGGTCGCTGCGCTCCACATTGACGTGCGCGATACGCACCCGGTTGCCGCGCGTCACCTCGTAGCGCGGCCGCACGACATGGCGCCCGGCCCGCACCTCGATCTGCGCGGGCCAGCGCAGGTCCGGCAGCAGCGCCGCGACATCCACCGCCACGGTGGCGAACGGCGGCACGTCCTGCTCCAGCGGCACCGGCCGCTCCGCCCCCATCCGGTCCAGCGCCACCGCGCCGGCCGGGATCGGCGTCGCGTGGCTGTTCTGCAGCCACAGCGTCACCGTCTCGCCCGGGCACGGGGCCGGCAGACCGGCATAACGGTCCGACGGCCAGGCATTGGCATCATGCGTGCACGACAGGCTGGCGCCCCAGCGGGATGCGGCGTCATCGGCGTAGGTGTCCACCGCGTATTTCACCACGTCGTGGCCGGCCGCACCGATCGCGTGCACGAACAACTGGCCGGTGAACGCCGCCAGGCCGAAGCGCTCGCGCACCGCGCGGCTGTCGATCGAGAAGCCGCACGGCCCCGCCGGCACCTCCTGCTGCCACGTCGCCAGCACGGCGCCGGAGGCATCGAACAGCCGCAGCCACAGCCGGATCGCGCCGCCGCCATAGCCCGACCAGTAATTCGCCGACACCAGCCGCGTCGACAGCCCGTCGGCATCGCGAAAGAAGGCGAAGTTGGTGGCGAAGTTCAGCTTGTCGAGATAGCGCTCCCGGTTGGTCAGCAGCGCATCCGGCAGCCGCACCGCATCGAGCGTCACGACCTCCGCACCCGGCGGCACCAGATGCGCGATGCGCGCCGCGATGCGCCGCGCGTCGAACGCCGCGATCAGCACGCTGCGCGCCCCGCTGTCCGGCAGACCGGTCAGCGCCCGCGCCGCATGGCCGGCGCGCTGCTCCCCCACGGCGGCCACATCGTGCACGTAGATTCCGGCGAGCGGCGGCGCGTCCGGGTGCAGCGCCAGCAGCGGCGCCGCCATCCCTTCCGGGTCGTACAGCGCGACCGGTGCCGGCAGGCGGGCGAACAGGCGGGCGATCGCCTCCGCCGCCAGGGGATGCGCCAGCGCCTTGTAGAGCACATTGCCGCCGGCGCGATTGTCGAAGGTCTGGATGTTCAGCATGACATATCTGGGCAGGGCAGGCCGAGACGGCGGCACATCTCGGACGCCACCTCCGCCGTGTCGTCGAGCGGGGCCACGTTCCACCGTTCCAGCCGTCCGGCGAATTCGCGCACGCGGCCGTCGCGCAGCAGGCCCTCGATGAACAGGCCGATGCGGCGCGAGCGGCCCGGCAGCCTGGCCAGCATCACCGGCGCGGCGGTCGCCACCGCCTCGGACACCATCGAGACGCTGTCCATCGTGACGATGATCGCATCGGCGAGTGCCAGCATGCCGAAATAGGGGTTGTCGCCGCTGCCGTCCCACACCTCGCCGCCGAGCGGCGCCAGCGTCTCCGACAGCACGCGCGTCACGGCAGGATCGGTGCGGCGCGAGGGCGTCACCGCCACGCCGACCCCGTCGCTGCGCATCATCGCGGCAAGCTGGCCCGCGAGTTCGGCCGCGACCGCCGTGTCCAGCCGGAAGCGGCCGTTGCTGCCGCCCACCAGCACTGCCACCAGCGGCCGCCTCAGATGGGCCAGGCGCTCGCGCCACGCGTCCGCCGCGGCCGCCAGCCGCGCCGGCGTCACCCGGTGCAGCGCGGTGCGCGTCACCAGCACGTTGGGGCCGGCCAGTTCGTCGTGCCGGTTGACCACGATCAGGTCGAAGCGGCGCGGGTCCATGCGCGGATGCTGCACCTGCACCACCGGCCGGTCGTCCCGGCGCAGCGCCGCGCCGACCGCCGCGCCGACGCCGCCGCAGCCGATCACCAGGTCCGGCAGGGGCGCCTGGACCGCATCCGGCACCGCCGCCAGGGGGGCCGGCCAGAGCGAGGCGGCCACCCATTTCCACGGCGCGCGCGGCGCCAGGACCCGCATTTCCGGGCACAGCCCCGCCGCCTCGGCGAGGCCGAGGGCCTGGGCCTGGAGGCCGGCGTAGCCCTCGCTGAGAATCCAGGACGTCGCGGCTGCCGACATGCGGGGCTTTTCGGCGCGTATCACGAGGCAGTCAACCAGTGGTCAGCCGGTCGCGATCGGGGCAATCTGCTGCACATGCACAGAGACCTCATCGGCTATGGCGCGAACCCGCCGGACCCCCAATGGCCGAACGGCGCGCGGCTCGCGGTGAACTTCGTACTGAACTATGAGGAAGGCTCGGAACCGTCTGTTCCAGATGGGGATTCGGCGTCGGAATGGGGGCTGACCGAAAACGGCATGCTGAACCCCGGCGTGACCGGGCGCGACCTCGCCGCCGAAGGCATGTTCGCCTATGGCAGCCGGGTGGCGTTCTGGCGGATCATGCGGCTGTTCGCCGAGCGCCGCCTGCCGCTCACGGTATTCGGCTGCGCGCTGGCGCTGGAGCGGCATCCGCCCGCTGCCGCCGCGATCCGCGCCGCCGGCCATGACGTCTGCTGCCATGGCTGGCGCTGGGAGAAGCATTTCGAGCTGTCCGAGCCCGAGGAGCGCGAGCGCATCCGCCGCGCCGTGGCCTCGCTCCAGGCAACGATGGGGGAGCGGCCGCTGGGCTGGTATTGCCGCTACGGGCCCAGCCTGAACACCCGGACCCTGCTGGTCGAGGAAGGCGGGTTTCTATACGATTCAGATGCTTACGACGATGAACTGCCGTATTGGACCAAGGTGCAGGGGCGGCCGCATCTGGTGGTGCCGTACAGCCTGTCGACCAACGACTCCAAGTTCGGTCGCGGCACCTTCGCCACCGGTGACGATTTCTTCACCTATTGCCGCGATGCGTTCGACTTCCTGTATCGCGAGGGGGCGACGCAGCCGCGCATGCTGTCCATCGGCCTGCACATGCGGATCATCGGCCACCCGGCGCGTGCCGCAGGCCTGGAACGGCTGCTCGACCACGTGGGCCAGACGCCGGGCGTCTGGATCACGCGGCGGCTCGACATCGCACGCCACTGGGCGGCGACCCACCCGCCGGCGTGATGGAGGAACCGCGCCGCATCCTGGTGGTCAAGCTCGGAGCGCTGGGGAACGTGATCCTCTCGCTCGCGCCGTTCGCGACCATCCGCCGCCACCATCCGGCCGCCCGCATCACGCTGCTGACCACGGCGCCGTTCGCCGGCTGGCTGGCGCGCGCGCCGTGGTTCGACGACATCTGGATCGACGAGCGACCCGACTGGTGGGAACTCGGCGCCTGGCTGCGGCTGCGCCGGCGGCTGGTCGGCGGCAGGTTCGACCGGGTCTACGACCTGCAGACCTCGGGCCGCTCCGGCCGCTATTTCCGGCTGCTCACGGGGCGCAACCGGCCGGACTGGTCCGGCAACGTGGCCGGCTGCTCGCTGCCGGACCGTGACCCCGACCGCGACCGGCTGCACGACATCGACCGCCAGTTCGGCCAGCTTCGCCAGGCGGGCATCACGGCCCAGCAGCCGGTCGATCTGTCATGGAGCAGCGGTGACATCGGCGGGTTCGCCCTGCCTGCGCGGTTCGCGCTGCTGGCGCCCGGCAGTTCGCCGCACCGGCCGGTCAAGCGCTGGCCGGTGCAGCACTACCAGGATCTGGCGACGCGCCTGGTGCATCTCGGGCTGACGCCGGTGGTGGTCGGCACGGCCCACGAGCGGACGCTGGCGCAGGCGATCCCCGCCGCGATCGACCTCACCGGCCGCACCGACCTCAGCCAGCTCACCAGCCTGGCGCGCGCCGCCAGCATCGCCATCGGCAACGACACCGGCCCGATGCACCTGACCGCCGCCGCCGGATGTCCGTCCATCGTGCTGTTCTCGCGCGATTCCGACCCGGCGCAGTGTGCTCCGCGCGGCGCGGCGGTGCTGGTGCTGCGGCGGCCGGACCTGGCGGCGCTGGACGTGGCGACGGTGCGCGACTCGGTGCTGGCGCTGCTGCCGGCGCCGGCCCTGGCCAACTGATGGCGGACCCGCCGGCGCCATCACCCCATATCGCCGTCCCCGACGGCGTTCCCCTCCCGCAGCGCTACTGGGCGATCCTCACCATCGCGCTGGGGCTGACGCTCGCGGTGCTGGACGGCTCGATCGCCAACGTGGCGCTGCCGACCATCGCGCGCGACCTGTATGCCAGCCCGGCGGCCTCGATCTGGGTGGTGAACGCCTATCAGCTTGCGGTGACGATCTCGCTGCTGCCGCTCGCCTCGCTGGGCGACATCTACGGCTACCGCCGCGTCTACCAGTACGGGATGATCGTGTTCACCATCGCCTCGCTCGGCTGTGCGATGTCGGACTCGCTGACCACGCTGACCATCGCGCGCATCGCTCAGGGGTTCGGCGCCGCCGGCATCATGAGCGTGAACGGCGCGCTGGTGCGCTTCATCTATCCGCGCCGCTGGATCGGCCGCGGGGTCGGGCTGAACGCGACGATCGGCTCGATCGCGTCAGCCGCCGGCCCGACGGTCGCCGCCGCGGTCCTGGCGGTGGCACCCTGGCCCTGGCTGTTCGCGCTGAACGTGCCGCTCGGCGCGATCGCCATCCCGATCGCCTTCCGCGCCCTGCCGGAGACCGGCCGCTCCGGCGTGCGGTTCGACGCACAGAGCGCCATCTGGAGCGCGCTCACCTTCGGCATCCTGATCAGCACGATCAGCGGGCTGGGCCACGGCGAGAGCCTGCTGTTCGCCGGCGCGCAGCTTGCGGTGGGGCTGGCCTGCGGCGTGGTGCTGGTGATCCGCCAGCTTTCGCGCACCTCGCCGCTGCTGCCGATCGACCTGATGCGCATCCGGCTGTTCGCGCTGTCGGTGGCGACCTCGATCTGCTCCTTCATCGCGCAGGCGATGGCGATGGTGTCGCTGCCCTTCCTGTTCCAGAACACGCTGGGACTGAGCCAGGTGCAGACCGGCGTGCTGCTGACCCCCTGGCCGCTGGCGGTCGCGGTGATCGCGCCGTTCACCGGCCGCCTGTCGGACCGCTATCCGGCCGGCCTGCTGGGCGGCTTCGGCCTGACGGTGATGGCGACGGGCCTGGCCCTGCTGAGCCTGCTGCCGCCCAGTCCGAGCGAGATCGACATCGCCTGGCGCATGCTGATCTGCGGCATCGGCTTCGGCTTCTTCAACACGCCCAACAACCGGGCGATCCTCACCGCCGCGCCGCCGGGCCGCGCGGGGGCCGCGAGCGGGATGCAGGCGACCGCGCGGCTGGTGGGCCAGAGCATGGGCGCGGCATTGGTGGCGCTGATGTTCGGGCTGTTCCCGGAGGACGGCACGCGGCATGCGCTGATCGTGGCCGCCGCCTCCGCCGGCGGCGCGGCCGTGGTCAGCTTCTGGCGTTTGCGGACCCCCTGAGGGGACCCCCTGAGGGTGGGGCCAGGACCTGCGGCGGGCGCGCCTGCGGTCGTCACGCTCAGCCATCCCACGCCTGGCTGGGCATCGGCAGGCCGGCGAAGTCGGCCGGGACCGGCGGACGGTCGGGGGCGATGCCGCCCATCTCCAGCAGCATGACCCACTGGCGGACGTGCTGGCCGGAGTGCCAGGTCGTGCGCTCGAGGTACTCGTGCAGCGTCTGCGGTCCATAATAGGTCTGCACCGGATCGCGGCCCGACTTGTCGGGTTTGGCCGCCCACCACGCCACCAGCCGCTCCCGCACATCGGCGCCGTAGCTGACGATCGCCGCCGTGGACTGCATATCGTCGGGCGGCAGCCTTCCCAGGTTCTCGGACGTCAGCGCGTCACCCTGCGCGACCTCGAGGAAGGTCTCGGCGATGCGGAAGATGTGGTGGCCGAGCACGCGGTAGCTGCGCGGCCGGTTGGGCACCTCGGTCGCCAGGCTCGCGTCCGGCATCTGCGGGATCATGCGGAGCGCCGCCGCCAGGAACAGCGCCAGCCGCTCCACCAGTTGCGCCGGCGACAGCACCGGTCCGGTCGCCTCGTCGAGCCCCAGGAATTTCACGACATGGCCCAGGTTCTGCGCGAAGACGAACGCGTCGCCGCGCGACAGGACCGGAATGGAGCGTGCCCCGAGCCGCCTCAGCTCATCGAGCCCGGCGGGGTCTTCCAGCACATTGACGGAGATGAACTCGATCGCACGGACCGAGAGAAACTCTTTGAGTTTCAGGCAGCTCGTTCACCCAGGCTGCCAGAATACCTTCAGCGGGGCCGTTTCCATGGTCGGGTCTTCTTCCGATTGACCGGCCAAGTGTCCGCCCGGTGCCGAACCGCGTCAACCATCGGCGCGCGCCGTCTCTCCAGCACAGCCGGCCGGCCACCGCACGAGCCCACCCCACCGGACCGCGTTCAAGCGCCAGCCCCGCGCGAAATCACTCCCTGATCTCCATGTCCTCATAGGACGGGAACGGGCTCATCCAGACATCGGTGATCGTGTCCCTGCTCACCCGAGGCCCGATGCCGTTCAGGGTGCGCAGGTCCATCACCGGCGCGAACATCGCCCGGTCGATCGTCAGTTGCTGGATCTGCGCCAGCATCCCGCCGCGCGTGGCCGGATCGCGCTCGCCGCCCTGCCGCAGGAACAGCGCGTCGATGTCGGGATAGCCGCCATTGGCATAGGCGCCCCTGGACCAGATGAACGACTCCACCCGGCTCGCCGCATTCCCAGAATTGCCGGACGCGACCATGTAGATCGCCGGCAGCTTCTTCTCGAGCCAGTTGGCATAGAACGTCGCCCGTTCCATCTGGCGGAACCGCACGCGGATGCCGACCGCGTTCAGGTCGTTCACGATCGCCTCGGCAACCGTCGGGAATCCCGGGAACGCCGCGAACTCGCCGGCATCGAAGCCATTGGGATAGCCGGCCTCGGCCAGAAGCTGCCGCGCCCTGGCCGGATCATAGGGCGGCGGTTCCACCTGTAACGCGAAATCCATCACCCGCGGCACGATCACCCCGGCCGGGGGACAGAAATCCAGGCACGCGGCGTGGTTGATCCCCTTGCGGTCGAGCGCCAGGTTCACCGCCTGGCGAAGCCGCTGATCGTGCCAAGGGGATTTCGCATCCCATTGCCGCGGAAACTCGATCCAGAAGATCGACGCATGCTTCGACGACACGATCCTGACGCCGGCCTTCTGCAAGGCTTCGGCATCCGGCCCGTCGAGCGTGATGCCGATATCCGCCTCGCCCGTGCGCACCATCAGCGCGCGCGTGGTGGCCTCGGGGACGCTGCGCATCACCAGCGTCTTCACGTTCGGCACGCGCCGCCAGTACTCCGGCACAGCCTCCAGCACATACTCGATGCCGGGCTTGGCACTGACATAGCGATAGGGACCCGCACCGATCGGATGTTTCTTGAACGCATCGTCTCCGATCTCGGTCAGGTAGCGCTTCGGCACAACGATGCCGGCGGCGCTGGCGGTCGTGCCCATGAAGGTCATGAAGTCGGGCCACGGCGCGCCCAGGTGGAAGCGCACGATGCGCGGGTCGACGATCTCCACCTGCGTGACATGCTCGTGCAGCGTCCTCGACGCGGCGCCACGATAGCGCTCGAAGCTGAACTTCACGTCCTCCGTCGTCACCGGATCGCCATTGTGGAACCGCAGGTTCGGACGCAGGCGGAATTCGTAGACCAGCCCATCCTCGCTCTCGCTCCACGCTTCGGCCAGGCTCGGCCCCATCCGCTCGCCCGGATAGGGCCGCACCAGCGCATCGTGGATCGCGTAGAGCATGCCGAACGGCGTGATCTGCGGCGGAGCGGTGGACGGATCGAACCAGCTTGGCGCGATGGTCACGTGCCACGCCATCACGACGCGGCCGGACGGCGCGCGGGGCTGTGCCGCGGCTGTCGTCGCGAGGCCTATGGCGAACAACAGTGCCCATGCCAGGCGCCGTCGCGCGTGTCGTGGCGACATGAGCGTCCCCTCCCCCGTTTCGCGGCATTCTCCGCGATGGACGTGCGTCCGTTCTGGCGCCGTGACGGCCTGGGGCGGTGCGTGCGAAGGAACCCGGAGGCCGTGAGCGGGCCTTGGTCGTTCGAGGGGAAGGATGTTCCCGCGCCGGCGGCGGGTCAACCGCTCGCCGGCCGTTGCGTCACACGACGGGAATGTGGCCGGCCGAGTATGCGCCGTCCGAGCGGTTGCCGTACGCTGGCCGGTCGGGGGTGGTTACGCCGACATGTAGCTACATACGTATGGCGCCCCGCGATCCCGCCCGACATTCACGGCCCTCCACCCCGGTCGCCTCCCGAAACAACCCGCGCGTCTCCCGACAGCGATCGCCCCGTTCAGCCGGCCGGGCGCCAGGCGATCGCGTTGCGCAGGAAGGTCACGAACCCGTCGCTGTCCCAGGCCCCGTGGAAGGTGGGCGACGTGGTTTCTCCCGGTGTCGGCGTACGGCCGGCATGGATCGCCGGGTTGTGGCAATGGCCCAGCGCACAATAGGTGACGGCACCGCCACCGATCCGACGGGTGTAGGCCAGCACACGGGTATGGCCGTCCGGCTGCAGCGACGTGTCGGCCGGATACAGCGTGCCGATCGCCGGCGAGGCCGCCTCGGGACCGTAATCCGCCGTCAGCAGCACCTGCGTCGACGCCGCATCCTGCAACTCGATGAAATAGGGCTCGTCCTCGACCTGGAACGACGTGCCGAGACCCTGGGTGAGCGGATGTGCGACGGGGCTCACGTCCACCTGGATGGTGCAGATCGGCGGATGGGTCAGGAAATAGCTGCCGAGCAGCGCGTGATGCTCGGTCTTCACCGTGCGGCGCTGGCGGCTGCCGTCCACCCGCTCGGCGCGGCCGCCGCTCGTGCCGTGCAGCGCCAGCCAGTGGCCGCCGGATTCGAGCCATCCCTCGATCGCACGGCACTGTGCGCCGCTCGGATACGGCCCCGCGACATAGGTGATCAGCAGGCGGGACACCGGCAGCCACTTCTCCACATCGGCGAAGTCGTTGCCGACGGTCGCCGCGATCTCCTTCCCGGCCAGCAGGCCGAGCAGCCGCAGGCGGGCAAAGTCATGGTCGTGGCCGGCGTTCGAGCCTGGCGGAAAGCCGCCAGCGATCAGATGCGCGCGGCGGGGTTCTTGGGTCATTGGATCACCTCGCTCCCTTGAGCGACCGTTGTACGACCGTCGGAGCGCGGCGATCAAACCGGCAGGATCGACCGGCCGCGCAGGGCCTCCATGATGGCAGCATGGACATCGGCGACGCCCGCATCCGCGGCCACCAGGACGCAGCGGTCGGGTGCGGCGGCGGCGATGGCGCGGAAGCCGTGCCGCACCCGCGTGTGGAATGCCGCGTCGAGGCGCTCGTAGCGGTCGGATGCAGCCGCACGCTGCATCCGCCGCGCATCGGCCACCGCCTCGCTCACGTCCAGCACCAGCGTCACGTCGGGCACCAGCCCCAGCAGTCCCGCGAGCGTGGCGATCGTTGCGCGATCGTTGCCCTGGCCGTAGCCCTGATACGCCATGGTGGAATCGTAGAACCGGTCGCACACCACCCACAGCCCCGCGGCCAGCGCCGGACGGATGGTCTTCGCCACGTGCTCCGCGCGGGCGGCGAAGTGCAGCAGCGTTTCCGCCGGCGCCGACCATTCGATGGGTCCGCCCAGCAGCAGGCCGCGCAGCAGTTCCGCCCCTGGTGCACCGCCCGGTTCGCGCGTGCGCAGCACCGGCAGGCCGAGCGCCACGAGGGCATCGGCCAGCAATCGTGCCTGGGTCGACTTGCCCGCGCCCTCGCCGCCTTCCAGCGTGATGAAGCTAGCCACCCGTCACGTAATGGGACAGCACCGCCATCGCGCGTCCCGGCAGGCTGAGCTTCGGCACGTCCTCGCCGGCGAGCAGCGGCACATCCATGTTCGGCACGCCCTGCCCCGCGACCACCAGCTTGCCCAGCGTCGTGCCCTTGGCGACCGGCGCGCGGATCGGCGCGTCATAGCTCACCTTCACCGAGGCGTTCTTCCGCCAGTTGCGCGGCATCGTCACCACGAGATCGCGCCCGCCGACCAGCGGCACGGTGGGGCTGGTGCCGAGCCAGACGGGCACGCGCTCGATGACGTCGCCGGCAGCGAACAGCGTCACATCCTCGAAGTTCGCGAACGCCCAGTCCATCAGGCGCTCGCCCTCTTCGGCGCGCTGGTGCATCGTGTCGAGGCCGTTCAGCACGATGATCACCCGCCGCTCGCCGCGCTTGCTGCTGGCCGCCAGGCCGTAGCCGCCGGCCTCGGTGTGGCCGGTCTTCAATCCATCCGCCGTGCCCTTCTGCACCAGGGGATTGCGGTTGCCCTGCTCGATATTGTTGTACTTGAACGACTTTTCCGAGTCGTAATGATAATACTCGGGGAAGTCGCGGATGATGCGCCGCGCCAGCGTCGCGATGTCGCGGCAGCTCATGTGTTGCTCGGGATCGGGCCAGCCGGTCGAGTTGCGGAAGTTCGACGTGCTGAGCCCGAGTTCCTTCGCCTTCTGGTTCATCAGTTCGGCGAACTGCTCCTCGGATCCCGAGATCGCCTCGGCAAACACGATGCAGGCGTCGTTGCCGGACTGCACGATGACGCCGCGGATCAGGTCCTCGACCTTCACCTGGGTGCCGACCTGCACGAACATCTTGGAGCCGCCCATCTTCCAGGCGCGCTCGCTCACCAGCAATTCGTCCTCGAGCCGCATCTTGCCCTGCTTCAGCCGCTCGTAGACCAGGTAGATCGTCATCAGCTTGGTCATCGACGAGGGCGGCATCTGCACATCGGCGTTCTTTTCCAGCAGGGTCGCGCCGGAGGTGAAATCGACGATGATGGCCCAGCGGGCGGTGGTGTCGACCGGGCCGATCGGCGTATCCGCCGGGCTGCCGGTCGGCGCGTCCTTCTTGGCGCCGCGCCTGGCCGGGGCGGGACGACGCTGCTGCGCGGCCGCCGGCCATGTCCCGCCGGCGACGATGGCTGAAGCCAGCAAGGCCTGCCGACGGGTGAGCATCGGGACTCGACTCCTATTCCACGACGATCCTGGCATCGGTTACCCCGGAGCGCAGCACCTGGTCCAGCACGATGTCGGCCTGCGGCACGTTCGCCAGCGGTCCGACGATCACCTGGTGCGTCTGGATGCGCCCCGAGCCGCTGCTGACGATGGCGGCACCGAGGCCGCCGACGCGGGCACGCTGCATGTTGGCATACTGGTAGTTGTGGAACGTACCGAGCCGGATGAACAACTGGCCCGGCTGGGGATAGCCCTGCGTCAGCACCTCGGGCAGCCGCAGTCCGGGTGCATCCGCCGCCACGGCAGGCGCCGAGGCTGCGGTGGCGGCGCGCGGCGCTCCGGCCAGGGCCACGCTGCCGGGCGGGCCGAGATCGCTCTGCTGCACGGCACCGATCGGCGCCGCGGCGAGGTCCAGCTTCGGCGCGCCGGGCACCGCATCGGCGGCGGCGCGGCTCTCGCCCGGCAGCACCTCCAGGCGCACGCGCGTCGGTGTATCGCGGGCGAATTGCAGTAGCGTGGCGGTGCGGCTGGTGACCTCCAGCAGCCGATGTGGCGTCGCCGGCCCGCGATCGTTGATGCGCACCACGACCTGCAGGCCGTTCTCCAGGTTGGTGACGCGCGCGATCGCCGGAAGCTGCAGCGTCTGGTGCGCAGCGGCCAGCGCCGACTGGTCGAACACCTCGCCGTCCGTCGTCAGGTCGGCATGGCCGGATCCGTAGACGGTGGCGAGGCCGGTCTCCACGCCCTCATAGCTCTCGCGCGGATAGTACCACACGCCGCCCGCCTGGTAGGGCGCGCCAAGGACATAGTGCGGATTGGCCGGCGGCGGGCGTTGGCAGGACGTCGCCAGCGGCACCAGCAGCAGCGCGAGCGCCAGCCTCACGCGACGAGCGAATCGCCGAGCAGGCCGACCGTCAGCGCGTAATAGTCGGACGGGTTGTAGCGGCGGATGGCGGTGAAATTGGCGTAGACCAGGAAGGCCTCGCCGCCCGGCCCGTCCGGCAGCACGACGGCCGCCTGCGCGTCGGGGCGCGCCAGCGGCCGGCCGTTCGCGGTTCGCACGCCCAGGCGTTCCCACTCGCCCGCCGGCTTGCGGTTGTCGCGTCCCATGCCGGTGCGGTCGAGGCTGGAGGGCAGCGTGACCGGCTGGCCCCAGGACTCGCCGTCGCGCCAGCCCGATTTCGTCAGGTAGTTGGCAATCGAGCCGAACACATCGGCCTTGCTGGTCCAGATGTCGCGGGTGCCCTGGCCGTCGAAATCCACCGCGAAGCGCAGGTAGGACGACGGCATGAACTGCGGCTGCCCCATCGCGCCGGCGTAGGAGCCCAGCATGCGCTGCGGCGTCACGTCGCCCTGGTCGAGGATGCGCAGCGCGGCCATCAGTTCGCCGCGGAAGAAGCTGGCGCGGCGGCCCTCCCACGCGAGCGTGGCGAGCGCCTCCACCACGTGGAAGTCGCCCATGCCGGTGCCGAAGCTGGATTCGAGGCCCCAGATGCCGGTGATCACGCCGGGATCGACGCCGAAGCGGTCATGCACGCGGGCGAGCAGCGCGCGGTTCTGCTGGTACGCCGCGCGGCCGTTGGCGATGCGCTGGTCGGTGATCAGCAGGGCGCGGTAGCGCGTCCAGGTCATGGTGAATTCGGGCTGGTGGCGATCGCGGTCCAGCACCTTCTGGTTGGGCTGGATGCCGGCGAGCGCGCGGTCCAACGTCGCCGCCGAGATCCCCGAGCGGCGCGCCTCGGCACGCAGGCCGGTGAGGAAGCCCTGGAAGCTGTCGGTGGCCGCGCGGGCGGGTCCGGCGAGTGCGGTGGGCAGCGCGGCGGCCAGGAGCAGGCGTCGGCTCAGCATGCGCGCTGTCTGCCACGCGACGCGGCGTCGCGACAAGCAGAGTATGCGTGAAGCGGGCCGGCATCGCGCGTCACCCTCGGAGTGTTCATGCCGAACGGCCGTCCATTCGCCGGGACGGTCCAGCCATAGCGAACGGATGCAGCCATCGAGGACAAGCCGGCGTGCTATTCACCCTGGCGTCCGCGCGTGCGTTTGTGTTTGAGCAGGGCATCCCGTGACACGTCTCGCCATTGGCGAGACGGACGCGCAACCGCAGCTTCCGCTGAAGGAGTACGACATGAGCGACCTGGTGTTCATCGCTTTCGAATCCGAGGAGAAGGCCGAAGAGGTCCGGCAGAAGATCCTGGACCTGCAGCAGGATTACCTGATCGAGGTCGGTGATGCGGTGATCGCCACGAGGACCGAGTCGGGCCGGGTGAAGCTGAACCAGCTTCTGCATCCCACGGCCTATGGCGCATTGAGCGGCGCGCTGTGGGGCACGCTGTTCGGCTGGCTGTTCCTGATGCCGCTGGCCGGCACCGCGGTGGGCGCGGCCGCCGGCGCGATCGGCGGCGCACTGACCGATATCGGCATCGATGACGACAAGATGAAGGCCGCCGCGCAGGCGCTGAAGCCCGGTCAGGCAGGGCTCTTCCTGCTGATCCGCAAGATGACCACCGACAAGGTGCTGGCCGATCTCCAGGGCGTCGGCGGCACCGTCATCAGCACGTCGTTCGACCACGCGAAGGAAGAGGCGCTCCGGGCGGCGCTCGCCCCGCACGTTCCCACCTGACGGACGGCGCCGCAGCGGGTCCGAGCCCGCTGCGGCACTCCCTTAGCCGGCGACCTTCCGCAGCCGCATGACGAAGGCCGGCGGATCGCCGTAGACCGAGTCGTGGGGAATGCGCCGGAACCGGCCGCCCGCCTCGAGGATGAACGCAGGGAAGCCGTTGACGCCGACCCGCGCCATGAACAGCCGGGTCGCGCGGATATGGTGGTCCACCGGCACCGCCCGGAGCGCCGCCAGGAACCGCGCCGCATCGATCCCCAGGCCACGGGCGACATCCGCCAGCACCTCCGCCTCCCCGACACGCAGGCCCTCGCGATACTGCGCCTGCTGGATGGCGTGCAGCATCCTGCTCGCGCTGCCCGGATCGACGGCGTCGGCGGCCAGGACCGCGGCGATCGCCGGTCGCGACCACCACATCGTCCGCGGGTCGGCGAGCAGGCCATCGAGATAGGCACTGGCGAATGTCTGCCCGGTCAGCGCGGCGATGCGCCGGTCCGCCATGCGGATCGCCTGCCGTTTCTCGGCCGGAACATGGCGCGCGGGATCGAACAGACCACCGCCATGCAAGGCGATGGTGACCCCGGACGCGGCCGCCGCCGCCACCAGCGGAGCGGCGGCGTAGCACCAGCCGCACAGCGGATCATAGACGTAGTGCAGCAGCGGAGCGGACGTCACGGGTTTCGCCTGCGCGATCACCGCACGCGGGCGGGGAGCCGCGACCGGCGAGCCCGGCGACACGGCCGGCGAACCATCGGGCCATGCGCCCGCCCTGCCGTCAGCGCCACGCGGCGCCTCGCAGCACGGGTGGGGCGCCGCGGATTTTCGCCCGATCAGGCCAAGGATGTGCGGAGCCGCCACGCGATGCTGTGCGTGGTGAACGAACGGCGCGGACATGACGGTTCCTCCCGGCGGCCGCCGCGCGCGGAAGGCTCGGCGCGCGAGCCTCCCGCACGAAGCGGTCAGAAGCGACTGGCCAATTCGGCGACGCGCCGGCCGAGCAGCCGCGCCGTTTTCCAGATCGCCGGCGCGTGGTGCCTGTTCGGCACTCGCATCGGATGGCGAGATCGCCAGCGCGCCGGCGAAGCCGCCCGCATAGTTCACGTCGCCATGGCCGCTCTCGAGCCGGTTCGACGGCAACAGGCCGGTGCCAACCCAGATCTGTCCATGCTGCTGCGAGAGGGTGAAGAGGTAGCTGATCGTCGACCCCTTGTCGCCGTTGAGCGACGCGGAGTTGGTGAATCCCGCGGCCAGCTTGTCCTTCCAGCTCTGCATGATCCAGACCTTGGAGGTCGCATCGGCGAAGCGTTTGAACTGCCAGGACGGGCCGCCCATGTAGGTCGGGCTGCCGTAGATGATCGCGGTGGCCTCGCCGATCGCCTCGAACGTTTCGGGCGAAACCACCCCGTCCTCGGGAATGCGCACGACCAGCGCCTCGATGCCGGGCACCGAGGCCACACCATCGGTGACCGCCTGGGCCTGCCGGGCCGTGTGGCCATAACCGCTGTAATACACAATGGCGACTGTGTTCATCTTCTGCTCCATTGGTCCATGCGGCATGCTTGTCTTCGCCGCGTCTGGGTGAATGATGGGGTCTTGCATTTTGGATGATAAGGCAGGACGATTTGGACAGATTGTAACTTCAGATCGGACAATGAGCCTCCGGTGCCCGAAGCCCCCAACCTGAACCGGCTGCGCTATTTCACCTCGGTCGTCGAAGCCGGCTCCTTCACCGCGGCCGCCGCGCGCCTGGGCCTCGCGAAGACCGTCGTCAGCCACCAAGTGATGCAACTGGAAGATGAACTGCGGATCGCGCTGCTGGTCAGGACGACGCGCAAACTCCAACTGACGGAGAGCGGGCGGTGGTTCTACGAGCGCGCCGCAGCCCTGTTGCGGGACGCTGCGGAAGCCTTCGGCGAGGCGTCCCAGGGCGCGACCGAACCCACGGGCACGCTGTCGATCACCGCGCCGATCGGATACGGCGAGATCGTCCGTGGCACCGGTGATCGGCGAATACCTCCGCCGCTTTCCCCTGATGAGCGTCGATGTCAGGTTCGACGACACGCTGCTCGACCTGATCGCGACCAATGTCGACGTCGCCATCCGGCTCGGCTGGTTGCCGGACAGCAGCCACCCCTCCCGGCGTCTCGGCAGCTTCCGCCAGGCCCTCGTCTGCACGCCGGAGTTCGCCCGCACGCTGCCGCGCGACCTGGCGCCCAAGGACCTGGAAGACGTGCCGTGGATCGCCAACCGCCTGCTGAAGCGCCCGCTCGACTGGACGTTCAGCCGCGGGCGGGAGCGCGTCGCGATCTCAGCACGGGCCATCGTCTGGGCCGACATGACGCCCGCCACGCTGGCCTGCGTCATCGCCGGCGCGGGCGTGACCGTGCTTGCCGGATTGCCTGGTGCACCGCGCGGTCGCGGAGGGACGCCTCGTGCGCCTGCTGCCCGGCTGGACCCTGCCGGAGGGCGGCATCCACGCCGTCTATCCCGCCGCGCGCTTCCGGCCCGCGAAGGTCAGGTGCTTCATCGAGATGCTGATCGTGGCGGAGCGCAAGCGCGCGGCCGTCGCCGGCTGAGAGCGGCGCCCGGGGCCGCATGTCGCGGCCGAACATGCCGGGCTTTGCGAGGCCGCGGTCAGTGCCGTTCCTGGCCCAGCCGGTCGACATAGGCGATGCCGACCGCCGAGATGATGAACACCATGTGGATGGTGGTCTGCCACATCACGCCGTCGGTGGTGACGCGGGCATTCGGCATGCCGATCGCACTCGCCTCGATGAACGTGCGCAGCAGGTGGATCGAGGAGATGCCGATGATCGCCATCGCCAGCTTCACCTTCAGCACGCCGGCATTCACGTGGCTGAGCCATTCCGGCTGGTCGGGATGGCCCTCCAGGCGCAGCCGCGACACGAAGGTCTCGTAGCCGCCGACGATGACCATCACCAGCAGGTTGGAGATCATCACCACGTCGATCAGGCCCAGCACGATCAGCATGATCTGCTGCTCGCTGAAATGGGCGGCCTCGGTCACCAGGTGCCAGAGTTCCTTGAGGAACAGGAACACATAGACGCACTGCGCGCCGATCAGCCCGAGATACAGCGGAAGCTGCAGCCAGCGGGAACTGAAGATGAGCAGCGGCAGGGGGCGCAGGCGGACGTAATCGACAGGCTCTTTCATGGCGCGCGACATAGCAAATCCAGCCCGGCGCCGACAGGCACGAACCGAGGGCCCGCTGTTGACGATGCCGTCGGCTGGCGGCAACGGTGCCGCGATGCAGATCGCAGCGATTCTGGTGGCAGCCGGCTCCGGCACCCGATTCGGCGCCGAGACCCCGAAGCAGTTCCTGACGCTCGCCGGGCGGCCGGTGATGCGTCACGCCGCCGAGACGCTCGCCGCCCATGTCCAGCTTCTGCAGCCGGTCGGCGAGGCCGGGCCGATCGCCGCTGCCCTGGCCGGCCTGCCGCACCTCCCCGTCGTGGCGGGCGGCGCCACGCGCCAGGACAGCGTGCGCGCCGGTCTCGAGGCGCTGACCGCCGCGGCTCCCGACATCGTGCTGGTGCACGACGCGGCGCGGCCGCTGATCCCGCCCGGCACGATCCCGGCGCTGATCGCGGCACTCGGCCATGCGGCGGGCGCCATCCCCGCGGTGCCGGTCGCCGATACGCTGAAGCGCGTGGCCGGCGGCCTGATCACCGGCACGCTGCCGCGCGACGGGCTGTATCGTGCGCAGACGCCGCAGGCCTTCCGGTTTCCGGTGCTGCTCGCCGCGCATCGCAGCGGCGTTGCCGGCGCCACCGACGATGCGGCGATGCTGGAGGCGGCGGGCGAGACCGTCGCCATCGTCGCGGGGGTCGGACGACAACATCAAGCTGACCTATGCCGAGGACCTGTCCCGGCTGGAGCGTGCCATGACCGCCACCCTGATCCCGCGCGTCGGCACCGGCTTCGACGTCCACGTGCTGAAGGCGGGCCGGCCCCTGATGCTGTGCGGCGTCGCGGTGCCGCACGACAAGGGGCTCGCCGGCCATTCGGACGCCGATGTCGGCATCCATGCGCTGTGCGACGCTATCTACGGGGCCCTTGCGGAGGGCGATATCGGCCGCCACTTCCCGCCCTCGCAGGCCACCTGGAAGGATGCCGACAGCGCGCGCTTCCTGGCCCATGCGGCCGGGCGCATCGCGGCCCGCTCCGGGCGGCTGGCGAATGTCGACGTCACGCTGATCTGCGAGCGCCCGAAGATCGCGCCGCACGCCGCCGCGATGGCGGAGCGGCTGGCGACCATCTTGGGCGTGCCGCCGTCCTGCGTGTCGGTGAAGGCCACGACCACGGAGCGACTCGGCTTCACCGGCCGCGGCGAGGGGATCGCCGCCCAGGCCGTCGCCACCGTGCTGCTGCCAGGCTGAGGAGACCCGAGATGAAGCACTGTGCCCTCGTCGTCCTGCTCCTGCTGGGGGCCTGCGCGGCGGATGGCGGGCCTCCCGCCGCCATCCCGCCGCCGATGGCCGAGGCGATTCCGAAGCCGCCGGTCAGCCCGGTGCCGCTGATGTGGCAGCCCGGCCACTGGGACTGGACCGGGAGCAGCTATGTCTGGACGCCTGGGCAGTATGTGGAGGCGGCGGGACATAGCGGCACCTGGATGCCGGGATACTGGGAGAGGACCGGGGCGGGCTGGGTCTGGCGGGCTGCGCACTGGCTGTAGCGGAAGTGCGCGGGGCTCTGCCCCGGACCCCGCCAGGGGGCAGCGCCCCTTGGTCGGGGTGAGGGGTGAAACCCCTCGCACTTGCGGCACCCCCGCCACGGTGTTAGTGCCCCGCCGGGCTTTCAGGGACTGATCGATGTCGTCGACCTTCGAGACCGTCGCCGGAATCATTGCCGAAACCTGCGACATTCCGCGTGACACCATCACGCCGGAGAGCCACGCCATCAACGATCTCGGCATCGACAGCCTGGACTTCCTCGACGTCGCCTTCGCCATCGACAAGGCGTTCGGCATCAAGATGCCGCTCGAGCAGTGGACCCAGGAGGTCAACGAGGGGAAGGTCTCCACGGAAGAATATTTCGTCCTGGGCAACCTCTGCGCCAACATCGATAAATTGGTGGCCGCCAAGGCCGCCTGAGCGCGCCATGCGCCTGGAATACTTCCAGATGGTGGACCGGATCGTGGCGCTCGATCCGGAGGCGCGGACCGTGCGCGCCGAATGCGCCGTGCCCGAGGCCAGCCCGGTATTCGAAGGGCATTTTCCCGGCCATCCGCTGCTGCCTGGCGTGCTGATGATCGAGACCATGGCGCAGACCGGCGGGTGGCTGGTGCTCGCGACGCTGCGCTTTCAGCGCATGCCCTTCCTGGTCCAGGTGAAGGAGGCCAAGCTGCGCGCCTTCGTCGTCCCCGGCGAGGCATTGCTGGCCGAAGCCCGCCTGCTGCACGACGGCTCCGGCTACGCGGTGGTCGCCGGCAGCATCACCTCGGGCGGCAAGAAGGTCGCGGACGCCGAGATCACCTATCGCGTCGTCCCCTTCCCCAACGAGACGCTGCGCGCTGAGATGCTGGCGACCGCACGGCGAGTCGCGGTGCCGGAGGCGTTCCTGGATGGCTAATCCGCGCGACGCGGTGATCACCGGAATCGGCCTGGTCTCCTGCCTGGGCGAGGGGATCGATGCCCATTGGGCAGCGCTGAACCGCGAGGGCGGCTTCCAGCCGGTGGTCGATGCGGACAGTTTCGCGCCCTGGCCGGTGCATCCGCTGGCGAAGCTGGAACTCGACCGCCAGATCCCCAAGCGCGGCGACCAGCGCCAGATGGAGGCGTGGCAGCGCATGGGCACCTACGCCGCCGGCCTGGCACTCGATTCGGCCGGGGTGAAGGGCGACGCCGCGCTGCTGTCGCGCATGGACATGATCGTCGCCGCGGGCGGCGGCGAGCGCGACTACGCGGCCGATGCCGCCATCCTGTCCGCGCTCCCGGGCGCCGCCGATCCGGGCGCCTTCCTCAACGAGCACCTGCTGTCGGACCTCCGCCCGACGCTGTTCCTGGCGCAGCTTTCCAACCTGCTGGCCGGCAACATCTCGATCGTGCACGGCGTGGTCGGCTCCTCGCGCACCTTCATGGGCGAGGAGGCCTCCGGCACCGACGCCGTCCGCATCGCCTGCGCCCGCATCGCCGCCGGCCAGGGGGACCTGTTCCTGACCGGCGGCTCCTACAACGCGCAGCGCCCCGACGTGCTGCTGCACTATGAGATGGGCGGGCTGCTGTGGAAGCAGCCCTTCGCCGGCGTCTGGGCGCGCCAGGCGCAGGGCGGCGGCATGGTCCTGGGCTCGCTCGGCTGCTTCCTGGTGATCGAGAGCCGCGAGCACGCCGCGGCGCGCGGCGCCCCCGTTCTCGCCCATATCGCCGCGATCGCCACCGACCGCTGCCGCCGCCGCCCTGGCGAGGCCACCGCCAATGCCGAACGCCAGCTTGCGGCGATGCGCCGGCACCTCGCCCCGCACCATGCCGCGGTGATCTCCGGCGCCTCCGGTGCGCCCGCCGCGACCGGCGAGGAGGCCGCGTTCCTGCGCGAGACCGGCCTGCCGGTGCGGGGTGCCGCGACGGCCTTCGGACACACGCTGGAGCCGTCGTTTCCGGCGAACCTGGCGCTGGCGGCGATGGCGGTGTCGCGGCGCCGCCTGTTCGCCCCGCTCGAGGCGGCGGAAGCGGCGATGGAGGCGGAGCTGCGCCAGGTGCTGGTGACCTCGTGGGGCCACTGGCGCGGCGAGGCGCTCGCCGTGGTCGAGGCGGCATAGGAGGCGGGCATGGGACGCGGTGATCTCGATTCGCGCGGCCGGCCGGTGGTGGTGGTGACCGGCACCGGCGTGCTGACCTCGCTCGGCGCCGGCAAGACCGAGAACTGGCGGGCGCTGACCGCGGGCCAGTCCGGCATTCGCCGCATCTCCCGCTTCCCGATCGCCGGCCTGCGCACCAGCATCGCCGGCACGGTCGATTTCGTGCCGGTGGACGAGATGGCCGCCCCGGCGCTCTCCGAGCGGCTCGCGGAACTGGTGATCGACGAGGCGATCGTCGAATCGGGGATCGGCGCGCCGGGCGACTTCCCGGGGCCGATGTTCCTGGCGCTGCCGCCGGTCGAGATGGAGTGGCCGCAGCGGTGCGCACTGGTCGCCGCCTCCGGCGCCAACGAGGCGGTCACCTACGACGACCTGCTGCGCGCCGCCGGCAGCGGCCGGTTCACCCGCTACTATGAGCGCTTCCTGTTCGGCTCGGTCGCCGAGAATCTGGCCGCGCGCTTCGGCACCCGGGGCTCGACGATCGCCACCTCGACCGCCTGCGCGTCCGGCGCGACGGCCATCCAGCTTGGCGTCGAGGCGATCCGGCGCGGCGAGGCGGAGGCTGCGCTGGTGTGCGGCACCGACGCCTCGGTGAACCCGGAGAGCCTGATCCGCTTCTCGCTGCTGTCGGCGCTGTCCACCCGCAACGAGCCACCGCAGGGTGCCTCGCGCCCGTTCAGCAAGGATCGCGACGGGTTCGTGATGGCGGAAGGCGCCGGCGCGCTGGTGATCGAGAGCCTGGCCCATGCCCGCGCCCGCGGCGCCACCATCCTGGGCGTGCTGGAGGGCTGCGGCGAGAAGGCGGATGGCTTCCACCGCACCCGCTCCTCGCCCGACGGCAAGCCGATCGTCGCCTGCATGCAGAATGCGCTGGACGATGCCGGGCTGGCGCCGGAGGCGATCGGCTACATCAACGCCCACGGCACCGGGACGCCGGAGAACGACAAGATGGAGTGGGTCGGCGTCGCCGCCGTGTTCGGCGAGCGGGCGACCGCCATCCCGATGTCGTCCAACAAGTCGATGATCGGCCACTCGCTGACCGCGGCCGGCGCGGTGGAGGCGATCTTCACCCTGCTGACGATGCGCAACGGCCGGCTGCCGCCGACGATCAACTACGACACGCCGGACCCGGCGCTGCCGGTGGACTGCGTGCCCAACGTGGCGCGCGACGCCCAGGTGTCGCACGCGCTGTCCAACTCCTTCGGCTTCGGCGGGCAGAACGTCAGCCTGGTGCTCGGGCTGCCATAGGCGTGCGCGCGCTGGTCATCGGCGGCCGCCGGGGCATCGGCGCAGCGGTGGTGCAGGCGCTGGCCGGCCAGGGCATCGAGGTCACCTATACCTACCGCACGGCACCCGGCGACAGCGCGGCGCCGGCCCGCCCGCTGGACCTCGCAGACCGCGCCGCGGTGGAGGCCTTCGCCCTGGAGCAGGAGACCGCCTCCGCCTGGGACGCCCTCGTGCATGTCAGCGGCACCACCTACGACACGCTCGCGACCGTCATGGACCAGGACGCGGCCGAGCGCGTGATGCAGGTCAACCACTGGTCCTTCGTGCGGATCGCGCGGGCGGTGGTGCGGCCGATGCTGCGCGCGCGCGCCGGCCGGATCGTGGTCATCGGCTCGGTGATGGGGCTGCATGCCAGCCAGGGCAACGCCGCCTATGCCGCGAGCAAGGCGGCGCTGCTGTCCTATGTCCGGACGCTGGCGATCGAGAGCGCGCGGCGCGGCGTCACGGTGAACTACGTCGCCCCCGGCTTCGTCGATACCGCGATGCTGGAGCCTTACGCGGCGTACCGGCCCGGCATCGAGGGGCGCATTCCCGCCGGCCGCTTCGCGCGTCCCGAGGAGATCGCCGCGGTCGCCGCCTTCCTGGCCTCGCCCGCCGCCGGGTATATCAACGGCGCCTACATCCCGGTGGATGGCGGGCTCACGGCGTCGCTCGGGATCCATCGCGGGTAGGGTGGCGGAGGGGCGAGGCGGCGGGACCGGGCTGTGGCGGGGCGGGCACTCGGCTTGGCCGGCGGTCGAACTCGGCAGTCTTTTTCAACACGGAGGACGCTGAGGTCACGGAGAAGCAGGTTATGGCGCTTCGCGCGGAGCGCATGAACGTCCCTTCTCCGCGCCTCTCTGCAGTCCTCCGCGGCCTCCGTGTTGAAATAAGCCACTCTCCGCCCCCGCGACCCACGCCCCACGCCCCTGGCGCACGCCACAACGTCCAGCGTCACCCACCGCCGCCCTGCGCCCGCCAGCCCGGTGCTCCAGCCGGGACGCGCCCGCCAGCCCGGTGCCCCCTCTCGCGCCGCCTGCCGCAATGTCCTACAGCCTTCGCACCATGCCGACGATCCGCGCCCTGCAACTGCTCGCCGACCGTGACCTGGCCCTGACCAGCCGCGCCCCCCCTCCCCCGCCCGCGCCCGGCGAGGTGCAGCTTCGCGTCCGCTATGTCGGGCTCAACCACATCGACGTGTGGGGCTTCCGCGGCATGGCGTTCGCCAAGCGCCGCTTCCCGCTCAGCGTCGGCGCCGAAGCGGCGTGCGAGGTCACCGCGATCGGCGACGGCGTCACCGGCCTCGTCCCGGGCGACCGCGTGGTGCCCTATGCCGCGCTGGTCTGCGGCACCTGCCCCGCCTGCGCGCGCGGCCGCGAGAATTTGTGCGAGAACGTGGCCGGCGTGCGCGGCTTCCACGTCGACGGCTTCGCCCAGGAACTGACCAACCATCCCGCGCGCCTCACCGCCACGATCCCCGACGGCGTCACGATGCAGGACGCCGCCTGCGTGGCCGTCGCCTACGCCACCGTCGAGCACATGCTGTTCGACAATGCGCGACTCGAACCGGGCGAGACCATCCTGGTGCATGCCGGCGGCTCCGGCATCGGCAGCATCGCCATCCGCATCGCCAAGGCGCTGGGCTGCACCGTCATCACCACCGTCGGCAGCGCGGAGAAGGCGGCGAAGGCCCTCGCGCTCGGCGCCGACCACGCGATCAACTACCGCGAGGACCGGTTCGAGGGCGTGGTGCGCAGGCTCACCGCCAAACGCGGCGTCGACGTGGTGTTCGAGCACACCGGCGCCGACACCTGGGCAGGCTCGCTGCTGGTGATGAAGCGCGGCGGGCGGCTGGTGACCTGCGGGGCGACCTCGGGGCCGGCCGGAACCATCAACCTGATGCAGTTGTTCCAGCAGCAGTACCGCATCATCGGCTCGTTCGGCTCGCCGCTCTCGGCGCTGTCGCGCGCGCTGCGGCGAATCGCGGGCGGTGTGCGGCCGGTGATCGACACGGTCTATCCGCTGGACGAGTTCCGCGCCGGGCTGGCACGGCTGGAGGCCCGCGACGTGTTCGGGAAACTGCTGGTCGAACTCTGAGCCGCCGCCGTGAAGTTCCGCTATCTCTCGCTGTACGCCTCGCTCTACGGCAACCGCCTGCTCGGCCGGCTGGTGAAGTACACGCTGGCGGTCCTGCGCCGCACCAACCCCGACCGCGCGTCGGACTGGTGCGGCGCGATCGCCCGCACGCTCGGGCCGCTATTCCCGGCGCACCGCATCGGCCAGGCCAACCTGCGCGCGGCCTTTCCCGACCGCGATGACGCCTGGATCGCCGCCACGCTGCGCGGCGCGTGGGAGAATCTGGGGCGCGTCGCAGGCGAATACGTGCATCTCGGCCGGCTCTGGGACTTCGACGTCGCACATCCGAGCATCGGCCGCATCATCAGCGAGGACGCGCCGCTGTTCGCCAGGATGAACGACGATGGCGAGCCGGCGCTGTGCTTCGCCGCGCATCTCGGCAACTGGGAACTGCCGGCGGTGATGGCGGCGGCGCACGGCATGCCGTCGGCGGTATTGTACCGGATGCCCAACAACAAGGCGGTGGCCCGCGAGATCACCCGCATCCGCGCGCCGCTGATGGGGCGCCTGATCCGCAGCCGGGCACAGGCGCCGTTGGAAATGGCTGCTTCGCTGGAGCGCGGCGAGCATCTCGGCATGCTGGTGGACCAGCACTTCTCGCGCGGCGTGGATGTCACGTTCTTTGGGCGGCGCTGCAAGGCCAATCCCTCGGTCGCCCGTCTTGCACGCCAGTTCGACTGCCCGGTGGTCGGCGTCCGGGTGATCCGCCTGCCCGGCCACCGGTTCCGCATCGCGGCCGAGGGTCCGCTGGACCTGCCGCGCGATGCGGCGGGGCGGATCGACGTGCAGCCGGCCACCCAGATGATCACCTCGATCATCGAGGGCTGGATCAGGGAAAATCCTGAGCAGTGGCTGTGGTTTCACCGGCGCTGGCGCTGACGTTCACCCGCTTGTCATCGCGCATCGCGGCGTCCCGCCACATTTGCGGCACGCCCGCGCCGTACCCACGGCCATCGCTCTCAGGATGCGAAGGAGAATTCCCCATGCGTTCCGTGGCACCATCATTCACCGTGCTGTCATTCACCATGCTGGCCGGCCTGCTCGCCACCCCCGTCCTCGCGCAGACCTCGGTCCCGCTCAACCAGCAGGGCGTGCCGCCCGGCGCCAGCCCGACCACCGGCGCGCGGCCCGGCAACGAGATCGGCACCGGCATGTCGATGCCGATGGGCTCGCACGCCAGCAACATCACGCCCAACAACACCCGCTCGGTGATCGCGCCGAACCTGCCCAGCCCGCGGGTGGGGACGAACGCCAATCCGGTGGACTACCTGCGCGCGGCACAGCGTGCCCTGCAGTCGGGCCGCACCGGTGAGGCGCAGCAATCGCTGGAGATGGCGCAGACCCGGCTGCTCGACCGGTCGGTCCCGCAGGGCCAGACCGACAACCCGAGCGACAACCCTGCGGTGTCGCAGGTGTCGCAGGCGCTGAAGGCGCTGGCGGCGCATGACCGGATGGGCGCGATGCAGGCCATCCAGTCGGCCATCCCGGCGGCGATGGCTTCCGCCCAGTAGCCGGTTCTCCACCGGAGATTCCTCAGAATTTCCGGTGTGAACCTCTTCACTTGCCTGCCCTGCCCCGACCGTCCACAGTAACGCAGATGTGCTTGCTTTGGTGGAATGGTCGTGGCAGAGGCGGACGAGGACTTTACCGAACAGACCATCAGCTTCCGTGCGACGATTCCGCGGCCGCAGGTCGAGCCGTCAGCGCACCTGCTGCTGGTGCTGGCTGAGAATACCCCGCCGCGCCACGTCCCGCTGCAATTGCTGCCCGTCACCATCGGCCGCAGCGCGCCGGCGGACGTGATCCTGGAGGGCACCACCGTGTCGCGCCGTCATTGCCGGCTGGAGCGGCAGGGCGACCAGATCCTGCTGAGCGACCTCGGATCGACCAATGGCACCTTCGTCAACGGCGAGCGGCTGTCCGGTCCGACGGTGCTGCAGGACGGCGCGCGGATTTCGATCGGCGCCCATTCGCTGAACTACCACCGGCGCAGCCAGCAGGAACTTGCCGGGTGGGAGGCGCTCGATCGCGAGCTGGGCGAGGCGAGCGACTACGTGCTGTCGGTGCTGCCGCCGCCAATCACCAGCGGGCCGGTGCAGGCGGAGTGGTTCTACCAGCCCAGCACGCGTCTCGGCGGCGATTCGTTCGGCTACCAGATGCTGGATTCGCGCTGCTTCGCCGCCTTCATGGTGGACGTGGCCGGGCATGGCGCCGGCGCCGCCCTCTATTCCGTCACGGTCGCCAACGTGCTGCGCCAGCGGATGCTGCCCGACGTGGATTTCCGCGATCCGGCCGCGGTGATCCGCGGGCTGAACCGGATGTTCCCGATGGAGCGGCACAACAACCTGTTCTTCACGATGTGGTACGGCGTCTACGACGTCGGCGAGCGCGTGCTGAACTTCGCCACCGCCGGTCACCATCCGGCCTATCTGCTGCCGGCCGGCGCCAGGCAATCCTTGCCGCTGGGCACGCGCAACCCGTCCATCGGCATCGGCGCCGACCGGGATGTGGAGGCCTCGCGGGCCAAGGTGGCGCCCGGCAGTTGCCTGTTCCTGTTCAGCGACGGCGTGTTCGAGATCACCGACCCGGAGGGCCGGGAATGGGATCTCGCGCAGATCCTTTCCCTGCTGCCGGTGATGGCGGGTCCTGACGGTCCGCGCCGGCTGTACGACACCATGCGCCAGGCCGCGCGGCCAGGACCGCTGGAAGACGATTTCTCCGCGCTGGCGCTGCGTTTCGCCTGAGGATGCCATGGCCGACCTGCCGATCCGACTGACCTGTGCCGATTATGCGCGGGTGATGCCGCTCGCCGTGGGCGAGGTGGTGCCGGACGGCATCGCGCTGACGATGGTGCTGGGCCGCGGCGGATCGTGGCCGATGCGGGCCGAGATGCTGCGCCGCGCGGCGGCGGACCCGACGGTGCAGGGCGGCGAATCGTCGATGGCCGGCCATCTGCGTCGGATCGACCAGGGCGACCGCAGCCTGGTGGCGCTGCCGGCCTTCCCGTTGCGCAACTTCACCGCGCGCGACCTGTACGTGCGCAAGGACGGCCCGGTCCGCACGCCGCCCGACCTGGTGGGCCGGCGGGTCGGCATGTACGACTGGGTCGCCAGCGGTTCGATCTGGTACCGCCATTTCCTGCGCTTCATCGGCGTGCCGCCCGAGGGCCTGCAATGGTGCATCGGGCCGGTGGACGAGCCCAACATCACCGACCACGTCTACACGCTTCCCGAGGTCGTGCGATCCGCGCCCGACGGACAGGCGCTGTCCGAGATGCTGATCGCGGGCGACCTCGATGCGCTGTGCAGCCCGCCGCGGCCGAAGCGCTACGATCCGGTGGAGGGGCCGATCGTGCGGCTGTTCCCCGATATCCGCGCCATCGAGCGCAGCTATTTCGCGGCGACCGGCATCTATCCGCCGCAACACCTCATCGTGCTGCGGCGCGAGGTGTGGCAGGCGAACCGGTGGATCGCCCGCGCCCTGACCGACGCGTTCGCCCAGTGCGCGGCGACGTTCGCCCGGTCGCAGCGGTCGTTCCCCTATGGCTCGCCCTGGCAGGAAGCCGATCTGGAGGAAGCCGAAGCGCTGATGGGCGCCGACTTCCATGCCGACGGATTCGAGCGGAACCGTGCCACGATCGAGGTGTTTGCCGAGCAGGCCTATCTCGCAGGCATCGTCAGCCGGCGGATCGGCGCCGATGAGTACTTCGCCGAGTACCTGGAATCCTGACCGGCCGCATCGGTCTCAGCCGCGCCCGGCAAGCTCCGCCGTCAGTCCCGCCAGCACGCCATCGACCGCCGCCGCCTGGTACGGCCCCTCGCCTGCCGCATGCAGCCGCTGATAGGCGTGCGCCTGGGCGTAGCGCCTGACGCCCACCGGCAGCGAGGGCAGCCACGCAGCGATCGTCTGCGCCGCCGCGCCGTGCACATGCTCCCACGCGGTGCGCGCCGGCCCGAAATCGTACGCCGGCAGTTCGCGCCCGGCGGGCCTCAGCGCCGCGGTGGCCGCCGCGTCCACCACGCCATCCACCAGCGCCACGCCGTACTCGCTGCGCGCCCGCTCCGGTGACACCAGGCCGGCGGCGACATCGCGCGCCACCGCCTCCGGGTCGCGGGTGAACGGATCGCCGTAGCCGCCGCCGCCGCCGCTCCAGATGCGGATCACCTCGTGCAGGTCCGGCCGATAGACCGTGCGCTTGCCGATGCTGCGCGCGGGGGCGTCCGGCAACAGGCTGTCATTGCCGTTCACCGCGCCTGCACCGCCGCCCGCCACGCCCCAGGAACTGAACCTGTGGCGGTCCTTGCCGCGCATCACCACGACGGCGCTCGGGTGGCGGATCTCCAGTTCGTATTCCAGGCCGAAGCCGCCGCGATAGCAGCCAGGCCCTTCGGAATCCGCGAGCAGGCCGAATTTGCGCACCAGCACCGGAGCTTCGGATTCCAGGATCTCCACCGGCACGTTGCGCAGGAACGCCACCGAGAAATCGGTGCCCGACACGCCGTCGCGGTCCGGCCCGCCGCCCGACCCCGCCGGCACCGGGTTCGCCACCACCACGCGGCCCTGCGTGCCCAGCTCCGATGTGGATATGTATGTGATGACAAGCGTATTGCCGCCGCCGGCCGGCACCGTACCCGGCAGCGCCTCGGCCAGCACGCCCAGCACCATGTCGTGGATGCGCATCGCCGTGGTGATGCGCATGCCGCACGACGCCGGGAAGCGCGAGTTCACCACCGACGCCTCGGGCAGCACGAGGTCGATGCAGCGGATGATGCCGGCGTTGATGTGGATCGCCTCCGACTGCGTCACCACGAAGTTGGTGAAGCCGAAGCAGAGGAATGGATGGTGCTGCATCGACCCGGTCGGCAGGTTGAGCGCGGCGCGCACCTGCGGGTCCGATCCGGTGAAGTCCAGTTCCACCGTGCCGTCGCCGCGCGCGGTGAGCTTCAGCGCGATGCGCACCGGCAGGTCGCTGATGTAGTCGTCCTCGAAATAATCAACGAAGCGGTACTCGCCCGCGGGAATCCGCCGCAGCACCTCGCGCGTGATCTGCTCGGTGCGGTCGATCGTCGCGGTGACCGCGGCACGGATCGCCGCCAGGCCATAGCGCTGCGCCAGCCGCTGCATGCGCGTCTCGGCCTTCCCGAGCGCGGCGAGGCACGCCGTCAGATCTCCCCAGTTCAGCGCTGGAATGCGGCAATTGTCGGCGAAGATGTCCCACACCTCCTGGTGCAGTTCACCGGCCCGGTACAGCTTCACCGGACGCAGCCGCAGGCCTTCCTGGAACACCTCGCCGTTCTGCATATCGATGCTGCCCGGCGCATAGCCGCCGACATCCGTGCAGTGAATGAACGCCCAGGCAAAGCACAACAGCTCGCCCTCGGCAAAGATCGGCCTGAACACATAGAGATCGTTGAGATGCATCACCATGCCGCCCGAGCTGTACGGGTCGTTGGTGATCAGCACGTCACCCGGCGCCCAGTCGGCGAAGGCGCGCGTGCCGGCGTGCATCGGCATGCCGATCATGGTGGTGGCACCGCTGCCGTACGGCGAGGCGAAGGTCTCGCCCTCCGGCGTCACCAGCGCGACGGCGAAATCCTGTGTCTCCTTCACGAAGGTCGTGTGCGAGGAGCGCAGCACCACCCACGCCATCTCGTCGACGACAGCCTTGAACAGGTTGGCGAAGACCTCGGTGGTGATCGCGTCGGTCATGGCGCGCGCTCCAGCACCAGCGCACCCGATGGCGCGATCCGCGCGCTCCACCCGGGCGGGATCAACGTGGTCGTGTCCATCTGGTTGACGATGGCGGGACCCGCGAGCACGCGGCCATCGGCCAATGCCGCACGGCCCACCACGCTCGCCTCGAAAGCGCGGCCGAACAGACGCACCTGCCGCGTCGTCGCCGCGCGCACCGCCGCCGCATCCGGCGCGGCCGAGACACGCGCCTTCGGCATCACGCCCACGACATGGGCGCGCAGTTCCTTCATCCAGACCTCCGCCTGCTCGTTGGCATGGCCATACACGCCGCGATGCGCCGCATGGAACGCCGCCGCGATCGCACCGGCATCGCCCTGCTCCAGCCAGATGGTTTCAAGTGCAACCGTCACGTCGTAGCCCTGCCCCTCGTAGCGCATGTCGGCGGCATATTCCGCGCGCACCTCGCGCACCGGCAGCCGCGCCGTCTGCTCCGCCGCCCAGGCCTGCGCCTGGCTCGCCAGCACACCGAAGCGCTGTGCGAGGTCGTCGGCGGACAGGCTGTGCAGGCGCCGGTACACCGGCTGCACCAGGTCACCCTCGATATCGGCGCGCGCCGCCCCCAGCGCCGACAGCGCGCCCGGCACCGGCGGGATGAGGATCGCATCGATGCCGATCTCCTCGGCCAGCAGCGCCCCCATCAACGGACCCGCGCCGCCGAACGCCACCATGCGGAAACTCGGCGCATCGACCCCGCGCCGCGCCAGCACGCGCGACGCCTCCGCCGCCATCAGTGCGGTCGCGATGCGGATCGCCCCATCGGCCACCGCCTCGACGCTGATGCCGATCGCGCCGGCCAGGGTGCCGAGCGCCTCGCGCGCCGGCGCCATCTGCAGCGCCAGCTTGCCGCCCAGGCGCTGGCCAGGCTCCAGCAGCCCGGCGACCAGGAACGCATCGGTGAGCGCCGGCACGAGCGAGCCGGTGCCGTAGCAGGCCGGGCCGGGATCGGCGCCGACGCTGCGCGGCCCCACCTTCAGCGAGCCGGTGGTGTCGAGCCAGATGATCGACCCGCCGCCGGCGCCGATGCTGGACACCGCAATCGTCGGCACCAGCACAGGGAACTCGCCGATCTGCTCTTCGGCACTCAGCACCGCCCGCCCGCCACGGATCACGCCGATATCGGCACTGGTGCCGCCGACATCGAGCGTCATCAGATCGGCCGCGGTCCAGCCGGCATCCTCCGCCGTGGCGGCGGCGCCGGCGACACCGGCCGCCGGTCCCGACAGCAGCGCCACGACCGGCCGCTCGCGCAGCGTGGTCGCCAGTTCCGCCCCGCCGTTGGAGCGCGCGACGCGCGGCGGCAGGCCGAGCCCGCGCTCCGCCAGCCCCGCCGTCAGCCGGTCGAGATACGCCTCGACGATCGGCCGGATCGTGGCGTTCAGCGCGGTCAGTACGGTGCGCTCGTATTCCCGCGCCTGCGGCCAGATCTCGCTCGACAGTTCCAGGCGCAGCGCCAGACCGTGCCGCGCCACGATCGTGCGGGCCTGCTGCTCGTGCGCCGGATTGCGGTAGCTGTGGATCAGCCCGACGACCGCGATCTCGACGCCGGCCTCCAGCAGGGAGCGCGCGGCGGCCAGCACATCGGCTTCGTCCAGCGGTTCCAACTCCGACCCGTCCGGGCCGATGCGCCCGCGCACCTCGCGCACCAGGGCGCGCGGCACCAGCGGCTCGGGGCGGCGCGAATCGAAGCGCATCGGATGCGGGATCGCCAGGCGCTGCAACTCGAACACGTCGCGGAAGCCGGCGGTGGTGATCAGGCCGATGCGCGCGCCGCGCCGCTCGATCAGCGCGTTGGTGGCGACCGTGCTGCTGTGCGTGTGGTGCACGCCCTGCCAGGTCGCTGCGTCCGGTGCGAGAGCGGCGAACAATTCGTCGACGCCCTCCAGGATGCTCTGGCCGGGACGCGACGGCGTGCTCGGAACCTTGAGGCAGATCAGCTCGCCCGACGGCGAGCACCAGGCGAGGTCGGTGAAGGTCCCGCCGACATCGGTGCCGAGATTGCAGCTTTCTGCCATGAAACCATCGTGCCCCTGTTCTTGGGGACGATGGTACGCGGATCAGCGGCGGCGGAACAGCACCGGCGTGCCGGCGCGGACCATCGCGCACCGGCCGCTGCGCCCATCCGAGGCGCGAACATCACATCGGCGCATGATGGGCAGTCGACAATCAGGGTGCGCTGCACCACATCAGGCCAGTGCCTTCCAGCACCAGGATGGTCTTGAGGCCGAGCTTGTTACAGGCAGCCGATGGTCTGGCGAGCCGAAATGGACTGTAGATCGAGCCCGGGCCAAGCCGTGCCGGGCTACTCCGCCACGCCCGGGCGCCGCCGCAGCATGGCTGTCGCCGGCGGCGGGCAAGTTGGAGAAGAATCTGCGAAAGGACTTTCGCAGGTGCGGCATAAGCTCCATGCTACCATTAACCGGAATACAGAGGCATGCATGCCCGAAACCGTCCAAGCCGCACCGGAGCTGACGACCGGTGACACCCAGCCGGTGGTGGTGAAGAAGTACGCCAACCGGCGACTGTACAATACCGAGAGTTCGAGTTACATCACCCTCGACAACCTGGCCGACATGGTACGCCTGGGGCGCGACTTCGTCGTCTATGACGCCAAGACCGGCGAGGACATCACCCGCGGCGTGCTCACCCAGATCATCGTCGAGGAGGAGGGTAAGGGCAAAGCCCTGCTGCCCACCGCCTTCCTGCGCCAGCTCATCGGATTCTACGGCGACCAGATGCAGAGCATGGTGCCGCGCTTCCTCGAACAGGCGATGGGGGCCCTGGCGCAGCAGCAGGAGCAGATGCGCTCGGCCATGCAGAAGACCATGGGCTCGATCGGCACCATGTTCCCGTTCGGCAACATGGAAGAGGTCAGCCGGCAGAACATCGCGATGATGGAACGGGCCATGAGCCTGTTCACGCCGTTCTACCGCGGCCCCGGCGATGTAGGGCAGGTGCCGGACAGAGGTCAGCCCTCGTCACAGGAGGTCGCGGCACTGCGGGCTGAGATCGAGCACCTGCGCCAGCAGCTCGAGGAAGCCAAGGCGGCCAGCGCCACGACGAAATGACGCCGCCCGCCGGGACGGCGCGCTGACCGTAACGTGCCGGCCGCCGCTGCTGCCCCGGTAGCCCGGCCGCAGACGCTATGCGACGCGCAGCCGCAGCGCCTCCGCCTTCCGCGTGAAGCCCAGGCTGAGCGGCGAATGCGGCCGCGCCGCCGCACGCTCGGCGGCCAGCGCGGTCGCCAGCGCCGCGTCGCCGGCGCGCATCGCCGCCTCGATCAGCGTCAGGTCCACCAGGTCGCGCTGCGCATGGCTGCCCCCGAAGCGATGCGCGAACTCGCGCACGCCACGGATCATCCGCGCCGCCTTGGCGTAATCGCCGCAGCCGAAGGCTTGCACGGCGCGGATCAGCGGCAGTCCCACGTCGCCGGTGAACACCGCGTTGTCGCCGGCGCCCGCGGCCGCCCGGCACGCGGTTTCCAGCAGGGCGCCCACCGCGTCGGGCCGTCCCGCGCCACTATGGGCCATCGCGGCATGCCAGTCGTTGAAGGCGTAGTTGCCCGCGCCGCCGACCGCGCCCCAGCCATCCGCCACGGCCTGCCAGCGTGCGCCGACGTCCACGCCCCGCAGGTGCAGCCGCCACAGCAGCGCCGTTGCATCCACCAGGTCGAGCACGACATGGCTCGCGCCGCCCTTCATCGGCCCATCATATAGCGCCAGCACCTCGGCCAGCTCACCGCGGTCCAGGTAGTACAGCGCCAGATGCCACCAGTTGTGCACCGCAAAGAAGCTGTCGCCCGACCAGGCGTCCGGGTTGGCCCGCATCCAGGTGATGCCATCGGCGGTGCGGTTCTGCATCTCCAGCACATGGGCGACGGCGTGCTGGCCCCAGCCGTCGCGCGGCTCCAGTTCGACAGCGCGGCGCCCGACGGATTCGGCACGGACGTAGTCGCCGGTCTCCTCGAGGCCGAAGGCGAGCATCGACAGGATCGCGTGGTAGCCCGGCATGTCCTGGCTCCAGGCCGGCCGGGCCCGGGCGATGCGGTCGCGCAGCATGCGCGCATTGCCGGTGAAGAAGTCGATCTGGTGGCCGGCCTGCAGCGCCAGCGCGTCGCGCGGATGCTCGACGGCGACGTCCTCCATGACGCGGGACGCCGTCATCCAGTCGCCCTCGACCAGATGCGCGATCGCCGCCAGGTGGCCGCGCTCCTGCGCGGTCGCCGCCGGCAGGGCGACGGCGGCCGCCAGCGACTCGCGCGCCACCGGCACGCCGGTCGGCTCGGTGCCCAGCAGATGCAGCCAGGCGCGCAGTGCGTGCGCCATGACGAAGCCCGGGCTGTCGGCGATCGCGCGGTCCACCGTCGCCACCGGATCGCCGGCATAGATCTGGAACTCCGCCAGCGCCTGGGCGTAGTGGTCGCGCGCCGCGGCACTCGCGCCGGTCACCGCGTTGCCGAAACCGTCGATTGCGGTCGCCATGTCATCCTCCTGTGTGCTGCGCGGCGGCGTGGAGGCAGGCGGGGCGCGTGAGCCTGCGCGTGTCGGCCCGGCGGGAAACCGCGTCCCCGTCTATAGCACACGCAGGCGCTTATGCTGCGCGGGACTCGTCTGCCGCTCGGGCCTGGGCGACGAAGGCGCGGATCAGGTCCGGGTCCTTCACGCCGCGGGCACGCTCGACGCCTGACGATACATCGACCGCGGTCGCGCGGGTAACATCAATCGCCGTCGCCACGTTCGCCACGGTCAGGCCACCAGCCAGGATCCAGGGTGCCGGTGCGGTCCAGCCGCGGAGCAGCGACCAGTCGAAGCTGACGGCGTTGCCGCCGGGCCGGGTGGCCTCGGGCGGCGGCTTGGCCTCGATCACCAGCCGGTCGGCGCCGCCGGCCGATGCGGGAAGATCGGCCGCGGTCGCGACACCCACCGCGTGCCAGAGCGGCAGGCCGAAGCGCCGCCGCAGCATCGCCAGGTCCAGCGCGCCGTAAAGCTGCAGGATGTCCAGCCCGACGATATCGAGGGTGGCGGCGATCAGGTCGGGCGTGGGATCGACGAACAGCCCGACCCGCAGCGGCCCGCCGGGGGCGCGCGCCGACAGGTCGGCCGCCTGAGCCGGCGTCACATGGCGGGGCGAGGGCGGGAAGAACGCGAAGCCGATCCAGTCGGCACCGGCCCCGATCGCGGCATCGAATGCCGCCGGCGCGTTGATGCCGCAGATCTTCACCTGCGTCTTCGCCTGCGCCTGAACTTGCACCGTCACGGCAGCGGGGCCTGCGGCAGCCGTGCCTTCAGTTCCTGCACCTGCGCCTCCAACAGGCGCACCGTGTGCTCGGCGCGTCGCGCCCGGCGGCGCTGGCCCAGTTCGTTGAACCAGACCAGGGTTCCGCCGGCCAGGAAGGCGACAGCCATGGCCAGGAGGACCGCGAGCGACAGCGGCAGTTGCAGCGTGTAGTCGGTCGGCCACAGGCCGAGACGGACCGGCGCGGTGTTCGACAGCGCGAACAGCACGAGCACCAGCAGCAGTGGGATGGCGATCAGCAGGCGCATGGGCGCCGCCAGTCTATCATCAGGGAGCAGGGAGCGCCGCCCTCGCCGGCCTGCCGCCGCGGTTGACCCGCTCGCGCAGTTCCTTGCCGGCCTTGAAAAAGGGCACCGCCTTCTCGTCCACCGGCACCGCCTCCCCGGTGCGCGGATTGCGGCCGGTGCGGGCATTGCGCCGCTTCACGGTGAAGGCACCGAAGCCGCGCAGTTCCACCCGTTCGCCGCGCGCCAGGGCGCCGGTGATCTGATCGAAGATCGTGGCGACGATCAATTCGACGTCCGCCCCCCGCAGATGCGGGTTGCTGGTGGCGAGTTCCGCAATAAGTTCCGATTTCGTCATGGCCCCGGCAGCCGAGTGGCGTATCAGCCCCCGGAACGTTGCCAGACCGCTTGCGCGCCGTCAAGGATAACTCCTTGGGAAAACAAGCTTTTCCACAGGACTCCGACCATCCATCCGAGGCTCGACGAAAGTGCCCGGCCGGTGAGGCCGGTGGTGGACACTTCCTCCACCGGCAGGTCGGCCGCAACATCCTTTTCCTGCGCCAGCCACAGCCGCGCATCGTGCTCGCCGCCGATCGCATCGATCAGCCCGAGTTTCAGCGCCTGCCGGCCGGTATAGGCCCGCCCATCGGCCAGTTCGCGCACCCGCGCCGCGTCCATGCCTCGGCCGCTGGCCACCATGCCGACGAACTGGTCGTACATGTCGCCGACCAGCCCCTGCAACACCTCGCGACCCTCGGGCGAGAGCGGCCGGGTGAAGCTCGGCTGGTCCTTGAGCGGCCCCGAGACGATGGTGTCGGCGCTCACGCCGAGCATCTTGAGCAGGCCGGAGACCTCGCCGGTCTGCAGCAGCACGCCGATCGAGCCGGTGAGCGTGCCCTCGCGCGCGTAGATGCGGGCGGCGGGGACCGCGATCATGTAGCCGGCCGATGCCGCCGTGCCGCCCATCACCGCAACCACCGGCTTCTTCTGGGCGACCCTGGCGATCGCGTCGTGCAGGCCCTCGCCACCGGCGACGCTGCCGCCGGGGCTGTCGATCGCCACCACCAGCGCCTTCACGCTGTCGTTGTCGGCCAGCTTGGTGATCGCCTCGTTCAGCTTGCGGTCGGCGGTGATCACACCGCTGACCGTCAGCCGGGCGAGATGGGGTCGCGCGAACCCCACGTCCTCGTCGCGCAGCGCCACCAGGATCGCGGCGAGTACCGCGAGCACGGCGAAGCTGCGCCAGAAGATCAACCGGCCCTTGAGGCGGCGCCGGTCGAGCAGCAGGTCGGTCTCCAGGCTCATCGCCCGTCAGCGACCCCTGGCCGGCGTCAGCCGTTCTCCTGCTGCGCCTGCTGGTTGCGGCGACGGATCGCCGCACCCAGGATGTCGCCGAGCGAGGCGCCCGAGTCGGACGAGCCGAACTCGGCCATCGCCTGCTTCTCCTCCTCGACCTCCTTGCCCTTGATGGTGAGGCTGAGCTTGCGGGCGGCACGGTCCACGGCGACGATCTTGGCATCCACCTTCTCGCCCACGGCGAAGCGGTCGGGGCGCTGGTCGGACTTGTCGCGGGCCAGTTCGGCGCGGCGGATGAAGCCGGTGAGCACGTCGCTGACCTTGACCTCGATGCCGTTGGCCTGGATCGCGGTGACGACGCAGGTGACGACCTCGCCCTTGTGCACCGAATCGAGCACCGAGGCGGCCGGATCGTCCTTGAGCTGCTTGATGCCCAGGCTGATCCGCTCCTTCTCGACGTCGACGTCGAGCACCTTCGCCTTGACGATCTGGCCCTTCTCGTAGTTGGCCATCGCCAGTTCGCCCGGCTGGTCCCAGGACAGGTCCGACATGTGGATCATGCCGTCGATGTCCGCGGACAGGCCGATGAACAGGCCGAACTCGGTGATGTTGCGGATCTCGCCCTCGACCTCGGTGCCGATCGGATGCTCGTCGACGAACTGCTCCCAGGGGTTGCGCTGCACCTGCTTCAGGCCGAGCGAGATACGGCGCTTCGACGCATCGACGTCGAGCACCATGACCTCCACTTCCTGGCTGGTCGCGACGATCTTGCCCGGGTGCACGTTCTTCTTGGTCCAGGACATCTCGGAGACGTGGACCAGGCCCTCGACGCCCGGCTCCAGCTCCACGAAGGCGCCGTAGTCGGTGATGTTGGTGACGCGGCCGGTGTACTTGGCGCCGACCGGGTACTTGGCGCCGACACCCTCCCACGGATCAGCCTCGAGCTGCTTCATGCCGAGCGAGATGCGCTGGGTCTCCGGGTTGAACCGGATCACCTGCACCTTCACCTGCTGGCCGATCTGCAACGCCTCGGAGGGGTGGTTGATGCGGCGCCAGGCGATGTCGGTGACATGCAGCAGGCCGTCCACGCCGCCCAGGTCGACGAAGGCGCCGTAGTCGGTGATGTTCTTCACCACGCCGTCGAGGATCTGGCCTTCCTTCAGGCCCTGGATCAGCTCGGAGCGCTGCTCGGCGCGGGTCTCTTCGAGGACGGCGCGGCGCGAGACCACGATGTTGCCGCGGGCGCGGTCCATCTTGAGGATCTGGAACGGCTGCGGCGTGCCCATCAGGGGGCCGACGTCGCGCACCGGACGGATGTCCACCTGGCTGCCCGGCAGGAACGCCACGGCGCCGCCGAGATCGACGGTGAAGCCCCCCTTCACACGTCCGTAGATCGTGCCGTTGACCCGCTGCTGGGTTTCGAACGCCTTCTCGAGGTTGGTCCAGGCCTCCTCGCGGCGGGCCTTTTCGCGCGACAGGATGATCGAGCCATCCTTGTCCTCGTAGCGCTCGACATAGAGTTCGATGACGTCGCCGGGCTTCACCTCGGGCTTGGCGCCGGGCGGGCCGAATTCCTTCAGGGCGACGCGGCCCTCGGACTTGAGGCCGACATCGACGATGGCGAACTCGTCCGTGAGGCGAAGGACGCGGCCGGAGACGACGGAGCCGTCGAAGCCGGAATCCTGGCCGAGGGTTTCATCGAGCAGCGAGGCAAAGTCCTCGCCCTTGAAATGGTCCTGGATCGCGACAGGAGCAGGGGTGCGGGCGACAGTGGCGGATAGAGCCATGTGTGGGTTGGGTTCCGTTACGGTGGGGCCGGGCGGGTGCCCGGAATGCCGTTGGTATGCGCGCTTCGTCGGAAACACGTCTTGCCCGCGGAGTGGCCGCAGGCCGGTTGGGACAAGAGACTTCGGGAGAGATACGCCGGGAGCCGCTGAAGTCAAGCGTTGGCGTTACTTTCCGCTGCTTCCGGCGCCACAGACTATACCTGGGGACCGGTTTTTCCCCGATTTTGCGTTGCACACGACCCCGCGGGGCCCGGCCCGCCGGTCAGCGCGGCAATCCGGCGTCCTCCAGGCGGCGACGGATGGCCGCCAGCGTCTGCCGGAACGCCGCATCCGCGTCCAGCCGGGTGGTATCGAGCACCAGCGCATCGGCTGCCTGCCGCATGTTCGGCGCATCCCGCGTGTCGCGCGCGTCCATATCGGCCTCCACCGTCGCCGGGTCGGCGGCGACGCCCTTGGCGTGCAGTTCCGCCCACCGGCGCCGCGCGCGCTCCGCCAGCGAGGCGGTGACGAACAGCTTCACCGTGGCATCCGGGAAGATCACCGTGCCGATATCACGCCCGTCCAGCACCGCGCCGCGCACGGTGGCGAAGCTGCGCTGGAAGTCGAGCAGCGCCGCGCGCACGGCCGGGATCGCCGCCACCGAAGCCGCCGCCGCATCGGCCACCGGCCCGCGCAGATCGCCACGCTCCAGGTCGGCCGGACGCAGCGCTTCCGCCGCGGCGCGGGCGGCCAGCGGATCGGCCGGGTCACCCTGGCGATCCAGCACCAGCCGGCCGACCGCCCGGTACAGCAGCCCGGTGTCCAGGTACGGCAGACCCAGCGCCTCGGCGATCCGCCGCGCCAGCGTGCCCTTCCCCGCCGCGGCCGGGCCGTCGATCGCGATGACCGGGCCGCGCGTCACGCCGGTGCCAGCGCACCGCCGATGCGGTTCAGCAGCGCGGCAAACCCCGGGAAACTCGTGTCGATGAAGGCCGCCTCGTCCACCGTCACCGGCTGGTCGGTGGCGGTGCCCAGCACCAGCGCCGCCATGGCGATCCGATGGTCCATGTCGGTGTCCACCAGCCCGCCGCCCGGCAGCGTCCCGCCGTCGCCGTGCACGATCAGGTCATCGCCCTCGATCTCGACGCGCGCGCCGTTCACCGCCAGCAGCGCGGCGGTGGCGGCGACCCGGTCGCTCTCCTTCACGCGCAACTCCTTGAGCCCGCGCATCCGCGTGGTCCCCACCGCATGCGCCGCGATCACCGCCAGGATGGGGTATTCGTCGATCATCGAGGGTGCGCGCTCCCACGGCACGTCGGCCGCGCGCAGCGTGCCGTGCGACACGACCAGGTCGCCGACCGGCTCGCCGCCCTGGATGCGGCGGTTCTCGACCACGATATCGGCGCCCATCTCGCCCAGCGTCTCATACAGGCCGCAGCGCAGCGGATTGAGGCCCACGCCGGCGATCGTGAGCCGCGAGCCCGGCACCAGCAGCGCCGCCGCCACCAGGAAGGCGGCCGATGACGGATCGCCCGGCACGGCGACATCGGCGGCGCGCAGTTCGGGCTGGCCCTGCAGCGTGATGATGCGGCCCCTGCCGTGCTCCTCCACCTGAACGGTCGCGCCGAAGTGGCGGAGCATGTTCTCGGTGTGGTCGCGCGTCGCCTCGGGCTCCTCCACGCGGGTGGCGCCGGGCGCGTTGAGGCCGCACAGCAGCACGGCCGACTTGACCTGCGCCGAGGGCACCGGGACGCGGTAGTCGAGCGGCAGCGCTTCAGTCGGGCCGCGCACGGCGAGGGGCAGGCGGCCGCCCTCGCGCGCCTCGAACCGGGCGCCGCACGCGGTCAGCGGATCGATCACGCGGCGCATGGGGCGGCGGCGCAGGCTGCCGTCGCCGGTCATCACCGCGAACAGGGGGTGGCTGGCGAGCACGCCGCACAGCAGGCGCGCGGCGGTGCCGGAATTGCCCATGTCGAGCACATCGGCGGGTTCCACCAGGCCGCCGATGCCGCGCCCTGCGACGCGCCAGGTGCCGTCGGCGTCGTGCGTCACTTCGGCGCCGAGCGCGCGCATGGCGGCGGCGGTGCGCAGCACGTCCTCGCCTTCCAGCAGGCCGGTGATGCGGGTTTCGCCCACCGCCAGCGCGCCGAACATCAGGGCGCGATGGCTGATCGACTTGTCGCCCGGCACGGCGATGCGGCCCGCGAGCGGCGCGGCGGCGCGGCGGGAGAGGAACTGGCGAGGGGCGATGTCCATCGGGCGGTGCTCCCTGGCGGGCGATGCTCCCTGGCGGGCGATGCTCCCTGGATCGGCGCGGGATCGGCGGGCGTTTAGCATGCACGCCGGGCAATGGACAGGTGGCGGCCGGATCGCAGACCATTGCGGTGACAGTTCAATGCTGGTACGGTGTCTGCCGGATCAAACTCGATACGGAGCGCACGAAAATGCCGACAAACGAGACGCCGCAGCCGGCGGCAGCCAGCGATGAGGAGCGGCGCGACTTTTTGGCACGCGCCGGACGCTTCGCCGTCACCGCACCGGCGGCCGCGCTGCTGCTGGCCGCCGCTGCCAAGCGCGGCGAGGCCGCCTTGCCGGTATCCGGCTCGCCGCCCGAGCCACCGCGCTAGTCCCGCGCACCCATGCGACGGGCCGGGCGCCGGTTGACCACGCCCGGCCCACCAGACTCCGCGTCTGGAACCTCCGCCTCTGGCGGCTCTGCCTCTGCCGACTCGGCCCATGCCGTGCTGCTCGGGATCGCCGGGCAGGCGGATGGCGCCGCGCCGGTTGCCTGGCCGGCGACCGCGGAGGCGTGGACCTCGCTGATCGGCCAGGCATTGGCCCACGGGGTCGCCGCCCTGCTGTGCCGCCGCCTGCTCCAGGCACCGGCTGGTTCCCTGGCCGGCACCCTCCCCGACGACATCGCCGCCGCCGCCTGTGCCTATCTCGGCGAGCATGAGGTGGCCGTGGCCGCCAGCATCGGCCAACTGGCCGATGTGCTGGCCGCGCTGGAGGCGGCCGGCGTCCCTGCCCTGCCGTTCAAGGGACCGGTGTTCGCCGCCCAGGCCTATGGCGATCCTGCCGCACGGGTCTCCGCCGACCTCGACCTGCTGATCCGGCCCGCGCAGATCGCGCCGGCGCTGGCGGTGCTGGACGGGCTCGGCTACCGCAGCGGGGTCGCCGACCTGCCGCCACGGCGGCTGCGCGACTACCATCGCTACAACGGCCAGGACGTGCTGGTGGCGCCCGGCCTGCTCGCGGTGGAGCCGCACTGGGCGCTGGCACCGCGCACCCTGGGCGTCGCGCTCGACACCGCGCCGTTCTGGCTGCGCGCGCGGCCGATCGGCCTGCACGGCCATTCGCTGCCCTGCCTTTCGCCCGAGGACGCCCTGCTGGTCGCCTGCCTGCATGGCGGCAAGGAGGAGTGGTCGCGGCTGATCTGGATCGCCGATGTGGCGGCGCTGCTGCGGCGTCATCCGGCGCTGGACACAGCGGCGGTGCTGCGGCGCGCCTCCGAGGCGGGGCTGCGCCGCATGGTGCTGCTCGGGCTGCGGCTGGCCGCGGACCTGCTGGCGGCGCCGCTGGACCAGGCGATGCGCGAGGCCATCGCCGCCGACCCGGTCACCCTGCGGCTGGCCGACAGGGTCAGGATGCGGTTGTTCGCCGGCGGCACCGAGTCGGCCTCGGTGTTCCGGTTCACCGGCTTCCGCTGGATGCTGCGCGAGCGCTGGGCGGACCGGCTGCGGTACCTCGCGGGCACGCTGCTGACCGCGCGGGTCGCGCATTTCCGCTCGGTCGACCTGCCGGATGCGCTGGCGTTCCTGTATCCCGCGGTGCGGCTCGGTCATGACTTCGTGGCGCTGCCGCTGTGGAAGGCGCTGCGGCCGAGACAGCCATGATCGCGGCCGCGCCCGGCGTGCTGCTGTTCCTGCTGGACGATGAGGGCGTGGTGTTCGACGCGGCGCGGCAGCTTGTGTTCGCGCTGAATACCATGGGCACGGCGATCTGGTGCCTGATGGAGCAGCGGCTCGACCGGGCGGGGATCGAGGCAGCGCTGCGCGGCCTCTTCGGCCTGGAGGAGGCGACGGCCGGCGCGTTCGTCCGGGTGGCGCTCGAGGATTGGACGGCACGCGGGCTGCTCGCGGGTTCGCCGCCCGAAGTGCCAGCACCGGCTGCCGATACGGCTGGCGACGCGGCACCCGCACCGGCGGGCGAGCGCCTGCCCGGCTATCCCGATCCGGCCCCCGTGTTCGCCACCAAACGCCACTACCTGTTCCGCGGCCGGGCCCTGACCCTGCGCTGCACCGACGCCGCGCAGGATGCGCTGGTGCACCCGGTGCTGGCGCATCTGGCCGCCTCCGCCCCCGCCCCCGCCGCCGGCGCTGCCTGCCCGATCGACATCATCGCCACGCCGGAGGGGATCGTCGTGTATCGCGACGGCATCGCGCGCGGCCGCTGCGCCGGGCTGGGGGAGTTGGCGCCGCTGGCGAAGGCGACGGTGTGGCGCACCGGCCTGGGCGGCGACGACTACCTGCTGAACCTGCATGCCGGCGTGGTGGCCGGGCCGGCCGGGGCAGTGCTGCTGCCGGCGCCGCCGGGCAGCGGCAAGTCCACGCTGACCGCCGCGCTGGTCCGCTCCGGGCTCGACTACTTCTCCGACGAGGTGGCGCTGCTGGCGGCGGACGATCTGGCGGTGATGGCGTTCCCGCTGGCCATGTGCATCAAGCTGACCGGCCTCGCCGCCATGCAGGCGCTGTATCCGGGCAGCGACGCCCTGCCGGTCCACACGCGGGTGGACGGCAAGCGCGTGGTCTACCTGCCGCTGCCGCGCGACCGGGTGCCGGAGCCAGGGGCACGGCGGCAGGTGGCGGCGATCGTGTTCCCCCGCTACGACCCTGGCGCCACCAGCACGATCCGCCCCCTGGCCAGGCCCGAGGCGCTGGCGCGGCTGATGTCGCAGTGCGTCGGCGTGGGGCCGGTGCTGCAGGCGGCCGATATCGCTCGGCTGGTGGCCTGGATCCGCGGCATCCCCTGCTTCGAGGCGGTCTATCCCGACCTGCCCCTGGTCGTCGCCGCGATCGGGCGGATGGTGGGCGCCGCGCCGCCGGATCGCCTTCACGACTGAACGCCGCTATATCTCCCCGGGCATAACCACCGCCGCAGGGAGCCACCATGCCGCGCCGCCTTCTCCTGGCCCTGACCATCCTGCTGGCCGCCGCCGGCGCCGCCCGGGCCGATACCCTGACGGTGCTGGCCGCCGGCAGCCTCTCCGGGGCGTTCTCCGACCTGCTGCGCCGCTTCCCGGCCGGTCCCGACAGCGTGGCACCGGCCGAGTTCGGCCCCTCGGGCCTGCTGCGCGAGAAGATCGAGGCGGGCGCCGCGGCGGACGTCTTCGCCTCCGCCGACATGGAGCATGCGCGGCGGGTGGCGCAGGGCCATCCCGAGCGGACGGTGATCAACTTCACCCGCAACCGGCTCTGCGTGCTGGCGAAGCAGGATGTCGGGCTGACGCCGGAGACGCTGCTGGAGCGGCTGCTGGACCCGAAGCTGCGGCTCGCGACCTCCACGCCCGGCGCCGATCCTGGCGGCGACTACGCCTGGGCGGTGTTCGCGCGCGCCGATGCGGTGCGGCCGGGCGCGCGGGCCATCCTGGAGGCCAAGGCGCTGAAGCTGGTGGGCGGCGGGGCGGCGACGCCGCTGCTGGTGCCGGGCAAGGGCGCCGTCGAGGGCGTGTTCCTCGCCGACCGTGCCGATGCGATGCTGGGGTATTGCAGCAGCAGCTTCCCGGTCGCCGCCGCAATGCCCGGCCTGACTGTCGTCGCGCTGCCGCCGGACCTGTCGGTGGGGCCGTCCTACGGCATGGTGCTGCTGAACGGCCAGCCGCTCACGCTGCGCTTCGCGGTGTTCGTGATGTCGGAGGCCGGCCAGGCGGTGCTGCGCACGCACGGGCTGGACCCGGTGGCGCTGGCCGACAAGGCGCCGGCCTCGCACGACCTCCTGGTGCAGCGTGCGGGGCGGCCGGTGCGGCTGCTCTCCCCCGAGCGGATCGCCGCCCTGTCCGGCTTCGCCCAGCGCGCGGCGATCGAGCGCGCCGACCGCGAATGGTCGGGTCCGCTGCTGTGGGATGTGCTGGTGGCTGCGGGCGCGGTCGATCCGGAGAAGCCGGCGACCGCGGTGCGCGAGGTGGTGCGGGTGACCGGCGCCGATGGCTATGCGGCGGTGTTCGGGCTGGCGGAACTGTCGCCGCAATTCGCGGCCAGGCCGGTGCAGCTTGCCGACCGGGTGAACGGCGAGGCGCTGCCCGGCCAGGCGCTGCGGCTGATCGTGCCGGGCGAGCGCCGCGGCGGCCGGTCGGTGCGCGACGTGGTCCGCATCGACGTGGAATAGGCCGATGGGGAGCAGGTCATGGTCCGCGAGAACGAGATCCGCAGCGCCGAGGTGGCGGTGGCGATGCCGGAGGCGACCGACGCCGGACTGGTGTTCATCGGCCGCATCCACACGCCGTGGACCTCGCGGATGGTGACGCCGCGGCAGGGGCGGCCGGACGGGCCGGTCTGCCGCATCGAGCTGTTCGAGCCCTGGGTGGCGGCGCTGGACGGGCTGGAGCGCTACCAGCGGATCGAGGTGCTGTACTGGCTGCACCTGTCGCGGCGGGACCTGGTGCGGCAGAGCCCGGCCGATGACGGCACGGTGCGCGGCACGTTCTCGCTGCGCACGCCGGTGCGGCCGAACCCGATCGGCACCTCGATCGCCGAGCTGGTGCGCATCGAGGGGCCGGTCGTGCTGGTGCGCGGACTGGACTGCATCGACGGCACGCCGCTGCTGGATCTGAAGCCGGACCGCAGCCTGTTCACGCCGGTCGCCCCGGCACAACCGGGGGATTTCGAGGTGGGTGGCGAAACCTGACTGCTGCACTCGCGATTTGACACCCGGCCTGCATGGTGGCAGGAGCGCCCGCTTCCCGCACCGCCCACCCATGCGAGGCCAACTGGATGGCGAAGCCTGAACTCGGCACCAAGCGCGTCTGCGTTGCCTGTGGCACACGCTTCTATGATCTGACCAAAGTCCCTGCTGTCTGCCCGAAATGCGGCACCGAACAGCCGGTCGAGCAGCCGCGTCCGCGGCGCACCGGCGGCAACGTGGCCGAAGAGCGTCGCCCGAAGAAGCCGGTTCCTGCGCCGGGCCTGGAGGAGGCGGATATCGAGGTGGAAGGCGTCGAAGAGGAGAGCGAGGAGGATCTGATCGAGGATGCCGCCGACCTCGAGGACGATGCCGATGCGATCGGTCCGGACATCGAGGTGGAGCCCGACTCGGACGAGACGGAGCGGTAGCCGGGGCCTCAGCCGCGCCCGCTGCGGCGCGGCCCGACCCGCCGGCGCGGCAGCATGGGCCGGCGCGGCAGCATGGGCTACCGCAGCAAGCCGGCCCGGCGCAGCAGCACCAGGGCTGCGTCGTAGGGCAGCGCCGGCACCTCGCGCAGCCACCAGTAGCAGCGCCGCCACCAGCGTCGTGCGGCGGGCACCACGGGGGGTACAGCCGCGCGTGCCGGCACGCCCAGCAGGCGCAGCAGCAGCACGCAGCGCGGCAGGTGGTACAGGCTGGAGGCTGCGTAGACCGGCGCCGCGATGCCGTGCCGGCGCAGCAGCGCCACCACCGCATCGGCCGACGACAGCGTGTCGGTCCCCGTCTCCTCGGCCAGGATGCGCCCCGCCGGCACGCCGCGCCCGGCCAGCAGCCGGGCCATCACCGAGGCCTCGGACGGGCCGAACCGCCCTACCCCGCCGGTCGGCATGAACAGCGGGGCGGCGAACCGGCCGGCGAAGGTCGCGGCCGCCTCCACGCGCCAGAGCAGCGTGTTGCTGGGCCGGCCGCCGGGGCGCACCGCCGCGCCGAAGATGACGATGACCGCGTCGGGTGGGGTCAGCAGGAGACCGGGCGGCCGGTGGCGACCGATTCGACCAGCGCCTCGAACGCCCCGACGGTGTCCAGCATCTCCTGGCCGGTGATCGGATAGGGCGCTCGGCCGGCGATCGCATCGGCGAACGCCTCCAATTCGGCGCGCAGCGAATCGACCGCCGGGAAGCGCAGAAGCTGCATCGGCCTGCCGCTGCGCCGGATCACCAGTTCGGTATCGCCGATCGCCTCGGCCGACCCCGCGCGGCCGAACACATGGACGCGGCGGTAGTTGGGGGTGGAGCGCAGCGTGGCGAACACGCCGGTCGCCCCGGAGGCGAAGCGGAACATCGCCGAGACCATGTCCGTGGGATCGGGCGGCGGCTTGCGGGTGACAAGCTGGGCGGTGACGGTGTCCACCGGGCCCATCAGGTGGACCAGCGCGTCGAGCACGTGGATGCCGGCGCCGGTCATGCCGCCGGCGGGCGACTCGGCCTCGGAGTGGCGCCAGGCGCCGAAGAAATGGCCGGAGTTCTCGTTGCTGGTATGGCCCTCCACGTGCATCGGATCGCCCAGGTCGCCCGCGGCCACGATGCGGCGCATCTCCTGCATGTTGGGGAAGAAGCGGTTGTTCTCGCCGAGCGCCAGGATCACCCCGGCGCGCTCGCAGGCGCCGATGGCGCGGGCGGCATCGGCGCGGGTCAGGGTCAGCGGCTTCTCGCAGAATACCGGGCTGCCGGCGGCCGCGACCTCGATGATCTGCTCGGCGTGCAGGGAATGCGGCGTCGCCAGGACGATGCCCTGCACCCTGTCATCGGCCAGCAGGTCCGCCAGCGAGGAGGCCAGCGTCAGCCCATGGGCCTCGGCAAAGCCGGCGACGGGCGCGTGGTTGCGGCAGGCGGCGCGGACGAAGCGGACCTGCTCGCTGCGGCCCTGGACCGCGGTCACCAGGTTCTTCCCCCACCAGCCGAGGCCGACAATGCCGAGATTGATCATGGGCTCCTCACTGGTTGCGCCAGGCGAGGCGGGATTGGCTGCGCCAGGCGATGCGGGATCGGCCGCTCCGCGCGGTGCGGGATGGGCTGCGCCAGGCGATGCGGGCCTGGGGCGCTGCCGCCTTCGGCCAGCCACGCGGCCCGGTGCTCCGTTGCAGTCCCGCACCTCGCAACGGCACGCACCGCGCCCCAACCATCGTCATCCCCGCGCCAGCCGGGACCCGTGAGGCCTGCGATGCCGCCCCGGGGTCCCGCCTGCACGGGAATGGCCTGTGGAAGAAGCCAACGGTGCATGCCGTTTCGCGGTTCCTTGCCTGTCGGTGTCAGGTCCGCCTGACGTTCCAGAAGATCGCAAACCCCTCCGGCACGCCGGTGATGTCCGGACGGAACGCGGTCGGAAGCTGCGCCACGCCCAGCGGATAATACGGCACGTTCTCGAAGGCACGAAGCTGCACCTCCTCGCCGATCTTCTTCGCCGCCTCGAGGCTCGGCGCGTTGAACCATGCCTCGCGCAGTTCCTCGGCCTTCGGATCGTCGGGCCAGCCGAACCAGGCGCCCTTGCCGTTGGCGCGCAGCGGTAGGTGGCTGGCGGGGGTGAAGAAATCCAGCCCCGAGAAGCCGGTGCAGAACATGTTCCAGCCGCCCTCCGCCGGCGGCTTGTTGTTGGCGCGGCGCTGCACCACCATGCCCCAGTCGGTCGCCTGGTAGTCCACGTTGATGCCGACGCGCTTCAGCATGTCGGCCGCGACCTCGGCCAGCGGGTAGTTGGTGGGCTGGTCGGTGGCCCCCATGATGACGACCTTCTCGCCCGCATAGCCGGCCTTCTCCAGCGCCGTCTTCACCGCGCCGAAGTCGCGCTTGCCGGTCAGCGCCGCCATCCCCGCATCGCTCGCCAGCGGGGAGACCAGCGGGAAGAAGCCGGTCGGCACCTGCCAGAGCGAGGTGTCGTCGCCCATCATGGCGATCATGTATTCCTTCTGGTCGATCGCGCCCATCAGCGCGCGGCGCACCGCCGGCTTGTCGAACGGCGGATACAGGTGGTTGGGCCGCAGCAGGAAGGGCGTGCCGGTCTTGTCGGTGATCTCCACCTGCAGCTTCGCCTTCTTCAGCACCGGCAGCAGGTCGCCCGGCGGGTTCTCCCACCAGTCCATCTCGCCCGCCTGCATCGCCGCCGCCTTGGTGGCGGAGTCCGGCTGCACGTGCCACTGCACGCGGTCGAAATGCACGATCTTGGGGCCGGCGGTGAAGCTCTGCTCGCCGTCCTCGCGCGGCTTGTATTTGTCGAACCGCTCATAGGCGAAGAACGAGCCCTGCACGCGCTCATCGGATTTGAAGCGGAACGGGCCGCTGCCGACGACCTCGGTGAACTGCTTGAACGCATCGCCCTCGGCGATCGACTTCGGCATGATCGCGCACATGTTGGACGCGCCGTGGCCGAGCGCGTCGGGCAGCAGCGGAAAAGGCTGCTTCAGGCGGAACATGATGGTCTTGTCGTCCGGCGCGGAGAGTTCGTCGGTGCGCGCCATCAGCGCCTGGCCGAACGCGTCGCGCGCGCCCCAGCGCTTGATCGAGGCGATGCAGTCGCTGGCCAGCACGCGCTCCCCATTGTGGAACAGCAGGCCGTCGCGCAGCGTGAGCTTCCAGGTCTTGCCGTCATTCTCGATGACGTGGCCTGCGACCATCTGCGGCGTGCACTTGAAGCCGTATTGCTGGCCGGTCTGCCCGTACAGCGTGTCGTAGACCATGTAGGCATGGTTGCGGGTGACATAGGCGGTGGTCCAGACCGGGTCGAGGATGGCCAGGTCCGATTGCGGGATGAATTTCAGCACCCGCTTGGCCTGCGCCTGGACAATTGCGGGCATTGCCAGGGTCGCGGCCGAGGCCGCCAGGAACGTGCGTCGACGCATCGTGATCAGTCTCCCAGTTTGTTTGTTGTTTCCTCCCTGACTTGCCGGGATGGTGACGTGGGAGTATCGGATTTGTCCATCCCACCCCGGAACAGGACCGCGCCCCATGAAGTCCCTGACCGACGCCGCCGTGCAGCAATATCGCGAGCTTGGCTATTACGCACCCGTGCCGGTGCTGTCGCGCGCCGAGGCGGGCGCGCTGCGCGCCAGGCTGGAGGCGTTCGAGAGCGGCGGCGATGGCATGAAGGGCGCGGTGCGGCACAAGCCGCATCTGCTGTTGACCTGGCTGAACGACCTGATCCGCCATCCGCGCATCCTGGACGCGGTGGAGGATGTGATCGGCCCGGACATCCTGTGCTGGGGCACGTCGTTCTTCATCAAGGAGGCGCGCAACCCGAGTTACGTGTCCTGGCATCAGGATTCCACGTATTGGGGCCTGGACCCGGCGGACGTGATCACCGCGTGGGTGGCGTTCACCGACAGCACGGCGGCGAACGGCGCGATGCGGGTGATTCCGGCGACGCACCGGATGGAGCAGGTGCCGCACCGCGACACCTTCGCCAAGGAGAATCTGCTGTCGCGCGGCCAGGAGATCGAGGTCGCGGTGGACGAAGCCGAGGCCGCGATGCTGGAACTGGCGGCGGGCGAGATGTCGCTGCACCATGTGCGGCTGATCCACGGCTCCGACCCCAACCCATCGGGCGACCGGCGCATCGGGTTCGCGATCCGGTATATTCCGACGTATGTGCGCCAGGTCGCCGGCAGCCATGACAGCGCGACGCTGGTGCGCGGCGAGGACCGGCACGGCAATTTCGCGCCCGAGCAGCGGCCGGATGCCGACATGTCGGAGACGGCGATCGCGTATCACGCGGCGATCACCGGGGCGCATGCGCAGATCCTGATGCGGGGGACCGGCAAGGCGATGCGGGCGTAGGCTGGGTCTCGTCCGGCACCTGGGTTCGCTGGCGGTTCAGGCCTCATCGGCGCGGGGCTCGCCGGTGCGGGGCTCGCCGGTGCGGGGCTCGCCGGTGCGGGGCTATCGCGTCTCATGCATGCGCGCTGTGAGACGGCGTCGCTTGGGGCGAGACACGGCGCGGCGTCATGCGGGCGGGGCGGAGATCGGCAGCGCCGGGCCGGCGCCGTTGAGGATGGCCTGGACCAGTGCAGGCTCCGGTGGGCCGAAATCGAGCCGTGCGGGCAGGCCGCCCGCGGCGCGGATGCGGGCGAAGCGGTCGGGGTAGATCACGGCATAGGTCGCGGCCTGTTCGGCCATGTCGGCCTCGACGAAGTCCTGGTCGGCAGCGGCAGGGGGCGCTGCGGGCGACGGCGCTGGTGGGGTTTCGGGCGCGGGTGAGTCTGCGGGCGCGGGCGCGGGTGCGGGCACCGAGGCGTCGTGGAACCAGTAGCCAGCGCGCTCCATGGCCCCGGGGTGCATGTCGGCCAGTTGCTTGTCGCGGACGGCCTGCATGCGCTGCAGGCCCCGCAGCGCGGCGTCCGACTGGCGCGCCATCGACGCGGCCTGGGCCCGGCAGCGGCGGACCTCGGCGGCGTCGCTGGGGGCGAGGCCGGCCGAGCGGAGGCAGTCCGCGGCGTGCGCGTCCATCGCGACGATGCGGACGGCGAGCCTGGCCTCGAAGGCGTCGCCGGGATGCAGGGCGGCGACGGCTGCCATGGCGAATTCGTTGCGCGCGGCGCGAGCGTCCGACGGGCCGGTGTCAGGGATGTCGCCGATCAGGGGTGGCAGCATGCCGCAGAGGTCGGCGAAGATTTCGCGGCAGAGCGGGAGGGAGAGATCGGGGAGTGCGTGCATGGGCCACCTGGCTGGGATGCAAAGTGGCTGACGTGGGTGTTTGTACTACTAACTTCAAGGGTTAGGGGGGATGGGGGGTATTCTGCCGCTGCATCGCGAGCACCGGCGATCCGGCGGCCACGACGGGCCGAGACACTCGATAAGTTCGGGACGGCGGGTCAGCAGATCTTCGGCAGCTTTCAAATAGCGGGCTGCTCGCTTCCCGGCACGTCTTCCTGAACGCCGTGGCCGGGCAGGTCGAGATGCGGAAACCATGCCGACGTGATCGGCATGGCCGCCAGCCGCTGCAGATCCATCACGAAGGCCAGACGCTGGCCCATCGCGGCGGCCTCTTGCCGGTTGAAGGCAAACACGCCGAGCGGTAGCGCCCGGTCCAGCCACGGTTGGCTCGTCGTGTAGGCAGACAAGGCGGCGAACACCTGCGCGGCCCCGGGCGCAGCGACGCCGGACACGGCGAGGATATAGGCAAGGTGCGGGGAACCGGGACGTGCCGGATGCACACGTTCGGGGAACTCGCCCAGACGAAATCGCCCTCGCGAAAAGGGAGCGAGGTCAACCCTTGCGGGTGAAGGCCAAGGCGGCGGCCAACAAGCTGCGGCGTGCCCGACGGGGCAAGCTCGGACCTTCGTTTCGCACGGCGCCGGGGGGCGGACGGATTTCATTCATGATGGTGGCTTGTACCAGAAAAATCAGGCGGGCCGCGAGCGATGACAAGTGGTGCACGGAGGAGCGATGGACGCGCATCGACTACCGCAGCGCGCCCGCCTGATGCCGTTCCGATCGTTTCCGCGTCTCGACGGACCGGTAGACGATGCAGTGGAAAGGCGTCCGGCCAAAGAACCGGAGTGCCCAGAACGATTCCATATCCGGGTCGTCCTTCAGGAGGCCAAATTGGTACTTGAGGACATCCGCATCCGCGTCAAACGCCTGCATTCCGGCAGACCACTCGGGCGGAACAGCGAAACGTTGAACGTCGGCCCAAACCTCACCATCGAATACCGTCGACCGCAGCTTGTGGTGACAGCAGAGGCCGCGGACCGTCTTGCGGACGATCCGCATCACGCGTTCATCCCTTCCCGGGTAGATCATGTGCCTGCCGCTCGCAGTCGCTACGAAACGATCAGCCAGATCGCGCACCCGCTTATGCCCGTCACGCGCCAAAAAGCTGGCACGAGCCTTCACTTCCCATAGTGTCCAGACTGTCGGGGTAGGATCTCCGGCGAGAAGCAGCGTGTCACGGAAATGCGCCTCGTCTCCGGACCATCCCTCGTTGCAGGACTTGCAGGCAGGAACAGTGATCCGCTGCACCTGCGCCTTCCCACGCTGGGGCGTCACGACAGGATAAAGTGCATTCGAAACGACGTGATCCCGCGTCGCGGGCTCGGCGCAGCCGCAATAGGCGCACCTGCGGGTGGGAGGCAGCAAGGTCATCGCATCATCCAGACAATTCGCCGTTGGTCGGGCCCTGCGCCAGCCCACGTCGGGCTGGAGCAGATTCCGTTCGTGGAGGCTCACGGAACCCGCTCCGGATCGATGTCTGAGAGCGTGATTCACCGCTCGCGCGGATGACGCTCCAGGCGGATTCGCCCTCGAACATGGCCGACTCATGCGCCTGATTCGTGTGGCAATAAAGCGCAGTCATTTGGAGTAGCGGTATATCCCCCACGTCAAACCGTCGGCACGGTGCCGCCGTCGATCGTGTATTCGACGCCGCTGATCGACGCCGCGCGGGGTGAGACCAGGAAGGCGATGAGGTCCGCCACCTCCGCGGGGCGCGCGGGCCGGCCAAGCGGAATGCCGCCGAGCCCCTGCATGATGATCCGCTTGCCGCCTGCGTAGTCGGTCCCGGCCTGCGCCGCGAGGCGCTCGGCCAGCGCGACGGCGGCCTCGGTTTCGACCCAGCCCGGCGAGACGCGCACGACGCGGATCCCCTTGGGCGTCACCTCCTTCGACAGGCTCTTGCTGTAGGTCGCGAGCGCCGCCTTCGCCGCGGCATAGGCGGTGGTCGCCTCGGGCAGCGGCAGCACGCGCTGGATCGATGTCACGTGGATGATGACGCCCGAGCCCTGCGCGATCATCGACGGCAGCAACGCCCGGTCGAGGCGGACCGCCGGCATCAGGTTCTGGTTCAACTCCCGCCACCACACCGTATCATCGAGCGCGGCAAACCCGCCGCCAGGTGCACGCGAGCCGCCGACCACATTGACGATGATATCTACACCACCGAGGCGCCCCAGCACCGATTCCGCGACTTCGGCGCAGCCATCCTCGGTTGCGACATCGGCGGCGATGTAGTGCACGCCTGCCACGATTTCGACGGGCTGTGACCGCGCCGCCGCGACGACACGCGCGCCGGCATCGTGCAGTGCCGCAACGACCGCCTTGCCGACACCGCGCGTGCCGCCGGTGACGAGCGCACGGCGGCCCTCAAGCTGGAGATCGAAATTCACCGGATGATCTCCAGGGACGCGATCCTGCCGCGCTCGAGGCGGAAGCAGAACCGCAGGTCGACCGGGCTGCCGGGAAAATTGCCGGCCAGGTGGCAGGTGACGATGACCGTGCCGTCGCGCCGCTCCATGGCGAAGGGCTCGCAGGTGTAGGTGTACTTGGCCGAAGAGTCGGCCTTCCACTGCTTGATGGCCATGACACCGGTGTAGGTGTGGCCTTCGTCTTTCACGACCGCGTCCGGCGTGAAGCATTGCGCGACGGCCTCGCCGTCGTGCCGGTCGGCGTTGAAATAGGCGGCGATCGGTTCGGGCAGGATGATCGGGTCGGTCACGGCGGCCTCCATCGGCGTTGCGATGACGCGAGAATGGCGTGTGCCGACCCGTAAAATAATGCGGTATAAACCGCCTGGGCTGTTAAGGGACCAGGGCATAATGCCAAATCTCGGCAAGCGGGACCTCTCGCGACCACTGGAGCTGATTCCGTTCGCGTCGGCTCACGGAATCCGCTCCAGCCCGTTGTCCGAGGGCGTGCTTCACCGCTCCGGTTCATCCACCTGCGCGGATCACGCTCTATCGGCATGGCAGGGCCTGTTGCGGCCATTCACGTCTTTCGTCGCATCGAGTGGAAAGAACGTGGACGACCGGCCTGCGCCGGTCATGACGGTATGAGGCCGGGTCATCAGGGCCTGGCATAATGCGCGGGTCGGAGTTCGCCGAGCTGAAGGCCTTTGCCGCCGTCGTGGAGCGGGCGGGCTTCGCGCGCGCGGCCGAGCATCTCGGACTGTCGGCATCGGCGCTCAGCCAGACCATCCGTCAGCTCGAGACCCGCCTCGGCGTGCGCCTGCTCAATCGCACGACGCGCAGCGTGGCGCCGACGTCAGCGGGTGCGCGTCTCTACGAACGTATTGCGCCGCTGCTGCGGGAGATGGATGCGGCGGTCGCCGAGGCGGTGGCGGCGACGGGACGGATGGCGGGGACGCTGCGCATCAACACGCTCAGCCTGGCGGCGCAGAGACTCATCGCACCCAGGCTCGGCCGCTTCCATCGCGCACATCCGCACGTCGTGCTCGACATCGTCGTCGACGAGGGACTGAGCGACATCGTGGCCGGTCGTTTCGATGCCGGCATTCGCGTCGGCGGCCGCCTGGAGAAGGACATGATCGCCGTTTGCCTGACGCCCGACATGCCGATGACCGTGGTCGCCTCGCCCGAGTATCTGGCGCGGCGCGGCGTGCCGAAGACGCCGATGGACCTGCACCGGCACGACTGCATCAACTGGCGCTTTCCCGGCAGCGGCGCGATCCATCGCTGGGGGTTCGAGAAGCGCGGCAGGCGGCTCGAGATCGGCGTGGAAGGCGCGTTGATCTCGAACCACCAGGACGTGGTGGTGGAGGGCGCGTTGCAGGGTCTCGGCATCCACTACGCGTATGACGACCGCATCCAGGACCTGATCGCGCAGGGACGGCTGCGGCGCGTGCTGGCCGACTGGTCGCCGACCGCTCCCGGACTGTTCCTCTACTATTCGAACCGGCATCTGCCGCAGCCGGCACTGCGCGCGTTCATCGACTGCCTGCTGGACCGGGGCGTCACGTAGTGACCAGCGCCGGTGACGCGTGGACTGGCATGCGCCGCGGCGCCCGGTTCGCACGACAAACGCCGCCTGCTTGCCGCTTACCCCGCTCGCCGCTACCCGGCCGGGGCCGTCAGCAGCAGCCGGTTGATCCGCTCGAGCGCGGTGAACGTCGCCCGCCAGGCGCGCGCGAAGGCCTCCTCGCCGGTGCCCCGCCCGGCCAGCGCGGCGGCGATGGCGCCCACGCTCCGCTGCCCGTCGACCAGGCGCAGGATGGCGGGCGCCAGCGGCGGCAGCGGGATCGGCAGGCGCAGCCCGTCGAGCACGAAGGTGATCGTGCCGTCCGGCTGGATGCTGCCGGCAAGCTCCGCGCCGGTCACCTCGCGCAACACCGGCACGGCATCCGGCGCCATGAAGTCGGCGCGCTCGGCCCGCTCCTGGGCGCGCACGCAATAGACGATATGCGCGCTGATGTTGCCGGCCAGCGCCTCGGCCAGCGCGGCGCGGTCCGCCGGCGCCAGCGCCTCCACCCGCGCGCGCAGCCGAGGGTCGGGCAGCAGCGGCACCGGGTCGTAGCGCACGGGCTCCATCCAGCACGCCACGACCAGCCCCTCGGCCGCCAGCATCGCGTTCAGGTCGTGCACGGTGAACGCCCGGTCGCGCGGGTTCAGCAGCAGGTCGTACAGCCCGGCGTCGCCGCCATTCACGTGGTCGTCGAGGAACCCGTTGCGCCGCAGCCAGGCGGTCTCCGGCAGATGGCGCATCACCCGCTTCGCCACATCCAGCCGCGCGGCCGGCGCCTCATCGGACGGCGCCAGCAGGCGCAGCGCGTCCTGCAGCATGTAGACGCCGGTGCGGCCATGCGGCGCATACACCATCAGCCCGAGCCCGCCGCCCGGCGCCAGCACCGACACCAGCGCCCGCAGGCCCTCGGCCGGATCGGGCAGATGGTGCAGCACGCCGCAGCAATCGATGTAGTCGAACTGCCCCAGCCCCGAGCCCGGCAGGTCCAGCAGCGAGCGCTGCTCCCAGGCGATGTTCGACAGGCCGCGCGCCGCCGCCCGCGCCTGGGCGATCTTGAGCGACGCGGCGGAGCGGTCGAGCCAGGTCACGCCCCCTGCCCGCCCCTCGCGCGCCATCTGCTGCGCCAGCATGATCGTCGCATCGCCGGTGCCGCCGCCGGCGATCAGCGCGCGCAGCGGCTGGGTGCGCGGGCGGCGGGCGGCGAACACCCAGTGGTCGATCTCGCGCAGATGGCCGGGGCTGCCGACGATCAGCCGCTTCGCCTCCTCGCGCGGGTCGCGCTTCGGGTAGGGGAACGCCTCATACTGCGCGGCCAGGCGCGCGTCGGTTGCGTCGGTCATGCCCGCGGCATAGACCGGGGCCATGGCTGAAGCCAGATCGCGCGGCTATTTCGGCATCGGCGTCGAGGGCGTGTCGAAATCCGCCAATGTCGGCGCCCTGCTGCGCACCGCCCACGCGTTCGGCGCCGCGTTCTGCTTCGTCGTGGGCGCCGGCTTCGATGCGCGGGCGGGCCGCCTCGCCGATACCGCCGACACCGAGGGCCACGTGCCGCTGTGGCGGTTCCGCGACCTCGATGCGCTGCAACTGCCGCAGCGCTGCGTGCTGGTGGGCGTCGAGTTGCTGGACGATGCGACGGACCTGCCGGCGTTCCGCCATCCGGTGAACGCGGCGTATGTGCTGGGGCCGGAGCGGTCGGGCCTGTCGCCGGCGACGCTGCAGCGCTGCCAGCACGTGGTACGGGTGCCGACGCGCTTCGCGCTCAACCTGGCGGTGGCCGGGGCGCTGGTGCTGTACGACCGCCTGCTGCAGCACGGCCGCTTCGCCGAACGGCCCGTGGGAAGTAGAGGGGGAAGCGGTGTGGGAAGTGGCGTGGGGAGTGGCGGCGGCGTGGGCGCGGTGGCTGCCGGCTCCGGCCACGGCGCGCCGCGCTTCCGCCGCAACCGCCCCGCCTGGATGGAGCCCACCACGAAGCGCTGACATCGCCGCGCTTGTCGCGCTGTGCGGCGCACCGTATCTGTGCGCGCATGCGCCCGACCCTCGCCTTGCTGCTGCTTGGCCTCACCACGCCTGTCGCTGCGCAGTCGCAGCACAAGCCGCCTGCGCCTGCCACCAAGCCCGCCCCTGCCGCCGCTGCCGGCCCGAAGGAGCTTGGCAAATTCGACGACTGGATCGCCGCGACCCACCAGGAGGGCGGCCAGAACGTCTGCTATGCCTTCGTCCGCGCGAGGAACTCCGTGCCGGCGCTGCCGGGCCGCGGCGACGTCATCCTCACGGTCACCCAGCGGCCGGCCGGGCGCGACGCGGTGGCGATCAGCGCCGGCTTCACCTACCGCAAGGACGCCGCGGTGACGGTGCAGGTGGAGACCACGGGGCTCGACTTCTACACCGCGCAGGGCAACGCCTTCGCCCGCGACGGCCGGGCGGCGGTCGCTGCCTTCCAGCGCGGCGACCAGGCGCTGGCGCGCTCACCGGGCGCGCGCGATGGCCAGGTGGTGGCCGATACGTTCAGCCTTAAGGGGTTCTCGGCCGCCTATGCCGCGATCAACAAGGCGTGTCCGGCACGCTGATGGGCGACAGCGTCATCACGCTGACCGAGGCGGAGCGGGAGCGGATCCTCGCCAAGTCGGCGCGGTTCGCCCCGCCGCCGGCGCAGCTTGCCGATGGGCGGCGCGACCTGGTCGGGCTGTCGCGCGCCGAACTGGCGGCCGAGATCGCGGCCGCGGGCGAGGCGCCGTTCCGCGCCAAGCAGATCTGGCACTGGATCTACCACCAGGGCGCCACCGATTTCGCGCGCATGTCCTCGATCGCGCGGCCGTTGCAGCAGAAGCTGGCGGAGCGGTTCGTGATCGGCCGTCCCGAGGCCGCGCTGGTGCAGACCAGCAAGGACGAGACGCGGAAATTCCTGTTCCGCTTCCGTGACGGACAGGAGGCCGAGACGGTCTACATCCCGGACCGCGCCGAGGACCGGGGGGCGGTGTGCATTTCGTCGCAGGTGGGGTGCACGCTGTCGTGCCGGTTCTGCCACACCGGCACGCAGGCGCTGACCCGCAACCTGGGCGCGCCCGAGATCATCGGCCAGTTCATGGCGGCGCGCGATTCGTATGGCGAGTGGCCGTCGCCCACCGGCGAGACGCCGCGGCTGCTGTCCACCATCGTGCTGATGGGCATGGGCGAGCCGCTGTACAACTACGCCAACGTCGCCAAGGCGATGGTGATCGCGATGGATGGCGAGGGCATCGGCCTGTCGCGCCGGCGCATCACGCTGTCGACCTCGGGCGTGGTGCCGATGATGGACCGCGCCGGCGCGGAACTCGGCGTCAACCTGGCGGTGTCGCTGCACGCGGTGCGCGACGACCTGCGCGACGAACTGGTGCCGCTGAACCGCAAATACCCGATCGCCGAGCTGATCGCCGCATGCCGGCGCTATCCGGGGGCGTCGAACGCGCGGCGCATCACGTTCGAGTACGTCATGCTGAAGGGCGTGAACGACAGCCAGGCGGACGCGCGCGAACTGGTGCGGCTGATCGCCGGCATCCCGGCCAAGGTGAACCTGATCCCGTTCAACCCGTGGCCGGGCAGCCCGTTCGAGACCAGCGGCGGCGGCGCGATCGAGCGGTTCGCGGCGATCGTGATGGAGGCGGGGTTCGCCTCGCCGGTGCGCGCGCCGCGCGGGCGCGACATCCTGGCGGCCTGCGGGCAGCTTCGCACCGAAAGCCGGCGGGCCCGGCCGGCCGCCTGAGGCGTCGGAATCCTTTACAGACACGCTGTAATAAAACCTAAGTAATTCTGTCACAGACGTGGTTATTCAACCAGTTGTCAGGCCTTTATGACGAAGGAATGACACTTGCATCCCCTGTCTGGTCGCTACTCCAGAAACAAGGGGAGTCTGGAACTCGTGACGATACGTTCGACGTGCCTGACCGCGGCTGCCAGCCTCGGTCTTCTTGCTGCGCCGCAGGCGCAGGCCGCACCCACGCTGCTTGGCATCGGCACGCTCACCGGTTCGGCCGACCTCTCGGGTCTGGCCGGCAACATGGAGAACGGCATGCCGGCGAACGTGCTGGGCGGCCTCGGTTCCGGCTTCACCACCGCCGGCGGCAACACGTTCCTGGCGCTGCCCGACCGAGGCCCCAACGCGACGGTCTACAATGCCGCGGTGGACAGCACGGTGACCTATATCCCGCGCTTCCAGACCCTCACGATGGACATCACCAGCAATGGGGGCCCGGGCCTGCCGCTGACCATCACGCCCACGCTGACCGGCACCACGCTGCTGTGGAACGGCTCGCCGCTGACCTATGGCAGCGGTTCCAGCGTCGGCCTGGGCTCCGGCGCGCCGGCACAGAACACCGGCAGCCAGTTCTACTTCAGCGGCCGCTCCGACAACTTCAACCCGGCCATGTCCTCGGCAAATCCGAACAATGCCCGGCTCGATCCCGAGAGCATCCGGGTCTCCAACAACGGCGCCTTCGCCTATGTCTCGGACGAGTACGGTCCGTATGTCTACGAGTTCAACCGGGCGACGGGCGAGCGCACCCGCACCTTCACCCTGCCGACCAACCTGAACGTTGCGACGCAGGCACCGACCGGCGCGGCGGAGACCGCGGCCAACACCAGCGGGCGCACGCCGAACCAGGGCATGGAAGGCCTCGCCATCACGCCGGACGGCAAGACGCTGGTCGGCACGGTGCAGTCGGCGCTCATCCAGGACAAGGCCCTGGGCGGCGCGGCGGCCAAGCTGGTGCGCATCGTGACGATCGACATCGCCACCGGCACGACGCACGAATACGCCTATCAACTGACGAGCGGCACCGGCGTCAGCGAGATCGTCGCACTCAACGACCACGAGTTCCTGGTCGATGAGCGCGACGGCACCGGGCAGGGCAACGGCGACGCGGCGGTGGTCAAGCGGGTGTACAAGATCGACCTGAACGGCGCGACCGACATCACCGCCATGGACGGCACCGAGGCGGCGACGCATGCCGTGAGCAAGACACAGTTCCTCGACGTGGTGGCGGCGCTGAATGCCAAGGGCATCGCGAGCACCGACATCCCGTCGAAGATCGAGGGCATGTCGTTCGGCTCGGACGTCACCGTCGACGGCACGCTGTACCACACGCTGTGGATCACCAACGACAACGACTACCTGCCGGGCACGGCGGGCGATAACCGGTTCTACCTGTTCGGCTTCACCGGGGACGACCTGGGCGGCTCGCTATATGCGCCGCAGCAGGTGCCGGAGCCTGCGACGCTCGGGCTGCTGTCGGTGGGCCTGCTCGGGCTGTTCGGGGCGGTCCGGCGGCGAAAGTAAGGTTTTCAACACGGAGGACGAAGGAGGGGCGCGGAGGGCCACGGAGGAAGAAAGAATGGCGCTTCGCGCGAAGCGCAGGCCTTCTCTTCTCCGTGGTTCTCCGCGGTTCTCCACTGCCTCCGTGTCGAATCCTCGGCCTGCCACCCCCCGGCCCGGGACTTGCCCGCGGCTCATGTTGACATCAAAAAGTCGGCTGTCGTAGCCCACCTGCGCTCTGATGCAGAGCTGGCGCCCAATATGCTAACATCAAGCCGGTAGCGGTGACGGAATCTTTTGGACTTGGTCCCACACATGGAAACCGGATAGAATCGGACGTCGTAACTGTGGTTACACGAGTCGATGGGATTTTGGGTATGAGGGCGTCCCAAGAGGAGGTGGGCAAAGACCTACTGAAGGCGGCGATTGTCTACGATTTTGACGGCACGTTGGCGCGCGGCAATATCCAAGAGCGTAGCTTCATTCCCTCAGTCGGCCTGACGCATGAAGAATTCTGGTCACGAGTGAAGCAGACCGCACGTGAGCAAGACGCAGACGAGATATTGTGCTACATGCAGTTGCTCATAGAACTGGCAAACAAGGCGGGGATTCCCGTTACTGAGGAACAGTTTCGTCGCCACGGTGAGTGTGTTGATTTATTTCCTGGCCTCGCTGACGGAAGCTGGTTTGGCAGAATGAACGACTTCGCCGCAGAAAATGGCTTGTTGTTACGTCATTATGTCATATCATCCGGAACGTATGAAATGATCCGGGGGTGTCCGATATTCGATTATTTTCATCAAGTGTTCGCCTCAAAATTTATCTACGAGGGTGGCATCGCTACGTGGCCGGGGCTGGCTATCAATTATACTAGTAAGACGCAGTTCTTATTCCGAATAAATAAGGGCATAAGCAATTCTTGGGACAGTGAAAGCTTGAATGGATACATGCCCGATGGTCGTCGGCCTGTACCTTTTTCGCGGATGATATTTGTTGGGGACGGAGATACGGATATTCCGTCCATGAAGATGATGACTCACCAAGGCGGCTATTCGATCGCAGTATATGATCCCGAAGGAGAGGAGCGGTCAATTCGGAAAATTCATAAGCTCATCTCCGAAGACCGTGTGAACTTCGTAGCGCCTGCGGATTTCAGACGGGATATGCAGATGGACATTATCACGAAGGGCATTCTCGGGAGAATTTCTCGAGTGGCATATGAAGCGCTCACTCGTTCATAGCGAGATCGCCAACTGGGCTTTACGTGCCCTGCTCTTATGCAGGATCCTTCCAGGCCATCAACCGATCTGTCTATCGTTCCGTCGTCGGTTCGTAGGATGGGCCGAATGCCAGTTCCGTGGCGCGAGCCGACAGCTAAGAAGCGCGCCCCTTCGGGGCCTACACTCGCTCGGCCTGTGACATGATGGGGTCGGGGGATAGCGGGGATAAACAGCAAAATTTCATATAATCAGATGGTTATCTTGTCAGTCTTCGTGGACAACTTATCGCAGAACTTGTGGACCGTAAGCGTTTGATCTCGCCGGCGTCTTCGGTAGGGTGGGAAATCGAGGTTGGGATGGCGGGATCGGAGGATGAATATCTTCGGAGTTGCAGGCAGTGCGAACTATGTCCGAATTGTCAAAGGTCAATTTCTATACCGATGGGCACCGGGCAGAGTAGTGAGGGCATCTTTTGTTCCCTGGATTGCTTCGCCGAATGGCACCGGCATGCCCTTATCCGTCGTCACCAAGAACGTCTGAAGGAAGGACGGAAACGTGGGTAGTTTCCCAATGCCGCCGTTGCTATTTGACCGTGAACGCCCGGCTGAACCCGGTGCAATCGACAGCCCGAGCGCCTTCATGGGTGTCCTGCCTTATCAGGAAATCATGAATCTTTGCCGTGAAGGAGCGATTGCTTCCCACGTCCAAATCTCCAGTACCCAATTTCAACCAGCAAGTCTGGATCTACGGTTGGGGTCTGTAGCATATCGTGTCCGGGCCAGTTTTCTTCCAGGCCCGAGAGCTACTGTTCTCGAGAAAATCAAAGAACTCGATGGTTACGAAATCGACTTGAGAAACGGCGCGGTGCTGGAGCGCGGCTGCGTGTATGTTATCCCGTTGTTAGAGGGAGTGAGGCTGAAGGCAACCTGACTGCGCTTGCGAATCCTAAGAGCTCCATTGGGCGCTTGATATTCTCACTCGACTGATTGTCGATCGTAGCATGGCGTTCGACCTAGTCGATCGGGGATACAGCGGCCCATTATACGTGGAGGTGGCGCCTCGAACCTTCTCGGTTGTCGTCCGGGAAGGCTCGCGGCTTAATCAGCTACGATTCCGCCGCGGCACCGCGAACATCGCAGTGGGTGATCTAAAGAGCGCACTGACGGAGGGCGAGCTAATAAACCCTCACTCTGCTGAGCAGCTACTCCGAGATGGTAGAGTAGGAGTAACGATCGATCTGCGTGGCATCGCACGGGTGCACTCATAGGATATCGCGCGCAGAAGCACACGGACCCGAATAGATATTGACAAGATAGGACACTACAATTCAGCTGAATTCTGGGAGCCTATTTATAACTATCGAGACGGTCGGATTATCCTGAATCCCGATGACTTCTATATACTGACCACCCGCGAATATGTGGCCGTGCCAGCAAGATATGCGGCGGAGATGGTTGCTTACGATACGACAGTTGGTGAATTTCGTGTCCACTACGCAGGCTTCTTCGATCCGGGTTTTGGTTCCGATGGAACAGGCAGTCGCAGTAAAGCGGTCTTGGAGGTTAGGTCCCACGAAGTCCCGTTCATGCTGGAGCATGGCCAAATCATAGGATGGTTACGGTACGAAAGGATGGCCGGAGCACCTGACAGGTTATATGGACGTGCGGTTGGTTCAAATTATCAGCACCAGGGCTTGGCCCTCGCGAAACAGTTCCACACCCGTGCACAAACGGGCTCCAACGGATAGATCTCGGGCTGCTGTCGGTGGGCTACTGGGGCTGTTCGGCGCTGCACGGCGGCGGAAGTAAGCGTTCGACACGGAGGACGCAGGAGGACCGCGGAGGGGCCACGGAGGAAGCGGGATCTGGCGCTCCGCGCGAAGCGCATGTCTCGCTGTCTCCGTGGCTCTCCGCGGATCCTCCGCTGCCTCCGTGTTTAATCGTAAAGCCTGCCACCCCCGCGCCCCGGGACTTGCCCGCACCGGCCGGCCGGTCTACTCCGCCCGCGTCATCGCAAGGGCAGAGGCGCGATCATGCGCGTGAAGGATGTGAAGAAGGTCGTCCTCGCCTATTCGGGTGGGCTCGATACCAGCGTGATCCTGCGCTGGCTGCAGGTGACCTACCGGTGCGAGGTCGTCACCTTCACCGCCGATCTCGGCCAGGGCGAGGAGCTTGGGCCGGCGCGCCAGAAGGCCGAGATGGCCGGCGTGAAGGAGATCTTCATCGACGACCTGCGCGAGACCTTCGTGCGCGACTTCGTCTTCCCGATGTTCCGCGCCAATGCCCTGTATGAGGGGCAGTACCTGCTGGGCACCTCGATCGCCCGCCCGCTGATCGCGCAGCGCCAGATCGAGATCGCCGAGCAGGTGGGCGCGGACGCGGTGGCGCACGGCGCGACCGGCAAGGGCAACGACCAGGTGCGCTTCGAACTCAGCTATTACGCGCTGAAGCCCGACATCAAGATCATCGCCCCTGGCGCGAATGGGACCTCACCAGCCGCACGAAACTGCTGGAATTCGCCGAGCAGAACCAGATCCCGATCGCCCGCGACAAGCGCGGCGAGGCGCCGTTCAGCGTCGATGCCAACCTGCTGCACTCCTCCTCCGAGGGAAAGATCCTCGAGGACCCGGCGATCGAGGCCGATGAGATCGTCTACCAGCGCACCATCCGGCCGGAGGACGCGCCCGACCCAGGCGAGCGTGATCTCGGTCGAGTTCGAGCGCGGCGACGCGGTGGGCATCGACGGGGTCCGCCTGTCGCCCGCCTCGCTGCTGACCCGGCTGAACGAACTGGGCCGCGCGAACGGCATCGGCCGGCTCGACCTGGTGGAGAACCGCTTCGTCGGCATGAAGTCGCGTGGCGTCTACGAGACGCCCGGCGGCACCATCCTGCTGGCGGCGCATCGCGGCATCGAGAGCATCACGCTGGACCGCGAGGCGGCGCACCTCAAGGACAGCCTGATGCCGCGCTATGCCGAGCTGATCTACAACGGCTTCTGGTTCAGCCCGGAGCGGCGGATGCTGCAGGCGCTGATCGACGAGAGCCAGAAGAGCGTGAGCGGCCGGGTGCGGCTGAAGCTGTACAAGGGCAACGCGACGGTGATCGGCCGCGAATCGCCGAACAGCCTGTATTCGCAGAACGTGGTGACATTCGAGGAGGATGCCGGCGCCTACGACCAGTTCGACGCGCAGGGCTTCATCAAGCTGAACGCGCTGCGGCTGCGGCTGGGGGCGATGGCCGGCCGGCGGGGCGGCGCGCTGTAGGCGAGTCGGCGCGCTGCAGGCGGGGCGGGTCCCGGTTCACGGGAGCAGGTTCGATGCGGGTGGACCCATGTGAACGGAAGCAGCGCTACGCGGCCTTCTTGAAATCCTCATCGGAACCTCTGCGGAATTGTGGGAATCCCTTGAAGCCACCCGACCTCCGCGGCGTCCGGCTCGACCAGTGAGATCATCACGCTCAAAAGTTCATGAGCCTCCGCACATGAACATCGCCTGAAATCACATTCAGCAGTGCGTCGAACAAGGCAAGCTCTGCGCTCGCCGCGTCATCCGGCTTCACGACCTTCGGCCAGACCTTTTCCAGCACGAGCAGCCGCGTCGCCGGCTCCGTGCGCATCGCCGCGATGTCGAAGACCGTCCTGACCCCTATGCCGCGCAGATCGGCCGCGGGGCCGCCGCCGAATGCGATGATCAGTTGCGCCTGCGCGATCCAGTCGAGGATCGTCAGCAGCCCATATGGCGTCTCGACATAGAGCAGCACCGGATTGGCGGTCGCCAGGTTCTGCACGTCGTGAACGCCGGCCTCCATGAGGCGAAACTTGGTCTGCATGTCGATGCCGTCGATCATGTCGGTCGGCATGACGAAGCGCCGGTCATAGGCTGCGGGTTCGACCGCTTCAGGCTGCGCACGCGCATCTGCTCCACGAGCCAGGCGATGCCGAAGGTCGGAAAATACCCGAGGAGGAACGCCAGGGGGATGAAGGCGGCGCTCGGCTCCTTCGTGAACGTCAGATGCCGCGCGATGCTGACGATCAGGCAGCCCTCGATCAGACTGACTGATGCCACGAGGAACGAGGTGGGGCTCAGTTCATAGCTGCGGACTCGCCCGACGAGGTATTGCAGCGTGAAGATATAGGCGCCGAGGAACCCCGCGGTGATCGCGGCGGCAGTGTTCCATTGGTAGACGGCAAGGTCGACGGAGGTCAGATCGGGCTTCAGACTCTGCATGCCGCTCAGGATGAAGTTCGCCTGTTTCCAGAACTCGCTGCGGGAGGCGAGGAACATCGCGGTCACGAAGCCCAGCGCCGACAGGCCCGAGTAGATCGAGGCTGGCACGAAGAAGCTGGCGAGCGACCCGCGGCTGGAGATCTGCGACGCCTCGTGTGAGTTGTTCTGCCGGACCGTCTCATCCAGCCGAGGCGCCAGTTCGTATTTGATCCGTGCGACCTCGAACGAGGGAAGTGCCTTCTGCGGAGCGTTCGTCAGCATCCAGGATTCGAGCGCGATCAGCACCCTGCTGCGATATCGTCGCAGCCTGTCGCGACTGATGAGGACCGCGAGTGGGATCATGCCGGCAAGCAGCACGGCAGACGTGACGAGAACGCCATCTTCCAGCATCTTCTTATCCTTCGCGCCGTTTCACCTCCTGTTCCGGCGGCCAGCCTGGGACGCGGGCCCAGACAGAACGATACGATAATTATCTCGCTGTCGGCTGTGAACCGGCTCACACCCAGGAGGCGCGCCGCGCGAATGTCAGCCGCGCGCGGGTTCCTCGGTCGCCGCCGGCTCGCACACCCCGTGGGTGATGGCGACAACCCAGGGCCAGCGGTCGGCGTCGGGCCAGGCGTCGAGGCGCTGAAGCCGCTGAAGGCTGTCCAATCGACGCCGCCCGATCGACATGGCTGGCTGAAGGGCGGGATCATGGCCGGTGGGCCGGGGGACACCGTGACCGACATCCGTGCGGCGCTGCGGCGCTTTGCGAAGGCGGACACGACCGGTCCAATTCGGGCGAACCCGGCACGATCGGATCGCGGGGACCTGAGACCGGCGAACGCCCGAGTGGCTATCGCGGCCGCGCCGGCCGCCGCTGGATCAGGGCAGCGCCGCCATGGTCGCGCTGATCAGGTTGGGCAGCATTTCCCACTCGACGATCACGAACCAGGCCACCAGCAGGATGACGATCCACAGGATGGGCGCCCATTGGCCGGTCGTCCGTGGGCCGCGCCCCGGCCTGTCATGTCTCCTGCTGTGCGATCCGTCCATTTCTCTACTCCCGGCGCGCCGGAGCGGTTGCAATATCCTCACTGACGGGTGATTGCGGCAGTTTTTTGCTTCACGCGGGCCAGGGCTGAGTTTGACGCATAGGTGCTGCGCCGCACCATTCACTTACAATCGAGCCAAACCGATCCATGGGGCCCGACCCTTGAGCGAAAACACGATTGCCGCCCACCCACCGACAACCAGCCCGGCGTTATCCAGCCCGGCCCTGGCCAGCCCGGCGCTCTCCGGCCAGGCGGCCGTCAGCCAGGCGGGGACCGAGACGACGACCTTCGCGATCCTGGTGTCGCTGTCGGTCTGCCATCTGCTGAACGACATGAACCAGTCGCTGGTTCCGGCGCTGTACCCGATCCTGAAGGACTCCTATCACCTCGACTTCGGCCAGATCGGGCTGATCACGCTGGCCTTCCAGCTTACCGCCTCGATGCTGCAGCCGGTCGTCGGCATGGTCACCGACAAGCACCCGCAGCCCTTCTCGCTGCCGATCGCCATGGGGTGCAGCCTGCTCGGGCTGCTGCTGCTGTCTGTCGCGGGAAATTACCCGACGATCCTGCTGGCGGCCGCGCTGGTCGGCATCGGCTCCTCGGTGTTCCACCCGGAATCCTCGCGCATCGCCCGCATGGCGTCGGGCGGGCGGCACGGCTTCGCGCAATCGCTGTTCCAGGTGGGAGGCACCACCGGCTCGGCGATCGGCCCGCTGCTCGCCGCGTTCATCGTGGTGCCGCGCGGCCAGAGCAGCGTCGCCTGGTTCTCGGCGGCGGCGCTGCTGGCGATCTTCCTGCTGGCCAATATCAGCCTGTGGTACAGCCGGCATCTGTCGCTGCGGAAGACCGGCGGGGCCAGGGCCGCGAGCGGGACGCGCCCGGTGCTGTCGCGCGGCAAGGTGCTGTTCGCCGTCGCCATCCTGGTCGCGCTGCTGTTCTCGAAGAACGTCTACACCTCGTCGCTCAGCTCGTACTACACGTTCTACCTGATCCAGAAGTTCAGCCTGTCGGTGCAGAACGCGCAGATCCTGCTGTTCGTGTTCCTGGGCGCGGTGGCGGCGGGCACCTTCGCCGGCGGCCCGATCGGCGACCGGTTCGGGCGCAAGCCGGTAATCTGGTTCTCGATCCTGGGCGCCCTGCCGTTCGCGCTGATGCTGCCCTACGCCAGCCTGTTCTGGACCGGCGTGCTGAGCGTGCTGATCGGACTGATCCTGTCTTCGGCTTTCACCGCCATTCTGGTGTATGCGCAGGATCTGATGCCGGGGCGGGTGGGCATGGTGGCCGGGATGTTCTTCGGCTTCTCCTTCGGGCTGGGCGGGCTCGGCGCGGCGGCGCTGGGCGAGATCGCCGATTGGACCAGCATCGACACGGTCTACCGGGTGTGCTCGTTCCTGCCGCTGATCGGCCTGCTGACGGCGTTCCTGCCGAATATCGAGGGGAGAGCGAAAAGCAGTTAACCGGGCCGATCCTGCACGACCGCTGTCGGGGCCGCTTGGCGCAGGCTTTCAGAATCGGGGAACCCGACATATTCTGACGCACTATGTCAACGGAGCATCTGGTTCCTGCCGATCTCCGGCGGAGCTATCACGTACGGGAGTGGCGGAACGCAGCCGGCGTCCTGTCGACTGCATGTCCCGGAGAATGGCACGACATCATTGAGATCTTGCGTTCCTTTCGACTGCTCCGCTCAGAGGTTCTCACCGCAGGTGGTGGCCTGTCTCCCATTTCTCAGCAGATAAATGGCGCGTTCGACAAGCGAGGGTGGGCGGAGAAGAAGTTTAGAACTGTTATCAGGGTCGACGATGCCGAGTACTCGAGCCCGACTCATTCGGTTGACTGCTTCAAGGGCCGTGTCGCGCTCGAACTGGAGTGGAACAACAAGGACCCATTCTTTGATCGGGACCTCAACAATTTCCGTCTCCTCTTCGATTTGAGAGCGATCGATGTCGGCGTCATTCTGACGCGAGCTTCCGAACTGCAGGAAATTTTTGACGGGCTCGGGAAGGGGGCGAGCTACGGCAACAGTACAACTCACCATGAAAAGCTGTGGCCACGCCTCGATGGGGGTGGCGGTGGGGGGTGTCCTGTTCTGACCTTTGCGATCACCCGGGAACTTTATGTTGACGATGGCCCAGAGGCACTCGCATCCGCCCTCGAGGCAAAAGCCAACCGCAACTCGAAGCGCAAACGGCCGCGAGTCGGAGTCTCTCCGACCGCCGGGGCAGATCCCGAGGCCAGCGGATAAAGTCGGCTCAGATAATTAACCGGGGGCGGTTATTCGCCTTTCCGATGCTGAGTTGTAGGCATAAGTTTTCCAGGTCGGCTCATATCGCTCTTCCGCTTCATTTCCCCAAACTGTCCATCCCGGGCGAAGACCGCGGGCGAAGAGTTCGATACGCGGTCCGGGACTGCACGCCTCAATAATGGAGTATAGTTCATCCGGTTTTCGGGAATGTTCTCGCTTGCGACTTTCCAAATAGTTGACTTGCCGCCGCCCGGCCGCAAGGGTTCGCGCGTTCTTGCCCCGAATGCCAAACAATACAATCTCGGTCACATTGCGAAAATAGAATCCGACACCGCGGCCATCACTACCGCCGTCCTTCCTCACCTTCCGCCAAATCAAGTTCGATTTGTACTGAAAGCCCCACCCCATCATGACTTGTAGGCCTTCCGGGAGTAGCGCGTTGGAACCCAAAGATAGAGGTGCGCCGTGTCCGCACAGATCTGCCCGACGGGCAGCGCGGCGATCTCGTCGGCCTTCATGGTGCCATAGCGCGCTAGCCGACGATGCCTCAGGCGCGACCTTACCGGTCCGATTGATGAATTGCCACGGTGGATCGGCCAGGACACAGGCAAACCTAGCGTCACTCGCACCAGTCAGGAGGTTTGCCGCCGCCGCGGTGCTCTGCGGCCTCATGCGAAGGTCCATTTCATGCTGCATAGCCACACCCGTAAGCCGATTCGTCAACGCCCCACCAGCTTCGACGTTTGTCAACGAGGTGGTATCAGTAAGCGCGGCCTCGTTTTGTTCCAAACTCAAGAGATACCCGCAGAGAGTAAATGAAGCAACAACTTGCTTCCGACAATCCGCTCCGCCCCACTTTCCTTTCCCCGCCTCACACCATCCGAGCGAAGAACGCCATCGTAACGCCGGCGGTCAGCACCACGATGAAGGCGCGCACCACGCGCGGTGGCAGGACCTGCGTGAGCCTGGCGCCGAGATAGCCGCCCGCGACGCTGGCGCCGAGCATGGCCAGCGTCTCTGGCCAGCGCACCGCGCCGGCGGCGATGAACCATAGGACGGCGGCGCCGTTGGTGGCGCTCACCAGCATCACGCGCAGCGGCGCCATCGCCTTGAGGTCGGCGCTCGCCGTCAGCAGGCTCCACATCGCCATCATCATCAGCCCGACGGCGCCGCCGAAATAGCCACCGTAGATCGCGATCAGGAATTGCAGCGGCAGCACGCCGCCGGGCCCGATCCGCACGATGCGCCGCAGCGCCAGCCCGGCGCGCGCGCCGAACGCGAAGGTCAGCGTCGCCAGCAGCAGCAGGAACGGGATCACCGAGTCGAACACGCGCACCGGCGTGGCCAGCAGCAGCGCCGCGGCCCACCAGCCCGCCGGCCACGCTGACCGGCAGCAGCGCCCTGCCGCGGAGGGCCTCGAACCGGCTCGCCTCGTGCCGGTAGGCGTAGGTGCTGGCGAGCGTGCCGGGGAACAGCGCCACGGTCGAGGATGCGTTGGCGACGACCGGCGGCAGGCCGGCCGCGATCATGGCGGGAAAGCTGACGAACGAACCGCCGCCGGCGACCGCGTTCATCACGCCGGCGATCAGGCCCGCGCCCGTGAGCAGGATGAGGCTGTTCATGCCCGCAACCTGCGCAGGACGTGCGCCGTTCACAACCGCCCAAGGTTCGGCCGCCGCCGAAGCGAGACAGATGTGCGGCGCCCGCCGGAGTGAGGCCTGCATCAGGCCAACGGCCAGGCACGGATGCGGGTCCCGAGCGGGTTCGCCCGCGGCATTGTTGCAGATCGGTGTTTCCCGGGCATTGCCGCGCAACATTCATCGGCGTGGCGGGGGTTTCGCACGCCTCCCTTCCCCCCTCCGCTGCGGGCGCGAAGGTTGCGTCGCGCTGCCGTCCGCCATAATTTCCCGGCGGGCACCGCTCGACGGGCAGGCGCCTAACGGCAGGCACCGCCTCGCCACGGACAAGGACATGCGCATGAGCGGCTCGGCCAAACGGTCCATTACCGTCTCGCTTGAGGGAACCAACAAGTCGAGCAGCCTGCCGGTGATGGACGGTACCATCGGACCGTCGGTTTTCGACATCCGCAAACTGTATGCCGATCTCGGGATGTTCACCTACGACCCGGGCTACGGCGCGACCGCATCCTGCGAGAGCAAGATCACCTATATCGATGGCGACGAGGGCGTGCTGCTGTATCGCGGCTATCCGATCGAGCAGCTTGCCGAGAAGTCGAACTTCCTCGAGATCTGCTACCTGCTGCTGAACGGCGAACTGCCGACCGAGAAAGAAGGCAAGGACTTCGAACTCGGCGTCATGCGGCACACGATGCTGCACGAGCAGCTTCGCACCTTCTACAACGGCTTCCGCCGCGATGCGCACCCGATGGCGGTGATGTGCGGCGTGGTCGGCGCGCTGTCGGCCTTCTACCACGACAGCCTGGACATCCATGACGCCGAGAGCCGCCGCATCAGCGCGTTCCGGCTGATCGCCAAGGTGCCGACGATCGCCGCCTGGGCGCATAAATACGCCTGCGGCCAGCCCTTCATGTATCCGCGCAACGACCTGACCTACGCGGAGAATTTCCTCTACATGTTCCACGCCGTGCCGGCGGAGCCGTGGAAGGCGAACCCGGTGCTGTCGCGCGCGATGGACCTGATCATGATCCTGCACGCGGACCATGAGCAGAACGCCTCGACCAGCACGGTACGCCTGGCGGGCTCCACCGGGGCCAATCCGTTCGCCTGCATCGCCGCCGGCATCGCCAGCCTGTGGGGACCCTCGCATGGCGGCGCCAACGAGGCGGTGCTGAAGATGCTGGCCGAGATCGGCCACGTGAAGAACATCCCCGACTTCCTGGAGGACGTGAAGGACCGCAACAACCACGCCAAGCTGATGGGCTTCGGCCATCGCGTGTACAAGAACTACGACCCGCGCGCGCGCATCATCCAGAAGGCCTGCCACGACGTTCTGAGCGAACTCGGCATCAAGGACGACCCGCTGCTCGACCTCGCGATGGAACTCGAGAAGATTGCGCTGAACGACAAGTATTTCGTCGAGCGCAAGCTGTACCCGAACGTGGATTTCTATTCCGGCATCATCCTGAAGGCGATGGGCTTCCCGACCAGCATGTTCACCGCGCTGTTCGCGGTGTCGCGCACCGTCGGCTGGGTGAGCCAGTGGCAGGAGATGATGGAGGATCCGCAGCAGCGCATCGGCCGGCCGCGGCAGATCTACACCGGTGCGCCGAAGCGCGACTACGTGCCCGTGAACCGCCGGGCCTGACGCTGCATTTCGGCTAGCGAAATACGCTCAAGGACAGGCCTGCGGACAAGCTGCTCCGCAGGCCTGTTGATTTTATACATCATCAATACCGTGGAAGCCGCGGGGCTGGTTCGGCTTTTCCGCGCCGGCACACCGTGGCAACCGCTCCGGCCAGCCAATGCCGTCCGCGTGATATGCGCCTGAATTAACCCTTTGTACTAGAATTTCGCGCCAACCCTCGATTCAGCCTAGGGTTATGCACCTTATGGTTGTATACGACCCATCATGTTAAACCTTTCGGGGAAAAAGATGCGACTGTCCCCTTCGCTCGATTCGCTGGTCAGGGAGCGTCTGAAGCAGTGGCCGCAGCGGCCGCCAGGAGTCGCAGACCGTCCGCTCGAGCCGGATGCCTGGCTGCGTGGACGGCCCACAGACGACCGTGTGCCATGCCATCCCTATCTGAAACTGCCGGGCAGCACCCGCTGGCGAACCCTGCCGGACGGGCTGTGGCTGAATTTCGGCGGCACGCCGGCCGATCCCTATGTCGACATCTTCGCCATCGAGGCCTGTGCCTCGCTGCAGAATTTATTGGACAAGCGGTCGCGCTTCGGCCCGAGCACGCATTCGCTGCTCGCGGTCTGCCCGGTGCAATGGCTGCTCATGCCGGTCACGCAGGGCGATCCGACGCCACGCTGGCGCGTCACGGGAATCTACCGCCGCCAGCCCGAGGTGCCGCTCGTCGCGCCCGTGCGCGATCTGCACGTGCTGTATGGCCTGAAGCGCGAGCACTACCAGGGCTTCGCGCGCCACCAACTGCCGCACGCGCACGAGTTCTTCGCGCCGATGGAAGCGCTCACCGCGTTCGACGGGGACAAGAACCCGGAACTGCACGCGCTCCTGGCGCGGGCGTCAGCCTCCGCCAACTTCATGCAGCCGCTGTGACGGCGGCACCCGCCGGCCGGGAGCCGGTTCCGTTCGCGTCGTTCACCGAATCCGCTCCGGCTCGATGTCCGAGAGCGTGAGTAACCGCTCCGATGATACTACCTGCGCGGATCACGCTCTGGTTCCGCGAGCACGCCACGCGCACGATCGGGACGATCGGTAATCAGGCCGTCCACGCCACACGCCAGCAGCCGCCGCATCTCGGCGATCCCGTTCACCGTCCAGGGGATCACCCGCACGCCCAGCGAATGCGCCTCCGCGACAGCGTCCGCGGTGACGCTCGCGTGGTCGGGCGCCCAGATCGTGCCGCCCTCCGCCGCCACGGCGCGCGGCAGCGAGCCGCCGTAATCCGCGGGATGCGGCCCGCCCCACCAGCGCCGCGCGGACGCCAGCAGCGCCGAGTGGGTGAGCCAGGACACCAGCACCTCCGGACGCGTCCGGCGCAGATGGCGCGGGCCGCGCCAGTCGAACGACTGCACGATGAGCCGGCGTGTCACGCCAGCCGCATCGGCCACCGCCATGACCGCCTCCGCCATCGCCTCGCCGGGAATGGCGAGGTCCGGCTGGCCGGGGAAGCTCTTCAGTTCCACATTGAACATGACCGCTCCGGAGGCGCCGCCTTCGTTGGCCCCCGCCTCGGAGCCAACGTGGGCGGAGGCACCGCGATTGGAAGCCGCTGCGGGGGCCAGGCGCAGCACGTCGGCCAGCAGCGGGATCCTCGCCCCATCATGCGGCACCTGGTCGGGATATTGTGCCGCATACACGCTGCCCGGCCGGATGCGGCCCACGTCATAGCGCGCCAGGTCGGCCGCGCGCAGGCTGAGGATGGCGGGGCCGGGCGCCGCCAGCCACGCCCCGTCCGGGCCGCGCGTGATGTCGGGGTTGAGGCGCGGGTCGTGCGTGACCACGGCGACATCGTCCGCCGTCACCGCCACGTCGAGTTCCAGCGCGTCCACCCCGAGCGCCAGCGTGGCGGCGAAGCCGGGCAGCGTGTTCTCGGGGAACAGGCCGCGCGCCCCGCGATGGCCGTGCAACTCGATCATCCGCGTCATGGCAGGGTGCGTAGGTCGTGGCTTGTGCCAGGGTCAAGATGCGGCCAAAGCTGCGCCATGCACGGCACCGGCAGAATGCTTGGCGTACTCGGCGGCATGGGGCCGCTCGCGAGCGCGCAATTCATGGTTCGGCTCACGCTGCTCACGCCGGCGGCGCGCGACCAGGACCACATCCCGACGCTGCTCTGGTCCGATCCGCGCGTGCCGGACCGCACCGCCGATGCGCCGACCGGTGCCGCCGATCCGCTCCCCTGGCTGCTCCGCGGCATCGAGGGCCTCCACCGGGCCGGGTGCGGCGCGATCGCCATCCCCTGCAATACCGCGCATCGCTGGTTCGCGCCCCTGCGCGACGCGAGCGCCCTCCCGATCCTGCACATCGTGGACGCCGCCGCCGCCGACCTGGCGCGCCAGGGCATCGCCAGGGGGCGGATCGGCCTGATGGCGACAGAGGCGACGCTGCGCACGCGGCTCTACCAGGAGCGGCTTGGGGCCGATGGCTGGGAGTGCATGCTGCCGACGCCGGAGGAAATGGCCGGGCTGGTCACGCCGGCGATCGCCATGGTGAAGCTCAACCGGATGGCCGAGGCCTATGCGCCGCTGTGCCGGGTGGCGAACAGCCTGGCGGAGCGGGGGGCGACGGCCGTCGTGCTGGGCTGCACGGAAATTCCGCTGGGTTTCATGGCTGGCCCGGCGCCTGCCGTGCCGCTCGTGGACACCGTGGACGCGCTCGCCCGCGCCGCCATCGCCTGGGCCAAGCCGGAGCCTGTGTCCGCGCCGAGCCCCATCCCGGGCCAGGCCGCGGGTTGCGTCGGGGCGTAGATCAGGGCTTCGGCGCTCTCTTCCGGTCAGCAGGACCTACAGCCGATTCGATTCGTATAGGCTCGTCGCCCCCGCTCTGGCTCGTTGCCCCAGCGCGTGATCTACCGCTCCGGCTGATCCACCGGCGGATAACGCCCTAGCTGCTGGTCTCCTGCTCGCGCCGCTCGAACCTGGCACGGTCGGCGGGCAGCAGGCGCACCGTCACGTGGACCGCCGTGTCATCGTCCTGCCGGTCAACCACCTCGCCGTGCTGGTAGAGCCAGGCGAGGCGCGCGCCCTCCTGCGACGGGATATGGTAATCGGCCAGTTCCATGCCGGCGGCGATCCGCTCGTCGATCGCGGCCTTCAGCGTCGCCAGCCCCTGCCCGGTGATGGCGGAGACGGCCACCGTCCCCGACCGTTCGGGCACATGCTCCACGCCGCCCAGCAGATCGGCCTTGTTCAGCACCTCGATCGTGCGCGAGGGCCAGTCCGCGTCGAGCGCGCCCTCGCCGACCATCTCCTCGAGAACGCCCACAACATCGGCACGCTGAGCGGCGCTGTCGGGATGCGCTGCATCGCGCACGTGCAGGATGACGTCCGCGGCGGCAACCTCTTCCAGGGTGGCGCGAAAAGCGGCAACCAGTTCGTGCGGCAGCTCACTGATGAAGCCGACGGTGTCCGACAGGATCGCACGCCGGCCGGACGGCAGGCGCAGTCCGCGCATCGTCGGATCGAGCGTCGCGAACAACTGGTCGCGCGCCACCACGTCCGCGCCGGTCAGCGCATTGAACAGGGTGGATTTGCCGGCATTGGTGTAGCCGACCAGTGCCACGACCGGGAACGGCACGCGGGTGCGGGCGAAGCGGTGCAGGCCGCGGGTGCGGCGCACCTGCTCCAATTCCTTCTTCAGGCGCACGATGCGATCGCCGATCATGCGGCGGTCGGCCTCGATCTGCGTCTCGCCGGGACCACCCAGGAAGCCGAAGCCGCCGCGCTGGCGCTCGAGATGGGTCCAGGACCGCACGAGGCGGGATCGCTGATAATCCAGATGTGCGAGTTCGACCTGCAGCGCCCCTTCCCTGGTCGCCGCACGCTCGCCGAAGATGTCCAGGATCAGGCCGGTCCGGTCGATCACCTTGCAGGCCCAGGCGCGTTCCAGATTGCGCTGCTGCACCGGCGACAAGGCGGCGTCGACCACGGCGACGGTGACGCCGTGCTCCTTGATGGCCTGCCCCTGCAGCGCCACCTGGCCTTCGCCCATCAGGGTCGAGGGCCGCCGCGCGCGCAGCGGCACGATGGCGGTGTGCACCACCACCAGCCCGATGGAGGCGGTCAGCCCGACCGCTTCGGCGAGCCGATGTTCCGCCGAACGATGGGCATCGGCCGGTCGCCCGCCGTTCCGGTCGTGGTCGGAACGCTCCCACGGCAGCACCACAGCCGCCCGCACCGGCGTGGTGCGGACGCCATTGCCCCGGGTGGTCGAAGGCGCGTCGTCAGTCGCCTGCGGCAGGAGACATCTCCCGGGCCGCGGATGCAGCGCCTTCAACCTTGGAGGCATCGAACAACTGGATCGGCGCGCCCGGCATCACGGTGCTGATCGCGTGCTTGTACACCAGTTGCGTATGCCCATCCCGTCGCAAAAGGACGGAAAAGTTGTCGAACCAGGTGATGATCCCCTGGAGCTTGACCCCGTTGACGAGGAACACCGTCACGGGTGTCTTGTTCTTCCGCACATGGTTCAGGAAAACGTCCTGAACGTTCTGCGCTTTCTCATTGGCCACGTTAGCTGTCCTTCTGGTTCAACCGTTGTTCTTGTTCGGTCAGGGCGGGCGTGGCACGGCCACCCTGGGTGATCAGTCGTTCAGTATCCCATCTCGCGCAAGCGCACGAAGCCGTGCGGCAAGGTCGAGCGCGGAAGGGAAATGGAGATCAGGATGCGCGCGGTCAATCCCACCATCATGCGAAGCATCGCCGACCAGCACAGCGGTGACACCGGCCGCCCGTGCGGCCCGCATATCGAGCGCCGTGTCGCCCAGATACCAGACCGAGCGATCGGCCGCCCGGCCCAGCCTGTCGAGAGCTAGCAAGATCGGTGCCGGATCCGGCTTGTCAGCCACCGCATCCCCGGCACCCACCACCGCACTGAAATGGCCAGCCCAGCCGAGATGTGCCACCTCCGACCGCAGGAAGCGCCCGGCCTTGTTCGATACCACCCCTTGCGGCCAGTCCACTCCGGCCGCCAGCGCCTCGGCCGCTCCGGCCATCGGCACCACGTGATCCAGGTGTCTGCCCTCCAGCGTCGTATAGAAGATATCGCGGGCGCGTTCCCAGTCATTGCCGAACATGACAGGGAAGCTTTCGCGGAGGGACACGCGCACGCGTTCGCGCGTATCGGTGACGGTCCATCGCGGCATGGCGAAGGCATCGAACACGGCATTCAGCGCCGCCGTGATGCCGGCCCAGCCGTCCACCAGCGTGTTGTCCCAGTCATAGAGCAGGACCGCAGGGCGCATCGGAGGCTCACGCGCCGCCGGTCGGCACCCAGGGATAGACCGCGATGGCCAGGCCGAGCAGCCGGTCGTCCGCGGCGCCGCGCAGGGCGCGCGGGGTGATCGGCTCAGGGGTGTTCAGCACCAGCAGGTTCTCGACCGGCTCGGCGAGCGTGGTCTCGGCCACCAGTTCGGTGGCGCCGACGACCGGCACGAGGGTCTGGCCGCCCACCTCGATCGTGCAGGCCTGCGCGAAGCCGTCGCGGATCTGGTTCAGGAACGGCACGGCAATCCGCAGCCGGAGCGGATACACGCCCGGCAGGACACCATGCCAGGTGACCCGGGCCTGCGACGTCCACCGGTAGCGGAACCCGTCATGCTGCTCCAGGGCATGCCACGCCCCGGACTGCTGCGCGCGCGCATGTCCGTGGCCCGCGGCCTCGAGCGGCGCGTCGAGCCGCAGCGAGGCATAGGCGGCGCCGATTCGCGCCAGGATGGCCTGGGAGGTCTCCGTCGCATCCGCCGGCGCGAAGCCGTGCAGCCACTCCCCGCCGTGGAACACCAGGCCGCAGCCGGCGCCGAGACGTGACAGCGCATCGGCCGTGAAGATCGAGGCATGGCCGTTGCGCGGGCCGATATACCACCAGTTGCCGCGGATCGTCGTGATGTCGTCCGGCTGCAGCGGCTGCGAGAAGATGATGCAGCCGCCGGGCGCCAGGAAGCTCGCCATGTCGCGCAGGCAGACCTGCGGCGAGACGGTGTGCTCGATCACCTCGAAGCAGGTGATCAGGCTGAACTTGCCCTCCGGCCGCTGCGGGCTGGAATAGGGGTCGTAGTTGGTGATGTTGGCAAAGCCGTGCTCGGCCATGCGCTCGGCGAAGGCGCCCGAACCGGAGCCGTAATCCAGGATGTCGATGTCCCGCCAGGGGCCGAGCCGCTCGGCCAGCATGGCGGCGACGTTGCCCGGGCGGATGTCGGCATACTCGGAATCGATGCGGGGATAGTCGGCATTGTAGACGTAGGCGGCGAATTCCTCCGGGGTCCAGTCGTCGAAGAAGCTGGTGAAGATGAAGCCGCAACTCTCGCAGCGGCAGTACTCCACATGGACGCCGGCGAAGCCGAACGCGAACGGATTGGTGGGGGAGCAGTATTTGTAGAAGTCCAGGCTGTCGAACGGCGGCGAGAACCCGCCGCACAGCTTGCACGGGAGGCCTTGGCGAAGGGCGGTGGCGACACTGATCCCGAGGCTGCGGGTGACGGTGTCAAGCTGGGCGCGCGAGGTGGGCATGACTCACCGATATGAAAGGACGCCTCGCCGGGAGGTCGCCTGGGTCAGGTCTTCCGCAGACGGAATTTGTTTCGCTCTAGCTTCAAATCCCAGCCGCCATTTGCCACGAGTTCGGTTACCGCACGGTTGACGCCGGGCCAGTCGTGATCGTCGCCGAACAAAACCCCGCCCGGTGCCAGGACCAGCGACCATAGTCTCAGGTCGATATTCACCGATTCGTACTCATGGTCCCCGTCGATGTACACGACATCCGGCTTGAGGGAATAGTGCTGGAACAGCTTTGCGGCCGCGACACTGGGGAGTGGCAGAGGCGTGATCACATCGGACTGGCCGCGGGCCAGGACATTGGACAGGAACTGGAAGTAGAGGGTCGGAAATCCGTTGATCAGGTGCAGATCCACCCGGCTGCCGATGCCCTCCCTGCGGCTCCAGTGCTGCCAGTTGCCGAGCCAGGTGTCGACGCACACGATCTCCGACTGGAGGCCCGCCGCCTTGCACAGCGTGGCCATATGGACGGCCGATGCGCCCTTCCAGGTTCCCACTTCGACGATCAGCTTCGGTCGGACCTCCTCGATCACCGTCTTGAACACGGCATCGTAGGACCCCCATCCCTGAAGATCCTCGGGGTAGGTCAGCCGCGGGTTCTCGTACGGGTCCTCCGCGTAGAGCAGCGCCCGAACGGCGCATGTCTTGGAACCTGGCGCATTGCTATCTGGCACGGTTGCCGCAGCCTCCCTGTGTGGTCGCGGCGCTCACCCGGCGAGCGGGCCGGGCTGGCGCCAATGATCTGGTTCGGAGGCACGCTCCTGGCTGCGAGCGCACCGCGGTGACGATGCGATGGCCGCCCGACCCGACGCCATCGAGGATGATGGCATTGGCATCACCGGCGCGCTGACGCCGAGAGCGATGCCCGTGAGGGTGCTGGGCTGCCGGCCGAGCGTCCCATCGGTGCGACGGAGCCCATGATTGGCGCCCTCGAGCGAAACGTCGGGGGAGATCCTGTCGCCGGGGGCGGATGCGCTCATAGGATGCACGGCCCTCCGCTACCACTGCCGCCGGATGCTAGGTGACGGTCTTGCCACGCGCAAGCGGCGCCCCGGTTGGGCATCGTGGCAGGCAAGCGCGCGTCGGCTCAGGCTTGCGCGGGCGCCGGAGCGACAGCCGGTGCTGCCATAACCGGCGCTGTGGCAGCGGCGGCGGGCGGCGCGGCTGGCGGCGGCGCGACTGCGGGCACTATCGCGACTGCGGGCGCCGCCGCCCCGGCAGGTGCTGCCGCTGGAGGCGCGGATGGGGCCGTCGGCGCTGCGGCGGGCGGCGCATTTGGCTTCAGCCGGCGTCGCTCCCGGCGTCCATGGCGGACGTAGTGCTGCAGCGGCGGCGTTTCGTGCGCGGCCACGTCCGGGTTGGCCGCCCAATAGCCCGCCCGGTCGATCCGCGCCGAGACGACGACACCCGTTCGTTCGATGCCAGCCGTATCGGCGTAGGTGGCACGCCTGATATCGCGGCCGCAGCCAAGCGCGTCGAGCAGATCGAGGAATTCGGGCAGGTCGACGGTGTCCCTTGCCGCGAACGATGCCACGTAGTCCCGCTCGGACATCTTGAAGTAATTCACGAGGTGGTCGCCGTGTCCCGTGTATGACAGCAGCTTTTCCTTGTCGTTCACGTCGACCCGGTTGGCGAGCTTCGTCAACGCATGCTTGCGCAACGCGGGGAATGTCCGGTTGTGGAAGTGCAGGTAGGTGATCATGCTCCGACGCGGATGATCGGCGCCGGGGATGCCGCCGTGGTGGTTGCCGTGCTCGAGGTGGCCGACTCCGCCACCGGCGAAGAATACCTTCTGCTGGCCCAGAAAATAGAACTCTGACGGATAGCCCGGGACATTGAACAGCGGAGCGACAACAACCCGCACGCCGCGCGGTTTCGCAACGGCTTCCAACACCGCCATGATCTCGTTCCGGCAGCAGGTCAGCCCCTCCGTGCCGTGCACCACCACGAATTCGTCGCAGTCGAGCGGAAAGTACATGTCGTACTTGCCGCTGTCATGCAGCGAGTTGATCTTGTCCTGCGTGGCCCTGCCCTTGGCCTCGTAATCCCTCGGCTCGCTGAGCGAGAAGTCGAAGTTGACGCCGACTTTCTGGAAGCGACGAATGACCTCGAGCGTCACCGAGCTGCTCGAACCATTGTCGAACACGTACAAATTCTCGAAGCCAAAAAGATAACCATGGTATAGGAGCCATGGCGCGAGCAGATCATCTTCGTCCCGCTCCATCATGACGCATGCGACGCGCACCATCGACGTCCACCCACTCAGAAGCTACACCAACGTCGCACACACGACGGTCAACTCTTGCCACCTGCCCTACCACGGCGGCCGCAGATTGAGATAGTCTCACCAGCGCAGACCACGCAAGGCCTTTGTCGGGCGGACAATACGATGGGTAACTACTTTGCCGGCGACCTCCCGAACCTGTCGGAACTGTGCGCGCCGATGCAGCCGGCCGACGTCTCGGCACTGGTCACGGCGGTCGGCTTCACGTCCCAACTCTACGTCAAGGACCACCCCGATCTGGAGCGGATCAGGGAGAGCCCCTCGGCGATACTGCATTTTCTGCTGTACGGCGTCCTCGAGGGACGGCGCTTCCGTGCCAAGATCGACATGGCAGCGTTGCGTCGCCTCGCCGACCTGCCGTTCGAGAACAAGCTCTATCGCACCGCCCTGGTGGCGGCGCTGGGCTATGCCGGAATTCACACTGCCAAGGCCGAACTCGACACGGAACTGACGGATCTCTGGCCCACGCTGCTCGAACTTTGCGCCATGGGGGCAAAGCCGGTCCTCATCATCGGTGACAGCCACTCCAACCTGTACCATCGCCGCGCAGTCAGGGGCAGCAACTGGATCCTGCCGCTGCATCTGCTGTGCAGCGCCGGTTCCGCGATGGGTCTGGGCAATCCGAACTCGCGCTCCCGCTATGGGCTCAGGATCGAGCGGCTGCTCGAGATGGCGCTGACATTGGGCTGGCGACAGCAGTGGCCGATCCTGTTCAAGTTCGGCCAGGTCGACACGGAGTTTGTCCATACCTTCCAGCGAATCGCCAAAGGAATCACGAGCTACAGCCGCGATGAGTTCGCCGATTTCTCTGCCCGCTCGATTGAGGGCTATCGGCGCTTCCTCGATCGCGGAGTGCCCGCGGCGCTGCGTCCGGCCTCGACCATCGTGTCGGTGTTTCCGCCCAGCCTGTCCGATCAGCAATGGGCCGAGGGCTACGCGAACGGCCATATCGTCTCGCTCAACGCCGATATGGAGCGCGATGCCATCATCGGCGCGATCCGCCAGATGACCATCCCGGACATCTTTGAACGGACCCGGATGCACCGGGAGTACAACGAGCGCCTCAGCGAACTGGCAGGTCAAACCGGGCTCGCCTTCATCGACGACTGCGACGAATTGCTGAGCGCCTTCGGCATCGCCAACCGCCGGTTCGTCGGCGCAGCGGCAGGGCGCGATCATCACCTGGATTATGTGGCAACCGCACCCGCCATTACCGCGGCACTCTGGCGTGCGATCGACCGGCTGAACCCGCCGATTGCCGCCGCGCCGGGCTGAACGGCACGGCCTAGGCGAAAGCCCACCCGTCCCGCCGCTACCCGCCGCCGATCTTCGGGATCAGCACGATCTCGCTGTCCGGACGCAGCACCGCGGCGTAGGCGTCCTGGTAGATCTCGCCGTCGATCGCCACCGCCATCCCCTCCTCCACCTGCTGGCCCAGACCCGGAAACCGCTGCTCCAGTTCCAGCACCAGCCGGCGGAAGGTGGTCGCCGCCACCTCGAACTCTGCCAGGCCTCCGGTAAACCGCTGCCCGACATTGCCCGAGATGACGACCTTCGGCATCAATCGTCGCCGTTCGCCAGGTCCAGCGCCTTGCGCACCTTCGGCGGCGACATCGGCAGGCTCGGCATGCGGATGCCGATCGCGTCACGGATCGCGTTGGCGACCGCCGCCATCGGCGGCACGATCGGCACCTCGCCCACGCCGCGCGCACCGAACGGATGGCGCGGATTGGGCACCTCGACCAGCACCGCCTCGATCAGCGGCAGGTCGGAGGCGACCGGGCAGCGGTAGTCGAGGAAGCCCGGATTCTCCAACTGGCCCTTGCTGTTGTAGATGTACTCCTCGTTCAGCGCCCAGCCGATGCCCTGCGCCGCGCCGCCCTGGATCTGGCCTTCCACGTAGCTCGGGTGGATCGCCTTGCCCACGTCCTGCACCGCGGTGTAGCGCTCGATGGTCACCTGGCCGGTCTCGCGGTCCACGCTCACGTCGCAGATATGCGCGCCGAACCCGGCTCCCGCACCCTGCGCGTTCAGCGCCACCTCGGCATTGATCGGCCCGCCGGTGCGCGCCGCCTTCAGCGCCAGCGCGGCGAGGTCGAGCGGCTCGAACGCGCCGGCATTGGAGCCCGCCGGGAACGCCATGCCCTCATGCCAGTCCACCGCCTCGACCGGGATCTCCCAGATCATCGCGGCGCGCTTCTTCAACTCGTCGACCACCTTCTCGGCCGCCTGCGTCGCCGCCATGCCCGTCGCGAACGTCACGCGTGAGCCGCCGGTCACGTGGGTGAAGCCGATCGACGCCGTATCGGCGACCACCGTGCGCACCCGCTCCGCCGGCACGCCCAGCACTTCCGCCACCATCATGCCGATCGAGGCGCGCGAGCCGCCGATATCCGGGCTGCCGGTCGCGGCGGTGATCGAGCCGTCCTCGTTGACATGCACCTGCGCCGTGGATTCGCCGCCGATGTTGAACCAGAACCCGGTCGCCAGGCCGCGGCCCTGGCCAGGCTTCACCGGCGTCTTCCAGTGCGGGTGGCTCTCCACCGCCGCCAGCACCTGCTCGAAGCCGATGTTCACGTGTGTCGGCCCGTAATGCGTCTTGGTGCCGTTCTTCGCGGCGTTCTTCTGCCGCAGCACCAGCGGATCCATCTCCAGCTTGCGCGCGAGGTCGTCCATCAGGCTCTCGACCGCGAACGAGGTGATCGGCGCGCCCGGGGCGCGATAGGCCGCGACCTTCGGGCGGTTGCTGACGACGTCGTAGCCGACGACATCGACGTTCGGCAGGTCATACATGGCGAAGCCGCACATGCAGCCCGGGTTGATCGGCGAGCCGGGGAAGGCGCCCGCCTGGAACTTCAGCACCTGCTGGGCGGCGACGATCGTGCCGTCCTTCTTGGCGCCGATCTTCACCTCGACCGTGGCGCCCGAGGTCGGGCCGGAGCCACGGAACACCTCCTCACGCGTCATCTGGATCTTCACCGGCCGGCCGGTCTTCTTCGACAGCGCGACCGCCACCGGCTCCAGGTAGATCAGCGTCTTGCCGCCGAAGCCGCCGCCGATCTCCGCCGGGTTGACGCGGATATTCGCCATGTCGATGCCGAGCAGCTTCGCCGTGTAGGCGCGGATCATGAAATGACCCTGGCTGGAGGCATGGATGGTGATCTGTCCGTCCGGCGCATAGGTCGCCAGGCAGGCATGCGGCTCGATATACGCCTGGTGCACCGGTTCGGTGGTGTAACGGCCCTCGACGATGACTTCGGCGTCCTTGAAGCCCGCCTCGATGTCGCCCTTCTTGAAGGTGACCACCTTGGCGATGTTGGACGCCTTGGTCGCCTTCGGCTCGACGCCCGAGGTGAACAGGTCGTCGTGCAGCACCGGCGCATCCGGCGCCATCGCGGCCTCGACCTCGATCACGAAGGGCAGCACCTCATACTGCACGTCGATCAGGTCCAGCGCCTGATCGCAGATCGCCTGGGTGGACGCGGCCACCGCGGCGAGGGCATGGCCCTCATACAGCACCTTGCCGCGCGCCATGACGTTGCGCGACAGGTCGCGGAAGTTCATCGGACCTTCGCCGACGAACGCCTCCTCCGAGGGGATGTCGGGGAAGTCCGCCCCGGTCACCACCGCCTTCACGCCGGGCAGTGCCGCGGCCTTGCTGGTGTCGATCGACACGATGCGCGCATGCGCGTGCGGCGAGCGCAGGATCTTGCCCCACAGCATGCCGGCGCCACGGGTGTCGGCGGCGAACACCGCGCGCCCGGTCACCTTGTCCACGCCGTCGGGCCGGACCGGCCGCGTCCCGACAACCTTCAGGTCACTGACGATGTAGTTCATCGTACGGTCTCTCCTCGCATTTCGGCGGCGGCGTCCATCACGGCGCGGATGATCTTGTCGTAGCCCGTGCAGCGGCAAAGATTGCCGGCAAGCCAGTAACGGGCCTCGGTCTCCGTCGGGTTGGGGTTCTCGTCGAGCAGCGCCTTGGTCGCGACGATGAACCCCGGGGTGCAGAACCCGCATTGCAGCGCTGCATGTTCCAGGAACTTCTGCTGCACCGGATGCAGCTTGTCGCCCTCGGCGATGCCCTCGATCGTGGTGATCGCCTTGCCCTCGGCCTCGACGCCCAGCATCAGGCAGGAGCACACCAGACGGCCATCGACGATGATGCTGCATGCGCCGCAGTCGCCCGAGGCACAGCCTTCCTTGCTGCCCGTCAGCCCCAGCACGTCACGCAGCGTGTCCAGCATCGTCTGCTGCGTCTCGCACAGGTACTCGGTGGGCTCCCCGTTGATCGTTGTGGTGACGTGATGCTTGCTCATGTCAGTGGGTCTTTCCTTGCGTTTTGCCCATGGCACGGTCGAACGCGATGGCGGCCACGCGGCGTGCCAGCACCCCGGCCACCTTGGTGCGGTATTCGATCGTCCCGCGCTTGTCGTTGATCGGCTTGCACGCCGCGCGCGCCGCCGCATCCAGCTTCTTCAGCGTTTCCTCATCCAGCGTGTGGCCGATCAGCGCATCGGCCGCGTCCTGCACCAGCAGCACCGTCGGTGCCACCGCGCCCAGCGCCACGCGCGCCGCGGTGCACACGCCCTTCTCGTCCAGCGTCACGTTGATGCCGCAGCCCACCACCGCGATGTCCATCTCGGTGCGCGGGATGAACCGCAGATACGCATCGCTCGAGCGCGCCGGCCGCGGCGGGAACCGGAACTCCAGGATGAACTCATCCTTGGCCAGTGTGGTTCGCCCGGGGCTGGCGGGAATCTGCTCCACCGGAACCTCACGCCTGCCGTTGCTGCCCACCACCACGGCGATCGCGCCGGCGGCGAACAGCGCAGGCACGCTGTCGGCGGCCGGCGAAGCGTTGCACAGGTTGCCGGCGAGCGAGCAGCGGCCCTGGATCTGCGTCGAGCCGATCAGGTCCAGCCCCTCGACCACGCCGGGCCAGGCCGCCGTCATGCCGGCATCCGCCTCGACCACCGCGCCAGGCGTTGCCGCGCCCACCACGAAACCGCCATTCTCCTGGCGGATGCCGATGATGCCGGGGATCTTCTTGGTGTCGACGATCAGTTCCGGCTTCAGCCGGCCCGAGCGCATCTGCACCAGTAGGTCGGTTCCGCCCGACAGCACCTTCGCGAGGCCGGAAGCGCCGGCCAGCAGCTTGACCGCTTCGTCGACCGTGGACGGCGCGGCATAATTGAGTGTTGGCATTCCTGCTCCCGATATCTGCGCACACGTTGATGAGCCCGGTTTCCTGCCGGTCCGGGCCGGAAGGGCACAAGGTTAAGCGATCAGGGGGGGCCGGTCGAGGGGTAGCCCTGGGGGCGGCAGCATTCGGGGTTTCACCCCGAACCCCGACCAAGGGGCGCTGCCCCTTGGAGCCCCGCCGAGGGCGGAGCCCTCGGAACCCCGGACTTGGCCTTGGGGGAGGGAGGGGCGTTACACGGACCTATCCTGGTCCGTGTAACGCCCCTCCCTCCCCCAAGGCCCAAATTGGGATTGCAAAGGCTCCGCCTTTGCTGGGGGTTCAGGGGGCAAAGCCCCCTGGCGGGTTTCAGGGCAGAGCCCTGAGCACTCCCGCCTCAGCCAGCGGTCGCCAGCGCGGCGCGCACCTTGTGCGCCAGTTCGTCCGGGCGGAACGGCTTGCCGATGATGCGCCCTTCCCCCACCGCGCCCAGCGCGCTGTGATCGGCATAGCCGGTGATGAAAACCGTCGGCAGCGAGGGCCGCGTGCGATGCACCCGCCGTGCCACATCGGCGCCGCTCATCCCCGGCATCGCGAAATCCACCAGCAGCAGATCGATCCGTGCCTCGCGCTCCAGCAGGTCCAGCGCCGCGCCGCCGCTGCCCGCCTCGTGAACCTTGTAGCCGAGATCACGCAGGATCGTCGCCGTCACCTCGCGCACGTCGTTGTCATCGTCGATCAGCAGGATGCTCGCGACGCCCCGGACATCGGCGGCCGCGCAGGGTGCGCCGGCAGGCTCCGCCGCGGGAAGCCGATCGGTGCGCGGCAAATAGACGAACACCGCGGTCCCCTCGCCCGGCTGCGACTCGATGCGAATCCCGCCGCCCGATTGCTGCGCAAATCCCAGCACCTGGCTCAGCCCGAGGCCCGATCCCCGGCCGACGTCCTTCGTGGTGAAGAACGGCTCGAACACCTTCTGCCGCACCTCCTCGGGCATGCCGGTGCCGTTGTCGGTCACCCGCACGACGACGTAGTCGCCCGCCGGCGGCTCCTCCGGTGCGACGGGCGGCCCCAGCCTCACGTTCGCCGTCGCCACCGCCAGGATGCCGCCCACCTCCATCGCATCGCGCGCATTGATCGCCAGGTTGAGCACGGCCAGCTCGAGCTGCGTCGTATCGACCATCGCCGGCCACAGCGCCGGCTGCAGCTCCCTGGTGATGCCGATGCTGCCGCCCATCGTGCTCTGCAGCAGCTCGTGCATCCCCTCGACCACCTCGTTGAGGTCGACCGCCTTCGGCTCCAGCCGCTGGCGGCGGGAGAACGCGAGGAGCTGGTCGGTGAGCTTGGCGCCCCGCTCCGCCGCGCTGCGCAGCGAGCCGAGGCGCCGGGTCAGCTTGCCGTCGAGACCTGCGGTCGCCAGCCCCTTCTCCAGGAAACCGACATTGCCCAGCACCACGGTCAGCAGGTTGTTGAAATCGTGCGCCACCCCGGAGGTGAGCTGCCCCACCGCCTCCAGCCGCTGCATCCGGCGCAGCGTGGTCTCCACCTTTTCCCGCTCCTCGATCTGCGCCAGCAACTGCCGGTTGGCCGCCGCCAGTTCGGCCGTGCGCTCGTGCACGCGCACCTCGAGTTCCTCGTGCAGCCGCCGGCATTCGTACTGGCGCTGGCGGCCGCGCAGCCCGGTCTGCACCATGCTGATCAGCGTGGTCGGATGGAACGGACGCTCCAGGAACGTAACGTTGCCGAGGATCTGCATGAAGCGCGCGGCGGCCGGATTGCGCTCCAGTCCGCCGCCATGGCCGGTCAGCAGGATGAACGGAAAATCGGACCACGGCGGCTGCGCCACGATCCATGCGGCGAGCGCCCGCGTGTCGCCGGTGCCGATCGCTTCCTCGGTCACGATCGCGATGCCGCCGCCGGCGGCGATCTCGCCGGCGAGTTCATCGAGGTCGCCGCAGATGCGGCAGTCGATATGCGCTTCCCGCAGGATGCTCCGCGCGACGGCGGCATCGCGGCCGCGCGGCGCCAGGATCAGGGTGCGATCGGACTCCGCCGCCCGAGACTGGGTCAACCGCGTTTCTCCAGCAGCGGCGCCGGTTCGCCGACATAGGTCGGCACGCCGCGCAGCACGCCCTGGAACGCCTCGAGCGGCTCGCCCAGCATCAGGCCGCGATGGTCGATGCGGAATTCACGGATCGTGTCCTCATGTCCGCCGGAGCGCTTCTTCACGACCGAGATCGCCCGCCTCACGCGGCCCACGGCCTCGAAGAAGCGTGTCAGGATCACGGTATCCGCCAGATACGTCACATCGATGGTCTGCCGCATGTCGCCGATCATGCCGTGTTGCGCCACCGTCAGGAACGTCGCCGCGCCGCGTCGGTTCAGATATTGCAGCAACTCGTGCAGATGCAGGATCAGGTACTGTTCCTCCGGCATCGACGCCTGGTAGCCGTTGAGGCTGTCGACGCCGACGACCGTGATCCGCTCGCGATCCACGTACCGGCGGACGCGATGGGTGAACTCGCCGGGCGACAGTTCCGCCGCGTCCATCTGCTCGATGAACAGCGCGCCCGCGTCGCGCATCGCCTCGATATCGATCCCCAGCCCGCGCGCCCGCTCGAACAGCAGCCCCAGTTCCTCGTCGAACACGAAGAGGGCGGCACGCTCGCCACGGGCGACGGCGGCCGCGATGTAGTGCAGCACGATCAGCGATTTGCCGCTGCCGGCGGGCCCCAGGAGCAGCGTGCTCGATCCCGCCGCCAGTCCACCGCCCACCAATGCGTCGAGCGAGGCGATGCCGCTGCCGACCAGCCGGCCGGGGAAGCGGCTGCGATATTCCGCCGCCACCAGGCGCGGAAATACCTGAATGCCACCCTCGACAATGTTGAAATCATGATAGCCGCTGCGGAACCCCTGGCCGCGGCATTTCACCACGCGCAGCCGCCTGCGTTCGCCGCCGTACACCGGCGCAAGCTGGTCCAGGTGGATCACGCTGTGCGCCGCGCTGTGCACCGCGCGGTCGACATTCTCCACCGTCATGTCGTCGAGCAGGATCACCGTCGCGGTGTAGCGCGCGAAATAGTGCTTCAGCGCGAGGATCTGCCGGCGGTAGCGCAACGCACTCTGTGCCAGCAGGCGGATTTCGGAGAGGCTGTCCACCACCACGCGTTGCGGCTTCAGCCGGTCGATCGCCTCGAAGATGCGCTGGATGGTCTCCCCGAGTTCGAGATCCGAGGAATACAGCAGGCTCTGGTGCTGCTGCGGGTCGAGCGCGCTCTCAGGCGGCATCAACTCGACGATCGCCACCCGACTGTCGAGGTCCCAGCCATGCGAACGCGCGCCGTCGCGCAGTTCCCGCTCGGTCTCCGCCAGGCTGACATAGATGCCGGTTTCGCCCTGCTCCGCCCCGCGCATCAGGAACTGCAGCGCGATGGTGGTCTTCCCGGTGCCCGGGCTGCCCTCCAGCAGGTGCAGGCGATTCCTCGCCAGCCCACCGTCCAGAATATCGTCGAGGCCAGTGATTCCCGTGGCCGCGCGCGGAAGAAATGCGGTCGTTGCTGTCATCGCCGATCGGTGTCGAAGCCCGTCCGTCCCGAATGTGTGGCCGGGACGCTGGCGGCCGATTATGGCGGCAATGGTTCAGTGCAACATCACATTGATGTTTGCGGCAGGGGAAGTCCTGGGGGCGGGAGTCTTTGTAGCGGAAGTCTGTGTAGCGGGAGTCTTGGGGGCGGGAGCCTTGAACGATCGCGTGCGTGGCGCAGCAGGCCGCTCATCCAGCGCCGGTCGCCGCGTCCCACCACGGGCAGACGCCGGCCATGCGGCGGAAGTTGCCGTCGATCACCTGCACCGGTTCGCGGATGCCGTTGCGCGCCGCCTGCAGCCGCATCGCGCGCGCGTGATCCCGCTGCGCGTCCGGCAGCCAGGTGCGGTCGTGGCCCCACAGGCTCGGCCCCACCGTCACCTCGCTGGCCTGCCACGCGCCGGGCGTGACCTCCTTGCCGCCCCAGCCGTATTCCAGCATGAAGCCCGACGGCGACTTCAGGTAGTACGACGTCACGCAATCGTTCGGATGGCGCCCCAGCGTCGTCGCGATCCGTTCCGGCTCCCCCAGCGCGATGTCGTAGCCCTGCCCCACATCGTCCAGCGAGTACAGCTCCACCATCAGATGATGCAGGTCCTGCCTGCCGGTTTCGATCAGCGCCACGGTGTGGTGGCGCGGATTGACGTGCAGGAAATAGGCGCGGAACGGCGTGACGATATAGTCGCTCACGCCGAAGCCCAGCACGTCGCGATAGAAGCCCAACAGGTCGTCGATGTTCTTCACGTGGAACACCGCATGCCCCATGCCGAGCGGGCCGGTGCGGAAGCCGGAGATCGAGCGTCCGGGGCGGAACGCCTCATCGGCGATGGCTGCGCCCCAGAATGCCTCCAGCCGGTTGCCGCCCGGATCGGCGAAGCTGATCAGGCCGCGCACGCAGCGCTGGTCGGCCAGCGCCGCCGGCTCCCGCCGCACCGCCACCTCGTGCGCCTGCAGCCGTGCCGCCAGCGCATCGAGTGCCGCCGCGTCCGCCACCTCGAAGCCGAAATAGCGCTCGCCCTCGGCCAGCGAGCGGTCGATCACCAGCCGCTGGCGGCGGTCGTCCATGCGGAATGCCCGACAGGCATTGCCGCGTTCCACCATCTGCATGCCGAGCCAGTTGGTGGCGAAATCGGTCCAGTCCGCCAGGTCGCCGGCGCCGATCCCGACATAGCCGAGTGCCTGCACGTGCATCGCGCGATCCTCCCGCTGGTGGGGCGACTGTAGCGGCTTGCCGCGGGGAGGCCAGGGGAGATGAGGGAGCGGTGGGCGCTACACCAGCAGCATGCCGGCGGTGGCGGCGGCCATCAGCAGCGCGCTGAGCCAGCCCAGCGCGCGCAGCCAGACCGGCAGCACCAGCGCGCCCATGACGCTGCGCAGCGACCCCATGATGACCATCGCGACGATCATCGGCACCGCCACCACCCCGTTGATCACCGCCGACCAGAACAGCGCCTGGATCGGATCGATCGGCGAGAACACGAGGCCGGTGCCGATCAGGGTGGCGCCGGCGATGGTGGCATAGAAGGCGCGCGCCTCGATCGCGCGGCGGCTCAGGCCGACCGTCCAGTTGAGCGATTCGCCGACCGCGTAGGCGGCCGATCCGGCGAGCGTCGGCACCGCCAGCAGGCCGGTGCCGAAGATGCCGGCGGCGAAGATCACCTGGGCGAACGGCCCGGCGATCGGCCGCAGCGCCTCAGCGGCATCGGCGGCGGTGTTGATCGCGGTGATCCCGTGGGCATGCAGCGTCGCCGCGCCGCCGATCAGGATGCACAGCGCGACCAGGTTGGAGAACGTCATGCCGGCCCAGGTATCGAGGCCGATCCGGCGCATCTGCCCGGGTGCATCGGCTGGATGCTCGCGCAGCGGCCGAGGATCGGGCTCGGACAGTTCGTCCTCCGCCTCCTCGGCGGCCTGCCAGAAGAACAGGTAGGGGCTGATCGTGGTGCCGAGCACGGCGATCAGCGTGGTGAGCGAATCGCGATCGAGCGACAGATGCGGGATGAACACGCCGGCCAGCGCCTCGCCCCACGGCACGTCGACCACGAACAGCAGCGCGACATAGGCCAGCAGCGATATCGTCAGCCATTTGAGCAGTCGCACGTAGCGCTTGTAGGCGAGCCAGATCTCGCAACTGGCGCAGACCACCGCGAAGCCGATCGCGTAGAGCTGTTCCGGCCCGCCGAACAGCAGCGTGGTGACCGCGGCCATGGCGCCGATGTCGGCGCCGAGATTGATGACGTTGGCGACGACCAGCAGAGCGACCAGGACGATCAGCAGCGGCTTCGGCGCGTGCCGCTTCAGGGCGGCGGCGAGGCCGCTGCCGGTCACGCGGCCGAGCCTGGCACTGATCTCCTGCACGGCGACCATGAACGGCAGGGTCAGGACGATCGACCAGCCCAGCGCGTAGCCGAACGCCGCGCCCGCCTGGGTGTAGGTGACGATGCCGGAGGGGTCGTCATCGGCGGCGCCGGTGATGAGCCCCGGGCCCAGGTTGCGCAGCCAGGCCCGCGGGCCGCGTCCGATACGCTCGATGGCCGGCTGGGCCAGGGTTGGCTCAGCTTCCAACGCTTCCCCTCATCCGGTGACGGCCGCGCAGACGCCGAGCTTGTCGCGCGCGCCGCCGCCACGGCTGCGCGGGGTCTCGAGCAGCTTCTTGAGCAGCAGCGAGGTTTCCTCCGGGCGATGGCCGGCCGCCTGGAGGCCGCCTTCCAGCTCCCGTGCGCCGCCATGCAGCAGGCTGCGCACCGCCTGGCAGCCCAGGCGCTTGGCAAGACCGTCGAGTTCCACGACCAGGGCCGCAAGCACGGCGGCGGGGTCGAGGAGATCCACGGCGACGAAGTGATCGGCGATCAGCACCTTGCCAAGCTTCAGGTCCTGCTCCACGCGATAGCAGAACAGTCCGCAGGGGAACACCCTCCCCTCGCGCCGGGCTGCCACGATGCCGGACTGCCCGCGCCGCCGCGGCATCGTGAGCTGGCGTGCGAACCGCAGCCAGGCGGTGAGGTCGAGCGTTGGGACCGCTTCGCGCACCAGCGGGTAGACCGACAGGAGCTGTTCGCGCGACAGCGTCTCGATGATGAATTCTGCCATGACCGTCCGCCCATCTCCCAGGGTGCAACCCTGCGCCAGAGCGGGGGGACCGTCGTTGATATGAGTCAATGCGCCGGTCGCACGGGCATTTTCTAACCCATAGTGGGTGACAATGACGCGAGGACCGGGGAAACCGGGCCGCGAGCGGCAGGGGCCCGCAGGGAGTTCGGTCATGGCCACACGGCTGGCGCGTCCACATCTTCTCGATCCGCACGGTGCGGCGGACCCGTGCGCCACCTGCGATGCCCGCTCGCTCAGCGTGTGCAACGCGATTCCGGACCGCGACCTGGCGCGGCTGGCGGCGATTGCGGTGGTCACCGAGGCGCCGGCCGGGCGCTGCTTCATCGATGAGGGCGAGAAGGCCGACAGCTTCTTCAACATCACCGCCGGCACCGCGAAGCTGTTCAAGCTGCTGCCGGACGGCCGGCGGCAGGTCACCGGCTTCGTCGGCGCCGGCCACTTCCTGGGGCTCGCCGTCTCCGACACCTACGCGTTCAGCGCGGAGGCGATCGAGCCGGTGCGCTATTGCCGGTTCCGCCGCGCGAAGCTGCGCGCGCTCCTGGACGACTTCCCGCTGATGGAGAAGCGATTGCTGGAGGTGGCGGCCAACGAACTGGTGGCGGCGCAGGAGCAGATGCTGCTGCTGGGCCGCAAGACCGCGCGCGAGCGGCTGGCGTCGTTCCTGCTGCTGCAGAGCCGCCAGGGGATGCCGTGCGGCCATGCGCGGCAGCGCTTCGGCCTGCCGATGACGCGCGGCGACATTGCCGACTACCTGGGCCTCACCATCGAGACCGTGAGCCGGACGCTCACGCGGCTGCGGGGCGAGGGGCTGATCGACATCGAGTCACAGAGCGAGGTCGTGGTGCGCGATCCCGGCGCGCTCGAGGACCTGGCCGGCGGGCTTTACTGAAGGGCGGCACTCGGCGAGCGGGTGGCACTCAGGGAGCGACACCGTGGGGGGGCGCCGCCGAAGGGGTCTGCGCGAGGCCGGACTCGAACCGGCAAGGAGTTTCCTCCGGGGGTTTTTGAGACCCCTGCGGTTACCATTTCGCCACTCGCGCGCGGGAACCGGCAGGCCGGCCCAACCTATGCCATCGGCACGACCGGCCGCAACCTGCCCGGCACGAAGCTGGAGGTCTCGGCGAACGGCGCGCCCTTCGGCACGGTGCAGCCGGCATAGGCGCCGTCCGCGTCATGGAACAGCGCGCGGTGCGCCTCGAGCGAGGTCCATTCCAGGCCGACCTGATAGTAGTGGAACTGCAGGGCGCGCCGCCGCTGGTCGGTGCGGTTGGCTGCCGTGTAGTGGTGGATCAGGCTGTGGAACACCAGCACGTCGCCCGGCTCCATCGGCAGGGCGATGCGGCTGTCCCGCGCCACCAGGTCGGGCCGGATCGTGCACAGGTTGATGTCCTCGGCCGGCACGTGCGGCGCGGGCCCAAGCCTGTGGGAGCCGGGCACCACCTCCATGCAGCCATTGTCGCGCGTCGCCGGATCGAGCGCGATCCAGACGCCGAACATCAGGTCGGGGTCGCTGCCGCGGAAATAGGCCGCGTCCTGGTGCCAGGGCTTCTCGCCGCTGACCCTGGGCGGCTTCACCAGCGCCATCTCCTGGAGCATCACGCGCCCCTGCCCCATCAGCGCGTCCAGCACGGCGTGCAGGCGGGCGGACATCGCGGCACGGCGCAGCGCGGGCGAGGCGTCGGTGAAGTCGCCGAACTTGCGGATCAGGTCGGCGCGGGCGACGGACGCTGCATCGGCGTCGGGTTCCAGGGCGATGAAGGCGCCGCTTGCGTCGCGCCGGTCCGGCTCCAGCCCTTCGGCGAGCGCGGTGAGGGCGGCCAGGCAGTCGGCGACATGGCTGCGTGACAGCACCTGGCGGACGACGAGGTAGCCGTCGCGGCGATAGCGGGCGATTGCCTCCAGATCGAGGCCGGCGGCAGCAGTCTCCAGGTCCATCTGACGTTCCCTCGGGCTTGGCCGGAGAGTAGGATCGGCGGGGGTGCGTTGACCAGGAGGGGCCGGCCGACTAGATACGGCGCCCTTGGCGCTGATCGGGCGTAGCTCAGCGGTAGAGCAATCGGCTGTTAACCGATTGGTCGTAGGTTCGAATCCTACCGCCCGAGCCAATGCGGCACCACACGGCATGCGCCGAGCGGCGCAGTGAGGGGCTGGAGAGCCAAGACACACGGATCACGTTCTGGTCCGATCCCGCCTCGGCGCGCCGCGGAAGTTCCCGCACGCGGCCTCGGCGGAAGCTGCCCTCCCTTGCGGCGACGGAGCCTCGCCCGGATCGGGGCAGCGCTGGATCGGCCGCCATTGTGATCTGTGGCGCCCGAGCCTCCGCCCCCGCATTCAGTAAGCGGGACCTATGCGACCACCATCGTCATGGCATGGCCATGCCATCCACGGCTTTCGTCGCACCCGAGGGGAAAAGACGTGGATAACCGGCCTGCACCTGTCATGACGGTATGAGGCCGGATCATCAGGGTTCGGTCTAAGAGTCCATTTCGAATCGGGTCATCAACGGGCGAGCCGTCGGAGCAGGAGCGTGGCGGAGGCGGCATAGAGGAATGCTTCGACAGATTGAATGGTTGCTTCGAAGTCCTTCGCCAGCCGCCTGTTGCGGTTGATCCAGGCGAAGAACCGTTCGACGACCCAGCGCCTGGCGATGACGGCGAAGCCGACCTGGTTGTCGGACTTGCGCACCACCTCGATGCGGATTGGGCTGGCATTGGCCACTCGGGGACCGGAGTAGCCACCATCGGCATAGCCCAGGGCCACGAATGGCCAGCTCGCGCGTGACGCCCGCAGCAGCGGTCCGGCACCGTCGCGGTCCTGGATGGCGGCGGAGTGGGCTTGCAGCTTGAGCGCCCGGCCGTCGGTATCGACCATGGCGTGACGCTTGCGGCCCTTGATCTTCTTGCCGGCGTCGTAGCCTCGGATGCCGCCGCTCTCGGTCGTCCTGACGCTCTGGCTGTCGATGACCACCGCTGTAGGGCTGGCCTCGCGACCGACCCGCTCGCGGTCGAGCATGACCAGACAGTGATTGATCCTTTCCCATGTGCCGTCGTCACGGAACCGGGCGAACCACCGATAGGTCGTGGAGACAGGCGGGAAGTCCTTTGGCAACAGGCTCCAGGCGATCCCGCCACGCAGCACGTAGAAGATGGCGTTGATGATCTCACGCATCTCCCACTTGCGATGCCGGCCGCAACACCTCGGTGCAGGCAGGAACGGCGAGAGGATCAACCACTCCGCGTCGGTCACATCACTTCCGTAGCGTAGTCCCGCGCGGCTATGCTGCCTGCGGGTGGTCGGCGTCCACATGAGATCTCCGGCAAGGCTTCGAACACCTGCCCGGAATCACAGACGGCCCGGCCATCCAACCCCCCACAACAAACCTTCCACTATCGTTTCGGAATGGCCTCTAAGGCGGATGGCGGACGGAAAGCCCGGGACCTCCGCGTTTGGACAGGATCGTGTCCGCCATGGTCGAGCGAACGGCTGCCCCTTCGTCACCGGTATAAAACCTTGACCGGATTGAAATGCCGAATCCGCTGCGGCCAGCACGCAGATAGCCACCGGCCTCTGCCCGTTCCGTGAACGGGCAGAGGCCGGCAGTCATCGACCACGCGTCAGACGGTTAGATTTCGTCCCGGTGCCGGCCGCCGATGGCGCCCGCGACACTGGCGATGAAGGCGCCCACCAGCATCGAGAAGAACGTGAAGAACGATGCAGTCGCGGCCGCCTTTCGGGCGGCATCCGCTGCCTCCTTCGCCTTCTCCACCGCAGCCTTCGCCTGTGCGGCAACATCGTCCACGCGCTTTTCCGCGTCCTGCTGCGACAGCCCCGTCCGCGCTGCCACGAGGCGAGCGAGATAGGCGCGATCGCCGGCCTCCAGGCTGCCGTTGGCGATGCTTCGCGTCAGGATGCGGCCGGCTTCTGCCGAGGTCTGCTGCGGCAGCGCATTGGCCTGCGGCTGATCCGCACGGAACAGCGTGTCGACGAGATAGTCGGTGGAGGCAGGAGACTGGCTCGCCGCCACCTGGCCCGCGCCCGATGCCGCACCGCCGATCGCACTGCCTGCCGCTCGGGTCGCGGTTCCCACCGCCGCGGTGAACGCGGACGTTGCCACCACGGCCAGCAGGACCGATGCCAGCGCCCAGGCGAGGAACCCGTGCGCCGTGTCGCGAAAGAAGGCCTCATCCGCATTGAGGCCGGCCCATTTGGTCCGCAACCTGCCGGCGAGGTAGCCGGCCGAGGCCGATGACAGCCACTGCACGACGAGCAGCCAGATCGCCGCGAGAAGGCTGAATGTCGTCACCGATGGATTGGAGAACGACCACGGCGAGACAGAGGAAAATCCGATTCCGGTGCCGAGTGCTACGAGCAGCAGCGTGATCGCGACCGCTGCCACGGCGCCGCAGATGATCGCCGCCCACGACACGGCTGAATTGGACGATTCGATATTCTCGGTTTCTGCCAACAGAATATCGGGCTCAAGAACCCGTGCTGATGTCCCAAGTGCCATCTCACTACCCCCGATCGTCAGCGCCAGAACAGCGCCAACAAAATGATGATGGGGATCGGAACTCCGAGCAGCCAAAGAAGAATGCCACGGCCCATGTCAGTACCCTCCCACAACAAGCCTCAACGGTGGAGGGGGTCGCGGGTCGCGTGGCTTCACTCGATCGTTACAGGAACGCGCTTCCGACATTAACCGTGGCTGCACCGCCGCGTGATGCCGCGCATCAACTTCCCGTCGCCGCAACGCATCGCCGGAACCGGCAGCCCTCGCCGGACCTTTCTCCGTGCCGGCATGTTCCGAGCCTGGCGAGGGATATTTCGCGGCACACAACACTCGCGGCACACAACACTCATTGAAGGTCACTCATGAAAAACGAAGTTCGCGAATTGCTCGGCGAAGAACTGAAGGACACCTACAGCGCCGAGAAGCAGGCCCTGCGCTGCATGCAGAAGGCCCTCAGGAAAGCCACCGCACCGGCATTGCGCGATGGCATCCAGCTCCATATCGACCAGACGCAGACCCAGATCGAGCGCGTCGAGCAGGCGATGGAGAAGCTCGAAATCCGCCCGGGCCGGAAGGTCTGCGAAGCGATGCGCGGACTGGTCGAGGAAGCCCAGCATTCCATCGAAGAGCACGACAAGGGTCCCATCATGGACCTCGTGATCGTCGCCGGCATGCAGCGGATCGAGCATTACGAGATCTCGGCCTACGGCACCAACATGGCGCTGGCGACCGCGCTCGGCGAGCGCGATGTCGCCAAGCTGATGGCGGCCACCCTCGAGGAGGAGAAGCAGACCGACCTCAAGCTGACCGAGGTGACCGAGCAGCACCTGATGGCCGCCGCCATGGCCGGTGGTGACGAGAGCGACGACTCGGGCCGCCGCAAGGAGAAGCCGCGGCAGGCGGCGTGAACCGGGGCGGGGAAGCAATTCCCCGCATCTTTCCGTGAACCCGCTCCCGGGTCGATGGAGGAGGCCGGCCGTGCAGACGGCCGGCCTTTTCCATTGACCCGGGCGCCGGGCGAGCGGTGGGTTGGTCGCTACGCCGGCTATTGCGGGGTCGCAACGGTCTGGGGAAGCCGGTCGCCGCCGAGGAAGGTGCTGGTGCCGTTGCCGTTGTTCATCAGCAGGCCCTCGCCGCCGGAGCCCGGCAGGCTGGTGATTTCGGTGGAACCGATGCTGCCCGTCATCACGCCGACACCGCGCCGGGTCGCCGCCGACACGCCCATGTGCGGCATGGATGAGAACGGCGTCACGGTGGTCGCGTAGGACGGCGCGGCCGACGCGGTTGCGGGGGCTGCCAGCAGCATCGCGACCGGCAGCAGCGCTAACAATCTGATCATGTTTCAACCTCTTCGAGTGTGCCCGGGCGTATCGGCCTCGCTCCTGCCGGGCGGTTTGCGGATGAGCCTTGGGCCGTGCGCGATACCTGATGCGTCGCCGCGCGCATGCCAATGCAACCAGCGCAAGTCCCCATGCCCGGCTGGCATGTGTCTCCGCCGCCTTCCCGATCGCGTGCGCGTGCGCAACACCGGCGGGCCGAGAGTCGTTGTCCTGCCAGCCATGAGGAGAACACCCATGACGGAGAACGTGTACAAGGTCGTCGAGATCGTCGGCACCTCGGAAGGCAGCGTCACCGGCGCCATCGACAGAGCGATCGAGAAAGCCGCTGGTTCGCTCCGCAATCTCGGCTGGTTCGAGGTCACGCAGATCCGTGGCCACATCGAGGACGGCAAGGTGGCCCATTACCAGGTCACCATGAAGGCCGGCTTCCGACTCGAGGATTAGGCGCGCGGCGGTCCTGACCCGTCGTCAGCGTCCGCGCGCAACGGGCATCCGGGGCCTCGGTCCGCGACGTTGCCCCGGGTTCTTCGCGTGCACGGGGTGAGCGAAAGATGCGGCAGCGGTGACTACCCGTCCATCGCGCGGCGGAACGCGGCCAGCGTCTCGTCGCTGACGTAGTGCTCGATCCCCTCGGAGTCGATCCGCGCGGTCTCCGGACTGACCCCGAGCGAAAGCAGGAAGGCCTCCACCGTCTGGTGGCGCTGGCGGCTTTCGCGCGCGATCTTCTGCCCGGCCTCCGTCAGGAACACGCCGCGGTAGGGCTTCTGCACCACCAGCCCGGCCGCGGCCAGGCGGCGCAGCGCCTTGCCCACCGTCGGCTGCGCCACGCCAAGCCGCGCCGCGATATCGACCTGGCGTGCCTCACCGCCATCAGCGATCAGGTCGGCGATCAGTTCGACGTAATCCTCGAGCAGGGTGTTCCGGCGCGCGTCCCTGCTCTGCTTGAAGCCCCGCGAGTGGGCCTCAGCGTTCGGCAGCGGGCCGGACCGGGGCTGCACCCTTCGTGGCATGCGCGACTCGTCCTTTGTACCCAGCGACCACCCTATAGCACAGGCTTCACTTTATCCCCGAAACACCCCTTGCTTCTAAATATAGCCGAGTGCATATTCTGGTCCCTGGGCTGAAGCATTGAGCGGAGCCTTCTCCGGATGACCGCGTGAGATGACGCCATGAGTTCGACCACCCACGCGCAATCCGGCTGGCGGCTTGCCGAGGCCGATGGCGAGCTTCGCCCCAGCCTCCCCGAGGTGCATGCCAGCGTGCCGGTGCCGCAGCACGGCATCTGGCTGCGGCGCTTCCTGGCCTTCGCCGGTCCCGGCTACATGGTGTCGGTCGGCTATATGGATCCCGGCAACTGGGCCACCGACATCGCCGGCGGCGCGCAGTTCGGCTACACGCTCCTGTTCGTCATCCTGCTGTCCAACTTCATGGCGATCCTGCTGCAGGCGCTGGCCGCGCGGCTCGGCATCGCAACCGGCCGCGACCTGGCCCAGGCCTGCCGCGCCAGCTTCTCCATGCCGGTCAATATCGGGCTCTGGGTGGCCTGCGAGGCCGCCATCATCGCCTGCGACCTGGCCGAGGTTATCGGCACGGCGATCGCGCTGAAGCTGCTGTTCGGCATCCCGCTGCTGGCGGGCGCGCTGATCACGGCGCTCGATGCCTTTCTGCTGCTGCTGCTGCTGAATCGCGGGTTCCGCTTCCTCGAGGCGTTCATCATCGCGCTGCTGCTGGTGATCTTCATCTGCTTCGCGGTGCAGATCGTCGCCGCCGCGCCGCCGATCGCCGCCGTATTGGGCGGCTTCCTGCCGTCGCGCGAGATCGCGACCAATCCGGCGATGCTCTACGTCGCGATCGGCATCATCGGCGCGACGGTGATGCCGCATAACCTCTATCTGCACTCGTCGATCGTGCAGACCCGCGCCTATGAGCGCACCGAGACGGGACGACGGCAGGCGATCCGCTGGGCCACCGCCGATGGCACCATCGCGCTGATGCTCGCGCTGTTCGTCAATGCCGCGATCCTGATCGTCGCCGCCGCGGCGTTCCACGGCAGTGGCCATGGTGACGTCGAGGACATCGGCGATGCCTACCACCTGCTGTCGCCGCTGCTGGGGCTCGGCATCGCCTCCACGCTGTTCGCCCTGGCGCTGCTCGCCTCCGGGCTCAATTCCACGGTGACGGCGACGCTCGCCGGGCAGATCGTGATGGAGGGTTTCCTCCGGCTGCGGCTGCCGCCCTGGATGCGCCGGCTGATGACGCGCGCGCTCGCCATCATCCCCGTGGTGGTCGTGACCGCGATGTATGGCGAGCAGGGGACGACGCGGCTGCTGGTGTTCAGCCAGGTCATCCTGTCGATGCAGTTGCCGTTCGCCGTCATCCCGCTGGTCCGCTTCGTTTCCGACCGGCGGAAGATGGGCCCGTTCGTGATCCCCCGCGGTGTCGCCGCGCTCGCCTGGCTGGTGGCCGGCATCATCGTCGCGCTGAACATGAAGCTGCTGTTCGACACGTTCCTGGGGTAGGGGCGGCAGGCCTGGGCTGGGCACTGCGGCGCCGGTGCCGCAATCCGAGGACGGTGCCGGCGATGCGGTGAAACTGCTGGCGTTGCCTGGCGGCGCCGCTCAGTCCGCCGCGGCGAAATGCGCCATCTGGTCGGCGTGCGCCTTCACGAAGGACGGGCGGGACGTGGCGCGCGCGACATAGGTGCGACAGGCGGGATGTCCTGCCAGCCCGTCGAACCGATCGACCAGGCGCAGCGCGTCCGCCATGACGATGTCCGCAATCGAGAAGGCTCCGGCCAGCCACTCGCGTCCGGCCAGCACCGGTTCCATGTGCCGCAGCCTTGCCTGCTTGAGGAAGTCGTCCATCCGCCGCCAAGCCGGCGTATCATCGGTCTCGCCGGAGAACGCCAGGAGGGACCAGGGCAGGCTCGCCATCTCCACTGAATTGAGCGCGGCGAACAGCCATTGCACCGCCTCGCCGCGACCGCGCGGATCGGTCGGCATCAGCGCTCGGCTGCGCTCGCCGAGGTGAAGCAGGATCGCGCCGCTCTCGAAGATCGACACGTCGCCATCGGTCAGCCACGGCACCTGGCCGAAGGGCTGGTGCGCGAAATGCGCTCCACCCCGCGCGTGAAATGGCACGCTCTCGACGCGGTACGGCAACCCGGCCTCTTCCAGCGCCCAGCGCACACGGATGTCGCGCACAAAGCCCCGCGGCATCTGGGGAACCCAGTCGAAGGTGGTGAGGATCAGGTCGCCCATGCGGCATCTCCCTCCGGGGATGGCGAGCTATGGCAGCATCCGGGCATCGCGGGAACGGCCGGACGACCCCTCAACGGGCGTCGCGCGGCGTCAGGCTCCTCCCGCCTCGGCGCGCCGTCGGGCAGCGCGAGGGCCCTCCCCCGCACCCAATCCCGCACCCGGTGCGGAACGCCGGTTGACCTGGATCAATGCCCTGGCGGCCCGGCCGATGCGATGATGCGGCATGCTGGCAAGGCCGGGAACAAACAGGATGGACGCCGCGTCCTCGACCGCGCCGGCGGAGCCGCAGGTCGCCTGGCACTGCATGCCGGCCGTGTGCGCCGCGACACGTCTCGCGACCGATCCCGCCGCCGGCCTGTCCGAGGCGGAGGCCGCCTTCCGGCTGGCACGGCACGGCCCGAACCTGATCGGTGAAGCCGCCGTGCGCAGCAGGCTGCGGCTGCTGTTCGCGCAGTTCACCGACGTGATGATCCTGCTGCTGGTCGCCGCGGCCGCCGTCTCGGGCCTGATGGGCGAGTGGGAAGACACGCTGGTGATCGCCAGCATCGTGGTGCTGAACGCCGGCGTGGGCTTCCTGCAGGCGTATCGCGCCGACCGCGCCATCGCCGCGCTGCGCCAGATGGCCTCGCCGGTCGCCATGGTGCTGCGCGACGGGCGGCAACGCCCCGTCCCGGCCGACAGCATCGTGCCGGGCGACGTCGTGCTGCTGGAGGCGGGCGCCGCGATCCCGGCCGATCTGCGCCTGGTCGAGGCGATCGACCTGCGGCTCGGCGAGGCCGCACTCACCGGCGAATCCCTGCCGGTCGACAAGCACACCGCACCGGAAGCCGATGCCGGCCTGTCGCTGGGCGACCGGCGGAACATGGCTTTCAAGGGCACCGCGGTCCTGTTCGGCCGTGGCCGCGGCATCGCCGTCGCGACCGGCATGGCAACCGAACTCGGCCACATCGCCGGCATGCTGGGCGGCGAGGAGCCGCGCACGCCGCTGCAGCGCCGGCTGACCGTATTCGGCCGCCAGGTCGCGGTGGCGGCGCTGCTGATCTGCGCCGTCATCCTGGTCACCGGCGTGCTGCGCGGCGAGCCCCCGATGCTGATGCTGCTGACCGCGCTCAGCCTGGCGGTGGCCGCCATCCCCGAGGCCCTGCCGGCCGTCGTCACCGTCCTGCTGGCACTCGGCGCCAGCCGGATGGCGCGGGAGAATGCGCTGATCCGCCGGCTGCCGGCGGTGGAGACGCTGGGCTCCGTCACGTTCATCTGCTCGGACAAGACCGGCACCTTGACCCGCAACGAGATGCGCGCGGTGGCGGCCTATGCCGATGGCGCGGTCGTGCCGATCGCCCGCCTCGGCGCAGCCGGCGGGGCGGCCGGCGGGGCGGCCGGCGAATTGCTGCGGGCGCTGGCGCTGTGCAACGACGTGGCCGAGGGTCCCGGCGGCACGCCGCTCGGCGATCCCACCGAGGTCGCGCTGTGGCAGGCCGCGGCGGACGCGGGCATCGCCAAGGCGGCGGCCGAACGGGCGGCGCCGCGCGTGCGGGAACTGCCCTTCGAATCCGACCGCAAGCGCATGACCACCTTCCATGCCGTCGCGGACGGCTTCGTCGCCTACACCAAGGGGGCGCCGGAGGGCGTGCTGGCATGCTGCACCGGCGATGTCGCGGACGCGGTCGCGGCTGCCGAAACCATGGCGAATGACGGGCTGCGCGTGCTCGCCGTGGCCCGGCGGCGCTGGGCGGCGCTGCCGGACGTGCTGGACGCCGGGACCGCGGAGCGCGACCTGGTGCTGCTGGGCCTGGTGGGCCTGCTCGATCCGCCGCGCGAGGAGGCGAAGGCCGCCGTGGCGACGTGCCGCGCCGCCGGCATCACCCCGGTGATGATCACCGGCGACCACCCGGTGACGGCGCGCGCGATCGCCCGGCAGGTCGGCATCCTGGACGACGGCGGCCGGGTCGTGACCGGACGCGACCTCCAGGCGATGCCCGACGAGGCGCTGCGCGAACAGGCGGGCGACATCCGCGTCTACGCCCGCGTCGATCCGGCGCAGAAGATCCGCATCGTGGTGGCCTTGCAGGAACGCGGCGGCGTGGTCGCCATGACCGGCGACGGCGTGAACGACGCGCCGGCACTGGCACGCGCCGACATCGGCGTCGCCATGGGCCGGATCGGCACCGACGTGGCGCGGGAATCCGCCGGCCTCGTGCTGCTCGACGACAATTTCGCGACCATCGTGCTCGCCGTGCGCGAGGGGCGGCGCATCTACGACAACATCCGCAAGTTCATCCGCTTCGTCGTCACCTGCAACGCGGCCGAGATCCTGACCATCTTCCTGGCGCCGTTTCTCGGCCTGCCGCTGCCGCTGCTGCCGATCCAGATCCTGTGGATGAACCTGGTGACCGACGGGCTGCCGGGCCTCGCGCTGGCCGCCGAACCGGCCGAGCGCGACATCATGCGCCGCCGGCCGCGGCCGCCGCACGAGGGCCTGTTCGCCGGGGGCATGGCCTGGCAGGTGGCCTGGGCCTCATCGCTGATGGCCGCCAGCGCCCTGGCGACCGAGGCCCTGGCCCTCGCCAGCGGCAGTCCCAACTGGCAGACCATGGCCTTCACCGTGCTGACCCTGACGCAGATGTGGCAGGTGATGGCCATCCGCTCCGACCGCGCCACCGCCTTCCAGGCCGGGTTCTTCGCCAACCGACTGCTGCTCGGCGCCGTCGCGCTCACGTTCGTGCTGCAGCTTGCGGTGATCTACGTCCCGCCGCTCAACCCGATCTTCAACACCACGCCGCTGAGCCTGGCGGAACTGCTGACCTGCATCGGCATGTCCAGCCTGGTGTTCATCGCGCTCGACATCACGAAGCGGTTGGGGCGCCCGCGCGAGGCTTGAATACTGACTGACCGGTCAGTAACTAACCATCATGCCCCGCACCCGCCGCAAGGAAGCCCGACCGGGCGAGATCGTCGCCGCCGCGCTGGCCTCGTTCGCCGAGCGTGGCTACGCGGCGACCAAGCTGGAGGACGTCGCCGCCGCGGCGGGCATCAGCAAGGGCACGATCTACCTGTATTTCCCGACCAAGGAGGATCTGTTCCGCGCGGTGGTGCGCCAGGCGGTGCTGCCGAACGTCGAGGCGGCCGAGGCCGATCTCGCGGCGCATACCGGGTCGTCGGCGGACCTGCTGCGGCTGCTGGCGCAGCGCTTCCTGCACCTGCTGGACACCGACCTGACCGCGGTGCCGAAGCTGGTCGTCGCGGAATCCGGCAACTTCCCGGTGATCGCCCAGTTCTATGCCGACACCGTGCTGCGCCGGGCGTTTGCGCTGGTCGAGGGGATCCTGACCCGCGGCATCGAGCGCGGCGAATTCCGCCCGATCGATGTGCACGCGACCCTCCCGGCGTTTGCCGGTCCCTTCCTGCTGCTGGCGCTGTGGAAGCACTCGCTCGGCCGCCACACCGATCTCGCGTTCGATCCGCGCGCGGTGGCGGAGGCGCATATCGAGACGCTGCTGCGGGGGCTTGCGCCATGAGGCGGAGCGTCCTGCTGATCGCGCTGGCGGCCGTGGCGGCCGGTGGCGCCGGCTGGTGGTGGACGCATCGGCCGTCGGGCCCGCCCGCCTGGCAGGGCTATGTCGATGCCGAGTACGTCCGCGTCTCGCCCACGCTGACCGGGCGGATCACCGGCCTGGCCGTCGCCCGCGGCGATCAGGTGGCGGAGGGCGGCCTGCTGTTCACCCAGGACGATGAGGACGACCGGGCGGCGCGCGATGCGGCGGCCGGCAAGCTGGCGGAGGCGGAGGCGCGGCTCACCAACCTGGAGACGCGCAGCCGCGACACCGAGATCGCCCAGGCGCGCGCCGACCTGGCGGACCTGATGGCGACCCGCGACCGCATCGCCAAGGACCTGGCGCGCAACGAGGAATTGCTGCGCACCGGCGCGGCCAGCCGGATGACCGTGGACCAGCAGCGCGCCGACCTCACATCGGCGATCGCGCGGGCGGAGGCGGCGAAGGCGAAGCTGGAGCAGATGCGCTCGCCGACCGGCCGCGAGTACGAGATCGCGGCGCAGCAGGCGATGGTGGCGCAGGCCCGCGCCGGCGTCGCCCAGGCGCAATGGCGCCTGGACCAGCGCCGCGCCGTCGCGCCGGCCGCCGCCCTGGTGTCCGACACGTTCGCCCGTCCCGGCGAGACGATCAACGCCGGCGTGCCGGTGGTGTCGCTGCTGCCGCCGCAGAACGTGCTGGTGCGGTTCTTCGTGCCGGAGACCCAGATCGCCACGCTGCATGTCGGCGACCGGCTGGCGATCGCCTGCGATTCCTGTGCCGCAGGCCTGACCGCGGCCGTCACCTTCATCGCGCCGCAGCCGGAATACACGCCGCCGGTGATCTACAGCGAGACCAACCGCGAAAAGCTGGTGTACCTGATCGAGGCGCATCCGCCGCCGGAGCAGGCGGTGAAGCTGAAGCCGGGCCAGCCGGTGGATGTGCGGCGATGACCACACTCGCGATCGACGTGCACGACCTGCACAAGAGCTTCGGTGCCCGCAGGGTGATCGACGGCCTGACCTTGCAGGTGCCGGCCGGTGAGATCTGCGGCTTTCTCGGCGGCAACGGCAGCGGCAAGACCACGACGATCCGCATGCTGTGCGGGCTGCTGCGTCCCGATGGCGGCGGCGGCACGTGCCTGGGGCTGGACCTGCTGCGCGATGCCGCGCGCATCCGGCTGCAGATCGGCTACATGACGCAGCGCTTCAGCTTCTACGGCGACCTCACGGTGGCCGAGAACCTGGAGTTCGTCGCCCGGCTCTACCAGATTCCGGATCGCCGGCGTGCGACCGCCGAAGTGATGCAGCGCATCGGGCTGGCCGACCGCGCCGGGCAGTTGGCGCAGGAGCTCTCGGGCGGCTGGAAGCAGCGCATGGCGCTCGCGGCCTGCGTGCTGCACCGGCCGAAGCTGCTGTTGCTCGACGAGCCGACCGCCGGCGTGGACGCCAAGGCGCGGCGCGAATTCTGGGACATGATCCACGAGATGACCGCCGATGGCATGACGGTGCTGGTGTCCACCCACTACATGGACGAGGCGGAGCGCTGCCAGCGGGTGGTGTATCTGGCGGGCGGGCGGCTGGTGGTGCAGGGCACCGCCGAAGAGGTGGTGCAGGCGGCGCACCTGGTGACGTTCGAGGCGACCGGCGACGGCGTCGAGCGTGCGGTGCGCCGGGTGCGGCAGATGCCGGGCGTGGAGACTGCCGCGGTGTTCGGCCGCGCGCTCCGCATCGCCGGGCTGGACCGCGTGGCGCTGCGGGCGGCGATCGACGGGCTGGGCGAGGCGGGGCTGCACTGGGAGGAGGTGCCGCCGCGGCTCGACGATGTGTTCATCCACATGCTGCGGGACACCGAGGCATGAGCGGGTTCTCGTTCGCCCGGCTGCTCGCCGTGCTGCAGAAGGAGTGGATCCAGATGCGGCGCGACCGCGCCACGGTCGGGCTGACCGTGATGCTGCCGCTGATCCAGCTTTTCCTGTTCGGCTTTGCCATCAACACCAATCCGCGGCATCTGCCGACCGGCCTGATCACCGCCGAGCACTCCACCTATGAGCGCACGCTGGTGGCGGCGTTGCAGAACACGCGCTATTTCGACATCGTGCCGTTCGCCACCGAGGCCGCGGCGGAGGAGGCGCTGAAGCGCGGCGACGTGCTGTTCGTGGTGAACATCCCGCCCGATTTCTCGCGCCGCATCGACCGCGGCGAGCGGCCGCAAATTCTGATGGACGCCGATGCCACCGACCCGACCGCGATCGCGAATGCGACCGCTGCGATCGTGGCGCTGAACGCGACGGTGCTGAACCGCGACCTGCCGGTCTCGATGCAGGTGCAGCCGGCGCAGCCGCCGTTCCAGATCGTGCTGCACGCGCGGTACAACCCCGAGCAGGTGACCGCGCTCAACATCGTGCCCGGCCTGATCGGGCTGATCCTGATCGTATCCACGCTGGTGATGACGTCGCTCGCCATCACCAAGGAGCGCGAACTGGGCACGATGGAGAACCTGCTGGCGATGCCGGTGCGCCCGGTCGAGGTGATGCTGGGCAAGATCATCCCCTATGTCGGGCTGGCCTATGTGCAGACGGCGCTGATCCTGACCGTGTCGGTGCTGGTGTTCGACGTGCCGGTGCGCGGGTCCATCCCGCTGCTGCTGCTGGCGCTCGGCGTGTTCATCGCCTGCAACCTGGCGATGGGGTTCGCCTTCTCGACCATGGCGCAGACCCAGATGCAGGCGCAGCAGCTTGCGCAGTTCGGCCTTCTGCCGTCGATGATGCTGTCGGGCTTCATGTTCCCGTTCCAGGGCATGCCGGGCTGGGCGCGCTGGGTGGGCGAGGCGGTGCCGCTGACGCACACGCTGCGGATCTGCCGCGGCATCCTGCTGAAGGGCAACGGGCTGGCGCAGATCTGGCCCGACCTGTGGCCGATGATGGTGTTCGCCGTGGTGGTGGGCGCGATCGCGGTGAGCATGTACCGCGAGACGCTGGACTGAGCGTGGCGGTGACAGGCCATCGGCTGCCCGACCAAAGTTGCAGGAGAGGACCGGATCGTTTCGTCCCGTCATGCCGTAGCCTGGCCCACGGCATCCACGTCTTCATTTGCGATGCGAAGGCGTGGGTGGCATGGCCAAGCCATGCCATGACGATGGGGCAGGCGGAGGTCCGGCCACGACAATCGGCCGGACCCGGCCTCAACTGCTGCCGATCAGGACCCCGGCCGCGAACACCAGCGCACCACCGAACGCCACCTGGAAGGCGGCCGACACGGGGGGCGTGTCCATGTATTTCCAGCGCACCCAACTGATCGCCGCGAGTTCCACCACCACCACGGCGAACGCCACCGTCGTTGCGGTCCAGAAATGCGGGATCAGATAGGGCAAAGTGTGGCCGATGCCGCCCAGCGTGGTCATCAGCCCGGTGATCGCGCCGCGCACCACCGGCGCGCCGCGTCCGGTCAGGCTGCCGTTGTCCGACAGCGCCTCGGCGAAGGCCATCGAGATGCCGGCACCGATCGAGGCGGCCAGCCCCACGACGAACGCATTCCACGACTGGCCGGTAGCGAAGGCGGCGGCGAACAGCGGTGCGAGGGTGGAGACCGAGCCATCCATCAGCCCGGCAAGGCCCGGCTGGATCACCCGCAGCACGAAGTTCCGCCGCGCCGATGCGTCCTCGCGGGCGCGCACGCCGGCGGGCAGGTTCTCATCCACCAACTGGTCGGCGCGCTGCTCGTGCACCGCTTCGGCCTCCGCGAGATCGCCCAACAGGCTGCGGATCGAGGCATCGGTGGTGCGCGCGGCGGCGCGACGGTAGAAGCGCTTGGTCTCATTCTCCATGGCCTCCGCCATGTCGCGCACGGAATCGAGGCCCAGCGGCTGGATCTGCCAGATCGGCTTGTGCTGGATGAAGCCGCGCACGTCGTGGCGGCGGATCAGCGGGATGTGCTCGCCGAATTTCTCGCGGTAGATCTCGATCAGGCGGCGGCGATGGTCGCTCTCCTCGCCGGCCATCTCGGTGAACACGCGGGCGCTGGCGGGATAGTCGTGACGCAGGCCTTCGGCGATGTCGGCGTAGATGCGGCCGTCCTCTTCCTCGTTGGCGATCGCGAGGGCGAGGACCTCCTTCTCGGACAGGTCGGAAAAGTTGCGCATGGCGCGGAATGTGACCGTTGCAATGCCGCGGTCAAGGGTCGCGACCACCTGACAGGGGGCCAATGCTCGTTGCGGGTGCGAGCCCTCAGGCGGACGCCCACTCGGCCACGCGCCGCGCGTTGCCGGCCCAGGTGTAATCGCGCCGCGCGATCTCCGCCCGCGCCGCCGTGCCCAGGCGCTCGCGCAGCGCGGCATCGCCGGCGAGGCGCACGATCGCCTGCCACATCGCCGCCGGCTGCGCGGGGTCGAACAGCAGCGCCGTCTCCCCGTCGCGCAGGATCTCGCGGATGTTCGGCTGGTCCGGCGCCACGATGGCGCGGCCGGCCGCCATGTATTCGAAGATCTTCAGCGGCGAGGCATAGTCCACCACGCGCGGCTGCAGCGCGATGTCGAAGCCGGCGACCAGGCCCGGGATGTGCTCGCGCCCCTGCAGGCCGGTGAAGCGGACGCGATCGCCCAGCGCCAGCGCCGCGGCCTGGCGTTCCAGGTCCGGCCGGACCGGGCCGTCGCCCACCACGATCAGGTCCAGCGGCGTGCTGTCGCGCGCCTCCGCCATGGCGGCGATGACCGCATCGAGGCCGTGCCAGTCGCGCACGAAGCCGACGAAGCCCAGCACGATGCGGCCGCCGGCACGCATCGGCGGGGATGGTGCCGCGAACTCCTCGGGGTTGATGCCGTTCGGCACCACCTCGATGCGCGCGCTCGGCACGCCTTCCTGCTCGATCATGCGCTTCAGCACGCCGGTGACGGCGAGCACCCGGTCGGCGGAGCGCCACACATAGGCCTCGAGCCGGCGCGCGAGGCCCGGCAGCCCGACCCCGCCGAACCGCGCCCGTTCAGCGGCGAGCGGCGCGTTGACCTCGAGGAACAGCTTCACCCGCGAGCGGCGCGCCAGCCACGCCCCGGCGAGGTAGAACAGGTTGTAGCGCTCATAGATCAGGTCCGGCCGGAACCGGCGCGCCGCCTGGCGCAGCCGCCAGAACGCAGGGACATTGTAGGCGATCTCGGCGAGCGTGCCGATCATCGGCGGCAGGCGCGAGCGGATCAGCGCAACCAGCCGGCTCTCGCCGCCGAACGCGGCCTGCTGATAGAGGCCGGGACCGACCACGAGCACCTCGTGGCCCTGCGCGCGCAAGGCCGCGACCATCTCCTCCAGGTGCACGCTCTGGCCGTCGCGCGACTGGATCCGGTGACTGTAGAGGATGCGCAATGTCGGGTCAGGCAGGCCGGCAGGCGGTGTGTTGCTGGCTCACTCCGCCGCCGCCTTCCGTCCCGGCTTCAGGTGCGCCACGCGCGGGCCGACCTCCTCGATCAGCAGGCGCAGCGAGGTGTGCCACGCCTCGGGCTGGTCCGCATAGTCGAAGCCGAACACCAGCAGCCCGCCGAAGCCGCCGGCGTCGTGGTAGATCCGCTCCAGCCGCTCGGCCACGGTGCGCGGCGAGCCGACCAGCCAGTTGTGCTTGGCGCAGTATTCCGGCGTCACGTCGGAATCGGCCACGTCCGGATCGTGCTTGAGATATTCGAGGAAGCCGAAATTGCCGAGCAGCGGCAGGAAGTATTCGCGCATCATGCGGCCCATCATGCCGCCGGCCGACAGGCGCCACGCCTCTTCGTCGGTCTCCGCCACGAACACCTCGCGCACCAGGCGCCAGTCGGCGCGATTGGGCGTGCGGCCGGAGCGGGCGGCGCCGATCTCCACCGCCTCCCAGTGCGAGTTCACATAGGCCGGGTTGAGGTTGAGGCTGAGCGGCAGGAAGCCCCGCTCGCCCGCCAGCTTCAGCGTGTCCGACTGCTTCGACAGCCCGGCCACGCCGATCGGCGGGTGCGGCTTCTGCAGCGGATAAATGTGCGGACGCAGGAAGCCGAACATCGGCTCGGGCTTGGCGACGTTCCAGAACTTGCCCTGGTAGGTGAACGAGGGTTCGTCGCTCCACAGCCGGAGGATGATGTCGAGCGCCTCGCGCGTCATCTCGCGGTTGACGCCCGATGCGCCATCGACCTGGAACATTGCCCAGTCGGTGGGCAGGCCGGAGGCGGCGACGCCGAAATTCAGCCGCCCCTCCGACAGGTGGTCCAGCATCGCCACGCGGGCGGCGAGTTCGGCGGGATGGTGGTAGGGCAGCAGGAAGCCGCCCGGTCCGATGCGCAGCCGCTTGGTCTGCAGCAGCGCCTGGGCGATCAGCAGGTCGGGCGAGGGATGCGGCTCCCACGGCGCGGTATAGTGCTCGCCGATCCACGCCTCAGCATAGCCGAGTTCGTCGAGCCAGCGCAGCGTCTGGAGGTCCCAGTCGTGACCGGCCTTGAGCCCGCGCTCCGGCGGATGGGAGGGCATGGCGAAATAGCCGAATTCCATGGCGGTTCCTCCTGCTGCTTGGACATCGTCAGGCTACACTCTCTCGCGGCACCGTTGCCATGCCTAGTCGACGGTTCCATATTGGAGCCATAGTGACAACAGGATGGCGGCCATGCCCGTTACGCTCTCCATCAAGAACGTCCCCGACGATGTGGCGGAACTTCTGCGGGGCCGTGCGGCGCGGCATCATCGATCGCTGCAAGGCGAGCTGATGGCGATCATCGAGTCCGCAGCCATGACACCTCCACGCTCGCTAAGCGAGTTGGGCGCCCTCGCGACGCGGCTCGGGCTGCAGGCGCCTGCCGGCGAATCCGCGAGGATGGTCCGCGAAGATCGCGATGATCCGGATCGTTGATGCCTCAGCGATCGGCGCGGTGCTCCTGGTCGAGCCTGATGCCAACTGGATCAATGACTGCACTGAAGGCATGGAACTGGTCGCGCCCGCGATCCTGCCCTTCGAGATAGGTAACCTCTGCTGGAAACGCCTCCGGCGGGTGCCCGCCGACGCCCCTGCCGTCATGGCGATCTGGTCCGCGTGGGTCGCGTCGATGCCGGTCACCCTGGTCCAGCCGCAACCGCTCGCGACGCTGCAACTCGCCCAGGAAACCGGCCTCACCTACTACGACGCGAGCTACGTGCGGGCCGCCCAGGAACACGACGCGGCATTGATCAGCCTCGATGCGAAGCTGGTCCGCATCGCGCGCAGCCTGGGGCTGCACGCGCCATCGCCTCACACCACCCCGCGCTCGCGCAACTGACCGATCGCCTCCGCCGCGTAGCCCAGCTCCGCCAGCACCTCCTCGGTATGAGCACCGAGTTCCGGCGCCGGCAGCCGCACCGGCAGCGGCGCGCCGTCGACATGCATCGCCGAGCCCAGCATCGCGACCGGCCCATGCCCGGGATGCTCGACGGTCACCACCGCGCGCTGGTCGATCGCCTGCGGATCGGCGAACACCTGGTCCATCGCCATCACCGGCGAGCACGGCACGCCGGCCTCGTTCAGCACGCGGATCCAGTGCGCGCTGGTCTCGCGCGTGGTGCGCGCCTCGATCTCGGCATTGATCGCCGCGCGATTCTCCGCACGCAGCGCATTGCTGGCGAATTCCGGGCGTTCGCGCAGCACCTCGGCATCCAGCGCGCGCAGCAGGCGCTGGTACATCGCATCGCCCGCCGGCGCGATGGCGATCTCGCCATCGGCGGTGCGGAACAGCCCGTACGGCGAGCCGATCGGATGGTCGTTGCCGGTGCGCTTCGGCATCCGCCCGGTGGCCAGGTAGTCGGTTGCCATGAAGCTCAGGAAGCTGATCAGCCCGCCGGTCAGGCTGACCGAGGCCGAACCGCCCTGCCCCGTCCGTCCCTCGCGCAGCAATCCGGCGACGATCCCGAGCGCGCAATAGAGGCCGGCGATCAGGTCGCTCACCGGCGGGCCGGAGCGGATCGGCGGCTGGCCCTCGATGCCGTTGACGCTCATGAAGCCGCTCATCGCCTGGGCGATGAAGTCGAAGCTGGGCCGGTCGCGATACGGACCCGTGGTGCCGAAGCCGCTGATGCTGCCGCGCACCAGGCGCGGGTTGAGTTCGGCGAGCCGCGCCTCGGTGAAGCCCATCGCCGCCAGCACACCGGGACGATAGTTGTCGATCAGCACGTCACCCTTGGCGATCAGCCTGGCCAGGATGTCGCGGCCTTCGTCGCTGCGCAGGTTCAGCGTGATCGAACGCTTGTTGCGGTTATAGTTGGCGAAATACCACGACAATCCCTCGCGGCCGGCGCCCTGGTGGCGGATCGTGTCGCCCTCGCCCGGCGTCTCCACCTTCACGACATCGGCGCCGAGATCGGCCAGCAGCATCGAGCAGAACGGACCGGACAGCACGCGCGTCAGGTCGACCACGCGGATGCCGGCGAGGGGCAAATGAGCGTTCATGCAGGCCCTTGGCGATCAGTGGAGCAGGCCTGGTTCGATACACCATGGCCTGCGCGCCTGGAACGCCCCATAGGGAACGCCCCATAGGGAACGCCCCCTAGGGAACGCACGCCGAGGCCCTCGCGCTCCGGGAGCGCCGCGTGAGCAGCGCGCGGTTAGAACGCCAGCAGGTTGTCGCGCAGCGTGAGGTGTTCGTAGCGCGTGCGCACCACGCCGAGTTTCTGCAGCGCCGGCACCAGGCCGTCGGAGATTTCGCAGATGTAGCGGCGGGTGAATTCCGGGTCGGTGACCAGGAAGCCATCGCCGCCGACCTCTTCCATGATCTCCGCCATCTGGCCCCCGACGCTGTCGGGCGTGCCCACCAGGTCGACGTCGCGCAGCGAGCGCCCCTGCTCGACGATCTCCCGCGGCGTCCGTCCGGCGAACCCCGCCGCCACCGTCTGATGCCCGTTCGTGGTCAGCGCCGGCAGCTTCTCGTCCAGGTCGTATTTCGAGAAATCGATGCCGGTGAGCCGCGACATGTTCGCAAGGTAGAACTCGCGATGGGTGATCGATTCCTGCAGCCGTCCCTGCTTCCGCAGCAGGGCAGCGTCCTTGTACTCGTCGACGATCGGCGCCACCAGGAACAGCACCTTGATGTGGTCGGGATTGCGTCCGAAGGCGATCGCCTGCTGACGGATGTCCTCGCGGAACGCCTTCATCGCGGGGATGCTGTTCGCCGATGAGATGATGGTCTCGGCCCAGCGCGCGGCGAAGGTGCGGCCGCGTCCCGAGCCACCCGCCTGGCAGATCACCGGATGGCCCTGCGGCGAATGCGGACCGGACAGCGGACCACGCGAGCGGAAGTATTTCCCCTCGAAATGCACCGGATGCACCTTGTCGGGGTGGGCGAAGATCTCGCGCTCCCGATCGACCGGCATCGCGTCGGGTTCCCATGAATCCCACAGCTTCTGCACGACCTCGACGTATTCGTCCGCCATCTCGTAGCGCTCGTCGTGCGGATACTGCCGCTCGCGGCCGTAGTTCTGTGCGCCGCCGTCGTTGCTGCCGGTCACCAGGTTCCAGCCGAAGCGCCCGTCGCTCACGTGATCCAGCGTGTTGGTCAGGCGCGCGAGCATGAACGGATGGTATTCGGTGGTGGAGAACGTGGCGACGACGCCGATGCGCGATGTCGCCTGGATCATGAACGAGGCGAGCACCGAGGGATCGAGCTTCGGCGAGTCGACCGCGAGGCGCAGATAGGTCTCGTGCGAGTTCTTGTAGGTGTATGGGATGTTCGAGGAGTCCTCGATCATCACGTAGTCGAACGCGGCACGCTCCAGCGACTGCGCCAGTGAGACCAGCAGGTCGGGCTTGACCCATTTGGGGCCGATGGTGCCGCCCCAGGGCTGCCGCCAGCCTTTGGGTCCGTAGCCTTTGGAGATGAACCAGGCGAGGTGGAAGGGCGCTGCTTTCATATACCGCAGCGCACAATAAATCGCGTCGCGCGTCAACCGACAAAGTGGCGATCAGGGATGATTCAGGGCAGCACTCTGTCGGATTTCATGCAGATGCCCTGCGATAAACCATCGATTGCCTACTCATTCATCCTGCTTTCCGACGAGCCTGGTAAGATGGGCATTGAATGGGCATGGCAACGCATCGTAACCTCCACACAGAGCTTCCTCGCAACCCCGCCAAACACCCTCCGCCCCGGCATAATCCAGCATCGACACGTCGGCGGCCGATGACCCGCCGGGTTGGCACCCTGATTGCTACGCTGCGACCGGGAGACTGAGGGGATCCGGGGCCATCGCGGTGGCGCCGGCGGGGATGACATCGCCTAGGGGCACATCCCCGGGCAGCCAGACGTCCGGACCGCCAACAGGGTTCGGGTATGAAATGCGTGGCCCAGAGTCACGCCAGACGGCGGCGCCACCCAGAAGGGCGCCAGGAGAAGAAGACTGCACGGGGAGCGGGGCGGCCGATGCCATAACGATCGGAGGACGCCGCATGCCTGCCCGGATCACGCGCCGCACCACACTTCAGTCAGCCGCGGCCGCCGTCTTGTCATCCGCCTGGATCCGCACCGCGCAGGCCGATGAGTCGGGCACGCTGACCGTCGCACTGTCGAACAACCCGATCACCTGCGACCCGATCAACATGTCGAGCCACGACAGCCAGCTTCTCAGCCAGACGATCTATGAGAACCTGATGGAGTTCGACATCACCGGCACGCTGCGCCCGCAGCTTGCCAAGGCGATGCCGGAAGTCTCCAAGGACGCCCTGGTCTACACCTTCGACCTGCGCGACGACGTGCTGTTCCAGGACGGGACGCCGATGACGTCCGAGGACGTCAAATACAGCATCGAGTACACCATCAATCCGGTGAACAAGGCTTCGCGCGGCCCGATCTTCAGCCGCATGTCGCATGTCGTGACCGACGGTCCGCACCGCGTGCACGTGCACCTGAAGGAGCCGTTCGCACCCTGGATGTCGTTCCTCACCAAGTTCCAGGGTGTCTGGCCGAAGGGCTCGCGCGAGAAATACGGCAACGACTATTTCCGCATGTCCCCCAAGAATGTCGGGACAGGACCTGGCACGTTCGAGGAATGGCGCGCCAACGAATACGTCAGCTTCACGCGCAACCCGCACTACTGGCAGAAGGGCATGCCGCGCTGGGAACGGCTGGTGGTCAAGGTCGTGCCCGAGGACGCAACGCGCGTCGCCTACCTGCTGGGCGGCCAGGCCGACATCATCGGCGCGCCGCCGCCACGCGACTTCAGCCGGCTGAAATCGCGCAAGGGCATTCAGGGCGAGGCGCTGGCCACCTATGGCGGCTGGTGCGTCATCCTGCAGAACTGCTCCAAGCCGCCGTTCAACGACGTCGAGTTCCGCCGCGCGATGAAGCACGCGGTCGACCGCAAGACGATCGGCGAGAAGATCTACTTCGGGCTGGTGGAGCCATCGGCGATCCCGGCGCCCGCGTCGGGCTGGTGGTACGACAAGCAGGCCGATGAGATGTCGGCCTATAACCTCGACAAGGCGCGCGCCCACCTGGCGAAATCGGCGTATCCCAACGGCACCGAGATCGAACTCGACGTTCCCGCGGAGCCCTATCTGCTGGACGCCAAGGACGCCGCCGTCTTCATCCAGTCGGAACTCGCCAAGCTCAACATCAAGGTCAACCTGCGCATGTCGCCGGCGTCGATCGTGACGACGCGGACCAACTCGGGCGAGTACCAGTGCGCACTGGTGAACTACATGTCGCCGGGCGAGCCCACCTACTTCCTGCTGGTGAACTTCACCGCCAACAGCTTCATGTCGAAGGTCTCCGGCAACATCGTCGATCCGGCGGTGGCCAAGGCGCTGAAGGTCGCCTTCGCCGAGACCGACCAGGAGAAGCTGAAGCCGGTCTACACCGAGTTGATGCGCGACATGGCCGACACGTCCTACTACACCTGGATCGGCTATTTCGCGGCAGCCAACCTGTGGCGCGACCGGGTGAAGAACTTCAAGCCCAGCCGCGGCCTGACCATCAACGTGCACGACGTGGCACTCACCTGATGTTCGGCCTGCTGCTGCGGCGCGCCGGGTTCTCGCTGCTGTCGCTGCTGATCGTGAGTGCCTGCCTGTTCTTCCTAACGCGCGCCATCCCCGACAGCCCGGCGCGCATCGTGCTCGGCCAGGACGTGACCGAGGCGCAACTGGCGCAGTTCGAGCGCGACAACGGCCTCGACCGGCCGGTGCTGGTGCAGTTCGCAACCTGGGTGACGGGCATCGCGACCCGCGGCGATCTCGGACGGTCGTTCATCACCGGGCGCGCCGTCAGCAGCGAAATCTCCCGCACCCTGCCGGTGACGCTGGAACTGGTGGTCGTCGCCTTCTTCCTGTCCTGCCTGGTGTCGCTGCTGGCCGGCACCGCATCGGCACTGCTGCGCGACACGATCGTCGACTACGCCATCAGGCTGGTGGCGGTGCTCGGCGTCTCGGTGCCGGGATTCTGGCTGGCCCTTGTGCTGATCATGGGATTCTCGGTCGATCGCGACTGGTTCCCGCCCGGCGGCATGACGCCGCTGTCGGCCGGCCTCGGCGAGCACATCAACTCGATCGTGCTGCCGACCTTCTGCCTCGGCATCTTCTACATGGCCGTGCTCAGCCGCATGACCCGCGCCAGCCTGCTGGAAGTGCTAGGCCAGGACTTCATGCGTACCGCCCGCGCGCTCGGCCTGCCACGCTGGAAGGTGCTGGTCTACGCGCTGCGCAACTCCCTGGTTCCGGTCGTCACCATCGCCGGCATGTCGTTCGGCTACATGTTCGGGCTCGCACTCATCATCGAGACCGTGTTCAACATCAATGGCCTCTCCTACACCCTGCTCAACGCCATCCGGCAACGCGACTTCATGCTGGTGCAGGGCGTGGTGCTGGTGTTCACCTTCGTGTTCATCCTGGCCAACCTGGTCGCCGACCTCACCAATGCCTGGCTGAACCCGCGCCTCGCGATGGCCACGGCATGATCCGCACCGCACGACGCATCATCGGCGCCTGCGGCGGCGCCGGCGGCTTCCTCGGCGCCTGCCTGATGCTGGTGCTGATCGGCGACGCGATCCTGGCGCCATGGGTGGCGCCGTACGATCCGCTGAAGGTCGACATGATCAGCGCCCTGCAGCCGCCCGACGCGATGCACTGGTTCGGCACCGACCAGTCCGGCCGCGACGTGCTCAGCCGCGTCATCTGGGGCGGCCGCGCCTCGCTGCAGGTCTCCGCCCTCGCCGTCATCATCGGCTGCTTCGGCGGCGTCACGCTCGGCCTCGCCGCCGGGTTCTTCAGCGGCGGCTGGCTGGAACAGGCGCTGATGCGCGTGCTGGACGCCATGGCCTCGATCCCGCTGCTGATCTGGGCGATCGCGCTGGTCGGCATCCTGGGCGTCGGCCCCGTGCGCATCGCCGGCCTCACCTTCGGCAACGAGGTCAAACTCCTGGCGCTGCTCGGCGTGCTGTACATGCCGAACCTCGCGCGCATCACCTACACCACGGCGCTCAGTGAATCGCGCGCGAACTACGTGGCCGCGCGACGCCTGCAAGGCGTGAGCGGCCTGCGGATCATGCTCTCCGACGTGCTGCCGAACTGCCTGTCGCCGGTCATCGTGCAGGCCACCTTGCTGCTCGCCATCGGCATCGTCATCGAATCCTCGGTCAGCTTCGTGGGCCTGGGCGTGCAGCCGCCGCAGCCAAGCTGGGGCAACATGCTGGCCGATGCGCGCAACTACCTGTTCAGCGGCGAGTGGTGGATGTCGGTGTTCCCCGGCGCCTGCATCTCGCTCAGCGTCATCGCCATCAACCTGCTGGGCGACGGACTGCGCGACGTGCTCGATCCGCGCCACCGCACCTCGACGGTGGCGGCATGACCGGGGGCACGACCGTGGCCACGACCGTGCCGCTGCTGCACATCGAGGGGCTGCATGTCGGCTTCCGCAACGGCGACGCCGTGCGGCACGTGGTGCGCGGCGTCGACCTGCGCCTCGAGGCCGGCGAGGTCGTCGGCCTGGTGGGCGAATCGGGCTCCGGCAAGAGCATCACCGCGCTGTCGGTCATGCGGCTGCTGCCGCCCGGCGCCTCGATCACCAGCGGCCGGATTTCGTTCCGCGGCCAGGACATGCTCGACCTGGGCCATGCCGAGTTGAACCGTCTGCGCGGCGGCGCCATCGGCATGATCTTCCAGGATCCGCTGACCGCGCTGAACCCGGCGATTCCGGTCGGCCGGCAACTCACCGATGCGATCCGCGCGCACCAGCCGCTCGGTCCCCGCGCCGCGCGCGACCGGGCGAAGGAACTGCTCGCCCTGGTCGGCATCCCGTTTCCGCAGGAGCGGCTGCGCGCCTATCCGCACGAATTGTCCGGCGGCATGCGCCAGCGGGTGATGATCGCGCTCGCGGTTTCCTCCAACCCCAGCCTGCTGATCGCCGATGAGCCCACCACCGCGCTCGACGTGACCGTGCAGGCGCAGGTGATGGACCTGATCGACCGCATCCGCCGCGAGTTCAACATTGCCGTGCTGTTCATCAGCCACAACCTGGAACTGGTGGCGGAGATCGCCGACCGGGTCACCGTCATGTACGCCGGCCGCGCCGTGGAGAGCGGCGACGTGCATGCGCTGTTCGCCTCCCCCGCGCATCCCTACACGCGGCAACTGATCCGCTGCATTCCGCGGCTCGACGGCACGTCGGGCGCGATGGCGACGATCCCGGGCCTGCCGCCGATCATCGGCGCGCTGCCGCCGGGCTGTCCCTTCGCGCCGCGCTGCGAGGCCGCGGAACCGCAATGCAGCCAGGACGAACCGCCGATGCGCTGGCGCGGCAAGCACATGGCCGCCTGCTACCTGGCGCCGTCATGAAGACCGACGCCGCCGCCCAGATGACGCTGCACGACGTGCGCAAGACCTACCGTCTGCGCCGAGGGCTCTTCGACCGGCTGCGCGGTCGGGTGAAGGACGTGAACGCCGTGGATGGCGTGTCCCTGCCGATCCGGCGCGGCGCGATCCTGGGCCTGGTCGGTGAGAGCGGCTGCGGCAAGTCGACGCTGGCGAGAATGATCGTCGGCCTGACGCCCGCGAGCGGTGGCGACATCCTGTGGGGCGGCAAGCGGCTGCGCGATCTGCACGGCGCGGCGTGGCGCGAATACCGCTCCGGCGTGCAGATGGTGTTCCAGGACACGCATTCCTCGCTCAACCCGCGCAAGCGCATCCGCACCATCCTGGGCGAGGCGCTCGCCGCGCATGGCGTGCCGCGCGCCGGGCGGCAGGAGCGGATCATCGCGCTGCTGCGCCAGGTCGGCATCGATCCGGTGTTTCTCGGCCGCTATCCACACGAATTGTCCGGCGGGCAGCGCCAGCGCATCGGCATCGCCCGCGCGCTGGCCATGGAGCCGTCGCTGCTGGTGGCCGATGAGCCGGTGTCGTCGCTCGACGTGTCGCTGCAGGGGCAGATCATCAACCTGCTGCGCGAGTTGAACGCCTCGCTCGGCCTGACGATCGTGCTGATCAGCCACGACCTCGCCGTCGTGGCGCGGGTGTGCGACCAGGTGGCCGTGATGTACGGCGGCCGCATCGTGGAGATCGGCGATCCCGGCACGGTGCTGAGCGCGCCCTCACATCCGTATACGCAGGCGCTATTGGACGCAGTGCCGCGCGGGTTGCAGCGGCGTGCCCGCAAGGTGCTGCCGGTGGAGACCGGCGACGATCCGGCCGGCTGCCGTTTCCAGCGCCGCTGTGCCCACGCCTTCGCCACCTGCCGCGAGCAGTCGCCGGCCCTGCTGGCCGTGAGCGCCGACCACGCTGCCGCCTGCCACATGCGTCAGCCGGTCAAGCGCGAACAGGTCCCGGAAGTCACGGCCTGAGCTGCATGACGCGCCGGGGATTGCGCCCCGGCGGTCCGTGTCAGTTGGCGGGCCATGACACGCTGGGGATTGCTCGTCGCTGCGCTCCTCGCAATGACAGGGGCGCTCAGGATGAAACGAATTCGTTCCACCGCCGCGTGAGATAGCGGTCCTCGTCCATCACGGCGTTCCAGGCGGCGATGTTGCCCAGGCGCTGCCAGAAGGCACCGCCGTCACGCACCGCGCCGGCGCGCTCCATCAGCTTGCCGTACGGGCTCATGATATCCGTCGTGGCGGGCTTGCCGTCATACCAGTAGTCCCACTCGGCCGGGGTCAGGAACTTGCGGGCGTTCTCGGGCTGGGCGGCGTAGTAGCCCTGGCGCGCGATGAAGGCGCCCTCGAACCCGCTGGTGTACCAGTTCATGTATTCATAGAAGCAGTCGAGCTTGAGGCCCGACACATGCTTCATCACGCCGAAGGTGATGGCCCAGCCGCGATAGCCCTCCTTCAGCGGCTGGAACGTGCAGGCAATGCCGCGGGAGCGCACGGCGGCCACCGCCGGTGAGATCATCGACTGGATCACGACCTCGCCGGACGCCATCAGGTTCACCGACTGGTCGAAGGTGGACCAGAACGAGCGGAACTGACCCTGCCGCTTGTACTGCATCATGATCTCGACGGTCTTGTCGATCTCCGCCTTCGTCATGTTGCCCTTGTCGCCATACTTGATGGCGCCGCTGGCCTCGAGCGCCATCGCGGTGTCCATCACGCCGATCGTCGGCTGCTCCTGCAAGGCCGCGCGGTTGCGGAAATCGGGCGACAGCAGGTCTGCCCAACTGGTGATCGGCCGGCCCACCAGGTCGGGCCGAATGCCCAGCGTGTCGCCATTGGTGACGGTCGGCACGGTGGTCAGCCACTCGCTGGGGCCGGCGTTCAGTTTCTGGCCGCCGGCATCGGTCGCGTACAGCACGCTGTACGGTGCGGTGCCCTGCAGCGATACTTTGCGGCCGTCGGGATATTCGCCCTTGGTGAAGATCGGGATCGTCTTGTCCCAGTCCTTCACCTTCGCCACCGGGATGGCCTGCAGGATGTTGCGGCCGACCAGGTATTTCAGGAACGTGATGCTGATGTCGGCGCAGTCGATGACAGACGATGCGGTCAGGAAACGATTGAGCAGATCGGTGTTCTCGGTCGCCTGCATCTGGATGGTGAAGCCGAGATCCTTGGTGGCCCGCTCGGCGATGGCCGGGATCGCGGTGACCGGCGAACCGGCATGGCGCAGGACCACGTCCTTGATGTTCTGCGCCCAGATGACGGGAAAGCCGGTGATGGCGCCACTGCCTGCGGCGGCACCGGCGGCGGCGGCGGCGGTCTTCAGAAAGCGGCGGCGAGACGGATTGGCCGGGCGGCGGCTGCGGGTGGACATGCGACACTCCTGCTTAAGAAGTCATCATGCTGTCCTCCCAGAAGGCATTCGGCTGATTGACCGGCATGTTACATTCTGTTGCTGCGATGCACAATGCATAATTTCGGGACATTCATGGTCGACAGATGATAAGTCATAGGCGGCATGCGTGCATAATGACTATTTTAAGGGCGATTTGCCTAAGGATCGCGCTGCGCTCAAGCGGCAGCGCTCGGGGTTTCACCCCGAACCCCGACCAGAGGCGCCGCCTCTGGACTCCGCCAAGGGCGGAGCCCTTGGAACCCCGGACTTGGCCATGGGGGAGGGACTCGGACCCATCATGGTCCCAGTAACGGGCCTCACTCCCCCAGGGCCCGAATTGGGATTGCAAAGGCTTCGCCTTTGCTGGGGGTCCCGGGGGCAAAGCCCCTGGGCGGGTTTCAGGGCAGAGCCCTGAGCACTGCCGCTCCACGCCCGACTACGCTATCCTCTTGGCACGCCGCTTGCGCGCAAACCGCCCGGGCAGCGCTGAATCCGGAGCCGATCGCATGACCGAACCAGGCCGCATGATGAGTCTCGGCGCCTTCGTCCATGAGACCGGCCAGCACGTCGCCGCCTGGCGCCATCCCGAGGCCTTCGCCGAATCAGGCACCGTGCTGTCGCAGGCGGTGCACGTCGCGCAGACCGCGGAACGGGGGAAATTCGACCTGCTGTTCCTGGCCGACAGTGCCGCGGTGTCCGTGCTCGGCTCGCCCGAGGCCCGCGGCCGCATGGGCAAGCTGGTGAAGTTCGAGCCGATGACCATCCTGTCGGCGCTCGCCGCCGTCACGTCGCGGCTGGGCCTCGTGGCGACCGCGACCTCCACCTACAACGCGCCCTACACGCTGGCGCGCCAGTTCGCCTCGCTGGACCAGATCAGCGCCGGCCGCGCCGGCTGGAACCTGGTCACCTCCAACAACGAGGCCGAGGCGTTCAACCACGGCCGCGACCAGCATTTCTCGCATGCCGAGCGCTACGACCGCGCGGTCGAGTTCGCCGAAGTGGTTACCGGACTGTGGGACAGTTGGGACGAGGACGCGTTCATCCGCGACAAGGAGTCGGGGGTGTATTTCGATCCGGCGAAGCTGCACACGCTGAACCACAAGGGACAGTATTTCCAGGTGCGCGGCCCGCTGAACGTGGCGCGCTCGCCGCAGGGCCGCCCGGTGCTGGTGCAGGCGGGGGCCTCCGATACCGGCCGCGACCTCGCCGCGCACATGGCCGAAGTGGTGTTCACCGCGCAGACCACGTTCGAGCAGGCGCACGAGTTCTACACCGACGTCATGGCGCGCCTGCCGCGCTACGGCCGCACCCGGAATGAGGTGCGCGTGCTGCCGGGCATCTATCCGGTGGTCGGCCGCACCGAAGCGGAGGCGCAGGAGAAATTCGAGTTCCTGCAGTCGCTGATCCATCCCTCGGTCGGGCTCGCGGTGCTGGAGAGCACGATCGGCGTCGGCGGGCTGGACAAGTATCCGCTGCACGGACCGGTGCCCGACATGGGCGACACGAATGGCCCGCTCAGCCGCCAGCGCCTGCTGCTGGAAGCGGCACGGCGCGACAACCTCACCTTGTGGGAACTGTGCCTGCTGAACGCGGGACCGCGCGGGCATCTGCTGGCGATCGGCACGCCGACGCAGATCGCCGATGTGATGGAGCACTGGTTCCGCAACGAGGCCGCCGATGGGTTCAACGTCATGCCGGCGTACCTGCCCGGCTCGCTGACCGACTTCGTCGACATGGTGATCCCGGAGCTGCAGCGCCGGGGCATATTCCGAACAGAGTATGAGGGGACGACATTGCGCGATCATCTTGGCCTGCCCCGACCCGCCAGCCGCTGGCAGCACGTGCCGATGGTGGCGGAATGAGCCCGCCCGCCCTCTTCGGCCGCCGGACGTTCGGCGGCCTCACCGCAGCGGCGGCGCTGACCGCGTCCGGCCTGGGCCACGCGGCCGATCGTTCCACCTATGTCAGCGGCTGGGGGTTGCCCTTCAACCTCGACCCGCACCAGGTGTTCGACGTGCCGATGCAGGGCGTCATGCTGAACGCCTATGACGGGCTCTACCGCTACCAGAACGACCCGCCCGAGCTGGTGCCCTGGCTCGCCGAGCGCCACACGGTGTCGGAGGACGGCCTCGTGTGGGACTTCACCCTGCGCAAGGGCATCCGCTTCCACGACGGCAGCGACATGACCGCCGCCGATGTCGTCTACAGTTTCCAGCGCGTGCTCGGCCTGGGCCTGGCGCCGGCCGGTGCGTTCCTGCCGATCCTGTCGCCCGACAAGGTCACCGCGCCGTCACCGAACGTCGTGCGCTTCGAGCTGAAGACGGTCTACGCGCCGTTCCTCGCCGCGATCCCGATCGTGTCGATCGTCAATCCGCGCGTGGTCAAGGCGAACGAGGTCAACGGCGACTGGGCCAAGGTGTGGCTCGCGCAGAACGGGGCGGGATCGGGCGCCTACAAGATCATTCCGGCCGGATACCGTCCGCTCGAGTTTCTCGACATGGAGATCAACGAGGACCACTTCCTCGGCTGGGGCCACAATCCCAATCCGGTGCGCAAGATCGCCTTCCGTCCGGTGAAGGAGACCTCGACGCGCGTGCTGGCGCTGCTGAACGGCACGCTCGACTGCACCGACACGAACCTGCCGGCCGACCAGGTGGACCGCATCAACGCCTCCAAGATCGCCTATGTCCAGAAGGACGTCGTGATGCGGACCTTCGTCGTCCGCCTGAACAACATGAAGCCGCCGTTCAACAACCTGAACGCCCGCCGCGCCTTCGCCCATGCGTTCAACTACGAGGGCTTCATCAAGGAGATCCTGGGCGGCTATGCCACGCGCGATCCCTATCCGATGCCGGAGACGCTGTGGGGCATCCCGCACGACGTGAAGGGCTATGACTACGACCTGAAGAAGGCCAAGGAATACGTCGCCAAGGCCACCGCCGAAGGTGCGCCGATGAAGCGCATGATCGAGATCCACGTGCAGTCGGAGAACGAGCAGAGCGTGCAGTCCGCACAGCTCTTCCAGTCGGACCTGGCACAGGTCGGCATCAATGCGAAGGTGGTGGGCAATGTGTGGTCAAACCTGACCGCCAGCACCAAGTCGCCCGAGACGACGCCCGATATCTGGGTGCACTGGGTGAGCACGTATTTCGCCGATCCGGAGAACTGGGTGGGACAGATGTACGACAGCCAGTTCCACGGCACGTGGAAGGCGTCGTGCTACTACAAGAATGCCGAGGTCGATACGCTGCTGCGCAAGGCGCGGTCGACGGTGAAGCAGGAGGATCGCGCGCCGCTCTACCAGCAGGCGATCCGCCAGATCGTCGCCGACTGTCCCGACATCTGGGTCTACAACTCGATGCAGCTCCAGGGGCTGAGCAAGCGGATCAGAGGCCGGCAGTTCTGCACCGTCGGCCAGGGATCGGAGATGCGCACGGTGTCGCTCGAGACCTGACGCGGCGGCGCCCGCATGATCCGCTTCATCCTGCGCCGCTGCGCGCTCGCCCTGCCCTCGCTGTTCGGCCTGCTGGTCGTGACCTTCCTGCTGACCCATGTCGTGCCGAACGATCCATCGGCCGCGCTGGCGGGCGATGCGGCAACGCCCGAGCAGCTTCAGCGGCTGCGCGAGCAGGCCGGGCTGGACCGGCCGGTCTGGGAACAATTCGCCGACTACACCGCCAAGGTCCTGCGCCTCGATTTCGGCGAGAGCGCATTCTCCCGCCGGCCCGTCACGCTGGACCTGGCGCAGCGGCTGCCGGCGACCTTGACGCTGACCGTCGCGGCGCTTGCGTTCTCGATCCTGGTCGGCGTGCCGCTCGGCGTGTTCGCAGCGCTGCACCACAACGAATGGCCCGACTACCTGCTGCGTCTGGTCTCGGTGCTGGGCGCGGCGGTGGCGGCATTCTGGTTCGCCATCATGCTGCAGATCCTGTTCTCGATGCAGCTCGAATGGCTGCCGCTGCGCGGTGAACTGGCGGACACGATCGCCCGGCCGCCCGGCGTCACCGGCTTCCTGCTGCTCGACAGCCTGCTCGCCCTGCGCCTCGATGCGTTCCGCAACGCGCTCGCCCATCTGGTGCTGCCGGCCTTCACCCTGTCGCTCGGCGGCCTGTCGAGCATCGTGCGGTTCACCCGCGCCGGCGTGCTGGACACGCTGCAGAACGACTTCGTGCTGTACGAACGCGCCATGGGCTATCGCCGCTCGCGCCTTGTCTGGCGCTACGTGCTGCGCAACTCGGTGACCGCCACCATCACCCAGATCGGGCTGCTGTTCGGCGGCCTGATCGCCGGCGGCGTCGTGGTGGAATCGATCTTCGATTGGCCCGGCATCGGCAGCTACACCGTGCAGGCGATCCTCACCGGCGACCGGCAGGTGATGCTCGCGGTCACGCTGCTGGTCGGCGTGATCTACGCCGTGGTGAACATCCTGACCGATGTCGCGCACGGCATGGTCGATCCCAGGCTGCTGGACAAGGCGTGAGCCCCATCCTGCGCAAGCTGTCGCACGATGTGCCGGCGATGGTCGGCCTCGCGATCGTCGTCGCCGTCGTGTTCATCGCGGTGTTCGGCCCCTGGCTCGCGCCGTTTCCCCAGGATGCCGCTGCATCGCATCTCGCACGCCGGCTGAAGCCGCCGACGGAGCTTTACCCGTTCGGCACCGACAATCTGGGCCGCGACATCTTCTCCCGCGTCATCCTGGGCGCGCGCGGCGTGCTGCAGGTGGCACTCACCGTGGTGTTCGTCGCCATGGCGATCGGCGTGCCGCTGGGCCTGGTCGCCGGCTATCGCGGCGGCTGGCTCTCCGAGGTCATCATGCGCGTGACCGATGCGGTGCTGGCCATCCCGCAACTCGTGCTGGCACTCGCATTGGCACAGTTGCTGACGCCGTCACTGGAAAGCGCGATGCTGGCGCTGTCGCTGACCTATTGGCCGTTCTTCACCCGCATCGTCTATGCGGAGACGCGCCGGCTCACGTCATCGCTGTTCGTCGACGCGCTGCGCGGCATCGGCGCGAACGGCGGGCGCATCCTGTTCCTGCACATCCTGCCCAACGTGATCTCCCCGGTGATCGTCCGCGCCACGATCGGCCTGGGCTTCACCATCCTGGTCGCCGCGGTGCTGGGATTTCTCGGCATGGGTGCCACGCCACCGGCACCGGACTGGGGCCTCACGATCGCCGAGAGCCGCACCTACCTGCCGGGCGCCTGGTGGTACGCGACCTTCCCGGGCCTCGCGATCCTGCTGACGGTGATGGGCTTCAACCTGCTGGGCGACGGCCTGCGCGACCTGGTCGATCCGCGGCTGCGGCGGTCGCGATGATCCCGATCCTGTCGGTGCGCGACCTGAAGGTCTCGATCAAGGGCGACGAGGGCATCGCTGCCATCCTCGACAATGTCGGCCTCACGATCGAGACCGGCCGCATCCTGGGCGTGGTCGGTGAATCGGGCTGCGGCAAGTCCACGCTGATCCGCGCGATCATGGGCATCCTGCCGCGCGCCGCCCGCATCGAGGCCGGTGCGATCACCTTCGAGGGCGAGAACCTGCTGGTGTTCTCCGAGACCGAACTGAACCAGCGCATCCGCGGCAGCCGGATCGGCTTCATCCCGCAGGACCCGCTGCTGGCGCTCAACCCGGTGTTCAAGGTCGGCACGCAGTTGCTGGAGATCATGCGTGACCACGCGCCGGACAACGGGCTGCGCGGGGCCGCGCGCAAGCGGTCGCATGTCGCGCGCCTGGTGGGCCTGCTGCGCCGCATGCAGGTGCCCGACCCCGACGCGGCGCTGGAGCGCTATCCGCACCAGTTCTCCGGCGGGCAGCGGCAGCGCCTGCTGATCGCCGCGGCGCTGGCATGCTCGCCCAGCCTGGTCATCGCCGATGAGCCGACCACCGCGCTCGATGTGACGACGCAGAACCAGATCCTGCTGCTGCTGCGGGAACTGGTGGCCGAGTTCAACCTGTCGATGCTGTTCGTCACCCATGATTTCGGCGTGGTCGCTGAACTCTGCGACGATCTGTGCGTGATCTACGCGGGACAGTCGGTCGAGGCCGGGCCGGTCGACGCCGTCCTCGGATCACCCGCGCATCCCTACACGCGCGCGCTGCTCGCCTGCCATCCGGAGCGGGCATCGTCGTTCCGCGGCATCCCGGGCAGCGTCCCCTCGCCTCTCGCCGCACCGCCCGGCTGCCGCTTCGCGCCACGCTGCGCGGACGTGCTGGCCGAGTGCGTGAAGCAGGCGCCACCAGCGGGCCACGCGCCCTCCGGCGCCGTCGTACGCTGCGTGCACTACGCATGACCGGCGAGGCACCGATCCTGACGCTGCACGCCGTCTCCGTCGCGCTGGGCGGACGGCGGCGGCTGTTCGGACGCAGCGTGCCGCCGGTGCGCGCGGTGAACGACGTCAGCCTGGCGATCGATGCCGGCGAGATCCTCGCCCTGGTCGGCGAATCAGGCTGCGGCAAGACGACGCTCGGGCGCACCATCCTCGGGTTGCAGCGCGAGGCGTCGGGCGACATCCGGCTCGACGGCACAGCGGTCGGCGGCCTGCCGCCGGCCAAGGCGCGCAAGGCGCGCAACGCCATCCAGTACGTGCACCAGGACGCCGCCGCCGCGCTCGATCCGTGGTGGAGCATCGGCAGGACGCTGCGCGAAGGACTGCTGATCCACGGCGTGAGCGACGCCGCCGAGCGGCGCCGCCTTGTCGAGGCGATGCTCGCCGCGGTGGGGCTGGATGCCGCCGCCGGCCGGCGCTATCCGCATGAATTGTCGGGCGGCCAGCTTCGCCGGGTGGCGCTGGCGCGCATCCTGCTGCTGCGGCCGCGGCTGCTGATCCTGGACGAGCCGACGTCAGGGCTGGACATGTCGGTGCAGGCGACGGTGCTGCAACTGCTGCTGGACCTGCGGGACCGGCTGGGGCTGACCTATCTGTTCATCTCGCACGACCTGTCGGTGGTGGAGCGCCTGTCGGATCGCGTGGCCATCATGTATCTCGGCCGGATCGTCGAGACGGCGCCGACGCGCACGGTGTTCGCCCGGCCGGCGCATCCCTACACACGGTCGCTGCTGGCGGCCGCCCCGCGCCTGGACCGGTCGAACCGCGCGGAGCGTGCGACGCTGACCGGCGATCCGCCCACGCACGCGCGACTGCCCGCCGGATGCGCATTCTATGGGCGCTGCCCGGTGAGCATGGAACGCTGTGCCAGCGTCCCGCCGGCGCTGCGGCCGGTGACGCCGGGCCACGAGGTCGCGTGCCACCTGGCCGAGCCGGACATTCCGCCCCTCGCGCTGCGGACCGGCATGGCGGCAGCCGCCGTGCCGCGATGAGGGGGGGCGCGAGGGTGCAGCGTGGGGGCGGGAATGTGAGGCGGCAATATTGGCGCGGTTTCCCGCCGCAATCAGCGGCTTACGGTCTCGACCGTCTGGCCGGCCCGGTGATCGGCGACCTCCCGACTGTCGTGGCGGATCGCCGGCCGAGATAACCCTGTCCGACTACTGCGGTGACGTCAGGAGTGGCTCTTCGTCTGCCGGGATGGCCTTCTTGGCAGCCTTCGCGCCGGTGGCCTTGGGAGGCGGGGTGTCGCCAGCCTCGGCCTTGGACTCATAATCGGCCGCCATCTTCAGGAGCCTCAGCTTCGAGGCCTCCCGGTCCTGCGTCTCGGCCATGCCTCGGAAGCGTGCTGCCTCCTCACGAAGAAACTTCGGATCCATCGCCAATCGTCTCCAGTTCAAGGGGTCCCGCCACGGCAACCGAAAGGCTTGGTCAGACCTGGGGATCGCAATGGGATAAGGCAGATGTGAGGATGCGAGGCCACGGGCACAAGGCGAGATCGCCGGGTGGGCGGCGGTGGCGCTGCCGATCCGTCATCTTGCTGGCTGGCGGAGAGGGAGGGATTCGAACCCTCGGTACCCCGCAAAGAGTACAACGGTTTTCGAGACCGCCCCGATCGACCGCTCCGGCACCTCTCCAACTGAGCGATGGCGGGGGCTTATCATCCTCTGGCGGATAACGAAACCCCGGCCCGGCCGGCCAATCGCCAGGCCGCTGATCGCAGCCCCCGCCCCTGAATCGCCAAGGGCTCCGCCCGCCGCCCGCACGAAGCCGCTCGTGCGCCATCGGACGATTCTGCGTAAAATCTGCCGCGTCAGATCGACGTGACCGGACCTCCGCGCCGCCCGGGCGCTTCAGCTTGGGCGCACCGGCTTGGGCACGCGATGCAATGGAGGAGCCGGAAGCGATGTCCGACACCGATATCAAGTCCGACAGCGACACTTCGTTCGCCGTCGTCGTCCCGAATTCGAGCACCGACGCAACGGTGCGCGACTATCTGCGGCTCGGCAATCCGGACACCACGTACGAAGGGACCCTCAAGGATTTCTCTTCGTCGACGGGCGGCAACCTGGGCACCAGCGCCGGCGCGCTGATCTACAGCACCGAGCAGGTCCAACTGGCCGCCCCCACGATCAACCAGGTCGCCAGCGTCTTCTCCGGATGGTCCGGCGACAACCTCTCCGTCGTCGGCGACTCGAGCGCGGTGGTCTCCGCGACACGGACCTGGGGTTCCTCGGACTGGCCGGCCACGGCCACATTCCAGCGCGCCGACAGCTTCAACACCACGCTCGGCACCGTCACCAACCTGATCACCGGCAACAGCGTCACACAATGGCTGGGCAATGATGCCTCGACCGGCACCGGCGGACTGCTGTGGTCCAACTACGGCACGACGCAGAACGTGTTCGGCGGCCAGATCGTCAACATGATCAACGGCGCCATCGATGTGCAGGGCTTCGGCGAGGTCAAGATCGTTCCCGAGTATTCGATCGTTGCGCCGACGGCGATCTCGTTCGCGGTGACCCCGGCGGCCGGCGTCGCAACCTGGGCGACGGTGATCGAAAAGGTCGCCGTCTGGGGCGGGCTGATCTCCGCCCTCGCCCAGGACGGGCTGAACGCCACCAGCAGCATCGCCACCGACGTCGCTGGGAAACAGCACAGCCAGAACCAGTCGGACATGCAGGATGCGATGGCCGCCGCCGCCAAGGAGATCGCCGCCGCGACGGGCGCCGTGCTTGTCCTGCAGGCGATGGCGATCGCCGCCGGTGCCGCGGCCGCACTCACCGCCAAGGTCGACGCCGCCACCGCATTGGGCCAGGTGACGATCAGCGACGTCGGCGTGCGGATAAAAGGTCTTGCCTCGGAGATCCTGGTGGATGATGCGGGCGTCACCGTGCGAGGGCCGCTGCAGAATTTCGCCGGCCTGTCGGTCCAGTTCGCGTGATCGCTCGCGTCGGCAACCACCCTTGTACGATCGACGGATGACGCATGCGAATCATCTCGAAGAGCCCGTTCGTGTTTGCGCCGCTGCCGTCGCGCGTCAGACCGCCGCAGCGCTCCATCACCCTGATCCTGAAGGGGACGTTCGACATCGTCGAGAACGCGGCGTGCACGCCGGCGAAGGACCAGCGTCCGCTGTCGGGCGATGAGGTCTATCTCGACGAGATCGGCCGCAGCCTCGCCTGGGCCAGCGACCTCGCCCCGTTCAAGCCGCATACCGACTTCTTCGTCCTCGGCTCGTTCCACCAGCCCGGCGGCGTCGCCGCCCCCACGGGCTGGGCATCCTTCACGCTGGGTCCGCTGCACAAGAAACTCGCCATCTTCGGCCCGCGCCTCGCGCGGCAACTGGGCGACAAGTCGGTGTCCGTCTCGGCGCCCAAGCCGATCGCGTCCGTGCCGTTGCGATGGGAGTTCAGCTTCGGCGGACTTGCCGACCGGCGGAACCCGATGGGGATGGGGATCGATGCCGTCCAGGACCCCGACTCCGGCACCGTGATCCCGCTGCCGCTGATCGAGGATCCGGCCCATCCGATCAGGACCATGAAGGACCGCCCGCAGCCGGCGAACTTCGCGCCGGTGCCATCGGCGTTCGAGGCGCGACGCCGCAAGCTCGGCACAAGGGACAAGCGCTGGTCGGTCTTCCGTGCGCCACTGCCGCCGAAAGACTATGATCCCAGCTATCACAATGCGGCCCCCAACGATCAGCAGGCCGGCAACTATCCGCATGGCGACGAGACGCTCGTGCTGCACAATCTGCACCCGACCATCCCGATGCTGACGACCAGGCTGCCTGGCCTGCTGGCACGCGCCGGTGTCATCCGCACCAGCGGCAGCGGTGTCGCGGCCGAGGAGGTGCCCATGCACCTCGACACGATCGTTGCACTACCGGATGAGGGGCAGCTCGTGCTGACCTGGCGCGGCGTGACGAGGATGCATGGGCAGATCATGCAGGACGATATCCTGGTCATGCAGTCGGAGGTGGAAGCGCTCGATTCACCGCCCTCGGGTCCAAGCCTGCCCGACCGGATGCTGCAGGAGTACCAGGCGGGCGTGGACGCCGCGAAATCCGCGGCACAGGCCGACACCAGCTTCGCGCTGGGGGAGATCCTGAAGCTGCTGTCGAAGGCGAACCTTCCGCCCGAACTGATGAAGGCGATCGAGGCCGAGACCAATCCGCAGGTGGTCTACGAACTGCTCGATGGGCATCTCACGACGATCTTCGACGGCCTGCGTGCGAGGCTGCCGCCGGGCTGAGCAATGTTCGCTGCTGCGAACAGCATCGGATAGGTTCCAGGCGGCTTTCCGCGCGACGGACGCTCGACGCGGTTCCGCTCGGGGCGATCGCGCTCAGGTCGGGGCGATCAGGCTCAGGCGTGCCGTCAGACGCGCACGGCGCCGGGCGGTGGCTGCAGGCCGGCCGCGCCGGGGTCGCGCATCATCGCGGTCCAGGCGCGGGCGCTGTCCGCGAGGAAGCCCAGCGCGGCGCGCAGCCCGTCCAGCGAAAGCCCCTCGTCGGCGAGGACCGCGCTGAGTTCGGCCTCGCGCTCGGCGCCGGTGAGCGAGAGCCTGGCCCCGCCGACCTCACCCCCGAGCGCGTTGAAATTCAGCATCGCCGCGTAGACGGCCAGGCGGTGCTCCTCCGGCACGCGGCCCAGCCCGGCCGAGATCACCACGCGGCCGGCCGCCGGCTCATGCTCGATCCCGACGGTGCGGCCGTCGGCGAACTGCACGGCCCAGGCACCTGTGTGCACGATGGCGATGGCGCGCACATCGTCCCAGGCAGGCGCGAGTTCCGCCACCAGGTGCTGCATCTCCGCGCGGTCCATCCTAATGGCGCTCGCCGTCCGGTGGATCGCCGAGGCTGCCCTGGGCCACGTCGAGGAGAAGCTTGCGCGTTTCCTTCGAGCCGATCCGCGGATCGTCGAACAGCGGCGACTCGAGAACCTCCCGCGCCGTCGGCCGGTCCTCGGGGTTGCCGGAGAGCATCGCGCGGATCAGCGTGTGCTCCGTGCTGTCGCTGGTGATGCCGAGGGCGCGCAGCACCGCTTCACGCTCCGCCTCGCTGCCCGTGCCGAGTGCCCCGAGCTCGGCCGAGGCATTGCTCACGATGCCCAGGTTGGTGCCCTCGAAGGTGAAGGCGAGGTTGAGGCCGAGGGCGAAGATGTCGGCCTTGCAGTCGACCGCTGTCGTATCGATCTCGTTCTGCAGCTTCTCGCACTGCGCGAGGTTGATCAGCGATTCCTTCGCGTAACGTTCATCCTTGGCCCGCGACTTCAGCCGCTCGATTTCGCTGTTGAGTTCCAGAACCCGCACAGCGCCGTGCAGCATTTCGGGCGACATGTATTTGAATGTCGATGCGACGCCGGCCAGCCCCTGGCCACGCATCTCCTCCTCCGGCTGCACCGTCCCGAAGTCCGAGATCTTCACCACGCCGTCACCGCTGACCAGGAAGTTGTCCGGCTTCACGTCGGAGTGGAGCAGCCCACCGACCTCGTGCAACTGCCGCAGGCCGGTGGCCATATCCTGTGCCACGGTGAGCCGGATCAGCCGCGCGTCCTCGGCGTTGATTTTCCCCTCGCTCTCATAGGTCGCGAGCCGAGCGAGAAGATTGGTCGCGTCGCCGCCCTGCATGTGCTCGATCACGAGCGCCTGGATCTTCCCGTCGGGGCCGGTGGTGGCGCCCTTCAGACCGACGATATGGCTGACGTCGCGCCCATCCCCCACGGCCCGCTGGTGGGCGTTCAGTTCGCGCTCCAGCACCTCAGACGGGATGCCTCGGTTCGCGACCTTGATCGCGACATTCTCACCGGTCCCACTCACGCCCTGGTAGACGATGCCCTGGCCGCCGCGGCCCAATTCGTCGCCGACGCGGTACTCCTCGCCACCGAGCGTCAGCACCGATGAGGTTCGGATGGGGCCGTCGCGTGTTTCGCGCGGCACCTCATGGCGCGGCGGGAGCGGCTCCGGCGGCGGCGGCACCGGCTGCGGCAGCGGTGCGTTCGGCTGCCCCACCAGTTCGCGCACGCCGCCGGCGAGGCGGCTGACGGCGGTGACATCCACCTTGCCGGCGCCGATCCGGCTGTTGAGCACCTGCTTCGCTTCCGGCGACACCTCGGGCCCGACCTGGGAGCGGAACCAGAGGCTCAGCGCCGCGCGGGCCGTCTCGCGTTCCCGGGAGAAGCCGGTCAACTGGCCCCACCAGCCGGTGGCGCGATCGGTGGTGAACAGGGTGACCGAGCCGTCGCCGTTCTTCTCGGCGCGGACCTTGGCGTCCGCGTTGCCGTTCGCAAGGAAGGCCTGGAGTTGTTCCGGCGTGGTGGTGCGGTCGAGGCGGAGCGAAGCGATGCGGTCCGACATGGTCTGCCCTCAGGCCGTCAGCCGTGGATCCGGGTTTCCGGCGGGTGTTCGGAGCCATGGCCGGCGCCGATCACCTCGCGCCAGGTCTCGGCGCGACCGGCGAGCAGGGTCAGCGCGTCCTGCAGCGTCGGCAGGTCGAGCGCCGCGGCGGGGAGTTCGAGGCCGACGGTGATGGTCCCGCTCTCCCCGGCCATGGCGAGCCGCAGGCCGGCGGTTTCGCGCCACAGGCCGTTGTACAGCAGGGCCGCCTCGTAGACCCGCAAGCGATCCGACAGGGCCGGCACCGCAACGGGCAGCATGAGGCCGATCGCACCGGCTGCGGGGTCGTGCTCGGCGGTCAGTTCCCCGCCGTTTGCGAGCAGGATGGCCCACCGGTTGGGTGCGCGCTCGACCACGGCCTCGACACCTGCGCTGGCGGGGCCCAGGGCACGCAGCAGCGTTCCCAGCGGATCGGCGTCGGACATTCCACCTCCGTATCGCGGAAAGTGAACCACGCCGACCGGAAGCTGGGCAAGCGGGAAGCGGGCACTCGAATCGGTCTCCGCCAGCGGCAGGAAAGGGAAATAACGTCTCTCGTTGATCACGAAGAGGGTTCGATTTTCTTGATCTGCTCGCCCTCTTGCGCTGCTTCGAGCAAAGCCTTCTCCATTGCCTCGATTTCGGAGGCTTACGCCATGCGCCGCATCCATATCCTGCACGAGAATTCCGCCTGGCTGCCGCCGCTTGCCCAGGCGTTCGACCAGCAGCGCCTGCCCTGGACCGAATGGTTCCTCGACGCCGGCACCTTCGACCTGGCCGCGCCGCCGCCCGAGGGCGTGTTCTATAATCGCATGAGCGCGTCCTCGCACACGCGGGACCATCGTTATTCGGCCGAACTCACCGCCGCGGTGCTGGCCTGGCTCACCCGCTGGGGCCGCCGGGTCGTGAACGGCCCATCGGCGCTGGACCTCGAGATCAGCAAGGCCCGCCAGTATGCCGCGCTGGAAACCAACGGCATCGCCACCCCGCGTACCGTCCTCGTCGCCGGCCGCCAGAACCTCCTCGCGGCGGCACGGCGCCACTTCGCGGGACAGCCCGTCATCCTGAAGCCCAACCGCGGCGGCAAGGGCCTCGGGGTCCAACTCTTCACCAGCGCCGATGCCCTGGCCGAGCATGTCGCGGGCCCGGGCTACGAAGCGCCGGTCGATGGGCTCGATCTGCTGCAGGAATACGTGCGCGCACCACGCCCGTTCATCACCCGCGCCGAGTTCGTCGGCGGCCGCTTCCTCTATGCGGTGGAGGTGGACACCAGCGACGGCTTCGAACTCTGCCCGGCCGATGCCTGTGCCGTCGGCGACGCCAACTGCCCGGTGGGCGAGGCGCCGCGCGAGAAGTTCACTATCGTGGCCGGCATCCCCGATGCGCTGCGGGCGCGCCTCGAGCGCTTCCTGGCAGCCGCCGGCATCGAGGTGGCCGGCATCGAGTTCATCACCGACTCCGAGGGCCGCACCCTGGTCTACGACGTGAACACCAACACCAACTACAACCCGGACGCCGAGGCGCGGGCCGGCCTGACGGGCACCGTCCGCTCGGGGCCCGGGGCCATCGCGGCGTTCCTCGGTGAGGAACTGAACCGGCTGCGCGCCGCAGCCTGACAGTCCAGCGGCCGATCCAGGGGCCGGCCCAGCGGCCGGTCAGGAGCCTGCCAGCATGCCGGCGATCGTGTCGGCAAGCTGGGCGGTCGCGGCATTCATCGCCCCCACCAGGCCGGGCGTGCCGGGCGCCTCCGGCATCACGGTCAGCCGCACGCTGCGCGTCGCCGTGCGCCGGCCGCTGATGGCGATCTGCGCCACCAGCACCACCGCGCCGGTGCGATCGGCATCGAGGCGCTGGATGTTGACCCCGACGGTCGCATCGGGCGTGGCCGAGATCGCGCCGTTCTCGGGGAACACGGTGCTGCCGGGCAGCCGGTCGGTCAGTTCCTGCACCAGCACCCGTCCCAGCATCGCGTCGAGCGGCTCGCCCCACCAGTCGTTGCCGCTCACGTCGAGGCGGAAATCCTCCGACGAGCGCACGATCTGCGACCGCTCCAGGTAGCGCGCCAGGGCGATGCTGCGCAGTTCGATCACCCGCGGAGCGCCGGCCCGGGGGGTTCCCGGCACGACCGCCAGCGTGAACAGCGTCGGGTTGGGCGAGGCGCAGCCCGTCGGCAGGGCGGCGACCAGGGGGGCGACCAGGGGGGCGATCAAGGCGAGGACGACGCGGCGTGACGGCATGCTATGGCCTCTGGATGCTATGGCCCCTGGTCCGCGCGTCCGCGGATCAGCGCCTCGGGATGCCGCGTCAGCAGGTCCGCCAGCACGCGCAGCGACCGCGCGGTGTCGGTGAGTTGCAGCATCATCCGCGCGAGATCGCGGTTGAAGGTGGAATTGCCGCCGTAGCCGGTGTCGAGCGACCCGATCAGCCGGTTCGCGCGGCGGACGCTGTCCTCCAGCCCGGCGGCCACCGCCGGCAGGCGCTGCAGCATCGGATCCACGCCGGCATTCACCCGCTTCACCAGGTCCTGCACGCCGGCCAGCGTGCCCTGCAAGGAGGCCAGCGACTGGCGAAGCTGCTCGCCGTTGGCCAGGTTGCTGACGCCCTTCAACGTGTCGTTGAGGTTGTTGCCGATCTGCTCGAACGGCACCGCGTTCAGCTTGGCCAGGATCGCGCCCGCGGCACTCATGACATCGTCCGACCCGGCGGACAGGGCGGGGATCAGCAGCCGGCCATTCTCCACCTGCAACTCGCCCACCGGGGCATCCGGATACAGGTCGATGGCAAGCTGCTTCTGGCCGGTGATCAGGCTGGCGCTGTCGAGGCGGACGCGCAGGCCGCGCCGCACGAGGTCGCGCAGCGCCTCGAACCGGTCGGTCTGCGGCCGGTGCTGCCACTGCGCGATGCGCTGCGGTTCCACGTCGAACTGCACCGCCACCACCACGTTGTCCGCCTTCGGATCGTATTGCAGGGACACGGCCAGCACCTCGCCGATGCGGATGCCGCGCAGCAGCACCGGCGCGCCGGTGGAGAGGCCCGCGACCGATCCGCCGAAATGCGCCAGCATGGGCACGCGCTGCTCGTAGGAGGCCGCATCGGCGGTCTCCTTGCTGGCGTAGAGCGGGAAGCGGCGGCTCTCGGCGCTGATCGGCGATTCGCGGGCCTCGACCGGGGTATCGAAGGCGATGCCGCCGAGCACCAGCGCGCGCAGCGATTCGAGTTGCAGTTCGATGCCGTTGGCGCCGAGCTTGATCGAGGCGCCGGACGCGTTCCAGAACCGGGTGCCGTCATGCACGTAGCGGTCGTACGGCGCGCGGACGAAGACGTGCAGCGTGACGCTCTCGGCCATGTCGGCGATGTCCCAGCCGAGCACCTCGCCCACCGTGAGGTCGCGGAAATAGACCGGCGAGCCGAGGTTGATGTTGCCGATACGGGCTGATTGCAGCAGGAATGTGTGGCCGGGCTCGTTGGATTCCAGCACCGGCGGATCCTCGAAGCCGGTGAACTCGCGTTTGGCCTCGCCGCCCGCCTCTGCCACCTGGAGGCCGATATAGGAGCCGGAGACCAGCGTCTCGAGCCCCGACACTGCACCGGCGAAGAAGCGCGGCTTCACCACCCAGAACTTCGCATGCTGGGTCAGCAGGGTCTCGGCGGCACTGGTCATCCGCACGGTCACCGCGACCTTCTGCAGGTCCGGCGTCAGCGCGATGGTCTCGACCAGGCCCATGTCCACCGCCTTGTAGCGCACGTGCGACTGACCGGCCTGGAGGCCCTCCGCACTGCGGAAGGTGATGGTGATGCGCGGCCCGCGATGCGACAGCGTGTCCCAGGCGAGCCAGCCGCCGATCGCCGCGGTGACGATCGGGATGGCCCAGATCAGCGAGAACCGCCAGCGCCTGCCGAGACGCGCGTGCACCGCGGCGACGGGATGGAATTCCTCCGGCGCGTCGCTCATCGTGCGCGTGCCGCCGCGGCGTCCCACATCAGGCGCGGGTCGAAGGTGCGCGCGGCGAACATGGTCAGGATCACGACGCCGGCGAAGGCGATCGCGCCGGTCCCGGGATCGATCGTGACCAGGGCGCCGAACTGCACCAGCGCCACCAGCAGCGAGGCCATGAAGATGTCGATCATCGACCAGCGGCCGATCGCATCGACGATGCGATAGAGCCTGGTGCGGTCGCGCAGGCGGCCCACGCGCCGCTGCTGGGTGCTGGTGAGCAGGACGGTGAGGCCGACCAGTTTCAGCACCGGCACCATCACCGATGCGAAGAACACCAGGGCCGCGAGCGGCCATTGCCCGCCGGTGAGCAGTTCGCGCACGCCGCCCAGGATGGTGCTCGGCTGCCCGGCGCCAAGCTGCACCACGGTCAGCACCGGATAGATATTGGCCGGCACGTACAGGATCGCCGCCGCCGCGCCCAGCGCCCAGGTGCGCACGAGGCTGTCGGGCTTGCGGTCATGCAGGCGGAAGCCGCAGCGCGGGCAGTTCGCGGTGGGGTGCGAGACGAGGCCGCAGGTGTCGCAGCCGATCATCCGGTTCGCCGAGCGGGCGGCGGTGACCGACACGTGCTCGACCGGCAGACGGGCGACGCCGCGGCGCTCCATCTCCTCCCACACGAACTGGGCATCCAGCATGGCATCGGCGGCGATCATGGTGAGCAGCAGCGCCCCCAGCGCATACAGCGCGACGCCCACCTGGATATAGACCAGGTCGCCGAGCTTCACATAGGCGACGAAGACGCCCAGCAGATAGACCTCGATCATCGACCAGGGACGCAGGTGCTCGACCCAGGCGAACACGGTGCGGATGTTGGCCGGCGGGCGCGCCGTGCGCAGTCCGATCAGGACGTAGAGCATGCAGCAGAGCTTGATCGCGGGCGCGGCGATGGTGGTGAACAGCACGACGGCGGCGAGTTCCCACATGCCGTGGCGGTCGAGGCCGATCGGTCCGCTGAACATGTCGGCGATGTGGACCTGGCCGGCGGTGCTCACCAGCATGAGGGTCGAGCCGGCGGCGATCAGGAACAGCAGCAGGGCCGTGACGTTGAGGGCGAGCGGCGTCCATAGCGGATCGGAATGGGTGTGGCGCAGGACGGCGTCGCAGCGCAGGCATTGGGCGCGGGTTGCCGGAGGCAGTTCGGGTACCACCTGGAACTGGCCGCAGTCGGGGCACTCGCGCAGTCGGGGCGGTGCGGGTGTGGCAACGCGCCGTTGCGCTGGGTTCATGGGACCGTTGCTAGCATGTGCGGTGGCGGCGGGAGAAGCGCTGGCGGGGCTGTTGCCTCGATTGGCATCTGGGGGCTATAGGACCCGCCCGGGTTTCGGCCGCCGACGTAGCTCAGCGGTAGAGCAACTGATTCGTAATCAGTAGGTCCACGGTTCAAATCCGTGCGTCGGCACCAAAATCCTAGGGAACCAGCAATTCATGGCTCGGGTTTCGCGGCCCGGTCGGCACTGTCCTGCAACTTGGCCTGACACACAGCGCCGCTTGCGGCAGTAGACCGACGTCACTCCGATACGGCCTGCCGGTGGCAGCGGCCGTTCCTCGCCCGGCACTGCACGTCGCGGCACGTCGCCGAACAGTGAAATATAGCGTCCTCCGAGCCTAGACGAGCCGAGGCAGATTACGCGCACAGTGCAAGACGCGCTCAACTCGCACCATCCTCGTCAGGCATATCGCGATACAGAACGCGGTAGCGACGGTGCACGGCCATCCGCAGACTGGGCGCAACGTCTGTGCGGAGGGGATTGAGTTCAGGCTCGGTGGTCAACGCACGGCACTTCGCCTCGAGTTCAGCAACGAAGCTGGCGGCCCGACCCGGGTTGTCGCGGGCGATGTAGTCGGCGATTTCCTCCAGGTCCGCAGCCGCGCGTGGCGAGATCACCAGCCGGCGCATCGTGGTCACTTGGCCGGGGGCTGACCGAATTTGGCGCGCAGCCGTGCGAGTAACTCTTCGGCATCGAGGCTTGCGCCGCTGTTGATGCCCTCCCACACCAGGCGGCGCAGTTCGTTCGCCTCCAACCCTTCTATCCGGCGGCGCAGGCGCCACTCGCGCAATGCCTCGCGCACCACTTCGCTGACGCTGCCATAGTCACCCTGCTCCACCGCTGCGCGCACCTCGGCCACCATGTCCGGGGTCAGCGCGATACTGAGCTTTTCCACGTTCGCCATGGCGTCAGGGTGCCATCGCCGACATGCGGTAGCAAGATTTCATACCGGCGGCGGCGGGCGATCCGGGGGGACAGGTGCCGGTTCGGACGCGGCGGCTGTGGGGGGCAAACGCCAACGGCACCCAGCGCCCCACCGCACCAAGCCCGGCGTGGCGGCAACCGGGGTCGCCGCCACGCCGGTATTCACACCACGCTCAGCCGCGTCACGGCGCCACGGCTACCGTCCGCGGCTGGTGCCGGCCTATCACCACCACCGCGATCGTGCCGAACACCGCCACGACGGCGATCGGCATCAGCGCGAGCGGGAAGCTGCCCGTCTCCGCCTGGATCCAGCCGATCAGGTAGTTGAAGACGAAGCCCGACAGGTTGCCGAGCGCATTGATCTGCGCCAGGCCCGCGGCCGCCGCGGTCGGGCCGAGCCATTCCGAGCACAGCGCCCAGAACGGCCCCTTGCTGGCATAGGTGCCGGCCGCGATCAGCGTCAGCAGCGGGATCATCGCCCACAGGCTGCCGATCGCCGCGAACGTCGCCACCATCGCCAGCACCATCCACGCCAGCGGCAAGGCGTTGTGCCACACGCGCTCGCCGGTGCGGTCGGAGTTGCGGCCCCACAGGATCATCCACACCGCCGCGAGGCCGAACGGCACCGCCGTCACGAGGCCGGTCTGCCAGTTGGTCAGGCCGAACGACTTCACGAGTTGCGGCATCCACAGCGCGAGCGAGGTGGAGGCGCCGGCCGCGCCGGAATACACCAGCGCCATGATCAGCACGTACTTGTTGGTCATGATCCGCCACACCGACTGGTGCTCGACGCGCGGCTTGCGCTGCCTCTCGGCGTCCAGCCGGCTGATCAGCCACTGCTTCTGCTCACGCGTCAGCCAGCCCGCGTGCTCCGGCCGGTCGGTCAGCCAGATGAAGGCGGCGAGGCCCAGCAGCACCGCCGGCGCGGCCTCGAGGATGAAGATCCACTGCCAGCCGCCGAGGCCCATCAGGCCGTCCATATAAAGGATGGCGCCCGACACCGGGGAGCCGATCAGGCCGGCGACGGGGATCGCCACCATGAAGATGCCGACGATGATCGCGCGGTAATGCGCGGGGTACCAGTAGGTGATGTAGAGGATGACGCCCGGGAAGAACCCGGCCTCCGCCGCGCCCAGCAGGAAGCGCAGCACGAGGAAGGAGATCGGCCCGCCGATCAGCGCGAACGCCGCGGAGACCAGCCCCCAGGTGATCATGATGCGGGCGATCCAGGTGCGCGCGCCGAATCGTTCCAGCGCCAGATTGCTGGGCACCTCCAGAATGAAGTAGCCGACGAAGAAGATGCCGGCGCCGAGCCCGTACAGCTTGGGATCGAGCCCGACCGCCTTGTTCATCTGCAAGGCGGCGAAGCCGACATTCACCCGGTCGATGTAGCAGATCAGATACGCGAGCAGCAGGAATGGCATGAGGCGCCAGGAGACCCGGCGCATCGTTGTGGCCTCCACGGCCGAGACGGCGGCAGACATGACGGATCGTTTCCTTCGTTATGATCCAGACGAATCTACCGGGCGGTTTCCACTGCTACCAGGGGATGGCCGCGCCACAACAGCGTGCGAGACACGCGGCACGAGCAGGCCAGACATATGCGATACGCGGGTCCGGCGTCCGCTTTCCCCGTCGCGGCGCGCATGCCAACGTGGCCGCGACCATTCAGCGCAAGGAACACGCCATGCCCCGCATGACCGGCGGAGAAGCCATCGTCGACGGCCTGTTGCGTCACGGCATCGATACCGTGTTCGGGCTGCCCGGCGTGCAGACCTACGGCCTGTTCGACGCCTTCGCCCGCGCGTCGAACCGGCTGCGCCTGATCAACGCGCGCCATGAGCAGACCACCGCCTACATGGCGCTCGGCTATGCCTGCGCCACCGGACGCCCGGCGGCCTACGCCGTCGTGCCGGGACCCGGCGTGCTCAACACCACGGCCGCCCTCGCCACGGCCTGGGGCGTCAATGCGCCGGTGCTGTGCCTCACCGGCCAGGTGCCCAGCGCAATGATCGGGCGCGGGCGCGGCCAGTTGCACGAACTGCCCGACCAGCTTGCCACCATGCGCAGCCTGCTGAAATGGGCCGAACGGATCGAGCATCCGAGCCAGGCATCGTGGCTCACGGCGCGCGCCTTCCAGGAGATGCAGTCGGGCCGCCCGGGGCCGGTGGCGCTCGAGATGCCGTGGGACCAGTTCACCGCCACGGCCGAGATCGAACCGCAGGACCCGCTGCCGCTGCATCCGAAGCCGTTGCCCGATCCGGACCGCATCGCCGCGCTGGCAAAGCTGCTCGATGCGGCGAAGGCCCCCATGCTGTGGGTCGGTGGCGGCGCGGTGCACGCGGCGGCCGAGATCCGCGCCCTGGCCGAACGCATCAACGCCCCCGTGGTCTCGTTCCGCAGCGGCCGCGGCATCGTCGATGACCGCCATCCGCTCGGGCTCACCATCGCCTCGGGCTACCGGCTATGGCCGGAGACCGACCTGCTGGTGGCGTTCGGCACCAGGCTCGAGGTACCGACGTCACGCTGGGGCGCCCTGCCCGCCGGCCTGAAGATCGCGCGCATCGACATCGACCCGGTGGAGATGCGGCGCCTCAAGGCCGATGTGCCGATCGTCGCCGACAGCGCCGATGTCGCGCGCGCACTCGCCGGGATGGTTGCGCCGCGCAACGATGCCGCGCGCGCGGTCACGATCGCGCGCGCCAAGGCAGAGGCAGCGCAGGCCATCCAGAAGGTGCAGCCGCAGATGTCGTTCCTGGAGGCGATCCGCGAGGTGCTGCCCGAGGACGGCATCTTCTGCGACGAGATGACGCAGGTCGGCTACGTGTCCTGGTTCGGCCTGCCGATCCACGCCCCGCGCACGCTGATCACCTCGGGCTTCTCCGGCACGCTCGGCGCCGGCTTCCCGACCGCTCTCGGCGTCAAGGTCGCGATGCCCGACCGGGTCGTGGTCGCGGTCACCGGCGATGGCGGCTTCCTGTTCGGCGGCGCCGAACTGGCGACCGCGGTGCAGTTCGGCATCAACCTGGTGACCGTGCTGTTCAACAACTCCGCCTACGGCAACGTGCTGCGCGACCAGCGCCGGCTGTTCGAGGGCCGCGCATCAGGCTCCGAACTGCGCAACCCGGACTTCCAGGCCTATGCCAAGAGCTTCGGCGTGCCGTCCTGGCGCGTCACCGACGCCGACGGCCTGCGCGGCGCGCTGAAACAGGCGATCGCCGCAAACTCGCCGACGCTGATCGAGGTCATGACCGACATCAACCAGGAATATGCGCCGTGGGAGTTCATCGCGCCCGGCCGCGGCTGACCGATGGTTGCACAGGAAACCATCGCGACCATCGGCAGCGGCAGGGTGGTCAGACGAGGAACGGCCGGTCGCCCTCGACGATGATGCGCCACAGCACGCGGCTCTGGCTGCGGTCATAGTCGCCGTGCGCGCGGTGCATCGTCGCGCGGTCGTCGATCACCAGCACATCGCCCTTGCGCCACTCGTGGTGGTAGACGACCTCCGGACGGATCATGCGTTCCAGCAGGTCGTTCATGTAGGCCTTGCTGGCATCCGGCGTCATGCCCTCGATGCACAGCGCCTTGGTGACATGGAAATACACCGCGCGCGAGCCATGCACCGGATGCGTCCGCACCATCGGATGCACGATCGGCACACCATATTTCTCACGGTCCTCCTCCCGCGTATCCGTATGGTCCTCGTCCAGGCTGTTCACCGTGCTGAGCGTCGCCAGGCGCGCGCGCTCCTCACCCGGCAATGCATCGTACGCTGCCCGCATGTTCGCCACGCTGGTGCCGCCGCCGGCAGTGGGGATCTCGACGCCGTACAGCATGGTCGCCGCCGGCGGCCGCTCCCGATTGGTATGGTCGGTGTGCCAGCGCTCGGCGGGACGCTGGCCGTTGCGATGCCATACCAGGCCGATGTCGGGGAAGCCCGGCATGTTGTGCTGCGAGTAATGCTGCCGCATCGGGGGCCCGAACACCTGCGCCGCCGCCAGATACTGGTCCGCGGTCAGCGTCTGGTCGTGGAACACCAGCGCGAGATGCTCGGCGAGCGCGCGCGACAGTGCCTCGCGCGTCGGCGCATCGATCGGCGCACCGAGGTCGATGCCGGAGACCTCAGCCCCCAGCGACGGATGCAGCGATCGGATCGACAGTTCAGCCATGGCGCATCCTCCCGTCAGCGTGCCAGACCCGCAGTCCCCGGCGGCACCGCATAGAAGTTCATCGTCAGCGAGACGCAGGTATAATAGCCCATCAGCACGATCATATCGGTAATGCCGACGTGGCCAAGCAGCGCTTCGGCGCGCTCGTACAGTCCCTGCGGCACCAGCCGTTCCGCCGCCAGCGCCATCGCACATTCATACACCACCTGCTCGCGCGGATCGTCGAACGACGCGGGAAGGCCGGCGATCATCGCCTCCACCGCGGCGGCCGGCAGCCCCACCTCCTTGCCGCGATTCTCATGCGCCTGGGTGGGATAGGCCGAGTGCCATTTGCTGGTGATCACCACGACGGCGATCTCGCGCTCGCGCTCGCTGAGCGAGGATGCGCCGGGCGTGAAATGCTGGCCGAGCGGTGCCGCGGCGTGGACGAGTTTCGGATTGTGCACCCAGACCTTGTACGGGCCCGGCAGGCGCCCGCGCGGACCGTCGACCAGGAAGCGGTAACCCTCCTGCTGTTCCGCGGTCATCTGGTCGAGCGGGATCTCGGCGTAGCGGCCGAAGGTCGGGGTGCCGGTCATGGACTTCTCCTTGTTCTGCCCAGAGCGGATTCCGTTCGCGCTGCCTCACGGAACCCGCTCCGGCTCATTGTCCGAGAGCGTGATCCACCGCTTCGGTTCATCCACCTGCGCGGATCACGCTCGAGGCACGATACACGGGTTTGCGCCAGGCACGGCATCGCGGCAGGATGGCGGACGATGTCGCTGATGCGATCCAGGCGGGCTCTCCTTGGTTGCGGCGTTCTGCTCCTGTCGCCGGGGCCCCTCGCTGCGGCTCTCGCGAAGGCAGACGTGGATACGCCCGCCGCGTCGTTGGCCGGGCAGCTTCTGGTGGCCACGCCCGAGATGGGCGATCCACGTTTCGCCCGCACCGTCATCCTGCTGGTGCAGCATTCCGCCAAGGCCGCTGTGGGGATCGTCATCAACCGGCCGGCGCGCGAACTGCCGATGGTGCAGTTGCTGGAGGCGCTCGGCCTCGACAGCGGCGGCAGCGACGGGACGGCGACGGTGTTCGCGGGCGGGCCGGTGCAGCCGGAGATCGGCTTCATCGTGCACAGTTCGGAGTTCCGCCGGCCGGGGACCGTCGATATCGACGAACACCTCGCGCTGACGCGGGACCCGCAGGTGCTGCGGGCGATCGGCCGGCACGAGGGTCCGCGCAAGAGCCTGATCGCGTTCGGCTACGCGGGCTGGGGACCCGAGCAACTCGAGGGCGAGCTCGCCTCCGGTGCCTGGTTCACCACGCCGGAGGAACCGTCGCTGGTGTTCGACCTCGATCGGGCGACGCTGTGGGAGGAGGCGACGAAGCGGCGCACGATTCCATTGTGACCGCTCGATCGTCGGCCGCCGTCAGGCCGTTGCGGGCGCTGCGGCCTTGCGTCCGACCGGCAGCAGCGCGAGCAGCGTCGTGATCGGCACCAGCAATGCAAAATAGCCGGCATGCACCTCGCTCAGACCGCCGGCGACGGCGCCCAGCGTGAAGCCCGCCAGGGTCGAACCGATCAGGCGCGCGCGCGTGGTGAGCGGGACGGCAGTGCCATTCCGTCGCGCCGACCACATCGCCAGTTCACTGACCACGCTCGTGAGGTTGGTGGTCATGGCGGTGGTCGGCGGCATGTCGTTCAGCACCAGGCGCATCATGGTGTTCTGCAGTCCCATCGCGAACAGGCCGAGCGCGCCGATCAGGATAGCGGTCGTGTCGTCGGGGTTCTGCGGTGCTGCCAGACTGAGGCCGGCGACCAGGCAGAGCGCGATGGCCACGGCCTCCGCGAGGGCAGCCGGCACGAACGCGTTCCAGCCACGCTCACGCAGGGCGGTGATCACCCGCGCCGACACCGCGACCGACACGGCGAAGATCGGCAGGGCCAGCACCTTCATGAGCAGGTCGTAATCGCCGCGCGCGACGCTGAGGCCCAGGAACACGAGGTTGCCGGTGACGTGCGCCACGAGCAGGCCGTGCCATGCCAGGAAGCCAAAGATGTCGACGAATCCAGCAACGAAGCCGAGGCCGATGGAGAGTACGACGTGGCGGGCGGCAGGCGGTTGGGGGGCGAGCATGCGATCCTCCGGGTGGCTGCGCTCTACCGCAGAGGACCGATGGTGGGGAGGGGGCGACGCGGCCGGTTGACCTGCGGTAGCCTGACGCAGGCGAACGAACCGGAGGGAACATGGCAAACAAGCTGTCGCTGTATGCGAATGTCGGCCCGGCGCTGACGCAGTACGACGTGGACGTGGACGGTGCCGCGCTGCATCGCGGCGGCACCGTCATGCTGCCGGCGAACGTGCAATACGTGTGGCCGCATGCGTCGCGGCGCTTCCTCTATGTCGCCACCAGCGACAGCGCCTCGGGCATGGGGGCCACCGGCAACACGCACCATGTCACGGCGTTCCGCATCGATCCTGCCAGCGGTGCGCTCAGCCCGCACGGCGCGCCGATCAGGCTGCCGACACGGCCGATCCACATGGCGACCGACATTCCCTCGCGGTTCATCCTGGTGGCGTTCAGCAATCCGAGCGGCCTGCGCGTCTACCGGATCAATGATGACGGCACGCCGGGCGAGGAGGTCGCACAGCCTGGCCCGATCGATCCCGGCATCTTCGCCCACCAGGTGCGCGCGACGCTGGACAACCGCCTGGTGATCCTGGTCGCGCGCGGCCACGACGCGGCCGACGGCAAGTCGGAGGAGCCAGGCGCGCTGAAGGTGTTCGACTTCAACGACGGCGTGCTCAGCAACGAGGTCTCGGTGGCGCCCGACGGCGGTTACGGCTTCGGCCCGCGGCACCTCGATTTCCATCCTTCGCAGCCCTGGGTCTATGTCTCGCTGGAACGGCAGAACGCGGTCGACATGTTCGAGATTGCGGACGGCAGGCTGTCCGCCACGCCGCGCTTCCGCAAGCCGACCCTGGGTCGCCCGCCGGTTGGTCCCCAGCTTGTGGGCCCCCAGCTTGTGGGCACCGTGCACGTGCATCCCGACGGCCGCACGGTCTATGTCGCCAACCGCGCGCGCGACGCGGCGGGCGAGAACTCGCTGGCGGTGTTCGCCATCGACGCTGCGAGCGGCGAGCCGAACCTGATCCAGCACATCGCCTCGCACGGCGTGCATCCGCGCACCTTCCACATCGATCCCAGCGGCCGTCTCATGGCGGTCGCGCACATCACCGGCGCGACGCTGTCGCTGTTCCGCATCGCGCCGGACGGCAGGCTGGACTTCGCGCGGACTTACGATATCGATGTCGGCCAGGGCACCATGTGGTGGATGGGCATGGTGGACCACCCAGCATGAGGACAGTGCTATGAAATTCGGCGCCTCGATGTTCTTCACCGACTACTCGATGTCACCCGTGGAACTCGCGACCGCGCTGGAGCAGCGCGGCTTCGACATCATGTGGGCGCCGGAGCACTCCCACATCCCGACCTCGCGCAAGACGCAGTTCGTACTCGGTGGCGACCTGCCGAAGCGTTACTACGATGTGATGGATCCCTTCGTCACGCTCGCCATGGCGGCGGCGGTGACGAAGACGCTGAAGCTGGGCACCGGCGTCTGCCTGATCGCGCAGCGCGATCCGATCCAGACGGCGAAGCTGGTCGCCTCGATCGACCAGGTGTCCGGCGGGCGCTTCGTGTTCGGCGTCGGCAACGGCTGGAACCAGGACGAGATGGAGAATCACGGCACCAACTTCGCCACCCGCCACAAGCTGGCGCGCGAGCGTATCGAGGCGATGAAGGCGATCTGGACCCAGGACACCGCCGAGTACCACGGCGAGTTCGTCGATTTCGGCCCGATGCAGACGTGGCCCAAGCCGGTGCAGAAGCCGCACCCGCCGATCCTGGTGGGCGGCGCCTTTCCGTACAGCGCGCGGCGCGCTGTGCGCTACGGCGATGGCTGGATGCCGCAGATCACGTCGGGCAACCCGACGCCGCTCACCGAGGTGATCCCGCGCTTCCGCCAGATGGCGGCCGAGGCGGGACGCGATCCTGCTGGTTTCGATATCTCGATCGGGGGACAGGCGGAGGATGTGGATCTGATCAAGCGGTATGACGAACTGGCCGTGAACCGCGTGTCCGTCAGCCTGCCGTCCGAGAAGGCCGATACGATCCTGCCGGTGCTGGATCGGTGGGTGGGGATCATGCGCGCGGTGAACGGATAGCGGCGGAGGGTGGTCGGGAGCGGTAGCGCCCGGGGTTTCACCCCGGACCCCGACCAGAGGCGCCGCCTCTGGACTCCGCCAAGGGCGGAGCCCTTGGAACCCCGGACTTGGCCATGGGGGAGGGAGGCCGTTACTCGGACCCATCCTGGTCCGAGTAGCGGGCTCCCTCCCCCATGGCCCAAATTGGGATTGCAAAGGCTGCGCCTTTGCTGGGGGTCCCGGGGGCAAAGCCCCCGGGCGGGTTTCAGGGCAGAGCCCTGAGCGCCCTCCAAAACCTTGGAAGCCCCCGCACCGCATGCCACGATGCCCATCAACCTGAACCCGGGAGGAACCCATGCCCAAGGGGCTGCTGTTCGCATCGTTCGACTTCTCCACCGCCTACGCCGATGAGTTCCACGACTGGTACGACCTGGAGCACATCCCGGAGCGCCTGCGCGTTCCCGGCTTCATCAACGCCGAGCGCTGGATCAGCGACGAGAATCCCAGCGTCGCTGTCGCCACCTACGACCTCGAGACCCTGGGCGTGCTGCACAGCCCGCCCTACATGGCAATCGGCTACGAGAATTCCTCGATCTGGACCAAGCGCGTCACCGCCAAGGCGAACCGTCTGCTGCGCTTCACCGGCGAGCAGATCAAGCCCGGCGACCTCGTGGCCCCCGCCCAGGCCGGCGGCCTGCTGGTGGTGTCGATGAACGTCGATCCCGCGGCGGAGCCCGAATTCAACGAGTGGTACAACGCCGAGCACCTGCCGCAGCTTGCCGCCGTGCCGGGCGTGCTGGCGGCGCGGCGCTTCTGCTCCGAGGAAGCCGACCGCGAGCGCAAGTACCTCGCGATGTACCATCTGACAGGCCCCGAGGTCGTGCGCGGCGAGGCCTGGAAGAAGGCGGCCAACACGCCCTGGACCGACCGCGTCCGGCCGCATTTCCGCGACCTGCTGCGGATCGCCTGCAAGCGCTACGTGCGGCAGTAGCGGGTCAGGCGGCGGCGCGTTCCTCGCTCCGCCGCACCCGCTCGCGGTACAGGTTGTAGATGCCGGACGCGGCCACCACGGCGGCGCCGGCCAGCGTGGTCCAGGACGGCAGCTCGGCGAACATCACGAAGCCGGCCACCAGGCCGAACGGCAGCATGGTGTATTCATACGGCGCCAGCGCGGAGACCGGCGCCAGCGCATAGCTGCGCGCGAACACGCAATGCGCCAGGCCGCTCGACAGCCCCAGGAACACCAGGGCCACCCACCCCAGCACGCCGACCTCGCCGGAGCCGGGGAAGCTCGGCAGCATCAGCAGCCCGGTGATCGTGTGCCCGACCAGCAGCCAGAACGCCTGGCATTCCGGTGATTCGGTCATGGTCAATTGCCGCGTCATGATGCGGGTCAGCGCCATCACCAGCGTGCCGGCCAGCAGCAGCAGCACGACCGGCGTCCAGAGGTCGCCACCCGGACGCAGCATGATCAGCACGCCGCCGAAGCCCACCACGGTGGAGATCACCCGGCGCCAGCGGATCCGCTCGCCCAGCAGCCACACCGCCAGCACCGTCATGATCAGCGGCGCGGTGAAACCGACGGCATAGGTGTCGGCCAGGCCCATCGACAGCCAGGCGATGTACCAGGCCACCGACACGAAGGACGACAGCACGCTGCGCGCCAGCACCAGGCCCCAGCGCTGCGGCACCAGCCGCCGCCAGCCCATCCCCACGGTGATCGCCGCCACGGTGATCAGGCCGAACACACCGCGCCACAGCATGGCACCGGCCACGCCGACACTCGGCAGTACCCATTTCGCCGCCGCGTCGCCCAGCGTCCAGATCAGGTAGGCGAGCACCACAAGCCCGATCCCGCGCAGCGTGTCGGCAGCGTTATCGGTGAGCGCCCGCGACACGCGCGCGCTGGCGACTCGCGGCAGGACTGCGGACACCAGACGCTCCCCCGGCTTCATTGCGCCTGCATGCCTTGCGAGCATGGCGCCGGCAAGGCAATCAGCAACGGTCATTCCGAGGGTCTGGCCCGCACTGCTGATGGAACTTGCGGAATACACGCTGATGGACGCGGCCGAGGAGCGCATGTGGTGGTACCGCGCGCTGCATCGTCGCATCGTGGACGCGCTGGCAGGCGTGACCGGTGTGGTCCTCGACGCCGGCTGCGGCACCGGCGGGCTGCTCGCGCGATTGCACGCGGCGCGGCCGGACCTGCGCCTGGCCGGGGTGGAATGGGCCGCCGCGGGCGCCGGTCGCGCCGCTGCCAAGTCCGGCGCGCTGATCGCACGCGGCAGCGTCAACGCCCTGCCCTTCGCGCCGGCGAGCTTCGATGCCGCGGTCGCCGCCGATGTGCTGTGTCACGCCGGCGTCGACCCGCCCGTGGCGCTGGCCGAACTGCGCCACGCGCTGCGTCCTGGCGGGCGGCTGGTGGTCAACATGCCGGCCTATACCTGGCTGCTGTCCGAGCATGACCGCCGGGTGCACAACGCGCGCCGCTGCACCGCGGGCGAGCTTGCCACCCTGCTGACCGCGGCAGGCTTCGTCAGCGTGCGCGTGCGCTACTGGAACAGCCTGCTGCTGCCGCTGATGATCGCCCAGCGCAAGCTCCGCCGCACGGAATCGTCAGATGTCGCCCCGTTTCCGCCATGGCTCGACGCCATCCTGCATGGCATGACAGAGATCGAGCGTCGCCTGCCGCTTTCCCTGCCTGCCGGCGGGTCGGTGCTGGCGACCGCGGAGCGACCATGAACGACGATACCGACCCTCGCCGTCACCTCGCCGCTGCGCCCTCGCAGTCCACCCGCATCGGCCTGTCCATCGTCATCCCGGTGTATCGCGGGGCCGCCACGATCGGCCGCCTGGTCGATGCGCTGTCGGCGCTGCAGCCGGTCGACGGGCTGGAAATCGTCATGGTCAACGACGGCAGCCCCGACAATTCCGGCGAGATCTGCCAGGCGCTGGTGCAGCGCGCCACGGTACCGCTGATCTACATCGAGCATGCCCGCAACTACGGCGAGCACAACGCGGTCATGACCGGCCTGCGCCATACGCGCGGTGCCTACGTCATCACCATGGACGATGACCTGCAGAACCCGCCCGAGGAGGTCGTGCATCTCTACGACCACGCGCGGCTGGGCAACTGGGACGTCGTCTACACCCGCTACAGCGTCAAGCAGCATGCCGGCTGGCGCAACCTGGGCAGCCGCTTCGCCAACTCGATCGCCGACCATCTGCTGGACAAGCCCAAGGGCATGTACCTGTCGTCGTTCCGCTGCATGTCCGCCCTCGTGGTGCACTCGGTCACGCGCTATCAGGGACCGTATCCTTACGTCGACGGGCTGATCATGCAGGTGACGCAGCGGATCGACAGCATCGAGGTCCAGCACCTGCCGCGCATCGAGGGCCGGTCCAACTACAACCTCACGCGGCTGGTGCGGCTGTGGCTGAACCTTGCCACCAGTTTCTCGCTCGCGCCGCTGCGCATGGCGATCTACGCCGGCATCGTCATGGCGATGCTGGGCTCGATCGGTGCCTTCGCGACGATCGCCGAGGCGCTGATCGTGCGCGACACGCCGTCCGGCTGGGCGTCGACGATGACGGTGATCCTGCTGGTCGCGGGCGTGCAGTCGATGATCCTGGGCGTGCTCGGCGAATATGTCGGCCGCACCTTCCTGTCGGCCAACGGCAAGCCGCAGGGGACGGTCCGCTGCATCGAGCGCAGCACCACGACGGAACGCCCCGGCGCGTGAGCATCTATTGGCTCACGCTGCTGGCGGCGATCGCCACGAGCATGGCCGGCCAGACGCTGCTGAAGGCAGGCGCCGGCGCGGCCGACTTCATCGCCCAGTTGTTCGACTGGCGCACGATGATCGGGCTGGTGCTGTACGGCGGCGCGGCCATCCTGTACATCATCGCGCTGCGCCGCATCCCGATGTCGCGCGCCCTGCCCTGCACCGCGATCTCCTACGTCGCCGCCGCGCTGATCGGGCACTATGCGTTCAATGAGGCGCTGGGTCTGCCGCACGTCGCCGCCATCCTGCTGATCTGCGGCGGCGTCATGATCCTGGCGCTGGCGTAGCGCCGAACATACCCACCCGGTCGCCGCGCACACGGCGTTCGTCGCCGATGCGCACGGTGACGCCGGAACGATCGAAGAACTCCAGCACCTGGATCGCCACCTTCCTGCCGTTCAGCAGGTGATCGCGGAACGCCGCCGCGGTCAGCGTGCCGGCGGGGTCCGTCCCGGCGATCGCGGCGGCGACGCCGGCCATCTCGGCCACCGTCTCGCTCAGGAAATACTGGTCAGGCGCGACCTCGATCACCCGCCCCATCCGCTGCACCCGCTTCAGCACGAGCCGCATCGCGCGCTCCGTCACCTGCAGCGCCTGCGCCAGGTCGCGCGTTCGCGGCGGGCGGAACCTCTCGGCCGCGATCAGTCCCCGCGCGCGCTGCCACACGCTCTCATCCTGCGCCGACAGCGTGGCTCGGTGCATCGGCAGGCGCAGCCACGGACCGTCCTGCTCGACCACGCCGTCGCGCAACAGCAGAGCGACGATCGCCCGCATCGCCGCGGTGGACGGCCGCCCGGGCGTTGCCATGCGCAGCCGCTCGAGTTGCAGGCCCGGCTGGTCGGGTGAGGCGGCATGGTGCGCGGCAAGCCGCAGCGCCACGTCGGCCCGCAGCGCCGCGAGCCGGGACGGATCGACCAGCAGGTCGCCCACTGCCACCGCGGGTGCCGCCTCGAGCACGACCTGTTGCGCCGCTACCGGCAGGTTGCGCGCGCGCATGAACGCCATGCTGTCCGTCCAGCCGGGCGGCAGCGCCAGCAGCCCGCGCAGCGCCGCCGCGGGCTCCGGCTGCTCCAGCGCCGCCAGATGCGCCCGCCGCTCAGGCGAGCGCCGCCCGCGGCGGGGCGGGAACGGATCGATGACGACCCCGCCGCCGATCGTGCGCGTGGCGGCGGCATCGCGCAGCACCAGGCGGTCCTGCGCCAGCGCCCCGATCGGCCGCTCCAGCGTGAGGCGCGCCAGCACGCTCTGGCCCGGCTCGATCCGCTCCGCGTCCAGCGCGGCCACCCGCGCGGTGACATGGGCGGCGCCGAGATGCAGATGCACCGGCGCATCGGCCCGCAACGCGCGCGCCTCGCCGGGCAGCAGGGTCAGCCGGACATCGAGCCGCGCGGCCGGCGCATGGATGTCGGGATGCAGCACCCAGTCGCCGCGCGTCACTGCCTCCTTCGACAGGCGCGGCGCGGTGACATTGAGCGCCACGCGCTGGCCGGCGACCGCCTCATCGGCGGGACGGTTCTGCGCATGCAGCCCGCGCACCCGAAGCTCGATGCCGGGCGGCGACAGCACCAGCCGGTCCTCGACCCGGATGCGCCCGGAGACCAGCGTGCCCGTCACGATGAGGCCAGCCCCGGACAGGGTGAAGGCGCGATCCACGGCCAGGCGCGGATGGCGATCGACGTCGCGCCGCCGCGGGCCGAGCGCCAGCAGCGCGGCGCGCAGCCTCTCGATCCCCTCCCCGGTCACCGCCGAGAGCGGGATCATCGGCGCATCGGCCAGCGCGGTGTCCGCCAGCAGCGCCCGCACCTCGGCACCCACCTCGGCCACGCGGCCGGGAGCCAGGTCGCACTTGGTCAGCGCCACGACGCCGCGGTCGATCCCGAGCAGTTGCAGGATCTGCACGTGCTCGCGCGTCTGCGGCATCACCCCATCGTCGAGCGCCACCACCAGCAGGGCCGCGTCGATGCCGCTCGCGCCGGCCAGCATGGTGTGCACGAAGCGCTCGTGGCCCGGCACGTCGATGAAGCCGAACTCCGCGGTGTAGGCGTAGCCGAGATCGATGGTGATGCCGCGCCGCTTTTCCTCCGCCAGGCGGTCGGCGTCGATGCCGGTCAGGGCCTTCACCAGCGCCGTCTTGCCGTGATCGACATGGCCGGCCGTGCCGATGATCATGGCAGCATCCTATCCGCCGATCACCAGCGGGTTCGGCGCATGGCGATGGTAGCCCGCCTCGCCCACCAGCATGTCCAGGCCGAGCGAGGCGAGATCATCGGCCATCGGCTCCACCGCCATGTCCCTGGCCTGGTAGAGGACCTTGGCGTAGCCGCGGCATTCGTCGCAGGTCTCGGCCAGCACCACGTCGCTGCCGCCCTCGATGCCGTGCAGCACCAGCCCGCGCGATTCGCCGCACGCCGTGCACACGGCACGGACATGGTTCCACGCCGTGGCGCACAACCCGCACTGCAGGTAGCGCACGCCGGTGGCCGTGCCGGCCGCGGTCACCACGCCGGCCACCGGCACGCCGCCGCACACCGGGCAGCGGCCGCGCTGCGCCAGCAGGTGGATCTGCGCGATCGGCAGGGCCGCGGCACGATGCGCGAAATACGCGGCGAGCGCGGCCGCCACGAACACCGCCGGGCCGCTTTCCGCCGGGCGCACGTCGCCGCGCAGGCAGCGGTCGGCCAGCGCCTCAAGCTCCGTTGCCGTGCCCGCGGCCAATGCGCCGAGCGCCATGCGCGCCCGGTCCGGCAGCGCGACATCGTCGGTCGCTTCCAGCAGGGCGGACAGGCCCGCCTGCCACCACGGCTCGCGGCGATGCGCCTCATGGGTGAGCGGGGGTTCGCCTTCGGCCGCAGCGACTGTGGCGGCGGCCGGGAACGCCGCCACCGCGGCGCGCTGCGCACGCGCGAGGCGTGCCATGAAGCGGAGCCAGTCGCCCATGGGATGGCCGGCGGCGAGCGAGTCCAGGCGGGCGGCACGACGCTCGAACAGGGTGTGCGGGTCAGGCAGGATCACCGGGACCGGCTGCCCGATGCGGGCATTCACTGCCATGGTAGTGCGCGGGGTTTCACCCCGGAGCCCCACCGGGGGCTTTGCCCCCTGGACCCCCAGCAAAGGCGGAGCCTTTGCAATCCCGATTCTGGCGCCCCGGTCGGGGCCTCCCGCCACCCAGGCCAAAGTCCGGGGTTCCGAGGGCTGCGCCCTCGGCAGGGTTCCAAGGGGCAGCGCCCCTTGGTCGGGGTTCGGGGTGAAACCCCGAGCGCTGCCGCCTCCCCAACAACCTACCTGCGCCCCGCCATCTCACGCAGCCACTTCCGGTGGTGACGCCATGTCCAGCCCGCCGAGACCACGCCGCGCGTCATCGCCCCCACCGAGCCACGCACCCAGAGTGCCGCGTATACATGGATGATCCAGACGCCGATGATCGCCACCGCCGCCAGGCTGTGCACAAGCTGCGCGATGCGCTTCTGCTCGATCGTGGTGTAGGGAAAGAAATACGTGTCCCACACCACCACGCCCGACGCGAACAGCACCAGGATGAGCAACGTCATCGACCAGAACACCAGCTTCTGGCCAGCGTTGTAGCGACCCACCTCCGGCACGCTCTCCTCGTCGTTCGCCATCACCCGGCGGATCGCACCCATCCAGCGCGTATCATCGCGGTTCCACAGGTTATGGTGCGCGAAGCGGATGAACAGCAGCGCGAAGCTGAGCAGCAGCACGGTACCGAACCAGGGATGGATCGCCCGCGTCGACGCGCCGCCGCCGAACAGCGCGGTGAGGAAGAACAGCGACGGATGGAACAGTGCCATCCCTGACAGCGCCAGCAGGATCAGCGTGCCCGCGGTGATCCAGTGATTGATGCGCGCGCCGGTCGTGTAGCGCGCCAGCGTGCCGGGCGGCTGCTTCATTTGCCTTCATCCAGCACGTCGCGGCCATGCGCCTCATCGTCAGGCTGCACCTCGTTGGGGCCGGTGACGATCCAGTGCATGAAACCGACCACCGCGGTGAAGGCGAGGCCGGCCATGGCGACCGGCTTCATGATGCCCTTCCAGGCCTGCACCAGCCGGCTGATATGCGGGTTGTCGGGCAGGCCGGCATAGATCGACGGCGTATCGGCGTGGTGCAGCACGTACATCACATGCGTGCCGCCGACGCCGGGCGGATCATACAGGCCGGCATTCTCGAAGCCGCGCGACTTCAGGTCCTCGATGCGCTCGCCAGCCCAGGCGATCATGTCCGTCTTGGTGCCGAACACGATGGCGCCGGTCGGGCAGGACTTGGCGCAGGCCGGCTCCTGGCCAACGGCAACACGATCGCTGCACAGCGTGCACTTGTAGACCTTCTGGTCCGCCGCGTTGAGCCGAGGGATGTCGAACGGGCAGCCTTTGATGCAGCAGCCGCAGCCGATGCAGTTCTCGCTGATGAAATCGACGATGCCGTTGCCGTATTGCACGATCGCGCCGGGTGACGGACAGGCCTTCAGGCAGCCGGGATCGGCGCAGTGCATGCAGCCGTCCTTGCGGATCAGCCATTCCAGGTTGCCCTTCGGATCCTCCCACTCGGTGAAGCGCATCAGCGTCCAGGCGGCGGGCGAGAGATCGGCGGGATTGTCGTAGCTGCCTTCGAAGTATCCGACGTCCTGGCGCAGGTCGTTCCATTCCATGCACGCCGCCTGGCACGCCTTGCAGCCGATGCAGCGGGAAACGTCGATCAGCTTCGCCACCTCGGGGTGCGTGCGCACCTGCGGCGGCAGTTCCGTGGATGCCGAGATGCGCACCACGTCGAGCGACTGAAGATCGGGCATGGTCGCTCTCCCTCAGGCCACCGGGACCGCGGCCTTCTCGACGTTCACCAGGAACGCCTTGAATTCCGGAGTCTCCGTGTTGGCGTCACCGACGAACGGCGTGAGCGTGTTGGCGCCGAAGCCCTTGCGCGCCCAGCCGGTGAAGCCCCAGTGGATCGGCACGCCGATCGTGTGGATCGTCTTGCCGTCGACCAGCATGGGCTTCAGCCGCTTGGTGACATAGGCCTTGCAGACGACGAAGCCGCGGTTCGAGGAGACCTTCACCCAGCCGCCCTGCGCGATCGACTTCTCGGTGGCCAGCGCCTCGCCGATCTCGACGAACTCCTCGGGCTGCAGGATCGCGTTGATTTTCGCGTGCTTGCTCCAGAAATGGAAATGCTCGGTGAGGCGATAGGTGGTCGCGACGAAGGGGAATTTGTCGGCCGTGCCGAAATCCGCCAGGTCGTCGGCGAACACGCGCGCCATCGGGTTGGACGAGACCTTCGGATGCAGCGGGTTGGCGACCGGGCTTTCCAGCGGTTCGTAGTGCTCCGGGAACGGCCCCTCGCGCATCTGGTCGCGCGCGAACAGCCGCCCCATGCCTTCCGCCAGCATGATGAACGGCCCGATATCGGCCTCCGGCTTGTTCGACGGCACGTAGTCGGGCACGTCGATGCCGGTCCAGGCGGTGCCATTCCATTGGATCAGCGGCTTGGCCGGGTTCCATGGCTTGCCTGACGGATCGGCGCTGGCGCGGTTGTACAGGATGCGGCGGTTGGCCGGCCAGGCGAACGCCCAGTTCGGCGCCAGCCCCTGCTCGCGCGGATCGGTCGCATCGCGCCGCGCCATCATGTTCCCGCGCTCCGTCCAGCAGCCCGAATAGATCCAGTTGCCGCTCGCGGTCGTGCCGTCGTCGCGCAACTGCGCGAAGCCGTCCAGCAACTGGCCGGCCCGCAGCACGGTCGCCCCGCCGGCATCCTTCACCTCGGCCAGCGCGCGTCCGTTCATCTCCTTCGCCAATTCTTCCGGCGAAGGATCGATCGGGTCGGTGTAGTTCCAGGTCAGGTTGAGGATCGGATCGGGGAACGCGCCGCCGTCCTTCTGGTACATGGCGCGCATGCGGCGGAAGATGCCGGACATGATGCCGATGTCGTTGCGTGCCTCGCCGGGCGGATCGGCAGCCTTCCAGTGCCATTGCAGCCAGCGCGACGAATTCGTCAGGCTGCCCTCCTCCTCGGCAAAACATGTCGTCGGCAGCAGGAACACCTCGGTCGCGATCTTCGACGGATCGGACGGGTTCTTGTCGCCGTGGTTCTCCCAGAACCGCGAGGTCTCGGTCTCCAGCGGATCCATCACCACCAGGAACTTGAGCTTGCCGAGCGCGCTGCGGATCTTGCGCTTGTTGGGGAAGGCCTGCAGCGGATTGAAGCCCTGGCAGATATAGCCGTTGATCTTGCCGGCATTCATCATGTCGAAGGCGCGCAGGATATCGTAGTTGCCGACATCGAGTTTCGGCAGCCAGTCGTACGCCCAGTCGGTCTCCGCCGTCGCCGCCGCGCCATAGATCGACTTCTGGAAGCTCACCAGGAACTTCCGGTAGTTCTGCCAGTAGCTGGTCTGTCCCGGCCGGAGCGGCTTGAATCCGCGCGTCTTCATGTAGTCGGCGAGCGTCGGCTCGGTGTCCCTGGGCAGCGTCAGGTAGCCCGGCATGGCGTTCGACAGCAGCCCGACATCGGTGAGGCCCTGGATGTTGGAATGGCCGCGCAGTGCGTTCATCCCGCCGCCGGCGACGCCGATATTGCCCAGCAGCAACTGCACCACCGCCATGGCGCGGATGTTCTGGCTGCCGACCGAATGCTGCGTCCAGCCGAGCGCGTACATCGAGGTCAGTGCCCGGTCCGGCGTGGCGGTGGAGGCGATCAGTTCGCAGACGCCCAGGAACTTCTCGACCGGCGTGCCGCAGATGCGCGACACCATCTCGGGCGTGTAGCGCGCGACGTGCTGCTTCAGCAGATTGATGACGCAGCGCGGGTGGGCGAAGGTCGGGTCGGATTTGACGAAGCCGTCCTCGCCGAATTCGTAATCCCAGCCAGACCGGTCGTAATCCTTCTTCTCGGGCGAGAAGCCGCTGAACAGCCCGTCCTGGAAGCCGAAGCCTTCCTGCACGATCAGCGACGCGTTGGTGTACGCGTTGACGTAGTCGCGCTGGATGGCGCCCTTCTCGAGCAGATAGCGCACGACGCCGTTGAGGAAGGCGATGTCGCTGCCCGGGCGGATCGGCGCGTAGTAGTCCGCGACCGACGCGGTGCGGGTGAAGCGCGGGTCGACCACGACCAGCCTGGCGTCGTTCTCCTGCTTCGCCTCGGTCACCCATTTGAAGCCGCACGGATGCGCTTCGGCGGCATTGCCGCCCATGACCAGGATCACGTTGGCATTCTTGATGTCCTGCCACGTGTTGGTCATCGCGCCTCGACCGAATGTTGGAGCCAGACTGGCTACCGTCGGTCCGTGTCAGACACGCGCCTGGTTATCGAAGACGACCATGCCGAAGGAGCGCGCGACCTTCCAGGTGAGGAAGGCGGTCTCGTTCGACGTGGCGGAGGCCGCCAACATCCCCGTAGACGTCCACCGGTTGACTGTGGTACCAATGCCATTCTTCGCGATGAAATTTTTGTCGCGGTCCTCCTTCATCAGCCGAGCGATGCGGTCCAGTGCGTCATCCCAGGAGATGCGCTTGAACGCGTTGGTGCCTGGCTCGCGGACCATCGGGTATTTCACCCGCGTGGGCGCATGCACCACGTCGAGCAGCGCCGCGCCCTTCGGGCAGAGCGTGCCGCGGTTCACCGGATGGTCCGGATCGCCCTCGATATGGATGATGCTGGCCTTGGAGTTCTTCGCCCGGTCGCCGGTGCTGTAGATCAGGATGCCGCAGGCGACCGCGCAGTAGGTGCAGGTATTCCGCGTCTCGGTGGTGCGGGTGAGCTTGTACGGCCGCACTGAGGCGGCGAGCGCCTCGCCGGCGGCGCCGAAGCCCAGGGCACCGATGCTGGTGGCGGCAAGTCCCGCGCCACTCAGTTTGATGAAGCTGCGACGACCTAGTTCCACCCTGCCCTCCACGGCAGCCAGCGAACGTCCCACCCAATCAACTGGGCGCGAGCGATAGCACGGCAAGAGGACACGGGAAACACGGATTCCGGCGTTCCAATTATCTGTTTAGTCTCATTTTTTATCGTTTTCGTGCGTCCATATTTTCGGTATTGCTGCAACCACCTTTCAGGAGGACCCCAGCCGTGTCAGCCATCCCAGCGGCAATTCCATCCAGCGCCCTCGGCCGTACGCTGCGCGCCACGTTCCCGGCGGTTCGCGCGACCGCCCAGTGGACGCTCTATTTCGGCATCTCGTTCAGCATCACGGCCGGCTTCCTGGTGCTCGCGCACGTCTGACGCGGGCGGGGCTGCGAAGGTGTTCCACGCGCCAGCAAGCGGCGCGAAGACGGATCGCCGCTGTGCGCTCGACCAGCCCGCCGCCGGCGAAATGCTCATGGGCAGACGGCCTGACCGACTGAACCGCTCGACCCGCGATCTTCTCAACGCGCTCGCGACGATCACGTGCAGAATGGCCGGGTTCCATTCGTTGGCCGATGCTTGAGCGGATATCACCACGCCGCACGGCCTACTCGTGCTGGCGGTGACTGGCGTGCTGGCCGAATTTGAGCGGGATCTGACCAAACCCTGATGAAAACCGCTGCGGCAATCCCGCGAGACGTGTTGCGGCTTTGGGCCGCCGGGCAGCCGACGATCAAGGCGCTGTTTGTCTTCGGAAGTTACGCACGGGGCGAGGCCCGCCCCGATTCCGATCTTGACCTTGCTTTCGAGTTTTACCGGCGTTGACGAAGCGGACGCCGAATTGATCTGCAACGCGAAAGCGTGGAAGGCCGCGCTAACCCGCCTCACCAGAATCACGGTTGAAAGTCTTTACCACAGCACGGACGCCTCAGTGAGGCGCGGCCCCGTGGTGCAAGTGTTCCCTTGATGGCGGGCGTCAGGGCGATTTCGCCATCTGGAACGCTATGCGCGATCCACGTATTTTACTCACCTGGATGACAGCACACCCCGCCCCCCGGCCGCTCCCGCTGGCTGGCTTGAGGCCCTTGCCAAGTGCGAGGCGCAGCTTGCCGCCGGGGAGATCGTGGACGGCGCGGAGGTCATGCACGAACTGCACGAGTGCACTGCCGAGCTTGAGGCCTGGCAGGCCCACAAGCCACATCGCGCGGTCAGACCACCTCGACCAGACGGCCCGAATTGCAGCTTTCGGCGGACGACGGAGCCGTGGCACCGGTCTAGCTTCGCGCCACGCACAGCCGATGCTCCAGCTCAGAACCGCAGCGACACGACGACCGAGCCGGCATGCGCCGTGATGGTGCCGGAATACTCGCCGTCATACTGCATGCGGAAATCGACGTTCCGCGCGGTATACAATTGTGCGCCGGCGCTCACGCGGCCCGCGACCTGGTCGATCGGCACCGCCGTCGCGAACCGACCGGTGCCCGCCGGCGCGCTGGTGAGCTGGCTGTTCTGCCGCCACGATCCGTTGCTCAGCACGCTCATGCCCGCGGCGAGATACGGCCGCAGCAGCATGTCGTCGCGCAGCGCGATGCGGCCGCCCACCTCCAGCATCGGTGTCGCCACCAGCGTGGTCTGCGACGCCGCATCCACCGACAGGTTCAGCGCACCCGCGCCGCCCTCCTGATAGGCGCCGGTGCGCACGTGGATCGTGGCGAGCGTCAGGTTGGGACGCAGATAGAGCTCCTCGCCGCCCCAGGTATAGGCGGCACGCAGCAGGAACCCGACATTCGCCGTGCCCGGGCTGCCCGAGGCAATTGCGGCATAGCCCGGCAGGGTGATGATGCGGCTCAGGTCGAAATTGCCAGCGCCGCCGAGCACGGCGCCTGAGAACAGCCACGGCCCCGTCTGGTATTTCAGCGTCACCGCGCCATAGCCGCTCTGGCCGCTGCCGGTGTTCAGCTTGTCCTTGCTGGAGAGCCAGCTTTCCTCATAGGCGAGCGAGCCGCCCAGCAGCCAGCCCGGCGCAAGCTCGGTCTGGCCGCCGATCTGCCAGATCATGCTGTCGAGCTTGTAGCTGGTGACGCCGTTGCCGCTGTCCTGCTGCGCCGTACGGCCGGTCACGCGCAGCCAGCCGCATTTGCCCTCGGCCAGCATCGCCGTGGTGCCCTCGAACATCGGACAGCTCAGCGCGTTGTTGGCGAAATTGGTGGCCCCGGCGAGGCCGCGCGCGCCGGGCGCGAACGTGGCGTCGGGCGAGAGTTGCCGAAGCTGCGCGCCGTAGGCCGCCGGACTGACATCGGCGGTGTTGCCCAGCAGCGCGAACAATGCGCCCAGCGCGGGCGTGCCGCCGTGGTCCCAGATATCCTGCAGATGTCCCGCGATCGCGGCCCGGCTCGGCGCCAGGCCGAAGCCCGCGGGATTGAAGTCGGCCGATGTGGCCGAGAGCAGCATCTGGTTGCCGGAGCGGCTGACGCCATAGCCGAACAGCGCCGAGGACGCGCCGGTGAGCGAGCCAGACAGCGCCCCCTGCACCGTGATCACCGGCAGCGCGACGTTGGGCAGCACGCTGCTGATCATCGGCTTCACCGTGCCGGCCAGGCTCGCATTCCCCTGGACGATGAGCTGATCGCTGGCGCGCGCGCCGAAATCCGCATCGACGGCCAGGGTGCCCGTGGCGGTCTGCGCGAAACTGCCGGTGAGCGTGGTGCGGTCGATCGAGCCGAACCGGCCGCTGCCGCCGATCATCATCCGGCCGCTGTTGATCAGTTGCGCGGCGGCGATGCTCGGTCCCGCCCAGAGTACGGCGGTGGTGCCGTTGGAGAAGCTGCCGGTGCCCAGGTTCATCGAGCCGAACACCTCGCCCAGGCTCTGGACGTCGACGCCGGTCGCCCCGGTGTAATTGATCGCCGTGCCCGACAGCGCGCTGATCGATGACGGCGCATCGAGGGTGATCAGGTTGTTCTGCGCGGGATCGGTGGTCGAGGGATGCACGCCGCCGTCCACCCAGATCGCGACGCCCTGGCCGGTGCCGCCCTGGATCAGCGAGCCGTAGAGGGCGACGGTGACGGGCGACGCGCCCGCTCCGGCCGCCTGGCCCTGGAACGGGGCGCTCTGGCCGAACACACCGATGCTGTTGGTGCCGGTGGCGTGGATGAAGGTGGAGTTGAGGTTCACCGTGACGGCACCGGCCTGGCCGCTGGCGCCCGGCGCACCGGTGGAGCCGGCATACAGCGCACCGCCGAGGCCGATCAGCCCGCCGCCGCCGGCGATGCTCTGCGCCACCGCGCCATGCGCGCCGGCGCCGGTCGTGTTGATATTTCCCGCCAGGTTCAGCGTCACCGTCCCGCCGCTGCCCTGCGCGCCCTGGTTCTGCGGCAGCGTGGTGGACAGCGTGGGCGTGCCGGTGACGTAGCCCGCCACGCCGCCGCCACCGCCGATCGACTGGGCGACGATGCCGTGGGCGCCGACGCCGGTTGTGCTGATGACCGAGCCGGCCTTGGTGGTCAGCAGCGTGATGTCGATGGCGCCACCGCTCTGGGCGATGCCGTTGGGCGTGCCGCCCAGCACCGGCATCGCCGTCGCGGTCTCCGGCTGCCCGAATGCGAGGCCGCCGCCGCCGCCGATGCTCTGCGCCAGCAGGCCGATCGCATCGGCGCCCGTCGTCGTCAGGCGGAGCTGGGCGTTGACGGTGATGCCGCCGCCGGAGCCGTTCGAGCCGGTGCCGCCGCCGACCGACTGGCTGGGCGATGTGCCGGCCTGCGAGACGCCGATGAACGAGGCGCTGCCGGCGCCGGCAATGCCGCCGCCGCCGCCGATCGATTGCAGCACCACGGCGTGCGCGCCGAGCCCGGAGGTGGTGACGGCGTTGAGACTCGCATTGAACGTCGTGCTGGAACCGGTGAGCTGGACCAGGTTGCCGCCACCGGCCGCGCCGCCGGCACCACCGCTGGTGGAGCCGACGGTGATCGCGCCGGTCGCCGTGTCGGAGCCGTTGGCGGCCATGCCGCCGCCGCCGCCGATGCTCTGGCCGACGATGCCATACGCCGAGTAGCCGGAGGTGGTGACCGCGCCGTTGGTCAGCGCGAGGTTCACCTGTCCGCCATCGCCGCCGCCGCCGCCACTCCCGCCCATCGAACCGGTCACGTTGAGGGTGATGGCCGGCACCGCGCCGGAGCCGGTGGAGGTCGAGGTGCCGCCTTTGCCGCCGCCGCCGCCGATGCTCTGCGCCACGATGCCCTGAGCCCAGTCGCCGGTCGTGGTGATGGTCCCGGAATGGGTGACGTTGACCGTGCCGCCGCCGCCGCCCGACCCGCCGCTGCCGCCCATCGTCATCGCCAGCGTGGTGGTGAACGGCAGGGTCTTGCTGATCACCGTGTTGGAGATGAATTCGCGCAGGAAGACGCCGCCCTGCAGGATCAGCGGGCTGTCGGCCGAGGCATCGGATCCGGCCGAGCCACCAAGGCCGCCGCCGCCGCCGATGCTCTGGGCGAGGACGCCGGCCGCATCGCCGCCATGGGTGGCGATCAGGCCGTTGACCGTCACGTTCACCGTGCCGCCGCCGCCACCCACCGTGCCGCTGCCACCGACGCCGAAATCCAGGTTGCCGGCGGGTGTGACGTTCTCCAGGCTGATGCCTCCCGGGTATTTTTGGGCGACCTGGAAGCTGCCCCCCAGGTCCAGCATCCCGCCGCCCGAGGTGCCGCCACCCCCGCCGATGCTCTGGGCCACGATGCCGTTCGAGCCGGAGCCATAGGTCTGGATGGTGCTGCCGGCGTTCAGCGTGACGTCGACCTCGCTGCCGCCGCCGCCGGCCTGTCCGGCACCGCCGACGCCGACCGCCAGATGGAGGTTGCGGGTGCTGCCGAAGTCGGCGGTGGTGCTGGAGCCGGTGCCGGCATTGCCGCCGCCGCCGCCGATCGACTGGGCGAGGATGCCGTAGGAGTAGTCGCCGACCGTCAGGATGCTGGCCGGCGTTGCCTGCGAATCGGTGCTGCCCACGGTGACCTGCACCGTCTCGCCGTTCCCGGTCGCCCCCGAGGCGCCCCCCACCGAGACCGCCAGATCGCCGGTCCACACCTGCACCGGGGCGAACCCCTCGCCGCCCAGCGTGGCGGCGCGGCCATAGGCCACCGTCGTCGCCATGGCGGAGGAATCGCCGCCATTGCCGCCGCCGCCGCCGATCGATTGCGCGACCACGGCATGCGATCCCTGGCCGGCGGTCTCCACCACGGTGCCGGTCCCCAGCGTCACGGTGACCGGCCCGCCGTTGCCGCCCGAGTTCCCAGCGCCGCCAGCCGAATAGGCGAGGGCGCCGGCGACCTCGGTCGTGGTGCCGGGCAGATGGAAGGCGATCGAGACGGCATCCGCCGATGACGTGCCGCCATTGCCGCCGCCGCCGCCGATGCTCTGTGCCACGAGGCCGAACGCGTCGGTCGGCAACACATTGGTGGGTGTCGCCTGCGGCACCTGGAGTTGCGGGGACTGGCCGGTGCGGACCGCGAAGTCGGACGTGGTGAGCGCGACGGTGTTGCCGGCGCCGCCCGATCCTCCTGTGCCACCTACCGCCACGCCCACCGAGATGCCGACGCCGATCGCCTCGGCATAGGCGCCGCCGGCATTGCCGCCGCCGCCGCCCACCGACTGCGCGACCATGCCGATGGCGCCGCTGCCCTGCGTGGTGATGCTGCCTCCAGTGGCGTTGACGGTCGCGGCGCCGCCCGCCCCACCGCCGCCGCCGGCCCCGCCGATGCTCACCGAGGCGAACACGCTGACGCTCGGGTCGTAGCTGTAGTTGGCATCGCCACCGGTGCCGCCGCCGCCGCCGATCGACTGCGTCAGCACACCGATGGCGCGCGAGCCCAGGGTGCTGATGCTGCCGCCGTTCATGCTGACGCTGCTGGCGCTGCCGGCCCCGCCGGCGCCGCCGAGACCGCCGACCGCGAAGGGGCCGGTCGCATTGCCGCCGATGCCGCCGCCACCCCCGATCGACTGCGCGACGATGCCGGCGCCCTGCGCGCCGGTGGTGGCGATGGTTCCCGACTGCGTCACCGTGACGGCGCCGCCATTCGACGCGAGCCCGGACGACCCGCCGATCCCCGAGTTGGCGAAGTCGAGCGTGCCGCCATCGCCGCCGCCGCCGCCGATCGACTGGGCGAGCACGCCGAACGCGGTGCTGCCGGCGGTGCCGATCTGGCCGGTGCTGGTCACCAGCACGGCGCCGACCGCGCCGGCGGTGGCACCGGTGCCGCCCTGTCCGTAGATGCCGCCGGAATTGCCGCCGGGTCCGCCGCCGCCGGAGAAGGCCTGCGCGGCGATGCCGTGCGAGGCCGCGCCGCCCGTGGTGATGGTGCCGGCGTGCTCCACCTGCACGGCGGTCAGCCCGACATTGATGACGTCGCCCGCCTGGCCGCCCGCGCCGCCGTTGCCGCCGGTGTTCTGGATGATGCCGGAATCGTCGGAGCCGCCGCCGCCATAGCCGCTGGTGCTCACGGCCAGGATCGCCGGCGACGCGGTGCCGGAGGTGCTGATGGAGGTTCCGGCCCGGGTGTTGACCGTGACCATGCCGCTGTTGCCGCCATTGCCGCCGGGCTGCGGCGTGGGGGCGAAGTTCGGATTGGCGCTGCCCGCGAAGCCGCCCACCCCGCCGGACGAGCGCGCGGCGATGCCGGGTGAATAGTTGCCGAGCGTGACGATGCTGGCGGTGCCGCTCAGGCTGACGGCGATGTCCCCGCCGGCGCCCGCGTTGCCTCCGGCCCCGGCATTGCCGGACTGCCCGACGTCGCGGTTGCCGCCGATCCCGCCATTGCCGCCCTGCGAGGTGGTCAGAATCCCGGCGGACCGCACGCCGCTGGTGCGGATGGCCGACGATCCGCTCATCTCCACGCTCATCATGCCGGCATTGCCGCCGCCGCCACCGGCGCCGGCGTCACCGTCCGGGGTGTCGTTGGGATCGAAGGTCGCGCCGTTGCCCCCGCTGCCGCCGATCGCCAGCGCGACGATGCCGGGCGAGAGCGGGCCGCCGGTCGTCACCGACGCGGTTCCCGCGAGGCTCGCGCCGGCACCGTTCGCGGCACCGCCCGCGCCGCCATTGCTGGCGTTGCCACCCTCGGCCAGCGCGCTCGGGGTGTTGGGATTGACGATGTGATTGTTGCCGTCACCGCCGGCGCCGCCGATGCTGCGCGCCAGGATGCCGGCGAATCCGGTGCCGGAGGCGGCAATCTGCGCGTCCTGCACGACGACCGCGGCGCCGCCCGCGGTGCCGCCGGGGCCGCCGGCGATCACCGGACTCGCACCGAAATTGCTGGCCTCATAGGGCGAGCCGCCGGCGCCCCCCATCGTCACCGCGGCCACCGCGGCGCCGGTCAGCACCGGGGGCGCGATGATGTCGGGCGGGATGGCGACGTCGCCGGGCGGCAGGTCGTTGAGCGAGGTGACCGAGACGTTGCCGCCCGCGGTGAGCTTCACCAGGGCGCCCGCCGCGCCGCCGCCCGCGCCTCCCGAATAGTCCTGCGAGTAGGTGGGCTGGCCGCGGGCACCGACACTGGCCGCGATGATGCCGAACGCCACATTGCCGGGAAGCGCCGGGCTCGCGCTGGTCAGGTTCCAGTTCCACCACACGCTCACCGGCCCGCTGCTGTTGACCACCACGGTGCCGGCGCTGCCACCGACCGCGCCGCCGGTGCAGCCCGATCCGCTCGTGTCGCACTGGTTGCCGGAGCTGCCGCTGCCCTGGCCGGCGAGGCCGCCGTTGGCGGTCGCCGAAATGCCGCGGAAGCCAAACGCATCGAACTCCAGTGCGTAGGTCTGCGGCACGCCGGTGCTGTACCCGCCGTTGATCGGGTTGCTGCTGGTGCCGATGCTGACGGCCGCCTGGTTGTTGACGGTGACGTTGCCGGCCCTGCCGCCATCGCCGCCATTGCCCTGTCCCGAGAAGCTGGGCAGGCCATAGCTGTCGGTACCGCTTTGCAGCACGTTGCCGCCCGCCCCGCCGGCCGTCTGCGCGATCAATGCAAAGCCGCCGAGCGGGGCCTGGGTGGTCAGGGAAACCGCATAGGTGTTGGTGACCACCATGTCGCCCGCGCTGCCGCCGGCGCCGGCGCTGTATTTCGCGTCGGTGGCGATCGCGTAGCCACCGCCCTGGCCACCCTCCGACTGGAACCAGACCATCTGCGCCAACGTCGAGACCGCGCCGTCGAGGTTGATGGCATTGCTGTTGGTCGCGGTGACCGTACCGGTGGCACCGCCGTTGCCGGCATTGCCGCCGCCCGTGCTGGTCGCGCCGGTCGTGCCCAGGACGCCGCCGTTCAGTGCAAAGTTCGGGGAGCCCTCCACCAGCAGATCCATGATCGTCGCATTGCTGAACTGGGTCGCGACGGTGGGCGTGTTGCTGGTGAGGAACATCGGCAGCGTGATGATCGGCCCATAGCCGGGTGGTACGACAGCGACGCAGGGATTGCCGGTACAGGTGACGGTGAGCTGCGCACGCGCCGCCGGTGCGACCGACAGCAGGGCGAGCGCGAACACGGCAGCCACGGCGCGCCAATCGAGGCGGCGTGCCACATCGGGTCGAATCACGTGCGTCTCCAGGGCTTCGATGCCGGCTCGCGCGGCAATCGGCTGGACTATGCAACGGCCCGCCCGTAGGCTCACGGCCCTGTGTCTGAATTCTCCTGAATTCCACTGATCGCACGTGATGGACGTTGACCAGGTTTCGTTCGGCGCCTTTCGCCTGGATCAACGACAGCGCACCCTGTGGCGTGACGGCGTGCCGGTGGATCTGGGCGGCCGCGCCGCCGACATCCTGTGCGCCCTGGTGGCAGCCCGCGGCGCGCTGGTCTCCAAGGATGCGCTGATCGCCGAGGCCTGGCCCGGCCAAGTGGTCGAGGAGAACACGCTGCAGGCACAGGTCTCGGGGCTGCGCAAGGCGCTCGGCCCCGATCAGATCGTCACGGTGCCCGGCCGGGGCTACCGGCTGGCGGGCGCAACTCCGGCCGCCGCAGCGCTGCCGTGGATGCGGGGGCGGCCCTCGCTCGCGGTGCTGGCGTTCGACAACCTGTCGGGCGATCCGGCCGATGGGTGCTTCGCCGACGGCATGGCGGAGGACCTGATCACCGAGTTGTCCCGCTCGCGCTCGTGGCTGGTGGTGTCTCGCAACTCGAGCTTCACCTACAAGGGGCGGCGCGTCGACATCCGGCAGGTCGGCCGGGAACTCGGTGTCCGCTACGTGCTGGAAGGCAGCATCCGGCGGGCGGGCAACCGGATCCGGGTCACCGCGCATCTCACCGAGGCCGAGGCCGGCGTCCATGTGTGGGCCGAGCGCTACGACCGTGCGCTGGCCGACCTGTTCGAGACGCAGGACGACATCACCGGCGCGGTGGCGCGCGCGATCGGGCCGGCGGTGGATGAGGCGGAGCAGATGCGCGCGCTGCACAAGCGCCCCGAGGGGCTGGATGCCTGGGAGGCGTGGCACCGCGCGCAATCCTGCATCGACGCGGAGGATTGGGACAACGTCGATGTCTGGCTGCGCCGGTCGATCGCACTCGATCCGCGCTTCGCGCCGCCGCACGCCTCGCGGGCGTTCACTCTGTGGTCATCGGCGGTGGCTGGACGCGCACCGTTCGCCGAGACGCGCGCCGCGGCGGAGGCGGCGAGCCGGCACGCGATCCGGCTGGATCCGGATGATCCGCTGGGCCATTCCTCGCTGTCGCTCTGCCTGGACGGCATGCGCGACTGGGACGGCGCGGTGCTGAGTGCGGCGCGCTCCGTGGCGCTGGGTCCGAGCGCCTGGGGGGCGCATTGCTCGATGACGCTGGCGCAGGCGGGCGCCGGCAGCCTGGTGGAGGCGGCGCAGCATCTGGACCTGCTGCACCAGATCGGCCCGAGGGGGTCGGGCCGGCGGATCACGCTGCTGCTGGACGCGTATCTGCACTTCCTGCGCGGCGACTACGAAGCCGCGGCCGCTGGAGCCGAGGGGCTGATCGCGGCACATCCCCGCTACTCGCATCCGCATTGGGTGCTGATTGCGTCGCTGGGCCATCTCGGCCGGCGGCAGGCCGCGGCCGGGCCGCTGAGGCGGTGGCTGTCCACCCTGCCGGACCACGCGGTGCAGGTTGCCGAACGCGGCGTGACCTGGCTGGCGCAGGGCGAGAGCGAGCGTGTGCTGGAGGGGCTGCGCGCCGCGGGCTGGGAGGATTAGGAGGCGACCACATCGCCGCCGATGGCAGGTGCGCGGTGGGCCGGGTGCGCGACGGGGCGGGTGATGGGCGTGCCACGTTACGCGGCGGCTCCCTGGTCGGGCTGGCCGAGATGCTGCATCGCGAGCGCATGCAAGCGAAAGGCCGGGCGCGGCGGGGTGCGCTGCTCCCCGCCGCGCCCGGTTGCGAACCGGCGATCAGCCGATCTGGTACTTCTCGAACATCACCTTCATGCGGGCGGCGACTTCGTCGACGGCCTGCTCGATGCCCATGTTCTTCTGGGTGATGTTGGCCTCGGCCTGAATCCAGATCTGCTCGGACAGCACCTGGGCATAGGCCGGATTGTAGTTCATCCAGTTCGGCAGCGTCGGCTGGATCAGGCCGGCCTGGACCGCGACCGGACGATGCGGATCGTTCGGATCGGTCCAGTAAGGGTCTTCCTTGATGTTCTTCATCATCACCGGCAGGTAGCGCGCGCGGGTTTCCTTGAGGTAGCTGTTCAGGCTCTCCGGCTGGATGAAATCACGCAGCAGCGCCTTGCCGCCGTCCAGGTTCTTGGCACCTTTGGGGATGAAGCACGGCGACACCGCCAATATGCCCAACATCGGCTTGCCATCGTTGCCCAGCGGCCTGCCGTAGGTGACAAGCTCCTTGTAGTACTGGTCGGCCTTGTCGGACTGCGCCACCGCGACCGAGATCGTCGCGTTCGGGGTCATGACAACCTGCCGCGCGTAGAACGCGTTGTTGTTGTCGACATCGCCCCAGTTGATCGCGCCGGGCGGGACATAGCCCTTCTTGTAGGGCGTGGTCAGCCGATCCAGCGCCGTCACCGCCGCCTTGCGCACGGTCGGATCATCAATGTTCAGCTTGCCGTCCGGCAGCACGATCTTCTCACCGCCGTACGCCACCAGGAAGGCGGCGAACAGGTTGCCGCTGTCCGCTTCCTTGGTTGCCATCGAATAGCCGAGGCCGAAGATCCGCTTGCCCTTGCCGCGCAGCTTGTCCTGAACGACCTGGAAGAAATCGTAGAACGCGTCCTGCGTCTTGGGGATATCGGCGTCGGTGAACCCGGCTTCCTGCACCAGCGGCCGCCAGACATTGTTCATCACCGTCGAGCATTTGATCGGCACGCTGTAGATCGAATACTTCTTCTGCCCAGCGTTGTAGTAGCGCGAAGCCTTCAATGCGGTGGGAATGAACTCCGCCTTCTGGGTATCCAGCACGTCGGTCACGTCTTCCAACTGGTCGTTCCAGGCCGCGCGCGGCACCAGGAACCGATCGGCCGTGACGCAGTGCACGAGATCGGGCACATCACCGGTCTGCATGCCGGCGGTCAGCTTGGTGATCAGGTCAGGGTCCGTCATGAACGACAGATTGACCTTGGTGCCGGTACGCTTCTCCCAGTCGGCCATCGCATTGATGATGGCCTTGTTCTCCTGCTGGTAGAAACCCTGGCTCCACCAGACCGTGACCTCGCCACCCGCGGCACGTGCCAGATTGGGCTTTGCCAGGGCCGCGGCACCGGCTGCTCCTATTCCCGCCAGTGCCTGGCGCCTCGTGATTCGTGTCATGGCATACGTGTCCTTGGTCGTTTCGTTGTTGATGACGAGGCGCTCAGCCCTTGACCCCGCCCATCGTCAGCCCGCCGGTCATTTTGCGGCGGAAGCCGTAGTAGATGATCAGCGGCGGAAGGGCATAGATGATGGCAGCGGCCATCAGCAGGTTCCACGGTGCCTCATCACCTGCGAGGAACTTGCCAAGCGCCACCGGGACCGTCACCACCGAGCCGCCTGACAGCAGGAGGAACGCGTACAGGTATTCGTTCCAGGACAGCAGCAGCGCATAGGTGCCGATGGCGACCAGCGCGGGGGCCATCAGCGGCAGGTACACGCGGAAGAAGATCTGTGGCGGCGAGGCGCCATCGATGCGCGCGGCCTCATCCAGTTCCATCGGAATCGAGGCGCCGTACTGCTGGAAAATGAAGATCGCGTAGGGGGTGGCGAACGTGACCTCCACGGCGATCACCGCGATCGGGTTATTGATCAGGCCGTACTTGCCCATGATGCTGTAGAACGGGATGGCCAGGAACGACATGGGAATCGTGTAGGTCAGCAGCGCGGCATGGGTCAGCATCCAGCCCTTGCTGGTGCGCATCCGCCCGATGACGAAGCTGGTCAGGCTGCCGATGATGAGGGTCAGCAGCGCCACCGTGATGCCGATGTAGAAGCTGTTCCCCATCTGGCTCCAGAAGGTACTGAGCAGCCAGTAGGCCTGATGGATCACGGTATCGAACGCGATGAGGCTGGGCGCCAGCGGCAGGACGGAAGAGCTGAGCACCTCTTCCTTCGCCTGCAGTGACACGCGGATGATGTTGTAGATCGGCAGCAGCGTCCACAACAGCAGGACGATGGAAACTATCGCCACGGTCGTGTGCGAGAACCAGCGAGACAGACGGGCGGTGCGCGCGAGGCTCATATCGTCACCTCGTTGCGACGCAGTTGCCGCATCAGTAGGATCACGAGCGGGATCAGGAGCGGCAGCGCGGTGAGAACGGTGGCCATGCCCAGGCGCGGATCGCCCAATTCGAACGCGTTGCGGATGCCGAGCGTGGCCAGCACATGGGTCGACAGAGCCGGTCCGCCACCCGAGATGAATCGCACGGCGTTGAAGTCGCCGAGCGCCCAGATGGTGGAGAGCAAAGTACACACCAGGTACATCCCCGCCATCAGCGGCAAGGTCACATGGACGAATTTCTGTGCCTGGCTGGCGCCGTCGACGTCCGCCGCTTCATACAGTTCGCGTGGGATTGCGAGCCGACCGGCGAGAAAGATGAGCGTCCAGAACGGCAGCCATTTCCAGATATGGCCGTAAATGACTGAGCCAAGTGCGAGGGTCCGGCTGTCGAGCCATGGTGGGCCGTCGACCTGGAACAGATCCCAGATGATGTTGTTGATCAGGCCCCATTGTCCATTCAACATCCAGTTGATGCTGAGATAGCTGGGCAGCGCCGGGATCGCCCACGGCAACATGAATGCCAGCAGCAGAACCTTGAACCACCAGCCTGGGCGGGCGAAGAATCCCGAGAGCATCATCGCCAGCGCGAGTTTCAGGTTCACGCCGAACAGCAGGTAGAGCAGCGTGTTGGTGATGGTCTGCAGGTAGATCGGATCCTGCAGCAGCGTGCGATAGCTGGCCAGGCTGGTGCCCAGCCACAGGCCATAGCCAATCGGGTAGATGACGAAGAGCAGGAACACTGCGACGTAAGGGGCGGCCAACGCCATGGCCCAATAGCGGTCCGCCGCGAACAAGCCGCCGCGCCGCGTGCTGGCCTGACGCACCGCGCGCGTCGCGGCTGTTCCCATTGTCGCCGTGGTCGGCATTACCGAGCGTTTCCTTGTCCTTTTCCCGACCCGATCGGCGACACTGCCACGGACCGACGTCCACTCTGGCCCGTTGTACGGTCGAGCGGTTCGCTGAGCCAAGTCTGTCAACTTTAGCGCCGGCGCACAATAGCCATGCGCTGTCGCGAGCGCAGGATGACACTCTTGCGCGCAGCGTCAGCGAATCTTGTGTGCAGTTCCTGCCCGGTGCTACGCGACGAGCCCGCGGGGAATTATCGGTTTCCGATGAGACCAAGCAGTGGCGGATGTCTGCGCGGTAGGCCGGATGGCGGGCCATTGGCCGCAGCGACGAAGCAGCGCGCATGAACAGCGGCGGCACGCCTGGTCTCGGTGATCGAAACCGGACAGTCCCGGCTCTCGGCAACCACCCGCAAGTGGACGTTGAAGCTTTTGCGGGGCACCGCCAGCAGCGTTACCTGAGAAGACGGTCCCGTGCAGAGGGGGGAATCCGGGGTTGCACACTGGAACGGCAGAGCCGTCGCCCGTCATGGTGGTCCGGCCGGAAACGACCCGCGTTTCGCCGCTGCCGTCCGCCTGATAGCTGCTGCCAAGCGGGCGTTGGCGCACCCAGACAGAGCCGGAGCGGTCACCCGCCGCGGTTCCAGCTATACTTCGCATTTCGCCGCAGCGCAGTCGGAACCGATGTAAAGAACTGCGCGCCCGGCTGGTCCACTGTAATGGTGATGTATCGCGCGGTCTGATTTGTCCCCCTGAGCGTCGGGTTCTTGCCGACATACCTGCATGCGACGATTCGGATGGTGGGCGAGCGATTACTCCTCCTCCAGGTCGCCTTCAGCTTCCCAGGGCCCCTCGTCAAAGTCGTCCTCATCCGGTGGTTCATCGTCAACGACCATGAAAACCGCCGACCAGCAGCCTGCGCGGACCCGCCCGATCTCCTTCATGTCATGGCCCTCCTCCGCTGCCGAGCGGAAGACCAGATCACCGTCATCCAACTGATACTCGCTGGCGAAGAATTCGATCTCCCCGTACTCGGGCAGCAACACCTCGAACTTCTTCATCGGAGGACACCTTTCGGCCAGACTGGTGTTCCAACGCGCGCTGACCGACCCGGTGGCGTCGGCTCGCGGATTTTCTGCGCATGAGCGTGTCCCGGACGCCATCAGCATTGGCACGACGTCGTCGACCTGCTCCACCGACGTGGACACGCCGCGGCCGCGCCTTGCGCGCCAGAGCAGATTCCGTTCGCGTAGGCTCACGGAATCCGCTCTCGCTCGTTGTCTGAGAGCGTGATTCACCGCTCCGGTGATTTCACCTGTACGGATCACGCTCTACGTCATTGATAAATTGGCGGAGGGGATGAGATTCGAACTCACGATAGGGCTTGACGCCCTATAACGGTTTAGCAAACCGCCGCCTTCAGCCACTCGGCCACCCCTCCGCCGGGGGACGCACACGGCGTTTGCGCCTGTGGTTCTAGGGGGTGCCGGCAGAGGCGTCAAACGCTTCGGATGGGAACAAAGCAAGCATCCGCGTCCAGGGCCCCATGCATCCGCGCCAACCCAGGGTCGAGGCGGCGGCCGGCCGGCCGGACCTGCACCCAGCGCGGTCAAACCGCTGTCCGCAGGCAGGCGCGGCGACTCGGGCCGGACACACGAAGGGCGCCGCTGGGTCTCCCCGGCGACGCCCTCGATGCCTCAGTCGCCTTGCTCAGGCGGGGTCATACCAGGCCCCGCCCTGCGCCCACCTGGACGCAACGAGCGACGGTCAGCGCGGCTTGGTCTCGGTGGACCCTCGGGAGCCTTCCCGACCAATGCCCGCGATGGCCGCCATTATTCCGGCTGTGCCTCCTGACGTTCGACGCCAAGGTTCTTGCCGTCCTTGATGATCCCGATCCCGAACGGGAAGAACAGCGTCTGCGCAATCCCATAGTATTTCTTGCCGGTCCAATAGCCCTTGCCGATGTTGGGATCCTCCACCGGCATGGCGCGCAGCACGGCAGCCACCTTCACCGCATCGCCGGTGCCGGCGGTCTGGATCGCCTTCATCGTCATGCGCGCACCCGGCAGGTACGACCAGAAGGTGGTGCCACCAACCGGATCACGCCCCACCAGCTTGCGAAACTCATCATCGATGGCCTGCACCTTGGGATCATCGGTCGGTACCGCTTCGTACCAGTAGAAGTCCTTCAGCACATCCAATCCGCCGGAGACACGCAGGATCTCCGCGGTGCCGGGTCCACCGACCCGGCCGACCGGGCCCGTGAAACCCGCCAGCCTGAGCTGCTTGACGATGACGCCCGCATCGCCGGGCGCGGACGATGCAGTGTCGACAGCGTCAGGCGAGCTTGCCAGGGCGCGGGTGATGATCGGCGCGAAGTTCGTCGTGCCACGCTGGTAGAACTCGGTGGTGGCCTTCACGCCGTTCTGCTCATAGGCCTTGGCGTCGACTGCCGCCACGTCGGTGCCGGTCTGGTCGTTCGGCACCAGGATGACGACGGATTTGATCGGGAAGGTCTTCATCGCGCGCTTGATGACCAGATCGGCCCAGATTGCCGGAGGCGGGCTCACCTGGAACATCAGCGGGAATTTTGGCTCCTCGGCGTTGTTGGCATAGGCCGCATTCCAGGCAAGCTGCTGGTTGCGGGCGGCCACCGGTTTGACGGCGGCGTTCTCGACCGAACCGACCGGGCCAATGATGAAATGGATGTCGTCGCCGGCCAGCGCGTTGGCGCCGGCGGCGGCTCCATCCGGGGTATATTTGCTGTCATAGGATACCACAGAGACGCGGCAGGTCTTGCCGTCGATCTTGACGCCTCCTTGTTGATTGGCTTCGGCTGCGGCCAATTCCGCCGCACTTTTCATCGACAGTCCCCATTGTGCGCCGCCGCCCGACATCGGACCCATGGCGCCGATCTTGAACTCGCAGTTTTGGGCATAGGCGGTCGCTGGCAGCGTAAGGACCGCTGCCATCAGAAGGCGAATTTTCACTTTTCGTATTCCCCCGTTGATCGGCAGACACCCGGTACCTCCAGGCATCTGCCTCATGGTCTAAACTAGCCCCTCACCGCAGCGAGGTCACGACTGTGCAAGCGAGACGCTGTCGCCTCGGTCGGACCGTCCCTCTGGTCAATCCAGGCGTGGCGCTGACCCCGGTACAGTCACCGCAACCCACACGCCCAACCCACCGCGACGAAACCACCCGCCCGGCTAGAGCCGCTTCCATGCGGGCTGGCTCACGGAACCCGCTGCGGCGCGTTGTCCGAGAGCGCGCTGCACCGCGCCGGTTCTCCACCTGCGCGGATCACGCTCAATTCGCGAGATCGTGGTCGATCTGCGTCCGGATCGCCGGCGAGCACATCTCCGCCTTCATGCGCGCCTTCGCATCGTCAGGCGCCGACAGCATGCCCTGCCGGCGCAGCTTCGCCTGGTCCCAGACCGCGGTCTGCTGCGCCGCCGTCAAACCGATCTTGTGGAAGCTCGCCTTGTAGGTCGTCTCGATCTTCGGCTGCAGGTTCCAGCCGCACAGATCGCTCTGCGCCAGCAGGTGCCCGAGCGACGGGCCGAGCAGCGCCACCACCGATCTCGGCGCCTCGGCGGACGCGGGCGTGGCGGCAAGGACCGGCAACAGGCCGGCAAGCGCAATCGTGGCAATTCGCATGACGTTTTCCTCAACGACAAAGATGCAGCATCCGCCGGCACCGTTCGGTGCGGACGGTTTTCTCCAGGGCGCGGACCATGTCACGGCGTGCCGTCGGTGCCCAGGACGGCAAGACGCCGCGCCCTCTCGTCATCGGCCGCCGCGGCGATGATCCGACGCACAGCATCCTGCAGCGCGGCCAGTTCATCGGCCGTGACGCGGCGAGGGTCCGACGCCTCGCCAAGCCGCCGCTCGACGGCCGACAGCAGCGTCCGCGCCTCGGCATCCGGATCGGGCACCAGGCGGAACAGCCGCGGCAGCGCGGCGCGCAGGATCAGGTCCCTCGCCTGCGCATCCGCTCCAGCATGGCCACGCAACGGCGGACGGCGTGGCATCCCGCCACCACGAATCGCGAGTTCAGGCCAGCGCGACTTCGAAACCGCGCATGGTTGCCGGCCGCGCCATCAGCGCTTCATACCAGCGCTTCACGTTGGGGAAGTCGGCCAGGTCCACCTTGTGGCGCTCATGCCGCCACGCCCAGCCGAGGATCGCGAAGTCGGCAATCGACACCGGACCGCCGACGAACTCCACCTGCGACAGCCGCTTGTCGAGCACGCCATACAGCCGGCGCGTTTCCTTGGAATAGCGCTCCAGCCCGTAGCGGCGGTCCTGTTCGTTCTCCACCTGCAGGAAATGATGCACCTGGCCGGGCATCGGGCCGAACCCGCCCATCTGCCACATCAGCCATTCCAGCACCGGAACCTGCGCGCGCAGGTCGGCCGGATAGAACTTGCCGCTCTTGATGCCGAGATAGATCAGGATCGCGCCCGATTCGAACACGCTGATCGGCTGTCCGCCCGGCCCCTCGGGATCGACGATCGCCGGGATGCGGTTGTTCGGACTGATCTTCAAGAAATCCGGGTTGAACTGCTCGCCCTTGCCAATGTTCACCGGATGGACGGTGTACGGCAGGCCCATCTCCTCCAGCGCCACGCTGATCTTGCGGCCATTGGGCGTGTTCCAGGTGTAGAGTTCGATCGGCATGGTTTCCTCCCGCGCGTCGGCGCGATCATCGCCGAGAGCCCGAAGCGCCGCAACCGGCCCTGGCCAGATCACAGGCTCGGCGTCACAGGCTCGGCGCCACAGGATCACAGTCACAGGATCACAGTCACAGAAATGCCTCGACAAGCGTTGCGCCGTCGGACCAGCATCAGCCGTCACGCAGTGCGCCGGCGGTGCAAGATTCGGCGCCTATCACCACGAGGTTGCCATGGCAGCAGCGGACAGCAATGTGCAGGACCAGACGCAGGAGCCCCTGTCCAACAAGGCCTACGCGCGCGAACTCAAGCGGCTGCATGCGGAACTGGTCAAGCTGCAGCAATGGGTGCAGCACGAGGGACTGAAGATCTGCGTGCTGTTCGAGGGGCGTGACGGTGCCGGCAAGGGCGGCGTCATCAAGGCGATCACCGAGCGCGTCAGTCCCCGCATCTTCCGCATCGCCGCATTGCCCGCACCGACCGAGCGCGAGAAGACCCAGATGTACCTCCAGCGCTACGTGGCGCACCTTCCCGCCGCCGGCGAGGTCGCGATCTTCGATCGCAGTTGGTACAACCGCGCCGGGATCGAGCGCGTGATGGGCTTCTGCACCGAGGAGCAGGCGCGCCGTTTCCTGGAACTTGCGCCGACGTTCGAGAAGAGCGTCATCGAATCAGGCATCATCCTGCTGAAATACTGGCTCGAGGTCAGCCAGGAGGAGCAGACGCGCCGGCTCGAGGCGCGCATGAACGACGGACGCAAGATCTGGAAGCTCTCGCCGATGGATCTGAAGTCGTACAACCGCTGGTACGATTATTCGCGCGCCCGCGACGACATGTTCAAATGGACCGACACGTCATGGGCGCCGTGGTACGTCGTCCGCTCCGACGACAAGCGGCGCGCGCGGCTGAACGTGATCACGCATATGCTGAGCTGTATCCCGTACGACCAGGCGCCGCGCGAGCAGGTCAGGCTGCCGAAGCGGCAATCACCCGGCAAATACCGCGAGCCGGACTACCCGTACAAATACGTCCCCGAGCAGCCCTGGACCTCATAGAGAGCGACGGCGCCGGGGCGTTCGGCGGCCGCCGGGATCAGACCGGCACCTCGCCCTTCAGCATCAGCCGATACAGGTAGCGGCGCTCGTTCATGTCGTAGTCCGGGTTGGCCTGGTGCATCACGCTGCGGTTGTCCCAGATCACCATGTCGCCCGGCCGCCACTGGTGGCGGTACTCGTATTTCTGCTGCGTCGCATGCGCCATCAGGTCGGCGATCAGCGCCAGCGCCGCAGCATCCTCCATGCCCGGAATCGCTTCCATGCGCACCGGGTTGAGGTACAGCGCCTTGCGGCCGTTGTCGGGATGCGTGCGCACCAGCGGATGCACGCCGGGCGGCGGCAGCGCCCGGCGGCTCTCCTCGGACAGGTTGCCCAGCGAACGCGGGCTGTACTTGCTGAGATAGACATGCACCGCCTTCATGCCGTCGATCCGCTGCCGCATCGCCTCCGGCAGATCGTCATAGGCGTCGTGCATGTTGACATACTGCGTGTCGCCACCGCGGCTCGGCAGCGACACGGCGAACAGCGTGGTGGCCTTGGGCGGCGCTGGATGGTTCGAGTGGTCGGTGTGGAAGCTCTCGCCGGGAATGATCCGCTTGCCGTTCACGAAGTGATCGTTGGAGACGTAGTACACGTCTGGATGGTTGGGGACATGCGTCTCCTTCTTGTCATGCGGCAGCAACTCGCCGAACACCTGCGCCGCCGTCTTGAAACCGGCCGGCGTGAGTTCCTGATCGCGGATCACCAGCACATGGTGATCCGCGAAGGCACGGTTGAGTTCCGCGCGCACCTCCGGCGCAAGCTCGCCCGCCAGGTCGAGCCCACGCACCTCGGCGCCGGTGTGACCGGTCAATGGCGTGATCGAGTACGACATTGGACAGCTCCTCCGCTGCTTCTTGTCGCCGACCCTATGACCCGGCGCCAAACCGGGTCAAGCAAGCCTCCCTGTCCCTCAGCTTGCCAGCGCCAGGCTCGCCGCGCGCGCGGCATGCTCCTCCGCCAGCATCACCGGCTGCATCACCGCGAGCAGCCGCTCCTGCGTCGCCAGCGTCGCCCGGGTCAGCGGCAGGCGCACCTGCTCGGTGCACAGTCCGAGGCTCGCCAGTGCGGACTTCACCGGGATCGGGTTGCTCTCGTGGAACAGCGCCGCGTGCAGCGGATCGAGCAGGTCGCGCACCACGGCGAAGCGCGCCAGGTCGCGCCTGTCCCAGCAGCCATGCAGCAGCGCACACAGCGCCGGCGCCACATTGGCGGTGACCGAGATGCAGCCCGCGCCACCCATCGCGCGATACGCCGGTGCGGTCGCATCGTCGCCGCTCCATTGCAGGAACCCGTCGCCGCACAGCGCGCGCAGCCGCGGCGGGCGCGACAGGTCGGCGGTGGCGTCCTTCAGGCCGATGACAAGCTCCGCATCGTGCAGCCGCGCGACCGTGTCGTCGCTGATCGCGGCACCCGACCGCGAGGGAACATCGTAGAGCACCACAGGAAGATCCGTGGCATGCGCGATGGCACGGATATGCGCCATGATGCCCTCCTGCGTGGGCTTCACGTAGGGCGGCACGGCGCAGAGCAGCGCATCCGCGCCGGCGGCCGCCGCCTCGATGCCGAGGACCACCGCGGCACTGGTGGCCGATGCGGTGCAGCCGGCGATCACCGGCACGCGACGGCGCGCGGTCTCCGCCACGGTGCGGATCGCATCGGCGTATTCCGCCAGGATGAGCGACGCGGCCTCACCGGTGCTGCCGCAGACGACCAGTGCGGCGGTGCCGCGGTCGATCTGGCGGGCGGCCAGGCGGGCGAGGGCCGCGTCGTCCACCTCGGTGGCGCGGAACGGCGTTGCCAGGGCGGTCAGCGAGCCGCCGAGACCGGACAGTTGTGTGAGCATTGTCATGCCTCCGCTCAGGCGCACCGGCGCAGGCCGAACGCCGGGATTTCGGCGCACAGCACCTGCTGGCCGACCGCGCGACCGAGCCTGATCTCGACGAAGCCGTGCAGCGTCAGCAGGTGGCGGACCTGGTTCAGCGTGGACGGCAGGACATCCATGGCGATCACCAGCCGACCGTTGGCCACCAGCACGCGGCGGACGGCCGGCAATGCGGCGGCCAGCCAGTCGGCCGATGCCAGATGCGGCACGATCACCAGGCTGGCGCTGTCGGCCTCGGAGCGCTCCAGCGAACGCAGATGGGAGACCTGCTGCGCGCCGGCGCGCAGCAGCCCGCACATCAGGTCGGGGCCGTCATGGCCCAGGATCACGATATGGTCTTCGCGACCGCAGTCACCCAGGCTGTCGAGCAGGGCTATCGGCGGCTCCGGCGGTTGCAGCTTCAGGCCAGGCGACTGACGACGCGGTGCGACAGCCACACGAGCGTGGGTCTGCATGATGGGGCAACTCCTTGCGGGTGCAATGCGCGGAACGGAATGTTCGCACTTCATGGCGCCCGCAAAGATCGGCGCGACGGCATATAAATGCGATCTGAGTCGCGCCGCGCCGATATAGCGGTCAGGCGAGGGCGCGCTTCAACGCCTCGTTCACCAGGCCGGGATTGCCCTTGCCCGCCATCGCCTTCATCACCTGGCCGACGAAGAAGCCGAACAGCTTGTCGCGGCCACCCTTGTACTCCGCCACCTTGTCGCCATTCGCGGCCAGCACGGCGGCGACGGCGGCGTCGATCGCGCCCGTGTCGGTCACCTGGCGCAGCCCCTTCTGCGCCACGATGTCGGCGGGTTCGGCGCCGGTCTCCACCATCGCCTCGAACACGTCCTTGGCGATGCGGCCGCTGATCGTGCTGTCCGCCATCAGGTCCAGCAGCCCGCCGAGCGCCGCGGCCGACACAGGGCTGTCGGCGATGGTGCGCCCGGCGCGGTTCAGCGCGGCGAACAGATCGCCGGTCACCCAGTTGGCGGCGATCTTCGCGTCGCGGCCCCGCGCCACCGTCTCGTAGTACTCGGCGGTCGCCTGCTCCGCCACCAGCACGCCCGCGTCGTAGGCGGTCAGCCCATAGTCCTGCATGAAGCGCCGCTTCTTGGCATCCGGCAGTTCCGGCAGCTTCGCCTTCAGCGCCGCGATCCAGTCCTCATCCAGCACCAGCGGCAGCAGGTCCGGATCGGGGAAATAACGATAATCATGCGCGTCCTCCTTGGACCGCATCGAGCGGGTGGTGCCGCGTGCGCTGTCGAACAGCCGCGTCTCCTGCTGCACGGCGCCGCCCTCCTCCCACACCTGGACCTGGCGCTTCGCCTCCACCTCGATCGCCTGCATCACGAAGCGCACCGAGTTGACGTTCTTCACCTCGCAGCGCGTGCGGTACGGCTCGCCGTGCCGGCGCACCGAGACGTTGACGTCGGCGCGCATGGAGCCTTCCTCCATGTTGCCGTCGCAGGTGCCGAGGTAGCGCAGGATGGAGCGCAGCTTGCGCAGATAGGCGCCGGCTTCCTCGGGCGAGCGGATATCCGGCTCGGAGACGATCTCCATCAGCGCCACGCCGGCGCGGTTCAGGTCGATATACGATTTGGTCGGATGCTGGTCGTGCAGCGACTTGCCGGCATCCTGCTCCAGGTGCAGCCGCGTGATGCCGATCTCGCGCGTCGAGCCATCGGCGAGTTCGATCTCGATGCGCCCCTCGCCCACGATCGGATGCTGGTACTGGCTGATCTGATAGCCGGCGGGCAGATCGGCGTAGAAGTAGTTCTTGCGGTCGAACCGGCTGACCACGTTGACATGCGCGTTCAGGCCGAGACCGGTGCGCACCGCCTGCGCCACGCATTCGCGGTTGATCACCGGCAGCATGCCGGGGAACGCCGCATCGACGAAGCTCACCTGACTGTTCGGCGGCGCGCCGAACTCGGTGGCGGCACCGGAGAACAGCTTGGCGCGGCTGATCACCTGCGCGTGGACCTCGAGGCCCACGACGATCTCCCAGGTTCCGCTCGTGCCTTCGATCGCATAGCTCATGGTCAGTCTCCTGCCCTGATCTGCGGCAGTGCGTCGAACCCGGCTGCGCGTTCCAGCGCGGCGCCCACCGCAAAGACCGTTTGTTCGTCGAACGGCCGGCCGATCACCTGCAGCCCGAGCGGCAGTCCGTTCGCATCGAGCCCGGCGGGCACCGAGATGCCGGGAACGCCCGCCATGTTGGCCGGCACGGTGAACACGTCGTTCAGATACATCTTGATCGGATCATCCATGTTCTCGCCCTGCGCGAAGGCCGCCGATGGCGCGGTCGGCGTGACGAGTGCGTCCACCTGCGCGAACACCTCGGTGAAGTCGCGCAGGATCAGCGCGCGCACCTTCTGCGCCCGCAGGTAGTAGGCATCGTAGTATCCCGCCGACAGCACATAGGTGCCGATCAGCACGCGCCGCCGCACCTCGGCACCGAACCCCGATGCCCGCGTGCGCTCATACAGGTCGCGCAGGTCCGCGCCATCCTCGCGCAGGCCGAACCGCACGCCGTCATACCGCGCCAGGTTCGAGGAGGCCTCGGCCGGTGCCACGATGTAGTAGGTGGTGAGGCCGTATTTCGTGTGCGGCAGCGAAACGTCAATGATTTCGGCGCCGGCGTCGCGCAGCCAGCCCAGGCCCTGCTGCCACAGACGCTCGATGTCGTCCGGCATGCCCTCCATCCGGTATTCGCGCGGCACGCCGATGCGCAACCCCCTCACGTCGCGCGCGCAGGCCGCCTCGAAATCCGGAACCGGCAGATCGGCGCTGGTGGAATCCTTCGGATCGTGCCCGGCCATCGAGCCCAGCAGGATGGCGCAATCCTGCACGCTGCGCGCGAACGGCCCGGGATGGTCGAGCGAGGAGGCGAACGCCACCACCCCCCAGCGCGAGCACCGTCCATAGGTCGGCTTCATGCCGGTGATGCCGCAGAACGATGCCGGCTGGCGGATGGAGCCGCCGGTATCCGTGCCGGTCGCGCCCATGGCGATGCGGGCCGAGACGGCGGACGCCGAGCCGCCGGACGAGCCGCCGGGCACCAGCACGGCGCTCCGGTCCTGGCGGCGCTGCCAGGGATTGGTCACCGGGCCGAAACCCGATGTCATGTTGGACGAGCCCATGGCGAACTCGTCCACGTTCGCCTTGCCCAGGAAGATGGCGCCGTCGCGCAGCAGGTTGGCGGTCACCGTGCTCTCATAGGGCGGGATGAAGGGACCCAGGATCCTGCTGCCGGCGGTGGTGCGCACGCCTTCGGTGCAGAACAGGTCCTTGATCGCCAGCGGAATGCCGGTGAGCGGCGCGAACTCCCCGCGCGACAATGCCGCATCCGCCGCATCCGCCTGCGCGAGCGCGCGGTCCGCGGTGACGGTGATATAGGCGTTCAGCCGCGGGTTGAGCGCCTCGATCGCCGCCAGATGCGCCTCGGTCAGCGCGCGTGCGGTGATCGCGCGCTGCCGCAGGGCATCGCGCGCACCGGCGATCGTCAGGTCGGTGGGGATCATTCGACCACCTTGGGAACGGCGTAGAAATCCCCCGCCCGCTCCGGCGCGTTGCCCAGGATCTTCTCCGGGTAGCCGCCGTCGGTGACCACGTCCTCGCGCATCTTCAGCGCCATCTGCGCCGCACCGGCCAGAGGCTCGATGCCGTCGACATTCACCTCATTGAGTTGCTCGATCCAGCCCAGGATGCCGTTGAGTTCGGTGGCCAGCGTCGCAAGCTCGGCATCCTCGACATGGATGCGCGCGAGCGTGGCGATACGGCGGATGGTCGCTGGATCGAGCGACATGGGGCGAACCTTTTCCGAGAGGGATTGCCGGACCATAACCACGGCCGATGCCGCTGTTCAACCTGCGCGACCTGCGCGCAACCCTCACCCGCGACCAGCGCCTGATCGGGATCGACCCGGGCAGCCGCACGGTCGGCCTGGCGCTGTCCGATGTCGGGCTGACGCTCGCCTCGCCCTACGGCAGCCTCCGCCGCGGCAAGCTGCGCGGTGTGGCGGCCGAGATCTCCGCGATCGCGCGCAAGGAGGGCGCCGGCGGGCTGGTGGTCGGGCTGCCGCTGTCGATGGACGGCACGCTGGGACCGGCGGCGCAGGCGGCGCGCGACTGGGCATTGGCGCTGTCCGAGGCGACCGCGCTGCCGACCGCGCTGTGGGATGAGCGGCTGTCCTCGGCCGCGGTGAACCGGTTCCTGGTGGGCGAGGCCGACCTCAGCCGCAAGAAGCGCGCCGATGCGGTGGACCGGATGGCGGCGGCCTGGATGCTGCAGGGCGCGCTGGATGCCAGTCGGTGAAGGACGCGCCCGGCTGGAGCAGATTCCGTTGGTGCAGGCTCACAGAATCCGCTCCAGCTCGTTGTCTGAGAGCGTGATTCACCGCTCCGGTGATTCCACCTGCACGGATCACGCTCCAGCAGCCCGGCGCGTCCGCTCCGGTTACTTCCGCTCGACCAGTTCGATCGAGTAGCCGTCCGGGTCCTTCACGAAGGCGATGATCGTGGTGCCGAACTTCACCGGGCCCGCCGGCCGCGTGATCGTGCCGCCGGCCGTGGCCGCGACCTCGCACGCCGCCGCAACGTCCGGCACGCCGATCGCCAGATGGCCGAACGCGCCGCCCATCTCGTATTTCTCGACGCCGTAATTGTAGGTCAGTTCGATCGCGGTGTTGCTGTCTTCCTCACCGTAGCCCACGAAGACCAAGGTGTACTTGCCGTCCGGCACGTCGCGCCGGCGCAACTCCTTCATGCCGAAGGCCTTGGTGTAGAAATCGACGCTGCGCTGCAGGTCGCCCACGCGCAGCATGGTGTGCAGGAACTGGCTCATGTGCTGTCTCCCCTCAATTCGTCGGGACCGAGACCTAGCAGAAACAGCCCGGTCTCGTCCGCCACGGCGATCGTGGCGTCACGCTCGGCCAGAATGGTGCCTCCCGCCTCGAACGCAACCCCCCGCAGCCCGGCCGCGGCCGCACCGCGCAGCGTCTGCGGGCCGACCGTCGGCAGGTCCGTCCGCCGGTCCTGGCCAGGCTTCACCAGCTTCACCAGCACCCCGCCACGGCCCGGCGCCGCCAACGGGCCGCAGCGCGACAGCATCGCGTCGGTGCCTTCCGCCGCCTCGACCGCCAGCACGATCCCCTGCTGCACCACGCAGCCCTGCCCGACATCGACCGCGCCCAGCGCGCGCGCCACGGCAATCCCCCGGCGGACATCGGTCATCGACACGGCGTCGGGCGCCGTGCGGGACAGCAATCCGACCGGCCCGAGCGCCTCATTGAGGATCTCGTGCATGCCAACGACGCGGAAGCCTTCCTCGGCGAACACCCGGATCACCGCGGCCAGCAGCCCATCGTCACCGGCGAAGGCGGCGCGGCCGATGCGCGCCAGGATGCGCGCGCCCTCGGCGTCCGGCCGCAGGTCCAGCAGCGACGGCCGCCGCACCGGCCCCACCAGGACGAGGTCCTGGCAGCCATGCTCGCGCAGCGCGGCGATGATCCGGCCGGCGGCCAGGATGCGGATGACCTCGTGCGGCCAGGGCGCCAGCACGGCGGGATCGGCGAAGCCATCGAGGCCAACCAGGAACACCGGCCGCCCGGCGGCACGCGCCGCCGCCGCCACCTTGCCGGGCAACTGGCCGCCGCCTGCCAGGATGCCGAGGACGCGCCGCTCGGCTGCCACCCCTATTCCGCGCGGATCAGGCCGCGATGGCTCGGCGCATCGATGAAGGCGAGCACCTCTGCCACCAATGCCTCCTCGCCGTAGCGGTCGCGCACGACGGCCAGTCGCTGGGCGAACACGCCCTCATGGCGGAACAGGTCGCCGAACGCGCGGTGCAGCAACTGGACCTGCGCCTTGTCGAAGCCGCGGCGCTTCAGGCCGATCACGTTCAGACCTGCCAGCCGCGCGCGGTTGCCGATCACGCTGCCGAACGGGATGACGTCGGCCTCGACGCCCGAAACGCCACCGATCATCGCCGCGCGGCCGATGCGGACGAACTGGTGGATGGCCGCCGCACCGCCGATCACCGCATGGTCGGCGATCGAGACATGCCCGCCCATCACTGCGTTGTTGGCGATGATGACGTGGTTGCCGAGGGTGCAGTCATGCGCGACATGCGCCACCGCCATCAGCATGCAGTCGGTGCCGATCCGGGTGATGCCCTTGCCCGTGACGGTGCCGCGATGGATCGTGCAGTGCTCGCGGATCTGGGTGCGCGCGCCGATCTCGCACCGGGTCGGCTGGCCGGCATATTTCAGGTCCTGCGGCGCCAGTCCGACGGTGCAGAACGGATACAGCACCACATCGGCGCCGATCTGCGTGTGGCCGTCCACCACGACATGCGAGACCAGTTCGGCACGATCCTCGATCACCACGTCCGGCCCGACCGTGCAGAACGGGCCGATGCGGACACCGACGCCGAGTTCCGCGCCGCGGCTGACGATCGCCGTCGGATGGATGGCGGTGGTGGTGGCCGGCCGCAGGGCGATCGTTTCGGGCATGGCATCCATTCTGAGGTGACTCACCGCGGCAAGGGCGGGCGGAGGCTAGAGCGGCCATCGATGGCCACCAACTCAATCATTGTTGCCCTATATTTCGATGATCGGCTTGTAACTGCTTGTTTCCCCGATGATTTTGGTCGGATTGCGGCAGCGCATCAGACTTGGGCCGCACGGTCCATGATCATCGCCGCGTAGGTCGCCTCGGCGACCGAGATGCCGTCCACGCGGACCACGGCGTTGAACTTCCAGACATTGCCGCGATTGCGTTCCTTGGTGACATGGATGCGAAGCTGGTCGCCGGGGACGACGGGGCGGCGGAATTTCGCGCCCTCGATCGACATGAAATACACCACCTTGCCGGCGGCCGCGGGGCCGAGCGTTTCGACCACCAGGACGGCCGCGGTCTGCGCCATGCTCTCGATGATCAGCACGCCGGGCATCACCGGGTGGTTGGGGAAATGCCCGGCGAAGAACGATTCGTTGACCGATACGTTCTTGATGCCTACCGCGGAGCGGTTGCGCACCACGTCGACCACGCGATCGATCATGAGGAACGGATAGCGATGCGGGATCGCGTGCATGATGCGCGCGATGTCGATCACATCGACGGCGGGGTCCGGTGAAACTGCCTCGGTTGCGGGCGAATCCATAACGCTCAGTCCGTGTCTGTCTCGGTCCCCGCAGCCCTCTTCGACCGCCCCACGGTCGCCTCCCGCACCAGCCGCCGCAGCACGGCGACATGGCGGAAGAATTCGCGTACCGGTTGCGCCGGGCTGCCAACCACATCGGCGCCGTCCGGCACATCGGCCATCACCCCGGCCTGCGCCCCGATCCTTGCACGGCGCCCGATTCGCAGATGGCCCGTCAGACCCGCCTGGCCGGCTACCATGACGTGATCTTCCAGGATCGTTGAACCAGAAATGCCGACTTGCGAGACGATCACGCAGCCGCGGCCAAGGCGCACGTTGTGCCCGATCTGCACCAGGTTGTCGAGGCGGGAGCCGGCGCCGATCAGCGTGTCGTGCATCGACCCCCGGTCGATCGTCGTGTTCGCCCCTACCTCCACATCGTCCTCGAGCACGACGCGGCCGAGTTGCGGCACGCTGACGAACCGCGAGTCGGTGATGGCGAAGCCGAACCCGTCCTGGCCGATCCGCGCGCCGGGATAGACGATCACGCGATCGCCCAGCAGGGCGTGACTCAGCGAGACATGGGCGCCGATGCGGCAGTCGGCGCCGATCACGACGCCGTCGCCGATCACGGCGCCCGGCCCGATCCGGCTGCCGGCGCCGATCTGGACCCGCGCGCCGATCACCGCCAGGGGGCCGATCTCGGCGGTTGGATCGATGCGGGCATCCGCCGCGACGACGGCCGAAGGGTGCACGCCGGGAACCGTGGGCGGCAGCGGGTGGAACAGCGCGGCCACGCGCGCCCAGGCGACATAGGGCTCATCGGCGACGATCGCGACGGTGGCCGCCGGCACGCGGTCGCACATGGTACGATGCACGATCACCGCGCCCGCCCGCGTGGTGGCGAGGGCGGGCAGGTATTTGCGGTTGTCGAGGAAGCTCACGTCGCCCGGCCCCGCGGTCTGCAGCGGTGCCACCCCGGCCAGCATCAGGTCGGCCGGCGGCGCCTGGGCCTTCGCCGCATCCGCCACCGCGAGCAGGCTATGCGGCCCACTCCGATGGAAGAAGCGGGCATCCCCGGCGATCGGCGAGAGGTCCATCTGCCACGCCCGGTGGCAGCCTAGCGCTGCGGCGGCTTCGCGGGGGGCTTCGCGGCCGGCTGGGCGCCCTGTGCGCTCGCCGGCGTGGCACCACCCTGCGCCGGTGCCAGCGACACCGGCGAGACGCCGTCCGGCGGGATCACCACCGTGGCCAGCACCTTGTTCAGCGCATCCACCACCGCCGGCGTCAGGTCGAAATCGCTCGTGGTGCCCAGGATCTGCGCGCGGTTCAGCACCAGGTTGATGCCGCGGCTGATCGCCACCTGCTGGGTCACCATCTCCACCGCGCGATCGATCTGCGCCATCACGTACTGGCTGGCTTCCTGGATGATCCGGTTGCGCTCGCCGAACACCCGGCGCGATTCGGCGATGCGGTCCTGCAACTCCTTCTCGCGGTTGCGGATCTGTTCGGGCGTCAGCTTGCTGCGCTCGTTGGCCATCGCCTGGCCCAGGTCGCGCAGCGCCACCTGCTCCTTCTGCGCGTCCTCGTTCAGCTTCTGCCGCCGGCCGATGAACTCCTTGTCGGCCTGCTGGAAGGCAGTGGAGGCGCGCATCACATCGGCCACCGACAGAACGCCGACGATCGCCGCGGGCGGGGTCGGGCCCTTCGGCAGCGGCGGCACCTCCGGAGGAGGCGGCAACTGCACCTGCACCTGCTGCTGTGCCTCGCCGCCGTCCGGCACCAGCGGCACGCCGCCCTGGGGCTCGGCCTGGGGCGGTGGCGCGGGCCGAGGGGCCGGGCGCGCGGGGGCTGCCGGGCGCGGCTGGTTGGGCACGAACCATTGCTGGTTCTGCTGTGCGTAGGCGAACGGCGACTGGGCCAACAGCGCGGCCACAGCCAGGATGGGCGCCGCAAGAAGGCGGGGTTGGGTCACTAGAACCTCGTACCGAAACCGAATCTGAAGATCTGCGTCTGATCGTGCGCTTGCTTCAACACGAACGGAGTCAAGTCAACGTTTAACAAACCGAACTGAGTGTGCCACGAGAGTCCGAAGCCGGCACCGACGCGCGGCGTGGCCGATGCGACGATCTGGCAGGCCTGGCCGGTGCTGGGCAGGCAGATCGTGGTGTTGACGAAACTCGCCTGGGTCAGGCTGCCGACATCGACGAAGGCGCGCCCCGACAGGCCGAGGTCCTGCGACACCGGCAGCGGAAAGCGCAACTCGGTCGACTGCGTCCAGATGAACCGGCCGCCCAGCGGATCGCCGGTGACCGCGTCGTGCGGGCCGGCGCCGCCGATCTGGAAGCCGCGCAGGTTGTCGCCGCCCAGGAAGAAGCGGTCGATGATGTTTTCCTGCTTGCCCAGGTTGAACAGGTATCCCACGCCGGCGGTCAGCGCGATGCTCCAGTCGCCGTTGCCGGTGAAGCGGTCCAGCGGCACGAAATACTGGCCGTTCGCGTTGGTCCGGATGAAGTTCGCGTTGCCACCCAGACCGGCGAAATCGGTGCCGAACGACGCCAGGTAGCCGGAATGCGGATCGATCTTGCTGTCGCGCTTGTCGAGCGTGATCGACTGGCTCACCTGCGACAGCAGCGTATAGCCGGCAAGCTGCGTGATGAACACGCTGGCGCCCTGCTGGATGTTGAACACGGTTCGCCCGACCAGCGAGTAGCTCCACACCTGGCGCAGATATTCGTTGAAGTCGTAGCCGGCGCGGACGTCGAAGCCGACGCGGCGTTCGTCGTACGGCTCGGTGCCCAGGTAGCTGGTCTGGATCAGGAAGATGTCGCCGCCGGCCACCAGGTTGCGATCGAGGAAATACGGATCGGTGATCGATGCGGTCACCGAACTGCGCCGCTGCGCCAGCACGCCGTTGATGCCGGCGCTGACGCCGCTGCCGATCAGGTTGCGCTCGCTCAGGCCGATGTCGAGCAGCGCGCCGGCGTCCGTCGAATAGCCGCCGCCCAGCGTCAGTTCGCCGGTGGCCTTCTCTTCGATCTGCGCCGTGAGGATCGCCTTGTCGGGCGCCGATCCCGGCGAGGTCGCGATGCCGACATTATTGAAGTAGCCGAGATCCTGCAGCCGCTGGCGCGACCGGCGCACCGCCTCCGCGTTGAACGCGTCGCCCTCGGCCAGGCGGAACTCGCGCCGGATCACCTTGTCCTTGGTGCGCGTGTTGCCGTTGATGTCGATCCGCTCGACATAGACGCGCGGCCCTTCGCCGATGTCGAACGCGAGTTCGACGACGTGCTTGACCGGGTCGCGGCTGATGCGCGGCTTCACCTCGACGAACGCGTAGCCGCGGTTGTGAACCTCCTGCTCCATCAATTCGATGCTGCGGCCCACCGCGTCGCCGTCGTACCAGTCGCCCTCATCGAATTGCACGACGCTGCGCAGGTCGTCGCCGTTCAGGTTGCGCAGTTGCGAAACGATGCTGATCTTGCTGATCCGGTAGCGCTCGCCCTCGTTGATCGCGAAGGTCAGGAAGAAGCCGGACCGGTCGGGCGCAAGCTCGGATTTCGCGGCCCGCACCTCAAAGTCGATATAGCCGTTCTTCAGGTAGAAGCGCCGCAGCAGTTCCTTGTCGAAATTCAGCCGCTCCGCGTCGTATTCGTCCGAGGTGGACAGGAAGCGCCACCAGCGCTGCTCACGGCTGTTGATCACCTCGGACAGGCGGTCCTCGCTGAACGCGTGGTTGCCGACGAAGACGATCTTGCTGATCAGCGTCACCGAACCGTCGTTCACCTGGTAGACGACGTCGACGCGGTTCTGGTCGAGCCGGATGATCTGCGGGTCGACGCGGGCATTGTAGTAGCCGCGCTTGGCATAGAGATCGAGGATGCGCTGGCGGTCCTGCTCGGCGAGCGCGGGCGTGAAGACCGAGCGCGACCGAAGCTGCATCTCGGGCCGGATCTGATCGTCGGTCAGCTTGTGATTGCCCTCGAAGGCGACACGGTTGACCAGCGGATTCTCGACCAGCCGCACCACCAGCGTGTCGCCCTCGCGCACGATGCGCACGTCCTGGAACAGCCCGGTTGCGTACAGCGTCTTGAGGCTGCGATCCAGCCGGTCGGGATCGAACGGATCGCCGGGCTGCACCAGCATATAGGAACGGATCGTGCCGGTTTCGATACGTTGATTCCCATCGATACGGATCGCCGCGATCGTGCCGCCGGCGCGCACCGGCGCGGCCACGGACCCTGCCGGCGCCGTCGCCGCGGGTGTGGCGGGTGGCGCCGCGCGAGGTGGCGCGGAAGCGGGCCGCTGAGCCGGCGCGGAAGGGCCTTGCGCGAAAGCCATAGCGGCGAACCACGAAGCCAGCAGGCAGATTGCGGCAAGCCGCACGGCGCTAGTCCGAAGCAAACAGATCCCTCCCGACCGAAGCGCCATACCAGATTCGCGCCGTGGCAACCTAGCCCCACATGCGAGGCTGGAGAATACCGCCCGCCCCCAGCCGGCGCCAGCCGGGTTGCGCGCGCGAAGCAACTCTCACAGGATACCTCATGAACCGGCAGGTGGCCGGAACACAAGCGAACGGAGAACGCCAATGTCAGCAGCGCTGAAGCTGCCCAAGACCAGCATGACCGACGCCGAATGGCAGGCCCGCTGCGAACTTGCCGCACTGTACCACGTGGTCAACCACCTGGGCTGGACCGACCTCATCAATACCCACATGTCGGCGCGCATCCCCGATGAACCCAATACCTTCCTGATCAACAACTACGGCGAGATGTTCGACGAGATCACCGCCTCGAGCCTCGTCAAGATGGACATGGACGGCAACGTCTACAGCGAAGGCGGCCGGTTCAACAATGCCGGTTTCACCATTCATAGCGGCGTCTACAAGGCGCGCCCCGACGCCATGTGCGTGATGCACACGCATACCCGCGCAGGCGCCGGATTGTCGCTGCTGGCCCATGGCCTGCGGCCGATCAGCCAGGACGCGCTGCAGGTGTTCGACGACCTCGCCTACCACGATTACGGCGTGCCGGCCTCGGTCGAGGAATGCGAGGCGCTGGGCCGCACCTGCGCCAGCGGCACCCATGTCGTGCTGCTCAACCACGGCCTGCTGACGCTCGGCCCGACCGTGCACGGCGCGTTCTACCGCATGTACAACCTCGAGCGCGCCTGCGAACTGGAGCTGATCGCCCGCCAGCTCGACGCGCCGGCCGTGCAGATCGACGACTATGTGATCGCCAAGGCGGCGGAGCGGATGCAGAAGCGCCGCAGCATGCCGGAATACGGCCTGGCCGAATGGAAGGGCCTGGTCCGCACGGTGGATCGCGCCGGCGCCAACTACCGCTGCTGATCATGGGCCGATAACCACCAGCGGACTGTCAACCACCAGGAGGACGAGGCCATGCCGCTCGACGCACTTCTCGCACCGGCACGGCCCCGGGGGTTCGGCGATGCGCTGCGCGCGGTGCCGGCCGAGATACTGGCCGCGCACCGCCAGGCGCAGCTCGAGCGGTTCGCGCCGAGTTTCTGGCATCAGCACCAGGGCTGGCTCCCGGTCGGGCTGATCGGCTCGGTCGGCTGCATGGCGGCGAGCGGCGGCGTCGCCAACGGCGTGCTGCCGGGCTCGCTGCTATCCTCCTGGCTCAGCCTGTTCTGGCTGGGCGTGATGACGCTGCTGATCATGTTCGGCGTGTTCCGCGTATCCGCCGGCGCACGCTGGGAAGAGCGGGTCGTCGCACCCGAAACGCTGGACGCGCTCGGCGTGCCTGCCGAGATCGCCTGGCTGGCGCGCGACCTGCAGGCGGAACTCGGTGATGCCAGGCTGATCCTGGGCGAATTGCTGCGCGAGGCGGTGGTGCTCGACCCCTACCTGCTGCTGGAGGTCGACGGCGGGCGCGTCTGCCTCGGCATCTGGGACGGCGGCCGGATCATCGCTGCCGCGGACTGGGGCGGCCAGGCCTGAGGCAGCGCCCAGGCGTAAGTCGGCGGGCAGGCCCCAGGCAGCGCGAAGACCTGCGGCAGGCCGCGCTCACAGCGCCAGGCGCAGCTTGCCGCCGATCTCGCCGATGACGCCGCGGCGGAACGCCAGCACGCACAGCACGAAGATCGCGCCCTGCGTCACCGTCACCCACTGGCCGAACTGCGCCAGGTAGTTCTCCATCGTCACCACCAGCACCGCGCCCATCGCCGGCCCGAACACCGTGCCGAGACCGCCGAGCAGCGTCATCAGCACCACCTCGCCCGAGGTGGAGTAGTGCACGTCGGTCAGCGTCGCGATGCCGAACACCAGCGCCTTGGTGCCGCCGGCGGCACCCGCCAGCGCGGTCGACAGCACGAAGGCGATCAGCTTGTAGTCGTCGGTGCGGTAGCCGAGCGAGGTGGCGCGCGGCTCATTCTCGCGGATCGCCTTCAGCACCTGGCCGAACGGCGAGTGGATGATGCGGTGGACCAGCAGGAAGCCGCCGATGAACACCGCCGCCACCAGCCAGTACATCGCCATGTCGTTGTCGAGCGCGATGGCGCCGAACAGGCGGCCGCGGGGCACCTGCTGGATGCCGTCCTCGCCGCCGGTGAACGGTGCCTCGACACAGAAGAAATACACCATCTGTGCCAGCGCCAGCGTGATCATGGCGAAGTAGATGCCCGACCGGCGGATCGCCAGGTAGCCGAGGCAGAGGCCCAGCGCCGCGCCGGTCGCGGTCCCGAGGATGATCGCGACCAGGGCATCGACGTGCCAGAACTTCATGGTCCAGGCAGCGACGTAGCTGCCCATGCCGAAATACGCGGCATGGCCGAACGACAGCAACCCGACATAGCCGATCATCAGGTTGAAGGCGCAGGCGAACAGCGCCATGCACAGCACCCGCATGAGGAACACGGGATACAGCACGAAGGGCGCCGCGATGATCACGGCGAGCATGAGCAGGAAGGCGATCTGCTGCGAGCGGGAGAAACCGAACATTCAGGCGCGCCTTCCGAACAAGCCGTGCGGCAGCGTGAGCAGCACGATCACCATCACCAGGAACACCACGGTGGCCGAGGCCTGCGGATAGAACACCTTGGTCAGTCCCTCGATGACCCCGAGGGCGAAGCCGGTGACGATGGAGCCGAGGATCGAGCCCATGCCGCCGATCACCACCACGGCGAACACCGTGTTGATGAAGTTGTCGCCCATATTCGGGTTCACCGAGTAGATCGGCGCCGCGAGCACGCCGGCGAACGCGGCCAGCGCCACGCCGCCGCCATAGGTCAGCGTGATCACGCGCGGCACGTTCACGCCGAATGCCTGCACCAGCGGCGCATTCTCGGTGGCGGCCCGCAGGGTCGCTCCGAGCGAGGTCTTCTCGATGATGAGCCAGGTGGCGAGGCATACGACGGCCGCGGCGATCACCACCCAGCCGCGATAGTTCGGCATGTACATGAAGCCGAGATTGGTGGCGCCCTGCAGCACGTCGGGGATGCGGTAGGGCAGCCCGGAACTGCCGTAGTAGTTGCGGAACAGGCCCTGGATCACCAGGGCCAGGCCGAAGGTCAGCAGCAGGCCGTACAGATGGTCGAGATGGTAGAGCCGGCTGATGATCGTGCGTTCCAGCACCACGCCGAAGGCGCCGATGATCAGCGGTGCCAGGATCAGCGACGGGAAGTAGCCGATCCCGGCATATTGCAGCAGCATCCATGACGCGAACGCGCCCATCATGAACAGCGCGCCGTGCGCGAAGTTGATGATGTTGAGCATGCCGAAGATCACGGCCAGTCCCAGCGACAGCATCGCGTAGAACGCGCCGTTGATCAGGCCCAGCAGCAACTGGCCGAACAGCAGCGGGCCGGGGATGCCGAAGATCATGATCATGATGCCTGCTCCCCTGACATACCTGCCCCCTGGCCCGCCGCCCTCAGGCCTTGCCGATGAACTCGCAGTGCCCGTCAGCCAGCGGCCGGTACGCCTGGTCGCCCGGCGTCGTCGCCACCAGCCTGAAGTAGTCCCACGGGCCCTTGCTCTCGGACGGCTTCTTCACCTCGAACAGGTAGGAGGTGACCAGGTTGCGGCCATCCTCGCGGATCGTGCTCTTGCCGAAGCAATCGTCCTCGACCGGCATCTTCTTCATGCGCGCGACTGTCGCCACGCCGTCCTTCTTCGCTTCGGCCGCGCCCATGTCGGCCACCGTCTTCAGGTAGTGCAGCGTGGCCGAATAGCAGCCGGCGTGGATCATGTTGGGGTAGTTGTTCGGCGTCTTCGACTTCACCCGGTTGGTGAAGGCGCGCGTGCGGTCGTTCAGGTCCCAGTAGAAGCTCTCGGTCAGGTTCAGCCCCTGCGCCACGTCGAGCCCCAGCGCATGCACGTCGTTCACGAACATCAGGAGCGCCGCCACCTTCATCGAGCGGTTCACGCCGAACTCGCGCGCCTGCTTGATCGAGTTCACCGTGTCGGCGCCGGCGTTGGCGAGGCCGAGCACCTTGGCGCCGCTGGCCTGCGCCTGCACCAGGAACGATGAGAAGTCGGTGGTGCCGGGGAACGGATAGGGCGAGGCGCCCACCGACTTGCCGCCGGCGGCCACGACCAGCGCCGTCGTGTCGGCCTGCAACTGCTTGCCGAACGCGTAGTCGGCGGTGAGGAAGTACCAGGTGTCGCCGCCCGCCTTCACCATGGCGCCGCCGGTGGAGCGCGCCAGCATGTAGGTGTCGTAGGTCCAGTGGACGAAGTTGGGCGAGCACGCCTTGCCGGTGAGGTCCGAGGAGGCAGCGCCGGAGTTCAGGTACACCTTGTTCTTCTCGCGCGCGACCGACTGCACCGCGAGCGCCACCGAGGAGGTCGGCACGTCCAGCAGCATGTCGACGCCGTCGCGGTCGAACCACTGGCGCGCGATCGAGACCGCGAGGTCGGGCTTGTTCTGGTGGTCGGCGTTGATGACCTCGACGTTGAATCCCTTGCCGGCGGCGGCGAATTCCTCGACCGCCTGGCGCGTGCAGATGATCGAGGTCGGGCCGCCGGTGTTCATGTAGGGACCGGACATGTCGTTCAGCACGCCGATCTTGATGGTGGGTGTGCCCTGGGCGCGGGCGCGCACGATCGGCAGCGCGGCTGCAGCCGTCGCGGTGCCGAGAAGAGAACGGCGGGAGATCGTCATGCTGGGTATCCTCATCGATAGCGGTTTCGGTCTGCGGTCAGCGGTTGAATCCCCTGATCCAGGCTTCTCCCCTCATGCCCGGTTCATACCCCGAGATACTCGTGCAGCTTGTCCATGCTGGCCTCCAGCCGGTGGTTCGGGATCATGTCGATCACCTGGCCGTGCTCCATGACGTAGTGCCGGTCCGCCACCGTCTGGGCGAAGCGGAAATTCTGTTCCACCAGCAGCACGGTGAAGCCGCGCTGCTTGATCTCGCGCACGGTGCGGCCGATCTGCTGCACGATGACGGGCGCCAGGCCCTCGGTCGGCTCATCCAGCAGCAGCAGCTTGGCGCCGGTGCGCAGGATGCGGGCGATCGCCAGCATCTGCTGCTCGCCGCCCGACAGGCGGGTGCCGTGCGCGGTGCGGGCCCGTTCCTTCAGGTTAGGGAACAATGCGTAGATCGTATCGATGTCCAGGCCGCCCGGCGCCACCACCGGCGGCAGCATCAGGTTCTCGGTCACGCTGAGCGAGCCGAAGATGCCGCGCTCCTCGGGGCAGAAGGCAATGCCGGCGCGCGCCACCTCGTTCGGCATCATGCGGATCGTCTCGCGGCCGCGGAAGGTGATGCTGCCCTGGCGCCGCGGCACCAGGCCCATGATCGACTTCATCGTGGTGGTCTTGCCGGCACCGTTGCGGCCAAGCAACGTCACCACCTCGCCCTCGCGCACCTCGAAATCGACGCCGTGCAGGATATGGCTCTCGCCGTACCAGGCATTGAGCCCCTTCACTTCAAGCATTCGGCGTCCCCAGATAGGCAGCGATCACCTCGGGATTGCGCGATACCGTGGCGTAGCTGCCTTCGGCCAGGATCCGCCCGCGCGTCAGCACGGTGATGATGTCGCACAGGCCCTCTACCACCGACAGGTTGTGCTCCACCATCAGGATGGTGCGCCCGCCGCGCACCCGGCGGATCAGTTCCACGATCCGATCGACGTCGCCATGCCCCATCCCCGCCGTAGGCTCGTCCAGCAGCATCACCTCGGGATCGAGCGCCAGCGTGGTGGCGATCTCGAGCGCGCGCTTCTGGCCGTAGGGAAGCTGCGTCACCACGGTGTCCGCCTCGCCGGTCAGGCCGACGTCGAACAGCAATTCGCGCGCCCTGTCGTCGTAGACGGTCAGCGCCTTCTCCGACCGCCAGAAGTCGAAGCTGGCGCCCCGCGCACGCTGCAGCGCCAGGCGCACGTTCTCGAGCGCGGTCAGATGGGGAAACACCGCGGAGATCTGGAAGCTGCGCACCAGCCCGAGCCGCGCCACCTGGGCGGGCTTCATGCCGGTGATGTCGCGGCCCTTGAAGCGGATCGTGCCGCGCGTCGGCGGCAGGAACGCGGTCAGCAGGTTGAAACAGGTGGTCTTGCCCGCGCCGTTCGGTCCGATCAGCGCATGGATCGTCCCTGCCCGTACAGTCAGCGACACGTCGTCCACCGCGACGAAACCGCCGAACTCCCGGGTCAAATGCGTGGTTTCCAGGATGGTATCGCTCACCCCGGACGTCTCCTTCACGTTAAGGTCCCTGTGGCGCCGCTGATTGCATATCGCCGACGGGGGCGCAAGATTGCTGCGTCCCAATAAGCGAGGTCTTTCGCATGCGACTGCGCAGCCCGTTGTTCGCCCCCGGCGATTCCGAGCGGAAAATGGCCAAGGCAATCGCCTCGGCCGCCGATGCGGTGATCCTGGACCTCGAGGATTCCGTCGCCGCCCCGGCCAAGCCGACCGCACGCGCCATCCTGCCGGACGTCGTGCGCGCGCATCCAGGGCGCGGCCTGATCGTCCGGGTCAACCCGCGCGGCACGGCCTGGTACCTCGACGACCTGGCGGCCATCGTCCCTGCCCGGCCCGCCGCGATCATGCTGCCGAAATGCAGCGGACCCGCCGACCTCGCCATCCTGGGCCATCATCTCGACGCACTGGAGGCAGCCTCGGGCGCCCCCATCGGCAGCGTCGGCGTCGTCGCCATCGTCACGGAAACCGCAGCATCGGTCTTCACCCTCGGCGATTATGCCGGCACCGCGGCACGGCTGCGGGCCATCTGCTTCGGCGCCGAGGATCTGTCGGCCGATCTGGGCATCGCGCCGCGCCACCCGGACGGCAGCTATCCCGCGCCGGTGGTGCTGGCGCGCGCGCAGGTCCTGGTCGCGGCCGGTGCCCTCGGCGTGCCGGCGATCGACACCCCGTATCCCGATCACAGCGACCCGGCCGGATTGCGGCGCGAGGCGGACGCCGCGGCGGCCGATGGCTTCGCCGGCAAGATCCTGATCCATCCGGCGCAGATCGAGCCGGTGAACGCGGCCTTCACGCCCGCGCCCGACCAGGTGCGCTGGGCCGAGCGGGTGGACGCCGCGTTCAGCGCCAATCCGGATTCCGGCGTGTTCGCGCTGGACGGCAAGATGATCGACCGGCCGCACTGGAAGCTGGCACAGCGCATCCTGGCCGCCGCCGGACGGTGACGGCTGCGCAATAGCGTCGCTCCTGTACCGAGGCGCTGCGAATCCGATAGGCGCGGCGGCCGCGCGGGTCTACTGTCCCGCCCGGCAATCGAGCCAGGAGAACGCGGATGCGATCGTCTGCAATGGCTCTCGTGCTTGGCTTCGCGCTGGCAGGTCCGGCGCACGCCGTGTGGCACCCTGCCGCGGCCCAGCCGGCGCCGGCGGCACCCATGCCCATGATGGCGATGCCGATGCCGCCGCCCCCTCGTGGCGCGCTGGTGCCGATCGTGGTGGGTGCCGCGGCTGGCGCGACGGTGGCGGCGCTGGTCTGGCCGGCGATCTTCCCCGCCGCTGCCATCGTGGCGGCACCGGGCGTCGTGGCGGCCGCACCCGAGGCGATGGCCCTCGGATGGGGCGCGTTCTTCACCGCCCGTGCGGCGGTCGGCGCCTTCGTGGGCGGCAGCCTGGGCTACCTCGCCTCGCGCTGAAGCGCGATCGCCGCGGGGGGAGTCACACTCCCAGGCAACGAGGCTCGCTGCCGTTGCCTGGAGGTCGTGCCCATCCGCTGCTGAGTGTGCTTGCGTCGGCGCAGGCTTCTGATCGGCGGTGTCGGAGGCTGTGGTCACAGCGAGCGCCGTGCGGTCGGTGATCCGGCTGCCCGCCGTGCAGGGGCGGCTGCGCGCCACCCGCACCCGCGACACACAGGGGTTACAAGACCCTGTCAGTGACATCTTTGCGCCGCCTTCGGGGTGGCATGATAGTGCACGGCAGGGGTTCGCGGTGATCAGGCAATGGCAGGTGTTCCGATAGGACGTGCGTCGGGAACCTGGTCATGAACCGTCTCCTGTTACTCTGCGCCATGGCATTCGCAGTGCCGCTCGGCGCCTGCAACCTCGGCCCCGACTACGCGCGGCCGGAAATGGAGATGCCTGTACAATACCGTGCGACCGAAGCGTCCGCGACCGAGGCGTGGCCCAGCGAGGACTGGTGGCGCGGCTTCGATTCGGTCGAGCTGAACGCGCTGATCGACGAGGCCCGCACCCACAACCTCGACATCGCCGCGGCAGTCGCCCGGGTCCGCCAGGCCGACGCCCAGGTGCGCATCGCCGGGGCCGCCATGCTGCCCAACGTCGCCACCACCGCATCGGCAAGCTGGCAGCAGACCGGTTCCAGCCGCGGCTTCACCGGCGTCTCGCGCGGCGGCAGCACCACCTCCACGATCGACGTGCGCAGCTATGATTTCGGGCCGTTCAACATCGCCTATGAGGTCGATTTCTGGGGCCGCAACCGCGCCATCCGCCAGTCGGCCATGGCGAGCGCCGTGTTCAGCCGGTTCGACCAGCAGGTGGTCGCGCTGACCGTGGTGACCAACGTTGCCAACGCCTGGTTCACCGCACTCGCCCTGGCGGACCGGCTGGTGGTGGCGCAGAGCAACCTGCGCGACGCGGAACAGACGCTGGCGGTGATCCGCGGCCGGCTCGACGCCGGCACCGCGAGCGGGCTCGACCTGGCGCAGCAGGAATCGCTGGTGGCGACCGAGCGCGCCATCATCCCCTCGCTGCGCAACCAGCTCGAACAGGAACTGGTCGGTCTCGGCATCCTGGTCGGCCGGCCGCCCGAGGCGATCACCGTGCGGCCAGGCTCGCTCACCACCCTGTCGCTGCCGCTCGTCTCGCCAGGCCTGCCCTCGGCACTGCTGCAGCGCCGCCCGGACGTGGCGGAAGCCGAAGCCCTGCTGGTCGCCGCCAATTTCGACATCAAGGTGGCGCGCGCGGCGTTCTTCCCGTCGATCCAGCTCACCGGCTCCTACGGCTTCTCCAACGCCGCGCTCAACACGCTGTTCACGCCCGGCGGCACGCTCGTGTCGCTGGCCGCCGGCCTGACCCAGCCGCTGTTCGACGGCGGCGTACTCCGCGGCCAGCTCGAGCAGACCAGGGGCCGCTACGATGAGCTGCTGGCCGGCTACCGCAAGGCGGTGATCCAGGCATTCACCGACATCGAGCTGGCGCTCACCGCGTGGCGCTTCACCACCGAGCAGGAGGCGCGCCAGCGCGAGGCGGTCACCACGGCGCAGCGTGCCGCCACCATCGCGCGCGCCCAGATGGAGGCTGGCACCATCGACGTGACCACGGTGCTGCAGGCCGAGATCACCCTGCTGAATGCCGAGGACGCGCTGGTGCAGGTGCGATTGCTGCGGGTGCAGGCGCTGCTCAATCTGTACAAGGCGATGGGCGGCGGCTGGATTGCGCCGTCCGGCCCGATCGAGGATCAGTTCCCGGGACTTCGCCCGGGGATAGCGCCCGGTGGCTTCGCCCTGCCGGTCGGAGGCAATCTGAAGTGACGCATCGAGGTCCGCCATGGATTCCCTGACCCGCGAACCGCCGGACGTGATGACGCGCCAGCGCTCGCGGCGCTGGGTCATGGTGCTGCTGTGCCTGCTGGTGCTCGCCGGCATCGGCTATGCGATCTGGTTCTGGCCGTCGGGCTCCGCCGGCCAGGCGGCGCGCGGACGCAACGCGGGCCAGGCGGTGCCGGTGCTGGTCGCGACCGCCGAACAGAAGGACGTGCCGATCTACCTCGACGGGCTGGGCACGGTGCAGGCGTTCAACACGGTGACGGTGCGGCCGATGGTGGACGGCCCGCTGGTCGCGGTGAACTTCAACGAAGGCCAGTTCGTGAAGAAGGGCGACGTGCTGGCCCAGGTCGATCCGCGCACCTACCAGGCCGCATTCGACCAGGCGGTGGCGAAGAAGGCGCAGGACGAGGCACAGCTTGCCAATGCCAGGCTGGACCTGGCGCGCTACGCCAAGCTGGCGGCGAGCAACTACACGCCCGGCCAGCAGGCCGACACGGCGCGCGCGCAGGTGGCGCAGTTCGAGGCGCTGGTGAAGCAGGACCAGGCGCAGATCGACAACGCGCGCACGCAGCTTGGCTATGCGACGATCGCCTCGCCGCTGGACGGCCGCACGGGCATGCGCCAGGTCGATGCCGGCAATATCGTGCACGCCTCGGACGCCACCGGCCTCGTGGTGATCACCCAGCTACAGCCGGTCTCGGTGGTGTTCACGCTGCCGCAGCAGACGCTGCCGCAGGTCGCCAAGGCCATGAGCCAGGGCACCGCGAAGGTGATCGCCTATGCGCAGGGCTCCGCCGGCAGCCCGGCGGGCGTGCTGGATACCGGGACGCTGACGGTGCTGGACAACCAGGTCGATCCCACCACTGGCACGATCAAGCTGAAGGCGACCTTCCCCAACGCCGAGAGCCGGCTGTGGCCGGGCGCCTTCGTCGGCGCCGAGGTGCAGGTGGACACGGTGAAGGGTGCTGTGGTGGTGCCGCCGGCGGCAGTGCAGCGCGGGCCGCGCGGTTCCTATGTGTATGTGGTGAATGCGGACAACACCACGACGCGGCGCAACGTGAAGATCGGCCACGAGGACGCGCAGGCCAGCATCGTCACCGACGGTTTGAAGCCGGGCGAGAAGGTGGTGGTCGACGGCACGTCGCGGCTGAACGACGGCAGCAAGGTGACGGTGTCGCAGCCGGGCACCTCCGGCCCCGCGCCCTCCGGCGATCAGCCGTCCGCGCCGGGCACGCGGCGGCGCAACGCCGGGGCGTCGGGCTGATCCGACACCACGCATGAACGTCTCCGCCCCCTTCATCGCGCGGCCGATCGCCACCTGGCTGCTGGCGATCGCCATCCTGCTGGCGGGCGCCCTCGGGTATCGCGCGCTGCCGGTCTCCGCCCTGCCCGAGGTCGACTTCCCCACGGTCGTGGTCACCACGCAGCTTCCGGGCGCCAACCCGGAGACGATGGAAACGCTGGTCACCGCCTCGCTGGAGCGCCAGTTCGGCCAGATCCCCGGCCTGGTGACCATGACCTCGCAGAGTGCCGAGGGCACCAGCCAGATCACGCTGCAATTCGACCTCAACCGCAGCATGGATTCGGCGGCGCAGGACGTGCAGGCGGCGATCAATGCCGCGGCCGGCACGCTGCCCGCCAACCTCCCCTACCCGCCGGTCTACGCCAAGGTGAACCCGGCGGATGCGCCGATCCTGACGCTGGCGCTGACGTCCGATTCGCTGCCGATCGACGTGGTGAGCGATGCCGCCGACACATTGTTGCAGCCGAAACTGTCGCAGATCGACGGCGTGGGCCGCGTCACCGTGCAGGGCGGCCTGCGCCCGGCGGTGCGCGTGCGCGTCGATCCGGCGCGGCTCGCCTCCTATGGCCTGGCGATGGAGGACGTGCGCACCGCCGTCGCCAACGGCAACGTGAACGGCGCCAAAGGCGGCTTCGACGGCCCGCGCCTCGCCGTCGCCCTCGGCGCCAACGACCAGTTGGTGGACGCCGCCGCCTACCAGAACCTGGTGATCGCCTGGCGCAACAACGCGCCGGTGCGCATGTCCGACATCGGCAGCGTCGTGAAGGGCGTCGAGAACGACCGCGTCGCCGCCTGGTACAAGGACCAGCCCGCGGCGGTGCTGGACGTCCAGCGCCAGCCCGGCGCCAACATCGTGCAGACCGTCCAGTCGGTGAAGGACGCCTTGCCGAAGCTGCAGGCCGCCATTCCCTCCGGCATCAGCCTCACGGTGGTGACCGACCGCACCGAGACGATCCGCGCCTCGGTGCTCGACGTGCAGATCACGCTGGTCATCTCGGTGGTCCTGGTGGTCGGCGTGATCTTCCTGTTCCTGCATTCGCTGCGTGCCACGCTGATCCCGGCGGTCGCGCTGCCGCTGTCGCTGATCGGCACGTTCGGCGTGATGCAGCAGCTTGGCTACGCGCTCGACAACCTGTCGCTGATGGCACTGACGATCGCCACCGGCTTCGTGGTCGACGATGCGATCGTGATGATCGAGAACATCGTGCGCTACATCGAGCAGGGCATGCGCCCGCTACAGGCGGCGTATCGTGGCGCGGCGCAGATCGGCTTCACCATCATCTCGCTGACCGTGTCGCTGATCGCGGTGTTCATCCCGCTGCTGTTCATGGGCGGCGTGGTGGGGCGGCTGTTCAAGGAGTTCTCGGTCACGCTGTCGGTCGCGGTGGTGGTCTCGGCGGTGGTGTCGCTGACGCTGACGCCGATGATGTGCGGCCGCTTCCTGCGCCCGGCGCAGGAGGAACGGCCCGGCCGCATCGCGCGGCTCAGCGAGGCGGGCTTCGACCGGCTGCTCGCCGCCTACCGCAGCAGCCTCATCTGGTCGCTGCGCCACCAGACGATGGTGCTGCTGATCGGCGTGGCGACGCTGGTCGGCACGATCGGGCTGTACCTGGTGGTGCCGAAGGGCTTCCTGCCGCAGCAGGACACCGGCGTGCTGGTCGCCGTCACCGAGGCCTCGCAGAGCATCTCCATCCCGCGCCTGATCGAGTTGCAGACCCAGGTTGCGCGGATCGTCGAGCACGACCCGGCGGTGACCGGCGTGGTGTCGTTCGTCGGCGCCGGCACGATCAACGCGACACCCAACACCGGCCGGCTGACCATCGCGCTGAAGCCGATCGGCCAGCGCGACTCCGCCCCGGTGGTGATCGCGCGGCTGCAGCAGTCGATCGCCGGCGTGCCCGGCATCACGGCGTTCTTCCAGCCGGTGCAGGACATCCAGATCGGCACGCGCCTCAGCCGCACGCAGTTCCAGTACACGCTGATGGACACCGATCCCGCCGAACTGGCGCTGTGGGGGCCGAAGCTGCTGCGCCGGCTGTCGGATGATCCGGCGCTGATGAACGTCGCCACCGACCAGCAGAATGACGGGCTCCGCACCTACATCAACGTCGACCGCGCCGCGGCGATGCGGCTCGGCGTGACGATGCAGGAGATCCAGGACACGCTGTACGACGCGTTCGGCCAGCGGCAGATCTCCACCATCTTCGGCCAGTCCAACCAGTATCGCGTGGTGCTGGAGGCCGATCCCGCCTGGCAGGCCGATCCCGACGTGCTGAAGCTGCTGCGCGTGCCGGGCCTGGACGGCGCGCAGGTGCCGCTGTCCGGCATCGCCACGATCACCCGCACGGTGGCGCCGCTGGTGATGACGCACCAGGAGCAGTTCCCGTCGGTGACGCTGAGCTTCGATCTGGCGCCCGGCTATTCGCTGGGCGATGCGGTGAGCGCGGTCGCGCTGGCCGAGCGCGAGATCGGCATGCCGGAGACGATCACCGGCAGCTACTCGGGCGACGCGGCCGAGTTCCAGAAGTCGCTGGCGGCCGAGCCGTGGCTGATCCTGGCGGCGCTGGTGGTGATCTACATCGTGCTCGGCGTGCTGTATGAGAGCTGGATCCACCCGATCACCATCCTGTCCACGCTGCCCTCCGCCGGCATCGGCGCATTGCTGGCGCTGATGGTCTGCGGCATCGACCTGTCGCTGGTGGCGCTGGTCGGCATCGTACTGCTGATGGCATCGTGAAGAAGAACGCCATCATGATGGTGGATTTCGCGATTGAGGCGGAGCGCACGCAGGACGCCTCGCCCGAGGACGCGATCCGCGAGGCGTGCCTGCTGCGGTTCCGCCCGATCATGATGACGACGATGGCGGCGCTGCTGGGTGCGCTGCCGCTGGTGCTGCAGCACGGGGCGGGCTCGGAACTGCGCTCGCCGCTGGGCGTGACGATCATCGGCGGGCTGCTGCTGAGCCAGTTCCTGACGCTGTACACCACGCCCGCGATCTACCTGGGCTTCGAGCGCCTGCGCCTGCGGCTCTCGCGCGGCGGCGCCCGGCTGGAGCCGGCGGAATGAGGCGCCCCTCGCCGCTGGGAACGGCGCGGCGGCGCGGCGCAGCCTAGGCCATGGGGTTCTCCGCTCCCTTCATCGCGCGGCCGGTCGCCACCATCCTGCTGTCGATCGGGCTGCTGCTGTCGGGCATCGTCGCCTATCGGTTCCTGCCGATCTCCGCGCTGCCCAGCGTCGACATCCCCACCATCGTGGTGATCGCCGCGCGGCCCGGCGCCGATCCGGAGACCATGGCGAACTCCGTCGCGGCTCCGCTCGAGCGAAGGCTGGGGGAGATCTCCGGCGTCACCGAGATCACCTCCACCAGTTCTCTCGGCAACGCCTCGATCGTCGTGCAGTTCGACATCGACCGCGACATCAACGGCGCCGCGCGCGACGTGCAGGCGGCGATCAACGCCGCGATCACCGACCTGCCGTCGGACCTGCCGACGCGGCCCTTCTACCGCAAGTTCAACCCGGCCGATGCGCCGATCATGACCATCGCGCTGTCGTCCGACACGCTGACCACCGGACAGATCTACGACGCCGCCGACACGATCCTGGCGCAGCGCCTGTCGCAATCCGAGGGCGTGTCGCAGGTCACGGTCAACGGCGCCGAGAAGCCGGCGGTGCGGGTGCGCATCGACCCGGTGCGGCTCGCCGCCGCGGGCCTGTCCAGCCAGGACGTGCTGACCGCGATCCGCGGCGCCAACGTGCTGCAGCCGACCGGCTCCTTCCAGGGGCCCGACCGCACCGAATCGATCGGCATCAACGGCCAGATCTCGCAGGCCGCCGACTACCGGCCGCTGGTGCTGAAGGCCGGCAACGGCGTGGTGCTGCGGCTGTCCGACGTCGCCACCGTGATCGACAGCGTGGCCAACACGCGGCTCGCGGCGTGGAACGGCAAGCAGCCGGCGATCCTGCTGAACATCAGCAAGTCGGCCAACGCCAACGTCATCGACACGGTCGACCGCATCAAGGAATTGCTGCCGCAACTGATGGAGTGGCTGCCGGCCAACATCAACGTCACCGTCATCGCCGACCGCACCACCACGATCCGCGCCTCGGTCGACGATGTGCAGTACACCATGCTGATCACCATCGCGCTGGTGCTGCTGGTGGTGCTGCTGTTCATGCGCCGGCTGATGCCCACGCTCGCCGCCGCCGTCACCGTGCCGCTGTCGATCTGCGGCACGCTCACCGGCATGTGGTTCATGGGCTACATGCTGGACAATTTCTCGCTGATGGCGATCACCATCTCGGTCGGCTTCGTGGTCGACGATGCGATCGTGATGATCGAGAACATCGTCCGCCACCGCGAGCGCGGCTGGATGCGATGCGCGCCGCGCTGATCGGCTCGCGGCAGATCGGCTTCACCGTGCTGTCGATCAGCCTGTCGCTGGTGGCGGTGTTCATCCCGCTGATCTTCATGGGCGGCATCATGGGGCGGCTGTTCCACGAATTCGCCATGACCATGACGATGGCGATCGTGGTGTCCGCCGTGGTGTCGCTGACGCTCACGCCGATGATCTGCGCCCACTACATGAAGGGCGACGTCCATGCCCCGCCGCGCGGCCGCATCGCCGGCTGGCTCGACCGCGGGCTGGAGGGCGCCTTCACCGGCATGCAGCGCGGCTATGCCGTGACGCTCGGCTGGGCGCTCGAGCATCGCGTGTTCATGCTGCTGGTGACGCTGGCGACGATCGTGCTGACCGTGCGGCTCTACACGGTGCTGCCGAAGAGCTTCCTGCCGCTGCAGGACACCGGGATCCTGATCGGCTCGACGCTCGCCTCGCCCGACGTGTCGTTCCAGGCGATGGTGGAGCGCCAGCGCGCGGTGGTCGACGTCGTGCTGGGCGATCCCGCGGTGGCCAGCGTGGCCTCCACGGTCGGCGCGTCCAACGGCTGGAGTTCGATCAACCGCGGCAGCCTGACCGTGAGCCTGAAGCCGCTGGACGAGCGCGGCGCCTCCTCCGAGGCGGTGATCGCACGGCTGCGTGCTCCGCTGGCGCGCGTGGCCGGCGTGCAGACGACGCTGTTCTCGGCGCAGGATCTGCGCGGCGGCGGCCGCCAGGGCGGCGCGCAGTACCAGTACGCCGTGGTCACCCAGGACGTCACCGCGCTGCGCCGCTGGGCGGTGGCGCTCGAGGACAAGCTGCGCGCGACGCCCGGCATCGTCGACGTGACCTCGGACCAGGATCGCGCCGGCCCGCAGGTCGACGTGATCATCGATCGCGAGGCCGCGGCACGGCTCGGCGTCAACACCGTCGATATCGACAACGCCCTGAACAATGCCTACTCGCAGCGCCAGGTCACCACGATCTACGCCCAGCGCAACCAGTACAAGGTGGTGCTGGAGATCGATCCGCGCCTGCAGGCCGATCCGTCGCTGCTGAACCGCATCTACCTCACCACGGCCGAGGGCAAGCAGGTGCCGCTGTCGGCGGTGGCGCGGTTCGAGCGCAACACGGCCCCGCTGGCGGTGCGCCACCAGGGCCAGTTCCCCGCCGCGACGCTGAGCTTCAACCTGGCGCCGGGCATGGCGCTGAGCGACGCCGAAACGGCCGTGCAGACCGCCGCGCTGGAACTGCGGATGCCGGAGGACGTGCGCACCGAATTCGCCGGCAACGCGCGCTTCCTGCAGCAGTCGATGGCGTCGCAGCCGCTGCTGATCGCCGCCGCGCTGATCGCGATCTACATCGTGCTGGGCGTGCTGTATGAGAGCCTGCTGCATCCGCTGACCATCCTGTCCACGCTGCCATCGGCCGGGCTCGGCGCGCTGCTGGCGCTGCTGATCACCGGCAACGACCTGTCGATCATGGGATGATCGGCATCATCCTGCTGATGGGCATCGTGAAGAAGAACGCGATCATGCTGGTGGATTTCGCGCTGGAAGCCGAGCGGCAGCGCGGCGTGTCGCCGGAGCACGCCATCCATGAGGCGTGCCTGGAGCGGTTCCGCCCGATCATGATGACGACGCTGGCAGCGCTGCTCGGCGCCGTGCCGCTCGCGCTGGCGTTCGGCACGGGCGCGGAATTGCGTCAGCCGCTCGGTATTTCGATCATCGGCGGGCTGATCGTGTCCCAGGTGCTGACGCTGTACACGACGCCGGTGGTGTATCTGGCGCTGGAACGGCTGGCCGGCAAACGTCCGCCGATCGTGGTGCCGGCCGAATAGGGGCGCCGGGCCGTCCGCCTGTCATTGCGAGCGCCCTCCTGTCATTGCGAGCGCAGCGAAGCAATCCCCCTGATCCAGCACCGTCCACGCGGCGCGCCATACGCACCATCCCATGGAGATTGCTTCGCTGCGCTCGCAATGACAGGGGTGTCGGGCCGCGTGCGCCCCGCGCTAACGACCCATGATCAGCCGCGTGCGGATGCGCTTCGACACGAAGTCGATCACCGCAACGGTCACCAGGATCAGCACGATGATATACGCGACCTGGTCCCACGCGTTGATCTGGATGCGCTCCGACAGGCGCAGCCCGATGCCGCCGGCACCGACCAACCCCAGTATCGTCGCCTCGCGCGAGTTGGATTCCAACTGGTACAGCGCCTGGCTCAGCATCACCGGCAGCACCTGCGGCAGCACGCCCAGGCGCAGCGTCATCAGCCAGCCCGCCCCGGTGGAGCGCACGCCGTCCACCTGGCCGCGCTCGGCATTCTCGATCGCCTCGGAGTACAGCTTGGCCAGCACGCCGGTATCGGAGACGAAGATCGCCAGGATGCCGGCGATCGGCCCCAGCCCCATCGCACGCACGAACACCAGCGCCCAGATGAGCTGGTCCAGCCCACGGAACACGTCGAACACGCGGCGCGTGAAGAAGCGGAATACCGCGCTCGGGATGACGTTGCGCGCGCCCAGGAAACCGAGCGGCAGCGCCACGACCGACGCGAGCAGCGTGCCGAGAAACGCCATCGTGACGGTCTCCAGCATCGATTTCAGGATCTCGACATGGTCCCAGTTGGCGAAATCCGACCAGTCCACCATCAGCCGACGATCACGCCGAGACGCTCGAGGCCTGAGAAGATCTTGCCGAACTCGAACAGCCAGTGAAGGTAGCCGAGCCAGCCGAGTACCGCCACGACCAGCACCGCGCGCAGCACACGCTGCTGCCAGGGTGCGGCGAAGGCGCGCGGCATGCGCTGCCGTGCCGCCGCGACATCGGCGTCGGTGATCGCCGAAAGCCGGATCGACTGGCTCATCGCGCCAGCAGATTGCCGATGAAGCGCGCCCGGATCCGCTCGGACGCGAGGTCGATCAGCATGACGATCAGCAGGATCAGGATGGCGATCGCGCTGACCTCCTCATAGATGTTGAAGCCGATCACGCGCTTGAACTCCTGGCCGATGCCGCCCGCGCCGACGAAGCCGATGATGGTGGAGGAGCGCACGTTGATCTCGAAACGCAGCAGCGCGTAGCTCAGAAATCCCGGCAGCACCTGCGGCACGATGCCGTAGCGCAGGCACTCCAGCCAGTTGCCGCCGGCGGCGCGCGTGCCCTCGACCGGGCGCATGTCGGCATTCTCCACCACCTCGGAGAACAGCTTGCCCAGCGCACCGGCGGTGTGGATGCCGATCGCCAGGATGCCGGCCAGCGGGCCGATGCCGAACGGCCAGACGAAGATGAACGCCAGCACCACCTGCGGCACCGAGCGCGCCACCTCGAGCAGCCGGCGCGTGATCCACAGCGCGGCGAGGTTGCGCGTCATGTTGCGCGCGGCAGGGAATGCGAGGAGGAAGGCGCCCGTGAATCCCATGACCGTGGCCAGCACCGCCATCTCGATCGTCTGCCACAACAGCGTCGCGTAGGTGCCGATGCGGTAGAACCAATAGGCGACCGACTGCGGCTCCTTCACGCCGCCGAACAGATGCGCCGGCGACAGGACCGGCACCGGGTCGGCGCCACGCTCCGGCACGATGCTGAACAGCTTACCGAAATACTCGCCGATCTTCGGGATGCCGGCGAGCAACTGCGACGGATAGAACTCGGTCGACACGACCGCGACCACGACCAGCAGGGCGAAGATCGCGGCGACCAGCACCGTCTCGACCCGTCGCGCCCGGCGCAGTTCCGCGTACCGCGCGGTGAACGCGCGGTACGCGGGGTCGTCAGTGGCCTGCACTTACGAGCGGTTGGCGCGCTGCTCGGCCGTCCGCAACTCGATGATGTCGTGATACAGCTCCATCGTCGCCGGCGCATAGCCGATGCCGGAGCCGCGCTCCACATCGTCATAGACGTCCTTGTGCGACTTCGGGAGATCGAGCAGGAACTGGGTGACCACCTTCTTTAGGTCGTCCGGCAGCGCCGTGCGGATCGCCCACGGGCCGTTCGGGATCTTGCCCGACTGCCAGATCACGCGGATGTCCGACATTTTCAGCATCTTCTTGTCGACCATCGAGCGCAGATTGCCGCGGCTGTAGCCCTCGGCCGCATCGCCCTGGCCCGACGTCCAGGTCACCGCGCCGTCGTACTGCTTGTTCAGCACCGCGACCACGCCCTGCTCATGCCCGCCCGAGAAGCCGGTCTTCGAAAAATACGCGCCGTCGTCCAGCTTGATCCCCTTGGCCTTCAGCGTCGCACTCGGGATCAGGTAGCCCGACGTCGAGTTCGGGTCGGCCCAGGCCAGCGAATGGCCCTTCATGTCCTCGATCGACTTGATGCCGGAATCGGCGCGCACCACCAGGACCGAATAATAATAGGTGGAGCCGTCATTTTCTTGCGGCACCGCGATCGGCTCGATGCACTTGCAGTCGAGCCAGGCGCCGGCGAAACCCGAGGCGCCGAAGCTCGCCATCTCGAGCTGGCCCGCGGCGATGCCCTGCATCACGCCGGCATAGTCGGCCGCCGGGAACAGCTTCACCGGGATGCCTAGTTTCTCCTGCAACAATTGCTGGAACTTGCCGTAGCGCGCCAGGCGGTCCTGGGTGTTCTCGCCGCCCAGCAGGCCGATGCGGAACTCCTTCACCTTCTCCTTGTAGCCTTGGGCGTGCGCGGCCGTCGTCAGCCCAAGCGCACAGACGGCGATCGCCGCGAGGCAGGCTCTGCGAAACATGTGTGGTCTCCCCTGGGTGGTAGGATCAGGCGCGGGCAAACGCCGGCATGCCGGCGGCGCCGATGCTCGTGGAGGTGATCGTCTCGTCCAGCGCGTGTCCCGCCGCGCCGTAGATCGAGCGCACAACGGTCTCGTCCAGCAGCGCGGGCGCGCCGTCGAACACCAGGCGCCCGTTCGCCATGCCGATGATCCGGTCGCAATAGGCGCGCGCCGTATCCAGCGTGTGGAGATTGCACAGGACGGTGATCCCGTCGTGCCGGTTGATGTCGCGCAGCGCGTCCATCACCAGCTTCGCATTCATCGGATCGAGCGAGGCGATCGGCTCATCGGCCAGCAGGATGCGCGGCTCCTGCATCATCGCCCGGGCGATCGCGACGCGCTGCTGCTGGCCGCCCGACAGCGCATCGGCCCGGTTCAGCGCGAGTTCAGCAATCCCGAGCCGGTCCAGCGCGCGGATCGCCAGCGCCCGCTCGCGCGGCGTGAACAGCTTCAGCAGCGCGCGTGGCGTCGGGATGTGGCTGAGCCGCCCGGCCAGCACGTTGGTCAGCACGTCGAGCCGCGGCACCAGGTTGAACTGCTGGAAGATCATCGCGGCACTGGCGCGCCAGGCGTGCAGCGCACGGCCGCGCAGGCGGGTGATGTCGGCGCCTTCGAACAGCAGCCGGCCCTCGCTCGGGTCGATCAGCCGGTTCACCATGCGCAGCAAGGTGGATTTCCCGGCGCCGGAGCGGCCGATGATCCCGACCATCTGGCCGGACGGAACCATCAGCGTAGCATCGGCCACCGCGATCCGCTCCCCGAAGCGGCGCGTTACCCTGTCGAACTCGAGCATGCAGCCCCCTACGCGTGGGGCACGCCATACCCTGTGTTCCGTGACACAACGATGTCAGTTGGATGAACAGGCCATGTCGGTCGCTCAGCCGCTGCGCCGCTTCTGCGCCGGACCATGGTTGTGCAGGTTGAGCGCGGTGTTGATCAGCGCCAGATGCGAGAACGCCTGCGGGAAGTTGCCGAGCTGGCGGCCGGTGCGCGGATCATACTCTTCGGCCAGCAGCCCGACATCGTTGCATAAGCCGAGCAGCCGCTCGAACAGCGCGCGCGCCTCGCGGCGGCGGCCCTGCAGCACCAGGTTGTCGGCCAGCCAGAAGCTGCAGGCCAGGAACACCCCCTCGCCCGGCGGCAGCCCGTCCACCGCCTCCTTGGTGCGGTAGCGCAGCACGAGCCCATCGACCGTGAGTTCGCGCTGGATCGCCGCGACCGTGCCCTTCACCCGCGGATCCTCGGGCGGCAGGAAGCCCACCATCGGGATCAGCAGCAGGCTCGCGTCCAGTTCGTCGCCGCCAAAATACTGCACGAAGCTGCGCTTTTCCGTGTTGTAGCCTTCGCGGCAGACGGAATCGTGGATCTGCTGGCGCAGCGCCCGCCACTGGTCGATCCGCCCCGGCATGCCGAATTCCTCGGCACCGCGGATCGCGCGGTCCATCGCGACCCACGCCATCACCTTGGAGAAGGTGAATTGCCGCTGCACGCCGCGCACCTCCCAGATGCTCTCATCCGGCTTGTCCCAGATGGTCGCCAGGTGCGTGACGAGCTGGCGCTGGATGCCCCAGCTCGCGCCGGGCCGCGCCAATCCCAGATGCATCTCCTGGTACAGCGCATCCATCAGCTCGCCATAGACGTCGAGCTGCAACTGCGCGCTCGCCGCATTGCCGATGCGCACCGGCTTCGCGCCGTCATAGCCGCACAGCCACGGCACCTCCCACTCCATCAGCCAGCGCTCACCGGCCAGGCCGTACAGCGTCTGGATCTGCGACGGCGTGCCGGCGACGCTGCGGCGCAGCCAGGCACCCCAGGCCTGCGCCTCCTCGCGGTAGCCGGCATGGATCAGCGCCAGCAGGGTGAAGGTAGCGTCGCGCAGCCAGCAATAGCGGTAGTCCCAGTTGCGCTGGCCGCCCGGCAGTTCGGGCAAGGAGGTGGTGGGAGCCGCGACGATGCCGCCGGTCGGATAATAGGTCAGCGCCTTCAGGGTCAGCAGCGAACGCTGCACCTGTTCGCGCCACTCGCCCTGGTAGACGCAGCGCGCCGACCAGGACTGCCAGCCGGCGTCGATCTCATCGAGCGCGGCATCGGCCTGCGGCACGACCGGGTCGTCCATGTGCGACAGGCCGTAGGACAGCGCGAACGGCACCCGCTGCCCGGCGCTGACGGTGAACTCGCCGATCGTCGTGAGCTTCTCGCCGCGAAGCTGCACGCCGCTGTGCAGCACCACGAGGTCGGGACCGGCGACCGCACGGAAGCCCGTGCCGCGATGCAGGCGGGTGACCCAGGGGACGGCGGAGCCGTAGTCGAAGCGCAGCGCGAGGTCGAGCCGCATCGGCACCTCGCCGCTGCGGCCCTCCACGATGCGCACGACCGAGGAACTGCCGGTGGCCGCGGTCATGAAGTCGATCAGCGCGACGGTGCCGCTGGCGGTCTCGAACACGGTCTCCAGGATCATCGTGCCGGGCCGGTACTGCCGGGTGATGCGCTGTGGCGTCGCGGCCGGACTGATCCGCCAGCGGCCGTTGTCGGGTGTCCCCACGAGCGAGGCGAAACACGCGGTGCTGTCGAAGCGCGGCCAGCACAGCCAGTCGATCGAGCCCTCGCGGCTGACCAATGCCGCGCTGTGGCAGTCGCCGATCAGCGCGTAGTCCTCGATCCGCGCCACCTTATGCGGCGCGGCGGGTGTCGGCGCGTCGCGCGGATTGTCTTGGGGGCGCCCGTCCTTGGGGTGCCCGTCCTGGGGCTGCCCGTGCGGCAGTCGCGCGTCCGGGTGCTGCCCGTCTGGCGACTGCCCGTCTGGCGAATGCGCCTCTGGGGGATGTGCCTCTGCGGGATGTGCCTCGGGAGACTGGCTCTCCGGGGACTGGGTGGCGGAAGGCTGCTCGGGGACGCCGGCGCCGTGCACAGCGGCCATCAGGTTGCCCGGCCCCAGACCCGGCCCTGGCCCGTCGTGCAGTAGCACGACGAACCGGCGGTGGTTGGATGCTCCATCGGACAGACCGCACCGCTCGCCACGCAGGACTGGCTGGACGGCGCATAGTGCGCGGCCGGCGGAGCGGCGGCGGACGGTGCGTAGCCGGGCGGTGCGTAGCCGGAGGGCGGGTACCCGGGCGGCGCCGGCGCGTAGGCAGGCGGCTGGCCGTAAGGGGCCGATGGCTGGCCATAATAGGCCTGCGGCGGCGGATAGTAGGCCGGGGGCGGGTAGTACGCCGGGGGCGGATAATACACCGGCGGTGGGTAGAAGACGGGCGGTCCGAACACGAACGGAAAGCCGAAGCCGATCCAGACCCGGGCTTCGGCCGGTGCGGACAGGCAGCCCAATCCGATACCCAGTGCGGCGAGCGCCAGCGTGCCGCGGACGATAGGCCGCACCCGTCGCATGACGGTGGGCCGCACCCGTCGCATCGTGTTCTCCAGCGTCATGTTCCCGACCTTCAAGCGACCCGCCCTCCCGCGCCAGACCCGCAGCAGACCTGCATGCGTGCAGCGTCGCAATGCAGTGTTGCGGGAATATGGCGCGATGGATCGGATTGCCGGTCGCTTTCCTCACACAGCAATGCGATAAGCTTGACTTTCACGGAGTTACTCCTGATACCCGGCTCGTTACGCGCGGGACGTCGGACAGGCGGCTCCACGCCCAGGTGTTGCTCCGCAGCGCCGCAACCAGCCAGCGACTGGACCCGATTTGAACGATACCACGACCGCCCCGGCGGAATCGACAGAGCACGCGCCGATCGAAGTTGCCGAGCCGCTCAGCGAGGAAGCTCAGCGCCCGCTATTCGCTGATCTGGGCTTGTCCGAGCCGGTACAGCGCGCCATTGCCGAGATGGGCTACCGCCACCCGACGCCGATCCAGGAACAGGCGATCCCGGTCGTGCTGATGGGACGCGATGTGCTCGGTGCGGCGCAGACCGGCACCGGCAAGACCGCCAGCTTCACGCTGCCGATGCTGGACATCCTCGCCGGCTCGCGGGCCCGCGCGCGCATGCCGCGCAGCCTGATCCTGGAACCGACGCGCGAACTCGCGCTGCAGGTGGCCGAGAATTTCCTGCTCTACGGCAAGTACCTGAAGCTCACGCATGCGCTGGTGATCGGCGGCGAGAGCATGACCGACCAGCGCGACGTGCTGATGCGCGGCGTCGACGTGCTGATCGCCACGCCCGGCCGGCTGATCGACATGTTCGAGCGCGGCTCCATCCTGCTGTCGGACGTGAAGATCCTGGTGATCGATGAGGCCGACCGCATGCTGGACATGGGGTTCATCCCCGATGTCGAGCGGATCGTGTCGATGCTGCCGCGGACCCGCCAGACGCTGTTCTTCAGCGCCACGCTGTTCCCGGAGATCCGCCGCCTCGCCGATGCGTTCCTGTCCAACCCGCGCGAGATCTCCGTCTCGCGTCCCGCCTCGGTGGCCACCACGATCACCGAAGGGCTGGCCCTGGTGGCCGAGCACGACAAGCGCGAGGCACTGCGCCGCCTGATCCGCACCCAGAAGGTGCAGAACGCGCTGATTTTCTGCAACCGCAAGCGCGATGTCGACATCCTGCACAAGTCGCTGACCCGGCATAAGTTCAGCGTGGGCGCGCTGCACGGCGACATGGCGCAGACCATCCGCTTCACGACGCTGGAGAAGTTCAAGGCGAACGAGTTGCAGCTTCTGGTGTGCAGCGACGTCGCCGCGCGGGGCCTCGACATCGGCGGTCTGTCGCATGTGTTCAATTTCGATGTGCCGATCCACGCCGAGGACTATGTGCATCGCATCGGGCGGACCGGCAGAGCGGGGCTGGAAGGCCACGCCTTCACCATCGCCCAGCCGGAGGATCGCGCCGCGGTCGAGGCGATCGAGAAGCTGATCGGCCATCCGGTGCCGCCGGTGCGGGTCGAGGGCCTCGATCCGATCGACTGGGCGGAGGACGATGGACGGAAGCGCCGCGGACGCGGTGGCCGGACGGCGAAGCCGAAGGGCACCGGCGAGCGCGAGCGCAAATCCGCCGAGCCGAAGCCCGCTGGCGAGCGCAGGCCGGCGGAGCGCAAGCGTGCCGCATCGACGCAGGCTGCCACGCCCGCCCCGCTCGCCACCCCCTCGGCCGCGCCGGAGTCGCATGACGCCCGCGTGCCTGAGGACGGGACGCATCAGGTCAGGGCGCATGAGACCGACGCGCATGAGGCCGGGGCGCGCGAGGCTGGGGCGCATGACGCCGGGCAGCGGCCGCCCGCCGCGCCGCCGGCCAAGCGGCGACGGGCGAGCGAGCCTGGTCCGCGCAACGCGCCCCGTACCCGCGACACGCGGCAGCGTGACGACGATGCGGACACCCACGTCACCGGATTCGGCAACGACATCCCCGCGTTCATGCTGCTGCGCTCGCGCACCGCGGCAAAGCCGGAGGATACCGAGGCATGAAGTTCACGCCCTTCCAGTGGGACGATGCGCTGCACCTGGATGAGCAACTGACGGAAGACGAACGTGCGATCCGCGACGCGGCGCGCGAGTACTGCCAGGAGAAGCTGTTCCCCCGGGTGATCGAGGCGAACCGTCACGAGCGGTTCCACCGCGAGATCATGAACGAGATGGGCGAGATGGGCTTTCTCGGCGCCACGCTGGAAGGCTACGGCTGCGCCGGCGTCAACTATGTCAGCTACGGCCTGATCGCCCGCGAGGTGGAGCGCGTCGATTCCGGCTACCGCTCGGCCTTCTCGGTGCAGTCCTCGCTGGTGATGTACCCGATCTGGGATTTCGGCTCCGAGGCCCAGAAGGACACCTACCTGCCGAAGCTGCGCAGCGGCGAGTGGGTCGGCTGCTTCGGCCTCACCGAGCCCGATGCCGGCTCCGACCCCGCCTCGATGCGCACGCGCGCGAAGAAGGTCGATGGCGGCTTCGTGCTGAACGGATCGAAGACCTGGATCACCAACTCGGCCATCGCCGATGTGTTCGTGGTGTGGGCAAAGGACGATGCCGGCGACATCCGCGGCTTCATCCTCGAGAAGGGCATGAAGGGTCTGTCCGCGCCGAAGATCGAGGGCAAGTTCTCGCTGCGCGCCTCGGTCACCGGCATGATCATGATGGACAACGTCGCGGTGCCCGAGAGCGCGATGCTGCCGAAGGTGAAGGGGCTGCGCGGGCCGTTCTCCTGCCTCAACAACGCGCGCTACGGCATCGCCTGGGGCGCGCTGGGTGCGGCCGAGTTCTGCTGGCAGGCGGCGCGCGACTACACGCTGCAGCGGATCATGTTCGGCAAGCCGCTGGCGGCGACGCAGTTGATCCAGAAGAAGCTGGTCGACATGCAGACCGAGATCACGCTCGGCCTGCAATCGGTGCTGCGGCTGGGCCGGCTGATCGACGCCGACAACGCCGCGCCCGAGATGATCAGCCTGCTGAAGCGCAACAACTGCGGCAAGGCGCTGGACATCGCGCGCACCGCCCGGGACATGCACGGCGGCAACGGCGTCTCCGACGAGTACCACGTGATCCGCCACGTCATGAACCTCGAGGCGGTCAACACGTATGAGGGCACGCACGACGTGCACGCGCTGATCCTGGGCCGCGCCCAGACGGGGATCTCCGCATTCGGCTGACCGGCGGCGAGGCGCCCTGCCCACATTTCGGCGCCTGCGGCGGCTGCACGCTGCAGGACCTGCCCGACGAGACCTATATCGCCGGCAAGGCCGACCTGCTCACCGCGGCGCTGCGGCGCGCCGGATTTGCCGACATCAAGCTGTCGCCGCCGATCCGCACCGCGCCGGGCGAACGGCGCCGCATGGATTTCGCCGCGCGGCGGCTGGGCAGTTCCATCGCACTCGGCCTGCACCAGTCCCGCAGCGCCGAGATCGTCGACCTCCACGCCTGCACCGTGCTGCATCCCGCGCTGTTCGCCCTGGTCGAGCCGCTGCGCGACCTTCTGCGGCGTCTGCAGGCAGTGCGCCGCGAGGCGTCGATCGTCGCCAACCTGCTGGACTCGGGTGTCGACCTGCTGCTGCGGACGGATGCGCCGCTCACGCTGCCGGACCGCATGGCAATCGTGGCGTTCGCGCGCGCCCATGACCTGCCGCGCGTCGCCTGGGCCGCCGGCAAGGACACGCCCGAGCCGATCATCCTGCTGCGCCCGCCCACGACCTCATTCGCCGGCATCGCGGTCACGCCGCCACCCGGCGCCTTCCTGCAGGCATCGGCATCCGGCGAGGCCGGCATCGTCGCCACGGTGTGCGCCGCGCTGCCCGCCAAGGGCCAGGTCGCCGAACTGTTCGCAGGCTGCGGCACCATCACCTTCGCCCTCGCCCGGCATGCGCGGGTCAGCGCATGGGAGGGCGACCCGGCATCGGCCGCGGCGCTGCGCGATGGCGCCAACCATGCCGGCCTGGCAGGGCGGGTCACGGTCGCGCAGCGCGACCTGGCACGCCAGCCGATCCCGTCGAAGGATCTGGCGCGCTTCGCGGCCGTGGTGCTGGATCCGCCGTTCGCCGGCGCGGCGGCGCAGACAGCCGAGATCGCGGCGGCCAAGGTCCCGGTGGTCGTCTATGTGAGTTGCAATCCCGCCACCCTGGCGCGCGACGCCAGCGCGCTGTGCCTGGCGGGCTATCGGATCGAGGCAGCGGTGCCGATCGATCAGTTCCTGTGGTCGGCGCGCCTCGAGAGCGTCACGGTGTTCCGGCGCGATGCCGTGGCCGGCGAGAAGCGCGAACGGCGTAGCTAGAGCCGCTTCCGTTAGCGTCCGCTCACGGAACCCGCTCTGGCTCGTCGTCTGAGAGCGAGATTCGCCGCTCCGGCGATTCCGCCTGCGCGGATCACGCTCCAGGCCACGCCCAAACGCTCAGCGTGCGGTGCCGTCAGACGTGGAAGCTCTCGCCGCAGCCGCAGCGGCCCTTCTCGTTCGGGTTGGTGAAGGTGAAGCCCGACGCGAGCGACTTCATCTCGTAGTCCATCACCGTGCCGATAAGGAACAGGCTGGCCTTGCGGTCCACCAGCACCGTCAGATCCTTGTCGCGCACCACCTCGTCCGAGGGCGCGGGCTCGTCGGTCCAGGTCATGTCGTAGGACAGGCCGGAGCAGCCCTTGGTCTTCACACCGATGCGCAGCAGCCTTCCCTGCTCGCCCTTGGCATACAGCGCGCGCAGGCGTTCCGCTGCGGCATCGGTCAGCGTCATCAGAGGCGGCAAGGCGCGGGTCTTGCGGGGCGCAGTCGTGGTCGTGCTCATGGTTCGCTCGATATCGTTGCTGGTCAGAACATGTTCAACTGCAGGCGGGCCTCTTCGCTCATGCGGCTCGGATCCCACGGCGGATCCCACACCGTCTCGACCTCGCAGGAGGTCACGCCCGGGACGGTCAGCACGGCGTTGCGCACCTGCTCGGGCAGTTCCTGTGCCGATGGGCAGGCCGGCGCGGTCAGCGTCATCTCCACCTTCACCGCGTTGTCGTCGGCGATCTCGATCACATAGATCAGCCCGAGTTCGTAGATGTTCACCGGGATTTCCGGATCGAACACCTCCGCGATCGCGCCGATGATCGCATCCTCGGTCGGCTTCGGCACGGTTTCGCCGTCAGGCGTCCATGCGGCATGAGGCTGGCTCACGTCATTCACTGCTTGCCTCCTTGCCCCCGTCGAGCGCTGCGACCAGCGCGTGCCAGGCCAGCGTCGCACACTTCACCCGCGACGGATATTCGTGCACCCCCGCCAGCGGTTCCAGCCGTTCCATGCTCGCGGCCAGCCCTGCGTCGCAGGCAGGGCATATGCCGGTGCGCGCCATCTCGCGGAACGCCTCGAACAGGGCGCGCGTGTCGGACTTGCTGCGGCCGATGACCGATTCGGCCATCAGGTCGGCCGAGGCGACGCTGATCGCGCAGCCGCGGGCCTGGAAACCGGTATCGCCGATCGTGCCGTCGGGCGCGTATTTCACCCAGACCTCGATGCGGTCGCCGCACATCGGGTTGTCGCCCTTGGCCGAGGCGTCGAACGCCTCCAGCCGGTGCGCGTGGCGCGGACGGCGGCCGTGATCCAGGATGACCTCCTGGTACAGGTCGCGCAGGTCGTCGAACGAGTCCGAACTCATACCGTGCTTCTCCCGTCACGCCGGGATGGGCCACCGGCATGGCGATGACAGGTCATCGTCACTTGAAGAACTCCCGCACACGGGTCAGCGAATCGGCCAGGAAGTCGATCTCTTCCCGCGTCGTGTAGATCGCGAAGCTCGCGCGCGCGGTGCTGTCCAGGTTGAACCGCCGCATCAGCGGCTCGGCACAGTGGTGCCCGGCGCGCACCGCGATGCCCTGGCGGTCGAGCAGGGTCGCCACGTCGTGGGCATGCGCGCGATCCACGGCGAACGCCACCACGCCGCCGCGATCCTGCGCCTGCCCGAGGATGCGCACGCCCTCGATCGCACCGATCCGCGCCAGCGCATGGTCGATCAGCGAGGATTCGTGCGCGGCGATCGCGTCGTAGCCGATCGCCTGCACGTAATCGATCGCCGCCTTCAGCCCGATCCCTTCCAGGATCGGCGGCGTCCCGGCCTCGAACTTGTGCGGCACCTCGGCCCAGGTGGAACGCTCATAGGTCACCGAGGAGATCATCTCGCCGCCGCCCAGGAAGGGCGGCATGGCGTCCAGCAATTCGCGCCGGCCCCACAGGATGCCGATGCCGGTCGGGCCGTACAGCTTGTGGCCGGTGAAGGCATAGAAGTCGCAGTCCAGCGCCTGGACGTCGACGCGGCGATGCACCACCGCCTGGGCACCGTCGAACAGCACCTTGGCGCCGTAGGCATGCGCGATCTGCACGATGCGCTCCGCCGGCGTGTAGGTGCCCAGCACGTTGGACATGTGCGTCATCGACACCAGGCCAACGCGGCCATCGGCGAGCAGCGCCTCGAACCCGTCCATGTCGAGTTCGCCCGCGTCGGTGATCGGCGCCACCCGCAACTCGATGCCGCGCTCGTCGCGCAGCATCTGCCAGGGGATGATGTTGGAGTGGTGCTCCATCCCGGAGATCACCACCGCCTGGCCCGGCTTCATCACGCCGCGGCCATAGCTGTGCGCCATCAGGTTCAGCGATTCGGTGATGTTGCGGGTGATCACCACCTCATGCCGGTCGCGCGCGTTCAGCAGCGCGGCCACCGCGTCACGGCACGCCTCATAGGCGTCGGTGGTGCGCTCGCTCATCCAGTGCAGGCCGCGATGGACGTTGGCGTACTGCGTCTCCATCGCCTCGCGCATGGCGTCGATCACCACGCGCGGCTTCTGCGCGGAGGCGGCGCTGTCGAGGAACACCAGCTTCTTGCCGCGCACCTTCTGCCGCAGGATCGGGAAATCGTCGCGGATGCGCTCGACGTCCAGCAAGAGCGGGCGGCCCAGCGGGATCCTGGCTTCGACGTTCATGCTGCCTGCCTCTCCCACCAGCCTTCGACCGCGCGATCCAGCACGCCGCGCACCATCTCATTCTTCACCGCGTCCAGCGCTTCGGCCAGGAACGCGCGCACCAGGATCGAGCGGGCCTCCGCATCCGGGATGCCGCGACTGCGCAGATAGAACAACTGATCCGCATCCAGTTCACCCACCGTCGCGCCGTGGCTGCACTTCACATCGTCGGCGAAGATCTCGAGTTCCGGCTTGGTGTCGATCTCGGCGTCCGGCGACAGCAGCAGCGCCTGGTTCATCTGGTAGCCGTCGGTTTTCTGCGCGACGCGCGCCACCTCGATCCGCCCCTGGAACACGCCCTGCGAGCGTCCCGCCAGCACGTTCTTCACCGTCTGGCGCGACGCGCAGGACGGTGCGTCGTGCGTCACCACGGTGGTGAAGTCGCCATGCTGCGTGCCGCCCAGCAACTGCGCGCCGTTCAGGTGCGCGGTGCCCTTGGGGCCGGCGAAGCGGACATGCGCCTCGGTGCGTGCGATGCGCGAGCCCAGGTTCAGGCCGAAGCTGTCATAGGTGCCGCCCTCGGCGATCTCCGCATAGAGCGTGGACAGATGGAACGCGGTTGTCGCTTCGTCCTGCAGGCGCACATGGGTCAGCACGGCGTCCTGTGCGACGCGCACCTCGAAGACCGGATTGTGCAGGTACTGGCCTTCGCCGACCGAGGTCTCGAGCAGCACCAGCTTCGCGCCGGCGGAGAGGTCGATGCGATGCCGCGGATGGCAATTGACCGCCGCGCCGCCGATGCCGGAGGTGACATTGACCAGGTGCACCAGCCCGGCATCGACGCCCGCAGGCACGTGCAGGATGGCGCCGTCTTCCGCCAGCATCGTGTTCAGCGCCACCAGGGGCTCCCGGTCGGGCCGCGCCAGCGTATCGAACCTGCCGCCGTCGGCGAAGCGCCGGAAGGCGACGAGCGGCGGCAGCAGCGAAAGCTCCGCACTGAACACGCCGTTCACGAACACGATGCGCGGCGCATCGATATGCGGCACACGGGCCATCACCGTATCGGCGTCGGCAACCGGCGTGACCGCCTGGGCATAGGAGGCATCGGCGACCGGACGCAGGCTGGTGTATTTCCACGCCTCCTCGCGCCGTCCTGCCGCCGCACCGGGCAGGCCGCCGCGGCGGAACGTCTCGGCTGCTGCGGCACGCTCGCCCGCATCACCGGGCAGGCGGTCGCGCAGCGCCTCGTAGCAGGCGAGGAAGCCGGCGACGCCGGTATGGAGCGGCGCCGTCATGCCGCCTCCGCGATCATGCCGGCATAGCCCTTGGCCTCAAGCTCATGCGCCAGTTCCGGCCCGCCGGAGCGGACGATGCGGCCGCCGGCCAGGACGTGGACGCGGTCCGGCACGATGTAGTCGAGCAGCCGCTGATAATGCGTGATCACCAGCGCGGAGAAATCCGGCCGGCGCAGCGCATTCACGCCCTCGGCCACGATCTTCAGCGCATCGATGTCGAGGCCGCTGTCGGTCTCGTCCAGGATCGCCAGGCGCGGCCGCAGGATCGCCATCTGCAGCACCTCGTTGCGCTTCTTCTCGCCGCCCGAGAAGCCGACATTGACGTTGCGCCGCAGCATGTCCTCGGGCATCGCCAGCCGCTTCGTCTCGGCGCGCGCCAGCTTGAGGAACTGCACCGCATCCAGTTCGCTCTCGCCCCGCGCGCGGCGCTGCGCGTTCAGCGCGGTGCGCAGGAAATTGGCATTGCCGACGCCGGGCAGTTCGACCGGATACTGGAACGCCAGGAAGAGCCCGGCGGCCGCCCGCTCCTCCGGCGACATCGCCAGCAGGTCGCGGCCATCGAAGGTGGCCGAGCCGCCGGTGACCGCATAGTCCTCGCGTCCCGACAGGACGTAGGACAGCGTGGACTTGCCGGAGCCGTTCGGCCCCATGATCGCATGCACCTCGCCGTCGGGGATGACGAGATCGATGCCCTGCAGGATCGGCTTGTCCTCGATGGCGGCGCGCAGGCCGCGAATTTCCAACATGGAATGCGTCCCTCTAACCCACGGAGCCCTAACCCACGGAGCCTTCCAGACTCACCGCCAGCAGCTTCTGTGCCTCGACGGCGAATTCCATCGGCAGCTCCTTCAGAACGTCCTTGCAGAACCCGTTGACGATCAGGTTCACCGCGTCCTCCTCCGACAGCCCGCGCTGGCGGCAGTAGAACAACTGGTCGTCGGCGATCTTGGACGTCGTCGCCTCGTGCTCCACCTTCGCCGTCGGATTGCGGCTTTCGATATAGGGCACAGTGTGCGCGCCGCACTGATCGCCGATCAGCAGTGAATCGCATTGCGTGTAGTTGCGCGCGCCCGACGCCTTCGGCAGCACGCGCACCAGGCCGCGATAGGTGTTGTTCGACCGCCCGGCGCTGATGCCCTTGGAGACGATCGTGCTCTTCGTGTTGCGGCCGATATGGATCATCTTGGTGCCGGTATCGGCCTGCTGGCAGTTGTTGGTCACCGCCACCGAGTAGAACTCGCCCACGCTGTCGTCGCCCAGCAGCACGCAGGACGGATATTTCCAGGTGATCGCCGAGCCCGTCTCCACCTGCGTCCAGGAGATCTTGCTGCGCGCACCACGGCACGCGCCGCGCTTGGTGACGAAATTATAGATCCCGCCTCGGCCCTCGGCATCGCCCGGATACCAGTTCTGCACGGTGGAGTATTTGATCTGCGCATCGTCGTGCGCCACCAGTTCCACCACCGCCGCATGCAACTGGTTCTCGTCGCGCATCGGCGCGGTGCAGCCTTCGAGGTAGCTCACATAGGCGCCGGCATCGGCGATGATCAGCGTCCGCTCGAACTGCCCGGTGCTGCGTGCATTGATGCGGAAATAGGTCGACAGCTCCATCGGGCAGCGCACGCCCTTCGGCACGTAGACGAAGCTGCCGTCGGTGAACACCGCCGAGTTCAATGCGGCAAAGAAATTGTCCGCCACGGGAACGACCGTGCCCAGATACTGCCGCACCAGGTCGGGGAATTCGCGCACCGCCTCGGAGATCGGGCGGAAGATCACGCCCGCCTTCTCCAGCGTCGCGCGGAACGTCGTCGCGACCGACACGCTGTCGAACACCGCGTCCACCGCGATCTGCGAACCGCCCTCCACCGAGGCCGGATCGACACCCGCCAGGATGGCGCGCTCCTTCAGCGGGATGCCGAGCTTCTCATACGTCCGCAACAGTTCCGGATCGACCTCATCGAGGCTCTTGAGGCCCGGCTTCTTCTTCGGCGCCGCATAGTAGTGCAGGTCCTGGTAGTCGATCGGCGCATGATCGACGCGCGCCCAGTGCGGCTCGGTCATCTGCTGCCAGGCGGCGAACGCCTTCAGGCGCCATTCCAGCAGCCAGGCCGGCTCCTGCTTGCGGGCCGAGATCAGCCGGATGGTGTCCTCATTCAGCCCCTTGGGCGCGAGGTCCATCTCGATGTCGGTCTCGAAGCCCCATTTGTAGCCGGACTGGGTGACCGACTGGACGGTGTCGAGGGTTTGCGTCGCAGCAGACATGAATGGGTCCTATTCGGCGGCCGGGAGCGAGGCGGTGGCCGGCACGCGAAATGCGCGCGGGATGGCAGCCTCCTGCATGTCGGCCAGGGTGATAGAGGTCAACGCCTGCTGGATCGCTTCGTTCACCGGGTCCCACCGTCCACGCATCGGGCACAGACATTGGGATTCACATTCCACGGTGGAACCCTCGACGCATGCGGTCAGCGCGATCGGCCCATCCACCGCGGCGATCACGTCCGCCACCGGAATGGCCGACAGCGGCCGCAGCAGCCGGTAGCCGCCCCGCGCGCCGCGCTGCGAGGCCACCAGCCCGCCGGCCGCCAAGGTCTTCAGCACCTTGGCCACGGTCGGCTCGGGAATGCCGGTGCTGGCGGCAATGCCGGGCGAGGTCTGCACCCCTTCGGCACGCGATAAGCGCACCAGCACCACGACTGCATAGTCGGTCAGCTTCGACAGCCTCAGCATGGTCTGCGAAACCCCTCGAACTCTGGCGTTCATCTAATCGGACTGGATCAGTCCTGATTGCCGGGAAATGGCGCACCCGCGTGCGACCGTCAAGGGGCGGTCGGGCCGAAGGCGGAAAGGTTAAGGGAAATTTGACGCCTCGCCGCGTATGCCCGTGCCTCCCGCCGCCCAGTTCCGCGGAATGTCATCCTTTGGAGGCCGCATGCCCCTCGATAGCTCTCCTGTTCCCATCGGCGGCGCCAAAAAGCCGGACGGGACGAAGCCAGACGGGACACCGCCAGGGGGGGACGAATTCGACCGGGAGGCACGGCTGCGTTTCCTGCGCCTCGATGAGCAGGCCTCCGCCCGGCTCCGCCAGCTCCTGCCCCTGGTGCAGGCCAGCCTGCCCGCCATCGCCGACCAGTTCTACGGCTATATCGGCCAGCACCCGCAGCTTCAGAGCCTGCTTCCCGTCAACCGGCTGGACAGCCTGAAACAGGCCCAGATCGGCCACTGGCAGCAGCTTTTCCAGGGCTCCTTCGACACCGCCTATTTCGAACGCGCCGTCCTGGTCGGGCGCACCCATGAGCGGATCGGCCTGCAGCCCCGCTGGTACAGCGGCGCCTACTGCCTGATCCTGGAAAAGGTGCTGGCCGTCCTGGCGACCAAGGCGCGCAACCGCCGCACGCTGGTCGACGACATCGCCGTGGTCATGCGCGCGGCGTTCCTCGACATGGACCTCGCGGTCTCCACCTACATCCAGGTCGGCGAGGCGAACCACATGCGGCGCGAGATGCTGGCGATCTCCGACGTGCTGGAACGCGAGATGGACCTGACCGCGGAGGAGATCGGCAGCAAGGCCGAGCGCCTGGCCAGCATGGCCGACCGCCTGGGCGAAGTGGCGCAGCAGGTGCGCGCCATGGCCGAAGCGGTCAGCACGGCGGTCGAGACGGCGGCGCAGAACGTCCAGACGGTGGCGAGCGCCACGACCGAACTGGAGGCGTCGAGCCGCGAGATCTCCAACCATGTCGGCCGCGCCGCCGGCATGACGCAGGACGCCGTCCAGCAGGTCAGCGCGACGGGCGCCACGGTGCAGGACCTGTCGGCGGCCAGCGGACGCATCGCCGATGTCGTCGGCCTGATCCGCAGCGTCGCCGGCCAGACCAAGCTGCTGGCGCTCAATGCCACGATCGAGGCGGCGCGCGCCGGCGAGGCGGGCCGAGGCTTCGCGGTCGTCGCCTCCGAGGTGAAGAGCCTGGCGCGACAGACCGAGGAGGCCATCGGCAACGTCAACTCCCAGGCCCAGGCGATCGCGGGCGCCACCACGAGTGCGGCCGCCATGGTGGCGAAGATCGCCAGCCAGGTGCACGCCGTGCACGCCATCTCCGCCGAGATCGCCGCCTCCACCGACCAGCAGCGCTCGGCGACGGCGGAGATCATGCGCAACGTGACGCTCGCCGCGGAACACACCGACACCGTGGCCGCCCGCGCCCACGACATGCTGGAGCATGCGCAGACCACCGATATCTCGGCCCGCCAGTTCCGCACGCTGGCCAAGTCGGTCAGCACCGAGATCCAGGACCTGCACCGCAGGATGGCGGTCATCCTGCGCGCCTCGCACGCCGGCGACCGGCGGGAGGCCGTGCGTGAGCCGGTGGCGGTCGCCTTCTCGTTCAATGCCGGCGGGACCACCTGCTCCGGCTACACCGCGGACCTGTCGATCAACGGCGCGCTGCTGGTGGCCGATGCGCCCGATTCGCTGGTGGGCGCCAGCGTCCCTCTGGCGCTCGACGGCGTCGGACAGGTGGCATCGATCGTGCGCGCGGTCAGCCCACTCGGCATCCACGTGCAGTTCGCAACGCTCGATGCCGCGACCCAGGCCGCGATCACGCGGGTCCTGCTCGACCGGCGCAAGTTCGACGACACCTTCATCCGGCTCACCCAGGCGGTCGCGGCGGAGACCGCGCAGAAGCTGGACCACGCCGTGGCGGCCGGCCAGATCGACATGAAGACACTGTTCAGCAACGACTATGCGGAGCTGCCCCATACCAGCCCGCAGCAGCACATGTCGCCGAACACGGCGTTCTGCGAGGCGGCGCTGCCCGACATCATCCGGCGCGCCCGCGCCAGCGACACACGCGTGGTGTTCTGCGTGGTGTCCGACCGGAACGGCTATATCGCGGTCCACCATCCCGAGGTCAGCCAGCCGCAACGCCCCGACGACCCGCAATGGAACGCCGCGAACAGCCGCAACCGGCGCCTGTTCGACGACCGCGCCGCCATCCTCGCCGCGAGGAACCCCCAGCCGATCCTGCTGCAGACCTATCAGCGCAATCTGGGCCAGGAGAAATCGGTGCTGAAGGAGTTCGACGCGCCGGTCGTCGTGCGCGGCCAGCACTGGGGCGCGGTGCGCCTGGCGATCAAGCCGTAGCCGGGTTCACAAGCACGCCCGCCCGGCTTAATACCGGTGAGTAGCTTCACCTGATCGGAGGTCGGCATGGCTGGCATGATGGACGGCAAGGTCGCGGTGGTGACCGGCTCGGGCGGCGGCATCGGCCGCGAGATCGCGCTGGCCATGGCGGCGGCCGGCGCCCGCGTCATCGTCGCCGATATCGGCGCCTCGCTGTCCGGCGAGGGCGCCGGCTCGGCAACCCCTGCGCAGCAGACCAAGCAACTCATCGAGCAGAAGGGCGGTGCCGCCGAAGTCTGCACCGAATCGGTCGCCGAATGGGGCTCGGCGCAGAAGATCATCCAGGCGGCGATGGACCATTACGGCCGGATCGACGCCGTGGTGAACAACGCCGGCATCCTGCGCGACGTGATCTTCCACAAGATGACGCCCGACGACTGGACCTCGGTGATCAACGTCCACCTGAACGGCAGCTTCTTCGTCTCCCGCGCCGCCGCCGAGCACTACCGCAAGCAGGAGAGCGGCACGTTCGTGCACATGTCGTCGACCTCCGGACTGATCGGCAATTTCGGCCAGGCGAATTATTCGGCCGCCAAGCTCGGCATGACCGCGCTGTCGAAGTCGATCGCGCTCGACATGAAGCGCTACAACGTCCGCTCCAACTGCATCGCGCCGTTCGCCTGGAGCCGGATGACCCAGTCGATCCCGGCCACCACGCCCGAGCAGCAGGCACGGCTGGCGAAGATCCAGGCGATGACGCCGGACAAGAACGCGCCGATGGCGGTGTTCCTGTCATCCGACGCGGCGAAGGACGTCACCGGCCAGGTGTTCGGCACGCGGATGAACGAGATCATCCTGTTCAGCTCGCCGCGGCCGGTCCGCATCGTGCACCGCGCCGACGGCTGGACGCCCGAGACGATCGCCGCGCACGCCGCACCGGCGCTCAAGGCGGCGTTCATGCCGCTCGATCGCTCGGGCGAGGTGTTCGACTGGGATCCGCTGTAACGCCGGCGGCGGGGGCCGCGCGCCGCGGCGCTACTCCCAGCCGGAATCGATGATCTTGCCGTCGTCGCCGAGGACGATGGTGAGCCGGTTGGGGTTCGAGCGCATGTCGTCGATGCCATCGGCCGGGCGCACGATCCGCACATTGGCGGGCAGGCTCTCCTCGCGCACGACCTCGCCGGCGGCCACGCCGGACGGGGCCGCGGCGCCCTTGGCAACGAAGTGCTTGCCGACGCAGGGGTTGCACAACTCGGCCGGCGCCTTCGCCTCGGCATAGCCCGGCAGGCTGCGCACCACGACGCTGTTGGTGGCGCTGCGAACGCGCACGCCCTTGAACGGATGCTCCGACGAGATCGGCAGGATCGCCTGGATCGGCGCATGGCCGGCCGACGGCGAGGCGTCGTCCGGCGGATCGGCCACGAACACGAGATCGAGCACGCCGTCCGACGGTGAGCCACGGGTCAGCGGCACGAGTTCGCCCTCGCCCCATCCTTCGGCGCTCGTCACGCCGCGCACCACCACGATATCGACGGCCGGCGCGTGGGCCGTGCGCAGCACCTCGACGCTGGTGATGGCGAGGATCGGCAGGCGGTCGGCCGACTGCGAGGTGCTCTCTGCCGCGGTATCCGCCCCGCCGCGCTGTTCCCCGGCCGTCCCGGGCTGCGCCGCCTGGCCGGGCGCGGCCGGCTGGGCGGGCGCGGCGGGCTGGGCGGGCGCCTGGGCGAACGCGGCAGGGGCATAGGCGGCAGAGCCCGCCGCCAGCAGGGCGCCGAGTGCGGCCAGGGCGGCAGGAGTCAGGCGGCTGCGTCGTGACATGGAGCCCTCCAATCGGTGGCTGATGGCGCGGCCCTGGCGGGATCGACCAGCGGGTCGAGCCGTTCCAGCGCGTCCAGGATGAGGTCGGTCGGAACCATCAGGGTCAGTTCGCAGAACCGGGTCCGGCCGGAGGTGAAACCGCCGTTCTCGGACAGCTTGTTGACCGGCGCGCCGCCGCCGCAGACCGAGAAATATTCGCAGGTCCGGCGGCATTCCTCGACGCCCTGCGCGACGTCCTGCGCCATGCGGCGCATCACGGCGCTCTCGTGCATCGCCGCGAGCGTGTCGCGGTGCACGTTGCCGATGATGAAGTCGCCGTACGCCGCGTTCTTCAGTCCGAGCAGTTCCGGCGAAAAGCTGGAGACGTCGCCGTTGCAGGCAACGTTCAGCATGCCGAACGGCACCACCTGCTCGTTCGCCATCACAGCCTCGGCCGGGCGTAGGATGCGCGGCAGCATCGCGTCGATCTCGCGGATGAAGCGGAACCCGCCGCGCTGGCGCGCCGTCCGCCAGAATCCGTCGAGGAACCGGCTGAAGCGCCGGCGCAGATCGGATTGGTCGAACAGGCTGGACCGATGGTCACCTTCCGACTCCTCGACGTTGAAGCAGACCTGGTCGATCCCCTCGCTGAGGTAGAAATCCACCAGCGATGCCGGATCGTCGAGACTGTCCTTCGACAGCACCGTGATCACGTGAAAGTCGACGCCGTGCTCGCGCAGCAGGCGGATCCCCGCCATGGTCCGGTCGAACGTGCCGCGACCGCTGCGGGTCAGGCGGTGCGTATCGTGCAGCGCACGTGGGCCGTCAAGGCTGACGCCGACCCCGACGTCGTACTCCTTGAACAGGCCGCACCAGGCCGCATCGATCAGCATGCCGTTGGTCTGCACCGCATGGCGCAGGCGCAGTCCGGCCGGTCGCAGGCGTTCGATGAGGTCGAACGCCTCGCGGTAATACGCCGGCGGCAGTACCAGCGGTTCGCCGGCGTGCCAGATCACCGTCATCGCCGGCGCCGCCCAGCCGGAGGCGAACACCCGCTCGAACGTCGTCCGCAGCGTGTCCATCGACATCGTCGCGCGATCGTTGCGATGCGGCAGGTAGCAATAGGTGCAGGCGATGTTGCAGAACGGCGTCGGCTGGAGGACGAGGGTTTCGATCAGCGGGCCAGTCGGCATGCGCGATCGTCCGGCGTCACCAGTTGCGCCAGAAATTGTGCCAGTTGGGCCAGCCATTGCCCCAGTTGTGCCAGCCGCCGTTGCCCCAGCCGCCGTTGCGCCAGCCGCCGTTGCGCCAGCCGCCGTTGCCCCACCACGCCTTCAGGATGTTGGGGTCGCCCGGCTCCAGGTTCGCCTGCTCCGCCGTCACCTCGGAGACCGCCTCGCGGATCGCCTGCAGCCGCTCGGCCACGCCGGTCCTGGCGGCAGGGTCCGCCTCCGCCGCGGCAGGTGGCTCCGGTGCCGCCGCCAGCGCCGCCGACACGCCCATCGCGCCCAGCGGCAGGAGGGCAGCCAGCGCCCGAAGCGTAAATCGTGTCGAGCTCATTCCCTGGACCTTCCGTCAGTTGCTTTGCCAGAAATTGCTTGCCGGCCCATCGATTCGCCAGCCTGTCGACCAGCCCGCCCACCGTCGCACCAGCCTGGCGCACCGTTATTCCGCCCGGAGCGGCGGGCCGAGAAATTCCACATCCCAGAGCTTTCCGAACCTGTTCAGCGCATCGGTATCCGGCCGGCCATTCTTCATGACCTCACCGAGCCCGGTAAAGAATGCCACGGCATCCATCCCCGGCATGATCAGGATGAATTGTTCGGCCGGCGCGTCGGTGATGTTGACAAACCCGTGCGCCGCGCCGCCAGGAACACACACGACGTCGCCGACCTCGGCGATCGATCGCTGGCCGTCGATCTCGTACAGATAGCGCCCGGTCATCACGCGGAAGATCTCGGTCTCCGGATGGCGGTGCAGCGGCGGACCGAAGCCCGGGGCATTGAGCGTCTCGATGATGGTCAGCGTGCCCGAACTGGTCTCGGGGGGCAGGCGGACCCGGAGGGTCAGGCCGATCGCCGGGACGAGGATCGGCGCCTCACCGGGGGACGAACGATACGGCAGGAATGTCATGGCGACTGCTCGTCACAGGTTCGGCACTTCGATACAGGCTTCCGCGCGGTTCTGCCAGCCGTCCCGCGTGGCCAGACAGGGCTTAAGCCGCCGTTAACGGCGGGGCCACGAGAGTATCATCAATTCCTGCTGGAGTGGCAGGCCGCAGCGCTGGCAGGTTGGCCGGCAACAGCATTCTTCAGGGGCACAGCATGTCGGACCTCGCGCGCCAGCCGGACCCCGCAGCGGCGGCCCCCCTCACCCGGGTCTGGGATCCCGACAGCCGGGTGGGCGACATGCTGCGCGGCATGCGCGGCCTCGTGGTCGGCATCGCCAACCAGGACAGCATCGCCTTCGGCTGCGCGGCGACGCTGCGCGCGTTCGGCGCGGACCTCGCCGTCACCTACCTGAACGCGAAGGCCGAACCCCATGTCCGCCCGCTGGCCGAGCACCTCGGTGCCGGCCTGATCCTGCCGCTGGATGTCGAGCAGCCCGGCCAGATGGAGGCGGTGTTCGCACGCATCGCCGCCGAATGGGGCCGGCTCGATTTCGTCGTCCACTCGATCGCCTTCGCCCCGCGCAACGACCTGCACGGCCGCGTCGTCGACTGCTCGCTCGCCGGATTCCAGCAGGCCATGGGGGTGTCCTGCCACTCGTTCATCGCCATGGCGAAGCTCGCGGAACCGCTGATGACGCAGGGCGGCACGCTGCTGACCATGAGCTACTACGGCGCCGACAAGGTGGTGAACCACTACAACATCATGGGTCCGGTGAAGGCGGCGCTGGAGGCCGCGACCCGCTACCTGGCCGCCGAACTGGGCGACAAGGGCATCCGCGTGTTCGCCGTCTCGCCCGGCCCGCTGCGCACGCGCGCGGCCAGCGGTATCGAGGCGTTCGACGAACTGGTGGCCGCGGCGGTGGCACGCGCGCCGGCGCACCGCCTGGTGGACATCGCCGAGGTGGGACGCGTGGTGGCATTCCTGGTGGGCGGGGCCGCGTCGGGCATGACCGGCGACACGATCTATGTCGACGCCGGCATGCACATCATGGCCTGACGCCGGACAGCTACACCGTCCCCGCGCCCCGGCCCCTGCCATGGACAACCGCGCCCTCCCGGCCGACACCTGGCACCGTCCTGCAGGGCACCATCCCGTCAGGTCACCAGCCTACCAGTTCGCAGCCAGGGAGACCCCGGCATGACCGGCCATGTCATCACCCTCAACGCCGGATCCTCGTCGATCAAGTTCGCCCTGTTCGACGGTGCGACCTGCCTCGCGAGCGGCCTGGTCGAGGAACTGCACGACAAGCGCCACATCGTCGTGCACGGCCACGCGGACGCCACGGCGCAAGGCGACCCAGGCGCCACGGCGCACGACGACCCGGGCGGCGCCACGGCGCAAGGCGACTCGAGTGCCACGCCACAAGGCGAAGCAGGCGGCGCCACGGCGCACGACGTGTCGTGGTCGGCCGCCACGCCATTCCACGCCGATGCCCTCACGCGGATCCTGGAATGGTGCCGCACCGCGTTCCCCCACGTGCAGATCGCCGCCGCCGGCCACCGCGTGGTGCATGGCGGCGTGCACTACGTCTCGCCGGTCGTGGTCACCGATGAGGTGCTGGACGGGCTGCGCACGCTCATCCCGCTCGCGCCGCTGCACGAGCCGCACAACATCGCCGGCATCCTGGCCGCCCGCGAGGCCTGGCCGGATGTGCCCCAGGTCGCCTGCTTCGACACCGCCTTCCACCGCTCCCACCCGTTCGTCAACGACGTGTTCGCCCTGCCCCGCCGCTTCTACGACGAGGGCGTGCGGCGCTACGGGTTCCACGGCCTGTCGTACGAGTATGTGTCGGGCAGGCTGCGGCAGATCGCACCGCTGCACGCCGCCGGCCGCGTGGTGGTCGCGCATCTCGGCAACGGCGCCTCGATGTGCGCGATCCGCGACGGCCAGTCGGTGGCCAGCTCGATGGGCTTCACCGCGCTCGACGGACTGCCGATGGGCACACGCTGCGGCCAGCTCGATCCCGGGGTGGTGCTGTACCTGATGCAGGCAAAGCACATGACCGCGGAGCAGATCGCCGACCTGCTGTACCGCGAATCCGGGCTCAAGGGATTGTCGGGCATCTCGCACGACATGCGCGAACTCGAAGAATCGGACCGGCCCGAGGCACGCGAGGCGATCGAGTATTTCGTGTTCCGCATCCGCCGTGAACTCGGCGGGCTGGCCGCAGTGCTGAAGGGGATCGACGCGGTGGTGTTCTGCGGCGGCATCGGCGAGCACGCCTGGCAGGTGCGCGAGCGCGTGCTCGAGGGCATGGAGTGGATCGGCGTCGAACTCGACCGCGGCGCCAACCAGGCCGGCGCGCAGGTCATTTCCACCGAGCGGTCGCGCGTGCGGGTGTTCGTGATCCCGACCGACGAAGAGGCGATGATCGCCCATCATACCAATGCCGTGCTGAACGCCTGACGCTCGCCGGGTCGTCACGCCGGGCGCTCACCAGGTCGTCAGCGCGCGTTCGGCACGGCGCGGACAAATCCGACAAGCCGCGCGCGGTTCCTTCATGCAGCGCGGGGCCGCGGCAGCGATCCTCGCGCCATCGGAGGAATCAGAGATCGATGAGCAACTCTCCGCCGCACGCGCCGATGCCGCGCCGCCGGGAGATCCTGCAACTGGCCGGCGCCGCCTTGTCGTTGGGACTGACCGCTCCATCCGACAGTGCCGGCGCCGTGGAGACACCATCGGAGGCCGCCATGGACGTTGCCGACGTGACCCTGACCATCAACGGACAGGCGCAGCATTTCGCGCTCGACCCGAGGACCTCGCTGCTCGACCTGCTGCGCGAGCATCTCGGACTGCACGGCACCAAGAAGGGCTGCAACCAGGGTGCCTGCGGCGCCTGCACGATCCTGCTCGACGGCCGGCGCATCAATGCCTGCCTGACGCTCGCCGTCATGCACGACGGTGCGGCGATCACCACCATCGAGGGCCTGGCGACCGGCAACCAGTTGCATCCGTTACAAGCCGCGTTCATCGAGCATGAGGCGTTCCAGTGCGGCTACTGTACCGCCGGCCAGATCATGTCCGGTGTCGCCTGCATTGCCGAAGGCCACACCGGCTCGCCGGATGAGATCAGGGCGTGGATGAGCGGCAATATCTGCCGCTGCGGCGCCTATCCCGGGATCGTCAGCGCGGTCCAGGCGACCGCGAACGGCGCGTGAGCACCACCGGAGGCGTCATGTCCCGGCCGGACATCGACCGCCGCCTGGCATTCCCCACTGCCCCCGCGGGCAACCCGATCGAACTTCCGGAGGTGCCGTCGTGACACCTTTCACCTATCGCGCGGTGGCCAATGAGGCCGACGCGATCGCCGCCGTGGCCGCCTGCGGCCGCTATATCGCTGGCGGAACGACGCTGGTCGACCTGATGCGCGAGGAGATCGAGCGCCCGTCCCGCCTGATCGACATCAACCGCCTGCCGCTGCACGACATCCGCGACACGCCCGATGGGCTGGCGATCGGCGCGCTGGTCCGGATGGCGGAGGTCGCCGCCCACCCGATCGTCGCCAGGACGCAGCCGCTGCTGGCCGAGACGCTGGTCGAGGGCGCCTCGCCGCAATTGCGCAACATGGCCTCGATCGGCGGCAACCTGCTGCAGCGCGTGCGCTGCCCGTATTTCCGCACGCTCGATGCCGCCTGCAACAAGCGCCAGCCGGGCAGCGGCTGTGCCGCGATCGGCGGCTTCAACCACACCCAGGCGATCCTCGGGACCAGCGGGCACTGCGTCGCGACGCACCCCTCGGACCTCGCCGTCTCGCTGGTGGCACTCGGCGCCAGCCTGCGCGTGCGCGGCCCGCAGGGCGAACGCCGGTTCCCCGTGGCTGAGCTGTACCGCCTGCCCGGCGACACGCCGCATCTGGAGCACACGCTGCTTCCCGGAGAGCTGATCGTCGAGGTCCTGGTGCCGCACGGCGCCTATGCGCGGCAGGCGCGGTACCTGAAGGTGCGCGACCGCAGCTCCTATGAATTCGCCCTGGTCGCGGTCGCCGCGGCGCTGGAGATCCGTGACGGCATCGTCCGCGAGGCACGGCTGGCGGCCGGCGGCGTCGCGACCATGCCCTGGCGTCTCGGCGCCTGCGAGGCCGCGCTGGTGGGACAGCAGGCCGGCCGCAGCGCGTGGCAGCAGGTCGCGCCGCTGGCCGTCGCGGGCGCGGTGCCGCTGTCCGAGAACGGCTTCAAGGTGGAGCTGTTGCAACGGACGCTGGTGCGCGCCCTCGAACTCGCGGGAGAAGCAGCATGAACGCCATCGGCCAGCCGCTCACCCGCGTCGACGGCCCCGCCAAGGTGACCGGCGCGGCGCGCTACGCCAGCGAGTTCGATCAGCCGGGCCAGGCCTATGCCGTGATCGTCTCCGCCACGGTCGGTCTCGGCCGCATCACCGCGATCGATGCGGCGGACGTGCGGGGCCTGCCGGGCGTGCTGGCGGTCCTCTCCCACCTCGATGCCGCCAAACTCGCCTACACGCCGTTCAGGGGACCGATCGATCCGGCCGGCGAGCGGCTGCACGTGTTCCAGGACGATACGGTCCGCTTCTTCGGCCAGCCGGTGGCGGCGATCGTCGCCGAGACGCTGGACCAGGCGGAGCACGCCGCGGCGCGGCTGCGCGTCAGCTATCAGTCGCAAATCCCCGAGCTTCGGGTGGAGGGTGTCGCGTCGGTCCCGCCCGGTGGGGGGCGCGCGGCTGCCGACAAGGAGCGTGGCGACGCCGATGGCGCGCTGGCGCAGGCGCCAGTGCAGGTCGACGCGGTGTACCGGATCGCGCGCGAGAACCACAATCCGATGGAGCCGCACGCCACGATCGCGGCATGGAACGGCGACCGGCTGCGGCTGTGGAGCAAGAGCCAGTACCTGGTCAACGAGCAGAAGGAGATCGCTGCGATCTTCGGCCTGCCGGCGGACCATGTGCAGGTGATCTGCCCGTTCATCGGCGGCGCGTTCGGCACTGCGCTGCGCACCTGGCCGCATGTCACGGTGGCGGCGATGGCCGCGCGCCAGGTCGGCCGCCCGGTGAAGCTCGTGCTCACGCGCCGGCAGATGTTCCACGTCACGGGCTACCGGCCGCGCACCGTGCAGCGCGTCGCTCTCGGCGCGGGCAGCGACGGCAGGCTGAACGCGATCGTGCATGAGGGGACCGGCGAGACCTCGCGCTATGAGGAATTTGCCGAGGCGCTGACGACGGTGACGTCGTATCTGTATTCGTGCCCGAATGTGCGCTCCAGCTACCGGCTGGTGCGCGGCGACACCAGCACGCCCACCTATATGCGCGGTCCCGGCGAGGCGAGCGGGGTCTTCGCCGTCGAGTGTGCCATGGACGAGCTTGCGGTCGCGCTCGGCATGGACCCGGTGGCGCTGCGCCTGCTCAACGAGCCGGCGATCGACGAAGGCGAGAACCGGCCGTTCTCCAGCCGGTCGCTGCGCGCGTGCATGGAGCAGGCCGGCGCGCGTTTCGGCTGGCAGCGGCGCGATCCGCGGCCGCGCTCGATGCGCGACGGCCGGCTGCTGATCGGCTGGGGCGTGGCGACCGCGACGTATCCGGCGATCCAGTCGCCCGCGGGGGCGCGTGCCCGCATCACCGCGAACGGGCCGGTGGAGGTGGAGACGGCGTCCAGCGACATGGGGCCCGGCACCTATACCTCGATGACGCAGGTTGCCGCCGATGCGCTGGGCCTGCCGATGCAGCAGATCGCCTTCCGGCTCGGCAGGTCGGATTTCCCGGTGACGCCGCCGCATGGCGGATCGATGACCATGGCCTCGGTCGGCTCCGCCGTGCTCGCCGCCTGCAGCGCGGTGCGGGAGAAGGCGGTGCAGGCCGCCATCGGCGACCCGCGCTCGCCGCTGTTCGGCGCCGCTGCGTCCGACGTCGAGGCGGTCGATGGCCGGCTGATGGTGCGCGACCATCTGCGCGACCGCTCGGAGACCTATGCCGCGATCGCGGCGCGGCACGGCACGCTGGAGGCGGAGGCGGTCGGCAGCCGCAGCGCCGATGCGCAGAAGCAGTATTCGATGCATTCGTTCGGGGCGGTGTTCGTCGAGGTGTCGGTCGATCCCGACCTCGCGCTGGTGCGCGTGCGCCGGGTCGTCGGCGCCTATGGCTGTGGCCGGGTGATCAATCCGCTGCTGGCGCGCAGCCAGTGCACCGGCGGCATGGTGGGCGGCATCGGCATGGCGCTGATGGAGCAGACCGTGCTCGACCCGCGCGACGGGCGCCTGGTGAATGCGTCGATGGCGGACTACCTGGTGCCGGTGAACCTCGACATCGCCGACCTCGATGCGATCTTCGTCGACGAGCAGGACCCGCACGTCAATGCGCTGGGGGTCAAGGGACTGGGCGAGATCGCACTGGTGGGCGTGGCGCCTGCGATCGCCAATGCGGTCTATCACGCGACCGGGCGGCGCGTGCGGTCGCTGCCGATCCAGATCGCCGACCTGCTGTAGCGATGGCGATGCGCTGGAGCGATGGCGGGCGCTGGAGCGATGGCGGGCGCTGGAGCGATGGCGACGCGGCCGGACCATGCGTCCCTGCCCGGCCGCGATCGCGTCTCGCGGCAATGTTCTTGCGACGCGCCTTGCCGGCAAATCCCGCTTCGGCCTAGAAGTTGTACGCAACTCCCTCTGATGGACGCATGCTGAATGGCCGGGTCACGCGGGCGCCGGGGTCCGGTGCCACAGAGGTTCCGGCCAGACCCAGGCCCGACCTGAGGAACGAGGTCGAGCTGAAACTGCTCGTCCCGTCGGGCGGGCTGGAGCGGCTTCGCGAAGCGCCGATCATCACCCGTCACGCGCGCAGCGCCGGCACCACGCGACGGCTCGAGGCGGTCTATTACGACACACCGGAACGCACGCTGTTCAGCCACGGGCTGTCGCTGCGCGTGCGGCGCAGCGGCCGGCGCTTCACCCAGACGCTGAAGCGCGCCCCGGCCAACGGCCAGCCTTTCGCCCGCGGCGAGTGGGAGGTGCCGACCGGCAGCCTGGCACCCGATTTCTCGGCGATGCCGATGGCGGAGATCGGCGCGCCGTTCGACACCCTGGCCGCGGGCGAACTGCGCCCCGTCTTCACGACCAAGGTGCGCCGGCGCACCCAGCATCTCGACCTGCTCGGCGCGGTGATCGAGGTGGCGTTCGACGAAGGCTGCATCGAGGCCGGCGAGCACCGCGAACCGCTCAACGAGATCGAACTCGAGATCAAGAGCGGCGAGGCGCGCGTGCTGTACGATCTCGGGATCGAACTGCTCGACGCGGCGCCGCTGCGGATCGGCACGCAGAGCAAGTCCGACCGCGGCTACGGGCTCGCCTTCGGGCTGGCGCCGAAGTCGACCAAGGCGGTCTCGCCGTCGATCACCGCCGAGTACACGCTGGACGACACGATCGGCGTGCTGCTGGGGACCTGCCAGCATCACCTGCTGGCGAACCAGATCGTGGCGGAGGGTGGCCGCGATCCGGAGGGTGTGCACCAGATGCGCGTCGCGCTGCGCCGCTTCCGCACGGCGTGCATCCTGCTGCGCCGCGAACTCGGCTCGCCGACGCTCGAGGGGTTCGCGGCCGAGGCCAAGTGGCTGGCGGGACTGCTCGGCGGCGCGCGCGACTGGGACGTCTTCATCACCGAGACGGTGAGCGCACCGGCCGAAGCGTTGCAGTTGGACATTGCGGATTTCGAGGGCCTCCGCCAGGCGGCCGAACCGCACCGGATGGCGGCCTATGCCGACCTGCGCGAGGCGCTGGCCAGCCCACGCTACAACCGGTTCCAGTTGTCGCTGCGCCACTGGATCGAATCCCGCGGCTGGCGCAACGAGCTGGACGGCCAGTCGCTGCCGCTGCTGCTGCTGCCGGCGCCCGAATTCGCCGCCCGGGTGATGACCCGGCTGTATCGCAAGGTGCTGCACCAGGGCGCGCATTTCCGTCACCTGCAGCCCGAGGCGCGGCATCGCGTCCGGATATCGCTGAAGAAGCTGCGCTACGCGGCGGAGTTCTTCCAGGGACTGCACGGCGGCCGCTCGAATGCCAAGGACTACCTGGCGTGCATCGCCGACCTGCAGGATGCGCTCGGCCATGATCACGACGCGATCACCACCCGGCCGTTCCTGCTCACGCTCGCCGCCGATCCGGTATCGCCCGACGTGCAGCGTGCGATCGGTGCTGTGATGGGCTGGCAGGCCTGCGACCGGATCGCCGTGGGATCGACGCTGCGCAAGCACTGGCGGCAGTTCAAGTCGATGCCGGTGTTCTGGTCGTAGGCGCGAGCGGCCCGGATGGAATCACCGAAGCGGTGAATCACGCTCTTGGACAACGGCGCTCCATTTAACCGCCAGACCCGGGCATCTGCCGCAGGTACCGGTAGACCGCGCTCAGTTCTTCATCGTCCATCCGGCCGATCGCGCGCCACGGCATCACCTCATTGAGCTGGCGGCCGCCCGGATCCCTGCCGGTCCGCATGGTGGCGATGAACTCCGGCAGGTCCCAGGCCTGCACCACCGTGAGGTCGGGCCCGACCGGCGGAAGCTGGCCCGGCACGCCGCCCGTGAGATCGGCGCCGTGGCATTCGCGGCAATCCTGGTACGACAGGATGTATTCGCCATAGGCCGCGGTGGGCGCCTTTGCCGGCGCCAAGACCGCGCCGGTGTGCACGGGCTTGCCGCGCGGCAGCAGGCCGGACCCCAGCATGACGAGGCCCAGCAGCGTCAGACGGTCCGGCGGATCGCCCGTGGCGACGCCGAGCGCGGGCAGGCTGCGCAGATACGCAATGACCGCCAGCGTGTCCTCGTCGCTGAGTTTCCCGGCGTTGGTGTAGGACATCATCACCAGCCAGCGCCCGTGCGCGTCGACGCCGTTGCGGATGGCACGGAAGATCTCGCCATCCGACCAGTCCCGCAGGGCGCCCGCCGGCGTCAGGTTGGCGGCGACGAACGAGCCGACCGGCAGCGGAAGCTCCCCCCCGACGTCGAAGCCGCCGGTCAGCGTGCCCCCGCGCGTATGGCAGCCGGCGCAGAAGCTGTCGGCGATGGCATGGCCGCGCCGGATCTGCTCCGGCGTGCCGGCAACGCTCACCTGCGGCACCGGCGCAGTGCGCGCCCCGGTCCGGTACAGGCCGATGGCCGCGACAACGAACGCTACGAGCGACGCAGAGGCGACCAGCGCCGCGACCGCCATGCCGCCCCAGCGCAGCAGCCGCCCCTCGGCGAGCCACGCCAGTCTGCCGAGCCCGGCGAACAGCGCCACCACGGCAACCAGCATGCCCAGTTCGACGATTGCGGCCATGACACTCCCTGTCGGGCGGGCGACGGCACGCAGCCGCGCGCAGGACGGCGGCCGGGTGCGTCGGGGATGGAGTTCGGCCGCGGTCCAGGATCGCGTTGTCGCGGCGCTGGAACCGGAGATTGCTGGCGCGGAATTACCCGGCGGTGTCAGGCGCGATCGTTCGGGTTACAGCCGTAGCCGGCTGCGGAACGAGTGGGCCGGGGTACGTGTCCCTGGGCAGTTGGCCCTGGGTTGGATCAGCCCGGGCGGTCGCTTTCGGCGGGCGGCCACAGCCAGACGCCGTGCGCCGCATTGTACAGCGCCTGAGGCGACGGCTGGCTGACGCCCCCCATGTGATTGCCGTCGTGGTACAGATACCCGACCGGCGCACCGGCGCTCGCCTCATTGCCTCCCGATGCCACGGCGCAGCCGCCCAGCAGAATCGCAGCCAGCAGCGTGAGGTGTTTCATCGGCATCGTCCTGTTGCTTTCGCACTGTCCTGCGCGCCTTGCAGGGCCGGATCGGCCCGCGATGGCGCGACCGGTCAGGCTGCATGGCGTCCCGTACGGGATTCGAACCCGTGTTACCAACGTGAAAGGCTGGTGTCCTGGGCCTCTAGACGAACGGGACCGCGCCGCGCCGCAGGTGCGAGGGCAGCGGTGGGTAGCGGACGGTCACCCGAGGGTCAAGCCGCCGCACCGTCCGCGATGAAGAATCCAGGGTTCACCGAGCCGTTCCACTCCTCGGCGCGCAGATGCCCCGCCAGATGCAGCGGCATGCCCCGCTGCCCCAGCAGCGCCTCCGCCAGCGCCCCGTCCCGCGCCCGGAACAGCATCGCCTTCAGCCGCGGCCCGCCGCCCTCGCCCTCCACATAGGCGCGGATCGCGGTGCCCTCGCGCCCCACCCGGTCGGCGCGGATCACCCGGGCGCGCTGCAGCACCAGCATCGGCTCCTCGTTGCCCGCCCCGAACGGCGCCAGCCGGGCAAGCTGGTGCGCCAGTTCCGTGGTCGCGCCCAGCACCGCCAGCGTGCCCTCCACCGACAGGTCCGCCGCCGCGGGAAGCAGCGCCGCCGCCGCCAGGCGCTCGTCCAGGAAGGCGTGGAAGTCCGCCATCCGGTCCGGCGGCAGCGAGAAGCCCGCCGCCATCGCATGCCCGCCACCGGTCTTCAGGATGCCCGCCTGCCGCGCGGCGATCACCGCGGCGCCCAGGTCCAGCCCGGCCACCGAGCGGCCCGAGCCCTTCGCCAGCCCGTCCGCGATGCCCGCCACGCAGGCCGGCCGGTTGAACCGCTCCTTGATCCGGCCGGCCACGATGCCGACCACGCCCGGATGCCAGGCCGCCCCGCTCACCACCAGCGTCGCGTGCCCCTGCTCCGCCTGGCGCGCCGCCGCGGCCAGCGCATCGTCCAGCATCGCGCTCTCGACCTCCTGGCGCTGGCGGTTCACCGCGTCCAGCGTCGCCGCCAGCGCCGCCGCCTCCACGATGTCGTCGCACAGCAGCAGCCGCAGCCCGAGATCGGCCTCCGCGATGCGCCCGGCCGCATTGATCCGCGGCCCCAGCGCGAAGCCGCAGGTGCCGGCGGTCGGCCGCTCGCGCGTCTGCGCCACGTCCAGCAGCGCCGCGAGGCCCGGCCGCGCGCGGCGCGCCATCACCTTCAGCCCCTGGCACACCAGCGCCCGGTTGATGCCGGTCAGCGGCATCACGTCGCACACCGTCGCCAGCGCCACCAGGTCGAGCAGCGCGATCAGGTCCGGCTCCCGCCGCGTCGCGAAGAAGCCCTGGCGGCGCAGCACGCGCACCGTCGCGACCGCCGCCAGGAACGCCACCGCCGCCGCGCATAGCCCGGTCTGCCCCGACAGGCAGTCCAGCCGGTTGGGATTGACCGTCGCGACGATCGACGGCGGCGGCCCCTCCGCCTTGTGGTGGTCCAGCACGATGATATCGGCATCGCCCGCGATGAACCCCAGCGCATCGGCCGCCGCCGTGCCGCAGTCGACGCAGACGATCAGGCTGGCCCCGCGCAGCACCAGCGAATGCAGCGCCGGACCGTTGGGGCCGTAGCCCTCCATCATGCGGTCCGGCACGTGGTGCAGCACCTCGCACCCCAGGTCGCGCAGCAGCGTCACCATCAGCGCCGCACTGCACGCGCCGTCCACGTCGTAGTCGCCGAACACGCCCACCGTCTCGCCGTTGCGCACCGCATGGGCGAGGCGCTCGGCGGCGATGTCCATGTCCATCAGCGTGGACGGATCGGGCAGCAGCGCCCGCAGGGTCGGCTCCAGGAAATGGCACGCCGCCTCGATATCGACGCCGCGCGCGGCCAGCAGGCGGCCGACGATCTCGGGCAGGCCCATGCGCTGGGCGATGCCCAGGCCGACACGGTCCTCACCGCTGCGCCAGATCCAGCGTCGCCCGTTCAGGCTGCGGCCGACGCCCAGGACGCAGCCGGCATCGGCCGGCAGGGACATCAATCCTGCAGCCAGGTCTTGGTCGCGAAGTTGTGGTGCGCCTCGACGAAGCGGACCGTGCCCGACTTGCTGCGCATCACCATGGAGTGCGTGGTCGCGCCACGGCCGAAGCGCTTCACGCCGCGCAGCATGGTGCCTGTGGTGACGCCGGTGCAGGCGAACATCACGTCGCCCTTCGCCATCTCCTCCAGCGTGAACTTCCGCCGCGGATCGGGATGGCCCATCTCCTTCACCCGCTGCACCTGCTCGTCGTTCTCGAACATCAGCCGGCCCTGCATCTGCCCGCCGATGCAGCGCAGCGCCGCCGCCGCCAGCACGCCTTCCGGCGCCCCGCCGGAGCCCAGGTAGATGTCGATCTCCGATTCGGGCGTGGCAGGCGCGACCGCACCGGTGATGTCGCCGTCGCTGATCAGCATGATGCGCGCGCCCGCCTCCCGCACCTTCGCGATCAGTTCCTTGTGGCGGTCGCGATCGAGGATGCACGCCATCAGGTCGCCGACCGAGCACTTCTTCGCCTTCGCCAACTCCCGCAGGTTGCTGGCCACCGACGCGTCGAGGTCCACCACGCCGTCCGGCAATCCGCCGCCCACGGCGATCTTGTCCATGTAGATGTCGGGCGCGTGCAGGAAGTTGCCGTGCTCGGCCAGCGCCACCACGGCGAGTGCGGACGGCCCGCCCTTCGAGGTCAGCGTGGTGCCCTCCAGCGGATCGACGGCGATGTCCATCGGCGGCCCGCCGGCTCCGACGGTCTCGCCGATATACAGCATCGGCGCTTCGTCCATCTCGCCCTCGCCGATCACCACGGTGCCGGAGATCGCGACCTGGTCGAAGGCGCGGCGCATGGCTTCGACCGCGGCGCCGTCCGCCTCGTTCTTCTTGCCGAGGCCGATCCAGCGCGAGGCGGCGAGTGCGGCGGCCTCGGTGACGCGCACAAGCTCGAGCGCGAGGTTGCGGTCGGTGACGTCACCGGGTTGCGGGGCGTTGGCGTCCATGGGCGTTCCTCCGGGCGGTGGGATTCCCGGCAGACTAGCAGGACTGCGCGCGCCGCCCAATGCGCGCGCAGGGCTCCGCCCTGGAACCCGCCAGGAGGCGTTGCCTCCTGGACCTCCAGCAAAGGCGCAGCCTTTGCAATCCCAATTTTGGCTTGGGTGGGAGGGAGGCCCGAGTAGGGGCCTCCCTCCCACCCAAGCCAGAGTCCGGGGTCCCGAGGGCTCCGCCCTCGGCGGGGGTCCAGGGCGCAGCGCCCCTTGGTCGGGGTCCGGGGTGAAGCCCCGAACGGCCGGCTACGGCCGCAGCACCGTGTTGCCCTGCGCGCCCTCGGTCTGGTCGATCACCAGCAGCCGCACGGCGTCGGTGCCGAGATTGACCGCCTTGTGCCACTGGCCGATCGCCTCGACGATGAAATCGCCGGCCTTGAAGGTCTCGCTGCGGCCGGTCTCGACGTTGGTCACCTCCAGCGTGCCCGCCAGCACATAGGCGTAGCGCGCGAACGGATGCCGATGCTCCGGCAGCCTCGCGCCGGCGGCGATGTCGTAGGTCGAGACCGCCAGGTGCACGTCCTTCTGCGGCAGCACGATCGGCTGGCCGCTCACCGTCACGGCGGTGGCCATGAGCGGGGTGACGACCACGGGTTCGGCCGATGTCGCGCCGAGCGGCAGCAACAGCAGCAGTGCACTCGCGCCCAGCCAGGGGTGTCGCATCGGCAGGTCCTCCTTGCGGAGCGCAACCCTATCGCCCCTCGCCCGGCCTCCCGTCCAGTGCGCCGCGCCGCAGCCGGGATTTCGTTGCACCATCGCAGCCGCGCCAGGTACAGTCGCCGACCACCGTCCAGAATCCCCCGGGGAGCGCCCGCCATGGACTATCCCTACGATCTCGGCCGCTACGCCCGCAGCATCACCACGGCCTCGGCCGATGCGCAGCGCTGGTTCGATCGCGGCCTCAACTGGTGCTACGGCTACCACCACGAGGAAGCACTCGCCTGCTTCGAGCAGGCGCTGCGGGCCGACCCCGACTGCGCGATGGCGCACTGGGGCATCGGCTACGCCGCCGGTCCCAACTACAACTTTCCCTGGGACCTGATGGACGCGCCGGGCAAGGCCGCCGCCCTCGCCCGCTCCTACGACGCATCGCGCGCCGCCCTCGCGCGCGCCGCCACCGTCAGCGCCCCGGAGCGCGCGATGATCGAGGCGCTGCCCGCCCGCTATCCGCAGCGCGATCCGATCGAGGACCAGAAGCCCTGGAACGACGCCTTCGCCGACGCCATGCGCGCCGCTCACCGGGCGCATCCCGCCGACCTCGACCTGCGCGCCATCTTTGTCGAGGCGATCCTCAACCGCACGCCCTGGCAGATGTGGAACGCGCGCACCGGCGAGCCCACGCCAGGCGCCGGCACGCTGGAGGCGCGCACGGTGCTCGAGGATGCCTTCCGCGACCAGCCGGATGCGATGCGCCATCCCGGCCTGCTGCACCTGCACGTGCACCTGATGGAGATGTCGCCGCATCCCGAGGCCGCGCTGGTCACCGGCGATGCGCTGCGCGAGCAGTTCGCCGACATGGGCCACCTGACGCACATGCCGACGCATATCGACATCCAGTGCGGCCAGTATCGCGACGCGATGCACTGGAACCAGAAGGCCATCGTCGCCGACCGCAGGTTCTACGACCGCGCCGGGCCGATGAATTTCTACTCGGGCTACCGCGTACACAATTACCATTTCGCTGCCTATGGCGCGATGTTCCTGGGCCAGTTCGCGCCCGCCATCGCCGCGGCCGACGAGTTGGTGGAGACGATGCCGGAGGCGTTCCTGCGCGTGCCCTCGCCGCCGATGGCGGATTTCTTCGAGAGCTACGTCGCGATCCGCCAGCACGTGCTGGTGCGCTTCGGCAAGTGGCACGAGATCCTGGCGCAGACGCTGCCCTCGGACCCGGCGCTGTACTGCAACACGGTGGCGATGCTGCACTACGCGCGCGGCGTGGCGCTCGCGGCACTCGGGGATGTGGCGGCGGCCGAGGCGGAGCAGGCGCTGTTCCGTGCGGCGGCGGCGCGCGTGCCGGACTCGCGGCTGCTGCACAACGTGACCTGCACGGCGCTGCTGGCGATCGCCGATGCGATGCTGGCGGGCGAGATCCTGTATCGCCGCGGTGCGCATGATGCGGCGTTCGCGCATCTGCGCGCGGCGGTGGCGCTGGAGGATGACCTGCCGTACGACGAGCCGTGGGGCTGGATGCAGCCGGTGCGCCACGCGCTGGGCGCGCTGCTGCTGGAGCAGGGCCGGGCGGCGGAGGCCGAGGCGGTGTATCGCGAGGATCTGGGGCTGGGCGGTGCGCTGCCGCGGGCGCAGATCCATCCGGACAATGTGTGGGCGCTGCGCGGTCTGCTGGACTGCCTGGAGCGGCGCGGCGAGACGGTGGAGGCGGCGCTGATCCGCCAGCGGGTGGAGATCGCCGCGGCGCGGGCCGATGTGCCGGTGGCGGTGTCGTGCTTCTGTGCGCGGGGGTAGGGGGCGGTGACGCATGATGTCCGGGCGTGCCGGCTGTGGTAGCGTGGGCCTGCTCGGTCAGGGCGCTTCGCCTGTTCCGGAAAGGGTATGGAGATGGCCGCACCACGTGAGGTGATCGAGGTCACGGTCGGAGAGATTGCCGACGCCCTGAAACGTCGCGGCATGAGCGACGATGAACGTGTGACATTGACGATCGAGCCGGAGGTGTTTCCCGGCCGCCGGGAGTCACGCAAGCTGGTCGTCGCTGCCGGGCTGAGCGATGACGACATCGACCGGCTCATCGAACAGGCGAGAGAGGACGTTGCCACCCGCCTCGGATGAGGATTGTCATCGACACCAGCGTCCTCGTCAGTGCTGCGATCAAGGCGCAGACGGTCCCGAGCCTCGCGGTGTATCAGGCCTCGCAGCGGGATGTGGTGCTGAAGTCCCGTGTGACTGAGGCGGAACTCCGGGAGGTGATCGCCCGCCCGTACCTGGCGCGGCTGATTGCGCCGGCCGCGCGCGAACGGTTGAACGAGTTGATGGCAAGTGCGGAGCTTGTGCCCATTGCCGAACGCATTATTGCCTGCCGCGACCCGAAGGATGACAAGTTCCTTGAACTGGCGGTCAACGGGAAAGCAGATCTCATCGTCAGTGGCGATGCCGATCTGCTCGTGCTGCACCCCTTTCGGGACATCCCCATCATCACGCCCGCCGCCTTTGTGCAAAGTCCGTGACGTTGAACAGAAGCAAACCGTTGATCTTGGGCAGTGGCGAACCCGGCCGCATATCGCACCTGCCCACTGGTGCCATATGCGCTTGGCCTCGGCGGTGTGCGCGCCCGAGTCGCAGTTGCTATACGACTGACGTGCACGGCGTAGCCGGCAATCGCTCGAGCTGAGACCGACCTACTTCACCCGCTCATAACGGAAGGCACGATGCACTGAACGGGCACTTGTGCCAGTTGGAAGGTTAGACCGTGCTGAAGTGTATCGTCTTGAGGTGCCGTTGATTGCCGTCCAGAAGGCGTCGAGGTCCGGTTTGGTGCGTAGGTCGAAGTGTAATCTCGCTCCGTCCCGAAGGACACGTATGCGTGCCTCGTGGCTCAATCGGTCCTTCCAAAATTTCTTGTCTTCCTCAAATCGCCCATTTTGCATGACCCACGCATAGTCGCCTCTGAGTTGGACCCGCCAGCGCTCTCTTGTACGCGGGAAAACCAGGCGGTAACCAGAGTCAGGCAGTATCTTTTCGCCGTTCTCCTCCCACCGCTTCGCAAATTCCACGAGTTCGGGACGTCTCAATGAACTTAGGAAGCTTTCCCGGTCGGTGGGGTTAGCCTTCGCACCCTGGGCAGAATGCGGCCTTGGTGACGCTCCAGTATTGGATGAACGGGATGATGCGTAAGCCTTCAAGTCCGCGAGCAGTCCCGCAAATTCGGGGGGCATCGAATCAGCAAGATCGGGCACAAGATAGTCTGTGTAGGGTGATGGAAAGATCTGAGCGAACTGCATATAGCGTAATTCTGGATCTGCCTCGTCTCTTGTTACCTTAAGTTCTATGCATTTCGCGCCAATACCAAACTCACGAAGCCACCTTGATGCAATAATCACCTGAGGCTCGAACTCTTCTGCGCTCAGTACAATTCGTTGCGTCTTGTTAATAGGCCGGTCCAGACCTTCTGAAAGCCCCCCGTTCTGGAGGTCATCGAGCTGATCCGGCGTCAATTGTTGCTTGAACCACTCAGTCGGCCTGCTGGCAATCATAGCAGCATATGATACCGCCTGAAGCAATTGTAGCTTGTGCTTACCACGCTTTAGCTCGATGATCACTGTGGCTCCATCCGTATCCAAGCCAAGCAAGTCGATTCTGTCACGGATAGCGAGGTGAGCAACTGATTCGTGGCCAGGAGCACTAAATTCGCCTCGTCGATCTCGGCTAGCAGGCTGCTGAAAAAGTCCGGCGGGCAGGCAACGAGTGACAGAAATGAATCGCAGACTCTTCGTAGGCGCATCACCGTTTCGCGCCGAGCATCACGCGCGAATCAATATATCCCGGGCGGCGGCCGAAAGGCGTTCTTCAGCAGCCTGCTAGGGCAAGCTGGCGGTTATTAAAGATAAGATCACGCAGGACACTCTCAAGGACACCTTCGTCTGCAAGGGTTGTTTCCTGCAAACGCCCGACGTCCAAAGACCGACTAACCTTCAACATGTTTCTCTCGCCCTCCTACGCAAAGCGTCCGGATCCGAAGCCAGCACCCGCACCGCCGGGTCTATCGTTCGTTCCTCGTATTTACCCCGATCACCACCGCATTGGCAATCAGCCCGAGATGTGCAAGAAATCTCGGCCGCCGCTGACTCCGACTGAACAGTATAGTCGAGAAACCATTGAGCCCGCGCACGTCTGATCCGAAACCGCGAGACCTTTGATCGAGAATATCAGCAATCAGCGTCTTAACTGCCCGCAACAGAGCGGCAGGTATGATCCCAACCACATCTGCCGGAGCTGTGCCGAAGACCCAGCCGATGTAACGCGCTAGAGTGTGATCCGCGCAGGTAGATTCACTGGAGCGGTGAATCGCGCTCTCAGACATCAAGCTAGAGCGGGTTCCGTGAGCCTACACGAACGGAATCTGCTCTAGATTGCTCCCTGGGTAACGATAGTCGTCCCGAGGTGTGCAGCGGCTGCACTGCTCGTCGGTTACAGGAAGCATTGCCACTCCTGCCGTTATTCTGCCAGCATATTCTCCCGATGGCTTCTGCGGATAGGGGCGATGATGACTCATTTGCGCGTTGTGCTTGGAGGATTCGACAATGCAGAATTCCGCAAGCTCTGCGATTCACATGGGTTGCAGCTTGTGGCGCGACGTCCGGTAGGATTGGTGGCTTCCACCGAGACTCTGGAGCTTCTAAGGGGTATTGCCACCATTGCTTTGCCGTTCGGAAAGGTACTCGTTGCGTGGCTCAACGGTAGGGCTTCTCGCAGAGTGATGATTCAGACCAAGGATGGGCGTATTGTTCAAACAATGGGCATGTCAGCAGAGGACACGGCTAAGATTCTTCACGAAGCAGCTTCTGTCACAGTCATCGCACCAAAGCAGGATAACTACAGAGCAAAATAGATAGTCCATTGCTTAGCCGTATGAAAATGGTCGGCAAGTAGTGGGTCAGGTCGGCGCCACCGCCACCGCGGCGATGACCATGTCGAGCGCGCTGCGTGGCCGACCGGCCGTCCGGGCCTCCGCCATCAGGCGCGCCCAAACCAGCGCCGCCGCTTCATCGAACGGCAGGATGCGGCCGGCAAACAGCGCCTGTGGGCCATCCGCGCCAGAGAACCACGCCTCGAGCGCCGCCCGCTTTCTGCCAGGCGCCTTCCCCAGGATGCCACGGCGGATTTCCGCGACCGTGAGCGACGCGATGAACAAATCCTCGTTCCACCGGGCCGCCATCCAGGCGAGTAACGACTCCGAAGGCTGCGGCTTGACGACGTTGCTGATAATGTTGGTATCGAGCAGATACCGCGTCACAGATCGACCTCGCGCCCCTCGTCACGCGGGCGCGTCACGTCGAGCCCGGCGCCGACCAGGGGCGAGCGGCGCAACGCCGCCAGGATGCGCCCGGACCTGCCAGGCTCGCCGGAAACCGCCTGCTGCACCGCCCGGCGGATCGGCCCCGCCTCCGGCCCCTGCTCGACCAGCTTCCGCGCGAGCGCGCGGATCAGGTCGCGATCTCCTTTGAAGGTCTGGTGAAGGTCTGGAGTTCGAATCAAACGATGCCCCGGTCGGCCTGTCTGGATCGATGACTCGCCACCGCTCGCTTCTCTGCACGACTGGCCAAGGTCGACCATGTCGTATGTCGCCGGGTATATATCCGGAAGCTCCCGGGCCGATCAACGCGCCCCGTGTTAGGGAAATATTCCTTGCCACGCGCCGCCCTACCATGGTCTCCTCACCCCCATGCCAGCAACGGCCGACGCACCCACCATCCCTCCCCCACCCAGCGCATCCGGCCGCCTGCGCGCCCTCCTCCGCAAGCTGATCGACTACGGCCGCGACCTCGTCGCGACGCTGCGGCAGCCGACGGCGGCGGGCCTCCCCGCCATCACCCGCACCTTCGGCACCCAGGACATCGCGCGGATCCTCGCCCGCATCACCCACGGCCTGCTGATGGCCGGGGCGCTCGAGGATCGGCTGGTGCGCAGCGCCGAACGCCTCGACGCTCCACCCCCGCCACGCGCGCCCGCGAAACCCGCCGCGACCCCACGCACCCGGACCACACCGCGGCAGCCGGACGCCCGGCTCGATCCCCTCCCCTCGGCGCAGCAGATCGCCGAGGCCATCCGCCATCGCCCGATCGGCGCCGTCATCGCCGATATCTGCCGCGACCTCGGCATCCGGCCCGACCATCCTCTTTGGCAGGACGTGCGCGCCCTCATCATCCGCTATGGCGGCAACCTCGCCCGCCTGGTGGCGGACATCCTCGACCGGATATTGCCGCTCCCCCTGCCCGACGCCCCGGCGGCTACCGCCCCACCAGGCCCCGCCCGCTGCCCAAGACCACCCTGAAGCCGCGCGCCCCGGCCGCCACTCTCGTCACCCCGCGCGGGCCGGGCACGTCCCGCCATGCCGCAATCGGCACCGACATGACCGAGCCCGCTGCCGTCCGGCTGCAACTGCTGCCGGACGGCAGCGGCTAGCGCACGGCATGCGCCAATCCCTCGACCGTCCGGTCAAGGTTGCAGTCTGGGACCAGACATTTCCTCCCGTCATGCCGGGTCCTGGCCACGGCACCACATCGTCCTGCGCGGCGCGAAAGACAGGAATGGCGCGGCCAGGCCCTGCCACCACGACGGAGTACGGACGGAGCGGGGAGAGACCGGACGCCCGGACCGGCCAGCCGCGGACCGGGCCCCTCGCCCGACCCGGGCACGCCGCAGACCACCCGGACACGGACCCACACGAACGCTGCCCCGCGCCCCCCCGCGCGCGCCCGTCCGCGTCCCCCCGTCCGCGTCCCCCGGTGCGCGCGGCTCACACCTCGGCCGGCGTCACCTCGAGGTCCAGCATCTCCGCCCGGCGCAGCAGCCGCAGCGGCAACGCCCGCCCGGCCCGCTCCGCGGTCAGCAGCCGGTGCAGGTCGTCCACGCCGGACACCGGCGCGCCGTCGAACGCCACGATCGTGTCGCCGCGCTGCACGCCGGAGGCCGACGCGGGACCGTTCTCGGCCACGTCCAGCACCAGCATGCCGCCCGCCTGCTCCAGCCCGTGGAACCGGCGCACCCGCGTCGCGATCGGCACGGTCTGCCCCGACAGCCCGAGGCGCGAGCGCCGCATCCGTCCGTCGCGCATCAGCCGCGTCGCCACCCACACCGCGGTGTCGATGCCGATCGCGAAGCAGATGCCCTGCGCCGGCAGGATCGTGGCGGTGTTGATGCCGACCACGCGGCCGGCGCCGTTCACCAGCGGGCCGCCGGAATTGCCGGGGTTCAGCGGCGCGTCGGTCTGGATCACGCTCTCGATCACGCGCCCCGACGGCGTGCGCAGGGTGCGGCCGAGCGCCGAGACGATGCCGGCGGTGACGGTGCACTGGAAGCCCAGGGGGTTGCCGATGGCGACGACGAGCTGGCCGACCCGCAGGCCGGCGGAACTGCCGAGTTCGGCGTGCGGCAGGCCGCTGCCGGACAGGCGCAGCACGGCGGTGTCGGTATCGGCATCGGCGCCGACCAGGGCCGCCTCCATCGCCTGGCCGTCGGTGAAAGAGGCGCGCAGCCGGGCAGCGCCCTCGACGACGTGGGCGTTGGTCAGCACATAGCCGTCGGGCGTGAACACCACGCCGGAGCCCTGGCCGCGCGGCTTGCCGTCGGCGGCGAAAGCGATGACATGGACGACGGCGGGTCCGACACGCTCGAAGGCGTGCACGACCTGGGTGGAATACGGATCGAGTTCTTCGGTGGGGATGGCATCGAGCGGCATGGCAGGGATTCCTTCGGTCGCACCAGATGGGGAACGAAGGAAGGGTTGCCAGCCTGGCCATCCAGCCGGGGCGGGGGGCCGGTCAACCGGCCGATGCCGGCGGCCGCGGCAAACGGGCATTCTCCGTCCAGTGGCCGCCCCATCGGCCGCCCCACTGGCCGCCCCACTGGCCGCCCCACGGGCTGCGCCATTGGCCGCCCCGCTGGCTGCCCCGCTGGGCCGCCCCCGACGAACGCACAGGAGTTGACCGATGACGACTGACCCCCTCGCCCTGTTCTCCGACGCGCTGGCCGCGCGCCTCGCCTCGGTCGGCTACGTCGTCGCGATCCGCGCCGGCCACCTGGAGCGCAGCGGCATCCTGTGGCGGGCCGACACGGTGGTGACGTCGGAGCAGGTGCTGCCGGAGGGCGGCGAGTTCTCGGTGGTCCGCAACGGCATCGAGGTGGCGGCGCGCCTGGCCGGCCGCGATCCCGGCACCAACGTCGCCGTGCTCCGCCTGGCGCAGCCGCTCGACGCGGCGCTGCCGCTGGCCGATCCGGCTCCGCGCGCCGGATCGCTGGCGCTGATCGTGGGCGCCGACCGGGGTGGGGCGCCGACCGGGCGGCTCGGCATGGTGCACGCGACCGGACCCGAGTGGCACAGCGAGGCGGGCGGGCGGATCGACACGCTGGTGCGGCTGGACGCGCGTCTCGGCGCGGACGAAGGCGGGCCGGTGTTGACCCTGGGCGGCGGGCTGATCGGCATGTCGACGGCGGGTCCGCGGCGGCGCGCGCTGGCGATCCCGGCGGCGACGATCGAGCGCGTGCTGGACCCGCTGCTGGCCGAGGGGCGGATCGCGCGGGGCTGGCTGGGCGTGGGGCTGCAGCATGTCCAGGTGCCGGAGCGGTTCCGCGACGCCGCCGGGCGTGACGGCGGGATGATGGTGGTGGGCCTCGCCCAGGGCGCGCCGGCCGAGCAGGCGGGCGTGCTGCCGGGCGACATCATCCTGGAGGTGGATGGCCGCGAGACCGGCCGCGCCCGCGGCCTGGCATCGGCGCTGGCGCCGGAACGGGTCGGCCAGCCCGCCACGCTGAAGCTGCTGCGTGCCGGCGAGGTGCACGTGGTGACGGTCACGATCGGCGCGCGTCCCGCCCGCGCATGAGCGCCGGCCTGCGCGTGAAGCTGCTCACCGGCGATCCGATCCGCCGGCAGGGGTTGGTCGCGATGGTGCAGGCGGCGGGCCACACGGTGGTGGAGGAGACGCCGGACGTGGTGCTGTGCGATCTGGCGCACGAGGCGGCCCATCCGCCGGGCGAGGCGGAGGCGCCGGCGGTGGCGCTGACCGACCACGCGCTGCCCGGCGAGCAGCCCGCCGGGATGCTGCCCCGCAGTGTCAGCGCCGAGCAACTCGACGCGGCGCTGCGTGCGGTGGCGGCCGGGCTGGTGGTGCGGAGCGCGGCCACACCGGCTGCGGACGGCTTCCGTGCGGCCTCCGGCGATGAGGCCGCGCCGCTGCTGACGCCGCGGGAGACGGAGATCCTGGCGCTGGTCGGCCAGGGCATGAGCAACAAGGCGGTGGCGCGGACGCTGGGGATCTCGATCCACACGGTCAAGTTCCACCTGGAGGCGCTGTTCGCCAAGCTGGACGCCACCAGCCGCGCCGAGGCGGTGGCCAAGGGGCTGCGCGGCGGGGTGATCGAGTTGTGAGGGGGGAACGCTACTCGGCGAGCGGGCTGCAGGCCTGGCCGGCCGCCTGGGTGAGCCGGTACAGCCGGAAGGCCGCCGTGCTGGCGCCCGAGATCGCCCCCAGATGCTTGATCACCGGCAGGCCGTTGAGCACATGGTCGGCCGCCGCCTGCGACATCAGGTCCACCGTCGCGGTCTCCACCGCCGACCGCGCCACCCGCCCGAACAGCGCCATCGTCACCACCGGCCCGGGCCGCAGCCCGTGCAGTTCGGCCACCTGGCGGATCACCCGCACGCCGCGCAGCGCGACGATCAGCCCGTCCCAGGACGGATGCGGCGAGATCGCCACCAGCGCGCCGGCCTCCGAGGCCGCCCGCAGGCCGATGGCGCGCGTCGCCCCGCGCAGCCGGTCCGCCAGGCGGCCGCGCAGCAGGGCCCTGATCTCGGCCGGGTCGGCCGCATCGGCCAGCATCGCGGCGGCAGCGGCGGCCTCCGGCACGTGGCGCCCCAGGTCGCCGAGCCACTCCAGGCTCAGCCGGCGCGCGGCCTCGGGATCGGCGCCGTCGCGCAGGGCGGCCCGCAGCGCCTCCACCTGGCGCAGACGCCGCAACGACCGCCATTCGCGCAGCCCGGCGAACGCCACCAGCCCGGCGCCGAGCGCTGCCAGCAGCGTGGCGCCGGCGCCGAGCCCGGGCGAGATCGCGAAGGCCCCGGCGATCGCCGTCACCACCGACACCAGCAGCCAGCTTGCCAGGAGGATGCCGAAGCCCAGACCGAGATAGCCGGCGGAGCCGAAGCGCGACGGCGGGGCGGCGAGCGCCGGCGGGTTCCAGTCGGCGCCGATCGCCTGCGGCCCGTCCTGCTCCGCCTGGAGCAGCAAAGGCGGCTGCAGCCGGCCGCTCGCCACCTCGCTCACAGCAGGTCTCCGATCACCGCGTCCAGCACCTCATCGAGGCCGAGATGGCGGATGCCGGCCGTCCCGCTCGCGTCGATGAGCGGCGGGCGGAACACCGGCATGGCGAAATACTGGCCGGTCCAGAAGCTTGCCGGCGGCACAGCGGAGGGCACCTGTCCGACATAGAACGGCCGCACCCTGTCCTCGCCCAGCACCACGCCCTTCACCACCTCCACCGTCCGCCCGCCCAGCACCGCGCTGCCGTCCTCGGTCGAGCGGATGGCCGCGGCGGCATGATACGACACTGGCGCCCGCACGGTCTCCCACGAACGCGCGGCCGGCTGCGCCAGCGCCTCCAGCAGGTTCCGGAGGTTGGTGCGGTTCAGCGCCGGCACATGGTCCGCCTTGGTGGCGACGAAGGCGACATGCTCGATCGGACGCACGAGTCCGAGCCAGCGCCGCCGGCTCCAGAAACCCCAGCCGTCACGCAGCGCCTGCGCCAGGTCGAGGATCGCCCGCGCGGTGTCCTCGAACGCGGCCTGTCCGGCGTGCAGGGCGCCCAGGACGTCGACCAGCACCACCTGCCGGTCGAAGGCGCGGAAATGGGTGTCGAAGAAGTCGGCCCGGATCTGGCGCTTGTAGGTCTCGAACCGGTCGCGCAGCAGGGCGCCGAGCGATCCTGCGGCGGGGGTCTCCGGCACGCCGGGCAGCGGGAAGAACCACAGGAATGGAGCCTCGCCCTGCGGCCCTGGGCACAGGAAACGCCCGGGCTGGAGGTAGTGCAGGCCGGCTTCGTCACGGCATGCCTCCAGGCTCCGCCGGTACAGGTCGTGCCCCCGCCGCGCCAGCCCATCGTCCTGCCGATCGCCGGGCGCAATGGCGCGCAGGAAGTCGAGGAAGGCCGCGGCGTGGCGCTGCCGCGGCGGGACGGCCAGGGCGGCGAGGGTCTCGCGCGACCAGTCGGCGAACGACCGGTCCAGCAGCGGCAGGTCGAGCAGCCACTCGCCGGGATAGTCCAGGATGTCGAGCCGCACCCGCCGCCGGCCCAGTCGCTGGCGCAGTCCCGAGGCGTGGTCGGCCTCGATCACCAGCGAGATCTGCGCCAGGTTCTGCGTCCGCCGCGGCCAGGCGGGCTGCTGGGCGGCCAGTGCGGCGAAATGGCCGCGGAAGTCGAAATGCGGCAGCGTCTCCACCCCGGTCGGCACCAGCCGCACCGAGCGCAGCCGGGTGTGGCCGGCCTGCGCCAGCCGGGCGGACACCAGCGGCAGCGTGTCGCGGCCATGGCCGAGCGCCAGCAGGTTCTGGATCAGCGAGGTGATGAAGACGGTCTTGCCGGAGCGGCTGAGCCCGGTAACGGCGAGGCGGATACGGTGCTCGTTCAGCGTGGCGTCGAGCGTGCCGGCGGCGGTCTCCGCCATGTCGCGCACGCCCGACCAGGCCCACGCGGCCAGTCCCGTCGCCGCCGTCACGCCGCCATCATCAGGCTGAGGGGAAGCCGGATCGCGCCAGTGCGGCTATCCCGCCTCGATCCGGATCATCGCCGGCGCCTCCAGCACCGCATTCAGGGCGGCGATGCGGGCCAGCGCCTCACGCATGGCACTCTCCTGCGTCTCGTGGGTGACCAGCACGACCGGCACCGCCTCGCCCGGCGCGCGGCCGCGCTGCAGCATCGATTCCAGCGACACGCCCTGGTCGCGCAGCACGGCGGTGACATCGGCGATGACGCCGGGCCGGTCCACCACCATCAGCCGCAGGTAATAGGCGCCGAGATGCGCGCTCATGGGCACCGACGGCGCGCCCGACAACTCGGCCGCGGCAGCGCCCCAGACGGGGGTATAGCGGTTGCGGGCGATGTCGATCAGGTCGGCGACCACGGCCGAGGCGGTCGGCCCCGCCCCTGCCCCGCGGCCCTCCAGCATGACGCGGCCGACGAAATCGCCTTCGGCCACCACCGCGTTGAACACGCCGTCCACCCGGGCGATCGGCGCCGATTGCGGCACCAGGCAGGGGTGGACGCGCGCCGAGATGCCGCCATCGGTCCGGCGCGCGATGCCGAGCAGCTTGATGCGGTAGCCAAGCTCGGTGGCGAAGGCGATGTCGAGCGCCGAGATGCTGCGGATGCCCTCGACGTGGACCGCGTCGAACGCCACCGGCCGGCCGAATGCCAGCGCCGCCAGGATCGCCAGCTTGTGCGCGGCGTCGATGCCGTCGATGTCGAAGGACGGGTCGGTCTCGGCGTAGCCCAGCTTCTGCGCATCGGCGAGCACCTCGGCGAATTCGCGGCCGCGCTCGCGCATCTGGGTCAGGATGTAGTTGCAGGTGCCGTTGAGGATGCCGGCGATGCGGGTGATGTGGTTGGCCGCCAGCCCCTCGCGCAGCGCCTTGATCACCGGGATGCCGCCGGCCACCGCGGCCTCGAACGCCAGCGGCACGCCGCGCTCCTCGGCCGCCGCGGCGAGCGACGCGCCGTGCACCGCGAGCATCGCCTTGTTGGCGGTGACCACCGGCTTGCCCGCGGCGATCGCCGCCTGCACCAGCGCGCGCGCCGGACCATCGGCGCCGCCGATCAGTTCCACCACCACGTCGACGCCGGGATCGGCCGCGAGCGCCACCGGATCGTCGTACCAGCGCAGCCCGGACAGCGGCACGCCGCGGTCGCGCGTGCGGTCGCGGGCCGAGACCGCGGTGACGGCGATCGGCCGGCCGGCGCGCGCGGCGACGATATCGGCATTGTCGCGCAGCAGCTTCAGCACGCCGCCGCCGACGGTGCCCAGGCCGGCGACGGCGACGGAGAGCGGATGGGTCATGGACGGAGGCCTGGGTGCGGTGCGGGCATGGCGGATGCGTCCTGTGTTTCTGCTGGGTGGGTGATTCGCGCGGACCATAGCAGCGACCGGGCGGGCATGCTCAAGCACCGGTCCGACATCGTCTGACGGCAGAGTCCGCGGTGGTCGGGCAGGCGGAGGTCCCCGCCCGCCCTCAGTCGGCCGCGGCTTCGGCCGGCTCCGCCTGGTTGGTGCCGGCCTGCAGGAAGCCGCGGATGTTGCGCACGGCCTGGCGCAGCCGGTGGGTGTTCTCCACCAGCGCGATCCGCACATAGCCCTCGCCGTGCTCGCCGAAACCGAGGCCAGGCGCCACCGCCACCTTGGCGCGCGCCAGCAGCAGCTTGGAGAACTCGACGCTGCCCAGCCCGGCGAAGCGCGGCGGGATCGGCGCCCAGGCGAACATCGATCCGTCGGGCGAGGGCACGTCCCACCCGGCCTGCGCCAGGCCGCGGATCAGCACGTCGCGCCGCTCGCGGTACAGCCCGCGGATCTGCTCCACGCAGTCCTGCGGGCCGTTCAGCGCCGCGGTCGCCGCCACCTGGATCGGCGTGAACGCGCCATAGTCCAGATACGACTTCATCCGTGTCAGCGCGTTGATCAGCCGTGGATTGCCGGCGGCGAAGCCCATCCGCCAGCCGGGCATCGAGTAGGTCTTGGACAGGCTGGTGAACTCCACCGCGATGTCCTTGGCACCCGGCACCTGCAGCAGCGACGGCGGCACCTTGTCGCCGAAATAGATCTCGGCATAGGCGAGGTCCGACAGGATCCAGATGTCGTTCCGCCGCGCAAAGGCCACGATCTCGCGGTAGAAATCCAGATCCGCGAGATACGCCGTCGGATTGGACGGGAAGTTGACGATCAGCGCGGTGGGCTTCGGCACCGAATGCCGCACCGCGCGGTCCAGCGCGCGCAACATGTCCTCATCCGGCGCGGCCGGCACCGAGCGCACCGCCGCGCCGGCGATGATGAAGCCGAACTGGTGGATCGGATAGGACGGGTTGGGTACCAGGATCGTATCGCCCGGCGAGGTGATGGCGGCGGCCAGGTTGGCCAGCCCCTCCTTCGAGCCGAGGGTGGCGATCACTTCTGTCTCAGGGTCCAGGCCGACGTCGAAGCGGCGCTGGTAATAGGCGGCGAGCGCGCGGCGCAGGCCCGGGATGCCCTTGCTCACCGAGTAGCGGTGGGTGCGCGGGTCCTGCACCGCCTCCACCAGCTTGGCCACGATGTGCGGCGGCGTCGGGCTGTCCGGGTTGCCCATGCCGAGATCGATGATGTCCTCGCCGATGCCGCGGGCCTTCGCCTTCGCCGTGTTGACCTCGGCGAACACGTAGGGGGGGCAGGCGGCGGATGCGGTGGAACTCACCGGGCTGATCGGAGCTCATGGACGGTCTCGCGGTTTCTTGGAGGATTATTGTACCAGACGGGCGGTGCCGCCGCGACCGAGGGCCGAGGCGTCGATCTGCACGGCGGAGGCCGGCACGCCGGCCGAGGTGAGGGCGCCGGCCATCGCCTGGGCGCGCGACAGCCCGAGCGCGAGGGCCGCCGACTGGGCGTCCGGGTCGCTCGATGTTGCGTCGCCGAAGCCAGTGACGGCGATGACGCCCGCCCCGCGCCGCGCGGCAAGCTGCTTCAGCGTGTCCGTGGCGGTGGAGGTCAGGGCGGCCGAGCCCACCACGAAGGTGACCGCGACGGCGTTGGGCGAGGACGGCGCGGCGGGCGTCGACATGGCGACGGTGGCGGGCGGTGCGGATGGCGCCGGTGCCACGCCCGGCAGGCTGGGCGGCGGCGGCGGCGCGGCGGACATCGCCGGCGGCGGGGCGGCGGCGACGGCGGGCGGCAGCGTCGCGGTGCCGGGCGGAGCCAGCGGCGCCGAACCCTGGGTCGCACCCGCGGTGGCGGGCGCTGCCGCGACCGGCGGCGGCGGCGGTGGCTCACGACGGGCGATGCGGCAGGCGGCGGCGGGGCTGCGGCGGCCGAGGCGGGCAGCGGTTCCGCTGCAACCGGCGGCGGGGCGGCAGACGGCGCGGCAGTGGATGGCGCGGGGGCCGGCTCGGGCGGCGCCAGTGGTGCGGACTGCACGGCGGCGACCGGCGCGCGCGAGGGCGGCGCAGCCACCTCCGGCACGGGCGGCGGAGCGGGCGGGGCCGGCGGCGCATCGGCGGCCGGCATGGTGGCGCTGGCCGTGCCTGGCGGGGGGGGCGGCGGAGGCGGCGGCGCCGTCCCGCGGCCGAACAAGCCCGGCGAGGCGCTCGGCGACGATGGATCGGGGATCGGCGCGGCGGCGGCCACGCGCTGGGCGTTGGTCCGGTCGGCGACCAGCGCGTTGGCGATGTTGGCGAGCGCCGCACGGTCCGGCGGCGTCGGCTTGGGCGGCACGCTCGCCAGGTTCGGATAGGGCTGGTCCGCGCCCGGCGGCGGCGGCCGTTCTTCGGCGATCTTGCCGCCCTGCAGGTCGTGCCACCAGCTCACCGGATTGACCGAGGAGGGCAGCGAGGAGCACCCCGACAGCAGGAGAACGCCGAGCACAAAGCCGCGGCGCAGGCCAGGGCTGCCGGATGTGGGGCCGCAACCAGCTTGAACCTGCCCCCCCGCACCCCTAGGTTGCGCGCCACTTCCGCTGCTCAGCATCGTCGAATCCGCTCCAGGCCGTGCGCTGATGTAGCTTGTGGTGGTGCAGACGGAAAGGACGGGTATGGCCGACCAGAGCAAGACCGAAGTCCCGGGCCTGAAGCTCCCCGACCCGGCGGAGATCGGTCGTTCCATGGCCGACATCGCCGAACGCTCCCAGCGTATCGTGGGCGAATGGCTGAAGCGCCAGGCGAGCGAGGAGCACGCCCCCGATCCGCTCAACATCGGCGGCGCCTTCATGGAGATGACCGCGCGGCTGATGGCCAACCCGGCGCGGATGATGGCCGCCCAGCTCGGGTTCTGGCAGGACTACATGACGCTCTGGCAGAACACCGCGCGCCGGATGATGGGCGCCGAGCCCGAGCCGGTGATCAAATCGGCGTCGACCGACCGCCGCTTCAAGGACGATGCCTGGCGCGAGAATGAGGTGTTCGATTTCATCCGGCAGTCCTACCTGCTGTCGGCGCGCTACGTGCAGGACGTGGTCCGCCAGGTGGACGGGCTGGATCCCAAGACGGCGCAGAAGGTGGATTTCTACGCCCGCCAGTTCGTCGACGCGATGAGCCCGTCCAACTTCCTGCTGACCAACCCCGAGGTGCTGCGCAAGACCGCCGAGACGGGCGGAGAGAACCTGCTGAAGGGGCTGAACAACCTGCTCACCGATCTCGAGCAGGGCAAGGGCAAGCTCCGCATCAAGATGACCGACATGGCCGCCTTCAAGGTCGGCGAGAACATCGGCGTCTCGCCCGGCAAGGTGGTCTACCAGAACGACCTGATGCAGCTCATCCAGTACGACCCGTCCACCGACAAGGTGCTGAAGCGGCCGCTGCTGATCGCGCCGCCCTGGATCAACAAATTCTACATCCTCGACCTGCGGCCGCGGAACAGCTTCGTCAAATGGGCGGTCTCGCAGGGCCACACCGTGTTCGTGATCTCCTGGGTCAATCCCGACGAGACGCTCGCCGAGAAGGGCTTCGAGGACTACATGAAGGAGGGCTACCTCGCCGCGCTGGACGCGATCGAGCAGGCCACCGGCGAGCGCGAGGTGAACGCGATCGGCTACTGCCTGGGCGGCACGCTGCTGTCGAGCACGCTCGCCTACATGGCGGTGAAGAAGGACACCCGGATCAAGTCCGCGACCTTCTTCGTCACCCTGACCGATTTCGAGGACGCGGGCGAACTCGGCGTGTTCATCGATGAGGAGCAGTTGAGCGCGCTCGAGGAGAAGATGAACAAGCGCGGCTACCTCGAAGGTTCCGAGATGGCCACCACGTTCAACATGCTGCGTGCCAACGACCTGATCTGGTCGTTCGTGGTGAACAACTACCTGCTGGGCAACGACCCCTTCCCGTTCGACCTGCTGTACTGGAACGCCGATTCCACCCGCATGCCGGCGAAGATGCACAGCTTCTACCTGCGCAGGATGTACCAGGAGAACCTGCTGGCGCAGCCGAACGGCATCACGCTGGCGGGGGTGCCGATCGACCTGCGCAAGATCAAGACGCCGGCCTATTTCCTGTCGACGCGCGAGGACCACATCGCGCCGTGGAAGTCGACCTACCGCGGCACGCAGTTGCTGGGCGGGCCGAAGCGCTTCGTACTGGCGGCCTCCGGCCACATCGCCGGCGTGGTCAACCCGCCGGACGGGGGCAAGTACAGCCACTGGATCAACAACGACCTGCCGGCCGACCCCGAGGAGTGGTTCAAGGGCGCCACCGAGATCGCCGGCTCCTGGTGGCCGGACTGGCAGCGCTGGGTGACGGCGCTGTCCAAGGAGCAGGTGCCGGCCCGCCGGCCCGGCGCCGGCAAGCTGAAGCCGATCGAGGACGCCCCCGGCAGCTACGTGCAGGTCCGCCTGAGCTGACCCGCCGCCGCCGCCGCGCCTGAACCCGCTGCCACGGCGGGTGCCCCTGGCGCAGCGCGTGCCCCTGGCGCAGCGCGTGCCCCTGGCGCAGCGCGTGCCCCTGTCGCAGCGCGTGCCCCTGTCGCAGGGCGTGCCCCTGTCGCAGGGCGTGCCCCTGTCGCAGCGCGTGCGGGCACCCCTGTCATTGCGAGGAACGGCGACGCCATCGCCCAGGTCCCTGTCATTGCGAGGAGCGGAGCGACGAAGCAATCCCCATGACGTTGCGCACTCCCATGGAGATTGCTTCGCTTCGCTCGCAATGACAGGGGGTGGGGGCTGCCGTCCCATCCCGTAGCATTACAATTGTAACCAAATGAATTTACAATAATACGGTTACGCATCCCTCGCATTGCTGTGCTTTGACTTATCACCTGCATTACCGCCACCGTCCACGGGACTGTACCGCCCAGGAGACGACCTTGATGCAACTTCGCCGCATCGCGCTTACCACCGCCGCTATTTTCTCCGTCCCCGCCATGGCCGCCGCACAATTGACGCCGGCGCCGCCGCTCGAGGGGCTCTATATCGGCGCCGGCGCCGGCGTGAACTGGCTGCAGGATGAGCACTTCATCAACTCGACCGGCACCGCGGCCGCCGGCAGCATCCATTCGTCGCCCGGCTTCGTCGCCCTCGGCAGCCTGGGCTACGCGCTGTCGAACGGGCTGCGCTTCGAGATCGAGGGCGACTTCCGCCGCAACGGCTTCTCCGGCGCCAGCGATTTCGGCTTCCCCGGCGGCGCCAGCGGCACCGAGCGCAAGACCGGCGTCATGTTCAACGTGCTCTACGACTTCTCGCATCTGGTGCAGGTGCCGTGGTTCTCGCCCTATGCCGGACTGGGCGTCGGCTATGCCTGGTCGCATCTGAACAACTTCGCGCTGTTCAACACCGCCGGCGCCGCGCCGCGCTTCGGCTCCAGCGACACCCAGGGCGCGATCGCCTACCAGGCGATCTTCGGCGGCGCCACGCAGTTGCCGGTGCCCGGCCTCGCGCTGACGGTCGAGTACCGCTTCTACGGCGTGGGCTCGCGCAACTACAACATCTCGGCCACGCCCGCCGCCGGCGTCGCGCCGGTCAGCGGCAGGGCACGGCTGGGCAACGATTTCAACCACGCGATCCTGCTGGGGCTCCGCTACAACTTCAACCAGCCGCCGCCGGCGCCGCCGCCCACCCCGATCGCCGCGCCGGCACCCGCCGCCGCACGCTCGTACCTGGTGTTCTTCGACTGGGACAAGGCAACGCTGTCCGACCGCGCCCGGCAGATCATCAAGGAGGCCGCCGACAACTCAACCCGCGTGCAGTACACGCGCATCGAGGTGAACGGCTATACCGATACATCGGGCACGAAGCCGTACAACCAGGACCTGTCGGTGCGACGTGCCCGCGCGGTGCAGGGCGAGCTGATCCGCGACGGCGTGCCCGCCAATGCCATCACCATCCAGGGCTTCGGCGACACCAACCTGCTGGTTCCGACCGGTGCCGGCGTGCGCGAACCGCAGAACCGCCGCGTGGAAATCGTGCTGCGATAACGGCACGACGTGGCCGGCCGGCATGGCGACCGGCCGGCCACGTCGCCGCCTCTCAGCGGTTGGCGCGTTCCAGCACGGCCTGCAGCAGCACATCGGCGCCCGCGGCACAGTGCTGCGGGGTGCTGTATTCCAGTTCGTTGTGCGAGATCCCGTCGCGGCACGGCACGAAGATCAGCTCCACCGGACACACGCGCAGCATGTTGAACGCGTCATGCGCCGGCCGCGTGCGCATGCGCGTGACCGAGTGCCCGAGTTCACCTGCCGCCCGTTCGGCCATCGTGACAAGTTCGTCGGTGAAATAGACCGGCTCCCGCCGCCGCACGATCAGCGGCTTGAAGGCGAGCCCGGTCTCCTCGGCCACCGCCTGCGTCGCCGCATCGATCGCCGCCTGCATCCGCTCCAGCCCCTCGGCTTCGGGATGGATGATGCCGTAGGAGAACACGGCGCGGTGCGGGATGTTGATCCGGTTGTTCGGCCAGGCGTCGATCACCACCGCGCTCGCCGACCCGGCCGGCGCCGCGGCAAGGCCGATGCGGTCGATCTCGGCGATCAGCCGGGCCGCGCCGACCAGCGCATTGCGCCGGCGCAGCATCGGCAGGCTGGAGATATGGCCGTTCTCGCCGCGGCATTCGATGTCGGTGATGGTCGACCAGTGGCTGTGCGTCACGGCGCCGATCGTGATGCCCGCCGCCTCAAGCTCCGGCCCCTGCTCGATATGCAGTTCGAAATAGCTGTCGACCGGCCGACCGCCCACCGGCGCATCGCCGGCGTAGCGGATGCGCGCCAGTTCGTCGCCGACGCAGCGCCCGGCGCGATCGGTCACCGCCAGTGCCGCGGCCAGATCCATCGCACCGGCGAACACCGCAGATCCCATCAGGCCGGGAGCGAACCGCGCGCCCTCCTCGTTGGTCCAGTTCACCACCTCGATGGCGCGACGGGTAGTGACGCCGGCATGGTCCAGCGCGCGCACCGCGGCGAGCGCCGCCAGCACGCCGAGCGGGCCGTCGAACTTGCCGCCCGGCGACTGGGTGTCGAGATGGCTGCCGGCCATCACCGGCGCAAGCGACGGATCGCTGCCCTCGCGGCGGGCGAACATGTTGCCCATCGCGTCGATCGAGACCGTGAGGTCCGCCTCGCTGCACCAGTGCGCAAACAGGTTGCGCCCGTCACGATCGGCGTCGGTCAGCGCCATGCGGTCGCAGCCGCCGTGCGGCAGCGCACCGATGGTGCCGAGCGTCATCAGGTCGGACCAGAGACGCTCGGCATCGACGTGCACGGCTACGCCCACAGTTCGCGAAGCCCCGCCTTCGGGTCGGCATCGATCACCGGCGCCGCGGCCTTGGCGACCGCCAGCAGCCGCGCATCGGTCAGCCGAGGGCCGACCAGCGTGACGCCGACCGGCAGGTTGGTGGGGCCGCGGCACACCGGAATGCCGACGCACGGCACGTGCAGCAGCGTCCACATGCGGTTGAAGATCGCGTTGCCGGTGGTGTGCAGTCCGACCGGTGCCTCACCCGGCGCGCTCGGCGTCAGGATCACGTCGAGCGTGTCGCCGAACATCGCATCGAACACCGGGCGGCAGCGATCGGCGACGGCATAGGCGGCGAGCAACTGCTCGCGCGTGATGCCGCTCTCCACCTTCGCCCGCAGGTCCGGCGCCAGCAGCGCATGCGCGTTGACGTATTCCGGCAGGAACGACACCCGCCCTTCCGCGGTCGAGATGGTGTTCTGCGCGTCCGCCAGTTGCTCGAACGGCGAGGGCAGCACGAGGTCCTCGACGATCGCGCCGGCATCCGCCAGCCGTTTCGCCGCCGTCTCGAGCGCGGTGACGCCCGCCGGTTCGATCGCATCCCACATCGGGCTGCGGCACAACCCCACGCGTAGTCCCTTCACCGACACGGGCGTCGCGTCCTCGGCCAGGCGATAAGCGGTGCCCACCAGGATCAGGTCGTCCACCGAGCGCCCGTACCAGCCGACCGTGTCGAGCGTGATCGAGGCCATCTTCAGGCCCTCGCGGCTCACCCGGTTCCAGGTGGGCTTCATGCCGTAGATGCCGTTGAACGACGAAGGCCGGATATGCGAGCCGCCGGTCTGCGTGCCGAACGCGAGCGGCACCTGGAAATCGCCCACCGCCGCGCCCGATCCGGACGAAGAACCGCCGGGCGTATGGGCGTGGTTGTACGGGTTGCGGGTGAGCGCCTTGCGGCCGCCGGAGGCGAACTCCACCGTGTCGGTCTTGCCCAGGATCAGCGCGCCCGCGCCGCGCACCACCGCGACGCAGGCCGCGTCGCGCCCGATGCGCGTGCCGTCATAGATCGGCGAGTTCTGCGTCGTCGGATATTCGATGGTGTCGAACACGTCCTTCACGCCGAACGGCAGCCCGTGCAGCGGCCCTTTCGGCGGCAGCTTGTCGATCTCGCGCGCGCGGCGGATCGCATAGTCCGGCTCGATCCACAGCCAGGCCTTCACCTCCGGATCGCGCGCGGCGATGCGGGCGAGGCAGGAACGCACCAGTTCCTCACACGAGAGTTGCCTGGTACGGATGAGAGCGGCGGCCTCGGCCGCGGTGAGTTGCGCCGGCTCGGTGGCGACGCTGCCTGCGGTGATCGCGTCCATCAGAACAGCAGCCCCTTCTTCAGCATGCCATGGATTCCTTTCTCGCCGTTCACCGTCTGCGTCACGTGGAAATCCACCGCCAGCGAGCAGAACTGATAGGCCTGTTCGCGCGACAGGTTGCTGCGCGAGCAGATGAAGCTGATCATCTCCCGCAGCGCCTGCTTCATCGCCTGGTCGAGATCCTCATTGAGGCCCATGCTGATGAAATGCGTCGGCGTCTCGGCCTTCGGCTGCTTCAGCAGCGGCCGTGACGGCCCGCCGCCCTTGTGCAGCGTGAAGGTGAAGGTGCCGGTCAGGCACATCTCCAGCGCGGTGACGCACACCTCGCCGTCACCCTGCACGCCGTGGCCGTCACCCACCGAGAAGTTCGCGCCCGGCACCCACACGGGTAGATACAGCGTGGAGCCGGCCACCAGTTCCTTGTTGTCCATGTTGCCGCCATGGACGCGCGGTTCCTTCGAGGCGATGGTGCCGAACGCCGGCGGCGGTGCGACGCCCATCACGCCGAAGAACGGCGCCAGCGCCAGTTCGGTGCCCCACGGCAGCGAGCACACCATGCGCGCCTTGTCGACCGGGATGTGCGTGAGCACCATCTCGTGGAAATCCTCCGGCAGCGTGCCGGCGAGCGGGCGGATCATGTTGTAGCCCCAGTCGGCACCCGGCTCGATCTTCTCGATGCGGATCTCCAGCATGTCGCCGGGCTCCGCGCCTGCGATGGCGATCGGGCCGGTGACGATGTGGCCGGCCTTCGAACCGGGGTTGGCGGCGATGATGGCGGACAGTTCCGGCGGCACCGTGAGGCCGGAGGAGGCGGGAGGCATCACCTCGTCACGGCCGGAGACGCACTGCACGACGACGGTGTCGCCGGATTCGATGGTCATAACCGGTGGGAACGTCGCGTCGAACACGCCGATGCGCACGGTCTGCGGCGAGGCGCGAAGCTGATGCTGGGCCATGATATCTCCTTCAGCGGCTGCGATCGTCCCCATCGTCATGGCCGGCGAAGACCGGCCATCCACGTCCTGGCGTCATCGACGAGACAAGGACGTGGATGGCGGGGCCAGGCTCCGCCATGACGACAGGGGCGACGGCAGCGTGCACAAATACTACGCCGCGACGAGCGCCGCGCTCATCGCGGGACGGCGGTCGCGGAACGGGGTCGCCTTCTCGAACGCATCGGCGGCACGCAGCACGGTCGCCTCCTGGAACGGCTTGCCGACAAGCTGCACCGCGATCGGCAGGCCAAGCGCGCCGAAGCCCGAGCAGATCGAGATCGCCGGATAGCCCGCGACGTTGAACGGCATGGTGAAGCTGGGCTTCTGCGTGACATCCCAGTCGGGCACTTCGTCGATCTTCGGCGCCTCGGACGGATTGGCCGCCGTCAGCACCAGGTCCAGCCCGGCCATCGCCGCCTTCAACTCGGCGCGCAACTCGCGCCGCCGGCGCACCGCCTGCACGTAGTCGACGCCCGAGACCAACGCGCCCAGCAGCAGCCGCTGCTGCACCCGTGCACTGAAATCGCCGAGACGCGTGCGCGCCCATTCGTCATAGGCGGAGGCGCGCTCGGTGATCGAGATCAGCGTGCCGCAGGCGTGCCATTCGGCCATCGGCGACAGCGTCACCTCGGTGATCTCCGCGCCCAGGTCGCGCAGCGTGGCGATCGCCGCGTCGATGCCGCGCTGCGTGGTCTCGCCAACCTTGTTGTCCACCTCATGGAAGTGGTGGATCACGCCGATGCGCATGCCCTTGATGCCGCGGCCAAGCTGCGCCGTGTAGTCCGGCACCGGGCGCGAGGCACTGGCCGGATCCTGCGGATCGTGGCCAGCGAGCGCCTGCAGCATGATCGCGCAGTCCTCCGCCGTCCACGCCATCGGGCCGATATGGTCCAGGCTGAACGCCGCGGGAGCGACGCCGGCGCGGCTGACCAGGCCATAGGTCGGCTTGATGCCGGCGATGCCGCACAGCGCCGCCGGGCCGCGGATCGAGCCGCCGGTGTCGGTGCCGATGCCGCCCATGATCAGCCCGGCCGCCACGCCCGCGCCGGTGCCGCTGCTGGAGCCGGCGGTGAAATGCGCGGTGTTCCAGGGATTGCGCGCCGGCGGCCAGGGCAGGTCGAACGACGGCCCGCCATCGGCGAATTCATGCGTCGCCGTCTTGCCCATCATCACGCTGCCGGCGTCCGCCAGCTTCACCGCGCACATCGCGTCGCTGTCCGGAACGTTGTCCCGCAGGATCTTCGAATGGCAGGTGGTCGGGATGCCCTTGGTGTCGACGATGTCCTTCAGGCCGATCGGAATCCCGCAGAGCGGGCCAGTGGATTTCCCCGCCATGATCGCCGCCTCGGCCGCGCGGGCATCGGCCATCGCGCGCTCCTCGGTGACCAGGATGAAGGCGTGCAGTTCGCCGTTCAGGTCCTTCACGCGGTCCAGGCACTGGCGCGTCAGTTCCACCGGCGACAGCTTCTTCGCCGCGATCAGCTTCGCCGCCTCCGCGATGGTCAGGATGTCGCTCATCACAGATCCTCCTCGGTGAAGCCGTAGGTCAGCACCGGTTCCGCCATCCGCCCGCGCGGCTTGCGCACGCGCTCGGCCATTGCGGCCACCGAGGGATAGGCCGCCTTCAGCCCGGCCTTCTGTTCCGCCGTCGGCGAAAGCCCAGAGCGGGCCAACAGATAGTCGAGTGTCGCATCGTCGAGTTCCGGCACGATGGTCTCCTGCTATTTCCAGGTGGAAAGGTAGAACCGCGGCAGCTCATCTGGCCAGGGCTTGAAGTCGAGTTGCCGGCTGAAGGCATAGGTCGTCGAGTAGCTCCACAGCGGCAGGAAATACGCCTGCTCGGTGATGCGCCTGATCGCCGCGCTGTACGCCTTGCGCCGCGCATCGGGATCGGTCACCGCACCGCCCTCGCGCACCAGCTTGGTCACCTCGGGATCGCGCGCATAGTCCACCGCATCGCCCGAGAAGAAATACGGCAGCCCGGCGGAGACGTCGTTGATCGAGTAGGAGCCCCAGGAATTGCCATACAGCGGCGCCTTGCCCTCCAACTGCCGCTGCGTCGCGGCACCGCCCACCAGGATGGTGAGCCGCGCCTTGATGCCGGCCGCGTTCAGGTAGTTCTGCAACGCCGTCGCCCATTGCGGGATCAGATTGGTGACGAGTTCGGTCTCGACGCCGTCCTTGAACCCCGCTTCCGCGAGCAACTGCTTCGCCTTCGCCGGGTCGTACTCGTAATGCACCGCCGCCGTCTGGTCGCAGCCGAACTGCGAGGGATAGCAGGGCGCATCGAGCGCGCGCGAGCCACCCTTGATCAGCGTGTTGGCGATGGTGGCGCGGTCGATCGCGTAGTGGATCGCCTGGCGCACCTTCAGGTTGGTCAGCGGGTTCTCGACGCCGGTGCGCCCGGCGGCATCCAGGCTGATGAAGCCGTAGCGCATCGACTCGGCGCGGAGCGCATGCAGCGTCGGCACACGGGCGATGTTGTCGAAGTTGTCGGTGTTGAAATACCAGATCCAGTCGGCCTGGTTGCCGAGCAGCATGGTGACCTGCGTCGCCTCCTCGGGCACCTCCTTGATGACCAGGCGGCGGATCGCGGGCCGCCCCTTGGGGCTGCCGGCGTAATAGTCCTCGAACCGTTCGAAATCGATCTGCCGCACGCCGTCGATGCGGGTGATCCGATACGGCCCGGCGCCGACCGGCAGCTTGGCATACTCATCGGCGCCGACACGCTCCCGATACGCCTTCGGCCAGATCGGCAGCGCCATCGCCAGATACTCGACCGCCGCGGGGAAGATGGTCTTTGCCCGCACCCGCACGGTGCGTTCGTCGACCGCTTCGGCGCGCTCGATCCAGGCCGAGTTGCTGGGCACCGAGACGCGCGTTTCGGGCGTGGAGATGGTGTTGAAGGTGTAGACGACATCGGCCGAGGTCAGCGGATCGCCGTTGTGGAACTTGACGTTGGGACGGAGGACGAATTCGAGCGTCCGGTCGTCGATCCACTTCCACGATTCGGCCAGCAGCGGCTTGAGACGCAGCGTCTCCGGGTCGCGATGCAGCAGCGTATCGAAGGCATGATGCGCGACGATCAGGCCGGTGCGCGCGCTGTTGAAATACGGATCGACGTTGGGCAGCGCATCGCGCCACACGACCCGCAGCGTGTCGGCCGATTTCTGCGCATTCGCCGCGCCCCCTGTCATTGCGAGGAGCAAAGCGACGCAGCAAGCTCCGCGACGCAGGAGACGCCAGGCTTGATGGAGTTTGCTGCGTCGCTGCGGGACTCGCGATGACAGGGGGCGATGACGGGTCATTCGGCTGCCTCCAATGCGGCGTCGGCGACGCGCACGCAGCGCGCCATGCGGTCCGGCGAGGGGTAGCGCGGCGACGGCACCGCGGCGCGGCACTCGGCAGATGCGAAGGAACAGCGCGGCGCGAAGGCGCAGCCTGGCGGCAGGCGGCGCAGGTCGGGCGGGCTGCCGGGGATCGCGTCGATGTCGTGCTCGCGCGACTGGCCGTGCACCGTCGATGCCAACAGGCCCGCGGTGTAGGGATGCAGCGGCTCCGCCAGCACGCGATCCACCGGGCCGCTCTCGATGATGCGGCCGGCATACATCACCGCGATCGTATCGGCGATCTCGGCCGCCACGCCCAGGTCGTGGGTGACGAAGATCATGCCCATGCCAAGCTCGCGCTGCAGCTTGCGCAGCAGGATCAGCACCTGGATCTGCACCGTCGCATCCAGCGCCGTGGTCGGCTCATCGGCCAGCAGCAGCCGCGGAGTGCACGACAATGCCATCGCGATCATCGCGCGCTGGCGCAGGCCCCCGGACAATTCGTGGGGATAGGCATCGAGCCGCCGTTCCGGTGACGGAATGCGCACCAGGTTCAGCAGTTCCAGCGCCCGCGCGCGCGCCGCGGCGGCGCTGCAGCCGGTGTGCCGCCGCACCGTCTCGCCGATCTGCTGGCCCACCGTGTAGACCGGATCGAGCGCGGTCATCGGCTCCTGGAAGATCATCGACACCGAGCCGCCGCGCAGGTCGCGCAGCGCACGCGAGGACATCGACACCACGTCCTGTCCCACCACGCGCAGCACGCCGTCGATCTTCGCGCGCGGCGGCAGCAGCCGCATCAGCGCGCGCAGCGTGACGCTCTTGCCGGAGCCCGACTCACCCAGGATGCACAGCACCTCACCGGCGCCGACGGTGAAGCTGACGCCGTTCACGGCGTGGACCGTCTCCTCGCGGCCGACGAAGCGCACCGTGAGGTCGCGCACTTCGGCCAGGATCTCGCCCGCCATCTCAGGCGCTCCTTGCGCGGCTGTGGCCGGAGCCGGCATCGTGCATGTGGCAGGCGGCGACATGCATCGCATCGCCGGTCAGTTCCGGCGAGCGTTCCATGCACACCGCTTCGGCGAACGGGCAGCGCGTGTGGAAGCGGCAGCCTTCGGGCGGGTCGATCGGGTTCGGCGGGTCGCCGGTGATCGGCGGCTCCTCGATCCGCCGTGCCGGGTCCATCGACGGCTGCGACTGCAGCAGCGCCTGTGTATACGGATGTCGCGGCTCGGCGAAGATCGCATCGACCGGCCCGAGTTCCACGATGCGGCCGAGATACATCACCAGCACGCGGTCGGAGATGTAGCGCACCACGTTCAGGTCGTGGCTGATGAACACGTAGGTCAGGTTGAACTGCCGCTTCAGCGAGCGCAGCAGGTTCAGCACCTGTGCCTCCACCGATTTGTCCAGAGCCGAGACCGGCTCATCCAGGATCACCATCCGCGGGCCGGTTGCCAGCGCGCGGGCGATGTTCACCCGCTGCTTCTGGCCGCCCGACAATTCGTGCGGATAGCGCGGACCGAACTGGTCGGGGTTGAGGCCGACCTTGCTCAGCATCTCGCTGGCGATGCGCCGAGATTCCGCCTTCGGATGGTTCTGCACATACGGCCCGAACGCCACCGAATCGCGCACCGGCATGCGCGGGTTCAGCGACGAGTAGGAATCCTGGAACACCATCTGCACCTGCCGGCGCAGCGCCGAGACGGTGATGCCGCGCGGGGCGTCCACCTGGTCGCCGTCGAACACCAGTTCGCCGGTGTCGGGGCGGATCAGGTGCAGCAGCAGCCGAGCCAGCGTGGACTTGCCGCAACCGGACTCGCCCACGATGCCGAGCGTCTCGCCCTTCTGCACGTCGAACGAGACGCCGTCGACCGCACGCACGGAACGGCCGCCCGCGCCCTTGACGGGAAAGTGCTTGCGCAGGTCACGCACGATCAGCATCGGCTGGTGCGCGCCGCCGCGATCGCGCGGATCGAGCGGTGCCTCGAGCGCCGCGCTCATAGCCGCACGTCCATCGCCTGGCGCAGTCCGTCGCTCACCAGGTTGAAGCAGATCGAGGTGATGAAGATCGCGACGCCAGGCAGTGCGCAGACGATCGGCACGACGTAGATCGACTGGCGCAGCGTGCTCAGCATCAGGCCCCAATCGGCGGTCGGCGGCCGCACGCCAAGGCCCAGGAACGACAGGCCGGAGGCGAGCAGGATGGATACGCTGACCAGCGAGGAGGCGTAGATGAACACCGGCGCCAGCACGTTGCCCAGCACGTGGTGGCGGATGATGGTCATCGTGCCGGCGCCCGACGCGCGCGCGGCCTCGATGAAATCCAGTGACCGGACCTGGGTGGTTGCCGTCTCCGCCACGCGGCACATCGGCGGGATGAACACCAGTGTCAGCGCCATCATGCCGTTGGTCATGCCGCCGCCCATGGCGCCGGAGATCGCGACCGCCAGCAGCACCGAGGGGAACGCGTAGAACACGTCCATCGTGCGCATGATCGCGGTGTTGATCCGCCCGCCGGTGAAGCCGCCGATCACGCCCAGCATGCCGCCGATGCAGCCGGCGATGATCACCGGCACGATGCCCATCACCAGCGACACGCGCCCGCCGTACAGCAGCCGGCTCAGCATATCGCGGCCGAGTTCGTCGGTGCCCAGCAGATGGCCGCGCCAGCCGAACGGCTTGAGCCGACCGATGATGCTCTCCTTGTAGGGATCGAACGGCGCGATCCACGGCGCGAAGATCGCCGACAGCACGATCGCCAGCACGATGGCGCCGAAGAACAGCGTTCCCTTGTCGTAGCGCAGCCGGTAGCCGACCGACTGCCAGTAGGTGCGCACCCGCGTGGCGGGGGCCGCCTGATCCTCAAAGGTCTTCGTCGGGCTTTCCAGAATGGCGGTATCGGGCATGTCAGGCTCGCCTGATTCGCGGATCGATCGTCGATTGCAGCAGATCGACGATGAGGTTGGTGAGCACGAAGACCAGCGACAGCATCAGGATGGCGCCCTGCAGCACCGGCACGTCGCGGTTGATGATCGACTTGGACAGCAGGAAGCCGCTGCCGGGCCAGGTGAACACCGTCTCCACCAGGATCGAGCCGCCCAGCAGGTAGCCGAACTGCAGGCCCATGATCGCCAGCACGCCGGGCAGCGCGTTCTTGATCACGTGGCGGATCACCGCCCATTCGGACAGGCCCTTGGCGCGCAGCGTCTGCACGAAGTCCTGGTTGCGCAGTTCGGCGATCGCGGCGCGGGTGGAGCGCGAGATGATGCCGATCGGGATCATCGACAGCGTGATCACCGGCAGAATGAGGAACTTCAGATCACCCCAGCTCAACAGGCTGAAATCGCTGGAGCCCTTCGGTCCCATGCCGGTCGCGGGCAAAATCGCCCACTCCACCGCGAAGGCGATCACCAGCACGATGCCCAGCCAGTAGTTGGGCAGGCTGACGCCGATCACCGCGGTGCCGGTGACGACACGGTCGATCCAGCGGCCGGGAAAGCAGCCGGCGATGGTGCCCATGATGAAGCCCAGGCTGAACGAGAGCGGCACTGCGAACAGTGCGAGCAGGCCGGTGTTGGACAGCGCCAGCACCAATTCGTCGAGCACCGGGCGGCGCGTCGCGATCGACATGCCGAAATCGCCGGTCAGCACCTTGCCCAGCCAGATGACGAACTGCACCGGCAGCGGCTTGTCGAAGCCGTAGGCCTGCTTGACGATCGCGATCATGTCGGCGGTCGCGTCGGGCGGCATCACCGTCTGCAGCGGATCGCCAGGCGCGATGTAGACCAGCGAGAAGCACACCACGCTGACGCCGAAGGCGATCGGGATGGCGTAGAGGATACGCCGGGCAATGTAGCTAAGCATCGTCAGCCCTCCGCTGCGCTCGCAATGACAGGGGCATGGAACGCCGCCGCCATCACGGATCCACCGACACGGGCGTCAGGTCCTGGAACCAGTTCTGCGCCTGCACGAAGCCCTTCACCTTGGGCGACATCGCGCGCGGGTTGATGTCGTGCGCGACGAAGAGCAGCGCCGCGTCCTCGTTCATCATCTCGTTCATCTGCGTCAGCAGCACGTTGCGCTTCGCCGGATCGAACTCCGCCATCACCGCCTCGACCTGCTTGTCCATCACCTCGTTGCCGTAATGGCCCCAGTTGGCGCCCTTGGGCGACCAGGCCGGCGTCCACACGTGGCGGATCAGCGCGTTGAACGGATCCTGCGTCTGGCGGCTGACATTGATCGCGTGCACATCGGCATATTTCTCGACCCCGGCTCGCACCAGGTCGAGCAGCGCGTTCCAGTCCATGGTCATCAGCGTGACCTGGAAACCCGCCTCCTCCATGTTGGACTTCACCAGTTCGTTCATCGGCAGCGGCTGCATCTGGCCGGAGCCCGAGGTCGAAATCGCGAACGTCACCTTGCACGGCACACAGCCGGCATCCTTCAGCAGCGCCTTCGCCTTGGCGATATCACGCTTGTACAGCACCGGCTTGCCGTAATAGCTCGTGGACGGCGGGACGGTGGAGTAGCCCTCCAGCATCAGCCCGCCGAGCAACTCCTTCATGTCCTCGCGGTTGATCGCGTAGTTGGCCGCCTGGCGAACCCGCTTGTCGGTGAATGGACCTTTCACGAAATTGAGCTGATAGGTCCAGTTGTGCGGATACGGGTTCGTCACGATCGTCATGCCCGCCGCCTTCAGGCGGGCGACGGTGTCGGGCAGCGGCGCCTCGATCCAGTTCACCTGCCCGGAGATCAGCGCCGCGGTGCGCGTGGACCCTTCGGGCATCGGCACCAGCACCAGGCGGTCCTGCTTCGGCACGCGCGCCTTGTCCCAGTACTCGGCGTTCGGCAGGAACTCCATGCGCTGATGCGGCGTCGCCTTGTCGAAGCGGTACGGACCGGTGCCGGACGGCTTCGTCGCAAAGTCCTGCCAGTTGTACTTCACGTCCTTGGCGCGGCAGGGGCTGACCATCAGCACGTAGCTGATGTTGTACTGGAACAGCGAGTCGGGCACCTTGGTGGTGAACGCCACCGTCATGTCGTCGATCTTCTCGACGCCGGCGTAGTTGTTGAGATACGGCCGCGCCTGCGCGAACTGGCCGGGATCGAATTCCGGCGCCTTCTCATTGGTCGACCGGTTCATGTTCCACACCACGTCTTCGGCGGTGAACGGGCAGCCGTCGTGCCACTTCACGCCCGAGCGCAGCTTCATGATCCAGCGTTTGGTGTTGTTGGGATCGATCGCCCATTCGGTGGCGAGGCCGGGCCGCAGCTCCGACGCCTTGTCCGCCTTCGACAGGTCCCACAGGATCAGCGAATCATAGAGGTTGAAGCCGACGAACCGGTAGCCCTCGAATCCCTGGTCGGGATTGCCGGTGGTGATCGGCAGGTCGCCGGCGGTCATGCCGACGACGAGCGTGCCGCCGGCCACCGCCTGCGTTGCCGTCAGCGCCAGGGCGGCACCGAACAGCAACGAGGCGGCCTTGTTCAATCCAGGATGCACGCGAAGTCTCCCTGCCGCTCTTGTGTGAGCGCGCCGCCGGCGGCGATGCGGCGCACCGTATTGGCAATCGCCGTGGCGGCTATGGCTCGACGACGACCGGCGTCAGGTCCTGGAACCAGCTCTGCGCCTGCACGAACCCCTTCAGCTTCGGCGACAGCGCGCGCGGATTGAGGTCGTGCACCACGAAGATCATCGCCGCATCGCGTCCCAGCAGCTCGTGCAACTGGGTCAGCAGTTCCAGCCGCTTCTCGGCGTCGAACTCGGTGAAGATGCGCTCCACCAGCTTCTCGGCGTCGGGATTGGTGTAGTGGCCCCAGTTGGAACCCGCCGGCGCCCAGTACGCCTTCACCGCCGGCTTGATGATCGCATTCACCGGATCGAGCAGACCGCGGGAGAAGTTCAGGCCGTCATAGTCCGGGAACTTGTCGACGCCGGCGCGGTACACATCCAGCAGCGCGTTCCAGTCCATCGTCTTCAGCGTCACGTCGAAGCCGGCGGCGTCGAGCTGCGACTTCACCAGTTCGTTCATCGGCAGCGGCTGCATCTGGCCGGAGCCCGAGGTGGAGATGCCGAAGGTGATCTTGCACGGCAGGCAGCCGGCCTCCTTCAGCAGCGCACGCGCCTTCTCGGGATTGAAGTCATACCTCGGCGGCTTGCCGTAATAGGCAACGGTCGGCGGCACCAGTGCGTGTTCCTCGATCGCCGTGCCGCCCAGCAGTTCCACCACATCGGCGCGGTTGAGCGCGTAGTTCGCCGCCTGGCGCACCCGCAGGTCGGTGAACGGGCCCTTCGCCAGGTTCAGCATGTAGGGCCACATATGTGGATACACGTTGGTGACGATCTGCATGCCCGAACTCTTGAGCCGAGGCAGCGCGTCGGGAGATGGCGCCTCGATCCAGTTGACCTGGCCGGACAGCAGCGCCGCGGTGCGGGTGGAGGCCTCGGGCATCGGGATCAGCACCAGTCGGTCGTGCTTCGGGATGCGGTTGGCCTGCCAGTATTCCTTGTTGGGCACCAGTTCCAGCCGCTGGTTCGGCACCAGCTTGTCGAACCGGTACGGTCCCGTGCCGGACGGATTGTTGGCGTATTGCTGCCAGTCGCCGTTCAGCGCCTTCAGCCGGCACTGGCTCACCATCATCACGTAGCTGATCGAATACGGGAACAGCGATTCGACGAAGTTGGTCTCGAACGCCACCGTCTTGTCGTCGACCTTCTCCACCGACTTGATGTTGGTGATCATCGCGCGCGTATAGGCAAGCTGCTGCGCGAAGAAGTTGGGCGACTTCTGATCGGTGCGGAACTGGAAGTTCCACACCACATCGTCGGCGCTGAAGCTGCAGCCGTCGTGGAACTTCACCCCGTCGCGCAGACGCACCAGCCAGCGCTTCGGATTGTTCTTGTCGATCTCCCAGCTCGTTGCGAGGCCGGGCCGGATGTCGGAGGCCTTGTCGGACTTCGACAGGTCCCATAGCGCCAGCGCATCGTACAGGTTGTAGCCGACGAAGCGGTAGCCCTCGAACCCCTGGTCTGGGTTGCCGGTCGTTACGGGGATGTTGCCCGCGGTCATGCCGACCGTCAGCACGCTTTCCGCCCGCACGGCGGTCGTACCTGCAATGACCAGAGCCAGGCCCCCTGCAAGGGTGTCCCGAACCGACGGCAGCCTCATGTTGTTCTCCCTGTACCCGCACCAGTCTTGCTGTTGCAACGCAGCATAGGTTTCTGCCCTGAGTCCAGGCGAAAAGAGCAGGATCTGAGACAGAATGCGGCTATCGTGGGCTGTCCTGCCTAAATGCTGGACTAATTAGCCTCGCTGGCCAGTCAACTGGATGAAAGGATAGGCAGGGGTCGTTACAATGGCTCGCCGTCACCGCCCGGCAGCATCTGGTTCGCCGCGTCCATCGTTGCGACATTGGCCGACTGGATGAACGGCATGTTGGCCAGCACGCGCAGCGTCTGGTCGGGCGGTAAGGTGAAGCCCGGCGCCGCCAGCGCCTGCAGCGCCCCCGTGCGGTCGCCGGACTGCCACGCATCGGCGAATTGCAGCAGCGCGTTGGTGATCACCTGCGAGGGCGCGGCCGGCGCCACCCCGAGCACGCGGCGAACATCGACGCGCGCCTGCAGCATCTCCTGCTTGGTGAACGGCGACATCGCCACGAAGCGCGGATTGCTGCTGAGTTCGCCGGCCAGATAGTCCACCGCCGCGGCCGCGCGCGCCGCGCTGACCGGGTGGTTCGCCGTGCGCGCCGCATCGGCGAACGCCCAGGACGACTGGTTGGCGGCGCCCAGGTCGTTATCCAGCGGCCCGAAGGCGCCGGGCGGCACATAGGCTGTGTCCGGCGGCGGCTGGATCGCGCCGCACGCGGCAAGCAGTAACGCCAGGATCAACGACCGGCGAGCGGGCATGACGGTCTCCTCGAACAGGAGCCGAGGATATAGGCGCGAACCGGCGCGGCGGTAATCAGGCGGGCCGGGTCAGCCGCACCGCGATCGCGGCGGCGGCCGCGGCGATGCGCTCCACCGCCGGCACATCCACCGTCGCCGGCCAGCGGTCCTGCGGCAGGTGGAACCAGGGATTGCTGCCGACCAGCGTCAGGTAGCGGCCGCCGGCGCGGTGGATGTCCCGCGTCTCGCCGCTCGGCACCTGGCTGGCCGGAGCCAGCGCATCGGCCGCCCGCCCCACCGCCGCCAGTTCGCCGGCCGCGAGCGCGCGCAGCCCGTCATCGGCCGACATCACCGTCAGCCCACCGCCGGCAGCCCCGAGATTTGCGCCCCAGTGCAGCCAGAGCGCGGCACGCTGCCACCCCGGGCGGCGAGCGAGGAAGTCGTCCAGCCCCAGATGGCCGAGTTCGTGGCCGCTGTTGGTGGTCAGCACCACGTCCGACGCGGGCGGCCGCGCGAGCAGCGCCCGCAGGCACGCCAGCCAGCACACCAGCCCGCCGCCGCGTTCGGCGGTGGATTGCCACCAGGAACTGCGCGGCGTCATCACCACCACCGGCGGCAGCGACCGGTCGCTGCCGCGCAGCGCGACCACCACGTTGCGCGCCTCTGCCGCTGTGCGGCGGTACTCCGCCACCAGCCGCGCCGGGTGGCCGTGACCGGCGGCCACCGCCTCGCGCGCCTCGCTGCCGACCTGCACGGCCGGCGCGCCGTAGGGGGCACGGAACTGCTCCGCGTTCAGCAGGCCGAGCCCCGGATGCGCACCCTGGCAGACGACCACCAGCGCGCGATGCGCCGAGGCGCGCCGCAGCGCCTGGTACGCGCCGGAATAGACCGCCTGCGGCGACAACTCGGCCACACCGATCGCCGCATCGCTGCCGGCCGGACCGAGCGTCCCCGCGATCCCATCGGCACCGGTCGGCGGCGCGTCGAACACCGGCACGCCGGGAATGCGTGCACCGGCGATCTCCAGCCAGGTCGCCACCGGGTCGATGCGCTGCAGCGCGAAGGCCTCGCTGGCGGCCGTGGCGCCGAGCACCGCGGCCTCCTGCGCCAGCCAGGCCGCACCCGCTTCGTCACCCTCGGTGCCGGTGCGGTGCGCGCCCTGCGAATCCCAGGCGCGCAGCCAGCGTGCGGCCTCGCCCGGCGTCACCCCCGCATCGCCAGTGCGCGGCGGGCGGCCGGGCGATCCCAGCATGTGTGCAGCCAGGCGTGCAGGTGCGGCCATTTGCCGAGGTCGAAGGACAGCGCACGGACCATCGCCGCGGCAACGTTGAGGTCGGCGACGGTGAAGTCCTCGCCGGCCAGCCAGGACGCCTTGCCCAGCGCGATCTCCAGCACGTCGAGCGACGGGGCGATCTCCGCCCAGGCGGCATCCGCCGCGGCGGGATTGCGCTGCGCCTCCGGCAGCACGAAGGCGTTGTTGGCATAGGTGGTCAACTGGCGGTCCAGCCGGTCGGTCTCCCAGAAGCTCCACTGCCAGGCCAGCGCCTCGTTCTTCGCGCCGGAGGGGGCCAATTTGCCGTGCTTCTTCGCCAGATACAGGTTGATCGCCATCGATTCCGACAGCACCAGGCCATCATCCGCGATCGTCGGCACGCGGCCGTTCGGATTGAGCGCAAGGTAGTCGGGCGACCGCGTCTCGGCGCTGCGCGGCAGGTAGTCGAAATGCTCGTATTCCAGGCCCAGTTCACCGGCCATCCAGAGCGTGCGCACCGCGCGCGAGCGCGCCGAGCCATAGATGCGAAGCATGCGTTTCCTCCTCCATCGGCATCGGATGGAGTGTGCGGCATGGCGCGGGCGACGGAAAGCGTGCCGGATGCGCCGCGCGGTCGCCGGTTTACGCGATCTTTACCGCCCTGCGGCACCATGCGGCATGTCCCGGTTCCCGCCGTACCGCAATGTCGTCTGAGGTTGAGCCGGCTGCCGAGGCGGTGCAGCAGCGGCGTCTGTCCGATCGTATAGGCATCATCCCGCGGCTGCTCGGCTGCTCGCTGCTGGCGGTGCTGCTGACGGCGGTCTCGGTGGAGATCTGGACGCTGCGGCTGGTGGCGGCGAACGGCGTGGAGCAGACGCAGGCCGCGCTGCAGCAGAGCATGGCGCTGTTGCAGCTTCAGCTTTCGCCGCTCGGCACGGCGTGGTCGATCGGCGCCGACAGCCGGCTGATGCTCGGCTCGAGCCCGCTCGATGGCCGCAACGACATCGTGGATGTCGTGAAATCGGTGACCGGCGCGGCGGCCACCATCTTCGCCGGCGACACGAGGGTCGCCACGAACGTGCAGAATGCCGATGGCACGCGCGGGATCGGGACAAGGCTGGCACCCGGTCCGGCGCATGACCGCGTGCTGCGCGACGGCCAGTCCTATCAGGGCGCCGCGACGATCCTGGGCGCCGACTATCGCACTGTATACACGCCGATCCGTGACCAGGCCGGACGGGTGGCGGGCATCCTGTTCGTCGGCGTACCGACCGCGCAGGCCGAGGCGTTCCGTTCCAGGATCAACCAGCAGGCGATGCTCGGCGTCCTCGTCATCGCGGCGCTGACCAGCCTGGGCTATCTGGCGGCACTGCGGATGACGATCCGTCCGGTGACCGCGTTGGCCGGCATCATGCGGCGTATCGCCGGCGGTGCCTTCGACGTCGCGGTCCCCTGCCTGCGGCGCACCGATCAGATCGGCGAGATGGCTCGCGCGCTGCAGCAGCTCCGCGCGGCCTCCATGCGTGCGCGCGACCTGGAGGCGACCGCCGCCGCGGAACGCGAACGCGCCGGGGCGGACAAGCGGGCAGCCATGGTCCTCATGGCGGACACCGTGGAAACCGAGACCGATTCCGCCTTGCGCGAGATCGGCAAACGGACGTCGAACATGACCGGGGCGGCGAATGCCATGAGTGCTTCGGCCACGCGAACCGGCGCGTCCGCGCAGGACGTGGCATCGGCCGCGGCGCAGGCAATGTCGACCGCACAGACGGTCGCGAGCGCCGCCGAAGAGCTTGCGGCCTCCATCCATGCGATCGGCGCCCAGGTTGCCCATTCAACGGACATCATCGGCCGCGCGGTGCAGGCCGGCAGCGAAACCCGCTCCACCATGCAGGCGCTCAACAGCGAAGTGGCGCAGATCGGCGCCGTCGTCGACATGATCAGCGAGATCGCCGGGCGAACCAACCTGCTGGCGCTCAACGCGACGATCGAGGCCGCACGCGCCGGCGAGGCGGGCAAGGGCTTCGCGGTGGTGGCCTCCGAGGTGAAGCAGCTTGCCACGCAGACGGCGCGCTCCACCGGGGACATCGCGCGGCACATCGATCAGGTGCGGGCGGCGACCAGCGCCTCGGTGACATCGGTCGCGCGCATCGAGCAGACGATCACCGAGATCAGCGCCGTCGCCGCGTCGATCGCAGAGGCGGTGGAGCAGCAGGCCAGCGCCACCGCGGAGATTGCCCGCAACGTGACCGACACGACCGCGGCGGCGGGCCGGATGACGAGCCGCACCGGCGATGTCTCGACAGAGGCGGTGGAGACGGATCGGCAGGCGTCCCGGATGCGCGATGACGTGCTTGCGCTGGATGGCGCCATGGGCCAGTTGCGCGATTCGGTCGTCCGTGTCGTTCGCACCTCGATCAAGGAGGCGGACAGGCGGCAGGCCGAGCGCGTCGCGATCGACCTGCCCTGCCAGATCAGCGTCGCTGGCCAAGGCAGGCAGGCCGCACGGCTGGTCGATCTCGGCGCGGGCGGGGCCTGCGTCCAGGGCGGGCCGGCGCTCGCCACCGGAGGCCGTTGCGATCTGCATCTGGCCGAGCTGAATACGCCACTGGCGTGCCTGGTGCGCCAGGCCGAGGACGACAGGCTGCATCTGGCCTTCACGGCGGAGGCGGCGGGTGCCGCCGCGCTTGCCATCGACCGGATCAGAGGCCGTGCGGCCGCGTAGGACCCGGGATCGGTGGACCGCGACATGGGAGCGCACCGTTGCGTTCGGCGTTCCGTCACGAGGGGAGCCCCGAGCGCGGCGGCTCGGACCGGTCCCTGCGTCCCCGCCTGCGCGGACCATCGGTGAGTGGGCGATCGTCGGGCGAAGTGCTATAGTTTGCGTTCACCAGCCACGAGGGAGCCAGCGCGATGGACCAGAGGCCGCTTCTCGCCGTCACGATGGGCGATCCCGCCGGTATCGGCCCGGAGATCGCGGTACGTGCCCTGCTGTCGCCCGAGGTGCGCACCTGTTCGCGCAGCTTTCTGATCGGCGATGCGCGGATCTTCCAGCAGGCACTCTCGGTGTGCGGCCTGGCGGCGACGCTGAACCGCATCCCCGGTCCCGAGGCGCTGACCGACCGCGACGGCGTGCTCGACGTGGTGCACCAGGACAGCGCCGACCCCGCCGTGCTGCAGATGGGCAAGGTGCAGGCGCTCGGTGGCGAGGCAGCGTTCGCCGCGATCCGCAGTTCGATCGAGCTGGCGATGGCCGGGCGGATCGCCGGCATCGCCACCACGCCGATCAACAAGGAATCGCTGAAGGCCGCGAAGATCCCGTTCATCGGCCACACCGAGATGTTCGCCGAGTACACCGGCGCCCGCGAAGAGATGACGATGTTCACCATCAGCGGGTTGAAGATCTTCTTCCTGACGCGGCATCTGTCGCTGATCGAGGCGTGCCGGCAGATCACCCGCGAGCGCACGCTGTCCGGCATCGAGAAATGCGTGAAGGCGCTGCGCCAGTTGGGCATCGAGGCGCCGCATCTGGCGGTGGCGGCGCTCAATCCGCATGGCGGCGAGGACGGGCTGTTCGGCCGCGAGGAGATCGAGGCGATCAAGCCGGCGATCCAGGATGCGCGCGCCCGCGGCATGCATGTCAGCGGCCCGGTGCCGGCGGACAGCGTGTTCCACATGGCGCGCATCGGCCGCTACGACGCGGTGCTCTCGCTGTACCACGACCAGGGGCACATCGCGGCGAAGATGATGGATTTCGAGAAGACCGTGAGCGTGACGCTGGGCCTGCCGATCCTGCGCACCAGCGTCGACCACGGCACGGCATTCGACATCGCGGGGACCGGGAAGGCGAGCGCGGTTTCCATGATCGAGGCGATCAAGGTGGCGGCGGAATACGTGGTGCGCGGCGTCCGGCTGGGCGACGAGGTGCCGCAGGCGGCGGAGTAGCGGGGACCGGCTCCACCCGTCGTGGCAGGGCCAGTCCCTGCCATTCACGACTTGCGTGGCGGGGCCCGTCTCACGACCGTCCAGCTAAAGTTGCAGTGGGGAACCTGACGTTTTCCATCGTCATGGCATGGCGTGGCCACGGCAGCCACGTCCTCGCGTGCGGCGGGAAAGACGTGGATGACCGGCCTGCGCCGGTCACCACGAATAGGCAACGGTCGGCGAGACTCGGGAGAAGGCCAGCCTCCCTCACCCGCCCTTCCGCACCAGCGGGGCCGGGATGCTCTCGATCATCACGTTGATGCAGGCCGGCTTGCCGCTCGCCAGCGACCGCTCGATCGCGCTTGGCAGTTCATCCGCGCTCTGCACCAGTTCGCCATGGCCGCCGAGCGCGGTCACCACTAGGTCGTAGCGCGTCGGCAGCAGGTCGCAGCCGAACGTGCGGTTCGGCCCGTAGTCGCGTACCTGGAGGTTGTACTCGGCGTTCCAGCGCGCATCGGTGCCCACCACCGCGACGAAGGGCAGGCCGCAGCGCACCGCGGTCTCGAACTCCGCCATGTGGAAGCCGAACGTGCCGTCGCCCAGCACGACGAACACCGGTGCCTCGGGCTCCACCACGCGGGCCGCGGCGCCCATCGGCAGCGACGAGCCGATCGAGCCGGCAACCCCGTTGATCAGCCGCCGCGGCAGCAGCGGCAGGATGCTCTGACCCCATTGCGCGAACTCGCCGCCGTCGCAGATCAGCACCGCGTCGGGCGACACGGCGACGTGCGGCTGCAGCGCGCGGAACACCTCGATCGGATGCAGCTTGCCCGGCGTCTTCGACACCACCGCGTCCCAGCCCGCCGGCCGGAGCGCCAGCAGCGCGTGCACCTCCGCCAGCCACGCCGGGCTCGCCTTGGAGCCGGCGCGGCGGATCAGCGCCTCACCCGCCGGGCGCGTGTCGGCCACGCAGGCGAAGGCGACGCGCTCGCCGCGTTCCCGCACGGCGCGATCGACCAGTGCCGCCTCGGGATCGATCACCACCCAGCGGCACGCCGCGTCAACCGCCGGCGCCTCGCCGAACTTCAGCGTGAAGTCGAGCGCCTTGCCGAGCAGCACGATCAGGTCCGCGCGGCCGATCGCATCGGCGAACGCCCCCAGCGTCGCGTCGTTGAAGCCGCGCGGGCTTTCCATGACGGCCGCCGGCACGCCGGTCGCGGCCTCGAGGCGCGCCAGCAGGTCGCGGCCCGAGCGGTTGGACAGCGCCGGACCCGCGAGCAGGAACGGCCGCTCCGCCGTCGCGATGATGCCGAGCACGGCATCGGCCGCCGCGTCGGTCAGCGCCACGGGGACGGTGGTGAAATCGGCCGGCTCCGGCCACAGCACGGCATCCGCCGGCACCGTGGCGTCGAGCAGGTCGGACGGCAGGCTGAGATGCACCGGACCCGGCCGCCCGGACCGCGCGATGCGGATCGCCTTGGCAATCTCGGCGCCCAGCGTCGCCGTGGCGCTCGCGGTCCACGACGCCTTCGCCATCGGCGCCGCCACCTCGGCCTGGCGCAGTTCCTGGAAGCCGCCGCGGCCAAGCTGGTTGGTCTCGGTATGGCCGGACAGCAGCACCAGCGGCGATTCCTGGCCCTGCGCGGTCATCAGTCCGGCCGATGCGTTGGCGTGGCCCGGACCGCCGGTGACCATCGCGATGCCGGGCTCGCCGGTCAGCCGCCCCCACGCATCGGCCATGTGCACCGCCGCCGCCTCGTGGCGCGTGTGCACCAGCCGGTGTTTCGTATCGATCGCCGCGTCGAACAGCGACATGATGTGGTTGCCGGACAGGGTGAAGATCGTGGTGTGGCCGGCGCGTTCCAGCGTGCGCATGACGATGTCGGCGCCGCGGATGGTTGGGCTGCTCATGGCGAACGGTCCTCGTGTCGTTGGCCGCCCCGCCGGTCAGGCGGCCTGCGCCAGCCGGAACGCCATGCGCAGCAGCATGGCGGCCCCGGCGGCCACGACGGCCCAGCCCAGCAGGCGGCGGAGAAGAAGCTGCGGCAATGCATGCGCGATCGGGGTGCCGATCGCAATCCCGACCGTGAGCGAGACGGCGAGGCCGGCGGCGAGCCAGAGGTCCATGAACCCGGCTGCGATGTTGGCGACGCTGGCCAGTCCCGCGACCGGCAGCGCGATCGCCTGGCCGAGCCCGATCGCCGGCAGCACCGGCATGTCGAGCAGCAGCAGGATCGGCAGCAGCACGAACGCCCCGCCCGCGCCCGTCAGCGCGGAGATGAAGCCGGTGCCGCCACCGAGCGCCAGCAGCACCGATGCCTTCAGGCGCCGCCGGCCGGTCAGCGGCGCGCGCGGCGGCAGCAGGGCGTAGATGCCGCCCGCCAGCAGCAGCAGGCCGATCGCCGCCTCCAGCAGGATGGCCGGCGCGTACTGGGTGGCGCGCGCGCCGAGATAGGCGGTCGGCAGGGCCGCGGCGCACAGCAGTCCCGCCTCGCGCCAGGGGATGGAACCGCGCCGCGCGTACAGCGCGACCGCAACGATGCAGGTGGGCACGAAGCTGAGCAGCGCGGCGGCGATGGCGCGCTTCACGTCAATGCCGAGGGTGAGGGTCAGGAACGGCACCAGCAGCACGCCGCCGATGCCGACCGCGCCGATGGCGATGCCGATCGCGATCCCGGTGGCGGCGATCGCGGCGATGAGCGCGAGTGTCACCCGATTCTCCCCATAGGCTCCAGGGCCAAGAACAGGGGTTATACGTCCTGGCCGGACCAGGCCCACGGCGGTCCGGTTCATCGGTGGGCTATACTGGCAGAGCGACTCGCTGGCTATTTCCCTATCGTCATGGCCGGCCTGTGCCGGCCATCCACGTCTTGCGTTCTTCAGTAAGTACCAAACCCCGATGACCCGGACTCATACCGTCATGACCGGCGCAGGCCGGTCATCCACGGCTCTTCCACCAGGTGCGACGAGCGCCGTGGATGGCCGGGCCAAGCCACGGCCATGACGATGGCGGCCGCGATAGGTTTCGCTTACCGAGACTTGGTATAAAGACATGGATGACCGGCCCGAGGCCGGTCATGACGTTGAAAATGCGCCAGTTCCCGACACGAGTTTGAACCGGACAGCCGGCGACCCAACCCGGCCATGACGGAACCCCGACCGGGTCAACCGATGCGGGCAAGCGCCGCCTCGAACCTCGCGATATCGGCCTGCGCGGTGGCGAGGCGGTCGCGGTTCTCCTCCACCACCTCCTCGGGCGCACGGCGCACGAAATCGGCGTTGTCCAGCTTCTGCGCGATCTTGCGCGCCTCGCCGGCGGCCTTGTCGCGCTCGCGGGTCAAGCGCACCCGCTCGCTCGCCAGGTCGATCACCTCGGCCAGCGGCAGCACGACCGTCGCCTCATCCAGCACCACCTGCGCCGAGCCCTTCGGCATGTCGCCCGCCAGCGCCTCCAGCGAGGAGATGCGTGCCAGCCGGCGCACCGGCTCCATCCAGCGCTGGCCACGCGCCAGCGTCGCCGGTGCCGCATCGCGCAGCAGGATCGGCGTCAGTGTGCCCGGCGGCACGTTCATCTCGGTGCGCACCGAGCGAACCTCCGAGATCAGCTTCACCACCCAGTCCAGCTCCTCGCGCGCCGCCGCCGCATCGGGCACGGCGACGGGTTCCGGCCACGGCGTGCGGATCAGGCTGTACTCCGCGCCGTACCCGAAACGGTCCCACAGCTCCTCGGTGACGAACGGCATGGCCGGGTGCAGCAGGCGGAGGATGATGCCGAGCACGTGCGCCGCGGTCTGGCGCACTTCGGCTTCTCCCAGCGCCGGCTTGGCGAATTCCACGAACCAGTCGCAGAACGTGTCCCAGGTGAAGCGGTAGCAGGCGGCGGCGTACTCATCGAAGCGGAACGCCTCCAGCGCGGCCGTCGCCTCGGTCACCGCGCGGTTCGCGGCATCGAGGATCCAGCGCGTCAGCGGCAATGTCGCCTGCGACGGGTCGAACGACGGATCGGGGCGGATGTCGTTCATCTCGCAGAACCGCGCCGCATTCCACAGCTTGGTGACGAAGCGGCGATAGTTCTCGACCCGCGCCGCGCCGAGTTTCACGTCGCGGCCGGGGCCGGTCAGCGCGCAGATGGTGAAGCGCAAGGCATCGGCGCCGTATTTGTCGATCAGCTCGAGCGGATCGATGATGTTGCCCTTCGACTTCGACATCTTCTGGCCGCGCTCGTCGCGCACCAGGCCATGGATGTAGACATGCCGGAACGGCACATCGCCCATGAAGTGGATGCCCTGCATCATCATCCGCGCGACCCAGAAGAAGATGATGTCGAACCCGGTCACCAGCACGTCACCGGGATAGTACCGCCCCAGTTCCGGCGTCTGTTCCGGCCAGCCCAGCGTCGAGAACGGCCACAGCCCGGAGCTGAACCACGTGTCCAGCACGTCCTCATCCTGCGTCAGCGCGGCGTCGCTGCCGTACTGCGCGCGCGCCGCCGCCTGCGCCTCCGCCTCGCTCTCGGCGACGAACTCGCGGCCGTCGGGGCCGTACCAGCAGGGGATCTGATGCCCCCACCAAAGCTGACGCGAGATGCACCAGGGCTGGATGTCGCGCATCCAGGCGAAGAACGTGTTCTCCCACTGCTTGGGCACGAACACCGTCCTGCCGGTCTCCACCGCTTCGATCGCCGGCTTCGCCAGCACTTCGGCGTTGCAGTACCACTGCACCGTCAGCAGCGGCTCGATCGGCACGCCGCCGCGATCGCCGTGCGGCACCTGGTGGGTGTGCGGCTCCACCTTCTCCAGCAGCCCGAGCCGCTCCAGTTCCGCGACGATCGCGCGGCGCGCATCGGCGCGGTCCAGGCCCTCGAGCGAGCGCACGAAATCGGGATCGGCCACGCCCTCCACCGGGGCCAGCGAATCGGCGATCTCGGCCAGCGTCACCCGCGCCTGGCGGTCGAGGATCGAGGGCATCGGCAGCGCGTGCCGGCGTCCCACCTCGAAGTCGTTGAAGTCGTGCGCCGGGGTGATCTTCACCGCGCCGGTGCCCTTCTCCGGGTCGGAGTATTCGTCGCCCACGATCGGCAGCAGCCGGCCCACCAGCGGCAGGACCACCTGCCGTCCGATCAGATCGCGATACCGCGCATCCTCGGGATGCACCGCGACCGCAGTGTCCCCCAGCATCGTCTCGGGCCGTGTCGTCGCCACGGTGATGGACCGCCCGGGCGCGCCGGCGATCGGGTAGCGGATGTGCCACAGCGATCCCTTCACCTCGAGATTCTCCACCTCGAGGTCCGAGATCGCCGTCTGCAGCTTGGGGTCCCAGTTCACCAGCCGCTTGTCGCGGTAGATCAGCCCCTGCCGGTACAGCGTGACGAACACGCGGCGCACCGCGGCCGACAGGCCTTCGTCCATGGTGAAGCGCTCGCGCGGCCAGTCGAGCGAGGCGCCCAGCCGGCGCAACTGCCGCGTGATGGTGCCGCCCGATTCGTCCTTCCACTGCCAGACGCGCTCGACGAATTTCGCCCGCCCGAGGTCGCGGCGGTCCACCCCCTGCTCCGCCAGCAGCCGCTCCACCACCATCTGCGTGGCGATGCCGGCATGGTCGGAGCCCGGCTGCCACAGCGCGTCACGCCCCTGCATGCGGCGCCAGCGGATCAGCGTGTCCTGCACCGTGAAGGTCAGCGCGTGGCCCATGTGCAGGCTGCCGGTCACGTTGGGCGGCGGGATCATGATGGTGAACGGCCTGGCGTTCGATCCCGGATCGGCGGCGAACGCCCCTGCCCGCTCCCAGCCTTCATACAGGCGGGGCTCGATCTCCGAGGGGTTGTAGGTCTTGTCCAGCATCTCGCTCTCCTGCGGCCCCACGCGGATGCCGCAAGAGGCCATCAATGGCAATCCAGGGTCAGGGTACGGCGCGACCTACGACGCGCTCGATCTCGGCGCGCACCAGCCGCTCGACCAGCGGCGGCAGGTTGGTGTCGAGCCATAGCTTCAGCATCGGCCGGATCTCTTCGCGGACGATGTCCTCGATGGTCGGCCCACCGCTGCGCACCTGCATGGTGCGCTCGGCCGCCAGCGTACGCATCAGGCTGCCGACCGAGGACGCTGCGGCCGCCGCCGCCTCGGGTGCCACCAGGTTGGGCGACACGGGCGGCATGGGGTCCGGCGGGACGGCGAGCACTGGCGTTATCTCGGCGATCGGCACCGGTTCGACGGGCGCGGGCGCGATCGCCGGGGGCGGGGCAGCGGCAGGTTCAGGCACCAACATTGCGGGATCCAGTACCAGCACGCCGTCGCCGGGCGTCTCCTCGGTTCCCTTGGCTTCGGCCGAGGGCGCGGCGGCCGTCGCGGCGGGCGCGGTCTCGTCCTCGCTGAGGATGCGCCGGATGGAGGCGAGGATGTCCTCCATCGAGGGATCGCCGGCCGGCGCGGCGGCACCCGCCGCGGGGGCGGGCCCGGCGGCGGTCGAACCAGTCGGCGGTGTCTGCGCTCCACTCATCCCTTGGTCTTCTCAGCGCCCTGTCTTCTCAACGTCCTGATCGTCTCGACGACCTGATGGCGTCAGCGTCCGGGCTGGGCCGTCGCATAGTCGCCCAGGCCGACCCACTTGTCCTTCACCGCGTTGTAGTAGGCGGTCTCGTCGTACAGCGGAACCGGCAGGTGCAGGTCGCGCGCCGTCAGCCGTCCGATCGCGGCGGCCACCTGATAGGACGCGGTGACAAGCTGCGCCAGGTTCTGCACCAGCGTGACGCGCGAGTTCAGCAGTGCCTGCTGCGCGTTCAGCACGTCGAGCGTGGTGCGGCTGCCGACGATCGCCTCGCGCTCCACGCCCTCGAGGGCGATCTCGTTGGCGCGGATCGCCTGGCGCGTGCTGGCGGCGGACGCCTTCGCGGCCACCAGCGTCTCCCACGACTGCACCGCATTCTGCACCGCCGTCCGGCGCGCATCGTCGACCAGCCGGCTGGTCTGCTGCGACGTCTGCCGCGCCTGGCGCACGGCGGAATACTCCGAGCCGCCCTGGTAGACCGGCACCGAAAGCTGCACGAGCGCCTGGTAGCCGTTGGACTGCGTGCTGCGCGAGGCCGAGTTGTTCGACTGGAACACCTGCCCCTGCAGGCTGACCTGCGGCAGGAGCTGGGAGAATGCCACGTCCACCGCGTCCTTGGCCGCGGCGTCGTTGAACAGGGCGGTGACCACGGCGGGGTTGTTGTTCGCGGCCGTGACCTTGGCGTCCTGCTCGGTCTTCACCGGCAGCGCGAGCGGCTGCGGCTCCACCAGGTCGGCGGGCGGGGTAGAAACCGACCACCTGCTGGAACGTGCCGCGCGCGGTCTGCAGATTGCCTTCCGCCGTCTGGCGCTGCGCCGTGGCGCCGGCCAGCGCGGCTTCCGCCTGTGCGACGTCGGTGCGGGTGATCTCGCCGACCCGGAAGCGGTCGTTGGTGGCCTGGAGCTGCTTGGCCAGCACCTGCTCGTTGTTGATGTTCAGCGCCAGGAGCTGCTGCGACTGGATGACACCGACATAGGCGTTGATGGTGTTGGAGAAGCTGGTCTGCTCCTGGCCGATCAGCGTGGCGCGCTCCGCCATCACCTGGTTCTTCGCGCGGTTCACGTTGGCCTGGGTGCGCCCGCCGGTGTAGAGCGGCTGGGTCAGCGTGGCCTGCGCGGTGCCGATCACGCGGTCGGTCTGCTGGTTGAGCCAGTTGCCGCCGGCGGACCGGGCGAACTGCCGGCTCATGCCGTCGCCGTAGCCGGCCGTGCCCGCCATCACCACGGTGGGCCGCCAGCCGGCCAGCGCCTGCGGCACGTTCTCATCGGTGGCGCGCAGCTTGGCCCGTTCGGCCTGCAATGCCGGCTGGTTGGAGTAGGTCGAGGCCAGCGCTTCGGCCAGCGTGCGGGGCACGCGCACCTGCTGCTGCTGTGCCGCCTGGGTCGAGGCTGCCTGGGTCGAGGCCGCCTGTGTCGAAGCCGGGGCCGGCGGCGCGGGTGCCGCCCCCTGGGCGACGGTCACGCGCTTTGCCGGCTTGCTGGTCGGCGCCTGGCCATAGGCGGGTACCGTCGCGATTGCGACGCCGAGGCCGACCGCGATGCCGTGCCACGCACTCATGCCAGCTCCCTTTTCCGCCACGCCGACTGATGTGCCACAGCGGACAACCAGACGCCAAGAGCTTATGGCAACCGGCTCAGAATACGAAGCCGGGCGATGGGATCAGGCTGGGAATCGGCGGCGTCGCGCAATCGAACATCGGCTGGGTGCGCAGCCCGGCCGCGGTCGATTCGGCCAGCACGGCCTGGCCGAGCCCGTTCGTCCCGGTGCAGACCGTCACGAGGCGCCCGCTCTCCCTGTGCAACTGTTCGCCGATCGCGGGCGGGATTTCGTGCACGGCGCCCTCGATGAGGATGACGTCGTAGGGCGCGCCGGGCGGCCAGCCTGCCGCCAGCGGCCCGGAGACCAGGCTGACCGAGGGTGCCAGTTCCGCCAGGAGCGCGCGGGCGATCGCCTGCAGCGCCGGCGCTTCCTCGAGCGCCAGGACCCGCGCCCCGCAGGCTGCCAGCAGCGCCGCACCGTAGCCGGTGCCAGAGCCGACGATCAGGGCGCGCTCGCCGGGCACCACCGCGGCAAGCTGGACCAGGCGGGCGATGACGACGGGCTCCATGAGGACGCGGCCGTCGCCGAGCGGCACGTCCTCATCGGCGTAGGCCAGCGGCGCGAGCCGAGGGGGCACGAAGCGCTCCCGCGGCAGGTGGCGCATTGCCGCGATGATGCGCGGGTCGTTGACCTTGTTGGGGCGGATCTGGCTGTCCACCATGCGGCTGCGGGCTTCGGTCAGGTCCATGGAGGGCTGCTCGTGGATGGGAACGAGCGCGTTATAGAGGGGCCGGCGACGATGCGCCAATGCGCGGGTAGCCGTGGGGGCGGCGAGCGGGGGGCGGTTGGCCGGGTTGGCGCAGGTGGGATGGGCGGCGGGTTGGCGGATGGCCGCACTGCGGTTGCCGGTTGAGGTCTGGGGTCGGATGCCGTGGCGCTTCAAGTTCCGGCGGGACCCGTGTTAGGTGGTGGGACAACCCGATCGGGGATGGGTGGCAAGCCGCTGTCTCGGCGTACGCTTTTCCGTCATCCGCACTGCCCTCGAAACAGCCGGCGTCGAATTCATCGAGGGAACGGTGGCAGGGCCGGGGTGAGGCTGAGGAAGGACACATCAATGCACACCAGCCGTACGCCGGCGGAACTCGCCGGACGGGTCAGAGTGGGAACAATCCCGGCCTTTCGGCGCCCGGTGGGACTGGAACTCGGGGCGCCCCGAGCAAACCTATACGGGCTCCATGTGGGCCTTCGTTGGGCCTACGGGGACGTCGCGGCAGTGATAGTCCCTGACCGAGATACCGCGGCATGCTGCCCCGGCTTCGAGGGATCAGAACGCCAGTTGGTCGGACCCGAAGACGAAGACCGGGCCGGTTCAAAGGCGCCAACATGACCGCCAGCGATGAACCCGTTGCGAGCGTGGCTGGCGAGGATTCCGGTTCTCCTACGGCCGCGCCTCATCCCGAGGAGATGAAGGGGACAGTCGAACTCCGCTTCGGTCGCTTCGCCTCCATGACCGCAACCGGCCGTGCCACGCCGGCCGGCCTGGTCAGCGCGGCGCTTCTGGTGGCGGCTGTCCTGTTCCCGCTGACCTTGATCGTGAGGCGGGTCCGCCGGTAGCCGCCTGGCGACCCAGGGGCCCGCAGCCATGGCTCGGCTCGCGAGCCGCCACGAAAAGCCATGCGCCTCGCCCGGCAGCGATTCCTTCCGGTGGACTGATGGACCTCCCCGTCGACGGATCACGGGTGAGTCGATTCGACATCGAGGTGCCCCCGGATCTCGACCTCAGGAAACTGAGCCTCGACCAGATGCTTCACGAAATCGCCTTTCGCGATGGCAGTGACGAAGTTGTTCCACTCGTTCGTCAGCTGTTGGAACATCTCCTTCAGCGGGAAGGCCGCCTTATCGTGTAAGTCGCGGGTGCGCTGCTCCATGGCCGCCATCTGCGCAACCTGTCCACCCTGTTGCACGGAGGTGGTCGGGAGCGGCGCGCTGCAAACGAGCTGCTGCGTAACGTCGATGGATTGCCTGCCCATGTTGCGGAGCGCGTAGGAGGCTTGATTGGAGCTGGTGGCCGGCCGGCCGAGAACACCGGCACCGCGGCTGCCGAGGCAATCGATGCCGCGATGGTGCGACGGTGCGCCGCTAGGCCCTCGGGTGCCAATTCGGGTGCCAACTGCCGGTTTCGTTCTCCCGCAGCGCTATGCTAAGCCGCTGATCCCGTTGGCTGGATGGGTGGCCGAGTGGTTTAAGGCAGCGGTCTTGAAAACCGCCAATCCGCAAGGGTTCGTGGGTTCGAATCCCACCCCATCCGCCAGGGGCCTCGGTCAGTTCAAACCCTGGCAGCGTAGGCCGGCCATCACCAGAATCTGCCAGTAGCTTTACCTATTGGCAGCATCCCGGGCAGCTCAGAGTGGACCAGCCCCGCAGCGCTTTTCCCAACTATGAGCGTGGGGCCGTGGCGCGATCGAACGAGATGGGGGCCTATCTGATCCATCCAAGGCCATCCAAGGAAGGTGCAGATTGATTGCATCGGCAAATGGTTTCCGCCGCTGCCCCTCAGCCCTTTCGGGAAAATTCTGGACTACAGCCCCATCCGTGTCATGCAGTGATGGAAGGAATCCGCGAACAACTGGCCGCCTTCGACTGCCTTATTCGCTTCGACCCTGCATTGGGTTCTGCCCGTTTCCCATTGCTGCTGGGTGAAACCTGGTATCGGCGGTGAAGAAACGGACGCCGCATTGGCCAAGCGCCACCCGTGTGCCACCATGCATTTGTTGAAGAAGCTCTGCATGTTCAACGCGCCGACCAGCCCGCCGCCAAAATAGCCGCTCTGGCGCGCATCCCGCTCACAAGCGTAGCTGTCCGAATTATAATCCTGAATTGACGTGCCTTCTTTGATCCACTGGCTATTCTGTCCGCAACCTGAAAGACCCAGCAGGATCAAAAGCAAACTGCGAAATGCCATTTGTCTGTCTGAATGATGGGGTCAGCGACTGCGGCGCCAAGTCTAAGCCATTTCAGCGAACGCGTCGCTCTGTCGCGCAGCGAAGCGGTCCCTCAAGAATACTGAAACAACGTCGCGTACGCAATGATAGCAATCGTGCCGCCGTCCCGTCGCACCCCTCTGGGCCACACTCACCCAACCGGGCACGCGATCCCAGCCAGCCGAAGTGTGGGCACTTCGTGCAGGAGGGTTGGAGGAGTTCCCCACCCTCGTTGGGAAAAGCGGCTATGTCCGCCAGATCGGGCAGACCTGCCCCCGCCTCCCATCCGCCCCTCCCCTCTTCGACCCCAGCCCACCTCTACCGCTCCAGAATCTCGCGCACCTTGGCGGCGAGACCGGTGATCTCGAACGGCTTGGTCAGCACGTCCATCCCCGGTTCGATGTGGGCGTGCCCGCTCACCGCAATCTCGGCAAAGCCCGTGACGTACAGCACCTTCAGGTCGGGACGCGACGCCCGCGCGAGGTCCGCCACCTGGTGCCCGTTCATGCCCCCCGGCAGCCCGACATCGGTGATCAGCAGGTCGATCCGCAGGTCCGATCCCAGCAGGCTCAGCGCCGCCGCACCGTCCGCGGCGGCCAGCACGTGGTAGCCGTTCTCCTCCAGCACATCGCCGATCAGCATGCGCAGCGCCGGTTCATCGTCCACCACCAGCACCGTCTCGCCGTCCCCGGTCTCCACCGCGGAGGGCGCTTCCGCCGCGGCACGTTCCTCGAGCGTGCCGATGAAGCGCGGCAGGTAAAGGCACACCGTGGTGCCCTTGGCCTCCTCGGAGTAGATCCGCACCTGCCCGCCCGACTGGCGGACGAAGCCATACACCATCGACAGGCCGAGACCGGTGCCCTGGCCGATCGGCTTGGTGGTGAAGAACGGATCGAACGCCCGCGCAACGACCTCCGGCTTCATCCCGGTCCCGGTGTCGGTGACGCAGATCGCAACGTACTGGCCGGGCGCCAGGTCGCGCTCGCGCGCCGCCCGCTCATCGAGCCATCTGTTGTCGGTCGCGACCGTCAGGCGGCCGCCGACCGGCGCCATCGCGTCACGCGCGTTGATGCACAGATTGAGCAGTGAACTCTCAAGCTGCGGCGCATCGACGGTGGTGAGCCACAGCCCACCGGTGCCGACCACCTCCACCGCGATGTTCGTGCCCACCGTCCGGCGGATCAGTTCCTCCATGCCGGCGATCAGCCTGTTCGCGTCGGTCGGCTTGGGATCGAGCGTCTGCTGGCGCGAGAAGGCCAGCAGCCGCTGGGTCAGCGTGGCGGCCCGCCGCACGGCGTCCTGCCCGGCGCTGATGTAGCGCTCGGCGCCGCTCCTGCCATCGGCCATCCGCCGCGCGATCAGTTCGAAACACCCGCCGACGGCACCGAGCAGATTGTTGAAATCGTGCGCGATGCCGCCGCTAAGCTGGCCGATCGCCTCCATCTTCTGCGACTGCCGCAGCGCATCCTCCGCCTTGGCCCGCCTCGCACTCTCCAGGGCGACACGCCGTTCCAGCGTCTCGTTCAGATCGCGCAGCGCGCTCTCGGCCCGCTTGCGGCCGGTGATGTCGCTCGCGGCGCCGAACCACTCGACGATCCGACCGTCCGCGTCGAACAGCGGCACCGCCCGCGACAGCGTCCAGCCGAACGTGCCGTCCAGCCGCCGCACCCGGTGCTCGAGTTCGAACATGCTCCTGCCGGCGATCGCCCGCCGGCAGGCCGCGACAAGCTGCGCCTGGTCGTCGGGATGGACGTAACGCGCCAGCCACGCCGCATCCGGCCCCTCGGCATCGGCCACCAGGCCCTGCCCCTCGAGTTCCAGCATCTCGTGCCAGTCGGCGCTCATCCGGTAGACCACCGTGCTGCTCGCGCTGACCAGCGCCCGCAGCCGCTCCTCGCTCCGGCGGACCGCGACATCGGCCTCCCGCCGCACGCGCGCCATCGCCAGCACGGACTGCACGCGCACCTGCAACTCACGGGCACTGAACGGCTTGACGAGATAGTCGCGGGCACCGGCGCGCAGCCCCTCGATCCGAGCCTCCTCCCCGGCCCGCGCGGACAGCAGGATCACCGGAATCGAGGCCAGTCCGGGATCCGCCTGCAACGCGCGCAGCAGGCCGAACCCGTCGAGGCCAGGCATCATGACGTCCGTCAGCACGAGGTCGGGGCGCCGCTGACGGACGGCGCGCAAGGCATCGAGGCCATCGGCCACCGCCTCCACCGCGTGGCCGCACTGCCCCAGGAGACGCCGCACATATTCCCGCATGTCGGCATTGTCGTCGGCCAGCAGGATCAGCCCGGTCTCGGCGCCTTCCGTCACGGCGGGGCGCGGCCAGCGCGTCCGCCGGTTGCGTGGCGTCCGGCAGCCAGCGCAGTACCTCCTCCACATAGGCCCGGCCATCGAGGCCGGTCGAGGCCAGCGTCCGCTCCGCGCGGATGCGCTCGGCCGGCAGGTGCGACACGCCGATCGGGATCGTGACGCTGAAACGGCTGCCGCGGTCGACCTCGCTCTCCACCTGCACGGTGCCGCCATGCAGCCGGGCCAGTTCCTGCACCAGCGCCAGCCCGATGCCGCTGCCTTCGTAGGAGCGCCCCCGCGCGCCGCGGACGCGATGGAACCGGTCGAACACGCTGGCGAGTTCGCCTTCCGGAATGCCGGTGCCGGTATCCGCGACGCTCAGCACCGCGGCGTCGCCGATCTGCCGCATCGCAACGGTGATGCTGCCCTCGAAGGTGAACTTGAAGGCGTTGGACAGGAGGTTGAGGACGATCTTCTCCCACATCTCGCGATCGACGTGGACGGGCGTCCCGATCGGTGGGCAGTCGATGATGAGCGCCATGCCCGCCCGCTCGATCGCGGAGCGGAACACCGCCGCGAGATCCGCGGTCAGCGCGGCGAGGTCGGTCGGTTCGTACGATGCCTGGAGACGGCCCGCCTCGATGCGCGCGAAGTCGAGCAGCGTGTTGACGAGTTTCAGCAGCCGCACGGCGTTGCGCTGCGCCAGTTCGAGGCGCTCGCGGTCCATCGGCTTGAGCGCATCCGGCTGCGCGATGACATCGTCGAGCGGCCCCATCAGCAACGTGAGCGGCGTGCGGAACTCGTGGCTGATATTGGCGAAGAACTGCGTCTTCAGTTCGTCGAGCCGCGCCAGTTCCTCGCGCTGCCGGGCGATCTCGCGTTCGTAGGCCTTCTTCTCGGTGATGTCCCTGCCTTCGGCCGCAATGAACACCACCGCGCCGGTTTCGTCCTTCACCGGCATGAGCGAGGCATCGATGACGATCGTCTCGCGGCCCCCCGCGCGACCGTAGATCTCGGTGTCCCAGCGCACGAATTCGCCGCAGGCGGCACGGCCGATCGCGTCGCGGAGGCCCTGGTTGATCGCCTCGGAGACCTGCCACCAGAACGTGCTCCAGAACGGCCTGCCTTCGACATCGGCCAGGGTGATGCCGACCGCATCGAGCGCGACCTGGTTGATCTCCAGCACGGTCCCCTGCGCGTCGAGCAGGCCGACGAACTGCACCATGGAGTCGAGGGTGATGCGGCCGATCTTCTGCCGGTACTGCTCGCGCGAATCGCTCGCCAGCAGCGTCGTGCCGCGGACGCTCAGGCGGTCGACTTGCGTGGTGGCATTGCTCGACATCTGCGGCCGGTCCCTGTGACGCCTCTGGCTTGATCGAACGGACAACCGGGTGGCGAACGAAGTCTCCCTGGTCGATGTTTCCACGGCGCGTGGGTGTCCGGAATATGGCAGGCGGTCACGCTGGCGTGGTTGGCGCGGCTGACGCCGCGGGTCGTGCGGTCATGGTCGTCCACCGCAGCGGGGCGTCCTCGCACTTGGCCGTCACCGCGCCATCTCCGCGCGCGGGGCCGTCACCGGGCTATCGCCGCACGCGCGGGACGGCGCGTGGACCGCAACGGACGGCGCTGCGTGGTTCCCCGTCCTTGCGGGGGATGCTAGCATGTGCCGGTTCGTATTCGTGGCGTTCTGAACAATGGCCCGGCTCAGCGTCAACCTCAACAAGATCGCCTTGCTGCGCAACTCGCGCCGCACCGGCGTGCCCGACCTGCGCAGCTTCGCGCGCATGGCGGTCGATGCCGGCGCGCGGGGCATCACCGTGCATCCGCGGCCGGACGAGCGCCATATCCGCCGCTCCGACGTGCCCATGCTGGCCGATGCGATCGCCGCGTGGCGCCCGCGGGTGGAGCTGAACATCGAGGGCTATCCGGATGCGCGCCTGCTGGCGATCGCGGCCGAGGTGCGGGCTGAGCAGTGCACGCTGGTGCCGGACGCGCCGGATGCGTTCACCTCGGAGGAAGGCTTCAAGCTGCACGCCGAACAGATGGCACTGGTCCGCCCGGCCATCGCGGCGTTGAAGGCGCTGGGCGCGCGGGTGATCCTGTTCATCGATCCGGACCCGTCGGTGCTGGAGCGCATCGCGCCGTCGGGCGCGGACGGCGTCGAGATCTACACCGGCTCCTATGCCGCGGCGTTTCGCGACGGCACGCAGGACAGGTGGCTCGAGGCCTGCGCGGCGACCGCGCGCGCGGCGGCCGAGCGCGGGCTGGTCGTCAATGCCGGCCACGACCTGAACCTGCAGAACCTGCCGCCGCTGGTCGCGGCCATGCCGAACCTTGCCGAGGCCTCGATCGGGCACGAGTTGACCGCGGACGCGCTGGTGATGGGCTTCGCCGCCGCGGTCAGCGCCTATGCGAAGGCGCTCGCCGGGACGGCATGACGATCAGAACCGGTAGCCGATGCCGGTGCCGACCACGAGCGGGTTCAGCGCCGTCTTCGCCTTGATCGCACCGCCATTGATGCTGGCCGTCGTGTTCAGGAAGATCTGCTTCACGTCGACATTGGCGAACCAGTGGCCGCCGATGTTGTAGTCGAACCCGGCCTGGATCGCGGCGCCGACATTGTTGCTGAACGCCACCTGCGTCACCGGCGCGCCCGCCGCATGTGCGCCATAGAAGAACGTCGCGTTCAGCCCCGCGCCGATATACGGGCTGAACCGCTCATGCGGGAAGAAATGGTACTGCACGGTCAGCGTCGGCGGCAGCGCCCACACGCTGCCGACGTCGACATGGCCGGCCGCCGTGTCCGATGCCGACACGCTGTGCCGCGTCGTCGCGGCGATCAGTTCGAAGGCAATATTGTCCGTGAGGAAGTAGGAGAAATCCAGTTCCGGTGCCGCCTGTGCCGTGGCGTGCACGCGACCGCCGATCACCGAGATCGAGCTGGATGAATCGAGCGGGATCACGCCGATGGCGCGCAGCCGTACCATGAACGTGCCGGCTTCCTTCCCCACCGGCGGCGCACTCAGGTCGAATGGGCTCTGCTGCGCACGGGCGGCGGAGGCACTGGCGATGGCACCGGCAGCGCACAGCGCGAGGATGATCGGCTTCATGGCCACTCCTGTCGGCCGCACAAGATTTGCGGCACACCGACAGAACCACCGCGGTGGGCTGCGTGGCTTTGATCCAGATCAATGCAGGGCGCGCGAAGGGCGATTCAGGTCTCCGTGGCAACGACGCCACAGAGACCTTGCGAACCGCGCAGCCTACAGGATGCGGCGCCTCAGCCGCAGGCGTTGCCGCGCAGCGTGAACGACCGCACGGTGCCGGCGCCGACCTCGAACGTCGTCTCGCATTGCAGGTCGATCACCTGGGGCGGGAAGCCGCCGCCGTACCAGCCGGTGAAGAACGGGCTGTAGGTCGGGAACGCCGGGATGATGTCCACCCGGTGCTCGTCATAGGCCAGGTATTTCAGCCCGCCGGTCTCATAGCTGCGCGTCGGCACGCCCATCTGCTGCACCAGCGCGACCTCCGGCTGGCCGACGAAGCGGCTGAGATAGGCCTGCCTCGCGGCAAGCTGGTTGGTGCAGCCGGCCGCCAGTCCGGCCAGCACGAACAGAACGGCGCGGCGCATGGAACGCACTCCTCGATCCTGCCGTCCTATACCATCACGGGCCGTCAGTTCGACAGGCCGGCGGCGGCCACCAGCACCGGGTCCGCGCGATACAGGGTCGGAAAGGCCTGCCGCAGCGCCTCGATCTTCGGCAGGTCGTTGTAGACGATATACGGATTGTTAGGATGCTGTACCAGATAATCCTGGTGATAGGCCTCCGCCGGGAAGAATGGGCGGCCCGGCTCGATCGTGGTGGCGATCGCAGCGGGAAACACCCCGGCCTGGTCGAGCTGGGCGATATACGCCTTCGCCGTCGCCGCCTGCTGCGCGCTGACCGGGAAGATGGTCGAGCGGTACTGCGTGCCGGAATCCGGCCCCTGCCGGTTGAGCTGCGTCGGATCGTGCGCGACCGAGAAGTAGATCTGCAGGATGCGGCCGTAGCTGATGCGGCGCGGGTCGAAGCTGACGCGCACCGCCTCCGCGTGCCCGGTGATGCCGGTGCCGACCGAGGAGTACTGCGCAGTGCGCTGGTCGCCGCCGGCGTAACCCGACACCGCATTGCGCACGCCGTCGACGTGCTGGAACACCGCCTGGACGCCCCAGAAGCAGCCGCCCGCCAGCACGGCGACCTCGGTCGCGTCGTGGCCGGCGGGCTCGTCGATCGCAGGCGGCGGCACGGCGCGCGCCTGCTCCGCGTGCGGGCGCGCCATGAACAGGCCGACCGCCGCCGCCAGCACCAGGCCGACCGGCAGCAATACTCTGATCCTCATGCGTTCTGTCCTCCGTGCCGGCACTGTCGTGGCCGGGCGCCACCGGCGCGACCCTGCCGGACGGCGGCGCGGGGTGCCAGGGTATCGCATATGGCGACGCGGACGGTTTCCGGTAGCCGTCATCGCGCGGAAACGGCCCGGCCCCGGCAGCCTGCGCTGGCCACCTGCCCTGGCCGCCCGCCCTGGCCGCCCGCCCTGGCCGCCCTGGCCACCTGCCCTGGCCGTCATGCTGCCGGAGGAGGGTGCCGCCCCGGTGCCGGCCGGGCGCCACCCGCGTCTTGACGAGGCCCGGCTAGCCTGCGCGCTATATCCAGAAGGATATTACGAACAGGAGCGTTCCCCTATGCCCGGCTATCCCGACCTCAAGCTGTACATCGGCGGCGAGTGGCGTCAGGCCGACGGCCAGCCCGTGATCAACCCGGCCGACGAGAGCGTCCTCGGGATCGTGCCGCACGCCACACGCAGCGACCTCGACGATGCCCTGGCGGCGGCCGGGACCGGCTTCAGGCTCTGGTCGCGCACCGCGCCGGCCAGGCGCGCCGAGATCATCCTGCGGGCCGTGCAGATCATGCGCGAGCGCGTCGAGGAGCTGGCGACGGCGATGACGCTGGAACAGGGCAAGCCGATCGCGCAGTCCCGCCTGGAGATCGTGCGCGGCTGCGAAATCATCGAGTGGGACGCGCAGGAGGGCCGCCGCGTCTATGGCCGCATCATCCCGAGCGAGCCCGGCATGCGCCATTCCGTGCTGCGCCAGCCGATCGGCGTCGTCGCGGGCTTCTCGCCGTGGAACTTCCCGATGTCCTCGCCGGCCCGCAAGGTGGGCGGCGCGCTGTCGGCCGGCTGCTCGATCATCCTGAAGGCGTCGGAGGAAACCCCGGCCGGCGCGGTGCAGCTCGTGCAGGCCTTCGCCGATGCCGGCCTGCCCGCGGGCGTGCTCAACCTGGTGTTCGGCAAGCCGTCGGAGATCTCGGAATACCTGATCCCGCAGCCTTCGGTGCGGCTGGTGACGTTCACCGGGTCGGTGCCGGTGGGCAAGCAATTGTCCGCCCTGGCCGGCGCGCACATGAAGCCCGCGATCATGGAACTCGGCGGCCACGCGCCGGTCATCATGTGCGACGACATCGACCCCGTGGCGAGCGCCGTGTCCTCGGCCGTCGCCAAGTCGCGCAATGCCGGCCAGGTCTGCGTCTCGCCCACGCGCTTCTTCGTCGAGGATGCGATCTACGACCGGTTCGCCGATGCCTTCGCCGAGAAGGCGGCCTCGATCAAGGTCGGCAACGGGCTGGATCCGGCCAACCAGATGGGGCCGCTGGCCAACGACCGGCGGATCGCGGCGATGGAGATGCTGATCGCCGATGCCAAGGCGAAGGGCGCGCGCATCACCGCCGGCGGCACGCGGATCGGCAATCGCGGCTATTACTTCCCGCTGACGGTGGTGGCCGATGTGCCCGACGATGCGCGTGCGATGCGGGAGGAGCCGTTCGGCCCGCTGGCGCTGCTGAGCCGGGTGCGCAGCCTCGACGAGGCGATCGAGAAGGCGAACTCGGTGCCGTACGGCCTGGCCGCGTATGCGTTCACCAACTCGGCGCGCAACGTCGACCGCCTGTCCGAGGGCGTCGAGGTCGGCAACCTGTCGATCAACCACTTCGTGGCCTCCAGCGCCGAGACGCCGTTCGGCGGCGTGAAGGACAGCGGCATCGGCCGTGAAGGCGGCATCGAAGGCCTGCAGTGCTATACCGTGGTGAAGAACGTCTCGCATCTGACCGCGTAGGAGGCTGCCCCATGTCCGTGACCGAACAGGCGCGTCCGCAGGCCGCGTCGCCGCCGCGCCATGCGCCGATGCTGATCGACGGCGCCTGGGTGGACAGCGCGTCGGGCCGCACGCTGGCGGTGGAGAATCCGGCGAAGCGGCAGGCCATCGCGACGATCCCGCGCGGCGACGCCGCCGATGTGGATCGCGCGGTGGCCGCCGCCTCGCGCGCCTTCCCAACCTGGAGCAAGGTCGCCCCGCGCGACCGCGGCCGGCTGCTGCTGCGCATCGCCGAGGCGCTGGAGGCGCGCGGCGAGGAGCTTGCGCGCACCATCGCGCTCGAGACCGGCAACGCGCTGCGCACCCAGGCGCGGCCCGAGGCACGGCTGTCGGCCGACATCTTCCGCTATTTCGGCGGCCTCGCCGGCGAGTTGAAGGGCGAGACCATCCCGCTGGGCGAGCATGTGCTGAGCTACACGCGGCGCGAACCGCTGGGCGTGGTCGGCGCCATCATCCCGTGGAACGCCCCGGTGCTGCTGGGCGCGCTGAAGATCGCGCCCGCGCTGTGTGCCGGCAACACGCTGGTGCTGAAGGCGGCGGAGGATGCGCCGCTCGGCGTGCTGCTGATGGCGGAGGTCTGCCAGGAATTCCTGCCGGCCGGCGTGCTGAATGTGCTGACCGGCACCGGCGAGGAATGCGGCGGCCCGCTCGCGCTGCATCCGGCGATCCGCAAGCTGTCCTTTACCGGGTCGACCGAGGTGGGCAAGCTCATCATGCGCGCCGCGGCCGAGCGGATCGTGCCGGTCTCGCTGGAACTCGGCGGCAAGAGCCCGTCGATCGTCTATCCCGATGCCAACGAGGACTGGGTGGTGGACGGCGTGATCGCCGGCATGCGCTTCACCCGGCAGAGCCAGTCCTGCACCGCTGGCTCGCGGCTGTTCCTGCACGCCGACATCTTCGATGACTTCCTCGACCGGCTGCGCATCCGGACGCAGGCGCTGGCGCTCGGAGACCCGCTGGACGAGGCGACCGATATCGGCGCCATCATCAACGACAAGCAGTTCCGCAAGGTGTGCGGCTATGTCGACGAAGGCCTGAAGCGCAAGGACGCCCGCCTGGTGTTCGGCGGGCTGCCGCCGACGGAAGGCCCGCTGAGCGAGGGCTATTTCGCGATCCCGACGGTGTTCGCCGATACGTCGAACGACTGGCGCCTGGCGCGCGAGGAGATCTTCGGGCCGGTGCTGGTGGCGATCCCGTGGCGCGACGAGGCCGAGGCGATCCGCATGGCGAACGACAGCCATTACGGCCTCGCCGCCTATGTCTGGACGCACGAGATCGGTGCCGCGCTGCGCGCCGCGCATGCCATCGAATCCGGCTGGGTGCAGGTGAACCAGGGGCTCGGCCAGCAGCCCGGGCATTCCTATGGCGGCTACAAGCAGAGCGGCATCGGGCGCGAGTTCTCGCTCGAGGGGATGCTCGACAGCTTCACCCAGCGGAAGAACGTGACGGTGAACCTGAACACGCCGGCCCGGGTTGTATCGGGCCACCCGGCATGACGCTGCATCCGGCGCTGGCCGCCGGCCGTGTCGCGGTGATCACCGGCGCGGCGAGCGGCATCGGTCTCGCGGCGGCGAAGCGGTTCGCCGCCATGGGGCTGCGCGTGTGCCTGGCCGACCTGTCGCCGCAGGCGCTGGAGCCGGCGGCGGCCGAGGTCGCGGCCCTCGCGCCGGGCGGCAGCGACACGGTGCTGGCGGTGCCGACCGACGTCAGCCGGATCGAGGACGTGGTCCGGCTGCGCGACACCGCCTATGCCAGCTTCGGCGAGGTCGGCGTGCTGATGAACAACGCCGGCACCTCCCCGGGCGGCGGCCCGTGGGAGCACATCAACCGCTGGCGCCGCGTGCTGGAGGTGAACCTCTGGGGCGTCATCAACGGCGTGCAGAGCTTCACGCCGCGGATGCTGGAGCAGGGCACGCCCTGCGCCATCGTCAACACCGGATCGAAGCAGGGCATCACCTGCCCGCCCGGCGACACCGCCTACAACGTCAGCAAGGCGGGGGTGAAGGTGCTGACCGAGGCGCTGGCGCACAGCCTGCGCAACGCCGAGGGCCAGCGGATCACCGCGCATCTGCTGATCCCCGGCTCCACCTTCACCGGCATGACCAGCCGCGGCCGCACCGAGAAGCCGGCCGGCGCCTGGCTGCCGGAGCAGGTGGTGGACCTGCTGGTCGAGGGCATGGGCCGCGGCGAGTTCTACATCCTGTGCCCCGACAACGAGGTGACGCGGGAGGTGGATGCGCGGCGGATCCTGTGGGCGGCGCAGGACATCACCGAGAACCGGCCCGCCCTGTCGCGCTGGCATCCGGACCACGCCGAGGCGTTCGCCAGGTTCCTGGCCGGCGGCTGATCCCGCCCGCCCCTGCCGCGCCGCAGAGTCCGGTGCCGCGGCCGGCGCGCAGGGTGCGGGGGCGCGCCGGGTGCGCGGCACGAGTGGTACGCGCGTGCCGTTCCGAAATGGTTCTACGTGAAACCAGGTGTCCTGGTGGCATATGGCCCCTGCCACCCTGACTTCGAGGATCACCTGATGCCCAGACCGATCGACACCGGCAGCGACGGGTTTCCCGTCTCCGAGCGCAACCGTCTGCGCCGGCTGCACGAACGCGGGCGCTATGACCGGGCGAGCATCTATCCGATCCTCGACGCGGCGATGATCTGCCACATCGCCTATGTCATCGACGGCCAGCCCTACTGCACGCCGACCGCGTTCTGGCGCGAGGGCGACCATCTGTACTGGCACGGCTCATCGGCCAGCCGGATGCTGCGCACGCAGCGCGACGGGCTGCCGGTCTGCCTGACGGTGACGCATCTCGACAGCCTCGTGCTGGCGCGCTGCGGCTTCAACCACTCGGTCGACTACCGCTCGGCGATGTGCTTCGGCACCGCGCACATCATCGACGATCCGGAGGAGAAATCCGCCGCACTCGACCGCATGATCGACCGGTTCTATCCGGGCCGCGCGGCGACGCTGCGCACCAGCACCGTGCAGGAACTGAAGGCCACGACGGTGATCGGCATGGCGATCGAGGAAGCGTCGGGCAAGATCCGCTCCAAGGGCGTGGGCGACGAGGAGGAGGATTACGCGCTGCCGATCTACGCGGCGAAGTTCCCGGTGCGCCAGGTGATCGATGCGGTGGAGACCTGCCCGCGGATGCCGGCGGGCGTGCCACGCCCGGAGGGTCTCGCGGCCTTCCAGCCCGGGCGGCGGCTGGACGAGATCATGCGCGAGACCCAGGCGCTCACCGAGGAGACGCCCTGAGGGCAAACCCTGACGGGAAGAAATCCCCGGCGTTCAGTCGGGGGTGAAGTCCATCGCGACGCCGTTGATGCAGTAGCGCTGGTAGGTAGGCGGCGGGCCATCCGGGAAGACATGGCCGAGATGGCTGCCGCAATTGGCGCAGTGCACCTCGGTGCGCACCATGCCGAGGCTGCGGTCGGTGGTCGTCTCCACCGCGCCCTCGATCGGGTCGTTGAAGCTGGGCCAGCCGGTGCCGCTCTCGAACTTCAGGCGCGATTCGAACAGCCGCTGGCCGCAGCCGGCGCAGACGAAGGTGCCGGGCCGCTTCTCCTGCAGCAGCGCGCAGCTTCCCGGCGCCTCCGTGCCGTGCGCGCGCATCACCCGGTACTGCATCGGCGTCAGCAGCTTGCGCCACTCGGCGTCGGTGTGCGTCACGGGAAAAGTCTTGGTTTCGGTTGTCTGTTCCATGTCGCGCAACCTGGGATCGCTAGCGGTCGGCGTCAACCGCTCGCCAGCCATGGGTCATGTCGTCGAGCCGCGCCTTGAGGTCCGCCGGCAGCCCGCCCAGTTCCGCCGCGGCCAGGCTGTCGGCAAGCTGCCCGGGCCGGCTGGCGCCGACGATCGGCGCGGTGATGGCGGCATTGGCGAGCACCCACGCCACGGCCAGGGTGACCAGGCTCATGCCCGCCTCCTGCGCCACGCCGCGCAGGCGCTCGACGGTGGCGAATTCCTGCTCGTGCCAGTAGCGCGCCTGGTAGCGCGTGCCGGCCGAGTTGCGCATGGCGAACCGCGTGCCGTCGGGCGGCGGCGCGCTGCCGTCGTGCTTGCCGCTCAGCAGACCGCCGGCGATCGGATTATAGGGGATCACCGCGATACCCTCTTCCTCGCACAGCGGCAGCAGGTCGCGCTCGAAGGCGCGGAACAGCAGATTGTAGCGCGGCTGCACCGAATCGATGCGCGCCAGATGCTTCACCTCGCTGCGGCCGAGAGCGCGGGCGACCCGCCAGGCCGGCCAGTTGGAGACGCCGACATAGCGCGCCTTCCCCTGCCGCACGATCGTATCCAGCGCCTCCAGCGCCTCGTCGATCGGCGTGTTCGCGTCGAAGCTGTGCAGTTGGTAGACGTCGACGTAGTCGGTGCCGAGACGCCGCAGCGAGGCCTCGATCGCGTCCAGGATGTGCTTGCGCGACATGCCCTGGTCCCAGGGTTTCGGCCCGACCTGGCCCACGCACTTGGTCGCGAGGATGAACTGCGCGCGCTTGCCCTTGAGCCAGGAGCCGACGATGTCCTCGGTACGGCCCGCCGTGGCGCGGCCGCCACCCAGCGGGTAGACGTCCGCCGTGTCGAGGAAGTCGATGCCGCCTTCCGCCGCGGCATCCAGGATGGCGTGGCTGGCGGCTTCGTCGCACTGGCCGCCGAAGGTCATGGTGCCGAGACAGAGCCGCGAGACGCGCAGGCCGGTGCGGCCGAATCGGGTGTATTGCATCTGGCGTTCTCCGGGATCGCGAGGCGATATACCCGTTAGGGAATAACGGTTCGCACCAACTCAGTCCATCCCCGGGATGTTGCGCCAACCGGAGGTGGCCGCCCTGGTTCCCACCGGGGGGAATGACGATTGCGGGGGAGCGCCACCATTCCCCGCCGGGTTCGCGCAGGCGGGGACCCAGGGCGGCCACACGGACGCGCCCCGGTTCCCTCCTGCGCGGCTGGCGTCAGACGCCGACCATCACGTCGGACGCCTTGATCACCGCGGTCGCCGGCAGGCCCGGCTTCAGGCCAAGCTCCTCGGCTGCCTCGTTGGTGATCGAGGCGGTGATCGTCACCGTCGGCGACACCTCGATCGTCACGTGCGTGGTCGTGGCACCCGGCTTCACAGCCTTGATGGTGCCGGCAATCTGGTTGCGGGCGGATAGCTTCATCGCGGCACTCCTCTCTGAAGCACCTACTTGTTGGCACAGAGACGGTTGAGCGCAAGCAAATGTTTGCGGGCGGCCAGCGCGGTATCCATCTCGATGGCGCGATAGCGCTCGATGATCGCCTTGCCCGCGCGCGTCAGCACCGCGCCCCCGCCGCCGCTGCCGCCCGCCGCCGTCTCCACCACCGGCGTGCCCAGCGTCCGGTTGAGGTCCTCCACCAGTTCCCAGGTGCGCCGGTACGACATGTGCAGCGCCCGGCCGGCCGCCGAGATCGACCCCGACCGGGCGATCTCTTCCAGTACCGCGACCTTGCCCGGCCCGATGCGCGCGCCGGACGCCAGGTCCAGCCGGATGCTCAGCCGGTCGTTTGGCGTATTCGTTTCAGACGGTTTGGCAGCACGTTTCCCCATCGTCGCCCCCTGAGGACCGCATCAGCGTGACCTGCCGCCCGGGCGATGACAAGCCGCGGTTCGCTTGCGTGACAACGCCGTATCCTGTTGGATATTGCGACACGGACGAAGGTCACCCCAGATGAATGCGCCGTTCGACCCAGCCCTGCTGGCTGACCAGAAGTTCTCCATCGGACAGCCGGTTTCGCGCAAGGAAGATCCTGTCCTGCTGCGCGGCGAGGGTCGCTATACCGACGACCTCAACCTGGCCGGCCAGCTTTACGGCGTGATGCTGCGCAGCCCGATGGCGCATGGCATCATCCGCTCGATCGACGCCGAGGCGGCGCGCGGCATGCCGGGCGTGCACGCGGTGATCACCGCCGCCGACCTCGATGCGGCTGGGATCAAGAACATGCCGTCACCGGCCGGCAAGCACCGTGACGGCTCGCCCACCCCTCGCCCGCCGCAGCGGCCGCTGGCGACCGACCGGGTGCGCTATGCCGGCGAGCCGATCGCGATGGTGGTGGCCGAGACGGCGAAACTGGCGAAGGATGCGATTGAGGCGATCTTCGTCGACCTCGATTCGCTCCCGGCCGTCACGACCGCGAGCGCCGCGGCCGAACCCGGCGCACCGCTGCTGCACGATGCGGCGCCGGGCAATCTGTGCCTGGACTTCCACTATGGCGACAGCGAGAAGGTCGCCGCGGCCTTTGCACGCGCCGCCCACGTCACCACCCTGTCCTTGCGCAACAACCGCATCGTGGTCTGCCCGATGGAGCCGCGTTCCGCCATCGGTGAATATGATGCTGCGAGCGACCGGCTGATCCTGCGTCTCGGCTGCCAGGGCGTCTTCGGGCAGCGCAACCTGATCAGCAGCATTCTCGGCGTCCCGGTCGAGAAACTGCGCATCCTGACCGGCAATGTCGGCGGCTCCTTCGGCATGAAGGCATCGGCGTATCCCGAGTATATCTGCCTGCTGCATGCGGCGAAGACGCTGGGGCGGCCGGTGAAATGGACCGACGAGCGCTCCGAGAGCTTCCTGTCCGACAGCCACGGCCGCGACCACGAGATGATCGCGGAACTGGCGCTGGATGCCGATGGGACGTTCCTGGCGCTGCGGGTGACCGGCTATGGCAACCTGGGCGCCTGGCTCAGCAACGCCACGACCATTCCGCCGACGCTGAACACGGTGAAGAACATCATCGGCGTCTACGCCACGCCGCTGATCGAGGTCGCAACGAAGTGCCTGTTCACCAACACGACCCCGGTCGGCGCCTATCGCGGCGCGGGTCGCCCCGAGGGCAACTACTACATGGAACGCCTGGTGGAGACCGCCGCGCGCGAGATGGGGATCGACCGGGTGGAGTTGCGGCGGCGCAACCACATCCGGCCGGAGCAGATGCCGTATCGCGCGCCATCCGGCATGCAGTACGACAGCGGCGAGTTTCCCACCGTGATGGAGAAGGCGCTGCTCGCCGCGGACTGGGACGGCTACCCCGCGCGGCAGGCAGAGTCGCGCAAGCACGGCAAGGTGCGTGGCCGCGGCATCGGCCACTATTTGGAGGTGACGGCCGACGCCGGCAACGAGATGGGCGGCATCCGCTTCGAGACCGACGGCACCGTCACCATCATCACCGGCACGCTGGACTACGGCCAGGGCCACGCATCGGCCTTCGCCCAGGTGCTGTCCGACCGTCTCGGCGTCCCGTTCGACCGGATCAAGCTGCTGCAGGGCGATTCCGATGAGATGCTGGCCGGCGGCGGAACCGGCGGATCGCGCTCCATGATGCAGAGCGGCGGCGCCATCATCTCGGCCAGCGACATCGTGATCCAGCAGGGCAAGCAGATCGCCGCACACTTCCTGGAGGCGGCGGTCGGCGACATCGAATTCGCGCGCGGCCGGTTCAGCATCGCCGGCACCGACCGCGGCGTGAACATCATGGACCTGGCACAGGAGTTGCGGAATGCGGTCCGCCTGCCGGACGATGTGCCGCGCACGCTCGACGTGAGCCACGTGTTCAAGGGCGTGCCCTCGGCGTTCCCCAACGGCTGCCATATCGCCGAGGTCGAGGTCGATCCCGACACCGGCGTGGTTGAGATCGTCAGCTACGCGACGGTCAACGATTTCGGCGTGCTGGTGAACCCGATGCTGGTGGCCGGCCAGGCGCATGGCGGCATCGCCCAGGGCGTCGGCCAGGCGCTCACGGAATCGGTCGTCTACACCGAGGACGGACAGATGCTGACCGGATCCTATATGGATTACGGCCTGCCGCGCGCGTCCGACCTGCCGAGCCTGGGCTTCGAGAGCCATCCCGTGCCGGCGCGCACCAATCCGCTGGGCGCCAAGGGCTGCGGCGAGGCAGGCTGCGCAGGCTCGCTGCCCGCGGTGATGAACGCGCTGGTGGACGCGCTGTCGGAGTTCGGCATCAGCCACATCGACATGCCGGCGACGCCGCTGCGCATCTGGGAGGCGATCCAGGCAGCGCGCGGTTGAGCGACGGCGCCATCTCCGCTATATCCTATTGGGAATTACGAACCCCCAAGGAGGATACCGATGAATGTCATGCTGCACCCCGTGCAGGTGCCTGACCACGCGGCCAGGTTCATCGCCGGTCCGCTGCAACTGCTGATCGACGGCAAGTGGGTGGACGCGAAGTCCGGCAAGACATTCGACGTGTTCGATCCGTCGACAGGCCAGAAGATCGCCCAGGTGGCGGAAGGCGATGCCGCCGACATCGATGACGCGGTCGCGGCGGCACGGCGTGCGTTCGAGAGTGGCCCCTGGCCGCGCATGTCGCCGCTCGAGCGCAGCAAGCTGATCTGGCGTCTCGGCGATGCGCTCGAGGCGGCGGCCGAGGAGTTCGCGGCGCTCGAAGCGCTCGACAACGGCAAGCCGATCCGCGATGCGCGCGCGGTCGACGTGCCGGGATCGTATGAGATGTTCCGCTACATGTCGGGCTGGGCGACCAGGCTCAACGGTGAGACCGTGCCGATCTCGGCGCCCGGCAACTGGCACGCCTACACCTTGCGCGAACCGGTGGGCGTGGTCGGGCAGATCATCCCGTGGAACTTCCCGCTGATGATGGCGGCCTGGAAGCTGGCGCCCGCGCTGGCCGCAGGCTGCACCATCGTGCTGAAGCCTGCCGAGCAGACGCCGCTATCGGCGCTGCGTCTCGGCCGCCTGCTGCAGGATGTCGGCTTCCCGCCCGGCGTGGTGAACATCGTCACCGGCTTCGGCGAGACCGCGGGCGCCGCGCTTGCCGCGCACCCCGATGTGGACAAGGTCGCATTCACCGGGTCGACCGAGGTCGGCAAGATGATCGTGCAGGCCGCTGCCGGCAACCTGAAGAAGGTGTCGCTGGAACTCGGCGGCAAGTCGCCGGCGATCGTGTTCCCTGACGCCGACATGGACATTGCCATCCGTGGCACCGCGAGTGCGATCTTCTTCAACATGGGCCAGTGCTGCACCGCGGGTTCGCGGCTGTTCGCGCACAAGCGGGTGTTCGATCGGCTGATGGCGGGCATTGCGGCCGAGGCCGGCAAGATCCGCGTCGGTCCCGGGCTCGATCCCGAGACGCAGATGGGGCCGCTGGTCTCCGAGGAGCAGTTCACCCGCGTCACCGGTTTCCTGGAATCCGGCCGCCAGGAGGGTGCGCGCTTCGTCACGGGTGGTGAGCGTGTCGGCAATGCCGGCTACTTCGTGGAGCCGACGGTGCTGACCGACACGCGCCCCGACATGTCGGTGGTGCGCGACGAGATCTTCGGGCCGGTGGTCTGCGCCATCCCGTTCGACGATGACGACCTGGAGCGGATCGCCAAGGAGGCGAACAACACCAATTACGGACTCGCCGCCAGCATCTGGACGCGCGATCTCGGCATCGCCCACAAGCTGGCGCGTCGTATCCGTGCGGGAACGGTGTGGGTGAACACGCATAATTTCGGCGACGTCGCCCTGCCCTTCGGCGGCTACAAGGAATCCGGCTGGGGCCGCGAGATGGGCAAGGAAGTGCTGGAACTCTATACCGAGACCAAGGCGGTGGCGGCCGCACTGTGAGCGAGGGCGGCAGGATCGACGCGACCGACCTGGCCGAAGTGCGGCTCTCGCCGGACGGGACGCGGCTGATCCTGCTGCTGCGCGACCAGTCGGGTCGGCAGATTTCGCTGTCGCTGCCGACCACCTGCGTGAATGCGATGCTGACGGCCGTGCCGGGCGAGATCGAGCCGGGCACGGTTCACGCGCTGGATTCCTGGGCCGTGTCGCCGGCGGCGAACGGCCGGGAGATGGTCCTCACGCTGCGCACGCGCGAGGGCCGGGCGGTTTCATTCGCAACCAGGCCGTCGCAGGTGCAGGGCATGGCGACGGTGGCGACGTATGGCCTCGCCTCGCAGACCGGGCGGAAGCTGCTGCACTGAGCCCGCGGCGGCGGGATGCAGCCGATGGCCGCTCTAATTGACGGGACGGCCTGAGGCTGTGATGTCGTGCTGCCGGACTTCATCGCTCGCGGTCATCAGATCGCCCGCCAGCATCCGCGCCCCTGCGGCCGACAGCGCATAGGACACCTGGAACGGCGAGCCGAGCAGGAACATGGCGATGACGCGCTCGCTCATGACGTCGACGCCGACATTCACCGGGTGGTCGATCTCGACCCGCGGCACCGATACGTAGTGCTCGCCGACCCGCCGCGTGCCGCCCTGCCGCGCATCCAGTGCGGCGGAGACGAAGGCCTGCTGAAACAACGCTGCCAGGGTCTCGACATACTCGAAATCGATCTGGATCGCCTGCTGGTCGCCGTTGAAATCGCGAAAGCGGAATTCGATGAACTGCCGGTCATCGTCGATGTGGACGGCGTCGAGCAGGCGGACCCATGGTTCGGGCATCGATGCATCCCATCGGCCGGAGCAGCGGACTCCCGTCGTTATATCCGTACGTATATGTCGAAACAAGCCGCGCGGCGGCTGGCGGGGGGCTACGGCCCGCGCCGCCGCATGCCGCCACGGCCGCGCCGCTTGGCCGGATCGTAGCCGCCACCGCCCGGCCCCATCGGCTCGGGCGTGCGGTCGCGCTTGCCCCGCGCCCCGCCGCCGGGGCGCAACGACGCACTCGGCGCAGGCGGTGGTTCCAGCCCGAGGTCCAGCGCCTCCAGACGGCGGATCTCGTCGCGCAGCCGTGCCGCCTCCTCGAACTCCAGATCGGCCGCAGCACCGCGCATGCGCTTCTCCAGGTCGGCGATCGCCGCCTTCAAATCCTTGCCGACGAACTCGGACACGCCGGCATCCTTCACCGGCGCCACGGTCACGTAGTCCTGCTCGAACACGCTCTCCAACACCTTGCCGATCTGCCGCTTGATCGACACCGGGGTGATGCCGTGCTCCTCGTTCCAGGTGCGCTGCCTGTTGCGCCGCCGCTCGGTCTCCTCGATCGCGTGGCGCAGGCTGTTGGTCATGACGTCGGCATACAGGATCACGCGGCCATCGATGTTGCGCGCGGCACGGCCGATGGTCTGGATCAGCGAGGTCTGCGACCGCAGGAAACCCTCCTTGTCGGCATCAAGGATCGCGACCAGCGCGCATTCGGGAATATCGAGCCCCTCGCGCAGCAGGTTGATGCCGACCAGCACATCGAACACGCCAAGCCGCAGGTCGCGGATGATCTCGATGCGCTCCAGCGTGTCGATGTCGGAATGCAGATAGCGCACCTTCACGCCGTGCTCGGTCAGGTAGTCGGTCAGGTCCTCGGCCATGCGCTTGGTCAGCGTGGTCACCAGCACGCGTCCGCCCTGCCCCGCCACCGTGCGGCACTCGGCCAGCAGGTCGTCCACCTGGTGCTCCACCGGCCGCACCTCGGTGACCGGATCGATCAGCCCGGTCGGACGGATCACCTGCTCGGCGAACACGCCGGCCGTGCGCTCCATCTCCCACGGCCCGGGTGTGGCGGACACGAAGACGGTCTGCGGCCGATACGTCTCCCATTCCTCGAACTTCAGCGGCCGGTTGTCGATGCACGATGGCAGGCGGAAGCCGAACTCCGACAGGATGGACTTGCGCGCAAAGTCGCCGCGATACATGCCGCCAAGCTGCGGCACCGTCACATGGCTCTCATCGACGATCAGCAGCGCGTTCTCCGGCAGGTATTCGAACAGCGTCGGCGGCGGATCGCCCGGCCGCCGCCCGGTCAGGTAGCGCGAGTAGTTCTCGATGCCCTTGCACGACCCCGTCGTCTCCATCATTTCGATGTCGAACGCGGTGCGCTGGCTCAGCCGCTCCACCTCCAGCAGCTTGCCCTCGGCGGTAAGCTCGGCCAGCCGCGTCTTCAGTTCCACCTTTATATCGGTGATCGCCTGCGTGAGCGTCGGCCGCGGCGTGACGTAATGGCTGTTGGCGTAGACAGTGATCTCGCCCAGCGCCGCGGTCTTCTCGCCGGTCAGCGGATCGAATTCGTGGATCGCCTCCACCTCGTCGCCGAACAGCGTGACGCGCCAGGCACGGTCCTCGTAATGGCTCGGGAAGATGTCCACCGTCTCGCCGCGCAGCCGGAACGTTCCGCGCTGGAAGGCCGCATCGTTGCGACGGTACTGCAGCGACACCAGTCCCTTGGCCAGCGCGTCCCGATCGATCCGCCCGCCGGTCTCCAGCTTCACCACCATCTTGGCGTAGGTCTCAACCGAGCCGATACCGTAGATGCACGACACCGAGGCGACGATCACGACATCGTTGCGCTCCAGCAGCGCCTGCGTGGCGGCATGGCGCATGCGGTCGATCTGCTCGTTGATCTGCGCATCCTTCTCGATATAGGTGTCGGTGCGCGGGACGTAGGCCTCGGGCTGGTAGTAGTCGTAGTACGAAACGAAGTATTCGACCGCATTCTCGGGGAAGAACTGCTTCATCTCGCCGTACAACTGCGCCGCCAGCGTCTTGTTCGGCGCCAGGATCAGCGTCGGCTTCTGCACCGCCTCGATCACCTTGGCCATGGTGAAGGTCTTGCCCGAGCCGGTGACGCCCAGCAGCACCTGGTCGCGTTCCTCGCCCAGCACGCCCTGGGTCAGTTCGGCGATCGCGGTCGGCTGGTCGCCGGCGGGCTGGTAGTCCGAGACCACCGTCAGCCGCCGGGTCAGCGGCTTGGCCGGCTGCTTGTCCGGGATGAACAGCACGGGGGGCGATGGGCGGAGCAGGGTCTGGGACATGGAGAACAGATGGGGGATTCCCGGGCCGCCGACAAGCCAGCCCGCGCGGCAGGGTTCAGCCGCCCGCGGCGCGCATCGCCTGCCACACCCGGAACGGTGTCGCCGGCCCGTCGAAGGTGGTGACGCCGAGGGGCGCCAGGGCGTCCAGAATGGCGTTGGTGATGGCGGGCAGCATCGCGACCGCGCCCGCCTCGCCGCAGCCCTTCACGCCCAGCGGATTGGTCGTGCAGCGCGTATTGTTGAAGTCCAGACTGAACGACGGCAGGTCGTCGGCACGCGGCAGCGCGTAATCCATAAACGATCCTGCCAACATCTGGCCCGACTGCGGGTCGTAGACGGCGTGCTCCAGCAAGGCCTGGCCGACGCCCTGGGCGATCGCGCCGTGCGCCTGGCCGGCGACGATCATCGGGTTCACCAGCACCCCGTAATCGTCCACCGCCGTCGCGCGCGCCAGCGTCACGGTGCCGGTGTCGCGATCGACCTCCACCTCCACCACATGCGTGCCGTTGGGGAACGTCATGTGCTCGCGCGTCCACGCATGATACGTGTCGAGCGGCGTGTCCGCCTCGCGTGCCCGCGCCGCCACGTCCAGCAGCGAAATGGAGCGGTTGGTGCCCACCACGCGGAAATGCCCATCGGCGAACTCGATGTCGGCCTCTGCCGCCTCCAGCGCATCGGCCGCGATGGGTCGCGCCTTCTGCACGATCGTCTCCGAGGCGCGGAAGATCGCCGTGCCGCCCATGTAGGTGGCGCGCGAACTGCCGTGCCCGCCGCCCATCGGGATGAGGTCGGTGTCGCCCTGGCACAGCCGGATCGCGGCGTTCGGCACGCCCAGCCGGTCGGCGAGGATCTGCGGGAAGGTCGTCTCGTGCCCCTGCCCGATCGTCTGGGTGCCGGTGATCAGCGAGACCGTACCGTCCGCCTCGAAGCGGATATCGACGTTCTCATGCGGCGACCCGCCCGTTCCCTTGATGTGGTAGGCGCAGCCCAGGCCGCGCAGCAGGCCGCGTGCCTCGCTCGCCGCTCGCCGCACCGGGAAACCCGCGATGTCCGCTGCCCCCATTGCGTTGTCGAAGGTCTGCGCGAAATTGCCGCTGTCCACCGAGAAGCCCAGCGCGTTGGTCATCGGCATCGCCGCCGCCGGCACCATGTTGCGCCGTCGCAGTTCCATCCGGTCGAAGCCGCATTGTCGCGCCGCCGCATCGATCAGCCGTTCGATCACGTTCACCGCCTCGGCAAATCCCGGCCCGCGCGTCACGCCGATCGGCGTCGTGTTGCTCAGCACCGTCACGACATGCAGCGCGATCGCCGGAATGTCGTAGATGCTGCCTTGCAGATGCACATACTGGTTGGTCTGCACCGCACCGGTGCCGCCGGCCATGTAGGCACCGATATTCGCCGTACTGCCGACGCGCAGCGCAAGGAAACACCCCGCCGCGTCGAGTGCCAGCGAGGCCTCCGCCTGGTGGTCGCGCGCCTGGTGGTCGGACACGAACAATTCGCTGCGCGTCGAGATCCATTTCACCGGCCGCCCGACGCGCCTTGCAGCCCACAGGATGAGCGCGTGCTCGGCATAGGTGAAGTTCTTCGCACCGAAACCGCCGCCGACATCGGGCGCGATGAAGCGCACCGCCGCCGGCGCCACGCCGAGCCACCGTGCCGTCGCATCGCGGTTGCCGTGGATGTTCTGGCTGGACACATGCAGCGTATAGCGATCCGCCGCGCCATCGTAATGGCCGACGGCGCCGCGCGGCTCCATCGGGTTGGTGACGATGCGGTGGTTGTCGAGGCGCAGCGACACGACATGCGCCGCCCGCGCGAACGCCTCCGCCGTCGCAGCGGCATCGCCCCAGTGCCAGTCCATGCAGACATTGCCCGGCACCTCATCGGCGATCTGCGGCGCGCCGGGCGCGAGCGCATCGGCCGACGAAGTCACCGCGGGCAGCACGTCCCAGTCGATCGCGACGGCCTCGGCCGCATCCATCGCCTGCGCGCGCGTCTCCGCCACCACCAGCGCGACCGGTTCGCCGACATGGCGCACCTTGCCGCCGGCCAGCAGCGGCTGCGGCGCGAACGCGAAGGCCTCGCCGGTGTGCACGTTGGCCTCCACCGTCGGGCGCATCGGCCGCAGCCCATCGGCCAGCGCGTCCTCCCCCGTCAGCACCGCCAGCACGCCGGGCATCGCACGCGCCGCCGCGGCGTCGATCCGGACAATCCCGGCATGCGCGTGCGGCGAGCGCAGGATCACCGCATGGGTCAGGTCCGGAAAACGCAGATCGTCCAAATAACTGCCGGCGCCCGTGGTGAAACGGGCATCCTCCCGCCGGCGGGGGGCATCACCTATATTGAACCGACGTGCCATCAGCTTCCCTCAGCCCGAACCAGGAGCGGACAGGATACCATGACCGCAAAACGCCAGCTTCACCTCGGTGCCTTCATGCGGCCGACGACGATCCATACCGCCGCCTGGCGCTATCCCGGCGCGTATCCCGACGCCAACTTCAATCTCGCGCATCTCAAGCGTTTCATCCAGACGCTGGAGCGCGGCAGGTTCGACGCGTTCTTCATGGCCGACCACCTGGCCGTGCTGAACATGCCGATCGCCGCGCTGAAGCGCAGTCACACCGTGACCTCGTTCGAGCCATTCACCCTGCTGTCGGCGCTCGCCATGGTCACCGAGCATATCGGACTGATCGCCACCGGCTCTACCACCTTCGACGCGCCGTTCCATGTGGCCAGGCGCTTCGCCTCGCTCGACCACATCAGCGGCGGGCGCGCGGCCTGGAACATCGTGACCACGTCCAATCCGGATGCCGCGCTGAATTTCGGCCTGGACGAGGCGATGGACCATGACGAACGCTACCGGCGGGCACGGGAGTTCTATGACGTGGTCACCGGCCTGTGGGACAGTTGGGCGGAGGATGCCTTCATCCGCGACGTCGAGACGGGAGAATTCTTCGACCCGTCGCGGATGCACGTGCTGGACCACAAGGGCGAATACTACTCGGTGCGCGGGCCGCTGCACATCGCCCGCCCGCCGCAGGGCTGGCCGGTGATCGTGCAGGCCGGCGCTTCCGATGCCGGCCGCCAGCTTGCCGCGGAGACGGCCGAGATGGTGTTCGCCGGCGCGGGCGACATCGAGGGCGGACGCGCGCTCTATGCCGACATCAAGGGCCGCATGGCGAAGCTGGGACGCAACCCCGATCACCTCAAGATCCTGCCAGGCGCCTTCGTGGTGATCGGCGATTCGCTCGAGGAGGCGCGTGAGAAGCGGGCGAGGCTGGACAGCCTGGTGCACTACGACAGCGCGATCGCCTCGCTGTCGATCGCGCTCGGCACCGATGCGTCGAAGTTCGATCCCGACGCGAAGCTGCCGGAGATTCCCGAGACCAACGCCAGCAAGAGCGGCCGCGAACGCGCCATCAACCTGGCCCGCCGCGACAACCTGACGGTGCGTCAGCTTGCCCAGCGCATGGGCGGCTATTCCGGCCCCGCGCTGATCGGCACGCCGACGATGATCGCCGACCAGATGGAGGAGTGGCTCACCACCGAGGCGTGCGACGGGTTCAACATCATGTTCCCCTTCCTGCCTGCCGGACTCGACGATTTCGTCGAGCGCGTGGTGCCGGAACTGCAGCGCCGCGGCATCTTCCGCCGCGAGTACGCGGGCAAGACGCTGCGCGAGAACATGGGGTTGCCACGACCGGAGAATCGCTTCTTCCCGGCTTGACTTCCGCCCCTGCCAGACCGCAGGGTGGCGCCGAGGCAAACGTCAAAAAACCTCCGCCACAAGAACCGCGGAACGGCTCTGCATGTACAGTTATATCATTCGTCGTCTCGCCTTCGGGGCGGTCACGGTACTCGGCGTCTCCATCGTCGTGTTCTTCGTGCTGCGCGTGCTGCCGGGCGACCCGCTGGTCGCGATCTTCGGCCCGGAAGGCTTCACCAAGCTGACGCCGGAGCAGCGCGCCAGCTACATGTCGCAGCTTGGCCTGAGCGACCCGCTGGTGGTGCAGTATTTCCGCTGGATCGGCGATATCCTGAGCGGCAGCCTGGGACATTCGTTCTTCCGCTCGGAGAGCGTCGCCGACATGATCGCGCGCCGCGGTCCGCTCACCGCGGAGATCGCCGCGCTGTCGGTCATCCTGTCCTGGGTGGTCGGCATTCCCGTCGCCATCATCAGCGCGCTGCGGCCGAACAGTTTCAGCGATAACCTCGTGCGCTTCGTCAGCATCCTGTTCCTGGCCATCCCCGGGTTCTGGCTGGCGATGCTGATCGTGCTGGCGCTGCTGTTCGGCTTCGGCTATCGCGCGCCGCTCGCGAATGTCGCGTTCTTCACCGATCCGCTCGCCAACCTGCAGATCGTGGTGGGACCCGCGCTGGTGCTGGGTCTGGGCCAGGCTGCCTACATCGCGCGCATGGCACGCTCCAGCCTGCTGGAGGTGGTGCGCGAGGACTATGTGCGCACCGCCCGCGCCAAAGGCCTCAACGGCCGCCTGGTGATCGCGCTGCACGCGCTGCCCAACGCATTGCTGCCGGTGGTGACGCTGTCGGGCATCCTGCTGGGCTTCGTGCTCGCCGGTTCCATTCCCGTGGAGCGCGCGTTCGGCACGCCCGGTCTCGGCTACGCGATGTACACCGCGGTCAGCGAGCGCGACATCTTCGTCATGCAGAACCTGGTGTTCCTGTACTCGATCGTCTTCGTGCTGCTGAACATCCTGGTCGATCTCACCTCCGCCTGGCTCGATCCGAGGATCCGCTACCGATGAGTGTCACCCAGCCCGACGCTTCGCTGCCCGTGCCGCGCGCCGTGACGGCCCGGCCCACCCCCTGGCCGCTGCGCACCCTGCGCGTGCTGCGCACCTTCGCACGGCGTTCGCCGATGTCGGCGTTCTGGGGCGTTATCGCGGTCAGCATCGTGCTGATGGCGATCGCCGCACCGGTACTGACGCCCTATGATCCGACGCGCGCCGACTTCCGCTCCATGACGAAGGCGCCGTCCGAGAAGCATTGGTTCGGCACCGACCAGATCGGCCGCGACACGCTGAGCCGCGTCATCTACGGCAGCCGCGCGTCGCTGACCGTCGCGGCAGGCGCCGTGCTGCTGGGGACGACGCTGGGCGCGATCTGGGGTCTCGCCTGCGGCTATTTCGGTGGCCGGTTCGACATCTTCAGCCAGCGCATCATCGAATTCCTGCAATCGTTCCCGGACCTGATACTCGCGATGGCCATCGCGATGGCGCTCGGCGCCGGCATGGGCACGGTCATCGTCGCCATCGCCGTCACGCGAATACCATTCGGCGGGCGCGTCATCCGTGCCGTGGTGCTGTCGCTGAAGGAACTTTCCTATGTCGAGGCGGCGCGCGGTCTCGGTGCGTCGCACATGCGGATGATGGTGCGGCACATCCTGCCGCAATGCGTGGCGCCGTACCTCATTCTGGCGACGACGCATCTGGGCGTGGCGATCATCATCGAGGCGGCGCTCGGGTTCCTGGGCGTCGGCATCCCGCCGCCGACGCCGACCTGGGGCAACATGCTGGCCGATTCGCTGAATGCCGGGCTGGTGCCGCCGTGGTGGCTGGTGCTGTTCCCCGGTGCGGCGATCACGCTGACGGTGCTGGCGTTCAACCTGCTGGGCGACGGCATCCGCGACGCGCTGGACCCGAGGCTGCGCGGCGCGGTGTAGCCACGAGTGTATCCCCTCTCCGCCCCATCGGGGCGGAGAGGGGTGTCACTGCATCGCCGGTTTGGCCAGCGGGAACCGCACACCGCCGTCGTGCAAATGGCACGCGGTCCAGTGCCCGGCTACCACTTCGCGCAATTCGGGCACGTCCTGGCGGCAGCGCGGCATCACGTACGGACAGCGCGAATGGAAATGGCAGCCGGGCGGTGGGTTGATCGGGCTCGGCACGTCGCCGGAAAGGATCACCCGCTTGCGCCGCCGGGCGCTCGCCTTGGGGATCGGCACCGCTGACAGCAGCGCCTCGGTGTACGGGTGCAGCGGCATTTCGAACAGGCTGGTCTTGTCGGTCGTCTCGACGATCCGCCCGAGATACATCACCGCCACGCGATGGCTGATATGCTCCACCACCGCCAGGTCGTGTGCCACGAACAGGTAGGACAGCTTGAACTCGTCCTGCAGGTCCATCAGCAGGTTGATGATCTGCGCCTGGATCGAGACATCCAGCGCCGACACCGGTTCATCGCCGACGATGAGTTCCGGCCCCAGCGCCAGCGCGCGTGCGATGCCGATGCGCTGACGCTGGCCACCCGAGAACATGTGCGGGAACGAATGCATGTGTTCCGGCCGCAGGCCGACGCGCTCGAACAGGCTGGCGACCCGTTCCTGGCGTTCGGCGCGCGTGCCCACCTGGTGGATGATCAGCGGCTCGCCGACGATGTCGCCGGCGGACATGCGCGGGTTCAACGAGGCGTAGGGGTCCTGGTAGATCATCTGCATCTGCTCGCGGTACGGCAGCATCTGCTCGCGATCGAGATTGGTGATGTCCTTGCCGTGGACACGGATCTTTCCCTCGGTCGGTTCCAGCAGCTTCAGCAGCGTGCGCCCGACGGTCGACTTGCCGCAGCCGCTCTCGCCCACCAGGCCGAGCGTCTCGCCGCGCTTGATGTGGAACGAGACGCCGTCCACCGCGTAGACCTGGCCCGCGACGCGCGAGAACACGCCCTTGTAGATCGGGAAGTGCTTCTTCAGGTGCTCGACCTCCAGCAGCGGCCTGCTGCTGCCGTCGGCGTTGTTCTCGGAGGGCAAGTCGCTCATGCCGCGCTCCCCAGCAGGCGTTCGGCGTGCCAGCAGGCGATCCAATGGCCTGGCCGGTACTGTTCCAGTTTCGGATAGATGGCGCGGCACTGGTCGGTGGCGAAGCCGCAGCGCGGCGCGAAGCTGCAGCCCTGCGGCAGGTTGAACAGCGACGGCACCATGCCCTTGATCTCGTTCAGCCGCGCGCGGCCGGGATCAGCGCGCGCGGCAAGATCGAGGCTGGGGATCGAGCCGAGCAGGCCGCGCGTGTAGGGGTGGCCGGGCCGTTCGAACAGGTCGTCGACATTCGCCTCCTCCACCTTGCGGCCGGCGTACATCACCACGACCCGGTCGGCGTTCTCGGCCACCACGCCCATGTCATGGGTGATCAGGATGATCGCCGTGCCGAGGGCGTCGCGGATTTCCCGCATGAGGTCGAGGATCTGGGCCTGGATGGTGACATCGAGCGCGGTGGTCGGCTCATCCGCGATCAGTACCTTCGGGTTGCACGACAGCGCCATCGCGATCATCACGCGCTGGCGCATGCCGCCGGACAATTGATGCGGATAGGCCTGCGCACGGCGCTCCGGTTCCGGCATGTGCACGCGGCGCAGCATCTCGATCGCCCGATCCATCGCCGCGCGCCGCGACAATCCCTGGTGCAGCGCAACCGCCTCGCTGATCTGCCGCCCGACGGTCTGCAACGGGTTCAGCGAGGTCATCGGTTCCTGGAAGATCATCGAGATGTCGTTGCCGCGAATCCGCTCCATCTGCCGCTCGGACAGCGACAGCAGGTCAGTGCCGTCGAAGCGGATCGCGCCGCTGACGATGCGTCCGGGCGGCGTCGAGACCAGTCGCAGGATGGACAGCGCGGTGACGCTCTTGCCGCAGCCGGATTCACCGACCACGCCCAGCGTCTCGCCGCTGCGCAGGCTGTAGGAGACGCCGTCCACCGCGCGCACGACGCCCGAGGGCGTGAAGAAATGCGTCTGGAGATTGTCGATCTCCAGCAGCGGGCGCGGCTGTGGCGAATCGGGTGGGGCGACGGCACGGGGGGCCGACTTTACTTCACTCAAGACGTGACTCCCAAGATTCCGGCGTGTTATCTTTGTCAAAACGGACCGGTTAAGCGCGCCTTTTAGAGCACGTCATCCGCAGTTCTGAAAAGACTAAAGGGAGGAAAACACGATGGACGATCGGCACGCCGCGCGCGCGCGGCTGACGCGCCGCGGTTTTCTCGGAACCGGCGCCGCACTGGCAGCCGGCGGCTACGCTATGCGCCCTTACCCGGCGCTCGCCGACATCCCCGACCAGTTCGACGGCACCGCGTTCAAGCTCGCCGCCCCCGATCCCAACCCGAAATATGGCGGCGTGCTGCGCATGGGCATCACCAACCGCGTGCCGCATTTCGACCTGCACCAGTCCGGCACCTACAACAACCTTGGTGCCATGGCCTGCATGTTCGACAATCTGATCCGTCGCGACCCGCGCGACGGCGGCAAGACGATCATCCCGGACCTCGCGCATAGTTGGGAGATCACCAGGGACCGCAGGAGCTATACCTTCTACCTGCGCAAGGGCATTCCGTTCCACGACGGCGCCGAACTGACCTCGGACGATGTGAAGGCGACGTTCGACCGCATCGTGAAGCCGCCGCTCGGCGTCAGCATCCCGCGCAGCATTCTGTTCCGCGCGGTCAGCGAGGTGACGGCACCCGACAAATACACCGTACAGTTCAAGCTCGCCGAACCTCGGCCACCCGCCTTCATCATGGCGGCGATCGCCAGCGGCTGGAACGTCATCGTCCGCAAGAAGACGCTGGAGGACAACGCCTACAACCTCCGCAAGGTCTGGCCGTATCCCGGCACCGGCCCGTTCAAGACGATCCGCCGCGTGGAGAACGAGATCTGGGTGGTAGAGAAGAACAAGGACTACTGGAACAAGGGCCTGCCCTATCTCGACGGCATCGAGTTCTACAACCTGGTGCCGTTCTCGCCTGAACTGGGCTCGGGAATCCTGTCGGGCCGGGTCGACTATGCGCGCGTCACCGATCCGGTGACCTTCAAGAAGGCGCTGGCCACCAAGGGGATGCAGGGCTCCTCGTTCAACCAGAGCGTGATCCACGCCACCTACACCAACACCAAGAAAGGCCCGATGGCAGATCCGCGGGTGCGACGCGCGCTGCATCTGGCGTTGGACCGCCAGATCCTGATCGAGGCGATCAAGGATGTGGCGCCGATGCAGATCGGCGGCTTCATGTACCCGTTCTCCGATCTCGCGACGCCGAAGGACGAACTGGTCCAGCGTCCCGGCTACCAGCGCGATCCGGCGGCGGCCGAGAAGGAGGCAAAGTCGCTGATGGCGGCAGCCGGCTACCCGAACGGCATCCAGCGACTCGACTATCTGATCCGCGACCTCGCCAGCTACCGCGTCTGGTCGCAGGCCATCCAGGCGATGCTGGCGCAGACGCTGAATGTCACCTGCAACCTGCGCAACGTGGTGGAATCGGTGTGGTTCGACGACATCGCCAACGGCCATTTCGACCTGGCCATCGGCGCGGTGGTGTCCACGCTGCTGGACCCGTCCGACTATTTCAATGCGTGGTACCGCACCGGCGGTCCACAGAACTACTCCTCGTACAGCAACCCCAAGGTGGATGCGCTGATCGACCAGATCGACGGCGAGGTCGAATCCGGCAAGCGGCGCGACCTGATCCGCCAGGCGGAGATGATCTTCGAGCAGGACCCGCCGCTGCTCCCGGTCGCGTGGGAGAAGATCGACGACGTCTGGTACGACTACGTGAAAGGGCTGCGGCCGGACGACTATTTCGGCGCCTACGACGTCGTCCGCCAGGACACGTTCTGGCTCGACAAGACCTGAACAACAACGAAAACACGGGAAGGCAACGACACAATGAACGAGACGATCAACCGGCGCTGGACGCGTCGCGGGTTCCTGCAGGGCAGCGCCGCGGCAATGGCTGCCGCCTATGGGATGCGGCCCGCCCACACGCTGGCTGACATACCGAACGAATATGACGGCTCGAAGTTCCAGCTTGCCGCGCAGGAGCCGAACCCGAAGCGCGGCGGCGTGCTGCGGATCGGCATCCTGAACCGCCTGCCGCATTATGACTTCCACCAGTCCGGCACGATCGGCAGTCTTGGTGCGCAGGGCTGCATGTTCGACAACCTGATCCGCCACGATCCGCGCGACAGCGGCAAGACCATCATCCCGGACCTGGCGCATAGCTGGGAGATCTCGAAGGACGGCAAGACCTATACGTTCTTCCTGCGCAAGGGCGTGCAGTTCCACGACGGCGCGGAACTGACATCGGCCGATGTGAAGGCGACGTTCGACCGGATCGCCAGGCCCCCGTCAGGCGTCAGCATCCCGCGCAGCATCCTGTTCAAGTCGGTGGCCGAGATCTCCGCGCCCGACCCCTACACCGTGCAGTTCAAGCTGATCGCGCCGCGCCCGCCCAGCTTCATCATGGCGGCGATCGCCAGCGGCTGGAACGGCATCCTGCGTAAGAAGACGCTGGAGGAGAACGACTACAACCTGCGCAAGGTGGCGAACATCCCGGGCACCGGACCGTTCAGGTCGGTACGCCGCGTCGAGAACGAAGTCTGGGTGATGGAGCGGAACAAGGATTACTGGAACAAGGGCCTGCCCTATCTCGACGGCCTGGAATACTACAACCTGATCCCGTTCTCCCCCGAACTCGGCGCGGCGATCCTGTCCAACCGCGTCGACTATGCCCGCATCGTCGATCCAGTGACGGCGCGCAAGGCCAAGGCGACGCCCGGCATGTCCAGCACCGCGTTCAACCAGAGCGTGATCCAGGCGACCTACACCAACGACAAGAAGAAGCCGTTCGACGATCCGCGCGTCCGCCGCGCCTTCCACCTGGTGTTCGAGCGTCACGTGCTGGTGGACGTGGTGAAGGACGTGGCGCCGATGCAGGTCGGCGGCTTCATCTACCCGTTCTCCGACTTCGCCACGCCGAAGCCGGAACTGTTCAAGAAGATCGGCTACCAGGAGGATTCGACCGCGGCCGTGAAGGAGGCCAAGGCGCTGATGGCGGCGGCGGGCTACGCCAACGGCATCAAGGGCCTCGACTTCATGGTGCGCGACATCGCCTCGTTCAAACTGTGGGCGCAGGCGATCCAGGCGATGCTGCAGCAGTCGATCAACGTGCAGTGCAACCTGCGCACGGTCGTCGAATCGGTGTGGTTCGACGATGCGACGCGGGGCAATTTCGACCTGGCGATCGGCGCGGTGGTGTCGACGCTGCTCGACCCGTCGGATTATTTCAACGCCTGGTACCGCACCAACGGGCCGCAGAACTACTCGTTCTGGAGCAACCCGAAATTCGACGGCCTGCTCGACCAGATCGACGCGGAATTCGATCCGACGAAGCGCCTGGCTCTGATCCGCGAGAGCGAGCAGATCATGGAACAGGACCCGCCGCTGCTGCCGGTCTGCTGGGAACAGATCAACGACGTGTGGTGGACCTACCTGAAGGGGTACAACCCGTACGACTATTTCGGCATTTACGACGTCGTCCGACAGGATACGGTGTGGCTGGACAAAGCGTAGCCTGACCGGCGCGGCGCGTCGGCCAGGCAGATCCGGGGAGACCGATCATGCTTGGACGACGCGCCTTCGCCACCGGTGTGGCGGCGGCCGCTGCCTTCACGCGCAGCGCCGCCGGCCAGACCGCCCGCAAGACCCTGCGCGTCGTGCCGCAGGCCGAGCCGCAATCCTTCGACCCGGTGTTCACGCAGGTGAACAACGTGTCGATGCACGGCGCGATGATCTACGATCAGTTGTTCGGCTGGGACGACAAGATGAACGTCCAGCCGCAGATGGTGGACGACTGGAAGGTCTCGGACGACCGGCTGCTGTACACCTTCACGCTGCGCCGGGGACTGGTGTTCCACGACGGCGGCGACGTCACCACGCGCGACGTGATCGCCTCGCTCAAGCGGATGTTCGTGCGCGACAGCCAGAACCAGCTTCTGGCGGCGCTGATCGCCGAGTACCAGCGGATCGACGACCGCAGCTTCTCGATCCGGCTCAAGGCGCCCTTCGCCTTCACCGAATTCCTGCTGGGCGGCAGCAACGGCGTGGTCGGCTCCATCATGCGCGAGAAGGACGCGATGACCGACCCGTTCGCCCCGGTGCGCGAGCGCATCGGCTCCGGCCCGTTCCGCTTCATCGAGGCGGAGTATCGGCCGGGTGCGAAACTGGTCTACGAGAAATTCGACCGCTACGTGCCGCGCAGCGAGCCGGCCAGCGGCTTCGCCGGCGGCAAGGTCGTGAAGCTCGACCGGGTGGAGTGGATCATCATCCCGGACCCCTCGGTCGGGTTCAGCGCGCTGCGCAGCGGCGAGGTGGACCTGCTGGACGCCCCGCCGCTCGACCTGCTGCCGACGGTCGCGAACGACCGCAACATCGTGGTGGGCGAGGTGTGGCCGCTCGAATCCTATGCCGTGCTGCGGTTCAACTCGCTGCATCCGCCGTTCAACAACCTCAAGGCGCGCCAGGCCGTGGCGCACGCGTTCAGCCAGACGGACTACATGTCGGCCGCCTACGGCGATCCCAAGCTGTGGCGCGAATGCTACGCCTATTGGGTGTGCGGCAGCCCGAACGGCACCGAGGCCGGATCGGAGCCCTACCGCACGCCGAACCTCGACCTCGGGCGGCAGTTGGTGCGCGAATCGGGCTATGACGGCACGCCGGTGGTGCTGATCGGCGGGTCGGACATTCCGGCCTACGAACGGCTCAGTCTGGTCACCGCCGACATGCTGCAGAAGATCGGCTTCAAGGTGGATCTGCAGTTCTCCGACTGGGGCAGCGTGGCGACGCGGCGGCAGAAGAAGGACCCGCCGTCGCAGGGCGGCTGGAACCTGTTCCACACCAGCGCCAACGGCGCGCAGCTTGGCAGCCCGCTCACCAGCCCTTCCACCATCACCACGTGCGACGGCAAGAACTTCCCCGGCTGGCCGTGCGACCAGGTCGAGGAGGACATGCGCCAGCGCTACATCCGCGAGGCGGACCCCGACCGGCGGACGGCGCTGCTCGTCGAGATGCACCGGCGGCTGTGGGAGTCGCTGCCCTACCTGCCGCTCGGCCAGTTCGTGCAGCCGTTCCTGTGGCGCAGCAATGTCACTGGCGTGCTGCGGTCGAACGTGCTGGCATTCTGGAATATCAGCAAGGCATAACGCGCCCCGCGCGCCACAACCAGGAGAGCTTCATGCTGACTCGCCGACATCTGCTTGTCACATCCGCGGCCGGCGTTGCGGCATCGTCCATCGGGCGGCAGGCAGAGGCGGCGACACCTCGCAACATGCTGGTGATCGCGAAGGCGATCGACGGCATCGTCGGCGCGTTCGATCCGGCCGAGTCGTACGAAGACCCCAACAACGAGGTCTGCGGCAATCTCTACCAGAAGCTGATCGTTCCCGATCCGGCCGATGCCAACAAGCTGGTGGGAGAACTGGCCGAACGCTGGGAGGTCAGCAAGGACGGGCTGGTGTTCACCTTCCACATCCGGCCCGGCATGAAGTTCGACAGCGGCAATGCGCTGACCGCGGAGGACGTGGCGTTCAGCCTGCAGCGCGTGGTGAAGCTCAACAAGACGCCGGGCTTCATCCTGACCCAGTTCGGCTGGAACGCCGACAACGTCGACAAGCTGATCCGCGCCACCGGCGACCGCACGCTGGAGCTGACGTTGCCGGCGCTGCAGGCCACCACCTTCGTGCTGTACTGCCTGTCCGCCACCGTCGGCTGCGTGGTGGAGAAATCCCGCGTGCTCGCCAACCAGGTCAACAACGACCTGGGCAATGCCTGGCTCAAGACGCACAGCGCCGGCTCCGGCTTTTACCGGCTGGTCGAGTGGCAGGCCAGCACGCACATCATCCTCGACCAGAACACGCATGCGGCGGTGAAGCCGCACATCCCGCGCGGTGGTGATCCGCCATGTGCCGGAACCGGCCGCGCAGCTTCTGCTGCTGCAGAAATCCGATGCCGACATCGTGCGAAACCTCAACCGCCGACCCAGCTCAAGGGTGTCGTCAAGAACCCGGACTACACGGTGGCGCGGATCGACCAGCTCACGTCCCTGTATATCGGGCTCAATGCCTCGCTGCCGCAGTTTCAGAAGGTCGAAGTGCGGCAGGCGATCAAATGGGCGATCGACTACGATCGATCGCCAACAACATCACGCCGAACGTGTGGAATGTCTGGCAGACCTTCCTGCCGAAGGGCTCGCCCGGCTCGATCGCGGAGCGTCCCTTCAGGAAGGACGTGGCGAAGGCCAAGGCGCTGCTCGCCGCCGGCGGCTATCCGAACGGGTTCGAGGCTGGTGATGGATTACTTCGCCCGCTCCCCCTACGCCGAGATCGCGCTGGCGATCCAGGCCGACCTCGCACAGATCGGCGTGAAGGTGCAGTTGCTCGCCGGCGAGACCAAGCAGGTCACCACCAAGATGCGCGCGGCGGCAGTTCCAGATGACGCTGATGAGCTGGTTCCCCGACTACCTCGATCCCAACTCCAACACGCAGGCGTTCAACGCCAACCCCGATGATTCGGACACCGGCAAGCTCCGGCTGCCGGCCTGGCGCTGCCACTTCTTCGACAAGGAACTGACCGAGGCGGTGGACGTGGCCGCGCGCGAGATCGACCCGGCGAAGCGGCTGGCGATGTATGCGAAGATGCAGCGCGACTCCGATGGAGCGCTCGCCCTTCGTGTTCCTGTTGCAGAGTTCCGACCTCGCGCGACGATGCGCAAGGGCGTGTCGGGAATCGTGCTGGGGCTGCTGCCCGACTACACGTCTATGCCGGCGTCAGAAGGCCTGATCAGAGACCCGGAAGCTTCCGGGTCTCCACGCCGGGGCCACCGACGATGTTGGACAGCACCTGAAGGTCGGCCCGGGACAGCAACAGCTCGGCGGATGGGCCGCAATCGGTGCTGTCGAGGCTGGTCCGCTTGCCGGCCCAATGCACCTGGAACATCCGCCGGTCGCTCCAGCGCTGCTCCACCACCAGGCTGCCACCGCCGGCCGCCAAGTCACGTGAGGCAGCAGGTTTGCAACTCGTGGGCACGCCGTCCCTTGTGGTTGATCGCCATGAACTCCCAGTCGGCCGGCACCTCGCGGTCCGTCCGGAACACCAGCGATGTCGCCGATGCCGGGCCGATATCCATCGTCCGCGCGACCGCCACCATCGCCATGCCGAATGCCACCAGGCCCGCAATGCCGGCCGCCAGCAGCACCGTCCGCAGCGCATCGCCCTCGGCTCGCTCGGCGTCCTTCCGCCCGCGGCCGCTCATTGCCCGGCGTTCCGCGCCCGCGGCCGGCTGCGCGCAACGCTGAGCCGCATCTCCTGCGCCTGGTCGGGCGTGAGCGTGGCGAAATCGGGCAGGAAGACAGGATCATCGGCGGAAGGCACCACCGGCGCAGCGGCAAGCGCGCGCCCGATGCGGGAAAGGACCAGGCTCAAAGGTGCCGGAGACAGGCTGATATTCATGGCGGAACCCCTATGTCAGCGTCGACAGGTCCTGCCTTCTTGAAGAGTCTCCCGGGTCTATGCGTCAGCCATATTGTCATTCCCTTCGCAGGTGCAGCATCACGATTTCGTGAGCTTGACCCGCATGGCGCGCTGGCCGCAGGGTCGCGTCCTCTGGAAGGCCCCCGCCGGGAAGGCCCTCCGGGAAGGCTCCTCTGGGAAGGCCCTCTGGGAAGGAATTACCAACCATGCCGGGACCGCTGCACGGCTACCGCATCGTCGACCTCACCTCGATGGTGTCCGGACCATCGGCCACCATGCTGCTGGCCGACCAGGGCGCCGATGTCATCAAGGTGGAGAATCCGCAGGGCGGCGACCACACCCGCGCCGCCGCCAACCGCCGCGGCGGCTATTCGGCCTCGTTCCTCAACAACAACCGCGGCAAGCGCTCGCTCGTGCTGGACCTGAAGGCCCCCGAGGGTGCCGAGACACTGAAGCGGCTGATCGCCACGGCCGATGTGTTCATCCAGAACTTCCGCAGCGGCGTGATCGAGCGGATGGGCTTCGGCGAGGACGTGGTCCGCGCGCTGGCCCCCGACATCATCTACGTCTCGATCAGCGGCTTCGGCGAGCAGGGACCGTTCGCGCAGAAGCCGGTCTATGACCCGCTGATCCAGGCGCTGTCCGGCCTCGCCAGCATCCAGGGCGGCTCCGACCAGGAGCGGCCGCGGCTGGTGCGCACCATCGTGCCCGACAAGCTCACCGGCGTCGTGGCCGCGCAGGCGATCACCGCGGCGCTGCTGTCACGCGAGCGTACCGGCCAGGGACAGCACGTGCGGCTGTCGATGCTGGACGCCGTGGTGGCGTTCCTGTGGGGCTCCGACATGGGCAGCCAGACCTTCGTGGGTGGCGAGTTGCCGCAGCAGGAGGCGGCGAGCTTCATCGACCTGATCTACGAGACGGCCGATGACTACATCAGCGCCGCGGTGCAGACCGATCGCGAATGGATCGCGCTGACCCGCGCGCTGGAGCGTCCCGACTGGCTGGAGGACCCGCGCTTCGCCACCCCGGAACTGCGCCAGCGGCACATCAACGAGCGGCTGGCGATGACCCAGGAGGTGCTGCGGACCCGCGGCGCCGCGGAGTGGCTGGAGCGGCTGACCGCGGCGGGCGTGCCGTGCGCGCCGGTGCTGACGCGCACGCGCATGATCGAGCACCCGCAGGTGGTGGCGAACGGCATCGTGGTGGAGACCGCGCACCCGGCCGCCGGCCTGCTTCGCCAGGCGCGTCCGGCGGCCCGGTTCTCCGGCACGCCGGCCACCATCCAGCGCGGCGCGCCGGCGCTGGGCGAGCACACCGAGGAGGTGCTGGCCGAGATCGGCGTCCGGCAGGGAGTGGAGGCGTGATCGACTTCCACTACTGGCCGACGCCGAACGGCTGGAAGGTGTCGATCATGCTGGAGGAGTGCGGCCTGCCGTACCGCATGGTGCCGGTGAACATCGGCAAGGGCGACCAGTTCAAGCCCGAGTTCCTGGCGATCAGTCCCAACAACCGCATGCCGGCCATCGTCGATCACGACGAGGGGATGGCGGTGTTCGAGTCGGGGGCGATCCTGCTGCACCTGGCGGAGAAGGCTGGCCGCTTCATGCCGACCGACCGGCGCGGCCGCAAGGAGACGCTCGAGTGGCTGTTCTGGCAGGTCGGCAATCTCGGGCCGATGGCCGGGCAACTCAGCCATTTCGTCAATTATGCTCAGGGTGAGCATCCGTATTCGCACCAGCGCTACGCCAACGAGTACCATCGCTGCCTGGGCGTGCTGGAGCGCCGGCTGGAGGGGCGCGACTACATCCTCGACGAGTACTCGATCGCCGACATGGCGTCCTTCCCGTGGGTGCTGATCGCCAGGCCGCTGGGGCAGGCGCTTGACGAATTCCCCAATGTGGCGCGCTGGCGCGAGGCGGTGAAGCAGCGTCCCGCCGTGCAGCGCGGCGTCGATCTCGGTAAGGACCTCCGCCGCCGCGCCCCGCCCACCGAGGAGGAGCGCAAGATCCTGTTCAACCAGACCGCCCGCACCGGCCATTCGCCGTAGCAGCGCCACCTCCCCGCCCAGGGGGGCGGAACAGGTCAGCGCTCACCAGCGCGGGCGATAGCCGCCGAACGTGGCGGGGATCCGCCTCACGTCCTGCAACACGTCGGACGGCACGCCGGCCCCCACATTCACCGCGTCGCTGATCCCGCCGAACCGCCGCTCGATCGCTGCGGCCAGGTCGCGATGCGTGCCCACCGCCGCGAACAGGTGCACCACGATGCTGCGCGTCATGTCCTCCCACCGCCCCTGCTTGGACAGCGCATTCAGCTCCCGCCCCAGATCGCCCAGGCCGTGCAGGTCCAGCACCGGCCAGTAGCCGGGCGTCGAGCCATAGAACGCCACGCGCTGGCGCACCCACTCGAACATCTTGGCCACCGCCGCGTCATCGGCGCCCGTGGCGATGAACCCGCCGCCGGTGATCTCGAACTGCGCCCGCTCGCCGCCGCTCTTGGCGAAGCCCTCGCGCAGGCGCGGCATCACCGCCTCCTCCAGATAGCGGCGCGTACAGAACGAGTGCAGCCGTACTCCGTCCCGCCACCTCGCCCGCCAGGCGCAGCGAATGCGGCCCGACCGCCGCGAGCGTCACCGGCACCATCGGCATGCCGGTCGACGGCGGGCACGAAATGCGGCGTCATCAGCGTGAACGTGTAATGCGTGCCCTCGAAACGCAGCCGCTCGCCGGTCTGCCAGGTGGTCCAGATCGCCCGCAGCGCCTGGACGTATCGCGCAGCCGGCGGGCACCGGCGCCGTCCACGGCACGCTGAACCGCCGCTCGTTTGTGCGGCCGGAATCTGCGGCCCGATGCCCAGCACGAACCGTCCGCGTGAGGCGACCTGCAGATCCCAGCAGACATTCGCCGTCACCATCGGCGAGCGCGGGGGAACGCGATCGCGACTGACGTGCCGAGTTCCACCCGCTCGGTCGCCACCGCCCGCCAGCGCGTGCGGCAGGAACGGGTCGTGCTTGTTCTCCATCGTCAGCAGGCCGTCATAGCCCGCGGCCTCCGCGGCGCGTGCCGCCTCGGGCACCAGCCCGCAGATCGTCCTGCGGCAACGCGGTCAGCACGCGCATCGCGTCCCTCCGTTCTCCGTCGCGGGCAGTGTGCACGGCGTTGCCGGCGCGGTCGATTGCCGCGGCTGCCGATCATCCGGACCGCCGGTCACCGGCCGCCGGAAGGCCTTGCCGCCACTCTACGCCGGCACGACGCGCGCGAGACACGGGTCAGCAGGGCGAGCGCGATGCAGGCATTGAACAGGTTCCACAGCACGCCGTTGGCAAACGCGGCGGTGTAGGAACCGGTGGCGTCGAAGATCACGCCGGAGATCCAGCCGCCGAACGCCATGCCGAAGAGGGTCGGCCATGATCACCACGCCGACCCGCATGCCGGCCTCACGCGCCGCAGGTATTCGCGGATGACGATGGCATAGCTGGGCACGATGCCGCCCTGCACGAGGCCGAACAGCGCGGAGACCGCGAACAGCGCCCGGCAGGCCGGAGACGCCGAGATACAGCAGCAGCGCCAGCATCTGCGCCACCGAACCGAGCAGCAGGGTGGGCAGCCCGCCGATCCGGTCGGCGATTGAAGCCGGAGCCGACGCGGCTCACGATGCCCGAGCCCGAGCATCAGCGCCAGGCATGGTGGCGCCAGGCGCGACGCCGTAGCCCAGGTCGCTGCAATAAGCGACGATATGCACCTGCGGCATCGCCATCGCGACGCAAGAGCAGCAGAATCCGGCGACCGCCAGCACCAGTTGCAGCGTGCCGGGCGACAATCCGAGCGACGCGCGCGACGATGCCGTTTGCTGCACCGTGGTCGCCAGCACGACCGGCCGCCGCCGCAGCATCAGGGCGAGCGGGAACCATCGCCGCCGCGCAGACCAGGCCGATGCCGACATAGGTCGCGCGCCAGCCGCTGGTCTGCACGAAATGCTGCACGATGGGGGGCCAGATGGCGCCGGCCAGGTAGTTTCCGGACGCGGCGATCGCCACGGCGATCCCACGGTGCCGCGTGAACCAGTGGGAGATGTCGGCCACGATCGGGCCGAACGACGCGGGCACCGCCCCCAGGAACGCGATCAGCACGCCCTGCACGAGGGCGAATTGCCACAGGCTCGAGGCATGGGCGGCGGCCAGGTAGCCTGCGCCGAGCGAGACCGCGCCGATTCAGCGCCGGCAGCATGATGCCGAGACGGTCGGACATGCGGCCCATCGCCACGCCGCCGAGCGCGAAGCCAACCATGGTAAGCGTGTAGGGCAGCGAGGCGGTGGCGCGATCGACGCCGAACTCGGCCTGCACCGCCGGCAGCACCACCACGCCCGACCACAGGCTGATGCCGCCCAGCGTGCTCAAGGCCACGCAGATCGCGAGGCGCAGCCAGGAATAGGCGGGCTCGGCCCCAGCATCTGTCGTCACGCCCGCACATTCCCCCTCAAGCTGGAGCCGTGATCCGCGCAGGTCGACCGACCGGAGCGGTGAATCACGCTCTCAGACAACGAGCGTGATCCGCGCAGGTCGACCGACCGGAGCGGTGAATCACGCTCTCAGACAACGAGCGTGATCCGCGCAGGTCGACCGACCGGAGCGGTGAATCACGCTCTCAGACAACGAGCCAGAGCGGGGTCCGTGAGCCGGCGCGAACGGAAATCTGCTCTGGCGCGCAGGCTAGCCGAAAGCCGCCTCGGATGCCGCCATCCATTCGCGCTTCAACAGCCGCTACCACTCCGCCATGCCCTCGCCGTGCGGGCGGACAGCGCCAGGATCGCGATCGCCGGGTTGACCTCGCGCGCCGCCGCCGCGACGCGGGCCACGTCGAACTCCACATGCGGCAGAAGGTCGGTCTTGCTGATCAGCATGAGCGAGGCCGCGCGGAACATGTGCGGATACTTGAGCGGCTTGTCCTCGCCCTCGGTTCACCGACAGGATCACCACCTTGGCGCGCTCGCCCAGGTCGAACATCGCCGGGCAGACCAGGTTGCCGACATTCTCGATCATCACGATCGACCGCGCCGCGGGCCGCAGCGCCTGGACGCCCCGCGCCACCATGTCGGCCTCCAGGTGACAGCCGGTGTCGGTGTTCACTCTGCACCACCGGCCCCGCCGGCCGCCCTGATCCGGTCGCCGTCCAGCGAGGTCGCCTGGTCCCCCTCCAGCACGCCGATGTCGTGGCACCCCGCCAGATCGCGGATCGTGCGTTCCAGCAGTGTCGTCTTGCCCGAACCGGGCGAACTGACCAGGTTCAGCGCCAGGATTCTCGCGGCCGGCGAACCAGGCGCGGTTGCGCGCCGCCAGCGCATCGTTCCGGGCCAGCACGCGCGTCTGCAACTCCACCAGCGTCGCCGGATGATGCTGGTGAGGGTCGGGGGAATGCTGATGCTCGTGCCGGTGGTCGTGCCGGTGGTCGTGCCGGGGATGCGCGTGGCTGTGCCTGGTGCCGTCGGCATGCACGTGCTCAGGCTCCTCCGCCCCATGCTCCGCCACCCCGTGTTCCTCCACCCCATGCTTCCCACCGGGTGGCCGCAGCCGCATGACCGCACATCAGCCGGCCTCCTCGAGTTCCATGGTGGTGACCATCAGGTCGTCGCCGTCGCGGCGCCGGATGTCGAGCCGCGCGCCTTCGGCCGGCGTCCCTTCGGCGACCGCGGCGAAGCAGAATGCCAGCGCATCGGGCGCCACGCAGGCCTGCGCACCCACCTCCAGCGTCACCGTATGGACGCGGCGGCCATCGGCGGCGCGGCAGACGATGGCGACGATTCTCCCGCATCAGGACGAGTTCGTGCATCAGCAGATCCGCGGCAATTGGTCGCCCACCAGCATATCGACGATGCGCTGTCCGCCGAACACGGTGTGCATCACCACCTGGCCGCGCCGCCGCTCGGTGACGCCGCCGATGCGGCACGCGCCCGCCCCGAGCGGATGCGCGCGCATCGCCGCCAGCGCCCGCTCCGTCTGGGCTTGCGGAACGATCGCCACCAGCCGCCCCTCATTGGGCAGGTACAGCGGGTCGAGGCCGAGGATTTCGCAGAATCCTTGGACTGCCTCGCGCAGCGGCACCGCGGACTCCTCGATCTCGATGCCGCAATCGGCGGCGATCGCGATCTCGTTCAGCACCGTCGCCACGCCGCCGCGCGTCGCGTCGCGCAGGAAGCGCGTGGCGGGCGCCGCGGCGAGCAGCACGTCGACCAGCCCATGCAGCGCGGCGCAGTCGCTGACGATCGGCGCATCCAGCGACAGGTCGCCGCGCGCGGCCAGGATCGCCGCGCCATGGTCGCCCAGCACGCCGTTCACCAGCACGGCATCGCCCGGCCGCGCATGGTAGGCCGCGAGGTCGACACCGGCACGGATCACCCCGATGCCGGTGGTGGTCACGAACAGCTTGTCGCAGGCGCCGCGCGGCACGACCTTGGTGTCGCCGGTCACGATCTGCACGCCGGCGGCATGTGCGGTGGCGGCCATCGAGCCGGCCATGCGGTGCAGCAGGTCGATCGGCAGGCCCTCCTCGATGATCACGGCACAGGCGAGATAGAGCGGGATCGCGCCGCCCACCGCCAGGTCGTTGATCGTGCCGCATACCGCGAGCGTGCCGATGTCGCCGCCGGGAAACTCCAGCGGATCGACCACGAACGAGTCGGTGGTGATGGCAAGCCGGTCGCCAAGCTGCGCCAGCAGGGCCAGAGGGATCCGCGCCTGGTCGTGCAGCGGCGCCAGCAGCGCATTGTCGAACGCGGTGACGAACACCTGGTCGATCAGGTCCTTCATCGCCTTGCCGCCACCGCCGTGGCTGAGCGTGACGATGTTCATGCGGCGCGGACGGCGTAGCGGTACTGCGCGGCGCAGGCGCCTTCCGACGACACCATCAGCGCGCCCACCGGCGTCGCCGGCGTGCACGATGTGCCGAACATCCGGCACTCATGCGGCCGCAGCAGGCCCGTGAGCACCTCGCCGCACTGGCAGGACAGCGGATCGGCGACCCGCAGCGCTGGCACGGCGTACCGGCGCTCGGCATCGAAATCCGCATAGGCATCGCGGAACCGCACGCCGGAGAGGTCGATCGATCCCAGCCCGCGCCATTCGAAGAATTCGCGCAGTTCGTACACCGCGGCGATCGCCCGCTGTGCCGCAGCATTGCCCCCCGTGGTGACCACCCGCGCATACTGGTTCTCGACCTCGGCGCGGCCATCGGCGATCTGGCGCAGCACCATCCAGAGCGATTGCAGCACGTCGAGCGGCTCGAACCCCGACACCACCAGCGGCTTGCGGTACTGCCGCGCGACGAAGTCGTAGGGCTCGGTGCCGATCACCATCGAGACATGGCCCGGCCCGAGGAACCCGTCGATCCGCAGGTCCGGGCTGTCGAGGATCGCACGGATCGTCGGCACGATCGTGATGTGGTTGCAGAACACCGAGAAATTGCCGATGGCGTCGCGCTCCGCCTCCAGCACCGTCAGCGCGGTCGACGGCATCGTGGTCTCGAAGCCGAGCCCGAAGAACACCACCGAGCGGTCTGGATGGGTGCGCGCCAGGGCCAGCGCATCCGACGGCGAATACACCATGCGGATATCGGCGCCGTCCGCCTTCGCCTGCAACAGGCTGCCATGCGAGCCGGGCACGCGCATGGCGTCGCCGAACGTCGCCAGGATCACCTCCGGCCGCCGCGCGATGGCAATACAGTCGTCGATACGCCCCATCGGCAGCACGCAGACCGGGCAGCCCGGCCCATGCACGAACTCCACCTCTTCGGGCAGCATGTCCTGGATGCCGTAGCGGAAGATCGCATGCGTGTGCCCGCCGCACACCTCCATCACCTGGATCGGCCGCGCCGGGCGAATCTCCTGCACCAGCGCCGCGATCTCCCGCCGCAGCGTCGCCGCCTTGTCCCGGTCGCGGAACTCATCGACGTATTTCACCCTCGCCTCCCATCGCATCGAGTTCGGCCTGCATCTCACCCAGTTCGCTCAGCACGCGCAGGGTCGCCGCGGCCTCGGCCTCATCGATCCGGTTCATGGCGAAGCCGACATGCAGCAACACCCAGTCGCCCACACAGGACTCCACCGGATGCGCATCGTCGACGATGCAGATGATGTTGACCTGGCGGCGCACGCCACCGACCTCGGCTGTGGCGAGCATCCGTTCGGCGTCGTCGATGCGCACGATCCGCGCGGGAATGCCGAGGCACATTGTACTACCCCATCAGCCGGGCTGCGGCGATCTCGGCCTGGCCCAGCGCAAGGCCACCGTCATTGGCGGGCACGCTGCGATGCGACACGACGGCGAACCCCGCGGCAAGCAGGCGGCGCTCCGTCTGCACGAACAGCAGCGCGTTCTGGAAACACCCGCCGGTCAGCGCCACGGTGTCGAACGCTGCGTCGTGCGCCAGCGCCTGCACCATCGCGGCCACCGAGATCGCCAGCCCCTGGTGGAACCGCGCGGCGATGCGCGCGGGCGCAATCCCCTCACGCCGATCGCGCAGCAGCGCCTGCCACATCGCACGCGGGTCGAGGCACGCCAGACCCGCATCGTCGCGCGCGACCGCCATCCGATACGACATCGAATCGTCCGTGACGTCGGCGCCCTGAGAGTTCGTGCCTTGCATGTGTGCGCCCTGCGTGCCCGCCAGCGCCTCCAGCCGCGACGCCGCCTCGCCCTCGTGGTGCTGCCGGTCGCGGCAGATGTCCAGCGCGGCCGCCACGGCATCGAACAGCCGGCCGCAGGAGGAGGCGAGCGGCGCATTGACGCCGTTGCGGATCATCGCCTCGAGCAGCGGATGCGCGGGGTCCGGCGCCAGCCCCGCCGCCAGCAGATGCGCATGCAGGTTGCGCCAGGGCTCGCGCGCCGCGGCCGCCCCGCCCGGCATCGCCACCGGCTTCAGCCGGGCAAGCCGCCGCGCCGCGCGGTAGTCCGCCAGCAGGAACTCGCCGCCCCAGATCGTGCCGTCATCGCCCCAGCCCAGGCCGTCCAGCACGACGCCCAGCACCGGCGGCGCGTCGAGCGCCCGGCCATTCTCGGCCAGGCAGGCGGCGACATGGGCGTGATGGTGCTGCACCTCGATCACCGGCAGCCCCATCGTGCGGGCATGCTTGGCCGACAGGTAGTCGGGATGCGCGTCGATCGCGACGGCGACGGGCCGATGGTCGAACAGCGCGGCATAGTGCGCGATGCCGCGCCGGTACTCGTCGAAGGTCCGCGCCTCATCGAGGTCGCCGATATGCTGCGACAGGATCGCGGTCCCGTCCGTCACCAGGCAGAACGCCGCCTTCACCTCACCGCCGGCCGCAAGTAGCGGCGGCGCACCGGCAAAGCCGGGCGGCAGGGGCAGCGCGGCGGGTGCCAGGCCACGCGCTCGGCGCAGCACGCGCGGCGCACCGGCCACGAAGGCCAGCACCGAGTCATCGATCCGCGTCGTGATCGCCCGATCATGCGTCAGCACCGCATCCGCGATCGGCCCCAGCCGCGCCAGCGCCTCCGCATCGTCGACGATCTGGGGTTCGTCGGTCAGGTTGCCGCTGGTCATCACCACCGGCCGGTCGATGCCGTCCAGCAGCAGCAGGTGCAGCGGCGTGGTCGGCAGCATGAAGCCCAGCGTCGCCAGGCCGGGCGCGACCTCCGGTGGCAACGGGTGGCCATCGGCACGCAACAGCACGATCGGACGCTCGCTGCCCTCCAGCAGCCTGGCCTCCTCGGTGCTGACCGCGCAGTGGCGCCACACCACCGCAAGGTCGCGCGCCATCAGCGCGAACGGCTTGGTCTCGCGATGCTTGGCGGCGCGCAGGCGCACCACGGCGTCGGAGTTGGTGGCGTCGCAGGCAAGCTGGTAGCCGCCCAGGCCCTTCACCGCCACGATGCCGCCGCGCAGCAGGATCGCGCCGGCCGCGGCGATGGCGTCCCGCCGGTCATCCGCGCAGGGCGGCGGCACCAGCCGCGCGAGCGGGCCACACGCGGGGCACGCAATCGCCTCGGCGTGGAACCGCCGGTCGGACGGGTCGCGATACTCCCGCCGGCACGCATCGCACAGCGGGAACGGCGCCATCGCGGTCGCCGCGCGGTCATAGGGAATGCCGCGGACGATGCTGAACCGCGGTCCGCAATGGGTGCAGTTGGCGAAGCCGTAGCGATGCCGCCGGTCGCGCGGATCGGCCACCTCCCGCGCGCACGCCGCACACATGCCGGCATCCGGCGCGACCTCGGTGCACGCCGCGCCGCCCGCGCTGTCGATGATGTGGAAGCCGGCATCGGCGATGTCGCCCACCGGCCGCCGCTCGATGCGTTCGATCCGCGCGAGCGGAGGCGGGTCGCGCGCGATCCGCTCGAGCAGCGCGGCAATCGCGCCATCCCGGCCGGCGACCCGGATCAGCACCCCAGCGGCGTCGTTGCGGACCTCGCCCCGCAGGCCGAGTTCACGGGCGAGGCGCCAGACCGTGGGGCGGAACCCCACCCCCTGGACGCGCCCGCGCACCCGGATTTCCGCAGCTTCCATCGCGTCCGATCATGAGGCCGCAAATGGTAAACAGCGAGTGAAGGCTTTCCGTCATCAATTAACGAAAAGCCCGTGAGCGGAGCGAACCGCGCCGTTGCCTCGAAGACGGCCACGGCGCGGTCCGTTCCTGGGTGACCGATCCCGGTTCCTGGCCCGCCGCCGTTACGCCGCATCCACCAGGACGACTTCGGCATCCTCCAGCCCGACGATGTCGACGCTGGCGACGTCGGTGATCGCGGCACCGTCACGCGCCTCGATCCGCACGCCGCCGACCTCGACCACGCCCCTGGCCGGCACGAGATAGGCGTGCCGGGACGGATCGAGCGTCAGGCTGACACGCTCGCCCGCCTTCACCGTGGCGCCCATCACCCGGGCATCGGCCCGGATCGGCAGCGCGTCGGTGTCCTCCGCGTGGCCGCTCGCCAGCGTCACGAACCGTCCCGACCGGTCGCCCTTCGGGAACGGCTTGGCGCCCCAGGACGGCTTGCCGCCGCGCTCCTCCGGCTCGATCCAGATCTGGAAGATCCGCGTCGTCGCGTCCTCCAGGTTGTACTCCGAGTGGCGCACGCCCGACCCGGCGGACATCACCTGCACGTCGCCCGCCTCGGTGCGGCCCTCATTGCCCAGCGAGTCGCGGTGGGTGATCGCACCCTCGCGCACATAGGTGATGATCTCCATGTCGGCGTGCGGATGCGGCGGAAATCCCCCCTGCGCGGCGATCTCATCGTCGTTCCAGACGCGCAGCGCGCCCCAGCCCATGCGCGTCGGATCGTAGTAGCTGGCGAAGGAGAAATGGTGCTTCGCGTTGAGCCAGCCGTGGTTCGCGCCACCCAGCCCCGAGAACTTCCTGCGTTCGATCATCTGAGTTGCTCCTGTTTCGGTCGTGGCCGGAAGATGGTATCCGGCGAGGGCGACGAAAACAGAAAGGATGGAAAGTCATCCTTTCCATCCCTGGGGTGTTGGCGCGTGTCCCTTCCCGACCTCGAGGCTTGGGCGATCTTTGCCCGGGTGGCGGAAACCGGCTCCTTCGCCGCCGCCGCGGCCGACCTGGGCCTGTCCGGGGCCACCGTCTCCAAGGCGGTGCAGCGGCTCGAGGCGCGGCTGGGCGAAAAGCTCATCCACCGCACCTCGCGCCGGTTCGCGCTGACCGAGGCCGGGCGGGTGCTGGCGGTGCGCGCGGCGCGCATCCTGGCCGAAGGCGAGGCGGTGGAGGCCGAGGCGCATGCCAGTTCGGCGGCGCCGCGGGGGCGGCTGCGTGTTGCGGCGCCGATGTCGTTCGGCCTGCGCCACATCGCCCCTGCCCTGCCCGCGTTCATGTCGGCCTATCCCGAGGTATCGATCGACCTCCAGCTCGACGACCGGCTGGTGGACCTGGTGGCCGGCGGCATCGACGTGGCGATCCGCATCGCCGACCTCGCCGATTCCAGCCTGATCGCGCGGCGGCTCTGCCCTGTGCGCCGCTGGGTGGTGGGCGCGCCGGGCTATTTCGCGCGCCACGGCCGCCCGCAGCAGCCGCAGGACCTGCGGCACCACACCTGTCTCGGCTATTCCTACCTGGCGACCGGCGAGACCTGGCGGTTCAGCGATGGCGCGGGTGCGCAGGAGGCGGTGGCGGTCCGGGGACCGCTCAGCGCGACCAACGGCGACGCGCTGAATGCCGCGCTCGAGGCGGGCCTCGGCCTGGCCCTGCAGCCCGACTTCATCGCCTGGGAGGCGGTGCGCGACGGGCGGCTGGAGATCGTGCTGGACGGCTGGTCGGCGCCCCCGCTCGCCCTGAACCTGGTCACGCCGGCCGGTGGCCCGCGGCCCGCGCGCGTCGCGGTGCTGCTCAATTTCCTCACCCAGCGCTTCGCCGGCGACGCCGCGCCATGGTCCGCCGTCGATGCCGGCCGCGCTCGAGCCGCTTCCGTTCGCGTTGGCTCACGCAATCCGGTCTAGCCCGTCGTCTGATCAAAACCCTGATGACCCGGACTCATACCGTCATGACCGGCGCAGAACGGTTATCCACGTCTTTTCCACCCGGTGCGATGAGAGACGAGGATGGCCGGGCCAAGCCACGGCCATGACGATAGTGGTCGCGATAGAGCGTGATCCGTACAGGTGGAATCACCGGAGCGGTGAATCACGCTCTCAGACAACGAGCTAGAGCAGCTTCCGTGAGCCACCACGAACGGAATCTGCTCTGGGTCCCGCTTACTGAGACTTGGTATGAATCTACCTGCGCGGACCACGCTCTACGAACCTGCGTCCAGCACCTGGCGCGCCGCCCGCAGATCGGCGGTCGTGAAGCCCTCGGTGAAGGCATCGACCACGTCACGCAGTTCCGCGCGCGACGCCGCATCGTCCCGCAGCCGCGCCAGGCCGACCGCGGCGCGGAGCTCCCAGCCCCGCGCGTGCTGTACGCGAGCCAGATCGATCGCGCGGCGCAGGCACGCCGCCGCGGCCGAGACCACCGTCTCGCCGGTGCCGCCGCGCGCCACCAGGTCGCCCTTGATGCGCCACAGCTCCGGCATGTACCAGCGCTCGCCGCTGGCCTCGCAGCGGGTGATCGCGCCCTCGACGGTGCGCAGGCCCAGGGGCGCCTCGCCGGCCTCGCCGAGACAGGCCGACAACTCGCCGAGCAGGAACAGGTAGCGCGGCAGCAGCAGCGCCTCGCCGGCGGCGTCGACCTCGTGGCGCAGCGCGCGCAGGCCGCTGGCGACGTCGCCGCGCCGCACCGCCACGACGGCATTGAAGCAGCGCGCCCAGCCCTGCCAGATCCGCAGCGCGTGGCCGCCCGCGTGGTCCAGCAGCATCGCGCCATAGCGCTCGGCCGCATCGAGGTCGCCGCGCAGCAGCGCGATCGGGCAGGCACCCTGTCCCAGCACGCTGCCGAGCGACAGCGCGTTGCCGATCGGCCGCGCCTCCTGGATGTTGGCCTCGACGAGGCGCGCGGCTTGGTCGGCGAAGCCCAGCAGCCACAGGATGCGGGCCTGGAAATAATGCGCCGTCACCTGCTGGTCGAACTGGAAGCGCGCACCGAGCCGCTGGTCGGCCGCGGCGGCATAGCGCTCCAGCATGCTCTCGATGTGGTGCCGCGCCCGGCGCTGGTCGCCCAGGAAGTGCAGCGACGTCCCCATGATCCGGTCCGCGATCATCAGGTCGATCGGGTTCGGCGAGCCGGCGACGATGGCGGCGAATTGCTGGGCGAGGTCGAGCGCCGCGTCGAGCTGGCCGTTGTTGAGCCGGTCGACCCACAGCCCCCACAGCGCCCGCAGGCGGTAATCCGTGTCGTCCAGGCGCTCGGCGCGCTGCAGCGCCTCGGTCCACGCCACGCGGGTGGCGCGCGCCGCCCCCACGGCGAACATCAGCGACCAGCCGAGCGACGCCGAAAGCTGCATGCGCGCCGGCGCCGCCGCGGGATCGTCGCTGTCGAGGCAGGCCAGCGCCCGCTCCGACCAGATGCGGCATTCGCCCATCAGCGAGAGCTGCACCCATAGCGGGACGGCGACGGTCGCGAGGGCGATGCCGAGCGCACGGTCGCCGTCGGTGCCGAACGCCCAATGAAGCGCCGATCGCAGGTTGTCGATGTGCCGGGAATAGGCCGCCAGCCATTCGCCCGCCGGCCGCGTCTCGTGTTCCGCTTCGGCCGTCGCCAGCACCGCGCGGTAATACTCGGCGTGGCGCCTCGAGACCTCGGCCAGTTCATGCGCTTCACGCAGTTTCTCGCCACAGTAGAGCCGCGTGCTGTCGAGCAGCCGGTACTGCGCGATGTCGCCGTGGAACTCGGCAGCGATCAGCGATTTCGCCACCAGGATCGCGATCAGTTCCACGGTCCGCGGCGCATCGTCACCGGCCACGGCAAGTGCCGCCTCCAGCGAGAAGTCGCCGGCGAACACTGCGAGTTTGCGCAGCAGCCGCTGCTCGCCGTCCGGCAGCAACCGGTAGCTCCAGTCGAGCATGGCACCGAGCGTCTGGTGGCGCGGCAGGGCAGTGCGCCGCCCGCCGGTCAGCAGGCGCAGCCGGTCGTCCAGCCGCGCCGCGAGATCGCGCACCCCGAACGCGTCGACCCGCCCGGCGGCGAGTTCGATGGCCAGTGCGATGCCATCGAGCCGGCGGCAGATATCGGCCACGAACGGCGCATCGGCATCGGCGAGGTGAAACCCGCCGCCGCTCGCCGCCGCCCGTTCGACGAACAATTGCACCCCCGGAAAAGCCAGCGCCTCCCCCGCGGTCAGCCGCTGGCTCCCCGACGGGCTCTCCAATGGCGCCAGGCGGTGCACGCGCTCGCCCGCGGCGCGCAGCGGCTCGCGACTGGTCGCCAGGATATGTGCCCCGGGCGCGCCCGCGTGGATCGCCTCGGTGAGGGCGGCGGCGGCCTCCACCACGTGCTCGCAACTGTCGAGCAGCAGCAGCGTCTGCCGCTCGCGCAGATGGGCAACCAGTCCGGGCACACGGTTGTCCGATGCGATGGACAGTCCGAGCGCGGTCGCGAGCGCGCTCGGCATCAGCGCCGGATCGCTGACCGGCGCGAGGTCGAGGAAGACGACGCCGTCGGGATAGGCGGCGGCCAGTTCGCGGGCGACGGCGACGGCGACCGTGGTCTTGCCAATGCCGCCCGGCCCGACCAAGGTCACGAAGCGTCGCTGCGGCAGTTGCTCGCACAGTGTAGCCACGATCGTTTCGCGGCCGATGACGCGCGTCAGCAGTCCCGGCAGGGTGCTCCGGCGAATCGGCGGACTGGTGCGCACCGGTGGGGGCGGCGTGTCGGTCGGGCCGAGCGGCGCCACGAAGCGATAGCCGCGTCCCGGCACGGTGGCGATGTAGCGCGCACCATCCTCACCGTCGCGCAGCGCACGTCGCAGGCCGGCGATGTGGACACGGAGATTGCTTTCGTCGACGAACGTGTCGGGCCATGCCCGCGCGATCAGTTCTTCCTTGGTGACGAGGTCGCCGGGACGCTGTGCCAGGGCGATCAGGATCTCGAGCGCGCGGCTGCCCAGGATGACCTGCCGCTCCCCCTCGCGCAGCAATTGCTGGGCGGGAAACAGTCGGAAAGGCCCGAAGGAGACCGTCCGCAGGGCCTCCTCGGCGCGGCGTTCAGGAATCGCCAATCGGGCTCGCCCGCAACACCGCAACGCAGCGTTGCCACTCGGCCGGTGATCGCCAACAAAGATTCACGGCGATTAATTCGGCGAATTCCGGCCGCCGTCGGATCATGCGCCCTCGCAAGTGACGGGCCCTCCCGAATGGGAACATCCGACGACACCGGTCAAGGTCCCAGCCTCGAACCGGTGACCCAGCAGTTCATCGATTCCATGGCCAGCCAGCCGTGGCAGCACACCGTGACACCGGACGAGGCACGCGCCCTGCTGGCGCGGCTGCAATCGGTTCCCGCCGGCCGGCCGAGTGCGCAGATCGACGACATAACCCTGCCGGCCGGTCCCACGGGATCTGTACAGATCCGTATCGTGCGCCCGCGCGACGCGGCAGGGCCACTGCCGGTCGTGATCTACTGCCACGGCGGCGGCTGGATCAGCGGCGACGCGGGCACGCATGACCGCCTGATCCGCGAGATCGCCGTCGGCGCCAAGGCCGCGCTGGTGTTCGTGAGCCACGACCGCTCGCCCGAGGCGCAGTATCCCGTGGCGGTGGAGCAGGTCTACGCCGCGATGCTGCACGTCGTGGCCAACGCCCAGGCGCTGGATGTCGATGCCATGCGCCTGGCGGTGGTGGGCGACGGTACCGGCGGCACGATCGCCGCCGCCGTGACGCTGATGGCCAGGCAGCGGCGCGGGCCGCGGATCGAATTGCAGGTGCTGATCTGTCCGGTGACCGATGCGGCCTGCGACACCGGCTCCTATCGGCGCTTCGCGGACGGGCCGTGGCTGACCGCCGCGGCGATGCTGCGGGCGTGGGAGGCGTATCTGCCGGATCCCGCGCGGCGCGGCGAGATCACCGCGGCACCGTTCGCGGCATCGCTCGACGAACTGGCCAACCTGCCCGACGCGCTGGTCATCGTGGCCGAGAACGACGTCGCGCGCGATGAAGGCGAGGGCTACGCGCAGAAGCTGTCCGACGCGGGCGTCCGCGTGACCTCGGTCCGCTACAACGGCACGATCCACGACTTCGTGCTGCTCAATGCGCTGGCCGACACGCCGGCCGCACGCGGCGCGATCGCGCAGATCATCGGCGCGCTGGGCGACGCGTTCGGCTGACGGAGCGGCCACGGGCGAGCGTCGCAGGCCTCAGTTGTAGTTGAAATAGCGTCCGCTCGGCGCCGGCCCGATGCTGGGGCCGTAGCCGCCGACCGAGTCGGGGATGCCCGGGCCGAGGATGGTGCTGTCGTCGATCGTCGCCGGCAGAGGCGGCGGCGCGGCTGGACCGGTGATGCCCAGCGAAGCGGGCGAGGCGTTGCAGGCGGTGGCGGTCAGGGCGGCGAACAGGGCCAAGGCGCGCATTCAGGGTTCTCCTGGGCGCCTTTGCTGAGCGGTGGCCTGCGGCGCCGGACGGGACGGCGGCGGAGTATGCGCGGCTGCGGCCGGCGCGTGAACCTGTTGCGGCGGCGGCGCGACCGGCCGGGCGGCGGCCTGCGGCGGCGGGGCGGCGGCCTGCGGCGGCGGGGCGGCGGCCTGCGGCGGCGGGGCGGGGCGGACGGCCTGCGGCGGCGGCCCCTGGACCTGCGGCGGGGCCTGGCGCATCTGCGGCGCGGCCTGGGGAGCGGCGTGAGGTGCCTGGGGCGGCTGGGGCGCCAGCGACGGCTGGGGCGCATGCACCGCGGGCGCAGCGTGGAACGGCGCGGCCGGCTGGATCGCACCGGGCGGTGGCGACGGCCGGGCCGGCGCCGCGGGTGCTGCGGGGCGCGGCGGCTGGCCGAGGCCGGCGGCCTGCGGCGGCGTCCGGGGGGTCACGACGTTCGGCACCGGCGCGCCCGGCACCTGGCCGAACGGTCCGGCGTTGCCCGGCGGACGCTGGGGTGACGGCGGGACGCCGATGGCACCCGGCGCGCGTGGCGCTGCGGCGCCGGGTGCCGGATTGGGCCGCTGGCCGAACGACCCTGGGCCGCCGGGGCCGCCAGGAGCGGGCGTGACCACCTGCGGCGTGGGCGGCGCGCCGATTGCTCCCGGCGCGGGCCGCGCGGACCCGGGCGGCTGGCTGGGAGCCTGGCCGAACGAGCCAGGACCACGCGGCCCGCCGGACCCAGGTGTCGCCACCTGCGGCGTCCCGGCGGGGCCCTGGCCGGGCTGCGTCGGCGGCTGGCCGAACTGCCCCGGTCCGCGGGGACCGCCGGGGCCAGGTGTCGCCACCTGCGGCGTCCCGGCCGTGCTCTGGCCGGGCTGGGTCGGCTGGCCAAACTGCCCCGGTCCGCGGGGACCGCCGGGGCCAGGTGTTGCCACCTGCGGCGTCCCGGCGGGGTTCTGGCCGGGCTGCGTCGGCGGCTGGCCAAACTGCCCGGGGCCGCGCGGGCCGCCGGGGCCAGGTGTTGCCACCTGCGGCGTCCCGGCGGGGCCCTGGCCGGGCTGGGTCGGCGGCTGGCCGAACTGCCCGGGGCCGCGTGGGCCGCCTGGGCCAGGCGTCGCCACTTGCGGCGTGCCGGCTGGGCCCTGCCCGGGCTGGTTCGGCGTCTGGCCGAACTGCCCGGGGCCGCGTGGGCCGCCTGGGCCAGGCGTCGCCGCTTGCGGCGTGCCGGCTGGGCCCTGCCCGGGCTGGTTCGGCGTCTGGCCGAACTGCCCGGGGCCACGTAGCGGCGGCATCGTGCCGGGAGCGGCAAAGCCGCCCGCCGGACGCCGCTCGCCGGGCGCCACTCCGGGCGACGGGCCGCCGGGGCGTCCGGGCGCGCCGGCCTGCGTCGGACGGAAGGCAGGGCCGGGCGACGGCCGCATGCCGGTCGGCGGCGGCAGGTTGAGCTGACGTGCGACCGCCGGCGTCATGCCGAAGGTGGTCGGCGCCGGCCGCAGCGGCTGCTGGCCGATCACCGGCCTCGCCTGTGCAAGCTGCGCCGGATCGAGGCGCTGGAACGACGAGGCCACCGGACGCGATCCGGTCATCGCACTCGTCGGCACCACAGTCGCGGCGCGGCGGTTGACGAAGTTATTGAACGTGGGGTTGCGGTTGATCGTGCCGGCATTGGCGACCTGCGCGAAGTTCACCTGCCTGGTGTAGCGGTCGCTGGCCCGGTACCAGGGACGGAACGGCTCACGCGGCCCGAGCGGCAGCCAGCCCACGCGGCCGGCGGCGAGCGCCGCTCCCACGCCGAGGCCGGCCACCGCGCCGACGCCCAGGAAGGTCACCAGTGCCGGCGCGTAGGCAGGCCTCGGATGGCCCTGCTCGCGTGCGCCGGGATACCAGCCCCAGCGGCTGCCGATCTGCACCCACCGGCCGTAGTGGAACGGGGCGAAGCCCCACGGGGCGTTGTCCATCCAGGTCCAGCCCCACGGCTCCACATAGGCCCAGCGCCCGTCGCGGTACGGCACCCAGTCGGCCGCCACCTGCGGATACCAGACCTGGCCGTACTCCGGAGCCTCCGACCAGGTGCCGTATTGCGCCAGGTCGGCGCCGCCCGACATGGCCGCAACCACCGGCGGCGGGGCGACGCCCTGCGGAGGCGGAGGCGGCGGGCGGTCGGCCTCGAGCATCGCTGTCAGGAACGGGCTGGGCTGCGCCGGCCCGACCTCACCCTGGAACGTGTCCGTGCCGGTCATGCTGGCCGCCTGTCCGGGGCCCACGTCGAGTGTCACGCCGGGGCCTTCGATGTGGGCGGAACCCTCGATCACCGTGACGATGGTGGGCGCCTCGGTGCCGCCGGCGGCGATGCCGTAGCGGCCGGGCGCGGCGAGCGTCACCAGCCCGCGCGGCGTCTGCACGGCATAGGTCTCATCGGGGCCGGCAGGGCGGATCCGCAGATAGGCCTCGCCCTGCGGCAGGGTCGCCAGGAACGCGGTGTCGGTGAGCGTCGCGAGATCGACTTCCGTGGTCGGGGCCAGCGCGATCCGGCTGGCGGACACGTCGAGGTCGGCCTGGGCGTCTGGCTCGGTCCAATAGGCGGTGCCGGCGGTCACCGGGTAGTTCAGCGTCGCCGGGCTCCACTGGTCGTCATATTGGGTATGGAACGAGACCGTGCCGGTGAGGCGCGCCAGGCGTCCCACGCGGGTCGGCGGATCGCCGGTCTGCTGGGCAGCAGCCGCGGCGGGCGGCGCCGGCTGCGCCAGGACCGGCTGCGGCAGCGTCTGGCCGACCAGGACCGCCGCGACGGTGAGCGTCGCGGTCAGGCGGAACGGTCGTGTCCGCGTACGCATGTGTGTCACGTCCTTCCGGGCGAGAGGCCCCGGCGGCGTATCGGCCGGCAACGTGGCGAAAACACGACGCCTCCCTGACACGCCCTCGCCGCCGGCGGGCCACCAAAGCGCCGCGAACCGGCCGGAGGATCGCTGCCTGGCACACGGAGTAAGGATGATGTCGAGCACGCTTCGAATTCGCAGCGGTCCGCTGGTCGTGGCGATGGTCGCGCTGACGGCGCTGCTGGGCGGCTGCGTCGCCTACCCGGGCTATCCCGGCTACGCCTACAACGACGGCTACTACGGTGGCGGCGGGGGCGGCGGCGGATACTATTCGGGCGGCGCGGTGGTGGTGGGCGGCGGCTGGGGCGGCGGTTACCGAGGCGGCGACCGGGGTGGCGGCGACTGGGGCCATCGCGGCTGGCACCGCCGCGGCTATGACCGCGACCGGTAGCGCCCCCGACCCGGCAACACCCGCGGCGCTGTCGTTCCCGCACAAGAGGGGACCCGGCGCGATCGCCCAGGGTCCCAGCCGGCGCGGGAATGACGCCTGTATATGCAGAATGACACTCGTATATGCATATGACGCCCGCAGGCGCGAACGAAGCCTGTATATGCAATCGTGCTCCGTCCGGCCGCTGACAGCGCGCCGTAGCGCAGTTTACAACCCGGCCTGCTCCAGGCGCAGGATGGCGCGCGCGCAGGCCTGGGCACGCGGCACCAGGCTGTCGACCTGCAGGAACTCGTCCGGACTGTGCGCCTTGCCGCCAACCGGTCCCACCGCGCAGATGGTCGGCGTGCCGACGCCGGCGGTGAAGCCTGAATCGGCACAGCCACCGGTGAACTCGCCGTCGGTCTTGAAGCCGGTCTCGGCCGCCGACCGCACGTAAATCTCGAACAGCCGCTTCGCCGTCGGCGTCTGCACCAGCGGCAGGAACTCCCCCTTGATGGTGAGTTCGGCGTGCGTGCCAGGCACGAAGCTGCGCTCGATCACCGCCATGATCCGCGCCATCGCATCGTCGCGGTCCGAGGGATCGACATAGCGCAGATCGATCTGACCCTCAGCCCAGGGCGCCACCGTGTTGACGCTCTGCCCGCCGCTGACCAGCCCGACATTCACCGTGATGCCACGCTCCAGGTCGGTGATCGCGTGCAACGCCTGCACCTTGCGCGCCAGTTCCTCGATCGCGCTGATGCCGTCGGTGTAGTTGCCACCGGAATGGGCGGCCTTGCCGGTGATGCGGAACAGCGAGAACACGCCGCCCTTGCGACCGGTGACCACGTTGCCCGACACGCGCCCGGGCTCGGAGTTGAACACGACGCGGGCACGCCGCGCCTCCGCCTCGATCACCGCGCGACCTTCCGGACTGCCGATCTCTTCATCGCCGGTGAACAGGCCGAGCAGCGGCGCCGGCGAGCCACCGAATTTGTGGAACGCGGCGAGGATGAAGCAGTTCATCACCAGCCCCGCCTTCATGTCGGCCACGCCCGGGCCGTAGGCAATGCCGTCGCGGATGGTGAACGGCCGGCGCTGCACCTCGCCGTCGGGGAAGACGGTGTCGCGATGGCCCATCAGCACGATGTTGCCGCCGGCATTGCCCTGCGGACCGTCCCACGGCACCGCGGCGCGCAGGCAGTCCCCATGCTTCTGCTGCGCCACGGTCTCCACCGGGATGCCCTGCGTCGTCATGAAGCGCTGCACCACCGCACCGACCGCGTCGATGCCCGGCTTATTGTAGCTGCCGCTGTCGATATCCACCATCTCGCGCAGCAGCGCCACCATGGCGTCCTGCTGCGTCGCGAGCCAGGCGGTGATGTCGGATTCGGTGGTCATCGCAACTCCATTCAATGGCAACGATCGCGGGGTTCAGTCATGCAGCAGCGAGCGGTCCTGCACCGTGGTGTCCTGACCCACCACCGGATCGGCGATCGCCGATTCAAGACTGCTGGCGCCCTTCCACTGCTCTGCCGGACGGACATAGCCGTCGCTGCCGATCTGGTCGATGCCCCAGTAGATCTCGAGGTTGTGGCCATCAGGATCGGTGAACTCGATGGCAAGCTGCACGCCGGCACGGCGGCGGCCCTCGAAATGGATCGACACCTGATGCTTGCGCAGATGGTCGCGCGCGCGCAGCACCTCGTCCAGCGTGGAGACCTCGAACGCCATGTGGTGCAGGCCACTCTTCGGTTCCTGCCCCTCGGGCAGCGGGAACAGCGCCACGCCGTGATGGTCGGCGGCGCACCGCAGGAACACCACGCCGCCCGGCAGCACGGTGTCGCTGTAGACGTCGGAAATCGAGAATCCCATGACCTCGGTATAGAACTGCGCCGACCGCTCCAGGTCCTTCACGTACAGCGCGACATGGCCGATCTTGTTGCAGCGGAACGGCATGCCCTGCGGGCGCTTCATTGCGGCGACTGCATCGACATTCATGGGTGCACCTGTCGGTTGGAGGTTTCCTTGCCGCGCACGCTATCCGCTTCGCCGCGGCCAAGGAAGCGCCTCAGGCCACGCCGGCCGCCGCATGCTGCCGGAGCGCCGCCGGCACGCGCGCCAGCCCCAGATGGTCGCGCAGCGTCGTCCCCGCATACTCCTGGCGGAACAGGCCCCGCCGCTGCAACTCCGGCACCACCTGTTCCACGAAGTCGCTGAAGCCGCCGGGGAACCACGCCGGCAGCATGTTGAAACCATCCGCGGCGCCGCCGGTGAACCATTCCTCCAGCGTATCGGCGATGCCCAGCGGCGTGCCGCACAGCACCCAATGGCCGCGCGCCGCCGCCGTCAGGTTGTACAGGTCGCGCAGCGTCATCCGCTCGCGCTTCGCCATCTCATACAGCACGAAGGGGAAGGTCTGGCTGTTCAGTCCGGCGGGCGGCGGCGGCACCGGACCGTCCAGCGGATGGCCCGACACGTCGTAGCCAAGCCGGCTCGCCACCAGCGTCGCGGCGTTGGTCGGCGTGATCCAACCTTGCAGTTTGGCCAGCGTCTCGCGCGCTTCGGCATCGCTGTCGCCGATGATCGTCATCACGCCAGGCAGCACGGCGAGCGAGGCGGGGTCGCGGCCGTATTTCGCCATGCGGTCCTTCAGGTCGGCATAGGCGGCGCGGGCCGGCGCCAGTTCCTGCACCACCGAGAACACCACGTCCGCGGTGCGGGCCGCGAGTTCCAGACCCGACGGCGAGCCGCCGGCCTGGATGATCACCGGGTGGCCCTGCGGGCAGCGCGCCATGTTCAGCGGCCCGCGCACCTTGAAGTAGCGGCCTTCATGGTTCAGCGCGCGCACCTTCGCCGGATCGATGAACCGGCCGGTCGCCTTGTCGGCGACGATCGCGCCATCGTCCCAGCCGTTCCACAGGCCGCGCACGACATCGACGAACTCGTTGGCGCGGGCATAGCGCTGTTCGTGCTCGATGTGCTCGTCGAGATTGAAGTTGAGCGCCGCCTTCGGATTGGAACTGGTGACCACGTTCCACGCCGAGCGCCCGCCGCTGATGTGGTCGATCGAGCCGAACACGCGCGCGACATTGAACGGCTCGGCGAAGCTGGTAGAGACCGTGGCGCCGAGACCGACATGCGTGGTGCAGCCGGCGAGCGCGGTGATCAGCGTGGTCGGCTCGAACCGCGCCATGAACGAGGGATGGTCGGTGGGGTCCATCGCCATCGAGTCGGAGATGAACACCAGGTCGAACTTCCCGCGTTCGGCGATGCGGGCGATCTCCTGCATCACCGGCAGTTCCATGTGGGTGGCGAAGGCGCCATCCATGCGCCAGCCGGCCATGTGGTTGCCGGTGCCGAGTACGAAGACGCCCAGGTGCATCTGACGGCCGGAGGCGGTCATGGCGTGTGGCCCTCCAGGTGGCAGCGGCGCAGTGTGCACCCGATGCCCACTGCGCCGATAGCCCGGACGGCCGGGAGGGCTATTTCCTGGTGGGATCGTCGGCCGGGTCGACGTAGACAAGCTGGAACGGGCCGTCGCCGTGCACCTGCACGATCGTTTCTGCGGCGGTCCAGGCGTAGTGGTTCATGTTGGCGGGCAGCGAAACAAACCCGCCGGGCTGCAACGCGGAACCCTTGTCCCGATCGAGCCGGTCGCCCATCCCCGCATGGAAACTGCCCGCGAGCACGGTGACGTTCTCGATCGTCGGGTGATGGTGAGCCGCGATCCGGTAGTCCGCCGGCATGCGGAGCCGCAGCACGAACGGCCCCGGCTTCGACGGGTCGCCGGCGATCACGGCAAGCTGCGCGCCGGCGGGCAGGACCGGCGGCGCCGGCCCCCACTTCACCGCCGAAGGGCCGGCAAGGATGTCGGTATGGGCGGTGTCGGCGGATGCCGCCGTCGTGCCGGCGAGCAGGATCGCCAGGGTGGTTGCTGCGATGCGCATGGCAGGTTCTCCGATGGTCTTGGCACGTGGAACGCGGGCGGCGATCAGCCCCAGCGCGGCTGCTCGCCCAGGTCGATCCCGAGCGTGGTCTTTGCAACGATCTCGTGGGTCAGGAACGTGTTGGCCGGATGGAAGCCGCCGCAGCGGGCATCGCGGAACAGCCGCTCCAGTTCGCTGCCGCGGAACATGCCGCCGCCGCCGGACACCTCCATCGCGAGATCGACGATGCGCCAGCACGCCTGTACGGCGTGATGCTTGGCGGAGACGATCTTCGAGGGCCAGGTGGCGCCGTGGTCGACGCCGGCCGCCCAGTCCTGTGCCACGCTGTCGAGATGCGGGCCGATCGGATCGAACGCCAGGCTCATTTCGGCAACGGCATGCTGGATGCCGGGATGGTACGCCATCGAGCGGCTGACCCCGAGCGAGGTCTTGGACTGGATGGCAGGCACCGTGATGTCGATCGCGCGACGGGCGATGCCGTAATAGACATTGGCAAAGCCCAGCAGCGCCCAGGCGAACATCGCCAGCACGAACGCATCGGCGCCGCCGGCGGGCACCGTGCGGGCGATGCGATGGTCCGGCACGAAGACGCTGTCGAGCACGATGTCGTCGCTGCGCGTCGCGCGCATCCCCATCGTGTCCCAGGTTTCGACGATGCGGAATCCGTCGCTGCTGCGCGGCATGAAGGCATGCACGATCTGCGGCCCGCCCGGCGCATCGGCCCACATGCCGTGCATGCCGTAGCGGGTCCATACCGGCATCAGGCTGCCGAACATCTTGTGGCCGGTGAAACGGAAGCCGCCATCCACCTTCTCGGCCCTGGTGGTGGCCAGCAGCACCGGCAGGTCGTTGCCGCGTTCGGAATGGCCGGCGTTGAACACCTCGCCGGCCACCGCCTCCTGCAGCAGCCATTCCAGCGAGCGGTCGCCGGCGCGCCACAGATCGGCGGCGACGCCGGTCCAGTAGACATGCATGTTGGTGCCGAGCGCGGTCGCGGGCGAGCGATAGGCGAGGCGCCGTGTCTGCCGGCTGACCGCGGCAAGGTCCAGCCCGCCGCCGCCGAGTTCGCGCGGCACCGCCATCACCAGATAGCCGGAGCGGCGCAGGTCGTCGAAATCCTCGTGGAAGAAACGATTGTCGCGGTCGTAGCCGGCGGTGCGCTCCGCCATGCCGTCCAACATGGCGTCGGTCAGGATGGTCTGATCGGTCGGCATGGTTGCCTCCTGGGCTTTGCTCCGCGACCGGTTCGGTCGTCGCACGAAACCCTAGGGAAACAACCTGCCCGGCCGCCAGTTCAGATTATGAACTGGCAACGGGAGCGGTTTTGGCCGAAGGTCAAAGTCGTGATGGCACCGCAAAGGTGCGGAATGGGGGGCGGACCATGGACGCGCCTGGCAGTTATGCTCAGTTCTGCCCTGTCGCGATGGCGGCAGAAATCCTGTGCACGCGGTGGACGCCGCTGATCGTGCGCGAGCTTATCGCCGGCAGCACCCGCTTCAACGACCTGCGCCGAGGCGTGCCACGGATGTCCCCCGCACTGTTGTCCAAGCGGCTCCGCGAGCTTGAGCACGCCGGCATCGTGGAGCGGTTCGAAGGGCGCGGGTCGAATGCGCAGGAATATCGATTGACGCCCGCAGGGCTGGATCTGCGCACCATCGTGGATGGCCTCGGCGTGTGGGGCCAGCATTGGGTCGAGGCGCAGGTTTCCCTCAAGCACCTCGATCCGTCCCTGCTGATGTGGGACATGCGACGCAATCTTGATACGACACCCATGCCGGCCCAGCGGTGCACGATTCAGTTTCTATACCCCGAATTACCGGCGGCGCGGCAGAATTGGTGGCTGGTGATCGAGCCGAGCCATCTCCGTGGGCCAGTTCGCGAGACCGACCTCTGTGCGTCGGATCCCGGCTTCGACGTCGATCTCTACGTCGAGACCGATCTTCGCACCATGACGGCGATCTGGATGGGGTTCACCACGGTGGCGGACGAGTTGCGCAGCGACCGCCTGCGCATCACCGGCGAGCGCGGATTGCGGGATTCGATGCAGCACTGGCTCGGCCTCAGCCCGTTCGCCAAAGGCAAGCCGCCGCCGGCGTCACGCTGAGGATCGATGCGCGGCGCGGCCGGTCCGTGCGACACTCAGTCCGCCGCAAAGGCCGGCATGACCTCGTGTGCGAACCGGCGCAGGTTGTCGCGCGAGCCCTGACCGCTCAGCAGCACATAGGCCACGCCCTGCTCACGCAGCACCGCCAGACCTTCGGCGATCTGCTCCGCCGTGCCGATCAGCGCATGCGCCTCGCGCGCACCGGGCGCGTCGGAGTAGCCCAGGATATGCGACGCAGGCCGGCTGGCCGATCCGCGTGACAAGGCCAGCAGCCGCTCATGCGCCGCCGCCTGGCGCGCCATCGCCGCCTCGGCTTCGGCCGCGTCGCGCGCGACGAACACATTGCGCGCCACCGCGACGCGCATCGGATCGAACGCGTGGCCCGCCGCCTCCAGCGCACGCCGGTACAGCGCGATGCGCTCGCCTGTCTGCGCGGGCGAGGCGAACTGGTCCAGCAGCAGATTGCAGCCGCGCCGCGCGCAATCCTCGATCGAGCGTGCACTCCCGGCCGCCATCCAGATCGGCGGATGTGGACGCTGCCAGGGCGGTGGTTCCACCACGATGTCGTCGAACCGCCAGAAGCGGCCGCGATGCGAGAACGGCGCATCCGATGCCAGCGCACGCATGACCAGTGCCAGCGCTTCCTCGAACCGCGGCTCCGCCTCGTCGGGATGCAGGGCGAAACCGGCGAACTCGTTGTGGCGGTAGCCCTTGCCGACGCCGAAATCGAACCGCCCGCCGGACAGCAGGTCCAAGGTCGCAACCTGTTCGGCCAGCAGCACCGGATTGTGCCACGGCAGCACGATCACCGCGGTGCCGAGACGCAGCCGCGTGGTGCGCGCGGCGATCGCGGCCAGCAGCGTGAGCGTCGCCGAGATCTGGCCGATCCCGGTGAAGTGGTGCTCGGTGACGAAGCTGCCGTGAAACCCCAGCACCTCGGCTTCGACGTGGTAGTCGACGAAGTCGTGGTAGCCGCGCGCGGCGGCCGCGACATCCGGACCACGCCTTGCCGAGGCGCCGCCGAACAGGCCGAACCGCATCAGTCCGGCAGCTTCTCGATCACCTCCATCTGCGCGCCGTCCGGGCATTCGACGAAGCACACGTGCTTGCCGTTGTTGGGCGGCAGTTCCTCGAGAATCCGCACGCCGTTCTCGCGAAGCTGCGCAACAGTGCCGGCATAGTCGTCCGTCGTGACGGCCAGGTGCTCGATGCCGTAGTGCTGCTCATGGTTCTGGCTGGCGATCAGCGTGGTGATGTTGAGTTGCAGCCCGTGCAGGTCCACCTGGAAACCGCGGCCGGGGATCTCGGCCTTCAGCACCGCGCCGAAATTATCGACGTAGAACTGCACGGTCCGTTTCGGATCGGGCGTCTTGAGATGCACGTGCTGGACGGCGAAGGCCATCGTCGTTCTCCTCCCCATGGATCGTACGCAAGCTTGGTCGCACACTGGGGCGAACTCAACCCCGCGCGGAGCCTCGCGCCATGACCGTCGCCCGCCGCCTCGCCGGTTTCCTTGCCGCCACCGGAACCGCCGACCTGCCGCCGCAGGCGCTGGACCACGCGGCGATGCTGATCGCCAGCACGATCGCGAGTGCGGCGTGCGGCACGCAGATAACGTCGGCCCGCATCATCCGCGACCTGGCCTGCGAGCGCGGCGGTCGGGGCGATGCCGCATTGTGGTTCACCGGCATCCGCCTGCCGATGGCGGACGCCGCGCAGGTCAATGCGGTGATGAGCGATGCCGCCGCCTCCGATGACAGCGACCTGCGCAACATCGTCCATGCCGGCACGCCACTGACCGCCGTGTCACTGGCCGTGGGCGCCTGGCGCGGTGCGAGCGGCGCCGATGTGCTGCGCGCCATGGTGCTGGGCTACGAGGCGGCCGGGCGGATCAGCGCCGCGATCACCCCGGGCTTCAAGGATCGCGGCTTCCACGGCTGCCTCGGGGCGGTGTTCGCCGCCACCGTCGCGGGCGGGTTGCTGCTGGGGTCGGACGCAGAGCGCCTGGCGCAGGCGATTGCCCTGTCGGCGACCTCGATCGGCGGCCTGGCGACCGCGGCGGACACCTCGGTGGCACGCGAATACCATGCCGGTCTCGCGACACTCCTGGGGGTCAATGCGGCGCTCGCCGCGGCGCGCGGCTATTGCGTGGAGCCAGCGATCCTCGAAGCACCGCACGGCTTCTTCGAGGCGTTCGGCGGCACTGACGGCGCCACCGCAGGCGAGGCAGCCCTGCACGCCCTCGGCGAGGACTGGGACATCGTCACGGACATGGCGGTCAAGCTGATGCCGGGCGGCCATCCGCACCACGCGCTCGCGCAGGCCGCGGCCGAGGCGGTGCGCGCCGGCAGCATCGCGGCGGGAGAGATCGCGTGGATCACCGTCTCGCGGCCCGGCATGACGACGCTGCCCGGCCCGCTGCATCCCGCCGACCTGATCGACATGGCGCACAGTCCGGCCTACTTCGCCGCCGCCGGCGCGGCTGACGGCACGTTCTCCTGGGAGCATGCAGGCCCGGCGAAGATCGGCGATCCGTTGATCCACCGGCTGATCGACCTGGTGCGCGTGGGCGACCCGCCGCGTGAGGATGCCGTTCGCTTCCGGCAAGGCGCCCGGGTCACAATCCGTGCGCTGGACGGGCGAGAGGCCACGAGCACGGTCTACCTGCCCAAGGGCGCCGGCGCGCTGGGCATCGCCTGGAGCGATGTGGACGCCAAGTACCGGCGCCTGATGCCGAACGCCGGCCTGCCGGCTGCCGCGATCGAGGCCAGCCTGGCCCTGATCCACGATTTCGGCCAGGCTGGCGATGCCGCTCGCCTGGCCGGCCTGCTGAACGCCGGGGCGACGGCAGAAAGCGCCGCTCCGGAGCAACCGGCGCGGGGCTGAGGGGGAGGCGGAGAATGCTCGAGACACGCGAAGGCGGCTGCCACTGCGGCGAGGTCAGGTTTCGTGCGCAGGTCGACCTGGACCTGCTGTCGCAGTGCAGTTGCAGCGTCTGCACGAAGAAGGGGATTCTCCACCTGCCGATCTTCCCCGTCGATTTCACGCTGTTGCGCGGCCGCACCGCGCTCACGGTCTACACCTTCGGCAGCGGGGTCGCGCAGCACGCGTTCTGTACGCATTGCGGCATGCACGCGTTCTACGTGCCACGTTCGCAGCCGGACAAAATCACGGTGAACGCACGCTGCCTCGACGACATCGACGGCGCGTCGCTGCGGCCCACCCGCTTCTTTGATGGCCGCCACTGGGAGGATGCCCAGCACCGGCGGATCGCCGACGGCGGCCATGTCGCGCCCGCCGGCCTGAACGGCGCCGTCACGCTGCAGGGTATCCTGGATCGCGCGGCGGGATAGCCGCTGCGGCGCGGGCGGGCGTGGGCACGATCAAGCCATGCGTGCCGAGGCTGGCATAGCCAAACCACGACGGTTCAGGGGAGACATCAAACAACGGACGCAGGCCTCGTAGCAGTCGGCACCCGTCAGCCGTGAACCAAGCCCCGCCATGCCGATCAGGATCGCGCCCGACGGGACCTGGAACTGGCTGTGATCCTCACAAGCCGTGCGTGTCGCGGAGTAACCGGGCGGCACGCTCGCCGATCACGGCGCAGGGCGCCTGCGTATTGCCGGTGGTCACCCGGGGCATGATCGAGCCGTCGGCGACGCGCAGACCTTCGATCCCATAGACCTTGAGCGCGGCATCGACGACGGACATCGCGTCGCGACCCATCTTGGCGGTGCCGCTCTGGTGCCAGTAGGTGACGGCTGCGTCGCGGATGAAGTGTTTCAGCGCCTCGCCCTTGAGGTCGCCTGGTAAGACCTCACCCCGAACGAACGGCCGGAATGCCCGGGCATTGCCCAACTCGCGACACAGCCCGACACAGGCGATCGCCGCGTCCATGTCCGCGGGATCGGACAGCATGTTCGCGTCGATCACGACGGGCGCCTGCGGATCGGCGCTTTGCAGGCGCAAGCAGCCGCGACTGGCCGGCCGCGCAAGTCCGGCGAACATCGTCCAGCCATGCGCCGGCACGCCGCCTGCTGCCGTCCGCTCGCTCGGGACGGGGAACTCGACCTGGCAGAACAGCAGATCCGGCGCGTCGAGGTCCGGACGGGTCTTCCAGTAGAGCGTGGCCTCGCTGCCGCTGTTGCGGGGAGCGAGCGGCTCCGCGTAGTCCCAGATGCAGCCGAACGAGACGTGGTCCTGGAAGTTCTGCCCGACGCCCGGCAGATGCTGCACCACGGGGATCGCGAACCGGCCGAGTTCCACGAGATCGCCGATGCCGGAGTGCATCAGCACCTTTGGCGTCTGGATCGCGCCAAGGGAAAGCACCACTTCGCCGCGCACGCCGATCGACAGGATCCGTCCGTCGCGAACGACTTCGACGCCGGTGGCCCGCCCGCCCTCGAGCACAACGCGGCGCACCAGGGTGTTCGTCAGCACCGTCAGATTGTGTCGGTCGAGCCAGGGACGAACATAGGCGCGATACAGCGAATGCCGCCGCCCGTCGCGGATCAGCAGGTCGGAGAATGAGGCTCCGCCCGTCCCTTCCATCATCCGGCCGTTGGGATGCTCGAAGGTGGGGATGCCGAGTTCGCCGGCGGCGTCGAGCATCGCGCGGGCGATCGGGCTCGGATCAGGGGCGGGCTGGACCCACACCGGTCCGGCGGTTCCGCGATAGTGCGGATCGGCTGCGCCCTGCCAGTTCTCGATCCGGCGATAGATGTCGAGCACCGCGTCGTAGCCCCATGCCGGATCGCCCGCCTCCGACGCGAAGAAGTCCCAGTCGCTGCGGTGTCCGCGCGACCAGACCATGACGTTGATGCTGGAACCGCCGCCAAGCCCCTTGCCCATCGACATCGAAAGCGCGCGACCATTCAGGTGCGGGTTCGGCGCGGCCTGGAAGCCCCAATCCCGCTCGCCGCCCAGGTTGGCAGGCCATTGGGCCGGATCCAGCACGGCATCGACATCGTCGCTGCCGCCGGCTTCGATCAGCAGCACCTGAACGTCGGCATTCTCCGCGAGGCGCCGGGCGACCACCGAGCCTGCCGCGCCGGCGCCGCAGACGATGAAGTCATAGGCCGGCTTCAGATCGGCTGTCAGCCGCGCCTGATTCTCATACCCTCGCGTCGACGAATCCCGATCATCATGAGAGGCCGTGTGGCTCACCATTTGAGACTTCCTGCTTGTAAGGACCTGCATCGTTCGCACGCGGTGCATGGGCCGGATGACGCCAGCCCTTTGTGGGGAAGGGCTGTGCGGTTTCAAGTCGATGGCCGGGCTAGGCGCCCGCAGATGGCAGGATCTTCATGATCCGGCTGGTTCGCTGTCGCGATGGACAAGGTGCTGCCGTGGTGGACAAGCCGAGGATGCGCCACTTAGGCTGGACCATCATCAATCAGCAGTCCGAATTCCGTTTGTGATGGTCCGATGACGACAGATCCCCTCGCGCAGGTCATCGAGCTTCTGCGGCCGCGCACCGTGTTTTCGAAGGGGATCAGCGGCGCGGGACGTTGGGCCGTGAGCTACGCTGAATTCGGCCATCCGGGCTTCTGCGCCGTGATCGAGGGGCGGTGCCGTCTCGCCGTCGCGGACCAGGTTCCGGTCGTCCTCGAGGCGGGCGACTTCGTGCTCCTGCCCGCGACGCCGGCCTTCACCCTGTCGGGCATCGAGGCGGCGATGCCGAAGCGCGTCGATCCCAAAGTCGCTCAGATGTCCCGGGAGACCCAGACGCCCAAGGAGACTCGGACGTCAGGCGAGGAGATCCGCCACGGCCGTCCCGATGGGCCTGCCGATGTCTGCCTGCGCGGCGGCTATTTCCTGTTCGACTCACCCGATGCGGCGATCCTGGTGTCGCTCCTGCCGGCGATCATCCACATCCATGGCGACGACCGGCTTGCCACGCTGGTGCGTCTGTTCGGCGATGAGGCGACGCTGCAGCGGGCCGGCCGCGACCTGGTGCTTGCGCGTCTCGTCGAGATCCTGCTGATCGAGGCGTTGCGGGCGGTGCCGGGGGAGAATGCCCCGGCGGGGCTGCTGCGCGGGCTCGCGGATACGCGCGTGGCCGCAGCGCTGCGGCAGATGCACGGCGATCCGCAACGGGCGTGGACGGTAGAGGAACTCGCAAGGGAGGCGGGCCTGTCGCGCTCCACGTTTTTCGAGCGCTTCACCCGGACGGTCGGGCTCCGACCTATGGAGTATCTGCTCGCCTGGCGCATGGCCGTCGCCAAGGACCTTCTGCGGCGCAGGACCATCGCACTGGACGAGGTGGCGCGACGGGTGGGGTATGGCTCGGCGAGCACGTTCAGCACGGCCTTCAGCCGGCATGTCGGGCAGCCGCCTGGGCGGTTTGCCCGCGGCGCCACCGGCCGTGAGGCCATTGCGCCGGATTCCTGAGTGCCGAATTCTCAGCTTTGGTCCGGTCGCATCGGCAAATCAGCAATCAAATCAATGGAACTGGCGCGCCCGAGAAGATTCGAACTCCTAACCCCCAGATCCGTAGTCTGGTGCTCTATCCAATTGAGCTACGGGCGCATGCCAGGGCGCGGGATGTAGCGGATGCCCCTCCCCGCTTCAAGGGGTCACGCGGCCAGCTTGTCCAACTCGCGCAGGATCGACTCGCCCATGACGCTGGTGCCGACCTTCGCCGTGCCCGGTGCCATGATGTCCGCGGTGCGAAGTCCCGAGGCCAGGACGTTGGTGCAGGCCCGTTCGATCAGGGCCGCATCCTCCTCCATGCCGAATGAATAGCGCAGAAGCATCGCGAAGCTGAAGATCTGCCCCATCGGGTTGGCGATACCCTTGCCGGCGATGTCCGGCGCCGAGCCATGGATCGGCTCGTAGAGCGCCATGCGCTTGCCCGAGGCATCCACCGGCCCGAACGTCGCCGAAGGCAGCATGCCCAGGCTGCCGGTCAGCATCGAGGCCAGGTCCGACAGCAGGTCGCCGAACACGTTGGAGGTGACGATCACGTCGAACTGCCGCGGGCTGCGCACAAGCTGCATCGCACAATTATCGGCATACATGTGGTCGAGCCGCACGTCGGGATAGTCGCGCGCCTGCAGCGCCGTCACCGTCTGGCGCCACAGCAGGCCCGACTGCATCACGTTGGCCTTTTCCACGCTGGTGACGTGGTTGCGCCGCTTGCGCGCCAGTTCGAACGCCACGCGGGCGACGCGCTCGATCTCGCTCGTGGTGTAGGTCTCGGTGTCGAAGCCGCGCTTCTCGCCGTTCGGCAGCGTCTCGACGCCGCGCGGCTCACCGAAATAGATGCCACCGGTGCTTTCGCGCACGATCAGCAGGTCGAGCCCGCGCACCACATCGGGCTTCAGCGTGGAGGCATCGACCAGCGGATCGAGCACCGTCGCCGGCCGCAGGTTCGCGAACAGGTCGAGTTCCTTGCGCAGCCGCAGGATGGCGATCTCGGGGCGAAGCTGGAAGCCGAGCTTCTCCCATTTCGGCCCGCCGACCGAGCCGAACAGGATGGCATCGGCCTCGCGCGCCTTCTCCATCGTCTCATCGGCGATCGGCGTGCCGCGCGCGTCGATCGAGGCGCCGCCGACCAGATCGTCGGAGATGTCGAAAGACACCATGCGCCGGCGTCCCATCCAGTCGATGACGCGACGCACCTCGCGCATCACTTCGGGGCCGATGCCGTCGCCCGGCAGGATCAGCAGCTTCTTGTTGGCGGGCATCGTGCGTTTCCGTTCAGGCGGTGGTGTTGGTGGTCGGCAGCCAGGGATGCGCTTCCCGGTGGCGTGTCTCGTGATGGCCGATCTTGTGCGCGTGCTGCATGGTCTGGCCGATATCGTCGAGGCCGTTCAGCAGCAGATGCTTGCGGAACGGCGCGACGTCGAAGTGGATCTCCTCGCCGTTCGGCCGGATCACCACCTGGCGCTCCAGGTCGATGGTGATCCGCGCGTTGCCGCCCAGCTTCGCGTCATCGATCAGCGCGTCGCAGATCGCGCGCGGCAGGCGGATCGGCAGCAGGCCGTTCTTGAAGCTGTTGTTGTAGAAGATGTCGCCGAACGAGGGCGCGATGATGCAGCGGATGCCGAAATCGTGCAGCGCCCAGGGGGCGTGCTCGCGTGAGGAGCCGCAGCCGAAATTCTCATGCGCGATGATGATCTGCGCCTTGCGGAAGGGCTCCTGGTTCAGCACGAAGTCCTGCCGCTCGAAGCCGTGCTCGTCGAAGCGCAGCGGATCGAACAGGTGCTTGCCGAGACCCGAGCGCTTGATGGTCTTCAGGAAGCGCGCCGGGATGACCTTGTCGGTGTCGATGTTCTGCATCGGCATCGGTGCGGCGACCGCGGTGAGTGTGGTGAATTTGTCCATGGCGTTTTCCCTTGTGACACCCCTTCCCAACCCTCCCCGCGGCGCGGAACGGATCAGGGACGGGATAGACCCCTCACACCAACTGCCTCACATCCGCCAGACGCCCGGTCACCGCGGCGGCGGCGGCCATCGCGGGGGAGACCAGGTGCGTGCGCCCGCCCGGCCCCTGCCGGCCCTCGAAGTTGCGGTTGGAGGTGGACGCGCAGCGCTGGCCCGGTGTCAGCTTGTCCGGGTTCATGCCGAGACACATCGAGCAGCATGGATCGCGCCACTCGAACCCGGCCTCCAGCAGGATTCGGTCCAGCCCTTCCTCTTCGGCCTGCTTCTTCACCTGGCCCGAGCCCGGCACCACCAGCGCCTGCACGCCGGCGGCGACGTGCCGTCCGCGGGCGACGGCGGCGGCGGCGCGGATGTCCTCGATGCGTCCGTTGGTGCAGCTTCCGATGAATACCACGTCGATCGGCACGTCGGTCAGAAGCTGGCCAGGCGTCAGCGCCATGTAATCCAGCATCCGCTGCGCCTGTGCGCGCAGACCCTCATCGGCGATGTCCGACGGATCGGGCACGGCGCCGGTCACCGGCACCACCGCGCCGGGCGTGGTCCCCCACGTCACCATCGGTGCGATGTCGGCGCCGTCCAGCACCACCGTCGTGTCGTAGTGCGCGCCGGGATCGGACGGCAGCGTGCGCCAATAGGCCAGCGCCTGCTCCCACGCCTCGCCCTTCGGCGCGTACTCGCGGCCCTTGATGTAGGCGAACGTCGTCTCGTCCGGCGCGATCAGGCCGGCCCGCGCGCCGGCCTCGATCGTCATGTTGGAGACCGTCATCCGCCCGGCCATGTCGAGCGCACGGATCACCTCACCGGTGTACTCGATCACGTGACCGGTGCCGCCCGCGGTGCCGATCTTGCCGATGATCGCCAGCACCACGTCCTTGCCCGAGCAGCCGAAGCCCAGCATGCCGTCCACGCGGATCTGCATGTTCTTCGCCGGCTGCTGCAGCAGCGTCTGCGTCGCCATCACATGCTCGACCTCGGAGGTGCCGATGCCGAACGCGAGCGCCCCCATCGCGCCATGCGTCGAGGTGTGCGAGTCGCCGCAGACGATCGTCGTGCCCGGCAGGCTGAGGCCAAGCTCGGGGCCGATGATGTGCACGATGCCCTGCCGCACATCGAGGATCGGAATGTACGGCACGCCGAACTCGACGACGTTCTTCTCCAGGGTCTGCACCTGGATGCGGCTGTCCTCTTCCAGGATGTCGGCCGGCGTGCGCGCGCCGACCGTCGGGATGTTGTGGTCGGCGACCGCAATCGTCAGGTCCGGCCGGCGCAGCCTGCGACCCGCGATGCGCAGGCCCTCGAAGGCCTGCGGGCTGGTCACCTCATGCAGCAGGTGCCGGTCGATATACAGAATGCATGTCCCGTCCGGGAGCTTCTCCACGACATGGCTGTCCCAGATCTTGTCGAACAGCGTGCGCGGCCTGGCGTCGGACATGGCGTTCTCTTTCCCTCAGTCTGCGGCTTCGGTTTCGTTGTTGGGCGGGGTCTCGCCCGCCGCGCCCGGCACGGCGCGGGCGCGTTCGGCGATGCGTGCCGACTTGCCCGAGCGGCCGCGCAGATAATACAGCTTGGCGCGTCGCACGTCGCCGCGGCGTACCACCGCGATCTCGGCGATCAGCGGCGAATACAGCGGGAATACGCGCTCCACACCCTCGCCGTAGCTGATCTTGCGCACGGTGAAGTTGCTGTTCAGCCCCTTGTTGGAGCGCGCGATGCACACGCCCTCGAAGGCCTGGGTGCGGGTGCGCTCACCCTCGACCACCTTCACCGCGACGCGCACCGTGTCGCCCGGCACGAAGTCCGGCACGGGACGGCCTGCCGTGAGGCGGGCGATCTGCTCGGCTTCGTAACGCTGGATGATGTTCATCGCTCGAGATTCCTTCCAGATGTCATTAAGGCGCGGTCGCCGGGCTGGCAACCGGCGCGGCGCGAGTGGCTGATGCGTGCGCGTCCCACAGGTCGGGCCGGCGCTCGCGGGTGATGGTTTCGGCTTCGCGGCGGCGCCAGGCGGCGACCGCGGCGTGGTGGCCGGACAGCAGAACCTCGGGCACCGGCCGTCCCTGCCACAGCGCGGGACGCGTGTACTGGGGATATTCCAGCAGATGGTGCGCGAAGGATTCCTCCGCCGCGCTGTCGGCCGCGCCCATCACGCCGGGCAGCAGCCGCACCGCGGCGTCCAGCAGAACCAGCGCCGGCAATTCGCCGCCCGACAGGACGTAGTCGCCGATGCTGACCTCCTGCATGCGGCGGGCGTCGACGACACGCTGGTCCACACCCTCATAACGGCCGCACAGCAGCACGAGGCCGGGCCCCGCCGCGTAGGTTTCGACGTCGCGCTGGGTCAGCCGGCGGCCGCGCGGCGTCAGGTAGAGCAGCGGCCGTTCATCGGCCACCGACGCGACCGCGGCGTCCACCACGTCGGGCCGCAGCACCATGCCGGCGCCGCCGCCGAACGGCGCGTCGTCCACCGTGCGGTGCCGGTCGGTCGTGAAGTCGCGGATGTTCACCGGCTGCAGCGACCACAGGCCCGATTGCAGCGCGCGCCCGGCGAGCGACTGCGCCAGCGGGCCCGGGAACATCTCGGGGAACAGCGTCAGGACCGAGGCGCGCCAGGTCATGCCGGACGCACCTCCCGCCCAGCGTCTTCCCGCTCCGCGGCGGCATCCTGCGACGATGCGGCATCCTGCGGCGCCACCGGCCCGCCCGCCGCCGCATCGCGCTCCTCGGGCGGGTCCACCACAACGACCCGCGCCGCCAGGTCGACCACCGGCACCGCGGCGCGGGTGAACGGCACCAGCAGCGGCCGGCTGTCGTCCGCCTGGATCTCCAGGCTGGCGCCGGCGCCGTAATCGTGCACCGCCACCACCCGGCCGAGCACCGCCTGCCGCGTGTCGCGCGCCGCCATCCCGATCAGGTCGGCGAGGTAGAACTCGTCCTCCGCCGGCTCCGGCAACCGCGCCCGCTCCACGTAGAGCCGCGTGTTGGTCAGCGCCTCCGCCGCAGTCCGGTCGGGCAGCTTCACCTCGGAGCCGCCCACGATCTCGGCAAGCTCCGCCACGCCCTCGCCGCGCCAGCGCAGCACGAAGCGCCGCCCGCGGTCATCGGACAGCGGTCCGTACGCCGTGAGGTCGTCGGCATAGGACGTGACGCGCACCAGGCCGCGCACGCCATGCGCCCGGCCGATCACGCCCAGCAGGATGCGGTTCTCCGCCACGCGTCAGCCCGCCGCGGCCTCGGCTGCCTTGGCGCGCTCCTGTGCCTTCTTCTTCGGCGCCGACTTCACCGGCTGCTCGGCCCAGGACGGCATCGGGCCGACGCCCTTCTGCCCGAGGAACTTCGCCACCCGGTCGGTCGCCACCGCGCCCTGCGACACCCAGTGCTGGATGCGCTCGGCCACCAGCCGCACGCGGTCCTCATGCTCGGCGGGCAGCATCGGATTGTAGCTGCCCAGCTTCTCGATGAAGCGGCCGTCACGCGGGCTGCGGCTGTCGGCCACCACGATGTGGTAGTACGGACGCTTCTTGGCGCCCGCGCGGGCCAGGCGGATTCTCAAACCCATCGATCGGTGTCTCCTGTCACTAGTGTTCGCGAATGTTCGCGTTCAGAACGGCCGGCGGTTGCCGGGCATCATGCCCTTCGGCATCAGCGCGGCCAGACCGTTGCGCATCAGGCCCTTCTGACCCAGCTTGCTCATGCGCTTCATCATCGTCGTCATGTCGTCGAACTGCTTCAGCAGGCGGTTCACTTCCTGGACCGACGTGCCCGACCCGGCAGCGATCCGCTTTTTGCGGCTCGCCTTGATGATGTCGGGCGTGCGCCGCTCCTTCATCGTCATCGACGAGATGATCGCGCCCTGGCGCTTCAGGATCGTGGTGTCGAGATTGGCATCCTCGATCTGCGCCTTGATCTTGCCGACGCCCGGCAGCATCCCGAGGATGCCCGACAGGCTGCCCATCTTGCCGATCTGCTTGAGCTGGTTGGCGTAGTCCTCGAGGTCGAACTTGCCCCGCGCCATCTTGGCGGCGAGCTTCTCGGCCTCCTCGCGGTCGATCGTCTCGGACGCGCGCTCGACCAGCCCCAGGATGTCGCCCTGGCCCAGGATGCGGCCGGCGACGCGCTCGGGATGGAATTCCTCGAGCGCGTCCTGCTTCTCGCCGACGCCCACCAGCTTGATCGGCGCCCCGGTGATCGAGCGCATCGACAGCGCTGCACCGCCGCGCGCATCGCCGTCCATGCGCGTCATGACGATGCCGGTCACGCCGACGGCGTCGTTGAATGCGCGGGCGGTGTTGACCGCGTCCTGGCCGGTCATCGCGTCGACCACGAGCAGCGTCTCGGCCGGATTGGTGGCGGCGCGGACCTGCCGCACCTCCTCCATCAGCGCCTCGTCAATCGACAGGCGGCCGGCCGTGTCGAGGATGACGATGTCGTAGCCTTCGCGACGGCCGGTCTCCATGGCGCGCTGGGCGATCTGCACCGGCGTCTGGCCGGCGACGATCGGCAGCGACGGCACCTGCGCCTGCTCGGCAAGCTGCGCCAACTGAAGCTGCGCGGCGGGCCGCTGCGTATCGAGCGAGGCCAGCAGCACCCGCCGGCGCAGCCGCTCGCGGAACCGCAGCGCCAGCTTGCCCGAAGTGGTGGTCTTGCCGGAGCCCTGCAGGCCGACCATCAGGATCGGGATGGGCGCCGGCGCGTTGAGGTTCAGCGGCACCGCCCCCTCGCCACCCAGCGCATCGACCATCACGTCGTTGACGATCTTGACCACCTGCTGGCCGGGCGTGACCGAGGACAGCACCTCGGACCCGATCGCGCGCTCCCGGACCTTGGCGATGAAGTCGCGGACCACCGGAAGTGCCACATCGGCGTCCAGCAGCGCGAGGCGGACCTCGCGCAGCGCCTCGGTGACATCGGCCTCGGACAGGGCGCCGCGGCCGCGCAGCCGGTCGAACACCCCGGAAAGCTTGTCTGACAGCGCTTCGAACACGGTCTTACTCCAACGGCCAAAACGCCGCTGCGCGAACCCTCGCGGAGCGGCGGAGCCCCCGTGCCTGGCGGGGACCGGGTCGGCTAGGATACCCGGATGCGCGGCGTTATGCGAGCGGCGGGACGGGAAGTCAACGCGGACGCTGCAACGTGGACGGGAGGCCCGCCTCCGGCCCGCCGCACCGCCGGACCGCCGGACCGCCGGACCGGGAGGATAGCCGAGCTGACGAAAATCCGCCTGGGTCCCCGATCTCGAGGCACCGGTATCACGCTCCGAACGTCACGCCGACCTTGCGATAGACCTCGCGGATGATCTGCAGGATGTAGTCGATCTCCGCCGAGCGATCGCCTTTGCGAATGCTCATGATGACCGGCGAGGCGAGATTGCCGTCCTCGAGCGCCTTGTAGGTCACGTTGTCCCGACACAGCCGCTCGACCGATCGCGGCACAATGCAGATGCCGGCCTCGGCCGCGACCAGGCCGAGGGCGGTCTGCAACTCCCGCACCTCGATCATCCCGCGCACGGGCAGGCCACGATCGCGATAGAAGGACAGCACCTGATCCGCATAACTCGGTCGCGGCGCCTTCGGGTAGAGAATGAGCGTGTGCCCCGCCAGGTCCCTCAGCCGCATGCCCCTTCCGCATGCGAGACCAGCCAGCGTCGATGGCACCGCCACCACCAGTTCCTCGTTGCGCAGCAGCGTCTGCTCGATGGACGGATCATCGACCTCGAGCCGGCCGACGCCCACATCGATGCGCCGGTCCTTCAGCGCGGCAAACTGCTCGATCGTCGTCAGTTCCAGGAGCGCCAGGTCCACGGCGGAGCGCGTCGTGCGGTAGATGCGAATAACCTCCGGCAGATTGCTGTAGAGCATCGATGCAGCAAACCCGAGGCCGAACCGGTTGCGTTCCACCGCGCGCATTCGCTGCATCAGCGCGCTCACTTCGTTGATGCGATCCAGGATCTGGACCGCCTGCTCATGGAAGAGCCGGCCCGCTTCGGTGAGGCGCAGCGGACGGCTCGTGCGCTCGATCAGGGCGATCCCCAGTTCCTGCTCCAGATGCTGGATCTGACGGCTCAGCGGCGGCTGCGCAATGTTCAGCTTCTGCGCTGCGCGGGTCATGTTCCGCTCGCTCGCCACAGCGACGAAGTAGCGCAATTGCCTGAGTTCCAGCGTGGACCTCCTGATACCAAGCCCTGATGACCGTGCCTCACGCGGACCGTCCCAGCTTCGTTCCCCCGGCGAAGCTACCCGCGCAATGTTGCCCCCACGCTACATGTCCCGATGTCAGTCCGGTCATTTGGTTACGACTGTAATGGGCTCACGCTTCGGCCTCCTGTCGGCTCTGCCAGACACGTCCTGTCACCGGTTCTGTGCCGGCAGCCATCCGGATCGCGGCGATACCTCAAAGGTATGGTTTCCACCCATTTGGTCTTGGACATGCTGTCAGCGAAGGTCCATTTGCCTCGAGCGGCAAGAGCGCACGCCGCCGCTGAAAGTCAAAAACACTACGAAGGACTTCGAGGTACTATACTCCGGATCACGGCTCGGTCCTTCCCGACCGGCGGTCCAGAGGTTGCCATCGTTGCGAGCGGCCGGAACCAGCCGGTTCACGCCCAGCGCAATCGATTACCGAACCACCGCCCTTGCGCAGTCTCTTGAGGGACTCATGACACACGACATCAGCATCGGATGCTCACCCGCTGCGATTACGCCGCGACCGGCCATACCTGCGATGAACGGCGCCGAAAGCCTGCTGCGAACGCTCGTGGCGTGCGGCGTCGATGTATGCTTTGCCAATCCCGGCACGTCGGAGATGCATTTCGTCAGCGCGCTCGACCGGGTGGATGGCATGCGCGCCGTGCTGACCATGTTCGAGGGCGTGGCAACCGGGGCTGCCGATGGCTACGCGCGCATGAAGGGCACCCCTGCGGCCACGCTGCTGCATCTGGGTCCCGGCCTGGCGAACGGCCTGGCGAATTTGCACAATGCCCGGAAGGCCGGCGTGCCCATCGTCAACGTCATCGGCGATCATGCGACCTACCATCAGCGCTTCGACGCACCGCTGACGTCCGACGTCGCCGCGCTCGCCTGCACGGTCTCGCATTGGGTCGCTTCGGCACGCGGAGCGGCGACGGTCGCGGCGGATGCGGCACGCGCGGTCCAGGCCGCAAAGAATACACCCGGCCATATAGCGAGCCTGATCCTGCCAGCCGACACGGCCTGGCTGGCGGCAGAACGGTCTGCCCGGCCCTTGCCCGTCGCTGCAGCGCCGATGGTGTCCGACGCGGCCATCGCCCAGTCCGCGCGTCTGTTGCGCAGCGGCGAGCCGATCGGGCTGTTGCTTCGCGGCGCAGCTCTGCACGGCGCGGGACTTCGCGCAGCGGGGCGGATTGCATCGGCCACGGGTGCCCGCCTGCTCTGCGATACGTTTGTCGCGCGTATGGAATGCGGCGCGGGCAAGGTCCCGCTCGAACGGCTCCCGTATCGCCCGGAAGAAGCGCTCCGCTTCCTGCGCGGGATCAGGACGTTGATCCTGGTCGGCGCCCAGGCACCGATTGCGTTCTTCGCGTATCCCGGCCAGCCGAGCGAACTGCTGCCGGAGGGGTGCGAGCCTGTCGTGCTGGCACATCCGCATGAGGACGGCGTGGGCGCGCTCGAAGCGCTGGCCGACGCCGTTGGCGCCCACCGCCACTGGCAACCTGATGCCGGGCGAGGGTCACTCGACTTGCCCACGAATGGCACGCTCAGTCCAGCGACGATCATGGGAGTGGTCGGACATCTCCTGCCCGAGAACGCGATCGTTACCGATGAAATCCTGAATGTGGGTCAGGCGAATTACCTGGGAGATTCCGCGCCGCACGACTACCTCAATCTCACCGGCGGCGCGATCGGCAACATGCTGCCGGTCGCTGTCGGCGCCGCGATCGCGTGCCCGGATCGCCGGGTCGTCTCGCTGCAAGGTGACGGCAGCGCAATGTACACGGTTCAGGCGCTGTGGACGCAGGCGCGCGAGAACCTCAACATCACGACGATCATCTATGCCAACCGGTCGTATGGATTGCTGAACCAGGAATTGCGGCGCGTGGGGGCTGCCGAAGCCGGCCCGAAGGCGCTGTCGATGCTGGACCTGCACAATCCGTCACTCGACTGGGTGCAACTCGCGCAGGGGATGGGCGTCGAAGCCACGCGGGTGACGTGCACGCGCGAACTTTGCCACGCGCTCAGGTCCGCCATCGGTGCCAATGGCCCGCGGCTGATCGAGGCGGTGATCCAATAGAGCATGATCCGCGCAGGCAGAGTCACCGGAGCGGTGAATCACGCTCTCAGACAGCGAGCTGGAGCGGGTTCCATGAGCCACCACGAATGGAATCCGGTCTAGCCCGATCCGGTCAACGGCAACCTGCAATCGTTGCTTGACCAATCCGCGCGCGAAGCAAACCCTTGCCCGACACTGATGCTGGAGGACTTTGATGGCTATCGAGCCAATCGGCGCATCGGCGCCCGAACCTGCGCACCGCGCACATTGGGGACGCGTGCTGCTGTTGCTGCCGTTCGTCGCCATGATCTGGGTCTCCAGCTACGACAGGGTGGAGCCGACGCTGTTCTCGGTGCCGTTCTTCTATTGGTACCAGTTGCTGTGGGTTCTCCTGTCCACGGCGATCATCGGCATCGTGTACCTGCTCGAGCATTGAGGCGCGGATGATGAACTGGACCGCACTCACCGTCTTCGTCCTGCTTTTTGTCTTCGTCACGTGGCTCGGTTTCGCCGCGGCACGCTGGCGCGCAGGAGATCTGGATCTGTTGCACGAATGGGGTCTCGGCGGCCGCAGGTTCGGCACGTTCGTCACCTGGTTCCTGCTGGGCGGCGACCTCTATACCGCCTACGTCTTCATCGCCGTGCCGGCACTGGTCTATGGCGCCGGCGCGCTCGGCTTCTTCGCCATCCCCTATACGGTGATGATCTTCCCGCTGCTCTATGTGGTGTTCCCCAAGCTCTGGCAGATTGCGCATCAGCACGGCTACGTCACCTTGTCGGACTATGTGCGCGGACGGTTCAACAACCGGTGGCTGGCGCTTGCGGTGGCGATCACCGGCCTGGTTGCGACAATGCCCTATATCGCCTTGCAACTCGTCGGCATGCAGGTGGTCATCGGTGCGATGGGCGTCGAAACCTCCGGACTGCTCGGCGACCTGCCGCTGATCATCGCCTTCGTCGTCCTCGCGGCCTTCACCTACACGTCGGGCCTGCGCGCGCCGGCGATGATCGCCGTGGTCAAGGATCTGCTGATCTATATCACCGTCATTGCCGCCGTGATCTGGGTGCCGATCAAGCTCGGCGGGTTCGGCCCGATCTTCGCCGCCGTGCCGGCCGCCAAGCTCACCCTGCCCGAACCGCCGGCCGGCAGCCTCGGTTCGCTCAGCGCCTATGCGACCCTGTCGTTCGGCTCGGCCTGCGCGCTGTTCTTCTACCCGCATTCCATCACCGGCATCCTCAGCAGTTCGGGCCCGCGCGTCATCCGGCGCAATGCCGCACTCCTCCCGGCCTACTCGTTGGTGCTGGGCTTCCTCGCTCTGCTGGGCTTCATGGCGCTGGCGATGAACGTCGGCGCCGCACCGGAGTTCGCCGAAGGGTTCCGCCGCTACGGCAACAACTTCTCCATCCCGGCGCTGTTCCTGGCGACCTTTCCGGCGTGGTTCGCCGGCGTCGCATTTGCCGCGATCGCCATCGGCGCACTGGTGCCCGCCGCGATCATGTCGATCGCCTGCGGTAATATCTTCACGCGCAACATCTATCGCGAGTTCCTCAGGCCGACGGCAACCGACGCCCAGGAATCCGCAATGGCGAAGCTCGTCTCGCTGGTCGTGAAGGCCGGAGCACTGGTGTTCATCATCTTCATCCCGGTGCCCTACGCGATCCAGTTCCAGCTCCTTGGAGGGGTATGGATGATCCAGGTCCTGCCAGCGGTGATGCTTGGCCTCTATCTGCGCTGGCTGAACGGCCACGCACTCCTCGCCGGCTGGTTCGTCGGCACCGCGCTCGGCACCTGGATGGCCTGGACGCAGCAGTTCAAGGTCGCGATCTATACGGTGACGGTGTTCGGCCTGCAGGTGCCCGGCTACATCGCGCTGTACGCGCTGGCCGCGAACATCCTGGTCGCGCTGGGGTTCAGCGCCGTCGCATTGTTCCGTCGCAAGGACGATCGCAAGCTTCGGGCAGAGGCGTGAGCGGCTGAGAGCACCCAGGAAGGGACGAGGCCCGGGCGCTGGGTGACTGGGTGTGGGTGACTGGGGGTCGGGTGACTGGGCGCCGGGTGACTGGGCGGGGCCTGGTCACCCGGCCCCAGCCGTTCAGGCCGTCCGCACGAACTTGTCCACGCTGCGGTCGACGGTCAGCCCCGCATAGATGTCGCCGCGCGAGTCGATGCCGACGCCATGGACATGGCGGCTCGCCATCCGCGCCAGCACCCTGCCCGACGCGTCGCGCACGCAGACATGGGCGGGTTCGCCGCCGACCTCCTGTTCGGCGATGACGAACGTGCCGTCCGGCCCGCGCGTGATGTCGTTCGGCCCGCCCATGCCGGTCCACGCACCCAGCACCTCGCCGTCCGGCGAGAAGATCTGGATCCGCCGGTTCGCCCGGTCGGCAACGCAGAGGCGGCCCTCGGGGTCGATCGCGATGCTGTGCGGCAGGTGGAACTCGCCCGCCGCCTTCCCCGGCGAACCCCAGGACGCGACAAGCTGGCCGTCGCGCGTGAAGCGGTGGACGCGGGCGTTGCGGTAGCCGTCGGTCACGTAGATGTCGCCGTTGGGGTGGGCGATCATCTCGGTGGGGTGGTTGAACGGCCCGGCCGCTCGCAGCGCGAGCCAGGGCGAACCGGTGCAGCCGGTATCGGAATGCACGCCGCGCTGGCCGAGTTCCAGCACCGGCGTGCCGTCCAGCGTGAACGCCTTGGCCACCGAATCGGACCGGTCCGTTGTATAGACGATATCATCGACGATCTTCAGGCCGTGCGGGTCGGTGACCTCCCCGCTGCCCCAGGCGCCGAGATAGGTCCCGTCGCGGTCGAACACGACCACCGGCGGGTCCTTGCGCTGGAAGACGTAGACGCGATCCTGGGAATCGGTGCCAACGCGGCTGACCTGGCCGAACGACTGGCCGGCGGGCAGCTTGAGGAAATCGCGAATCAGTTCATAGCTTGGACGGGCTGTGCCGTTCTGCGACATTGTTGTGTTCCTCCCGAAAGTCCCGCCGGAGACGCCCGGCGGCCGTCTATTCCTCCAGCGGTACCCGCTCGTACAGCGCGGCCAGCGGGACCGTGATGCCGACGCTGGGCAGCGCGAGCTGCGCGTCGGCGCCCGCGATCGATTCGAAGAGCCAGCCGGTGTCATGCCGCCGATAGGCGTGAGCCAGCATTTCGTCCTGATAGATCTCGATGATCTCCTGCACACCCTCGATGGCCTGCAGGTCCGCCCGCTTCTGGTCCCATTGCCGCTTGTGCCGCAACTCGGACGGGGAGACCACTTCGAACACCACACGGGGAAGCTGGCCGCAGCGGATCATCGTGTCAGGAATCCGGGCGGTGTCGCGCTGCTCATACTGCGGCACCGCGCCGCTGCCGACCTCGACCCTGCACTCGATGTGGCTGCGGAGCCGGCTGTAGAGTTCGCCGGCAAGGTTGGCGATGATGACCCCATGCTCGGGCGCAGGTGCGGCGTGCGCGACGATCGCGCCACGCACGAGTTCGTAGCGCCACGCAGTGCCGAACTCCGACTGATCCGTCCGCAGGAAGGCATCGGCGTCCAGGAAGAGGGTGCTGCGTGCCGCGGTGTCCATCGAGCGATGCTATCACGCCGACGCCCGGCCTGCCACGAACCGCCTCAGTCCGCGGCCGTCACCGGGGCGTGCGCCCGCAGGAAGCTGCGGATATGGCGCAGTGCCTCCGCAACCTGCTCGTCGGTCTCCTTCCATGGATAGATGCTGACCTCCGCATTCGGCGCCAGCCGCGCCGATTCCACCGCCACCGCATAGGGATGCGCCGGGACATCGTCCGGCAGCACCAGGACCGGCGTCTGGCAACTCCGCACGAAGTCGCGCGTCACGGTGAACACGAAGTCCGGATTGGCGCCGTACATCTGTTTCAGGAACGCATCCACCATCGCCATGGTGATGTCGGGCCGCCGGGCGCACAGCGGCGGACCCCAGCCCTTGATGTTGTTCTGGTAGAACAAGTCCGGCATCTCCGGCCGGAACCCGCTGGGCTGCGCCAGCACGGCGGCGACGATGCGCTCGGGCGCCCGCTTCAGCAGGTTCCAGATGAACGGGCCGCCGATGCAGAAGCCCATCACCAGGAACTCACGGATGCCCAGGTGATCCATCAGGCCAAGCTGGTCATCGGCATAGGCCTCCCACGGCCGGTCGATCTCCAGCGGGCCGGAGGATTCGCCGCCCGTGGCGTTGCGCAGGTCCATCGTGATGCAGTGGTACTCGTTGCTGAGCACCTCCATCGCGTTGAACGGCCCGAAGCCGGTCAGGTAGGAGATGTTCGAGTTCAATCCCCCGCCGGGGATGAGCAGCAGCGGGAAGCCCGAGCCGGCCTCTTCGTAATGGATGCGGACGTCGCCCTTTTCATAGAACGGCATGGCAGTTCCTCCTTGCCCCCGATTGCGGTCTGGCGCGCGCCAGGCCCGCAAGCTTGCCGCGTCGCCTCCTGGCTCGCAATGCGGGGCTCGCAATGCGGGGCTCGCAATGACGCGGCTGGCGACTTCAGGTATGGACAGCGCGGCGGCGCCGACGGAAACTCCGGCCAACCGACAGCATCGCGGTGTGCCCAACGGCCGCACGCCGCGATGCCGCTTGCGTGATCGATCGAGGGAGGAGACGCAGATGCCAAACGCATACACACGGCGCACCGCGCTGCTGGGTCTGGCCGCGGGGGCCGCGGCCCTGGGAGGCATCCGGCCGGCGCACGCCAAAGACATCGTGCGCATTGCGCTGCCGACCAAGACCTATTTCCCCACCGTCATCACCGAGGCAGCGGTCCGCCAGAAGCTGTTCGACAAGGAAGGCATCGAGGCCGAGCCCACCGTCTACCGCGGCGGCGCCGAATGCCTGGAGGCGATGGCGGCAGGCGCGGCTGACATCTCCCTGGGTGGCCCGCCGGTGGTGGGCGTCGCCGTCAAGAAGGGCGTGGGGATGAAGATCGTTGCCAGTTCGTCCACCGGCTACATGGGCTGGTTCCTGCTGGTGAAGGCGGATTCCCCGATCACCAAGGTGCAGGACCTCGCCGGCAAGAAGGTCGGCATCACCTCGGCCGGCTCGGGCTCGGACTTCCTCGCGCTGTGGACCAACGAGGCGTACAAGACGCCGTTCACCCGCGTGCCGCTGGGCGGCGGCGGCCTGGTGCCGAACCTGCGTGGCAACAACGTCGATGCCGTGGTGCTCTACTCGCCGCTGTCGTTCGACATGATCCAGTCGAAGCAGGCACGCGTGCTGATCGACTTCGCCGCCGAGGTGCCGACGCATGTCGCGGGCGGCTGGGTGGTGACGCAGAAGCTGATCGATACCAAGCCGCAGGTGGTGCAGAAGTCGATGAACGCGCTGTATGGTGGTCTCGCCTGGCTGCGCAACAACCGCGATGCCGCGATCGCGCTGATTGCCGAGATCGACGAGATCAAGCCGGCCATTGCCGAAATGGAATACACCCAGACCATCCTGAAGCTCGCGACCGACGCGACGCTGAAGGTGGAGAACATCCAGCGCGCGCTGGAGATGGGCAAGCTGATCGGCATCACCGACACGGCGCCGATCGACCAGCTCTACACCACGAAGTTCCTGCCCGTCCCGACCACATGACCAGCCGGCTGGCGATCTTCGCAGCGCGCGCCCTGCTGGTGGGGTGCGTGCTGCTGATCTGGGAGATGCTGCCGCGGCTCGGTTTCGTGGCGGACGATCTGCTGCCGCCGTTCAGCCAGGTGGTCAGCCTCCTGCTGCAGCTGCTGGCACGGCCGCAATTCCAGATGGACATCGCAACGACGGCGCTGGAGATCGTCACCGCCTTCGCGATCGCAGTGCCGCTCGGTGCGATCTGCGGCCTGCTGATTGCCGAAAGCCCGTATGCCGCGCGGGTGTTCGATCCGCTGCTGTTCTTCCTGTTCAGCATCCCGAAATCGATCTTCCTGCCGATGTTCATCCTGACGCTGGGCATCGGCTTCTGGCAGAAGGTCGGCTTCGGCTGCTTCTCCACCACGCTGCTGGTGCTGCTGTCCACGCAGGCGGCGGTACGCTCGGTGCGGCCGGACCATCTGTTGGTCGCGCGCTCCTACGGCGCCACGCCGATGCAGGTGATCGCGCGCGTCTATCTGCCCAGCATGCTGCCGATCGTGCTGGAGGCGCTGCGCCTGGCGTTGATCTTCACTTTCACCGCGGTCACTTTGGCCGAGATGTATGCCTCGCGCACCGGCGTCGGGCATCGGATCGAGACCTGGGGCGAGAACTTCATGATGCCGCAACTGCTGGCGGGTGTGCTGTTGATGTCGACCACCGCCATCGTGCTGAACGAGGGTATTCGCTGGCTCGAGCATCGGTGCGGCGCATGGCGGACCTGACCATGGACGCGCCGGTCGTGAGGACTCGGGTCGGCGGCCCGGGCAGCATCCAGGTGCAGAACCTGTCGCATGTCTATGTCGGGCGCGACGGGGCCTCGCCGGCGCTGGCGGATATCGACTTCGCGGTGGAACCGGGGCGCTTCGTCGTGCTGGTGGGGCCGAGCGGCTGCGGCAAGACCTCGCTGCTGATGATGCTTGCGGGGCTGCGCGAGCACAGCGGCGGCACCATCCTGTGCGACGGCCGCGCGGTCACCGGTCCCGATCCCGATCGTCTCGGCGTGGTGTTCCAGGAGGCCAACCTGTTCCCGTGGCTGTCCGCGGTGGACAACGTGGCGTTCCCGCTGACGCTGCGACGGGTGAAGGTAGCCGAGCGGCGGCGGCGCGCGCAGGAGATGCTGCGCCTGGTGCGGCTCGAGGAGTTCGGCCGGCGCTATCCGCATGAGTTGTCGGGCGGCATGCGCCAGCGCGTGTCGATCGCGCGCGGCCTGGTGCAGGACCCACCGGTGCTGCTGATGGACGAACCCTTCGCGGCGCTCGATGAGCAGACGCGGATGTCGATGGGCGACGAGTTGCTGCGCATCTGGTCGGAGACGCGCAAGACGGTGGTGTTCGTGACGCATTCGCTGACCGAGGCGGTGTATCTGGCGGACGAGGTCATTGTGATGTCGGCACGTCCGGGGCGTATCATCGAGCGGATCGAGGTCGACCTGCCGCGGCCGCGCCGCTACGAGACGATGTCCGATCCGCGCTTCATCGCGCTGCGCGACCGGATCTGGCGGCACATCCGGGCGGAGCGCGCCTGATGCCGCCGCCCGCCGCGGTACGCTGGGCCATCATCGCAACGCTGATCGTGCTGTGGGAGGCGATGCCTCGGCTGGGCATGATCTCGCCGCTGTTCCTGCCGCCGCTGTCGGACACGCTGCGCGTGGTGGTGGTGGACTGGCCGCTCTACGCCGAGGCGCTGGTGGTGACGCTGGGCGAGGTGGCGGTGGCGCTGGTATTCGCCTGCGGCGGCGGCATCATGGCGGGTGCGCTGATCGGCGGGCTGCCGACGCTGCGCACGCTGCTGCTGCCAGTCATGTCCAGCGCCTATGCCGTGCCGCTGGTGGTGCTGTACCCGGTGCTCACCGTGTGGCTCGGCATCGGGCCGGAATCCAAGGTGGCATTCGCTGCGATCAACGGCTTCCTGCCGACCACGCTCGCAACCGCCGCAGGCATCCGCACGATCGATCCCAACCTCGTGCTGGCGGCGCGCAGCATGGGGGCCACGCTGACGCAGCGCATCACCCGCGTGATCATCCCCGCGGCCATCCCCACCGTGCTCGCCGGGCTGCGGCTGGGCGGCGTGCTGGTGATCGTCGGCGTGGTGGTGTCCGAGATGCTGACCTCCACTGCCGGTATCGGCTATGTGGTGACGCGCTATCGTACGGTGCTGGACAGCGCGCACGTGTTCGGCGCGGTGCTGCTGATCGTGCTGCTGACGCTGATGTTCGACACGCTGGCGCGCTTCCTGGAATGGAAGGGCGCGGCCTGGCAGCCGCACGTGGTGTCGCGCGAGCGGCGCGGCCGGCGCACGCCGGTCGGCGAAGTGGCGCCGGCGGAGTAGCGATACCGGCGACGCGGTGATACCGGCAGAGCAGTAATCCCGGCTGACCAGCCATAACGGCACCGCCGGACCCGGCTCGGCCATCCACGCCGTCGGCCGGCACCACGGCTGACTTGTTACGAGGAGAGCACACCATGCCCTATCCCACGCACCTGCTGCCCACGACCGTCGTCGGCAGCTATCCGCAGCCGGATTGGCTGGTCGATCGCGCCGGCCTGCAGGCGCACGGCGTGCCCCGCGTCCACGCGCACGATATCTGGCGCGTCGCCGACGAATACCTCGAGCAGGCGCAGGACGATGCGACGATCCTGGCGATCCGCGACATGGAGCGCGCCGGGATCGACATCATCACCGACGGCGAGATCCGCCGCGAGAGCTACTCCAACCGCTTCGCCCTGGCGCTCGACGGTATCGATGCCGAACAGCCCGGCGCGGTGAACGCGCAGTTCAACACCGCGACGCCGGTGCCGCGCGTGGTCGGCAAGATCAGCCGCCGCGGCCCGGTGGAGTTGCGCGACGTGCAGTTCCTGCTGCGCAACACGAAACTGCCCACCAAGATCACCCTGCCCGGCCCGTTCACCCTGTCACGCCAGGCGAAGAACGAGTTCTACAAGGACGAAGAAGAGCTGGTGATGGACTACGCGGTCGCCGTGAATGCGGAACTGCGCGACCTGAAGGCGTCCGGCGTGGACGTGATCCAGCTCGACGAGCCCTGGGTGCGGACCGATCCCGAGAAGGCGCTGCGCTATGGGCTGCCGGCGATCAACCGCGCGCTGGAAGGCATCGAGGGGCCGACGGTGATCCACATCTGCTTCGGCTACGCGGCGGTGGTGAAGCAGCAGAAGCCGACCGGCTACAGCTTCCTGCCGCAGCTTGCCGACACGCTGGCGCAGCAGATCTCGATCGAGGCGGCGCAGCCGAAGCTCGACCTCGGCGTTCTGAAGGACCTCGCGGGCAAGCAGGTGATGCTGGGCGTGCTGGACCTGGGCGACAACACGGTGGAGACGGCCGAGATCGTGGCCGACCGCATCCGTGCCGCGCTCAAGTTCCTACCGGCCGACAGGCTGATCCCGGCGCCCGATTGCGGCATGAAGTACCTGCCGCGCGACGTGGCGTTCGGCAAGCTGAAGGCGCTGGCCGACGGTGCGGCGCTCGTGCGGCGCGAACTGGCGGGCTGAGATCGCATCGGCATGGCAGGGCCTGTCTGGCCCTGCCATCGACGGTTCTGACAGCACCGTTCAGGTCAGGATGCGGGCCAGCCCCACCAGGCGCTCGATCAGCACCACCGCCAGCGTCGACAGTCCGATCAGGATCGTGGAGATCGCCGCGACCGTGGGGTCGATGTTGAACTCCACGTAGTTGAAGATCTCGATCGGCAGCGTGTTCAGCCGCGGCCCGACCAGGAACAGCGTCACCGTGAACTCGTCGAACGAGATGATCAGCGCAAAGATCGCACCGGCCAGGATGCCGGGACGCAGCAGCGGGAACAGCACCAGCGACACCATGCGCCATGGATTGGCGCCGAGGACCAGGGCTGCCTCCTCGATGCTGCGGTCGAGTTCCTTGAGCGTGCCGGTGAGCGTGCGGATGATGTAGGGCAGCGTCAGGATCGTGTGCGCCAGCACAAGGCCCCAGAAGCTGCGCAGCAGCCCGAGCGGCCCGAGCACGATCGACAGCGCCAGCCCTAGCACGATGGCGGGAAAGATCAGCGGTGTGAGGAACACCATCTCGAGCGCGCCGCGGAAGGGGAACCGGAAGCGGGCGAGCGCGTAGGCGGCGAGGCTGCCGGCGACCAGCGAGATGGTCGTCGCCACCAGCGCCACCGCCGCACTCAGCGCGAAGGCCGAGAGGAATTCCGGCCGCTGGAAGATATTGGCGAACCACCGCAGCGACAGGCCGCGCGGCGGGAAGATCAGCGAACCGTCGTTGCCGAACGCCAGCGGGATCACGATGACGATCGGCAGCAGCAGGAAGCAGACCACGACGGCAACGAAAAGCCGCAGGCCGAGTGTGGCGAGACAGATCCGCGGCATCGCGTCAGCGCCGCCCGAACCGGTGCACGGCGAGACCGTACAGCCCGACCACGACCAGCGCACCCAGCGTCAGGACCATCGCCGCCGCCGCGCCGCCGGGCCAGTCCACCAGGTCCAGCACCTGCTGACGCATCGTCAGCGCCATCACCGCCACGCTGCCTCGCCCCAGCCAGAGCGGCGTGAGATAGGCGCCGATCGTCAGGCAGAACACGATCACCGACCCCGCCGCGATGCCCTGCACCGACATCGGCAGCGTCACCGCCAGGAACACCCGGCCGGGCCGCGCGCCCAGCAGCCCCGCGGCCTCGGCCAGACTCGGATCGATCTTGCCAAGCACCGAGACGATCGACAGCACCATGAACGGCAGCAGCACGTGCACCATGCCGGTGACCACGCTCCAGAAGCTGCGCATGAACGCCACCGGCTCATCCACGACGCCGAGCCACAGCAAAGTGGTGTTCAGCAGGCCCTCGTTGCCGAGCAGGACGGTCCAGCCGATCGTGCGCACCACGATGCTGACCAGCAGCGGCGCCAGCACGGCAAGGAACACCAGGTGCGCGACGCGCGAGCGGCCGAACACCAGGAACCAGGCGACGGGATAGGCCAGCACCAGGCAGATCGCGGTGACGGTCGCGCCGAGCAGCAGTGTGCGCCAGGCAACGCGAAGCTGGTAGTCGTCGGTGAAGAAACCGGTGTAGGCGTCGAGCGTGAAGCGGGTCGCGTCCGGGAAACGGTCCTGCAGCGAGATCACCGCCATCACGACGATCGGCGCCAGCATGGCGATGCTGATCGCGACCGCGGGCGCCAACAGCAGCGGCAGCTTCAGGCCCTGCCGCCACCGCCCCATCGGCGCTTCGCCGCCTGCCAGCGCCGGGCGGCTCAGTTGATCCACAGCCCGCCGTCGACGTCGATGATCTCGCCGGTGATGTAGTTGGGCTCGACGGTCGCCAGGAACTCGACCACCGCGGCGATGTCCTCGGGCGTGCCGACACGCTGCAGCGGCGCGGCCGCCTCGACCACGCTGCGCTGCCGGGCGACCAGGTCGGCGGTCAGCCGAGTCTCGATCAGTCCGGGGCAGATCGCCGACACCGTCACGTGCGGTCCAAGCTCCTGTGCGAGGCCGCGCGTCAGCCCGAGCACGCCTGCCTTGGACGCCGCGTAGGCGAACTTGCTGACCGCCGATGGACTGCCGCCGGTATGGGCGTTCACCGAGGAGATATTGACGATGCGGCCGCGCTGCGCCGCCACCATGGCGGCCGCCGCAGCCTTGCACCAGTTGAACGTGCCCTTGAGATTGATGTCCATCACAAGGTCCCATTCCGATTCCGTGATGGCGAGGATCCCCTTCGGCATCGACACGCCGGCGCTGTTCACCAGCACGTCGATCCTGCCCCAGGCGTCGATCACCGACGCCGCGGCAGCCTGGACCCGGTCGTGATGGCGGACATCCACCGCCAGCGTCAGCGCAGTACCGCCCGCAGCGGCAACCTGCGCCGCGGCCGTGTCCAGCGCGTCCTGCTCCAGGTCGGACAGCGCCACGCGGAACCCTGCCTTGCTCAACCGAACGGCGGATGCGAGGCCGATGCCCCGCGCGCCACCGGTGATCACCGCAACCTTGCCGTCGTGCTGGCCTGCCATGTCAGTTCCCGTCGGTTCCGCCGCGAATGCCCGCACGATCCAGGATCGGCAGCACCTCGTCGACGAACAGCGGCAGGTCGTCGACGAAGTTGAGGATCGTCACCGAGGCGCCGGCAAACCCCGCGCGCTGGATCTCGATCAGGCCGTCGGCGACATCCTGCGGCGTGCCGATCAGCGGATAGGCACCGTTGCCGCCGGCGAACCGCGTGCGCAGCGCCTGCCGCTCGAACTCGGGCATCGACGCCCCCTTGGTACGGCCGGCCAGGTAGTAGTCGAGCCCGGCCTCATCGGCATTCTGCTCGGCGTAATAGCTATGGAACGCGGTGGCCTCCGCGCGCGTCCGGCGGCAGACCACGTAGGTGATGGCGATCGCCTCCAGCTTCTCCTGCCGGCCGGACGCCGCGGCGCGCGCCTGCAGATCTGCGAGGTCCTTGCGGCCCGCCTCGAAGGATTCGAGGAAGGTGAACAGGAAATCCGAGGTGCGCACGGCGTAGTCGCGGCCCTCAGCGGAGAACGCCGCCGATATCACGATCGGCCGCGGCTGCTGCACGCTGCCGGGCAGGCCGCACAGGCCGGTCAGGCCCTTGAACCAGGTGCCGTCGAAATCGAACGGCTCGGGCGCGCCGGCAACCAGGCGCGACCAGATCTCGAACCATTCCATCGCCTGGCCGTAGCGGTCGGCATGCGCCAGCGGCTTGATGCCGAACATGTCGAAATCGTCCTGGTTCCAGCCGCAGACGATGTTCAGACCGGATCGGCCGCCGCTGGCATGGTCCACCGTCACGATCGCCTTGGCCGCAACGATCGGGTGGATGATCGGCGTGTGGACCGTCGACAGCACCGCGATGCGTCGGGTGATGGCACCCAAAGCCGCAGCGTGGGTCAGCGTCTCGAAGGAATGCAGCCGATGCATCAGCGAACCCGGCACGCCCTTCCAGCGCGAGATCGGCAGCAGGAAATCGAGCCCGGCGTCATCGGCCATCTGCGCCATGCGCACGATCGACGGCCAGTCCGCCGGCCATCGTTCCGGCACCGTGGTGAAGCAGTTGCCGCCCTCATGCAGGTAGCCGAACAGCCCCAGCTTGAAGCGGCCGGGAATGCGCAGCGGATTGGTCTGGGTTTGCGCGGTCATGGCGAAACTCCCGGATCGGCCGCCGATGCCAGCACGGTCAGGCTCGACGGCTCCCAGCCGATGACGACATCGCGGCCGGCGGCGAGGCGGTTGGCGGCATGGCGGGCATCGTTCGGCACCAGCGCCACCAGCGGATTGTCCAGCCCGACATCGACGTAGCAGTAGGTGACCGCGCCCGAGTACACGACATGCGCGATGACGCCGGACAGCCGGTTGACGGCGCCGTCGCAGCCCGCGCCGATGCCGATCGTCTCGGGCCGGATCACCGCCTCGACGCGCTCGCCCTCGCGGCGGCCGGCACCGTCATTCTCCGCCACGACCGTGGCACCCGAATCCAGGCGGATCGACACGCCGTCGCGAGCGACCGACGCGATGACGCCGCTCAACAGGTTCGACATGCCGATGAAGTCCGCCACGAACCGGCTCGCCGGCCGCTCGTAGATCTGGTCCGGCGTGCCGCTCTGCACCACGCACCCGCCCTGCATCACCACGACGCGGTCGGACAGCGTCAGCGCCTCCTCCTGGTCGTGCGTCACCATGATCGTGGATACACCGACCCGCCGCTGCAGCAGCTTCAGCTCCACCTGCATCTGCTCGCGCAGCTTGCGGTCCAGCGCACCGAGCGGCTCGTCCAGCAGCAGGATGCGCGGGTTGTTCACCAGCGCGCGCGCCAGCGCCACGCGCTGCCGCTGGCCGCCCGACAGTTGCGACGGCAGCCGGTCCTGCATGCCGCCGAGATGCACGAGGTCCATCGCATCGCGCACGCCGCGCTGCATCGCGGCCTTCGGCACGCGCTGCATCCGCAGTCCGAACGCGATGTTCTGGAACACCGTCATGTGCGGGAACAGCGCGTAGTTCTGGAACACCATGCCGATGCCGCGCCGCCAGATCGGCACGTCGTTCATCAGCATGCCACCGATCATGATGCGCCCCCGATCGGGCCGCTCCAGCCCGGCGATCATGCGCAGCATCGTCGTCTTGCCACAGCCACTCGGCCCCAGCAGGCTCACCAGTTCGCCGGGCGCCGCGTGGAGGGAGACATCCTTCACCGCCTCCACGTGCCCGAAGCGCTTGGAGACGTCCTCTATCGCGACTGCGAGCCCGTGGCCGGTGATCGGGTTGCCTCCATCCATTGACCGGTCAGCTCTTCAGCGTGCGATCGATCGCCATCTTGTACGCGGCAAAGTTCTTGGCGAGCAATTGCGCGTCGAGCCGTACCAGCTTGCCGGCATCGGCGGCGGAGACGATGGCGGGATTGGACTTCATCTCCGCCGGCACGGCGACCGAACTGACGGCGGGCGAGATGAACGTCTTGGTCAGCCACGCCGTCTGGCACTCATCGGAGAACCAGGTGTTCAGGCAGCGCTGCAGCAGTTCGGTCATCTCGGGCGAGAAGCCGGCGCAACACTGCGCCTGGTTGGACCACAGCGTGGCGCCCTCCTTCGGCATCGCGAACGCGACGCGCTTGCCCTGCGCCTTCGCCTGCTCCGCCCAGGCGCCCCAATGCGGCGCGAGCCACATCTCGCCGCGGTGCACCAGGTCCTCCTCCGCCACCGGCGAGGTCACCCAGGCGCCGATGTTCTGCTTGTGCGGTGCCCAGGCCTTGATCCCTTCGGCCACGTCCGGCGCCTTGCCGGTCGCCTGCGCGGCCATCGCATAGGCGTCGAAATAGGTCTCCCACATCGACACGCGGCCGCGATACGCCGGCTTCCACAGATCGGTCCACGAGGTCGGGGCCTCGACACGGTCGGGGTTGTACATGATGCCGAACGGCGTCTGGTGCAGCGTGATGCCGAGGCTGCCCGGCACCAGGAGGGGTGCTGGAACCTTGCTGCCGTTGGGCAGGAAGGCCGGGTTGAACGGCACCCACATCTTGTCGAGGGTGCCGCGCGCGGAATACAGGTCGTTGAACATCCCGCCGCCGATCACGGGATTTTCCCGCTGCGCCAGCATCTTCGGATAGGCGACGGTGTTCGACGAGACATCGAACTCGACGGTCGCCTTCGGGTAACTGCGCGCGAACAGCGGATTGGCCACCTGCCGCAGCACGTCACCGACCGGTCCGCCCTGGATCAGCAGCGTCAGTTGCGCGACCTGGTCGGCCGGAACATCGGCCAGCGCATCGGCCACGCGCAGCAGAGCGCCACCGCCGGCGCCGATCGCGACCAAGGCCTGCAGGAGCGCCCGCCGTCCCTGGTGTCCGCGAAATTCCTCAAGCAATCCCTGTGTGTCCTGGTCCGCCATCAATGCTCCCCTCGCCTCGCGCTGCCAATTATCCCTGGGACCTGTCACGATCCGGCAGCCCCGCGGCTGGCTCGCCCAGGTCCCAGTACAGTCCCGTCATCGCCAGCAAGCCTTCGCGCGCGATCGCGACCGGCAAATGCTCGTTGGCGCCATGGTTGCGGCTGCCCGGATAGGAATGCGGGATCCAGATCGTCCGCATGCCGAGCAGGTCGGCGAAGATGTCGTTGGGGAGCGAGCCGCCGACATTCGGCAGGATCGCCGGCGCCTTGCCCGTCGCCTCGGCCAGACGTGAGGCGACCCATTGCACCCAGGGATCGGCGGGATCGAGCCGCGTGGCGTGGAACACCTCGTCACCCGCCGGCGCGACGCGCACCATCGGGAAGCCCTGCCGATCGAGATGGCGGCGCAAGGCGGGCAGGATCTCCTGCTCGTCGATGCCCACCACGAAGCGAAGCTGGCAGCGCGCCTGGGCCGACCCGGGCACCGCATTCTCGGGCGCGTCGGGATTGCCGGTGCGGAACGCCAGTTACCTCGAAGGAGCACCAGCCGAAGATCTGCTCCGCCGGCGTCAGCCCAGGCTCGCCCCACGCCGGATCGATCGCCGGCCCATCCGGCCCGCCATCCACCGTGCAGTCGGCCAGCGCCGCGCGCACCGAGTCCGGCAATTGCGCCGGCACCCATTGCGGAATCCGGATCTGTCCGGTCGGCGAGGTGATGGTGGCGATCGCATGGGCAAGCTGGATGCCAGGATTGCTGAGCACGCCGCCCCAGTTGCCGGAATGATGCGTTCCGCTGCGCGCCTCGATCGTCAGGTCGAAGCTCATGCCGCCGCGCGCGCCCAGATAGATCGTCGGACGCGCGGCGCTGACCCGCGGCCCATCCGAGGCGATCAGCACATCGGCAGCCAGGAACTCGCGATTCTCCTGGCAGACCTCGCGCAGGCCGGGCGAGCCGACCTCCTCGCCCATCTCCACCAGATACACCGCATTGAAGCCGAGCCTGCCGCGGGTCCGCAGCACGGCGCCCAGCGCGGCCATGTTGATCGTGTGCTGGCCTTTGTTGTCGACCACGCCGCGGCCATACCAGGCGCCGGACCGCTCCTGCAGCGTCCAGGGCGACAGGCCCTCGTGCCAGTCGCGGTCCATGCCGCCGACCACATCGCCATGCCCATAGCTGAAGATCGTCGGCAGCCCGGCGGCCTCATCGCGGCGCGCCAGCAGGAACGGCCCGCGCGCCGCCGGATGCTCGCGCACCATGCAGGTGAAGCCGAGCGCCTCAAGCTCCGGGCGGATCTCCTCATCGAGGTAGCGGCGCAGCGTCTCGGCGCGGGCCGGATTGCGGCTCTCGGTCGGCAATGCCACACGGCGGCGCAGCGTGGCGAACAGCGCGCCGTCGTCGATCTGCGCGGCCGACCGCGCCAGGGCCTGCTGCCTGCTCACCCGGCCCGGCCCGCTGCCTGCTGCCGCGCCACCGCCATCACTGCGCGTTCGCCTTCGCCCAGGCGACCACTTCGTCATGGCGCGCAAACCAGACGCCCGGCAGCGACTGCGCGTAGCGGATGATCTCCTCGAGGATCCAGATGCGCGAGCGATACGTGATGATATGCGGATGCATCGTCAGCTCGAACACGCCGCCTTCGGCGTACGCCGCGTCCAGCTCCCGCTTGAAGATGGCGAACACATCGGACGGCGGCGTATACGGCCGCAGCGACTGGAAGCGGTTCATCATGAAATACACCGCATCGTCGCGCACCCACTCGAACGGCAGCTCGACGACACCGGTCGGCTTGCCGTCGAGCACCAGTTCGTAGCAGTCGTCATCGGCGCCCAGCGAGGAATCGTAGGCGAGGCCAAGCTCCTGCAGCAGGTACAGCGTGTTGTCGCTGAAATCGGCCGACGGCGTGCGCAGGCCGGTCGGCCGCACGCCGGTGATCTGTTCCAGCGTGTCGAGCGAACGCACCATCAGGTCCCGCTCATCGGCCAGGCTCAGGATCGAATTCAGCTCGTGGATCCAGCCATGGATGCCGATCTCGTGGCCCGCGCCCACCACCTCGCGCTGCTCCTCGGGATGCAGCAGCGCAGTAACCGCCGGCACGTAGAAGCTGGCATGCACGCCGTATTTCGCCAGCAGCGCCAGGATGCGCGGCACGCCTACCCGGTTGCCGTACTGCCCCCAGGCCAGCCGGCCGATCGACTTGCCGCCTTCGCGCAGTTCGCTGGTCTCATGGTCCGAATCGAACGACAGCGCCACCGCGAGGCGCGCCCCGTCCTGCCACGCGGCCGGCTTCAGGCGGCGCCCGGCGCGGACGCGGCCGACCAGTTTCCGCCAATGCTCTTCGGGCCACTGCCACGGCGCCAGTTGCTCTGCCTCTGCGGTCATCGATGCTCGAACCCCACTCGTAGAAGAACCTGGCCAGTCGAACCATGCGGTTCATTGAACAGTGCTGCCGGTGTGACTGGCCTGTACCGACACAGGTCAAAACTGGACTGTGCCAGGTTTGGCGTCATGCCGTTACGCGATGCGCCTGACCTTGTCGGGAACTGCTCCTGAGCGGGCAGGCGATCGGCGAAGTCTGCTGTGTGCAGCCACGCCTGTCCAATACAATGGCCTTATACGAGCCAAAAGCGGATCAGGGGTACGGCAGACCCTACGGCCCGGCCAGCGCCGCTTCCGCCGCCGGGAAGCCTGGGGCACGCATCGCCGCCCCACAGGCCAGGTTGTCGTCCAGCACCGCATATTCCGGCGCAATGCAGATCTCGGTCTGCACGACGCGGCGGATGACGTCGACCATCGCCAGTTCGGCGTGCGTCAGGCTGCGTCGCGCCGGACGCAGCAGGAATGCGCGACGCACCAGCATGGGGTCGACGATCCGCTGCGCGACCAGACGGCCCTGCTCGCATTCGCGGCGGACCGCGAAATACGGCAGCACGGTCGCGCCCCGACCCTCCTCCACCAGCGCCTTGGCGTTCTCGACCGAGGGCAGCACCGAGGCCACGTGCAGATGAATGCCGACGGCGTCCGCGGTCTCCTGCAGCTTCCGCAGCAGGGCGCGGGTCAGCATCGGGTCGGCGATGAACAGGTGCTCGTCGGCCAGTTCCTCGAACCGGACCGTGCGCGCGCCGTTGCCGAAGCGAGGCAGTGCCGGCCGGACGAGGAACAGGGATTCGCTGAGCAGCGGGTCGCGGCGGACGAATAGGCTGTCGTCGCCCTCGCAGGCAATTGCGAGGTCGACATGGCCGCTGGCAACCCATTCCAGCAGAATGGGGCTCGCCGCTTCCGCAAGATCCAGATGGACCGTTTCGAGCGTTTCCCCGGCGCAGCGCGCGATCGGCATGGCGAGCATCGTCGACACGGTGGGCGCCAGGCCGACGCGCACGCGGCTCTTGGCTTTGCGGCCGAGATCGCGCACGGCGTGCACGGCGGCGTCGATATCGGCGAGGATGGAACGTGCGCGCTCGACCAGCAGGCGGCCTTCCGGTGTGGGCACGACGCCACGCGAATGGCGCACCAGCAGCGGCGTCTGCAATTCCTCCTCGAGCTTCCTGATCTGCAGGCCGAGCGCCGGCTGGGTGATGCGCAGGGTTTCGGCGGCCTTGGTGAAGCTGCGCTGCTCGACGATGCAGACGAAGTATTTCAACTGACGAATGTCCACCGTCGCGTCCTTGCCTGGGCCCGGAAGTGCCAACACCGGCCGATGCGCAGCCGGCCTGGGGCGCAGTCTATCCACTGGCCGCATCGAGCGCCAACCAAACGTGGCTCGCCAGGCGAGACGGCGCGATGCCGGCGCGAGCTTGGCTGGAACGCAGCAACCTGGGGTTGGGAGGTCAGCGTGACAGGGCGTGCTTCGTCGCCGCGGCGGTGCGGATCGCTCCGCCCGCGGCGCTGCGCTAGAGCGTGATCCGTACAGGTGGAATCACCGGAGCGGTGAATCACGCTCTCAGACAACGAGCCAGAGCGGATTCCGTGAGCCTACTCGATCGGAATCTGCGCTAGCACGAACACCGCAACCATCAATCCGAAGGCCCACCCCATGTGGCTGCTCTTCGCCTTCGCCGCGCCGATGCTGTGGGCGATCTCCACCCATATCGACAAATTCCTGGTCGATCGCTACGCCCACCGCGGCGATGTCGGCGTGCTGGTCGTGTTCACCGGCATGACCGGCCTCATTGTCGCGGCGGCGATCTGGCTGCTGCTGCCCACCACGCTGGCGCTGCCGCTCTCCAGCATCGCGCTCATCGTCGCGTCCGGCGCGCTGTCGATGCTGGCGATGTATTTCTACCTCGACGCGCTGCAGACCGAGGATGCGTCCGCGGTCGCGCCCTGGTTCCAGGCGGCGCCCTTGTTCGGCTACGCGCTGGGCTATGCGGTGCTCGGCGAGACCCTAACGCCGCGCCAGGTACTCGGCGGCGCGCTGATCGTCGGCGGCACCATCGTACTGTCATTGGGGAGGGGCTTCCGCCGTGGGCTCAACCTGCGCCTGGCGGGCTTCATGCTGGCCTGCGCCTTCACGCTGGCCCTGAGCACGGCGATCTTCAAGCTGTTTGCGGTCGAGGACGAGTTCTGGAGCACGACGGCATGGACCAGCGCCGGCCAGGCCCTGGTTGGCCTGCTGCTGCTCGCGCGCGGCTCCACCTGGCGCCAGCTCGTGATGATGCTGCGGGGCGACGCGCCGCTGGTGGTGAGCGTCAACGCAGCGAACGAGGCGATCAATCTCGCCGGCAGCCTGGCGCAGCGCTATGCGCTGGTACTGGCGCCGCTTAGCCTGGTGCAGGCGATCGGCGGCACCGCCCCGCTGTTCGTCTTCGCGTTTGGCCTGGCGCTGTCGGCAGTTTCACCACGGCTCGCCAGCGAAGACCTGTCGCCTGCCGGTCTGCTGCACAAGTCGATTGCCGCGCTCCTCGTGGTGGCCGGCGTCGTGCTGATCGGCGGGTGAATCGAGCGCCCTACGCCAGCCCGACCACCTCGGCCAGCGCCGCCAACTGCTCCACATGCCGCGAGACCGGATTGAGCAGCAGGTGGTTGGCGCCCAGCGCGACCACCTGCTCCAGCTTCTCGCGCACCTGCTCGGGCGTGCCGTGGATGCCCGACGCATCGGTGCCTCCCGGGTTGTGGTAGACCTCGGTGAACCAGCGGTGCAGTTCCGCGCGCGCCACGTCGGGCTTCTCATCTACCGCCATGAAAATGCGCTTGGAGATCGGGAAGGCCGCCGGATCGCGCCCCGCCTGCTCCAGCGCGGCGCGCAGGACCGGCACCGAGCGGCCGAACTCGGCGATGCTCGAACCGCCCGATCCCATCCACCCATCCGCCATCGAGCCGGCGCGGCGCACAGCGTCGGGGTGGCCTACGCCCATCCAGATCGGCAGCGGCGACTGCACCGGCTTGGGCGACATCGTACCGCCCTCGAGATGGTAGAACCGCCCCTGGTAGTCCACCTTCGGCTGCGTCCACAGCGCGCGGATCAGTTCGACCTCCTCGCGGAAACGACGCACGCGGCCGGCCTCGGGAACCTCGAACTGGCGGTAGTGATGCTCGCGCCCCAGCCCCACGCCCAGGATGGCGCGGCCGCCGCTGACCTGGTCCAGCGTCGCCCATTGATGCGCCACCAGCAGCGGGCTGTGGATCGCCAGCACCACCACCGACGCCCCCAGCCGGATCCGGCTGGTCACCGCCGCGGCGTAGGTCAGCGCCACCACCGGATCGAGGCAGGTGACGTGGTCCAGCGTGTTCTCGGTCACCCACAGATCGGCGAACCCCAGCGCCTCGGCGCGCTGCGCCACCGTGCGCACATCCTGCATGGCGATCGCGTCCGGCGAGCGATGCGGCAGCGACATACCCAGTGCAACGCGATCCTTCAGTGCCATGCGCGCCTCCTTGTGGTCAGTGCGCCGGGGCGGCTCCCTTCGGCAAACGCGGCAGGAACAGCGCGAGCGGCCAGATGCAGAGGCCCAGAATGCCCAACACCCAGAAGATGTCGAGGTAGCTCATGATCCCGGCCTGCGCCTGGATCACCCCGTCGATCGGCGCGAGCGGCGTGTTCCAGCCGAACCCGCCATACGCCGTCACGTGCTCGGCCAGCCGCGCGTGGTGGAATTGCAGCCGCTCCTGCAGCATCGTTGTGGTGAAGGAGACGCCGACGCTGCCGCCCAGGTTACGCATCAGGTTGATCAGCGCGGACGCCTCATTGGTGCGGTCGGGCGGCACGCCGACATAGGACACCGCACTCAGCGGGATGAACAGGAACGGCAGCCAGACCACCTGCGTGACGCGCACCATCGACAGGTTCCAGAACGCGATGTCGAGGTCGAGCGAGGAACTCGCCCAGAGCGACCCGCCCATGCCTGCCAGCGCCACCAGGATCAGCCATTTCGGCTGGATCAGCCGTCCGGTCACCACGCCGGCGACCGGCATCAGGATCAGCGTGGCGATGCCGCCCATGCCCAGCGTCAATCCCGACCAGGTCGCGTCATAGCCCAGCAGCGTCTGCGCAAGCTGCGGCAGCAACTGCGTCATGCTGATCAGCATGAAGCCGAACAGGAACATCACCACGCAGGAGATCGCGAAGGCCCGCGACCGCGCCAGCAGCCGCACATTCACCGCCGGTTGCGGATGCAACAATTCCCATACGACCAGCGCCAGCAGGCACACCGCGGCCATCGCCGTCATGCCGATTATGAAACCCGAGGAGAATCCGTCGTCGCGCTCGTAGCGATCCAGCATGATCTGCAACGCGCCGAAGCCGAGTGCCACGAGAGCGAAGCCGACATAGTCGATGCGCAGTCCGCCGGCGAGCAGCCTCCGGCGGTCGCGCTTCAACGCGTCGGGCTCCACCACGAACATCTGCACCAGCATCAGCGACAGCGCGCCGACCGGCAGGTTGATCAGGAAGCACCAGTGCCAGGAATAGCTGTCGGTCAGCCAGCCGCCGAGCGTGGGACCGACCGCCGGCGCGGTGACCACCGTCAGGCCGTACAACGCGAAGGCCTGCGCGCGCTTCTCCGGCGGGAAGGTGTCGGCGAAGATCGACTGCTCGGTGGGCGCGAGGCCGCCGCCGCCGATGCCCTGCAGCACGCGCGCGAACAGCATCATCGGCAGCGTGGTGGACAGCGCGCACAGCACGGAGCTGAGCGTGAACACCGCGATGCAGCCCATATAGAAGCGCTTGCGGCCGATCACGTTGGCGAGCCAGCCGCTGACCGGCAGCACGATCGCGTTGGACACCAGGTAGCTGGTGATGATCCAGGTGCTCTCGTCCAGGCTGGCGGCGAGGCTGCCCGCCATGTGGCGCAGCGCGACGTTCACGATGGTGACGTCCAGCACCTCCATGAAGGTTGCGACTGAAACGATCACCGCGATCAGCCATGGGCTGCGATCCCCTGCGGCGGAGCGCGGCAGCGCGGCATCGGCCATCAGTGCACGCGCACCGACGGCACCACCGACAGCCCGGGCGCGATCGCAGCATCCTGCGCACCGCTCTCGTCGAACGCGATCTTCACCGGCAGGCGCTGCACGATCTTCACGTAGTTGCCGGTGGCATTCTCGGCCGGCAGCACGCTGAACGCCGAGCCGGTCCCAGGCTGCAGGCTGTCGATGTGGCCGTGGAATGTCTTCCCGGGGATGGCGTCGATCTCGATGTCCACCTTCTGGCCGGGATGCATCACCGCCAACTGCGTCTCCTTGAAGTTCGCCGTCACCCACAGGCCGTCCTGCACGATGGCGAACAGCGCCTGGCCGGGATTGACGTAGTTGCCGACGCCCACCGTGCGGTGGCCGATGCGGCCCGCCACCGGTGCCACGATCGTGCAGTAGGAAAGCTGCAGCTCCGCCGCTGCAACGTTGGCATCGGCCTCCTGCACCTGGGTCCGCGCCGCCAGCACCTGCGCCCGCCCGGATTCGAGCTGCGCTTCCGCGCCCGCCACCGCCTGTCGCGCGGCATCGAGCTTCGCCTGCGCGGAGCGGTACGTTGCGGTGGCGCTGTCCACCTGCTGGCGCGATACGGCATGCGGATCGATCGTGGTGAACCGGTCGTAGTCCTTGCGCGCCTGCACCACGTCCGCCTCGGCGACGCGCACATTGGCCCGCGACTGGTCCACATTCGCCTGCTGCACCGCGACCTGCGCCTCGGCCTGCTGCAGCATCGCCGCGGCGTTGGCGCGCTGCGCCTTCACCTGGTCGAGCTTCACCTGGTAGTCGCGCGGATCGATCTGCACCAGCACCTGGCCGGCCACCACGTGCTGGTTGTCGCTGAACCGCAGCGCGGTGACGCGGCCCGCGACCTGCGGCGCCATTTGGGTCACATAGCCGTCAACGAAGGCATCGTCGGTGCTCTCGAAGTGGCGCGCGTGCAGCCACCACAGGGTCACGGTGCCGATCACCACGATCGCGGCCGCGAAACCAGCGGCGATCAGCAGAGGCCTGCGCCAGCGCGGCGGCCCCCGCTCGGACCGCCGTTCCGCGTCACTCTGCCACGTCGCGCGATCGCGATCGCCGATCGGGGTAAACATCGTCCATCCGGCCTCCACGACCAAGCTTTCGACCCCGATTGCCAATAAGGGCGGAGCCGGCCGGCGGTTCGACCCCGCCCGGGATCACGGACGGCTGATGGGCCGCCGCTTGCGCCACCACAGCAGCACGCCGGTCACCGACAGCATGGCAACGACCACACCGGCGCAGGCGATGACGATGCGCCCGCGCAGGCCGGCGATCTCGCCGCTGTGCAGCGGATACTGGAGTTGCAGGAACACATCGCCGGCGGTGCCCTCGCCCGGCACCAGCGCGGTCACCAGATGGCCGTCGCTGTCGTCGATGAACAGCCGAATCGCACCGAGCCCGGGCGGATCGTCCTCGCCGTCCGGCGTCAGGCTGACGGAATAGACGCCGTAGGCCGGCAGGCTCCTGATCCTCGCCGGCACCACGCCCCAGCCATGCGCGGCGCTTTCACGCTCGGCCGCGGCCACGGCCTCGCCCAGGTCGAGATGCGGCTCGGCCGGCGTCGCGCGCAGCCGCGGCGCTCCCCGCTCCGCCAGGCTCGGCGTCAGCGGCGAGAACAGTCTGACCAACGGCCGGAATACCTGCTGGTACAGCCCCAGATGCACGCTGCTGACCGCCAGCGCCAGCAGCACCACCCAGAACCACAACGCGCCGGCGCGGTGCAGATCGAGCACCAGCCGAGTGCCGCCGCCGCGCCGGATGCGCCACGACCGCAGCCAGCCCGCCAAGATCGGCGGGGCATGTGGCAGGGTCAGCCACACGCCGAGCAGGCAGTTGATGGTCCAGACGATCGCGACGCCGCCGAGAAAGGCGCGTCCCGCCGGGCCCGCGAGCAGCGAGACGTGCAGAGCACGGATCGTGCCGACCAGATGGCGCCGATCGAGACCCAGCGGCGCGGTGCTGCGCCGGCCGATCACCGCGCCGGTCGCCGGATCGACGAAGACCTGGTTGAAGTCGAGCCGCCAGGGACGGCCGGTGGCGGGATCGATGCGCGGCGCCACACCCAGCACGAGCGCCGCGCCGGCCTCCGGGGCCAGCGGTAGGTCGCGCACGCGGATGTGCGGATCGGCCTGTTCGACGCGGGCGGCAAGCTGCACCGCCGGCAGGATGTCGCCACCACCGGCGGGTGCGGCGAACAGATCGGTGTTCAGCCACGCATCGAGTTCCTCGCCGAACGCGATAACGGTGCCGGTAAGGCCGGCGACGACGAGGAACGCCGCCATCGCCAGGCCCGACCAGCGGTGCAGCCAGAGGGCGATCGCCCTGGGCCGGATCACGCTCACCAGCGATAGCCGATGCTGGCGTAGACGGTGCGCCGCAGCCCGTAATACGCACCGTTGTTCTGCGACGATGCGATGTAGCGGACGTCGCCCAGGTTGGAGACGTTCACCTGGAGCTGCATCCCTTGCAGGCTGGGGAGCTTGGCGCCCAGTTCGTAACGGATCATGGCATCGACCAGCGCGTAGCCCTGCACCTTGAAGGTGTTGGTGGTGTTGCCGAAGCTCGGCCCAACCAGCCGCAGCCCCGCGCCGAGGCCGAGGCCGGCGAGCGTTTCCGACTGGAACGCGTAGTCCGCCCAGAGCGAGCCGTTGTGATCCGGCATCGCGTTGAGATGCTTGCCAGCGAGGCCACTGTTCGACTTGGTGGTGACGGTGTCGAGATACGTATAGGCGGCGATCAGGTTCAGGCCGGCCATGAGGTTCATGCGCGCCTCCAGCTCAAGCCCGCGTGCGCGAACTTCGCCGGTCTGCACGCTGAAGTTCACATGCGCCGGATCGGCGGTCAGCACGTTCGACTGCGTGAGGTTGAACAGGGCTGCGGTGAACAGCGCGTTGAAGCCCTGCGGCTGGTATTTGACGCCGATCTCGTATTGCTTGCCCTCGGTCGGCTTGAACGGCACGGCGCCGAAGGCCAGGCCGGCGGTGGGCTGGAACGACGTCGTGTAGGAGAAATACGGCGCGATGCCGATATCGAAATTATATATCAGCGCGGCGCGCCAACTGAACGCATTGGCGTCGAGCGATGTGTTGGCGTTGGTGATGCGGTTGTTCGTGTTGTTGTGCGCCCAGTCCTGGCGCCCGCCGAGCGTGAGCGACCAGCCGTCGACCCGCATCTGGTCCTGCAGATAGATGCCCACCTGGCTCTGCGTCTGCAGCGCGGCGCTGCGGATCGAGGGATTGGCCGGCAACGACACCGGCAGGTAGACAGGGTTGAGGTAGTTGATCGGCGTGGTCGCATTCTCGCGGTAGCCCTGCGAGTAGGACGCGTACTGGTAGGCGACACCGGCCAGCACGGTATGGCGCAGCGGCCCGGTGTCGAAATCCGCCTGCGCGTGGTTGTCCATCACCACCGCGTTCATGAATTCGCGGTCTGCGAAGGCGTTGCGGCTATAGGTGGCGAGGCTGGGCTGTACGCCGACGATGTACGTGCCGCGGTAGTCCACGTCCTGGTACAGGTAGCGCAGGCTGGAGAAGACCTGGATCGCGTCGGTGACCCGGTGCTCCAGCATGTAGCCGACAGTGACCTGGTCGCGGCGGAACCGGTCGAAACTCGGTGAGCCCTGGTAGAAACTGGTGGGAATACGGCCGTTCGGGTTGGCCTGCACCGTGCCGAGCAGTGGAAGCTGATTGTAGAAGCCGGCGTTCGGGTCGTGCAGGAAGCTCAGCAGCACCGTCAGCTTGGTATCGTTGTCGGGCTTCCAGGTGAGCGACGGCGCCAGCGCCAGGCGCTGCTGCTGGGTGTGATCCACCTGCGTGTTGGTGGTGCGGCCGATGCCGCTGAGCCGGTACAGCACCGAACCGTCTTCGGTCACCTTGCCGCCCAGGTCGAAGGCGCCCTGCACCAGGCCGTAGCTGCCGGTCTGGAATTGCAGCGCGTGCACCGGCGTCTCGGTCGGCAGCTTGCTGATCAGGTCGAGGAAGCCGCCGGGCGAGGCTTGGCCATACAGCACCGACCCCGGGCCATGCACGATGTCGATGCGTTCCAGCAGCCATGGTTCCACCGCGGGTGCGGTGAAGGCGCCGCGGAACAGCTTGAGGCCGTCCAGGTATTGATCGGCGAGGAAGCCGCGGATGTAGACATTGCCGTCGAAGCGGATGTCGGCGCCGGCGGGGTCGGTCTTCACACCGGGCGCGTAGCGGAGCGCCTGATTGATGGTGAGCGCGTCCTGCGTGTCCATCTGGTCGCGGGTGATCACCGAGATCGCCTGCGGCGTCTCGATCAGCGGCGTCTCGGTCTTGGTGCCGGCGCCGCTGCGATGCGCGACGTAGCCCTGCACCGGACCCGACGCGGTCTCCGTCTGGCCCTGCACCGTGACCGGCGGCAGTTCCACCGTGGCCTGCGCAGCCGCTTCGCCGTGCCCGGCAATGATGAGGAGCAGCGACGCCGGCAGCGCGCCGCGCAGCCGCCGTCCCGGCCGGGCCTGACCGGCCGCCGTTCGGTTCATGATCATTGGTCCCCCTGGTTATGCGAATGATTCTGAGAATCATTCGCACTTGGGGTTAGCCCGCGTCGCCGGCAGGCGCAACCCGCCGCGACTCCGCATTGCCGATCCGTCCGGACGGCGCGACCTTTCGGTCACACACCTCCGGGGGCGCCGCCATGACCGATGAGCTGATCCGCATGACCGCGACCGAGGCGGTCGCCCGTCTGCGCCACCGGGAGATCTCGCCGCTCGACCTGATCGACGCCGCCGCCGCGCGCATCGCAGCGGTGGAGCCGGCGGTGAACGCGCTGCCGACGCTGTGCCTCGACCGCGCCCGCGACCACGCCAGGCGGCTGATGGCCGGCGCGGGCCGCGAGGCGGAGCAGGAGCCCGGCTGGCTCGCCGGCCTGCCGGTCGCGATCAAGGACCTCACCGACGTGGGTGGCGTACGCACGACCTATGGTTCGCCGATCTTTCGCGACCATGTGCCGATGAAGTCCCACCCCGTGGTCGAGCGCATCGAGCGCCACGGCGGCATCGTGATCGCCAAGTCCAACACGCCGGAGTTCGGCGCCGGCGGGTCCACGTTCAACGAGGTGTTCGGCCGCACGCGCAATCCGTGGAACACGTCGCTGACCTGCGGCGGTTCGACCGGCGGCGGCGCAGTGGCGCTGGCGACCGGCGAGGTGTGGCTGGCGCACGGCACCGACCACGGCGGATCGCTGCGCCGGCCGGGCACCTACTGCTCGGTAGCCGGGCTGCGGCCGTCACCGGGGCGGGTCACGCGGGGCACGTCGAACAACCTGTTCTCGCCGCTGTCGGTGCATGGACCGATGGCACGCAACATCCCGGACCTGGCGCTGTTCCTCGACACGATGGCTGGGCTGTGCCCGCACGATCCGCTCACCTTCGATGCGCCTGCCGTGTCGTTCAGCGCGGCTCTCGCCGGCGCCCGGCCGCCACGGCGGATCGCCTACACCGCGGATTACGGCGGCCGGATCACGATCGACCAGGAGACGCGCGAGATCTGCGCCCGCGCCGTCCGCCGCTTCGAGGAACTCGGCTGCGTCGTCGAGGAGTTCGCGCCCGATCTGGGCGCGGTGGACGAGGCGTTCATGGTGCTGCGGTCGCAGCATTTCGTGGTCGACCGGGAATTGCAGATGCAGACGCACCGCGACCTGCTCAAGTCCGACATCATCTGGAACACCGAGAAGGGCCTGGCGCAGACGCCGTCCCGCCTGGCCTGGGCCGAGCGCGAGCGCGCGGCGTTCTTCCGCCGTTTTGCGGCGATGTTCGAGACCTATGACGTCTTCGTCTCGCCGAGCGCCGCCACGCCGGCGTTCGACGTGAACCTGCGGCATCCCGAGTACGTCGGCGGCCGGAAGTTGACGGATTACATGGGCGCCTCGACGCTGAACGCGGCCGTTACCATGACAAGCTGCCCGGCCGTCGCGGTGCCGTGCGGGTTCGACCGGTTCGGCCGGCCAGTCGGCCTGCAGGTGACCGCGCCGATCCGCCAGGAAGCCAGCGCACTCGGCGCGGCATGGCTGTTCGAACAGCTCACCCGCATCGACGCGCGGCTGCCGATCGATCCGCGCGAGGGCACCGTGCCCCCGCCGCAGCCGGCCTGACGCCAGAGCGTGATCCGCGCAGGTGGAACCACCGGAGGGGTGAATCACGCTCGCAGACAATGAGCTGGAGCCGGTTCCGTGAGCCACCACGAACGGGATCTGCTCTATGCGGCGGCCTGTGCTCCGTCGCCACCATCGTTGCGCACCTCATGCAGGAATGTCTCGACCTGCCGGCGCAGCACCCCTGCCTGCGAGGAGAGATTGCCGGAAGCGGCGCTGATCTCGATCGCCACCGTGCCGGTCTGTCGCGCAGCATTCTCGACCTTGACGATACGCGCCGATACCTCACGCGTTCCTGACGCCGCCTGATCGACACTACGCGCAATCTCCGACGTCGCGGCCGATTGCTGCTCAACCGCAGCCGCGATCGCCGCACTGATGCCGCTCATTTCCGTGATGACCTCGGCGATCGAGCTGATTGCCTTCACCGCCTCGCTGGTGCCGCTCTGCACCGCCGAGATCTGGCCGGCGATCTCGCCCGTGGCCTTGGCGGTCTGGGTCGCGAGGTTCTTCACCTCGCTGGCCACCACCGCGAATCCCTTGCCGGCCTCACCCGCCCGCGCCGCCTCGATCGTCGCATTCAGCGCCAGGAGGTTGGTCTGCGCGGCGATGTCATCGATGAGCGCGACCACGGCGCCGATGCTGGTAACCGTATCGGCCAGCCGCCGGATCAGGTCGCTGGACCGTCCTGCCTCCGATGTGGCCCGGTCGGCCACCGTGCGTGCATGCTCGACCCGCCGGCCGATCTCGCTGATCGAACTGGACAGCTCCTCTGCCGAACTCGCCACGGTCTGTGTATTGGCGGAGGCCTGTTCGGCCGCACCGGCCACGGCGGTCGCCTCGCTGCTGGCCTCGCCTGCGGCGGATTCCATCTGTGACGATGCCATCTGCAACCGCTGCGTGGCGTCGGTCACCGCGGTGATCACCGAGCCGACCGAACTCTCGAGGCCGTCGGCAAGCCGGTACAGCGCGGCGCGACGCTCGGCGCTCGCCAGCCGCTTCTGCTCCTCCTGCTCGCCACGCAGACGCTCGACCTCAGCGGCGTTGCGCCTGAATACATCGACGGTCTGGGCCATTGCGCCGAATTCGTCGGTGCGGCCGAGACACGGCACCTCCACTGAACGCTCGCCCCGCGCCAGGGCGCTCATGCAGGAGCGCAGCAGGCCGAGCGGCCGGGTAATGCTCATCGCCGTGGCAATCGCAGTGCCCACGGCGAGTACGACCACGACGACCAGCAGCGCCAGATTGATCCGCACCACCTCGGAGCGGGTGGCCACGGCTTTCGCCATGAAGGCGGCCGACTGGTTGGTGGCGAACTCCAGGATCGGCGAGAACGCGGCGATGACGGCAGGTGCCACCTCCTTCGCGGGGCCTCGGCCGAACGCCAGCGCCTCGTCAGGATGGCCCTCCCGTACCATGCCGATGACCCGGTTCAGCACGTCACGGTAGGCTGTCAGCGTGACAGCCAGTGCATCGAACCTGGTCTTGTCGCCCAGGAACGCCTCTCGCGCACGGCCGAGTTGCTCGCTCAGTCGCTGGTCGCCGGCGATGATCGCAGCCGCGAGTGCATCGATCTCGGCCCGCTCCGACGACAGCATCACATCGCGCAGGTCACGCTGCATCGTGCGGAATTCCGCCCGCGCGCTGAGCAGCGACGTCACGACCCGGTACGGATGGTCGTACAGCGCGGTCGTGAGATCGCCCACCGTGTTGATGCTGCGGATCGCATAGATCCCAAGCCCGAGCGCCAGAGATGTGACGAGGGCAAACCCGATCAGCAGGCGCGCGGTGATCTTCAGTCTCGGCATCGGTTGTCGCCAATCCTCATGCAGGGGGCAGCTATGGCAGAGCGTGGTTACCCATCGGCTAATGCCTGGGCCCCATGTTCCGTCCGGCGGTGGCGCATGGCACTCTGCCCCCCTCACGTGCCAGGAGCCCGTCCATGACCGTTCCATCGCCCGAGACGCTCGCCGGTGTCCTGCGCCGTGCCGATGCCTCGCTCGATGCCTCGTGCGGCCGGCTGTTCGAGCTGCTGTCGATCCCCTCGATCAGCGCGCAGCCCGACCACCGCCAGGACTGTGCCCGGGCCGCCGCGTGGGTGTGCGACCAGCTCACCGGGCTGGGATTCGCGGCCGAGGTGCGGCCGACTGCGGGGCATCCGGTGGTCGTCGGCCATCATGCGGCGCCGGCCGGCGACCAGGGACCGCACATCCTGTTCTACGGCCACTACGACGTACAGCCGGTCGATCCGCTGGAGCTTTGGCACAGCCCGCCCTTCGACCCGCAACTGGTGGACGGCCCCCACGGCAAGCGCTTCGTCGCGCGCGGCGCGGTGGACGACAAGGGCCAGACCATGATGTTCATCGAGGCCCTGCGCGCCTGGAAGGATGCCGGCGGCGGCATCCCCGCGCACATCACCGTGCTGATCGAGGGCGAGGAGGAGGTCGGCAGCCCGAGCCTGGAGCCGTTCCTGGCGGCGAACAAGGCGGAGCTTGCCGCCGACCTGGCGCTGATCAGCGACACGGGCATGTGGGACATCGACACGCCGGCGCTGACCACGCGGCTGCGCGGCATGACCTTCGCGCAGGTGACGCTGAAGGCAGCCAATCGCGACCTGCATTCCGGGCTGTACGGCGGCTCGGCGCTGAACCCGATCAACGCGCTGGCGCGCATCATGGGCGACCTGCACGATGCCGACGGGCGCATCCAGGTGCCCGGCTTCTATGACGGCATCAAGCCGATCTCCAACGCGCAGCGCGCGCAGTGGGATTCCCTGGGCTTCGACGAGCGCGCCTTCCTGGGCAAGATCGGCCTCGACGCACCGTCCGGCGAGCGGGGCTACTCCGCGCTGGAGCGGCTATGGGCGCGTCCGACCGCCGACATCAACGGCATGTGGGGTGGCTACACGGGGGCCGGCAGCAAGACCGTGATTGCCTCGGAGGCATCGGCCAAGGTGTCGTTCCGCCTGGTGCCGGGACAGGATCCGGACCAGGTGTTCGAGCAGTTCAAGCGCTTCGTGGCAGAACGGCTGCCGCCCGGCGCGACTGCCGATGTCACCGGCGGCACGCGCACGCCGGGCATCGAGGTGAGCCTGGAAAGCCCCTGGGTACGCGCGGCGCAGGCGGCGCTGGCCGATGAGTACGGCCGGCCGGCGGTGCTGGTCGGCAGCGGCGGCTCGATCCCGGTGGTGACGTCGCTGCGCCGCGTGCTGGGCATCGACAGCCTGCTGATGGGCTTTGGCCTGGACGATGACCAAGTGCACAGCCCGAACGAGAAGTTCGAGCAGCGCTGTTTCCACCAGGGCATCCGTTCGCATGTCCGGCTGCTGGCGAAGTTCGCCGGCGGTTGAGACAGCGCCGGCGCAGCTTTCGGCCCGCACAAGGAGCACGCCCATGATCGCCCGCGACGTGATGACCCGCACCGTGATCTCGGTGCCGCCCGACGCGACGGTGGCCGATGCGGTCACGCTCATGCTGGACCGCGGCATTTCCGGGCTGCTGGTGGTCGACACAGCCGGCACGCTGGCCGGCGTCGTCACCGAAGGCGATCTGCTGCGGCGCGACGAACTCGGCACCGAGCGGCGGCGATCCTGGTGGCTGCGGCTGATCGCCTCGCCCGGCCGGCAGGCCGCCGATTTCACGCGTACGCATGGCCGGAAGGTGGCCGACGTCATGACCCGCGACGTGATCAGCGTGAATGCCGGCGCGCCGCTGGAGGAGATCGTCGCCCTGATGGAGGAGCACCGCATCAAGCGCGTGCCGGTGCTGGAGGGCGACCGCGTCGTGGGCGTGGTCAGCCGCGCCGACCTGCTGCGCGCGCTGGCGGTGGCGGCGCGCGAGCACGGCGCGACCGCAGCCGATGACAGCACCATCCGCGAGAGCATCCTGGACACGCTGACGCGCGAGACCTGGGCGCCGCGCACCACGCTGAGCGTCACGGTGGTGAACGGCGTGGTGGACCTGTGGGGAACCATCGGCAACGACCAGGAGCGCCGCGCCATCTGCATCATTGCCGAGAACACGCCGGGCGTGAAAAAGGTGCTCGACCACCTGGTGTTCGTCGAGGCCTATACCGGCACGGTGATCGAGCCGCCGCCGGCGGGGTAATCCCGGTCGCAGCCTGCAACCCCGTGCGCTGCGGCTGCCGCGGAAGCGGCTGATCGCGCACCGTGCCGGACGGGCCGGTCCAACGGGCCTGTCGAGCGGATGGGGGCTGCGTGTAGGCTTGCGCGGTATGCCCCAGTCAGCCCGGGAGATGCCTGCATGAACATCCGCTTCGACGGCAAGACCGTCGCCGTCACCGGTGGCGGCCACGGCTTCGGCCGCTGCATCGCGCAGACCTTCGTCCATCTCGGCGCGCGCGTGTTCGCAACCGATATCTCCGCCGATGAACTGGCCGAAACGGCGGCCGGCGGTGGCATCGCCACCAGCGTGGTGGACCTGCGCGACCGGGCCGCCGGCGCCGCCTGGATCAGGCAGATCGAGACCCAGACCGGCGGCGCGATCGACGTGCTGGTGAACAATGCCGGGGGTGTGGGCGGCCAGTCGCCGAAGCCGCTCGAGGACATCGCCGACGATGACTGGAACCTGCTGTTCGACATCAACGTGAATGCCGCCTTCGTGCTGTGCCGCGCCGCCGCATCGGCGATGAAACGCGCCGGCGGCGGGCGCATCGTCAACACCAGTTCCAGCGCGGGGGTGCAGCCGTCGCTGACCGGCATCCAGGCCTACTGCGCGGCGAAGCACGCCGTGGTGGGGCTGACGCGGCAGCTTGCCCATGAATTCGGACCGTACAACATCACGGTGAACTCGGTGGCGCCGGGCTTCATCCGCTCCAACCCGGCCTCCGAGAAGCAGTGGGAAGGCTACGGCACCGACGGCCAGCAGGCCCTGGTGGAGCGGATCGCCATGAAGCGGCTCGGCACGGCGCAGGACATCGCCAACGCCGTGGTGTTCTTCGCCTCCGACCTGGCAGGATTCGTCAACGGACAGATCCTGCAGGTCGACGGCGGCCGCTGAACGCCAATACCGAGGATCGGTGAATGGCGGAACGACAATCCACCATCGCCGTCCTCGGTATCATTTGCGCGCAAGTGGGAACCCACAGGATCGGCACGAGCCTCCGGGGTCCCCGCCTTTGCGGAGATGACGGCGATGGCGCGGTATGAACGACCCTGATTCGACGTCGTGTACTAGACGTCCGGCGCCATCGGCTCGAACTCCACGATCGGGTCGCCGGGACGCGGCTCGGTTGCGGCGCCATGGGTGAAGATGTCGCGGTGCCGCGTCTCCGGGATGAACAGCAAGCCGATGATGAAGGTCGCCCCGGCCACCACGATCGGATACCACAGCCCGTAATAGATGCTGCCGGTCTGGGCGTTCATGGCGAACACCGTGGCCGGCAGCAATCCGCCAAACCAGCCGTTGCCGATATGGTAGGGCAGCGACATCGAGGTGTAGCGGATGCGGGTCGGGAACAGTTCCACCAGCGCCGCGGCGATCGGTCCGTAGACCATCGTCACCAGCACCACCAGGAACGTGAGGATCAGCACCAGGGTGAACGGCTGCGCGCGGAAGATGTCCCACGGTGTGGCCAGCTTCACGACCGACGGATTGGACGCGGCGGGATATCCGACCGCGGTCAGCGCGTCGCCGACCGCCTTGTTGAAGGCGGCAAGCTGCGCCGCCCCCTGGGCGCCGGCCTTCTTGGTATCCACCGACTGCACGGTGCGGTCGCCGATGCGCACCAACGCCGGCGTGGCCGCGGGCGCGTCCTCCTGCGAGTACACCACTGAGGCGCGGGCCAGCGCGGCCTTCGCCACGTCGCAACTGTTGGTAAAGCTGCTGGTGCCTGTCGGGTTGAACTGGAACGAGCAGTCGGCGGGATCAGCGACGACCACGACCTTCACCGACTCATGCGCTTTCGATAGCGCCGGGTTGGCGGTCTCGGCCAGCAACTGGAAGACCGGGAAGTAGGTCAGGGCGGCGATCAGGCAGCCGCCGAGGATGATCGGCTTGCGGCCGATCTTGTCGGACAGCCAGCCGAACAGGACGAACCCGCCGGTGCCGAGCGCCAGAGACCAGGCGACCAGCAGGTTGCCGGTGAACCCGTCCACCTTCAGCACGGAGGTGAGGAAGAACAGCGCGTAGAACTGTCCCGAGTACCAGACCACCGCCTGACCGGCGACCAGGCCGAGCAGCGCGAGGATCGCCCATTTCGCGTTGCGCCACTGGCCGAATGCCTCGGTCAGCGGTGCGCGCGAGTGCGTGCCCTCGGCTTTCATCTTCACGAAGGCCGGGCTTTCCGCGAGTTGCATCCGGATCCACACCGAGATTGCCAGCAGAATGATCGAGACGAGGAATGGGATGCGCCAGCCCCAGGCGCGGAAATCGTCGACGCTCATGGAGGACTGGGTGAACAGGATCACCAGCAGCGACATGAACAGGCCCAGGGTCGCGGTGGTCTGGATCCAGCTTGTGTAGAAGCCGCGGCGTCCCTGCGGCGCGTGTTCCGCCACATAGGTCGCGGCACCGCCGTATTCGCCGCCCAGCGCGAGGCCCTGCAGCAGGCGCAGCGCGATCAGGATCGCGGGTGCGACGAAGCCGATCTGGTCCGACGTCGGCAGGATGCCCACGATGAACGTGGACGAGCCCATGATCAGGATGGTGATCAGGAAGGTGTATTTGCGGCCGACCAGGTCACCGATGCGGCCGAACACCAGCGCGCCGAACGGGCGCACCAGGAAGCCGGCGGCGAACGCCAGCAGGGCGAAGATGTTGCGCGTCGTTTCGTCGTACTGACTGAAGAACTTGGCGCCGATCACCGCTGCCAGCGAGCCGTACAGATAGAAATCGTACCACTCGAACACCGTGCCGAGCGAGGATGCGATGATGACCTTCTTCTCGCCTGAGGTCATTGGGCGGGAAGCTGGGGCGGGCGGTGCGTAGCGGGCTTGCATCGCCATGTCAGGCGTCCGTTCCGCGACGATGGATCATTGCCTGCATGGCTGTCTGGCCTCCCCCAAAACGCTTGATGCCGATCCGGTCCGGCCGTTGGGGCCTTCGCTCCCGAATCGTTCTGCCTCGCCTGCGGTGATACTAAAAGATGCTTTGATCGTTCCACAAGGGACGCGCGGCCGGCGAAACGGGCCACGCTCCGCCGGCGACCTGCGACGGCCGGCACATTGTTGCCGTATTAGAATGGGTCCGGCTGCGGCGCGAGTACGGGCGATATGCGCGTCTCACCATCATGCGTCGCGATAACGATTGCCTGCGTCGGTGGCTCGCCGCTTTTCACCAGGTTGCCGAGGCCGGTACAGAAATAGCTGTTGCACACGTCGGACCGCAACGAACGGTCCAGCGTGCAGCCGGCCTCGCCGTGGAACACGCAGGTGCCGGCATAGCTGGCCGTCGGCACGCTCGCGACGTAGAGCCCGATCACCGCCCGCGCCTCAAGCTCCGGCCGCGCCTGGCGCACCCGCGCGATCACCCGCTCATCCAGGTAGGCATGCTCCCCGCCGCCCTTGCAGCACCAGCCGCGGCAGAGTGTGCACGCCACGCGCGCCACCTCGCCGATGAACCCGTCGGGCTCGGCGCGCAGCGGCGATGCCGATTCCACCGGGCGCTTCATGCTGCGCATCGCCCGCAGCGACTGCACCAGGTGCTTGCGCAGCCGGCGCACGCGCTCGGGCTCCATCGGTACCACGGCTCGCGTGTTCAGCGGCACCATCACCGCCTGGCTGCCGCCCGCCTGTGCACCGTCGCCGGCAGCGACGGTGAAATGCTGCATGGACATGCAAGGTTCCGCCCGTTGCCGCACGGTGGCATCCTGCTCCGGCTCAGGCAAGGACGGCGCGGTGGCGATCCCGATCATCCTCGACTGCGATCCCGGCACCGACGATGCGTTCGCGCTGCTTCTGGCGCTGGCGTCGCCAGAACTGGAGGTGCTCGCGGTCACCGTGGCCGGCGGCAATGTCGGGCTCGACCGGACGCTGCCCAACGCCCTCGCCCTGGCAGCCCTCGCCGAATCCGATGTGCCGGTCCATGCCGGCGCCGACCGCCCGCTGCTCGGCGCGTTCGCCGCGGGCGCCTTCGTCAGCGAGACCCGGGTGCACGGCATCGACGGCCTGGGCGGCATCCCGCTGCCGGCCGGCCGCGCGGCGGCACCCGAACTGGCGGCCGATGCGATCCGCCGCATCCTGCGCGAGGCGGAGCGGCGGGTGACGCTGGTCGGCATCGCGCCGGCGACCAACCTGGCGCTCGCGCTGATGACCGAGCCTGCGCTCACCGCCAAGGTCGAGCAGATCGTCCTGATGACCGGCGCCTGGGGCGAGGGCAATGCCACACCCGCTGCCGAATTCAATGCGTTCAACGATCCCGAGGCGCTGGCGGTGCTGCTGGCCTGCGGCCGCCCGGTCGTGCTGGCGACGCTGGACCTGACCGCGCAGGCGCTGTGCACGCCGGAGCACCTTCGGCAATGGCGCGCCGCCGGCGGTGGCCGATGCCTGGCGACGCTGTGCGACATCCAGGCGACGGTGCCGCTGGGCCCGCGCTTCGCCGGCACCGGCGCCGCGCTGCACGACCCCTGCGCGATCGCCTGGCTGCTGCGGCCGGAGCTGTTCGTGTCCAGGAACTGTTCCGCGCAGGTCGATCTCGGGCCCGGGCCGAGCCGCGGCCGCACCGTGATCGACCGCTGGGACCGCACCGGCCGGCCGCACAACGTGGTGCTGCTGGAGACGCTGGACGCCGATGGCTTCTTCACCCTGCTGGGAGAACGTTTCGCGCGGCTTGGTTGATGCGGCCGCACCGTGGCACTCTCGCGGCCGCACAACGGAGAGTTTGATGGACCCCAACGCCCTGCCGTTCGACGCCGATGCGATGCTGGACGGATTGCGCGGCTGGATCGAATGCGAGAGCCCCACCTTCGACGCCGCGTCGGTCAACCGCATGATGGACCTCGCCTCACGCGAACTGGCGATCGCCGGCGCGCGGATCGATCGGGTGGGCGGGCGCATGGGTTTCGGCGACTGCGTACGTGCGACGTTCCCCCACGCCACCCCGAACGTTCCGGGCATCCTGGTGATGGGACACCTCGACACGGTGCATCCGATCGGCACGCTGGAGCGGCTACCGTTCCGACGCGAGGGCGCGCGCGCCTGGGGGCCGGGCATCCAGGACATGAAGGGTGGCAACTACATGGCACTGGAGGCGATCCGCCAGCTTGCCCGCGCCCACATCCCGACCCGGCTGCCGGTCACCGTGCTGTTCACCAGCGACGAGGAGGTTGGCAGCCCGTCGACCCGCGACCTGATCGAGGCGGAGGCGTCGCGCCACCGCTATGTGCTGGTGCCGGAACCGGCCCGCGCCGACGGCGGCGTGGTGACCGGCCGCTATGCGATCGCGCGCTTCAACCTGGAGGCGACGGGCCGCCCCAGCCACGCCGGCGCGCGGCTCGCCGAAGGGCGCAGCGCGATCCGCGAGATGGCGCGCAAGCTGCTCGAGATCGAGGACATGACGACACCCGACTGCACCTTTTCGGTGGGCGTCATCCATGGCGGGCAGTGGGTCAACTGCGTCACCACCACCTGCACCGGCGAAGCGCTGTCGATGGCGAAGCGGCAGGAGGATCTGGACCGCGGCGTCGCGCGCATGCTGGCGCTGTCGGCCTCCTCGAACGACGTGCAGTTCCGCGTGACGCGCGGCGTGACGCGGCCGGTGTGGGAGGCCGGCACCAAGGTGATGGCGCTCTATGAGCACGCGCGCGGCATCGCCCGCGGCCTGGGCTACGACATCATCTCGCAGAGCGCCGGCGGCGGCTCGGACGGCAACTTCACCGGCGCGATGGGTATCGCGACGCTGGATGGGCTTGGCGTGCAGGGCGCCGGCGCGCACACGCTCGACGAGCACATCGTAGTGGACAGCCTGGCGTATCGCGGCCGACTGATGGCGGGATTGCTGGCCACGCTCGAGTGAGCGGCACGCTCCGCAACAGGGTGCTGCTGCCGTGGCGGATCTTCCGCGGCCACTGGCGGCTGTTCGGCGGCGCGCTGTGCGGCTTGGCCGTGGGCCTCGCGCTGCCAAACGCGATCAGCATCACGACCCGTGCGATCCTCGCCTGGGACGCCAGTGTCATCGCCTTTCTCGGCCTGTCCGCCGGGCTGTTCTTCGGCGAGCGGCTGGACCGCATGGCGGAGGATGCCGCTGAGCAGGAGGAAGGCGAATGGACGGTGTTCTGGCTGACCATCGCGGCGATCTCGTTCAGCTTCGCCGCCATCATGGAGGAGTTCGCCGGCACCAAGGACCTGCATCCCGGCGCCCGCAGCCTGCATCTCATGGTGGTCGCTGCGACGCTGCTGGTCTCCTGGTTCATGACGCACACGACGTTCGCGCTGCGCTACGCGCATGAGTACTATCAGGTAGAATCGGCGGACCGCGGCATCACCGGCGGCCTGGAGTTTCCCGGCGAGGCGCAGCCGGACTATCTGGATTTCCTGTATTTCGCGCTGGTGCTGGGCATGACCTTCCAGGTCTCCGACGTGCAGATCACCCAGCGCAAGTTCCGCCGCCTGGCGACGGTGCACGGGCTGCTGAGCTTCGTCTACAACACGCTCATCCTGGCGCTGACCGTGAACCTGGCGGCGGGGCTGCTGTAGCGGGCCGCGGTCGCCTCAGTCCGCCGTCCAGCCGCCGTCGATCAGCAGGCTCTGCCCCGTCATGTAGGCTGACGCGTCGGAGGCCAGGAACACCGCGGCGCCCACCATGTCGCCGGCGGTGGCAAAGCGCCCCATCGGTGTATGGTCGAGCAGCCGCCTGCCGTGCACGTCGTGCTCCAGCAGGCCGTGCGTCAGGTCGGTGTCCACCCAGCCGGGCGCCAGCGTGTTCACCCGCACGCCACGCTTCGCCCAGTCGAGCGCCAGCGCGCGCGTCAGCATCTCGACGCCACCCTTGGAGGCACAATACGGCACCGAGCGCAGCAGGCCGACGTGGCCCGCCACCGAACTTATATTGATGATGGAGCCCCTGCCCTGCTCCACCATCACCGCGCCCAAATGCTTGCAGCATAGGAAGGTGCCGGTGAGGTTGACGTCGATGATGCCCTGCCACTCGTCCAGGCTGGTGCGCTCGATGCCGCGGAAGATCGGATTGACCCCGGCATTGTTGACCAGCGCGTCGAGTCGGCCGTGCCGCGCCAGCACCGCGTCGCGCAGCGCCAGCACATCGGCCTCGCGCGCCACATCGGCCACCTGCACGGAGGCGGCCGCGCCGATCGCCATTGCGGCCTCCACCAGCGTCGCCTCGGTTCGGCCCGCCAGCACCACCACCGCACCATGCCGCACCAGGCCATCGGCGATCGCCCGGCCGATGCCGCGCCCGCCGCCGGTGACGACGCAGACCCGGCCGGTGAGGTCGAATTCGCTCACCAGTTCGGCCCCTGCCGCGCGATGCGCTGGGCGAGCGACCAGCGATGCACCTCGGACGGGCCGTCATAGATACGGAAGGCACGCACCTCGCGGAAGATACGCTCGACCAGCGTCTCGCCGGTGACGCCCTGGCCGCCCAGAACCTGCACGCAGCGGTCCACCACGCGCCAGATCGCCTCCGAGCAGAACACCTTGGCCATCGAGGACTCGGTGGTGCCGCGCGCGCCCTGGTCCAGCACCCAGGCGGTGTGCCAGATCGCCAGCCGGCTCATGCGGATGTCGATCTCGTTGTCGGCCAGCATGAAGCCGACGCCCTCGTGGTTCACCAGCTTCGCGCCGAACACCTCGCGCTGCTGCGCGTAGCCGGCGGCAATGTCGTGTGCACGTCGCGCCGCTCCCAGCCAGCGCATGCAGTGGGTCAGCCGCGCCGGTGCCAGCCGCACCTGGGCGTAGCGGAACCCCTTGCCCGGCTCGCCCAGGATATCGGCCGCCGGCACGCGCAGGTCGTTGAACCGCACCACCGCGTGGCCACCGGCGAAGGCCTGGTCCAGGCTGTGCATGGTGCGCACGATCTCGATGCCGGGCTGGTCCATGTCGGCCAGGAACATGGTCGCCTGCCCATCCTCACCCTTGGCCATGATGATCGCAAAGCCCGCGCCCTCGGCGCCGGTGATGAACCACTTGGTGCCGTTGATCACCCAGTGGTTGCCGTCCTGCACCGCCGTGGTGTTCAGCGCCGAGGGGTCGGACCCGGCGCCGGGCGCGGGCTCGGTCATGCAGAAGCAGGAGCGGATGTCGCCGCGTGCCAGCGGCCGCAGCCAGCGCTCCTTCTGCTCCGGCGTCGCCACCACCTCCAGCAGATGGATGTTGCCTTCGTCGGGGGCGAATATGTGCATCGCGACCGGCCCCAGCAGCGAGTAGCCAGCCTCCTCGAACACGATGGCCTTGCCGACATTGTCCAGCCCCAGCCCGCCATATTCCGGCGAGGCGTGCGGCGCGATCAGCCCGGCCTCGCGCCCCAGCGCCACCAGTTCGCGGCGGAACGCCTCGGTCGGGCCATGCGCGGTCTGCCGCGGGTCGGCCTCCAGCGGCATGATCCGCTCGCGGATGAAGCTGCGGGTGCGAAGCTGCAGGTCCTGCAACTCGGGCGTGAGGGCGAAATCCATCAGAATGCGCGTCCCATCAGAATGCGTGGCCCATCAGAATGCGTGGCCCATCAGAATGCGCGCCCCATCAGAATGCGCGCCCCTGGGCGATCTCGTGGGCGAACGCGACGATGCCGGTGCCGATCGCGGTGAGGCCGGCATAGCGCGGCTCGGCGGTGGCGCCACTGCGCCAGCGCAGCCCAAGCTGGAGGAAGATCACCCCCAGCTTGTACATCGCCAACACGCGGTGGAACAGGAAGTCGGACACGTTGCGCCCGGTGAGCGCCGCGTAGGTCGCAACCGCCTGCTCGCGCGGGATGAAGCCGCCCTCGACGGACGGCATCTGCGCCATGTCGTGCAGCGCAGGCGGGTCGTCCTGGTGCACCCAGTAGCTCAGCAGGGTGGCGAAATCGAACAGCGGGTCGCCGCGCGTGCCCTGGTCCCAGTCCACCACCGCGACCGGCGACAGGTCGGCGGGGTCCAGGATCATGTTGTTCAGCTTGAAGTCGTTGTGCAGCAGCGCGGGCGCCTCGTCAGGCACCAGGTGCGCCTCCAGCCAGCGGCCCAGGTCGTCGTGCAGCGCCTCGGTGCCGGCCTCCAGGGCGGCGAGCCCGCGCCTGCGCCAGCCGCTCACCGCACGCGCCAGGAACCCGGCCGGCCGGCCCAGGTCGTCGAGCCCGACAGCGCGCGTGTCCACCGCATGGATCGCCGTCAGCGTCTCCAGCAGCACCTGGGACAGGCGGTTGCCGAGGTCGGGGCGGCCGGCCAGCGCGGGCGGGATGTGCTCACGGATCACCAGGCCGGGCCGGTACTCGATGACCTGGAACTGCATGCCGATGACGGAGGCGTCCTCGCCCAGGAACAGGCCGCGCGGAACGAAGGGCAGCGCGTCGGGCAGGCGGCTCAGGATGCGGAACTCGCGGCTCATGTCATAGGCACCGGCGGGCAGGTCGCCGAGCGGCGGCCGCCGCAGCACGGCAGGACGGCCGTCGAGATGAATCAGGTAGTTGAGGTTCGCGAGCCCCCCGGCGAATTGCCGAGGTGGCGGGTCATGGTCGAGCCGCAGCCCGTGGCGCGCCAGGTAGCCGCGCACCGCCTCCCAGTCGAGCGGCACGCTCTGCTGCGGTGAGCGCACCTCGGGAGCGGCCGCAGGCGGGGGATCAGCGGGCAATCGCCGGCTCCGTCCCGTTCCGTCCGCCGCGCCACAGCAGCGCCGCAGCCGACCGCGCCGAGCGTGATCGCATGCCCCCTCCCGTCCGGTTCCCGGCCGCTACAATACCACCATCGCGGGCTTGGAGCAGGGGGCGGCCGGCAACCGGACCAGCCGGACCAGCCGCCTGGCCCATGCCATGAGGCCATGGATCGCCGCCACGGCGGCGGGGCTTTTCATCGCCGCCATGACACGCCGATCCATCGTCGTGGCGGCCGTCCCGCCCCGCCGCCGCCGGGCCGGCGCTGCCGCCTCGGTCGCCGGCGCCGTGCCGGTCACCGTCTCGATCGCCTGGCGCACCCGCCCGCGGGCGCGGTGCAGCAGCACGCGCTGGTTCTCGGGCGACAGCCCGAGCAGGGTACAGGCCTCTTCCGCCTCACAGCCCTCCAGGTCGCGCAGGATGATGACCGCGCGCTGGCCGGCGGGCAGCCGGTCGATCGCCTCCATCACATGGTCCCAAAGCTGGCGACCGCCCACCACGCGCTCGGGACTGATCTCGTCCCACAGCCGCGGCGCCTCGATCCAGTGGCCGTCCGGCTTGAATTCCGACCCATCGACCGCGCGTCCGCCAGGCGGTGAGCCTTCCATCAGCGCCGGCAGCCCGACCAGCCGTCCCTCCCGCGTGGCGCGCGTGCGCGCCCGGTTCAGGACGATGCTGAAGACCCAGGTGACGAGACTGGAGCGGCCCTCGAAGGCGCCGATGCCAGAGAACACCGCAAGCCAGGCGTCCTGCACCACCTCCTCTGCCTGTGCGCGGCTGCCGATGATCGAGGCGGCGAGCCCGGTCAGGGAGCCGTGAAAGCGCCGGATCAGCGCCCGATAGGCGCCGTCCTCACCCAGTCGGAGGCGGGCGAGGAATTCCGGCGCATCGAATTCGGTCTGACGCATACGGCGGCCTCGGCGACCTGAATATTCCGTGGCAAGGGGCAGGTTTCGAGTAATGCACCTCCGTGTGCCGAGTCACAAGGAATCGGAGCAACAGACGACCGAGGTGCCAGACTACCGAAGCACCGGGTGGAGGGAGCGCGCGTGCCGACCTGCCGCGACATGAGCGAACTGGCGACGGACTACATGGAGCGTGCGGTCCCGCCGCGGCTGAGGGTGGCCATGGGGTGGCATCTGTTCCGCTGTGAGGCATGCCGGCGCTACTACGACCAGCTTCGCCGCACCGTGCTGCTGTTGGCGGATGGCCCGCCACTGCCACCCGACGGTGCGGCAGAAGAAAGCGTGGTGCTGGCTGCGCGCCGCCAACAAGACCGCGATTCGTGACAATTGCACAGGCTGGAGGCAAGCCGCGCTGCGACCACCAGCATACGCTCATTATTCGCGCGGTGTAGCGTCAGTCGCCTGCGGTTACATTGGCCGTGCATGTCAATCCGAGTCGGAGACGGGGATTAACCGGAAATTAGAAATACAGCCGTAGGTTTGAAAAAAATGGCGCCGCCTTGACCTCAGCGCCATTTGGAGGAGGCTTGTGCCGATGGCCCGATCGAGTGCGCCGGACGCCCCAGATTGTGACAGCGAGGCCGGCTGGACTGGCGACGCCGGGGCACGGCACGGCGCGGCACCCGGCGACATCTCAACAAATCGTCATAAAAGAATGATTCCAAACAATAAACTTGCGTCACATATCTGTCTCATGGTGCGCTGTGCTGGTGACCGCGACCGACAGGGCGTTGCGCGGCGGCCGCCGCCGGCGGGTGGGCGCGCAACCTGCCCTGGCACGACGACGTGAACCGCCACAAAGTCACCATGCTTCACACACTTGGTCGAGGCTCCGGCCAGCCGACTCGGACAGGAGGCCAACATGCCAGCAACAGAATCCGCCACACCCGGAACGCAATCGTCGGGCCAAACCGAAAAAACATTCACGCGACACCCGCCCCATCCGCTACGCTCGCACCCATCTTGCATTAGTGCCAAAGGTGTCCCCACTACAGACGGAGCGGCCGATGTATCCGGTCGATGATTTGTTCGCAGCCTACGCCCGAACCTTCGAGGCTCACCGCGAAGCCGAGATGACGCTTCCCGAGTATCTGGAAGCATGCCGTGACAATCCGATGCTGTACGCGACCGCGACCGAGCGCCTGCTCGATGCGATCGGCGAGCCCGAGATGGTCGACACGGCCAAGGATCCGCGGCTCGGCCGCATCTTCATGAACCGCACCATGCGGGTGTACCCAGCCTTCTCAGAATTCTACGGCATGGAGGAGACGATCGAACGGATCGTCGGATTCCTCCGCCACGCCGCGCAGGGTCTCGAGGAGCGCAAGCAGATCATGTATCTGCTGGGACCGGTGGGCGGCGGCAAGTCGTCGCTCGCCGAACGGTTGAAGGCATTGATGGAAGTGCATCCCATCTATGTGCTGAAGGCCGGCAGCGAACTCAGCCCGGTGTTCGAGAGCCCGCTTGGGTTGTTCAATCCCGAGCGCATGGGTGACATGCTGGAGGAGCGCTACGGCATTCCTCGCCGGCGGCTCACCGGGCTCATGAGCCCGTGGTGCATCAAGCGGCTCGACGAATTCGAAGGCGACATCTCGCGCTTCCGGGTCGCCAAGCTGATGCCGTCGCGGCTGCGCCAGATCGGCATCGCCAAGACCGAGCCTGGCGACGAGAACAATCAGGACATCTCGTCGCTGGTCGGCAAGGTGGACATCCGCAAGCTCGAACTGCATTCGCAGAACGACCCGGACGCCTACAGCTATTCCGGCGGGCTCAACCGCGCCAACCAGGGCATGCTCGAGTTCGTCGAGATGTTCAAGGCGCCGATCAAGATGCTGCATCCGCTACTGACGGCGACGCAGGAAGGCAATTACATCGGCACCGAGAACATCGGCGCGATTCCCTTCCAGGGCATCATCCTCGCCCACTCCAACGAGGCGGAGTGGCAGAGCTTCAAGAACAACCGCAACAACGAAGCCTTCATCGACCGCATCTACGTCATCAAGGTGCCGTACTGCCTGCGCGTCACCGAAGAGCAGAAGATCTACGACAAGCTGGTGCGCACCTCCGAGCTTGCCGATTCGCCTTGCGCGCCGGCGACGCTCGAAATGCTGGCCCGCTTCTCGGTGCTGACGCGGCTCCGCCGGCACGAGAATTCGACGCTGTTCGCGAAGATGCGCGTCTACGACGGTGAGAGTCTGAAGGAGACCGATCCACGCGCGCGCAGCCTGCAGGAATACAAGGACTCGGCCGGCGTCGAGGAGGGTATGGACGGCGCCTCCACCCGCTTCGCGTTCAAGGTGCTGGCGGCGACGTTCAACCATGACACGACCGAGGTGGCGGCCGATCCGGTGCACCTGATGTATGTGCTGGAGCAGTCGATCCGCCGCGAGCAATTGCCGACCGAGACCGAGAAGCGCTTCCTGGAATTCATCAAGGGCGAGCTTGCCCCGCGTTACGCCGAATTCATCGGCAATGAGATCCAGAAGGCCTACCTTGAGTCGTACCACGACTATGGCCAGAACCTGTTCGACCGCTACGTCGCCTATGCCGATGCCTGGATCGAGGACATCGATTTCAAAGATCCGGACACCGGCCAGCTCATGAACCGTGAGCTGCTGAACCAGGAGTTGACGAAGGTCGAGAAACCGGCTGGCATTGCCAACCCGAAGGACTTCCGCAACGAGGTGGTGAAGTTCAGCCTGCGGGCGCGTGCCAACAACAACGGCATGAACCCGTCCTGGACCAGCTACGAGAAGATCCGCGAAGTCATCGAACGTCGCATGTTCAGCCAGGTGGAGGAGCTTCTGCCGGTGATCAGCTTCGGGTCCAAGAAGGACAGCGACAGCGAGAAGAAGCACGCGGAATTCGTACACCGCATGGCCGCGCGCGGCTATACCGAGCGGCAGGTTCGCCGTCTGGTGGAGTGGTACATGCGCGTCAAGCAGGCAGGATAAGAACCGCGCCACCGGAACAGGCAACTTCATGCATATTGTCGATCGGCGCCTCAACCCAAGTGGCAAGAACCTCGCCAACCGGCAGCGGTTCATGCGCCGGGCCAAGTCACTCATCCGCAAGGCGGTGCACGAAAGCTCGGCGAGCCGCAGCATCAAGGACGCCGACCAGGCGGGCGAGGTCGCGCTGCCGGCGCAGGGCGTCCACGAGCCGTCCTTCCACCGCAGTGCGACAGGCGGCATCCGCGACCATCTGCTGCCTGGCAACAAGCAGTATATCGAAGGCGACACCATCCCGCGGCCGCAGGGTGGCGGCGGCAGCGGCGGCGCGGAAGGCAGTCCGGACGGCGACGGCCAGGATGATTTCCGCTTCGCCCTGTCGCGTGACGAGTTCGTGGATTTGTTCCTCGAGGATCTGGAACTGCCCGACCTCGCCAAGCGCCGGGTGGTCGACAGCGAGCATGTGAGCTGGCACCGCGCCGGCTACTCGGTCAGCGGCTCGCCGGCGAACCTCGCGCTGCTGCGCACGGTGCGCAACAGCCTGTCGCGCCGCATCGCCCTGAAGCGGCCGAAGCCGCACGAGTTGCAGGAATTACGCGACGAGATCGAGGCACTGAGCCCCGACGGCAAGGACAAGGCAAGGCGCGCCCAGCTCGAGGAAGAGCTTGCCCGCAAGATGCGGCGGACCGGGCTGATCCCCTATATCGATCCGCTCGACGTACGCTACCGCAAGTTCGAGCCGCAGCCGAAGCCGGTGGCGCAGGCGGTGATGTTCTGCCTGATGGATGTGTCCGGCTCGATGACCGAGCATATGAAGGATCTCGCCAAGCGGTTCTATGTGCTGCTCTATATCTTCCTGAAGCGCCGGTACAAGCACGTCGACGTCGTGTTCATCCGCCACACGCACCAGGCGCAGGAAGTCGACGAGGACACCTTCTTCCACTCGCCGGAGACCGGCGGGACGGTGGTGTCCACCGCGCTCGAGGAGATGCAGCGCGTCGTCGAGGAGCGTTACAGTCCGGACAACTGGAACATCTATGCCGCGCAGGCGTCGGACGGCGACAACACCGCGTCCGATAACGACAAGACGGCGGCGCTGCTGACCGGCACCATCCTGCCGGCCTGCCAGTACTACGCCTATCTCGAGGTCGGACGGGATTCAGAGCATTTTCCGCCGGGCTTCATCCGGCGCGATTCCGACCTGTGGCAGACCTACAGCGCGATCTGCAAGACCGGTGCGCCGCTGGCGATGCGCAAGGTTGGCCACCGGCGCGACATCTATCCGGTGTTCCGCGAACTCTTCGCCAAGAAGACTGCGACGACAGGGGCCGAGACAGCATGAACGACTTTGGCGGCGGCACCCGGGCGGAACGCCCGCTGTTCGAGGGTGCCGACTGGGAATTCGGCACCATCCAGAAGGTGCACGACGCGATCGAGAAAATCGCCGTCGGCGAACTCGGCCTCGACGTCTACCCCAACCAGATCGAGATCATCGGCACCGAGCAGATGCTGGATGCCTATTCCTCGATCGGCATGCCGCTGTTCTACAAGCACTGGTCGTTCGGCAAGCATTTCGCGCGCAACGAGGCGATGTACCGCGCCGGCATGCAGGGCCTCGCGTATGAGATCGTGATCAACTCCAATCCATGCATCAGCTACATCATGGAGGAGAACACGGCCACGATGCAGACGCTGGTGATCGCCCACGCTGCGTTCGGCCATAACCACTTCTTCAAGAACAACTACGTCTTCAAGCAGTGGACCGACGCCGACGGGATTCTCGATTATCTGGAATTCGCTCGCGGCTATATCGCACAGTGCGAAGAACGATACGGTGAGACGGCGGTGGAACGGCTGCTCGACGCCGCCCACGCGCTCATGAGCCACGGCGTGCACCGCTACCCGCGGCCGCGCACGGCCGACCTGCGGTCCGAGGAACTGCGCGCCAAGGAACGGCGCCAGCATGAGGAGCGGGTGTTCAACGACCTGTGGCGCACCGTGCCCACCAAGGGCGAGGACAAGGGCGACAAATCGCTTGAGGAACGGCGCCGCGCGCTGCTGCAGCTTCCGCAGGAGAACATCCTGTATTTCCTCGAGAAGACCGCGCCCCGCCTGCAGCCCTGGCAGCGTGAGATCCTGCGCATTGTCCGCATCATCGCGCAGTACTTCTATCCACAGGGCCAGACCAAGCTGATGAACGAGGGCTGCGCCACCTACGTGCACTACCGGATCATGAACCGGCTGCACGAGAAGGGGCTGCTGACCGACGGCAACATGGTCGAATTCCTGCGCTCGCATACCAACGTCGTGTTCCAGCCCGATTTCGACGATCCCCGCTACTCCGGGATCAACCCGTATGCCCTCGGCTTCGCCATGATGCGCGACATCGAGCGCATCTGCACCGAGCCGACCGCAGAGGACCAGAACTGGTTCCCCGGCATCGCCGGCTCGGCGGATCCGATGGCAGTGCTACGCGACATCTGGGCGAATTTCCGCGACGAGAGCTTCATCCTGCAATTCCTGAGCCCGCGGCTGATCCGCCACTTCGGGCTGTTCCACGTGATGGACGACGCCAACGAACCCAATCTGAATGTGCAGGCGATCCACGACGAACGTGGCTACCGCAAGATCCAGCGGGCGCTGGCGCGCCAGTACGACCCGGCCTGGACGCTGCCCGACATTCAGGTGGTGGACGTGAACCTGGCCGGCGACCGGCGCCTGATTCTGCACCATCGTGCCTTGAACCGCGTGCTGCTCGAGGAGCGCGACGCCCGCTTCGTGCTGCAGCATCTGGCCGATCTCTGGGGCTATGATGTCCTGATGAAGGAGGTCGATCCCGGCTCCGACTCGGTCCTGAAGGAGCATGCGGCGACCCCGCGCGGCGGCATGCTGCAGCCCGACGGGGGCTGACAGCGCCCCTCGCCGCACCGCCTCCACCGCCCCGTACAGCAGAACGGCGGGCTGCGTCGCCGCAGCCCGCCGTTCCTTCCGTCAAAGCGCCTTAGCGGCCGCTGCCGCCGCCGCTGGAACCGCCACCGCCGCCGCTACCACCATCAGTACCGCCGCCTGCCGTCGGGGCCGAGCGGTTGGGGTTGGTCGCATCGCGCTGGGTCGACCCGGTCGGGCCGACGACACCCGGATAGGGCTGGCCGGATGACTGCGCACTCAGGCCCGGCACGCCGCCATTGGCCGTGCGGGCATTGGTGGCGTTGGCGGCGCCAGGCATATCAGCCGCGCTGCCGGTCGCGGGCGAGCCCTGCTGCGGGCTGCCAAGCTGCGTGCTGGTGACCGACTGGCTGCCGGTCTGGCCGCTGTCGCTGTCGGTCGCAGCCATGGTCGCCGCCGTTGTGCCTGTGGCCAGCAACGCGGCCAGACTAAGGACGCTCAAAGTCTTTCGCATCGTAACGCTCCTGTTCGCTGTGATACGCGAGGCAGGAACGCCGCATCGCCGACCGCGATGCGGGCAATCACGACAAATGGATCGAAGGGCGAACCGTCGGCCGCCGGGCGGCTATTCGGCGGCCTTGGCCCGCAGCGGCCAGTCGGCGACGTCGATGCGCGGCAGGTCGAAGCGGTCCGTCGTGCGGGAATACCAGCCACGGCCGTGCATGCGGCCAATGAGATCCAGCTTCGGCGTGTCGATGTAGCATTTGGCCGCATCCATCACGAACTCATCGGCCACGTGGATTGCCACCACCTTGCCCAGCACCACCGCGCGGTCCACACCGACCTCGACGATGACCAGGCGCTCGCACTCGAAGGACACCGGGCTCTCGGCGATGCGCGGCGGCTTTACCTTGGACGACGGCGCCGCATGCAGCCCGGCCTCCGCCAGTTCGTTGACCGACTTGTCGAAGTCGATCGCCGTGATGTTCATCTGCTCGGCCAGCGCGTTGCTGACCAGGTTAACCACGAACTGGCCGGTGCGGCGGATGTTACCGCCGGTGTCCTTCACGTCGCCCGGGCCACGTCCGCCGATGCCGAACACCACCACCGGCGGGTCACCGGACACGGCATTGAAGAACGAGAACGGCGCGGCGTTCACCGTGCCGTCCACATCCTGGGTGGTCACCCAGGCGATCGGGCGTGGCACCACGGTCGACACCAGCAACTTGTAGATGTTCTCGGTCGGTGTGTTGTCGAAATCGAACAGCATGACGGACCCTTGTGGATGGCTCGTTGGAAGCGTTGCCGATACGCCGCCGGCTGTCCAGATGGCCAGGCGCCGCCGTCAATCTACCCGCCGTCAATGCGCTGCCGTCAACGGACCTCGCCGTCAGTGCGCCAGTTCGGCCATCCAGCGCGCGAGCCCCGCCAGTTCCGGCGTGCGGCGGGGCTGATCGAGCGACCCCGTCAGGCGCAGCCCGATTTCCGGCGGGTGCGGTACCGCGGCGCGAATGTCCAGTCGGAGGTCGAGGGTCCGCGTGACGAGGCTCATGCCACCGGTCACGCCGACCTCGCCCGCGGGCCCGGTCAGTGTCCCGGTCTCCAGGCGCAGATCCCCATGGGCGATGTCGGCGCTGAGTTCCAGCCGCTCGAAACTGGAGGCCCCTCCGCCAAGGGCTTCCCGTGCGGCGGCCTCGGCCGTGCGGGGATCGGGATCGTCGAGCGCCTGGCGTAGCCGGAACAGGTCGAAACCCGACACCACCCCATCCGACACCGCCAGGCTGACGCGGCCGTCCATCGTCGCGAGCACGGCCGACGGGCTGTAGCCGCTCGCACTGACCCGCAATCCCCGCGTCGGCGCGTCCGGATGCGAGATCGGCCACGCCATCGGTCAGCGGGCCGACGATGATGGCGTTGCTCACCTTGGCCTGCACCGCCAGCGTGGGCGGCGTGGCGGCGGACTCGAAGGCAAGGCTGCCCGTCACGCCGCCGGAACCGAGCCGCGCGGTGAACGGATCGAGCCGCAGCGTGCCATTGGTGACGGCGAGCACCGCGACGGCATCGCGCAGGTCCACGCCGGGCCGCAGCGTCAGCCGGCCCACGCCAAGCTGGAAGTCGCCGCGCCAGCCCTGGATCAGGCGAACCGGCAGGGGCGCCGCGGAACCGCCGTCGGGCAGCGGCAGCATCGCAGTGTCGACATCGATACGGCCTGCCAGACGCGGCTCCGCGCCATTGCGATCCAGCGACAGGTCGCCGGTGGCGCGCAGCGTCGCGGCGGTCAGGTCGAAACTCTCCGCCGCGATGCGGCCGGGACCACCTACCAGGTGGGCGACGAGTGACAGCGAGCCGTCACCGAGCCAGCCGGGCAGCCAGGCGAAAACCTCCTGATCGCGGGCAACGAGCATGGCCACCAGGCGACGCGCGCCGGGGTGCCGCAATGTCAGCGTCGTGCGCCACTCGCCGGAGCGGAGGTCGATGGTCGGGCTCGCCTCCAGCCGGGCATCGGCCAGCGCCAGGCGGATGCCGAGGGCGAGCGCGTCGTTCGGTCCCGCCCCTTGCATCTCGAGCGTCGCCGGCCCGTGCCACAACGCCGGCATCCCGCGCCAGGCCGCAGGCAGCAGATCGGCCAGCGGCGCCGCATCCTTCGTGGTGAGGGTAAGCTTGGCGCCGCTGAGCCGCCCGCCGTCCGCCAAGGCGCCGGACACCGTGATCTGCGCGCCCAGCAGACTGCCCTCTGCCCGCCGCAGCAGTATATTGCCGGCCTCCACAGCAGCGTCGACCACGAGACCCTCGATGACCGCGCCGGCCAGCGTCGCGCGCCTTGCACTGAGGCGGAGTTCCATGTCCAGGCCGGCAACAGGCCGCAGCAGACCGACGAGACTCGCCGGCCGCGACGGAAGCCAAGGGTCGAGTGCCACCGCACCGAGCGACAGGTCCGCGGTGAATACCGGCGGCTCACCGCGCCGGAAGCCGATGGTGCCGGTGAGGGGCGAATCGTCCAGCGTGCCAGACAGATTGCGCAGGGCGACCGCACCGCCGCCGGCCACCACATGCGCAGACAGGTCACCACGCTGGGCGACCTCGGCCGGCAGGTTGGCCAGCAGCCGCGGCGGCAGGCTGCCCGGCATCGCCTCATCCAGCCAGCGCAGCGTGGTGCGGAGCACGGGCGCCTCGACGCGCGCATCGCCCTCGAAGACCGGCCGCGCCGGATCGTCCCGGCCGATGCGGCCAGCGAGGCGCAGCCGGCCGTTGCCCGGCAGCAGCGCCGTCGCCTCCCGCACGATCAGGTCCTTGCCCGCAAGGTCGAAGGCCGCCCGTACATGCTCCAGTGTGCCGCCGCCCAAAGGCGCGGCCTCAGCCGAGAAATCGATGCCGATCGGCACGTCGATGCCGGCGATCGTGGTGCCGGCGCGCAGCAGCACCGGCAGCCAGGCATCGAGGTTCAGCCGGCTTGCCGACAATGCGATGTCCAGCCGCGGGTTCGGTGCGACCCGGAGCGCCACCGCGCCGCTGGCCGGCGAGCCACCGATCTCCAGCGCCAGGTCGTCGAGCGCGGCCAGCCCGCCGGCGACGGTGAGCCGGCCATCGGCTCGGAATGGCACCGCCGGCATCGGCAGCAACACACCAAGGCTGGGCCCGCGCGCCGAGACGGTGCCCGAGAGCGCGCCGTCATCCGCCAACTGGCCAGTGAAGGCGGCGCCGAGACCGCTCGCCTTGCCCTGCCCGTCCAGGGTCAGGTTGAGGCCAGCCGATCCGTCGGGGCCCGCCGCGGTCAGCCTGGCGGTGAAATGCCAGTCCTGGCCGCTGAACTGGCCGGTACCCGAGGCCGACAGCGCCCCGGTATCGAGCGTCGCCAGCGTGGCGTCGACACCGGTGAACGCGAGCCGCCCGATGGTCAGCCGGCCATTCTCGATCCTGGCCGCAAACGACGAGAGCCAGGCCGGCGGATGCGGATGCAGCACCCCCACTTCGGCCGGCCAGGGAATGCGCAGTTCCGCGCCGCGCAGCACCAGTTCGCGCGCATCCACCCGCCCGCCGATCAGCGGCAGCAGCGCCACGCGTACGCGCAGCGCCTCGACGCTGATCGACAGATCGCCGGAACCGGTGCCGCCGACGGTGACCTGCGCCGCCGTCAGCACCGGCTGCGGCAGCAGCGTGAGCGAGATCGGCCCGCGCAGCGTGACCTGCTGGCCGAGCGTGGCACTGGCCAGGACCTCGATCGTTGTGCGGTAGCGTGTCCAGTCCAGCCATTGCGGCACCTGCCAGACCGCGAGCAGCAGCAGCGCGGCCAGGCCGGCAAGTGCGATGAGCGCGATGCGGAGACGCGTCACGTCATGCAGCGGCACCGTAGCCGCCGCCGCCCGGCGTCTCGATGACGAACACGTCGCCTGGCTTCAGTTCGGCGCTGTCGGTGCCGGTCAGGTCCTGCCGCGCGTCGTCGGCCCGCTCCACCCATTGCCGGCCGACCGCGCCGGGACTGCCGCCCTCCAGGCCGAACGGGGCGACGTTGCGGCGCGAGGCGACGATCACGGCGGTCATCGGCTCCAGGAACCGGATGCGGCGGATCGCGCCGTCGCCGCCATGCCACTTCCCCCGCCCCGCCGGAGCCGTGGCGGGATAGCGAAACGTTCCAGCCGGACCGGGTAGCGAAGTTCCAGCACCTCGGGGTCGGTCATCCGCGTGTTGGTCATGTGCGAGTGGATGGCCGAGGTGCCGTCGAAGCCGGGACCGGCGCCGGTGCCGCCGCAGATCGTCTCGTAGTATTGCCGCGTCGCATCGCCGAACAGGAAATTGTTCATCGTCGCCTGCGAGCAGGCGATCGGCTTCAGCGCACCCGAACAGCGCGTTGCAGGTGGCCTGCGACACCTCCGTGTTGCCGGCGACGACCGCGGCGCCGGCCGCGGCGAGAGGAACGTGCCGGACGGGATGATCAGCTTCAGTGGCTTGAGGCAGCCATCGTTCAGGGGGATGTCGTCCGCCACGAGCGTGCGGAACACGTACAGCACCGCGGCGCGCGTCACTGCCGGCGGCGAATTGAAGTTGCCGGTGCTCTGCTGCCCGGTGCCGGTGAAATCGACCACCGCACTGCGCGATGCACGATCGACGCTGACCGCAACACGCAGCTTCAGGCCGCTGTCCATGGTGTATTCGAACGCGCCGCTGCCGAGACGGTCGATCACGCGGCGCACCGATTCTTCGGCGTTGTCCATGACGTGGTGCATATACGCGCTCACCGTTGGCCAGCCGTACAGCGCGACCACGCGCTGCAACTCCTGCACGCCCTTCTCGTTCGCCGCCACCTGCGCCTTGATGTCGGCCACGTTCACGTCGGGGCTGCGCGCAGGGTATTTCGCGCCGGCCAGCAGCGCGCGGAATTCCGGCTCGCGGAAATCCCCACCATCCACCAGCAGGAAGTCATCGATCACGACGCCCTCCTCCTCCAGCGTGTGCGACGTGGGCGGCGTGGAACCGGGGGTGATGCCGCCGATATCGGCGTGATGTCCGCGCGAGCCGACGAAGAACATGATCTCGCGCCCGGCCGCGTCGAACACCGGCGTGATGACGGTAACGTCCGGCAGGTGCGTGCCGCCGTTGAACGGATTGTTCAGGGCCACGACGTCGCCGGGCTTCAGCGTGGTGCGGCGGTTGTTCAACACCGTGCGCACGCTCTCGCCCATCGCGCCGAGATGCACCGGCACGTGCGGCGCGTTCGCCACCAGGAAGCCCTGCGCATCGAAGATGGCGCAGGAGAAGTCCAGCCGCTCCTTGATGTTCACGCTCATGGACGTGTTCTGCAGCACCGCCCCGGTCTGCTCGGCCACGTTCATGAACAGGTTGTTGAACAATTCCAGCAATACCGGATCGGGCCGTTCGCTGCCGGCATCGACGCGCGTCGCCAGTCGCTCGGTGCGCCGCAGCGTCATGTGGTCGAGCGCCGTGATCTCCGCCGTCCAGCCCGGCTCCACCACCGTCGTGGCGTTGGCCTCGCGGATCAGCGCCGGCCCGGCGATGCGGTCGCCCGCCAGCAGCGACGTGCGGTCGAACACCGGCGTCGCGTATTCGGCATCGCCCGTGAACATGCGGATCGTGTCGATCGGCTGCGGCGCACCGTCGCCGCGCGCGGACAGCGTCGCCTCCTGCACCGGCTCGCCTGGCGCCACCGCCTCGACCGCGACCGCCTCGACCACCAGCGCCCGGTCGGGCGTGGCGAAGCCGAAGCGCGCGCGGTGGGCGGCTGTGAAGTCGGCGACGATTTCGGACTCGCTGCGCAATTCGACGATCAGCGCGGCCTCGGTGCCGGCATAGCGCAGATGCAGGTTGCGCTTTGCCGTGATGTGCGCGGGATCGGCGCCCTGTGCCGCCAGCGCCGCGGTCGCTTCGGTTGCCAGCCGGTCGGCAAGCGCCGCCAGGTCCGCCATCGCGTCGGGTGCGAACGGGATCTCCACCGCCTGCTCGCGCATCACCGCCTGGTCGGCGAGGCCCATGCCGTAGGCCGACAGCACGCCGGCGAAGGGATGGATGAACACCGTCTCCATGCCGAGCGCATCGGCGACCAGGCAGGCGTGCTGCCCGCCGCACCGCCGAAGCATTGCAGCGCGAAGCGCGTCGCGTCGTGGCCCTTCTGCACCGACACCTGCTTGATAGCGTTCGCCCTATTGGCAACCGCGATGCGCAGGAACCCCTCGGCCACCTGCCCCGGCGAGCGCGCCTGGCCGGTCGCCTTGGAAATCTCGTCGGCCAGCGCTGCGAACTCGCCGCCACCACATCGGCGTCCAGCGGCGCATCGCCGTTCGGGCCGAAGATCGCCGGGAAGTGCCGCGGCTGGATCTTGCCCACGCAGACATTGGCATCGGTCACCGCCAGCGGGCCGCCGCGGCGATAGCAGGCGGGGCCTGGATCGGCGCCGGCGGAATCCGGCCCGACGCGGAACCGCGCGCCGTCGAAATGCAGGATGGAGCCGCCGCCCGCCGCCACGGTGTTGATCGCCATCATGGGTGCGCGCATGCGCACCCCGGCGATCGCGGTCTCGAACGCGCGCTCGAAGCCGCCGGCGTACAGCGCGACATCGGTGGACGTGCCACCCATGTCGAAGCCGATGATGCTGTCGAAGCCGCCCATCGCCGCGGTGCGCGCCGCGCCGACGATGCCGCCGGCCGGGCCGGACAGGATTGCGTCCTTGCCCTGGAACGTCGCCGCATCGGCCAGGCCGCCGTTCGACTGCATGAAATAGAGCCGCGTATCGCCGAGTTCGGACGCGACCTGGTCGACATAGCGGCGCAGGATCGGCGAGAGATAGGCGTCCACCACGGTGGTGTCGCCGCGCGGCACCAGCGCAACAGCGGGCTGACCGCGTGGCTGGCAGAGACCTGCGTGAAGCCCGCCTCGCGCGCGAGGTCCGCGAGGCGCCGCTCGTGCTCGGGATATTTCCACGCGTGCATCAGCACGATGGCACAGGCGGCGATGCCCTTGGCGCGGGCAGCGGCGAACGCCGCGCGGGCGCCCGCTTCGTCGAGCGCCTCCACCTCATCGCCGTCGACGCCGACGCGGCCGGCGATCTCGACCACATCCTCATACAGCATCGAGGGCAGCGTGATCGCGAGGTCGAACAGCCGCGGCCGCGCCTGGTTGCCGATGCGCAGCGCGTCGGCGAAACCGCGGTTCACCACCAGCAGCGTGCGGTCGCCCTTGCGCTCGAGCAGCGCGTTGGTGGCGACGGTGGTGCCCATCTTTACCGCCTCGACCACGCCGTCGGGGATCGGCGCGTCGAGCGCGACGCCGAGTACCGTCTTGATGCCGGCGATGGCGGCGTCGCGATAGCGGCCGGGATTCTCGCTGAGCAGCTTGTGGGTGGAGAGCTTCCCGTCAGGATCGCGCGCGACGATGTCGGTGAACGTGCCGCCGCGATCGATCCAGAATTGCCACTTGCCGGACGACATCAACGCTCCTTCGTTCAAATTGTCGGACCTACTCCAGCTTCTCGGCGTCCCACGGCAATTCCCAAAGCTCCGGGTTGCACACTTTGTCCGCGAGCGAGGCGGCGATCGCCTCGAACAGGCGCTCGCCCTTTTCCGCAGATGCCGCCTCGGGATTGCCGATCACGCCGGAGGACGACCGCGCACCGATCGTACGCCAGCGATAGACCCCGCCGCCGACCACGTCGGATACATCGGGTGTGCTGTTCGCCTTGGCCATGCCGATGCGGTCGGTCGCAACCAAGTCCGGGCGCGCCACCATCATCATCGACGTTTCCGCCTCGCAGGCATGCTGCAGACCGCCCTGGGTCTCGAGGATCTTGGCGATCGCCGCGGCGGCGGCATACCAGTAGGTGAACTGCACGATCGGCACGCCGAGTTTCGGCGTCAGTTCATCGGTGATGGTGCGCAGCGCATTCTCGTTGCCGCCATGCGCGTTCAGCAGCACGATGCGCTGGAAGCCGTGGCGCAGCACCGAGCGCACCACACCCTCCACCACTGCGGCGAAGGCGGGGAAATCCAGCGTGACGGTGCCGCCGAAGCTCATGTGGTGCTCGGACAGGCCGGTCCACAGCACCGGCAGGACGACCACCGGCTGTCCTTTCGCGGCGATTTTCTGCGCGGCACGGGCGGCGACGGTTTCGCCCAGCATGGAGTCCACTTCGACCGGCAGATGCGGCCCGTGCTGTTCCAGCGAGGCGACCGGCAGGATCACGATCGCGTCCTGTTTGGCCCGCTCGCGCAACTGGTCCGCGCGCAGCTTCCGCCACTCCACCTCTACCCCATCCGCCATCGCCAATCTCCCGGTCCTGGCGTAGCAATGGGCCACGAAACCGCACGCGGGAAAAGGGACGTCGACGATGAATCTGCATCGCCTGCTGGGCCAGCGGCTGGAGGCCGGGAAGCCGGTGCGCGTGGGCCTGATCGGGGCCGGCAAGTTCGGCTCGATGTTCCTGGCGCAGGTGCCGACGACGCCGGGGATCGAGGTGGCGGCGATCGCCGACCTGGCGCCTGACCGCGCGCGTGAGGCGTGCCGGCGGGTCGGCTGGACCGAGGAGCGGATCGCCGCCACACGCTTCAGCGACGATGCGATGGCGATGATGGCGGGCGACGTCGAGGTGGTGGTGGAGGCGACCGGCCACGCCCCCGCCGGCATCGCCCATGCGCGGCGCGCAATCGCCGAGGGCCGGCACATCGTGATGGTGAACGTGGAGGCGGACGTACTGGCGGGGGCTGCGCTGGCGCGCGAGGCGGCGGCGGCCGGCGTGGTGTATTCGCTGGCCTATGGCGACCAGCCGGCGCTGATCTGCGAGCTGGTGGACTGGGCTCGCGCCTGCGGCTTCCGCGTGCTGGCGGCCGGCAAAGGCACCAAGTACCTCCCGCAGTACCACGCATCCACGCCGGCGACCGTGTGGGGCCATTACGGGGTGACCGAGGCGCAGGCGCGGGCCGGCGGGATGAACCCGCAGATGTTCAACTCGTTCCTCGACGGCACCAAGTCGGCGATCGAAATGGCGGCGGTGGCTAACGCGACCGGGCTGGGCGTGCCGCAGGACGGCTTGGAGTTCCCGCCGTTCGGCACGCACGAGCTCGCGGACGGGCTGGGTGTGATGCGCGGGCAGGTGGAGGTGGTGTCCAGCCTGCACCGCGACGGGCGCGACGTGGCGAACGACCTGCGCTGGGGTGTCTATGTCGTGTTCGAGGCGCCGGTGATTACACCGCGCAATGCTTCCGGGAATATGGCGTGCGGACCGATGCGTCGGGGCGGGTCTCGGCGCTGTACCGGCCGTTCCACCTGATCGGGCTGGAGTTGAACGTGTCGATCCTGTCGGCCGCGCTGCGCGGCGAGGCAACCGGCGCGCCCACCGGCTTCCGCGGCGACGTGGTCGCGACGGCGAAGCGCGACCTGCGCGAGGGCGAGGTGCTGGACGGCGAAGGCGGCGGCTGCGTCTGGGGGCGGTTGCTGCCGGCCGAGCGCAGCCTGGCGATCGGCGGGCTGCCGATCGGGCTGGCCAACCGGGTGACGCTCACGCGCGAGGTGCCACAGGGCGCGTGCCTGACGTGGAACGACGTGGCGATCGATACGACGGACGCGGCCTACCAGTACCGGCGGGCGATGGAGCGGCAGATCATCCTGGCGTAACGCGGCAGGCTCACGGACGCGTCGGCGCCACGCTATCGGCGGGACCGAGCGGGCGCTGCAGCAGCACAGTGTCCAGCCAGCGCCCACGCTTGTAGCCGACCGCATGCAACGTGCCGACCAGGCGAAAACCATGACGCTCGTGCAGTCTGATCGACGGCGCGTTGCCGCTGTCACCGACCACCGCAACCATCTGGCGGAAGCCGCGCTCGGTGCAGGCCCCGATCAGCACGGCCAGCAATTGCGAGCCGACACCACGGCCGATGCAGTCGGTGCGCAGATAGACCGAATTCTCCACCGTGTCGCGATAGGCCGCGCGCGGCCGATAGGCGCTGGCATAGGCGTAGCCCACGACGAGTCCGTCCCGCTCGGCGACCAGATAGGGATAGCCCTGTTGCAACAGCGTCGCATGGCGCCGCCGCATCTCCTCGAGCGGCGGCGGCTCGGTCTCGAACGAGGCGCTGCCGTGCAACACATGGTGCCGGTAGATCGCGGCAATCGCCGCGACATCGCGATCCTCGGCGGGTCGGATCGTGGCGTAGGGGTCAGCTGTCATTCGGTGGTCTCGCAGCATGAGGAAGCGGAGCGCCCGCATGCTCCCTCTGGAAGTCACGCGGGCAAAGGAAATTTTGTTTAGGCGCGGCATAAGCATAAGTTCGCCTTATGGAGACCCCAAGCCTGCGACAGTTGCGCACGTTCATCGCTACGGTAGAGACCGGCTCGATCACCCAGGCGGCAAGAACGCTGCACCTGACCCAGCCGGCAGCGAGCCAGCAGCTCCGCGAACTGGAACGCGTGCTGGGGGTGCGCGTGCTGGATCGCGCCGAGGGGCGGGTGGTAGCGACCGCCGCGGGTGCCGCAATCCTGGAGCCGGCGCGGCGAGCCGAGACGGCCGCGTCCGACGTGGCCGCGGCGGCCGCGGCATTCCGCTCGGGTGAGGTGGGACGGGTGCGACTCGGCACCGGCGCGACTGCCTGTATCTACCTGTTGCCGCCCGCCCTCGCCGCGGCGAAGCAACACATGCCCGGCCTGGAAATCGTCGTCACCACCGGCAACACGCCCGACATCCTGCGCCGGGTCGAATCCGGCAGCCTGGGACGCAGGCTTCGTCACGCTGGCGCCGCGACTCGGCCGCGCGCTTACCCGCGTCCCGGTACGGCGCGATCCGCTGGCCGCGTTGCTGCCGCCCGGAACCACCGGCAGCGCCGCTCTCACGCCCTCGCAGATGGCGGCGATGCCGCTGATCCTGTTCGAGACCGGCGGCGACACGCGCGGCATCGTCGACGCCTGGTTCCGCGGGGCCGGCCTGACGCCGAAGCCAATCATGGCGCTGGGCAGCGTGGAGGCGATCAAGGTGCTGGTCGGCGGCGGCCTGGGAGCCTCGATCCTGCCCAGCCTGGCGCTCGCCGACCTGCCCGCCGGCTGCCAGCGGCGAGCGCTGCGGCCGGCGGTATCGCGCGAACTGGGTCTGGTGCTGCGGAAGGAGAAAGTGCTGGACCGGGGCCTGCGCGTTCTGATCGAGGAACTGCGCCGGCTCGCCTGACCTGGGTCAGCCGCCGCCCATGAAGCCATTCAGCTCCGGCGTCGCCATCGTGGTCTCGAGATAGCCCAGCGTCCCCTGCTCCTTCACCCTCGCGCGCCGCCGCCACCAGCCCCGTCATGGCCGCGCGATACAGCGACGTGGCCAGGCTGATCCGCGTCACCCCCGGCCTCTGCCAGTTCGGCCACCGTGAACGACCTGCCCCGGATCCCGCCCATGAAGTTGAACGGCCTGGATAACGCCGTACACACCGTGCGCACCGCCGCCAGGTCCGGCAGCCCGGGCGCCATCAGCACATCGGCGCCCGCCGCCTCGAATGCCTGCAGCCGCCGGATCACCTCATCCAGGTCCGGCCTGCCGCGCAGGAACCCTTCGGCGCGCGCCGTCAGCATGAACGGGAATGGCATCGCGCGCGCCGCCTCGACCGCGGCCGCGACCCGCTCCGTCGCCAGGCCCGAGTCGTACAGCGGCGCCTGCGGATTGCCGGTGGCGTCCTCGATCGAGCCTCCCACCAGGCCGATCTCGCCGGCGATCCGAATGGTCAGCGCGGCATCGGCCGGCGCGTCGCCGAAGCCCCTCTCCAGGTCCGCCGACACCGGCAGGTCGGTGGCCTCGACGATCGCGCGCGCATGCTCCAGCGCTTCATCGCGGGTGATCATGCCGTCCCGCCGGCCCAACACGCCGGCGGCGGCGCCACTTGATGTCGCCAGCGCGGCGAAGCCCACGCCCGCCAGGATGCGCGCGGACCCTGCATCCCATGCATTGGCGATGACAAAGCAGGTTTGGTGCAGGTCGCGGAACCGGGCGGCCTTCTCGGCCTGACTGGCTGCCATGGCTGTTCCCTCCGTTGCCGCGCGCACCATGGCAAGCCGACCCGACCGCAGCAATCGCACGCGGCGGACCAAACAGGCCTGCGGTTGACGGACCAAACCGCGTGTTCCAGCGTCGCCCGCCAGCGGGCAGGAGCATGCGATGGCGAGCGACGACACCCTCGGCGAACCGGCCTGGCCGGTCAGCGCCGGGGACTCCCATCCAATGAGCCTCGGCGGCGTCGCCCCTTGATGCCACTCCCGCGAAGCCCGATGCCCACTCTCCCGCAATGCCGGGGAGAGGAAAGCTGATGCGCGGGCTGCTCGGGATCGCCGCACTGCTGCTGATCGCCTGGGCGCTGAGCGAGGCAAGGCGGCGGATTCCCTGGCGCACGGTCGTGGCCGGCCTCGCGCTGCAATGGCTGCTGGCCCTGCTGCTGATCTACGTCCCCGCCGGCCAACGCGGTGATCGTCCTGCTGAACGACGGCGCCGGCGCGTTGCAGCGCGCCACCGAGACCGGCACGAAGTTCGTGTTCGGTTATCTTGGCGGCCCGCCGCTGGCCTTCGCGGAAATCCATCCCGGCGCCAGCTTCATCCTGGCGTTCCAGGCACTGCCGCTGGTGCTAAACGATCAGCGCGCTCGGATCGCTGCTGTTCCATTGGGGCATTCTGCAGCGGATCACCGCGGCGTTCGCCTGGCTGCTGCGCCGCGCGATGGGGATCGGCGGCGCGCTGGCCCTGGGCGCCGCGGTGCATGTGTTCGTCGGCATGGTGGAGGCACCGCTGCTGGTGCGCCCCTATCTCGCCCGCATGCAGCGCGGCGAATTGTTCGCACTGATGACCTGCGGCATGGCGGGCGTCGCCGGCACCGTAATGGTGATCTACGCATCGTTCCTGTCGCCGCTGGTGCCGAATGCGCTGGGCAACATCCTGATCGCCTCGGTGATCAGCACCCCGGCAGCGCTCGCGCTGTCCGCGCTGATGGTGCCGTTCGGCCACGCCAAGATCACCGAGGACCGGCTGGTCATCGCGGATCCGCCGCTCAGCGCGCTGGACGCCCTGGTGAAGGGCACGCTCGACGGCATTCCCGTGCTGGCCAGCATCATCGCCACGCTGCTGGTCGCCGTCGCGTTCGTGGCGCTGGTGAATGCGGCACTGGGCGAGTTGCCGCAGATCGGCGATGCGGCGATCACGCTGCAGCGCGTGTTCTCCTGGCCGTTCCGGCCGGTGATGTGGCTGCTCGGACTGTCGTGGGACGAGGCGGGCACCGCCGCGCTGCTGATGGGCACGAAGACGGTGCTGAACGAGTTCGTCGCCTACCTGAACTTCTCGACCATGCCGCCCGAGACATTCACCCCGCGGTCGCGGCTGATCCTGACCTATGCATTGTGCGGCTTCGCGAATTTCGGCAGCCTGGGCATCATGATCGGCGGGCTGGGCATCATGATCCCGGAACGGCGGCACGAGATCGTCGCACTGGGCATGCGCTCCATCCTGTCGGGCACGCTCGCAACCTGCATGAGCGGCGCGGTCGCCGGCGTGCTGGCCGGCTGAGGGGGGAAACAACATGGCGGACAACCATCCGACGCTGCTGCACCGCTGGTTCGACGAAGTGTGGAACCAGGGGAACGAGGCGGCGATCGACGAATTGCTGGCCGAGGACGCCGTGGCGCACGGCCTGCCGGGACCGGATGGCGAGGCGCCGCGTGGTGCCGCCGGCTTCAAGCCGTTGTTCCAGCAGTACCGCAGCGCCTTCCCGGACATCCGCATCGACGTCGAGGATGTCATGATCGACGGCGATCGCATGTGCGCGCGCTGCATCATCACCGGCAACCATACCGGTCCAGGATTGCCGATGCCGCCGACCGGCCAGCCGATTCGCGTCACCGGCACCTGCATCGTCCGCGTCAGGGACGGCAAGATCGTCGAGGGCTGGAACCATTTCGACTTCCTGTCGATGTACCAGCAGCTCGGCTTGCAATTGAGCTAAGGGTCAAGGGAGAAGACATGCACTGGACCGATCGGCGGGAACGTTTCCGCGCCTTGTTGGCGGGCGATCAATGCATTCATCCGGGATCGGTGTTCGATCCGATATCGGCGCGAATCGCCGAGGAGCTGGGGTTCGAGGTGGGCATGTTCGCCGGCTCGATCGCGAGCTTCACGGTGCTGGGTGCGCCCGACCTGATCGTACTGACACTCACCGAGTTTGCCGAGCAGGCCTATCGCATCAGCCGCGCGGGGAAGCTGCCGCTGCTGGTGGATGCAGACCACGGCTACGGCAATGCGCTCAACGTGATGCGCACGGTGCAGGAGCTGGAGACGGCCGGCGTTGCGGCGATGTGCATCGAGGACACGCTGCTGCCGCGCAGCTATGGCGAGAAGTCGCCGACGCTGATCTCACTCGACGAAGGCGTGGGCAAGATGCGCGCCGCAGTCGCCGCGCGCGAGGACAAATCGTTCGTCATCGTCGGCCGCACCAGTGCCGCGGCGATCACCGGCACCGAGGATGTCGTGCGACGCGCCAAGGCCTATGAGGCGGCCGGAGTCGATGCGCTGTTCTTTGCCGGCGGCGTGACGCTCGAACAGCTCGACGCGATCGCCGATGCGGTGAAGCTGCCGCTGATGATGGGGGGAGGAGCCGGCGGCCCGGACCGCGCCACCATGGCGAGCCGGCGCGTGCGCATCGCGCTGCAGGGGCACCAGCCGTTCTCGGCCGCGGTGCAGGCAGTGTACGATACGCTGAAGGCGTTGCGCGAAGGAACCAGGCCCGCCGACCTGCAAGGCGTCGCCTCCGCCGCGACGATGAGGCGGGTCACCCGCGAGGGAGACTACAAGACCTGGACAGAGAAGTTCCTCGGCGGCTGAGCGGGGGGCATCCGGCCGACGCCGAGCCCCGTCGTCATTTCCGCGCACGTGGGAACCCAGGACAGCCGCACACGATCGTGGCTCTGGGTCTCTGCGTGCGCGCGGATGACAAATATCGGGGGCCCCCTGCGATGCCGCAGTGTTATCCTGCGCTGGCGGCGGGGAGTGCGATCCGCCGGCCCACGCCCTTCGGCGGGTCCTGGCCGGCGCGGTCGTGCACCATCGCCTGCAGGCGCGCCAGCAGGTCCGCGGGGAACGGCGCCACGCGCCGCACCGCCATGTCGATGTGCAGCGCGATCAGCTCCTGCGCCGCGACGCGATGGCCGTGCTCGGCGTGGAACATCTCGTGGAAATAGTGCAGCCGCTTGCCGTCCACGCCCAGCAGATGCGGCACCACGCGCACCCGCTCGCCCAGCCGCACCTCACGCTCATACAACGTGTGAGTCTCCGCCGTGAACGTCGAGTTGCCGGTCGCCTCCCGATACACTTGGCCGACGCCGATCGCGTCGTACAGCAGGTCGGTCGCCTGGTCGAACAGCACGACATAATAGGCCAGGTTCAGGTGGCCGTTGGAATCGATCCATTCTGGCAGGACCACGCCCTCGTAGCTCTCGAATTGCATGGCCGGCACCTTGTTGACGAAGGGCCACAGGGTCAAGCACACAGGCCGCAATGCATAAGGTCCAGGTCCACGACACGGAGGCAGCTGACGGGTTGCCACCGGACCAGCGCTGGCGTGCCATGCTCGCGGTCGCCATCGCCGTCAGCATGGCCGTGCTGGTCACCTCGATCGCCAACATCGCGCTGCCCACCATCGCGCACGACCTCGACGCGACGCCGGCCGAGTCGATCTGGGTGGTCAACGCCTACCAGCTCGCGGTGACTGTATCGCTGCTGCCGTTCTCCTCCATCGGCGACATCTACGGCCATCGGCGCGTCTATGTATGGGGCCTCGCGGTCTACGCCGCGGCGTCGCTGGTGTGCGCGCTTGCGCCATCGCTGCCGGTGCTGGTGATCGGACGCGTGCTGCAGGGGTTCGGCGGCGCCGGCATCATGAGCGTGAACGGCGCGCTGGTGCGCTTCATCTATCCCCGCGCCGCACTCGGCCGCGCCATCGGCTTCAACGCCATGGTGGTGGCGGCCTCCTCCGCCGCCGGGCCGTCGGTCGCGGCGGCGGTCATGTCGGTGGCGTCCTGGCCCTGGCTGTTCGCCATGCAGGTGCCGGCCGGCATCGTCGCGCTGTGGCTGGCGCATCGCTTCCTGCCGCAGACGCCGCTCGCCGGCCACCCGTTCGACCCGTTGAGCGCGGTGCTCAACGCGATCACGCTGGGGTTGTTCATCAGCGCGCTCGATGGCATCGGCCGCGGCCAGACCGCGATCACGGTGGGGCTCGAGTTCCTGGTCAGTGTCCTGGTCGGCTGGGTCTTCGTGCATCGCCAGTACTCGCTGGCCGCACCGATGCTGCCGGTGGACCTGTTCCGCCGCCCAGTGTTCGCGCTGTCGGTGGCGACGGCGATCTGCGCGCACGCGGCCCAGCTCATCGCCTTCATCGCACTGCCATTCTATTTCCAGTACGTCAGCGGGCTGTCGCCGATCGAGATCGGCGTCCTGATCACGCCCTGGCCGGCCGCGCTCGTGGTGATGGCACCGATCGCCGGCCGGCTGGCGGACCGCTATTCCGCCGGTCTGCTCGGCGGCACGGGACTCACGATCATGACTCTGGGCCTGCTGCTGGTGCTGTTCCTGCCTCCGCGCCCGGCGGCGCTGGATGTTGCCTGGCGGCTGGCGATCTGCGGCATCGGCTTCGGCTTCTTCCAGTCACCCAACAACCGCCTGATGATCGCCAGCGCCCCGCGCGATCGGGCCGGTGCGGGCAGCGGCATGCTGTCCACCTCGCGCCTGATCGGCCAGACCACGGGAAGCGCACTGGTCGCGTTGGTGTTCGGCCTCACCCATGGCGGACCGGATGCCATCGAGCTGGGCACGAAGCTCGCCATCGGCATGGCAGCCTCGTTCGCCGGCCTGGCGATGGTGCTGAGCCTGCTGCGCGTGCGCCAGCCCCAGTCAGTGTAGCGCGGCGCCAGCCCCTGTCGGTATAGCGCCGCGCTATGCCGCCTTGCTGCCGCCGCCATTCCAGCGCTGATCGATGTCCGCGAGGCACGCCGCCATCGCCGGCCGGAGTCGCGCCGTCACCTTCTCCAGGCGTTCCACCAGGGCCTCGGCGCGCGAGCGGTCATTGCGGGTGACCGCATCCGCGATCTCCTCCAGCACCTCGCCCAGGCCGACCGCACCGCAGGTCTCGGCAAGGCCGCTGATCTCCTCGCAGTTCCGCACGATCGCGCCCGACTCCCAGCCCGGCAACAGTTCACCCAGCCGCATGCAGCGGGACGTGGCGTCGGCGACGAAGTCGGCGACGCAGGCACGGGCGCGCTCCATGCCAACCACCGCCACCATCTCCTCGAGGAACACCCGCGAGACATCGGCGCTGTAGTCCTCGGCCGACCCGCCCTGCGCGCTCGCGGCATCGCGCGGGCCGCCCGGCATCCAGCGTCGCAGCGTGGCACCGAGCCGGTCCAGGTTGACCGGCTTCTCCAGCACCGACGTGAACCCCACCTCCGCGCAGCGCTTGCGCATCACCGCGCCCTTGAGGCCGGTCAGCGCGATGATCGGAATGGTCGCCACCCGCCCGCTCATGCCGCGAATCCGGCGCGTTGCCTCGAAGCCGTCGCGATGCGGCATCTGGATGTCCATCAGGATCGCATCGAAGCTGTCGTGACTTGCCAGCCGCACCGCCTCATCGCCGTCGTTGGCGACGAACGCGGAGAAGCCGCGCCGCGACAGCGCCGCCACCAGCAGCGACTGGTTCACCTTGTCGTCCTCCACGACAAGGATGCGGCCACCCCGCACGGTCGATGCCAGCGGCTCGAGCACCTCGAACGGCGAGCGCTGCGCCAGAAGCTGCTGCGCCAGCGCGGCAACCTGATAAGGATCGGACCCGGCGGCGAGCGTTGCGTCCACGGTGGTGCTCGCGCCACCTTCGCCGAGCCAGATGACGACGGCGCGCCGGCCGAAAGCGGTGTCGCGCAGCCGCAGGACGAACACCTCCGCGGCCATGCCCATCAGCCTGCCCTGCACAACGACCAGATCCAGCGCGCCGCGCTGCGCCTCGATGCGTTCGGCGAGCGCCAGTCCGAGATAGCCGTCCGGCGCGGTCTCCACGACGACGCCCACGTCGCCGAGCAGGCTGGCGACGCTGCGCGCGCGGGCATTTTCGTCGCCGACCAGCAGCGCGGTCCGGCCGGCGAAGCGTTGGCTGCCGAGAACCTGGGAGACACGCTCCGCCGGAAATTCGAAGGTGAACTCGCTGCCGACGCCGAGGGCGCTTTCGACCGTCAGCGCACCACCCATCAGCGCGGCGTTCTCGCGGCACAGCGCCAACCCGAGGCCGAGCCCGGGATGGCCGGAGTTCTCCTGATCGCGGCCGCGCCGGAAGCGGTCGAAGATGCGCGTGCGATCCTCCGGCACGATACCTGGGCCGGTATCGGACACTGCCAGTTTGATCGAGACCGCACCGGCGTCGTCGGTGACCGCCGATGCGCGGATCTCCACATGGCCGCTCGCGGTGAACTTGATGGCATTGCCCACCAGGTTGAACAGCACCTGGCGCAGGCGGGTCGGATCGACCAGCCAGTGGCCGCGCAGCAGGTCGTCATAGCGTGTCTTGAGGTCGAGCCCCTTGTCGCGCGCCTGCGGCTGCAGCGTGTCGGTCACCTCCTGCACCAGGCCGATCACGTCGACCTCATCCTGCTGCAGGCCGGCGCCGCCGACCTCGCCGCTGGCGATCTCGAGCAGGCCGTTCAGCATGGCCAGCAGCGCCTCACAGCTTGCGCGAATGCGTTCCAGCCAGATGCGCTGGTCCTGCTCCAGTTCGCTGTCCAGCAGCAGCGAGCAGATGCCCATGATGGAGTTCATCGGCGTTCGCACGTCATGGCCAAGAGCGGCGAGGACGCGGTCGCGATCACGCGCGATGGTGGCCGCATCCTGGCGGGCCGATTCGGCATCGCCCGCCGCTGCATCGAGCTTCGCCATAAGGCCGGCCTCGTGGGTAACGTCGCGACCGGTGCAGACAAATCGCCCGCCCGACAGCGGCTCCACGCTGATCCGGTGGACGCGGTCCTGTCCGTCCTCACCCGCGACCGTCACCTGCACATTGTCCTGCCGGATTCGCGCGTCCAGCGCCGCCGCAATGGCGCGACCGGCCGCGTCGGACAGCGTCACGCCGAGGGCCGCCTGCAGCGGCTTTCCGACGACATCGCGCAGGCGGTCGGGCGCGTAACCATACACGGCGGCGACGCAGGCGCGGCGGTCCAAGTCGACCTGCCAGTCCGCCCCGAAGCCGATAAGCTGCGGGCCGGTGCGTTCGCCGCTGGGCCGCGCCGACACGGCCAATGCGAGGCAGGTGATCCACACCGCCAGCAGATAGGCGCCCAGGATGCCGATCGCGCGGGTACCCAGCCAATGGCTCTTGAGTGCGAGGTCGGTGTCCATCCGCGCAATCACGCTGGCGTCGACCGCACGCAGCGGAGCCGAGACCGACAGCTTGGCCGGGATGCCGAGAACGCGGTTGACCAGGGACATCACCTGCGTGCCCCAGGCGGTCTCGCCCTCGCCCATATCGGCCGGCCGCGCCACCGGTTCGCGACCAGGCACCATCAGGGTGCCGTCGATGCTGCGCAATTCAATGGAAACGCCGGGCCCGAGCCAGGTGTGGCCAACCAGTCGGCCGAGATCCTCCGGCCGCAGCACGGCACCCACCAGGCCGATCGTCTTCCCGGCAGCGTCACGCAGGATACGGGTCAGTACAACCGAAGGCCCGCTGCGCAGCCACGACTCGGTGCGCTGGAGGTTCAGCGGCATGGCGTTTTCTGCCGTGGCACGGCGGAACCACTCGGCGTCGGCGACCGATGCATCGGCAGCGGAGAATGGCGCGGACGCGGCCAGCAACTGGCCTGTGGCATTCACCGCGAATGTCGTGCCCGCCGGCGGGAGAGTGCCTTGCAGGCGCAGCAGCCGGCTGGTGAGCGCGACCTTGTCGCCTTGCAGATCGGCCGCGCGGATGCCCTCGGTCATGTCGGCGAAATGCTCGAGCGGCACTTCGATCGAGGCGGCAACGGCGCTCGCCGAGACGGTCAGGCTGCCGACTGCGTCACGCGCCACCTGAGCAGTCTGGAAGAATGCGGTCAGCCCCCAGGCGCCGATCAGCAGCAAGGCGGCAGCCAGCAATGCGATCGAGCGCGAGATCAGCCGTAGCGGCGCCACGAGGACGTTGACGACGCGCTGCACCGCGACCTCCTTCGGGACGGCCGCAAGGTAGTCGCCGAAGGCTACGATTTGGTTTCAATCGGAATGAGACGCCTGCGTTCAGAACGGCTTCCGGCTAACGCGGTCGAACCAAGCCCGTCCCTGATCGCCGGACGGGAGCAGCGCGAAGGCGGCGACCGGCGTCGCGGCCGAGCCGACTTCGAGGCGGCCGCCGCTGAGCAGCATGAGGACCCTGCTGAGTGCGGCGTCATCCATCGCGAACGCCACGCCGAATTGCCGCGCTCCGAGCGGACGCGCGGTGATACGCCAACTGCCCGCGACTCCGGCAAAGCGCAGCGGCACGCTCGGCGTGCTGGCGTCGTGTCCCGCACCGAGGGAGACGGTCAGACTGTCGGCGCATCGCGGCGGAGGGTCCCCGCCCAGCGACCTGCCTGGCGCGGCGGCGACCGCCACCGATTCGTCCTCGCCGGAACGGAATGTCCAGGTGGTCCGGATCACCGGCCGCGACGGGCGAGAGGCGAAGGCAGGCCCGGCCGGCACCGATGCCTCCCGCCTGCCGTCCTCTCCCGCTGGGGCAGCGCAGCCCGCCAGCGCCAGCATCGCCACCGTGACGGCGCCGGCCCAGGCCGGGACCGCGCGCGGCATCACCGCCTGTGCGTCATCAGCGGATGATGATCTCGACGCGGCGGTTCTGCGGCTCGCGCACACCCGGTCCGGTCGGCACCAGCAGATGGGTGTCGCCGAAGCCCTGGATGGTGATCGCGTTGGCAGGCACGCCGTCCTTGACCAGTTCCGCCTGTACCGCGCGGGCGCGGCGGACCGACAGGCCCTGGTTGTACTGCTTGGTGCCGGAGGTGTCGGTGTAGCCGTTCACCTCGATGCGCGTGTACTGCACGCGGGTCGAGTTGTCGGCTGCCTCCTTGATGATCTGGCGCGCGCGGTCGGTCAGCGTCGCCTTGTCCCAGTCGAAGAACACCAGGTAGGAGCGCGCCGGCGCCTGGGCCGGAACCCCGGCCGCTGCAGGTGCCGGAACAGGGGCGGCGACGCTGAAGGCATAGCGCACACCGAGCAGGAAACTGTGCTGGTACTGGTGTTCCAGCGTCACGGTCGAGGCGATCCCGCCGGGCGTGAGCGTCGAGGCGTAGTTTCCGCGACCGGTGACACCGTAGAAGCGGTACTCGGTGGAGAGCGACAGGCCAGGCACGCCGGGCATGGGGAACGACAGGCCGCCGATCGCCTGGAAGGCGAAGTTGCCCTGCGTGTCGCTCACGCTGTTGGACAGGCCGAGTGCCCCGCCGGTCAGCTTTGCGTTGGTCCAGGCATAGCCGACGCCACCACCGACATAGGGAAAGAGCCACGGCACGCCGATGTCCATGTCGAAGAACGCGTTGGCCATCGCACCGTAGGTACGCAGCCGGCCACTGATGGTCTGGGGAACGGCGCTGGTGACACTGGAGACGTTGCCGTTGCGGAAATTGCCCTCCACCTCGAAGCGGAGGCCGTTGCCGAGGGCATAGCCGATGCTGCCGAGGGCGACGACACCGCCATCGGGAAAGATGGTCGAACCGGGTGCCCCGAGCAGGTTGGGTTGCGCGCGGACGCCCTGGGGCAGGTTGTAGCCGGCGCCGGCACCGATATAGAGGCCCTGGAACGGTTGTGCCTGGGCGGCCAGCGGCGCTGCCGCCAGCGCTGTTGTCAGCATCAGACTGCGAAATCGCATGGCGACACTCCTGGTCCTGGGCCGGACGAAAAGGGGCGCCTCGCGGCGCCCCAATGCGTTGTCAACGTAGAGCAGCGGGAGATCAGCGGATGATGATCTCGACGCGGCGGTTCTGCGGCTCGCGCACACCCGGTCCGGTCGGCACCAGCAGATGGGTGTCGCCGAAGCCCTGGATGGTGATCGCGTTGGCAGGCACGCCGTCCTTGACCAGTTCCGCTTGCACCGCGCGGGCGCGGCGGACCGACAGGCCCTGGTTGTACTGCTTCGTGCCGGAGGTGTCGGTGTAGCCGTTCACCTCGATGCGCGTGTACTGCACACGGGTCGAGTTGTCGGCCGCCTCCTTGATGATCTGGCGCGCACGGTCGGTCAGCGTCGCCTTGTCCCAGTCGAAGAACACCAGGTAGGAGCGCGCCGGCGCCTGGGCCGGGACCGCGGCCGCCGGCGGGGGCGGCGGGGGCGCGACGCCGAAGTTGTAGCGCAGACCGATCAGGATCGAGTGGTTGTAGTTGCTCTGCGACTGCACGTTGACCGGGATGTTGATCGCGCCGGTGGTGGCAGTGCCGCCGTAGTTGCGATCGCCGGCCAGGCCGAGGAAGCGGTATTCCGTGGTGAAGGCGAGACCCGGTGCGATGCTGGGCAGCGGGAACGCAGCACCGACGATCGCCTGGTAGGCGAACGAGCCTTTGGTCTGCTTGCCGGCCGACACCGTGGTGAACGGCACGCCACCGGAGGCGCGGACGTCGCGCCAGTTGGACGCCTGGTAGCCGACACCGACGCCGACATAAGGCACCAGCCACGGGACGAGGCCGTTGAAGTCATACAGCACGTTGACCATCGGGCCGAACTTCTGCTCCCAGCCACCGCCGGAGATGCCGGTGCCGAAGCCGCTCGTGCCGTCGAACTTGTTCGCGCGGAAGTTGCCTTCGATTTCCGCCCGGAGACCGTTGCCGAAGCCCCAGCCCGCGTAGACCAAGCCGGCGAAGCCGACATCGGTCGTAAGCTTGCCCGTGACGCCGCCGATGGCGACCTTCTCATCCTGCAACAGGTTCACGCCGGCACCGAGTCCGATGTAAAGCCCTGTGACCGGTTGCGCACTCGCCGCCATTGGCATGGCCAGTACAGTGGCCGCCAGGAGTGCACTCCGAAGCTGCATTTGCTTTCTCCTCAGTTCTACCGGCGCCAGCGGCGCGCAGGGGGGCCGTGGGACGCGTTGGACGCCCTTTCGCTCAACCAAACATAGCCCAACGACGGCTCATAAGGCGAGGGGGGGCAAAGGTTTTCAGGCACAGTGTTGCGGTTCGGACACACGAAAGGCGTACACGACACAGAGAGGCAACAAGGGCTGCGTGCCCCGCAGAGCCGAACGGCGGAAGAGAGCCCGCAGAGCCGGAAGGCGGAAGAGAGCAGGAGTCGAACCTACCCAGGGCCGCCTAGCAGCCCCAACCGGCTTTGAAGGCCGGCCGGCCCACCGGAGCCGCTTCCCTTCCTCAACGAGTATCCGCCACCGTCCGCAACTGAGCAATGAATCCAGCCTCCTCGCCGGATTCCAGACAGCGGCAATCGAGCCAGAGCCGCCCTTCGGCAAGCCGGCCGATCACCGGACGCGGTAGTCCGCGCAGCCAGGCGGCCAGAGACTCAAGGGAATTTCCGCCGATCGTCACGGCATGCGACGCCAGCAGGTCCACCGGGAGGGCACCGGAGCCGATCTGACTGCAGCAGGCCTCGACCGTAACCGGACGCTCCGGCCAGACCGGCCGCAGCGCCTCCGCCAGCCTCTCCGCGGTGGCGCGAATCGCCGCACCCGGCCGCGTCAGCAGCCGCAGTGTCGGCAACTCCTCAGCCAGACGGTCGGGATCCAGATATAGCAGCAGCACCTGCTCCAGCGCCGCCAGCCGCGCCTTGTCCAGCCGCAGCGCCCGCTTCAGCGGGTTGGCGTTCATACGCCTTATCAATTCTCCGCGACCAACCACCAGGCCGGCCTGCGGACCGCCCAGCAGCTTGTCGCCCGAGAAGGTGACGAGGTCCGCGCCCGCCGCCAGCGCCTCCTGCGGCGTCGGTTCGTGGGGCAGGTCCCACAGCGCCAGGTCCACCAGGCTGCCGCTGCCGAGATCCTCGACCACCGGCAGACCCGCGGCGTGCCCGATCGCCGCCAGTTCCGCGAGCGGAACCGCGGCAGTGAAACCGCTGATGGCGTAGTTCGCCTGGTGCACCCGCATCAGCAGCCCCGTTTGGGGCCCGATCGCGTCGGCGAAGTCGCGCGGATGGGTGCGGTTGGTGGTGCCGACCTCCCGCAGGACCGCGCCGGCACGCGCCATCACGTCGGGAATGCGGAATGCACCGCCGATCTCGATCAGTTCGCCGCGCGAGACCGGCACCTCCCGCCCCAGCGCCAAAGTGTTGAGCACCAGCAGGACGGCGGCGGCATTGTTGTTCACCACGGTCGCCGCCTCCGCCCCCGTGAGGTCGCGCAGCAGCCGCGCCACATGCTCGTCGCGTTCGCCGCGGCGGCCGGTGGCGAGGTCGAACTCCAGCGTGGTGGCCGACGCCAGCGCCTCGGCGGCCGCGGCGGCGGCAGCCCGTGGCAATGGCGCACGGCCGAGATTGGTGTGCAGCACCGTCCCGGTCAGGTTGAACACCGGCCGCTGCGAGGCGGCGAAGCGACGGGCCAGCGCATCAGCCGCCCCGTCCAGCACAGCGGCCGGCGGCGTCGGGAAGGCGCGGGCCGCCCGGCGCACGGCCAGATCGTCCCGCAGGGCCGCTGTGGTCGCCGTCCGGCCGAATCGCGCAATGAGCGCCTCCGCCGCGGGCGTGCGGAGCAGGGCATCGAGCGAGGGCAACGGGCTGGCCAATTCCGGCATGGGGGCGGCATGCTAGGCCGCATGGCGACAACATTCGAGATACCTACCTTGCGCACCGACCGCCTGACGCTGCGGGCGTTCCGTCCCGCCGACCTCGAACCCTGGGCCGCCATGGAGGCCGACCCCGAGGTACGGCGCTACCGCGGCGGCAACCTGCGCTCGCGCAACGAGGCCTGGACCGCGATGGAGGGGATCCTCGGCCAGTGGGCGCTGCGCGGCTATGGCATCTTCGCGCTGCAGCGGCACGGCGACGACCGCTTCGTCGGGTTCACCGGCATGCTGCATCCAGCCGACTGGCCCGAGCCGGAACTCGCCTACTCGCTCGCGCCCGAGGCCTGGGGCAGCGGGCTCGCGGCCGAAGGGGCCCGCGCGGCGCTGGACTGGGCGTTCGCCCGCCACCGCTTTGCCCGCCTCGCAAGCTTCATCATCGCCGGCAATGCCCGCTCGGTCCGGGTGGCGGAGAAGCTGGGCGCCGTGCAGGAAGGGACGGTCTCGCTGCGCGGCCACGAGGCGGCCTGCTGGGTGCACCGGCCATGAGCGCGCCCCCTGCCCCGCCGCTGCTGGCTCCGGACGAGCCCTCCCCGGTCCGCGTCCTGCGCGAGCAGGGCCGGTCGGCGCTGTTCCTCACCGCCGATCACGCGGGACGCGCGATCCCGCGCAGCCTGGGCCGGCTCGGGCTGCCGGACAGGGAGATGGAACGCCACATCGCCTGGGACATCGGCATCGCCGGCGTCACCGAACTTATGTCGGCGGCGCTCGACGCCACCGCCGTGCTGCAGACCTATTCGCGGCTGGTGATCGACTGCAACCGCGACCCGGCGGTGCCCAGTTCCATCCCCGAGGTGAGCGAACTCACGGCGGTCCCCGGCAATCTGGGCCTGTCGGCCGAACAGCGCGACGCACGGCGGGATGCGGTGTTCGCGCCGTACCACGCGCGCATCGTCTCGCTGCTGGACGCGCGCCAGGCGGCGGGCCGGCACACGGTCTACGTGGCGATGCACAGCTTCACACCGGTGTTCAAGGGCGAGTCGCGCGCGATGCAGGTGGGCGTGCTGTACAACCGCGATGCCCGGCTGGCGAACCTGCTGCTGGACCTGCTGCGCGCTGAGGGCGACCTGGAGGTGGGGGACAACGCGCCGTACGCGGTGAGCGATGTCACCGATTACGGCGTGCCGGTGCACGCCGAACGGCGCGGGCTTGCGCACGTGGAGATCGAGATCCGCCAGGACCTGATCGCCGATGAGGCCGGTCAGGCGGCATGGGCCTCGCGATTCGAGCGGCTGCTGACGGACGCGCTGGCGAGGCTGCCATGAGCGGCCTCAGCCGCGACGTGCCGATCGACCCGGCGCACGCCGCCCTGCTGTTCGTCGACGTGCAGAACTATAATGCCAGGCCCGACGGCGGCGAATATGCCGGCATTGCCGAAGCAGAGCGCGAGGCGCGCTACGGATTCTTCTTCCGCACGCTGCAGGCGACGGCACTCCCCAACATGCAGCTTCTGCAGGCGGCTTGCCGACGCGCGCGGATCGAGGTGATGTATACGGTGATCGAGGCGCTGACGCGCGACGGCCGCGATTTCAGCCTGGACTACAAGATCAGCGGGCTGTTCGTGGCGCGCGGCTCCTGGGACGCAAAGGTGCTGGACGCGATCGCGCCTGGCGAGGACGAGATCGTGCTGCCGAAGACGTCTTCGTCGGTGTTCATCTCGACCAATATCGACTACGTGCTGCGCAACCTGGGCGTGCGATCGCTGATCATTGCCGGTGTGCTGACCGACCAGTGCATCGATTCGACGGTGCGGGATGCGTGCGACCTTGGCTACCTGGTGACGGTGCCGACGGACGCCTGCGCGACGCTGAGCGCCGAGCGGCACGAGTGGGCGCTGCGCAACAACCGCGGCTATTGCCGGCAGGTGACGACAGAGGCGCTGGTGCGGGAAATCGACGGGTAGCGGGCGCGCTATTCGAGTTCGCCCGCGACCGCCGCCTCCTTCAGCCGGAATGCCAGGAACTGCGACTTGGCGAGGGCTGCCATCGCGGACAGGCCGGCCAGGTGGAACGTGGGGTCGGGGTCGCGGAACCAGCAGATCGCGCGGATCAGCGCGAGCGAGCCTGCCGCCGATGGATCGCTGCTGACGCAGCCTGGTGTGTCGCGCGCGGCGTCGGGCGGGTAGATCCAGGAAGTTCAGGCCGCCCCGAAGCCCTGCTTCGCCAGCTCGATCAATGCGCGCAGATAGGCCTCGCCGTCCTGCGGCATCCGGTCGACGCCGATCCGAGCACGATAGTCGTTCGCCATATCCATGAAATCCACAATCGCGGCCGACTCGCCAAGCCAATTGCAGATCGCCATGTATTCGCGGAACACTGGCGAGCCGGCCAACCGGCGCACGTCCGCCGCCAGCCGCTCCAGCAGTACGGCCGCGGCTCGGCTGGTCGCATCGGAAGGATCCGCATCCAGCTTCCGCAGGCGCCACTCCGCCGCACGCTCCAGTTCCTCGGCTTCTTCCGTCACCCCACCCCCTGCGGGAATGTCGTCGCCCGGCTGGTGATCGCCCTTGTGGGCTGGCGGAACATCGCGGTGGCACCTCCACCTTTCAGGATTGCTGCTGCGGACTGGCGAGAGCGCGTGCGCCCCGTCCGTTGTTGACGGCCATGAGCCTAGGCGCCGGATGCCGGACGCGTCTACAGTCGTTCAACCAAGGCGGGAGGCAGCATGGCACTGGGCCCGACCCAAGCAGGCGCCACGACCCAGGCAGCGCGCGACGGCGACACGACCTGCAAGGTCCACCGTAACGGCAGCGCACGCCATGACTCCAACGCGTGGTATCGGCACAACCATCGACACCAACAGGCAAAGGACACCCGCAGGACATTCGCGCTCCCTGTTCGCTGCGGGAGCGCATCGACTGGCAGAGCTGAATAACCCAACAAATAAAGACCAGAGGAAACGCCATGTCATGCCCGATCAGTCGTCGGACCCTGCTGGGTGCCTGCGCCGCCGCTGCCGCCTTGCGTCCACGCCTGACGCGTGCGGCGGACCGGCCCATCCGCATCGGTGTGCTCACCGACATGGCCGGCCCCTACGCCGCGAACACCGGCCTGGGATCGGTCCTGGGCGCACAGATGGCCGTCGAGGACTTCATGCGCGCCAATGCCTCCATCACGGCCGAGGTGGTGCAGGCGGACCTGCAACTGAAGCCGGACGTGGCAGTCGCCATCGCGCGAGACTGGTATGACAACCAGGGCGTCGACGTGGTGACCGACGTACCGCTGTCCTCAGCCGCCTTCGCGATCGCCGACCTTGCGCGCCAGAAGGACAAGGTGGCGATCTTCACCGGCGCCGCCTCTGCCGCCGTGACCGGCGAGAAATGCGGCCCCAACCATATCCATTTCGTCTACGACACATGGTCGATGCCGCACGCGGTGGTGGACGCCGCGGTCAGGGACGGCCGTGACACCTGGTTCTTCATCACCGCGGATTACGCGTTCGGGCATTCGCTGCAGAAGGATGCGGCGGGCTTCGTCACCGACGCCGGCGGCAAGGTGCTGGGCAAGGCGCTGGCGCCGTTCCCCGGCACCACCGATTTCTCGGCCTTCCTGCTGCAGGCGAAGGCGAGCGGCGCCAAGGTGATCGGGCTGGCGAACGGCGGCGGGGATACCGTGAACTGCATCAAGCAGGCTGCCGAGTTCGGCATCATGCAGGGCGGCCAGCAGGTCGCCGGGCTCCTCGTGCTGATCCAGGACATCCACGGCGTCGGCTTGCAAGCGGCCCAGGGAGTGCTGGTGACCGAGCCTTACTATTGGAACCTCAACGCCGGCACCCGCGAGTTCGGCCTGCGCTTTGCCAGGCGGATGAACGGTGCGGTGCCCAACTCCGTGCAGGCGGGTCAGTATGCGGCCGTGCTGCACTATCTGAAGACGGTGGTGGCAATGGGGCCGGACCTGGCACGCGCCAGCGGACGGGCGGCGGTGACGCAGATGAAGGCTATACCCACCGATGATGCGGTCTTCGGCAAGGGCACTGTGCGCAAGGACGGCAGAGTGGTGCACGACATGCACCTGTTCGAAGTGAAATCGCCCGCCGAGTCAAAGGAACCCTGGGATTACTATACGTTCAAACGCACCGTTCCGGCCGAGCAGGCGTTTCGACCGCTCGACCAGGGAAGCTGCGCGCTGGCGAACAGCTAGAGCGTGATCCGCGCACGTGGAATCACCGGAGCGGTGAATCACGCTCTCAGGAATCCAGCGAGAGCAGGTTGCGTGAGCCAACGCGAGCGGAAACGGCTCGCGGTGTCAATTCGCTGTGAGTCCGGCTTCGGCCATTCCGTCATGGCGGCGCTGCCTGTAGCAGTGTCGCGATGGCCGAGGCGATAGAATTGCACGAATGGGGGGTCGCCGGGATGAACCCGACGGCCGATGCGGCCCAGCCGTTCCAGGAGCGTGAGGATATTCTGACCCTGGCGGAGCAATCGGCCGGGATCGGGGTCTGGGACGTCGATCTGGTCACCGGCCTGTTCCGCGGGACGCCGCAATTCTTCCGCATCATGGGGCTGCCGCCGACCGCCCAGCCATTGCCGATCGAGGCCACGCGGCGGCTGCGCTACATCGACGACCGGGAACGCGTACTGCGGGGTTTCCAGGCAGCCCTCGACAGTGGCGCCGAATACTACGAGGCCGAGTATCGGATCATCCGACCCGACGGGGAGTTGCGCTGGATCTTCGGCCGGGGACGCGTGGTCCGCGATGCGGCCGGCGTGCCGGTACGCTACAGCGGCGTCGACGTCGACATCACCGGCCGCAAGCTGGCCGAAGCGGCGCTGCTCGAGAGTGAGGAGCGGTTCCGCCGCGTCTTCGAACAGAGCCCTCTCGGCAAGGCGATGGCCGACAACGATTTCCGGTTCCGTGCCGTCAATCCCGCGCTGTGCGCCATGCTGGACTATTCGAGCGATGAGTTGATCGGCCGCAGCCTGCTGGACATCGTGCATCCCGACGACCGTGAGACCTGCATCGGGCTGGCGCGCTCGCTGTTCGACGGGTCCGCACAGCAGATCCAGATCGAGGAACGCTTCGTCCGCAGGTCGGGCGAACCGCTTTGGGTGAGCGTCAATGTCGGCCCGATCCGCGACGCTGAAGGCAACATCCTGTATACACTCGGCGTCATCGAGAACATCGACGGGCGCAAGCGTGTCGAGCAGGCGCTGCTGGACAGCGAGACGCGGCTGCGGCTGCTGAACGAACGTCTGGAACAGCAGGCCGAGGAGCGGGCGGCGCAGCTCGCAACCAGCCGGGCGCAGTTGCAGGCATTCTTCGTCAATTCCGGCGACTGGCTGACATTGCAGCGCGCCACGCAGGACGGCCGCATCGTCTATGCCGACATCAACCCGGCCAGCGAAATGGCATACGGCCTGCCGCGCGCGCAGGTGATCGGCCGCACCCTCCAGGACATCCTCGGCGTCGAACAGGCACAAGTTCCGCTGCACCATCTGCGGGAGTGTCTGCGCACCGGCCAGCCACAACGCTACGTCGCGCGCCGCACCATGGCGGGCCGCACCATGACCATCGACGTGATGTTCGTGCTGGTTCCCGAGGCATCGGAAGGCGGCGACCGCTTCATCATCACCGCGGCCCGCGACATCACCGAGCACGCGCAGCTCGAGGCGCAGCTTCGCCAGGCGCAGAAGATGGAGGCGATCGGTCAGCTCACCGGCGGCGTCGCCCACGACTTCAACAATCTTCTAGCGGTGATCGGCGGCAATGCCGAACTGGCACGCCGGCGTCCCTCGGGCAATACCGCGCGGCAGATGGATAACATCCTGCGCGCCACCGAACGCGGCGTCGCGCTGACCAGGCAGTTGCTGTCGTTTTCCCGACGCCATGTCGGCACGCCGCAGATCATCGACCTGCGTGCCGAGATGCCGCGCATGGCGGAGATGCTGCGCGCGTCGCTGCGCGGCAACATCCAGATGCACATCGACGTCACCGATGAATTATGGCCGATCGAGGTCGACGTCGCCGAACTGGAAATGGCGCTGCTGAACATTGCCGTCAATGCGCGCGACGCCATGCCGCAGGGCGGCACGTTCGTGATTGAGGTGCATAACGCCGCGCAGGCTGGCGGCACGCTGGACAGCGAGCATGTCGCGATCGCGCTGCGCGACAGCGGCGTCGGCATCCCGCAGGACGTGATCGGCAAGGTGTTCGACCCGTTCTTCACCACCAAGGAACCCGGCGAGGGCACCGGCCTCGGACTGAGCCAAGTCTATGGCTTCGCGCAGCAATCGGGCGGCTCGGTCAACCTGGACAGCGTGCCGGGCCGCGGCACAACGATCACCATCCGCCTGCCGCGCTCCGAGAAGCCGCTGCCCGCGGCACAGGACAGCGACCCGGCCGCACGCGCGCCGCGCGTCGGCGGACGCATCCTGCTGGTGGAGGACAACCCTCAGGTCGCCGATGTCACCGCACAGATGCTGCTGGGCATGGGCTTCCAGGTGGACGTGGCCGACCGGGCCCGCAAGGCACTCGACCGGTTGGAGACGGGACCGGCCGATATCGACCTGCTGCTGACCGACGTGATCATGCCGGACGGCCTCAACGGCGCCGACCTGGCGACGCGCGTCAGGGCGCGGTTCCCGGCGCTGCCGATCATCCTGATATCGGGCTACAACGATGTCGTCGCCCCCGACGGCTGGGCGTTTCCGGTGCTGCGCAAGCCGGTTCCCTATGACGAGTTGTATCGCGCGATCTGCGCCAGCCTGGAGCACGGCTGAGCAGAAGAGCCGCCGGCCACGCCGCCCGCGCTACGCGTCGAGCTTCACGTACTGGAAGTCGCCGGGCTTGTTGTCGATGCCGATGCGCGGCGGCGCGATCCAGGACGCATAGGCGCCGGGTTGATGCACCGGCCGCATCAGGCTCTCGACGAAGCGGTTGTCGTCTGCCGACGGCAGCATCGTTGCCACCCGCACCGCCCATTGCGCGGGCGACAGCAGCACGCCGTCGGCGTCCGCATGGATCGCGGCGAACTCGCCGATGCGGCGGTTGAACGCGACATGCGGCAGGTGCAGGCGGAACGAAACGCCCGCCCGCTCCAGCACGCGGTTCCAGCGCGCCACGCCGGCATTCGCATCCTCCACGAAGTCGTCGCGCAGGCGCATGTTCAGCGCCGACAGCGCGGGCACATCCTCGCGCACGATCGCGCCGTCCTTCAGCCGCAGCACCGGATAGGTGGCACCGCTCAGCACGTGGTCGTCGGTCAACCGGTCCTCGCGATAGCGCCCCTTGATGCCGGCATTGAACGCGTTCGCCGCGTTGGTGCTGATCTCGTTGCCGAACAGGTCGAGCGTCAGCGAGAAGTGCAGGTTCGCCTTCTTCTGCAATGTCGGCAGGTCGATAACGCCCAGCGCACGAACCCGCTCGATGTCGGTGGGATCGTTGATGCCGGCCGCACGCATCGCGTCGCAGGTGCGCTGGATGATGCGCTGCACGCCGGTCTCGCCCACGAACATGTGGTGCGCTTCCTCGGTCAGCATGAACCGGCAGGTGCGCGACAGGGGATCGAAGCCGGATTGCGCCAGTGCGGCCAACTGCATCTTGCCGTCGCGGTCGGTGAAGAAGGTGAACATGAAGAACGCCAGCCAGTCGGGCGTCGCCTCGTTGAACGCACCCAGCATGCGGGGGCTGTCCTGATCGCCGGAGCGGCGGCGCAACAGTTCTTCGGCCTCCTCGCGGCCGTCGCGGCCGAAGTATTTCTGCAGCAGATAGACCATCGCCCAGAGATGGCGGCCTTCCTCGACGTTCACCTGGAACAGATTGCGCAGGTCGTAGTTGGATGGCGCGGTGGCGCCGAGATGGCGCTGCTGCTCCACCGAGGCCGGTTCGGTGTCGCCCTGGATCACCAGCAGGCGGCGCAGCATGGCGCGATACTCGCCCGGCACCTCCTGCCAGGCCGGCTCGCCCTTGTGCGCACCGAACGGGATCTTCCTGTCCTCGATTTGAGGCGCCAGCAGCACGCCCCAGCGGTAGTCCGGCATCCGCACGTAATCGAACTTGGCCCAGCCCTCGGCGCCGACGCCGACCGCGGTGCGCAGATACACCAGCTTCTCCTGGAATCCCTCCGGCCCCATCTGCCGCCACCAGTCGACATAGCCGGGATGCCACGTCTCCAGCGCCTTGCGCACGCGCATGTCGTCGTTGAGGCCGACATTGTTCGGGATCAGCCCGTTGTAATCCACCGCCGTATCATCGGGCATCACACACGCTCCGTGTCGTAGCTTGGTCGCACGCCACTGCCGTAACGCTTCAGGGACCCTGCCTCGCCGGACGCGCCGGGACGCAGGAACACCCAGTTCTGCCAGGCGGTGAGGCGGCCGAAGATGCGCGTCTCCATCGTCTCGGGGCCGGCGAAGCGCAGGTTGGCCTCCATCGCGGTCAGCGCATCGGGCGAGAACGACGCCCGCTCCTCCAGCAGCAGCCTCACCTCATCGTCCCAGTCGGTCGCGTCATAGGCGACCGTCACCAGGCCATGCGCCTCCGCCGCATCGGCGTCGTACGCCTCGCCGGCGGACAAGGCGGACAGGGTGTCGGGCTCGCCCAGGAACCGCGTCGCCAGCCGCGTCAGGCCGTTGCCCATCGGATACGCGCCGAAATTCAGCGCCGAGAGTTGCAGCCGCGCCGGCGCCTGGTTGCCGCTGCGCGTGCCGGCGAACATCACCGAGCGGTCGGCCGCAAAGACCAGTTCCGCGAGCGTGCCGGCGAAGCAGCTTCCCGGCTCGATCAGCGCGATCAGGCTGCGCGAGGTCATGTCCAGCCGCTTCAGCACGCGCCGCCAGTACAGCCGGATCTCGCGCACCAGCCAATCGTCGCGCCGCGCCTCCAGCATGGCGTCCGCATCCAGTACCGCCCCCGCGTCGCCCTCGGTGCGCAGCACGATCAGCCCGAGTGCCGGTTCGTTCAGCCGCAGGTGCAGGATCGCATCGTCCAGTTCGCGCGCGGCAGTCAGCATCCAGTCGAGCCCGGGTGTGCTGGACGGCGCCTGCACGGTCAGCGCGGCCAGACGAGCGGCATGGTCGAACGCCACACGGACATGGGAATACGTCACGCCATCGCCGCTGAAGCGCCGCTGCAACGGCGCCAGCGCGATCCCCTTCGCATCCACCGGACGATCGGACAGCGCCGCCAGCGACAGCGCACGCTCGTGCAGCCTCGCCTCCCACGCCGATGGCGGCACCACCTCGTCCACCAGCCGCCATTCGACCGCCCGCCTGCCGCGCACACCCTCCTCGGTCGAGCAGAACACATCGGCGCGGTCCCGCCGCACGCGGCGCTTGTCGGTCAGCCGCGTCAGCCCGCCGGTGCCGGGCAGCACCGCCAGCAGCGGCACCTCGGGCAGCGCGACGCCCGAGCGGCGGTCGTCCACCAGCATGATGTGGTCCGTCGCCAGCGCCAGTTCATAGCCGCCGCCAGCCGCACTGCCGCTCACCGCGGCGAGCCAGCGCTGTCCGGATTCCACGCCGGCCTCCTCGATCGCCAGCCGCGTCTCGTTGGTGAACTTGCAGAAATTCACCTTGTGGCCGTGCGACGCCTTGGCCAGCATGCGGATATTGGCGCCGGCGCAGAACACACCCTCCTTGCCGGAACGCAGCACGACGCAGCGCACCTCGGGATGTTCGAAGCGCAGCCGCTGCACCGCATCAGCCAGTTCGATGTCGACGCCGAGATCATAGGAGTTGAGCTTGAGGTCGCAGCCCTCGAACAGGCCGGCGGCGGTGTCCACGTCCATGGTCAGCGTCGCCACCGGGCCGTCGAACGCGAGGCGCCAATGGCGATAGCGGCTCGGGTCGGTCTGGAAGTCGATCATGCCAGCACGCTTCGCACGAACGGCACGATCGCCGCCATCGTCGCCGCCCGCGCTTCGAGATGCGGCGCGTGGCGCGCCTCCGCGATCAGCCGCGTCTGCACCGGACAGGTTGCCGTACGTTCCAGCAAGCGAAGCTGCTCTTCGCTGCCATAGGGATCGTCGGTCCCTTGCAACGCCACCACCGGCACCTCGATGCGGGCTACCTCGCCGGTGATGTCGAAGCCGCGGAACCGCGGATCGAGCCAGACGTCGTTCCAGCCACGGAACGCCATTTCCACGTCGCGATGATAGCGCGCCAGGCGGGGCCGCAGGTCGCCCTGCTCGTAATGGGTACGGATCGTCCGGATGGCCGCGATGTTGAGGTCCTCCACGAAGAAATGCGCGGCGATCATCACCACGCCCGCCACGCGCGCATCCCGCACCGCCCCGGCATGGATCGACGCGATCGATCCGCCATCCGAGTGGCCGATCAGCACCGCACGCCGCACGCCTCCCGCGTCCATCACCGGCGGCAGCACCGCCAGCGCCTCATCGTGCATGTAGGTCATCGGCCGCGGCAGGGTCACGCCATCGGATCCGCCATAGCCGAAGCGCGAATAGGCGAATACGCCACAGCCGGTCGCCGCGGCCAGCGCTTCGGGGAAGTCGCGCCACAGCGCGACGCAGCCGAGCCCCTCATGCAGGAGCACGAGCGTCGGCGCGGCATCGGCCGGCGGCCCCCACCAGCGCGTCTCCAGGGATTTATCGCCGATGATCATCGCGCAGCCGGAAGCGCTGGATCTTGCCGGTGGCGGTCTTCGGCAGCCCGTCGACGAACTCGATCCAGCGGGGATATTTCCACACGCCGATCCGCTCCTTCACATGCGTCTTCAGCAGATCCTTCAACGTTGCGGCGTCCTGCTCGCGCGCGGTGTCCTGCAGCACCACGAACGCCTTGGGCTTGGTCAGCCCATCGCCATCCTCCGCGCCCACCACAGCCGATTCCAGCACGGCGGGATGCGACACCAGCGCCTCTTCCACCTCAAACGGCGAGACCCACACGCCGCTCACCTTCAGCATCTCGTCGGTGCGCCCACAGAACCGGTAGTAGCCGTCCGCATCGCGGATATAGGTATCGCCGGTATGCGTCCACTCGCCGCGGAACGTGCGCCGCGTCTTGTCGCGCTGGTTCCAGTAGCCCTCCGCCGCGGAAGGCCCGCGCACCACAAGCTCCCCCGCCTCGCCGTTCGCCACCCGCCCGCCACCTTCGTCCAGGATCATCCCGTCATAGCCCGGCACCGGCTTGCCGGACGTGCCGTAACGGTTGTCGTCGGCGCGGTTGGAGACGAAGATGTGCAGCATCTCGGTCGAGCCGATGCCGTCCAGGATGTCCACCCCCACCATGTCGGACCAGCGGCGGCCGATATCGGCGGGCAGCGCCTCACCGGCAGAGATGCAGCGGCGCAGCCGATCCGATCCCGCGCCCGGACCGATGCGCGGATGCGCCAGCATCGCAGCGAACAGCGTCGGCACGCCGGCGAAGATCGTCGGCCGGCGGCGGGCCATCGTCTCCAGCACCGCATCCGGCGTCGGGCGGTCCGGCAGCAGCACGGCACCGGCACCGACCGCCATCGGGAACGTCATGGCGTTGCCGAGCCCATAGGCGTGGAACACCTTGGCCGCGGAGAACACGAGGTCATCCGGACGGATTCCGAGTACCTGCGCGCCATAGGTATCGGCCGTCGCGCGCAAACTGCCGTGGACGTGGCGCACGCCCTTCGGCGCACCTGTCGAGCCCGAGGAATACAGCCAGAACGCCACCTCATCGGCCGGCGCCTCCACCGCACGCGTCGCCGGATCGCCCTCGGCGAGGAAGGCGCCCAGCCCCACCGCCCGCGCATCGTCAACCGGCGCCGGTGCGCTGCCCTCCGGCTGTGCCACGATGATGCGGCGCAGCCCGCCGATACCGCGCAGCACGGGCAGCAGCGGCGCCACCAGCGGTGCGGAGATCACCAACGCATCGGCGCGGCTGTCGGCCAGGATGTAGCCGACCACGTCCGGCGTCAGCAGCGTGTTGACCGGCACCGGCACGACGCCCGCACGGATCGCGCCCCAGAAGGCGATCGGGAAATCCACAGTGTCCATCAGGAGCAGCACGATCCGACGCTCGCGCACGACATCCGCCGCCTGCAGCGCTCCGGCGAAACGTCGCGTGGCCTCGGTCAGCACGCCATAGCTCAGCGCACGCCACGGGTCGCGGAACACCTCGGCGTCCGCGCGGCCCTCATGGGCATGGCGATCGACGAACCAGTCAACCGCGTTGCCGGACATCAGCCGCATCTCCTCCGCATGCCGCAGGCGAGCCTACGACAGGCGGAGGCGGCCGGCCATCAGATCACGTGCTGGTCCTTCAGCACGCCCCACATGTTGGCCGACGTGTTCAGGTGGATGTCGCTGACCGAGCCGCCGTTGCCCTCCCAGCCGACCTGCAGGCCGTCCTTGGACACCACGAGCTGGTCCGCGTTGAAGGCGGTCAGCGCGTTCATCAGGTCCTTGCCGCTGACCTGGATGTCGGTGGGCGACAGGCCCAACGACTTGTCGGTCAGCCAGGCGTTCTTGCTGGACACCAGCGAGGTGGAGGTGAACTTGTCGGACGAGGTGTTGTACTCGTAGCTGTTGGAATTGCCGACCGACAGCACACCGTCGTGGTTGGTGTCGACGTTGCCCGTGCTGCCGTCCGAATAGGCGAACGGCGACGCGCCGGTGAGCCACTTCACCGCCTCGCTGATCAGGTCGGCACCCACCGTGTCGCCCGGCATGACACCCGGCGCGCTCAGTCCGGCATCGATGTTGAGCTGGGCGGCGATCGCCTGCTTCATCATCAGCACGCGCATGTCGGTGCTGGAACTGGAAGCGCCGATCAGGTCCTGCGCGGCCTTCACCGAGACGAACAGCGTGGTCTCGCCACTGTCCTTTACGCCGTTGCCGTTGGTGTCGCCCAGCAGCACGCCGACCGCACCGCTCGGCCCGCTCTTGCCGTGGTTCGGCAGGCTGTAGAGCACGTCGCTGGAGCCGCAATTGCCGGACCCGTCCCAGTACGACTGGTGCGAGCCCCAGTAGCTGGAGGACTGCGCATCGCGGTCCGACACGAACTTTCCGACCGTGGTGTATTGCGCGATGTCGGTCGCCGAGACGCTGGCGGTGTTGCCGGCGGAGTCGGTCGCGGTGGCCTTCACCGTCACCGTGTCGCGATGCGTGCCGGTGACGGCATCCTCGGTCACCACGTTGGACGTGATGCTCTGGCCCGCCGCCAGCGTCGTCGTCTGGGAGTGGCCGCTGCCGAAGGTGAAGTTCAGGCCCGTGTTGTCGGTGACGTCGACGTTCTTCTCGCTGATACTGCCCGTCGAGGTGTTGGTGACGATGACACGGTAATAGACGTCGGTCGACGAGGTGTTGCAGCCATAGCTGCCCCAGCAGTCGGAGTAGCCATTGGAGCCGTAGGATTTGTAGTCGTAGCAGTCGGAGTAGCCATAGCCGCCGCCGCAGTCGTTCCAGTCGTAGCAGCCGTTGTGGCCGCTGGACGAGTTGAGCTGCAGGATCGGCGCGTCGAGCGTGCCGACGCCGATGTCGTACCAGTGGACCCCGTCGAATGAGATCTGCTTGTCCACCTTGATCGACGGCACGGCACCGTAATAGTTCGCATCGTCGGTGTCGCTGACCGGCGTGCCGTTGTAGGTGCCGCTGACCGTCGCCGTGTCGGTGTTCTGGCCGGCGGTCCACGACTTGCTGATCGTGGTCGAGTAGCTGGCGCCCGCCGCCAGGCTGGCGATCGTGATATCAGTGCCCGACGCCGAACCGTTCAGGTCCACCGTGCCACCGGTGACGGCATTGACGTCGTGCAGCTTCAGGTTGGTCAGCGTGACGTTGCCGGTGTTGGTGACGACGAACTTGTACTTCACGTCGTTGCCGCAGCCCTCGAGCAGTGTGGGGCCGGTGGCGCTGTCCGCGTCGTACCAGGTGCAGCCGTCATCGACCGAGACGTATTTCTCGATCGTCACCTTCGGCGTGCCGGCGGTCTTCACGCCGGCGTCGATCGTGTTGTCGGTCTCGCCCGACGACAGCGTGACGGTGTCGCTGCGACCGCTCGAGTTGACGTTGGAGTCGACCGAGGTGTTCGACCCCTGGAAGGGCTGCGTGAACGTCTTGCCCGACGGTGCGGCGAACTGCACCTGGTAGGAGCCGGGGTTGAGATTGGTGAACGCGTATTTGCCGCTGCTGTTGGTGGTCGTGGTGGACAGCGTCACGTCATCCGTGGTGCCGAACGTGTTGTCCGTGCCGGCGCCGATCAGCTTCACCGTGACCCCGGCGACGCCGCTCTCATTGCTGTCCTGGATACCGTCGGCGTCGGTGTCGCACCATACGTAGTCGCCGAGCGCCGCCTTCTTGAACAGGCCGGCGTCGATCGTGTCGTCGAACTCGCCCGCGGTCAGCGTCACCGGGGCGGTGTAGCCGCCGGTGCCCGCGTCGGAGTCTTTAGCATCGTTCGAACCCTGGTTGGCGGCGCTCATAAAGTAGCCGGACGGTGCGACGAACTGCACCTCGTACTGGCCGGGCATCAGGCCGGTGAAGCTGTAGCCGCCGGCGCCATTGGTGGTGGTCGTGCCGAGGACGGTGTCGTCGCCATCGCCGAACACGCCGTTGGCGCCCGCGCCGATCAGCTTGACGGTAACACCGCCGATGCCGTTTTCGCCGCTGTCCTGGATGCCATCCGCGTCGGTGTCGCACCACACGAAGTCGCCGAGGCCGGCGAGCTTGTAGTATCCGGCATCGATGGTCAGGTCGGTCTGACCCGCGAGCAGCGTCACCGGAGCGGTGTAGCCACCGGCGCCTGCGTTGGAGTCCTTCGACGTGTCGCCGCCCTTGCCCGCCGCAGTCTGCGTGTAGCCGCCGGACGGTGCGACGAACTGCACCTCGTACTGGCCGGGCATCAAGCCGGTGAAGCCGTAGATGCCGGTGCCGTCCGTCGTCGTGGTGCCGAGCACCGTATCGTCGCCGGTGCCGAACGTCCCGTCGGTGCCGGCACCGATCAGCTTCACGGTCACGCCCGAGATGCCGTTCTCGCCCGCGTCCTGCACGCCGTCCGCATCCGCGTCCAGCCACACGCGATCGCCCAGCGCCGCCAGCTTGTAGTAGCCGGCATCGATGGTCAGGTCGGTCTGGCCCGACGTCAGCGTCACCGGCGCGGTGTAGCCGCCGGCGCCTGCGTTGGAGTCCTTCGACGTGTCGCCGCCCTTGCCCGCCGCGGTCTGCGTGTAGCCGCCGGACGGTGCGACGAACTGCACCTCGTACTGGCCGGGCATCAAGCCGGTGAAGCCGTAGATGCCGGTGCCGTCCGTCGTCGTGGTGCCGAGCACCGTATCGTCGCCGGTGCCGAACGTCCCGTCGGTGCCGGCACCGATCAGCTTCACGGTGACGCCCGAGATGCCGTTCTCGCCCGCGTCCTGCACGCCGTCCGCATCCGCGTCCAGCCACACCCGATCGCCGAGTGCCGCCAGCTTGTAGTAGCCGGCATCGATCGTCAGGTCGGTCTGGCCCGAGGTCAGCGTCACCGGCGCGGTGTAGCCGCCGGCGCCTGCGTTGGAGTCCTTCGACGTGTCGCCGCCCTTGCCCGCCGCGGTCTGCGTGTAGCCACCGGACGGTGCGACGAACTGCACCTCATACTGGCCGGGCATCAAGCCGGTGAAGCCGTAGATGCCGGTGCCGTCCGTCGTCGTGGTGCCGAGCACCGTATCGTCGCCGGTGCCGAACGTCCCGTCGGTGCCGGCACCGATCAGCTTCACGGTCACGCCCGAGATGCCGTTCTCGCCCGCGTCCTGCACACCGTCCGCATCCGCGTCCAGCCACACGCGATCGCCCAGCGCCGCCAGCTTGTAGTAGCCAGCATCGATCGTCAGGTCGGTCTGGCCCGAAGTCAGCGTCACCGGCGCAGTGTAGCCGCCGGCGCCTGCGTTGGAGTCCTTCGACGTGTCGCCACCCTTGCCCGCCGCGGTCTGCGTGTAGCCACCGGACGGTGCGACGAACTGCACCTCATACTGGCCGGGCATCAGGCCGGTGAAGCCGTAGATGCCGGTGCCATCTGTCGTCGTGGTGCCGAGCACCGTATCGTCGCCGGTGCCGAACGTCCCGTCGGTGCCGGCACCGATCAGCTTCACGGTCACGCCCGAGATGCCGTTCTCGCCCGCGTCCTGCACGCCGTCCGCGTCCGCGTCCAGCCACACGCGGTCGCCGAGCGCCGCCAGCTTGTAGTACCCGGCGTCGATCGTCAGGTCGGTCTGGCCCGAGGTCAGCGTCACCGGCGCGGTGTAGCCGCCGGTGCCTGCGTTGGAGTCCTTCGACGTGTCGCCACCCTTGCCCGCCGCGGTCTGCGTATAGCCGCCGGACGGTGCAACGAACTGCACCTCATACTGGCCAGGCATCAGGCCGGTGAAGCCGTAGATGCCGGTGCCGTCCGTCGTCGTGGTGCCGAGCACCGTGTCGTCGCCGGTGCCGAACGTGCCGTCGGTGCCGGCACCGACCAGCTTCACAGTGACGCCCGAGATGCCGTTCTCGCCCGCGTCCTGCACACCGTCCGCGTCCGCGTCCAGCCACACGCGGTCGCCGAGTGCCGCCAGCTTGTAGTAGCCGGCATCGATCGTCTCGTTGAACTCGGCCGGGGCTAGGGTGACCGGGGCCGTGTAGCCACCAGCGCCCGCATTGGAGTCGATGGCGGTGTTGCCGCCCTGCAAACCCTGGGTCTGGATGTAGCCGCCGGAGGGGGCGACGAACTGGACCTCATAGGCGCCCGGCGTCAGGCCGGTGAAGCTGTAAAAGCCGAAGCCGTTGGTCGTCGTCGTGCCGAGCACGACATCGTCGCTGTCGCCGAACTGGCCGTTGGTGCCGGCGCCGATCAGGTTGACGGTGACGCCCGCAATACCGGTGGTGCCGTCGTCCTGTACGCCATTGCCGTTGGTATCGACCCAGACGTAGTCGCCAAGACCAGCGAGCGGGACGTTGCTCTCGGTCTTGAAGATGCCGGCGTCGACCGTGAGGTTCTGCTCGCCGGCACCAAGGTTGATCAGCCCGGTGGCGCCGGTGGTGGTGTCGGCATCCGAGTCGGCGCCATCGGCGCCGCTGTCCTTCGAGGTGAACTGGTAGCCGTCGACCGATGCGAACTTCACCTGATACTGACCGGCCAACAGGTGATCGAACAGATAATGGCCGCTCGCATCCGTGGTCGTAGTAGCGAGCGCGTCGCCGTCGCCGTCGAGCAGCGTGACGCTGACGCCCGCAACGCCGGTCGCGCCGTCGTCCTGCACGCCGTTCTGGTTGGTGTCGATCCAGACATAGTCGCCGAGCGAGCCTAGCACCGACATCGGAGTTTCAGCGAAGCCCTGGGAGAGGATGCTGATGCTCACATGATCGCTCGGCAGGGCATTCGCCGGCAGCGTCGCGTTGAACGTGACGGTGACGTTCAGGTCCTGGTAGCCCATGGCGAAGTTGGCGAAGCTAACCCAATCGCCCGTCGGCGAGGAAGTCACCGAAGCAACGACGTTGCCGTCATTGTCCGTGATCGTCTCAGTGACGGTGGCGTTGAAATTACCCGAGAAGATGTCGTAGTTGACGTAGTTGTCCAGGCCGGTGATCACGTTGGAGCCCGTGGCGTGGACATGGTAGCTGAGCGTGAGCTGAAGCTGGATCGGTGCGGGATCGTTCGTGCCGGTGACTCCGGCACTGAACGCCGCCCAGTGTAGACCATCCGTGCCAAGAAACGATGGCGCCCCGAACGCATACGGATAGGGCAGGAACGGTTGGACACCGGCGCCCGAGTCAACCTCGTTCGCGACAATATTCGTAAAGAGAAGATCGCCACTGGTCTGTGCCGGGAAAGACCACGGCGAATTCGGGTTGGTTGGCATCGGTAATGTACCTTTGCAGAGGCGGACGGAGACCGTCTCGTCAGTTTTTCAGCAGTGTGGGAGGGCGGTCGCTTTAGATTGCGCGACGGCGGCGGCGGATAAGACCGATCGATGCCATGCCGGTGAGAAGCAGCGCGAGCGAGGCAGGCTCGGGAACCAGGCCATAACTCTGGCCCACCGAGGTCACGATCATGTGGCCGGAGCCGATAGCCGCGCTGGCGGTCCGGTCGTTGATGTCCTTGACGAGCATCAGGCCGCTCGTCGGCGCAAAAGCGACCTTCTGGGTCGGGCCGCCAGCGACGGCGTTCAGGGGGCCAAATGAACCGCCCGGCATGCCGATCACCGACTCGCCGGCGCCAATGTATTGCAGGTTGGCTGCCGTATCGGCGCTGCCGTTCATGGTCAGGGCGGCGCTCTTGATCGTCTTCACTCCGCCCACGGTCATGGCAGTCAGGGTCAGCGACAGGTCATTGACGCCGGCGTAACCGCCCAAGGCATCGAAGATCGGCGCGCTGCCGTCGCCGCGCATGATCGTGGCGGTCACCTGAGGCGCGCCGCCGGCCCCCATGGTGTTGTCGCCCACGAGGGTGAGACCGCTGGGGCAGCCGACGTTGGCATTTGCGACGGTCAAAGCACAGGCTGTGACCGACACGGTCACCCCGGCCAAGGTGAACGACGATCCGACCTGCAATGCGACCGAAATCGGCGTGGCCGAGGCCGGGGCAGCGTACGCACTTCCGGCCACGATCCCGGCGGCCACCATCCGTGCAACAAATCCCCTGCGCATCGATCCAATTTTCCTTCTCTCGACCAAAAAACCGGCGCCGCCCGCGTTCGCACGCCGCCCTTGTTCGTTAATGGCACGTAGCACCCCGTTAGGGGTCTGTAAACGATTACAATGATTTTCGCTATTTTTGGACGAATTGACCGAGATCGGCGCGAAACAGCCCCGCTGCCGCCAGCCTCTGGCGCAATCCGCCAGATCCGGCAGCCAAATCTACTTAATGATATGAAACTCTCAGGGGCGCGGGCGGGACTGGCTCTTGTCGCGATCCTCGGCCGGGGACGCGTCCGTCCCATTCACGTTGAATCGGCGCACCGCTGCCTCGGAGATCGCATCGTCGGCCACCGACTTGAGATTCTCCTGCATGATCTGCTGGCGCAACTGCTCGCGCACCTCGGCGAAGCCGGGCTGGGCCACCCGCCGTCGTGCATCCACCTTGATCACAAACCAGTTGCGCCCCGCCCGCACCGGATTCGGCGATACCTGACCAGGCTCCAGCGCGAACGCCACCGCGCCAATCTCGGGGATCAGCTTGTCCTGCCGCAGGAAGCCCAGGTCACCGCCCTGCCCGGCACTCGCATCGACGCTGTCCCGCTTCGCCAGGGCGGCGAAATCCGCCCCGGCCGCAACCTCGGCGATGTCCTTCCGCGCCTGCGCCTCGCTCGCCAGCATGATGACGCGGACCTGCACCTCCTCGGGCCCCGCCTTGTCGGCGTACTCCTTCTGATAGCGCGCCAGCAGCGCCTGCTCGCTCACCTGCGAATCGAGCAGCCGGTTCAGCAGCGCGTTCTCCAGCACCCGGTCCGATGCCGTCTGCATCTGGCGACGGACCACCGGATCGGTGTCGATCCCCATCCGCCGCGCCTTGGCCACCAGTGCCTGCTGCTGGATCAGCCGCTCCAGCACACCCGGGTACAGCTCATCGAACGGGATTTCCCGCAGGTTGGCCGGCAGCGCGCGGATCGCGTCGCCCACCTCGCTCAAAGTGATCGGCCGGCCATCCACCTCGGCCACCACCGGGTTGGCGAGGTCGCGCAGGATCTCCCCGGGATTGTAGCCCGGCGACATGAAGCGCTGCGGTGCTGGCGGCGGCGCCGGCTCACGCTGGACCGCCCCGGGCGACGACTGTCCATATGCCGCGCCGGCGGCAATCGGCACGGCAACGGCCATGACGGCCAACAGGCGGCAGACAGCGGAGGGGATCATGGGGACGGCTCCGGCGAGCGGACTTGCGATGTCGCCGCCCAGGCATAGCACGCTTCACCAGGAAGCGCAGACCGGCCGCTGCCTCAGGCGCGCCTGGGCGCAGTCCGCACCAGCGGCAGGGCGGCCAGCACACGCACCGCCAAAGCGCCGCCTGCGCCGCTGCCCAATATATAAGTGAGATACCCGGTGGGATCGTGCCCGGCCAGCGCGCCGGCCACCGCCATGCCGGCCGGCAGCGCCATCGCCAGCGTCGCCACGCCGTTTGCGACGAATGCCTGCTGCGACTGCCGCGCCACCAGCGCACCGGCACAGGTCGCCAGCCAGGCGGCCGCCCCCAGCGCCAGCCCATACGCCACCGCCGCGGAGCGGCTGTCCGACGGCACGATCTCAGTCGCGACCAGCATCGTCAGCCCGAACACGCCGAGGGCCACTGCGAAGGCGAAGGTCACGCGGAGCAATGCCAGCGTCCATCCCCGCATTGCCGCAAACCATGCCGATACCCAGGACGGCAGGACGATCATGGGACCCACCAACCGCCAGACGGCCGCGAGCTGCGCCATGCGGCACCTCTCCTACCCATACCCATTCCGGAACGCATAGAGCCCGGATCAGGTTTCGAGCAGGTTTCCACGGCGCGAGATTCCGCGACGTCCGACAAGATTTCGGCGAGCGGCCACCTTGCGGCGGCACGCGCGGACAGGCGGACCCGGGTGTGATAGGGCGGCCCGATGGCGCACTCCGCAACGTTCGCCCGCCTCACGCGCGGCCAGACGCTGGCCTGCTTCAGCCTCGCCGCCCTGATCGACCTGGCGATCGGCGCCTGGCTGAGACAGCTTCTGCCGCCGCGGGAACTGCTCAATCCCGACAGCTACATGCGGCTCGTCCGGTTGCACGACCTCCTGGCACGCCACGCACCACTCGACGCTGTACTGCGGGACGGCTCAGGCATCGGCACGCGGCTGCACTGGTCCCACCTGCTGGACAGCCTGCTGCTGGTGCTGGCCGCACCGCTTGCACCATGGCTGGGCTGGCAGGCGGCGCTGCCCTGGGCCGGCCTGGCGCTCGGCCCACTGGTCGCCGGACTTCTCGGGACCGCGCTGGCCTGGGCCGCGGCCCCGCTGAGCGACCCAGCCTGGCGCTGGACCGCCGCGCTGTCCGCCACGCTGATGCTCCCGATCCTCGGCTACACCCTGCCCGGCGTCGTGCACCACCACGCGCTGGTGGCGCTGGCGGTGGTGATGTGTGCCGGGTGGGCGGCCCGCGCCGTTGCCACGCCCACGGTTGCGACCGTCTGCACCCCGGCCGGCATCCATCTGGGCGCCTGGGCCGCATTCGGCCTGTGGCTGAGCCCCGAGGCGATGCCGCTCGCACTGCTGGCGTTCGGCGCGATCGGATTGGCCTGGCTGCTGCAGCCGGGCGAACGCGGACACGCCGCCACGCTGGCCGCCGCGACTACGACCCTCGCCATGCTGGCTGGGTTGGCGCTCGCCGCGGACCCGCCGGCGGACGCTGCACTGCCGGCACTCGACCGGCTGTCATCGGCCTGGCTGTGCCTGGCACTGCTGGGCGCCGGCGCCGCATGGTGCTTCGTCGGGATCGACCGGATGGCTCTGGCGCCGGCGTGGCGAGGGCTGGCAGGCGGCGCCGTGGCGGCGGGCGCGGCGATCGCCTGGCTCGCGCTGTTCCCCGATGCGCTGCGCGGTCCCGGCGGCATCGTCGAGGCCGCAGCGTCCCAGGTGTTCTTCGCCGACATCGCCGAAATGCAGCCGGTCCGGTCTTGGCCCGATGCGGTGACATTCCTGCTGCCCGGCGGGTTCGCGGCGATGGTGGCCGCCGTGGTGGCGCTGCGCCAGCGGTCCTTCCTCTGGGCCTATGCCACGGCCTGCGTCGTGCTGCTGGTACTGGTGGCGGCAACGCATCGCCGGTTCTCGACCTATGGCGCGTGCGCCGGGGCGATCGCGCTGCCGGTCGCCATCACCCTCGCCAGCGCATGCCTGCGCGACCGGCCGCCGGTGGTGGCCGCAGCCGTGCGTCTCCTGCTGCTGCTGCTCGTGCTGGTCGGGCCGTACGCCCCGCCGCTGCTGGCAGGAGGCGCGGCAGCGGCGCCAGCCGCGGCGTGCAGCGTGCGCGCGGTGGCGCCCGCGCTCGACGGATTTGCTGGACAGGTGGTGCTGGCGGACGTGAGTCTTTCGCCGGAACTGCTCTACCGCAGCCGCATCCTGACAGTGGGGTCGCTGTACCACGGCAACGTCGCCGGCTTCCTGCGCCTGCGCGCGGCGTGGCGCAGTCGGGACGACGGGCGGTCGGGCGTGCCGCCGGACGTCGCCGCGACGGGGGCGGGGCTGGTGCTGTTCTGCCGGCACGCCGGAAGGACGCGCCTCGTGGCAGACCTGCCGGCTGACACGCTGTGGGACCGCATCGGCCGCGGTGAGGTGCCGGCCTGGCTGGAGGAGGTACCGGTCGATCCGGCGTCGGGCTTCAGGCTGTTCCGCGTGCGCTGACGCCCTCACCCGGGCGGTACGACACCGCGTCGATGATGTCCCGCCGGCCCTCCCGGCAGGCGATGAAGTTCGGCCCGACGAAGTCCTCATCGTCGATGTCGTATGGCTTGAACACCACGCCCTCGGGAAACAGCTTGCCCAGCACGTAGCCGTGTTCGGCGAAGAACTGGTGGAAATCGGCGAGGAAGCAGCGTGTTGCGAGGTTGATCTTGCCGTACTCGAACTGCACGACGTCGATCAACCCGGCGGCGAAGGTCTCGGTGAAGCCGCGCAGCACCGCGAATTCGGCGCCCTCGACGTCGATCTTCAGCAGGTCGATCCGCGCCAGCCCCTGCGACCGCATATAGGCGTCGCCAGTGACGATCCTCGCCGTCTTCGCCGCGATCGTGTGGATCCGGTGCTCTTCCCTGGAGGCCTCGATGGCGTGGCGCAGCGTGCTGGTGGCGGTGCTGCTCTCCGGTGAGGCGTAGATGGTGATCTCGCCGTTGCTCTCGCCCAGACCCATGACGTTGATAACGACGTTGGGATCGCTGCCGAACTCCTGCGACAGGATCCGGGCGGTGTCCGGATCGATCTCGAAGGCATGGACATCCGCCTCGGGCAGGTGCTGGCGGGCCGCCCTGGTCCAGGAGCCCTTGTTGGCGCCGACGTCCAGCAGGATGTGGAGATCCAGCGGTGCCAGGCGGGCCAGCAGCGACTCCTCGCCGTTGAGGCTGATATCGTATTGCCGGTTCTTCCAGGCATGCACGGCGCTCTGGCAGAACTCCGCCAGCATGCCGGTGGCAGGATCGAAGCGATCCTGCATGAGGGTGCGGGCCAGCGAACTGCGGTCACCGGCGCTGACCTGCGGCAGCAGTCGCCGCAGGAGCGCGAGATTGGCCTGGGCGACCAAACGACTGAAGTTCGGCATGGTTCAGGCGTGCCCCAGGCAGGTGGCGCGGTCGGCCGGCGGCCCGAACTCGCGCGGCCGCAGGCCGGCGTGCAGCCAGGTCACCAGCGAGTAGATATCGTAGATCGGCAGGCCCAATGCCTCACGCAGTGCGAAGGCATAGGGCGGCATGTTGGTGCACTCCAGGACTATGGCGCCAATGTCGGGATGGCGGGCGACCAGCCGGCGGCCGGCGTCCAGGATATCAGCGGCGGCGAGTGCCACATCCATGTCCTGCTTCTCGCCGCGGATCAGCACGCGGAAGAATTCGCGGCCGCTCTCGGTGCCCATGAGCGGGGTGTCCGGGGGCACGCCAGCGGCCGCCAGGTGGCGCGACGTGAGCGAGCCGGCGGAGACGGTGATGATGCCGACGCGCTGGCCGGGCGGCAGCATCGCCTGCACCCAGGGAACCTGGATCAGCGCACTGGTGGCGACCGGCACCCGCACATGCGCCGCCAGTTCCGCCTGGAACACCGACAGGAAGCCGCAGTTGGTGGTGATGGCCTCCGCCCCCAGCGAGACCAGTTCGGTGGCGGCGTTCAGGAAGTCGTCGAGCAGGCCGCTGGCCGCCTGCAGCACCACACGCTCGGGCGTGGCGCCACGGACCACGCGGTAGAGCACCGGGAACGGCCAGGTGGTGGCGTTCCCCATATCGCCGGGGATGCGGGGGAACCTGGCTTCCAGCATGAGGATTCCGAGCGGGGCGCCGTACAGCGCCTTGCCGCCCTTGGCGATGATCTGCATGCTGCGAACATGCCCCAACCGGACGACAGGAGGAAGTAATGGCCGAGCGGCCGTTCACCCAGGCTGACCTCGACGTGCTCGCGCAGTGGGACACGCCGACGATCTGCAACGGACTGGAGATCACCAATCCGGAACGCCGCCGTTTCGGCTACACGGTGGAGCCGATGGTCTGCCTGTACCCGAAGGCGAAGCCGATCGTGGGGCTGGCGCGCGTCGGCATGATCCGTTCCACCGAGCCGCCCCGCGGCAAGGTCACCGACCGGGCCGACTGGTACGACTATATCCATGCCACGGATTTCCCGACGATCGCGGTGATCCAGGACATCGACGGTGCGGCTGGCTACGGCGCCTATTGGGGTGAGGTACAGTCGACCATCCACAAGGCGCTGGGCTCGATCGGCTGCGTCACCAACGGCTCGTTCCGCGATCTGGACATGTGGGCGGAGGGCTATCAGATGATCGGCGGGCGGGTCGGCCCGAGCCACGCGCATGTCCACATGGTGACGTTCGGCCAGCCGGTGAACATCTTCGGCATGCAGGTGGGCCACGACGATGTGATCCATGCCGACTTCCACGGCGCCGTGGTGGTCCCGGCGGAATCGGTGAAGAAACTGCCGGCGGCGATCGACCTGATTTCGCGGCGCGAGGCGGTGATCCTGGATGTCTGCAAGGCGCCAGGCTTCACCCCTGCGAAGCTGCGGGACGCACTGAAGCGATCGGGCGAGATCCACTGACCCGGCGGAACGCGTCTCTCTGGTCGAAGGTCGGCAATGTTGGCAAGAATAGCAGCCACTCCCTCCTGCGCAGTCTAGCCATTCTTGATAAAGGCCGACCGCCTGCTGTTGTCACCCTTGAGCACAATGATCAAATTGTGCTCGAAGGTGATGCGGGTTATTTGCGTGCCGAGCAGCAGCATTGACTCGTCCACCCCGTGCTGATCGATAAATTCGACATGGTTGAGATACTTCGTAAGTTCCAGAAAGTAGCCATAACAGGTCTGGCGGAATGACGGGTCGCCTATACGGGCGCCGTCCCATGGGACATTCCCCGCCGAGTCAGGCCAGAATGGCCAGAAGGACGTCTGGACATCCTCAACCACGTAAACGCCGCCATCGCTGAGCGCATGGAACAGTTGCTGGAACGTGAAGATCTGGTGGGCGTTGACGTGAGAGCCGTCATCTATGATCAGATCGAAACGTTCCTCCCGGAGACAGAGTGCGGCGAGATCTTTCGCCGACGACTGGTCGAGTTGGTAGATGCGCCGGCGATTGCCTGCGAGTTCCTGCTTGGGCTGGATATCGCCGGCAATGATGGTTCCGAACGGAAAATACGCCAGCCATGCCAGCAGCGAGCGGCCGCCGAGCGCTTCGTCATAACCGCCGATGCCGACCTCGAGCAGCTTCACGCGCCGATACTTCCAGCGTCTGAAGAGTTGTTCATAGGTGTGTCCATAGCTGTGCCACCCCGATCTTTCCTTGCTGGAACGAGATGCTCGAAGCAGCACCCAGAGCGGTATCGGCAGCAAAGCTATGGCCCGGGCGACCAGGCTGTACGCGCGGTACCGCGTCAACTCCTTGGCCAGGTCGGACTTCCGATCCCACCCGATCGACTTCTGCAGAAGCCTTTTGATCCCCATAGACATTTCGTCTGCTCCGGCAGCCGGCCAGCGGAGGGTGTCCAGTGGACCCAACTATCAGTCATGTTATTTCACCGGCGGTGACGCTGCAAACGCGTACAAGTCACGCTTCCACCTGCCCTCGCGGATCGATTGCGGCCGATGCGAAAAAAGTGCAGTGATCGCGATACCGCGAGGAACAAGTGATGGTCACACTCATCCGCAATGCCGACATGGTGGTCGCGTGGGACGCAGCCACGAACCAGCACGTCTACATGTCGGATGGCGATGTGGCGTTCGATGGCGGCGTGCTGCGCTTCGTCGGTCGCGGCTATGATGGACCGGTCGATGAAGTCGTATCCGGTTCCGGCATGATGGTCATGCCAGGGCTGATCAACATCCACTCCCACCCGTCCTCCGAGCCGATGAACAAGGGACTGATCGATGAAATCGGCAGCCCCGGCTTCTACAATTCCTCGCTCTACGAGTATTTGCCGATCTTCCGCGCGGACGCGGAGGCGATCCCGCACTGCGTGCGCGTGGCACTGTCCGAGCTTCTGCTGTCGGGTGTGACCACGCTCGCCGATCTCTCGATGGCGCATCCGGGCTGGCTGGACCTGCTCGGCGAGGCGGGCATGCGCGTCTGCGTCGCGCCGATGTTCCGCTCCGCCCGCTGGTACACGAAGAACGGCCATATGGTGGAGTACGCCTGGGACGAGGCGGCGGGCGAAAAGGCGATGGGCGAGGCGCTGTCGCTGATCGAGCGCGCCGAGCAGCATCCGTCGGGGCGGCTGTTCGGCATGGTGGTGCCGGCGCAGATCGACACCTGCACCGAAGGCCTGCTGCGCGATTCGTTCGCGGAGGCGAAGGCGCGCGGCGTATCGTGGCAGATCCATGCCGCGCAGTCGGTGTCCGAGTTCCACGAGATCACCCGCCGGAACGGCCACACGCCGATCGGCTGGCTGGACCATCTGGGCCTGCTGTCCGAACGCTCCATCATCGGCCACGGCATCTTCCTCGACGACCACCCGTCGACGCGCTGGCACACCGAGACCGACGTGAAGCGACTAGCAGAGACCGGCACGACGGTGGCGCACTGCCCCACGGTGTTCGCCCGCCGCGGCATTACGCTGCAGGATTTCGGTCGCTACCGCCGCGCCGGAGTCAACATGGGCATCGGCACCGACACGTATCCGCACAACATGCTGGATGAGATGCGGCTGGCCGCGTACCTGGCGCGCACCCAGGCGGGCAATCCGCGCACGTTGAACTCCACCGATCTGTTCGAGGCCGTCACCACGGGCGGCGCGCGGGCGCTGGGCCGCGACGACATCGGCCGACTCGCGCCCGACTGCCGCGCCGATCTCGTGCTGGTAGACATCACCCATCCGATGATGCGACCCACGCATGACCCGATCCGCAGCCTGATCTATGCCGCCGGGGATCGCGCGGTGCGCACTGTATATGTCGATGGGGAGAAGGTGGTCGAGGATGGACGCGTGCTGACGATGGACTATCCGGCCGCCGCGGCGGCACTGCATGAGGCGCAGGCACGCGCAAAGGCGAACGTGCCGAACCTGGACTGGGACCACCGTACGGCGGAGCAGATCTCACCGATGACGTTGCGCACGGCATGACCGCCCTTCTCTCCATCGACTCGCTGCGCACCGTGTTCCGCACCGCCAATGGCGAGGTCACCGCGGTGGACGGCGTGGATCTGTCGGTCGAACGTGGCCGCACCTTGGGCATCGTCGGCGAATCGGGGTGCGGCAAGTCCGTGCTGTCGCTGTCGGTGATGCGCCTGGTGCCGACGCCCGGCCGCATCGCCTCCGGCCAGATCATGTTCGACGGCAGGAACCTGCTTGACCTGCCGCTGGCGCAGATGCGCGACATCCGCGGCAACCGCATCGCAATGATCTTCCAGGAGCCGATGACCAGCCTCAACCCGGTGTTCACCGTCGGCGACCAGATCACCGAGGCAATGCGTGCGCATGACCGCACCGCATCGGCGGGGGCCCTGCGGTCCCGCGCGATCGGTGCCTTGCAACGCGTGCGCATCCCAGCACCGGAACGGCGGTTCGATGAGTATCCGCACCAGATGTCGGGCGGCATGCGCCAGCGCGTGATGATCGCAATGGCACTGGCCTGCGAACCGGACCTGCTGATCGCGGACGAACCCACCACGGCGCTGGACGTCACCGTGCAGGCGCAGATCCTCGACCTGCTGCGCGAGCTGCAGCAGCAGACCGGCATGGCGATCATCCTGATCACCCATGACCTCGGCGTGGTGGCCGAAATGGCGAACGAGGTTGCCGTGATGTACGCCGGCCGGGTGGTGGAACGTGCACCGGGAGCAGCGATCTTCGACGACCCGCAGCATCCCTACACGCTGGGCCTGCTAGGTTCGATCCCGAAGATCGAGGAGGACCGCGACCGGCTGCTGGCGATCGAGGGCACGGTTCCTCCGCCGTTCGACCTGCCGCAGGGGTGCCGCTTCCATCCGCGCTGCGTGTTCTCCGACGCGGCCTGCACCATGGAGGACCCGGTGTTGCGCTCGCTCGGCCCCGACCACCGCGCCGCCTGCATCCGCGCGCCGATCGAGACGGTGGTGTCGTGATGGCCCTATCAGGTCCGGCCATCATGATGGGAGACCGGGCTCCCGCCCGGGTCCGCGCATGAGCGCGCTGCTGGAGGTCGAGGACCTGACACGGCATTTCAGCATCAGGCGCGGGCTGGTGCTGGGCAAGACCGTCGGCGTGGTGCGCGCGGTGGACGGCATCTCGTTCACGCTGGCGCGCGGCGAGACACTGGCACTGGTGGGCGAATCCGGCTGCGGCAAGTCCACCACGGCGCGTCTGGTGCTGCGGCTTATCGATCCCACCAGCGGCACGGTGCGGTTCGAGGGCATGGACATCACCGACATGCATGGCGATCCGCTGCGCAAGCTGCGGCGCAAGATGCAGATCGTGTTCCAGGACCCGTTCGCCTCGCTGAACCCGCGCATGACGGTGGGCGAGATCCTGGAAGAGCCGCTGATCGTGCACGCGATCGGCGACCGCACCGCGCGGCGCGCACGGGTGAACCAGTTGCTCGGGCTGGTGGGACTCGCATCGTATCATGCGCAACGATATCCGCATGAGTTCTCCGGCGGGCAGCGCCAGCGTGTCGGCATTGCGCGCGCGCTGGCGGTGGAGCCGTCGCTGGTGGTGTGCGACGAGCCGGTCTCGGCGCTGGACGTGTCGATCCAGGCGCAGGTGGTGAACCTGCTGAAGGACCTGCAGGCGCGGCTTGGCCTGTCCTATCTGTTCATCGCGCACGACCTCGCGGTGGTGAAGCACATGGCCGACCGCGTGGCGGTGATGTATCTCGGCCAGATCGTCGAGATCGCAACCAAGGACACGCTGTTCAGCGAACCGCGGCACCCCTACACGCGCACGCTGATGACGGCGATCCCGCGGCCCGACCCGCACCGCCATACGGCGCGGCAGCTTCCCGGCGGCGACGTGCCGAGCCCGATGAACCCGCCCGAGGGCTGCCGCTTCCACACGCGGTGTCCGTTCGTCATCGACCGCTGCCGCGTGGAGATGCCGAAGCTGCGGCCATGGAGCGAGGGGCATCTGACCGCGTGCCACCGCGCCGAGGAACTGCCGCCGGCGGGCGAGGTGATCGAGCCGGGACACGTGGCGCCGATGGCGGCGAAGCGGCTGGCGCTGTACGCGAAGCGGCGCGCGGAGGTCAGTGCAGCGGCGGGTTAGCGCGCCGGGTGTGCACCATGGCGAGTGGGATGCGCCGCTCGCAATGACGGAGACGCTGACTGCCGCGACATGGACCACGTGCCGAGAGGTCAGCCATCTCGTTCCGTCAAATGCGACGGCCCCCTTTGTCTGCCCGCGACTTTTGTGGTGAACCTCTGCCTTTCGGGAGAGGGATCGCGCCAATGACCGCCGTGAACGCCAATGTCGCCGCCCCGCGCATGCTGCAGATCGGCGGCGGGTCCGTCCGCCAGATCGCCGAGGTGCTGGCGAAGTTCGGGCTGTCGCGGCCGCTGGTGGTGTCGGATCCGTTCATGGTGTCGTCCGGCCACATCCGCCACTGCCTGGACGCGCTGGTTGCCGCCGGCATCGTCGCGACCGTGTTCAGCGACACCGTGCCCGATCCCACCGACACGGTGATCGAGGCGGGCGTCGCCGCATTGCGCAGCGGCGACTTCGATTGCCTGATCGGCTTCGGTGGGGGCTCGCCGATCGACACCGCCAAGGCGATGGCCATCCTGGCAGCGGGCGGCGGCAGGATGCGCGACTACAAGGTGCCTTTCGCCGCCGATCGCGGCGCACTGCCGGTGATCGCCATCCCCACCACCGCCGGCACCGGCAGCGAATGCACGCGCTTCACCGTCATCACCGACACCGAACGCGACGAGAAGATGCTCATCTCAGGCCTCGGCGCGCTGCCGCTCGCCGCTGTCGTGGACTACGAACTCACCTATAGTGTGCCGCCGCGCACCACCGCCGATACCGGCGTGGACAGCCTGACGCATGCGCTGGAAGCCTATGTGTCGAAGCGCGCCAACCCGTTCTCCGATGCGCTCGCGGTGTCGGCGATGGCGCTGATTGGTGCCAATATTCGCACCGCCTATGCCGAGCCGCGCAATGCCGCCGCACGCGAGGCGATGATGATCGGCGCGACCCAGGCCGGCCTCGCCTTCTCCAACGCGTCGGTGGCTCTGGTGCACGGCATGTCGCGACCGATCGGTGCGCATTTCCATGTGCCGCACGGGCTGTCGAACGCGATGCTGCTGCCGTCGGTCACGCGGTTCTCGGTCGGTGCGGCAGAGGCTCGCTATGCCGAGGCGTCGCGGCAGATCGGCTTCGCCTCGGAGCAGGACAGTGATGCGGCAGCGTGCGACCGGCTTGTGGCCGGGCTGGAGACGCTGAACCACGACCTGTCCGTGCCGTCGCCCGCCGACTACGGCATCGACGAAGCGACATGGAACGGCAAGATGGGACTGATGGCGGAGCAGGCACTGGCGTCCGGCAGCCCAGGCAACAATCCGCGCGTCCCCGACAAGGCGGAGATCGTGGCGCTGTATCGCGAGGTATGGACGGGCGCGCCGCGCAACGCCTGAGGCGGCGCCGTCGGATCAGGTCAGTCGTCGAACGGGTGGTGCTGCGGCCCGGTGCGCTGGTATCGGTACGCCATAGCACCTGCCACGACACCGCGGACCAGCCCGGGACGTCATCGCACCCGGCAGGCCGAGCGCGCGGCGCTGCTTGTCCGCCCGCGGCACGCTCGGAACAACCGACTCCACCGGGTAGGTGTTGAGCCATTCCACCTGCTCCAGCGCGGCGCGCGAATCCCGCCGCCCTTTCGAGACCGTAACATTGATGTTCGTCAGGTCGACGACTGCGGGATCTCGCGCGATTCCTGATTCTTCTGCGGCTCGGGCGGCCTCTTCTCGATCCTCTCGTGGCGGTCGAGCCGCGCCTCCTTGATCGAAACGCCCGGCAGCGAGGCAAGCTGCTTCGGCCCCCATGACCACGAATTCCTGCCGACAGAAGCGACTGCCATGCACCCCACCGGATGCCGCCGGCACCCGCCCTGGCCGCATTGCATTTTTGTAATCTGAGTTGGTAGGCTGTGCGCAACGACACGAAAAAGCCGGGAGGGAACAATGCATCCGAATATTGAAAAGACCGCCATGCGCAAGGTCTACCTGCGCCTGCTCCCGCTCGCGATGGTGGTCTATTTCTTCTGCTACCTGGACCGCATCAACGTGAGCTTCGCTGCATTGCAGATGAACGCCGATATCGGCCTCACCGCCGCAGCTTACGGCCTGAGTTCCACCGCCTTCTATATCGGCTATTGCCTGTTCGAAGTGCCCAGCAACGTCATTCTCGACAAGGTGGGCGCGCGGCTGTGGATCGCGCGGATCATGATCACCTGGGGCATCGCGTCCGGCGCGACCGCCTTCGCCACCGGGCCGGTCAGCTTCCTCACCATCCGCTTCCTGCTGGGCCTGGCCGAGGCCGGGCTGTTCCCGGGGATCGTACTGCTGTTCACCTACTGGTTCCCCGACCACCACCGCGCCCGCATCATCTCCAGCTTCACGCTGGCCCTGCCCATCTCGGTTGCATTGGGCGCGCCGGTCTCAACCGCGATCCTCGGCATGGACGGCGTCCTGGGCTACGCCGGCTGGAAATGGATCTACATCATGGAGGCCATTCCCACCGTCATCGTCGGCTTCGTCGTGCTGTTCCTGCTTACCGACCGCCCGGCCAAGGCAGCCTGGCTGACCCGCGAGGAAAAGAGCTGGCTGATCAGCACGCTCGAATACGAACGGCGCGCCGTCGAATCAGCGGGCAAGTTCAGCATGTGGGAGGCACTGATCAACCCGAAGATCCTCGCCCTCTCGCTGAACTACTTCGGCATCGTCACCGCCAGCCTGGGCCTGCTGCTGTTCGTGCCGCAGATCATCAAGTCACTCGGCACCACCAACATGGGTACCGGCTACGCCACTGCACTTGCCTATACCTGCGGTGCGATCAGCATGATCATCTGGGGCTGGGTCTCCGACCGGATGGGAGAACGCCGCTGGAACCTGTTCTGGGCCTGCTCGCTGGCGACGGTCGGGCTGGTGATCGCCGGCCTGATGATGGGAAGCTGGTGGTCGCTGGCCGGCATGTGCATCGCGACCGCCGGGTTCTACGGCACCAAGGGCCCGTTCTGGTCGATGCCGTCGATGATGCTGACCGGGGCCGCGGCGGCCGCCGGCATCGCCTGGATCAACTCGATCGGCAACGTGGGCGGCGCGGTCGGGCCGGCGCTGGTCGGCTGGATCAAGGACTTCACCGGCAGCTACTCGGGCGGACTCTATGGACTGGCGTGCTTCACCGCCGCATCGGCGCTGATCTCCGCCTTCGCCCTGCACATTCCCCGCCGGGTGCCGGTGCGCCAGGATTTCGGCGTGGCAGCGGAATAGCCATACCATTGGCCACACCGCGCGTTGTTTGGTAGGAACGTTCCACTGCGATCGATTCTTGCCGCAGGAGCGTAACGGTCGACATGCTTCGTATGGCTTCCTGGCCCGGGACGGCATTGCCGCTTTCCGGGCCGGCCCGTCACCTGAACCTGATAGCGCGATGCCGAACCGGGCGGGTGCGCTGGCTCCTCGCACTCGCCATCTGGGTCAGCGCCGTCGTCGCGCGCTGGCTGCTGGATGAGAAGGTGGACGCCGGCCCCTTCCTGACCTTCGTGCCGGCAATCGCGCTCACCACGATGTTCTGCGGCCGGCTGCCGGCGGTGGCGGTCATCGCGCTCGCCGTCGCCGTCTGCGACTATTTCTGGCTGCCGCCCTATGGCTTCTCGATGGAATGGCCGGTCACGCCGGTCTCGCTGCTGGTGTTCCTGCTCATAGGCCTGTTCGAGCTGGTGCTCGTCGATGCGCTGTGCGTCGCCTCACTCAGCAACGCCGAATGGCAGGGCCGGCTGGAAAGCTCGCTCCGCCTGCGCGAGACGATGTTCCAGGAGATGCGACACCGCGTCGCCAACCAGCTCCACGTCGTCACCGCGATGCTCGAAGGCTCGCAGATCAGGATCGACGCGGGGGCGAAGGCGGACGATGTGCTGGAGCAGGCGATAGGCCGGATCTCCTCCATCACCTTTCTGCAGGGCCTCCTCGACGACAAGGCGAGCTATCGGCGGGGCCTGGCGCCGCTGCTGCGCGACATGCTCGACCACATCTTTTATGACGTAGACGTCGCGGTGCAGGTGAGGACGGCGCGTCTGGACCTGCCGGACGAGCAAATGACGATCGTCTGCCTGATCGTCATCGAGGCGGCGATGAACTCGCTGAAGCACATCTTCCGCCGCCGGCGCGGCCACCTGTTCGCGGTGGAATTGCGCCGGCTGGACGATGGGCTGATCGCGCTGACCATGTGGGACGATGGCCCAGGCTTCGATGCCGGCAGCGTCATGGCCAAGTCCGACGGGCTCGGCCTGTCGATCATGCAGGGCCTGGCGGCGGAACTCGGCGGTTCACTCCGGCTGGAGAACCGCGGCGGCACCACCGTGACGGTGGAATTCGCCGCCGCCTGAACGAACGGCGGCGGCCCGATGCCGCTGGCCCACCTACCCGCCCAGCTTGAACGCCGGCTTGCGCTTCTCGGCGAAGGCCGCCATCCCCTCGCGCTGGTCGTGCGTGCCGAACAGCGACATGAACAGCGCCCGCTCGTGCCGCACGCCCTCCACCAGGGTCGTCTCGAAGGCGCGGTTCACCGCCTGCTTGGCGAATGCCACCGCCACCGGCGACAGGTTCGCGATCCTCTCGGCGATCTTCAACGCCTCGGGCAGAAGCTGGTCCGCCGGGAACACCCGCGACACCAGGTTGGCGCGCTCGGCTTCCGCCGCGTCCATCATCCGCGCGGTCAGGATCATGTCCATCGCCTTGGACTTGCCGACCGCGCGCGTCAGCCGCTGCGTGCCGCCGGCGCCGGGCAGCACGCCCAGGTTGATCTCCGGCTGGCCGAACTTCGCGGTGTCAGCGGCGAGGATGACGTCGCACATCATCGCCAGTTCGCAGCCGCCGCCCAGCGCGAAGCCGGCCACCGCGGCGATCACCGGCTTCTTCACCCGCAGCACGGTCTCCCAACGGGCGCCGATGAAATCCTCCAGCAGCGCGCCGGGATGCGTGCGGTCCTTCATCTCCTTGATGTCGGCGCCGGCAGCGAAGGCGCGCTCGCTGCCGGTCAGCACGATGGCGCCGATCGCCAGGTCCGCGTCGAACGCCAGGAGCTGATTGCCCAGTTCCTCCATCAGCGCGTCGCACAGCGCGTTCAGCGCGGCCGGACGATTGAGGCGGATCAGCCCGACCCGGCCATGCGTCTCGACGATGATGTTCTCGAAATCGGCCATGTGCGGTCTCCCGGTAAGGGTGCGGGCTTGATAGCTACCGCTGGGTACGTGGGCAATAGAACGTGCTGCGCGCCGACTGGGTGATGCGGCGCACGCCCGGGCACACCGGCCGGCCGGGACAGCGCTCGCACGCCTCGCCCTCGCGGCCGTAGACCTTCCAGGCGTGCTGGAAATAGCCCAGCTCCCCCTCCGGCTGGACATAGTCGCGCAGGGACGAGCCGCCGGCGGCGATCGCCTCCTGCAGCGTCTCCTTGATCGCCGGCACCAGCCGGGCCGCGCGCGTGCCGGGGATCGTGTGCGCGGAGCGCAACGGGCTGAGCCGGGCGCGGAACAGCGCCTCGCACACATAGATATTGCCCAGGCCGGCGACCACCTTCTGGTCCAGCAGCGCCGCCTTGATCGGAGTCCGCTTGCCGGCCAGCGCGGCGGACAGCAGCGCGGGCGTGAAGGCAGCGTCCAGTGGCTCCGGCCCGAGCCCGGTCAGCAGCCGGTGCCTGTCCTCCTGCGCGGTCGGCACCAGGTCCACCGAGCCGAACCGCCGCGGATCGACGAAGCCCACCCGCCAGCCATCGTCGGTCTCCAGCACAAGGTGCTCATGCAGCGTCGGCGCGTTGGGACGCAGCGGCGTCAGCACCATGCGCCCCGACATGCCGAGATGCAGCAGCACCGAATCCCCGCCGTCCAGCCGCATGAGGATGTACTTGCCACGGCGGCGGAAGCCGGTGACCTGCGCGCCGGTCAGCCGGCGCTCCAGCCCCGGGGGCAGCGGCCAGCGCAGATCGGGCCGGTGCGCCGTGGCACGCACGATACGGTGCCCCTCCATCCGCTGGCGGAGGCCTCGCATCACGGTTTCGACCTCGGGGAGTTCCGGCATGGGGACGCGGCACGCTATAGGTGAGCGGAATGAGCGACAACCCCGCCTCCGCCGACTCCACCGATTTCGGCTTCCGCCGTGTCCCCCGCGCCGCGAAGGGCGGCATGGTCCGCGCCGTGTTCGACAGCGTCGCACCGCGCTACGACGTGATGAACGACCTCATGTCGCTCGGCATCCACCGCGCCTGGAAGCGCGTGCTGCTGACGGCACTCGATCCGTCGCCGCGGCGTACGCTGCTGGATCTAGCCGGCGGCACCGGCGATGTCGCGTTCGGCTGGCTGGGCCTGGGCGGCGGGCCGGTGATCCTGAGCGACGTGAACGCCTCGATGCTGCAGGTGGCCGGCGATCGCGCGCTGGACCGCGGGCTGATCGGCGGCGTGTCGCTGGTGGTGGCGGACGCCGAGCGCCTGCCGCTGCCGGACCGCATCGTGGACCGCGTCTCGATCGCGTTCGGTCTGCGCAACTGCACCGACAAGGCGGCGGTGCTGGCGGAGGCGCGGCGGGTGCTGAAGCCCGGCGGTCGGTTCTTCTGCCTGGAATTCTCCCGCGTGCGAGTGGCGGCGCTGCAACCGCTGTATGACGCCTGGTCGTTCCGCGTGCTGCCGGTGCTGGGCCGCCACGTGGCACATGACGAAGCGAGCTACCAATATCTGGCGGAGAGCATCCGGATGTTCCCGGACCAGGAGGCTCTGGCCGGGATGCTGCGCGCGGCAGGGCTGTCGCGGGTGGGCGTGCGCAATCTGTCCGGCGGCATCGCGGCCATCCATTCGGGATGGCGGCTGTGAGCGTGTTTCGTCCGGGGGCCGTATGACCGATCTGTCGTCCAGGCGCGTGCTGCTGATCGTGGCCGGCGGCATCGCCGCCTACAAGGCGCTGGAACTGATCCGCCTGTTGCGAGGGCGCGGCTGCGGCGTCACCTGCGTGATGACCGAGGCGGCGAAGCACTTCGTCACCCCGCTGTCGCTGCAGGCGCTGAGCGAGAGCAAGGTCTACACCGACCTGTTCTCGCTGACCGACGAGAGCGAGATGGGGCACATCCAGCTTTCCCGCAGCGCCGACCTGCTGGTGGTGGCGCCGGCCTCGGCCGACATCCTGGCGAAGATGGCGACGGGCCTCGCCGGCGACCTGGCCTCGACCTTGCTGCTGGCGACCGACACGCCGGTGCTGGTGGCGCCGGCGATGAACGTGCGGATGTGGCAGCACCCGGCGACGGTGGCGAACATGGCGCTGCTCGCCGCGCGCGGCATCCATATGGTGGGACCGAATGACGGGGTGATGGCCTGCAACGAGTACGGCCCCGGCCGGCTGGCCGAGCCGTCGGAGATTCTCGCCGCCATCGAGCGCCTGCTGGCGGCGCCCACGCAGCCGCTCGCCGGCCGGCACGTGCTGGTGACCAGCGGGCCGACGCACGAGCCGATCGACCCGGTGCGCTACATCGCCAACCGCTCCAGTGGCCGGCAGGGCCACGCGATCGCCGCCTCGCTCGCCGAACTGGGCGCGCGGGTCACGCTGGTGAGCGGGCCGGTCGGCGTGCCCGATCCGGTGGGCGTCGCGGTGACGCATGTGGAGAGCGCGCGGCAGATGCTGGACGCCTGCCAGAACGCGCTGCCGGCCGATGCGGCGGTCTTCGCGGCGGCGGTTGCCGATTGGCACGTCGCAACCGCGGCGAGCGGCAAGATCAAGAAGGTGCCGGGCGGGGCGCCGCCCACGCTGGAACTGGTGCCCAACCCCGACATCCTCGCCACCATCGCCGAAGCCGGGCCGCGCCGTCCGCGCCTGGTGGTGGGCTTCGCCGCCGAGACCGACGACCTGATGGCGAACGCGCTGGCCAAGCGGGCGCGCAAGAACGCCGACTGGATCATCGCCAACGACGTCTCCCCGGCCACCGGGATCATGGGCGGCGAGGAGAACGCGGTGCACCTGATCACCGCCGATGGTGTGGAGGATTGGCCGCGGCTGGCGAAGCAGGAGGTGGCGCGGCGTCTCGCCTCGCGCATTGCGGCGGCGCTGGCGTGACACATGTCGTGCGCGCGCTGCGCGTGGCGGATGCCGAGGCGTTCCGACGGACGCGGCTCGATGCGCTGCGGCTGCATCCCGACGCGTTCGGCGCCGCCTATGAAGATGAGGCCGCGCTGACCTTGTCGCAGTTCACCGAGCGGTTGGTGGCACCGGGGTTCACCCGCTACGGTGGATTCGCCGGCACCGACCTGGTGGGGCTGGTCGGCCTGCAGATGCGGACCGGCGCCAAGGAACAGCACAAGGCACGGCTGTTCAGCATGTACGTCGCCGCTGCGCATCGCGGCAGCGGGTTGGCGCCATTGCTGATCGAGACTGTCATCGCCGGCGCACGCGACGCAGGCGCCGTGGTGCTGCAATTGTCGGTGGAGGCCGGCAACGCGCGCGCCCAGCGGCTGTACCAGCGCATGGGGTTCAGCGTGTACGGCATCGAGCGCCGCTCGCTGAAGGTCGCCGGCCGGTTCCACGACGAAGCGCTGATGGCGCTCGACCTCGACTGATCAGATCACGCGCCACAACGGACGCGTCAGCAGCATGAGCAGCAGGCCGGTCACGCCCATCGCCGCGGTCGCCCAGGGCGCACCGATGCCATCGGCCAGCCAGCCCAGGGCGATGAAACCCACCGGACCCACGCCGATGCAGACCGACAGCACGCCCAGCGTGCGGCTGCGCATCTCGGGCGGCGCAGCCAGGTAGACCAGCGTCGCCTGCATGATGCTGAACCCCGCGCCGCCCAGCCCGGTGAACAGCAACGCGAGGCCGGCCACCTCCGGCAGCGGAACCAGCGCGAACACGATCAGCATGACCATGTACAGCATGACGCCGCCGATATAGATGCGGCGATAGAAGTGCGGCCGGCAGTACATGGCCACCAGCACGGCACCGGCGAACGCGCCGATCCCGTCCATGCTCGACAGGATGCCGATGCCCTCGGCCGCCAGCAGCAGCCGGTCCTGGCCGATCACCGGCACCATCGACGTGAACGGCCAGCCGAACACGTTGTAGATCACGGTCACCGTCAGCGTACCGACCAGCCGCCGGTCGCCTCGCACCAGGCGCAGGCCCTCGCTGATGCGCGCCAGCACCGATTCGGTCGCGACCGGCAAGACGGCGTTGCGGTAGCGCACGCGACATGCTGCAGCCACGGCGAGTACGTAGAGCGTGACGCTGAGCGCGAATACGCCCTCGATGCCGATTCCGGCCAGCAGCAGACCACCGACGGTGGGGCCCACCATGCGGCTCGCGTTGTTGGCGCCGACATCGAGCGACATCGCGGTGCCCATCTGCGCCGAGCCGACCGCTTCGCCGATCATCACGCGGCGCACCGGATTGTCGGTGGCCCAGCCCAGGCCGTTGATGAAGCTGGCGACGGCAAGGTGCCAGACCTCGAGCATGTGCCAATGCGCCAATGCCGCCAGCACCGAGGAGGTAGCCACCATGCCGATGGTGACGCAGATCAGCGTGCTGCGCCGTTCCATCCGTTCGGCCAGCGCTCCGAGGAAAACGCCGAACAGCCCCATCGGCAGCAGCCGCAGCATCGTCATCATCGCGACGATGAATGCCGAGTTGGTGTGCTGGTAGACGAACACGCCGATGGCGACCGTTTCCACCCAGCGCACGGTGAACACGACGAGCCCGACGGACCAGAGTCGCCAGAAATCCGCGCTGTCGATCAGCCAGGCGCGCCGCCTTGCCTGGCCTGCGGCAGTGATCTTCTGCACGGATGGATTTTCCTCGGCGTTTCCGAGGCGGAGTCTGCCGGCCACGGAGGCAGGCGGCAACACTATTGCCGCCGCACGCGGGCTGGAGGACCATGCTGTTTCGGCAGAGGAGGCATGATGGCGGACGACCCTGGCATTGCCGAACTGCGGCAGATGATCGAGGAAGCGCAGCGGATCGTGTTCTTCACGGGTGCCGGGATCAGCACAGAATCCGGCATCCCGGACTTCCGCAGCCCGGGCGGCATCTGGACAAAGATGAAGCCGATCGATTTCTCGGCGTTCATGGCCTCGGACGAGGCGCGTCGCGAAACCTGGCGCCGGCGCCTCGCCACCGACGAGACGATGCGCAGGGCGGAGCCGAACCGCGGCCATCGTGCGATCGCGACGCTGGTGAGCCGCGGCAAGGCGTCAGCGGTGATCACGCAGAATATCGACGGGCTGCACCAGGCCTCAGGCGTGGCGGCGAGCCGGGTGATCGAACTGCACGGCAACACGACCTATGCGCATTGCCTCAACTGCCAGCTTCGCTATGAGATTCTGGACATAAGGGCCGAGTTCGAGCGGACCGGCGAGGCGCCCTGCTGCACATCCTGCGGCGGTTTCGTGAAGACGGCGACGGTGTCGTTCGGCCAGTCCATGCCGCCGGCGGCGATGATCCGCGCCGAGGAGGAGACGCTGGCGGCGGATCTGTTCATCACCATCGGCTCGTCGCTGGTGGTCTATCCGGCAGCCGGCTTCCCCGAGCTTGCGGTACGCAACGGCTCGCGGCTGGTGATCATCAACCGCGAGCAGACCGGGCTCGATCCCTATGCCGACCTGGTGCTGCATCGCGAGATCGGCGTGACCCTGGGCGAGGCGGTCGGCAACAACTGACGGGAGGCGTTCATGGCACGCAACATCGCGATCGGCGTTGGCCTGATGGAGTTTCCATTCTCCAGCGTCGACGGGTTCTGGCGCTGGGTCGACCTGTGCGAGGCGGGCGGCATCGATTCCATCTGGCAGACCGACCGCATCGTGAGCAAGCAGCCGATCCTGGAGTGCATGACGGCGCTCGCCGCGATCGCCGGGCGCACGCGGCGGATCAAGTTCGGCGTGAACGTGGTGTCGCTGGCGCTGCGCGATCCGGTGCTGCTGGCCAAGCAATGTGCGACGATCGACGTGCTGTCGCAGGGTCGGCTGCTGCCCGGCTTCGGCATTGGCAGTCCGCAGGGGCCGGAGTGGTCGACGCTGCACATCGATACCGCGACCCGCGGCAAGCGGACCGACGAGGCGCTGGAGATCATCGCGCGGCTGTGGCGCGAGGACAGCGTGGATTTCGAGGGACGGCACAATCACCTGACCGGCGCATCGATTTCGCCGAAGCCGGTGCAGCCGGACCTGCCGATCTGGATCGGTGGCTCTTCCACCGCGGCGGTGCGGCGCACGGCGCGCTACGGCACGGGCTGGCAGGCCGGGGCGGAAACGCCGGCCGATGTCGGTCGGGTGATCGGCGAGATCAAGGCGGCGCTGGCAGAGAGCGGGCGCAATATCGACGAGGATCACTACGGCGCGGCGTTCGCCTATCATTTCGGACGGGTGGACGATCCGGGCGTGGCGCAGGTGATGGAGTCGTATCGGCGGCGGACCGGACGAGATCCCGAGCGCCACTTCGCGATCGGCGATGCCGGACTGATGCTGGAGCGTGTCGCGCAATATGTGGAGGCGGGGGCATCGAAGTTCATCCTGCGCCCGGCGGCGAGCGGGGATGAGGACATGCTTGACCAGACGCGCAAGCTGATCGAGCAGGTGCTGCCGATGGTTGCCGCACGCTGGCCGAAGCAGAAGAAGGCGGCGTAGGGGGGCGCTGCGGCGCGGTGGGGATTGCTTCGTCGCTCCGCTCCTCGCAATGACAGGGGGAAAGGGGGACAGCTCCCTGTCATTGCGAGCGCAGCGAAGCAATCTCCATGCAGGGTTGGCACCTACAGCAGCACGCAATGCATCGGGGCGAACGATACCGTCACGTCGCTGCCTTCCTCGTACAGCTCGGTCGGTGGACGGCGGACGATGAGCTGACCCGCCGGCCAGTCCACCACGTACTGGATGAAATCGCCGTGGAACATGCGGCGGTGGATCTTGCCCGCCACCGCATTGTGCGAGTCCGGCACACGGTCGAGATGCACATAGGACGACCGCAGCGCCACGGTATCCTGGCCACTGCGCGAGACATCCGCGGCGACCACCTCCAACTGCATGCCACCCTCCGCGTCGAAGATCAGCGTCCCGTTGGAACCAGGACCCCGCACCGTGCCGGAAATCAGGTTGGCCGACCCCACGAAGTCCGCCACGAACCGGCTGCGGGGACGATTGTAGATGTCCTCCGGTGAGCCGATCTGCTCGATCGTTCCGCCATTCATTACGATCACGCGGTCGGAGATCGCCAGCGCCTCCTCCTGGTCGTGCGTCACGTACAACGAGGTGATCTCCAGCCGGCGCTGCAGCTCACGCAACTCCACCCGCATCTCGGCACGCAGCTTGGCGTCGAGGTTCGACAGCGGCTCATCGAACAGCAGCACACTGGGCGAGAAGGCGATCGCACGCGCGACTGCCACGCGCTGCTGCTGCCCACCCGACAGCTTGGATGCCGGCCGGTCGGCGTAGGGCACCATCTGCACCAGGTCCAGCACGCGCGCGACGTTCTGCTGCACCTCCGCCTGCGGCAGTTTGCGCACACGCAGGCCGTAGGCGACGTTATCGAACACCGTCATGTGCGGCCAGATCGCATAGGACTGGAACACCATCGATACGCCGCGCTTCTCGGCCGGCATGTTGCGGCGTTCGCTGGCGGAATACACTGTCGCGTCGTTCAGCCGGATGGTGCCGCCGCTCGGCGTCTCCAGCCCCGCCACCGCGCGCAGCGTCGTGGTCTTGCCGCAGCCGGACGGGCCCAGCAGCGTCACCAGTTCCCCCGGTGCGATGGCGAAGCCAATATTGTCGACCGCGGTGACGTCGCCGTAGCGCACCACGAGGTTGGCGACTTCGATGCGTGGGCGGCTCATTGGGTTGCTCCGGTGACGCGGCGGGCCAGGCCGAACATGATGGCGACAGCGATGAACACGGTGGCGGTCTGGATCAGCGCCATCGCCGCGGACAGTTCCGAACTCGAACTGAGCCACGAATTGACGATGGCCGGCGCGATGACCTTGGAGTTCGGCCCCATCAGGAACACCGACACGCCGAGTTCGCGCACCGAGGCGATGAAGATCAGCAGCCAGGCGGCGACCAGGCCGGGGCGAAGCAGCGGCATGGTGACGGTGCGCATCTGGTAGACCCAGCTTGCGCCGCAGACGCGCGCGCATTCCTCGAGGCTCGGGTCCACCTGCAGCACCACGCTGGCGATGGTGCGCAAACCCAGAGGCAGGAACACGGTGAAATAGGCGAGGCCGAGCAGCCACAGCGTGCCGTAGATCGGGATCGGCAGGTTGATCCATGCCCAGAGCAGGCCCAGGCCGAACACCAGCCGCGGCACTGCCTGGGGGAACATGATCACATACTCGGCGGCCGAAGCGCCTGGCATGCGCGAGCGGTAGATGATCCAGGCCAGCACGCCGATCACCACCACGCCGATGGTGGAGACGGTGATCGCCAGGATCAGGCTGTTGACGAAGGCCGGGCCGACCGAGCCCATCATCAGCGCGGTCTCATAGTTCGCAACGGTGAACTGCATCTGCGAGAAGACCACCGTGGCGAAACGCTGGAACGAGGTCAGCGTGAGCGCGCCCAGCGGCAGGATCACCGCAACGATGATGTAACCCCACGCGACGGCGAGCAGTGGCCATTTCAATGCCCCCACATCCATCTCTCGGGGGCGGAACGCCTTGCCGGTGATGGTGGTGTAGGTGCCGTGGCGCAGTACCAGGCGTGCCAACGTCAGCGTGACCAGCATGACGCCGAACAGCGACAGTCCCATCGCCGCGGCGCGGCCATAGTCGGGCGGGAATGACAGCGTCGCCTGCCAGATCGAGGTGGTGACGACATAGAACCGCCCCGGGATGCCCAGAACGAAGGCGGCAGCGAAGGAGCCCAGCATCTCGGCGAACACGAAGATGGTGGCGCTCAGCACGCCGGGCGCGACAAGGGGCAAGGTGATACGCAAAGCGGTGCGCAGCTTGCCGGCCCCCATCACCCGCGAGCTTTCCTCCAGCGACGGGTCCATCGACTTCATCGCCGCCGAGATCATGACGAAGGCGACAGTGCCTTCGAACAGCGCCATCACCCAGGCGATGCCGTAGGCGGAGTAGATGTTGAACAGATCGCCCGGCGCGCCGAGCGACCGCCAGGCCTGGTTCACCAGGCCGGTCTTCGGACCCAGCAGCACGCCCCAGGCCAGCGCTCCGATCAGCGGCGTCATGTAGTACGGCAACTCCATCAGCCGTTCCAGCCGCTGGCGTCCGGGGATGTTGGTGCGCGTCAGGATCCAGGCCTGCAGGAAGCCGAACAGCACCGCCAGCACGGTGGCGATGCAGGAGACCAGCAGCGTGTTGGTCAGGACACGCGAATCATCAATCAGGTTCAGGTAATTGTCGAAGCCGTACTCCTCGGCTGGAAAGGCCGACGGATCACCGACATTGAGCGATTCGGCGATCAGGAAGCCGATCGGATACAGCACAAGCGCGCCGCACAGCAGCACCACGAGCGGCATGACGATCTGCCGCGGACCCAGGTCGCGAAGCACCACGATCGTCTCCCGGTCAGCGCAGGCCGGTGAGTTTGTCCCACTCGCGCACGAACTGCGTGTGGGTCTTCAGGAAGGCGTCCCAATCTGTGGGGAACAGCAGCTTGAGTTCACTCACCTTCACGCCGCCGGGCGGCGCCGGCACATCGGCACGCATGGAGTTGTAGGCCAGCGCCTCGCCATAGCCGGTCTGTCCGGGCACGCCCAGGAACCAGTCCAGGAACAGCTTCACCGCCTCCGGATGCGGCGCTTCCTTCACGATGCCCCAGAATTCCGGCACCGCAACCAGGCCGTCCGGCGGATACACGTATTCTATCGGCGCGCCCTTCGCCTTGAACTGGAGAAAACCCGAATACTGCGCCGTATCGATGATCTTCTCCTGGCCGTTCACCGTGCGGTCGAACTGCTGCACGTACGAATCGAACGCCTTCGGCTTCAGCGTAGCGAACTTCGCCCAGTAGTCGTCACCGTACAGCAGCCGCATCTGATACCAGGTCATGTGCTGCATGCCGGAGGTGGAGGTCTTCACCGTCACGGTGTCGGTCCATTTCGGGTCCAGCATATCCTTCCAGGTCTTCGGCGCCTCGTCCTGCGACACGAGCTTGGGATTGTAGGCGATGCCGGCCATGCTGATCGCGCCCCAGGTCCACAGGCCTTCGGGCTTGCTCTTGTACTCGGCATGGAAGTTCGTCATTTCGGGCGAGACATAGCCCATGTAACCGCCGCGCTTCTCGAAGTCGCGCACGAAGCTGATGTCGGAAAGCTGCACCACGTCTACCAGGTAGGACCTGGCCTGCCTTTCGGCCGACAGCTTGGCATACAGCGCACCAGCCTGCAGCCGCATATAGCTGGTGCGGATCTTCGGGAACATGGCACGGAACTTCGCCAGTTCCGCCTCGGACCCCGCCTCCGGATCAGTGCTGTACAGCACCAAACTGCCCTCGGCTTCGGCCTTGGCGACATCGGCGCAGGTCTTGAAACCATCCATCTGGCGCGGATTGTCGCAGGCCTGTGCCGCCACGGGCCCGATCAGCGCGGCAAGCGCGACCAGGCCGTCAGCCAATGACGGACACCGCATCGTCTCCTCCTGTATTCTTGTCGTTGGGAGGCACTAGACCATAGACAACGCGGCGGCGGCAAACCCTCCGGCCCGTTGCGGAGCGAGCGGGGTTTCACCCCGAACCCCGATCCGAGGCTCTGCCTCGGGACCCCGCCGAGGGCAGAGCCCTCGGGACCCGTTACTTGCCGCTATGTGTTCGGAACGAGCTTGCGGATACGGTGGTTCTCGGAATCGCCAATATAGATCGCGCCGTCCGGCCCCACGACGGCGCCGTGCGGCCGCGCGAGGCCGGCCGCCTTGGCAGGTCCGCCGTCGCCGCCAGGCCCCGAGGCGCCGGTGCCGGCAATCGTGGTGACGATCCAGCTCTGCGCGTCGATCATGCGGATGGCATGGTTCTCGGTGTCGACCACGTAGATGTTGCCGGCGGGATCGACCGCCATTTCCTTCGGTGCATTGAACACGGCGTGACGCGCATCGCCGCCGTCGCGGTCATAGCCCCGCGCCCCGGTGCCGGCCACGGTGCTGATCAGCCCGGCCACCACGCGGCGGATGCTGCTGCCCTGGCGCTCCATGACGTAGAGCGAATCGTCGGGTGCCAGCGCCACCGCGCGCGCGCCGAAGACGCCCGCCGCGCGCGCTGACCCGCCATCGCCGCTGTGCTCGCCGGCGCCGGTGCCGGCGAAGGTGCTGATCACGCCCGATTGGAGGTCGATGACGCGCACGCGGTGATCGGCCACATCGGCGATGAACAGGTGGTGATGGCCGCGATCCAGCGCGAGCCCGTTGGGCTCGGCCAGGCCCGCCTGTGCGCTCGGCCCGCCATCGCCGCCATAGCGGCCGGACCCGTCGCCGGCCAGGGTGGTGATCACGCCGCTGGCGCCGTCGATCCGGCGCACCCGCCGGTTCAGCCGGTCGGCGGTGAAGATGGTGCCCGAACGATCGATGACGATGCCGTACGGCTCGTTCATCTGGGCCGCGATCGCCGGCCCGCCGTCGCCCGCGAAGCCGCGCTCGCCAGTGCCGGCGATGGTGGTGATGACGCCGCTGCGCGCGTCGATCCGTCGGATGCAGTGATTGAACGTGTCGGAAAAAACCAAGCTGCCATCAGGCGCGAAGGCCAGGTCGAACGGGTTGTTCAGCAGCGCCTGCGTCGCCGGCCCGCCGTCGCCGGCAAAGCCCTGCGCGCCGGTCCCTGCGACAGTGCTGATCGTCCATTGCGTATCCGTCATATCGCTCCCCTCCCGCCGGCGTCACCATGGTTGTCGGATCAGCCATGTCAAGCGTAGGATAACTCAGCGATTTGCCGGAGGACGCCAGAATGGACATGCAAGTGGACCGCGCCACGAGCACCTTATACGCCAAGCTGGAGGAGCGGGTGCTGGCGCGCGACCAGATCGGGGCGAGTCAGGTCTACTACGACCTCGTGCGCGCCGGCCGCCCGCTGAAGGAGATCATAGCGGAGGGTGTCCGCATCCACGCCCCGTATACGCATGTGCCGTATCATGAGCGGATCGACGACGGCTATCCGAACTTCGTCAACAACGATCACTGCCTGCTGAGCGCACGCGCCACCGTCAATCTGACGAAGATGGTGCCGCAGGACCTGGCGATGCTGCCGATGGCACAGACCATCTGGTACATCCCGAGCGGCCTCGATATCTGGAACCAGAAGATCGACAAGGCCCCCGGCCACTACACGCGGATGCGCGGAAATTCGTCCAAGATCGAGGCGCCGCCGGAGCCGGTGGTGTACTGGGCGGACCAGGAGCCGCTGCACCAGGAGGGCCCGCTGAAAGAGCGGCTCAACACCTGGATGACGCTGGTGCATCGCGGCCAGGTGCTTGATGCCTACCGCACATTCCTGGGCCTGATGGAGGACACCGCCAATCGCAAGGAGGTCCTGGCGGAACTGGTGTTTGCCGGGCTGATCGACATGCAGGATCGCATGCTGTTCAACCGCTCCTACACGACGGGCCACAAGGCGTACCGCGCCCGCTCGACGGTGGAGATCGGCAACGCGATCGGCTGGGACGATCCGGCGGCGCATCATGTGCTGTATGCCGGGGCGCTCGATATCGCCGTGGGGCCGCGCTGGTACTCGACCTACGAGATGGCCTGCAACATGGTGAAGATGAACATCGAGGGCGAGGCGCTGCACGCCGTCCCCTATGGTGGCGTCAGCGAGGCGGAACTCGCGGTGCTGCGCAACAACAAGGAAGCGCTGAACCAGGAGGAGGCCGCCGGGCTGATCGAGGTCGTCCTGCGCGGGCAGGAGCCCGACAACCTCCACACCGTGACGAAGCTGCTGAAGGCCGGGAAGGACCCTCGGCGGATCCTCGACGTGCTGCAGATCGCCGCCGCCCAGGTGGTCCTGGAGACGACCGAGCCGAACAACTTCTCGATGCCGCACCATTGCTATGAGTACTGCAACACGCTGGCGTGGTTCTTCGACAATTTCGACCATCCGCGGCGGCTGCGGCTGATCTACCTGCTGGCGTCCTACCTGAACCGCGTCGCCGGCCATCAGAAGGGCATCGGCGACGTCCATGCGGTGGCGATCGCGGCCCCGAGCGGCGCCGACCGGCTGACCGCCGGGCAGTTGCTCGATCGGGTCGACAACGCCGTGTGCTCGCTGAACGGGCAGGAAAGCCTCGCCTGGACGCAGGCCTACCTGGACAACGTGGGCGACCGCGCACCGCTGGTGCAGCGCATCGCGCTCGCCGCGACCAAGCTGGGCAATGACCCGCACAACCAGGAAATCGCCCAGTGCATGCTGATGGATTTCGGCACCAATCGGCATCCGGAGCGTGACCGCCTGGTGCTCGCGGCCGCCTACCACACGGCGATGCACCGCAAGTACGGTGACCCGCTGGAGCCGGCGCGCCGCTACAGCGAGGCGATGGGTATCTCGCTGCAGTAGTCCACCAAGAATTAAGGAACTCCGCCGATAATCGGACCCCGCAAGAAGCGGGGTTCGTTCTGTCGTGGCTGCGCCCACCTCTCACCTCACCAGACTCACGCAGGCGCAACTGGATGAGGCGGTGCGGCTTCATACGTTGTATCGCGCCTCGCGCGGGGGCAGGCGCGCGGTGTTCACCAGCCACGACCTGTCCGGCCTCCGCCTTGCCGGTGTCGACCTGTCGCACGCCGACTTCACCGGTTCGTCGTTCTTCGGCGCCGACATGCGCGGTTCACGCTTCGATTCCGCGACGGTGTTCGCCTGCGACTTCCGCCAGGCGAATCTGGAGAACGTCTCCATGATGCGCGCTGACCTGCGTGGCTGCTTCTTTGCCGGCGCGATCATGGTGTGCGCCAACCTGTTCGAGGCCGACCTGCGGCCCGGCGCTCATGTCACGGTGGATGCCGGCGGCGATTTCCGTACGGTGGCGCCGCGCGATGCGCCGGGCATCGCCGCCACGGCCGGCTTCACCGGGACCAACCTGACCGGTGCCAGCCTCACGGGCGCGGTCGCGGTGAAGACCGATTTCTCCGAGGCGATCATGCGCGGCTGCAAGCTGGTTCGCGCGCATGTGCGCGGTGCCAACTTCACCGGGTCCAACCTGCAAGGGGCGGACTTCGCCCAGGCCGACACACGCGACGCCTGCTTCCGCGGCGCGATCATCACGGGCGCCAGCTTCGAATACGCCAACCTGGCCGGTGCCGACCTGAAGGACGCGCTGTCCGACAAGCCGAACGGCCGGCTGCTCCGCGAACTCGACTCCAGCCTGGAGGTCCTGCTGCATTTGCACCGCCAGTTCATCGAAACCTGCGGCGCGGCAGGGACGGCGCTCGACCTCAGCGGCTTCGACCTGCGCACCGCCGGCGGGCTGGGCGGCGCCTGCCTGACCATGATCACTGCTCGCAGCACGGTGTTCTACGGGCTCGACCTGTCGAGCACGGCGATGCAGGCGGCGCGCTGCGCACAGGCGGACTTCCGCGACTGCCGGTTCGACAATGCGGATCTGCGCGGCATCGTGCTGACGGGTGCGATGCTGGACGGCGCCTCCATGCAGGGCGCCAAGCTGCGCACGCTGGTGCTGAACGGCACACGGCGCATGGCGTCCGACCTGTCGGGCGCCAGCCTGCGCCATGCCGATCTGCGCGGCGCCGACCTGCGCGGAGTGAACATGGCCGGCGCCGACCTGTCCTTCGCCGATCTTACCGGCGCCGACCTGGCGGAGGCGGATGTCGCGGGGGCGAAGTTCGCCGGCTGCCGGCTGCCGATCGCCGCGTAGCGGTCAGTCCGCCAGCCGCGTCGACTGCCACGTCACCATCTGCCAGCGGCCGCCCCGGTTGGCGTAGACATCGGTGAACCGCACCGAGAACGCGTTCGGCTTGCCGCCCGAGTTCACCTCGATCCGCGCGACGCCGGTCAGCACCACTGCGCCGCCCAGGTCCTGCGCCGTCACGTCCGACGGCACGACCGAGGTATAGACGGTGGAACCCGACTCCATGTTGCCGATCAGGCTCTGCTTGGTGTCCAGCCGCGCGGAGGAATGCGTGTAGATCAGGTCGTCGGCCAGCACGTCGTTCAGCGTTGCGATGTCCTTCGCGGCCATGGCCTGCATGCGCTTGCGGTCGAGTTCGATGATCGTCGGTCCATTGTCGGCCATCAGTTTCGCTCCCTTGGCTGAGGCGGCATTCTACCCGCGTCCCAGCATCGAGGCCACCGCATGTCCGACGCCGTCAACGCCTTCGTCCCCGGCCCGCGCCTCACCATCGAGGGCGCCGCGGCCGGCCCGCTGCATGGCCTGACCTTCGCGGCCAAGGACCTGTTCGACGTGGCCGGCCATCCGACGGGTGGCGGCAACCACGACTGGGCGCGTGCCCACCCGATCCCGACGCGGCATGCCTGGGCGGTGCAGACCCTGCTGGACGCCGGCGCGACCCTGGTGGGCAAGACAGTCACCGACGAAGTGTCGCTCGGCATCCTCGGCGAGAACGCATTCGACGGCACGCCGCTCAACACGCAGGCGCCCGACCGCGTGCCGGGCGGATCGTCCTCCGGGTCCGCCGCCGCGGTGGCGGCCGGGCTGTGCGACACGGCGCTCGGCACCGACACCGGGGGGTCGGTGCGCGTGCCCTCCAGCTTCTGCGGCCTGTACGGCATCCGCCCGACGCATGGCCGCCTCGACCTCTCCGGCATGCTGCCGCAGGCGCCGACGTCCGACACCACGGGCTGGTTCGCGCGCGACGCGGCGACCTTCGCGCGCGTCTCCTCGGTGCTGCTGGGCGAGGCAATTTCCGCCGCGCTGCCGACGAGGCTGATCGTCGCGGTGGATGCGTTCGGGTTCGCCGACCCGGCGGTGGCGGCGGCGCTGCGGCCGATGGTGGATCGGCTGGCGGCGCTGGTGGGCGAGATGCGCGACGAGGTGATGGCGCCGCCGGGTTTGTCGGTGTGGGCGCGCGCGCAACGGACTTTGCAGCCGGTGGAGGCGTGGCAGACCTTCCGCCCCTGGGTGGAGCGCGACAATCCTCGCATGGCGTTCAACGTGGCGCGCGGTCTGGTGCTGGGCGCCACGATCGGCGAGGCGGAGCGCGGCTGGGCCGACCTGATGCGGCAAGAGGCGCGCGGGCGGTTGGCCTATCTGCTGCCGCCCGGCACCATCCTGTGCCTGCCGACCACGCCATTCCCGGCGCCGAAGAAGGGGCTGCCGCTGCCGGTGCTGGGACCGCTGCGCGACCGCATCTCCTGCCTCTGCTCGCATGGCGGCCTGACCGGCGTGCCGCAGGTCAACCTGCCCGGCGCGACGGTGGACGGTCTGCCGGTCGGCCTCTCGATCGTCGGCGGACGGGGCAGCGACGCCGCGCTGGTCGCGGTGGCGCAGGCGATGGCGGCGTAGCGGGGGAACGACGCGGCAAAACTCCTGCCGCGCTACTTGGTGCCGAACAGCCGGTCCCCCGCGTCGCCCAGGCCGGGCCGGATATAGCCGTGCCCGTCGAGTTCCCGGTCGATCGCGGCAGTGAACACCGGCACGTCCGGGTGGTCGGCGGCGAAGGTGGCGAGGCCCTCGGGTGCCGCGATCAGGCAGACGAAGCGGATGCGTGACGCACCGGCCTGGCGGACTCGTGCCACCGCCGCGCTGGCCGAGTGGCCGGTCGCCAGCATCGGGTCGACCACGATGCACAGCCGCTGCGCCACGTCCTCTGGCAGCTTCAGGTAATATTCGATCGCCTGGAGCGTGGCGGGATCGCGGTAGAGGCCGACATGGCCCACGCGGGCCGAGGGCACCAGGTCGAGCATGCCGTCGAGGATGCCGTTGCCGGCGCGCAGGATGGAGACGAAGCAGAGTTTCTTGCCGGCCAGTCGCGCGGCCATCATCGGCTCGAGCGGCGTGTCGATGGGCACCGGGTCGAGTGGCAGGTCGCGGGTGACCTCATAGGCGAGCAGCAGGCTGATCTCGCGCGTGAGTTGGCGGAACTGCGCAGTCGGCGTGGCGCGGTCGCGCAGCAGGGTGAGCTTATGCTGTACCAGGGGGTGGGTGAGGACGGTGACGCGGGGCTTTGCGGTCATGACAACACGGTTGCGGAGAAGGTGAGGATCTGGTGCGCCGTTGGACGGGTCAAGCGAGCATCGGACCGCGAGGCGGGGTATCCATAAAATGGCGTGGAATCTGGCAAAATATCACTCCTCTCCGATAGCCGCGGTTGGATCGTTTATAAAATGGGAATTTGGCAAGAATTAGCATTGTTAGGCCTGCTCGCCACAGGTATCGTTTCCCGTCGGCGGGCAGAAGGCTTTGACCGCGGCGGTACGCGTGAGGGGAGAGCTTATGATGATTCGGCCCATTCTGATCGGCGGCCTGCTGGCGCTCACTGCGTCCCCTGCCCTGGCGGCCCCGTTCCAGTTCGGGCAGGAGTTTATCTTCGAGACTTCCAGCTCGGTCGCGTCGGCGCCAGGAACCACGGCCTCACACCTGCCGGTCGCCAGTGTTGGCGGCCTCTGCACGCCCGGCAGCACGGGGTGCAGCATCTCCATCAACCCGATGGCAACCGTGCCGCTCACCGCGGGCCTGCTGTCCTTTACGACACCGCTGACCACGGCCGGGCTATTTTACATGCTGTCAATCCAGGTGACCGACCTGGTGGCGGTTGGAGACATCTATGAAGTCGTGGTCAACGGCGGCAGCGTCGGTACCACGAGCGTGGTCGGTCTGAGCAGCGCCAGCAACAGCGCCGGCACGCTCACAGGCATGGTTCCCGCCGGCACGGTGACGGTCGGCTTGACCGACCTGCTGCAGCAGTATGTCGGCCAGACCAACAACCTCCCCGGCCTTCTCGGCATGCCCGGGCCGAACGGTGGCACGGTAGGTAGCGCTCCCACCCAGTTCCGCTCCAGCACCCTCGCCATGACGATCACGGCAACGCAGGTGGTGCCGGAGCCGACGACCCTCGCAGTGTTGGGCAGTGGGCTTGCCTTGCTGGGCGGCCTGCTGCGGACCCGCCGCCGCTCGATCTGACATTGCCGGACCGAGGGCCAGCTTGCCTACACCCGCCTCGCCGCTCAGTACGAGACGTTGTTCTCCACGCGCAGAGGGCCAGCGAGCCAGTTCAGTACCGGCGGTAAAGGCGTGATCGTCTCGAACTCGTAGGTCGCCTCGACCCAGACGCCATTGTGCTGATATGCGTCGGAGTTCGGATACACACACACCTTCAGCCGGGCCGGGTCGAGGAACGGCGCAATCCTGGTCGACTCGGACCAGGTGGTGCAGCTTACCTGCCAGCGGCTGTCGGCCAGGCTACGGCGCGTCGCCTCGTTGACGAGATTCACCAGTGACTGCGTGGTTAGGAAGTATCGTCCCAGGTCGATACCCGCGAACATCAGGGTGAGCAGCGGCAGGAGAATCAGCGCAGTCTCCAAAGTGGCGCTGCCCTTTCGGCCGAGCCAGCACCAGCGACGGTTACTGTACACGGACGACATAACTCACCGCAGGGGGCGGAATGGCGCCGAAGCCGCTACCGACGATCGGTGCGGCCGGCAGCGCAGCGCTGATAGTGACAAAGGTCTGTTGCGGCGCGCCGTCGGCGCATACCAGGGCGCAGCCGCTGCCATTACCATCGCAATGGCAGGTAGTGACGACAGGCTCCAGCATTTCTCGATTCAGAGGCTCCGGCAGAGCCGCGCGGATCTTGCCCTTGATGCCGTCGATCTCGGTCGGGAAGGAGATCGCATACTGCGCGCCGGCGCGCACCGCCTGGCCCAGCAGCATCTGTTCGTAGACGTAGAGACCGATACTGAACGTCGCGAACAACAGCAGCATCAGCGGCATCGCGATCAGAGCGAACTCCGCTGCCGCCGCGCCGCGGCAGTCATGCGGAAGGTTGGCTCTGCGAAAGATCCTCACGCTAGCCTGCCAACCGTACGGCACGCACCCGCGGTGTTGGCGTTGTGGTGCATTGACTGCCCGAGGGGAAGGAACTCGGCGTGGTGGTGAGGTCGATCGTGGCAGCCACCAGAACCACACAGGAGGACCCGGCGTCGGGGTCTTGGCCATAGTTGGCGCCATATCGGACATAGGCGTTCGGGAAATACATGCCGCCCAGGAGATGCGTGCCGGCGCTGCCACTGATGTCGACGGCTGGGTTACCCGCATCGCCTCCCTGGTCGACCGTCGCAGGCCGATAGAACAGCATGCCGTTCAGCAAGGGATAGGGGGACGGCACATTTGGCGCCACTGCGAGGAGAGTGGCGGGCGAATGCAACGCTACTTCGGCACCCGGACCAATAACGAGACGCCCCGGATCGGTCATCTGGCCGGCGGCGAGAATGATCGTGACGCCATCAGCGGCATCACAGGGTACCGTCCCCTGCGGCTGCTTCATGCACTGGACTCTGCCACCCTCTATTCGCAGGCTGGCACCGAGGAAAATGTATAGGCCGGGAACCAGCGTCACGGTCGTATTTGCGTTGATGACAACGTCGGATGTGTAAACGTAGAGGGGACGACCTGTCTGCCAGGCATACGTGGTGCCGTTGAACTCGCCGGCGGCGGTGACGGGCACGAGAGCGTAGTCGCTGCCGGACGGCGGCGGCACTGCCTCATAATCTATCGTCGGCCGGAGCTCAGCGAGAGCAGCGCTGACGCCATTGTATATATCCTTGTAGGGGTTTGTGGTGCTCGGCTGATAGGCAGCGGCAGGACGGTCTGAATAAAGCGTCCCGCAGGTCGGGCACGTGCCGACCGTTGTGTAGCCGTAGACCCCGTCGCCAGTGACACTGGATAACACCCTGATCGAATCCGCTCCCGCTGCATTGGAGGCATAGATGCAGCTATAGCTATGCTGGTTCGCGCCGATGGTCAGACCGCCGCTGGTGGCCAGCAGGCAGGCTGGACCGATGTCCTTCACTACGCCGACGGCAGCCACCTTTACGGCCGGGGTGGCGCTCGAGAACAGCGTGAGGAGGATGGGCGCGATGCTGGCCTCGATCTGGACCCGGACGGCCGACGAATTGGCGTAGGCGGTGGAGGCGTCGGTCACGGTCACGATCGTGCCGCCGCCGTCCCCATAGCCATTGAACTGCGCCGCCTGTCGCGCCGCCGCGGTCGCGACTGCCATATTTCCGCTCGCCGAGCGGGCCGCGGCTCCCGCCATCGCGGCAGCGTCGGCAGCATGTTGCACGGTGGCATTCACCGCGTACCAGTTCCCGGCTTCGGTGCCGAGCGCGACGAAGCCGATCAGCAGCAGCGCGGTGGCGCCGAACAGCAAGGTTGTCGCGCCACGTTTGTCACCGCGGAGGCGACGCGCCCCTCCCGCCAGGCCGGCCCAGAGTTTTACTACCAGCGGGTGTCCAGTGAGTACCAAATTTGATCTGAATCATGGATTACTTGTCACAGAATATGGTGCGGTGTTATGGATGTCAAAGGATCGTGAGACCGCCATCCAAAAGTTACAGCTCACAGGGGCCAACGAAATGTTCACACGCCTGATCTGCTGGATCGACTGCGCCCTTCGCGACCGGAAGGGCATCTCCGCCATGGAATACGCCGTCCTGGGCGCGGCGATCATCGTAGCGGTCGGGGCGGCGGCAACCACCCTAAGCAACGGACTGTCAGAGGTGTTCACCAACCTGGTCGCCAAACTCACCAACGCGGTCAACAATCCCGGCGGCTGATCGGCCCTCCACGCAAAAGGGCAGGCTGCGGATGGAGGGGAGCGCTCTCCGGCAGAGCCGATGACCTGGCCCGCTGACCTTCTGGCGGCGGCGACCATCATCGTGCTCGTGCTCGCGGCGTGGTCCGACATCGCCGCCCGCATCATCCCGAACGGCCTCGTCGTCGCGCTCGCCGCAATCGGCCTGCTCGGGCGCGCCGCTGCCGGCCTGCCTTCCCTCGCAATCTCCATCGCCCTCGCCGCGGCCCTCTTCCTCCTGCTCGTGCTCGCCCATGCCCGCGGCGTCATGGGCGGCGGCGACGTGAAGCTCGCCAGCGCCATGGCGCTCGGACTGTCCCCCGAGTCGGTCTATCGATTCGTATTGATCACCGCACTCGCGGGAGGCGTCCTCGGCTGCGTCCATCTCGTCCTGCGGCGGGTGTTTCGTGGCGCAAGCGCCACACCACCGCGGCGCGATGCGTCGCTGCTGCGTCGAGTTGCCGTCGCGGAACGCTGGCGCATTGCCCGGAGCGGCTCGCTGCCCTATGGCATGGCAATTGCCTGTGGCGGTATCTGGACCGTTCTGGCCAGCCCGGGAGGCTGACCAATGTCTCTGAGAGTCGTCATCATCGGCTTGCTCATGCTCACGGCCGCCGCACTCGGCCTGATCGCCTATCAGATAGCCAATCCTCCGCGAGCGCCCGGCATGGCCGCCGCGCCGCAGGTGGTGATCGCGCCGATCACCACCTCCTACCTCATCGCCGCACACGCGGTGCTGCCCGGCACGCTGGCGCGATCGGACGATTTCAGCGTGCGCACCGTGCCGTCCGACAGGCTGCCGCCCGGTGTGGTGATCGACAGCCCGGAAAGCCGTGCCAGCCTGCGGGGCGCGCTGCTGAAGCGCTACCTCGATGCCGGCGCCCCGCTGCTGAGTGAGGATCTGATCCGCCCGAAGGAGCGTGGCTTCCTGGCCGCCGTCCTCGCCCCCGGCAGCCGCGCGGTGTCGATCGGCGTCGATCCGGTCAGCGGTGTCGCAGGCCTGATCTGGCCGGGCGACCATGTCGACATCATCCTGACCCAGGAACTCGATCCCCCCGACGGCAGCCGGACCAAGCTCGTGGCCAGCGAGAGCGTGCTCGCCAATATCCGCGTCATCGCCGTCGACCAGGACATCGCGCAGGGCGCCCCGGCCACCGGCAATACCGCCGGCCGGCTCGCCAGCACCGTCACCGTCCAGGTCACCACCGACCAGGCCGAGAGGCTGGCCGTGGCACGCCGTCTCGGCACCCTCAGCCTTGCGATTCGCGCAGTGTCCGACGAATTGCTGAGCAGCCAGGTCGGCGCGCCGACCTCGGGCGCGGACGTCTCGCTCGTGCGTGCGCGCGCCACCAACCCGACCGCCACCGTCCAAGTCATCCAGGGCGATCAGCGCAACGAAGTGAAGTTCCGATGATGGGGCGCGCCGGCCCGCCGGTCCTGTTCCTGCTCGCAGCCCTGGTCGCGGCCGCCCTGCCCGTCCCGCCTGCCCTCGCCCAGCGCGCCCCGGTCACGCCGGCCCAGGCCCCCGCCTCGCCGCCCGCCGCTCCCGAGACCGCCAGCCGCAGCCAGAACATCTCGCTGCCGGCCGGCACCGGCATGCTGCTGCGGCTGCCGGCGCCGGCCGCCACCGTGATGTCGGCTGATCCGGGCGTGGCGCGCGTGCAGCCCGCCTCCCCCACCAGCCTGTTCCTCATGGGCGTCGCCCCCGGGCGCACCACCGTCGTCGCCACGGCCGACAGCGGCTCCGCCATCGTGCAGTACGACGTGAACGTCGGCCCGAGCGGCAGCCAGCCGAAGCTGCCCACGGCCGAGGCCGTGGCGCCAGGCCCGCCGCGCAATGAGATCTCGGCCGCCACCGTCAGCCAGATCCAGTTGGCCATCGCGCGACTGGTGCCCGGCGCACAGGGCGTGCAGGCCACCGCCGTGGGCAGCCGGCTGGTGCTGAACGGTATCGTCCCCACCCCCGCCGCCGCGCAGCAGGCCGAGGCAATCGCCCGCGGCTATGCCGGGGAGCGCACCATCGTGCTGTCCGAGCTTGCGGTGCTGACCTCCATCCAGGTGAACGTCCGCGTCCGCATCGCCGAGATCAGCCGCACCATCACCCGCCAGCTCGGCTTCAACTGGCAGGCGCTCGGCGCCAACGGCAACAACTGGCGCTTCGGGCTGCTGACCGGGGCGGCGACCGGCGGCGCCATCAGCCCGCTGCTGCCGCTGGGCATGTCGCCGTTCCAGAGCGCGCCCGCGGTGCCGAACCAGTTGGGCGCCGGGTTCCGCTCGGGCAACGGCAACTGGGACGTCAACGGCATCATCGATGCGCTGGCCGCCGACCAGCTCATCGCCATCCTGGCCGAGCCCAACCTCACCGCGCAGTCGGGCGAGACCGCGAGCTTCCTGGCCGGTGGCGAGTTCCCCATCCCGATCGCCGGCAATTCCAGCAACGGCACCACCACCATCACCGTGGACTTCAAGCAGTTCGGCGTCAGCCTGGCCGTGGTGCCCACCGTGCTGTCGCCGACTCGGCTGAACCTGCGCGTGCGCCCCGAGGTCAGCCAGCTCACCAACAACGGCGCGGTCAGCGTGCCGATCCAGGGCGGTACGCTGACCATCCCCGCGCTCACGGTGCGGCGCGCCGAGACCACGGTGGAACTCGGCTCCGGCCAGAGCTTCGCCATCGCGGGGCTGCTGCAGAAGACCACCACCGACGTGACCACCGCGCTGCCTGGCATCGGCGAGCTGCCGGTGATCGGCGCGCTGTTCAAGTCCAACAACTTCCAGCGCGGCGAGAGCGAGCTGGTGATCATCGTGACGCCGTACCTGGTGAAGCCGGCGCCCAATCCGCAGGCGCTGCGCCTGCCGACGGACGGGTTCCGCCCGGCGACCGACCTCGACCGCGTGCTGCTAGGCCACCAACTGGCGCCCGGCCCCTCCGGCGCGCCGCTCGACGCGGGGTTCATCCTGAAATGAGCGCGTTGCGCGCGGCATCGCTTGCCGTCCTCCTCCTCGCCGGCTGCGAATCGCCGGATCCGATGCTGAAGCCCGGCACCTGGAGCCTGCCGCCGGCCGGGCTCGACGCCAACAACGAGAACCTGCGCACGATGTTGGTCAACCCTAACGACCTCGTCGCGGGCGCGGGCGCGCAGACCAGTCTGGCCGTCGAATCGGCGGCACCGGTACAGCGGCTCTACACCGGGCAGCGTTACCCGCTGCCGGCCTCGGTCGGATCGATCATCGCCTCGCCTACGGCCCCGCCAACGCCTGCGACGGGGGCCGGCCTTGGCGCAGGAGCACAGTAACGCCGTCCGCATGGCGCCGCCGCCGACCGCGGAACTGCCCCCCATCGAGATCGGCCGCAAGGTCGTTGCCTTCGTCGCCGATGAGATCACCGAAGCGGCGCTGCGTACCGGCCTCGCCGTCCTCGGCGCAGAGTTCGACCTGCGCCGCGGCACGATCCGCCAGGCGATCCGCTATTTCGAGCGTGAGGCACCGGCGCACGCCATCATCGTCGATATCTCCGGCGAGGATAATCCGCAGGCGGTGCTGGACGACCTGGCGCGGGTCTGTCCGCCCGACGTGCGCGTGTTCGTCATCGGCGACAACAACGAGATCAGCTTCTACCGGCTGCTGGTGCAGGATCTGGGCGTTAGCGAGTACCTGCCCAAGCCGCTGTCGCGCGACGCGGTGCAGCGATTGCTGCTGTCGCATCTCGGCGTCGGCATCACCGGCGCCACCGGCATGCGCGGTGGCCACCTGATCGCGGTGTGCGGCGCGCGCGGCGGCGTGGGCACCAGCTCGATCGCACTCAACCTCGCCTACGAGCTGATGGGCCGCATCAAGGGCCACGTGGCATTGGTCGATTTCCACGTGCAGGGCGGCGAGATCGCGCTGATGCTGTCGGCGCATCCCGGTCCCGGCCTGCGCATCGCGCTGGAGGAGGCGGATCGCGTCGACAGCCTGTTCCTCGAGCGCGTGGCGATCGCGGTCGAGCCGCGGCTGCGGCTGATCGCGGCGGAGGAGTCGTTCGACGCGGAGGTGACGATCACCGAGGCGGGCGTGGCGCGCGTGCTCGACCTGCTGCTGCAGAAGTTCAACTTCATCGTGGCCGATATCCCGATGCCGCTGCCGGTGCCGATGCACCGCATCGCCATGCTGGCGCGCCAGGTGGTGGTGGTGCTGACGCCCGACGTCGCGTCGCTGCGCGATACGCAGGCGATCCGCCAGCTTGTCCTGGGGCTCACCGGCGCCGACCGCGTCATCACCGTGCTCAACCGTGCCGACATGAAGGGCGGACTGGAGCTGCCGATGATCGAGAAGGCACTTGGCATCAAGCCGGACGTCGTGATCCCCGATCTCGGCAAGCGGATGCTGGAGGCGATAAACCTGGGCGTGCCCGCGGTGCAGCGTGTCCCCGCCTTGCGCCGGCATCTCGCGCCCCTGCTGCGCGAGATCGCCGGAGTGGTCGGCGGGTCCGGCGGGCGGTCCTGGCTGCGCCGGCTGTTCGGCCGATGAAGACCTTCGGCCGCCGCGACCTGACGCAGCCGCTGCCGGAGCCGTCGCAGGATTCGCCGCTGTCGCGCCCGATCGCGCTGATGGATCCGGACCAGCTCGCCGTCACGCTGCGCGCGCGCGTGCTGAAGCAGATCGATCCCGGGGTCGCCGCGGACCTCGCGCCATCGGCGCTGCAGCGCCAACTCGAACAGGTGATCCACGACATCGCCAACGAGGAGCGCTTCGAGCTGTCCGGCCGCGAGCAGATGCGGCTGGCGGAGGAACTCGCCAACGACATGATCGGCTACGGACCGATCGAGCCGCTGCTGCGCGACGACCAGATCAGCGACATCCTGGTGAACGCGCCCGACTCGGTCTACGTGGAGCGGCACGGCAAGCTGGAACTGACCGACGTGCAGTTCCGCGACAACGACCACATCGCCTCGGTCGCGCAGAAGATCGTCTCACGCGTCGGCCGGCGCATCGACGAATCCAGCCCGATGGTGGACGCACGGCTGCACGACGGCAGCCGCGTCAACGTGATCTTCCCGCCGCTGGCGCTGGACAGCCCGTGCATCTCGATCCGCAAATTCGCTCGCCAGAGGCTCAGCCTGACGACGATGATCGAGATCGGCACCATGACCGTGGGCGTCGCGCGGATGCTGGGCATCGCGGCGCGCGCTCGGCTCAACGTGATCATCTCGGGCGGCACCGGGTCCGGCAAGACGATGCTGCTCAATGCCATGAGCCAGATGATCGATCCCGGGGAGCGGATCATCACGATCGAGGACGCGGCTGAGTTGCGCATGCAGCAGCGCCACGTGATCCGGCTGGAGACGCGGCCGCCAAACCTCGAGGGCAACGGCCAGATCACCCAGCGCGACCTGGTGCGCAACGCGCTGCGGATGCGCCCCGACCGGATCATCGTCGGCGAGGTGCGCGGCCCCGAGGCGTTCGATATGCTGCAGGCGATGAACACCGGCCATGACGGGTCGATGTGCACCATCCACTCCAACACCACGCGCGATGCGCTGACGCGGATTGAGAACATGGTGCAGATGGGCCAGTTCGCGCTGCCGGCGCGCGCCATCCGCCAGCAGATCGTCAGTGCCGCCGACCTGATCGTGCATGTCGAGCGCATGCATGACGGCGTGCGGCGGGTGACGCAGGTCAGTGACGTGTGCAACCTGGAAGGCGACGTCATCACGATGAACGACATCGCGATGTACGAGTTCGAGCGTGAGGACGCGCAGGGCCACATCGTCGGGCACTATCGGGCGTCGCACGCGCGGCCCAGCTTCGTGTCCCGGCTGGAATATTTCGGCCTCGCACGCGCCTGGGTCGCCGCCAACAGCGAGATCTAGCGATGCGGCTCGAGTTGGCGCTGCCGGTGGTGGTGCTGCTGGCCTCGCTGGTCGGGCTGGTGCTGGCCAGCAGCCTGTCGCGCCGCCGCGCCCGCCTCATGCGGCGGGTCGAGGCCGTGGTCCCGGCGCGTATCGGTCCGCTGGTAGTGCGGAACGACCGCAGCCTGCGGATGCGCTCGCTGCCGCCGGCGAGGATGACGATGCTGGCCCGGTTCATCCAGTTGCCGCTGGGTCTGCCACTGGCCAACGTCGTGCCGCCGGTCAGCGTGTTCATCGTGGCCGCGCTGATGGGGATGACCGCGGCCTGGTTCGGCCATCTGCTGGCCGGCTGGTATGTCTCCACCCTCGAAGGTCTCGTGACCGCCTTCGTCGTGCTGCGCCTGGTGTTCGGCTGGGAGATCGGGCGCTACCGTGCGCGTCTGGTGCGCCAGTTGCCGGACGCGGTGCAACTGGTGATCAGCGCGACGCGCGCGGGCCTGCCGGTGACCGAGGCATTCCAGGCGATCGTGCAGGAGATGCCCTCCCCGACCAGCGACGAATTCCAGCGGGTGGTCAACGAGATTTCGATGAATGTCTCGGCCGAGGACGCACTGCTGAACATGCACCGCCGCACCGGGGTCACCGAGTATGCGATCTTCGCGGTCACCATCGGCGTGCAGGCGCGCAGCGGCGGCCGGCTGGCGGAGACCATCCAGAACCTGGCCGACACGGTGCGCGAGCGGCTCACGATCGCGGCGCGCGCGAATGCCCTCGCCAGCGAGGCCAAGGTCTCGGCGATCATCATGGCGATCCTGCCGGTGATCGCCGCCGGGCTCATGAGCCTGACGCGCCCGGGCCACCTCGATCCGCTGTTCAACGACCCGCGCGGCATCCGCCTGTCGGTGATCGGCGTCACCACGCTGGCTCTCGGCATCGTCACGATGCGCCAGCTCATCCGTGGAGCGACCAAGGATTGACCGACGATCGCGCCCTGATGGCCGTGATGCTGGCCGGTCTCGCGGTTGTCCTGGTCGGGGCGGCGGCGGTGCTGCTGCTGCGCGACCTGGCGGCCCGCAACCTGGAGCAGCGGGTGATGTCGCTCTCCGGCGGGCAGAGCGGGATGCTGCACGACACCAGCCTGCTCGGCGTGCTGCGCCGGATGCTGCGCTGGATCGGCGACACGGTGCGCGGCCGCACCAGGTTCTACTCCGAGCGAGACCTGCTGGCGCTGGAGGGTATGATCGCGGGCAGCGGTTTCAATCCGCAGGCCGTGCTGCCGATGCTGCTGGGCCTCAAGGTGCTGCTGGCGATCGGCATTCCGGCGGCGGCCTTCCTCTACGCGCGGATCGCCGGCCTGTCGGGCGCCCAGCAGTTCGTGGCGCTGTGCGTTTCCATCCCCGTCGGCCTGCTCGGACCGGACTGGGTGCTGACCTTCCTGCGCCGTCCCTATCTCGCGGCGCTGCGGCGTGGCGTGCCCGATGCGCTCGACCTGCTCGTGGTGTGCACCGAGGCCGGCATGGCGCTGGAGAATGCGCTCGAGCATGTCAGCGGCGAGATCCGCCACTCCAACCCGGCGATCTCGGTCGCGCTCACCAAGCTGCTCGACGAGATACGCGTGCTGCCGGACCGGCGCGACGCGTTCCGCAACTTCGCCGAGCGATCGGGCGTGGAGGGAGCCCGGCGCGTCGCCACGATGCTGGGCCAGGCGATGCAGTACGGCACCCCGCTCAGCCAGGCGCTGCGGACCGTGGCGATGGACCTGCGGCGCGAGAGGATGATCGCGCTGGAGGCGAAGGCAGCGCGGCTGCCCGTCCTGCTGGTGATGCCGCTGATCCTGTTCATTATGCCGTCGCTGTTCATCGTGCTAACCGGGCCGGCGATCCTGCGCTTGATGGATTCGCTGCACGCCGCGATCGCGCGGTGACAGGAGTGGCCCATGGCGAGTCGGATCTGGGCGGCCGCGCTGCCGCTGGCCTTGTCGGGATGGCTGGCGGCCTGTGCGGCGCCGGGCGGCGACCGGGCGAACGGCGCCGGGATGAACGGCGAGACACGCCTGCGGGTGGCCGAGGCCGCGGAGGGATCGGGCGACCGGGACCTTGCCGTGTCGATGTATACGATGGCAGCGAACGAGGCCCCGTCGGATGCCGCCTTGCAGCTTCGCTGCGCGGAGGGGCTGGCGCGTAACGGCAAGCTGGACGAGGCCGGGACGCTGCTGAAGCGTCGGCTGCGGGAAAGCGGACGGCGGCCGGACCTGCTGGGGGCGCTGGGCTCGATCCAGGTGCTCGCCGGCCAGCCGGCCCAGGCGGAGGCAACCTTCAGCGAGGTGCTGGCGAGCCGCCCGGACGATGTGCGGGCGCTGGTCAACAAGGGCGTGGCGCTGGATCTCCTGCGCCGCCACAACGAGGCGCAGGATCTGTATCGCAAGGCGCTGGCGCTGGCGCCGCGCGACCCGGCGATCAGCAACGACCTCGCCCTGTCGCTGCTGCTGTCCGGCCGCATCGAGGAGGCGCGCCAGGCGCTGGCCCCGTTCCGTGACGACGCGTCGCTGCCGGCGCGCATCCGGATCAATCTCGGGATCCTGGAGGCGGCGCGCGGCAACGGCGCGGAGGCGCAGCGGCTGCTCGAAGGCAGCCTGACGCCGACCGATCTCGCGATGCTGACCCATGCCATCGAGACCGGTGGCGGGACACGCTGACGCGAACGCGTGCGCTGCAGGCGCGCATTTGCTGGACGCTGCGTCGCGAACCTTCTAATCGATCCATGATACAGGACGTTGCGGAACGCAGAGCGATCATGTCCCTGACGCACAAACGCGTGCTGGTCACCGGAGGCGCCGGTTTCCTCGGCTCGCACCTCTGTGAACGGCTGCGTCGTGACGGCCACGACGTGCTGTGCGTCGACAATTACTTCACCGGCCGCAAAGACAACATCGCCCATCTGCTCGGCGATCCGCATTTCGAGGCGATGCGGCACGACATCACCTTTCCGCTCTATGTCGAGGTCGATGAGATCTACAACCTCGCCTGCCCTGCCTCGCCGGTGCATTATCAGTTCGATCCTGTACAGACGACCAAGACCAGCGTGATCGGCGCCATCAACATGCTTGGTCTGGCGAAACGCGTCGGCGCCACGATCCTGCAGGCCTCCACCAGCGAGGTGTACGGCGATCCGACGGTGCATCCGCAGACCGAGGACTACCGCGGCAACGTGAACCCGATGGGCCCGCGTGCCTGCTACGACGAAGGCAAGCGCTGCGCCGAGACCCTGTTCTTCGACTATCACCGGCAGCATCGCACCCGCATCAAGGTCGCGCGCATCTTCAATACCTACGGCCCGCGCATGCATCCGAACGACGGGCGCGTGGTTTCCAACTTCATCGTCCAGGCGCTGCGCGGCGAGGACATCACGCTGTACGGCGACGGCGGCCAGACGCGCGCCTTCTGCTACGTCGATGACCTGATCGAAGGATTCATCCGCCTGGTCGCCACCGGCGACGACATCACCGGTCCGGTCAACCTCGGCAATCCGCACGAGATCCCGGTCCGGGAACTCGCCGAGCGCATCCTGAGCCTGGCGGGATCGCGCTCGCGCATCGTCCACCGCCCGCTGCCGCAGGACGATCCGACGCAGCGCTGTCCGGACATCACGCTCGCGCGCTCGATGCTGGACTGGGAGCCGCGCGTGGCGCTGGACGACGGGCTGACGCGCACGATCGCCTATTTCGATCGCATGCTCGCGGAACGTGGCGAGCAGCGGATGGCACCGACGGCCTGAGCGTCGCTCAGCGCACCCACTGCCTGGCGTGCCGCAGCACAGCCTCGAGCCGCAGCGGCCAGGTCCGGCGCTGCATCAGCAGGTACAGCATGTCGGGACCGCGCTTGCCCAGACTGGCCTTGTAGCGCGCGTCGCCCGCCATGAAGTCATACACCGTGCCGCCCTCCTGGAGGTGGCGCTCGATGCACAGGCAGTGGCTCATCAGACCCGGCTTCAGGCGTGCATCGTCCTCGTAGTGGATGCCCGTCTGGTAGGCGTAGACATGGCCTCGGTATATCAGATTGTAGACATAGCCGATGACATCGGTGCCGGCCGTGATCCGCACCAGTTCGACGGTTCCGCGCGGCACGCAGGTCTCGATCACGCGCCGCTGGAACTGCACGAAGAACGGATAGACGAATGCGCCGGGCTCGCCGCGGCCGGTCCAGTAGCGCTGGTGAAGTTCGCTGAGCCCGTCGAGGAAATCCAGCGCCTCCGGCACGCTACGCGCACGCACCGCGCTCACCGGCCCGCGCTTCTCATACAGCCGGGTGGACCGGCGGATCTGCTGGCGGGTGTTCGCGCTCAGGCTGTCGAGGTAGGAACCGCCTGCCGCACGCACCGCAGCCAGGTCGATGCGCCAGGACGGCTTGCGCTGAAGCTCCCTGCGCGGAAGCCCCGCGGCTTCGATGCAGGCATCGAGGCTGGCGGGCACGTTCTTCAGATGCAACTCGTCGCGCCTGTGGCCCTCGACCGCGACTCCGCTGAGCAGATAGGCGACGGCGTCGGCCTCGATCGTGCCCGCCCAGCCGGCATCCACCAGGAAGCCGTTATATTCGATCGTGATGACGTCCTGCGCCCCGTCACCGGTCATGTGGAGTTGCAGGCCCTGGATGGCGAACGGCAGGAGATCGCGCCTCCGGTAGGGCAGCAGCAGAGCAAGCAACACGATACGCCCGCCGGCCCGGCCGACCAGGACCGCTGGATCGCGCCCCACCTCCGCGATCCAGCAGCCGACCCAGTCCCACGACAGGAAGATGTCCGGCACGGCCCGCTGTTCGAGTTCGCACCACATGGCACGCAACGCCGCAAGGTCGTTCCACGTGGTGAGTTCGAAGCGCGGCAGCTCCTGTCGCGGGCGGCGTTCGGCCGGCGGCACGGTACCGGCCTCGCGCGTGGGGGATGGCGGCGCGTCGATGCCCGCGTGTTCCCTCATCGCGACGCCCGCGGCCGGGAGTGCCCGCCGATCGTTGTCAGCGCCGCAGCCCCCCGGTATCGTCCCGTGCCGTGACGCAACCGCGGCCGACGCAGGACAACACGCCGTTCTTCATCATCGGCGCCGGCCGCTCCGGCACCACGCTGCTGCGCCTGATCCTGGCGGGACATTCCCGCCTGCACATCCCGCCCGAGACGCGCTTCATCCGTCCCCTGGTCCGTGAATTGCCGCTCAGCGGCAGGCTGAACCCGGCGCAGGTCGCGCGGGCGGTGGCCATCATGACCGCGGATTATCGCTGGCCGGATATGGAAATTTCCGCGGAAGACCTCGCCGCCATGGCCGCGAGGCTGCCGCACCCCGATCTCGCCGCCGTCATCGACCTGGTCTACCGCCGGCAACTCGAGCGTGCGGGCAAGTCGCGGTCCGGCGACAAGACGCCCATCTATTTCGAGATCGTGCCGCAACTGGCGACGCTGTACCCGGGTGCGAAGTTCATCCATCTGATCCGCGATGGCCGGGATGTGGCGATCTCGCGCATCGATGTTGATTGGGACCGGTATCACGAGCGCGCGAAATTCGAGTGGACGCTCGCCATGGCCAAGCGGCGCGAATACCAGGCATCGGAACTCTCGCGGCAGATCCTCGACGTGCGATACGAGGACCTGGTTCGCGGCCCGCAGGAAACGATCCAGCAAATCTGCGCCTTCCTCGGCGAAAAGTTCGAGCCCGCGATGCTCGACTGGCAGCACCTGACGACATTGGTCCCGGCGCGCGAGAGGCACATCCATGGCAAGCTGGGCAAGCCAATGTCAAGCGACGACCTGGGAGTCTGGCGCCATCGGCTGAGTGCGTTGGAGTGTTTCGCCATCGAAGCGTGTCTTTATCAGGACCTCGAACCGCTTGGCTACCAGCTTCGTTTCTCTGGCAGGATATGGCGCCCGCTGTTGCGCGCCGGGGGGGTGCTGTTGCCGATCGTCGGCCCCTGGCTGCGCCGTGGCGTGAGTTTCCTCCGCCGGCGCAACATGCTGCACCGGCAGGTCTACGTCTGACCCGCAAGCGACCCGAAATGGACGGCGATCAGAACCTGGCCGCGGCGTAAGGCGACAGGTCGATCGCCGGCGCCCTGCCCCCGAGCAAATCGGCCACCAGCCGCGCCGTCGCGGCACCTGCGGTCAACCCCACATGGCCGTGTCCGAACGCATACACCACATCGGGACAGCCGCTCGCCGGCCCGATGCATGGCAACCCGTCAGGCGTCGACGGCCGGTGCCCCATCCACACCTTCACTTTCCCGTCGGGCAGGTCCGCCGGCAGATCGGGGAAGACCTTGCGGGCATAGTCGCGCAAGACCTTGGCGCGCTGCCAGTTCGGCGCGGCGTCGAGCCCGGCCAGTTCCACTTGACCGGCCAGCCGCAGCCCCTGCGGCGTCATCACACAGGCCATCTTGCCGTCACTCGGCATCACCGGATAGCGCGGAGCGATGCCCGGAGCGGTGATCACCGCGTGGTAGCCGCGCTCGGTCTCCAGCGGCACGCGATCGCCCGCCTCGGCGGCCAGCGCGTGCGACCAGGCGCCGGCCGCGATCACGGCCTTGTCCGCCGCGACCTCGCCGCTCTCGGTCCGCACCGCGCGCAACCGGCCGCCCTCGATCCGGAACCCGAGCGCCCGGACGCGATGCAGCGCCGCCCCCTGGGCGACGGCGTGGCGCACCAGTGCTGCGACATAGGCGCCCGGATCGCGGCACTGGCCGTTCTCCTCGACCAGCAGTGCGAAGGTGTAGCGCCGGTTCAGCGTCGGCTCACGCTGACGCAACTCATCGGCGTCGAGTTCCAGCCAGCGCACGCCGTTCTCGCGGCGCAGCCGCCACGACAGCGATTCCGCCTCGAAATCGGCCCGTGTGGGGAATACGAACAGCACGCCCTGGCGGGTGATCAGGTCGCCGACCCCGGCCTCCTCCGCCAGGCGGCGATGCCGCTCGGGCGCGTCCAGCAGCAGCGGGCGGAGCGCGCGGGCGACCGCAGCCACCTTCGCCTCGGAGGCGCCGGCGCGCAGGAAGCGGGTCAGCCAGGGCAGCAGCTTCGGCAGGTAGCGCCAGCGGATCGCCAGCGGCCCGAGCGGATCGGCGAGCCAGCCCGGCACCTTGCGCCACAGCCCGGGCGCCGACATCGGGATGACCGAACTCGGGTTCAGCAGCGTGCCGTTGCCGTAGCTTGCCGCCTGCTCGCCGCCGGGCTCGCCAGGCTCCACGATGGTGACGCGATGACCGTCGCGCAACAGTTCCACCGCGGTGGCGGCGCCGACGATACCAGCGCCGATGACGACCACATGCGCCATCAGGCGGACCGGCGCACGCGGTAGAACTGGGGAATCCCCTCCGGCACATCCTTGAGGTCGGAGCGGAACGTCGTCGGCTGGTAGAACAGCCCGAGCGGCGCGTAGGTCGGGCTTTCGAACAGCGCCGCCTGCATTTCGCCGCACAGCGCCTTCTGGGCCGCGAGATCGGGCGCCTCGTACCAGGCGAGCCGCGCCTTCTCCAGCCGCGGATTGTCGGGCCAGCCGAACCAGGCGGTGGCGGGATTGGCGCGGATCACCGTGAGCGAGGCCGGCGAGACGTTGCCCGTGCCACCGCCGGTGGTGAAGAAGATGTTCCAGCCGCCCTTGTCGATCGGCTCGCGGCTGGCGCGGCGCTGCACCACGGTGCCCCAGTCGAGCGACTGGTAGTCCACGTTGAAGCCGATCCGCCGCAGCAGGTCGCCGCCCACCATCGCCAGCGCCGAGATCACCGGATAGTCGGACGCCGCCAGCAGAACGATGCGCTCGCCCTTGTAGCCAGCCGCGGCCAGTTCCGCCTTCAGCTTCGCCGGGTCCTTCGGCCCCTGCATCAGGTCGATGCCGACGGTGCTGGCCAGCGGCGTGCCGGGCACGAAGAGCCCCATGCCGGTGCGGATCAGTTCCGGCGCGGCACCCGCCACCGCCTCCATGAACTCGTGCTGGTCGATCGCCGAGACCACGATGCGGCGGATCGCCGCGCTGTCGAACGGTGGATGCAGGCAGTTGAACCGCATGATGCCGGTGGCACCGGAATGGTCCTTCACCACCGTCGTCAGTGCCGGCATGCCCTTCAGCGTCCCCAGCAGGTCGATGGTCGGATTTTCCCACCAGTCGAACTCGCCGGCGCGCATCGCCGCAGCCTTGGTCGCCGGGTCGGGCACCACGGTCCACTCCACCCGGTCGAACTGCGCCACCTTGGGGCCGGCGGTCATCTCGGCTGGCCCGCTGTCCCGTGGCACATAGCCGGCGAACCGCTCATAGGCGACACGCGATCCGGTTACCCGCTCGGCGGCGATGAAACGATACGGGCCGGAGCCGACCATGTCGGTGACCTGCTTCATCGCGTCGGTCTGCGCTAGCCGCTCCGGCATGATGGCGCACATGTTGGAGGTGACCGCGAGCGCGTCCGCTAACAGCGGGAACGGCTTCTTCAGCCGGAAGCGGATCACCGTGTCGGAGGGTGCCGACACTTCGTCGGTCGCGGCGCGCAGTACGCCGCCGAAACCGTCGCGCTGCCACCAGCGCTGGATGCTGGCAACGCAGTCGCGCGCCAGCACCGGCGTGCCGTCATGGAATTTCAGCCCCGGGCGCAGCGTGATGTCCCACTGCGTCTTGTCGGCGCTGACCACATGGCCGGCGGCCATCTGCGGCTGCGGCTGGAAGCTGTTGTCCTGGCCGTACAGCGTGTCGAACACCAGATGCGCGTGGTTGCGCGTGACATCGGCGGTGGTCCACACCGGATCGAGCGTCGCGAGGTCCGCCTGCGGCAGGAACCGCAGCACCCGGGCCGCTTGCGCCTTGACGATGTTCGGCGCCGCCAGCGCGGCCGCTCCCGCCAGTGTCGACCGCAGAACGTCACGTCGTCGCATGGGCCCTCCGCACATCTCGTGATGCCAATTCGGCACCACGGTCTCCGTCACCTTGCAAGACTGCGGCCAGAGGCGGCGGGAGCCCGCGCCGATCAGACGCGGCGAACCCCGTAGAATTGCGGCAGCCCTTCGCGGATGTCGGTCAGGCCGGTGCGGTACGCCGTCGGCTGGAACAGCATGCCAAGCGGCGCCCAGGTCGGGTTGCGCCAGAACGCGATCTGCATGTCGCGGCTGATCGCCTGCTGCGCGGCGAGGTCGGGCGCGTCGAACCAGGCCTCGCGCAGTCGTTCCATCTCGGGATCGGTGGGCCAGCCGTACCAGCCCTTGCCGTCGGAGCGCAGCGCGGTAGCCGCTGCCGGCGTGATGTTCTGAGTGCTGGTCTGGAAGGTGAAGAAGGCGTTCCAGCCGCCCTTGTCGATCGGCTCCTTGCTGGCGCGGCGCTGCTGCACCGTGCCCCAATCCATGGACTGCGCGTCCACATTGAAGCCGATGCGGCGCAGCAGGTCGACGCCGACCTGGCCGATGGCGTTCTGCGAGGGGAAGTCGGTGGCGACCAGCACGACGATGCGTTCGCCCTTGTAGCCGGCCTCGGCAAGCTGCCGGCGCAGCGCCGCAGGGTCCTTCGGGCCCTGCATGACCTCAACGCCGACATCGCTCGCCATCGGTGTGCCGGGCACGAACAATCCGGCCTTCTTCGGCACCATCAGGTCCGGCGCAGCACCGGCGACCGCATGCATGAAATCCTGCTGGTCGATCGCCGAGATCACGACACGACGGATCGCGGCGTTGTCGAACGGCGGGTACAGCATGTTGAACCGCATGATGGCGTTCTGCGCGCTGCGGTCCTTCACCACGACCGTCACATCCTTGGCGCGACGCAGCGCCGGCACGAGGTCGATCGTCGGGTTCTCCCACCAGTCGAACTCGCCCGAGGTGAGCGCCGCTGCCGCCGTGGCCGGATCCGGCACCACGGTCCACTCCACGCGGTCGAAGTTCGCAACCTTGGGGCCGGAGCCGAATTCGGGCTTGCCGCCCTCGCGCGGCCGGTAGCCGTCGAACCGCTCATACACCACGCGCGATCCAGGCACGCGCTCGCCGGTGACGAAACGATAGGGGCCGCTGCCCACCATCTCGGTGACCTGCTTGTACGGGTCGGTGTTGGCCAGGCGCTCCGGCATGATCACCGCCACGCTGATGATCACCGCGAGCGCGTCCGGCACCAGCGCGAAGCGCTTGTTCAGCCGCAGCCGGATGACCTTGTCGCTGGGCGCCGTGATCTCATCGGTGCGCGACAGCATCACCGCGCCGAACGAATCGCGCTGGCCCCAGCGCTTGATGCTGGCGACACAGTCGCGCGCCAGAACCGGCGTTCCGTCGTGGAACAGCAGCCCGTCGCGCAGCGTCAGTTCCCATAACTTCCCATCGTCGCTGACGGTGTGGCCGGCAACCATCTGGGGCTGCGCCTGCCAGGTGTTGTCCATGCCGTACAGCGTGTCGAACACCAGGAACCCGTGCTCGCGCGTGACGGAGGCGGTGGTGAAATGCGGATCCAGCGTCGCGAGGTCCGCCTGCGGGATGTATTTCAGCACGCGCAGGTTCTGCGCCCGCGACACGCGCGGCGCGGCGAGTGCGGCAGCCGAGGCCAGCAGGTGGCGGCGACGGATCATGCGCGGGGACCGTGCAGAGCGGCGGCGATGACGGGCGCGGCGGCGATCGACATCCGCTCGCCGTCATGGCCCACGTCGGGCACATCGATCACCGTCCACGCACAGCGCGTGCCCAGTGTCTCAGCGGCCGCATGGCCAGCCTGGACGTAGCTGTGCGCACGTTCATGCCGCGTCGCGCCCTGGCGCATGGAGCGTGGTCCTTTCGGGAAATAGCGGCCCGTGGTCTTGATATCGTTCGTGCCGGTCATCACGGTGATGGGGAATTCGAGCAGCGGGCGCAACGTGTCAGCATCGATCTCAGTCTCGCCGAGACCGAACGGCCATGCAATCTCCAGCGTCGGCATCGCGTAGGTGCCGGCGTTCGCACTGACCGCCACCGCGACACGCTCGCGATAGCCGAACGATAGCATGCGGTGGACGAACTGCCCGCCGGCGGAATGGCCGAACAGGCCGTAGCGCTCCTGCCGCGTCAGGCCCTGGTCGCGCAATGCGGCGAACAGCCGTTCGTCGATGCCGTAGGTCCACCGCTCGCGCGGGTTCGGCTTGCCGGCCTCGTCGTGCCGGTTGCCGAAATGGTACCAGAGATAATCGGGGAAATTCTGTTCGGTGAACTCGACGGCGATCGCGAGGACGCCGATCGCATCCACCAGCCGCAGCCAGTAATCGCGATAGTCGCGGCCGTTGCGGCCGACGCCATGGTGGACGATCACGATCGGGGTGTCGGCATCGCAGCGCTGCGGACGCGCGCTATGCAGCAGCAGAGGCTGCGCGGGGAACGCCGGATCAGTATAGGCAATCGTATGGCCGCCTGGAGTACGCAGCAGAGGCGACAGATCGATCATCGTGCGGCCATGCCTCCGATCGCGGTGGCACGGATGACCGGGTAGCGCCACCACACTCGAGGTCGGGCCGCGCGCCGGTCGCTCCATCGCGGCGCGGCAGCCCGACGCTCGGGCATGATCGAGCCCCCGCTCAGCACCCCGGCCAGGCGCGCGGCCCGCTCGTCAAGCCGCGCGAACGAGGCTGAGTTTGCCGCCCTTGCCGCGCACCTCCGCCTCCTCATAGTCCGCGGCGGCGATCGCCCGGTCGAGCGCGGCCCGCAGTTCCTTGGCCGTCTCCAGCGTCAGCTCGATCCCTGCCCGCGCGCCCGGGTCAAGATCCGTGTTGATGAAGTCGAGCGTGATGACATCGCCCAGCGGCGCGTGCCGCGCGTGGTCGTAGGCGACCACCGCCTGCGATAGCGGGAACCATGCATCCCCGCGTTTCGCCATGCCCTCCGCGCGTGCGATCTCGATGATCGAGGTGCACATGTCCGAGCCTCCTACTTCGCCAGTTGCTTGCCGAAGAAGGCGAACACCTTGCTCCAGCCGTCCATCGCCTGCTCCGGCCGGTACAGCGGCCGGTGCCAGTAGAAGAAGCCATGGCCAGCGCCGTCGTAGCGGTGGAACTCGTAGGTCTTGCCGAGCCGCTTGAGTTCGGCCTCGTGCTGGTCCACCTGCTCCGGGCTCGGCGCGCGATCGTCGTTGCCGAACAAGCCGAGCAGCGGGCACGAGAGATCCTTCGTCATGTCGATCGGTGCCACGGGCGTCTTGGGATTGAGCTCGTCCTTGCCCATCACCACGCGGCCGCCCCACAACTCGACGCAGGCATCCACATCCTTCTTCTGGCAGGCATAGATGAAGGCATGCCGGCCACCCGAGCAGGAACCGAACAGACCGACCTTGCCGTTGTGGTCGGGCTGCGCGCGCATCCATTTCACCGCCGCCTCGGTATCGCCCACCATCTGCGAGTCAGCGATGCCGCCCTCGGCGCGAACCTTGGCGGCGACGTCGTCAGGATTGCCGTCGCTGCCGCCACCCTCACGCTCGTACAGGTTGGCACAGATCGCCAGATAGCCGTGATGCGCGAACCGGCGCGTCGACTCAATGTAGAGTTCGCTCCAGCCGGGCAAATGGTGAATGAGCACGACTCCCGGAAAGGGGCCCGCGCCGGATGGCCTGGCGACGTACGCCGTGATCGGCGTTCCCTTGTCGCCGGTGATGGTCACGTTCTCGCAGGTCATGCCTCGGTAGAATGACATCGATCTTCCTCCATGGGCCTGGGTCTCGGGCCGTCGTCGGGTCCTCGAAGCGCCGCGTCGTCATCGACGAGGGCGGCGAACCCGCTTCGCCGCCCGAGGGCGTCGCGGTGACAGTATTCGACGATCGCATACCGGGCGCAACACGAGGCGGGCGTGCGGCACGCGCCGCGGGGAGTACCGCCGCGTGCCAGAAGCCCGGCCAATGCTGTGCGCGTTCGCTCCAATGGAGAGTTCGATCATCCAAAGAGATTTAATCCATTGGACAGCAAAATACCGGGACGCTATTGCCCCAGCCAGGGCCGATCAACGCAGACAGCGATTGGAGAAGGCATGAACGCCGAAAGCAAATGCCCGATGCATGGCATGGTCAGCAGGAACGCCGTTGTCCGGAGCATGTCGAACCAGCTCTGGTGGCCGAACCGGTTGGATCTCTCGATCCTCCACCAGAACTCGCCCCTGGCGAATCCCATGGGACCGGACTTCAACTATGCCGAGGCGTTCAAGAGCCTCGACCTGAAGGCGGTGAAGGCCGACATCTTCGCGCTGATGACCAGGTCGCAAGACTGGTGGCCAGCCGATTACGGGCATTACGGTCCGTTCTTCATCCGCATGGCGTGGCACAGCGCCGGCACCTATCGCATCGGCGACGGCCGTGGCGGCGGTGGTGGCGGCGCGCAGCGCTTCGCTCCGCTCAATAGCTGGCCGGACAACGCGAACCTCGACAAGGCGCGCCGGCTGCTCTGGCCGATCAAGCAGAAATACGGCCGGAAACTCTCCTGGGGCGACCTGATCATCCTCACCGGCACCTGTGCCCTGGAATCGATGGGCTTCAAGCCGGCGGGTTTCGCCGGCGGACGCGTGGACGTGTGGGAGCCGCAGAACGACATCTACTGGGGTCCCGAGGGCAAGTGGCTGGGCGACGAGCGCTACACCGGCGACAGACAGCTCGAGAAACCCCTCGCCGCCGTTCAGATGGGTCTGATCTACGTCAATCCCGAAGGCCCCAACGGCACGCCGGACCCGCTCGCCGCGGCGCGCGACATCCGCGAGACCTTCGCGCGCATGGCGATGAACGACGAAGAGACGGTGGCGCTCATCGCCGGCGGGCACACGTTCGGAAAGACGCACGGCGCAGCCGATCCGGCGAAGTTCGTCGGCCCGGAACCGGAGGGCGCACCCATCGAGCAGCAGGGGCTCGGCTGGAAGAACAGTTTCGGCAGCGGCAACGGCGACGACACGATCACCAGCGGCATCGAGGGTGCCTGGACCAATAATCCGGTGGTCTGGGACAACGGCTTCTTCGAGAACCTATTCGGCTATGAGTGGGAACTGACGAAGAGCCCGGCGGGCGCCCATCAATGGACGCCGAAGGATCCAGCGGCCGCGGACAAAGTGCCGGATCCGCGCGATCCGTCGAAGCGGCACGCGCCGATGATGCTGACGACCGACATCGCGTTGCGGGTTGATCCGATCTACGCGCCGATTTCACGACATTTCTATGAACACCCGGACGAGTTCGCCACGGCCTTCGCCGAGGCGTGGTTCAAGCTGACACACCGCGACATGGGGCCGCATACGCGCTATCTCGGCCCGGAGGTCCCGGCCGAACCGCGGCTGTGGCAGGATCCGGTTCCCGTCGTCGATCATGCACTGATCGGCGAACAGGATATCGCCGCACTCAAGGCGAAGATCCTCGCGTCGGGACTGTCGATCCCGCGTCTGGTGGCGACCGCGTGGGCATCGGCGGCGACGTTCCGCGGTTCCGACAAGCGCGGCGGGGCCAATGGCGCACGCATCCGCCTGTCGCCGCAGAAGGACTGGGCGATCAACGAACCGGAACATCTGGCCGTTACGCTGTCGCATATGGAGCAGATCCAGAAGGCGTTCAACGACTCCCAGCCGGGCGGCAAGAAGGTTTCGCTCGCCGACCTGATCGTCCTTGGCGGCTGCGCCGCTGTCGAGCAGGCCGCGAAGAGCGGTGGCCATGACGTGCAGGTGCCGTTCACGCCGGGCCGAACCGATGCCTCGCAGGAGCAGACCGATGTCCACTCCTTCGCCGTGCTGGAACCCAAGGTGGATGGGTTCCGCAACTACACGAGCGGCGAACTGGAACTATCGGCCGAGGAACTGCTGGTGGATCGGGCGCATCTTCTGACGCTGACCGCGCCCGAGATGACGGTTCTGATCGGCGGGCTGCGCGTGCTGAACGCGAATTACGGACAGTCCGCCCTCGGTGTCTTCACCGACCGGCCGGGGACGCTGACCAACGATTACTTCATCAACCTGCTTGCGACGAGCACGACCATGACCTGGGAGGCATCGTCGGAGTTCCCCGGCGTGTTCGTGGCGCGTGACAATGCGACCGGCGCGAAGACGTGGACCGGCACCCGCGTCGACCTCGTGTTCGGCGCGAACGCTCAGCTTCGCGCGCTGGCGGAAGCCTACGCGACCGACGATGCGGGCGGGGCGTTCGTGGCTGCCTTCGTCGCGGTCTGGCACAAGGTGATGAATCTCGACCGGTTCGACCTCGCCTGAATCCGGCGGCGGGTTGCGGAGAGTGTCGATCCGGAGCGTGATCCGCACAAATGGAATCACCGGACGGTGAATCACGCTCTCAGACATCGAGCAGGAGCGGATTCCGTGAGCCCAACGCGAACGGGATCCACTTCGGCTGACCGGCAATGGCCACCTCGCTGCGAGGTGGCCATCTCGGCGGCGACGCCCGCTTCCCGGACGTCAGGCCCGGTGCAATGGGGAGAGCGACATTGAGGCCTATCCTGAACCTTGATGCGGTCGTGTTCGACGACGTGGAGGAGAACGGCGTCTATACATCGAGCCGAGGCCAGATCAGCGATCATATCGGCGCAAGGAACCTTGGCTATAACCTGACGGTGCTGCCGCCCGGCAAGGTCCAGTGCCCATTCCATAGCCATCATGGCGAAGAGGAGATGTTCCTCATCCTGGAGGGAGAGGGCGAGTTGCGGTTTGGCGACACCCGCTATCCGATCCGCAGGCACGATGTGATCGCGTGCCCTCCCGGCGGTCCGGAGGTGGCGCATCAGATCATCAACACCGGCACGACCACGATGCGCTACCTGGCCCTCTCGACGCTGGTCGCTGTCGACGCGTGCGAATACCCTGACTCGCAGAAGGTCATGGTGGTGACAGGGAACCGTGGGGAGAGCGGTCTGCGGAAAATGTTCCGCGCCGAGAACACCGTCGATTACTACGACCGCGAGGCGGACTGACCGGGTCAAAGTTGCCCGGGACGGAGCGGCGCGAGACCGCCTGGCCGCGGGCTACAGGTGCACGCCGCGTTCCATGATCTCGAGCGTATAGGCGCGGTAGCTCATGCCCAACGTCTCGGCCCGCGCCAGGCGGCGCAGCGCGATCTCCCGACCCGGCGTCTTCCACGCCCGTTTCACCGCGCGCCGCCAGCACCAGCGGCGCCAGGACTCACCCGGATCGATCTCGGGGTCGAGCGGAGGACCGCCATTGTCGCCGATCCCCCGCATCGTCACGTTCAGTACGCCCGGGCGACGGCGCGCTTCGCCATCACGCCCACCAGGTGGGCACGGTACTCGGCGCTCGCGTGGATGTCGCCGTTCAGCCCATCGGCTGGCGTGACCACGCCCGCGATCGCATCGGGCGAGAAATTGGCCGTCAGCGCCTGCTCCATCGCGGTGTGACGGAACACGCCGTTCTGCCCTGCCCCGGTCACCGCGACGCGCACGCCGGCCGCGGTCTTCACCACGTAGACGCCGACGATGGCATAGCGCGACGCGGGGTTGCGGAACTTCTCGTAGGCGCCCTTCTCCGGCACCGGGAATTCCACCGCGGTGATCAGTTCGCCCTGCTCCAGCGCGGTGGTGAACATGCCCTGGAAATAGTCGTCGCCGGCGATCGAGCGCCGGTCGGTCTTGATCGTGCCGCCCAGCGCGAGCACGGCGGCCGGATAATCCGCGGCCGGATCGTTGTTCGCCAGACTGCCACCGATCGTGCCGCGATGCCGCACCGCGTCGTCGCCGATATGCGCGGCAAGCTCCGACAGCGACGGGATCTTGCCTTTCAGGGCAGCGTCGTTGGCGACGGCGCCATGCGTCGTCATGCCGGCGATCGTCACCGTGCCGCCTGACACCGTGACGCCGACCAGGCCAAGCTTGGCCAGGTCCACCAGCAGCGTCGGCTTGTTGAGCCGCTGCTTCAGCACCGGGATCAGCGTCATGCCGCCGGCCAGCGCCTTGGCATCCGCATCGGCTCCGAGTGCCGACACCGCATCGGCGAGGCTCGACGGTTTCTGATAGGAGAAATCATACATCGTGCTGCTCCTCGTCCCGATTATGCCGCGGCCATGATCGACCAGAGCTTCTGCGGCGTCGCCGGCATGTCGATATGCCGCACATCATAGGCCTTCAATGCGTCGACGATCGCATTGATGATCGCCGGTGGCGAGCCGATCGCGCCCACCTCGCCGCAGCCCTTCACGCCGAGCGGATTATGCGTGCAGAGCGTGATCTCGGTGCCCACCGTGATGTTCGGCAGGTCGTCGGCGCGCGGCATCGTATAGTCCATCATCGACCCCGACAGCAGTTGCCCGCTCGCGTCGTAGACCGCATTCTCCAGCAGCGCCTGGCCGATGCCCTGCGCCACGCCGCCCTGCACCTGGCCCTCGACGATCATCGGGTTGATGACGCGGCCCACGTCATCGACCGCGACGAAGTTGACCACCTCGACCATGCCGGTCTCCCGGTCGATTTCCACCTCCGCGACATGGCAGCCGCCGGGGAAGGTGAAATTCTTCGGATCGTAGAACGCCGTCTCGTCGAGGCCCGGCTCGAGTTCCTCGATCGGGTAGTTGTGCGGCACATAGGCGGCGAGCGAGATGTCGGTCAGCGTCTTCACCTTGTCGGTGCCGGCGACGGTGAACTTGCCGTCGGCGAACTCGATGTCGTCCACCGAGGCTTCCATCAGGTGGGCGGCGATCTTCTTGCCCTTGGCGATGATCTTGTCCATCGCCTTCACCATCGCGCTGCCGCCGACGGCGAGGCTGCGGCTGCCATAGGTGCCCATGCCGAACGGGATCTTCGCGGTGTCGCCGTGCACCACGTCAACCTGGTCCAGCGGCACGCCAAGCTGCGAGCAGACAAGCTGCGCCAGCGTGGTCTCGTGGCCCTGGCCGTGGCTGTGCGTGCCGGTGAACACCGTGATGCTGCCGGTCGGATGCACGCGGATATTCGCCACCTCATAGAGCCCGGCGCGCGCACCAAGCGAACCCACCACCGCGGACGGCGCGATGCCGCACGCCTCGATATAGGTGGAGACGCCGATGCCACGCAGCTTGCCGCGCGCGGCGGCGGCACTGCGGCGCGCCTCGAAACCCGCGTAGTCGGCCTCCTGCAGGCAGGCATCCAGCGTCGCCTGGTAGTTGCCGCTGTCGTATTCCAGCGCGACCGGCGTCTGGTACGGGAAGGCATCGGCCGGGATGAAGTTCCTACGGCGGATCTCGACGCGATCCATGCCGGTGTCCCTGGCGCAGGCATCGACCAGGCGCTCCAGCAGGAACGTCGCCTCCGGCCGGCCGGCGCCGCGATAGGCGTCCACCGGCACGGTGTTGGTGAAGACGGCCTTCACCTCGCAGTAGATCACCGGCGTCTTGTACACGCCGGCGAGCAGCGTCGCGTAGAGATAGGTCGGGATGCAGGGTGCAAAGGTGGACAGGTAGGCGCCCATGTTCGCCAGCGTGGAGATGCGCAGCGCCAGGAAATTGCCATCGGCATCCAGCGCCATCTCCGCCGTGCTGTCATGGTCGCGGCCATGCGCATCCGACATGAAGCTCTCGGTGCGCTCGGCGGTCCATTTCACCGGCCGGCGCACCTTGCCCGCCGCCCAGGTGACGATCGCCTCCTCGGCATAATGGTAGATCTTGGAGCCGAACCCGCCGCCCACGTCGGGCGCCACCACACGCAGCTTGCTCTCCGGGATGTGCAGCACGAAGGCGCCCATCAGCAGCCGGATCACGTGCGGGTTCTGACTGGTGGTGAACAGCGTGTAGTCGCCGCTGTTCTGGTCGAAATCACCGACCGCGGCGCGCGGTTCCATCGCGTTCGGGATCAGCCGGTTGTTGAGCAGGTCGAGCCGCACCACCTTCGCCGCCCCGGCGAACGCGGTATCGACCAGCGCCTTGTCGCCGATATGCCAGTCGTAGCAGATGTTGCCCGGCGCATCGTCATGCACCAGGACCGCCCCCGGCGCGATCGCATCGCGCAGCGTCGCGACCGCCGGGAGGTCCTGGTAGTCGATGACCACCAGTTCCGCCGCGTCCTTCGCCGCCTGCTTGGTCTCGGCGATCACGACGACGACCGGGTCGCCGACATGGCGCACCTTGTCCACCGCGATCACCGGATGCGGCGGCTCCTTCATCGGCGAGCCGTCCTTGTTGTGGATCTGCCAGCCGCAAGGCAGCCCGCCCACATTGTCCGCCGCCATGTCAGCCCCGGTGAACACCGCCACCACGCCCGGCGCCTTGGCTGCAGCCGCGGTGTCGATCCCGCCGATCCTGGCGTGTGGCCGGTCCGACCGGCGGACATAGGCATAGAGCTGTCCGGGACGGTTGATGTCGTCGGTATAGCTGCCGCGGCCACTGAGAAACCGCGCGTCCTCCTTGCGGCGCACGGAGGCCCCAATTCCCTCGAAAGGCATCGACGTCGCTCCCCTGGTTTCGTCTTATTCAGCGGCGGCGGCGGTGGCCTTGCCATGCATCAGCGGCCAGGCAGCGGCGATCGCCTTGACGATGTTATGGTACCCGGTGCAGCGACAGAGATTGCCCTCGAGGCCGTCGCGGATCTGCTTCTCGGTGATGCCCTGCGGATGGGAATTCACCAGGTCGATCGCGCTCATGACCATGCCGGGCGTGCAGAACCCGCATTGCAGCGCATGGTGCTCGCGGAACATCTCCTGCATCGGGTGCAGCGTGCCATCCGCCGCGGCCAGGCCCTCGATCGTCAGCACCGCGGTGCCATCGGCCTGCAAGGCCAGCATGGTGCAGGACTTCGCCGACACGCCGTCGACATGCACGACGCAGGCGCCGCACTGGCTGGTGTCGCAGCCGACATGGGTGCCTGTCAGCCCGAGCTTCTCCCGCAGCAACTCCACCAGCAGCGTGCGGCCCTCCACCTCGACCGTATGCTGCTTGCCGTTCACCGTCAGGGTCACCTGAGGCATCGCGCAAAACCCTCCCGTTGTCGCGTGGCCGGAGTGTGGTCACCGCGGTGTGCGCCGGTCAAGCGGGAGCGGCGCGCACCGGAACGATACCGGAGCGCCCGGCCGTCCCGCCATCCCCGCCCGCGTTTCCCGACGTTGCCGTTGCCTTTGCCGTTGCCGGACTATAACTGCCATCAGAGGCTGGGTTCACAGCGACGCAAGGCCCCGATGAGCGACGAAACGCCGACCCTGGAGCAGTATATCAACGCCGCCGACTGGGCGTACACCCAGGGGAAGGCCGAGCTGCCGTCCGAACTCGGGCTGACCCGGATGACCTACCTGGATGGGGACAAGCTCGAACTCTACAGCCAGGACACCGGCTTCTACGGCGCTGCGCTGCTGACCTCGGCCAACCAGATCATCGTCACCTTCGAGGGCACCAACCTCTTCACCGGCGACGATATCTTCACCGCCGCGCAGATCGCCGACGATACCGCGATCTTCGAGGGCATCACGGCGCCCTCCTTCCTCACCGCGACCGCCTTCACGTTGGAGGTGGTGGGCGAGGCACTGCTGCAGGGCTACGACAGCAGCGACATCTTCGTCACCGGCCATTCGCTGGGCGGCGCCGATGCGTCCTATGTCGCGGCGACCCTGGGCCTGGGCGGCGTCGCCTTTGCCCCGCCGGGCATCGTCACCACCGTGACGCCCACCGTCTCGTTCACCTCCTATGTCGATTACGGTGATCCGGTCGGCAACTACGCCAACGAGCCGCCCGACAGCATGGGCAGCATCGTGCAGGACGACGACATCAAGCATTACGGCACGCAGGTCATGATCGGTGACCCGCTCGATGCCCTGGTGCTACAGGCCGCCGCAACCGCCTATGCCGATGGCAACGATGCAGGCGCCCTGGGCATCCTCGCCGCCGCGGTGCATTTCCACCTGCTGGGCCAGTACGCGAGCGACCTCGGCCTGACGCTGGACATCGACCGCTCCGCCGCGGCACTGGGCCAGACGCTGGCCTGCTACGCCGAGGGAACGCGGATCGCCACCGAGGCCGGCGATCGGCCGATCGAGACGCTGCGCCCAGGCGATCTCATTCGCACGCTGGATGGCTCGCTGCGGCCGGTCCGCTGGACCGGGCACCGGGCCGTGCGCTGCGCCGGCAAGGCCACGGCGAGGCTGCGGCCGTACCGGGTGGCGGCAGGCGCGCTCGGCCCGGGCCTGCCGGCACGCGATCTGCTGCTGTCGCCGGATCATGCGCTGTTCGTCGAGGGTGTGCTGATCCCGGTACGATACCTCGCCGACGGGGACGCGATCCGCCAGGCAGCGATGAAGGCCGTCACCTACTGGCATGTCGAACTGGACCGCCACGCCGTGATCCTGGCCGAGGGGTTGCCGGCGGAAAGCCTGCTGCCGGGCGAAGAGAGCCGCGGCGCGTTTGCCGACGGGGCGGTGACGTCGCTGCGCCCCTGCCTCGATCCTCGACCGGGCGCCGACAGTCTGCGCTGGGAGGCCCTGGGCTGCGCGCGCCTGGTGATCGACGGTCCCGAGGTCGCACGCGCCCGTGCCTTGCTGCGTCCTACCGGAAGGCGCCGCCGCCGCGCTGCCTGACGATGCGCCAGGCAGACAGCGATCAGGCCGCGATCGGCACCACCTGCTCGCCCGGCACGTGGTCCAGGTGGCAGGCCGATACGTGCCCTTCCCCGACCGGGCGCAGAATCGGCTCCTCCACCCGGCAGCGATCGAACACGAACGGGCAGCGGGTGTGGAAGCGGCAGCCGGAGGGCGGGTTGATCGGTGACGGCACGTCACCGGTCAGGATGATGCGCTGGCGCTTCGCCAGCGGGTCGGGCACCGGCACTGCCGAGAGCAGCGCCCGCGTATAAGGATGGTGCGACTTGGCGAACAGCGTGCGCCGGTCCGCCAGTTCGACGATCTTGCCCAGATACATTACCGCCACGCGGTGCGTCAGATGCTCGACGATCGCCAGGTCGTGGCTGATGAACAGCAGCGCCATGCCGAATTCGTCCTGCAGGTCCACCAGCAGGTTGATGATCTGCGCCTTCACCGACACGTCCAGCGCCGACACCGCCTCGTCGCAGATGATCAGGTCGGCGCCTGGCGCCAGCGCGCGCGCGATGCCGATGCGCTGCCGCTGGCCGCCGGAGAATTCGTGCGGGAAGCGGCCGATCGCGTCCTTCGGCAACTGCACCTTCGCCATCAACTGCTCGGTGCGCTCGGTCAATTCCCGCCCACCGCGCACGATGCCGAAATTGATCAGTGGCTCGGCCAGGATGTCGCGCACCCGCATGCGCGGGTTCAGCGAGGAGAACGGATCCTGGAACACCACCTGCACCCGCTTGCGCAGCGGCCGCAGCCGGCTCGCCGGCAGGTTGTCGATACGTTCGCCGGCCAGGTACACCTCGCCGTCGGTGATCGGGTACAGGCGCAGGATCGCCTTGCCGACGGTCGACTTGCCGCAGCCCGATTCGCCCACCAGCGACAGCGTCTCGCCGCGCTTGATGTCGAACGACACGCCGTCGACAGCGTAGACCTTCGCGGTCTCCTGGCCGAGCAGACCGCCATGGATGGGGAAATGCTTCTTGAGGCCGTTGACCTCGAGCAGGGCGCGTTCGGTGTTCATGCCGCCATCCGTCGCTCGGCGTAGTGGCACGCCACCAGGTGGTCCTCGGCCTTGGTCTCAATCGCCGGCGTCACGCGCGTGCAGAGTTCGGTCGCCATCGGGCAGCGGCCGGCGAACGCGCAGCCGACGATACGCTGGCGCAGGCTGGGGACCAGACCGGGGATCTCCGCCAGCTTGGTGCGTCCGCCATCGACCAGCGACGAACCGAGCTTCGGCACCGATCCGAGCAGGCCGCGTGTGTACGGATGCAGCGGGCGGGCGAAGATCTCATTGACCGGGCCTTCCTCCACCTTCCGCCCGGCGTACATCACCACCACCCGCTGGCACATCTCGGCGACCACGCCGAGATCGTGGGTGATCAGCATGATGGCCGATCCCATGCGGCTCTTGAGGTCGCGCATCAGGTCGAGGATCTGCGCCTGGATCGTCACGTCCAGCGCCGTGGTGGGCTCGTCCGCGATCAGCAGCTTCGGGTTGCACGCCAGCGCCATGGCGATCATCACGCGCTGGCGCATGCCGCCGGACAACTGGTGCGGATACTCGCGCACCCGCCGTTGCGGCGCCGGAATGCCGACCAGGATCAGCATCTCGATCGCCCGCTTCTCCGCGTCGCGCTGCGACAGGCCCTGGTGCAGCCGCAGCGTCTCGCCGATCTGCCGGCCGACCGTCAGCACCGGGTTCAGCGACGTCATCGGCTCCTGGAAGATCATCGAGATGGCGTTGCCGCGAATGGTCCGCATCTCGGGTTCCGGCAACTCGAGCAGGTTGCGGCCCTGGAAGCGGATCGCCCCGGCGATCTTGCCCGGCGGCTCGGGGATCAGCCGCAGGATCGACATCGCGGTGACCGACTTGCCGCAACCCGATTCGCCCACGATCCCCAGCGTCTCGCCGGGATCGATGTGGAACGACACGCCCTCCACCGCGCGCACCACCCCGTCGGGCGTGGCGAAATGCGTCTGGAGGTTGTCGACTTCGAGCAGCGCCATCAGAGCCGCTTCGCCAGCCGCGGGTCGAGCGCGTCGCGCAGGCCGTCCCCCAGCAGGTTCACCGACAGCACCGTGATGCACAGGAACACCGCCGGGAAGAACACGATGTACGGTTTCACCTGCCAGAGCGCGCGGCCCTCGGCCATGATGTTGCCCCAGCTTGGGATGATCGGCGGCGTGCCGGCGCCGATGAACGACAGCGCGGCCTCGGTGATCATGGCGGAGGCGCAGATGAAGGTCGCATTGACCATCAGCGGCGCCAGCGTGTTCGGCAGGATGTGCTTGATGATGATCATCGGCATGCGCGTGCCAGACGCGACCGCCGCCTCTACATAGGGTTGCTCGCGCAAGGTCAGCACCACGCCGCGGATCAGCCGCGAAACGCGCGGGAAGTCTGCAATGCTGATTGCGATGATCACGTTCTGCACCGAGGCGCGGGTCAACGCCATCAGTGCGATCGCCAGCAGGATCGGCGGGATCGACATCAGTCCGTCCATCACCCGCATGATGATGGAGTCTGCCAGGCGGCTGAACCCTGAGATCAGCCCGACGAACGTGCCGAGGATCGAGGCCATCGCAGCCACTGCGAAGCCCACGATCAGCGAGACGCGCGCGCCGTAGATCACCCGCGAATACACGTCCCGCCCGAGCATGTCGGTGCCGAACCAGTATTGCGCCGAGGGCTCGCGCGTGCGGCGGGCGGGTGCGAGCGCGGTGGGATCGACCGTTCCGAGCAAGGGGGCGAAGACGGCGATCAGCACCATGACCATCAGCAGCGACCCGCCGACCACGATCGTCGGGTTGCGGTAGACGAAGGTCATCACCCTGCCGCGTTGCTTGACCGGCGGCAGCACATCGGCCAGCACCGGGGCGGTGGCGTAGCCGGTTTGCGTGGACGTAGCGGTACTCAATAGCGGATCCTCGGGTCAAACAGGGTATAGGTCAGGTCGACGGCGAGATTGACCAGCACGTAGACGAAGCTGAACAGCAGAACCACGCCCTGGATCACCGGGTAGTCACGCCGCAGGATCGCATCCACCGTCAGCCGGCCGAGGCCGGGAATGGCGAACACGCTCTCGGTCACCACGGCGCCGCCGATCAGCAGTGCCACGCCGATGCCGATGATGGTGACGATCGGCACCGCGGCGTTCTTCAGCGCGTGCACGAACAGCACCGCGCGCTGGCCCACCCCTTTCGCCTTGGCGGTGCGCACATAGTCCTGGCTGAGTACCTCGAGCATCGTCGCACGGGTGATGCGCGCGAGCAGCGCCACGTAGATCAGCCCCAGCGCGATGGTCGGCAGCGCCAGGCTGCGCAGGAACGGCACGACGCCGACGCTGAGCGAGGTGAAGCCCTGCACGGGCAGCCAGTCCAGCTTGAGCGCAAAGAGGTAGGCGAGCAGGTAGCCGAGCACGAATACCGGGGTCGAGAAGCCGAACACCGCCAGCATCATCACGGCGCGATCGATCCATGTGCCGTGCTTCCAGGCCGCGAGGACTCCCAGTGGCACTGCGACGAGGATGGAAAAGACGATGGTCAGGATCATCAGCGACGTGGTCGGTTCGATACGCTGCGCGATCATGTGGCTGACCGGCAGGTTGGTGAAGATCGAGGTGCCGAGGTCGCCCTGCACGATGTGCCACAGCCATTCGCCGAAGCGCACCAGGAAGGGCCGGTCGAGCCCGAGCGAGGCGCGGATGCGATCGACATCGGCCGGTGTGGCCTGGTCGCCTGCGATGATCGCGGCGGGATCGCCGGGCGCGAGATACAACAGGCTGAATACGAAGAAGGCGACGATCAGCATCACCGGAATGGTGGCGACGACGCGCCGTGCGGCATAGGCCAGCATGCTCGACCGGTCCGTTCAGCGCACGATGGGACCGGGCACAGTACCGGCCCCTGAATATCCACGCTTTCGCATCGCCTGCCCCAGCCTCCGCCCCGTTTGTCTTGTCGCTTACGCGCCGATCCCAGTGTCGACAGCAACTAGCCTGCCTCAGTCGCACGGGAAAGACCAGCGGGTTGTGCGCCCCAATCGCGCGTCGCGCGACGGTGGCCCGGCGGTGCGCGGGAGAGGCACGTCCGGACGGGCGATGGGCGGCGCGGCGGCACGGTGCAACGGCGACGGACCCAGGCGATGCAGAACCGGCGGCAGGCGCGGGCGACCGTTGCCGGCCTCTGTCCGTCCGCGAACCGTGAGGTCGCACGGCATTCGCAATTATCACGCATATGCGTCGGGTCGTCCCGGACGCCCGGGATGACCCGGAAGGATCACCTTGACGCGGGTGAGGATATTGCTGAAAGCACGCGGACACCCTGGATCGGCTCGATGGGCCGGCCGCGTGCGGATCCCGCTGACCGGTCCGGGCGGCCGGTGCCATGCTCGCTGCGAGGCAACCAGCAACCTTCTGGCGCTGATTGAACGATGCACGCATTACTGCTTCATCTCGCCGCACGATCTCCGCCGCCGCTGCGACGGCTGGCCACGCCGGGACGTATCGCCACGTTCGTGCAGTTCCTGAAGTTCGGCATCGTCGGCACCGGCGGCTTCCTGGTCGACACCGCGGTCGTCTATGCCCTGCGCCGCACGCTGGGGCTGTACGGCGCTGGCCTGGTGTCGTATCTCGCGGCCGCCACGGCGACCTGGGCGTTCAACCGCCTATGGACGTTCCGTGGCCGCGGCACCGGGCCGGTGCACCGCCAGTGGGCGCGCTTCTTGGCCGTCAACCTGGCGGGCTTCGTGCTGAACCGCGGGACCTATGCAATCCTCATCACGTTCGTCCCGGTCTGTGCCGACCACCCGGTGATTGCCGTCGCCGCCGGTGCGATCGCCGGGATGTTCGTGAACTTCAGCCTGGCCCGCGCGATCGTATTCCGCTGAGCGTCACGAGCCCTGCTGGCCACGTTGGCGAGCCATGCAGCGAAATGGCCCGGCGTTTACCGCTCGGTCAGGTCTTGGTTTCATACATTGCAATCACAAGTTGTCCCCTCGGCTTGAACGCAACCAAAAAGGATTGCGCCTGCCGCCTTAATCGAACGGCATCGCAATGTATCAGCATACTGGCCGCGTCGTCCTCGCATCTGCCGAAGCGGGCCTCCAACCGATCTCCTACGCGACACCGTCGCACTGGCCGATCAGCGGATTGAGTGCCACGGCAAAGCGGGCGATGGACATTGGAATCGCACTGCTACTGCTCACCGCGCTTGGCCTGCTGATGCTGCTGATTGCAGCGGCCATCCGACTGGAAACCCCAGGGCCGGTCCTGTTCCGCCAGCGGCGCATCGGTTTCGCCAACGTACCCTTCGACATCCTGAAATTCCGCACCATGCGCCATGACGGCAGGCCGGGACGCCCCGTGCAGGTGACGCGCCACGATCCGCGCGTCACGCGGGTCGGTGCGCTGCTGCGGCGAACCTCGATCGACGAGTTCCCGCAACTGATCAACGTGCTGCGCGGCGACATGTCGATCGTCGGCCCGCGCCCGCATGCGCCGGGCACCTGCGCCGGCGGAACACCCTTCGAGATGGTCACACCATGCTATGCGTGGCGCCACCGCGTGCGGCCCGGAATGACCGGGCTTGCCCAGGTTCGCGGGTGGCGCGGCGAGACCGAGACCGAGGCGAAGCTCGTCCATCGCATCGAGGCCGACCTGGAATACATCGACAACTGGTCGCTCCGCCTGGACGCCATGATCCTTGCCCGTACCGCCGTCTCGCTGATGACAATGCGCAACGCCTACTGAGCGACCGGGTGACATCATGCTCCAGACACTCCTGCCCGGTGGCGCGGCGTTCCGTGACACCACATTCCGTGACGCCCCGCTTGGCGACATCCAAATCGGCGCTCGCGGCCGGCCGGGCCATCCGGCAGGCCCGACGGTTGCGGTCCTGATCCCCTGCTACAACGAGGAACTCGCCGTCGCCCGGGTCGTCGAAGGCTTCCGCGCGAGCCTGCCCGGCGCCACCATCCTGGTGTACGACAACAACTCATCCGACCGGACGCGCCAAGCCGCACTTGCGGCGGGGGCGGTCGTCCGGGCCGAGTCCCTGCAAGGCAAAGGACACGTGGTCCGCCGGATGTTCGCCGACGTCGAGGCCGACATCTACGTCCTGGTGGACGGCGATGACACCTACGACCCCGCCGCGGCGCCCGTCATGGTGCGCCAACTGATCGAGATGCGCCTCGACATGGTCACCGCGATCCGCCAGCCCGTCCAACAGGAGGCCTACCGTCTCGGCCATCGCGTCGGCAACCGGGTCCTCAGTTCTCTGGTCTGTCGGGTGTTCGGCAATCGCGTCAGCGACGTCCTGTCGGGCTATCGCGTATTCAGCCGGCGCTTCGTCAAGTCGTTCCCCGCGCTCGCGTCGGGCTTCGAGACCGAGACCGAGTTCACCATCCACGCCCTAGAACTCAGGATGCCGATCGGCGAACTGCCTTCGCAGTACCGCGGTCGGTCCGCCGGTTCACGCTCCAAGCTTCACACGATCTCGGATGGCCTGCGCATCCTGCGCACCATCATGATGCTGGTGAAGCAGGAGCGGCCGCTGCAGTCGTTCGGCTGGACCGGTGCCGCATTGCTGGCAGTCGGACTCGCCGTCGGAGTGCCGGTGATCCTGCAATTCCTGCAAACCGGTCTCGTGCCGCGCCTGCCGACAGCCCTGCTGGCAACCGGCCTGGTACTCGCGTCCTCGCTCTCATTCGTCTGCGGACTCGTACTGGAACAGGTGGCCAGGGGACGCCAGGAACTGAAGCGCCTGGCGTACCTCGCGATCCCGGCAACCGGCAGCCGCGGATGAGACCGCGCCATGTCGCCGGCGCCGCGGCACCGCCCGACGGCCCATACGATGCCGATGTGGTGATCCTGGCGCTCGACCGCGCGGCCGAGACCGAGGATGCGGTCCGATCGGCCTTGGAGCAGACCGGTGTGACGCGCCACGTCTTCATCGTCGACCAGGGGTCGCGGCCTGAGAATCTCGAACGCCTCGCATCGGCCGTCGCTCACCGCGCAGACGCCACGCTGGTGGCACTCGACCGCAATCACGGCGTCGCCGGCGGCCGCAATCGTGGCTCCGCGCTGGGCCGTGGCAGGGTGATCTTCGGTCTCGACAACGACGCCAGCTTCGCCGACCCGACCACGCTCGCGCGCGCCGTGGCGGCGCTCGACGAGACGCCAGCACTCGCGGCCATCGGCTGCCGTATCCTGCTGCATTCGCGCCCGGACGACGATCTGTCCTCCTGGGGCTATCCGGCTGCGCTGCTCCCCCGGGCGGCGGAGGCGTTCGATGCGATCACTTTTGTCGGCGCCGGCCATGCGATACGGCGCTCGGCCTGGGAGGCGTGCGGCGGCTACGACGATGCGCTGTTCTTCTGCTGGGAGGAGCTGGATTTCTGCCTGCGCGCAATCGATAGCGGCTGGCGGATCCGCTATCGCGGCGACATCACTATTCGCCACAAGGTCAGCACCGAGCAGCGCGTCGCGTGGTCGGGCACTCGCTGGTTCCATTTCGTGCGCAACCGTCTCTACATCGCCCGCAAGTGCGGCGCCGGCTGGTCCGCACTGCTACCCCGCTTCGCTTTCTACCTGCTCCGCGGCGCGCGCAACGGAATGCTGAACCAGACGCTGAGGGCGTGGCCAGCCGCGAGGCGGCTGGCGCACGGCGTCGTGCCACGCCGGCCGTCCGCGGCCGCTCAACGCTACATCCAGGCGAACGACGCGGCACACCGCTGCGGCTGGCTGACAGCGGTACGGAGAGACGGCCTGGGCCGCCTGCCCGAGGTAGGATCATGAACCTGCTCGGCCTGGAGTTCGCCGACCTGGACGCAACCGAGGCCGCGTCCGTGCTGGCCGGGCGGGACCCCCTCGCGCCGTTCGGCTACGTGGTCACGCCCAACGCGGACCATCTCGTGCGGCTGTCGCGCTGTCCGGACCTGTTGCCGTTGTATCGCGGCGCCCTGATGCGGCTGCTGGATTCGCGCGTCGTGGCCCGAACGGCACGTCTGGTGGGGCTGCAAGCCCCTGCTGTCGCGCCCGGCAGCGACCTGACGGTGCTGCTGCTGGTACGCCATCTGGCCGCGGGCGAACGTGTGACGATCGTCGGCTTGTCACCCGCTCGGCTGCCAGCCTTGGTGAACCACTGCGGCCTCGAGGCACCGGCGCATTTCGATCCACCGCGCGGCTTCGAGTCCGACCCATTGATGATGCGGGCTGCGGTCGAATTCGTGCTCGACCACCCGGCCCGGTTCGTTTTCCTCGCGGTCGGATCGCCACGCCAGGAGATGCTGGCGGCGGCGGTCCAGGCGACCGGACGGGCGTGCGGCATCGGGCTCTGCATCGGCGCCAGCCTGGACTTCCTAGCCGGCGGGCAGCGCCGCGCGCCGGTCTGGGCACAGCGCGCCGGCCTCGAATGGCTGCACCGGCTGGGGCAGAATCCCAGGCGGATGGCACGCCGCTATCTCGTCGACAGCCCGACTATCCTGCCCATACTGCTGCGGGAATGCCTGGCGCGACGATCGACCGGCGTTGCGGATGGTCGGCGCGGCTGGTAAATCCCCGCTACCACGGTCGGAGCGTAGCGCAGCCTGGTAGCGCATCAGTCTGGGGGACTGGGGGTCGTGGGTTCAAATCCCGCCGCTCCGACCAAACAAATCCGCAGCTTATGCCGTCCGGAGCGTGCCGTGCGTTTCCGCAAGGAAGAGCCCGACCTGCCCGAGCCTGGTCGTCACGAAGTTCGCATCCGCGTGCAGGCATGCGGCGTCGGTCACAGTGACACGGTAACCGTAGAGGGACTTTCGCCGGAGATCACCTACCCACGCATTCCCGGTCACGAGGTGATCGGATCATCGACGCTTTGTGCCCGGACGTGGACGGTTGGGAGGTCGGAGCCAGCGTAGGAGCAGGCTGGTTCAGCGGATCCTGCCTCTATTGTGGCACCTGTCGGCGGGGCAACGGCTTCGCTTTGGAAAAATGTTCACGGCGCCTCCGGGGTCAGTCACGACAGTGGCTATGGCACCCACATGCTCGCATTGGCCTCGGCATTGGCACGCGTGCCCGACGGCCGCGATCCGATCGCGTCGGCACCGTTGCTTTGCGCCGGCATGACGACGTTCAACGCATTGCGGAATTGCGGAGCGAAGCCTAGCGATCTGGTGGCGGCCAAGTGCTGCAGACTATCGACCGGCTACCCGGCCCGCGCCCGCTCGATTGTGGCGATGTCGATCCGTCCCATGCCCATCATGGCCTCCATGGCGCGCTTCGCCGCCGCCCTGTCGGGGTCGGTCACCGCCTCGAGGAGCGCGCGGGGAACGATCTGCCAGGACAGTCCGAACTTGTCCTTGCACCAGCCACATTGCGATTCTGCGCCGCCATCCCGGACGATGGCGTCCCAGTAACGATCGGTCTCTTCCTGGCTGTCGGTATAGACCTGGAAACTGACCGCCTCGTTGAACTTGAAATAGGGGCCGCCGTTGAGGCCGACGAATGGCATGCCCAGGACGGTGAACTCGACGGTAAGCTCGTCACCCTCTTTGCCGTCGGGATAGTCGGACGCGGCAAGATGGTGGGCTCCCACATGGCTATCGGGAAACGTTGCAGCGTAGAACTCGGCCGCCTTGCGCGCCTGGCCTTGGTCGAACCACAGGCAGGTCACAATTTTCTTCTGGGCTTTGTCGAAGTTCGCCATGAGGAATCCCCCTATGCCGCCGAAGTCGGGACGTGGCCGGTGTCGAGGATCGGCGTGAAGCCGCCGAAGATCGCGAGCTGGCCGTTCCAAGGCGGAGGCAGCATGCGCATTCGCTCGTCCTGCATCAGCGCGCCCATGCCCTCATCACGGGTCGGCTTGTCGGGCCATTCGATCCAGCCGAATACGACCGTCTCACCGTGCTTCGCCTGCACGGCACGCTGGAAATCGGTCACCTTGCCGGCGGGCACGTCGATACCCCATCCATCCACGACGCGCAGCGCTCCCTTTTCCTGGAAGAATCCAGCGACGCTCGCCGAGTGGTCGCTGAAGGCCCGCCGACCGCCGTCGGGAGCACTGGCAACCATGCCGTCGACATAGCCGAAGCTGCCGTTCACACCCGTATCGAAGTCTGCCTCGAAGCCGGCATAAATCGCCCGCTTGCCATCGAACGGCATCGGACCGTCGGGCTTCATTCGATCGTCGGCCATCATCTTCCCCGCCGCGGCGTCGCAGGTTGCCTTGTCGGGCCACCAGACCCAGGCAAGCACTACCGTCTCCTCTTCGGTCGCCTGGACGGCCTTCTTGAGGTCGGTGACCTTGCCATCCATCACATCGTCGCCCCAGCACTCGACAGTGCGCAGCGCGCCGTGCTCGGCGAATATGGGTGCCACCTTCTGCGCCATATCGAGATAGGCGTGTTTGTTCGCGGTTTTCACCGGGACCACAAAGCCCTGGAAATACATAACGGTTCTCCTCCTATAGCGTTCAAACGACAGCCGGCGCGCAGAAGGTCGCCAGATGATCAGCCATCGCCTTCCTGTGCGCGGGCCGGCTTTCCCCGCGAGCGATGTAAGCCGCAAGAAGCGGGAAGTCCGCGAGTTCGCCAGTGTTCCGCAGTGGGCCCAGCACGGAGATCATCATCAGGTCGCCGATGGTGAACTCTTTTCCATCCAGCCAGATGTTGGGGCCAAGAGCGGTCTCGAGATCGGCGAGCCGCGACTTCAGGTCGGCGACCACTTTGCCGTGGCGCGCTTTTGACCATTCGCGATCTGCCTCGAATATGTCGTTGACTGCGACTGCCATGACGTAGGGCTCGACGGAATTGAGCGCCGCCGCCACCCATTGCAGTGCTCGCATGCGCGGAGCCGGTTCCAGCGGGATCAGCTTGCCGGCACGTTCGGCTATGCGCAGCACGATCGCGCCTGATTCGAAGATTGCCACTTCGTCGTCGCGGTATGTCGGCACCTGGCCGAAGGGCTGAAATCGACGATGATCGGAGCTTTTCGAGTCGGTGATCAGGTTTACTTCGTAAGATCGGCCGACTTCTTCGAAGGCCCAGCGCGGGGCGCATGTCACGGACAAAGCCGCGGGCGAACTCAGGGACCCAGCCGAAGGTGGTGATGATTGGAAGCATATCACGGTCTCTCTGCTGTTCTGGAGAAGCGCGTGCAAAGCGGAATCATCTGATCCACGATGCAAGCTTCGGTCTCACATCGGGTCGCTGCCAAAATGCCGTGCCAGCTTGTCGAGCGCGCCGTTCCAGCCCCGCCCGTGACTGGCACGTGATGCCTCGGTCTGCAGACGCGAATGCGTGAAGGTCAGCTCGGTTCCTGTATCGATTTGTCGCAGATCGATCTCCACACGCGACTCTTCGCCGGTTTCGTCGGGCTCACCGCCGTCCAACGCCAGCTCATGACCAGCCGCGTTGGCTTGACGACTTCGATATACTGGCCGCTGCTCTCGTGCTCAGTGCCGTCGAGCATCCGAACCGAACGCGAAATCGGCCGCCCACGCGGACATCGGTCTCAGCCAGGAGCACCGGTCCATCGTCGGGGGCCCCACCAGCAGGCGATGCCGTCAGGTGTCGTCAAGGCTTCGAAGACGATCGAGGGTCGGGCCGCAATGCGGCGCACCAGGGTCAGGCTCGTCATGTTGGCTCTCCTGGGTTTTCGTCCCGCGGCCTTCGCCTCCTGTGCCTCGGCATAGGCGGCGAGCCGATCGAGGCGGACCGACCAGAAACGCTCATATCGACGAAGCCAGTCCATCGCCTCAGCCATGGGTTCGGGTGCGAGGCGCACCTGGACGACACGGCCGGTTTTCGACCGCGAGATCAGTCCCGCAGTGCCCAGCACGTCGAGATGCTTCATCACTGCTGGCAACTTGATCGCAAAGGGACGTGCGAGCTCGCCGATGGACAGGCTCCCGTCCTTCTCAAGCCGTGCCAGGATCGCGCGACGCGTCGGGTCACCGAGCGCGGCAAATGTCCGGTCGAGCTGCGATCCCTGAGACTTTACCATACGGTGAGGTATCGCGTGCGGAGGCAGGTGCTGTCAAGAACGAGCGTGTGTGACCCGACTGTGTGCGGAGTTCCGGTCGGAATGGCGATCCGGCAGCCGAAATGGTGAAGGTGGAAGATCGTATCCGCTGTACGGTTACTTCCGGGCAGACGGCCCACCCATACCGCTGGAGTTCGTGGAGGCATTCTTCGATCTCAAGGCGCAGGTGTGGACGTTGGAGAACCGACTGCGGTGGGACCGAAGCAAGCTGCGCTAACCGAGAACTGACAGATGAGGAGTGGACGCTGATTGGCCCGATGATCTCCCGACGAAGAAGGTTGACAGCAAGCGGACGATCGACCAACCGGCCGTGGTGAACGGGAGATGTACATCCATTGTCTCCATCGCTGGGACGACGCCCGCGCATTGGCCGGATCCGTCACGCGCTGTATGTGCAATGCCGCGAACTGGCGGAGGCGAGACGCCAGTGCGACCGTGGCGACCACCGATAGCCAGAGCGTGACGCGCGCGAAGAATGGAGGCGCTCAGTCAATCTAGCAGGCTGCTGAAGAACGCCTTTCGGCCACCGCCCGGGATATATTGATTCGCGCGTGATGCCCGGCGCGAAACGGTGATGCGCCTACGAGGAGTCTGCGATTCATTTCCGTCACTCGTTGCCTGCTCGCCGGACTTTTTCAGCAGCCTGCTAGGCGGGTATGCTGGACCATATCGTCGTGCGCACGGGTGTGACGCTTCCCCACTATCCGACGGAATGCTTGACTCCTGACGATGGGACAGGTCCGCACTTTGCGCTCTTCCACCTCCCAGGTCCGACATCCGACACGAACGCTGTCATCTCCGCATATTCAATCGTGCAATCAAACAATAGCGCCGATGCCAGCACGGGAATGAACAAGTGCATCAAGCGAATGAAGGTTACATGGGGACGCAGCGTTGATCCATGTGCAGCAACGATGTTGCACGCGGACGCGGCGAACTCAGATGCACGGGTTACAAAAGGAGCAGCAATGTCATCGGCTATCCCCCAGCCCATTCGCGGTGAATATGGCGCAAGCGATCCGGGACCTCGCAACGTCGAGCTCGATCGACAGAACCCGACATTCTGGTCCCGCCGACGACGGACAACGGGTCGATCCCAAATCTGAAGTTCTCGTTTGGCATGGCGCATAACCGCCTCGAAAGCGGCGGTTGGGCTCGTGAAGTGACCGTGCGCGAGTTGCCCGCTGCCAAAGGGTTGGCGGGAGTGGACATGCGGCTTGGTCCGGGCGTCGTCCGCGAACTGCACTGGCACAAGGAGGCGGAGTGGGGCTACGTGCTCGAAGGGCGTTGCCGCGTCACAGTCGTCGACCCCGACCGCAACGTCTTTATCGACGATTTGAAAGCCGGCGATATCTGGCTGTTCCCGTCCGGCACCCCACACTCCATTCAGGCTCTGAAGGAAGGCTGCGAGTTTCTGCTCGTCTTTGACGATGGCAACTTCTCCGAGAACGAGACGCTACTGGTGACGGAAGTCATGGCTCATATGCCCCGTGACGTCATCGCCAAGAACTTCGGCATCTCGGCCGAGCACTTCGCTGATCTTCCGCCCAAGGAGAAATACATCTTCCCGCTTCCTGTTCCACCGCCGCTCGCCGAGGTTCTTGCAAAGCTGCCCAAGCAGCGGCCGGCCATGCCGTATACGGTGCATGGTGGCGACTTCACGCCCACACGGTGGGACGGCGGCAAGACCACCATCATCGACGTCAAGAACTTTCCGGTGACCAACATGGCGGCGCTGATCATCGATCTCGAACCCGGGGCGATGCGCGAGATCCACTGGCACCCCGATGCGGATGAGTGGCAATACTATATTACCGGCGAAGCGCGCATGACCGTCTTTGACGCAACATCCAAGGCGCGTACCTTCAACTACAGGGCTGGGGACGTTGGCTATGTGCCAAAGACCTTGGCTCATTACATCGAAAATATCGGAACAACCAACGTTCGCGTACTGAACGTCTTCAACAAGCCAGAGTTCAAGGACATCGCTCTCAACCAGTGGCTCGCTTTGACGCCGGCCGATCTGGTCCGTGGCCATCTCAATCTTAACGATACGGCCATGGCGGCTCTCAACCCCAACAGACGATCAGTCGTGCGCTGACTGGCCTTCTGGTCGGGCCCTGTGCGTGACGACCCACCACGCACAGTCGGCATTGTGCTCGTCCGGGGGCCTGTCGCGCACAGCGCCCTCGGACACCGCCTTATCGCCCGAACCGGACGGTCGGAGATCCGACGACGACAAGGAGCCATCGCGATCATCGGTTCGCCAGAAACCCTGACCGCGGACAAAGCGAAAGTAGCCTGGAGAATACTTATCCAGGCTACCCTCATGACGATGCTTGCGGGTTTCGTGGATGCTGTCGGCTATACGGCCATGGCGCACCTGTATTTTTCGTTCATGAGCGGAAACAGCACGCAGTTAGGAATGGCGGTCGCTCGCGACGATATGCATGTGGCCGGCTGGTCCAGCGCGATCATCGCCACGTTCGTGCTCGGCGCGTTTCTGGGAACACTGATTCAGGCCGCCGCCGCCCGGACTCAGTTGCCGCTGGTGCTGGCCTGCGAACTTGCCGCCCTCCTGACTGCCTCCAGCCTATATGGCATACTGGCGGCGAATGCCGCCTTACTTCCTGTCGCTCTCGCCATGGGTATGCAGAATGCCATTCACCAAGCGATTGCGGGAGCCGCGACGGGCAAGAGCTTCGTGACCGGTGCCCTGTTCGGGATCGGGGAATCGCTGGCGCAGGCATCCCTGGGCAAAGCGCCTTTGGCCAAGGCAGGAGCTAACACCTGCTCGTGGCTAGCCTTCTTCGCAGGAGTCACCTGCGGTACGCTCGGTGTAGGCAGGTTTGGAACAGTCTCAGCTCTTCTGGTGGCCGCCGCGATTGTTCTCGTGCTGATGGCGCTGTCGATCTTGTGGCGAAAGTAAGAAAAGGCGGAGGTGGCTGACAGGAATTATCGCCAAAGCGGTGAAGGCTGTAGTCAACACCCAGCGTTATCGACAGACCACAGTCGACGTCGTCGATCAACACGATGTCCATGGACCGCGCTGCACCGGGGGGAACGGCGGGCGGGACAGGATGGAAGCTTCTCGCCTGCGCGCGGAGTTGCCCACGAAGGCTAAAGTATTTCGAGAAGCTCCCTAGCGGCGCACAGGTCCGCAGTCTCAAATCCTTCGGTAAATCGAGCATGTACTGGGGCCAGCACGCGCCGCGCATCGTCCCGTCGATCCTGTCGGATCCGCAGCCGGGCAAGGCTCGTGGCAGCCCGCAATTCCCACATCAAGGCGCCCTGCCGACTGGCGACATCGAGCGCCTCACGAAAGCAGCCTTCCGCCGTCTCAACGGACTGTTCGTCTGCTTTTCGGAGTGAGATCTCACCTTTGATGCGCAGCAATTCGGCTGCGTAGTATTGCTCTCCAGTGCGGTTCGACCACTCGAGTGCCTCCTGAATCATGGCCGTGGCGTCGGGAAGTTCGCCACGACCTGCCACGCCCTCCGCCAGCACGCCGAGGAACTCCGAATAGCAAATCATCCAGCCCGATCGGACATAGATGTCCAGCGCCGCACGCAGCACCTGCCAGCGAGGAAGCACTCCAGGATCTCGCGCGTGCCGGCGGCGTAGCGCGCCTGGGCGGAGAGGCTGGCGCCCGATGTATGGGGCGTCATCCCGTTGTGCGGCATGGTGCGCCACGGATGGTCCGCCGGCGCCGGCTGCGGATACCACACGTCGCCGGCATAGCCGGCAAGCTGACCGCTCTTCAACGCCTCCACGAGAGCATCGGTGTGGATCAGCTTGCCGCGCGCCGTGTTCACCACATACGACCCACGTTTCATCTTGGCGAAGAACGCCGCGTCATACATCTGGTCCGTGACCGGGGTCAGTGGCGTGTGGATCGATATGATGTCGCAGGCTGCCGCCAGCGCTTCGGCGGACGGATGGTAGGTGACATTGAGCCCCTGTTCGACGTCCTTCGACAGGCGATGGAAGTCGTAGTAGTGCAACCCGACATCGAACGCCTTCATACGCCGCAGGACGGCCTAGCCTATGCGGCCGGCGGCGACCACGCCCACCTGCATGCCTTCGAGGTCGTAGGAGCGTGCAATGGCATCGGCAATATCCCAGCCGCCGCTGCGGGCGATATCATGTTGCGGGATATAGTCGCGCACCAGGCTCAGCATCATCATCACCGCATGCTCAGCGACGCTGATGGAGTTGGAGAAGGTGACCTCGGCGACCGTGATATTGTGTTCGGCAGCGGCCTGCAGGTCGACATGGTCGGAGCCAATGCCCGCGGTGATCGCCAGCTTCAGCCTCGGCGCCTGCTCGATGCGCTCGCGCGTGATGTACGCAGGCCAGAAGGGCTGGGAGATCACCACATCGGCGTCCATCAGTTCGCGGTCGAGCACCGAATCAGGCCCTTCCTTGTCGGACGTCACGATCAATGTGTGGCCGGCCGCTTCGAGAAACTTCCGTAGACCGAGTTCGCCGGACACATCGCCCAGCATCTGGCCTGGCGTGAAATCGACCGTACTCGGCGTGGGGGCCGTCTGGCCACCGGGATAGGAGCGGATGTCTGGCACACGGTCGCGAGCATAGCTTGTTGGATCTCCAGACCTTGAGTCGGGAAATAGTACGCAGACAACCTTCGCCATGTCTTTACTCCCGGCGGCGCGTTTCATCGAGAGTAAAGGATAAGGTTTGAGTTCGATTCAGTATTGCGGGATCTCACGGGGTTGGTCCAAATGCGTGACGCTGACACCGCTAGGCGCAGTGCGATTTGTGCGTCTCCTATTTGCATTTGGCTAGCACAGGCGAATCTCGGCCGCTCGGTTTAGGCAGATGCCGCGCACTCCTCCGCAACCAGATCAAGTCTGTGTCCTGCCGCGCGGGACACTTGGCAGGTTGGTGCGCAATGTTCTGAACCCCAGGCCACCATCGCAAGAAGCGCACCAGGCGTCGCGCTCTACGATGGCCTGCAAGCGCAACGCCCGGCGTGATGTCAGCAGTCCGGCAGTCAGCAATGCAGCGCGCACCGCCAGCCGCCGGGGCCAAGGTTCAGGATGCCTTGCCCACCCTCCGCTTGCCCCCGCGATCCGTCGCCGCCGCATCGCGCCGGCCGTTCGGCTTCGCACGCGCCGCACGCTTGCGCAGCAACCGCCGCGCCGCCTCGACCTCTGCGCCCACGATGCGCAGCGGCGCGCAGCCATACGCCTCCCACAGATACGGTGAGGCGCTGCTCCCGGAGAAGTCCGCGAACAGCCGGATCGGGCCGCCACCATTGGCGAAGTTGCTGCGATCTCCAGTGTCCAGGTAGCTCTCGGCCGGCAGCCCTTCAGCCAGGATCACGTCATGCCGCGGCAATTCGACGTGGTAGTAGGTGACCTGCTCCACCGCCATCTGGCGAACGCTCGTGTCGTTGATCAGGTACTTGATCGGGACCAGCACGCCCTCGACGAACACGCCATGATCGGGTGACAGCCACAGATCGCGCTGCGGCAGGCCACGCCCGAACGCGCCGCGCGCGACGCACACCGGCCAGACCTTGTGCGGCTCCGGATGATGGCGGCAATCGATCGTGCGCTGGCCGATCCACACGACGTCCTGCGGGCCGGCGGCAAAATGCCCCTGGATCGCATCGCCTTCCCGCAGGTGCTCGACCGCGACCTCGCCGCGCAGCGTCATGATGCGCGTGCCGGCGGCAAAGCAGGGGATGACCGCATCGGTCGGCACGACATTGAGGTTCTCGATCCGCAGGTCCTGCGCGGCTGGCGTATCGGCCTGATCGTAGGCCGTCGCCTCCGTGTTGTGGCGGGCCAGCATGAGGTCCTGGAACGCCTTCTGCTCGCCCAGCGCATTGGCCGGCACGTTGGCCGCCGCGGTGAAATCGAGTGAGTCGTCGAGCGGTGCCGACAGCGTGCCATCGTTCAGCAGATAGCGGAAATTGTCGCCGTTCGGCTTGATCGGATAGCCGTCGCCGCCCTGCGCGGTGAAGTTCAGGATCACCACCGGGATGCTCGCGGGCGCATCCGCCACCACCGCGCCGTTCTGCACCACGGTCGCGATGAAGTTGCCGTCGATGTCATACAGCGCGACGTTGAGCACCCGGGCATCGGCCGGCAGGTCGGGGTCATAGGAGAACCGGATGCCGCCGACCTGCGGGAACCCGCCATTGCCAGGTGCCAGGCCGGCGGCGAAGTTCAGGATGTTCAGCAGCCCCTGCGGCGTGGTGTCGAACACCATCAGCTTGTTGTCGAAACGCAGCGCATTCTCGACGTCGAGCTGCGACACATTGCCCGCCGCTCCCTCCCCGATCGGATTGCCGATCTTGCCACCATCCTCGTCGATCGAACCGATCGAGGCGCGCAGCCCGCCGCCATTCTTCAGCGACACCACCGCGGGAACCCCGGCACCCAGCGCCTGCTGTGCCTTGAAGATATTGGCGTCCGCCGACAGATCGCCGAGGTTGGTCTCCTGCGCGCGGCCGAACACCCGGTCACCTTCCAGGTAGACGCTGGAGAAACCAAACTTGGTGCCGTCCTTGGCGATCACCACCGATTCGATCGCATCGCCGATCGCCTGCACCTTGGACCCCGTGGTGCTGCCGGCGACGATCTCATCGGCCGATTGCTTGCTGCCGTACACCGCCTGCAGCGTCGCCTCATCCGCGGCGTAGGCACCGTTCACCGTGCTGTCGAACGCCGTCGTGTCGAGGATGCCGTTGGCGTCAAACTGCATCTGGAGGCGGCCCAGATAGCTGTACTCGGTATCGGTGGTAACGATCAGCGTCGGCGCGCCATCCTTGCCCGCCGTTACGATCGGATAGCTGTCGGTCTGGATGAAGTCCGGGCTGTGGCCGTTGAATGCGCCCGGCACGTCGTTCGCGTCACCGAGCCGCTCGTGCCCGCCGCCGGCAACGTAGACGTCGACGCTCGAGACCAGCGGGGCAAGCGCCTTGTTGCGCGTGAGCGTATCGAGTTGATCGACCTCGATGATCTTGTTGACGCCCATCGCGGTCAGCGCATCAACCGCATTCTGCAGGTAGACCGCCACCTCCTGGATATCGTCGGTGGCCGCATTGCCATCGTCCTTCGGCACTGTGCCATTGGGCGAGGTCTTGCTCAGCAGTTCGAACGTCGTCAGGCCGACGATGCCGATCCGCTCGCCGTTCAGCGTCACGATGGTGTAGGGGGCGATCTTGCCGCCGATGCTGGAGGCTTCCTTGCCGGCGAAGTCGTTTGCCGCATTGCCGCCCAGCGAGGCATCCGCCAGCGGCTTCAGCGAGGCATCGGCGGAGAAGTCGAGATTGTCGGTGATGAACGGGAACTGTGCGCCGCCCCACGCGCCGGACGCTGCGATCGCCCCCGACACGATCGGCGATCCCAGGTCGAACTCGTGGTTGCCCAGCGCCGATGCGTTCACCCCGATCGCGTTCATGATCGCGACGTCGGGGGCGGCCCAGCGCGGTTGAGCCGATGCCGGGCACCGCGTTCAGGGACGGATCGGCACCCGCGACCAGCCACGGGCCGGGGATCCACGTGTCGCCTTCCGCCAGCACCAGCGTGTTCGCAGCCTCGCCGCGGAACTTGTCCACCATCGCGCCCACGATCGGCGCTGTGTCCGCCGCGAGGATTCCGGATTCGCCGTAGAAATGCAGGAGTTGCAGCGTATAGGGCCGCGGCGCGATCACACCCGGCGAGCCGACCTCGGCCGCGTCCTTCGCCGCCGCCGCCGCGCCGTTGGTCCCGGCCGTACTCAGCGCCGAGATGGTCCCATTGTTGAAGCCTGCTGCATTGTCGAACGTCGCGAACGGGCCGGACGGCGAGGCACCGAACGTCACGCTGGCACGCAGTGTGTTGCCGGCGTCATACAGGTTGACCGCGTCGCCCGACGTGCCCAGGCCAACGCCCGAGCCGCTGTAGCTGCCGATCTGCAGGTTGGCTGGCGGGTTGGCGCCGAACCACGTGTCGAGGAACGCTGCCTTCGCGGCAGGGAGGTCGGCGGTCTCGATGAAAATCACCGATTCGCCGGCGGCGATGCTGGTGATACCGCTCAGCGCGATCGCGGCGGCGGGAGAGCCCGAGCTGTCGTCCACCTTCCAGCCGGTGATGTCGATGGCGAACGGCGAGGTATTGGTCACCTCGAACCAGTCGGCGCCAACCGGGCTGCTGCCGCTGGACCACGGTGCGACCTCGGAGATGATCAGCCTGCCGATGCTGCCGGGCGAGCCGATCTCGGCGCTGTCGTTCGCCGCCGCGAAGGCGCCGTTCTCACCCACCGCGCTCGGCGTGGTGACCGGCGCGTTGTTCAGGCCGACGGCGTTGTTGAAGCTGGGGAACGGGCCGCTCGGCGACGCGCCGAACGAGATGCCCGCCTGCAGCACGCCGCTGGCATCGAACAGGTTGACCTCATCGCCGCCGGTGCTGAGGCCCACGCCGGACCCGGTATAATTGCCGATCTGCAGTCCGGCCGGTGGGGTGCCACCGAACCAGGTGTTGATGAAGGCGGTCCGTGCCGCCGCCAGGTCGTCGGTCTCGAGGAAGACGACCGACTCGCCGGCGCCGATACTGGTGATGCCGAGCAGCGACACGGCGGAGCCGAACACACCCGAGCTGTCGTCCATCTTCCAGCCGGTGATGTCGAGGGCGGTGGTGCCGGCATTGGTGATTTCGAACCAGTCCGCGGCGACCGGGCTGTTGCCGCTGGACCATGGCGCCACCTCGGAGACATAGAGCTGCGGGTGGCCCGGATTTTCGTTCACCAGGTCGGTGACCGAGAGCGTGAACTCGGCCGTCGCGTCCGGCGCGGCGCCGACACTCGGATCGTCCACCGTGACCGTAACCGCGTAGCTCGCCTTGGCCTCGAAATCGAGCGCGGTGCCGGCCTTGATGTAAAGTCCTGTGTTGTCGACTTCGAAGAAAGCTGCATCAGCCCCGGTCAGGGCGAGGTTGCTGGCGCCAAGACCGTCATCGGTGATGACGATGTCGGCCACCTTGAGCCGTGTCGCGGTGCTGGTGTTCTCGGCGATCGCTGTGGTCTGGTTGGTGAGCGCGATCGCGGTCGGCGCCTGGTTGGGCGCGGCCGAAGGCGCGAACACCCAAAGCTGCGGATGGTCGAAGTCACCGCCGCCGTTCTCGCTGACCACATAGAGATTGCCGGCGGCGTCCATCGCGACGCCTTCGTGCTGCTGGTCCGGAATGGACAGCGGATTGCCGGGGTCGGATGTGAGCGTCAGCGTGCTGACGACGTGGCCCGAGCGGTCAGTCTCGACGATCTTGCCGGATTCCTGGCTGAGCACCAGCAGGTTGCCCGAGGCGGCCTGGCCCTGCAGCGCGGTCACGTTGGCCAGCGAATAGACATCGGCGATGTCCGCCAAGCCGAGCAGCGACGGATCGAAAAGCGGCGTCGAATTCTCCGTCGTCGGCGAGCCGTTGGTCGCGGTGCCCGCGGCGAAATCGATGGCGGACTGGAAGATCGATTCCGGATCGGTCTCCTTGGCAAAGATGAAGTCGCCGGTCTGCTTGTCGAAGGACAGGCCCTCGAGACCGGTGTTGCCGGCGAAGGTGCCAAGCTTGACGGTCTGCGTGTCGGCCCGCGTGAGCGTGGTGCCCGGCGCATAGGTGAATGCGACGGCCTGGCGGTCGCGCTCCTCGACCATCACGAAGCGGCCGTCGCCGATATAGGTCAGGCCCTCGGTGTCGTAGAACTCGGTACCCTGCGGGCTGCTGCCAGGCGCCAGCGTCATGGAGTCGATCAACTGGCCGCTCTTCGAGATCTGCACGATCGAGGTACCGCCGTCGCCGACCACGAACAGCGTATCGGTGTCCCAGTCGTAGGTGACGGCGGACACTTCCTGCGCCAGCAGGTTGTTGGGCGGCGCCGTCGTGCGCGTCGGCTCCGGCAGATCAAAGCGGCCAATCCGGACATAGTTGGACAGCGAGAAGCCCGGGATCGAGAACGACGCCAGCAGCGGATCGTGGTCGCTGGTCTGGTCGGCGAATTCGGCGTTGATGTGCACCGGATCGAACTGCGCGCCGGACGCGAGCGCGTTGCTTGCCAGGATGTGGTCGAGGGTCTCGGAATTGCCCTCGAACACGTAGTCGTATTGCTGATCCGCCGGCAGCGTGTCCTGCAGGTCGTGCAGCACCGGCGTGCCGCCCGGCGTCAGGGTGCCGGTGGCGGCGATCGGATCGCTGCCCGGCACGTCGTAGCCGCTGACCGAGGCGGTGCCCTTCAGCACCTGCATCGGCTGTTCGCTGGGGAATTCGTTGAGGTCGCCGGCGACGATGATGTTGGCGACGGGGTTGGCCGCCAGCCGGCCGTCGACGAACGTGTTGACCGCCTGGGCCTGCGCCGCGCGCTGCACCTCCCCCGCGTTGAGCGGCGGCTGCTGGCTGCCGAGCAGGGCGGCACTGCCACCTTTCGAGGTGAAGTGGTTGTTGATGACGGTGACCTCGCTGCCGTTGAAGGTGAAGCTAGCCACCAGCGGCGGACGGGAATCGAAGAACGGATTGTCGGGATTGGTCTGCTGGTCGGCGTAGCTGCCGGTCACTGCCGAGCCATCGGCGCCGATCGTGCGCAGCGATCCGCTGACGAAGTCGACGCGATCGGTGCGATAGAGGAAGGCCGTGCGGATGTTGCCGCCGGGCTCGCCGCCATTGGTGTTGTTGCCGACGAACGGGTTGTCGACGAAGGCGTAGGCCGGCCCGCCGGCGGCGGCGATCGCGTCAACCAGCGTCTGCAACGTGGTGGCCGCGGAGGTGGTGCCCGAGTCCGTCGCGCCGTCGTTGTCCTGCACCTCCTGCAGGGCGATGATGTCCGGCGTGTTGAGCGTCGCGACGATCTCCTGCGCGATGGTGGCGAAGCGCACCGCGCCGTCGCCCGGATCGAGATTCTCGGCGTTGTACGAAGCGACGAGCAGCCGGTCGGCCGCACCGGTGAGCGTGCCGGTCTCCTTGGTCAGCGGGCTCGGCGTCTGCACGGCATAGGCCTGCGTCGCGAGCACCTCATAGTTGCCGAAGCTATAGCCGACGACGCCGGTCACGTCGGTCAGGGTGGCGCCGACATTCACCGCCGGCGCGGTGAAGCCGCCCAGCAGGCCGTTGTCGTCGTCGATCTGGATGCGCTCGGGATTGAAGTCGCCGCCCACGGTGTCGTTGTCGCCGAAATCCGCCGTGCCGGTGCTCAGCAGCAGGTTGCCGCGCGGCGTCAGTCCGGTGGCATTGAGGCCGTTGCCCGGATCGGCGTCGCCGTCGACAACGGTGAAGATCTCGCCGAAGCTGTTGGTCGGGCCGACCGCCACCGGCGTCTTCACGGTGATCAGCATGCCTTCCAGGCTCTCGAAGAACAGCCCGCCCGCGGCGAGGTCTCCCGTCGGCGGCAGCAATCCACCGGGTCCGCCGATGACGGTCGGCGCCACTGCCGCACCGACGCCCAGGTCATTGATGGCGGCGACCGAGGTGAGTTCGGTGGTCGAGAATGAACCGGCGGCGGACCCCGACGCGGTGAACTCGGACACCTTGCCCGTCACCTGCACCTCATGTCCGACGGACGGCAGCGTGCCACTCGGCAGGAACACGAAGATGCCATCCGAGGTCAGCGGAGTCCCGTCACCGCCGTCCTGGAGGTAGAAGCCGCGGCTGCCGTTGGTATCCACCGCCGTCACCACGCCGGTCAGCGTCACCACCTGGCCTGCCATGGACGATACGTGGCCGGTACCCTGCACCTGCCCGATCGAGAGCGGTGCGTCGTCGTCGAGGATGCTGCCGGTCGCGGCCTCCTGCGCGCCGATCCCGGTGACCACCGACGGGTCGGCGTTGGCCACCGATTGCAGCGTCAGGGTGAAGGCCTCGGCCGTCTCGGCCGCGACATCGCCCGCCACGTTCACCGTCACATCGGCAGTCGTCGCGCCCGCGGCGATGGTGCCGCTGAAGGCGATCGGCAGCGCCGGGCTATCGGCGAAATCCGCAGCCTCCGCCTGGGTGGAGGTGATCTGGCCGGTGAAGCCCACGTCGCCGGTGGTGCCACCCGTGCGTTGCACGGTGAACACGAACTGAGTGCTGCCGGCGTTGCCCTCCAGGTGCGCCACCGTAACCGAGGCCGGCGCGAACCCGACGCTCTGGGTCTCCTCGCCCACGGCGAGCGAGAACGGCGTCGTCGCGAACGGCGCATCGGGCGGCGTGCCGTCTGCCGATTGATCACCGCCGCTGTCCTGGGTCTGCCAGTTGGCAGGATCGTTGATCGCCGGGCGATAATCGGCGAAGGCGGCCTCGCCGCTGCGGCTGCCGTTGTAGGCGCCGATATCCACGCCGGTCGCGTCGCCGAACGACAAGGCGGTGTCGCCGGCGATCAAGTCGGTCCCTGCCAGCGTCGCCCCGCTGGTCAGCGCATTGCTGCCGACCGCCGCCAGGAAGCTGGATGGCGTCGCGGCGTCGCTGCCGATGAAGGCGTAGACGATCTCGTCGGATGCCGAGAGACCGCGGTTGGCGCCATCGACAAAGGCAACCGTGCCGACATTGGTGCTGATGTCGGTGGCCTGGCTGGCGCCGATGCTGTCGATGCGGACCACGACGCCGGGGTCGATGTCGGATGCTGTGGTCCAGGACCACGAACTCTCGCCCGTGTTGAAGGCGGAGCCGTTCCACTCGTTGTCCTGGAAGAAGATGACCGTCCCGGCCGGGATTGCGTCGAGCGTGACGAATGCAATGTTGTCATTGCCATCGGCGTTGAAGCCGACGAACGCGATCGAGCCATGCCCGAGAGCCATGGTCACCCCCCCCAAAAAGTGGTCTCAGTTGTGCGATGGCGGCAAGCGCGGGCGACCACGTCGGCAGGGCAGCGGCCAGGCGATGGGCGCCTGTCCCGCCCTCCGTGTTGGGCTCGGCGGTCTTTGCGTGCAGCCGCAGACAATCGATGGGATGAGATTTTGCGCGACCTGCCCGAGGGCATTAATCGCACTTCGGAGACAGAACGAAGAACCTGTCCCGTCCGTTTTGTAACAGACCGGTTACAGACCGACGCGGACGGTTACGCCCGCTTCACCCCGCTCTGACCGGGCGCGTCCGACCCGCCCCCGCCTCCGCGCCGTCGGCCCTCGCCGGGCGAGCCGCCCAGGTCAGCTACCCGAGTGCAAGCTCCTGGTACCGGCCGTCCGCCACCTCGTCGCAGCGCGCGCGATAGGCGGGGGCACTGCCGCTGTAGCGGGCAATGATGCGCGTCTGCTTGCCCTCGACGTTGCTGTTGATCCCGGTCATCCACGAGTTCACCTCGTTGGACAGCAGGCCGACGCCCAGCGACTTCACATGGTCGGTCCAGGAGGTCACGCCCGCTGCGGTCGCCTCCACCCTGGTCAGCCCGCGGTCGCGCGCATGGCGCATCAGGCGGGTCACCCAGTCGACGTTGTACTCGATGCTGCGGGGGATGTTGCCGAGCGCCGTATGCGGCCCCATCAGCATCATCATATTGGGAAAGCTCTCGACCAGGACGCCAAGGAATGTCTGCGGCCCGGCCGCCCACTTCGCCTTCAGCGCCAGGCCATCGACACCACGGATGTCGATACGGTCGAAGCTGCCGGTGATCGCATCGAACCCGGTCGCGTAGATGATGATGTCGAACGGATAGTCGGCATCACTGGTCCTGATGCCGGTCGGCGTGACACGCTCGATCGGTGTCGCCTTGATGTCCACCAGAGCGACGTTGGGCTGGTTGTAGACCTCGTAGTAGCGCGTCTCCAGCGGTACGCGGCGCGTGCCGAACCCATGGTCGGTGGGGATCAGCTTCTCGGCCACCGCCGGGTCTTTCACGCGCTGGCGGATCTTGCGCGCCACGAAGTCGGAGATCGCGGCATTGGCCGTCCGATCGGTCAGGATGTCGCGGAAATTCCCCTGCCAGATGCCGAAGCCGCGCGAGGCATACAGGCTCTCGAAGAATGCCTCGCGCTCCTCCGGCGTCACGTCGAAGGTGCGCCGCGGATCCGGGGTGTGCAGGAAGCAGGCGAACGTCTCCTGGCAGCGCCTGAACATCTCCGGATAGCCGGCGCGGATCTGCGCCATCTCGTCCGCATCGATCCTGCCGTTGTGCAGCGGCGCACACCAGTTGGGCGTCCGCTGGAACACGGTCAGGTGCCCGGCCGTCTTGACGACTTCCTGGATCGTCTGCACCCCGGTCGCACCAGTGCCAATCACCGCCACGCGCTTGCCCTCGAAGCTCACCGGGTCATGCGGCCAGCGGGCGGTGTGGAACGACTGGCCCTGGAAAGAGTCGATGCCCTCGATGCGCGGCATGGTCGGCGCGGAGAGCGGTCCGATGGCGGTGATCAGGAACCGCGTCGACAACCGGCTGCCGGCCTCCAGCGCGATTTCCCAGCGGCGCTCGGCCTCCCGCCAGTGTGCCGCCGCGACCCGGCTGCGGAACCGGATGTCGCGACGCAGGTCGAACCGGTCGGCCACGTGGTTCAGGTATCGCAGCGTCTCGGGCTGGCCGGCAAAATGCTCGGACCAGTCCCATTCCGCCAGCAGGTCCGGCGAGAACGAGTAGCTGTAGGAATAGCTTTCCGAGTCGAAGCGCGCTCCCGGATAGCGGTTCCAGTACCAGGTTCCGCCGACGCCCGTGCCGGCCTCCAGCACCAGCACGCGCAATCCGAGTTCGCGAAGGCGGATGAGTTGGTACAGGCCGGACATGCCCGCTCCGACGATGATGGCGTCGTAGTCGGGGTTGGCGTCGTCCGGCGTCTCGGCTGCGGCCGTCATAACCTGTCGCTCCATGCTGCGGCCGCGATCATCGCACCGGCACGGGCCGGCTCCAACGGCCGCTGGCGCGCTAGACCGAGGCAGACTCACTGAAGGTCCGAATCACGCGATGAAACCACGGCAAGGGAGGGTGATGGGTGCGCCAGCGCGCAACCATCCCATCCTAACGCTGCGTGGACCGGCGACCGCCAGGCAACCGCTCGCCGCCCGCCCGCTGCTTGGCCCGGCCCATCAGGTATTCGCAGCGATTGTCGTCACCGGTGCCGAACTGGATGGTGGGCAGCAGTGCCAGCGGCGGAAAGGCGATGCCGAGACCCGCCGCCGCCCCGCCGCGCGCGAGCAGTTCCGCTCCCGGCATGATCGAGGGATTCTTCAGCGTGCCGTCGACGTTGATCGGCGCCGGCAGCGAGCCGATGGTGAAATGCTTCGCCTCGGCGCGCACCTGGAGGTGAACCGACTCGTCCTTCAGGTTCACGCTGCCGCGGCCCTCGACCACTGCCTCGCCGGTGTCCAGCACCAGCGCCTGAATCGTTGCGGTGCCGTTGCGCAGTCCCAGGTCGCCGATGAAGCATTCCACCGGCGTGCGGGTCGGCAGACCAAGCGCCGACAGGATGGCCTTGCCGAATTGCAGTCCCGACAGGTTCACCAGCAGCGCGCTGAGATCGCCGCCCATCATGCCGACCCGGAGGCCGCCGCTGCCGTTGCCGAGGATCTGGCCGAGCGACGCGCCGACGCCGTCGATGTCCGCGGTGCCGCTGATCGTGCCGGCGCCATTGAACACCTGGGTTGCGGCCATCAGGCGCGCCACGTCGATCCTCTGGAATTCGACATCGGCCTTGGCGTGGACCGCGTTCTGATCGGGCGTCAACGCGATGTTGCCGCGGATGCGCCCGCTGCCGACCGCGAAGCTGATCGGATGCACGGTGACCTGGCCATTGACCACGTCGAGCACGACGGAAAGCTGATCCAGCGGCATGGCCCGCCCCAGGATGTGCTGGCCGACATACTCGAGATGGATGTCGGCCCAGTGCAGCTTCGGCACACTGATCGCCGCGTCCGGCAGGAAGCGGGGACTCGCCTCCGCCTTGGCCACCTCGGCCCGTTCGGCCGGCGACTGGCCGGCGGTACCCACGCGGCCCGGCGTGGAGCCGATGAACCCGCCGAGATCGGCAAGGTCCACCGAGCGCGACCGGAGCTTCGCCGTCATCTGCGGCGGATCCTTGGCGGGGTCGACGTCGATCGTGCCCGCCAGGTCGCTGTTGCCCATCCGCCCGCTGAAGTCGCGGAAGCGGATGCGGCCGTCGGCAAATTCGAGCTGTCCGGTGACCTCATAGTTGGGCGTCCGCGGGATCGGCAGGCCGACCAGCTTTTCCAGCAGCGACATGTCCGGGCCGGCGAGTTGCAGCTTCAGCGACGCCCCCGCCAGCGTGAGCGGGTTCATCAGGGTGCCGTTCAGCGTCACGCTGGTGGGGCCGTTGCGCAGCCGCAGGTCGACCGGCCAGGGGTGGTCCGCGTCACGCAGCGACAGCAGAGCGCCGCCAACCAGCCGCCCGGCGATCGGCTGCGCGGCGTAGGTGCCCCGGGCGTCGACGATGAGTTGGGACCCGGCGTCGCCGGTGGAGCCCGTGGCGATCTGCAACTGGAAATCCGCCTGCAGCTTGGCCAGCCTCACCTGCGCGCGGCCCTCCTCGATCCGCACCTCGCCGATTTGCGCTCCAGGCCCCGTGCTGCTCGCAAGCTGAAGCTGGTAGTTGGTGCCCCCGTTGGCGGTCTGGGTGGCCAGCACCACCGGCCGCTCGACGACCACCAGCGGCACCACGAGGTCCCGGTTGCGAATATAGGCCCAGGCATCCGCATCCACGGTCAGCCGCGGCACGCGGGCCAAAGGTTCGCCCTCCCAGTCGGGCGGGTTGCCGACCACCACGTCCTCCGCCGTGATCCGTACGATGCGACCGGGGGAGATGTGCAGATGGGCGATGGTCACCGGGCGGCCGAGCGCGGCGCTGGCGCTCCGCTCCACCAGCGGGATCAGCAGGTCCCATCCCCACACGAGTGCGACGACGACGATCGCCAGGACGGGAGCACCAAGTGAAACGAGCCAGATCAGGGCACGCCGATGCGCCATAGGTCACCCATTGCAGCCAGATCCGGCCAGGCCATTGCAGCCCAGCCCATTGCAGGCAGGCATCGAGAACGCTGCCTCCCGACACCGGTTTCCCGGCCGGCCGGTCACACAGCGCGGCCCGGGTCGCCCGGCCTGGGTTGGGCGACCCGGGTAGCCCTGCCCAGATTGCGCTGCTCGGGTTGCGCCGACGGATCGATGTCACCAGCTAAGGCGCACCAGCGCCCGCAGGCGCCGCACCGGAGGGTTCCGCCATGCAAGCAATCCTGAATGGCCACCAGATCGCCGCCAGCGACGACATCGTCGAGACCGGCGGCTACCACTACTTCCCTGCCTCCGCCGTTCGCCTGGAATGGCTGGAGAAGGCCGCGAAGACCGACTCCGACCGCGCCTGCCCGCACGGCGTGCAGTTCTACGACGTGGTGATCGACGGCGAGCGCCACGCCCGCAATGCCTGGTCCTATGAGGCCCCCCAGCCGAAGATGGCCCAGGTCGGCGGCCGCTTCGGCTTCTGGGAGGATGTCCAGGTCAGCGGCTGACCATCCGGCCGGCCGCCGTGCCGCGTGGCGCGGCGGCCGTCAGTCCTTGGCGAGCGCGGGCAGGCGGAAGCGATCCTCCGGATCGTTCCAGCCCTTGAAGCGCGGCGGCCGCTTCTCGGCGAACGCCGCGCGCGATTCCATCAGGTCGCTCTTTGCCCCGTGGTCGTGCAGGGCGGCCGCCAGCGTCTGGTGCGCATACGATGGCTCGGGGCGCATCTGGCGCATCATGTGGACGGTGTTCACCCGTGACGCCGGCGGCAGCGTCAGCAGGTGCTCGGCCATCGTCAGCGCGCTGGGGATCAGGTCGTCCGCGTCCACCAGGCGGTTGAGGAAGCCCACGTCGTAGAAGCGCTCGGCCGTGAAGCGGAACCCCAGCGCCATCTCCATCGCGATCGGATAGGGCAGGTTTGCGACGTGGCCGTGGTTGTAGCCGCCGAGCAGCCACCGCTTGGCCTCCGACACCTCGAACACCGCGCCGCGGACCGCAACGCGCAGATCGGTGCGCTCCACCAGCATGAAGCCGCCGCCCATGGCGAAGCCGTTGACCGCGGCGATCACCGGCTTTTCCAACGCGCCCGACATGAACGGGTCCTCGATCGCGGGCCGCCGGCCGCCAGGTGCGCCATCGGCCAGCGATTCCTTCATGTCCTCGCCAGCGCAAAAGGCTCGGCCGGTGCCGGTGAAGATCGCGACCTCCAACTCGTCGCTGCGGCGGAACCCGGTCCACACCTCCGCGAGTTCGGTGCGCATCTCGTGGTTCAGCGCATTGAGGCGCTCCGGACGGTTCATCCGCACGATCAGCACCTGGCCGTGGCGCTCGGTTTCGACGACGGACATGGGCAAACTCCTTCGCGCGCCGGATGGTCGGGACTGCGAGGCTAGCAGGCATGCCCGACGCTTGCACGGTCCCGGATATCCGCCCCGATACCCCGCCCAATTATCCCGCAACGCAGCATCCTGCGTGATCCAGCCTTGCGGCAGCCCCGCAACCCTTGCCAAGCTCTCCCATCAGCGTGAGGGCGATCCCATGGCCAGCGACGGGACGAACGACCAGCGATCCTTCATCTATGCCGGACTTGGCGGGGAAACCGGCCGCGGGCGCAAGGTCGATACCGGCCTCTACCGCCTCGCCGACGGCGAAACCGAATGGCAGCCGATCACGGCCGGCCTGCCCGAGGCACCGGCGATCCGCGCGCTCGCGGTGCACCCGCTGCATCCAGAGATCATCTACGCCGGCACGCAGTCCGGTCCCTATCGCAGCGAGGATCGCGGCGAGCACTGGGAGAAGGTTGCCATCGCCGACCACGGCCTGCCGGTGTGGTCGATCCTGTTCCACCCATACGACCCGGACGTGATGCTCATCGGCTACGAGAATTGCGGCATCTACCGCAGCGACGATGCGGGCGCACACTGGATCCGTCTGCCGGTCAGCGTGCGTTTCCCCGACATCACCACCGCGGCCGGTGCCAATCCCGCGAAACGCGTGCTGATGCTGGACGCCAGCGTGAACCAGCCGGACCTGCTGTACGCTGCGATCGAGGTCGGCGGCACGCTGCGCTCCACCGATGGTGGCGCCAACTGGGAAAATCTGAGCCACGGCCAGTACCTGGACGACGACACGGTCGACATGCACGGCGTGCTGGCCAGCCGCTGGCGGCCCGGCACGGTGATCGGCATCGGTCGCGCCGGCATGTTCCACAGCACCGACGGCGGCGACCATTGGCGGCACGTGCCGCTCGACGCGATGAACCCCAAGGGACAGGTCTATTGCCGCAGCATCCGCGAGGTGCCGGGCAGTCCGCGCAAGCTGTTCGTCGCCGCGGGCGCCGGCTTCCAGAGCGACGCCGGCGCTTTGCTATACAGCGGTGACGGCGGCGACACGTGGTCGCGCGTGGCGATGGGCGTGACGCCGCCGCACACGATGTTCTCGCTGGCATTCGACGAACACCGGCCGATGCTGATGTCGTGCGCGACCAATGGCGGGCAGGTCTACAGCAGCCGGGATGGCGGGGAGAACTGGATCAGCCATCCACCCCTGCCGGGCGGCACGCAGATCTACGCCCTGGCGCGCGGCTGATGGATTTCGCGCTGTCCGACGACCAGAAGCGCCTGCGCAAGCGCTGCCTGGAGATGGCCGCAGACTTCGCCACGCGCTCGGCCGAGCACGACCGCGACGCATCGCATCCGGTCGAGAATTACGATCGGCTGCGCGCGGAGGGTTTCCTGGCGCTGACCGTGGCGCCGGAATGGGGCGGCGCCGGCGCCAGCTTCCTCGACCATACAATCGCCTATGAGGCGCTGGGCCAGGGCTGCCCCTCCACCGCGCTGTCGTTCAACATGCACGCCTCGGTCGTGATGCCGGTTCTGCAGAGCGAGGAGGTCAGCCGCGAGGCCAAGGCGATGCTCGCCGACCTCGTGGTGCGGCAGCGCATGCTGGTCGGCGGCAATTTCTCCGAGCCGGTGACGACATCGCTGGTCGGCGAGCGGCCGCTCAGTGCACGGGCGCGAAAGGTGGACGGCGGCTACAGCATCACCGGGCGGAAGATGTTCGCCTCGATGCTGGAGGCCGCCGACCGCGTGCTGGTGATGACCTATCCCGACGATGCCACCGGGCCGGCCGCGGGCATGCTGCTGATGGTGCACCCTGGGGCCGCGGGCCGGCGGGTGAACGCCAACTGGGACACGCTGGGCATGCGCGCCACGCGCAGCGATTCGCTGATCCTGGAGGATTGCGTCATCCCGGACAGCGCCCTGCTGCTCCGCTCCGACGATATGCGGCGGTTCCGCCACGACTACCTGAACTGGTTCTGGGGTTCCTACACCGCGGTCTATCTCGGCATCGCGATCGCCGCCTATGACGACCTGCGGCGATCCACGCATGCGCGCCAGCCGCTGGGCTATGCGCAGCCGCTGGCGTACCACCCCGACGTGCGCCGCCATGTGGCCGAACTCAGTGCCGATCTGGAGGCGGCGCGGCTGATCACCTACCGGTCCGCCTGGCTCAGCGACACGCAGGGACCGACCGCAGAGACCACCGCCGCGCTGTATCGCGCCAAGTATGCGGTGGGCCAGGCGGTCAGCCGCATCACCCGCGTCGCGCTGACGCTCGGCGGCGCGCACGGCATCTTCAAGGGCACCCGGATGGAGCAGTTGTTCCGCGACGGCGCCATCGCGGAGATCCAGCCGCCACCGACGGATTTTTGCCTGTGGAACATGGGGCTGTACGAACTCGGCCTCGATCCGGCGGAGATGCTGCCGCCGATGAAGCCGCTGTGACGCGCGCGCCCACTGCGCCAGCGGCAGCACTCACTCGGCCGGCGGCGAGACCTACTGCGCCAGCGGCAGCGCCTCCTCGACGATCTGCACCGCCTGACCACGATTGCCGGCGCCCAGCGCCTGCAGCGCGCGCTGGATATGGTCCACCAGCGGGTCCTTGATCGCGACGTTGGTCTGGAACAGCGGCACGGAGCGATCCAGCGCCCGCGTCATCGCCATCTCGAGCGATTGCTGCGCCTCGCCGGTGCGCCCCTGCAGCAACGCCATGCGCGCGGCGGAGAGATAGGCGCGCACCGGCGCATTCTCGCCGATCGGCGGCGAGGGCAGGTTGGGCGCAATGGTGGAGGTCGTGTCGCTTGGTCCGATGTTGGAGGCCTTGTCCGACAGCGGCCAGGACGAACCGGTGCCGATCTCGTTGCCGGGACGTGCACCGGTCGCCGGATCGGCGCCGGGCGGCGGAGGCTGCGCAGCGGCGACGGACGCAACCAGGCCGATTCCCGTCGCAACAAGGCCCATCCACCACCGCATCGGTCCACTCCAGGCTGATCCGGCAAGGTTCTAGGGCAGTGCGACGGGCGGAACCAGCATCCCCCTCTCATGCGTGGTCGAATGCAATCTCAGGCCGCGGCGCGATCCAGCCGGCTGGTCAGATACCCGAGATGGCGCAGCAGCACCGGCAATTCGGGATGCGGCGGCAGCGGGGCGTCGTGCAGGATCCCGAGCCAGCGCTGCCAGTCGTCGCGCGACAGCCGGAGCGACCGGCGCTGACGGTCAGGGTCCATGCCCACACCCTCGGCGATCCGCAGGTACTCACGCAGTTCGCGCCGGGCGACATCGGGCGCAGCGATCTGAATGGCATCCAACATGGCAGGTCTCTCTCTTCGGGCGTGCGCCATTCATGCGTGCCCCAGCAGGCCGGTCATTGACCTGGTTCACACTTCACGCGGAAATCGCGCAGGAATACCGGGAGCGAGACCGATGCGCTGCGCTGTCTGCGAGGCGAACGGTGCGAGGCCCTATCGCGACGTCGACGGCGTGGCGTATTTCCGCTGCGGCGCCTGCCTCTCGCTGTTCGCCGATCCCGAGTTCCTGGCGCTCGCCGAGGCCGGCGCAGCGACGTCCTACGGCGGGGAATACTGGCAGAACGAACTGGGTGCGGCCCGCGAGCGCTGCTTCGGTCCCGCGCTGCTGCGCGTGGCCGAGGTCATCGCCTATTGCCGCATTCCGATCGGCGCCTTCGTCGATGTCGGTGCCGGCACCGGTTGGCTGCTCGACGCGCTGGAGGTGCTGCTGCCCGAGGCGATCGACCGCTTCCACGCGGTGGAGCTTTACCCGCCGCCGCAGCCGCATCGCACCGCCAACCCGAACTACACGATCGGTACGCTGGCGGATGCCGGAAGGATCTTCGATGCCGGCGTCTGCATCGAGGTGATCGAGCACCTCGCACCAGCGGCGTTGCGGCGGCTGGCGGCCGACCTTGCCGCCGTGTCACGGCCCGGCTCGCTGTATCTCATCAACTCCGGTCAGCCGGACTTCGTGGAGCACGAGGATCCGCGCTATCTCGATCCGCGCGGCCGCGGCCATATCGTGTCCTATTCGCTGGCCGGCGCAGGCGCGATCTTCGGGCCGGCCGGCTTCAACGTCATCGCCCTGCCGGGACGAAGCTGGGCATTCCTGCTCGAACACGGGCCCGCCACGGCCGTCGGCACCGATGCCCTGATCGCCCGGCTTTGGCATCCAGTGGCGGAGAATGTAAGCATGTTGCGAGGCGCACGGTTCGGCGAACTGATGCGTGCCGCCGGTATCGACACGGCCCGGGCCAGCCTGCCGCCGGTGGCTGCGCCGCCGCGCGGACGCGCCTGGTTGCGGGGAACGCCCTGGTTTCGGAGGAAACAATGAACGTGCACGACCACTCGCGTTGGGGACCGGCCGATCAGATCGGTGCGGCGAACCTGCTGACCGTCGAGAAGCGGCTGGCGGCGCTGCAATCCGTGCGCGAGGGCCGCGTCTACGACGTGAGCCACGAGATCGGCGTCGGCGCGCCGTATATGGCGCCGAACCAGACGCCGTTCCTGCTGTCGATCTGGGCGTCGTGGCGCGACTCGATCAAGCGGCGCCGAGCGATGGGCGCCACCAACGATGCCGGTGCCAATGTCGAGCGCATCGAGATGACCGCCCATGTCGGCACGCATATCGACGCTCTGGGGCATTTCTCCAAAGGCGACCGGCTGTACAACGGATTGTCGGCGGCGGACACGGTGACCGACTGGGGCCTCGAGCGTCTCGGCATCGAGCACGCGCCGCCGATGATCACCCGCGGCGTGCTGCTCGACGTCGCCGGCTGCGACGGCGGCCAGCACCTCAACCCAGGACGCGTCGTCACGCCCGACGAACTCGCCCGCGCCGCCGATGCCGCCGGCGTGGCTCTGGAGCCCGGCGACATCGCGCTGATCCGCACCGGCTGGGGGCGCTATTTCGGCATCGACAACGCGCGCTATCTGCAGGGCGAACCGGGCATCGACCTGCCAGGTGCGCGCTGGCTGATCGAGCGCGGCGTCACCGCGATCGGCTGCGACAACATGGCGGTCGAGGTGCTGCCCAATCCGAACCACGGCCTCGCGATGCCGGTGCACCAGCACGCACTGGCCGAGGCCGGGGTGTATCTGATCGAGAACCTGGCGCTGGAGGACCTGGCGCGCGACGGCGTGGGAAGCTTCTGCTTCATTCTGCTGGCGACCAAGTTCCGCGGCGCCACGGGATCGCCGGTGCGGCCCGTGGCGATGGTGTAGCAGCGGCCAGAGCGCGATTCGCTCCGGTTAATCCACCTGAGCGGATCCCCCTCTACCGTCCGAACGACCGCAACACCTGCAGCGCCTGCTCCAGGTCTGCGATCAGATCGGCTACGTCCTCCAGGCCGATATGCAGCCGCACCAGCGGCCCCTCGAACTTCGCCGAACTCGCCGTGCGCGTCACAAAGCCGGTCGTCGGCAGCGCCAGGCTTTCGAACCCGCCCCACGAGGCGCCGATCCCGAACAGCTCCAGCGCCTCGGCAAAGGCGTGCGTGCTCTCGGCCGAGTAGCTCGGCTGGAACTCCACGCCGAACAGGCTGCACGCGCCGGTGAAGTCTCGCTTCCAGATCGCATGGCCGGGCGCGCCGGGCAGCGCCGGATGCAGCACCTGCTTGACCTCGGGTCGCCGGCTCAGCCAGTGCGCCACCTCGATGCCGGAATCCATCTGTTGCGCCAGCCGAACGCCCATCGTACGCAGGCCGCGCAGGGTCAGCCAGCAATCATCCGGGCTGGCATATTGACCGAGCCCCCGCATCGCGGCGTTCAGCGTCTGCCAGTCGGCGTCGCTGTTCACCGTGACGGCGCCGATCAGGACGTCAGAGTGCCCGGCTGGATATTTCGTCGCCGCCTGGATCGAGACGTCGACGCCGTGACGAAACGGCTGGAAGAAATGGATGCCCCAGGTGTTGTCCATCAGCACCTTGGCGCCGCGCGCATGCGCCACCTGGGCGATCGCCGGAACGTCCTGCACCTCGAACGTGTGGCTGCCGGGACTTTCCGTATACACAACCGTGGTATTGTCGCGCATCAGCGCGGCGACGCCCGCCGCATTGATGAGAGGATCATAGAACGTGGTCTCCACGCCGTAGCGTTTCAGCATGCCCTCGCAGAAATTGCGTGCCGGCCCGTAGACGCTGTCGGGCACCAGGCAGTGGTCGCCGGCCTTGAGGAAGGCCAGCAGCGGCGTGGTCACAGCGGCCAGTCCGGAGCAGACGATGGCGCAATGCGTGCCGCCTTCCACCTCCGCCATCACGTCCTCCAGCGCCCAGTGGGTCTGCGACCCGCCCAGGCCATAGGACAGCACGCGTTCGCCGCGCCGCCCCGCCGTCGCGCGGCGTTCCGCGAAGGTCGGGTACAGCACCGTCGAGCCACGCAGCAGGGGTGGATTGACGAAGCCATGCACGCTCTTGCCCGCGCGCCCGGTATGCGAAAGCCGTGTGCGGAACCCGCGCTTCGGGGTATCGGTCATACCTGCTTCGTCTCCACCGGTGTGTCGGGGCGGCCGCCCCATTCGGTCCATGAACCGTCGTAGACCGCACCCTCGGGAAGCCCGGCGACGCGCAGTCCGAGCGTGAGGATGCAGGCGGTGACACCCGAACCGCAGCTTGTCACCACCGGGCGGACACCATCGACGCCGGCCTGCGCCAGGCGCGCACGCACATCGGCGGGGGGGCGGAACGTGCCGTCGGCGTTGAGCAGGTCGGTGTAGGGCAGGCTTGCCGAACCGGGGATATGGCCGCTGCGCATGCCGGCGCGCGGTTCGGGGACCTCGCCGGTGAAGCGCCCGGCGGCACGCGCGTCCAGCACCAGCTCGGCACCGCTTTCCACATTGCGCAGCACGTCGCCGATGCCGCGCAGCCGTGCGGCCCGATAGTCGGGGCGATAGGCGGCCGGTGTCGGCGCGGCGGGTTCGCCGGCCTCGCTCGGGCGCTCCTCGCGCAGCCATTTCGGCAATCCGCCATCGAGCACCGCGGCGTTGTCGTGGCCGAACAGCCCCATGAGCCACCAGCCGCGCGCGGCGGAGGCCAGGCCCTTCTGGTCATAGAACACGATGCGCGACGCGTTGGAGACGCCGAGCGCGCCCATCAGGCGGGCGAAGCGGCCTGGGGTTGGCACCATGTGCGGCAGGTCCGTATCGGGATCGGCGATTGCGTCGATATCGAAATAGCGCGCGCCCGGGATATGGGCGCGCAGGAATTCCGCGCGGCCGTCCTTGGGCTCGTTCGGCAGGTATTTCGTCGCATCGAAGATCACGAGGTCAGGCCTGCCAAGTTCTGCGGCCAGCCACTCGGTCGTCACCAACGGTCCCATCGTCACCTTCCCCTCTGCCGGCGCGGGCGACGCAGTGTCTTCACAAGTGGCGGCGAGTCAACGGCCGGGGGGCATGGCGGGGCCATGGCGGCACGGCAGTCGCTTGCCACGGTCCAGCGGGGTGGGCTCGTGCCGTGGGCGGCCGGCTTGTTTCGCGGAGGGGGAGCGGAGGTCGCAGAGAAAGCCAGTGGGCGCCTCGCGAAGGCGGTGATCCCAGGAGCCTTCTCTGCGCACCTCTGCGCGCTGCGTGAGATGACCCGCCATCCGGCGGCACTGCCATCTCCGTCATTGGCTTCGCTGTTCAGGCGATTGAGGCGGCATGCCGACCAACCACCGTCGCCTTTGCAATTATGCCCGCGGCTGCAGTGTGACGTATGTCATAGACATCGCCGCCATGCCGCCCGCACCGTGCGGCAATGGTCCGGTACCGCAATGCCGCATCGTCAGGCACGACGGTGCAGCGAGCCGCGTGCCGGATGTATTGTTCCGGTCTCGAACCAGTGCGGGCGCCCACCGGGGCGGCACCGAACAATGGGGATCACCCACCATGCGGACGTTGCTTGACCGTATCGTATCCTGGCTGGGCCTGCGGCTGGCGATGTTCGGCCGGCCGAACCGGAGCGAACCGGAGAGGACGTTGCAGGATGCGCTGAGGCTGCTGCGGCGGCTCTCCCGCGCTGGCATCGCCATTCCCGACGGATTGGACGCGACGATCCTGACGGCCAGGAAGGAACTTGCCGACAACAACGGCGTGCTTGCGCCGGCAACCGGCGTGGCGCTGTACGACGCCTATCGCCGGCTGGCGACGCTGGCGGCCACGCTGGACGACGATCCGGGGGCGGCGCCGGGCGATCCGTATTCCCGCGCGCTGGTGAACTCGGAGTATCTGCTGAAATTCGCGTCCGAGAGTGGCACAGACGTGCCGCAGACGGTGCGCGCCGACCTGATCGCCGCACAGTCTGCTGGCCGCATCGCACCCAGCGATGACAGCAGGATCCGGTTCTATGGTGCCTATGCCACCCTCGCCCGGCTGCTCGGCGACGTCACCGCCGACACGATCAAGGCCTGCCGCTCGCCCCGCACGTGGCGCGCGCTCAAGCGGGACGAACGCTGCGCCATCTTCTGGGCCATCCTGACCGTGTGCATCTCGGTGCTTCTGTTCACCGCCGAGCATATCGCCAACCAGTTGAAGGAGGAGCTCGCGGCCGGCAATGAGCTTGCGATCAAGCTGAGGGGCACGATCGGTGAAGTGCGTACTGACTTCTCCAACACGCCCTGCCTGTCACTCGACGAAGGACCTGGACCGAAGGATTTCGTGCCCAAGCAGACGGAACTCGACCAGATCCAGGGTTTTGCCATCGCACTGCGCGGAAGCCACAGCCGCGCCAACAAGCTCAACGCGTTCATTGCATTTTCTGAATGCGATCAATTCGGGACCTGCTGGCTGCGCAGTGAGGCCGAGGCGAAACAGACCGAGGCGCTGCTGAAATCGGACAAGCCGCCACTGAACGACCTGTTCGAGCTGCGTCCGACGCTGCGCAACTTCACGGCCGAGTTCCTGTGCAAGGTTCAGACTTGGCAGAGGGTCCGCGATTATGCGGTGAACGTGCAGAAGAGCTATGGCGCGACGATCGGCGCACTGGCGGCGCAGGGGCTGCCGATCCTGTATGCGCTGCTCGGCGCCTATGCCTATCGGCTGCGGCGGTTCAGCGAGACCGTGCGCAGCCGCACGTACCACCCGTCATTCGCCGATTCGGCACGACTGATCACCGCGATCATCGCAGGCGCGGTGGCTGGCCTGTTCAACCCGGTGCGCGACATGGCTGTGTCGCCGCTCGCGACCGCGTTCCTGGTGGGCTACGGGGTAGAGCTGTTCTTCCGCTTCCTCGACACCGTGGTGAATTCGTTCGCGGTGGCCACGCCCACATCGGCCACGACGCCCGCTCCGGCTGCTGCGCCTGCACCGTCACCCGCACCTTCCCCCGCACCTTCCCCCGGGCCGTCACCAGCCCCTTCGCCTGCGCCGGCGCCCTCACCGGCCCCAACGCCATCCCCACCGACTCCTGCGCCGTCACCAACGGCCGCGCCCGCACCGACACCTGCGCCGTCACCTTCCCCGGCGCCATCACCAACGCCATCGCCCGCGCCGCCGCCGCCGAGCGGTGGCCGCCGGTGACGCGTCACCCCGCCGGCGCGATGATGATCCGCCGGTTCTGCCGCCCCTTGTTCTCGATCTTGACCACCGTCACGCGGCCGATCTCGCCGGTCCGGGCGACATGCGTGCCGCCACAGGGCTGCAAGTCCACTTGAGTGTCGCCCTCGCCGATCCGCATCAGCCGCAGCCGGCCCGACCCGCGCGGCGGCGTCACCGACATGGTGCGCACCAGACCCGGATCGGCGTCCAGCACCGCCTCATCCACCCATTCGATTCGCACCGGATGGTCCGCCTCGATCAGCGCGTTCAGCCCGGCCTCGACCACCTCCTTGGGTGGCGGGTTGGGCAGATCAAAATCGAGCCGCGAGCGGTCGGCGCCGACCGATCCGCCGGTGACTGCGGCGCCCTTGATCAGGCTGCACAGCAGGTGCAGCGCGGTGTGCATGCGCATCAGCCGGTGGCGGCGGTCCCAGTCGATCTCCCCTTCCACCTGGGTCCCGGCGGGCGGCAAGACCGCGTCCGGTGCCGCCACGTGCAGGATCGCCTCGCCCTCCCCTTTCACGGTGTCGACGATGGCGGTCTCGCCGCCCGACCAGCGCAGCGTGCCGACATCGCCGGGCTGGCCACCGGAGCGCGCATAGAACACGGTGCGATCCAGCACGATGCCCTCCGGCCCGCTCGCCACCACGATGGCCGCGGCAGACCGCATCCGGGGGGCGTCGAGGAACAGCTTCTCGGTCATTCCGCCATCCATTCCTTGCGCAGCGCGTCACGCTGCGAGGCGAGCCATAGCAGCCCGATCAGCGTCACCGAATTGGTCATGTGCCCGCCGAGCGCCGCGGCGATCGCGCGATCGGCCGGCCAGACCCGCACGCGGATGTCTTCCTGCTCGTCGACCATGCCGGCATGGCCCGCGATCCCCTCGCCGTCCGCCGCCGGCACGCTGACCCTGCCGGCATAAAGGTCGCAGACCTCATCGGCGCCGCCGGGCGTGAGCAGGAAGCCACCGATCCGCCGCAGTGCACCGATCGGCAGCCCCATCTCCTCCATCGCCTCGCGCCGCGCCGTCACCTCCGCGGTCTCGCCGTCGTCGCACAGGCCGGCTGGAAGCTCCACCAGCACCGGCTCCAGGCCGGCGACCAGCGCCGGCAGGCGGAACTGCTCGATCAGCACGACGGCATCGGCCACCGGGTCGTACGGCAGGACGGCGGCGGCCCGGCCGCGCCGCCAGACCTCCCACGTCTTCACCCCCGACATGGCGCCATCGAATCGGCGGTGGCGAAAGCGGACCAGGTCGAGCGGAAACCGCCCGTCCCAGACGCGCTCGTTGGAGCAGACCTCGACATCGGAATGCGCCGGCAGGGGTGGGAAGCTGCGGGATGTCATCCCGCCAGTATACTCAGGCGGGCATGGTCGTCGCCACCAGTTGCCGCAGGCGATTTGCCCCGGCCGGCCCCTTGAGCGCCTCCCGCCAGCTTGCCTCCGCCACGCGCTGATGTGCGGCGATCGCTTCGTCCGCTCCGGTGATCATTGCAACCCCGGTATGTGCCGAGGGATGCGTATCGGGCCGGAACGGATTGATCGCCAGGCTGACGCGATCGCGGGCACGCAGGATCTTGAACGCCGAGGACGGCTCGGCCGCGGTGAGCAGGCCGAATTGCAGGCCCATCGGTTCGGCCTCCATCAGCGCCGCCATGTTCTCGACCTCGGTCACCGCCACGTCGCGGCAGATGCGGCGCACGCGGTCGGACACCTGGATGCCTCCCGCCACGCCGGTCTCCAGCAGCCGCTGCACCGACGACAGCGACACCATCGCGATGATGCCGGGCCGGCGGATGGCGTACATACGCTTGCGGGCGGTCAGGATCCCCATGACCTGCTCCGCCATCGAGCGCATGGCGGTCCGCTCCGCCGTCGTCTGCTCAGCCGCCTCGTCGAACGCCTCGGCGAGCGCGCTGTCATAGGCATCCGACGTCGTCAGGTAGCAGATCGGCCCGAATAGCTGCAGAATCTGGTCGGCCGTCTCTTCGATCTGGCGGACCCGCTCGAAGTAGCCGATCGGCCGGTTGTAGTACTCGACGCCGATTCCCAGCAGCGACAGCGGCGAGATCTTCAACAGCTCCGCCAGCCGCTTGATCGTATCGAGCTTGATAACCTCGCCTTTTTCGTAACGATATAAGGCAGCACGCGACACCCCGAGACGCGCGGCGATTTCTTCGGCACGAAGCCCGGATTCCAGGCGATAGGCACGCAATTGCTGACCGATTTCGGTAAAACGCATCGACATCCGGCCTTCCCCTTGGCCAAGGCCCGCGACCACGGCGCATGCCGTCTAAGTCTCAGAATCGGAGCGGGCATAAAAGCTTATGACCGCAACGCTCGTAATTTCAACCCCTGATCAGGGCCTGCGACTCGTCGCCATTGTCGTTTCCTCTTGTTATTTCTTTTCCCGAATAGAGAATCCGGCGAGACCCTCGATGGCGAGCACCATCGCCGAATGGTCCAGATCCGCGCCGCCATGCGCCGCGCAGGATGAGAACATCTGCTGCGCGATCGCCGTGTTCGGCAGCGACATCCCAAGCTCCTTCGCCGCCGACAGCGCCAGGTTCAGGTCCTTCTGGTGCAGCCGGATGCGGAAGCCGGGATTGAACGTGCCGTTCAGCATGCGCTCGGCATGCACCTCCAGGATGCGCGAAGACGCAAACCCGCCCATCAGTGCCGCACGCACCTTGGCGGGGTCGGCACCGGCCTTCGCCGCGAACACCAGCGCCTCGGACACCGCCTGCAGGTTCAGCGCGACGATGATCTGGTTGGCGACCTTGCAGGTCTGGCCGTCGCCGTTCTCGGCGCCGACATGGGTGATGTTCTTCCCCATCACCTCGAACAGCGGCTTGGCGCGCGCGAACGCCGCCTCGGGGCCACCCACCATGATGGTCAGCGTCGCCTGCTTGGCGCCCACCTCGCCGCCCGACACCGGCGCGTCGAGGTAGTCGCAGCCCAGGGCGTTGATCTTCTTAGCGAACGCCTTGGTCTCGATCGGGCTGATCGAGGACATGTCGATCACCAGCGTGCCGGGCTTCAGGCCCTCGGCGACGCCGCCGGGCGCGAACAGCACATTCTCCACGTCGGGGGTGTCGGGCACCATCAGGATCACCACCTCGGAGTTCGCCGCGACGGTCTTGCCGTCGGCGACCACCTCCGCCAGCGCGCGGATCTCGTCCGCGAGCGAGGCGCGGTCGTAGACGATGAGCGAGTGCTGGGCGTTGTGCAGGTTCAGCGCCATGGGGCGGCCCATGATGCCAAGGCCGATGAATCCGATCTTCATGGTGTCTCTCCTAGGGCGTGATGACCGGAGGCGGACGCGCCGGAGGTCTGACTCACGCGATCAAACAACGGCGGTGGAACGTGACGGGCGCACCCTTGCGCGGCCATCACGCTCGGCGGTTCATCGCACGGCCGGCAGGTCACGCAGGTCTCATGCCCTGCCGTCGCCGGCGGTGGATCTTCGTTCAGACTCCGAATTCCTGGCGCCACCGGAGGCCGGCGACGGTATCCCCGGCCGGGCGGTATTCGCAGCCCACCCAGCCCTGGTAGCCGAGTTCGTCCATGCGGCGGAACACGAACTTCCAGCCGATCTCGCCGGTGCCAGGCTCGTTGCGGGCGGGGACGTCGGCGATCTGCATATGCGCGATCACCGGCAGGAACTGCTCCATCCGCTTGGTCACGTCGCCCTCGGTGGTCTGGCAATGATAGACGTCGAACTGCAGCCCCAGCCGGTCGCGGCCGATCGCCTCCACCACAGCGGCGCCCTGCGCCTCGGTGTTGAGGAAATAGCCGGGCATGTCGCGATGGTTGATCGGCTCGATCGCGAGCTTCACCCCGGCGCCGACCGCCAGTTCGGCCGCCCAGGCCAGGTTGGCGGCGTACAGGCTGGCGGCCGTAACCGGCGAGACACCCGCCGGCACGATCCCGGCCATGCAATGCACCAGCGTGCAGCCCAGCGCGCCGGCGTAGTCCAGCGCCTGCTTCACACCGTCGCGGAACTCAGCCTGGCGGCCCGGCAGGCTGGCCAGTCCCCGCTCGCCCTTGCTCCAGTCGCCCGGGGGCATGTTGAACAGCGCCTGCGTCAGGCCTTCGCCATCGAGACGCTTGCGCAGTTCCGCCGGGGAATGCTCGTAAGGAAACAGGAACTCCACACCGTCGAAGCCCGCCTTGCGGGCCGCGGCGAAACGGTCGAGGAACGGGACCTCATTGAACATCATCGACAGGTTGGCAGCCAGGCGCGGCATCGCGGACCTCCCCCCAAGAGCGGCGGGAGGCTACAAGCGGCGGGGAGGATTGACCAGCGCATGACCGCGGAACGCCTGCTGATGGCACTGCTGCTTGGCGGCATCGGCATCGGCTGTGTACTTGTGCTCTATCCGTTCTTTTCGTCGCTGCTATGGGCGGCAATCCTGGTGTTCACCACCTGGCCGCTCTGCGAGTGGCTGCACCACCAGGCGCGGCTCCGACGCGGCGCGGCGGCCGGCGTGATGGTGGGATTGACCTCGATCGTGCTGGTGCTGCCGCTCGCGGTGGCCGCACCGGGCGGCGCCAACGACGTGAACCACCTGCGCGGCGTGGTCGAGGACGCACTGCGCGCCGGCCTCCCCGGTTCGCCGGACTGGGTGTTCGACATCCCCGTGATCGGCCAGACCTTCGGCGACCTCTGGAACAGTTGGGCGGCCGACATCAGCGTGATGGTGCAGGCGCTGCGGCCGTATTTCGGCATCCTGCTGGAGGGCGGGCTGAGCCTGCTGCTGGGCCTCGCCAACGGCGTGCTGCTGTTCGTGCTCGCGCTATTCGTCGCGTTCTTTTTCTATCTGTACGGCGAGCCGATGGCGGCCCGGCTGCGGATGATCCTCCACCGGATCGCCGGCGCGCGTGCGGACCGGCTCATCACCGTGACCGGTGCCACCGTGCGCGGCGTGGTCTACGGCATCCTGCTGACCGCGATCGTGCAGGGCATCCTGACCGCGTTCGGCCTGTGGCTGTCCGGCGTGCCGCGGCCGGTGCTGCTGGGCGCCGTGGCGGGATTCCTGTCGGTGCTGCCGATCGGCGCGCCGGTGGTGTGGATCCCCGCCTCGCTGTGGCTCATGAGCAGCGGACATCTCGGCTGGGGCATTTTCCTCGCGGTCTACGGCGTGGTGGCGGTGTCCGGCGCCGATTCGGTGATCCGCCCCTGGTTCATCGCGCGCGGCGCGCAGCTTCCCTTCCTGCTGACCGTGTTGGGCGTGCTGGGTGGCGCCATCGCATTCGGCTTGCTGGGCATCTTCCTGGGGCCGGTGCTGCTGGGTGTCGGCTACACGCTGGTGAACGAGTGGGCCGAAGCGGACGCCAAGGACGCGTTGACGATCGATCACTGAGGAGGCGTCGGCGCCATGCCGGAGGATGATCCCGGGCCCAGCCCGCACCGCGCCCTGATCGGGCTGGTCGCCATCGTGGCGGCGATCGGCGCGGTCCTGTTCATCGTGCACCGGCTCAACCAGGCGGCGCAGATCCAGGACTGCGTCGCGGCCGGGCGGACCAACTGCGCGCCGATCGCGGCGCCGCCGCGGTAACGCTTCGGCGGCCGGGAAAGTGTGGGTCGCGCCCACGCCCCGTTACCGTTGCTCGATCGCGTGGCGCAGACCTCCGCCGAATTCGCTCCGGTCATCGCGCTCGACCGGTTCCGCCAGCAGGCGATCATGGCACGGACCGGCCCGCCCTGATCTCCAGCACACTGAGGAAGAACGCGCCGTAGCCGATCTGGAACGCCAGCAGGATCGCCGTGCCGGACGGGATCACCATCCGCATCGCCCGCTCCGGCGACAGCACGCCGAACTCCACGCTGCCCCACGTGCTCACCGCATAGAACCCGAGCGCCAGGCCGAACAGCAGCAGCAGGCCGCCGACGATCAGCCCCACCTCCAGCGTCACCAGCCGCATCATGGCCGTGAACCGCGGGTCGGGCTGCACGATGCCCTCGCGGATGCCGTAGACCTTGGTGAACACCCAGAACAGCATCGAATGGAAGCCCACGACGACGGCGAGCGCGACATAGAACAGCGTGTGGATGTCCAGCGTGACGCCGGCCACGCGCCGCGGCGCAGGCACCAGCCACGCCATCATCGCCAGTCCCACGATGAAGAGCGCGGCACCCGGATACAGGAACAGCCAGCGCGGGCTGAACAGCAGCAGGAAGCGCAGGTGCCGCCAGCCGTCGCGCCAGCTTCGCAGATGCGGCGGCCGCGACCGGCCATCCGGCGACAGCGTCGTCGGCACCTCGGTGATGCGCAGTTCGCGGATCGTCGCCTTCACCACCATCTCGCTGGCGAACTCCATGCCCGGCGCCTGCAGGTCCAGGCGCAGCACGGCGTCGCGGTCGAACCCGCGCAGGCCGCAGTGGAAATCGCCGCACGGGCTGCGGAAGAAGATCCGGCCGATCGTGGTCAGCACCGGGTTGCCCAGATACCGGTGCAGCGGTGGCATCGCACCCGGGGCAATGCCACCCAGGAAGCGGTTGCCCATCACGAGCTGGAAGCCTGCGCGCAGCTTCTCGACAAACCCCTCCAGCCGGCTGAAATCGTAGCTGTCGTCGGAGTCGCCCATGATCACATAGCGGCCACGCGCCGCGCGGATGCCACCAAGCAGCGCGCTGCCGTAGCCCTTCTCGGCTATGGCCACGACACGCGCGCCATGTCCCGCGGCGATCTGCTGCGAGCCGTCGGTGCTGCCGTTATCGGCGATCAACACCTCACCGGTGATGCCGCTGCGGATCAGGAAGGCACGCGCCTTGGTGATGCAGCGCGCCAGCGTCTCCGCCTCGTTCAGGCACGGCATCAGGATCGTGAGTTCGCACGCGGCCGCGCCCGGTGCTTCGTCCATGGCATCATTCGCCTCAAGTCATGAGGCGGCAGTGTGCACGGCTAGGCGATGTCGTCCAAACTGAACTGCTCAGCCTCCTCGTCATAGCTGAACAACTCGGCATAGCGCCCCCAGGCGACCAGAATCCGCAGCGTGGCCTCGGCGTACTCGGGGGACATGTGGTCCTCCAGCTCGTCGCGGAACCGTACCGCCGAAGCCCGGTGGTTCCAGCGTTCGTCCAGCACCTGGCGCACCATGCGTGCCAGCGGCACATGCGCGGTCAGCGCCGCAGCGAAGATCTGCTTGCGCTCCTCGGTATCGGCGGCGGCAAAACGGCGGCCGTCGTCGGTCAGGGTGATGTCGCCTTCCTCGAGCACTGCGAAGCGCAGCAATTGCAGCGTCTCGCCGAGCGGCAGCAGTTCATCCACCTCATACTGCAGCACCGCCGCCAGCGCCGGCAGGTCGGCACGGCCATTGTACGGCGGCCCCGCCAGCGCCTCCAGCAATCCCGCCATCTGGTTGGTGCCGACACTGTGCAGCGGCACGGCGATGCTCGCCGCCTGCGGCGCGGCGACCGTCCGGCTGGGCAGCGGCCGGCGGGTCATCAGCGCATAGATGTCGTCGACCATCTGGCGGAACGCCGGGTCCAGCCGGTTGCGCGGATGCGGGAACGGCACCCGCAATTCGCTCGCCACCCGGCCGGGATTCGAGGAGAACACCAGGATGCGGTCGCACATCAGCACCGCCTCCTCGATGTTGTGCGTCACCATCAGCACCGACTTCACCGGCAGCTTGCCCTCGGACCACAGGTCGATCAGATCGGTGCGCAGCGTCTCGGCCGTCAGCACATCCAGCGCACTGAACGGCTCGTCCATCAGCAGCAGGTCGGGATGCACCACCAGCGCGCGCGCCAGTCCGACACGCTGGCGCATGCCGCCGGACAGTTCCTTGGGATACGCGCTCTCGAACCCGCCCAGCCCGATCAGGTCGATCGCGCCCTCGGCACGGCTCTCGCGTTCCGCCCGCGGCACGCCACGCGCCTCCAGCCCGAGTTCCACGTTCTCCTGCACCGTCAGCCAGGGGAACAGCGCGAAGCTCTGGAACACCATCGCCACGCCTTCAGCCGGCCCATGCACCGGCCGGTCGCGCCACAGCACCTCGCCCGCACTCGGCGTCAGCAGCCCGGCCACGATGCGCAGCAGCGTCGACTTGCCCGAACCGGAACGGCCCAGCAGCGCCACCATCTCGCCCTCGCGCAGGCTCAGGTTCACGTCGTCCAGCACCACGAGGTCGGTATTGGCCTCCTTGTGGTAAGCCTGACGGCATTGCCTGACCTCGAGCAACGGCTGCTGGCCGACACTGGTGTCCATGCGCGCTATCCCAATTTCAGGTGCCGTTCCGAATAGGCGTAGAGCGGCCGCCACAGCAGGCGGTTGAACAGCAGCACGAAGGCCGACATCACCACGACGCCCAGCACCACGCGGGCCATGTCGCCCGCCGCGGTCGCTGCCGCGATATAGGCACCCAGGCCGTGCGCGGTAAGCCTGGTATCGCCCCAGGAGGCGACCTCGGCGACGATCGCCGCATTCCATGAACCGCCCGAGGCGGTGATCGCGCCGGTCACGTAGAACGGCAGGATGCCGGGGATCATCACCCGCCGCCACCACAGCCAGCCGCCGATGCGGAAATTGCTCGCCGCCTCGCGCAGGTCGCCGGGAAACGCCGCGGCACCGGCGATGACATTGAACAGGATGTACCACTGCGTGCCGAGCACCATGAGCGGCGTCAGCCAGATATCGGCGTTCAGGTTGAAATGGACGATGAACAGCACGACCGGCGGGAACAGCAGGTTGGCCGGAAACGCCGCGAGGAACTGCGCCAGCGGCTGCGCCCGCCGAGCCCAGACCGGACGCAGCCCGAGCCAGACGCCGATCGGCACCCACACCACGCTGGCCAGCGCCATCATCACGGCAACCCGCACCATGGTGATCAGGCCAAGCCCGACGGACTGCCAGAGATCGCGCCAGTGCAGGTCCGCCGCGATGAAGCCGATGATCTTCGCCAGCGCCCAGACGAGCAGGGCGCCGACCGCCACCAGCCACACCGCATCGACCAGACGCGGCGGCAGCACGCGCGCCACGCCCTGCCCCGACGCCAGCGACAGGCGCAGGCCGCCCAATGAGGACGCGGTCCCGCCCACCGCATCGCCGACCCGGCTCAGCAGCCGCGTCCGCCGCATCAACCGCAGCAGCCAGGGATCGGCGGCCGTCGCGCCGGCCGTGGTTTCGAAGCGGAACTTCGCGGACCAGGCGACCAGCGGACGGAACAGCAACTGGTCGTACGCCAGGATCACCGCCAGCATGGCCAGGATCGCGTAGCACACGGCGCCGATGTCGCGCTGCTCCAGCGCCATCGCCACATACGAGCCGATGCCCGGCAGTTTCCAGGTGTTGTCGCCCACCGACACCGCTTCCGACGCGACGACGAAGAACCAGCCGCCCGACATCGACATCATGGTGTTCCACACCAGCCCGGGCATCGCGAACGGCACCTCGAGCCGCCAGTAGCGCTGCCAGGCGGTCAGGTGGAAGCTGTCCGCCGCCTCCTTCAGGTCGGCGGGCACCGTCTTCAGCGACTGGTACAGGCTGAACGCCATGTTCCACGCCTGGCTGGTGAAGATCGCGAAGATCGCCGCCAGTTCGAGCCCCAGCACGTTGCCGGGGAACAGCCCCATGAAGAACACCACGGTGAAGCTGAGGAACCCCAGGATCGGCACCGATTGCAGGATGTCGAGGATCGGGATCAGGATCAGCGCCGCGCGCCGGCTCTTCGCCGCGGCGGTGGCATAGAGGAAGGTGAACAGCAGCGACGCCGCCAGCGCGGCGAACATCCGCATCGTGGTGCGCAGCGCATAGTCCGGCAGATGCCACGGATCGAGGCTGACGGTCAGCGCGTGCGGCGCATCCATCGGCTGGATCGTCGCCGGCGCCTCATGCGCAATGCCGATCAGCGCCGCCACCACACACAGGATCGCCGCCGCATCCCAGGCGTTCGGCAGGCGCCTTCCCTCGGCGAGGGCGGGGTGGATCGTCGCTGACATCGGCCTCGGGAGACGGATTGCGCGCCCTGTTACTCCTGCCGCCAGCGCGAAGTCACCCCCCGCCGGCGTGGCAATCGCGTGACAGGCGATTAACGCCCGGTACTGCCGAAGCCGCCCTGATTGCGGTCCGTGGCATCCAGGCTCTCGACCTCATGCCAGCGAGCGCGGGTGACCGGCGCCAGCACCGCCTGCGCGATGCGTGCGCCGCGCTCCACGGTGAACGGCGCGTCGCCCGCGTTCAGCACGATCACCTGGATCTCGCCCCGATAGTCCTCATCGATCGTTCCAGGTGCGTTCGGAAGGACGATGCCGTGGCGCAGCGCCAGGCCGGAGCGCGGACGGATCTGCAACTCATGGCCCGGCGGCAGCGCGATGGCGAGGCCGGTGGGGATCAGCGCCCTTGCACCGGGCGCCAGCGTGACGGGGGCATCGACCGCCGCCAGCAGGTCCATGCCGGCCGCCCCGGCGGTCGCATAGGCGGGCAGCGGCAGGTCGGCATTGTGCGGCAGGCGGCGGACGGCAATCTGGACGGTCATGGCGCCATCTTGCCGCCGGCCGGCCACGACGGGCAACCGCCGCTACTCCGGCATCCGCGCGAAGCGCCGCAGCCCCCAGCCGGGCTCCACCCAGTCCTGCCGGCTGTCGCAGATGGTCTCCATCAGCGACGCCAGGTCTGGCTGCGGGAGATGCTGGTGCGCGTCGCGAAGCGCGTGGCGGGGTCAGGTGATTTGGCGTCGGGCGCGACGCGGCGTAGGCTTGCTGGCGACAAGGAACGAGACGATGAGCGAAGCCACGACCGCTGTTGAGATCCGCCCCATCCAAGGCCGGTTCGGCGCCGAGATCATCGGTCTCGACCTGACCGATCCCCTGCCGGACGAAGAGTTCCACCGCATCGAGCAGGCCTGGTTCGATGCCAATTTCCTGGTGTTCCGCGACCTGATAATGACGCCCGAGCAGCATATCGCGCTGACCCGGCGCTTCGGTTCGCTGCACATCATGACGCCGCTGCACTACAACCATCCGGAGCACCCCGAGGTGATGGTGCTGACCAACCTCGAGGAGGGCGGCAAGCCGCTCGGCATCCGCCGCGCCGGCATGGGCTGGCACAGCGACGGCGAGGACAAGCGCATCCCAAATGCCGGGTCCTTCCTCTATGCGCACGTCATTCCGCCCGAGGGCGGCGACACGATGTTCGCCGACATGTACGCTGCCTATGACGAACTGCCTGACGAGACCAAACGGCTGATCGCCGGTCGTCGCGGACGCTTCTCCCGCGTCGACATGCACCATGTGCACTATCCGCACGAGCCGGCGCTGACCGAGCAGCAGAAGCGCGACCGGCCCGACGTGTTCCACCCGCTGGTGCGCACGCACCCGCGCACCGGGCGCAAGTCGCTGTATATCGGCCGGTGGACACGCGACATCGAGGACATGGATCCCGACGAAGGCCGCGCACTGGTCGAGCAGTTGTTCGCCTATGCCGCCAGCGAGCGCTTCGTCTATCGCCACCAGTGGCGGGTGCACGACGCCGTGCTGTGGGACAATCGCTGCATGCTGCATTGCGCGACGCCATTCGACGAGAGCCGCTACACGCGACTGATGCATCGCACCACGCTGGAGGGCGACGTGCCAGTCTGAAATCCCTTCCGCCGACCAGGCTGGAAGGGTGGATGACCAAGCATCCACAATAAGTAAAAGGGGGAAACTTCCATGCGCCGGAGAACGTTCCTGGCCGCCTCGGCCGCTGCGCTGAGCCTGCCGTCGATTGCCCGCGGACAGCGCGCCACGACGCTGCGCTTCGTGCCGCAGTCGGATGTGACCGTGCTGGATCCGCACGTCTCCACGACCTACGTCACGCGCAACCACGGGCTGCTGATCTTCGACACGCTGTATGGCTTCGGCGCGGACTACAAGACGACGCCGCAGATGGCCGAAGGCCATGTGATCGAGGATGACGGCCGGCGCTGGACCATCACGCTGCGCGACGGCCTGAAGTTCCACGATGGTGAGAAGGTGCTCGCGCGCGACTGCGTGGCGTCGATCAAGCGCTGGTGGCAGCGCGACGCGCTGGGGACGGCGCTGCAGGCCTATACCGACGAACTGAGCACGCGGGACGACCGCACGCTGGTGTTCCGCCTGAAGAAGCCGTTCCCGTTGCTCGACGTGGCCTTGGGCAAATCATCCACACCGGTGCCGGTGATGATGCCCGAGCGGTTGGCGAACACCGAGATATCGCGCCAGGTGCCGGAGATGGTCGGCTCCGGTCCGTATCGTTGGAACCGCGACGAACGCGTGGTGGGCGCGCGCGCTGTGTATGACCGCAATCCGGACTATGTGCCGCGGGCCTCGGGCACGCCGGGGTGGATTGCCGGCCCGAAGGTCGCGCATTTCGACCGGGTGGAGTGGGTGGTCATTCCGGATGAAGCCACCGCGGCCGGCGCGCTGCAGACCGGCGAGGTCGACTGGTGGGAGTGGGCGTCGGTGGATCTGCTGCCGATGCTCAGCAAGAACGGCCGGATCGCGGTGGAGATCAAGGAACCCACCGGCATGATCGGCCATCTGCGGCTGAACCATCGCCAGCCGCCGTTCGACAATCCCGCTGTCCGCCGCGCGGTCCAGGCGGCGGTGAAGCAGGACGACTACGTGCATTCCATCGTTGGCGACGATCCTGCCATGGGGCGCGGCGGCGTCGGCCTGTTCACGCCGGGATCGGCGCTGGCCACTGAGGTGGGCATGGAGGTGTACAACGCACCGCGCGATCCGGCGAAGATCCGCCAGATGGTGAAGGAGTCGGGCTATGCCGGCGAGAAGGTAGTGCTGATCGGCGCCACCGACGTGCCGTTCCGCCGCGCGATGGCGGAGGTGACGTTCGGCATGCTGCGCGACGCCGGCTTCAACGCCGACTTCCAGGCGCTCGACTGGGGCGCGATGGGCCAGCGCCGTGAGAACAAGGGGCCGGTCGCCCAGGGCGGCTGGAACATCGCGCCGGCCAACACCGGCGGCATCGACCTCATCAACCCTGCCGGGCATGCCTTCCGCACCAACGGCGAGAAAGCCTGGTTCGGCTGGCCGGTCTCGGAAAAGCTGGAGGCGCTGCGGGCCGCCTGGATCGACGCGGGCGACCATGCGACCGAGAAGCAGATCGCGAGCGACATGCAGCGCCAATGGTTCGTCGACGTGCCGATGATCCAGACCGGGCAATGGATGCAGCCGACCGCGCATCGCACCGACATCACCGGCCTGCTGCCGGGCTTCGCGGTGTTCTGGAATGTCAGGCGCTCGACGTGACCTGCAGTTCCTTCACCGCCTCGCGCGGCGCCGGCCCGTCCGGTATCACCCAGGCGTCCTCGCCGCGGCACCAGGCGACCGCGGCATCACCGGCCGACCAATGCGCGGTGCCGTCGTTCACCAGTTCCGCCATCAGCCGCGTGCCATCGGCGGCTCGCAGCCGCAACTCGAGCCGCGGTCCGATATAGGCGACGTGCTCGATCTGCACCTGCCATGACCGCACGCCCGAGGGCGCCTGCGACGCGAGGTGCAGCCGCTCCGGCCGGATCACCGCCGCGCCGTCGGCGGCCTCGATCAGGTTCGCGGTGCCGATGAAGCCGGCGACGAACCGTGTCGCGGGCCGCTCATAGATCTCGCTCGGCGTGCCGATCTGCTCGATGCGGCCGGCGCGCATCACCGCGATGCGGTCGGACATCGTCAGCGCCTCGCCCTGGTCGTGCGTCACGAAGATCGTTGCGATGCCCAGGCGCCGCTGCAGCATCGAGATCTCGACCCGCATCTCCTCACGCAGCTTCAGATCCAGGTTGGACAGCGGCTCGTCCAGCAGCAGCATCGCCGGCTGGATCACCAGCGCGCGGGCCAGCGCCACGCGCTGCCGCTGCCCGCCGGACAATTGCAGCGGCCGCCGCTCCCCCAGGCCAACCAACTGCACCAGGGCCAGCGCGTCGCTCACGCGGCGGGCGATCTCGGCGCGCGGCACGCGGCGCATGCGCAGCCCGAAGCCGACATTCTCGGCCACCGACATGTGGGGAAACAGTGCGTAGTCCTGGAACACCAGCCCCAGGTCACGCCGGAACGGCGGCAGGCTCTCCACCGGCTTGCCCTGCAGCCGGATCGCGCCGCCATCCGGTGCCAGGAATCCCGCCACCATGTTCAGTGTCGTGGTCTTACCGCAGCCGCTCGGCCCGAGCAGCGTGACGAACTCGCCGGGCGCCACCGCCAGGTCGATCGCGTCAACCACGGTGGCGGCGCCGAACCGCTTGGTAAGCGACACGAGTTGCAACGCTGGCTCAGCCATGCCCGGTTTCCTGGTAGAGGAAGTCGCCGATGCCCACCAGGCGGCCGAACAGCGCCACCAGCGCCAGTGGGATCAGCATCGACAGGATCGACACCGCCGCGAGCGTCGGTGCGAAGCCGAAATCGAGGAAGCCCAGGATCGCCACGGTCAGCGGCCGTTCGCCCGGCCGCGCGATGAACAGCGACAGGTTCACATCATCGAAGCTGTGCACGAAGGCGAAGATCATGCCGGCCATCGTGCCCGGCGCGATCAGCGGCAACGTGACGTGGCGCAGCACGGCGAACGGCGTGGCGCCGAGGCTGGCCGCGGCAGGCTCCAGGTTGCCTGGCATCGCCTGCAGGCTGACGGCGATGGTGCGCACCGAGAACGGCAGGCAGATCACCACATGGCCGATCAGCAGCGCCCAGAATCCCATCCAGCGCCCCAGCCCGATCAGCGACAGGAATTGCAGCAGCGCAATGCCGGTCACCAGCGTGGGCAGGATCAGCGGTCCGAGCGTGATGGCACGCACGATGGCCTTGCCGGGAAATTCGTATCGCTGGAAAGCAAATGCCAGGGGGATGCCGGCGGCGGCCGAGATCACCGCGGTGAGCGAGGCAAGCTGCAGGCTGAACACCAGCGGCTGCATCCATTGCGGACCGAACGCCGCCTCCCACCATTGCAGCGAGAAGCCGCGCGGCGGGAAATACGACCGCTCGGTGGCGTTGAACGCGACCGAGGCGGTGATCAGGATCGGTCCCAGCATGAACACGTAGACGGCGGCCACCACCATCTTCAGCGACAGCCAGGGCATCGTGCGCATCACGACGCGGACCGCCGGTTGCCGAGTGCGCTGGTGAGCAGCAGCAGCGCCATGCAGCTTGCCAGCAGGATTGCGCCCATGGCCGAGCCAAGCGACCACTCCAGCAATTCCAGCATGAAGCGGCGGATCATCGTCGCCATCACCTCGGTGGCCGGACCGCCCAGGATGGCGGGCGTGGCATAGGCGCTCATGGCAATGGCGAAGGTCAGCAGGAAGCCGCCGGCGATGCCGGGTGCCGACAGCGGCAGCGTCACCGCGAGGAAGGTGCGCAGTCGGCCGGCGCCGAGGCTCATGGCGGCGCGTTCCAGGCTGGGATTGAGGCCGTTCAACGATGCCATGATGGTCAGCACGCCGTACGGCAGCAGTGCATGTGCCAGGCCGATGATGATGGCGAGCGTGGACGGCAGCATCACCAGCGGCTGGTCGATGATCCCCAATGAGCGCAGCGCCACGTTGATCGCGCCCTCGCGGTTCAGCACCACCCACCAGCCATAGGTGCGCACGATGACGCTGGCCAGCAGCGGCGCCAGCGACAGCGCGATCAGCAGGTTCTTCCAGCGGCTGGTGGTGCGCACCAGGAAATACGCCAACGGGTACGCCAGCAGCACCACGATCGCACCCGACGCGACGCCCACGATGAAGCTGCGCTTGATCGCGTTGAGGTACAGCCGCGTCGACAGCAACAGCCCGTAATTGTCGAGCGTGAGGTTGCCCGTCGGGATGGTGTCCTCGGTCTCCACGACGCTCATCGATAGCAGCACGACCGATGGGATGACGAAGAAGGCCAACAGGAAGGTGGCTGGGATGGCGATGAGCAGGTAGGGCGTGAGACGCCGGCCCGCCGTCATGGCCGGCGCAGGCGGACCGTCGTCATCCGCTCATGACCTCCTGCCACTTGCGGGTCCACTCGCTGCGCTTGCTGCCGATGAACGCGCTGTCGGGGAATTCCACGCTGGCCAGTTTCGCCTCGGTGGTGATCTGCGTGGCGGCGTATTCGGGCGGCCAGTCGCCGAGATCGGGGCGGCCTGGGCTGGTGCGGTACGCCTGGTGGAAGGCGCGCTGGATGTCAGGCTCCAGGCGGAAGTTGATGAACTCGAAGGCGAGCTTCTTGTTCGCCGCACCGATCGGCACGCAGGCGCAATTGGCCAGACCGATCGTGCCCTCCTTCGGGATGGTGAAGGCGACCGGATAGTTGCGGCCGACATAATACCCGGCGCGCGCGCTCCAGAACGGTGCAAGCCACACCTGGTCATTCTCGAAATACGGCGCCGCCGCATCCGAGGCCAGCAGGCTCATGCCGATCCACGGCTTCTGTGCGGCCAGCAGGTCCCAGGCCGGCTGCATATTCTCGACGCCGCCGCCCTTCAGCTTGGCCGCCATGATCAGCGCGTAGACCGCCAGCAGGTTGGCCGGCTCGAACGCGACCAGGTGGCCCTTGATCTTGTCGCCATACGCGGCACCGGGCTGCCAGTAATTGGCCCAGGATTCCGGGCGCTCCAGCCGGTTCTTGTTCCACAGCAGCGACAGGTACTGATAGCCGTGCACCACGCCGTAGGGCGGGATGATGGTGCGGCTCTTGGCCCAGACATATTTGAGGTTGGGCACCTGCGCCTCGGTAATCTCCTCGAGCAGTTTCTCCTTCTGCCCCAGGATGACTTCGGCCGGCGTCAGTTCCGCGGCGACGTCGAAGCCGGGCGCCCCGCGCGAGGCACGGATCTTCGCGTAGTTCTGCGACGCCATGCCGGTGTTGTCGTAGGTGACCTTCACGCCGAACTTCTTCTCGAACGGCTCGATCGTGGTGCGCATCATGAATTCCTGGAATTCCGCACCGTAGCCGTTCACCACCAGCGTATCGGCGGCAAGCGCCGGAATGACGTATGGCGCCGCCAGCGCACCCGTCGTCGCACGCAAGATTCCCCGCCGCGAAATTGCTTTGCGCGTCATCACCCCTCCTTATGTGCCCCCCTTTCGCCGGAGTATGGCGATGAATTGTGCGGCGCGCCATCATGCATCGCGCACGAAACGGGGGCGATATGCGGACGGAGCGGACGGCCGGACCAGATCTGCGGCCGCTGTTGCCGCTCTACCTCGTGGTGTTCGTCGCATTCTGCGGCTACTCGCTGATGATCACGCTGTTCGTGCCCATGCTGATGGGCGACAACGGGTTCCTGCCGCCGGGAACCGGCCTTGCGCGGCGAACCATGGCGATCGGCCTGCTGCTCGCGGTCTATCCGCTGGGCCAGTTCATCGGCTCGCCGATCATCGGTGCATTGTCGGACCGCTTCGGACGCCGGCCCGTGCTGGCCGTGTCGCTGCTCCTCACGCTCGGCGCCTATGTCATCGTCGCACTCGGCGTCGAACTGCGCAGTGAAATCCTGCTCGCCTGCGGCTGCCTGCTGAGCGGGCTGGCCGAATCGAACGTGACCATCGCCCAGAGTGCGGTTGCCGATGTGACCCGGCCCGAGGACCGGCCCAGGCTGTTCGCCTGGATCTACTCCGCCTGCAGCATCGCGTTCATCGCAGCCCCGGTCGGCGGCGGCCAGCTTGCGGCGTGGCTGGGCTGGAGCACGCCGTTCTGGCTGATGATCCCGCTGCTCGGCGCGACGCTCCTGTGGGTGTGGCGCAGCTTCCGCGAAACCCATCCGCCGCAGACCGGGCGGGCGATGGACCTGTTCGGCGCGGCGACCAACCTGGCGACGGTGTTCACCGATCGTCCGATCCGGCGCCTGTACCTGATCAACGTCCTGATCTACATCGGCCTGTTCGGATATTTCCGCATGATACTGGTCTACATGGTCGACGTCTGGCACACGACGACCGGCCAGACGACGGCGATCTACGCGGCGCTTGCCGTGGTGTCGGCGACCGCGAGCTTCGCCCTGATGGCGCCGCTCTCGCGGTATTTCGGCCTCAGCCGCCTGACCGTGGGCGCCACGGTGATCGCCGGCCTGGCGATGATCTCCATCACGCTGCCCGCGGAACTCTGGTCGCTCGGCATCACCGCCAGCCTGACGACATTGCACGGAACGCTGGTGCTGTCGGCCTGCCCGGCGATCCTGGCCAATGCGGTGTCGGCCGAGCGCCAGGGACGCGTGATGGGCAACAACCAGGCATTGCAGGTCGGCGCGGAATCCTTCAGTTCGGTGCTCGGAGGTCTGCTCGCGGCCATCGCAACCGCGCTGCCGCTGACCGTGTTCGGGGTGTTGCTTGTGCTGGTCGGACCACTTCTCATGCTGCAATCACGCAGCGCCGCGGCAGAGGCGCGATCGGCCTGAGTGACGCTCAGGTTCCTGTCAACGGCCCCTCGCCGCCCACCGGACGCCAGGCACGACCGTCGCGCTGCAACAGCGCATCCGCGGCGTGCGGGCCATCATCGCCGGTCGCGTAATTCGGGAAATGCGCCGGAGGCTTCGCGGCCCACGCATCCAGCACCGGCTGCACGACGCGCCACGTCGCCTCCACCATGTCGGCCCGCTGGAACAGGGTCTGGTCGCCCATCATGCAGTCATAGATCAGCGTCTCGTAGCCGACATTCGGCTCGCGCGGGAACCAGTCGCGGTAGCGGAAATCCATGCGCACGGCTGCGAGATCGACGACCGGTCCCGGCCGCTTCACCTCGAACTGCAAGGAGATGCCCTCGTCCGGCTGGATGCGCAGCACCAGCCAGTTGGGCGGCAGTTCCGCAACATGCGTGTCCTCGAACGGTGCATAGGGTGCGTGCCTAAAGCGGATGGCGACCTCGGTATAACGGCGCGACATGCGCTTGCCGGTGCGCAGGTAGAACGGCACCCCGGCCCAGCGCCAGTTGTCGATTGCCAGGCGCATCGCGACGAAGGTCTCGACGTTGGAGTCGGCGGCAACGCCGGGTTCGCCGCGATAGCCAGGCGCCGGCGCGTCCAGCTCGGTGCCCGGACCGTACTGGCCGCGCACCGCATCCTCTTCCTGCAAAGTGCAGAGCGAGGCGATCACATCGGATTTGCGGTCGCGCACCGAGCGCGCGTCGAAGCCGACCGGCGGCTCCATCGCGATCATCGCCAACAACTGGAAGACATGGTTCGGCACCATGTCGCGCAGCGCGCCGGTCACCTCGTAGAAGCGCGCGCGATGCTCGACGCCGACGGTCTCAGCCACCGTGATCTGCACGTGGTCGATCCGGTCGCGGTTCCAGATCGGCTCGAACAGGCCGTTGGCGAAGCGGAAGGCCATGATGTTCTGCACCGTCTCCTTGCCGAGGAAGTGGTCGATGCGGAAGATCTGTTCCTCGCGCAGCACGCGGCGCAGCCGCGCATTGAGTTCGCGTGCCGAGTCGAGGCTGTGGCCGAACGGCTTCTCGACCACCACGCGGCGCCAGCGCTGCGGCTGGTTGTCGCGCAGCGCTTCGTCGAGCAGGCCGGCGTGCCCGAGCATCTCGACCAGCGGCCCGAAGAAGCGGTCGGCGACGGCGAGGTAGAACAGACAATTGCCGTCGGTCTGCCGGTCGCGCGACAGGTCGTGCAGGTGCAGGCGCAGCTTCTCGAACAGGTCGCGATCGCCGAAATCGCCCTGCACATAGGACATGCCGTCGGTCAGGCGATGCCACACGGCATCGTCGATCGCGTCGATCCGGTTCTCGCTGTCCGGATTGCCGACGAAGCTCTGCAGCATGGCGCGCAGGCTGTCGCGCCACTCGTCCACCGACTTCTCGGCGATGTCGACGCCCACGATGGCGAAGTGCTCGGGAATGAGCCCGGTGCGCGCCAGGTTGTAGAGCGCGGGGATCAGCAGGCGACGGGTCAGGTCGCCGCCGGCGCCGAAGATGACCATGGTGCAGGGAGCCGGCCGCGGCGGCTGGCGGCGCGGCGGCGCCTGGAGGACCTGGGTCGCAGGTACGGGGTCGGCCATGGCGGTCTACATGTTCCCGACGTCGTCCGGCACGTCATAGAAAGTGGGATGACGATAGATCTTCGACGCGGTCGGTTCGAACAACATCTGCTTGTCCGCGGGATCCGAGGCGGTGATCGCAGCCGATGGCACCACCCAGATCGACAGCCCCTCGCCCCGCCTCGTGTAGACATCGCGCGCCGCCTGCAGCGCGAGCGTCGCATCGGCGGCGTGCACGGAACCGACATGACGATGCGCCAGACCGGTGCGCGCGCGGATGAACACCTCCCACAGCGGCGTGGCGGCTTCCGGCATCAGGCGGCCTCGCGCCGGGCCACCGCACGCTGTTTCGCCGCATAAGCCAGCGCCGCCTCGCGCACCCAGGCGCCGTCGTCATGCGCGCGCTGCCGGGCGGCCAGGCGCTCACGGTTGCACGGACCGTCGCCCGCCAGGACGCGGCGGAACTCGTCCCAGTCGATGTCGCCGAACTCCCAGTGGCCGGTGGCATCGTTGTGACGCAGCGCCGGGTCGGGAAACGTCAGGCCGAGGTAATGGCCCTGCGGCACCGTCGCGTCGACGAATTTCTGCCGCAGGGCGTCGTTGGTGAACCGCTTGATCCGCCACCGCATCGAGGCGTCGGAGTGCTGCGACTGCTGGTCCGGCGGACCGAACATCATCAGGCTCGGCCACCACCAGCGGTCCACGGCGTCCTGCGCCATCGTCTTCTGTTCCGCCGAGCCGCGGGCCAGCGCCTTCATGATCTCGAAGCCCTGGCGCTGGTGGAAGGATTCCTCCTTGCAGATGCGGATCATCGCCCGCGCGTACGGACCGTAGGAGCAGCGGCACAGCGGGATCTGGTTCATGATCGCCGCGCCGTCCACCAGCCAGCCGATGGCGCCGATATCCGCCCAACTCAGCGTCGGGTAGTTGAAGATCGAGGAATATTTCGCGCGGCCGGTCAGCAACTGTTCCACCAGGTCCTCGCGCGTCACGCCGAGCGTTTCCGCTGCGGCATACAAGTACAGCCCGTGGCCGCCTTCGTCCTGCACCTTGGCCAGCAGCGCCGCCTTGCGGCGCAGCGTGGGCGCGCGGGTGATCCAGTTCCCCTCCGGCAGCATGCCGACGATTTCCGAGTGGGCGTGCTGGCTGATCTGGCGGATCAGCGTACGGCGATACGCCTCCGGCATCGCATCGTTCGGCTCGATCCGCTCCTCGGCATCGATCCGCGCCTGGAACGTGGCGGCCGCTTCGCTGTCATCGGCGACGGTCGGAGTGTTGAGCGCCTGGCTGTACATCCGTCACTCCGGCCAGAAGTCGGAGGCGATGGCCTGCTCGAACGTGTACGGACATTCGGCGGGGAACGTGCTGCGAACGAGTCCCGTCTCGCGCTGGGCTTCGAGGCTCGCCAGCCGGTAGGCCATCTGCACGATCTGCGGGAGTTGCGCCTTCAGACTTGGATTGTCCTGGAGATGGTCCTCTGACCGATAGCGCTGCTCCTCGATCGTCAGTCCCCAGCTATTGCCACGCAGCGCAGGCTGGAACTGCCATTTCAGCAGATGCAGCAACAGCACCGTCAGGCGGCTGACCAGCTCGCGCTTCTCGCTGCGTCCCATGCTCTCGATCTCTTCCGCGATATTCGCGATATCGGCTTCGGCCAGCTTGCCGGCGCGCAGCAGCGCCGCCTGCTCGTTGGCCCAGGCATAGAAGTCCCGATCGTAGAGAGAGTTGGACACCGCGCCCTCCCGCTTGGGTGTTCAGCCCATGGCTGGACGTGGGACAAATATGGCCCAGCCCACCTGCGTCCGAAAGGCCCGACCATGGACTTCGCCCTGACCGACCAGCAGCAGCAGATCCGCGATGAGGTGCTGAAGCTCTGCGCCCGATTCGACGATGGGTACTGGCTGGAGCGCGATCGCACGGCAACCTTCCCCGATGCGTTCTTCGCCGCGATGGCGGAGGGCAACTGGCTCGGGATCGCCATGCCCGAGGAGTACGGCGGTGCCGGTCTCGGCATCACCGAGGCGGCGATCCTGATGCAGGCGGTGGCCGAGTCGGGGGCCTGCATGTCCGGTGCCTCGACGATCCACATCAATGTGTTCGGTCTCAATCCGGTCGTCGTGTTCGGCACCGACGAGCAGAAGCGCCGCATGCTGCCCGGCATCGTGGCCGGGCGCGACAAGGCGTGCTTCGGCGTCACCGAGCCGAACGCCGGCCTCAACACCACCGAGATCACCACACGCGCCGAGAAGCACGGCGACCGCTATCTGATCAACGGCACCAAGATCTGGACCTCCACCGCGCAGGTCGCGACCAAGATCCTGCTGCTGGCGCGCACCACGCCGATGGACCGCGTGAAGCGGCGCAGCCATGGGCTGACGCTGTTCTACACCACGCTCGACCGCGCGCATGCCGAGGTGCGGCTGATCCACAAGATGGGGCGGCATGCGGTGGATTCGAACATGGTGTTCTTCGAGGACATGGAGGTGCCTGAAGAAGACCGCATCGGCGAGGAGGGCGAAGGCTTCCGCGCGCTGCTGCACGGGCTCAATCCCGAGCGCGTGCTGATCGCGGCCGAGGCGATCGGCATCGGGCGGGCGGCGCTGGCCCGCGCGTCACGCTATGCGCGCGAGCGCGTCGTGTTCGGCAGGCCGATCGGCCAGAACCAGGCGATCCAGCATCCGCTGGCCCGCAACTGGGCCGAACTGGAGGCGGCCAACCTGATGATGCTGAAGGCAGCCTCGCTGTACGACCAGGGCCTGGCGTGCGGCGCCGAAGCCAACGCGGCGAAATATCTGGCCGGCGAGGCGGGGTTCCGCGCCTGCGAGCAGGCGGTGATGACGCATGGCGGCATGGGCTATGCGCAGGAGTACCATGTAGAGCGCTACCTGCGGGAATCGCTGATCCCGCGCATCGCCCCGGTCAGCCCGCAACTGATCCTGAGCTACCTGGCGGAACGCGTGCTCGATCTGCCGAAGTCATACTAAGGGCGCGCGCGCGAACACCAGCCCCTTTACCCGCCCACCATCGACGTGGAGTCCGCTGATGGCGCCGGCGGAATCTCGCATCACGCGGACGTCGAGCCAGGCGCGGTAGAGGGTCATCGGCGTCATCACCCGGATGACGTCGTGCTCGATCGGCTCGATCTCCCAGGGACCGGCATTGACCAGCGGCCCGGCGATCCGCACCGTACCGCCGGCATCTGTCGCGGTGATGGTCCATTCCGCCGCGGTATCCGGATTGACATAGCGCCCGGACAGGTCCGCCGGCAGTGACGCATCCGGTGCCACGCGCCGCAGCGTCTCGCGCATCCCGGCGTCGCGCTCCACGAGCAGCGTGCCGTCGCTCCCGGACCACATCGTGAAGTCGCCCGACCCACGACTGTTGGCGAGGCCGCCATCCACGGTCGGGATCGTGGGGAATGTCACACCGCTGGTGCAGGCGGTGACCCGCCCGGCCTTGTCGATCGCGACGTCGACGGTGGCACCGGTCTCGCGGTTCAGGTAGCGGCCCGGCAGCCCGTCCACCGGTGGCATCGGCGGCACGGGATGCACGCCGGGCCGGCCCTCGATCAGCGCATCGACCATGCGGAACGCGAGATCGTGCGGATCGGCCGTCCCGTCGTTGCTGATGCAGATCACCGCGGCATCATGGTCCGGGATCCGCACGAAGCTGGTCTTGTAGCCGGGCCACAGCCCGTCATGCCCCACCGTGCGCACGCCGCGATGCGGCTTGATGCGCAGCCCGCGCGCATAGGTGTTCGGCTGCCCGTTGGTGAACGGCGTCATCGCCACCAGCCCATCGGCGAGTGCCGTGCCGCCGATGCGCGGGGAGGCAAGGTTCGCGTGCCACAGCGCGAGGTCGGCAACGCAGGACACCAGCCCGCCCTCGCCATGCAGGGGAAAGCCGTGCTGCGCGCGCGACCAGCCACCGCCGGGCGCGGGGAGGTAGCCGGTGGCGAGATGCGGCACCACCTCGTTGGTGCGCTCGACATGCCGCGTCGCGTTCATCCCGAGGGGCGCGAAGATACGCCGATCGAGAAACGCGCGCAGCGATTGGCCGCTGACCTGCTCGACGATCCGGCCCAGCAGCATGAAGTTGGAGTTGCTGTAGAGATAGCGCGAGCCCGGCGCGAAATTGAGCCCGTGCTGGCGGCAGACGCCGGCCAGCAGGTCCGCCGGCGTGCACGGCTGCGCGAGGTCGGCGCCGCCGAGACGCATGATCTCCAGCATGTCGCGGATGCCGGAGGTGTTGTGCATTAGGTGGTCGAGCGTGATGCGCGTCCCAAGGTCCGGCAGGTCCGGGATGTAGTGGCGGACATCGTCCTCGACCGACAGCCGGCCCTCCGCCGCCAGCAGCAGGATCGCGGCACAGGTGAACTGCTTGCTCACCGAGGCGATGCGGAAGGTGGTCTGCGGCCCGATCGGCACGCCGAGTTCGACGCTCGCCATGCCCGCGCTGTCGTGCACGACGAGTTCGCGCTGCAGCACGACGCCCAGCGTGACGCCGGGCCCGTCGGAACCGCGCCACGGCGCCAGCAACTGCGCCGCCCGCCGGCGCAACAGCAATCGGTCCAGGTCGTGGATCATTGTTTCCAATAGACAATGGTCACCGCGAAGACGCCAGGGGCGCAGGGACATGACATCCCTGCGCCCCTGGCGCCTCTGCGATGAAAAGGCCTGGGATCAGGCCTCGATCTCCTCGCGGTCTGCCTCGCCGCCGCCGTCCTCGTCCGGCTTCGGCAGCGCCTGCACCTGCGCCTCGACGATCTCGAACTCGAGCTTGCCGTCCTTCAGCGTGACCTTCACCGAGCCACCCTTCACCAGCTTGCCGAACAGCAATTCCTCGGCCAGCGGCTTCTTGATGTACTCCTGGATCACCCGTGCCAGCGGCCGTGCGCCGTACAGCTTGTCGTAGCCGCGCTCCGCCAGCCACTCCTTCGCCGCCGACGACAGCTCGATCGTGACGTTGCGGTCGGCCAACTGCGCCTCGAGCTGCATGACGAACTTCTCGACCACGCGGCCAACGATCTCCGGCGTCAGGCCGGCGAAGGCGATCGTCGCATCCAGCCGGTTGCGGAACTCCGGCGTGAACAGCCGCTTGATCGCGTCCTCATCCTCGCCCTGGCGCGAGTCACGGCCGAAGCCGATCGCCTCTTTCGCCAGGTCGGACGCCCCCGCGTTCGTCGTCATGATCAGGATGACGTTGCGGAAATCGACCGTCTTGCCGTTGTGGTCGGTCAGCTTCCCGTGGTCCATCACCTGCAGCAGGATGTTGAACAGGTCGGGATGCGCCTTCTCGATCTCGTCCAGCAGCAGCACCGCGTGCGGATGCTGGTCGATCGCGTCGGTGAGCAGGCCGCCCTGGTCGAAGCCCACATAGCCGGGCGGCGCGCCGATCAGCCGCGATACCGAGTGCCGCTCCATGTACTCGGACATATCGAAGCGGATCAGCTCGATGCCCATCGTGGAGGCCAACTGCCGCGCCACCTCGGTCTTGCCGACGCCGGTCGGGCCGGAGAACAGGTAGTTGCCGATCGGCTTCTCCGGCTCGCGCAATCCGGCACGCGCCAGCTTGATCGCCGCCGACAGCGCGTCGATCGCCTTGTCCTGGCCGAACACCATCGACTTCAGGTCGCGCTCCAGGTTGCGCAGCGTCTCCTTGTCGTCGGCCGACACGCTCTTGGGAGGAATCCGCGCGATCTTGGCGACGATCTCCTCGACGTCGCGCAAGGTGACGGTCTTCCGCCGCTTGTGCTCGGGCAGCAGCATCCGCGACGCCCCCACCTCGTCGATCACGTCGATCGCCTTGTCGGGCAGCTTGCGGTCGTTGATGTACTTGGCGGAAAGCTCCACCGCCGCACGGATCGCCTCATCCGTGTAGCGCACCTTGTGGTGGCGCTCGTAGTTGGTCTTCAGGCCGCGCAGGATCTTGACGCTGTCCTCGAGGTTCGGCTCGTTGACGTCGATCTTCTGAAAGCGGCGGACCAGCGCGCGGTCCTTCTCGAAGTAGTTGCGGAACTCCTTGTAGGTGGTGGAGCCGATGCAGCGCAGGTTGCCCGACGCCAGCGCCGGCTTCAGCAGGTTCGACGCGTCCATGGCGCCGCCCGACGTCGCACCGGCGCCGATCACGGTGTGGATCTCGTCGATGAACAGGATGGCGCCCTGCTGGTTCTCCAGTTCGGAGACCACGGCCTTCAGCCGCTCCTCGAAGTCACCGCGATAACGGGTGCCCGCCAGCAGCGCACCCATGTCCAGCGCGTAGATGGTGGAGCGCGCCAGCACCTCCGGCACGTCGCCCTCGACGATGCGCTTGGCGAGGCCCTCGGCGATCGCCGTCTTGCCGACGCCGGGATCACCCACATAGAGCGGGTTGTTCTTGGTGCGGCGGCACAGGATCTGGATGGTGCGCTCGATCTCGTTGTCGCGGCCGATCAGCGGATCGATCTTGCCCGCCATCGCCTTCTTATTGAGATTGACGCAGTAATTGGACAGGGCGTCCTGGTTTCGCCGGTTCGGCTTCTCCTCGCGCTCCTGCTCCTGGTGCGCCTCGGGCTGGCTGCCGGTGCCCTGCACGGGCCGCTGCGTGGAGCGGCCAGGCGCCTTGGCGATGCCGTGGCTGATGAAGTTCACCGCATCCAGCCGGGTCATGTCCTGCAATTGCAGGAAATACACCGCATGGCTCTCGCGCTCGGAGAACAGCGCCACCAGCACGTTCGCCCCGGTCACCTCGTCGCGGCCGGAGGATTGCACGTGGATCGCGGCGCGCTGCACGACCCGCTGGAAGCCCGCGGTGGGCTTGGGGTCGCCGGCCCGGTCGGTCGCCAGTCCCGCGAGGTCCTTATCGAGGAACTCCGACAGGTCGCTGCGCAGCTTGTCGAGGTCCACGCCGCAGGCGCGCAGAACGGTGGCCGCGTCGGTGTCGTCGGCCAGGCCCAGCAGCAGATGCTCCAGGGTGGCGTATTCGTGCCGGCGTTCGCTGGCCAGCGAGAGTGCGCGGTGCAGCGTCTGTTCGAGGTTTCGTGATAGCATTTTGGTCGACGCTCCTACACGCTGAAGCCTGATGGACACGATTGTCCCCGGCGGTTCGACCGGCAGTCAACTCAGGCAAGTTCCGTACCGTCCCGATGCAGCATTTGTGACCACGCCGCGCCGTCTGCAATCATTCCTTTTCGATCGTGCATTGCAATGGATGCTGGTTCTGCCGCGCGAGATCCATGACCTGCGTCACTTTCGTCTCGGCGACCTCGTAGGTATACACGCCGCAGACCCCGACCCCGCGCCGGTGCACGTGCAGCATGATCCGGGTCGCCTCCTCGCGCGACTTCTGGAAAAATCGTTCCAGGACATGAACGACAAACTCCATCGGCGTGTAGTCGTCGTTCAGCATCAACACCTTGTACATCGCCGGCTTGCGCGTCTTCGGCCGAGCCCGAACCACCACACCGGTGTTCGGGCCCTCGGTATTGCCGTTGCCGCCGCGCCTGTCGCCGTCACTCATCGTTGTTCCGCGCCCATCTGTCGCGACATCCCCGTCAATTCCGGACGATCCTGCCTCTCGCCGGCGGCCGGGAGTCCCCGCCCCCGATGCAGCCGAAGCACGAACCATATCGGAAGCCGCCGGTGGGTTAAAAGAGCATTGACGAGAGAAGATTAAGGGGATGTGTCAGCGGCAAGAAAAAAGGCCCGGGCAGGAGCCCGGGCCTTCATTCATCCAAGCCATGCCGCCCGAGGGGTCAGGCCGTCTTGGAAAACTTCTCCATCGCCAGGCTGAAGCGGGCCGTGATCGGCGCCATCGCCTGCTCGGTCAGCTTCATCGACGCGTCGGTCAGCTTGCCCGACTCCGCCAGCGTCTTCTCGAGGGTCGTGCGCGCCAGGCTCGCCTGCAGGTCGAACGCGTCCTTCAGCGACTTGGCACCCGACAGCGCCTTGAAGGTCGACATCGTCTCGTCGAACGACGCCTGGGCATTGGCCGCAAGCTGCTTGCTGATATCCTGCACGCCGGCCGCCCAGATCTGGCCCGACTTCACCATCGCCTCGAGGTTGCCCTGGCCGAACGCCACAAGCTCCTCCGCCGTCTTCATTGCCTTTTCCATGCCTTCCTTCACCTTTGCCTGTGTATCCGCGAAGCCAGAAGCCGCCCGTGTCATGCCGTCCTTCAGCCCAGACACCGTCTGCTCAAAGCCCTTGCCCACAGCCTCCGCCGTCTGGTCGGTGATTGCGGGAACCGGCGCCTCGATCATCTTTGGCTTACTCGTCATGCACGTTATCTCCTGGCGGGCGGCCGGCTCGTGCCGTGGCCGCACCTTCGCGGTGGTTGCCGAACGGTTTTGCTGCAATGCAGCACGAAATGGCATATAGGCTACAACCGCCGGTGGATCAAGGCGTTTTTGTGCAGTGCACAAAAATTCTCTGAACTGCCTTTCCAGTCCGCACACGCCGCTCCGCTTGTCAGAGCAATCACGTGTAACTCATTCAATTTTTTCCCTTTTCGCTCGGATTCCGACTGGACAGGCGTAACCGCTGACCCATAAAGTCCCTCCAGCCGCCGTGGGGGAGCAATGAATGGCCGCAAGGGAGCGCCTCGGACGCAGAGTCCGTCTGGCAGCACTCGCAACCGCCCTGGTCGCCGCCTGTATCGCCATGCCGATGCAGGCGCGGGCCCAGATCGGCTCGGAGCGCTATAGCTCGATCGTGGTCGAGGCCGGCTCCGGCAACGTCCTCCTGGCCGCCAATCCGGATGCGCAGCGCCATCCCGCCAGCCTCGCCAAGCTCATGACGCTCTACCTCGCGTTCGAGGCACTGCGCGACCGCCGCATCACCACCGAGCAGCCGGTCCCGGTCTCGGCGCACGCAGCGTCGATGCAGCCGTCCAAGCTCGGCCTGACCCCTGGGACCCGCCTGACCGTCGAAGAGGCGATCCTGGGCCTGGTCACCAAATCCGCCAACGACGCGGCAGCCGCGCTCGGCGAACTCCTCGGCGGCTCGGAGGACCGGTTTGCCCAGATGATGACGCTGCGTGCCCGAGCGCTGGGCATGAGCCGGACCACCTTCACCAATGCTTCCGGCCTGCCCGATCCCGACCAGTGGACCACCGCCCGCGACATGGCGATCCTCGCGCGTCACCTGCTGATCGATTTCCCGGGCTTCTATCCCTACTTCTCGACCCCGAGCTTCACCTTCCGCCGGCGCGTGATCTTCAACCACGACCGGATGCTGCAGACCTACCCCGGCGCGGATGGCATGAAGACCGGCTATACCGGGGCGTCCGGCCACAACCTGGTCACCAGCGCGGTGCGCGGCGGCGTCCGCCTGGTGGGCGTGGTGCTGGGCGCCAGTTCCAACCCGGAGCGGGACGCACACATGGCCGTGCTGCTCAACCAGGGCTTCGACCAGATGGACGTGCCGCCCGAGCGGCGTACCGCCGTCGCGACCCGGCTGCCCAGCCTGGTTGCCACCGCACACGCCGCGACCCTCACGGTCCAGCCGACCCGGCCCGTCACCCCGGTGCATGCCCGCCCCGCGCCGCCGCCCTCCACCTGGGCGATCCAGGTCGGCAGCTTCGCGACCGAACGGGCGGCACGCGACGCGGCGGCCGGCGCACGGCGGATCGCCGATGACGGGGATGCACGGGTCGAGGCCTCCAGCCAGCACGGCCGCACCATCTGGCGCGCCCAGGTCACCAACCTGACCGCGTCCGAGGCCCAGGGCGCGTGCTCCAGCCTCGCCCGGCGTCGTACCGCCTGCATGATATTGCGCCCGGATCAGCGCCAGGTCGCGACCCGCTAAAGTCGTTTCCCTTCGCGCTCGAGGCAGGGAACCGGTTGTCGCCGGTTGTCCGAGAGCGTGACCGCCAGCGCCTCAGTGGGCCGGGCGCGGGCTCAGGTGGCGAATGCCGTCCTCGCCGGCGACCAGCGCCAGGCCGGCCATGCCGATGAACAGCCCGGTCTCCACCACGCCGATCACCTGGCCGATCGCTCGGTCCAGATCCGCCGGATCGGCGATCGTGCCGAACCGGCAGTCCAGGATCCGGTTGCCGCCGTCGGTGCAGAACAACTGGCCGGCCTCGTCGCGGCGCGGCTGCGCATCGGCGCCCAATGCGCGCAGGCGCTCGGCCGTCGTCTCCCAGCCGAACGGCACCACCTCGACCGGCACCGGTACGGTGCCTCCCAGGCGATCCACCAGCTTCACGTCATCCGCCACGATCACCAGCCGGGCAGACGCCGCAGCGACGATCTTCTCCCGCAGCAGCGCGCCGCCCAGGCCCTTGATCAGGTTGAGCGTGCCGAGTTCGATCTCATCGGCGCCATCGATCGTGATGTCGAGCCGGCGGTGCTCGGCGAAGGTCGTCAGCGGAATGCCGCCCGCCCGCGCCTGTGCCGCACTGCGCTCGGACGTGGCGATGGCACGGATGTGCAGGCCGTCCCGCACGCGGCGGATCAGTTCCTCGATGGCGAAATAGGCAGTGGAGCCGGTGCCAAGACCGACCACCATGCCGTCGCGCACCAGTTCCGCGGCGGTCACCGCGGCCGCGCGCTTCTGGGTATCGCGGTCGGTCATGCCCGGACCGCCCGGAACACGCGCAGCCAGTTGCCGGCGCATACCTTCGTCACCTCATCCTCCGTCATGCCACGCGCCCGCAGGGCTGCGGCGATCTCGGCGTGGCGCGAGAAATCCGGCATCTCCGCCTTGGCCGCACCCGCCGGCAGGTCGGTGCCGATGCCCACATGATCGATGCCCACCGCATCGATCAGCCGGAACAGGTGGCGGATCATGCCGGGCAGCCGCTCGTCCCATAGCACCGCGATCCACGCGCCGATCACGCCGCCGGTGTCCACCACCATCCTGGCATAGTCCGGGCCGATATAGCGGGGATGATCCCCGTCGGGGTGGCCCGGCTCCTTCAGGTTGGCATGGGTGCACAGGATCGGCCGCTCCGTCGCCCTGGCCACGCCCGCCACGGTCGCCTCGGAGCAATGCGCCACATCCACGATGATGCCGAGCCGGTTCATCCGCCGCACCGCCTCGGCCCCGAACGCCGTCAGCCCGCCATGCACGGGGGCCGCGGTCTGGATGTCGCCGGTCTCGTTGACCAGGTAATGGGTGAGCTGAATCGACCGAACGCCGCGCGCCGCCAGCGCATCGAGCCGATCAAGGTCACCCTCCAGGAAGTCGCATCCCTCCACCGCCAGCACCAGCGCCGGGTCGTTCGCGCGGATATCGGCGGGTTCGCGCGCAATGCGCATCCCGGTCGCCTCGAAGGTGCCCAGGTACTCATCGACGCAGGCGAGGCACTCGCCGGGTTCCGGGTCACGCACCTTCTCCAGCCGTTTCGTGGCCGGATTGCGCCGGATCATCGGCAGGTCGGCGATCGCGGAGACGACGGCCGCTGCCACGCCGCCCGGCGCCATCGTCGCCAGGACGGCGCGATCGACCTCACCTGTCCGGTGGGGCCGGCCTGCGTGGGTGTGCATATCGATGATCATCGGCGGGCGTCGCAGTCAGGTTGCTCGCGCTAGATAGCGCGAACCGCCGTCGCGAGCCACCTGGCCCCGGTGATGCCGTGCCGGGTCGCCCACCACGGCGGTTGACCTGCCACAACGCAATCTGGGGCCAGTGCCCGCCTTGCACGCAATATTGAGACAGGCGGCCATTGCAAGCAGCGACGGGCAGCCATCCGCCGCAGCATCGGCCTTGCGCGGCGCCGGCCGCTTGCGCATGTTGCACCCCGATTGCGGCAAGGCCGCGTGAAGCCTGGAGCACGTTGCGGATGGACGGCGGAGCCGATGCAAGGCGCATCACGATCCACGCCCCGGAGGATTTCGTCGGAATGCGCGCCGCCGGACACCTGGCGGCCGAAGCGCTCGACATGATCACGGAGCATGTCCGGCCGGGGGTCTCGACCGGAACGCTGGACGCGCTGTGCCACGAGTTCATCACGGCGCACGGCGCGATTCCGGCACCGCTCAACTACCGCGGCTACCCGAAATCGATCTGCACCTCGATCAACCATGTCGTCTGCCACGGCATCCCTGGCGAGCGGAAGCTGGAGAACGGCGACATCCTCAACATCGACGTCACCGTCATCCTGAACGGCTGGCACGGCGATTCCTCGCGCATGTACGTCTCCGGCAATGCGTCCACCCGGGCACGCAACCTGATCGACGTCACGTACGAGGCGCTGATGCGCGGCGTGAACGCGGTGAAGCCGGGCGTGACGCTGGGCGACATCGGCCACGTGATCCAGAACTTCGTCGAGGCGCAGCGCTTCAGCGTGGTGCGTGACTTCTGCGGCCATGGCATCGGTCGCCGCTTCCACGAGCCGCCGAACGTGCTGCATTTCGGCCGTCCCGGCGAAGGTCCGGTGCTGCGACCGGGCATGTTCTTCACCATCGAGCCGATGGTGAATGCCGGCCGGCCCGAGGTGAAGGTGCTGGACGATGGGTGGACCGCGGTCACGCGCGACCGCAGCCTGTCGGCGCAGTTCGAGCACATGATCGGCGTGACCGACACCGGCTGCGAGATCTTCACGCTGTCGCCCGCCGGGCTGAGCAAGCCGCCCTACGCGATCTGAGGCCGGTCCTTTCGGCGGCCGACCCGCCCACCGGGATCAGGCGGTCGCGCGTGCGAGCAGCGTCACCATGTCGACCTTGCCGCCCGGCAGGCGCGGGAGTTCGCACATCACATCGATGCGCGCAGGCACCATGTGGCCGGGCAGCCGATGCTGCAGCGCCTGGCGGACCGTATCGGCCACACCGGCACCGATGCCCGGCCGGGCCGTGACGAACGCCATCAGGATCGTCGCCTTGTCGACGGTCCGCGCAAGCACGACGGCATCCTGCACGCCGGGCGCCTCGCGGATGACGGCCTCGATCTCCATCGGCTCGACGCGCTGGCCATTGATGTTCAACTGGCGGTCCTTGCGGCCGAGGACGACATACGCGCCGTCGGACGCCTGGCGCGCCAGGTCACCGGTGAAATAGATCCGCTGGCCCGGGTCCGCGGGATCAGGGATCAGCCGTCCCGGCTCGCAGCGTCCGTCCCGCCATTCCCCGAGTGCGTTGTAGCGGCTGCGCACGACCAGTTCCCCCGGCACGCCCGGCGGGCAAGGCTTCCCCTCGTCATCGACGACCAGGCAGGCACCGCCGGCCTCAGGCCAGCCGGCGGGGACGCGGATCGCGTCGCCATGCGCCTCGGAACCGATCGGCCAGCGTAGATTCGTTGCCTCGGTGGCGCCGTATCCCGTCTCCAGCGCGCAACCCGGCGGCAGCACGCTCCTGAGCAGGGCGACGTCGGACCACAGCGTCGCCTCGCCGCCGGTGCGAACCAGCCGCAGATGCGACACCGCCCGCTGCGCATCGGGCAGGCTCAGCACGCCGCGCAACAGCGATGTGCCCGCAAGCAGCACCGTGATCCTCTCATCGGCAAGGCGATGCAGCAGGCCGCGGATGCCCTCCTGCTTGACGTCGATCAGGTGGGCACCGGCGCCGGCACGCAACTGGGCGAGCAGGTGCATCATGCCCGAATAGCTGGTCGGCGGCCCGCCGCAGTACATCACGCGGTCGTCCAGCGTCAGCCGCGCGGTATCGCCCCGCTGGTTGGCGCGATAGGCCGCGGTGCGCTGGCTGTGGACCACGAGCTTGGGCTGTCCGGTGCTGCCGGAGGTCGGCAGAATGAAGGCCGGCGCATCCAGCGGCAGCCCTGACGACAGCGACGACGGGACCGCATCGGCAGCCGGGATCGCATCGTCGACTGCCAGCAGTCGGCAATCATGCGCAGCGGCGTGCGCTGCTTCGTCGCCCCGCTGGACGACCACCAGCGCGGCGCCCGCGGCCTGCATCAGAGCGGCATTCCGCCCGGGCGGATGGCCACGATCCAAGGCGAGGCAGGGACGGCCGGTGATGATGCCGGCGAACAGCGCCGCGGCGCACATCGCCCCGTCGCGCAGCAGCAATGCCACGGGTCCCGGCGGCGCGTGGCTGGCGGCAACTGCGCCCGCCAGACCTGCCACGAGGCGCCACAACTGACGATAGCTCAGCGTGCGTCCGGCCTCGGCGATGGCGATGCGGTCCGGCTGCCGCTGCACGACGAGGGCCAGCGACTCGATCAGCGACCGCTCCAGGTGCACGTGGTCCAGCGGCACCGTCCGGGATCCCTGTTCGGCAGCGGACCAGGCATCCGGCGGCGGTAATTGTTGTCTCATGGCAATTACGTCACGCGTCTTGTCTTGAGTGACAAATGGCAAAACCCCAAATTAATCTGATTTGATCTTTCGAGTACCTATGTTTTTCTTACACGAACACTGCAAATCACGCAGGCGTGAGCAGGCCCCAGGGACGCGTTGCCGCCGATGAGGCCACGCCATAGGCTCCAGTAACAGAGGCAGGAGGAACGCCATGAACGATCAGATGCTGACCAAGCCGACCATGAAGCTGGCGGTCGCCGACAAGGACCATGCGCAGTACGTCGCCGGCCGGCGCGCCTTCTTCAAGTATCGTGACCTAGGCGTGACCGACGCCACCAACGGGTTCATGCGCGCCCAGGTCACATCGGCCGAGCAAGGCATGTCGAAACCGACCGGATGGCATGTGCACAAATGCCAGGCGCAGTTCGTCTATGTCCTCAGCGGCTGGCTGGACCTGGAATTCGAGGACCGCAAGGTGCACATCGAGGCGGGTGATTCGATCATGATTCCCGGCGACACGCCGCATAACGAGACGGGCACGTCGGAGACGTTCGAACTGCTGGAAGTCTCGGTGCCGGCGCAGATGGCCACCGAACCCTGCGATCCGCCGCCCGGGCATTAACCCGAGCGCAAGCTGGACCTGACATGCTGAGGGGGTGGCCATACATCATGCCGCCCCCGGCGCCGCCGAAACGCTGAGCCTGTTCGACGGTCCGCCCGCCGCCACGCCGCCCGCCGCCACGCCCCCCGCCGCCACGCCCCCCGCCGCCACGCCCCCTGGCCCGCCGCGTGCGATCGGCACCGAGGGCCACCGTGGCCGGTTGCGCGCGCGTCTGTTGCAGGCGGGGGCCGATGCGCTCGCCGACCACGAGATGCTGGAGATCGTGCTGTTCGCGCTGCCGCGGCGCGACACCAAGCCCCTCGCCCGCATGCTGCTGTCGCGCTTCGGCAGCTTCGGCCGCGTGATCACCGCGCCCGTGGCGGACCTTCTGGCGGTGGAGGGCCTGGGCGAGGCGGGCGTCGCGGCGCTGAAGTCGGTGCAGGCCGCGGCGCTGCGGCTGCTGCGTGCCGAGGTGATCGACCAGCCGGTGCTGGCGAGTTGGGATCGCCTGATGGCCTACCTCAGCGCCGAATTGTCGCGCGAACGGGTCGAGCAGTTCCGCGTGCTGTTCCTCGACAACCGCAACCGCCTGCTGGCCGATGAGGCGCAGCAGCGCGGCACGGTCAACCACACGCCGGTCTATCCGCGCGAGGTCGCCAAGCGTGCGCTGGAACTGCATGCGACGGCGCTGATCCTGGTGCACAACCATCCGAGCGGCGATCCCACGCCGTCGCGCGACGACATCGCGATGACACAGCAGATCAAGGGCGCCGCCGCCACGCTGTCGATCGTGCTGCACGACCACATCGTGATCGGCAACGGCCAGTGGCTCAGCTTTCGGAAGGAGGGGCTGCTATGAGGGCCGGTCGCCCGCCAGCGTGATGCGCTGCATGATCCGGCGCCGGCCGGCATAATCGTTCACCGCGTAGTGCTGCGCGCAGCGATTGTCCCAGATCGCCAGCGCGCCCGGGGTCCAGCGGAAGCGGCAGGTGAATTCCGGCCGGATCTGGTGGCGGAACAGAAATTCCAGCAGCGGCGCGCTTTCCGCCTCGCTCATGCCGGCAATCGCGGTGGTATGCGCGCGGTTGACATAGAGCGCCTTGCGGCCCGTCTCGGGATGGGTGCGGATGACCGGATGCTCCGCGGTCAGCAGCTTGCGCGCATCGGCGCTGCCGTCCGAGCGGACGCGATCCTCACGGGTGCGGCTGGCGTCCGCCTTGGCGGAGCTTGCCATCCCTCGCATGCCTTCCAGCAATCCGCGCAGCGTCGGCGACAGCGTCTCGCAGGCCAGGTACTGGTTGGCGAACAGCGTGTCGCCGCCCGCCTCGGGCACCTCGCGCGCCACCAGCAGCGTCGCCATCGGCGGCTCCTGCAGATAGGTCGTGTCAGAGTGCCAGACGCCGCCGAAGTTGATCGCCTCGTGCTCGAGCTTGGTCACGTTGATGATTTCGGGAAAGCCGTCGATGGCCTTCACGAACGGGTACTCGATCGGCGTGCCGAAGCGACGGGCGAGTGCCAGGAAGCGTTCGGGCGGCAGGTCCTGGTCGCGAAAGAAGATCACCAGGTGATCCAGGAGCGCCTGCCGGATCGCGGCGACCGTGGCGTCGGGTAGATCGTCCGCCAGGTTCACCCCCTGGAGTTCGGCACCGAGAGCGCCGGCAATCGGCCTGACCTGGAACGGCTCGTTGCGCATGTCGTTGCCTCCCTCGACGGATGGACACCCGCAGAGTAGCAGGTATCCGTCGACGCCACCCAGGCGACCTCTCCCCAGGCTGGCCCGCCCGGCCGGCTAACCATTCTGCACAATTTCCGAGCATATCCGACGATCCCATTCCGCCAACGGATGAAAATCGGGCGGCATGCCCAAGCGCAGGGCAGGGTTGAGCCATCCGGCATGGTTCCCCATGTTGCAGTGCAGTATAAATCTGGCCTCCACGACCGGGATCCGCTGAATGCAAGTCGCCGACGGCGAGTCGCCACCGCGCTTCACCCACCAACAGATCATGCAGGTGCTGAGCGGCATCCTGCTCTGCATCTTCCTGGCGGCAATCGACCAGACGGTGGTGATCCCAGCGGTGCCCGCCATGGCGGCCGATCTGCACGGCTTCGACCACCTCGCCTGGATCGTCTCGGCCTACCTGCTGACCTCGACGGCCATGACGCCGATCTACGGCAAGCTGTCGGACATCTACGGCCGGCGGAACATCCTGCTCATCGCGCTGGCAACCTTCGCCGTCACCTCCGCGCTGTGTGCGCTCGCCACAACCGTGAACCAACTGGTTGCCGCACGCGCACTCCAGGGTGTCGGCGGCGCCGGGCTGATGGCCATGGCCCAGGCGGCGATCGCCGATGTGGTCAGTCCGCGCGAGCGGGGCCGCTACCAGGGCTACATGGCCTCCACCTGGGGGCTTGCCTCGGTCGCCGGGCCGATCATCGGCGGCTGGGTCACCGATACGCTGTCCTGGCGCTGGATCTTCTGGATCAACCTGCCGATCGCGCTGGTCGCCATGCTGCTGTGCTATCGCTCCCTCCGCCTGCTGCACGTGCGGGCGCGCAAGGCACGCATCGACTGGATGGGCGCCGCTCTGCTCACCGCCGCGGTCAGCGCCTGGCTGCTCGTGCTGACCTGGGGCGGCGTGACCATGCCGTGGCACTCGCCGACTATCCTGGGCCTTGGCGCCGGCGGGCTGGTGCTGATGGCATTGCTCGCCCGGCAGGAACGCCGCTTCCCCGACCCGCTGCTGCCGCCCCGGCTGTTCGCCAACCCCGTGTTCACCCGCGGCGTGACCGTCGCCTTCTGCGGCGCGGTGGCGATGTTCGGCGGCAGCTTCCTGCTGCCGCTGTTCTTCCAGCTTGTGCGCGGGGCCGATGCCGCCATGTCAGGCGCGCTCGTGGTGCCGTTCCTCGGCGCAAGCTGCGTGGGCGCGGTGTTCGCCGGACGCCTGGCGCGACGGCACGGCAAGATGAAGGGCATCATGCTGGCCGGGCTGGCCGGCTGCCTGGTGGGCTTCGGCGCGCTCGCCACGATCGGGGCGACCACCCCTCGCCTCCTGGTGGTCCTCTACGAGATCGTGCTGGGGGTCAGCCTCGGTATGGTGATGCCCAGCAGTCTGGTCTGCGTGCAGAATGCGGCCGAGACGCGCGACATGGGCGCGGCGACCGGCTGCCTGCTGTTCCTGCGATCGATGGGCGGCGCGTTCGGCAGCACGCTGGTGGGCGCGCTCCTGGCCAGCGGCTTCGCCACGCGCCTCGCCGAGGTCGGCATCCACGCGCATATCGATTTTGGCGAGATCCGCCAGGGCAGCGGCGCGATCGCGGGCGTGCCTGCCGAGGCGCTGCCGCAGGTCCACGCGGCTCTGGCCGGGGCGTTCCACCTAGCCTTCCTGGCCTGCGCGCTGGCGATGGTCGCCGCGCTGGTCGTCGCCTTCGGCATGCGTGACGTGCCTCTACGCACGACCGTGGAGCGGGAGTCGACGGCCGAGACGGCGGCGGAGTCCAACCCGATCGCGCATTGAGGCGTGACTGGGGAGGGGAAGCGACATCCGATCAAATGCTGCTTCCCCCCTCCCCAGCCACGCGAAACAATCGGATTGCAAAGGCTGCGCCTTTGCTGGGGGTCCCGGGGGCAAGGCCCCCGGGCGGGTTCCAGGGCAGAGCCCTGCGCTACTCCTGGCCAAGCTTGCCGCCAGCCGGAGATCGCTGGTAGAAACCGGTCATGGCACGATCATCGCTTCCGTATCGGCCGCGATCTGGCAGGATTCGTCCCTGTCGCCGCGCACGATGCGGCAACTGGAACTGAGCAGGGTTTCACCTGCCGCCGGCCCGCGCTGTCTGGCTTCGTGACCGGCCCCCCGCGATACCCCTGAGAGACGTTCATGCACGCGCTGCATCTGCACAACAGCCTGAGCCGCCGCAAGGAACGGTTCGAGCCACTCGAACCGCAGCACGTGCGTATCTACGTCTGTGGCCCGACCGTCTACGACCTCGCGCATATCGGCAACGCACGCACGATGATCGTCTACGACGTGCTGGTCCGCCTGCTGCGCGTGCTGTACCCGCGCGTCACCTACGTGCGCAACATCACCGACGTGGACGACAAGATCAACGCGCGCGCCAGAGAGAGCGGCGAGCCGATCACCTCGATCACCGCGCGCACCACGGAGGATTTCCACATCGACATGGCAGCACTCGGCGTGCTGCCGCCGGACCACGAGCCACGCGCCACGCAGCACATCGGCGAGATGGTCGAGATCATCCAGCGGCTGATCGCCGGCGGCCACGCCTATGCCGCGGAAGGCCACGTGCTGTTCTCCGTGCCGAGTTACCGCGCGTATGGGCATCTGTCTGGACGCAGCCCGGATGAGCTGCTGGCCGGCGCGCGGATCGACGTGGCGCCCTACAAGCGCGACGCCGGCGACTTCGTGCTGTGGAAGCCGTCGCCGCCGGAAATTCCCGGCTGGGACAGCCCCTGGGGCCGCGGCCGGCCCGGCTGGCATATCGAGTGCAGCGCCATGTCGTGGCGCTATCTCGGCGAGACCTTCGACCTCCACGGCGGCGGCAGCGACCTGATCTTCCCGCACCACGAGAACGAACTGGCGCAGAGCGTCTGCGCATTTCCCGGCAGCCATTTCGCTCGCTACTGGATCCACAGCGGCATGCTGCAGGTCGACGGCGAGAAGATGTCGAAAAGCCTCGGCAATTTCTTCACCATTCGCGAGGTGCTGGCGAAGGTCTCGGCCGAGACGGCACGGCTGGCGCTGATCCGCACGCATTACCGCTCGACCCCGGATTTCTCCGATGCCGCGCTGGCCGAGGCGAAGCGCGAACTGGACAGGTTCTATCGCGCGCTGGAGCGTTATCCGGAGTTGGCCGCGGTCGACGTGCCGGCGCCCGTGATGGCGGCGCTGTGCGACGACCTCAACACGCCGCTCGCGCTGTCGGCGATGCACGCGCTCGCGGACGGCGCGCTCGCCGGCGATTTCGAGGCCGCGTGCGGGCTTCACGCGGCAGGCAACGTCATGGGGCTGCTGCAGCACCACGCGCAGGACTGGTTCCGCGGCGGCACCGACGATGCCGCCGCGATCGAGGCGGCGATCGCGGAACGGCTGGCGGCGCGCAAGGCACGCGACTTCGCCCGCGCCGATGCGATCCGCGCCGAATGGGCGGCCCGCGGCATCACCTTCGAGGACAGCGCGCAAGGCACCACGTGGCGGCGGTCGAAATGACCGGCCGCGACGGCGGCGCCGACCTGGTGCCGATCGAGAATTCGCCGGTCGTCATCCTGGTGCGCCCGCAGCTTGCCGACAACATCGGCGCCTGCGCCCGCGCGATGGCGAATGGCGGCCTGTTCCACCTTCGCCTGGTCGCGCCGCGTGACGGCTGGCCGCAGGAGAAGGCCTGGCGCAACGCCTCGGGCGCCGATCGCATCCTGGATGCGGCGACCGTGTTCGCGACGGTGCCCGATGCCGTCGCCGACCTGCACCGCGTCTTCGCCACCTGCCCGCGGCCGCGTCACATCATCAAGCCGGTGCTGACCGCGCGCGGGGCCGGCGTGGAACTGCGTGCCATCGGCGCGCGCGGCCTGCGCTCCGGCGTACTGTTCGGGCCGGAGCGTGCCGGGCTCGACAACGACGACATGGCGCAGGCGGACGCGCTGGTGCGCTATCCGCTCAACCCGGCCTTCATGTCATTGAACCTCGCCCAGGCGGTGATGGTCCTGGCCTATGAATGGTGGATGGCGGACGAACCGACGCCGGCGCAGACGCTGATGACCAACGAAACGCGGGTCGCCACCAAGCGCGAGCTCGAGAATTTCCTGGCGCATCTGGTCGACCAGCTCGACGCCTGCGGCTTCCTGCGCAACCTGCCGAAACGCCCTGGCATGGTCCGCAACATCCGCCACCTGTTCGAGCGCGGCGAGATCACCGAGCAGGAACTGCGCACCCTGCACGGCGTCGTCACCGAACTGGCGATCGGCCGCCGGCAGATGGGACGTCTCGAGGAAGCCGCGCCGGCACTCGGCGCAGAGCCAGCGCTGGACCCAGTGCCGGCGCCGCGTCAGTCGCTGGACTGCGCGACCGAGGCCAGCCGCTGACGCAGCACGGCGTTGTCCTTCGCCGCCTGCATCGTCTGGTCGTACTCCTCCATTGTCAGGCCCTGATCGGTCACCGCCTTCAGCATGTCCTTCTCGGCCTGCGCCGACAGGTCCTGCCGCTGCTGGTCGGAATTCACCGCCTGCGCCTTCTGCGCATATTGCTCGCGGATCGTCGCGACGTGGCGCAGCGCCGTGCCGACCTTGCGGATCATCGTCTCGGACATCGGGTCCTGCAGCGACGCCGCGCCCGCTTTGGGCGACGTCGGCTCGGCGAGAGCGGGAACCGCCCCCGCCAGCAGCAGAGCCGCCGCGAGGGCGGCCGCTCGGGTCTTCATCATCTGCTCACTCCAGACAGCAGTCTGGCCGGTACGTTGGGACGCCGCCCGGCCGATCAAAGGGAAGCCGCCGATGCGCTCGACCGATCGTGATTCCCTTCAGCGCGCGCAGTCGATCACCACGGTGCCCACCTTGCCGCCCCGCTCGACCGTCTGGTGCGCCGCCGCCGCCTCGGCCAGCGGAAATTGCGCCGCCACCGACAGCAGGCGCGGTCCGGTCGCGATCCAGCGCGCCATGTCGGTCTGTGCCCGCTTGCGTGGCGCCGGCGGCGTGCCGGGCAGCGCCATCGGATACAGCGTGATGTTGCGCTGCATGAGATCGCCCACCGGCAGGCGCGGCGAGCGCTCGCCGTTGGAGGCGTAGATCGCCACGCTGCCGTTCGGCCGCACGCAGCGCAACGTCGCCGCGAGGTTGCCGCCGAAATCCACGTCCACGACGTGGTCCACGCCCTCGCCGCCGGTGATGTCGTGCACGCGCGCGGCAACATCCTCGGTACGGTAGTTGATCACGTGGTCGGCACCACCCGCGCGGGCGCGATCGGCCTTGACCTCGGAACTGACCGTCGCGATCACCGTCGCGCCGCCCCATTTGGCAAGCTGCACCGCATAGTGTCCCACCGCACCGGCGGCGCCGGTCACCAGGAGCGTCCGCCCCTGCACCGCGCCTGCCACATGGACGCAGTAATGCGCCGTCATGCCAGGAACCCCGAGCGTGGCGCCCTCGGCAAACGACACATCGTCGGGCAGCGGCATCACGAGATCGGCGTTCAGCGCGATGTATTCCGCCGCGGTGCCCATCCAGCGGCCGTTGCGCTGGCCGTTGTAGAGCCACACCCGGCGGCCCACCCAGCTTTCCGCCACCATGGGTCCGACGCTGTCCACCACGCCGGCGCCGTCGCTGCAGGTGATGACGCGCGGATACTCCATGGCCGGCACCGGTCCCCGGCGGCGATAGGTGTCGGATGGATTGACGCCGGCCGCCTCCAGCCTGACGCGGACCTCATAGCTGCCCGGCTCCGGCGTCGGCAGTTCCCCATACACCAACACTTCATCCGCCGGTCCTTGCCGGTCGTACCACACGGCGCGCATCATCCGGCCTCCTCGATCGCTGCGAACGAGAGGGTGAACCAATGAGCGGACAACGCAAGCCGGTGATGACCGGCGGCTGCCAGTGCGGCGCGGTACGCTACGCGTTCTACGCCGCTCCCGATCGTGCCGGCATCTGCCACTGCCGCATGTGCCAGAAGGCGGTCGGCGGCCCGTTCATGGCATGGGCGAACATCGGCCTCGACAACTTCGCCTGGACGCACGGCGCACCCAGCACGTTCCGCAGTTCCTCAGCGGCAGAACGCGGCTTCTGCGCACGCTGCGGCACGCCACTGACCTTCGCCTATCTCCAGCGGCAAGGGTCCATCGGCCTGACCGTCGGCAGCCTGGACCGGCCCGGCGACGTGGTGCTGTCGCAGATCGACGGCATCGAGGGCAGGCTGGCGAATTTCGACCCGGCGCAGTTCGAGAGGCTGCAGGCACACGCGACGGGCAGCGGCAATCCGCCGGAGGACCTGTCGCGCATCGCCAACTATCAGCATCCCGACCACGACACCCCGCCGGACTGGCATCCGCCGACGTAGCCCGGCGGGCTTCGACGCAGGCCCTCGCGGCCGGCGGGACGTTCGGCAACGACGGCGTCAACCCTTCCTGTGCCGCAACGGCATGCAGGATGGCGGTCCTGGACAAGACGGCCGCCGGCGCATCTTCCCAGCTACCCATGGCCCATGTCCGCGCCATGTCCACTCCCTGAAGGAGGCTCGCCATGACAGACGATGTCGCTTCGTCCGCAGCCGCACCGCTTTCGCAGGAGGAGGAGCATCTGATCGATGCATGGTGGCGAGCGGCCAACTACCTCTCGGTCGGGCAGATCTACCTGCTCGACAATCCCCTGCTCCGCGAACCGCTGGAACTCGCGCACATCAAGCCGCGGTTGCTGGGGCATTGGGGAACCACGCCCGGGCTGAACTTCGTCTACGCGCATCTCAACCGGATGATCCGCGCGCGCGACCTCGACATGATCTTCATCGCCGGCCCCGGCCACGGCGGGCCCGGCGTGGTCGCCAGCGCCTGGCTGGACGGCACCTACAGCGAACTCTACGCACATGTGCCGCGCAGCGAGCTTGGCATCCAGCGGCTGTTCCGCCAGTTCAGCTTCCCCGGCGGCATCCCGAGCCACGCCGCCCCGGAGACTCCCGGTTCGATCCATGAGGGCGGCGAACTCGGCTATGCGCTGTCGCACGCCTATGGCGCGGTGTTCGACAATCCCGACCTGATCGCGGCCACCGTCGTGGGCGACGGCGAGGCCGAGACCGGACCGATGGCCACGTCATGGCATTCCAACAAGTTCCTCAATCCGGCGACCGACGGCGCGGTGCTGCCGATCCTGCATCTCAACGGCTACAAGATCGCCAATCCGACCATCCTCGCGCGCATCGGCCCCGACGAACTGCACAGCCTGTTCATCGGCTACGGCTACCGCCCGTACCTGGTCGAGGGCGACGACCCGCAGGTGATGCACCAGAAGATGGCCGCGACGCTGGACAATGTGTTCGACGAGATCCGCGCCATCCAGGCGAAGGCGCGCCAGGGCGGCGGCTCCACCGAGCGGCCGATCTGGCCGATGATCATCCTGAAGACCCCGAAGGGCTGGACCGGCCCCAAGGAGGTGGACGGACTGAAGACCGAGGGCTCCTGGCGCTCCCACCAGGTGCCGCTGGCGGGGCTGGCGACCAATCCGGCGCATGTGAAGCAGCTCGAATCCTGGATGCAGAGCTATCGTCCGGCGGAACTCTTCACCGAAGAAGGCGCGCTGCGGCCGGAGATCGCGGCGCTGGCGCCGACCGGCGAGCGCCGCATGAGCGCCAACCCGCACGCCAATGGCGGGCTGCTGATGCGTGCGCTCGAACTGCCGGCCATCGCCGGCTACGCGGTGACCGTGTCACGGCCGGGCGCAGAGGACGGCGAGGCCACCGCGGTCCTTGGCGGCTGGCTGCGCGACGTCATGCGCGACAGCGCGGCGGGTCGCAATTTCCGCCTGTTCGGCCCCGACGAGACCGCCTCCAACCGGCTGTCGCATGTGTTCGAGGTCACCGACCGCGCCTGGAACGCCACCACCCTGCCCTACGACGACCATCTGGCGCCGGGCGGCAGGGTGATGGAGATCCTCTCGGAGCACACCTGCCAGGGCTGGCTGGAGGGCTATGTCCTGACCGGCCGGCACGGGCTGTTCTCCTGCTACGAGGCGTTCATCCACATCATCGATTCGATGTTCAACCAGCACGCCAAGTGGCTGAAGACGAGCCGGGAGATCGTGTGGCGGCGGCCCATCCCGTCGCTGAACTACCTGCTGACGTCGCATGTCTGGCGGCAGGACCATAACGGCTTCAGCCACCAGGATCCGGGCTTCATCGACTATGTCTGCAACAAGAAGGCCGACACGGTGCGGGTCTACCTGCCGCCCGACGCCAACTCACTGCTGTTCGTCGCCGACCATTGCCTGCGAAGCTGGCACCGAATCAACGTGATCGTCGCCGGCAAGCAGCCCTCGCCGCAATGGCTCAGCATGGACGAAGCGGTGAAGCACTGCACGGCAGGGATCGGCATCTGGGAGTGGGCGAGCAACGACAAGGACGGCATCCCCGACGTGGTGATGGCGTGTGCCGGCGACGTGCCGACGCTGGAGACGCTGGCCGCGGTCAGCGTGCTGCGCCGGCTGGTGCCGGGCCTGCGCATCCGCGTGGTCAACGTGGTCGACCTGATGACGTTACAACCTCGCAGCGAACATCCGCACGGGCTGACCGACCATGACTTCGACGCCATCTTCACCACCGACCGGCCGGTGATCTTCGCGTTCCACGGCTATCCCTGGCTGATCCACCGGCTGACCTACCGGCGCACCAATCACGACAACATCCACGTGCGCGGCTACAAGGAAGAAGGCACCACGACCACGCCGTTCGACATGGTGGTGCGCAACGACCTGGACCGGTTCCATTTGGCCGGCGACGTGATCGACCGGCTGCCGCAGCTCGGCTACCGCAGCGCGTACGCCAAACAGTGGCTGCGCGACCGGCTGATCGACCACGAGGCGTATATCCGGCAGCACGGCGAGGACATGCCGGAAGTCAGCGAATGGCGTTGGGAGGCGCCCACCTGACGCCCGTCACTGACCCTTGTGACCGCCGATCGTGACTGGTGGTCCTGGCTGACGATAAAGTGAAAAGATGGCAAGCCATTCGACAATGCTTGCCTGAGATGGTGGCCGCGGATGACAATACGTGGATGATTCCGCGGCAGGAGCAATCCCCGGTCGACCTCGCCTCACGCCAGGCGAGTGAACCGCGCCGGTTCGTCGCGCCCGCTTTCGCGGCACTCGATCTGGGCACCAACAACTGCCGGATGCTGGTCGCCTCCCCCGCCGGCAACGGCTTCCGCGTCATCGACAGCTTCAGCCGCATCGTCCGCCTCGGCGAGGGCCTGCACCGCACCGGCCAGCTCAGCCCGGCGGCCATGGACCGCGCGCTCTCGGCGCTGCAGGCCTGTGCCGCGCGGCTGGAACGTCGGCCGCTGCGCAAGGTCCGCGCGATCGCCACCGAAGCCTGCCGGCGGGCGGTGAACGGCCGCGCCTTCCTGGCCCAGGTGAAGCAGGAGACCGGGCTGGACATCGGCGTCATCTCGGCCCGCGAGGAAGCCGAGCTGGCGCTGGAGAGCTGTGCGCCACTGCTGGAGGGCTGGGGCCGTCGGGCGCTGCTGTTCGACATCGGCGGCGGCTCGACCGAGCTTGCCTGGGTGCGGATCGATGCCGGCGGACGGCCGGAGCTGATCGGCTATGATTCCCTGCCGGTCGGCGTGGTGACGCTGGCCGAGCGCTTCGGCCAGGCCGGGTTCGACCCCGAGGGGTTCGAGGCCATGGTCGACGACGTCGCCGCGCGCCTCACCGGGTTCGAGGCGGTGCACTGCATCAGCCGGGAGATCCGCGAGGGCGGCGTGCAGTTGCTGGGCACCAGCGGCACCGTCACCACGCTGGCCGGCGTCGCGCTGGGATTGTCGCGCTATCGCCGTCCGCTGGTGGACGGCACGGTGCTGACCGCCGATGCGGCGGCCGAGGCGCTGGACAATCTCCGTGCGCTGGGGCGGGCGGGGCTGGAGGCACATCCCTGCGTCGGTCCCGACCGGGTCGATTTCGTGCTGCCGGGCTGCGCGGTGTTCGCTGCCCTGGTGCGGCTGTGGCCGGCGCCCCGGGTGATCGTGGCCGATCGCGGCCTGCGCGAGGGGATGCTGCTGCGGATGATCCGCGCGGATCGCCGGCGCGGCCGCGCATGACCGACCGGCGGACGCCCGTCGCCCCGCGCGGCCTCTCCGTCGCGGTCAAGACCGCCAAGAGCCGCAGTCCGGCTTCGCAGCGCTGGCTCGCGCGCCAGTTGAACGACCCGTACGTGGCGGCGGCGAAGCAGCAGGGCTGGCGGTCGCGCGCCGCGTTCAAGCTGCTGGAACTGGACGACCGGTTCCGGCTGATCCGCCGCGGGGCGCGTGTCGTCGATCTCGGCGCCGCGCCGGGCGGCTGGAGCCAGGTCGCGGTGCAGCGCGCCGCCGCCGGCGTGGTCGGCATCGACCTGCTGCCGGTCGACCCGGTGCCGGGTGCAACGCTGCTGCTGGGCGACTTCACCGACGAGACGATGCAGCAGCGGCTGGTCGCCGAACTGGGCGGCAAGGCCGACCTGGTCCTGTCCGACATGGCGCCCAACACCACCGGCCACACCGCCACCGACCACCTGCGCATCGTGGCGCTGGCCGATGCCGCGCTCGACTTCGCGCTCGAGGTGCTGGTCGATGGCGGCGGCTTCGTGACCAAGGTGTTCCAGGGCGGCGCCGAACGCGACATGCTGGCGCGGCTCAAGCGGCATTTCGCGAGCGTCCGGCACGCCAAGCCGCCGGCCAGCCGCAAGGAATCCAGCGAACTCTACGTGGTGGCGAGCGGCTACCGGCCCTGATCCAGCACGGCGCGCTGCAGCATGGCCGATGCGCGGTACAGCGGGACATGGCCGCGCAGCAGGATCTGCGTGCTGCGCCGGTACGCCGCCTTGCGAACCTCCAGGCCATCGGCCGCGAGCCGTGCCTCGATCGTTGCCTCCAGCACGCCGGCCGGGTTCTCGATCCCGACATCCACCTCGGCATACGCAGCGCCAATCGCCGGCAGGCCGCGGGCGACGGAATGCGCCACGGAGCCGGGGATGAGTGCCGCGGCGGCCAGGCAGCAGCCGCCGGACACCGCCATCGACCGGTGGCCCTGCTGCGGCGTGAAGTAGCGGACGGCGATGTTTCCAGCGCCCTGCGGCGGCCCCACGATGCACACCTTGGGGATGGTCTCGCTCTGCGCCAGTTCGTCGGCGGTCATCAGCCGCCCGCCACGCGCCGTCAGCGCCATGCGCAGGCCGGCCTCCACCCAGATCGACCGCAGCGTCTCCATCAGGCCGCGATCCGCCTCGAGGTCCTCGATGCGCTCATGGGCGGTCCGGCCGAAATCGGCGGCGCGCGCGATCACCATCGGCACGGCGACGTCGACGCAGGACACCGCGAAGCCGCCGATGTCCTCGATCGCGTGGCCGGTCGGCAGCAGGCGGCCGGTCTTGGCCCCCACCGGATCGGCCAGGAACAGGTCGACGCCGGGGAACGCACCGTCGACGCCGGGGATCTCAGCCGCCACGAAGCAGCCATCGGCGGCGCACTTCATGCGCGAGCCTGCCGTCACGCCGGTGTTGGTGTTGAAGATGTCGATCTCGAACGCATCGCTGGGCTCGACCGGCGGGACCTGCCCGGTGTCCAGCGCCCAGAGCGGCAGCGCCGCGGTCATGTTGCCGCAGTTGACGCTCCAGTCCACCGCGGCCTTGTCGGCGGCAAGCTGGGCGAAGGTGCTGACGATACGGGGCCGGTTGCCGTCCGCCTCGAGCCGGGCGAAGAACACCTTGTTGCCGGTCGGCACGATGCGCCCGAGGCCCGTAGTCTGCTTGTTGCCCGGCCGCGTGCCGTCCAGCGGCAGGCCCATGAGGTGGCGCAGGAGTTCCTCGCGAAGCTCCTGGCCGGGCGGCGCCCAGCGCTCCGAGATCACCAGCCCGGTCGAGGTACCGCCGCGCACGTGAAGGACGGGAAATTCGACGCAGCCGGCGCGCAGCAGCGGTGCCGGATCAAGCGATGCGCCTGGCATGGGCGATCCCCGATTGTTCCAATCCTCAGCTACTGCGCCGCCACCGCGCTGTCCATGCTGCCGCCCCGACCAGCCCCGGATCAGGCCGGCGCCTCGGCCACGCGGCTGGCGGTCCGGCGGTGCGACCGCAGCCGCGGCGGCTCGGGCGGCGGGGTGGGATCGGCCCGCGGACCGAGCGTCAGCGCCACCTCCATCTTGCGGCGGGCGCTCGCCTCAAGCTGCTGCACGCGCTCGAGTGTCAGTCCCAGGCGCGCGGCCAGCCGCGGGGCATCCGGCACCACCTCCTCGAGGCTGACGCAGCGGGCCAGGAACACCACCCGCTCGCGCTCGCCCAGCACTTCCTCGGCGAGCGCCAGCACCTGGCGGCGCAGCTTCGCCTCATCGAGCCGCAGGATTGCGGCGCCCGGTCCGTCCAGGTCGGGCCCGGACGCGCTCGTCCCGGCCGCGCCCAGGCCGATGGACGCATCGAGATGGGCGGGCACGTCGAGGCCGGCGGAGGCATCGAGGCGGGCGGCGGCCTCTCGCTCCTCGCGGGCCAGGCGCAGCCATTGCGCCACTTCCTCACGCGGCACGCCGGCCCGCGCGGCAACCCGTGCGCAAAGCTGATCGTCGTGCGGCTGCACGCCTTCCCGCCGGCAGGACCGGCGCGCATCGGCGAACAGCCGGGCCGCCGCGCGCTGCAACTGCCGCCGTGCGGAGGCGGCGACGACACGGCCCGGGACGGCGTGACGCCTGATGTAGTCCTGGATGTAGAGGCGGATCCAGCCGACGGCATAGCTGGACAGCCGGCCGCTGGCGGTTTCGGGGCGGTAGCCTTCGATGGCGGCATGCATGCCGAGATGGCCGGCACCCACGAGTTCGGTCATGGCGAGGCCGGGCCGGCGGTACTGGCTCGCCACAGCGACGACCAGCCTGCTGTGGCTCTCCCACAATTCGGAGAAGGCCTGGCGCCGCAGGGTCACATCCGCCGCGGTCCGGTGGGTCCGGAGCAGATGGCGCTCCCTGTCGGCCGTCAGGATGGGGCGGCGCAACAGCGAACGGATGGCAAGGGATTCCACATGAGCCGTCATCGGTACAGCCACTCCCGGCGTAGTCCCCCCAACCAGCTCCCCGACCAATGAACGTAAGCCACCACCGCAATATTCCATGACTCTGTTGTCAATCCAAAAGAATAAGTGCGGGAACCTTTCACGAAGTCTTCAACATACGGGGAATCCCGAGACGCTGTGTCGCGCGAGCGACGGCCCGCCCGGCGCGCCGATAGCCAGCCTGTGCTGGCGCCCCGTCGGCGATTTATTTCACGCCCATTCCACCTGCGGGGACGCAGGCGATATTCACCGTGAACATTGCGTCATCACCGCGAATCGCGCGGGCGGTTGTCAGGAGCCGCCCGGAGTGTTCCGATGCCGGCATGCCCATCTCCGATCCCATCACCGAGGAACTGTTCCGCAACGCCATCGCCGCCCTCGGCGACGAGATGGTGCTGACGATCTATCGCACCGCCTATTCCGGCGTCCTGAAGAACATCATGGACTACAGCGCCGCGCTGTGTGACGCCGAGGGCCGGCTGGCCGCGCAGGGCCTGTCGCTGCCGGGGCATCTGTGCTCGATCCCGGTGGCGTTGCAGGCGGTGCTGCGCCATTTCGGCGACGACATCGCCGAGGGCGACATCCTGATCAACAACGACCCGTATGACGGCGGCATGCACCTGCCGGACATCTTCATCTTCCGGCCGCTGTTCGCCGATGGCCGCATCATCGCCTACGCCGCGACGATCTGCCACCACACCGACGTGGGCGGCCGGGTCCCAGGATCGAACGCCTCCGACAGCACCGAGATTTACGCCGAGGGGCTGCGCATCCCGCCACTGAAGCTGTACGAGCGCGGCCAGCCCAACACCACGCTGCTGCGCATGATCGATCGCAACGTGCGCCTGCCGGGCCGGGTGCTGGGCGACATCCGCAGCCAGCTTGCCGCCTGTGAGATTGCCGCCCGCGGCATGACCGACCTCGTGGCCCGCTATGGGGCGCATGAGGTGGTGGCGCTGATGCATGCCACGATGGACTATTCCGAGCGGCTGGCGCGCCACTGCCTCAGCGAGTTGCCGGACGGCGAGGCGACCTTCACCGACTGGATCGACGACGACCAGATCGATATCGGCAAGCCGATCCCCCTGGTCTGCACGGTGCGCAAGCGCGGCGACACGATGGAGGTGGACTGGACGGGCAGTTCGCCGCAGGTGAAGGGCGCGATCAACAACACCTGGAGCTACACGGCGGCGATGAGCTTCACCGCGGTGAAGTCCGTGCTGTCGATCAACATGCCGAACAACGACGGCGTGTTCCGCCCGATCAAGGTGATCGCACCGCCCGGCACGATCACCAACGGCAAGCTGCCGGCGGCCTGCGCCGCGCGCGGGCTCACCGGGTTCCGCGGCGTGGATTGCTGTTTCGGCGCGCTGGCGCAGCTTTATCCCGACCGGGTGTACGCCGCCTCCGACGGCGGCAACACGGGGATCACGATCGGCGGCTACGACAAGGAATTGCGGCCGTTCATCTACGTGGACTTCCTGTCAGGCTGCTGGGGCGGGCGGCCCTGGGCGGACGGGCTCGACGGCAACACCTCGATGTTCGCCAACATGGCGAGCTTCTCGGTCGAAGTGATCGAGGCGGAGAATCCGCTCGAGGTGCTGGACTACGAGTTCGTCCCCGATACCGGCGGGGCGGGGCTGTACCGCGGTGGCATGTCGCAGCGCAAGACATGGCGGATGCTGGCCGATGAAGGCATCCTCCAGGTGCGCGCCGACCGCCAGACCCACCGGCCGTACGGATTGCAGGGTGGCGGTCCGGGCGCCGCGGGCCGCAACCTGCTGGACCCCGGCCTGCCCAGCGAGGAGACGCTGCACGCCAAGCTGACGATGACGCTGCGCAAGGGCCAGGTGTTCCGCCACGAACTGCCCGGTGCCGGCGGCTGGGGCGATCCGCTGGCGCGCGACCTGGCGCTGGTGGCAAAGGATCTGCGCGACGGGCTGGTGACGATCGAAGGTGCCGCCCGCGACTATGGCGTGGTGGCGCAGGGCGACCCGCCCGTCATCGACGTGGCGGCGACCGAGTCGCTGCGGGATGCGCGCAGGAGCAATCAGCGGCAGTCGGCCGCGGACTGACGGTATCGGCACGGCCCGCTGGCTGCGGCGTCGTTCCTGCGAACGTGGGAGCCCGGAAGTTCGCGCCGCTGTCCCGGGTGCGGCCCGCGCGCTGATGGCGGCAGTGGCGCCCTCTCGCGATCAGACAACTCGCGCTCTTTCGATCGTTGCGACTGCCGCGCGATCCAGAGTGTGATCAGTGCAGGTCGAATCACCCGAACCGTGCACCACGCTCTCAGACAACGCGTCACAGCGGATTCCGTGAGCCTACGCGAGCGGACTCTCTTTAGGATGCCAGCGTCCGCGCGATCTCGTCGAGCAGTACCTGATTGTCGACCGGCTTGCGCAGGATCGGACCCAGCGCCTCACGTTCGGCGCCGGGGATACTGTAGCCGGTGATATAGACCACCTTCAGATTCCGGCGCCGCAGCCGTGCCATGCGCGACAGCGCCACACCGTTGACACTGTCCGGCATGACGATGTCGACCAGCAGCAGATCCACTGGCTGGTCCGATTCCAGAATCTCCAGGGCGGAGCGGAATTCGCCGGCGAGTCGGGCCTGGTAGCCGTCGCTCCGCAGCACGCGGCAGAGCACCTCGCCGAAGGTGGCGTCATCGTCGACAACGAGAATGTGGCCCTTCGCCACCGGTCCGTCCTCGCGTTCAACCTGGTTCATTTGTATGTGCGGAATCTTCACTCTTTCGAGTGGCTATCCTTATGGGGCCACACCGGCGCACGCAAGAGGTCGCTGTGCCATTTACTTTCGCCACGCACGGCAGCACGTTGCGCCGCTCCATTTCGATGGCCAACACACCAGAGAAACCGAATGAGTGAACAGCGGAACATCATTCTTACTCTGCTCAACAGACACTACCCTGACCTGCTGGATGCGTGGCTGGCCTGCCAGCGGCGCGACGCGGGCGGTCTGGAGGGCAGGCGGGAGGCCGAGACCACGGCCCTCGCCAGGCGGTTCCTCGACGAATTCCGCCGCGGCCTGCAGATCGCGCAGGTCGATGACATCACCGGCCCGGAATGGACGACGATGCGGGAACTGCTCGAGGATCTCTCGCGCGATCGGGCGATCCAGGGGTTCAGCCCGACCGAGACCGCCGTCTTCGTCTTCTCGTTGAAGGAGCCGCTGTTCGCCCTGCTGCGCCGCGAACTGGCCGGCAACGCCGATGAACTGGCAAGCGTCACCTGGGTGCTCAGCAGCCTGGTCGATCGGCTCGGCCTGTACACCATCGAATTCTATGCCAAGACCCGTGAAGAGGTGATCACCCGCCAGCAGCAGGAACTGCTGGAACTTTCCACCCCGGTGGTGGAGCTTTGGGACGGGATCCTGGCGCTGCCGCTGATCGGCACGCTCGACAGCGCGCGCACGCAGATCGTGATGGAGAGCCTGCTGGAGCGCATCGTCACATCCGGCGCGGAAACCGCCATCATCGACATCACCGGTGTGCCGACGGTCGACACTTTGGTGGCGCAGCACCTGATCAAGACGATCTCGGCTGCGCGCCTGATGGGCGCCGACTGCATCCTGAGCGGCATCAGGCCGCAGATCGCACAGACCATCGTGCATCTCGGCCTGGAACTGAACGTCATCTCCAAGGCCACCATGGCGGATGCGCTGGGGCTCGCGCTGCGGCGCTCCGGCCGGGTGATCGTCGACCGCGCCGCCGCCGCCTCACCCACGCCGGCGGCCTAGTTGATGGGCGATATCCCCATCATGAAGATCGGTGACTGCCTGCTGGTTTCGATCCAGGTCGACATGCACGACCGTCTGGCGCTGGCGCTGCAGGACGACCTGACCGAGCGGATCGTCGCCGACCGCGCGCGTGGCGTGATGATCGACATCTCGGCGCTGGAAATCGTCGATTCCTTCATCGGCCGCATGCTGAACAACATCGCGGCGATGTCGCGCGTGCTGGACGCGGTCACGGTCGTCGTCGGCATGCGTCCCGCCGTTGCGATCACGCTGGTCGAACTGGGGCTCGGCCTGACCGGCGTGCGCACCGCGCTGAACGTGGACAAGGGGCTGGCCCTGATCCGCCGCATCATCGACAGCCCAGAGCGCGACGATGCTGACCGACACCGATGAGACGATGCCGCTGCGGACATCCGACGATGTGGTGCGGGTCCGACAGGCGGTGCGTGCCCGTGCCGTGGCGGCCGGCTTCAGCCTGGTCGACCAGACCAAGATCGTGACCGCAGCGAGCGAGATCGGACGCAATACGGTGGATTATGGTGGCGGCGGAACGATGCGGATCGAGGTCCTCCGCAACGGCCAGCGCCGCGGCGTGCGGCTGACATTCACCGATCACGGTCCCGGCATCGCCGACATGTCGCTGGCGATGAAGGATGGCTACACCACGGGTGGCGGTCTCGGCCTCGGCCTCAGCGGCGCCAAGCGCCTGTCCAACGAGTTCGACGTCAAATCGACGCCCGGGCAGGGGACGGTGGTCATGCTCGCGCGGTGGACCTGACCGTGTTCACCGCCGTCACCGATCCCAGCCAGGTGGCGGAGGCGCGGCGACTGGTGCGTGATCTGGCGCTGCGCACGGGGCTGAGCGCGATGCGGGTGGACCAGGTGGCCATCATCGTCACGGAACTGGCCACCAACCTGCTGAAACATGGTGGCGGCGGCCACATCCACGCCCGCCGCTGCGACGATGCCGGCGGCAGCGGCCTCGAACTGCTGTCGCTGGACAAGGGAGCCGGCATGACCGACCCCCGGCGCTGCATGCAGGACGGCTATTCGACCGCCGGAAGCGCGGGGAACGGCCTGGGCGCCATCTCCCGCCTGGCCGATGCGGTGGAGATCTATTCCCGCCCGCAGCAGGGCTGCGCGATCATGGTCCGAGTGCTGCGCCCCGAGGCCGGCACCGCGGGCGCCCTGGTCGGGGCCACGCTCGCGCCCTATCCGGGTGAACTGGTGTGCGGCGACAGTTGGTCCTGGTGTGACAGTGGCCGGGGCACCACGGTGATGCTGGCCGATGGTTCCGGACATGGCTCGGAGGCGGCGCGCGCCGCCGAACTGGCGGTCAGGACCTTCGTCACCCACGCCGAGGCCTCCGCCGAAGAAATCGTGGAGCGGATGCACCTCGCGCTGGGACCGACCCGCGGGGCCGCCGTGGCCGTGGCGCGCATCGATACCGCGTCGCGCGTGATCCGCTATGTCGGCGTTGGCAATATCAGCGGGATGGTGGTTACCGGCGGCCGGTCGCGCCATATGGTCTCTCACAATGGAACGGCAGGCCATGTCGCACCACGCATCCGTGAGTTCACCTACGAGTTCGACAGCGAGCCGCTGGTGATCCTGCACTCCGACGGGCTGACCAGCCGCTGGGACCTCGCCGCGCACCAGGGGCTGGCGGCGCAGCATCCCTCGCTGGTCGCCGGTGTGTTGCTGCGCGACCACCGGCGCGGCCGCGACGACGCCTCCGTGATCGCCTTGCGACCAGTGAGGTAGCCACGCGATGGATACCAGCCTGCTGCGCGTTGCGATCGCTGTGGAGACCGATATCGTGCTGGTCCGCAGCCGGACGCGGCGGCTGGCGGAACTGCTAGGGTTCGATACCCAGGATCAGACCCGCATCACCACCGCGGTGTCGGAAATCGCCCGCAACGCCCACGAACATGCGCATGGCGGCCATGTCGAGTTCCGCCTGAGCGGCTCGCCCGGGGCCCAGAGCTTCGTCATCATCGTGCGCGATCGCGGACCGGGCATCGCTGATCTCGCATCCGTCCTCGCCGGCACACACAAATCCGCGACCGGCATGGGGGTCGGCCTGCTGGGCGCACGGCGGCTGATGGACGGCTTCGACATCACGACCAGGCCCGGCGACGGCACGACGGTGCAGGTCGCCAAGGCGCTGCCGCGGCGCGCTTCCACTGTCACACCGTCCCAGATTGCGCGGATCACCGCCATCCTCGCCACCGACAGCCCGCCCGACGCGGTGGGGGAGATCAGTCGGCAGAATCAGCAGATCCTGCTGCAACTCGACCAGTTGCAGTCGCGCCAGGACGACCTGCAGCGACTGAACCAGGAGTTGCAGGATACCAACCGCGGCGTCGTCGCGCTGTACGCCGAACTCGACGAGCGGGCCGATCACCTGCGTCGCGCCGACGAGCTGAAATCGAAATTCCTCTCGCATATGAGCCACGAGTTCCGCACGCCGTTGAACTCGATCCTGGCCCTGTCCAAGCTGCTGCTCACGCGCAGCGACGGCGAGTTGACCGCGGAGCAGGAGACGCAGGTCCGCTTCATCCGCAAGGCCGCCGAGAATCTCACCGAACTGGTCGACGACCTGCTGGACCTCGCGAAGGTCGAGGCCGGCAAGACCGTCGTCGTGCCCTCGCCGTTCACCGCCGCCTCCCTGTTCGGCGCGCTGCGCGGCATGCTGCGGCCGCTGCTGGTGGGCGACGCCGTCGCGCTGGTGTTCGACGATCCGCGCAACGTCCCGCCGCTCGACACCGACGAAGCCAAGGTGTCCCAGGTCCTCCGCAATTTCATTTCAAACGCAATCAAGTTCACCGAGCAGGGCGAGGTCCGCGTGTGGGCGAGCGCGGATGCCGATGCCGACACCGTGAGCTTCCATGTGCGCGACAGCGGGATCGGCATCGCCGCCAGCGACCTCGATATCATCTTCCAGGAGTTCGGCCAGGTGGCGCATCGCCTGCAGGGCCGCGTGAAGGGGACCGGTCTCGGCCTGCCGCTGTCGAAGAAGCTCGCCGAACTGCTCGGCGGACGGGTCGCGGTCGAGAGTGCCCCGGGCGTGGGCTCCACCTTCACGGTGACGGTGCCGCGCCGGTTCGCCGTCGCCGACTCTGAGGAGGAGATGGTCGACGTGGTCGTAGAGGCCGGCCGCATCCCCGTGCTGCTGGTCGAGGACGACCCGGCCGATGCCCACGCGATCGAGCGGATCCTCTCGACGTCCATCTACCAGCCGCTCAACGCCCGCACGGTCCGCGACGCACGGCGGCTGATGCTGACGGTGCGTCCCGAGGCGATCCTGCTCGACATCATGCTGCTGGGAGACGAAAGCTGGCGGCTGCTGCTGGAACTGCGTGGCCAGGACCTGAGCGCCGACATCCCTCTGGTGGTGACCTCCTCCACCGGGGAGGACCGCAAGGCGGCGCATCTGGGCGCCGATGGCTACGTGTCGAAGCCGATCGATAGCGAAAAGCTGATCGATATTCTCGACCGCGTGACCGGACGCCACTCGCTCACGCAGGTATTGCTGGTGGATGACGAGGAGGTGAACCACTATTTGGTTCGCCAACTCTTGCCGCGCGGGCGCTTTCGACTTTGGATCGCCCGCGACGGCAGGGAAGCGCTTGATCGACTGAGTGAACAAGACCCGGACGTGGTCCTGCTCGATCTCAGGATGCCGGGAATGGATGGATACGAATTTCTGACTCGCCTGCCCCCGGGTGCGCCGCCCGTCATCGTGCTGACCTCGGCCATTCTCCAGCCCGCGGACGATGGCCTGCTGGCACGTGCGGCGATGGTCATGTCGAAGTCGGAACTGTCGGCCGGCAGCCTGATCGAGGCGATCGAGGGTGTGCTGCGTGTCAATGAGACCATCGATGCCGCATGAGTGACACCAGGGCCAGCATCCTTGTCGTCGATGACGATGATGGCGGGCGCTATCTGAAGGCACATGTACTGCGCAAGCAGGGCTATCAGGTCGCGGAGGCGGCCACCGGCATGGCGGCGATCGAACGATGCTGCGCCGAAGTTCCGGACCTCGTGCTGCTCGACGTGATGCTGCCCGACATCAACGGCGTCGAAGTGAGCCGCCGCATCAAGACCGCCCACCCCGGCGTCGCGGTGCTGCAGACCTCGGCCGCGGTCACCAGTTCGCATGACCGGGCGATGGCGCTGGACGGCGGCGCGGACGGCTTCCTGGTGGAGCCGATCGAACCCGAGGAACTGCTCGCCACCGCACAGGCGCTGCTGCGGATGCGCGGCGCGGAGCAGGCGTTGCGGCGGCTGAACGAAAGCCTGGAACTGGCGGTCGCCGAACGCACCCGCGAACTCACGGAGGCCAACCGGCGGCTGGAGGTCGAGATCGCCGAACGCCGCAAGACCGAAGAAGTGCTGTGGCACACCCAGAAGCTGGAGGCGGTCGGCCAGCTCACCGGCGGCATCGCGCACGACTTCAACAACCTGCTGGCGGTGATCGTCGGCAGCATGGAGATGATCCGCGGCGCGTTCGAGGCCGGCACCGACCTGCCGCGGGCGAAGATCCTGCGCCTGCTGAAGGCGTCGGAGACCGCGACCGGGCGGGCGACCAAGCTCACCCAGCAGCTTCTGGCGTTTGCCCGCCGCAGCACGCTGAAACTCGACATTGTCAACCTCGACGAGGTGATCGTGGCGTGCGAGCCGTTCCTGCGCCGCGCGCTTGGTGAGACCAACCAGCTTCAGCTCTCGTTCCAGCCGCGGCTGTGGTCGTGCCGGATCGACGCGCCGCAGTTCGAGGCGGCGATCCTCAACCTCGTGGTCAACGCGCGCGACGCCATGCCGCTGGGCGGCCGGCTCGAGGTTACCACCTCCAACGTCGAGGTCGACGCCGATGAGGCGCGGCGCGTGCCGGAACTGACTGCCGGTTCCTACGTGCTGGTGCGGGTCGCGGATACCGGAACCGGCATGGATCCGGATGTCGCCGCCCACGCCTTCGAGCCGTTCTTCACCACCAAGGAGGTGGGCAAGGGCACCGGCCTCGGATTGAGCCAGGTGTATGGCTTCATCAAGCAGTCCGGCGGGCATGTCGTGATCGATACGCGGCCCGGCTCCGGGACCACATTCCGGCTGTACCTGCCGCGCTGCGAGGATGTGCGCCAGGTGCGTGACGGTCAGGTGCCGAACTTGGGTGCGCCGCCGACCGGGCACGAGACGGTCCTGGTGGTCGAGGACAATGCCGAAGTGCTGGAACTCGCGGTCACCACGATCAGCGATCTCGGCTATCGCGTCCTCACCGCGGCCGATGGCCCATCAGCGCTCGAAATCGTGCGGAGCGACGAACCGATCGACCTGCTGTTCAGCGATGTGGTGATGCCCGGCGGCATGAACGGCTTCGAACTGATCAGCCATGCGCGCTCGATCCGAGGCGGGCTGCGCGCGCTGGTGACATCCGGCTATGCGAATTTGCACCGTCCCGGCGACGACCGCCCGGACGTGCCGCTGCTGCTGAAGCCGTACCGGCGCGGCGACCTGGCACAGTGCATCCGGATGGCGCTCGACCGCGCCTGACGCGGGTGCGGCGATAGCGCTCGGGGTTCACCCCGAACCCCGACCAGGAGGCATTGCCTCCTGGACCTCCAGCAAAGGCGCAGCCTTTGCGATCCCGAATCTGGCCTGGGTGGCGGGAGGCGGCGACCGGGGCGTTGGCTGGTTCGTGTCGGGGCCTCCCGCCTATCCAGGCTAAAGTCGCGGGGTTCCGGGGGCTCCGCCCTTGGCGGGCGCGCCGCGGCATAGTCAACTGGCCGGTATGGCCCAGCGCATCGGAATCGACATCGGCGGCACCTTCACGGACCTGGTCGCCATCCGGTCCGGCGGGCAGGTCGTCACCCACAAGATTGCCTCCACCCCTCGCGACTATGGCGACGGCATCATCGACGGCCTGCGCGCGCTGCTGGCATCGGACGGCGACGCGGTGGTCGAGTTGCTGCACGCGACGACGATCGGCTCCAACACGATCCTGGAAGGCAAAGGCGCGCGGACCGCGCTGATCACGACCAGAGGCTTCCGCGACATCCTGGAAATCCGCGACCTGCGCATGCCGGTGCTGTACGACCTGCACTGGACCAAGCCGCGCGCGCTGGTGGAGCGCCGGCTCCGCCTGGAGGTGGTCGAGAAGCTGCGGCCGGACGGGTCGATCGCCACGCCGCTCGATCCGGCCAGCATCGCCGCCGCGATCGACATGCTGCGCCGCGAAGAGGTGCGCAGCGTGGCGATCTGCCTGCTGCATTCCTACGCCAATCCCGCGCATGAGCGTGCCGTGGCGGAAGCGGTGCGCGCCGCGCTGCCCGACGTCGCGATCTCGGTCAGCCATGAGATCCTGCCGGAGATCAAGGAGTACCCGCGCACCAGCACCACGGTGATCAACGCCTATGTGCAGCCGGTGGTGCGGGCCTATGTGACCGCGCTCGCGGCACGGCTGCGCGGGCTGGGCATCGAGGCGCCTCTGCAGTTGATGCAGTCGAACGGCGGCCTGGCGTCCTCGGAATTTGCCGCCGCCGCGCCCGCGCACATCATCGAGAGCGGCCCCCGCGGCCGGCGTGGTGGGCGGCGCGGCACTCGCCACCCGCCTTGGCGAGCCGCGCGTCATCACTTTCGACATGGGCGGCACGACCGCCATGGCCGGGCTGGTCGAGAATGGCGAGGTGCTGCGCAGCGAGGCGCTGGAGGTGGGGCGCCGGCGTGATGGCCGGATCGCGCCTGCTGGTCGGCGCCGGCTACCTGCTGAAGCTGCCGGCGGTGGACCTCGCGGAGGTGGGTGCGGGCGGCGGATCGATCTGCCGGCTGGATGCGGGCGGTGCGCCGAAGGTTGGTCCGGACAGCGCGGGCGCCGATCCCGGCCCGGTGTGCTACGGCCGCGGCGGGACGGAGCCGACGATCACCGACTGCAACCTGGCGCTCGGCTACCTGGACCCGCGTGGACTGGTCGGCGGCGCCTTGAAGCTGGATGCCGATGCGGCGCGCGCGGGCGGTTCGAGCGCGCGCTGGCCGGACCGCTGCGGCGCTCGGTGGAGGAAGCCGCCTACGGCATGCTGCGCCTGGCGTCGGCCTCGATGATGCGGGCGATCCGTGCCGTGTCGGTCGAGCGCGCGCCGCGACCCTCGACGGTTCGCGCTGCTGGCCTTCGGCGGCAACGGCCCGCTGTTCGCCGCCTCGATCGCGGCGGAACTCGGCATCGCGCGGGTGATCGTGCCGCCGCTGCCCGGCGTGTTCAGCGCGTTCGGGCTGCTGGTCGCCGATACCGAGCACCACGCCGCCAGAGCCTGCGCATGCGCCTCGACGAGGCCGATACCGCGCGCATCGCCGCGGTCTTGAGCGACCTGACGGCCGCCGGCGCTGTGCGGCTGGCGCGCGACGGTTTCCGCCGGAGCGGCGGATGTTCCGCTGCGCCGCGCTGGCACGCTACGTCGGCCAGTCGAGCGAGATCGAGGTGCGCCTGCCGGATGGCTTGTTCCCGGCTGACTTCGCCGCCCTGTTCGGCGCGGAGCATGAGCGCAGCTACGGCTTCCGCGCGCCGGCCGATGAGCCGGTGGAACTGATGGGACTGTCGGTCATCGCGCGCGGCGTTCCCGAGCAGGAGCGCCTGCCGCAGGCCGTGCCACCCGCCCCCGCCGCGACCGATACGCGCCGCCGCGCGTGGTTCCCCGGTTTCGGCTGGGTCGATACCACCGTCATCGATCGTGCCGCGCTCGCCTCCGGGCCGCGCACCGGGCCGCTGATCGTGCAGGAATACGACGCCACCTGCCTCGTGCCGCACGGCGTCGAGGCGGCGCTCGACGACTTCGGCAATATCAGGCTGACCCTGCAGCGTGGTCCCTCCAGGTGACTTTACCGGAGCGGTGAATCACACTCTCAGACAACGAGCTAGGGCGGATTCCGTGAGCCTGCACGAACGGAATCGAGCCTAGGACAATGATCTCCGACCCAGCGTTTTTTCCTATTCCATTCGGCCAGGAATCCTACGACACTTCGCTCTCCTGACGATTCGCCTGGTACGGAATGCCCGCGCATGAAGCACGATGATATCTGGCGCGCGCTGGACACGCTCGCCGCGGAGAATGGCCTGTCTGCCTCTGGCCTTGCCAGGCGGTCGGGGCTCGATCCCACCACGTTCAATCCCTCGAAGCGGCGCATGCCGGACGGGCGCGCGCGCTGGCCCAGCACCGAGAGCGTGGCAAAGGTGCTGGATGCGACGGGCGCGAGCCTGGAGGCATTCACCGCGCTGGTCTCCGGTGCCCGCGCACTGGCGTCCAACGGCGCCGCCCGCAACGCAGCACGGCGCATTCCGCTGATCGGCTTCGCGCAGGCCGGCGGCGACGGCTATTTCGACGATGGCGGATATCCGGTCGGCGGTGGCTGGGATGAGGTGACGCTGCCGGAGATCGGCGATCCGAACGCGTACGCGCTGGAGATCAGCGGCGATTCGATGGAACCGGTGTTCCGCGACGGCGACATGGTGATCGTTTCGCCATCGGCACCGATTCGCCGCGGCGACCGTGTGGTGGTACGCACGCTGCGCGGCGAGGTCATGACCAAGCAGCTTGCGCGCCGGTCCGCGCGGCGCATCGAACTGCGCAGCCTGAACCCGGCACATCCCAACTACAGCTTTGACCTCGCGGAGGTTTCCTGGCTCCACCGCATCGTCTGGGCAAGCCAGTAGCGGGATGATTTGATTGGCGCCAGCCGCCGCCGCATGATGCGGGGCCAACTGGAGACACCAGCCATGCGTATCACTGTCTGGCTGTTCGCCGCCTGCCTTGCGCTCGCCCTGCCTGCTCGCGCAAACGAGAGCGTGGACCTCACGCTGGTCCTGGTCACCGACGTGTCGCGCAGCGTGGATGATGCCGAGTTCAAGCTCGAGAAAGAGGGTTACGTTGCCGCAATCACCTCGCATCAGGTGCTGGAGGCGATCCGCGGTGGCGGCATCGGTGCGATCGCCGTCGCCTATGTCGAGTTCGCGTCCAGCTTCGAGGTTCGTACCGTCCTCGACTGGAGCGTGATTCGCGACGAGGCCTCGGCACAGGCGTTCGCCGACCGGCTGACCGCGGCGCCACGATCGTTCTGGGGGCGCACCGCGATCAGCGCCGGCATCGACCGCGCCGTGCAGTTGCTGGCCGAGAGCGGCTTCGAATCGCCGCGGCGGGTGATCGATGTCTGCGGCGACGGCACCAACAACGCCGGCCGCGAGGTCTCCGAGGCGCGCGACGATGCACTGCGTGCCGGCATCACGATCAATGGCCTGGCGATCATCAACGAGCATCCTGTGTCGTGGACCTATGCCCACGTGCAGCCGCCGGGCGGACTGCCGAACTACTATCGGGAAAACGTCACTGGCGGGCCTGGCAGCTTCGTGCTGGAGGTGCACGACTTCCATAGTTTCGGGGAGGCGATGACCCGCAAGCTGGTCACCGAGATTGCTGATCGTGGCGTGGCGGAGCGGTTTGCCGTAGCACGGTGACCGCGGGGGTCGCCAACGCTGGCATGACGTCTGTCGGGGAGGACGGGGAATCACAATGGGCGTGCTGATCGATGGCGTGTGGCAGGAACAGGAGCCTGAACCGACCAAGGCGGATCCTGCCCGCGCGCCCGGCCGCTTTGAGCGCCTGCCGACCGCGTTCCGCAACTGGGTGACCTCGGACGGTCGGCCTGGTCCGACCGGTAGCGACGGCTTCTCGGCCGCGGCGGGGCGCTACCATCTCTATGTGTCGCTCGCCTGCCCCTGGGCGCACCGCACGCTGATCATGCGCGCGCTGAAGGGACTGGAGCAGCTTATCCCGGTGTCCATCACGCACTGGCTGATGGCCGAGCAGGGCTGGACGTTCTCGGCCGGCGAGGGCGTCATTCCGGATCCGTTGTTCAACAGCCGCTACCTGCACGAGATCTACACGCGCGCCGATGCGCGCTACACCGGCCGCGCCACCGTGCCGGTGCTGTGGGACCAGCACACCCAGACGATCGTGAACAACGAATCGTCCGAGATCATCCGCATGTTCAACGGCGCGTTCGATGCGATCGGCGCGCGACCGGGCGACTACTACCCGCGTGATCTGCGCGAGGAGATCGATGCGCTGAATGCGCGTATCTACGATACCGTCAACAACGGTGTCTACAAGGCAGGCTTCGCCACGACCCAGGCGGCGTACGACGAGGCGGTGGCGCCGATCTTCGAGACGCTGGACTGGCTGGAGGAGCACCTGTCGCAGTCACGCTTCCTGTGCGACGACACGCTGACCGAGGCGGACATCAGGCTGTTCACAACGCTGGTCCGTTTCGATTCGGTCTATCATGGCCACTTCAAGTGCAACATCCGCCGGGTGACCGACTATCGGCATCTGTGGGCCTACACGCGAGACATCTACCAGGTGCCCGGAGTCGCCGCGACCGTGAACATGACCCACATCAAACGGCACTATTACCAGAGCCACCGGCGCATCAACCCGACCGGCATCGTCCCGGCGGGACCGCTGCTCGACTTTGACGTGCCCGCCGAACGTGGCAAGGATGTCGCCCGGCTGCTCACCTTCTGAGCCACGCTTCCCACCTTCTGAAACAAGGACGTCCCCGTTGGAAATCCGCAATCTCGGCGCATCCGGCCTGCGCGTGTCGGCGATCGGCCTCGGCTGCAACAACTTTGGCGGTCGTATCGATCTGGAAGCCACCAGGAAGGTCATCCACAAGGCGCTCGACCTTGGCATCACGCTGTTCGACACCGCCGATGTCTACGGCGAGCGCGGCGGATCGGAGACCTGCATGGGCCAGATCCTGGGCGACGACCGCAAGCGCATCGTGCTGGCCACCAAATTCGGCATGGCGATGGACGATGCGGATGTGAAGATCGGCGGTGCACGCCGCTACATCATGAGCGCGGTCGAGGACAGCCTGCGCCGCCTGCGCACCGACTGGATCGACCTGTACCAGATGCACCAGGTCGACGCGCGCACGCCGATCGAGGAAACGCTGCGCGCACTGGATGACCTGGTACACCAGGGCAAGGTGCGCTACATTGGCTGCTCCAACTTTCCTGCCTGGCAGGTGACCGAGGCGCAGTGGACGTCGAAGTCGTGCGGCCTGAACGCCTTCGTCTCCTGCCAGGACGAATACTCGCTGGTGTTCCGCAAGCCCGAGGCGGAACTGATGCCGGCGATGCGCAAGCTTGGACTCGGCCTGCTGCCGTATTTCCCGCTGGCGAGCGGCCTGCTCACCGGCAAGTACCGGCGCAACGCCACGCTGCCCGACGGCACGCGCCTGGCCAACACGCAGCGCCTGGCGGACCGCTATCTCACTGACCGCAACTGGGCGATCGCCGAACGTCTGGGCGATTTCGTGGAGGCGCGCGGCCACACGATGCTGGAACTCGCGTTCAGTTGGCTGCTCGCGCAGAGCCCGGTCAGCAGCGTCATCGCCGGCGCCACGCGGCCGGACCAACTCGAGCAGAACGTGAAGGCCGGGGAATGGAAGCTCTCCGCGGAGGAACTTACGGAGATCGATCGCATCACCACCGGTTAACCATTCGGTTCGCATTGCAGCGCAGCATTTTCCGTCATCGCGCTGCAATGCGAATTGCAACGGATTGTAAGCGTGATAGGACGCTTGCCGGTTCGATATGCATCTGCAAGATTGACCTGACTCATTGTTTAAGCAGGTCATGCCATGGCGAGTTCGTTTTCCTGGAACGCGGTGAATGGCGACTGGTCGGTTGGCAGCAACTGGACCGACCTGAGCGGACCCACAGCCGGTCCGCCGACCGCCGCAGACCTCGCGACCATCAGCAATGCCGGCACGATCACCGGCAGCGGCACCGCCGGCGAACTGCAACTGTTCGGCAACGGGTCGTACACCCTGCAGAACCTGGCGCTGACACTGGCCGGCGTGGCAACCCCGTTCGGACCGACCAGCCTGCTCTTTGGCAACAACGGCACCGTGACGGTGGACGGCGGCTCGATCGACGCATCGGCCGCAGGGATGTCGCTGTCCAACAATGGCACCCTCATCGCGAAGGGCGGTGCCACCATCACCGCGCTCACCGCTGGCATCGGCACCTCGCCCGGGTCCGCCGTCAACATCATCGTCACCGACGAGAACACCCTCTGGCGCAACCTCGGCACGGGGGGCGCCAGCTCTTTCATCAATGGCAGCGCGACGCTCACCGTCACCAACAAGGCCAGCCTCGAAAACGCCGGTGGCTTCCTCGTCGCCAGCGCCGCCACGGACAACGCCACGCTCAAGGTCTCCGCACAGGGCAGCTTCACCACCGCCGGCCTCACCGTGGGTGCGCCGCTCGATGCGCGCGGCAGGGTCAATGTCGACGGCGGCACCATCGAGTCGACCGCGAACCTGCAGATCGGCAACAACGGCATCGGCGAACTCACGCTGACGAATGGCGGCCTCGTGGAGACTGCCGGCACGCTCAATGTCGTCGGCAACAACGCAGGCAGCGGTGGCTCCCTGCTGATCGGCGGCGGCAGCAAGCTGCGCTTCACCGCGGCCCAGCAGACCAACAACGCCGTGCTGTTCATCGGCCGCAACGGCTCCACCGCCGCCGAAGCCGGCGCCTCGGGCTCCGCCGTCGTCACCGGCGCCGGTTCGCTGCTCGATACCCAGGGCAATGCCCTCGCGATCGGCAACAATGCCGGCGCCGTCGGCAGCCTGCTGGTGGAGCAGGGCGGCTCGATCGACGTCGGTTCGGCGGACGCGAATGCGCTCTACGCCCTCGCACTGGCCAACGGCGGCGGCAACGGCAGCCTCACGCTGACTGACAACGGTACCCACGGCACAGTGGACGGCTTCCTCCTGGTCGGCCGCGGCGGCTCCGCCGCCCTGCTGGTGCAGAACCAGGCAACGCTCGACATCAACAACGCCGGCACCAACGGCGGCGGCATCACCATCGGCTCGGGCCGCGGCGCAGGCCCCAGCGCCCCCGCCAATGTCGGCGGCAACGGCGTCGCCAACGTGACGCTGGGCGGCGTGCTGGACGCGAGCGATTCGACATCCGGCGTGCTGGTCGGCGGCAACGGCGTCTCGGGCGCGCTGACCGTCACCAATGGCGGCACCGTGCTGACCAGCGCGCTGACGGTCGCCACGGTCACCGTCGCCAACGGCACGCTCTACGGCGGCACCGGCGAACTGACCATCGGCGCCGGCGGCGTGGTGAAGGGAACGTCCCTGCCGCAATCCAGCGGCTACAGCTTCGTCATCGGCGGGGCCAACAGCAGCATCGGCGGACCGAGCAACGCAGCCAGCGGCGTGGTCAACATCAACGGCATCGGCGCCCTGTTCGATACCGGCAACAACGGCCTCGCCATCGGGCTGACGAGCAACGGCAGCATGTCCGTCAGCCAGGGCGCCAGCGTCGTCGTCGGCTCGCCGAACAGCAACCAGCTTTCGGCGCTGGCGCTGGGCCGCCTCGGCAACGGCAGCCTCGTGGTGGCCGATGCCGGCTCATCCGTCATCTCGAACGGCGGCGCCTATGTCGGGCGCGGCGGCACCGGCAGCCTGACGATCGAGAACCGCGGCACCGTGCAGATCCTCGACGACGCCGGCGGCGCCAGCTACCTCTCCATCGGCAATTCCGGCCTGGTCAACGGCAACACCCTGCTGTCGGGCGGGACCGGCAGCGTGTTCGTCACCAGCGGCGGCTATCTGTTCAGCCAGGAAACGGTCACCGTCGGCCAGGGCGGCAACGATGGCCATCTCACGGTTAGCAACGGCGGCACCGTCGAGGCGCATGAGCACCTGACGCTGGGCACCACCATCGTCCTGCCGGGTGGCGGCAGCCTCATTACCACCACCGGCACCACCAAGGTCGCCGCCGCCACGCCGATGACGGCGAGCGGCTTCGTGACCGTCGGACCTGGCGGGCTGCTCAAGATTGACGCCACGACGCCCTCCGCCGACGCCAGCCTCACGATCGGGGCCGGCACGGGGTCGTCCGGCATCCTGACCGTCGCCGGGGCGGGCGCCCAGGTGCAGAACGCCGGCGTCATGCTGGTCGGCAAGGGTGGGCTGGGCAACCTGACGATCCGCGACGGCGGCATCCTCGTCACCGCGGCCGGAGCGGTCGCATCCGTCGTCGGCGCCGAGATCGCCTCGGACGCAGGCTCCGACGGCTCCAGCGTGACCGTCACCGGCGACACCTCGACGTGGGATGTCTCCGGCCAATTGTGGGTGGGCGACCGCAGCGCCGGTTCGCTCATCATCACCGCCGGTGGCGACGTCGTCGCCGACAGCGGCGATCTGGGCGTGGCGGCCGGCGGCAGCGGCATCGTCTCGGTCAGCGGGGTCGGCAGCAGCCTGACGCTCGACGGCACGCTGCAGGTCGGCGATGCGTCGCACGCCGAATTGTCGATCCTCGACGGCGGCCTGGTCACCGCCGGCAATGTGGATGTCGGTGCCACCGCCACCGGCACCGGCAATGTCGACATCGAAGGCGCCGGCAGCCACCTCAAGATCGCCGGCGATCTGAATATCGGCATCACCGGCGTGGGCGTCCTGACGCTGGGTGCGGACACGGAACTGACGATCGGCAAGAACCTGAACATCGGCGCGCAGGGGGTGCTGAACTCGTTCGGCGGCGTGATCGACCCGGAGCGCCTCACGGTGCAGTCGGGCGGCCAGTTCAGCGTGCTGAAGACCACCACAACCGAATACACCGTCGGCGTGTTCAACTCCGGCACCGTCTCGGTCGCCAACGGCGCCTTCACCCTCATCACGCCGATGATCACCTCCAACGGCGCCGATGAGACCGGCGTGCTGTCGATCAAGAACAAGGGCACGCTGGTGGTCAACGCCGGCACCGTCGACCCCACCCAGTCGGTGTTCTTCTCCGACAAGACCGGCGTGCTGTCGATCGGCACCCTCGCCGGCTTCAACGCCACCATCGAGAACTTCATCACCGGCGACGACATCATCGTCCAGGGCACCTCGATCGCCTCGGTCAGCTTCGACAGCGAGACCCATCTGCTGACGCTGTTCGACGGCGGCAGCGCGACCATCGGCGCCCTGCAGTTCGGCGAGTTCGTCAACGGCAAGAACCTGGTCCCCGACGGCGCCGGCGGCATCGGCACCGCGCCCTGCTTCCTGGCCGGCACGCGCATCGCCACCGAGCGCGGCGAGGTCGCGGTCGAGGACCTGCGGGTCGGCGAGCGGGTGCAGGTGGTGCTCGGCGGCCAGCAGTCCGAGCCCGTGGTGTGGCTGGGCCACCGCACGGTGGACTGCACGCGCCATCCGGAGCCGCACAAGGTGTGGCCGGTGCGGGTGGCGGCGGGGGCGTTCGGGCCTGGGCGGCCGTGCCGGGACCTCTGGCTGTCGCCCGACCACGCGGTGTATATCGGCGACGTGCTGATCCCGGTGAAGTGCCTGATCAATGGCGGCAGCATCGCGCAGGTGGCGAAGGACGAGGTGACGTACTACCACGTGGAACTGCCGCGGCATGCGGTACTGCTGGCCGAGGGGCTGGCGGCGGAATCCTACCTCGACGTGGGGGACCGCTCGAACTTCGCCAACGGCGAGGGCGCCGTGGCGCTGTATCCGGACTTCGCCTCCCGCGCCTGGGAGGCCGCTGGCTGCGCCCCCCTGGTCGTCACCGGACCCGCACTCCAGGCCGCACGGCGCTGGGTCGCGGGGGTGCGACACCATCATAAGCGGGCTGCATGAGCGATACCGCCACCCCTGCCCCGACGGGAGAGACGCCCGAACAGGCCCTCGCCCGCGCCCAGGCGGCGGCACAGGCCCGGCGTTTCGGCGAAGCCGAGGGCATCTGCAACGACGTCCTCGCCACCACCCCGGAGCACGCGCCGGCGCTCGCGCTGATGGGCATGATCGCCGCCCATACGGCAAATCCGGAGCGCGGTATCGCGCTGCTGGAGCGTGCCGTCACCGCCCGCCCCGGCGTGGCAAGCTGGTACGCCAATCTCAGCGCGCTCTACCGCATGGTCTACCGCCTGCAGGACGCGCTCCGTGTCGGCCAGGAAGCGATCCGGCTCGATCCGCAGAATGCCGACCACCTGGTGAACCTCTCGCTGGTGTTCACCGACGTGGACCAGCGCGACAACGCCATCGCCTGCCTGCTGCGCGCCCTCGGCCTGAAGCCCGAGCATGCCGATGGGCACCTGGCGCTCGGTCAGAACCTGCTGGCGATGGGCGAGTTCGCACCGGGCTGGATGGAATACGAGTGGCGCAACCTGACCGAGGCCGGCAAGGGCACGCTGCCCAAGATGACCTCCGCCGCCTGGAACGGCATGCGCATCCCGACCGGGCGGCTGCTCATGGTGGGCGACCAGGGCTATGGCGACACCATCCAGTTCGCCCGCTACATCCCGATGGTGGCCGAGCGATGCCAGGAGCTGATCCTCGGGTGCAGCGCGGAGATGGGGCCGCTGCTGTCCACCATCCCCGGCGTGAAGCAGTATTGCCACCGATGGACCGACGTGCCCGGCCACGCGGCCCATTGCCGGCTCTCCAGCGTGCCCGGGCTGGTGCACACCACGCTGGAGTCCATCCCGGCCAAGGTGCCCTACCTGTTCGCCGATCCCGCCCGCGTCGACGCGTGGCGCCAGCGGCTGGACGCGACGCTGCCGCAGGGCGTGTGCCGCATCGGCCTGGCGTGGACGGGCCGCCCGACGCATCCCAACGACCGGCGCCGCTCCATGCCGCTGGGCCGCCTGGCCCCCCTCGCCGCCGCCGGCCAGGCCAGCTTCGTGTCGCTGCAGAAGCCGATGCCGGCGGCCGACCTGGCGTCCCTGGCGCTGTTCCCCGGCATGACGGACATGTCCGCCGATCTCGGCGATTTCGGCGAGACCGCCGCGGTGATCGCCAACCTCGATCTCGTCATCACGGTCGACACCGCGATGGGCCATCTGGCCGGCGCGATGGCCAAGCCGGTCTGGATCATGCTGCCCAAGGCGAGCGACTGGCGATGGATGCTGGGCCGCAGCGACAGCCCGTGGTATCCCACCGCCCGGCTGTTCCGGCAGACGACACCGGGTGCCTGGGACCCGGTGCTGGCAGAGATTGTGTCCGCGCTGGCCCAGGAGCTGCGCCAAGGTGCCGAAGGCATCGCCGCCAACTGAGCGTGTCGTGCAACTGAGCGTGTCGTGAGCGACAACCCTGAGAATCCCGACGATCCTGCCGAACTGGAAGAACTGGACGGTTCGGGCCTGTTCGATGCTGCCTGGTATCTGGTGCAGTACCCCGATGTCCGCGAGGCGGAGCTGGAGCCGCTGCTGCACTTCTACCGCTACGGCTGGCGCGAGCGCCGCAAGCCGAACCGGTATTTCGATCCCGAATGGTACCTCGAGCATTACCAGGATGTGCGCGCGGCCGGGATGAATCCGCTGCTGCATTACGTGCGGCATGGCGACCATGAAGGCCGCCGTCCGGTCTGGCATTTCGATCCGGCGTGGTACCGCAGCGCCTACGACATTCCCCCGGATGCGCTGACGCTGGCGCATTTCCTGACGCAGCGGACCTCGGGCCAGTTCGCGCCGATGCCGGAACTCTGGGCGGTGCTGCACCTCGATCCGTATCGCGACGATCCGGCCAAGGCCGAAGACCCGTTCGAGCACTACCTCGACGACATGGTGGGGCTGCGCCGCGAACCGTTCCCCGACCTGACCCTGGTTGCCCCGTCGGGGCTGATCGATCCCAACTACTATTTGATCAACGGGGCGGACGTGCATGAGGCACAGCTCGACCCGGCGGAACATTTCTGCCGCTACGGCTGGCGTGAGGGCCGCAAGCCGAACATCTACTTCGACACGAAATGGTACCAGCAGACCAATCCCCTGGTCGCCCGCCTGAAGATCGATCCTGTCGTGCACTACATCCTGGAAGGCGAGGCGGCAGGCCGCCGGCCGGTGCCGTATTTCGATCCGCTGTGGTACCGGGAGACCTACGCCGTGCCTTCGGACCGGATGGCGCTGGCCCACTTCCTGACGCATCGGCGCAGCCAGTCGTTCAGCCCGACGCCGCTGTTCGATGTGGCGTGGTACGTCGGGCAGCACACCGAGGAAGTGGCCGGCAATCGCGACCCCTTCGCGCATTTCCTCCAGGCGGGGACCTATCGCGACATCGATCCGTCACCGTCGTTCGATGCCGCCGATTACCGCAGGCGCAACCTGGGCCGCCCCAGCCGGCAGTTCCGCCAGTTCATGCATCCCGAGCGGGACAATCCGCTGGTGCACCACCTGCGCAGCGAGTACCGCTGAAGCGGCGCAACTTCCGGGAGGCGCCGTCGCGCGCCGCCTGCCATTGCCTCGTAGGGACGACGATGCCGGCATGGGCGCCCGCCGCGTCACCCGCGCCGCGCGATGACAGATGGGATCCGCCATGACGAGCCGCCCGAACCCGATCGACTGGAGCCAGGCCGCGGCCACGCTGGCGGCGAACGGCTACCTGACAGTGCCGGTGCTGGAGGCGAATGCCTGCCGCGCGCTGGCCGCGCTGTACGATGACGACGACGCGAGGTTCCGCAGCCGCGTCGTGATGCAGCGGCACAACTATGGCCGCGGCGAGTACAAATACCTCGCCTATCCGTTGCCCGAACCGGTGGCGCACCTGCGCGCCACGCTGTATCCGCCGCTCGCCGCGATCGCCAATGAATGGCGCGCGTCAGTCGGCGAGGCGGGCCGCTTCCCCGCCACGCTCGACGGCTTCCTGGCCGAATGTCATGCCGCCGGGCAGACGCGGCCGACGCCGCTGCTGCTGCGCTACGTCACGGACGATTTCAACTGCCTGCATCAGGATCTTTACGGACCGCTGGTGTTCCCGCTGCAGCTTACGGTGCTGTTGAGCGAGCCTGGCCGGGACTTCACCGGCGGTGAATTCGTGCTGGTGGAGCAGCGTCCGCGCGCGCAGTCGCGACCGATCGTGGTGCCTCTGTCGCAAGGCGAGGCCATCATCTTTCCCGTCCACCACCGTCCGGTGCAGGGCAGCCGCGGCATGCATCGCGTCACCATGCGCCACGGCGTGAGCCGCATCACCGGCGGCACGCGCCAGACGCTCGGAGTGATCTTCCACGACGCGGCTTGACCGCGCCGACCGGCCCCGGGCATTGGTGACGCGCACGACCAGGAGGCACGGAATGGACATCACCCCAAGCGGCAAGACCCTCGGCGCCAGCATCACCGGCATCGATCTCGGCCAGCCGCTGTCCGATGGCGATTTCCGCACCCTCCTGCGCGCGCTCGGCCGCCACGGCGTGCTGTGCTTCCCCCGCCAGGAACTCGGCGACGACCAGCTTGCCACCTTCGGCCGCCGCTTCGGCGAACTCGAGGTCAACGTCGCCAACTCCTTCTACCGGCCCGGCCATCCCGAGATGATGGTGCTGTCCAACATCAAGGAGGATGGCAGACCGATCGGCGCCAATGACGCCGGCCAGGGCTGGCACACCGACATGTCGTACAGCCACGACATCGCGCTGGCCAACATCCTGCACGCCCGCCACGTGCCGATGCGCAACGGCAAGCCGCTGGGCGAAACCCAGTTCCGCAACATGCACGCGGCCTATGACGACCTGCCCGACGAATTGAAGCATCGGTTGGAGGGCCGCACTGCGACACACGATTTCGCGAAGTTCTGGGACATGATGGTGGCCAAGCCCGGCTCCATGCGGAAGCCGCTGACGCCGGAGCAGCGCGCCAAGAAGCCGCCGGTGTCGCAGCCGATCTTCCGCCGCCATCCGATCACCGGGCGCACGGTGCTGTACGCCAATGTCGGCTACACGATGTCGATCGACGGCATGGACCCGCAGGAGAGCGGACAGATTCTGGACTTCCTGTTCCGCCACCAGGAGCGCGCCGAATACCTGTACGCGCATCACTGGTCGGTGGGCGACGTGCTGATGTGGGACAACATCGGCACGGTGCACAACGCGGTCGGCGACTACACCGCCGATGAGCCGCGCTACATGCGCCGCGTGCAGGTGATGGCAACGCTCGACTACCCCCGCCTGGCCGCCTGACATGTCCGAGTTCGCCGGCAAGCGCATCGTCATCACCGGCGGCGCGGGCGGCATCGGGGTCGAGACCGCGCGCACACTGCTGGCGCATGGCGCGCACGTGGTGCTGGTGGACATCGACGATGACCGGCTGGCGCAGGCGCGCGAGACGCTGGGCACCGCGCGCATCGCCACCCTGCAATCGGCGATCGATACGCCCGACTCCTGTGCCGCGGCCATCGATTCGGCAGGTGCGCCGGTGGCGGCGCTGATCCACCTGGCGGGCCTGTTCGAGCGCGATCCGTTCGATGCCGCCGACCACGGCGTCTGGGATCGCGCGATCGCCGGCAACCTCACGAATGCCTATGACCTCGCGGTGGCCTTTGCCACGCGCTTCGACAACCGTGACGGCCCCGCGCGCCTCGTGCTGACCAGTTCGGTGGCGTATCGCCGAGGCAGTGCCGGATATCCGCCCTATGCCGCGGCGAAGGCGGGCCTGGTCGGCCTGACGCGATCGCTCGCGCGCAGGCTGGCGCCCGACGTGCTGGTGAACGCCGTGGCACCGGGCCTGATCGACACGCGCATGGCGGCGCCCACCATCGCGGAGCGCGGCGAGGCGTACAAGAACGAGATTCCGCTGAAGCGCTATGGCCATCCTGCCGAGGTCGCCTCGGTGATCCGCTTCCTGTGTTCGCGCGATTCGTCGTATGTGAACGGGCAGACGATCACGGTGGACGGCGGCATCACCAACGCCTGACGCGCGAGCATGGATGCAGCGAACCGCCGGTTCCTGCACGCGGTCGTTGCGGCACAGATATTGACTCAGATCGGTGCCTTTACCCTGCCGGCCCTGCTACCCGGCTACATCGCGCGCTGGGATCTGTCGAAGACCGAGGCAGGCTGGCTGATCGGCATCTTCTTCGCCGGCTATGTCGTCGCCGTGCCCGTGCTGGTCGCGCTCACCGACCGTGTGCCGACGCGACGCGTGTATCTCGCCGGCGCTGGCCTGACGGCCCTGTCGCATCTCGGGTTCGCGCTGCTGGCGGACGGCTTCTGGTCGGCGCTGCTGCTGCGCGCCGTCGCCGGCATCGGCTGGGCGGGCGCCTATATGCCCGGCCTGAAGGCGATCGCCGATCGGCTGGAGGGCAGCGCCCAGTCGCGCGGCGTGTCATGGCATGCGGCCGGGGTGGGCGCGGCCGGCGCCGTGTCATTCGCCGTCGCGGGATTGCTGAACGCCGTCGCCGGCCCGCCTGCCGCATTTCTGTTCGCCGCCGCGGCGGCATCGCTCGCCTGCATCATCGCGCTGTTCGCGATGCGGCCCGTGCCAAGGCCGCTCCGGCCGCATCAGGCGCCGCGTGCCCTGCTCGATTTCCGGCCGGTGTTCCGCAACCGGCGGGCGATGGCCTGGATCGCCGGCTACACGGTGCACACCTGGGAGCTTGCCGCGCTGCGCGCCTGGGCCGTGACCTTCCTGGCCGCCACGACAGCACGGCTCGGTGCGCCGCCCTGGCTGCCTGATCCGACGCTGCTGTTCACCCTGGCGGGGCTCGCCGGCATCGTCGTCTCGGTGACCGGCAACGAGACGGCGCACCGCATCGGGCGTTCCCGCGTGGTGACGCTGGCGATGGGGTCGGCCGCCGCCCTGTCGCTGATAACGGGCTGGAGCACCGCCGTCTCGACGTCGCTTGCCGTCGCGCTAGTGCTGCTGTGGAACGTTACGATCTATCTCGACAGCTCCGCACTGACCGCCGGCACCGTGCAGGCCGCCGATCCGCAGTTGCGCGGGGCGACGATGGGCCTGCACAGCATGGCTGGCTACGCCGGTGGCTTCCTCGGTCCGCTCGGCGTCGGCCTGGTGCTCGACCTGGCCGGCGACGACGGCGCGCTCGGCTGGGGCCTGGGCTTCGGCCATCTCGCGATCGTCACGCTCACCGGCCTTGCCGTGCTGCGCGGCCTGGAGCGTGGTCCGCTGCCGAAGGAAGCATCGAACACGCCCTGAATTGGTTGGCTCAGATCGCCATGTAGCCGCCGTCCACATTGTACGCCGCGCCGCTGACATAGGACGCGCGGTCGGAGCACAGCCAGACCACCATCTCGGCGATCTCCTCCGGTTTGCCCATGCGGTGGAACGGCACCATCTCCAGCAATTGCGCACCGCGGCGACGCATGGTGTCCTCGGTCATCTTCGTCTCGATGTAGCCGGGACACACCGCGTTCACCCGCACGTTGTCGGTGGCGTATTCGATCGCCGCCGTTTTGGTCAGCCCCACCACGCCATGCTTCGCCGCGACATAGGCCGATGAGGTGGGCAGTCCGATCAGACCGGCGATCGAGGCGGTGTTGACGATGACCCCGCCGCCCTGCGCCACCATCTGCGTCAACTCGTGCTTCATGCAGAGCCACACGCCCTTGAGGTTCACCGCGATCATCCGGTCGAACGACGCCTCGGACCAGTCGGCGGTCCTCTTGCCCGAGGCATCCACCTGGTAGCCGGCGATCCCGGCATTGTTGAACGCACAGTCCAGCCGGCCATAGGCGGCGACTGCGGATTTCACCATCGCCTCGACCGCCGCGGCATCGGTGACGTCGCCGGTCAGCGTCATCGCCTGGCCGCCCGCCTGATTGATCAGCGCCACCGTCTCCTGCGCCGTGGCATCCGAGGCGTCCGCCACCGCGACGCACGCACCCTCCCGCGCGAAGGCGAGCGCGGTCGCGCGGCCGATGCCGCCGCCACCGCCGGTGATCAGTGCCGACTTGCCTTCCAGCATCCCCGCCATATTCCCCTCCCTAGCAGCATTTCTTTCCATCACCGCGCAACAAGGCTAGCATAACGCGCTACACAACGGACCATCGGACGATGCGCGAGGAGATACTGGCCTACAAGCGCGAGCGCATTCTGGAAGAAGCGGTCAAGCTGTTCTACGAGCGCGGCTTTACCGGCACCACGCTGGACGACATTGCCGCCGAACTGGGCGTGACCAAGCCGTTCATCTATACGCATTTCCGCAGCAAGACCGACCTGCTCGCCGCACTCTGCCGCCCCACCATCGAATTGTCGCTCGAGGCGGTGCAGCGTGCCGCGCAATCCCCCGGTTCGTCGACCGAGCGGCTGCACCGCGCGATCGTCGACTTCACCCAGGTGGTGCTGTCGCGCCAGGCGAACATCGCGATCTACTTCCGCGAGGAGAAGAACCTCGCCCCCGACGCGCTGGCCGAGATCAATGCACTGCGCAGGAAGTTCGACCGCGTGCTGTCCAACCTGCTGAACGAGGGCGTCGCCGCCGGCGAGTTCGAGATCGGCGACGTCAACCTCGCCGCGCTGGCGATCGGCGGCATGATCTCCTGGGCCTATACCTGGCACCGGCCCGAAGGTCGGCTGCCGCTCGACGAACTGTGTCGCCGGATGGCCGACCTCGCGCTGCAGATGGCCGGCGCGCGCAGCAAGGTTTCGGTCTGAGGCGGGATGCGGCCGGTGGGAATCGCCGGGCGGTTCCCGCAGCGGCGGATGGCGAGCAAGCTGAAATCTCAAGACACGCCGAACGGACACCGGCGCGGACAGGGTGACCTCCTGTCCAGCGGAGGGCCGCCCGCCCTCACGGGATTCGCGGTTCCATTGTTCTTTCGGGCGGACAGACCGCGCCGCGTTCATTCGTCCCGCGTGACGGAACTCACGCCGCCGGCCACAGCGCCTTGCCGAGCGCCGCAGACATCATGTTCAGCGCGGTCGTGGCTGCGCGGATGATGCGGCCCTGCCCGACGAAGCCGTGAAGCTGATCGGAGAAATGCAGGTGGATCACCTGCACCCCTTCCCGCTCCAACCTCTCGGCGTACGCCACGCCCTCGTCGCACAGCGGATCGTAACTCGCGGTCAGCACCAGCGCCGGCGCAACCCCGGCGAGATCGGCCGCACGCAGCGGCGATGCGCGCCAGTCGGCACGGTCCTTCGGCCCACGCAGATAGTGGTCGATGAACCAGTCCATCGTCTTCGAGGTCAGCGGCACGCCCTCGGTCACGCGGGCATAGGAATCGTGGGTCATGCCCATGTCGGTCACGGGATAGACCAGCAACTGGAACACCAGCGGCGGCAGGTCGCCGTCGCGCGCCATCAATGCCATCACCGCCGCCAGATTGCCGCCCGCCGAATCGCCGCCCACCGCGACACGGGCGCGATCGATCCCGAGCACATCGGCCTGCGCAATCACCCACCCGGTGGCGGCCGCACAATCGTCGACCGCGGCGGGGAATTTGTACTCCGGCGCCATGCGGTAATCGACCGACACGACCCGGCAGCGCGCCGCGTTGGCGTAGTGCCGGCACGCCACGTCATGTGAATCGAGGTCGCCCAGCAGCCAGCCGCCGCCGTGGTAGTACATCAGCACCGGCAGCACATCATCCGGGGCCGTATCGATCGGCCGATAGGCGCGCAGCGGGATCGCGCCATGCGGCCCCGGGCATGACAGGTCGCGCACTTCGGCCACGTCCTGCGGATCGGGCTGCGTCACCGCCCGGCCGGCCCTGAACGCCTGCCGTGCATCCTCAGGCGACAGCGTCTCCATCGGCGGACGGCCCGCCGCGCGCATCATCGCCAGCAGCTTTTCGGCATCCGGATCGATCGGCATGCGACGTGCTCCCTAGTTCGTCCACTCGATGACCGCCGCGGCGACCTCGGCCGGACGGTCCAGTTCCGCCAGATGGCCGGCGCCGGCTATCACCACGGTCTCCGATCGGCCGGCGATGCCGTGGGCGATCCGGCCGGCATAGCTCCGCGGCATGATCGCATCGTTCTCGCCCCAGATCAGCAGGGTCGGCGCCTCGATCAGCTTGAGCCGTTTCTCCAGCCTGGTGTTGCCGAGCGGCCAGAAGATACGGGCGGCGGCCTCGTTGGCGCGGATCTGTTCGATCGGCCATTCGATCGAGTTTGCGCCCTCCGGCACCGCCTTCAGCGCCTTCCAGGTCTCCGGGTCGGCACACATCAGGCCCGGCACCGCATCGGCCCGCTGCGCCCAGGGATCGGTCGGCGGATCAGCGTCATCGAACAGCCCGAACGGCGCGACCAGCGCCAGCCGCCGCACGCTCGCCGGCCACAGCGCCGCCATCTCGGCCGCCAGCGACGCACCGACCGAACTGGCCGCGAGGTCGGCGCCGTCCAGCCCCGCCTTCAGCATCAGGTCGTGCACCGCCAGCAGCCAGTCGAGATGCGTGTCCAGCACCGAATGGCCACGGTCGCCGCCGGGAAATCCGGGCAGCGAGGGGACGATCACGGTGCGGCTCCTGGCCAGTTCGTCGAGGAAGGGCACCCAGCGCGGCAGTCCGCCGAAGCCGGCGAAGAACCCCAGCCTGGGGCCGCTGCCCTTGCGCCAGACGCGGGTGGCAAAGCCGTTGACATCGACCGTCAACGTCTCGGGTTCGCTCACGTCCTGCTCCCCTGCTCTGCGGCGCCTACCCGCCGGTAGTATCGGCCCGTCCCTGGTACGTCAACGCGAAGGCCGCGCGCCCTGCCCGCCATTGCGTCCGTCGGTCAGCGGCACGAAGGCGACGCGCAGAAGGTTGCGGCGGGCGACCTTGCCGGCGGCATCCTTGGTGATCAGCAGCAGCCTCTGCTCGCCATCGGGCGGGCCGACGGGGACCATCATGCGCCCCCCGGGACGAAGCTGTGCGAGCAGGGCGGGCGGCACCGCTTGCGCCGCTGCCGTGACGATGATGGCGTCGAACGGCACACGCTCCGGCCAGCCGGCGCTGCCGTCGCCGGTGCGCAGCGCGATGCGGTCGTAGCCCTGTGCGGCCAGCACGGCGGCGGCGCGCGCGGCAAGTTCGGGGATCACCTCGATGGAGCAGACCGTCCCGGCCAGTTCCGCCAGCACCGCCGCCTGGTAGCCCGAGCCGGTGCCGACCTCCAGCACGTTGTCCTCCGGCCGCAGGTCCAGCAACTCGGTCATCAGTGCGACCATTGAACGGCTGCGAAATGGTCTGGCCGTGGCCGAGCAGCAGCGGCCGGTTCTCATAGGCGCAGGCCTCGGTGCCCGGCGCCACGAACGCCTCGCGCGGCACCCTGGCCAGCGCGGCGGCCACACGCGGTGCCAACGTCGTCCGCCCGCTCCGATGGGCGGTCTCCCGCATGTCGCGGGCGATCTCGTCGAACAGCGCCGCGCGTTCCTGCATGGTGGTGTCTAGCATGGCGCGTCCGGCATGGCGCGTTTTGCGCGCCGGCCGGACCGCGGTGTAGCGTTCATGACGGAACGGGGCAGAGGAACGACAGGATGGATGGGGCACGAGGCCGGCCTTGCGGGTGATCCGATTGCCCGGGCCCGCACGCTGGCCCCGCTGCTGACCGCAGCGGCTCCGCGCATCGATGCGGGGGTATGAACTGCCGCGGGACGTGCTGGATGCGATGCACGCGGCCGGAATGTTCCGCCTCCTGGTGCCGCGCTCGATCGGCGGCTCGGAGCTGGACCCGGCCACCTACATCCAGTGCGTGGAGGCGATCGCCAGCGGCGACGCCTCGGTTGCCTGGTGCATGAACCAGGGTTCCGGCTGTTCGTTGTCCGCCGCCTATCTGGAACCGGCGGCCGCGCGCGAGGTGTTCGGCGGGGTGCGCGACGTGCTCGCCTGGGGCCAGGGGCCGGGCGCGCGCGCGATCCGCGCCGAGGGCGGCTTGGCGCATCACGGGTAGCTGGTCGTTCGCGAGCGGCAGCCGCCACGCCACCTGGCTGGGTGCGCACTGCCCCTGCTTCGAGGCCGACGGCACGCCGCACCGCCATCCCGACGGGCGGCCGTGGGAGCGCACCATGCTGATCCGCCGCGAGGTCGCCAGCATCACGGATGTCTGGCAGGTGATGGGCCTGCGCGGCACCGGCAGCGACACCTACGCGGTGCAGGACCTGTTCGTGGACGATGCGCATACGCTGACGCGCGACCGGGCAGCGGAGCGGCGGGAACCGGGGCTGCTGTACCGGTTCAGCGGCATGAACATCTACGCCTCGGGGTTTGCCGCGGTGGCGCTGGGGATCGGGCGTGCGGCGCTCGACGCGTTCGTCGACCTGGCGCGCGGCAAGACACCGGCGCTGACCCAGACGTCGCTGCGCGACAGTGCGGTGATCCAGTCGGCGATCGGCGTCGCCGATGTGAAGCTGAAGGCGGCGCGCGGCTGGCTGATCCAGGTGCTGCGCGAGACGCAGGACGAGGTGGCGGTTGCGGGCGAATTGAACACCGAGCAGCGGATCGCGATCCGCCAGGCGTCGACGCATGCGATCCACCAGGCGAAGGAGGTGGTGGACATGGCGTACCACGAGGCGGGCGCCACCGCGATCTTCGATGCCAACCCGTTCGAGCGGCGGTTCCGTGACGTGAACACGGTGACGCAGCAGGTGCAGGGGCGGCGCTCGCATTTCGAGACGGTGGGGCAGCATCTGCTCGGCGGGCAGGCGAGCCTGCGCTGGCTGTAGCTACGGCTGTCGAGGCGGGCGGTGCCTCATGACAGGGAGATTGCTTCGCTGCGCTCGCAATGACAGGGGGCGCGCAGCGAAGCAATCTCCATCATGCCGTGCCACAGACGGCGGGGGCACTCAGGCGCCGGATTGCCTGACTTCGCCCACAACGACAGGGGGCGCCGTGCGGAAGCGTTCGATCTCGTCCCAGTTGGGCACCACCCCCAGGCCCGGGCCGTCCGGTACGGCGACGCGGCCGTGGCGCACCGGAATGGTCGGCACGATCAGCTCATGCGCCATGTTCTCCAGCCCGAAATCGATCGCCCGCCGCACCGGGTCCAGCGCCGCCGCCACCTGGAGATTGGCCGCCATGCCGAGACCAAGCTCGAACGCGCTGTGGATCGTCAGGTCGAGGCCGAACAGCGGCGTCACGTCGCCGAGTTCCATCATGCTCTGGATGCCGCCCCACATCACCAGGTCGGCCAGCACCACGTCGACGCAGGGCTGGTGCAGCGCGGCGGCGAGGTGGTCGAAATTCACCACGCACATATTGGTGGCGAGCGGCGTTGCCATACGGCGGCGAAGCTGTGCCATGCCGGGAATGCCGTGGATCGGATCCTCGTAGTATTCCAGCCGAAGTTCCTCGAGTTGCTGGCACAGCACCACGGCCTGCGCCGGCGGATATGAGGCGTTCGGGTCCCAGCGCAGCTTCACTTCGTCGCCCAGCGCGGCCCGCAGCGCGCGCAGCACGGCCACGTCCCATTCCGGGCTGGTGCCGGTGCACTTCATCTTGAACGCGGTGAAACCGGGATCGCGATGCAGGTGCACCGCATGCTCCACGACCGCGCGTAGATGCCCAGGATCGGCGAACAGCTTCGGCAGCTCCCGCCGGTCCACCGGTTCGTCCAGCAGCAGCGCCGGGATATGCGCCACCGCCTCGAAGTCGCGCCCGCCGCTGCCGCCGAGCAGGCGCCAGACCGGCAGATCGAAATGCCGGCCCGCCCAGTCGAACAGCGCCATGTCGAGCCCGGCCAGCGCCTGCCAGTCGGCGAGGCCATTGCGCGAGCCGATGGTGCGGGCCGGCCATCGCCTGGCGCAGGCGCAGCCGGTCCAGCGGGCTCTGGCCGGGCAACAGCCGCGCCATGCGCTCGAGGCTCTGCCGCACGTCCTCGGTGCCGTTGGTCTCGCCGAAGCCGCGCGTGCCGTCGCTGGTCTCCAGTTCCACCACGATGCGCTCGGTGGTGCGGCGCATATACATCGCGCTGACATAGAGCTGGCGCATCGGCACCGACACGCTGTGCAGCGTAATACGGGTGATGGTGGGGCCTGGCGTCGCACCGATCGCGATCTCCGCCGCCGGCGCGGTGGCGGCGACCACGGGCTGGGTCGCGGCGCGCAGCGTGGCCGCGAGCCGCGCCGCCTGCGCCGCATCGTCCCCAGCGACCAGTGCGAGTTCGACCCCGGTGAGGTCGGCGGCCACCGACCACATGCGGGCCGCCGCGGCGCCACCGTCGCGCGACGGATCGACCAGCACCACCTGCACGCCGCCGTCCCGCATCGCGCACGCCAGTTCATCGTGGGCGTGACGGTGCACGGAGACCGCGAGCGGCGGTGCGCCGCGTGCGAAGCCGCGGCATGCATCGGCCAGTGCCGCACAGGGATCGGCGATATAGGCGAGCTTCAGCCGTCGTCCCGCCGCTCGCAAACTCTCGAGCGCAGCAGCGGGAAGTTGCCCATCGAGATGCAGCGCCAGTTCCACGCCAGGTCCGAGCGTGGCCGCCGCCGCATCGAGCTGTGCGACCAGCCGGGTGACGTCGGCCCCGGTCGCCACCAGCGCGACCCGGCGCGTATCGGCGGGCACCGTCACCACCGCATCGATCGGCATGGCGCGGGCGAACGGCACGCGCGACCGCAGCGCCCCGCCGAGAAATAGGTGCAGCGGCACGTCGTGCCCGCGGCGGACGGTGTCCTGCCACGCCGCTTCGATACGACTCACGGCGTCACGGATCGATGCGCGCGGTGGCGCTGCCGCTGACGACCTCCTTGCCGTCCTGGTTGGTGGTGGTGAGTGCCAGGTCGACGAAGTGCTGGCCGCCATCCTCACGAATCGCCGTGACGGTGGCCTTCGCATCCAGGTCGTCGCCGGGCCACACCTGATTGGTGAAGCGCACGCCGAATTTGGTCAGCCTGCCGTCGCCCACGTAGTTGGTGAGCATCTTGCCGGTGAGGCCCATGGTCAGCATCCCGTGCGCGAACACGCTGGGATAGCCGGCCTTCTGCGTCACATAGACTTCGTCCGCGTGCAGCGGGTTGTAGTCGCCCGACGCGCCGCAATACATCACAATCTGCGTGCGCGAGAGGTTCTCCACGACACGTTCGCTGTGCGTATCGCCGACCTTGAGCTGGCTCGCCTTCAGTGCCATCGCCGCCTCCTCAGGCCTTGCTGTCGATCGGACGCTCGGTGGTGACCCCGACGCTGCGCGCGGTGACCACAAGTTCGCCGGCCTGGTCGCGGTATTCGCGGATGGTCTCGCGGAAGGTCAACTTGCCGGCCCGCTTGCTCTCGCGCTCCCAGGTGTTGCCGGGCCTGGTTTCCACCGACAGCACGTCGCCAGGACGCAGCGGGCGGTGGTACTCGAAATGCTGCTCGGCATGCAGGCCGCCGCCGCCCGAGGGCCGGTTCTCGACGCCGCTCGCGGTCTTGCCGGAGCCGAACCACGGCTGGTTGGGGCGCCAGCGCAGCGGATAGTCGGGATCGAACTGGGCAACGGCCTGCGGGAAGGTGGGCGGCGCGATGATGCCGGCCGGCTCGGTCTGCTTCGCCGCATCGGCATCCTGATAGACCGGGTTGGTGTCGCCGATGGCGCGCGCGAACAGCATGATGTGGCCCGCCTCGACCGGGAAGGTGATCTTCGCCAACGGTTCCTCCGACTGCCTACTCGCTGGGAGGAGAGACTACTGCGGCGCATCCCGCGGGCACAACGGCGGGATGCGCCGCGGCGGCGCTTCGCCGGGCGGTCGCAGGAACGGAGGAAGAGCCGAGGGGAGCGCGATGCCGCGATGGCAGGCGCGCCCCCGGAATGATCGGCGTGCCGGGTTGCGGTGTCGTCCGGCAAGCCCCACGCGAAATCCTTCCCTGCCTAGAGCGGGTTCCGCTCGTGTGGGCTCACGGAATCCGCTCCGGCTCAATGTCTGAGAGCGTGATTCACCGCTCCGGTGATTCCACCTGTACGGATCACGCTCTAATGGGCACGTGGCCAGGACTCGGCGGCCAGATTGCTTTCACCCATCAGCCCGATCGGGGAACTGCCCATGAGGTGCAGCCTCTGGTCGAGAGAATAGCGTCCGGCCCCCGTCACGTAGAGCACGAAGAGGCCCGACATGATGCTGACGTTCTTGAAGAAGTTGATCTCGGCCTCGAGTTGCTCCGCTCCCGACAGGCTCCAGAAATGGTGGCCGAGCAGCGCGGTGGCGAGCGTGTACAGCCCCAGTATGACTGCGAGCGGCCGCGTGAACAGGCCGACGATGATGGCGCAGCCGACACCGAACTCCATGAGCACGGCGATCGGCGCCGCCAGTGAAGGAAACGGCACACCGGAACTGACGAAATAGGCGATCGTGCCGCTGTAGTCGGTCAGCTTCCCCCAGCCGAACACCACGAACAGCAGCATCATGATGATGCGCGCGATCAGCAGAAGTGGATCCTTGGCCTGTTCCGCACCGAACGTGTTGAGCATGGACCTCTCCTTCCGGGTGATCTGGGTTGGCCTCGTGTCCGCCGGCTGTCAGGATCTTTCGACTTGGGCTCGATCGAGTTCCGGTCCTGCTTGTTGCGCCGCCATTCGGTCACGGAAGACAAACTAGTCCCGCCAGATCATGAGTTTCTTGCCCGATTCGATGCCGGCTTGTCTGGCATGGAGATTGCGACCGGTGCGATCACACTGGCCGCGCCGGTCATGACGGTCTGGGTCTTGGCCAGGAGCCCCGGACTAGTCCGCGACCTGCTTGGCAATCTCCAACTGCGAGATCGCCGCCTGTATGAGGCGGACCGCTTCGGCCTTGTGACCGCGGAATTCTGGTGGCGCCCGGTGCAGGGCGTCCAGTGCCGCATAGAGATGGCCTTCCGCTTCGTTGATATTGGGGAACGGCTCCTGCGCCACCACGCAATCCGCCAGCAGCAGCAGGGCAGTGAGCGCAGCGGTCTTGACCAGCGACAGACGTGGGACGCGCATTGGGTCTTGCTCCTATGCAGATGCTGCTGCGACGGCCTCCGGAGGAGTGCGGCACGAAAGCATCGGAAGCCTCGATCTTACCGGGCTGTATCGATTCGCATGACGCTGACACGGTCGTTCGCGCATCTCACTCCGAGCGCGCGTCTTGTCGCACAGCACGGACCTGGCACGGACATACGGTCTCGCTGATCGCAATCGCGGCCAATATCGACGGGCCGGTACTGGCGCAGTGCATTCGCGCTGATGATCTGCGCTCAGGATGCCAGGGGCGCCGTTCCGGTCTCATCAGGCGGCACCGGCAGCGTGAACTGGAAGACCGCGCCACGCGTCGCATCGGATGCCGCATCGCCGCTCGCCCATATCCTGCCGCCATGCGCCTCGACGATGGACCGGCAGATCGACAGCCCCATGCCCATGCCGTTCGTCTTCGTCGTGAAGAAGGCCTTGAAGAGATGACGCGCCGCGGCCGGATCGATGCCCGGCCCGGAATCACGAACGGCAAGCATCACCGCATCGGCCTGCTCGACCCGCGATGCGATCGTAAGCACGCGGTCCTGCCCGGCGGCCTCGGTCATCGCCTGGATGGCATTGATCAGCAGATTGATCAGCACCTGCTGCAACTGCACCCGATCGGCCATCACCAGCGGCAGGCCCGGCGCCAAGGACAATTCGACCTTGATCCGTTGACGGCTCATTTCCTGGGCGACCAGCGGGAGCGACTCCTCCACCAACTCGTTGAGGTTGAGCGGGCGCCGGTCGGAATCCTCCTTCCGCACCAGCGCGCGCAGCCGGTTCACCACCTGGGCTGCGCGCTTGCCGTCGCTGATGATCCGTTCAACGGCCAACTGCGCTTCCTCGAGGTTAGGCCGCTCGCGGCGCAGCCATCGCAGGCACGCCTCACCGTTGGTGACGATGCCGGCGAGCGGCTGATTGACCTCGTGTGCGATCGAGGCGGTCAGTTCGCCCAGCGTCGAGACGCGTGAGACATGCGCGAGTTCGGCCTGCGCGCGCTGCAAAGCCTCCTCGGTTACGCGAAGATCCTCGATATCGGTGTTCGTGCCGAACCACTTGGTGATGTTGCCCTGTTCGTCGCGCACCGGTTCCGCCCGCCCCAGGAACCGGCGATAGGCCCCGTCGAAACGCCGCAAGCGGTTCTCGACCTCGAAGGGCCGGCCCGTCCGGATCGAGGTCGCCCACTTCTCATCATGGTCGACGCGGTCGTCGGGATGGACGATGCCGAAGAATCCCACGTCAGGACCGGTGTATTCCACACGGCGGCGGTTGAAGTAATCCGACGTGCCGTCCGGCAGACAACTCCAGATATGGGCGGGAATGGTATCGATCGTCGCACGCAATTCGCCTTCAGCCAGACGAAGCTGCTGCTGCGCGATCCGCAGATCGTTGATGTCCGTGTTGATGCCGAACCATCGCACGATCCTGCCCCCGTCATCGCGAAGCGGCTCCGCCCGCACCAGGAACCAGCGATAGCTGCCATCGGCGCGTCGCAGGCGGCACTCGACCTCCCACGGCTCACCCGTCCGGACCGCCGCCGCCCACGTCTTGTTGTGCTCCGCGCGGTCGTCGGGATGCACGATCGCCTCGAAGCCCACGCTTTCCCCGGCGTAGTCCAGTTGCCGGCGATTGAGGTAGATGTCGGATCCGTCGGGCAGCGCGCTCCATACATGCGTCGGGATCGTATCGATCGCGGCACGCAGGTCCTGCTCGCTGCGGCGAACGTGCTCCTGCGCCTGCTTCAGGTCCTCGATATCGGTGTTCGTGCCGAACCACCGTCTGATCGTTCCATCGTCGTCGCGCTGCGGTGCCACGCGAACGAGAAACCAGCGATAGGCACCGTTCGTCCCCAACAGCCGCATCTCCTGCTCGAACGGCTCGCCGGTCTGCTGCGCCTCCTCCCAAAGTTCCCTGTGCACGACAGCATCATCGGGATGCGCCAGATCCTGCCATGACAGGTTTCCCCCGCCGAACTCCGCTCTCGTCTGGTTGATGAAGTCGTTCTCGCCATCCGGGCCGGCGCGCCAGACATGGGCGGGGATCGTGTCGATGACGGACTTCAACTGCCGCTCCGCATCGGCCTGCACCTGCTCGGCCCGCTTGCGATCCTCGATATCGATGTTGGTGCCATACCAGCACTCGACCGCACCGGAGGAGTCGAGCAGCGGATTTGCGCGAAACAGAAACCATCGATACACGCCGTCGAACCGCCGCAGACGCGCCTCAGCCTCGATAGGCTGCGAGTCCGCCAAATGTTGCTGCCAAGTCTGCATCAGCGCCACGACATCGTCGGGATGGACCGCGGCACACCAGGCGCGGTCCAACGCATCCGCCAATTCGAGCCCGGTGTAGTCCAGGAAACGCTTGTTGACGAACTCGGTCGAGCCGTCGGGACGCGCCCGCCAGGCCAGCACAGGGATCGCATCGAAGGCGATGCGTACCGCCCGCTCCGCACGCTCGAGACGCTCCTGCGCGCGCTTCAGGTCGTCGATATCGGTGTCGATCCCCACCCATTTCACGATGTCGCCGGACGCGTTCAATACGGGCTCGGCACGGCTGAGGAACCACCTGTAGCTGCCATCGGCACCCAGAAGGCGCTGCTCGTTCTGGTAGAACTCGCCGGTACGGACCGATGCCAGCCAGGCCTGCTGCTGTTGCGCGCGGTCATCGGGATGCACGACATGTGCGAGATCGGCGTCCCTTCCGGAATAATCCAGCCGGCGGCGGTTCAGATAGGAATCGGAACCGTCCGCGCCCGTCGTCCAGACATGCGTCGGTATCGTATCGATGATGGCGCGCAGATCGTCCTCGGCACGACGCAGCCGTTCCTCTGCCTGCCTGCGTTCCTCGATGTCGATGTTGACGCCGACCCAGCGGACGACCCTGCCCTCCCGATCGCGCAGAGGTTCCGCCCGGCCCAGAAACCAACGATGGCTTCCGTCCGCCGCAACCAGGCGCTGCTCGAACTGGAACGGCCGGCCGGTGCGGACGGCGACGTCCCAGGCCGCATCCCGTTCCGCGCGCTCGTCCGGATGGATGATGCTGAACCAGTCGACGTCGGGCCCGGTGTATTCCAGGCGCCGGCGATTGAAGAAAACGTCCGAGCCATCCGCGCGACTGGTCCATACATGGATGGGCATGGCGTCGATCAGATCCTGCAGGCCGGCCTCCGATTGCCGGTGCAGCAGCGCCTCGAGATGCGCGGCTGCCCGCTCGTGCAGCGCCGCGGCGCCCGGCTCGAGGGGCTGTCCTGAAGGTTTCCGCCCGCTCTTGCTGGCGTCACGCAGCAGATCGATCGCCGTACGAAGTGCTGTCTGGTCGTCAATCATGATCGTATCCGGCATTATGCCCCTGGCGCAGAATAATGTTTCGTACCGCGGGTCGCCATCTCGTGTCGGAGATGCCGGCCCCCGCGCACTGCGCCTCCCTTCGCAGCGTCTCCCTTCCTCGCTTGCGCCACGCGGCGCAGCGTCGGTTCCGGCCCTCGCCGTTGCGGCTTCACGGCCGCCGCGGCCGGTTCGCTCATCCGGATGGCCTATCGTCGGGCCACTGCGAGCCGCCATGGTCCCTGGTGTGGATAGCGTTGCGGCTCGTGTTCGGATTGGTCAGGAACGCGACGAAGTCGTCCGTGGTCTCGCCCTCCATCACTCTCCGCGCCGGCGAAGCGGCCCGCGGCCTGCCGTTATCGAAAGCAAACCATACCGGGGCGCGCCTGCCAAACCTCGCGCGGCCGGCAGCCAATCGCCCAGCGGCTCTCGCGGACCGGCATTGGGCCCGGACGGTTCCTGCGGTCACTCGGTTTCGGCAGCGTCCCGTGCGCACGAGCCGATCGCCGCCCGCCTGGGCACCGCGCGGTTCAGGACAGCCACCGGCCACGCCGCCCACGGCCGGCCGGCGGTTTGCGAGCGGTGAACACGAAGGCGTTGTCGCCCAGGATGCCTTGATCCGGTGTGCGAACCTGCATCGTGGCCGTGCTGAATCCGGTCTGCTCGAGGCGCGACAGCATTTCCCTGCCGAAGATGCGCCAGACCAGGATGCCCTGGGTGGGTCGCAACGGGTCGCCGTGATACAGCGCCTCCGCCAGGTATTCGATTTCGCCATCCCGGCGCAGCGCGCGAACGTCGTCGTTCGGCATCTGCGGGATGAACGGCACGGTGAATATGTGCCAGCCGCCGGGGCGGAGAGCGCGGAATATCTCGCCATGCGCGCGATAGGCGTCCGACACGTGCTCCAGCACGTCGCTGGTCAGGATGAAGTCCAGTGTGCCGTCGGCGAACGACAGATGTTCCAGATCCTCGTGTCGGCTCCCGTTCACGGTGGACCCAGGCGCAACCTCATCGCCCCAGTAGCCGGAACAGACATAGCCGGGCGAGGGCGCGAGGGCCGCATGAAGCGCGCCGCTGATCTCAGCGTTGTAGAGGCGGCACCCTGCCGGCAGTGCCAGCGGGCGACGTGTCGCGAGGCGGAGCTTCTTGCGCAGCGCGAAGGCCATCTGCCGCTGGCGGTTCGCGGCACCGCATTGCGAGCAGGCTCCGGATTCGCGGAGATTCTCCGTGAAGCCGCTGAAGCGCACGCCCGCCGTGCCGCATACCGGACACGTGCCCTTGATCGGGTTGCCGGCGAGTGCCCATTCCTCCGGCGTCACGCCGTGCGGAATGCCGAGGCGCCAGTGTTGCAACCGGGCAATCCAGCCGGCCGCGGCCAGGGCTAATGGCACCCGTCAGCGCCCCCCCGGTGACCAGCGTGCAGCAGCATCCCGTCCTCCAGCCGTACGGCGGCTCGACAGGGCAACGCCCGAAGTGCCTGTACGACGGCAGACGCTATTGAAGCAGCATTCGATTAAGGAATGGTTGCCGGTCCGCAGGAGCCCTGGGCGTGACTACGTCGGGACTGACAGCAACATACGTCCCAGTCATTTGGTCGGAGTGAGAGGATTCGAACCTCCGGCCCCTGCGTCCCGAACACAGTGCTCTACCAGGCTGAGCTACACTCCGGCCAAGGCGGCGCATATAGCTCCCGGCCTCGCCGCGGGCAAGGTGCCAGCAGCACGCTCGCCGGCATTCACAGCCGGGCCGCATCGCCGCCCGCCCCGCCCGACACCCGGGCCAGGCGATCCAGCACCGCGGGCACCCCCGGCAGGACCTCGAACAGCGCGCGGACGCCGGGTGGTGTGAAGTCCGCCTCGATCGCCGCATCGATCGCCGCGACGAAGGCACGCGCGGAGCCGGCGACGTCGCAGATCAGCACCGGCTTGGCGTGCAGGCCGAGTTGGCCCCACGTCAGGATCTCGACCGTCTCGTCGTAGGTGCCGATCCCGCCCGGCAGCATCACGAAGGCGTCCGCCAGTTCGAACATGCGCTGCTTGCGGGCGTGCATCGAGCCAGTCACCTCCAGCGCCGCCAGCCCGGCATGGGCCACCTCGCGGCGCATCAGGAAGTCGGGGATCACCCCGGTGACGGCGCCGCCCGCGGCCAGCGCGGCATCGGCGATCTCGCCCATCAGGCCGATGCGCCCGCCGCCGTAGACCAGATGCAGGCCGGAGGCGGCGAGCCCCTCGCCCAGCGCTCGCGCAGCCGCCCGCCAGGCGGGATTGCGGCCGGTGCGGGAGCCGCAGAAGACGGCGACGGCCTGGATGCGTGACATGCTTCCCATGTGGCGGAGGGTCTGCGATTCTGCCACCGCTTTCGGTCCGGTCGCGGGAATTTTGCCTGCCGCGCCGCGTCCGACTTTCAACAACAGGGGGATGGATCGGATGACGAGGAAACTCGCGCTTATGACGGCACTCATGCTGGCGACGGCGGGGAGCGCCCAGGCACAGGGCGTGGACGTGATCGAGACGCGCCAGGCCGGCCAGGACCTGCTGTCGTCGACCTTCGCCGGCATCCGCGCGGTGGTCGCCGCCAAGGGTGACCTGAAGACGGTGGAGAATCCGGCGAAGGCCATGGCGCGCTGGATCAAGCAGTACCCGACGCTGTTCCCGAAGGGCAGCGAGCAGGGCCACGGCACGGCCGCGCTGCCCGCGATCTGGTCCGACATGGCGGGCTTTCAGAAGGCATCCGACGCCATGGCGGATGCCTCGCTGAAGCTCGCCGACTTCGCCAAGGCGGGCGATGCGGACGGCGTGGCGGCCCAGGTGAAGGCGGTCGCCGACACCTGCGGTGCCTGCCACCGCGCCTACAAGTCGCGCTGACCCGGTGCCGCCGCCCTCTCCGTTGTGACGGGGAAGGGCGGCGGGCCGATCAGCCGGCGCGCACCAGCCGGCCTGGCGTCGCGCCGGTGTATTCGCCGTGCTCGAACACCGGCGTGCCGGACACCAGCGTGGCGATGTAGCCGTCCACCCGCTGCACCAGGCGTCGTCCGCCGGCCGGCAGGTCGTAGCGGATCTCCGGCACGTGCAGCCGCAGCCGCTCGAAGTCGATGACGTTGACGTCCGCCTTCAGGCCCGGCGCCAGCCGGCCGCGATCGGCGAAGCCGAAGAAATCCGCCGTCTCGCTGGTCTGGCGCTTGACGATCAGCTCCAGCGGCAAGCCCGGGCCACGCGTCCGGTCGCGCCCCCAATGCGTCAGCATCCACGACGGCAGCGAGGCGTCGCTGATCGAGGAGCAATGCGCGCCGCCATCCGACAACCCGAGTACCGTCTCGGGGGAGGTCAGCATGGTGCGGATGACGTCGTGGTTGTCCTCGTTGTAGCCGACGATCGGGAAAAACAGGAACTTGTCCAGCCCGCCCGCCAGGTAGTCGTACGCCACCTCGGCCGGCGAGTGGTTGGATCGCCCGGCCATCGCGGCGATGCTGGCGGACGCCTCCGGCTCGTAGTTCGGCGGGTCGCCCATCGGGAACATGCGGTGCCAGCTCGTCGTGATCCGCATGCGGAACTGCGACAGCCGCTGCACCAACTCGTCCGACGGTTCATCGGCCAGGATGCGGGCGCGGACCGCCGGGTCCTGCAGCCGTCGCAGCCGTTCGGCCGCGGGCAGCGCCAGCAGTTCCTGGTAGCTGGGCCGGATCGAGAACGGGTTCAGCGCGGTATCCACGCCCAGCATCACGCCCACCGGCCGGCCGGCGACCTGCGCGGTGACGAAGGCGCCCTGTGCGCGGGCGGCGCGCACGCCCTCCATCAGGCGCTGCCAGCGCACCGGATCGGTCGGGCGGTCGGTCAGCAGGAACCACACCGGCCGGCCGGTCTGCTGGCCAAGCTGCGTCATCCAGGCCAGTTCCTCGCTCTCGATGTCGAAGTCGCTGTTCACGCCGAACGCGCCGTGCTTCAGGCCCTTGAACGCCGAGCCGATGCCGAGAAGCTCCTGCACCTCGGAGTAGCGGCCGGGCACCATCTCGCCGCTCGGCGTCTTGTGGGAGTTGGTGCGCGAGGTGGTGAAGCCGAACGCGCCCGCCTCCAGCGCCTCGCGCGTCATCCGCCGCATGGCCTCGATGTCGTCCGCTGTGGCCTTCTCGCGGTTGATCGCGCGTTCGCCCATCACGTAGACGCGCAGCGGATGGTGCGGCACCTGGGCCGCCACGTCGATCGCGCGCGGCATGCGGTCCAGCGCATCCAGGTATTCCGGGAAGGTCTCCCAGTCCCACTTCAGGCCCTCGGTCAGCGTGATGCCGGGGATCTCCTCCACCGCCTCCATCAGGCCGATCAGCGAGGCGTGGTGCTCGCGGCGCACCGGGGCGAAGCCGACGCCGCAATTGCCGAACAGGATGGTGGTGACGCCGTGCCAGGATGACGGCGCGAGTTCGCGGTCCCAGGTGGCCTGGCCGTCGTAGTGGGTGTGCACGTCGACCCAGCCGGGCGTGACCAGCCTGCCCTCGGCCTGGATGTCGCGCCTGGCGGGGCCGGCCTTGCCGCCGACCTGTGCGATGCGGTCGCCATCGATGGCAACGTCACCGGTGAAGGATGGCCTGCCGGTGCCGTCGACGATGGTGCCGCCGCGGATGACGGTGTCGTGCATTGTCATGTTCCTCCCGCGCTATCGTTGGGGAAAGGACACTCCCTTGGCCGCCAGGGGTCAAGCGCGGCCGATGCAGCCGTCCCGCGATCGTCTCAATGGAACGTTCGGCGAGGCGATGCCCCATGGCGTGCGATGCCGTGGCCATGCGGTCGTTTCACCGATGTCTCAAGAGAACGCAGGACGCGCCGGCGTGAGACTGAGTGAGACGGCGCCTGGTCCTGGTCGTGTGCTGCGAACGATGCACTGCGGCTGCCCGGAAGTGTGACCGCACAGCGTAGGGCGGGAGTCGTTGATGAACCGTCAATGCCTGCCGATTGGATGACCGGCCGACCGGATGCGCGGAAGGCCACGACGCATCGCGCAGGGACCAGGTGCCGCGTCGCCACGGCGGTGACCGGTCGACGCGGCGACGGCATGATCGGTTCGCTGGTCTATCCAGCCTGGTCTGGCTGTGCCCTTCCCCCAATGGCGGAACGGCCGGAGCCCACGCCCCGGCCGCTCCCCTCGCACCAAGCGGAACGTTACGGATACTCTTCTTTCTCGAAGATCTCCAGTTGGGCGGTCATCTGCATGCCCTTGGTTTCCGGCCCCAGATACACCGCGACGACATAGACGATCAGCGACCCGACCGTGCCGTACAGCATCGGCATGGCGAAGCCGGTCTGCTGGTTGACGGCGAAATAGGTCAGCACCGGCGCGACGAACGCGCCCCACACCGCGCCCTGGTGATAGACGAAGCCGGCCGCGGTCGCCCGGACCTCGGTCGGGTAGCGTTCCGACAGCCAGCCGGGGTTGAGCGCATCCTTGCCGCCGACGAAACAGATCATCAGCATGAACCAGACCAGGAACATGGTCGGATCCGTCGTCGTCAGATAGATCGGCGCGATGAAGATGGCGACGAATGTCGGAATCATCAGTGCCCAGCGGCGTCCGATCTTTTCCGACAGCGCTCCCCAGAAGCAGCAGGCGAGGAACGTGACGATATTGCCCCAGAAGACCGGGACCGCCACCTGCGCCGGCGTCCACCCCAGTTCTTTCTGCAGATAGGTGCCGAGCATGGCCCAGATCGAATAGTAGACGCAGAAATTCGCGGCCATCCACAGGCAGCCCGTCACAGTATTGAAAAGGTATTTCGGCTTGAAGATGGCGAACAGCGGCAGCGAGACCTGCTGCTGGCTCGCATCCTGGATCTTCTTGTTCTCGGCCCAGACTTCCGGTTCCTTCACGTACATCCGGATCCATACGCAGGCCAGGGCCGGCAGCACGCCCAGGATCAGCATGCCACGCCAGCCATAGCCCTTATGCCAGGCCTCGAGCGGGGCGTACAGAAGTCCGTAGGCCAGTGCCGACAATGCGAAGCCCAGCCCCCATGATCCTTGCAGCACACCGGACATGAAGCCGCGCGATCGTGCCGGCCAGGACTCCATGGCCAGCGCCGCGCCGGCCGGCCATTCGGCGCCCATCCCGATGCCCAGCAGCGCCCGCACGACGAACAGGAATGTGAAAGTGGGCGAGAAGCCCGCAAGGAGATTGCAGATCGAGTACCACAGGATCGAGATCATCAGCGGCGCCCGGCGCCCCATCCGATCGGCCAGCCAACCGGAGGCCGTCGCACCGGCCAGGCGCATGATCAGCGTGACCGTGAAGACCGCAGTGACCTCGATGAGCGGCACGCCGAATTCCTGCGCGATCGGCGCCATGATCAAGAGGAAGACGGTGAAATCGAACGCATCCAGCGTCCAGCCCAGCCAGGCAGCAATATAGGCGTACCATTGATCCTTGGTGGGTTCCTTCCACCACGGCACGGTTGATCCTCGGGTCGTCGCTGACATGTGGATCCTCCCTTGTTTTTTCGTTCGTTGCATGAATCTGTGAGCGAGATGGTCAGGGATGTCAAATAATGACCCTCCCGACTTCTGACCGGTCGTTGGTTCCACCTATACTTTCATGCCGAGTGCGCGCCGCGATGGCGTCTTGAGCGGCGGTGGGTCCATTCACGCGTCCGCGGGTCGTCGGCACCGCTTTGCAACACGGAGTTGGCGCGAGGAAACACGGAGAGCCACGGAGGAAGAATAGAATCCGGGCTGCGCGTCGGGGACGGACCGGATCGGCGCAGGTGCGGGCTCTGTTCGGGCGCGTCGCAGCGATCTGGCTACGTGGAACTCTGTGTTCGGCACCGTCCGATTCTTGCAGCCTGGCGCAACCCTCCCCCACAATGGGCCAACCAGTCCAAGAGGCGCACCATGTCCCAGATCCCGCTCCGCCACGGCGTCTTCCTGCCGCCGTTCCACCCGATGGATGAGAATCCGGCGGCCTGCATGGACCGCGACCTGGAACTGATGCAGTGGCTCGACCGCCTGGGCTTCAACGAAGCCTGGATCGGCGAACATCACTCCGCGGGCTGGGAAACCATCTCCTCGCCCGAGTTGTTCATCGCGGTCGCCGCCGAGCGCACGCGGTCCATCCGTTTCGGCACCGGCGTGATCTCGCTGCCCTACCACAACCCGCTGATGACGGCGAACCGTATCATCCAGCTCGACCACCACACGCGCGGCCGCGTCATGTTCGGTGCCGGCCCCGGGCTGCTGGCGTCCGACGCACTGATGCTCGGCATCGATCCGAGCACGCAGCGCGACCGCATGGCCGAGGCGCTGGACGTGATCCTGCGGTTCTTCAAGGGCGAGATCGTAACGGAGAAGACCGACTGGTACACCTTCGTCAATGCCCGGGCGCATCTGCGTCCATATACACGGCCGTATCCCGAGGTCGCGGTGGTCAGCGCGGTCACGCCGTCAGGCGGCCGGCTCGCCGGCAAGTACGACCTCAGCATGATCTGCGTCGCGGCGACCAACCCGTTCGGCTACGACGCGCTCGCCGCCAACTGGCAGATCGCGAACGACCTCGCCGCCGAGCAGGGCCGCACGATGGATCCGGCGCGGCTCCGCCTGGTGGGACCGATGCACATCGCCGAGACGCGCGCCAAGGCGTTCGAGAATGTAAAGTTCGGCTTCGAACGCTATCTCGGCTATCTCAACAACAACCAGCCACGCTTCATCGTGCCGCCGGGCCAGGACGCGGCCGAGTGGTTCGTCGAGAACAAGTTCGGCGTGATCGGCACGCCGGATGACGCGATCGCGCTGATCGAGCGGCTCAAATCGAAGCAGGGCGAGTTCGGCGTGTTCCTGCAGCAGGCGCACAACTGGGCCGACTGGGAGCAGACCAAGCGCTCCTACGAACTCTATGCGCGCTATGTCATGCCGCATTTCTCCGGCGACAACATCCCGCGCGTGGAATCCTTCGACTGGTGCACGGAACATCGCGACGAACTGACCGAGAAACGATCCACCGCGGCGCGCGCGATGTTCGACAAGCACGAGGCCGAACAGCGTGCGCGCCTGACGGTGCGTCCCAAGGAGGGCAAGGAGGCGTGGTGAACGCCCACTGTCATTGCGAGGAGCGCAGCGACGAAGCAATCGTCATGACAGGACGCACCACCATGGAGACTGCTTCGCTGCGCTCGCAATGACAGGGGGTCAGATGTCCAGCGTGCCCGCCGTCCATCAAGCGCTGACCGGGTCACACTGTCATTGCGAGGAGCGCAGCGACGAAGCAATCCCCATGACACGTCCCACCACCATGGGGATTGCTTCGCTGCGCTCGCAATGACAGGGGGTCAGACGTCCAGCGTGCCTGCCTTCGCCGCGGCGTAGCGCTTCGCCACTTCCGGCCAGTTCACCACGTTCCACCATGCGGTCAGGTAATCCGCCCGGCGGTTCTGGTATTTCAGGTAATAGGCGTGCTCCCACACGTCGTTGGCGAACAGCACGTGCCCGCCATCCATCAGCGGCGTGTCCTGGTTCGGCCGGTTCACCACCGCGAGCTTGCCCGCGCGGTCCACCGTCACCATCGCCCAGCCCGAGCCGAACTGCGTCAGGCCGGCACGGTTGAAGCCGTCCTTCAGCTTGTCGAACGAGCCGAAGTCGCGGTCGATCGCGGCGGCCACCTCGCCCGACGGCGGGCCGCCGCGGCCGCCCATCACCAGCCAGAACATCGAATGGTTGGCGTGCCCGCCGGCATTGTTGCGGACCGTGGTGCGAATGGAATCGGGCAACTCGCCGAGCTTCGCCAGGATGCCGGAGAGGCCTAGGGCCGCGGCCTGCGGATGGTCCTTCACCGCGGCGTTGAGGTTGGCGACATAGGCCGCGTGATGCTTGTCATGGTGCAGCAGCATGGTCTGCGCATCGATATGCGGCTCGTTCGCCTCGGGCGGATAGGGCAGCGGCGGCAGCGTGAACGGACCGGCAGGCGCGGCGGCCTGGGCGAAGGCGCGGGGCGAGGCGAACACCGTGCCGACGGCGGCGGCAGCGAACAGCGCTTGGCGGCGTGAGAGTACCTGCATGAGGACCTCCAGGGTTTGCGATCGCCGCCGGCTTACTGATCGAGATCCGCCGTCGGGCGATCCTCCAGCGAAAAGGCCGCGGCCATCAGCGCCCGCGTATACTCTTCCCGCGGGTGGGAGAACACCGTGTCGGCATCGCCCTGCTCCACCACGCGGCCATGGCGCAGCACCACGATCCGGTGAGCCAGCGCGCGCACCACCTTCAGGTCGTGGCTGATGAACAGATAGGCCAGCCGGTGCACAAGCTGCAGCCGGCGCAGCAGGTCGACGATCTGCGCCTGCACCGACATATCCAGCGCGCTGGTCGGCTCGTCGAGCACGACGAAGCGCGGCTTCAGCACCATGGCGCGGGCGATGGCGATGCGCTGGCGCTGCCCGCCGCTGAACTCGTGCGGATAGCGGTGCGCGGCATCGGCCGGCAACCCCACCTCCTCCAACTCCGCCGCCACGCGCCACTCGCGCTCGGCGCGCGACAGGCCGGGTTCGTGCACGCGCAGCCCCTCGGCGACGACATCGCCCACCGGCATGCGCGGCGACAGGCTGCCGAACGGATCCTGGAACACGATCTGCATGCACGAGCGCAACTTGCACATGCCGCGCTGGTCGTAGCCGCCGAGATCGGCGCCATCGAAGGAGATGCTGCCGCCCGCGCGCTCCAGCCGCAGCGCCGCCAGTGCCATGGTGGTCTTGCCGGAGCCGCTCTCGCCCACCAGCCCCAGCGTCTCGCCCTCGCGCACCGTGATCGACACGCCGTCCACCGCCTTCACATGCCCCACCGTCCGGCGCATCAGGCCGCGGCGGATCGCGAAGTGCACCTTCACGTCATCGGCACGCAGCAGGCATTTCGCATCGTTCGGCACCGGCGCCGGCCGGCCCTGCGGCACGGCGCCCAGCAGCATGCAGGTATAGGGATGGAACGGGGCCGCGAAGACATCGGCGACGCGACCGGACTCGACGATCTCGCCGTCCTTCATCACGCACACCCGGTCGGCATAGCGGCGCACGATCTGCAGGTCGTGGGTGATCAGCAGCAGCGCCATCTGCCGCTCGGTGCGCAGCCGCGCCAGCAGCGCCAGGATCTGTGCCTGGATGGTGACGTCCAGCGCCGTGGTCGGCTCATCGGCGATCAGCAGCGCGGGGTTGTTGGCGAGCGCCATGGCGATCATCACCCGCTGGCGCTGGCCGCCCGAAAGCTGGTGCGGAAATGCCTCCAACCGGTGCTCGGCATCGGCGAAGCCGGCCTGGCCCAGCGCATCGATCACCCGCTGGCGCAGGCCTTGCGCCGGAATGCGCCGATGCAGCGTGACCGCCTCGGCCACCTGTCGGCCGATGCGGTGCAGCGGGTTCAGGCTGTTCATCGGCTCCTGGAACACCATGCCCGCGACCTCGCCGCGCGCTCGGCGCAGCGTTGCGGCGTCGGCGCCGATCATCTCCTCACCGTCCAGCCGGATGCTGCCGGTGGGATTGTCGCAATGCGGCGGCAGAAGCTGCAGCAGCGACAATGCGGTCAGCGACTTGCCGGAGCCGGATTCGCCGACCAGCGCCAGCGTCTCGCCGCGGTCGAGCGTGAAGGAGACGTTGCGCACGACGCGCTTGGCGCCGAACGCCACCGACAGGTTCTCGACCTCGACCAGGCTCATAGCACCGACCGCCGCGGATCGAACGCGTCGCGTACCGCCTCGCCCACGAAGATCAGCAGCGTCAGCACGCCCCCCAGCACGAAGAACGCGGTGAAGCCGAGCCACGGCGCCTGCAGGTTGTTCTTGCCCTGCGCCACGAGCTCGCCGAGCGACGGTGATCCGGGCGGCAGGCCGAAGCCCAGGAAATCGAGGCTGGCCAGGATGGTCACCGACCCCGACAGCGTGAACGGCAGGAAGGTCAGCGTCGCGACCATCGCGTTGGGCAGGATGTGCCGCCACATCACGGCGATGTTGGACACGCCGAGCGCCTTGGCCGCGCGCACGTAGTCGAGGTTGCGGCCGCGCAGGAACTCGGCGCGCACCACGCCGGTGAGGTTCATCCAGGAGAACAGCAGCAGGAACACCAGCAGCACCCAGAAGCCGGGCGTGATGATGCTGCCCAGGATGATCAGCAGATAGAGTTGCGGCATGCCGCTCCAGATCTCGATGAAACGCTGGAACAGCAGGTCGGTGATGCCGCCGTAAAACCCCTGCACCGCGCCGGCCGCGATGCCGATCGCCGATGACACGAAGGTGAGCGCGAAGCCGAACAGCACCGACAGGCGGAAGCCGTAGATCACGCGGGCCAGCACGTCACGCGCCTGGTCGTCGGTGCCGAGCGGGTTGCGCAGCGAGGGCGGCGAGGGTGCCGGCACCGGCAGATCCTTCACGATACTGCCGAAGCTATATGGCACCAGCGGCCAGATCATCCAGCCATGCGCGTTGATCATGCGCTGCAGGTCGGGGTCGGTGAAGTCGGCCTCGGTCGGCATGAAGCCGGGACCGAAATCATCCTCGCTGTAGTCGAGCAGCACGGGCACGTACCAATGGCCATCGAACCGCACCAGCAGCGGCCGGTCATTGGCGATGAACTCGGCGAACAGGCTGGCCCCGAACAGGATCAGGAACAGCCAGAACGAGACATAGCCGCGGCGGTTCCGGCGGAAGATCGCGATCCGCCGCGGGTGATCGGCGACAGCGTCACCTCCTGGCCTCGAAGTCGATGCGCGGATCGACCACGGTGTACAGCACGTCGCCGACGATCTGCATCAGCAGGCCGAGCAGCGTGAAGATATAGAGCGTGCCGAACATCACCGGATAGTCGCGCTGGATCGCCGACTGGAAGCCCAGCAGGCCGATGCCGTCGAGCGAGAACACGATCTCCACCAGCAGGGCGGAGGTGAACAGGATGCCGATGAACGCCTGCGGGAAGCCGGCGATGATCAGCAGCATGGCGTTGCGGAACACGTGGCCGTACAGCACGCGCTGCTCGCCGGCGCCCTTGGCGCGCGCGGTCACCGTGTACTGCTTGCGGATCTCCTCGAGGAAGCAGTTCTTGGTGAGCATCGTCAGGCTGGCGAACCCGCCGGCCACCACCGCGACGGTCGGCAGCACCATGTGCCAGGCATAGTCCGCCACGCGCGCCGGGAAGCTCCAGGCGGCGGCCCCCTCGCTGGTCATCCCGCGCAATGGGAACCACTGGAAGAAGCTGCCGCCGGCGAACAGCACCACCAGCATGATGGCGAACAGGAAGCTCGGGATGGCGTAGCCGATCAGCACCGCGGCACTGGTGGCCAGATCGAAGCGGGTGCCGTCACGCACCGCCTTGGCGATGCCGAGCGGGATGGAGATGAAATACACCAGCAGCGTGGACCACAATCCGAGCGAGATGGAGACCGGCATCTTCTGCAGCACGAGTTGCAGCACGCTCTGGTCGCGGAAGAAGCTGCGGCCGAAATCGAAGCGCAGGTAGCCGCCGATCATGTCGAGGAAGCGCGTCAGCGGCGGCTTGTCGAAGCCGAACAGCTTCCGGATGTCCTCGATGATCGCCGGGTCGAGGCCGCGGGCGCCGCGATAGGAGCCGGAACTGCCGAACTCCGACGCCGCGCCGCCGAGACGGGAGGACATGTCGCCCTTGCCCTTCAACTCGGCGATCATCTGTTCCACCGGTCCGCCGGGGGCGAACTGGATCACCACGAAGTTGATCGCGATGATGCCGAACAGTGTCGGGATGACCAGCAGCAGACGGCGGACGAGGTAGGCGGCCATCAGAACCTGCCGGGTGTCACTGCCCGCTTCGCCGCCTCGATCGCCGCCGACTTCGCCGCGTCCACCCACCACGTATCGAAGTTGAAGCCTTCGCGGATCGGCTTGTCGGGATAGCCGAAGCGGTCCCAGTAGGCGATGTGGAACGTGCTGCTGTGCCAGTTGGGCACCACGAACCAGCGCCACAGCAGCACCCGGTCGAGCGCCCGCGCCGCCGTGGTCAGCGTCTCGCGGTCCTGCGCATTGACGATGCGCTCGATCAGGGGCGTCGACGGCGGGGTCGCAGACGCCGGGGACGTTGTAGCTGCCCTGCGCCTTGCTCGCCGCACAGGAGAAGAAGTCGCGCTGCTCGTTGCCTGGCAGGTCGCCCTGCGGGTACACCATCATGATGATGTCGAAGTCGAATTCGTCGGTCAGGTGCTGGTACTGCGCGCGGTCCACCGTGCGCACCCGCGCGTCGATCCCGAGTTTCTGCAGCAACTGCACGTAGGGCAGTGCGGCCGCTCCAGCGACGGCTCGTCCAGCAGGATCGTGAAGCTCATCTGCTGGCCGGCCTTGTCCACCAGCTTGCGGTCCTTCACCGACCAGCCCGCCTGCTGCAACAACTCCAGCGCGTGGCGAAGCTGGTCGCGATTGTTGCCGGAGCCGTCGGTGACCGGCAGTTTGTACGGCTCGGTGAACAGCGCCGGCGGCAGGTCCTTGCGGAACGGCTCCAGCAGCTTCAACTCGTCGCCCTGCGGGACGCCGGAGGAGGCCATGTCGCTGTTGCTGAAGTAGCTCAGCGTGCGGCTGTAGCTGCTGTAGAACAGGTTCTTGTTCGACCATTCGAAGTCGAACACCTCGGCGATCGCCTGGCGCACCAGCGGGTCGGCGAACACCGGCCGGCGGGTGTTCATCGCGTAGCCCTGCATGCCGGTCGGCAGCCGGTGCTGGAAGTCGCGCTTGATCACCAGCCCGCGCTGGACGGCGGGGAAGTCGTAGGCGGTCGCCCAGTTCTTCGAGATGTTCTCACTGCGCAGGTCGATCTGGCCGGCCTTGAACGCCTCCATCGCGACGGTCGAGTCGCGGAAATACTCGATGCGCACACGGTCGAAGTTATTGGTGCCGATGCCGGTCGGCTGGTTCGCCGCCCACCAGTCGGGGCGCCGCGCATAGGTCACGGTGCGGCCAAGCTCGAAGCTCGCGATGCGGTACGGGCCGGAGCCCACCGGCGGGTCGGTCAGCGGCTTGCTGAAGTCGCGGCCGTCAAAGAAATGCTTCGGCAGCACCGGCAGGCCGCCCAGGATCAGCGGCAACTCGCGGTTCTCGTTCGACTTGAAGTTGAACCGCACGCGGCGCGGGCCTTCGACCACCACGTCCTTCACGTCCGCCATCTGGATGCGGAAGCTGGGCCGCCCCTTCTCCAGCAGCGTGGTGTAGGTCCAGGCGACGTCTTCCGCGGTCACCGCCGTGCCGTCGGAGAATTTTGCCTCGGGCCGCAACTCGAACGCCACCCACATCTTGTCGGCCGGCAGTTCGATCACGCCGGCCAGGTGCCCGTAGGCCACCGAGACCTCATCGGCCGATGAGGTCAGCAGGCTCTCCCACAGATGGCCGACGCTGGAGCCCGAACCCGAGCCGCCCGGCAGCGCCACCCACGGGCTGAGCATGCCGAAGGTCGAGGTGCCGCGCAGGATGAACGGGTTGAAGCTGTCGAACATGCCGATCGACGCGAGGGTGACCTCGCCGCCCTTGGGCGCAGTCGGGTTCACATAGGGGAAATACGGGAAGTCCGGCGGCAGCGCCGGCTTGGCGAGGATCGCGATGGCATTGCTGCGGGTGACGGGGCCATCGTCCGCCACCGCTGGCGCAGCGGCGAGACAGAGCAGTGAGAGGAGAGCTATGAGGCGCATAGGATCGGACTGTGTGTCGCCATATCGGCCCCTGACAACTAAAGTCTAATTAAGCAGTGCGACGACCTGTGGCAGCAGCGCCGGATCACCGACCGACAGCACCCTGCCGTCGCCGCCGGGCCGCAGCGTCTGGCCGGACCAGTCGGTCACCCGTCCGCCGGCACCCTCGACCACCGGCACCAGCGCGGCCCAGTCCCACAGGTTCATCGTCGTCTCGGCGATGACATCGATCTGGCCCAGCGCCAGCAGGCCGTGCGCGTAGCAGTCACCGCCCCAGTAGTTGCGCCGCACCTGATCCGCCAGACGCTGCCAGCGCTGCTGGTCCGGTCCCAGCATCTCGGGGCTGGTGCAGGACAGTTCGGCGTCGGACGGCGTGGCACACGGGCGGCACCCGGCACGCCCACCGTATGGCCCGCGAAACAGTGTGGCACGCCCGACCGCCCCGATCCAGCGCTCCCGCGAAATCGGCTGGTCGATTATGCCCAGAATCGGCGTCTCGCCATCCAGCAGCGCGATCAGCGTGCCGAAGGTCGGCCGCCCGCTGATGAAGGCGCGCGTGCCGTCGACCGGGTCGAGCACCCAGCGCAGCCTTGCCTCCGGCCGGTCCAGGCCGAATTCCTCGCCCTGGATGCCATGCGCAGGGAACCGCTCCGCCAGTACCGCCCGCATCGCCTGTTCGGCGGTGCGGTCGGCGATGGTCACCGGCGAGCGGTCGGATTTGTCGTCGATCGAAAGCGCGGCGCGGAAGAAGGGGCGCACCACGGCGCCCGCGACATCCGCGGCGGCTTCGGCCGCGGCAACCAGCCGGTCCAGGTCGGGTGGGCTGACCGGCAAGTGCCTGGCCGCTGCTACTGCTTCGGCGCGGCGGGCGCAGCCGGCGCGGCGGCGGCAGGGGCTGCGGGAGCAGCGGCGGCCGGCGCAGCGGCAGCCGGCGCCTCGGTGACCGCAGGCAGCGGCACCGGATTGTCCGACAGCGTCCGCAGATAGGCGATCACGTCGGCCCGCTGCTTGGCATTGTTGATGCCGGCGAAGGCCATCCTGGTGCCCGGTGCGTAGGCCGACGGCTTCAGCAGCCATTCATTCAACTCGTCGAACGTCCAGGGGCCCTGCTTGCTCTTGAGCGCCGCGGAATAGTTGAAGCCCTGCTCGTGGCCGTGCGGGGCGCCCACCACGCCATACAGGTTGGGTCCGACGCCCGGCTTGCCGCCCTTGGTGAAGGTGTGACAGGCGGTGCAGACCTTCTTGGCGGTCGACTCGCCGGCGGCAGGGTCGGCCGAGGCCAGCAGCGGCGCCAGCGGCGGCACCTCGGTGGGCTGTTGCGGCGCGCCGGTCGATTCGGGCGCCGCGGCGATGTTCAGGACGGATTTCTCCAGGTGCTTCTCATGCACCAGGATGTCGCCGATCATGCCGGTGAGAAAGAACAGGATGCCGGCGACCAGGATCGCGGCAATGCCCTTGTTGACCTCCATACTGTCCATGCGGCGCGACTTCCCCGTTCAAACACGCGCAGAGGACGGCCGGCCCGGCGTTGCGCAGGGCCGTTCGCCTCCATAAGGTGCGCGCACCATAGGGAAACGACCTGTGCCCATCAACCCAGGAAGCCGCCAAGGGGCTTTGCCCCCTGGACCCCCAGCAAAGGCGCAGCCTTTGCGATCCATTCATTCATGAATCCTATTATCGTCATTCCGGCCCGCATGGCTTCTACCCGCTTGCCGGGTAAGCCTTTGGCCGATATCGGCGGGCGTCCGATGATCGTGCATATGCTGGAGCGCGGGCGGGAGGCCGATCTTGGGCCGGTCGCCGTCGCCTGCGGCGAGCAGGAGATCGCCGATGCGGTGCGCGCCGCGGGCGGACGCGCCGTGCTGACCGATCCCGACCTGCCGTCGGGCTCGGACCGCGTGTTCGCCGCACTGGCGGAACTGGATCCCGAGGGGCGGCACGACGTGGTGGTGAACCTGCAGGGCGACGCCCCCCACCATCACCGCCGCGCAGCTTCGCCTGGCCGTCGCGCCGCTGGCCGATGCCGCCTACGACATCGGCACGCTGGTGGTGCCGATCGCCTCCGAGGCGGAGGCCGGCACCGCGTCCTTCGTGAAGGCCGCCTGCGCCTTCGCCGACGGTGCGGCGGTGGCGCCGGCGCTGTATTTCTCGCGCGCGGCGATCCCCTGGGGCGACGGGCCGCGCTGGCACCATATCGGCATCTACGCCTATCGCCGTGCCGCACTGGCGCGCTATGTGGCGCTGCCGCCGTCGCCGCTGGAACGGCGCGAGCACCTGGAACAACTGCGCGCATTGGAGGCGGGTATGCGAATCGGCTGCGCGCGGATGGAACACGGACTGTTCGGCGTCGACACGCCGGAGGACCTGGAGCGCGCCCGCCGCCTGCTGGCGCCCGGCGCATGACCGGCACCATCGCCTTCCAGGGCGTGCCCGGCGCCTATTCCGACCTCGCCTGCCGGGTCGCCTATCCCGACATGGCCACCCCTGCCCTGCGAATCCTTCGAGACCGCCATGGACGCGGTGCGCGAGGGCCGCGCCGACCTCGCCATGCTGCCCTGCGAGAATAGCCTGGCCGGCCGGGTGCCCGACATCCACCATTTGCTGCCAGAATCCGGCCTGTTCGTCATCGGCGAGCACTTCCACCGCGTCGAGCACTGCCTGCTCGGCGTGCCGGGAACGACGATGGCCGACCTGAAGCGGGCGCATTCGCACACTGTCGCGCTCGGCCAGGTGCGCCACAGCCTGCGCCGGCTGGGCCTGACGCCGGTGGTGGAGGCCGACACCGCCGGCGCCGCCCAGCTTGTCGCCCAGTGGAACCGCAAGGAGGAGGCCGCCATCGCATCGGCGCTCGCCGCCGAGATCTACGGGCTCGATATCCTCGCCGCCAACATCGAGGACGCGTCGCACAACACCACGCGCTTCTATATCACGGCGCGCCAGCCGGGGACGCCGGACGCCTCCCAGCCCAACCTGATGACCACCTTCGTGTTCCGCGTCAGGAACGTGCCCGCCGCGCTGTACAAGGCCCTCGGCGGCTTCGCGACCAACGGCGTGAACATGACCAAGCTGGAGAGCTACATGCTGGGCGGCCACTTCGTCGCCACCCAGTTCATGTGCGACGCCGACGGCCACCCCGAACAGCCCGCCATGCGCCGCGCGCTCGAGGAGTTGTCGTTCTTCTCCTCGGAGGTGCGGGTGCTGGGCGTCTACCCCCGCCGCGCCGTTCCGCCTGCGCCAGAACGGCGGCTGAACGGCACGCCTGGCGGACGGCGGCCGCATCCCCCTGGGCCGGCAACGCCTCCTGGGCGCCAATTGCGCCGCCGACTCCGCGATGGTACAAACGGCCGGCAAGAGCGTTCATTGGGATGGGAGGCGGGCGTGCCTGAGACACGCGAACCGATCGCCGCCTTTACCGAAGAGCAGACCGAACGGCTCACCGGCATCAGCAAACGGCAACTGCGCTACTGGGACCAGACGGGATTCTTCGTGCCCAGCCTGGCGTACCGCAATCGCCGCTCGCCCTACAGCCGGCTCTATTCGTTCCGTGACCTGGTGTCGCTGCGGGTGATCAATGCCCTCCGGAACGAGGCCAAGGTCCCGCTCCCGCATCTTCGGGAGGTCAAGGAGAAGCTGGCTCAACTTGGCGAACCGCTGTGGGCGAAGACGACACTCTATGTGCTGAACCGCAGCGTCATCTTCGACAATCCGGAGACCGCCGCGCGCGAAGAGATCGTGACGGGCCAGGCGGTCCTCGCGATCCCGCTGAGGGTCGTGTCCGGCAATGTCGAGCTTGCGGTGAAATCACTCCGACAGCGCGATGCCTCGCTGATCGGCAAGATCGAGCGCCAACGCAATATCGCGCACAACGCTCCAGTCATCGCCGGCACGCGGGTCCCGGTCAGGAGCATCAAGCTGTTCGCCAAGGCGGGCTATTCGATCGAGGACATTCGCAGGGAATATCCAACGCTCACCGAGGCCGACATCGCCGCAGCCATCGGCTACGAAGCGGCCGCTTGAGCGGTGACAGCGGTCGCTTCCGGACGCTTCTCGACGCGGGGGTGCCCGATTCTGTCGGCAGGGCGCTGACCGGGCGAGGCCATGACGTCATCGATCATCGCGATGTCCTGCCGGAGCGAACGCCCGACCAGGTGGTTGCCGCGACCGCGCTGGCCAACGACGCGGTCCTGGTGGCCTTCGACCACGACATGAAGCAGATCGCGCAACGCTACGGCATGACGCCGAGGGGCGATCGCTTCGAGCGGTTGAGCTTTATCCGGTTCTGCTGCGACGAAGTTCTTGCGGCAAAGCGGCTGCAGCACGCCATGACCTTCGTCGAACATGAATGGAGCGTGAGCCTGGAGATCGCCGCCCGGCGCATGTGGGTGGACATCGGAACGCACTTCCTGCACAGCAACCGCTGAGCAGCGCGCTCTGAAACCTACCGCAGCGCCGCTTCCAGGCGCCGCGCGGTGTCCGCGGCCAGCGCCGCCGGCGTCCCGGCAAAGCCCATCACCAGCCCGCGCATCCGCGGCGGCCCGGCGTAATAGGCACCGAGCGGCGCCACCGCCAGCCCGCGCACCCGGCATGCCTGAACCGCCGCCGCCTCGTCCGCATCGTCCGGCAGACGTCCGACCATATGCAGCCCGCCCGGCGCCGGGATCGGCACGATCGACGGCGCATGCCGCGCGATCGCCGTCAGCAGCGCCGCGCGACGACGGGCATACTCGGTGCGCATGCGCCGGACATGCGGCGCGAGCAGCCCTTGGCGCATGAATTCGGCCAGGATCGCCTGGTTCAGCGTATCGATGCCGCGGCCCATCAGCGTGCCGGCACGCACGAAAGCCGGCACCAGGGGCGCCGGCACCACCGCAAACCCCAGGCGCAGCGCCGGCGCCAGCGTCTTGCTGAACGTGCCGCAGTAGATCACCCGCCCGGCACGGTCCAGCGTCGCCAGCGGCGGCAGCGGATGGCCGCTCCAGCGGAACTCCGAGTCGCAGTCGTCCTCCAGCACCCAGGCGTTGGCACGCGCCGCCCAGTCCAGCAGCGCCAGCCGCCGCCCGATCGGCAGCGCGCCGCCGAGCGGCGTGGCATGCGAGGGCGCCACCAGCGCGAGCCGCGCCTCGGGCGCGCGCTGGATGCCCGCGGCGACATCCAGTCCCTCCGCGTCGCTCGTCACCGGCACCGGCACGGCGCCGGCGGCGAGCAACGCGCCGCGGCCGGCGATATAGCCAGGATCCTCCACCCACACCGCATCGCCCGGGTCCAGCAGCAGGTCGGCGGCGATGCGCAGCGCCTGCTGCGTGCCGGCGGTGATCACGATCGTGGCGGGATCGGCCAGCAGGCCGCGCGTCGCCGCCAGGTGCGCGGCGATCTGGGCGCGCAGGTCGGCCAGGCCCTGCGGTGGCGGATAGCCGGTGAGGTCGCTCGACAGCGCCTTCAGCACGCGCGTGGCGCAGCGAGCCCAGGCCTCCTTGGGGAACAGGTCGGGGGCCGGCACGCCGCCGGCCAGCAGCGTGCCCGGCCCCGCGTCGCGGGCCGTGCCCGGGCCGACGGCGAGGATGCCGGAGGCGGAGGCCGGCACCCCCGCGAGGTGCTGGCCGCGCCGGGACAGCGGATTGGCCGCGGTCGGCGGTGGCACGGCAGGGTCCGGCGCGGCATCCGGCAGGTCGGGCGCCACATAGGTGCCGCTGCCGGTGCGGGCGCGCACATAACCCTCGGATGCCAGGCGCTCATACGCCAGCACCACGGTCTGCCGCGCGACCCCAAGCTCCTCGGCGAGTGCCCGCGTGGGCGGCAGGCGAGACCCGGCCGGCAGCGTGCCGGCGAGGATGCCCTGCCGCAGCCTGTCGAATACCACCTGCTGGCGATTTTGGTCTGGCGTGAACATCGAGGTTTGCCCCGATCCGCTGGTCCAATCAGACCGTAGCGGTCAGGTCATGCCCCGGCAAGGGGACGCCCACGACGCAGGATGCAGCAGACGCAACCCAGGCGTGCGGGCGCGAGACCCCCGCCCCAACCCCGGCCCGCGCAGGTCGACATCTTCCACCTGCACAACCGATCACCACGGACGGCAGCGGTGAATCGCTGGCCGCCAAGGTCGTGCTGGAACAGGTGGTGCCCGCCTTCGAGGCGCTGCGTGCGCAGGGCAAGACGCGGTTTCTCGGCATCACCGCCGTCGGCGACACGGCGGCGCTGCACCAGGTGATCGACTCGCGCGCCTTCGTCTCGGCCCAGGTCAGCTACAACATGCTGAACCCGAGTGCCGGCGAGGCGCTGCCGCCGGGCTATCCGGCGCAGGATTACGGCCGCCTGTTCGATCATACCCAGGCGGCCGGCGTCGGCGTGGTCGGCATCCGCGTGCTGGCCGGCGGCGCGCTGAGCGGCAGCACCGAGCGGCATCCGATCGCCAGCCCGGCCCCCGAGCCGATCGGCTCCGCCAACAGCTACGACGCCGATGTGGCGCGCGCGCGACGGCTGCTGCCGCTGGTGGAGCGGGGCTACGTCGCGAGCCTGCCCGAGGCGGCGGTGCGCTTCGCCATCACCCACAAGGCGATGGGCACGATCCTGGTCGGCATGGCGACGCCGGACGAATTCGAGCAGGCGCTCGCCGCGGTGACCAAGGGTCCGCTGCCGCAGGCCGCGCTCGACGACCTGGCGGCGCTGCAGCGCGGATTCACCGGGGAGTCGCGCTGAGCCGGCCCACCGCTGAGCCCGCGCCGCACGTCATCCGTCGGTCAGCACCGCCTGGTCCTGGCGTTCCTGCGGATCGAAATGCGGGGATCGCGTCGAGCAGGGCGCAGGTGTAGGCCGCCTGCGGATGCTCGAACACCGACCGGCTGTCGCCCGCCTCGACCACGCGGCCCTGCTGCAGCACCACCATCTGGTCGCACAGCATGCGGACCACGTTCAGGTCGTGGCTGACGAACAGCAGCGCGATGTCGTCCTCGCGCCGCAGACGGTCGAGCAACTGCAGGATCACCGCCTGGATCGACACGTCGAGCGCCGCGGTCGGCTCGTCCAGCACCAGCAGTTTCGGGCGCGGCGCGATCGCCCGCGCGATGCCGACGCGCGCCTTCTGCCCGCCGGACAACTGGTGCGGATAGCGCCCCAGCAGATCGTCCGGCAGTCCGGCGCGCGACGCCGCCTCCCGCACCCGGTCGTTCAGTGCCGCGCCGTCGCGCATCCCCTCCAGCCGCCGCAGCGGATGGGCGATGCAGTCGAAGGCGGCGAAGCGCGGATTGAGGCTGTCGTTCGGGTCCTGGAACACGATCTGGATCTCGCGCCGGTGCGGCGAGCGATGGAACTCGCGGGCCGGCACCGCGCCGATCGATTGGCCGAGAAAAAGGATGTCGCCGCGATCGGCATCGATCAGCCGGCAGATCATCCGCGACAGCGTGGTCTTGCCGGAGCCTGATTCGCCGACCAGCCCGAGGCTGCCGCCCGGCGCCAGGCGGAACGACACATCGTCTACCGCGGCGACGCCGGAGAACGTCTTCACGACGTGCTGCACCTCCAGCAGTGCGCCGGTGCCGGCTGGCCTTCGCACTGCCGCAGCAGCCGGCGGCGGCGCGCCCTGCGCAAGATCGGCGAGCGTCGAATTGCGCGTGGGCGACGCCGCGATCAGCCGCTTCGTGTAGGGATGGCGCGCCTTGCGGAACAGCGTGGCCGTCTCGCCCTGCTCGACCACCAGGCCGCGCTCCATCACCGCGATCGCGCCGCAATAGCGCGCGGCCAGGCCGAGATCGTGGGTGATCAAGACCATCGCCATGCCGCGCTCGGTGGTGAGGCCGGCGAGCAGGTCCATCACCACCTTCTGCGTCGTCACGTCGAGCCCTGTCGTGGGTTCGTCGGCGATCAGCAGGCTCGGTTCGCAGGCGATCGCCATCGCGATCATGACGCGCTGGCACATGCCGCCCGACAACTCGCCCGGATAGGCCGACAGCCGCTGCTCCGGATCGCGGATGCGCACCGCGCGCAACAGGTCGAGCGCGGTGCTGCGTGCCTCGCGGCCACCGATCCGCCGATGCGCGCGCAGCACGTCGACGATCTGGTCCTGCACCGTGCGGATCGGGTTCAGTGCCGCGCGCGGGTTCTGAAAGATCATCGACATCGCCGCGCCGCGAAGCTGGCGCAGGTCGCTGTTGCCGGCGCGCGTGATGTCGCGGCCGCGGAACAGCACCCGCCCGCCGGTGATGCGCCCGGCGCGGTCGAGCAGGCGCATGACCGCAAGCGAGGTGACGGATTTTCCCGAGCCGCTCTCGCCCACCAGCCCCAGCGTCTGGCCGGCATCCAGCGACAGGTCGACGCCGCTCAGTGCCTCCACCAGGCCGTGCCGGGTGGAGAAGCTGACATGCAGGTCCTCGATCTGCAGCAGCGGCGCGGTCATGTCCGCATGCGCGGATCGAGGATGTCGCGCAGCCCGTCGCCCAGCAGGTTGAAGCACAGCACGGTCAGCATCAGCGCGAGGCCGGGAAACGCCACCAGCCACCACTTGCCCGTGGTGATGAAGCGCGCGCCCTCGGCGACCATGATGCCCCATTCCGGCGTCGGCGCCTGCACGCCCAGGCCGATGAAGGACAGGCCGGCGGCATTCAGGATCGCCCAGCCGAGGTTGAGCGAGATCTGCACTGCCATGGCGGGCAGCACGTTGGGCAGCAGGAAGCGCAGCACCACCGCGGCATGGCTTTCGCCGCATGCCCGCGCCGCCTCCACCCATCCCAGGTTACGCCGCACGTTCACCTCGGCGCGGGCGAAGCGCGTGTAGAACGGCAGGTTGATGATGGCGGTGGCGATGATGATGTTCTCCATGCGGTTGCCGAGCGCCGCCACCAGCGCCATCGCCAGCACGAACAGCGGGAACGCCATCAGCACATCGACGAACCGCCCGACCCAGCGGTCCAGCCGGCCGCCGCGATAGCCGCAGAACCCGCCGACCGCGGCGCCCACCACGAAGGAGACGCTGACCGCGGATGCGGCGATGAACAGGTCGAGCCGCGCCGCGGCCACCAGTCGGCTGAAGATGTCGCGGCCAAGCTGGTCGGTGCCGGCCCAATGCGCGGCACTGGGCGGCTGCAGCGCATTCGGCACGTCGGACGCGACCGGGTTGTACGGCACGATCCACGGCGCGAAGATCGCGAGACCGATCGCCAGGATGATGCCGACCGCGGCGATCGCGGTCAGCGGATTGCCGCGCAGCACGAACAGCACATGGCCCGTGGTGCTGCTGCGGCCTGCGACCGCCGTGCTCATTCGACCGAGACCCGCGGATCGGCGATGCCATACAGGATGTCGATCACCACGTTCACCAGCACGAAGATCGTCGCCATCAGCAGCACGAAGGCCTGCACCGGCGCATAGTCCGATCCGAGCAGCGCATCGAGCGCGTAGGACGCGACGCCGGGCCAGGAGAACACCTTCTCCACCAGCACATTCGCCCCCAGCATCGTCGAGAACACGATGCCGGTGATGGTGAGCACCGGCAGCAGCGCGTTGCGCAGCGCATAGGCGACGATGATGCGGCGGCGCGGCAGGCCGAGCGCGTGGGCGGTGCGGATGAAGTCGCTGCCGAGGACTGCGAGCATCGAGGCCCGCGTCATGCGCGCGAGCGGCGCCAGCACGAACAGCGCCATGGTGCAGGCCGGCAGCAGAAGCTGGGTGAACGCCGCCCACCAGCCGGACCAGTCGCCGGCCAGCGCGAAATCCACCAGATAGAAGCCGGTGATGTCGAGCGGCGTCGCGGCGAAGATATCCAGCCGCGCGGTCGGGTCGGGCGCCCAGCCGAGCAGATAGTAGAACACGTAGATCAGCAGCAGGCCCGACACGAAGGTCGGCACGCAGACGCCCAGCGTGCACAGCATGCGGACCGCGTGGTCCACCGGCGAGCCTGGCCGCAGCGCCGCCACCACGCCGAGCGGCACCGACAGCAGCAGCGCGATCACCAGTGCCGTGCAGGTGAGTTCCAGCGAGGCCGGCAGGCGCTGGCGCATGTCGCGCACGACCGACTGCCCCGTGGTGAGCGAGCGCCCGAGATTGCCCTGCGCCACGTCGCCCAGGTAGCGCAGCAACTGGATCGGCACGGGCTGGTCGAGCCCCATGCGGTGGCGCAACTCGGCGATCTCCTGCTCGCCGGCATTCGGGCCGGAGGCAAAGAACACTGCCGGATCGCCGGGCAGCACGCGCATCAGCACGAAGGTGATGATGACCACGCTCAGCAGTGCGGGCACCGACGAGAGCAGCCGCCATCCGACCCGTCGAACGATCCCCGCCAGGGTGTTCATCACCCCAGCTTCTACACCCGCCGGAGGTCGCGGAAATCCGCCTGCCGATAGAACTGGTAGGTGTAGCCGTCGATGTTCGCGGCCATCACCGCATCATGGTTGGGCTGCCACAGCATGATCAGCGGCACCGCATCGGCAAAGATGTTGATCATCTTCTTGCACTCGTCATCGTATTTCGCCGGGTTCTGCTCGAACCGCGCGGTCGCCGCAAGCTCCTCGATCTGCGCGTTCTTCCAACTGGCGAAGTTCCAGCGCTGGTCGCGGGTGAAATACAGATAGAAATAGTAGTACGTCGCCGGCAGCCACGCCGTCGCCGCGTCGGTGAAGAACGGCAGCGTCTTCTGCGATTCCATCGTGTTGAATTCGGCGTCGGGCTTCTTCTGGATGTCCACTTGGATGCCGGCGTGGCCCAGCGCTTCCTTGAGCAGCGCGGCGAGCGGTTCGGCGGTGGCGGCCTGGCCGGTGCTGATGGCGAACGGCACGCTGAAGCCCTGTGGCATGCCGGCCTCCGCCAGAAGCTGTTTGGCGCGTGCCGGGTCGGTCTTCAGCGGCATGGGCTGCGGGAAGCTGCTGTCCGGCGCCTCGGTCCAACTCGCGCCATACAGCCGGCGGCCGCGGCCGAACAGCGCCGCCTTGAACATGTCCTCATACGGCAGGGCCGCGGCGACCGCCTGGCGCACCTTCACGTTGTTGAACGGCGCGATCTGGGTGTTCATCGAGATATGGGTGAAGCCGTTGGTCTGCGGCACCGACACGACCTTCACCTTCCCAGCCTTCTCGGCCGGCCGGTCCAGCGTCATGACGTCGGATGCGGCGAGGTCGATCGAGAGGTCGGCGTCGCCGCGCTCGATCAGGCTCGCGCGGGTCGCGGGTTCCGGCACGGTCTGGATGATCACGCGGCGGAAGAACGGCAACTGACCGTTGGCGCCGCCCTTCCAGGCCTCGTTGCGGCGCAGGATGACGCTCTGCGCCGGGTTGTAGCTTTCGATCGTGTACGCGCCGGAGGCCGCGGTATTGGTCTTGAGCCATTCCTGCGCCCAGGGATCGTCCGCCGTCGCGTGCTGCTTCGCGAGCTTGCTGTTGATCATCATCGCGTACGGCACGCAGAGATTCGCCAGTGCCAGCCGGTCGGGCTTGTCGAGCACGACGTCGATGCGGTCGGCCGCGACGATGCGGAACTGATCGGCGCTGGCCAGCGAGCCCGTGGTGAACTGCGGCGGCGCCAGCGACTTCGCCAGCACGGCGCGGTCGAGCGACCACTTCACATCCTCGACCGTGACCGGCGAGCCATCGTGCCAGGTGGCATCGGGGCGCAGCGTGATGGAGATGGTCAGGCCATCGTCGCTGATCTTGTAGCCCTGCGCGAGTTCGCCGCGAATCGTGGTGGCATCGAACACCCAGTTGCCGCCGACCTGCTTGCGGCCGAAGGTGAACAGCCGGTCGTAGACGTTCATGCTGACGCCGAAGGACTCACGGGTGGAGCCGAACATCGTCGGGTCCAGCGTGTTGACGTTGTTGCCGGTGACGTAGCGCAGCGTCTCGGCGCGGGTCTGGCTGAAAGCGGCCGGCGCGACACCGGCGAACAGGGCGGTGCCGGCGGCCGCGCGCAGGACGGACCTGCGAGGAAACTTCATCATGTGTCACCCGATCGCTGCAAGGGTGACGTCTCATCCCAGACCATGACCTTGCCGACAGTGTAGGCACGCACTGCGGGCGGTGCAACGCCACCACGGTTCCGACGCCCCTGTATGGATTAGCTGGGCTAATGCATGCACCATGAGAATTCGTTTGCTGTGCGAATTTGCGCCTTCGATAGTGCCGGGTGCGATCAAGGCAAGAGCGGGTCCTCAGCTTCCATGACATGGCGTCTCGGCATCGATATCGGCGGCACTTTCACGGATGTCGTGGTGGTTGAGGAGGATACCGGCCAGATCGTGGTGGCCAAGGTGCCGAGTACCGCCACGGACCTCGCCGAGGGCGTGCTGGCCGGCGTGCGCGTGGCACTCGAGCGCAGCGGTGTCGTCGCGGCCGATGTTTCGCTGATGACGCATGCTACCACCGTGGTGACGAACGCGCTGCTGGAACAGAAGGGTGCGCGCACCGGCTTCGTCTCGACGCGCGGCTTCCGCGACCTGCTGGAACTGCGCCGTTCGTCGAAGGCCGATCTGTACGACCTGTTCCAGGATGGCCCGGCGCTGCTGGTGCCGCGCCGCTGGTGCTTCGAGATCACCGAGCGCATCGATGCGCAGGGCGATGTCGTCAGGCCGCTGGCCGAAGACGAGATCCCGGCGCTGGTCGAGGCGATCCGCGAGGCGCGGCTCGATGCGCTGGCGGTCTCGCTGATGTTCTCCTTCCTCAACGACGACCATGAACGCCGGGTCGGCGCGGCGTTGCGCGCGGCGCTGCCCGATGTCGCGATTTTCCTGTCCTGCGAGGTCCTGCCCGAGATCCGCGAGTTCGAGCGCGCGAGCACAACCTCGGTCTGCGCCTATGTCGCGCCGCTGCTGCGCGGCTACCTCGACCGGCTGGAGACGGCGGCGCGCTCGCTGGGCCTGCCGCGGCTGCACGTGATGGGCAGTGGGGGCGGCATCCTCGACGTCGCGGAGTGCCTGCGCGTCCCCGCCGCGGTGGTGGAATCGGGACCCGCCGCCGGCGTCGTCGCCTCGGCTCTCATCGGCCGCCAGCTTGGCTTGCCGAACCTGATCTCGTTCGACATGGGCGGCACCACCGCGAAGGCGAGCGTCATCGCCGATGGGCAGATCACGGTGACCGCCGACTATGAGGTCGGCGGTGCCGGCAATGCGAAGCGCTGGATGCACGGCACCGGGCATCCGATCCGCATCCCGGTGGTCGACCTCGCGGAGGTCAGTGCCGGCGGCGGCAGCATCGCGTGGATCGATGCGGGTGGCGCGCTGCGCATCGGCCCGCACAGCGCCGGCGCCGTGCCTGGGCCCGCCTGCTACGGCAACGGCGGCACGCTGCCCACGGTGACGGACGCCAACGCGGTCCTCGGCTATCTCGATGCTGACTCACCGCTGGGCGGCACGCTGCGCATCGACCGTGCGGCGGCCGAGGCGGCGATCGCCCGGCATATCGGCGACAGGTTGCGGCTTAGCGTGCTCGATGCGGCGGCGCGGATCATCGAGGTGGTCAATGCCAACATGGCCGAAGCGCTGCGCATCGTGTCGATCGAGCGCGGGCTCGATCCGGCGGAATTCCATCTCGTCGCGTTCGGCGGCGCCGGCCCGATGCATGCCGCCGCGCTGGCCGGCGAACTGCGCATCCCGAGCGTGATCCTGCCGCCGGCGCCGGGTGCCTTCTCGGCGCTGGGCCTGGTCGCCAGCGACCTGCGGCGGGACTATTCGCGCACCTTCTATGCCGATGTCGGCAGCACCGATCCAGCGGTGCTGGCCGCGGTGCTGCAGGCGATGAAGGCATCGGGCCGCGCTATGCTGCAGGAGGCCGGCGTGCCGGCGGCGCAGCAGCATCTGCAGCGCTCCGCCGATCTGCGCTATCCGCGCCAGGCCTATGAACTCACCGTGCCGCTGGACGATGGGCCGGTGACGCGCGACAGCCTGGACCGGCTGATGGACGCATTCCACCGGAAGCACCAGCAGACCTACGGACATGCCAACCAGGGGGAGCGCGTGCAGATGGTGAATGTGCGGCTGACCGCGACCGGCCGGCTGCCGCCGATCCAACTGGTGCAGCGCTCCACGGCGCGCGACATGGCGCCGCGCCAGCGCCGCGCGTGGTTTCCCGAAACCGGCGTGGTGCCGTGCCGCGTGCTGCACCGTGACGAACTGGCGAGCGGCGATACGCTGGCCGGTCCCGCGGTCATCGATGCGCTCGACTGCACCGCGGTGGTTCCGCCCGGCTGGACCGGACGCGTCGATCGCCAGGGCTTCGTGCATTTGCGGAGGGATGCGTGATGACGACGGCGCCCGACGGCCTGCCGGTCGATGCCGCGCGGTTCGAGGTGGTGAAGAACGCGCTCGCATCGGCTGCCGAGGAGATGAAGATCGTCCTGGCGAAGACCGCGTATTCGCCGCTGCTGAAGGCGTCCGGCGATTATTCCTGCGGCATCTTCGATGCGTCCGGCAACATGGTCGCACAGGGGCCGGACCTGCCGATCCACCTGGGCTCGATGCCCGATGTCGTGCGCCGTGTGGTCACCGCGTTTCCCGACGTGGCGCCGGACGATGTGTTCATCCAGAACGATCCGTATCAGGGCGGCTCGCATTTGCCCGACGTGAACGTCATGGTGCCCGCCTTCGCCGATGGCCGGCTGCTCGGCTATGGCTGCGTGCGTGCGCACTGGGCCGATATCGGCAGCGCCACGCCGGGCAGTTACGGCGCGGTCACCGAGGTGTACGGCGAGGGGCTGCGCCTGCCGCCGATCCGCCTGTTCCGCAACGGCGAATTGGACCCGAACATCGCCGCCATCATCTTCGCCAATGTCCGCCAGCCGGCCGAAAGGCTTGGCGACCTGCGCGCCCAGGTCGCCGCCAACCGGCGCGCGGTCGCGCGGCTGACGGCGCTCGCGCAGAAATACGGCACCGACGAATTGCTGCGCATCATGACGGCCATCCTCGACTATTCCGAGACGATGATGCGTGCCGCGCTGCGCACCCTGCCGGATGGCGATGCGACGTTCGAGGAGGTGTTCGACGGCGACGGCGTGATCGAAGTCGGCGAGACCGAGGACGCCACCTTCACCGTGCGCGGCACCATCCACAAACGCGGCGATGCGATCACCGTCGACTTCACCGGATCGGACCCGCGCGTCGCCGGCCCGATGAACGCGCCGCTGACGGTGACGGCCTCGGGCGTGTTCGGCGCCATCAAGATGATCGCCGATCCGCGCAACCTGATCCCGCCCAATTCCGGTGCGTGGCGGCCGATCCGCGTGGCGGCGCCGGCCGGCAGCGTGGTGAACGCGCAGGAACCGGCGCCCGTCGTCTACGCCAATCACGAGATCTCGCTGCGCGTCTCCGACATCATCCTGGGCGCGATGTTCCAGATCTCCGCCGGCACCTGCGTCGCGGGCTCCCAGGGCACCGGCGGCGTCGTCATCTTCGGTGGCAGCGACTACCGGACCGGCCGCGGCTATGTCAGCTACGAGGTCACCAAGGGCGGCGTCGGCGCGCGCCCGATCAAGGACGGCATCAACGCGATCGGCGGCCCGCTGGCCAACCAGATGAACACGCCGGTCGAGATGCTGGAGATGAGCTTCCCGCTGCGCGTCGAGGAGTATTCGCTGGTCCCCGACAGCGGCGGCGCCGGGCGCTGGCGCGGCGGACTGGCGGCGCGGCGAAGCTGGCGCATCCTGCAGCATAATTCGCAGTGCACGACATGCTGCGAGCGAACCGTGACCGCGCCGCCCGGCCTCGATGGCGGGCTGGCCGGCGCGCCGGCGCAGACCCGCATGCAGCTTCCGGACGGCACCATGCGGCGCGTGCCGTCCAAGGGGGCGTTCGTCGCGCCGTCGGGCTCGCTGGTCATCCTGGACGTGCCTGGCTCCGGCGGCTTCGGGCCGCCGCGGGAACGCGATCCTGCACTGTTGCGGCGCGACCTGCGGGACGGCTACGTGACGGCGGACGCCGTGCGGCGGGACTACGGGATCGATCCGGCCAGTCTGCTGGATGCAACGGAGCCCGATGCAACGGAATGGCCGGACGCAACTGGCGATTGAAACAACATGAAGGAGGCGGCACCGTGAAGCTTTGCAGGGCAGCAGCAACCGCTGTCGCTTTCGTCAGCCTGGCACTGCCGCCGGGAGCCTCGCAGGCGCAGTCCCGCGCCGAGACGCTGCGGGCAGTGTCCGGCAGTACGGTCAACAGCCTCGATCCGACCTTGCTGAATGCGACGCGGGAATCGATCGCGCTCAGCATGACCACCTACGACCGGCTGGTCACGTTCGAGAAGAAGCGTGTCGATGGCCGCCTGGTGTTCGACCTCACGCGGCTGCGCGGCGAACTGGCCGAGAGCTTCACGGTTGCTCCGGACGGCAAGACCATCACCTTCAAGCTGCGGCCGAACGCCACCTTCCACGACGGCACGCCGGTCACGGTCGAGGACGTCAAGTGGTCGCTCGACCGCGCGGTGCTGGCCAAATCGGGTGCGGCGCCGCAGCTTTCGACCGGCTCGCTGACCAAGCCCGAGCAGTTCACCATCATCGATGCGCACACCTTCCAGGTGACCTTGCCGCAGGCGGACCAGCTTGCGCTCGGCAACCTCGCGACGCCGTTCGCGCGCATCATCAACAGCAAGCTCGCCAAGGCGCACGCCACGCCGGACGACCCCTGGGCGAATGACTGGCTCAAGGACCACGTGGCGGGGAGCGGCGCCTACAGCGTGGAGCGGTTCGAGCCTGGCCAGAGCGTCGTGCTGCGGCGCGAGGAGGGGTGGAAGAGCGGCGAGGCCGGCAAGCTGCCGTATTTCCAGCGCGTGATCGTGCAGGTGGTGCCGGAGGCGTCGACCCGCGCCAGCCTGGTGGAGCGCGGCGATGCCGACCTCACCATCGACCTGCAGGCGAGCGACGTGATCGCGCTGGAGCAGCGGGGCAAGGTGAAGGTGGTCGCCAATCCGCAGATCAACGCCTTCACCTTCCTGTCGTCCAACAGCCTGCGCCCGCCGTTCGACAACATGAAGGTGCGGCAGGCGATCGCCGCGGCGCTGCCCTACGACGCGATGTTCAAGGCCGGGATCTATGGCCGTGGCCGCGCGCTGTTCGGCGCCACCTGGACCGAGGAGCCGCCGACCGCGGATTTCCCGCAGCCGCTGCCGCTGGCCACCAACCCGGAACTGGCGAAGAAGCTGCTCGCCGAAGCCGGTATGCCGGGCGGGTTCAAGACCACGCTGATCTTCAGCGTCGGCAATGCCGCGACGCTGGAGCCGGTGGCGTCACTGGTGAAGGAGGCGCTCGGCGCCGTCGGGATCGAGGTGGAGTTGCGCAAGCTGCCGGATGCGCAACTGGCGACCCTCGCGACCGACAAGACGTTCGACATGATGGCCGATGCTTCGGCGGCCTATCTGCCCTCGACAGATTATTTCTTCCGCATCTTCTTCCAGGGCAAGTCGCGGTGGAATTTCGGCAGTTGGGACAATCCGGAGATCGTCTCGCTGACCCAGCAGGCACGCTTCGAGCCCGACCGTGCCGTCTACGACAAGCTGGCCAAGCGGATGATCGTGCTGGCGGCGCAGCAGGTGCCGATGGTGATGCTGTGGCAGCCGAACCTGGAGGCGGTGATGGCGAAGAACGTCGATGGCTTCACCTACTGGTTCCATCGCCAGACCGACTATCGCGATCTGTACCGCCAGTAACGGAGTGCCCGGCATGAACCCGAATTCGGCGCAGGCCCGCGACATCGCCTATGTCGTGCATCAGCAGACCGACCTCGCGAGCTACGCCGAGACCGGCGGTCCGGTGATGGCGCGGGGCGAGGGCGTCTATGTGTTCGACGATGCCGGCAACCGCTATCTGGAGGCGATGGCGGCGATGTGGTGTGCGTCGCTGGGCTTCAGCGAGAAGCGCCTGGCGGAGGCGGCGTACCGCCAGATGCTGACCATGCCGTATTACCACATGTTCAACAAAACCCATGTGCCCGGCATCGATCTTGCCGAGAAGCTGGTGCAGATCGCGCCGCAGACGCCGGGCCATCCGCCGCTCACCAAGGTGCTGTTCCAGTGCAGCGGGTCGGAGGCGAACGACACGGCGATCAAGCTGATCTGGTACTACCACAATGCCATCGGCAAGCCGGCGAAGAAGAAGATCATCGGCCGCGACCGGGGCTATCACGGCAACACCGTCGCGACCGTCAGCCTGTCCGGCCAGCCGCACATGCACGCGGATTTCGATCCGCTGTCCTCGGTGTTCCGCCACGCCGCCAATCCGCACTACTACCGGCTGCACCACGACGGCGAGACCGAGGAGGATTTCGCCGCCCGCATGGCCGATGAACTCGAGGCGCTGATCCTGGCGGAGGGCCCCGACACCGTCGCGGCGTTCTTTGCCGAACCGGTGCAGGGCGGCGGTGGCGCGATCACCCCGCCCGCCACGTATTTCGAACGCGTGCAGCGGGTGCTGCGCAAATACGACGTGCTGTTCGTGGTGGATGAGGTCATCTGCGGCTTCGGGCGCACCGGCAACATGTGGGGGTCGCAGACCTACAATCTGCAGCCGGACATGCTGTCCTGCGCCAAGGCGCTGTCGGCGGCCTATCAGCCGATCTCGGCGCTGCTGATCACCGATGCGATCTTCGAGGCGATGCTGGCGCAGAGCCGCAGGCACGGCACGTTCGGCCACGGCTTCACCTACGCCGCCCATCCGGTCGCCTGCGCGGTCGCGCTGGAGACCCTGCGCATCTACCAGGAAGACCGTGTGGTGGAGCATGTGCGCGACGTGTCGCCGCAGTTCCTGGAGCGGCTGGATGCGCTGCGCGACCACCGGTTCGTGGGCGATGTGCGCGGCGTCGGCCTGATCGCCGGTGTCGAACTGATGGCCGACAAGCGCCGCCGCGTGCCGTTCGATCCGACGCTGCGGGTGGGCCAGCGTGTCGCCGATGCGTGCCACGCCGAGGGCCTGATCGTGCGCGCGATCGGCGATCGGATTGCGTTCACGCCGCCGCTGATCATCACGCGGCCGCAGATCGACGAGATGTGCGAGCGGTTTCGCCGCGGTCTCGATGCCGCGACTGCGACCTTCGCGTGAGGCTCTGCCCGGCCTGCTTGCAGAGCCAGTCGCGGAACCAGCCGATCGCCGGCTGGTCGCCGCGGCGCGGATTGGTCAGCACGAAGTAGCCCTCGGACAGTTCCAGGTCGAGATCGAACGGCCGCACGAGTTGTTTCGACCGCAACTCCTGCTCGACCAGCAGATAGCTCGCGAGGCAGATGCCATGGCCGTGCATGGCGGCCTTCAGCATCAGCGTCGCGTCGCTGAAATGCTGCACGTCGCGGAACACGATGCTGCCGTGGCCGGCGGTCGCGAGCCAGTCCGACCAGGTGTTGCCCTGCGCCGTCACGTGAAGCTGCGTGACCTGGCGCAGCGCCGGCAGGTCCTTCAGGCCGTGCAGGCCGTGACGCTCGCGGAAGCCCGGCGAGCACACCGGGAACACCGCGTCATGCGCGAGGCGGGTGGCCTGCACGCCCGGCCATCGCCCATCGCCCCAGCGGATCGCCAGGTCGACGTCCTGGCGGGTGAAGTCGACCGGTTCGTTGGACGCCTGCAGCATGATGGTGACGTCGGGATGCTCGGCGCGGAATCCCGGCAGCCGCGAGACCAGCCAGGATGACCCCAGGCCCGGCGCGACATCGACGCGCAGCATGCTGTCCTGGATGGCGATCTGCTCGCAGGCGGCCTGCAGCATGGCGATGGCCTCGCCCGCCGCGGTGGCGAGCGAGGCGCCCTGGCGGGTCAGTTCGATCCGCCGCGGCAGGCGCCGGAACAGCTTGACGCCGAGCAGGTCCTCGAGCCTTTGGATCTGCTGGCTGACGGCGGAAGGCGTGATGCAGAGCAGGGCGGCCGCGTCGCGGAAGCTGCGATGGCGGGCGGCCTCATGGAAGGTGCGGAACAGGTTGAGCGGCGGCAATCTGGCTGCGCCTGCGGCCAGGCCGCCGGGTGACGCCTCGGGTGGGCTGGCCGGTTCCGACGGCGCGGCGGCGCTGCCGACCGGTCTCGCGTGACGCCTCGCCATTGCTCGCGCTCCTCATGCGCCATCATCCGCCGGTCGCGCCATGCCGGTCGCGCCATGCCGGTCGCGCCCTGCTTGTTGCCCCTCGGCAGCCGCCGCACGCTCACGCCCCAGGCGCTCGCATCGTATCCATTGCAACTGCCGTGCCGCTAAGTTGCAATCGCCGTGCCGCGAGGCTGCCGGCTATGCGTTCACCAGCGGCATCACCTCGGCGGCGAAGCGTTGCAGGCTGCCGATGCTGTCGGCAATCGAGTCCCCGCGGAAATCGAAGATCAGTTCATGCACGCCGATCGCGGCGAACGACCGGATATCGCCGGCGATCTCCGCCGGGCTGCCGGAGAAGCTTCGGCGGGACCCGTCGCGATCCGGGATGCTGCTGTCGTACAGCGGCGCCTTGTAGGAAATGTCCAGTGCCGAGAAATCCCGCCCCTCGGCCTCGGTCAGCCGCTTCAGCGTGGCCAGGTGCTGTTGCAATTTCCCCGGGTGGAAGCGGCGAGGCGGCGATGGCGCCGACCGGATGCCAGCCGTCGCCGAACCGCGCGGTACGGCGCAGCGCCGCGCGGGAGTGGCCGCCGACCCAGATCGGCGGATGCGGCTTCTGCAGCGGGAACGGCTCGGCGCGAATATTGGCATAGTTGTAGAACTGGCCGGTGAAACTGGCGGGCGATTCGGTCCAGAGCTGCTTGAAGATCGCAATCCATTCGTCGGTCACGGCGCCGCGCCGGTCGAAATCCGGGCTGTCCAGGGCTTCGAATTCCTCCTTCAGCCAGCCCACGCCGACGCCCAGCGTCACGCGGCCGCCGGACAGCACATCGAGGGACGCCACCATCTTCGCGGTCAGCACCGGGTTGCGATAGGGCAGCACCAGCACCGAGGTGACGAGACGCAACTTCTCCGTTGCGCCCGCCACCACGCCCAGGATGGAGAAGGTCTCCAGCGCGTCGCCGCCACCCGGATGCTTGCGGTCCAGCGTGTACGGATAGGCGGAGTCGCTTGCCACGGGAAAGACGATGTGGTCGGCGATCATCGCCGAGTGCATGCCGAGGCGCTCGCCTTCCCGGGCCAGTGCGAGGATGCCCTCGCGCGTGGCGGTGGGGCCGCGGGTGGGCAGATAAAAGCCATAACGCATCTGGGTTTTCCGGTGCCTATGCCGCCTCGGCCATGGTGGAGCGAAGTCCCGCCACGGTGGTGCGGTGCATGTCGCGCGGTTCCCTCGCATCGAACGGCCGCGAACGATGCATGGTTGCCTGGTTGTCCCAGACCACCAGATCGAACTGCCGCCATTCATGGGCGTAGACGAATTTTCGCTGCGTCGCGTGCTCGATCAGGTCGCGCAGGAAGGCCCGCGCCTCGGGCACCGGCCAGCCGACGATCGTTCCGGCATGCGATGCCAGATACAGCGATTTCCGTCCGGTCGAGGGATGCCGCCGGATCAGGCGCTGCTCGACCGGCGCGAATTGCCGCCGCTCCTCATCGGTGAAGTCGCTGAAGCCGATCTGCGCGCGGGAGAACAACTGGCTGTGTTCGCAGACGAGGCCTTCGCATTCGGCCTTGGCCGCCTCGTCCAGCGCGTCATAGGCGGCGCGCATGTCGGCAAATTCGGTGTTGCCGCCTTTCGACGGGATCACCCGCGCCGACAGCAGCGAGTATTTGGCCGGCACGACCTTGAAGGAACTGTCGGAATGCCAGAGCCGCGTGCCCAGGCTGAACAGGCGGCGGCGGTTCTCGCGTGCCAGCACGTTGTTCTGCGCGTCCAGGTTGGAGATGTCGGCGATATGCACGCCGAGACGCTGCTCCTTGTCGTTGCGCAGGTTGTTGGTGGCGAGTTCGAGTTCGCCGAAATTGCGCGAGAACGCCATCTGCGCTTCGTCGGTCAGCCGCTGGTCGTGGAACACGAGGACGCCGAACACGTCCATCCCCTTCTCGATCTCGGCAGCCTCGCTCTGGGTCAGCGGACGGGTGATGTCGATGCCGGACGCCACGCCGGCGAAGAACGGGCGGGACACCGGATCGACCGGACGGATGGACAATGTCATCACGGACCTCCCTTGCGGACGAGTGGTGCTCCTCGTCCCGCCGTGAGCGTGTGGAGGCGGGGGCAGGCTGTCAATATTGCGGTCGCCGCGGCCAGGGCCGTTGCTGGGACGGCGAAGCCCGTTGCGGCAACGGCACTGCCGCCGGATAGTGGCTCATGTCACGCAGAGAACGCAGAGACGCGCAGAGAGACGCAGAGAAGTTCCGCCAGCGCGAAGCGCCCAATCACTTCCTCCGCGGCCCTCTGCGCACCTCAGCGCCCTCTGCGTGAAATAAGCCTGCCGACCACGCCACGAGCCCACCCGACACGACCGCGTTCAAGCGATAGCCCAGCGGGGCCATCGCCTCCGGCCGACCGGCTCAGCGGTCAAAGCCGCCGTCGCCGGAACCGTTCCGCTCTGCCGCCCGGTGCCGCTCGATCGTTTCCGGCTCGCTCGAGTCCAGCCTGGTGAGTTCGCTCCGTGCATGCCCGTCGGCCCGCAGCAATTCGTCCAGCTTGGCGTGGATCGCCTGCGTGTCGCGGTGCTCGGCGCGCTGGATGAACAGGGTCATGAGCCAGGTCGCCACTGTGGCCACCGCGTGCCAGTCGAATGAGTCCGGGCTGAGCAGCAGCCACAGCGCGACGTAGCCCAGCACCACCACGAAGGCCGCGGGATGCGACGTGGCGACACCGAGCCAGGTGAGAAAGGGACCGAGGAACCGAACCATCCGTCGCTCGCATCATCGCAGTGGTGGCCATGAACGGCACAGAGGACCACGCGACCATGGCTCGTTGATGGCGGGCATCGGCGGGGAGGGGGCCACCGGCCGACCACGGCCAGGTCCGGGCACACGGACAGCCGGGCCGGCACGCGGCTTGCTTACCGACGGTGCAGTTTCGATGCGCCCCCGTCTGCCGAAAGGAATCCCATGTTCGCCATGCCCGATGCGGACCAGTTGGTGGAACTGGCCGCCACACTGAACCTCCGCCTGAGTCCCAAGGAGGCAGAGCTTTACCTGCCCGTCATCCTGGATGCGATGCGCCAACTGGATACTTTCGTGCAGTCGCGCGCCGACGAGTCGGCACCCCCGCTGCTGTATCCGGAGCGCGGCCCAGGCTATCGGCCGTCGCTGACCGAGGACCGCTACCAGGCCTGGCTGTGGAAATGCGCGATCGGCGGCGGCGGCAGCGGACTGCTGGCCGGCAAGACCGTGAGCTACAAGGATCACATCAGCGTCGCCGGCATTCCGCAGGTCTTCACCTCCCAGGCGATGGAAGGGTTCGTCCCGGACGTGGATGCGACCGTGGTGACCCGCGTGCTGGCGGCCGGCGGCAAGGTGACCGGCAAGCACATGATGAACGGCTTCATGGGCGACTACGGCAAGCCGGTGAACCCGCACAACCCCGACCGCATCACCGGCGGATCATCGTCGGGCTCCGGTGCGGCGCTCGCCGCGGGCGAGGTGGATGTCTCGTTCGGCGGCGACCAGGGCGGCTCGATCCGGCTGCCCGCGGCGTATTGCGGCGTCGTGGGGCTGAAGCCGACCTTCGGCCTGGTGTCGCACTTCGCGGTGGGCTTTGCCTTCGAACCGAGCACCGACCATGTCGGCCCGATGGCGCGCACCGTGCCCGATGTGGCGGCGGCACTCCAGGCCGTGGCGGGCTACGACGACAACGACCCGCGCCAGCGCCGCGACATCCCCGAGAGCATCGATGCGCTGTCCGATCTCGACGGCGGCGTGCGCGGGCTGCGGATCGGCATCCTCGAGGAAGGCTTCGCCGAACCGATCGAGCCGGCGGTGGCCGAAGGCGTGCTGGCGGCGGTGGCCACGCTGGAGAAACTGGGGGCGGAGGTCACCAGGATCTCGGTGCCGCAACATGCGCAGATGGATGCCGCCTATGCCGCGCTGGTGTTCGAGGGCGCGCGGGCGATCCACGACGTGGGCTTCTTCGGCATCGGGGCGAAGACCTACTATCCGGCCTCGGTGATCACCGCGGTCGACCGCATGTTCCGCCACCACGGCGACATGATGCAGCCGCGCACCAAGCTGAACCATCTGATCGCCGAGTTGTCGCGTCGCAACTACCACGGTGGCGTCTACGCCAAGGCGCACAACGTGCGGCCGTCCTATGTGGCGGCGTTCGACCGTGCGCTGGCCAAGGTGGATGTGCTGGCGCTGCCCACGGTGCGCACCATCGCGCCGCTGGTGGAGGAACTGCCGGCCGATCCGATGGCGGCGATCGATGCCAACCCTGCGCCGCAACTGGATCCTGATGCCGACGGCGTACAACACCAAGCCGACGAACTACACCGGCCATCCGGCGCTCGCCGTGCCGTGCGGCAAGGTGGACGGGATGCCGATCAGCCTGCAGTTGGTGGGGAATTTTCTGGCCGATCCGCTGCTGCTGCGGGTGGCCTATGCCTACCAGCGCGCCGTGGACTGGGATGCACTGACCGGGATCGGCTGAGCCATCCGGCGGCGGCGGCCGCAGGCACGGCCGCCGCCGCCGCATCGCTGTCCACGCGATTTTCCCCAGCCCCCGGCTGCAAGTCCCGACGGCGCGTCACGCCGATGGCACGTCAAGCCGAGCGCGGCGCCCGCCTGGCTGTTTCCCAAATCTCCGATGGCGGCTGGAGCGGTTTCCGTGACCGTTGGCTCGCCGTCTGACAGCCCGATTTCACCGCGTCGGCTGATCCCCCTGCGCGGATCACGCGCCGGGCGGCGTGGCCGGCGGCCGTTCCGCCACGATGAATTGCCCCTCTTGACGAACCGGACCGCGGCGAGGCTTATTCTTGCGCACAGTAAGAATCAGACCAACGGGCGGGAATGTCAGATCAGCCGAGAAGCCGGCGGCAAACGCGAGCGGCCATCCTGGGGTATCTCCTCCAGGCGGGCGGCACGTTCCGTCCGCCCCTCGCCAACGCGGTCCGCCTCTCCGAGGCCAGCCTCTCGCGCATCCTCGTCGATCTGAAATCCGAAGGCCTGGTCGAGGAAATTCGTCATCCCGCGCCCTATCCCGGCGGCCCCACCGGCCTCGTCTCGCTGAATGCCGCAGTGCGCCTGGGCGCGCTCGAACTGACCAAATACACGCTCACGGTCGGCGTCGGCGGACTGAACGGCGAACTGCACTACGCCGAGCGGCTTCCCCTGCCGGCGGTGCCGACCTCCGACACCATCGCGCGCCTGTTCCATGACGCGCTCCAGGTGCTGCGGGACTGGACGCGCCGCCGCCACGCCGATCCCTCGCTGATCGGGGTCTCGATCCCCGGCTTCGGCCGCCTGAGCGAGGCCGATAATCCGATCGTTCCCTGCGATCCGGCGCAGATCGGCAGGATGCTGGACGACCTGTTCCCCCAGGTCGCGGTGGAGTTCGCCAACGCGGTGGTGGCCCACGCGACCTATCACCGCTGCCGCACGCCGGATTACCCGTTCCACGGCAGCCACCTGTTCGTCATCGTCGGCCAGGGCGTCGCAGGCGCCTGGATGGACGATCCGACGACCACGATCGCGGAGCCTGTCGAACTCGGCCACATGGTGTTCGGCGACGGCGGTCCGCGCTGCCGGTGCGGCCATGTCGGATGCGTCGAGGCCTACACCTCGCTGCCCGCTTTGGCGCGGCTGCTCGGCATCGCCGAAGCGGACCTGCTGCAGATCGGCAATGGCTGGATCGATTCCATCCAGATCACGCCACGGCTTCGCCGGGAACTGCGTGCCCGGCTGCACCGGCTGGGCCTCGCCATCGGCAACACGCTGAATGTGCGCCCCTGCCCGGGCGTCGTGATCGGCGGATGGCCGTCGCTGCTGCCCGAGGACGACCGCCAGTCCCTGAAGGACGGGATCGAGGCAAGCCTGCTCGGCGGGTTCGAGCGCAGCCAGGTGCGGCTCGCCTACGTGGCGCCGTCCAGCGGCAAGGACCCGCACGTCGCCCTGAGTTTCGCCGCCGCGTCGCTGGCCCGGCGCGGTGGCATGACGACGAGTGCCGTAGAGGCGGCATGACGCGTCGCCGGACATCCAAACGAGGCCTGTGCCGCGTGGCGTTGGCAAGAAAGCACAGGAGGAACCTATGTTGAACACGACCCGCCGTCGCCTGCTCGCAGGCAGTGCCGCCGCCCTCGCGATGCCGGCCGTTGCCCGCGCGCAGGGCGCCGCCAAGCCGCGCATCAGCGCGATCTCGCAATGGTCGGCCGGCAGCGACGGCGCCGCCATCTCGGCACTCGGCAAGGTGTTCGAGGAGAATGGCGGCACCTGGCAGCACAACCCGGTGCCCGGCTTCACCACCGAGATGATGAACAAGCTGCGGGCGCAGATCCTGGCGGGCGATCCGCCGGCGATCTCGCAACTCAAGGGACCCGAGATCGCCGCCTGGTCGAAGATCGCGCCGACCGTCGATCTCGATCCGCTGGTGAAGGCGGCGGGCTTCGCCGACAAGGTGCCGGCCGACCTTGCCAAGAGCTGCCAGCCGGGCGGGCACTGGATCGCGCTGCCGCTGCAGGTCTATCGCGTCAACACGCTGTTCATGTCGGCCAAGGGAATGCAGCGCGCCGGCATCGCCAAGGCGCCGGCGACCTGGGCGGAATTCAACGATGCCGCGGCGAAGATGAAGGCGGCCGGCATGATCCCGGTGGCGAATGGCGGCATCCGCTGGGATGACGGCATGAAGTTCGAGATCGCGCTCGCCGGCATCAGCCCCGACGCGTACCGCCGTGCCATCATGCAACTGGACGAGGCGGCGCTGAAGGGGAAGGAGGTGCTGGCCGCGTTCGAGCAGTTGCGCCGCATCAGCAACTGGATGGACCCGAAGATTGCAGCGCAGCACTGGAGCGTGAACCTGCCGGCCTTCCTGAAGGGCGACATGGGCATGCTGCTGATGGGTGGCTGGGCGCAGGGCAGCTTCCTGCATGCCGGCGCAACGACCGCGGATTTCTCCAGCGGGTCCGGTCCGCAGGACAGCGGTGCGCCGTGCTTCGACCTGAACGCCGATTGTTTCATCTTCTGGCAGACCAAGGCACCGGATCTGCAGGCGGGGCAGAAGCTGTTCGCCGACCTCGTGATGCGGCCGGCGACGCAGGAGATGTACTCGAAGATCACCGGTTCGATCCCCGCGCGCACCGACGTGGACCTGACCGGGCCGGGCTTCTCCGAGGGGCAGCGCAACTCGGCGCAGAACCTGCGCGAGGCGATCCCGCAGAACCGCGTGCTGCTGAGCCTCGCGCACAACATGGCGCAGTCGAACGGCGTGACCGCGGCGATGATCGACGTGCTGACCGAGTATGTGCACAACGCCGACATCTCCGCGGCCGATGGCCAGAAGCGGCTGGCGGCGGCGGTCGAGAACGCCCTGTAGGCCAGGCGGCGGCGATGCCCGGTTCACTTCCCCTGGCGCTGCGCGGGCAGCCGGCGGCACGGCGGCCTGCCGCCGGCGTGTGGCGTTCGCGTCTCGGCGCCCTGCTGACGCCGGTCGCGATCTGGGTGCCGCTGCTGATCGCGGCCGGGCACGTGGTGCTGTTCACCGTCTGGACGACGTGGATCTCCTTCACGGCGTCCAAGCTGGTGCCGGACAACGCGCTGGTCGGCGTGCGCAACTATCGCGTCGTGATGCGCACTGCCAACTTCCAGATCGCCTACACCAACCTGGTGATCTACGGCCTGGGCTTCGTGGCGCTGGCGACGGTGGTGGGACTGCTGCTGGCGATCCTGCTGGACCAGCGGGTGCGCGGCGAGAACGTGCTGCGTGCCATCTTCCTCTATCCGCTCGCGGTTTCCTTCGTGGTGACCGGCACGGTGTGGAGCTGGCTGCTCAATCCTGGCCTGGGCATCCAGAAGCTGGTGAACGACCTGGGCTGGACCTCGTTCCGGTTCGACTGGGTCGTGCAGCAGGACATGGCGATCTACACGCTGATCATTGCCGCCACCTGGCAGGCGGCGGGGTTCGCCATGGCGCTGTTCCTCGCGGGACTGCGCTCGGTGGATGGCGACCTGATCAAGGCGGCGCAGATCGACGGCGCCGGGCCATGGCGCACCTATCGGCGCGTGGTGCTGCCGACGCTGTGGCCGATCTTCATCACGGTGCTGGTGATCCTGCTGCAGTTCGCCATCAAGACCTTCGACCTGGTGCGCGCGCTGACCGGCGGCGGGCCGGGCATCTCCACCACACTGCCGGCGCTGGTGGTCTACGACTTCATGTTCCAGCGCGGCGAGCTTGGTCGCGGTTCCGCCGCCGCGGTCCTGATGCTGCTGTCGCTGGTCGTGGTGCTCGCGCCATACGGCATCTTCGTGCGCTGGCAGCGCCGCCGGAGGCAGGCATGAAGGGAACGCGCATCATCGTCTATGCCGCGCTGATCATCCTGGCGCTGCTGTTCCTGGTGCCGCTCGGCGTGGTGGTGCTGAACTCGCTGCGCTCCAACCAGGAGATCGCGGCGACCTCGATGATCGGCTGGCCGCACCGGTTCGCCTTCGGCAACTACGCCGAGGCGTGGAACCGGTTCTGCATGGCCGAGCATTGCTGGGGGATCGAGCCGTACATGGTCAACTCGCTGACCATGGCGATTCCGGCGACGATCGTATCCACGCTGCTGGGCGCGCTGGCCGGCTATTCGATCGCGCTGTGGCGCTTCCGCGGCGACCAGATCGTGTTCGGCCTCGTCACGCTCGGCATCTTCCTGCCCGAGCAGATGAAGCTGATCCCGTGGGTCATCGTGCTGCGCGACCTGTCGCTGATCAACACGATCAGCGGCCTCATCCTGATCCACATCGTGCAGGGCATGAGCTTCACCACGCTGTTCTGCCGCAACTACTATGTCAGCATCCCGCAGGACCTGCTGAAGGCGGCGCGAGTGGATGGCGCGGGGTTCTTCCGCGTGTTCTGGCGCATCGTGCTGCCGCTGTCGCCGCCGATCCTGGTGGTGACGGTGATCTGGCAGTTCACCGGCATCTGGAACGAGTTCCTCTACGGCGTCACCTTCAATTCCGGTGAACACCAGCCGGTCACCGCAGCCCTCATCGCACTCAGCGCGGCGATCACCAGCGAGCCGCTCTACGGCGTGCAGAGCGCGGCGGTGCTGATCGCCGCATTGCCGACGCTGCTCGTCTACCTGTTCGGCGGCCGCTACTTCCTGCGCGGCCTGACCGCCGGCGCCGTGAAATAGGAAATTCCTGATGGCAGCCTTGAACATCCGCACATTGTCAAAGCGCTTCGGTGCGCAGGACGTGCTGCGCGACATCAACCTGGAGATCGAGAGCGGCGAGTTCGCGGTCCTGGTCGGCCCGTCCGGCTGCGGCAAATCGACGCTGCTCAACATCATCGCCGGGCTGGAGAAGCCCAGCGCGGGCACGATCGAGATCGGCGGGCGGCTGGCGAACGACGTGCCGCCGAAGGACCGCGACATCGCCATGGTGTTCCAGTCCTACGCTCTCTATCCGTCGATGACGGTGCGGCAGAACGTGACGTTCGGCATGGAGTGCCGCCACGTGCCGAAGGCGGAGCAGGCGGAGGCGCTGGCGCGGGTGGCCAAGCTGCTGCAGATCGAGCCGTTGCTGAACCGCAAGCCGTCGCAGCTTTCCGGCGGGCAGCGGCAGCGCGTGGCGATGGGACGCGCGCTGGTGCGCGATCCGCTGCTGTTCCTGTTCGACGAGCCGCTGTCGAACCTGGACGCGAAGCTGCGCGTCGAGATGCGGATGGAGATCAAGCAACTGCATCAGCGGATCGGCACGACGATCGTCTATGTCACGCACGACCAGATCGAGGCGATGACGATGGCGACGCGCATCGCGGTGATGCATCAGGGCGAGATCCAGCAGTTTGCCGATCCTGACACGGTGTATCGCAAGCCGGCCAATCTGTTCGTGGCGCGCTTCATGGGCTCGCCGCCGATGAACACCGTGCCGGCGCGGCTGACGGCCGAGAACGGCGCGCCGGTCGCGGTGATCGGCGCGGGGCGCGGCGATGAGGTTCGGCTGCGGTTGCCGGTGGGTGACGCGGCGCGGCCGTTCGTCGATCGCGATGTCGTGCTGGGCATCCGACCGGAATGCATTGCCGAACCCGAGCGGCGTTTCACCGGCGATCCGTTGAAGACCGTCGTGCTCGACGCACCGGTCGAGATGACGGAACCGACCGGTGCCGAGACGATCGTGCTGCTGCGGCTGGCGGGTGCGCCGATGCTGGCGCGCGTGTCGCCGGATGTCCGGCCCGCGACGGGTGCGATCGCGAAGTTCGCGGTCGATACCAGCCGCATCTGCCTGTTCGACCCCGAGACGGAGCGCCTGATCGCATGACACAGACACGCTATGCCGGCCTTGCCGACCGCGTCGTATTGATCACCGGGGGTGCCAGCGGCATCGGTGCCGCCTTCGTGCGGGCGTTCGCCGAACAGGGCGCGCGCGCGGCATTCCTCGATATCGACGTGACCGCCGGCAAGGCGCTGGTCGATGAGGTTGCTGCCTCGGGCTGGGTGACGCCGGTGTTCCGGCCCTGCGATCTGCTGGACGTGGCTTCGTTGCAGACGACGATCGAGGCGCTTCGCGGGCAACTGGGCGACGCGGCAGTCCTGGTCAACAACGCGGCCAACGATCGGCGCCAGGTGCTGGGCGAAGTGACGCCCAACGAGTTCGACTGGACCATGGCGGTGAACCTGCGCCACGTCTTCTTTGCCGCCCAGTCGGTGGTGCCGCAGATGCAGGCGCGCGGCGGCGGGTCGATCATCAACATGTCCTCGGTCGCCTGGATCCGTGGTGCGGCGGCGCTGCCGGCCTATGCCACGGCGAAAGCGGCGATCGTCGGGTTCACCAACTCGCTGGCGCGCATCGTCGGGCCCGACCGCATCCGGGTGAACGCGATCGCGCCGGGCATGGTGATCACCGAGCGGCAGCGGCGGCTGTGGTATCCGGACGAGGCGCAGATCGTCGAGGGGCGCAAGCGACAGATCATTCCGGATGCGGTCACGCCGGAGGATATCGCGCAGATGGCGCTGTTCCTGGCCTCCGACGCCAGCCAGCGCATCACGCGCCAGTGCCTGAAGGTGGACGCGGGCGTCGCCGACTGAGGGCGATCGTCAGGCAGCCGGTCGCGCCGCCGTGGTGCGGTGGCGCGTCCCCCCGCCGTCATCCCCGCGCCAGGCGGGGACCCAGGGATCGGTCCGAGGCGTAACCCTGGGTTTCCCCCTGCGCGGTCGGCCACTGCGCAGGCGACGCTGCACCCCGCTTTACGGCAGCCGGCCGGACGCTGTTAGTAGGTCCCGACGGTCTGCCGCGGCTGCGACGCGGGCTCGGGCGTCGCGCCGGCCAGCATGGCGCGCATGCCGCCGCCGTTCACCCGCCACCAGTCGTACAGGACGCGCACGTCCCAGCCGATGCAGAAATGCTTCACGCCCATCTCCAGGTAGGGCGCCGCCTGCTTGATGTCGGCCAGTTCCACCCGCGGATGCAGGCCCTTCTTCAACGCAAGCTCGATGGTCTTGCGCTCGGCCTTCACCACGTCCGGGTGGTTGCGCTGGCCGGTCAGGCCCAGGCTCATCGAATAGTCCGACGAGCCGAACTGCACCATGTCGAGGCCCTTGACCGACAGGATCGCATCGAGGTCCTCGACGCATTCCCGCTTCTCGACCATCACGGCGATCACCACGTCGTTCAGCGCGGCGACATAGGCGGGCGAGCCGCCTTCCAGCACGGTTCCGACGTCGCGCCGCATGCCGACGCCGAGCCGCCCGCCGGTGCCAGGGGTCTCGGCGCGCACCGCGGCCACGCAGGCCTCCGCATCGGCGACGGTGCGCAGGTCGGCGAACAGGATGGCCTGGAAGCCGGAGCCGATCGCGCGCATCGCCTGATGCGTCCACTGCGTCTGCTCGATCTTGATCATGCCGCCGAGATTCTTCAGCTCCAGCGCACGTCCGAGATTGTCGAGGTCGTGCATGTGGAACGGGGCATATTCCGCGGTGAACTCGACATAGTCGTAATTGCCGGCATCGCCGATCAGCTCCACCAAGGTCGGCCAGCTCGACAGGACGTGCGTGCCGATGGAAGGCTCACCGGCGGTGAGCAGGGCACGCAGGCGATTGTGGCGCATGGTTGCGTTCACTCCCTATGGGTCTGTGACAGGCGGGCCGCGATGGGTGGATCTGTGACAGGGAATGGCGTGTGCCGGAGCAGGCCCTGCCGCGACGCTCCACGCGCGATACTGCCGAACGGCTGCCGGCCTGTCGAGCGCGGACCGAACCGATACGCGCCCGCCCGGCCGCCTAGCCTTTCGGCTCCAGCCCCGGCTCCAGCTTCAACTCAGGCTCCAGCACCGCATCGCAGGCCGGCGAGCGTGCCAGGCGCGCCAGTTCCTCGCGGACCGCCATCAGCACGCCCCGGGACAGCTCCGGATCGGATTTCTCGACCGCCCGCGCAATCGACAGCCCGCCGACCATGCCCGCCAGCAGCGTCACCGCCCGCGATCGCGCCTCCTGCGCCGGGATTTCGGCCGGCAGCGCCGCTTGCACCGTGTCCGCCAGCCTGCGGAACCCCTCCGCATAGGCCGCGCCGATCGCCGGGTCCTGCCGGCCGATCTCCGAGACGCAGGCGGCCAGCGTGCAGCCCGCCCCCGGATCCTTCGCATGCTCCTCGCACAGATAGGCGTCGAGGAACGCCGCCAGCGCATCGGGCTCCTTCTCCCGCAACTCGTCCCAGATCGCAGCCCCCTCGGCGAAGGACTTGCGGATGGCCTCCGCCGCCAGTGCGTTCTTCGACTTGAACTGGCCATACAGGGCGCCCTGCGTGAGGCCCGCCGCGCGGCTGATCTCGGCCACTGCCGCCCCATCGAACCCGCGCTCGTTCAACAGACGCTTCGCCGTTTCAAGCAGCGCGGTCCGATGCGCCGCTACTTTATCGCTCGAGACTTTCACCGGTTGCTCCTGACCTCCCTTGATCTATTGGTAGTGATCGCTATCTAAACCGCCAATGATAGCGTTCACTACGAATGTCCGATGAGGTGGGCAGCCGGCGCCTTCAGCGCAAGGACGCTTCCCTCACCGGTCCGCTTTCTTTCCTCCACAGATCCGAGCATCGCAGATGGCCCACACGACTGTCACTGACTCCGATATTGCCCAGCGTGCCCCGGCTGCCGAAGAAGGCCGGTCGCCGGCCCGCCGCGGCAGGCGCGGGGTCGTCTGGGCCGCCGCCGCCGTCCTGGTCGCGCTGGGGGCCTTGGCGGCCCAGCGCGCATGGTCGGGCCGCGAGGCACCCGCCGCGCCGCCGCCCCCGCCGCCGCGCGTCACCGTCAGCACCCCGCTGCAGGAGACGGTCGCCGGCACGACGGTCTTCCTCGGTCAGTTCTCGGCGGTCGATTCGGTCGATCTGCGCGCGCAGGTCGGCGGCAACCTGACCGCGGTCGCGTTCCGGGACGGCCAGATCGTCCACAAGGGCGATCCGCTGTTCGAGATCGATCCGCGCCCCTTCCAGATCCGCCTCGACCAGGCGGTCGCGCAGTTGCAGACCGCGGAGGCGAAGCTCGCTCTGGCCGAAGCGCAGCTTTGGCGCGCGCGCCAGCTCCGGCAGTCGCAGTTCGGCACCGTGGAGAACGTCGACCAGCGCACCGCCGACCAGCGCAGCGCCCAGGCGGCGATCGACACCGCCAAGGCGGCGATCACGGATGCGAAGCTGGACCTCGAGTTCTCCCATGTCTCTGCGCCGTTCACCGGCCGCATCGGCCGGCATCTCGTCTCCATCGGCAGCCTGGTCAGCGGCAGCCGGGACGGCGTCGGCGCTTCGACCCTGCTGGCGACGATCGTCTCGCTCGACCCGATCTACATCGACTTCGACATGAGCGAGACGGACTACCGCGCCTATCAGCGCGCCCATGGCGGCAACGCGCCGCAGGATGATGTGGCGATCAGCCTGGATGGCGACGCGCAGTTCGACCACCACGGCACGCTCGACTTCATCGACAACGCGGTCAACCGCAGCAGCGGCACGATCCATGCCCGCGCGACGGTGCCGAATCCCGATCTTGCCATTACGCCCGGCCAGTTCGCGCGGCTGCGCGTGCCGACCGACCGGCCGGCGCCGGCGCTGCTGCTGCCGCCTTCCGCCGTCGTGCCGGACCAGTCGCGCCAGGTCGTGATGACGGTCGCCGCGGACGGCACGGTGGTGCCGAAGCAGGTGGAGGTCGGTGGCCTGCATCGCGGGCTGCGGGTGATCCGCACGGGTCTTGCGGCCACCGACACCGTGGTCATCGACGGCCTCGTGCGCGTGCGTCCCGGCGCCAAGGTGACCCCGGTCACCGGCACCGTCGTCGCGCGCGCCGACGGCGTCAGCCAGTAGGGCAGGGGACGCCGTCATGCGCTTCACGCACGCCTTCATCGACCGCCCGATCCTCGCCACCGTGGTCAGCGTGTTCATCACGCTGATCGGCCTCGGCGCGCTGTTCGTCCTGCCGGTCTCGCAGTATCCCGAGATCGTGCCGCCGACCGTGCAGGTGACCACCAGCTATCCCGGCGCATCAGCCGAGGTCGTTGCGCAAACGGTGGCAACGCCGCTCGAACAGGAGATCAACGGCGTCGAGGACATGCTCTACATGAGCAGCCAGTCCACCGGCGACGGCAAGCTCACCATCACCGTCACATTTCGCATCGGCACCGACCTGAACGTCGCGCAGATGCTGACGCAGAACCGGGTGCAGGACGCGCTGCCGCGGCTGCCCGAGGACGTGCAGCGCCTCGGCGTGCAGGTCAGGAAGTCGACGCCGACCATCCTGCTCGCGGTCCATCTGTACTCGCCCGACGGCACGCGCGACATGCTGTACCTGTCGAACTACGCGACGCTGCACCTCAAGGACGCGCTGGCGCGGCTGCCGGGCGTGGGCGATGTGCAACTGTTCGGCGCGCGCGACTACGCGATGCGGATCTGGCTCGACCCGGACAAGGTCGCGGCGTACCGGCTGAACGCGAGCGAGGTGCTGGCGGCGCTGCGGGCGCAGAACGTGCAGGTCTCTGCCGGCATCCTGAACCAGCCGCCGAGCCCGAGCGACGGCGCCTACCAGATCAACGTCCAGACCCTGGGGCGGCTGGCCACGCCCGAGCAGTTCGCCGACATCATCGTGAAGACCGACGACCGGGGGCACGTGACTCGCATCCGCGACATCGGCCGGGTGGAGATCGGGGCGTCCGACTACGGCTCCACCGCGTACACTGATCGTGCCGACGGGCTGCCTCTGCTGATCTTCGCGCAGCCCGGCGCCAACTCGCTGGCGGTCGAGCACGAAGTGCTGTCCACGACGGAGGAATTGAAGAAGGAGTTCCCGCCCGGCGTCGACTACATGATCATCTACGACCCGACGATCTTCGTGGCGAAATCCGTCCACGAGGTGGTGACGACGATCTTCATCGCGGTCATCCTGGTGGTCGGCGTGGTCATCCTGTTCCTGCAGACGTGGCGCGCATCGCTCATTCCCGTCGTCGCCATCCCGATCTCGCTGATCGGCACGTTCATCATCCTCTACGCGCTGGGCATATCGCTGAACAACCTGTCGCTGTTCGGCCTCGTGCTCGCCGTCGGGATCGTGGTGGACGATGCCATCGTCGTGGTCGAGAACGTCGAGCGCAACATCGAGGCCGGGCTGACACCGGTCGCCGCGGCCCATCGCACGATGGACGAGGTCGGCGGCGCGCTGATCTCGATCGCGCTGACGCTGTGCGCCGTGTTCGTGCCATCGGCGTTCCTCTCCGGCATCACCGGCGAGTTCTTCCGCCAGTTCGCGGTGACCATCGCGGCCTCGACGGTGATCTCCTGCTTCGTCTCGCTGACGCTGAGCCCGGCGCTGTGCGCGCTGCTGCTGAAGCCGCATGCGGCGCACGCGGTGCAGGCCGGCTGGGCGGCACGCCTGGTCACCGCCGGCTTCGGCCGCTTCAACCGCGGCTTCGAGTGGCTGTCGCACGGCTACGGTCTGCTCACGCGCCGGCTGGTCCGCGGCCTGGTGCTGGTCGTGGCGACCTATGTCGCGCTGATCGCGGCGGCCGGCGTGGAGTTCGCGCATACGCCGACCGGGTTCATCCCCGAGCAGGACCAGGGCTACCTGATCACCGTCGTGCAGCTTCCGCCGGGTGCCACGCTGGCGCGCACCGAGCAGGTGGTGAAGCGCGCGGTGGACATCATCCTGAAGACGCCCGGCATCGAGCATGTCGCGCCCTTCGCGGGCCTCGACGCGACGACGTTCACCGTGGGTTCGAACTCGGGCACGATCTTCTCCGGCCTGCCGTCGCTGTACAACCACGATGTGCCGGGTATCACGGCGAACTCGGTGCTGGCCGACCTGCGCCGGCGCCTGTCGGTGATCGAGGACGCCTATGTCCTGACCATCCCGCCGCCGCCGGTGCAGGGCATCGGCAATGCGGGCGGCTTCAAGATGATGCTGCAGGACCGTGCCGGCCTGGGTTCGCAGGCGCTGGTCGACGCTGCGCGCACGCTGGTCGCGGCGGCGAACCAGGACCCGGCCTTCGCTGGCGTCTTCACGCTGCTCAATACCGGATCGCCGTCGATCTATGCCGACATCGACCGCCTCAAGGCCGAGAAGGTCGGGCTGACGCCGTCCGACGTGTTCGCCACGCTGCAGGTCTATCTCGGCTCGCAGTACGTCAACGACTTCAACCTGCTCGGCCGGACCTACCAGGTGATCGTGCAGGCGGACGGCCGCTTCCGGCGGGACGGGCAGGACATGATGGGGCTGAAGGCGCGCAACACGGCGGGCGAGATGGTGCCGATCGGCACGGTCGCCGACCTGAAGAGCACGACGATGCCGTACCGCGTGCCGCGCTATAACCTGTTCCCGGCGGCCGAGGTGCAGGGTGTGGCCGCACCCGGCGTGGCGACCGGCACGGCGCTGCACCGGATGGAGGAACTGGCCCACCAGGTGCTGCCGCCCGGCATCGGCTTCGAATGGACCGAGATCGCCTTCCAGCAGCAGCAGAAGGGCACGCCCACCGCGCTGGTGTTCGGGGCCGCGGCGCTGTTCGTCTTCCTCGTGCTCGCGGCGAAATACGAGAGTTGGAAGATGCCGATGGCGGTCGTGCTGATCGTGCCGATGTGTCTGCTCGCCTCGGTCAGCGGCCTGCTGTTCCGCGGCCTGCCGATCGACATCCTGGCGCAGATCGGCTTCGTGGTGCTGGTGGGGCTGGCGGCGAAGAACGCCATCCTGATCGTGGAGTTCGCGCGCCAGCGGCAGGATGAGGGGAGTACGGCGGCCGAGGCCGCGGAGTATGCCGCGCGCACGCGGCTGCGGCCGATCCTGATGACGTCGCTGGCGTTCATCCTGGGCGTGGCGCCGCTGGTCGTGGCGACCGGTGCGGGGGCGGAGATGCGGCAGTCGCTCGGCACGGCGGTGTTCGGCGGCATGATCGGCGTCACCGTGTTCGGCCTGCTGTTCACGCCGGCCTTCTACACGCTGGTGCAGCGCATCGGCTGGGCGCCGCGGCGGCGTCGCGAGGTGCAGCCGGTGGTGGCGCATCCGGACGCGGCGTAGCGGGGGGAGGCGCGGCCGGGAGGAGCGTCAGGGGGAGGCGTGCACCGGCCGATCGTGGCGGGCCGGTGCCGCCGGGGTAGCCTCACCGCATGGGCACGGCCGGACGCGACAGGCGGTTCGTGGATGCCGATGAGTTCCTGCGGACCGATCAGGCGGAGTTCGGCGACGCCTGGCGCTATGAACTGGTCCGCGGCACCATCGTTGCGCACGCGGCGCCTTCTCCCGAGCACGGCGTCCTGCTGAGCAACCTGGCCGCCGCGCTGCACAGCCGCCTGCGGGATCATCCAGAGTGCCGGTCCGAGGTCGGCAGTGGCGCGGCACCGCACTGCGAGCCGCGTGATACCGCGCGCATCCCTGATGCCACGATCCGATGCGGAAAGCTGCCCGCGTGGTGTTCGAGGTGGTGTCGCCTGCGGAACTGCGGCACAGGCGCCCGCGGGACCAGAAGCGCTCGGACCTCCAGGCGGTCGAGGGCGTGGAGGAGATCGTCGAGATCAGCCAGGACGAGATACTGGTGTACCCGTATCGGCGGCAGGGCGCGGGCTGGGTGTTCGAGTGGGTTGCCGGACCCGAGGCGGAGCTTGCGCTGTCCGGCGTCGTCATCTCCGTGCCGCTGGCGGCGCTGCATGAGCGGGTCGTGCCTGAGGAGGGGTGAGGCCGGTGTCGGTTTCGCCAGGCAGCGTCCCCGGTCAGGCGCGGCGTCGTTTCGCCCGGCCTCGACGCAGCGCACCGCCGAGCAATCCGCAACTCGAGAGCAGCACCAGCCAGCTAGCCGGCTCCGGCACGGCAGAGATGATCGGGCCGTAGGTCAGTTGCAGCACGAAGTCGAGATTGCCATCAGGTGCGAAGGCGGTCGGCGGATAGCCGAAGGACATGCGGTCCGCGTTCGTGATGCCGGTCGTCGACACGACGATACTGTAGCCCTCGCTGACGTCCTTGATATTGAACAGGACCGTGCCGGCGACTGAAAGATCGGGCACCGTGCCATTGGCGATCTTGAGCGTCGCGTAAAACTCGGAGTCGGGATCGTGCAACGAGGCGAACAGGGTGGCGGTGTTGCCAGCCGTCATGAAACTGGTGGGCGCATAAGGATTGCCGAACAGGTAGTAGGAACCAAAGCCGAGTTCGATTTCCTTCGTGCTCGTGTTGTTCAGGAATGGGTTCAGCAGGCTGCCCGCATGCGTGACGCCGAGCGGCGAGCAGCCTGTGCCCGAGGTGGTGTCCTCACAATTGTTGCTCGAGTTGGCGTGAAAGATGTTGAGCGTGACGATCGTGATCGGAGCTGCCGCCGCCGGCTCGACCATAACAAAGGCCGCCGCCACGGCAGCAGCCATCAAGCCGCGTGATCTTCGCACTTCGTCCCCGCATTCGACTGAGGCCCAAGGCAACGCGGCCTGCCCATTCTTCCGACGCCAACAGCTTGCGGCTTGTATGGTGCGGTAATCACATAGGCAATTGTGAGCGACGTCCTATTAACGAGATTCTATAACCATTTGCGGTATCCCGACGATCCGTCGGTACCATCCGTGCGGCGACAGCGGAGCAGGACAGAATGCCGCTCGGCAGAGTTGTCACCATCGATGGACCTAACGCCAAGAGCGGCCGTCGCCGTGGATCAGTTCACCCCGCCGCCAGCGTCCCCATCGCCGCACGCTTCTCGAAGACCCGCAGCAACACCCGCACCGCTCGCCCCCGCTCGCTCACCAGCTTCGCATCGCGCGCGAGCAGCACCGCCGCGTCCTGCGCCGCCATGTGCAGCAGACCCTCGTGCTCGATCGGATCGGCCAGCCGGAAGCCCGGCAGTCCCGACTGCTTCGTCCCCAGCACGTCGCCGCCGCCGCGCAGCCGGAAATCCTCATCGGCGATCAGGAACCCGTCCTCGGTGTCGCGCAGCAGCAGCAGCCGGCGCCGCGCCGTCTCGTTCACCCATTCCTCATGCAGCAGCAGGCAGAAACTCTCGGCCGCACCGCGCCCCACCCGGCCGCGCAACTGGTGCAACTGCGCCAGCCCGAAGCGCTCGGCGTGCTCGATCACCATCACCGTGGCACCCGGCACGTCGACGCCGACCTCGACCACGGTCGTCGCCACCAGCAGCCGGCATTCCCCGGCCGCGAAGGCCGCGAGCGTCGCGTCGCGTACCGCCGCATCCTGCTGCCCGTGCGCCAGCCCCACCGCGGTGCCGAACCGCTCGCGCAGCACGGCGAAGCGTTCTTCGGCCGCGGCCACGTCCAGCTCCTCGCTCTCCGCCACCAGCGGGCACACCCAGTAGACCTGCGCGCCTTCGCCCAGCTTGCGCGCGACGGCCGCCACCAGGTCCTCGAGCGTCCCCAGCGAATGCAGCGAGGTGCGCACCGGCACCCGGCCGGGCGGCTTCTCGGTCAGGCGGGAGACGTCCATCTCGCCCCACTGCGTCAGCAGCAGCGTGCGGGGGATCGGCGTCGCGGTCATCACCAGCACGTCGGTCCGCTCGCCCTTGCCGCCCAGCAGCAGCCGCTGGTCCACGCCGAACCGGTGCTGCTCGTCGATCACCGCCAGCGCCAGGTCGCGATATTCGACGCTGTCCTGGAACAGCGCGTGCGTGCCGACCACCATCCGCACGTCGCCGTCCTTCAGCCCGCGCAGCAGCGCCGAGCGCACGCGCCCCTTCACCCCGCCGGTCAGGATCGCGACCGGCTCCGGCGACAGGCGCGACAGGGTGCGGTGGTGCTGCTTGGACAGCACCTCGGTCGGCGCCATCAGCGCGGCCTGGCCGCCGGCCTCCACCGCGCGCAGCATCGCCAGCAGCGCCACCAGCGTCTTGCCGGACCCGACATCGCCCTGCAGCAGCCGCAGCATGCGCCGCGCGGCGCCCAGGTCCGCATCGATCTCGGCCAGCGCCGCCTGCTGCGATCCGGTCAGCCTGTGGCCGAAGCGGGCCAGCGCCTTGTCGCGCAGCCGGCCGTCGCCGGTCAGCGCCCGCCCGGGACGGGTGCGCAGCCGCCCGCGCACCACCGCCAGCGCCACCTGGTCCGCCAGCAGCTCGTCGTAGGCGAGGCGCTGCCGGCACGCCGGATCGGGCATCGCCGACGGCCTCTGCACAGCACACAGCGCCTCGGCGAATCCGGGCCACTTCTCCCGCCGCAGCAGCGCGGGATCGTGCCATTCGGGCAGCGCCGGCAGGCGGGGCAGCGCCTGCGCCATGGCGCCCGCCACCTGGCGCGGCCACAGGCCCGCGGTCAGCGGCCAGACCGGCTCGATCGCCGGCAGCGACTCGGGCCGGTCGGCCGGCACCACGTGCTCGGGATGCGCCATCGTCCGCCGGCCGCCGAACAATTCGATCTTGCCGGAGACCAGCAGCCGCGCGCCGACCGGCATCTGCCGCTCACGCCGGAAGTTGAAGAACACCAGTTCGGCGAACCCGGTGCCGTCGGTCACCACCACCCGCCAGGGCTGGCGCGGGTTGGCCGGCCGCTCGTGGCGCACCACCTCCACCGCCAGCGTGGCGATCTGGCCGGCCTGCGCCTGCGCAATGGTCGGCCGATCGCGCCGGTCCAGGTAGGATTCGGGCATGTGGAACAGCAGGTCGACCACCCGCGCGCCGGCCACCGCCTTGGCCAGCAGCGGGGCCACCGCGGCGCCGACGCCCTGCAGCGTGGCGAGCGGCGCGAACAGCGGCAGCAGAGGATCATGATCCACGGGCGGGTACACGGGCTGACATGGGATTATCGCGCCGCTATATGACACCGCGCCGATGACTCAACCAGAATCAGCCTCTCCCGACGTGAGGCGCCGCCGCCTGCTGTATCGCGCCACGCATCGTGGAACGTACGAGAACGACCTCCTGTTCGGTGGGTTCGTGAAACGCTACCTGAACGCCTTCGATGACGAGGAACTGGCGGCGCTGGAAGCGTTGCTGGAACTGCCCGACAACGACCTGGCGGACTGGCTGACCGGCCGGCTGCCGATCCCCCCCGCGGCCGACACGCCGATGCTGCGACGAATCCGCGATGAGGCCGGGAAATGACAACGACCCCTGTCTTCGGCGCACCGGAAGGCTGGGACGCGTTCCTGCTGGCCCGCCGCCGCGCCGAGTTTTCCGGCCATGTCCTGCACGCGACCCGCGACGATGCGCGCATGGCGCGGCTGGCCGAGGCGCTGGCGTTCGTGGTGCCCGAGGCGGAGGTGCTGCGGTTTCCGGCCTGGGACTGCCTGCCCTACGACCGCGTGTCGCCCAATCCGGCGCTGGTGTCCGAGCGGATCGCCACGCTGGCGCGGCTGCTGGAGAAGCCCACCAGGCCGCGCATCGTGCTGACCACGGTGAATGCGCTGGTGCAGCTTGTGCCGCCCCGGGCGGCCTTCGCCGATGCCAGCCTGCAACTTCGCGTCAACGGCACGGTGCAGCCCGAGCAACTGGCGCGGTTCCTGGAGGCCAATGGCTACGGCCGCGCCGGCACGGTGATGGAGCCGGGCGAATACGCCATGCGCGGCGGCATCATCGATATCTTCCCGGCCGGCGAGACCGATCCGGTGCGGCTCGACCTGTTCGGCGACACCATCGAATCGATTCGCGTGTTCGATCCGGCGACCCAGCGCAGCGCCGACCGCCGCCAGCGGCTGATCCTGCGCCCGGTCTCCGAGGTGCCGCTCAGCGAGGAGGCGATCAGCCGGTTCCGGTCGGAGTGGCGCGACCTGTTCGGCCAGGGCGCCGCGGACGATCCGATCTACCTGTCGATCTCCGAGGGGCGGCGGCATCCGGGGATGGAGCACTGGGTGCCGCTGTTCCACGAGCGGATGGAGACACTGCTCGACTACCTGCCGGGCGCCTCGGTCAGCCTGGACCATCAGGGCGACGATGTCCTGGCGGCACGGCTGGAGATGATCGCGGACCACTTCGCCGCGCGCCGCATGGTGCCACGCGACGGCGAGGTGCCGTACCGGCCGCTGCCGCCGGGCCGGCTGTATCTCGACCAGGCCGGCTGGGACGCGATGCTGGCGGGTGGCCCGCTGTTCGCGTTCTCGCCGTTCGCCAAGCCCGACGGCGCGGTGGGCGTCGACGGCGGCGGCCGCCCTGGCCCGGTGTTCTTCCAGAGCGGCGGCGGGCCCGGCACCAACGTGTTCCACCAGTTGCTGGCGCAGTCCGAGCGCTGGAGCGGGGAGGGGCGGCGGATCCTGATCGCCGCCTGGACGCGCGGCTCCCGCGAGCGGCTGGCCAACCTGCTGCGCGAGCACGGCTTCAAGGACACCACGCAGGAGGAGGACTGGAGCGCCGTCCGCCGCAGGCCGCCCGGCACGGTGTCGCTGGTCACGCTGGGCGTGGAGCGCGGCTTCGTCGCCGACCAGGTGGCGCTGGTGGGCGAGCAGGACCTGCTGGGCGAGCGCATCAGCCGCCCGCCGCGCCGGCGCAAGCGCGCCGACCAGTTCATCGCCGAGGCCACCGAGATCGCCGAGGGTGACCTGGTGGTGCACCAGGAATACGGTATCGGCCGCTATGACGGGCTGGAGACGCTGCACGTCACCGGCGCGCCGCATGACTGCCTGCGGCTGATCTACGACGGCGGCGAGAAGCTGTTCCTGCCGGTCGAGAACATCGAGGTGCTGTCGCGCTTCGGCTCCGAGACGCAGGGCGTGGCGCTCGACAAGCTGGGCGGCGTCGGCTGGCAGTCGCGCAAGGCGCGGATGAAGCAGCGCATCCGCGACATGGCGGGACAGCTCATTCAGATCGCCGCGGCGCGCCAGATCCGGGACGCCGCGATCATGGCGCCGGGCGAGGGGACCTGGGACGAGTTCTGCGCCCGCTTCCCCTTCGCCGAGACCGAGGACCAGTCGCGCGCGATCGCCGATGTGCTCGAGGACCTGGCGTCCGGCCGGCCGATGGACCGGCTGATCTGCGGCGACGTGGGCTTCGGCAAGACCGAGGTCGCGCTGCGGGCCGCCTTCGTCGCCGCCATGTCGGGTGCGCAGGTGGCGGTGGTGGTGCCGACCACGCTGCTGGCACGCCAGCACTACCGCACCTTCTCCAGCCGCTTCGCCGGCCTGCCGGTGAAGGTGGCGCAGCTTTCGCGCATGGTGACTGCGAAGGAGGCGGCCGAGGTGCGCCGCGGCATCACGGACGGGTCGATCAATATCGTGATCGGCACCCATGCGCTGCTGGCCAAGTCGATCGAGTTCGCCGATCTCGGCCTGCTGATCGTCGATGAGGAGCAGCATTTCGGCGTGGCGCACAAGGAGCGGCTGAAGCAGCTCAAGGCCGATGTGCACGTCCTCACGCTGACCGCGACGCCGATCCCGCGCACCCTGCAGCTTGCGCTGACCGGGGTGCGGGAGATGAGCCTGATCGCCACGCCGCCGGTCGACCGGCTGGCGGTGCGCACCTTCATCATGCCGTTCGACGCGGTGGTGATCCGCGAGGCGATCCAGCGCGAGCGCTTCCGTGGCGGCCAGGTGTTCTGCGTGGTGCCGCGCATCGAGGACCTGCCGCGCATGGCGGAGCGACTGTCCGAGATCGTGCCCGAGGCGCGGATCGCGCATGCCCATGGCCGGCTGGCGCCGACCGAGCTGGAACGGGTGATGACCGAGTTCGGCGACGGGCGCTACGACATCCTGCTGTCCACCAACATCGTCGAGAGCGGCCTCGACATGCCGGCGGTGAACACGCTGGTGATCCACCGCGCCGACATGTTCGGGCTGGGGCAGCTCTACCAGCTTCGCGGCCGGGTCGGGCGCGGCAAGCAGCGCGGGTATGCCTATCTGACCTGGCCGCCCAGCCACCGGCTGTCGGTGGCGGCGGAAAAGCGCCTGACGGTGATGCAGACGCTGGACGCGCTGGGGGCCGGGTTCACGCTGGCGAGCCACGACCTCGACATTCGCGGCGCCGGCAATCTGCTGGGCGACGAGCAGTCGGGGCATATCCGCGAGGTCGGCATCGAGCTGTACCAGCAGATGCTGGAGGATGCGGTGGCCGAGATCCGCGCGGGCCAGGGTCGCCGCGGCGGGCAGGAGCGCGACTGGACGCCGAACATCTCGCTCGGGCTGCCGGTGCTGATCCCGGAGACCTATGTGCGCGACCTGCCGGTGCGGCTCGGCCTGTACCGGCGGATCGGCGCGCTCGCGTCGGATGCCGAGACCGAGGCGATGGCGGCCGAACTGGTGGACCGCTTCGGGCCGCTGCCGCAGGAGGTGGAGAACCTGTTGCAGGTGGTGGCGCTGAAGCGCGCGTGCCGCGAATCGGGCGTCGAGAAGCTGGAGGCGGGGCCGAAGGGCATGGTGCTGTCGTTCCGCGGCAATGCGTTCCGCAATCCGGCCGGGCTGGTGACGTGGCTGTCCAGCAAGGGCGGGCTGGTGCGGCTGCGCCCCGACCACAAGCTGGCGATCTCACGCGAGATGGACGTGGCGACACGGCTGCGCTTCGCGCGCGACACGCTGGCGAACCTGGAGCGGATCGCGGGGCAGGCGAAGGCCGCCTAGAGCAGATTCCGTTCGTGGTGGCTCACGGAATCCGCTCTAGCTCGTTGTCTGAGAGCGTGATTCACCGCTCCGGTGATTCCACCTGTACGGATCACGCTCTGGGGCGTGCGCCGCGCGGGCGGGTCCGCCGGAGTGGTGCAGCGCGCGCTCGGATAATGGGCTGGGGCGGGTTCCGTGGCCCCACGCGAACCGAAACGGCGCTGGCCGGGCGAAGGCCGTCGTTGCGACACCTGGCAAGCGTTCGTAACATTGCGCCGCCAACATAGCCGCCGTTCACTGCAGCACTTGGACTGGCTTGGGTCCTTCACGGTGCCCGGTCCGTTGGGGAGGGATGTCAGTCCAGATGCTGCTGCTGTCGAATGTCCTGACGAAGTTCATCCAGACGGGAACGCTTCGCGTGTTCGACAGCGGCGGGAGGTTGCACAGTTTCGGAAACAGGGTGCCCGGTCCGACCGTCACCCTGCGGCTGCATGACCGGGCGCTTGAAATGAAACTCGCCCTGAACCCCGAACTGTATACCGGTGAGGCCTACATGGACGGTACGCTCACCTTCGAGGAGGGCAGCGACGTCGGCGGCCTCATGGGGCTCTTCTCGCTCAATCGGGCCGGCCTGTTCGGGCATGCCTCTCAGCGCCTGCTGCGGCAGGTCTGGCGGGCGGCGCGGCGCTGGCATCAGGCCAATCCGATCGGCGTCGCGGCGCTGCATGCGCGCCACCATTATGATATCGATACAGCCATCTACCGGCTGTTCCTGGACGAGGGGCTCAACTACTCGTGCGGCTTTTTCCAGGATCCCGCACACGAAACGATCGAACAGGCGCAGTCGAACAAGCTGCAGCGGATCGCGGCCAAGCTGGACCTGCGTCCAGGCATGACGGTGGCCGAGATCGGCTCCGGTTGGGGGTCACTCGCAATCCACCTTGCCCGGTCCACCGGCGCGCGCGTGACGGCCATCAACGTCTCGCCTGCGCAGATCGCCGTCGCGCGCGAGCGAGCGCAGGCCGCGGGCGTCGGCGAGCAGGTCGAATTCGTCGAGATCGACTACCGCAAGCTCGCCGGCCGCTTCGACCGCGTGGTCTCCGTCGGCATGATGGAGCATGTCGGTATCGGCCATTTCGCTGAGTATTTCAGCAAGATCGGCGAGTTGCTGACCGAGGACGGCTACGCGCTCGTGCACTGCATCGGCCGCATGACGCCGCCGGGCACGACCGGGCCGTTCATCCGCAAGTATATCTTTCCCGGTGCCTATACGCCCTCGCTCTCCGAGGTGTTCGGCGCCACCGAGCGGGTCGGCCTCTGGGTCGCCGACATGGAAGTGCTGCGCCGCCACTACGACTATACGTTGCAGCATTGGCGTGACCGGTTTGCCGCCAACCGCGCCCAGGCGGCCGCGATTTCCGGCGAGCGGTTCTGCCGCATGTGGGAATACTACCTGGCCGCGGTTCAGGTGGGGTTCCGCAACGGTTCGAACATGGTGTTCCAGTTGCTGCTGTCCCGGCGGATCGATGCAGTGCCGATCAACCGCGACTTCATGCTGGCCGGCGCCGGGAGCAGCGCGCATCCGGGGTGATCGCCCGGCCTCGGCGCCTGCGCCGTCAGAGTTCCACCGCCTCCACCGCCGCCACATCGAGCAGGCGCTCGATCACCTCGGGCTCCTGCGCGCCGGCGATGGCGTGGCGGCCGGAGATGACGAAGCAGGGGACGCCGTTGATCCCAAGCCGGTGCGCCCGCAGGTTGTCCGCGTGCACCGCATCCACCTCATCGGTGCTGGCGAGGTAGCGCCGCGCCGATCCGCCATCCAGGCCGCAGGCGCTTGCGATCGCCACCAGCAGCGCGTGGTCGCCGATGTCCAGGCCGTCGGTGAAATGCGCCGAGAACAGCGCCTCCACCATGGTGTCCGCCTGGCCGAAGCGCGCCGCATAGCGCACCAGGCGGTGCGCATCGACGCTCGAGGGCGTCCGCCTGATCCGGTCGAAGCGGAACAGGATCCCCTCCGCCCGGCCGATCTCGGCGATCGAGGCATAGAGCCGGCGCGCCCGGTCCTCGCCGCCGAACTTGCGGATGACGTAGTCGGGGCGTGCCATGCCGGCGCGCGGCATATCGGGGTTGAGCAGGAACGGCCGCCAGGTGAGGTCGAACATCAGGTCGGGCCGGCGGCGCAGCGTGCGCATCAGCCGGCGCACGCCCAGGAAGCACCAGGGACACACCAGGTCGTGGACGATCTCGATGCCAAGGCGGGCCTTGGGTGGGGCGAGGACGTTCATGGGGTATCGGCTTCTAGCGGAGCGGTTCGCTGGCGTAGTGGCTGCTGGTGAAGCGGTGCGCGTTATGCTCCCACAGGCGCACGCGCATCCCCTCGGAGAACAGCGGCGACAGATGCTTGGGGCAGTAATGGGTCACGATGCTCTTCCGAGTGGTGTCGCGTGAGACGGGATTGCCACCATGCACGAGATCGGCGTGCCACACGAGAACGTCGCCCTTCTTGGCGGCGAAGGCGGTCTTGGCGATGCCGCGTTCCAGCGCCCGCTGTTCGAGCGAACGGACGTGCCGGTTGACCTGCTCGTGGACCGGCACCCCGGCGACCATCCGCTGCGCCTCCGCTACGCTCTTGTATTGATCGGCGTAGAGGAAATCTTCGAACTTGTGGCTGCCCGGATAATAGAACAGCTCGCCCGCGCCGATCGTTACGTCTTCCAGTGCCGTCCAGGTGGCGGCGAACTGGCGCGGGATCGTGTAGGCGACATAGGCCGAATCCTGATGTCCTTCCTGCGCCGATCCACGCAGGAAGCCCAGGGTCTGCGAGGCGAAGGTCTTGGCGTCGAACAGCAGTCCGAGGAAATCGCCGATCGCATCGGCGAACATCAGGTCGCGGATCGCCTGCGAGAAGTGATGGATGTCGAGCGCCTTCGCCGGGAACGGATTGATCTCCGGCCGCCACGGGATGTGGTCGGGCGACACCGAGTGGCACTCGAACTTCAGGTCGGGGAACGCGCCGGAATAGGCGCGGTCGAGGTCGGCCGCCGCCCGGTCGACGACCGGGGCAGGGATTGCATTCTCCAGGATGACGTAGCCGTTGTTCATCCAGAAGGTCAGCCGCGCTGCCTGCGCAGGGGTGATGTGTCCCGCTTCCAGTTTGCCCTGCACGACGTCGACGGCGTTCGACAGGTCGGGCCAGAGCCCGCCGAAGCGCGATGGCAGGACGGAGGCATTGTCCGGGCGCGGCGCCTTCGGATTGCTCAGGAAGCCACGGCCGCGACCGAATTTGAGGTAATGCTGCATTGCGGAAGTTGCGAGGCCGGCGGCAATCTCCTGCTCCGCCGCGGGATAGGCGCGGAGGTAGAAATCGGCGTCGAAATCATTCGGCTTGCGGCCTTCGCCCCGGCCGTGCCGGTCGTAGTGCAGCCACGCGCTGGTTTCCCGGCCCTCAGCCACCGCCAGCACAATATCCGGGTAGAGGCGCAGATAAGCTACTTCGTCGAAACTGTCCCGGTCGCTAAGGATCGGTTGGTCGTTCAATTGCTCTCTCCCTCGCGGCGTTTCATTGTATCAAATCGACCTGAGCCCTGTCACGACCTACGGCGCGCGAAAGGAACAACCCCAATGGCAATCGTCATGCATGACCTGGCGGGAGCCGATCCGGGGCTCCGATTCAGTCCGTACTGCTGGCGCATCCGCATGGCACTCACCCACAAGGGCCTCGGCTTCGAGACCATCCCCTGGCGCTTCACCGACAAGGCCGCGCTGGCCTTCTCCGGCCAGGGCAGGGTGCCGGTGCTGCGGGACGATGACCGCGTGGTGGCCGACAGTTGGGCGATCGCCGAATATCTCGAGGATGCCTATCCCGATCGTCCCACCCTGTTCGGCGGCGCGGCCGGACGGGCACATGCGCGCTTTATCAATTCCTGGGCCGACAGCGTCGTTCTGGCCGGCATCGCGCGCCTGATCGTGCGGGATGTGCTGGACGCGGTGGCACCGCAGGACCGTGCCTATTTCCGCGAAAGCCGCGAGGCCCGCTTCGGCACCACACTCGAACAGGTACAGGACGGCCGCGAAACGCGCGTCACGGAGTTCCGCGCCAGCCTGCTGCCCGCCCGCCTCGTGCTGGCCAAGCAGCCCTGGCTCGGCGGCGCCGCGCCAAGCTATGCCGACTACATCCTGTTCGGCACACTGCAATGGCCGCGCTGCACCAGCCGCTTCGAGATCCTGGCTGGTGACGATCCGATCGCGGGCTGGCGCGAACGCATGCTCGACCTGTTCGACGGGCTGGGCCGGCACGCGAGGACAGTATAGCCCGCACGGGAATGGCGCCGCACTTCCACAACCTGACCGTCGCCGATGTGCGGCATGAGACCGCCGATGCCGTGTCGGTCGCCTTCAGCGTGCCCGACCGCCTGCGCCCGGCCTACCGCTTCACGCCCGGCCAGTACCTCACGCTGCGCGCCGAGATCGGCGGGGAGGATGTCCGGCGTGCCTATTCCATCTGCTCCGGCCTCGACGATGGTGAATTGCGGGTGGCGATCAAGCGGCTGGCGGGGGGCGCGTTTTCCACCTGGGCGAACGAGCGGCTGGCGCCGGGCGACAGCCTGTCGGTGATGACGCCGGACGGGCGGTTCGGCGTGCCGATCGAGCCGGGCTCGACGCGCACGCTGGTGGCCTTCGCCGCGGGCTCCGGCATCACGCCGATCCTGTCGATCCTGCGGACGGTGCTGCGGCGCGAGGCCGGCCGGTTCTTCCTGTTCTACGGCAACCGTGCTGTCGCCGACATCATCTTCCGCGACGCACTGGACGACCTGAAGGACCGCTATCTGCAACGGCTGTCGGTCCTGCACGTGCTGTCGCGCGAGCAGCAGGACCTGGCGATGCTGAGCGGGCGGCTCGATGCCGCCAAGGCCGCGCGGCTGCTGGGCTCGGTCGTGCCGGTCGCCGAGATCGGCCATGCCTTCATCTGCGGGCCGCAGCCGATGATCGAGGGGCTGGAGCCGGCATTGCTCGAACTCGGCGTGCCGCCGGGACGCGTCCATGTCGAACGCTTCACGCCCGGCATCGGCGGACGGCCCTCGCCGGTGACGGTGCCGCCGGCGGCTGCGGCGGCGTCGATCGCGACGGTGATCAGCGAGGGCGCGCGCTTTCAGTTTCCGGTGGCGGACGGCGAGGCGATCATCGACGCCGCGATCCGCGCCGGCCGCAACCTGCCCTATGCGTGCAAAGGCGGCATGTGCTGCACCTGCCGCGCGAAGGTGCTCGAGGGCGAGGTCGCGATGGTGGTGAACTACTCGCTGGAACCATGGGAACTCGCCGCCGGGTTTGTGCTCACCTGCCAGGCGCGGCCGCTCACGCCACTTGTGACGATCGACTACGACCAGGTGTGACGGCGGAGATTGGCGCTGCTCCACCAACGATCGCGATGGCAACGATCGCCGCTCCCGGCTAGATTTGCCGCAACAACATGACCGGCGACCGTTACGGTCGGTGCCAGCCAGGGGCTTATCATGCCGTCGATCAGCAAGGACCAGCTTTTCACCTACGCGCAGAACGCCGACACCGAACTGCGCCTGGTGAAACCCAATGAGGACAGCGCCGGGACGATCGAGACGCGCGAGGGCACTTTTCTCGGCCGGATGATGCGCAGCTTCAAGGCCAAGGAGCCGAACCTCGACCGGACCGACAAGCAGGTCGAGTACCACGGCGCGCAACACGCGGTCTGGCAGTCGCTGCGCGAGATCTATGGCGAGGAGATCGGCGAGAAGGCGTTCCGTGCCGGCGGCTTCGGCTTTGCCGACCAGCGCGGCACCTGGACCACCGATGCCAATTTCCCGCTGACCGGCCGCCACATCGAGAAGATGATGCGCACTGCCGAGATGGAGGTGATGCGCAACGCGCATCTCGCGCAGTGGGTTGCCGATGCGCGCGGCATCGAGGGCGATCCGCCCGACGTGCTGCTCGGCGCCAGGGTGTCGAAGCCGGCGGGACGCGTGTCGCTCGACGAAGCGTTCCAGGGGCTCAGCGACGACCTCGAGGAGGATTGCGCCAAATGGCTGCGCGATCCGGGGGATCGGCATGGGCTGTGGATCCTCGACGTCGCGGTGCGGGGCGGGCAGGGGCAGCGGATCGGCATCCAGGTGGACCGCGAGAACCCCGACAGCTTCCTCATCCATGACCGCAGTGGCGATTACCAGATCAACCGCGGCGATCTGGGGGCGTTCCTGAAGGACTACATGGCGGGGCGGGCGCCGGACGGCCTCCGCAGCATCTCCCTGCATCGCGCGGAGGTGGACACCACCACGCCGTGGCTCGAGCAGACGCGCAACGAGATGGACGGTCCGTTCCGGGAAAATATCGACTGGCGCAGCCGTGGGGTGAAGAAATGGGCCGACGAGGCGGTGAGCGAGATCGAGACCGGCAGCCGGCTGCTGCGGCGGCAGACCAGCAATCCGAAGGATGCGGTGGCGCTCAGGACCGAGATCAACCTGCAGCTTGCCGGCATCAACCGCCTGCTGAACGATGCCGATGTGGTCGTCGGACTGCAATTGTCGCTCGACGAGCGCTATCAGTTCAACGACCGGTTCCGGCATGTGCTGAGCCCGGCGCTGGGGAGTTTCGGCTTCAACCGCGATCTGCAGCGCGACATCCAGGTGATCCTGAGCGGCGTGGCCGATGATTTCATCACCGAGTTGCGCGTCGCGCGGGGAAGCCTCACGGAGGAGGCGGCGCAGCAGCGGCTGCTCCAGCGTCTGGACGCGAGGCTGGAGCAGGTGCTGGCCGATGGCGGCGTGGACGATGCCGTCCGCCGCGACGCCCGCGCCGCGATGCAGCAGGCGATCGAGCCGTGGCTGGCCCAGCTTGGCCGCGAGAGGCTGGTACCGCTGCGCGAGGCCAGCGAGCAGATCAACGCGCCGCTGTGCGCGCGCATCACGGCCGAGTTGGACAGCCAGCGGCTGAGGCTCGAGGCGAAGTCGAAGGAACTGGCGCCGCTCGTGGGTATCGAGCCGGATGACGGCATGCTCGATCTCGATGACGGCGTGCGCGGTGGCGATCGGGAAAGGCTCGACCACATCGACTGGAAACCCGACGGCGAACTGGAGCGGCGCGCACCGCTGCGCCTGCAGTTCAGCAAGGAGGGTGACGACTTCGTCGCGCGCATGCCCAACATGTTCGGCCAGCCGCGTGCCGAGGGTGGGTCGCACTACTATGGCGGTTCGGACCGGCGCGTGGCGACATGGGACCGGCTGACCGAGAACCACCAGCGCAGCCTCAGTGAGGACGATGCGGGCCTGCCGGGCAGCGGGCGCGAGCAGATGACCTCCACCCGTCTCGTGGCGCGCATGGAGACGGCGAACCTCACGCTGCGGATCGACGATGGTGATGCCGATGACCTGAAGATGCGGTCGAACGGCCTCTACGTTCTCAGGAACCTGGCTGACCCCGGCGACAAGAATCACGTCGATCTGTCCGAGGAACAGTATTGCGCGCTCACCCGGTTCCTCGACGACAGTGCGTTCCAGGCGGCGTACGACCAGGCGGTCCGCCGGATGTTCCCGTCCGGCACGCCGAGCGACTGCCAGAACGTGGACATCCAGGTGCGCACAAGCTGGGACGAGAACTCCCAGCCGGTGTTCGACATCACCTTCCGGGCGCAACTGCCGGAAGAGGGCGGCGACCTGGCCTTCCAGGCGATGAACGCGGACGGCCGGCCGGGCGAGCAGCCGACGTCGATTACGCCGTCGGGCAGCATGGACCTGTCGGTGACGCTGCATGTGCCGCTCGGACAATTGCAGCAGCGCGAGCCGGGTTTCACCCTCGACGAACCGCGGATCGTGTTCCGCGAGGTGCCGGATGACTACGCCCGAATCTTCAACCTGCCGCCGCACAGCCTGAACGATTTCGGCTTCGAGGATCGCGGCGACCACAAGGCGCTGGACATCGCGGACCTGGTGCCCGACGTCGCCATCAAGGGACAGTTCGACCAGCCCTTCGACACCCGGCTCGCGACCGACGATGCGATGACGATCCGCGGGCCGGACTCCGAGAAGCCCTCGATCTATCTCGGGCGCGACATCGCCAGCCGGGGCGGCATCGTCCTGGAGCGGGCAGGGACCGGACTGCAATCGTTAGAGAACGCCAATCAGGCCGTGAACGGATTGCGCAACGTCAGGTTGGATGTCGGCGGGGACGATACGATGGCGCTCGACCGGCACCAGGCGGCGATGCTGACGCGCTTCCTCAACGTGCATGTGTTCGACAACTACTTTGCGGCGGTCGGCCGGCAGCTTGGCATCTCTCGGCCGGAGGATCTGCCCGAGGTCCGTTTCGATGTCGTCGCCCGGCGCGACTTCGACCACAACCTGGTGTTCGACATCGCCATGCGCGGCGCCCTGCCGGAGGGTGTGGGCAAGGACCATCCCGAGCTGGTACCGGGACAGGGCCTCGACCTGGTCGTGGGGCTGCGGGTGCCGCAGGACCAGTTGGACCAGACCAGGCCGCAGTACGAGATCATCCCGCCGGAGATCCGCACGCGGCCGGAGTGACGGCCGGCTGCCCGCCACCCGGTCGCCCGGATGCGGCAGCCGCCCGCCCGCCGCGGCGACCGCTCAGGCCGCGCTGCCGGCCCGAAGCTGCCGCGCCGCCGCCACCATGTGCTCCAGCGCCGGCCGCACCTCCGCCCAGCTTCGCGTCTTCAGGCCGCAATCCGGGTTGACCCAGATCTGCCAGTCCTCCAGCCGCTGGCGCGCGAGCCCCAGCAGTTCCGCCATCTCGCGCGCATCCGGCACGCGCGGGCTGTGGATGTCCCAGATCCCCGGGCCGATCTCCGCCGGGTAGCGGCCCGCCCCGGTGAACGCGTCGAGCAGATCCATCCGGCTGCGCGTGGTCTCGATCGAGATCGCATCGGCGTCCATCGCGGCGATCGACGGCATGATGTCGTTGAACTCCGAGTAGCACATGTGCGTGTGGATACTCGTGTCATCACGCACACAACCGGTCGCCAGCCGGAAGCAGCCGACCGCCCATGCCAGATACGCCGCCCGGTCCGCCTCGCGCAGCGGCAGGCCCTCGCGGAACGCCGGCTCATCCACCTGGATCACCGCGATCCCCGCCGCCTCCAGGTCCGCCACCTCGTCGCGGATGGCGAGCGCGATCTGCCGGCAGACGGTCTCGCGCGGGATATCGTCCCGCACGAACGACCATTGCAGCATCGTCACCGGCCCGGTCAGCATCCCCTTCATCGGCCGAGCGGTGCGCGCCTGGGCATAGGCGGACCAGCGCACCGTCATCGGCGCGGGCCGCGCCACGTCGCCCCAGATGATCGGCGGCGCGACGCAGCGGCTGCCGTAGGACTGCACCCAGCCGTGCTGCGTGAAGGCATAGCCGCCGAGTTGCTCGGCGAAGTACTTCACCATGTCGTTGCGCTCGAACTCGCCGTGCACCAGCACGTCCAGGCCGACCTCCTCCTGCCAGCGCACCGCATCGTCGATCCAGCCCTGCACGATGCCGTCATAGGCCGCCGCCGCCAGTTCGCCGCGGCCCAGCCTGGCGCGTGCCTGGCGCACCTCCGGCGTCTGCGGGAAGGAGCCGATGGTGGTGGTGGGAAAGGCCGGCAGCCCCAGCCGCGCCTGCTGGGCGGTCCGCCGGGACGGGTAGGGGCTGGCGCGCCGCTCCATGTCCGGCGTCACCGCCACCATGCGGTCGCGCACCGCCGCCCGGTGCACCGCGTCACTCGCCCGGCGCGACGCCGCCGCGGCATCGCTGGCGGCAAGCTGCGCCGCGATCGCCTTCTCGCCCTCATCGAGGCCACGCGCCAGCGCCGCCACCTCGGCCAGCTTCTGCTCGGCGAAGGCGAGCCAGCCCTTCACCGCCAGGTCGAGCCGCGTCTCCTGCCGCAGGTCCACCGGGACGTGCAGCAGGCTGCACGACGGCGCCACCATCAGCCGCCGGTCGCCGCGCCCCGATGCCACGCGCTGCAGCACGCCGAGCGCGGCGCGCAGGTCGGTCCGCCACACGTTGCGCCCGTCCACCAGCCCGAGCGACAGCCAGCGTTCCGCAGGCACCGTCTCGAGCGCCGCGGTCAGGTCATCGCCGCCGCGCACCAGGTCGAGATGCAGCCCGGCCACCGGCAGCCGCGCCGCGGCCCCCAGATTGGCTCCGAGCGGGCCGAAATAGCTCGCCAGCAGCAGGTCCGGCGTCGCGCCCTGGCCGAGCGCGGCATAGGCGCGTTCCAGCGCCGCCGTCGCCTTCGCCGGCAGGTCGAGCGCCAGCACCGGCTCATCCACCTGCACCCACGCCACGTTCGCCTCGGCCAGTTCGCGCAGCACCTGGCGATAGACCGGCAGCACCTGGTCCAGCAGGTCGAGCGCGTCCGAGCCGTCGGTGGTCTTGGCCAGCATCAGGAAGCTGACCGGACCCAGCAGCACGGGCCGCGTGCGCAGCGGCATCGCCTCGCGGCACTGTGCCAGCAGGCGGTTCTCGGTCAGCGCGAAACGCTGTCCGGCGGCGAGGCGCGGCACCAGGTAGTGGTAGTTGGTGTCGAACCACTTGGTCATTTCGAGCGCGGGCAGGCCAGGCGCGATGCCGGCGGCCCGCTCCTCCAGCGTGCCGCGCGAGCCGCGGGCGAGGGCGAAATAGCTCGGCAGCGCCACCGGCCCGCCGGACCAGCCATAGCCGTCGGGTATCGCGCCCAGCATGCAGGCGGTGTCGAGCACGTGGTCGTACAGCGAGAAATCGCCGGACGGGACATGGCTGATCCCGCACGCGCTCTGCGCCTGCCAGTGGCGGGCGCGCAGCGCGGCGGCAGCGGTCTCCAGGGCGGTGGCGTCGCTCTCGCCGGCCCAGAATTGCTCGAGGTGGGATTTCAGCTCCCGCCGCCGGCCGATGCGGGGGAATCCAAGGTTGCTGGCAACCGTCATGGACAGGCTCCTGCCTCCGGTGCACCCCGCCCGGCGGCGTTGGTCAGGCGACGATGGCCGGTCTCCTGGCTCACGGGTCGCCGCCACCGGTCCAACCTTCCCGAGCCGGACGGCTCAGTGGTCTGTCTCCCCGGAGGGAGGCAGCCGGACCGATGGCTCGCCGCTGACAGTTGCGGGGGCAGCCGCCGACTTGCTCCCGGACGCATCGGTCCGGCCGGAGCGCACGGCGTTCCCATTTCACCCGCTCGCGCGGGACCATCGACACATAAACATAGGCTTATATGATCATGCGACGCAAGCCCGCCGACGCCCCCCCGATTCACCGCCGATGGCCGCCGATGCGCCCCTGATGCCCCGCTGACGCCCCGCTGATTCCCCCCTTGGGGCCGGCGTTGCCGCTCCCCCGTGCTCCGGTGCAATGTCGGCCGATCATTGGCAACCGGGAGGACCCATGCATCGCCGCCGCTTCCTCGCGACATCGGCCGCCGTCCTGGCGGCGCCGGCCGTGGCGCGCGGCCAGGCTGCCCACACGCTGAAATTCGTGCCGCAGGCGGACCTCGCGGTGCTTGATCCGGTGTGGACCACCACCTACCAGACGCGCGACCACGGCTTCCTGGTGTTCGACACGCTGTTCGGCCTGGACAGCCAGTTCCGCACCCAGCCGCAGATGGCGGCGGGCGCGGTCAGCGAGAATGACGGGAGGGAGTGGCGCATCACCCTGCGCCCGGACCTGGTGTTCCACGACGGCAGCAAGGTGCTGGCGCGCGACTGCGCCGCCTCGATCCGTCGCTGGGGCGCGCGCGACGGCTTCGGCCAGGCGCTGCTCGCCGCCACCGACGCGATCGAGGCGCCGGACGACCGGACCATCCGCTTCCGCCTGAAGCAGCCGTTCCCGCTGCTGCCGGATGCGCTGGCCAAGACGCCGCCCAGCATGTGCCCGATCATGCCCGAGCGCCTGGCGGCCACCGATCCGTACAAGCAGGTGACCGAGATGGTCGGCAGCGGCCCGTACCGCTACATGGCCGATGAGCGTGTCGCCGGCTCGCGCGTGGTCTACCAGCGCTTCGCCGGCTATGTGCCGCGGCCGGACGGCGTCCCGGACGGCACCGCAGGGCCCAAGGTCGCCCATATCGAGCGCGTCGAGTGGCACATCATCCCCGATCCCGGCACGGTTGCCGCGGCGGTGCAGAACGGCGAGATCGACTGGTGGCTCACGCCGCAGGCCGACCTGCTGCCGCTGCTGCGGCGCCAGCGCAGCGTCACCGTGGCCAACATCGTGCCGACCGGCTTCATCGCGACGATGCGCTTCAACCAGCTCAACCCGCCGTTCGACAATGCGGCGATCCGCCGCGCGCTGCTGGGGGCGGTGGAGCAGTCCGACTACATGATCGGCATGGTGGGCACCGACCCGTCGCTGTGGCACGTGCCCTGCGGCGTGTTCACGCCGGGCACGCCGCTCGCCTCGGATGCCGGGATGGAGGTGCTGACCGCGCCGCGCGACCTCGCGAAGGTCAAGCGCGACCTGACGGCGGCCGGCTACAAGGGCGAGCGCGTGGTGGTGCTGACGCCGACCGACATCGCGTCCGCCAGGGCGCTCGCCGAGATCACCGCCGATACGCTGAAGCGCGCGGGCATGAACGTCGATGCGCAGCCGATGGACTGGGCGACGCTGGTCGGGCGGCGGGTCAAGACCGAGCCGGTGGAGCAGGGCGGCTGGAGCATCTTCCACACGAGCTGGAGCGGCCTCGACATGATCAATCCGGCCGGCCACGTGTTCCTGCGCGGCAACGGTAAGGCGGCCGCGCCCGGCTGGCCGGACAGCCCGGCGATCGAGGACCTGCGCAACGCCTGGTTCATGGCGCGCGACCTCACGGAACAGAAGAAGCTGGCGGAGCAGATCCAGCTTCGCGTCTTCCAGGATGTGCCGTACATCCCGCTGGGCCAGTATTTCCAGCCGACGGCCTACCAATCGAACCTGAGCGGAGTACTGCCGGGCAATCCGGTCTTCTGGAACATCAGGCGGAGCTGACCATGAGCCAATTCGAACTCGTCTGGGATTCCCGCTGCGGCGTCGGCGAGTCGCCGGTATGGGACGCGTCCACGCGGCGGCTGCTGTTCTGCGACATCCCCGGCCGCGCCATCCATGTGCTGTCGGTGGATGATGGCGCGCGTACCACCTGGGACTTCCCCGAGGTGGTCGGCAGTTTCGGCCTCTGCCTGTCCGGGCGGCTGGTCGTCGCGCTGCGCCATCGCGTGGTGCTGTTCGACCCGCGCACGCAGACCATCGAGGGCCTGACCGAGCCGGTCGACGAGCCCGCCACGAACCGGCTGAACGACGGCAAGGTGGGACCGGACGGCTGCTTCTGGGTGGGCAGCATGGATGAGCGGTCGCCGCGCCAGAAGACCGGTGCGCTGTATCGCGTGACGCCGCAGGGCAAGGTCGAGAAGAAATCCGAGGGCTATGCCGTGTCGAACGGCCTCGCATGGTCGCCGGACGGCAGGACGATGTACCACTCGGATTCGACCGCGGCGATCATCGAGGCGTGGGATTTCGATGCGGCGAACGGCGGTTTGGCCAACCACCGCGTGGTGGCGACGCTGAGCGACCAGGAGGGTCGCCCGGACGGCGCCGCCACCGATGTCGAAGGCGCCTACTGGTCGGCGGGGCCGTCGGCCGCCTGCATCAACCGCTTCTCCCCGGAGGGGAAGCTGCTGGCCAAGCTGCCGTTCCCGGTGCCGGCGCCGACCATGCCCTGCTTCGCCGAGCAGCATCTGTACGTGACGTCGCTGCGCGAGGGCCGGGCGGCGGCTTTGCAGGATCACCCGACGATGGGCGGGCTGTTCCGCACCGCCGCACCGGTGCGCGGCGCGCCGGTCGCGATGTTCGCCGACGCATAAGTCCCCCGACCGTCATCCCGGCGCAAAGCGGGGACCCAGGGGGGCATGGCGGGCCGATCCCTGGGCTCCCGCGTCGTGCGCAGCAACGGACGGAAAGATGCCGCGGTGCGCGCCGTTCGTCGCGCACCGGGCCCGAGGATCAATAGCCGCGGTAGTAGCCGGGCGGCGGAGGCGGCGGCGGGGCCGAGTAATAGCCGGGCGGCGGGGGCGGCGCGTAGGCCGGCGGCGGCGGCCGCGGCGTGGTCGCAGCACCGCCGACCGCGCCGACCGCGCCGCCGATCAGCGCACCCGTCGCCGCACCGCGCCCGCCACCGGCCGCAGCGCCGATCGCTGCGCCCGCGCCGGCACCGATGAGGCCGCCGCCCAGCGCCCGCTGACCCGGATCATAGGGATCGGTGCAGGCCGACAATGCCAGCACGAGGCCGAGTGCGGCTGCGGCATATGCGATCGGACGCTTCATGGTCTGGTGGTCTCCTGTTGCCTGCTCTCGTCGCGGCGAACGATGCGGAGTGGCAATGCAGCAGCGAATCATGGCGCGCCGTTGGCATGTCGCTACACGAACGTGTGAAGCGGCCGCGAGCGCAGCTTACGAGGCGACCTGCAGCCTGACCCGCGGCTGCGGCCGTTCCTCCTGCTCGAGCCACGACAGGAACGTGGCGCAGTAGCGCGCGGCCGTCGTCTCCCACACATGCTCGCGCAGCGCGTGATACCGGCGCAGCCGCTCCGCCAGCGGCATCGTCAGGCCCTCGTGCATGGCATCGGCGATCTCGTCCGAGTCGAACGGGTTGACGATCAGTGCCTCGCGCAACTCATCGGCCGCGCCGGCGAAGCGCGACAGGATCAGCACGCCGGGATCCGCCGGGTCCTGGGCGGCAATGTACTCCTTGGCCACCAGGTTCATGCCGTCGCGCAGCGGCGTGACCACGCCGAGCCGGGCCAGCCGGTAGAAGCCCGCCAGCACCGGCCGGCGCACCGTGCTCGTCATGTAGCGCAGCGGCACCCAGTCGAATTCCGAGAACCGCCCGTTGGTGTCGCCCACGATGCGGTCGAGTTCGCGCCGCAGCCGCTGGTAGCTGCCCGATTCCTCACGCGAACGCGGCGCGACCTGCAACAGGCTCACCCGGCGGTGATGCTCCGGATACTTGGCCAGCAGCCGGCCGAACGCCTCGAACCGGTTGACCAGCCCCTTGGAGTAGTCGAGCCGGTCCACGCCGATCGCCAGCGCCCGCCCGCCCAGGCTCTCATGCAGGCGCGCGGTCTCGCCGCTGTTCGCGGCTGTCGCGGCGATGTCGGCGAAGCCCGCCGCGTCGATGCCGATCGGATCGGTGATCGCCGAGACGTGGCGGCCGTTGTGCACGAAGCCGCTCTCGCCCACCCGGACCCCGGGCACCATCTCGCGCACGCAGTCGAGGAAGGCGCGCTGGTAGGCGTGGGTGTGGAAGCCCACGACGTCGTAGGCGCACATGGTGCGCAGCAACTCGCCGGCGCGCGGCAGCACATGCAGCAGGGCGGGCGGCACGAACGGCGTGTGCAGGAAGAAGCCGATGCGGTTGGTCACGCCCAGCAGCCGCAACTCATGGGCCAGCGGGAACAGGTGGTAGTCGTGCACCCACACCAGGTCGTCGGCGCGCAGCAGGCTGGCGAGGGCGACGGCGAAGCGGCGGTTGACGGCGCGATAGCCCTCATAGTCCTCGCGGCGATACTCCACGAGGCCGAGCCGGAAATGCAGCAGCGGCCACAGCACGCCGTTGGAATAGCTGACGTAGAACGCGCGGTATTCGGCCTCGGTCAGGTCGATCGTGGCATAGGTCGTGCCGTCGCCGCCGCGCTGCGGACGCGGCTGTTCCTGCCCGGTGCTGCGCTTGCCGCTCCAGCCGAACCACAATGAGCCAGGCCGCAGCACATCGGCCAATGCAACAGCCAGTCCGCCGGCCCGCGGTCCCCGCTCGGACGGCAGCGGGACACGGTTGGACACGATCACGAGGCGCGCCACAGAACCTCCTTGCGCAGTAACGCGGACGATACCGGCCGGCCTGCCTGCGGCAGGTCACTTGGCTGTGAAGGCCGTTCCTGGCCCGGCCATGCCGCACAAAAGCCCGATCTCGCCGCTCTTGTGATGATGCGTGGCACCAATGCATCGCAGGAGAGGCATCACAATTATGCGAATTGCGCAGATAGCACCGCTCACTGAATCCGTGCCGCCGCGGCTTTATGGCGGCACTGAGCGGGTCGTTTCGTTCCTGACGGAGCAACTCGTCGCCATGGGCCACGAGGTTACTCTGTTCGCCAGCGGCGATTCGCGCACGTCCGCAGAGCTGGCGGCATCCTGGCCGTGCGCGCTGCGTTTCGATCCAACGATTCGTGATGCCATCGCCCCGCATCTGCTGATGCTCGAGCAGGTCTACCGCCGCGCCCACGAATTCGACGTGCTGCACTGCCACCTGGACTACTGGACGTTCTCGCTGCTCGGCCGCCAGCCGACTCCGTTCCTCACCACGCTGCACGGCCGGCTCGATCTGCCGGAACTGCGGCCGATCTACGATGCCTTCCCGGAAGTGCCGCTGGTCTCGATCTCCGATGCGCAGCGCGCACCGTTGCCGGATGCCAATTTCGTCGCCACCGTGCAGCACGGCCTGCCGATCGACCTGCTGACGCCGCAGCCGGTGACGCCGCATTATCTGGCCTTTCTCGGCCGGATCTGCCCGGAAAAGCGGCCGGACCGCGCCATCCGCATCGCCCGCGCGGCGCGCATCCCGTTGAAGATCGCCGCCAAGGTGGATCGCGCCGATGAGGCGTATTTCCGCGAGGTCATCCGCCCGATGATCGACGACGATGGCGGGGTGGAGTTGATCGGCGAGATCAGCGACGCGGAGAAGCCGGCATTCCTGAGCGGCGCGATCGCGCTGCTGCTGCCGATCGACTGGCCGGAGCCGTTCGGCCTCGTGATGATCGAGGCGATGGCCTGCGGCACGCCGGTGATCGCGTTCAACCGCGGCTCGGTGCCCGAGATCATCGAGCACGGCACCACCGGCCTGATCGTCGAGGACGAAGCCCAGGCCGTCGCGGCGATCGAGCGCGTCGCGGGCCTGTCGCGCGCGGTGGTCCGCCAGGGCTTCGAACAGCGCTTTACTGCACAGCGCATGGCGGAGGACTATCTGGGAATCTACCGGCGTCTGGCTACGAAGGCACGCCCTGCGCTGCGTATCGTGCGGTAGGCCTGGGCAATCTTCCGCTTTCTGGGTTCGCAAGCTCGCTGTAGCCTGCCGCCTCTTCGTTGAGCAGCCGCTGATCGGCGACGGAAGGACTGGCAGGCGATGACGTCCGCTGCCCCCGGGTGGTCCGGCATGCGCCGTTGCGGGTGGCTCGCTGCCCTCGTGGCGATGCTTGCCGCTCCGGCGCACGCGGCCGGCATCGTCACGACTGTCACCGACGAAGCCGGCCGGCCGCTGGCCGATGCGGTGGTCAGCGTCATGCCGGATGGCGCGACGCCGATGCCGGCGTCAGCGTCGCCCTCGCTCGCTGCCGCGATGATCGACCAGCAGGGCGAGATGTTCGTTCCCGACGTGGTGGTGATCCACACCGGCGGGGCGGTGACGTTCCGCAACAGCGACCGCACGCGCCACCACGTCTATTCGTTCTCCTCGATCCGTCCGTTCGAGTTCGTGCAGAATCCGAACGACGTCTCTTCGCCGGTGCGTTTCGACACAGCCGGGTTCGCCGCGATCGGCTGCAATATTCACGACAATATGATCGCCTATGTCTATGTCACCACGGCGCCGTGGGCGGTGGTGACCGACGCGGCCGGCCACGCGCGTTTCGCCGACCTGCCGGCGGGCAATTTCATCGCAACCGTGTGGCATCCTCGGCTGCGGCCGAGCGCCAAGCCACCGGCGAAGGCCATCACCCTGGCGACCCAGGACACGACCCTGGCGGTGACCATCCCCGTGCTGCCGCCGCGCCGCCTTCGCAGCCGCGAATATTGAGCGGGCGCGCCATGCGCTTCGGCATCAAGCTGGCGGTGTTCCTTGCGGTCGGACTGCTGGTGATCCTGGGCGCTGCCGGCTTCGCGACCTACCGGTCGATCCGCGACACGCTGATCGACGAGGGCAAGGCGCAGATCACGACGGCGGCGAGCCGCTTCGTGCGGCAACTCGACGAGATCGAGCATCAGGTCGCCGTGGGCGTCGGCATCGTCGCGCTCGACTTCGCGCTGCGCCAGGCGGTGGCCGAGCGCGACAGGGAAACGGTGCTCTCGGCGCTGCGCAACCACGGGCGCCGCGTCGGTGCCTCGCGCATGCTGCTGGTGGAGACCGACGGGATGGTCAGCGCCGACACCGCGCGGCAGACCGCGCCTCGGCCGTTCGCCTATCCCGCCCTGCTGGAGCGCGCGCGCGACGATGGGCGCGTCGCGACGGTTGCGGTGATCGACGGCATTCCGGCCTGGCTGGTGGTCGGTCCGGTGATGGCGCCCGACCCGATCGCCTTCGTCGCCGCCGTGCTGCCGCTCGACGATGAGCTGCTGGCACGCATCCGCGCGCTCACCGGGCTGCCGGAGGCAACCGGGCTCGTGGTCGCGGGTGCCGATGGCTCGTGGCGTGCGGCCTCCGGTCCGCTGGACGCCGAAGAGGTCCGCCTGCTGCCCGATGCGCGGGGCAGCCTGCCGATGGCACCGGTCATCTCCGACTCGCCGCACGGCGAGACCATCCTGCTCGCCGTCGCGTTGCAGACCCCCGCCGGCAGCCCTGCCGTCGCCGCGGCGTTCTTCTATCCGCTGTCCGATGCGCTGAAGCGCTACGACCGCCTGATCCTGGTGCTGCTGGTCGGCATCGGCGGCGGCCTGGTCGCGGCGATCCTCGGCGCCTGGCTGATCGCGCGTGGCGTGGCATGGCCGCTGGAGCAGCTCGCGCTCTACACCCGGCGGATCGGCGCCGGCGACTATGCGCCACCGCCGCCGCTGCGGCGCAGCGACGAGATCGGCGAGCTGTATGCCGCGCTGGGCAACATGGTGCGCGCGGTTGCCGACCGCGAGGCGCGCATCCGCCACCAGGCGAGCCATGACCCGGTGACCAACCTGCCCAACCGCCAGGCGCTGACCCGCCTGATCGAGCACCAGGTGGCCGCCGGCCCGGTCTGCCTGATGGTGGTTGCCCTCTCGCGCCTGGACGAGATCGCCCACACGGTGGGCCACGACATCGCCGACCGCATGCTGCGCGACGCCACCGCCCGGCTGATGCGGCTGCTCGGCTCGGCGCCGATCGGCTGCATCGGCGAGCGGTCCTTTGCCATGCTGGTGGCCGGATGCGACGAGACGACGGCGCTGGCGACGGCGCACCGGCTGATCGAGGCGTTCGACCAGCCGTACCGGGAAGGTGAGCTGACCATCGATGCGGCGGTCGCGGTGGGCGTGTCGATGGCGCCGGAGCACGGCACCGACGCCGACCTGCTGCTGCGCCGGGCGGAGGCTGCGCTGCACGCCGCGCTGCATGCGGAAGGGCGGGCCGCGATCTACCAGATGGCAAGCGACCCGCACCGTTCGGAGCGGCTGTCGCTCATGAGCGGGCTGCGCCAGGCGCTGGCCCGGGGCGAGTTGCGGCTGTTCTACCAGCCCAAGCTCGACCTGCGCAGCGGCCGGCTGACCGGCGCCGAAGCGTTGGTGCGCTGGCAGCATCCGGTGCAGGGGCTGATCCCCAACGACGCCTTCATCGGCCTGGCGGAGGAGACCGGCAACATCCAGCACCTGACGCGCTGGGCGCTGGAGACGGGGCTCGCCGAGGTGAAGCGCTGGCGTGGGCTCGGGCTGGATCTGCGCGTGTCGATCAACATCTCGGTGCGCGACCTGGCGGGGCCCGGGCTGTGCGACCGGGTCGCCGGCCTGCTGCGCAGCCATGCGCTGCCGCCCGAGGTGCTGGTGCTGGAGGTGACCGAGGGCGCCATCATGCGCGAGCCCGACACCGCGGTGGCCGTGCTGCGGCGTCTGGCGGCCGAAGGCGTCACCATCGCGATCGACGATTTCGGCGTGGGCCAGTCGTCGCTGACCTATCTGCGCCGGCTGCCGGTGGGCGAGCTGAAGATCGACAAGGATTTCGTGCTGCGGCTGGGGCACGACACCGACGACCAGACGATCGTCCGCACCGTGGTCGAACTGGGCCACAGCCTTGGGTTCGTGGTGACCGCGGAAGGGGTGCAGGACGAAGACAGCCTGCGCCTGCTGCGCGGCTTCGGCTGCGATTACGCGCAGGGCTACCTGATCGCCCGGCCGCTGCCGCCCGACGAATTCTGCCGGCTGGCGGAGGCCTGGCCGCAGCGCGGCACCCTGGCGGCGGCCGCCTGTTGAGGCCATGGCTGCTGCTCGCCGGACTGCTCGGCCTCGCGGGGGCCGGCGCGCGGGCGAGGGCGGACAGCATCGTCGTGCCGGAGCTCAACCTGCGGCTGGAGGGCCTGGCCGATCTGCGTCTGGTGCATCCGTCGGGACAGGAGAGCTATCTCGACGGCGGGCTCGGCAAACTGCGCTGGGGCAGCGACCGCCACGAGGCGCTGCGTCCCGAACTGGGTGGCGCCTATCTGCGCGGCATCGTCGGCGTGACGCCGGAGATCACCCTGGTCGCGGACGTGCGCGCCGATACGCAGCAGCAGAATGCGGTCGACCTGATCGACGCCTATGTCCGCTGGCGGCCGGTCTCCACCACGCGCTGGCGCTGGTCGGTGAAGGGCGGCGCCTTCTTCGTGCCGGTGTCGCTGGAGAACACCGGCATCGGCTGGATCAGCGAGTGGACGCTGACCCCATCGGCCATCAACAGTTGGGTGGGCGACGAGTTGCGCACGATCGGCGGCGAGGTCTCGCTCGAGTGGCGCGGCGACGTGGACCGGATCCAGGTGCTGGCCTCGGTGTATGGCTGGAACCAGCCGGCCGGCGTGGCGCTCGCCGATCGCGGCTGGACGTTCGACGACCACCCGACGGGGCTGTTCGACCGCCTGCGGCTGCCGGATGCGGTGGCCCGGCAGTTCACGCCGCCGGGCCGGCCGGCGGGCGCGCTCACGACCAAAGAGTTCGTGCAGATCGACTGTTCGCCCGGCTGGTACGCCGGCGTCGCGTGGGAGCGTCCGGACCTGGGACGGCTCGCGCTGCTCCGCTACGACAATGAGGCCAACCCGGCGGCGTTCTCCGGCCAGTTCGCCTGGCGGACGAAGTTCTGGAGCCTGGGCTATGCGACCGACGTCCCGACGATGCTGGGCGATGTCGTGGTGCTGGCCCAGGGCATGGTCGGCTCGACCGCCATCGCGCCGGCGCCGGCCGTGGTGAACACGACGTCGTTCTGGGCCGCCTACGCACTCGCCGGCATCGATCGCGGCGGCTGGCGCTATGCCCTGCGGGTGGACCGGTTTGCCGCCGACGGGTCGCGCCCGGCGCCGGCCGCCTCGCATGAGCACGGGACCGGCGTGACGGCCGCGGTCACCTGGTCGCCGCTGGGATGGCTTCAGGTGGTGGGCGAGGTGCTGGTGGCGGATTACTGGCGGAGCCAGCGCGCGCAGGAGGGCCGGGCGCCGCACGTGACGGAGACGCAGGCGCAACTGGCTCTGCGGGTGTCGTTCTGAGCCGGCATGGTCTACTGCTCGGCTGGCAGAGGGAGTGAGGGCGATGAAGCAACTGGCATTGGTGGCGATGGTGCTGTCGCTGGGTGGCGGCGCGGCGTTGGCGCAGTCCGCGCCCGGTGGCGCGATCCCTGGCGGCGCGACCTCGGGCGGCGCGACCCCGGGCCGAACGGCGCCACGCGGCAGCGGCACGCCGATCGACCACGGGCCGTTCACACCGGAGGCGAACCGGGCCTACCAGGGCGGCGGCATGATCCTGCAGGGCGCACCCGGTGCGCCGGCCCCGTCCCCCGAGGCCACGCCGCCCGGCCAGACGCCGCGCAACATGGTGCCGGCGCGTTGAGGTGGGGTGGGGGTTGGGGGAGGAGACGGTGGTGAGATGTCGCGCCGATCCGGACGCGGACAGGTTGCTGGGCTGCGACAGTTGCCAGACGGGCGCCGCCGCTCAAGTGACTGGTTGATACCGAAGCAGGCTAACTCTTGCTACGCCGTTCGCATGCGATGTTGGGAGTGCATCGAGGAGGCCGCGGCAGTCATTGCGTCATAGAGTCATTCAACTAGCGTAGTCGTTGTCTGGATATGAATGTCTTGTATACTGTCATTCGCTATAGTCTGAAGAATCTGAGAGAGCGCCCAGTTGCTGAGTTCGCGCTGGCTGATGGGATACCATGACCCTAACTGGCAGGTTCGAACCCTGGCAGGTTTTTCACCGTCGCGACGGCGACCTCAGACAAGAACAAGATGCCGGCCACTGTGTCGGTTCCAAGCTTATCCCACCTGAACTTCACAGGTAGACCCAGATAGTCGCCGTCAAGCGTTCCCTTGGGGATGCCGGGCTTGTAAGGGGGCAGGGTGCCGAAGCACACCGTTTTGCCATCCATCTGCCGAACTTCGGCAGTTGTCCTACCTGTTTCGCTCATCGCCACTACCACGTAAGCGTCCGGTCAGCCACGCCGCTCAGGCTGCGTTGCATTGATCCAGCTACAGCATAGTCGATGTCAGAAGGATATATCTCTCGGAGGATGCCATGAGTGCAGTGCAGGATGAGGCTGACCGGTTTGATGACCTCGTTGACCAAGTCCGCCAATCATCGTGAGGGCGGGGGTGCTTCAGCACTGCTGGCTTCATGGTTCAGATATCGTGATGCACGATGGCCGGGATGAGCGTTTGCCATATGCCATGGCCACCAATGGATGGAAGGCCGGCAACCTGACCGGCGATCGGGGCGACGTGGTCGCGGCTGTCAAGAAAGCCACTAATCGCGCCGCGTGGCGTTGCTGGCGCTGCGAGAAGCTGAAGAGCGAATAGACACTGCCCCGTGCCTCTGCCTCTGGATCGTCATCCGGGGTGGGGGCGTGAATTCATGCAACGGGGGGGTGAACGTCCAGTGCCGCCAGCCATCCTGACATGACCAACTCGCCGGCTGGTTTGCTGCTGTCGGCATGATCTAGGATTATGCGGACGACCCGCCGCCCAGTCGAGTCGGTTGGCGAGATGCTCGCAACGCCTAAGGGTACGCCGTGACGAAATGCGGTATGCTCGTCCCCAAGGTAAGATTCCACACCGAGGAGATGCATGGGTTCCGTCCGTCTGGCGTCTGAAGGTTGCAGCGCACCTCGTAGACGTCGCCCTTCGGGTTCTGCCTCACGTTGACGACCGTATTGGCGGCTGGGTGCGCCCTCAGCGCGTCACGTAAGGCGCGCCAGTTACGTTGCCGAAAGCCACATAGGTTGAAGAAGTTGGCTTTGCCGCTATTGCTTGGGTGGTTCGGATTGAGCAGGTAAAGGATTACCTTATCGTCAACCACCACGGCTGCCGGCGCAAAGGGGAGGAGATTACCACTCATTCCCGAACAGCGGCAGGCTCCACATAGGTGACCGCGTGGAAAGGACGCTCGAACTCAACCAGATATGCGCTCTCGTCCGGGTATACAAAAACCACGGTCCCCGTCGCACCGGCGGGCAATAGGCGCCCTTCTGCTTCTACGGGCGTCGCCAGCGCGACCATACTCAACGCAGGGTGGCGTTCTGGCATGGCCTTTTCACTCCGCAGAACCGATCCTACTCACATCCGCCGCAAAGTAGCAAAGGGGCGTCCGGCTAATTGATTTAGTCACCGCCTTCCGACTTGCAACTTAACTACGACGGATCATCGCATTCCCATCCGTTCGGTTGGGCAATCCCGCAAGGGCCATCTTCGGAAGTTACGACCGAGGTAGTCGCCGACCGGGAGCAATTTCTGAGGATATTCCAAAGCCTCTGAGGAAACCGTCTTTCGACCTTAGGCCACTGATTTTGTGGAGGTCCGGGCGGGAATCGAACCCACATACGCGGATTTGCAGTCCGCTGCATCACCACTCTGCCACCGGACCTCGGGGTGACGTCGCCGGGCGAACCCTGGAACACGCCGGTTCGCGGCCGGCGCCGTCCATAGCAGGGGTTGCGGCGTTTATCCAGATTGGCCGCTGCGTTCTCCGCCGCGCCGCCTCTCCGCCGCCGCCACCCGCCGCCGCCCTCAGTTCGCGCCGGCCGCCCGGTCGAGTTCCGCCGCGGTGATCCCGAGCTTCGCCGCCGCCTCGCGGATGTCGTGCCAGGTGGTCGCATCGACCGGGATGCCGTCGCGCTCCCGCGCCGCGGCCGAGCGCCGCTCCGGCTCGCCCGGCAGCAGCACCTCGTCGAAGCCGGGCGCCACGCGGGAGGAGCGGATATGCGACTTGGTCGCCTCGACATGCCCGGCCGACGCCGCGGGATCGCCCAGCTTCGACAGGTCGATGATGGTCGCCAGCATGGAGTTCAGCACGCCGCCCTTCGCCGGTTCGTCGACCCGCTGGCCGCCGCCGATCGCGCCGGCCATGATCTCGCACATCACCGCCAGGCCCGAGCCCTTGTGACGGCCGAACGACACCAGGGCGCCGGTATGGTCGCGGATCAGCCCGGTGGGATCGTTGGTCGGCTCGCCGGCGGCGTCGATCAGGCAGCCGTCCGCCACCGTGGTCCCCTTGTTGTAGGCGACGCGCGCCTTGCCGGCGGCGATGGTCGTGGTCGCCATGTCCAGCAGCAGCGTCTCCCCATCGGCGCCCGGCACGGCGGTGCAGAACGGGTTGGTGCCGAGACGCGGCTCGGCGCAGGCCCACGGCGCCTGCACGTCGTGGTGGTCGGCCACGTTGACGAAGGCGGTGAAGGCGCAGCCGGCGCGCGTGGCCAGTTCGCCATAGGTGCCGATGCGGCCGATATGCGAGGCGTTGCGCAGTGCCAGCACGCAGGCGCCGAGTTCGCGCGCGCGGCCGATGGCGCGGCGCACGGCATCGGCGGTCACCCGCTGGCCGAAGCCGCGGCGCGCATCGATCACCAGCAGCGCACCCGCATCCAGCACCGTCTGCGTCGTCTGGTTGGGCACCAGCAGCCCGTCCTGCAGCAGCCGCACATAGGTCGGCAGCATGCCGACGCCATGGCTGTCATGACCGGCCAGGTTGGCGCGCACCAGGTGGTCGGCAATCTCCTCGGTCTCCTCCGCGGCGCTGCCCATGCGGCTGACGATGAGGGTGGTGACGGCGCGGAGCGCCTCGGGCGTGAAACTCGGCATGGCGGTCTGCGTCTCCGGCTCGCAAAGGGTGTCGCCTTCATAGCGGAAGCGTGGGGTGCTCGCCACGCGTCCGCCCGGGTATCATGCGCTCCTGTCCCGAGCGAGGAACCGCCATGTCCGGCCGCCGCAGGCACGTGCCGTCGATCCTGCTGTGCGCCATGCTCGCGTGCGTCGGGATGCCGCAGGGTGCCCGGGGCCAGGCACCCGACCAGCCCGCCCTGCTGCCATCGCGCGACGTGACGGTCACCTACCGGATCGACGGGGTCGGGCTGGGCGGCGCGCACAAGGTGCAGATCGCCTACACGCAGGGCGGCGCGCGCACCCGGATGGACTATTACCGCTGGGTCGAGGCGACAGTCCCGTTCATGGCGCTGGTCTACGACCGGCCGGCCAACCGGGCGATCGCCATCATGCACGAGCGCCGCAGCTTCGTGGAGCGCCGCGCCGCGGACAGCCGCAACCCCGGTGCGTTCCTGCGGCCCGAGATGGGCTTCACGCGGCTCGGTTCGGCCACGGTCGCGGACACGCCGTGCACCGAGTGGAAACTCCGCCTGCCGGGCAAGCCGGAGGACAACGGCACAGCCTGCGTCACCGCGGACGGGATCGTGCTGCGGCTGCTCCCGGCCAAGGCCGGCCAGGCCTCGATGACCGCGATTGCGATTGCCGACGGTGCGGCAACCACCACGGCGTTCGCCGCACCCGACGGCTATACCCGCGAAACCCGGCGCTGAGCATCCTGCGTGGCGCTCGGCCGGGGAGGGGCGGCTATTCCCCAGCCAGCCGGGCCGGCATCAGCGGCGCGGCCAGGCGCATCAGGCTCGCGACATCCGCCGTGGTGTCGATCGCCAGCACCGCATCGGCCAGCCGCGCGGCACGCTCCGCCCCGAGCACGGCATCGGTCAGGCCGGTGAATTTCCCGCGCAGTTCGGCCTCGGTGAGGAAATTGGACGGCTCGCCCTTCGGCACCACGACCTTCTGCACGAAGCGCTGGCCGCGCGCCGCGATGGTCAGCTTGCCGGACATGTTGGCAGGGAATTCCGCCTCGATCTCCGGGTCGAACTCGCAGTGCACCTTCGGCAGCAGGCTGCGCACCGTCGCGTCGTGCAGCAGTGCATAGCTGTCCCAGCCCATCGCCCCGGTCGCCAGCGCAGCGGAGATCACGAACGGGCCGCTGAACTGGCCGTCCACGACGTTCTGCGGGTCGGCCTTCTTGTCCGCCGGCTGACCGACCAGCAACATGCCGGATTTCGGCAGGCCCAGCGTGACGGACTCGATCTCGCCGGGCTTGAGGTCGTTGGCCGCGCGCAGCGCCAGCGCCGCGTCGATGCCGGCATGGCCATAGCGGCAGGACGGGTAGGGCTTCACCGCCGTCACCATCAGTTCGAACACGGTCCCGAGGTCCTGCACGGCGCGTTCCGGCTTCGGGTTCGGCGCGTAGGCGCGCATGAAGCCGTGGCGGCCTTCCAGCGCCTCGGTCGGTCCCTTGAATCCCTCGCGCACCAGCGTCGCCGCCACCAGCCCGTTGCAGGCCGCCCAGCCAACCTGGAAACGCTTGGTCCAGGCGCCGTTCACCAGGAATTGCAGGCTGCCGGCGCTCTGGCTGAGCACCGTGCCCAACGCGCCTTCCACCTGCTCGGCCGACAGTCCGAACACGCGCGCGGCGGCCGCGGCGGCACCGAACGCACCGCAGGTGGCGGTGGGATGGAAGCCGCGGTCGTAGTGCTCGCCGGCCGGCAGCGCGAGCGCGACCCGGCAGGTGATCTCATAGCCGGCGATGATCGCCGCCAGGACATCGGCCCCGGAGGCGCCGGTCATCTCGCCCGCCGCCAGCGCCGCCGGGATCACCGGGGCGCCGGGATGCAGCGAGCCGGCGGCGTGCGTGTCGTCGAAATCCAGCGAATGGGCGAGCGCGCCATTGAGGAACGCGGCGCCGGCCGGCGTGTAGCGTGCCGCGTCGCCGAACACGCCCGAGTTGCCCGCCGCCATGCCCATCGCACGGGCGGTCGCCAGGAACGACGCCGTGCTCTCGGCGTCATGCCGCGCGCGCACGATGTTGCCGACCAGGTCGAGCACGAGGAACCGCGCCCGCCGCACCACGTCGGGCGGCAGGCGATCGAGTGTGATGCCGGCGGTGAATTCTGCGAGTTCCGCGGTGATGCCCATGGCGACGCTGCCCTCCCGGTTGGCACGGCCAGTTTCGCGCAATCGCCGCAGCGGGCCAAGCAGCCGCGCATCCGACACGCCGTCGCCTGAACGGCGGGCCTACGGGCGGCGGCGTTGCCGCGGGATGGCGAATTATTTCGCCCAGAGGCGTAGAGGGCCGCAGAGGCCATCCGCCCCCGCCTGCGCGAAGCGCCTGTCACTTCCTCCGCGCCCTCTGCGTCAAATAATCCGGCCGCCTACCGTACACGCCCATCCACCTGGCCCCCCGCGCAGCCATTGCCTCGGCGCACCGACCGTGACTATGGCCCTGCGCGCCGTCCGGCACTAACGTCGGGCCAAATCTCGCGCCGCACCGGTCGGCGCGAGAGACAGGCAAGACGAGTGGGGGAGGGACCCATGCCGCCGCGGTGCTCGCGCGAAACAATGACGCTCCGCGTCCGCTGCCCCCCGCTGCTCATCGATCCCCATCCATGGCCGGCACCACGGGAGGCGGTGCGGTCGCAGCGACACTGAGGATTCTGCAGGAGGAAACGACAATGACAATCAACCGCCGCCTCGCCCTGATGGGCGCAGGCACCGCCGGGCTGGCATCGATCGCCGCCACCATCCCCACCATGCCGGTCGTCGCGAACCCGGCGGACGAAGCCGCCGTGAAGCAGGCGGTCGAGGCATTCCGCAAGGCGATGCTGACCAACGACAAGGCGCAGCTCGAGGCGCTGTCCGCGCCGCAGCTCAGCTACGGCCACTCGGCCGGTCGCGTCGAGAACAAGGAGCAGTTCATCACCGGCGCCATGAAGGCGACCTGGAAGTCCATCGCGGTGACCGACGAAACCGTCGCCATCGTCGGCAACAATGCGGTCTCGCGCTTCGTGTTCGCCGGCCAGAACGAAGCCGACGGCAAGCTCGCCGACGTCAAGCTCGGCATCCTGATGGTGTGGCTGAAACAGGACGCCCACTGGAAGCTGCTCGCGCGGCAGGCCGTGCGGATCTGACAATCGTGCGGCGCTTCAGCAAATGGAGCGCCGCACCCCGCCTGGCCATCCTGGTCCGATGCGCTTGAACCGGTTCCGTTCGCGCTGGCTCACGCAAACGGCTCCAGCCCGTTGTCTGGGAGCGTGCTTCACCGCTTCGGTCGATCCACCTGCCCGGATCACGCGATGACGCCCCAACGTCACGGGTAACCACCAAGAGGAAACGTCCATGCTCCTGTCACGCCGTTCGCTGCTCGCCACTTCGGCCATCGCCGCCGCCGTGCCCGCCGCCATCCCTGTCAGGCGCGCCCGCGCCCAGGCCCGCCCCGTCATCCGCATCGGCGTGATCAACGACATGTCCGGTCCATACCGCGACGTGAACGGACCCACCGGCGTGATCTGCACCAAACAGGCGGTGCAGGAATTCGCCGCCGGTGCGTTCGACGTCGAGGTGCTCTCCGCCGACCACCAGAACAAGCCCGACGTCGCCGTGTCGCTGGCCCGCGAATGGTTCGACCAGCGCAGTGTCGATATCGTCATCGACATCGCCGCCACCTCCTGCGCACTGGCGCTCGCCGCCGTCTGCAAGGAGAAGAACAAGATCATGATCGCAACGAGCACGGCGAGCTCGGACGTGACCGGCAGCGCCTGCACGCCCAACTCCATGCACTGGTCGTTCGACACGTACATGGAGGCGAAGTCGACCGGCGGGGCCCTGGTGAAGGCGGGCGGCGACACCTGGTATTTCGTCACCCCCAACTATGCCTTCGGCATCGCGACGCAGCGCGACGCCACCAGGTTCGTGGAGGCGGCCGGCGGCAAGGTGCTGGGCTCGCAGCTCTATCCCTTCCCCGAGACCACCGACTTCTCCGCCTACCTGGTCAAGGCACAGGCCTCGGGCGCCAAGATCCTCGGCATCTGCGGCGCCGGCGCCGACCTCATCAACGTCGTGAAGCAGGCGCACGAGTTCGGCCTCACGCAGACCATGAACCTGGCAGCTCTGGTCGCCTACACCACCGACATGCACTCGATCGGCATCGAGATGGCGGCCGGCACGCGGCTGACCGAGACCTATTACTGGGACCTCAACGAGCGCACGCGCGCGTTCCAGAAGCGCATCCAGCCGAAGGTGACGCTGTGGCCGAACATGGCGCAGGCGGGCGACTATTCCTGCACGCTGCACTACCTGAAGGCGGTGGCGGACATGGGGGCCGCGGCGGCCAAGGCGGACGGGCGGGCCGTGGTCGAGCGGATGAAGGCGATGCCGACCGACGATGACTGCTTCGGCCCGGGCAAGATCCGCGAGGACGGCCGCAAGCTGACGCCCGCCTATCTGTTCGAGGTCAAGAAGCCGTCCGAGAGCAAGAGCGAGTGGGACCTCTACAAGCTGATCGGCACCACGCCCGCCGACCAGGCATTCCGCCCGCTGTCGGACAATGCGTGCCCGCTGGTGAAGACCTGACATTACGCGATCGGCCGGCGCGGCGGCCGCTACCGGCAGGTAGCGCTGCCCGCCGACCGGGTGCACACTCAGGCCGGCTAGCCCACCGCGTCCAGGAACAATGTCCGATTCCACCCGCGTCCCCTATCGCGGCCTGATCACCGCCTGCGCCATGCTGGCGATGTTCATGCAGACGCTGGACTCCACCATCGCCAATGTGGCGCTGCCGTACATGCAGGGCAGCATGGCGGCGTCCTATGACGAGATCACCTGGGTGCTCACCTCCTATGTGATCGCCGCCGCGATCATGACCGCGCCGGTCGGCTGGCTCGCGGTGCGCTATGGCCGCAAGCGGCTGTTCATGGTCTGCATCGCCGGCTTCACCGTGACCTCATTGATGTGCGGCGCGGCGCAGTCGCTGGAGCAACTGGTCGGCTTCCGCCTGCTGCAGGGCATGTTCGGTGCCGCCCTGGCGCCGCTGTCACAGGCAACGATGCTGGACATCTACCCGTTCGCCCGCCGCGCCCAGGCGATGGCGATCTTCTCGATGGGCGTGACGATGGGGCCGATGATCGGACCCACGCTCGGCGGCTACCTGACCGACCTCTATTCCTGGCGCTGGGTGTTCTACGTCAACCTGCCGTTCGGCATCCTCGCGATGGTCGGCCTCGGCGTGTTCATGCAGGACACGCCGCAGCGGCCCGGCCTGAAATTCTCCTGGTACGGCTTCGCGATGCTGGGACTGGCGGTCGGCGCCCTGCAACTCATGCTGGACCGCGGCCAGGTGCAGGACTGGTTCAGTTCGCGCGAGATCATCATCGAGGCCGTGGTCGCCGGCCTCGCCTTCTACCTGTTCGTCGTCCACATGTTCACCGCCGACAAGCCGTTCCTGCCGGCCGGCCTGTTCAAGGACCGCAACTTCGCCTCCGGCATCATCATGGTGTTCTGCGTCTCCTCGGTGATGCTGGCGACGATGGCACTGCTCGCGCCCTATCTGCAGAACCTGGCCGGCTACCCTGTGTATACCGCCGGCACCGCGATGGCGCCGCGCAGCTTCGGCACGATCGCCTCGATGTTCCTCGCCGCGCGTCTCGGCATGCGCGTGGACCAGCGCAAGATCATGGCGGTGGGATTGCTGATCCTGGGCTGGGGCCTCTATTCCATGAGCACCTGGACGCCCGACGTGACCGAGGGCCAGATGATGATGACCATGGTCCTGCAGGGCTTCTCGGTCGGCCTGGTGTTCAACCCGATGACGGTGATGGCCTATACGACCCTGTCGGCGTCGCTCCGCGGCGAGGCGACATCGGTGCAATCGCTCGCGCGCAACGTCGGCTCGGCGATCGGCATCTCGGTCACCTCGTTCTCGCTCACGCGCAGCATCCAGGCGACGCACGCCGACATCGCCGCCGGCGTGACGCCGTTCGACCGTGTGCTGCAGGGCAACGATGCGGTCTCGCATTTGCTCAACCCGGGGACGCGGCAGGGCGCAGCGCTGCTCGACCAGATGGTGACCCACCAGGCGCAGATCATCGCGTACAACAACGACTTCCGCCTGATGATCCTGACCATCGTGCCGCCGCTGCTGCTGCTGTTCCTGATGCGCAGGCACGCCCGCCCGGTGGCCGCGGCGGGGGACTGAGCGTTGCGGCCTGCTGACCCGCGTCCTAGCCTCGACCCATGGGACCGCTCCAAGGCATAAGAATCCTGGAATTCGCCGGCATCGGGCCATGCCCCATGGCAGCCATGATGCTCGCCGAGATGGGCGCCAGCGTGCTGCGCATCGACCGCGTCGAGGACAGTGGCCTCGGCCTGCCGCTGCCCACCCGGTTCGAGACCCTGAAGCGCAGCCGACCCATCGTGCGACTCGACCTCAAGCACCCCGACGCGGTCGCCTTCGCGCTGCGCCTGGTCGAACAATCCGACGCGCTGATCGAAGGCTTCCGTCCGCAGGTCATGGAACGCCTCGGCCTCGGGCCGGAGATCTGCCTCGCGCGCAACCCGCGCCTGGTGTTCGGCCGGGTCACGGGATGGGGCCAGGACGGCCCGCTGGCCCACGCCGCCGGCCACGACCTCAACTACATCGCGCTCACCGGTGCGCTGCACGCGATCGGCCGGGCGGGCGGCCCGCCCACGCCGCCGCTCAACCTGGTGGGTGATTTCGGCGGCGGCGCGCTCTACCTCGTGGTCGGCGTGCTCGCCGCGATCATCGAGGCGCGGCAGTCGGGCAGGGGCCAGGTGGTCGACGCCGCGATGGTGGACGGCGCGTCCTCGCTGATGACCTCGATCTACGGCGCCCGCGCGTCCGGCAGGCTCGGCGGTCCGCGCGGCACCAACGTCACCGATTCGGGTGCGTATTTCTACGAAGTCTACGAATGCGCCGATGGGCGCTACGTTTCGGTCGCGGCGATCGAGGCGAAGTTCCACGCCGAGTTGCTGCGCCTGCTCGAGATCGACCCCGCAACGATGCCGCCGCAGATGGACCGCGCCCGCTGGCCGGAGGCGAAGGCCCGCCTGGCGGAGCGCTTCCGCACCCGCACGCGTGACGAATGGTGCGCGCTGCTGGAGGGCAGCGATGCGTGCTTCGCGCCGGTGCTGTCGATGGAGGAGGCGCCGGAGCATCCGCACAACCAGGCGCGCAACGTGTTCACCGAACTCGACGGCGTGACGCAGCCCGGCCCCGCGCCGCGCTTCAGCCGCACGCCATCGGCCGCGCCCACGCCGCCGCGCGGGGAGAGCGACGCAAGCCACGTGCTGGCCGCGTGGAACATCACCCCGCACGAGGTCGCGGCGGCCCAGGCGAAAGGATTGCTCGTCTGAGCAATCAGTGTCTTGCCGTGGGTGGAACGTGCCCGTATTCTACCCAGAGCAATTGCGAATAATTCGCAATACGGAGGGCCGTCCGCCGATGGGTCACGACGTCAGCCTGATCGCCAGACGCTGCGAGCGCGCGGTGGTTACCGCCTACCGGGACCTGCGCCATCTCGGCTCGGACGATATGGTGGCCTTCCAGGCCTGCACCACGCTGTACCGCATCCACCACCCCGAGGCGTCGCTGAACGAGGCGCGCCGCCTGGTGGCCGAATGGATCGACCATCACGTGGTACGCGCCGAGCGCGGACCGACGCCCGGCTGCGCCTGCCACTGACGCGCCAGCCACTGGGGCCCCCGCCGCGCCACATCGCCACTGAGACCCGGCGCCGCGGCCTGGCTGGCTAGTCCAGCGCGGCGCGGATCAGCGCGAAGGCCTGCTTCACCGCCGCGGCACGGATCGCCGTCCGATCGCCCGTGAAGACGTGGCTCTCGCTCATGCCATCCTGCCCCCGCCGCGCCAGTCCGAGACACACCAGGCCCACCGGCTTCGTCGCACTCCCGCCGCCGGGCCCCGCGACGCCCGTCACCGATACCGCGATCCCGGCATGCGAGCGGCGCAGCGCGCCCTCGGCCATGGACCGCGCCACCGCCTCGCTCACCGCACCCTCCTGGGCGATCAGGTCGGCCGGCACGCCGAGCAGTTCCACCTTCGCCGCGTTGGAGTAGGTGACGAAGCCGCAGTCGACCACGTCGGACGATCCCGCGATCGCCGTGAGCGCCGCGGCCACCAGCCCGCCGGTGCAGCTCTCCGCGGTCGCCAGCCGCAGGTTCCTGGCGCGGCAGGCCTCCAGCAATGCGCCCGCATCGTCGAGCGCCGTATCGTCGAGCAGGGATCGTGTGTTCATTCGCACCGCGCCTCGATGGTGCCGGCCTTGATGGCCTGCAGGAACAGCCGCCAGTCGTTCTCCACCTGGACCGCATAGGCCAGCGCGAAATCGGCGATCGCGACATCGAACGAATCGCCCGATCCCATGTAGCCGGTCATCCGCGCCGCGTCACCCGAGCGCGCATGCGCACGCGCCAGCGTCATGCCGCACAGCGGGGCGTAATGCTCCAGCGCATCATCGGCGATCGACTCGCCGATATCGGCGAGCCGAGGGTCCTTGAGCTGGCGCACATAGCAGTGCTGGTCGGTGCCATGTTCGCGCGTCCAGCCGAGGAAGATGTCGTTCGTGCCCTGCATGATGCGCTGGCCGGTGACGACCCGCTGGCCCTGGTTGACGTAGACGCTCGAGGCGGTGTGCGACGCCAGCACGGATGGCTGCGCCTCCTTCAGTTGCAGCAGCAGCGTCGCATCGTCGTGGTCGGTGTACAGTCCGATCGCGCAGAACGTGCCGACGCTGCCGATGCCGACCATCTTGAACGCAACGTCGGTCAGCCGGTAGCGGTCCAGCAGCAGCCCCAGCTCCTCGGACTGGCTCATCTTGTAGGTCTCGAGCGCGGAACGCGCGATCAGTTCGAAGGTGCCGTCGTGGTGCTCGGGGAAGGCGGGGATGGCGGGCGGCTGCGGCCGGATGCGCCAGCCGGAGCGCCTTCGCTCCAGCAGCTTGCGGTAGCCCTTGCGCTGCGCGTCGACCACCGCCGTCATCCGCCGCAGTTCCCGCTGGCGCAGCCTGGGCGCGGGAATGCCCTCCAGCGCCCGGCGCGCCTCGATCCGCGACCGCCACGCCTGCTGCGGATCGAGCCGCATCAGCCTGGCCATGTGCTGCCGGTACGCGGCGACCGTGCAGCGCGCAAGATTGTGGCAGGCCCGCTCCGGCAACTGCCGGCAGAGCGAATCCACCGCGACGCTGGTGGCGAGGCGTTTGATGTCCCACTCGAATGGCGCCGGCAGCGTCTCGTCGAAGTCGATGACGTCGAACAGCGGCGTGCCATCGGCTGCTGTGCAGAAGCCGAAATTCGCGAAATGGCAGTCGCCGCAGGACTGCACCCAGATGCCGCTGGTCGGCGTGGTCGCGAGATCGGCCGCCATCACCGCGGCCGATCCGCGCAGGAAGGCGAAGGCGGATTGCTTCATCCGCCCGTAGCGGATCGGCAGCAGCGAGGACATGCGATGCCGGCTGTTCTCGACCAGGATGTCGAGCGGATCACGGCGCTGCACCGGGGGCTGCCACGCCGCCTGCTGCCGGCGCGGCACCAGCCGGCGCAGGTCATGCCCCGCCTGCCGCCGCTCTGCCATGGACAGCAGGCCGTCGGGCTGGAGGTACTCCAGCGGCATCCCCGGTCTCCCCGACTTTGCCTTTGATCACACTCAGGCCGGCGCGGCGGCGCAAGTCGATAATTGCGATGCCAGTCAGACGTTATTATGACAAGGGCGGACCGACTATGCGGACAGCCTCCTCGAGCAGAGTCCGTTCGTGCAGGCTCACCGACTCCGCTCTGGCTCCTTGTCTGAGAGCGTGATTCACCGCTCCGGTGCGTCCGCCTGCACGGATCACGCTCTACCCGAACACCAGCGGCCAGTACGACCGTGCCGCCCACAGGATGGCGGCCACGATCGCGCCGGCGATCAGATCGTCGCCCATGATCCCCGCCGCGCCGTGCTGGCGATCGGCCCAGCCGACCGGCCCCGGCTTGACCACATCCAGCACGCGAAATCCCACGAACGCCGCGAGCAGCCCGAGCGGCGAGACATAGGCCAGGCCCCACAGCGCCAGAAGCTGCCCGGCCACTTCGTCGATCACCACCCAGCCGGGATCGTCCGTGATGCTGCCTGCACGGATCGCCCACAGGCCGGCCAGCGTGGCCGCCAGGGCCGCGAGCGGCAGCAGCGCCGGGGAGACGTGCAGCAGCAGCGCGCCCGGCAGCAGCGTGGCCGCGGAGGCGACGGTGCCGGGTGCCAGCGGCGCCCGCCCCAGACCGCCGCCGCTGGCGACCAGCCGCGCCGTGCCGCGCAGCGAGCGCACCGACAGGTGTCGCGGCAGCAGATGCAACGGCGACGGCCCGGCTCAGCCCGCGCTCTGGCCGCGCAGGAAACCCACCAGCAGGCCGCCAACCTTTGCCGCCTGCTCCTGCTGCACCCAGTGTCCCGCGCCGTCCAGGATGTGGCAGCCGACCAAGCGGGTGCACGATCCGCCCTGCATGTGCTCGAAGGCTCCGGGCCGCTGGTAGATGCCCCAGTCGCTGCTGCCGGCGACGAACATCGACGGCACGTCGATCGTGCGGCCGGCGAACAATTGCAGTTCCGCCGTGTCGAGCCCGGTGGTGCCGCGGCGATACCATTGCAGCCCGCCGGCGAAGCCGTTGCGCTCATATTCGCCGGCATAGACCGCAAGCTCGCTGTCGGGCAGCCAGCGGTTGGCGGCGATCTCGGCGGCCGACGGCATCTCATGCGCCACCGTCTCGGCCATCGTCTCGCGCAGGTCCATGATGTAGTAGGTCGGCATCTTCGCCAGTTCCTCCGCCGTCCAGCCGCCGAGCCGGAACGGCTTGTTCTGCCGCCAGTCGGCACTCTTGTGGTGGTAGTAGGCGCGCAGGAAGGCATGCACGCCCTGGCTGCAGTGCCACATGTCCTCATTGGCGGGACGCGTCGAATAATACCATTGGTAGTGCTTGCGCGGCCGCGCCAGTGCGGCCATCGCGGCATGGATGTCGCCGCCCGTGGCAGGCGGCGCCGGCTCGCGCGGCGGCAGGTCGGGCGGCCCCTCGAACGGCGCGCTCATCAGCGCGACCGAGCGGAACACGTCGGGCCGCACCAGCGCGCACCATGCCGCGACCGGCGAGCCGAAATCATGCCCCACCACCGCCGCGACGGAGGTGAGGCCGAGCGCATGCACCAGCCCAAGCTGGTCGCGCACCGCATTGAGCAGGCGGAAAGGCCGCAGGTCGGCATCGGATTCGTAATCCGCGTGCCAGCCCGTGGTGCGCCCGTAGCCCCGCAGGTCCGGAGCCACCACGTGATAGCCGGCCTCGGCCAGGATCGGCATCACGTGCCGCCACGAATAGGCAAGCTCCGGGAAGCCGTGCAGCAGCAGCACGCAGGGCTGGCCGGGTTTGCCGGCCTCCAGGATATGCACGCGCAGGCCGTTGATGCCGGGCACGAAGCGTGCGCGCACGCCGGCAGGCAGTACGGCGCTGTCCAGTGGGGGCAGGTCGGTCATCGGCGGCGTCTCCCATATTCTTGCATCGGTTCTTGTGAGCAGGTGTTCTTGCGGGTGTTCTCGCCTGCGGTCGGTCGGTCGGTCGGTCGGTCGGGGCCGCGGCCTGCCGCCACCGTACGACAGCGGCGGCCGCGCTGCCAGTTGTCGCCGCTGTTGCTTGACCCTCCGCGCCGCCGATCCTACACGCGCGGCATGAACCAGATCGCCCCGACGGACGTCGAAGCCGCCACCGAGCAGGCCCGCGTGCTCGCCCAGGCGCTGCCTTTCCTGCGCCGCTACGCCGGTGCCACCATCGTCGTGAAATACGGCGGCCACGCCATGGGCGAGGACCATCTCGCCCGCCAGTTCGGCAGCGACATCGCGCTGCTGAAGCAGGTCGGCGTGAACCCGATCGTGGTGCATGGCGGCGGGCCGCAGATCAACGCGATGCTGAAGCGCCTCGCCATCCAGTCCAGCTTCGTCGACGGCCTGCGCGTGAGCGACGCGGCGATGGTGGAGGTGGTGGAGATGGTGCTGGCCGGCACCGTCAACAAATACGTGGCCGACCTGATCACCCGCGCCGGCGCGCTCGCGGTCGGCGTGTGCGGCAAGGATGGCGGCATGATCCGCGCCCGCAAGCTGCTGCGCACGAAGCAGGACCCGGTGACCGGCGAGGAGCGCGTGCTCGATCTCGGCTTCGTCGGCGAACCGGAGCATATCGACGTGCGGGTCATCCACGCGCTCACCGGCTCAGGCCTCGTGCCGGTGATCGCCCCGATCGGCGTGGGCGAGGACGGCCAGACCTACAACATCAATGCCGACACCGTGGCCGGCGCGATCGCCGGTGCGCTCGGCGCGACGCGGCTGCTGATGCTGACCGACGTCGCGGGCGTGCTCGATGATGACAAGCGCCTGATCCCGGAACTGAGCCTGGCCGATGTCGCGGCGGGCATCGCCAGCGGCATGATCTCGGGCGGCATGATCCCCAAGGTGGAGAACTGCGTCGCGGCGGTGCGCAGCGGCGCCAAGGGGGCGGTGATCCTGGACGGGCGCGTGCCGCACGCCTGCCTGCTGGAACTGTTCACCGAGGCGGGGCCGGGTACCATCATCCGGCCGTAGCCGCCGCCGGCTGTTCGGCGGGCACGGTGCGCCCGCGTTCGGCCTGGCAACCTCGGGCCGTTGGCAGGCCGCATCGCCTGACCCATGATCCCCGCACACCAAACGGGGAACAACGTCCATGGCCACACGAGAGGACCTGCGCCGGCAGGGCGAGGCAACGCGGCAGCGCCTGTTCGGCGACGCCGCGCCGCAGGAGCCGCAGGGTTTCGGCACGCTGCTGACCGAGGCGGTACAGGGCGCCATCTGGAACCGCCCGGGCCTCGCGATGCCGGAGCGGATGCTGTGCACGCTGGCGGCGCTCGCGGTCTGGCCGCGGCTGCGCCAGCTTCGCCGCCATCTCGGCGCGGCGCTGGACCTCGGGCTGTCCACCGAGGCGGTGCGCGAGGTGCTGCTGCAGGCCGGGCTCTATGCCGGGTTCTCGGCGGCAGAAGAGACGCTGGCGCTGCTGGGCGAGGTGCTGGCGGAGCGCGGGGTGCCGTTCCCGCCCGATCCGCCGATCGAGGCCTCGCTCGAGCAGCTTGCCGAACGCGGCCAGGCGCTGATGCAGGACGTGCACCAGGCCAACAGCCGCCAGGGCTATGCCGCGCCCGACAATCCGGTGACCTATGCGCTGTACGAACTGGCGATCCAGTACGGCTACGGCGAGATCTGGTTCCGCCCGGGCCTCGACCGCCGGCAGCGCGCGCTGGTCGCGGTCGCCGCGTTCACCGCGCTGCGCATGCCGGAGCAGGCCAAACGCTTCGGCCAGGCCGCGCTGAACCTCGGCGCCTCGCGCACCGAGGTGATCGAGGCGGTGGTGCAGACCGCGCCGCACAGCGGCTTCCCGCCGGCGCTCAACGTCCTGAACGCGCTGTCCGAGGTGTTGCGCTGAGTGCGGCGGAGGCGAGCGCTCGCCGGCGGCGATCGTTGCGTGGCTCACGCTCCCCATCCTCACGGCCGATGCGGCGCACGCTCCCCACCGTCATGGCCGATGCGGCGCACGCTCCCCATCGTCATGGCCGTGGCTTGGCCCGCCCATCCACGTCTTTCGTCGCAGCGAATGGAAAAGACGTGGATAACCGGCCTACGCCGGTCATGACGGGGTCGCGGCACGGTTGTCAGTGCCCGCCATCCACGTCGTTCGTCGCAGCGAACGGAAAAGACGTGGATGACCAGCCTGCGCCGGTCACGACGGGTCGCGGCACGGTCGTCAGTGCCCGGCATCCACGTCGTCCGTCGCAGCGAATGGAAAAGACGTGGATGACCGGCACAAGGCCGGTCATGACGAATGGAGACACGGTCAGCAGGGCTCCGCATTCATCGGTCTCTGCGGCGGCACGGACTGCCCGGCCGCCGCCGCTCAGTGTTTCCGCCCTTTGTCATATCTGCGCACGAAGACCGCGCCCGGGATTCGCCTCGCCGCACCGCGCCGCCATCTGGAGCGGCATGAGAATGCTGTTCCTGCTCTCGGCCCTGGGTTTCATGCTTGGCAGCGCCTCGGGCTGCAGCTCGATCGCGGCCTATGAGGCGAGCCACCCGCCGTACAAATTCCCCGTCAGCGGCTGCTGCGGCGGCGGCGGCAACGGCGGCTGAGCCACCCGACGCCGCTCACAGCCCGACGCCGAGCGCGCCGAGACCGGCCGCGGCCAGCGCCCCGGCGAGCACCACGATCCACGGCGCGACCGCCCACCAGGTGAGTGCCAGGAACGCACTCAGCGCCAGGCCGAAGCCGGCCGGTGAATGCACGCCCGCCGTCCATACCGGCGTATAGAGCGCGGCGAGCAGCACGCCGACCACCGCCGCATTCACGCCGCGCAGCATCGCCTGCATCCCGCTGCGCCGCCGCAGCGTGTCCCAGAACGGCATCAGCCCGGCCACCAGCAGGAACGACGGCGCGAAGATCGCCACCACCGCGAGGGCCGCGCCGGCGATCCCGTTGGGCGGCAGGTGCATCACCGCACCGAGATACGCGGCGAAGGTGAACAGCGGGCCCGGCACCGCCTGTGCCGCGCCGTAGCCGGCGAGGAAGGCGTCGTTGCCGACCCAGCCGGGCGGCACCACCGCGGCCTGCAGCAGCGGCAGCACCACGTGGCCGCCGCCGAACACCAGCGCGCCGGCGCGATAGAACGCATCGACCAGCTTCACGGATTGGCTGCCGCTCCACGCGGCCAGCGGCGGCAGCGCCAGCAGCAGGACGACGAACAGCGCGAGCGATGCCATGCCCACGCCGCGCGGCAGCGCGACACGCAGCGATGCGCGCTCGGCGGACGCGGCGTCGGGCGGGGCGGGCAGCAGGATCAGGCCCACCGCCGCGCCCAGCGCAATGGCCAGGATCTGGCCGGGGGAGGAGGGCAGGGCGAGCGCGACGAGTGCGGCCGCGCAGGCGAGCGTCGCCCGTGCCCGGTCGGGTGCCAGGCTCCGCGCCATCGCCCAGACCGCCTGCGCGACGACGGCGACGGCGACCAGCTTCAGGCCCTTGACCCAGGCGGTCTCGCCGAAACCGCCCAGCGTCTCGGCACCGGCGGCGAAGGCGACCCCAGCGCCACGGACGGCAGCGTGAAGCCCGCCCAGGCGGCGAGCATGCCCGCCGGCCCGGCCCGCAGCAGCCCGATCGACATGCCAAGCTGGCTCGACGCCGGGCCCGGCATGAACTGGCAGAGCGCCACCAGATCGGCGAAGCCGGCCTCGGGCAGCCAGCGCCGCCGCTCGACGAACTCGGTGCGGAAATAGCCGATATGCGCCACCGGCCCGCCGAACGACGTGCAGCCCAGGCGAAGGAACACGACCAGCACCTCCCAGGCTCCGCCCATCCGGCCCCCTTACGAAATCTCAACCCGAAACATGTCTGTTGGCCGGCTTTCGGCGACGCAGCCGCCCGGCAGGAGACCAGCATGCGAGTCAACGAACCGATCACCGACCGCGAAATCGAACTACCGGACGACGAGCCGCTGGTCTCGCGCACCGATCGCGGTGGTCGCATCGTCTTCGCCAACCACGTCTTTGTCGAGATCAGCGGCTTCGCCGAGCATGAACTGGTCGGCGCGCCGCACAACGTGGTGCGCCACCCGGATATGCCGCCGGAGGCCTTCGCCGATCTGTGGACGACGATCCAGGCGGGCCGGCCGTGGGACGGGCTGGTGAAGAACCGCGCCAAGAGCGGTGATTTCTATTGGGTGCAGGCGAATGTCACCCCGGTGATCGAGGATGGCGCGCTCACCGGCTACATCTCCATCCGCTCCAAGCCGACCCGCGCCCAGATCGACATCGCCGAGACCGCCTACCGGCGCATGCGTAACGGCGATTCGAAGGGCTTCGTCCTGGCCGATGGCGACCTCGTGCGGCGCGGCAAGCTGGCATGGCTCCGCAACCTTGCGCGGTCGGTCCTCGGGCGGTTCCTGGTGGTGACGTTCGTCGCGCTGCTCGCGATCGTGCTGGTCGGCTGGCTCGGCTTCGGCGGCATGGCCCACTCGAACCGCGCGCTCGACCGGCTCTACCACCGTGACCTCGTCGCCGTGGACGAACTCCGGACGATCATCGACCGCGTGCGGGACAACCGGAACCATCTCGCTCAGTCGATCGTGGCGCTGAACCGCAACGCAACGCCCGCCCAGGTGCTGGAGAAGCGCGAAGCACCGGTCCGCGCGAACCTCCGGCAGATCGATACCCTGTGGCAGTCCTATCGCGGCTCAGGGCTGACGGCCGAGCAGGGGGCGCTCGCCGACAGGTTCGCCGCACAATACGCCGAACTGGCACACACCGTGATCGAGCCGGCCCTCGTGCTCGTGGGCCGCGGCGCGCTCGATGAGTTGCAGGTGCTGTTCGAGCAGCACGCGCCGCCGCTGTTCCAGGCGGTGTTCGACTTGAACCGCGGCCTGGTGGACCTGCAGATCGCCAACGGCGGCGAGACCTACGCCGCTGCCGTCGCACAATTCCGCCGGTACCTGGTCATCGGCGTCGTGATCGCCGCGGCGGGGCTGGTGGGCGTGCTGGTTCTCGGCCGCTCGCTGATGGTCACCGTGCGCCGCTGCGCCCGCGAACTCGAGCAGCATTTCGCAGCCATCATCCGCGGCGAGATGTCGGCGGAGATCCGGCGGCCGCCGGCCCGCGAATTCTGGCATTTGACCGCGATGCTGCGGGCGATGCGCGCGCACCTGGCCTTCGCGTCCTGGGAGAGTGCCGAGTTCGGGCGCAAGGCGGCGAAGATCCGCCGCGAGACCGTCGATCGGATGGCGCAGACCATCGAGCGGGAGGCTGGCGCGGCGGTCGAGACGGTCGCGCAGCGCACCACCGCGATGGCCAACGAGGCCAAGGCGATGGCGGCCTCCGCCGAACGGGTGAGCGCCAATGCCCAGCATGTCGCGGGGGCGGCCGACCAGGCGATGAAGAACGCGCAGGTCGTCGCGGCGGCGAGCGAGGAACTGGTGGCGGCGATCCATGAGGTCTCGGCGCAGGTGGAGCATGCGAGCCAGGTCGCGGGCACCGCGGCGGTGAAGGGCGGCGAAGCGCAGGCGACGATCCGCTCGCTGTCCGAGGCCGCGGGACGCATCGGCGCCGTGGTGCGCCTGATCGCCGATATCGCCGCCCGCACCAATCTCCTGGCGCTCAATGCGACGATCGAGGCGGCGCGTGCCGGGGAGGCCGGCCGGGGCTTCGCCGTCGTCGCCGGCGAGGTCAAGGCGCTCGCGACGCAGACCGCCAAGGCGACCGAGGAGATCTCCCAGCAGATCGGCGGCCTGCGCGGGGTGACCGACGCGGCGGTGATCGCGGTCGAGGAGATCGGCCATACGCTCGACGAGGTGGCGCAGGTGGCGATCTCGGTGGCGGCCGCGATCGAGGAGCAGACCGCGGCGACGCAGGAGATCGCCCGCAACGTGACGGAAAGCGGTGCGGCGGTGCAGCAGGTGACGGCGCGGATCGCCGAAGTGTCGAGCGACGCGCAGCAGGCCGGCGAACAGGCGGGGCATCTGCGCGTCGCCTCGAGCCAGGTCGCCAGCGACATCGCCGTGCTGCGCGGCGCCCTGGTGCGCACGGTCCGCACGGCGACGACCGAGGCGGACCGGCGACTGGAGGCGCGTGGGCGGGTGGAGGAGCCCTGCACCCTGACCTTCGGCGACGCTGCCGCCACGCGGCGGGACGGCATGCTGAGCGACCTGTCGTCGGGCGGCGCGGCGGTGATGCCGGCCGGAGGTCCGCTGAAGATGGCGAACCAGGGCGCCGGCCCGGGCGCAAAGCCGGGCGGCGACCAGGGCGCCGTGCTGGGCACCGTGACGTTGGACCGGCACGGCGGCGTGCAGTCGGGCTTCGAACTGCGGGGCGTCGATCCGGATGGCAGGCTGCATATCAGGTTCGCCGGCGAGGCTCCGGCGTTCGCCAGGGCGGTGCTGGCGATCCTCTCGTCCGGCGGTGCCGCGGCCGGCGGTGTGGCCGGTGCTTCGGGTACCCCTGCGGCCGGCACTGCGGGTAATGCTGCGGCCCGCACTGCGAGTGCTGCGGGGCCGCCAGGCGGCGTAGGCAGGCGGCCTAGGCAGGCGGCGTAGGCAGGCGGCGTAGGACCCGGAGGCCGCACGGCTTGCCTTGCCGCGGAGCGAGGCGCTGAACTGCCGGGCGAACCGCGATGGAACCCGGCATGGATGCGACGCAACTGAAGGCCGCCGTGAAGGTCTGCATGTTCGACCAGTACGGCACCGTGGTCGATATGCAGACGGGGCTGGTCGAGGCCGCGACCCCCCGTTCCTGCGCGCGAAGGGATGGCCGGGAAATCCGAACTCCTTCGTCACCTGGTGGCGGCGCACGCATTTCGAGAACTCGATGATCGATGCACTGCTGCACCGCGACCACACAGCGTACCGCGAGATCGGCGAGCGTTCGGTCGCCTTCGTCATGGACCGCGCCGGCATCCCGCACACAGCGCAGGAGGTGCGCACGCTGGTCGACCACATCGTGCGGCTGAAGCCGTTCCCCGAGGTTCCGGCGGCGCTCGACCGGCTGCGCGCCCGCTACCCGCCTCGTGGTGCTGTCGAACGGCGATCCCGACATGCTGGAGGCGGCCAAGGCGCACCACGGCGTCGCCTTCGAGCGGGTGATCTCGGTGGCGGAGGCCAGTTCGTTCAAGCCGCACGTCGCGACCTACACGCGCGCGGCGGAGATCATCGGCGTGCGCATGGATCAGGTGCTGTTCATCGCCAACCATGCCTTCGACTGCATCGGCGCGAAGGCGGCGGGCATGCGCACCGCCTTCATCGACCGCCGCAGCCGGCCGTTCGGAGCCACGCCGCACCAGCCGGACCTGCTGGTGCCGAGCATGGCGGCGCTCGCCGACCTGATCGCCTGAGGTCGCCGGATCTACACGCCCAGGTGACGGTGCATCAGCGCCGGATCGTCGCGCAGCGCACCCGGCGCACCGCTGTACACCACGCTGCCCTTCACCAGCACCGTCACCCGGTCGGCGATCGACAGCACGGCCGACACGGTCCGGTCCACCACCACCACGGCGATGCCGCTGTCGCGCACCAGCCGGATCGTGCGCCAGATCTCATCGCGCACCAGCGGCGCCAGACCCTCCGTCGCCTCATCCAGCACCAGCAGCCGCGGATTGGTCATCAGCGCGCGCCCGATCGCCAGCATCTGCTGCTCGCCGCCCGACAACTGGTTGCCGCGGTTGTGCGCGCGCTCCCGCAGCCGCGGGAACAGCGCCAGCACCCGCTGTTCGTCCCAGGCGCCTTGCCGCGCCGCGAGACGCAGATTCTCCAGCACCGACAGGGTCGCGAACACGCCGCGGTTCTCCGGCACGGTCGCGACGCCGAGCCGCGCGCGGCGGAACGCCGGCAGTGCCGCGGCATCCCGCCCATCGAGCAGCACGCTGCCCGAGCGCACCGGCAGCAGCCCCAGCAAGGTGCGGATCAGCGTCGTCTTGCCCATGCCGTTGCGGCCCATCAGGCCGATTGTCTCGCCGGCATGCACGGCGAAGTCGATCGCACGCAGCACCTCGCTCGCGCCGTAGCCGGCCGATACCGCCCGCGCCTCCATGATCGGCGCGGTCATACGCCGTGCCCCAGATAGGCGTCCCGCACCGCGGCCGATGCGCGGATCGCGTCAGGCGCGCCATGCGCCAGCACCCGGCCGTCCAGCAGCACCGTCATGCGGTCGGCCACGGCGAAAACCACGTCCATGTCGTGCTCGACCAGCAGCACCGCGTGGTCGCGGGCAAGCTGGCGCAGCAGGCCGGCGAACGCGGCGCTCTCCTCCGGGCCCATGCCGGCCAGGGGCTCATCGAGCAGCAGCACGGCAGGCTGCATCGCCAGCGCGACGCCGATCTCGAGCTGGCGCAACTGGCCGTGGCTGAGCGTGCCCGCGACATGGCCGGCGACATCGGCCAGCCCAACGCGCTCCAGCGCGGCCCGGGCGGCAGCGACCGAGGCATCGTGCGGGCGCAGCCGGCGCCACAGGCGGCGGGCCGGGACCGCGAGCCGTGCGTTCTCCAGCACCGTCATCTCCGGCATCAGGTTGGTGCGCTGGAACGACCGCCCGACGCCGCAGCGCGCGATCTGCCAGTTGCTCCAGCCGGTGACGTCGCGGCCGGCGATCCGGATGCGCCCGGCGGTGAGCGCCAGTTCGCCGGCGAGCAGGTTCACCAGCGTGCTCTTGCCGGCCCCGTTCGGGCCGATCACCGCATGCAGCTCGCCCACCGCAAGCTCCAGCGAGACGTCCGCCACGGCCAGTAATCCGCCGAACCGGCGCGACAGGCCCATCGCCTGCAAGGCCGGCGTCATCGGGGAAGCCGCAGCCCCGCCAGGCCGCGGCGCAGCAGCAGCACGACGGCGAGGATGACGAGACCCTCCACCAGGCGCTGCCGCTCGGTGATGCTGCGCCCCACCTCGCCGATCAGCGTATAGGCGAAGGCGCCGAGGATCGGCCCATGCAGCGCGCCCACCCCGCCCAGCAGCACGACCAGCAGGGCCTCGGCCGAGCGGTGCCAGCCCAGCAGGTCCGGATTGACGAAGGCGTCGTTCAGCGCGGCCATGTGTCCGGCGATGCCGGCGAGGCCGCCCGCGACGGTGAACGCCGCGAGCTTCAGGCGCGGCACGTTGTGGCCCATCGCCCGCATGCGGTCCTCATTGGCGCGGATGCCGAGCAGGGCACGGCCGAACAGCGTGTGCATCCGAACAGCGTGTGCATCAGCCACCACAGCATCGCATACATCGCGCTCAGCACGGCGAGATTGAGCAGCAGGAACACCGGCGTGCGCTGGGCGCGCGAGACCGCGAAGCCCAGGCTCGGGCGCTGGATGAACACGCCATCGCGCCGCCGCCCAACGGCGTGTCGTGGAACACGAAGAACAGCATCTGGCCGAACGCGAGTGTCGTCATCAGGAAGAAGAAGCCGCGCGTGCGCAGCGCGAACGGGCCGATGATCGCGGCGACGGCGGCGGCGATTGCGGCGGAGGCCGGCAGGCTCAGCAGGATCGACGGCGGCCCGCCCAGCGCGCGGCCCAGCAGGTGCACGGCATAGGCGCCCAGGCCGAAGAACGCCGCCTGCGCCAGGCTGACCATGCCGGCGCCGCCCACCAGAAGCTGCAGGCTGAGCGCCAGCATCGCGGCGACCATCGCGGTGGAGGCAAGCTGCATGTGGTACGGCGAGGCGTAGAGCGGCATGCAGGCGATCGCGGCCGCAGCCGCGGCCAGCAGCAGGTTGCCGCGTGCCGACGCAAAGACCATGCGTTCAGCGCCTGGCGAACAGGCCCGCGGGCCGGAACAGCAGCACCGCCGCCATCAGAACATAGACCGCGGTGCCGGCGGCCAGCGGCACGTACGCCTTGCCGAGCGTGTCGATCAGCCCGATCAGCAGCGCCGCCCAGAACGCGCCGGCGATCGAGCCCAGCCCGCCGATCACCACGACCACGAAGGAGATGATCAGGAAGCCGTCGCCCATGCCGGATAGACCGATTGCAGCGGGGCGGCGAGCGCACCGGCGAGCATCGCCAGCGCCGTGCCGCCGGCAAACACCAGGGTGTGGACGCGGCGCGCATCGATGCCGAGCAGTTCCACCATCTCGGCATTCTCGGCCGCGGCGCGGATCGCAGAGCCGATGCGGGTGCGCTCGATGCCGGCGAACATCAGGCCGGCGACGACCAGGCAGATCGCCAGGACGGCGACGCGGTAGGCGGAATAGGCGAAGTCGGCGGTGACGGGGATGGAGAAATCCAGCACGGCCGGCACGGCGACGCTGTGGAACTGGTTGTCCAGCAGGGCCGCGCGCGCCTCCTCGAACAGCAGGATCAGCGCGAAGGTCAGCAGCACCTGATCGAGATGCTCGCGCTCGCGGAAGCTGCGGAACAGGCTCCACTCCAGCACCGCGCCGAACAGCGCGCCGCCGGCGATCGCGGCGGGCAGCGCCAGCCAGAGCGAGCCGGTGGCGGCGACGATGACATAGGCGAGATAGGCGCCGATCATGAAGAGGCTGCCATGCGCCAGGTTGATCACGCGCATGACGCCGAAGATCAGCGTGAGGCCGCTGCTGATCAGGAACAGCAGCAGGCCGTACTGCACCCCGTTGAGGATCTGGGCGAACAGCCCGGCAAGCTGCATCAGGCCAGCTTGCACCCCGTGCCGGGATCGGCCAGCGCATCGGCGGCAACCCCGATCACGCGGTTCTCGCCGGCGCGGGCCTCACGCAGGTAGATGGTCTGCACCGGGTTGTGCGACTTCGACAGGGTGAAGGCGCCGCGCGGGCTGTCGATCCTGGCGCCTTCGATCGCGGCGGCCAGCGGCTTCACGGCGGCGGCGTCGCCCTTGGTGGCGTCGAGGCCGACCGCGATCATCTGGCCGGCGTCGTAGCCCTGCACCGCGTAGACATCCGCGTCGCGGCCGGTCTTCTGCCTGAAGGCGGCGCGGAATGCGGCGTTCTTCGCGTTGTCGAGGCCGTCGCCGTAGTGCAGCGCGGTCTGCAATCCTTCGGCCGCGGCGCCCTGCGGCTTCAGCACGCCCTCGGTCAGGAAGCCCGAGCCGTACAGCGGCAGCTTCTCGCGCAGCCCCGCCGCGGCATAGTCCTTGACGAACTGGATCGCGCCGCCGCCGGCGAAGAACGAGCCGACGGCATCGACGCCCAGGCCGGGAAGCTGCGCCAGCAGCGGCTGGAAATTCGTCTCGGGGAACGGCAGGGCGAGGACCTGGATCAGGTCACCGCCGCCGGAGCGCAGGCCGTCGCGGAAGCCCTCGCCGGATTCCCGGCCGGCGGCGTAGTCCCAGGTGACCCAGCAGGCCTTCTTCACGCCCTTCGCCGCCAGCGCCTTGCCCATGCCATAGGCCGGCTGCCAGTTGCTGAACGAGGACCGAAGATCGACGGCGCGCACAGGTCGCGCGTCGCCGCGACGTTGCCGGCATTGGGGATGATCAGCGGCACCTCGCGTTCGCGCGCCGCCTGCACCAGCGCCATCACGACACCGGAATGGACGGTGCCGATCAGCACGTCGGCCTGGTCGCGCTCCAGCAGGCGGTTGACGTTCTGCGGTGCCTTCGCCGGGTCCGACTCGTCGTCCAGGCGCACCAGCGTCACCGCGCGCCCGCCGAACCGCCCGCCATGCTCCGCCAGGCAGAGTTCGAAGGCGGCGGCGATGTTCTCGCCCAGTGCGGCGAAGGTGCCGGAGAACGGCAGCATCAGGCCGATCTTCAGCGGCGCTCCCTGCGCGATCGCCGGGCGGGCGAGGGGCAGCGCGGCCGCGGCGGCGAGCAAGCCGCGGCGTGTGATGGAATGCATCGAACGTGATCCTCCGCGGACCCGGGTGGCCGCCGGCGCGTCGTTGTGATGCGGCATATTGCATGGCAGACAATTGACCGGCAACAGCGCAACGGATCGGCCATGGACAGCACGACGGTGGTGCCTCCGGCGGAACGCTATTTCGAGGATTACCATGCCGGCATGGTGAGCGAATTCGGCGTCTCCCCGTGACCGCGGAGGAGATCGTGGAGTTCGCCACGCGCTTCGATCCGCAGCAGATGCACGTCGATCCGGCCTCGCCGCAGGCCGCGGCGATGGGCGGGCTGATCGCCAGCGGCTGGCATACCGCGGCGCTGATGATGCGGATGCTGGCCGACCACTACGTGTCGAAGGCCGCGGGCCTGGCTGGATCGACGAGTTGCGCTGGGTGCGCCCGGTGCGGGCCCGGCGACACGCTGCGCGTGCGCGTCACCGTGCTGGAGACGCAGCGGTCGCGCTCCAAGCCGGACCGCGGCGTGGTGCGCAGCCTGGTCGAGGTGCTGAACCAGGACGCCGATGTGGTCATGAGCATGAAGCCCATCAACCTGGTGCGGGCGCGGGGAGAGTAGCGGGGGGAACCGCGCGGCCTTAACCGCCGAGCGCCTCGGTCGCCTGGCGCAGCGCGTAGGCCAGCCGGTTGCGCCCGCGGGTGGCGCTCACGGTCAGGAAATGCGCGCCGTCCGCTGGCGGCGACCAGTTTCGCCAGCCGGCGCAGCGGATCGAGCACCGGCCATGCCGGCAGCGGCAGCGCCGGATCGTGCACGAAACGGTCGCCGCTCGTGTAGTATACCGGTGCCAGGGCGCGGGAGGCGCGCATCAGCGCCGCGTCGGAATGCCCGCCGGCCGCCGCCACCGTGCGCAGCATCTCGGCCGCGGCAACCAGCCCGTCGATCGGATAGCGTCCCTCGAGCGAGGCACCCAGCGCGGCGAGTTCGTCGAGCAGCGCGCCGGCATGCGCGGCGAAGTCGAGCGGCAGGACCGGATCGGTCAGCAGCCGCCACAGCGTGTGCACGTAGACGCGCGTGTCGCGCACCAGGTTGTCCGGGTCGATCTTGTCGAGCAGGTCGTGCGGCGTATGCCACCACCAGCCGAGCGCATTGCGCATCTTCACCGGCCGCCGGCGGCTGCTCGCTGAGCGCGCCGAACATCGCCGGGATGCCGATGCCCCAGAACGACTGGTCCGAGGAGCGCGACATGCGCTTGCCGGCATAGTCCGATCCCGCCTGCTCGCCGATCGCCTCGCCGGCGAGCGCCACCAGTTCCGGCGCGGCCGCCGCGTTCCTCAGCACGACGGCCCCCACGCCGCCGGTGGAATCGACATTCACGTGCACCGCGCAGCGGCGTTCCAGTTCATCCCAGTGCTGGTCGGCATACCAGGTGGAGCCGGAATAGCGGCCGTGCGAATGGCCGGACCAGAAGCAGAGCCGCAGCCCGCGCCGCCACGCCCCGCGCTGGCCGGCGGCGACGCGCGCGACCTCCAGCATGGTGGCGTTGGCGGCGCCGTTGTCCATCACGCCGTAGTACCAGGTGTCGTGATGGCCGGAGAACAGGATGAACGGGCCGTCCGGATCGGGACCGTCGATCTCCGCCTCCAGGATCGGCGTCTGCCGCCAGCCCGTATCCACCTCGGCGTGCAGCGTCACCTTCGGCTGCTCCCCACGCGCGAGGCGTTCGCGCAGCGCGCTGCCATCGGCGTTTCGACACGGTGCAGACCACGGTGGTGGGAAGCTCCGCCGCGTGTCGTCCGACGGGCTGCCCCAGACCGGCGAGACGCACATCTCGTGCAGGTGCTCGTGCGGGCTGATCTGCACCTGGCCCACCGCGCCGGCATGCGAGGCGCGCGCGGCCTGGCCGGGGCTCGCGATCCCCCGGTCAGCACGATCGCCCCGCTGAGGTCGCGCGCCTTGAAATCCGCCGCGTTGCCGTCGCCGACATAGACCAGCCGCCCGGTCACCCCGTGGGGCGGCGAACTGCGCGAGAACGAGTGGGTGATGCTGGTGATCGTCTGGTTGTCGGCATCGACCCGCGCCGGCCCGGGCAGGCTGATATAGGCGTCGTGCAGGATCAGCCGGGTGCGGTAGCCGTACTCATCCAGTTTCGCCTGAAAGTATCCCAGGCTGCGCCGTTCATCCTGGGTGCCGGAGAGTTTCACCCAGCGGGGCGAGTTCCCGCATGTGCCCCATCAGGATCGTGCCGTCGACCGAACCGCACAGCGAACGGCGCAGTGAGTCGCTCATGAGTCTTCTCCTTGACGCCCCGACAAGCGCACCGACGGCATGGAGCGTGGCCGGCGGCATGCGGCGATGGCAAGCGGCCGGGGTTAAGGCGTGCGCCTGCCAGGTTCGCGCCGGGACGAAGTCGTGCGCGCCAGAGCGTGATCCCTACAGGTGGCATCACCGGAGCGGTGAATCACGCTCTCAGACAACGAGCCAGAGCGGATTCCGTGAGCCTACACGAACGGAATCCGCGCTATGCGGCGGCCCGCGCCAGGTCGCCGATGTCGGCGATCGATGCTGCCGACCAGCTTCGCTCCACCAGGTCGCCGGCGCGCGCGGTGCCGATCACCGGCCCCGCCAGTTCGACGAACTTCCGGGTCAGTTGCGCATCGGTCATCGGATTGCTCGCCACTGCCGATGCCGTGCTCGATCCGGCAGGTGTGCCGGCTGCCATCGCGCAGCGTCACGGTGACCTCCGCCGCATCGGCCGCGATCCCGCTGTCGCCTGCGGCCTGCACCTTGTCCTGCAGCGCGATGATCGCCGGATCGCGCACCGTCGGATCCTGCAGTTCCGCGATCCCGGCGGTGCCGCGGATGAGCACGGCCGCGGTCCAGTGGTACAGGCTGACATGTGCCTGCAATTCGTTCTGCGGATTGCGCCGGTCGCACAGCGCCATCGCGCCGGGCGAGGTCCTGATGTCGACCGCCGCCACCTGGCCCGCATCGATCGCGTGGCGCTGCCGCAGATCCAGGCAGGCATCGATGATCGGGTGGATCACGATGCCGCACGGATACGGCTTGTAGGTGTTGCGCAGCAGTTCGAAATCGCTCGCCCAGCCCGTCCGCCAGCGCCGCCAGGTCGGGCGCATCGGCGAACACCTCGAGGAAGCCGTAGCGGCCCTCCAGCGCGGCCGGCGAGGCGGTGGAAGCCGCGCTCGGCCAGCACCGCCGCCCGCAGCCCGGTCTGCGCGCCATGCGCCGGCATCAGCGACGACACCATGGTAGCATGCATCACGCGGAACCCCGAGGCCTGCGACAGCGCTATGCCGATGGCATACTGCAGCCGCGTCGCATCGAGCCGCAGCAGCCTGCCCGCGGCGACGGCGGCGCCGATGCCCGCGGTGATGCCGGTCTGCGACCAGGCCACGGTGCCCTTCGCCGGCGGCACGGAGATCGCCTTCGACAGCCGGCACGTCCATCTCGATGCCGAGTGCCAGCGCCAGCAGGAAGTCGGCGCCCGTCGCCGGCCGGATTCGGCCAGCGCCAGCGCCGCCGCCGCGACGGGACCCGCCGGATGCACCACCGCCTGGGCGTGCGTGTCATCATAGGAGTAGATACTGGACGCGAAGCAGTTGATCAGGCTCGCGTGCAGCGCGTCCGCCTGGTGGCCGCGGGCCGATCACGGTGGCCCCCGCCCGCGCCGGCGAACCCGGCCAGCGCATCGTCGGCGAGCGCCACCGCCTCGTGCCGCGCGCCGCCGATCGTGCAGCCCATGATGTTGACGAACGAACGCAGCGCCTCATGCCGCACCGCCTGCGGCAGGTCGTCCCAGCGCGCCGCCAGGAGATAGTCGGTCAGCCGCGCGGTGATCTCGCCCGGCGCGTTGATGAATGCGTTGGCCATTGCACGCTCCTCGTCACAGCGACCGGGTTGCGCCGCCGTCGATGTCGATCACACAGCCCTGGATGAACTCGGCGCGCTCCGAGGCGAGGAAGGCGGCGAGCCAGCCGATCTCCTCCGGGCGGCCGACGCGCGTGGTGCCGTGCGACGACAGCAGGTGCGCCATCGCCTGCTCGCGCCCGACGCCGCGCCTCGCGCGACACGCGCTCCACATTGCGGGTGAAGCGGTCGGTCTCGATCAGCCCGGGGTTGATCGCATTGACCCGCACGCTGTCCTTGATGCCGACATCGGCCATCGCCTTGGTGAAGTTCAGGATCGCGACGTTGACCGAGCCGCCGATGGTGAACTCCGCCGCTCCGGCGCGCGCGCCGATGCCGACGATGTTGATGATGGAGCCTCGGGTTTCGCGAAGATGCGGCCAGGCGGCGCGGGTGGCGCGGACATAGCCGTGGAACTTCAGCGCGAAGCCGTCCTGCCAGTCCTCCTCGCTCAGCGTGAAGAAATCGGCCCGCTTGGTCGCGCCGGCGTTGTTCACCAGGATGTCGAGGCGGCCGAACGCGGGCGACCGCAGCCTCGACGGCGCCCTGCACCGCGTCGTGCTGGCGCAGGTCGCCGGCGAACACGGCGGTGCGGTTGCTGCCGGAGATGGCGGCGATACCGGTGGCGACTTCGTCCAGCTTGGAGCGGGTCACGCGCGGCGAGGCAGACATCGACGCCCCTCGCGCGCCAGTTCCTGCGCGATCGCGGCGCCGATGCCGCGGCTCGCACCGGTCACGAGCGCGGTCTTGCCGCTGAGGTTGAGGTCCATGTCGTTTCACTCCCGCCGATTGCCGGGAATGATGCCGGCATTCACCCCGAGGGGCAAACCGCGAGGTTGCCCCAACTGGTCACCCGTTCGATGCGCAGCGCGATCACCGGCAGCGTTTCCAGCCGCATCGTGCGATACTGCGCATAGCGTTCGCGCAGCAGCGCCTGGGCGCGGTCATGTTCCGCGCCATCGGCCAGGATCTCCGCCCGCCCACGCAGCATCACCCAGCCGAGCAGCGACCAGTCCTCGGCGTAGCGGTCGGCGACGAAGGCGACCGAGGGATTGTCCTGCAGTTGCGCAGGCGCTTCAGCGGGCGCGACGATGCCTGCTTCGGCTTCTCGTCGATGCTGACATAGAGCGAGCCATCGGCGACGGCGAAGCACACCGGCACGACATGCGGCTGGCCTTCGGCATCGGCCGTGGCCAGGCGGCCGACGCGCCGCGACAACACGAAGCCCGCCTGTTCGTCCGACAGCATCGCCCCGCCTTTCAGGCCCTCACTATCTTTCAGGCCCGGCACATCGCTTCGGCGCCGGCCGAACCGTGGCCGCATGCCTTGCCGCCACCTGGCCGCTATGGTGGACCGGGACGCAGGAGAGCGCCATGAGCGAGTCCAACCGCATCGCCGCCACCGCCGCACTGCTGGGCGATCCCGCGCGGGCCAACATGCTCGCAGCCCTGATGGACGGCCGCGCACTGACCGCCAAGGAACTGGCGTATGCCGCGCACGTCACGCCGCAGACCGCGAGCGGCCACCTGGCGAAGCTGGCCGATGGCGGACTGCTGGCGGCCGAGCGGCAGGGCCGCCACCGCTATTACCGGCTGGCCTCGCCGCTGGTCGGGCAGATGCTGGAGGGCGTGATGGCGGTCGCCGGCCCGGCCCCCTCCCGCACCACCGCCTGGCGCGGCGGCGAGGCGCTGCGGACCGCGCGCACCTGCTACGACCACCTGGCGGGACGGCTGGGCGTGGCGCTGGCCGATGCGCTGACCGGGCAGCGGCACGTGACGCTGGGGGTCGATGGCGGCCAGGTGACGCCGCAGGGGGTGCGGTTCCTGGAGGCGTTCGGTGCGTCGCCAGGGCCCGGCCGGCGGGTGTTCTGCCGGCCCTGCCTCGACTGGAGCGAGCGGCGGCCGCACCTCGCCGGACGGCTGGGCGCGGCGCTCGCCTGCCGCTGCTTCGAACTCGGCTGGATCGCCCGGCAGCGCGACACGCGCGCCGTCGCCATCACCCCCGGCCCGGCCACATCGGCTTCCAGGCGACCTTCGGCATCGCGGTGGAACCGCTGGGCATGGCTTAGCCGGCCGGCATGCCGTGGCCGGCCGGCGCCCGCTCACACCGGAACGGCGTCGCCGCGGGTCAACTGCCGGCTGAGGAACGCCATCACCGCCGCTTCCTCCGCCTTCAGCCCGGCACCCGGGTCGGCCAGCGTCTCATCGGCCCGCCGTCGCAGCGCCTGCAGCAGCGAGCCATCTAGATAGCCGTCGAACACCGCTGGGTGGATATAGCATTTGCGGCAGATCGCCGGTGTGTTGCCGAGCAGCCGCGCGACCGCCTCCACCGCCTGCACGACATTGCGCTTGGCGGCCCGCCGCGGAATCGAAGCTGGCCAGTTCGCGCAAGGCCAGCGCCGCGAGGTTGGTGCCGGCCCAGGTGCGGAAATCCTTCGCGGTGATCTCGTCACCGGTGATCGCACGCAGGTACTCGTTGACATCCTCCGACCCGATCGAATGCGCGGCGCCCTCTTCGTCGAGGTACTGGAACAGGTCCTGGCCCGGCAGGTCCTGGCAGCGGCGGACGATGGCGGCGAGCGAGCGGTTGCGCAGGTCGATGTGGTGCACCGTGCCGTGCTTGCCGCGGAAGTCGAAACGGATGCGGCTGCCGCCCTCGACCTTGACGTGGCGGTTGCGCAGCGTAGTCAGGCCGTATAGCTGCGGTTGGTCCGGGCGTATTCCTCGTTGCCGACCCGCATCAGCGTGGTCTCCAGCAGGCGGACGATGGCCGCCAGCACCTTCTCGCGGGGCAGGCCGCGCCGCGTCAGATCGGCGTCGACCTGCGCGCGGGATCTTCGGCAGCAGCCGGCCGAACAGCAGCATCTTGCCATACTTGCCCTGGTCGCGGACCTCGCGCCAGCGCTTGTGGTAGCGGTACTGCTTGCGGCCCCGCGTATCGCGCCCCACCGCCTGAAGATGCCCGTCCGGGTCCGGGCAGATCCACACCTGCTCATAGGCCGGCGGGATCGCCAGCGTGCGGATGCGCGTCAGCGTCGCTTCGTCCGTCACCTTGCTGCCGTCCGGATGGCGATAGCCGAACCCGCTCCGCGTGCGGATGCGCGTGATGCCCGGACGGTCGTCGCTGACATGGCGAAGCTTCGCCGCCTGCGCCGCGGCCCGCGGTTCCAGGGGAATCCGCGGGCCGGCACGTTTACGCGGGGATGCCTTCGACATCGCGGCGCGGGAAGCGGTGCTGATGCAGGGCAGCGATGAAACCGGCCACCGCGTCGCCATCGTCGCCCGCGATCACGCCGTCCGCCGCGGAGGGCTTGGGCAGGCGCGCCGCCTTCAGCACCGCGCTGGCCTCGCCGAAGAACGCGAGCGGCTTGCCATGCCGATAGGCCTCGCAGACGAAATGGATCGCCAAGCCCGAGCGCGCCAGCACCTCGGCGCTCGCCCCGCCCAGCACGATGGCGCCGTCATAGATCACCGAGGCGGCGTTCGGTGCGGCACGGTTGACCTTCTGCGGCTTGCCCGCGGAGGTCCACGACGTTGCCGGCCTGTGCTGCGATCAGTTCGACCACGCAGCCCTCGGCCAGCAACGCCTTCTTCGCCGCCGCAAGCTGCTTCGCGTCCACACCCGGGCCGCCGAGCAGCGCGATCCTGCGCCCCGTGATCACCTCGGCCGGCCTGTCCATCGACAGCGCGGGCGAGGCGGATTTACGCGCCTCCGGACGCAGCGGGCCGGAGGGATCAGGGGCCGATGGCGTCGGCGCCTCGGGCGTGCCGATGGGTGCGACCGCGATGCCGGTCTGCGCCGCGACCTTCGCCGCCAGTTCGTCGGCGACGTTGACCAGCAACTCGTTCATCACGTGCGTGCGAACGTCCTCGTTCTCGACCTGGTTGAGTTCGAAGGCGAAGGCCGCCGCGATATGCTCTTCTCCCAGTCGGACATGCTGTTCCAGAACATCGTCGCCTGGCTGAAATGATCGGCGAAACTCTCGCTGCGCTGGCGGACCTTCGCTCCCTCCATCTTCTCCTGGTGGCTGCGGAACGCGTCCGCCGCCTCCGGCGAGTGCATCGGGCAGCCATGGCCGAGACGGTTGGGGAAATACGCAACGCGGCCCTTGTTGATCGTGGTGCGGGCCATGGCGTCGCGCTGGTTGTTGTGCACCGGGCAGAGCGGCCGGTTGATCGGCAGTTCGGCGAAGTTCGGGCCGACGCGGCGAAGCTGCGTATCCAGGTAGGAGAACAGCCGCCCTGCAGCAGCGGATCATTGGTGAAGTCGATGCCGGGGATCACGTGGCCGGTGTGGAAGGCCACCTGTTCCGTCTCGGCAAAGAAATTATCCGGGTTGCGGTTTAGCGTCATCCGGCCGATGCGGCGCACCGGCACCAGTTCCTCGGGGATCAGCTTGGTCGCGTCCAGCAGGTCAAAGTCGAAGCTGTGCTCATCAGCTTCCTCGACGACCTGCACGCCGAGTTCCCATTCGGGATAGTCGCCGCGCTCGATCGATTCGAACAGGTCGCGGCGGTGGAAGTCGGGGTCCTTGCCGGAGATCTTCTGCGATTCGTCCCACACCAGCGAGTGGACGCCCTTCAGCGGCTTCCAGTGGAACTTCACGAATCGCGAGGTGCCGGCGGCGTTGACCATCCGGAACGTGTGCACGCCGAAGCCTTCCATGGTCGCGAGGCTGCGCGGCAATGCGCGGTCGCTCATGACCCACATCAGCATGTGCATGCTTTCCGGCGTCAGCGAGACGAAGTCCCAGAACGTGTCGTGCGCCGATGCGGCCTGCGGGATCTCGTTGTTCGGCTCGGGCTTCACCGCGTGGATCAGGTCGGGGAACTTGATCGCGTCCTGGATGAAGAACACCGGGATGTTGTTGCCGACGAGGTCCCAGATGCCGTCATCGGCGTAGAATTTGACGGCGAAGCCGCGGACGTCGCGCGGCGTGTCCGCCGATCCGCGCGAGCCGGCGACGGTGGAGAATCGCACGAACACCGGCGTCTCCTTGTCCGCCGCGCCGAACGGGCTTGCCATCGTCAGGTCGGACAGATCCTCGTAGGCGCGGAAGACGCCGTGCGCCGCGGTGCCGCGGGCATGCACCACGCGCTCGGGAATCCGTTCGTGGTCGAAATGGGTGATCTTCTCCCGCAGGAGGAAATCCTCCATCAGCGTCGGCCCGCGCGGGCCCGCCTTCAGGGAGTGTTGATCATCGGCGATCTTCACGCCCTGGTTCGCCGTCATGGCCTCGCCGGGTTCGGCCGTGTCGCGCACGAGGTCGGCGGTCTTGCGCGTCTCCTGGTGCAGCGACTTCGCATCGGTGGCGTCCGCCGACTGGCCGGAGGTGCGGGCTTTTGGCGGGCTGGCCGTGCCTTTGGGCGCTCGGGACATGCTGGGTTCTCCGGGGTGGCCGCGTCGCGGGAGCGGCGAGCCAGCGCTTAACCCCGGCGATCGCGCCCGGTTCCGCCCGCCCACGAACCATTGCGCGACGGCGCGCGGCGCGAGCGCCTAGCAGCGTCGCAGCAGGTCCAGCCGGTAGCGGCGCTCCGCCACCTGCGTGCCGGCCGACAGCCAGTCCCGTGTGCCGCCGATGAACGTCTCGGCGGCCGCATCGCCGCTGCACGGATCGTCCGTCCCGCCGCGCCAGTTCACCAGCAGGACAACGCCGCCGGGCACCAGCGTTTCGTGCACGTGCGCCGCCACCGCGGCGATGTCGGGCGGCGACAGGAAGTACAGGACCTCCGACAGCACCACGAGGTCGAACCGTGCCGCCGGCCATTCGGCGGGGATACGCATCCTGGCAAACGGACCCATGGCAGGTCGGCGCACCAGGCGCGCGCGGCCGGCAGCGGCGCCTCCACGATGTCGACGCCGAGCAGGTCATCGCAGTGGCCCGCGAGCATCCGCGTGAGCACGCCGATCGAACAGCCGGCCTCGAAGCCCGAACGGAATCGCCGCCCCTCCAGGCTGGCCAGCGTGCGCGCGAACTTCGCCTGCTCGTACGGGCTGCTGCGGAATTCCCAGGGGTCCGCCGCCGCGTCGTAGAGCGCCTGGAAATGCGCCGCGTCGCGTGAGGGCGCCGGCTGGTTCATGGCACCAGGAAAGTCTCCCAGCGCTCATCGGCGATCCGCAGCAGCCGCTCGGGCAGGCAGAACCCCTCGGGATCGTCGGTGACCACCGTGCCATGCTGCGAGGCGTGCTCGGCAATGGCCGCGCGCTTGGCGGGCAGATGCGCGGCGATATCGAGCCGCCAGCCCTGCGCCGCATCCTCCGCCACCGGCGCATCGTCGGCCAGCATCCATCCCCACACCGGATAGGCGAGCACCCGGATCCCGGCCCTGCGGCCGGCCGCCGCACCGATCGCGGCCGCGGCCGCATGGTCCGGGTGCGGATCGTGCCGCGACGCGGTGAGGATCGCCGAGATCCCGGAAGCCTCGGCCAGCATGGCGAGGCGGCCCACCACGGCGTCGAACGCCGGACCCGCCTGCGGCGCCTGGCCGTCCGGCACGCGCAGGAACACGAGCCGTGCGGCAGCCAGCCCCAGCATGCCGGCCGCGCGGATGGCCTCGGCCTCGCGCGTGGCGGCGAGGCGCGCCGGCGGATACGCGCGCGAGCCAGGATGCGAGGCGCCGCCGTCGGTCAGGTACGCCACCAGGGGCGGCCGGCCCGCGGCACAGCACGCCGCGATCAGCCCGCCGCAGCCCAGGCTTTCGTCATCTGGATGCGGCGCCAGGACCAGGCAGCTCCGTTCGCCGACGATGTCGTCCAGCGAACCGGCCGGGAGGCCGCGCCAGGCCGCGTGCAGCCGGCCGGCGAGCATCACGCCCGCTCCCGCGCGTAATGCGCCGCGGCGCTGGTCAGCACCTCATCGGGTGCGGGCTGGCGCAGATAGGTGGCCAGGTCGCGGCAGATCCGCTCGACCGGGTTGCCGGTGCCGAACGCGGCCAGCCCGAGCGAGCGCTGGACATGCTGCATGGCCTCGAGGGCAGGCCGTCTCCACCGCGATCCGCGCGAGCCCGACGCAGGCGACCGCCTCGGCCGGATCGCTGGTCCGGTCCTCGGCGACCCTGGCCGCCTCGATCACCCACAGCCGGCAGGTCTCGCGCGCGATCATCGCCCGGCCGATCCGCTCGCGCTGGTGCGGGCTGTCGAGACGCCCGGCCGCGCGCAACTGCTCGACCGCCAGCGCCACCAGGCTGCGCAGCACGCCGGCGGCAACCGCCGAGCCACGCCAGGCGCCGGCGGAAAAGTCAGGCTCCCGCAGGTAGTCGCCCGCATCGCCCAGCAGCATCGCCGGTTCCAGCGTGCAGCCGGTGAAGTCCACCCGCTCCGGTCGCCGCGGCGCGCATCCCGGCCAGCGGCGAGGGCAGGGACCGCACGCGCTCGCCGCCGCCCAGAGCCACCACCGCCATGCGCGATCCGCCATCCGGAGCCTTTACCGTGACCACCGCCCGAGTCGCGAACCCGGCGGCCGAGCAGAACGACTTGCCGCCGCGCAGCCGCAGGCCTCCCGCCGCCGCATCGAGCCGCAGCGGATCGTCCGGCGTGTCGGTGACCCACAGCGCGAACAGGTGCCCGGCCCGCACTTCGCTGGCGGTGCGGTCGCGCAACCCGGCCGACCCGTAGCGCGCGATCAGGTGGCGCGCGTTGACATGCGCCTCGAACACGCGGCCGACCGCGGGATTGCCCTCGCCCGTCTGCATCAGTAGGTGGGCGAGGGCGTCGGCGCAGCGCCGGTCGTCCTCCGCCCCGCCCAACCGTTCGGCCGGAAGCGGCACGTCCAGGGCGCCGGAGGCGGCGAGTGCCGCGACGTCTTCGGCCGGGAAGGCGGCGTCCCGGTCCAGCCGCGCGGCACGCTGGCGCATCGCCGGCAGCAGGGGGGCGATCCCGCCCGGGCGCGCGATGCATCAGGCGTTCACCGGCGATGCGGCGTGCTGCGCCAGCAGCCGATGCGCCACCGCGATCTGGTCGGGCAGTTCGGCGAACCGCACGGGCCGGCGGACCAGAACCGGGCTGAGTGCCTGGACGTCCTCCCACGCCTCGCCGAAGAACGTGCGGTCCAGCGCGCCGGCCAGCAAGGCGGGGGAGATCGCCAGGTCGGCCGCCAGCGCTCGCACGCCCGGGCCGTCGGCGCGTGCCTGCCAGGCCTGCCGCAGCCGCCGGCGCACCGCGAACCGCCGGCAGGCATCGGCAGCCGGCTCCAGCGTCTCGTCGGTGAATTCGTCCTGGCGGGTGATGCGGCGGCGGATCGTATCGGCCATCCCGCCGGGCGCGCGTCCGTCGATGCGGCCCGAGACGGTGACCAGCGCCGCTGGATCGTGCCGGATCCGCGCATCGATCCGCGCCAGCGCCTGCACGAAGGCGCGATCCTCGCCGCTCGCCAGGGCCGGGATGCCGCCCACCCGGCGGAACGCCAAGGTGGAGACCGCGAGGCTCGCACCGGCGGCCTCGGTGTGGCGCGGCAGCGGGTCCGCCGGATCGGGATCGAGCCGATCGGCCATGCGGTCGAGCAGGTCGCGCAGTTCGCATTCCAGCGCATCGTCGGCGTGCAGATGCGCGGGGATGCGGGCCGCCTCGGCCGCGTGCAGGCGGACGCGGCCGCACACCAGGTCCGCGCCATTCGCCAGTGCGTGCAGGTTCCGCTCGATCCAGTCGGGCGCTGCCTCGCCATCGGCGTCCGTGGTCAGCAGCACCCCATCGGCGCCCGTGAGCGACGCCGCCTGGTGCATCGCGAGGCGGCGGGCATGGCCGGCATTCGCGGTGCGGGGCGGGAAGCTGTGTGAGATGACGTGCAGGCGGAAGGGCAGGTGCGGTGCTATCGCCACGGCGACCGCCGCCGTGTCGTCGGCGCAGTTGTTCGGCAGCAGCAGGACGCCGTCCGGCAGTGCCGTCTGGCGTGCCAGGGCGAGCAGACAGGAGGGGATGCGTTCGGCCTCGTCCTTCGCCGGGATCGCGACGATGGCCCGTGGCCTGCCTGCGGTGCTCAACTGCGCCGCCGGCGTGAGCGTGGCTTCGGCGTCTGGAGGCGCTCGCCCTGGTCGACGAGGCGGCCGGGGAACTCGCCGTAGTTCTCCTGGATGGCGGCCTCCTCGATGGGCTCCTCGGTCGCCGGCACCGGGCCCTCGGTCATCGGGTTGGGCAGCAGCGCGGCATCGGCGTTGTCCTCCATGCCGATCAGTTCCTTGGCACGCTCCCAGAACTCCGCCTCGCGGCCATGCGGGCGGCCATCCTCCTCCCAGAGGTGATAGGCGCGTTCCCGGATGCGCCGATCGCGCTCCGGCGAGTCTTCAAGGGGGTTGCTTGCCACCGGCACTCTCCGTCTGGAACCCGCGTGCAACGCACGGGCGGCCGCAGAGTTGCCGCCGAAGCCGGACGGTCACGCCTCCGGTATCGGGCGGGCCGGCGTCACTGGTTGCAGATCATGTCCCGCTGCGCGGCGTTGCCGGTGGGTCCATTGGAGCAGAGATCGTAGTCGTGGCCCGGCCGCTCGGACGGCTGCTTGTAGACATAGGCGCGGCTCCACGGATCGACCGGCACGCCATCCCCCTTCAGGTACGGGCCGTTCCAGTTGTTGGCGCCCGTCGGCTTGCGGACGAGCGCGGCCAGCCCTGCTCCGAAGTGGGATACGACCCCATGTCGAGATTATAAAGGTCCAGCACCGTCGCAAGGCGCTCGATCGACTGTTTCGCCACCGAGACCCGCGCCCCGCTCAACTGGCGCAGCGCGGCGGGCGCGACCAGCCCGATGAGCAGGCCGATGATGGTGATGACGACCAGGATTTCCAGGATGGTGAAGCCTGCGTCCCGTGGGGCCCGGTGCTGCCGCGGCGCGGGGAGGCGAGTTGGCATCAATGCAGCTCCGTTCTATCGTCAGGCGGCAACGACCTGTCACTCGACATGCCGGTTCAGTACGCCGCCTGTATCGCACTTGTCTCCGCGTTTTACCACTTGCCACCGCGCGTTCTGCCGTCGATCCAGATGGTGGAAGGCGGCCGCGTCGGCACGGTCTCGAGCAACACCGACGGCTCGGCCGATCTCGGCGTGATGCAGATCAACACACGCTGGATCGCGCCGCTCGCGCGCCGTACCGGCAGCCCCGAGGAACTGGTCCGCCACCGGCTGATCAACGAGCCCTGCTACAACATCGCCGCGGCCGGCGCGATCATGCGCATCTACCTGAACGAGGAGAACGGCGACCTGCTGCGCGCGGTCGGCAACTACCACTCGCACACGCCGGCGCGGAACCGGGCCTACCAGGAGAAGGTGCTGCAGGCCGCGCGGTCGCTGTTCAGCCCGCCCGCCGCCGGTTCTCCCCGCCGCCCGCCTCACCGCCGCCGGTTCTCCCGCCGTCAATTCCAGCGCCGCCGGTTCCGGCGCCGTCAGTTCCAGCGCCGTCAGTTCCAGCGCCGTCAGTTCCAGCGATAGACCAGCAAGGGTGACTGAGGCCGCGCGGTAAGCCGCACGACGGCCTGGCGCCGGACGCGCGCCCCGTCCGCGCCGCGCAGGTCCGCCGTGATCGTGAAGGCGTGACCGAGTGCCACGCCGTACGACGGCTGGCGTGGCCGCGATCCCGCCGCCTCCTCCTCGCGCCGGCGCAGCATGGCATCGGCGGTCTGGCTCTGATTGCGGAACACCGCGAGGACCGGGACGGAGGCCAGCGACGGCTCGATATACGCGGTCTGCGAGTACACGGTCAGCAGCGGCGCGGCGCGGCGATACAGGTCGGGCGGCATGCCGAGGACGAGTTGCAGTTCCTCGACCGACTGGAACAGCGAATGGCGCGGCTCATAGGTCGCCCCGGTCGCGCGGTACTCCTCGGCAAGGCCGGTACCGCGCCGATAGACCGAGGCCGGCTGCCGCCATGTCACGATCGCGGCGGCGATCCTGCGCGCCGCCTCCGCTTCGGCGCCGACGCTCGCCAGCACCTGCGCCAGGGTGTTCTCGCTCGCCATGTTGACGTCGATCTTGCCCGTCTCGTCCTGCACGCTGACCTGCGCCTCATGCCCGGCGAAGGTCATGGCGACCGGCGTCCCGTCGACCGGCGGCTGCGTCGCGCCGGGATCGAGCAGCGTCAGGATGGCGAGGTTGATGATGCCATCGGCGGCGGCATTCAGGGCCACCGTGTCGACGCGGCCGCGCGTCACGCGCGCATCGGCACGGGTAAGCTGCAGCACGCTCAGCGCGATCACCGCGAGGATCGCCGATCCCCACAGCGCGGAGATCAGCGCGATGCCGCGGTCGTTGCGGCGGCTCATCGCCGCCGGTTCACCACGGGAACCGTCAGCCGCAGCGAATCCTGCAACTCCCGCGTTGCCGCGTCGCCGTCCTCGCGCCCGCGGATCACCCGCGGCGTGATCAGCACAGCAGTTCGGTCCGCACCTGCGTGTTGCCACGCACGCCGAACAGCCAGCCGATGATCGGCACGTCCTTCAGCCACGGCAGGCCGGCATTCTCGTTGGTCCTGCTGTCCTTGATCAGCCCCGGCCAGGCCGATCGTCTGGCCGTCATGCACCGCGACCGTGCTGCTCACCTTGCGCTGCGAGATGGTGGGGGAGTTCAGCGTCGACGACACGGTGCGCGCGACGTCGCTGACCTCCTCGGAGATATCGAGCAGCACGAGGCCGCTGGCATTCACCCTGGGCGTCACCTCGAGGATCACGCCGGTGTCGCGGTAGTTGATGGAATTCACCGTCTGCGCCGTGTCGGTGAGCGTGCTGGTGGCCGACTGGGTGGCGACCGGCACCTGGTCGCCGACCTGCAGGCGTGCCGTGCCGTTGTTCAGCACCATCAGGTTCGGTGACGACAGCACCTTCAAGGTCGTCAGGTTGGACAGCGCCTGCAGCACGATCGTCGTGCCGCCGGAGGCGTAGGCGACGTTGGCGCCGGGCAGGAAGCCCAGGCCCGGAAAGGTGCTGTCGATGCTCGAGGGCCGGATGCTCGACGACACCGGCAGCGGGGTCGGCGCGAAGATGCCGGTGAAATTGCCCGAGTTGATGAAGTATTGCAGGCCGAACCGAAGCTGGTTGGTCAGCGTCACTTCGGCGGACCGTCGCCTCGATCAGCACCTGCAGCGGCGTGATGTCGAGTTTCTGGATCGCCGCCTCGACGCGGGCATAGTCCTGGCCGGTTGCGGTGACGATCAGCGCGTTGTTGGTCGGATCGGCGGTCACGCGGATGTCGGGGATGAGGGCGGCCGCCCCGCCGCCGGTCAGGATCGATGCCGCACCGACGCCGGCCAGCGGGCTGTCCGAACCGGAGGACGTGGCGGGGCGCGGACGCGCTGGGCGGCGCGTTGGCGTTGCGTCCCAGCACCGATTCGATGACGCCGGACGGCCCGCCGCCGCTGCCGGATGGGCGAACCCGGCCCGCCGCTGCCCGGCGTGGCGGGCCCGCGATCGCCGTCGTTGACGTCGGGCAGGGCCGAGGGCGCGGCGCAGCACGCGGGCGACCTCGGTCGCGCGGCCGTTCTGCAGGCGATAGACGAACAACTGCGTGTCGGCGCGGCCGTCGCCGCGGTCGAGGCGCTCGACCCAGTCGCGCACGCGCTGCAGGTAGGCCGGCTGCATCGAGGTGACGAGGACCGCGTTCATCCGCTCGATCGGCATGATCTTGACCACGTCGGCGATCGAGCGGCCCGAGGTCGCGAGCATGTTGTTCACATCGGCGGCGACCTGGCGCGCGCGGCCGTTGCGCAGCGGCAGCAGCGCGAAGGACAGGCCGCGCAGGTAGTCGACGTCGAACGCGGCGATGTTGTTGATGGTGGTGTTCACGTCGCGCGCGGAGCCGGTGATCAGCAGCAGGTTGCGCGCGGCGTCGGCCCGCAGCGTGGTGCCCGGCGGCAGCACGGGTTCCAGCACGCGTTCGAGGTCGGTGGCAGCGATGTACTGCGGCGTCACCACGCGCGTGACGAAGCCGATCGTGCCGCCGAGCGGCGCCTGGCGCGCGGCGCTGGCGATCGGCACCGCGAGGTAGGTGCCGTCGCGCAGCACGAGCGCGATGCCGTTGAGCTGCAGCGAACTGGTCATCACGTCGATCACCGCCGAGCGCGGGATCGGATGGCCGGTCTGCAGGGTGATGGTTGCCCTGCACGCCGGGATCGATGACGTAGGGCAGTTGCAGCAGGTCGCCCAGCACCGCCTTGAGCACGTCGCGCACATCGACGTTGGCGAAGTCGAGCGTGACGTCGCTGCCGCTGAGCACCGGCGTCCCGGCGCCCGCCGCCGCCGCGCCCGGGCTGACGAACTGCCCTGTCCCCATCACGACTTCGGCGGCACCGACGGGTCGCGCGGACGCGCCGCTGCCGGTCAGCGAGATCGGCTGGTCGGACGCATAATTCGTCGGCCGCGGCGGTGTCAGCGACTGGCTGGTGACCTGCGTGATGCCGGGGATCGCGCCCGGCGCCTCCTGGCGTGGCACGTCGTTGCAGCCGGTGAGCATGGCGACGGCAAGCGTCGCCGCGGCAAGCCCGGTCCGGCGCCGGATCGACCAGGTCATCGCTGGCTCTCCGACGGCTTCACCAGCGGCATCTCGTAGGTCTCCTCGCCGCTGGCGAAGCGCAGGCGGTCGCGCGTCACCTCGCGCAGCGTCCAGCCCTCGAGCGCCTGGCCCTCGTTCAGGCTGATCGTGCGGCCCTCGGCGCGCCAGGCGCAGCAGCGCGGTGCGCTGATCGCCGCTCGCGACCACGCCGATCAGCGTGTAGTCGAGCAGCGGCGAGACCGGGGCCGCCGGCGCCTCCGGCTCGGGCGCCAGCGGCGGCACCCACGGCAGGCGCGTGGGATGGAACAGCGGATGCGAGGCGACGGCGGGATAGTCCCGCACGGCCGATTGCAGCGCGGCGGCGAGCCGTTCGCGGCGGGCGTGGCCGGGCGAGGCGGAGGCGCGCACCGGCGGGCGCAGGTCGTCCGACGTGATGCTCAGCGCGTCCGCCAGCAATGCGGCCGCTCCCAGCACCAGGGCGAGCCGCCAGCCCAGTGCGATCGCGGCGCGGCTGCTCGGTTGGCGAAGATTCATGGCGGCGTTTTCCACATGTAGCCGGTGACCTCGAGGTCCAGCCCGAGCAGCGGAGGCTTGTCTGGCAGGCTGTTGGTCGGAGCCGCCACTGTCAGGTTTGTCGACGAACATCGCCGGTCGTGAGGTTTCGATGGCCGCGAGCGTGCTTTGCACCGCATCGATCGTTCCGTCCATGGTGACGCGCACGCGCACCGTCAGGAAATCCTTGTCATCGGTGCCGCGCAGATAGGCGGTGCTCTTGATCACGCCGGGCCCCGAGCGAGGCCGCCTCCCGGATGCGGTCCTGCATCGCCGTCGCGATCAGCGCATCGCTGGGGCCGGTCCATACGCCGCCGCGATCCTCGAGCTGCGCCTTCAGCGCCGCCTCGCGCCGCTCCAGTTCCGGGATGCGCCGCATCGTCGCGCGCAGCGAGGCCAGCCGGTCCGACAGCGTCTCGATCTCGGCATAGCGCTCCTCGATCATGCCGATCACCGGTGCCACCAGCACGAACCACGCCAGCAGCAGCAGCAGGAACAGGATGCCGAGCGCGGCCAGCCGGTGCATCAGCGGAACCAGCGAGCGGGTCACTTCCTGACCTCGGCCAGGACGTCGAACGACAGGTCGAAGCGCTCGCCGCTGCCGTCCTGCGAGCGCGTGACCGGCGAGCGGAACTGCAGGTTGGTGAACATGTCGGAGCTGTTGATGCGCGTCAGCAGGTCGCTGACCCGCGGCGAGATGCCGATGATCTCGACGGTCTTGCCGCGCAGCAGAAGCTGGCTGACCCACATCGTGTGCGGCACCAGCGCGGTGATCTCGTTCAGCACCAGCAGCGGCGTCGGCTCGCCCTGCCGGCGCTCGAGGACCGCGAGCGTCGCCTCGGTCTGGCCCTGCCGCCGCGTCAGGTCGCGTGCGGCGCCGGCGGCGCGCGTCGCCAGTTGCACCTCCTCCTGCAACTCGTCGCGCAACCCGTCGAGCCGCTCGATGTAGGTGGTGATCGCGCCGGCGACCAGCAGCACCGCCGCCACTTCCAGGCTCCGGCGCAGCACGCGCTGCGTGCGGGAGGTCGACGCCTGTCGCTCCGGCCGCCACAGCACGACGGGCAGTTCGCCGGCGGCATCGGCGTGGCCCGCGACCACCATGCGCGGCTGCAGGCCGAGCGAGCGCGCCAGGTCGACCGCGCGGTCGACATTGTCGCGCATCGCGACGAACACCTCCACCGTGAGCGTCTTCGCGACGGGCGAGCGCTGCACGATGCGGTACTCGAAATAGAGCTGGTCCACCGGCAGCGGCACCAGCCGGTCGAGCTGGTTCTGCAGGATGGGCCGCAGCGAGCCGGCGGCGGCCAGCGGCAGCGTCAGCGAGTTGCGCAGCAGCAGCGACGCATCGAGCCGGATGACCACGGCATTGCTGGGCTGCCGGCGCAGCGCGGTCTCGACCAGGCCGCGCGCCGCCTCGGGATCGATGCCGGTGAGGGCAACGACCTGGGTCTGCGCGGAGCGCCGGTCGGTGAGCAGCAGCGTGGTGGTGTGGGCCGCGACGTCCAGGATCGCGGGCGCGGGCTGCCGCTGGCCGGCGGCCCGCCCGGGCACCATGCCCTTGAGTTCGTCGACCCACCACGTGACGCCCTGGCGGATCAGCGCGCCGCCGGTCGCCGAGAGATCGCCCAGCCCGGCCATCAGGGCTGTCCCCGGCTGCAACTCAGCGCGGTGCTGTTCAGCACGCAGCCGGCATTGGCGGTGACGTGGGTCGCGATGACGATGTCGGGCCAGGGCTGGAAGGGCGGGTTGCGGCGGACGCCGATGCGCACGAGGTCGGGCAGGCGGTCGGCGTCCGTCCAGCTCTCCCGCCACCCCGCCGCGCTGCCGCCCGCGCCCGGGCCAAAATAGCCGAACGACAGCGCGTCCACGTGCTCGAGCAGGCGGATCTGGCGTTCCGCTTGTCCTCCCCGCCGCCGGCGCGTCGTAGCGCCAGGACAGCGCCAGGGCGCTTCCGGCGCCGTCCCGCGCGAGGTGGAAGCGGACGATCGTCCAGGGCCCGCCATCGCCGCCGCCGGGCTGCGGCGTGACGATGGTCATCGCGTCGGGCCCGCCCGCGAAGGCCACCAGGCGGTCGCTCGGATCGGAGGAGGCGTAGGCGGGCTGGGCCCGCGCGACCATCCGCCGCAGCAGCGCCTGCACCGTGTCGATGTCCTCGATCTCGGCGGTCTGCCGCTCCGCCGAGCCCCAGGCGCGCCCACCGATGCGCGTGCCCGTCGCGATGACCGTGCCGAGCATCGCGAGCAGGGTGACCGCGATCAGCGTCTCGATCAGCGTCACGCCGGCATCGCGCGGTCGGGCCGCGCGCGATCGGGCACCGCGCGGTCGGGCACCGCGCGATCCGGCACCGCGCGGTCGAACCGCGGTCACGAGCTTTGCCCGCGCAGCGCGAGGCGCAGCGTCGTCAGGCTGATCTGGCGCGGATTGCCGCGCTCGCGCCAGTTCACCGTCACGTTCACCACATAGCCGACCAGCGGCCCGCCGGTGGGGGTGGCGGTGTAGGGCAGGGCCTCGACCCGCCAGGCGTAGCCGCCCTCGACGCTGCCCTGGACATCGCCGTTGCGCAGCGCGATGTCGCCGCCGACCCGGTCCAGCGTGGATTGCGCGAGCGACATCGCCTCGGCGACGTGCCGGTTGCTGCCGATCCGCTCCAGCGCGCCGCGCAGGCTGCGCATCGCGTAGCCGAAGCCCAGCGAGAGGATCGCCAGCGCGACGACGACCTCCACCACCATGAAGCCCGCCGCGTGCTGGCGGCGGCGGCTATTCGCCATGGCGCACGCGGCCGGTCAGCCAGTCGATGGCGATGAACTGGCTGCTGTCGCCGTGGCGCAGCGCGATCGTCGCGTCGCTCGCGGTGCCGTCGGGGTAGAACCGGATGCGGTCGGTGCCCTTCGGCAGCAGGTCGATGGCGCTGACCACCCGCGGCAGCGCCCGCACGCCGGGCGCGAACGAGGTGGTGTAGCTCAGCCCCGCCGTGTCGAACACGACCTCGGTCGGGGCGCCGCGGCGGATCGCCTGGGCGCGCGTCTCGCGAAGCCGGGCCACCAGTTCGTTGGTCGCGGCGCGCAGGTTGCTGCCGGTCATCCCGGCCATGATCGCCGGCGCGATCGTCATCGTCATGCCGATGATGGCGATCACCACGAGCAGCTCGATCATGGTGAAGCCCCCGCTGGAGCATCGGGTGACCTCCTGGTCGCCGGGCGTCCCGCGCATCACACCAGCTCGTTGATGCTGACCATCGCGGTCATCACCGCGGCGATGATGAAGGCGACGACGACGCCCATCAGGATGGTGATGCCGGGCACCAGGAGCGCCAGCAGGCGCTCCAGCACGCGCTCCACGTCCTGGTCGTAGATGTCGGCGATCTCCTGCAGCATGTCCTCGAGCCGGCCGGTCTCCTCGCCGATCTGCACCAGCAGGACGGCGAGGTTGGGAAAGCAGCCGGCGGCCGCCAGCGACTTTGCCAGGCCCTCGCCCTCGTTGAAGCGCATCCCCATCGTCTCGATCGCATCGGCGAAGACGCGGTTGCCGACCGTCGCGCCGGCCAGCGCCAGGCCGCGCACCGCCGGCACGCCGTTGGCCAGCAGCACGCCGAGCGCCCGGCAGAACCGGCCGACCTCGAGGCGGGTGAACAGGCCGCTGGCGATCGGCAGGTGCAGCACGAGACGGTCCAGCAGCAGCCGGACCGCCGCCATGCGCAGCGAATACTGCACAGCCAGCGCGCCGATCGCGATCGCCAGCAGATAGAGCCACCAGTCCTCGCGCAGCGACTGGCTCGCCGCCATCACCAGCCTGGCCGTGCCGGGCAGCTTGGCGCCGGCATCCTGGAACATCGATTCGAACTGCGGCAGCACCAATGTCAGGATCAGCACGACCGAGCCGACCGCGGTGACCAGCAGGATCGCCGGATAGATCAGCGCCGAGATCACCTTCTGGCGGATCGCATCCGAACGCACCAGGAAGTCGCCGACACGGGCCAGCACCTGGCGCAGCGCGCCGCCTTCCTCGCCGGCGCGCACCATGCTGACGCACAGATTGGGGAACACCTTCTCTTCGGCCGCCATCGCTTCGGCCAGGCTGGAGCCGTCGCGCACCCGCTCCAGCAGCCGGCTGACGATCGCCCGCGTCCGCTTGTGCTCCATCATCGAGGTGAGGATCTCGAGCGCGCGGTCGAGCGGCAGGCTCGCGGTCAGCAGCCGGGTCAGTTGCTGGATGAACAGCGCGAGATCGCCCTGGGGGAATCCGGTGTTCTCGCCGATCGAGAAGTTGATCTTGAAGCCGGAGCCTTCGCGCTTCTCGGTCGCCTGGATCGGCAGCAACGACTGCTCGTTGAGGCGGGCGATCACGCTGGCCACGTCGGGTCCGTCGAGTTCGCCGGTGACGATGTCACCCGAGGCGGAGAGAGCGCGGTAAGCGAAGCGGGTCATCGGCCTTAAATGTCGCGCGTGACGCGCAGGATCTCCTCGATGGTGGTCACGCCGGCCAGGGCCTTGCGGATGCCGTCGGCGTACATCGTGCGCATCCCGCCGCGGATCGCTTCGGCCTGGATTTCGCGGGCCTCCGCCCGCCGCAGCACCATTGCCCGGATGTCGTCGTTCATCACCATCAGTTCGATTACCATTGTGCGGCCGAGATAACCACCGCCGTTACATTCACCGCATCCGATGGGCCGGTAGAGCCGCGGCCGGCCATCGGCGAACTGCGCAAGCTCGAGCCGTGCCGCGAGGTCTGGGGCGGGGTCGTACGCCTCGCGGCAGTGATGGCAGAGCCGCCGCACCAGGCGCTGCGCCAGCACCGCGTTGACCGTGGAGGTCAGCAGATAGTTCTCGATCCCCATGTCCAGCAGGCGGGTCATCGCGCTGGCCGCGTCGTTGGTGTGCACGGTGGACAGCACCATGTGGCCGGTGAGCGCCGCCTGCACGGCGATCTGCGCCGTCTCCAGGTCGCGGATCTCGCCGATCATCATGATGTCGGGGTCCTGGCGCAGGAAGCTGCGCAGCGCATCGGCGAAGGTCAGGCCGATTTCCGGGCGCACCTGCACCTGGTTCACGCCGGCCAGCACGTACTCGACCGGATCTTCGGCCGTCAGGATCTTGCGCTCCACCGAGTTCAGCCTGGTCAGCGCGGCGTACAGCGTGGTGGTCTTGCCGCTGCCGGTGGGGCCGGTGACCAGCACGATGCCGTGCGGGCGGAACAGCGCGTCCATGAACGCCGGCAACTGGGTATCGTCGAAGCCCAGCGCAGTGAAGTCGAGTGCGAGGTTGCCGCGGTCGAGGATGCGCAGCACGACGCTCTCGCCGTGAATCGCGGGCGTCGTGGAGACGCGCAGGTCGATCTCCTTGCCGCGCACCGCGACGCGGATGCGCCCGTCCTGCGCCAGGCGGCGTTCGGCGATGTTGAGCTTGGCCATGATCTTGATGCGCGAGATGACGGCGCTGCGCAGCCGGGCAGGGGGCGCCTCCATCTCGCGCAGCACGCCGTCGACGCGGTAGCGGACGCGCAGGCCGTTCTCGGTCGATTCGACGTGGATGTCGGACGCCCGCATCTCCACCGCGCGCGAGATCAGCGTGTTGACCAGGCGGATGACGGGCGCCTCGCTGGCGAGGTCCTTCAGCCGCTCCATGTCGGCGTCGCGCTCGGTATCCTCGCGCTCGCCGGCGGCGTCGTAGATGTCGTCGATCGCCGAGCGGCCCTCGCCGTACAGGCGGTCGAAGGCGGCGTCGATGTCGGTGGGCACGGCGGCGCGGCGGATGACGGCCTTGCCGATGGCGAACTCGACGGCGCGCGCCGACGCATCGTCCAGCGGATCGGCCATGGCGAGGCTGACCTCGGCTTCAGTCTCCGCCAGCGGGATCAGCCGGGCGCGCTTGAGGAAGGCCGCGCGCAGGCGCTCCGGCTCCACCGGTTCGGGCGGGAAATCGTCCGCCGCCGCGACCGGCGCGCCGAGCAGGGTGGCATAGGCCTGGGCGAGGTCACGGTCGGAAACGAGGCCCAGCTTGGAGGCGATCAGGTCGATGCGGTCGCCGCTCTCGGCGCGCAGCCGGCGCACGCGCTCCAGCGCGGCACCGGACAGCAGCCCGCCTTCAGTCAGGATCGTCTCGATATCGGCCCCGCCGCTCAGGCGCTGCCCATTCCCCATCGCCAAGGCATTCCGCCTCCCGTCCCCGTGCCCAGTATGCCAGCTACTGGGGCACCGCGCACGAGGTCTTCACCCGGGTATTGGTCTTCGGATCCAGGTAGTAACCGGGCGTGTTGTCCTTCGCGTAGTAGCAGGTGCCGCCGGCGTTGGCGTCCGGACCTTCCTTGGTCGGAATGAACGAGACGTTCTTCCACACCGGATCGGTCTCCAGCGAGGGGAACTCCTCCGGCTGCGGACGCTTGTACTGGTTCTTCGCCTCGAAGTCGGAGGGCATGGTGAACGAGATGCCGAGACAGCCGATCTCCGGGCAGTCGAGATCCTTCACCGCCCATTCCTTGCAGGTCTGCTCGCACCACCGCTTGAACGACGGGTTGATCAGCAGGCGCGGGTCCTTGGGATCGACGTTGCAGCCGCAGCCCGCCTCGCCGCCCGACTTGCAGAAGGTCAGCGGCTGGCACGCCTCGTTGCCGGCCTTCTTGGGATCGAGCGGCACGGTCACCTTGGAGAAGTCGAGCGTGATCTGCATCACGTCGAGCTTGCCATCGGCCCCCTTGATCATGGTGGGCTTCCACTCCACCGGCATGTCCCACGTCTCCTTCACGAAAGAGACGCCGCGGCCGGTGAACCGGATGCCCTTCACGCTGTCCAGCTTGAAGTTCTCGCCGACATAGACCTGGTAGGTCTGCTTGGTGTCCGCCTTGGTGAACAGCAGGAACAGGTAATAGGTCTGGTCCTTCAGGAAGGTGTTGATCGAGCGCGGCTCGCAACTGCCGTTGATCTTCTTGACGTCGCATTCGACGTAGGTCGCGTTCTGGTCGGTCGGAATGCCGAGCGCGTTGGTGCGCCGCTGGAACAGCGGGCTGCGCGTCGTGTCGATGTAGTACTTGCCGTTGTTCACCGTCATGATGTTGCGCTGCCAGGTCGCGGCACCCGCCATGCGCGCATAGGGGAAGTTGCACTTCGCCTGGTCGGTGGGCAGGTCGGTGGCCGCCGAATTGTCGGTGGCGGGCAGCTTGTCGCAGTTGGTGTCCTTGTTCCTGGCCGGGTCGTTGCCGAGCCAGGTCAGCCACTCCCTGGTCGTGTTGGCGGTCGGCTTGTCATCCTTGTCGGCCGCCTTCACCCCGGTCAGGTACTGGCGGTAGATCGGCACGCCGAAGCAGTACGGACCGCCGCACTCCTTCGACCAGGTGCCGGCGCGGAATTCGCGTTTCGCCCAGCGGGTGCCGCTCTTGCCGTCGTCGGCCGCCACGAAGGTCCCCTGCGCGGTCGAATCGCACATGGTCCACTGGGCGTTCTGGTGCCCCGAGGTCGCGCATTCCGGGTAGATCACGGTGGTCACGTAATCCAGCGGGCTGGTGCGCGCGGTGGGCGGTAGCACCGACTTGCCGCCGCAGGCCACGTTGGGATCGATCTTGACGTTGGACCTGCACTCGGCCGCCTGGATGTTGGCCGAGAAAAACGGGTCCTCGTTCACCGAGATCGTGTTGACGAACCCGGTCAGCGAGCCGTCATCGTCGTTCAGTTCGGTCTGCCGGTCGATGTCGGTGAAGCCGGTGAAGAGGTTGTCCGGAGGATTGGCGATCCCGAACAACTCCTTCTTCAGGCGATCGAGGTCGGTGAGGTAGGTGCCCGGCTGCATCGCCGGCACCACGACGTAGTGGCGGATGTCCACGTCCTTGAAGAACAGGTTCTTCGAGTGGAACGCCGGCGGGTAGTAGAAGCCGTTGGGCTGCTTCCAGCCGATCGCCGCATTGGGCAGGTAGCCCGTCGTCCCGGTGGCGCTGCGGCGCACCCCGGCGGTGCCGAAATACATGCACGAGTTGGCATCGTTGCAGTCCGACGCCTTGATGTTGATGTAGGCGTTGCCGTCCTGGTGGGCCGGGCCGTCGTAGATGTTGAACATCCGCTGGTTGGTGCCCCAGTTGCTCAGCGGAAAGCCGATGCTGGCGGCCTGGCTGATGCAGGCATTGGTGAACCGCACCCCGTCCGGCGCGGTCAGGTCGCAGGCGATCTTGCCGGCCGCCGTGCGCGGCCCGGAGGCCAGCGCAAAGGTGCTGGAGTTGAGCTGCGTCTGGCCCACGAACACCGACCGGCTGACCAGCGCCCAGTAGCCGCGCGCCGCCGATGAGCGGGAGTAGTCGCCGCCCGAGACCAGCGTCACGCCGCCGGTCTGCACATCGCTGATGAAGCTGTTGTCCAGCACGAACCAGCCTGGCGTGCGCAGCCAGATCGCCGAGAAGTTGGTCTCCGCCCAGTTGAACGACGTGGTGAAGTGGTCGATGACCGTCGTCGCGCAGTTCTTCGGATCGGAGTTGTCGCAGCGCGCCGTGCCGGGAATGCCGCAGCCGCCCGGGTCGTTGTCGGGCTTGTTCGGATCGCACTGCGTCGGTGCCCGCGTGCCGGCGGCGATCGGGTAGTACATCTCATCGAACTTTTCGACCGCCGGCGTCGGCGCCACGCCCGGCACCGGCTTGATGCGGCCGTTCTCCTGGTTGGCGGTCTTGAAGCCGTTGACCGAGACGCAGGCCGAGATGTCGGTCGTGGTGATCAGCGCGTGCATCGCGGTCGAGCAGGAGTTCTTGTAGAACACCTTGAGCGGCGTCTCGCCGTAATGCGCGGGATTGGCGGTCTGGCGGCCGGCATAGCCGGACCATTTCATATGCTTGCCGTGGGTCATCCCGCCGGTGACGGGATCTTCCTGCCAGTCGCTGTTGGCGGCGGCCAGGACCCAGTAGCACGCGCCGCAGGTGCCGGTGCCGACCGCGAGGTTGCCGACGAACTCGTTCCACCCGTTGGTGATCCAGAAGATCGTCGGATGAGTGATGTCGCTCCGGTAGGGCACCTCCGGCGCATCGGCTGACGCATTCACGCCGTCGCGGGGGGCGGACAGGATGCCGGCGATGTTGCGGGGATTCTCGGTCTTGTTGACCACGGCCGCGCGGGCATAGGCGCCGAGATTGGCGTAGAACTTGTTGTCGGTCTCGGTCGCGCTCTCCAGGAAGAAGCCGTGGCCGATCGACTTCCATCCGACATTGCGCTGCAGCAGCACGCCGTTGGTCGAGTGCAGCACGAACCACCGGGTCATCGACTCGCTGACCGATGAGTCCTTGATCCAGGTGTCGGCCGGCACGTAGCGCGCCATGTGGAAATGCGCCGGGTAGTGCGCGAGTTTTCCGCCTTGCCCGAGCTGGTGGAATTCCACTCCTTGCAACTGCAGCTTGCGGAATCCCTGGCGGAACACCGTGTGGCCGCCGAATGCGTAGCTCGGATTCCTTGCCGTCGCCTGCTCGAACGTCTCCTTCGCCGTATCGCCGCCGGAGATGATGCGGATGCTGCGCGTGAGCAGGCCCACCGCGGCGCGCGTCTCGGCCGAACGCGCCAGTTCCGGATCCATCCCGGTGCCCTTGAAGCCGCTGCCGGCATTCGCAAGCGTGGCCGCGAGCGAATAGCGGATTCCGCTGTGGTCGTATTCGGCCGCCTTCACGACGGTGATCTTGTCGCCTTTGACGCCACCCTTGGCGATGACGAATTCCTCGGAGTGGTTCGGCAGGTAGTCCGTGGTGGTGACGATGATCGAATCGCCATCCTGCCAGTCGCCCTCGACATTGCCGTCGACGGTGATGGTGCTGGTGCCCTTCTTCAGATCGCCCTTGAGCCGCATCCAGCTCGAGCCGGTCTGCACCTTGCCGTAATCGGCCTGGCCGCCGGGCAGCGGGCCGGCGTTCTTCTGCGCCGCCGCGAGGGTCTCATCGACGCGGCGGCCGCCCGTGGTGCCCTTGTAGCCGCGCAGTTCCAGCGTGCCGTCATACGACAGCGCCAGGACCTTGTAGCCGAAATGGCCGATCTTGTTGTCGGGATCGTCCTTGTAGTCGTCTGCCTTCTTCACCGGACCGCCATCGCCGTGCATCGCACCGTACGCATAGAAGAAATCCGACACGGGCTTCGCCCTCGGCGGCAGCGTCTGCTTGCTGCCGTCACCGGCCGTCCAGATGGTCTTCGGCACGCCGCAATCGGCCAGGTCCTTGTCTTCCGGCAGGACCTCGAGTTCCTTGGCCTTGGTCTGCTGGTTGATCGTGACCTTCTTGCGCGGCATCACGCAGGGCGCACCGGCGCCGCTGGCACCGAGATTGGCGCCGTACAGCACGATGTTGAGTTCGTAGCCGCCGGTGCCATACGGCTCATCGTCACCGACCCCGGCGAGCAGCTTGCCGTCCGCCTCGATGATGATCGACGAGGCGCGGAAATTGGAGGTGAACTTCGTGCCGGGCGTGAGCTTCGGTCCTTCCTTGAAGGTCAGCGAGCCGTTGGCCACGATGTTGACCGCGCCATAGTAATAGTCGCCCGGATCGACCGTGCACGGACCGGACACCACGAGGTCCGGCAGTGCGGACGTGTCGGTGACGCTGATCGTCGGGATGTCGCGCTTGGGAAGTTTGCCGCTCGTGCACTCGTCCGCGCGTGCCGGAGACAGCATGCCGGTCATCAGTACAGCGATGATCCCGCCGAGCAGTTGGACGGCGCGCGTCATCGCAACCGAACGTCCAGCAATCCGCATGACAACTCCCCCACACGTCGCATCATTGTCGGCGAATACCGGCCTCGCCGCCGCGCCATGATCCTTGCGCGTTACAAACACACACCATAGCGCCGCTCATTAGAGAGCGCTATCGTTTTGCCTTGCCACATCGAGACATATCGCCACTGCGACCGCTGTCCCACTTCATCAATCGGCGTTCCGCCGGCATGTTCGTTGCGGCAATGGCGATCGCCGCCTGGGCGTTCGCAATCGACCGGTTGACGCTCCGCTTCGGCATGGACTGCCTGCTCGGCTGGACCTTGCTGGCGCTCGCCTGGATCGACTGGCAGCACATGCGCCTGCCGGATCCGCTGACGCTGCCGCTGCTGCTGCTCGGCCTGGCGGCGGCATGGCTGGACGCGTCCACGACGGTTGCGTCGAGCGTCATCGGCGCGGTCGCGGGCTACGCCGCATTGTGGTCGATCGAGCACGGCTATCGCCTGGTGCGCGGCCACGAAGGTCTCGGCCGCGGCGACGCAAAGCTGTTCGCCGCGGGGGGCGCGTGGCTCGGCTGGCAGGCGCTGCCATGGACGCTGCTGCTGGCATCGATTGCCGGTATCGGCCTGGTGCTGCTGCAGCGTGCGCGCGGCGCGAAACTGACGCGCGAGACGGCGCTGCCGTTCGGGCCGGCGCTTGCGGCAGCGATCTGGCTGGTGCGGCTGTACGGCGTGCCCGACCCCGGTTAGCGCCGACCAGCGAAGACGCGTGAGACGACTCCCGCGACGTGCGCACCGCGCCATTGCCGTCGCAAGTGCCGTCATCATCGCGCAAGCGGGGACCCAGGGTCCGGGACGCCGCCCTTGGGTTCCCGCGCGGACGGGATTGACGCCGGAGAAGGCGACGAAGCAGGCCGTTTCGCTGTTCACAGCTTCTGATTACCAGCGCGCGTCCGTTGCCGACAGCAGCTTTAGCTGACTTCCACTGCGTTGGTCTGTGGCGCGATGCTAATTCCAGGTTCTTCCACTGGAAACCACCATCCCTGGAAGCCTGGAACCGGGCGGCCTACCTCGAACGTGGTCGCAGGATCGCGTGCCTATTCGCTCATGTGCGCGAGGGCATTGCGCATCGGATGGCTGGAGATGGCGATCAGGCCGTCGAACGGCGCGTCCATCTCGATGATGATGAACAGGCAGCCGGCAATGGCGCCCGCGCATATGACGAAGGCGCAGAGGACCGTCGCGTTGGCCGGTGCGTTGTAGCCGAAGCTCAGGAAGATCAGCACGATCCAGGCGATCAGGATGATGAGGAAGGCCGGCTGGATCGACGTCTCGGCACGCTCGATCAGGAGCCAGCGGGTCTGCAGCGCCGTCTCGATCAGTTTCAGCGCGCTGTCGCGCAGGGCCTGGTGCACGACCGTGTCGGTGGGCAGGCCGATGATGGCGAGGCGGACGCCGTGCAGCGCGCGCCCCGCGTCACGGTTCTCGATCTGCACGTGCCTGCCGCTCTCGTCGGGCCAGTGATCGCGGATCGCCTGGTCGGTATAATACCGCAACAGGTCGCGCGCCTCGCCGGTGCCGGGACCGTAGTCGCGCAGGGTCTGGTCGAGCAGCACGAGATTGGTGGCAAAGCTGCGAAGCTGCGCGTCGGTGGTATCGAAGGCGTTCTTGATATTGGCGGTCAGCAGGCCGAGCACCAGCGACGCCAGAACCGAGATCATCCCGGTGCCGAGCTTGATCGCGTCGTGCGATGCGGCCGAACGGTGGTGCTCGGGCAGCCAGACGTTCAGTGCGAGGCCGATCAGGGAACCGGCGACCACGCAGGCGAACACGATGGTCGCGGTGACATACGAATCCATGGCAGCGCCAGTCGGTCCGATTCTTGGGGGAAACGCAAGGATTGGTCGGGTAGACTGGCGGCGTGACCTTCATCACCGACTTCGCCGATCAGGCCGTGATCCTGCCGGTCGTGCTGGCGATCGGCATCGGCATGCTGTTGCAGGGCTGGCGGCGCGGGGCCGTGGCCTGGGGCCTCGCGGTGGCGGCCACCTTCGGCGGGATGCTGGTGCTGAAACTGCTGTTCCTCGCCTGTCCCGCCAGCCTGGGCGTCCTCGACCTGCGCACGCCGAGCGGCCATGTCGCGGCCGCGACCGTGGTCAGCGGCGGGCTGGCCGCCCTGCTGCTGCGCCGCCGGCGGCTGGGCCTGCTCGTGGCGGCAGCGGCGGCCGTCGTGATCGGCGCCACGCGCCTCGCCCTGGGCGTCCATTCGCCGGCGGAGGTGGCGGTGGGCGCGGCCATCGGGCTGGCGGGCGCCTGGGCGCTGATGGTGCTGGCCGGCCGGCCGCCGCCGGGCCTCGATGCGCGGCGCATCGTCATCCCCGCCCTGGTGGTGGCGCTGGTGCTGCACGGCGTTCATCTGCCGGCCGAGGCCCATATCCGCGACGCCGCCTCGCGCTTCGCGCAGGCGTTCGGGGTGTGTCAGTCGGTCGAGCCGCGCATGTAGTCGTCTTCCAGGCGGACGATGTCGTCCTCGCCGAGATAGGAGCCGGACTGCACCTCGATCAGCGCCAGCGGGATCTTGCCGGGATTCTCCAGGCGGTGGACGCAGCCGAGCGGCAGGTAGACGCTCTCGTTCTCCCGCACCAGCAAGCTGTCGCTGTCGCGCGTGACCAGCGCGGTGCCGTTGACCACCACCCAGTGCTCCGCGCGGTGGTGGTGCTTCTGCAGCGACAGCTTGCAGCCCGGGTTCACCACGAGGCGCTTCACCTGGAAGCGGTCGCCGTGGATCAGGCTCTCGAAGAACCCCCACGGCCGGTACAGCCGGTTATGCGCGACCGCCTCGTGCCGTCCGGCCGCCTTCAGCCGGTCCACCACCTTCTTCACGTCCTGCGCATGGTCGCGGTGCATCGCCAGCACGGCGTCCTCGGTCACCACCACGACCGCGTCCCGCAGCCCCACCACGGTGGCGAGCATGCCATCGCTGCGCACGTAGCAGTTGTGGGCGGATTCCAGCAGCACGTCGCCCAGCGCGACATTGCCGTCCGCATCCTTCTGCCCGAGTTCCCACAGCGCGCCCCAGCTTCCGACATCCGACCAGCCGATATCGGCCGGCACGACCGCGGCGCGGCTGGTCCGCTCGGCGACCGCGTAGTCCAGGCTGATCGAGGGGCTGGCGGTGAACGCCGCCACGCCCAGGCGCATGAAGTCGAGGTCGGTCGAGCGCTCGGCGACCGCGCGGCGCACCGCACGCAGCACGTCGGGGGCGTGGGTGGCGAGTTCCTCCAGCAGGGTGCGCGCGGTGAACACGAACATCCCCGAGTTCCACAGGTGCTTGCCGTCGGTCGCCAGGCGAGCGGCATTGGCCGCGTCCGGCTTCTCCACGAACTCGGCGACCGCATAGGCCCCCGGCGCATCGTCGAGCGCCGAGCCGATGGCGATGTAGCCGTAGCCGGTCTCCGGCGCGGTCGGGCGCATGCCGAAGGTGACGATGCGGCCGGCGCGCGCGGCGATGGTGGCGGTCGCAAGGCTCTTGTGCAGCGAGGCGGTGTCCGCGATCACGTGGTCGGCCGCGAGCAGCCACAGCACCGCGTCGGGCTCCGTCTCGGCGACCAGGACGGCCGCGGCGGCGATCGCGGGCGCGCTGTTGCGGCCGACCGGCTCCAGCAGGATGCGCGGCGAGGGGATGCCGGCGGCGCGAAGCTGTTCGGCGATCAGGAACCGGTGCTCCTGGTTGCAGACGACGATGGGCGGGGCGAAGCCGTCGCCGCGGCCGCGCAGCGCGGTCTCCTGGAGCAGCGTATGGTCGGAGATCAACGGCCAGAGTTGCTTGGGGAAGCTCTCGCGGGACACGGGCCACAGGCGCGTGCCGGAGCCGCCGGACAGGATGACGGGGATGATGGACGTTGCGCTCATGGCGGCCAGTGTGCCCCAAGGGCGACAGTGGCTCCAGCGCCGCGTGAGGTGCGGGGCGTCCCGATCGGCGCCTCACCCGAGCGCACCTACAGGTAGGCGATCATCCGCCCGCAGACGATGACGGCGGGCCACATCAGCAGCGACAGGCCGGCCGACACGCGTGCCGCGATGCCCGGAGCCGCGCCGCCCGGAGCCGCGCTGCCCGCCAGGGGTGCCAGCCAGTGGAACGCCACGACGTTCAGCAGGGCGAGCCCGATCAGCAGCAGTTTCACCTGGAAGGCGGGGTTCACGTAGACATGGCTCGCATCCGCCGAGAACAGCACCAGCCCCGAGCCGATGGCGAGCACGAACCCGCCGCGCGCCAGGGGCAGCAGCAGCCGGCCCGTCTCGGCCACCGGCAGCGCCCGCCGCAGCCCCAGCACGCGCAGATCGAACGCCAGCACGCTGCCCAGCAATGCGGCCATCCCCAGCAGGTGCAGCACGTTCGCCGCGGCAAACCCCCACGTGCTCTGTCGCGCCCATGCGCCGAGCGCCGACGCCTCGAGCCAGTGCGCCCAGAACGGTGCGTCCGCGCCGTGCATCACGCGCGGTTCTAGCGGAGCTGCACCGGATCCGGCGTGGCCGCGGTCGCGATCCACTCGGCGCGCAACTCGTCATCGTGTGCGCGGCTCGGGTAGCCGTACACCCGCACATCCTGGCCGGCCCGCAGATTGTCCGCCGGCAGGCCGCGATTCGCCATGCGGCTGGGCGGTGCCAGCACGATCTCCCACGTCTTCGCGCCGGATTTGAGCCAGATCGTCGTGTGCGGGCCGGACGGCTGCACGCGCTCGATCGTGCCGTTCAGCGTGAGCGGACTGGCGGCATCGTAGCTGCCCCAGCCGTGATGCGCAGCGGCGGGGGACGTCGCCAGCGCGGCGAGCATGGCCAGGACCAAGAGACGATGCATCGCGGTTCTCCCTGCATTCGCGGCATCTTGGCATGCCGGCGTGGCCTGCTGCCATCGCCGTTGCGTTTCATCCGCCTCCGTCCTCCGGGTCGCGTGCCGCACGCCGCGGCCCCGTCGCGCCTTGCCGCATCCGACTGATGCTGAAACATTGCCGCACCGCTCACAGGTGCCAGGGGATCATGGTCCGACGAATTGCGCTGCTGCTCCTGAGCCTGGGCCCGGTGCTCGCCGGCTGCACGCCCGCGCCGCCGCCGGCACCGGTCGTCGAACGGCCGGGCCTGATCGCGCTGAACCAGGGACCGCCCAGCGACGTGCCGATCGGCGGCGGTGGCCGCGGCACCGTGTTCTTCCGCGGCACGAACTACGGCTTCGCGATCGGCGGCCTGGGCATCGACGGCAGCGCCGTGGCGATCATCCGCACGACCGGCCAGGTCTACCGGCTGGAGGCCATCGCGCAGTTCGCCGGCACCTACCGGCAGGTGCCGGGTGGCGCGCCCCTGCCGGAGACGGCGCCCGGCCTCTGGCTGCGCAACGAGCACGCGGTGCTGATCAACATCCAGCCCCCGCCGCAGGGCATCCTGCCGGCCCTCAACGGCGACGCGCTGCGCATCGTGCTCGATTAGTCCCGCGATCCCGCGCCGAGGCAGCTTCCGTTCGCGCTGCCATGCGGAATCCGCCCCGGTTCGCGGTCTGCCAGCGTGCGTCGCCGCTCCGGCGTTTCCACTCGCGCGGATCACGCTCTAGGATTTGCCGCCATGCGCACGCTCAACATCCTGGCGATCCAGCGGACCAGCCCGGCCGATCGCGCGCGCATCGCGGCGATCGACCCTGGTATCCGCCTGATCGATGCCGGCGGCTGGTTCGACGGCGAGATCCGCGACACCTGGCCGCCCTATGCGGGCTCCCGCTACCTCGCGCCCGGCGCCAACGGGGAGGGCACGCGTGCCGACCGCGACCGCCTGCTCGCCGAAGCCGAGGTGATTCTCGGCGGCTTTCCGTTCCCGCTCGACCTGCGCGCCCGTTCGGCCCGGCTGAAATGGTTCCATCAGCGGCCGGCCGGCGCGTCCAACCTGCGCATCGGCGACCTGTGGGCCAGCGATGTCGTCGTGACGACCTCGCGCGGCGCCGCCAACCCGCTGCCCATGGCCGAATACGCCATCGCCGGCATCCTGCATTTCGCCAAGAACCTGGACCGCGCGGTGCCCGACAGCGCGGCCGGCAGCTTCGAGCACCGCGCCTACCGGCCGCTGCTGCTCGAGGGCAAGACGCTGTGCGTCATCGGTGCCGGCGGCATCGGCCTCCAGGTCGGCCGTCTCGGCGCGGCACTCGGCATGCGCGTCATCGGCACGCGCCGCGCGCCCGACCCGGCCGCGCCGCTGCCGGAGGGGTTCACCGCCCTGGGTGGCGCCGGCGACCTCGACGGCTTCCTGGCGCAGAGCGACTTCGTGGCGGTGTGCTGCCAATGGACGCCGGAGACCACCAACCTGATCGACGCGGCGCGCCTCGCCGCCATGAAGCCGGGCACGATCCTGGTCAACGTCGCGCGCGGCGAGATCGTCGATGAGGCGGCGCTGGCCGATGCCCTGGCGCGCAACCACCTGCGCGGCGTCGTGCTGGACGTCTATGTCGGCGAGTTCGACCACCTGCCGCCCGAGGTGCTGTGGCGCGACCCGCGCGTGCTGATCACGCCGCATATCTCGGGCTTCAGCGACGAGAGCCGGCACGGCGGCATCGACCTGTTCTGCGAGAACCTGCGCGCGTATCTCGACGATGCGCCGCTGCGCAACGTGATCGACTGGGAGCGCGGCTATTGACGCTGCTGGTGCTGGTGGTCGGACCGAGCGGCGCCGGCAAGGACACGCTGCTGGACGGCGCGCGCCGGGCGCTGGCGCAGGATGAGCGGTTCCGGTTCGTCCGCCGCGTGATCACCCGCCCCGCCGATGCCGGCGGCGAGGCGCATGAGGCGGTCACCGAGGCGGAGTTCGCCGCGCGGTCGTTCGCCTTGCAGTGGCAGGCGCACGGCCTGCGCTACGGCATTCCGGCGGAGTGCCTCGGGGCCGCCAGCATCGGGGCCGCCAGCATCGGGGCCGACCTCGGGGGCCCCGCGGTCGTGGTGGCCAATGTCTCGCGCACCGTCATCGCCGATGCCGCCGCGCGCTTTGCGGTGCGGGTGATCGAGATCACCGCGGCGCCCGATGTGCTCGCAGCGCGCCTGGCCGCGCGCGGACGCGAGGCGGCGGCGGACGTCGCGTCGCGCCTGTCGCGCAGCGTCGCGCTGCCGGACGGCGTCGGCGTGGAGACGGTGATGAACGACGGATCGCCGGACGAAGGCGTGGCCCGCTTCGTCGCGGCACTCAGCCGCGCAGCTTCAGCCGCTGGCGGATGACGAAGGGGGCGCCGGGCGAGGGCTGCACGAACAGGCAGAGATCGCTGACCATGCGCGGCGCTGCGATGGCGGCGGCGAAGTGCGCCTGCGCCGCCGGCATGAACGCCTGCTTCTCCGCCGCGGTGAGCCGGCGCGTCAGCGTCATGTGGAAGAACCACGTGTCGAACACATACGGGTAGCCCCAGCGCGCCAGCATCGTGTCCTGCCGGTGGGTCAGCGAGGACCGGCGACGGCGCGCCAGTTCCGCAGCGGTTGGCGGCGCACGCAGCGGATCGAGCTGTTCCACGCAGGCATCCGCCAGCGCCTGCAGCGGCATGGAGGGCGTGGTCTCACGCAGGGCGAGGAAGCCGGACACGTCCTGCACCGACAGTCGCGGCAGTTCGAACGGCGCGATGCCGCTGGCCACGATCGTTGCCGACGTAACGACATCGTCCCAGGTGCATTCCGCGGCCAGCCGCATCGGCGGCTTCAGCGTCGCGTGGAAGCCGTAGACCCGCGGCTCCGCTGTGACGTCGGAGAGTCCGTCGATCGCAGGCTGCGGCACGGCCGCATCGCCGGCTGCGTCGCGCCCCAGCCAGGACGCGGCGGCGGCGGACAACTCGTCATTCGGCTGCGGCGCATAATACACCGCGACGCGCGCATCGGGTCCCATCAGGCGACGCGTTCCCCGCCGCGCCACACCTGGCGTACCACCGGCAGGCCGTCATGCACGCGCACCCGCACGACATCGGCGCGCAGTCCCGCCTCCAGCCGCCCGCGATCCTCGAGGCCCGCCATCGCGGCCGGCCGCTCGGTCACCAGCGCGACCGCCTGCGGCAGCCCGATAAGCTGCGCACAGTGGAACGCCGCCTCGACCAGGCTGTTCGGCACGTAGTCCGAGGCGAATGCGTCGACCGCGCCGCTCTCCAGCAGGTCGGCGGCGGCGACATTGCCGGAATGCGAGCCGCCGCGCACGATGTTCGGCGCGCCGGCGATCACCTGCATGCCGGCCGCCTTGGCCGCGCGCGCCGCCGCCATGGTGACCGGGAATTCGCTGATGTCGATGCCGTCGGCGGCATTCTCCGCCACCTCCGCCTCGGTCCGGTCGTCATGGCTCGCGAGCGCGATGTCGCGCCCGGCGACGCGGTCCAGCAATCCGCGGCGATGCGGCGCGCGGGTCCGTTCGCGCTGCTCCTGCAACTCCAGGATGCGCCGCTCGATGTACTCGTCATCCAGCCCGCCGCGGCGGCGCAGCGCGCGGTAGAAGTCGAGGTTGGCGTACTGGCCGACGCCGGGGCTGTGGTCCATCAGGCTGACGATGCGCACCAGGCGGTGGTCGGCGACGCTGTCGAACAGCTCCAGCATGTCGAGCGCCGGCACCTCGCAGCGCAGGTGCAGGAAATGTTCCGATTTCAGCAGGTCGGCTTCGTCCAGCGCATCGAGATCGAGCACGCCGTCGCGGAACGTGCGGATGCGCTCCTTGTCGAAGCCGAGATCGCCGAGGCACAGCGCGTCGAACACGGTGGTGACGCCGGCCGCGGCGCATTGCGCGTCATGCGCGACCATCGCCGAGCGCGACGGCCAGCGCGCGAGCGAGCGTGGCTGCACCTGGCGTTCCAGATTGTCGGTGTGGGTATCGACGATGCCGGCGATCACGTAGTCGCCGTCCATGTCGAGCGCGGACGGCGCGGCGGAGCGGCCCGGCTGCACTGCGGCGATATGCTCGCCCTGCATCACCAGCGTGCCGTGCAGCGTCGCGTCGGGCAGCACCAGGATCGCGTTGGTCAGGATCGTCTCGTCGGTCATGCTTCGTTCCGGACGCAAGCCCGGCCTTCTGTCGTCATGGCCGGACCCGATCCGGCCATCATGCGGCTTCCTGCAGCGGGGTCATGGCGAACAGGCGGTCGGCGATGGCGTCGCGCACATCGGCGTCATGGCAGATCGCGATGATGGCGGTGCCGCGCGCCTTCGCCTCGTTGATCATCGCGACGACGACGGCGCGGTTGGCGGCATCGAGCGACGCGGTGGGCTCGTCGAGCAGCAGCACCGGATGGTTGCCGATGAAACCACGCGCCAGGTTGACGCGCTGCTGTTCGCCGCCCGAGAAGGTGGCGGGCGGCAGCGCATGCAGCCGGCGTGGAATGTTCAGCCGCAGCAACAGCTCCGTCGCGACGCGCCGCGCCTCATCCTGCGTCGCGCCGCGGCCGATCAGTACCTCGGCCACCACGTCGAGCGCCGGCACGCGCGGCACCACGCGGAGGAACTGGCTGACATAGCCCAGGGTCTCGTGGCGGACCGCCAGCACGGTGCGCGGATCGGCGTTGGCGAGGTCGACCATCGCGCCATGATGGCGCACCAGGATGCTGCCGGATTCCGCGCGGTAATTGCCATACAGGCTGCGCATCAGGGTGGACTTGCCGACCCCGGACGGACCGGCCAGCACCACGCATTCGCCCGCGCGCAACTCGAGCCCGATGCCGGTCAGTACCGGCATGCGCACGCCGCCTTGCAGATGCAGGGTGAAGCTCTTTGCCAGGGCGTCGGTTCGCAGCATGACCTGGTTCATATGTCCACCACTCCGGCGCCCACCACCATGGCGTCCACCACCATGGCGTCCACCACTTCGGCGCCCACCACTCTGGCAACGCTTTGTTCAGTCCCGGCGCGCATCATCGCGTGATGCGCCTTTGCCGCCTGATGAGTCCCGCCGCCTGATGAGTCCCACAGGACGAAACCGCACGCCACTGCATGCGCGCGTGCCGGTCGCGGCTTGCCCGGATGACCGGACATTGTGTCCGGCCACCGAAGCAAGGCCCGCCATCGGAGAGGAACCATGCGCATACGCGTTTTGGTACTGCTCCGGTGGGGGAAGAAGCGGATCCGGCTCACAATCGCGATCCGCTTCTGACCCACCGGGCGCCGGAGGGCGGTAGCACCCGCCTTCCGGTTCCTGGATACCATGCCTCCCGAGCCCTCGCCAAGCACTTCATGCCTGCAGCACCGAGCTGACCAGCAACTGCGTATAGGGGTGCTGCGGATCGTCCAGCACCTGGTCGGTCAGTCCCGCCTCCACCACACGTCCGCGCTGCATCACCATGATCCGGTGCGCCAGCAGCCGGGCCACGCCGATATCGTGCGTCACCAGCACCGCGGCGATCTTCAGCCGCGTCACCAGCGAGCGGATCAGGTCGAGCAGCCGCGCCTGCACCGACACGTCCAGCGCGCCGGTCGGCTCGTCCATGAACACCAGCCGCGGATGCGTCACCAGCGTGCGCGCGATCTGCAGCCGTTGCAGCATGCCGCCCGAGAAGGTGCGCGGCATGTCATCGATGCGGCTGGCGTCGATCTCCACCTGGTTCAGCCAGTCGATCGCCTGTTCGCGGATGTTGCCATAATGCCGTGCGCCCCGCGCCATCAGCCGCTCGCCGACATTGCCGCCGGCGGTGACGTTCATGCGCAGGTTCTGCCGCGGGTCCTGGTGCACGAAACCCCAGTCGGAGCGGTGCAGCGTGCGCAGCGCCGGCGCCGGCATCGCATGCACGTCGTGCAGATGGCCGGCGGGATCGCGATACCACACTGCTCCCGCGTCCGGCGCCAGGCGGCCCGAGAGCACGTTCAGCAGCGTGGTCTTGCCGGAACCCGATTCGCCCACCACCGCCAGCATCTCGCCCGGCCAGAGGTCGACATCCACATCGGCCAGCGCGCGCAGCCCGCCGAACGACAGCGACAGCCCGCGCGCCGACAGCAGCGTATCGTCGGTCATGCCCAGTACCGGGCGCTGGCCCGGCCCCCTTCCGTCATGGTGCGACGTGTTCCCGTTGCCGCCAGTCCAAAGCCCCGGAGCGCTGTGCCAGCGTCACGGCCAGCCTCTGCCGCGACCGCCACCTCACGTCCCGCACCAATCGTCATGGCAGGGACCGGCCATGCCATCCACGTCTTTCGCGCCACACATGAAGACGCGGCTGTCGCAGCCATGCCACGGCACGATGCGTGAAAAAGCCCGGTCCTGAACTGCAACTCCGACCGACGCACCAAAGGCACGAACGGCGGCCACGACGAATCCCCCCTGGCCCATGGCCTGAAGTCAGCGCCACCGCAACGTGATCCGTCCCTCATTCCGCGGCCTCCTGCAGACCGTCGCTGCCGACATGGCCGGCGGCGCGCCGCTCCGCGCAGTGGTCGGTGTCCGAGCACACGAACAGCCGCCCACCGCGGTCATCGATGACCACCTCGTCGAGGTACGAATCGGTGGCGCCGCACAGTCCGCACGGATGCGGCGCACGGATCGGCCGGAACGGATGGTCGTCGAAATCCAGCGAGCGCACCTCCGTCCAGGGCGGGATCGCATAGATGCGCTTCTCGCGCCCCGCGCCGAACAGTTGCAGCGCCGGCATGCGATGCATCTTCGGATTGTCGAATGCCGGGATCGGACTGGGCGACATCAGGTGGCGGTGGTTCACCATCACCGGATAGTCGTAGCTGATCGAGATCTGGCCGAAGCGCGCGACATCCTCGTAGAGCTTCACATGCATCAGCCCGTAATCGGCGAGCGCATGCATCCGCCGCGTCTCCACGCGCGATGGTTCCAGACGGAACAAAGGCTCCGGCTGCGGCACCTGGTAGACGATGATCTGGTCCTCGCGCAGCGTTTTCTCGGGGATGCGGTGGCGGGTCTGAATCACCGTTGCATCGGCGGTGTGCGTCGTGGTGGCGACGCCGGCGGTGCGCGCGAAGAAGCGGCGGATCGACACCGCGTTGGTGGTGTCATCAGCGCCCTGGTCGATCACCTTCAGCACATCGCCGCTGCCCAGCACCGAGGCCGTCACCTGGATGCCGCCCGTGCCCCAGCCATACGGCAGCGGCATCTCGCGCGAGCCGAACGGCACCTGATGCCCCGGGATCGCCACCGCCTTCAGCAGCGCGCGGCGGATCATCCGCTTCGTCTGCTCGTCCAGATAGGCGAAGTTGTAGCCCTTCATTCCGCGGCCTCCGCGTGCTGCGCGGTTCGTGCGACCTCATTCTGCAACCGCCGCACGTTCTGCAGCTCACTCTGGAAATCGACGTAGTGCGGCAGCTTGAGGTGTTCGACGAAGCCGGTCGCCTCGATATTGTCCGAGTGGTACACAACGAACTCCACGTTCTGCGCCGGCGCCGTCACTTCCTCCCCCAGCTCCTCGGCTCGCATAGCGCGATCCACCAGCGCCATCGCCATCGCCTTGCGCTCGGAGAAGCCGAACACCAGCCCGTAGCCGCGCGTGAACTGCGGCGGCGTGGTCTTGGAGCCCTTGAACTGGTTCACCATCTGGCACTCGGTCACAGTGATGTCGCCGATGTCGATGGCGAAGCCGAGTTCCGGCGGCTCGATCTCGACGGACACCTCGCCCATGCGGATCTCGCCGGCGAACGGATGCGTGCCGCCATAGCCGCGCTGCGTCGAATAGCCGAGCGCGAGCAGGAAACCTTCGTCGCCGCGCGCCAGCGCCTGCAGGCGAACGTCGCGCGTGGCGGGAAAACTCAGCGGCTGACGCGTGAGGTCGCCCGGCTCCGCCTCGCCGGGACCATCAGGCTCGATCAGCCCCTCATGGCCCAGGATGTCGGGCACGCGCGGCATCGCCGCCAGCGTCTCGCGGGACGCCGGCGCATCTTCCGTGCCGCCGTCCTGCGCGAGGCCGAAATCCAGCAGCCGGTGCGTGTAGTCGTAGGTCGGCCCAAGCACCTGTCCGCCGGGCAGATCCTTGAACACGGCCGAGATGCGGCGGCGGATCCGCATGGCGGATGTCTCGACCGGCCGCGCATGCGCGAAGCGGGGCAGGGTGGTGCGATAGGCGCGCAGCAGGAACGCCGCCTCGATCAGGTCGCCCTGCGCCTGCTTCACCGCCAGTGCGGCAAGCTCCCTGTCGTACAGCGAACCTTCGCCCATCACCCGATCGACGCTGCGGCCGAGTTGCTGTTCGATCTGCGCCAGCGACAGATCGGGCACGCCGCGCTCGCCGCGCCGCTCCTCGGCCAGCCAGGCATGCGCGTTGTCGATCGCCTGCTCGCCGCCCTTGACCGTCACATAGGCCATCGCTCAAGCCTCCTCGATCGAGACGCTGCGCGGCAGTGCGGCCAGCGTCGTGCCGGCGCACAGGATGAGGTCGACGCCGCACGGATACAGCGCGTGGTTGCGCTGCCAGCGCTGCACGAAATCGGCGGGCAATCCATCGGCGGCGAACAGCGTCGGCTCGCGCAGCCCCGGCCCGGCCAGGCGATAGCCCACGCCGCTGCCGAGCGCCGCGACCTGCACGATCAGGGTGGCCGCATCCTCCGGCGCCTCATGGGACCCCACTGCCAGACTGCCGAGTTCGACCGGCGACAGCGCCACGGCGAACGCCGCCTTGTCCGGTGCCGCAACGATGACGGCTCCGCAATGGAACGCCAGCCAGTCCCGCGCCGCATCAGCCGCGGGATCGAGCCAGAGCGGCGTCTCGTTGTCGACCAGCGTCAGCAGCACCGCCGCCGTCGCGGCAGCGAGCGGGGGCGGCGCATCGAGCCGCGCGCCCGTGCGGTGCAGGCTTCCCGGTCGTGACATCGCATCGAGCACCGCGCGGAACGTGGCCTGCGCCTCGCCGACCGGATCGGCAAAGCCGGGCAATGTGATCGTCGCGCTCATGACCGCATGTTCTGCATGGCGAAGAACTGCACCCGCGTCGCCGCCGCCTTCGCCGCGACCGCCTCCCGTTGCGCCTGCTGCGCCTGCGCAAGCGGCTCGATCACCTCGGCGAGCAGCACCGGCCGGCGCACCGGATCCTGCAGCAGCGCATCGGCCAGCGCCGCGAGTTCCGCCAGGCGCTCGTTGCGGCCAGCGATGTAGGCGTGGCCGACGAACCCGTCATCGGTGCGGATCGTGCAGCGCGTCGCCGTCATCTCGCCCAGGTTGAACGGCGCACCGCCGCCCCCGGTCCGCCCGCGCACCATCACCAGCCCGGTCTCCGGCCCGCGCAGCACCCGATAGGCCGGCGGATCGCCGAGCCGCTCCCCCAGCATGTCGGCCTGCGCGCGCGCCAGTACCGCCATCCACTTTTGGCGGGCGGCGTGCGGTTGATCCAATGGCAGTGTGTCGGGCATGGTAGCGAGGCCTGCGCCTGTTCGGATGTCTAGACAGCTAGACCCAGACTCGGTTATCGTCAAGCCAGGAGTTGCACGGATGGGCGGCCGCATGGATGAACTTGCGATGAAGCCGGCAGGAACGGTGCGCCGGCAGGACGGCGTGGCGTTGTGGCGCCAGATCGCCAATCATCTGCAGCGCGACATCAGCACCGGCGTCTATACACCGGGCGGCCGCCTGCCGACCGAGGCCGAACTCTCGCAGCAATTCGGCGTCAATCGCCACACCGTGCGGCGTGCGCTCGAGGAGTTGTCGCGCGGCGGGCTGGTGCGGGTCGAGCAGGGCCGTGGCTCGTTCGTGGCCGAGGACGTGCTGGAATACGCGGTCGAGGCGCGCACGCGATTCTCGGAGTGGATCCGCCGCCACAACATGGAGCCGTCCGGCCGTGTCCTGCAGCTCAAGGATACCGTGGCCGAAGCGCACGTCGCCGCCGGTCTCGGCGTGCGCGCCGGCAGCCGCATCGTGCTGCTGGAGCGGCTGGGCTTCGCCGATGACCGTCCCGTGAGTCTGGCACAGCATTATTTCCCGGCAGCCCGGCTGCGTGGCATCCTCGAGGCCCTGCGCACCAGCACCACCATCACCGCCGCGCTGCAATCGGTCGGCGTGTCGGACTACCTGCGCCAGGTCACCCGGGTGACCGCGCGCCTGCCCAACGCCGAGGAGGCCGAATTGCTGCGCATGCCACGCAACCGGCCATTGCTGGTGACCGAGAACATCAACGTCGACAGCGCGGGCGCGGTGGTGGAGTTCGGTATTTCGCGGTATCCGACCCCGCGCGTCCAGATCGTCATCGAGCCAGGGAAGTAAACTCAGATGCACAGCCTGCGTATTACCGGCGGACGGGTCCTGCTGCGCTCGGACGGCGAGCAGAATGTCGACGTCGCGCTCGAGGATGGGGTGATCGCCGGCATCGGTCGCGGCGGCGGCGGGGTGGAGTTCGACGCCGGTGGCCTGCTGGTCCTGCCGGGAATCGTCGACATCCACGGCGATGCGTTCGAGCGCCAGTTGCAGCCGCGGCCCGGCGTCGGGTTCTCCGCCGACATCGCGCTGCAGGATACCGAGTCGCAGTTGCTCGCCAACGGCATCACCACCGCGTTCCACGGCGTGACGCTGTCGTGGGAGCCGGGCCTGCGCAGTCTCGATGCGTGGCGGGCACTGCTCCAGGCGTTGGAATCACGCCTGTGGACCTGCGACATGCGCGTGCATCTGCGGTGGGAAGCGTACAACCTCGAGGCGCTCGACGAAGCGCTGGCGGATATCGCCGCCGGCCGCGTGCACCTGCTTGCCTTCAACGACCACACGCCGCCGATCCTCAAGAAGATCGCCGATCCGGTGGTGGGCGCGAAATACAGCGATCGTGCCGGCATGAAGCTCGATGCATTCCGTGCCCTGGCCGAGCGTGTCGGTGCGCGTGCCGGCATGGTACCGGCCGCGCTCGAACGGATGGCCGCGGCGGCGCGCGAGGCCCGCCTGCCGATGGCGAGCCATGACGATGATGCGATCGCCACGCGCGATGCGTTCCGCGCGCGGGGGGCGCGCATCTGCGAGTTCCCCATGGAGGAGGAAGTGGCCCGCGCGGCGCGCGACGCCGGCGACTTCGTGGTCATGGGCTGTCCCAACGTCGTGCGCGGCGGCTCGCATCTCGGCTGGGCCTCGGCGGCGCGGCTGGCGGAGGCGGGGCTCTGCACCATCCTGTCGTCCGACTATTTCTACCCGGCGATGCTGCGCGCCGCGATGATCCTGGCAGACCGCGGGGTGCTCGACCTGCCGCGCGCCTGGGCGCTGATCTCCACCAATCCCGCGGCAGCGACCGCGCTCGCCGATCGCGGCGCCATCGCCGAAGGGTTGCGCGCCGACCTGGTCCTCGTCGATCCGGCATTGCAGCGCGTGGTCGCAACCATCGTCGGCGGCCAGATCGCCTACCTGACATCCGCGGGCGCCGCGCGGCTCCGCCACGTCGCGGCGGCGTGAGAATTCCGTCAATGAAACGATGCCGCGCTGCGGCCGCGCGATCGAGATCGCAACCGGTGCTGTTCCACACGGGACAGTGATCGGCCCGGCGGGCGCTGCTCGCGCATACGTCAAATCCGGATTGGAGTCGGCAATCCTATCCTGGTATCGGATCCGGGACGTGGTGCCGTATGGAATCGGGGTCCAGCGAGAACGCCGTCAAACGCAGCAAGGCGAACAATAGGACCGGGAGTACAATGACCATGCGGGCCAGCAAAGACCTCGGCTGGAAACCTTTGTGCATGTCGGCAGTGCTGGCACTGGCGGCGTGCACGACACCCACCACACCCAACACCGCGTCCAGTGGCACGACGCGGGTCGCGGGAGATACTCCAGCCCCGAACACCAACTCCGTCGCCAACGTCTCCGACGCGCTGGGCCAGCGCCTCGACGGGCTGCTGACCGCCAAGCAGGGCGGCCGCTGACGGAACAGGAATGCCGAGGGGACTGTCGCCGCGGCCCGTGATGGCCACCGCGGCGACAGTCCCGTCAGGTCGTTACTCGAGGCGATCGAGATACTGCCGCACGAAGTCGCAGCCGACTTCCTTGCTGTAGGCTGCGATCAGCCGCGACGTCACCGGGCCAGGGATCTTGCCGTCGCCCACCGCGCCGCCGTTGAAGCTGCGCACCGGCAGGATGCAGAGGCTGGTCGAGGTCAGGAACATCTCGTCCGCCGTCTCGGCGTCGAACAGGTCGAGATCCTGTTCCTTGGCCGGAATGTCCAGCTTCGCCGCCATGTCGATCGTCATCTGCCGGCTCACGCCCGGCAGCACGTATTTCTGCCGCGGCGTCAGCAGCGTGCCGTTGCGCACGATGAAGATGTTGCTGCCCATGCCTTCGGCGAGGTTGCCGTTCTCGTCGAGCAGGATCGCCCAGGCGTCGGGATCCGCCGCCTTCACCGGCATCTCGGCCACGATCATGTTCAGGTAGTTGTGCATCTTCGCGCGCGGGCTGAGCATGCTGGGCGACGTCCGCCGCATCGATGCCAGCATCACATCGGCGCCGTCGCGATAGTATTTGGCGCGCTTCTGCAACGGCAGCGGCAGCACCTCGATCACCACATTGGGTCCGGTATGCGTCCAGCCTTCGTCGCCCACGGCATCGACGCCGCGGCTCACGCGCTGGCCGACCCACCAGTCGCCGACGCTCGGCCGCAGATGCTCGTTGCGCGCGACCACCTCCTCGGACAGTTCGACCATCTTCGCCGGTGACACGCCGGGATCGATGCGCAGGTAGCGCAGCGAGTTGTAGAACCGGTCGATGTGTTCCTTCAGGCGGAAGGGCGTGCCCTCGAAGGTGCGGGTCATGTCGAACGCGCCGTCGCCGTACTTCCAGCTCCGGTCGCGGAACGGGATCATCACCTGACCCTCGGGCATGAATTCGCCGTTGAACCAGGCGATACGGCTGTTGGCGAGCGCGGTCATCTTTACCCTCCGGTGCGTTGCGGGGGGCAGAGTCTCCCGCTGGCCGGCGCGGGTCAATCCTTGGGTGGGACAGCGCACGGGGTTTCACCCCGGACCCCGACCAAGGGGCGCTGCCCCTTGGAGCCCCGCCGAGGGCGGAGCCCTCGGAACCCCGGACTCCCCCAAGGCCCAAAAATCGGGATTGCAAAGGCTCCGCCTTTGCTGGGGGTCCAGGGGGCAAAGCCCCCGGCCTGCCTCAGTCCGCCGGCTGCGGCGCGATGATAAGCTGCCGCGTCTCGAGCTGGCCGTCGCGCATCAGCCGCACCTCGACCTGGCGTCCGACCCGCTCGGGCGCCAGCAACGCCCGCAGCGCGTGGGCGCCGCTGACGCTGTGTCCGTCCAGCGACAGCAGGATGTCGCCGGGCCGCAACCCGGCCACGTCCGCCGGCCCGCTCGGCGCCAGGCTCACGACCATGCGGCCCGAAGCCTGGCCCACCGTGTTCCGCAACGCCTCGGGCACCGTGATCGGCTGCAGCGCGACGCCGAGCCAGCCGCGCCGGCCGATCAGTTGCGCCTGCGCCGGGTCCAGCAGCCGGGTCATGGCCGCGAAGGAGATCACCGCGGCCTCGCCGGCAGCATCGACCGTCGCCATCCCCAGCAGCGCCCCGGACGCGTCCAGCACCGGGCCGCCCTCCGCCACCATCGCCGCCGGCATATCGAGCACCACGGCCCGGTCCGTCCCGTTCAGCGACACCTTGTGGATGATGCTGAGGCGCGCCAGCGGTGCGGCATCCGCATCGGCGCCGAGTGCCAGCGCCAGTTCTCCCACGCGCGGTTCGGTCGCACCGGACACCCCGGGGGGACGCGCCGCGCCCTCCAGCCGGAGCGACGCCAGATTGCTGGCGGGATTGCGCCGCGCCGGCCGCCCGGCGGTCAGCACGCCGCCCGGCAGCACCAGCGTGTAGCTGTCCTGCGCCGGCAGCGACTGGTCCGAGGTAATCACCAGGTCCTGCTGCCAGAGGATGCCGCTCACGTGGCGGTTCGGTCCCACGCGGATCGCCACCAGCAGGGGCGCTGCGACGGCGATCTGCGCGGCGATCGCGTCTGATAGCGCGCCAAGCGTGGTGGACGGGCCGGTGACCATTCAGTCGTCCTGGTAATGACGGAGGCGGTCACCTTGTCGCACGTCGCACCGGCAATGTGAACGGTTGTAGCCGACAATGTTACGGTACAGTATTTTGATAATAGTCACGATACGCATCGCGCAACGCGGTCTTCAGCAGTTTGCCGGTCGCCGTGTGCGGCAACTCCTCCACCACGACGACGGCGTCCGGCAGCCACCACTTGGCGACCCTGCCATCATAAATCCGCAGGACGGATTCCGGATCGACCGTGTGGCCCTGCCGCGGCACCACCAGCAGCAGCGGCCGCTCGTCCCATTTCGGATGGCGCGCCGCGACCACCGCCGCCTCGGCCACGTCGGGATGCGAGACCGCGATATTTTCCAACGTGATCGAACTGATCCATTCGCCACCCGACTTGATCACGTCCTTTGAACGGTCGGTGATCTCCATGTAGCCATCGGCATCGATGGTGGCGACGTCGCCGGTCGCGAACCACCCATCGGCGTCGCAGGCACTGCCGGGCGCATCGCCGAAATAGCCGCTGCATACCCACGGTCCGCGCACCAGCAGGTCGCCGAACTGCTGCCCGTCCCACGGCAATTCGTGGCCATTGCCGTCGACGATCTTCATGTCCAGTCCGGGCAGCACGCGGCCCTGCTTCAGCATGTGGCGCACGGCCGGCCCCCCCGACAGCCCGGCCTGCGCCGGCTTGGGCGCATTGTAGGTGCCGACCGGGCTGAGTTCCGTCATGCCCCAGCCGTGTTCCACCGCGACGCCGTACTCGTCGCGGAACGCCTCGATCAGCAGCGGCGGCGCGGCCGAGCCACCGGTCATGATGCGCTTCACCGTCGCCAGCCGCTCGCCGCTGCTGCGCAGGTGCTGCAGCAGCCCGAGCCACACCGTCGGCACGCCGCACGTCATCGTCACGCGCTCGGCGTTCAGCAGGCGCGCCAGGCTGATGCCGTCCAGGTAGCGGCCGGGCAGTACCAGCGCGGCACCGGTCAGCGCGGAGCCGTACGGGATTCCCCAGGCGTTGACATGGAACATCGGCACCACCGGCAGGATGCGCGTGGTCGCGCGCAGGTCGAGCACGTCGGGCAGGGCGATCGCATAGGCATGGATCACCGTCGAACGGTGGCTGTACAGCACGCCCTTCGGCCGTCCGGTGGTGCCCGACGTGTAGCACAGCGCACTCGCGGTGTTCTCGTCGAACGAAGGCCAGGCGTAGTCGTCATCCACGCCCGCCATCAGGTCGTCGTAGCAGTGCAGCCGCATCCCTTCGGGCAGGTCGAGCGCCGGCATGGACGCCGCATCGCTCATCACCACGAGCGCCCGCACGCTGCCCCGGATGGCGCCGGCGATCCCGCCGACCAGCGCGGCGAAGCCCGGATCGATGAACAGCACACGGTCTTCGGCATGGTTGATGATGTAGGCGATGTCGTCCGGCGCGAGGCGGGGGTTGATGGTGTGGCAGATCGCCTGCATGCCCGACGCCGCGTAGTAGACCTCGAGATGGCGGTGGTCGTTCCAGGCGAGCGTGCCGACGCGGTCCTGCGCCTGCACCCCAAGCGACTGCAGCACCCGCACGAGGCGCCTGGCGCGCCGCTCGGTCTCCGCCCAGGTCGAATGGCGGACCTCGCCCGGGCCAATCACGGAAACGATCTCGGCGGCACCATGATGCCGCGCGGCATGCGTGAGCAGCGACGAAACCAGAAGCGGCTGATGTTGCATCAGTCCCAGCATGACGTGCCTCCTTGCTGCGGCGCGGGTTTCCGCAGGCGCGGCGGCCTGGGTATCCACGACGCGATTTCCGGCGATGATAGGCAACCGGCAGCACCCGGAACAGAGATGTGGACCGGAACAGAGAGTGGAGATGTGTGATGGAGCTTCGATCGGCCCTGATCGTCGGCGTCGGCGGTGGACTGAGTGCGTCGCTGGCGCGGCTGTTCGCCCGCAACGGCCTGCAGGTGGCGCTGGCCTCGCGCAACCCGGACCGCCTCGCCGCCCTGGCGCACGAGACGGCGGCGACGACCTTCGCCTGTGAGGCGGCGGAACCCGAGGAGGTCGGCGGGCTGTTCGATGCGGTGATCGCGACGCAGGGCGTGCCCGACATCGTGGTCTACAACGCCTCCGCCCGCGCGGCCGGCCCGATCGCCGAGGTGGATCCGGCGGCGGCGGCGCGGGCGCTGGCGACGAGCGCGTATGGCGGTTTCCTGGTGGGCCAGCAGGCCGCGCGCACCATGCTGCCGCGCGGCACCGGGTCCATCCTGTTCACCGGTGCGTCCGCCAGCGTGAAGGGCTATCCGAAGTCGGCGGTGTTCGCGATGGGCAAGTTCGCGCTGCGCGGCCTGGCGCAGAGCATGGCGCGCGAACTGGCGCCGCAGGGTATCCATGTCGCGCATTTCGTCATCGACGGCGGCATCCGCAGCGCCACGCGGCCGGACCCGGCGGACCGGCCCGACAGCACGCTGGACCCCGACGCGATCGCCGAGAATTACTGGCATGTCGTGCAGCAGCCGCGCAACGCGTGGACCTGGGAGGTGGAGCTGCGCCCCTGGGTGGAGCGCTTCTGACCGTCTTGTCGCCGGCGCGCGAGCGCCGCACACTGACGCGTGACCAACGGGAGGAGCTGATCATGCTGTATGAGCTGCGTATCTACGAGTGTGTACCAGGCCGGCTGCCCGACCTGCTGAAGCGGTTCGACACCATCACGCTGAAGCTGTGGGAGAAGCACGGCATCAAGCAGGCCGGCTTCTGGACCACGGTGATCGGCGAGTCGAACCAGACGCTGTACTACTACGTCGTCTGGGAATCGCTGGCGGAGCGCGAGAAGAAGTGGAACGCGTTCGGCGCCGATCCCGAGTGGCTGGCGGCCCGCGCCGAGACCGAGAAGAACGGTGCCATCGTCGCGAACGTGAAGAACTTCATCCTCGCGCCGACCGCGTTCTCGGCGGTGAAGTAGCGGCACGCAGCCGTTATCCGTGACCCCACGCCGGCCGGCTTGCGCGATGCGTGCCGGCCGGCGTGGCTGATACGTCGCTCGCCGCTGGATGGGATGCGCATCGCCGTCGGATGCCCATTCGCTGCGGGATGGGGCGCGGCGCCCCGGTCAGCGCGTGGCGACGAAGATCTGCTTGGTGGCGAAGGACAGCCACACCCGGCGCGAGCGCAGCCAGTCGGCGCCCAGCAGCATATCGACGATCGGCACCACGCGCACCGGCGCCACCCAGAGCGCCGGATCGCGGGTGACGTCCCGCCCGACACGCATCTCGGCAAAGCGATGCCGGCGCATCGGCACGGCCGCCGGACCGATGCCCGCCGCCATGCCGGCCGGATCCTGCGCCAGGATCTCCGGGGTGAGCCCGAGCCGGACCATGCCGGGCGCGGTCACCAGGCTCGCCGTGGCACCGCTGTCGAGCAGCGCGCGCAGCGGCTGACCATCGATCATCACCTGCAGCACCAGCGCGGCACCCATCGGCGTGGTCGCCGGGATCGCGGCATAGGGCTTCGTCCACGGCAGCACCAGCGGCTGGCAGCCGCTCACGCTGTACAGCGTCAGCCGATGCTCCGGCAGGTCGAGGTCCAGGTCGAACGGCGCCAGGAAGTCGCGGCCCAGCAGCCCGGCGATCGGCCGGCCGGCCACCGCGGTCACCGGCAGCGGCCCCACCGTCACGCTGGTATCGGCGGTCACCGTGCGCCGCCGCAGCGTGACCTCGCCCAGGCGCAGCGAGCGGGGCAGGGCGTTCGGGCGCTGCTGGTAGCCGCCGATGCCGCGCACCGTGGACGCCACCCAGGTGTCGCGCACGACGCCAAGCTGGCGGATCACGTCCTCGCTCATGAGCGTGCGGTCCGCGCCGGTGTCGAGGATGAACGTGGTGGGCGTGTCGTTCACCTGCACGGTGACCAGCACATGGCCCTCGGCCAGGTCCACCGGCACCGAGGCCTGGGCCTCGACACGGCACGCCGCATGCGCCGGCGCGGCGAACAGCAGGAGGAGCAGAGCCAGCAGGCGGATCATCGGGGTTTGTCGCACGGCGCCGGGCGAAGTATCCAGCAGGCATGACCGGAACGACCCCGCCGCCCTCGCTGTTCGCACTGTTCCGGGGGTTCCTGCAGGTCGGGGTGTTCGGCTTCGGCGGGGTGCTGCCCTGGGCGCGGCGGATGGTGGTGGAGGAGCGCCGCTGGCTGACGGCGACCGAGTTCACCGACCTGCTGGGCCTCTGCCAGTTCCTGCCCGGCGGCAACATCATGAACATGACGGTGGCCGTGGGTGCGCGGTTCCAGGGCGCGAGCGGCGCCGTGGCCGCGCTGACCGGCCTGATGGCCGCGCCCGTGGCCATCGTCCTGCTGCTCGGCGTGATCTATGACCGCTACGGCGAACTCCCGGTGGTGCGCCACGCCTTCGCGGGCCTGGCCGCGGCGGCCGCGGCGCTGGTGCTCGCCAACGCGCTGAAGATCGCCGAGCCGCTGAAGTCGAGCCCGGCCGGCCTTGGGGTCGCCGCGGTGACCTTCGTCGCGGTGGCGCTGCTGCGGCTGCCGCTGGCCCAGGCGCTGCCGCTGATGGCGCTGGCCTCCACGCTGGTCATGTGGCGCTTCCCGCGATGAGCGGCCTTGCCACGCTCGCGAGCCTCGCCGCGGTCTTCATGCAGTTGTCGCTGCTGGCGTTCGGCGGCGCCAACTCCGTGCTGCCGGAGATGCAGCGCCAGGTGGTGGAGGTGCATCCCTGGCTGACGGCGCACGAATTCGCCTCGCTGTTCGCGCTCGCGCAGGCCGCGCCCGGGCCGAACATGCTGGTGGTCACGCTGATCGGCTGGCGCGTCGCCTCGGTGCCGGGCGCGCTGGTGGCGACGATCGCGGTGGCGCTGCCGTCCTCGGTGCTTACCTACGCGACGGCGGGGCTCTGGCACCGCTTCCGCGAGGCGCGCTGGCGGCGGCTGGCGCAGGCTGGGCTGATGCCGGTGACGGCGGGCCTCATGATGGCCAGCGCGGCCCTGCTGATCGAGACCACATCGTCGGACTGGGGCACCGCCGCCGTGACGCTGGCGGCGACGGTGCTGTTCCTGTTCACCCGGCTGCACCCGATGCTGGTGCTGGCAGCCGCGGCCGCACTGGGTGCGACCGGGCTGCTGGGCTGACCGCCGCTGGCGCCGCGGCTCCTGTTGACCCTGCCGCCGGCGCCGCGGCTGCCGCTGAAGCTCAGCGGCGGGTGGTGGCCGCCACGTGGTGCACCCGGCTGGAGGCCTGGTGCTGCGCCGTCCGCGGCTTGTGGCGCTTTGCCACCGCCGGGGCCTCGGCCACTTCCTCATAGGTCTGCCACCCGCGATCGGCCACCGGCCGCAGATCGCTCGGCGCAGGATTGAGGTCGGCCTGCGGCGCCGGCGCCCCGCGCGAGGCGAGCATCACGCCCGTGTCCGGCCGGTCGTAGATGAAGCCGTAGGTCGGATACACGCTGCCGAACTGGCCCGACTGGCCCAGGCCGACGCGCACCGCGCTCCAGTCGTTGTTGGCCGAGACGTCGACCACCGGAATGTTGCGCGCCACACCGCCACGCGCGCCTGGTCCCCACCAGTTCGCGTGCTCGATCTCGATCTCGCGCGGGTTGATGATCCGGCTGACGACCGCCACGTGGCCCAGCCGCATGCGGCCGTTGGAGCGGAAGGTCAGCACGCTGCCCGATTCAGGCACGGCGCCGCGGGCGTAGACGCCGGACGCATTGTCCCACCACTGCCAGGCGTTGCCGCTGACCTGGATGCCGGAATCGTTGCGCGCGAACGGCACGCAGGAGATGCCGCCGCCCCCGGCGCGTGCGTACTGCCGGTTGCGCAGCTTGCCCTTGGCCTGCGCCACGCGGCCCGACTGGCTCACGCGATGTTTTCCGGCCTGGCTGGCCTGACGATTGCTGTCGACTGATTGCCGATGTTGCTGCCGACTGGATGCGGCGTCGGCGGTTGGAATTGCGATATGACAACTGAAGGCAAGAAATGTCCCGAAACACAACGCTTTAGCACCGGTTCCCCAGCCCCGCATCGTACCCCCGCCCCGAATGGTTCTTTCACAGACCCGTGAATCGGTAGCAGCAGGGTTGCAATGGTGACAACCCGCACACCCGGCAAATCAGGCTCGGGCGGGTCAGTTCGCCGGTTACCCCCTGTGGATAACCCGGCGAACCGGGACAATTGTCCTATTTGGCGGTTTTGGTGCGGTTGCAGTCAGAAAATGTCGGACCGGGCGCGACTCTGCGCCCGATTCTTACCAGCTCGTCGCGCCCCTGGGCATTCTTGCCGTTCGCCAGGGTCATGCGCCGGCTCACTTGCAGGCCGTCACCATGATCTCGACCAGGATCGTCGGGTTGGCGAGTTCGGCCTGTACGCAGGCGCGGGCCGGGGCGCCGTCCTTCGGCAGCCAGGGCGTCCAGACCTCATTCATGGCGTCGCGGTCCTTGATGTTCCGCACCCAGATCTGCGCCTGCAGCAGGCGCGTCTTGTCGGTGCCGTGCAGTTCCAGCAACTGGTCGATCTGCGCCAGAACTTCGGCGGTCTGGCCCTTGATGTCCTTGCTGGTGTCCTTGGCGGTGACGCCCTGGAGGTAGACGAAGCCGTGGTATTCGACGGCCTTCGACAGGATGGCGCCGGGATCGGTGCGGCTGATCTTCGACATGATCGGTCTCCCCTGAGTTGCTGTGCTTTCAGCCTTCTAGGGCATGCCGCGAGGTCAGGCCAGCGTCTCGCCCGCCTCCAGCACCGGCGCCATGCGGGGCAGCCGGGATTGCGCGCGCAGCCAGGCCAGCCCGCACAGCACGCAGCCGATCAGCACCGGCACCTGCAGGCCCGCGATCTCGGCCGCCGCGCCATAGGCAAGCGCGCCCATCGCCGGCGCGGCCCGCGTGATCATGCCCCACAGGCTCAGCACGCGCCCCACCATGGCCGACGATGCGGAGTTCTGCAGCAGGGTCTGGATCGAGATGCCGTGCATGGTGGTGGCCGCTCCCATCACCGCGACGCAGACCACGCCGACGGCGAATTCGTGCGTCGCGACGAAGCCCGCGGTCGCCAGCGTGAGCGCGAGGCCCGCGTACACCGCAATGCGCGTCAGGCCATCGAGGCGGCCGCGGATCGCCACCAGCGTCCCGCCGACCAGCGCCGCGAGCCCCATCGTGCTGGCCAGCGTCGCCAGCCCGCGCGCGTCGCGGCCGAACAGGTCGGCGACGTAGGGCGGCAGCATCTCGGGCACCGAGCGGAGCATGATCCCGACCGCGGCGGCGAACAGCATCAGCGGCCCGATGCCGCGGTGGCGGGCGACGTAGCGGATGCCCTCGACCGCGTCGTGGAACACGCTGTGGCTGGACCGGTGGCCCATCCGCACGGCCGGGTCGAGCTTCAGCAGGTACATGGTCACGCTGGCGAACAGGAAGGCGAAGCCGTTGCAGGCGATCGACGGCACCACGCCCCACATGACGATCATCGGCCCGGAGATCGCCGGCCCCAGGAAGCGGGCGATGTTGTAGGTCAGCGAGTTCAGCGCCACCGCGCCCGGCAGGTACTGGCGCGGCACCAGCCCCGGGATCAGGCACTGGCGCGCCGGCTGGGCGATCGTCTCCGCCATGCCGCCCACCGCCGCCAGCACGGCGATGTACTCCACCCGGATCAGCCCGGTGAGGATCAGCACGACCAGCGCCGCCGACTGCCCCGCGGTGACGAACTGCGAGGCCATGGTCAGCCGCACCCGGTCCATCCGGTCGGCGATCGCGCCGGCCAGCGGCGAGATCACCACCGACGGCGCCAGGTTGCAGAAGGCGATGATGCTGACCCACAGCACCGAGTGGGTCAGCTCCCAGGTCAGCCAGTCGGTGGCGATCCGCTGGATCCACGAGCCGGTCCAGCAGGTGACGCTGCCGGCGTAGAAGATGCGGGCGTTGCGCTGGGCGAAGACGCCCGCGACTGCTGACAGGCTGGCCACCTCGGCCGCAACCTCCGAGGTTCAGGGCTTCGCCGATACCGGTGTCGTGGCGGCCGGCGTGTTGGCGGTCGAAGTGGGCGCTGACGAACCCGGATTGCCCGGCAGAGGTGCCCCCGGCTGCGGCGCGGTGGCGGCGGAGCGGTCGGTCTCGGTGCCGGTGTTGCGGACGCAGTCGCGGATCATGTTCTCATGGCCGTAGCGCTGCGCCAGGCCGCGATCGACCACGCCGCCCATGTAGCCGCCCGAGAACGGCGCGTCGCGATTGGTGATCGTGTAGATCGTGTCGCGGTGGGTGCGGGTATAGGCCGCATCGGCGTGCTCGCGGCAGGCCGCCAGCGTTGCGGCGTCGGCGCGTGCCTGGCCCGTCGGCGGGGGTGGCGGCGCGCATTGCGCCAGCGCGATCATCGGCAGGAACAGGGCGGCGACGCGGACCACGGCCCGGCTCATGACGTGGCTCCCGTCAGGCGCGGCGTGGCGGCATGCCCGCCCTCCAGCGCGAATCCGAAGGCGAACCGCTCCAGCCGGCTGCGGAAGCCGCCCTCATCGAAGCGCGCCTCCGCGGTCAACGGGGTGGTGGCGGCCGCGCGCAGCAGCGACGGATGCAGTTCCGCCCCGTCGCGATGCAGCAGGCAGAGCGAATCCGCCCAGCGCACCCGCGCCAGCAGGTCGACCAGCGCCAGCAGCCGCAGGCAGACCGCCAGCCCGTAGCTGTTGCGCAGCCCGACCATGCTGTCCACCGCGCCGGCCCAGCAGCGGGCATCCCGGTCGGCCAGGGCGAGGTCGCCGAACGTGCCGTCGGGCCGCTGGAACCGGAAGAATCGCGCCACGCCCCAGCGCTGCGCCAGCGCGGCATCGCGCGCCACATGCCAGGCACGCTCCAGGTCGCGCCGGTGCACCGGCGGCAGTTCCTCGGGCGGCAGGTCGACCAGGTAGGTGAGCGACCCGTCGGACGTGGTGCCGATCTGCACCGAAGGGCGATGTTCGGATGGTTCCATTGGCTCAAAGGATGGACCTCCCGACGGGCTTGCGCCAGCCTGAGGACGCGCTGTGCGGGAGAATTCAGCCATGCAGGATCCATCGGCACTGACCGCCGGCGAGGCCGCGCGGCTGCTCCACGGCGGCACGCTCGATCCGGCCGATCTGATGGAGGCGTGCCTGGCGCGCATCGCCGCGCGGGAGGCGACGGTGCGGGCCTTCGCCACGTTCGACGCCGATGCCGCCCGGCGCGCGGCGGCGGCCGCCCGGCCCGGGCCGCTGCACGGTCTTCCGGTCGGCATCAAGGACGTGCTCGATACCGCTGATCTGCCGAGCGAATACGGCTCGCCGATCTGGCAGGGCTGGCGACCCCGGGCGGATGCGGCGGCGGTCGCCTGGACGCGCGCGGCGGGCGGCGTGGTGATCGGCAAGACGGTCACCACCGAATTCGCCACGCGCAAGCCCGGCGCGACCACCAACCCGCACAATCCGGCGCATACGCCCGGCGGCTCCAGCAGCGGGTCCGCCGCCGGCGTGGCGGCCGGGTTCTTCCCGCTCGCGTTCGGCACGCAGACCGCCGGCAGCGTGATCCGGCCGGCGGCCTATTGCGGCGTGGTCGGCTTCAAGCCGAGCTTCGGGACGATCAACCGGTTCGGCATGAAGCTGATGTCGGAAAGCCTTGATACCGTGGGAGTCCTCGCCCGCAGCGTCGCCGATTGCGCGCTGTTCGCCGGCACCGTCGCCGGCCGCGACCTGGGCGACCCCGATACCCGGCCCGAACGCCCGCCGCGCATCGGCATCTGCCGCTCGCCGGTGTGGGAGCATGCGCTGCCCGAGACGCGCGCGCTGCTGCCGCGCATCGCATCGGCGCTGTCGCATGCCGGCGCCCAGGTCGAGGACCGGGAATTGTCGCACGCCGTCGCGGGGATCGTCGGGGCGCATCCCGTGGTGATGAACAACGAGGCGGCGCGCGCGCTGGGCTGGGAACTGGCGACCGCGCGCGGACAGATCAGCGAAGGGCTGCTGGAGCGGCTGGAATTCGGCCTGTCGCGCGGCGAGGCCGAGATCGCCGAGGCGTATGCGGCGTTCGCGCGTGCGCAGCGTGCGTTCCCGGCGTGCATGGAGGGCCTGGACGTGCTGGTGACGCCGGCCGCGCCGGGCCAGGCGCCGGCCGGCCTGGAGGCAACCGGCGATCCGGTGTTCAACCTGATCTGGACCAGCCTGCACGTCCCCTGCGTCACGGTGCCCGCCGGCGCGGGACCCGACGGGCTGCCGCTCGGCATCCAGATCGTCGCGCGCACCGGCGAGGACCGGCAGGTGCTCGCCTGGGCCCGCTGGGTGGCGGCCGCGATCGCCTGAACGCTACGGCGGGGCGGCGTGCCCGCCCGCCGCCGCCATCAGCGCCGCCTGCAGCCGCGCCCGTCCGGCACGTCCGGCCTCCAGCGACAGCGCGTTGACGATCGCCAGGCGGAAGCCGCCGGGTGGCATCGCGTGGTGCTCCGGCGCCTTGTCCTCATGGAAGGTGATCTGCACGCTGGAGACGCCGGGCATCGCCCGCACTTCGTCGACCAGCGCGGCCGGCGGGTGGCGATAGCGCGGGCCGTGCGGGCCGAACAGCACCACGCTGTAGCCATCGGCGCGGTCGCGGTCCGCATACGTCCATTCCCCGGTGACGTGCAGGCGAACCACCGCGTCCACCCAGCCGGTACCATATAGATCAGGCCATTGGTCGGCGAAGCGCAGATGCGCCTCGATGATGCGCCCGCCGATGGTCTCGAAATTGACCATGCCGGTGTAGCCCCGCAGGTGCTGGCGCGACCAGGCACCGCACCATTCCTCGATCTCCGGCATCGCCGCGGCATGGATCAGCCAGTGGTCGAACGTGCCGCCGGGCTCCGCCGCTCCGCTGGTGTGGCGCCACCAGCGCGGCTCCCCGTCCACCAGCGCCGCGTCGGTGCTGACATGCGCGCCGGTCAGCAGCGTGCACCAGAAATGTCCGGCGGTCAGCGCCTCGCCGTATTCGCGGGCCGAGGCGATGACGCGGCTGCCGGTTCCCATGCCGCGCAGGTTCATGATCGGCTTGGAGAACACCGGAAAGGCCGGCGGCACCACGCCGTGCGGCGCAGCCTGCAGCCCCTGCGACAGCGCGACGGCAAGTTTGTCGTAGATCCAGCGATGTGCCGGATACCACTCCCAGGAATCCGGGTCCTCGGTGGAGATCCGCACATCGGCCGGACAGTCGACATGGTCGAAATACTGCAAGCGCCACGGATCGGCTTCGCAGATCGGCATCGTGCCTACCCGATCGTCTCCGGCCGCAGCCGCTGGGGCAGGGTGCTCAGCGAATCGGTCGTGTCGAAGTCGCGCAGCACCGCATCGTCCGCCATCTCGACCTCCGACACCGTCTCGATGTGCTTGCCCAGCAGGAAGCGGGCGCCGGAATCGCCGCTGATCTCGAGGATCTCCTTGAAGAACTGCCGGTCCCAGAGCATCGGGTTGCCCTGCTTGCCGCGGAACGTCGGCAGCACGATCCGGCGTCCTTCCTCCGGATCGTAGGCGGCGAGCAGGCGGTCGATCATCCGCCCGGTCACCAGCGGCATGTCGCCCAGGCAGACCAGGGCGGCCGCGCATTCCTCGGGCACGGCGGCGATGCCGGCCTTCAGGCTGGCGGACAATCCTTCCGCATAGTCGGCGGCGTGGACGTAGCGCACCGGCCGGCCGCCCAGCGCATGCTGCACCTGCTCGGCCTGGTGGCCGGTCACCACCAGCACCGGGCGGGCGTTGGACGACAGCACGTTGTCCACCACGCGCGCGATCATCGTCTTGCCGGTGCGGTCGGCGACCAGCAGCTTGTTGTGCGGCGCCATCCGCCGCGAGCGGCCGGCGGCCAGCACCACCGCGGCGATCGTTGGCGCACTGCGGGGGGCCACGCCGGTGCGCGGCGTGGCGGGGGCCTTCTCACGGGGCAGCGGGCGCGTGTCGATCTCCTTCAGCAGGCCGCCGACGCCCATCTTCATCAGGTCCGCTGGGCCGACCGACAGGCCGGCAAACAGCCGGGTGAGCACGAAGTCGATGCCGTTGAGCTTGGGGCTGCGCGCGCAGCCCGGCAGCACGAGGGCCGGGACGGTGCCGATCCGCCCGAGGCAGATCAGGTTACCGGGATCGACCGGCATGCCGAAATGCAGGATCTCCCCGCCGGCGCGCACGATGCCGGAGGGTCCCACGTCGCGCCGGTCCACCACCGCCGATGCGCCGACCACCAGCAGCAGGTCGGCGCCCTGGGCGAGCAGCGATTCCAGGGCCTTGCCGATCGGTGCTGCCTCATGCGGCGCGTGCAGCGCCGGCAGCAGCGAGCCGGTGAGGCGGGTCACGCGCTCCTCGGTCGCCTCGATCGTCTTCTCGGTGACGCTGTCCTTGAGGCCGGGCAGTTCGGTGACGACGAGACCGACCTTGAGGTGGTGGAAGGGATGCAGCGTGAGGGGCGAGCCGGTCTGGCGGACCAGCGCCTCGGCCACCGCGAGCACGTTGCCCGGCACCGCGAACGGGGATGATCTTCACCGTCGCGACCAGGTCCTTGGGCGCCACCACCGCGTAGTCCGGCAAGGTGCCGATCGTGAGGGATTCGTCGATCGTGTTGATCCGGTTGATCATCGCCGTATCGACGCGCAGCAGGCCGGGCACCTCGGCCCACCAGGTTCACCCGTCCGGTGGCCGCGCGGCTGCGTGCCAGCAGGGGCGACAGCAGCGGCTGCGCCAGGCGGTCGGCGGCGATGTCCTCGGGCACGTCCCCCGGTTCCAGCCGGGCGACGATCACCTCCTGCCGGTCGGCCTCGCGCAGCGCCACCACCGCGCCTCATCGAGCACCGACCCCTTGCGGATCATGCGGTCGCCGATGCGCTGCGAGTGGGCCCATGATGGCGCCGCGGGCTTCGTCCAGCGGGACCGGGGCCGAACTTCATGCGGCAAGCGGCTGTTCTCTGCGGCAGCGGCGCGCCGCGGCGGACCGCGACCAGTTCGGCGATGATCGACAGCGCGATCTCCGGCGCCGTCACCGCCTCGATGTTGAGGCCGACCGGCCCCTGGATGCGCGACAGGGCGTTGTCGCCGTGGCCCAGTTCGCGCAGCCGCTTCAGCCGGGCGGCGTGGGTCCGCCGCGAGCCGAGCGACCCGATATAGAACGCCGGCGATTTCAGCGCCCGGTCGAGCGCCGGATCGTCGAGCTTCGGGTCATGCGGTAGCGTCACGACGGCGGTGCGCGTGTCCGGCTTCAACTCGTCCAGCGCCTCGTCCGGCCACGCGTTGGAGACGGTCACGTTGGGGAAGCGCTCGTCGGTCGCGAAGGAGCGGCGCGGATCGACCACCACGACGGCAAAGCCGCACTGGGTCGCGAACGGCACCAGCGCCTGCGCGATGTGCACGGCGCCGACCACGATCAGGCGCACAAGGCGGGTTGTGCGCGTGCAGGAACCAGTCGAACGCGTCCAGCTTCACGGTGCCGGCTCTCGTCCGATTGCCAGCACCTTCTCGGCTTCGGCGTTCAGCGCGGCGGGCGCCTCCGGGTCGGGCAGCAGGCGCTGCTCGCCGTCGGGCAGCCGCGTCGCCAGCACGACCGGGCGCTTCTCGCGCTTGGCCGTCTCCAGCGCGGCGAGGGTTTCCCGGGGTCATGCGCCGCCTTCACGCCAGCTTCTCGACGAACACCTTCACCTTGCCGCCGCAGGCCAGGCCGACCTCCCAGGCGCGCTCGTGGGTCAGCCGAAGTCGAGCAACTGCGGCACGCCGCTGTCGATCGTCTTCATCGCGGCCTCCGCCACGGCCCCCACGATGCAGCCGCCGGACACCGAACCGGCCATCTTGCCCGACTTCGTCACCGCCAACTGGCTGCCGGCGGGACGCGGGGAACTGCCCCATGTCTCGGTCACGGTGGCGACCGCCACCTGCTCGCCGGCGGCACGCCAGCCGCCGCGGTGCCCATCACGTCTCGGTCTCTGCGAAATTCATGACGCCATCCTTTCAGGACTGCCCCTGGCCGCCAACCCCGCCGCCGTCAAGTCGATGCGTCGCGGTGCGGGGCGGGACAGGAGATCGACCAGCGCGCGCAGGCTGGCCAGGTTGTGCACGGGACGGAATTCGTCCACGAGCGGGCAGGCATAGCGCGTATCCCCTGTGATTTTGGCTCGAAACCCGCCCAGCGCAACAGCGGATTCAACCAGATCAGCCGCCGGCAGGAGCGGCGCAGCCGATCCATGTTGTCCGGCGAGGGCCCCGCGCCCCGTCGCGGTCCAGCCCGTCGGTGATCAGCAGCACGATGGCGCCCTGCCCGAGCACGCGCCGCGCCCATTGGCGGTTGAACTCCTCCAGCGCCTCGCCGATTCGCGTGCCGCCCGACCAGTCCGGCACGATGTGCGACACCATCTGGAACGCGACCTCGGGATCGCGATGGCGAAGCTGACGCGTGATATTGGTGAGCCGCGTGCCGAACAGGAAGACCTGCACGCGATCGCGGTCGTTGGTCACCGCATGCAGGAAATGCAGCAGGATCTGGGCGTAGCGCGACATCGAGCCGGAGATGTCGCACAGCACCACGAGCGGGGGAGGGCGCGTCACCTGGCGGTTATGCGCGATCGCCAGGATCTCGCCGCCCTGGCGCAGGCTCTGGCGGATGGTGCGCCGCAGATCGGTGATCGGGCCACCCGGATCGGCGCGCAGCCGCCGGGTGCGGCGCAGGTCGAGCGGCAGCACGAGGCGGCGGATCTCGCGCTTCGCATCGGCGATCTCCTGCGCGCCCATCGCCTCGAAATCCATGTTCTGCAGCCGCTCGCGATCCGACACGGTCAACACCGCGTCCGCCACCGGCGGCTCGTCCTCGGGGTCCGCCCGCGGCTCCCGCGGCTTCGCCATCGCCTCTGCCACGCGACGGCTGCCGGGCGGCGGCCGCTCCGGATGCTTCTCCTTCTGCGCCTCCAGCAGGGCCATCGCCACCGCCTGCTCGGCCGCGGTCGGGTCGCGCCAGAACAGCGAGAAGGCCTGGTCGAACACGTCCTGGTGCTCATGGCGATGCACCATCACGGCGCGCAGCGCGGTGCGCACCTGCGTCCCGGTCCCCCAGGTCGACGAGCGACAATGCACGCTGGCCCGCCAGCGTCTCGGCCGGGCCGACCGGCAATCCGGCGCGCCGTAGCAGATGCACGAAATGCATGACATTGGCTGCCAGCGTGGCGGCGGTCGCGGCCATTCCCGCGCCCTCAGCCCGGGTCCGGCGCCGACCAGGCGCTGCAGCCGCTCCAGCTTGCGGTCGCGCAGGCCGATCGCGTGCAGCGCCGCCAGCGTCTCGGCGAGATACTCGCGGCAACTGCCGAGCGAGCCGCGGGCCGCGGCGAGGCTGGCGGCGACCTCGGTCTCGGCCAGCCGGCCGGCGTAGCGGTGATACAGGCGGTCGGCCCACGAAGGTGACCGCACGCACCGGTCCGGACGCGGTGTGCGCGGTGACCCAGCGCGGCTGATAGGCCGATGTGAAACGCTCGCGCCGCCACACCAGCAGCAAACTCGTCGGCGCGCCTGCCCCGCCGGGATGCGGAACAGCATGCCGGCGCAGCTTCCGCCGCGGTCGAGCGCCAGCATCAGCCCCGGACGATCCGGCGAGCCGCGCCCCGCCGTGCAGCCACAGGCAGAACCGGCGGTGCCAGCCGCGGACCGTGCCGCCGCGCCGCTCGGCGAACTCGATCGCCGGATTCCACATCAGCGCGCCGTAGCCGAACAGCCAGACATCCTCGCCGGCCGGGTGGCGCGCCAGCGTCGCATCGAGGTCCGCCTCGATCTCGGCGTCCGAGAAGGTGGTCATGCCTGGCGGCATCTGCTCGCGGACCAGCAGCAGCAGCGAGCCGTCGCGCAGCGCCTCGCGGGTGATGATGCTGCGTGCGTCGGGCGCGCGCGCCTCGCTCTTGGAGCGGTCACTCGGCTGCCTGCTTCGCCTCGGTCCAGTCAGCCTGGCTGTCTCGGCACCGCGGATCTTCGCGATATCGTCCTGATATTTCAGCAGAACGCCCAGGGTCTCGTCGACCGCGGCGGGGCCGAGTTCCTGCTGGTTCAGATAGGTCAGCGCCTGCGCCCAGTCGATCGTCTCCGCCACGCCCGGCAGCTTGAACAGGTCGGCGCCGCGCAGCTTCTGCACGATGGCACCACCTGGGCCGACAGATGCTCGGGCACGCCGGGCGCCTTGGCGGCAAGGATCGCCCGCTCGCGCGCCGCATCGGGATAGTCCACCCAATGGTACAGGCAGCGCCGGCGGATCGCGTCGTGCACCTCGCGCGTGCGGTTCGAGGTGATCACCACCGCCGGCTGGATCTTGGCGCGCACCGTGCCGAACTCGGGAACGGTCACCTGGAAATCTCCGCCAGGAGTTCCAGCAGGAACGCCTCGTACGGCTCGTCGGCGCGGTCGAGTTCGTCGATCAGCAGCACCGCAGGCGGCAGGTCCGGATCGATCGCCGACAGCAGCGGACGCGCCAGCAGGTAGTGGCGGGTATAGATGTCGCTCGCCAGCGCGCCCGGATCGGTCTGGCCGGCGGCCTCGGCCAGGCGGATCGCCATGAGCTGGCGCGCGGTGATCCCATTCGTAGGCGGCAGCCGACAGGTCCATGCCGTCATAGCATTGCAGGCGCACCAGCCGGCCGGCCGAGACCGGCGGCGAGCACCTTGGCGATCACGGTCTTGCCGGTGCCGGGCTCGCCCTCGAGGAACAGCGGCCGGTGCATCGCCAGCGACAGATGCACCGTCGTGGCCAGTTCCTGATCGGCGATGTAGCCCTGGTCGGCGAGCAGCCTCGCGGTGTCGGCGACGTCGCAGGCAGGTCGCCCACTACAGCATGCTTCCGAAGACCAGGAGCAGCAGCACGACATAGACGGCCCCCGCCGATCCAGGCCGCGACCGGCAGGCCGAACGGCTTCCGGCGGGATCAGCGCGAACAGGCTGACCGAGGAGGGCGGCAACGGGGTCGGCGGCATCGGCGCGACGGACGATATCGTGGGCGGCAGCGGGGCGGCGTGCGTCCCCTGCATCGGCGCCGCCACGGGCGATGCCATCACTGGTACAGGAGGGGGTGCCGCGGCGGCGGTGACCTGCTTGCATGAACCGGTCGAAGAATGCGTCCGCCATCTGCTTGGCGGTGGCGTCCGATCAGCCTGGCGCCAGCTGCGCGATCTTGCCGCCGACCTGCGCGTTGACCTCATAATGCAGTACGGTGGTGGTGCTGCCCGCCTCGACCAGCCGCACCTTTGCGCGCCGCCCTTGGCGAAGCCGGCGACGCCCGCCCTGGCCCTCGCCGCCGAATCGTGTAGCCGTTGGGCGGGTCGATGTCCGACAGGTGGACCGCGCCGCTGAACCGCGCCGAGATCGGCCCGATCTTCACCGACGCCGTCGCCTTCATGTCGCTGTCCGACAGCTTGTCCAGGCTTTCGCAGCCGGGGGATGCTGGCCTTGAGCACCGCCGGGTCGTTGAGTGCCAGCCATACGGCCTGGCGCGGCGCCTCGATGCGCCGCTCGCCTGTCATATCCATGAACGGAATCCCGTTGTGCGGGCCGGACGTTACTTGCAGGGTTGCGGCCATGCAACCGACCGTGCCCGCGCTGGCGTCTGGGATTCCGTTCGCCGGCATGCTGGTGTCGATGGCCGTGTTCCCTGCCGTCGCGCCGCGTTTCTGGCATCGTCATATGGGTATCGTGGCGCTCGCCTGGATCGCCGCCGTGCTGCTCCAGCAGGCAGCGGCCGACGGTCCCGGCGCGGCGCTGGCCGATGCCTGGCGCGCGCTGCTGGTCGACTACCTGCCGTTCGTCACGCTGCTGCTGGCGCTCTACACCGCGGGCGGCGGCGTGCTGCTGCGCGGCGGGCCGGCCGGCACCCCGGCGGGCAACACCGCGACGCTGGCGCTCGGGATGGCGATGGCGCTGGTGATGGGCACCACCGGCGCCTCCATGGTGCTGATCCACCCGCTGCTGCGGGCGAATGCGCACCGCCGGCGCAAGGTCCATCTCGTGCTCTTCCTCATCATCCTGGTGGCCAATGCGGCGGGCGCGCTGACCCCCGCTCGCAATCCGCCGCTGTATATCGGCCTGCTGCACGGGGTGCCGTTCCTCTGGCCGGCGCAGCACCTGTTCGCGCCGCTGCTGGTGGTCGTCGGCCTGCTGCTCGCGGGCTTTCTACCTGGTCGACCGCATCCTGGCCCGGAGCGAGCCGCCGCCCGCCCGGCGCGAGGCGTTCCACGTGCGCGGCTGGGGCAACCTGGCGCTGGTGCTCGTGGTCGTGCTGGTCGTGCTGGCCCAGGGGCTCCTGCCGCCCTGGCAAGGTGGCGGTGTTCGGCCAGGAGGTATCGGCGGCGCAGCTTGCCGGGGTGGCGGTGCTTGCTCGGGGTCACGCTGCTGTCGGCCGTGGCGACGCCGCGCGCGATCCGCCAGTCCAACGACTTCGCCTGGCACCCGATGGCCGAGGTCGCCATGCTGTTCGCGGCCATCTTCATCACGATCGGTCCGGTGGTGGCGATGCTGGAGGCGGGGCTCGCCGGGCCCCTCGCACCATTGCTGCGCCTCAGCCACGACGGTGACGGCCAGTCCTGGCCGCTGGCGTATTTCTGGCTGGCCGGGCTGCTGTCGGCGTTCCTCGACAACGCGCCGACCTACCTGGTGTTCTTCGAACTCGCAGGCATCCGGCCGGCCGCCATGACGCCGGTCGACGCGCTGACGCTCGCGGCGATCTCCCGCCGGCGCGGTGTTCTTCGGCGGCCCTGACCTATATCGGCAACGCGCCGACATGATGCATGCGCGCGATCGCCTCGCATCGCGGCGTGCACATGCCGGACTTCTTCGGCTTCATGCTGCTGGCATCGGCGGTGCTGCTGCCGGTGCTGCTGCTGGTCGGCTGGCTGTTTCTTCGCGTAGCCCCCCCTCGGGCCGCCCCTCCGTTCGCCCCTCCGGCCGCGCCCCTCCGGCCGCGCATCGCCGGCCGTCTGTCCTTCCGCGCGCCTTCGGCTAAGCGGGGAGCAGCTTCACAGCGGGAGCCGCACGATGACCTATCTGGTTGCCACCGATCTGCCGGAGGCGCCCCGCCGGCGAGCGCTTTCGCTCGCTGCTGGCCCGGCCCGGCATCCTGCAGATGCCCGGCGCGCATAACGGCATGGCGGCGCTGCAGGCGAAGGCCGCCGGGTTCGCCGCGCTGTACCTGTCAGGCGCGGCGATGACCGCCTCCATGGGCATCCCGGACCTCGGCATGATCACGGTCGATGAGGTGTGCTTCTTCGTGCGCCAGATCGCGCGTGCGACGGGATGCCGCTGCTGGTCGACGGCGACACCGGCTACGGCGAGGCGCTCAACGTCCATGCACATGGTGCGCAGCTTCGAGGATGCGGGCGCCGCCGCCGTGCACATCGAGGACCAGTTGCTGCCGAAGAAATGCGGCCATCTGAACGACAAGAAGCTCGCCGAGCCGCACGACATGGCGGCCAAGATCGCTGCCTGCGCGCCGCGCCCGGCGGCATCTGTTCATCATCGCGCGCACCGACGCCGCCGCGAGCGAGGGGATGGACGGGGCCGTCGCGCGGGCCAAGTTGTATCTGGAGGCGGGCGCCGATGCGATCTTCCCCGAGGCGCTGACCACGGCGGAGATGTTCCGCACCTTCGCCTCCCGCGTCGAGGCGCCGCTGCTGGCCAACATGACCGAGTTCGGCCGCACGCCGTTCTTCACCGCCGCCGAGTTCCAGGACATGGGCTACAAGATGGTGATCTGGCCGGTGAGTTCGCTGCGCTGTCGCCAACAAGGCGCAGGCGGAGCTTTACGCGGCGATCGGTCGCGACGGCGGCACCCAGGCGATGGTGGAGCGGATGCAGACGCGCGCGGAGTTGTACGCGGCGATCGGCTACCACGACTATGAGGCGCTGGATGCAAGCATCGTGAAAACGGTGATCCCCGAGGGTATGCCGCAGCGCCGGTGAGGACCCGCATGAACAGACGCCGATTGCTGATGCTGCTCGCGACCGTCACGCTGACGGCCCAGGCCCCGAATCCCACGGCCCCGCAGCCGGAACTGCCGAAGGAGAAGCTGGTCATCACCACGCGCGACGGGGTGAAGCACGAGTTCAGCGTGGAGATGGCGCTGACGCCGGACCAGCAGACCATCGGCCTGATGTTCCGCCCGAGCGTGCCGGCCGATGGCGGCATGCTGTTCGACTGGCGCATTCCGCGCGATTCGCAGATGTGGATGCGCAACACGATCTCGCCGCTCGACATGCTGTTCATCAATGCGGACGGGACGATCCGCTCGATCGCCGAACACACGGTGCCGGAGAGCTGGCGGTGATCGAAAGCCGCGGGCCGGTGCGGGCGACGCTGGAGCTTGCGGCGGGCACGGCGGCTCGGCTGAACATCCGGGTCGGGGATCGGGGTGCAGCAGCGGATCTTCGGCAACGCGGCGTAGCAAGTGCGGGGTTTCACCCCGAACCCCGACCAGGTGCTTCGCCCCCTGGACCCCCAGCAAAGGCGCAGCCTTTGCAATCCCAATTTTGGGCCTTGGGGGAGGGAGGCCCCCTACTCGGACCAGGATAGGTCCGAGTAGGGGCCTCCCTCCCCCAAGGCCAGGTCCGGGGTTCCAAGGGCTCCGCCCTTGGCGGGGATCCAAGGGGCGGAGCCCCTTGGTCAGGGTCCGGGGTGAAACCCCGCCGCAAGGCTTGCGCGGGTGGTCCGGCGACCATAGGTTCGCGCGCCAGCGGGGCGTGGCGCAGCCTGGTCAGCGCGCCTGTTTTGGGTACAGGAGGTCGTGGGTTCGATCCCGCCGCCCGACCAGTGCCGAGCGAAGGGAGTGTCATGCGCGCGCGTATCTACCAGCCGCCGAAGAATGCCATGCAGTCCGGCCTGGCCGCGACGCATGAATGGGTGCTGGAGTTCGAACCGTCCTCGCCGCGCCGCCCCCGATCCCCTGATGGGCTGGAGCGCAGCGCCGACACCCAGACCCAGGTGCGCCTGGTCTTCGCGACGCGGGAGGAGGCGGTGGCCTACGCCGAGCGGAACGGCATCACCTTCGACCTCGAATTGGCGCAGGCGCGGCGCATCAGGCCAAAGGCCTATGCCGACAATTTCCGCTACGGCCGCAGCGAGAACTGGACCCACTGACGCCGCGCGGTCACCGCCGCGCCCAGCCGCGCAGCAGCCCCAGCAGCACCACCGCCATCGGCAGCGTCGCCGCCAGATAGAACGTTGCGCCGAAGCCCATCGTCTGGAACAGCAGCATCAGCACCGTGGCGCCCGTCACCGTGCCCAGCGTCCGCGTCATCATCACCAGGCTCCCGGCCACGCCGCGATCCGCGCGCGGAATCGCCGCGGTGACGATGTCGAAATAGGCCACCTGAAACAGGCCGAGGCCGAAGCCCTGCAGCGCCATGGCGCCGGCCAGCAACGGAATGTCCGGGTCGCCTCGGTGGCGCGATCAGCACTGGCCGAGCGCCATGCCGCCGCCGCCGAACAGGCGCGAGACGCCGTGGCGGCACGCGTGACGTGAGTCGGGCGGCGAGCGGCGCAGCGAGCGCGGTGCCGGCGGGCGAGCAGGCCAGCAGCAGTCCGGTCGCCAGCGCCGACAGCCCGCCGAATCGGCTCAACTGGAACGGCACCAGCAGCAGCACCGAGAATCCTGCCAGGTTGAGCGCTGCGTGGCCGCCATTCAGCAGCGAGAAATCGGCATTGCGGAAGAAGCGCAGGTTGATGATCGGCCGCTGCGTCCGCCGCTCCTGCGCGATGAAGCCCGCGGTCGCCGCGGCGCAGGCGATGGCGGCGATGACGAACAGCCAGGCGCTGTCGCCGATGTGCCCGCATCTGGTTGAGCGCGAGCAGCATGGCGCTGATCGCGAGCACCAGCAGCACACCGCCGGCCGCATCGAACGGCTCGCGATGCGCCGGGCGCGTGTCGCGCGGCAGCAGCCATCCCAGCAGGAACGCCGAGAGGGCGAGCGGCGCGCGGAACCAGAACACGGCGGGCCAGTCGATCAGCGGCACGAGCAGGCCGGCGATCAGCGGACCCAGCGCGCCGCCGAGACCGATCGCCATCGTGTAGATGGCGAGGATGCGCGTGCGGTGCGATTCGTGATGCAGGCTGGTGGCGAGTGCCGGTCCGCAACTCAGCACCAGGGCCGCGCCGATGCCTTGCATCACGCGCGCGGCGAGCAGCGCCGGATAGCTCGACGCCGATGCGCACAGCACGAAGGCGACGGCGCTCCAGAGGCTGCCGATCAGGAAGATGCGGCGATAGCCCAGCATGTCGCCGACGCGTCCGAACACCAGCATCAGGGCGGCGTAGGTCAAGGTGTACGCAATCACCACCCATTGGATTGCCGGGATGGGCAATCCAAAGGCGCGGGTGATGAAGGGAAAGGCGAAATTGACCGAGGAGTCGAAGGGCACGACCAGTGTGCCCAGCGCGACCACCATGACGCCGAAGCCGGGCCGCGCCGCGTGCGGCGCGGGGATGGGCGTCAGACCGACTTCTTCAGCGACGGCGAGGCCTTGAAGCGCACTGTCTTGCCGGCCTTGACCTTGATCGATTCGCCGGTGCGAGGGTTCAGTCCCTTGCGTGCCTTCGTCTTGCGAACGGTGAAGGTGCCGAAGCTCGGCAGGGTGAACTTGCCCTCTCTCTTCAGTTCCTTGACGACCGCGCTCATGAGGTCGCCGGCAGCACGATTGGCTGCCGTGCCGGTGAGATCGGCCGATTCCTGGAGCACCTGGGCGATGAAGGCCTTGGACATACTCTCTCCTCGCATCAACGAATCGCTCACGGCGAATCGCCGCGCGCGCGCAATGGTCTTAGACGGCTCGCGCAGGTTGCGCCAGTCCCTCTGCGGTTTCTCGCAGTGTGTAACTCAGGACTCGGCCCACGCTGTTCGGGAGAGGCGAGCGTCGGTGCATTGCGGGGCGTCCGGTCATTACGAGGAGGCATGACCGTTGCGTAACGATCGCGGGGTTTATTCGCCCCCGCGATAGCTGCGGCGACCGCGGCACATCGCGGTATCAGACGGTTCGGTATCGAGCGCGTAGCCGGCCGCACGCACGGTACGGACGATGTCGAGTTCGCCGGTGGCGTTGATCGACTTGCGCAGGCGGCGGATGTGCACGTCGACCGTGCGCGGTTCGACATGGATGTCGGGACCCCAGACCGCGTCGAGCAGTTCCTCACGCGAGAACACCCGGCGCGGGTGCTGCATGAAGAACTCCAGCAGGCGGAATTCGGTGGGCCCGAGATGGATCGGCCGTCCGTTGCGCTGCACGCGATGCGCGGCGAGGTCCATGGTGATGTCGTGGAACGCAAGCTGGCCTTTCACCGGCAGCGAGTTGGAGCGGCGCAGCAGGGCGCGGATGCGCGCCAGCAGCGCCTCCATCGAGAACGGCTTGGTGATGTAGTCATCGGCGCCGGTGTTGAGGCCGCGCACTGCGTCCTGGTCCTCGGTGCGCGCGGTGACCATGATCACCGGGCAGGTCGCGCGTGGCGGAGCGGCGGCGGATCTGGCGGCACACCTCCAGCCCCCGACATGGCCGGCAGCATCCAGTCGAGCAGCACGAGGTCGGGCTGCGTCTCGGCGATGCGGGTCAGCGCCTCCTGGCCATCGGCCGCCTCCTCGACGCGGTAGCCCTGCTTCTCGAGGTTGTAGCGCAGCATGGTGGCCAGTGCGGCCTCATCCTCCACTACCAGCACGAGCGGCTTGGCCAGGCTGGAAATACCGTCAGGCATGTCGTTTCTCACTCTCGTGGCCGTACCACGGCATAGGCCGAAGTGTCGCTCTTCGGTCGCGATTCCGGCAAGGTCTCGCCCTTCACCGCGTAGTATAGATTTCCGCTATATTGGTCGCGTGGTCGCCGATCCGCTCCAGGTTCTTGGCGATGAACAGCAGGTGCGTGCAGGGCGTGATGTTGCGCGGGTCTTCCATCATATAGGTGATCAGTTCGCGGAAGATCGCATTGTAGATATCGTCGACCACCTGGTCCGAGCGCCAGACCTCGAGCGCCTTCTCGGCGTCGTTCTCGCCCAGCGCGTCGATGATCGATTTCAACTGGCCCTGCACCAGGCGCGCCATGTGCGCGAGTCCGGCGAGCGAGTAGGGCAGCGAGAACTGCGACAGCACGATCGAGCGCTTGGCGACGTTGGCGGCATAGTCGCCGATGCGCTCCAGGTCGCCGGTGATCTTCAGCGCCGCGACGATCTGCCGCAGGTCGCCCGCGACCGGCTGGCGCAGGGCGAGCAGGCGGATGACGAAGGCCTCCACCTCGCGCTCCAGGGCGTCGACCTTCGGGTCCTCCTCGACCGCGCGCGTGGCCGCGGCGGCGTCGCGATGCATGATGGCATCGGCGGCGAGTGCGACCTGCGATTCCACGATGCCCGCCCATCTGGGTCATCATGTTACGCAGGCGGTTCAGTTCCTGGTCGAAGCTCTTGACCAGATGTTCCGCGAGTCGGGCATGGGTTCCTCCGATCAGCCGAAGCGGCCGGTGATGTATTCCTGGGTGCGGCGTTCCTTGGGCGCGGTGAACAATTCGCCCGCCGGCGCCACCTCGACCATCTCGCCCAGGTAGAAGAACGCCACCTGGTCGGCGCAGCGTGCCGCCTGCTGCATGTTGTGCGTCACGATCGCGATGGTGAAGTCGTGCTTCAGCTCGTCGATCAGTTCCTCGATCTTCAGCGTGCTGATCGGGTCGAGCGCGCTGGTCGGCTCGTCGAACAGGATCACCTCGGGCCGCACGGCGATGGTGCGCGCGATGCAGAGCCGCTGCTGCTGGCCGCCAGACAGGCCCATGGCGGAACTGTGCAGGCGGTCCTTGACCTCTTCCCAGATCGCGCCGCGGGTCAGCGACCACTCGACGCGCTCGTCCATCTCGGACTTCGACAGCCTCTCGTGCAGCTTCACGCCGAACGCGATGTTGTCGTAGATCGTCATCGGGAACGGCGTCGGCTTCTGGAACACCATGCCGATCCGCGCGCGCAGCGAGTTGAGATCGACGCTGTCGGCGATGATGTTCTCGTTGTCCAGCATGACCTCGCCTTCGGCGCGCTGGCCCGGGTACAGGGTCGTACATCCGGTTCAGCACGCGCAGCAGCGTGGACTTGCCGCAGCCCGAGGGGCCGATCATGCCGGTCACCTGCCGGTTCGGCAGGTCGAGGTTGATCTGCTTCAGCGCCTTGTTGGTGCCGTAGTAGAAATCCAGGTTCCTGATCGCGATGCGTGCCTGGTTGATGGCGGACGAGGAGCGCACCTGCATTCCGCCGAATGCACCCCCCTCTCGTTCCTGCGTCTGTCCCATGCTTGAGCTCACCGTTACTTTCTCCCGCCCCGCAGGGCAAAGCGTGCCAGAACGTTGATCGTCAGTACTCCGACCGTGATCAGCAATGCGCCGACCCAGGCGAGCTGTAACCCAGTCCTCGAACGCCGAACCGGCGTATTGGTAGATGGTGACCGGCAGGCTGGCCATGGGCTTGGCCAGGCTGAGCGACCAGTTCAGGTTGCCCAGGCTGGTGAACAGCAATGGCGCGGTCTCGCCGGCGATCCGCGCGACCGCGAGCAGCACGCCCGTCGCGATGCCGTCCATCGCGGCGCGGTAGCAGATCAGCACGATCACCTTCCACTTCGGCGCGCCGAGGGCGACCGCCGCCTCACGCAGGGCGGGTGGAATGAGCTGCAGCATGTCCTCGGTGGTGCGCACGACGATCGGGATCACGATGACGGCGAGGGCCACGCAGCCGGCGATGCCGGAGAAGCCGCCGAACGGCTGCACGGCGATCTGGTAGACGAACAGGCCGATCAGGATCGATGGTGCGGACAGCAGCACGTCCGAGACGAAGCGGACCGCGTTGGCGAGCCAGGTGCCGCGGCCGTATTCGGCGAGGTAGGTGCCGACCATCAGGCCGATCGGCGTGCCGATCGCCGTGCCGATCGCGGTCTGGATGATCGTGCCGATGATCGCGTTCAGCAGTCCGCCACTCGATCCGGGCGGCAGCGTGCTGGTGGTGAACACGGTCAGCGACAGGCCCCGCGGCGCCGCGCCAGAGCAGGGTGAACAGGATCGAGGCCAGGAACAGCAGCCCGATGACCGTGGCCGCCATGCACAGCGCCTTGACGATGATGTCGGAGCGGTGGCGGCGGCGGCCGAGATTGCGTGCGACGGTCTGGTTCTTGGCCGGTCCGCCGAGCGAGGGAGTGGCTGTGGTAGCGCTCATGGTCAGGCCTTCAGCCGGGGGCGCAGCAGGACGCGCGAGATCGCCAGGACGATAAAGGAGATCACGAACAGGATGAAACCGAGGGCGAGCAGCGACGACAGCTTCAGCGAGCCTGCCTCGCTCTCCGGGAATTCGAGTGCGACGATCGAGGCGATGGTGTTGCCGGGCCCGAACAGCGAGGTGGTGATGCGGTTGGTGTTGCCGATGACGAAGGTCACCGCCATCGTTTCACCGAGCGCGCGGCCCAGCCCCAGCATGATGCCGCCCACGACCGAGATCCGGGTGTAGGGGATGACGATGGAGCGCATCACCTCCCACGTGGTGCAGCCGACGCCGTAGGCGGATTCCTTGAACACCGGCGGCACCGTCTCGAACACATCGCGCATGGTGGCGGCGATGAACGGGATGATCATCACTGCGAGGATGAGGGCGGCGGTCAGGATGCCGGTGCCGAAGGGCGGGCCGGCAAACAGGTCCTCGAGGATCGGGATGCCGTCGAACGTATCGATGAAGGCGGGCTGGATATATTCGGCCATCAGCGGCGCGATCACGAAGAAGCCCCACATGCCGTAGATGATCGAGGGCACGGCGGCGAGCAGTTCGATCGCGGTGCCGATCGGGCGGCGGAACCACTGCGGCGCAAGCTCGGTCAGGTAGAACGCGATCCCGAAGGCGATCGGCACCGCGAGCACCAGTGCCAGGATCGAGGTGACGATCGTGCCATAGATCGGCACGGCGGCGCCGTATATCTCGCGGACCGGGTCCCATGCGGCGGAGACCACGAACAGGGGGCCGAACTGGGCAAAGGCGGCGAGGCCGCCCAGGAACAGCACGACGATGATGGCGCCCAGAAGGATGAGGACGAAAACGCCGGCGAAGCGGGCGAGGAAGGCGAACATCGCATCGCCGAAATGTCCGGGTCGCCTCGGTGCGGCGGTTGCCACGGCTGCGACAGCTTGTTGCAAAACGGATGATCCTGATTGGGTGCGACGGAACGGCGGCACGAACGCATGCCGGGCAGCGTGCCCGGCATGCGCGACCCGGGGCGGCTTACATCAGCGGCTTGCCATCCGGCCCCTTGATCTCGGCGCGCCATGCGCTGCGCACCGACGTCTTCACTGCCTCGGGCAGCGGGATGTATTCCAGGGTGTTGGCGATGCTGTCGCCGTTCTTGTAGGCCCAGTCGAAGAACTTCATGACGTTGGCGCTGCGCGTCGCGTCCTTCGGGTCCTTCGGCAGCAGGATGAAGGTGGTGGACGCGATCGGCCAGGTCTTGTCGCCGGCCTGGTCGATCAGGCTCACCGCGTAGTTCTTCGCACCCGCCCAGTCGGCATTCGACGCGGCGGCCGCGAAGTTCGCCATCGTCGGCTCGACGAAGTGGCCGGCCTTGTTGCGAAGCTGGGTGGTGACCAGCTTGTTCTGCGTCGCGTAGGCGTTCTCGACATAGCCGATGCCGCCGCGCGTGTTCTGCGTGGTCGCGGCGACGCCGTCATTGCCCTTGGCGCCTGCGCCGGCGGGCCAGTTGACGCTGGTGGCGGCGCCGACCTTGCTCTTCCACTCCGGGCTCACGGCGGACAGGTACGACGTGAACACGAAGGTCGTGCCCGAGCCGTCGGCGCGATGCACCGGCGCGATCGCCAGGCTCGGCAGCTTCAGGCCGCGGTTCAGTTCGACGATCTTGGGATCGTTCCACTTGGTGATGCTGCCGGCGAAGATCTCGGCGACCATCTCACCCGTCAGCTTGAGCTGGTTGGCCTTGATCTCGGGAATGTTCACGATGACGACGACGGCGCCCATCACCGTGGGAAACTGCAGCAGCTTGCCGCTTTCCAGCTTGGCGGCATCCATCGGCGCGTCGGAGGCGCCGAAATCGACCGTCCTGTTGAGGATCTGGTTCTGCCCGCCACCGGAGCCGATGGCCTGGTAGTTCAGCTCGATGCCGACGGCGGCCTTCGCGGCCTCGCCCCATTTCGTATAGACCGGCGCAGGGAAGGTGGCGCCCGCTCCGGTAATCTGCTGCGCGTGCGCTGGAATGACGGCGAGCAGGCCGAGCAACAGCCCCCCGGCCAAAAGATCTCATACTCGATTGCATCGAATCTACCCCCGATGACGTGGTTACAAGTCAGCGAGGGGCAGCGCAAAGACCATGAGTCGGCGGCACCAGTCAACCCTCGCTCGGGAAGACTATTGTTGTAATCAGGTTAAAATCTGATATCGCCGACCCGCAGTGCGCTCTGGTCCAATCCACCGGTGCAACTGACCCGGAATCGGCCGGGTTGACACAGTGACTTGACCTTGACTTTCACCAGGACCGGCAATACAGATTCTGTCTGGCGCCGGACACATGGTGTGCAAGCTGTCGTGCCGCAAGGTAGCCGGCACGCGTTAACGCATGATTGCACTTCGATGAAGGTTTGATGACGCCGTCCGTGGCGCGCGCGTCCAACCCGCGCAACGATCCGCCAGATTTCCCCACACGCCGTGCCGCCGGACCCGCAACGTGCCAAGGCGCCGTGCCAGCAACGTTGCCCCTGGCAGAGGCTGCGACATTGCGGCAGCATCCCGCACCGCAACACTCGCAGCACGGGGACCGACTGCACCATGACGACATCCATCGACGGCGACCGGCTACTCGGGGACCTGTACGCGCTGCGCAAGATCGGCGAATACAAAACCGGCGTGCACCGGCCGACCTATTCGCCGGACGATGTGCGCTCGCGGCTGTGGCTCGCCGACCGGATGTCCGCGGCCGGGCTCGATCCGGAGATCGACGGCATCGGCAACGTCATCGGCCGGGCGCGCGGCGACGGCCCGAAGCTGCTGCTGGGCAGCCATGTCGAGACGCAGCCGCATGCCGGCTGGCTCGATGGGGCGCTCGGCGTGATCTACGGGCTGGAGGTCGCCCGCGCGCTGGGCGGCGGCATCGACGTCGCCGCCTGGGCGGATGAGGAGGGGCATTTCGGTTCGTTCATCGGCAGCCGTTCGTTCTGCGGGCTGCTGCCGGAGGCCGAGATCGACACGCTGCACAACCGCGAGGGCACGTCGCTGCGCGATGCGCTGGCGCAGGCGGGCTTTGCCGGCCGGCCGCGTGCGCTGGTCGATGTCGCGCGCTACCGCGGCTATCTGGAAGCGCATATCGAGCAGGGCGCCGAACTCGAGGACACCGGCAAGCGCATCGGCGTGGTCACCGCGATCGTCGGCAGCCACCGGTTCCGCATCGTGTTCGAGGGCGTGCAGAACCATGCCGGCACGACGCGCATGGCGATCCGCAAGGATGCCGGTGTGGCGCTGGTGAAACTGGCGGCGGCGATCTACCAGCGGTTCCCCGAGGTGGCCGGCCTGCGCACGGTGTGGACCACGGGACGCATCTCGCTCGATCCGGGCGCGCCGAGCATCGTGCCGGGCCGGGCGGAACTCATCTTCCAGTTCCGCGACACCGATCCGGCGATGCTGGCGAAGCTGGACCAGGAACTGAATGCGCTGGTGGCGGAGGCCGGGCGCGGTCCGTGCACCGTCACGATCGCCGAGCGCGGCACCTCGACGCCGCAGGCGATGGATCCGCGGTTCCAGGATGCGCTCGAGGCTGCGGCGGAGACATACGCGCCCGGCCTGCATGTCCGCATGCCGAGCGGGGCGGGGCATGATGCGCAGATCCTGGCGGAACGGATGAAGTCGGCGATGCTGTTCGTGCCGTCGATCGGCGGCATCAGCCATCATTACGCAGAGAACACGAAAGACGAGGACATCGTGCTGGGATGCCAGGTGTTCGCGGAAGGGGCGGCGACGATCCTGGCGGGCTGACCGGCGCCGCGGCAGGGGCCGATGATCAGGCGGTGGTCTCCACCGTCCAGGTGGCGCTCTTGATCACCGGCGACTGCTTGAGCCGTTCGATCACGGCATCGAGTTCGCCTGGCTCCGCCGTCGAGGGCACGAGGACGGCGGCGAGTTCGATCGCCTCCTCGCTTTCCGACAGCGTGGAGATTTCGCGGATCGGATAGTTGGCTGCCTCCAGCTTGGCGAACAGCAGGTCGCGCGCATCCGAGACGGCCTCGTGGTCGCAGACGATGTGGACGGTGTAGAGCGCCTCGGTGACGCGTTCGTCGATCGGCCCTGCGGTTGATGTAGTTCACCAGCGGCCGCAGCAGCGTATTGCCGGCCAGCACGAACGCGGTGAGCGCCACCGCCTCGGCCAGCAGGCCGCTGCCGGCAAAGGCACCGACCGCCGCGGAGCACCAGAGCGTCGCGGCGGTGTTCAGCCCGCGGATATTGGTGCCGTCCTTCAGGATCACGCCGGCGCCCAGGAAGCCGATGCCCGACACGACATAGGCGATGATCTGCGTGGCACCTTCGACGCCGCGCAGGCGCAGGCCCATGTCGGCGAAGGCCGCGGCACCGGTCGCGACGAGGGTGGTGGTGCGCAGGCCGGCCGAGCGTTGCCGCCACTGGCGTTCGGTGCCGATCAGGGTACCCAGCAGGAAGGCCAGCGCGAGTCCGGCGATCGTGAGGGAGAGGGGACGCAACTCGATCACGGGGGACCTGCGGGCCTGTCACAGCGATGGTCAGTCCCTTATCGGCACCCAGGCGTCGCCACGCTTGTGATAGTTTCGTTTCACTGCCGCCCAGGCGACGCGGAAGGCGCGCGGCTCATCGCCGCCGTACTCGTCCCACGCGTGGTTGAACGCTTCGCGGAAGATGTCCTGCGCGTGCTGCGGCAGGTGGTCGGCCACGGCGGGCGGCAGGTCGCTGTTGGATGTATAGGGCATGGCTGCTGGCAGATATGGCATGCGTAGCGGCAGTGCGAAGCCGCAGCGTCGTGCCGTCGCGGGTTTGTGGCTGGTCGGTCACAACAAGGTCGAGCGCGACCACGAGGTCAAGGGATGGCGGCGGCCGGTGTCAGGGCACGGCGATCGTTGGGGCGCCGCTATCGTCGGGGCACGACACGCCCACCGTCATGGCACGATGCCTCATCGTCATGGTGAGGCTTGGCCCCACCATCGTCTTCCGTCGTATGGAGCGGGAAGGACGTGGATAACCGGCCTGCGCCGGTCATGACGAATAGAACGGTCCCGGCCCTGCGTCCCAGCCACCGCCCCCCTCGCGCCTGGCGTCAGTCGATGGCGGCATGCACCAGGTTGGCCACCCGGTCGAGCCGCGCCGAGTGCCATGGATCGGGCGAGACATAGTTGGTGAGGTAGGTGAACGACACGCCGCTCTCGGGGTCCGCCCAGGAATACGACGATCCCACGCCGCCATGGCCGAACGTCGCCGGCGCGCCGATCGTGCCAAGGCCGCGGATGCGGTCGCTCTCGCCGCGCACATGCGGCCCCAGGCCGCGATGCATCGGGATGCCGGTCATCTGCTCGTCCGGCCGCTCGCCGGTATGGTTGCGCGAGACGTACGCGATCAGCCGCGGCGAGAACAGCCGCACATTGCCGAGGCGGCCCTTGCCCAGCAGCATCTGGTAGAACGCCGCCATGCCGCGCGCCGTCGCGTAGCCGCCGCCGCTCGGCAGGCCGGCGGTACGGAACTCGGCCGAGTTGTCGCGTGGTTCGGGGGCATAGGTGTCGGCGCAGCGCGCCTGCTGGTCGGACGGCACGCCGACATAGATGTCGCTGCCGAGACCGAGCGGGGCGATGACCTTCTCGCGGATCACGTCGCGATAGTCCTGGCCGGTGACCGCCTCGATCACCATTGCCTGCACCAGGTGCGCCGCCTGGCCGTGGTATTGCAGCTTCGATCCGGGCGTCCAGTCCAGCGCGAAATCGCACACCTCGGCGCGCATCCGCGCATGGTCGGCCCAGGTCGCCTTGGTCACGCTGTTGGACGGGAAGCCGCCCTGGTGCGTCATCACCTGCTGCAGCGTGATGTCCGCCTTGCCGCGTGCGGCGAACTGCGGAAGGTGGTCGGCGATGCGGTCCATGAAGGACAGTTTGCCTTCCTCCACCAGCGTCCACACCGCGCTGCTGGTCAGCACCTTGGTCTGGCTGAACAGCAGGAAGAGGTTGTCGTTGGTCGCCGGCAGCCGGGCAGGCTCGGTCTTCGCATCGCCATAGGTGCGGAACAGGGCAAGCTGGCCGTGGCGCGCGAGGGCGATCTGCGCACCGGGATAGCGGCCTTCCTCGATGTGCTGCTTGATCAGCCGGTCGAGATGGTCGAGCGGCTTGGCGGCGAAGCCCAGGCTGGCGGGGTCGCTGGACGGCAGTGGATATTCACCCTGCATGTCTCGTGCTCCTTGCGGCGTGCGCCGCGATGCTAGCGCCACACTGGCGGGTCTGCCAGGCAAGCCATTGCCGCACCCGGTCGAGCGCCTCGCCCCCGACGACCAGCGGCGCGTAGCCGAACGCGTCCCACATCGCGGCGACCTGCTTGCCGTCCGGCTCGAACGTGGGATGAAGCTGGATCGCCGCACCGCCGTTCTCGAACACGCCGCGCCGGCCCGTCTCGAGATAGCTCTCGGCAGGCAGGCCATCGGCCAGCAGTACGTCATGCCGCGCAAGCTCGACGTGGTGGTAGGTGATCTCGTCGACCCTGGTCTGCCGCACCGTGGTGCCGTTCACCAGATGCCTGATGGGAACAAGCACAGTCTGGACGTACACCGCGTGGTCCGGCGACAGCAGCAGCGGACGCCGGGGACGATCCGTGCCGAACGCGCCTGCCTCGACCCGCACCGGCCACACGGTCGCGGGCGACGGGTGCCGCCGGCAATCGACGCGCCGACGGCCGATCCACACCACGCGCTGCACCTTGCCCGAGACGGTCAGCACGGCGTCGCCTGGGCGAAGCTCCTGCACCGCGACCTCGCCCTCCACCGTTTCGATGCGCGTGCCGGCGGCGAAACAGGGGACGTCTTCCGGCAGTTCCGTGAGATCGTCCGGCAGGATCGTGATGTCGATGTGGTCGATGGTGCCCGGGTTGATGTTGGCCAGCGGCGCCGAGATGGTGTCCGTATAGGGGAAGCCGTACGAGTCGGAGTTGAGGGCGATGACCTGGGCATAGCCGTTGAAGAAGGTGCTCTGGTGCGGCTGCGCGCCGGCGAACGCGAAGCGCGGATCGGGCACCGAGTACCACTGGGTGATGTTGGGTCCCGGGCTTCGGAAGCCGGCCGTGCTGTTGGCGTAGCTGAGCGGAGTGACGGTGCCGGTGTTCGGGTTGATCTCGGTGCTGCCGACCAGGCCGGCGTTGAAGCCTGCCAGGATATCGCGCACGACCACGCCGTAGGCATCGTTGTTGGCGAAGTTGTCCGCCACGCCATCGACGAAGAACGGATCAGGATTCGCGCTGAGGATGGCGAGGGCGGGGTTGTCAATGACGATGGTGTGGTTGGCGCCGATCTTGTCGCCTGATCCGACCATGACGATGTCGCCGGCATTGACGCCGGTCTTCGGCACCGTGGCGGTGAAGGTGACGTACTGGGTGATCTTCGCCGGATCGGTGGTGGTCGCGCCGTTGGTATAGAGGTCGTAGATCTTCGTCGTGATCGACTGATTCTTGACGTAGTCCACATAGGGCTGCATCGAGGCGTAGGACGAACGATGCGCCGCCGGCACCGTCGATGGTGCGATCACCCGCAGCACGTTGCCGACGCCAGGCACCTCGACGCCTTTCGCGCCGCTCGGACCGGCCACCGCGATGGCCGTGTCCTTGTTGGCGATCGCCGCAAGGTCGGGGAAGAGTTCTTGGGCGCCCTCGCGCCAGGTCAGGGTCGTGACAGGGGCGGTGGCACTCTTGCTCGCGTAGGTCTGCACCTGCAGGTCGAGCCCGTAGAAATCGGCCGAGCTGAGGTTCATCTGGCTGACGGCGTTGGTGTCCGTCTTCAGCGTGAACTCGATCTTGTCCCAGCGGATATTCCAGCCGGGCCCTCCGTTGTACTGGAAGTCGGGGGCATTGGTCGGCAGTTCGCTGCCGAGCGAGAACAGCAGTTTTGCGGCATCGGCCGAGGTGACATCGAGGCCCGTGACGGTGCTGTGCTGGGCAATGTGGACGCTGGTGCTGGCATTGACGGGCGCGCCGTCGAACGTGCCATTGATGGTGCCGAGCCCCATGTGGAAATAGGCGTCGATGGTCGTCAGATTGATGAAGTTGATCTTCACGGAAATGCCTCTTTGCCCCTTCGGAACGCTAACCGATCGATCCGGTTGCCGCAATCGGCCGCAGCGCTTGCCGCGCTGGGGCGGATCGGGTCTGATCGCGTGAGTAGAACGATCGATCGGGCCGCGCCACCACCGTGGTTGCATGACAGCGATGGGCATGACGGCGACGGCGTTCGAGCGGCACTGAAGGCGTTCGAGCGGCACCAGGGAAGCATCGGGGTGATCGGGTCATGGCGACGATAGGCTTCATCGGGCTGGGCAACATGGGCGCGCCGATGGCCGCCAACCTGGCGAAGGCCGGGCATCGCGTGCGGGGCTTCGATGTGAACGCCGATGCGGTGCGGGGCCTCGCGGCCGCCGGCGTCGAGCCAGCCGCCAGCGCGGCCGATGCGGCACGCGGTGCGGACATCGTCATCACCATGCTGCCCGCCGGCGAGCACGTGCGCGAGGTGTGGCTGCACCAGGGCGGTCTGATCGAGGCCGTGTCGGACTCCGCGCCACTGCTGATCGACTGCTCGACGATCGATGTGGACAGCGCGCGCACGGTGACCGAGGCGGCCGGTGCCGCAGGGTTCGACATGCTGGATGCACCGGTCTCCGGCGGTGTCGGCGGTGCCACGGCGGCGACGCTGACGTTCATGGTCGGCGGCAGCGACGCGGCCTTCGCGCGTGGCCTGCCGGTGCTGCAGGCGATGGGCCGGACGATCGTGCATGCCGGCGGTCCCGGTGCGGGGCAGGCGGCGAAGATCTGCAACAACATGATGCTCGCCATCAACATGGTCGGCGTGTCGGAAGGCTTCCTGCTGGCGCGCAAGCTCGGCCTCGACTGGGACAAGCTTTTTCAGATCGCCTCAACCTCGTCCGGCCAGTCCTGGGCGCTGTCGAATTACTGCCCGGCGCCGGGTCCGGTGCCGGCCGCGCCGTCCAACCGCGACTACGCGGCGGGCTTCATGGCGGCGCTCATGCTGAAGGACGTGAAGCTGTCGCAGGCCGCGGCCGATGCCGTCGGATCGCCGACACCGCTCGCGGCCCATGCGATGTCGTTCTACCAGGCCGTGGTCGATGCCGGCGACGGTGCGAAGGATTTCTCGGTGGTGTTCCGCTGGCTGGAGTCACAGCCTCGATAACAAGGAGGCGGCAATGGGAGCAGAGGCGTTCAAGGCGGCGCGCGACTTCCTGTTCGCGCACCGCACCGACCATCGTGGTGCGCACGCAGGATTCCGCTGGCCGGACCTGGAGAATTTCAACTACGCGCTGGATTGGTTCGACCATGAACTGGCGGCAGGCGAGGGCGCCGGCCGGCTCGCGCTGAAGATCGTCGGCGATGGCGCCGCCACCGCAACGTTTGGCGAACTGTCGGAACGCTCCAGCCGCATCGCCAACGGCCTGCGCGCGCTGGGCGTGCAGCGTGGCGAGCGCATCCTGCTGATGCTGGGCAATGTCGTGCCCCTGTGGGAGGTGATGCTGGCGGCGATGAAGCTGGGCGCCGTGGTGATCCCGGCGACCACGCTGCTGACACAGACCGACCTGAAGGATCGTTTCGACCGCGGCCGGGTGCGCCATCTGGTCGCCAACGCGTCGGATGCGGCGAAGTTCGACGGCCTCGATCCGACGGTGACGCGCATCGGGCTCGGTGACGCGCCGGCGGGCTGGCACCGCTACGACGACCTGCTGCGTGGCGATGCGCGGTTCGTGCCGGAGGGTGTGACGCGCGCGACCGATCCGATGCTGCTGTATTTCACCTCGGGCACGACGTCGCGGCCGAAGCTGGTGGAGCACAGCCACCAGAGCTATCCGGTGGGACATCTGATCACGATGTACTGGATCGGGCTGCAGCCGGGCGACATGCACCTGAACATCTCCTCGCCGGGCTGGGCGAAGCACGCGTACAGTTGCTTCTTCGCGCCGTGGAATGCGGGGGCCACGGTGTTCATCGCCAACCAGCCGCGGTTCAACGCGCGCGGCATGCTGGATGCGATGGTGCAGAACAGCGTCACCACGCTGTGCGCGCCGCCCACGGTGTGGCGGATGTTCGTGCAGGAGGACATGGCGGCGTGGCGGACCTCGCTGCGCGAATTGTGCTCGGCCGGCGAGCCGCTGAACCCCGAGGTGATCGAGCATGTGCAGAAGGTCTGGGACCAGACGGTGCGCGAGGGCTACGGCCAGACCGAGACCACGCTGCAGATCGGCTGCTTCCCGGGCGGGGTGGTGAAGCCCGGCTCGATGGGCCTGGAATCGCCCGGCTACCGTATTCGCCTGCTGGATGCGGATGACAAGGCGGCGGAGGAGGGCGAGGTGTGCATCGCGCTCGACCCGCCGCCGGTGGGGCTGATGCGCGGCTACCAGAACGATGACGGATCGTTCGCGCCGCTGGGCCAGGGGGTGTACCGCACCGGCGACGTGGCGACGCGCGATGCAGACGGGTACTACACCTATGTCGGCCGGTCCGACGATGTGTTCAAGGCGTCGGACTACCGGATCAGCCCGTTCGAACTGGAGAGCGCGCTGATCGAGCATCCTTCGGTGGCCGAGGCGGCGGTCGTGCCGGCGCCCGATCCGCTGCGCATGGCGGTGCCGAAGGCGTATGTGACGCTGGCTGCGGGCAGTGCCGCGGATGCCGCCACCGCGCTGTCGATCTTCCAGCATTTGCGCGCCACGTTGGCCCCCTTCAAGCGCGTGCGACGCATCGAGTTCGCCGATCTGCCGAAGACGATCTCCGGGAAGATCCGGCGGGTGGAACTGCGCCAGCAGGAGGCGACGCGCGCCCGAAGTGGCCAGCGCGGCACTGGCGAGTTCCGCGAAGAGGATTTCCCCGAACTGGCCACGCGCTGACCGCCTCTCCGCGCTCGGGTGCGGAGAGGGTGGGGGCAGGCTGCGCCGTGCCGGTTCCGCCTAATCCTCTCCGCCCCCAGGGGCGGTGAGGGACGCGGGCGGGACGAACTTCGCTGGATCGGCGAACCGGCGCAGCACGTTCCAGGTCAGCTTCGCGATCGGATTGTCGAAATTCCGGTGCCCGAACGAACCCGCATAGGCAATCGAGCCGGTCGAGAACACCGCGCCGCCCGACTGCGTCTCGAAGAACACCATGTCGGCGTGGATCTGCTGGTTGATCAGCCCGTCGGTCAGGCCGTGCGCGACACGCACCTCCTCGTTCACCAGCTCGTACGTGTTGGAATGGTTCTCCGACCGCGCCACCACCAGCGCGTGCGGCGGCGTCCCCAGCACCGGGTCGATGCAGTCGATCTCCAGCCCCGCGGCACCGCCCTGCAGCATGCCGAAATCGCCCAGGATCTCCTGCGGCACGCCCTCGAAGATGAACGCCGCGCGCGGATCATCGGCCGCCGCGGTGCGCCGGTAGTACGAGGAATGATCGAAACCCTGGCTGATGAATCCGACACCCGCCAGCGCCTGCGGCGCACGGCTGTTGCGCCGCCACAGCCCGCCGTACTCACCGGTGAAACTGTGGTAATACTCGCCCACCTCGGCGTCCCAGGCGCGGGTGCCGTCCTCGCTGCGACGCACCTCGATCGTGCCGGGTCGCGTCGGATGATAGGCGATGCGCCAGTAGAACCCGTTGCCGCCGAGATACATCAGCCGTCCGCCCTGGCGCATCCAGCCGTCCAGCGCGTCCATCATCTGCAACGATTCGTACTCGGGATGGCTGCCGGTCACCAGCACGCGATACGGCCGCAGCAGGTCCAGCCCCTCGGCATGCAGGTCATCGTCCGTGATCACGTCATAGGAAAGCCCCGACCGCTCCAGCCAGTCGACGATGAACAGGTCGACGCAGTAGTTCCAGAACCGGCCCGTCGGCCGGATATTGGTGGCCGGCCGCAGCCGCGACGAATAGCATACGCCGCTGCCGTCGCGGTGCCGGTCGTAGGTGGAGAAGCCAAGCTCCGGATGCTCCAGCAGCAGGATGTCGATCGCATCGATCACCGTGAGCCGGCCCTGCACCGCCTCGGTCCACACCGAGCGGATGCGTCCGATGTTGTTGCAGTACACGGTGTACGTGGCGCTCGACGCCAGGTACACGACGTCCGCGGTCGGCCGCCCCTTTTCCGGCCGCACGAAGAACGCCACCTGGAACTGCGCGCCCTCGGCTTCGAACATCGCGGCATAGCAGCCGCTGCGCTGGCCCATCGGCACCGTGAAGCTGAAATCCGTCTCCCACCGCGCGTCGATCAGGTCGTCGTCGTGGAAGTGGATGGCGCCGTACTGGTGCGGCGCATGCCGCCAGTTCATCTCCGTGCCGTCCCAGTTCTGCCCGGTCATGGCGCGCGCGGGCAGATTGACCGTGACGCCGTCCAGCCGGTTGGGCGATGCGTCGCGGATGCAGTCGGTCGGGATGTCGCGCGAGAAATCCCAGGCCCCGACAACGGAGTTCGCAAGCGTGGCGGGCAGCGTGCCGCCCACCAGCGCCAGCAGGTCGCCGTGGGCGAGCGCCCGATTCGCCAGCCGCGGCCGCTCGATCTTGCCGTTGAAGCAGCCACCCACCAGCGGCAGGCCGCCGGGCAGCCCGTCGCCGTCGGCTACCTGCCAGGCGGCGAACAGCAGCGGCCCGCTGCGTGGCGCGACATCGCCGGCCTTCGCCTCGCGCGTCACGCTGGCGGCCACCGTCATCGTGCGGTCGGCCAGCAGGTCCTGGTGCAAGGTCAGCGCGCCGGTCGCCGCGTCATAGCTCGCGGCGACGAAATACCATTTGCGCGACAGCAACGTCCGGCCGCTGGCCAGCACCGCATCGCCGGCGCGGACCTCCAACTCGCCCGCCGCGTTCAGCATCAGGCCGAAGCCGCTGCGACTGCCCGCGTCCCAGGTGCCGGCGATCGCCTGCGCGCCGTCGCCGGGCAGCGTCGGCCAGACCAGCGCGGCGATCGAGAAGCTGCGCAGCGCGCCGATCAGCCCGTGCGGCGGCACCATCGCCCAGGAGCCGGGCCGCAGCGGCTGCGAGCGTGCGGGATAGGCGCCGTTGGCCGGTGTCTCGACCGGTTCGGTACGGAATGGCGGCGCTTCGGGTCCGGCCTCGGGGCTCAGCAGCCGCACGATCCGCACGTTGTAGTTCGTGGCGCCATCGCAGCTCACCTTGAAGCCGATGGTCTCGCCGGCGCGGACGCTCATCGCATCCGCATAGGCCATGAGCGTGGTCATGCGATTGGCAACGGCACGCCGGCCATCGCCTCCCAGCGCACCTTGAACACGCCCCATTCGGCAGCCTCCAGGCTGTCGAAGGTGATGTTGGTCAGTCGCGGCGGTCCGTCGTTGGTCCCGGTGAGCCGCGCGAGCGTCCACTGCGCGTGCGGCCGGGTCATCACCAGCACGTAACGGCCCTCGGTCTCGCGCGTGCGCATCAGGTTCAGCAGGTATTGCAGGTCGGGACTGTGCTCGCCGAACGGCTTCGACTTGTACTCCCGCGCCAGATCGAGGCGGCTGGCGTCGAATTGATACACGGTGCGCATCTCCTTGAGAGAGGCTATGACGGAACCAAGCGCAGCGTAACGCGCAGGCGAGGGAAGGGAAGAGCCATGTCCAGGATTATCACGCGGCGGACCGCCGTCGCCGGGATCGCCGCAGCGACCGCCTTGTCCGGCCGTGCCGCGCATGCCGACCTCGCGGCGCTGGAGGAGGCGGCGCGCAAGGAGGGCACGCTCACCTGGTATGTCGCGCAGATGAGCGGCGAGGCAGCCGAGGACATGGGGCGCACGTTCACGCGGAAGTATCCGGGGATCTCGGTGACGGTCATTCGCACCACGGGGCAGGTCGCGTATCAGCGTGTACTGCAGGAACTCAAGAACAGCACGCCGCAATGCGATGTGTTCTGCTCGACGGATCTGTCGCATTATCCGGCGCTGAAGGCGCGCAATGCGCTGGCGCGGTATACGCCGCAGAATGTCGGCGCACTGGCGCAGCCATTCGTCGGATTCGGCGATCCCGAGTATTATGTTCCGGCGACGGCGTCATTGCAGATCATGGTGTATCACACCAAGAACCTGCGCGCCGAGGACGCGCCGAAGAACTGGCCCGACCTGCTGGACCCGCGGTGGAAGAACCGCGTCGCGGTCGCGCATCCGGCGTTCAGCGGGTATTTCGGCACCTGGGTGCTGGCGATGCGCAAGCAGTACGGCTGGGAGTTCTTCGAGAAGCTGGCGAAGCAGAATCCGCGCATTGGCCGGTCGGGCAACGACCCGATCTCCATGCTGAATGCTGGCGAATCGCTGATCGGCACCGGGCCGGTGAGCACGGCGGCGCAGAACATCCAGAAGGGCAACCCGATCGGGATCGTCTACCCGTCGGATGGCACGCTGCTGACGTTCGGGCCGGCCTCGGTGATGGCGGCGGCGCCGCATCCGAACGCCGCGCGGCTGTTCCTCGAATGGCTGTTGAGCGAGGACTACGCGCGCGCCTGCGTGAAATGGTACCTGGAGCCGGTGCGCGCCGATGCGCCGCAGATGGAGGGGACCAAGCGCCTGTCGGAGCTGAAGCTGCTGCGCCTGACGCCGGCCGAGATTGCCAAGGGCATTCCCGAGGTGATCGAGCAGTGGCGCGATACGTTCGGCAGTTGATCGCACCCTGTTGAAGGCGGCTGCCGCATCGTCGCCCATGTGGACACCGATTTTGCCGGCATGGCAAATTTGAATGTATCCGAGATTTTCTCCCGCGCCGCACAGTGGGCCGCGTTCCAGTGCGGCCGCGCCCACACTTTCATCCTGGCCTGCCTGATCATCATTGTCTGGGCGATCACCGGCCCGGTGTTCGGCTATTCCGATACCTGGCAGCTCATCATCAACACCGGCACCACCATCGTCACCTTCCTGATGGTGTTCCTGATGCAGAACACGCAGAACCGCGACACCGCGGCCATCCAGTTGAAGCTCGACGAATTGATCCGCGCCAACGAGAACGCGCGCAACGCGATGCTGACGCTCGAGGACCTGAGCGAGGAGCAGCTCAACCGGCTGAAGGCCACCTTCTCACGGCTGGCGAAGGTGCCCGATGCGTTGCAGGAAGTGCGCGAGGATCTGGCCGAGGCGGGGGAGAAGGTCGAGCAGGCGCAGGAGAAGATCGCGGCGGTCGAAGCCGGCACCTGACCCGAAGCGACACCCGGCATCAGGTCCCAGTCAGCCGCGTCCGTCCCCAGCCGCGTCGGCCCGCGGTCCGCCGCCGAGGCCACTGCGTCCGCCGACGACCACGTCCTGGCCTGGCCATGCCATCCACGCCTTCCACCGCAACGAGCGGACACTCCGCGCAAAGCCGTCCCTGACGGCATCAGCCACGATCATCAGTGCGGTATGGATAACGGACGGACGATGCGTCGCCGGGCGAATCGGCAGCGACCACGTCCGCAACGGTCAGCAGGCGGCCTCAGTGCGGGCCGCAGCCGCTGTGCACGCTGCGTCCGCCGCCGACCACGACGTCACGGACGGCTCGGCCACGCCATCCACCGCGGCGAGCGGAAAGCCCGTGGACACCCCGCGCAAAGCCCTCCCTGACGGCATCAGCCACGGTCATCATCACCTGGTAGGGATAACGGACAGACGATGCAGTCGCCTGGGCGGATCGGAGCGACCACGCCCGCGACAATCCGCGGGCGGCCTCGGCGTGGGACGGGTCAGCCGCGCCCGCCGAAGGCGTTGAAGGTGATCAGCGTGTAGGTGTCCTTCACGCCCGGCAGCGACTGGATCTTCTCGGTCACGAAGAGGCCAATGTCCTGCTCCGGATCGAGATAGAACTTGCCGAGCAGGTCGTACTGCCCGGACGTCGAGTACAGCTCGGACATCTCGTCGATGCTGTCGGCCGCCTCGCGTGCGACGCGATAGGCCTGGCCCATCTCGCACTTGATTTGAACGAATATCGCGCGCATCGCGGCAGCCTAGCAGAGGAACGCCGGCGGGCGAACTAGGCCCGCCCGCCAATCCGATCGGCCATCACCGCCAACTGGTGGCTGGCACTGCCGAGACGACGCAGCATGACCGGAAGCTGCGGCTGCGCGGGGAGTGGGCCGTCCTGCAGGAAGTCGCACCATGCCGACCATTCCTGCTCGGACAGCAGCAGCACGCGGCGCTGGTCATCGTCGCTGAGCTGCATCTGGTCACCAAGTTCATTGAACACCTGGAACTGGTTGCGGGCCAGGCTGTCCGTCACACACCAGGTCATGTTCTGAAGCATCGCAGCACCTCTGTTTCGTCGGTTCAGCAGATACGCCATCGTTCGAGAGAGGCAAGGGCGGAAATTGGCGGACGTTTTGTCCGATTTGTGGCGAGCAAACACCGTCGAGTGACCATCCGGCAATTCGGAAGTCTGCGGATCGGAATTCTACGTACCAGGCCCGTGACGGAACCGGCTCGAGGCGATTATCCTGTGCGCAAGCGCCCCGAGGGGCACAGCGGGAGGCTTGAATGGAACTGGCTCAGGCGCGCAAGGCGCGCATCGTCCCTCGTACGGGGGGGCGCGCGCTCGCCGATGCGCTCGTGGCGCAGGGGATCGACCACGTCTTCTCCGTGCCCGGCGAAAGTTTTCTCGACGTGCTCGATGGCCTCTACGAGGTGCGCCAGAAGCTCAAGCTGGTGACCTGCCGCTTCGAGGCCGGCGCGGTCCACATGGCCGAGGCGTACGGCAAGCTGAAGGGCCGGCCGGCGGCCGCCTTCGTGACGCGCGGTCCGGGTGCCTGCCACGGCGCGATCGGCGTGCACGTGGCGATGCAGGACAGCACGCCCCTGCTGCTGTTCGTCGGCCAGATCCCGCACGAGGATGTCGGCCGCGATGCGTTCCAGGAGGTCGACTATCGCCGGATGTTCAGCCCGCTCGCCAAGTGGGTCACGCAGATCGACCAGGCGAAGCGCATCCCCGAGGTCGTCGCTCATGCCGTGGACGTCGCGACCTCCGGCCGGCCCGGCCCTGTGGTCATCGCGCTGTCCGAGGAGATGCAGAAGGACCTGATCGAGATGCCGGACCTGCCGCGCGCCGCGGTGGCGCCGCCGCATCCCGATCCGGCCGCCCTCGCGCAACTGCGCACGATGCTGGGCCATGCGCGCAAGCCGCTCGCGGTGCTGGGCGGCTCCTGCTGGACCGAGGAAGGCCGCACCGCCATCCGCGACTTCCTGCTGGGCAACGACATCCCGGTGACCGTCGGCTTCCGCCGCCAGGCGCTGTACGACGGCACGCTCGACAATTTCGCAGGCGACCTCGGCGTCGGATCGGATCCCGGACTGATCGGCAAGGCCAAAGAGGCCGACCTGATCCTGGCGATCGGCTCGCGACTCGGCGACACGGTGACCCAGGGCTACACGCTGCTCGACATGGCCGGCAGCGTGCCGATCATCCAGATCTATCCCGACGGCGCCGAGATCGGCCGCGTCTTCCGCCCCGCACTCGGCATCGTCTCCGACCTCAACGCCTTCGCCCACGCCGTCGCGGCGCTGGAACCGGTGCAGTCCGACTGGGTGGCCTGGACCGAGGAACTGCGTTCCCTCCGCGAGGCGCAGCGCGCCGTGCCGAACTATGAGGGCACGCTCAATCTCGGCACCGCCATGCGCGAACTCGAAACGCTGCTGGACCGCGACGCGCTGATCACCACCGATGCGGGCAACTTCGCGCTCTGGGCCACGCGTTTCATCAATTTCCGCGAGGGCCAGCGCTATATCGGACCGACCAACGGCGCGATGGGCTACAGCGTGCCGGCGGCGGTCGGCGCGAAGATCGCGTATCCCGATCGCATGGTGGTGAGCCTGGTCGGCGACGGCGGCTTCATGATGACCGGCCAGGAGATCGCCACCGCCTTCCACCACGGCGTCGCGCCGATCGTGCTGGTGTTCAACAACCAGATGTACGGCACGATCCGCATGCACCAGGAGCGCAACTATCCAGGCCGCGTCTCGGGCACCGCGCTGACCAACCCGGACTTCGCGAAATACATCGAGGCGTTCGGCGGCCATGGCGAGGTGGTCAGCGAAACCGCGGAATTCGCACCCGCCTTCCGCCGTGCCGTCGCCAGCGGCAAGCCGGCGGTAATCGAACTGCGCATGAACCCCGAGCAGATCACCACCCGCGCCACCATCACCGGACTGCGCGCCGGCAAGGTCACCAAACCCGCGGCGAAACCGAAGCGCGCCGCGCCGCCCAAGCATCCCAAGCCGGCGCGCGGTGCCCCGGCGAAGAAGCGAGGGGGATGAGCTTCGGCTACAGCCATCGCTTCGGCATCGACGCGGCGGGCAGGCCTCTCGGATTTTCGCCCGCCGCGCTGATGGCAGCGGCGGCGCGGGCCTACCGGACACGCGACCATGCGGAGGCGGAACGCTGCTGCCTCGCCGTGCTCGAACAGGTGCCGGCGCATTTCGACGCGCTGCACCTGCAAGGCGTGCTCTGCCTGGATCGCGCACGGCTCGCGGAGGCGCTCGGCCTGCTGACCCGCGCGGCTGCGCTGCGCCCGGACGATGCGCAGGTGCATTATCACCTTGGCACGACTCTGCTGGGGCTGAAGCGGTGGGGGGAAGCCGAGGCGGCGCTGCGGCGGGCGCTCGATCTGCGGCCGGACCATGCGAGCGCGCTGGTCAACCTGGGCAATGCGCTGGCCGGCAGCCTGCAGCACGCGGCGGCGATCGACTGCCATCGCCGGGTGCTCGCGGCCGACCCCGGCAACGTCACCGCGCATTTCAACCTGGGCCGCTCGCTGCTCGCGCTGGAGCGGCTGGACGACTCGGTCACCAGCTTTCGCGCGGCCCTGGCGCATGCGCCGCCGGACCTCGATTCGGATCGTTTCGCCGACATCTACGCCAATCTCGGCCAGGCGCTGGTGGCACTCGGGCGCCACGAGGACGCGATCGAAGCCTGTCATCGCGGCGCGCAGTACCGGCCGCAGGTGGCAGCGTGGAACGAGAGCCTCGTGCTCCTGCTGCTGGGCCGCTTCGACGAAGGCTGGCGGAACTACGAGGGCCGCTGGGGGATCGCCGACCATGACGCGCCGCGGCCCGATGCGCGCGTGCCGCAGCTTGCCGAGGTGGCGGGGAAGCGCGTGCTGCTGATCCCGGAGCAGGGGCATGGCGACATGATCCAGTTCGCCCGCTATGCGCCGCTGCTGGCGGCAAGCGGCGCGCAGGTCACGCTGCAGACCTATCCGGAACTGCGCGCGCTGATGGCAACGCTCGATGGTGTCGACGTCATGGTGCGCGGGGAGCCCGAGCCGCCGGCGGATATCGTCACGCCGCTGCTCAGCCTGCCGCTGGCGTTCGCCACCCGCGTCGACAGCATCCCGGCGGCGGTGCCGTATCTACGCCCGCCGGCGGACCGGCTCGACGCCTGGCGCCGGCGGCTCGGGCCGCGCGCGCGGCCGCGCATCGGGCTGGCCTGGTGGGGCTCGCAGCATATCCCGAAGCGGTCGCTGCCGCCCGATGCGCTGGCGCCGCTGCTGGCAATGCCGGGCATCGAGTGGCACGCGCTGCAGAAGGACCTGCCGCCGGCGCAGCTTCTGCCGGTCCCGCTGGCCGATCATCGTGCGGTACTGCGGGATTTCGCCGACACCGCGGCGCTGATCGCGGCACTCGACCTGGTGATCAGCATCGACACGTCGGTCGCGCATCTCGCCGGTGCGATGGGCCGGCCGGTATGGATCATGCTGCCGCACAGCGCCGACTGGCGGTGGCTGCTGGATCGCGACGACAGCCCCTGGTATCCGACCGCGCGGCTGTTCCGCCAGGCGCGGCCCGGCGACTGGGAGAGCGTGGTTGCCGCCGTCGCCCGCGCGCTGGAGTCGTTCGCGTTCGCGTAGGCTGATGGAACCCGCCCAAGCGAGCGCGCGCTGCACCGCCCCGGCTGATACCAGGGTTCAGTAAGCGCGACCTATCGCCACCGCCACCGCGACCGCCACCGTCATGGCCGTGGCCTGGCCCGGCCATCCACGTCTTCGATCGCACCGAGGGCCAACCGCCCTGCGCCGCTCATGACGGTATGCGCCACGGTCATCCGGGCCTGGTACGAACCCCCCCCACCAACCGCGCGCTGGCGCCGGCCTACCGCCCGACCGCGTAGCCCTGCATCCCGCGCGGATTGGCGCCGGCCCGCATCTGGTCGCCCTCCAGGCGTGCCGCCGACAGCCGGCCCTCCGACCAGTCGTCGCCCTTCTCCGCCTTGTGGTCGCGGGCCTTGAGTTCGTACATCACCGCGTCGGGGAAACGGCCCTCCAGCACCACCTTGCCCGGGCGCGCCACGCGCGGCCAGAAGCTCGACGGCCAGTGCTCGGTGTGGAACGACGGCGCATCGATCGCCTGCTGGATGCCCATCTTGTGGTGGAGCATGCGCAGGAAGAAGATCAGCGCCCACTGGTCCTGCTGTTCGCCGCCCGGCGTGCCGAACGCCATCCATGGCTTGCCGTCGCGCAGGGCGAAGCTGGGCGACAGCGTGGTGCGGGGACGCTTGCCGGGAGCCAGGCTGTTGGGCAGCCCCTCCTTCAGCCAGAACATCTGCCCGCGCGTGCCCATGCAAAAGCCCAGCTCCGGGATCACCGGCGAGGATTGCAGCCAGCCGCCGGACGGCGTGGCGCTCACCATGTTGCCGTCCCTGTCGATCACGTCGAGGTGGCAGGTGTCGGCGCCGATCACGCCGAGCCGCGCCACGGTGGGCTCGCCCGCGCCCGGCTCCCGGCTCAGCAGGTTGGCACGCCCGGCGCCTCCCTGGTCGACCACCGGCGCGTAGCCGGGCAGGGTGCCGGGCCGCAACTCCAGCGAGGCATTGCGGCCGACCAGCTTGCGGCGCGCCGCGTTGTAGTCGTCCGACAGCAGCGCCCCGAGCGGGACCGGGCCGAAATCGGGATCGCCGTAATAGGCCTCGCGATCGGCGTAGGCGAGCTTGGCGCACTCGATCACGGTATGCACGAACTCGGCGCCGAGCGGGTCCATGGCGCCGATGTCGAAGCCGCGCAGCAGGGCAAGCTGCTGGAGGAACACCGGCCCCTGGCTCCACGCGCCGCATTTCAGCACGGTGTGGCCGTGGTAGTCGTAGGCGACGGGGTCCTCGACGGTCGCCGACCAGCGGGCGAAATCATCGGCCGCGAGCAGGCCGCGATGGCGCCGCCCGGTCACGTCCAGCACATCGGTCGAGGGGAAGAACCGGTCCACCGCCTCGGCCACGAAGCCGCGATACCAGGCGCCGCGCGCGGCATCGATGCGCGCCTCGCGCGTCTCGCCCAGGGCCTCGCGGCAGATCCGCTCATAGGTGTCCGCCAGCGCCGGCCGGGCGAGCAGCGATTCCGGCGCGGGGCCCTTGCCGCCCGGCAGGAACACCGCGGCCGAGGACGGCCACTCGGTTTCGAACAGGGCACGCATGCTCTCGATGGTGGCGGCGATGCGCGGCACGATATGGATGCCGTTGCGCGCATAGCCGATGGCGAAGGCGAGCACGTCCGGCAGTTCCCAGGTGCCCCAGTCGCGCAGCAGCAGGCACCAGGCGTCGAACGCGCCGGGCACCACCGCGGGCAGCAGGCCGGTCGCCGGGATCAGGTCCACGTCGAGGTCGCGAAACTTGTCCAGTGTCGCCGCCTGGGGTGCCACGCCCTGGCCGCAGATCACGTGCTGCGTGCCGGTGCGCGCCGCGTGCAGGATGATCGGTGCGTCCCCGCCTGGCCCGTTGAGGTGCGGCTCCGCCACCTGCAGGGTGAAGGCGGTGGCGACGGCGGCGTCGAAGGCGTTGCCGCCGCGCTCCAGCACCGCCATGCCGACCTGGCTCGCGATCCAATGGGTGCTGGCGACGACACCGAACGTGCCGGCGATCTCGGGGCGGGTGGTGAACATGGCGCTGCTCCGTTGCCTGCGGATGGCGTAGTGTCGGCGCCGCGCCGCCGGCCAGCAACCCCGCGCTCGCGTGACGCGACGCCCACGGGGGGCAGGTCGGCGGGGCGGCGTGACATGATGGAGGTCAGGACATGAAGGTCGAGATCGAATACTGCGGCATGTGAGGCTACGAACCGCGCGCCCGTGCGGCGGCAGATCTGCTTCGGACCACGCAGCCTGGGACCCAGGTGGAGTTGCGCAAATCCGGTGGCGGTGTGTTCGAGATCACGGTTGACGGCCGGCTCGCCTATTCGAAGAAGGCGACGGGCCAGTTTCCCACCGACGATGAAGTGCTTGCCAGCGTGAGTTGAGCGCGGCGTGGTGATCCCGGACGGCGTCAGTCGGGTTCCTGCGCGAACTGCGTGACGCCGTCCGGGATCACCACGCCCGCCAGCCTGCGCGACGTCCAGATATGCATCGCCCCGGTGAGGTCCGGCGGTTGGTCGAGCGAGCCGCCCTTCACGCTGACCAGCCCCTCGCCGGGCGTCGCGTGCCACAGGCGGGAGCCGCACGCCGGACAGAACATGCAGTCCACCACGCGCCCGCTGTCGGCCGGCCGTCGCCAGGCGCGCACCTCGCCCTGCGTGACGGCGAAGGCATCGGCGGGAAAGATGACGGAGATGCCGAAGGCTGATGACGACTGCCGCTGGCATTCGCGGCAATGGCATACATAGGTCTGGGCGGGCGCCGCCGAGACGGCATAGCGGACGGCACCGCACTGGCAGCCACCGGTCGTGGTCATGAGGTCCCCCTTGGTCGGCGATGATCGCGACCCGCCGGCCCCGCGCGCGAGGGAGTGTTTGCGGCGCCGGCGGTCCGCACCCTATTGTTGCGGCCAGAGAGGCCATGCATGAAATACCTGCCACTCGTCATGACCCGGGGTCCGCTGCTGGCCGAGGTCATTCGCGGCGCCGCACAGGATCCGCGGCGACGCACGCTGTGCGGCTGCTGCGGTGCGCGGATGACGATCGTGCCCGGGCGCTCCCACCAGACAGTGCGCTGTCCGGGCTGCTCGCGACTCCAGCAGGTGACGGCGGAAGAGGAAGCGCCGTGGCGCCTCACGCCGAGTGCGGCGGAGGCGCTGCGGCTCACCCGGTCGTGGCTGCGCCGGCTCTAAATCCCCCAGACGAGGCCCCGAGCATGTCCCTGCCGAACGACCCTGCCACGGCGATCCGCGACGCCACCTTGCGCATCGAGCCTGGACTGATCGAGGTGCGCCGTGACCTGCACGCGCATCCCGAACTCGGCTTCGAGGAGGTCCGCACCGCCGGCGTCGTGGCGCGCGAACTGTCGCGGCTCGGCATCCCGCACCGCACCGGGATCGGCCGCACCGGCGTGGTCGGCGTGATCGAGGGCGGCCGTCCCGGACCGGTGCTGGCGATCCGCGCCGACATGGACGCGCTGCCGATCGAGGAGAAATCCGGCCTGCCGTTCGCCAGCACGCGGCCCGGCCTGATGCATGCGTGCGGTCATGACATCCACACCACCACGCTGCTGGGCGTCGCCGCCGTGCTGAAGGACCTGGCGCCGCAGATCGCCGGCACCGTGAAGCTGGTGTTCCAGCCGGCCGAAGAAGGTCTGGGCGGGATGCAGGCGATGATCGCCGACGGCGTGATGGACGGGCCGAAGATCGACCTCGCGCTGGCGTTCCACAACCATCCCGACATGCCGGTCGGCACGTTCGGCTACGTGCACGGTGCCTGCCTGGCGGCCTCGGACCGGTTCGACATCGTGGTGCGCGGCAAGTCGGGCCATGCCGCCTATCCGCACACCGCGGTCGATCCGCTGGTCGCCGCGGCGATGCTGGTGGCGCAGTTGCAGACCGTGGTCTCGCGCGAGGTGAAGCCGATGCACCCCGCCGTGGTGACGGTGGGCGCGATCCAGGGCGGCACCACCTACAACATCATTCCGGATTCGTGCCTGATCAAGGGCACCGTCCGCACCCTCCATCCGGAGGCGCGCGACATCGCGGAGGCGGCGATCAAGCGCCTCGCCGCCGGGATGCTGGAGGGCATGCGCGTCGCCTGCGAGGTGGTCTACCGGCGCGGCACGCCGCCGCTGCGCAACGACGACAGCGTGCTGCGCCCGGCGGTCGACGCGGTGCGCCATCAGTTCGGCGACGTCATCAGCGAGTTCGAGCCGGGCCTCGGCGGCGAGGATTTCGCGCTGATGGCCGAGTTGGTGCCCTCGTTCCAACTGAAGGTCGGCTCGTCGCAGCCGGGCCGCAGGGACAAGCTGCACAATTCCGCCTACCAGCCGGACGAGCGCTGCATCGGCCTGGGCGTGCAGGCATTGTCGCGCGCGGCGCTGGAACTGCTGGCATGAGCAGCCTGTTACGCGTGGCCAGCATGGGGGAGGACCGGGCGCATGCCCGGAGCCGCGCATGATGAAATACCGCATGGGCGAGATCACCGCCCTGGAGATGCGCGAGATCCTGCGCGGGCGGCCGGTCGTGCTGCTGCCGCTCGGCAGCTTCGAGGACCAGGGACCGCACGCGCCGATGGGCGACTACCTCTCGGCCGAACGCATGGCGGAACTCATCGCCGAACGCGCAACGACCCGCGGCACGCGAACGCTGGTGGCCCCGGTGCTGGCCTATGGCGGCGCGGATTTCTTCGGCACCGCGCCGGGCGGCATCTCGCTCGGCCAGGAGACGTTCCGCGCCGTGCTGCGCGACATGTTCGCCTGCCTGATGCGGCACGACATCTCGCGCCTGATCGTGGTGAACGGGCACGCCGGCAACACCCAGGCGGTGCTGGACACCGCGCGCGAGATCTGGCGCTCGCGCCGCGCGCTGGTCCCGAGCTTCTACCTGTGGAAGATCGCCCGCGGCCTGATGCCGGGCATCGTCGGCGCGGAGCAGACCAAGCTGACCAGCGGCCATGGCGGCGATCCGCTGACCTCGATCGCCACGCACCTCTTCCCGCAATGGATGCGCCCCGACCTCACGCCGCTGCCGCACGACGCGCCCGACATCCTGGGCATGCCGGTCACCGGCTTCGGCACCGCGAGCTTCGAGGGCTCCGAGATCGACGTGCCGATCGAGTTGTCCGAGATCACGCCCGACGCGGTGTTCGGCGCCGATGCGCGCGGCTGTTCGGCCGGGACCGGCGCGAAGCTGGTCGAGGCGCTGACCGAACTCGGCGCACGCTTCGTGCGGCACTACGCGGAGAAGACCCAGTGACCGGCGGCGACGCAGCAGCGAGGACCGGCGGCGAACCCGCTGTGCGTTCCTGATGCGGATCTGCGTGTTCGGCGCCGGCTCGGTCGGCGGCTACCTCGCGGGCACGCTCGCCCAGGGCGGTGCCGATGTCTCGGTCGTCGCCCGCGGCGCCCATCTGGCGGCGATCCGCACGCACGGCCTGACCGTGGAGACGCCCGACAGCAGCCTCACCGTGCGCCTGCGCGCCAGCGACGACCCGGCCGATCTCGGCCCGCAGGACGCCGTCATCGTCACCGTCAAGGCGCCGTCACTGCCCACCGTCGCCGCCACCATCGCCCCGCTGCTCGGCCCCGACACCTCGGTCGCCTTCCCGATGAACGGCATCCCCTGGTGGTATTTCCATCGCCATGGCGGTCCGCTCGACGGCCGCCATCTGCCGCGACTCGACCCGGACGATGGCCTGTGGAACGCGGTCGGGCCGGAGCGCGCGATCGGCGGCATCTTCTGGCCGGCCTGTTCCGTGCCCGCGCCCGGCGTGGTGCGCCTGCTGACCGGCGCCGGCCGCGGCACCGTGTTCGGCGAGCCCGACGGCACCACCACGCCGCGCATCGAGGCGCTGGCGGCGGCGTTCCGTGCCGCCAGCCTGCCGGTGACCATCGCGCCGAACATCCGTGAGCTGATCTGGCAGAAACTCACCTTCAACCTCAGCGCCGGCCCGATGTGCGTGCTGACCCAGTCGCCGGTGCGCGCCACGCATGAGGAGCCGGCGCTGATCGAATGCTCGCGCCGCATGGTGGCCGAAGCCGAGGCGGTGGCGCTCGCGATGGGGTTCCGGCTGGGGATCGACATGGAGGCTGTCGTCGCCACCAACACCAAGCTGGCGCACCGGCCGTCCATCCTGCAGGACCTGGAGGCCGGGCGGCCGATGGAGATCGACGCGCTGTACACCGTGCCGCTCGAGATGGCGCGGCTCACAGGGATCGCCACGCCGACGCTCGACCTGCTGGCGGCGATGATCCGGGTGCGCGCGCGGGCCGCCGGCCTCTATTCCGGCTGAGCCGCGACGCCGATCAGCCAGGCCCGGGTATCGGCCGCCGACCACCAGCTCACCACGAGATGCGGCGCGTGGGCCGCGATGCGCAGCGCCTGCTCGGCGTCGCTCTCGACGAAATGCGTGCAGCCCCAGCGCGTGGCGGTCTCCGCCTTGTAGCGCGCGACGGTGTGCGGCGTGTGAGGCACCGTGTCCGGCCGGCACTCCAGCGGCAGGTCGCCGTGGCCCCAGCGCGCCAGCCAGGCCTGCGTGCGCGCGCGATCCTCCTCCGGGCGGCCGGTGATCACCACGGCGCGGTCCGCCGAAAAGAAGGGCAGGGTGGGGAACGGCTCCAGCCCATGCCGCCGCAGCACCGCCTCGGCGATGCCGGCCGTGTAGACCGAATCGGGGACGTCGGGCAGGAACACGCCGTCCAGGTCGAGCCCGTAGAACGGCAGTTCCGTCGCCCGGTCGGGACCCGCGCCGGTGGCCCGCAGCGCGCGGCCGGCCGGCGTCGCCTCGCCGCGCTCCCACGGGAAGCGCCACAGCGCGCGCATCGGATGCGACAGGTCGGGCACATAGCTGGTGATTTCGGGATCGTGCACCACGGCCAGCGTCAGGCAGTCGCGCCCTTCGCCCAGCAGCGCCTCGCGCACCGCCCGCATCGTGCGCCCGGTGCTGCAGCCGTCATCGACCAGCAGGATGCGCGAGGCCGTGGGCGGCGGGCCGATCCACTCGGTCGTGCCGCTCGCCCGGTCATGCCCGATCATCGCCAGCGGCAGCGCCATGATGCCGGCGGCCATGGTCGCCGGCACCAGGCCGCCGCGCGCGATGCCCACCACCACGTCCGGCTGCCAGCGCGCCGCGCGGTCGAGCAGGGCAGCGATCATCCGCTCGGTCTGGTCGTAGCCGAGAAAGACCGGCATCCGCTCGGTCGCCAGCCCCTTCCACGCGTCCGCGCTCATGGTTTCTTGCGGCTTGTCAATTTGTTCCGACTCATTGTAAGCATTGGCCGTTACCGAACGAAACCTTGGGCGCGTCCTGCGGGACGCGCCATTTCTTTTCGACCGGCAGCGCGGTCTGGCCGAGCACCCAGCCCTCCCAGCGCGTCAGCCAGGGGTCGGGCGGCGTGATATCCGGCCGGCGCCCCGCGAGCACGTTCAGCACGCACAGCACGCCGAGCACGCAATCGAAACGGTCCTCGCCCGCGGCATCGGCGCCGAAGCCGTCCGCCATCGTGGCGGCGAGCGGCGGATCGGGCAAGACGTCGAGCGCCGCCATCGCGCCGGCCAGTTGCGCCGCGAGCGCCGTGCGGTCCGACTGGCGGCGCTTGCTGCCCTTGAGCCGCAGCCCGAGATGGCGGAGCGCCTCCGCCGGATAGGTCTCGGCCAGCGCGACGCTGCCGGGTGCCAGCAGGCTGCGATAGGGACCGGCGAACGGCCACAGCCGGATGCGGTCGAGCGCTGGGAGCAGCAGCGCCTGCCAGGCCGCGATCGCCGCCTTGCCCGACTGGTTGGCGCCCAGCGTCCAGAACAGCGGCGCGCCGGCCGGACGCTCGGCCGTGGCGCGGTCGCAGGCGCGCGACAGGTCGTCCGCGCCGGCAAGACCGAGCGCCGCGGCGTGCGAGGCCCGCGTCATGCCCCGCACGCCGCGCGCCGGATAGAACGGCCGGTCGGGCCGCACATCGGCCAGCGCGGCGCACACCCGGAAGAAATCGGGCCGCGTCGCGAGGGCGGCGAGGAAATGCGGGAAATCCGCCTCGGGCAGCGCCGCCGCATAGGCGCGCGGCAGGCCGATCGGCAGGTCGGCGCCGAGCGCCACCGCACCGCCATCGGCCGCGTCGCCCAGTCGCGCCAGGAAGGTCGCGACATCGCCCACCGGCGCGGGTGCCGCGAGCCGCCAGACACCGGTCTCCCGCCGTGCCACCGCCACCCACCGCTTGCGCGGGTCGACACTCCAGTCCGCATGCGCGACGATTGTGGCGCTATGCTCGGGCGAAGGCATGGGGGAATCCGGAATGGCCTACCGCTATCCGACGGTGGCACGCTGGCTGCACTGGCTGACAGCCGTTCTTGTCCTGGGGATGATCGTGCTGGGATTCTGGATCACCTGGTACGAGCCGAAGGACGAAACCTTCAAGCAACTGCTCTACAATATCCATGAGAGCACCGGCGTCGTGGTGTTCGTCATCGTGCTGCTGCGCCTGCTGCGGCGGCTGGCCAATCCGCCGGCGCCGCTGCCGCGCAACATGCCGGGCGCGATGCGCTTCGCGGCGCACGCCAACCACGCCCTGCTCTACGCGCTGCTGCTGCTGCAGCCGGTGATCGGCTTCCTGGACACCAACGCCTGGGGCTATCCGCTGGTCTGGGCCGGCCTGGTGCCGATCCCCTCGCCGGTGGGCGAGAGCGAGGCGCTCGGGCAGATCATGTCGGCGCTGCACTGGTATGGCGGGGTCGCGCTGGTGGTGCTGATCGCGGCCCATGTCGCCGGCGCCTTCTACCATGGCGTGATCCGCCGCGACGGCGTCGTGCAGCGGATGTTGTAGCGCGGGCTTCGTTCGCATCGGCTCACGAAGCCCGCTCCAACTCGTTGTCTGAGAGCGTGATTCACCGCTCCGGCTGATCCACCTGCGCGGATCACGCTCTGGCGCGCGGCTACAGCGGCTTCTGCGCGCGCTCCAGCAGGCGCGCGAACAGGCCCGGCTTCTTGACCGGCTTCGGCGGCTCCGCGGCCTTCTCCCTGGCGCGGGCCTCGGCCTCCTGTGCGCGCTGCTTGCTGGCCAGCCATTTGTCCAGGCTCATGCCGGCCTTGGCCGCACGCTTCGCCTCGTAGGCGCGCTGGCCTTCGCTCAAGGTCTTTGGCGTCTTCAAGGGAGTCCCCCGCTGGTCGGGCCGGTTGTCGCAGGCTGGCACAGCCGGTTCAAGACCTGCCATCCTGCGGCCGGGACGAAAGCACAGGAAACGATCATGTCGGGCGGACTGGATGGCGTCGTCGCCGCGGAGACCGTGCTGAGCCACACCGACCGCGCCGGCGGCATGATGTGGGTGCGTGGCGTCCCGCTCGCGGACCTGCCGCTGCACCACGGCTTCGAGGGCACGGTCGCGTTGCTGTGGGAAGGCTTCGCCGGCAGCGGGCTGACCCGCGGCGGCATCGCGGCGGCGCTCGGCGCGGCGCGGGTCGCGGCGTTCGCGGCGCGCGGCGCCTGGAGCGGGCGGCCGCTGGGCGAGGGGGTTCGCCTGGCCCTCGCGGCGCTGCCCGACGCGACGCCGCCGCCCGCCATCATCGGCACGCTGAGCGTCGTGGTGCCGGTGCTGCTGCGCGGCGCGGCCGTCCTGCCGCCCGATCCCTCGCGCTCCACCGCCGATGACCTGCTGCGCATGCTGCATGGCGCGCCGGCCGATGCCGCGGCGGTCGCGGCGCTCGACACGTATTTCAGCGTGATGGCCGAGAGCGGGCTCAGCGGCTCGAGCTTTGCCGCCCGCGTCGTCGCCTCGACCCGCGCGTCGCTGGTGTGCGCGGCGCTCGGCGCGTGGTGCGCCTTCACCGGCAAGCTGCACGGCGGCGCGCCGGGACCGACGCTCGACCTGCTGGATGCGGCGGCGGCGGCCGATGACCTCGACGCCTGGCTGGAGGCGAAACTGCGGGCGGGCGAGCGCCTGATGGGCTTCGGCCATCGCGTGTTCAGCGGCAACGATCCGCGCGCCGAGGCGATGCGCCGCGCGCTGCGCCGGATGGGACCGGTGGCGGGACGGCTGGAGTTCGCCGAACGGGTGGAGCGGCGGCTGGCCGCGGTGCTGGCGCGGGTGAAGCCGGGCCGCTCGCTGCCGGCCAATGTCGAGATCGCCGCGGCCCTGCTGCTGGACGCGGTGGGGGTGCCGCGCGAGGCGTTCACCGCGGTGTTCGCGGTCTCGCGCGGTGCGGGGTGGCTGGCGCACGCGATGGAGCAGCAATCGGGCGGGCGGATGATCCGTCCGGCGTCGCGCTATGTCGGGCCGGAGATCGCGGCCGCAGGGTAGTTGCAGGTCGCGCGGCAGCCGCAGGGTCGTCGCAGCCGCCTCACGCAGGTTCCACCCGAAGAACCGCGCCGGCGGGTTGGCAGGGCGGCGGCGGCGCGCGAGACTGCGGCCGCGGAAGGGGACGACATGAACGACCTGACACAGTTGAAGGACCGGATCGCCGTTATCGGCGTCGGCAATACACGCTACGGCAATTTCCCGGACACCGACGAATACGGACTGGCGGCGCAGGCATTTCGCAATGCGGTCGCCGATTGCGGCATCGACAAGAACCAGATCGACGGGCTGCTGGTCTGCCGCATCCCGTACTATGCGCGGATGGGCGAGGTGCTCGGCCTCGATCCGCGCTGGACGCTGACCCTGCCGCCGCATGGCCGGATGTCGGGGATGGGCCTCATCGAGGCGGCCATGGCGATCGAAACGGGGCTGGCCACGCATGTCGCCCTGATGTACGCCAATATCGGCCGCTCGCGCCGGGTGAACTACGGCGGCGACGAGAGCCCGGGCACCTGGGATCCGTGGGGCATGACCTCGCCCGGCGCCGCCCATGCGATGATGTTTCAGCGGCACATGGGTCTCTATGGCACGACCACGCGGCAGCTTGCCGAGGTGTCGGTCGCGGTGCGCTACCATGCGTGCCTGAACCCGGATGCGGTGATGCGCAATCCGATCACCATCGAGGATCACGAATCGGCACGCTTCATCACCGCGCCACTGCGGCTGCTCGACTACTGCCTGATCAACGACGGCGCGGTGTGCATCATCCTGACGAGCGCCGAGCGGGCCCGCGACTTCAAGCAGCGGCCAGTGCTGATCTCGGGATTTGGCGCGCAGGAGAGCTTCACCCAGTCGTCGATCTCCAATTTCGACTTCGACTTCTGGTATCCCGCCGTGCAGGCGGCGGGCGAGCAGGCGTACCGCATGGCGGGCGTCGGTCACGACGATGTCGATGCGCTGATGTGCTACGACAATTTCAGCCCGACGGTGCTGTTCAGCCTGGAGGGGCTGGGCTTCTGCCCGCGCGGCGAGGCGGGCCGCTTCGTCGAGGGTGGCACGCTGGCCCTGGGCAACCGGCTGCCGGTGAACACCGATGGCGGGCATCTGTCGAACTCGTACATGCAGGGCTGGGCGCTGAACGTCGAGGCGGTGCGCCAGTTGCGCGGCGAATGCGGCGCCCGCCAGGTGAAGGACTGCGAGGTCGTGCAGTATGTGCAGGCGACGCCCTGCACGCGGTCGATCATCTACACGCGCGGCTGAGGGGAGCGAACCATGACCTACAACAAGCCGCTGCCGCGCATCGATGCGCTGAGCAAGCCGTTCTGGGATGCCGCGCGCGAGCATCGCCTGGTCGTGCAGTCCTGCCCGGCCTGCGGCGACCGGCATTTCCCGCCGTCGCCGGTGTGTCCGAAATGCCTCAACGCCGAGCAGACCTGGACCGAGTGCAGCGGCAAGGCGACGCTGGAATCGTGGGTCGATTTCCATCGCGCCTACTGGGACGGCTACAAGGATGCGCTGCCGTACCGTGTCTGCCTGGTGCGCCTCGAGGAGGGCCCGCTGCTGGCCAGCAACCTGGTCGGCGCGTCCGACGATGTGAAAATCGGCGCGCCGGTGCACGTGGTCTTCGACAAGGCGACGGAAGAGGTTACCCTGCCGAAATTCAGCCTGGACTGACGACCTGCCTGGACTGACGACCTGCCTGGACTGACGACCGCCTGACGAACTGCCTGCCTTGGGGAAACGACACCATGAAGATAACGAACTGGCTGGCGGGGGTGGGGGCGCTCGCGCTCACACTCGGCGCCACGCTGCCCGCGCCGCCGGCCCGCGCCGAGAAGGTCCTGAAGGCGGTCGTGCATGCCGACCTGAAGATCCTCGACCCGTCCTGGACCACGACCTACATCACCAACCGCTACGCCTACGTGGTGTACGACACGCTGTTCGCGCTGAACTCGAAGTTCGAGCCGAAGCCGCAGATGGTGGATACCTGGTCGGTCAGCGACGACAAGCTGACCTGGACCTTCACGCTGCGCCCGGGGCTGAAATTCCATGACGGCCAGCCGGTGACCGCCACCGACTGCGTCGTCTCGCTGAAGCGCTGGATGGTGCGCGACGTGATGGGCCAGCAGCTTGCCGACAAGGTGTCGTCGCTCGATCCGGTGGACACCGGCACGTTCAAGATGATGCTGAAGGAGCCCTACGCGCTGGTGCTCGAGACGCTGGGCAAGCCCAGCACCTCGGCGTACATGATGCCGGAGCGCATCGCGCGGACGCCGGCGAGCGAGCAGATCACCGCCTCGATCGGTTCCGGTCCGTTCATCATGCAGCGCGACCAGTGGAAGCCGGGCGACAAGGTCGTGTTCGTGAAGAACAACGCCTATGTGCCGCGCAACGAACCGCCCGACTACATGTCCGGCGGCAAGATCCCCAAGCTCGACCGGCTCGAGTGGCTGTACATCCCCGACGCCAACACCACGCTGAGCGCGCTGATGACCGGGGAGATCGATTACTTCGAGGCGCCGCCGCTCGATTTCATCGCCATGCTGGAAGACAACCCCGACATCACGGTGATGCAGATCGACAACCTGGGGGTGCAGGGTCTGATCCGGCCGAACAGCAAGAACCCGCCGTTCGACAACTACAAGGCGCGCCAGGCGCTGCTGTACATGGTCAACCAGGAAGACTACATGCAGGCGGCGGTGGGCAATCCGAAGCTGTACATGAAATACTGCGGCGCGTATTTCCTGTGCAATTCGGATGCCGAGACCGACGCGGGTGCGATCAAGAAGCCCGACATCGCCAAGGCCAAGGCGCTGCTGGCCGAGGCCGGCTACAAGGGCGAGAAGATCGTGGTGCTGCAGCCGACGGACCGGGCGCAGTACAACGCGCTCACCACGGTGATGATCGCCGAGTTGCGCGCGGCGGGCGTCAATGTCGATGTGCAGGCGGCCGACTGGAGCACGATCTCGATCCGGCGCGCGAAGAAGGATCCGATCGACAAGGGCGGCTGGAACCTGTTCATCACCACGCAGGCGGGACCCGACGTCACCACGCCGATCACCGATGTCTGGTTCAATTCAAGCTGCGAGACCGCCAATGTCGGCTGGGCGTGCGACGAGACGCTGCAGAAACTGGTGACGCAATGGACGCGCGAGCCGGAGCGCGCCAAGCGGCATGCGATGCTGGCCGACATCCAGCGGCGCGCCTATGAATCGGTGCCGTTCGTGCCGATCGGCCAGTTCTTCCAGCCGATCGCGTTCCGCAAGAACGTCACCGGCGTGGTCCCCGCCGGCATGCCGGTCTACTGGAACATCGACAAGAAATAGCCTGCGATGCTCGCCTTCATCGTGCGCCGCGTCCTGGCGACCATTCCGGTCATGCTGGTGGTCGCCGTCGTGGTGTTCCTGCTGCTGCATCTGAGCCCGGGCGACCCGGCGGCGATCATCGCCGGCGACAGCGCGACCGACGCGGATATCGAGCGCGTGCGCGCCACGCTCGGGCTCGACCGCCCGCTGATCGTGCAGTTCGGCCTCTGGCTCGGCGGCCTGCTGCGCGGCGACCTGGGCGTCTCGGTGTTCAGCAAGCTGCCGGTGCTGTCGCTGATCACCCAGCGGCTGGAACCGACCGGCATGCTGGCGATCGCAACGATGAGCTTCGCGATCCTGGTGGCGCTGCCGCTCGGCATCATCGCGGCGTGGAAGGCCGGCACCTGGATCGACCACCTCGTGATGGGCGTCGCGGTGTTCGCCTTCTCGGCGCCGGTGTTCCTGATCGGCTATGCGCTGGTCTACCAGTTCGCCCGCCAGTGGCGCATCCTGCCGGTGCAGGGCTACACGCCGATCGGCGAGAATTTCACCTCGTTCTGGCAGCATCTGGTGCTGCCGGCGCTGTCGCTCGGGCTGATCTTCGCGGCCCTGCTGGCACGCATGACGCGCAGCACGATGCTCGATGTGCTGAACGAGGATTACATCCGCACCGCGCGCGCCAAGGGCCTGGCACCGCGCACCGTGCTGATCCGCCACGCGCTCAAGAACGCCGCGGTGCCGATCGTCACCACCATCGGTCTCGGCATCGCGCTGCTGATCGGCGGCGTCGTGGTGGCCGAGAGCGTGTTCGCCATTCCCGGCATCGGCCGCCTGACGATCGAGGCGGTGACGCAGCGCGACTACCCGGTGATCCAGGGCGTCATCCTCATGGCCTCGTTCGTCTACGTGCTGATCAACCTGGCGATCGACGTGGCCTATGCCTTCCTCGATCCCCGCATCCGCTATTGACCTTGGCGCAGTTGACATTGGCCCAGTTGACCGTGGCGCAGTCCCTGACCTTCCTCCGGCGCCATCCGCGCATCGCCTTCGGCGGCTTCCTGCTGGTCGTCCTGGTGCTGCTGTCGCTGCTCGCGCCGTGGATCTCGCCCTATGATCCGATCGCCCTCAGTCTCGGCCAGCGGATGCGCCCGCCGAGCGCGGCACACTGGTTCGGCACCGATGCCTATGGCCGCGACGTGCTGACCCGCACGCTGTGGGGCGGGCGCATCTCGATCGCCATCGCCGTCGCCGTCGCGCTGCTCAGCACCGTGGTGGGCACGCTGATCGGCCTGCTCGCCGGGTATTTCCGCATCATGGACATGCTGGCGATGCGCGTGATGGACGGGCTGATGGCGATCCCCGGCATCCTGCTCGCGGTCGCCATGCTGTCGCTCAGCAAGGCCAGCGTGCAGACCGTGATCATCGCGATCACCATCCCGGAAATCCCCCGCGTGGTGCGGATGGTGCGCGCGGTGGTGCTGTCGATCCGCGAGCAGACCTTCGTGCAGGGCGCCATCGCCAGCGGCACGCGCCTGCCGCGCATCCTGCTGCGCCACATCCTGCCGAATGCGACGACCCCGATCATCGTACAGGCGACGTACATCGCCGCGTCCGCCGTGCTGATCGAGGCCTATCTCGGATTTCTCGGCGTCGGCACGCCGCCCGAGGTGCCAAGCTGGGGCAACATGATCGCCGAAGGGCGCAACTACATCATGCTGGCGATCTGGTCGGTACTGTTCCCTGGCGTGTTCCTTGGCATCATGGTCCTGTCGATCAATGTGCTGGGCGATGGCGTGCGCGACCTGATGGATCCACGGATCGCGCGACGCCTGTAAGGAGGCGGCGGCGATGATCCTGGTCACCAACAACGAAGGCACGCTCGGCGTTCCGACCACGGCGCGGATGCTGGGGGAGGGGGCGGATGCGCTCGATGCGATCGAGGCCGGCATCCGCATCATCGAGGCCGATCCCTCGGTGCGCACGGTGGGACGCGGCGGCTGGCCGAACCTGCTCGGCGCGATGGAACTCGACGCCTGCATGATGGACGGCACCACGCTGCGCACCGGCGCGGTGGGTGCGCTGCAGGGCTATCTGCACCCGGTCAGCGTGGCCCGCGCGATCATGCGCCACCTGCCGCACGAGTTGCTGGTGGGGGAGGGCGCAGCCCGTTTCGCGCGCGAGATCGGTGCCGAGACGGCCGACAACCTGATCGAGGATTCGCGGCGCGCCTGGCAGGCATGGTTTGACAACGAGGTGCCGCCGCAACTGAAGGCCGCCTGGCCCGACGTGCCGCTGGCGCCGCTGTGCCGCCACGCGATCGACCCGGAGGTCGGGCGCGACACCACCGTGTTCCTGGCGCACGACGCGGCCGGGAGTCTCTGTTCCGGCACCAGCACGTCGGGCTGGGGCTGGAAGTATCCAGGACGGCTCGGCGACAGCCCGATCATCGGCGCCGGGTCCTATGCCGACACGCGCTATGGCGCGGCGGCGTGCACCGGCGCGGGCGAGATGACCATCCGCTGCTGCACCGCGCGATCCATTGTGCTGTACATGAAGCAGGGCGCCGGCGTGGCCGATGCGGTCGCCGAAGCGGTCGAGGATATGCGTGCGCTGCGCGGCGGGTTGATCAGCCGCGTCACGATCCATGCGATCGATGCGAAGGGCCAGCACAAGGTGGTTGCGGTGAACGGCGCCGGCGACAACAGGTACTGGCTGTGGGAGGGGCGAGGGGAGCCGCGCTCGGTCGCCGCCGAACCGGTGGTGATCAGCACGCCGGGCACGCGCGAGACCACGACGACGCGGTACACCAGCGCGTGATCCGTGCAGGTGGCATCACCGATGCGGTGAGGCGCGCTTGTCCACGCCATCCACGGCGTTGGTCGGAGCGAGTGGCAAAGACATGGATGACCCGCCTGCGCCGGTCATGACGGACTGGGTCAGAGCAGCCGCGCTCCCCGCGCTCCCAGTCGCAGTCCCCGTCCGCTACACCACCTTCTGCTCGCGCAGCCGCGCGATGTCCGCGTCGCCGTAGCCCAGCTCGCGCAGCACGCTGTCGGTGTGCTCGCCAGGTTCCGGCGTCGCACTGCGCACGCTCCACGGCGTGCGCGACAATTCGATCGCCTGGCCCACCACCTCGACGTCGCCCAGCACCTTGTGCTGCACGTGGCGCGTGATGTTGAGGTGCTGCACCTGCGGATCGGCGAACACCTCGTTCATCTTGTAGATCGGTCCGCATGGCACGCCGGACTGGTTCAGCAGGTCGATCCACGCCGCCGTCGTGCGCTTGCGGGTGATCGCGCCGATCGCCTCGTGCAGCCGCGCGCGGTTCTTCGAGCGGTCGGCGTTGGTCGCGAAATCCGGATCGGTGGCAAGCTCCGGCGCCTCGATCACCTTGCAGAAGCGCTGGTAGATCGCCTCGCCCGCGGCGCCGATGTTCATGTAGCCGTCCGCGGTCTGGAACACGCCGGTCGGGATGCTGGTCGGGTGGTCGTTGCCGGCCTGGCCGGGCACCTCGTGGCCGATCGTCCAGCGCGCCGCCTGGAAGTCCAGCATGGCGATCTGGGCGGCGAGCAGGTTGCTCTGCACCCACTGCCCCTCGCCCGACTGCTCGCGCTCCAGCAGCGCCACCAGGATGCCCATGGCGCAGAAGATGCCGGCGGTGAGGTCGGCCACGGGAATGCCGACGCGCACCGGGCCCTGGCCGGGCAGGCCGGTGATCGACATCAGCCCGCCCATGCCCTGCGCGATCTGGTCGAAGCCCGGGCGCTCGCGATACGGGCCATCCTGGCCGAAGCCCGAGATGCTGGCGTACACCAGCCGCGGATTGACCGGCCGCAGGGTCGCGTAGTCGATCCCCAGGCGGAACTTCACGTCCGGCCGGTAATTCTCCACCAGCACATCGGCCTCGCGCACCAGGCGCTTGAGGATCTCGACGCCCTCCGGCGCCTTCAGGTTCAGCGTCATGCTGCGCTTGTTGCGGTGCAGGTTCTGGAAGTCCGGACCGTGCCGCTCGCCGCCCATGCCGGCGTCGCCCTCGGGGGATTCCACCTTGATGACATCGGCGCCCCAGTCGGCAAGCTGGCGCACCGCGGTCGGGCCGGCGCGCACCCGTGAGAGGTCGATCACCTTGAACCGGGCGAGGGGGCCCTGGCGCTCCGAAGCACTCATGATTGCATCATCCTCACGGGCTGAGACTGCATCGCAGCCATGGCATGGATCGGCCGCAACGTCGAGTTCAGCACCCCTTGCGAAACCATTGCGGATTGGTCGCAGGTTTGTGATTGATCGCCCGTCGCGCCAGAGAATGATGGTCATGGGCTGGCACCATCCTGCAATGCTATGGACGATAATGGTCCGGTGCCGAGCCTGACTTTCGGCGCGCGGCCTGATGGGAGACAGGGGACTCCCTCAGTGTTCGGGGAGCAACGGTGTCCTGCGTGACCGATAGTGAGACTGCGTCGCCCGGCGATGGGCGAGCAGACCGCCCGAAACTGATGATCGTGGACGATGATCCCGAAGTGCGGATCGTCGTCGCCGAATTCCTGCAGGATTTCGGCTATAATGTCGTCCAGGCAGGCGGCGGGGCGGAAGCGCTCGACCTGCTTGCGCACACGCCCGATTTGCGCATGATCATTACCGATATCCGCATGCCCGACATGTCAGGAATCGAACTGGCCAACCTCGCCACCCAGCGTCAGCGCGATCTCAAGATCATCCTGATCTCCGGCTATTTCGTGTCCCAGCAGGTCGAGCGGCGGTTCCTGCGCAAGCCGTTCCGAATGCGCGATCTGGAAGCTGCGGTGCGGGCCGAACTGAACGCGTGACCCGGCCGCCCGGCCTGCGTGACCCGGCGGCCGCACCGGGAGCTGGGCAATGGCAATCACCTCGGGCCTGTTCGATGCTGCGGTACTGACGCCGCACGGGTTCTGCCTGTCCTGGGAACCCGGCCTGATGGCCCTGCACGTGGTCTCGGACGCGGTGATCGCCGGTTCGTATTATTCCATCCCGCTGGCGATCGCCGTCCTGCTGCTGCGGCGCGGCGATATCGTGTTCGGCTGGATGGGCTGGCTGTTCGCCCTGTTCATCCTCGCGTGCGGCACCACCCACGCGATGGGCATCTGGACGCTCTGGCATCCCGACTATCTGGCGGACGGCCTGGTCAAGGTCGTCACCGCACTCGCCTCGGTCATGACCGCCGCCGCCCTCTGGCCGCTGCTGCCGCGGCTCGTGGCGCTGCCGTCGCCGCATGTGCTGCTGCAGGCCAATGAGCGGCTGACCCAGCAGATCGCCGAGCGCGATGCCGCGGTCGCCGCGCTGCGCCGGGAGACCATCGAACGCGAGCGCGCCGAAGAGATGCTGCGCCAGTCGCAGAAGATGGAGGCGGTCGGTCAGCTCACCGGCGGGGTCGCGCACGACTTCAACAACCTGCTGCAGGTGATCCAGGCCAATCTCGAGGCGCTGGCGTTGCGCATCGGCGGCGATGATCCGCTGCGCCGCCATATCGACCGCGCCATGAGCGGCACCGAGAAGGGCGCCACGCTGACACAGCAATTGCTGGCCTTCGCACGGCGCCAGGCGTTGCAGCCGGTCAGCTTCGATGTGACGGAACGCATCGCCAGCCTGTCCGAGATGCTGCGCGGGATGCTGGGCGGCGAGATCTCGGTGGTGACGCGCTGGGGCGACGATCTTTGGCCGGCCGAAGCCGATCCGCATCAGTTGGACACGGCGGTGCTGAACCTCGCGATCAATGCGCGCGATGCGATGCCGGGCGGCGGACGCCTGACCATTGCGGTCGACAACGCGGTGATCGATGCGTCGACCGCGGCCGGGCTGCCGGATGTCGAGGCGGGCGACTATGTGCGCGTCACCGTCGCCGATACCGGGATCGGCATGACGCGGGAGATCCGCGATGCGGCGTTCGAACCGTTCTTCACCACCAAGGCGGTGGGGCAGGGCAGCGGGCTCGGACTGAGCCAGGTGTATGGGTTCGTCAAGCAGTCCCGCGGGCATATCACGCTGGAGAGCGCGCCGGGCGAGGGCACGACGGTGGCGCTCTATCTGCGCCGAGGCTCTGCGCCGGCGGTGCCGCTGGTGTCCGCTGTGCGGTCGGCGGGGTAGCTGTCTGGGGGGTTTGCATCATCCGATGCCGATTGTGCCTGCGCCGGTGCGGCCGGCCTCAAGCCCGGGCCGCCTGCGGCGGTCGCTGCGCGAGGCTTGACCCCGGCCACACCGGCGAAGCATGGCTCGGGATCGGCTGTGTCGGAGGGTCTGGTTGCGTGGAACGGCGACGGGTCAGCGTGCTCTGGCGGGCGGTGACGGTCGTCGCTATGCTCGGCGTCATGGTCGTCGGGGTCGCTGTCCGATGATGGACCGGCACGTTCTATCCAATGGCACCTTGTCCGCCGAAGTGAAGGCGGATGGCGCCGAACTCTGCTCGCTGTGCGACGCCGCGGGAACCGAGTTCCTGTGGCAGGCCGCACCGGTCTGGCCCCGCCACGCCCCGGTGCTGTTCCCGATCGTCGGCCGCCTCAAGGACGACACGCTGCGCCACGACGGCCGCACCTACCGCCTCACCCAGCATGGCTTCGCGCGCGACCGCCGCTTCGCCTGGCTCAGCCGCAGCGCGACGTCGTGCCGCCTCGTGCTGCACGAGGACGCCGAGACGCGGGCGATGTATCCGTTCGCGTTCCGCCTCGAGATCGCCTTCTCGCTGGACGATGACACGCTGGAGCAGAGCTTCACCGTGACCAATCCCGGCCGGGAGGTGCTGCCGGCCTCGCTCGGCGCGCATCCGGCGTTCGTCTGGCCGCTGGTCGACGACCTCGACAAGGCGTCGCACGCGCTGGAGTTCGAGGTCCCGGAGACCGGTCCGATCCGCCGCCTGACCGGCGGTCTGCTGCGGCCGGCGCCGGAGCCGAGCCCGATCGATGGCTATCGGCTGGCCCTGGCACCCGCCCTGTTCGCCGATGATGCGGTGATCCTGCCGGAACCGGCGAGCACCTCGGTGCGCTACTGCGCGCCCGGTGCGCCGGCGGTGGAGGTCGCCTGGCAGGGCTTCCGGCAACTCGGCATCTGGTCGCGCGAGGGCGGCGACTTCGTCTGCATCGAGCCCTGGTACGGCATGGCGAGCCCGAGCGACTTCGATGGCGAGTTCCGCGACAAGCCGGGACTGATGCTGATCCCGCCGGGCGAGCGGGAGACGCTGACGCTGCGGATCAGGCTCTGCTGATATCCGACCGCAGCAACACCCGACAAGCTATTCAGTTTTCTTGATTTCTACCCACAACGCCTCCATCTCGTCCAGCGACACCTCCGCGGCAGTTTTTCCTTGATCGGCAAGCCGGTCCTCGACCTGGTTGAAGCGGCGGCTGAACTTGGCGTTCGCCTGCCGCAGGCACGCCTCGGGGTCGAGGTGCAGCTTCCGCGCGAGGTTCGCCAGCACGAACAGCAGGTCGCCCACCTCATCGGCCAGGCGCGCCGGATCGGCGCCCGGCAACTCGGCGCGCAGTTCCGCCACCTCCTCATCCAGCTTGGTCAGGACGGCGGCCGCGTCGGGCCAGTCGAAGCCGACCCTTGCCGCGCGGGCCGTCAGTTTCGCGGCGCGGGCGAGGGCGGGCAGGCCCTCCGGCACGCCGGCCAATGTTCCTGTTTCGGACCGCGCGGCGCGCTCGCGCTTCTTCTGCGCCTCCCAGGCCATGGTTTGTTCCGCGGCGTCGCGCGCGGCGGCGTCGCCGAACACATGCGGATGGCGGCGGACCATCTTGTCGGCGATCGCGCGGGCGACGCCGGCGAAGTCGAACTGGCCGATCTCTTCGGCCATGCGGGCGTGGTAGACCACCTGGAACAGCAGGTCGCCCAGTTCGTCCGGCAGCGCCGCGAGGTCGCCGCGGCCGATCGCATCGGCGACCTCGTAGGCTTCCTCGATGGTGTACGGCGCGATGGTCGCGAAGCTCTGCTCCTTGTCCCAGGGGCAGCCGGTCTCCGGGTCGCGCAGCGCCGCCATGATGTCGAGCAGGCGGCGCAGTTCGGCTTCAGCGCTCATGGCCAGGCTCCCGTTCGCCCATATCCGAATGCCGCATAAGATATATTATGTTAAGTCGAGCGCCATGCCGTCATGGCCCGGTTCGACGCCGGCCGGCAGGTTCGCCACCAGCCACTGCCAGTCCATGTCCGGACCCATATGCGTGAGCACCGTCCGGCGCGGCCGCAGGCGTTCGACCCAGGCCAGCACGCGCACCAGGTTGGCGTGCGTCTTGTGCGCGCCGTCGCGCAGGAAGCAGCCGACGACCCAGGTGTCCACGCCCTCGAGCGCGGCCAGCGCGCTCTCATCGAGGTCGAACACGTCGGTCGAATAGCCGAAACTGCCGATCCGCAGCCCCAGCGAGCGCGCGAACCCGTGGTCCTGCTCGAACAGCCGGATCGGCACGCCCTGGATGCTGACCGTCTCGCCGGCGGCCACCTCGCGCGGCACCAGCACCGGGCGGAAGAAATACGGCGGCTGCCACTCCTTGAAGGCGTAGCCGAACCGGCGGATCAACTCGTCCAGCGTGCCGCGCGTGGCGAACGCCTCCAGCGGTCGGCCGGCGATCCGGTTGAGGATCCGCACATCGTCCAGGCCGGTGATATGGTCGGCATGCGCGTGCGTGTAGAGCACCGCGTCAACCCGCGGCACCCGGCAGTCCAGCAACTGGCCGCGCATGTCGGGCGAGGTGTCCACCAGGATTCGTGCACCATCATCGGATTCGACCACGATGCTCGAGCGGGTTCTGCGGTTGCGCGGCTCGGCGGGATCGCAGACGCCCCAGTTGCCGCTGCCGTCCTCGCCGCCGATCAGCGGCACGCCCGCCGATCCTCCGGTGCCGAGCAGGACGATCCGCATCGCGCTCAGGCTGCCTTGCGGAACAGGCGGTGGAAATTCCGCGTCGTGAGGTCGGCCAGCGCCTCGGGTTCCAGCCCGCGCACCTTGGCCAGCACGCCGGCGGTGTGCGCCACGTAGGCAGGCTCGTTGCGCTTGCCGCGAAACGGCACCGGCGCGAGATACGGCGCGTCGGTCTCCACCAGCAGGCGCTCGGCCGGAACATCGCGCGCGATCTCACGCAATTCGCTGGATCTCGGGAAGGTCAGGATCCCCGAGAAGCTGACATGACCGCCCATCGCGATGGCGGCCTCCGCCAGGGCGCGCGAGGAACTGAAGCAGTGCAGCAGGAAGTCGAAATCGCCGCCGCGCTCGCGTTCATCCCGCAGGATCGCCGCGATGTCGTCATCGGCGTCGCGCGCGTGGATCGCCAGCGGCACGCCGGCCAGGCGCGCGCCACGGATATGCGCGCGGAAGCCGGCCTGCTGCACGTCGCGCGGCGCCCGGTCGTAGAAATAGTCGAGCCCCGATTCGCCGATGCCGATGACCTTCTTGTCCTGCGTCATCGCCGCCAGCGTCTCGGGCGCCGGCACCGGTTCCTCGCCCGCGTGGTGCGGATGGACGCCGATGGTGCACCAGATATTGGCGCCCGCCGCGGCGATCGCCGGCAGGCTCCGCGACTGCGCCAGGGTGGTGCCGATCGTCACCATCCCGGCGACGCCCGCCGCCGCGGCCCGCGCCAGGACGTCGGGGCGTTCCGCCTCGGTGAAGTAGTCCAGATGGCAGTGCGAATCGATCAGCATCGTCTAAGCGGCCGGCTCCACATAGCGGGGGAAGATGCCCTGCGGCGCCGGCAGCGCGAGCCCGTCCGCCAGCGGCACCGCCAGCGCGGCAAGCTGCCGGTCATCGGCCGGAACGCCAAGCTGGTCGAGCATGCGCGCCATGCTCCCCGGCATGAACGGCTGCAGCACCGTGGCGATCACCCGCATCGCGTCCACCAGCACCCGCAGCACCACCGCCATCCGCGCCGGATCGGTGCGGCGCAGCGCCCAGGGCGCCTGGCGGTCGATATAGCCGTTCGCCGCGCGCACCACCTTCCAGACATCCTCGAGCGCCTCGTGGAACACCTGCCGGTCCAGCCGCTCCCGCAGCAGGCCGGGCAGCGCATCGGCCATCGCCAGCAACTCGGTGTCTTCGGCCGTGGCGGCCCCCCTGCCCGGCAGCCGCCCCTCGCAGTTGCGCGCGATCAGCGACAGCGAGCGCTGCGCCAGGTTGCCGAGATCGTTGGCCAGTTCGACGTTGGTCCGCGTGATCAGCGCCTGGTGCGACAGCGTGCCGTCGCCGCCGAACGGCTTCTCGCGCAGCAGGAAATAGCGCACCTGGTCGAGCCCGAACGCGTCGACCAGCGCCCGCGGCTCGATCACGTTGCCCAGCGACTTGCTCATCTTCTCGCCGTCGACCGTCCACCAGCCGTTCGAGGTCACCCGCTTCGGCACCGGCAGCCCGGCCGCCATCAGGAAGGCCGGCCAGTACACGGTGTGGAACCGCAGGATGTCCTTGCCGACGAAATGCGCATCCGCCGGCCAGTACTGCCAGCGGGGCGCCGTCTCGTCGGGAAAGCCGCAGGCGGTGATGTAGTTGGTCAGCGCGTCGAGCCAGACATACATCACGTGGCCCGGCGCGCCGGGCACCGGAATGCCCCAGGTGAAGCTGGTGCGGCTGATCGACAGGTCGTGCAGCCCGCCGCGCACGAAGCTCAAGACCTCGTTGCGGCGGCCCGCCGGCAGGATGAAATCAGGCTCGTCCTCGTACAGTTTCAGCAGCTTGTCCTGCCATTCGGACAGCTTGAAGAAATACGAGGGCTCCCTCACCCACTCCACCGGCGCGCCGCTCGGCGCGATCTTGCTGCCGTCCGGCCGCGTGGTGAGTTCGCCCTCGTCGTAGAACGCCTCGTCGCGGACGGCGTACCAGCCTTCATAGTGGCCCAGGGTGATGTTGCCGCTGGCCGCGATCCGCTGCCACAACTCGGCGCAGGAGACCTTGTGGCGCTCCTCGGTGGTGCGGATCCAGTCGTCGTAGGAGATGCCCATCCGGTCGGACATGTCGCGGAAATCGGCGGACACCTGATCGGTGAAGGATTGCGGGTCCATGCCCGCATTGCGCGCCGCCGTCTCCACCTTCTGGCCGTGCTCGTCGGTGCCGGTCAGGAAGAACACGTCGAACCCGTCGAGCCGCTTCCACCGCGCCATCACGTCCGCCGCGACCGAGGTGTAGGCGTGGCCGATATGCGGCGCGCCGTTCACATAATAGATCGGGGTCGTGACGTAGTATCGTGGGGTCATGATATATTTCCGCTGAGCATGCCGAGGCTGGCCACGATCGCCTGCCGCTTGTCGAGGGCGAAGCGCTCGGTCTCATCCTGCAGCCGCGTCAGCGCGTGCCACACGTCGCCCCAGGCATCAAGGGGACGCAGCGCAACCAGCCGCGACTGCTCTTCGTCCGCCCGCCCGCGCACGACGTCGCGCACCGACGCCGCGATCCCGGCCCGCAGCAGGTCCATGAAATTGCTGAATGCGGTGTCGCCGCGCGCCAGCGTGTCCGCCACGGAATAGGCGCGCGCCGGCTTCAGGCCCGGCAGCGCGGCCAGCACCTCATCGACCAGCCGCGCGATCGCCAGCCCCTCCTCCTCCGCCAGCATCAGTGCGCGCCCGGGCGAACCCTCCGCCACCGTCACCAGCCGGTCGCGGTCATCGGCCGGCATCTCGGGCAGGTACGCCGCCAGAACCTCCTCCATCGCCGGCTGGGCCAGCGGATCGAGGCGCAGACGGCGGCAGCGGCTGCGGATCGTCGGCAGCAGCCGGCCCGGCGCGCCACAGACCAGCAGCAGCACGGCGCGCTGCGGCGGCTCCTCGAGCACCTTCAGCAGGGCATTGGCCGATGCCTGGTTCATCTCCTCCGCGCCGTCGATGATCACGATCCGCCAGCCGCCCTCGGCCGGCGTCAGGCTCATGAAGCCGCCGATCCGCCGCACATCCTCCACCGCGATCTGCGTGCGCATCCGCTTGCGCTTCTCGTCGTAGCCGCGCTCCACGGTCAGCAGGTCGGCGTGCGAACCGGCGGCGACGCGGCGGAACACCGGATCGGACGGGTCGAGCGCCAGCGAGTCGCCGTCCGGCACGCCGGCCAGCAGCCGCCGGGCGAAGCGGAACGCCAGGGTCGCCTTGCCGACGCCGTCGGGTCCCGTGATCAGCCAGGCGTGGTGCATGCGCCCGGTGCGCATGGCCTCGAGCAATGTCGCCTCGGCCGCCGCGTGGCCGGCCAGCCGAGGATTGGCGCGTGGTTCCGGTGCCATCGGCGCAGTATAACGCGGCGCGGGGAAGGGTGGCGAACGGTGTGGATCGGCAGGACGCGACGACTGATCACGACCGCACTCCCACTGGGCGTGCTGCTGCTGCTGACGCTGCACGCCGTGGTCGCGCCGATCGTCTCCTACGATTCGTGGTGGTACCACCTGCCCTTCGCAAGCTGCCTGTGGAACATCGGCGGCGGCTGCGCGGCATTCCACATGGATGCCCGCTCGCTCGACCGGTTCCAGGGCTTCCCCAAAATCTGGGAACTGGCGCAGGGCGGCATCTGGGCCCTCACCGGCGCCCTGTGGACCATCGTCCTGCCGCAGCTCGTGCTGGCCGGCGCCTATGGCTGGACGTGCTGGCGCGGCCTGCGCATCCCGCCCCTCACCCTGGTCATGGGCGTGTTCGCCTCGCCGATGCTGGTGCTGCATTTCATGGGCACCAACAACGACCTGCCGGGCGCGCTTGCCATCGCCATCGGCTTCTTCCTGCTGGCGGACCTGGCGGCGGGCACGGCGGGTGCGGCAGCCTGGCCGAGGATCGCCGCCGTCCTGGCGGCCTTCGCGATCGCCGGGAACATCAAGTACCAGGCGCTGCTGGGCTGCGTCGCCGTGGCGGCGGCGATCGGCGTCACCTGCCTCGTGGTGCGCGGCATCGTGCCGCGCCGGCGCCTCGGGATCCTGCTGGTGCTGGCCGTCGCGACCATCCTCGCATCGGCCTGGGCGATCGCCAACGTCGTGCGCTTCGGCAACCCGGTCTACCCGATCGACGTTGCGGTCGCCGGTCGCCACGTGTTCCCGGGCCCCGAGGACCTGTCGACCGATCCCGCGACGCCGACCTACCTGCTGTACGGCTCCCGCCAGGTCACCCTGCCGGAGCCGGTGAACTTCGTACTCTCGATCACCGAGTTCGACTGGACGATGCGCGGCGTGGCGCCGTGGTACAGCCTGGGCAGCGAGGCGGGCGAGCAGCCCAGGCGCGGCGGCCCCGCCCGCACCGGCGGCTGGGGCGCGGTCTTCGTCCTCGGCAATCTCTGCCTGCTGCTGTACCAGTTGCTGCGTCCCGCCCGGACGCCGGATCACCGGCAGCGCGTGATGGTCGGCGCGGCCGTGCTGCTGTGCGTCGCGACCGCGCTGCTGCCGCGGGCGCACGAGTTGCGCTACTGGCTCTATCTGCCGCTGGTCATTGTGCCGATCAACCTGCGGTTCCTGCTGCATGTCGATCCGCAGCGCCGCGTCGTTCCGCTGCTGCTGGCCGCCATCCTGCTGCTCGGCCTGTCGCTCACGGTGCTGTCGCCGAAATCGCGCATCCTGGAACTGGGGACGCTGTCGCAGTCGGCGATGCGCGCGCAGGTGCCGGTGGAGGTGCGCTCGGCGCTGACGGCCTCCGGCGTCTACTGCGATGCCGAGGACGATGGGCTGTTCCGCTGGTCCGCGGCGGTGACCGGCCTGCCCGGCGTGCTGTCGCGCAATCCGGCGGACTGCCCGGCGCGCTGAACCGCCTGCGCGGATCACGCGCTACCGCGTCATCCGGCCGATCGCCGCCACCAGTTCCTCCACCTTGTGCCGCTGGTCCACCACGTCGCCCGAGGCAAAGGCGCCGGCGACGCAATGCGAGACGTGATCCTGCAGCACCTGCTCCTCCACGGTGTGAAGGGCGGCCCGCACCGCACTGATCTGCGTGAGGACATCGACGCAGTAGCGGTCCTCCTCGACCATGCGCAGCACGCCGCGCACCTGGCCCTCGATCCGCTTCAGCCGCGCCGCCACCGATTTTTTTGTCGTCTCGTTCATCTTGTTACCATACCCAGGTGGGGTATATATAGCGGCCAGGCCCAGCGCGGGCAAGAAGGATGCAGGCCATGTCCCACCACGCACATCACGCCGTTGCCGTGGCGGATTCCGGGAACGCGCCCGGGAAGGTCCCCGGGAAATCCATCGACCCGGTCTGCGGCATGACCGTCGATCCGGCAACCTCGAAGCACCGCTTCGACCATGCCGGCACCATCTTCCATTTCTGCAGCGCCGGATGCCGCGGCAAATTCGCCGCCGATCCCGCCAAGTACCTGGCCCCGCAGGAAAAAGCCGAGGCGCCGCCGATGGCACCGGGCACCATCTACACCTGCCCCATGCATCCCGAGGTGCGCCAGGCCGGCCCGGGAAGCTGCCCGATCTGCGGCATGGCGCTGGAGCCCCTGACGATCACGGCGGAGGCGCCCGCCAATCCCGAACTCGCCGACATGACCCGGCGCCTGTGGATCGGCGTCGGGCTGAGCGTGCCGGTGGTCGTGCTGGGCATGGCGCTGCACGGTGTCTTCAACAGCAACTGGTTGCAGCTTGTGCTTGCCACGCCGGTGGTGCTGTGGGCGGGCTGGCCGTTCTTCCAGCGCGGGTGGGATTCCATCGTCCGCCGCAGCCTCAACATGTTCACCCTGATCGCGCTCGGCACCGGCGCCGCCTGGGCCTACAGCGTGCTCGCCACCATCGTGCCCGGCATCTTCCCGCCCGGCTTCCGCGCGCATGACGGCAGCGTCGCGGTGTATTTCGAGCCTGCCGCGGTGATCACCGTCCTCGTGCTGGTCGGCCAGGTGCTCGAATTGCGGGCCCGCGCGCAGACCGGCGACGCGATCCGTGCCCTGCTGAACCTCGCGCCGAAGACCGCGCACCGCATCCGGCCCGACGGCACGGATGAGGAGGTGCCGCTCGACCAAATCCGCGCCGGCGAACGGCTGCGGGTGCGGCCGGGCGACGGCGTGCCCGTCGACGGCGTGGTGCTGGAAGGCAGCAGCGCCGTCGACGAATCGATGGTGACGGGCGAGTCGATGCCGGTCGCCAGGGTGGCGGGCGATCCGGTGATCGGCGGCACGCTGAACGGCACCGGCGCGCTGATCATGCGTGCCGAACGCGTCGGCTCCGAGACCATGCTGGCGCGCATCGTCGCGATGGTGGCGCAGGCGCAGCGGTCGCGCGCGCCGATCCAGCGCCTCGCCGATGTCGTCGCCGGCTGGTTCGTGCCGGTGGTGATCGCCATCGCCGCCGTGGCCTTCGTGGCCTGGGCCATCTGGGGCCCTGCCCCGGCCCTCGCCTACGGCCTGATCGCGGCGGTCTCGGTGCTGATCATCGCCTGCCCCTGCGCGCTCGGCCTCGCCACGCCGATGTCGATCATGGTCGGCATCGGCAAGGGCGCGCAGGCCGGCGTGCTGATCCGTTCGGCCGAGGCGCTGGAACGGCTGGAGAAGGTGGACACGCTGGTCGTGGACAAGACCGGCACCCTCACCGAGGGCCGGCCGCGCGTCACCGCGATCGTGCCGGCCGCGGGCTGGACGGAGGCGGGCGGGACGGAGGCGGACCTGCTGGCCCAGGCGGCCTCGGTCGAACGGGCGAGCGAGCATCCTTTGGCCGCGGCCATCGTCGCCGCGGCGCGCGAGCGCGGGGTGCCACTGACCGAGCCCTCGGAGTTCCGCTCGGTGACCGGCAAGGGCGTGACCGGCATCGTCGGCGCGCGCTCCGTCGCACTCGGCAACGCCGCCCTGATGCGGGATCTCGGCATCGACGCCGATGCGATTGATGCTGAAGCCGAGGCGTTGCGGCGGGACGGCGCGACCGCGCTGCTGCTGGCGGTCGATGGCCGGGCGGCGGGGGTCATCGCGGTCGCCGACCCGGTGAAATCCTCGACGCCCGAGGCGCTGCGCCAGCTTCGCGCGGCCGGGCTGCGGATCGTCATGCTGACCGGCGACAACCGTGCCACCGCCGAAGCGGTCGCCCGCCGGCTGGACCTGTCCGAGGTGGTGGCCGAGGTGCTGCCGGCGGACAAGCACGCGACCATCGACCGGCTGAAGGCCGAGGGCCGTATCGTCGCGATGGCCGGCGATGGCGTGAACGACGCGCCGGCGCTGGCGGCGGCCGATGTCGGCATCGCCATGGGCACCGGCACCGACGTGGCGATCGCCAGCGCCGGCGTGACGCTGGTGAAGGGCGACCTGTCGGGGATCGCGCGCGCGATCACGCTGAGCCGGGCGACCATGCGCAACATCCGGCAGAACCTGTTCTTCGCCTTCGCCTATAATGTCGCCGGTGTGCCGATCGCGGCGGGGGTGCTGTATCCGTGGCTGGGCCTTCTGCTGAGCCCGATGCTGGCGGCGCTGGCGATGTCGCTGAGTTCGGTCTCGGTCATCGGCAATGCGCTGCGCCTGCGGCGGCGGTCGTTCTGATCCGCGGGCGGCCGGCGAGCGGGCGGCTGGCGAGTGGCCGGCGAAACGCTGGCCGGCCGGGCCGCTGGGCGACGAAACGCTGCTGCAACCGGCCGCGCGATAGGTTCCGGTTCCGAATTCAAGGGACCAGAAGGATGCAGGCTGAACCAGCCCCGGGCACCGGCGCCCTCACGCGATCGGTGTCGCAGTGGGAGCGTGCTCTCCTGGCGCAGTGGTTCGCCGCCATCAACCGCAACGGCGCGGCCGCCATCGCCGCCGCCTATGTGAGCGAGCGGAGCCTGGACGATCCGAAGCTGCGCAACATGATTGTGATCGCCGAGCGCAGCAAGGCGGAGGTGAGTTTCCTGATCCACCGGCCGCAGGGCGAGAACGCCTGGGTGCTGACCTGCGGCCAGACCAGCACCGAACTCGGCCGGTTCCGCACGCTGCCGGAGGCGCTGAACACCATCCGGCCGCCGCGCCCGCCCGGCAGCGCGACGGATGGAGCCGGCAGGGCGGAACAGATCGCCTTGCGGATGCCATGAACGCTCGATAATCGACATTCTTCATGACGACGCAGGGTGCATGACGACGCAGAGCGAACCTACCGCGATCGCGCGGATGAATGCGGAGCTTGCCGGCATCCTGCGCGGATTGCGGCGCGAGGCGCGCGCCCCGCAGATGATGACCACCGGGCTCGACGCGGTGATGACGGCGCTCGGCGCGGAGGGCGCGGCGGTCATCCGCGGCGCCCCCGATTCGGCCGCCACGGAGCCCGAGGTGCTGTATCGCGCCGGCATGATCGGGCTGCCGGCGACCTCCGCCGCGATGCTGCTGTGGCGCGCCGAGATCGGTGCCCCGGCGCTGTCGGTGGAACCCAACGGCCGCCCGATCGTCGTCGCCGTCTGCCGCCAGAGCAGCACGGAGAAGATCGGCACGGTCCTGTGGCGCCGGCGCGGCGCACGCGCCTGGGCCGGCGAGGATGTGCCGCTGGTCGATGCGATCGCCGGCATCGTCTGGCTGCTGATGGACCGCGAGCCGAGCATCCGCGACATGTTCCGTGCCGCGCCGACCGATTCGCTGACCGCCCTGCTCAACCAGCGCGCCTTCATCACCGAGGCCAACCGGCACCTGGCGCGGCTCGACCGCGACGGCCTGCCGGGCACGCTGATGCTGGCGGAGGTCGACAACCTGGAGAGCGTGAGCCTGCTGCTCGGCGCGGATGGCGGCGATCAGGTGCTGCGCCGGGCGGCGATGCTGCTGCGCAGTGCGGTGCGTCCCACCGACCTGGTCGGGCGGACGGGCGATGCCGAGTTCGCCGTGTGGCTGAGCGGCGCGGACCACATGACGGCCGCCGAGCGCGCCGAGGATCTGTGCCTCGAGGCACCGAGCAGGGTGAGCGGGCCGCAGGACGCGACGGTGCCGGAGGTGAGCTTCTCGATCGGCATCGCCTCGCGCCAGCCCGGCGAGAGCTTCGCCGAGTTGGCCCGCCGCGCCGGCCAGGCCATGCGCCAGGTCAAGCGCGAGGGCGGCGGCTACTGGCGGGTGTCGCTGCCCGCCGCCTCAGCCTGACCGCAGGCCACCTTCGGTTTCGATGAAGGCGGCGATCTCCGGCACGCCCTTGCCGGCGCGGATATTGGCGAACACGAACGGCCGCTCGCCGCGCATCTTCCGCGCGTCGCGGTCCATCACCTCCAGGCTGGCACCGACGAACGGCGCGAGGTCGATCTTGTTGATCACCAGCAGGTCGCTGCGCGTGATGCCGGGGCCGCCCTTGCGCGGGATCTTGTCGCCGGCCGAGACGTCGATCACGTAGATCGTCAGGTCGGCCAGTTCCGGGCTGAAGGTGGCGGCCAGGTTGTCGCCGCCCGATTCGATCAGGATGACGTCGAGTGCGGGGAAAGCGGCGGTTCAGTTCGGCGACGCCCGCCAGGTTGATCGAGGCATCCTCGCGGATCGCGGTGTGCGGACAGCCGCCGGTCTCGATGCCCAGGATGCGGTCCGGCGTCAGCGACCCGGCGCGGGTGAGGAACTCGGCGTCCTCCTTGGTGTAGATGTCGTTGGTGATGGCGGCGATGTCGTACTCGGCGCGCAGGCGCTTGCACAGCGCGTCCATCAGCGCGGTCTTTCCGGTGCCGACGGGGCCGCCGACGCCGACGCGCAGCGGGCCGTTGCGGGATGGGCTCATGAGCGGAACAGCCTCGTGTACTGGGTTTCGTGCAGCATGGCGGCGAGGTCGGAGCGGAATGCGCAGCCGCCCAGGTCGTCGAGCGTGGCGGTACGGGTCGCGTCCGTGACGTGCAGGATGACCGGTTCCAGCGCCGCGAGCACGCGCAATCCCGCGCTCTGGCCGAGCGGCACCAGGCGCACGGCCGCCGAGATCAGATTGGTGGCGAAGGCCTGCAGATACCCCGCGGCCGTCGCGTCCTCGGCGATCCCGTGATGCGCCGCGAGCGCGCCCACGGCGACCGGATAGGCAACCCGGGCGGGCAGCACCGGCGGCTGCCATGCGGCGGCGGCGGCGATGAACGCGGTGCCCTGGTCGAGCGTCTCGGCACGGCGCTCGCGCGACGGGCCAACCGCGATCGCCAGGTCGTTCAGCGCGGCGAGGTCGCAACCCGGCCGGTGCGCGTGGCGCAGCAGGATCAGGTCGTTGTGGCCGGAGCCGTGCAGCAGCACATCGGCGAGCCAACCGCGCAGCGTGTCGCCGTCGCGGATGTCGCCGGATTCCACCGCCCATTCGAGGCCGTGCGAATAGGCATAGCCGCCGGTCGGGAAGCCCGGCGACAGCCAGGCCAGCAGATGCAGCAGCGCGGTCTGCTCACTCATCGTCATGGTGGTGATGCTGGTGTCCGCCCGCATAGGCGCCGGCTTCCGGATCGAACGGCGCATCGATCGCATCGACATGGCCGCCGAGACCCTCGACCATCTCCCGGATCACGTGGTCGGCGCGGATGCGGATGCGGTCGCCCAGCAACTGCACCGGCAGATGGCGGTTGCCGAGGTGCCAGGCGATCCGCACCAGGTCGCTGTCGTCATGCGCGTGGATCTCCAGCAGCGGCTCCGGCTTGGCGCACACCCGCACCACGCGGCCGTCCACCGCGAGGCCGTCGCCGTCGCGCAGCCGCACCGCCTGGGGCAGGTCGAGCAGCACCTCCCTGCCCTGCTCCGTCCGCAGCAGGATGCGCCGCCGGTGGCGCCGGTCGAAGTCGATCAGCACCCGGTCGATCTCCGTCGCCGCATCCCACGACCCAGCCGGCAGCACTGCGTCGGCGCGCATCAGAACAGGAAGTAGCGCTGTGCCATCGGCAGCACCGTGGCCGGCTCGCAGGTCAGCAGCACGCCGTCCGCGCGCACCTCATAGGTCTCGGCGTCCACCTCGATCACCGGCGTCGCGTCGTTGTGAATCATCGATTTCTTGCTGATGCCGCCACGCGTGTTGGCGATCGGCACCAGCCGCCGCTGCAGTCCCAGCGCCTTGCCGATGCCGGCGTCCAGCGCGGCGCCCGAGACGAAGGTCAGGCAATGCTCCGCCAGCGCGCGGCCATACACGGCGAACATCGGCCGGTAGTGCACCGGCTGCGGCGTCGGGATGGACGCGTTCGGATCGCCCATCGGCGCGCAGGCGATCGAGCCGCCCTTGATCACCAGGTCCGGCTTCACGCCGAAGAACGCCGGCGACCACAGCACGAGATCGGCGAGCTTGCCTTCCGCGATCGAGCCGATCTCGGTCGCCATGCCCTGCGCGATCGCCGGATTGATGGTGTATTTCGCGACGTAGCGCTTCACCCGCGCATTGTCGTGGCGGTCGGTATCACCGGGCAATCCGCCGCGCTGCGTCTTCATCTTGTGCGCGGTCTGCCAGGTGCGAATGATCACCTCGCCGACGCGCCCCATCGCCTGGCTGTCCGACGACATCATCGACAGCGCGCCCAGGTCGTGCAGGATGTCCTCGGCCGCGATGGTCTCGCGACGGATGCGGCTCTCGGCGAACGCCACGTCCTCGGGGATCGCGCTGTCGAGGTGATGGCACACCATCAGCATGTCGAGATGCTCGTCCAGCGTGTTCGCCGTATAGGGCCGCGTCGGATTGGTCGAACTCGGCAGCACGTTGGCGAGCGAGGCCACCCTGATGATGTCGGGCGCGTGCCCGCCGCCCGCGCCCTCGGTGTGGAACGCGTGGATCGTGCGGCCCTGGAACGCCGCAATCGTATCCTCGACGAAACCCGATTCGTTCAGTGTGTCGGTGTGGATCATGACCTGCACGTCGAACCGGTCGGCGACCGACAGCGCGCAGTCGATGGCGGCCGGCGTGGTGCCCCAGTCCTCGTGCAGCTTGAGGCAGGCGGCGCCCGCGCGGATCATCTCCTCCAGCGCGGCGGGACGCGAGGCATTCCCCTTGGCGGCAAACGCGAGATTGACCGGCAACCCTTCGGCCGCCTGCAGCATGCGCGCGAGGTGCCAGGGTCCCGGCGTGCACGTGGTCGCCGCGGTGCCGGTGGCGGGCCCCGTGCCGCCGCCGACCAGCGTGGTGACGCCGGACGCGATCGCATCCTCCACCTGCTGCGGGCAGATGAAGTGGATATGCGCGTCTATACCGCCGGCAGTGAGGATCTTGCCTTCGCCGGCGATGATCTCGGTGCCGGGCCCGATGATGATGTCGACGGCGGGCTGGATGTCGGGATTGCCCGCCTTGCCGATCTTGCTGATGCGGCCTGAGGTAATCGCGACATCGGCCTTCACGATGCCCCAGTGGTCGATGATCAGTGCATTGGTGATCACCGTATCGGCCGCGCCCTCGGCCTGCGACAGTTGCGACTGGCCCATGCCGTCGCGGATCACCTTGCCGCCGCCGAACTTCACCTCCTCGCCGTAGAGCGTGAGGTCGCGTTCCACCTCCACGATCAGGTCGGTGTCGGCCAGGCGGACGCGATCGCCGGTGGTGGGGCCGAACATGTCGGCATAGGCGGCGCGGGGAATGCGGGCCATCAGAGTGCTCCCATCACGGTGCCGCGGAAGCCCTGCACGACGCGCGCGCCGCGATACGGCACCAGCGTGACGTCGCGCGTCTGCCCCGGTTCGAAGCGCACCGCGGTGCCGGCGGCGATATCGAGCCGCTGGCCGCGCGCGGCGTCCCGGTCGAACGACAGCGCGGGATTGGTCTCGGCGAAATGGTAGTGGCTGCCGACCTGGATCGGCCGGTCGCCGGTATTGGCGACGGTCAGCGTGGTGCGTGCCAGGCCGGCGTTCAGCTCGATATCGCCGGAGGCTGGGAAGACTTCACCGGGGATCATTGCAATGTCCTGAAGTTGTCATTGCGAGAAGCGCAGCGACGAAGCAAGCCCCATGAGAGTGCGCACGGTAGCGGGGATTGCCTCACGTCGCTGCCACGCCACAGTGCGCACTCTCATGGGGATTGCTTCGCTTCGCTCGCAATGACAGGGGGTCATCGGATGGGCTCGTGCACGGTCACCAGCTTGGTGCCGTCGGGGAATGTCGCCTCCACCTGCACGTCGTGGATCATCTCGGCCACGCCCTCCATCACCTGCGCGCGGGTGATCACCTTGCCGCCCGCCTCCATCAGGTCGGCGACGCTGCGGCCGTCGCGCGCGCCCTCGACGACGAAATCGGTGATCAGCGCCACCGCCTCCGGATGGTTCAGCTTGACGCCGCGCTCCAGCCGCCGGCGCGCCACCATCGCGGCCATGCTGATCAGCAGCTTGTCCTTCTCTCTCGGCGTCAGGTTCATCCGCTTCCCCTCAGCATTGCCAAACGCGCGGCAGCGCGCGTCCGCCGCGCAGCACGTTCAGCACGCGTATCACGTCACCGCGCAACGTTGCACTGTCGGCCGCGAGCAGCCGCGCCACCAGCATGCCATCCCAGGCACTGCTGGCAACCGCCAGATCGCGCAGCGCGCCGATCATCGCTTCGGCGTCCGGTGCGACATGGATCACCGTGGCGATCGCACGCGCGCCCTGTGCGATCGCCGGCCGATGCAGCGTCGCCGCGACGTCGCCCTCCAGCCGGATGGCATCGTGCAGCAGCAGCCTGCCGTCGCGCCGCACCTGGATCACATCGCGCAGCGCAGCCTGCGCCACCACCTCGCCCATGGCGGCACGGCCGAACACCAGGCTTTCGACGCCGAGGAACCAGGCATCGGCGGCAAGCTCGACCTCGAGCCTGCGCTGCACGGCGCAGCGGTCGAACAGGATGGTCTCCTGCGGCAGCCATTCCGCCGCCCCACCGTTCGCCACCGCGATCCGCGTTCGTACCTGCGATGCGGCGCTTCCCGGCAGTGCGCGGTAGAAGCGCTCCGCCGCCTGGGCCGCGATCGTCGCGCGGCCGCCCTCGCCCACCGTGAACGCGCTCTCCAGCGCGTCGCCGCCGGCGATGCCGCCCGACGTGTTCAGCGTGACGATGTTCATCCACGCGGCATCCTCGGGGCGCGGAAAGCGTGCCTTCAGGCAGCCGGCCTGGCGCAGTCCGTCGAGCACGCTGCGTCCGTCACGCCGCTTGACCGACACTGCCAACTCGCCGAGCGCCCGTTGCAGGCGGACGGGCGCGGCTACCGATGCGCCGTCCACCGCTACTGGACGGATGGATCGTGCAGCAGCACGACGCGGCCGGCGAGTGACGGGTGCGCGGCGACGGCCGAATGAAAGCGGCGATCCGCCGTGACCACCACGGCGTCCGCCTCGATCGCCAATGCCAGGTAGCAGCAGTCGTAGATCGGGTGGGAAAGTTCATGCGCGATGGCGAGCGCCGACACCACCGCGGCGGCATCCAATGGCCGCGTCCGCATTGGCACGGCCGTGAGATCACGCAGCGCTGCGTCTCCGCTCGCCCGGTCCAGTTCACCCCGACGCACACGGGTGGCGATGACGTTACCGGACTCCACCCAGAATAGCGCGCTGGTCAGCAGTTCGCGTCCGGGCCCGAGTGCAGCCGCACGATCGCTGTACTCCTCCTGCAGGACCCATTTCAGCCCCAGGCTGGCGTCGACCACGATGCGCTCCGGCACCTGGTCAACGCGCATCCCTGCCGTCCCGAATGAGTTCTGCGCTGTCCACGCGGAGCGGCTGCGGTGTTCGCGCCCGACGGCGGCGCGCCAGCTCGTCCCACCACGCCGCCCCCTGTCGCGGCAGGCAGGCAGCCGCGATGATTTCCCGCGCCTCGGCCTCAACACTACGGCCCGAGGCGGCGGCGCGCTGACGCACGACTGTCCGCACGTCATCGGGTCGCTGGCGAATCGTCGGACCGGAGGCCATCGCTGCTCTCACACCACACTGCATGGGCTATCAGAGCAGCGCCGTGGGATGTCAACCGGATCACACCGACAGCCGGCGGCGCACATCCTGTTCGTCGAGGTCCTCGCGCCGCCCGGACAGCACCACGTCGCCGCGGTCCATCACCACGATGGTCTGAGCCAGTTCCTGGGCGAAATCGAAATACTGCTCGACCAGCAGGATCGCCATGTCGCCGCGTCCCCGCAGCAGCGCGATCACCCGGCCGATATCCTTGATGATGCTGGGCTGGATGCCCTCGGTCGGCTCGTCGAGCACCAGCAGGCGCGGCTTCATCACCAGCGCGCGGCCGATGGCAAGCTGCTGCTGCTGGCCGCCCGACAGGTCGCCGCCGCGCCGGCGCAGCATGGTCTTGAGGATGGGGAACAACTCGAAGATCTCGTCGGGGACGCGGCGCTGGCCGCGCGGCAGGACCGCGAAGCCGGTCTCGAGGTTCTCGCGCACCGTCAGCAGGGGGAAGATGTCGCGGCCCTGCGGTACCCAGGCTATGCCGCGGCGGGCACGCTCGTGGATCGGCAGGCGGGAGATGTCGTGGCCTTCCCAGCGGATTGCGCCGGCGCTGATCGGATGCGCGCCGGTCACCGCGCGCAGCAGGCTGGTCTTGCCGACGCCGTTGCGGCCGAGCAGGCAGGTGACCGCGCCGACTTCGGCGGTCAGCGAGACCTGGCGCAGCGCGATGGCGGCGCCGTAGTGCAGGTCGACGTGATCGACTTCAAGCATGGAAGGTCAGGGCTCCGCCCTGGGACCCGCCAGGGGGCTTTGCCCCCTGGACCCCCAGCAAAGGCGGAGCCTTTGCAATCCCGACGTTGGCCAGGCCAGAGTCCGGGGTCCCAAGGGCTACGCCCTTGGCGGGGTTCCAAGGGGCAGAGCCCCTTGGTGGGGTCTCGGGGCGAAGCCCCGCGCTGCCTGCCCCGCTCATCGCCCGAGATACACTTCCACGACCCGCGGATCCTCGCTCACATGATCGATCGAGCCTTCCGACAGCACCGAGCCCTCGTGCAGCACCGTCACCTTCACCCCCAGCGCCCGCACGAACGCCATGTCGTGCTCCACCACCACCACGCTGCGCGTGCGGTTGATCTCGCGCAGCAGGTCCGCCGTCTGCTCGGTCTCCGCATCGGTCATGCCGGCCACCGGTTCATCCACCAGCAGAAGCTGCGGCTCCTGCGCCAGCAGCATGCCGATCTCCAGCCACTGCTTCTGGCCATGCGACAGCCCCGCCGCCAGCCTCTGCTTCTGGTCGATCAGCCGCGTGGTCACCAGGATCTCCTCGATCCGCTCCCGCTCGGCCGCGGTCTCCCGCGCGAACAGCGTGAAGCGCGGCCGGCGGTCTTCGGCCAGCGACAGCAGCAGGTTGTCCCAGACCGTGTGCGGCTCGAACACCGTCGGCTTCTGGAACTTCCGCCCGATCCCCAGCGAGGCGATCGCCGGCTCATCCAGCCGCGTCAGGTCGGTATCCTTGCCGAAGACCACCTTGCCCTCGTCGGGCCGCGTCTTGCCGGTGATCACGTCCATCATCGTGGTCTTGCCGGCGCCGTTCGGGCCGATCACCGCCCGCATCTCGCCCGCCTGCAGCACCAGCGACAGCGCGTTCAGCGCGCGGAACCCGTCGAAGCTGACGGTGACGCCGTCCAGGTACAGCAGCGTATCGTGCAGTTCTGCGCTGACATCGCTCATCCCGTGGCCTCGCGCGCTTCCGGTGCGGCGGCGGCCGGCACCGGATCGGTGGTCACGATCCGCTCGCGGCGGGCGAACAGGCCCATGATGCCGCGCGGCAGGAAGAGGGTGACGAAGATGAAGATCGCCCCGAGCGCATACAGCCACAGCGATGGCAGCGCGCCGGTGAAATACGTCTTGCCCAGGTTCACCAGCACCGCGCCGAGGATCGCGCCGGCCAGGGTGCCGCGGCCGCCGATGGCCACCCAGATCACCGCCTCGATGGAGTTGGCCGGCGAGAACTCGGACGGATTGATGATGCCGACCTGCGGCACGTAGAGCGCGCCGCCGATGCCGGCCATCACCGCCGACAGCACCCACACCACCAGCTTGTAGGATTCCGGCCGGTAGCCCAGGAACCGCGTGCGCGCCTCGGTGTCGCGCACCGCGATCAGCACCTTGCCGAAGCGCGACGTCACCAGCCAGCGCGCCAGGATGAACTGCGCGCACAGGAACAGCGCGGTGATCACCAGCAATGCGCTGCGCGTCGCCTCGGCCTGCACCGGAAAGCCCAGGATGTCCTTGAAGTCGGTCATCCCGTTATTGCCGCCGAAGCCCATGTCGTTGCGGAAGAACGCCAGCAGCAGCGCGTAGGTCAGCGCCTGGGTGATGATCGACAGGTAGACGCCGGTGACGCGCGAGCGGAACGCCAGCCAGCCGAACACCAGCGCCAGGATGCCCGGCACCAGCACCACCATCAGCATGGCGAAGCCGAACCACTCGAAGCCGTGCCAGTACCACGGCAGTTCCTTCCAGCCCAGGAACACCATGAAGTCCGGCAGGTTGGCATTGCCGTAGACGCCGCGCGCGCCGATCTGGCGCATCAGGTACATCCCCATCGCGTAGCCGCCCAGCGCGAAGAACGCGGCATGGCCGAGCGACAGGATGCCGGCGAAACCCCAGACCAGGTCGACCGCCAGCGCCAGCATGGCGAAGCACAGGTATTTGCCGGTCAGCGCGATCACGTAGGTCGGCACGTGGAACGACGCATCCTGCGCGGTGCCGATGTTGAGGACGGCGAGCAGCACAGCGCCGCCGAGCACGGCCGCCAGCGTGATCCAGGTGGTGCGATTGAGGATCATGCCTCCACCGCCCGGCCCTTGAGCGGGAACATCCCGCGCGGCCGCCGCTGGATGAACAGGATCAGCAGCACCAGCACCAGGATCTTGCTGAGTACCGCGCCGGCCACCGGTTCGAGGAACTTGTTGACGATGCCGAGGGTCAGCGCACCCATGACGGTGCCCCAGAGATTGCCGACGCCGCCGAACACCACGACCATGAAGCTGTCGATGATGTAGCTCTGGCCCAGGTTCGGCGAGACGTTGTCGATCTGGCTCAGCGCCACGCCCGCCATGCCGGCGACGCCCGAGCCCAGCCCGAAGGTCAGCGCGTCGATCCACGGCGTGCGGATGCCCATCGCCGCTGCCATCCGCCGGTTCTGCGTCACCGCCCGCATCGCCAGGCCCAGCGAGGTGAAGCGCAGCGCCGCCATCAGTGCCGCCAGCACGAGGAAGGCAAAGATGATGATGTAGAGCCGGTTGTAGGTGATCGTCAGGTTGCCGATCTCGGTCGCCCCGCTCATCCAGTCGGGCGTGCCGACCTCGCGGTTGTTGGGCCCGAAGATCGAGCGCACGCCCTGCTGCAGCACCAGCGAGAGACCCCAGGTCGCCAGCAGCGTTTCGAGCGGCCGCCCGTACAGCCAGCGGATCAGCGTGCGCTCGATGATCACTCCGATCGCGCCGGCCACCAGGAACGCCAGCGGCACCGAGATCAGCAGGCTGACGCCGAACAGCGCGGGCGCCGAGTCGCGGATCACCTGCTGCACCATGAAGGTCACGTAGGCGCCGATCATCACCATCTCGCCGTGCGCCATGTTGATGACGCCCATGACGCCGAAGGTGATCGCGAGCCCCGCCGCCGCCAGCAGCAGGACCGAGCCCAGCGACAGTCCGTAATAGACGCTCTGCAGGATGCCCCAGAGCTGCAGGTTCCGGTCGATCGCCGTCACCGCGAAGGCCGCGGCCTCCGCCACCGCCGGCGGCTGGCTCGACAGCGAGGCGAGCAGGCTGCGGCTGTCGATGTCGCCCCGCGCGCGCAGCACCGCGACCGCCGCCACGCGGTCCGCCTCGGAACCATCGGGCGAGGACAGCAGCGCCGCGGCCCGCGCCTGCTCCATGCGGCGCTTCACGCCGGTGTCCGTCTCACGCGCCAACGCGCGGTCGAGCGCCGGCAGCGCCGCCGGGTCATGCGAGCGGAACACCGCTTCGGCCGCGGCATAGCGGGTGTTCGCGTCGGGCGCGAACAGGCGGAGGCTGCCCAGTGCCGCCTCCACCGCGCCGCGCACCGCGTTGTTCATGCGCACCTGGCGCAGGCCGCTCGCCATCACGTCGGGCGCCGGCCTGCCGGTGGCGGCGTCGACGAAGCTGCCGTCCTCCGCCTTCACGAACAGCGCCTTGTCGGCGTTGCGGAAGAACAACTGGTTCGCCTGCAGCGCCGACAGGATCGCCGCCGCGCGGTCCTGCCCGGACAGCGCCAACTGCTCGACGCCGCGGCGCACCGAATCGAAATTCGTCGAGGCCAGCGCCGCGAACGCCTCATCCGCCGATTGCGCCCGGCCCTTCGCGGGCGCGAGTGCCAGCACGGCAAGCAGCAGCAGCCAGGCATAACGCTTCATCGGCACGCTTTCAGAAGTGACGCGGGGGTGGCCCGGGGAGGAGGTCGGGCCACCCCCATGGGGGTGATCAGCTCAGGCCCTCATGCCTTCTTGCCGCCACCAGCGCCACACTTGCCGGTCTTGACGTTGAACGCACCGCACGACAGCGGCGCACGCCAGTCCCCGATCAGGTCCTTGGTATCCTCGACGTACGGCGACCATTCCTGCGCCACGACCAGGCCAGGCGTCTGCCAGACGGTGTTGAACTGGCCGTCCGCCTGCACCTCGCCGATCAGCACCGGCTTGGTGATGTGATGGTTCGGCATCATGCTCGAATAGCCGCCGGACAGGTTCGGCACCGAGACGCCGATCAGCGCGTCGATCACCGCGTCGGGCGCGACCGTGCCGGCCTTCTCGACGCCCTTCACCCACATGTTGAAGCCGATGACATGGGCTTCCATCGGGTCGTTGGTGGTGCGCTTCGGGTTCTTGGTGAACTTCTTCCAGGCGTCGATGAACTCCTTGTTGGACGGATCGTCCACGCTCTGGAAGTAGTTCCACGCCGCCAGGTGGCCGACCAGCGGCTTGGTGTCGATGCCGGCAAGCTCTTCCTCGCCGACGCTGAACGCCACCACCGGGATGTCGGTCGCCTTGATGCCCTGGTTGCCGAGTTCCTTGTAGAACGGCACGTTGGCGTCGCCGTTGATGGTCGACACCACCGCGGTCTTCTTGCCGGCCGAGCCGAACTTCTTGATCGAGGCCACGATGTTCTGCCAGTCCGAATGGCCGAACGGCGTGTAGTTGATCATGATGTCGTCGGGCGCCACGCCCTTCACCTTGAGGTAGGCCTCCAGGATCTGGTTGGTGGTGCGCGGATAGACGTAGTCGGTGCCGGCCAGCACCCAGCGCTTCACCTTGCCGTCGTTCATCAGGTAGTCGACCGCCGGGATCGCCTGCTGGTTCGGCGCCGCCCCCGTGTAGAACACGTTGCGGCTGCACTCCTGGCCCTCGTACTGCACCGGGTAGAACAGGATGCCGTTGAGTTCCTCGAACACCGGCAGCACCGACTTGCGCGAGACCGAGGTCCAGCAGCCGAACACCGCGGCGCATTTGTCGACCGACAGCAGGCCGCGCGCCTTCTCGGCGAACAGCGGCCAGTTGGAGGCGGGATCGACCACGACGGCCTCGAGCTTGCGGCCGAGCACGCCGCCCTTGGCGTTCTGCTGCTCGATCAGCATCAGCATGACGTCCTTCAGCGTGGTCTCGCTGATCGCCATGGTGCCGGAGAGCGAATGCAGGATGCCGACCTTGATCGGGCCCGTTCCCTGCGCGGCCGCCGGCGAGAGGGCCGCCTTGACCCCCGCGGTGGCGGCGAGCGTGGCGGCAGCGGCGGCGAGGCCGCCGAATTGACGGCGCGAGACCATGGTAGTGGATGGTGCCATAGACCTGTTTCCTGTCCGTTCTGTTCGTGGCGGGGCGGAAGCCCCGGTTCACCGCCACAGCCAAGTGCAACCGCCATGCCACGAAGTCGTGATCAATCGCCCCGCGGCCGCGGCCCGGCCGGCGCGGGCGTAGGGCGCGGGGCTCCGCCAATTCGGGCGCGCGTTCGCTGCCCTGCCCGTTCTGAGGCAACGGACGATCGCACGGGATGCGGATTAATAAGGCGGAACGAACCGCTTCGTGACCAAAAAATAGGCTCGCGGCGCGGGCGCTTGCCGAATGCCGCTGTCTGCGGTCGGATAGCGCCACACACTTCGGGAGCAGCGATCCATGATCCACGTCATCGCCATCATCACCGCCAAGCCTGGCATGCGCGACGCCATCCTGACGGAGTTCCGCGCCAACATGCCGGCGGTCCACGCCGAGCAGGGCTGCATCGAATACGGCCCGGCGATCGATACCGAGAGTTCGCCCGCCAAGTACGGCGACGACACGTTCCTGGTGATCGAGAAGTGGGAGAGCCCGGACGCGCTGAAGGCGCACGCCGCCTCGCCGCACATGGCGGCCTATGGCGCCAAGACCCGCGAGATGGTGGCCAGCCGCGTCATCCACGTGCTCGCGCCGGCCTGAGTGCTCGCGCCCACCTGAGCGCTGGCGCCGGCCTGAATGCTGGCGCTGGCCTGAGGGCTGGCGTTGACGCGGAGTAACCACGCGACCGATCCTGGTTACCCGCGAGACTCCCATCGCCATGACCGGTGAAGTCTCTGCGTTGAGAGCCTTTTCTGCCGTCTGCGACCAAAAGGAGTGGTGGTGCGGCAAGCCACCATGACGATGGGGGCGCCTGGGGGTCGATCTTTTCGCCGTCCGGTATCGCACTTCAAATCGTTAGGATATTGAGCCAAGCTTCGGATCCCAAGCGGTGGGAGATCCGTAATGGTTCACCTTTTTCGCGCCTTGATCTGGGCGGCAATAGCCTGCGCGGCCATGGCCCAGAGCAACGTGGCGGCCGCAGATGCTCAGTTAGCGGCCAATGCGCACTTTGTGACTCAGGGAACGTTTGCACTCGATCCGGCAGTGCCGGCTGGCGGCGGCCCGCGGCGCATTTTGACCTATGTCCCGATTTCAACTCTCGTCATGCGGGAGAAGTCGCTACCAGACATCATTATTGGCGGACAACCCTACGCGCAAGTCGTCACGCAGAATGGCCTGACTGTGCTGATCCTGAAGAGGGTTCTCAGCGAGCGGACCTTTTTCAGCGTCTTCAAGCTGACAGGTGACCGGCTGACGATATTTCATGACGACTACTTCCTGTGCCCCGCCGATAATGCCGAGTGTACCGAGGACCAGGGACAGATGGTGCCGCGCGGCAGCGTGCTCAACGCGGTCGCGGCGGCAGGTGGGCCGCGACGTCTCCAGGCTCAGGACGGCAGCGGCGGCTTGAAATGGGACGGTGTCATAAGCGAGGCCCGCTACCTCGACGAGTTGAACCGGGGGGTGATCAGCGAGGTCGGCCCTTCGACGCCGCTCCCGTCCACGTTCATGAGCCGGATGCTGCCTTTGGCCAGCATCAGCACCGACTGCGGCCAGTCCAAGAAATCCGTCACCGAACGATCCGTATCTGCCGATCTGAAACTTTCGGTGGAAACCGGGGACGCGGTGTCGTTCCTGACGCGCCTTGCCGGTCTTTTCAAACTCACAATACAGGGGGACATTGCCGCAGGATTCAGGAGATCAGGCAGCGTCGAAATCGAGTATGGTGACGGCAAGTCCGCCCTGAAATTCCACGAACTTTCGCTGATACAATACTCCGCCCAGGCGGACGGCAGGATCACGCAAACCACCCGAAAACTCCAAGTGCAGGCAAGGCTCAAATGCGTTGGCGATGGTCCCGGCGCCCTGCCGGTCGTCATCACGCAAGCGCTCGTCTCCGAGAACGGCGGATTTCTTGCGACTCCCAAATTGTTGGATTTTTATCCAAATCTGAAGATCGACCCCGAAATAGAGAACGGATCGAAGGCTTTCGAAGTGTATTCCTTGGTCGGCCGCCAGCCGTTCCTAACGAGCATCAGCTCGCGTGTGGCGTATGCGAGGCTGTTGAGGATCTGGAACGAGCGCATCAGAGATCCCAACCTGGCAAACGTCCTGTTGGCCGTGTTCAATGCCACCTGCCCTGCTGTTGGGACAGGCAACCTGAAGCCGATCGTGGCATGTGATCGCGCACTGGAAGGCGAGCGGGGCATTTACGCCAGTCTGCAATGAGCAAAGCGCGAACCTTGCCACCCCGTTGCGTTGACCGGCCGCTTGTCGTCGTGTCCGGACCTCCCGGCCAATCGGAGATGCACACTCGCTGTGCGAAAGAGTGAACGCCTCACCATCGCCCTCAGCGCCACCCAAGCCTCAGCGCCCGCCCGATCCCTCAACCCCAGTTCGCCAGGATCTCGTCGCTGCCGGCAGCCTCGATCTGCTGGCTGAACCGGTCGCGGTACAGCGCAACCAGGCAGTCATGCGCCTGGTCGGACGTGCTGCACAGCGCGTCGGTCGCGAGCACCACCCGCAGGCCGCGGTCCACCGCACCGAGCACGGTGGCCAGCACGCAGATGTCGGTCTCGCCACCGCTCACCACCAGCGTGTCGATGCGCCGCTCGCGCAGCAGATGCGGCAGCCCTGGCTCCAGGAATGGCGAGTAGTGGCACTTGTCGACCACGCTCGCGGGCGGCACGAGGGCGCGCAGCGGCGCCGGCAGGTCGAGCAGCGCAGGGTCCAGCCGGTGCCGCGTCATGTGCGCCCAGCGCCGCCAGTAGCGCTGCCAGGTGCCCGGCATGGCGTCCGGCTCGGCCGGCGGAATGAACCGCGTGAAGATCGTCTCCGCCGGGTGCCGCTCGGCGATCTGCCGCACCACCGGCAGCACCGTCCGCATCCACGGCACCTGCCACTCGGTCGCCTCGGCGAACACCGCCTGCATGTCGATGCAGAGATGCGCCGTGCGCGCGCCCAGCCGGCCGAATCGGATCCCCTCGCCGTCCTGCATCGCCGGACAACGCGAATCGCGCGCCCGAGTCGCCCCGCCTCACCCAGGTTTTCCACAGAAGATCATGAATTATCCACAGTTCTTTCTTCTTGCAGCGTAATCTGTGGCGGTTCGGGTTGACCGTCACGCCGCGAGCTTGGTACCCCCGGCTGAGTGGCAACAGCCGATTCGCGTCCGTTCATCCGAGTCCGAGGCCGGTCCTTCATGGCGCTCGTGCTCGCGCCCGAGCCGCCGGTGGACGACTGGCTCGAAGCCCTCGACGCGCAGATCAAGCGCTCCTCCTCGTTCTTCGACGGCCGCCCGGTCGTGCTCGACCTCGGCGCCCTGCCGGTCGAGCAGCCCGACGTCGCCGGCCTGCTGCACCGGCTGAACGGCCGCGGCATCCGCATCATCGGCACCGAGGGCGCGCATCCCTCCTGGCAGGGCCTGGAAGCCTGGGCGCCGCTGCATGCCAACGGCACGCGCCCGGCGCGGCCGATCGAGGTGCCCGACGACCCGCGGCCGGCCGCCGCACAGGAGGGCACCTCGCTGCTGCTCGACCAGCCGGTGCGCTCCGGCCAGTCCGTGGTGTTCGAAAAGGGCGACGTGACCATCCTGGGCTCGGTCGCCTCCGGCGCGGAGGTCATCGCCGGCGGCTCCATCCACGTCTATGGTGCGCTGCGGGGCCGCGCGATCGCCGGCCTCACCGGCAACAACCGCGCCCGCATCTTCTGCCGGAAGATGGAGGCCGAATTGCTGGCGATCGACGGCGTCTACCAGACCGCCGACGACATGGCCGCCGGACTGCGCGGCAAGCCGGTGCAGGCCTGGCTCGCCGGCGAAGTGATGATGTTGGCAACGCTCGACTGAGGGGAGACACAGATGGCCACGGTCATTGTCGTGACATCGGGAAAGGGCGGGGTCGGCAAGACCACGTCCACCGCGGCACTTGGCGCGGCACTGGCGCAGTCGGGACAGAACGTCGTGGTGGTCGACTTCGACGTCGGCCTGCGCAACCTCGACCTCGTGATGGGCGCGGAACGCCGCGTGGTGTTCGACCTGATCAACGTCGTGCAGGGCGACGCCAAGCTTCCCCAGGCGCTGATCCGCGACAAGCGCATCGACACGCTGTCGCTGCTGCCCGCCTCGCAGACCCGCGACAAGGACGCGCTGACGCCCGAGGGCGTGGCCCGCGTCATCGACGAACTGCGCGAGCGCTTCGACTGGGTGATCTGCGACAGCCCCGCCGGCATCGAACGCGGCGCGACGCTCGCGATGTACCACGCCGACGCCGCCGTGGTGGTGACCAATCCCGAGGTCTCCTCGGTGCGCGATTCGGACCGCATCATCGGCATGCTGGATTCGAAGACCGCCAAGGCCGAACGCGGCGAGCGCATCGACAAGCACCTGCTGCTGACCCGCTACGACGCCGGGCGCGCGGCGCGCGGCGAAATGCTGAAGACCGAGGACGTGCTGGAGATCCTGTCGATCCCGCTGCTCGGCATCATCCCCGAGAGCGAGGAGGTGCTGCGCTCCTCCAATCTCGGCACGCCGGTGACCATCGGCAGCCCGAACAGCGTGCCGGCCAAGGCCTATATGGAGGCCGCCCGGCGGCTGCGCGGCGAGACGCTGGTGGTGACGGTGCCGGCCGAGAAGCGCGGCCTGATGGGCCGCCTGTTCGGCCGGAGGGCCGTGGCATGAACCTGCTCAGCCTGTTCCGCCGCCGCGATTCGGCGCCGGTCGCGCGCGAGCGGCTTCAGGTGCTGCTGGCACATGAGCGCGCCTATGTCGGCAAGTCCGACCTGCTCGCGGTGCTCCAGGAGGAGATCATCGCGGTGATCGCCAAGCACATCACGATCGAGCGCGACCGGGTGCAGATCAAGCTCGATCGCGGCGATCCGATCTCCACCCTGGAGATCGACGTCGAACTGCCGAACACCGCCGCGGCCCCCAGGCGTGATTCGCGCCCGGCGATGGTCGGCTGACGCCGCTCACGCCGGCACCAGCAGCGCCAGCGGAAACCGGCCCAGCAGCGCCGCGACGGGTGCCTGCGGCCCCAACGGGGCATGCACCGCACCGCTGAGCCGATCGCGCATCGGCCGCCCGGCCAAGTCGTCCGGCAGATGCAGCACGGTATCGCCCCAGGCCCCGGGCGGGATCAGGATCGACCTTCCCTCCACGTTCCTCGCATCGGCCAGCAGCGACGCGACCAGCCGCGGCACCACCACCACGCACCCATCCGCGCGCGCGAACGCGACGACACGCTCCGACTGCGCGCCGGCCACCGCCAGCGGCCGATACGACCCGCGCGCGAAAAGGTCGGGGCATTCGGTGCGCAGCGCCAGCGCCCGGCGGATCACCGCCTGCTTCACCCGCCCGTCGCGCCACGCCGGCGCGAGCGCGGGCGGCGCCTCGTTCGCCTCCGCCGCGGCGATCCGCCGGGCGAAATCCACCGGCCGGCGGTTGTCGGGATCGACCAGGCTGCGGTCCCAGAACTCGGTCCCCTGATAGAAATCCGGCACGCCCGGCACCGTGAGCTTCAGCAGCGTCTGGGCCAGCCCGTTGACCACTCCGGCCGCCTCGATGCGTCGGACGAACGTCTCGGCTTCCGTGACAAATGCGCGATCGTTCATGATCGTGTACAGGAATGACCGGGCGGCCTCCTCGTAGTCGAGGTCGGGCGCCTCCCAGTCGGTCGCCAGCTTCGCCTCGCGCAGCGCCTTGAGCTGCCACTCCGCCAGCCGCTCGGTGAAATCGTCCAGCGCCTCACCGGCGCCGGGCCAGGCGCCGACGATCATCTGGTAGAGCATGGCCTCATCGCCGGCCGCCATCGCCGCATCGCCGAAACGCCGATGCGGCGCATTGAGCGCGAACCAGCGCTCCATCGCCGCCTGCCACTCGGACGGGATCTCGCTCAGCACCGCGAGGCGGGCGCGCACATCCTCGCCCCGCTTGTGGTCGTGCGTGGCGGTGGCCAGCATCGCGTCGGGGAAATGCGCCAGCCGCGCCAGGCAGGCGGCATGGAACTCGGCCGGGGTCGCGGCGAACCGGTGGATATCGGCGCCCACCTCGTTGCGCGACAGCAGCACGCCGTAGCGATAGAACGCGGTGTCCTCGACGGCCTTTGCCGCCAGCGGCGCGCTCAATTGCTGGAAGCGGATCGCGGCCTGCGGCGTCGCCTCCTGGCCGAGCCAGCGTTCCAGCAGGCCGAGCACCGGACGGTCGGCCGGCCGGCAATGCTGCGCCGCCGCCGCGGCCGACCGGGTCAGCACCTCCGACCGGTGCCCGCTGCCATAGCTGCGATAGACCGGAAAATGCGCGAGCAGCGCGCCGAGCGCCCGCCGCAGCGCGGCCGGCGTGACGTCGCGTGTCTCCAGCCGGGCCATCGCCATGCGATGCAGCGCGTCGACCGCCGCGTCCCGCTGGGCTGCGAATGCGCGGTCCAGCACCTCGCGCCGCGCGACCTCCTCCTCGACGGCGAAGTCCGCCGGGCGGCCGCTCGTGGCGCTCCAGAGCCGCCGCAGCGGGGCCGCGCCTGCCGCGTCGTGCAGCACCGCGCCCACTTCGTCCATGAAGTCGTAGCCACTGGTGCCGTGCACGTTCCAGTCGCCGGGCAGCGTCTCGCCGGCGCCGAGGATCTTCTCGATCACGAGCCAGGCGGGACCGGAGGGGGTGCCGGGCGGGCGCAGCGGTGCCAGCGCGTCGAGCCGCTCGCGCAGCCGGCGGCAATAGCCCGGCGGATCGGCCAGGCCGTCGACATGGTCCACCCGCACGCCGTCGATCAGGCCCTCCCCATACAGCCGCAGCAGGGTCTCGTGCACCGCGTCGAACACCGGCGGGTCCTCGACCCGCACGCCCGCCAGCCCGTTGATGTCGAAGAACCGCCGCCAGTTGATCAGGTCGCCGGCGCTGCGCCACCACGCGAGGCGGTAATGTTGCCGCTCCAGCAGCCGGTGCAGCCGCTCCCTCCCCGCCTCGATCGTCGGATCGAACGCACCCGCCGGCGCATCGGCGATCTCCGCATGATCGTCCGGCCGCACCGGGAACCGCGTGTCGTAATAGCGGATCTCCGGGACGCCATCGCCGGTCGCCAGGCTGAGCGTGCCGGAGCGCAGCGCCTCGCCGTACGGCTCCCCCAGGAACGGCGCCAGCAGCTTGCCGCCGCCACGCTCCCAGTCGATGTCGAAGAACGCCGCGTAGGGGCTCGCGCGACCCAGCCGCAGCACGTCGCCCCACCAGGGATTTTCCTGGCCGCCCGCCGCCATGTGGTTCGGCACGATGTCGACGATCAGGCCGATGCCCGCTTCGCGCAGGCAGCGCACCAGGTCGCGCAGGCCCGCCTCGCCGCCGAGTTCCGGATTGACCCGCGTCGGATCGATCACGTCATAGCCGTGCATCGAGCCCGGCCGCGCCGTCAGGATCGGCGAGGCATAGAGATGGCTGACGCCGAGCGTCGCCAGGTACGGCACCACCCCGATCGCGTCGGCGAAGGTGAAGTCCCGATGCAGTTGCAGCCGCATCGTGGCCAGCGGCACGCTCACCGGCGCGGCCGCTCGGCAGCCAGCCGCGCCACACGCTCGGACGCCTGCGGCGCGTCCAGCAGTCCGCCCGCCTCGCCGCCGAGACGCCGCCGCCAGTTGGGATGCTCATTCACCGTGCCGGGCAGGTTCGGCTGTTCCTCCATCCCCAGCAGGTCCTCGAGCGGCGGCATGCAGAGCGGCGCGTTGGTGGCGGCGATGAACCGGTCGGCGGCATCGACGACGGACGCCGTGTCGGACGGATCGGGCGGCGCGCCGCTGGCGATGCCGGCCGCGGTGAACGCCGACCATAGCAGCGGCCGGTCCACCGCGCGCTCCGCGGTCACGTCCGCCTCCTGCACGCCGACGCCGAGACGGCCGCAGGCGGCGCGCGTGGTGATGTCGCTGCCGTGCCACCAGCCGGCCACGGTCGGCAGGTCGTGCGTCGAGGTCATCGCCACGGCCGAACTGTCCCATCCGCCCGGCGCGCTGAACGCCTGCTCGTCGCGTTCGAACCACAGCACGCGCATGCCGTGCAGGCCGGCGATCTCGAGCGCGTCGCGGAAACCTTCAGGCACGGTGCCGAGATCCTCTCCCACCACGATCGCCTGGTGCCGCTGCGATTCGAGCGCGAGCAGCCGCAGCAGGTCGGCGAACGGATAGGTCAGATAGGCGCCGTCGGACGCATCGGCACCCTGCGGCACCAGCCACAGCCGCGTGAGCCCCATGGCGTGATCGATCCGCAGCCCGCCGGCGTTGCGCAGCACGGCGCGCACCGTGGCAAGGAACGGCGCGAACCCGCCGCTGTTGAGCGCGCGCGGCGAAAATCCCGTGAGCCCCCAATCCTGGCCGCGCGGATTGAACAGATCGGGCGGCGCGCCAATGCTGAGGCCGCCCAGCACGTCGCCCTGGCGGCTCCATGCATGGCTGCCGCTCGGGTCCATCCCCACGGCGAGGTCCCCGATCAGGCCGATGCGCATGCCGGCCCCCCGCGCGCGCTCCTGCGCGATGCCGAGCGAGCGGTCCGCCAGCCATTGCAGGAAGCAGTGGTACAGCACCTCCCGCTCGCGCGACGCGGCGAACACCGCCACCGCCGCGCTGCCCGGATCGCGCAGATCGACCGGCCAGCGCCGCCAGTCGCCCATGCCCGCGGCGAACTTGGTTTCGTGCAGCGCCTCGAACACCGCGTGCTGCGTCAGCAGGTCGCCGCCATCGGCGCGGAACCGGGTGAAGTCGAGCCGCAGCGGGTCGTCCGCGTCCATGAACGCCTCGAACAGGCCGCGCAGCATGCGGTGCTTGGCCTCGCCCGCGGCCGCCCAGTCGATCATCGGCAGCGCCTCGAGCCGGGCGAACGTCTCGACCAGATCCTGCTCGCGCAGCATGTCGGCCACCCGCGCCGCGCCGAACACCAGCGCGGGCGAGGCGTGCAGCGGGTTGAGGAACAGCCGCGAGGACGGCGAATAGGGCCCGAAATGCGACGGATCGGCGCTGAACAGCGCATGCAGCGGGCTCAGCGCCACCGCATCCGCCCCGCGCGATCCGGCCGCTTCGGCCAGCGCCGCAATGCCGGCCGCGTCGCCGATGCCGCCGTCGCCGCGCTGGCGCAGCGCATAGACCTGCGCCGCCAGCCCCCACAGCCGCGGGTCGGGCACGGCGTCGTCGATCGTGTGGCAGCGCGGCGGCGCGACCGCGAGCACGCACTCCCGATCATCCAGCAGCAGCCGATGATACCCCGCCTCGGCGATCGCCGGGACGCGCAGCCGCCCGCGCACCGGCGACAGCACGAGATCGCGCGCGCCGCCCGATTCCAGGCTGAGCCGTCCGGTCAGCGGATTGCCGGCACCGACCTCGAGGCGCGTCGGCCGGCCGGCGATCGCGGTGATGAGCGGCGGCAACTCCTTCACGGTGGAGCGGCGCTGCAAGGCCTTGCGGCTCGCCAGCACGTCGCCGCGCGTGGTGCACGCGAGGTCGAGCGACGTCAGGATCGGGCGCAGCACCTCCGGGCACACCGTCTTCGGCCTTCCGGCATAGTCGTTCCACTCGACGGCAATGCCGGCGCGCCGGGCGAGGTCGCGAACCGCATCGTCCATCATTGCGGCAGGCAGTGCGGCAGGTCGAGAAAGGCGATCGTGCAATTTCCCGGCAACTCCCCCGGCGGCGCCGGCACGCTGGCGAACACCGGCTGGCCGGTGGCGAACGCGCAGACGACCGGGTCGGCGCCGAGATTGCTGGCGAGCGTCAGCACCGCCCCGTCGCCCAGGCGCCAGCGCGCCAGCACGGCCTTCGGACCCAGCACTTCGGCGGCCAGCGAACCGGCGCCTTCCAGCCGCGGCACGATCAGGCTGGCGCGCAGCGCGATCAGCCGCCGGTACAGCGCCTCGCGGGCCGGCCCCAGCGCCGGATCGGCGTGCGGCACGGACGCCGCGAAGGTCTCCGCCGCGTTGGGGTCCGGGATGCGTTCCCGCCTGGCCGGGTCGGCGAAGTCAGGGAATTTGGCGAACTCGCTGCGACGGCCGTTGCGCACCGCGTCCGCCAGTTCCGCATGATGGTCGGTGAAGAACAGGAACGGCGTGCGGCTCGCGGTCTCCTCGCCCATGAACAGCAGCGGCACCTGCGGGCACAGCAGCAGCAGGGCGATCGCCGCCTCGAGCGCGGCCGGTTCCACCAGCGTGGTCAGCCGTTCGCCGAACGCGCGATTGCCGATCTGGTCGTGGTTCTGCAGGAACAGCACGAACGCCGTGGGCGGCAGATGCGCGCTCGGCATGCCGCGCGCCTCGCCGAGATAGTGCGAGTGCTCGCCCTGGTAGATGAAGCCTTCGGCGAGGCAGCGCGCCAGCTTCCACGCGGGCTGCTCGGTATAGTCGGCATAATAGCCGGCATCCTCCCCGGTCAGCAGGACGTGCAGCACGTTGTGGCCATCGTCGTTCCACTGCGCGTCGACGTCCTTGCCGAGATGCGAGGCATCGTTGTGATGCTCGAGCACGAGGTGGACGTGCCGGTCCTTGGCCACCGTGGCGCGCACCGTCGCGGCCATCTCGTCGACCCAGTCCTGCTCCAGGATGGCGTGCACCGCGTCGAACCGCAGCCCGTCGAAGCGGTACTCGGTCAGCCAGTACAGCACATTGTCGGTGAAGAAGCCGCGCACCTCGGGGCGGGTGAAATCGATCGCGCCGCCCCACGGCGTGCGGCGGTCCTCGCGAAAGAACTGCGGCGCATAGAGCGACAGGTAGTTCCCGTCGGGTCCGAAATGGTTGTAGACGACGTCGAGGAAGATCATGAGCCCGAGGTCGTGGGCCGCGTCGACCAGCGCCTTGAGGTCGTCGGGCGACCCGTAGGCGGCGTCCGGCGCATAGGGCAGCACGCCGTCGTAGCCCCAATTGCGCCCGCCGGGGAAATCGTTGATCGGCATCAGTTCCACGGCGGTGATGCCGAGCGCGGCAAGGCGCGGCAGTTCGCGCGCCACGCCCGCGAAGCCTCCCAGCACGCCGGCATGGAGTTCGTACAGCACCGCCTCGCGCCATGGCCGGCCGCGCCAGTCCGCGTTGCGCCAGGCATAGGCGCTGGGATCCACCACGACGCTCGGGTCGTGCACGTCCCCCGCCTGCGCGCGCGAGGCCGGATCGGGCACCAGCATCCCATCGGCCAGGCGGTAGCGGTACTGCGTGCCGGAAGCGCACGGTGCGATCGCCTCGAACCAGCCGTCGGGCGAGCGGTCCATCGGCAGCACCGGGCCATTCTCCAGTGCCACGCCGACGGTTTCCTGCGCCGGCGCCCACAGGCGGAAACGGGTCCGGCCATCACTCAGCAGGCACGCGCCATGGTTCATCATGCGGCGGGCTCGGGGGGCGATTCGGCGTACAGCAGGATGGCGCTCCTGGCACCGACGCCGATCGCCTCCATGGTGACGGCCCCCTCGGTCGGCTGCAGCCCGGCGCTGTCGAGCAGTACGGCGTGTGGCAGCGAAGGAGGCGGCAGCCGGAAGTCGCGCGGCGTGTCGCCTGGGTTGAGCAGCAGCGTCAGGATCGTGATCCTTCCTTGAGGAATCCGCATGGCGCGGCGCAAAATCAACGTACGCTGCTCGATATCGTTCCACGCCTCGACTGGAATTGATTCTCCCGCCTCGCTGAACCAGGCGATGTCCGCGAGACCCGGTGCCGGATGTTCGAGGCCGTGCAGGAAATGCGGATGGCGGAGCACCGGATGGTCCCGCCGCAGCGCGATCAGCCGCGCGACATAGTCGATCAGCGCGCTGCCTTCGGCTGACCGCGCCAGCGACCAGTCCAGCCACGATACCGCGTTGTCCTGGCAATAGGCGTTGTTGTTGCCCTGCTGGGTGCGGCCGAATTCGTCGCCGGCCAGCAGCATGGGCGTGCCGGCGGCGAAGAACACCGTCGCGAGCATCGCGCGCCGCACGCGCTCGCGCACCGCGCGGATCGCAGGATCGCCGGTCGGCCCCTCGACGCCCCAGTTGCTGGTGAAGTTGGCCGGATGGCCATCGAGGTTCGCCTCGCCGTTCGCCTCGTTGTGGCGCTCGGCGTAGCTCACGGCATCGGCCAGCGTGAAGCCGTCATGTGCGGCGACGTAGTTGACCGACGCCCAGGGCCGCCGCCCCTGGTGCTCGAAGATGTCGGCGGAGCCGGCGAGGCGCGCTGCGATGGCGGGACGATGCCCGGCGTCGCCGCGCCAGAACCGCCGCACGCCGTCGCGGAACCGGTCGTTCCATTCGGCGAAGCCCGGCGGATGGTTGCCAAGCTGGTAGCCGCCGGGCCCCACGTCCCACGGCTCGGCGATCAGCTTGACGCCCGACAGCACCGGGTCCTGGCGCAGCGCGTCGAAGAAGCCGGCGCCCGGATCGAACCCGCCGGGCTCGCGCCCCAGCGTCGCGCACAGGTCGAACCGGAAGCCGTCCACACGGTACGACGTGACCCAATGGCGCAGCGAGTCCATCACCATCTGCAGCACGCGCGGATGCGACAGGTTCACCGTGTTGCCGGTGCCGGTGTCGTTCACCGGGCGCCGCAGGTCACCGGCCTCGAGCCGGTAGTAGCTCGCATTGTCGAGCCCGCGGAACGACAGGGTCGGCCCGGTCTCGTCGCTTTCCGCCGTGTGGTTGTAGACGACATCGAGGATCACCTCGATGCCGGCCTGATGCAGCCGGCGGACGGTGGTGCGCAGTTCGTTGGCGGAACCGCCCGACAGGTAGGACGGCTCCGGCGCGAAGAAACCGAGCGTGTTATACCCCCAATAGTTGCGCAGGCCGCGCTGCTGCAGCGCCCGGTCGTGCACGAACGCATGCACCGGCAGCAATTCGATCGCGGTGATCCCGAGGCGCTGCAGATGGGCGATCACCGCGGGATGCGCGAGCCCGGCGAACGTCCCCCTCGCGGCCGCCGGGATGTCGTCGTGCAGCATGGTGAGGCCGCGTACATGCGCCTCATAGATCACCGTGTCGGTCCATGGCACGGCGGGCGGGCGGTCGCCGTTCCAGTCGAAACTATCGTCGGTCACCACGCTCTTCGGCACGAAGGCTGCGCTGTCGCGCGCATCGTACGGAAGCTCGCCGCGCGATGACGCCTTGCGGAAGCCGAACACGGCGTCGGTCCAGGTCACGCGGCCTGACAGGGCGCGCGCATAGGGATCGATCAGCAGCTTGGCAGGATTGAACAGGTGCCCCTGCTCCGGCGCATAGCGGCCGCGGGCGCGGTAGCCATACAGCAGGCCGGCGGTCGCGCCCGGCAGGTAGCCGTGCCAGATCTGGTCGGTGTATTCGGGCAGCCGGTAGCGCGCGATCTCCTGCTGTCCCGACGGATCGAACAGGCAGAGGTCGATGCGCTCGGCATTGGCCGAGAACACGGCGAAGTTGATGCCGCGGCCGTCCGATGTCGCGCCGAGCGGGGACGGGCGGCCCGCCAGCAAAGCGTCTGGGAGATGTTGCTGCATGCGCGCGGAAAGGTGGTCACCTCTCTGGCGCTGGCACCACGTCAGTCGCCAAAGCGCAGATAAATCGTTGCGAGTGGCGGCAATGTCAATTCCAGCGACTGCGCCTCGCCGTGCCGCTGCACCGGGACGGTCTCCGCCGCACCCGCATTGCCGGTATCCGAGCCGCCGTAGAGCGCGGAGTCGGTATTCAGCACCTCCCGCCAGACCCCGGGCCGCGGCACGCCGACGCCATAGCCGATGCGCGGCACCGGCGTCATGTTGCAGACCACCAGCACCGGCGATGCCGCATCGTTGCCGAAGCGGAGGAACGCGAACACCGAGTTCGCACGGTCGTCGCCCACCACCCAGCGGAAGCCGGTGGAGACGGCGTCGCGCTGGTGCAGCGCCGGTTCGCTCGCATAGAGCCGGTTGAGGTCACGCACGACGCGCTGCACGCCGAGACGCAGCGGCTCGTCGAGGCCGCCCCAGTCCAGTTCGCCGTCGTGGTTCCACTCCCGCTCCTGCGCGATCTCGCCCCCCATGAACATCAGCTTCTTGCCGGGATGACCCCACATGAAGCCCAGATAGGTGCGCAGATTGGCGAAGCGCTGCCACGCATCGCCCGGCATCTTGCCGATCAGCGAACGCTTTCCGTACACCACCTCATCGTGTGACAGCGGCAGCACGAAATTCTCGGCGAAGGCGTAGAGCAGGCCGAAGGTCATGTCGTTGTGGTGCCATGTGCGGTACACCGGCTCGTACTCGATGTAGTGCAGCGTGTCGTGCATCCACCCCATGTTCCACTTGTAGCAGAACCCGAGCCCGCCCTCGCTGATCGGCCGCGACACGCCCGGCCACGCCGTCGACTCCTCGGCGAACGTTACGGCTCCGTGGCAACGCTCGCCCACCACCGCATTGAAGTGGCGCAGGAAGCCGATCGCCTCCAGGTTCTCGCGCCCGCCGTAGATATTGGGAATCCACTCGCCCTGCGCGCGCGAATAGTCGCGGTAGAGCATCGATGCCACCGCATCCACCCGCAGGCCGTCGACGTGGTAATGCTCCAGCCAGTAGAGGCCCGAGGCGATCAGGAAGCCCTGCACCTCGCGCCGGCCGAAATTGTAGATGTAGGTGTTCCAGTCCTGGTGATAGCCCTCGCGCGGGTCCTCATGCTCATACAGCGCAGTGCCGTCGAACCGCGCCATGCCATGCGCGTCGGTCGGGAAATGCGCGGGAACCCAGTCGAGGATGACGCCGATCTTCCCGCGATGGCAGGCATCGACGAAGCGGGCGAAACCCTCGGGCGGGCCGAACCGCGCGCTCGGGGCGAACAGGCTCAGCGGCTGGTAGCCCCAAGACCCGCCGAACGGATGCTCGCTCACCGGCATCAGTTCCACATGGGTGAAGCCCATCTCGCTGAGATACGGCACTAGCCGTTCGGCCAGTTCGTCCCACGAGGGGATGCGTCCGTCGGGATGGAACCAGGACGCGGCGTGCATCTCGTAGATCGACAGCGGCGCATCGACCGCCTGGCGCTGCACGCGCTGGCGCATCCAGTCATCGTCGTGCCAGACATGCGCGGTGGGGTCGGCGACGATCGAGGCCGTGGCGGGCGGCGCCTCGGTGGCACGCGCCAGCGGGTCGGCCTTCAGCGGCAGGCGCCCGCCATCCGGCCCGATCAGGGCGAATTTGTAGCGGGCACCCGGACCGAGCCGCGGAACGAACACCTCCCACACGCCGGCCGGGTAGCGCAGGCGCATCGGGTGTCGCCGAGGGTCCCAGGTGTTGAAATCGCCGACGACGGAGGCGGCGCGGGCGTTGGGGGCCCAGACGGCGAAGCGCACGCCCGTCACGCCGTCGATCGTCACCACGCTGGCGCCGAGATGCGACGCCAGTTCGAAATGCCGCCCCTCGTTGAACAGATGCAGGTCGAGATCGCCGAGCAGCGGGCCGAAGGAATACGAGTCTTCGGTTTCCTGCACCGCGCCGCCCGGCCAGGTGATGCGCAGCAGGTAAGGCTCGCTGCCCTCGACCGGTCCGACGAACAGCCCGTGCGGCGTCACCGGCGCGAGCCGGCCCAAGGGGGGACCGCCGTCACGCGCGACGACCTCCACCTGCAGCGCGCCCGGCAGGAAGGCGCGCACGATGCGCCCGAGTTCCGTCCTGCGCGGTCCCAGCACGGCGAACGGGTCGCCGCATGTGCCGAAGGCGAGCGCCTCGGCAAAACCGGGCGGCAGGCCCGGCAGTTCGGCCATGTCGTTCATGTCGGCATACCGTCGTTCATGTCGGCACCTGTGCAACCAGCAGCGCCAGCCCGTGCAGTGGAACGTCGAGCCAGGCCGGACGGTTCGCCGCCTCGTAGGTGATCTCGTACGCCGCCTTCTCGATCAGGAACAGCCACAGCAGGTTCTGCTCGGCCGCCGCATGCTCATCGTCGCCCGGCAGCACCACGCCATAGCCGTCCAGGAAGCACTGCGTCGCCCGCTCCACGAAGGTGCGCAGGAACATGTCGCGCTGCGGATCGGCGACATGCGCCTGGCTCGCGACGCTCTTGCGCTTCATCACCGCCGCCGCGTAGTCGAAGGAGCGCAGCATCCCCGCAACGTCCCGCAGGCGATGGTTCTTCTGCCGGCGCTGGGCGACGGGCTTCGCCGGCTCCCCTTCGAAATCGATGATGAAGACGTCGCCGTTCGCCACCAGTACCTGGCCCAGATGCAGGTCGCCATGGATCCGCGTGAGCGTGGTGCCGACGCCCGATCCGGCCAGGCGGCGGACCGTTTCGCCCAGCCGCTCGCGCGCCGCCATGACGATCGCGAGGTCCTGCGCCGTGTCCGCATCCCAGTCGTGCGGCACGTCGAGCGCCGCGAAGGCCGCCGCAAGCTGCTGCTCGGCCTGGTCGGCCCATTGCGCCGCCACGGTGGAATTCGCCAGCTCCGGCGCAAACGCCGCATCGCCGGTCTCGGCGCCGAGCGTCGCGTGCATCTCGCCCAGCCGCCGCCCCAGCAGCGTGGCGATCCCGCTGTAATCCTCATGCTGCTCGGCGCCCGCCGCCTGCGCCGCCTCGGAACCGGCCGTGAGGTCGGAGAGCCCGCGCATCAGCAGGTCCAGCGTCCACGACCAGGCATCGCCCTGGTTGCGGATGAAACCTTGCGCGATCGCCAGCGTGTGGCGCTCCCCGGCCTCATCGACGCGCACCATCTCGCCCAGCAGCGGGGCGATGTTGGCGAAGCCGCGGTCCGTGAGGTAGCGGCCCATCTCCGCCTCGGGATGCGGCCCGGCCGCGACGCGGCGGAACAGCTTCAGCATCGCCACGTCGCCGACGATCATCGAGGAGTTGGACTGCTCCACCGACAGCCACTTCATCTCGGCGTCCGGCGCGACGGTGGTCTCCGCCATCCGCGAGGTCGGCTCGAAATTGATCTCGCCCGCCCGCGTCCCCTGCGCCAGGCCCGTGAGGATGGCGCTGGCGAATTCGGGCAGCGAGAACGCATCGGTCAGCAGCCCGACGCGGGGCCCGCGCCGCACGCGCGCCAGGGCAAGCTGCGAGGGCAGCGGACCGGTCTGGCGATCCTCCCACGCGATGGCGAGCGGCAGCAGCCAGCGCGTCGTGGTGCCCTGCAGGTCCGTCTCGATCTCCATCATCAGCACGTCCTGCTCGGCGTGCGGCATCGGCGTGAACGCCGCGAGCCGCACGGCCTGCGGTGCCTGGTCCTTCATCGCGAACCAGCGGCGCTTGGCGAGATACGCCGGCAGGATGTTGCGCTCGAGTTCGCCGCGGTTGGCCAGCAGCGCATCGGCCAGCCGGCCGCGCAGCACGATCGTCTGATATTCGGGCATGGGCTCCGGCGTTGGCGTGTGGGTGGACGGCCAGCCCTCCGCCTCATCGGCGAGCAGGAACCAGTAGAATCCGTACGGCGGAAAGGTCAGCAGATACGTGAGCTGGCCGATCGGCGGAAAGGTCGACCCGCCATCCAGCTCGATCGGCGTGCGGCCGGCGAACTCGGACAGTTCCAGCTCCACCGCCTGCGGCGTGCGCGCGAGGTTGGCGACGCACAGGATGGTGCGGCCTTCGTACTCGCGCAGATACGCCAGGATCTTGCGGTTCTTCGGATACAGCAGCCGGAAGCTGCCGCGGCCGAACACCTGGTACTGCCGCCGCACGGCGATCGCGCGGCGCGTCCAGTTCAGCAGCGAATGGCGGTCGCTCGACTGCGCCTCGACGTTCACCGCCTCGAAGCCATACAGCGCATCCATGATCGGCGGCAGCACGAGGCGCGAGGGATCGATGCGCGAGAAGCCGCCATTGCGGTCGGGCGACCACTGCATCGGCGTGCGCACGCCATCCCGGTCGCCGAGATGGATGTTGTCGCCCATGCCGATCTCGTCGCCGTAATAGATCACCGGCGTGCCGGGCATCGACAGCAGCAGGTAGTTCATCAGTTCGACGCGCCGGCGGTCATGCTCCAGCAGCGGCGACAGCCGCCGGCGGATGCCGAGATTGAGCCGCGCGCGACGATCGGCGGCATAGGTCTCCCACAGGAAGTCGCGCTCGCTCGACGTCACCATCTCGAGCGTCAACTCGTCATGGTTGCGCAGGAAGATCGCCCATTGGCTGTTCGGCAGGATGTCCGGCGTCTGGCGCAGGATGTCGGTGATCGGGAACCGGTCCTCCCGCGCGATCGCCATGTACATCCGCGGCATCAGCGGGAAATGGAACGCCATGTGGCATTCGTCATCGTCGCCGAAATAATCCTTCGCATCCTCCGGCCACTGGTTGGCCTCGGCCAGCAGCATGCGGTCGGGATAGTGCGCATCCAGTTCCGCGCGGATCTGCTTCAGCACCATGTGCGTCTCGGGCAGGTTCTCGTTGTTGGTGCCCTCGCGCTCCACCAGGTAAGGCACCGCATCGAGCCGCAGCCCGTCCACGCCGAGATCGAGCCAGTAGCGCAGGACCGACAGCACCTCCTTCAGCACCCGCGGATTGTCGAAATTGAGATCCGGCTGATGCGAATAGAAACGGTGCCAGTAATACGCCCCCGCGACCTCGTCCCAGCTCCAGTTCGACCGCTGCGAATCCACGAAGATGACGCGCGTGCCTGCATATTTGCGGTCGTCGTTCGACCAGACATAGAAGTCGCGGTAGATCGAGCCGGGCTTGGCCAGCCGCGCGCGCTGGAACCACGGGTGCTGGTCCGAGGTATGGTTGATCACCAGCTCGCAGATCACCCGCATCCCGCGCGCATGCGCCGCCGCGATGAAGCGCCGCACCTCGGCCAGCGAGCCATAATCCGGATGGACGCCGCGATAATCGGCAATGTCGTAGCCGTCGTCGCGCCGCGGCGAAGGATAGAACGGCAGCAGCCAGATCGTGTTGACGCCGAGATCGGCGATGTAGTCGAGCTTGGAGAGCAGGCCTGCGAAGTCGCCGATCCCGTCGTTGTTCGCGTCAAAGAACGACTTGATGTGCAACTGGTAGATGACGGCGTCCTTGTACCAGAGCGCGTTCTCGCTCAATGTGCCGCGGAGCAGTTCGGGCGGGGCGGCGGCAATGTCCATCATGGTGCTCCCAGGGGGGCGATCTGCCAGATCGCATAGGGCAGGTCGCCCGGATCGAGACGGATGCGCTGCTGCTTGCCGGTCCAGGTGAACCGGTGCCCGCGCAGCAGGTCGACGGCCTTCAGCGAGTCATGGTCCGCCAGGCCCCATTCCCACAAGGGAATTTCGATCGCCGCCTCCTGCGGGGCATGCGGATCGAGACTGACCGCCACCAGGATCATGTCGTGCGCACCCGGAACACGCTTGCCATACAGCAGCACCTGATCGTTGAGGGCCGGATAGAAGCTCAGGCCCAGATGGCTCTGTAACGCGGGATGCGCCCGCCGGATCCGGTTCAGTGCAGTGATTTCCGCGACGATGTTGAGAGGAGAGGTGAAGTCGCGGACGCGGATCTGGTACTTCTCCGAGTCGAGGTACTCCTCCCTGCCCGGCAGCGGCGCCGCCTCGCAGATCTCGAAGCCGGAATACATCCCCCACAGCCCGGACAGCGTGCCGGCGAGCGCGGCGCGGATCAGGAAGCCCGGCCGGCCGGAGGTCTGCAGGAACGGCGGATTGATGTCCGGCGTGTTGACGAAGAAGTTGGGGCGGAAGAAATCCCGCACCGGCTCCTCGTTCAACTCGGTCAGGTACTCGGTGATCTCCGCCTTGGTGTTGCGCCAGGTGAAGTAGGTATAGGACTGGCTGAAGCCGACCTTCGCCAGCCGGTACATCATCTTCGGCCGGGTGAACGCCTCCGCCAGGAACAGCACGTCCGGGTGCCGTCCGCGGATGTCGGCGATCATCCAGCGCCAGAACGGCAGCGGCTTGGTGTGCGGGTTGTCGACGCGGAAGATGCGCACGCCCTGGTCGACCCAGAACTGCACCGCATCGCGCAGCGCCAGCCACAGATCCGGCATGGCAGCGGCGGCGAAGAAATCCGGATTGACGATGTCCTCGTATTTCTTCGGCGGATTCTCGGCGAACCGCAGCGAGCCGTCCGGCCGCCAGCGGAACCAGTCGGGATGCGCGCGCAGCCACGGATGGTCGGGCGAGCACTGGATCGCGAAATCGAGCGCCAGTTCCAGTTCATGCTCCCTCGCCGCGGCGACCAGCGCGCGGAAATCCTCCAGCGTGCCAAGCTGCGGATGGAGCGCGTCGTGCCCGCCCTCCGCGCCGCCGATCGCATAGGGACTGCCGACATCGCCCGGTTCGGCGCGCAGCGCGTTGTTGCGGCCCTTGCGGTTGGTGATGCCGATCGGATGGATCGGCGGGAAATACAGCACGTCGAAGCCCATGGCGCGGATCGCCGGCAGCCGCGCGATGACGTCGCGGAACGTGCCATGCCGCGCCGGATCGTCGGTCGCCGAGCGCGGGAACAGTTCGTACCAGCTTGCGAAGCCCGCCTGCGGCCGGTCGGCGTCCAGCGCGATCGCCGGCGCATGCTCCACCGCGAACGGCCGCTGGTCGGCAGCCCGCATGGCGGCAGCGGTCTCCGGCGACAGCAGCAGCGCCACCTGGGCCGCGGCATCCAGCGAGGCAAGCTGCCCGGCGATCGCGGCGCAGCCCTTCGCCGCACGCAGCATCGCCGCCCCCTCCTCGATCTCGAGCGCCACGGCCTGCCCCGCCGCGTGCTTCGCCGTGAGATCGTGGCGGAAGGTGCCCCACGCATCCCACCACGCCTGGACCGTGAAGCGGTACCGCCCGACGCGAGCGGGCGTGAAGCGCGCCTCCCACCGGTCGTTGGTGGTCAGGCGCATCGGCACGCGATGCCACCTCGTCTCATCATCCGCGCGCCACAGCAGGGCGGCCGCCAGCATGTCGTGGCCGTCGGTGAAGATATCGGCCGCCACCGTGACGCTGTCGCCGACCAGGCGCTTCACCGCGAACGCGCCGTCGGGAACTGCCGGTTCCACCGCCTCGATCGCGATGCGCTCCGCGATCAGCCGGTCGGCCGCGAGATCCGCGTCGCGCACCGTCGGCTGCACCACCGGCGCCGTCCGCACATAGGCCAGCACGCGCACCTCGCCCGCCGCGAGCGACGCCCCGCCAGCCTCCGCCTCCGCGACCTGCGGCGCGTCTGGCACGAAGGCCGCGCCCGCCCAGGACGGCAGCGGCGACAGCGCCAGCCCGACCGCGGCCTCCCGCGTGGTGTCGGGATTGGCCAGCACCAGCAGGCCGTGCGACGCCTGGCGCGCGTCCAGCGCATCGAGCCGCAGCAGCGCCGTCACGCCATCGTCGCCGCCGGACAGCAGCCGCACCGCCCCATCGACCGCGTAGCCGCCGAGGCGGTCGATCAGCGCATTGGCCTCGGCGATGTCGGCGCTGAGGTCGGCCGGCGCCTCCTCCCGCGCCCGGACCAGGTCGGCGGGCGCACCCAGCGCCGCATCGAACCCTCGGCGCGCGGCGTATTCGAACCCCATCGGCACGAGCATGCCGCTGCCCACCGCCCCGGCGATGCGGACGGCGAACCGGTGGTCGGAGGCCGCGTCGCCGGCCGGCGGGCGGGCCGGGCGACGGTCGAGGAATGAGGGCTCCGGCGAGGCGATCACCGGCGCGATCCGGCGCAGCAGGTCGATCTCCTCCATCAGCCAGGGCTCGCGCCCGTCCCACCAGGCGAGCGAGGAACACACATGGTCGAAACCGACCGATTCCAGCCGCGCCAGCGCCGCCCGCTCCACGCCGGGCGTCCAGGCGAGGAACTGGACCCCCTGCGGCTTCAGCGCCTCGACGATGCGGCGCCACAGCGAGGGCGGCGGGCCGTCGGGCTCCAGGCAGCGGAAGCCGGAGACGCCGGCCGCCACCAGCCGGTTCAGCCGGTCCAGCCACCATCCGGCCATCGCCTCGGCCACCTCGGTCCGCTGCAGGCGGGCATAGGCGACGTCCAGCCGGTAGGGCGCGCGGCGCGGATTGGGCAGCGCGCCGCAGCCACCCGACACGAACCACGCCTCCTGGCGCTGGCGGATCGGCGCGTCGATCGCCACGCGGTCGACCGCGAGGTCGAGCCAGAGTTGCAGTCCGCTGTCGGCGGCCATGCGCGCCATCCGGGCGATGCCGTCATCGGCCGGTCCCGGCCAGCCGAGCGCCGGATGCAGCGATTCGTGGTCGGCGGTGACGAAGATGTCGCCGCTCGCGCCGGGTGCGAACGGCGGCGCGACGCACACGACATCGAAGCCCATCGCACGGCAGCGTGCGAAATGGGCCGGCCATTCGTCGAGTTCACCGGCGACCAGAGGGTGCAGATGGTAGATCTTCGGTGCCATGCGGTGCGTGGTCCCGGTTGTTCAGCGTGCCATGTCGGCAGGGCGATCGGCCTTGGACAGATGCCAACGCCAGTTTGCGGCAGGCGGTTGACTTGCGGTGTCACGTTTGCGGCCGCGCACGTTCACTTAGCCGGGAGGCGTCCCGCCCACAATTGTGAGTGACACTGACGGCTGCGCAGCGCCCCCGACTCTCCCCCGCGGCGGGTTAAGGTTTGGTTGCCGCGCCGGCGTGCGCGAGCGAGTCCCGTCGCGGCCGATGACGAGGGTGCGGGTCGTCCCCGTCCGCCGCGCGGGTGTCGATTCGTGTGTGCGGCGTGCTGCGCGGCGCCCGTTCCCCCGGATCGGACCCACCGCGCCGTGCGGCACCGCGTGCCGGAGCGTGATCCGTACGGGTGGAATCACCGGAGCGGTGAATCACGCCCTCGGACAATGAGCCAGAGCGGATTCCGTAGAGCCCGCACGAACGGAATCGGCGCCAGAGCGTGATCCGCGCAGGTGGAAACACCGGAGCGGTGAATCACGCTCTCGGACAATGAGCCAGAGCGGATTCCGTAGAGCCTGCACGAACGCCGGGCTAGACCAGCCGCGCCTGGCGCACCGCCGCCGCGATGAAGCCCGCGAACAGCGGATGCGGGTCGAACGGCTTCGACTTCAGTTCCGGATGGTACTGCACGCCGACGAACCAGGGATGGTCGGGACGCTCGATGATCTCCGGCAGCACGCCGTCCGGCGACATCCCCGAAAACCGCATGCCGGCCTGCTCCAGCGCCTCCCGGTAGCGCACGTTCACCTCATAGCGGTGGCGGTGGCGCTCCTCGATCCGGGTCGCGCCGTCATACATTCCGGACACCAGCGATCCGGGCTCCAGCACCGCGGGATAGGCACCGAGCCGCATGGTGCCGCCCAGGTTGCCGCCCTCCAGCCGCCGCTCGATCTCGTTGCCGCGCGCCCATTCGGTGAGCAGCCCGACCACGGGTTCGTCGCACGGGCCGAACTCGGTCGAGGACGCGCAGCGCAGGCCGCACAGATTGCGCGCCGCCTCGATCACCGCCATCTGCATGCCGAAGCAGATGCCGAAGAACGGCACGTTCTTCTCGCGCGCGAACCGCACCGCCTCGATCTTGCCGCGGGTGCCGCGTTCGCCGAAGCCGGCCGCCACCAGGATGCCGTTGCACTCCTCCAGCCGGTGCACGGCGCCATCATCCTCGAAGATCTGGCTGTCGACCCAGTCGAGATGCACCTTCACCCGGTTGGCGATGCCGCCATGCGTGAGCGCTTCGGCCAGCGATTTATAGCTGTCCAGCAGATTGGTGTACTTGCCGACGACGGCGATGCGCACCTCGCCCTCCGGCAGGCGGACCGCATCGACGATGGCCTGCCAGCGCGACAGGTCGGGCTCGCCGTCCACCGCCATCCGGAAATGCCGCAGCACCTCGTGGTCCATCCCTTCGGCGTGGTACGCGATCGGCACGGCATAGATCGTGTCGACGTCGAGCGCCGCGATCACCGCCTGCGGCCGCACGTTGCAGAACAGCGCGATCTTGGCGCGTTCGTTGTCCGGGATCGGCCGGTCGCAGCGGCACAGCAGCATCTGTGGCTGGATGCCGACGTTCAGCAGTTCCTTCACCGAGTGCTGGGTCGGCTTGGTCTTCAACTCGCCGGCGGACGGGATGTAGGGCACCAGCGTGAGGTGGACGAACATCGCCCGCTCCGGCCCAAGCTCGTTGCCAAGCTGGCGGATCGCCTCCAGGAACGGCAGGCTCTCGATGTCGCCCACCGTGCCGCCGATCTCCACCAGCACGAAGTCGAGGCCGGTGGTCTCGCGGACGATGGCCTCCTTGATCGCATCGGTGATGTGGGGGATGACCTGCACCGTGGCGCCGAGATAATCGCCCCGCCGCTCCTTGGCGATCACCTCGGAATAGATCCGCCCCGTCGTGGCATTGTCGAGCCGGCTCGCCGGCACCCCGGTGAAGCGCTCGTAATGCCCGAGGTCCAGGTCGGTCTCGGCCCCATCGTCGGTGACATAGACCTCCCCGTGCTGGTACGGCGACATCGTCCCCGGATCGACGTTGAGATAGGGGTCGAGCTTGCGCAGGCGTACGGCGAACCCGCGCGCTTGCAGCAGGGCGCCCAGCGAGGCGGAGGCGATGCCCTTGCCGAGTGAGGAGACCACGCCGCCGGTGATGAAGACATACCGCGTCATGGGCGCCCCTTATACGAAGCCGAATCGGCCGACGGGAAGCCCGTCCGCGCGACATCACGCATGCGTCACATGCGGGTCAGTTGGTCGGGACGGAGGGTCCCTTCGGCGCCGGCGGCACGGCAGGCGTGGCCGGGATGGGAACGGTGGAGGGCCGGGCCCGTGGCCGGCGTGTCGAGCAGCGAGCCGCCCACCCCCGTGGTGCCGCGGTTGAGCAGCGCCAGCGTGAGCGAGAGGACCATGAAGACGGTGGCCAGGATGGCAGTGGTCCGGGTCAGCAGGTTGGCGGTGCCGCGGCCGGACATGAACGAGCCCATGCCCTGCGACGAGCCGATCCCCAGCCCGCCCCCCTCGCTGCGCTGGATCAGCACGACCCCGATCAGCGCGAGCGTGACGAACAGGTGGATGATCAGCAGAACTGTGGTCAATGGCCGGCCCCCTCGCCGCCTCGGTCAGGCGCGCGAGGTTCTATCCGCTTCCCGGTGTCCGCGGCAATTCCCGGGGCGGGAGGGAGGGTTTCCGGGGTTTCACCCCGGACCCCGACCAGAGGCGCCGCCTCTGGACTCCGCCAAGGGCGCAGCCCTTGGGACCCGCGACTTGGGTGGGTGACTGTGAGGACTGTGCCGCTGGGGGTACTTCCGCAACCCCGTAGGCGCCAACTCGAGCGCAGGGACAGCGGTTCCACGTCATGGCCGGGCTTGGCCCAGCCATCCACGTCTTCCTTTGCCGGCCGCGCCGAAGTCGTGGATGACCGGCACAAGGCCGACCATGACGATGACGCAGCGATCCCGTCGAAGACTTTCGACCATTCACAAACGATTCTCGGATGGTATGGGCGGACAGGTCGTGGGCTCAGCCTGCTGAGTGCCAACTTGGCGTGCGATCCCCCGACCAGCGGATGATCGTGACAGGGCTGACCCCAATTTATGAACTCCGGTTCTCACCGCGGCTCTCGTTAATGGATCTCCTGGCCGAATTGGCCAGGAATGCTCTGATGCCCATAGTAGCATTGGCTGCCTGCACATTCGTGAGTGGTTTGAGTGGCCAGAGAATGCTGAAACCGGTAGGTGGCCATATCTGGCACAACGTTCCGACATTGGAACGGAAGCGCCAGCTTCTTACGAAGAGCTCGTGCGGGCTACGCACGAGGACAATAAAAAGTTGGCCGAGTACGTACGACGCAATTTGACTGTTGTAGTACGTGACTTGGTTGTCCTTTCTTCGCCGAGTTTGCATATGAAGCTGAAAAGGTAACGAGACCCATAGTGAAGCCGGTTGTTCTCCTTGATATTTTCCGACCCACATTCGCCAAGATCTTTCCGGCGGCGTACGTCGTGTCCGAAGCAATCGCCGATGCATATGATGGGATATACGATCCTCGTGTGGGGCGCTCTCTTGGACTATGCCTTAATCGCAAACCACGCAGCTATAACCTTCTGTTCCTGCTCGCCAAGTCTAATAGGACATTCTTCAGTAGCTGAAAGCATCCTAATAAATAACGGTCTGAACCTGTCCTCTTGCGCTCTCATCCATCCATTGTTGCATTTCGCATCGACGCATTTTACTTGCCAGTCGTGGGGGTCTCCGGAGTACGTTTTCACCTCATACGTGCTTCTGTCCTCGTATTCCGTCGCGCGCAATGCGACCCAATTTTTCTTGCCCCGCGGTAGGAAGCGGTGCGACCAGCGAGGCCATATATGTTCTCGATTGGTCGGCGCGCCTCCACAGAACACACAATTTGCTAAGTCACGACGGCTAGCGGCCCTAGGCGCACAGGCTTTCCTATTGGTTTGACCCCCCATACAAAACTAGGGCGGCGTGCCAAAGCGTGCTTCTCTATATTCGCCGCCGTGTTTGGCTGTCACGAAGGACCGTGGGATAGGGTTAGTCGGCAAGTCACAGAATAATCCCCTTCCTCCCCAAGAAGCCAATCGTCGACGCGAGGAAGCGTTGCGGCGAGCGCTCAACGCGTCACCGCAACCAAAACACGTGTACGTGACAGAGTCGAAATCCGACTAAAGTTGGCAAGCGTGCTTCCACGGCCCCCCGGAGGGAAGCGCGGGCAAGCTGTCGAGGATGCTTAGGCTCTACCAGGCCCCGGACACATCAGCGTTTGCCTTCGACCCCCTGGGCAGTTCGGGCAAACCGGACCACCTGCCCAGCGGGTCTCTTCCAATCTGACGCCGGGATTCGGCTTCGTGGCAGTTCGGATCGGTGAGGTTGATGTCGTAGCGGCTTCTCCCTGGGCGCCCAATATTCCTGCCGAATGCTGTGTCAAAAGGGTCGTTAGGCATTTATTCCTTGCCACGCGCCGCCCCGCCATGCTCTCCTCTCCCCCATGCCCCCTACGGCCGACCCCACGACCACCCCTCCCCCACCCAGCGCATCCGGCCGCCTGCGCGCCCTCCTCCGCAAGCTGATCGACTACGGCCGCGACCTCGTCGCGACGCTGCGGCAGCCGACGGCGGCGGGCCTCCCCGCCATCACCCGCACCTTCGGCACCCAGGACATCGCGCGGATCCTCGCCCGCATCACCCACGGCCTGCTGATGGCCGGGGCGCTCGAGGATCGGCTGGTGCGCAGCGCCGACCGCCTCGACGCTCCACCCCCGCCACGCGCGCCCGCGAAACCCGCCGCGACCCCCACGCACCCGGACCACACCGCCGCCGCCGGACGCCCGGCTCGATCCCCTCCCCTCGGCGCAGCAGATCGCCGAGGCCATCCGCCATCGCCCGATCGCGCCGTCATCGCCGATATCTGCCGCGACCTCGGCATCCGGCCCGACCACCCGCTGTGGCAGGACGTGCGCGCCCTCATCATCCGTTACGGCGGCAACCTCGCGCGCCTGGTGGCGGACATCCTCGACCGGATATTGCCGCTCCCCCTGCCCGGCGCCGCAGCCTTCGCCGCGCATCCCGGCCCTGCCGCGCGCCCTCCACGCCCACCCTGAAACCGGGCGCCCGGCCGAGGCTGTCTCGTCACCCCCGCGCAGGCCGGGCACGTCCCGCCACGCAGCAATCGGCACCGACATGACCGAGCCCGCTGCCGTCCGGTTGCAACTGCTGCCGGGCCCGCGACCGTTGTCCCATCAATCGTCATGACATGGCTCGGCACACCGACGAGCCGCTGGGCCTGCACAGGAAGACGTGGATGGCGCGGCCAAGCCACGGCGCGACGATGGGGAACATCCGGCTCCGCCCGCCGACGGGACGTCAGCCGCCCTCTCCCCGCGCCCGGCCCGATCACTCCCGCCGCAGCCGCTGCGCCACCGCGAACAGCGAGACCACGATCAGCACCACCACCACCGACACCGCGGCCAAGGTCGGGTTCACCTGCAGCAGCATGTCGTCCCACATCGCCTTCGGCAGCGTGGTCTTCAGGCCGCCACCGATGAAGATCGCCACCGTCAGTTCCTCGAACGACCAGATGAACGCGAACAGGAACGCCGCCGCCAGCCCGCCCTTGATCAGCGGCAGCGTCACCCGGCGCAGCGCGCGCGATCGGCTCGCGCCCAATGTCGCGGCGGCCTGGTCGAGCCGCCAGTCATAGTTCTTCAGGATCGCCAGGATGGTCACGAACACGACCGGCATCGCCATGACCGTGTGGCCGATGATCAGGCCCGCATCGGTCGCCACCAGCGACATCTGCGCGAACAGGTAAAACAGCGCGATGGCGCAGACGATGTGCGGCACGACCATGGGCGCCAGGAACATGCCGAAGATCAGGCCGCCGCCTCTGCCCTGCCCGCGCGCCACGCCGAGCGCCGCCAAGCCCGCCAGCGCGGTCGTCGCGAGCGCGGTCGCGAAGGCCACGCCGAACGAGCGCAGCGTCGCCGTGATCCACATCTCGGAGCCGAAATACGTCGCCATCCATTCCAGGCTGTAGCCGGGCGGCGGGAATTCCAGGAACCGGGAACTGGTGAAGCCCATCGGGAAGATCACCAGGATCGGCAGCACCATGAAGGCGACCACCGTGCAGGCGATCGCCGGCACGATCCAGTTGAAGCGATGGCCGCCGAGCAGCCGCGCCAGGCGCTCGCTCAGCATGCCGTGGAGGTTGGCGACCAGGGCGAGCCCGGCCATGCCGAGGGTGGCGAGCCAGGAACGGCCCTCGCGCTGGCGGCCGGTGCCGCCCGAGACGGTGGAGAGGCCGAATACCCGGTCATAGACGGCGCAGGTCACGAGCGCGGTGACGATCAGCATGGCCGCGAGGGCGCCGGCGAAGCCCCAGTTCAGCATGGTCTGGATCTGCGTGATGATCAGCGGCCCGAGCATCGGATCCTTCGGCCCGCCCAGCAGCGTCGGCGTGATGAAGAAGCCCAGCGAGGCGATGAACACCAGCAGGCCGGCCGCCGCGACGCCGGGCATCGAGAGCTGGAAGAACACCCGCCAGAAGGCCTGCGCCCGCGGTGCGCCGAGCGTCTGGGCGGCGCGCAGATACTGCTGGTCGATCTGCGTCATCACCGGCAGCATCGTCATCACCGCGAGCGGCAGCAGCGCATGCACCATGCCCATCAGCACGGCGCCGCGCCCGTACAGCATCTCGACCGGTTCCGCGGAGCCCGTGACATCGGCCAGCAGCCGCGCCACGACGCCGGTGCGGGCCAGCAGCACGATCCAGGCGAACGCCTTCACCAGCGCGCTGGTCCAGAACGGCAGCAGCACGAGCAGCAGCAGCGACTGCCGCCGCCGCGCCGGCATGCTGGTGAGCCAGTACGCCACCGGATAGGCGAGCAGCAGGCAGAGCCCCGTGGTCTGGGCCGCAATGGTGAAGGTGTTCTGCAGCACGCGCACATAGATGTTGCGGCTGAACAGCCGGCTGTAGGACGCCACCGACAGCGCCCCGGTATCGGCGTCCTGCAGACTGAGCAGCAGCAGCCGCGCCACCGGATAGAGGAAGAAGAGCGCCAGGAACAGCAGGCCCGGCACTGCGAGCCACAGCGGATTGACCAGCCGGACCCGCCGGATCGCCGGCAGCAATCCGGGCGCGGCGAGTGAGAGTCGGGCGCCGCTCATGCTCAGCCGCTGAGCATCCAGTCCTCGAAACGTTCGGAGACGCGCTGGAAATTATCGCCCCACCACTCGTCGTTCGACTGGCGCATCAGCTTGAGGTTCGACGGATAGGTCGGCAGCAGCGCGGCGCGTTTCGGGTCGATCCGGTCATAGGCCTGCAGGTTGGTGGGGCCGTACGACAGGAACTCGGTGAACACCGCCTGGCGCGCCGGATCGGTGCAGAACCGGGCGAACTTCTTGCCGATCTCCGCCTTGGGGCTACCGAGCGGGATGGACCAGCCGTCGGAGCTGAACAGCCCCTGGTTCCACACGACCTTGGCCGGCGCGCCGCCATCGATCGCCGCCTGGGCGCGCGCGTTCCAGATCATCAGCATGTCAACCTCGCCGCTCTGCAGAAGCTGCGTCGACTGCGCACCCGAACCCCACCAGACGGCGATGTGCTTGCGGATCTTGTCGAGGCTGCGGAAGCCGCGATCCAGGTCGAGCGGATAGAGTTGCGACGGCTCCACGCCATCGGCCATCAGCGCGATCTCCATCGGACCGGTCGCCTGCTTGTAGAGCGCGCGGCGGCCGGGGAACTTCTGCACGTTCCAGAAATCCGCCCAGCTCTGCGGGCCGTTCTCGCCGTATTTGTCGGTGCGATACGCGAGCGTGGTGGCGAACACGTCGATGCCCAGATAGCCCGGCCAGATCATCTCCGGCATCACCCCCGGCGCCTCGGCCGGCGTGAGGCCGAGGGGCTCGAGGTAGTTCTTCGGCTTGGCGAGGCGCCAGACATGGCCGGGCGAGACCAGCACGACGTCCCAGATGGTGGACTTGGTATCGACCAGGCTCTTGAACTGCGCGGTCGGTTCCGGCGGGTGGACGACGTTGACGACCTTGACGCCGGTCGCCTGCTCGAACGGATCGTAGAACGCCTTGCGGAACGCCGGTCCGTACGGCCCGCCATTGTCCGCGATCGTGATCTGTTCCGCCGCCTGGGCCGGGCGCAGCACCGCGGGCGCCGCCAGCAATCCGGCGCCCGCGCGCAGGAGGGTCCGGCGTGTCGGTCCGCCGGTTCGTGGATCGGCCATGCGAGGCTCTCCGCCATGAGTTCGATACGTGGCTGCAAAGCAAGCGCGGTGCCACGCTGCGGCAGCCCGCGCCGCCCGCCTGCCCCCCGTCGGTCGCCGGCGCCCGTCGCCTGCGCTGGGTCAGAACGCCAGCAGATTGTCGCGGAACAGCGTGTGGCCGTATTCCGGGCGGATCAGCCGGCGCCGCTTCATGGCAGCGGCCAGGCCGTCGGTCACCTCGCTGATCGACCGCCTGGTCAGCGGCTCGGTCACCATGAAGCCATCGCCGCCGATCTCCCCGATCGCCTCGCCGATCTCGGCCGCCACGCTGTCCGGCGTGCCGACGAAGTCGATGCCGCCGCTGGACGGATCGGTGAGCATCTGGCGCAGCGTCGGCGCGCCGGTGCCCTCGGTATAGAGCTGGAACATCGAGCGCGACCCGTTGGTGCGCACCTCCGGCAGCGGCGCATCGAGGTCGAACTTCGCCATGTCGACGCCGCTCAGGAACGACAGATGCGCGAGCCGTGGCTGCATGTTGGCGACCAGCGCCGCATCCATCCGGCGCTTGCGCTCCTGCGCATCCGCCAGCGTCTCGCCCAGCACGACGGTGCCGCAGAACATCACCTTGCAGTCGGCGGGGTTGCGGCCATGCGCGACCATGCGGGCGGAGATCTCGTCGCGAAACGCCTTGGCCGATGCCACGCCGCGGGCGCGCGCCACGATCGTGTCGGCGTGCTTCGCGGCGAACTCGCGCCCCGCCGGCGAGCCGCCCGCCTGGCAGATCACCGGCCGTCCCTGCGGGCCAGGCGGCGTGTTGAGCGGGCCGCGCGAGCGATACCAGCGTCCCTCGAAATCGATCGGATGGACCTTGGTATGGTCGGCGAACATGCCCGTCGCCGGGTCCGCGACCACGGCATCCGGCTCCCACGACGCCCAGAGCTGGTTGACCACCGCCATCCACTCATCGGCCATCTCGTAGCGCAGGTCATGCTCGTGGTGCCGGTCGAGGCCGAAATTCTGTGCCGTGCGGTCGTTGTGCGCGGTCACCAGGTTCAGCCCGACGCGGCCGCTGGTCAGATGGTCGAGCGTGACGGCGAGCCGTGCCGCGAGGAAGGGCGGATAGAAGCTGGTGGTCATGGTGGCGACGATGCCGAGGCCTTTGGTGACCTGCGCCATGAGTGGCACCAGCGGCATCGGGTCGCATTTCGGCACCGTATAGGCGTTGTGCAGATACCATTCCGGCGAGCCGAACAGCGCGTCGGGCACGAAGGAACCGTCCTCGATCATCACGTAGTCGAAGCACGCCCGGTCCATTGCGCGCGCCAGATCGAGGTAGATGTCGGGCTTCATCCAGTCGGTCGCGATCGAGCCCGACCATGGCTGGTTCCATGAATGGACGGCATAGCCCCTGCCGACGAACCAACCGAGATGCAGCACGATGGTCTCCGATGAAACTTGCCATCCGGGGCACGCAAGGCGCATGCCATCCCCTGCTTTCGTGCGGGCGCCGGCGCGCATTCGGTGCGCTCATGAAAACAGCAGTGCATGCCTGGAAAACGCGCAAGCCGCGCGTGACATTCTCCGGCCGATGCCGATGCCGCGCGGCATATGCCTTGCTTGCCTGTCGAGCCAACACACGAAGGACAAATCCCATGGCCGCCTCGAACGCCCTGCTCCGCGAACCCCCCGAGTGGCAGGTGCAGGCGGCGCAGCGTCCCCTGGCCGAAGCCGCCACCCTGCCCGCCGCGTGCTACACATCCGAGGAATGGTATGCGCGGGAGGTCGCGCAGATCTTCCACCGCGAATGGATCTGCGTCGGGCGGACCGACCAGGCCGTCGAGCCCGGCGACTACTTCACCATGACGCTCGCCAACGAGCCGATCCTCATCGTGCGCGACCGCGACAGCGGGTTGCGTGCCTACTCCAATGTCTGCCGCCATCGCGGCTGCCTGATCGCCAGCGGCAGCGGCAATGCCAAGACGCTGCAGTGCCCGTACCATCGCTGGACCTATGCGCTGTCCGGCGAGTTGCTCGCCACGCCCGGCCGTCCGCACCCGATGCAGGAGTTGCTGCATTTCCGCCAGGAGGATTACGGACTGGTGCCGATCCGCCTCGCCTGCTGGGGCGGCTTCGTGTTCGTGAACCTCAGCGATACGGCGCCGCCGCTGCACCAGTGGCTGGGCGACCTGCCGTCCTGGATGGACGCCTACGACTTCGCCGCCATGGCCACCCTGCGCCGCGTCTCGCACATCGTCGATTGCAACTGGAAGGTCTTCCTGGAGAACTCCATGGAGGCCTATCACGTGCCGTTCGTGCACCAGCGCCAGGTGGACCCGGCGCGCCTGCCGGTGTGGTCGGTGGAGCAGCCGGGCAACGGTCCGTACGGCGCGCTGTATTCGAAGGACAGCCTGCTCGTCTCGCCGGTGTTCCCGACGATCCCGGCACTGCGCGGCAAGTCGAGCGAGGGCCTGTTCCATCTCTGGCTGCAGCCCAATCTCCAGATCGTCGCGACGCCGGCCTATATGTCGTTCCGCCAGTACCTGCCTCGCGCCGCCGGCAGCTTCGAACTGTCCTGCGGCTGGTGCTTCCCGCCCGCGACGCTCGATGCGCCGGGCTTCGCCGACGCCGCCGGTGCGATGTTCGAGCGGTCCGACGCGGTGATGCAGGAGGACATCGAGATCTGCCCGCAGGTGCAGGCAGGTCTCGGCTCCTCGCTGTATCGGCCGGGCCGCTACGCCACGCAGGAGGCGATCCTGCACCAGATCGGCCGCTACGTGCTGGGCAAGGTGCTGGGACACTGACCATGCCGGACGCGCCACTCGGCCGCCTGACGCTGCTCGCGCCGGTGCCGGCACCGACCACCAACTTCGCACCCGTCTGGCTCGCTGCCGGTCTCGGCTACGCAGCAGAGGAAGGCCTCGACCTGCGCATCGAGATCGCGGGCAGCCCGAAGGAAGCCGCCGATGGCGTGATCGCCGGGCACGGCGACCTCACGTTCATCAACGTCGTCTTCACCCTGCTCGCGCGTGACCGCGGCGTGCCGTTCTGTCCGTTCTACGCCTTCGTGCGCGCGCAGAACCGCGCGTTCTCGGTGCCGGTCGCCAGCCCGATCCGCGACATCGCCGGCCTGCGCGGCAAGACCATCGGATTGCACTACGACGATCCCGAACTGTTCGACTTCGCCTGCGCCGTGCTGCGCGGATCGGGCATCGATCCGACACGCGACGTGGCCTTCAAGACCCTGCCCGGCACGCCGCTGGACGCACCGCGCATGGCCGATGCGATACGCGGCAACGAGGTCGATGCGATCTGGCAACTCGACGTGTTCGCCGGCTTCATGGCGGCGGAAGGCGTGCCCCTGCGGCTGCTGCCGGCACCGATGATCGACCGCCTGACGCCCTCCTCATGCTTCAATGCGATGGACGCGACGCTTGCCGCGAAGCCCGAGGCGCTGGGTGCATTCGGCCGCGCAGTGGCGAAGGCGACGCTGTTCGCGCTGGGCAATCCCGAGCGTGCCGTGCGCACCATGTGGCGCTGCTTTCCCGATGCGGCGCCACCGCCGGGCACCGACGCCGGGCAGGCCTTCCGCCGCGAGCGCGCGGCCCTGGACGTGCGGCTTGCCGGCCATCGCATCGACTCGGCGCCAATCCCGCTATGGGGCGCGATCAGTGCACCGGAGATCGCCGCCTGGCAGGACTTCCTGCTGGCGACAGGCGCCATTCACACCAGGCGCGCGCCGGAGGTCTACTTCTCGGACGCGCTGGTTGGCGCCTTCAACGATTTCGACCCGGCGCCGGTGCTCGCGGCGGCGCCGGGCGAAACCTGACCGCCGCGCCGCTATTCGGCCGCCGCCAGTTGCAGCCGGCGGAGCGGCGAGGCCATCGCGTCGCCGATCAGCCGGCGCAGCGCCGGCTCCAGCGCCTCGGACGCAAGCGCCGCGATCGACGCATCGCTGCACACCGTCTGATAGACCCGGCCGCGCAGGTACTGCCGCACGGACGAAGGATGCTCGAGCAGCAGCGCGGCAAGCGCGTCCTGCAAGGCGAGCGGCAGCATCGCCTCATACGCCGCGCGTTCCGCACCGAACACGAACTCATCCAGCGTGGACGACCGCGGCTCGCGCGCCGCATCGGTCGCCGCCGCATCGGCATGCCCGCCTCGCAGCACGACGCCGTAGGTCTCTCCGGCCTCCTGCTCAGTGACGAAGCCGTTGGCGACGTCGGTCGCCACATCGGCAGGATCGCGCGCCAGCGGATCGCCGTAGCCGCCACCGCCGGGCGAGGCGATGCGCACGACATCGCCAGCCTCCAGCTTGAGGATATCGACCTTGCCGATCTGGCGTTCACGCGGCGTGCCGGGATTGACCACGGTATCGCCGAGACCGCCGGGCTCGCCGCCCTTGCGCCCATAGGGCCGCAGCCTGAAGCGGTCCATGCCGCGCGCCGTCACGATCGCATCGGCCGCCAGACAGCGGAATTCGAACACCACCCCTGCCCCGCCGCGGTATTCGCCGCCCGCCACATCATCGGCCAGCATGTAGCGATGGATGAACACCGGCGCCTCGAGTTCGATGCTCTCGGTCGGCACGTTGCGCAGCGAACCGGCCGAGAAGTTGACGCCGTCGATGCCGTCCTTGGTTGGACGCCCGCCGCAGCCGCCCTGCATCGGCTGCAGCACGCTCACCTTGTAATTGCCGGTCGCCGGATCGAGATGAGAGAACAGCACGATCGACACCTGTCCCGCGCCGGCCGCGGGAATCCGCTCCGGCACCGCCTGGCTCAGCGCCCCCAGCACAGCATCCGAGATACGATAGCCGGTGGTGTGGCGCACGCCGGATGCGGCGACGGGGCTCGGGTTCAGCAGCGTGCCCTGCGGGATGTCCACCGTCACCGAGCGCAGGATGCCGCGGTTCAGCGGCAGGTCGCGATCCGAGGTGCGCAGGAAGTTCACGATGCCCAGCACGATCCACTGGTTGGCGCGCCCGAAGCTCGGCAGGTTGAGCGCCGCGCGCACCTGCGGATCGGTGCCGGCGAAATCCAGGTGGATGTCGCTGCCGGACACCGTCAGCTTGACCTTGATACGCTGGTGATAGGGCGAGACGTAGTCTACCTCCACATAGTCGGCGAACTCGTAGGTCCCGTCGGGCACGGCTGCGAGCACGGCGCGCGCGCGGCTCTCGCCGTAGTCGAGCAGTGCGTCGATGCCGGTGGACAGCGTGTCGAAGCCATAGCGCGACACAAGCTGGCCGAGCCGCCGCTCGCAGGTCGTCAGCGCCGCGATCAGTGCCTTCATGTCTCCCCAGTTCTGCTCGGGGATCCGGCAGTTCGTCAGGATCATGTCGAGCAGTTCGCGATTCAGCTCGCCGCGGCGGAACAGCTTGGCGGGCTTGATGCAGATGCCTTCCTGGTAGCGGTCGAACGCGGTCGGCGCGATGCTGCCCGGCACCAGCCCGCCGACATCGGACGAATGGATGAAGCACCAGGCGAAGCACAGCAGCCGTCCCTCGTAGAACAGCGGCTTGAACAGCATGATGTCCGGCAGATGCGTGCACATCCCGAGCGTGGAGCGCGGATCGTTGGTGACGATGACGTCGCCGGGTTCCAGCGTGTCGATGCAGGCGATCGCGGCGGCCATGTGCATGCCCAGCATGTTGGTCACGCCGATGTTGCGCGGATAGCAGAAGATCTCACCGCCGGTGGTCACCAGTGCGGCGTCGAAATCCCAGGTCTCCTTGATGAACACGGTGAAGGCGGCGCGGTGGATGACATAGCCCATCTCCTCCACCACGCCGGTGAAGTGATTGTTCAGGACCTCGAGCAGGACCTTGTCAATGGCCATAGCTGGCTTCTCCGATCAGGTTGCCCAGGGCATCGACCGAGACGGTGAATTCCGGGGTGACGAACACGGTGGTGTCGAACTGTTCCACGATCGCCGGGCCGGCGAAGCTGAAGCCCACCGGCAGTTCGTCGCGTGCATAGACCGCGGCCTGCATGGATTGGCCGTCGAGGAAGATCTCGCGGTGACGTGCCGTGGGTGGCGCGCCGGCATCCACCGACCGGCGTGCCAGGGCGGGCTTCGGACTGACGCCGATGGCGGTCGCGCGCACGTCGCGGATCTCCAGTTCGGCGGTCTCGTCCATATAGCCGTAGAGCTGTTCGTAGGCGCCATGGAACCGTTGGCGGAAGGCAGCGCCCGAGGTATCCGCGAGGTCGCCCGGCAGCAGCGGGATCGAGATCTCGAACGACTGGCCGACATAGCGGACATCGGCGCTCCATTCGACGCGCCGCTCGGTGAAGCGCAGATGCTGGGCGTCCAGCCACGCGTCGCCCTCCGCGGAGAGTTCGTCGAGCGTACCGGCGATCTCGCGCACCACGTCGCCGTCGCCGAGCCCCAGCGCACGGTGCATGCTGCGCACGAAGTCGCGGCGCATGTCGGCGACGAGCGATCCGGCGGCGCACAGCACACCGGGATGCGGCGGCACCAGCACGCGGCTGATGCCGACGTCGCGCGCCAGCAGGAAGGCATGGCTCGGCCCGCCGCCGCCGAACGCCAGCATGGTGAAGCTCTCATAGTCGATGCCCTTGCGCGCCAGCAGTGGCACCAGCGCCGAGTACATCTGCGAGGTGGCGACACGCAGGATCGCTTCGGCGGTCTGCTTGGTCCCGAGCCCGAGCCGTTCGCCGAGACGCTGCAGTGCGGCTTCGGCCAGTGCCGGCTGCAGCACCAGCTTGCCGCCGAGAAAGCGGGCGGGATCGAGCACGCCGAGACAGACATAGGCGTCGGTCACCGTCGCATCGGTGCCGCCCAGCGCGTAGCAGGCGGGGCCAGGCGCCGCGCCCGCACTGTCGGGCCCGACCTTCAGCACGCCGCTCGTGTCGACATAGGCGATGGACCCGCCGCCGGCACCGATCGACGTGACGTCGATCGCCGGCATGATCACGGGGAAGTCGCCCACATGGTTCTCGGTGGAATAGCGCGGCGCGCCCTCGATCACCGCGACATCGGCGCTGGTGCCGCCCATGTCGAAGGTGACCAGCCGGTCGATGCCGATCGCCGCGCCGATGAACGCCGCGCCGATCACCCCCGACGCCGGTCCCGACAGCAGCGTCTCCACCGGGCGCTGTCCCGCTTCGGCCGCGGTCATGATGCCGCCGTTCGACTTGGTGGACAGCACGGTGCCCGGCACGCCCAGCGCCGCGACGCCGGATTGCAGGTCGGCGAAGTAGCGCTGCATCCGCCGCCCGACATAGCCGTTCATCACTGCGGCCAGCGCCCGTTCATACTCGCGCATCTGCGGCCAGATCTCGGCGGACACCGACACGTAGAGGTCGGGCGCCGCCGCGCACAGGACGTCGCGGGCACGCTGCTCGTTCCGGGCGTTCCGGTAGCTGTGCAGGAAGCAGATCGCGACCGAGCCGATCCCCTCCTGGCGCAGCCGCCCGGCCACCTCGCGCACCGCGTCCTCGTCCACTTCCTGCAGCACGCTGCCATCGGCCAGGCTGCGCTCGGGGATCTCGAACACCAGGCTGCGCGGCAGCAGCGGCACCGGCAGTTCGGTGAAGAAGTTGAACACGTCGGGGATGCGGTGGCGGCCGATGTTGAGGATGTCGCGGAAGCCCTGCGTCACCAGCAGCGCCATGCGGTCGCCGCGGCGCTGGATGATGGTGTTCACCGCGAGCGTCGTGCCGTGCACGAAGTAGCTGATCTGCTGCGGGTCGATGCCGTATTCGTCGAACAGGATGCGCAGGCCGTTGAAGATGGCCTGCTCCGGCTTGGCCGGAACCGACGGCGTCTTGAACACGGTCAATGCGCCGGTCGCCTCCTCCAGCAGCGAGAAGTCGGTGAAGGTGCCGCCGATATCGATACCAAGCCGGTAGCCGGACATGAAACTCTCCTGGATCAGCGACCGACGCGGGCGCGGAAGATCTTCTGGATGGCGAAGACGGTGAGGCCGATCACGATGATCTGCCCGGCGGAGGCGGCCGCCACCGAGGGGTCCGATTCCCACTGGATCTGCGAGAACAGGTAGACCGGCAGCGTCGTCGTCTCAGGTCCCGACACGAACAATGCGATGTTGATGTCGCTGAACGACACGATCAGCGCGAACACGGCGGCGGAGATCAGGCTCGAGCGGATCTGCGGCATGACGACGAACACGAAGGTGCCGAACCGGCTGGCGCCGAGATCGCGCGCGGCCTCCTCGATGTGCCGGTCGAGCCCGACCAGGCCGGCAGCCACGGTGCGGATCACGAAGGGTGTGGCGACCAGCACATGTCCCGCGATCAGCGTGCCGAGCGAGGCGCTGAGCCCCAGGCTGGCGAACCATAGATAGAGCGCAGCGCCGAGCAGGATGTGCGGCACCACGAGCGGCAACAGGAAGACGCCTTGCAGCACCTCGCGCCCGGGGAAGCGATGGCGCACGATGCCGAGGGCGGCGAGCGTGCCCAGCAGCGTGGCGCACACCGCGCTGATCAGCCCGACCGGCAGGCTGACCAGCAGCAACGCGTGCAGGAACGCCGCCTTGTGCAGCAGTTCGGCGTACCATTGCAGCGAGAACCCGGTGGGCGGGAAATCGAGCCGCGCGGTATCGTTGAACGACACGCCGAGAATGACGATCAGCGGCAGCAGGATGAAGCCGTAGATCACCACGACGGTGCTGCCGAGCAGCGGGCCGATGCGCAGCATCAGAGCCTCGCCCCGCGGCGGCCGAAGCCGTAGCCGGCGCCCACCACGACGATGGTCAGCACGATCAGCACGACCGTGAGGGTCGAGGCCTGGGCAGCGTTGTAGGCGACCAGCAGCAGGTCGAACACCTCGTTGCCGATCATGCGCACGCGGCGCCCGCCGAGCAGCGCGGGCAGCACGAAGGCGCTCAACGCCTCGACGAAGACCAGCAGGAACCCCGAGATCAGTCCGGGCAGGCTGAGCGGCAGGATCACGTTGAGGAAGATCTGCGGGGCACGCGCGCCGAGGTTGCGCGCCGCTTCCTCCAGACTGGGACTGATCCGTTCGATGGAGGCCATCAGCGGCAGCACCATGTAGGGCAGCAGCAGATGCACGAGGCCGATGATGACGGCGGTCTCGGTGTAGATCAGTGCACGTGCGTCCTCGAAGCCCAGGTGTCGCAGCAGATGCACCACCATGCCGTTGCGATCGAGCAGCACCACCCAGCCGAAGGCGCGCACCACCGGGCTCACCATCAGCGGCGTCAGCAGCAGCAGCAGCCCGAGCGTTGCCAGGCTGCGCGGCGCACGGGCGAGGAAGTAGGCGAGCGGATAGGCCAGCACCACGCTGATCACCGCGGTGCGCAGCGCGATCCACACCGTGCGCAGCAGCAGCCGAAGGAAATACGGATCGCCGAGCTTGGCATAGTTGTCGAGCGTGAGGCCGGGCAGCGAACCGGCGTACAGGCTGTAGCTCGCCATCAGGCCGAGTGGCGCCAGCAGCACCAGCGCCAGGTAGATCAGGTTCGGTGCCACCAGCGCATAGCCCGCCTGCGGCACCACCGGCAGCTTCGTCGGCGCTGTCGCAGGCGCGGAGATCACCGCCTCCGACATGGCTAGAGCCGCTCCCATTCGCATCGGCTCACGGAGCCTGCTCCAGCACTGCCACCTGCGCGGCTCACGCCCTAGCTGCCGAGTACCTGCTTGTTCCAGCGGTCGAGATTCTCGCCCCGCGTCTGGTTCATCGTCACCCAGTCGAGGCGGATCGCGTTCTCAAGCTGCTTCTCGCTGATCGCCATCGCCGCCATGTCGGGCGGCAGCACGGCGGTTGCATTGGCCGGCGGGTAGCGCAGCTTGCGGCTCATGATGAGCTGATATTCGGGCGTGAAGGTTGCATTGATCAGCGCGTTTGCCATCTCCGGGAACTTGGTCGCCTTGAGGATGACGAAGCCGGCACCGAGCGTGGTCGAACACGGCGGATAGACGATGTCGACGGGCACGCCCTTTTCCTGCAGGCCCAGCGTGCGGCCGTTGAAGAACGGCCCCATGACGATCTCCTCGCGCTGGAACGCGGTGACGGTCTGGTCGGCGTTCTCCAGGATGACGGCGTCGTTCTTCTTCACCAGGTCGGCGATCGCCTGCATGCCGCGGCTGACATCGGTCTCGGTGCCGCCCAGCATGCGGTTGATCTCATGCAGGAACATCATGCCGTACCAGCCATAGGCGGGCACGCCGATGCGGCCACGGTATTTCGGGTTCCACATGTCCTGGAACGACACGGGCTTGGTGGCGTGCTTGGTGTTGTAGGTCAGCCCCCACACCAGCATCACGATGGAGCCGTACCAGGCCTGCAGGCCGGCGCGCGGCGGCAATTTCGCCGCGGAATACAGGTTGTTGTAGTTCGGCAGCACCGACGCATCGTACGACTGCAGCGTGTTCTTGTCGGCGAGGAGGATCGCCTCGGGATCGCCGTGGCTGCTGACCGAATAGGGCGGATTGTCCGGCTGGGCGAGGATCTTGGAGACCGCGACGCTCTCGATCTGGCCGGCGAATGCGATCGGCTGCTTGAACTTCGCCTCGAGTTGCGGCGCTTCTACGAATCCGGTGCGGATGCCCTCCTGCCAGCTTCCGCCGGTGGATGCGATGGTGAACTTGTCCTCGGCACGCGCCGTCGCGATGCCGCCAAGTTCCAAGGCCGACACGGAGGCCGCGAGCACCCCCGCACTTCTGATCAGATCGCGCCGTGAGATGGTCATGCTTCTTTGCCCCCGAGTTTGAAGCGACCTCTCCCCCCGATGGATTCTTGTTGTGGCGGTCTGCACCCGTTGGTTCGGGTTCGTTGGCGCCAAGTCTTGCAGTGCGACCGGCGGGAGGAAAGCAACTTGTCATTATGGCGTCATGACCTAAAGTCATGACCGATGCGCCAGCACATCCCGCCCCTGGGCACCCTCCAGGCCTTCGAGGCTGCCGCGCGCCACCTCAGCTTCACCCGCGCGGCGGCCGAACTGCATGTCACGCAGAGCGCGGTCAGCCGACATATCCGTGGCCTCGAGGTGCGGCTCGGCGTCACGCTGTTCCGCCGTACCAAGCAGCACGTGGAGCTGACCGAGGCCGGGCAGGCCTATCTGCCGGAGGTGCGCGCCTCGCTCGACCGGATCGAGGCATCGACGCTGCAACTGCAAACGTATCGGCGCGGCGCCGGCGTGCTGAACATCTCCGTGCTGCCGACGTTCGGCACGCGGTGGCTGATGCCGCGGCTGGCCGAATTCTTCCAGGCGCACCGCGGCATCGTAATCAACTTCTACAGCGAGATCAGGCCGTTCGAGTTCGCCAACAGCGAGATCGATGCGGCGATCCATTTCGGCCCCGCCGCCTGGACCGACGTCATCGCGCACCGCCTGCTGGGCGAGCAACTGGTGCCGGTCTGCGCGCCGGCCCTGCTCGACGCCGGCCGGGCGACCATCGGACCCGATGCGCTGGCACGGTTCCCGCTGCTGCAACTGATGCCACTGCCCGATGTCTGGAGCGAGTGGCTGCAGGCCGCGGGCATCCGCCGCCAGGTGACGGTGCACGGGCCGCGCTTCGAGCATTTCTCGATGGCGATCGAGGCCGCGATCGCCGGCCACGGCGTGCTGCTGGTGCCGGATTTCCTGGTCGCCGACGACATCCGCAGCGGCCGGCTGGTGGTGCCGCACGGCACTTCGCTCACGACCAACATGGCCTACCACCTGATCTACCCGCGCTCGAAGCGCACCCTGCCGTGGCTGCGGATCTTCCGTGACTGGCTGCTGGGCATCGCCGCCGCGTCGGAGGACGCTGCCGGCACGCCGCAGGCTGCGCCGAAGCCTGTCGCGACGCACCGCCCGCGGGGCGACCGGCCGCCAGCCGGTCCCGCTGCCGGGTGAGCCAGATCCCCGGCTGATCCAGATCCCCGGCTGATCCAGATCCCCGGCTGATCCAGATCCCCGGCTGATCCAGATCCCGGCTGATCCAGATCAATGACGGCGCGGCCGGAGTGTGGTCTGCCACCAGCGGATGGCAAGGGACGTGCGCCGATGAACGATGCAACCACCGGCCCCGGACTGCGGCACGCACGCGACGTGATGACGGCGGACGTCGTGGCCGTGCGCAGCGACACACCGGTGCAGGAGGTCGCAAGGCTGCTCCTGGCCAGGGGCATCAGCGCCGTGCCGGTCGTCGATGCCGACAACCTGCCGGTCGGCATCGTCAGCGAAGGCGACCTGATCGGCCGGATCGAGAGCGAACGCATGGCCCGGCGCGACTGGTGGCTGGCACTCATGGGCGGCCAGCAGGCGCTCGACGAAGCGTTCTGCGCCCGGCTGCAGGCGACCGATCGTCGCGCCGTCGACGTGATGTCGGCCCCGCTGGTGACGGTCGGCGAGGACACCACCGTAAGCGAGATCGCCCGGCTGTTCGCGATCCATCACATCAAGCGCGTGCCGGTCGTGCGCGATGCTCGGATGGTGGGAATCGTGAGCCGCGCCGACCTGCTGCGGGTGCTTGCCGACGGCCAGGCCGATGACGCGGCGCCCGACAAGACACGGCACCGCGGCCTGTTCGCCGGCCTGCTCGGCGACTACCGGCTGCCGCCGCAGGAGACGGTCGCAGGCAACATGCCGGCCCCGCCGCAGCACGCCGGGACGCCAGGACCTGCCGCGGCCGACTTCCGGCACCTGGCGCAGGACCACCACCAGGGCGAGGCGGAGCATCGCGATGCCGACCGCCGCGCCGCCGCGCGCCAGCGGCGGGAGCGGGTCCGGGCCCTGGTCGACGCCCACCTGCCCGACGCGACCTGGCTTCGGCTCATGCATGCGGCGCGGACCGCGGCCGAGAACGGCGAGCCGGAGATCGTGCTGCTGCGCTTCCCGAGCGAGCTGTGCATCGACAATGGCCGCGCGATCAACACGGCCGCACCCGGCTGGGCGAGCACGCTGCGCGGCCAGGCGGCGGAGATCTACCTGCGCTGGGAGCGCGACCTGAAGCCGCACGGCTTCACCCTGGAGGCGCGCGTGCTGGACTTCCCGGACGGCAAGCCGGGCGATATCGGCCTCTTTCTGCTGTGGGGCGAATGAGGCGCGCATAGCGGCTACCCGGCGCCGCAGGGTTTGCGGGCGGCACGGTGCGTGCCATATGCACTGTGCTGCATCGCACAAAAACCAGGAGTCCGGCATGCCGCTGAGTGCGCCACAGGAGCGCGAACTGCTTCATTCGCGCGACATCGTCCTGCGCGGCTATCGCCGGAACGACGGTCTTTACGACATCGAGGCGCAACTCACGGACAGCAAGACCTACGGCTCGGCCAATCGCGACCGGGGCTATATCCACCCCGGGGAGCCGATCCACGGCATGTGGCTGCGCCTGACGGTCGACGAGCATCGGACGATCGTCGCCTGCGAGGCAGCGAGCGACTATACCCCCTACGCGATCTGCCCGACCGCCGCGCCGAATTTCGCCCGCCTGGCCGGGCTGCAGATCAGGCCCGGCTTCCTCAAGGAGGCGGCCGCGCGGGTGGGCGGCACGGTCGGCTGCACGCATCTGCGCGAATTGCTGCAGCAGGTCGCGACCACCGCCTACCAGACGATCGATCCGGCACGCGCCAAGCGGGAGGCCGATGAGGCCGGCGAGGTGGACAAGCCCGGCAGCGACGGGCTGGACATGCGGATCACGGCGAAGATGGGCGGTGCGCCGGCGATCCTGAACACCTGCATCGCCTATGGGACCGAGAGCCCGGTGGTGCAGCGGCGCTGGCCGCACCTCTACACCGGCAAGGAACCGGCCCCCGCCGACTGAGCCGTCGGGTCCGCCCGGCCGGCACGCGGCGCCCACCCACCATCGGCGGTCTGGAATCCGAGCCAGGGCTCGGACCAGGGCCAGAGGCGCGATCGCCGGTCTCCCGGGATCGGCGCCCTGCCTCAGGCGGCGTGGCGTTCATATTCGCCCAGAACCGCATGCTCCAGCGCGCCGTGCCCGGCCGCCTCATGCCCCGCCCCGCTTGCCGCGTCGCGGAAATACTTCAGCACGAAGACGCGCACCGCACTGGTGCGGCCTCCGCTATGGCCACCGGCCTCGATCTGGCGCACCAGGCGGCCAAGATCCTGGCGCTCCCGTGCGCAGATCTCGCCCAGCGCCTCCCAAAGCTCCGGCTCGAGGCGCATGCTGGTCCGCCCACGCCCGGCGACGACGTTTCGATTGATCAATCGGCTGCGCGACACCGCCGCCCCCTGTCTGTACCTGGGGCAGGAAACCACACGCATGCTAAGAAATGGTTGTTGCTCAGATCGGCAGGGGCGCCGCCTTGAGACGTTCCATGGAAAAGCGGCTGGTGACGTTGCGCAGCGGCACGGCCGCGATCAGCCGACGGTAAAAGTCATCGTAGGCGGCGATATCCGGCACCACGACGTGCATCAGGTAGTCCACGTCGCCGCTCATGCGCCAGGCATCGACGATCTCCGGCATGCCGGCCACCGTGTCGGCGAACCGCTGCAGCCAGTCGGCCGAGTGGTCCGCGGTCTCGACCGCGACGAACACCGACACCGGGAGCCCTACCTTGGTGGGATCGATCACCGCGACCCGCCCGGTGATCACCCCGGCCTGTTCCAGCCGGCGAATCCGCTTCCAGCAGGGCGTCGAGGTCAGTCCCACCCGATCGGCGATATCGGACAGCGACAGCGAGGCATCCGCCGCCAGCAGGCGGAGAATCTCCCGATCGACCCGATCCATCTCCTTGTCAGCCGCCATCGCCGCGTTCCTCTGCCGAGGGCGGTATCATAGCAGAAATTTATCTCTGACAAGCCGACGGCGGGGGAAAAGGGAAAAATCTGTCGGCGAACGGGCCTAGGGCCGATCTGCCTCCTCCGGCGTCCGCAGCACCAGCGACAGCGCGTGCAGGCCGGCGGTGAATTCCCCGGCCAGCGCGGCGTGCACGGCCCGTGAGCGCGCCACCCGGTTCATGCCGCGGAAGGCGCCCGAGACCAGGAGGACATTGTAGTGGGTCTCGCCGCCCGGCCCGGCCCCGGCATGGCCGGCATGGCGGGCGCTGTCATCGTCCACGCGAAGCAGGGTGGGCGAAAAGGCCTCGGTGAGGACGGCTTCGAGCCTTGCGGTGCGCGTTGGCATTGCCGACATATTGCGCATCCCTCCAGCCCCGCCAAGAGCAGTTGCCAACCACTCGACAAGCCGCTCATAACGGCACCATGAGCCGTCGTGCCCCCAGAGCCAGGGCCTACGCCCCCGATCCCGCCGCGCCAGGGCGGCCGTGCGAGATGCCCGGCTGCGAGGCGATGGGCGAGTATCGCGCGCCGAAGTCGCGGACCACTCTGAACGAATACTGGTGGTTCTGCCTGGAGCACGTGCGTGCCTACAACGCCACCTGGGACTATTATAAGGGCATGTCGCCCGGCGAGATCGAGGCGCAGTTGCGGGCCGATACCGCTTGGCAGCGCCCGTCATGGCCGCTCGGACGGCTGGGTGGCGCGGCGGCGTGGGATGAGGATCTGCTGCGCGATCCGCTGCATGTGCTGTCGGCCGGGCGGGTGAAGCGCGGTCCGACGCAGCCCGCCCAGCAGATGCCGGCGGAACTGCGGGAGCCGCTCGCGACGCTCGGTCTGTCGTGGCCCACGACGCTCGATGCGGTGAAGACACGCTATAAGGAGCTTGCCAAGCGGCACCACCCGGACGCCAATGGGGGGGACCGTGCGGCGGAGGAACGACTGAAAACGATCAATCTGGCCTATGCCGCGCTCCGTTCGCGACTGTTGCCCGTGCCGAGCACGGTGGCCGGCTGAGCCGCCGCTCTTGCGCCTTGCCGATCCGGGGTTAGACTTTTACCCGATCACTCAGGAACCGCCCATCCGATGAACAATGTTGCCGCTCTGGCCGAAATTCGCCCCACCTCCGCGATCGACCTGCCGGACACCAAGGTGTCGGCGCGCGAGGCCTTCGATATCGACACCGACATGCAGGTGCCGGCGTTCTCGGTGCGCACCGAGCACGTCCCCGACATCGATCCGGCGTACAAGTTCGATCGCGAGACGACGCTCGCCATCCTGGCGGGTTTCGCGTTCAACCGGCGGGTGATGATCCAGGGCTACCATGGCACCGGGAAGTCGACGCATATCGAGCAGGTGGCGGCGCGGCTGAACTGGCCGTGCATCCGCGTGAACCTCGACAGCCACATCAGCCGCATCGACCTGATCGGCAAGGATGCGATCGTGCTGCGCGACGGCAAGCAGATCACCGAGTTCCGCGAAGGCATCCTGCCCTGGGCGCTGCAGCATGCCTGTGCGCTGGTGTTCGACGAATACGACGCCGGGCGGCCCGACGTGATGTTCGTGATCCAGCGCGTGCTGGAGGTCGAGGGCAAGCTGACCCTGCTCGACCAGAACCGGGTGATCCGGCCGCATCCGTCGTTCCGGCTGTTCTCCACCGCCAACACGGTGGGCCTGGGCGACACGACCGGCCTGTATCACGGCACGCAGCAGATCAACCAGGGCCAGATGGACCGCTGGAACATCGTCGCCACGCTGAACTACCTGCCGCACGCGATGGAGACCTCGATCGTGCTGGCCAAGCTGGCGGCCGATCCGAAGGACGCGGCGATCAAGAAGCGCATCGAATCGATGGTGGCGCTGGCCGACCTCACGCGGGCCGGCTTCATCAACGGCGACATCTCCACGGTGATGTCGCCGCGCACCGTGATCACCTGGGCGGAGAATTCGCGCATCTTCGGCGATGTCGGCTTCGCGTTCCGGGTGACGTTCCTGAACAAGTGCGACGAGGCGGAGCGGTCGACGGTGGGCGAGTACTACCAGCGCTGCTTCAACGAGGAGATCCCGACCGGCGGCTTCACCACGCGGAAGTTCACGTGAGGTCTGGCGGCACTTTACGGCCAGAGGCTTGACCGAATGAGCGGCACGAACAAAGACAATACCCGGGCGGAAGAGTTCAAGCGCGCCACCGCCGGCGTCCTGCGCGCGATCGCCGAAGTGCCGGATGTGCAGGTGGCATTCCAGCCCGGCCCGTCCGGCCTGTCGGGCAAGCGTGCGCGCCTGCCGCTGCCGACGCGCGCGCTGCCGCCGCAGGAGATGGCGCGGCTGCGTGGCGCCTCCGATGCGCTGGCGCTGCGCCTGCGCCATCACGACGATGCGCTGCATGTCGCGCGCATGCCGGCGCGCCGCGAGGCGAAGGACGTGTACGACGCGCTCGAGCAGGTGCGTGTCGAGGTGGTGGGATCGCGCCACATGTCCGGCGTAGCGGCCAATCTGCAATCGAAGCTGGCGGAGGAGTGCGAGGCCGAGGGCTACGACCGCATGACCCGCAAGGATCAGTTGCCGATCCAGGCGGCGCTGTCGCTGCTGGCGCGCGAGCAGATGTCGGGCGAGAAATCCCCGGCGGCGGCGACGCGCATCCTCGACATGTGGCGTGACACGCTGGGCGACACCGCCGATCTGGCGCTGGCCGAGATGAATGCCGCGCAGGACGACCAGACGGCGTTCGCACGCGCGTCGCGCAAGCTGCTGGCGGCACTCGATCTCGCCGAAGCCGAGAGCGACGCGGAGCCTGAGGACCAGACCGAGGAGGGTGAGGACGGCGGCGAGCAGTCCGGCCAGCAGGATGAGCAGCAGGACGGCTCGGGCGAGAGCGAGGCCGAGCAGGACAGCATGCTGGGCGCCAATCCCGAGGAGATGGAAGGCGACGCGGCGGACGATGAGGGCACCGAGTCGGACGACGAGGCGGCGGTGGCGGAGGGCGATGATCGTCCCGGCGGGCCGCAGCCGCGGCGCGAGCGGCCGAACCCTGACAGCGAGGCGGTCTATCGTGCCTACACCCGTCTATACGACGAGGAAATCGAGGCGGAAGAGCTTTGCGACGCGGATGAGCTGACGAGGCTGCGCCAGCAGCTTGACCAGCAGTTGCAGCATCTGCAGGGCGTGATCTCCAAGCTGGCGAACCGGCTGCAGCGGCGGCTGCTGGCGCAGCAGACGCGCGCCTGGGAGTTCGACCTCGACGAGGGACTGCTGGATGCGGGGCGGCTGTCGCGCGTGGTGGTCAATCCGCTGCAGGCGCTGTCGTACAAGCGGGAGCTGGACACCGAGTTCCGCGACACCGTGGTGACCTTGCTGATCGACAATTCCGGCTCGATGCGCGGGCGGCCGATCACCGTGGCGGCGATGTGCGGCGACATCCTCGCGCGCACGCTGGAGCGCTGCGCGGTGAAGGTCGAGGTGCTGGGCTTCACGACGCGCGCCTGGAAGGGCGGGCAGAGCCGCGAGAAATGGGTGCAGGACGGCAAGCCGCGCAATCCCGGCCGGCTGAACGACCTGCGGCACATCATCTACAAGGCGGCCGATTCGCCGTGGCGGCGGGCGCGCAAGAATCTGGGGCTGATGCTGCGCGAGGGGCTGCTGAAGGAGAACATCGACGGCGAGGCGCTGCTGTGGGCGTATCGCCGCCTGCTGGTGCGGCCCGAGCATCGCCGCATCCTGATGGTGATCAGCGACGGCGCGCCGGTCGATGATTCCACGCTGTCGGTCAATCCGGGGAACTACCTGGAGAAGCACCTGCGCGAGGTCATCCGCGACATCGAGGCGCGCGACCTGGTGGAGTTGATCGCGATCGGCATCGGCCACGACGTGACGCGCTACTACCGGCGCGCGGTGACGATCGTGGATGCCGAAGAACTCGGCGGCACGATGATGAAGAAGCTCACCGAGTTGTTCGACGAGGACATGGACGCCGCCTGGGCCAGGGCTGCGGGAGAGCGTGCGGCGCTCGTGGTGTAGCTGCCCGGGTCACGAAGGCTTTTGCTGAACCCGGAACGTCCGACTGCGTTGCACTCCCATGCAACCCAGGAGGAAGCACGCCATGCGATCCGTCACTGCATTGGCCGCCGTGGCGCTGTCGGTTGTCTGCCTGTCGTCACCGGCGCAGGCGCAGAACAGCGACGTCATGGGCCAGGTCCAGAAGTTCTTCAACAACGGCAACGGCAGCGACGACCGCGCCGCTTACGAGCGTGGCCGGCAGGACGAGTTGCGACGCCAGCAGGCGGATCGCGATCGGGCCCGCTATCGGCGCGAGCGGGATCGCGATCGGGACCTGGGCCGCTACGACCGGGACCGCGACCAGCGGCACCGGGCGCCCGAGTACGGCTATAACCGCTAGAGCATATCCCGTTGCTTTGGCTCATTGGACCGCTCCAGCCCGTCGTGTGAGAGCGTGATTCACCGCTCCGGCGGCTCCCCCTGTGCGGATCACGCTCAGTCCAGCAGCCAGGGTGCGGCGGATGCCTGTGCGATCTGCCGCACCTGGCCGAGCAGCCCCTGCCCCACCGGAATGCCCTCGGCCATCCGCTTCTCGGCGTATTTCCACTGCGGATCGCCGGCGACCATCACCGGCTGGGACGGATCCACCGGCGTGGTCGCGCGCAGATCGCCGCAGAACCGCGCGACATCGCCCTCGAAGTCGGACTGCTCACGGAACAGGCCGGGATCGATTGCGATGAAGAAATGGCCGATATCCATCCCCTGCGGCTTCTTGGTGTGCTCTGGATCGGTGACCAGCGTGGCACCCGACAGGCACGACGACAGGATGTTCACCATCGCCGCCAGGCCGTAGCCCTTGTAGCTGGAGTTCTCCGGCGAACCGCCCAGCGACGTGAGGAACCCGCCCTTCTCGCGCGCGACCAGCGGGTCGTTGCTCGGCTGGCCCTCGCTGTCGAGCACCCAGCCGTCCGGCGTCGGCAGCCCCTCATTGGCCTTGTTGCGGATGCGCCCGGCCGCGACGGTGGTGGTCGCCATGTCCAGCAGGAACGGCTTGCCATCGCCCGCCGGCGCGGCGAACGACCACGGATCGGTGCCGAGCTTGGCCTCCTTGCCGAAGGTCGGCGCCACCTGGATGCCGGAGGCCGATGTGCCGGCCATGCCGATCAGCCCCTGCTTCGCCGCCATCAGCGTGTAGAAGCCGGTGGCGCCGAAATGCGCCGAATTGCGCACGACGGCGATCGCCATGCCGGAGGTCTTCGCCTTGGCGATCGCCACCTGCATCGCGAAATGCGCCGGCACGTGGCCGAGCCCGCCACCGCCGTCCACCAGCGCCGAGATCGGCGTCTCCTTCACGATGGTCGGCCGCGCATCCATCTTCGCGCGGCCGCGGCGGCGAAGCTGGTCGTAGCCCGGCAGCATCGACATGCCGTGGCTGTCCACACCGTGCAGGTCCGCCCAGGAGAGGATATCGGCCGTCGGTTCGGCGTTCTCCTCAGGCATGCCCCAGGCGATCAGGATGGCTTTGATCTGCGCGCGATGTGTTGCGTACGATGCCGGCATAGTCGTCTCCTCCCACGGTGGCGCAGCCTTGCGCGGCCGTGGCATTCCGGCAAGTGTGCCGCATGCAATGCACCCCCTCCCCAACCCTCCCCCGCCTGGCGGGCGAGGGGGTGTCGGCGGAGGAATGATCCGATGGACGGCGAGGACCTGCTGCGCGCGCGATTTGGTGTCGATCTGCCGGGCGTCGAGGTGCCGGCGGCGATCGCGCCGCTGGTCGATCGCCGGGTAACGCGGCGCTACACCGACCAGCCGGTGCCGGACGCGCTGCTCGATGGATTGCTGGCGGCGGCGCAGTCCGCCCCGACCAAGTCCGACCTGCAGCAATACTCGATCGTGGTGATGCGCGACCCTGTGCGCATCAGGCAGATCGCCGACTGGATCGGCACGATGGATTGGATCGCAACCGCTCCGGTGTTCCTGGTGTGGTGCGGCGACATGCGGCGCAACCAGCGCCTGTGCGACCGGCACGGGATGCCGCATGCCAACAACAACCTGGACACCTTCCTCAACACCGCGGTCGATTGCGCGCTGGCGATGGGCCAGTTCATCGCGGCGGCCGAGATGATCGGTCTCGGCACCTGCCCGATCAGCTATGTGCGCAGCCATATCGAGCGCGTGACGCCGCTGCTGTCGCTGCCGCCCGGCGTCTATCCGGTGTCCGGCCTGGCGGTCGGCTGGCCGGTGTTCCGCCGCCCGGTCTCGATGCGCCTGCCGCCCACCGTCGTGGTGCATCGCGAGCGCTATGACGAGACGCAGCAGGACGCGGCGATAGCGGCCTACGACGAACGGCGCCGCGAACGCGAGCCCGTTGCCGCCGCCAGCCTGAAGAACAACGACGTCCATCCGCCGCGCGAAGGGGTCGGCTGGAGCGAGAACGTTGCGCGGCAGCTTTCGGTGCCGGAGCGGTTCGGCTTCGCCGCCTACCTCAAGACGCGGGGATTCGACCTTGCCTGAAGACCACGCCCGCCACGCGCCGCTGCATCCCGCCCCCCTGATCGACCAGCAGACGCCGCCGCGCCCGCGCGCGGTGCGGCCGCGCCATGCCGCCTCGCTGATCGTGTACCGCGGCGCCGGCGACGATGTGTCGATGCTGATGGGGATGCGTGGCGCGAAGCACCGGTTCATGCCGAACCGGCTGGTGTTTCCGGGTGGTGCGGTGGACCGGGTCGACCTCGATGCGCCCGCCGCCACGCCGCTGTCGCCGCAGACCGAGCACCTGCTGCGCAAGAACGCCAACGCGCGGCTTGCGCACGGGCTGGGCATCGCCGCGGCGCGCGAACTGCAGGAGGAGACGGGCCTGTCGCTCGGCACGCCGCCGGCGCTGGACGTGCTGCGCCTGCTGGCGCGCGCCGTCACGCCGGCGTCGAGCCCGATCCGCTTCAACGCGCGGTTCTTCGTAGTGGAGGCGCATCATGTCACCGGCACGCTGGGCGGCGACGGCGAACTGGAGGGCCTGCGCTACTACGCGATGGCGGAGGCGCTGGCGCTGGACCTGGCACTGCCGACCCGGCGCGTGCTGGAGCGGCTGCGCGAGTGGCTCGACAGCAGCGAAGCGGAACGCAACGCGGCGGACCGCACCCCGGTGATGCACCGCGATCGCGGCTGGCGGATGGAATAGAGCGTGATCCGTGCAGGTGGGATCACCGGAGCGGTGAATCACGCTCTCAGACAACGCGCTGGAGCGGATTGCGTGAGCCGCGGCGAACGGCATCTGCTCCAGCCGGTCAGTTGTAGCGGATCATGTCCGGGTGGTTGAACTCGCTGCGAATGAGTTGCTGCGTCGGACGCAGCGGCAGGCGGAAATACAGCGCCGCCACCTCGGTGTACAGCCGGTAGGACGGCGACGTTTCCAGCGCCTTGGCATGCAGCCGGACGGCATCGGCGGAATCGCCCCTCTCCTGCTGGACGGCCGACCACAGTTCGTAGGCATCCGGATTGAGCGGATTGGCAGCCACCGCCTGGCGCAGCTTCTGTTCGGCGCCCACCATGTCCTCAGCGCCGAGCAGGGCCACGCCCCAGGTGAGATAGGCCGTCGACAACAGCGTCTTGTCCTGCGAGGTCGTCACCGACAGCAGCGCCTCGATCCGACGCGCGGCCTCGGGATAGCGCCCCTGGTGCACGTCAACGAAGGCAACATTCAGCGCGGCGGCGAGGTTGTCCGGATCGGATTCGCTGGCCCGGTGGAACCACGCATCGGCCTCATCGAGACGGCCGCCGAACAGCGAGATGATGCCTTGCAGGTTCTCCAGCGCCGAGCGATCCAGGCTCACCGGCGTCTGCGGCAGCCGCCGCTTGACCGCGTTCACCAGCGTCTCGGCTGCGGAATAGTCGCCGTCGCCCAGGTGCTCCTGCAGCAGGTAGAGCGCGGTGGTGTACGGGTCGATCTTCGTCATGCCGGCCAGGGCGGCGCGACGCACCAGCGTGGCAAGCGATTCGTCAGGCTGCATCACGAGCATTTCCTGGAACGGCGGCGTGCGGATCCGCCCGCCCGGACCGCTGCCGCTCACCAGCGCCTTGATCGTGCCGTCCTCGGTCAGCAGGGTCAGCCTGATGCGTTCGGGGCGAGAGCCGAACTGCGCCTGCAGGGCGAGCGCCAGCGACTGCAGCCGGATCGATTCGGCGATCGCCATGCCCACGCCCTTGTTCGCGCCGGCGCGGATCTCCGGTGGCGCCAGCAGCGAGGGCGTCGAGCAGATTTTCGTCACCTCATAGGTCAGCATGGTGTTCAGCGTGTCGGCATCGACCGACAGCTTGTCGAGCGGCCCGGCCACCGCCGCCTCGAGAACGACGCTGCTGGGATGCAGCACCGCATCCACGCTGAGGGCAGAGGCCAGCAGCGTCAGGACCATCGTGATCGTCGTGAGATCCATTCCCGGCTCCGCCGCATGTCATGATGATGCTAAAGCAGATTCCGTTCGCATTGCTTACGGAATCCGCTCCAGACGGAATCCACTCCAGCCCGACATGCACCTATTACCTTCCAGCAATGCTCGACGGGAGCCGGCGGCGAACCGATCGCGCCGGTTGCCGCGACAGGCGATCTCCCGCACATTCCGGGCACAGGAGGCATGCGGGCATATCATGGCGCAATCTGCCAAGGGCCGGGTCATGCCCGCGAAGGTCAATGCCCAGTACAACGTCGCGGCGCCCGAGTCGCTGCCGGCGCGCATCGCCCATTACCAGCGGCGGAAGATGTTCGCGGCCTTCCTCGAGGTGCTGCGGCCGACCGAGGCCGATACCGTCCTCGATCTCGGTGTGACCAGCGATCGCAGCTACGACCATTCCAACTATCTGGAGGCCTGGTACCCGCACAAGCACCGCATCACGGCCTCCGGCATCGATGAGGGTGCGAGGTTCCTCGAGACCGAATATCCCGGCCTGACATTCACGCTGGCCGATGGCCGCGACCTGCCGTTCGATGACGGCTCGTTCGACTTCGTGCATTCGAGCGCGGTGCTGGAACATGTCGGCAGCCGCGCCCAGCAGGCACAGTTCCTGCGGGAAAGCTGGCGCGTGGCCCGCAAGGGCATTTTCGTCACCACCCCGAACCGCTGGTTCCCGGTGGAGTTCCACACCGTCCTGCCGCTGGTCCACTGGCTGCCGGCGCCGCTCTTCCGGCGTCTGCTGACCGCCGTGGGGCGCGACTTCTTCGCGCAGGAGGAGCATCTGAACCTGCTGTCGCGCAGAGACCTGGCCGCCGCGGCCGATGCCGCCGGCATCACGACCCATCGCATCATCGGCACCAGCCTGGCCGGCTGGACGACGAACCTGGAACTGGTGGCGCTGAGGGGGTGATGCCGGCCGGCCGGCGGAGGTGATGCACGGCGAGCGCCGCCGCCAGCAGCAGCGATGGCGTGCCGAGGCCCGGCGCGAGCAGCAGGCCAGTGACGAGGGCGAGGCTCGGCCACATCCAGGCGGGTGCCAGGCAGAGCCAGGCGCGGGCCGAGATGCCGCCACGCTCCAGTTCCAGGCGCACCAGCAGGACACAGGCGATCGCCACCGCGACCAGGTCGTAGGCATGGCTGTACGGCGTGGCCAGCGGCGCGAGGCAGAGCGCCAGGGCCACGGCCGCGCGCCGGTCCACGTTCCGACGGCGCCAGGCCCATGCGACGGCCACCGCGCATGCGAGGCTCGCCGCACCCTGGATGGCATAGGCCGTTGCGAGGCCGGCGCCGGCGGCGCGGGCCACGATGAACGGGGGCACCATGATGTAATGCGACGCCAGGCCGAACCCGGCGTCGATGTAGCCGCGGGTGAACGGCAGGACGATGGTCACGTAGTCGAGCCAGGGTTGCAGGCCAAAGACCAGCAGGCCGGCGACGCAATAGGCCGCCCCGAACGCCGCCGTCCACGCCAGGCAGCGGAACTCCCGGCCGGCGAGCAGGCAGACCGGCACCAGCAGGCCGAGTTGCGGCTTCAGCGTCAGCAGGCCCAGCAGGGCACCCGCGAGGATGGGCGAGCGCCCTGCCAGCAGAAGCCCGCCCCCCAGGGCAGCGCCGGCCAGCAGCGCGCCGTTCTGGCCGATCAGGATGTTCTCGAGCGCCGCCGGGCTGACGACGACCGCCGCCGCCGCCCAGCCGCCGAGCCCGCCCGCGCGCAGCACGCCCCACAGCAGGGCGCTGGTGCCGATGACCCAGACGAAGAACCCCGGGACCAGGCCGATCGCTGCCAGCGGCACCGCCAGCAGCAGCAGGTGGGGCGGATAGCCGAAATTATGGAGGTCCAGGCGGTCGCCGAAGGTGGCGTTCAGCCAGGCGGCGTATTCCAGCGGGTGGAACACCAGGTCCAGCCGGCCCTGTGCCGCGAGATGGCCGCCCGCCCAGATGTTGATGTAGTCCCTGACGACAAGCTGGCGCCATACGAACAGCGATCCCGGGAAATCCTGCCAGCCGCCCCACAGCGCGCGCAGGCCCGGCGCCAGGCTGGCGAGCGCGATGAACGCGAGGAATCCGGGCCGGGTCGCCGGGTACTGCGCAGGCTCCGCCATGCCGCCGGCGCTAGAGCAGAGTCGGTTCGCGGTGGCTCACGGAAACCGCTCTGGCTCGCTGCCTGAGAGCGCGGTTCACCGCTCCGGCTGAACCACCTGTACGGATCACGCTCTGGTGCCTCTGCGCCCGCCGCACCGCTACAGCGGGTAAGCTGCCGATGGGATCATGCTTCGGCCCGCCGTCAGGTGGCGCTCCATGTCTCGCCATCGAGCCGCGCCTTCCCCTCGGATTCCAGCTTCAGCAGATGCGCCAGCACGTTGCGTTCGGCGGCGCGGCGCAGGCGTGGGTTCACCTGCGAATAGAGCGCATCCATCAGCGCGTAGGTGTCCGCCGGTGCCTGCGCCAGCTTGCGCAGGATCGCCTGCTCGCGCATCACCCGGTGGGTGAGCATCTCGCGCACCAGGTTGCGCGGCTCCGGCAGCAGCGGACCATGGCCGGGCAGGTAGACATCGTCGCTGCGGTCCAGCAGCAGGCGGAGGCTGTTGAAGTAATCCGCCATGTCGCCGCCCGGTGGGCTGACGATGCTGGTGGACCACGACATCACATGGTCGGCGCTGAACAGAACGGCGCTGCCATCCTTGGCCGGCAGCGCAAAGCACAGGTGATCCAGCGCGTGGCCCGGGGTGTGGATCGCCGTCAGGCCGGCGATGCTGTCGCCGTGCGCCAGCTTGATGTCGGCCTCGAAGCTGTCGGCCCCGCTGGTGGTAAAGCCGACGGTTGGCGCTCCCGTGGCCTGCTGCAGCGCCGGCACGGCGCCGACATGGTCGTGATGCGTGTGGCTGACCAGGATCAGCGCCACGTTGGGGCCGGTGGCGCGGAGGATGGCCTCGATGTGCTCGGGATGGTCCTCCGGTCCGGGGTCCAGGACGACGACGCCTTCCGGTGTGTCGAGCAGGTAGGTGTTGGTGCCGAAATAGGTCATCGGCCCGGGATTGCCGGCGACGATGCGCGAGACGCCCGGCAATACCGGGAGGATGGCGCCGCGGTCGGGTTCTGGCTCGGTCAGAAAGGGCATCGCGTCCTCGGTCGTAGCGGCCGCCATAGTGGCAGCAGACGCCTTCCCCCGCCAATCCCGCCCCAGCGTCTGTGCCAGGTCCGCTCCAGGTCCCGCTGCCGCCCTTCACGCTTCCCTAACCGGCGGCGGCGCAAGATCCCTCTCGTCCAGGCAAATCGAGGGAACCGCCCATGCCGATCGGCGCACGATTGCTGTCCCCACCGCTGCTGTCCCCGCCCCTGCCATCGCGACCCCTGTTGGTGGCCGCCCTGTTGGTCCCGACGATGCTGGCCGCTGGGTTGCCGCTTGCCGCCGCGGAGCCGGAACGCGCCGGCCGGCCGACCATGATGGCGCCATCCGAGATGGTGGTGACGCCCAGTTCCCTGGCCTCGGAATCGGCGCTGAACGTGCTGCGCCAGGGTGGCAATGCGCTGGAGGCCGCGATCACCGCCGCTGCCACGATGGCGGTGGTCTACCCGCACTACAACGCCCTGGGCGGCGACAATTTCTGGCTGATCTACAATGCAAAGACGGGCGAGACCGTCGGGCTGAACGGCAGTGGCCGGGCGGGCGAGAAGGCGAGCATCGACTTCTACGAAGACAAGGGGATGAAGACGATCCCGGCGCGCGGCTGGCTCGCCGCGATCACCGTGCCGGGTGTCGTCGCCGGATGGGGGGAGGCGTTCCGCTACGCCACCGGCCCGATGGGCGGGACGAAGACCTGGAAGGACATGCTGTCCGACGCGTTGGGCTACGCGACCGGCGGCTTCCCGGTCTCGATCGGCCAGGCGAAGTGGACCCGCATCGCCACCGATCCGACCGACGGCGTCATCAAGAACCTGCAGCGCTTTCCCTCGTTCGCGGCGACCTACCTGAAGCCGGACGGCAAGGCCTATGAGGTCGGCGAGATGTTCCGCCAGCCCGACCTGGCCGCCACGCTGCGCCGCATCGCCGAGAACGGGGACCGCGAATTCTACGAGGGCGAGACCGCACGCCGCATCGTGGCCGACATCGCCGCCAATGGCGGGCTGCTGACCGCGGCGGATTTCCGCGCGCAGAAGGCCGACTGGATCAAGCCGATCAGCGTGGCGTATCGCGGCTTCACGGCCGTGAACCTGCCGCCGAACACCCAGGGCATGGCGTCGCTGTCGATCCTGAACATCCTCAACAATTTCGACGTCCGCTCGCTCGGCGATCGCAGCCCGGAGTACGTGCATCTGATCGTGGAGGCCACCAAGCAGGCCTTCGCCGACCGCGACCGCTATCTCACCGATCCCGACTTCAACACGATCCCGCTGGAATTCCTGCTGTCGGCGAAACACGGCGCCGAACTCGCCGCACGCATCGACCGGAAGATCGTGGCGCAGAACGTCAGGCCGCTCGACCCGAAGGGCGACACCGTCTGGCTGGGCGTCGTCGATCGCGACGGCAATGCCGTGAGCCTGATCCAGAGCCACTATTTCGACTGGGGCGCGGGCGTCGTCGCCAAGGACACCGGCGTGCTGCTGCAGAACCGCGGCAGCTTCTTCTCGCTCGACCGGAACGCCGTCAACCGCCTGGAGCCGCGCAAGCGCAGCTTCCACACGATCAATCCCGCCATGCTCATGAGCGGCGGCAAGCCGTACCTGGTCTACGGCACGCAGGGCGGCGAAGGACAGCCGCAGACGCAGGCCGCCATCGTCACGCGCATCGTGGATTTCGGCCTGCCGGTGCAGACGGCGATCGAGGCCCCGCGCTGGCTGCAAGGCCGCGCCTGGGGCACCACCGGCAACGGCCTGATGCTGGAAGGCCGGTGGCCCGCCTCGGTCGCCGCGGCCCTCGCCGAACTCGGGCATTCGGTGGCCGTCATCGACGACTACACGGACATCATGGGCACCGCCGGTGCGATCCTGATCGACCCCCGCCACGCAGGTGAAATTCGGCGGCGCCGACCCACGCGGCGACGGCGCGGCACTCGGCCATTGAGGCCGGCAACGGTCTCTTAATGTTGAGCGCGCAACCTGCGATCTGCTCCTCGCGACACAAGGAACGAGACATGCATCACCAGCCAGCCGTGACGCTTCGCGGCATGATCACATCGTTCATCGCCGCCGGCATCGCCGCCGGATTGTTGCTGTCCGCTGCATCGCAGGCCTCCGCCGCGGTGACCGCCGATGAGGCAAAGGCCTTCGTCGATGGCGCCGTCGCACACGTCAAGGCGGTAGGACCCGAGAAGGCCTTCGCGGAATTCACCGCGGCCGACAACACCCAGTTCCATCAGGGTGAACTCTACATGTTCTGCTACGGCGCGGACGGCATGACCAAGGCGCACGGCGGCAACGCCAAACTCGTCGGCACCAACATGATCGGCATGCGCGACGCGGACGGCTTCCTGAGCACCGCGGCCCTGATCAAGGTGGCGATGGACAACGGTTCGGGATGGACCGAGATCAAATGGCCGAACCCGGTCAGCAAGAAGGTCGAGAAGAAGGGCGTCTATTCGGTGAAGGTCGCGGACGATCTCGTCTGCGCGTCGGGCTACTACAAGGGATAGGACGCGGCACCGGTCCGCATCGCGGGACTGCCACCCTCGCCTGAAAACCTGCCAACCATCCGACCGTCCAGCGGGCCCGCCATGCGCCGACTCAATGACCTGCCGATGTATGCCAAGATCCTGATCGCCCCGTCGGCAGCATTGCTCGCGCTGATCGCCCTCGCTTTGCTGTCGGTGTGGAACAGTGCGGGCGACCGCGCGCTGATCGGGCATCTCGACCAGGGCATCTACGAGGAACTGCGCGAGAGCCTGTTGCTCAAGGATGCGGTCACGCTCAACCACGGCCGCCTGTTCGACGTGATCGTCACCGCGGCGAACGAGACCGACACGGCCAAGATCGCGGCCGGGATCGATGCGCTGCTGCCGCAGTTCCAGCGCGACCTCGCATTCGCCGCCGGGCTGCGGACGCGCCTGGCGGGCGAGGCCGACATGCGCGAATTGATCGACCAGGTCGTCGAGGCGATGACGGGCTACAGCGAAACCGCCCGCTCCGTCGCCGACTTTGCCCGCAGCGACAGCGGCTACGCCATCATCATGATGAGCGGGGCCAAGGTGCAGTTCGACCAGTTGCGCTCCCGGCTCGATGCGCTGAGCCGTGTGCTGGAGGCGCGGCGGACGACGGTGGTCGCCAGCCTCATCTCCGGCATGCGGAGCACGATGATCACCTTCATCGTCGTTGCGGCCTGCGCCACGCTGCTGTGCATCGGCCTGACCAGCCTGGTGGCGGCGGCGATCACCCGGCCGGTCCGCGTGCTCACCATGGCGATGAACCGCCTGTCGCAGGGCGAGCTGACCATCGAGGTGCCGCACCAGACCCGCGGCGATGAATTCGGCGCCATGGCCAAGGCCCTGCAGGTGTTCAAGCAGGGCGCGATCGAGAAGCGCGACCTCGATGCGACGGTCGTGGGCGCGGCTGAGAAGCAGGCGCAGCACGCCGCGATCCTGAAACATCTCACCGACGATTTCCGCGCGACCGCCGAGTCGCTCGCGGACGCGCTCGCGACGGCCGCGAAGAGCATGGAGGACGCCGCCGCCTCCATGACCGACATCGCGGCCCGCACCGATCACCAGTCCGCCGAGGTGGCGACGGCCTCGCAGGAGACGTCGCAGAACATGCAGACGGTCTCGGCTGCGACCGAGCAGCTATTTGCGTCCACGCGCGAGATCGGCCGGCAGGTGACCCAGGCCTCCAGCATCGCCAGGCAGGCCAGCGACAACGCCGAGAGCACGGATACGACCATGCGTTCGCTGGTGACCGGCGCGCAGAAGATCGGCGAGGTCGTGACGCTGATCCAGCAGATTGCGAGCCAGACCAATCTGCTCGCGCTGAACGCCACGATCGAGGCGGCGCGGGCGGGCGAGCACGGCAAGGGGTTCGCCGTCGTCGCATCCGAGGTGAAGGCATTGGCCGGACAGACCGCCCGCGCGACCGACGAGATCCGCGTGCAGATCCTCGGCATCCAGCAGGTCACCGAACAGGCCGAAGCCGCCGTGCGGGAAATCGCCCGCGTGATCACCACGATGAACGACGTGGCCACCGCGATCGCCGCGGCGGTGGAACAGCAGAGCGCCGCCACGCAGGAGATCGCCAGGAACGTGCAGGTCGCGGCGAGCGGCAGCACCCGCGTCTCCACCAGCATCGCCGATGTCCAGCAGGCGGTCACCGAGACCGAGACGGCGGCGGGCAACGTGCACAGCGCGGCCCGCGACCTCTCGGGTCAGGCCGCCCGCCTCAGCACCGAGGTGCATCAGTTCGTGACGGCGGTGCGGGCAGCGTAGCGGCGCCTCCGGGGGCGGCAGCGGGAGCGGGAGCGTGAACCCAGTCGAATGCCCCCGCCCCCGCCCCCGCGCCGCGCGCCGGCAGCGTCGCTCAGGAGAGATGCAGCTTGGTGTCCATGGACGAGCAGCGCCTGGTGCTGACCGCCGGGCCGTCGCCGTAAGCGCTGTCCTCGGAAGCGACCGTCTTGCCGCGGAACACCCAGTAGGCGTGCAGCGTGTAGGCGATGACGATGGGCAGGATGATCACCACGCCGACCAGCAGGACCTTCAGGGTCGCCGGATCGCCCGCCGCCTGCCAGATCGTGATCTGCCTGGGCACGACATAGGGCCAGAGGCTGACGGCCAGGCCGGCAAAACCCAGCAGGAACAGCGCGATGCCGAGCAGGAACGGCAGGAAGTCACGGTCCGACCACAGGGTGCGCCACAGCACAATTGCGGTCGCCGCCGCGGCGAGGGGGAGCAGCGCCTCGGGCAGCATCTGCGGCCAGGCGAACCAGCGATCGGCGACCGCCGGCACGGTCAGTGCGGTCCAGAGGCTCACGAGCGCCATCAGCGCCATCGTCAGGATCAGCGCGGCGTGGCCGACCTCCCTGCCGAAGACCTGCGTCGCACCGGAGGTTTTCCAGATCAGCCAGCCCGCGCCCAGCAGGGCATAGCCGCCGATCAGTCCGACACCGCAGAGCAATCCGAGGATGCTGACGAAGTCCAGCGGTCCGCCGGCGAACATGCCGTCGCGGATCGGCACGCCCTGGATGAACCCGCCGAGCACGAAGCCCTGGCACAGGGCGGCCAGCACCGAGCCGCCGGCGAAGACAAAGTCCCAGACGCGGCGGAAGCGGCCCGCCTGGAAGCGGAACTCGAAGGCCACGCCGCGCAGGATCAGCGCGAACAGCATGAACACGATGGGGAGGTAGAGCGCCGGCAGCAGGATGTAGTAGCCCGGTGCGAAGGCGGCGAGCAGCAGCGTGCCGCCCATCACGAGCCAGGTCTCGTTGCCGTCCCACAGCGGTGCCACGCTCTCCATCATCAGGTCCCGGTCGGCATCCCGGGGCGCGAACAGGAACAGGATGCCGATGCCCAGGTCGAAGCCGTCCGCGATCACGTAGATCGCGACGCCGAGGGCGATGACCAGCGCGAAGATCAGGGGGAGATCCATGTGAACTACTCCGCTGGTGCCACAGAGCGACGGCCGGCCGGCAGCCCGCCGGCGAGGGCGGTAGCCGCGCGGTCGATACCCGGCCGCACGGTGTTGGGTGGCGGCAGCGGAATGTCGTCCGGACCGCGGATCACGACGCGCCAGCCGTACCAGAGGAAGGCGAGCAGCAGCAGGCCATAGAGCACCATGAACAGCAGCAGCGAGGATGCCACCGCCGATGCGGCGACCGGCGAGACGGCGTCCGCGGTGCGAAGCTGGCCATAGACGACGAAGGGCTGGCGTCCGGTCTCGGTGGTGGTCCAGCCGGCCAGCACCGCGATGAAGCCGAGCGGCACCGCACCCAGGCAGGCGAAGTGGAACCAGCGCGCGGTGAACAGGCGGCCCCGCCAGCGGAGTACCGCACCGGTGACGGCAAGCCCGAGCAGGATCAGGCCGATGCCCACCATGATGCGGAAGGCGAAGAAGACGATCGGCACGTACGGCCGGTCCTCCGGCGGCACGGCCTTGAGGCCCTGCACGTAGCCGTCCCACGAATGCGTCAGGTAGAGGCTGCCGACATGCGGGATCTCGATCGCGAAGCGGTTGCGCTCCTCGGTCATGTCCGGCCAGGCGAAGAGCGTTGCCGGCACGCCGCTGCCGCTCTCCCACAATCCCTCCATCGCCGCGAGCTTGGTCGGCTGGTACTGCCGCGTATTCAGGCCCTGCGCGTCGCCGAGGACGATCTGCAGCGGTGCCAGCACCATCACCGTCCACATCGCCATGGAGAATGCCTTGCGCGCCGTCTCCAGGTGCCGCCGCTGCAGCAGGTGGAATGCCGCCACGCCGGCGATGACGAACGCGCCGGTCAGGAAGCTGGCACAGACCATGTGCATGAGCCGGTAGGGGAACGACGGGTTGAACACCGCCTCCCACCAGTCCTTGATGTGGTAGATGCCCTGCGCATCGAGCGTGTAGCCGGCGGGCGTCTGCATCCAGGAGTTCGATGCGATGATCCAGGTCGCGCTCAGCAGCGTGCCGAACGCCACCATGCTGCAGGCGAAGGCATGCATGCCGCGGCCGACGCGGCTCTCGCCGAACAGGGCGATGCCGATGAAGCCGGCCTCGAGGAAGAACGCCGTCAGCACCTCATAGGAGAACATCGGCCCGAGCACGTTGCTGACCGATCGCGAGTAGCCGCCCCAGTTCGTGCCGATCTCGTACGACAGGACGACACCGGTCACGACGCCCATGCCGAAGCCCAGAGCGAAGATCTTGATCCAGAACCGCATCAGCGCGCCGTAGACCGGGCGGCCGGTCCACCACCAGAGCACGCTCAGCAGGGCGACGAAGGACGCGACACCGATCGTGAAGGTCGGCCACAGGATGTGGAAGCCGATGGTGAACGCGAATTGCAGGCGCGAGAGCAGCAGCGCGTCCATCTCACGCCACCTGCCTGGCGGACCTGGAGATCCGCACCGGCACCGATTTGGTCGACGGTGTGCCGCTCTGCGGATCGCACAGATAGAGCGGCACCAGCGGATTGGCCTCGGGATAATAGGCGCCGCAGCAGCCGTCCGGCAGTTCGTAGGGCACCAGTTGGAACCCGTCGATCGCGCGCGTGACGCCGTCGGTCGAGATGGTCTCGATCCGCACGAGGTCGCCGCCGGCGAGACCCAGCCGCGCGGTATCCCGCGGGTTGACGAACACCACCTGCCGCAGGCCGAACACGCCGCGATAGCGGTCCGACAGGCTGTACAGCGTCGTGTTGTACTGGTCGTGGCTGCGCATCGTCGTCAGCCGCAGCGCGGCCGGATCATTGGCGTTCGCGTCCTCCGTCAGCCCCGGATAGCAGACGAACTCGGCCTTGCCGGACGGGGTCGCCCAGATCCGCTCGCGTGCCAGCGAGGCGAGGTAGAAGCCGCCCGGATGGCTGATCCTGGCGTTGTAGCCCTGGAAGATCGGGAACACCTTCTCGATCGCGTCGCGGATCAGGTCGTAATTGCCGGCCAGTTCCTGCCAGTTCACCTTGGAGCGTGCGCCGAGCGTGGCGTGCGCGATGCCGGCGACGATCGCCGTCTCGCTGCGCAAGTACGGCGAGGCCGGCCGGTTCACGCCGCGCGACGCGTGGACCATCGACATCGAATCCTCCACGGTGATCGCCTGGCGTCCGGTCGCCTGGATGTCGATCTCGCTGCGGCCGAGACACGGCAGGATGAAGGCCTGCCTGCCGTGCACCACGTGGCCGCGGTTGAGCTTGGTCGAGATGCACACGGTCAGGTCGAGCCGCCGCATCGCCTCGCTGACCGGATCGGTGTCCGGCACCGCGGCGACGAAGTTCCCGCCGAGCGCCACGAAGGCTTTCGCCGTGCCGCGCTGCATCGCCTCCAGCGCGCGCACGACGTCATGGCCATGCGCGCGCGGCGGCTTGAAGCCGAAGGTCTGCTCGACCCGATCGAGGAATTCGGCCGTCGGCCTCTCGGTGATGCCGACGGTGCGGTTGCCCTGGACGTTGGAATGCCCCCGCACGGGGCAGAGGCCGGCGCCCGTCCGTCCGATATTGCCGCGCAGCAGGGCAAGATTGGCGATCAGCCGCACGGTCTCGGTGCCGCGCTCATGCTGGGTGATCCCCATGCCATAGACCAGGATGCAGGCGTCCGCCTCCATGTAGACGCACGCCGCCAAGGTCATCTGGTCGCGGCTCAGGCCCGAGGCGCTTTCCAGGGCCGGCCACTCGGTGCGGCGCAGGTCGTCCGCGAACGCCTCGATGCCCACCGTGTGTCCGTGGATGAAGTCCCAATCCAGCGGACGCGGCCCATCGGCCGCCAGCGCCGCATCATCGGCCTCGAAGCAGGCCTTCATGATGCCCTTCAGCATCGCCGCATCGCCGCCGACCTTCACCTGGAACAGGTGGCTCGAGATCGGCGTGGAGGTCAGCGTCGCCATCTCGACCGGATTCTGCGGCGCCTGGAAGCGCTCCAGCGCCCGTTCGCGGAACGGATTGAAGCTGATGATGCGCGCACCGCGGCGTGAGGCGTCGCGCAGGCTGGTCATCATCCGCGGGCTGTTGGTGCCCGGGTTCTGCCCCATGATGAAGATCGCGTCCGCGTGGTCGAAATCCTCCAGCAGGACGGTGCCCTTGCCGACGCCGATGCTCTGCGGCAACCCGACGCTGGTCGCCTCGTGGCACATGTTGGAGCAGTCGGGAAAGTTGTTGGTGCCGAACTCGCGGGCGAAGATCTGATAAAGGAACGCCGCCTCGTTCGACGCCCGGCCCGAGGTATAGAACTCCGCCTCGTCGGGGCTGTTGAGTTCGCGCAGCACGGCGCCGATCCGCGTCAGCGCCTCATCCCATGTCACCGCCAGGTATTTGTCGGAAGCGGCGTCATACGCCATGGGATGCGTGAGGCGGCCGACCATCTCCAGGTCGTAGTCACCCCAGGAGCGCAGTTCCGTCACGGTGTGCGCGGCGAAGAATTCCGGCGTGCACCGCTTGTCGGTCGCCTCCCAGGCCAGCGCCTTCGCGCCGTTCTCGCAGAACTCGAACGGGCTGGTGTGCTTGGGATCGGGCCAGGCGCAGCCCGGGCAGTCGAACCCGTCCGGCTGGTTCATCCGCAGCAGCGTTGCGCCGCCACGCACCGCAACGTCCTGCTCGGCCAGCGCCTTCCCGGTTGCGGCGAGGGCGCCCCAGCCACCGGCTGGGCTGGTATAGCGGCGGACTGTGGATTTACCCATGTCGCTCCTCGCGGCTGATGGCAGCATGCCGGCGCAGCGATGGCGCGCCTCGGCCTGTGTCGAGTGCCACGGCAGGGCGTAAGGGTCTTTCGCGAAACCCGCGTTTTTGTCCGCTCGGCGCGGCGGCGGGTGACGCGTCGGGCGGCGGCGCTACGGGTGAGGACGCTACGGTGTCACCGCAGGCATCGGCTGTGCCTCAGCCGATGCTGGAGCGGGATGAACTCAAATTGGGCATTGGTGCCCCGGGTCCGCACAGCGCGGTCCATCTGACCATGCCGAACCCGCAAAAGAGCAACGGTTCGCGGCCGGACGCGAGATCATTCCACCCCGCGCCGGTGTCCCGTTGCGTGTTCGGCGTGTCTTGCGGTACCACACTCCCCGCCATGAGCCAATGCGCGAGTGGCATCCGGTGATGCCACCCGCGCGGACCGCGCTGCTAGATGACGCCCTCTTCCGCAAGGCGCTCCACATCGGACTTGCTCATGCCGAGCATGGTGGTCAGCAGCCACTCGTTGTCCTCGCCGTAGCACGGCGCGCCGCGGTCGATCGGGCCGCCGATATAGGCCGGCGTCTCGCTGAGCTTCATCGGCAACTCGTAGACCGGCCAGGTGCCGATCTTGGTGCCGGTCACCTCGGTCAGCCATTTCAGGTGGCGCAACTGCGGATCGGCGTCGCAGCGATCCTCGGCGTTCTGGCAGACGCCCGCCGGCACGCCGGCCGCCTGCAGCTTCATCATCAACTCGTAGCGGTCCTGCGTGCGGGTCCAAGCCTGCACCGCCGCATCGAGCGAATCCTGGTGCTGCAGCCGGTGCTCCAGCGTGTCGAAGCGGCGATCCTCCAGCCACGCCCCCTGTCCTGCCGCCTGCCCCGCCACCTGCGCGAGCGCACGCCACTCGGCGTCGCCGAAGCAGGCGATGGCGATCCAGCGGTCATCGCCGGCACAGCGATACGCCCCGTGCGGCGCCGCCGGCTTGTACGGCGAGCGGTTGCCGTAGCGCCGCCACACCCGCTCGTTCGCCGACCAGTCGAGAATCGTGGTGCCGGTCAGGAAGAGGCCGGACTCGCATTGCGAGGCGTCGATCCACTGGCCCTCGCCGGTGCGCTCGCGGTGGTACAGCGCGCCGAGCAGCGCCAGCGCGTAGCCATAGGCGCCCATCCAGTCGAGATAGGAGTAGCCCCAGCCCACCGGCATCGCAGGCTCCGGCAGGCCCGACATGTCGCCCTGCCCGCCGAACGCCGCCGCGACCGGACCGACGGTGCGCATCCGGCCATAGACGCCGTGCGCGCCCATGCCGGCCTGCTGGATGTAGATGATGTCCGGGCGGATGCTCTTCATCACGTCATAGCCGAGACCGAGGCGCTGCAGCACGCCCGGTGAGAACCCTTCGGCCACCACGTCGCAGATGCGCACCAGGTCCTTGGCGATCTGCAGCCCCTTCGGATGGCGGATGTTCAACGAGATGCCGCGCTTGCCGGCATTCTTGTTGTTGAACTGCCCGCCCATGTCGTGGTCCTTCACGCCCACCAGCGGCCCGGTCGCGGCATCGCGCGCCGCCCGCCCGCCGACCGGCGCCATCGCCGCCAGCCGCGTGTCGGGGTTGTCCTTCCACTCCACCTTGTAGCTCTCCGCCCCCAGCGCCGCGAGGAACCGCGTGCCGCCGGCCGATGCCAGGAACCAGGCGAAGTCGAGGATCTTCACGCCCTGCAGGGGGAACGGCTTGTGGTGCAGCGCCGACAGAGTCGGATTGGCCACGCGCCGCGGCTCCGCCGGCACGCTCGGCTTGCGGTCGGCGCGCAGCACGCTCTCGGTGTCCTCGCCCAGCAGCGGTGCACGCCGTCCCACCTGCCAGCTCGTCTTGTTGGTGAGCCACTTGCTGGTGGGATAGCGGAAGCTGCGGCCATGCTCCGGATGGTAGACATCGGCGAAGCTCTTGCGCTTCAGCCAGTGCTCGTCGAGCGCATTCTCGTGCGGCTTGCGCAGCGGCGCCCACAGCAGGCCGGCATCCTGCGCCTCGCGCCACGGCATGTCGGCATAGGTCCAGGCGCGGATGAAGCGCTGCACCACGTCCAGCATATGCGCCCGCGTCTCGTCGCCGGCCGATGAGCCGGGCACCTGCCGCCCCTTCAGATCGGCATCCGGCGGCGGCGGCTGCAGGTCGGCCTGCATGCCGTACTTGGTGAGCAGCGGCACCAGGTTGTTCAGGTCGCGCGCGCCCATGCCGTGCGAGATGAACCAGCGGCCGTCCTTGGTGTGGGAGATGCTGGGCGAGTGGTTCGGCGTCTCCACCGCATGGCGGTTGGTGAGCCGCCACAGCGGCACGCGCCGCATCACCCAGTGCATGATGTCGAGTTCGGGGTTCTTCGACACCGCCTCGTGGATCGCCACCGAGACGTCCTGCCCCTGCAAGCTGCGATGGCGGTGGATCAGGGCGGCGATGATGCCGGTGGCAAGCTGCTCGCCGGCGATGTGGTAGGCGTGCCAGATCTGCGGCGCGATCGGCGGCGTGTCGTAGTGCAGGTTCGGGTCGGGATCGTAGCCGCAATTCATCATGATGCCGCCCAGCGCGAGATGCACCAGGTCGGAACTCTTGAAATCGGCCCACGGCCCATCGTCGCCGAACGGCGTCATGCGCGCGGTGACCAGCGCGGGGAACCGCTTGTTGAGCGCCGCGCGGTCCACACCCAGAGCAGTGTTCAGCGCGCCGCAGCTTGCGTCCAGCAGCACATCGGCACCTTCCAGCAGGTGCAGCATGTGCTCGCGCGCCAGCGTCTCGCGCAGGTCGAGCACCACCGATTTCTTGTTGCGGTTGTAGTTCCAGAAGAACAGCGAGCGCTCGAGGCCGGGCTGGTCCTCCAGGAACGGGCCGATGCGGCGGGTCGCATTGCCCTCGGGCGGCTCGATCTTCACCACATCGGCGCCGAGCCCGGCCAGCAGCAGGCCGGTATATTCGGCGCGCTCGTCGGCAACCTCGATCACGCGCAGGCCAGCCAGCATGCCGGGGCCGGCATTGCCCATCATCTCGCCTGGGCCGGTTTCGATCTTGCTTGTATCGGGCTTGCTTGTATCGGACATGATGTGGATTCCCTCAAACACCCGCCGTTGCGAGGCGCGGAACGGTGCCGCCATCGCCATGATCGTGCGGATCGATCATGGGGATGGCTTCGCTGCGCCCGCAATGCCAGGGGACGCCGGATTTGGACACCGGCTTACGGCCGCGTCCGCCGCAGCATCTCCAGCAGCATCGGATTGAACTGCTCGGGCGCCTCATAGGCCACCCAGTGGCCGGCGCCCGGGATCATCCGCACATCGACGTCCGGGCGCAGCGCGCGCAACGCGGCGATCCGTTCCGGCGCGCGCGGGTTGGCCGGCGCATCGCGCTCGCCCCAGATGCCGTTGAGCGGCGACACCACGCGCTTCAAGGCCTCGGGCAGCGCACCGCTGCGCGACAGGCTGGGCGTCTTCAGGCGCGAGTGCCGCGTGTTCCATTCCTGGATCGTCAGCGCCAGGTCGTCGATCTTCGCCGGATCGGCGATCATCAGCCGGTTGAGGTTGGTGCGGTGCGCGGCCGCGCGCTCCTCGCCGGTCAGGTGGCGGACCTTCATCAGTTCCACCGCGCTGCCCGCCGGGCCGACGCCGCTGGAGCCGATGATCGTCACCGAGCGCACCCTTGCGCCGTGGATCGCGCCGACGCAGGTGGCCATCGTGCCGCCGAACGAGAACCCGGCCACGTCGTAGCGCGCCTCCGGCCCCAGGATGCTGTCGATCCCGGCGGCCACGATCGTCGCCACCGCCATCGCATCGTCGCCGTCGGGCGGGAATGCCGACTCGCCCAGGCCCGGCAGGTCCGGCACCAGCAGCCGGTAATTCGCCGACAGCACGTCGATGTTGTGCGCCCAGTGCCGCCAGGACCCGGCGCCGCCGTGGAACAGCACCAGCACCGGCGCGCCGGGCGGTCCCCAGCTTCGCCACACCATCACGCCGTCGCCGCACGGCGTCTCGCTGCGCTGCGCCGCGCGCTCCAGCCGATCCAGGAAAGCTGCCGGTCCCGCCTCGATGCTGTCGTCCATCTAGAGATATTCCTCCGCGAGGGCGAGTTCGCGGATCTCGGCCACCGTGCCGCTGCGGCGCACCTCGCCGCCACGCATCACGTAGCCTCGTGTTGCCAGACGCAGCGCCGGTCGGGCCATCTGCTCGGTCATCAGCACGGTCGTTCCACGACTCCTGAGCTGCATGATCGCATCGCTGATCTGCTTGATCCAGACCGGCGCCAGACCCAGGAACGGCTCGTCCAGCAGCAGCAGGCGGGGGAACGAGGCCATGGCACGCGACAGCGCGACGATCTGCTGCTGCCCGCCGCTCAACTGGCCGGCCGGCTGCTGGGCGCGCTCGCGCAGCAGCGGGAACACCGAGCCGAGCCATTCCAGCGCCTCGCGCTGGCGCGCCCGCCCAAGCCCGAAGGCGCCCGACAGCACATTGTCGGTGACCGACAGCGAGGCGAACACGCGCCGCCCCTCCGGCGAATAGCCGATGCCGAGCCGCGCCCGCCGTTCGCACGGGACCGTGGCGAGGTCGCGCCCGTCCATCACGATGCGGCCGCCCGCCACCGTGACCAGGCCGATGATCGCATTGATGGTGGAGGACTTGCCGGCGCCGTTGGCACCGACCAGCAGCACCGTCTCGCCCTCCGGCACCTCCAGCGACACGCCGCGCAGCGCGGCGATGCCGCCGTACCGCACCTGCAGGTTCTCGATCGCGAGCAGCATCAGTGCGCATCCTCGTCACCGGCCCCGAGATAGGCCTCGATCACATCCGGCCGCGCCAGCACTTCGGCCGGCGGGCCATCGGCCAGCACGTTGCCGGCATCCAGCACCAGGATACGTGGGCACAGCCGGCGGATCATGTCCATGTCGTGCTCCACGATCAGCACGCTGCACGCGCCGGCCTCGCGGACATGCGCGACGAAGGCATCGACGCGGCCGCGCTCGCCCCGCTCCAGCCCCGCCGCCGGCTCGTCCAGCAGCAGCACCTTGGGCCCGGTGGCGAACGCCATCACCAGACCCAGCATCTTCTGCAGCCCGTAGGGCAGCTTGTCGCTCTGCTCGTCCAGCCGGTCGGCGAGTTCGAACTCGCGCAGCAGCCGCTCCATGCCGGGTGCCGCGCCGCGGCCACCGAAGCGCACCGCGCGCGAGATGTTCTCGCCCACCGAGACCGAGCGGAACGTGTTGGTCTGCTGGAAGCTGCGCGCCACGCCGAGCCGGCTGAGCGCGTACGACGGCTGGCCGGTCACGTCGCGGCTGCCGAGCAGCACCTTGCCGCTGGTCGGCGGCAGCCGGCCGGAGATCACGTTGATCAGCGTGGTCTTGCCGGCGCCGTTCGGTCCGATGACGCCCAGCAGCGAGCCGGGTGCCAGGGTGAAGTTCACGTCCTGGAACACGCTGAGCCCGCCGAACCGCTTGCCGAGGCGCTCGACGCGGATTTCCTCGCCCGCCATCTCAGGCCACCCGCCGGCGGCGGAACAGCGCCGTGACCGTGCCGACGATGCCGCCGCGCGCGGCCAGCATCACGATCAGGATCAGGATGCCGTAGAGGCCCTGTGCGTACTGGCCGTGCGAGCCGAACATGTCGGTGGCCCAGACCAGCAGCGACGCACCGATGATCGGCCCCAGGATCGAGGTTCGCCCTCCTACGATCGTATAGGCGATGAAGTTGACGCCGATGATCGAATCGAAGGAACTCGGGTGGGCGGTGAGCAGCATGGTGACGAGCGCGTAGCCGGCCAGACCGGCGATGCCGGCGGCGACCACGAAGCCCAGCGCCTTGTAGCGCCACACCACGAGACCAAGGCTTTCGGACAGGATCTCGTTCTCCTCGATGGCCGCGAAGTGCTGGCGGAAATAGCGGGTGAGGCAGGCGGTGATCAGCGTGGCCAGCAGCGCCAGGAAGCAGGTGAACAGCAGCGCGGCGCGGTTGGTGCCGAGTTCCAGGTTGAACAGCGTCACCGGCGGGATGCCGGCGATGCCGTTGGAGCCACCGGTCAGCGCCGGCGTCTGGAACAGCACAAGCTGCATGATCTGCGACAGCACGAAGGTGACCAGCACGAAATACGTGCCGCGCAGCCGCAGCACCAAGGCACCCAGCGGCACCGCCACCAGCGCCGGCACCAGGAAGCTCGCCACCGTCATCAGGAAGGCATCGGTGATCTCATAGCGGCCGGCGATCGCCACAGTATAGCCGCCGAGCGCCATGAAGGCGGGTGTCGCGAAGGTCAGCAGGTTCATGCGCAGCATGATCCAGACGCTGAGGGCCGCGATGACGCCGATCAGGACCTGGTTGAGCACCGAGTAGACCAGGATGCTCTTGGTCATCATGGGGATGGCGAAGCTGAGGGCGAAGATCAGCACGGCGACGATTTCCGCCGCGCCGAAGCGGCGCACGATTCCGATCATCGCTCAGGCGCCGCGGACTTCGCGGCCGAGCAGGCCGGTGGGTCGGAACACCAGCAGCAGCAGCACCAGGATGAACAGGATCAGCGCGCCGATCGAGCCGCCGAAATAGACGCTGGAATAGGCTTCGACGATGCCGACGATGAAGGCGGCCAGCGCCGCGCCGCCAAGGCTGCCGAGGCCGCCCAGGATGACGGTGAGGAAGGAGGTGGCGAGCACCGGGTCGCCGACGCCTGGTGCGAGTGACAGGATCGGCGTGACCAGCGCTCCGGTCAGTCCCGCGAGGCCGGTGGCGATGGCGAAGGCCAGCGGGAACAGCAGGCGTGGCCGCAGTCCCTGCGCGCGGGCGACCGAGCGGTCATCGGCGAGCGCGCGCAGCCCGCGCCCCAGGTCGGTACGGAACAGCACCAGCCACAATGCGACGATGGCGCACAGGCAGATCGCCAGCACGATGATATTCTCGAGCGGCGCATAGATCGGGCCGAGCCTGATGGACCCGCTGACCGGGAACCTGAAATCCATCGCCAGCGGACCATAGGCCGTCAGCAATCCGGTCGACATCACGAGGTTCAGGCCGAGCGTCAGCATCAGTGTCGCGAGATGGTCGTCCACGAGGTGTTCCAGCATGAACAGTTCGAACAGGTAGCCGAGAGCGGCCGTGGTCAGCACGGCCACCAGGACTGCGAGAGGGTACGGCAGGCCGAACCACGCGACGCAGGAATACGTCACGTAGCCGCCCAGCATATAGAAGGCGCCGTGGGCGAAGTTGACGACGCCCAGGATGCCGAAGATCAGGGTGAACCCGAGTGCCAGCAACGCGTACTGGGCACCCAGGCTCACGCCAATGACCGCGGCCTGCAGGAATTGCTCCACGAGGCGCGTTCCCTACATCACGGGTTCGACGCGGGTGACGCCCAGGTTCTTGCCGTCCTTGATCAGGCCGATGCCGAACGGGAAGAACAGTTCCTGGTTGATGCCGTACTGTTTCTGGCCGGCCCAGAATCCCTTGCCGATATTCGGATCCTCCACCGGCAGCTTGCGCAGTGCCTCGGCCACCTTCTGCACATCGTCCATCGTGCCGGCCGCCGAGATCGCCTTCAGCGTCATGCGAGCGGCCGGCACGTCGGCCCACAGCGCCGTGCCGCCGACCGGCTCCTTGCCGACCAGCTTGCGGAACAGGTCGTCGATCTCGCGCACCTTCGGATCTTCGGTCGCGACCGTCTCGAACCAGTAGAAGTCCTTCAGCACCTCGATGCCGCCGCACACGCGCAGGATCTCGTCCGTGCCGGGGCCGCCCAGGCGTCCGATGGGTCCGGTGAAGCCGGCCAGGCGAAGCTGCTTGATGATCACGCCGGCGTCGCCCGGCGGCGAGGAGGCGGTGTCCACAGCGTCGGGCTTCGAGGCCAGCAGCCGGGTGATGATCGGCGCGAAGTTGGTGGTGCCGCGCTGGTAGTATTCCTCGGTGGTGGTCATGCCGTTGGCGCGGTACGCCTCACCATCGACGCTGACGATGTCGGTGCCGGCCTGGTCGTTGGGTGCGATCAGCGCGACCGATTTCATCGGAAACTTTGTCATGGCGAACTTGATCACCTGGTCGGCCCATGCCGCCGGCCCGGGCGCCACGTGGAACATCAGCGGAAAGCGCGGCTGGATCGAGTCCTTGGCATAGGCCGCATTCCACGCGATCTGCTCGTTGCGCGCCGCCACCGGCTTGATGCCGGTCGCCTCGGGCGAGCCGACCGGGCCGATGATGAAGTGGATGCCCTGGCTCGCGAAGTTGTTCGACCCGGCCGCCGCACCGTCCGCCGTGTACTTGCTGTCATAACTGACGACGGTGACCTTGCACTTCTTGTCGCCGATCTGCAGCCCGCCCTGCGCATTGGCTTCGGCGGCCGCGAGCATCGCAGCGCCTTCCATCGCCAGGCCCCATTGCGCGGCGCCGCCCGACATCGGGCCCATGGCACCTAGTTTCAACTCGCAGGACTGCGCCTGTGCGGTGCCGGCGCCAAGCGCGGCACAGAGCGCAAGTGCGGTGGTTGCGAGCAGCAAGCGCTGTTGCATCATGGCGTTTCTCTCCCGGATGGCTGGTCGCCGCGGCTGCGGCGTGCTTGTCTCGGCGCAAGCTAGTGACGCCGCCGCGATATCGTCAAGGTCAGTATCGTCGGGATCAGGCAAACCCGTTTCGGAAGAGACTATCATGGCGATCGTCTTCATCGGCGACATTCATCAGCAGTGGCACAGTGTCGAGCGCGGCCTGGCGGCGCTCGACCCATTGCCGAAGGCCGCTGTCCTGCTGGGCGACATCCAGTGCGACCGTCCGCTCGACGAGTTGGCGGCACCGCTGCTCGATCGCGGCATCGAGGTGCACTGGATCTTCGGCAACCACGACAACGACGGCGGTCCCGACATGTGGGCCAATCTCGTCGAGGCGCAGCGCAATCCCCGCACGACGGGTGGCGCGCTGCACGGGAAGGTTGTGGAGATCGCCGGCGTGCGCATCGCCGGCCTGGGCGGGACCTTCCGGCCGCGCATCTGGGAGCCGCCCGAACCGCCGCGGGTACATCGCCGCGCGCAACTGCCCGAGGACCTCGCCGGTCTCGGTCCCGGCTGGCGCGAGGAACACATCAATGCGCTGATCCACTCGCTGGGCGCGACGGCCATCTGGCCGGAGGATTATGACTATCTGTCCACGCAGCGCGCCGACGTGCTGGTGACGCACGAGGCGCCGCGCAGCCACCCGTCCGGCAATGCGGCGCTCGACGCGTTGGCACGCGCGATGGGTGCCCGGCTGATCGTGCACGGCCATCACCACGTCTCTTATAGAGCAGTCGCCCGTGACGGCCTGCGTGCGATGGGGGTGGCCGCGGCCTGGGGATCGACCATCGACGGGGTGCCGCTCTGGCCCGGTGAAGCGCCGCGCCATCTCGGCAGCCTGATCGGTGGATGGTCGCTTGAGGCGGAGGCGGCAAGCCGGTAAGAGACGCTGCAACGGGGCGGGGATTCTCCCGCCATAGCGATAAACGGGAGGCACAAGAAAGCCGGTGGACGCGGAAGTCCTCATTGAGAATGTGCTGAACGCGCTGACTGCCGGCGTCACGATCGGCTGCATCTATGGCCTGATGTGCATCGGGCTCGGCCTGATCTTCGGCATCATGCGAATTGTCAATTTCGCCCAGGGCGAGTTGCTGATGCTGGGCATGTTCGCCAGCCTCTATCTGGTGACCGGGGCCGGCGTGTTCGCCTTCCTGGGCCCCTATGTCGGCCCGTTCATCGGCGCGATCCTTGCCGGACCCATCGTGTTCGTGGCCGGCGCGCTACTGCACCGGTTCCTGATCGCCCGGGTGTCCGGCCTGCGCACCGCGGGCACGCTGGATGAGGGCCATTTCGGCCAGCTCATCATTACACTTGGCATCTCGCTGATCCTGCAGAACGGCGGCCTGATCGTGTTCGGCTCGACGCCGCAGACGGTGCGCACGCCGCTCGCCTCCAGCGCCTTCAACGTCACCGGCTTCTACGGCGATGCCACGGTGTTCCTCAACAAGGCGCGGCTGATCGCCTGCGCCGTCGCGATCATCATCGCGGTCACGTTGTACCTGGTGCTGGAATACACGAGGCTCGGCAAGTCGCTGCGCGCGGCAGCAGACAACCCGACCGCCGCCACCTATATGGGAATCGACGTCGAGCGCGCGTACCGCATCGCCTTCGCGCTCGGCTGCGGCATCACCGCGGTGGCCGGCGGGCTGATGGCGACCTACCTGTCGTTCGGTCCGTTCATCGGCATCGACTACGTCATCATCATGTATTCCGGTGTGGTGCTGGGCGGCATGGGCAGCATCCTGGGGGCCTTCTGGGGCGGCCTGACCGTCGGCTTCGTGCAGCAATGCTCGGCGCTGATCCTGCCGCCGCAGTTGCAGAACGCGGCAATCTTCGTGGTGTTCCTGATGATCGTGCTGCTGCGGCCGCAGGGCCTGTTCGGCCGTTCGGCGGAACGCGCATGAGACAGGGCGGCGCCAAGCGGCTCCGCCGCGACCTGGTCGTGCTGGTCGTCGTCATGGCGGCGTATCTCGGCATCTCCACTGTCGTCACCAACAGCTATTACCAGCTCATCCTGACTCTGGTGCCGATCTGGGCGGTGTTCGGCGTGTCGTGGAACATCCTGTCCGGCTATGGCGGACAGCTTTCCTTTGGACACGCCTCGTTCTTCGGGATCGGCGCCTATACTGTGACGCTGGCGCTGGTCTACTGGAACCTGACGCCCTGGCTGGGCATTCCGCTGGCTGCCGTGCTGGGCGCGGTCGCGGCACTGATCATCGGCATGCCGACCTTCCGCCTGCGCGGCCATTACTTCGCGCTGGCCATGCTCGCCTACCCGCTGGCCATTCTCTATGTGCTCCAATGGCTCGGATTCCAGGAGGTCTCGCTGCCGATGCATCGCGAGGCACCGGCCTACTACCTGGAGTTCTCCGATCCGCGGCTCTACACGCTGGTTGCCGTGGGGCTGCTGGCGATCGGCGTCGTCGTCTGCATGCTGGTAGAGAACTCGCGCTTCGGCCTCGCCCTGATGGCGATCCGGCAGAACGAACTGGCGGCGGAGGCGGCGGGCATCAACGCGCGCCGCTGGAAGATGCGCGCGCTGGTGGTATCGGGCGCGATCGCCGCCGCGGCCGGTGGCCTGTACGCCTGTGTCCTGCTGGTCGTGACGCCCGATTCGGTGTTCGGCATGCTGGTCTCGGCGCAGCCGGTGGTGGTGACGCTGTTCGGCGGCGTGACCTCGGTGTGGGGGCCGGTGATCGGCGCGGCCATCCTGGTGCCGCTCACCAAGTCGCTCGACGCACAGCTTGGCAACATCATTCCCGGCATCCAGGGCGTGGTGTACGGCGCCGCCATCATCCTGATCATCCTCGCCGCACCTGAAGGCGTATACTGGACCTTGCGCGATCGCTGGTTCCGCCGCCGCGCCCTGTCGCAGCCGGTCGCGCCGGTGCTGGTGCCGATGCGCACGCCGCCCGTCGTGCAGCCGGTGCGCCAGGGCGGCGAGTTGCTGCGCGTCGAGGGGCTGTCGCGGTCCTTTGGCGGCCTGCGCGCTGTGAGCCAGGTGAGCTTCTCGATCAGGCAGGGCGAGATCCTCGGGATCATTGGCCCGAACGGCGCCGGCAAGACCACGCTGTTCAATGTGCTCAACGGCGTGCTGACCGCCGATGAAGGCAGCGCCACGCTGGATGGCAAGTCGATGCTCGGCCGCAAGGTGCACCAGGTCTGCCGCATGGGCGTCGGCCGCACCTTCCAGGTGGTGCGCAGCTTCCCTCGCCTGCCGCTGCTGGACAATGTGGTCGTGGGTGCTTACGGCGCCGGCATGACGGACCGCGACGCGCTGGCGGCCGCCGAGTTCGCGCTGCAGCGGGTCGGCATGCTGCAGCTTGCGACGCGCCAGGCCGGCCAACTTACCAACAAGCAGTTGCGGCTGATGGAACTGGCGCGTGCGCTGGCCGGCCAGCCGCGATTGCTGCTGCTCGATGAAACGCTGGCGGGCCTCGGCCGCGACGAGTGTGACGATGTGCTGGACGTGCTGGCGAAGCTGCGGGACGAGGGCATGACGATCGCGATCATCGAACACACGATGCACGCAATGATGCGGCTGGCGGATCGTTTCGTGGTACTCGACCATGGCGCGGTGCTGGCCAGCGGCCTGCCGCGCGACGTGGTGGAGGATCGCAGCGTGATCGAGGCCTATCTCGGCAAGAAGTTCCTGGCGCGCCAGAATGCGTGATCCGTCGCATGCTTGAGGTTCAGAAACTCTCCGTCTCCTACGGCGGACTTCGCGCGCTGAACGACGTGTCGCTGTCGGTGCAGGAAGGCCAGTTCGTCACCGTCGTGGGTCCCAACGGCGCCGGCAAGTCGACGCTGTTCAAGACCATCTGCGGCGTGGTGCCGCCGGCGCAGGGCAGCATCAGCTTCTTCGGCCAGGACCTGCGCACCCTGCCCGCCTCGGCGCGCGCGCATCTCGGCATCGCGCATGTCCCGGAAGGGCGCCAGGTGTTCAAGACGCTGACCGTGCGCGAGAACCTGGAGATGGGTGCCTATACCAAGGCGGGCCGTGCCAAATGGCAGCACACGCTGGAGCGCATCCACACGCTGTTCCCGATACTCGCTGAACGCGCCTCGCAACTTGCCGGCACGCTGTCGGGTGGCGAGCAGCAGATGCTGGCGATCGGCCGCGGCCTCGCGTCGGTGCCGAAGCTGCTGATGCTGGACGAACCGTCGATGGGGCTGGCTCCCGCGGTGGCCGACATGATCTTCGAGCGCGTGTCGCAGATCCATCGCGAGGACGGCCTCACCATCCTGCTGGTGGAGCAGCGCGTGGCCGAAGCGCTGGAGCTTTCGGACCACGGCTATGTGCTGGAGACCGGCCACATGGTGCTGGACGGCACCTACGAAACGTTGCTGGCGGATGATCGTGTCCGCCGTTCCTATCTCGGGCTGACCGACGCCTGAACTTCGACCGCATGGGAGAACGCAAGATGACAAACGCATCCTCGATCGGCCGCCGCGGCGCGCTGGGCCTCGGCGCTGCCGCCGGCGCCGCCGTGCTCGCCCCGCGCCGCGCACGCGCGCAGACGCCGAAGGAGGTCAAGATCGCCATGCTGGTGCCGCTGTCCGGCCCGTGGGCGCGCCAGGGCATCCTGGAGCAGATGGGCGCCCGCATGGCGATCGAGGACATCAACAACGCCGGCGGCATCAAGTCGATGGGCGGCGCCAAGCTGCGCCTGATCGAGTACGACACCGGCGAATCGGCCGAGAAGGCGAAGGACGCGGCGCAGCGCATGATCGCGCAGGAACCAGACCTGGTCGGCGGTTTCGGCTGCTGGCTATCGACCTTCACGCTGGCCGCGACCGAGGTGACCGAGCGTGCCGAACTGCCCTGGCTGACGCTGTCCTATTCCGACCTGATCACCGGGCGTGGCTACAAGTATGTATTCCAGTCCTCGCCGACCGCGGATGCGCAGGCCGAGGCCGTGGTGCCGATGATTATGGAGATGGCGCAGAAGGCGTCGGGCAAGCGGCCGACCAAGGTGGCGATCGTCGGCGACAACACGGCATCCTCGGTCAGCTTCATGAAGCCGATCCGCGAGCATGTGCTGAAGGATCTCAATCTCACGGCGGTGGCGGATGAGGTGTTCACGCCGCCGCTGGCTGACGCCACGACGATCGTGCAGCACGTGCGCTCGGGGCGGCCGGATTTCGTGATCTTCCAGTCCACCAATGTGCCGGATGACAAGCTGCTGGTGGACAAGTTCGCCGAGATGAACCTGAAGAGCGACCGGCTGCCGAAGGTCGGTGGTGGCGGCCACTGGGCGGTGCCGGAACTGCTGAAGGTGGCCGGTCCCGAAAATCTGGAGGGTGTGCTGGTCGGGCTGGCGAACTGGCCCGGCAAGGCGGTGGAGAGCGTGTCGCAGCGCTTCATGGAGCGCACCAAGGAGCCGTGGTTCGGCCATGACTCGGTGTTCGCCTATGTCCACACGCTGATCCTGAAGGAAGCGGTGGAGCGTGCCGGCGTGGCAGACCGCCGCAAGGTGATGCAGGCGATCCGTTCGCTCGACATGAAGAACGAAGGGCCATCGCTGTTCTTCCCTGACAACACGCTGAAATACGACGAGAAGGGCCGCCGTGTTGGCGCCAAGCTGTGCATCGTGCAGTGGCAGAACGGCCGGCCGGTGGCGGTGCATCCCGAGAACATCGCCGCGGCGAAGGTGAACTGGCCGAAGGTGTCCTGATGCCGGCACCGTACGAGCTCTATGCGGTTCACTACGCACATAATCCCAATGCGCGCAGGTCGAACAACTTCATCGGCGGCGATCCGCATGACGGACCGATGCCGCTCGACTACTTCGTCTGGGCGATCAAGGGGCCCGAGCGGAGCTTCGTGTTCGACACCGGCTTCGACGAACCGATGGGCGAGAAGCGCAACCGGCAGTTCGTGCGCTCGCCCTCGGTGGGACTGAAGGCGGTCGGCGTGGAGCCGAGCGACGTGCAGGACGTGATCCTGTCGCACATGCACTACGACCATTGCGGCAACTACGACCTGTTCCCGCACGCGAAGTACCACGTGCAGGACATCGAGATGGCCTATGCCACCGGACGGTGCATGTGCCACGCCGGCCTGCGCGGCCCGTTCGAGGAAGAGGACGTGGTGGCGATGGTGCGCAAGCTGTTCGCCGGCCGCGTCGCCTTCCACGACGGCGTGGACGAGTTGGCACCGGGCCTGACGGTGCACCATGTCGGCGGCCATTCGAAGGGGCTGCAGGTCGTGCGCGTCTGGACCCAGCGCGGCTGGATGGTGCTGGCCTCCGATGCCAGCCACTTCTACGCCAACATGGAAGCGGGCCGCGCCTTCCCGATCCTGCACAGCCATGAGGACACGCTGGCCGGCTACGACACGATGCGGAAACTCGCCAGCGCGCCGAACGCGATCATTCCGGGTCACGATCCGCTGGTGCTGGCACGCTATCCGGCGGCCGGGCCGGGCCTGGAAGGCATCGCGGTAAGGCTGGACGTGGAGCCGAAAGCCTAGCTGCAACCTCCGTCATTGCGAGGAGCACAGCGACGAAGCAAGCTCCATGGGGATTGCTTCGTCGCGGCGCTCCACGCCATGACACGGATTACGGCATGAACGCGCCGCCGTTGACGTGGATGGTCTGGCCGGTGATGAACCGCGCCACCGGCGAGCACAGATGACGCACCATCTCGGCGATCTCCTCGGGCTTGCCCGGGCGGCCCATCAGGTTGTCCGGCAGGCTGGCGCGCCCCGCATTGCCGCCGGCCGCGAAGCCGCGCACCGTGTCGATCGTGCCGGGCACGACGCAGTTCACCGTCACCGCCGGCGCCAGTTCCTTGGCCAGCGCGCGCGTCATCCCCACCATGCCGGCCTTTGCCGTGATCGCGTGCACGCGTCCCTTGGCGCCGAGATGCGAGGACATGCCGCCAAGGTTGACGATGCAGCCTTCACCTGACGCGAGCAGGTGGGGCGCCGCGGCGTGGGCGCAGTAGAATGCGCCGTCCAGCGTGGTGCCCATGATCTCGCGCCACTCCTCGATCGTGAGGTCCGAGAACCTGGTCTGCCGCCGCACCGAGGCGTTGTTGACCAGCGCGTCCAGCCGGCCGAAGCGCGCGACCGCCGCCTCGATCAGGCCCCTCGCCTGCTGCGGATCGGAAATGTCTGCCAGATGCACCGCCGCCTGCCCGCCGGCCTCGGCGATCATCTCCGCGGTCCGCGCGCAGTCATCGGCGGAACTGCGCGCGGTGACCATCACGCTATAGCCATCCCGTGCCAGCGCCAGCGCGATCGCGCGGCCGATGTTGAGTGCGCTGCCGGTGACCACCGCTGCCTTCATGCTGCATGCCTCCTGCGTGCGATCGGCGATTGGACTCGCAAACCCGCATGGTGTGCAATAGCCGCCTTGCTTCATCGGAGGAGGAAACCATGGCCCAGGCACCATCGAGTGAATCGCGCGACCGCGTGCGCGATACGGTCCCCAAGATGATCGAGCTGACCGAGAAGGTGCTGTTCGGCGATGTGTGGGAACGCCCGCAACTGTCCAAGCGCGATCGCAGCCTGATCGTCTGCGCGACATTGATCGCGACGTATCGTCCGGAGCAGTTGCGCGGCCACCTGAAGCGGGCGCTCGACAACGGCGTGACCAAGGAGGAACTGTCCGAGGTGATCACGCATCTCGCGTTCTATTCCGGCTGGCCGGCATCGATGTCTGCGGCGAACATCGCGCGCGAGGTGTTCGAGGAAAACCCGTAAGAGAGGACCACATCGATGCAGGCGGGATTCATCGGTCTCGGCACCATGGGTGCCAGCATGGCCGCGAACTTGCAAAAGGGACTGAAGGCGCGCGGCGACACGCTGGTGGTGCACGACATCCGCCGCGAGTCCGCAGCACCTCATCTGAAGGACGGCGCGATCTGGGCCGACACGCCGCAGGCGCTGGCGGAGCAGAGCGATGTGATCTTCACCTCGCTGCCCGGCCCGCCGGAGTTCGAGGCGGTGTCGGCAGGATTGCTCGCCGGCGTGAAGCCGGGCGCGGCGTATTTCGACCTCACCACCAACTCGCCCACCGTGGTGCGCAAGGTGGCGACCGAGTTCGAGAAGAAGGGCGCGTACCTGTTCGATGCGCCGGTCAGCGGTGGGCCGAAGGGTGCGGCCAGCGGCAAGCTGGCGATCTGGTGCGGCGGCGACGAGGACGTGTACGACACGTGGAAGCCGGTGCTCGACATGATCGGCGACGCGGCCCAGTACATCGGCCCGATCGGGGCCGGTTCGGTGGCGAAACTGGTGCATAACTGCTTCGGCTACATCATGACCGCCGCCTCGGCCGAAGTGTTCAGCATGGGCGTGAAGGCCGGCATCGAGCCACTGGCGATCTGGGAGGCGGTGCGCAAGGGGGCGATCGGCCGGCGCGGCGCATTCGATTCCCTGACCGACCAGTTCCTGCCGAACAAGTATGAGCCGCCGGCCTTCGCGCTGCGGCTGGCGCACAAGGACGTGTCGCTGGCGACCGCGCTGGGACGCGAGCTCAACGTGCCGATGCGGCTGGCCAACCTGGCGCTGGCCGACCTGGCCGAGGGGCTCAACCGCGGCTGGGAGAACCGCGATTCGCGGGCAATCATGCTGTGCCAGCTAGAGCGCGCCGGCGTTAAGGTCGAGGTCGATCCGCAGCGCCTGGCCGAGGCGCTGGAGAACAAGGCGAAGAACGGCTAGAGCAGATTCCGTTCGTGTAGGCTTACGGAATCCGCTCTAGCTCATTGTCTGAGAGCGTGATTCACCGCTCCGGTGATTCCACCTGTACGGATCACGCTCTAGCAGCCACCTTATCCATCCCCGTCATGGCCAGGTTCGCGCCATGACGGGGATGGGTCGCTACGTCACGCTTTTCCGCACCTGGAACCGCGCCTCCTGCCAGACGCCGCGCCGCATCACGTCGCGCAGCACGGCCACGGCATCCCACACATCGACATGGCGCAGATAGAGCGGCGCGAGGCCGAAGCGCAGCACGTCCGGCGCGCGGAAATCGCCGATCACGCCGCGTTCGATCAGCGCCTGCATGATGGCATACCCGTCCGGATGGGCGAACGCCACCTGGCTGCCGCGCCGCGAAGTCTCCTGCGGCGTCAGCGACCGGAATGCCGGTTCGGCCGCCATCAGCGTCATGAACATCCCAGTCAGCGCCAGCGACTTTGCCCGCAACGCCGGCATCGGTGCCGCCAGTGCGATGTCCACGCCGACCTCGAGCGCCGCCAGCGACAGGATCGGCGGCGTCCCAACCACGGCGCGCGCCACGCCGTCCGCCGGCCGATAGTTGCCTTCGAAAGCAAATGGCGCGGCGTGGCCAAGCCAGCCGGTGATCGGCAGGCGCAGATCCTCCTGCAGATGCCGCGCGACGTACAGGAAGGCTGGTGCGCCCGGCCCGCCATTCAGATACTTGTAGCCGCAGCCGACCGCGAGATCGACGCCATCGGCCTCCAGCCGCAACGGCACCGCACCGGCGGAATGCGACAGGTCCCACAGCACCAGCGTCCCCGCGTCGTGCGCCGCGCGCGTGATCGCTGCCATGTCGTGCATCGCGCCGCTGCGGTAATCGACATGCGTCAGCATCAGCACGGCGACCGTGCCGTCCAGCGCCGCGGCCACATCGGCCACCGCGCGCACCGCGTGGCCACGCCGCAGCAGCGCGCTCAGGCCCTGGGCGATGTACAGGTCGGTGGGGAAATTCCCTGATTCCGTCAGGATGATCCGGCGTTCCGGCCGCCGCTCCAGCGCCGCCGCCAGCAGCTTGAACAGGTTCACCGACGTGGAATCCGCCACCACCGTCGTGCCCGGCGCCGCGCCGATCAGCCGGCCGATCTTCTCGCCGATGCGATGCTGCAGGTCGATCCAGCCATGCTCGGTCCAGCCGCGGATCAGCCCCTGTCCCCACTCATGCGTCACCACGTCGGCCACGCGCGCGGCCGTGGCCTTCGGCAGCGGACCCAGCGAGTTGCCGTCCAGGTAGATCACGCCGTCGGGCAGCACGAACCGCTCGCGAAACGGCGCCAGGCCGTCCTCGCGATCCAGCGCCGCTGCCTCCTCGCGGGTCATTCGTCCTTCTGGATCACCACGCCGGCCATCGTGCCGCCGTCCACCACCAGCGTGTGGCCGGTCACGAAACTGCCAGCCGGCGACGCAAGGAACACCGCCGCGCCGGCGATCTCGTCCGGCTCGCCGATGCGCTGCAGCGGGTTGTCGCGCGTGGTCTTGCGATAGCGCACCGGATCCTCCCACAGCGCACGCGCAAACTCCGTGCGCACCAGGCCGGGCGCGATACAGTTCGCCCGCACGTTCTTCGGCCCCCACTCCACCGCGATATTGCGCGTCAACTGCATGTCGGCGGCCTTGGAGATCGCATACAGCCCGAGCGACGCCGAGCCGCGAAAGCCGCCGATCGACGAGATCACGATGAACGATCCGCCGCCGCGCTCGGCCATGCGCGGACACACCATGTTGGCCAGCCAGAAATTGCTGCGCACATTGGCGCCCATCACGCGCTCATACACGTCATCCGACGCGCCCGCGGCCGGACCGAGATACGGATTGACCGCCGCATTGCTCACCATGATGTCGATGCCGCCCCACAGCGACGTGGTCTCATCGACCAGCTTCTGCAGCTCCTCCTTGCGCGCGATATGGCACGGGATCACCGCCGCCTCACCGCCTTTGGCACGGATGCCGGCCGCCACCTCTTCGCAAAGTTCAGCCTTGCGGCTGGAAACAACCACTTTCGCGCCATGCTCCGCCAGCCGCTCGGCGATGGCGCGGCCAATGCCTTTGCTGGAGCCGGTAACGACAGCCACCTTGCCGGTCAGATCGAACAGCGACGACATGCTGGCATCCTTTGCGGAGAAGCTACCGATCAGTATGCTCGCCCCCCGGAAACGTCAATCGAGCCCGCGATGCCAACGCAACGAACCACCCTCTACCAGCATGCCGATCTCACCCGGCTGCTGCACCCTGCGAGCGTGGCGGTGATCGGTGCCTCGACACGGGCGGGATCGTTCGGCGAGCGCGTGCTGCACAACCTGCGCCACTATGGCGGGCGGGTGTATCCGGTGAACGCGCGCTATGAGCAGATCGACGGCCGGCGCTGCTATCCGGACGTCGCAGCACTGCCGGAGGTGCCCGATTGCGCCGTCGTCACCGCGCCGCGCGAAGCGGTGGAGGAGATCGTGACGGGGTGCGCCGCCGCCGGCGTGGGCGGCGTGATCGTGTTCGCCTCTGGATATTCCGAGACCGGACGGGAAGATCGCATCGCGCAGCAGCATCGCCTCATGGCGATCGCGCGCGAGAGCGGCATGCGGATAGTCGGGCCGAACTGCATCGGCGTCGTCAACGCACCGCTCGACCTGCGGGTCACGTTCATGGACATCACGCCGATCCCGCCGCCACGCCGACAGGCGATCGGCATGATCAGCCAGTCCGGTGCGCTCGGCATGGCCGTCGCGCAGGCGGTGGTGCGCGGCGTGTCGTTCAGCCACGTGCTGACGTCAGGCAATTCCTGCGATGTCGACATGGCGGACTACATCTCCTACCTGGCGAACGATCCTGCCTGCGCCGCCATCGCCTGCGTGTTCGAGGGCATGGCGCAGCCCGAACGCATGCTGGCCGCGGCCGAATGCGCGTGGCAGCGCGACAAGCCGCTGATCGTGTTCAAGATGGCGACCGGCGAGCAGGGGGCCGCGGCCGCCATGTCGCACACCGGATCGCTCGCCGGCTCGCATGCCGCGTACCGCGCGGTGTTCCAGCGCGCCGGCGCCATCGTGGTCGACGATTTCGAGGCGCTGGCGGAGACCGCCGCCTTCTTCGCCAAGGCGCCGCCACCCAAGGCAACCGGCGTGGCCGTCGTCGCGGCCTCGGGCGGTGCCGCGATCATGGCGGCCGACCGTGCCGAACAGTTCGGCGTGCCGCTGCCGCAGCCATCCGATGCGGTGCGCGACGTGCTGGTCTCGCACATTCCCGAGTTCGGCTCGGCGCGCAATCCGTGCGACGTGACGGCGCAGATCCTCGCCAGCCCGGAATCGCTCAATGCCTGCGCCGATGCATTGCTGGGCGATCCCGCCTATGGCGCGCTCGTCGTGCCGCAGACCTATGGCTATGCGCCATCGGCGAAGCGCATCCCGGTCTACGATGCGCTCGCCGCGAAGCACGGCAAGATCACCTGCCTCGTGTGGCAGACCGAATGGCTGGAAGGCCCGGGTGTCACCGACGCCGAAACCGCAGAGCACGTCGCGCTGTTCCGCTCCATGCCGTCCTGCTTCGCGGCGCTGGCGGCATGGCACTGGCGCGGTGCGAAACACGCGGCCGGGGCACCGTTGCGGACGCCGATGCCGGTCGAGACCGCGCGTGAGGCGGGCGCGATGATCGCCGCGGCCGGCGCGCGCACGCTGACCGAGCGCGAGGCGAAGGCGGCGCTGGCGCTGTACGGTGTGCCGGTGGTCGGCGAACGTGTGGCGCAGGACGCCGAGGACGCGGTGAATGCCGCGGGATCGCTGGGCTATCCGGTGGTGCTGAAGGTCGAATCGGCGGACCTGCCGCACAAGACCGAGGTCGGGGTCGTGGCGCTCGATCTGCACAACGCCGATGAGGTGCGCGCCGCGTACCAGACCATCACCGCGCGCGCCAACGCACTGACCCCGCCGCCGCGCATCGCCGGCGTGCTGGTGCAGACGATGGTGCCGGCCGGGGTGGAGATGGTGGTGGGCGCGCGGATCGATCCGCTGTTCGGGCCGCTGCTGGTGGTGGGACTGGGCGGCGTGCTGGTGGAATTGCTGCGCGACACGGCGCTCGCGCCGGCGCCGGTCTCGCAGGAGGAGGCGCTGGCCCTGCTGTCGCAACTCAAGGGCGCGCGCCTGCTGGACGGCTTCCGCGGCATGCCGGCGGTGAACCGCGAGCGCCTGGCCAACGTGATCTGCCGCGTGGCCGCCTTCGCCGCCGACCACCGCGACGTGCTGGCGGAACTCGACGTGAACCCCCTGATCTGCCGCGGCGACAGCATCATCGCCGTCGATGCGCTGATCGTGCCGGCGCCGCCGGTCTTCGCCGCCGCCAGGCGAACCCACAGGGCGGGGGCATCGGCCTCCCCGCCATCGGCCTGACACATGCGCATCGCCGTCATCGGCGCCGGCATCGTCGGCACCTGCTGCGCACTGCATCTTCGCCGCGACGGCCACGACGTCACGCTGCTCGATCCGCGCGCGCCCGGCACCGCGACCTCGTTCGGCAATGCCGGCGCCATCGTCACTGGCGCGGTGGTGCCGAACAGCACCCCTGCCCTGTGGCGCGCCATCCCGCGCATGCTGTTCGACCGCAACAGCGCGGTGCGCGTGCGCTGGCGCTATCTGCCGCAGATCGCGCCCTGGCTCGCGCGGTTCCTGTGGGCGGGCCGGCCCGCACGGGTCGAGGCGATCGCCGATGCGCTGCGCCCGCTGGTCACCGGCGCCTATGACGCGCATCGCGACCTGATCGCGCTGTCCGGCGCGGGCGACCTCGTGCGCCCGGTCGGCTGGCTGAAGGTCTACGAGACCGAGGCCGGGTTCGCGGCCACAGCCTACGACCGCGGCATCATGGATGCGCGCGGCATCCGCAGCGACATCCTGGGGCCCGAGGAGATCCGCCAGCTCGAGCCCGGCCTGGCGCGGCGCTACGTGAAGGGGCTGTTCCAGCCGGACGGCGCCTTCGTGGCCTCCCCATACCGGCTGGTGCAGGCCTACGCGGCGCAGTTCCAGCATCTGGGCGGCACCATCGCGCAGGAGCGGGTGCGCGGCGTGCAGCCGGTGGATGGCGGCGTGCGGCTCGACGGCGAGCTTGGCTTCCGCAGCGTCGATGCCGTGGTGATCGCCGCCGGCGCCTGGTCGAAGGAACTGGCCCGCCAGGTTGGCGACCGCGTGAAGCTGGATACCGAGCGCGGCTACCATCTCAACATCGAGCGCGGCGAGGCCGGCGAGTTGCGCCGTCCCGTGGTGCTGCCCGAGCGCGGCTTCGTGCTGGCGCCGATGCTGGACGGCATCCGCCTCACCAGCGGCGTGGAACTGGCCGGGCTGCAGGCACCGCCCGATTTCTCGCGCATCCGCCGCCTGCTGCCGGCGGCGCGCGAGGCGCTGCCCGGCCTGTCGGACCGCGTCACCCGCCAGTGGCTCGGCTACCGTCCGTCGACGCCGGATTCGCTGCCGGTGATCGGCCGCTCGCGCCACCATCCGGCGGTGTTCTACGCCTTCGGCCACCAGCATCTCGGCCTCACGCTCGGCGCCATCACCGGGCGGCAGATCGCGGCGGTGGTGGCCGGCCGGCAGCCGGATTTCGACCTCACGCCGTACCGCGCCGAGCGGTTCTGAGTGCGCCTGCCGCCGCGCCTGGCATCGCACCACCTGGCCTGGGCGGTGGTGGCGTGGCTGGCCGGCTGCGCCGCGCCGCAACCCGACCGGCTGACGCTCGAGCCCGTGCCGTACAGCGACCTGCCGGGCTGGCAGGCCGATCACGCGGCGGCGGCGCTGCCGGCCCTGCGGGAGAGTTGCGCGCAGGCCCCTGCGCTGAGCACCGCGGCGAAGGCCACCGGCATCGCCGAGGCGGAGATGGATGCGGGCTGGCGGCGTGCCTGTGCGGCGGTGTCCGGCGTGCCCGCCGGCGACGATGCAGCCTTCCGCCGCATGCTGGAGGAGCAGTTCCAGCCCTACGCGGTCGGCAACAACGCCCGTCGCGACGGACTGATGACCGGGTATTTCGAACCCGAGTTCGCCGGCTCGCGCGTGGCGGACGGGCAGATGCGCGCGCCGCTGCTGGCACGGCCGAACGACCTCGTGGAGGCGGACCTCGCCGGCCGGACCATCGTCGGGCGCCTGCAGGACGGCGCCGTCGTGCCCTACTGGGACCGCGCGCAGATCGAGGCAGGCGCGCTGGGCAATCAGGCGAAACCCATCGCCTTCCTGGCGAGCCCGATCGACGTGTTCTTCCTGCAGATCCAGGGCTCCGGCCGCGTCCTGCTGGGTGACGGCGAGGTGCTGCGCGTCGGCTTCGACGGGCGGAACGGCCGGCCCTACGTGCCGATCGGCCGCGTGCTGGTGGAGCGCGGCAGGCTGCTGCGGTCGGAGGTCACCATGCAGAGCATCCGCGCCTGGCTCGAACAGCACCCGCAGGAGGCCGATGAGGTGATGGCGCAGAACCCCTCCTACGTGTTCTTCCGGGTGATCGATGGCCTGGCGGCGGGTGACGGACCGATCGGTGCGCTGGGCGTGAAGCTGACGCCCGGCCGGTCGATCGCGGTCGACCGGGCGCATATCCCGCTTGGACTGCCGGTGTGGGTCGAGACCACCGACCCGCTCGACGCATCGGCGCTGCGCCGGCTGATGCTTGCGCAGGACACCGGCGGAGCGATCAAGGGTCCGGTGCGCGGCGACATCTTCTTCGGCTGGGGTGCGGATGCCGCGCTGCGCGCCGGTGCCATGCAGCAACCGGGCCGGCTCACCCTGCTCCTCCCCCGTCGCACCTCGCCCTGAGCCGTGCCAGAAGCCTCGGCCATGAAGCTGGGCATCGCCATCGCCGTCTGCGTCTTTCTCGTCCTGCTGGCGCTGGACACCGAGGCGCTGCTGCGGCTGGCCTTCGCATCGTTGCCCGGGCACGGCATCTATCGCTGGATCACGCTCGTGGCGCTGCTGGCTATCGCCGCCTGGCTGCTGTGGCGCCGCAGGGGCCGGCCCGCCGCCCGCTCCTCTGCCCGGCCGGCGCGTGCCGGGAGGACAGCGGGACCGAAGCGCGCGCCGGCGGCCGGACGGCAACCCCGCCGCCGTCAGGCCAGTGGCGCGCGGGGCAGGCGATAGAGCGGTCGCCCTCTCCGATCAGCCCGCGCGCGGCGCGGCGCGCAGCATGCACGCGAGCGGCACGGCGACCGCGGCGATGACCGCCATCAGGTAGAACGCGTTGATGTAGCCGATCATGGCCGCCTGGCGCTGGATCTCGTTAGAGATGCGCATCAGGCCGCTCGCCGTCTCCATGTCCCACTGGCTTGGCAGGCCAGGATACACCAGCACCTTGTTGTACGGCGTGATGAACTCGGTCAGCCGCGCATAGTTGGTGGCGCTCGAGCGGACCAGCAGCAGCACCGTCAGCGAGATGTAGAGGCTGGCGCCGAAATTGCGCATCAGCGTGAAGATCGCGCTGCCCTCGGTGATCTGGTGCGACGGCAGGGTGGAGAACGCCATCACCGTCATCGGCGTGAATGCGATGCTCTGGCCGAAGCCCTGCAGCACGTTGGTCCAGAACACGTCGAAGCTCGACAGGTTGATGTCGAACTGCGCCATCGCGAACGCTGCCACCGCCTGGATGAAGAAGCCGCAGCCGATGGCGAAGCGCGGCGAGATGCGGGTGAACGGCACGATCACCAGGAAGGCCAGCCAGTTGCCGACGCCGCGCGCGGCCAGCAGCAGGCCGATCGCGCTGTCGGGATAGCCGCGCAGGTCGTGCAGCAGGCTGGGGAACAGCACCAGCGTGGTGAAGCTCAGCATGCCCATGATGAACGCGGTCAGCGTGCCGATCGCGAAGTTGCGGTCGAGCAGCAGCCGAGGATTGAGGAACGGGCGCTGGTAGGTGAGGCAGTGCGCCAGGAACATCCAGAAGGCCAGCGAGCCGACCACCGTTTCCAGCACGATCTCGGTGGAATCGAACCAGTCCAGCCGCTGGCCGCGATCGAAGATGAGCTGGGCGCAGACGATGGCGGTGGAGAGCGTGATGAAGCCGGTCCAGTCGAAATGCGCCCGGCTGCGCTCGGTGTGGTGCGACAGGGCGAACCAGACGCAGACCAGCGCGGCGAGACCCGCCGGCACGATCATGAAGAACGCGCTGCGCCAGTCATAGGCTTCGGCCATGGCGCTGCCGTAGATCGGGCCGACCACGGGGCCGAAGACCGCGCCCACGCCCCAGATCACCAGGGCGGTGGCGTGCAGGTGGCGCGGGAAGGTCGCGAGCAGGATCGCCTGGCCCATCGGCATCAGCGGCGCGCCGAACATCCCCTGCCCGACGCGCGCGGCGATCAGGCTCGGCAGGCTGTTGGCCAGCCCGCACAGCAGCGAGGACACGGTGAAGCCGGCGACGCAGGACAGCATCAGCAGCCGCCAGCCCAGCCGGCTCGCCAGCCAGTTGGTCATCGGCGTGGCGACGGCGGTGGCGACCAGGTTGAGCGTGATCACCCAGGAGATCTCGTCCTGGGTGGCCGACATCGTGCCGCGCACCTGCGGCAGCACGACGTTCGCCACCGTGATGGTCATGCCGAACAGCAGGTTGGAAAGCTGCACCATCAGCAGGATGAGCCATTGCCTGCCGCTGATGGTGAACAGGCCGCCCTGGCCGGCGGCCGATGTGATCGTGGCACCAGCAGTCGCAGCACCAGCGTTCGAAGCATTGGTCGAGGCAGACACGGCGTGGCGTTTCCCCTGGCCCGATTGTCGCTCGGGTCCGTGCGCAGCCTACGGCACAACCGCTCCGAACGGAATCAGGCCGGACCGGCCGGCGCCGGCAACGGGCGCGGCCGGCCGTTCTCGTCGACCGCCACCAGCACGAACTCGGCCGCGGTCACCCGCATCCGTTCACCCTGGCCGCGGCGCAGCACCCAGGTCTCCACGCCGAGCGTGATCGAGGTGCGGCCGGTCCGCCGGATCTCGGTGTAGACGCACACCACGTCGCCCACCTTTACCGGCTGCAGGAAGGTCAGGTTGGACACCGCGGCCGTCGCCACCCGCCCCTTGGCATGCGTCCCGGCCGAGACGCCGGCCGCGAGGTCCATCAGCGACATGATCCAGCCGCCGAAGATGTCGCCGGCAGGATTGGTGTCGGCCGGCATCGCCACGGTGCGCAGCGCAAGCTCGCCGGTGGGCTGGGGGGCGGCATTCGTCACGGCGCGGTCTCCTGCTAATGTGGTGGGCACGCGACAAGGTGGCTTGGCACGCGACAAGGTGGAGAGCGAGGCATGAACGAGCAACCGGCGGTGATCGAACGCGTGCTGCTCCGCCGCGACGCCGATGGCGTGGCCTGGCTGACGATGAACCGCCCGGCCGCCCGCAACGCGCTGTCGATGTCGCTGATGCAGGCGCTGGTGGACGAATTGGGCGCCATCGCCGAGGACCCGGGCGTGAAAGTGGTGGTGATCGGCGGCGCCGGTCCCGCGTTCTGCGCGGGCCACGACCTGCGCGAGTTGCGCGACAACCCGCATCGCGACGCCTACGCCGCTACCTTCGAGCTGTGCTCGCGGCTGATGCTCGCCATCGTCCGTCTGTCCAGGCCGGTGATCGCCCGCGTCCATGGCGTGGCGACCGCGGCGGGCTGCCAGCTCGTCGCGACCTGCGACCTGGCGGTGGCGGCGCAGACCGCGCGGTTCGCCACGCCGGGCGTGAATATCGGGCTGTTCTGCTCCACGCCGATGGTCGCCCTGTCGCGTGCCGTCGGTCGCAAGGCGGCGATGGAGATGCTGCTGACCGGCGACCTGATCGACGCCCCGCGCGCCCACGCGCTCGGCCTGGTCAACCGCGTGGTGCCCGATGCGGAACTGGACGCTGCGGTGGCCGCCCTGGCCGGCCAGATCGTCGCCAAGAGCCCGCTCACGCTGGCGATCGGCAAGGAGGCCTTCTACCGACAGGCGGAGATGGGACTGGAGGACGCCTACGGCTTCGCCTCCGAGGTGATGACGCGGAACATGCTGGCGCGCGATGCGGCCGAGGGCATCGACGCCTTCCTGGGCAAGCGCGCGCCGCAATGGACGGGCACATGAGCGACGCGCACATGAGCGATCGGCCCGTGAGCGATCGGGACATGAGCGACCGGGACATGACCGAGGGACTTGATTTTGCGGCCCATCGAACACTGATCACTGCACACCGATGAAAGACCCATACGAAATCCTCGGCGTGCAGAAGACGGACAGCGACGCGGCCATCCGCTCCGCCTACCGCAAGCTCGCCAAGCGCCACCACCCCGACGTGAACCCCGGCAAGCCCGAGGCGGCCGAGACGTTCAAGGAAATCAGCGCCGCCTACGAGCTGCTGGGCGACAAGGACAAGCGCGCGCGCTACGACCGCGGCGAGATCGACGCCGCCGGCAACGAGGTGCCGCCGCAGCGCCCGTTCTATCGCGACTTCAGCGACTCGGCCGGGCGGGAGAAGTACCGCTCCGACTCCGTGTTCAACCAGGAGGACCTGGAAAGCATCTTCGCCCGGGCCTTCGGCGGAGGCGCCGGCAACGGCACAGGAGGGGGACGCCAGTTCTCGATGCGTGGCCAGGATGCCCACTACCAGCTCACGCTCGACTTCCTCGATGCGGTGAACGGCAGCACCCGCCGGATCGCCATGCCGGACGGACGGACGCTCGACGTGCGCATCCCGCCGGGCGTGCATGACGGCCAGGTGATCCGGCTGCGCGGCCAGGGGATGCCGGGCATCGGCGACGGTGCGCCCGGCGACGCGCTGGTCGAGGTCGCCGTCGCGCCGCATCCGCTGTTCCATCGCGAAGGCGACGACATCATCATCGAACTGCCGGTCACGCTGCAGGAGGCGGTGCTGGGCGCCACTCTGGAGGTGCCGACGATCAAGGGACCGGTGCGCCTGACGATCCCGCCCAACTCGGGCCGCGGCACACGGCTGCGGCTGCGCGGGCGCGGCATCGAGGGGCGCGGGCACCAGTTCGTCGAACTGCATCCCGTGCTGCCGCCGGCGGACGAGCCCGAGCTGGCCGAGTTCCTGAAGACATGGAAGCCGCGGCATCCCGTCGATCCGCGCGCCGGTATGGAGACGACGTGATGGACGTCACGGCAGTCACCGCCCTGTTCGCCGACCTCACGCAGGTCGAGCTGGTCACCTGGGTCGAGCGCGGCTGGGTGATCCCGGACGCGGCCGAATCGGGCTTCGAGTTCCATGCGATCGACGTGGCGCGGGTGCGGCTGATCCATGACCTGCGCCGTGATATGGATCTGGGCGAGGATGCCATCCCGCTGGTGCTGTCGCTGCTGGACCAGGTCTACGACCTGCGGGGCCAGCTCAAGGCGGTGCTGCGCGCGGTCGAGGCGCAGCCGGCCGATGTGCGGAGCGCTATCCTGGCCGTCATGGGGCGCGGCGGCTGATTGCCCCCGGCGGCTGCCCGGGCGCCCTCACGGGCGCGGGGGACGACGATCCTGCGTCATCTGCTCCGGCGTGAGCTGGAAGCCGGTGAGGATCGCATAGGCGGTCCCCGTCTTGGTGGCGGTGACCGGCAGGACCAGGTTGACCTCGCCCGGCGTCATGGTGACGCGATCGACATTGGACGGAAAGACGATGCGCATCAGCACGGTCCGCTTGTCGATGATGGTGTTGCCATCGGCGACGGCGAGGAATACCGGCACCTCGGTCTCGCGCCCCGGCATCGCCGGCCCGCGCGTCAGCTCGATCCCCACGTTGACCGCGACGGCAAGCTGGTTCTTGCGCTCTCCCTCGCGACAGGTGCCCTGGAGCCCGATGATCCTGGCGTGCAGCACGAGGTCGGTCAGGTCGTAGCCGCCGCCCGGTGAGCCGGAGGGCCGCCAGACGTCGAGATCGGCCGCATCGCCCAGGATCGCCCGCGACGGGCACTGCGGGGCGAACTGGTTGCGCGCCGGCCCGCAATCGGCCAGCAGCGGCAGCAGCGCGGCGAGCAGGGCGGCGCGCGGCGCCCAGCCAGGGTTCGGCGATCGAGCAGGCATCAGGTACTCCGGAAAGCGGGCGGGGCTTCTTGCGACACCGCTGTCGTTGCCGGCAAGAGACGGGGCCGGCATAGTGCGTGGCGTCGGCGAAGTCGACAACACGCCGCAGGAGGCCATCATTTTCCAGCATTTCCACCACCCGGCCTGACGGCGCATGGCGGTCTACACCGAGGTCACCGACGAAGCACTGGCAGTCTTCCTGACCGGCTACGACATCGGCAGCGTGGTGGCGTTCCGCGGCATCGCCGAGGGCGTGGAGAACAGCAACTATTCGCTGCGCACGACGGCCGGCGATTTTATCCTCACGCTGTATGAAAAGCGCGTCGATCCGGCGGAACTGCCGTGGTTTCTCGGCCTGATGGAGCATCTGGCGACGCGGGGGATCGTGTGCCCGCTGCCGGTGCACGGGCACGATGGCGTGGCGCTGAGGCATCTGTGCGGCCGCCATGCCGCGATCACCACGTTCCTGCCCGGCGTCTGGCCTCGCCGGGTTCGGCCGGAGCATTGCGGGCCGGTCGGCGCGGCGGTGGCGGCGCTGCACCTCGCCGGCAGCGATTACGCGCCGATCCGGCCGAATGCGCTGGGACCGGCCGGCTGGCGGCCGTTGCTGGAACGCTCGCGCCCGCGGGCCGATGAGGTGCTCCCGGGACTGGCCGATGAACTGGAGCACGCGCTCGATGGCATCCTGGCGGCGTGGCCGCGCGACCTCGCCGTCGGGCACATCCATGCCGACCTGTTCCCCGACAACGTGTTCTTCCTGGACGGCCAGCTTTCCGGCCTGATCGACTTCTATTTCGCCGCCACCGACCTGCTGGCCTACGACGTCGCGGTGTGCCTGAACGCCTGGTGCTTCGAGGCGGATTTTTCCTTCAATGTCACCAAGGCCCGTGCGCTGCTTCACGCCTATGTCGGCACGCGCGACCTGTCCGAGGCGGAACGTGCAGCCCTGCCCGTGCTCTGCCAGGGAGCGGCGATCCGCTTCCTGCTGACCCGGCTGTACGACTGGCTGAACACGCCGCCCGGCGCCCTGGTGACACGCAAGGACCCGATGGAGTACCTCCGCCGGCTCCGCTTCCACCTGGCCGCACGGGACGCACACGCCTATGGCATCTGAAGAGGTCACCGTCACGCCAGGTCCGCCCGCCGCGGAGGTGGTCGAGATCTGGACCGATGGCGGCTGCAAGCCCAATCCGGGGCCCGGCGGCTGGGCGGCGGTGCTGCGGTTCCGCGGAGTCGAGCGGGAACTGAGCGGTGCGGACCCGGCGACCACCAACAACCGGATGGAGTTGACCGCGGCCGCCATGGCGCTTGAGACGCTGAAGCGTCCGTGCGAGGTGGTGCTGCACACCGACAGCGAATACGTGAAGAACGGCGTGACGCGCTGGCACCAGGGCTGGGTGCGGCGGAACTGGCGGAGTTCGACCGGCGACCCGGTCGCCAATGTCGAACTCTGGAAGCGGCTGCTCGAGGCGGCGAAGGCGCACCGGATCGAGTGGCGCTGGGTGCGCGGGCACTCGGGCAATCCGATGAACGACAGGGTGGACCGGCTGGCGACCGAGGCGCGCGAGCAGGCCCGCAGCGCCCGCGCCGGCTCCTGAACGCTCCGGCCCCCTGTCATTGCCAGCGGCAGCGAAGCAGTCCCCATGGGGATTGCTTCGTCGCTCCGCTCCTCGCAATGACAGGAGGGCGGATCGCGAAGGCGCTATCGCTCCGAATGGCGCTGGGTACGCGGGCACTCGGGCAGCGGGGGCGCGCGAGCAGGCCCGCGGCGCCCGCCAAGGCCCTGCCACCCGCACAACCCCTGTCATTGCGAGCGCAGCGAAGCAATCTCCATGGGGATTGCTTCGTCGCTCCGCTCCTCGCAATGACAGAGGGGCGGATCGCACGGAGTGCTGCTGGGTGCACGGGCACCCCGGCAACGGGCGCGCGCGAGCAGGCCCGCGCCTCCCGCACCCATCCTGACCGCTCCGCTCCCCGCACGGACAGCGGGTCAGGCCGGCGGGGCTATCCCTCCGAGGACCCGGGCGAGGTTCTTCCCCACCCTGGCCAGCGCCTCGGGCCAGGGGACCAGGTCGAAGCGGTCGAACTCGGGCAGCACGGCGCCGCCCGACAGGGTGAAGGTCGAGCGGCAGACCAGCGAGTCCAGCGGCGGCATCTGCGCCGGCATCCATTCGAACAGCGCCAGGTCCTTGCCCCGCAGATAGGCGTGCACCCCGAGCGCGCGCAGCCCCGTCTCGGCGACCGTCAGCCCGGTCTCCTCCGCAAGCTCCCGCACCGCGGCGGCTGCGAACGACTCGCCGGCCTCCGCCAGCCCCTTCGGGATGTCCCACCGCGGTGATCGTGTGGCATGGCCCAGCAGGACCCGTTCGCCGTCCGTGACGATGACGCCGCAGGAGGTCTGTTTCGGCATTCAGCAGGGGTGCGCGGCGAACCGTGTCGTCGGCGCCACGAACTCGTCCTGTGCCGCGACCGTCAGGATCTCGCGCGAGCCCGCGTCCGCCGTGCGGCGCAGCAGGCCGTGCACCGCCGACCCCGCCTCCTCCAGCGCCTTCACCGCACTGCCGCTCCGCAGCCGGTGGAACAGGAACAGCGCGGCGATCGCATCGCCCGCGCCGTTCACCGATACCGGCAGCCTGGGCGTGCGCAGCAGGTGGAAGCGGCCGCCTTCCGCCACCATCAGGTCCAGATGGTCGCCCGGCGTCTGCTCGGTGTCCAGGCTGGTGAGCAGCACGCAGCGCAGTCCATCGGGGCGCATGGTGGCGGCGAGGTCGGCGATCGCCTCCTTGGCCGAGGCCAGGGTCGCGCAGGTGCGGCCGGTCAGCCGTTCCAGTTCGAAGCGGTTCGGCGTGGCGATGTCGGCCTGCGGCAGCGCACGGTCGCGCAGGAATTCCTCGATGCCGGCGCGCACATAGACGCCCTCCTCCACGTCGCCGATCACCGGATCGCAGCAGTAGACCGCGGCGGGATTCTCCTGCCGCACCCGGGTGACGGCGTGCAGGATGGCCTCGCCGATGCCAGCATCGCCCATGTAGCCCGACAGCACGGCGTCGCAGTGCCGCAGCGCATCGCGGGCGGCGATGCCGTCCACCAGGTCGCGCACCGCCTCGCCGGTGTAGACCTGCCCGGTCCAGTGGCCGTACCCGGTGTGGTTGGAGAACTGCACCGTGTTGATCGACCAGACCTCGGCGCCCAGCCGCTGCAGCGGGAACACCGCGCTGGCATTGCCCACATGACCGTAGGCGACCCAGGACTGGATTGAGAGGATATTCATGGTTCCGTCATGTAGTGCGCGGTGCCCTGGAAGCGCCAGGGGCGGCCCGGTATAACCCGCCGACCAGGCGGATTGGTGGAGGCCTCTCATGAGACATAGCGTTCGCATCGCACTCTGCGCCGCGCTGACGGCGGCGGCGATGCCGGCATCCGCCCAGACGCTGCGGGTCGCGGTCAGTTCGCCGGTGACCAGCATCGACCCGCACTACCACAACCTGGCACCCAACAACTCGCTGGCCGACCAGATCTTCGGCGCGCTGGTGGAGCAGGACGCGCACGCACGCCTGGTGCCGGGCCTCGCCGTGTCATGGAAGCTGCTGGCGCCCGACACCTGGGAGATCAAGCTGCGCGACGTGAAGTTCCACGACGGCAGCGCCTTCACCGCCGATGATGTGCTGTTCTCCATGGAGCGCATCCCGAAGGTGCCGAACAGCCCGAGCAACTTCGCCGCCTACACCAAGCCGATCACCGGCACCGAGGTGGTGGACGCGCATACCATCCGGATGAAGACCAGCGGCGTGTTCCCGCTGCTGCCGACCTACCTCGCGCAGTTCTACATCGTCAGCCGCAAGGCCGCCGAAGGCATGGCGACCGAGGACTTCAACAGCGGCAAGGCGGCGATCGGCACCGGCCCGTTCAAGTTCGTCTCCTACCGGCCGGGCGACCGGGTCGAACTGAAGCGCAACGACGAGTATTTCGGCGGCAAGCTGCCCTGGTCGGAGGTCAGCTACCGGTTCATCCCGAACTCCGCCTCGCGCTCCGCCGCGCTGCTGGCAGGCGATGTGGACTTCATCGACTTCGTGCCGACCGAGGACCTGGAGAAGCTGCGCAAGGATCCCAAGGTCAAGGTGTGGGAGGCGCTGGGCCTGCGCCTGATCTTCCTGGGGCTCGACCAGTCGCGCGACGGCGCCACCCCGTTCGTCACCGGCCCGAACGGCGAGAAGCTCGACAAGAACCCGCTGAAGGACCGCCGCGTGCGCCAGGCGCTGTCGGCCGCGATCAACCGGCAGGCGATCGTCGACCGGGTCATGGAGGGCACCGCCGTCCCGGCCGGCCAGTACCTGCCGCCCGGCACCTACAGCTACGCGCCCGACATCAAGCCGCCGCTCTATGATCCGGAGCACGCCAAGAAGCTGCTGGCCGAGGCCGGCTTTCCGAAGGGCTTCCGCATCACGCTGCACGGTCCGAACGACCGCTACGTGAACGACGCCAAGATCATGCAGGCGATCGGCCAGATGTGGACGCGCGCCGGCGTGCAGACCGAGGTCAATCCGCTGCCCTGGGCGAGCTACGCCGGGCGGGCCAACAAGCAGGAATTCTCCGCCTTCCTGTTCGGCTGGGGCACCAGCACGGCGGAGGCCTCCGATGCGCTGATCGCGCAGAACGCCACCTATGATCCGGCCAAGGGCTGGGGCGCGTCCAACCGCGGCCGCTACTCCAGCACGGAACTCGACAGCCTGATCGGCGAGGCGCTGCGCACCGCCGATGACGGGGCGCGCGAGAAGATCCTGCAGAAGGCGCAGAAGGTGGCGTTCGACGATGTGGCGATCATTCCGCTGCACATCCAGAAGAACATCTGGGCGACCCGCGCCGGCATCACCTATGTGCCGACAGTGGGTGAGAGCCTGAAGCTGGAGAACGTGAAGCCGGCGAAGTGACGTCGCGCTGCGCCTGGGCGGAGGGGAGCGATGCGGCGATGCTCGCCTACCACGACCGCGAATGGGGCGTACCGCATCACGACGACCGCGCCCTGTTCGAACTGCTGACGCTGGAGGGCGCGCAGGCCGGCCTGTCGTGGCGCACGATCCTGGCCCGGCGGCAGGCGTACTGCGATGCGTACCACGGCTTCGACATCGCCCGCATCGCCACCATGCGCGATGAGGATCTGGAGGAGTTGCTGGTCTCGTCAGGCATCATCCGCAATCGGCTGAAGGTGTTCTCGGTGCGCGGCAATGCCCGCGTGGCGCTCGACGTGATCGGCGAGCAGGGCAGCCTGGACGCCTATCTGTGGTCCTTCGTCGACGGCAGGCCGCAGGTGAACCGCTGGCAGGCGAGCGGCCAGGTGCCGGCCAAGACCGACCTGTCCGACCGCATGAGCAAGACGCTGGCGAAGCGGGGGTTCCGCTTCGTCGGCTCCACCATATGCTACGCTTTCATGCAGACGACCGGGATGGTGAACGACCACCTGGTCTCCTGTTTCAGGCACGAGGAGCCCGGCCATGCAGAACACTGACGAGATCTGGCGTCTGGTCGATGCCAAGAAGGCGGATTTCGAGGCGCTCAGCGACCGGGTGTGGGACATGCCGGAACTCTGCTACGGCGAGTTCCGTTCCTGCGCCGAACATACTGCGATGCTGGAACAGCATGGCTTCCGCGTCACCCGCGACGTGGCCGGCATCCCGACCGCGGTGATGGGCGAGGCCGGCGAAGGCGGGCCGGTGATCGCCATCCTGGGTGAATACGACGCGTTGCCTGGCCTCAGCCAGGAGGCCGGAGTCGCCGAGCCGAAGCCGCTGCCCGGCGACGGGTTCGGCCATGGCTGCGGCCACAACCTGCTGGGCTCGGCATCGATGCTGGCCGCGGCGGCGGTGAAGGACTACCTCGCCGCGCACGGCATCAAGGGCCGCGTGCGCTATTACGGCTGCCCGGCCGAGGAAGGCGGCGCGGCGAAGGGCTTCATGGCCCGCGCCGGCGCATTCAGCGATGTTGACATCGCGATCTCCTGGCATCCTTCGTCGTTCTCCGGCGTGAACGAGCCGGTGTCGCTCGCCAACACGCGCATCGACTTCACCTTCCACGGCCGCGCCTCGCATGCCGCCGCCGCACCGCATCTCGGGCGCAGCGCGCTCGATGCGGTGGAACTGATGAATGTCGGCGTGAACTACATGCGCGAGCACATGCCGTCGGACGCGCGCATCCACTATGCGCTGCTGGACGCCGGCGGCATCGCGCCGAACGTGGTGCAGGCGCGCGCCAAGGTGCGCTACCTGATCCGCGCCCGCGACCTGCCGGAGTTGAACCGGCTGATCGGGCGCGTGCGCAAGGTCGCCGATGGTGCCGCGCTGATGTCGGAGACGCGGGTCGAATCGCAGGTGGTGAGCGCGGTGTCCAACCTGCTGGGCAACACGCCGCTGGAGAAGGCGATGTTCGACAACCTCCAGCGCCTCGGCCCGCCGCCGTTCGACGATGCCGACCGCGCGGCGGCGGCGCAGTTCCAGGCGACGCTGAGCGATGAGGACATCGAGGCGGCGTATCGCCGCGCCGGCGTGCCGGTGAAGGACAACACGCCGCTATGCGATCTGATCGTGCCGCTGGACGCCAAGAGCGCGCCGATGATGGGCTCCACCGACGTGGGCGACGTGAGCTGGGTGGTGCCGACGGTGCAGGCGCGCGGCGCCACCTACGCGATCGGCACGCCGGGCCATTCCTGGCAGCTCACGGCGCAGGGCAAGCTGCCGGCGGCGCACAAGGGGCTGGTGCATGTGGCCAAGGTGATGGCCGGCACTGCGGTGGATGCGATCCAGGACGAGGTGCTGCTGGCGCGGGCGAAGGCGGACCATCAGGCGCGGGTGGGGCGCAATCCCTATGTGTGCCCGCTGCCGGACGACCTCGAGCCGCCGGTCAAGATGTCGGCCTGAGGCACGGGCGGGCGCGGAAGACACGCGCCTTCATTGCCGCGCACGGGAGCCCAGGGCGGCGACACTGGGCCCCCTCCCCGCGGTGGCGGCGCCGACGATGTGCGGCGCCGCGGATGAGATGCAGCCGCGGCCGCGTCAGCTCGAGCCGTCCACCGTCAGCACGACGCCCCACACGCCGACCGGCGCGCCGGGACCAGGCTGCACGATGACCGGCGGCTGTGCCGGCGCGAAGCCGACATCGGTGAACATCGCCTGCACCTTCGCCGCCCGCTCGCGCGGCAGCCCGGCATAGGGCGCGTTGATGTCGCCGCCCGGCTCGATCACCACCTGCATCAGCCGCGGCTCGAGCATCGCCTCGACCGCGCTGGTGAGCGCGAATTCGCCGCATGGGCTGAGGTCGGTGCGGCCGACGACGAACAGCGCCGTGTCCGGCAGCGTGATCCGTGCGCCGTTGGGCAGGTATTCCACGCTCGCCGCGGCGTTGCAGGACTGATCCGGCGACATCTTGGCCGTGACGCGCGTGTTGAGGACCTGGGAGACGGGCCTCTCGCCGCAGGCGGCCAGCAGCAACAGACTGGCAATGGCGGGCAATGCGAGGTCTCGGGCGTTCATCGCTGGCTCCGGCGGGAGAGGAACAAGGGGTGCGGTCTAGGCTGGACGCGTTCTAGGCATTTGGCGCCACGTCCAGCCGGACCACAATGCCCTCCAGCTCCGGTTTCGGCGGCGGATAGCGGCGCATCACCTGAGGGTCATGGCCCGGAACGATGTGCTGCGGCGACGGGGCATGGGCGCGCAGTATATCGAACGCCTCCAGCATGTCGCCGACATTGAACGCGGTGGTGAACGGCCGGCCGGCCTCCATGTTCTCGTAGAAATGCGTGACGTCCGAGGCCAGCACCACGACACCCCGCGCAGTGTTCACCTTGACGAACTGCAGCCCGACCGAGTGGCCGCCGGTCGGCACCACGGAGATGCCCGGCACGATCTCGCCCGGACCCGTGCGGTACACCACGCGGCCATCGAAGTTCAGCCGCACCACGCCGCACACATCGTCGGGCTCGAAGCTCTTGGCCAGTTGCCGGTGCTTCATGTAGCGGCCGACGGCGTAATGCATTTCCGGCTCCTGCAGGTGGAACCGCGCCGCGGGAAAGCGGTGGAAATTGCCGACATGGTCGTAGTGCATGTGCGTCAGGATCACGTCCTCGACCGCGGCCGCATCGACGCCGACCAGCGCCAGCGCATCGATCGGGTCGCGGGTCAGCGTGCGGCCGCGCTTGCCGCCGCTCTCGGCAGTGAAACCGATATCGATCACCACGGCGCGGTCGGCGTTCTTCGCGACCCAGATGAAGTAGTCCATCGGCATCGGACCGTCATGAAGATCGCCGCCGATGAAGTGCTCGTGGCGCCGCGCCTCGCGCGTGGCATAGCGGATCGCGAAGACCTCGTATTCAGGCTGCATGCCCATCCTCCCGTGCCGGCGTGATCGCCGGTTTCACATGCCGAGTGAACAGTTCCACCGACTGCATCGCCTCATCGCAGGTGATGTCGCCGAAGGCAAACCGGCACAGCAGGTAGTTCAGCCCGCCTTCGTCGATCGACGCCTGCACGAAGCTGCGGACATGCTCGGGCGTCCCGGCAACCGCGCGCCCCTGCGCCTCGGCCTCCTCGAACTGCTCGGGGAACAGCGCGTTCGGGCTCGGCAGCAGGCCGTGTCTGCGCCACAACATCAGGAAGCTGTCGCGCCACTTGCGGTAGCCGCGCCTGGCGATCTCCAGCGCCTCCCTGCGGGTCTCGGCGATCACGATATGCCGGCTGACGCCGATCAGCGGCAGGTCCTGCGCGGCGTGCCCCAGCGCGGCCCATTCGGCGCGGTAGCGATCGGTGATCGCGCGCATGCCCGGCCCGGTGAGATTGGCGACGACGTTCACCCGCCGCTCCGCCGCCCATGTCACGGCGTCGGGGCGGCCGATGCCGTACCAGAGCGGTGGGTGCGGCCGCTGGAACGGTGCCATGGTGATCGGCACGGCCGAGTATTGATAGAACCGGCCCGTAAAGGTCAGTTCCCCGCCCGCCATGCCGCGCAGGATGACCTCCAGCGCCTCGGCGTACATCGCCGGCGCCTCTTCGGGATCGATGCCGTAGTAGCGCAACTCGATCGGCGAAATGCCGCGTCCGACGCCCAGCAGGAACCGCCCGCCGCTCATCTGGTCGAGCATGCAGATCTCTTCCAGCAGCTTCAGCGGATGGTACAGCGGCAGCAGATAGACCAGCGGTCCGAACCGCAGGTGCTGCGTGCGATTCGCCACCGCGGCGAGCCAAATGCCCGGGCACGGTGCCACGCCGAGCGGCGTCGCGTGGTGCTCCGCCACATGATAGCCATGGAAGCCGGCCCGATCGTAGGCCTCCACCAGGCGCAGCCGATCGGCATAGAACCGGTCGAGCCCGACATCACCGCGATCCATATGATCGAATACGCCGAACTGCATCGTCCGCCCTCCCCGCGCGGCAGGGACGATCGCATCCGGTGAGGGCCGGCATCCCCGCCCCGCCGGCGTCCGGCCGACCCCCCGCGCCGTGCCAGGCGTGGAGGCTTCGCCGGCGTCACCGTTCCGCAACGAAAGGAACGGTGCCCTTCGGTCCGCGACAGCCCTGTTCCGCGACCGAGCGTGCCGCATGCGCCAGGGCCGGTCGAGTCCCCTGCCCGTGCCGCCGTCGCGACAGGACCGCCTGACCGCCTGTCCGCCTGATCGATCGATGATCGGGCATGCTGTGTCAGGGGAGGATCAGTGACGCGGGCCGGACGCCATCTGCCGCAACGCCGCGATGTCGCGGATCGTGATGGTCGCGCGCTCGATCGCGATCGTGCCGTCGCGGCGCAACAGCGCCAGCATGCGGCACACCGTCTCGATCGTCAGGCCGAGATGATCCGCCATGTCGGTCCGGCTCATCGGCAGGTCGAGCACGTGCGGACGCAGGGACGGCAGGCGTTCGGCCATCTCCAGCAGGAAGCTCGCGATGCGCTCCGTGGCGGTCTTGCGGCCGAGCAGCAGCAGGCGCGTATGCGCGGTGCGCAGACTGGCCGAGATCATGTCGCGCAGCCGCCGTGCCACGGCCGGATTGCGCTCGGCCAGGACATCCACATTGCGCCGCCGGTAGCGCCGCAGCACCACGTCGGACACCGCCTCGGCTGCGCAGTCGTAGTGGCCGAGCGTTTCGAAACCCAGCAGATCGCCCGCCAGCAGGAATTCGCCGACCTGCCGGCGGCCATCCTCCATCAGCGTCACCGTGCGCACGCAGCCGCTGAGGATGCGATAGCAGTACTCGGCGCCAACGCCCTGCCCGTGGATCTCCTGGTCGCGCTCAACCGCGATGGTGGTGCCGCATTGTTCCAGCAGGTCCAGCGCATCGGGCGCCACCATCGGGATGACGGCTGGCCTGGCGGCGCGATCGTAGTGCTGCGCCATGTCGTGGATCGTCCCGTGCATTCGCCTCTCCAAGATCCGCCAGGTGTTTCGCTGGCTGCGGATGTATCGGCCGGGGCGGCACGGCGAAATTCGGAATCGGCCGTACGGAATGCTACGTATGGCGGCGGGAGCAGCGTGGCTGGGAGTTTCCGAATGGCTGAACCCCTCGTGGTCCACATCGTCGACGATGACGCCGCGGTGCGGTCATCGCTGGTGTTCCTGCTGGAGTCGGCGGGCTTCACGGTGCGCGACCACGCCTCCGCGGCGGCTTTCCTTCAGGCGGTCTCGCGGGAGTCGGCCGGCTGCGTGCTGACCGACGTGCAGATGCCCGAGGTGAGCGGGCTCGATCTGCAGCGGCGGATCGTCGAGCGGGGCATTCCGCTGCCGGTCATCGTCATGACCGGCCATGGCGACGTGCCGATCGCCGTCGAGGTGCTGAAGGCCGGCGCGGTGGATTTCCTCGAGAAGCCGTTCGATGACGCCCAATTGCTGGGGGCGGTCGGCAAGGCGATCGAGAGCAGCCGCCGGTCCCGCGACGCAGCGGACGCGGTCGCCGACATCGTGGCGCGGCTCGCGACCCTGACGCCGCGTGAGCGTGAGGTGCTCGACCGGCTGGTCGCCGGCCAGCCGAACAAGACGATCGCCTATGATCTTGGTTCCAGTCCGCGGACCGTGGAGGTGCACCGCGCCCGCGTCATGGGGAAGATGGCCGCGCGCAACCTGCCGGAACTCGTTCGCATGACGATTGCCGCGCAGCAGATGGCGCCGCTGGAGAAACCGACGCAACTTTGATGCAGATCAAGTCGGTTTGCTTGGTGGTGGGTAATACTGCGTGCATGCTGATACCCAACGCGGCACCCACCTGCACTGGAGCAGACCGAATGGGCGACGGGCCTGGCCGCCTTGTGGCGGTCGTGGACGATGATGATGCGGTGCGGGATTCTCTGCGCTTCCTGCTGGAGACCGCCGGATTTCCGGTCGCCACCTACGGCTCCGCCGCCGAATTCCTGGATCGGGCGCCGGTCGCTGAACTGGCCTGCCTGGTCGTCGACCAGCACATGCCGGAACTGACGGGCCTGCAACTGGTGACCCGCCTGCGGAGCCAGGGGATCGCCCTCCCGGTCGCGCTCATCACCGGCTCGCCGTCACCCGATCTGCTCCGCGTGGCGCACGCGCTCAGCGTCGCCAGCGTGATGGAGAAGCCTCTGGACGACGATGCGCTGCTCGAATTCATCGAGCATTCGCTGAACTAGAGCGTGATCCGAGCAGGTGGAATCGCTGGAGCGGTGAATCACGCTCTCTGACATCGCGCTGGAACGGGTTCCGTGAGCCCACACGAACGGAATCTGCTCTAACCGGCGCGTTGCACTTGCGCGGCGTGGTGCCGCCGATAGAGTACGGCGCTGGCATGCCACAACCAGACGTTGAACCCCCCGGCCCGTTGGGCGCGAGCGAATCGGCGCTGCTGCGCTCGATCCTGGATACCGTGCCCGATGCGATGATCGTGATCGACGAGCAGGGCACGATGCAGTTCTTCAGTTCCGCGGCGGAGAATCTGTTCGGCTACACCGCCGCGGAAGTGAGCGGGCAGAACGTCCGGATGCTGATGCCGACCCCCTACCGGGAACAGCATGACGGCTACCTCGCGCGCTACCGCAACACCGGCGAGCGCCGCATCATCGGCATGGGCCGGGTGGTGGTCGGGCTGCGCAAGGACGGCAGCACATTTCCGATGGAACTCTCGGTCGGTGAGGCCAGGCAGAGCGGCATCCGTCTGTTCACCGGCTTCGTGCGCGACCTGACGGAACGCCAGCGGACCGAGCGCCGCCTGCACGAATTGCAGGACGGGCTGCTGCATGTGTCGCGGGTGCGCTCGATGGGGCAGATGGCGGCGGCCCTCGCCCACGAGTTGAACCAGCCTCTGACCGCCACGGCGAATTATGTCCGCGCGGCCGTGCGCCTGCTGGCGGCGCCCGAGCCCAATCTCGACCGCGTGCGCCAGGCGATGACGCTCGCTGTGGAACAGACGCTGCGCAGCGGCGAGATCATCCGCCGGCTGCGGGCCTTCGTGTCGCGCGGTGAGGTGTCGCGCCAGCCCGAGAGCATTGCGACCCTGATCGAGGAGGCCAGCGCGCTGGCACTCGTGGGCGTGAAGGAACGCGACATCAAGGTCATGATCAGCCTGGAGCCGCAGTTGCCGGAGGCGGCTGTCGACCGGGTCCAGATCCAGCAGGTCCTGCTCAATCTGATCCGCAACGCGGTCGAGGCGATGGAGCACGCCGGCATCCGGGAATTGACCCTGGCAACCGTGACGCGGCCCGACCACGTGCTGGTGAGCGTGACCGACACCGGCGCCGGCATTCCGCCCGAGATCGAGGCCCGCCTGTTCCAGCCCTTCGTCACGACGAAGGCGGAGGGCATGGGAATCGGCCTGTCCGTCTGCCGCACCATCATCGAGGCCCATGGTGGCCGGCTATGGGTCGAACCCAATCCCCGCGGCGGCAGTATTTTCCAGTTCACGCTGCCGCTCGGCTGATCCGGACCGAGGCACTGCCGCGCCCGCGACATGATACCGAGCCCTGGTGATCGTTCCGCAACCCGTCATGGCCGGCCTCCGTGTCGGCCGGCCACGCCTTCTCCGGTCGCCCCGACGAATGCCGTGGGTGGCAGTGCCAAGCCATGTCATGACGATGGTCGGGCGGGACAGGTCGCGCTGCCGGAGACTCGTATATGTGCGCGCCTGCATGGGGGCCGGGAGATCGGCAACGTGACGCGACCCGGCACTGGCGGGCCCGGCATCGGAATAAACCGATCGTTAGTTAGTTCCGGCTAACGTGCCGCCGCATCGACCGGCCAGCAGGAACCCCTAGATGTTTCACGCGCCGCGCGCAGCCGCCCGCCCGTCGGCCTCGCCGTTCCAGACACAGGGACCGTTCGATCGTTGCGACCGCGCCGCGGAGGCGTCGGCGTCCCGGGCAATGGATGCCGCCTATGTCCCGATAACCAGCCGCGCGTCCGAGGAATTGCAGGCCAGGGCTGATGAACTCCGGCGCATGGCCGATACCGCCACGACCACGGATGTCGTCCTCGCGCTGCGCACGCTTGCCGATCGTTACGAGGATTTCGCAACACGGCGGAATACGGAGATCGCCCTCGCCGTCCCCGCCGCTCAGCCCGCGCCGGCCATCAATTCCCGATACCGCTCCGCCACGTCGGCCCTGCGCAATCGTGCGGTACCGGCACACGCGATGGCCGTCGCGCCCGCCGCCGAACCCCAGGCCAGAGCCACCCTGGGCGAAGCGCCATCGGCCAGTGCGAGCGTCGCCGCGGCCAGGAACGCATCTCCGGCACCGACCGAACTGTGCATCGGCACGTCCAGCGCGGGCATGCGCACCACGCCGTCCCTGGTGGCCATCAGCGCGCCCTGCGCCCCGAGCGAGACCGCCACGTGCCGCGCCACGCCACGCTGCGCCAGCAGGAGTGCGTAGCGGTCCTGCTGCGCTGGCTCACCGAGCGGGCAGCCGGCCAGATGCTCCAGTTCGCTGAGGCTGGGCTTGATCAATTCGCAGGGGCCGTGCCCCAGCATCGCCGCCAGGGCAGGACCGGACGTATCCAGCACGAAGCGCTGGCCCTTCTGGGCCGCGATCCGGGCGATGGTCGCATAGACGTCGTCCGGCACGCCATGCGGCACGCTGCCGCTGGCGATCAGCCACTCGCCCGGCTCCTGCTCGAGCGCGGCGAGGCACGCCTCGTATTCCGCCTGCGTCAAGGTGGGACCCTCGGGGACGAAGCGATATTCGAGGCCCGTCTTGCAATCCTGCACATTGAGGCTGACCCGCGTGCGGCCGCGGATCGGCACGCTCCGCCGCGGCACGCCGGCCTCGTCCAGCATCTCCTCGAGCACGCGACCCGAGGCGCCGCCGGCGGCAATGATGGCCAGCGTATTGCCACCCAGTTCGTGCAGGACGCGCGCGACGTTCACGCCCCCGCCGCCCGCATCGGCATGCTCGTGATGCATGCGGATCTTGTGGATCGGCACCACCTCATCCGCATCGGCGGCAAGGTCGAGCGCAGGGTTCAGCGTCAGTGTGATGAGGCGAGGCGACATGGAACGAGCCTAGCGTTGCGACGGAAAGCTTTGGTTGATCCACGTCAATGATTTGCTAATGAAAAGGCAGCAGACTCCGCATTGGCCACGTCTCGGAGCCTGCCATGGACGAAACCCAACGAGCGGCGGCGCGGCCGGCGCACGACCTGACGCCAATCGTCGACCTGATGGACCAGCACGGCGCGGGGCCGTTTCGCACCCGCATGCCCCACTACGTGTCCCTGTTGCCGCCGTGCAACCATGCCTGCCCCGCTGGAGAGGATATCCAGGCCTGGCTGGCGCTTGCCCAGGCGGGGGACTATCGCGGCGCCTGGCAGACGCTGATGGCGGACAACCCCTTGCCCGCGACGCATGGCCGGGTGTGCTACCACCCCTGCGAAACCGCCTGCAATCGCGGCGAACTCGATTCGGCGGTGTCGATCCACGCGGTCGAGCGCTTCCTGGGCGACCGCGCGACGCATGAGGGCTGGACCATGCCGACCGCGCGGGCCAGCGGCAAACGGGTCCTGATCGTCGGCGCCGGCCCGAGCGGTCTGTCCGCCGCCTATCACCTGGCCCGTCTCGGCCATCAGGTGGAAATCCACGAGGCCGGGCCGCTGCCCGGCGGCATGCTGCATTTCGGCATCCCGGCCTATCGCCTGCCACGCGCCGACCTGCTCGCCGAGATCGCCCGGATCGAGAGCATGGGCGTGCGCATCGTCCTGAACCACAAGGTGACGGACCTGCTGGCCGAGCGCGACGCCGGCCGGTTCGACGCGGCGTTCGTTGCCATCGGCGCGCATGTCGGCAAGCATGCGGATATCCCCGCGCGCGACGCGGTGCGGGTGCTCGACGCGGTCTCTCTGCTGCACGACAGCGCAACAGGGAACGCTCCTCTGCTGGGCCGCCGCGTGGTGGTGTATGGCGGCGGCAACACCGCGATGGACACTGCCCGCAGCCTGCGCCGCCTCGGTGCGGAGGAGGCTCTGATCGTCTATCGCCGCGACCGGGCGCACATGCCCGCGCATGGGTTCGAGGCGGACGAGGCGCTGGCCGAAGGAGTGAAGATCCGCTGGCTGACGACGATCAAGGAGATCGTGGGCGAGACGCTGACGATCGAGCGCATGGCGCTGGACGACCAGGGAAGACCGCAGCCGACCGGCGAACTCGAGACGCTGAAGGCCGATGCGGTGGTTCTCGCCCTCGGTCAGGACAGCGACAGCGGATTCCTGCACAAGGTGCCCGGCGTTGCGTTCCAATGGGACACGGTTGTCGTGGACCAGCGGATGATGACCGGGCACCCGGGCGTGTTCGCAGGCGGCGACATGGTGCCGGCGGAACGCACGGTCACCGTGGCGGTGGGGCACGGCAAGAAGGCCGCTCGGTGCATCGACGCCTGGCTGTGCGGCACGGTCTACGACGCGCGCGCATCGCCGCCGCTGGTCAGTTTCGACATGCTCAACCTGCCGGTCTTCAGCGACGTCGACCCGGCGGTTCAGCGCCATCTCGGCGGTGCGGCATTGGTCTCGGGGTTCGATGAGGTGCTGGCCGGGCTGAGCGAGGTGGAGGCACGCCATGAGGCGCAGCGCTGCCTGTCCTGCGGCAACTGCTTCGAATGCGACAACTGCCACGCGGCGTGTCCCGAGCAGGCGATCGCCAAGATCGGGCCGGGCCAGGGCTACAGCGTAGACCCGCAATTATGCACCGGCTGCGGCACCTGCTTCGAGCAGTGCCCGTGCCACGCGATCGAGATGGTCGCAGACGCCTGATCCATCTGCCGCGCCGCAACGGGCAACCGGGCCGGCGGCCTGCGGCGATGGGTCGCCGGAACGCTAGGAGCCTAGACCAATGCCCGAATCCCATGCCGTGATGGACGGCAACACCGCGGTTGCCCATGTCGCCTACCGCGTGAACGAGGTCTGCGCGATCTTCCCGATCACGCCATCCTCCACCATGGCGGAACTGGCGGACGAGTGGTCGGCCAAGGGGTTGCCCAACATCTGGGGCAACGTCCCCGTCGTGCAGGAAATGCAGAGCGAGGGCGGTGCTGCGGGCGCGGTGCACGGGGCGCTGCAATCGGGCGCGCTCACCACGACGTTCACCGCCTCGCAGGGGCTGCTGCTGATGCTGCCCAATATGTTCAAGATCGCCGGCGAACTGACGCCGACGGTGTTCCACATCGCCGCCCGCGCCCTCGCCACCCAGGCGCTGTCGATCTTCGGCGACCATTCCGACGTGATGGCCGCGCGCACCACCGGGTTTGCCATGCTGTCATCGGCGTCGGTGCAGGAGGCGCATGACGCGGCGCTGATCTCCCAGGCTGCGACGCTCGCCGCCCGCATCCCGTTCCTGCACTTCTTCGACGGCTTCCGGACCTCGCATGAGATCGCCACGATCAGCCTGCTCGGCGACGCCGAGATCCGCGCCATGATCGACGATGACCTCGTGCGTGCGCACCGCGGAAGGGCGCTCACGCCGGAGCGGCCGGTGGTGCGTGGCACCGCGCACAATGCGGACACGTTCTTCCAGGCCCGCGAGACGGCCAATCCCTTCTACGCCCGCGTGCCGGCCATCGTGCAGGAGCAGATGGACCGCTTCGCCGGGCTGACGGGCCGGCAGTATCACCTGTTCGACTACCATGGCGCGCCGGATGCCGAGCGTGTCGTCGTAATGATGGGGTCGGGCACCGAGACCGCGGCGGCAACCGCGGCCGCGCTCAACGACCTGGGCGAGCGTGTCGGTGTGCTGCAGGTGCGCCTCTACCGGCCATTCGCAGCCGATGCGTTCATCGCCGCCCTGCCCCGCGGCGTGGTGGCGGTCGCCGTTCTGGAGCAGACGAAGGAGCCGGGGGCGCCTGGCGAGCCGCTGTACCTCGATGTGGTCCACACACTGGCGCAGGCGGTCGCGTCGCAGCGGCTGCGCAGCATGCCCAGGGTGATCGGCGGGCGCTACGGACTGTCCTCGAAGGACTTCAATCCGGCGATGGCCAAGTCGGTATTCGACGAGTTGCGCAAGCCCGAACCCCGCAACAGCTTCACCGTCGGCATCATCGACGATGTCTCGCACACCAGCCTGACGCCGGATGACCGCTTCCGCATCGAGCCGCACGACCTGGTACAGGCGGTGTTCTACGGTCTCGGCGCCGATGGCACCGTTGGCGCCAACAAGAACAGCGTCAAGATCATCGCGGAAGACGCCGGCCTGCACGCGCAAGGTTATTTCGTCTACGACTCGCACAAATCGGGCGCTCAGACGGTCTCCCATCTGCGCTTCGGGCCGCGGCCGATCCACGCCCCGTACCTGATCCAGCAGGCCAGCTTCGTCGGCTGCCACCAGTTCCAGTTCGTCGCGCGCCAGGACGTGCTGCGCCTCGCCGCCCCGGGAGCCACGCTGCTGCTGAACGCGCCCTACGGTCCGGACGCGATATGGCACCATCTGCCGCGCGCCATGCAGGAGCGCATCATCGAACTGGGCCTGAGGCTGTTCGTGATCGATGCCTCGGCGGTCGCGCAGGAGGTGGGACTGCGGGGCCGCACCAATACGGTCTTGCAGACCTGCTTCTTTGCCCTGTCGGGGGTGCTGCCGCGCGACACGGCGATCGAGCATATCAAGCAGGCGATCCGCAAGAGCTACGGCAGCAAGGGCGAGGATGTCGTGGCGGCGAATTTCCGGGCGGTCGATGACACGCTCGCCCGGCTGTTCGAGATCGAGATCCCGGAGACTGCCACGAGCTGCGAAGAACGCGTGCCGCTGGTGCCGGCCCATGCGCCGCGCTTCGTGCGCGAGGTGACCGCCGCGATGCTGGAAGGCCGCGGCGACGAACTTCCGGTCAGCCTCCTGCCGGTGGACGGCACCTGGCCGTCCGGCACCTCGATCTGGGAGAAGCGCAATATCGCGGACCTCGTGCCCGTGTGGGACACCGGCACCTGCGTCCAGTGTGGCCAGTGCAGCATCGTCTGCCCGCACGGCGTCATCCAGGCGCGATACCTCGACCAGGCGCGGCTGGCCGATGCGCCCGCCAGCTTCCTCTCGGCGCCGATCAACGTCCGCGGTTTTCCCGACGTGCGGTTCGCTCTCGACTTCGCCATCGAGGATTGCACCGGCTGCGGGCTGTGCGTGGAGGCCTGTCCGGTCCTGCCGCAGAAATCGCTGGTGATGCAGGACAAGGGGCCGCTGCTCGAGGCGGCGCATGCCGACAATGCGTTCTTCGCCAGTCTGCCGGTCAATGATCGCTCCCGTGTCGATTTCGCCAACGTGCGTGGGGTGCAATTCCTGGAGCCGCTATTCCTCTATTCCGGGGCCTGCGCCGGATGCGGCGAAACGCCATACCTGAAGCTCCTGTCGCAGTTGTTTGGCGACCGGCTGCAGATCGCCAACGCCACCGGCTGCTCGTCGATCTACGGCGGCAACCTGCCCGTGACACCCTGGTCCACGAACCGGGAGGGCCGCGGTCCGGCCTGGTCGAACTCGCTGTTCGAGGACAATGCGGAGTTCGGGCTCGGCTATCGGCTGGCCGCCGACAAGCACTTTGGAATGGCCGCATCCATGGTTCGGGAGATGGCTCCGCTGCTGGGCCAGGACCTCGTCGATGCCACGCTGGCCGCCCGGCAGGTACAGGAATCCGAGATCCGCGCGCAGCGCCAGAGGGTCGATGAACTGGTGCGACGCCTGAAGACCCTCGACGACCCGCGTGTCGCAGACCTGCTGTCGGTGGTGGAGCATCTGGTTCGCCGCAGCATCTGGATCGTCGGCGGCGACGGCTGGGCGTACGACATCGGCTATGGCGGGCTGGATCACGTGCTCGCCAGCGCACGGGACCTGAACGTGCTGGTGCTGGACACCGAGGTCTATTCGAACACCGGCGGCCAGGCCTCCAAGGCGACGCCGCTCGGGGCGATCGCCAAGTTCGCCTCCGCCGGCAAGCGGGTGGCGCGCAAGGACCTCGCGCTGCAGGCGATCGCCTACGGCAACATCTACGTGGCGCAGGTCGCGATGGGCGGCAACCCGCAACAGACCCTCCAGGCGTTCCGCGAGGCGGAGGCCTACCCCGGACCGTCGCTGATCCTGGCCTATTGCCACTGCATCGCGCACGGCATCGACATGCAGCACGGGATGCGCCAGCAGGACCTCGCGGTCGCCTGCGGCTATTGGCCGCTGTTCCGCTACAACCCGGCGCTGCGCGACATCGGCCGCAATCCGTTCGAACTGGACAGTCCGCGCCCGACGGTGAAGTTCCGCGATTATGCCTACAACGAGACCCGCTACCGGGCTCTGGCGCAGTCGCGGCCGGAGGAGGCGGCAAGCCTCATGGAGGCCGCCCAGACGGCGCTGGAGGAGAAGTATCGCAGCTACGAGGAGATGGCGGGGTGGTCGGCGTCGCGCTTCCAGCCGGTGGGGCTGCGTAACACCGGCATTGCCGCGCTGGCCGGCGAGCGCGCCCCGGCGGAGCCGGCGTAACGGTTCACGCGCCTGCGCCGCGAAGCGTCCTCTGGTCATCCGCCGGCCTTCCGCGCCGCTCGAAAGGGCGAGGGCCGGAGCGCGCAGGGGCTCGGTAGACCGGAGGCCGGGTAGCCTGGAAACTGGGTCAGGCGAAGCCTGAGAGCCCGGATAGCGCCGAGGCTGGGTCGGGTGGCCGGACCCCAAGAGGCTGGATAGCACCGAGGCTGTGTACCGGAGCCGAAGCTGCACAGAGCACCGAAGCCAAATCGCGTGGAGCCGCGCTACGGCTCGACGAGAGCCTCCGGCGTCAGCGGTTCAGCGCCTGCACGATCTCTTCGGTCATCTTCTTCGCGTCGCCGAACAGCATCATCGTGTTCGGTCGGAAGAACAACTCGTTGTCCACGCCCGCATAGCCCGACGCCATCGAGCGCTTCACGAACAGCACGGTGCCCGCCTTCTCCACATCCAGGATCGGCATGCCGTAGATGGCCGATGACGGATCCGTCTTCGCCGCCGGGTTGGTCACGTCGTTGGCACCGATGACATAGGCGACGTCCGCGGTGGAGAACTCGTTGTTAATCTCCTCGAGTTCGAACACCTCGTCGTACGGCACGTTGGCTTCGGCCAGCAGCACGTTCATGTGGCCGGGCATGCGGCCGGCCACCGGATGGATGGCGTATTTCACCTCCACCCCCTCCTTCTTCAGCGTGTCGGCCATCTCGCGCAGGGCATGCTGAGCCTGCGCGACCGCCATGCCGTAGCCGGGCACCACGATGACCTTGGAGGCGTTCTTCATGATGAACGCCGCATCTTCCGCGTTGCCGCTCTTGACGGTGCGATCCGCCGCCGCCCCGCCACTGGCCGCCGCCGCCCCACCCTCGGTACCAAATCCGCCCAGCAGCACATTGATGATGCTGCGGTTCATCCCCTTGCACATGATGTAGGACAGGATCGCGCCCGACGCGCCCACCAGCGAACCGGTAATGATCAGCGCCAGGTTCTGGATGGTGAAGCCGATGCCCGCCGCCGCCCAGCCCGAGTAGCTGTTCAGCATCGACACGACCACGGGCATGTCGGCGCCGCCGATCGGGATGATGATCAGGAAACCCAGCGCCAGCGCCAGCAAGGCGATCAGCCAGAACACCACCTGGCTGCCGGTCGCCACGAACAGCACGATCAGCAGCACCAGCAGGATGCCGAGTCCCAGGTTCAGCTTGTGCTGACCCGGAAACATGATCGGCGCGCCGCTCATGAGCGCCTGCAGCTTGGCAAACGCGATCAGCGAGCCGGAGAAGGTGACGGCGCCGATTGCCAGCCCGAGCGACATCTCGATCAGGCTCTGCGCGTGGATGTGGCCGGTCGTGCCGATGCCGAACGCCTCGGGCGCGTTCATCGCCGCCGCGGCCACGAACACCGCGGCGAGGCCCACCAGCGAATGGAACGCCGCGACAAGCTGCGGCAGCGCGGTCATCTGGATACGCAAAGCGACGAACGTGCCGATCGCGCCGCCGATGATGATGCCGAACAGGATCAGCACGTAGCCCCAGCCGCCCATGCCGTGATGGGCCAGCGTGGCCACCACGGCGACGGCCATGCCGATCATGCCGAACCGATTGCCCTGCCGCGACGTCACCGGCGACGACAGCCCGCGCAGCGCCAGAATGAACAGCACGGCAGCGATCAGGTAGGCGAGCGCGGTCAGGTTGGTGGACATCGCCTACCCCTATTGCCGTCGCTTGAACATCGACAGCATGCGCTGCGTCACGAAGAAGCCGCCGAAGATGTTCACGCTGGCCAGGATCACGGCCAGGAAACCGAACGCCATGGCCCAGCCGCTGGTCGCAAGCCCGGTTGCCAGCATCGCGCCAACGACGATCACTGAGGAGATCGCGTTGGTCACCGCCATCAGCGGCGAGTGCAGTGCCGGCGTGACGTTCCACACCACGTAGTAGCCAACGAAGCAGGCCATCAGGAAGATCGCCAGCAGGAATACGAACGGCTCCGCCTCGGCCACCACGCCGCTGCTGCTCACTGCCCATGCGTGGGCGTGCGCGGCGAGTTCGCTGGCGCGCTGCGCGAGCCGATCAGCCTCGTCAGCCAACTGGGTCGGGTTCATGCCGGTCTTCTCCGAGCCTAGGCGGCCTGCGAGGGAAGGAACTGCGGGTGCACCACCGCGCCGCCACGCGTCAGCATCACACCCTTCACGATGTCATCGTTGTCGGGCAGCTTCGGCGCCTGTGCGTCCTTGTCCCAGAACGTGGTGAGGAAGGTGAGCAGGTTGCGCGCGTAGAGCGCGGAGGCCGCGACCGGGATGCGGCCCGGCCAGTTGTGGTAGCCCAGCACGGTCACCCCGTTCGGCGTGACGATCCGTTCGCCCGGCACCGTTGCGGCACAGTTGCCGCCGGCGTCGGAGGCGAGGTCCACGATCACGCTGCCCGGACGCATCGACTGCACCATCGCCTCGGTGACGATGACCGGCGCGCGGCGGCCCATCACCAGCGCGGTGCAGATGACCAGGTCGTTCTTGGCGACGGTGACGGCCATCAACTCGGCCTGCTTCTGCCGGAACGCCTCGCTCATCTCACGGGCATAGGCGCCGGTCTGGCCGGCCGTCTCCTGGTCCTCGACGCCGACGAAGCTGGCACCGAGCGACTTGATCTCCTCCTTGGCCGCGGGACGCACGTCGGTGGCGGACACGATGCCGCCGAGTCTGCGCCCGGTCGCGATCGCCTGGAGGCCTGCGACACCGGCGCCGATGACGAACAGCCTGGCCGGCGGCACCGTCCCGGCAGCGGTCATCATCATGGGAAAGCCGCGCTGGAACGCGCCGGCTGCTTCAATCACAGCACGGTAGCCGGCGAGGTTCGCCTGGCTCGACAGCACGTCCATCGACTGGGCCCGCGTGATGCGCGGCAAGAGCTCCATCGCGGCACAGTCGATGCCGGCATCGGCGAGTGCCGCGACCGTGGTGGGATCGGCGAACGCATTGGCGATGCAGATCAGCAAGGCGCCGCGCGGGATCAGCGCGAGCTGCTCAGGCAGCGGCATCTGCACGGAGAACACCACGCCCGCACTGCCCAGCGCCGCCGCGGCGTCGGGAGCGATCTCCGCGCCGGCGGCCGCGAACTCGGCATCGGGAATGGCGGCCTGCGCGCCAGCCGCAGCCTCGACCGCGACGGTGAGACCCAGGCCGACCAGACGCTTCACCGTATCAGGCGTCGCCGCGACCCGCGTCTCGAACGCGCGGCGTTCCTTCAGCACCGCAAGGCGCATCCAATCAATCCTTCACGTTCGATACCCCGGAAGGAGGAACCGGGCTCGGGTAGGAGAAGCGGGCACAACCCCAGTTGCGCGGCAAGATGCGCGAAGGGGTTGGGTGGTGCAAGGGGAACGGCCATCACGCCAATCCTGACAGCGCGCGATGAACGAGTGGTCAACGCGGCAGCCAAGGGCGACGAAGCTCGATTCCGCTCGAACCTCGATTCACAGGACTTTAACCGTTTGCCGTGTCGTTGCGCCTATGCGGGTCACATGCTCGATCCATGGCTATGTCACGATTCTGGTACTCGGCACCGTCGTGCCGTTCCTCCTGTTCTGTGCGCTGCTTGTCGACCAGGCCGCCAAGGATCAGCAGAAGCTGATCGCGGAGACGATCCACAACACGGCCAGCGGTGCGGCCGACGATCTGTCCCGCCAGCTCGGCACCCTGCAGGCCCTCGCGCTGGCGCTGGCGAACTCGCGTGCCCTGCAGAGCGGCGACCTGGCGACGTTCCACGACCAGGCAAGCGAACTGCTGCGCCGGCAGAAGCTCACGGCGGTCCTGCGCGAGCCGAACGGCCAGCAGGTCGTCAACACCGCGGTGACATTCGGCACGCCGCTGCCGTCCGATCCCGCCGACAGCGTCCGGCTCCCCGATGGGGACACGCCGGCGATCACCGGCCTGACGCGCGATCCTCTGACCGACCGGCGGGTCGTCAGCATCGTCCTGCCGGTGATGAACGGCGATGCCGTTGCGTACCTGCTCAGCCTGGAGATCTCGTCCGTGATCGCCGCGGTCATGCAGGCGCAGCTCGTCCCCTCCGAACAGGTCGTGGGACTGGTCGATCAGCAGGGAACCATCATCTATCGCACGCGCGAGCCGGAGCAGGTGATCGGCCTGAAGGCGCCCGCCGCGTTCCTGAGCGGCATTGCCGCGGGCGACGAAGGGTCGTTCGCGTCCCAGTCCCGCGCCGGCGTGCCCGTCTATGTCGCGTTCAGCCGGATCAAGCCGATTGGGTGGACGCTGGCGGTCTCGATCCCGCGGCAGGTCCTGTTCGAACCGGTCCAGCAATCCCTGGTGCGGCTCCTGGCCCTCGGCAGCGGCACGCTGGTGCTGGCCGGGCTGATCGCCTGGCTGGTCGGCCGCGCCATCGCGCGCCCCGTCGTGAGCCTGTCCCGCCTGGCCGCCGCGCTGGGAAGCGGCGAGCACATCGGGCGGCCGCCGGCCACCTGGCTGCGCGAGGTCAATGACGTGGCCTCCTCGATGCTGGGCGAGGCGGAACGCCTGCGGGCCCAGACCGCGCGCCAGCAACGCAACGCCGCCGCGCTGCGCTCGGAAATCGCCAGCCGGCGCAGGATCGAGCAGCAACTGATCCAATCCCAGAAGATGGAGGCCGTGGGCCAGCTCACCGGCGGCCTGGCGCACGACTTCAACAACCTCCTGGCGATCATCATCGGCAACCTCGACATGCTGGGCGAGCACCTGAACGGCGACCCGGAAGTGAACGAACTCACCGGCGGTGCCGTGGAGGCCGCATTGCGGGGTGCGGAGCTCACGCGCCAGATGCTGGCGTTCGCCCGGCGCCAGCCGCTCGCACCGGAGCGCCACGACATCAACGAGGTGATCCGCACCTTCGTGCGGCTGCTGCGGCGGACCCTGGGCGAGGCGGTCGCCATCGAACTGCAGCTTGCGGCCGATGTCCGCCTGGTGCTGGTGGACCGGGTGCAGTTCGAGGCGGCGATCACCAACCTGGCCACGAACGCCCGCGATGCCATGCCGGACGGCGGACGGCTGGTCATCGCAACGCGCAATACCAGCCTGGACGAGGACTACGCTGCCGCCCACGCGGAGGTGGTGCCGGGCAACTATGTGCTGGTCGAGATCAGCGACAAGGGCAGCGGCATGACGCCGGCCGTCCTGGCACGCATCTTCGAGCCGTTCTTCACCACCAAGGAACCCGGCCGGGGCACCGGGCTCGGCCTGTCGATGGTGTTCGGTTTCATGAAGCAGTCGGGTGGCCACGTCACCGCCTACAGCGAGATCGGCGAAGGGACGACGTTCCGGCTCTACCTGCCGCCCGCGCCGGACACCGCGGTCGCGGCCCTCGACGCCGATGCATCGCCGCCGCGACCCGGCCAGAACGAGACGATCCTCGCGGTGGAGGACAGCACCGGGCTGCGGCAGATCCTGGCGCGCCAGCTTGCCTCCGCCGGCTATTGCGTGCTGCAGGCGAGCGACGCGCGCCATGCGCTCGCGACGATCACGGGCGACTCCCCGATCGATCTCCTGATCACCGACATCGTCATGCCGGGCGGGATGAATGGCCGGGAACTGGCACGCGTCGCGGTGCAGCATCGTCCCGGGCTGCGGACATTGCTGACGACGGGCTTCTCGGACGCCGACGACGACGTCGAGGCGCAGGGCCTGCGCATCCTCCGCAAGCCGTACCGCAAGGAGGACCTGCTGCGCTGCGTGCGCGCCGTGCTGGACGACTGAGACGAAGCGGCCGACTGAAGCGGACGACGATGCGGCCTCAGCGCCCGCCAGGCCAACCGAGCCTGTCCGGACGATGGCGCGCGGTCATGCCGCAGGCGGGACGCCGGCCTGCGCCAGGGCGGCCGCCTGCCGTTGCGCCAGGGCCTCCTCGTTGAAATCGGCGATCAGCGCGTGGAACATCCGGCTCCAGTTCAGCTCCGCCTTCAGCCGCAGGAAGACGCCGCCGAGACCGATCGCCGAGCGATCCATCAGCACGAACTCGCGGGGCGGTTTCACGCCGCCGGTCCGCTTCAGGCCCGCGTGGACGCGTTCGGCCACCTCCCGTCCGAAGTGGGAATCGTCGGTCTCCTGGATGCGCCGCACCCGGTCGTCGCACAGCGGCTCGTAGAGGAACCGTGCCCACAGATTGAGCGCCGCCATCTTCTCCTTGGACAGATCGGTGAAGCCCCAGGTCGTATAGGCATGGTGCGCCTTGGCGTCGTCATGGTCGCGCACGGCCTCATAGAGGTCGATCACGCCGCGCACGAACGATGCCCCGAAGACGCGGATCGCGCCGAAATCCAGCAGGTTCACCGAGGCATCCGGCCGCACCTGGTAGTTGCCCAGATGCGGATCGCCGTGGATCACGCCGAAACGGTAGAACGGCACGTACCAGGCATGGAACAGCGCCTCCGCCATGCGGTTGCGCTCCTCCTGAGGCGGATCCTCGGCCAGCCGCTGCATCAGCGGCCGCCCGTCCAGCCAGGTCATCGTCAGCAGCCGCTTGGTGCAAAATCCGGCGATCGGCACCGGAACGTGCACGCGCGGGTCGTCGTGCAGCATCATGCCGTAGAGCCGCATCTGCGAGGCCTCGCGCTCGTAGTCGAGTTCCTCGCGCAGGCGTTCGCGGAGTTCCTTGTAGACCTCCTCGTGCTGGATGGCGTTGTCCATGCGGTGGTAGATCGCCATCGCCAGGCGCAACTGGCGCAGATCGGCCTCAACCGTGCTGGCCATGTCGGGATATTGCAACTTGCACGCCACCTCGGTGCCGTCGTGCAGGCGGGCACGATGCACCTGCCCCAGGCTGGCCGCGGCCGAAGCCTCGTGGCCGAAGCTCGCGAACTTCCCCTGCCAGTCCGCGCCGAGTTCGCTCGCCATGCGCCGGCGGACGAAGTTCCAGCCCATCGGCGGCGCATTCGCCTGCAGGTGCGCGAGTTCCGCGGCGTATTCCGCCGGCAGCGCGTCCGGCACCGTCGAGAGGAACTGCGCCACCTTCATCAGCGGCCCCTTGAGGCCACCCAGGATGGTACGGAGATCACCGGCATGCGCTGCGCGGTCGGTCTTGATGCCGAACACGCGCTCACCCGCGACCCGCGCCGCGATGCCGCCCACGGCACCCGAGGTGCGCGCCATCCGGCGAAGCTCCCCGAACAGGTTGGAGCGGTCAGACATCGAGGCTGGCAGCGGTTGTCGGGACTGTGTCAGGAGCGCCGGTACACGAGGGGAGCGACGTGCCGTCGTCCGCGGTCATGCCGCTGCCTCCAACTCGTCGATGAAGCCGGAGATCACGTCGAGGCCGCGCCGCCAGAAGGCCGGATCGGACGCATCGAGCCCGAACGGCGCCAGCAGTTCCTTGTGCCGCTTGGTGCCGCCGGCGCGCAGCATATCCAGGTACTTGGCCTGGAAGCCGGGATGCCCGGTCTGGAAGACCGAATACAGCGCGTTCACCAGGCAGTCGCCGAATGCATAGGCATAGACATAGAACGGCGAGTGGATGAAGTGCGGCACATAGGCCCAGAACACGCTGTACTCGGGCGTGAATTCGAAGGCGGGGCCGAGACTCTCGGTCTGCACCTGCATCCACAGTTCGCCGATCCGGTCCGGCACCAGTTCGCCCGAGCGGCGTTCGTCATGCAGCAGGGTCTCGAAATGGTAGAACGCGATCTGGCGGACCACCGTGTTCAGCATGTCCTCGACCTTGGCCGCGAGCATGATCCGCCGCCGCCTGGGTTCGGCCGCGTCGAGCAGCGCGCGGAAGGTCAGCATCTCGCCGAACACGCTCGCGGTCTCGGCGAGGGTCAGCGGCGTGCCCGACATCAGGTAGCCCTGCTCGGCGGCCAGCACCTGGTGCACGCCGTGGCCGAGTTCATGCGCCAGCGTCATCACGTCGCGCGTCCGTCCGTGATAGTTCAGCAGCAGGTAGGGATGCGCCGACGGCACCGTCGGATGGGCGAAGGCGCCACCCTCCTTGCCCGGCCGCAGCGTCGCGTCGATCCACGGCCGATCGAAGAAGCGCCGGCCGATCGAGGCGAGTTCCGGGCTGAACGCGCCATACGCCGACAGCACCCGCTCGCGCGCTTCGTTCCAGCCGATCAGGCTGTCGTCATCGTCCGGCAGCGGCGCGTTGCGGTCCCAGTGCTGCAGCTTCGGCAGGCCGAGCCATTTCGCCTTCAGCAGATAGTAGCGATGCGCGAGCCGCGGGAAATCGGCCCGCACCGCGCCCACCAGCGCATCGACGACAGCATCCTCCACCATGTTGGCGCGGTTGCGCGCGGTGCCGGGGCGCGGGTAGTGGCGCCACGTGTCGAGGATCTCCTTGTCCTTGGCCAGCGTGTTGGTGACCAGCGAGAACAGCCGCGACCGCTCGCCGAACGCCTCGCCGATCGCGTGGCCGGCGGCCTCGCGCACCGTCCGGTCACGGTCCGACAGGCGATTGAGCGCGTCGGTGACCGTGAGCCGGTCATTGCCGATCGGCACGCGCATGCCGGCGATGGTCTCATCGAACAGCCGGCTCCAGGCACTGCGGCCCGTCACCTCCTTTTCGTGCAGCAGTTTCTCCAACTCGTCGGCAAGCTGGTGCGGACGGAAGACGCGCAGATCGCGCAGCCAGGGCTGCCAGCGGGCGAGCGCGGGGTCGGCCAGCTTGCGCTCCATCTCCGCTTCGTCCAGCCGGTTGAGTTCCAGCGTGAAGAACAGCAGATGGCTGCTGATCCCGGTCACGCGTTCGCTCACCATCTGGTAGAAGCGGCCGATCGCGGGATCGGTGGAATTGCCGGAGAACAGCAGCCGGGCGTACGACATCAGCCGGCCGAGGATCTCCTCGATCCGTTCGTATTCGGCGATGGCGGCGGCCAGGGCATCGCCGCGCATCGGCCCGAGGCGTCCCTGATTTGCCCCGGAAAAGGCGCGCGCCGCCTGCTCGGCCGCGGCGAAATCGGCCTCGACCTGCGGGCTCTCGGGTCCCGGATAGAGGTCGCTCAGGTCCCAGGTCGGAAGATCCTCCGGCGTCTCGTGGCGGGCAGCGGCGTCGGCCTGGGCGGTCTGGGGCATCAATGCGTCCTCACGAGGCTGCGGTCATCATGCATGTAAGGTAGTAGGGACGCCGGTCAAAGGGTTGCGGCGGCGAGGCCGCCGAGCGCGGGAGGTGACGTGGAGCACTATGCGACCTGGCCCAACCTGCCAGCGATGATGTTCGCGCTCGCGCGGACCTGGCCGGACAAGCCTCTGCTGCGCGCCTTCCGGGACGGCGCCTGGCATTCGGTGACGTGGGGAGAGTTCGGCCGGATGGCGGCGTCCTGCGCGCGCCATCTGCGCACCGCCGGCGTGGGGCCCGGCGACCGGGTGCTGATCGTCGCGGAGAACCGCCCGGAATATGCCGTCGCGGAGACCGCGCTGATGGCACTCCGCGCCGTGCCGGTGCCGACCTACACGACCAACACGATCGCGGATCACGCGCATATCCTGCGCGATTCGGGCGCGCGGGTGGCGATCGTCTCCACCCCTGCCCTCGCCGGCAACCTGCTCGAGGCGGCGCGGCAGGCACGGGGGATCGACCTGCTGGTGGTGATCGAGGGGCCGCCGGACGATGCGGGCGGTTCGCCGCGGCTGATGCACTGGGGGGCGCTGGTGGCCGACGCCGGCACGCCCGACGACATCGCGCTGGAGGCGGCGGCGATTCCTGCGACGGCGCTCGCGTGCCTGATCTACACCTCGGGCACCGGCGGCGCGCCCAAGGGCGTGATGCTGCCGCACCGCTCCATCCTGTCGAACTGCCGCGGCGCGTTCGAACTGCTGCGGCCGCTGCGCCTGCAGGACGAGGTGTATCTGTCGTACCTGCCGATCTCGCACAGTTATGAACATACGGTCGGCCTGTTCTTCCTGCCCAGCATCGGCACCGAGATCGTGTACTGCCGCGGCGTCGAGCACCTGGCCGCGGACATGCTGACGGTGCAGCCGACGATCCTGACCGCGGTGCCGCGGGTGCTGGAGGTGATCCGAAGCCGGGTGCTGACCCAGGTGGCGCGGCAGCCGCGCTGGCGGCAGGCGCTGTTCGGGCATGCGCTGCGACTGGGCCTGCGGCGGGTCGACGGCGAACGCCTGACGCTCGGCGAGCGGCTGGCCGATCTGGTGCTGGACCGGCTGGTGCGGCGCAGGATCGCCGACCGCTTCGGCGGCCGGCTGAAGGCGGCGATGTCAGGCGGCGCCCGGCTGGAGCCCGATGTCGGCCGGTTCTTCCTGGCGCTCGGCCTGATGATCATGCAGGGCTATGGACAGACCGAGGCGGGACCGGTGATCAGCGCCAACCCGCCGGACGGGATCCGTATCGACACGGTCGGCCGCGTTCTGCAGGGCGTCGACCTGCGGATTGCCGACGATGGCGAGATCCTGGTGCGGGGCGACCTGGTGATGGAGGGCTACTGGGGGCTGCCCGACGCGACCGCGGCGGCGATCCGCGATCACTGGCTGCATACCGGCGACATCGGCGTGCTGGAGGCGGACGGCTATCTCCGCATCACCGATCGCAAGAAGGACATGATCGTGCTGTCGGGCGGCGAGAACGTTTCGCCCGCCAAGATCGAGGGCATGCTGATGGCCGAGCCCGAGATCTCGCAGGCGGTCGTGGCCGGCGATGGACGCTCATCGCTGACAGCGCTGGTGGTGCCTGCCGATGGGCATGACGATGTCTCGGCGGCCCTGGCCGTCAACCGGGTGAACGTGCGCCTGTCGGTGACCGAACGGATCCGCAGGCACGCCGTGGTGGCGCCGTTCACCGTGGCGAACGGCCTGCTCACGCCGACCCAGAAGATCCGCCGCATGCTGGTGATCCGCGCCAATACCGACGTCTTGGCGAAGCTGCACGACTGAAACGTCTCTTCATCCCGCGCGCGCATGCTGCATCTGCGGCAATCGTGCCGCCACTGGAGCCAGGACAATGCTGAGCATTGCGCTGCGCTTCCGGGCTGAGCATTGCGCTGCGCTTCCGGTGGGGTAGATGGCGGACGAGGATCACACTCCTCATCCGCCGCTGGTCTATACACCGGCCCCGGCGGGCCGATCTTTTGATCGGTTCGCCGGGTGCCCGGATTACATTACAGCGCCGCCCCCGCGCTTCAACGCCCCCGCTACATCCCGAGGGCGCGGCGATAGACGTCCAGCAGCGTCTCCTGCTCCTCGACATCCGCCGGCTCCTGCTTGCGGATGCGGATGAGCTGGCGCAGCACCTTCACGTCGAACCCGGCGGACTTCGCTTCGGCGTAGATGTCACGGATATCCCCGCCGAGTGCCTTGCGCTCTTCCTCCAGCCGCTCGATGCGGTCGACGAGGCTGCGCAGCCGGTCGGCGGCGATGCCGCCGGTCTGGGTGTCTTCCTTCTCCACCGCGTGCAGCGCCATCGTTTCCCTCCGACCCGCAAGGGCGGCGGGGATAGCTGCCGCACCCGGCGCGGTCAATGACCTGGGTTGGCCTTGTCGAACGCGGCCTTCTGCCCGGCGCTCGCCTCCTGCTGGTATTTCGCCTGCCATTCCTTGTACGGCATGCCGTAGACGATCTCGCGCGCATCCGGATCGGCGAGGCCGATGCCCTGCGTCTCCGCCGCCTCGCGGTACCAGCGGCTCAGGCAGTTGCGGCAGAAACCGGCGAGGTTCATCAGGTCGATGTTCTGCACATCGGTGCGTTCACGGAGATGCTCCACCAGGCGGCGGAACGCGGCGGCTTCCAGCTCCGTGCGGGTCTTGTCGTCGAACTGCGGTGCGGTCATGACAACCCTCCTCCAACCTGGCTGAAGATGGCGCGTCGCGCGGCGCTTCGCCATACTCCGCCGCGAGCGTACGGGAGAAGCGAGCCGAATGGTGTGGGACGATGCGCGCGCCCGAGCGGCGCTCAGGACCTTGTTCGACGCCGCGGTGGCCGCCGCCGACCCGCGCAAGGTGCTGGCCGACCATCTGCCGGCGAAGCCCGAGGGCCGCTGCATCGTGGTCGGCTGCGGCAAATCGGCCGCGGTGATGGCCGCCGCGCTGGAGGATGCCTGGCCCGACGTGGCGCTGGAGGGCACCGTGGTCACCCGCTACGGCCACCACGTGCCGACGCGGCGGATCGAGGTGATCGAGGCCTCCCACCCGGTGCCCGACGCCAACAGCGAGCGGGGTGCGTGGCGCCTGCTGGAGCGCGTGCGCGGCCTGCGCTCCGACGACCTGGTGCTGGCGCTGATCTCGGGCGGCGGCTCGGCCCTGTGCGCCGCGCCGGCACCGGGCCTCACGCTGGCGGACAAGCAGGCCATCAACCGTGCGCTGCTCGCCTCGGGTGCCAACATCTCGGAGATGAATTGCGTCCGCAAACACCTCTCCGCGATCAAGGGCGGCCGGCTGGCGGCGGCGGCACGGCCGGCGCGCGTGGTCACGCTGGCGATCAGCGACGTGCCCGGTGACGACCCGGCGGTGATCGCGTCCGGCCCCACCGTGCCGGACCCGACCACCTTCGCCGATGCCCGCGCGATCATCGCCCGCTACGGCATCAAGCCCTCGCCCGAGGTGGCGGCGCGGCTGGCGCAGGCAGCCGATGAGACGCCGACCGCCGATGAACTGCCGGACAGCGAGTTCCACCTGATCGCGACGCCGATGATGGCGCTGCGGCGCATGGCGGAGGAGGCGCGGTCCCTCGGTCTTGCGCCGCTCGTGCTGGGCGATGCGCTGGAGGGGGAGGCCCGCGAGATGGCCATCGTGCAGGCCGGCATCGCCCGCAGCATCCGCACCCACGGCGCGCCGCTCCCCCCGCCCGCCGTCGTGCTGTCCGGTGGCGAGACGACCGTCACGCTGGGCGACGGACCTGCCGGACATGGCGGCCGCAACACCGAGTTCCTGCTCTCGCTGGCGGTCGCCCTCGGCGGTGCGGCGGGGATCTGGGCGATCGCCGGCGATACCGACGGGCTCGACGGCATGGACGACATCGCCGGCGCCCTGGTCACGCCCGACACGCTGCAACGTGCGCGCGCGCTCGGCATGGACCCGCGCGCCATGCTGACCGGCCACGACGGACACACGCTGTTCGCCGCGCTCGGCGATGCGGTCCGCACCGGCCCGACGCTCACCAACGTCAATGACGTCCGCGCCATCCTGATCGCCTGAAGGAACCACGATGGCCACACGACCGAAGCTGCGCCGTCGCCGGCGCACCAAGATCATTGCCACTCTCGGGCCGGCAAGTTCGACGATGGAGGTACTCACCCGGCTGTTCCAGGCCGGTGCCGATGTGTTCCGGCTCAATTTCAGCCATGGCACGCACGAGGACCACGCCGCCCGCTTCGCCATGATCCGCCAGCTCGAGGAGCGGTTCGACCGGCCGATCGGCATCCTGGCCGATGTGCAGGGACCGAAGCTGCGCGTCGGCCGCTTCTCGGGCGGGCGCGTGTTCCTGCAGACCGGCCAGAACTTCCAACTCGACCTCAACCCGACGCCGGGCAGCGCGTCGCGCGTCAACCTGCCGCACCCGGAGATCATCGAGGCGGCACAGATCGGCTGCTCGCTGCTGCTGGACGATGGCAAGCTGCGGTTGCGCGTGGTGCGCAAGCGGGCCGATGCTCTGGACACCGAGGTGGTCGTGGGCGGCCCGCTGTCCGACCGCAAGGGTGTCAACGTGCCCGACGTCGTACTGCCGATCCCGGCGCTGACCGAGAAGGACCGCGACGACCTGGAATTCGCGCTCGAGCATGGCGCGAACTACATCGGTCTGTCCTTCGTTCAGCGCCCGGAGGATGTGGCCGAAGCGCAGGCGCTGATCCGCGGGCGCGCCTGGGTGATGGTGAAGCTGGAGAAGCCGCAGGCGCTGGAGAACCTCGACGCGATCATGCAGCTTACCGACGCGGTGATGGTGGCGCGCGGCGACCTGGGCGTCGAACTGCCGCCCGAGGAGGTGCCGCTGGCGCAGAAGCGCATCGTCCGCGTCGCGCGGCAACTCGGCAAACCCGTTGTTGTGGCCACGCAGATGCTGGAGAGCATGATCAGCGCACCCTCACCGACACGAGCCGAGGCCTCGGACGTTGCGACGGCGGTGTTCGATGGTGCGGATGCGGTGATGCTGTCGGCCGAGACCGCGGCGGGGCAGTACCCGTTCGAGGCGGTCAACATGATGGACCGCATCGTGGCCCGGGTGGAACAGGACACCGGCTGGCGCGCGATGATCGAGGCGAGCCGTGCGGAACCGGAACACGCCACCGCGGATGCGATCTGCGCGGCGGCGCGGCAGGTGTGCCACACGATCGGTGCGAAGGCCGTCGTTGCCTATACGGCGTCGGGCGCCACGGCGCTGCGGCTGGCACGCGAGCGTCCGGATGCACCGATCATTGGGCTGACCCCGCATCTGTACACCGCGCGGCGCATGGCCGTCGTGTGGGGCGTCCATGCGATGGTGACGGCCGATGCGCATTCGATGACCGAGGCGGTCACGCGGGCGCTGCGCGTGGCGCAGACCGAAGGCTTCGCCCAGGCTGGCGACGAGATCGTCGTCGCCGCCGGCGTGCCGTTCGGCCAGTCGGGCGCGACGAATTCGTTGCGTGTGGCGACGGTGAAGTAGCCGCCGCCGACGCGGACGCTCCCTCGGGATCACACAGCGTCAGGCGGCGCGCCGCGAAGTGGCTTTCGCGTCCTCCAGGATCATGTCCGATGCCTTCTCGGCGATCATGATGGTCGGCGCATTCGTGTTGCCGGCGATGATCGACGGCATGATCGAGGCGTCCACCACACGCAGCCCTTCGATGCCGTGAACGCGCAGACGCGGATCGACCACGGCATGCGGTCCGTGACCCATGCCACAGCTTCCGACCGGATGCAGGTTCGACACGCCCCGCTTGCGCACATCCTCCGCCAGTTGCTCGTCGGTTGCCACCGCCGAACCCGGCATCGTTTCCTCCACCAGCAGCATCTGCAACGCGTTCTGCCGCGCAATGTTGCGCGCGATGCGCATGCCCTTGATCATCGCCCGCATGTCATACTCGCTGCGCAGGAAGTTGAAGCGGATCTCGGGCGGTGCCAGCGGGTCGGGCGACTTCAGCCGCACCGTACCGCGACCCTCGGGCCGCAGATGCACCGGGCTGATCGAGAACCCGGGGAACGGGTGCGAGACGATCCCGTCGCGCGTGCGGTCGATCGTGCTCCAGGCGGAGATGTTCATCTGCAGGTCCGGCCGCTCCAGCGACGGATCGCTGCGCACCAGGGCGCCGACATAGAGGCCGTTGCCCGACATTGGCCCGCCGCGCCACAGCACGTATTGCAGCCCGGCCACCATCTGGCGCGGGATGCTGTGGTGCAGTTCGTTGAGCGAGATCGAGCGCGAGATGCGCCAGGCGCAGAACGTGTTGAAATGGTCCTGCAGGTTGGAGCCGACGCCCGGCAGGTCGTGCAGCACCTCGATGCCCATGTCCTGCAGGTGCTGCGCCGGCCCGATGCCCGACAGCAGCAGAAGCTGCGGCGAGCCATAGGCGCCGCCTGAGACGACGACCTCGACCGAGGCGCGCGCGGTGCGCAGTCCCTGCGGCGTGCGATATTCGACGCCGACCGCGCGGCCATGTTCCACCAGGACCCGCGTGGCATGCGCGTGGGTCTGCACGACCAGGTTGGGCCGCTTGCGCGCGGGCTTCAGATAGGCCGCGGCGGTACTCCAGCGGCGGCGGTTGTTGGTGGTGGTCTGGTAGTAGCCGGCGCCCTCCTGGTCGGCGCCGTTGAAGTCGGGGTTTGGCTTGATGCCGGCCTCGATACAGGCCTGCAGCAGCAGCCTGCCGATCTCCCATTCGTAGGGTTGGTTCGAGACGCGCAGAGGACCGCCACTGCCGTGATACGCGTCCGCACCGCGTTCGTTGTCTTCGGCTTTGCGGAAATAGGGGAGCACCGAATCCCAATCCCAGCCTTCGCAGCCGAGTTGCCGCCACTGGTCATAGTCGGCGTGATTGCCGCGCATATAGATCATGCCGTTGATCGAGCTGGTGCCGCCCAGCACCTTGCCGCGCGGCTGGTACATGACGCGGTTGTTCAGGTTGGGTTCCGGCTCGCTGTCGAACATCCAGTTGACGCGCGGGTTGCAGAAGGTCCTGGCATAGCCCAGCGGGATGTGGATCCAGGGGTTGCTGTCCCTGCCGCCGGCCTCGAGCAGCAGCACCCGGTGGCGCCCGTTCTCGGAGAGGCGCGCGGCCAGCACGCAGCCGGCGGAGCCCGCTCCGGTGACGATGTAGTCATAGGTCTGATCGGTCGACATGCTTCCCCCATCCGTTGCGGACAGGGTGCCGTGATCGTCCGGCTGGTCAAGACTGGCGGCTGCGGTGGGCGGGCGGTGGCGTCCCCGGCGAGATTCGAACTCACGACCCCAGGATTAGGAATCCTAGTTCTCCTTTCCGTCGAGGTCGTCCCAGCCCGTCCATTGTCGTCCCTAAATGTTGGAAAACCCTAGATAATACCGTTGCTTTTTGCCTGAAGCCCCGGCAGGATACGTCCTGAGGTATCCCGGAAAATCCCCCGGTGTTGAAGCCCCGGTGAAGCCCCATTGAAGCCCCAGGAAACGATGCGATGCCGGTGCGACTGACGGAGACTGCGATCAACAAGGCGATACGGGAGGTATCGGATGGCACGCGCCGCGACCTCGCAGATGCGGGTTGTGCTGGCCTTCGACTGCGCCTGACGCCGGCGGGGGCGGCAACGTGGGTCTTGGCATGTCGGGATCGCCAGGGGCGCATGCGGCGCTTCCCACTTGGCACCTATCCCGACAAGGGGATCAGTGAAGCCCGCAGCGAAGCCCGAACGCTTCATACACGGGTGAAGCAGGACGGCGCGGACCCTGTAGCCGACCGACGGCGTGAGCGTGCAATGGGCGCCGCGGCTAAGGAAGGCGTGGGCACGTTGGGGGCTTTGATAGACCTGTATGGCGAGAAGCGGGGCAACGCTCAGAGAGCATGGGCTGACTCGCGCAAGCGGATCGACCTGGTCTTCAAGCCGCTGCTGGCGAAGCCGGTGGCCTCGCTCGCGGCATCAGATTTCCAGATGCTTGTTGATGCGTACCCGTCGGAGTCGACAGGCGGTTTTGTTGTTCGCAGTGTCCGCCCCGCACTGAAATGGTCGGCCCAACGCGGCTACGTTGCTGATGGCTTGGCGAACATTCATCCGCCAGCCCCGGTGAAGCGCCGCAAGCGCATTCTGACGCTCGACGAACTATCGGCAGTGCTGCCGGTGCTGCGGGCAACCAGCCGTCCCTACGGAGCAGCGTTGCTGTTCATGCTGCTGACCCTGACCCGCCGGCAGGAGACTGCCCTGGCTCGCTGGCGTGATGTCGACTTGGAGGCGCGGACCTGGACCATCCTTGAGACCAAGAATGGCGAGCCGCACGTTGTGCCCCTGTCCCGGCAGGCAATGGACCTGCTGGGGTCCCGTCTGCCGACGGACGATGCGAGCAATCCAGGGCAGCCGGCGCCGAGCGCCTTCATCTTCGCCACGTCAACCGGCGCACCCCTCGGCAATTGGGATCGCGAGACGAAGACCCTGCAAGAGGCCAGCGGCACGGAGGGCTGGACCCGCCACGATCTGCGGCGCACCGGCGCGACGATGCTCGGGGAGATGGGAGAACTGCCTGACATCATCGAGGCCGCGCTGAACCATGTTTCGATTCACTCCCCATTGGCCGCGACCTATAATCGGAGCCGCTACCGTCCCCAGGTGGCCGTCGCGCTGCAACGGTTGGCGGACGCGCTGGATGGAATCGAGGCAGGGGCGGCCCAAGTATTGCCGTTGATTCGAGGCGGGTGATCCACGCTACTGCAGCGGTGGCAGCTTCGTGCACGCTGACGGCAATGCAATTCTCACCTGTCCTGTGAGTTAACGCCGCGCTCGGCTCTGGGCATGTTGTGAGCCGACTGTGGACGCGGGGGTCACCCGCTCTCTTGCACAGATTTGACCAACAGGACAGCCTCCCGTTGGGAGGATGGACATGGGCCATATACGGCTCGGCATTCTGCTGGGTTCGCAGAAGTGGCGCCAAGTCGTCGCTGGGCTTCGTCTCGGCTCGGATGTCGAGGAAATAGCTGCTTTAGCGGCGGAGGCCGCGGAGACAAGTCTTCAGGCGGCGTCGAACGATCCCGTTTTTCTCCATGCTTTCTGGCTCCTGACCCAGGTCCCCCTGGCGGCTCGTGGCCCCGCCTTCACCGAGGATCTGAGCCGTCTCGGAATAACTGTGCCAGCCCACCCGGGCCTGCTGAGCGTCGTTGCAGCGATTTCAGACGCTGTCGATCGCCATGCGCGTGTCCAAGGTGGGCGGACCGACCTGGGCGAAATTGCCCAAATGGCGGCGGTTGAGAGTTTAACTGCGACGGTCGCACCAGCACTGCCGTCACTGTTTGGACCCGAGCCCGCTGACGTGCAGCATGCCATTGGACGACTGGCGGGCGGCGATCGTTTCAGTGTCTTGGCGCACGAGTTCTTCGCTCGCCTGACGCAGCGGACGTTCGACTATTTTCTGAGCCGTGAATTGTCCAACCACGTCGGCGAAGGAAATCGTTTCAGAGACGACAGTGCGCGGTTGCAGTTCGACCAGGCTCTCAGTCGACATTGCTGGGAAGCGTCGCGAATCGTCGAAGACCTCGCTGGTGACTGGTATGGCAGGAACGTCTATCGAGGCGAAGGCCTGAGCCCAGACCACGTACGCCGATTTGCTCCCGTCGCCTTCAGAAAAATACGCGACGCCCTGCGGAAGCGCCGAGATGCCGAAGAATGAGCATCTCATCCTTTGCGGTGGCGCAAGTGCTCCCGATAAAGCGGGGACACGTCTCCTCCTCAATTTGCATGGCCCATCGCCGAACGTGCGGCTTAAGATCTCCGACATCAATCGCCAACTTGTGGCGAACATCCCGAACAACCTCGTCGATCTGTTGGAGGTGGCCTGTTACATTTACGCGGCCGATAGCGCCGTATCGCGGGGTGGTCTAGGTGACGTGCAGATGGGTGCGCGATGGCGCCGGAAGTTCCGGTTCATCATTCCAGTGCGTCTGCCGGAGCTTTGGTCTTCGGCACCGGTCAGAGCCGCGCTTCAGGAGACATTGAGTTTCCTATCTGAGGACGAATACACAATAGAGTTTCGACAGCTTGAAACGATTCCGCCCGTTCAGATATACTTCGACTTAGTCGACAGTCATTGCTCCACTGGTGACGTAATCCTGTTCTCCGGCGGTCTAGATTCCCTTGCGGGAACTATTGAGCGACTGTCGACTACGGCACGCAAGGTCACACTTGTGAGCCATGAATCATCCTCGAAAATTAGCAGCGCCCAAAAGCGGTTGGTTGGGCAGCTTCAAGACCAGTTCGGCGCCGAGCGTGTTACTCACATTCCGGTCTGGGCAACGCTCGATGGTGACCTGGTGAAAGAATGGACGCACCGGACCCGGTCGTTCTTATTCGCGGCACTAGGCACCATCGTAGCACGATTGATTCACAACGATCGCCTAGAGATTTTTGAGAATGGAGTGGTCAGCCTTAACCTGCCACTAGTGGGGCAAGTTGTAGGCGCCCGTGCCACACGGACTACGCATCCCCAGGTGCTTACTCGCCTTAGTCGCATGATCACCGACGTTCTTGGTCGTCCCTTTGAATTGAGCAACCCCTTCATATGGACAACGAAAACGGAAATCGTCGAACGCATTGCGATCCACCGGTGTGAAAGCCTTATCCAAAACACGAGGAGCTGTACCCGAGTTCATCATTCGACCCTTCAGCATCCTCACTGCGGGGGATGCTCGCAGTGCATCGATCGTCGGTTTGCAATATTAGCAGCTGGACAAGAAGCCGCGGACCCGGCCGACGCTTACAAAGTCGATCTCTTTGCCGGTGAACGTGTGGCAGGCCCGGACAGAGAAATGGCGCTTGCCTATGTCCGCTCCGCCACCAAAGTCAGACAGATGACAGATATCGCGTTCTTTAGCCATTTCGGTGAGACAAGCCGCGTCATCGGTTGTTTTTCCGAATCGTCAGACCAAGTCGCCAGTCGCATTTTCGGTTTGTATCAGCGGCACACGGCAAGCGTTTGCAACATATTCGATGCAGCTGCGAAATCGCGGGTGTCCGAATTGCGCGAGGGGAGGTTGCCGACCGACTGCCTCATCTCCCTTGTCCTGGGACAGCGGACGGGCGAAGCCGCTTATCCTGTGGCGCCGCCCGATTCGGTACGCACCGGGAATGCCGGCTCGCATATTGTGATCACAATCGATCCGCAACGGCGGAGCATCGCCATAGACCGGTGGGGGGAATTGAAAGGCGGAAACGCCAGAATGGTCATTGCCCTAGGCGACACGTTCAGAAATGCGGCACGCGATGAACTTAGGCCGCAAGACTATCCATTCACTCAAACGGCGGTGCTCGCGGGTCAACTGGGATGGCAGGAAGAGACGTTGCGCCGGTGCGTGCTCCGTTGCCGCGCGGAGCTTGGGAAAATGGCTGAGCGTGCTGGCGATGCCTCACCTCCTGATAATGCGGTCATTGAGAGCCTTCAACGACATGGCTACCGCCTAAATCCTGACCGAGTTCGAATTCTATCGTCGCCCAAGGTCGCGGCGAACAAAGACGGTCACGCTTCGCGGTCAAAAGGTCACGCTTCTCGACCCAAAGGCCCGAAAACCGGGCATTAAGTGGTCGGGCTCGTCACGCTTCTCTTCCTCGTTGTCCACAGACCTAACAAAGGCACTTCGGATATCTAGCGATCTCAGGGAACACCCCGACCTGAGGAGGGATATCGTGACGGGCATGACGGATGTTGAGAAGCGCGCCATCAAGGGTGGTGCGGCATTCATGGAACCATTGGCAGCTCCGATCCCGGATGCCTGCCGCATATCGGGCCTGAGCAGGAGCGAGATCTACCGAAGGCTCGCGACCGGGCACATTCGGGCAGTTAAGAGCGGCAGCCGGACGCTCATCCTGATGGACAGCTTGCGAGCGCATCTGGCGAGTCTGCCACCCGCGACCTTCCGCGCACCGAAAGCCGCCGCCTGAAACGCAACCGCCCCGAGCGCGGTAGCACCCGGAGCGGCGGCTTGTGTCGAGATAGCAGTTGGCAACAGCAATTTCGCACAGCCGATCGCGCGGTTCAAGCGCTGCGCCGGGCAAGGAGTATTGCCCGTGCACATCCCAACCACCATCAAGACGTCGCATGGTCCGCGTCAACTGCCGCGCCCGCCGATGATACAGATCGTCGTGACGCCGAGTGAGCTGCATGCGCTGATCCGAGTGATCGAGCGCGATGCAGCCGAAGCAGAGCGAGAACTCCGCTTCTCGGCGGCCAACCATCTGACCCACCGCGCCTTGGCATTGCGTGCAGCGGCAACATGATGCGCGTGAAGGGTGTTTGGACGCTTACGTCTCGCCATGGTGTCCGACGTAACGTCATTCGGTACTGCGCACCACGCCGGTGGCGCACTTTGGCCAGGCAATGGCGGCAGCATGGACTGATCATCCACCCCGTACTGGGCGAACTGCTGCTGATGCTTGCGCTCGCGGTGTGGCTACTGTGGGCAAGCGGCGTTGGTTGACCCACCCACCGCCGCGGGCGACGCCGACATGGGGTTGGCCCTGGCCGCTCTGGCTGTGCACGCCCGCTGGGTGATCTGGCGGAACGAGCTACGGAACGGCAAAGCAACCAAAGTCCCCTACTCGCCACGCACCGGCCAAAGGGCGAAGGCGGATGATCCTGCGACCTGGGGGACACGCGCTGAAGCCGAAGCCGCGGTGCCGCGTCTGGTCAACGGCACTGGAGGCGGCATTGGCTTACAGCTCGGGCTTTTCGGCGATGGTCGGGCGATCGGGGGAATTGATCTCGACACCTGCCGTGCCTCTGATGGAACACTTGAACCGTGGGCTGCCGAGGTAGTGGCCAGGACCGGCTCCTACACGGAAATCTCACCATCCGGCACCGGCGCCAAAGTGTTCTTCGTCTACCCGGCGGCGGAGTTGGCTTCGTTGCGCGCCATCATGGGCAAGAAGCCAGGCGAAGGTTCAGGACGGAAATGGGCGCGTGGCAAGGGCGAACACGTGCCGAGTATTGAGTTGTATCTCGACGGCAGATATTTCGCGCTAACCGATCAGCACTTGACTGGCAGCCCAACCGAATTGCGGCCCGTGACGCCGACGGTGCTCACTTGGTTGATCCGCGAAGCCGGGCCCGCCTTCGCTGGCAAAGGTCCCGCAGCGCGCGCGCCGAGCAGTGCCGACTCGTCGCGCAGTGCCGTTGCTTTTCGCAAAGGGCTTGCTCTGCGATCAGCGGGCCGGACCTATGACGAGATGGTCGAGGCCCTGCGTGTCGACCCAGATACGGCCGACTGGTGGCATGAAAAGGGCAACACGAACGGCGGCCGGGAACTGCAACGCATCTGGGACAATACGGCGCGCCATCAGTGGCTGGCGCATTGCCAGCGCAACAGCGAAGGCAACCTGCGATCCAATTTGGCAAACGCTATGGTAGCGCTGCGGGAGGCCGCGGAGTTGCAGGATCGGTTCGCGTATGACGAGATGCTGCGCGCCTCGCTTCTGGTGAAGCCGTTGCCGGGGGCCACGCCGCACTTCGCGCCGCGTCCGGTTCGCGACGAGGATGTGACCGCGGTTCAGGAGTGGCTTCAGATCGCCGGCCTCACGTCGGTATCGAAAGACACCGTGCACGCGTCGGTAGATCTTCGGGCGACCGAGCAGAAATTCCACCCGGTGCGAGATTACCTGAGGAGCTTGCAATGGGATCGAGTAAGCCGCTTGTCCGGGTGGCTGCACGTTTACCTCGGTGCAGAAAAAACAGCTTACACGGACGGTATCGGGGAAATGTTTCCGATCGCGATGGTGGCACGTGTCGTCGAACCGGGATGCAAGGCGGACTACATGATCGTCTTGGAAGGGGAGCAGGGCACGCAGAAGTCCGCTGCTTGCGCGATACTCGCCGGGCGTTGGTTCTCCGACAGCCTGCCCGACATTCGTGGTGGCGGCAAAGATGTTTCCCAACACCTCAATGGGAAGTGGCTGATCGAAGTGGCGGAGTTGTCAGCGTTGGATCGGTCAGAAGCCGCCGCATTGAAGGCGTTCGTCACGCGACAGGTGGAGCGTTATCGACCAAGCTATGGCCGCAAGGACGTAATTGAACCGCGCCAATGCGTCTTTATCGGAACCACCAACAAGTCAGCATATCTGCGAGACGAGACAGGTGGGCGCCGGTTCTGGCCCGTGAAATGCGGCAGCATTGATGTAGAAGCACTGGCGCGAGATCGCGATCAACTCCTGGCAGAGGCGGTAGCGCTCTACAGGAAGCATACAAGATGGTGGCCTGATAGGTCATTCGAGGCAACGCACATCCGTCCGGAGCAAGATGCGAGGTACGAGGCGGACGCTTGGGAAGAAGCCATCTCCGCATTTCTCGAGGACAAAAGCCAGATCACCATTAGCGAGCTCGCGAAGAAAGCACTTCGGATTGATACGCCCAAGCTCGGAACTGCTGACCAGCGGCGAATCGGTGCCGTCCTAGAACGGCTGAACTGGGAGCGTGGCAAGCGAACCGGTGCAACCCGGCCTTGGATTCGTCGGGCCGCGACCAATGACGCATGACGCACATGACGCACTTGCTTACCTAGGTCCTGGAGGGGGATCGGTAAGAGGTACTGAGGGGCGTAGGGCATTTATAGGGAAAATGCGTCACCTGCGTCATGTGCGTCACGCGTCATTCGGCGGCCATTGCGGAACGGCGACTGATAACCCACGTCGCACTGCACAGAGGAATACTCCTGCCGCTCCAATGAATCGGCACCGACCGCCAGGCTGGTGGTGGTCACGGCGGGCTGGGTTGAATGACCAGGACCAAGCAGGACGATCAACATGCCAGATCAATTGACGCTCACCTTGCGCGCGAGATCGTCGGGCGGTGATCTCGTCCCTGGCACCTTGATGGCGTCACCGAAAGGTCGGGTTGTCTATCGGATTCTCCAAGTCAGGCCCGTCCGTCGGGCTGGCGATCAGGGCTACCGCATCCGGATCGTGTGCGCCCGCCTCAGCCGCTCGGAGGTGTCAGACGGCGCTGTGGTGCTGCCGTGGTGTGTGGACCCGTCCGGGCCTCGGCTGCGGCATCCTGCCGACCCACCCGACGACCGGCTGGTTAATACCGACCCCAGCGAGCGACCCGCGGCCCTCATCGCGCGTATTCGCTCCGCGCGTGCAGCCGACGATATCGCCAGGGTCGCCCGCGCGGCGCGGGTCGGGCGTGATGATGGCGTCCAGCACGGTCGGGATTACGGCCCGGGACTGCGGCTCCGGCCGATGCGTGGCAGGCGGCGTGGCGAGCGATTGCGCGAGGCGGATGTCGAAATCGAGGACGGTCCTGATCCAGATCGGCCGAACAATACGGTCCGGCGGGCGAGGCGATCGGATCCACTCGTGGCGCTGCTGCGTGCCCAAACGATCACCGCCCGCGAGTTCGACGCGGCCGAGCTGCTTCGCGATGAACTGCAAGCGGCGCAGGCCACGATCCCATGCACTGGGCAATCATCGATCCACGTCCAGCCGTTTCGGCGAACCGGCGTCAGCGACCGGCAGGTAAATGCGGCCGGTGCAGCGCGGCGCGCCATGGCGGCGGTCGCCGTCGTCAATCGGGCGGTGGTGTTGTGGATCGTGCTTGGCGGCACCGTCGAGGGCTTCGCGCTTTATGCGCGGACCCGCCGTGCGCCGTGCGGTGAGCGGCTGAAGACGGGCCTTGGCGAGCTCGCGGATCACTACTTTGGTCGGCGCAGCTCGGGCTGCACTGACGTTGGCAATCGCGCGCGGTCGGAATCGATTGAAACCGCTTGACAACGGGACGGGCTAAGCCCTTCTAATCCTCACCGTCCGGAATTCCGCGAGGGCGCGCACCGTCTTGTTGCGAGGGGGTGGCGCATGATCCGGATCAGCCTCACCGACAACTTCTCGATGCTCGATCGCCTGTTGATGGTGCTTGAGCGCGACCAGATGCCGTTCGCCATTGCGCGTGCGCTCACCGACATGGCGCAGCTCGGCAAGGTGACAATCACCCGCGAGATACCAGCCATTTTCGCGAAGGGCGGCCCGCCGAAGCCGTTCACTGTCAACTCGGTGGTCGCGCGGCCGGCGTCGAAGTCCACGCTCGCCGCCGAGGTGTTCATCAAGGACACTCAGGCGGCGTATCTACAACTGGAGGAGACTGGCGGCGCGCGCAGTCCACGTGGTGCGGCGCTGGTGTTGCCTGGCAGTTCGGCGCCGGCATTGCACGACTCGCACGGCAACCTGCCCGAGGGCCTGCTGCGCAAGTTGCGCGCGGCGGCGAGGACCACCCGTTCCACCGCCAAGCGGGCGCGACGCGTGTCACGCAAGCTCGGTGCTGGAGGAGCGGGCGGCGCGGTGGAACTGCCCGGAAAGTCGCAGCGGGATTCGGGCATCGTCTACTTCGAGGGGCATGGCCCGCATGGGCGTGGCACTGGCGGCTACTACGAGCGGCTCGCCGGCGGCCACTTGCGCCGGCTGACCGGGTTCGAGCCGACGGGAACGTACCGCCCCATCTTCGCCTACCACGCTCGCCTCGCCGCGGTGATTGTGCCTGCCTTTGCGCCGGCGTTGATGCGGCGGCTGCAGGAGGCGATCGCATCGGGTCGCTGACCGAGCGGCCGGGGCGCGGGTCCTTCCGAGGGGGGTCTCGAACGTGGGTATTTGGCGCCCCGCCAGCGCGCTAGGCACAGAAGAAAAAAGCGATTTCCGTTCCGTTTGGAGGGTCCTGTCTGCATAGCGATCCTGGGGTCGTCACAGGTCGGTCTGCTTGACCCCATGCTGGCCGATCTTGCTCCCAGTAACCTCGCACAAAGGATTTGACGACCTGAATGACGGCTGCATCCGACCCATCATAGTCATTCCCGCCTTCCGGCCGCCTCCCCAATAGCAGACATTCCTGTGGTGAAAGGGGCTCTTCGCCGTGGGGCGCTGAGATCCCTATTCGGCGGTATACCCGCTTGCGCGCAGATCCCGACAGCGGATGCAAGCATCAACTCCGTATGCTGTCCCCCGACCTCCTGGCTGCGACTTGCTGGTGAATAGGAGAAAACGCATTCCCGCTTGACCGCTGAACCGGGGCTAGACCGATCCCTAGGGCTTGCCGGCCAGCAGGCTAGTGGTAGCGGGCCACCTGTTCGGCGCCAAGCGATCTGAATTGCGGACGCTCGGCGAAGCGCAGCATGGCGGCGTAGGCCGCGTCTTCGTCGGGCGGCGGAAAGAGATCGTCGAACGTGGCCGTGGTGGGCCATTTGCCGGGCTTCAACCGGAAAGCGCAGACCACGGCCTCGCCCAGCCGGTTCTGATGGTCGCCATGCCCACCCAAGAAGAAGCTAGCTTTCTGGCGTAGGGGGCGGAGCGCGCCTAGTCCGAAGGCATCGAGCTCGCGACAGCCTTGCAGCGACATGCCCGTCGAGTGGGTGACTTGCTGACAGGCTAAGATGACCGGCCACTTCTCCGGGTCGGGTCCCCAGTCTCCCGCGGTCATGGCCGTGTAGATGGCCGGCGGCCCGCCGGACCACTTATTTGTCGCAAACCAGAGCGCGATGTCGATATCGCGGGTGACGTCCAGCCCGTGACTCGGGAGGCCATAGTGCTGGGCGAGCGCCATGATCGCGTAGTCGATGTCGCAGGTCAGCCGCCCGGACTCCTCGACCCAGGCGCAATAGTCCGCGTCGTCTTCGGCGGCTGCACCGCGGACGCCGAACAGCTCCGCCTCAAGGAAGAGGCGCAGCGCAAAGTGCAGCGAGTCGTAGTCGAAGCGCTTACGTGCCGCCGAAGTCACCAGGGACGGTTCCGGCCGCGCACTGGCGCCAAAGAGCAGGCGCTGGACCTTCGGATGGCGCTGCAAGGGGTAGAGCATTCCCTGGCCGCGATAGAACACCCCTTCGTCGCTCCGCTTAGGAATGGCGGCGGCGAGATCGCACAGTTCCGCTTCCGACCCGACCTCGATGATCGGCACACAGTAGTGCTTGCACCGGACCAGGCCGGCATGAACGGTGTTCGCGTAGAAGTCGGTGTAGTGGTCGCGAAGCACGTCCTCGCCGCCGAGGAGTGCCTGGTCGCAGAAGCGCCGGGCCCAGAACGGCGTGCGATAGTTCGTGTCCACGATCAGGCCTGGCAGGACTTCGGGTCCTCGTGGGCCGGTTCCGAGAATGGCCCGGTCGGGCAGGTTGACGGCGTTGAACTCGTCGATCGGGAGGCCGCCGAAAAGGGCGAAATCGCCCTGCGCTTGCTGCAGTTGCGCGACCAGCGAGATCGGCACAACGACGATGCCGCTGTCGGTCAGGGCCTTGGCTTCGTCAGCGTCGTATCCGATGCGCTCCGCGTAGTCATGGTTGACCTTGGGGTTCGTGATCTGCGGGCTCGTCGCATATTGGCAGAAGAACTGCACATTCCGCGCGCCGCCGCCCCAGGCTCCAAGCGACGCCGCTGCGTAATGAAACCGCGTCGGCAACACGCGCGAGGACTGGTCGAGCACCTGCAGGTTCGGATCGGCAAAGCCCTGGGCCGCCAGGCCGGCATGGAGGTCTTCGTGGCGACGGGCCATCAGCAAGGCATAGCCTTCGACCAAGGTCCGAAGATGGCCCAGGAAGTGCCGATAGGCCGCCGGCCAGGGCGAGGTTTCATCCCAGCGGAGTGCCGTGGATCCGACCTGCTGGACGAGGTAGGGCTTGTCGCCAGGTCCGAACAAGGCCTCGATCCCGGCCGGGGCTGCTGGTGTGTTGTGCACGGCGGGCGAGCCGCATAGCAGAGCAATGAATTGATCATCGAGATCGATGCGCGATATCAGGCCCCTGAAGGCGTTTAGCACCGCACCGCGCCGATCAGGTCGCAACGAGGGGAAGTCCAGGATGAGATGACAGCCCTCCACGGCGCGGGGATTGGCCAGGAATGCGGCCAAGGTCACGGTGTCGGCGCTGAGGAGCGGGAAGTGGGTATCGGCGAACACCACCCGGAACATCTCCTCCGGCGGTATCCCAGGATCTGAAGTCGCCATTCCGCTCCTCGCCCCTTAAGTTTAGCCATCCGAAGCGCGTTTCCTACGGCCGTCAATCGCACCTTCGCGACGGATCTCGAGCCCGACATTTCCCATTTGGCGAAAGAAGAAGGCAATCCGTTTGCATGAGCCCGAACCAGTTAGCCAGGAAGCGACCGGGCTCGGCCTTGCGGGATGCGATGACCGACGCGCCTTTCGATGGCGGCCGGAGCCGCGAGCGCGGGCGATCCTTGGTGGACCACGCGACCTTCCTTGTCCCCGGTGTCGTGCGCCATCAGTCCACCTTCGTGCCGGCTTCGGCTTCGATTTCGATCGCCGCTTGCCCAACAAATCCGGTGAGGTAGGGTAGGCCGGTAGGGATACCCGTCGTGCGGCTGGTCGCGCGAGTGATGGTCCAGCCCATCCAGCGGGTGACCGCGCTCTCTATCGCGGTGCCGACGGTCCGATCGACGAGCAGGTAGCCGCTGACGTCGTCGGCGAAATTGCGGCCGTAGCGGCTGTCGAGGAAAATGCAGGCTTCGTCAGGGGTGCAGGCGGTGGCAGCGACGATCGCCGTCAGGGCGGCGTCCCAGGCGGCGTCGGTGGGGCTGGCGGACGCTTGTCGCGACATGGTGCCGAAGAAGCCCCATTCGGGGTTTTCGGTGGTCGGGATGGCGAGGTTCGTCATGGTGCTGGCCTTGGTGCTGGTGGTCCGCTGCGCCCTTTGGGCGGAGGGAGGGGCGGTATTTCGCCCCTGATCCGTAGTCAGGCGGCCTCTTGCTCGGGCTCGGCCTCACCCGTGGCGTCAGTCATGGCAGTCTCGTCTGCCGGGGCCTCGGGTGCCCGGGCCTCGGGTGCCGGTGCGTCGGCGGCCGGCGCGGTGGCGGGCTGCGTCAGGAAGTAGCGGGTGGTGCCGTCGACCTTGCGGATGGCGTTGGCCAGCCCGGTGGCGGCCGCGGCGATCTTCAGTTGGTGGCTCCAGCTCGCGAATTTCCAGCCTGTCGCGGTGAACAACTCAGCCGCGGTGGCGCCCCCGGGGCGGCTGCAGGCTTCGACGATCACCGACCGGGCCTTGCCGCCGCCGGTGTGTGCCTTGCGCTCCGGTGCGGCGACCGTGTCCAGCAGCCGGCCAGTGAGCATGTCCATGATCCGCACTTCGCGGCCGAGCAGGGCGGCGATCCGGTTGGCGAGCGTAGTGCATTCCGCGGAGCCGACGTCGATCACCAGGGCCTGCGGCGCGCCGGCGTGCGTCTCAGGCAGGGCCGGGGTGGGTGCCGCTGCCGCGAGGGTCGCGGCGATCGGCGTGCCGGTCTCGCGGGCGATTGCCTCGGCTTCGGCGTAGGCGGTCTCTGGCGTGCTGGCGGGTGCGGCAGGCTTGGCCTGGCGGCCCTTGCGGCCGACGGTAGTCAGGGTGCGGTGTGGCGGTGCGTCGCGGGCGGCGTCGTGCTCGGCCTGGTCGAGGGAGACCGTGGCGGGCTTGGCCTTGCGGGCGGCGCGATCCTTGCTGGCGGTGAAGGGCTTGCCGGCCTTTTGGGTGGCAGGCTTGCCGGCAGTCTGGCGGGTCTTTGGCATCGTCTAACTCCATGTTTTTGCACGGGAAATCCCGTAAATCCAACATGGGCCATACAACCCCTGATAGCAATTCTATTACGACCGGAGATCATCATGGCGGGTCTGCGGACGTAGCATGAAGGTCCGGACACTGCCGATCGACCGGCTGATCCCCTACGCCCGCAATCCGCGCAAGTCGGAGGCGGCGGTCGCCAAGGTCGCGGCCTCCCTCCGCGAGTTCGGCTGGCGACAGCCGATCGTGGTGGCGCCCGACATGGTTGTGGTGGTCGGCCACGTTCGGCTTGCTGCGGCTCGGCTGCTCGGCATGACCGAGGTGCCGGTGCACATCGCCGACGGTCTGTCGCCGGCGCAGTTGCAAGCGTATCGGTTGGCGGACAACCGGACGAACGAAGAGGCGGAGTGGGACAACGAGCTGCTTGCTTTGGAGCTCGGGGACCTCGCCGATGCCGGGATCGATCTGCTGCTGACCGGGTTTGACACCGACGAGCTGGCGCGCATCCGGATTGCCGGGTCGGAGGGCCTTACCGATCCCGACGCGGCTCCAGCCCTGCCGGCGGTTCCGGTGACCCGGGTTGGCGATCTCTGGACGTTCGGCCGGCACCGGCTGCTCTGCGGGGACAGTTCGAATATCGAGACCGTTCGGCGGGCGCTCGGGACGGCGCGGCCGTCGCTTATGGTGACCGACCCGCCGTACGGCGTGAACTATGACGCATCGTGGCGGCAGCGCGCGGGCATCAGCTCGCCGGGCGCGGCGATCGGCGTGGTGACGAATGACGACCGGGCCGACTGGCGCACCGCTTGGGCGCTGTTCCCTGGCAACGTCGCCTATGTCTGGCATGGCGGGCTGCACTGCGCTGTGGTCGAGGAGAGCCTCGCCGCGTGTCGCTTGGCTGTTCGCGCTCAGATCGTGTGGGTGAAGACGCGACCGGCGCTGTCGCGCGGGCACTACCACTGGCAGCATGAGCCGTGCTTCTACGCGGTCCGCGAGGGCCAGCCTGACGACTTCCGCTTCACCGAGGAACACGAGTTGGCGGTCTATGCCGTGCGCGAGGGAGCGACCGGCGCGTGGCAGGGCGACCGCAAGCAATCGACCGTGTGGTTCATCGAGCATCTGAAGTCCGACACCGGGCACTCGACGCAGAAGCCGGTGGAATGCATGCGCCGGCCGATGGAGAACAACTCGCTGCCCGGGCAACTGGTCTACGACCCGTTCTCCGGCTCCGGCACTTCGTTCATCGCCGCCGAGATGCTTGGTCGCGGCTGCATCGGCCTCGAGATTGAGCCGGGCTACTGCGATGTCGTGGTGCAACGCTGGCAAGAGTTCGTCGGCGGGGCGGCAGTACTCGATGGCGGCTCGCGCACCTTCGCCGAGGTTGCCACGGCGCGCGCGGATCAGGCGGCCGCGGCGTGAAGGTCGCACTCGTTCCGATCGGCCAGGTCGTGCCGTATGAACACAATCCGCGCCGGCATGAGGCTGCCGTCGCGAAGGTCGCAGGCTCACTCAGAGAGTTCGGCTGGCGACAGCCCATCGTGGTCGATCGGAACATGGTTGTCGTGGTCGGACATGCGCGGCTCGCCGCGGCGCGGTTGCTCGGCATGGCCGAGGTGCCAGTGCACATCGCGACCGATCTCTCGGGGAACCAGGCGCGGGCCTACCGGATCGCAGACAACCGGACGAACGAGGAGTCCGATTGGGATCGAGAGCTGCTGGCGCTGGAGTTGGGCGACCTGGCGCATGCGGGTATCGAGCTCGCGCTCACCGGGTTCGATGGAGTTGAACTCGAAGAATTGCGGCTGATCGGAGCGGATGGTCTCACCGACCCGGACGAGACGCCAGCGGTGCCTGCGGTGCCGATCACGCGGCCTGGCGATCTCTGGTCGCTCGGTCTGCACCGGGTGCTCTGCGGCGACGCCACGGATCCGGCGACGGTGGCGCGGTTGATGGCGGGCGCGTCGGCTGATCTCTGCTTTACGTCGCCGCCGTACGGTCAGCAGCGCGACTACACATCGTCAATCGGTGACTGGGATCTGTTGATGCAGGGCGTGTTCGCGGTGCTGCCGATGCGGAACGACGCGCAGGTGCTGGTGAACCTGGGGCTGATTCACCACGAGGGCGAGTGGATTGCCTATTGGGATGCTTGGATCGAGTGGATGCGTTCCCAGGGTTGGCGTCGGTTCGGTTGGTATGTGTGGGACCAGGGGCCGGGACTGCCGGGTGATTGGAACGGTCGGCTGGCGCCATCGCATGAGTGGATCTTCCATTTCAACCGCCAGGCTGAGAAACCCCGCAAAACGAAGTTGTCCGTATGGGCGGGTGACGTTCATGGCAAGGGTGGATTGCGCGACAAGAGCGGGGTGGTGCGGGATTTCACGCATGCCGGCCGCGAGGTGCAGCCACGAAAGATTCCCGACAGCGTGGTTCGGGTGCTGCGGCGCCTCGAGGAGCTGGGCCACGCCATGCTCAATGTGTCGGACGAAGAGCTGACTTACCTGCCTGAGAGCGTCGTGCGCGTGCTGCGGCACAAGGGCCACATCGGCAAGGGTCTGCACCATCCGGCGCCTTTCCCTGTGGCTCTGCCTGCCGAAATCATCCGCGCGTTCAGCGACGCTGGCGATCTGCTCTACGAGCCGTTCTGCGGCTCCGGTTCGACCATCATTGCCGCGGAACAGCACGCCAGGCGGTGCTACGCATTGGAGATCGCACCGGCCTACTGCGACGTGATTGTGCAACGATGGCAGAACTTCAGCGGCGGCCAAGCGGTGCTCGATGACGGTGGCGGCACGTTTGCCGAAGTCGCTGCGGCTCGCGCTGAGGAGCCTGCCGCGGCGTGAACGGTTGTTACACGTCGCGAGCGTAAACTCTCGGGCGTGCAAACGTTGCAGGTACCTACATGAACCGTCGGAGATTTCGCACTCGGCTTGATCCGACGGACCTGTTTGTCCGCGGTGTCTCGCCAGCGCAGGTGAGGCGACAGCAGCGGGCTGGGGTCTGTCTCGATATCGCCGCAGCGGCGCTCGCCGATTTCACTCGCGGATCGCACATTTTCGGCCTGACCAAGGGCCAGTTCTCGATGATCGACCTGGTCGCGGCCATGCTCGACCGGGTCGGTGCCGCCGAGGTCGCGGTCTGGACGTGGTGTATTGCCGAGTACGAGGTCGAGGCGGTGTCTGCCTTCATCGCCGACGGTCGGATCAGGCGCTTTCGCATGTTGATGGATTGGGCCGGCGCACAGCGCGACATGCCGCTGGTCGGCGACCTGCAGGACCGCTTCGGCCTCGATTGCATCCGCGTCACCAAGAACCACGCAAAGATCGTGTTGGTATCTACCGAGGATGGCTGGCGGGTGACGCTGCGCGGATCGATGAACCTGAATGCCAACCCGCGGTTCGAACAGTTCGACGTGTCCGACGATCCTGCCATCTACGCCACGGTCGATGACGTGATGGCGGAGATCTGGCAACGCTCGCCGGCGCTACCCGCCGAGAAGCTGCGCCACCACGACGCGGTGCAAGGCCTCGCTGCCGGTGGTGAGATTGCACTGCCGGATTGGGCGCCGGAGTTTCGGCAATGGTGGCCATGAGTGCGTTCATCGTTCCGGGCGCTGGCGATCCGGTGATGCCTGACGACTTCGATGCTGAGCACGCGAGGAAATGGGACGAGGTGCTGGCGCTGTTGCGCGCGCGGGGTGCGCCGATCGGCGAGTATGGCGATGTCGTGCGTATCTACGTGCTGTCGTTTGTCGAGGCGAAGCGGGCGCGGGCGCACGTTGCCGAGCACGGCGCGATCGTGCCGGCGCCGCGCACCGGCATTCCGACGCACAACCCCTACCGCAAGGTGGCGCAGGAGGCGGAGCTGCAGGTGGCGCGGCTCGCCGATGTGCTGGGCATGACGCCCACGTCGCGTGCCAAGGTCTCGCGTGCACCGTTGCTTCCTCCGCCTGGTGTGGTGGATGGCGAACTCGGAACGCTGCGGCTCGGCCAGTTTGACGGCGCGATCGACGTCGAGGGCGAGGCCGTTGAAACCGGGCACGGCGAGTGAGCGGCTCGACCGGTGCCACCTATCCGGTCGGCACGATGGCGAAGCTGCTATTAATGACCGAGCGCAACGTGTCTGGTCTCGCGCAGCGTGGTGTCATCCCGAAATCCGAACGCGGGCGCTACGAACTCGTGCCGGTGGTGCAAGCCTACATCCGCTACCTCCGCGATCGGACGATCGGCGGCGACATGACTGGCGACGAGAACCTGGCGAATGCCAAGGGTCGGATGGTCAAGGCCCGTGCGCGCATGGCGGAGGCCGAGGCGGACCTGCTCGACGGCACGGTACTCCGGCGGGCGGCGGTGGAGGCGGCATGGGAGCGAGTGCTTGTCGCGCTGCGCATGCGCATTCTCGCACTGCCTGCCAAGGCTGCACCCGTGATGCACGCGGCACCAACGTTGGCCGAGGCTTCTGCGGTTCTGACAACGGCGGTTCATGACCTTCTCACCGAGCTTGCTCGAATCCCCGTCTATGCCGTTGATGCTGACGGGGCCGGCGGCGCTGCTGCAGAGCGTGCGGACGAGCCTGAAGATACTGCGACCGCCGCCACGGCTGACGATCTCGCAATGGGCTGACATCAACCGAGTGTTGAGCCCGGAGGCCTCGGCTGAACCGGGGCAGTGGAGCACCGATCGCGCGGCGTATCAGCGCGACATCATGGACGCGATCTGCGATGCCGCGGTGGAGCGCGTGGTCGGAATGTTCGCGTCGCAGACTGGCAAGTCTGAGTGCCTGCTGAACGCCGTTGGCTATCACATGCACCACGATCCGGCGCCGTGCCTGATCCTGCAGCCAACGATCGAGATGGCGGAGACCTGGTCGAAGGATCGCCTCGCGCCGATGCTGCGCGATACGCCGGCGCTGCGCGGCAGGGTGGCCGATCCGCGGGCGAGGGATTCCGGCAACACGCTGCTGCACAAATCGTTCGCCGGCGGTCACGTGACCATGGCGGGAGCGAATTCGCCGGCGTCGCTGGCCTCGCGGCCGATCCGATTGCTGTTCTGCGACGAGGTCGATCGCTACCCAGCATCCGCCGGCACCGAGGGCGATCCGGTGGCGCTCGCGCGGAAACGAACGGGCACCTTCTGGAATCGCAAGATCGTGGAGATTTCCAGCCCGACCATCGTTGGCACGTCGCGCATCGCGGCGGCCTACGAGGAGAGTGATCAGCGGCGTTTCCATGTGCCGTGCCCGCACTGCGGCGTGTTCCAGCGGCTGGAGTGGGAGCGGGTCCGCTGGGAAGCGGATGACGTCTCGACGGCGCTCTACTATTGCGTCGAGTGCGATATCGGTTGGTCTGATCAGCAGCGTTGGGCGGCGGTGCGTCGTGGGCATTGGGTCGCTGGTGCTGCGTTCCGCGGCATCGCCGGCTTCCAGCTCTCGGAACTCTACTCGCCGTGGCGTCGGCTGGCGCAGACAGTCGGCGACTTCCTCGAAGCGCGTGGCAAGCCGGAGCGGCTGAAGGTTTGGCGCAACACCGCTCTCGGTCTGCCCTGGCAGGAGGCAGGCGAGGCGCCTGATTGGGAGCGGCTGATCGAGCGACGTGAGCCATTTCCGATGGGCGTAGTGCCCGCCGCGGCCGTTGCGCTCACTGCCGGCGTCGATAACCAGAACGATCGCCTGGAGCTGGCGGTCTGGGCATGGGGTGCGGGCTACGAGTCCTGGCTTGTCGACACGCGGGTGTTCATGGGCCATCCGGGCGCGGCCGCGACCTGGGATGCGCTGGCGGACTATCTCGCCGAGGACCTGCCAGCCGAAGGCGGCGGGACGCAGCGCATCGAGCGGATCGGCATCGACACCGGCGGCGCGCACACCACAGCTGTCTATACGCAGGTGCGGCGCTTACGGGACAATCGCTTCATGGCGCTGAAGGGCGCCGAGAGTTGGAACCGGGCCGCGCCGGTGACCGGGCCGACGCTGGTCGATGTGCTGGAGAACGGCCGCAAGTTGCGACGTGGTCTGCGGCTTTGGACGGTGGCGGTCTCGACGTTCAAGGTCGACCTGTATCGACGCTTGTGGCTCACCCGGGGCGACGGCGTTGGCTATCCGCCTGGCTGGGTTCACCTTCCCGCCGGCCTGGAGCCGGAGGCGGTGAAGCAGCTTGTCGCCGAGCAGCTTGTGACGGTGAAGGATCGCCGCGGCTTTCCGCGCCAGGAATGGCGCAAACTGCGAGACAGGAACGAGCAACTCGACTTGGCGGTGTACGCGCGGGCTGCGCTCTCGATGCTCGGGGCTGATCGCTACGGCGATCGTTTCTGGCAGCGCAAAGCGCGGCGCGTTGCAGTGCCTATCGACGAAGACATGCCTCCGCCACCGGCAGAACGACCCATGCCCGATATCCGCCGGCCTGGCACCCCGGCGCCCTCGCTGGAGCTGCGCACGTCGGGCACCGCGATGCCGGCGCCGCGAACACGCGGCTCCATCGGCCATCGGTTGGCCTGATCAAGGGAGAAAGCATGTCGGATCAGGTTACCGTTCTGCCGCCTTGGACGGCCGGCGTCTCCATCACGCCCGCTGTGCTGACCGGTGTCGACCCGGCCTTGCTGCGGCAGTGGCTGTCCGAGGCGCAGACCGCCTACCAGCAGATGATGGTCAGCAACAATCCGCAGACCGTGACGTATGGCCAGGGTGATGGGCAGAAGTCGGTTACCTTCAGCCGCAGCACGAACCCTGGCCAACTTGCCGCCTGGATTCAGCAATTGCAGCAGGCGCTCGGTTTGAGTGGCGGTCGCCGTCCAATTGCCGTGCGGTTCGGCCGATGAGCAGCACCGTGCCCGGGTCACCATCGCGGTTGCTCGACTCCGCTGGCATGCCGGTGCCTGCCTCGACGATCATGCGCGCGCGGCTGCGGGGCCTGCTGTCGATGGAGGAGGATGGCCGCTATCGCATCAGCGGCTCGGTTCCGTTCGCCTACGATTCGGCGGACATGTTTTCGCAGGAACTTGGCGCCTGGTTCCCGCTGCTGCGCTCGCCGGATCACGAAATCAACCGCGATCGCGACCGCATGGTCGGCCGCTCGCGCGACCTGGTGAGGAACGACGGCTGGGGCACCGGCGCCACCAACCGCATCGTCGACAACGCCATCGGGGCGCAGTTTCGGCTAGTCGCCAAGCCGGACTTCCTGGCACTCGCAGCGATCGACAAGGCGTTCGATGCAGTCTGGGCCGACGAATTCGCCGAAGTGGTCGAGGCCGGTTGGCGCATGTATGCCGACGATCCGGCGCGCTACTGCGACGCCACGCGCTCGCAGACGATGGTGCAGATGTTCCATCTGGCGCTCACCCACAAGGTGATCGATGGCGAGGGCCTGGGCGTATTGCTCTACCTGCCGGAGTTCGTCGGCGAGTACGGCGCGCGCAACGCCACCACCCTGCAAATCGTCGATCCCGATAGGCTGTCGAACCCGAACCAGCAGGTGGATACTGCGAACTTGCGGGGTGGGGTCGAGATCGACGGTCTCGGCGCGCCGATCGCCTACCACATCCGCCGGGCCTACCCGTCCGACTGGTACGAGGCGGCCGAGAGTATGATCTGGGATCGGGTGCCGCGCGAGACCGCCTGGGGACGGCCCATCGTGGTCCATGACTTTGATCGCGAACGGGCCGGGCAGCACCGTGGCCTGTCCGTGCTGAACCCGATCCTGGCGCGGCTCAAGATGCTGACGAAATACGACGGCGCCGAGTTGCAGCAGGCGATCCTGCAGACGGTGTTCGGCACCTTCATCACGTCGCCGTTCGACCAGGGGCAGGTCTCGAACGCCCTGCAAGATCCCGATGACCCCGAAATCTCGGCTTATCAGGCGCTGCGGGCTGACTTCCATCGCGCGAAGGGTCTCACCTTGGGTGGGGTTCGGCTCCCAACCATGGCGCCGGGCGAGGACATCAAGACGGTGTCCGCGTCGCGTCCGGGCGGCAATTTCAGCGATTTCGAGCACGCCATGCTGCGGAACGTCGCCGCATCGCTTGGCTTGTCTGCTGCACAGGTCTCGCAGGACTGGTCGCGCACCAACTATTCGTCGGCACGGGCCGAGTTGCTCGACGCATGGAAGACGCTCGCGCGTAGGCGGGCGGATTTCTCCATCGGCTTTGCCACGCCGGTCTATGGCGCCTGGTTGGAGGAGGAATTCGATAAGGGCCGCGTGCCGCTGCCGGCTGGCGCGCCTTCCTTCGCCGGTGGCCGGGCCGCCTACATGCGCTGCCGATGGATCGGGCCGGGCCGCGGCTGGATCGACCCGGTGAAAGAACGTCAGGGCGAGGTGCTCGGCCTTGATGCCGGCTTTTCCACGTTGGAGCAGGCGTGCGCCGAGATGAACGGCGCCGACTGGCGCGAAATGATCGAGCAGCGCGCCGTCGAGGTGGCGATGTTCAAACGGAAGGGCCTGAAGCTGCCGCAATGGGGCGCGGCCGAGGAGCCTGCCTCGCACACCGAAACCCGCCCGCAGCCGGTGTAATGATGCGCTTCCCGCATCTGGCGCAACGCGTGTTCAACGTGCCGCTGGCGATACATCCGGGCAAGGCGGAGATGATCATTGCCGCTCTGGCCGAACGGCTCAGGGTCTCGCATCTGTTCGGCGAGGCGGGCCGTCCGGTCGCGCTCATGCCGATGATGGACGATGAGCCGGCGCCGGTGCGCGGCTACGAGGTGCTTGGCGGTGTGGCGATCATCCCGGTCGAAGGCACGCTGGTCGCCAAGCTGGGAACGCTCTGCCCGTATTCCGGCATGACCGGCTACGACGGGATCCGGGTCAACTTTCTCACCGCTCTAACGGACGATGCGGTGCGCGCGATCGTGCTGGACATCGACAGCCCCGGTGGCGAGTGCTCCGGCCTGTTCGACTTGGTCGACACGATCGTCGCGGGACGCAGGATCAAGCCTATTCGGGCGATCCTGACCGAGGTCGCGTTCTCTGCCGCCTACGCGATTGCGTCGGCCGCGGACCGCATCTCGGTGCCGCGCACCGGCGGCGTCGGGTCGATTGGCGTGGTGTGCATGCACGTCGACTGGAGCCGTGCCCTCACGGAGGCCGGCGCCACCGTGACGATGATCCGATTCGGCGTACGGAAATTCGAGGGCAACCAATACGAGCCGCTGTCGCGCTCGGCTCGCGCTGCCATCCAGGCGGATGTCGACGCGGCCGGCACGCTGTTCGTTGAAACTGTCGCGCGCAATCGGGGCCTTTCGGTCTCCGCGATCAGCAAGACCGAGGCGGCGACCTTCCTTGGGCCTGCCGGGGTGGCGCTCGGTCTCGCCGATGCCGTCGAGGCGCCGGACGAGGCGCTCCGGGCCTTGTTCGCCGACCTCGCATGAAAGGGATTTTCGCATGTTGATGCGCTCGCAACTGCTGTCCGGAGCGAGTTCGGTCGCCCATCTGGTCGGACTTGGCCGCTTCACGGCCGCTGGCAAGCCCGCCACGCCCGCGCCGACGGTGGCGATGGTCACGGATGCTGCCGAGGCTGAGACGCAGGCTGAGGCCGGTTCCGAGGCTGTCGCCGCCGATCCGCCCGCTGCTATCGCCGGCGCGCCCAGCGCTGCGGCAGCGCCCGCGGCGGAAATCGAGGAGGGCGAGGAAGGCGAAGACGACGACGTCGAAAAAGACGACGACGAAGAGGAGATGGCCGGCAAGGGCAAGAAGGCCGCCGCCCGTCGCCGCGAGCGTGCGCGCTGCCGCGCCGTCCTGACATCGCCGCACGCTGCGAAGAACCCCGGGGTCGCCATGTATCTCGCGCTGCAGACGGCGATGCCGCGGCAGCAGGTCCTGGCCATGCTGGAGGCGATGCCGAAGGGTGCCGGCGGCCTCGATGCGCGGATGGCTGGAGTGCCGCAGCCGCCGGTCGGCGCCGGAGCCGCTCCGCAGCCGGGCCAAGGTGCGGTGGCCATCGCGTCCGCCTGGGATGCGGCGTTCGCCAAGATCGGCATGCGTGGCTCGCGTTCTGCCGCCAACGATAGTCGGTCGACGTGGGACCGGGTAATGAGCCGGCGCCAGTAAGGGGCGTCGGCCGCTACCAAGTCAGCGGAGAGATGGCATCGACGTTTGATGGATGGGAAAGAAGGCGGACTTCTGTGTTCAGAACTGCCGGCAACGTAGGCTAGGATCCAGCACCGACAACCGCTGTCGACCCGAGGCGGTCGCTAGGCCTAACGATCGGGCAATCCCTGAAACCGACATTCAGCGTAGCCCGGCATCACCCGCATCGCGCCCCAACCAGACCTCGCGCCGGCGAGCGATTAGTTTTTGAAACTGCGCCAAGGGCAGGCATTGAGATCCTCTCATCCCCGGAACAGAATCTCCATGGGGTATTCCGGATCTGGCGAAGAAACGGGACCTGCACGGCAGCGATCTTGTGGTTGATCGATTTGTCTTCTAGCAAAGCGGCGAAGATTCTCTCCACCGCCCGAAGGCAAAGAGGGCCACTATGGTTGGGACGGCATTTCTACTCGGAGCCGGCGCGTCTCGAGCTGCCGGCATGCCGCTTACCCGAGACCTGTTGCCGGCGGCGCGTGAGTTTTACGCGGCTGCTGTGCAACTGAGAGACGACTATCGGACCGGCAGATGGTTTCCACCGGACGGTGCCAATTATATGTACACGCCAGTCGAGGTCGTCAGCGCGTTTAATCCGGCTTTCATCGACGCTCTCGCGCGTGTACTGAGATTGTCGAGAGCAGTCGATGCCAACGCGGATCTCGAAGATTTGGCCTGCGCATTGGATACGCCGTCGCAGGTAACGAAATTGAATAACTCCGGATGGACGGCCGATGAAGTAAGGCGAGCCCGCAAGGACCTAGATGCGGTTCTCGGCCTTATATTGATGGGTGTACGCCTCACGTCATCGGGTCAATTCGAATTCGACTTTAACCTGCAGTCGGATGTGTATCGGCGGTTAGCTGGCCTGGCGCACATCGATGATAGCTTCATCACACTAAACTACGACTATCGATTAGAGTTCGGTCTTAGTTGGGATGAAAGATGTGAGATTGAGTATGGCTTTCCTTACGATCTCGTGGATCTTTCTTCGCGACGCCGCAAGCGTTTCAAAGCGACTTCCACTCAACAGGTTCTTCACCTACACGGCGCACTTTCCTGGCTGTATTGTGAGAAGTGCCGTGACGTGAAATCATCAATCGATCCCGCGGATGCAATTAATGGCTGGCTCCTCACACCGGAGCTCTATCTGGATGGTAGCTTGGAGACTTACTATCGATGCACCTGCGGCGCCGCGCGCGAGCCCTTACTGATCTCACCTGCGTTGCATAAGAGATTTGGCAACCCGCTGATTGAAAAAATATGGATGCTGGCTGAGACAGCGTTGCGCGGAGCAGAGACGTGGGTTTCGATCGGCTGTAGCTTTCGATCGAATGATCGTCGATTGGCCAGTTTGCTTGTTAGTGCACAAAAGAGCAGACCCAGACCGCCACACGTAGTCATTGTCACGGATCGTTGCGATGCGGCTCTACTAGAGAAGCTGCAGTCTTTGTTTATCGATTGCGAGATCCGCGAAGGGGGTCTTGAGGCATTTTTGCAAAATCGCGCAACGGTCAAGAACGGTCCGCTGATGGCAGATCCTGACGCAAGTCCGACCCCGTGAGCCAAGTCGACGAACTTCAGCCATCGGCCAATGTCCGTAATTCAGCGTTCTATCCTATGAGCGGAAATGCCGGATTCCACCCCAGGCAGTCTATCCGAAGCGGATTCCGAGCCACACAGGTCATGGCCCCGCGAAGCCAAGAAGACTGATCCGCCAACCAGCCAGGGACTCTGGGTCGACCTACTCTTCCAGCCTGAAAGGGACAATCATGGTATCGACGGTACTGAACGAGGGCCGCCGGCCCGCGGAGTTCATGATCAGCGAAGGACCGGGCCTGCGCTCGCGCGATGTCGGGCACTTCGTCAATACTGGCACGGTCGAGTTGGACCTTCCCGCGGGCTTGGTGCTTGGCCAGCTTGCGGCGGACTCCAGCTTCGCCGCCTATTCGAACACCGGCACGCTCGGGCTGCAGGCCGCGGTCGGCGTGCTGTGGGATAACCTGCGGATACCGGCCTCCGGCACGGTGGCGGCGACCTATGTCGCGCGCGATGCCGAGGTGAATGCGGCCGAGCTGCAATATGCCGCCGGCGTCGACGCGCCTGGTAAGGCTGCCGCGCTGGCGGACCTGCGCGCCCTCGGCATCATCGCCCGCTGACATTCGGCGACGATCGCGCTGCAAGCCCCGCCTCGTGCGGGGTTTTTTCGCGTCTGTTGCCGACGGCCTATGGTCAGCCCTTGGGCAAGGCACCAGGGAGCGCCGCGAGGCGTCCCATCCCTCTTGATGGAGCCCAGCCATGGCCTCGATTGACGTCTTCCACTCCGACCCATTCACCATGATCGAGCTGACCTCAGCGGTGGAGCGCAACCCGTTCCTGCCGACCGGGATCGGCGAGCTCGGCCTGTTCACCGACAATCCAATCCGCACGCGGGCGCTGGCGGTCGAACAGCGCAAGGGTCAGCTCACCCTGATCCCGACGTCGCCGCGTGGTGCGCCGGCAACCGAGCGCACGACCGAGAAGCGCGCGGCCCGCTACTTCGAGGTGCCGCGGCTCCGGCATGGCGACACGATCTACGCCGACGAAATCCAGAGCGTGCGCGCCTTCGGCCAGGAGACCGAGGTGATGCAATTGCAGACGGAGGTGGCGCGTCGCCTGGCGGGTCCGACCGGGCTGCAGTCCAACATGGAGTTCACCTTCGAGCACATGCGGCTGGCGGCGATCCAGGGCCTGCTGATCGACGCAGACGGCAGCACGCTGTTCGATTGGTTCGCCGAGTTCGGCATCACCGCGGCGACCGAGATCGCTTTCGACCTGAACCACGCATCCCCGGTCGATGGCGCGCTCCGCATTCAGTGCAACAAGGTGGTCCGGACGATGGCGCGCGCCTCGCAAGGCGCGTTCACCACGCAGACCGTGGTGATGGGGATGTGCGGCGACGACTTCTGGGATGCGCTGGTCACCCATCCGGACGTGACCAAGACGTACTACAACTGGGCGGCGGCGCAGGAGCTGCGGCAGGGCACCGCGTTCGAGGCGATGCGGTTCGGCGGCATAGATTGGTTCAACTACCGCGGGTCCGATGACACGACCACGATCGGCATCGCGCACGACAAGGTCAAATTCTTTCCGCGCAACGCAAATGGGGTGTTCCTGCGGGCGCTGGCGCCGGCGGAGAACTTCACCTTCGCGAACACGCTCGGCCGCGAGATGTATGTTCAGCCGATCTTCGACCGCGATCGGAATGAGTGGTGGCGGATGGAGGTCACCTCTTATCCGCTGTTCATTTGCACCCGCCCCGAGGTGCTGATGACCGGGCGGCAGGGTACGTAGCGGATGAGATTTGGCCTCGGTAAACGCATGGCCATAACCATCTCCGGGCCAACAGACTTCCAAGCGCGACTGCATAGGATCCGAAACGGAGAAGAGCTTGAGTAAGACACGGCGACGCGCGCTTTAGGATGTAGACCTCGTCAACTGAAAATGGCCGCGCGTATTGGCGTCGGTGAAGTAATTGCCTTGAAGGCCGACCTGAGCGGTGGGTGAAAGTCTCAAGACCGCTGCGCCGTCGTAAGGTGGATCGTTTTTGCCAGCGGTTCTCTTCGGGATCACTCTGTAAATGTAATAAAGTACTGGTGTACCTGACTCAGCATCCTTCTTTGGTTGTGCAAGAAGCGTCTCCGAGTCCGAGTCCTTCGAATGAACCTCCATGCTAATTCGTAGAAAATCCTGCCGAATGGTGGCAATTGCCTGTGCGACGCCGTTCGCCTCGCCCCGATTCCACTCGATCCTCATATCCCACGTGCCATTCAAATCCGGAAACACTGCATTATTCAACCGAGGAACCAGTTGCCAGACACGACGCCACGCATAAGCAAAAAAGACAAAAAGAAGCAGACCGAGGGCGCCTGAGCCGGCCAATGCAACCTTGACAGTTGAATAGATCGTCCTGGTGTTGTCCACGGGCCACGTAAAATACAGGATCAGGACGGTGCAGATGGAATAAAGTATGGCGACGTAGGTGATTACACGGCCGAGTGGGAGTAAGGAAATCACGGCGTCCTCTCGTAAAGGACTTCAACCCCACGCTCAAAGATAGCGATTCCAAAGTCAGTGCTCGCGATTCCAGCGGCCTTCACATCCGGCAGAGCGGAGCCAAAAAGAGCGGCAAGATATCGACCACCAAAGCGTTTGGATCGGTCTATTCTGGCAGTCCCCACAATAGGCGGGGAAAAGTATTGCGCCACCCGCGTCAACTGCCACTCCGAGGAGATCACATGGAACCCGTCATGGTACTCGCTTGCGGGGGTGGAGATTTCGGCGAGCAAGTCAGCCAAATCCATACCGCACAGAGGCTGTCTAAGCAGCGTGATCGGGAACAAAGGGATGCGCTCGGGCGCATCACAGGCTAGTACTCCTATACCGGAGAACCTGGTGCCGGCTCGGGCCTGCACGGCCTTGAGCGTATCCCTCAGCCTGTCAAGCATGTGCTCCTCTCATCCGGTTCGACAGACCCAACGTGAGCAAGCCTAAGCGAACTCACTCGTCCGGGTCCAACTCGCCGTATTCACCCCAGACCTCAGTAGCGGAGAGTACGATGGCGTCTGCCCGGCACATCCGGACGAACCAGTCCTTCAGCGCGAACTCAATGAGAAGATTAACGTGGTGAATGCAGCGGATCGGCTCGAGAAAATGTTCGGGCTGCCTATCAAAGTCATTAGGCCCAATAACGACTTGCCCATTCTGCCCGTCGTTCATACGTATCACTTCATGGACGTGACGGTTTGAGAAATGGATGTAGCCCGAGGTGAAGCGGTACACATCGATCATCCATGGATTTCGCTTTGCAACGCGGTCAACGAGATACTTGTCAGTCATCGGCATGCTCGCGTCACTCTTCATGCGGTTGATCTGAGCACCGTGGAACACGTCGTAGCAGAATTTCTGATGATCGGAGACGAAAAAGCCAGCGTAGAGTCGGAGGGCCGTATCGAGTTGCATTCGGACCATGGGAAGCGCGCACAATGAATTCCGCTGCTCGACCATTGACCGGAAGCCGGATGACAGAGCCAAAGCACGTCGACCTATTCCCATTCCGAACAGACTGGCATAGGTGATAGGTCCGGGCTGCAGATGCTTGAAGCAGACGTCCGCGATCGCCTTTTCGGACGCGACGAGTGCCGCATAGGCATCCTCGTAGGATGTCTTTTCGGGGAGAGGCTCGGTCATGGAAGCATATAGCCATAGCGCGCTGCGGATTGCTGCCTCGGATTCAGCCTGATTGTCCGCAATCCACATCCCCGAGCCAAAACTACATCACGGGTATCAAGCGCCAGATCTTATCCCCCAGCCTGTTGCCGGTTGCCATAATCCGACTGCCAAACTGAGGAGGGCCTGAAATGGCCGATGACGTCAAAACCGTAACCCCGGCGCCGGGCACCGCGCTCTACACCGGCGCCGGCCTGCACCCTTTCCGACCCGGAGAGGCGGCGTCGGTGCCGGCGGCACATGCCGACGACCTGGTTGGACAGGGCGTGGCGGAGCACGTCCCTCCGCCGGCCCCCGCGCCACCGGGGTGATGACGTGATCGATCTCGACCGTCACGTGCTGCAGCCCTGCATGGCAACGTGGGGTCGACCGGTCACCTACTACAGCTCGACCGACCCACCACTCGTGCTGCTTGCGGTTTTCGACGACAAATACCGTGAGGAGATGCTGCAGAGCATGGTCGGCGTGGCCGTTGGCGCGCGGCCGATGCTCGGCTTGCGCGCCGCCAGCCTGCCCGGTGGACGGCTGCCCGCCCAGGGCGAGCTGTTTGCCGTCGATGGCCGGCTCTACGCCGTGTCCAATCCGGCGGAACCCGATGGGCATGGCCACCTCAAGGTGCCGTTGCGGTTTGCGTCCGACGAGGAGGCCCAGCGGGTCGCATGACGCAGTTGGCGATCGATATCCCTCGGGTGACGGTCCGCGTGCTGAAGGCGCAGCGGACGCTGGCCGGCGACGCGGTTGAGGCTGACCGCATTGATGGCGTGGCCTCCGGCGACATGCCGCGGCTGCTGGTGTTCTGGCGCGAGGAGGGCGAGGACGTCTCCGGCGGCTCTGGCCCGCCAGCCTTTGCCATGGAGCTGACCCTCGTGGTGCAGGCGCTGGTGGAACGCGCGGCGCGGGACGATGCGGTGCGCGATCTCGACACCATGATCCTGCAGACGCAGTTGGCGCTGCTCGAAGATCCCGAGTGGAACCGGCTCGCCGCGATCGGCTCGATGCGGGTGTCGCGCGAGTTCAAGGGCGACGAGCAATTGATCCTCGGCGATGGCCGGATCGAATTCATCATGCGCTGGCGCGAGAGCTACCAGACACGGCTTGGCCCGGTGCTCTCGGGCGTCAACCTGCAGGTGGATGCCGGCTCGCCGACCGACCGGCTTGGCGAGTATCGCAACCTGCAATTTCCGGTTCCGCCGCCGCCACGCTCGGGCGGTCGGGACGGCCGGATCGAGATAGCGGCGAAGATCGACCTTCCCGTCGGCTGAACGCTCGACCCGCGCCGTGAGGCGCCACTTCCCTGTTGATGGAGCCCGCCAATGTCCGGCCAGGTCAGCTTTACCTACATCCCGCCGAACCTGCGCATCCCGCTGTTCTCGGTCGAATTCGACAACAGCCAGGCGGGAGCCAATCAGGATATCCAGCGCGCGGTGCTGGTCGGCGGCACGCTGATCACCCAGCCGGTCGCCGCAGTCTACGTAGCGACGGTGGCGGAGGCGATCGCGCTGTTCGGCACGAGCTCGATGCTGGCGCGCATGATGGCAGCCTATCGCGCCAACGATCCGTTCGGCGAGGTATGGTGTCTGCCGATCGCCGACCCCGCCGCCGGCGCGGCTGCAACGGTGCCTGTCACCATCACCGGCACGGCCACGGGACCGGGCTCCATGGCGCTCTACGTCGGCGGCCAGTTGGTGCAGGTCGGCGTGACCTCGGGGATGACCGCTACACAGGTGGCAACCGCGACAGCGCTGGCGGTCAACGCCGCGGCTAGCCTGCCGATGGGCGGTGGCAGTTCACTTGGCGTAGTCACGCTCACCTCGGACGCGCGGAATTCGGCACAGGCGGGCCTCGATGTGCGGCTGAACTACTATGGCGCACAGGGCAGCGAGGCGCTGCCACCCGGTCTGACCGTGGCGGTTGGCGCGCTCTCCGGCGGCACCGGCGCGCCCGACCTGACAGGTGTCGCCGCGGCGCTCGGGTCGATCGACTATGACTTCGTGATCTGCGGTTACGCGGATGCCACGTCGCTCGCGGCGCTGCAGACGCTGATGTCGGACAGCGCCGGCCGGTGGTCGTGGCTCGACCAGAATTTTGGCGGCGTGTTCACTGCGAAGATCGACACCGCCGCCAATCTCATTACGCTCGGGGCAGTGCACAACGACCAGCACGCGCTGATCTGGGGCTGTGCCGGCGTGCCCACGCCGTCCTGGGAATTCGCCGCCGCGATGACGGCCGCCTGCATCCCGTCGCTGAAGGCGGACCCGGCGCGGCCGCTGCAAACGTTGTCCGTCAACGGCGTACTGGCGCCCGCGGTGACCGATCGGTTCTCCAAGACCACGCTGCAAACGATGCTCAGCTCCGGCATCGCTCAGCCGGGGTTCGATCGCGCCGGCAACGTGTCCGTGCTGCGCGCCATCACCACCTACCAGCTCAACAAGTTCGGGCAGGCGGACCAATCGTATCTCGACGTCGAGACACTATTCACGCTGATGGCAGTGACCCGGCGGCTCCGCTCGATGGTGACGCAGAAATTCGCGCGGGCGAAGCTGGCGGACGACGGCACGCGTATAGGCTTCGGCCAGCCGGTGGTGACACCGGCGATCATCAAGGGCGAGCTGATCGCGCAGTATGCGTCGATGGAGGTCGCGGGCCTGGTCGATAACACCGCGCTGTTCGCCAAGGGCCTTGTCGTCATCCGCAACGCGCAGGATCCGAGCCGCGTCGACGTGCTGTTCGACCCTTACCTGATCAGCGGACTTCGCATCTTCGCGGTGCTCAATCAGTTCCGGCTTGCTGCAGCGGCATAACTGCCCGCGCTGCAAGGCGCTGCTTCCCTGTGATGGAGATCCCGCATGGCCCAGGTTGCGCGTGGTGGCACGGCCTACTTCTACGTCGATGGCGTACTCTACGAACTTGCCGGCGACTTCAAGATCGACGTTGGCGGCAAGATCCGCACGCCGGTATCCGGCCCGTCCGGCATGGTCGGTTTCACCGAGCGCATCGATCCGCCGATGGTCGAGGCCGAGCTGTTCGACAATCCGCAGCTCAGCCTGGTCGCGCTGCGCGCCATGACCGACGTGACGGTCCAGTTCGCGCTGAACATCGGCAAGACGTATCAGCTCTTTAATGCGTTCCAGACCGACAAGATCGAGCTGGACGGCGTGGCGGGCAAATTCCAGGTCAAGTTCTCGGGCCTCGACATGCAGGAGATCTTCGGATGATCACGGGTCCCATCACCTATCGCCTCTCGCGCCCGGTCACGTCGGTGGACCGCGAGGTAGCGGAACTCACCTTGCGCGAGCCGACGGGCCTCGACATGCGGTCATGCGGCGACCAGCAGGATGCTGGCTTCACGCATCGGCTGATCGCCCGCCTGGCCTCCATCACGCCGGCTGCGGTCGACGCCATGGCGGGCCGCGACGTGATCGCGCTCGGGAGGATCATCAACCGCGATTTTTTGGAGACGTCCGACCCGGAGATGTTGTCGATCGTTACTTCGAGTGCGCCCGGTGGTGGGGCGGCGCAATAGGCAACGTCTTTGAGCTGACCACGTCGGAGTTGTCGCAGGCGCTGCTGCAGGTGCAGCGCATCGCCACGCTGGAGCGCAACGCCCGAGGTAATCGCTGAATGCCGACCCCGACCTTTCAGGCGATCGTCTCGGCGGTCAATCAGTCGGGTGCCGCGTTCCGTTCAGTGCGCACCGACCTGTCCGCGGTCCGCCGCGAAGCCGACGCGACGCGCGGTGCTCTGGTCAAGCTGGACCGGCCGGGAATGCTGAGCAGCCTGTCCGGCAGCACGCGGGTGCTCGGCGAGCACTTTGGTGCGCTGAACACCCGTGTCGCCGCGACTGGCGGTCTGCTGCAATCGCTGTTCCCGGTGCTGGCAGGACTGGGGGCCGCCGGGTCGGCCACTGGGCTGTTCGCCTTGGTCGACAAGGTCGCCAGTGCGCGCGCCGAGTTCATCGCCACCGCCGACAAGATCGGGGTGACGACGGCGCAGCTTCAGGGGCTGAACTACGCAGCCCGCATGAACGAGGTGCCGATCGAGGCGATGCAGCTCGGGCTGACCCGGCTGAACAAGACCATGGGCGCAGCCGGTCTCGGCAAGGGCAAGGATGCCGCGGCGATCCTCCAGCGGCTCGGCTTCAGCATGGCGGACGTTAAGAAGGGCACGGTGACCGCGGCGGATGTGTTGCCGAAGCTGGCCGACTCCTTCGCGCACACCGAGAACGCCGCGCTCAAAACCTGGGTCGCCACCACGCTGTTCGGCCGCGGCGGCATGGCTTTGATCCCGATGCTGAACAAGGGCGGTGACGCGATCCGGCAGTTCGCCGAGGAGGCACGCCAGCTCGGCTACGTGTTCACCGCCGAGGATAACGAGAACCTCGAAGCGTACCATCGCAGCATGATCCGGCTGGACACTGCGGTGCATGGCTTCGTCAACGTGGTCGGCGCCGAGTTGGCGCCCGTGCTGCGGCCGATCGTCGACGACATGGCGCTGTGGATCAGGGCAAACCGCGACTGGGTGGCGACCGGTATCACCGGCGCGGTCAAGGACTTCTCCGACTTCATGAAGCAGCAGGACTGGAGCGGCGCTGCGCACGATGTCGGTGCGCTCGCATCCGGTGCTGGCGAACTGGTCACTGCGCTTGGCGGCCTGAAGACGGTTGTCGAGGGCCTGGTGCTGCTGAAGCTTGCAGGCTGGGGCATCTCCGCCGGCGCTGGCCTGCTGAAGGTAGCCGCCGCGCTCGATGCGATTGCGGGCACGACGATCTTCGCCGCCCTCGGAGCCTGGGGCATCGTTGCGTTGGTGGCTGGGACTGGCACCGCGGCCACGGCGAACGTGCTTGGCCGCATCCGCTACGGCGACACGCTGGCGAACGCCAAGGACCAACACGACCACCCGGAACGCTACCCGTCGATGGTGTGGCCGAAGCTGGAACAGTTCGGGCCAAACTCCGCCGGCGCGCCCACCACGCCGTTCAACGCCGAGGGAACGTCGCCGATCGTGCGACCGAATGACGGCCTGTCATTGCAGCAGCGGCTGGACCGGGAATCGGCGAACGTGGAGCGGATCATCGCCGCGCAGGAGGCTGACCGAGAACGGCGGCGCATCGAGGCGCTGCCGGCTCCGCCTCCGCCCTACGATCCGCGCTCGGGGCCGATGTTCGACATGCCCGGCATGCCTGCGCTGCGTTTTCCGAGCCCGTATGACGGTCCGGGCCGGCACGGCAGCGGCTTGATGCCGGAGGTTGGGGTGGAGGGACGTTTGCGCATCTTCCTCGACATTCCCAACCTGCCGCCGGGCACCCAGGTGCGCACCGAGACGGACGGCAACGTTCCACACCCTGAGGTGAATGTCGGTCACTCCGATCCCTTGGCGCCATTCTGATGAGCCAGCTAACCGCTTCCGTGGCCTCCTGGCAGACGGTCTGCTTCGCAGCCCTCGCAAGGGCGCTGCCATGAGTGGTCTTCTGTCATCCGCTGGCACCGCGCTGACCGGCGCGCTTGGCGGCTTCCCGAACCTTTCGGCAGGATCGGCCGTGTTGCGGCCGGCGTCGTTCCGCGGCGTGCCGTTCGTGGTCGATGTCGCCACCGGCGAGGGCGGTCGCCGCATTGTCACGCACGAGTTTCCGCTTCGTGATCAACCTTACACCGAGGACCTGGGCCGCGCCGCTCAGCGGCACCACATCAGGGCCTTCGTCATTGGTGACGACTACCAAGATAAGCGCGACGCATTACTCGCCGCCTGCCAGGACAAGAACAGCGCCGGCACCTTGGTGCATCCCTTCCTCGGCGAACGGCAATGCCGCTCTGGCCTGCTGCGTTGGAGCGAGAGCAAGGATCGCGGTGGCTACGCGGCCTTCGACATAGACTTCGTGGAGGATGGCAAGCAGCCGTCGCCGCTCAGCGTCACCGATACCGCCGGTGGTCTGCTGCACGGTCTGCTGAAGCTGCTGCCCGTCATCAAGCGAGCCTATGCCATCGCCAGCCTCGCGGCGAAGCGGCCGGGCTATCTGCTCGGTTTTGCCGAGAACCTGTTCGGCCAGGTCGCCGAGAGCATGCTTGGCCTGCCGCCGGCGACGATCCTGGGCTTGCGTTCGTCGATCGCCGGCATGGCCGGTTCGTTCACTAACGACGATGCTGCGTCGGACGCGGTGCTGAACGTGTTTACCGGCGCAGCTGACATCGTCGCGACGTCGCTGGCTCCGCCTCCGTTGCCTGACGATCCTGTCGCCGGCCGGGCGCCGTTGTTCAGACCGGGTGCGGACCTCACCGGCGGGCTTGTGGGCCTCGCTGGCTGGGGTGACGGTTTGGCGGCGATCACGCCTGCGACGCCCGCCTTGACCGCCATGGCGGCGCAGCAGGCGGCGATCGTGGGGTTGGTCGAGGCTGCCGCCACGGTGGCGGTGTTGCAGGTCTACGCGGCCATCGTATGGCCGTCGGCGGATGCCGCGTCGGCAGCGCTCGGGCAGGTGCTCGAGCTTGTCGATGCGCGGGCAGAGGCGGCGGCCGATGCCGGACTGGACGAGCTGTATCTCGGCTGGCAGGCGATCGGCGCGATGGCGGTGCAGGACGTGACGCAGCGTGCCCAGCAACTGCCGCGCCTGGCTCGCTACAGCCTGCCCGGCAGCCTGCCATCGCTGGCGCTGGCGCAATTGCTGCACCACGACGCGGGCCGCGCCGAGGAGCTGGAGACGCTGAATGATGTACCGCACCCGGCCTTCATGCCGCGCGCCGGCTACCAGCTCGTGCCATGAGTGCTGCTCCTCTGGCCGATGACAGCCCGACGCTGACCGTCGATGGCAAGATCTACGCGGGCTGGACATCGCTGCGAGTCAGCCGCGGCCTCGATCGGTGCGCGTCGGATTTCGACATTGCGGTGAGCGAACGGTGGCCCGAGCAAGACGAGCCGTGGCTCATCCGGCCGTTCTCGGAGTGCGTGGTCTCGATCGGGTCGGACCCGGTGCTGACCGGCTATGTCGACGGCTACCAGCCGATGTTCGATCGCGTGGCGCACGGCGTTCGCATCCTTGGCCGCTGCCGCACCGAGGACCTGATCGACTGCACGCCCGACATCCAGTCCGGCCAGTTCGCCGGCTACACGCTGGAGGCGATCGCGCGGTCCATCTGCGGCCTGCTCAAGATCGATGTGGTGGTCGAGACCGACGGCGCCTCCAGTGTGGTGGCGGACGCAAAACTTGAACGATGCGAGACCGCCTGGACGTTCCTCGAACGGCTGTGTCGGCTCGCCGGAGTGCTGGCCTGCGACGATGGCAACGGTCGCCTGGTGCTCACCCGCGCCGGCTCGACGCGCGCCGCCGGTCGCCTTGTCCAGGGGGACAACATCTTGCGCGCACAATCGTCGATCAACGTGCATCGGCGGTTCTCGGATTACATCGTGAAGGGGCAGCACGGGGTCGGCGGTGCCGCAACCGGCGGCCTTGATCTCAGCGCGCTCCACGGGCCGGGGCCTGCCTCGTATGCCGGTAAGGGTGGAGTGGTGCAGACTGGCCAGGGCACCGTCGCGCACGATGCCGGCGTGCCGCGCTACCGCCCGCATGTGACGCTGGCGGAGAGCCAGCTCGACCAGGCCGGCATGCAGCTTCGCGCCAACTGGCAGCGGGCTTTCGCCTACGGCCGCTCCATCCAGGTGCACATCGAGGTGCAGGGCTGGCGGCAGCCCGACGGGTCGCTCTGGTCGCTGAACCAGCTTGTCCCGGTCTCCGCTCCGTGGCTCGGCATCGATCGCGATCTGTTGTCGGCGCGCGTCGAGTATGTGCTGGACGAGAAGACTGGCCGGACCACGCGGCTCATGCTCGGCCCGGTCGAGGGCTACACGCCTGACCCCGGCGCCGTGAAACTCCGCAAGCACCACGGTGGCGGCAAGCACGGCGGCGCACTCGATCTCGACGGCCTGGCGCCCGGCTGATGGCGGCGCGGATGCGAGGATCGCGAAGCGAGCCGGCCGCCATCAGGCGCCGGAAGCGGTTAGCGCGCTGATGTCACTCGCGCGGCTGGGGTCCGCGATCCGCTCGATGGTGACCCGCGCCAAGGTGGTGCAGAGCGGCGTCGGCCCACGCGTGGTGGTGCAGGTCCAGGGTCTCGATAAAGAGGAGTGGACCGTGGAGCTGCTGCACCCGCCCGGCATGTCGGCGCGGCCGCAGCGCGGCGCCGATGTCATCCTGCTGCAGGTACTCGGCTCGCGCGACCACGTGGTGGCGATCGGCGGCGACATGGTCGGCGACGCGATCCCCGATCTCGCCGAGGGCGAGGTGGGCATCTCCGGCTTCGGCGGCCGCGTGGTGTTCCGCACCGACCGGCTGGAGGTCACGTCGGCTACGCTGCCGGTTGCGGTGACGGCCGGCAACGGCCTGACCGCAACGGTGACCGGCCGGGCGATCGTCAACGCCACGGTCGAGGTGCAGCTCAACGCGCCGGGCGACAACGTCACGGTGAACGGGCGGAAGGTGCGGCTCACATGACCGACTTCGCGCTGATCTGGGACCCAGTGAATTTTCGCGCCGACATGGCGGTGGTCAACGGCGACCTTGCGGTGGACGAGGGCCTGCGCACCGCGGTCATCATCAGCCTGCTCACTGACCGGTTGGCGGATGCCGATGCGGTCATCCCCGATGGCACGCGCGATCGGCGCGGGTGGTGGGGAGACCTGGTGCTCGACGTGCCGGACGCTCCGCCGGCGCCGGACCTGATCGGCTCGCAGCTTTGGCTACTGGCGCGGGAGAAGCAGATCCCCGAGACCGCGCGCCGGGCGGAGCACTATGCGCGCGAGGCGCTGCAATGGATGCTCGATGATGGCGTCGCGACAGCGGTCGAGGTGCACGCCAGCTTTCCGCGACGCGGCTGGATCGCGCTGGCGGTCACCATCTGGCAGGGCAACAGCTCGGTCACCTTCGACCCGATGTGGCAGTTGACCTGATGCCGCTCGCCATCCCGAGCTTGGCAGACCTGCGGACGCAGATGCGGGCGCAGTTCATTGCGCGCATCAGCGGCACCAATCCGCGGCTGCGGCGCATGCTGGTCGGCGTGTTTGGCGACACCGTCGCAGGCGGCCTGTGGCTGCTCTATCGGTTCCTGGTTTGGCTGTCGCAGCAGCTGTTCCTCGACACGGCCGAGACCGTCTACCTGGAGCGGCAGGCGGCGATCGACGGTATCTCGCGTCTGGTATCGGCTCCGGCGGAGGGGACGGCGACCTTCCTCGGTGCACCGGACGGTATCCCGGTGCCGGCGGGCCTGCTGCTGCAGAACGCCGATGCGTCGGCGCAATACACGACGCAGACGGCTGGTGTGCTGGCGTCGGGGTCCGTCACGCTGACAGTGGCGGCGATCGCGGGCGGTGCCGCGGGCAACGCCAATGCGGGCGACCCACTCACCCTCATGGTGGCGATCGCCGGCGTGCAGCCTACCGCGACTGTCGCGGGGTCTGGTCTCACTGGTGGCCTAGATGCCGAGTCCGATGATGGCCTGCGAGCGCGTGCGCTCGATCATCGCCGACGGCCGCCGCAGGGCGGTGATGCCAACGACTATGTGCAATGGGCGACCGGCGTCGCTGGCGTCACCCGCGCCTGGTGCTTTCCGCTGAACCGGGGGCCGGGCACGGTGGACGTCGCGTTCGTCATGGATGCGCGGGTGAACTTCATTCCGCTGCCGGCCGATGTCGCGGCGGTGCAGGCGGCGATCGACGCGGTCAAGCCGGTAACGGCGGACTGCATCGTGTTCGCGCTGGCGACCGATGCCATCGCAGTAACGATCCATAACCTCGTGCCGAACACATCGGTAACGCAGGCGGCGGTGCTGGCCTCGCTTGGTGCGTTGTTCGCCACTACCACGCCCGGCGGGGCGACGATCGGCGCCGGTGTGTCGCCCGGCGTGCCCGGCGGTACGCTCTACCTGGAGCAGGTGATCGATGCCGTGGCGCAGGCTGGTGGCATTCTCGGCTTCGAGATGACCGCACCGTCGGCAAGCATCCTGTCCGCGCCAGGGCACGTCGCGCGGCTCGGGGCAGTGAGCTTCACGTGACGAGCTTCGTCAATCTGACGCTCGGGGACTTCCTGCGCTTCATCCAGGGTCTGCTGCCGCGGGGTGCGGCGTGGACGCGTGACGACGATGCGGTGCTGACCCAGGTCGTGCAGGCGATCGCCGACGGGACGTACGCACATCATCGGGCGACGGTCTACCTGTCGGAGGTGGAGGCCGACCCGCACTCGACCCTCGAATTGCTGTCGGATTTCGAGACCGACTACGGCCTGCCGGACCCGTGCACGCCGCTGAACCCCACGATCGGGCAGCGCCGGGCTGCACTGCTCGCCAAGATTCGCGCGAAGGGTGGCCAGTCGGCGGCCTACTTCATCGCCGTCGCCGAACAGCTTGGCTACACGATCACCATCCAGCGCTTCTACCCGTTCCGCGTCGGGCAGGCTCGCGTCGGCGATCCGCTCTACGGCCAGGGCTGGATTTTCGCGTGGCGGGTGCATGCGCCCGAGACAACGATCCGGCCGTTCCGGATCGGGCAATCCGCCGTCGGCGAGCCGTTGCGGAGCTGGGGCAACGCCGAGTTGGAGTGCGTCATCCGTCGCATCGCTCCGGCCGAGACCATCGTTCAATTTGCCTACGGAGGCTGACCTTGCACCGCATTGATGTCCCGTCGGCGAGCACGTCGCTCCCCGCGCCCAGAGCCTATGGCACGCCAGGTTATTTCCAGGAGGGCAACCCGCTCACCAGCGTCGATGCGACGATCGTGGACGAAGATTGGGCGAACGCAATGCAGGAAGAGCTGGTCGCCATCGTACTGGCGGCTGGCATGTCGCTCGACAAGACGAACCGAGCGCAGGTGCTTGCCGCGATCCGGTCCCTGATTGCCGCATCGCACGGGCTGGTGGCGTTCTGGGGGACTGGCAACTTCACGGTGCCGTCCGGCATTACCGCGGTCGATGTCGAGTTGTGGGGTGGCGGTGCCGGCAGTTTTGCATCCTATGGCACCAGGCGAAGCGGCGGCGGCGGTGCAGGCGCCTATGTGCGCCGGCGGATCACCGGCTTGACTCCCTTCCAGGTGATCGTGGTCACGATTGGTGGCGGCGGCATCGCGGGCACGACCACCGGCCCGAGTTGGCCGAGTGGCGGCGGCACGTCCAGCTTTGGCAGCTACATCAGCGCGACCGGCGGTGCCCTCAACGGTCTTGTAACACCGACTGGTTCGGTGGACTTCGGCGGGATTGGTGGCACGCCGTACAACGGCGACCTCAACATCATCGGTTCGTCTGGCGGCGCGGCTACTGCGACCACCACCGGCATGGGCGGCGCGTCCGCGGTCGGCGGTTCGATCGGCTCCGGCACCACGGGCCTTGACGGCATCTTTCCAGGCGGTGGTGCGGCCGGCGCGGGCTTTCTGTCGGATGGCGTTACGCCGTGCAACGGCGCCGCGGGCGCGCCCGGCTTCTGTATCGTGAGGTGGTGAGCATGCCGACCTATGCGCGCATCGACGACGGCATCGTCGCCGAACTGTACACGCCGCCGGCCGAGGTCTCCGCCACGCCGCTTGCGGAGTTGTTCCATGTGGACTTGCGATGGATCGACGTGTCGGCTGTCAGCCCGCAACCGGAGCCTCGCTGGACCTATGACGGCTCGGTCTTCGCGCCTCCGCCGCTTCCGCCTCCACCTACATTGCAGCAGCAGGCGATGGCTTTGCTCAGTCAGCCCGTGACCGTGGATTGCTTGGCGCTGCCAGCGCTCGACGGTGCCTATCCCATCGATCAGGCGACGCAGATGCAGATCACCGGCATCGCTGCAGCGATCAGTGCGGGCCTCGGTCTGCCGGGTGGCGGGGCGACATTCAATTGGCCAGACGTTGTCGGGGTCGCGCACACGTGGCCTGCGGGGCAGTTCACCGAGTTCGCCAAGGCGGTGATGAACTACGTCTATGCCTGCGCCCAGGTCGCGCAGGGCCACGGCACCACGCTGCCTGCACAGCCCATCGTCATTGCCTGACTGCGATGTTCGTCTCACGCGTGGTGATAGTGCCCGCCGATGGCACAGACGCCGAACTGCGCTTTCCGCTCGCCGGAGCGGATGATCAGCTCGAGTACGCGTTCGACTTCGCAGCGTGGTTGGCACCGCTCGACCGGATCGCCAATGCCACGGTGCTGCCGGATGTGGCGCTCGCGCTCGCGGCGGTCGCGTTCACGGCTCGCCGTGTGACCGCGCGTCTTGGGCCTGCCACTGCGCCCGGTGCCTATGTAATCCGGTGTGCCGTCGTCACGCCGCAGGGGCGCGAGAAGAGCGTCACGGCCACGGTCATGCTGCAATGATTCCGCGAGCCTGGGTGCCGGACCCTGCGCGGTTCGTGCCGCTGTTCCGCTATGCGGGCATCGGGCAGCGCGGCCGTCTTCCTCCGGCGCTCCCGCGCCATTGGCCGGACAAGCGCGCGAGTGACGTTCTCGATTATGGCTTGGATTGCCGCGAGTTTCTCGCTGGCGTCGACGACGAGATCGTCGGTGTCACGATGGCAATCTCGCCGGCTGGAGCCGAGCCGGAGGTGGAGCGGCTGGCCAGCTTCGGCGGGCTGCTCATCGCCTGGCTGTCCGGCGGTGCGCCCGGCTCCTATGTCGCGCACTGGACGCTATCGCTTCGCAGCGGGCAGCGCCTGGCTGCGGATGTCGCGATCGTGGTGTCGGATGCGCCGGCGCTCGATGCGCCACCGATGCTGGAGCTGGCGGTGCGGCCAGATCCGGCAAGTGCGTTGCTCACGCGGGACGGCACCCCGCTGCTTCCCGCGTGCGGTGCGCTGCTGTCCGCGGCCACCACAAGGACCGGGGCCGCCCTGGAGATCGAGGCTGGCGGTGTCCTGCAATTCCGCGGATTCTGATCGGAGCATCCATGCCTTTCATCGGCGATCTGGACCCCGCGGGCGCAATCGCGCCGACGGATCAAATCCCGCTTGACCAGACCAACGCGGACGGCACCACCGACACTCGCCGGGCGCCGGCGGCGCTGTTCGCCGAGTGGCTGATTGGGCAGGTGACGGCCTCGATTGGCGCGCCCGCTACCGCCTACACCGATGCGGCGCTGGTCACCGCGAAGGCCTACACCGACCAGGTTGGAGCCTCGGTTGCCAGCACGGCGAACGGGCACGCCGACGCGGTGCTGGCGTCTGCCAAATCGTACGCCGATGGCGTCGGAGGGACGGCGGCCGCGGCGACCAGCGCGGCGCTGGTGGCGGCCAAGGCCTATGCCGACACGGCGATCGCCGACAAGGCGACCCCGATCAGTAGTCTGGGTCCGGTCTCGACAGTCGGCGCGGACGACATGGTGGGGATCAGCCAGGGCGGCGCTGATCACGCCATCCGGGTCGAGGACTTTCTCGACGGCCAGACGATCGATGCCGGCACGTTGGCGGCGGCCGCGGCGGACACCGATCGGGTCTGGGTAGGCCAGGGTTCGAGCACCATGACGGCCCAGACCTTCAGCGCCATCTGGACCTGGATGAAGGCAAAGCTGCCGGGCTATCGGCGGCCGGTGGTGGAGATCGCAGCCAACATCACGCTCGATGGGTCGCTGCACAACGATGCGATCTTGGTCTGCTCGCAGCCGGTCACGCTCACCCCGGCCTTCGTCAACATGGGCAGCGGCTTCGCGTGTTCGGTCATCAATGTGTCCGGCGGCGCGGTCACCTTCGCGGCCGGCGTCGTGACGTCGAGCGGCGCGCAGACGCTGGCCACGGGCCTCGGGGCCGAGCTGCGCGCCGTCTCGTATTCGGGCGGCACGCTGGTGTTCGCGTCGCTCGCGGGCAGCGGTGCACCATTGACCCCGCCGGGGCAGGTGACTGGTCTTACCGCTGGCGTCGCCACCTCCGGCAGCGTGGCGCTGTCCTGGCAGGTGCCGGTTACGGGCGGGCCGGCAAGCGGCTTCTTGGTGAACTATCGGGTCACCTCGGTTGGCGGGGCGTGGACATCGCAGAGCACGGTTTCCAACAGCCTGACTGTGTCCGGCCTGGCGCCGTCGACCCAGTATGATTTCGAGGTGCTGGCCAGCAACGCAGCAGGCACCGGCCCGGCTTCGACCATCGTCACGGGCAGCACGGTTGCCCTGCCCACGCTGGTGCCCGGCCAGGTCACCGGCCTCGTAGCCTCCGGCCCAACGGCCAGCTCGGTTTCACTGGCTTGGACCGCGCCCGCGACCGGCGGGGCAGTCGCCACCTACACCGTGCAATTCCGCATTACCGGTGCCGGATCGTGGACGACAGCGGCGACGGGCGTGGTGGTTACCACCTATCTGGTCACTAGCCTGACCGCGGCGACCGCCTACGACTTCCAGGTGCTCGCGGTGAATGTCGTCGGTAACGGCACCGGTTCTGCGACGGCAAATGCCACCACATTGCTGGCGGTGCCGGGCCTGCCGACCGCGCTCGCTGCGGGTGCAGCAACCGGCACCACCATGCCATTGACCTGGACGGCGCCGGCGTCGGGTGGCGCGGTCGCGACCTATACGGCGCGGTGGTCTCCGGCGGGTACGAACACCTGGACCGTGGTGGCGGGCATCGTCGGCGCGTCGACCACAATCACCGGCCTTTCGCTCAGCACGTCGTACGACTTCGAGGTGTCGGCGGTGAACGCGGGCGGCAGCTCCGCCTGGACCGCAGCGGTGACGGCCGCCACCACGAGCGGCGGAAACTACCTGTTGACCGCTGGCTTCGCGCCGACCGCGGGCACCACGTGGCAGGTCAATCTCGGCGGCATCATCGTCAACACCAACGACAACAGCGTCGCGGGCGATGGCAGCCACACCGTGCCGGCCAGCGTCTCGCATGCATTCTCACTCAGCAACAGCGTGGTGCCGACAACGGGATTTCAGGGGGTCGCTTCACAGTTCAGCAACGGCGGGCACAATTGGTGGGGGACCTACATGACTGCGCCTGCCACGCCGGGAAATTACTACATCTGGGCGGTCGCCAAGGACGCCGGGGCCAACGTCGTTGCAACGTTGTGCCTGCCCACGGCCTTCACGGTCACGGCCTGACCCGATCATGAGCCAGCTAACCGCTTCCGTGGCCTCATGCCGGACGGTCCGCTTCGCGGCCCTCGCCAGCGCGCCGTCATGAGTGTTGCTCTGATCGGACCCGGCCGCGCGATGCTGATTGCGCCTGGTCGCACGGCGTTCTGGCGGCCGTTGCGTGGTGCTGCAAATCCCGACCCTGATCCCGATCCCGGCGGCACTTTCACCGGGCCTTACCCGGACGCGATTTCCGGCCTTGGCGGGTGGTGGGATGCGGGCACCTTCGCAGGCATGCTGGATGCCGGCGGGCACCCGCTGCCAGCATGGAACAACGCTGTTACCAGCGTCGCCGACAAATCTGGCGCCGGCAATGCGCTCGCCGCGTATCGCGTCTCCGGCAGTACACTGCCGCAGGCGACGCCGCGGTTGAACGGCCTGCTCGGCGGCATTGGGCTGAACACCATTGTGCCGCCGGCGATGCCACAGAGTGGCGAGTATCTGCCGAAGATGGACGGCGATTCCGGCCTGCGTCTGACGTCGGCCAACCTGGGAGCGGCGACGGGGTGGACCAGGTATCTGGTGTGGTCGCGGCCGAACTGGCGGCAAGGTTCGACCGGCGCGATTTCGCTGCTGACCGCAGGCGGGGTAGCGGTGCTGCAGGCAGACGCGATCCGCGGCGCTGGCGACCGGCTCATCCTGTTCCCCGGTGCCGGTCAGGTGGTACTGACGTCCGCGCTGACGCGGCGGCATACGCACTCGATCATCATCCGCAACACGCCCGGCTCCGGTGTCGATGTGTGGCTCGATGGCGCACAGGTCGCGACCGGCGCCGCGAATCCACTCGGAGCCGGCGGCGGGTCGCTGCTGTTTCTGCATTCCGGCCAGGGCCAGGGCGGAGCGCAGTGCTGGTTTCATGAGGCTGCAAGCTGGCCGCGCGCGCTCGCGTCGGGAGACATCACGACCTTGCTGGCGTGTGCGACCCGGTGGAAGCGAGGGCCACGCAAGGGCGTCACCCTGCTGATCACCGGGCAGTCGAACGCGTCCTACTACGCGCTGATCGACGGGGCGGCGCATCTGCTCGCGCAAGGCGTGGCCTGGCACCTTGGCGCGCTCGCCTACAACGTGTTCGCCTCACACGGCGTGTCGAGTTGGACGATCGTTCCGGGCCACGGCATCTACGACATGCCTGGCGTCGGCGCCGTTGTGTATCCCGGTTCGTTCATTGCCGATCCGCATGATGGCTCGCAGCCCGCCGGTTGGGCGCTCGGGTCCGACGGCCTCGGCGTGCAGTCGTTCATGGCGGCGCAGTCGGCCGAGGACCTCGCCGATTGCGCGGCGATCGTGTGGCTCTGGAGCGAGACCGACAGCTATCGGCCGTACTCGGAGAAGTCGCTGTTCTCCGCTGCGGCTTTGCGGTTTCTCGCGCTGGAGCGGGCGATGGTGCCCGGTGCCACGGCTGCCAACCTGCCGATGGTGTGGTGGGAGGGCTTCCCTTATGGCAACACCGACGGCGCGCAGATGCACCGAGAAGTGGTCGCCGACCTCGCCGCCGACCCGTCGAACGGGATCGTCATCGGCAACCCGATGATGGCGGACAGCAATGGCCGCGGTGCTGCCTGGGACCCGGGCACGGGGATCCAAACAGGCGGCGACAACCAGCACCGCGACGCGCCCGACAACCAGCGGTTTGCCCGTCTCGCTGCGCCGGTGATCGCCCGTGCGATCGGCCCACTTGGTCGCGCTGATGCACTCGCCAACATCCCCGCCGGCATCCCGTCCGTCGGCGGGCCTCGCATCACGCATGCCTTCCGGCAGGACGCGTCGACCGTGGTGCTGACGGTCGCGCATGACGCGGGCACTGACCTGGTCGTGCCGTTGCTCGCGGCATCTGGGCAGGGCTTTCTGGTGATGGACGGCGGCTCCGTGTCGTCCCCTGGCACGCTGCGGCGAGCGACGGCCTGCGTCCGGATCAACGCCACGCACTTGCGGCTTACGCTTGCCTCGCCGTTGTCCAATCCGAGCGCGAGCTGTCGGCTGTTCTATCCCTACGGCTCCTACAGTCCGGCGGGCCTGCCGGCCTACACCGGCGACATGGGGCGTGGCAACGCAGTCACCGACAACTGTGCAGCGCTCACCAAGCCAGCCGGCTGGGATATCGGCGCCGATCTGGGCAGCGCATGGAATCTGAATTTCCCACTGGCGGCGACGCCGGCGGGGATCGTGCTGAGCGATACACCGTCACCGTGACGACTCGCTGACATGCGCGTCGACCGCCCCATAAACAGGGAGGAGCCTGTGAGCGGCAACCCAACACCTCGAAAGCTAGCACTCCTGATCGAATGGTTTTGCGAACCGCCGCACTTCGGCGATCGCCGCATTCAAGCCTGCGCTGTGGTCGTGTTTTGTATGGCCATGATTACCCTTGTCTACCTGTACCCCAGCGCTGAGCCGATCAACGCGCGCATCATCGATTGGAGCTTCGCATCGCTGCTCGGCGTCGTCGGCATCTATCACACTGCAAGGGGCTTCGATGAACTCCTTGGTCGGCGGGGTGGTGTGACGACATTGATACAAAGCGGCGCCGGTGCCGAAACGTCGAAGACCGCAGAAACAGCGGAGCTTTCGCAGGACCATCGAGCGAAAGGCCGTCTGTGAGCAGCGGTCCTGTTCACTCAAACCCGGTTGATTCTGCTTTGAACTTGAGCTGCCGAGCGTTGTCGCGGACGACGCCGATATCGGCCTCGGCAAATCCCTCTTCGGTCGTGGCTTCGATTTCGAGCGTCAGCGTCACCTTTGCGCCCTTGGTTCGCTGCAACTCCATGACCACGGCGTTCAGGATCGAATCGAATGCTTTCACCGGACGGACCATGTCGATCTCGACCGAACCGTAGAAGCGTTGTGGCTGCGTCTTTGGGTTGGGCCCGCCGGATGTGCCGCCGGTTGGCGTGTCGCCGCCGATCACCGGCGGTTCCCCATCGATGCCGGGACCTGGCGGTGGGCCAGATGTGGTCGCAGGCCGCAACTGCGCGATGGCTATGGCAGGACGCACAAGAACCGCGGTAGCGGGCATCAGTTCGCTCGGCGCCTTCTGCCAGAGCAACCCGACGTATTTGCCCGTCGCCCCGTCGAACGCATCCGCGTAGGCGAATGCGGGATCGAGCTTGGCGAGGGCATCACGGATGGCGGTCTCCAGCACCACGCGATCGCGCAACTTCGGCAAATAGACGTACGACGCGAACCACAGCGCGATTTCGGCGACTGCGAGATGCGGTTTGTCCTCCGGCCACAGTTCCTTGAGGCGGGCGGACAAGGTTTCACCGCCGAGCGTTTCCTTGATGATGCCGTCGCCTTTGACGCTGGCCTTCGCGTAAACCGCAGCCGGAATCCCGGCATGATCCCTGGCTGTCAGTGCCAAGTGGTCGAGATCGAAGGGAGTACCGGCCTCGGTGCTCTCCGTCTTGACCGGATAAAGGATGTGGCTCCACGCATGCCGAACGGCCTTTACGGCTCCCTCTCGGCTGGTCTTGGCTTTGTCGCGCGCGTCCGCTGCCTGCGCCTGGGTCAACTGACCTTGCAGCCGACCATCCTTGACGATCGACTCCCAGGCCAAGGCGCGGCGCATTGCTGTGCGCGCCTCGTCCAATTGGGCCTCATCGGCAACGACGAACAACAGCGTGTTGCGTCGCCCACGCTGCGATGCGCGGCAGCGAGTTAGAGCATCGGTCACGGCGTCGGTCGCCGCTGACTTGCTCACCCCCCGGCCGACATGCGGCGTGGCGGGCCCCAGGATCATCAGAGATAGCGCCTCTACCTCGTCGATCGCGATTGGATCGTCCGGCGCCGCGAACACGCGATGAAACTTATCCTTGCTCGCCCCATCGTCGCGCAGCACCTGTGTGACCGCCTCGTCCACCTCATGATCCGGCAACGCCTTGGCGCGGTCGTCGGCGAGGCGGTTCAACGTCGGCTGGGTAGAAAACCAGTAGCGTCCGGCTTCCTCGTACAGATACGTCGCCCGTTCGGTCAGTTCGCGCAGCGCCTCGCCGAAGATCGCAAGCTGATCGCCAGGTTCCGCACAGGCGAGCCGTAACCCTTGGCCGGTCAGTCCAGCATTCGGCTGACCCACCAGCGGCGCGGAGCAGAGGAACACCGCGCGTGCTGCCCGCGTCGCGGCGCGTGCCTGCGAGATGCGCCGGGAGGGGTTGGCCTCCATCCGCGCTGGCAGCGAGCCGTCCCCGTCCACCTCCTTGTCCACCACCGCACTGAAGGCGGGGTCGAGCGGGTAGAGCACACTCGCCCGTACGCGCTCGTGTGCCACTGGTATGCGCGCCGGCACGATGAGCGGGTCTCGCGTCTGCGCCTGCCACAGCACGCCCACCACATTCGCCATGAACCGCAGCACACCGCGGGTGCGCTGGAACTTTTCAAGGCTCGCCCAGTCCTTCGACAGCCGGTCGAATAGCTCGGGATGGATCGGATAGGACAGGCGCAGCAGCTCTTGGTATCGTGCTTCTTTCGCCTCCGGTGGAAACTCAGCCGGGTTCTTGCGATAGAGCTCAGCGAAGGCCTTCACCGTCTCGTCACGCCCACGCTCGCCGTCGGCGTCGAGTGCCTGGAACAGCCGGCGGCGAATGATCTCGTAGGTTTCGTCGCCGGAGGCCGGCATCCAGGCCGATTGAACCCGGCCGAACACCTTCTCCAGGCGCAGCAGAGCCTCCTTGCCACGCGCGCCACCGGCTTCGGCGTCGCTTTCGGGCAGCGAACCGATGACCAGCGCGTGCGGCACCACCGCAGCGGCTTCAGTCAGCGACTGGATGAAGGAGAGGAATGCCTCGAACCGCTCATCCGTCAACTGCCGCGCGAACATCACCAGCTCATCGAGCAGGACTACACACGGCCCGGCAAGCTGCATCACGTCGGCCATCAGCTTCCAGCCGGGATTGGTGCGCGCTGCCTCGGCTTCGGCCACCAGCTTCAGGCCGGCATCACCGGCCAACCGCCAGGCGATGTAGCCCCACGGTGTATAGACCTTCGGCCCGCCGTCGAGCCGCAGCGAGACATCCGGCCCCTCCGAGGAGCCAACGAACACTGCGACCTTTGCAGCCTTCCACGACGTGACGCCAACAGCGTCTGCGAGCGGCGTGATCCCATCTAGCACCGCCAGCGAGTTCGCCTGCGCCAGGTGATAGGCGGCGAGCATGGTGTGCGTCTTGCCGCCGCCGAATGCGGTCTGCAGGCCGATCACCGGGTCACCTCCCTGACCGGCCAGACGTTGCAGCACTCCGCGCAACACCCGCTTCAACCCTTCGGTCAGGAAGGTGATGCGGAAGAAATGCTCGCCTGTCGCATAATCCTCGGACGCCATGCCGGCATCGACCGCGGCGAGGTTGGCGGCGAACTCGGCTTCCTTGAAGCGGTTGGCGAGCACGTCCGGATGCGGCAGCGCCACCTCGATCCAGGGCCGCAGCGCCTTGCCCGGCCTGTCGTCCCGAGTGTCCGGCGCGGGAGCTGGTGTTGAGCTGGCTGGGGCTTCCGGGCTGGCAATGCCGGCACGCCGCTGTTCGTCATAGAGGCGCTTCAGTTCGGTAACTTCCGCCGTCGGCGCCTTCACCGCGCGCAGCAAGTGGTGGACTGCATCCAGGTAACGCAGCGCCTCGTCATCCTGCAGCGGGATCGACAGGTGCGAGGTGGCGTTGCGTGCCTCCAACGCTGTGGAGACAAAGTTGCGCACGCGGTGTTTCTCGGCGCGGGGGAAGGCTTCGTCGAACACATCCCGCCACTGGTCGATCATGGTCTTGAGCAAGCCGTATTCGTCTAGCGCGGCATTGGGCGAGCCGCCGGCGGCTCGGCTGGCGTGGTGCAGCCACTGCGCACCGTGGCGTGCCTTCATGCGCGCTTCGACGAAGGGCGCGAGGCCGCGGCGCAGGTGGTAAAGCCCACCCTGAACGCGCTGGAGGGTTTCCTTCTCGGCGCTCATCATGGGCCTCCGAAGCTCAAGGCGGCCTGCGCGGGTTCGGCAGGATTACCGGTCGCGTCAAACCGTGACGCCGCATCTTCCAGATGCGTCCATTCCTCGGCGAGTTCGTTATAGACGAGTGCCTCGGCGTTCCAGCCCTTCTGTGAGGCGATCTCGTAGAGGCGATAGGCGAGCGCGCGGGCGTCCTCGGCCTTGCTGCCCATCGCAGCGACGAGTTTCGCGGCTGCCTCGGCACCGCCGTCCTTGGCGTTGAGCACGCGGGCGGTGTGCTGCACGCATTCCCAAACCGTGAACGTCTTGTCGGTGGCGGGGGACCAGTCCTCGGGCAGGGAGGCGCGCGGGGTGATGCGGGTCTTGCCGTGCAGATCCTCGAAGACACCGGACCGGAATAGGGCGCTAGAGGGGATGTTCTTCGCGTTGGCGAGCGAGATCAGGTCGCCGGAGCTGCGCGCGTCGAAGCCGTAGGTGGCGAACCAAGCGAGCGCGACCTGGGTTTCCGAGTCAAAGTTGGCGTCGAGATCGTTCTCGATTTCGCCCCAGACGCGGTTGATTAATGCGAGCGCGGTCTTTACTCCCATGGCCGAGTCGTCGTCTTCCAGCACGCGCGCATAGCGGGTAAAGACACCCATGCCAGGGCCGATGACCGATTGGGGCATGTCCACCGGGCCGACGCCGGCCCTTCGGATCTTATCTATCGCCTCTGGCATGTCGCGCTTCAGCGCGCGGATGAACTCCGCGCGGGTGACCGTTTGCGCGGTAGCGCTAAGCTTGCGGCAGGTCAGGACGATTGCGGAGGCAAGGGCGTTCACGTTGGCCTTAAGAGGCCATTCCGAAACGATAGTGGAAGGTTTGTTGTGGGGGGTTGGATGGCCGGGCCGTCTGTGATTCCGGGCAGGTGTTCGAAGCCTTGCCGGAGATCTCATGTGGACGCCGACCACCCGCAGGCAGCATAGCCGCGCGGGACTACGCTACGGAAGTGATGTGACCGACGCGGAGTGGTTGATCCTCTCGCCGTTCCTGCCTGCACCGAGGTGTTGCGGCCGGCATCGCAAGTGGGAGATGCGTGAGATCATCAACGCCATCTTCTACGTGCTGCGTGGCGGGATCGCCTGGAGCCTGTTGCCAAAGGACTTCCCGCCTGTCTCCACGACCTATCGGTGGTTCGCCCGGTTCCGTGACGACGGCACATGGGAAAGGATCAATCACTGTCTGGTCATGCTCGACCGCGAGCGGGTCGGTCGCGAGGCCAGCCCTACAGCGGTGGTCATCGACAGCCAGAGCGTCAGGACGACCGAGAGCGGCGGCATCCGAGGCTACGACGCCGGCAAGAAGATCAAGGGCCGCAAGCGTCACGCCATGGTCGATACCGACGGCCGGGCGCTCAAGCTGCAAGCCCACTCCGCCGCCATCCAGGACCGCGACGGTGCCGGACCGCTGCTGCGGGCGTCACGCGCGAGCTGGCCATTCGTGGCCCTGGGCTATGCCGATGGTGGCTACTCCGGTCCCCGAGTGGCCAATGCCAGCCCAATCCGCATCGAGGTGGTGCGCAAGTCCGACAACCAGGTCGGCTTCGCCGTCATCGCCAGGCGCTGGGTCGTCGAACGGTTCTTCGCCTGGATCAACCGCAACAGGCGGCTGGCGAAGGACTTCGAAGCAACCATTCAATCTGTCGAAGCATTCCTCTATGCCGCCTCCGCCACGCTCCTGCTCCGACGGCTCGCCCGTTGATGACCCGATTCGAAATGGACTCTAAGAGCGTTTGTCGCCTCCGTGCGAATTGGCCAGGTGCCATCGACCACTAGCCCGGAATCAACGACGGCTTGCAGAAAAGATGCCCACCCAGCCGAGGTGACTCCGTCCTCGCCGATTTCGGACTGTTTGAATGCATAGTAAATCGACAGCGGCACATTGTCGGCCGCGGATTTGTGCATGGCGGAGAGTGCCTCGCCCATGCCTTTCATAAAGAATGCGTCGGCGCCGGCTCGGCCGCCGTGACGATAAGGTGTCGCTACGAGTTCCTCATCTTTTGGTGTCGTCAGGCGACGAAAGAGATCCGGCCAAATGCCACCGAGTGACCGCCTAAGCCAGACATAGAAGAAATCGGAGAGATCAGCATAGCCAATGTTGTCATAGTAAGGTGGGTCCGTAGAAATGACGATGGGCTGGTCCGAGAACGTGTTCCGCTGGGCAATCAAGTGTTGAATGAGACCAACGCCGTAAAATCCCAGGTCGTCCAAGTTCTCTGCAACAGATGCAGCGGTACCTGCAATATCGCCCCCCGCACCGGCAATGGGGTTTGTCTCTGCATAGTTCCATTGCATCGGCAGAGCCTGACGTCCCATGGCACCGGCCAAGCGGCCCATTCCAGGCTCCCAGATCGTCAGCCCGCAGGATCGAGTAGAGGCCTTACTGACGGCGAATGCCAAATACGTGGCCACGGCGTCGGCGTAAGCAAACGCGCCCGTGCCACCTGCATGAAGAGAAGCTCCATATTCTGACGGGCCACCACCGGAGTGCGCTTCTGCTAGTACGGTCTCTCGTGCCTCGGCAACGAGATCGGAGAAAGTCGTTAGTGCTACTAGCTGGCGCCTCGTAAATAGCGAAGAAAAGGTTTTGAAGCCATAGAGCAATACCCAGAAATTTCGTGGGTCGTCAGCTAATTCACCCTCTGGCTCCCATTGCGGCTCTGCGGTTCGTGCCATGTCCTCATGGCAAGATATCGGCGATTGGTAAACACGCTTTCGTCCGTCTTGAGCAACAATCGCCATAAGACGGTCCGACATGCGTCCCGCCATCCCTTCCGCTTTGACATAGTCACTGCTGATTGCTGTTCCGGTCAGAACGCAGACGAAGTTTGATCCGCGCGCCGACTTGGTCCCCTTCTTGAGCCGCTCTTCATCGACCTTTGACAGCGTATCGGTCCGTACTACAAACCGATACCCATCCGGTGCGGCAAGATCGATATCCGGCTCTACCCAAACTTTCTTCTCTCCCTTGGTGGAGAGCAGGAAGGAGGAAATAAGTGGTACCATCGCCCCCTTAGCCGCTGGATCGGGCGAGCGCACCGTGCGCGCCCACAGCCAGGCGATCACTGTAGCTTCCGTGCCGTCTGCCAGCCGAGCCTTCGGATACAGGTGCCCGATGCGCCGCTCCGCCTCGTCGCGCATCCATTGGCCGTAATAGCGCACGTCGTCCGCGAGCCCCTGCGCGCCCTTCCACCCGCGCAGTGCGCCGTTCGTTGCTTCTGCCCGCGCCTTCGGGTTCACCGGCGGTCGGCCCGCGAATTTCGGTGGGATTTCCACCAACGCCTTGCCGATCAGCACCGCCACGGGATTGAGGTCCGAGCCATAGGCGCGCAGGCCCAACCGCTGTGCTTCCAACGGGATCGAGCCGCCGCCCGAGAACGGGTCGTACACCGGCGGCGCCTTGGTCTGCAGATAGTCCAGGATGGCCCGCCCGTCCTCGCGCGGAGGCGGCTCCTCGCCCAGCCCCCAGGCGACCGACCGTGCAATCTCCCATCGTGCCTCGTTCAGGATGGCCTCGTTGTTCGAAGCCTCCCACGGCACCATACGTTCGATGATCCGATGCAGCCGCTTGCGCTCCGTTTCCTCGTCGTTGGCGATCTCCGGGAACGGGTAGCGGCCGGGCCAAGCGGAGGGATCGTCCACCAGTTGTGCAAACAGCACCGCCCGGCACGCCGCCAATGGCCTCCGCGCCCACCACAGATGCAGCGTGGAAGGGTGGCCGTGACGGATGGACTTCTCCCGCGCGGAAGCCTTGTTGATCTCCTCCAGCGGGATCGAGACCTCGATGAGCTTCTTGCGGATTGTCACGGCGTCTCCCTCGGCGGGCTAAGCGGCGGCGCCGAGGTCCTCGTCGAGTTCCTCACGCTCCAGCCGGTGGTGATTGACCAGCAGGGTGCGGATGGTGAGTTCGGAGACCTGGAAATGCTCCGCCACGTCCTGCTGGGCCTCTCCGGAATAGTCCCCGGCCAGCATCTGGTCCACCGCCTCGAACGGGCTCAGCAGTTCGGCCGCGAAGGAGCGCTGCATCTTCTGACGATAGGTATAGGCCCGGGTGGCGGCATGCAGCCTGCCGTGCGGCGAGGCAACAATTCGGTCCGCCAGCAAGCGGGCAAGTTCGAATCGCCGTCCGGTCGGCCAGCGCGAACGCAGCACGACCCGGCTTTCGGTCTCATTTCGGTCGAGCGTGAAGGACATTTTCGGGCCGGGTCTGGTGTCGCTCAACGCTCGCCTCTCTACGCCGACCAAGCGAGTCAGCTTATCGTTGCCGATCGGTCCGTCGCCCAATCCCTCCTGCTCGCGCAGCGTGCGGGCCGCGTCGGCACCCAGCTTCCAAGCGGCGACATCCCGCGGTAGCGGGAGGACGCGTGGGGCGAGCCGGACGGCGTCGTTTGGCGACGCGGCGAATCCGCTGATGTCAGCGGTCTGCTGGAGGGCATCGGCGGTCAGCAGGCCTCCTCCCTGCGCATGATCCGCCGCGAGTTCCTCCACCGCGCGCTCACCGAGCAAGCGCGCATCAACGAGCAGGCGTTCGATGGTGGCAGGGTCGGCCTCGTCGGGGTCGTGCCCAAGCAGCGCTTCCAATTTCCGTCGTCGTGTCGTGTCGCGGTCGCGCCGCTCATCAGTCAACTCGGACCAAAGCCGCCGCAGGTTCGTCCCTTGGATATGTCCGGCGTGAAGCTGGCCCACCACCTGACCAACGAACCGGTCAACGGCACCCTCGAACACCTGGGATGGCATAAGGGCGGCGTAATCGCTGATGTAGCGGAAGGCCGTAGCCGCCCGGTCTACGGTTGGCTTGGCGATCAACGCTGTTCGCTCGCCATCCGAGAAAATGGTGATATTCGGCCAGACGTAACCTTCGCCGATCGTGGCCATCCGATGAGCGAAGGCCCAATCCGGCGCATTGGACCGCGGTTCCCAGCGCAGCCGCCACCAGTTCCAGGACAGCCACTCTGCCAAATGATAGGCGGATAATAGCGGCTCGTTGCGAATCCGATTAACGAACCCGTCGCGCCCTTCCGTCAGCCATTGGTCGTTCCACAGGACGCCGACGGCGGCAAAACAGGCACGCTCCTCTGGCGTACCCTCATCGAGCCGCTCCCACTCCGCCGTGATGCTCAGCGTGGGCTGCATCGCTTGGCCCATTCCTTTAGGACGAGGGGCCGAAAATCGTCCTCCTCTTCCAATCGATAACCGTGATAGCCCTGACTGTCGATCTTGGCCTCGTAAACCTCCCCGTCGGAATCAACGCTCCAGACGTATTTCGGCGTTCCATCATCGGGGAAATCGCTGAACATGCCGCAAATCACGCCCTGGCGAAGCAGCTCCGCTGCCTCTGCTTTCAGGATGACCCGTTGTCCGTCGCAGAGCGACTTCCAGGAGCGAGGATTCACTGGAGGGTGGAACCCGTAGTCGCCCGGATGCCGTTTGTGCAACGCACTTCCGGTATAGGTCATCTCAATAGCGAGCGCTTGCCGACCCAACGGGCCGAGGCGATCCGGCGGTGCGAGGCGGCGTTTGGGGTTCCTGCTCTGTCGAGGTGTCACGGCGCGACCTGATCGGACATCTTGTTCGCTTGCCAGGTGGTGGGTACGGCCAGTGAGAGCAGATCGGCAAGGTTGAAAATCACCGCAGTTTCGGCGAATCCCAGTTCACGCTGGAAGAAGCGTTGGACATAGATGGGCGCGTGCGCGAAGCCGTTCTCGACCCGGACCAGCGCGAGATGGAATGCCTCCGGTGCGTTCAGAGAGGCGAGGATTTCGTTTTTGGTCAGGATCACGTCGCGCGCTTCGGCATGCCGTCCCTTCACCTCGATGAAGCGGAGATGGCCTGAGACGTCGCGGCTTTCGATGTCCCAGCCTTTCTTCTCGGCCGACACGTCTCGGGGGGCGAAACCCATTTGCCGCTCGGCGGCCATTACCGCCTCCATGGCGCTGCTCTCCACCGCCGCGCGAGCGTCCGGATCGTCGGCAAAGCCCATGGGCTTTGCCTGAACGTTTGGGGCGGCGCGAGCGTCCAGCAGCCCTTGCGGTATCACCAGGGCCGCCCCTCGTAGCACGGGTGGAAGGGCGCTGATCTGGCGCTCTCGGTCCAGTTCCGCCTGTCGCGCATGCAGACGCTCGACGAGACGCTGGGCGGTCGCCTCGGCGTTGGTAGCATTGATCCGCTGCTCCTTCCCGGCACGCTCCTCCTCGCGCAGCCGGGCGGCGCGGGCGTCCCAGTAATTGATCTCGCGATTCAGGCGCGCGCGGACCTCGCGCTCGACCTTATCGATCTCAGCAAGGCGTCGGCGCTTCACTTCGGCGAGGTGTTGGGGGACCAGGCTGGCGATCGCATAGCCTAACCCGCGGGTCTCGATGCCGGAGGCGAGCCAGGGGGCGGTCAATACGTCGGCAATGAGCTCACGCTCCTCAGCGGTGATCGGTCGGTAATCCAGATAAGGTGCGGCCCCGCCATCCGCCGCCGTGCCGCCCTCCGCGAGTTGAATGAATTGCAGCCGTTGTGAGATCGCTCGCGGTTCACCGGATTTGACCACCCGCCCATCGCGGATCGCGTGTTCGAGATAGACCAGAACCCGCGGCTCGGTGCCGGCATCGGTTCCGTCCACCAGCACCGCGCCCTGAGCAAGCAGCGGTTGAAACCGTTCCAGGACAACATCGACAGCGGCATCGAGCAACGGATGCCCAGGAGCGAGCAATTCCGCCTGCGGCTGGCCCGTGACCAGGGACTTGTCGAAGGTGACGCGTGCGTAGCGATCCAGCACCGGATCAGCTCGGCCGATCAGGCGATCGCGCTCCTTCAGGATCGACGGCACACGTGAAATCTCGAATCGGCCACGTTCCCGCTCTGCAATGCGCCCGCCCAGCAGTGCGAAGGCTTCACGGAAGAACGCGCCGATGAAGTGCGGCTGCAAGCGTCGGGCCTGGGCGCGCTCCATCTCTTCGCGAATCGCGGAGACGGCGTTGGGGTCCATCCCCTCCGATGTCAGTTTTCGCTCAGCGACGAGGCGCTCGATGGTCGCAACATCGACGGCGCCATCCACTTTGCGGAATAGCTCCGCCTTCTTCTCCGGGCGGTCGCCGTAGCGGATGGCATCCACAAGCAGGTCGCGCAGTGCCTGACCCTCGAACAATTCGCCAAGCACGTCGTAGACCTTGCCGCCAAGGGCCGCCCGGGCCTCCTCCAGTTTCTCCAGCAGCCGGCGATAGACCTCGCCTTCGCGCGTGTTGGTCGCGCAGAGATTCCACAAATGACAGACTTCCGTCTGGCCGATGCGATGGATACGCCCGAACCGCTGCTCCAGTCGGTTCGGATTCCAAGGCAGATCGTAGTTGACCATGAGATGCGCGCCGCGCTGGAGGTTGACACCCTCCCCAGCAGCATCATTGGCGACCATGACCCGCACCACAGGATCGCTGTTGAAAGCGGCGATGGCGGCACGGCGGGCCTCACGCGCTATTCCGCCATGAACCACCACCACCGCTTGTGCGTCGCCGAAGCGAGCAATGATCTTCTGAGCGAGATATTCCAGGGTGTCCTTTGGCTCAGTGAAGATCAGGAGTTTCCGGCGCAAGCCTGTGGCAGCATCGACCATGATCGGCTCATCGAGGATGCTCTCAAGCTCGCGCCATTTCGCGTCTTGCCCGGATAGTTTGAGACGCAGCGCGCGGGCTTCGAGATCGGTCAGGATAGCGATCTCAGCTTCGAGCTCCCGCAAGGTCTGGGCGGCGGTGGCGGAGTCGACGATTGTCTGTTCGGCCTCTTCCGCTTCGGCACCGGGAGCCTCGTCCAACTCGTCCGGATCATAAGCGGGTAAGGATGGGCCATGCGTCAGTGGGGCGCTGGCGCTGTCACGTCCGAGCTTCTCTTCGCGCAGGCGCTCCTCCAGCCGCTTGCGCCGGCGTTCCAGCGAGCGATGGATGGCAGCGGGGGACGAGGCGAGGCGGCGTTGCAGGATCTGTAATGCGAAGCCGACGTTGTTGCGCCTCGCGCCGTCGGCGTTGCGGTCGGCCCGGTTCATCTCCTCGCGCACGTAGGTGGTGACCGCCTGGTAGAGATCGGCCTCCGTCGGAGAGAGCTCGTAGCTGGCGGTGTAGGCGCGGCGTTCTGGAAACAGCGGCGTGCCGTCGAAGCGATACAGTTCCTCCTTGGTCAGCCGGCGCATCATGTCCGAGACATCGGCCTTATGGATGCCTTCCCGGAATCGACCTTCAAATCGATCGGCGTCCAAAAGGCCCATGAAAAGCTGGAAATCGGCTTCCTTGCCATTGTGCGGCGTGGCGGACATCAGCAGGAGGTTGCGCGTTCGCGTGCCAAGCAACCTGCCAAGCTTGTAGCGCTGAGTTTCCTTGACCTCGCCTCCGAAATACGAGGCCGACATGCGGTGTGCCTCGTCGCAGATGACAAGGTCCCATTCGGGCGCGGCACTGAGCTTGGCCTTCAGCTCATCCGAGCGCGCGGCCATATCCAGCCGCATGATGAGACGATTGCGCTCGGCGAAGGGATTGCCTGTGACGGATGTTTCGATGTGGTCACGCGTCAGAGCTTCGAAGTGGAGACCGAATTTCTCCGCCAGCTCATCTTGCCACTGCTCGACCAGGTTGCCGGGAGCGACGATAAGGCAGCGGTCGAGATCGCCGCGGATCAGCAGCTCCTTGATCAGCAGCCCGGCCATGATGGTCTTGCCGGCACCAGGGTCGTCGGCAAGCAAGAACCGCAGCGGTTGGCGCGGTAGCATCTCGCCATAGACGGCGGTGATCTGGTGCGGCAGGGCCTCGATCTGGGAGGCGCTGACTGCGAGGTAGGGATCGAAGAGGTGCGCAAGCCGGATGCGGTAGGCCTCGGATGCCAGCCGCAGCAGCGCACCGTCGGCGTCAAAGCCATAGGCGTGACCCGCCTGGATCAGCTCGAAGGCGGTTTCCTCGCCGCGATAGACGAGGCGCTCGGCCACTCTGCCGTCCACTCGGAAGACGAGATTCAACGCATCCGCTCCGAACCGGGCGACCTGCACGATCTCGGCGATTCCGCCGCCGGTGAGTCCGCGGAGCCGGGCGCCGGGCTTGATGTCGTCGAAGGCGATCATGGAAGTAAGTATAGCGTAATTCCGCCCTACCAAATGCTTGCGGACGGTGCACCGCCTGCAGGTGGTGGAATCTCATCCATTGAAGGGGGCTGCTGCGTCCCAGGGTGTCCAGGCTTCCGTGAAGCCCCGCTGAAGCCCCGACCGGTTTGGTAAGTTCTCAGAAGCGCGCCTGGCCTGCCTAACCTGCTGATTTTATTGGCGTCCCCGGCGAGATTCGAACTCACGACCCCAGGATTAGGAATCCTGTGCTCTATCCTACTGAGCTACGGGGACTTCCAGTGATATCAGTAATTTAGCTGATGCGTTCGGTCGTCTTAGCCTCGCTATAGCCTCGTATCGGGGATGCTTTCATCCGCCTCGTCGCGATGTCTAGCACGCTGCCTGTGAATTGTCAGCGAAGCGAGAGAATTCCCTACCAGGCCGCGCCGTGCAACGCGTCCTAGTCGCACCAACCAGAGTCCACAACGGGCGGCCTGACCTGTTTCTTAATCAGCGGGTCCAAGGTTTGAATCCTTGTGCTCCCATAATTTCCTAGCAATATCAGTTAGTTACAGAAAGGTCCTTTCTGCCCAGCGGCCACCTTGTTGTCGTGGGGCACAGATGGGGCACATCTCCGATGTGATGCAGTGAGCGGCCCTCGCGCACCGCCCGGACCACCGGATAGTGCAACAGAGTCTGAGGCGTCCGATTACCCGGACGTATGCATCAGTCCCGGCCGCCTATCAGAAGTGGTTACAGCCCTGCCACGAGGTCCTGAAGGGGTGCGGAGTTAGCGCGGAGACGATCAAGTCGTGGGGTGGGGGATACAGTAGCAGCGGGGTGCGTCACGCGCCATGGCTCCCGATGATCGGGGATCACAGAGGCCAGCGCTACACAGAGACCAAGCTGTCGGTCCGCACCTGACAGCAGCAGCACACCGCCATCTGAGGTCAGGCGTCCCCCGTCGAACGCCGCGCTCACCTTCTTGCGCTGCACCGCCGGTAGCGGGAATGGCAGCAGGGTATCGTCTTCCATAGCGGGTGTGGCAGTCTCCGACTCGGCCAGAGGTTGGTCTCGACACCCAAATCTCTCCGCTACATCAGCGGCTTACACCACACCCGCCAGCGAATCCCTGCCAATGCTGTGAATAAGACGGGCTAGCCCTCATCTGGCAGGCAGCGATCAGGCATCGCGCATCCCTTCCAATCCCTACCCCCAAAAGTTGGGGAGTGTCCCCGAGCACAATCTACGGCGGGGGCAATCGGGCATGCGATCAACGTCGCAAGGATGACCCCGACGACGATCACGATTAGACAGCTGGTCCATAGACAGCATATTAAGCAAAGCTTCATAATAGTAGGATTTTAGTATAACATCTTCCACGTATCGGCAATATGTTACGCTAACGGGCGACCGTGCCACACCGCTTACGCCACCGCCGGCCTCAGGGGAATCGGGTGAAGAAACCTACCGCGCGATGAGCTGTGCGAGGAATCCGTCGTCCCATCCGGCGGCTTTGCGCTTGAGCCGCAATGAGACCTTGCCGGGCGCGTTTCGGAGGAGGTTTTGGGCCATGTGCCTGATCGTCGCGAAGTTGGCCGGTGCGTGGTCGGTTCGGACGCAGCACTCGTTGTCGCGGAAGATCATGTCCAAAACCCAATGCAGGCTGTTCTCGATCGCCCAGTGGCTGCGGATGATCGGCCCCAGCAGGGTCGCCAACAGCACCAAGGATGTGATGTAGAAACGTGTCTCCTGCTCGATCTTTCCGGCAATCTCCCGCGAGCTCTCGACCATGACCACCGCCTTCAGGCCGGGCCAGTCGTGGCGCTCCTGCAGCCAGGCGACATCGTGGATGACAGTGGTGGTTCTGGTCTCGATGCGGCCGTGATCCCCGTCGACCGTCTGGTCCCGGCTGATCGTTGTGTCCTTGAAGTCAGCGGCCTTCTGTTCGGCGACGAACAGCTCGACATCTTCGCGCAGCGAACCCTGATTGCCCTTCAGCGCGAGCACGTAGTCAGCTTTCTTGGTGATAACCTTTTGCGCAATGTCGCGCTGGCAGCCCATCGCATCGATGGTCACGATCGCTCCCTCGATCGCCAGCAGGTCGAGCAACTTCGGGATGGCGATGATCTCGTTGGATTTCTCGGCGACCTTCACCTGTCCCAGCACGAGGCGCTGGCGGGCTGCGAAAGCCGAAACCATGTGGATCGGCGGGGTGGCGTCCTTCTTCCGGCCGGAGCGCCGTGAGGTCTTGCCATCGATGGCAATCACCCCCTCCGGCGCTCCGGTCAGGGCTGCGACCCAGGCGATAAAGCATCGCTGGAACTGTTCGGCGTCGAGCACAGCCAAGATGTCGCCGAGATGGTCGTGCGCTGGCGTGCCGTTCTCGAACGGACGGAAGCGGCGCAGAAACGCGCGCTTCTTGCAGCCGAACAGAGCGATATCGACGAAGGTTTCCGCCCCAGCCAGCACCGCGACCAAGCAGAGCAGAAGGATCTCGTCGAGCGGGTAGGTCACCTTGCCTTGCTGGCGAGGATCCTTCAGGTCTTTGAAATAGCTCAGAAAAACAACCGCTTCGTCGAATGCGGTACAATCCGCCGTCGCATCTTCCATGGCTGCCCCCGGCAAACGAATCGAGGGGCACTATGGATTCACCACTTTAGCGGCTTGTCACCCATTCCTTCACCCGATTGCCCTGCCGCCGGCCTTCTATCCGGTTGAACCTAGCATTTCAAGAGCGTATGTTTTAGGACTCGGACCTATGAGAGTCCATTTCGAATCGGGTCATCAACGGGCGAGCCGTCGGAGCAGGAGCGTGGCGGAGGCGGCATAGAGGAATGCTTCGACAGATTGAATGGTTGCTTCGAAGTCCTTCGCCAGCCGCCTGTTGCGGTTGATCCAGGCGAAGAACCGTTCGACGACCCAGCGCCTGGCGATGACGGCGAAGCCGACCTGGTTGTCGGACTTGCGCACCACCTCGATGCGGATTGGGCTGGCATTGGCCACTCGGGGACCGGAGTAGCCACCATCGGCATAGCCCAGGGCCACGAATGGCCAGCTCGCGCGTGACGCCCGCAGCAGCGGTCCGGCACCGTCGCGGTCCTGGATGGCGGCGGAGTGGGCTTGCAGCTTGAGCGCCCGGCCGTCGGTATCGACCATGGCGTGACGCTTGCGGCCCTTGATCTTCTTGCCGGCGTCGTAGCCTCGGATGCCGCCGCTCTCGGTCGTCCTGACGCTCTGGCTGTCGATGACCACCGCTGTAGGGCTGGCCTCGCGACCGACCCGCTCGCGGTCGAGCATGACCAGACAGTGATTGATCCTTTCCCATGTGCCGTCGTCACGGAACCGGGCGAACCACCGATAGGTCGTGGAGACAGGCGGGAAGTCCTTTGGCAACAGGCTCCAGGCGATCCCGCCACGCAGCACGTAGAAGATGGCGTTGATGATCTCACGCATCTCCCACTTGCGATGCCGGCCGCAACACCTCGGTGCAGGCAGGAACGGCGAGAGGATCAACCACTCCGCGTCGGTCACATCACTTCCGTAGCGTAGTCCCGCGCGGCTATGCTGCCTGCGGGTGGTCGGCGTCCACATGAGATCTCCGGCAAGGCTTCGAACACCTGCCCGGAATCACAGACGGCCCGGCCATCCAACCCCCCACAACAAACCTTCCACTATCGTTTCGGAATGGCCTCTGAGAGCTTATGCTAGCGGCCGACAAGGTGAGGTACGTGCCAACGCTAGGTCTGTTCAGGGTCCAAACACATAGGGCCGGTCCGACAGGAGGAAGGCGTTGGATCACAATCGCAGCAACCACCAGAAGCTTCGGATGCAACAATGAGCATCCCTCCGGTAGGCGTGAACGCGCTCTTGTATCAGAATTCGCAGTGGTTCTGGAACGGCGGCGATGTCGGCCAGGGAGTCACTATCTCCTACAATTTCCCTGACTGGTCTTCGTTCTTCGAGTTGAGGGCGGGGATAACGCAGTTCTCTACTGAACAGTCTATTCATGCCCTTCAGGCACTAACAAGCTGGTCTGACATTGCCGACATTACATTCTACCACGACGCGGCCTCCGCGGACTCCGAAATACAATTCCGACTAGCGCGTTTGCCGGGCGTAGGTGGTAGTACGTACGCCCCGAATTCAAGTTTTCTGTTCGATGGGAACATTTACATAGACTCAGACACTGACCCACCGACAGGGCCGCCTGGTTATGGCTTCCTCACCATAATCCACGAGATTGGTCACGCCCTGGGTCTAAAACATCCGGGCCCCTATAATCAAGGCGGCACACCAAGCGAAGGTCCTTATCTTCCGGCATCCGAAGACCAGACGTTATATACAGTTATGTCCTATTACGGAACAACAAAGGGCACCTACCCAATAACGCCGATGCTTTACGATGTCCAAGCGATACAGTATATCTATGGCCCCAACGTATCGAGTCATGGCGGAGATGACATCTATACCCTGACTCCTTGGTACATGAAGACGATCTGGGACACTGGCGGCGTTGACACTATCTTGGTTAGCTCTGACGTAATGTGGGCGACTATCGATCTTCGGCCCGGAGAATTTACATACCTTAATGGTATTCCCCTCGATGCTATCGCAATCACCCCTCAAGGCGTTCAGGATAGCGTGTTAGCAGTCGAAAATGCCACCGGAAGCGCCGGTGGGGACTACATTATTGGAAATATTGTTAATAATGCCCTTAACGGCAAAGACGGTGACGACTCCCTGGAGGGTAATTGGGGAAATGACACCCTCGCTGGCGGCGCTGGCAACGACACCCTTGACGGGGGTAAGGACGATGATTTCCTCATCGGCGGCCCGGGGAACGACAAACTTGACGGAGGGATCGACGATAGTAACGGAGACGTTGCAGTCTATAGTCTACCACGCAGCTTCTATCGTATTACCAGCGCAGCGGGAACCGTAACCGTTACCGCACTCCGTGGCAGCGAAGGGACAGATATCGTCCGTAATACGGAATGGTTCCAGTTTGCTGGCGGCTCCCTGGTGTCAGCTCTAGGGTGCCGGTCCAACCGGGCACTGACCGCGAGACGTTTGGTGATCTCGCGCTTTCTCCAGGCAGGATCTGGGGAGTCGCGGGATGCTACGTGGTGGACCTCCTGCTCAACCCGGGTCAGGTATCCTCGGCTTGATCAATCCGCATCGAGCTATACCCGGTTCGTTGCCATGGTGCCGCGGACAGCTGGTCGCATGGCGAGGGAACGCACAGGCTGTCCCCAAATGCTGGTAGTGTCGCAAAAAGCAGGTATGGGCAGCCCGCTCGGCCGAAGACTTCGGCAGTCATTTTTTGAATATTGGACATGTGCCGCGCGTTGGTCGTGATGGTCAGGAGCAGCATGGGAGACTTCATACCGAAATGTTCTCGGTAGATACCCCGGCCGATCACCTGCCGGTACTGGAGCACCTTTCGGAGATAGCTGGTTTCGCGCAAATCGGCGCGTATGACTGGCTCATGATTCCGGTCAGCCTCGACCATGAAGAAGCGGTAGCGCCGTCCAGCTTCTGCCGCGTATTCGAGCCCGAATATCGCGTCGGGAACTAGCGGCTTTTCGAGCATCTGCCGCTTTCCGGTTCGGGGATTAGTATAAGATACGGAGCACGGAATCACGACGGTCTTGTGTGGTGAGCGAGCGAGGATCTCGGCCTGCGAAATGTACCGCAGCGAAGGGTTCTTCTTGACCGCGAGCTCGATCGAAGCCGTGACACACGCGACCATGAGGCGATGCCGGTACAGGCCCCCCACATCTTCTGGTCCGGTTCCCTTCCGGATGCCGAGTTCGTCGAGTGCCTGCTCGGCTGCCGGCGCGAGGTCATACACGGCACGCTGAAACTTTGAGATGGCACTCCATTGCTGCGCAGGGCGGTTGAGATATGGCCCGCCGTGCGGCGTGTTGCTTTCGTGATACAAGTCGCCGAGGCGCTCAAGCGCTCGCGTCTCGCTGCGACAGAGATGTCGGGTAAATGCCAGGAGGAAGCTCGATGGCAATGAGCCGTGCCGTTGGAGTGCCTTGAACCAGGCCAGATCTCGCTCAGTCGGAGTGACGCGCTTGCCGGTGCTCCGCCGCGTGTAGCGAAGTCGGCGCTTGGGTGAAGGGGCAGCAGCTTCCACGCTCCGGGCAATACAGCCACGGCTGATGGGATCAACGTTCGCTATGAAGTACCATGTTGCAGGCTGGCGACCATGAGCGACAGTAGTATGCGTTCACCTTTTTGCGAAACACGAGCAGCCAATTGAGGGTGTACCAGAAGCAGATCGCTTCCGCTCAAGACGCCCGACGCAGCGGCGCGGTCGCTGCTGTTGGACCATCGGATTGCCTGGATGCTGTTGAGTGGCTGTGCGCGCGCTTCTTCGCCGTAGCCGGTGTCGGGTACTGCGAGACGCATCCGACGTAGACCTCGATGTCCACGGGAGCATCGCCGGCGAACAGCGCCATTGCTCCGGGCGGGAGGCGGGCAGCGCCGTCGGTCCACCGATACCCGCCCGCCTCATAGAGATGGAAACCGTCGGATAGCAGACTGGACTCCGCATCAATCTCGAGCCTGATGCCCCCTTGACGCAGGATTATACGCTGCACCGCTATGCCCAGGCGACGTTGATCCGAGTTTAGGCCGAGCTCCGATGGCACTCCGTACCGCGAGGCGATCTGTAACTCGCCCGGGATGCCTGCCGCTTCGAAGAGATAGAGCCCGTGTCGGACTGTGATAGGGTCCGTCCGCTCACCATCGACAAGCAGGTGGACATCCGGCTCGGTAGTAAGCGGGATTGCGCGCCGCGCCTTGGCGCGAAGCAGCAGCCGCTGCCACACCGCCTCCACCACCGGCCCATTGGTAATGATTGGCGCGCACGGGTCGGGCGGTTCACGTTCATTCCAGGCTGGATTGACGTTCTGGAAGAGCGCCCGGTTGCCATCGTCCCGATAGCTCTCTGCGGCAGCGCCGTTGGCGAGCAAGACCTCATGCGTGTCAAGCTCCAGGTGGAATACCTGTACGGTTCGCGCCGCGTCGTCCCAGAGGATAGTCCGGTGGTTGATCAGGTTCTCGACCGGGATCAGTACGCCATCCAGATATAGCGAGTGACCCTTGGTAAGGCGCAAATCGCGAGTGGGCACGCGATCTGCGAGCGCTCCTGCCCGGACGATGATCGGTGTCGCCGCCGAGCGCTGGCCTGGCCGCAACAGGGCGTTGCCGAAGCCCACCCAGCGCAACGGCAGCCGTCGCCCATCCGCAATCGTCACGAGACTGCCCGCGGTGAGTCGCTCGACGGGCACCTCGCCGGCAGGTGTGGCGATGCGCGTGCCGGCGCAGAAACACGGAATGGCCTCCAGCGAGGCATCGCCGTTGCTGTCGGTCCCGGCGACGAATTGGGCGGCCCCGGGTGCGAATGTGACGTTGTCGAACGAGATGAACCCGGTACTGCCGCCCTGCGTCACGGCTACCGTCACATCGTACGCTCCGCCATTGAGGACCTGCGACAACCCAGTGATCTGAATGCCGCTCCCGAAATCGATCCGGTCGCCGGCCGAAACGCCGGCCAGGCCGGCAAACATGCTGGACCCGCCGCTGGCAGCGATGCTTGGGCTGTTGAGTATGAGGGTGTTGCCCGAGAACAGTGGGCCAAATCTCACGGTCTGACCGGCGCTTGGCGTGGTATCCAGCTCCAGGGCGACGTTGTTTGAACCGAAGTCCAACGTGCCGGTGCCGGAGACCATGCCGGTGATCTCAAGCGTCGTGCTTGGACCCACCGCGGCCGGGTTGAAGGCGGTTATGGTGCCGGCGTTGCGGATCGTGCCATCCACGATGCCGGCGCCTACGATCGCGCCCGTCGCTCCAACCGAAACCTCGCCCGCCGTCAGGCCGACCACGCCCCCGATACTCATTGCGGAGGCTGCGTCCAGGGTAAGCAGGGAACCGCTCCACAGGTGGAGCACGGTGCCGACTGAGACGGTGCCGCCTACGGTGACGGTACCGCCGACGGGAATCGCGCCGGTGACCGTCAGTGCGCCCGTGCCGCCAGCAGGACCTGAACCGGTGCCGCCCAGATCGAGCTCGCCGCCGACCATGAGCCGCCCGCCGCCGGTCACCGCGATGGTCCCAATCGCACTGATGCCGATCGCGACGTCGCCAGCGACACTGACGGTACCGGCGTTGACCGCACTCAGGGAGCCAGCGGCCAGCTGGCCCACGATCATCGCACCGTCGATCTGCCAAACTGAGCCCTGACCCGTGACGGTCGCATTCGAGCCGGAGGTGCCGGGATCCGCCGCAATAACGGCAGCGGGTGCAGCCAACGAAGAAGCGGTTCGGGTCGTCGAGATCAATCCGCCGTTCTCGATGAGGAGAGTGCCGACGCCGCCAATTGGATTGCCGCTGTTGCCACTGCCGCCCACGTTGAAATGGCCGACATTGACGATCTGAGAACCCGCATCCTTCACCGTGACCGTGCCGCTGCTGCCAGCACCGAAGCCGATGACAAAGCCAAGTGCGGTGCTGTTCGGGTTATTTCCCGTGAGCACCGTTCCCTGGTTGGCGACCAGCAGCGTGCCTGAGCCCGATAGGCCGACATCCAACTGACCAATGGCCTGGTATGTGGAACCGGGGTCGGTCACGGTGAGCAAGCCCGTTGCGCCCGCCGTGCTGCCCAGGACGGTGGCGGCGTCGGCCGTGAATTTCGTCCCGGCCAGAACCGAGCCGCCCTGGCCAACGAAGATCGCGCCTTGACCGATATTTCCGATATTGACCCAGTGGGTGTTGACGTTGAGGAAGGCCCCTGCGCCATTGACTGAGATCGTACCGGCGCTGCCCGCCGTACTGCCAAGCTGGACTGCTGAAGTCCCCGAGCCGATGAGCGTCGTGGCCAGGACATTGACCGTGCCACCGGCACCGATGTTGACGCTGCCGCTCCCGCTGACGGGAGTGCCGCTGAAATCTCCTCCGCGACCTACGAACATCCGGGACGATATATCGACGGTCCCCTGACTGATGACGTCGAGAGTTCCGCTTCCACCCAGGCCGCCGATCGTCAAGCTATTCGCAATGCGCCATGCCGAGCCGAGGCCCTCGACAGTGACGGTTCCCATTGCGGTCGCCTGGTCGCCTATGATCGCGAATCCCGTCGTGCTGACCGTTCCGCCGGTCTGCACATTGAGGACGCCAAGCTCGACCTCAGCGACGATCAGATTCTGATTGGTCCAGGTGCCACCGGCGGACACGGTCGCCAGGCCGGTTCCGTGATTTGCAAAGAAGCCGATTTCGGAGGTCTCGTTGTCGCCTGCGTTTGTCAGTGAGGCGCCTTTAGTGACGACAAGCACGCCTGAGCCAGGAGCGCCGCTGGGGAACTGGCCACCACCCACAAAGATGTTGTGGTCGGTCCAGCGCGTGGTGGGGTCAGCCAGGACGAGCGTACCGGTCCCGCCGTTGCCGCCAATTTCCGTCGAAAAGCCGGTAAAGCTGGCGCCCTTCTCAGCAGTGACCACCATCGGTGTGGTTGAATAGAGAAGCGTAAAGCCGCCTGTAGCAGTAAGCGCTGCTCCGGCCAGCGTGCCGGAACTTTCGAACCGGACGGCGGTCGGCACGCTGCCAACCGAGGCTGACGCCGTCGCGGTCAGGTCTGCCGTGACCGTCCATGCGGCTCCGCCGAACGTCAATGTCGAGACGGTGCCGGCACCAGAGATGGTCCCGCCATTCGTGAGAAACGCAATGTCAGTCGCGTTCGGCGGATCTGTGGCCGGGATGATGTGATTGGTTGCGTCAGCCCAGTTCAGCGGGTTCGCGAAATCGGTATCGTCAGTGCCGATCCACAACAACGTCCTCGGTGAAGGCACGGCATCATCCTCCCATTCTATTTGGAACCGGAACGGTCGCGGCGCCGGAAGACCAACGGAAACAGCAAATTCGTTGCAGATGGATCACCACGCCTGAATGGACTGCGGCTTGGCTCGCCCTACGGACTCACGGTTACGCTGTAGGGGCGATCGAAGTTCAGAAAGATGTTGACGACGCTGAAGTGGTCGGTTCCTGCAAAGCCAGCTTCGGGTCTGTATGAGATGCGCGTGCCCTTCGCCTGGACAGCAATATCCACTTGTCCGTGGGCCGGCGCCTGAGTGACCCGCATTGGCGCGCCGAATACCCGGCCTCCCATGGTCGTCCATCGGAGATAGCCGCACCACCCGCCGTCGTTGTTCATTGTTATGATTGCGAGCTGCGCCTGCTCACCGGCACGCCCTGGCGGATCGAGGACCGTGCAGGTCGTCGACTGCGGCAATTCCGCGGCCGTAGACCGTGGCTCACCCGCGCAGCCCACGAGGACGCAGGCTCCCATCATGCCAGACGCGCAAAGTAGGTACGCAAACTGTTCTGTCTCGGCGCGCCCGGCCCGGAGCAGGTGCAGGCTGAGACGGCGTCCAACGAAATGGTGGTACCTCATCGTGCTCGGTCCCGGTGGCGTTGTGATACGTGCTGGAAGCAACCGTTCCGCTAAAAAGGGAGTCCCGCGGTGGCTGCCAAATTTCGGAGTGAACAAAATGGGGAATTCTGTTCACGAGCTACGAGTCAGAATGTCTTCCACAGGCGCTTTGCTATCGCCCGCTCCTCCGGACCGATTGCATCGGTGTAGATTTCAGTAGTGGTGAGGCGGGAATGTCCCAGCCAGCGACGAACTAAATTGATGGGTACGCCAGCCTGAAGTGCGGTCACACCGAACGAATGCCGCAACCCTTTCGGCGACGCCTGGGGACCCAACACGTGGGCCGCCGCCATCGCTTCCTTCACACGCATCCACGCGAACGTTCTTCCCCACGGCAAGATCCTAGAGCTACGAAGTCCAGTGCAAGCGCGCCGCTTGGCGAGTTCGTGCACCAGCTCTAGCTCGGCCAAGAACTCGGGGGGGAGCGGTACCGCTCGGAATACACCGCGTCGACGCTTCTTGAGACTCTCTAGGACGACAAGTCGGGTTGCCTCGTCTATACGTCCGGGTGTGAGCGCCAGGATTTCCGAGATGCGGGCACCGGTGTAAGCGAGCATCCGGCAAAAGGTTCGGATTTCGGGAGCCATGCTGGCCGCGGATTGCAGAAAGGCGCGCCGCTCTTTCGCGGTAAGGTATTTCCGGTTACCGGCACGGTCGTAGATTAGCGAAGCCGGCGACGCATCGATGGGTGACGCGGAAAATGACGACGGGTGAACATTTCTGTTGACGTCAGGGACGAGGTTCCCCATTCCGTTCATACTAGCACATTTGCGAAGCATGAAGTCGAACTCTGATGAGACGACGTAGCGGTGATCACCCTGTCCAAACGATGGGGTGCGTCGCACCCGTCTTGCTGATCAATGATCAGTGGACGGCGATCAAGCCGCACCTTCCGATGTCCATACCGCCTGCGCCGGGTGAGCAATCGCCTGGTCATAAGCGGCATCGTGCGTCGGCTGCGCGAGGGGGGGCGCTGGCCGGCGTTGCCGCCGGATCGCAGCTCATGCGGCGCGCGTCCACTGCCGGAAACGCCGAGGTCGCTTAACCTGAACCTGCTGCCTATAGGTTTTCCTGGTAGCGCATCAGACGACTGACTGTGTTGCCTATGGCCGCACCGGCGCTCCCACGAGACCATTGCAACGGGGACGAGGAGCCTCAGGAGTGAGGATCATTCCCCGGAATGACCCGCTGAACGTTGCCCTGGCGGTATGGCCGCCGTCCGCCTGAACCGCGTCCCCAGAAACCGCCGGTGATTCCTTTCAAGCACAGGTCCGCCGCGAGACAAGCGGTTGAGTTTGAGATATGAATCATCCGATGCGAGGAGGCAATATCCCCTAATGACTGCAGCGGCCATCGGACAGACCCAGACTATCTATGTCTCGGGCTATATAGACGGTCCCGCACACTGGATCGATCTCCCGCATCTGTGGGATGCAGGCACGTTTCTGCCGTTCAACGTAACGGCGCGAAGCAACCTGACTATCACCGTTACAGAGAAATCCGGCCCATACATCGCCAGCTATCTCATCCAGATCGGCATTGAGAGCGGCACCAAACAACCGCTTTATGGCGTATCGGGGCAGTTCGGCATTCTGCGCTACACGGTAAACGCTGGCGAGTATCGCGCCGGCCTCTTCCCGGCCCTGAGCGGTCTGGGCCTCCCGGTCGGCAACTTCACGCTCAGCATCGTTATGGAGCCTCTGACGGGCCAACTGTTCACGCAGGACACGGACTATGTGGATTTCGACCATCTGACGCCGACCCAGCAGGACTCCGTCGCCGCCAAGGCCGACCTGTACAATACCGGCAACGGCAACGATGTGGTCTACCTGCCCTCGAAGACATCCGCGCAGAACCTCTGGGCAGGCGTGCCATTCGATTACAGTCACACATTTACATTCGGCAACGGTCTGGAACAAGTCTACTTGAATGACCAGCCGGCAAAGTTGCAGCTTGGCACCGGTGCCACGACGATTTGGAATGTGGATGCCGGCCTGACGTTCGGTTTTGCTGGCGAATTGGGCACCGCCATCCTCATCGGCCAGGGGATCGGCGGGCCCCTGCAGGCGACCGTCATGGCGATGGGGGAAGGCAACGTCATAGACCTGGCCGATATCGTCGCGAACGCCCTGGATTTCGATCCGACGACCAAACTGCTCACGATCGGCGAGCTAGGCGCGTTGGGCGTTCTGACGCCTGAAGCCCAACTCAAGGTGGCCAGCATCCCCCAGGGCGATGTCTTCTATGCGGCACCGGATGGTCATGGCGGCACCCAGATCACGCTGGGCCCGCCCCGCCTGTTCAGTGACGGAAGCGACACGGTTGATTTCAATGCGCTTACGTCGGTTCAGATCGCGGCTATCGGCAAAGGCGCCGATCTCTACAACGCGCTGCCCGGCAACGACGTCATTACGTTGCCAGATACAGCGCATGCCGCGGACCTGACCGGCACTCGCTTCGCATTCAGCCTGGCTGAAACGTTCCATGCTGGGGACGGTGCGGACACGTTCAATTTTTCCAAGGGCCTTGCCGCCTACGACGGGCAGGTCCTGCACCTCGAGGGCGGCGCATCGTCCGGGGATGCGGGGGCCGGCTCCGCCAGGCCGTTCGCAAACCCTGCGGCGTTCGATCGCCTGGAGCTGCCGCTATCGGCCGATGCCTATTCGTTCAGCGTAACCTTCACCAACAGGGACGCATCGCCCGGCCACACGCTGGTGGGACTGCGCGACACGGCCGGCGCTGGCAAAGTCCTGATCGACACGCAGAATGTCGAGGTGGTGTCCTTCGCGACGGCCATACACAACCCGGTCGCCCTGGTCGGTGGGAACAAATTCACCGAGCTGGCCGCGCTGGCGACGGAAGTCTATGGGCCGATCACCGACAAGCATTTCGCCGAGCCGCTGGCCTATGATCCGGCCAGTACGCCTGCCTCCACCACTGACGTCGGCGACTTCGCCGTGGCCCGCGGGTGGCACGAGGTGTCGGCCTTGGAACTCGGGATGCTCGCGGCGGATTTCGGCACGGCAGGCGGCCTGCGCTATTCGCTGGTGAACGGGTTCTACCAGGCGACGGACCCGCTGCTTCCGGGCGGCCTGCCGGATACGGCAGAGGCCGACGCCCTGGTCCTGGTCGGCGTCACCGGCTCCGGCGATGCAGCGAAGCGAACGCTGGCAATCGCCTTCCGCGGGACCGACCAATATGCTGACTTCACCGACTATTTCAATTTCAGGTCGCAGGCCTACGCAAAGTTCGCGCCGCTTATTGCAGCCCTCAAGGCCTATGTCGTCCAAGCCGATGGCGACCAGAAACGCATCGAACAGGTCCTGGTTACTGGACACAGCCTGGGTGGTGGCCTGGCGCAGATATTCGCGGGCGAGCTGAGCCAAGTATACCCGGCCAGCAACATCACGGTTGCAACGTTCGGTTCGCCCGGTGCGGAGCTGCCGTTGCCGAGTACGCAGCAGCTCAACGTCCTCCACACCGATGACTTGGTCGGCATCGCGCTTGGCGGGCTCAGCCGCAATGCGCTGGCGCGGACCGTAATTACGGCGGCCATCGCCAAGCTGCCCGAGGTGGGGCCGGTGCTGGCCACCGTGCTCTCGGCGATCGTCCCGAAATACCTGAGCGGGCCGAGCCTGCTGCTCGACAGCGACATCGATAACCCGCTGCTGCCGATCAGCCTGACAGAGCACTCGATGGGCCGTGATCCTGGACTGGGGCATAGCGTCTATCAGGCCGGTTACGTCAATGACGTGGAAAAGCTCGTGCGGTACGCCGGCGACAAGCAGAGCCCGGTCAGCAAAATGCAATTCGCCATCGACCTCGCGGCGGGCAATGTGGCGTCCGCATTGCCGAAGATCGCCATTGGGAATGGGACTCTCCTGGGCGGGAACATGACCACCGGCTCGGGCGACGCGATCGTACTCGGCGATCGCGATTGGGACGATGTCATCCTGTGGCGCAACTACGATCCGGCGTCGTTCCGGACTTTTGACGGCGGCGGCAGCCTGACCGGCGCCTACCGGGCGGATGGCAGCAAGCACGACCCGGTCGGACTTGGGGACGAGCTGCGCATCAATGAACGCGGCTGGAGCGTGCGGGATGCCGGCCAATACTTTGCCCTCGACGATGCCGGTGGCGGGGTCGCGGCATTCCTTTATCGCATCGATACAGTCAGGAACCCGTCTGGCTTCCTTTTGGCACCATCCGGAGCCGCGGCGCGGGCCGCCGACACCGGGCTCACTCCCGCATCATTCCTCGTCCATCTCGATGGCTCGCCGACCACCGTTCAGCTGGCTTCCGCCGGTGCAACCACACTGACGGTCGACGGATCGGCTGATGTGGCGCAGGCCGGCCTCGGTGTCACCACGATCGAAAGCAGCCTGCCCGGCATGTCGGTCATCTACGGGCCGGATACCACGCTGGTCCACGTGACCGGCAGCAACAGCGTGATCGCCTCCGATGGCCGGCCCGGTGCAGCCCAGGTCACCATCGACACAGGCGACGGCATGGTCGCCGCGTATGGTGGACCCGGCGACGAGGTATTCATTGGCCACCTGGGGGGCGCATCGTTCGACGGTGGCGGCGGGTTCAACACGCTCGACTATAGCGCCCTGACGGTGTCGGTCACCATCGATCTGACAGACGGCAGCGCGACTGGAGCTGATGGGCAGAGCGATCGATTTGCGAATATCCAGCGATGGGTTGCGGGCTCCGTTACCGGCAACGTCCTGCGGCTTGGGTCAGGCGGCGCATCCGGCGTGCTTGACGATATTGGCACGGACTTCGTCAACTTCGGCTCCATCGTCATCATGCCCGGAAGCAGTTGGCAGCTGACGGGCGCCGCTGCGCCCACGGCCACGACGCTGCAGGTCGGGGCGAATGCCACGCTTGTGGTCGACGGGCTGGTTACCGGCGCTGCGACCTACATTCTGCAGAGTGGTCATCTGTCGATTCCGGTCGATGCCGCGTCGGACACTGGCTTGCAGTTCGACGATCCTTCGGGCCCCGCATATCTGACTATCAGGACGACGGCTGGTGCCACTGAATTCGCTGGTGCGGTCTCGGGGTTTTCATCGCTTGATCGGGTGATCCTGGAAGGCATGCCATTCGCTGCTGGTGACGTTGCGAGTTACGATCCGATCGGACAGACGCTGCGTGTCGTGCGGTCAGGGACGCCGCTGTTCACCATCAACCATTTTGCTGTTGCGCCGGATGCGGTGGGCGCTCTTGCAGTCGGCGAAGACGCCGGCCACGACATCGTCCTCGGACTTGCGCCGTCATTCGCCATCGGACAGTTCGACGATGTCAACGGTGTCGGGCAGATCCTCGTCAATGCGGGAACCACGCTCGCCGCTGGCGGCACTTCCGGTTTTGCGATCGGTGGCCTCGCGATAGGCGACCAGACCGGTGCAGCGGGCGGCGCCACTGTCACCGGTGACGGTGCGCTGCTGACGAACCAGGGACCGCTGACGGTCGGCGGTTGGGGATATGGCAGTCTGGCCGTGCAGAACGGCGGCACGGTCATCACGACCTTGGACGAGGGCCAGGTCGGCCCGGCTGCGGAAGTGGCGGCCAGGGATGGCAGCGATGGCTCCAATGCCGATGTATCCGGTGTCGGGTCGTCCTGGCAGGTTACGGGTGCGCTGATCGTCGGTGCGGATGCTTATGGTTCGCTCCATATCACCGCCGGGGGCGCCGTGTCGGCCGACGCCATGACGCTGGGCGTGAGCGACGACAGCGCCGGCATCGTGTCCGTCATTGGCAAGGGCAGCAGCCTGGACCTGGCGGGCGGGCTGACCATCGGCATGGCGTCGAGCGCCGAATTGTCGATCCTGAACGGCGCATCGGTCGGCGCGGGCCAGGTGGTGATCGGCGCCGGCGCGAGCGGCACCGGCAACGTCGACATCCAGGGCGCCGGCTCGCATCTCGACATCGCAGGCGACCTGGACATCGGGCTGATCGGCGTCGGCGTGCTGACGCTGGGCAGCGACACCGAACTCACCATCGTCAGCAACCTGAACATCGGCGCCACCGGCGTGCTGAACCAATTCGGCGGCCTGATCGACCCCGAGGTGATCAACAACGCCGGCCGCATCGGCGGCGCGGGCGGCATCGTCGCCACAGCGTCGTTCGTCAACGCCGGCACGCTGTTCGCCGCCAACGGCACCGAGACGCTGGAGGCGCCGGTGCTCACCGGCAGCGGCGTGCTGGAGATCGACACGCTTGGAACCCTGACGCTGAACGTCGGGTCGGTGGCGGCGACCCAGACGGTGACGTTCGCCGATGCCAGCGGCGTGCTGAGCATCGGCACGCTGGGAGGGTTCGCGGCGACGATCAGCAACTTCATCGCCGGCGACCAAATCGTGCTCCAGGGTGTGACGGTCGGTGGGTCGAGCTTCGATCCCGTCCTGCATGTGCTGACGCTGTATCGCGACGCATCGCTGGACGTGGTGGGCACGCTGCAGTTCGGCTCATCGGTGACGGATGGGTCGGCGATCGCGGTGAACGGGGTGACGCCGTGCTTCATGAGCGGGACGCGGATCACGACGGAGCGCGGCGAGGTGGCGGTCGAGGACCTGCGAGTGGGAGATCGGGTGCGGGTGGTGACGCACCAGGCTGCCCAACCGGTCGTCTGGCTCGGCCGCCGTACGGTGGATTGCACCCGCCATCCGGAGCCGCACAAGGTGTGGCCGGTGCGCGTCGCGGCGCACGCATTCGGTCGCAATCGGCCGTGCCGCGACCTGTTCCTGTCGCCCGACCACGCGCTGTATGTCGGCGACGTGCTGATCCCGGTGAAGTACCTGACCAATGGCGGCAGCATCGCGCAGGTGCGGCAGGCGACGGTGACCTACCACCATGTGGAGCTGCCGCGGCACGGCGTGCTGCTGGCGGAGGGGCTGCCGGCGGAGTCGTATCTCGACACCGGCGACCGCAGCAACTTCGCCAACAACAGCGGGCCAGTGATGATGTGCCCGGACTTCTCCTCCAGGAAGTGGGAAGCCGAGGGCTGCGCGCCGCTGGTGGTATCGGGCTCTGGCCTCCATGCAGCTCGGCAGTGGGTCAACGCCTGCGCAGTCGGCAAAAGGACACGCGACGCCATCGCTGTCTGATTTTGCCGTGACCGCGCACCGTTCGTCACCCTTCGCACGGGCAATCGAGTGCCAAACAGTCGTCTCGTTGATGAACGACGCTATTCGTGCATTCATTCGCGCTGTAAAAGCGACATCAGCGGGTGTGGCCCCATCTGGACAGTGCAACGGCCCGCCGATGCCTATGAACCAGCCAAATGATGAGTCCTGCAACAGCCACAGGTAGAACCACGACGGCCGCGCCGATCGCCAAAGCTACGACTAGCCCGATCAGTGCGAGCGTGGAAACCATCAAGATTATGCGTCCCAGTGGCACGTGTTTCTCCCTTCCTTTCGGCAATTACCATTCAGGCGATGCGTCGGTTTGGTTCTCTTTGCCAGGTGGCTTTGCGCTCGGCGGCGGCTTCTCGGTTTCGATCTGCCAGGGCAAGTCAGGGTGATGTAGGTTGACAAGAGGTTCCCCGGGCGGTTCGTGGTTTGACGCATGCCCAAGTGCGGCACCACTTACGAGCGATCTGTTACGCGCGAGGAGTCGGTCGTAGGCTGCGGCGGTCATCTGGGGCTCGCGCTCCAGTCCGCCAAGCGGAACGGTCAGTGAGATTGCACTGGCGGTGAGATTCCGGAGGTAGCAAGCGAAGTGCGTCTCCCGTAGGGCTCTGCGCTGCTCCAGGATGAAGCCCGACGTGGTCCGCATGTCAGGCGCGATCGCGTGAGCATCCCTATCCGACACACCGCCGGCGAGTTTGATGCTCGTATTTGCAGCAAATGAGGATCGCAACCCTCCCTGGATTTGGTCCAGGTACTGGTGGGCGACCACAATCCCGAGCTTGTACTTGCGCGCCTGAATGAGCAGGTTGTCTATGTTGGTATCAAAGTACTCGCTTGCCTCGTCGATATACAGGTATGCGGGGCGGCGGCGGTCCTCGGGAATGGCGGCGCGCTCCAGCGCCGCTTGTAAAGTGAGGGCAATGAAATAGCGACCGAGGATCGATGAGTTGCCCTTCAGAAAGTCTTTGGCCGTGTTGACCAGCACGATCTTGCCCTCATTGAGGGCTGTGGGTAGGTCGATGCGGTTGCGCGGAGCGGAGAACATCCGCTCGAACGTCTGGTTCTCGATAATGCCATACAGGCGGCGCTTCACCTGTGTTCGCGTCTCTCCGAATTGCCGGTCGGTAAACTCCCGCTCGAAAAACATGCGGGAACTCTCGGGCAGTCGCTCGATGACAGGCTTGTAGGGTGTGAGATCGTCCATCAGTTCGATCATCGTCCGTAGGTTGGCGGACGTATCTGGATCATAAGCCGTGCCAGGTAGCGGAATACCAACGCTTGCTTCTGCGTCAATTCGGCGCCCAGCAGTGAGCCGAAGAAATACTCGTATAGCTCCACGACACCATTGAGGATCTGCTCGCGGTCGGCCGCTCCGTAGCGGCTGATCCGTTCCATGTTCACGTCAAACATGTTCAGTGCCGGTGGATAGTCGACGTCCCGGGGGTCGATGATGACGAGACGGTCGCCGAGTTTCTCAAATAGCGCAAGGCGGGAGATCTTCGACAGCATGTCGCCTTGGCTGTCGATGATTACCATGCTCGGTGGTTCAGGACTACGGAGGTCGCTGAGAATGAGGTGCTGAAGGGTCTGGGTTTTGCCGTGTCCTGAGCCGGCGAGGATATGTATGTGTTCGAACCGTGCGCTCGCAGGCAACGCGAAGGGCAACTCCGTGTGGAACAGGTCAGCGTACGGCGTCCTCCCAAGAAACATCGGAATGATGTTGCGAGGAGGCGTGCCGGTTACTCCGGTCGGCGTCGGGGGGCTCCGACCGCTTTGGAGCGCTCGTTCACGCGTCATCCCCATAGCCGCCGATATGTTGTGCTCGAACTGATCGCGGACACCGCAGAAGAGTTCGGCTTGCACAATGTCGTCGTCGTACATCGTCGCCATGATGTACTCGATCAGTGCGGCCGGGCGGGGACATACATCGATGAGCAGGACTGAGAAGCCACTTTGATGATCCGTCTCGCTTTCATCGAACGCGATAGCTGGAAGTTCCTCCAGGAAAACGCCGATCAGCCCTATCACCTTCTCCCGCCAGATATTCTCATAGACAGGAGGGCTGACCAGGAAGCGCTCCTTGGCTGCCAGAAATCTGCGCAGCAGTATGCCGCGCTCGATGGTCGGGTGATCTAGTGCCGAGGCCTGTGGCATCCAGAAGAAGACCGGGTCGGAATCGAGGAGTTGCCATACCAGTTCACGCAATGCATCGATGAGCGGCGCGCAGGGAATGAGGTCGACCCGATGGCAGGCGTCCAATACGAGTTCCGCAGTGAAGTCCAACGGACCATTGGGATCGGCATACGGGGAACCCCGGTAGGCAGCATCGACACGCTGATATAATGTGTACAGCTCGGATTGCTCGCGGTCAGCCAAGGAACCGGCAAAGATTGCCCGTGCGTTCGACCACCGAAAAGCGGAGCGGAAATTCGACCAACCCAGAATGTTATATCGCAAGCACCTCTTCTCCGCCGAAATGCGCAGCAGCTTCCAGCACCTGCTTGAAGGTTTGTGCTGCCTCTTTGATTTGCTCCTCGACGGCGAGCATTTCCAATATGTCCCTGCACTCGATCCGTTTGCCGCCCGCCAGGTCCTCGACAGTTACCGAGATGTTCATGGCTTTGAACGCGACCCGCGAAGCCAGTCCGAGCAAGCCCTTCCCCGGATCGACGATCTCTCCCCTGCTGTAAAGGACGGATTTGCCGAGCTTGTATCGGTCGATATATCGGCGTTCGTCTGCCGTTATCTCAGCCCGAACCTCGAGACTGAACACAGCGTTGCCCATCATGCTCGACCGCTGATCGCGGCGCAGCAACAGGTTCATGCGGGCCCCCCAGCCTGCTCTTGCAACAGTATCGATTCCGGAAGGGGAATACAAAGTCAAGAAATAATTAAAGGGGCCGGGATTGGACCCCCGGCCCCCGCTCTCCCCTATGTGGGGAAGTCGTTTGTTGATTGGTTACGCTGTTCGATGCGCTCCTGCAGCCAGTCCTGCACTTCCGCCTTCACCCATCCGACTCGAGCTCGAGGCCCATTTCCGAGGCGCACACGCCTTGGGAACTTGCCAGCGGATTCCAGCCGGGCAATGTGCTGTGGGCTGTACAGCACGATCTGCCGAAGCTCCTTCTTGCCTACCAAGCAAACCATCGCAGTGATTCCCTTTGAGAGGGAGCCATCGCGATAGCCCCAGTGGATGACTAGTCCATTGGACGCCGAAACGTTATCAGCTATCCAGTAACGAGTCTATATGTTTTTCCCAAAGAGCCATGGCGGCCCGCATCTCTGGCAGATAGTTGTATCGATCATAAATGCGCTCAACATCAGTTTTGGCGCTGGAGTGGTTCAAGAGAGCTTCCTTGACGTGAGGAAGAACACCCAGCTTCGCAAGACCCGTACTGAAAGTTCTGCGAAGGTCATGCAGTTGCCAATGCTCCAATTCTCCGAAACGCTCGGTGAGCTTGGCATCCAAGGAGGCTTTCAGGGGGCCGAAGCCCGATATCGGTCTGGCTGAGTGGCGGGCCGGGAATAGCAACCCTTCCCCCTGCAAGGTTGAGAGTATTTGAGATACCCGCGGGCCAAACGGGATAGTGTGCTCCAGCTTATTCTTCGTGACTTCCGCGGGAAGCGTGATGGTCTCTGCATCGCCGACCCAAGACCGATGCAGAGCGGCAATCTCGCCGCGGCGCTGGCCGGTGAGCGCAAGAACTTGGACGAAAGCGCCAAACTGACCGAATTCCCGTGCGACCGACAGGATCCGAGCGAGCTCCTCATCGCTCAGGACGCGCCTCCTCGATCCCGGTTTCGCCGGCAATTCCAAACCCTCGACGGGGCTGTGCGGTATGTGGCGGCGGCGTACGCACCAACGCAGGAAGGTTTTGATTGCCGTGAAAGCATGATTGGCGGCACCTGGCTGACTCTTCTTCAGCAGTCGGTCAGTGACGTCGGTGATGTCGCTGATCGTGATCTCGTCCACCTGTTTGTGGACGAGCCGCGGGAAGTGGTTGCGGATTAGAGCTTCCGTGTCTTTGGCGGTCCGGGGCCTGTTCTTTTGCTTCAGATGCGTGGATACGAATTGCGCCAAGGCGACTTCGAACGGCAAACGTTTGGGTCTGAGCTTGCCGAGCGTGCGTTCGGCCAGGATTCGCCGAGCTTCAGTTCTGGCATCAGCAAGCTTGATGGTCGGGTATCGGCCGAGGGTGGTGAACTGTCTGTCCGCGCCATGGACCAGGACAAATGTCTTGGTGCCGCCCTGCGATACGCGCACACAGAACCCCTTCAACGTGTCGTCGCGGTAGATCTTTTGGCCCTTCTCTGGCGGGGCCAGGTTCGAGACAACGATGTCGGTCAACCGCATATCCTGTGCTCTCCTTAGCCTCAGTATAGCCTCATCCGTGACCGGTGTAGACCGGGTACGCAATGAGCAACTGTGAGCCAAAGACGTCAGGAATTTCAAGGGTTTCTTGGAGCTTCGGAGAAGCCATGAGCAGTAGCGGAAAATCGGAAATTCCGATTAGGAATCCTGTGCTCTATCCTGCTGAGCTACGGGGACTTAGCCTTCCTATTCAGCCGATTACAACGTGACGCCGTTCCGTTCCAGTATCCACAAAGTTGACCGACCCATCACCGAGCCATCTTCTCCAGCGCGGCATCACCCAGCAATCGAACCGCCCGGAACATAGCATTTCCGACCCGCGCGTGGGAGGGCCCGCGCCCGTGCGGCCGAACTATGCCGTCGCCTCCGCCACCACCTTTGGCAACTCGTTCGCCTCCAGCGTCTCGTGGGCCAGCAGCGACGCAGCCCCCTCGTCCAGCGCCGGCCGATTTGCCTCCAGAATCCCCAGCGCGCGCGACAGCGCCCCTTCCAGCCGGCTTCGCACCGCCTGGTCGATCTCGTGCGCCGTCTCGTCCGAGAAACGCCGCGGCTGCCAGAACACGCCGGGCTGGTTCAGGAACTGGCCCTGATCGGTGTCCCAGGCCACCGGTCCCAGTTTCGGATCCATGCCGAACCGCAGCACCATCCCGCGCGCGATGTCCGTCGCCTTCGCCAGGTCGTCGGCCGCCCCGGTGGAAATGTCCTCGCCCAGCAGCGTCTCCGCCGCGCGGCCGCCCATCAGCACCGTCATCTTGTCCTCGAGCTCCTGCCGCCCCATCAGGAACCGGTCGTCGGTCGGGCGCTGCAGCGTGTAGCCCAGCGCGCCGATGCCACGCGGAATGATGGACACCTTCTGCACCGGATCGCTGCCCGGGATCGCCAGCGCGACGATCGCATGTCCCATCTCATGGTATGCAACGATGCGCCGCTCCCGAGGGATCAGGATGCGCGACTTCTTCTCCAGCCCAGCCACGATGCGCTCCACCGCGCCGGTGAAGTCGCCCATGCCGATCGCCTGGGCACCCCGGCGCGTCGCCAGCACTGCCGCCTCATTCGCCAGGTTCGCGAGGTCGGCGCCGGTGAAGCCAGGGGTCAGCGCCGCGATGTCCTCCAGCTTCACATCGTCGGCCAGCTTCAGCCGCGTGAGGTGGATGCGCAGGATGTCCACCCTGCCCTTCTTGTCCGGTCGGTCCACCAGCACCTGCCGGTCGAAGCGCCCCGCGCGCAGCAACGCCGGGTCCAGGATCTCCGGCCGATTGGTCGCCGCCAGGATCACGATCGCGACCGACCGGTCGAAGCCGTCCATCTCGGCCAGCAACTGGTTGAGCGTCTGCTCCTTTTCGTCCTGCCCCGCCACCGGGTTGACGCCGCGGGCCCGCCCCAGCGCGTCCAACTCGTCGATAAAGATGATACAGGGGGCGGTGCTGCGCGCCTGCTCGAACAGGTCGCGCACGCGGGCGGCGCCGACGCCCACGAACATCTCCACGAACTCGGCGCCATTGGTCGAGTAGAACGGCACTCCCGCCTCACCGGCCACCGCGCGCGCCAGCAGCGTCTTGCCCGTGCCCGGCGGCCCCACCAGCAGGATGCCGCGCGGAATATGCGCGCCCAGCCGGGTGAATTCTTCGGGCCGCTTCAGGAAATCAACGATTTCATGCAGTTCGTCCTTCGCCTCGTCCACGCCGGCCACGTCGGCGAAGCTGGTCTTTACGTCAGTCTCCGCCACCAGCTTGGCACGTGACCGCCCGACCGACAGCAGCCCGCCGCCGAAACCGCCGCCACCGCGTCCGCCCATCATCAGCCGCGAGGCGAACATCCAGATGCCGACGAACAGCAGCGGCGGCAGGACCCAGGACAGCAGCGTGCCCAGCGCGCCGCCTTCGGTTGCGGCACCGCTGAACTCCACGTTGTGCTTGGCAAGCTGGCCGGCGAGGTCCGGCGGGACCTGTACTGTGGTGAAGCTGGTGCCGCCGCCCGGCAGCTTCTCGGTCAGCGTGCCGTGGATGACGCTGCCCGCCACGGTGACCTGCTTCACCTTGTTGGCGTCGAGGTACTGCTGGAACTGGCTGTAGGGGATCACCTCCGCGCCGCCGCCGCTGCCGCCCCCGAACAGGCCGAGGGCCACGATCAATGCAAGGCCGGCGACGATGAGCCAGAGGGAGGATGGAAGGTTCGGTTTCGGGGGGGCCACGCAAATGTCTCCTGACCAGGTCGGATGTTACCGGAGCCGGTTCCGTTCGCGCTGGCGTACGGATCACGCCCTTGGCGGCAAGCCCATCAGCGACCACACACACCGCGAGAACTAATTATTCACATATCGCGTGTATTGCTTGCGTTCGCGCAATAGCGCACCTCACGCCAGGCGAAAGCGGAAAACGGCCGGTTCCTGGTTATCCACTCTCCGGAGACGGGCCGTGTCAGTTATCATCACTCTTGGCAATGCCGCCAACACGGCAACCCTCAGCGCTGTCGATACGCTCACCTCGGGCTCGGGCGCCGACACCATCGCACTGAGCGGTGTGATCGCCAATGCCAGTCTCGATCTCGGCGTCGGCAGCGACACGCTGACGCTGGGCAACTTCGTCAACTCGGCGACCGTCGCCAACGTGGAGACCCTCACCGGCGGCACCGCGGCCGACACCATCACCCTGGGCAGCCTGCTGGGCACCGCCATGGCGGTCGACCTCGCCGCCGGCGCCGACAAGCTCACCCTCGCCAACGGCACCAATACCGGCACCCTCGCAGGCGTCGAGACCCTCACAGGCGGCACCGGCGCAGACACCGTCACCTTCGGCGCCGCGCTCACCAACGCGTCCGCCGACCTCGGCGCGGGCGCCGATACCCTCACCCTCGCCAACGGAACCAACTCGCTCACCCTCGCCGGCGTCGAGACCCTCGCAGGCGGCACCGCAGCCGACACCATCACCTTCGCCGCCGCCGCCTCCAACGCCTCCATCGACCTCGCCGCAGGCAACGACACACTCACCCTCGGCGCCTTCGCCAACACCGCAACCCTCGCAAACGTCGAGACCGTCACGGGCGGCGCACTCGCCGACACGCTCACCCTCACCTCCGCCCTCACCACCAGCATGGCCGTCGACCTCGCCGCAGGCAGCGACAAGCTCTCCCTCGCCAGCGTCGCCAACACAGGAACCATCAAGAACGTCGAGACACTCGCAGGCGGCACGGGCGCAGACACCATCACACTCGGTGCCGTCGCAGCCGCAGCCTCCATCGACCTCGCCGTCGGCAGCGACACGCTCACGTTCGGCAACTTCGCCAACACCGCGACCGTCGCCAACGTCGAGACCCTCGCAGGCGGCACCGCAGCCGATACCGTCACCCTCGCAGGCGCCCTCACCACCGGCATGGCCGTCGACCTCGCCGCAGGCGCCGACAAACTCTCGCTCGCCAGCGTCGCCAACGCAGGCACACTCTCCAACGTCGAGACGACCATCGGCGGAACCGGCGCAGACACCATCACCTTCGCCGCAGCGGTCTCCAACGCGTCCGCCGATCTCGGCGTCGGCGCCGACACCCTCACCTTCGCCAACGGCGTGAACTCCGCAACCCTCGCCAATATCGAGACCATCACAGGCGGAACAGGCGCAGACACCATCACCCTCGCCACCGCCCTTGCCACCGCGATGGCCGTCGATCTCGGCACCGGCGCCAACAAGCTCACCCTCGCCAGCGTCGCCAACACCGGCACACTCTCCAACGTCGGGACAACCATCGGCGGCGCCAGCGCCGACATCGTCACCCTCGGCACCGCCGTCACCAATGCCTCCGTCGACCTCGCCGCAGGCGGCGACAAGCTCTCGCTGGCCAACGGGACGAACTCCCTCACCGCCGCCAACATCGAGACACTCGCAGGCGGCACCGGCGCCGATACCGTCACGCTCGGCGCCGTCGCAGCCGCAGCCTCCATCGATCTCGGCGTCGGCAGCGACACGCTGACGCTGGGCAACTTCGTCAACTCGGCGACCGTCGCCAACGTGGAGACCCTCACCGGCGGCACCGCCGCCGACACCATCACCCTGGGCAGCCTGCTGGGCACCGCCATGGCGGTCGACCTCGCCGCCGGCGCCGACAAGCTCACCCTCGCCAACGGCACCAATACCGGCACCCTCGCAGGCGTCGAGACCCTCACAGGCGGCACCGGCGCAGACACCGTCACCTTCGGCGCCGCGCTCACCAACGCGTCCGCCGACCTCGGCGCGGGTGCCGATACCCTCACCCTCGCCAACGGAACCAACTCGCTCACCCTCGCCGGCGTCGAGACCCTCGCAGGCGGCACCGCAGCCGACACCATCACCTTCGCCGCCGCCGCCTCCAACGCCTCCATCGACCTCGCCGCAGGCAACGACACACTCACCCTCGGCGCCTTCGCCAACACCGCAACCCTCGCAAACGTCGAGACCGTCACGGGCGGCGCACTCGCCGACACCCTCACCCTCACCTCCGCCCTCACCACCAGCATGGCCGTCGACCTCGCCGCAGGCAGCGACAAGCTCTCCCTCGCCAGCGTCGCCAACACAGGAACCGTCAAGAACGTCGAGACACTCGCAGGCGGCACGGGCGCAGACACCATCACACTCGGTGCCGTCGCAGCCGCAGCCTCCATCGACCTCGCCGTCGGCAGCGACACGCTCACGTTCGGCAACTTCGCCAACACCGCGACCGTCGCCAACGTCGAGACCCTCGCAGGCGGCACCGCAGCCGATACCGTCACCCTCGCAGGCGCCCTCACCACCGGCATGGCCGTCGACCTCGCCGCAGGCGCCGACAAACTCTCGCTCGCCAGCGTCGCCAACGCAGGCACACTCTCCAACGTCGAGACGACCATCGGCGGAACCGGCGCAGACACCATCACCTTCGCCGCAGCGGTCTCCAACGCGTCCGCCGATCTCGGCGTCGGCGCCGACACCCTCACCTTCGCCAACGGCGTGAACTCCGCAACCCTCGCCAATATCGAGACCATCACAGGCGGAACAGGCGCAGACACCATCACCCTCGCCACCGCCCTTGCCACCGCGATGGCCGTCGATCTCGGCACCGGCGCCAACAAGCTCACCCTCGCCAGCGTCGCCAACACCGGCACACTCTCCAACGTCGGGACAACCATCGGCGGCGCCAGCGCCGACATCGTCACCCTCGGCACCGCCGTCACCAATGCCTCCGTCGACCTCGCCGCAGGCGGCGACAAGCTCTCGCTGGCCAACGGGACGAACTCCCTCACCGCCGCCAACATCGAGACACTCGCAGGCGGCACCGGCGCCGATACCGTCACGCTCGGCGCCGTCGCAGCCGCAGCCTCCATCGATCTCGGCGTCGGCAGCGACACGCTGACGCTGGGCAACTTCGTCAACTCGGCGACCGTCGCCAACGTGGAGACCCTCACCGGCGGCACCGCCGCCGACACCATCACCCTGGGCAGCCTGCTGGGCACCGCCATGGCGGTCGACCTCGCCGCCGGCGCCGACAAGCTCACCCTCGCCAACGGCACCAATACCGGCACCCTCGCAGGCGTCGAGACCCTCACAGGCGGCACCGGCGCAGACACCGTCACCTTCGGCGCCGCGCTCACCAACGCGTCCGCCGACCTCGGCGCGGGTGCCGATACCCTCACCCTCGCCAACGGAACCAACTCGCTCACCCTCGCCGGCGTCGAGACCCTCGCAGGCGGCACCGCAGCCGACACCATCACCTTCGCCGCCGCCGCCTCCAACGCCTCCATCGACCTCGCCGCAGGCAACGACACACTCACCCTCGGCGCCTTCGCCAACACCGCAACCCTCGCAAACGTCGAGACCGTCACGGGCGGCGCACTCGCCGACACCCTCACCCTCACCTCCGCCCTCACCACCAGCATGGCCGTCGACCTCGCCGCAGGCAGCGACAAGCTCTCCCTCGCCAGCGTCGCCAACACAGGAACCATCAAGAACGTCGAGACACTCGCAGGCGGCACAGGCGCAGACACCATCACACTCGGTGCCGTCGCAGCCGCAGCCTCCATCGACCTCGCCGTCGGCAGCGACACCCTCACGTTCGGCAACTTCGCCAACACCGCGACCGTCGCCAACGTGGAGACCCTCGCAGGCGGCACCGCAGCCGATACCGTCACCCTCGCAGGCGCCCTCACCACCGGCATGGCCGTCGACCTCGCCGCAGGCGCCGACAAACTCTCGCTCGCCAGCGTCGCCAACGCAGGCACACTCTCCAACGTCGAGACGACCATCGGCGGAACCGGCGCAGACACCATCACCTTCGCCGCAGCGGTCTCCAACGCGTCCGCCGATCTCGGCGTCGGTGCCGACACCCTCACCTTCGCCAACGGCGTGAACTCCGCAACCCTCGCCAATATCGAGACCATCACAGGCGGAACAGGCGCAGATACCATCACCCTCGCCACCGCCCTTGCCACCGCGATGGCCGTCGATCTCGGCACCGGCGCCAACAAGCTCACCCTCGCCAGCGTCGCCAACACCGGCACACTCTCCAACGTCGGGACAACCATCGGCGGCGCCAGCGCCGACATCGTCACCCTCGGCACCGCCGTCACCAATGCCTCCGTCGACCTCGCCGCAGGCGGCGACAAGCTCTCGCTGGCCAACGGGACGAACTCCCTCACCGCCGCCAACATCGAGACACTCGCAGGCGGCACCGGCGCCGATACCGTCACGCTCGGCGCCGTCGCAGCCGCAGCCTCCATCGATCTCGGCGTCGGCAGCGACACGCTGACGCTGGGCAACTTCGTCAACTCGGCGACCGTCGCCAACGTGGAGACCCTCACCGGCGGCACCGCCGCCGACACCATCACCCTGGGCAGCCTGCTGGGCACCGCCATGGCGGTCGACCTCGCCGCCGGCGCCGACAAGCTCACCCTCGCCAACGGCACCAATACCGGCACCCTCGCAGGCGTCGAGACCCTCACAGGCGGCACCGGCGCAGACACCGTCACCTTCGGCGCCGCGCTCACCAACGCGTCCGCCGACCTCGGCGCGGGTGCCGATACCCTCACCCTCGCCAACGGAACCAACTCGCTCACCCTCGCCGGCGTCGAGACCCTCGCAGGCGGCACCGCAGCCGACACCATCACCTTCGCCGCCGCCGCCTCCAACGCCTCCATCGACCTCGCCGCAGGCAACGACACACTCACCCTCGGCGCCTTCGCCAACACCGCAACCCTCGCAAACGTCGAGACCGTCACGGGCGGCGCACTCGCCGACACCCTCACCCTCACCTCCGCCCTCACCACCAGCATGGCCGTCGACCTCGCCGCAGGCAGCGACAAGCTCTCCCTCGCCAGCGTCGCCAACACAGGAACCATCAAGAACGTCGAGACACTCGCAGGCGGCACAGGCGCAGACACCATCACACTCGGTGCCGTCGCAGCCGCAGCCTCCATCGACCTCGCCGTCGGCAGCGACACGCTCACGTTCGGCAACTTCGCCAACACCGCGACCGTCGCCAACGTCGAGACCCTCGCAGGCGGCACCGCAGCCGATACCGTCACCCTCGCAGGCGCCCTCACCACCGGCATGGCCGTCGACCTCGCCGCAGGCGCCGACAAACTCTCGCTCGCCAGCGTCGCCAACGCAGGCACACTCTCCAACGTCGAGACGACCATCGGCGGAACCGGCGCAGACACCATCACCTTCGCCGCAGCGGTCTCCAACGCGTCCGCCGATCTCGGCGTCGGCGCCGACACCCTCACCTTCGCCAACGGCGTGAACTCCGCAACCCTCGCCAATATCGAGACCATCACAGGCGGAACAGGCGCAGACACCATCACCCTCGCCACCGCCCTTGCCACCGCGATGGCCGTCGATCTCGGCACCGGCGCCAACAAGCTCACCCTCGCCAGCGTCGCCAACACCGGCACACTCTCCAACGTCGGGACAACCATCGGCGGCGCCAGCGCCGACATCGTCACCCTCGGCACCGCCGTCACCAATGCCTCCGTCGACCTCGCCGCAGGCGGCGACAAGCTCTCGCTGGCCAACGGGACGAACTCCCTCACCGCCGCCAACATCGAGACACTCGCAGGCGGCACCGGCGCCGATACCGTCACGCTCGGCGCCGTCGCAGCCGCAGCCTCCATCGATCTCGGCGTCGGCAGCGACACGCTGACGCTGGGCAACTTCGTCAACTCGGCGACCGTCGCCAACGTGGAGACCCTCACCGGCGGCACCGCCGCCGACACCATCACCCTGGGCAGCCTGCTGGGCACCGCCATGGCGGTCGACCTCGCCGCCGGCGCCGACAAGCTCACCCTCGCCAACGGCACCAATACCGGCACCCTCGCAGGCGTCGAGACCCTCACAGGCGGCACCGGCGCAGACACCGTCACCTTCGGCGCCGCGCTCACCAACGCGTCCGCCGACCTCGGCGCGGGTGCCGATACCCTCACCCTCGCCAACGGAACCAACTCGCTCACCCTCGCCGGCGTCGAGACCCTCGCAGGCGGCACCGCAGCCGACACCATCACCTTCGCCGCCGCCGCCTCCAACGCCTCCATCGACCTCGCCGCAGGCAACGACACACTCACCCTCGGCGCCTTCGCCAACACCGCAACCCTCGCAAACGTCGAGACCGTCACGGGCGGCGCACTCGCCGACACCCTCACCCTCACCTCCGCCCTCACCACCAGCATGGCCGTCGACCTCGCCGCAGGCAGCGACAAGCTCTCCCTCGCCAGCGTCGCCAACACAGGAACCATCAAGAACGTCGAGACACTCGCAGGCGGCACGGGCGCAGACACCATCACACTCGGTGCCGTCGCAGCCGCAGCCTCCATCGACCTCGCCGTCGGCAGCGACACCCTCACGTTCGGCAACTTCGCCAACACCGCGACCGTCGCCAACGTGGAGACCCTCGCAGGCGGCACCGCAGCCGATACCGTCACCCTCGCAGGCGCCCTCACCACCGGCATGGCCGTCGACCTCGCCGCAGGCGCCGACAAACTCTCGCTCGCCAGCGTCGCCAACGCAGGCACACTCTCCAACGTCGAGACAACCATCGGCGGAACCGGCGCAGACACCATCACCTTCGCCGCAGCGGTCTCCAACGCCTCCGCCGATCTCGGCGTCGGTGCCGACACCCTCACCTTCGCCAACGGCGTGAACTCCGCAACCCTCGCCAATATCGAGACCATCACAGGCGGAACAGGCGCAGATACCATCACCCTGGGAGCCGCTGCATCCAATGCATCCATCGACCTGGGCACGGGAAGCGATGTCCTGACCTTCGGCAACTCCGGCAATACGGTGAGCATTTCCAATATCGAGACCGTCACGGGAGGATCAGGCGCGGACAACGTCACGTTGGGAACCGCACTGACAACTTCGATGTCGGTCGATCTTGCTGCGGGATCTGACAAACTGAGCCTGGTCAACGCGACCAATGCCGGCACCGCCAAGAACGTAGAGACCGTCATCGGCGGCACCGGCAGCGATACGGTAACGCTCGGCACTGCCGCTCTGAACTCGAGCCTCGACCTCGCCGGCGGAAGTGATACGATCATCTTCGGAAACCTCAGCAATACTGCCAGCGTGGCCAATATTGAGACCATAACCGGCGGGACCGGAGGCGATACCGTCACTCTCACCACCGCGCTTACCACGGGGATGGCTATCGACCTTGGTGCCGGATCTGACAAACTGACCCTTGCCAATGGTGGGAACACAGGCACCATTAAGAACACTGAGTCCATTGTCGGTGGGAGTGGTGCCGATCTGATCACTCTGGGAAATGCATCGATCAATACGAATATCGATCTTGGATCAGGCAACGACACGCTGCAACTCGCAAACCTGACCAATCGAGTATCCGTCACCAATACTGAGACAGTCCTGGGTGGCTCCGGCAGCGACACGATTACCCTGACGGGATCTAACGCCAGCACCATCGTAGGCGGGGCGGCCATGAACTTTATCACCGGCAATACTGGAGCAGACCAGTTCGTCCTCGATCAGGCAAGTGCCGGCAACTACACGTCCATCCTCAACTTCTCGGCAGCCAAGAATGACAAGATAGCCCTGGATACTGCCGGCAGCTCCACGCTGACAGGAGATGCCTATGATCTGGGCGGAGCCTCCCTGGTCGACAACACAAATCTCAAGGCCGCCACTGATGCCGCGAACAGACTGACGATCGTCGAGGCGACCAGCGGAAAGGGCGGATTCGTTTACCAGCAGGATACCGGAGAGCTGTATTACAGTGCCAACGGCAACTTCAGCGGGGGTGGCACACTGATCGGTGTCATAGCGTCCCCGGCCGGCACTCCTTGGACATACAGCGCAAGCAGCTTTATGCAGGTCTGACAGCGTGCAGGAACAATGAATTCCAAGGAACGGGCCGCCGCCAGGCGCAACGACAAGGTGGCCCGTACAGTCTTCCAGGACATACATCCGGACAGAGAACCATCTCTGTCCGGATCGGGATATCGCAACAGCACTGCGCTCACGGTAACCTCGCCCTCAACTGCCTCGACCCGCCCGCACAGCACGTCATCGCCACATCCCCTCCAGCCTGCGGACGATCCAATCAACCTCACCCGACTTGGTCTGTCACTCGAAGCCCGTGGCCAGATGGATGGTGCTCGCGCCGCTTACCTTCGGGCCATTGCGGCGGACCCACGGTTCATTCCAGCCCGTCTGGGCCTCGGCAACCTCCTGCACCGACAGCACCATGACCGTGAAGCGGAAATGGCCTTTCGCGAAGCAATCACCCAAGATCACGGGAACAAAGACTCCTGGACCGGGCTTGGGCTCTCGCTGCAGCACCAGGGCCAACTCGACGCTGCACTGGCTGCCTTTCGTCAGGCGGCCCAGGTCGGCCCTGCTAACGCCGCTGCCCATTGCAACCTTGGCACGCTCCTCTTTGCACTCGATCACAATGACGAAGCACTGGCCGAACTGAATCACGCACTGCAACTGGACTCACACTACGCATCAGCACACGGAAATCTTGGGGCTTTGCTGGCACGGGCCGGCCGGCCTATCGCTGCTGAGGTCGCAAGCCGGGCAGCCATCGGATTCGCACCAAACGAACACCGGTGGCTAACCAACCTCGGAGTGGCACTCCTCTCACAAGGCCGCTACGCCGAGGCTGAAGCGAGTTACCGCAAGGCACTTGCGATGCAGCCCGGGTACGCGAGCGGCCACGGAAACCTGCTGTTCGCCCTGAACTATCGCCCAGACGTTACGGCCGACGCAGTTTTTGCCGAGTATCGGGAATGGGATCGTCGCCACGCGAAGCCGCTCGCTCCATCAACACAGGGCCAGGCAATGGCCCCAGGGTCGGTCTCCCGTCTAAGAATTGGATACGTCTCGGCCGATTTTCGGCAGCATGCCGTTGCAATGTTCGCCGAACCACTATTGAGAGCGCACGACAGGGCGAATGTCGAACTCTACCTGTACGCGGACGTGGCATCCGAGGACTCGACCACGCACCGTTTCCGGTCCCTATGCGACCATTGGCATTCCACGATCGGTCTGTCCGACGCACAACTGGATCAGTTGATCCGTGGCGATAAGATAGACGTGCTGATCGATCTTGCGGGACATAGTGCTGCCAACCGCCTCCTGACCTTCGCCCGCCGGCCAGCACCCGTACAGGTGGCCTACCTGCTCGGGCACGGTTACACTACGGGCCTCTCTGCAATGGATGTCTTTCTCGCCGACGAACATCTGGCGCCTCCCGGTTCCGAGGCCCTGTTCAGTGAACGTCTCATCCGCTTGGATCGCATTCCAATAGTATACGCGCCACCCGATGATATGCCGCCGGTGGCGCCACTGCCTGTATCACTCTCCGGATCAATCACCTTCGGCCATTTCGGTCGAACGGAACGACTGAACGAATATGTCGTTGCAGCCTGGGCTCGCATCCTGCACGCTGTACCCGGGTCGCGACTGGTCTTGAACAATCGGCCCTTCCAGGAGCCGGCATTTCGCGACATGTTTCTGAAGAGGTTCAACAACCACGGCATCGAATCCTCTCGCCTGGAACTAATCTGCACCGCGCCGCAATCTGAGACCTGGATGGCCTACGCCCGGATCGACATCGCACTCGATCCTTTTCCGCATAACGCGGGCACCACAACCATCGAGGCGTTGTGGCAGGGCGTACCAGTTGTGTCGCTTGCGGGCCGCGCATCTGTCGGACGATTCGGGACGAGCATTCTTCATGCGGCGGGCCTTGACGATTGGGTCACCACCAATGTCGATGACTATGTAGCGCGTGCTGCAGCAGCGGCGTCCGATCTGCCGGCGTTGGCACTTCTGCGTCAGACGCTACGCCAACGGATCAACGCATCGCCATTGTGCGACGCGACTGGTCTCGCAAGCACCCTGGAAGCCGTATACCGACGGCTCTACGAAGAGAAATACGGGGGCAACCGACAGGCGCTGCACCAACTCTACGCCAGTGGTGACTCCGCCGCCGCCAGTGATCTCGCAGAGGAAATCCTCGGAAAGGACAGTGGGGATGCCACCGCTCATCATGTCCTGGGCCTGCTCGCATATCAGGCCGGCCACTTTCACACCGCGGATGTTCATCTGTCCAAAGCCCTTGTCCGATCCCACGGACTGGCGGAACTGCATGCAAACCACGCCGCCATCCTGCGCAAACTCGGTCGGTTGACCGACGCCGAGACGGCGGCTCGTACCGCCCTCACGCTGGAACCGGAACGTGTCGGCGCACATAACAATCTCGGCAATATACTGCGTGACGCGGGCCGCTATGAGGAGAGTGGCGACTGCTACCGCACCGCGGTCCGACTGGAACCCGGCTTCACCGAGGCCTGGATCAATCTGTCGTGGGTCCTGACCCTGGGAGGGCGGACACAACAGGGAGAGGCCGCGGCCCGCCGGGCGATCGCCTGCGACCCGAACAATGCAGACGGCCACAATAATCTCGGATTGGCCCTTACACGTCAGGGGCGCCTCGCGGAGGCCGAAGCCGCACTGCGCCGCGCCCTCGCACTGCGGCCCGATTTTGCGTTGCCACACAGCAACATCCTGTTCTGCCTGAATTACCATCCGACTATGCCGGCAAGCGAGATTTTTGCCGAGTATCAGCGATGGGATCGGCAACATGCCATCGCCTTGCGGCCCGCAGACCCCCGCTTTGAGAATGACCGGTTGCCACATCGACGGCTGCGCGTCGGTTATGTCTCGCCAGACTTTCGCCAACATGCAGCCGCACTTTTTGCCGAACCGCTGCTGTCGGCACACGACCGCTCCGTCATCGAACTTTACTGCTATGCGGAGGTGGCTGCGCCCGACGCCGTCACGGAGCGGTTCCGCGTACTTGCCGATCACTGGCATAATTCCGTCGGGCTCAGTGATTCAGACCTCGCCGAGCAAATCCGCAAAGATCGCATCGATATTCTGGTTGATATTGCCGGTCATACGGCCGGGAACCGCCTGTTGGCATTTGCCCGTAAGCCGGCGCCGGTCCAGGTCACATGGCTGCTCGGGCATGGCTATACGAGCGGATTATCCGTCATGGATGCGTTCCTGGCCGACGACGAGCTTGCACCGCCCGGGGCCGAGGCGCTGTTCAGCGAATCCCTGGTTCGCTTGTCACGGATTCCATTGGCATACGCGCCGCCGACCAACATGCCTGACACGGCACCGCTGCCTGCTCGCATTAAAGGCTACATAACGTTCGGGTATTTCGGGCGTACGGTCCGTCTGAACGATCTGGTCCTGTCGGCGTGGGCGCGGATACTGGCGGCATTGCCTTCAGCCCGGCTCATGTTGAACAGCGCGCCATTTTCCGAGCCCGCAGGTCGTGATCAGATGGCTGCGCGATTTGCCACGCTTGGCATCGATCGTGAGCGACTGGATCTGACCTGCACGACACCACAACCGCGTACATGGGCCGCCTACGGAGAGGTGGACATAGCGCTCGATCCGTTCCCCCACAACGCGGGTACTACGACGTTCGAGGCACTTTGGCAGGGCGTGCCGGTGGTAACGCTCGCCGGGCGACCCAGTGTCGGTCGGTTCGGAGCCAGTATCCTGCATGCTGCGGGCCTCGATAGCTGGATTGCGCAAGATGTCGATGACTATGTGGCCTGTGCGGTCGAGGGGGCTGGCGACCTTGAAGCACTGTCTCTTCTCCGCGCGGAGTTGCGCGCACGCGTGGCGGCGTCTCCGCTCTGCGACGCCGCAGGATTGGCGCTGGAAATGGAGCAGGCCTATCGCACTCTCTGGCAGCGCTGGTGCGTCAGCCACGCTCCGGACGTGCGCCAACTTTACTCGGCAGGCCGCGTCGATGAGGCAATCCGTCTGGCGGAGGCGCGGCTGCGTGACGACCCATACGACGACGCCGCCCTGCATGTTTGTGCATTGGCAAGGTTTGCGCTGGCGGACATCCCAGCGGCTGTGGCTCTGCTGCGGCGCGCATCGCAGTGCAAACCAAGTGCAGCAATCTTGTCAGACCTCGGTGTGATGCTGCGTGCCATGGGGCAACCCGGCGAGGCGGAAGCCGCCTATCGGCATGCTCTGCACCTCGAGCCCACGCTGGCACAGGCGCTGGGGAATCTCGGCAATCTCCTGCTGGACCAGCATCGCCACGAAGAAGCCGAATCGTGCCTGAACGATGCCCTTGGCCAAACGCCGAACGGACCGTGGCTGTTGCGCAGCCTCGCGTTGTGCCAGATGGCGCGCGGCGCCGCGGCCGAAGCAGAATCAGCGCTACGTCGGGCAATCGAAGTTGATCCATCGGACCCCGATGCGCACGACACGCTCGGTGCATTGCTGGGGCAGTCAGGCAGGCCGATCGAGGCCGAATTCGCATCACAGGGATGCGTTGCCGAGATCTGCGCAGCGGCATCGAGTGCTCTCCAATCTTGCAATTACGTTGCAGACACAGGGCAGGCACGTTGAAGCTGAACAGTGTTGCCGTCAGGCGCTGGCTGCTCAGCCGGATTATTCGGTTGCCCACGCCAATCTCCTGTTCTCCCTCAATTACCGCAAAGACCTTCCGCCCGAAGCGATCTTTCAGGAATATCAGGAATGGAACCGCAGGCACGCCATTCCCCTCGCATCGCAGGCACAGCGTGGTCCGCTTGATCGCACGCCAGGCCGGCGACTGCGTGTTGGCTATGTATCGGCGGACCTCCGTCAGCATCCGGTGGCCTGGTTCGCCCGACCACTGCTCGCCGCTCATGATCGATCGCAGGTCGAGGTATTCTGCTATTCGGCCACGGCGGCGCCGGATGCCATCACGTCCGCGTTCCGATCGCTCGCCGACAACTGGCGTGATATCGCCGGTCAGAGCGATGCGGCGGCGGCTGACATGATCCGCGACGACCATATCGACATCCTGGTCGATATGTCGGGACACACCGCAGGCAGCCGTCTGCTGGTATTCGCCCGCAAACCGGCACCCGTGCAGGTATGCTATCTGCTGGGACATGGCTACACGTCTGGCCTGACGGCGATGGACGCGTTCCTCGCCGATTCAGTGCTCGTGCCGGATGGCGCCGAGGCGCTGTTCAGTGAACGGGTTATCCGTCTGCCACGGATTCCACTGGCCTACGCACCAGATGCGGCCATGCCGCCGGTCGGACCGCTACCCGCCGCCATCAGCGGCCACGTCACGTTCGGCTATTTCGGCCGCTTGGAGCGCCTGAACGACACGGTCATCGCGACCTGGTCAGCGATCCTCCAGGCGATTCCCGATGCGCGGCTGGTGTTGAACAACATGCCGTTCCGGGAAGCGGCCTTCCGCAGCCTGATCGCGGGCAGGTTCGCCGCACATGGGATTCCGCCATCGCGGCTCGAACTGGTTGCGACCGCGCCGCAATCCGCAACATGGACGGCCTACGGCGGCATCGACATCGCCCTGGACCCCTTTCCGCACAATGCCGGCACGACGACCATTGAGGCACTCTGGCTGGGCGTTCCGGTCATCACACTGGCAGGACGCCCCAGTGTCGGGCGTTTCGGCGCAATGATCCTGCAAGCGGTGGGCATGACGGACTGGATCAGTCAGGACGCCGACGGTTATGTCGCGCACGCTATCGCCACCGCCGCGGACCTGCCCGGTTTGGCACGCGTGCGGGCGTCCCTGCGCCAGCGGGTCGCGGCCTCCCCGCTATGCGACGCGGCGGGCTTGGCGCGAGCCGTTGAAGCTGCGTTTCGTGACTTGTGGGCTTCATGCTAAGCATCGCGGCCTCGGCGCGCATCTCGCATCTGGCCGACATCGAGGATTCCCAGCGCGACACGAGGATCATTATCGAGGACGATGTCGTCATCGATGCCTTCGTGAAGATAAAGCCCGCTGGGGGGACGGGCGACGTGATTATCGGCCGAGGAACGGTGATCAACGCGGGCTGCGTCCTTTACACAGGCAATGGCATCAGGATCGGATGCAATGTGCTCATTGCCGCCAACTGCACGCTGGCGCCGACGAACCATCAGTTTGCGGATCCGCTGCGACCGATCCGCGAGCAGGGCTTCCAGGAAAGCCGTGGCGGCATCGTAATCGGCGATGACGTTTGGATCGGTGCGAACTGCGTTGTGCTCGATGGTGCCGTGGTCGGCGCAGGCGCCGTCATCGGCGCTGGATCGCTGTTGCGAGGCCATCTGCCGCCGCTCTGCCTGGCACATGGTGTCCCTGCCAAGGTGCATGGCTGGCGAGGACAGCAACGCTAAATTTACCTGCGGGGCGTAGAACGGTTCCATCAGACGTATCCGGTCCCAATGGCTGTGCCAGGCGACGACGCAACATTCACCATTCTGGGTGCCGGTGGCTTCATCGGCGGGACACTGGCGGCATCGCTCAGACGCCAGGGTTGGCGGGTGCAAGCCGTCACCCGTGCATCACTTCCGCTCCTGCTGGCCGGGCAACGGCACGCCGGTCATGTCATCGACTGCATTGGCCTCACCGCCGACTTCCGCAGCCGCCCGCTGGAGACCGCAGAGGCACATGTGGGTCTCGTTGCACGCTGTCTTGCGGAGTTGCGATTCAGCTCGTTTCTCCTGCTATCCTCGACCCGTGTCTATTCCCGGGCCGGTGCTACGCGGGAAGACGCTGCGGTGCCGATACTCGCCACCGACCCATCCGATTTGTACAATGTGACCAAGCTTGCCGGTGAGGCGCTTTGCCTCAGCGATCCGCGTGCCGGCTCGCGCGTCGTGCGATTGTCGAACGTTTTCGGTATCGGAATGCCGGACACGGCGTTCCTCGGGCAGGTCCTGCGCGAAGGGCGCGCCAGCGGCACAGCGCGGTTCTGCCAGAGTCCCGAATCAGCCAAGGATTACATCAGCATCGCGGCAGTGCTCCGGCTGTTGCCGGCGATCGCGATGAGCGGGCAGCATCGGCTCTATAACGTCGCAACCGGGCGCAACACGAGCCACGGCGCCATTGCCGCCCGCTGCACGAAATCACCGGCTGGCCGGTCTCCCTTCGCACCCAATGCACCAACGGTGCAGTAACCCCCAGATCGATACCGCACGGCTCGACGTCGAGTTTGGTCCCGCCGATTGCGATGTCATCGCGGAATTGCCGGACCTGGTCGTATTTACACAGGAATCTTCATGCTCACCATCGACGAAGCACATGGCTGCGTGACCATCTCCCATGCGGATGGCACGGCAGCGCAGTATGCATTGGATACGCCGGAGGCGTTCGAGGCGGTGTCGGCTGCATGGCTCCGCTGCGGCTGGGACGTGAAATACGTCTACGGCTTTACCTGGATGGGGCGGCCGATGATCCAGTTGCCCGAGGACATGATCCGCATCCAGGAGGTGATCTGGCGCCTGCGGCCCGACGTCGTGATCGAGACGGGGGTCGCCCATGGCGGCTCGCTGATCTTCTATGCGAGCCTGTTCGAGGCAATGGGCCATGGCCGTGCGATCGGCGTCGATATCGATATCCGGCGTCACAACCGAACGGCGATCGAGGCACATCGATTGTCCCGCCGCATCACGCTGGTCGAGGGAAGCTCCACCGCGCCGGGCACGCTCGCAGTGGTGCGCCATACCATATCACCTGGTGACAGCGTCCTGGTCATTCTGGACATCCAACCACAGCCGGGCCCATGTTGAGGCGGAGCTCGACCTGTACGCGCCACTGGTGTCGCCCGGCTCCTACATCGTCGCCTGCGACGGGATCATGGCCCAGCTCGCCGGAGCCCCTCGTACCGCGCCCGACTGGACCTGGAACAACCCGGTCGCCGCGACCGAATTGTTCCTGTCACGGAACCCGGATTTCATCCTCGACGAACCGGGCTTTGCCTTCAACGAGGGCACCGTGCGGAACCGGGTGACGTATTGGCCCAAGTGCTTCCTCCGGCGGCTCGATCCCGGTGCAAGCCAATGAAGGCGGTAATCCTCGCCGGCGGCCTCGGGACGCGCATTGCGGAAGAATCACACCTGCGTCCCAAGCCGATGATCGAGATCGGCGGCCGGCCAATCCTATGGCACGTCATGAACATCTATACCGCCTATGGCGTGACCGACTTCATCATCTGCCTCGGATATCGCGGCTATATGATCAAAGAGTATTTGCGAACTACGTGATGCACGAGTCGGATCTCACCGTGGACGCCCGCAACCACGAGATCACGTACCATACCAACCATGCCGAACCCTGGCGCGTCACACTCGTCGACACCGGGCTCGACACCATGACCGGCGGCCGGCTCAAGCGGGTCGCGCGCTATCTCGATGCGGACGAGAGCTTCTGCATGACCTATGGCGACGGCGTCTCCAACGTCGATGTGGGCGCATTGATCGACTTCCATCAGCGGCATGGCAAACTCGCCACGATCACCGCGGTAACCCCACCGGGGCGCTACGGCGCACTGATCCTGCAGGCCGATCAGGTGATGCAGTTCCGCGAGAAGCCCCCAGGCGACAATGCGGTCGTCAGCGGTGGCTTTTTCGTGCTGCACCCCAGCGTCCTGGATCGGATCGAGGGCGATGATACGCCGTGGGAGACCGGGCCCCTCGAAGGCTTGGCGCGCGACGGCGAGCTATGCGCCTTCCGCCACGATGGGTTCTGGCAGCCGATGGACACGCTGCGCGACAGGATGACGCTCGAGGCACTTTGGTCATCCGGCCAGGCGCCCTGGAAGGTGTGGCAGCACTGACCATCGCAACGCCGTGATGTCAGGAACGTGGTGCTCCCACCCGCGTTCGGGATGGATGATGAAACACACCCGATTGCTGTTCGGCTTGCTCGCCGGCATCACGCTGCCGGGCATCGCAAGCGCGCAGAACCCGCAACCGGCGCCGCCGCAGGTTTCGCCGGCCCCGGTGGCACCGGCCGACGCCCCGCAGCCCCCGCCTGAGCGGATCGCGCCGCGCGATGAGAGCCTGAGCGATCGCCTGTCGCGGCAGCAGGGTACCTTACAGCCGCCATTGATGGACCCGGGAATCCATGCACCGCTCCCGCCCCAGGCGAAAGATGGGACGATGCCGGTGATCCCGCCGCCCGGCTCGCCAGGCGGGAACCAGAAGGTGGTGCCGAAGTAGCGCCCGCTAAATTTCGCGGCTGAGTGCCTCGCAGACCTGCTCGACCTGCTCGTCACTCAGTTCCGGATAGATCGGCAGGCTGAGCACCTGCTGGGCCGCGACCTCGGTCGCACGGCATCCCGCGGGTCCTAGCGCCACGCGCCCCTGATACGCGGGCTGGCGGTGCACCGGGCTGGGATAATGGATGCCAGTGCCGATGCCGGCCTGACGAAGGCGCTGTTGCAGCGCGGCACGCTCCGGCGACCGCAGCACGTAAAGATGGAAGACGTGGCCGGTTCCGGTCGACGGGCTGGCGGGGACAGATTCCCACCTCGCAGCGCCACGTCGTAAGCGGCGGCGATCGCCTGGCGCCGCGCGTTCTGTGTGTCGAGATGCTGCAACTTCACCCGCAGGATCGCCGCCTGCAATTCGTCCAGGCGGCTGTTCACGCCGACCGTCTCGCTGATGTAGTGGGTGCGCCAACCATATTGCCGCAGTGCGGCGATGGTGGCGCCCAGCTCCGCATTCCCGCTGCGACCATGCCGCCGTCGCCAAGCGCTCCGAGGTTCTTGGTGGGTAGAAGCTGAACGTCGCCAGGTCGGCAAGGTGCCCACCTTTGCGTCGCCGATGGTAGCCCCATGGGCCTGGGCGCAATCCTCGATCACGCGAACGCCATGCGTCCGGCAACTCGTTAGAATCGCCTCCAGCGCGGCCGGCTGACCGTACAGGTGGACGGGGATCGCCGCGCGGATCGGTCGGCGGCAGATCAGCCGGCGGATGCCGCAGAACTTCATCAAGCTCGGCGGGATCCATGGTGTAATGGTCGGGCTCGATATCGACCAGCAGGGGCGTCGCGCCGACCATCTCGATCGCGGCCACCGTCGCTACGGCGGTATGGGACACGGTGACCACCGTCATCCCAGGCCCGATTCCCATCGCGCGCAGCGCGAGCGCCAGGGCGTCGGTGCCGTTACCGCACCCGATGGCGGCGGCGGTTCCCAGCCAGGCCGCGAACTCGGCCTCGAACGCACGCAGTTCCTGCCCCAGGATGTACCAACCGGAGCCGAGTGCGCGCGCCACGGCGGCATCGATCTCGCCTTGCAGCGCGCGATAGCCGGCGCCCGGATTGGCCTGCGGTACGGTGATCGCGGGTGCGCTCATGTCACTGCCTCAATGTGGATCAACGGCGATGTAGCGTGCGGGCCGCGGGCCGTCGCCACCGCAGCGAAACGCGCCGGCGCGAGCAAGGACCGCGCGGTCATCGTCCGACAGCCGCGTCACCTCGCGCAGATGGTCGGTCCAGCTCTCCATCGACCAGACCTCCATCCAGCCCTCCGGGGTGCGCCACATCCTCATAGAGCTGCCAGAACATGGCGCCGGCACGGCCACGGACCTTCCGCACCTCCGACATCGCGGCCATGAACTCGCCACGCTCCTCCTGGCGCACCCGGTAGTGGACGGTTTCCATCACGCGGCCCCGGGCGCGGCGCAGCAGCGGCACGAGTTCCGCGGCTGGCGCCTCGGGCAAGCGATGGCGGCGAGGTTGCCTGGGGCATCGATCGGGTCACCACGAGGTCGATCGAAAAGCCCCGCAGCAGCAGCCCGAGGGCCACGCCGATCACGGCCGCGATCAGCAGGGTGTTCGCGAGACCGGCGTAGCCGCCCAGCCATCCCCAGGCGAACGAGCCGGCGGTCAGCGCGCCGTTCTGCGCCAACTGGTAGATCGCCAGGGCCCGCGCGCGCACCCATGGCGGGCACACCAGTTGGGCCGCGGCCTGGATCGTGGCGTAGGCGGACGTCCAGCCGACCCCGAACAGCAGCATTCCCACCGCGGCAGGAATCCAGTGCTGGGTGAGCCCGAGCAGGGCGATGCCGGCACACACGAGAACAGCGTGCAGCCGACAACCGTGGTGCCTCGGCTGAAGCGGCTGCGCACCAGCGGAAGCAGCATCCCGGACGTGACGCCGCCGATCCCCATCATCCCGAGGATCACGCCCGTACATCCCGGGGCCGAGGCCCAGATGCTCGCGCACCAGCAACGGCAGAAGCGCCCAGGGGGCCGCGGCGGGAATCGAGTAGGCGATGGTGCGTACCATGGCGTACTGCACGGCGGGCGTGTTGCGCACGAAGCGCACGCCGGCGCGCATTGCCGACAGCAGGTGCTCGCGCGGCAGGCCGGTGAAGCGGCGTCCGCGCCGCCAGGTGAAGAGCGCCAGCAGGACCGCCACGATCGACACCGCGTAAAGCGAGAACGCAAGGCTGGAGCCGCCGATCAGGATCAGCAGTCCCGCCAGTGCCGGCCCGATCGCGCGGGTCAGGTTGAAGCCGATGCCGTTCAGGGCGATCGCCGGGACCAGATCCTCGCGCGGCACCAGTTCCGGCACGATCGCGCTCCAGGCCGGCGCCGTCAGCGCTGCGCCGATGCCGATCGCGAAGGTTAGCGCCAGCAGCCAGAAGGCCGTCATCGCATGGCCGAGCGTGAGTGCTGCGAGCGCCGTCGCGGCCAGGATGGTCCAGATCTGTGCCGCGATCAGGAACACGCGGCGATCGACGATGTCGGCCAGCGCGCCGCCGGGCAGTGCCAGCAGGAACACCGGCATGATGGTGGCAGCCTGCACCATCGCGACGATGAAAGGCTGCGGCGCGAGGCTGGTCATCAGCCAGCCGGCGCCGGTGTTCTGCAGCCACGTGCCGAGCCAGGCCACCACGTTGGCGAGCCACAGCCGGCGGAAGGTTGCGTGACGAAGCGGGATGAGAGCGGCGGGGAGACGCATGGGCGCATCATACCCGCGAAAATGGCGAATTGCGTCGCCTGACCCGAGGCGTCGCCGCCGATCCCGCGGCGCGGTGGGACAGGTCCCGGCCGGCGGCGGGGTGAGACAGGTCGTCGGCCGGTTGCGGGGTGAGAACGTCCCGCTCAGGGGCACGGCGTGACCTTCACCGCTCGGCAGCGCGGCGCGACCATCATCGCTCGATGATGCGGTGGAACAGGTCGCCGATCACCGCGCGGGGGAGACCAGTCGCCGGCCAGCGGCGGGGTGAGAACGTCCCGCTCAGGGGCACGGCGTGACCTTCACCGCTCGGCGGCGCGGCGCGACCATCATCGCTCGATGATGCGGTGGAACAGGTCGCCGATCACCTACGCGGCGAGACAGGCCGCCGGCCAGGGGGCACGGTTCGACCATCACCGCTCAGGAGCACGGCGCGACCTTCACCGCTCGGCGGCACGGCGCGAATCACCGATCCGCGACCCGGCGAGACAGGTCGCTGCTCAGGAGCATGGTGCGACTTCACCGCTCGGCGCTACGGTGCGACCGTCACCGCTCAGCGGCGTGGCGAGAACATCGTGCGGAGAACCTCCTGCTGCACGGCGATCGCCTGCGCCGGGGTGTGCGCCTGGCCGGAGGACGCAATGATGCCGCCGGCGAGCGACGCCGCCGCGGCACGATCCAGCGCCGCCAGCAGGTCATGCATGACGATTTCCAAGGGAACCGGAGCAGTGCGCTGCGCATGCGACATGGAGGCCTCCTGACAAGCGACATACGGTCATGGCAGAGGACTTGTTTACTTTCCGTTAACGACTGGCGCCGCGATTGGCCGCGCAGCGCCATCGGCTGCTGGGCGCAGACCGAGGGAGATCGTCATGAATCAGGCAGCCGCGAACCAGGCCGCCGCCGGCTCGCGATACGCCGATGCCTACGCCGCGTGGCAAGCCGACCCGCAGGCCTGGTGGGCCGCGGCAGCCGAGGGGATCACCTGGGAGCGCCGCTGGGACCAGGTGTTCGACGCGAGCGGCGGACCGTACGGGCGCTGGTTCCCGGGCGCCACGCTGAACACCTGCTTCAACTGCCTCGACCGCCACGTGCTGGCCGGGCGCGGCGAGCAGCCGGCGCTGATCTGGGACAGCGCGATGACGGGGCGCGTCGAGACCTTCACCTACCGGCAGATGCAGAGCCGCACCGCGAAGCTGGCCGGCGCGCTCGCCTCACTCGGCGTGGCGCGCGGCGATCGCGTGGTGATCTACCTGCCGATGGTGCCCGAGGCGGCGATCGCCATGCTGGCCTGCGCGCGGCTGGGGGCGATCCACTCGGTCGTGTTCGGCGGATTTGCCGCGGCGGAACTCGCCTCGCGCATCGCCGCTGCCAAGCCGAAGGTGATCGTCTCCGCCTCCTGCGGGCTGGAGCCGGGACGGGTAGTCCCCTACAAGCCGCTCCTCGACGCGGCGATCGCGCTGTCGCCGCACAAGCCGAACGCCTGCCTGATCCTGCAGCGGGAGGCTGCGCTCGCGCCGTTGATCCCCGGGCGCGACCACGACCTGGCGGAGGCCGAAGCGGCGGCGGCGCCGCACGATCCTGTCGCCGTGGCCGCGACCGATCCGCTCTACATCCTTTACACGTCCGGCACGACGGGACGGCCGAAGGGCCTGGTACGCGACAACGGCGGCCATGCGGTAGCGCTGTGGAACTCGATGCGCATGCTGTACGGCGTGGACGCGGGCGACGTCTACTGGGCGGCCTCCGACGTCGGCTGGGTGGTCGGCCATTCCTATATCGTCTACGCGCCCCTGCTGCGCGGCTGCACCAGCGTGATGTATGAGGGCAAGCCGGTCGGCACGCCGGATGCAGGCGCGTTCTGGCGGGTCTGCGCACAGCATGGCGTGAAGGTGCTGTTCACGGCGCCGACCGCGTTGCGCGCGATCAAGCAGCAGGACCCCGACGGCAAGCTGCTGCGCCTGCACGACCTGTCCCGGCTCGAGGCGCTGTCCTCGCCGGCGAGCGCTGCGATCCGCCGACCGCGGAATGGGCGGCGGCGCTGCTCGGTAAGCCCGTGGTCGACCATTGGTGGCAGACCGAGACCGGCTGGGCGATCACCGGCGGGTTCCGGCAGTACGGGCTGTTCCCGTTCAAGCCCGGCTCCGGCGGGCGGCCGAGCCCGGGGATCGACCTGCACGCGCTGGACGACGAAGGACATGAGGTGGCGCGCGGCGAGAATGGCAATCTCTGCGCGCGGCTGCCGCTGCCGCCGGGCTGCGCACCGACCTTGTGGGGTGACGATGACGGCTACCGCGCGGCGTATCTGGCGGACTTCCCCGGATGGTATCGCAGCGGCGATGCCGGCACGATCGACCAGGACGGCGATGTCTGGGTGATGGGCCGCACCGACGACATCATCAACGTCGCCGGCCACCGGTTGTCCACCGGGCAGATGGAGGAGGTCCTCGCCTCCCACCCCGCGGTCGCGGAATGCGCGGTGGTCGGTGCCAGGGACGCATTGAAGGGCCAGTCGCCGATCGGCCTCGTGGTGCTGAAGTCGGGGATCAACCGACCCGAGGCGGAGATCACCGCCGAACTCGTGGCGCTGGTGCGCGAGCGGATCGGGCCGGTGGCGGCCTTCAAGGAGGCGCACGTGGTGCCGCGCCTGCCGAAGACGCGATCCGGCAAGATCCTGCGCGCCTCGCTCCGCCGGATCGCGGACGGAGAAACCGTTCCGGTGCCTCCGACCATCGAAGATCCGGCGGCGCTGGAGGACGTGGCCCAGGCGCTCCACGCCACCGGCCGGTAGCGGCGCGCGGCACCGGGCCAGGAGCGATACCCATAAGCGCTTACGTCACGGATCGCTGACTCGTCGTCATGGCCGGGACCAGGCCGGGCCATGACGTGAGCCCCCCGTCCCTCCGCCGCCACGCCAGCGCCCGGCGGCCGCTGCCGGCAATCAGGACCAGCCGATCCGCATCCGGTCGATGCGGCGGATGCCGAAATGTCCCTGCACATGCGGCGGTTCTCCGACCAATCGGAGTTGCGGAATGCGCGCGGCCAGGGCGGCGAGGCCCTCCTCCAGTTCCACCCACGCGAGTGCCTCGCCCAGACAGCGGTGCGCGCCGCCGCCGAACACCAGGTGCGTGCGGGCCAGGTCGGTGCGGAAGATGTTGAAGTCGTCCGGACGGTCATACGCCGTCGCGTCGCGCATCGCCGACATGGTCGACAGGCTGACGTACTGGCCCGCCGGCAGCACGGCGCCGCCGAGCGGGATGTCCTCGAGCGTGACGCGCGAGACCGCGCCGACACTCGGCTCGAAGCGCAGCGACTCGGAGACGGCGGCCGGGATCAGCAGCCGATCGCGGCAGATCGCCTCCCACTGTTCACGGTGCTGCAACAGAAGCGCGACCTGCACGGCCAGGGCAACGCGCGTGGTATCGGTTGCCCCGATGATCAGCGTCACGATCTGCACCAGGATCTCGGCCGGCGACAATTCGCCCTTCAGATCGGCGTCCGCTAGGTAACCCACGAGGAAATCCCCGGCCGGCCCACCGCGGCGAGCGCGCAGGAGGTCGTCGATATAGCCGGTCAGTTCCCGCGTCGCGGCCTCGATGCCCGGCAACGCGTCCGGCCCGAAGGTGAAGCTGAGAATCCGCGAGACCTCGTAGACCAGGGTCGTGAAATGCGGGATGTCCGCCTGCGGCAGCCCGAACAGCCGGCTGACGGCACGGGCCGGGATCAGCGATGCGTAGCGGCCGATCAGATCGACCTCGCCCTCGGCGTGCCACTCCTCGATGAGGTCGTCGGCGATGGCGCGGACCTGCGGCCGCAGGTCGGTGATCAGGCGGGCGGCGAAGGTGCGGGTGAAGGGCGCCCGGCGACGGCGGTGCACCGCGCCGTTGGCCGTCAGCATGCTGTCGCGGAACGTGTCGTAGATCGCGCCGGACGAAATCCCCCGCAACTCGACGTAATCCGTCTCGGCATGGCGCAGCCGAGGATCGCGCATCAGCGCATGCACGTCGTGGGAGCGGATCACCAGGTAGCCGCTTCCCTCGCGCGCGATCAGCGGCGTGATCGGCCGGTAGTGGCGGAACACCCCGTGCGGATCCGCCTCGAGGTCCGCCACCGAAACGGTCACCACCCCGTCAGGTGCGATCGCCTTTCGTGCATTCCCCTGTTGTGCAGCCGCCTCTCGCGCGTCCACGGCCCCGCTCCTTCGTCTGTGCGGGCGCAGGTTCGGTTCGTCATGTCACCGGGACGTTTCGGTTCAGGCGGTGTGCGTTACCGTCGCAACAGGCGCTGGCCGCAGCGCGCACAGAAGCTGCAGGGCGGCAGGATTGCCGAGCACCGCCGTGAGTTCCGGTGCCTGGAGTGACGCCAGCGCGTCCTCCAGCGTCTCGGCCTCCTCGAGCTTCGCCCGCGCCTGCACGAGCAGCGGATCCATCGGATCGAGCCGCGGCCGGCGCGCCGGCGGCAGCATCGCCTTGTGGGCAGCGAGCAGCGGCGGATCGCACAGCAGCCGGGCGACGCCGGGCGCGATGATGGTCTGCCACTCGCGCTGAAGGGTAATCGCGCGAGCCACCACCGGCGGCGGTGCGGCATCCTCGGGCGTGCGAAGCCATGCGCCGCCCCATCGCCGCCCGGTCAGCAGCGCCAGCGGAATCGCCAGCGACAGTCCCAGCACCACCGGCAGCATCCACAATGCCAGCGACAGCGACACCAGCCACGCCGCCGCGCCGAGCGCGAGGCCCAGCACGGTGTGCCGCATGTACCGCCGCCGCGTCTCGCTGGCGGCAATCGCGCCATCGTCGCGGCGCTGCGCGTTCCAGCCCGAATCGCGGCCGAGCAGGATCGCCGCCACGTCGATCGTCTGAGTCAGCATCACCACCGGCGCCATCAGCCCGGCGACCAGCGTCTCCAGCAGCATGCCGCCGATCAGCCGGAGTGCGCCGAAGCCGCGACGCTCCTGCCGGCGCAGCAGGATGGCGATGCAGCCCAGCACTTTCGGCACCAGCAGCAGCGCCATCGTGCCGACGAACACCCACATGGCGCGTACCGGATCGACGACCGGCCATTGCGGAAAGAGCGATTTCCCCGCGGGGAAATAGTCCGGCACCACGAACCGCGCCTGGATGGCGATCAGGATGCCGGCCAGGATGAACAGCAGCCACAGCGGCGCGGTGATGTAGGAGCCTATGCCGGTCAGCAGGTGCAGCCGCGAGATCGGGTGCAGGCCCCGCGTCGGCAGCACCGCCGCGTGCTGCAGATTGCCCTGGCACCAGCGGCGGTCGCGTACCGCGAGATCGGTCAGCGTCGGCGGCACCTCCTCATAGCTGCCGCGCACGCCGGGCACCATGTGCACCGCCCAGCCGCCGCGCCGCATCAGCGCCGCCTCGACGAAGTCGTGGCTCAGGATCGGGCCGCCGAACGGCTTGCGTCCGCCGAGTTCCGGCAAGCCCGCCTGCCCGGCAAAGGCCAGCGTGCGGATCATCGCGTTGTGGCCCCAGTAATTGCTCTCCGCGCCGTGCCACCAAGCGATGCCGTGGGCGATCAGCGGCCCGTAGACGCGCCCGGCGAACTGCTGCACGCGGGCGAACAGCGTGGTCGCGCCGGTGATGATGGGCAGCGTCTGGATCAGGCCGACATCCTCGTGCCGCTCCATCGCGCCGGCCAGCCGCACCAGCGTCTCGCCGGTCATCAGGCTGTCGGCGTCCAGGATGAGGAACTGCCGGTAGGCGCCGCCGAACCGCGTCACCCATTCGGCGATGTTGCCGGACTTGCGCGCGACGTTCTTCGGCCGGCGCCGGTAGAAGATCTGCGCCTGGTCGCCCGTCCGCTCGCGCAGCGCGAGGAACCCGGCCTCCTCCGCGATCCAGATCGCCGGATCGGTGGTATCGCTGAGGATGAACAGGTCGAACGCGTCCGCAGCACCGGTCGCGCGGAGCGATTCCCAGATCGCCTGCAGTCCCGCCATGATGCGCGCCGGCGGCTCGTTGTAGGTGGGCATCAGCAGCGCGGTACGCGACCGCAGGTTGGGCGGCGGACCATCCGGCCCGGTGCCGAGACGGCAGCCCCCGCCCGCCAGCAGCGAAAAGAAGCCGGCGAGGGCGCTGGTGAACGACAGCGCGATCCAGGCGAACAGCGCCACGAACAGGACCAGCATGAAGATCGCCAGCGCCGTCACACCGTTGACGGCGAACACGAGGTACATCTCGTGGGCGCCGGCGATGGTGAGCAGGACGGCACCGCCGATCACCATGAAGCGGCGCAGGCCCATCGCGGGGGGCGAACTCGGCGGGCGCGTCGGACGTGACGGCACGGCACGCAGCGACTGCACCGGCATCGCCAGCGGAGCCTCATCCGGCAGCGCCCGGAAGGTCGGGTCGGCCAGGCTGTCCATCATGCTGTCCAACGGTACAACCACGTCTCGGTGAGAGGAGCCTCGCCGTCCATCAGCCTGGCATGCATCTCGACCAGCTTCTCGCCGCCGGGCGCAAGCTGGAAGGCGAGCCGCCAGCCGCCGGTGGCAGGATTGGGCTCGACCGTCGCGTTCTCGATCTTGCCCTTGCTGGAGCCGATATCGAGCGTCGGCAGCGCCTCGGGCCGCCGGCCCTTCAGCACGCCGCCAGCGAAATCGATGACGAACTGGCGCTGCTTCTGGTCCCAGGCGAGGCCGCAGCGCGTGCCGGTCACCTCGCCGAGCGTGGTCCCCGCCGGCACGGACCAGCACCAGTGCAGGCGGTAGCTGAGGATATACTCTCCCTTGGCCTTCAGGGCCTCGTCCGGGCGCCAGAATGCGACGATGTTGTCGTTGACCTCGCGGTTGGTGGGTATCTCCACCAGTTCGACCACACCCGCGCCCCAGTCGCCGATCGGTTCCACCCAGAGCGAGGGGCGGTTCTCGTAACGCGCCTCCAGGTCCTGGTAGTCGCCGAAGTCGCGGCCCCGCTGCATCAGCCCGAAGCCGCGCGGCCCGCTGTCGGCGAAGGCGCTGATCTGCAGGGTCTGCGGGTTGGCGAGCGGGCGCCAGACCTGCTCCCCCTTGCTGGTCCACAGCAGCAGGCCGGTCGAATCGTGCACGGCCTCCCGATAGTCGTCGACGCGCGTCCGGTCGCTGGCGGCGAACAGGAACATGGAGGTCAGCGGCGCGATCCCCACCGTCGGCAGGTCGGTACGGGGATACAGCGCCATTTCCGTATCGAACACCGTCTGCTGGCCGGGCCGCACGGTGAAGCGGAACGCGGCCGCGGCACTCGGGCTGTCCAGCAGCGCGTGCACCACGATCGTGTCGCTGTCCTTGCCCGGCCGCTCCAGCCAGAACGACCGGAACAGCGGAAATTCCTCCCCGGTCGGTTCGGCGGTCTTGATCGCGAGGCCCCGGGCCGACAGCCCATACCCCTGGTTCTTCGCCACCGCGCGGAAATAGCTGGCGCCCAGGAAGGCGCACACCTCATCGAAATAGTCGGCACGATTGAGCGGATGGTGAAGCCGGAACCCGGCAAAGCCGATATCGCCCTGCGGCGGCTTCACCTTGTCGAAGATGAACAGGTCCGGGCTGTAATGGATCGGCGTCGCCCGTCCATCGGCGACCTCGAAGACCTGCACCGGCTCCTTGTAGAGGAAGCCGCGGTGGAAGAACTCGGCCGTGTAGCGCAGCCCCTGCCCGCGCCACAGCGCGTGGCCGGAATCGAAGCGGATCGAGCGATAGGCCGGGTAGTCGATGTCGCGCAGCCCCTCCGGCAGCGTCGCGTCGGGCGCCTGGTAGGCGCGCTGGGCGGTCTCGCGCGCCAGCCTGCGCACGCTGGCCCCATCGAACGGCGTCGAAACGTCCGCCCGCGCCACTCCGGGCAGCATGGCCACGATCGGCAGCATCGCGCCCTGCCGCAGCATGTCGCGCCGACGCATGGGTCTCTCCTGGTGTATGAAGATGCCGCCGTTTCACCGGGGGAATGCGGCGAGATGATGCAATTCAAGCGGAGTTGAAGCGTGTCACGCACCAGTGGCGGAAGATGCCGGCATCGCAGTTCCATGACGTTGTTGCTGGCCCCTCCCGCTGTGCTTCCCAAGCGTCTAGGGTGGCCTCGATGCTGACCGATCTGCCGAACCTGCTGACCCTGTCGCGCATCGCAGCGATTCCGCTGCTGGTGGCGCTGGTGGCGACGCGGCAGCCGGCCGCCGACCTCGCCGCCTGCATCGTGTTCAGCACGGCCGCGATCACCGATTATTTCGACGGCAAGCTCGCCCGCTCCCGCCGCCAGCAATCCGACCTGGGCCGCATGCTCGACCCGATCGCCGACAAGCTGCTGGTCGGTGCCGCGCTGATGATGCTGGTGGGCCAGGGCCGGCTGTCGGCGTCGGGGCTGTACCCCGCGATCGTCATCATGCTGCGCGAGATCCTGGTGAGCGGCCTGCGCGAGTACCTCGCCGGCCTGCGCATCGGCCTGCCGGTGACCCCGCTCGCCAAATGGAAGACCGGCTTCCAGATGGGCGCCCTCGGCACCCTGCTGGCCGGCGATACGTCGGCGCAATGGATCCACCTGACCTTCCTGCCGGTGACCGCGATCGGCGAGGCCATGCTGTGGGTCGCGGCGGCGCTCACGCTCTGGACCGGCTGGGACTACCTCATGGCCGGCCTGCGCCACGCCTCCGGCGCCCCCGCCTCCGGCGGACTGCCGAAGCGCCAGACACCCTGATCGTGCACGTCCTGGGCATCATCGGCTGGTCCGGCAGCGGCAAGACCACGCTGCTGACCCATCTCATTCCGCTGCTGCGGGCAACCGGCCTGACCGTATCGACGGTGAAACACACGCATCACGGGTTCGATATGGACAAGCCCGGCAAGGACACGTTCCGCCACCGCGAGGCGGGCGCGCACGAGGTCCTGGTCGCCTCCGGCACGCGCTGGGCGCTGCTGCACGAGGTCGTCGGGCAGGAGCCCGATCTGCCCGACCTGCTGGCGCGCATGCAGCCGGTCGATATCGTGCTGGTCGAGGGCTACAAGAGCCACCGCTTCCCCAAGCTGGAGGTGCACCGGCCGGCACTGGGGAAGCCGCCGATCTGGCCCGGACAGGCCGACATCGTGGCCATCGCCACCGACGTGGACCTGGGCGCCGACCGCACGGTCTTGCCGCTGAACGACCCGCCGGCCGTCGCGCGCTGGATCGGCGACTTTCACCGGATCGGCACATCGGCCGACAGGTCCACCTGATCGAAGTCGCTCACCAGCACCTCGATCGCCAATGTCCAGATGCCCGGAATCGCCAGTTCGCCGCCCTGGTAGACGAAGCGGCCCTCGCCGTCGGGCGACAATTGGCGCCGCACCGGTGCGATCCCAGCCGCATCCTGACGCATCGCCAGCCACACTTCCTTCGGCGGCGGCGCGTGGTGCGAGCCGTGCGATACCGCGGGCTGCAGCGTCACCACGATCCGGTTCCAGCCGGCCCGCCCTGGGGTGACGTCGACGTCCGCGCGGACCTCGCTGCCCGCTGCGACGGCGACGCGGTGCAGCGTTTCCTCCGCGGCGGGAGCGACCCGCGGCGGCGGCGTCAGCGTGAGGACCGCCGTGACCGCCAGGATGACGCCGGCCACCGCCATCTCGGCGCCGATGCTGGCCCGCAGTCGCCGCGTGGCATGCGGGCGGGAGGCGGCAAGCGCGGGCGTCAGCCACTGGCGATTGGCGGCCGCCAGCCCGATCAGCGCCACGACCGCCGACAGCTTCGCCAGCAGCAGCACGCCGTAGGTCGAAGCCACCAGCGCCGCCGGCCGCACGACCTGCACCGCGGCGAGCACCATCCCTGAGACCACCAGCACCGCGACCGCCGGCACCGCCAGCGTCGAGAACCGCCGCAGCACCGCCACCACCCCGCTCTGCTGGCGCTCCGTGCCGGCCAGCAGTGCGCGCAGCGGCAGGAACGCCCCGAGCCAGACCGCGGCGGCCAGCGCATGAATGCCGATGGCGGAACCCGTCAGCCAGCGCGGGTCCGCCGATGCGGCGTGCCCCGAAAGCGGGAAGCCGCCGACCGCCAGTGCGGCGCCGATCGCGCCGGCGACACGCGCGGATCGGCCCCGCCGGCATAGCCCGATCGCGCACACCAGCAGGCCGAGCGTGCCAACGGCGAGGCTGGTGAACAGCGTGGTCTGCGCACCGGTGCGCCAGGCCAGGGCAGTGAACAGGCCGGCGACCGGAAGATCCGCCAGCAGGGCGCCGCGCAGACCCACCTGCACGCCGCCGACCACCGCCGCCAGGAGGGCGACAAGCGCCAGAGACCGGCACAGCGGCGCGCCGACTTCCTCGACCAGCGCTCGGAACAGGGCGCCACCGGCGGCGGTCAGCAGCGCGGCATAGAACAGCCACCGCGCGACCTCGGACGGCAGGGTCCAGTCGCTCGACATCGCGGCGGCCTCCCCGCGTGCGGCGGGCGGACCGGACTGGCCGACCGAGAACGCGATGGCACCGGAGACCGGGTGGCTGTCGGCCGACGTGACGCGGTAGCTCAACAGATAGGCGCCGTGCCGATCGATCGCCGGATAGGCCGCGCGCACCGTGTCCTCGCGCAGGTCGATGGCACCAGCCGGCGCCACCTCCGCGCCATCGGGGCCGACCAGGCGCAGGCTGATCAGGGTCACCGCCTCGTTGAACCGCAGCACGATGCCGGTGGGCGGTGCGGCCAGCGTGCTGCCGTCCGGCGGGTCCGACGACAGCAGCGCGGCATGCGCGGACGCGGCCGCAGGGCGTAGCGTCCACAGCAGCAGGCAGGCGATCAGCAGCCGGATCGTCAGGACACGGCGACCGGCCGGCGCCCGCTCAGTTGCGCGGCAGGACACGCACGGGATAGGCCGGCATGCGCACCTGGTCGAGCGACTGCCCTGCGGTCGGCCGCTCGATCCATCGGCTGACCTTGCCGCCCTCGCATTCCTGGACGAACGGGAACCAGATCGTCTGGCCGGGTTGATCCGGCATGCGCACCTGCAGCACGAACTCGTCGTAGAACTCGTCCGGCAGCCTGCCGCCGCGCCAGGCGACCTCGCGCACCGGCGGCGCCGATCCGTGCCCGCTGGCGGACGCCCCATCGGCGCGGTCCATGGTGATCGTCCAGCCCGGCTTCACCATCGGCTTCACGGCCGTCACGCCGTCCGGCACCTGGACCCGCAATCCGATGGTCGCGCTGCCCTCGCACCCGTGCGGGACACGGATTGCGAGGCGCACATAGGCGAGCGCCGGCGCCTGGGCCGTATCCAGCGTGACATGCGCCGACAACGGCACGGGCAACAGCGCGACGATGGCCAACGCCGCGAAACGGAGGGCAGCCTGCATGCCGCGATGGTGCACCGCCGCCGCCGCGCTGTCACCGCTCGTTACGCGCAGCGCAGACATAAGCTGGCCAGGGCCGGCGAAGACTGTTATCGCTGTGACACGATGCCGAAAGCGCGTTGCGCGACCAATCCATGGCTGTGGGCGGCGTGCCTGCTGGCGATCGCGCTGCAGATCGTCCTGCCCATCGTCAGCTTCGCCGCCATGGCGGCAACCTTCGACCCCCTCGACCATGCCGCGATATGCGGCACTCCATCGTCCAACGATGGGACCGGCGGCCTGCCGGGCAACGACCACGCGTGCATCTGCCCGGTCTGCCAGGTTGCCGGCACCCAGCAGCTTGCCCTGACGAGCACCGTCGCCGATGTGCCGCGGGCCGTCGCCGCCTTCGTTCCCACCGTCTTCGATCCGGCGCAGTCCGCCGGCCCGCGTGGGCCGCCGCTGCACCGGCCACGCGCCCGCTCGCCTCCCTCCGCCGCCTGAACATCCGCGCGGTCCGGCAGTTCTCGCTCGCCGGCCGCCTGTCCTGTCCCGGCTGCCACTCGCTTCATCGCGTGCCGCCCGCGCGTCGGGCGGAGGGAGAGTCCCATCATGTTCCGTACAGTTGCCCTGCCGGGCGGCGCGCTCGCGCTGGCCGCAATCTTCGGCGTGCCGCACGCCCTGGCGCAGGCCCCCGCACCCGCCACCCTGCCGCCGGTCACGGTGACCGCCACCCCGGCCGGTTCACTGACCGTCCCCGACATCGCCGAGCAACGCGAGCGCGTGCTCCAGACGCCCGGATCGGTGGAATTCATCGACAGCGAGTCGTTCAGCGGCCGCTACGCCAACAACCTGCGCGACGTGCTGAAGGACACGCCCGGCGTCTACGTCGAGACGCGCTACGGTCAGGAACTCCGCCTGTCGGTCCGCGGCTCGGGGATCGCGCGCGCGTTCCACACCCGCGGCATCGAGATCCTGATGGACGGCATCCCGCTGAACCTCGCCGACGGCAGCGGCGATTTCTACCAGATCGATCCGCTGAGCCTGCGCTCGGCCGAGGTCTACAAGGGCGGCAATGCGCTGCCGTTCGGCAGTGCGACGTTCGGCGGCGCCATCAACTTCGTTATGCCCACCGCCTACACCGCGATCGCCCCCGACATCGTCCGGCTGTTCGGCGGCAGTTTTGGCACGGCACAGGGGAATTTCCAGGTCTCCCGCGTGCTGGGCGACGCGGACTTCCTGGTCAACGGCACGGTCAGCCATGCCGATGGCTTCCGCCGGCACATGCGCCAGCAGTACGAGCAGTTCAATGCCAACCTCGGCTATCGCATCTCACCGGATGTCGAGACACGCTTCTATTTCGGCAGCTACATCACCGACCAGCAATTGCCCGGCACCCTCAGCCTCAGCCAGGCGCTGAACGCGCCCACCCAGGCATCGGCCAGCGCGCTGGCGGGCAACCAGGCGCGCAACGTGCGCACCCAACTGGTGGCCAACCAGACGACGATCGCCCTGGATGACGGCACGATCGATGTCGCCACCTGGTTCGTCCACAAGAGCCTGTTCCATCCGATCTTCCAGGTGATCGACCAGGACGGCTACACCTACGGCGTCGCCCCCAAATTCACCGGCACGTTCGAGTTGGGCGGCCTGCGCGACCGCCTCATCATCGGCGGACGGCTGTTCGGCGGGAGCAACCGGGCGCTGCAATTCGTCAATCTCGGTGGCAGTCGCGGCGCGCAGACGCTCGACAGCCGGCAGGACGCCTTCAACCTCGAGGGCTATGTCGAGAACCGCCTGTTCGTGCTGCCGGAGCTGGCGGCCGTCGCCGGCGTCAAGCTGCTCCACGATGAGCGGCATTACCGGAATTTCGGCAACCAGCCGCCGTTCTCGACCGTGCCGCAGGACAACCGGCGCAACTATGACGGCGCAGCGCCCAAGGTCGGCCTGCTGTGGGAGCCGCGCGAGAACCTCCAGGCCTTCGTCAACCTGACGCGCAGCCTGGATGTGCCCGACTTCACCGACCTGACGCAGACGCAGGCCAACGGCTCCACCGGCTTCGTGCCGTTGCAGGCACAGAACGCCTGGACGCTTGAACTCGGCACCCGCGGCCGGCATGACCGCTTCGCCTGGGACGTGACGGCGTATCGTGCCTGGGTCAACGACCAGCTTCTGCAGTTCACCACCGATCCGAACGTGCCGGCCGCGACCTTCAACGCCGGGCGCACAATCCTGCAGGGCATCGAACTCGGCATCAGCGTGGACGTGCTGCGCGATGTGGCGGCCAAGGGCGACACCCTGACCCTGGCGCAGCTTTGGAATTTCAGCGATTTCCGCTTCGCCAACGACCCGCAGTACGGCAGCAACCACATCGCCGGCATCCCGCCGCACGTGCTCCGCACCACCGTCACCTATGCGCACCCGGCCGGGTTCTACATCGCCCCGGCGGTGGACTGGGTGCCGACCGGCGCCTGGATCGACTATGCCAACACGCAGCGCGTGCCGGGTTACGTGCTGCTGGGCGTGCAGGCCGGGATGACGTTCGACAACGGGGTCGCGGTGTTCCTGGACGCCCGCAACCTGACCAACCAGCGCACGATCAGCGATTTCGGCACCGTGACGCGGTTCAGTGCGACGGGCACCCAGACCTTCTATCCCGGCGACGGCCGCAGCATCTATGTCGGCACGCGCATGACGTTCTGACGCACCGGCCGGGCGAGCGGGTGGAGGCCCGAGCGCTGCCGCCTCCCCCGATTGCCCTGCCCTCTCGCAGACGCTTGAGCGCAGCGCACTTGCGGGGCACATTCCGCCGCGGCTGGCCCCGTCCGGCCCGTCGAGCCGACGATTCGATCCGGTGGGAGCCTCGCTCAATGCAGCGCATTGTGTTTACGTGCCTTTGCCTGGCGCTGACCGGCTGCGGGTTCAAGACCTGGTCGGACCTGCCGTTCACCACCGGCAGCAACCCGAACCGGCCGGCCGGCGACAGCGAGAACATGCGGCGCGTGATGGGCGACCAGATCGAGGTGCCGGCGCTGACGCCCGAACCCGGCGACATCTGGCCGGGACCGCTGCCGCCGGCGACCACCCTGCAGGACCTGGAGCGCGACGGGCTGACGCCGGAGCCGCAGCGGCCGGTGCCAGGCTCGCCCGATTACCGCTATCAGCCGCCCAACCTGCCGCCGCCGCCGGCCACGCGCGGCAGTTCGACGCCCCCGGGGTCGACGCAGCCGGGCCTTACGCCGCTGCCGCGTCCCACGGCGCCGCCGCAGGCGGATACCACGCCACCCGCGCGCAGCCCCGGCGGCCAGGTCGTCCCGGGACAGCAGGGGCCCGGCGTCACCTCGGGCGGCACCAGCGGCTACCAGACGCTGACCACGCCGGGCGGTGGCTCCGCCATCGTGGTGCCCAATGGCAATGGGACCAGTACGATCATACATTCGGACGGCAGGATCGAGACTGTTCCCACACCACGCTGAGTGCCATGGCCGATGCCGACGCGCCGCTGACCATTCTCTATTTCGCCTGGCTGCGCGAGCGGACCGGCACGTCGGAGGAGAGTGTCACTCTGCCGGCCGGCGTCGGCACCGTCGCCGCGCTGATCGCATGGCTGGCCGACCGCAGTCCCGGCCACGCCAGCGCGTTTGCCAACCGGCGCACCGTCCGCTGCGCGGTGAACCAGGAATTCGCCGATCCCGCCACGCCGGTCGGGCCGGGCGACGAGGTGGCATTCTTTCCGCCGGTGACGGGAGGCTGACGGCATGGCCCGCATTCGCGTCCAGCCCGAGGATTTCGATATCGGCGCCGAATTTGCCGCGCTGACGGCCGGCCGCAGCGATATCGGCGGCATCGGCTGTTTCGTCGGGACGGTGCGCAGCAATGCGGATGACCGGGTCGCCGCAATGACGCTGGAACACTATCCCGCGATGACCGAGCGGGCGATCGCCGGCATCGTGGCGGAGGCGGAGCGCCGCTGGGAGCTTCTCGGCTGCACCGTGATCCATCGCGTCGGCCGGCTCACGGCGGGTGAGAACATCGTGCTGGTGCTCGCCGCATCGGCGCATCGCCAGCCGGCGCTCGATGCCACCGCCTTCCTGATCGACTGGCTGAAGACCAGGGCGCCGTTCTGGAAGAAGGAAGAGCATGCCGATGGCGGCGCGACCTGGGTCGCCGCGCGTGAGGCGGACGACGCCGCGGCGGCCCGCTGGTAGCCACGGGCGCCGCGAGCAGATTCCGTTCGTGCAGGCTCATGGAATACGCTCTGGCTCAATGTCTGAGAGCGTGATTCACCGCTCCGGTTAACCGCTCCGAGGACCCCGCTCTATCCCACCCCGCCTGACCGCGTGGCGGCGGCCTCCCGTTCCGCCCGGCGCGTCGCGAGTTCGTCGCGCGCCCGCTCCAGGTCGCCGGTGCCGAGGCGGCGGTCGACGACCGCGGCCTGGCGCCGCACCTGCATTGCCTCCAGCACGCCCAGGAGTTCAGCGGCGGTGTCCAGATCGCCGCTCATGCACGCCTCGTGGAACACATCCGTGACGCGGTCGGAGAGGCGTCGCCGGAGCACGCGGTTGATCCGCTCGCGCACGACCGTGGAGATCGGCGGCGGCGGGTCGGGCGGCGAGATGTTGCGCCGCACGAAGCGGTCCGAGATCAGTGTCGTCAGGCGTCTCATGCTGCCGGTGCCGCTGCTGTCGGGGCGACTCCTGCTGGTGCCGCTGCCGCGCGCGCCGCCCGGCGGTCAGCCGGTGCCCGCGTCCTCGCTCCGCTGCCAGGTGAATCCGCGCGGGGCCGCCGGCAGCAACTCGTCCAGGACCACCGTGACGCGCAGGCCGGTATAGGCGCCGAGAACATCGCGCTGCTCATAGGTTCCGGCCGCCGGGGCCCGCATGCCCGGCGTCAATTCGTGTACCGTCTTTCGCTCGTCGACCAAAATCCAACTTCCGCATGCCGTCTCGACACATCATTTATCGCCCAGGTATGGCTCACACTATCGGTACTTCTACGTAGCGCCGCCGCGTCGCGCGAGCGGGCATTCGATCGGCCGGGAAAATATCCACAGCAATCTGGCCGACCGCCAGCAGCGGCAGTTCCTGGCAGCGGTCGATGCGCGGGAGGCCACCAGGCAACCGGCCTATGCCATCGCGGCGATCACCCTGCCGTCAGCATCGCACGACGCGGTTACAGTCGGGTTTACGGCCCAAGCCGGTCACACGGGCAGCGTCACCGTCGCCTTGGCGCCGCCCATCGGCCGATTGGCCAAGGTCACGTCGCCGCCATGGGCGCGCATGATGTTGCGCGCGATCGGCAGCCCGAGCCCGACCCCGCCGGTCTCCCGGCTGCGCGACGGCTCGCCCCGGTGGAACGGCTCGAACACACGCTCCAGTTCCCCCGGCGGAATCCCCGGACCGTCATCCTCGATGTCGATCACCACCAGCCCCTGGGCCGCCGGACGCAGGATCACCCGCGCGCCGCCGCCATAGATCACGGCATTTGCCACCAGGTTGGACAGCGCCCGCTTCAGCCCGAGCGGCCGGCCGCGTACCGTGAGATGCGGCGCGCCCTCATACGCCAGCCGCTCAGCCTGATCCGGCCACGCATCGCCCGCTTCATCCAGGATCGTGCGGAGCAGCTCGGCCAGATCGAGCGGCGAGACCGCCTCCCCCGTGCGCGCGTCGCGGCCGAATGCCAGCGTCGCCGACACCATCGCCTCGAGTTCGCCCAGGTCGGCCAGCATCTTGGCCCGCTGCTCATCGTCCTCGACGAATTCGGCCCGCAGCTTCAGGCGGGTGATCGGCGTGCGCAGGTCGTGGCCGATCGCCGTCAGCAGTTCCGTCCGGTCCTGCACGAAACGGCGGATGCGGGCCGCCATGGTGTTGAAGGCGGCGGCGGCGGTCGCGACCTCGCTCGGACCGTCCTCCGGCAGAGGTGGCGCATTCACGTCACGTCCCAGGGCCTCGGCCGCCGCGGCGAGCGTGCGGACCGGCGCGGTCAGCCGCCGCACCGCCCATAGCGTCAGGCCCGCGGCGGTGACAGTCATCAGCAGGAACGCCGCGAGGAACGTCGGCGAATGCCACGGCCGCGGCGGCTCGACCACGAGCGACTGGTTGAGCCAGGTGCCGTCAGGCAGGTGCATCCCGACGATGATCAGGTGGCGCTCAGGCCGCGCCACGACGCGCAGCTCCCGCCAGCGCGGCACGCCCATCAGCGGGACCATGTTCAGGTTGACCCGCAGCAGCCGCTGGCCGAAAGGGCCGGTCTCGAGCGCATCCTGCGGCGGCGGCGAGGCGGACAGTTCCGCATCGTGGCCCGGCGCGCGGTGCAACTCCGCCAGCACCGCCTCCCGGCGTTCGGGCGCCGTCATCATCACGGTCCGGTAGGTGCTGACCACCTGCACCGCGACGTCGCGCGCCTGGGCGAGCCGCTGGACGTCGATCCGGTCGAGCGCATGGATTGTCAGGCCGGCGATCTGGACGATGACCAGGCCGACCAGCAGCACCAGCGCCGTCCGTGCGGCGAGACTGCCAGGCCAAAGCGGCAGCGTCACGCGCGTTCGACCGTTGCCGCCAGAACGTATCCGCCGCCACGTACCGTCTTGATGAGCTGGGCGTTGCGGCCGTCATCCTCCAGCTTGCGCCGCAGCCGGCTGATCGCGACGTCGATCGCCCGGTCGAACGGACCCGCCTGGCGGCCGCGCAGCAGGTCCAGCAGCATATCGCGCGTCAGCACCCGGTTGGCGCGGTCCACCAGCGCCACCAGCAGGTCGTACTCCCCGCCGGTCAGCACCACCTCGGCGCCGTCCGGATTGATCAGCCGCCGGCGCCCCGGCTCCAGCGTCCATCCGGCAAAACGCAGGCTGCGGGCCGATGCATCGCCGCGGCGGTCGGACGGGTCGCCCACCCGCCGCAGCACGGCGCGGATGCGCGCCAGCAACTCGCGCGGATTGAACGGCTTGGGCACATAGTCGTCAGCCCCGAGTTCCAGGCCGATGATGCGATCGGTCTCCTCGCCCATCGCGGTCAGCATCACGATCGGCACATCCCCCTGCGCACGCAGCCAGCGGGCGAAATCGAGGCCGCTCTCGCCGGGCAGCATGAGGTCGAGCACGACCAGGTGGTAGTGGCCGTTGGCGAAGGCCCGGCGTGCCTCGCGCGCGTCCCGCACCGCGGTGACGCGCATCTGGTGCTTCTCCTCCAGGAAGCGGGCCAGGAGGTCGCGGATCTCACGATCATCGTCCACCACGAGGATATGCGGCGTCTGTTCCATGACTGAGAAACATATGGCGGTTCGCGGCACTTCGGCAGGCCTGCTTGCATTCTGTCGCAATTCGTCGCGGCTGCGACACATGGCGGCAAACAGCCGGGGACACATTCCCTCTGCCGCGCAACATGGCGCGGGTTTTATGGAGACTATGATGCGCAAGACCATTCTAGCGACACTCACCGTTCTGGCACTCGGCGGGGCCACGACCGGCATTCTGGTCGCCAATGCCCAGCCGGCCCCGCCGCCGATCGGCATGGACGGCCCCGCAGCCCGGCCGCATTGGGGCGGCATGGCGCGGCCCGGCCACGATGGCCAGCGCGCCCACGCGATGCGGCGGATGCGGAATTTCGCCCTGGTCTACCCCCAGCAGGACCGCAAGCTCACGCCGCCGGACGTGCAGAAGATCGCCGAAGCCTTCCTGCTGTGGCACGGCAACCACACGTGGAAGGTGGTGGAGGTCGCGCCGGCCACCGATGGTGCGATCGGCTTTGGTCTCGCGACGCCGGACGGCTCGGTGATCGCCCGCTTCACCATGGACGCGCGCACCGCCCGGGTGACCCGCGTCGGGTGATTGCGTAATACGGCGGGCGTGACCTTTCCCCATCCGCCCGCCGAAGCCCGCGCCGCGCTCGACTGCCTGATTGCCAGCGACCCCGACCTGGCGGGCATCGAGGCGAGCGCGGGCCCCCTGCCCTGGCGCACCCGCGCACCAGGCTTCCCCGGATTGTTACAGGCGATCGTCGCACAGCAGATCAGCAACCAGGCGGCCGCCGCCATCTGGGGGCGCCTGCGTGCGGTCGGCGGCGCGCTCGAACCGGCCGGCCTGCTGGGTCTGTCGGATGAGGTGCTGCGCGCGGCCGGTCTGTCGCGGCCCAAGGTCGCGCATGTCCGCTCGCTCGCCGCCGCCTTCCTGGACGGCCGGCTGGATACCGCGGCGATCGCGGCGATGGACGATGAGGCCGCGGTCGCCACGATCGCGGCCGTTCGCGGCCTGGGGCGCTGGACGGCGGAGGTGTACCTGCTGTTCGCGCTCGGGCGGTGCGACGTGTTCCCGGCCGGCGATATCGCGCTGGCCGGCGCGGTGGCGCATCTGAAGAAGCTCGACACGCGGCCAGGCCCGGTGGCGCTGCGCGCGATGGCCGATGTTTGGCGGCCGTCCCGCGCCCTGGCCGCGCGCCTGCTCTGGCACCATTGGCGCCACGTCACCGGGCGGCCGGCGATGGACGACTTCCCGATCGCCTGACCGGCAACGCTTCCTTCACGTCCGGCGCGCAGGATGCCGGTCGATCGAGGCTGCAGGTGAACGCGTCGCTCTCCCTTCCTCCACCCCAGCACTACCGCCCCGCCACGTTCCAGGAACGGGGCGTCGCGGTGCCCTTCACCACGCCGATCCTGGCCGGGGTGCGTGCACGGCACGGCCAGCGGGGCGAGATCGAATTGGTGGTGCCCAACCCAAGCGGGGGAAGCGGGGTCTACATCGTGCCATCGCGCGGCCTGCGCTCGCTGTGCCGGCTCACGGTGCATGACGCGCGGCTCAACCAGCGCGTCGCCGAGTTGGCGGACCTGACACCGTCGGCCGTGCGCCAGGCGATCCTCGACGTGGCCGCCCAGGGGCTGGCGGGGCGGGAGGCCCGGGACGCCGCCGCCACCGCCATCGCACGGGACCGCCACGATCGGGACATGGTGCGCTACCTGCTGGCCGGCCTACTGGCCGAGCAAGGCGCGCCGGCGGAATTCTCGGTGCCAGGCTGGCAGCTCAACCGCTCGCCGGCCCTCGAGCAATTGGCGGAACGGGCTGGATTGCGGGCCGCGGCGGCGCGCGGACAATCCCGGCAACAGGTCGCACTGGCCCTCGACGGTCTCGCCGGGTTGTTCGCCGCGATCGGCGTCACCGGACAGCCGGAGCCGGCACGCGTGTTGCGGCTCATCGGGCGGATGGCCTCACTGCGCGAGCAGCTTGGCGCATGGGTGCTGGAACACTGCGAGGATACGCAAACGGAGCTTGCCGACACGATCGCCGATGCGGCGCGCCAGATCATCGCGGCGGCGGAACCGATGCTGGTGGCCGCCCACGGCATGACCAAGGACGTTCTGGCATTGCTGCATGGCTGGAGCCGCTCGCGCGCGAGGATCGCCGAGGTGACGGGGCGCGCCGAGTGGCTGCTGGACGGCTGGGAGCAGATATGCCTGCTGTGGCAAGCGAGCCGAGCGCCCGACCAGCAATGGGCGGTGATGGCGGAGCTCGTGCACCTCATCCCAGTGCAGCCGCGCGAGATCGCCGACTGGTGCGGCGGCACGGCGGCGTCGTTGACCGAGGCGGCGCCGTACGCGGTCAGCCTCGACGCCACGCGGCGCAGCGACGGGGCGGCGCCCGGTCTCACCGCGCGCAACGAGCGCATGCGGGCCCTGCTATGACGCCGCTGCCCGCCGCCGCCTCGGCCCCGCACGACCTGCGGCTGCACGAGTTGCGCCGGCTGCATCACAGCCTGGCGGACGCACCTGATTCGCTCCTGGCCAAGGTTGTCGCGGTCGTCGACGCCCTGGACAACCGGGGGGCGGCGGACGCGGTGATCGCTCCGCTGCGGCCGCGGCTCGCACAGCTTCGGCCGCGCCGGCCGCTGCGCTTTTGCCGGCTGCTGTTCATGCCGCTCGACCCGCTGATCGTTCCGGTGCGCGATTGTGCCGGGGACGGCCCGACCCTGCCGCGATCCGCACTCCTGCCGATCGCGGCGGCGGTCCGATCGGCGATGCCCGCGCAGGCCACCGCCATCGACGCGATGATCGCAGGCCACACCGTAAACGAAGACGCCGTCGCGGCAGCGGCCGGACGGATCCTCTGGCCGGCTGCCGCGCAGGTGCTCGCAGCGCTGCCCCGGCCGGACCTGCTGACCGGGCGCGTCGCCACGCTGCTCGGCATGACCGCGCGGCTGCTTGGGCTGTTTGCCGCGGTCGAGGCGGGGGTGGCGATGGATCGGGACACCGTGCTGGCGCTGCTCGCGGATGCCGCCGCGCGGGATGACCAGACCCTGACGATGCTGCTGGTTCTGCTGCTGGCGCGGCTGCCCGAGGACCGCAAGTCGCTGCTCGACATGGCGGAAGCCCTTGGTGCGCGCCCGAGCGAGGCGGTGTGCGTCGCGCTCGGTCAGGCGCAGGCCGTGCTGCTGGACCGGCTGGACCTGCGTGGCGGCATCGAGACCCTGGTGATCGGTGCCGGACTGGGTCAGGCCGGTTCGGAGGTGCGACGGATCATTGCCCTGCTCGATGGCATCGAGGAGGACGAAACGCCGCGCGTGCACGGCATCCTGCAGCGGCTGGATGCAAGTTGCCGCCTGCGGTTCGCAACCGCCCTGGAGGCCGAGTTCACCACCGCCCTGCACGCCCCCCAGGGCGACGGCAATGACGGACGGAGTGCGGCCATCGGGCTCGAGGACGTGGCCCGCGGTCTGCACGACCTGGAACTCGAGGCGCGACGGATCGGCAGCGCAGCCATGTACGACCGGCTGCTGCAGCAAGCGGCCACGATGGTGCAGGATCTCGGGCCCAGTCACCCGCTCGGTCCGATCGACCGCGTGCGACTGGTGGAGATACTCGCCGGCCCGGACGCGGCGCTGGAGATGCTGGACAGGACGGAGGCCGCCTCGTGAGGCCGGTCAGTCCTCCGCGCCGACGATGTCGCGCGCGCGATACCCCTGCGCGAACAGCAGCGCACGCAGGCCGGCATGATCCACCCGCGCGTGCGCCGCCGCCGCGACGACCGGCTTGGCACGGAACGCCACGCCGAGGCCGGCCGCGCGGAGCATGTCGAGGTCGTTCGCACCGTCACCGACCGCGAGCGTCGCCGCGATCGGCAGGTCCCGGCCGGCGGCAAGCTCCATCAGCGTGGCGAGCTTGGTATCGCGATCCAGGATCGGCTCGGCCACCTTCCCGGTCAGCGCGGCGCCATCGTCCAGCAGCACGTTCGACCGGTGTTCGTCGAAACCGCACAGCGCGGCGACGCGGCTGGTGAAGAAGGTGAAGCCGCCGGACACCAAGGCGGCATAGGCGCCGTGCGCACGCATCGTGGCCACCAGTTCGCGCGCGCCGTCGGTCAGGCGGACGCGCTGCCAGGTGCGTTCCAGGTCAGTGAGCGGCAGGCCCCGCAGCATGCCCACGCGTTCCCGCAAGGCGGCCTTGAAGTCGAGTTCGCCGTTCATGGCGCGGGCCGTGATGGCGGCGATGCGGTCCTTCAGCCCGGCGAAATCGGCCAACTCGTCGAGCGTTTCGGCGGTCACGATGGTGCTGTCCATGTCGGCGATCAGCAGGCGCCTGCGACGGTGCTGCGCCGGCGTGACGATGGCGTCGACCGCGGCGCCGTCCAGGGCGGCACGCACGGCGGCCATGTCGGGCTCGCCAGGCACGGCGATGTCGACCGCCTCGCCGGGCGACAGGATTACGGGCAGCCCGCCCTCGACGGCGTCGCGCACCCGCGCGATCGTGCCGTCAGTCAGCGACGTCGCCTCGCGGGCGGCGATCAGGGTCACGGTGTAGGACATCGGAACCGCAAGCGTGGCAGCAACGCGGCACGGATGGAAGTGCGGGCGATTCCGCATCCTCCATGACCCGCGTTGACGGCCGGGCGGGCGCGCGCCGATGAACACGGCGGCCATGACCGAGAACCTCCAACAACCAGCGACACCGACCGGTGTGCGCCCCGCCTCCGACACGGGGCCGGCTGCGACGCCCCCGCTCGCGCTGCTCGTCGCCGGCCCGACCGCCAGCGGAAAATCGGCGCTCGCACTGGAACTGGCCGAGCGCGCGAACGGCACGATCATCAACACCGACGCCATGCAGGTGTACCGGGAGTTGCGCGTGCTGACCGCGCGGCCGACGCCGGCGGACGAAGCGCGCGTGCCCCACGCGCTCTACGGCGTCCGGCCGGCCGGCGAGCCGGGCAGCGTCGCGTGGTGGCGCGAGGCGGCCCTGGCGGAGATGCAGCGGACGCACGCGGCGGGCCGGCTGCCGATCCTGACCGGCGGCAGCGGCCTGTATTTCGCCTCGCTGACCACCGGCCTGGCCGAGATCCCCGATCCCGGCCCGGCCGCGCGGACCGAGGCGCGCGGCCTGCTGGCGCAGATCGGGCCGGCCGCACTGCACGCACGGCTGGCAGAGGTGGACGCGGCCACGGCCTCCCGGCTGCGTCCCACCGACAGCCAACGCGTCGCGCGCGCCTGGGAGGTGTGGCGCGGCACCGGTTCGGGTCTCTCGGCATGGCAGGCCCGCGCAGCGCAGCCCGCACCGTGGCGTTTCGCGGCGATCCTGCTCGACCCGCCGCGGACCGAGCTTCGCCGCGTCATCGCGACGCGGTTCGCGGCCATGCTGGAGGCCGGCGCGCTCCAGGAGGTGCGGTCCCTGCTGGCGCTGGGCCTCGATCCCGCGCTGCCGGCGATGCGCGCGCACGGCGTGCCGGAACTGACCGCCCATCTGCGCGGCACGCTGACGCTGGCGGAGGCAGGCCGGCGGGTGGAACTGGTGACCGGCCAGTACACCAAGCGGCAGGCCACCTGGTTCCGTCACCATTCACTCGCCGATCCAGGCCATGCGCTTATTATCAATTCGATAATCGGCAGTTCTGAGCAATTTTTGGAAAGAAACCTCCGCACGACCTTGGCATTTGTTCAAGCTATGGCTTGACGCACCGCACCAACCGCCCTATCGGTGCGCCCCGCCACCCCGGAGCAAGTCAATGTCGGCAGATGAACCCCAGTCGGGAGCAGAAGTTCTCCTCCGCGCGCTGAAGGATCAGGGCGTAGAGGTCATCTTCGGATACCCCGGCGGCGCGGTACTGCCGATCTACGACGCGCTGTTCAAGCAGAACGCCATCCGCCACATCCTGGTCCGCCAGGAGGGCGGCGCGGTGCATGCGGCCGAAGGCTACGCGCGCTCCACCGGCAAGGTCGGCGTCGTGCTGGTGACCTCGGGCCCGGGTGCCACCAACGCGGTGACCGGCCTGGTCGACGCGCTGATGGATTCGATCCCGATCGTGTGCCTGACCGGCCAGGTGCCCACCCACCTGATCGGCAACGATGCCTTCCAGGAGGCCGACACCACCGGCATCACCCGCCCGGCCACCAAGCACAACTACCTGGTGAAGCGCTCCGAGGACCTGGCGCGCGTGGTGCATGAGGCCTTCTACGTCGCCCGCTCGGGCCGCCCCGGTCCCGTGGTGATCGACCTGCCGAAGGACATCGTGATCGGCAAGGCGCCCTATACGCTGCCGGCCACGACGCATCCCAGCTACCGGCCGCAGACCGAGCCCGACCACAGCCAGATCGCCCGCGCGGCCGCGCTGCTGAAGCAGGCGAAGCGGCCGATGGTCTACGCGGGAGGCGGCGTGATCAACGCGGGTCCCGCGGCATCGGCGGCACTGACCGAGTTCGTCCGCATGACGGGCTTCCCGGTCACCAACACGCTGATGGGTCTCGGCGCCTTCCCGGCCTCCGATCCGCAGTTCCTCGGCATGCTGGGCATGCACGGCACCTACGAGGCCAATCTCGCCATGCACGGCTGCGACGTGCTGTTCAACATCGGCGCGCGGTTCGACGACCGGGTGACCGGCCGGCTGAACGCGTTCAGCCCAGGCTCGAAAAAGATCCACGCCGACATCGATCCCTCGTCGATCAACAAGAACGTGCCGGTGGACGTGGCCATCGTGGGCGACGCCGGCCGCGTGCTGGATGCGCTGATCGCCGCCTGGAAGGCGGACCCGGCGCCGCACGACACGCAGGCGCTGGCGGCCTGGTGGCGGCAGATCGATACCTGGCGCGCCAAGGACAGCCTGAAGTTCACCCAGGACATGACGCCCGGGGCGATCATCAAGCCGCAATACGCGATCCAGCGCCTGTACGAACTGACCCGCGCGGTGGCCAAGGATATCTTCATCACCACCGAGGTCGGCCAGCACCAGATGTGGGCGGCGCAGCATTTCCACTTCGAGCGCCCCAACCACTGGATGACCAGCGGCGGCCTCGGCACGATGGGCTACGGCCTGCCCGCCGCGATGGGCGTGCAGATCGCCCACCCGGACGCCCTGGTGATCGACATCGCCGGCGAGGCCAGCATCCTGATGAACATCCAGGAGATGGGGACGCTGGCGCAGTACCGCCTGCCGGTGAAGGTGTTCATCCTCAACAACCAGTACATGGGGATGGTGCGCCAGTGGCAGGAGTTGCTGCATGGCGGGCGCTATTCGGAAAGCTACAGTGCCGCCCTGCCGGATTTCGTGAAGCTGGCGGACAGCTTCCATGCCGTCGGCCTGCGTGCGGAACGCGTCGAGCAGGTGGATGACGTCATCCTCGAGATGCTCGCCTGCGACCGCGCGGTGATTGCCGACATCGCGGTGGATCCGAAGGAGAACTGCTTCCCGATGATCCCCTCGGGTGCAGCGCACAACGAGATGATCCTCGGCGCCGAGCACGAGGGCGAGGCCGCCGGCATCACCGACGAAGGCCTCGTCCTGGTCTGACACCCTAGCGGCATCCCCGCGCAGGCGAGGACCCGAGTGGCCCAAGGCACCTGCGTGTGCCGCCTGGGTCCCCGCTCGCGCGGGGATGACAAATGGAACACCAACAATGCCCGACATCGCACTGCGCAGCGCGACGATTTCTGTCCTGGTCGAGAACGAGCCAGGCATCCTGGCCCGGGTCGTCGGCCTGTTCTCCGGCCGCGGCTACAACATCGACAGCCTGACCGTGGCAGCGGTCGAGAGCGGCGGCGGCCGCTCGCGCATCAATATCGTGACGTCCGGCACCGACATGGTGATCGAGCAGATCAAGGCCCAGCTCGACCGGCTGGTGCCGGTGCACCGGGTCGCCGACCTCTCGCGCGAAGGTCCGCACATCGCGCGCGAAATGGCGCTGATCAAGGTCGTGGGCGTCGGCGACAGGCGGGTGGAGGCGCTGCGCATCGCCGATGCGTTCCGCGCCCGGGTGATCGATGCGACGCATGAAAGCTTCGTCTTCGAACTGACCGGTGCCACGGACAAGCTCGACGCGTTCATTGACCTGATGCGCCATCTGGGCCTGGCCGAAGTGTCGCGAACCGGCATCGTGGCAATGGCGCGCGGCGTGCGAACGATCTAGTTTCCGCGCATCGTCATCCAGGAGACACAGGATCATGTCAGGCAGCGTCACCCCGACGGAGACCGAGGTCACCGGCCGGTTCCTCATCGTGCAGCCGTCCGGCGCCGGCCTCACCATGCTGGTGGACACGGTGACCGGCCGAAGCTGGTTCCGCATCGCCGCCGGCGCCGACCACTACGCGTGGCGGCCGATGAAGTTCGAGAACTCAACCGCCGATCTGCCCAGGTAACAGGAGCAAGAAATAAATGCGCGTTTACTACGACCGCGATGCCGACGTGAACCTGATCAAGGGGAAGCGCGTCGCCATCATCGGATATGGCAGCCAGGGGCACGCCCACGCCAACAACCTGAAGGACAGCGGCGTAAAGGACCTCGCTGTCGGGCTGCGGCCGAACTCGGGCGGCGTAGCGAAGGCCGAAGGCGCCGGACTGAAGGTCATGGATCCGGCCGACTGCGCGAAATGGGCCGATGTGGTGATGGTGCTCACCCCCGATGAGGGCCAGGGCGACCTGTACCGCGACAAGCTCGGCCCCAACATGAAGGGCGGCGCGGCGCTCGCCTTCGCACACGGGCTGAACGTGCATTTCAACCTGCTCGATCCGCGCCCCGACATCGACGTGTTCATGATCGCGCCGAAAGGCCCCGGCCACACCGTGCGCAGCGAGTATCAGCGCGGCGGCGGCGTGCCGTGCCTGGTCGCTGTGTCGCAGAACCCGTCGGGCAACGCGATGGAGGTGGCGCTGTCCTACGCCTCCGCGATCGGGGGCGGACGGGCCGGCATCATCGAAACGACCTTCAAGGAGGAGTGCGAGACCGATCTGTTCGGCGAGCAGGTCGTGCTGTGCGGCGGACTGGTCGAGCTGATCAAGGGCGGCTACGAGACGCTGGTGGAAGCCGGCTACGCCCCCGAGATGGCGTATTTCGAGTGCCTGCACGAGGTGAAGCTGATCGTCGACCTGATCTATGAAGGCGGCATCGCCAACATGAACTACTCGATCAGCAACACCGCCGAGTACGGCGAATACGTCTCCGGCCCGCGCATCGTCAACGCCGCCACCAAGGCCGAGATGAAGCGCGTGCTCGACGACATCCAGTCGGGCCGCTTCGCGCGCGACTGGATGCTGGAGAACAAGGTCAACCAGGCGAGCTTCAAGGCGATGCGCCGCCGCCTGGCCGAGCACCCGATCGAGCAGGTTGGCGAGCGGCTGCGGGCCATGATGCCGTGGATCGCCAAGAACGCGCTGGTGGACCGCAGCAAGAACTGACCACGGAATGTTCACCGCAACGTCACGGAGACGTGCCAGGAACGATCTGGCGTCGCCGTGGCGTTGTGGTGGATACCTCCCGGCATGCTGACCGCATTCGCCGGCCAAGGTGGCAAGCTGCTTCGCACCAGCGACCATCTCGGCCAGGCGCTGTGGATCGACCTGGTCAACGCCACCGTCAGCGAGATCGAGCGGGTGGCGCATGAGACCGGCCTCGCGATCCCGACCGAGGCCGCCATCAACGAAATCGAAAGCTCCAGCCGCCTGTCGATGCGCGGCGACGCGATCTATCTCAGCATGCCCCTGGTGAGCCGGCCGGAAACCGAGCCGCGCTCCATCTCCCTGGGCTTCGTGCTGACCACCGAGCGGCTGATCACGGTCCGCTTCGCCTCCAGCCGGCTGTTCGACCGCTTCATGGAGCACCTGCCGCAGACCGATGCCGTGGCCCGCAGCAGTTCGCACGTCTTCGTCGGACTGCTGGAGGCGATCATCGATCACCAGGCCGATGCGCTGGAACAGGTTCGCACCGAACTCGATTCTATTTCGCAGCGCATCTTCTGCACCGACATGGCCGCGGCGAGCGGCGGCAAGCGCGAGGACACGACGCTGCGCAGCACGCTGATCGCGCTCGGCCGGATCGGTGACCTGGTCTCGCATATCCGGGAGAGCCAGGTGAACGCCGCCCGCATCATCCCCTACGTGGAGACAGTCGCCGCCGATTGGCTGCCCAAGGAACTGCGGTCCCGGTTCCGCACGCTGCGCCGCGACATCGCCTCGCTGAACGACTTCGACACGCACCTGAACGACAAGCTGCAGTTCATGCTGGATGCGACGCTCGGCTTCATCAATATCGCGCAGAACAACGTGATGAAGGTGCTGACGGTCACCTCGGTCGCCGGCATCCCGCCGGTGGTCGTGGCGGGCATCTATGGGATGAATTTCAAATTCATGCCGGAACTGGACTGGGTCTGGGGCTACCCCTACAGCCTCGCGCTCATCGCGCTGACCACGCTGATCCCGATCATCGTGTTCCGCTGGCGGGGATGGATCTGATGCAGCGGATCGAGGTGCTGGAGGCCGACATCACCCGCCTGACGGTCGACGCGATCGTCAACGCCGCCAACCAGTCGCTGCTCGGCGGCGGCGGCGTGGACGGGGCGATCCACCGTGCCGCAGGCCCCGACCTGCTGGCGGAATGCCGCACGCTGGGTGGCTGCCCTACGGGACAGGCCCGCGTCACCGGCGGCTACCGGCTGCCGGCCAAGTTCGTGATCCATGCCGTGGGACCGCGCTACGAGGACGGCCGCCGCGGCGAGCCCGACCTGCTGGGAGGCTGCTACACGGAGAGCCTGCGGCTTGCCGTCGCGCATGGCGTGCGCTCGATCGCATTCCCCGCGATCAGTTGCGGGATCTACGGCTATCCGATCCCCGCGGCGGCACGGATCGCCGTGCGCACGGTGGCCGGCTTCCTGGCGGGCGAGCCGAGCATCCAGCGTGTCGTGCTGGCCTGCTTCGGTGCGGACGTGCTGGACGCGTACCAGGCGGCGTTGGCCGACCTGCGGAAGGGATGGCGGTAGCATCTTCGGCGCCGGAGGCGTGGCGCGCGGGGATTCCAGACGCGGAGAAGCGGGAGAATCCGCAGAGCGCCACGTAGAAGATCGGATGCGCTTCGCGCGCAGCGCATCGCTACATCCTCTGTGGTCCTCCGCGGATCCCTCCCCCCTTCTCCGCGTCGAACGCTGCCTTGCTCGCGCCGATGCCCTCAGTAGATCGTCGCCTTCAGCCGCTCCGGATACGCCGCGTCATAGGCCTGCCCGTCGATCCCGCCACGCGTGATGTCGGCCATGATCGTGCCGGTACTCGGCAGGCTCTTGCGCGCCACATGCTTGGCCGGGTTCCACAGATCCGAGCGCACCAGCGCCTTGGGGCACTGGAAATACACCCGGTCCACATGCACCACGATCACCGAGCGCGGCAGCTTGCCCTGCGCCGGGAACCGCTCCAGCAGCGCCTGGTCGATCGAGATCTCCGCCCGCCCGTTCACCCGCAGCGTCTCGCCCACACCAGGGATCATGAACAGCAGCGCGATCCGCGGATCGTCGATCAGGTTGTTCAGGCTGTCGCAGCGGTTGTTGCCGCGACGGTCGGGGATCAGCAGCGTGCGCTCGTCCTCCACCACCACGAACCCCGCCGGGTCGCCGCGCGGCGAAACGTCCAGCCCCTCGGGGCCGCAGGTCGCCATCACCATGAATGGCGACGCCTCGATCATCGCGCGATAATGCGGATGCACATACTCGACCTCCTTGGCGAGCGCCGGTTCCGACGGTTCGCCATAGAGTGCCCGCAGCGCCGCCGCGTCCGTCAGCAGGGTGCCGTCATGCATGCCGTCCATCGCCGCCTCATCCCATGATTCCAGTCGCCATCGTCACCGGGTTTCTCGGCAGCGGCAAGACCACGCTGATCGGGCGCATCCTCCGCGACCCGGCCTTCGCCCGCACCGCCGTCATCGTCAACGAGTTCGGCGAGATCGGCCTGGACCACGAGTTGATCGCCGACAGCGACGAGACGCTGCTGGCGCTGACCACCGGCTGCCTGTGCTGCGCGATACGCAGCGACCTGGTGGCGACGCTGCTCGACCTGCAGCGCCGCCGCGACGTGGGCGAGATCGGCTATGACCGCGTGCTGATCGAGACCTCGGGCCTGGCCGACCCGGCGCCGATCCTCCACGCGCTGATGACCGACGGCGACATCGTGCGGACCCATGCGATCGACGGTGTGGTCACCATCGTCGATGCGCAGCACGGCGAGGCGGCACTGGACCGGCACCCCGAGGCACGCCGCCAGGTGGCGCTCGCCGACATGCTGCTGCTGAGCAAGACCGATCTCGGTCCACCGCCGGCAGCGCTGCAGGAGCGCATCGCGTCGCTCAATCCGACCGCCGCACTGCACCGCACGCAGGACGTCGCGCCGGCGACCTTGTTCACCGGCAGCGGGATCGCGACGCGCATCGCCGCTGCCCCACCGATCGCCGCCAGCCCCTTCGCCCGCGCGCAGCACAGCGACGGCGTCGAAAGCTTCGTGCTGCAACGCGAGCGGCCGCTGCCGGGGCTGGCGCTGGCGCTGCTGCTGGAGGCGCTGGCGGCGCATTGCGGCGCGAGGCTGCTGCGGATGAAGGGGATCGTGGCGCTCGAGGAGATGCCCGGCCGGCCCGCCGTCATCCACGGCGTGCAGCATATCGTCTCGCCGCCGGAGTTCCTCGAGCGCTGGCCTTCCGCCGACCGCACCACGCGCATCGTGTTCATCGCCCAGGGCGTGCCGCGGCATTTCCCCGCGCGCCTGCTGGCGGCGATCGAGCAGGAGGTGCGCGAAGAGATGGAGCGGACGCCGACGCTGCGCTAGGCTTCCCGAAAATCGGGAGGAACCAAGAATGTACCGACGCAGCCTCTTGCTGGGGGCGGCCGCGGTTGTTGCCGCACCGCTTGCCCGTCCGGCCATCGCCGGCAACGCGCAGACCCTGGTCGTCGTGCCGCAGGTCGCGCTGAACAGTATAGATCCCGTTTGGACCAGCTCGCAGATCGCCCGCAACATGGGCTTCATGGTGTTCGACCTGCTCTACGGCCGCGACGAGCAGATGAACCCCAGGCCGCAGATGGTGGAGGGCGACCGCGTCGAGGATGACGGCAGGCGATGGACGCTGCGGCTGCGCGAGAATCTGTGGTTCCATGACGGCGAGCCGGTGCGTGCGCGCGACTGCGTCGCCTCGCTGAAACGCTGGATGGTGCGCGACCAGGGCGGCGTCGCGCTGTCGAAGCGGCTCGACGCGATGGAGGCGCCGGACGACCGCACCATCGTGCTGCGGCTGAGCAAGCCGTTCCCGCATCTGCGCACACTGCTGTCGAAGTTCATCCAGCCTGCGGTGATGATGCCCGAGCGGCTGGCGCTGACCGATCCGTACAAGCAGATCCCCGAGGCGATCGGCTCCGGCCCGTTCCGCTGGCTGGCGAGCGAGCATGTCGTCGGCAGCCGCGCAGCCTTCGCGAAGTTCGACCGCTACGTGCCGCGCGACGAGAAGGCGAGCTACACGGCGGGCGGGCATCGGGTGTTCGTCGATCGCGTCGAGTGGAACATGATCCCCGACGGTTCGACCGCCGCCAACGCACTGGTGACAGGCGAGGTGGACTGGATCGAGATCCCGCTCCCCGACCTGCTGCCGATGCTGAAGCGGTCGCCGGGCGTGAGGACGGGCGTGCTGGATACCTTCGGCCAGATCTGCTTCGTGCGGCCGAACCACACGCAGGGCCCCACCGCGAACCCGGCGATCCGTCGCGCGATGCTGGCGGCGCTCGACCAGGATGAGGTGATGGCCGCGTCGTTCGGCAGCGATCCGGAGAACATGTTCACCGGCGTCGGCTTCCTGCGCACCGGCAAGAAGGAGGTGGACGAGGCCGGGATGGAACTGGTGCGGACGAAGTACAAGCCGGACCAGGTGAAGGCGATGCTCGATCGTGCGGGCTATAACGGCGAACGCATCGTGCTGCTGCACGCGACCGACCACTGGTTCTTCAATCCCACCGCTTCCGTGGTCGCGCACGCGCTGTCGGCGGCGGGGATGAACATCGACGACCAGGCGATGGACTGGGCGACGGTGCAGGCGCGCCGCACCAGTCGCGAGCCGCTGGACAAGGGCGGCTGGTCGCTGTTCCCGTCGGTGGTCGCGGCACCCGAGCACCGCGACCCGCTGCTCGCCAACTTCGTCCGCTGCAACGGCAAGGATGCGTGGTTCGGCTGGCCGTCCGATCCCAAGATCGAGCAGCTCTATGGCGACTGGCTCGGCTTGACCGATCCGGCCGAGCAGACGCGGCTGGAGCGCGAGTACCAGGTCCAGGCGTTCGAGACGCTGCCGTTCATTCCGCTCGGCGGATACCGCCAGACGGCCGCCTGGCGCGACAGCCTGACCGGTGTCCAGAAGGGACCCTCGATCGTGTTCTGGGACGTCAGGAAAGGGTGAGCCATGCGCCGACGCTCCTTCCTGGCCGGTGCCGCGTCGGCGTCGCTGGCGCGCCCGGCCATCGCCGCACCGTCGAGCACGCTGATCTTCGTGCCGCAGGCGGCGCTGTCCAGCATCGATCCGGTGTGGACCAGCGCCATGACCGTGCGCAATTTCGGCATGATGGTGTTCGAGACGCTGTACGGCCGCGATGCCGAAATGAACGCAAAACCGCAGATGCTGGCTGGCGAGTTGGTGAAGGACGATGGCCGGCGCCGCACCATGACGCTGCGGGAGGGGCTGCGGTTCCACGACGGCGAGCGCGTGCTGGCGCGCGACTGCGCGGCGTCGCTGCGGCGCTGGATGAAGCGCGATCCGGTGGGGGCCACGATCGAGGCACGGCTCGATGCGCTGGAGACGCCGGATGACCGGACGATCGTCTGGCGGCTGAGGAAGCCGTTCGCGCATCTGCCCAAGGCGCTGTCGAAGTTCCAGACCGCGGCGGTGATGATGCCGGCGCGCATCGCGGCGACCGATCCGTTCAAGCAGATCCCCGAGGCGATCGGCAGCGGCCCGTTCCGCTTCCTGCCGAACGAGCAGGTGATCGGCAGCTTCGCGAGTTTCGCGAAGTTCGACGGCTACGTGCCGCGCGACGAACCGGCGAGCTTCACCGCGGGCGGCCATCGCGCGCTGCTCGACCGGATCGAGTGGCATATGATCCCCGACGGCAGCACGGCGGCGAATGCGCTGATGACCGGCGAAGTGGACTGGATCGAGCAGCCGGTGCCCGACCTGCTGGCGATCATGCGCCGCGCCGGCGTGGTGACCGAACGGCTGGACGACTGGGGCTTCATCAGCCAGTTGCGGCCGAACCACCTGATCGCGCCCACCAGCAATGTCGGCGTGCGCCGCGCGATCATGGCGGCGATGAACCAGCGCGACGTGATGCAGGCGATGATGGGCGGCGATCCCGACGGCTACGTGGTGCCGGTGGGCTTCCTGGTGACCGGCAAGCCGGAGGTGGACCTCGCCGGCATCGAGGCGGTGTCGCAGCCGCACAGCGCGGATGAGGTGAAGGCGATGCTGGACCGCGCCGGCTACAACGGGGAGCGTCTGGTGCTGCTGCACAGCACCGACCAGCCGTTCCACGCGATTTCGTCCACCGTGGTCGCCGATACGCTGTCGCGCGCCGGGCTGAACATCGACGACCAGGCGATGGACTGGGGCACCACGCTGCAGCGTCGCGGCAGCAAGGAGCCGTTGGAGAAGGGCGGCTGGTCGCTGTTCACCTCGGTGACGCCGGTGCCGGAATCGCGCGACCCGCTGCTCGCGTCGCTGATCCGCGGCAATGGCAAGGATGCGTGGTTCGGCTGGCCGAGCGATCCGAAGATCGAGGCGATCTATGCGGAATGGCTCGATGCGCCGGACCCGGCCGAGCAGACTCGGCTGGAGCGCGATTACCAGCTTGCCGCGTTCGACTCGGTGCCGTTCATCCCGCTCGGCCGCTACATGCTGCGCGCGGCATGGAGTCCCAAACTGTCCGGTCCGCTGAAGGGACCGGCGCCGGTGTTCTGGAACGTGAGCAAGGGGTAGGCGCACTCCCCCACCTGACCCTCTCCGCCCCTTGGGGGCAGAGAGGGTGAGGTGGGAGACAAGTGCTCCGTCAGAGCTTCGAATACCAAGGATGCGGCATGCCCGGCGTCTTCACCCGCAGCGTATAGACGGATGTGCTGGCGGTCAGGAACAGCGTGCGCAGATCCGGGCCGCCGAAGGCAACGTTGGCGCAAACCTCGGGCATCGCGATGATGCCCAGCTTCGTCCCGTCCGGCCCAAACACCCAGACGCCGTCGGTGCCGGTGCAGAACACCCGGCCCGCCTGGTCCACCTTCATCCCGTCCGGCACGCCGTTCGTGCCATCGGCCGACATGTCGGCGAATACCCGCCGCCGCACCATGGTGCCGGCCGAATCCAGCTCCACCGCATGGATATACTGACACCACCGCGTATTCGCGATGTACAGCGTGCGCTCGTCAGGCGACAGCGCCAGCCCGTTGGGATACTCCACCGGCACCGCCAGGCTCACCGCCCCGTCCGGCGCAATCCGATACACCGCCGCATCCAGTTCGCGTTCGGCGATCGGCACGCGATACCCGGGATCGGTGAAATACAGCGCGCCGCTGGAGTGGCAGATCACGTCGTTCGGCCGGTTGAGCTTCTTGCCCCCAAAGCTGTCGACCAGCGTGGTGACCGAGCCGTCCGCCGCTAGCCGCGTCACCAGCCTGCCGTCGCCCTCGCAGTTGACCAGGCGGCCCTGCAGATCGAACGTCGTGCCGTTGCCGCCGATCGTCTGGCGCACGACTTCAGGCTTCTGGCCGAGCACCATGCGGTACAGCAGGTTCTGGCGGATATCGACGAAGTACCAGAAATCGTCGGGATGCCACAGCGGGCCCTCGGTGAACACGAACCCGCCCGCGACCTTCTCGAGTTCCGTCGTCTCGAGGACATCGGACAATCCGGCCATTGCTTCCTCCCGTGCGATGCAAGACCGTAGCACCGTCGCATGCACGTCGCGAAGGGCACCCAATGGAACTCATCGACCTGAGCCGCGAACTGTTCCACCGCACGCAGACCCACCCCTCGCACCCGCCGGTCATCGTCACCGTGTGGGGCGACCACTCCGAGAAGAAATACGCCGGCAACACAGTATTCACCTCGAAGGCGCTGTCGATCGCCCTGTCGGACCACGCCGGCACGCATGTCGATGCGCCGGTGCATTTCGATCCGCGGCCCGGCGCGCTGTCGATCGACCAGGTGCCGCTCGAGAATTTCTTCACCGAGGCGATCTGCCTCGACCTGTCGCACGTGCCGCTGAAGCACGCGATCACCGTGCCGGAGATGGAGGCCGCCCTCGACAGGTCAGGCCAGGAGATCCGCCCGCGCGACACCGTGCTGCTCTACATGGCGACCAACGAACGGCTGCTGGGCAAGCCGGGCTACCAGCACGACTTCCCCGGCCTGGCGCTCGAATCGGTGCACTGGCTCGCCGACCGCGGCATCGGCATGTTCGGCGTGGAGGCGATCAGCCCGGCGCCGGAGGGCGAGCCCAACTTCCTCGCCCACATGGCCTGTGCCGAACGCGGCATCACCCATATGGAATGCTTGGCGAACCTCGATAAACTGGTCGGGCGCGGGCGGTTCCGCTTCATCGGTTTCCCGCTGAAGATCCGCGGCGGCACGGCGAGCCCGATCCGCGCGGTGGCGATGTTCGAGTAGGCTCAGCCGTCCCGCCGGCCCAGCGGCGCGACGAATTGCAGGCCAGTGTCCCACGGGAACAGGATCCAGGTGTCCTGCGGCACCTCGGTGATGAACGTGTCCACCATCGCCCGCCCGGCCGGCTTCGCGTAGAGCGTGGCGAAATAGGCGTTCGGCAGCAGTGCGCGCACCACGCGGGCGGTCGCGCCCGTGTCGACCAGATCGTCCAGGATCAGGAAGCCGGCCCCGTCGCCCGCCGCCACCGGCGGCTTGGTCACCACCGGTACCGCCCCCCGCGACTCCTCGGCCAGCGTTCCGGCGGCGCCGGCGGCGTAGCTGACGATCGACAGGCTCTCGATCAGCCGGATGTCGAGTTCGCGCGCGACGATGGCGGCCGGGATCAGGCCGCCGCGGGTGATTGCGACGATGCCGGTGAACGGCCCCTTCCCGATCAGCCGCTCCGCCAGGGTCCGGGCGTCACGATGCAGCAGGTCCCACGAGACCGGGTGGTAGCGCGCCGCCATGCCTGGCCCTCTCCTGTCGAAGCCGGCAATCTACCGTCGCCGCCGGGCGGGAGGAATGCCCGGGCCCGGCCTGGCGGCGACGGGCACCCAGGGTAGGTTCGCCATGTGACGGCCGGCACGCCAGCAGGCTTGCAGGGCGACCGCCAGCCGCCCGGCAGCGATTCCGACGAGGGCCGGCGGGCCGCCACATTCCGGCTGTGCACCACATTCCGTGGACGCGTTGTTAAGCTGCCACTAGTGTTTCGGTTGTTAAGCAACGTTAAGGCCTGTGAAGCACATCAATGGGGAGTGCAACGGGACCCGCACCCGTCGCTTTCGGGCCGTTCCGCCTGTTCACGGCGCAACGGCTGCTGCTGGAGGGCGACCAGCCGATCCGACTCGGCTCCCGTGCCCTCGAGATCCTGCTGGTCCTGATCGAGCAGCCCGGACGCCTGGTCGGCAAGGACGAATTGCTGGAGCGCGTCTGGCCTGACATCGCGGTCGAGGAGATCAATCTCCGGGTCCATGTTGCGGCCCTGCGGCGGACCCTGCGCGACGGGATGGACGGGCGGCGCTACCTGTCCACGATCCCCGGTCGCGGCTACCGCTTCGTGGCGCCGATCGCGCCGTCGGACAACCCCTGGTTGGAACCTGCCGTGGAGCCGCCGGCGGTGCAGCAGGCGCAGCACAACCTGCCAGCCGCGGTCGGTCGCATGGTCGGCCGGCAGGACGCCAGGCAGATGCTCGCAGGCCTGCTGGCGCGCCATCGCCTGGTCTCGGTGGCCGGGCCTGGCGGCATCGGCAAGACCACGCTCGCCGTGGCGGTCGCGGCGGAGGTGGCGGCTGACTTCCGGGACGGGGTGCGGTTCGTGGACCTGGCACCGCTGGCCGATCCGGCCCTGGTGCCGAGTGCGATCGCGGCCACGCTCAACGTCGCGGTCCGCTCGGCGGATCCGATGCCGGTCCTGATCGACTTCCTCCAGCAACGTAAGGTACTTATCGTGCTGGACAATTGCGAGCACGTGGCCGACGTCGCCGCCACCGTGGCCGTGGAACTGCTGCGCGGCAGCCCCGAGGTGCGCATCCTGGCGACCAGCCGGGAGCCGCTGCGGGCCGAGGGCGAACATGTCATGCGCCTGCCGCCGCTGCGGATTCCGGCGGCGGTGGCCGGGATCACGGCGGCGGAGGCGCTGCAGTATCCGGCGGTCGAACTGTTCGTCGAGCGCGCGGCGCAGGCCCAGGAACAGTTCGAGATCACCGACGCCGATGCGCCGGTCATCGCGGCGATCTGCCGGCGGCTGGACGGCATCGCCCTCGCGATCGAGATCGCCGCCGGGCGCACCGACGTGTTCGGCGTGCACGGGCTCGCCGCCGTGCTCGACGACCGGTTCCGGCTGATGACGCGGGGACGGCGGACGGCGCTGCCGCGCCAGCGCACCATGAGTGCGACGCTCGACTGGAGCTACGAGCTTCTGGCGCCGGCGGAACGCCAGACGCTGCGGCGGCTTGCCATCTTCAGCGGCGAATTCTCCCTCGAGGCGGCCATCGCGGTGACCGCGCCGGAGGCCATGTCGAGCGCCGCCTTCGCCGAGTATCTCGCTGATCTTGTGACAAAATCCCTGGTCTCGGCGGAGATCGGCGACATCAGCGTCCGCTACCGCCTGCTGGAGACCACGCGCGCCTACGCCATGGTCAAACTCGGCGAGGCGGGCGAGTTCGACCAGCTTGCGCGGCGCCATGCGGACTATCTGCTGGAGTTGTTCGGCCGTGCCTCCACCGAATGGGAGACGCTGCCGACCGATGAGTGGCTCGAGGCCTATGGCGGCCAGATCGACGGTGTCCGCGCGGCGCTCGACTGGGCGTTCTCGCCCGCGGGCGACGCCGCGCTGGCCGAGGCCCTGACGATCGCCGCGATCCCGCTCTGGATGCACCTGTCATTGATGAATGAATGCCGGTCGCGCATCGAGCAGGCCCTGGGGGGCCACCCGAACGCGACCGACCCGGACCCGCGCCGCAACGTGCAGTTGCATACGGCGCTTGGGCTCTCCCTGATGTTCACGCGCGGGGCGGTGCCGGAGACCGCCGCTGCGCTGGAGACCGCGCGGGTGATCGCGGAGTCGCTGGGGGACACGGACGAGGGCCTGCGGGCCGTGTGGGGCTTGTGGGTGCACCGGCTCAACAACGGCATGTTCCGGGATTCGCTGGCACTGGCGCATCGATTCAGCGACCTGGCGCGATCCTCCCGCAACCCGGTCGACCTGACCCTGGCCGACCGCATGCTGGGCTTTTCGCTGCATTTCCTGGGCGATCCGGCAGCGGCGCGGCAGCATCTGGAGCGGATGCTGGCGTCCTACGTCCCGGCCGGGCACCGGCCGCACATCATTCGGTTCCAGTTCGACCAGCGGGTGACCGCGGCCGTCACCCGTGCGGAAATCCTCTGGCTGCTGGGGTTTCCGGACCAGGCGGCCCAGGCCATGGCGGACAGCGTGGCGGATGCCCGGGCGATCGAGCACGCCGTGTCGCTGTGCAACACGCTCGCCAAGGCCTGTCCGGTGGCGCTGTTCGTCGGCGATCTCGCTGCGGCAGAGGCCTATGTGACAACCCTGCTACAGGCGGCGGCACGCTACGGCCTGTCCTTCTGGCAATCCGAGGGCAAGGCGTTCGCCGGGCTTGTCCGGGTGAAACGGGGCGACGTGCAGGACGGCCTGCGGCTGCTGCGCAGCGCGCTTGACGAACCGCAGATGCGCTCGGTGCTGCGCTACACAGCGCTGCTCGGGGATTTCGCCGGCGCGCTGTTCGAGGCCGGCGATGCGGCGGCGGCGGGCACCGCCATCGACGCGGCACTCGCACGGGCGGAGCGGAACGAGGAGAACTGGTGTCTCCCGGAATTGCTGCGAATCAAAGGTGTCATCGAGGGAAGTGCCAGGATTCTGCTGGATGCGCTCGAAGCGTCGCGGCGCCAAGGCGCGTTGTCCTGGGAACTGCGCATCGCCACGAGTCTGGCGCGGATCGAGGCCGGTCAGAGAGATTCAGGTCAGGCCTACAAAATCCTGAAGGCGGTTTACGAGCGGTTCACCGAAGGATTCACAACGCCCGATCTGCGGCTTGCCGGAACCCTGCTCGCTACACGCTGAACACGGAATGCAAACACCGCACAACACCTGCTCACGCGGGTAACACCGATTCACAGGCATTAACTGGCCGAGTTTTTGCCGGCCGACAATCATTCCCATCGAGCTTCACACTTCGCATGGGAGATCGCGGCAATGGACACCATGTCCTTAGAGATCAGCGGATACCCCACTTGGGCACCGGCCGTCGCAGAGGGTTGGTCAAGGTCCTCACTGAAACGTGAGCCCGCTATACAGAATGGCCTCCAGGCAATCAACCGTCTTTCGCGCACCTGGGGTGGCGTGACGGTGCATGCCATGGAACTGTACTGGGCCGGCGGACAGGGCTGGCATGACATCACCGAGGACCAGCCGGCCCTCACGCTGATCTTCGAAGAGATCGGCGGGCGCTACGACCTGCGCACCTCGCTGGAGCAGCCGTCGCGGTCGCGCCAGGGGCATCAGCGTTCGATCACGCTGATGCCGGCGGGCACGCAGTTGTGGGGTTATGCCAACAACACCCGCTATGTCCGCTGCGCACGGATCACCTTCGATACCGTCGCGCTGGCGGAACAACTGGGCGACCGCGTCGCGGCTCCGAAGATCGACATGCCGCGGCTGATGTCGAATGACGACCATGTCTGGCAGATCGGCTCGCTGCTGGCGGCCGAGTGCGCCAAGCCGAACGGCACGGACCAGGTCTATGGCGACAGCCTGGCCGCCGCGCTGTGCACGCGGCTGCTGAAGCAGCAGGAGCCGGTGGACCGGGAGCCGGCGCGCGGCGGCCTGGCGCCCTGGCAGTTACGCCGGCTGACCGAGTATATGGAGACCAGCCTGTCGGACACCATCCGCCTCAAGGATCTGGCGGATCTGGCAGGGCTTTCTCTGTCGCATCTCGGACGTGCCTTCCGCCAGTCGACCGGCATGCCGCCGCATCGCTGGCACCTCAATGCGCGCATCCGCCGCGCGCAGGAACTGCTGCTGGAAACCGAGTTGCCGCTGGCCGATATTGCGCTCAGCACAGGTTTCGCCGACCAGAGCCACTTCACCAAGAGCTTCCATCGCCAGGTCGGCGCCAGCCCGGGTGCATGGCGCCGCCAGAGACAGAACTGAAAGAGGCAGCACCATGCTCGATCTTGTCATCGAGGGACGACGCAAGGACCTCGGTGGCGGGCTCGAGGTGGGCCGCATCCTGCCATTCGCGCGACGGCGGATGGTGGGACCGTTCGTCTTCCTGGACCACATGGGACCGGCGGACTTTCGAGTTGGCGAGGGGATCGATGTGCGGCCGCATCCGCATATCGGCCTCTCGACCGTCACCTATCTGTTCGATGGCGAGATCCACCATCGCGACAGCACCGGCGTCAGCCAGCGGATCATACCGGGCGAAGCGAACTGGATGACCGCCGGCTCCGGCATCGTCCATTCCGAACGCACCGATCCTGCGTTGCGCGCGAGCGGCGGGACGATGCACGGCATGCAGGCCTGGGTGGCACTGCCTGTCGAAGATGAAGAGACGGCGCCGGGCTTTGCCCATCATGGCGCGGAAGAACTCCCCGAATTCAGCGATCGCGGCGTGCAGGCGCGGCTGATCGCAGGCTCCGCCTACGGCCTGCGCAATGGCGTGCAGATCTATTCGCCCTTGTTCTACCTGCATGTGGAACTTGCCGCGGGCGCCCGCATCGCGATGCCGGTGGAGCACGCCGAACGCGCGGCCTATGTCGTGCACGGCAGTGTGTCACACGAAGGCTCGCGCTATCCGGCTGGCCAGATGCTGGTGTTCGCCGATGGCGGCGAACCGGTGATCAGCGCCGATGATGGACCGGCGCGGGTGATGCTGCTGGGTGGTGCGAACATCGGTCCACGCTTCATCTGGTGGAACATGGTATCGTCGCGCCGCGAACGGATCGAGCAGGCGAAGGATGACTGGCGATCCGGGCGGATGGCATTGCCGCCTGATGACAACAGCGAATTCATCCCCTTGCCCGACGAGCCGCCGCCGCCGCCGGAGCCCACGCATCCGGTCTGAACGCGACGCTGGTCGCTGACCACGGCACAGGTCGTCGCGGACCACGACACAGGTCGCCACGGCAAAGTCTGATCGTGGGCGACAAGCCCATGGCGATCCGGCCACCTAATAGACGCATCCTGCTGCAATGGGAGACACGACATGGCGACCATCACCACCAAGGACGGCACCGAGATCTATTACAACGACTGGGGCACCGGGCAGCCGATCGTGTTCAGCCACGGCTGGCCGCTCAGCGCGGACGCGTTCGAGGACCAGATGTTCTTCCTGGTGTCGCACGGCTACCGGTGCATCGCGCATGATCGTCGCGGTCATGGCCGGTCCAGCCAGCCCTGGCAGGGCAACGACCTCGATACCTATGCGGCGGACCTCGCGGAACTCGTCACCGCGCTCGACCTGACCAACGCCGTCCATGTCGGCCATTCGACGGGCGGCGGCGAGGTGGCGCGCTATCTCGGACGCTACGGCACACGCCGCGCCGCCAAGGCCGTTCTGATCGGCGCCATCCCGCCGCTGATGCTGAAGACCGAGGCCAACCCGCTTGGCACGCCGATCGAGGTGTTCGACCAGTTGCGCGCCGGCGTGCAGGCCGACCGCTCCAAGCTGTTCCAGGACCTCAGCATGCCGTTCTACGGCTACAACAAGCCGGGTGCGAAGATTTCCGAAGGCGTGCGCCAGTCTTTCTGGATGCAGGGCATGCTGGCGGGATTCCCGGCAGCGTATTTCTGCATCAAGGCGTTCTCGGAAACCGACCTCACCGAGGACCTGAAGAAGATCGACGTGCCGACGCTGGTCCTGCACGGCGACGCCGATCAGATCGTGCCGTTCCAGGCGGCCGGTGCGCTGTCATCGAAGATCCTGCCGAATGCGACGCTGAAGGTGTATCCGGGCGCGCCGCACGGCATGTGCACCACCGAGAAGGACAAGGTGAACGCCGACCTGCTGGCCTTCATCAAGGGCTGATACCAGACCCCTGCTCATTGCGACTGATTGCCGTCATGACCGGCCCGCGCCGGTCATGATGGTGGCAGCCTTGCCGCCTATGGCAGTTCCAGCACGTTCTTCGCCAGGATGTTGCGCTGGATCTCGTTCGAACCCGCATAGATCGTCGACGGCCGGGACTGGATGAACAGGCCCGCGGGATTGAGTTCGCGGTTGCCGTCCAGCGGACCGAACAGGCCGCCATACTCACCGGCGATCTCCAGCATCGTCTCGGTGATCCGCTGGAACAACTCGGTCTGATTGATCTTCAGCATCGACACGTCAGGGCCGAGCGATTCGCCGCGATACACCTTGGCGACTAACTCGTTGTACAGCGCCTTGTGGTCCTCGAGGTCCAGGCGCAGGTGCGTATAGCGGTCCTGGAACAGATCATCCTCCCACACGCCCATCCTCTCGGCCAGCAGGCGCAGCCGCGCCAGCGCATATGCCGATTGCCGCGGTGACCCGGAGCCGATGCGCTCGAACCCCAGCAGGTTCTTCGCCATCGTCCAGCCCTTGTTCACCTGGCCCACCAGGTTGCCCCTCGGCACGCGCACATCGTCGAAGAACGTCTCGCAGAACTCGTCACCCATATCGAGGTTGGTGATCGGCCGGACGGTGATGCCGGGCGTATCCATCGCGATCAGCAGGAAGCTGATGCCGTCCTGCTTCTTCGCCTGCCGGTCGGTGCGCACCAGGCAGAAGATCCAGTTCGCGTCCATCGCCAGCGACGTCCAGATCTTCTGGCCGTTCACCACGAATTCGTCGCCATCCAGCACCGCCTCGGTGCGCAGGCTGGCGAGATCCGAGCCGGCATTGGGCTCGGAATAACCCTGGCACCAGATATGCTCGCCGGTCAGGATCTTCGGCAGGAAGTGGTCCTGCTGCTCCTTCGTGCCGTAGCGGATCAGCAGCGGTCCCAGCATCATCACGCCCATGTCGTTGATGCGGGAGCAGCCGTGCCGTTCCTTCTCCTCGAGGAAGATGAGCTGCTTGGCTGGTGAAAGTCCCATGCCGCCGAATTCCTTCGGCCAGCCCGGGCACAGCCAGCCCTTGCGCGACAGACGCTGATACCAGGGCCTGGTCTCGTGATGATGCAGCCGGCGTGCCGGATCGCGGATCTCCGGCGGATAATTCGCCTCGATCCATTGCCGCGTCTGCATGCGGAAATCGTCGTCCGTCAGGTCGTTCATGTCGCCGGTTGCCGCGGACATTGTCACCCCCCTGTTACGGCGCGAAGGCTGTTACGGCACGAACCCGCTAAGGCACGAAAGCTGCGGCCTTGGCCTCGCGGAACGGTGTCCCCGAGTCGGCGAGGTCGCGCAACAGCCGCGACGGCGCCCAGCGTTCCCCGAATTGCTGATGCCAGGCCGCGATCTGATTGTACACCTCGCGCGTGCCGATGGTATCGGCCCAGAAGAACAGGCCGCCGCGATAGCGCGGGAAACCGAAGCCGTGCAGCCACATCACGTCGACGTCGCTGGCGCGGTACGCCTTGCCTTCCTCCAGGATCTTGCACGCCTCGTTCACCGCGGAGTACAGCAGCCGCCGCAGGATCTCCTGGTCGGTGAACTCGCGCTGCGGCACGCCGAGTTCGGCCGCGACCTCCTTGATGATCGCTGCCACCAGGGGATCGGGGTACGGCGTGCGGTCGCCCTTCTCGTAGCGATACCAGCCCGCGCCGGTCTTCTGCCCATAGCGGCCGAGTTCCACCAGGCGGTCGGCGATCGGCAGCTTGCGGTAGTCGGGATTGGCCGCGGCGCGACGCCGTCGACCGGCGGCACTGATGTCGAGTCCGGCAAGATCGCCGACGGCGAACGGTCCCATCGGGTAGCCGAACTCCACCATCACCTTGTCGACCTGCTCGGGCAGGCAGCCCTCCTCCAGCAGGATCACCATCTCCGCGTTGAACGGCGCGCGCGATCGGTTGGCAACGAAACCATCGGTGTTGCCCGCCATCGCCGAGATCTTGCCGATGCGCCGCCCCAACTGCATGGCGGTCGCCAGGGTCTGCGGCGAAGAGGATTTGCCACGCACCACCTCGAGCAGCTTCATCACGTTGGCCGGGCTGAAGAAATGCGTGCCCGCGACGTCCTGCGGCCGCTTCGTCATCGCCGCAAGCTGGTCCACGTCCAGCGCCGATGTGTTCGAGAACAGCATCGCGCCCGGCTTCATCACCTCGTCCAGCCTGGCGAAGATCGGCTTCTTGACATCCATTTCCTCGAACACCGCTTCGATCACCAGGTCGCAGTCGGCGATGTCCTCATAGCCCGTCACCGCCTCGATTCGCGCGAGGCGGCGCTTCATCTCGTCCTCGGTCAGCGAGCCGCGCTTCACCGAGGTCGCATAATTGTCGCGGATGCGCTGCATGCCGCGATCGAGTGCCTCCTGCGTCGCGTCCATGATCTTCACCGGCAGTCCGAAGTCGGCAAAGCTCATGGCGATGCCGCCGCCCATCGTGCCGGCGCCCACCACGGCGGCCGTCGTGAAGTCGCGCGCCGGCACCTTGGCCGGTACGTCCGGCAGCCGCGCCACCTCGCGCTCGATGAAGAATGCATAGCGCAGCGCACGCGCCTCGGGGCTGTCCTCCAACTCCTTGAACAGATCGGCCTCGCGCCGGCAGCCCTCGTCGAAGCCCATGAAGCACGCGGCCTCGACCGCCGCGATGCAGTGGTACGGCGCCTTCTGGTTGCGCGCACGCCGCGCGATCGACTTGCGCGTGGCATCGAAGATCCCGCGATCCTCCAGGTGCATCGCCCGGTCGCGCACGCGCGGCAGCGGACGCACATCCATGATGCGGGTGGCGTAGGCGATGGCGCTGGCCAGCAGGTCGGCGTTCTCGGGCAGCAACTCATCGATGATGCCGAGACGTTTCGCCTCCGGCGCCGGCACATGGCGGCCGGTGGTGATCATGTCGAGCGCCGCCTTGACGCCCACGAGACGAGGCAGCCGCTGCGTGCCGCCACCTCCGGGCAGGATGCCGATCAGGACTTCCGGCAGGCCGACCTTCGCGCTGGGCAGCGCCATGCGGTAGTGGCAGGCCATCGCGATCTCCAGCCCACCGCCCAACGCATAGCCGTGGATCGCGGCGATCACCGGCTTCTCGCTGGCATCGAGCGTGTCGTAGACGCGCTGCCCGAGCGGCAGGCGCGGGCGGTTCGTGCCGAAGCCGCGGATGTCGGCGCCCGCGATGAAGCTGCGCCCTGCCCCGACCAGCACCATGACCTTGATCGCCGGGTCGGTGTTGCCGCGCGCCAGGCAGTCCTTGATCCCCTCGGCAACACCCGGGCCGAGCGCATTCACCGGCGGATAGTTGACCGTGATGATGCCGATGTCGCCCTGGCGTTCCAGGCTGACCGGTGATGCTCCGCTCATGGGTGCTGCGTCTCCCTACCTGGCGGCAGGTTATGGAGCGCGCGGTCCGCCGTCCATGCCGTGCGCTACAGCACTGCCTCCGCAACAACGCGCAGCGCATCGACCGACGCGCCGGTCAGCACCATGGTGGTGAGCTTGCCGTCCTTCGCCACCTGCTGCCACGCCTGCAGCCGATCCCTGATCCGGTCGGCACTTCCCACCAGCGCGATCTCGTCGATCAGCCTGTCGGGGACCAGCGCTTCGGCGTCCTTCTTGTGGCCGTCCAGGTAGAGATCCTGGATCTTCGCCGCCGCCTCCTCGTAGCCAAGCCGCACGGCGAAATCGTTGTAGAAATTCTTCGAGCGCGCGCCCATCCCGCCGATATACAGCGCGAGATTCGGCCGCAGCGCGTCGCGGCACTTCTCCAGGTCGTCGCCCAGGCTGATCTTCACATACGGCGCCAGGTCGAAGCCTGTCAGGTCGCGCGGCTTGCCCGCCCTGGCACGACCGTCGAGCACCGGCTTCACCACCTGGTCCGCCTGCTCCGGCGAGAACCAGATCGGCAGCGTGCCGTCCGACACCTCGCCCGCCATGCGCAACCCGTTCGGCGTGATCGACGCGGTGTAGATCTTCATCCCCGGATCGCCGTGCACGATGCTGCGCAGCGGCTTGCCGAGGCCGGTCGCGCCCGGACCTGCGTAGGGAATATGGTAATGTTCACCCTCGTAGGTCAGCGGCGCCTCGCGCGCGAGCGCCTTGCGGATGATCTCGATATACTCCTTCGTGCGCGCGAGCGGCTTGCCATAGGCGACGCCGTGCCAACCCTCGATCACCTGCGGTCCGGACGGCCCGACGCCCAGCAGGAACCGGCCGCCGGACAGCGCATTCAGGGTCATCGCGGTCATCGCCGCGCAGGACGGAGTGCGAGCCTGCATTTGCATGATTGCGGTGCCGGCCTTGATCCGCGTGGTGCGCGCCAGCACCCACGCCGCCGGCGAGACCGCATCGGTGCCCCAGGCCTCGCCCGACCACACCGACTCGAAACCGAGCCTCTCGGCCTCCAGCACCTCGTCCATGCCGAGCTTCGGCGACGCGCCGTTGATCCGCATCGTCATGCCAAGCTGCATCGCAAATCCTCCCTATCGCACCTTCGCGATCACCTCGTCGCTGAAGCGGCGCATGTTGTCGATCGTGCTATCGAGCGAAGCACCGAACAGCCGTACGTCCACCGCACCGAAGCCAAGATCCTGCAGCACCCTGATGTCGGCGGCATAGTCGGCGGTGCCACCGGTGAACATCTCGGCCTCGCCATCCACGCTGCGCCGCGGCCGTGCCGATGGTCCGACCAGGACGCGCAGCGCGACGGCCACGCTCGCCGGATCGCGCCCGGCCTTTTCCACCGCCGCACGGAAACGCGCCAGGCCGGCCTTCAACCGACCGGATGTGTTCATCGGGAATTGCGGGTTGGTGCCGACCGGATACCAGCAATCGGCGTAGCGCGCGGTACGGCGCAGCGCCGGTCCGCTCTCACCGCCCACCCAGATCGGGACCGGCTGCTGCACCGGCTTCGGCGTGAACACGACGTCGGAGAACTTCACGTATTTGCCGTCGAACGTCGGATCGTCGCTCGTCCACAACTCCTTGCACGCCATCATCCATTCGTCGGTGACCAGGCCACGGTCGTCGAACGGCGCGGCACCGATCGCCTCGAACTCCTCGCGGCACCAGCCGACGCCGATGCCGAGCGTCAGCCGGCCCTTCGAGAGAGTGTCGATCGTGGCCAGCATCTTCGCGGTCAGCACCGCCGGCCGATGCGGCACCACCATCACCGACAGCACGAAGCGCAGCTTCGTCGTCAGCGCCGCGATGAAGGCGGTGGTGGTGAGCTGGTCGAGCCAGGCCGCCGCGGTCCCGGCCGGAAACTCCCCAGTGTCAGTATAAGGATATTTCGAGTCGAGATTGCGCGGCACCATGATGTGGTCGCTGATCGTCGTGTAGTCGAAGCCCAGCGCCTCACCCTCGGTGATGATGCGGCACAGGCTGTCCGGTTCGATCAGCGGACCGGTGGTCGGTGCGTTGAAGCCGATCTGCATGCAAACCTCCGCCGCGCACTACCGCGGATTCCGTTCGCGTAGGCTCACGGAATCCGCTTTAGCACTTCGTCTGAGAGCGTGATTCACCGCTCCGGTGATTTCATCTGTGCAGATCACGCTCTACCGCACCTTCGTGATCACCTCGTCGCGGAACCGCTTCATGTTGTCGATCGTCGCCTCGAGCGTCGCGCCGAACAGGCCGAAGTCGAACGCGGTCACGCCCACCTCCGTCAGCGAGCGGATGTCGCCCGCATAGTCGGCCGCGCCGCCGGTGAACAGCTTGCGCTGGCCATCCACGGTTCCCTTCGGCTGCGCCTCGGGATTCGACGACACGCGGTAGGCGAGCGTCACCGCCGCAGGGTCACGCCCGGCCTTCACCGTCAGGTCGCGCAGCTTCGCCACACCCGCGGCAAACCGGGTGAGCGTGTCCATCGGGAATTGCGGGTTGGTGCCGATCGGATACCAGCCATCGGCGTATTTCGCGGTACGCCGCAGCGCCGGGCCGCTCTCACCGCCGACCCAGATCGGGATCGGCGCCTGCACCGGCTTCGGCGTGAACACCACGTCGGCGAACTTCACGTATTTGCCGTCGAACTTCGGATCGTCGCTGGTCCACAGTTCCTTGCAGGCCATCATCCATTCGTCGGTGACCACGCCGCGATCCTCGAACGGCGGCGCACCGATCGCCTCGAACTCCTCCTTGCACCAGCCGGCGCCGATGCCCAGCGTCAGCCGCCCCTTCGACAGGTAGTCGATCGTCGCCAGGATCTTCGCGGTCAGCACCGCCGGCCGATGCGGCACCACCATCACCGAAGTAACGATCCGCAGCTTCGACGTGGCCGCGGCAATGAAGGCAGCTGCTGTCAACTGCTCCAGCCGGTCGGCGCCGGCGCCCGAAGGAAATTCGCCCGAATCGCTGTACGGATAGCGCGAGGCGATGCTCTTCGGGATCATCACGTGATCGCTCACGGTGACATAGTCGAAACCGAGGGCCTCGGCTTCGGTGGCGATGCGCACCAGGCTGTCCGGCGCGATCAGGGGTCCGCTGGTTGGCGCGCTGCACCCGATCTGCATTTGTTCCCTCCGCTCGAATTGCGTCGGCCGCGACGATAGCACACGATCCGTCCGAAGCACGCAGAGAGGGGGGAACCCACGAGGCGGACCAGCCGACCGCTTGCGCGACGCCAGGCGCGGTCTACATGCTGTGGCGGACCGCTTCGGTTCGGCCGGCCGTGCGGGGCGCGCGGCAGGGTCCTGATGGCCGGCAGTTGTTCGGCGGCTCCGCCTCGGACATGCTGGCACGCGTGGTGGCGCTGGAGAGGGCCGGTGTGTGGCACGCGATCCTGTCTCTGCAACGGGCGACGATCGAGGAGACGCTGGAGATGATCCGGCGCTTTGGCGAGGAAGTGGTACGCAAGGCATGATGAACGACATCGAAACGGCGTCGCTGGACTCACTCATTGCCCGCGCGGCCGCCAGGCGCGACGCGGCGCATGGGGGGCTGGTCTCCTACTCGCGCAAGGTGTTCATTCCTCTGACGCATCTGTGCCGCGACGTGTGTCACTACTGCACCTTCGCCGAACGGCCGCGCTCCGGCCAGCCGGCCTATCTGTCGGCCGAAGCCGTGCTGGACATCGCACGCGCGGGCGCCGCGGCGGGCTGCACCGAGGCCCTGTTCACGCTCGGCGACAAGCCCGAGTTGCGCTATCGGGCGGCGCGCGAAGCGTTGGCCGAACTCGGCCACGAGACGACGATCCAGTACCTGCGCGCGATGTGCGCACTGGTGCTGAAGGAGACCGGGCTGCTGCCGCATGTGAATCCCGGCATCATGACCCGCGAGGAGATCGCCGCACTGCGCGAGGTGTCGGCCAGCATGGGCATCATGCTGGAATCGACCAGCGAGGGGCTGTGCCAGCAGGGCGGCGTACATTACGGCTCACCCGACAAGTTGCCTGCGGTGCGGCTGGAGATGATGCGCATCGCAGGCGAGCTTGCGGTGCCGTTCACCACCGGCATCCTGATCGGCATCGGCGAGACGCGCGCCGAGCGTCTGGAGTCGCTGCAGGCGATCGCCGACCTGCATGGCCAGTACGGCCACATCCAGGAAGTCATCGTGCAGAACTTCCGCGCCAAGCCGGACACCAAGCGCGCCGATGCGCCGGAGCCGGACCTGGACGATCTGCTGTGGACCATCGCCGCCGCCAGGCTGATCCTGCCCGAGGACGTGCACGTGCAGGCGCCGCCCAACCTGTCGCCCGGCGTGTACGCGCGGCTGATCGATGCCGGCATCGACGACTGGGGTGGCGTGTCGCCGGTGACCCCGGACCACGTCAATCCCGAGGCGCCGTGGCCGGAGATCGAGATGCTGGCACGGCATACCGCGGCGAAGGGCAAGACCCTCGTGCAGCGCCTGCCGGTCTATCCCGCCTATGCCTTCGCGCCCGAGCGCTGGTGCGCGCCCGGCATCGCGACGCGCGTCCGCCGCGCGATCGATGCGGAAGGCTGGGCGCGCGAGGACGAATGGGCGCCGGGCCTCACCGTGCTGCCGAAGGCCCGCGCCTCGCTGCTGGACCGCGTCGATGCCGCGGTCACCGACATCGTGTCCAAGGCGGTATCCGGCGCGCGGCTCGATGAAGCCGAGATCGTGCGTCTGTTCGCCGCGCGCGATGCCGACTACGACCATGTCGTCACCGCAGCCGATGCGCTGCGCCAGTCGGTCAGCGGCGACGTCGTGCGCTACGTCGTCAACCGCAACATCAACTACACCAACATCTGTTACTACCGCTGCAAGTTCTGCGCCTTCTCCAAGGGCAAGACGCATGAGGCGCTGCGCGGCACGCCGTACGACCTGGCGCTGGATGAGGTGGTGCGGCGCTCGCAGGAGGCGTGGGATCGCGGTGCCACCGAGGTCTGCCTGCAAGGCGGCATCCATCCCGACTATACCGGCGAGACCTATCTCGGCATCTGCCGCGCGATCAAGGCGGCGCTGCCGGATATGCACGTCCACGCCTTCTCGCCGCTGGAAGTGACGCAGGGCGCGGCCACGCTCGGCCTGTCGCTGCGCGAGTTCCTGTCGCGACTGAAGGACGCCGGTCTCGGCACGCTGCCCGGCACCGCGGCCGAGATCCTCGACGATGAGGTGCGCGCGATCATCTGTCCGGACAAGGTGAACACGGCGCAGTGGTTCGACGTGGTCCGCACCGCACATCAACTTGGCCTGCGCACGACCTCCACCATCATGTACGGCCATGTCGAACGTCCGGTGTCCTGGGCGCGCCATCTGTTGCGCCTGCGTGACGTGCAGGCGGAGACCGGCGGCTTCACCGAGTTCGTGCCGCTGCCGTTCGTGCACATGGAGGCGCCGATGTATCTGCGCGGCCAGGCACGCAAGGGGCCGACCCTGCGTGAGGCGGTGCTGATGCACGCGGTGGCGCGGCTGGCGCTGCATCCGCTGATCACCAACATCCAGACCTCATGGGTGAAAATGGGGCCGGACGGCGCGGCGCTCTGCCTGAATGCCGGCGCCAACGATCTCGGCGGCACGCTGATGAACGAGAGCATCTCGCGCGCCGCCGGCACGCAGCACGGGCAGGAGTTTCCTCCCGACGCGATGGAGGCGCTGATCACCCGCATCGGCCGCATTCCGGTCCAGCGCGACACGCTGTACCGGCCGGCACCCGAGGGGCAGCGCGCCATCTCGTTCCATGCGGCGGAGCTGGCGCCGGTGGTGCAGACGCCACCGCGCAAGGTGCTGGCGGCGGAATAGCGACCGCCGTCAGCGGCCGCGCGGATCCAGCGCGTCGCGGAGTCCGTCGCCCACCAGGTTGAACGACAGCACGGCGAGGAAGATCGCCAAGCCGGGAAACACGGCAAGCCACGGCGCCTGCGTCAGGAAGCGCTGCGCCGAGTTCAGCATCGAGCCCCAAGACGGCGCAGGCGGCTGCTGCCCCAGCCCCAGGAACGACAGCGACGCCTCGGCAATGATCGCGGCGGCGATGGCGAGCGTTCCCTGCACCATGATCGGCGGCACGATGTTCGGCAGCACGTGGCGCACCGCGACGCGCCAGCCGGGATTGCCGATGGCGCGCGCCGCCTCGACGTAGTCGTTGCTCGCCGCATCCAGCGTCGCCGCGCGCGCCACGCGCATGAAGCGTGGTGCGGTGGAGACGCCGATCGCGATCATCGCGTTGGTCAGGTCGGGGCCGAGAAACGCGGCCAGCGCGATCGCCAGGATCAGGAACGGGCAGGCCAGCATCGCATCCACGATCCGGCTCAGCACGCTGTCGACCCAGCCGCCGGAGAAGCCCGCCAGCAGCCCCGCCGGCACGCCGATGCCCGCTGCGATCAGCACCGCGACCACACCCGCCAGCAGGCTCGCTCGCGCGCCGTAGATCACCCTGGCCAGCACGTCGCGCCCGTTCTCGTCGGTGCCCATCCAGTGGGCGAGTGACGGCGCCTTGCGGATCGCGGTCCAACTGGTCTGCACCGGATCGTACGGCGTGATGACCGGCGCCAGGATGGCCACGCCGATGAACAGCACGATCACCACGAGGCCTGCGACGGCGACCGGGCGATGCAGGAAGCGGCGCAGCGCAAGCTGGCTCGGGCTGCGCGGCACGACGGGCTGGCGCGCAACGGCCGGGCTCGCGGCAACGGTGGTCGTGCTCATGCCCCGCGCAGCCTCGGATTGATCACCACGTACAGCACATCCGCCACCAGGTTCAGCATCACGTAGAGAAACGCCGTCACCAGGACGACGCCCTGCACCACCGGATAATCCCGGTTGAACACGGCATCGACGATCATCTTGCCGAAGCCCGGAATGCTGAACACCTGCTCGGTCAGCACCGCGCCGGAGAACAGCGTGCCCAATTCGAGCGCCCCGAGCGTCACCACCGGGATCAGCGCGTTGCGCAACGCGTGGCGGATCACCACGATGAACTCGCCCAGGCCCTTGGCCCGCGCCGTGCGGACATAGTCCTGGTCGAGCGATGTCAGCATGGCACTGCGCGTGTGGCGCATCAGGATCGCGGCGATGGCGTTGCCGAGCACGAAGGCGGGCATGATCGTGGTGGCGAGCGACTGTCGCCAATCCTCGGTCAGCGGCACGTAGCCCGAGGGCGGCAGCAGGCCCCACTGCACCGAGACCAGCAGGATCAGCATGATGCCGAGCCAGAAATTCGGCGTGGACAGGCCGGCGAGACCGATCGCATTGGCGACGTAGTCGAGCGGCCGGTTGCGGTACACCGCGGCGATGATGCCGGCGGGCACGCCGATCAACACAGCGATGAGGAAGGCCATCGAGCCAAGCTGCAGCGTCACCGGCAGCTTCTGGAAGATCAGTTCCGACACCGGCTGGCGGATGCGCCAGGAGAACCCGAGATTGCCCTGCAGCACGTTGCCCATCCAGTGCAGGTACTGCACCGGCAGCGGGCGATCGAGCCAGAGTTCGGCGCGGATCTGCGCCAGCACCTGCGGGTCGCCGCGCTCCTCGCCGGCCATCACCAGCGCCGGATCGCCCGGCATGAGTTGCTGCAGGCAGAACACCAGCACGCTGACCAGCAGCAGTGTCGGGATGATCTGCGCGATGCGCGTGCCGAGATGTCCTCGCACTACTTCGCCATCTCCAGGCCCTGGATGCGGATCATGCCGTCCGGCACGGCGCGGAAGCCGTTCAGCTTCACCGACATCGCGACGATGTTGCGCGGGTTGTAGAGATAGGTCAGCGGCAGGTCCTCGCGCAGTTCCGGCCAGACCTGGCGATACAGCGCCTGCCGCTTCGGCAGGTCCGTCGTGCCGCGGGCCTCATCCAGCAGCCTGTCCACCGTGGGATTGCTGTAGCGGCTGAAATTATTGCCCTGGCCGCTGCGCAGGAACTGATACGTGTTGCCATCGGCGTCCGCGCGGCCGGACCAGCCCAGCAGATACGCCTCGTAGTCGCCGCGCTGCTGCGCCTGCAGCGACGATGCGAACTCCATCGCCTGGATGCGCACGTCGAACCCCGCCTCCGCTGCCATCGACTGGATCACCTCGGCTGCCTGCAGGATGTCCGGCTGGTTGGGCGTCAGCAGTTCCAGCTTCACCGGCGGCGTGACGCCGGCCTGTTTCAGCAGCGCCTTCGCCTTCGCCACGTCCCGCGCCGGCGGCTTCAGCGCCGGATCGGCGAACGGGGAACTGGGCGACACCGGCTGCACGCTCGGCGCATACATGTCGCTGAACACGACGCTGACCAGCGCCGCGCGGTCGATCGCCGCGTCGAACGCCTGGCGCACCAGCTTGTTCTTGCCATAGGGCGTGTTGGAGCGCGGGCCGTAGTCGAGGTTGTTGCTGATGCTGCCATAGCCCAGCGCATCCGAAACCACGAGCTTCAGCTTCGGGTCGGTCTTCACCGCGGCCACGTCGGTCGGGGCCACGTATTCGGTGATGTCGGAAGTGCCTGCCTTCAGGTTGGCCAGCCGCACCGAGGAGTCCGGGAACACCTGATATACAACCCTATCGAAATGAATGTTCTTCGCATCCCAGTAGTCCGGGAAGCGCTCCAGCGTCACATGGTCCTGCGGCACGCGCTCGACGAACTTGAACGGCCCACTGCACACCGGGCGCAATGCAAAATCCTTGCCGGCCGCCGCGGTCGCCTTGGGCGGATACATCATGCCGGACCGGTCGGTGAGCTGGGCCAGGAACGCCCCCGACGGGCTCTTCAGCACGAGGCGCACCGTCATGGGGTCGACCACCACGATCTGGTCGATCGCGTTGATCTCGCTCCTGCGGAAGCTCGCCGGCATGGTCAAATGCCGCTCGAACGAGAACTTCACGGCTTCGGCGTCGAACACCTCGCCGTTGTGGAACGTCACGCCGGATCGCAGGTGCAGGACCAGCGTGCGGTCGTTCGTCCACTCGTAGCCGGTGGCAAGCTGGGGGACGATCGAAAGCTTCTCATCGATGTCGAACAGCTTGTCGCACAGGCCGGCGAACACGATGCGCCCGACATAGGTGGTGGCCATCGTCGGGTCCATGACATCCAGGTCCTGGCGCAGCGCGACGCGCAGCGTCTGCCCGAAAGCCGGCAGTGCGGTGACCAGAACGCAGGCAGTGGCCAGCAACAGGCGGCGCATCGCGAAGCTCCCCGATTTCGTTGTTATGGATGGCGGGGGATTCTCGCCGCTCCGGCGACTCGCCGCAACCCGGCTAGGCTGCCGCCGATGCTGCCACCGGCGCCGATCACCACCGACCTCGTCCTTCTCGGCGCCGGGCATGCCCATGTCGAGGTGCTGCGCCGATTCGCCATGCGCCGCGAGCCGGGCGTCCGCGTCACGCTGATCGGCCGCGAACCGGAGACGCCCTATACCGGCATGCTGCCCGGGCTGATCCGCGGCGACTACAGCTTCGAGCAGGCGCATATCGACCTGGCCCCTCTCGCCGCCGGCGCGGGCGCCAGGCTGATCCTGGCGGAGGCGACGGCGATCGACCTCACCGCGCACCGCCTGGCGGTCGCCGGCCGCCCGGACGTGGCGTTCGACCTGCTGTCGATCGATGTCGGCGGCGAGCCCGCCATGCCGCCCGGCGGCGGGCAGCCGGTCAAGCCGATCGGCCAGTTCCTCGCCCGGCTGGCGGCACTGGAGGCGGACCTGCCGCCGGGCGCCCGCGTCGCCGTGGTCGGCGGCGGGGCCGGCGGGACCGAACTGGCACTCGCGATGGCGCTGCGCTACCGCGGGCGCTTCCGCATCGTGCTGGTGTGCGAGGGCGCCGAACCGCTGGCCGGCGCGCCATCCTATGCGCGGTCGGTCGCGCGGAATGCGCTGGTCGATGCCGATGTCGAACTGGCCTGCGGCGTGCGCGCCGGCGGCTGGTCCGCCGGGCGGCTGGCGCTGTCGGACGGCAGCTACCTGGACGTGGCGACCGCATTGTGGGCAACCGGCGTGGTGGGTCCGGCCTTCCTCGCCGCCTCCGGGCTGGCATGCGACGCGGCGGGATGCGTCCGCGTGGAGGCGACCCTGCGCAGCACCAGCCACGAGCGCGTCTTCGCCGCCGGCGACTGTGCCGCCATCATGGGCAACCCGCGCCCCAAGGCGGGCGTCTGGGCGGTGCGCGCCGGCGGACCGCTGGCCGACAATCTGCGCCGCGCGGCGCGCCGCCAGCCCTTGCGCCGCTGGCGGCCGCAGTCGGGCGCGCTGGCGATCCTCGGGCTGGGGCACGGCAGGGCGCTGGCCTGGCGCAACGGACTGGCGGTCGCGGGCGCGCCGGTCTGGCGCTGGAAGGACTGGATCGACCGCCGCTGGATGCGGATGTACCAGGAGCCGATGGCGCCGATGGCGGGCCAGGGGCAGGCCCAAGAGCAGGCGCAGGGGCAGGCGCAGGTTCCGATGCGCTGCGGCGGCTGCGGCGCCAAGGTGGGGGCCGATGTGCTGGCCGGCGCACTCGCCGCACTGCCGCGCATCCGCGGCGCCGATGTGCTGGTCGGGCTGGATGCGCCCGACGATGCGGCGGTGCTGCTGCCGCCGCCCGGCATGGCGGTGGTGCAGAGCGTCGACCAGTTCCGCGCCTTCATCGACGATCCGTTCGTGTTCGGCCAGGTGGCGGCGGCGCACGCGCTGTCCGACCTGCACGCGATGGGCGCACGGCCGTGGACCGCGCTGGCGGTGGCCGCGGTGCCCTATGGCCCGGGCGAGAAGATGCGCGCCGAGCTTGCCGACATGCTGCTGGGCGCGAGCCAGGTCCTGACGGAGGACGGCTGCGTCCTGGTGGGCGGCCATAGCGGCGAGGCGGCGGAATCGTCGCTCGGCTTCGCCGTCACGGGGCTGGCCGATCCGGCGCGCCTGCTGCGCAAGGCGGGCCTGCGGCCGGGCGATGCGCTGGTGCTGACCAAGCGGCTCGGCACGGGCATCGTGCTGGCAGCGCATATGCGCGGCCTGGCGCGCGCGGCCTGGCTGCGAGCGGCGCTGGCCTCGATGCGGAGCAGCAATGCCGCCGCGTCGCGCATCCTGCGCGAGCACGGCGCGCACGCATGCACCGACGTGACCGGCTTCGGCCTGGCCGGCCACCTGCTGGAGATGCTGCGCGCCTCCCATGTCGCGGCGGTGGTCTGGCCCGAGCAGGTGCCGGCCCTGCCGGGTGCACTGGAACTCGCGGCGCATGGCGTGGAGAGCACGATGGCGCCGCAGAACCGGCGATCGCTGGAAGGCATGGGATCGGACGCACACACTGCGCTGCTGTTCGATCCGCAGACCTCGGGCGGGCTGCTGGCCGGCATCGCCCCCGCCGGTGCCGCAGGCTGCCTCGCGGCACTGCGCTTCGCCGGCGTCACGGCGCGCGTCATCGGCGTGGTGGAAGCGGGGGAGCCGGCATTGCGGCTCGGAGCGATGCCGTGACGCTGTTCCGCATCCTGTTCGCCATCGATGCGCTGGCGGCCGCGGTCGTCGTGCTGTTCTTCCTGTGGGGCCTGAGCGACGGAACCGTCTCGGCGTTCAACATCGTGCTGTGGCTGGTGCTCCTGGCCGGCGTGGGCGGCGTGCTGGGCGGCGGTCTTGCACTGCGTTCGCAGGGTCATCGGCGGCTCGCCAACGCCGTGCTGCTGGTGCTGGCGGCGCCCGCCATCCTGTTCGCACTGTTCTTCCTGCTGCTGATCGTGCTGCAGCCGCGCTGGAACTGACCCGCGGTCGGATTGCGCCGTCAGCGCCTTTCCTCATCCAGCAGCGCGCGGATCTTCGCGGCCAGCGCGCCATGCGTGAACGGCTTCGGCAGCAGGTGGGTGCCGGGATCGAGGATGCCGCCATGGACGATCGCGTTGCGCGCGTAGCCGGTGGTGAACAGCACCAGCAGGTCCGGCCGAAGCTGGCGCGCGCGGTCGGCAAGCTGCCGCCCGGTCATACCGCCCGGCAGGCCCACATCGGTGAACAGCAGCTTGATCGCCGGGTAGCGCACCAGCAGATCCAGTCCCGCCAGCCCGTTCGGCGCGGAGATCACCTGATAGCCGAGTTCGCGCAGCGTCTCGGTGCTGTAGCCACGCACCGCCTCATCGTCCTCCACCACCAGGACTAGCTCGCCGGCGCCGTTGCTCGGCACATCGGCGCCGGGCTCGCCGTCGACGGCATGCTCCGCGTCGCCCACCAGCCGCGGCAGATAGAGCTTCACCACGGTGCCGTGGCCAAGCTCGCTGTAGAGCTTGATGTGGCCCTGCGACTGCTTGATGAAGCCGTACACCTGGCTCAAGCCAAGCCCGGTGCCCTGGCCGATCTCCTTGGTGGTGAAGAACGGCTCGAAGACCCGCTCCATGGTGTCCTTGGTCATGCCGGTGCCGTTGTCCGACACGGCGATCATCACATACTGCCCGGGCAGCACCTCCTGATGGAGCGCCGCATAACTGTCGTCGAGATGCGTGTTCGCCGTCTCGATCGTCAGGCGCCCGCCGCCCGGCATGGCATCGCGCGCGTTGACCGCCAGGTTGAGCAGCGCGCTCTCCAACTGGTTCGGATCGGTCATGGTGCGCCACAGGCCGCCGGCCAGTACCGTCTCGATCGCGACCGCCTCGCCCAGCGTGCGGCGCAGCAGTTCCGACATGCCGGCCACCAGCTTGTTGGCATCGAGCGGCCGAGGGTCGAGGGCCTGGCGGCGCGCGAAGGCGAGCAGCCGCTGCGTCAGGATGGTCGCGCGCCGTGCGCCCTCCTCCACCATGCGCAGCGCACGGTGGATGCGCTCGCCGTTGGCACCGAGTTGCGTCGGCAGCAGCCGCTGCAAGGTATCCGCGCCGCCACAGATCGCCGTCAGCAGGTTGTTGAAGTCGTGCGCGACGCCGCCCGTGAGTTGCCCCACCGCCTCCATCTTCTGTGCCTGGCGCAGCAACTCCTCGGCACGCATGCGTTCGGCGATCTCTTCCGCGACGCGCTGCTCGAGGCTTTCGTTCAGCAGCCGCAGGCTGTCCTGCGCCTGGCGGCTCGCGCGGTACAGGCGTGCATTGTCGATGCCGATCGCCGCCTGCGCCGCGATGCCGCCGATCACCAGTTCATCGCGCGTGCCGAACACCCCGACATCGGGATGTCCGAAGAACAGCCCGCCCAGCACCTCACCCGAGCGCGAGACGACGGGGACCGCGAGATAGCTGCGCACCGGCAAATGTCCGCGCGGCTTGCCGTGATAGGGCGGGTTCTGGCCGTAGCGCGGATCGCAGGTGATATCGTCGGACCGCACGATGCCTTCGCCGCGGAAGGTCGGATCGAACACCTTGGTGTTGCGCGGCATCGGGAATCCGGCGAACGCCTCGCGCGGCGCGCCCGACAGCGAGTACAGCGTGTACGATTCCCCGGCTTCGTCGAGCACGTTGTAGAAGAACGCACCGAACGACGCGCCGGTCAGTTCCACCGCCGCGTCGGTCACCATCTGCACGAGACGCTCGAGGTCCAGTTCTGCGGCGATCGCGCTGCCGGTGCGATTGAGCAGTTCGAGCCGGCGAGCCTCATCGCGTGCCTGGTCGGCTGCCTCTTGGCGGATGCGCGCAAGCTGGAGGTTCGAACGGACACGTGCGAGCAATTCGCGCGCGGCGAATGGCTTCACCAGGTAGTCGTCGGCGCCGGCATCCAGGCCCTCGACCTGGGCTTCATCGCCGGCGCGCGCCGACAGCAGGATCACCGGCAGATCGCGCAGCGCAGGATCCGCGCGCATCGCCTTGAGCAACGCGAAGCCGTCCAGCCGCGGCATCATCACGTCGCTCAGCAGCAGGTCGGGCCGCCGCTCGCGCATGGCACGCAGCGCCGCCTCGCCATCCTCCACCACGGCCACATCGTAGACCGCGCCAAGCAACCGCTGGACGTAGTCGCGCATGTCCGGGTTGTCGTCGGCCAGCAGAACACGTGGCCGGTCCGCGACATCGGCCGGTGTATCGGCGGTGCCGACGAGTGACGCGACCGGATCGAGCGCCGGCTGATCGACGTCGCGGCCCCGGCCGGATTGCGGCAGCCAGCGCATCGCCTCGGCCACGAAGGACGCCGCGGCAACGCCTTCGGCCACCACCCTGCCCTCGGACTGCGACACCCTCTCGGCCGGCAGATGACTGTCGCCGAACGGCAGCGTGATGCTCACGTCGGTACCCACGCCGACATTGCTGCGAACCTCGATCCGGCCGCCGTGCAGGCGGACCAGTTCGCTCACCAGCGCCAGACCGATGCCGGTGCCCTCCATCGTGCGCCCGACCTGCCCCTCGATGCGGTGGAACCGGTCGAAGATGCGCGGCAACTCCGCGGCCGGAATGCCGACGCCGGTGTCGGACACCAGCAGTTCCGCCGCATCCACGCCGACCGGCCGGACATGCACCGCAATCCCACCGGCCAGAGTGTACTTGAACGCGTTGGACACGAGGTTGAGCACCACGCGCTCCCACATGTCGGCATCGATGTAGACGGGGCGCGGCAACGGCCGGCAATCGACCGTGAGCGCAAGGTCCGCCCGTTCGCAGGCCGACCGGAAGTTGCTGGCCAACTCGGCGGTGTAGGCGGCGAGGTCGGTCGGACGGAACGTCGCCTGCACCCGCCCCGCCTCGATGCGGGAGAAATCCAGCAGCGTGTTCACCAGGCGCAGCAGCCGCAGGCCGTTGCGATGCACCATGGTCAGCCGGCCGGCATCGCCCTTGCCGCGCTGCGCGATCTCCTCCTCGAGCGGCCCGAGCATCAGCGTGAGCGGCGTGCGGAACTCATGACTGACGTTGGAGAAGAACGCCGTCTTCTCCTGGTCCATCTGCGCCAGCGCTTCGGCGCGCTGCCGTTCGGCCTCGTAGGCGCGCGCGCTGGCGAGGCCGGAAGCGATCTGCGAGGCCACGAGGTCGATGAAGCCGGCATAGCTCTCGGACAGCGAGCGGAACGGGTTGAGGCCGGCCAGCAGCAGCCCTGCCGGCATCACCTGTCCCTGCTGCGCCACCGGCACCGCGACGGCAACGTGCGGTGGCCGTTCCCAGTCGCCGGTCGGCAGATCGCCATACCGGTGGAGATCGTCGATCGGCACATGGTTTTCACCCGCCAGGATGCGCCGGGCAGGATGGTCGGCGGGCAACTCCGCCAGATCGATCTCGGGCGTGGCCAGCTTGTGCGCGCGGTCCAGGCCGGTCACGCAGGCGAGGCGGGCGCGCCTGCCGTCCTGGTCGAACAGCCACAGCGCGGTGAACGGCAGGTCGCGCCGGTTGGTCGCCAGGCCTCGCTCGATCGCTCCCAGCACCTCGGGCTCGGTGCGCACGGCGGCGAGCAGTGCGGCGAGTTCGCGCAAGGTCGCCAGCCGCCGCTCGCCGATCACCCGCTCGGTGTCTTCGGTGACGACACACAGCATGCCGCCGACCGCGCCGTTGTCGTCCGGCAGCGGACTGTAGGAGAAGGTGTGGTAGGTCTCCTCCGGGTAGCCGTTGCGTTCCAGGAACAGCAACAGCCCTTCATCCCAGGTCGCGACTCCGGTCTGCATCACCGTCTCGGTGCGCGGACGCAGGTCGCTCCAGATCTCCGCCCACACCTCCGAGGCCGGCCGGCCGAGCGCCCAGGGATGCTTGGCCCCGAGCGTCATGGCGGCATAGGCGTCGTTGTAGAAGAACGTGAGTTGCGGCCCCCAGCCGAGCCACATGGCATAGCGCGACGTGACCAGGATCCGCAGCACGGCCTGCAGGCTCTGCGGCCACTTCCCTTGCGGACCAAGCGGCGACGTACTCCAGTCGCGACCGGCGATGAGCGCGGCCATTTCGCCGCCGGCCGCAACGAAAGTGGAACCGGCGCCTGGCTTCTGCTGCTGCGTATGGGTCATCCAACCTCTCTGGCCGCGAATATGCGGTGAGAGGAACGGTTGGAACATCAGCGCGTCTGGTCGGCCAGGCCGACTCACGCCCTATTGACGCAGCCCCCCCGCGCCCGGTTCGCGCTCAGTGCAGTGTTCGCGCGTCGCCCGATGGGGTCCAGGGCATCATGGCGTCCACCACCTCCGCAGGCTGCTGGCGGCAGGGGAATACCAGGTTGGCTTCACCGAACAGCACGGTGATCCCTTCCAGCGAACCCAGCGCGAACTCGGCCCCCTGCGCGGAGAGGAATGCCGTGCGCAGCGCACGCTCCGCCAGCGGCGCCTCGCCCGATTGCACCAGATACGCCGCGTACAGCAGTTGCTTCTCATCGTCCGACAGATTCGGGCAGCGCGGGCAGTTCACCGCGACCGGCCGCCGCACGGTGCGGGCAATGATGGCCATCAGCCGATCCACCGCGAACGCCGCGTCATGCGCACCGGCGATCTCGAGTGCCTGGCACAGGCGCGGCAGCGGATCGTCGCCCTGGCGATGATCGGCGACCCACCAGCGAATCGCCAGCACCAGCGTCGATTCGGCCGGTTCGAGCGCGGCCGTGGCGCCCGGATAGGACGTCGGCGCCGCGAGATGAATGACCTGGGCCATGCCCGCCTCCTGTTGCGGTGCACAGCCTAGCCGTGTTGAGAATGCGTCGCAATGTCATATGTGCGGGGCGTTGCCTCCTGCTGTCCCAGGCGATAGGTGCAACAGGACATCCGAGGATTCCCATGCGCCAGCACCGCATCGCCTCCATCCCTGCCGATGGCATCGGCCCCGAGGTCATCAGCGCCGGACTCGAGGCGCTCGACGCGGTCGCCGCGCGCGACGGCGGCTTCAAGCTGGTCATCGACCACTACGACTGGGGTTCCAACTGGTACCGCAAGCACGGCAACTTCATGCCGCCCGACGGACTGGCCTGGCTGCGCACCGCGGATGCGATCTATTTCGGCGCGGTCGGCGATCCCAACATCCCCGACCACATCACGCTGTGGGGCCTGCGTCTGCCGATCTGCCAGGGCCTCGACCAGTACGCGAACGTGCGCCCCACGCGCATCCTGCCCGGCATCACCTCGCCGCTGCGCGAGGTGGGTCCCGGCGACCTCGACTGGGTGATCGTGCGCGAGAACAGCGAGGGCGAATACGCTGGCCATGGTGGGCGCGTGCATCGCGGCCTGCCCGAGGAGGTCGCCACCGAGACTGCGATCTTCACCCGCCGCGGCGTGGAACGCATCATGCGATTCGCCTTCGACATCGCACGTTCGCGCCCGCGCAAGCTGCTGACCGTCGTCACCAAGTCGAACGCACAGCGCCACGGCATGGTGTTCTGGGACGAGATCGCCGCCCTGGTCTCGCACGACTACCCGGACGTGACCTGGGACAAGGAACTGGTGGACGCGATGACCATGCGCATGGTGAAGCGGCCGCGGAGCATCGACACCGTCGTCGCCACCAACCTGCACGCCGACATCCTGTCCGACCTCGCCGCCGCCCTCGCCGGCTCGCTCGGCATCGCGCCCACCGGCAACGTCGATCCCGAGCGCCGCTCGCCCTCGATGTTCGAGCCGATCCACGGCAGTGCATTCGACATCACCGGCAAGGGCATCGCCAATCCGGTCGCCAGCTTCTGGACCGGTGCGATGATGCTGGAGCACCTCGGCGAGAAGCCGGCCGCCGACCTGCTGATGCGCGCCGTCGAGCAGGTCTGCGCCGCCGGCATCATGACGCCCGACCTCGGTGGCACGGCGACCACGGTGGAGGTTACCCGCGCGGTGTGCGACGCGGTGCGCGGCATGAACCGCTGACGCCATGAATGCGGCGCTGACCGCGGACGAGCGGGATCTGCTGGAGCAGTCGCGCGCGCTGGTCCCGATCCTTGCGGAGCGCGCCGCGGCAACCCGCGCCGGCCGCGACCTGCCGCCCGAGACGATGGCCGACTTCCATCGCATCGGCATCCTTGGCGTGCTGCAGCCGCGCATGTTCGGCGGACTGCAGCTCAGCTTTTCGCTGTTCGCCCGCATCGTCGAGACACTCACCGCGGGCTGTGCCTCGGCGGCCTGGGTCTACGCCGTCCTCGGCGAGCACCAGTGGCTGCTGTCGTCGTATCCGCTGCAGGCGCAGCGCGACGTGTGGGACGAGGACAGGCTGGCGCTGGTATCCTCCTCGCTGGCACCGCGCGCGGTGGTGCAGCGCGTGCCGGGTGGCTGGCGGCTGTCGGGGCAGTTCCCGTTCTCCAGCGGGAGCAGCCATTCGCGCTGGGCGGTGATCGGCGCCTTCGCCGATGAGCAGCGATCCGCCATCGCCTACCTGCTGGTGCCATTCACCGACATCGAGATCATCGACGACTGGCACGTGCTGGGACTGGCCGGCACCGGCAGCCGATCCCTGCGGGTGCACGACGCGTTCGTGCCGGAGCATCGCTGCGTCATGCTCGCGGACCTGCTCGCCGGCACCGGGCCGGGCGCCGCGGTGCACGCCGACTATCCGCTGGTGCGGGCACCGCGCGGATTGCTGGCGAACTACTCGCTGCCGCCGGTCGCGATCGCTCTGGGCAACCGGGCCCTCGCGGTGGCGATCGGCATCCTGCAAGGCAAGGTCTCGCGCGGCGTCACCCCGCTGGCCGCCAGCGAGTTCGTGCAGATGTCGGTGGCCGAAGCCGCCGCCGCGATCGAGGCCGCGACGCTCACGATGCGCACCGGCCTCGCCACCGCCGAGACGCTGATCGCCCAGGGTGCGCCGATCCCCGCAGAGCTTGCGCTGCGCGCGCGCCGCGACATGACCTATGCCCAGCACCAGTCGCAATGGGCGGTGGAGCGGCTGGTCGAACTGTGCGGCGCACAGTCGGTTTACGACACGGACGCGCTGGCGACGATCCGGCGAGACATGCTGACGGTGCTGACCCACAACGTCGCCAGCCGCCAGGCGGCCATGGGTCCCTGGGGCCGCTGGGCGCTGCAGCCCGTTGTCAGAGCGTGATTCACCGCTCCGGCGATTCCACCTGCGACGGATCACGCTCTATGCGACCAACCCTCGGTCGCCGCGGTTCTGCGGGCGCGGCTCGACCGGACCTTGCTGCGCTCGGTGACGCCGCACTGAGACAGGCGGCTTCGCGTCGTGCCCGACGGGCAATAACGCGCGGGTGACGCGCCGGCCGCCGGCAACCGCTGGCGACATGCAGGGCCGCGGCTTCGTGGCAGGACGGATGGCGCAGGCGACGCGTGGGCTTGCCGGTTCGTGTCATGCTACGTTATATCCAATTGGGAATAGCGTTGCCGAGGCCGCCCATGGACATCGCGCCCGATGCGGTGCGCACGATCGCAGGCGAGGAACTGACCGCGTGGTCCGTGGCGGACGGCGGAACCCATGTCCGGATGGAGTTCACCGCGGCCGATGGGCAGTCGCACCGGATCGTGCTGCCGTTCGATGTGCTGAGCGGCCTGCTGATGACGCTGCCTCGCATGCTGCAGGCAGCGCTCAACGCGCGTTTCGCCGACGGCTCCCTGCGCTTCGTGCAGAGCCTGGGGACCTGGCGGCTCGAGCAGGCGGAGGCGGATGCGAACCTCATCCTGCGGCTCGCGACGCGCGACGGCTTCGATGTCGCCTTCGCGCTCAACCAGGGCAATGCCGAATCCCTGGGATCGGCCCTGCTGGCGGCCTCGGAGATCGACACAACAAGGACGAGGAGACCCAACTGATGAACGTGATGACCGAAGTGCATCCGTATCTCGACGGCAAGCCGAAGCGCATGCTGATCGACGGCAAGTGGCTCGAGGCTGCATCGGGCAAGACCTTCGAGACCCGCAATCCCGCCACCGGCGAAGTGCTGGCCCTGGTCGCGGAGGGTGATGCCGAGGACATCGATCGGGCGGTGGCCGCGGCGCGTGCGGCGTTCAATGGTCCGTGGAGCAAGTTCAAGCCGGCCGAACGCCAACGGCTGCTGCTGAAGCTCGCCGACCTGGTGGAGCGCGACATCGAGGAATTCGCAGCCCTCGACACGCTCGACATGGGCGCGCCGATCAGCCGCACGCGCAACAACCGTCAGCGCGCGCTGGGCATGCTGCGCTTCTATGCCGGCATGGCGACCGCGCTGCACGGCGAGACGATCGACAACTCGCTGCCCGGCGAATACGTGTCGTTCACGCTGAAGGAACCGGTGGGCGTGGTCGGCGCGATCATCCCGTGGAACGGTCCGCTGACGGCATCGATCTGGAAGATCGGCCCGGCGCTGGCGACCGGCTGCACGGTGGTGCTGAAGCCGGCCGAGGAGGCGCCGCTGACGCCGCTGCGCCTGGCGGAACTGTGCATGGAGGCCGGCGTGCCGCCGGGCGTGGTGAACGTCGTGCCGGGCTTCGGCGAGACCGCGGGTGCCGCACTGGCCTCGCATCCCGATGTCGACAAGGTGGCGTTCACCGGCTCGCATCTGACCGGCCAGGCGATCATCCGGGCCTCGGCGGGCAACCTGAAGCGCGTGTCGCTGGAGCTCGGCGGCAAGTCGCCCGACATCGTGTTCGCCGATGCCGATCTGGACCAGGCGGTGCCCGGGTCCGGCATGGCGGTGTTCGCCAATTCGGGACAGATCTGCAGCGCCGGCACGCGGCTGTTCGTCGAGCAGAAGATCTACGATGAGTTCGTCGGCCGCGTCGCCGCATTCAGCAAGACGCTGCGCGTCGGCGACGGCCGCGACCCGGAGACGCAGGTCGGGCCGCTGGTGTCGGAGGAGCAACTCCAGCGTGTCACCGGCTATCTGGCGATCGGCCGCCAGGAAGGCGCGCAGCCGCTGTCGGGTGGCGAACGCCTGACCGAGGGTGCGCTGGCCAACGGCTACTTCGTGCCGCCGACCGTGTTCGCCAACGTGCGCGACGACATGCGCATCGCGCAGGAGGAGATCTTCGGGCCGGTGATCTCCGCGATCCCGTTCACCGACATCGAGGAGGTGATCCAGCGCGGCAACAAGACGCAATTCGGCCTGGGCAGCGGCGTGTGGACGCGCGACGTGGGCAAGGCACACCGTCTGGCGAGGGGCATCCGGGCCGGCTCGGTCTGGATCAACTGCTACCAGGCGATGGATCCTGCGGTGCCGTTCGGCGGCTACAAGATGAGCGGCTACGGCCGCGAATCCGGTGTGCAGCACCTGGAAGAGTACCTGAACGTGAAGTCGGTGTGGATCAAGACCGACTGAGGGCTGCACAGCACTCGGCACAGCACTCGGCACAGGGCGGGCAGGCACAGGGCGGGCAGGCATGCCTCCCGCCCTGTGCCGTTGCTACGCCGGATTTGCCTCGGTCAGGCTCAGCGGCGCCGATGTGCCGGCCGCCGTGGTGACGGTGATGCTGCCGGTGCCGTGGGTCGGGTTGTCCAGCGAGACCGTGTCGTTGTCGACGCTGCTCCCGACCACATCCGGGCCGTTGTCGATCGCGCTGTCGGTGACCGTCGCGTTGGCGATGCGATAGGTGGCGGCACCCTCCACGAAGCCGCTGCCGGACAGCGTCAGCGGCCCGTTGGACGTGTCGTAGCCGGTCACCGTCGGCACCACCTGAAGCGTCAGGCTCGCCGCGGAGCCCAGCGCCTGCAACGTCACCACGCCGTTGGCGAATGTGGGGAGCATGAGCGTTGCGCTGGTGCCGTCCTCCGCCGCCGTTGCGGGCCGCAGCAGGGTCACCACCGGCCGGCCGCTGCTGTCGGTGGAGCGCAGCAGGATGCCCGTCGCGGTCGTGAGATGGCTGCCGTGCAGCGTCACGTCCTGGCCCGCGTTGGCCGATGGCAGCGCCGCGTTCGCCGGCGTGCCGCTCGCCGCGGTGGCGGTGACGCTGGTCAGGCTGAAGGCGAGCGGCGCGCTGCGGCCACCGTCCGTCTGCACCGTCAGCGGGCCGAAGATGCCGCCACCGAGCGGCAGCGTCAGGCTCGCCCTGCCGTTCGCGCCGGTGAAATCGTCGACATCGGCGCCCGCGGTCAGGCTGCGGTCGAAGAACAGCGTCGGGCCGAACTGGTAGTCGCTGTCACCCTCGATGAAGCCAGCCCCCTCCAGGCTCAGCGTGACGCTGTCGCCGGACACGAAGAACACGGAAATGCCGGAGACCACCGGCACGATCTGCAACGGCACGCTGGTGGCCTCGGTATCGCCGATCATGCGCACGACGCCGGTCGCCGCATTGGTCGGTACGATGAGGTCCGCCTGGGTACCGGCATCGTTGACGGCGGACGGGGTCGCGGTGACCTGCCGCCGCGTGCCTTGCGTGTCGACGGTCTCGAACACGAACTGGCTGTCCAGCGACAGGTGGCTGCCGGTCACCCGGATGGTCTGTCCCGGATTTGCCGAAGCCAGCGCGGGCGTGGCGGGCGTGCCGGAGGCGGCGATCGCGGTGAGGCCGGTGAAGCTCTCATCGAACACGATGCTGGTGCCACCCGGTGTCGTGACGGAGATCGGCCCGATGGCTGCATCGCGCGGCACTGTCGCGGCGATTCGCGAGTTTGGCGCGAAGGGCGGCGCGGTGTCGCTCTGCACGGCGATGCCGTCGCTGCGCGAGGTGTCCACCAGAGTGCTGGTGCCGAAATGGATCGTCGTAGCGCCGTCGACGAAACCGCTGCCGGTCAGGCCGATCGGGCTGCCGTTGTAGCCGTTGCCGAACGCTGCGCTGACGCCGGCCAGCGTCGGCACGACCTGCAGCAGCAGCCCCGCGGTATCACGCTCGAGCCGTACCGTGCCCGTCATCGCGTCCGCCGGCACGGCGACGGTCAGGCTGGTGCCGTCCGCGGCGGCGTCGACGGGCGTGACGGGGCGGCCGATCACGCCGGCGGGCCCGATAGCGGTGAAGACGACCTGGTCGTTGGCGCTGAGCCCATGTCCCTGCAGGGTGATGGTCTGGCCGACATTCGCCGCCGGCGCACCGGCGATTGCCGGAATCCCCTGCCCCGGCGACGCAACCACACCGGTCAGATGAGTGTCTGCCGCGCCGATGCGTTCCAGCGAGAGTTGATAGGTGCCGGTGTCGGCGTTGCCGGCTGCGCCGCTGTTCGCGATTGTCGGATCATAGGATTGGTTGGCGGAACCGCTGACGCCGACATAGTAATCGCCGCCCGCCGGTGCCACGAAGGTCAGCACCGGACCGGCGGTGCCGGCCTGCACCAGGAACCGGTTCGCCACCTGCCGGCCGGCCGCATCGAACACCGCGACGTGGCTGTCCAGGAACTGGTTCTGCGGCAGTGACGGATCGGCGAACAGGCCGATCGTCAGGCTGTCGCTCTGGTTCAAAACGACCTTGTAGAGATCGACGTCGCCGGCCGAACCGCTGTTGTCACCGAGTGTGGCGGTGACGACGGTCTGGCCGCCATGCGCCGGCAGGACGATCGGCATCGCCATCGCCAGCGTGTCACCGCCATCGGCAGGCGCGGAGACCGCCGTCTGGGCCGCACTCACCCCAGTGTTCAGCATCATGCTGCCACCGTCGGTGGTCACCGTGACCACGCCCGCGCCGATGGCCGATGGCACCGTGAGCGTCACCAGTTGCTGGCCCGGGATCGTTCCGGAGGGCGTGGTGTCCTGCACGGTCCTGACTTGGAACGTGCCGGCGCTGCGGCCGTCGATCGAAATCATGAGATCGGAGGCCGAGAGTCCGGAACCCTCCAGTTCGATCGTCCCGCCGCTTGCGACCGTTCCGCCGACCGAGCGGAGCACCGGCACGACCTGCAACTGGGCGGATGCGGTGCTGCCGAGAACCCGCACGGCGCCGGTGCGTGCCAGCGACGGCACCGTCACGGTGAGCGTCGTGCCGGCGTCATTCGGCGTGCCGAAGCGGGTGAGCGTGCCGATCGCGCCGGTGTCGTCCGCGGCGGTGAACTGCACCAGCGTGGCGAAGGTGAAGCCAGCGCCGGTCAGCGTGATGGTCTGGCCGACATTGGCGGACGCGACGGCAGCGTCGGCCGGCGTCCCTGCCCGCGCGGTCGACTGGATGCCGGTGAAGGTAACGGGCGGCTGCTCGGGATAGAGGAAGGCGCCGATCTGCGCCGAGCCGCCGGCGGTGGTGACGCGGATCGGGGCCTCGATCGTCAGTGGCGCCCGGAATGTGTAGTCGCTGTTGGTGGCATTCACCACGTAGCTGGCCTGGTCGGCGTGCTGATCCTGCAGCACCACGCCGCCGATGGTGATCGTCGTTCCGCCGGCCATGAAGCCGGAGCCAGCCAGCTCCACGCCGTCCGCGGCATTCGCGCCCCCGAACGGGATGCCGGTGAGCGTCGGCACGACCTGCAAGGTCAGGGCGGCACTGGTGTTGTAGGTCTGCGCCTGGCTGGCCGTGTTGCTGAACTGCGCATCGAACAATGTCTGCCCGTTGCCCCTCACCAGGAACTCGGCCGGGCCGTTGAACTGGTTGGCGCCCGTCCACCCGTCCAGGATGTAGAGGTCGAAGGTGAGCGTCACCGCCTGGCCCGCTGCCAGCCCGGTGAGGTTGAGATTGACCGAGCGGTTGCTGAACTGCCCGAGGAAGCCACTGAGCACGCCCGCCGCGCTGCCATCGACGGTCCGAACGCTCCATTGGGACTTGGCAGTGCCGGTGTCGAACGCGTCGCTGAACACGGTGGCGCCGTTCTGCCGGACGGCGACGTTGTCGATGCCCCAGGTGCCGCCGCCGAACGTCGCCATCCCGCCGTCGCCGAACGTGAACTGGGCGGTGCTGCCGCTCGGCGTGAAGCTGACGGTGACCTGGCGATAGACCCCGTCGTTGTCGCTGTTGGCGGCGAGGTTGCGGGCGCCGACATTCACCACCTGGACGCTGCCGGTCGCGGCGGTCACGGGCACCTGCACCTGCAGCCTGGTGCCGTCCGCGCTGACCGCCAGCGGGGCGACGGACGTCCGGCCCGCGGTGCCGGTGGCATCGCTTGTCGCGAACACCACCTCGGTGCCGGCGTTGAAGTTGCTGCCCTGCAACGTGATCACCTGGCCGGCGTTGGCCGCGGCCAGCGCGGCATCGGCGGCAATCCCGTCGGTCGCCGCTGCGATGATCCGGGTCAGGACCGGCGCCGTGGTGGACAGCGTGACGGCGGGATCGATCCGGTAGACCACGCCCTGGGTGGAGGCGACCAGCAGCCTGCCCGCCTGATCGACGGCGAGACCCGAGATATCGCCGGGCGAGAGGTTGCCGCCCTGTGCGGCGACGCTCACCCGCCGCACTTCGCTGCCCGTCGTGGTGAGTTCGACCAGGTCGGTGCTCTGGTCTGCACCGTACCAAATTGTGCCGTGCGTCGGATCGAGCGCCAGGCCCGCCTCGCCTGCGTTGAACGGCGCATCGAACCGCACGCGTTCGGCGCCGGTTTCCGGGTTGAGGCCGACGATCTGCGTGGTGGCCTGCGTGCGGTCGAGGATGAACACCTCCCCACCGGAGACCGACGGCACGAAGACGCCGGCCGTCGTCACATAACTCGGGGTGAGTGCGAGCGTCGCGATGACCGCACCGCTGGCGGCGTCGATCGCGGTGACGCTGTCACCGGCGCCCAGCGGCCCGAACAGCAGCAGGCTGCCGGCAGGGACAGCGGTTCCCGCCAGTGAGAATGCTGCGGGGGCGACCTGCAACCCACCCTGGAACGCAGATGCGAGCGTGAGGCTGCCGATTTCGCTGCCGGTCGCCGTATCGATCAGGTGCAGCAGCGCGGGATTCGCATCATCGGCCAGCCAGAGCCGGCCGGTCGCCGGATCGGCGGCGATGTCGCGCAGCGCTCCGTCGCGCGCCTGGACTTCGTTGAGCAGGAGCGGCGCCGATGTGCCGCCGGCGGTGGTGACGGTTGCGGTGCCGAAACCGTGCAGCGGCTCCGGCAGAATCACCGTGCTGCCGTCGCCGTTGGGATACGCGAGCGCCGGATCGCCGCTGCCGGTATCCGCATAGTTCCCGCCGGGGAAATTGTAGGTGGAGGCACCAGGGACCAGGCCGCTGCCGGTCAGTTGCAGGCTGTCGGCACCGGCTACGCGATAGCCGGAGAGTGTCGGCACGATCTGGACCGTCTGCGTCGCGCTCGACCCGATGAGCGAGAGCTTGGCGATACCGTTGGCGTTCGCCGGAATGACCAGCATGGCCGAGGTTCCGTCGATGGCGGCGGCGACGGGATGGACGAAGTCGACCTGCGCGGCGCCGGCGGCGTCGGTGTAGCTGAGATACACGCTGCTCGCGGTGCTGATCCCGGTGCCCGACAGCGTCACCGCCTGGCCTGGATTGGCGGATGGCAGCGCGGCATTGGCCGGCGTGCCGCTCAGCGCGGTGCCGGTGAGCCCGAGCAGGTTGACCGCGAACGGCACGCTGGTGCCGCCGGCGGTGGTCACCGTGATGGGACCGAAGGCAGCCGCACTCAGCGGGACGGTGACAAGGGCCTCCACGTTCTGCGTGGTGACTTCGGGACCCGACACGATGCTGACATCGACGATCGACGTGCCGCCGATGCGATAGGTCGTGCCATTGCCATTGATCAGCCCGCGCCCGGTCACCTGCACGACGGCGATGCTGTTGTCGCCGCTGCCCTGGAGCACCTTGATGCCGGTAACGACCGGAACGATCTGTAGCGGGAACGTGCCGTCCGGCACATCGAGCGTGGTGCCGGCGTTGCTGCCGTAGACGGTCACGTCGCCCGTCAGCGCCTCCATCGGCACCGTGAAATAGGCGATGGACGCGGCGGCATCAACCCGTGCCGGCGTCGCATCGACGGTCGACTGCGCGCCGCCCGGGTCGATGACGCGGAACGTCATGTGCGCGAGCAGCGGGTCGAACGGCACCGCGATGCCGATCTGCTGCCCCGGGTTGGCCGACGGCTCCTGCGGGATCGCCGGCGTGCCGATGGCCGCAGCCACGTTGCTGGCGGGCAGGATATGGAAACCGAGCGTGATCGCCGCGGCCGCCGTATTGCCGGCGGTATCGGCGATCACCGACGGATCGATGCGTAGCCGATAGGTCCCCGCGGACAGCGCGTCCGACGGCAGCACCGTGAGCACGCGGCCTAGTTCGCGGGTGGTGAATGTGACCGGCACCGCGACGTCATCGGCCGTACCGGCATTGCCGTCGGGCCCGACATTGACCAGCACGATGCCAGAGGTCGCGAGCCGGGCCGTGTCGAGAGGTTCGGTGAAGCCGATCTCGATCGATCTCGCCGCGTACAGGTTGGCACCTTGGGCGATGTTCATGCGCGCTACCGCCGGAGGCACCGTGTCGTGCACCACCGCCAGCGTGACGATGTTGGACAGCGTGGCATTGCCGCCGGTATCGACCGCACGGACCTGCAGCGTCATCGTCGCGCCCGCACTGGCGATGCTCGGCACCAGCGTGTCGAAGTCGAACGGATAGGCCGGCCGGTCGGCGACCACCGTGCCGTTCACCAGCACCTGCACGTCGCGCACCTGCACATCGTCCGTCACGGTGGGGCGGATGCGGACCAGGCCGCCTTCGACCACCTGGACGCCCGCGGCTGCCGCGTCGACGTCGTTCGCCTGCACTGCGATCGAAACGGTGGGGGGCGTTCCCTGGTTGTCGAGCGTCCGGTAGTTGACCACCTGCAGGCCATTCTCGCCGTCGATGACGAAGGCGATACCGTTGGCCAGTGCCACGTCGACCGGCGCAGATTGCAGAGGGAAAGAGGTGACCAGGCGGCCGGTATCGGTGGGGTCGCTGACGTCCATCAGGTAGACCGCCCCTGCGTTGCCGCCAAAGCCGACTGCGACGGCGAGACCGGAGCCGTTGAGCGCCATCGCCGATGCGCCGATGCTGAGGGTCGAGGCTGGCCCGACAATGGCAAGATGGTCGAGATCGGCAACGCTGACCGTGACGTAGCCGAGCGAGCTGGCCCCGGCGTACAGCAGATTGCCGGCGATCGTCAGGCCGCCGGCACCGAGGCTCGCCTGGTTCGGCAGCACGGCGACCAGCGAGCCGCGCGGGGTGAACAGGTCGCCGTCGACCGATATGGCGCGTATCGTGCCGTCGTTGCCGCGGGTGAACAGCGTGCTGCCGTCGAACGCGATCGCAATGAGCGGCGCGTGTTCGCCGCTCGCCGAAAGATCGAGTGTCGTGCGAACCTGGTGAGTCACCAGATCGACGCTCGCCACCGAGGTCCCCTGCACGAGATAGGCGATGCCGTCACGCACCGTCACGGCGGTGACGGGATCGGCGAACGGCAACGTCGCAACGACCATCGGGTCGGTCGGGTCCATCACGTCGAGCAGGGTCAGGCCCGCCGCACCGGACGCCACTGCCGCGACCGACAGGCCGACATCCACCGCGACGTCGGACGCAAAGCCCGGTAGCCGCAATTCGCTGCGCACCACCGGTGCGAGCGGCGAGGTGACATCCACGATCGCGAGGCCGCCGGTCCCGGTCGCGACATAGGCGGTCTGCAGCATCCCGCCGGCGACCGAGCCGACCACGTCGAGCGCGCGCGCGTCGCCGTGCAGCGTCACGCTTGCGACGACGCCCGTGGTATTGGCCAGCGAGTGGACCGGCCCGCCGCCCTGGTGGACAGCCACGTAGTCGGTCACGCCTGGGATCAGGTTGTCCGCCTTGGTGAGCGAGCCGCCGATGATCTCCTCGATCAGGTCGGGCAGGCCGCCCGGTCCGGTCTGCGGCAGCCCGGCGATCGGCAGGAACAGCAGCGGCGGAATGGTGGTGTCGCGACCGGTCGTCGCGGTGGTGCCATCGTAGACCGCATAGCGGTCGTAGCGCGCATCGAACACCTTGAGTTCGAACTGCGTGTCGGCGGGCAGGAAGACGCTGATCGCGCCGTCCTGGTTGGCATTGCCGCGCAGCACGTTGTTGCCGAACGTGACCTCATAATACGCGTTGGCCGGCGAGCCCGCGATCGCCTGGTAGAAGAAGCCGGCGACCTCCTCGAGCGTCTTGGCATCCGGTTGCGGCGCATCGCCCAGCGCCGTCACCTTGGCGCCAAGATCGCCGATCGCGCCGGTCGATTCGTCCGCCGATGCGATGATCGCATCCAGCATCGCGATCGCCGGATCGTCCTCGGCCGCCATGACCTCGAAGGCGGACGCCATGATGTTGTGCGATCCAGCCTGGTTGTTCACGAAGGTCGAGAAGGCCGCGACGTTGTCGCACAGGCCGGCGACCGAGCCGCGCAGATGCGAACCGTCGATCAGCGCCGCCAGGTTGTTGATGTCCTTCGAGAAGATCGACAGCGTGTTGATCAGGTCGCACTCGATCAGGGCGACGGTCTTGAGGGTGAAGCAGTTGTTGCTGATCGCCGAACTGCAGAACGCATTGAGCACGTCGAGGCCACCGTTGATGCAGCTCACGATCGCGGGGAGCTCGGATTCCTCGGTGGCGATGATGTCGAGCGCGACATTGATCGAGTCCTGTATCAGAGCGCAGCCCGAGGCCAGGAGCTGGGCCTTCTGCTCGTAGGTGAGCTGGTCGTGCGCTGCCCTGGCCTGATCGGCGACCTGCTTCAGCGTACGGATCTGCGCGACCGCGTCGGCAATGCTGCTGAAAGCATCAAGGATGTTGCCGATGTCCTGCTTCAGCGCGGCGGCACAGCTCAGCGCATCCTTGACCAGCGCGAGTGCGGTATCGGTGGCGAGCGCGCCGCCGTCGCAGGGTGGCTGCGGCGGCGAGGTCTTGGCCGGCGAGCCGGGTGGCGTCAGTCCGTGCCAGCCGGGTGCCAGCACGCCCTGGCCGGGATCGGACACCGCCGTCGCACCATCCGCCGAGACCGTGGCGGTGCCGACGATCACCAGCCGGCCGGTGGTGTGGTCGAACGACAGGATGTTCAACTGCGTGCCGGGTGCTGCATCGAACACGTTCGGGAAGGTGATCCGCAGGGGCTGGCTGAACGCCGCCACACCGGGCGCCTGGATGGTGATGTCGAAGCTGTGCTGCAGGATGCCGTCCGGCAGCATGTCCTTCACCAGTTCGGGCGGCACGGTGCTGACGCCGATCTGCACCGGCGTATCGATCGGCCGCCCCTGCGCATCCAGCGCCGTGCCGGGCTGCACGGTCAGTGTCAGGCTGGCACGCTGCGCATCGGTCAGCGCCGGCGCATCGGCCGGATCGACCGTCACCGTGGTGGCGGCCACGGTGCTGATGGTGGTCAGCGCGCCGGTCGGCACGCGCGGCAGGTACACCGAGCGGATGTCCTGGTTCACCGCCTGCTCGGCATCACTGCCCATGGTGCCCATCACCGTGTTGGTGACACCGGGCTTCACGTTCAGGTCCATCACCATCTCGGGCCAGAACACGCCGGCCGGCGGATTGGTGGCGGTGCGGCCGTCGACCGCGAGCTTCACGTCGCCCACCGGCACGTCATCAAGCTCGAACAGGCCGTTGGCGTCGGTGAAGACGACCTGGTCCTCGCGGCCGAGGATGTAGATCTTGGCGTGGGCGATCGGATTGACGAAGACGTCGTCGGGCGTGTGGATGATGCCGTCGGGCCCGCGGCGGACATCGTCGAACGTCATTGGCGTCAGGTCGACGCCGGGATCGACCACGCGGCCGACCAGCCTGGTGCCCGGCACGCTCGTCAGGCGGACGGTGGAGAAGCTGTGGGTGATCTCCCCGCCTGGCACGCCGTCCAGGTCGGCATCGAGGAAGGTGCCGTCCGTGGCTGCGCGGATGCGCGATCCGATCACGTGCAGGGTGATCTGCGCGCCGCCCGGCAGCGGATCGGCGAAGAACATCCAGGCATAGCTGCCATCGTCGGACGGCGCGATGGTGGCGGCCAGCACGCTGCCGTCCGGGCCGGTTGCGAAGAAGCTCGAGGCATCGAGCGTGGCGGGGTTGACCGCGCGGGAGAAACTGATGCGCGGGCGGTATGTCGTGCCGATATCGGTCGAGCCGTCGTCGGGCGTGATGCCGGTGACGATGAAGGGGGCGAGTGCCACGACGTTGACGCTGCGGGCGAGGATGGCGGTGTTGCCCGCCGCGTCCTGCGCCGTGAGCACCAGGCTGTGGGTGCCGATTCCCAAATTGCCGAGCGCCACCCCCTGATCGAACACCCCGGTTGTCGCGTTGAAGGTGACGGGCGTGCTGACGCCGCCGTCGATGGTGTAGTGCAGCGCGACGAGCGTGGTGCCGGTCGGGTTGGCGATGCCGATGAGGCGGCTGTCGGCGGCGAGGATATCGCCATCGGCCAGGCTGGTCAGGCTGAGCGCCGGCGCCTTGGTGTCCAGCAGGTAGGTGCGGCTGAACGACGCGACGTTGCCCGCGGCATCGCTCGCGCTGATGTCGACGACATGCGGGCCGTCCGCGCTGCCGTTCAGCGCGAAGCCGGTCGCGATCGAGAAATTGCCCTGCGCGTCGAGCACCAGGACCTGCGCCGCACCACCGTCGATCGACACCGTGGCGCTCTGCACGCCAGACAGGTTGTCGACGATCTGGCCCGCCAGCGTCAGGTTCGCCTTGCCGTCCGGTGGCGTCGCCTGCGCAACGATCGCCGGCGCCTGCGTGTCCGCGCTCAGCGCGAACCGTGCCAGCACCTCGTTCGCGATCAGCCGGCCCAGCGCCTTGCCGCCGGTGTTCGAGAACATGAAGTGGATGCCGCCGTAGATACGGCTCATCCCCGCCTCGTCCGCCGCCGCGCTGAAGCTCGCGAAGCTGCGCGTCACGCCCGGCAGGTTCGGCACCCCGAAGCTGAACGACGTCGCATCGCCGAACACCGAGCCCAGGATCACCGAGGCCGCCGCGCTGAACGTCGAGTGGCCCGACACGTATTCCGGGAAGGCCGGCGTGATCAGCAGCGGCGTCCAGTTCGGGTCCGACGTCGCCGCCGGGTTCACGCTGTTCGCAACCGGGATCGCCTGGATCGGCCGCCACGTCCCCGTCGCGTCCTGCTGGAACGATGCGATGCTGCCGTCGTAGCCGTATTTGACGTCCCAGCACGCGATCGCCGAATCCGCCATCGCCGCATTCAGTTCCGCCAGCAGCCGGATGTTGCCCGACAGGCTCAGACCCTGCTGGCGCGACACCACCTGCGCGATCGTGTTCCACAGCCCGGGCGGCGTCGGCGTCCCGGTGCCGCCGCTCCAGAACTGCGCGATCTGGCTCTGGTCCGCCGTCCGCGTGCTGCTGGTCGCCGAACCCAGGCTCTCCACCTGGTTCAGCGCCGCCGCCCACTCCGCCGAATCCAGCGCCGGCGGCGGCCCGATCTCCTGCACCAGCGCATCGCTGCTCGCGATCGCGAACGGCGTCACGCTGCCCCATTGCGGATCGATCGCCTGCAGGAACATCGGCGCCGTCGGCTCCCAGTCCCCGGGATCCTCCCCGCCCTCGATCGTCACGAAGTCCGACGATCCGTCGCTCGCGCGGATCGCCAGGATCGTGTCCGCGATGAAGCTGCCCAGCGCCAGCCCCGCGGTCTTCTCCGCGCCGTCCGCAATCCCCGTCAGCGAGGTCGCCAGCGCCGCGTCGTACAGCGCCTTGCGCGACGGGAACAGGCTGACCAGAACCTCATACGCCGTCTGCGCCAGCGCCGCCGTCTCGTTCACCGGACCATTCGGCGTCGCATGCACCATGTACGCCGGCGTGCCCTCGATCGCCGCCAGCGTGTCGTACTGCGCCAGGCTCACGATCGCCAGCAGGCGGCTGCCGTCCGTCGGATACAGCGCCATCCCGGCGATGGTATCCAGCGTCATCTGGTTCCACGTCAGCGCGACGTCCGCCCCCACCGTCCCGGTCCGCGTCACCGTCAGCGTCCGCGTCGATGTCAGACCGATCTGGTTGGTCGCCGTCAGCGTGAACGTGTTCTCGCCCGACGCCAGCTCCACGTTCGGGATCTGGAACACCCCGCCCGCGCCCGCCAGCACGCTCTGCCCGTTCAGCGTCAGCGTCGATCCCTGCGACGCCTCACCGGTCAGCGACACCAGGCTGTACGCCGTGCTGTTGCTGCCCGGCGCACCGGTCTGCGAACTCGGCGCCAGCGCGAACGAGGTGATCGCAGGCGCCACCGTCAGCAGCGTCAGCGTCAGGTCCGCCTGCTGGCGGAACCCGGCACGGTCGGTCAGCATCAGGTGCAGCGTGTGCTCGCCGTCCGGCAGCGCACCCCCGTTCAGTGCGGCAAGCTGCGCCGCGCTGATGGTGAACGTGCCGTCCGCCGCCAGCCCGTCGGTCAGGTCCACATAGTCGGCATCCGCCGCACCGCCGAGCGCGGCACGCAGCGTCGCCACCCCGTTCGCCGCCACCGCCTTGCCCGCGGTCGTCGCGTCCGCCGTGATCCGGTCCGTCTTGTTGGCGCCCGTGTCGTTCACCAGCGCCACGTTCAGCGTCGGACGGTTCACCCCGGGCGAGCCGATCGAGCCGCCGAACGAGGTCAGCACGCCGCCCGGACCGATGTTCAGGTTGCCGGTGACGTTCAGCTCCGTCCCGGCCCCCAGCACCAGCACCGCGCTGCCCGCGCCGCCGATCGTCAGGTCGCCCGTGATGTCGAGCCGGCTGCCCTCGCCCTCCAGGTCGATCACCCCCGACCCGCCCGCCAGCACGCCGAGCGTCGCGTTCGCCGCCGTCACCACCGCGCCGTTCAGGATCCACAGGTCCGCCGCCGAGCCGTCGCCCAGCAGCAGGTCGCCCGTCGCCGACAGCCGGCTGCCCGCGCCGGTCACCGAGATGATGCCGCTGCCGCCCGCCGCCTGCCCCGCCTCGATCGAGCCGGCCACCACCGCGCCGCCCGCGGTGATCGCGAGCGAGCCGGAATCGGCGCCGCCCACCACCAATTGCCCGTTGAGCTGCCACAGCGAATCCGTGCCGGTCACCGACACCTGCGAGCCGGCCGAGCCCAGGTTCGCGCCGATCACGCCGGCCGGCCCGCTGCCGCCCGGGCCGGGTGCGGTGATCAGCCGGCCGCCGTTCTGGATCGCGAAGTGGAACGGCGAGGCGTCGCCGGCGATGAACCGCTCCGTGTCGAACCGCGCGTCGTTGTTGCTCAGCGAGCCGCCGTTCACCGCGCTCACGTCGCCCAGGAACAGCGAGCCCACCGGCCCGTTCAGCGTCAGCGGCCCGTCCAGGTTGATCGCCGTGCCGGTCAGCGACTGCGCCGGGCCCTCGACGTCGATGCCGGTCAGCAGGAACCGCCCGTCGCCGCCGCCCGCCTTCAGCGCGATCGCCGAGGCCGATGTCGTGTCGGTGACCTTCAGCTCGGGGCCCCCGACGCCCTGGATCACCTGCCAGTGGCCGGGACCCGACAGCGACACCTCGAACGAGGTCTTGTCCGCGTCCTCCACCACCGCAGGCGCCGTGTCGCTCGACAGCACCGTCCCGACCGGGACCGCACCGTTCAGCAGAACACGCTGCTCCAGCGTCTCGAACAGCAGCACGGGCTGCGAGCCGGGGGAGGACGCGCGGGAGGAGCGGACAGGAGGACGCGGCAACGCGTGACGGCCCAGCCATCGCATGCTGAAATTCCTTGCTGAAATTGTGCAGTAATCAGACCGGCGGGATCAGATCAGGCGGCTGCCCGGGCAGACGGGCCAACCACAGACCGGCGGTTGCGAGAGAAATTCTCTCGTGCCGGTCTTGGGCGAGGGCCCGGGTACAGCCCCGATAGTTACAAATTAACCCGACATCGTTCCGCTCCGCGAGACGTTTCGCGATGACCTCTATTCGAAGGTCGAATCAAGCTTTGCCGAAGCCGTCACGATGCGCAAGCGCAAAAAGACCGTGATCCCGGCGGAACATGTTCACAAAATCAACTTTTGTCACGCCGGCCGGCGACGCCCGCCGCTCAAATCGGTACAATTGTAACGAAGCATTGCGATCGGTTGCGCTCGGTTGCCGATGGCGGTCCTCCGGGCAGGGTACACCGCCGCGTGATCAGCCCCCTGGCCATCGATTGACGGCTGGGCGATAAGTCAGGCACCGAACCTAGAGAGAAATTGGGAGCATCCATGACAGCCAGCGACGACGCCACCGAGACATCCCGTCCCGGCCCTTCCGTTGCGGCCGAGCCCGCGCTCGATCGTCGTGGCTTCATGGTGCTGGGTGCCGGAGGATTGCTGGCGGCCGTGCTCGCAGGCGCCCGCCCGGCCGCTGCCCAGAGCGCGCAGCGGCGCGGCACGCTGGTCATCGCGCTCGACATCAGCGATGCGACCGGCCTCGATCCGGTGCGCGTCTACCAGTATTCCAACCCGCTGCCGACCCATGCCGCCTATGACAGCATGGTCACCTACGATCCGGGCGATTCGGTCAACCTGAAGCCGGCACTTGCCACCGAGTGGACCTATCAGCCGGACGGCAAGACGGTGCGGCTGAAGCTGCGGACCGACGTCAAGTTCTCCAACGGCAAGACCATGACGGCGGAGGATGTGCGCTTCTCGTTCACCCGCCAGCTCAATATCAAGGACCAGCCCTGGCAGTACATCTCGCATATCGACGAGGTGAAGGTGGTCGATCCGCACACGGTCGACATCGTGCTGAAGGATCCCACGCTGCCGCTGATGAGCATCATCGCCACCCCGGCCTTCGGCGTACTGGAGAAGGACGTCGTGCTGGCGCATGGCGGCAGCGACGCGCCCGACGCCAAGGAGAAGGACAAGGCGACCGACTGGCTGAACGAGAACTCCGCCGGCACCGGCCCGTACCGCCTCACCGGCTGGCAGCGCAACCAGCAGATCACGATGGCGAAGAACCCGCATTACTGGCGCGGCACCCCGGGCTATGAGCGGGTGCTGATCCGCCACATGAGCGAGAGCGCGGCGCAGCTTCTGGCCATCCAGCGCGGCGACGTCGACGTGGCGTTCAACCTGATCCCCGAGCAGATCGCGACCCTCAAGGGCGATACCAATATCAGCGTCGAGGGCATGACCAGCCTCGACTTCATCTACATGGCGGTGGTCGAGGCACCGACCAATCCGGCGCTGCAGAACAAGTTCGCGCGCCAGGCGATCGGCTATGCCATCGACTATGACGGCATCATCAAGAACCTGATCGGCGGACAGGCGGTGCGGCCGGTCACCTTCCTGCCGGTCGGCGTCAACGGCTCGACCGAGGCGCTGACCAAGGAGATCGGCTTCCGCGAGGATCTGGCGAAGTCGAAGCAGTTGCTGGCGCAGGCCGGCATGCCCGACGGGTTCAAGTTCCAGCTTGCCTACGGCAACGCCTCGATCGCCGGCGTCGGCTACCAGACGCTGGCGCAGAAGCTGCAATCGGACCTGGCCCGCGTCGGCATCCGCGCCGAACTGGCGCCGATGGACCAGGTGAACATGCGCACCATGTTCCTGGGCGGCAAGGCGGAGGCGGTGCTGACCTTCTGGAATCCGCCGGCGCCGGAGAACTGGCTTTGGACCAGCGCCTCGATCAACCGCGTCGCCAACCGCGTGCACTGGAACGTGCCGCCCGAGGTGCGCAAGCTGGTGGCCGATGCCGGCGCCGAGCGCGACCTGGCCAAGGCGGCAGAACTGTACAAGCAATACCAGGTCGCCATGGTCGACGCGGCGCATCTCATCGTCATGATCCAGCCGGTCTACCAGGTGGCGGTGCGCAAGAGCGTGGCCGGCCTCAAGCTCACCGCCGCCGGCTGGATGGCCGAACTGGGCGGGGCGAAGCCTGCTTGATGATCCGAACCACGCCCCCTTCCCCGCGCCGCGGGGGAGGGTCGGGGTGGCGGACCTGCCGCGCGCCCCATCGCCGCCGTGCCAACCCTCCCCCGCCGTGCGGGAGAGCGCGATGATGGCTGCATGATCCGCTACGTCGTCTCGCGGCTGGCCACCGCGGTCGTGATGGTGCTGCTCGCAACCCTCGTGATCTTCCTGATCGCCAACACCGTGCCGGGCGATCCGGTGCTGACCGCGCTCGGCGACATGGCGGCGTCCGACCCGGCGCAGGTGGCGGAGTTCCGTGCCCGCTGGGGCCTCGACCTGCCGCTTTGGCAGCAATACTGGCTGTTCCTGGAACGCCTGGTGCACGGCGATCTCGGGGTCTCGATCTCCTCGCGGCGGCCGGTGCTGCAGGACATCATCGATTACGCACCGGCGACGCTCGAACTGGCGACCGTGGCGTTCACCCTGTCCATCGTGGTCGGCCTGCCGCTCGGCGTGCTGGCGGCCGTGCGCCGCGACACCTGGATCGACCATGTCGCGCGCGCCGTCTCGCTGGTCGGCGTCTCGGCGCCCACTTTCTGGCTCGCGTTCATCGCGCTCGCGGTGTTCTACGGCGCGCTCGACTGGGCGCCCGGCCCGGGGCGGCTCGACCCAGTCTCCTTCCCGCCCGACCGCATCACCGGACTGCTGCTGATCGACACCGTGCTGCAGGGCGACTGGGAGACGTTCCACGACGCCGCGGCGCATCTCGTGCTGCCGTCCATCGTGCTCGCCGCCGCGACGCTGGGCCTGATCACCCGCACCACGCGCGCGGCAATGCTCGAGGCACTGTCGCAGGACTATGTGCGCGTCGCCAAGGCGAAGGGCCTGCGCGGCCGGCTGATCGTGCTGCGCCACGCGCTGCCGAATGCGCTGCTGCCGGTGGTGACGCTGGGCGGCCTCGCCTACGCCAACCTGCTCGCCGGCGCCGTCATGACCGAGACCGTGTTCTCCTGGCCCGGCCTCGGCCGCTACACGTTCCGCAGCGCCGTCACCGTGGACTTCCCCGCCATCATGGCGATCACCGCGATCGTCGCAGCCATCTTCGTGCTGGTGAACTTCCTGGTGGACATGTCCTACGCCCTGCTCGATCCGCGCGTGGTGAAGAAATGAGCGACATCGCACTGCCGGCGATCGCCTCGCCGCGTGCCCGCTGGGTGCGCCGCTACGGCCTCGCCACGTTCGGCGCGGTGGTGATCCTGGCCTGGGCGCTGGCGGCACTCCTGGCGCCCTGGATCACCCCGCACGACCCCAACTTCGTCGACGTGGCACAGCGCCTGCGCCCGCCCTCGGCGACCAACTGGCTGGGCACCGACGCGCTGGGCCGCGACGTGCTGACACGGGTGATCTATGGCGCGCGCGTGTCGCTGACCGTAGGCATGGTCGTGGTGCTGGTGGGCGGGCTGTTCGGCACACTGCTCGGCGCCGCGGCGGCCTATGCGCGCGGCTGGGCGGAGGAGGCGCTGATGCGCCTCACGGACCTGGTGTTCTGCTTCCCGCCGATCATCCTGGCGATGGCGATCGCCGCCGCTTTGGGCATCGGCACGGTGAACACGGTGATCGCCATGCTCGTGGTGTGGTGGCCGAAATTCGCCCGCCTGGCGCGCAGCCTGGTGATCTCGCAGCGCTCGATGGAATACGTGGAGGCGGCGCAGTCCATCGGCTTCGGCCCGACGCATATCCTGCTGCGCCAGATCATCCCCAACGCGGTTGGCCCGCTCATCGTGCTGGTCACGCTGGACCTGGGCAATGCGATCCTGGTGTTCGCCGGCCTGTCCTTCCTGGGGCTGGGCACCGTGCCGCCGACGCCGGAATGGGGTGCGATGGTCGCGGAGGGCCGCGAACTGGTGCAGCAATGGTGGGTGGCCACGTTCCCCGGCCTGGCGATCCTCACCGTGGTGATGGGTTTCAACTTCATGGGCGACGGCTTCCGCGACTGGCTCGATCCGCATGCCAGCGGACGCTGAGGCGCCTCTGCTGCAGGTGCGCGATCTGCGCACCTGGTTCCTGACCGATGCCGGCCCGGTCCGCGCGGTGGACGGCGTGAGCTTCGACGTGCACGCCGGCGAGACGCTGGGCATCGTCGGCGAATCCGGCTCCGGCAAGAGCGTCTGCGCGAAGTCGATCATGCGGCTGCTCGACGAGCCTGCGCGGATCGTCGGCGGCTCGATCCTGTTCAAGGGGCGCGACCTCGCGCATCTGGACGAGGAAGGCATCCGTGCGGTGCGCGGGCGCGAGATCGCCATGGTGTTCCAGGACCCCATGACCTCGCTGAACCCGGTGCTGCGCATCGCCCGCCAGTTGATCGAGGCGATGACCGCGCATGGCCGCTTCACCGTGGCCGCCGCGCGCGCCCGTGCGATCGACCTGCTGCGGCGGATGGGCGTTGCCTCCGCGCAGAGCACCGTCAATTCGTATCCGCACCAGTTTTCCGGCGGCATGCGCCAGCGCGTGATGCTGGCGATGGGCTTCTCCAACGAACCCTCGCTGCTGATCGCCGATGAACCCACCACGGCGCTGGACGTGACCATCCAGGCGCAGATCCTGGACCTGCTGCGCGGGCTCAACCGCGATCTCGGCACTGCGGTGATCCTGATCAGCCACGACCTGGGCGTGATCGCCAATATCTGTTCGCGCGTGCTGGTGATGTACGCCGGCGAGGTGGTGGAGGAAGGCCCGCCCGAGGACCTGCTGACCGACCCGCGCCACCCCTACACCTGGGCCTTGCTGCACGCCGCGCCGCGGATCGATGCGGAGGCTGAGGACCGGCGGCTGATCACCATCGAGGGCCAGCCGCCCGATCCGCGCAACTGGCCCTCGGGCTGCCGGTTCCGCGCCCGCTGCCCGTTCGCGATCGAGAAATGCGCGGAACATCCGGAATTGCTGCCGGTGAACGAGACCCGCGCGACGCGCTGCTGGGTCACCCAGGCCGGCGGGCCGCTGCACACGCCGACGCGGGTGCGCGCCGAGGCCGCTGCGCCGCGCGAGGCCGTGGTGCCGGCGCCGCTGCTGGAACTGTCAGGCGTGCGCAAGCATTTCCCGCTGCCGAAGGAAACGTTCTTCGCCCGCCAGCGGGTGCTGCGCGCCGTCGACGGCGTCGACCTGACGGTGATCGGCGGCGAGACCGTCGGACTGGTCGGCGAATCCGGCTGCGGCAAGTCGACGCTGGCGCGGCTGGTCACGCGGCTGCACGAACCGACCGACGGCCGCGTGGTATTCGCCGGCACCGACATCACGCATGCGACGCAGTCGGCGATCCGTCCGTTGCGGCGGCGCATGCAGATGATCTTCCAGGACCCCTACGCCTCGCTCAACCCGCGCATGACGGTGGGCGAGATCCTGGCGGGCCCGCTGATCCTGCACGACATCGTGGAGAATGCCGCAGCGGCCCAGACGAGGGTCGGCGAATTGCTGGACCTGGTGGGCCTGCCGCGCCGGTCGATGCAGCGCTATCCGTACGAGTTCTCCGGCGGCCAGCGCCAGCGCATCTCGATCGCGCGCGCGCTCGCCGTGGGACCGGACTTCGTCGTGGCGGATGAGCCGATCTCGGCGCTCGACGTCAACATCCAGGCGCAGATCATCAACCTGATGGTCGACCTGCAGGAGCGGATGGGGCTGACCTATCTGTTCATCGCCCACGACCTCGCGGTGGTGCGCCATGTCTGCGACCGCATCGTGGTGCTGTACCTCGGCAAGGTGATGGAGGTTGGTCCCGCCGCGGGCCTGTTCGCGCGTCCGCTGCATCCCTACACCCGCACGCTGATCTCGGCTGCACCGGTGCCCGATCCGCGCGTCGAGCGTGCGCGCCAGCACGTGCCGATGAAGGGCGAGCCGCCGAGTGCGCTGAACCCGCCGAGCGGCTGCCGGTTCCGCACCCGCTGTCCGATCGCCGAGCAGCGCTGCGCCGATGAGGAACCGCCGCTGCTCGAGGCAGTGTCCGGGCAGAGCGTCGCCTGCCATTTCCCCGGCCGATTCTAGAGCCGATTCCGTTCGCGCGTCGGCTCACGGAATCCGCTCTGGCTCGTTGTCTGAGAGCGTGATTCACCGCTCCGGCGATTCTACCCGTACGGATCACGCTCTAAGCACGCATTGGTTGTGGCGCGCACAATCACCGGTGGATTTCTTGTGGAAGGGCACGGTCTTTTGGTTACAACCGAAAGAATGCGCGCGGCGACCGTCCGGAAGCGATTGACTGAGGCCGGCCTCGGGACCGTATCTGCGGACGCTTCAGGTCCCGGGTTCTGCGGGGTAGGTTCAGGTCATGGCGACGCATACTGCTCAAGTCGGGAGCGAGGCTCTGCGACCGAACGAGATTGCCTGTTTCGGTCCGTTCCGCCTGACCGCCTCGGAGCGTCTGCTGACGAAGGGCGATGAGCCTGTGGCCGTGGGAGGGCGCGCGCTCGACATCCTGGTCATGCTGGTTGAACGCGCTGGCGAGGTCGTGACACGGCGCGAACTGATCGACCGGGTCTGGCCCGACATCATCGTGGAAGAGGCCAACCTGCGCGTCCATCTGGCGGGGCTTCGCAAGCTGCTCGGCGAAGGCAAGGACGGCGCCCGCTACATCACCAACGTCCCAGGCCGCGGCTACTGCTTTGTCTCCCCCGTGCGGCGGTCCTGGCCCGACAGTGGCGGCGCTCAGGCGACAGCGCCCGCCACGGCGGCGACCGCTGCGCCCAAGCTGCCGGCGCCGCTGGCGCGCATGATCGGCCGGCAGGCGGCAGTGGCGACGCTGCGCACGCTGCTGACGACACATCGCTTCGTCAACATCGTCGCACCAGGCGGCATGGGAAAGACGACGGTCGCCGTCGCGGTTGCCCACGCGATGCTGCACGAGTTCGACGACGCCGCGTATTTCGTCGACCTTGGTGCCGTGACGGACGGTGCGCTGGTCGCGAGCGCGGTCGCCGCCGCCGTCGGATGCTTCGTGCGGACCGCGGACCCCGTCCCGGGACTGCTCGCCTTCCTGGTCGACAAGCGCGCGCTGCTCATCCTCGATAGCTGTGAACACGTGATCGAGGCGGTGGCCGCGCTGACGGAGCGGCTGTTCAGCGAGGCGCCGCACGTGCACCTGCTCGCGACCAGCCGCGAATTGCTGCGCGTCGAGGGCGAGAACGTCTACCTGCTGCACCCGCTGGAGACGCCGATGGATGATGGCGAGCTGACGGCGGCCCAGGCGCTGGACTGGCCTGCCGTGCAATTGTTCATGGAACGGGCGGCGGCCAGCGGCTACCGGGTCGAACTCAGCGACGCGGACGCATCGACGGCCGTCAGCATCTGCCGGCGGCTCGACGGGATTGCGCTGGCGATCGAACTCGCCGCCAGCCGGGTGGGCGCCTATGGCCTGCGGGGCACGGCGGAACTGCTGGGCAACCGCTTCGGATTGCTGTGGCAGGGACGGCGTACCGCCCTGCCTCGGCACCAGACGCTGCAGGCCATGCTCGACTGGAGCTACAACCTGCTCTCACCGCGCGAACAGACCATCCTGTGCCGCCTGTCGGTATTCGTCGGCCATTTCACTCTGGAGGCCGCGCTGGCCGTCGCCGGCGACACCCCCGCCGATGCCGCGCAGGTCGCCAATGCGATCGCCGGCCTGGTCGACAAATCCCTTGTGTGGAACTCGGCGATCGACGGCGCGACCTATCATCGGCTGCTGGACACGACGCGCGCCTATGCCGCGATCAAGCTGGCGGAAGGCGGCGATCCGGCCACGGTCGCGCAACGCCACGCGCGCCACTACGCGGACCATCTGACGCGGATCGCGCTGTCGGCGCACGGCCTGGGCTCGGCGCCGGAACATTCGCCGCACATGGGCAACATCCGCGCGGCACTGGAATGGAGCCTGTCGGAGACAGGGGATTCCACAATCGGCGTGGAACTCGCCGCGCGGTCCGCACCGCTGTTCCTGGCGGCATCGCTGCTGGCGGAGTGCGAGCGCTGGTGCCGGCGCGCCCTGACGGCATTGCCGGACGATGGCGATCGCCACGTCGAGCTGGCATTGCAGGAAGCGCTGGCCATTTCGTCGATGTTCACACGCGGCAACGGCTCCGACGTGCTGGCCGGGATCCAGCGTGGCCTCGACCTTGCCGTTGCCCTCGGGGACCGCCGGCGCCAGATTCACCTGCACGCCGGCCTCAACGTCTTCCTCACGCGGATCGGCGCATTTCGTGAGGCGCTGGACGCCGCGGGGACCAGCGTTGCGATCGCCGCGGAGATCGGCGATCCGGGCGCGGTGGTCATCGCCGAATGGATGCTGGGGGTCGTCCACCATCTCATCGGCAATCAGCAGGCGGCGCAATTCCATTGCGAGCGTGGCCTCGAGCTGGCGGCGACGTGGGACCACATCGACGTGGACTTCTTCGGCTACGATCATCGCGTGCGCGCCCTGGTTACCTTGGCCCGAGCGCTCTGGCTGCGCGGCCGGCCGGAGCAGGCGCTGCACGTCACCCGCCAGGCCATCGATGAGGCGACGCGACGTGACCATCCCGTCACGCTGTGCATCGCCTATATCTACGCCATCCCAGTGTATCTCTGGACCGGCGACCTCGAGGGTGCGCGCGCCGGGATCACGCAGTTGATAGCGCATGGCGGCAAATACTCGCTCGGACCGTACCATGCGGTCGGCATGGCGCTGCAGGGCGAACTCGCGGTGCAGGAGGGGCGGACGGTCGCGGGCGTGCAACTCCTGCGGCAGGCACTGGCAACTCTGCAGGCTGAGAGGCACAACATCCTGGCGCCCGGGTTCTATCGCGCACTGGCCGAAGGCCTTGCCCGCTGCGGCCAGTTCGCCGAAGCCGAAGCAACGATCGCCGACGCGATTGGCGCGGCCGGGGACGCGCAGGAACGTTTCGACCTGCCGGACCTGCTGCGCACACGCGGTGAGATCCTGCTGTCGATACCGCAGCCTGATCTGGTGGCAGCCGAAGAGTCGCTGATTGGTGCTGTTGATTTGGCGCGGGAGCGAGCGGCGCCGGGCTGGGAACTGCGCGCTGCGCTGCCGCTCGCGCGGCTCTGGATCAGCAAGGGACGTGCCCGCGAGGCCCTGGACCTGCTGACAGGACTGCTTCAGCATTTCCGCGAAGATTACACGATGCCCGACCTGGAGGCGGCACGCGGTCTGCTGCACGAACTGCACGAGCACGCCTGAACCGACGCCGCAATCGATTTTCACATCTTTGCAGCGCTGAACGAGCGGCGAACGCAGCGGACGGGCTAGATTCGGGACGAAGTTGCGAAGGCGCATCTTCCATCGCGATGTGGATGGCCATGTCCCTCTCGAACCTCACCCCGCCTCTCCCGGTATTCCTGTCGGCCATCCAGTCAGGCGACGGCGCCATGCTGCGCGGCACGATCGGGCAGGATGCCGTTCTTGCCGACGATGGCCAGGAGCATCGTGGCGACGATGTGGCCCGTTGGATCGAGGATCTGTCGCGGAGTTGCGGCCGGTTCCTGCCGATCAACGAGGCACGACGCGACGGCCAGGTGGTGATCACCATCCTCACCGAGGAAGACGATGCCGATGGCGTCGTGGCCGAGATTCTGCGTGACTGGTGCTTCAGGATCGGTGAGGGGCGCATCCTGGGCATCGCGATCGAGCGTCGCCCTGCGCCGGTGCTGCCGCCCGCGGTCGCCGCGTATATCCGCGCCACGAACCGGTTCGACCTCGACGGACTGCTGGCGACCTTCGTGGACGATGCCCTCGTCAACGACCAGTTGCACGACCATTGGGGCAAGCAGGTCATTCGGAAATGGGCAGAGCGCGATATCGTCGGTGCCCGCCTGACGATGCATATTGTGAGTGCCACGCAGCATTATGACCATGTGATCGTCACTGCGAACATCAACGGCGATTTCGACATGCGCGGCCTGCCCGATCCGCTTTGCCTGTCGTTCTATTTCTCGACGCGGGCCGATCGTATCGTCCAACTCATCATCCTGCGCAACCAGTCGGGCATCTGATCCTTCGGCATTTCGCAAGCGTAAACTCGAACCGTCGCCATTTTCCTTCAATGCTGCCTCCCGTCATCGCTGTACATCCGCTGTGCCGCACACCGTCTCAGGGAGGATACGATGAGCAAGATCATACTGGTCGCCGGCGCATGGCACGGCCTCGGCAAATTCACCGCGGAGGCGCTCGCGCTCGCGGGTTACACGGTCTACGCGCCGCGACCCCAAGCGACCGGCAGCCGGAACGCCGTGTCTGCCACAGGGTTCTCGCCGCCCCGCCGCCATCGCCTGGCCGACCTGCGCCTGCTCGATCTCGACGTTCATTCGCAGGCTTCGGTCGAGGCGGCGGTTGCCCAGGTGATGGCTGAATCCGGCCGGATCGATGTCGTGATCCACGGTGCCGGCTATAGGGCGTTCGGACCTGGGAAGATCCTCACGCCGGAAGGCTTCGGCCAGCTTGACGATATGAATAGCCTGAGCGCCGGGCGGGTCAACCGCGCCGTGCTGCCTCACCTGCGCCGGCAGAGGCAGGGCCTCGTGGTCTCGGTATCCGGCGGCAATTCCGGCGCGAACGCGGCGCAGCAGGCGCGGCAATTCTCGCGCTGGGGCATCGCAACCTGCATCGTGGTTCCTCCGGTCGCCACCAACGGAGCCGTGCATGCCCTGCACGCCCGCAACCCGGCCGACGGCGGCCTCGCCACCCACCGTGACGCCGGCCCATATGCCTGGTTCGGCGAACCGGTGCGCCGGGGGTCCTCCGCCGGCTACGTACCGTCCAACGCCGATGCCATCGCGGTCGCGGATGCCATCGTCGATGTGGTCGATGCGCCGTTCGGCGAAGTCCCGTTCCGTATCAACGTGGGTGAGACCGAGATCAGCCCGAACATCGGCGCCATGGCATTCGACGGGTTCGACAACGCGATACTGCACCGGGCAGTGCTATCCGAACAATCGACGCTGCGGGTCCCGGCTTGAACGCCGCCCGGTCCGGCAGCGTCGTGACAGACTAGCGCCGCGCGATCAGGTCGATCTCGACCAGCGCGCCGCGCGCCAGGCCGGTCACGCCGACGCAGGTGCGCGCCGGCAGGCGGTCGGGGGGAAAGTAACAGCGATACACCGCGTTCATCGGTGCATAGTCCTGCTCGAACTGCGTGAGGTAGACACGCACGTTGACCAGGTGCCGCAGCCCGAGCCCCACGCCGCGCAGCACGATCTCCAGGTTGTCCATCACCCGCCGGGTCTGCGCCTCGATCCCCTCCGGCAGCGGCGCGGCATCATCGCCGGGGATCGTCGGCATCTGGCCGGTGACGAACACCCAGCCATCCACCTCGACGGCATGCGAGAACGGCGCGACCGGCGTCGGCGCGCCGGCAATCATGTGGAACAGCGGATCGCTCATGCCCGCGCCGCGACGATCGCCGCCCAGACCCGGTTGGGCGTCGCCGGCATGTCGAAGTGCCGGATGCCGAGCGGCGCGAGCGCATCGTTCACCGCGTTCATCGCCGCAGCCATCGCACCCACCGTGCCGGCCTCGCCCACACCCTTGGCGCCGAGCGGGTTCACCTTGGTGGGCACCTCGCGCGTGGCCAGCTTGAGTTCCGGCAGGTCGGCGGCGCGCGGCATCTGGTAGTCCATGAACGACGCAGTCAGCATCTGGCCCGATTGCGGATCGTGCACGATCTGCTCGCCCATCGCCTGGCCGACGCCCTGCACCACGCCGCCATGCACCTGTCCCGCGACCAGCATCGGGTTCAGCACATAGCCGAGTTCCTCGACGGCGCTGTAGCGCACGACCTCGGTCACGCCGGTGTCAGGATCGATCTCCACCTCGCAGATATGCGTGCCGTTGGGGAAGGTGACCGCGGTCGGAGTGAACTCGCCGCTCTCCACCAGTTCGTTGCCGTCCACCGTCGCCGCCTGCGCCACTTCGGCCAGCGTCACCGAGCGGTCGGTGCCGGCGATGGTGAAGCGCCCGGCATCGAACTCGACGTCGACCGCCGCGGCCTCCAGCAATTCCGCAGCCACCTGCTTGGCCTTGTCGATCACCTTGTCCACCGCGACGCTCACCGCCGCGCCGCCGATGCACAGCGCCCCCGACCCGCCATTGCCCTTGCCGCCCGACAGCAGATCGGTGTCGCCCTGCTCGTAGTGCACATCGTCGAACGGGATGCCGAAGCGCTCGGCGATCAACTGGCTGAATGCCGTCTCCAGCCCCTGCCCCACCGACATCGAGCCGGACCGCAGCACCAATGTACCGTCCTCCGCCAGGCGCAGCGTACACTGGTCCTTCGCCGGCCGCAGGAACGGGCCGCCCGCGACCTCGATACAATTGCACAGCCCGATGCCGCGCAATCTGCCCCGCGTCTGCGCCTCGGCACGGCGTGCGTCGAAGCCGTCCAGCTCCGCCAGTTCCGACGCCTTCTGCATGTTGCCTTCGAACTCGCCGCAATCATACGTGAAGGTCAGTGCCGTCTTGTACGGCATCGCCTCGGGCGGGATCAGGTTGATGCGCCGCAGCTCATACGGGCTGATGCCGAGTTCGCGCGCCGCGATGTCGATGATGCGCTCGATCGTGTAGGTCGCCTCCGGCCGGCCGGCACCGCGATAGGCAGCGGTCGGCACAGTGTTCGTGAGGATGCCGCAGGACTCCGCATAGATCGCCGGGATATGATAGACGCCGGCGGTGCCACCGATATTGCCGACCGGCCAGCCGGAGCGGCCGGTGACATAGGCACCGAGATTCACGTCCCAGCGCAGCTTCAGCGCGGTGAATTTGTGCTGTGCGTCCAGCGCCAGTTCGACGGTGATGCGCATCTCGCGCGCCTGCTCATCGGCCAGGAAGCCCTCGGTGCGGTCGGAGATCCAACTCACCGGCCGCCGCAGCCTGCGCGCGAGCCACGCCACCAGCGCGTATTCCGGCTGCACGCCCGACTTCATGCCGAACGAGCCACCGACATCGCCCGCCAGTACACGGATCTCCGTCGGCTTGATGTTGAAATTGCCGTTCGCCATGCCGTTGCGCAGGTTGTACGGCGACTGGTGCGCCGCATGCACCTCCATGCGGCCATCGGCGCCGAGTTCCGCCCACGCGCCGCGCGGCTCCATCGAGGCTGCGGTCACCCGTGACACGGTGAATTGCAGCCGCGCGACATGCGCCGCCGCGAGCAGCGCCGCCTCGGTCGCCTCCGCATCGCCCCGCTTCCACAGGAAGCCGATATTGTCCGGCACATCGTCCCAGACCGTCGCTGCCCCTGCCTCGATCGCGGCAACCGCGTCGGTCACCAGCGGCAGCGTGTCGTAGTCCACCATCACCGCTTCCGCGGCGTCCTTGCCCGCGTCGATCGTTTCGGCCACCACCACGGCGACCGGCTCACCCACGAAGCGCACGCGGTCGGCGGCCAGCAGCGGCCGGTGAGTCTTCGGTGCCGGACTGCCATCGGGCCGCGGGAAATTGATGCCGCCCGGGATCGGTCCGACATCGGTCAGATCTGCCGCAGTGAACACCGCGGCCACACCCGGCATGCCGCGCGCCGCGCTCACGTCGATGCCGCGGATCGCCGCATGCGCATAGGGCGAATGCACCAGAACCGCGTGCAGCATGCCGGGCAGATGCGGGTCGGCGGCGTAGTTGCCCTGGCCGGTCAGCAGCCGCAGATCCTCGCGCCGTCGCACCGAGCGGCTCTGGAGCGTTGCCATCACTTGTTCTCCCCGGCTGCGACGATCACGTCGTTGGGTGACAGCGGATCGCCGCGCAGCACGGCTTCCATGTTGCTGAAGGCGTGGCGCGCGATGTCGCCCACCAGGTCGATGGCGCTTCCCGCGGTGTGCGGCGTCACCACCACCTGGTCCAGCTTGAACAGCGGATTGTTCGGATCGGCGGGTTCCTGGTGGAACACGTCGAGCCCGGCCCCGCGCAGCTTGCCGCTGACCAGCGCGTCGTACACCGCACCTTCGTCCACCACCTCGCCGCGCGCGGCGTTGATCAGGATGGCGCCGGTCTTCATCCGCGCGATGGCGTCGGCGTTGATGATGCCGCGGGTGACCTTGGTCAGCGGCGTGTGCAGCGTCAGCACGTCGCTGCGCGTCAGCAATTCGTCGAGCGTGACCGGTGTGACGCGCAGCGATTTCTCGGTGGCGCGGTCGGCGCGGCGGATGTCGTGATAGAGGATCTCCACGTCGAACCCGGCCAGGCGATGGGCGACCATGCGGCCGACATTGCCGAAGCCCAGGATGCCGACCGTCTTGCCGGACAACTGATAGGCCATGCCGCGGATCTGCGGGCGGATCCACTGGCCCTGGCGCAGCTTGCGGTCGGACAGCGCCAGGTGGCGGTAGGTGGCGAGCATCAGCATCACGGTGTGCTCGGACACCGCGCCGGCATTGGCGCCCGCGGTGATGGCGACCGGCAGCCGCGCGGCGCGCGCCGCATCGAGGTCGAACTTGTCGACGCCGATACCCCATTTGTGCAGCAGCTTCAGCTTGGGGGCCGAGCGGATCATTTCGGCATCAACGGCGACCGCGGTCAGGATGAAGTCGGCATCGGCGATCATCGCCATCTGCTCGGAACGCTCGCCCGTCTCGCCGAACTGGATGGTGAAGTCTGGCGGCAGCGCGCCACGGATCTCGGCGTGCACCTTGGGGTCCATCAGGTCGAGGAAGGCTACTTTATAGGACATCGGCTCCTCCGCATTCGCGTCATCTTGAGGCCCAGGCGCGCAGCGGGCAACAATGCCCGGCAATCCGGGAGGAACCCATGGCAGACGATCTGCGCGATATCCTGCGCAACCGCGTGAAAGAGAAGCTGGCGCGCGACGAGGTGGTGGCGTCCATGACGGTGCGGCTGTCGCGGACGATCGAGATCGCCCGCATCGCCGCGACCGCCGGCTTCGATACGATCTATGTCGATGTCGAACACAATACGCTGTCGATGGATGCGGTGTGCCAGATCTGCATCGCCGCGATGCAGTGCGGCATCGTGCCGCTGGTGCGGGTGCCGGCCAACACGCCGGAATACATCTGCCGCCTGCTGGACGGCGGCGCGATGGGGGTGATCGCGCCGCATGTGCGCACCGCCGACCAGGCGCGCGAGGTGGTGCACTACGCCAAGTTCACGCCGATGGGCGAGCGCGGTGCCGGCGGCGCGCTGGCGCACTACCACTACCGCAGCTATCCCTCCGCCGCGCTGAACCAGGCGATGAATGACGCCACGATGGTGGTGGTGATGATGGAGACCGTGGCGGCGCTGGAGAACGTGGAGGAGATCGCCGCGGTACCGGGCGTCGACCTGATGCTGATCGGCACCAACGACCTGTGCAACGAGATGGGCATCACGGGTCAGTTCGACCATCCGAACGTGCGCGATGCTTATCTGCGCACCATCGCGGCGTGCCGCAGGCACGGCAAGCATGTGGGTGTCGGCGGCCTGGCGGGGCGGCCCGACCTGATGGCGGAGTACGTGCGCCTGGGCGCGCGCTACGTATCCACCGGCACGGACCTCGCGTTCCTGCTGGCGGCGGCGACCGAGAAGGCGAAGTTCGTCAGGGAGATCTGACGGCGGCTGGAGGCGGGCGTCCCTCGCCGTCCCTATGGGGCGGCGAGGGAGGTCACCGCCGCCATCACGTCCGCGCCGTCCCGAAGTCGGCGACGCAGGTGGCGATCAGCGTCTCGATCGAGGCGAACACGCGGGCACCGGCCTCGGTCAGCCGGCGCGTCTTGGAATCGAGCGAGCCCGCCTCGCCCATCACCAGCGCGCCGGCGTGGCCCATCGACACGCCCTCCTTCGCCTCGCGCCCGGCGATCAGCGCGTAGAGCGGCTTGCGCAGGCCGAGACGCTGGAGCGCATCGGCGCACTCTTCCTCTTCGCTGCCGCCGACCTCGCCCACCAGCAGGATCGCCTGGGTGCGCGGGTCGGCGAAGAACACCGGCAGCAGGTCGGCGAAGCGCACGCCCTTCACCGGATCGCCGCCGACGCCCACCCAGATGCTCTGTCCGAGCCCCGCCTGGGCGAGCCTGTAGCCACATTCGTAGGACAGCGTGCCGCTCTTCGACATGATGCCGAACGGGCCTGGGCGCAGGCAGACATCGGGCAGGAAACCGAGCTTCACCTCGCCCGGGATGGCCATGCCGGGCGTGGAGCCGCCCACCCAGGTGGCGCCGGCGCGGCGTACCGCACGGCCGATCTTCATCGCGTCGTGCAGCGGGATGCCTTCGGCCACCGTGACGACAAGGCGGATGCCGGCGGCGAGCGCCTCCTCCACCGCGGCCAGCGTCTCGAGCGGCGGTGCCATCGCCACCGAGGCCACGGCGCCGGTCGCCAGCACGGCGTCCCGGCAGGTGGCGAACACCGGCACGCCGGCCGCCTCCGGCATATCGGTACGGGTCGAGGTGCCGCCGACGATGTTGGTGCCGTAGGCGCGCATCAGGGCGGCGTGGGTGCGGCCCATCCGCCCGGTGATGCCCTGGACGATGACGGGCGTGGTGCGGGACAGCGTATTGATCATGGGCGCGCACTCCCACCCGAGGGCGTTGCGGCGGACGAAGTCGTTGCGCCGGACGCCAGCGACGCGGTGAGCGCTGCCAGCGCTTCGTCCAGGTCCTCCGTCACCAGCATGCCTGGCCGGCGTTCGGCCAGGATGCGCTTGGCCTCTGCGGCGCCGCGGCCGACCAGGCGGGCGGCCACCGGCACGCGCAGCGATGATGACTGTTCGATCGCGGTGGCCAGCAGGCCGGCGAACTCGGCCAGGTCGGTGATGCCGGCGAACACGTTGACCAGCACCGCGCGCAGCGACGCCCGGGCCGTCATCCACTCGAGCACGCGCATCAGCCGCGCCGGGCTGCCGCGCATCTGGCCGGTGCGGATGTCGCAGAAGTTCAGCGGCTTCATGCCCCGCGCGGTCATCTCGTCGATCAGCATCATCGACAGGCCGGCGCCGGTGGTGACCAGGCCGATCTCGCCCTCGGGATCCAGCTCCACATAGTCGAAGCCTTCGGCGAGCTTGCGGTTGGCATCGGCATAGACCTGCGGCCGCGCCTCGATCAGTGCTGCGATCGTTGGCTGGCGCTCAACCGCGTTCAGGTCCACTACCAGCTTGGCGTCGCCGGCGACGCAGGTGTCACCTGCAACGAACAGCGGATTGATCTCCGCCAATGCCAGCTCGCGCGCCAGCAGCATCTCGGTGAGACGGCGACCCAGCGCGACCACGGCCGCGTCCGCGCCCAACTCGCCGAGCGCCTCCGCCACCGCCGCGGCATGCGGCGGACAGAGCCGGCCCTGCGCGCTGCCCGACTGCTCGATCTCCACGCCGCCCTGCGCCGAGTAGATCACCCGCAGACCGTAGCTGGCGGCGTCCACCATGACCGCGAGGTAGCGTTCCTCGCCCACCGCGGCCTGCTCGATCAGGCAGGCATCGACCTGGTGGCCCTTCAGGCGCATGCCCAGGATGCGCTGCACCGCTGCCGCCACATCCTGCGGCGCCTCGCAGCGCACCACGCCGCCCGCCTTGCCGCGCCCGCCCACCGGCACCTGCGCCTTCACCATCCACGGACCTTCGCCCGGCAGCTCGCCGATCGCCGTGTCGCCGGTCAGCACGGAATCGGGCACCGCCACGCCGGCCGCCGCCAGCAGTGCCTTGCCGTCCGCCTCAATCAGCAGCATCTGGAACCCTTCCTCCGCGGTCTTGCGCAACGCGGGCGCAGTGAAGCGCGAGTCCAGTCGCAGCGGAAGATGGGGGTCAGCCGCTTATGGCCAACGCCAATCGACTGGACCGGACGGCACAGCCGGGTTGTGATGGCCCGCGACGCGTCCGGCGTCGCGAGGGAGGTCCCTTCGAATGCAATTCCCATCCGTCTGCCCGGAAATTCCAGTCGCCGATCTCACCGCGGCCCTGGCCTATTATCGGGATCGGCTCGGCTTTGTGACGGACTGGTCGGACGAGGATCTCGGCCTTGCGGGACTGTCGCGCGGCGGCACACGGATGTTCATGACCACCGCGCCATATCGATCCGTCCTCGGCAATCGCGGGCCCATCGTCCTCTGGCTGAATCTTTCCGACCGCGCCGAGGTAGACGCACTTCACGCGCAGTGGGCCGCGGCAGGTGCCAGAATAGCGGATCCTCCAACGGCACAGCCCTCCAAGCTTTATGAATTCTATGCCCAGGACATCGACGGGAATTACTTTCGCGTATTTTACGATTTTGGTTGGGAGGAACGATGATACCAACGGCCCTTTTTGCCGCAGGTCCCCGCGCCAATCAGTAGGTCCCGAGCCCAAGGATGCCCTGGTCGACGTCCAGGTCGCCGACGATCTTGCGGCCCATCAGGTCGCGCAACGTTTCCGACGCGCCGCCGCCGATCGAGCCGTAGCGCGCGCCGCGATACAGCCGCGACACCGGCGCCTCGTCGGTGAAGCCGAAGCCGCCGTGCAACTGCACCGCCTCGGACGTGACGCGCAGCGACATCTCGTTGCAGAACACCTTGGCCGCCGCGGCCATGAACGGATCGGGGAACGGACTGGCGGTGAGGCAGGCACGATACAGGATGCCGCGACCAGCCTCGATGTCCTTGAACATGTCGGCAAGCTTCCAGCGCACGCCTTGATGATCGGAGATCGGCTTGCCGAAGATCGTGCGCTCCCGCACGTAGTTCACCGCCTCGTCGAACGCGCCCTCGGCCAGGCCGAGCGAAATGCTCGGGTTCAGGCAGCGCTGCGTGTTGAACGCCGTGAGCAGCTTGCGGAAGCCGTCCTCCTTGATGACCAGGTTTTCCAGCGGCAGTTCGCAGTCGTCGAACTGGATCTCGTGCAGGTTCTCGCCGCCCATCGTGTGGTAGGTGCCGGTGACCTCGAAGCCGGGCGTGCCGGCCTCCAGGAGGATGCAGCCGATGCCCTCGCGGCCGGGCTTGCCGTCGATGCGGGAGAACACGACGAACATGCCGGCCTCGGGGGCGCGGCTGATCAGCGTCTTGGTGCCCTTCAGGATGACGCGGTCGCCGACGATGCGGGCGTTGGTGCGGTAGTTGGCGACATCGGTGCCGGCATGCGGTTCGGTCATGCAGACGGCGAGGATGCAGTCGCCGCTGACGACCCGCGGCAGGATGCGGTCGCGCATGGCGGCGGGGGCGTAGCGCGCAATGACGCGGGTCTGCACGCCGGCCTCGCCCAGCACGGCCATCGCGGTAACGTAACAGACCTTGGCGATCTCCTCGAGGATCAGCGCGGTGTCCAGGATCGGCAGGCCGAGCCCGCCATATTCCTCGGGGACGGACATGCCGAGCACGCCGAGCGAGGCGAGCTGCTTCATGTTCTCCCAGGGGAAGGTGCCGTCCATCCAGCGGCCGGCCTTGGGCTTGAACTCGGACTGCGCCAGCTCGCGCACCGAGGCGAGCATCTGGCGTTGTTCCGCGCTGATGTGGAAATCCATGCGGTGGGCGTCCCCTCAGGTGGCGTGTTGCGAGCAGTCTAGGCGGTGGTGACGCGGGGGGCCACATGCCCTGACTTTCCCGCCGCGCGCCTTGACGGACGGGCGCACGGGCGCATCCTCGGCGCCCGCGGAGGAGAGCACGCCATGCCGGTCATCGACGTCCAGGTCCATCCCTATGAACGGAACCATCCCGGACGGCCATGGGCCGGTCACCTGCACGGCCCGCAATCGGCCAACGGCGAGGAACTGACGGCGGCGATGGATGCCGTCGGCGTCGATGGGGCGGTGCTGGTGTCCTCGTACAACCTCTACGGCTACGACCCGAGCTACGCGCTGGAGGTGTTCGCCACCTACCCGGACCGGTTCCGCGTGGTGACGCCGATCGATGCCGGCAATCCGGCGGTTGACGATGTGGTCGCACGCTGGGCGGCGACGCGCGGGGCGGTGGGCGTGCGCATCATCCTGCGCGAGGGGATGCCGAGCGATCCGGCCGATCCCGGCTTGAACCGCGCCTTTGCCGCCGCGGGGCGCCATGGGCTGCCGGTGAACTTCCTCTGCTGGGGGCGGCTCGACGATGGCACCGCGCTGGTGAAGCAGAATCCGGGAACGGTGGTGGTGATCGACCATCTGGGGCTGCTGCAGCCGTACCAGCCGCCGGTGCCGGCCGAGCCCTGGGCCGACCTGGCGAAGCTGCTGGCGCTGGCGGCGTGTGACAATGTTCGGGTGAAGATCAGCGGCGCCTGCACGCTGTCGCGCCAGGGCTATCCGTACGACGATATCTGGGAGCCGGTGCTGCGCATCATCGACGCGTTCGGCATCGACCGCTGCATGTGGGGGACGGACTGGACGCGGACGAGCGGGATGCTGACCTACGAGCAGGGCGTGGCGCCGTTCCGCAACACCGACCGGCTGTCGGCCGCGGACAAGGCGAAGCTGATGGGCGGGACAGTGGACAAGGTCTACGGCTGGTCGGCGGCGAAACACCGGGGATGATGGCGGGGACGAGGTGCCGCCTCAGGGATCGGAGCCAAGCAATGTCCGCGTGATATCGCGACGGCCGTGAACGATCCGCAGGACCATGACGGTATCCTCGCGCTCACTGAGTTCGTAGATCACGACATAGGGCGCGACGACCCAGATGCGCACGCGCGGTCCCAGTGACGGTCGCCGCGAACCAATGGCCGGGTGAGCGGCCAACAGACCATACAGCCGGTCGAACAGGGCCTTGTACTTCGCGGCGAGGCGATAGCCCGCAGTGTCACCCAGATCGGCAAGGATGGCAGCTTCATCGTCGACCGCGGACTGCGTGGCGGCGACGCGTGCCACTACCTCTTGATCATGGCCAGGAGGGCGCTCATGCGCGCGTCGCGGTTTTCGGCCGTGACCACACGCCCGGCCGCAACGTCCTCGCGCGCTGCTTCGACCAGCGGAACGGTCCACGCCAGATCGTCTTCCTCGATCATTCGCTCGGCAATCCGCTCGTCCAGAAGCTGACGCGCTGCCTCATCGACGGAGGCGAACTCGCCCCGCTCGACATGCCTGGCAAGCCAAGCCTGCTGATCCTGGGTCAGGGAAATTTCCATGGTTCATCATGTCATGGGGATCGGCCCGCGGAAAGCGGCCCGCTTGCTGGCCGGCTGTCCGCCGCGGACGAGGCGAAGCTGATGGGCGGGACGGTGGACAAGGTCTACGGCTGGTCGGCGGCCAAACACCAGGGGTGATGGCGGGGGCGGTGCCGCACCATCGCGAAGCATCCATGGCCGTGATTTGTGATACAGTTGCGGCATGTCGGAACCAGCCTCGAGAATTCCCGCGATGATGGATGTGGCGGAGTTCCTGGCGTGGGACGCGCCGGCGAAACAGCCGCTGGCAATTGGTCGATGGCGAACCGCAGGCGATGACGCCCGCCAGCCGGACGCACGGCGTCATCCAGGCGGAGTTGACCAAACTTCTCGGCGTGCATTTCGATGAACGGAACAGCCCATGCACGGTCGTGAGTGCCGGCGGCGTCGTGCCTCGGGTTCAGGCGGACATCAATGTCCGCGTGCCTGATCTGGCGGTGACCTGCACGGAAGTCCAGGAAGAGGAACACACCATCAGTGAGCCGGTCCTGCTGGTGGAGATCCTGTCTCCCAGCAATCGCGGCGAAACCCGGACCAATATCTGGTCCTACACCACCATTCCGACCGTGCAGGAAATCCTCGTCATCGACAGCGCGAGGGTTCGCGCGCACCTGCTGCGGCGCGACGCGCAGGGCAACTGGCGGGAACGCGCCACGGTGATCGAGGACGGGATATTGGAACTGGAGAGCGTCGATTTCGGCGTCCCGTTGGCGGCGTTGTATCGCCGGACGCGGCTCGCTCGCCCTGGCCCGGATCGCACGACCGGCTGAGCCTGGCTGCCGGACCTGACGATCCGGGACAGACCGCCCCGCCACCCCTTTGGCAAGCGCTGCCCCTGATGCTACTCACCGGTAAGCACCATCGATGGGAAGATTTATGCCAGACGCAGGAGCGGCGCCGGCCGGGGCGGTCGCGCGGAAATTGGACTCGGTCGCCGCGGTCGAACAGGGCCTGGCCTCGGTCGGCTACATTCCCAACCGGCAGATCTCCACCGCCGTCTTCCTCGCCCAGCACCTGCAGAAGCCGATCCTGGTCGAAGGCCCGGCCGGCGTCGGCAAGACCGAACTCGCCAAGTCGGTGGCCGCGTTCCTCGACCTCACCCTGATCCGCATGCAGTGCTACGAGGGACTCGACGAATCCAAGGCGCTGTATGAGTGGAAATACGGCAAGCAGCTTCTCTACACCCAGATCCTGAAGGAGAAGATCGGCGACGTGCTGGGTGTCACGGACACGCTGCCCGCCGCACTCGACAAGCTGCACGCGTTCGGCGACATCTTCTTCTCCGAACAGTTCCTGGAACCGCGGCCGCTGCTGCGCGCCTTGCAGCAGCCGGGCGGTGCGGTGCTGCTGATCGACGAGATCGACAAGTCCGACCAGGAGTTCGAGGCGTTCCTGCTGGAGATCCTGTCCGACTACCAGGTCACCATCCCCGAGATCGGCAGCATCCACGCGATCCAGGCGCCGATCGTCATCCTCACATCGAACAGCACGCGCGACCTCGGCGATGCGCTGAAGCGCCGCTGCCTGCATCTGCACATCGGCTTCCCGGACGCGAAACTCGAAGGCCGCATCATCGAGAGCCGCGTGCCCGGGATCGAGGCCAGCCTGCGCCGCGAACTGGTGGCGTTCGTGCAGCAATTGCGCACGCTGGACCTGAAGAAGCTGCCGTCGGTCAGTGAGACGATCGACTGGGCGCGCGTGCTGGTGCTGCTGCACGCGGCGTCGCTGGACACCGACATGGTGCACGACACGCTGAACGTGCTGCTGAAGTTCGAGGCCGACATCGAGGTGGCCAACAAGCAGATCGCCACGCTGACGCAGAAGGCGCGGCACGAGGCGGGGCTGCCGGGATGAGCCTGGCTCCTGCGGCCGCGTCGGAGCCGCTGCGCCAGTTTCTGCAGGCAACCCGCAGCGCGGGCCTGCGCGTCTCGGCGGCCGAGGGCATCGATGCGGCGAGGGCGGTGCAGATCGTGGGATTCGCCGACCGGACGCTGCTGAAGGACACGCTGTCGCTGGTGCTGGCCAAGACGCCGGACGAGAAGCACCTGTTCGACGAATGCTTCGATCTCTACTTCAGGCGCGATCCGCTCGCACAGGACGATGCGCCGGACGGCAGCCCGCAGCCCCCCGTCACCCAGCCGGGCCTGGCGGGCGAAGGCACCGGCGGCGGTGGCGGCCGGTCGCTCTCGCAGATGCTGCTGGACGATGACCGGGCGGCCCTTGCCGCGGCGATGGAGGCGGCGGCGCGCGAGGCGGGCATTCAGAACATCCGGTTCTTCACACAGAAAAACCTGTACGCCCGCCGCATCCTCGACCGCATGGGCCTGCGCCAGGTCGAGCGCGACACCGATGCGCTTCGCAAGGCGGCGGACAACGCCGGCGCCGACCGCCTGGAAGCGCGCATCGAGGCGCTGCGCGACCAGGCGCGCGACCTGGTGGAGCGCAACCTGCTGCTGTTCGCCCGCGGCGAGACCGAGAAATTCCGCGAGGAACTGCTGAAATCGGCCCGCCTGTCCAACCTGGAGCGTCGCGACCTCGACCGGATGCGCATCCTGGTGCGCGCCATGGCGAAGCGGCTCGCCGCCCGCTACGCCAAGACAAGGCGCCGCCGGCTGCGCGGCCAGCTCGACGTGCGGCGCACGCTGCGGCGGAACATGGGATGGGGCGGCGTCCCCTTCATCACCGTGTGGCGGCAGAAGCGCATCGAGAAGCCGCGCGTGATGGTGCTGTGCGACGTCTCGGGCTCGGTCGCGCCGATGGCGCAGTTCCTGCTGATGTTCCTGTACGCGCTGAACGAGGCGCTGAAGGACATCCGGTCCTTCGCCTTCGCCTCCAGCCTGATCGAGGTCAGCGACATCCTGGAATCCGAAGAGATCGAGCCGGCGATTGCCAGGATCATGCAGACGATCGGCTTCGGCTCGTCGAACTACGGCAACTCGCTGGCCGATTTCGAGGATGGCTGGGAACGTTTCGTTTCCAACAAGACGACCATCCTCATCCTGGGCGACGCGCGCGGCAACCGCACCGATCCGCGCACCGACGTCATGCAGCGCCTGTCGCAGCGGGCGAAGCGGGTCATCTGGCTGAACCCGGAATACCGCTCGGCCTGGGGGACGGGCGATTCCGACATGTTCCGCTATGCGCCCTATTGCAATATTGTCACGGTCTGCAACACGCTGCGCCATCTGGAGCGCGTGGTGACCGATCTGCTGAAGGACGCCGCCTGAACCAGGCGGCTGCGGCAGCATGGCCGCGCCGGGCGGGGACGTGGCTGGCGCCGGCCGGGGACGTGACCGGCCGGCCCGCGTTGTGGCAGGTTTGCGCCTGAGCAATCAGGGAGCAACGGACCATGCCACAGAACAGCGCCGAGTTTGACCTTCTCACCGGCGTCCGGATCGTCGATTTCACCCAGTTCGAGGCAGGGCCGTCCTGCACCGAGGCGCTCGCATGGCTCGGCGCCGATGTGGTCAAGATCGAGAACCCGCGGATGGGCGATCCGGGCCGGCGCCTCCGCCCTGGACAGCCGGACAACGACCCATATTATTTCCACGCGTTCAACGCCAACAAGAAGTCGATCACCGTCAACCTGAAATCGCCCCGCGGCCTGGACCTGGTGAAGGACATGCTGCGCAAGGCCGATGTGTGCGTCGAGAACTTCGCGCCGGGCACCATCGAGCGGCTGGGTCTCGGCTACGACACCGTGCGCGACATCAATCCGGGGATCATCTACGCCCAGGTGAAAGGCTTCGGCGAGGGCAGCCCGTTCGAGCAGAACCTCGCCTTCGACATGATCGCCCAGGCCTGCGGCGGCACGTTCAGCGTGACCGGCACGGCCGATGGCCCGCCGATCCGTCCCGGCTTCTCGCTCGGCGACACCGGCACGGGCATGCTGATGGCGATCACCATCCTGGGCGCGCTGCGCAAGCGCGACGCGACCGGCCAGGGCAGCCGCCTGCAGGTCGCGATGCAGGACGCGATGCTGCACTACATGCGGATCAACTTCGCGACCCAGGGCCTGACCGGCAAGGCGGCGCAGCGGGGCGGCTCCAAGGTGCCGGGGGTGAACAACGCGCCGATGGGCCTGTATCCCTGCAAGCCAGGCGGCCCGAACGACTACGTCTACCTGATGACCAGCCGCGCCAATCCCGACCACTGGGACCGGCTGCTCAAGCTGGTGGGACGCGAGGACCTGATCGGCGATGCGCGCTATGCAACGCCGATGGACCGGCTGGAGCGCGAGCCCGAAGTGGACGCGATCATCGCCGAATGGACGCGCCACCATACCAAGCAGGAGGCCATGCAACTGATCGGTGCCGCCGGGATACCGGCCGGTGCGGTACTCGACACGATGGAACTGCAGGACGACCCGAGCTTCGAGCAGCGCGGCATCATGCAGGTGATGCGTCACAAGGTGCACGGCGACTTCAAGATGCCCGCATGGCCGGTGCGGGTGGATGGCAAGCCGGCGACCGTGCTGCCCTCCCCGGTGCTGGGCGAACATACCGACGAAGTGCTGGAAACCTGGCTGGGGCTGGGCGAAGGCGAGGTGGCGGGCCTGCGCCGGGATGGCGCCGTTGGCTGACCGCAGTTACCCACTGAAATTTCGTCGCACCCTGCAAAGCGGGGCTTGACCCGGGCGGCCGCTGGCGGCATCCGCGTCACCTCTCATCGGGGATGACGCCATTGCCGATCAGCCGGCCGCGACGGATCTTCCGTTCCGGATTCCCTCGCCTGGAGGCCAGGGGCTTCGCCGTTGCATTGGGGATCTGCGTGATGGTGGCGGGCGGCGTCTCGCTCGCCATGCTGCCCGCCCGGGAGGTGAAGCCGCCGCCCAAGGAAACACTGGCGGCGCCGCCGACCCAGGTCGCGGTGGTCGACGGAGGAACATTGCGACTGCAGGACCAGGTCGTCCTGCTCCAGGGCGTGCAGCCGCCATCGCGCGGCACGCCCTGCGCCGTGGACCAGGATTGCGGCGCGGCAGCGGCCAATGCGCTCGCGGCGATGGTGCGCGAGGCACCGGTCGCCTGCCAGGTCACCGGATCGGACCCGATGGGCCGCCCGTTCGCGGTCTGCCAGGCCAGCGGGACCGAACTCAACAGTGCCGTGGTGGCCGCCGGCTGGGCGCGGGCGGAGAATGGCGTCCCGGCGTTGAAGCGGGCGGAGGACACGGCCCGCGCCGAACGCCGAGGCGTCTGGGCGGCGGGCCGCGCGACCGATCGGTAGCGGCTACTTCTTCTTGTTCAGCGCCGGGTCCTCGCCGTGGCTGTGGCTGCGGCCGATGCGCTCGGCTTCCTTCATTTCCGGCGCCTCAGCGCTGTCGAGGGCGCGTTCGGCGTCGCGCGCCGCCGGCTCGACCTTGCCGCTCTCGGCAAATTTCTTCTGGTCACGGTCGAACGCCTTTGCCGCTGTCCAGTTGCCCTCACCCTGATTCTCGTCGCGGCCGGCCGACGCGCCATTCGGCTTATTCATCAACCTCTCCTCTGCGTTGCACGCAGCGGGAACAGCGTGGAGCGGTGCCGGTTGCCAGAAATCTCTCTGCAAAATCGCGGCATCGGTTGAAAGAAGATGTCCGAGGGGAGGCATCCGACGTAATGCACCCGCTCACGCCCCTGTCAGGTTTGCCCCGACACCAATGGTTTAACCCGATCTCGGTTAAACAGTGCTATTGCGTTGCACCATAACGGTTTTTCGCCGAGTGACGCTTGCGCGCCCGGCAGACCCGACGCTACCTGTCAATTCTGCGGACACTGGGGGGCGCCATGGCACAAGCAGCCGACACCAAGAAGCGCAGCGGCAAGGCGCGGGAAGCCGCGATCGACCAGGACATGCTGCTGAAGGCCTACCGCGACATGCTGCTGATCCGCCGCTTCGAGGAGAAGGCGGGGCAGCTTTACGGCATGGGCCTGATCGGCGGCTTCTGCCACCTGTATATCGGCCAGGAAGCGGTCGTCGTCGGCATGCAGTTGGCGCTGTCGGACGGCGATGAGGTCATCACCTCCTATCGCGACCACGGCCACATGCTGGCGACGGGAATGGACCCGCGCGGCGTGATGGCGGAACTGACCGGCCGCGCCGGCGGCTACTCGCACGGCAAGGGCGGCTCCATGCACATGTTCAGCAAGGAGAAGAACTTCTTCGGCGGCCATGGCATCGTCGGTGCGCAGGTCAGCATCGGCACCGGGCTCGCGTTCAGCAACTGGTACCGCGGCAACGACCGGGTGTCGGTCACCTTCTTCGGCGAGGGCGCCTCCAACCAGGGGCAGACCTTCGAAAGCTTCAACCTCGCCGCCCTGATGAAGCTGCCGGTCATCTACGTCATCGAGAACAACAAATACGGCATGGGCACCAGCGTCGAGCGGGCCTCGGCATCGCGCGACCTGTCGAAGAACGGCGCGCCCTGGGGCATCGCCGGCGCGCAGATCGACGGCATGGACGTGCTCGCCGTGAAGGACGCCGCCGAACAGGCGGTGGCGCATTGCCGCGCCGGCAAGGGCCCTTTCCTGATCGAGGCGAAGACCTACCGCTATCGCGGCCACTCGATGTCGGATCCGGCGCGCTATCGCACGCGCGAGGAGATCCAGACGATGCGCACGCAGCACGACCCGATCGACGGCGCGCGCCACAGGCTGGAGGCGCTGGGCGTCGAGGAGGCGGTGTTCAAGCGGCTCGATGACGAGGTGAAGGCGATCGTGCAGGACGCAGCCGATTTTTCGCAGAGCAGTCCGGAGCCGGATGTCGCCGAGCTTTGGACCGACGTGCTGCTGGAGGGCTGAGCGATGTCGACACAGATCCTGATGCCGGCGCTGTCGCCCACCATGACCGAAGGGAAACTGTCACGCTGGCTCAAGAATGTCGGCGACGACGTGCGGGCCGGCGATGTCATCGCCGAGATCGAGACCGACAAGGCGACCATGGAGGTCGAGGCGGTCGACGAGGGCAAGCTCGCGCAGATCCTGGTCGACGAAGGCACCGAAGGGGTCGCCGTGAACACGCCGATCGCCGTGCTGGCGGCGAACGGCGAGGATGTGCGCGAGGCAGCCGCACCTGCCGCTTCCCCCGCCCCCGCCGCATCGCCTGCACCTGCCCCTGCCCCTGCCCCGGCCACGAAGGCCGCGCCAATGGAGGAGGATGCCAGGGCGATCGCAGACCGCGGCGCGCAGGACCAGCGCAAGCCGATGGCCGAGGCGGCGCCGGCGCCGGAGAAGGACTGGGGCCCGACCAAGCCGATCACCGTGCGCGACGCGCTGCGCGACGCCATGGCGGCCGAGTTGCGGCGCGACGACCGCGTCTTCCTGATCGGCGAGGAGGTCGCGCAGTACCAGGGCGCCTACAAGATCAGCCAGGGGCTGCTGGAGGAGTTCGGGCCGAAGCGGGTGATCGACACGCCGATCACCGAGCACGGCTTCACCGGCATGGCGGTGGGTGCCGCGCTGAACGGACTGAAGCCGATCGTCGAGTTCATGACGTTCAACTTCGCCATGCAGGCGATGGACCAGATCATCAACTCGGCAGCCAAGACCTTGTACATGTCGGGCGGCCAGATGGGCTGCCCGATCGTGTTCCGTGGCCCGAACGGCGCGGCCTCGCGCGTCGCGGCGCAGCACTCGCAGTGCTACGCAAGCTGGTACGCGCATATACCCGGCCTCAAGGTGGTGGCGCCGTGGTCGGCGGCCGATGCCAAGGGTTTGCTGCGCGCGGCGATCCGCGATCCCAATCCGGTGATCGTGCTGGAGAACGAGATCCTTTACGGCCAGACGTTCGAGTGCCCGACGGATGAGGATTTCATCCTGCCCATCGGCCGCGCGAAGGTGGAGCGCGTGGGCCAGCATGTGACGATCGTCGCGTTCAGCATCATGGTAGGCGTGGCGATGAAGGCGGCGGAGGCGCTGGCCGAACAGGGCATCGAGGCGGAGGTGATCAATTTGCGCTCGCTGCGTCCGTTCGATACCGCGACCGTGGTCGAGAGCGTGAAGAAGACCAACCGTTTGGTGGCAGTCGAGGAAGGCTGGCCGTTCGCCGGCATCGGCGCGGAAGTGACGATGCAGGTGATCGAGCATGCGTTCGACTGGCTGGACGCGCCGCCGGTGCGCGTGCACGGCGCCGATGTGCCGCTGCCCTATGCGGCGAATCTGGAAAAGCTCGCGCTGCCGCAGCCCGAATGGGTGGTCGATGCAGTGAAGAAGATCGTCTGAGGGGAGCGGCCCATGGCGACCAATATCCTGATGCCGGCGCTGTCGCCCACGATGACCGAGGGCACGCTGTCGCGCTGGCTGAAGAAGGAAGGCGAGAACGTGCGCGCGGGCGACGTGATCGCCGAGATCGAGACCGACAAGGCGACGATGGAGGTCGAGGCGGTCGATGAAGGCGTGCTCGGCAAGATCCTGGTCGCCGACGGCACGCAGAACGTGAAGGTGAACGAGCCGATCGCGATCCTGGTGGACCAGGGTGAGGCGGTGCCGAGTGGCGCGGCCTCCGCGGCACCGGCCTCCGCTCCAGCCCAAGCTGCGGCCCCTGCCCCGGCGGCTGCACCGAGGCCGGCCCCTGCCCCGCCGGCGGCCGCGCCGGAAGCGGCGAAGCCGGCACCGCAGGCTGCGGCCGCCAACGGCCAGGATGCGGGCGGCGAACGCCTGTTCGCCTCACCGCTCGCCCGCCGGATGGCCAGGCAGTCGGGGATCGACCTGGCCACGCTGAAGGGCAGCGGGCCGAACGGGCGCATCGTGAAGGCGGACATCGAGGCGGCGCTGCAGAAGCCCGCCATCGCCGCACCGGCCGCGCAACCGGCCGCGGCTCCTGCCGCACCGGCACAAGCCGCGCGCCCCGCTCCGGTACCGGTCGCCGCACCGCACACGCTTGTGCCACACAGCAACATCCGCAAGGTGATCGCGCGGCGCCTCACCGAGGCCAAGTCGACCATCCCGCATTTCTACGTCTCGATGGACGTGGAGATCGACGCGCTGATCAAGCTGCTCGGCGACCTGAACGCGAAGTCGCCGAAGGAGGGGCCCGACGCCTACCTGATCACCATCAACGACATGGTGATCAAGGCGTCCGCCGCAACGCTGCGCCGGGTGCCCGCGGTGAACGCCGCCTGGACCGATGACGCGATGGTGGTGTTCGACGATGTGGACATCAGCGTCGCGGTGGCGATCCCCGACGGGCTGATCACGCCGATCATCCGCCGCGCGGACCAGAAGGGCCTTGCGACGATCAGCCGGGAGATGAAGGACCTGGCGGGACGCGCGCGCGCCGGCAAGCTGAAGCCCGAGGAATTCCAGGGCGGCGGCTTCTCGATCTCCAACATGGGCATGTTCGGCGTCTCCGAGTTCACCGCCATCATCAATCCACCGCAGGCCGCGATCCTGGCCGTGGCGGCCGGGCAGAAGCGGCCGCTGGTACGCGGCGACGCACTGGCGATCGCGACCGTGATGACGGTCACGCTCAGCGTCGATCATCGCGTGGTGGACGGTGCGCTCGGCGCGCGCTGGCTGCGCGAGTTCAAACGGATCGTCGAGGATCCGCTGAGCCTTTTGCTGTGAGAGGGTCGCGCGAGACGCACGGCGCCGTCGCACGTACCCCGCGCAGCGCCCTCTCGTCTGTCTCCTTGATCCTCCGCGGACCTCCGCGCCTTCTCCGGGTCGAATCGTACGCCGCGTGCCGCACCGGCGTCCGGGCGAGACCCGCCCTGCTCGGGGCAACGAGCCCATGACATTCGCGCTCCGCCCCACGACGTCCGCCGACATCCCGGTGCTGCACCGGCTGATGCTGGACTTCGCCACGTTCGAGAAGCTGCAGGCGCGCTTCCGCATCACCGAGGCGCAACTGAACGATGCGCTCTTCGGACCCGACGCGCCGCTGTCCTCCCTGCTGGTCGAGGCGGGCGGTGAAACGGTCGGCTTCGCATTATGGTATTTCCAGTTCGGCACGTTCAGCGGCCGCTGGAACCTGTTCGTCGAGGACATCTACATCGAGCCGGCGTGGCGCGGCCACAAGATCGGCCTTGCGCTGTTCCGCCACATGGCGCGCGCCGCCGTCGCGCGAGGCTGCATCGGCATGGAATGGAACGTGCTGGACTGGAACACGCCGGCGATCGAGTTCTATCGCCGCATCGGCGCGAAGCCGGTGCGCGGATGGATTGCACAGAGCCTCGCCGAAGACGCCATGAATGCGCTGGCCGAAGGAGCGGGCAATGGCTGACCAAGCATTCGACATCGTCATTCTGGGCGGCGGTCCCGGCGGCTACGTCGCGGCGATCCGTGCCGCACAACTCGGCATGAAGACCGCGGTGGTGGAGCGCGAGCATCTCGGCGGCATCTGCCTCAACTGGGGCTGCATCCCGACCAAGGCGCTGCTGCGCACCTCCGAGATCAACCACCTGCTGCACCACCTGCCGGAATTCGGCTTCACCCCGGTCGAGTCGCGGTTCGAGATCGACAAGGTGGTGAAGCGTTCCCGCGCGGTGGCGAAACAGTTGTCGCAGGGCGTTGCGTTCCTGCTGCGCAAGCACAAGGTCACCGTGTTCGACGGTGCCGGCAGGCTCGCCGGCAAGCAGACCGTGGCGGTGGAGAAGGACGGCAAGCCGGTGGCCACGCTGAAGTCGCCGCATATCGTGCTGGCGACCGGCGCGCGCGCGCGGCAGCTTCCCGGCATGGAGGCGGACGGCAAGCTGATCTGGACCTACAAGGAGGCGATGGTGCCACCGGCGATGCCGAAATCGCTGCTGGTGATCGGCTCCGGCGCGATCGGCATCGAGTTCGCCAGCTTCTACCGCAACATGGGTGCCGATGTGACCGTGGTGGAGGTGCTGCCGCGGATTCTCCCTGTCGAGGACGAAGAGATTTCGGCCTTCGCGCACAAGGCGTTCGAGAAGCAGGGGATGAAGATCCTGGTCGGCGCGGCGGTCAAAGGCGTGAAGAAGGGCGCCGACAACGTGACGGTCACGGTGGAGGCCGGCGGCAAGAGCCAGGACATCACGGTCGACCGCGTCATCTCCGCCGTGGGCATCGTCGGCAACGTCGAGGGGCTCGGGCTGGAGGGCACCGGCGTGAAGGTGGACCGCACGCATGTGGTGATCGACGAATACTGCCGCACCGGCGAGCCCGGCGTATACGCGATCGGCGACCTGGCCGGGCCGCCGTGGCTCGCCCACAAGGCGAGCCATGAGGGGGTGCTCTGCGTCGAGAAGATCGCCGGCGTGAACGACGTGCATCCGATGGACGTCAGGAACATCCCAGGCTGCACCTATTGCCGTCCGCAGGTCGCCTCGGTGGGGCTGACCGAGGCACGGGCGAAGGAGGCCGGCCACGAGGTGAAGATCGGCCGCTTCCCGTTCATCGGCAACGGCAAGGCGATCGCGATGGGTGAGCCCGAAGGCCTGGTCAAGACGGTGTTCGACGCGAAGACCGGCGAGTTGCTTGGTGCGCACATGGTGGGTGCCGAGGTGACGGAATTGATCCAGGGCTTCGCGATCGCGCGCACGCTGGAGAGCACCGAGGCCGAACTGATGGAGACGATCTTCCCCCATCCGACCGTTTCGGAGACGATGCATGAGGCGGTGCTGGATGCGTACGGCAAGGTGATCCACATCTGAGACGACGCACAGGACGAAGACGACGCCCCCGTCATTGCCGCGCAGACGCGAACCCGGAGCGGCCATTGCGCCACCTGGGTTTCCGCCTGCGCGGAGGATGACGATGGTAAGGGACGCCGTCGTGCAGCGAACCGTCAGCCCACGACAGGCGCCAGGAGTTCACACAGCTTCGCCACGCGGTTCTTGAACGTCGCGGCATATTTCTGGCTGCCGGAGATGCGCAGGCCCATGTTGAACACCGATCCCGTGGCGTTGCTTTCCTCATTCACCAGCGCCGGATCGTCGACGGCGATCGCCAGATAGCCGCCGCCACCCTGGTTGTGGATCCGCACCGCCGCCTTCGCCAGTTCCAGCCTCCCGCTGAAGAACAGCCTGTGCCAGTCGTCGTTCGAACTGGTGCTGGCCGCTGTCTTGTCATCGACATTGGTCCAGGCCCGCGCGAACTGCTGCAACACCGGATCGTTGCCGGTGTATGAGCGGATGAAGTGGATCAGCTTGGTGTAGTTCGCCCGTCCGGTCGTCTGGATGAGGCCCCGCCCGCGGAACTTGTAGAAATCCGCCTCCTGCAGGAAGCCGGTCTGCGCCGGATCGACCGATGTCGCGAAACCTTGTGGCCACGCCTCGCCTTTCCAGGCCTGCTCGACGTCGGCGGGTGTGGGAAATTCGCTGGCGAGCGGCTTGCCCGCATGCGCCTGACGATAGGCCGGATCGCGAAACAGATCGAATGCGGTGAGGTTGCCGCTGAGCGTATTGTAGCTCCGCTTCACGCCCGGGATCGCATCGAATGCATAGGCGAGTCCTGGATGGCCCTGGCGGCCGACCTTCTCCTCGATCGGCACCAGATCGGCGTTGATCTCGTTCACGAAGATGCATTCCAGGCAGATGAACTGCATCAGGTTTGGTGTCTGGCCGAAGACCTCCCCTGCATCGTCCCAGAATGCCGCGAAACGGGCGGCGGTCTCGGGCCGGTCGGGAATCCGCCGGTGGTCCCAGAGCACGGCATCGCCCGCGGCATTGGCGTTGAACCACTTGTTGAACGTGTTCCCTCCGCGGCGCTGTGTGAAGAAGTCATTGATGGCCTGCGCGGAGGCCATCGGCAGCCTGCCGGTGGTCTGAAGGAAAGCGTCGGCGATATCATTGGCCATGACGTCGTCTCCCTGATGAACAGTTGCTGACGGTTCGACACGGATTGGGACCGGTTGCGCAACGGCAGCCGGTGTGGAGGCAGGATTTGCTTGATGACGCCCGGACTTTGGCGGCTCACGGCCAGGGCCCTGACGGCCCGGACCGCGCCCAACAGTCTGACCAACAGCTTGCCCGAATCCCGACCGATTGCAAATTCCCGCCACGCAACGAGCAGGCTTGGGCCTCGGCGGGCGGGCTTGTGGCAGCCAGCGCAGCCGGGTAGGTTTTTTGCAACGCACCAACAAGGGGAGGGCAAGCACGGAGACGCTCACCCCATGACTGCACTGACCCGCCGTGGCCTGATCGCCAGCGCAGCCGCCACCGGCCTCGCACCCCATCTCGCGTTTGCGCAGGCGGCCCCCAAGCGCGGCGGCACGCTGAACACCATCCTCACGCCGGAGCCGCCGATCCTGGTGCTCGGCGTCAACAACCAGGGGCCGACCCAGCTTGCCGCGGGCAAGCTGTTCCAGGGCCTGCTGGAATATTCCCATACGCTGGAACCGCTGCCGCAGATCGCCAAGTCGTGGACGCTGTCCGACGACAAGAAGACCTACACGTTCAAGTTGCAGGAGAACGTGAAGTTCCACGACGGCCATCCGCTCACCGCCGATGACGTGATCTTCTCGATCATGAAGTTCCACACGGAACTGTCGCCGCGCGCCCGGCCGATCTTCGCCAAGATCAAGGAGGCGACGGCGCCCGATCCGCTGACGGTGGTGCTGACGCTGGACCAGCCGTTCGACCCGTTCATCCTCATGTTCGACGTCACCGCCTGCGCGATCGTGCCGAAGCACATCTATGAGGGCACCGACTACCGCACCAATCCCGCCAACCAGAAGCCGATCGGCAGCGGCCCGTTCCAGTTCGTGGAATGGCAGCGCGGCAACTTCATCCGCATGAAGCGGTTCGAGCAGTACTGGGCGCCGGGCGAACCTTACCTCGACGAGATCATCTACAACATCATCCCCGACAGCCAGAGCCGCGCGCTGGCGCTGCAGACAGGCAAGGTGCAGCTCACCCAGGCCAACGACATCGAGCCGTTCGACGTGCCGCGCTTCAAGAAGATGGCGAACCTCGAGGTGGAACTCGCAGGCTGGGAATACGCCTCGCAGCTTTCCTGGATCGAGATCAACCACCGGGTGAAGCCGCTCGACGATGTGCGGGTGCGTCAGGCGATCAGCCACGCGCTGGACCGCAACTTCATCGTCAGCAAGCTGTGGTTCGGCATCGGCAAGGCGGCAACCGGGCCCGTCGTCTCCACCACCAAATACTACGATCCGAAGGTGGCGAAGCTGCAGGCCTACGACCCGAACAAGGCGAAGGCGCTGCTGGACGCGGCAGGGCTGAAGCCGAATGCCAAGGGCGTGCGTTTCACCATCAAGCAGCTTGCCCTGCCCTATGGTGAGGTGTGGACACGTCTGTCGGAGTACTTCCGCACGGCGCTCGGCCATGTCGGCATCGAGGTGGTGCTGGAGACCACCGACGCCGGTGCCTGGGCCAAGCGGATCGGCGACTGGGACTACGAGACCAGCACCAACTTCCTGTCGCAGTTCGGCGATCCGACGCTGGGCGTGGAGCGCAGCTACGTCTCCAGCAACATCAAGAAGGTGACCTTCACCAACACCGGCGGCTACAGCAACCCGAAGGTCGATGAGCTGTTCACCATCGCGCGTGAATCGGGCGATCCCGCAGTGCGCTCCAAGGCGTTCTCCGACGTGCAGGCGATCCTGTGCGAGGAGATCCCGCAGATCTGGCTGATGGAACTCGCCTGGCCGACCATCCACGAGAAGAAGCTGCACAACGTGATCCGCACGGCGATGGGTCCGAACGCCGGCTTCGGCCAGGTGTATTTCGGGTGACGCGAGGGGCCGGGCGGTGATCCGTCTCGCCCGCCTCGCGGCGGAGCGCATCGTCAAGATCGTCGCCGTGATCCTGGCCATCGCGGTGACGAACTTCCTGCTGATCCACGCCGCGCCCGGCGATCCGGCGAGCGTCATCGCCGGCCAGTCCGGTGCGGCCGATCCGCAGCTCATGGCACAGCTCCGCGCACAGTTCGGGCTGGACCAGCCGCTGTCGACACAGCTCGCGATGTACCTGGGCCATGTGCTGCAAGGCGATCTCGGCACCTCGTTCCGCCAGGGGCGCCCGGTCGCGGGGCTGATCATGGAACGGCTGCCGGCGACGCTGCTGCTCACGGGCACGGCCTTCGCCTTCGCCATCGTGGCCGGCATCACGCTGGGTGCGATGGCGGCGCAGCGCGTGGGGCGCCTTGCCGACAGCCTGATCACCGTGCTGGCGCTGGCGTTCTACGCGACGCCGCTGTTCTGGGTGGGGCTGATGCTCGTGCTGCTGCTCAGCGTCTGGCTGAACTGGCTGCCGAGTTTCGGGATGGAGTCGGTGGGCGCGGGCTATACCGGCTGGACCGCGATCGCCGATGTGGGCGAGCACCTGATCCTCCCTGCCCTCACGCTCGGGCTGTTCTACATGGCGGTCTATGCGCGGCTGACGCGCGCCTCGATGCTGGAGGTGGCGTCACAGGACTTCGTGCGCACCGCACGCGCCAAGGGCGTGCCGGAGGGCCGCATCCTGCGCCGCCACATCCTGCGCAACGCGCTGCTGCCGGTGATCACCCTGGCCGGCATCCAGGCCGGCCAGCTCATCGGCGGCTCGATCCTGGTGGAGACGGTGTTCGCCTGGCCGGGCATCGGACGCCTGGCATTCGATGCGCTGCTGGCGCGCGATTACCAGGTGCTGCTGGGGGTGTTCCTGTGCACCTCCGTGCTGGTGGTGCTGTTCAACCTGATCACCGACCTGCTCTACGCGCTGATCGATCCTCGGGTGCAGTCGGCGTGAGCACCATGGCTGTTGCGGGCCCGGTCGCGCGAGCGTCGCACCACGGCGGGCACGGCCTCAAGGACGCTGCGCGCCGGCCTTGCCGGTCGCCTGCGGCGATCCTTGACCCCGCGCCCGCCGCGGTGCGAGGCGAAGCTGCGGCCGGGACGAAGGAACGGCACTTGCAGCCGAACCAAGGAACACTCGTGGCATGAGCGGGTTCGTCCGGGCCTATGCCCGCAACAAGGGCGCCCTCGCCGGCGTGGTCGTGGTGCTGCTGGTGGGCGTCGTCGCCGCACTGGCCGGCTGGCTGTTTCCGTTCTCGCCGTGGGACATGCAGGGGGCGCCGTTCCAGCCGCCGGGCGAGATGGACTTCCTGCTGGGCTCGGACAGCCTGGGGCGCGACGTCGCGGCCGGTATCGCCTATGGCGCGCGCGTCTCGCTGCTGATCGGCGCCATCTCCACCGCGGTCGCGCTGCTGCTGGGCGTCAGCCTGGGCGCCGTCGCGGGCTATGCCGGAGGCATCCTGGACGATGCCATCATGCGCTTCACCGAGTTCTTCCAGACGGTGCCGAGCTTCATCCTCGCCATCGTGCTCGTGGCGATCTTCTCCCCCAGCCTCGGCTCCATCGTCACCGCCATCGCCATCGTGTCGTGGCCGCCGGTCACCCGCGTGGTGCGCGCCGAGTTCCTGTCACTGCGGTCGCGCGAGTTCGTCCAGGCGGCCGAAGTTCTGGGACACTCGCATGTGACGATCGTGTTCCGCGAGATCCTGCCGAATGCGCTCGCGCCGGTGATCGTGCTGGCCTCGCTGATGGTGGCCAATGCCATCCTGCTGGAGAGCGGCCTGTCCTTCCTGGGCCTGGGCGACCCCAACCTGATGTCCTGGGGCTTCATGATCGGCGCCGGCCGCAGCGTGATCCGGCTGGCCTGGTGGATGAGCGTGTTTCCGGGCCTCGCGATCTTCTTCACCGTGCTGGCGCTGAACCTGGTGGGCGAGGGCCTGGGCGACGCGCTCAACCCGCGCCTGGCACGCCGGCGGTGAGCCTGCTCGCGGTCGAGGACCTGACCATCGCGCTGCCGCGTGGCGCCGACCGGGCGCACGCCGTCAGCGGCGTCAGCTTCACCGTCGATCCCGGCGAGGTGCTGTGCATCGTCGGCGAGAGCGGCTCCGGCAAGTCGGTCTCCGCCGGCGCCATCATGGGCCTGCTGCCGGCGGCGCTGAAGCGTGAGCATGGGCGCATCCTGTTCGAGGGGCGCGACCTGCTGGCGCTGTCGGAGCCGGACATGCGCGCGCTGCGCGGCGCCCATCTGGGCATGATCTTCCAGGAGCCGATGACCGCGCTGAACCCGCTGATGCGCGTCGGCGACCAGGTGGCCGAAGTGCTGGCGGTGCACGGCGTCGGCGGCGCGCGCGAGCGTGTGCCGGAACTGCTGGAATCGGTGAACCTGCCCGACCCGGCGCGACTGGCGCGGTCCTATCCGCACCTGCTGTCGGGCGGGCAGCGCCAGCGCGTGATGATCGCCATGGCGCTGGCGCTGGAACCGAAGCTGCTGATCGCCGATGAGCCGACCACCGCGCTCGACGTGACGACGCAGATGCAGATCCTGCGGCTGATCAAGGAGATCCAGACGCGGCGCGGCACCGGCGTGCTGTTCATCACCCATGATTTCGGCGTGGTGGCCGAGATCGCCGACCGGGTCGCGGTGATGCAGGAAGGCCGCATCGTGGAGGCAGGCGCGGCGCCGCAGGTGCTCAACGCGCCGCAGCATCCCTATACCCGCGCGCTGATCGCCGCGGTGCCGCACCGGATGGCGAAGCGCGCGCCGGTCGAGGGACGGCCGGTGCTGGAGGCGGTCGGCGTGCGCAAGACCTTCCGCCGCGGCGGCGGACTGTTCGGCGGCGGCACCGCGGTGCACGCCGTGGCGGACGCCGATTTCGTGCTGCGCAAGGGCGAGACGCTCGGGCTGGTCGGCGAGAGCGGCTCGGGCAAGTCCACGCTCGCGCGCTGCGTGGTGCGGCTGGTGCAGCCGGAGGCAGGCGCGATCCGGTTCCACGACACCGACCTGACGCGGCTGGACCGGCGCGGCTGGAAGCCGTTCCGGAGGCGCATCCAGATGGTGTTCCAGGACCCGTTTGCCTCGCTGAACCCGCGGCGGCGCGTGGCGGAGATCATCGCCGATGGCCCGATCGCGGCCGGCGTGCCGCGGCAGGAGGCGCTGCGGCGGGTGCGCGAACTGCTGGCGCTCGTGCAGCTCGATCCCGGCGCGGGGGAGCGGTTTCCCCACGAATTCTCCGGCGGGCAGCGCCAGCGGATCGGCATCGCCCGGGCGCTGGCGATGGAGCCGGAACTGCTGATCGCCGACGAACCGGTCTCGGCGCTCGATGTGTCGGTGCAGGCGCAGGTGCTGGAACTGCTGGAGGAACTGCGCCAGCGGCTGGGGCTGACGATGCTGTTCATCACCCACGACCTGCGCGTCGCGGCGCAGATCTGCGACCGCGTGGCGGTGATGCAGCACGGCCGGATCGTGGAGATGGGCGACACGGCGCAGGTATTCGAGGCGCCGCGGCATGCCTACACGCAGAGCCTGCTGCAATCGATCCCCGGACGAGGATGGACGCCGGTGGAGAGCGCCCCCGTGGTGGCGCATGACGCCTACGGCTGACCGCCGGTGCACGCGGTGGCGATGGTCCGGCGCGACCGCCCGGACCAGTGGCGCATGCATCCCGCAGGCAACGCGTCACGCATGGGTGACCCGCCGGGAATCGCCGTACCGGCGCCCTTCCAAGCCGTCTCTTTTTCCGATAGGCGTCGCGGCGTTGACGTTCACTATTCACACCGTAAGGACGCTGCATTGATGCTCTGGCCGCCGCGACAGGCGATGGCGTGTTTCGCCCCGACGAGCCGATCATGCCATCCTGGCTGAGCGGCCGTCCGGTCACGGTGGATCACGGCGGCCCGACCGGTGCATTCGAGCGCTTTCCGGCGGGCTGCATCGAGCAGCCGATCGTCACCCGCTTCTTCGCGATCGCTGACCGCTTCGGCGACAAGGTCGCCATCGACGACGGCGCGGCGACGCTCACCTACCGCCAGGTCCGCGCGAGGGTCACCGCCATGGCGGCCCGTATCGCCGACGCCACGCCGAATGGCGGGCCGGTCGCCGCGATCCTCGACAACACGGCCGAGTTTCCCGTCGTCTTCCTGGCCTGCCTGATGACCGGCCGGCCGATCGTCCCGGTCGATGCCGGCTATCCCGCGGACCACCAGCGCGCCATCCTGCGCGACAGCGGGGCGGTCACCGTCGTGCTCGGCCCCGGGCTGTCGCTGCCCGACGATCTGCTGCGCGACCTGGCAACAGTGGTGCCCGTGGCGGCCGGCGACACCGCGCCGGTGGGGGATGCACCATCGGTCTCCCAGGCGGTCGATGCCCCCGCCGGCGTCATCTACACGTCGGGCAGCACGGGCCGGCCGAAGGGGGTCGCCTTCTCGCAGCGCCAGTTCCTGACCTCCCTGGCCGAGTACATCGATGCCTGCCATATCGGGCCGGACGACCGGCTGGTGGGGCTTGCGTCGCTCGGCGGCGCGAGCGTGCGCGAGGCGCTCGCCGCGCTGCTGACCGGGGCGACCTTCCACATCGCGGACCTGCGCCAGCACGGCATCAACGCCGTGTTCCGCACGCTGAAGGCGACGCAGTGCACGATACTGGCCTTCGTGCCGTCGGTGCTGCGCAGCTTCACGGCACGCGCGGACGCGGCCGATGCGCTGGCCAGCCTGCGCATCGTGGACCTGTTCGGCGAACTGGTGACCGCCGATGCGGTGGCGGCCCTGCGCGGCGTGCTGCCCGCCACCTGCCATATCCGCGTCAGCCTGGGCTCGACCGAGACGATGGTGCTGTTCCACTGGTTCGTGCCGCGCGATTTCGAGCCGACGGGCGCCGGCCTGCCGTGCGGCTACCTCGCGCGCCATGCCTCGATCCGCCTGCTCGACGATGCGGATGAACCGGCCGGGCCCGGCTGCGTGGGGGAACTGGTGGTCCGCGGCCGCGCCATCGCGAGCGGCATGTGGGCGGGCGGTGCGGTGCTGCCCGGCCCGTTCCGGCAGGATCCCGACGATCCGTCGGCGCGCATCCTGCACACCGGCGACCTGATCCGCCTGCGCGAGGACGGCCTCGCCGAGTTTGCCGGACGGCGCGACCGGCGCGTGAAGATCCGCGGCCTGCGCGCCGATCCGGGCGACGTCGAGGCGCTGCTGCACCGGCTTCCCGGCGTCCTCGACTGCGCCGTGGTGACGCGCACCGCGGGCGACGACACCGTCTTCCTCGCCTATGTCGTTGCCAACGAGACCGGACCGGCCGCACCGCACGCCATGCGTGCCGCCATCCGTGCCGCCCTGCGCGAGGACCTGCCGCCGCACATGATGCCCGGCGAGATCCATCTGTTGGACAGCATCCCCCGGCTGCCCAACTTCAAGCCCGACCTGCTAGCGCTGACCCGCCGTGAAGCCCCGGACCCGCGCTGACCGTTCCAACGCGGTCACACCCGTCGTGGCTCCTCCTGGTTTCGGCGAGGCGCGCACGCGCAGGCAGATGACGCGTGCCGCAGGTCTCGACCCGGATCACTGGTACGCGGTCGGCCAGGCTGCCGACCTGCGACGCGGCCAGGTGATGGAGACCCGCTTTCTCGGCCGCTCGATCGCGGTGTTCCGCGGGACCGACGGCGCACTCGCGGCGGTGGAGAACCGCTGCGCGCACCGCCACCTGAAACTGTCGCTGGGCGAGGTCGCCGGATGCCGCCTGGTCTGCGCCTATCATGGCTGGGCCTACGATGCGTCCGGCACGCTGGCCTCGGTGGCGCATGAGACCTTCGGCCGGTCGATCGCGCGCATCCGCATCGCCAGCTTCCCGGTGCGCGAGCGCTACGGCCTCATCTGGCTGTTCCCCGGCAATCCGGCACTCGCCGATGCCGTGCCGCTGCCGGACATTCCCGAGCTTGACGGACCGGCGCCGTGGCCGAGCATCCTGGTCGGCTTCACCTGGTCGGCGCACCACTCGCTGATCATCGAGAACGTCAGCGACTTCACCCATGCCCATCTGCACCGCCGCTACCGGCCGTTCAGCGACGCGAAGCTCACCGCGCTGGGGGCGGATGGCACGCGGGTCCGGCTCAGCTATGATGTCCTGGTAGGCGATGGCAGGTTCAGCAAACACTTCGTCGATCGGTCGCGGGTGAAGGTCGATCGGATGGATCTGTGCTTCGACTATCCCTACCAGTGCTCGGATACCGGCGGCCGCATCAAGCATTGGTGCTTCCTGCTGCCGCTCGACCTGCGCACGACGCAGGTATTCTTCCTGTTCTACTTCGGCGCGGTGCAGGTCCCGCTGCTGCGCCGGCCGATGCCGCGCGGCTTGCAGCATCTGCTGATGCGCGCCGCGCGCCGCCTGCTGATCCGTCCCCTGCTCGCGCAGGACGGCCGCATGGTGGAGGCCGAACAGCAGGCCTACGAGCACGACCCGCATGCCGCCAGCCATGAACTGAACCCGGCCGTCGGCGAATTCCAGAAGCTGATCGTCGACCGGTGGCGCCGTCATCTGGCCGGGACCACGGAGGCGGTGGGTGAATCCGTCTGAACCGGCGCCTGCCGGCACGGTCCTGGTGACCGGCGCGGGCGGCCATCTCGGAGCGAACCTGGTGCGCCACCTGGTGGACGCCGGCCAGTCGGTGCGCGCACTGCTGCACGCCGAGAAGGAGCGCCCCAGCGTCGCCGGCCTGCGGCTGGAGGTCATGGTCGGCGACCTGCGCGACGCGGAGACCGCCGAGGCCGCCGTGCAGGGGTGCCAACAGGTGTACCATTGCGCCGCGCGCGTCTCCACGATGCCGCAGCGCCGCGCGGACCTGTTCGAGACCAATGTCGTCGCCACGCGCCGCCTGCTGCGTGCCGCGCACGCCGCCCGGGTCGAGAAGATCGTCGTCACCAGTTCGTTCAGTGCCGTCGGCCATCGCGGCGACGGCGTGCCCAGCGACGAGACCGAGCCGTTCAATCCGCTGGAGCCGCATCTGCCGTACGAGCAGACCAAGGCCGCAGCCGAGCACGAGTGCCTGAAGGCATTCGCCGACGGGCTGGACGTGGTGATCGCGACCGCCACCGCGATCATCGGCCCGAACGACTTCAAGCCCTCGCGCATGGGGCGGGTGCTGCTGAACTACGCGCGCGGCCGGCTGCCCGCCTACATCGCCGGCGGCTTCGAGTTCGTCGCGGCGCGCGACATCGTGTGGGGCCATCGGCTGGCGATGGCGCGCGGGCGGGCGGGCCAGAAATACATCTTCTCGACCGGCTTCCGCACGATGGACGAGATCATGTCGGCGTTCCGTCACGTCACGTCGCAGCCGCGCCGGCCGATCCGTCTGTCGCCCCGCACGATGCGGGGACTGGCCGAGGTCTCCAGCAGGGTCGGCGGATTGTTCGCGCCGGGCGCGGAGCCGCTGCTCACCCCCGCCGCGCTGCGCCTGCTGCGTCTCGGGCGCCGCGCCGACACCAGCAAGGCCTGCACCGAGCTTGGCTTCGTTCCGACCTCGATCGAGGCGGCGATCGCCGATGCATGGCGCGATTTCGTCGTGCGCGGCGTCGCGAGCCGCGCATGAACCGGCCGGACGCCCGCGATGGCGGCGCAGCGGCACCCGGCCTGTTGCGCGTGGCGAGCGGGACGGCCGCCGACATCGAGGTGCCCGCGGCCGTCGATCGCCACCAGGCCTATTTCGACGCCGCCCCGGCGGACCGCGGGCTCGACCACGCGACGGTGGTCAGCGGCTACTACGATCTCGTCACCGACTTCTACGAGTATGGCTGGGGACAGTCGTTCCACTTCGCCCCCCGCGCGCGCGGCGAGACGTTCCGCGAATCGATGCTGCGGCATGAGCAGTTCCTGGCGCTGCGCCTGCGGCTGTCGCCCGCCAGCCAGGTGCTCGATGTCGGCTGCGGCGTCGGCGGACCGATGCGCACCATCGCCCGGTTCGCCGGCTGCACCGTCACCGGCGTCAACAACAATCCCTACCAGGTCGCGCGGGCCCGGCAGCATAACCGGCGCGCCGCGCTCGACCACCGGTGCGAGGTCGTCGAGGGCGACTTCATGGCGATGCCGTTCCCCGACGCGTCGTTCGACGCCGCCTATGCGATCGAGGCGACGGTGCACGCGGCCTCGCTGGCCGATGTCTATGCGGAGGTGGGGCGCGTGCTGCGACCGGGCGGCCTGTTCGCCAGCTACGAGTGGGCCCTCACCGACCGCTTCGACCCGACCGATCCGGACCATCTGCGTCTACGGCACGACATCGAATTCACCAACGCCATCGGGCATCTGTCCACGGCGCAGGAGATCGTCGACGCGGTGGGACGCTCGGGGCTCGAACTCGTGCAGGTCGAGGACCGGTGCGCCGGCAGCGAAATCCCGTGGTGGGAAAGGCTGGCACCCACCCGCAACCCCCTCGCGTTGCGCCGCACGTCGGGCCTCGGGAGATTGGCGACCGGCGTCACGACACGGCTGCTGGAGGCGGTGCGGATCGCGCCGCGCGGCACGGTCACGATCGCCCGCATGCTCGAGCGGAACGGCCGCGCACTGGTGGCCGGCGGGATGCAGGGCATCTTCACCCCCGACCTGCTGGTCGTCATGCGCAAGCGCCCCGGGTGACTCTCCCGGACGACCCGGTCGCCGTCGCCTCTGCCGCCATCGCAGCGTCGGCGCAGCGCGCCACCGCCCGCCTCATCGCGAGCCAGGACGCGGCCGGCCGGTGGGAGGGTGAGGTCGTCTGGTGTCCGGTGATCACCGCCCAGGTCGTGCTGGCGCATGCGATCATGGCGCGGCCGGTGCCGCCCGCGCACGCGCGGCGCATCCTGCAGCATTTTGCGCGTACGCAGCGACCGGATGGCGGCTGGGGCCTGCATCCGGAATCGGCGTCCTATCTGTTCGTCACCACGCTCGTCTATGTCGCGGCGCGGCTGCTGGGCGAGCAGCCGGGATCGCCGCTGCTGCGCGACGCCGAGACCTGGCTCATCCGGCATGAGGAAGGTCTCGGCACGCTGCCCACCTGGGGCCGCTTCTGGCTGTCGCTGCTCGGCCTCTACGACCGCCGCCACCTGACCGTGTGTCCGCCGGAATTATTCCTGCTGCCGGCCTGGCTGCCGCTGGCGGCGGACCGGCTCTATTGCCACACCCGCTACATCTATCTCGGCATGGCGTATCTGTCCGGCGTCGGCCTGCGAGCGGACCCCGGCAGCATCGGCGCGGACCTGCGCCGGGAACTGGCCCGCTTCACGAAGCCCGGCCCCCTGCCCCGCCACCGCATCGCCGCGACAGACCTGTACGTCCGGCCCGGACGCGGCCTCCGCCTGGCCAACGACACCATGCGGACGCTGGGTCCGATCTGGCACCGGCTGCCGTTTGCCGCCTCGTTGCGGCGCCGTGCGCTGGCCCGCTGCCTCACCCGCATACGCGCCGAGCAGCGCACATCCGGCTTCCAGGCCCTGTCGCCGGTGAACGGGATTCTGAACACGCTCGCGCTCTGGGCCAACGACCCGCACGATCCCGACGTGACGGCGAGCCTCGCGGGCCTGGATGCCTGGTGCTGGGACGATGCGGCGGAGGGTCGGCGCCATGCCGGCGCGCGTTCGACGACGTGGGACACCGCCTTCGCCCTGCAGGCCCTGGCGGAGACCACCGATGTCTCGGCCCACGAGATGGCGGCGATGCGGTCCGGCTACGCGGCGCTGGCGGCGCTGCAGGTGATTGGCATGCCCGACGGGATGGACGAAGGGCGCCAGGATCCGCGCGGCGGATGGTGCTTCGGCGCAGCGACCCATGGCTGGCCGGTGAGCGACTGCACGGCGGAGGCGATCAGCGCACTGGTGCTGTGCCATCGTGTGCCCGACCTGCTGCAGGTTGCCGCGCGGATACCGCCCGCGCGGCTGGGTGCGGCCTTCCGTTTCCTGCTCGCGCGGCAGAACGCCGACGGCGGCTTCGCGACCTATGAACGGCGGCGCGGCGGCGCACGACTCGAGCGGCTCAACCCGTCCGAGATGTTCGGCGATTGCATGACGGAGCGCTCCTACATCGAATGCACCGCATCGGCGATCCGCGCGCTGTGTCACGCGCCGGAACTGCCGGCGGACGCGCTGAGCGATGCCGAAAAAGCGGAGTGTGAAGCGGCGATGGCGCGCGCGGTGCAGTTCCTGCTGAACCGGCAGGGTGCGGACGGTGCGTGGCCGGGCTTCTGGGGCATCAATTACGTCTACGCAACCGGATTCGCGGTCGCCGCGCTGCGCGACGCCGGGCTGCCGATGGAGCATCCCGCGCTGCGCCGCGCCGTCGGCTGGCTGCATGCGATCCAGCAGCCGGACGGCGGCTGGGGCGAGCATTTCTCCGGCTGCCTGACCGGCCGCTACGTCGCGAACGCCGGCAGCCTCGTCATCACCACAAGCTGGGCGCTGATCGCGCTGCTGCGTGCCGGCGATACCGTTACCGATCCAATCCGCCGCGGCCTGGACTGGCTGATGTCGCAGCAATTGCCCGACGGCAGTTGGCCGCAGGATTCGGTCAATGGCGTGTTCTTCGGCACGGCAATGCTGGAGTACCGGCTGTACAACACGTATTTTCCGACATGGGCGGTGCGCCTGGCCGATGCGGCAGAGCGGTCGCATGGCGAACATGAAGGGTGCAACTCGATCCCCGCGCGATGGCCAATGCGTTGCACAGCCGTAAGTTGAAACAGTCTCGCCGGCATCGGATCCGCCCGCTCCTTGCCGTGCGGGCCTTGCAGGCCCTGGCGAAGAGCCGCGGCACCGATCTCGCACAGGGCGTGGTCTTCCTGCGCGCGACCGAGGGCAGCTCGGCACGCCGCGCCTTCGACCGGTTTCGCGCCACACCGTTCGGTCGCGACACGCTCGCGCGAACACATTCGTTACGCGATTGCCTGATGAATCGTGATTGGCTTGCCGCCATGCCAGAGGGCACTCTCGGGCGGGCCTATTTCGAATTCATGGAGCGCGAGAACATTTCAGTCCCCAGCCTGCTCGATCTCGCAACGGGTGATTCGTCAGTTCCCGCCATGACGCCGGATGAATGGTCGTTCGCCGAGCGCAGCCACGTCATGCACGATCTCTGGCACGTGGTCACCGGCTATGGGCCGGATCCGTTGGGCGAGGTCTGCATCCTTGCGGTGCGCAGCGCGCAGATGCGCCATGCCGGAGTCTGGCTGCTCTGTCTGTTCGGCATGCGGAAGATCGGCCGCGAACGGGGTCGGCGGCAGGTGCGTGCGGCCGTGCGCGAGGCATTCAGGCGTGGCCGGCGCGCCGCATGGCTGTACGGCGTGGATTGGGAGTCGTTGCTGACGGAACCGCTCGACGCCGCACGCGCGCGCCTCAAGCTGTCCGCTCCGTTGCACTATCCGCTCGCGGGCCCTGCGTGATCGCATCGCGCCGCAATCGTATCCAGCCGCTCGCAGCCCTGCGCGCACTGCGGGCGCTGGCGCGGTCCGGTGGCACCGACTATCGCCAGGCAGCGATCTTCATGAGCGCGACCGAGGGGCGGTCCGGCCAGCGCGCCTTCGCCCGCTTCCAGGCGAGCGATGCCGGCGCGCGGCTGCTGCGCGAGCGGCCGCCGCTGCGCGACCTTCTCGGCGGCGATCGCCACCGGCTTGCCGCCATGCCGGACGGATCGCTCGGCCACGCCTACCACCTGTTCATGTCGGCGCACGGGTTTTCAGTCGACGGCATGGCCGAACTGGGCCTCGCGGGCGGCAGCGTTCCGACGGGCGAGGCGGAGACCTGGTTCGCCGAACGGATGAATGCGCTGCACGACGTGCGCCACGTGGTCGCCGGCTATGGCCAGGAGCCACTCGGCGAACTCTGCCTGCTGGCGTTCCGCTACGCGCAGACGCGGCATCCCGGCATGGGCTTCTTCGCCGTCGCGTGGGGCGTCAGGATGGCGCGCGCGGCACCTGGCCAGCAGATCGCGGCGGCGGTGCTGGAAGGCTACCGCCGCGGCCGGGACGCGGTCTGGCTGGACGACCTCGACTGGGAGCGTCTGCTGGGCGAACCGCTGGCCGCGATTCGCACGCGGCTGCGCATCGCGCCGCCCCTGCGCTACGACCGGATCCGCACGGCGCCGCAATCCGCGGCCACCGCATCGGTGGCCGCCGGATCAGCCGCCACATCGGCCGGACGCGGCGCATGACGTGGGATGTCGATGCCGTGGTCGCCGGCGGTGGTGTCGCCGGCAGCAGCACCGCCGCCGCGCTCGCCGCGCTGGGCTGGTCCGTCCTCATCGTCGAGCCGGGCCAGCACGACGATCGCCGCCTGTCGGGCGAACTGATCCATCCCGCCGGCGTCGCCGGCCTGGCCCGGCTGGGCCTGCTGTCCTCCGCCTTCGCCGCCGCGGCGCGACTGGCCGGATTCGTGGTCCTGCCCGACGCGGAGGCGCCGGGCGGTGTCCATCTGCCGTACCGCAACGGCCAGGCCGCGCTCGCGCTCGACCACGCCGCGATCTGCCGCAGCATGCTGGCCGACGTGGCCGCCCTGCCCCGCGTCTCGCTCGCCCGCGGATGGCGTGTCGCCGGGATGGCGGACATCGCCGGCGGCGCGGTCGTGCAGATGCGCCGGGGCACCACGACCGAGGCGGTAAGCTGCCGGCTGCTGGTCGCGGCCGATGGCGCGTCCTCGCCGGTGCGCTGCCATGCCGGCCTGCGGCACCGGCGCACGCGCACCGCGCTGCTGACCGGCTACCTGGTCGATCCAGCGGCGCTGCCGGTCGCCGGTTACGGCCATGTCTTCTCCGCCGCCGGCGGGCCGGTGCTGGCCTACGCCATCGGCCCCGATCGCGCGCGGGTGCTGCTCAACCGGGCGCTGCCGCGCCACGGCTCCCATGGCGAGCCTGCCACCCTTCCCGCCTGCCTGCCGCCGCGGCTGCGGGCCGAGGTTGAAGCGGCGAGCGCGGCCGGGGCCGTGCAGCGCTTCGTCAGCAGCGACGTCGCCGTGACGGGCGTCGCGCGTGGCCGGGTCGTGCTGGTGGGCGATGCCGCCGGGACGTGCCACCCGATCAGCGCCAGCGGCATGACGATGGGGATCGACGATGCGATCCGCCTCGGGCAGGCGCTGCGGGATCGCGACGGCGACATCGCGGCGTCGCTGGCCCGCTATGCCGCGCAGCGCCGCCCCCGCCAGCGGGCGCGCGTGCTGCTGGCGGCCCTGCTGCACGAAGTGCTCGGCGGCGCCGCGGCCGAGATGGGCATGCTGCGTGCCGGCATGCACCGCTACTGGTCGGGCAATGCCCGCGCCCGCACCGCCTCGATGGCGCTGCTCGCGATGGACGATCCGTCGGTGCGCTCCATCCTGCTCGAGGTCCTGCGCGTGGCGGCATGCGGCTTCGTCGCCTCATGCGGCGAACCGGCGACGCTGCTGCACCGGTCCCTGCTGACTGTGCGGCTGTCGCGCCACGTGACGCGCCATCTGATCGGAGCGCTGCGTGTCCAGTAGCGTCTACGACGTCGCGATCGCCGGCGCGGGTCCGGGGGGCGCGACCTGTGCGTGGTACCTGGCGCGCGCCGGGCTGCGGGTCGCGCTGCTCGACCGTCAGAGCTTTCCCCGCGACAAGGTGTGCGGCGATGCGATCTGCAGCCGGGCACAGATCCACCTCGAGCGGATGGGCGTGCTGCAGCAGATCATGCGCGACGGCGAAGGCCACGCCGCCGCGGTGGGCGGCATGGTCAGCCCGGGCGGCGTCGTCGCCATCGGCGATTCGACGTCCCATATCCACTCCACGCCGGTCATCGCGATCCGCCGCATCACCATGGACCACGGTATCGTCCGCGCCGCGGCGGCGGCCGGGGCGACGCTGATGGAGCGGTTCGAGGTCGCGCACGCGACGCTCGATCGCGATGCAGGCCTGTGGACAATCGGTGCATCGGGCGGGTCCCGGCTGCAGGCGCGCGCACTGGTGGCGGCGGACGGCGCGAACTCACGCCTGGCGCGGCGCCTCGGCGTGGTGCAGGGCGCGCCCGAGGCGATCTGCAGCCGCGCCTATATCGAGGCCGCCGGCAGCGACTTCGCCTTCGACGGCGTCGCATTCTACCGGCGCGACCTGCTGCCGGGCTATTGCGCGGTGTTCCGCGAGGCCGGCGGGCAGCTCAATTACTGCCTCTACATCATCCCAGGCGGTGCGTGCGGCGTGCATGACCTGCGGCGGATGCACGACCTCGTGCTGCGGCACGACCCGTTCGTCAGCCGGGCGGTCGGACCGCACGCCACCATTGGCGCCATGAAAGGTGCGCCGCTGCGCCTCGGCGGGGTGGCGCGCAGCCACGACGACCACCTGCTCGTGGTCGGCGACGCGGCCGGCCAGATCGATCCGCTGACCGGCGAAGGCATCCAGTATGCGATGGACGCGGCCGAGATCGCCGCCGCGACGCTGACCGCAGCCCTGGCCGATGGCGACCTCGGCGCCCGGCGCCTGAGGCGGTACCATGTCGCGTGGCAACGGGCGTTCGGTGCCGATTTCCGCTGGAGCGCGCGCATCGCCGCCCTGTGCGGCCGCTATCCGGGGCTGCTGGATGCCGGCGCACGCGCGCTGCGCGATGGCGGTGCGCCGCTGCTGGCGCAATGGGCCGAGGTGATGACGGGCGCCCGGCCGAAGACGCATTTCGTGCGGCCGGCGCTGCTGCTGCCGATGCTGCGTTCCACCTTGCGCCATGCCTTTGCGGTGCGCGGCGCGCCGGACTTCGATGCCATCCGCGGGCGGGCGGCGTCGTGATCCGGTCCGGCCACGCCATGGCGCATTTCGCCGCCCGGGGGCACTGACCACCCCATGGCGTCGTCGCTCGCCCTTGGCCTGATGCAGATGACCGGCGCGGCCCTGCTCAACGCCGTGCAGGACCGCTTTGCCGTCCGCGGGAAGCGCCTGCCGCCATCACCGCCGATCACCAATCCATGGCTCGGCCACCTGCACGAGATCCGCACCGAGGGCTTCATCCGCTTCGGCCAGCGCTGCGTCGCCGAGCACGGCCCGCTCGTGCTGCTGCGCTTCGGCCCGCCGGTGCTCGGACGCCGCTTCCTGCTGGTCGCCGATCCGGAGGTCGCGCGGCTGACGCTGACCCAGGACCTGCAGCGCGGCTTCCCGCCGGGCACCGGGCCGATGCTGGTGTTCGGCGAGGATGCCGTGTTCTGCACCGCCGCCGATGATCCCGTGCACGCCAGGCGGCAGCAACTGATCGCGCGCCATGTGACACCCGACATGCTGCGCGTGCACGCCGCGACCATGGTCGAGATCTGGGGTGCGGCGATCGAGCATCTCGTGTCGATTCCGGCGGGCTGCCACAGCGTCGAGCACTCCAACATCAACCAGGACCTGCTGTTCACCACGCAGCGCGTGGCGGTCCGCTGCTGGCTGGGCGTCGAACCAACGCCGGCGGAGACCCTCGACACGCTGCAACGCTATTTCGATCCCGGGCGCCTGCTGAGCGAGGTGCTGTTCGACACCTGGTATTTCCTGCATGCGAGGCGGCGTGTCGCGTCGCTGCGCCACAGCTATGCGCCGCTGCTCGCCCGCAGCATCGATGCGCTGGCAATGCAGGAGGGCGTCGCACCGCAGGCGCGGTTCATCGCCGCCTCGCTGGACGAGTTTGGCTGGGATCGGGCGCGACTGGCCTCCGACACGCAGTACCGGTCACGCCTGCTCGCCGACCTGCCGTTCTACCAGCACCTGTTCACGGTCATGCTGCCGGCGATGGGGTCGACCGGCGGCACGATCCTGTTCCTGATCCGCCAGCTTGCCGCCGATCCCCGCCTGCAGGACGCGCTGCACGAGGAACTGGCGCACACCGACCTCGTGGCGCAGCCGCACCCGCCGCCGCTGACCGGGCGGGCGATCCACGAATGCCTGCGGCGGTTCCCGCAGGCGGCCGGCATCACGCGGCTGCTGCGGACAGCGCGGACCTATGGGGGTTATTTCGTGCCACGCGGTGCCTACACGTTCACCCAGCTTCACGCGCTGCACCACAATCCCTGCCGCCACGCCGATCCCGACCGCTTCGATCCGTCGCGCACGCTCAGCACCTCGGATGGGGGCTGGGCAGGATTTTCGCTCGGGCCGATGGCCTGCACGGGGCGCCGCTTCGCCGAATTGCAGATCGCCGTGGCGCTGCAGGCCCTGCTGGCGCGCTACCGCATCGCCGGCCCGCCGCCCGATCCCGACGCGCACAACGACTACCAGGGATCGGTCACGCTGCAGCCGCATCCGTTCAGCATCACGTTCACCGCACGATGAGCCGGAACGACCCAGCGCGGATGATGCGGGGGCGTTCGCCGGTGTGCGCATCGCGCGACCCGCGCGGGACGATCCCGCGGTGACCCCCTATTTGCTCGTCGACGGCCGCCGGGTCGCCCCGGTCATCATCACCCAGACGCAGTTGGGCTTCTTCGTGAAGTTCCCGGCGCGCGAGATACGGCTGATCTCCGGCTCGGGCTCCCCGGAGGACCTCGAGGGCTCGTCCGACCGGCGCCGGCTGGGCGTCCTGCTGCGCCGGCTGCGTTGGGAGCGTGACGGTGAAGCGATCGACGTGCCGCTGGACCTGCCGTGCTTCATCGACGGGTTCCATCATGTGGAGGTCCACAATCCGGAGGTGGGGCCGGTGCGCTGGACCACGGGCAATGCGGCGCTGCCGCCGATGACGTTCCCGCCCTGGCAGGGCATGCTGCACCTGAACCTTACACTCGGCGAATGGCGGGGCAGCGGGCATGAGACGCCGGTCACACCCGAGGCGGCGCTGCTCTCGGGCTTCGAGAGCCTGGGCCAGGACTGCGAGTTCGGACTGGCCCAGCGGCACTACCTGGTGGAGCCCCCGCTCACGCTGTTCCGCTGGGGCGGCGCGCCGGTGGATGGCCTGATCCAGGGGCTGGAGTCGCGCTTCGCGGGCCTGACCGATCCGGGCACCACCGATCTGGTCTGGGGCTACGGCGAGTATTTCGTCCGCACGCCGTATGTGACGATGCACACCCATTGCCTGGAGGAATGCGACGAGGCCGGCCAGGCCGACGTGCTGCGGGCGGCCCGCGCCACGCTGGGCCTGTTGCGGCGGAAGCTGCTGAAGGACATCGCCGAGACCAGGCGCATCTTCGTGTTCAAGGGCCTCGATGCCGAGTGCGACGTCGCGGCGATGCGGCGGCTGCATGCCGCGCTGCGGCGGATCGGCCCCGCGAGCCTGCTCTGCGTGACGCTGGCACCACCGGGCCAGCCCGTCGGATGCTCGGAACGGATCGCCGAGGGGCTGTATGCCGGCTATGTGGACCGGTTCGTCATGCATGACGGGCCGTTCGACCAATGGCTGTCGATCTGCGCCGGGACCAGAGCGCTGATCGACTGCGGCTGAACAAGAAGGGGACGCGCATGCCGGACCATCCGGCGCAGGACGCCGAATTCGCCATCGTCGCCGCAGCGCTGCGCAGCACGTGCGGAGCGCCGCTCGCGGACCTGGCGCCCGAGACGCATCTCGACGAACTTCCGGGCATGGACAGCCTGCGCGTGCTGCACGCGGTCGCCGCGATCGAAGAGACATTCGCCGTCGAGATCGACGTTGCCGCACTGGATCGCCTGCGCACGGTGGGCGATATCGTCACCGCGGTCCGAGCCGCGCGGAACGCGGCCGGCTGAACGCACGCATATCGGGGGAAACGCCATGCTCGCCCTGCGCAAGATACGATCCGGCTTCGGACTCGACCTCGGTCCGGCCGACGAACCGCCGCCGCCGGCCGCGGGCGAGGTCACGCTGCGCGTCGAGCATGTCGGCATCTGCGGCTCCGACGTGCACGCCTATGAGTGGACCGACGGCTACGGCTTCATGGCGCCGCACCTGCCCGTCACCATGGGCCACGAATTCGCCGGCCGCGTGATCGCGCGCGGCGCCGGCGTCGCGCTGCCCGAGGGCGCGCTGGTCACCGTCATGCCGATGATCGCCTGCGGCACCTGCCCGGCCTGCGCGCGCGGCGAGTCGCGCAACTGCCAGCGGCGCCGCGCCATTGGCCTCACCTGCGACGGCGGCTTCGCCCGCCACGTCACGCTGCCTGAAGCCAATTGCCTGACCCTCCCCGACGCGGTCGACAGCGAACTGGGCGCGCTGACCGAGCCTCTGGGCGTCGGCTGCGAGGCGGTCCTCACCGGCGAGGTCGGGCTGGGCGACACGGTGCTGGTGATGGGGCCGGGCACGATCGGCCAGGCCATCGCGGTGTTCGCGCGTGCCGCGGGCGCCGCACAGGTACTGGTCGCCGGGCGGGCCGATGCGCCGCGCTTCGACGTGCTGCGTGCGCTGGGCTTCACCGATCTGCTCGACGTCGCCGAGGCGCCGCTGAAGGACCTGGTGGCGCAGGCGACGGGCGGGCGGGCGGTCGACGTGGTGATCGAGGCGACCGGCTATCCGCCCAGCATCCTCGACGGCCTCGGCGTGCTGCGCACCGCCGGCATCTTCGTGGTGGCCGGCATCCATCCGGGGCCGGTGTCGCTGCCGCTGACCGATTTCGTGCGCGCGCGCCACCAGTTGCGTGCGACGCATTCCTGCGCGCGTCCCGCCTGGGACCGCGTGCTCGGCCTGATGGCGCGCGAGCCTGAGATGCTGCGCCCGATGATCACCCACCGCCTGCCCTTGGAACGCGGGCTGGACGGATTCGAACTGGCGCGGCAGCGTGCGGCCTCGAAGGTGATGCTGCGTCCATAACCGGTTGCGGAGAGGAAAGAGAACAATGGCGAAGGTGATCATCAGTTGTGCCGTCACGGGCGCGATCCACACGCCCAGCATGTCGGACTACCTGCCGATCACGCCGGAGGAGATCGCCCGCTCCTCGATCGAGGCGGCGGAGGCAGGCGCGGCCATCATCCATCTGCACGCGCGCGATCCAGAGACCGGCGAGCCGACGCCCGACCCGGCCGTGTTCATGCGCTTCCTGCCGGTGATCAAGCAGAACGTCGACGCGGTGGTGAACATCACCACCGGCGGCGGGCTGACCATGACGCTGGAGGACCGCCTGGCGGCACCGCTGCTGGCGAAGCCGGAGATGTGCAGCCTCAACATGGGCAGCATGAACTTCAACATCTCCCGTGCCGGCGACCGGGTGAAGACCTGGAAGCACGAGTGGGAGAAGCCGTACCTGGCACGCACGGACGACCACATCTTCCGCAACACGTTCCGCGACATCAACGGCATCGTGGAGCGCCTGGGCAAGGCGCACGGCACGCGGTTCGAGTTCGAATGCTACGATGTCGGGCACCTGTACAACCTGGCGTACTGCCTGGACCAGAAGATCGTCGAGCCGCCGCTGTTCGTGCAGACCATCTTCGGCATCCTGGGCGGCATCGGAGCGGATCCTCGGAACCTGTTGTTCATGAAGGAAACTGCCGACAAGCTGTTCGGTGACGCGTATGTCTGGTCGGTGCTCGCGGCCGGGCGCCACCAGATGGCCTTCACCACGATGGCCGGCATCCTGGGCGGCAATGTGCGCGTGGGGCTGGAGGACAGCCTGTATATCGGCCGCGGCGCGCTGGCGCAGTCGAACGCCGAACAGGTGGCGAAGATCCGCCGCATCCTGGAGGAACTCAGCCTGGAGATCGCCACGCCGGCCGAAGCGAGGGAGATCCTGAAGCTGAAGGGCGGCGACCGGGTCGGGTTCTAGAGCGTGATCCGCGCAGGTGGATAAACCGGAGCGGTGAATCACGCTCTCAGACATCAAGCTAGAGCAGATTCCGTGAGCCTACACGAACGGAATCTGCTCTAGCAGGCTGCTGAAGAACGCCTTTCGGCCACCGCCCGGGATATATTGATTCGCGCGTGATGCCCGGCGCGAAACGGTGATGCGCCTACGAGGAGTCTGCGATTCATTTCCGTCACTCGTTGCCTGCTCGCCGGACCTTTTCAGCAGCCTGCTAGAGCGTGATCCGTACAGGTGAAATCACCGGAGCGGTGAATCACGCTCTCAGACAACGAGCTAGAGCAGATTCCGTGAGCCTGCACGAACGGAATCTGCTCTAGAGCGTGATCCGTACAGGTGGAATCACCGGAGCGGTGAATCACGCTCTCAGACAACGAGCTAGAGCAGATTCCGTGAGCCTGCACGAACGGAATCTGCTCTAGCCGCCAGCCCTGCGGGGCGGCTCGGAAGGTTCCCCGACGCGGGAGCTGCTGTGATCCACCATCGTTGCTGGCAGGAGGCCAGCGACGATGGCTGCGACGTCGTCCCAGGTCTGCGGGTTCGGATGATTGCGGTGATTGATGGCGGGCTATCGCTCCGGCGGCGGCGGGGCGCTTCGGCATTGCGGTGCCGATGATGGTGACGCAGTTGCACAGGCCAATCTCCGGCTCGCCATGGCCGGCCAGCAGCCTGTCGATGATCGCCGCCTCCGCGCGGAACTTGCGGAAGGCGGGCGTGGTCCTTCCAATCCGTTCGACCGCCGCAATTAGACTCGACGCTCGTTGAACCCAACCATAGACTCACGGCCACCGGGGGAGTGGGAAAGCAACTCATGCTGGAAGGACTGAAACGACTTGGTCGAATCCCAGCAAAAATCATAAGCAATGCCAAACTGCTTCGACAAGATCCGGAACGCTTTGGTATAAATCTAATGCAAGTTACGAACCCGGCGCTGTTTGAGCAGCGGCTGCTCGACGTGCTCAACACTGCGCCCATGCATATTCACTACGTCGCCGAGGCGACTGGGCCGCCGACCCTGAACGTATTGGACGCAGCGTGGACGGTGTTGGGCATGACGGGCGGCCCGAATACTGTGATCAATCTGGCCTGTCGAATCGCGCAGCAGGGCGTCTCGGTCCGCCTCGTTTCGACGTTGGGGGCACCCACGATCGATCACCAATGGTTCCGCAACCATGCCAAGAGCTTGCTGGGTGATGGGAACCTCCCCGACATACCGATCGTGTCCGCAGCACAGGCAGATCAGCCGCTGCAGATTGGTCCCCACGACGTCTTCCTGGCCACGCACTGGACGACGGCACAGCAACTCAGGGCGGTATTGCCTCGCTTGCCGATACGTCAGTTCTTCTACATGCTCCAGGAGTTCGAGCCTGGCTTCTACGCTTGGTCGAGCAACTTCGCGCTTGCCGTAGAAACCTACGGCCTGGACTTCTGGCCTATCGTGAATGAGGCAATCCTGGCTGATTACTTGCTGGCCCTGCCACTCGGGCGACTTAACGATCCCGTGATGCGCGAGCGAGCCCTGGTCTTCGAGCCGGCGGTAGACTCAGGACTGTTTTACCCCGCCCCGCCTGACGCCCCGTCGCATCCGCGGCGCCTGCTGTTCTACGCGAGACCGACCAACAAGCGGAACATGTTCGGTCTTGGCCTGACGGCGTTGCGGCAGGCCGTGGCCGACCCGGTCTACGCGGGATGGGATTTCGTATCCATCGGCAGCCGCGGCAGCGTCTCGGACCTGCCCCTTGGCCACGGCCATGTCATGCGCCCGGCGGCGTGGACGGATTATGCGGGCTATGGCGACCTACTGCGGCACGCTGATGTCCTGCTGTGTCCCATGCTGTCGCCGCATACGAGCTACCCAGTGCTCGAAATGGCGGCATGTGGTGGGCTGTCGGTGACCAATACCTTCGCCACAAAGACGGCGGAGGCACTGAATGCGCTCTCTCCGGACATCATAGCGGTCGAGCCGACCATCGCGGGCTTTGCTGAGGGCATGCTGGAGGCGGCCCGCAGAGTGAATGCGGGCGCCCACCGTCCGGCTACCCTGAACCTGCCGCGGAATTGGGGCGCCTCGCTCGACCCGGTGGCAAGCAGGGTAGCCGCAATCATCAGGGAGCTTGGCAGCTCACGCTGAATACTCGGCGTTCAGACGTGGGGCGTTCAGACGTGGGGCGTTCAGACGTGGGGCGTTCAGACGTGGGGCGTTCAGACGTGGGGTGCTCGGATGGGGAAGCCGTGGGCCAAGCCACAGCGCAGCCCCAACCCATCAGCCGTGGCCCTCGCCTCCCACAACGACAGGGCTCGTGGTTCAGTGGCCGGAATGGCTCCCGGAGAAATCCGGCGCCGGCAGCCCGGACAGTTCAAGCTGCCTGACCAGCGCCTGCTTCAGCCGCTCCAGTCCCGCCTCGGTCGACGCCTCGGCGCGCGCCACCAGCACGGCCTGGGTGTTCGACGCGCGCAGCAGCCACCACCCGTCATCGGTCAGCACGCGCACGCCGTCGATTTCCGAGACCTTCGCCCCCTCGGTGCGCAGCCGCGCGGCAACCTCCTCGATCACCACGAACTTGCGCGTATCGTCGCAATCGAACCGCACCTCCGGCGTGTTGGTCACCTGCGGCAGCGCGTCGCGCGCATCGGACAGCTTCATGTCGCTCCGCGCGACCACGCCCAGCATGCGCACCGCCGCATACAGCGCATCGTCGAAGCCATACCAGCGATCGGCGAAGAAGATGTGGCCCGACATCTCGCCCGCGAGCGGCGAGCCGGTCTCCGCCATCTTCGCCTTGATCAGCGAATGTCCCGTCCGCCACATCAGCGGATCGCCGCCGGCGCGGGCGATCTCGTCGAACAGCACCTGGCTCGCCTTCACATCGGCGATGATCGTGGCACCGGGATGCTCGCGCAGCACGTCGCGCGCCAGCAGCACCAGGATCTGGTCGCCGAACAGGATCCTGCCCTTGTCGTCGACCAGGCCGATGCGGTCCGCGTCGCCGTCCAGCGCGATGCCGATATCCGCGCGTCGCGCCGCCACATCGGCGATCAGTTGCTCGAGGTTCTTCGGCACGGTCGGATCGGGATGGTGCGCCGGGAAGGTGCCGTCGATCGTGCCGTTCAGCACCACATGCTCGCCCGGCAGTCCGGCCACCAGGCGCTGCAGCACGTCGCCCGCCGAGCCGTTGCCGTTGTCCCACACCACCTTCAGCATGCGGTCGCCGCCGTCCCAGTCGGCCAGCAGGCGCGAGACGTAATCATCCGACACATCGACGCTGCGATCCGCAACCGCGGTCTCTTCCACCACGTCGCCTGCCGCCGCCTGCTCGCCCAGCGCACGGATCTGCTCGCCGTAGAACGGCTTGCCGGCCAGCACCATCTTGAAGCCGTTGTACTCCGGCGGGTTGTGGCTGCCGGTCACCATGACGGCGCCGTCCGTCGCGAGCTTGGTCGCCGCGTAGTACAGCATGGGCGTGGGGCCGCGGCCGATGCGGATCGCCTCGACCCCGCTGGCGCTGAGGCCCTTGGCGAGCGCCGCCTCCATCGCCGGGCTCGACAGCCGTCCGTCGTAGCCGATCGCCACCGTGCGGCCGCCCTGGCGGACGACCAGCGAGCCGAAGCAGCGGCCGATCGCGAAGGCATCGGCCTCGGACAGGGTGCGGCCCACCGTGCCGCGGATGTCGTACTCGCGCAGCGAAGTGGGATGGAAGACGTGGGTCCAGCTCATGCCGGCAGACCTACACGTAGTTGCGCAGGAACGCACGCACGGCGTCGGCCATCTCCGGCCGTCTCAGGGCGTAGGCGATCTGCGCCTCGAGGAAGCCCAGCTTGTCGCCGCAGTCGAACCGCTGGCCCTCGTAGCGCAGGCCGTGGAACGGCTGGCGGCCGATCAGCCTGGCCATGCCGTCGGTGAGCTGGATCTCGCCGCCGGCGCCACGCTCCATGCGCTCCAGTTCGGCGATCACCTGCGGCATCAGCACGTAGCGGCCGATGATCGAGAGGTTGGACGGCGCATCCTTGGGCGCCGGCTTCTCCACCAGGCCCAGCACCTCGACCAGCCTTCCGTCATCGCGGCCGGTGCGCAGGATGCCGTAGCGGTTGGTATGCTCGGGCGGCACCTCGGTGACCGCAACGACGTTGCCGCCGGTGTCGCGATAGACATCGGCAAGCTGGCGCAGGCAGGGCGTCTCGGCCAGCACGAGGTCGTCGGGCAGCAGGATGGCGAACGGCTCGTCGCCGATGAAAGCGCGCGCGCACCAGATCGCATGGCCGAGACCCATCGGCACCTGCTGGCGGACGGTCACCATGGTGCCCGGCAAGACGCGGCTGTCCTGGAGCTGCTTCAGCGCCTCGGTCTTGTCGCGGTCGCGCAGCGTGGCTTCCAGCTCATAGGCGATGTCGAAATGCTCGACGAGTGCCGTCTTGCCGCGGCCGGTGACCATGCAGAACTGCTCGATGCCGGCGGCGCGGGCCTCCTCGACGGCGTACTGGATCAGCGGCTTGTCGACGACCGGCAGCATCTCCTTGGCGGTGGCCTTGGTGGCCGGCAGGAATCGAGTGCCGAGGCCCGCAACAGGCAGGACGGCCTTGCGCAATGGCTTGATCACGATGGGCTCCCCTTGTCTCCCCGAAGCGAACATCACGCTCAGTCGGAAATGTGGCGTTAACGGCGGAGTCCGCGGCGACACGTGCCGGCGAGACGTATCACGTTACCGCGCGTTGCGTCACCCGCTGCGCGCGGCGCGCCACCCGGTTCACGGTGCGCCTCAGGCCGTGCCGCGTTTGCGGCCGAGCAGCACGTCGCGCGCCAGGTTGATGCGGGTGGCGAGCCAGTCCGAGCCGCCGCTGTCGGGATGCGCGCCGCGCATGAGCCGATGGTGCGCGGCGCGGATCTCGGCCTCGGTGGCGCCGGGCCGCAGCCCCAGGACCTCGTACGCCTCCTCGGTCGTCATGCCGCCGGTGCGGGGTGGTGGTGGTGGCGGCGATTCGGCGGTGGGGCGGCGGCGCGCACCCACGCCCGCACCCATGCGGTACGCCTGCCAGCGCTGGTAGATCAGCGGGCCGAACAGCGTCAGCGCGCCCAGCGCGATGCCGCCGCGCCCGGTCAGGATCAGCAGCAGCGCCAGGCTGATGCCGCCCAGCGCGGCAACCCAGGCGCCGAACGATTTGAGCGTGGTGATCGAGGCGCGTTCGAACGCGCGGAGCCCGCCGAGAAACAGGAAGAGTGTCAGAGCGCCGAGGACGAGCCAGAGCATCAGGGCCAGTCTGGTATCGCAAAACGCGGGGGGCGGCCAGCACGGCGCGCCGCCGCGTGACGTCGGTACCGGACCGCCGCTATCCTTCGCGCCCCCGCACCTGGATCCCTGGCGCCGCCATGCCGCTCCGCCTTCCCCCGCTGTCGTCGCTGCGCATGTTCGAGGCGGCCGGCCGCCATCAGAGCTTCAAGCGCGCCGCGGCGGAGTTGAACGTCACCGCCAGCGCCGTCAGCCACGGCATCGTCGCGCTCGAGCAGACGCTCGGCGTCGAACTCTTCGTTCGCCATGCGCGCGGGCTGGCGCTGACGCCGGAGGGCGCGGACTACCTGGCCTATGTCTCCGAGGCGCTGTCGCTGATCGCCATCGGCACCGAGCGCCTGCCGAACCACCGGGCCGCCCGCAGCATCGCGGTTAGCTGTGCGCCGACGCTCGCCTCGCGCTGGCTGCTGCCGCGCCTGCGCGGCTTCAGCAGCCGCTGGCCCAGCGTCAACGTCAGCGTGGATACCTCGCGCCGCCAGGTCGGCTTCCCGGTCGACGGCTTCGACTTCGCCATCCGCATGAGCCGCGCGCCCGCCGCGGGTGCGGCATGGACCCGCCTGTTCGGCCAGCAATTGCTGCCGGTATGCAGTCCCGCCTACCGCGACGCCCTGATCGGCGGCGCGGGCGCCATCGAGTTCCGCCGCGCCGTCCTGCTCCACGTCACCACCGCGAGCGAGGACTGGCAGGCCTGGCTCGACAGGAGTGGCCTGGGCGGTCTCCAGCCGGCCGGGCACCTGCGCTTCGACACCATCCAGCTTGCCTTCGAGGCGGCGATCATGGGTCTCGGCCTCGCCCTCGGGCGGCGACCGCTGGTGGACCACGAACTCGCCGCCGGCACCCTGGTGGAGCTTGGGCCGGCGGCCATCGCTGCCGAGACCGCGTACTGGCTGGTGAGTTCCGACGGCGCCGGCCACCGGCCCGACCTGCTCGGCTTCAAGCGCTGGCTGCTGCGCGAGACGGAGGCGCTCGTTCCGTCCCCAGACAGGTGACGATTCCTCATCCGTCGCCGACATATTCTCGTTTGCCGCCTCTCCGCCGCCTCACCACTGTCCGGGCAAGGAGAGGCACCATGATCCCGACAGCACCGATCCCGACAGCACACATCCCGACAACACACATCCCGACGGCTGGGCGGACCATCCTGGCCTCCGCCACCGGACGCGCGGCACTCGCGATCGTCGCGGCAGGCCTGGTCATGAGTGCGGCGATGGGCATCCGGCAGACCTTCGGCCTGTATATCGGGCCATTCTCGCTCGACCGCGGCCTGCCGATCACGCTCATCGCGTTCGCCATCGCGCTCCACAACCTGGTCTGGGGCCTGGCGCAGCCCTTCGCGGGCGCCGCCGCCGATCGCTTCGGCTCGGCACCCGTGGTCGCCTTCGGCGCCGTCACGTTCGCCGCCGGCCTCAGCCTCGCCGCCCTCGTCCCCTCCGGCGCCGCGCTTGTCGTCGGGCTCGGGCTGCTGGTCGGGATCGGCATCAGTTGCACCAGCTTCGGCGTGGTGCTCACGGCGGTCGGACGCGCCGCGGCGCCCGAGAAGCGCAGCATGGCGATGGGGCTCGCGAGCGCCGGCGGCTCAGTCGGCCAGGTGGTGCTGCTGCCGCTGGCCCAGAGCGTGACGGCAACCGCAGGGATCGCCGCCTCGCTGCTGGTCCTCGCGCTGGTGATGCTCGCGGCCGGTCCGCTCGGCATTCTGCTCGACCGCAGCAGCGCCGATGCGGCCACGCCCCAGGCCCCGGCCGAGCCGCTGCGCGACGTGCTGGCGCGGGCCTGCCGCCACCGCGGCTACGCCCTGCTGACCACCGGCTTCTTCGCCTGCGGCTTCCAGCTTGCGTTCATCGCGACGCACCTGCCGGGATACCTCTCGCTCTGCCAGATGCCGATGGGCCTGGCCGCCACCGCGCTGGCGCTGATCGGGCTGTTCAATATGGCCGGAAGCTGGGCCTGCGGCTGGCTCGGTGGTCGCTTCCGCCAGCAATACGTGCTCGGCTGGATGTATCTGGTTCGGAGCGCCGCCATCGTCGCCTTCGTGCTGCTGCCGAAATCCGGTCCCTCCGTCATGGTGTTCGCCGCGGTGATGGGCCTGGCATGGCTCGGCGCCGTGCCGCTGACCAGCGGACTGCTCGCCAGGCTGTTCGGGACGCGCCACCTCGGGACGCTGTTCGGCGTCTGCTTCCTCAGCCACCAGATGGGCTCGTTCCTGGGCGCAGGGCTCGGCGGCGTGGCCCTGGACCTGACCGGCTCCTATACGCTGGTATGGGCCGTGACGGTCGTGGCGGGGGTGATGGCCGCGGCACTGCATTTCCTGATCGACGACACCGCCCGCAAAGCGCCGGCGACCGCGGACCTGGCACGCGCATGAACCGGCACCGGGGCACCGGCACCACCGCCGCCGAAACCAGCATCGTCATCCGCCCGTTCGAGGATCGGGATGCCACCTCGGTGCAGGCGCTGTTCGTCGCGGTCAACCGCCTGCTGGCGCCGCCGGCGCTGCGCGAGGCCTTCGAGGCCTACATCGCCCGCGCACGGGCGGAAGAGATCGACCGGATCGGTGCCTATTACGCCGAGCACCACGGCGGTTTCTGGGTGGCACTCCGCGCGACGATGCTGGTCGGCATGTTCGGGCTCGAGCGCGCCGGCGCCGACAGCTTCGAACTGCGCCGCATGTATGTCGCCCCGCAGGCACGGCGCAGCGGCATCGCACGCCGCATGCTGCACTTCGCCGAAGACGAATGCCGGCGGCGGCGCGCGCGACGGCTGGAACTGAGCACCTCGGAACTGCAGCCGGCCGCGCTCGCGCTGTATCGCGCCGCCGGCTATCGGCTGCTGCATGAGGTCATCGCCGAGCAGTCGAACAACAAGACCTTCGGCAGCGGCCTGCGCCGCTACCACTTCGAGAAACCGGTGTGACCATGGCCACCGATCCGCAAGACCTCGAGTTCTGGTTCGAGTTCGGCAGCAACTACAGCTATCTCAGCGTCATGCGCATCGAGGATGCGGCGCGACGCCACGGCGTGCGCATCGTGTGGCGGCCGTTCCTGCTGGGGCCGATCTTCCACGCCCTGGGCATGACGACGTCGCCCTTCATCGCGCAGCAGGAAAAGGGCGCCTATGTCTGGCAGGACATGGCCCGCCAGTGCCGCAAATACGGCCTGCGCTGGACCCGGCCCAGCACATTCCCCCGCGTCGCGGTGCTCCCCGTGCGGGTCGCGCTGCTGGGCGCCGGGCAGCCCTGGATGGGCGCGTTCTGCCGCCGGGTGATGGAATTGAACTTCGTGCACGATCAGGACATTGCCCAGGCCGGATGCATCGCACCCGTGCTGGCGGATCTCGGGCTGCCGGCAGCGGAGATCCTGGCGGACGCGCAGTCGGAACCGGTCAAGCTGCAACTGCGCGAACAGACCGGGCAGGCGCGCAGCCGCGGGATCTTCGGTGCGCCCACGTTCTTCGTCGGCGACGAGATGTTCTGGGGCAACGACCGGCTGGACGATGCGCTGCGGCTGGCGTCGGGCCATGACGACGACGCCCCCGGCGCGGCACCGCGATAGGCCGGCCGGCCGCGCCGCGCGATCAGGCGACCAGTTGCGGCGCCGACTTCACGGGTGCGGCCGCGGATTCGCGGATGAACACGTCGCAGAAATCGTCGAGATGCGGCGGACGCATCATGCCCTCATGACCGCCCGCCACATGGACGATGCGCAGGCCCGGACACAGCGCCCCCCAGCCCAGATCGTCCGGTTCTCGCGGTTCATGCTCCTGCGAACGGAACAGGACGGCCGGCACGTCGAGCAGCGGTACCGTCTGCCGCCGGTCGGCCTGCCAGGAGCGAACGGTCCGCGCCTGCAGGATCTCGCGCAGGTATTTGTTGACGAACATCCAGAAGCCCGCCGGCAGCCTGGCATGCCGCCGGCTCGCCGCCAGGCGCAGCCGCCACGCCTTGCCGGGCTGCGCCAGCACCTCGGCCGTCAGCATGCCGAGCCGGTCGACGAGGCGGCCCTCGCGCGCGGCGGTCAGCAGATTGTGCATCTCCCAGCGCAGCCGGCGGACGGGATGCAGCGGTCCCTTCCGGTCGGCGTCCGGCGAGGACCGCCGGCGCCATGCGGCGTTGGTGTCAAGAACGCCCAGGAAGCCGATCCTGTGCCCGCGCGACAACAGGACGTGGGCCACGCCCAGCGCGACATGGCCCCCGAGCGAGAAGCCGGCGATATGCAGCGGGCCGTCCGCGGCCCGCTCCTGGATCTCCGCGGCGCAGCGCTCGACGAGGTCCGCCATGCTGAACTGGGGCGCGATGAGGTCCGGCCAGTCCGGCAGATCGATGATGGCGATCCGCAGCCGCGGCGCGCAGGCGGCCGCGAAGCCGCCGACCAGTTGCGACACCCCGCCCATCCCCGGGATGAGGAAGACGGTCCCCGGCGGCTCGGTGGCCCCGTCGCGGCTGGCCACCCGCATGGCGGCACCCAGCACATCGGCGAAGCCACTCGGCCGGAGCCCGACATGGCAGGCTTCCATCGGCAGCCGGACGCCGCCGTATTCCTCCAGCAGGAAGATCAGCTTCAACAGCCGGAGCGAGTCGCCGCCGGCCTGGTCGAACGGCACGTCGGCCTCGAGGGAACGTCCGTCCAGCACCTGACGCCAGGCGCGTGCAACGATTTGACTTGGCTGAGGAATAGGCATGGGCATCACGTGGCCATCGGCCATGTTGGTATCTCTTACGTCTTCTGTTACCGGGCGGGCTCAGCGCCACCTCGAATCATACCAGATTCTGTCCGCGACACGAGACCTTTGAAGGGGTTACATTGGGTCTCCGAGCGTCCGCCGCGGGCTTGCGGATTGTCAATTGAGTGCAGTTCTGCACTGACGGTCCGGTTTTTGCACTTTCGTCATTCGCTATTCACGCCGTTTACTCGTCCGGGAGTGGCATTTTCCTTTCAATCGCCTTTGCGGCGGTTGTGAGCGGCGTGAACCGCTCACGCGATGGCATGTGCGCGGCCTCCCGGCATCTATCACAATCCGTTGAAAATCGCCGGACGGCGCTCGGCGGGCGTGGCAACCGCGGCAATCGTGCCCGAGGTGGCGCAGCCGGGCACCCGGTCCCGCGCCTCGAATTGCCAGGAAATACGCCGCGTGCGGGAGCCGGATCGTGCGCTCCTGCGGCGCCGCCATCGCTTGCTCCGCGCATTCCCGCCGCACGCCCGGGATCGCAGCGCTTAACGATTCCTTGAGCGGTTTCTGACAGATCAGGGGGCACACGAGGCAAGCGGGATCATGACCATGCGGTGGCTGCCGGAGATCCGCCAGATCATGAGCACGGTGATGGCCGTGCCCCCGGACGGCATCCAGCCCGGGACCGTCCCGAACGACGTGGCGGCCTGGGATTCGGTGACGCATCTCTATCTCGTCATCGCGCTCGAGGATGAACTCGACATCCGGCTCAGCCCCGGCGAGATCGAGCGCATGACCAGCGTGGGCGAGATCTGCGGCATCGTGGCCGAAAAGCGCGGTGCCTGACCCGCCACCGCCGCCACTCCTGCCCGAGCGCATTGTCTGCCGGCAAACGACGATCGCGCTGCTGAGCGATTGCCCGCCGGCGCGAAACGCCCCCTCGGACCGCCCGGTGCTGGTCCTGCTGCACGGCGCCCTGCGCAGCGGGCAGGTGTTCCTGGAGGGCCTGGCACCCTATCGCGCGTGGGCCGACGTGCTGGTCCCCGACCTGCCCGGCAGCGGCCGGTCGGAATCCCCGCTGGCGGCCGGCATCGAGGCCCTCGCCGATGACATCGTCAGCCTCGTGCGCGGCCGCCTGCCAGGCCGGCGGCCCACGCTGGTGGGCGAATCGGCCGGCGGCCTGGTCGCCCTCGCGTGCTGCGACGGCCGCCTGCCCGGCGCCTCGCTCGTGCTGCTCGACCCGCCGCTCAGCATGGCCAAGCAATGGGCGGTGCAGCGCAACATCGGCCCGCACGCCCGCCAGTCACGGGATTGGTTCCCGACCGCCCAGGCGCAGGCCGTGTTCGGCCTCGACGCGCAGACCGGCATGCTGGAGGAGCGGCTGTACTACCCGCTGTTCCGTGCCCTGGCCGCACCCTGCCTGATCCTGCACGGCGACACCCCGCTCTTCCCGGTGCGCACCGCCGACCGCGTGCCCAACTGCTTCGATGAGGTGGACGCGACCATCGTCCGGCTGCTGCGGCCGGACTGCCGGATCGAGCGCCTGGACGCCTGCGGCCACCTCGTGTTCCAGGAGGGCGGACTGCGCTGCCACGACCGGATCCGCGCCTTCGCCCGCGACACCACACATGGCTGACGACGACCTGCTGGCGACGCTGCGCCGCCTCGCCGCCGAGGCTGGGGCCGATAGGACATCGCTGCTGGAGGTGGTCCGCGCGCATCTGCAGGGGCGGACGCTGGACCTCACGGCGACCGCACAGCTTGGCAAGGCGCTGCTGGCGCTCTGCCCCCGCCTGTCCCCGCCCCTCGCCGTGCCGCCACGGCCCGGCCGGCGGTCGATCACGGTGATGGGCACCAGCCACGTGCGCTTCTTCGGCGCGCATGACCTGTTCCTGCCGCTGTTCATCGGCATGGGGCCGAACACGCTCTGCCTCACGGCCGACAGCCATGAGGTCACGCGCCGCAAGGTGCTGGACAACCTCGCGCGCGTCGATCCGGACGCCGACCTGATCCTCGATCTCGGCGCGGAGCCGTTCTACCACGTGCGCAACATCCTGCAGACCAGGCCAGGCCAGGAGACGGAGGTGACGGGTGCGGACCTGGCACTCATGGCCGCCACCGCCGGGCGCTACCGCTCCCTGCTGGCCGACATGCGCGACAGGCTGCGTGGCCGGCTGATCCTGTTCAACGTGCTGCCGACGCACGATCCGATCGGCAACGCCCTCTCGCTCGTGCTGAACGAGCACGCCCGCGCCGCGTGCCGCGACCTGGGCATCGATTTCCTCGACATCTGGCCCCAGGTCACCGATCCGGCGACGGGGGGCATGCGCCGCGACCTGGCGGCGCAGGCGTACAACGACGACACGCATCTGAGCGAACAGGCGATGCCGATCGTGCTCGATGCGCTGCGCCGCCTGGATGTGATCGACGCACCCACCGCCGCGGACGGCATCGCGGTCTGGCGTCACGTCTTCGGGTTTCCCGTCTCGCCGGGCGGCGACACGCGCATCTGGAGCGAGGCCGACGTCATTCCGGCCAATGCGTTCCGCTCCGAGAAGGTGGCCGCCGCGTTCGTCGCGACCGGCGCGCTCCACGTGCTGCTGCCGATCATCGCCGCCCTGGAGGATGCCCGCGTGCTGATGCTGAACGTGGCGGACGGCTTCCTGCCGATCGCGCTGCCGCCCGGGGCAGCGGCCCAGGTCATCGGCGTCTGCGGCGACGCGCGCGCGCTGCATGCGGCGGCGCGGGTGGCGGCGTTCGCCGGGCGCGACGACATCGCCCTGGTCGCCGACGCGCCCGACCTGCCGCGCCGCCTGGCGGGCCGCAGCTTCGACGTGACGGTGGCATCCGCGTACCCCGCGACGCTGCAGGACGACCTCGACCGCGTCGCGGCGCTGCTGTCCGCGGTTGTCCCGGGCCGGGCGTTCCTGCTCGGGCCGGCCGACCTGTTCCAGAGCCGGCCGGTTCCCCCGCCTCTCGCGCTGCGGCGGTTCTTTCCGCTCGGCAACCGCCATCTGCCCGGCGCGTGGGCCGGCTATGGCCTCTTCCTGGCCTGAGCAGGTCGATTGGGGGTTGAGCGCGGCACTCTCAGCACGCACAGTCGGCGGCATGTACCGTATCGGCTTCGACGTCGGGGGCACGTTCACCGACTTCACCCTGCACGACACCGCCACCGGAACGCTGCAGCATTTCAAGGTGCCCTCCACGCCCGCCGATCCCTCCGAGGCGATCGAGGCCGGGCTACGCGCGCTGATCGACACGCTGCACCTCGCGCCGGAGCAGATCGGCTTCATCGGCCACGGCACCACGGTCGCCACCAACATGGTGATCGAGCGCCGCGGCGTGCCCACCGGGCTGATCACCACGCGCGGCTTCCGCGACGTGCTGGAGATCGGCCGCCAGGTGCGCCCGCATCTCTACGACTACACGGTGCGCACGCCGCCGCCCCTGGTGCCGCGCGAGCGCCGCCACGAGGTGGCCGAACGGCTGGACGCGGCGGGCGCGGTGCTGCTGCCGCTCGATGAGGACGCGGTCGCCGCGGCGGCGGAGGCACTGGCGGCGCAGGGCGTGGCCGCAATCGCGATCTGCTTCCTGCACGCCTACCTCAACGACGCGCATGAACGCCGCGCCGCCGCCATCGTCCGCGCCCGCCTGCCCGACGTGTACCTCTCCACATCGTCCGACGTGCTGCCGGAGTTCCGCGAGTTCGAGCGGTTCTCCACCACCGCGATCAACGCCTATATCGGCCCGCGCATGGAGCGCTACCTCGACCGGTTCCTGGGGCGCCTCGCCGGGCTCGGCCTGCCGGTGCAGCCCTACACGATCCACTCCAACGGCGGGCTGATGTCGGTGGAGACGGTGCGGACCTACCCGGTGCGCTGCTGCCTGTCCGGCCCGGCCGCCGGCGTGGTGGGCGCGGCCGAGGTGGCGCGCGCGGCGGGGATCGCCGATGTGGTCACGTTCGATGCCGGCGGCACCTCCACCGACGTGTCGCTGATCGAGGGCGGCGTACCGGCCTTCGCCTCGGGCCGCACGATCGCCGACTACCCGGTGCGCTCGCCGATGGTGGACGTGCACGTGATCGGCGCGGGCGGCGGCTCGATCGCCTGGCTCGACGACGCCGGCGCGCTGAAGGTCGGACCGCAGAGCGCGGGCGCCGATCCCGGTCCCGTCGCCTATGGCCGCGGCGGCACCGCGCCGACGCTGACCGACGCCAACATCGTGCTGCACCGCCTCGATCCGGTGGCGCTCCTGGGCGGGCGGATGGCGGTGGATGAGGCCGCGGCACGGCAGGCGATCGAGCGGCAGGTCGCGGCGCCGATGGGGCTTTCGGTCGAGCAGGCGGCGCTCGGCATCATCCGCATCGCGGTCGCCAACATGAGCCGGGCGATCCGCGCCGTCTCCACCGAGAAGGGTCATGACCTGCGCGACTTCGCGCTGTTCCCCTATGGCGGCGCCGGGCCGCTGCACGCCGCCGCGGTGGCGGAGGAATGCGGCATCGGCCGCGTGCTGGTGCCGGTGGAGCCCGGCACGCTCTGTGCGCGCGGCATCCTGCTGTCGGATGTCAGCCTCGACCTGGTGCGCAGCGAGATCCTGCCGGCCGATGCGGCGACCTGGCCGCAGATCGTCGAACGCTTCGCCGCGATGCAGGCGACCGGCAGCGCCTGGCTCGACCAGGAGCGGATCGCGCCCGAGCGGCAGCGCAGCGCGCGGGTGATCGAGGCGCGCTACAAGGGACAGAACCACGAGGTGCAGGTGCGTCTCGGCGAGGCGATGCACCTGGGCGAGTTCACCGCCGCCTTCGCCGACGCACATCGGCGCGAATACGGCTACGACATCCCCGACCGGCCGGTCGAGGTGGTGAACTGCCGGCTCAAGGCGATCGGGCTGATCGAGCGGCCGGCGGCGCATTTCATCGGCGCCACGGGCGAACCGCGGGCGAAGGCGATGCGCCAGGTGCATTTCGACCAGGGCTGGCTGGCGACGCCGGTGTTCGACCGCGGCGGCCTCGCGGTCGGCGCCCGCCTCGCCGGTCCCGCGGTGATCGACGAGATGAGTGCCACGACCCTGGTGCCGCCCGGCTGCGGCGTGACCGTCGATGCCGCCGGCAACCTGCTGCTGGAGTTCGCGCCATGACGCGCCTTGCCGACCCGATCGCGATGGAGGTGTTCAGCAACCGCCTGCTGTCGATCACCGAGGACATGGGCAACACGCTGATCCGCTCCTCGTTCTCGACCAACATCAAGGAGCGCAAGGACTGCTCGGTCGGGCTGTTCGATGCCGCCGGCCGGCTGATCGCGCAGGCCTCGCACATCCCGCTGCACCTGGGCTCGCTCTTGGGCAGCGTGCAGGCGGTGCTGGCGCACACGTCGATCGAGCGCATGCGCGACGGCGATGCGTTCGTGCTGAACGACCCCTACCTCGCCGGCGGCACGCATATGCCGGACATCTCCATCGTCACGCCGGTGTTCATCGAGGGCGCGGTGCGCGCCTTCGCAGCCAATGTCGGCCACCACTCCGATGTCGGCGGCCCGGTGCCGGGCTCGATCTCCGGCCGCGCCCGCTCGGTGTTCGAGGAAGGCCTGCGGCTGCCGGTGATCCGCCTGGTGCGCGGCGGCGAACTGGATGAGGACCTGCTGGCGCTGATCGCGCACAACTCGCGCGATCCCGACGAGCGGTCGCTCGATCTGAAGGTGCAGGTCGCGGCGAACGCGCGCGGCGTGGCGCTGACCCGCGCGCTGGCCGCGCGGATGGGGCTTGCCGCGATGACCGAGGCGGTGGAGGACCTGCTGGCCTATACCGCGCGGCGGTTGCGCAACCGCATCCGCGACATGGCGGACGGCACGGCGAGCTTCACCGCCTGGCTCGACGATGACGGGCTGGGCGGCGATCCGGTGGCGATCCGCGCCACGGTGATCGTGAGCGGCGAGACGCTCACGGTGGATTTCGCCGGCAGCGCGCCCGAGACGCGGGGCGCCTTCAACGTGCCGGACAGCGCGCTGCGCGCCACGGTCTACTACACGGTGAAGACGCTGCTGGACCCCAACCTGCTGCCGAACAGCGGCATGTTCGACTGCATCGCGATCCGCGCGGAGCCTGGCACGCTGGTGAACCCGCGATTCCCCGCCGCGGTGGGCGCGCGCAGCATCACCTGCAACAAGGTGGCGCGCGCGCTGTTCGGCGCGTTCGCCGACCTGCTGCCGGCCGACCGCGCGATGGCCTCCTCGCATGACAGCGTGCCGGCGATCATCTTCTCCGGCCCGCGCCGCACCGGCGAGGGCAGCTTCGTCTACCTGGAGACGGTGGGCGGGGGGATGGGCGCGCGCAGCGACGCCGATGGGATGGAGGCGATCCACGTCCACCTGACCAACACGTCCAACCTGCCGGCCGAGGCGCTGGAGAACGAATACGCACTGCTGGTCGACGAGTATGCGCTGGTGGCGAACTCGGGCGGTGCCGGGCGGCATCGCGGCGGATTGGGAATTGCCCGTCAGATCAGGGCGATGCGCGACGGCATTGTGTTCTCGGTGCGCTCCGACGGGCATGTGCTGGGCGCGCCCGGGATCGCCGGCGGCGGGCCCGGCGGCACCGCGCGGCTGCTGCGCAACACCGGCACCGAACGCGAGGAGGAACTGTCGTCGAAGACCGCCAGCATCGTGCTGCAATCGGGCGAGACGGTGCGGATCGAGACGGGCGGCGGCGGCGGTTTCGGCAACCCTGAGGAGCGCGATCCGGCGGCGCGGGCGACCGATCTGCGGGACGCCAAGGTCGCCCCGAACACAATTTCGTAAACCGTTGACGCACTTCACTGATTTTGCGTTCGGCCCCGCGGTAGTCTAGGTTGTAACGGAATTCGGGGAAGTCCCGCGGAGCGGCCGATGCAGGCAGAACGCGAAGTCGTGCGGTTCTTGTCCGCCTACCAGGCGATCTGGCACGCGCATTTTCCCAGCCTGTTCCGGCGGGCGCAGTCGCATATCGTCACCCATCTCTGCACGGCGGGGCGCGAGGGATCGGCGGTCGGCGAACTGTACGGCCTGGTCAAGCAGGTGTTCCTGCTCGACGATTCCACCGTCAAGGAGCGGATCCTCGAGATCAAGGAGCAACAGCTCTGCGTGGTGGACCCGCCTGGCCCGGCGCTGTCCGCCCGCTCGGTCATCGTGCCCACACCGATGCTGCTCGACCTGTTCGACCGCCATCTGCTGGCGCTTGCGAAGGAACTCTGTGCGACGGCGGCGACGCTCGATCCGGCGACGCGCGTCTTTCCGCCGCGCCGGCTCGACGCCGAGCAGCGCGGGATCATCCTGCAATCGCTGCACCGCTGCCGCGAGCCGTGGCGGCAGGCGCTGGATCGGATCTTCGATGCGATCAACCTGTCACGGGCCCGGCGGGTGGAGGCGATCCGCCACCTGAGTTCGCTGTCGCACTGGACGCTGCTGCACATGGCGGTGGAGCAGCGCTACGGCGTCGCCACCTTCGTCGGCGGCGAGCAGGGCGTGCTGGCCGACCAGATGGCGGCGAACCTGCTGAACCTGACCGGGCAGAACTTCCAGACCACGCGCGACCACATCGCCTACCTGATGTCGCTGGGCCTGCTGGAGCGCCAGCCGGGCAAGTCGCTGCGTGTCGCGCTGTCGGAGCAGGCGGGCGTCGAATTCCACCAGGCGCTCGGCACCGCCTCGGACGCCCTGCCCGAGGTCGCCCGCACGCTCGCCGCGACATCGCCCGAGGCGTCGGACGACCCGTCGGTGGACGCGACGCTGAACCTGCGCTCGGTGCAGGCGATGCAGCGCCTGGCGGCGGCCACGGAGCCGCGCCATCACCTGGTGGTGCTGCAGCCGGAATCCGCGGTGCGGCGGCTGGCGCTGGCGTCGGGTGCGCTGACCATCGGGCGTGCGCCGCCGAGTTCGCTGCTGCTGGAAGGCGCGGAGGTGTCGCGCGCGCATTGCCGGATCGACGTCGACGGCGACGAGGTCAGCGTGACCGACCTGAATTCCACCAACGGGACGTTCGTCGACAACAAGCGGCTGTCGGGTTCGGCGCCGCTGGTGCACGGCACGCTGCTGCGGATCGGCAATTACGTGCTGACCTGCGAGTACCAGAGCGTCCTGCAGGCCGAAGAGGCGGACAGCACGCAGCGCCGGCCGTCGCTTGCGGGAGTGACCATCCTGCGTCCGCGCCGGGGCCGGACCTCCTAGGGAACAAAACAGAAAACTCGGCGCAAAGCATCCGCCAAAATCCGCGAGGAAAGTCTGCCATCCGGCGAGGACTTCCCGCTGGATTTTCCACCGGAACTGTCGAGGGATCCTTCCTGTTTCGCAACCTGCTGGCCGGGGCTAGATGGTTGGGCGCGGCAGAAGAACGCCGCACCGGCCACAAATACTGGTGGCAATACTGCTGGCGCCATCAATGTCGATCAGATCCGTGATACGTTCCTCCCCGAACTCGTATTCACGGTCCCCACTGATCGGCACGGCGTCTGTAGGAGCAGGCATGCGGGGTACCCCGACCAGCGCATGCCTGCTCTTCTTTTTTCCAGTCACCTGCGCTCGAGCAACGGCACCAGCACCAGGATCAGCGCGGTGAAGGCTGCGGAAGCCACGAGCAGCGGCGCCAGCGACTGGTGGAACATGTGCTCGTAGAGATACGCCCCGATGGTGTCCGCGAGCGGCGTCGCCAGGTTGATCACCGACATCAGCGCCGCAAAGGCAAACCCCTCGGACCGCGGCGGACAGTGATCGGCCGCAAGCGTCAGCGTGGCAAGGTTGGCGATCATGTTCGCAACCCCGCTCAGGAAATACACCGCGGCAGCCGACGCGAGATCCACCATGCCGAGATAGGCAAGCGTCGACAATGCGCCCGCCACGATGCTGAGATTGAGCAGCGCGCGCGTCGTCAGGCCGCGCAGCAGGAAGCGATAGACCAGCCCTCCGGCAATCCAACCGGCCGCGCTGACCGACGACAGCACGCCGATCGTCGACTGCGAAAAGTGCAGGTGGTCGGTCAGGTAGAAATACAGCGGCGTCCCGAACCCCGGGCTGAAATAGTAGCAGAACAGGAAGGCACCGATCACCCAGAGCGTGCGTGAGCGGAACACGCCGACAAACCCCTGCCATGCCCGGCGGAACTCGTTGCCGCCGATACCAGCCCGTCGCTCCTCCAGCAACGGGATCGCGGCGAGGACCGCGAGCGGTGCCGCCGCGGCGATCGCCAGCGCGACGTGCAGCGCGCCCGCGGGCGACAGCCGGTCGATCAGCACGCCGCCGGTGACCGTGGCGATCATCACCGCGACGTAGAACCACAGCCATTGCTGGTTCACGAATGCCGCACTGGCACCGTGCCGCTGCCCGTTCTCCACCAGCAGGGCACCGCAGACCGTGCTGGCCACTGCCATGCCGATCGAGGTGAACAGCAGCGCCAGCACGATGGCACCCGGCGCGAGAAGCTGCGTGGTCCACAGGAAGGCCGCGACGGCCACGAGATTCGCCGCCAGCAGGTAGGAGCGGCGGCGATAGCCGAACAGCGGCAGGAAATCCGAGAGCATGCCGTAGAGCGGCTTCACCACCCATGGCACGTCGAGCACCGCGAGCGAGGCCGCGATCTGCACCGCATCCCACCCCTGGGTTTCCTTCAGGTAGTGCGTCAGCGGCTGCCAGACGATGCCGACCTTGGCCTGGCAGAAGCCCTCCACCGTATAGACAATGGCGAAGAACAGCATCAGACGGGTTATGCCCGGGTGGGATATATCCTTGGGGCGAGGCTCTGGCATGATGCGATCGGTTGTAGCTGCAACGGGACGGGACACAATCGCATGGCGTGGCGGATCGGCATCGACATCGGCGGCACCTTCACCGACGTGGCGCTGGTGGAGGAGGGGACCGGCCGCATCGCCATCGCGAAGCTGCTGACCACGCCACAGGATTTCGGCCAGGGGGTGATCGACGGTATCCGCCAGGGGCTGGCCGCCAATGCGATCGACCCGGCGGACGTGTCGCTGCTGGCGCACGCGACGACGGTGGTGACCAACGCGCTGCTGGAGAACAAGGGCGCGCGCGCCGGCTTCATCGCCACGCGCGGCATGCGCGACCTGCTGGAGTTGCGGCGATCCTCGCGCGCCGACCTCTACGACCTGATGCAGGACGCCCCCGCAGTCCTGGTGCCTCGGCGCTGGCGCTACGAGGTCACCGAGCGGATCGACGCGCAGGGCGAGGTGGTGACGCCGCTCGCCGAAGACGAGTTGCCCGCGGTGATCGAGGCGATCCGCGAGGCCGGGTTGCAGACCGTCGCGGTGTCCTTCCTGTTCTCGTTCCTCAACGACGCGCACGAGCGGCGGGTCGGCGAGATCCTGCGCGCCGCACTGCCAGGCGTCGGCGTGTACCTGTCGAGCGAGGTGCTGCCGGAGATCCGCGAATTCGAGCGCGCCAGCACGACGGCGGTGTGCGCGGTGGTGGGTCCGGTGCTGGCGTCCTATCTGGACCGGCTGCAAAGCGCCGTGTCGCGGCTTGGCCTGCCGAAGCTGCACGTGATGGGATCCTCGGGCGGCGTGTTCGACATCGCGGAAGGCCTGCGCATGCCGGCGATGGCGGTGGAATCCGGTCCCGCCGCGGGCGTGATCGCGGCGGCGCTGGCCGGCCGGCAGTTGGGACGGCCCAACCTGATCTCGTTCGACATGGGCGGCACGACGGCGAAGGCGAGCGTGATCGCCGGCGGCGAGGTCTCGGTGACCGCGGAATACGAGGTGGGCGGCTCGGGCCACGCCAATCGCTGGATGCACGGCACCGGCCATCCGATCCGCGTGCCGGTGATCGACCTGGCCGAGGTGAGCGCGGGCGGCGGCTCGATCGCGTGGGTCGATCCGGGCGGGGCGCTGAAGGTCGGACCGCACAGCGCGGGCGCCGCACCAGGCCCTGCGGCGTATGGCCGGGGCGGCACGCTGCCCACGGTGACGGATGCCGATGTGGTACTGGGCTGGCTCGATCGCGAGGCGCTGCTGGGCGGCGGGCTGCCGATCGACCTCGCCGCGGCCGAGCGTGCGATCGATACGGCGATCGCGCGGCCGCTGGGGCTGACGGTCGCCGATGCGGCCGCGCGCATCATCGAGGTGGTCAACGCCAACATGGCGCAGGCGCTGCGCATCGTCTCGATCGAGCGCGGCCATGATCCGCAGGAGTTCAGCCTGATCGCGTTCGGCGGCGCGGGTCCGGTGCATGCGGTGTCGCTGGCGGAGGAATTGCAGATCCCCGACGTGATCGTGCCGCCGGCGCCTGGTGCGTTCTCGGCGCTCGGTCTGGTCGCGAGCGATCTGAAGCGCGACTATTCACGCACGCTGTATACCGATCTGGGCAGTATCGAGCCGTCGCGCGTGGCCGATGTGATCGCTGGCATGGAGCAGGCCGGGCGCGAGATGCTGCAGGCCGCGCGCGTGCCGGTGGAGCAGCAGGCGCTGCTGCGGATGGCGGATGTGCGCTACCGGCGGCAGGCGTATGAACTGACGGTGCCGATCGCCGATGGTCCGGTGACGAGGGCCTCACTCGAGGCGCTGGCCGAGGCGTTCCATGCGCGGCATGAACAGACGTATGGACACGCCAACCGGTCGGAGCGGGTGCAACTGGTCAATCTGCGGCTGACCGCGCTGGGCCGGCTGCCGGACCTGACGCTGGCACAGCGTGCCGATGTCGCGAGCGCGCGGGTGCGGCAGCGGGAGGTGTGGTTCCCCGAGGTGGGGTTCGTGCCGACGCCGGTGCATTGGCGCGACGGGCTGGTGCCGGGGACTTCGCTTGCTGGGCCGCTGGTGGTGGAGGCGCTGGATTCCACCACGGTGGTGCCGCCGGGGTGGGAGGTGCGTATCGACGAGCATGGCTACATGCATCTTACGCGACGCAGGGGCTAGACGATGCGGCGGCGGATGCCTTCCCTCAGCGCGAGCGTGTTGAAGTTGAACAGGAGGCCGATGTGGCATCCACTGAGGCGCAGGTACGTGAGAAGCTGCGCCTCGTGCAATGGCAGGATGCGCTCGATCGACTTCAGTTCCAGGATGACCGAGGCGTCGACGATGAGGTCGGCGCGGTAGCCGCAATCGAGCTCGACTCCGTCGTAGTGCAAGGGGAGTTCGACCTGGCGACGGTAGGGGAGCGCGTTGCGGTCCAACTCGTAGCAGAGGCAGTGCTCGTAGGCACTTTCGAGGAGGCCTGGACCGAGGCGGGTGTGTACGCGCATGGCGAGGCCGATGATGCGGTGGGTTAGGTCGCCGGGTGGAGAAGTCTCCATCGCGGCAAGTTGGCGGAGTGTGGTTGCGGGAGGGTTAATGCCGATACGGAGCAAGGAAGGGACAGTCATATACAGAGTTGCACTGAGTGCACACGGAGTTTCACAGAGGAGACTCCGGAAGCGCGCTTCGCGCCGGTGCCCGCGACGTGCGGACCTCCTTACTCGGTGGAACTCTGTGTGCACTCTGTGCAACTCTGTGTATGACTTTCTTGCCCGCACTCACCGCAGGAGTTGCACATGAAACTACGCACCGATCCGGCACGCTTCGAGGTGGTGAAGAACGCCCTCACCTGCGCGGCCGAGGAAATGAAGATCGTCCTGGCCAAGACCGCCTACTCGCCCTTGCTGAAGGTAGCGGGCGACTACTCCTGCGGCATCTTCGACATCAACGGCAACATGGTGGCCCAAGGTCCCGACCTGCCGATCCATCTCGGCTCGATGCCCGATGCGGTGCGCGCCGTGGTGCAGGCCTTCCCTGACGCCGCGCCCGGCGACGTGTTCATCCACAACGACCCCTACCAGGGCGGCTCGCACCTGCCGGACGTCAACGTCGTGGCGCCGGCCTTCCACGATGGCCGCCTGCTGGGGTTCGGCTGCGTCCGCGCGCACTGGCCCGACATCGGCAGCGCCACGCCCGGCAGCTACGGCGCGGTGACCGAGATCTACGGCGAGGGGCTGCGCATCCCGCCTATACGCCTGTATCGCGACGGCAAGCCCGATCCCGCCATCGAGGCGATCATCTTCGCCAATGTCCGCACGCCCACCGAGCGGCTCGGCGACCTGCGCGCACAGGTGGCGGCGAACTGGCGGGCCGGCGCCCGCCTCGCAGCACTGGCGGCAAAATACGGCACCGACACGCTGCTCGACATCATGCAGGAGGTACTCGACTACTCCGAGACCATGATGCGCGCCGCGCTGCGCGCGCTGCCCGACGGCGAGGCGGATTTCACCGACATCTTCGACGGCGACGGCGTGATCGGGCCCGGCGAGACCGAGGATGAAACCTTTACCGTCAAGCTGCGCATCACCAAGCGCGGCGACACGATCACCGCCGACTTCACCGGCTCCGACCCGCAGGTGGCCGGGCCGATGAATGCGCCACTGACGGTCACCGCATCGGGCGTGTTCTGCGCCCTGAAGATGATCGCCGATCCGAAGAGCCTGATCCCGCCGAACTCCGGCTGCTGGCGGCCGGTCACCGTCACCGCGCCACCGGGTTCGGTGGTCAACGCGCAGCTTCCCGCGCCGGTGGTGTACGCCAACCATGAGATGTCGCATCGCGTCGCCGACATGGTGATGGCGGCGATGTTCGCCTTCACGCCGCGCACGGTGATGGCGGGATCGCAGGGTACATCAGCCGTGATGACGTTCGGCGGCACCGACTATCGCAGCGGCGAACGTTACGTCAGCTACGAATCGGTGAAGGGCGGGTTCGGCGCGCGGCCGGTGAAGGACGGCATCAACGCCGTCGCCTCCACCGTATCGAACATGATGAACACGCCGATCGAGATCATCGAGATGTCGTTTCCGCTGCGCGTACAGGAATACGCGCTGGTGCCGGACAGCGGCGGCGCCGGCACCTGGCGCGGCGGGCTCGGCGTGCGCCGCGTGTGGCGCGTGCTGGAACGCCAGGCCCATGCCGCGGTCTGCTGCGAGCGCACCGTCACGCCGCCGTTCGGCCTTGCCGGCGGCAAGGACGGTGCGCCGGCGCGCCTCACGCTGGTGCCGCCCAACGGCAATGCACGCAAGCTCACCAGCAAGGGCGGCTTCATCGCGCCGGCCGGATCGCTGGTGGTGATCGAGGCGCCGGGATCGGGCGGCTATGGCCCACCGGCCGAGCGCGATCGCGCCCGGGTTTCCGAGGACCTGCTGGACGGATACGTTACCCCGGCAGCGGCACGGCGCGATTACGGGATCGACGCCGCCTGACAGAGGAGAAATCGCATGACCTACGTGGCGCCCAATTCGATACAGGCGCGGGACATCGCCTCGATCGTGCACCCGCAGACCAATCTGGCGCGCCACCTGGAAGAAGGCCCCGTGGTGATCTCCCGCGGCCAGGGCATCTATGTGTGGGACGATTCCGGCACGCAGTTCCTCGATGCCGCGGCCGGGCTGTGGTGTGCGTCCCTGGGCTATGCGTCCGAACGGCTGGCCCGCGTGGCGTATGAGCAGATGCGCAAGCTGGGCTATGCGCATCTGTATCGCGGCACCACCAACGAACCGGGCGTCGACCTGGCCGAGAAGCTGTTGCAACTGGCACCGGTGCCGATGAGCAAGGTGCTGTTCCAGTGCTCGGGCTCCGAGGCGAACGACACCGCGATCAAGCTGGTCTGGTACTATCACGCCGCGATCGGCAAGCCCGCCAAGCGCAAGATCATCGGCCGCAACATGGGCTATCACGGCAGCACCTCGGCCTCGATCAGCGCGTCGGGCAAGCCCGACATGCACGCCGATTTCGGCCTGCCGTTCCCGGACTTCCGCCACACCGAGTATCCGCACTACTACCGGCTGCACACCGACGGCGAGACCGAGGAGCAGTTCGCCACCCGGATGGCGGATGCGCTGGAGGCGATGATCATCGCCGAAGGTCCCGACACGGTCGGTGGCTTCATTGCCGAACCGGTGATGGGCGCGGGTGGCGGTCTGACGCCGCCGCGCGGCTACTGGGAGAAGATGCAGGCGGTGCTGCGCCAGTACGACGTGCTGTTCATCGCCGATGAGGTGATCTGCGGGTTTGGCCGCACCGGCAACATGTGGGGTAGCCAGACCTATGACCTGCGGCCCGACATGATCTCCAGCGCCAAGGCGCTGTCGGCCGGCATGCAACCGATCTCCGCGCTGCTGATCAACCAGCGCGTGTTCGAGGCGATGCTGGACGAGAGCCGCAAGCTGGGCAACTTCGCGCACGGCTTCACCTATGCCGGCCATCCGGTGACCACCGCGGTGGCGATGGAGACGCTGCGTATCTACGACGAGATGGACATGATCGGCCACGTGCGGCGCGTCGGACCGTATCTGCAGCAGGTGCTGGCAGGCTTCGCCGAGCATCCGCTGGTGGGTGACGTGCGCGGCGTCGGGCTGATGTGCGGCATGGAGATGATGGCCGACAAGGCGACGCGCACGGCATTCGATCCGGCGCGCGGCGTGGGGCGCATCTGCGACGGTCACGCGCGCAAGCACGGCCTGATCACGCGGTTCATCGGCGACCGGATCGCGTTCTCGCCGCCGCTGATCATTACAGAAGCCGAGGTTGACGACATGGCGGCGCGGCTGACGCGTGCGCTGGACGATACCTGGAGCGAGGTCACGAGCAACTGAACAAGGAAGACGGAAATGTCAGGCACGCAGCCCGTGGTGGCGCAGAAGAGCCCGTATCGGATCGAGGTCGAGGCCGACAAGTCGTACTGGTGGTGCGCGTGCGGCAAGAGCGGCAGCCAGCCGTTCTGCGACGGCTCGCATCGCGGCACCGGCCTCGCGCCGATCGAATTCAAGGCGACGGTGAACGAGAGCTTCCCGTTCTGCGGCTGCAAGCAGAGCGGCAAACAGCCGCGCTGCGACGGGACGCATCGGGGATTATAGAACAGCCGCAGCAGCGGCGGGAGGAAACACAATGAAAATCGACGACGTCTCGCTGACCATCTTTACCTGGAACAATATACCGGCGACCAATTACCATACCGGCACCGCCACGGCCGGCGACAGCAATCTCGGCCTGTTACGTATCCACACCGACGATGGCCTGGAAGGCCACGCCTTCCTCGGCACGGCGACCAATCCCGCGATGATGGACGGCCCGCAGCTTATCCGCACGCTGAAGCCGCTGCTGATGGGTCAGAACCCGCTGGAGCGCGAACGCCTGCACGGCGCGATGCGCCTGCTGTCGCGCGTCGTATCGTACCGAACCATCGGCGCGGTCGACACCGCGCTGTGGGACCTGGGCGGCAAGATCGCCGGGCTGCCGGTGCACGCGCTGATGGGGACGTGCCGCACGTCGATCATGGCCTATGCGAGTTCGCAGGTGCTGCCGGACATCGCCGCCTACGTGGACCAGGCGCAGACGTTCAAGGCGAATGGCTGGCGCGCCTACAAGATCCATCCGCCGCGCGATCCCGACCGCGACATCAAGGTGTGCCAGGCGGTGCGCAAGGCCGTCGGCGACGACTTCCGGGTGATGCTCGATTCGACCTGGGCCTATAACTATACCGACGCGCTGCGGGTCGGGCGGGCGATCGAGGAACTCGGCTTCTACTGGTACGAGGACCCGATGTCCGATGAAGACATCTACAACTATGTGAAGCTGCGCGAGAAGCTCGATATCCCGATCATGGCGACGGAGTTTCCCGCCGGCGGGCTGGAGACCTATCCGATCTGGCTGACCGAGCGCGCCACCGACTATCTGCGCGGCGACATCCCGAACAAGGGCGGCCTCACCACGATGCTGAAGACGGCGCATCTGGCCGAGGCGTTCAGCCTGAAATACGAGATCCACCATTCGGGGAATTCGCTGAACAACCTGGCGAACCTGCATCTGTGCATGGCGATCCGCAACACCACGATGTTCGAGGTGCTGCTGCCGGATGGCGCGCACAAATGGGGCATGGCGAAGGAGATCGAGATCGATCGCGACGGCATGCTGTACGCACCGGAAGGTCCGGGACTGGGGGCCGAGATCGACTTCGACCTGATCGAGCGCAACACGGAGACGGTGCTGCGCTGACCCTTCCCCTTGTCATTGGGGGGCGAAGCCGACGACGACGCAAAACCCATGATGGTGCGCACCCTCATGGAGCTTGCTTCGTCGGCTTCGCCTCCTCGCAATGACAGTCTGCGTGTTTCAGCCTAGCAATCCCCTCCCCGCCAGGTTCCGCATCAGCGCGCCGACGCCGAAGGTCCAGGCCTCGCAGCGATCCGTCGGCATCATCCGGTTCACCAGCTTGCCTAGCTTCGGCGCTGCGATCGTCACCACATCGCCGGCCTTGTGCGTAAACCCCTTCCCCGGTGCGTCGCGATCCTCGACCGGCGCGAACATCGTGCCCAGGAACAGCACCGCACCATCGGGATAGCGGTGATGCGCGTTGACCATCTGCGCCACCAGGTCGGCGGGATCGCGGCTGATCTTCGCGATCGACGATGCGCCCTCCATGCGGAACCCATCCTCGCCTGCCACGCTCAGCGACACCGTGGTCTGGCGGATGTCATCCAGCGTGAACAGCGCGTCGAAGACGCGCAGGAACGGCCCGATCGCGCAGGACGCGTTGTTGTCCTTCGCCTTGCCCAGCAACAGCGCGGAGCGGCCCTCGACATCGCGCAGGTTGATGTCGTTGCCCAGCGTCGCCGCGACGATCCGGCCGGAGGACGAAGCCGCCAACACCACCTCGGGCTCCGGATTGTTCCACGAGGAGTTCGGATGGATGCCGCCGTCCATGCCGGTGCCGACGGCGGCCATCGGCTGCGCCTTGGTGAAGATCTCCGCGTCGGGGCCGATGCCGACTTCGAGGTACTGGCTCCACGCCCCCTGCTCGATCAGCACCTGCTTCAGGTGCGCCGCCTCCGCTGACCCCGGCTTCAGCTTTGCCAGATCATCCCCCACCAGCCGGTTCACCTCGGCTCGGATCGCCGCCGCCGCGTTCAGGTCGCCGCGCGCACGCTCCTCGATCACGCGCTCGATCATCGACAGCACGAAGGTCACGCCGGCCGCCTTGATCGCCTGCAGATCGATCGGCGCCAGCAGCCACGGCGCGCCGGGATCGCGCCCCTCGGGCGGGGTATTGGCCAGCACCGCCTCGACACTGCCGATGCGCTCGCCGTCGGCCGCACGCAGCGCCGCCGCGGGATCGTCGGCCTCGCACAGGTCGCGCATGGTGGGGAACGCACGGGACACGTCGAATAGCGCATCGTCGCGCAGCGCCACCACGGACGGGCCGATGTCCGGACGCCACACGCGCCCCGCCAGTGTCGCCTGCGCGGAATCCTGCGGCAGCACCGGCTGCAAGGCGTCACGAATGGCGGTCATGCGAGTCCTCCCAAAGCCGTAACCGGCACCCTATACTATCCGCAACCCTGAACCGAGGAGACACGGCCATGCGGCTGTTCGGCTCATCGACCGCACCCGAAAGCGAAACCTTCCCCGTCAGCCACAGCGAGGAGGAATGGCGCGCGCAACTGTCGCCGGCGGCCTACCAGGTCCTGCGCAAGCACGGCACGGAACGCGCAGGCACCAGCCCGCTGAATGCCGAGAAGCGGCACGGCAGCTTCACCTGCGCCGGCTGCGGCCAGGACCTGTTCGCCTCCGACACGAAGTTCGAGAGCGGCACCGGCTGGCCAAGCTTCTACCAGCCGCTGGACGGCGCGGTCGGCACCACCGAGGACCGCAGCTTCTTCATGTCGCGCACCGAGGTGCATTGCAGCAAGTGCGGCGGCCATCTCGGCCACGTGTTCGACGATGGCCCGCGGCCGACCGGACTGCGCTATTGCATGAACGGCGTCGCGATGGGCTTCAAGCCAGACTGAACCGCCGGACCGCAACCTCATCCAGCGTGATGCCGAGGCCCGGGCCGGCGGGCACGTGGAGGTACCCATCGGCGTAGTGCAATGGCTCGGTGAAGATCCCGGCCTGCAATCCATTGCGCCCGACATCGTATTCCACCAGCGGCGGGAACGGTTCGTGCGCGCCGTGGGGATAATGCGGCAGCGAGGCGACGAACTGCACCGCTGCCGCCAGTCCGACCCCGGCACCCCAGACATGCGGTGAAATCCGCAGATGCTCGGCGGCGCACAGCACGCCGATGGTGCGCGCGACGTCGAAGCCGCCGCACAGCGTGAGGTCGGGCTGCACCACCGCGGCCAGCCGCGCATCGATCAGGCGGCGGAAGTCGAACACGCCGTACAGCGCCTCGCCGGTCGCCAGCGACACCGAGGTGCGCGTGCGCAGGCTGGCGTAGCCGGCCCAGTCCTGCGGCGCGAGCGGCTCCTCATACCAGTGGATATCGTACGGCGCGGTGCGGCGCATGCTCTCGAGCACGCCGTCCTCGGTGTAGTTGCCGTTGGTATCGACCGCGAGCAGCGGGGTGGCTCCGATGATGCGCCGTGCGATCGCGCAGCGCGCCGCGTCCTGCACCGGGTTGCGGCCGATCTTGATCTTGAACGCGGTGAAGCGGCGCGCCGCATTGGCCTCGAGCTGGCGCGCCAGCGCGGCGTCCTGGTCGGCGTCCTCGGTGAAGTAGCCGCCCGACGCGTAGACCTGCACGCGCTCGCGCTGCCGTCCGCCGATCAGTTCCGCGACCGACAGGTTCAGCAGCTTCCCCATCGCGTCGTACGCGGCGATGTCGATGCCGCCCATCAGCGCGACCAACTGGTTCTGCGTGCCGAAATGGTACATCCGCGCCAGCACGTCCTGCGCGGCGCCGCGCTGCGCGAACACGCTGCGCCCGACATAGAACGGCTTGATCAGCTCCAGATAGGCCTGGGTGACCGCGGCCGGTCCCCACGCCTCGCCGATCCCCTGGACGCCATCATCGGTATCCAGCAGCACGAGCCCCGCGGCGCGGCGATCGACGATGCCGCGAGAGGAGCCGTAGCGCTCGCCGGCGGCGAGAGGGAACTGCAGCGGCACGATCCGGATGTCGCGGATACGGGACATGGGTCACCTGTCAGAGCGGGCGGCGCGCGTTGCCACAGCTTGCTGTGTTACCGCGCGCCCCGCAATGACGCGGTTGCTACTCCGCCGCCGCCGCGAGCGGCAGCCTCTCCTGTCGCCGATGCTCCCGTTCGGCCTTCAGTTCCTCCGCCACCAGGAACGCAAGCTCCAAGGCCTGCGACCCGTTCAGCCGCGGATCGCAATGCGTGTGGTAGCGATCCTCCAGCCCCGCCTCGTCGATACGCTGCGCGCCGCCGGTGCATTCGGTGACGTCCTTGCCGGTCATCTCGATATGCATGCCGCCGAGATGGCTGCCCTCGGCGCGATGCACCGCGAAGCAGGCACGCAGTTCCGCAACGATGCGATCGAACGGACGCGTCTTGCGGCCGCTCGCCGCGGTCTCGGTATTGCCGTGCATCGGATCGCACGACCAGACGACGCTGCGCCCTTCCCGCTGCACCGCGCGGACCAGCGGCGGCAGGCCGGTCGCGATACGGTCGGCACCCATGCGGGTGATCAGCGTGAGCCGGCCCGGCTCATTGCCCGGGTTCAGCACCTCGATCAGCCGCAGCACATCGTCCTGCGTCATGCCCGGCCCGCACTTCAGGCCGAGCGGGTTGGCCACGCCGCGCAGGAACGCGACATGCGCACCATCGGCCTGGCGCGTGCGCTCGCCGATCCATGGCAGGTGCGCCGAGCACGCGTACCAATCGCCGGTCAGGCTGTCCTGGCGCGTCAGCGGTTCCTCATAGTTCAGCAGCATCGCGTCGTGGCTGGTGAACATCTCCGCCGTGCGAAGCTGCGGCGCGTTCGCCGAACTCATGCCGCACGCCGTCATGAAGGCGAGCGATTCCTGGATGCGCCGGCAGATCTCGCCGTACCGCTCGCCCTGCGGCGAGGCCGCGATGAACGCCTGGTTCCATTGCTGCACGCGCGCGAGGTCGGCAAAGCCGCCCTGCGTGAAGCCGCGCAGCAGGTTGAGCGTGATCGCCGACTGGTTGTACGCGCGCAGCATGCGCTGCGGATCGGGCACGCGCGCCGCGGCATCGAAGGCGATGTCGTTGACGATGTCGCCGCGATAGGACGGCAGCGTGACGCCGCCGATCGTCTCGGTGGGCTGCGAGCGCGGCTTGGCGAACTGGCCCGCCATGCGCGCGACCTTCACCACCGGCACCGCGGCCGCGTAGCTCAGCACCACCGCCATCTGCAGCAGCACCTTCACCGTGTCGCGCAGCGCGTTGGCATGGAACTCGGCGAACGCCTCGGCGCAGTCACCGCCCTGCAGCAGGAACGCCTCGCCGGCAGCGGCACGGGCAAGCTGCGCCTTCAGCGCGCGCGCCTCGCCGGCGAAGATCAGCGGCGGCGCGGTGCGGAGTTCCGTCTCGACCGCGTCAAGCGCCGCGGCGTCGGGGTAAGCGGGTGCCTGCGCGATGGGGCAGGCACGCCAGTCCTGTGGTGTCCACATGGCGCGTCATCGCGTTCGCTGCGGCGCCGGCGACGGCGCGGGTGGCGGGGACGGCTTGCGGTCCTGCGGGACCGAGGGTCCGGTGATGACGTCGAAATCGAAGTCTGAACTCATGTGGGCCTCCTGTGAGAGGCCGCTCCTGCCTGGCGAGATTCGATTTCCTGTGCTGCAGAAATGCGAAAGCCGCCTGGAGGGGCGGCTTCGGGTTCCTGCTGTCAGTGCACGATCCTAGGCCGCCGGTGTGTACCAGCGGTACCAAAATCGCGAGGCGGAAACGATCTGTGTTCGTGCCATGCGCGCTCAGTAGCGAAAGACGGCGGCGATGGCAAGCAGGTAATCAGCGGATCGCCGGGTTGTCGGGATCGAGCGCGCGCAGCAGGTAGTCATTCACCTGCGGCGCGTACATCTCCCACAGCACGCGCAGGGCGCTGATCGGCCTGTCGTGCCAGTCGATGCGCAGGTCGATCAGCGGAAAGCTCTCGCGCTCCACCACCAGCAGATGCGCGCTGCGCACCGGGGCCGACTCGCCGCCGGCGGCCAGTCCCTGTTCCAGCGCCTGCAGCAGGCGTTCGGCCAGCGGCGCGGACGGATCGGCCTGGAAGGCCCGCAGCATCGCCGGCGGCACCCGCGCATTCGCCAGGATGTTGCCGATGGCACAGGCGTCCTGCGCCGCCGCCGAACTCATCTCCGGACGCGTGCGGTTCCCGCTATGGGCCGCGGTGTTGCCGGCCGCATCCAGCACGGCCATCTGGCGCCATTCGGCCTGCGACGTGGACGCGAGCAATGCATCCATCGTCTCCTGCGCCGAGCAGCCGGAGCGCAGCAGCGCGAGTCCACGTGACCCGAGCCGCGGATCGGTGCGATGCTGCGTCAGCACCGCTCCGGTTGCCGCCGCGCAGAAGATGACGCGTGCGCCGACGGCGATCGAGGATGCGGTGACAGCGGCGCCGATCTGGCCGGTGCGCGAGCAGCGGCCAACGAGGGAGAAGGTCATGGATGTGTGATGTCGCCCTCAATTGACGTGGTGGTCTCGGAAACCGCCGCCGCATCAGGCGCCGGCAGGGCACGTAGGACTGCCGGATTCGGCCAGCTCGCCGCCTCGGTGGTCCTGCTCAGCAGCGCATGGCCGCTCACCAGGATTGCAGTTACATCTGGTAGCATACCGCTGTGGTTTGCTGAAGGCCGCTCGATCCTGTCTGGCGTGACGATCGCCGTTATTTTGTCGTTACTAGGCCGGTTCCGTGTCCCCTGCCGCGCTGACCTGCCCGCCCTGGTTGCGGTGGGCGTCGGCCAGCTTGGCCTGTACTTCGCCCTCGCGCATGAGGCGGTGGCATGGCTCCCGGCCGGCCGCACCGCGATCCTGGCCAACACCACCACGCTGTGGGTGGTGCCGCTGTCGCTGATCTTCCTGCGCGAGCGCATCCCGCCGCGCCGCTGGATCGCCACCGGATTCGGGCTGGCGGGCGTCGCCGTGCTGATGAACCCGTGGTCGATCGACTGGACGACCGGCAACGTGCTGATCGGCCACGCCTTCCTGCTCGGCGCGTCGTTCGCGTGGTCGGTCTCCATCATCGTCACCCGCGCCGCGACGCCGCGCTCGACGATGTTCGAACTGCTGCCGTGGTGCTTCGCCATCAGCACGGCGATGCTGGCGCCGCTCATTCTGTGGCACGCGCCCGATGGCGGCATCGGCACGCAGCCGGTCGCCTGGGCGGCGCTGGCGTATATCGGGCTGGTCGCGAGCCCGTTCGGCACCTGGTGCATCATCGAGGCGACGGCGGCCCTGCCCGCGGTGGTCTCCTCGATCGGCTTCCTCACGACGCCCGCGGTCAGCCTGCTGCTGGCCAACACGATCCTGGACGAGCCCATCACCCTCGACCTGCTGGCGGGATCGGCGCTGATCATCGCGGGCGTCGGCTTCGCCGCCTGGCCGGAGCGCCGGCGATGATCCTGCACGCGATCGAGGCCGGCAGCGGCGATCCTCCGCTGGTGCTGCTGCACGGGCTGTTCGGCTCCGCCCGCAACTTCGGCGCCGTGCAGCGCGCCGTGGCCGAAGGGCGGCGGACGCTGGCGCTCGACCTGCGCAACCATGGCGCCAGCCCGCACGACGCCGACACCGGCTATCCGGCGATGGCGGCCGATGTGCTGGAGACGCTGGAGCAGGCCGGCGCGCTGCCCGCGGTGCTGCTCGGCCATTCGATGGGCGGCAAGGTCGCGATGCGCGCCGCGCTGCAGCGGCCGGAGGCGGTGGCGCGGCTGCTGGTGGCCGACATCGCGCCGGTCCCCTACCCGCCGCACCTGCGGGCGACCGCGCAGGCCATGGCGGCGCTGAAGCTGACGCCGGGCCTCACGCGGGGGGAGGCGGATGCCGCGCTGGCCGATGCCGTGCCGGACCCCGCGATGCGCGCCTTCCTGCTGCAGAACCTGCGGCTCGGCGCGCACCCCGAATGGCGCATCGGCCTGGCCGAGATCATCGCCGGCTTCGGCGCGATCGAGGCGTGGGATGCGCCGGCCGACTGGCGCTACACCGGCCCCTCGCTGTTCGTCGCCGGCGCGAGTTCGGACTATGTCCGGCCCGAGCACCGGCCGGTGATCCGCACCTGGTTCCCCACCGCGCGCTTCGTGACGCTGAAGAACGCGGGTCACTGGCTGCACGCCGACAACCCGTCGGGCTTCCTCGCCGTGGTCGAGGCATTCCTGGCCGCCGCCGATGCGCGGTGAGGCGCCATCATCGGCGGCCAGGTTCTGGCATCGCGGCGGCTATCGCAACTCGAAGCCGAGATTGGCCAGCGCCTCGCGCATCCGGTCGCGCCCGCGCAGCGCGACGGCGTCCTTCACGCGGTCGAAGCACTGGTCCGTCCAGTCGATCGCCCGCATCCCCTGCTCCTGCTGGAAGCCGCGCATCGTGGCGTTGTAGCCGGCGACTTCTTCGCTGTGGGGTGCCGCGTGATACTGCTCGCGATGCAGCACGACGGACTGCGGCAGGCGCGGCTTGATGTCCGCCGGGCGCGCCGGATCGGGATAGCCGATCGACATGCCGAACACGGCGAACACGTGGGGCGGCAGGCCGAGTTCGGCCGCCACCTTCTCGGGATGGTTGCGCACGGCGCCGACATAGACCGCCCCGAGCCCCAGCGACTCGGCGGCGATCAGCGTGGTCTGCGCGGCGAGCGCGGCATCGACCACGCCCACGATGAACTGCTCGGTGTAGTGCGTGCCCTCCACCTGGGTCTGGTGCTCGGCGGCGATGCGGCCGATGCGCGACAGGTCGGCGAGCCATACCAGCATCAGCGGCGCGTCGCGGATGAACTGCTGCTGGCCGGCGAGTTCGGCGAGGCGCGACTTGCGCTCGGGGTCCTGCACCGCGACCACGCTCCAGAACTGCAGGTTCGACGAGGTTGAGGCGGACTGGCCGGCGGCAACCAGCAGTTCGAGCATGCCCTCGGGCAGCGTGCGCGGCAGGAAGGCGCGCACCGATTTGTGGCTGAGGATGGTCTCCACCACCTCATTCCAGTGCGCGGGCGCGGCCAGTGCACCGTCCCGGTTGCGCCGGCTCAGCAGGTCGTGGGCATCGGCGGCAGGCTCCGCCACGGTGCTTGCGGTTGACACGTCGTTCTCCAGATAAGGTGGGTTCGGTCGATGATTCCCGACCCAAGGAAGGCATGCAAGCCACGGGCACAAGCGCAGGGACAAGCCGCACCAGGCCGCTTCACGCCACCGGGAGACGTGACGTTCAGGAAGGAGAGTTGGATGACGATCTATTCGGGCCCCGTGTTCGACATGGCCCGCCGGCAGTTCCAGGTCATCGCCGACCATCTCGGCGTGCCGCTCGATGAGCGGGAGCGCCTGCTGTATCCCAAGCGGGCGGTTGCCGTGTCGTGCCCGATCCGCCGCGACGATGGCAGCATCGCGGTATTCCAGGGCTACCGGGTGCAGCACCACCTGACGCTCGGGCCGACCAAGGGCGGCACGCGGTTCGCGCTCAGTGTCGACATCGGCGAGGTCGCCGCGCTGGCGATCTGGATGAGCTGGAAATGCGCCCTCGCCGGCCTGCCCTATGGCGGCGCCAAGGGCGGCGTCACCGTCGATCCGCGCGCGCTGTCGCTGACCGAGTTGGAGAAGCTGTCGCGCCGCTACATGCAGGAGATGATCCCGTTCGTCGGCCCGCATATCGACGTGATGGCGCCCGACATGGGCACCAACGAGCAGGTGATGGCGTGGTTCATGGACACCTACTCGATGCACCAGGGCCGGACGGTGACCGAGATCGTCACCGGCAAGCCGGTCGCATCCGGCGGCACCGAGGGCCGGCGTGAGGCCACCGGCCGCGGCGTCGCGTATCTCGCCGCGCGTGCGCTGGAGCGGCTCGGGATGCAGGCGTCCGGTGCCTCGGCGATCGTGCAGGGCTTCGGCAATGTCGGCAGCTACACGGTGGAGACGCTGGCGCAGCGCGGCGTGCGGATCATCGGCGTGTCCGACCATACCGCGTGCTACTTCGACCCGCGCGGGCTGGATGCGCAGGCGCTGCTGCGGCACGCCCGCGCGCATGGCGTGCTGGCGGGGTTTTCCAGCCAGGCCATGTTCGATCCGCGCGAGTTGCTGATGCAGCGCTGCGACATACTGGTGCCGGCGGCGGTGGAGAGGGTGATCGATGCGCCGGTCGCCGCCCGGCTGCAATGCCGCGTGCTGGCCGAGGCGGCGAACGGCCCGACGACGCCGGATGCGGATGAGGTGCTGGAGCGGCGGCGCGACGAGATTTTCGTGATCCCCGACATCCTGTGCAACGCGGGCGGCGTGGTGGTCAGCTATTTCGAGTGGGTGCAGGACCTGCAGCAGTTCTTCTGGGACGAGAGCGAGGTGATGAACAAGCTGTACCAGGTGCTGGACCGGGCGTTCGGCCAGGTGATGGCGCGTGTCGACCGCGACGGGGTGGCGCACCGCACGGCGGCGATGGCGATCGGCGTGGAGAAGGTGCGCAACGCGAAGAACGTCCGCGGGCTGTTTCCATAGGCGCGGACGCGGCGGCCCCCTCTCCGCCCCTGGGGTCGGAGAGGTCGGAGGTGGGGCCTCCGTCCCGCTGGGGCGGAGAGGGATCTGGCTGGATCGCCGGCGTCCCAATGATGCGTTTTCCGCCACGCGGTCCCGTTGCACGAGACGCGCCTCATTCCGCCGCCATCGCCAAGGGCGGGTCGAGTGCGCGCAATGCCGGGCTGGTGCCGGCGACGATCGCCGTCAGCAGGTCACCATCGGGCGGCCCGAAATCGAGGCGCTGAGGCAGTCCGCCGGCAGCGCGGATGCGACGCACCCGGTCGGGATACAGCACGGCATACTGGTCCGCCTCGGCCATGGCCTCGAACGGCGCGGGCGGCGACGCCGCGGGCACGGGGGTAGCGGCCGGTGCGGGCGCGGCGGCCAGGTCCGGCTCTGCCGGCGCGGCCTCGCGGAACCACCAGCCGGCGCGGCCCATGGCGGCAGGGTGCGCCTCGGCAAGCTGCCGGTCGCCGGCGGCCTGGCGGCGCTGCAATGCACGATAGGCGCTGTCCGACTGGCGCGACATCGACGCGGCCTGGGCGAGGCAGCGATGGTGTTCCGCGGCGTCATCCACCGCGAGCGCGCGTGCCGCGAGGCGCAGGCTCTCGATGGCATGGGCGTCCGTGGCGATGATGCGCACGGCGAGCTTCACCTCGAACGCATCGGCGGGGCGGAGGGCGACCACGGCATCCATCGCCAACTCGTCCCTGGCGTGGCGGGCGTCGGGCGAGGCGCAGGACGGCGGCGGCAGCGACGCGCAGAGTTCGGCGAAGGCCTCGCGGGCGACGGCGGGCGGGAGTTGGGACGGCGACGCGGTCGCGGACATGGCCTGGGCTCCTGAAACCGGGTTCAGGCAGGTTGGTGTTAGTTTGACTAAATACAAGGTTAGTCGCGTGCGACAGCGCTGGGTACGCGGCACGCTTGCGGCCGACGATTGCCGTTGCCCCGACGCGGACATGCCCATCGTGCGTAGGCTGGGCGCGACCCCGTTCTGCCGGGCGAACATGAGGTGCGAGCGAAGCTGGTCAGGACGGTCGAGTAGAATGAGGGCGATCACGGTGACCAGGCGCCGGTCTCGTTTCGACAGTTGGGGCCGCTCCCAGACATCGCGGCACAGCCCGTCATTGGTCAGTTCCGCCAATCTCGCCGCCGTCGCTCCCGTCCAGCCGAGCACCGCGCGGGTTCTGCAACGGATCAATCGAGCTTCTTCTCGACGAGAAACTCCGAGACCAGTCCGGCGATCTCGACGTTGTTCAGGTCGGAGAAGAGGAAGTGGGTGTTGCCGCGGATGCCCAGGTCGGGCAGATGCACGAGCCGGGCGTCGCCGCCATGCCGGTTGACTGCGGCGACCCAGAGCCGGGCCATGGCCAGCCGCACCCGCCAGTTGTCCTCACCCCGACGCTCGGTCGGCGCGGCCGGGATGTTGTCGCCGTAGTAGATGACGATCGGGATACGCGTGAGCTTCTGGAAATCGTCTGGCGATACCGCCTCCGGAGACAAGGTGCCCGCCGCACTCGGCATCGCCGCGGGAAGCTCTCCCTGGGGAAAGACGAAGCCGCTGCCAGGCTCGAACGCGACGATGGCCTTGACGTTCGGATGCTTGATCGCGGTCAGCCAACCTGGTCCACCGGCCTGCGAATGACTGAAGAGAATGGCCGGACCGGTCCTGGCGAACAGTGCGGACAATGCATCCGAGATCACGCCCGGATCGTAGGCCCCGGTGTTGGGCGTGACCGAGCGGAAGAACTGGTTCAGCGTCTCGGGTTTGCGATCGAACTGCACGCCGTCGAAGTAATTGGGCCAGGTGCCGATCCTGAACTGGTCGAAGAAGAGCTGGTCGTACGGCGTGGACTGGATGCTCGCGGCCACGGTGCTGTTGCCGGCGCGGCCTCGGCGCGGCTGGTCGATCACATAGACCGGGAAGTGCCGCCGCAGGAAAATGGTCTGGAATCCTTCGCGGCCGTCAGGCGTCGTCTCCCAGCTTCGCCCGGATTGAAAGGCGCCGTGCAGCATGATGATCGGCAGCGCCTTTGGCTCCTGCGGCACCTGATAGAAGGCATAGAGATGGTCGCCGTGCAGGCTCTGCCCTTCGGCGGTGGGCACATTGTTGCTGTACGTTCCGGGGGTGCGGACGACAGTGCCGCCGACCGCGAAGCTGCCTTGCTCCACGATGACCAGCGGCTCCGGCCTGCCGGTCTGCTGCGCCATTGCCGCGGGAGTGGCAACGATCCCGATGGCGACCAGCAATGGCGCCAGGAGGTTTTTCGCGGAGCACAAAATGATCGTTCCCTTCCTGATGTTCGGCGTCAGCCTGAACCTGGCGTGATGGGGGCGATCGGTGCGGAGCCTGCCCACCGGACCAGCGTGTAACGCTCTTGTTCGCCGGTTGGGTAAGGTTCTAGAGCGTGATCCCTTCAGGTGGAATCACCGATAGCGGCGAATCACGAAGATCGTCGAATGGCTGGCGATGCGGGGGGCCCTCGCCTTCGGCACCAAGGCCAGGCACGCGGGCCGGGCAACGAGGCGGTGGCCTTCCGAGGGAAACGACGTATCGTGGACGCGCGTTTCGCAATGCAATGAAGGGGGACGACCATGGGGAGGCTCGACGGCAAGATCGCCGCGGTGACGGGCGGGGCATCGGGGATCGGCGAGGCGACGGTCAGGCGTTTCATCGCCGAGGGCGCGAGCGTGGCATTCTGCGATCGGGACGGCGAGCGCGGCGAACGCGTGGCAGCCGAGCTTGCGGCCGCCGGTGCCAAGGTCGCCTTCACGCATGCCGATGTGGGAACCGAGGCGGCCTGCCTCGCCTTCGTCAACGGGGCTGCGGAGACATTCGGGCGCCTCGACATCCTCGTGAACAATGCCGGCATCCGTAAATACGAAAAGGTAGACGAGGCGAGTGCGGCGAGCTGGAACGAAATCCTCAGCGTCAACCTGCTGAGCTATGTCGCCTGTGCCAAAGCGGCGGTTCCGCTGATGCGTCGCAACCAGGGCGCCGCCGCCGGGGGAGCCATCGTCAACGTGGCCTCCGTGCGGTCCGTCGTCGCGGGCGGCGGCAACCTGCAGTACGACACGACCAAGGCGGCGGTCGCGGGGTTGACGCGGGGGCTCGCCGCCGACCATTCGGCCGAGGGCATCCGGGTGAACGCGGTCGGGCCCGGGCCGATCTTCACGCCGTTCCATGCGCGCCGCATCGCGGCGGCCGGCGAGACCGTCGAGCAGTACAATGCCAAGGCGGCACAGGGCACCATGATGAAGCGCCCGGGCCGAGCCGAGGAGGTTGCTGCCGCGATCCTGTTCCTGGCCTCGGACGATGCGTCGTACGTCACCGGCGCGCTGCTGTTCGTGGACGGTGGTTTGACGGCGATGTGAGGGGGGCGGTTGACGCGGCCATGGCTCCGGCCCACGCACGCGGACCATGGACACCACCGATGTCGTCATCCTGGGGGCCGGCGCCGCCGGGCTGTTGTGCGCGATCACCGCCGGGCGGCGGGGGCAGCGCGTGGTGGTGCTCGACCATGCGCGGCAGGCCGGCGAGAAGATCCTGATTTCCGGTGGCGGGCGCTGCAACTTCACCAACCTGCACTGCACGCCTGAACGTTTCCTGTCAGGCAATCCGCATTTCTGCCGCTCGGCGCTGGCGCGCTACACGCCGTACGACTTCCTCGACATGGTCGAGCGGCATGGGATCGCCTGGCACGAAAAGACGCTGGGCCAATTGTTCTGCGACGGCTCGGCGCGGCAGATCGTGGCGATGCTGCTGGCGGAATGCGCCGCCGCCGGCGTGGACATCCGGCTGCAGCAGACGATAGGCGAGGTGTCGCGCGCCGACCGGTTTCGCGTGGCAACCGATACCGGTTCGATCGAGGCACCGTCTCTGGTTCTGGCAACCGGCGGCCTGTCGATCCCGAAGCTCGGCGCCACCGGATTGTCGCATGACCTGGCGCAGCGCTTCGGTCTGGCGCTGACCCCCATCCGCCCGGGGCTGGTGCCGTTGCTGCTCGACGGGGCGGCGTATTCCAGGCTGGCGGGGCTGGCGGGGGTGTCGACCCGCGTTGCTGCAAGCTGCGGCGCGACGCGGTTCGAGGAAGGCATGGTGGTCACGCATCGCGGCCTGTCGGGGCCTGCAATCCTGCAGATTTCCTCGGTGTGGCGCGACGGTGAGGCGGTGTGCCTCGATCTGCTGCCGCAAGCCGAGGCGGGCTTCCTGCAGGCACAGAAACGGGCGCGGCCGAAAGCGGGACTGCGCGGTGTGCTGAGCGATGTACTGCCGCAGCGCCTGGCGGATGCTTTCCTGCCGCCCAATGCTGCCGCGCGTCCGATCGGCGAGTGGCCTGATCGCGATCTCGCCGATCTCGAGACGGCGTTGCACACCTGGCAGATTCACCCGACCGGGACTGAAGGATATGCCAAGGCGGAGGTAACGCTGGGCGGCGTTGCCACCGCGGCGCTGTCGCAACGAACCATGCAGGCGAACGCGGTGCCGGGCCTCTTCGTGATCGGCGAGGCGGTGGACGTGACCGGCTGGCTGGGCGGCTACAATTTCCAATGGGCGTGGGCCAGCGGCTTCGTTGCGGGCGAGGTTGCGTGATGGTGGGAATGGTCGGAGGCGGCAGCCCCCTCCCCCACTCGCCTTCCGCGCGCAGGCGTGGCAGGTGAAGGCCATGCCCCGACAGATCCGCCTCAACGCCTTCGACATGAACTGCGTCGGCCACATCCAGCACGGGATGTGGGCGCACCCGCGCGACCGCTCCAGCCACTACACCGACCTCGAGCACTGGGTGTCGCTCGCCCGCACCCTGGAGCGCGGGCTGTTCGACGGGCTGTTCCTGGCCGACATCCTGGGCGTCTACGACGTCTACCAGGGCGGACCCGACGCCTCGATCCGCAACGCCGTGCAGATCCCCGTCAATGACCCGCTGCTGCTGGTGCCGGCGATGGCCTACGCCACGCAGCATCTCGGCTTCGGCGTCACCTGCAACCTGACCTACGAGCCGCCCTATACCTTCGCCCGCCGCATGTCGACGCTCGATCACCTGACCAAGGGCCGCATCGGCTGGAACGTCGTCACCGGCTATCTCGACAGCGCGGCGCGCGGCATGGGCCTGGCCGAACAGCCGGAGCATGACAGCCGCTACGACGTGGCCGAAGAGTACATGCAGGTGGCGTATCAGCTTTGGGAAGGAAGCTGGGAGGATGGCGCCGTGCTGCGCGACCGCACGTCACGGCGCTACGCCGACCCGGCGCGCATCCATCGCGTGAAACATGACGGCAAGAACTACAAGGTCGACGCGATCCACCTGTCGGAGCCGTCGCCGCAGCGCACGCCGGTGCTGTACCAGGCAGGCGCCTCGGATCGCGGACGGGCCTTCGCGGCGGAACACGCCGAGTGCATCTTCGTCAACGGCCAGTTCCGCCACAACGTGCGCGACATCGTCGCCGACATCCGCGCGCGGGCGAGGGCGATGGGCCGCGATCCGTACGGCATCAAGTTCTTCGTGGGTGCAACGATCGTGGTCGCGCCCACCGCGGCCGAGGCACAGGAGAAGCTCGCGGAGTATCGCGCATATGCCAGCACCGAGGGGGCGCTCGCGCACTACTCGGCGTCGGTCGGCGTGGATTTCTCGCGCTACGGGCCGGACGAGCCGATCCGCTTCGTCAAGACCAACGCGCTGCGCTCCAACCTGGAGGCGATCACCGTCAAGAGCCGCGACACCGAATGGACGCCGCGCAAGCTGATGCAGATGATGGTGCTGGGCAGCCGCCAGGCGCCGATCGTCGGATCGCCCTCGCAGGTCGCCGATGAGATGCTGGCCTGGGTGAACGAGGCCGATGTCGACGGCTTCAACCTGTCGCGCACGGTGATCCCGGAATGCGTCGAGGATTTCGTGGCACTGATGGTGCCGGAGCTTCAGTCGCGCGGCGTCATGAAGCTCGACTACGCGGAGGGCACGCTGCGCGAGAAGCTGTTCGGCGGCGGTGCGCGACTGCCGGCGAGCCATCCCGCCGCACGGGCGCGCCGGTAGAGCGTGATCAACCGCTGCGGTGCTGCCGCCTGCGCGGATCACGGGCTAAATTTCACGCGCCACCTGTGACGCAGATCACAGCCTTCGCGCTCACGGCCATGCGATCCAACCGGATGTCGGCTGGCGCTGCCCCAACACCCGCGTCCGTCGATGGGCCATCGGCCCAGGTCAACCCGGACCTTCCTTGCGGCCCGATTGCCCCCGCGGCGATCGGGCCGACTTTTCTCCGTCAGTCGATCTGCTCGTGCCAGGTCCGCCCGTCACGCTCGATCAGCGCGATCGCCGCGGTCGGTCCCCAGGTGCCCGCCGGATACGGCCGCGGATGGTCGGGCCGGCTGCCCCACGCCTCCAGGATCGGCTCCACCCACGACCACGCCGCCTCCACCTCGTCGCGCCGCATGAACAGCGTCGCATCGCCGCGCACGGTGTCCATCAGCAGCCGCTCATAGGCGTCGGGGAAACGGATGCCGAATGTCTTCTCGAAGCGGATGTCGAGCGAGGTCGGCGACAGGCGCAGCCCGCCCGGGCCTGGGTCCTTGGTCATCATCGCGAGCCGCATGCCCTCCTCCGGCTGCAGCCGGATGATGAGCTTGTTCGGCGTCCACTCCGCGGCGTCCGGCGGGAACACCGAGAACGGCATCGCGCGATACTGGATGACGATCTCGGACACCTTCTGCGGCAGGCGCTTGCCGGTGCGCAGGTAGAACGGCACGTTCGCCCAGCGCCAGGTGCGCACCTCCGCCTTCAGGGCCACGAACGTCTCGGTGTGGCTGGTCTCCTTGCCGTCGAGTTCCGCGACATAGGACGGCACCGGCTTGCCGTCGATCGCACCATGCGTGTACTGGCCGCGCACCGTCTGGCTCAGCGCCTCATGCGGCTCGAACGGACGCAGCGCGCGCAGCACCTTCAGCTTCTCGTCGCGCACGCGGTCGGCGGCCAGCGACACCGGCGGCTCCATCGCCACCAGGCAGAGAAGCTGCAGCATGTGGTTCTGCAGCATGTCGCGCAGCGCGCCGGAGCGGTCGTAATAGCCGGCCCGCTCCTCGACGCCGACGGTCTCGGCCACCGTGATCTGCACATGGTCGATCACGTCGGTGTTCCATAGCCGCTCGAAGATCGTGTTGGCGAAGCGCAGCGCGAGCAGGTTCTGCACCGTCTCCTTGCCGAGGTAATGGTCGATGCGGAAGGTCTGCGCCTCGGTGAAGACCTTGCCGACCTCGTCGTTGATCTGGCGGGCGGATGTAAGATCGTGACCGATCGGTTTCTCCAGCACCACACGTGACTTTTCGGTGACAAGTGCGTGGGAGCCGAGATTCTCGCAGATCGGGCCGTACAGGTCGGGCGAGGTCGCGAGATAGAAGACGCGCACGCGCTCGGGATCGAGCACGGCGGCGAGGCCCGGCCAGTCGGCGTTGGGATCCGTCGCATCCAGCCGGACATAGCGAAGCTGGCGGCAGAACCTGTCGGCCACGTCGGCGTCGAGGTCAGCGTGCGCGACATGCTCGCGCAGCGCCTTGCTGGCCCGCTTGCGATACGCCTCATCGTCGAGATCGGAGCGGGCGGCGGCGATGATGTGCGATTCCGGCGGCATCTGGCCGTCGCGGAACCGGTAATAGAGGGCCGGCAGCAGCTTGCGCAGCGTCAGGTCACCGGTGGCGCCGAACACCACGCAGTCGAAGACGGCGACGGGAATGATCTTCGGCATGAGGGACCTGTCACGGAAAGGGGCGACGCGAGGAAGCAGGCTCGCGCCAGTCTAGAGCAGATTCCATTCGCGTTGGCTCACGGAATCCGCTCCAGCTCGTTGTCTGAGAGCGTGATTCACCGCTCCGGTGAGTCCACCTCTGCGGATCACGCTCTGGCAGAGCGCCGGACGACATCGAGATTGCTGCGCCGGTGCGGCGCCCGCATTGACCACTTGCGCCGGATTCCTACCAAGCGGCGCCCTCGCCCTGCCCGTCCGCGACACGCGGCTGCGCGGACGGGCGAGGCCCGGACGATGAACGAGACGGTGGACGGGTCAGACCACCGGCGTCGCGCCGCCGTCCATGTTGATCGCGGTGCCGGTGGTGAAGCCCGCGTGGTCGGAGCACAGGAAGCAGGCCATGGCGGCGAACTCCTCGGCCTTGCCCATGCGGCCCACCGGAATGCCCTTGCCGACTTCCGCCACGTATTCCTCGAACGGCTTGTTACTTCCGTCACGTGCGTAACGACGCGCGACCTGGTCGGAGACGATCTGCCCCACCAGCATGCCGTTCACCAGGATGCCGTGCGGCGCGCCCTCGCCGGCGAGCACCTTCATGAACGCCATGCCGGCGGCACGCGACACCGCGGTCGGTGCGCCGTTGGCACGTGGCGCCTTCGCCCCGGTGTTCAGCACGTTGATGATGCGGCCCCACTTGCGCTCCTTCATGCCGGGCCACACCAGGCGTGCGAGGCGGATTGCGGCGAACAGCTTCAGTTCCAGGTCGTCGCGCCAGATGTCGTCGGTGATCTGCTCGGACGGCATCGCCATCGACTGGCCGGCGTTGTTGATCAGGATGTCGACTTTGCCGAACGCCTTGACCACGCCGTCATAGGTCCGCTGGATGTCGTCGGCCTTCGCCACGTCGCAGACGAAGGTGGCGACGCGTCCGCCATCGGCTGTCGCCTCGCAGGTGGCCTTGGCCTGCTCCAGCACCTCGGGCCGGCGCGCGAGGATCGCGACATCGGCGCCGGACGCGGCGAACTCCTTGGCCATCGCAAGGCCGAGCCCCATGCTGGCACCGGTGATGATCGCGCTGCGGCCATCGAGACGGACTTCCATCGGCTTCCCCCGTGTTTGCGGACTGTACGGGGCGAAGTGTGCGATGGGCAGGGGGAAAAGAGAAGAGAGGGTGGCCGCGTCCGCCGGTGTCATGGCGGGCGGAGCGATGACGCGTTTGCTTGGACGTGCGCAATCCCCATGGAGGTTGCTTCGCTGCGCTCGCAATGACAGGGGTCGCGCCCGCCGGGCGGTGAGCCCGGGGGCGGTGGCGTCGGTTCAGTCGGCTGCGGCCGATCCCATCTTCTCGGCCAGGCGCGGGAGGCGATGGCGCTTGGGCGCCAGCCAGTGCTGCAGCCGGTCCAGATACAGGTAGATCACCGGCGTGGTGTACAGCGTCAGCGCCTGGCTCAGCAGCAGCCCGCCGACCATCGCGGTGCCGAGCGGCCGGCGCAGTTCCGACCCTGCCCCCTGCCCCAGCATCAGCGGCAATCCGCTCAGCAGCGCCGCCATCGTCGTCATCATGATCGGGCGGAAGCGCAGCAGGCAGGCCTGGCGGATCGCGTTCAGCGGCGTCTCGCCGTCGCGCCGTTCGGCGTTGATGGCGAAGTCCACCATCATGATGCCGTTCTTCTTCACGATGCCGATCAGCAGGATCACGCCGATCAGCGCGATCACCGACAGGTCGTAGTGCATGATCATCAGCATCAGCAGCGCGCCCACGCCGGCCGAGGGCAGCGTGGACAGGATGGTGAGCGGCAGGATGTAGCTCTCGTACAAGATGCCCAGGATGATGTAGACGGTGATCAGCGCCGCCGCGATCAGGTAGGGCTGGGTGGACAGGGAGGACTGGAACGCCTGCGCCGTGCCCTGGAACGTGCCCTGCACCGTGATCGGCACGCCCATGTCGCGCACCGCCGCGTTGATCGCGTCCACCGCCTCACCCAGTGCCGCGCCCTGCGCCAGGTTGAAGGAGATGGTCACCGCGGGGAACTGGCTCTGGTGGCTGATCGACAGCGGCTGCACCGGCACGGTCGACCATTTCACGAAAGTCGACAGCGGGACCGCCTGGCCGGTGTTCGATTTCACGTAGAGCTTGTTGAGCGTCTCCACCTCGGTCGCCTGGTCGGGCATCACTTCCAGGATCAGGTGGTAGGAGTTCACCTGCGAGAAATACTGGGTGATCTGCCGCTGGCCGAATGCGTTGTACAGCGTGTCGTCGATCACCTGCGGCTGCACGCCGAAGCGCGCCGCCTGGTCGCGGTCGATGGTGATCGTCGCGGTCATGCCCGACATCTGCTGGTCGGTCGCGACATCGCGCAGCATCGGCAGACTCTTGAGCTTCTCCAGGATCTTGGGCGACCAGTCGTAAAGCTCGGCCAGGTCGGCGTCCTGCAGCGTGTACTGGAACTCGGTCTTGGTGATGCGCCCGCCGACCCGGATGTCCTGCGCGGCGCTGAGGTAGAGCGCGCCGCCCATCACCTTCTGCAGCTTGGGCCGGATGCGGGTGATGAAGTCCTGCGCGGTGCCGCCGACACGCTCATCCCACGGCTTCAGTGCGATGAACATGCGGCCGTTGTTGGTGGTCTGGCCGCCGATGCCGGCGCCGATCGTGGCGGCATAGGCCTGCACGTCGGGGTCCTGCGAGACGACGTCGTTCAGCGCCATCTGGATGCGCGACATCTCCTTGAAGGAGACCTCCTGCGCGCCCTCGCTGATGCCCAGCACCACGCCGGTGTCCTGCGGCGGGAAGAACCCCTTGGGGATCTGGATGTACAGCACCACCGTGACGGCGACGGTGGCCAGGAACACCATCAGCGTGATGAACTGGAAGCGCAACGCGATGTCGAGCGTGCGGCGGTAGCCCGCCAGCAACCCGTCGAAGAAGCGCTCGATCGCCCGGTAGAACACCCCGTGGCCGCCGGCGTCGTGGCGCAGGAAGCGCGAGCACATCATCGGCGTCAGCGTCAGCGACACGATGCACGACACCACCACGGCGATGGTGACGGTCATGGCGAACTCGCGGAACAGGCGGCCGACGATGCCGCCCATCAGCAGCAGCGGGATGAACACCGCGATCAGCGAGAAGCTGATCGAGACGATGGTGAAGCCGATCTCGCCGGCGCCCTTCAGCGCGGCGTCCATCGGTTTCATCCCGTCCTCGATGTGGCGGTGGATGTTCTCCAGCATCACGATGGCATCGTCGACGACGAAGCCCACCGCGATGGTCAGCGCCATCAGCGAGAGGTTGTCGAGGCTGTAATTCAGCAGGTACATCACCGCGAAGGTGCAGATCAGCGCCACCGGCACGGTGATCGACGGGATGATGGTGGCCCACACGCTGCGCAGGAACAGGAAGATCACCATCACCACGAGGCCGATCGACAGCATCAGGGTGAACTGCACGTCGTGCACCGAGGCGCGGATGGTCAGCGTTCGGTCCATCACCACGCTGACATGGATGGACGGCGGGATCGCCGCCTGCAGCGCCGGCAGGGCCGCCTTGATCCGCTCCACCGTCTCGATGACGTTGGCGCCGGGCTGCTTGAAGATCACCAGGATGATGCCGCGCTTGCCGTTCTGGAACCCGGCGAGCAGCTTGTTCTCCGGCCCGTCGACCGCGCGGCCGATATCGCTGACGCGCACCGGCGCGCCGTTGCGGTAGCTCAGGATGACCTTGTTGTACTCTTCGGCCTTGGTGAGCTGGTCGTTGGTGTAGATCGAGAAGGAGCGCCGCTCGGTATCGACCGTGCCCTTCGGCGAATTGGCGGTGGATTGCACCAGCGTGCCGCGCACGTCCTCGAGCGTCAGGCCCATCGAGGCGAGCCGTGCCGGATCGACCTGCACGCGGACCGCGCGCTTCTGCTCGCCGCCGATGAACACCTGCGACACGCCGCTGATCTGCGAGATCTGCTGCGACAGGATGTTGTCGGCGTAGTCGTCCACCTCGATCAGCGGCACCGCGTCGGACTGCACCGCGAGGATCATGATCGGCGAGTCGGACGGGTTGACCTTGCGGTAGGTGGGCGGCGAGGGAAGGTTCTTCGGCAACTGGCCGGAGGCGGCATTGATCGCCGCCTGCACGTCGCCGGCCGCGGCATCGATGTTGCGGTCGAGGTCGAACTGGATGGTGATCTGCGACTGGCCCAGCACGTTGACCGAGGTGAGCTGGGCCACACCCGATATCTGCGCGAACTGGTATTCCAGCGGCTGCGCCACGGTGCTGGCCATCGTCTCGGGGCTGGCGCCGGGGAATTTGGCGTTCACCGAGATGGTGGGGAAGTCGACGCGCGGCAGCGGTGCCACCGGCAGCAGCGGATAGGCGGCGATGCCGACCAGCACGAAGGCCGCCATGAGCAGCGAGGTGGCGACCGGGCGGCGGATGAACGGGGTGGAAATGCTCATGGTCGCGATCGGTCCCCCGTTGCCTCAGCCGCCCGTCCGGGACGTGCTCGCCTGCTGTCCCGCCTCATTCGCCGCGACCCTGCTGCCCTGCTGCAGCCGCGACTGGCCGTCGGTGACGACCGTCTGGTCGTCGGTCAGCCCCTTGGCGATGATCGCCACCATGCCGGTGTCGCGCGCCACCTCCACCACCTGTCGCGTCACCGTCGAGTCCGGCTTGACGACATAGACGTAGAGGTTGGTGGGGCCGTGCTGCACGGCGACCGAGGGAACCGTCAGCGCGTTCCTATCGGTGCCGACCAGCAGCCAGGCGTTGACGAACTGGCCCGGCCAGAGCGTGTTCTTCGGATTGGGGAAGGTCGCCTTCAGCCGGATGGTGCCGGTCGACGGATCGATCGTGTTGTCCGGCGTCAGCAGCAGGCCCTTGTCGAGTTCCGTCTTGCCATCGGCCGCGACGGCGGTGACCGGCAGCCTGCCGCCCGCCATCGCCAGGCTGATGCGCGGCAGGTTGTCCTGCGGCACGGTGAACAGCACGGAGATCGGCTGCACCTGGGTGATCGTCATCAGGCCGGTCGCATCGGCGGCGCGCACCATGTTGCCGGCATCGACCATGCGCAGGCCGGCGCGTCCCTCGATCGGCGAGGTGATCGTGCAGTAGCTGAGGTTGAGCCGGGCGTTGGTCATTGCGGCGTCATCGGCGGCGATCATCGCGGTCAGCCGGTTGACGATCGCCTGCTGGGTGTCGACCTGCTGGCGCGAGGCGAAGCTGCTCTGCGCCAGCGACGAATACCGGACCAGGTCCTGCTTTGCGTTGGTGAGGTCGGCCTGGTCCTGTGCCCGCTTGGCGGTCGCGGCGTCGAGCGCGGCCTGGAAGGGCCTGGGATCGATGATCGCGAGGACGTCGCCCTGCTTGACCTCCTGCCCTTCGGCGACCGGCACCTGCATCAGCGTGCCGTCGACGCGGGCGCGGACCAGGACGGAGTTGAACGCCTGGACCGAGCCGAGGCCGTATAGATAATGCGGTACGTCCTGGCGGGTGACACGTGTGACGGTGACTGGGACGGCGGGGGCTGAGGGGCGGGGTTGCTGGGCGTGGGCGATGTCGGTGAGGCCGAAGGTGGCGGCCAGCACAACCGCAAGCATGCGTGCCAGCTTCAGGGCGCGGTGCCCTGGTGCGTTCTCCGCTTCGGCCATGACCTGACTACTGCCCCTCCGCCGTCACCCTGCCTGGCGCGATGACGTTGCACCGCAAACTGCCACAAGAAAGCTTCCCCGTGCTGTACAAGTCATGAAGTTATGGTCATGTCTGGCGCAGCGTCCCATTGTCCGCGAAACCGCGGCCCGCCGCCAGCGCCAAAATTGAGGATTGGTCAATCGGACGCGACGCCCAGGGCCCGGCGGAAGCGGTCGGCGAGGTAGGCGCCGTCGCGTGGCGGCAGGTGGCGGGGCAACTCGTCGGGCGCGATGCGGCACACGGCGAACAGCGGCTCGGACCGCAGGCGCGGCCGCAGCGCAGCTACCTCATCCATGTCGCGCGCGGTGGCGGTCGCGTGCCAGCCGCAGGCGGCGGCGACCGCGGCGAGGTCGGTGGTCAGGCCGGTATGGCTGTGCTGTGAGCCGGTCTCGCCGAAGCGGGCGTTGTCGAGCACGGCGATGGCCAGGTTGGGCGCAGCGGCCGCGGCGATGGTGGCGAGCGAGCCCATGCCCATCAGCATCTCGCCGTCGCCGGTCAGCACGAGCACGCGGCGGGAGGGCTGCGCGAGGGCGATGCCGAGCCCGACCATGGCCGCGCCGCCCATGGCGCCCCACAGGTAGAAGTTCAGCGGCCGGTCGCCGGCGGCCGATGCGTCGTAGCTGGGCGCGCCGAGGCCGGTGACGACCAGCAGGTCGCCGGGATCGCGCAGCAGGGCCGCGGCGACGGCGCGGCGGTCGAGCGTGCCGTCGTTCCTCATTTCACGAACGCCTTTGCACCGATCAGGCGCTGCGAGAACAGCACGGCGACCGGGATCGCGCTGTCGAATGCCAGCGCTGCCGACGCGGCCACCATCTCGGCGACCTCATCGGCGCGGTCGGCGCGGCGCACCTGGACGCCGGCGGCGACCAGCACCGACGGCGTGGCGGCGCCCATCGGCACCTGCCACGGATTGAACTCGGCCCACTCGCCGCGCATCGTGACCAATGTCAGGAATGGCATCCGGCAGTTCTGCGGCAGCGACAGCATGTTGATGCAGTTGCCGACGCCCGAGGACTGCATCAGCAGCACCGCGCGCTGCCCGCCGAGCCAGGCGCCGGCGGCGAAGGCGATGCCCTCCTCCTCGGTGGTCAGCACCACGGCGCGCATGTCGGGATCGGCGTGGGCCGCGTCGATCAGGTGCGCGTGGCCGGCGTCGGGGACGTAGGCAAGCTGGGTGATGCGGGCGGCTTTCAGCGCGGCATAGACCTGCGCCTGCCAGGGCAGCGATGCGGACATGCGGCTATTTCAGGATCGCGAGGGCGGCCAGGCCGCAGGCGTAGGCCGTGAGCAGCGCGGTCAGCGCGCCCCATATGTAGGTCTTGCTGGGCTTGTCGGCGAGTTCGATCTTCAGCCCCGCCATCTCGGTGCGCAGCCCCGCCAGTTCCGCCTTGGTCGCCAGGTGGGGCAGCGTCGCATCGAGGGTGGCCTTGATCTCGGCGACCATGATCTCGAGCCGGCCCATCGTGGCCTTGATGTCGTGCACGTCGCTCTCCAGCCTGGACACGCGGAATTCCAGCGCCCGATCGTAAGGGGCGTCCGGCCGTGGTTCAACAGGCGTGTCAGGCATCGGTCACGCTCCACGGCGCCAGGCGGTGGCGCCGTGAAAGCCATGGTAGCGGTGAAAGGTGAACGCTTCGTGGCCGCCTGGTCAGGCGGCGGCGAACTGGCCGCGGCCGAACATCCGGTCGAGGTCCTTCGCCTCCGCCTTGTCGAACTGCGTGGTCCTGGCGCGCACGTCCTCCACCTTCGCGAGTGCCGCCTTCACCGCCGGGCGCTCGCCGATGACGCCCACCCAGCGCATGACGTTGCGGTATGTCTCGGCCGCCGGCGCGCCGAGCAGCACCGGGATGTTGCGCGCCCAGGGATAGGTGGCGATGTCGGCGATGCCGTACTCGTCGCCGCCGAGCCACGATTTTTCCGCCAGCCGCGCGTCCATCACCTCGAGCACGCGGTGCACCTGCGTCGCGTAGCGGCTCTTGGCGTAGTCGTTGCCCGCCGGGGCGAAGCGGGCGAAGTGCACGTGCTGGCCGAACATCGGGCCGAGCGTCGTCATCTGCACCATCATCCACTCGATCGCCTGGTATTTCGCCGCCGTCTCCCTGGGCAGCAGCCTGCCGGTCTTCTCCGCGAGATAGAGCAGGATGGCGCCCGACTCGAACAGCGTGATCGGCTTGCCGCCGGGGCCGTCCGGATCGGTGATGACCGGCACCTTGGCCATCGGGTTCAGCTTCAGGAACTCGGCATCGAACTGCTTGCCGGTGAAGACGTCGACCGGGTTCACCCGGTACGGCAGGTCGAGTTCGTCGAGCGCGATGTAGATCTTCACGACGTTCGGGCTGCCCATGCCGTAGAGCTCGATCATCGGTTCCTCCTGTTCCTTGAGGCCGCAGGATCGCACGCCCCATGCGGGCGGAGAAGGACGCGTTGCGACGGGCCCGCCGGCGCGATCGGCCGGCGGCCGCGCAGGGGCGATTGCCCTGCATGTCGACGGACGGCGGCGCCGCGACCGACGTGCCGCGCGCGCGGCTCCGGCAGGCGCCCGCTCCGCATCCATGACCGGCGCCCACCAGCCGCGGCGCGGCCGCTTCGTTGCGTAATCAGAGGAACTGCCGATCACGCGCCTGGCCGCCAGGCCATTCCGAGAGACGATCAACCGCCGCCTGGTCAGCAGGCCGCGCCTTGCCGCGAGGGACGGGCCGGCGCGGCCGCCTGAGCGGGGCGAAGCGCCCTGCCCCGCACACGCCAGCCATTTTAGAGAGTCGGAAAATTTGACACTGATTTACCTTTTATAAACGAATAAGCCGGCAAGCCGTTGAAATCCCGACGCCGGCTACGGCGGCCCGCCTCTTGCATATAAAATCTACGTCAACGAAGTTAAAAAGAGACGGTAACCAATGACAAAAACATCAAACGTCATTTCCCTGCTTTCGGCCGGTGCGCTGGTGGGGCTCACATCGGTGTCGGCTCTCGGCGCGACCGTCGTGTCGCCGGGAAGCATGGGGGACTGGGCGTTCAACAATCGGGACGTCAACGTGATCGTCGGCGCCGAACCAACGGCCATCGGATGGATGGTCAACGGTCCCGCAACCCCGCCGCTCGGCACCGGCAGCGCCAACCTGGCCACCGGCAACGGCACGACGGGCGGCGACGGCAGCAGCGAACTGCGCAACACGGGGTACGCCGGCACCCTGCTCAGCTCGCTGACCACGCTGAGCTACTCCACCTACATGACGCAGAACAACGGCCAGCAGTTTCCGTATTTCGGGCTGGTGATCTCCACCACCGGCGGAGCGACGGCCGACAACACCATCTTCTTCGAGCCGCCCTACCAGACACCCGGGACCGGCAACCCGAGCCTGCCCGACCAGGGTGCCACCGCGTTGAACACCTGGCAGACCTGGGACGCGCTGAACGGCGCCTGGTGGGACAACAACGGCACCTGCACTGGCGGCACCGGCGTCGACTCGCTCGCGGCCTGTCTCGGCGCGGATTTTGCCACGGCAACGATCGTCAACGCCGCCAATGGTCTCGGCGGTGTCCGCTTCAATGTCGGCTTCGCCAGCGCCAACGATCAGTTCAACGGCTATGTCGACAACTTCACGATTGGCATCAACGGCGCGAACACCACGTACGACTTCGAACTGACCGACGTACAGGTGCCGGAGCCGGCGACGCTCGGGCTGCTGGGTACCGCCGTTGCGGGCATGGTCGCCTTCGCCCGCCGCCGGCGCTCGGCCCGCTGAACCCGGCAGGCACACCGGCCGATTGACAGGGCGCGATGCGGGCAGCCGCACGCATCGCGACCCATGCCGCATCACACGCCCGCCCGTCGCGCACCACCGCGGCGAGCGGGCGTGTTTGCGAAGCGGCGCCATAAGCGGAAGAATGTCCGGCCAGAGCGTGATCCGTGCAGGTAGACCAACCGCAGCGGTGAATGACGCTCGCAGACAACGAGCCTGGATCTGGTGCCGTGAGCCCGCGCACACGGCAACGGTCCCGGCGGATGCAGGGAGGCGAGGCCGCCAACATGCTGACCATCGATTGCCAGGTTCACACCTATGAACGCAACCATCCCGCGCGGCCCTGGGCGTCGGTGCTGCACGGTCCGCCCGAGGTCACCGGCGACGACATGGTGAAGGCGATGGACGCCGTCGGCGTCGACGGTGCGCTGCTGGTCTCGCCCTATGCGATGTACCGCTATGACGGCAGCTACGCCGTCGAGGTTCACACCCGGCATCCCGGGCGGTTCGGGCTGATCAAGCCGGTGGACCCGAGCGATCCCGCGGTCGCCGACACGATCGCGGAATGGGCGGCGCTCGACGGCACCGTCGGCATCCGCATCATGCTGAACCGCGAGGGCGTTGCCACCGACGCCGCCGATCCGGGCCTGAACCGGGTGCTCGCCGAGGGCGCGCGCCATGCGCTGCCGGTGAACCTGATGGCAACCGGGCGCCTGGAGCAGGCGGCTGAGCTTGCCGCGCGCAATCCTTCGACGCGTGTGGTGATCGACCATCTCGGCCTGGCGCAGCCGTTCGAGCCCCCCGCGCCCGCCGAGCCATTCGCCGACCTGCCGAAGCTGTTGCAGCTTGCGGCGCACGACAACATCACGGTGAAGATCAGCGGGGCCGGCACGCTGTCGCACCAGCCGTTTCCCTACAAGGACATCTGGGACCCGCTCGCGCGCATCTTCGATACGTTCGGGCTGGACCGCTGCATGTGGGGCACCGACTGGACGCGCGCGACGGCCCTGCTGACCTATGCCGAGGGCGTCGAGGCGTTCCGTGTCACCGATCGTCTGTCCGACAGCGAGAAGGCCACGCTGATGGGCGGTACGCTGCAGCGCATCTACAACTGGTCGCCGTCGAAGTAGCGCCGGCCCGAACGGCGCGCTGCCTGCCTGCCCGCTGTCCACTCCATCGTCATGGCATGGCCTGGCCATGCCAGCCACGTCTTTCGTGCCACACAGGAAGACGTGGATGACCGGCCGGCGCCGGTCGTGACGGTGGAAAATGCACGCCATGACGATGGGAGAAACCCTGTCCCGCACAGCAATCTTCGCCCCTCGCTATGCCGATACAATTCGCGCCTCCGGCGACCTGGCCTAACGCGGCAGGCCGCGCAGCATCGCCAGCCCTGAGCGCAGCCCGGCCTGGAACAGCATGTGGTCCAGGCCGTAGGCGATCATGCGGAACCCGTGCTCCCAATACTCCCGTGCCCAGGCCTCATCGCCTGCCATGAAGCCCGCGACCTTGCCGTGCGCGCGCGCCGCGGCAACCGTGCGGCGCACCGCGGCGAGGTACTCCGGATGCTGGAACTGCCCGGGGATGCCCATGAAGTTGCTGAGGTCGAAATGGCCCAGCCACACCACGTCGATGCCGGACGTAGCCGCAATCGCCTCTACATCGTTCAGGCCGTCGACCGTCTCGATCTGCGCGATCACCAGCGTGCGCGCGTCCGCCCGCGCCATTGCCGCTACGGGCTCGGCCGCGCGGTAATCGTCATGCGCGACGCCGAACGCAGCACCTCGTCGTCCCACCGGCGGATAATGCGCGCAGGCGGCGATATGGACGGCCTCGGCTGCAGAGTTCACCATCGGCACCATCACGCCATGCGCACCGATATCCAATGCGCGGGCGATGAAGTGGTACTCGCCGCGCGGCACGCGCACCAGCGGCGCCACGCCGGTGCCGCGGCTGCCGGCCACCATCGCCTTCATCGTCTCGAGCGAGGCACCGGTGTGCTCCATATCGAACAGCGCGAAATCGGCACCGGTCGCGGCGATGATGGCGGGCATTCCCGGCACCAGGAATTCCATCACCATGCAGCCGAGGGCACTGCCGTCCCGGCGCAATTGGTCCTTCAGTGTCGTCATCGCGTTGTCCTCGTCAGTGTCCACGCAGTGTCGCCCAGACCGGCGCATGGTCGCTCGCGCCATCCTCCCCGCGCACCAGGCGATCGACGCCGGCATCGACCAGCCGGTCCGCAGCGATCCTGTTCAGCAGCAGAAAGTCGATGCGCAGGCCGGCATCGCGCGGCCAGCGGTCACGCTTGTAATCCCAGAACGAGTACATCGGTTCGTCCGGATGCCGCGTGCGCACCGCATCCACCCAGCCCTGGTCGAGCAGGCGGCGAAAGCAGGCGCGGCTCTGCGGCTGCAACAGGGCGTCCTTCGCCCAGGATTTGCTCGGGTAGATGTCGCGATCCGTCGGCACGACATTGAAATCGCCCGCCAGCACCACCGGTGCATCGAGGTCATACAGGCTCTTGGCGTGATCGATCAGCCGATCGAACCAGGCAAGCTTGTAGTCGAATTTCGGTCCCGGCTGCGGATTGCCGTTCGGCAGATAGATCGATGCGATCAGCATACCCTTCACCGCCGCCTCGATATAGCGGCTCTGCGTATCGTCACGATCACCCGGCAGCGCGGTCCGCGTCACTTCCGGCTCACCGATGCGGGCGAGGATCGCGACGCCGTTATAGGTGCGCTGCCCGTGCCAGGCCGCGTGGTACCCCGCGTCGCGCAGCGCGTCCGCGGGAAACGCATCGTCCGTCGCCTTCAACTCCTGCAGGCACACGATGCCGGGCTTCGCGCTGTCCAGCCACGCGAGCAGATTCGGGAGCCGGCGATTGACGTTGTTGATATTGAACGTGGCGACGGTCACTGCCTCGCCCGTCGTCGGCCGCCGCGCAGGAGCGCCGCGCGTCGCCCGCACGACGGGCGCAGCTTCGACGTGCGGAACGAATTCCTCCAGCCGCCGCGCCAGGCGATCGAGTTGCCATTCACGCGCGAGCGCCGCCGCACGCTCCCAGTCCGGCACCTGGTCGCCCAGCTTTGGCAGCGGAGCCTTCGCGTCCATCGTGGCGATCCGCCGGTAGAGCCGCAGCGCGTCCGCCTGCTCGGCGAACTGCCCATCGGCCAGAGCCGCTTCCAGCGTTCCGTACCGATGCAGCAGGGTGGCCGCACCTTTCGGACCGACGCCGCGCGCGCCCGGCAGCCGGTCCGACGGATCGCCGCGCAGTGCGATGAAATCCGGCACCTGGTGCGGCTCGACCCCATAGCGCGCCCTCACCTCGGCCGGACCGATGCGCGCCATCTCGCCGGCCTTCACCGGATGCAGGATGGTGGTCCTGTCCGAGGCAAGCTGGAACGCGTCGCGATCGCCGCTGGCGACCAGCACGCTGCCGCCTCGCGCCTCCTCCCGCGCGACGGCGGCGGCGAGGAAATCATCGGCCTCGAAGCCGGGCGCCTTTGCGACGGCGAAGCCGCATGCCGAGACGAACTCCGGCAGCACGTCAAGCTGGTCGATCAACTCCGCATCGAACGCGCGGCCGCTCTGGTAGGCCGGGAAGAGTTCCTGCCGGAAGTTCGCCACGCCGAGCGTGTCCCATGCGACCAGCACCGCACGCGGGGACTCGGTTTCGTAAAGTCGCAGCAGGAGATTGGCGAATCCGACGATGGCGCCGCCGCCGCGGTTGCCGGCGCGGCGGATGGATTTCGGCAGTGCGTGATACGCACGATGCGCGAACGAATCGCCGTCGACGACGAGAAGGGGAGCGGTGGCGGGCATGCGGCGTTCTTCTATGCCTGTGCCACCTGGACCACGAGCTTGCCGGTGTTCTCGCCGCGGAACAGCATGCCGAGGGCCTGCGGCGCGCGGTCCAGTCCGTCGAGGATGTGCAGGCGCTGATGAAGCCGCCCTTCACCGTGACGCGCGGCGAGCCAGGCGCGGGCTTCTTCGTAGCGGTCGTGGTAGCGGAACACCTGGAACCCCTGCATCCGCGCGCGCCGCGTCAGCAACTGGCCGATATTGCGCATGCCGTAGGGCGGATCGACCGCCACCTGCGAGATGCGGCCGCACAGCACCACACGCGCCTCGTCTCGGAGGTGCAACAGGGCCGCATCGAGCGTGGGGCCGCCGACATTGTCGAAATAGAGATCGATCCCGTCCGGGCAGGCACGGCCGATCGCCGCGGTCAGGTCCGGCGCTGCCCGGTGGTCGATCACGCCGTCGAGGTGCAGGTCGTTGGCCAGCCACGCGCACTTTTCCGCGCCACCGGCGATGCCGACGACATGGCAGGCCTCGATGCGCGCGATCTGTGCGGCGATCTGCCCGACGCCGCCGGCCGCGGCCGACACCAGCACCCGCTCGCCGGGCGTCACCCTGCCGATATCGCGCATGCCGAAATACGCGGTCACTGCGCTGAGGCCGAGCGGCCCGATCCAGGCCAGTGCATCGCCGCGCGACAGGTCGACCTTCTGCAGGAACTTCGCAGGCAGGGTCGGGTGAGTCTGCCAGCCGAGCCGGGCCTGCACCAGGTCGCCGGGGCGGAAGCCATCGGCGCGGCTCTCGAGCACGCGGGCGATGCCGCCGCTGCGCATCACCGAGCCGAGGGGCACTGGGCCGGCCATCCAGGAGCGCATCGCGGGGTCGATCGAGAGATAGATCGTTTCCAACGAAACCTCTCCTGCCGACGGCGCCGCGGCGGCCAGGCAGTCGGCGGTGAAGTCAACCGGTTGCGGCACGCCCTTGGGTCTCGCGCGCAGCAGGATGCGGCGGTTCAGGGGCCTCATCGCTGGCGCACCATCTCGGCGATGCGCTCGGCGATCATGATGGTGGGAATGTTGGTGTTGGTGCGCGAGACCTCCGGCATCACCGAGGCATCGGCGATGAACAAATTGTCCACGCCGATGACCTTTCCGGTCGGATCCACCACCGTCCGCGGATCCGACGGATCGCCCATCCGGCAGGTACAGGACGGATGCCAGGCCGACTGCACATTCTCCCGCACATGATGTTCCAGCGCGGCGGGATCGGCGAGCAGTTCCGCCAGCGGACGGGAATCGCTGATGACCTTGTCGAACAGGAAGCCGCGCAGTGCCGCCGAGTTGTCCATCATCACGGCGGCCACGTTGGTGAGCACGGCGTTGCGCAGCGTCTTCTGGCTGACGTTGCGCACCCGCTGTGAGAACTTCGAGCCGAACAGGTTCGACAGATAGCCCGGCACAGGCTTCGTGGTCAGGATAGTCGCCATGCGCCGGAAGGCATCGATCATGCGCTCCAGGTCGCGCGGATCGCTCAGCCAGTTGAAGTCGACATAGGGTTCCGCATCCGGATCGGGCGAGGCCAGCCGCACCTCGCCGGTGGAATAGGAGCGGCCGATATAGGAGGACAGCGTGCCGATCCGCACGCCGATCGCATGCCAGGCGGAGCGGCAGACCGCCATCATCACCATGTCGGCCTGCGGCACGTCCGGCAGGCCGGAGGACCATCGCAGATAGGTATAATTCCGCCGCAGCACCATCTTGTGGCGGGCCACCGGCCGCAGGTAGCCGGAGATATGGATCGCGGGATGGTCCATCAGATTGCTGCCGACGCCGGGCCGGTCCGCCAGCACGCCGATGCCGTGCTGGCGGAGATGCTCGCCCGGGCCGATGCCTGACAGCATCAGCAACCATGGCGTGTGCAGCGCGCCGGCCGAGATGATGACGTTGTCCGCGGTGACGGCCTCGATCGCGCCGTTGCGACGGATCTCGGCGCCCACCGCACGGGGGCCGGCGAACAGGATGCGGCGGGCCTGCGTGTCGCCCAGGATCGTCAAATTCGTGCGCTGGCGCGCCGCGGCATCCAGATAGCCGACCGCGGCGGAGCGGCGCGCGGCACCGTCGTTGGACAGCGGCAGCGGCGAGTACCCCTCACCGAATTCACCGTTCATGTCGGGACGCAGTGCGTAGCCGAGATCGTTCCACACCTTGGTGACCGAGAGCGTGAAGTCGTCCCATTGCTCCATCGGCATGCGGCGGATCGTGATCGGACCCTGGGCGCCGTGAAGCTGGTCGGTGTAGTCGAGGTCGGTTTCCAGCCGGCGGAAATACGGCAAAACCGAGTTCCAGTCCCAGCCTTTCGCACCGATTGCATTCCAGCGGTCGTAATCCTCGGGTGCGCCGCGCAGTGCCACCTGGCCGTTGACCGAGGACCCGCCGCCCAGCACGCGGCCCTGCTCATAGTACACCGGTTCCGCATCCGCACGGCGGCGGACCTTGAGGCCTTTCCAGAAGTAGCCAGGATTCATCAGCGCGCTGCCGGAATAGGTGTCGCGGATGTCGTCGGGCGTCTGGTCGGGCGCGTGGGCGGTTCCGGCCTCCACCAGCACCACCGTGTTGCCGGGCACCTCTGACAGGCGCGCCGCCATCACGCAACCGGCCGACCCGCCGCCGATGACGAGGTGCGTGGCGTGCATCGTGTGCGTTCCCTCTTGTTCAGCGACAGCGTGCCCGCAAGGTGATGGAACGCCAAGGGGGACGGCGGCTGGCCCGGGGGTCGAATTGCCCGGCCAAACGCGATTGTGCTAACGCACACTGCATCGAACGGAGCCGTAACCGCACATGCGCCATGAATGGGATGTCGAAGCCGACGTCGTCGTCGTCGGGTTCGGGGCAGCAGGGATGGCCGCAGCGGTCACTGCTCATGAGTTGGGCGCCCAGGTGGTCATCCTGGAAAAGGCGCCCGAGGGCCGCGAAGGCGGCAACACGCGCGTCGCGGGCCAGGGCTACCTGAACACCTCATCGGCCGAGCAGGCGGTCGCGTATCTCACTGCCCTGTGCGGGCCCTACACCGTGCCGGAAACCATGGTGCAGGTGTGGGCCGATGAAATGGGCCGCAACAACGACTGGCTCACCAGCCTGGGCGGCGACCCGCAGGAACATCAGCACCCGCCGGTCGGCATCGAGTTCCCCGACCTGCCAGGCGCGGACTGCGTGCACAAGTTTCATGATGGTCCCACCTACGGATATTCCTACACCTGGAAACTGTTCGAGCGCCTGGTGAAGCAGCGGCCGATCCGGATCCTGTACGAATCACCGGGCAAGGAACTGATCCAGCACGAAACGACCGGGGAGATCATCGGCGTGCGTGCGCAGACCACCGGCGGCGCCATCCTGGTCAAGGCGCGGCGCGGCGTGGTGCTGACCTGCGGCGGGTTCGAGAACAACCAGGAGATGATCCGCAACTACCTGCCGGGCGTGCCGTATTGCTACACCTCAGGCTCGCCCTACAACGAGGGCGACGGCATCACCATGGCGATGTCGGTCGGTGCCGATCTCTGGCACATGAACAACTACGCTGGCCCGTCGATGGCGCTGAAGGTGCCCGAGGTGCCGACGAGTTTCTCCATGCAGGCACTGCATTACAGCAAGGAGATCCCCGGCGGAATGATCGTCGTCGGACCGGACGGCCGGCGGTTCACCGACGAAAAATTCAAGACGCGGCATGGCAAGGTGCCGGTCAACGGACGCTGGCTGCCGCTCGCCACACCATGCCCGATGTACCTGATCTTCGACCACACGATGTTCGCGGCAGGACCACTCTACGACAGCCATCCCAGCCACGGCTGGACGCAGATCATGGAACGCTACGAGTGGAGCGAGGACAACAGCGCCGAGATGGCCAAGGGATGGGTCACGCGCGCCGACACGCCGGCGGCGCTGGCATCGGCAATCGGCCTCGATGCCGATATGCTCGTGGATACGATCGCCCGCTGGAACCGGCACTGCGAGGCGAAGCGCGACGCGGATTTCGGCCGCACCCTGATGCTGGCGCCGATCGTGAAGCCGCCGTTCTACGCTGTGGAATTGTCGCCTTCCATGCTGAACACGCAGGGTGGACCGCGGCGCAACGAGAAGGCCCAGATCGTGCGACCGAACGGATCGCCGATCCCGCGGCTGTACAGCGCCGGCGAGCTTGGGTCGATCTACAGCTACCTCTACCAGGGCACCGGCAACATCGGGGAATGCCTGGCCTTCGGCCGCATCTCCGGGCGGAACGCCGCCGCGGAGACGGCCTGGGACGACGCCTGACCGCCGCTGCGATCAGGCGCCCTTGAAGCGGCCGGGACGCTTTTCGACGAAGGCGCGCCGTGCCTCCGTCGCATCCTCCGAGTTGTGCAGGATGCCGCCGGCGTTGGAGGTCAGCACCATGGTGGTCTCCAGCGTGCTGTCGAGCGCCGCGCGCATCACACGCTTGCTCACCCACTGCACCAGCGGCGGCCGCGCGATGATCTTGCGGCAAAGTTCCCTGGTGGTCTCTTCGAGTTTCTCGGACGGCACCAGGTGGTTGAGGACGCCCCAGGCCTGCGCGGTCTCGGCGTCCATCTCACCGGTGTAGGCGAATTCCAGCGCGCGCCCCAGGCCGATCATCTTCGGCAGGTAGTACGATCCGCCGTTCTCGATGATCTGGCCGGCGTTGTGATAGGCGACGAAGCGGGTCTTCTCGCAGCCGATGCGGATGTCGCAATGCAGCGCCATGTCCATGCCGGACCCGACGGCCGGCCCGTTGATCATGGCGATGGTCGGCTTGCGGATCAGCGAAATGTCCCGATGCAGCTTGGTGAATCCGTGGAAAAAGTGCTGGCGCGCGCCGTCCGGGCCTTCATGCGAGCCACGATCGCCGACGAAATTCTCCCCCGCCTGATCCTGTGCCGCGGACGCTCCGAGATTGGCCCCGGAACAGAACCCGCGCCCGACGCCGGTCAGGACGATGACGCGGACGTTCGGGTCATCGTCACCGGCGCGCATGTATTCGCCGACCTTGGCGACGGTGCCGTTCTCCTGCGAGTTGCCCACGAGCGCGTTCAAACGCTCGGGGCGATTGAACCTGATCCAGAGGATGCCGCTTTCCTCCGGTTCGTACAGCAGATAGTCGACCAGACGCGGTCCCATGATGTTGCCCTCCCGCTCCCGCTCATTGTCCGCGTGCGTGATTCACCTGTGCGGATCACGCTCTACGCCGCGAACGATTCCGTCATCGCGGAATAGACCAGCGTGCGCAGGTCGCGGCGCAGCGTCAGCCTCGCGTCGCTGCCGATCACCTGGGTCATGAACACCACCGTCAATTCCTCCTGCGGATCGATCCAGAATGCGGTGGATGCCGCGCCGCCCCAGAAATATTCGCCGAGCGAGCCTGGCAGGCGCGTCTTCGCAACGTTGATGTTGACGCCACAGCCGATCGAGAATCCGATGCCGGAATAGCCGGCCTCGCTGAACAGGCCCGGCGGTGCCATCTCCGCCAGTTCGCGGTTGCCCGGCAGGTGGTTCAGGCTGAACAGCGCGACCGTCTTCGGGCTGAGGATCTGCACGCCGTCGAGCGTGCCACCATGCAGCATCATGCGGCAGAACCGCATATAGTCGTGCGCGGTCGACAGCAGGCCACCGCCGCCCGACTCCAGCGCGGGTGGCGCGGCAAAGGCGCTGGCGCCGGCATCGTCCTGCACCTGGATGCCGCCGCCCGCCTTCGGCATGTAGCACGATGACAGCCGCGAGAGTTTCTCCGGCGGACACCAGAACGAGGTGTCGACCATGCCCAGCGGTTCGAACAGCCGCGTGCGCAGGAACTCGCCGAAGCTCATGCCACTGAGCTTCTGCACCAGGTAGCCCATCACGTCGATCGAAACGGAATAGTTCCAGGCGGTACCTGGGGAAAACTCCAGCGGGATCTGCGCGAGCCGCTCGACCATCGCATCGAGCCCGCCTTCGGCCGCGAACTCGGCGATGTGCGCATGACGATACGCGCGATCGACGCTGGTGCGGTTCATGAAGCCATAGGTCAGGCCGGAGGTGTGCGTGACCAGGTCCACGACCTTCATCGGCCGCAGCACCGGGGTGGTCAGGAAGGTCGGCTCGCCGGTCGCGACCAGGCTCGGCAACCCCGTCGAGTAGACACCCAGATTGCGCCACGCGGGAATATAGGTGGCCACATCATCGTCGAGGCCGAGTGCGCCCTCCTCCACCAGCATCATCAGGGCCACGGCGGTGATCGGCTTGCTCATGGAGTAGATGCGGAAGATCGCATCGTCGCGCATCGGCTTGTCGCGCTCGAGGTCCATGCTGCCCGACATGCCGACATGCGCGAGCGCACCGCGCCGGTAGACCATCGTGAGCACACCCGGCAGTCGCCCGGTATCGACGTAGCGCTGCTTCATCACATCATCCAGGCGTGCCAGACGCGACGCCGACAATCCGACTGTTTCAGGTCTCACAACCGCGCTCCTCCGTGTGACGGCGCGAGTATACCCCGTCTGCGGCGATGCGTGGGAGAGGCGCGTGCGGGGATGCCGCGTCCAGTGCCACATCCCCCACTCTGCCCTGCCCGGCTTCGCGGCAGGCGGGATCTGGGCTAGCGTTTTCCAGGAAAGGGAGACCGTCGATGCATCTGATGTATTTCACCGAGCAGCCAATGTCGGCCTACAACGCACAGGCCGGCCTGGATTTCGGCGCCACCGCGCTGATGTTCCCGAACAGCAATTTCGACCCGGTCGAGGGCAGCCGGCTGTACAACGAGTATCTCGAGCAGTACATCCTGGCCGATGAACTCGGCATCGACGGCATCATGCTGAACGAGCACCACAACGCGCCATTCTGCATGCAGGCGAAGTGCAACGTGTTCGCCTCGATCCTTGCCGCAGTCACCAAGAACGCCAAGATCGTGCTGCTCGGCAACCCGCTGCCCCTGGCCGACAACCCGATCCGCCTCGCCGAAGAACTGGCGATGATCGACATGATCTCCAAGGGCCGCCTGGTGTCGGGCTTCGTGCGCGGCGGCGGGCAGGAACAGTTGGCCGCAGGCGTCAATCCGGCGTTCAACCGCGAGCGCTTCGAGGAGGCGCACGACCTGATCGTGAAGACCTGGACCCAGCCCGGCCCGTTCCGCTGGGAGGGCACGCACTACCAGCACCGCGTGGTGAACCCGTGGGCGGTGCCGATGCAGAAGCCGCATCCGCGCATCTGGATTCCCGGCGTGATCAGCAAGGAGACGATCATCTGGGCCGCGCAGCACGGCTATCCGTATATCGCCCTGAATACACCGGTCGATCGCACCAAGCAGATCTGGCAGATGTACGATGCCGCGGCGGCCGAAGTGGGGATCAAGGCGGGACCGGACTATCACGGGCTGCTGAAGCAGATTCACGTGGCGGAGACTGAGGAAAAGGCGATCGAGAACGCGCGCCAGTTCATGTGGATGCAGGGCGAGTTCACCGGTCTCGCGCATCCGGTGTGGAGCACGCCCGCCGGCTATTCCAGCCCGGAGAACCGCCGCAACTTCGTCGAGTTCGCCACCGGCCGGTCGAAGAGCCCGCGCTATCGCCCGGCGCTGGAAAAGCAACTCGAGGAGATGATGGTCATCGCCGGCACGCCGAAGCAGGTGATCGCCAAGCTGCGCATCCTGCTCGAGGAAACGCGGCCCGGCATCCTGTCATTCTGGGCCAATGACGGCACGGTGTCGCACGAGGACGCCAAGACCTGCATCCGCCTGCTGGGCACCGAGGTGTTCCCGGCCGTGCGCGAGATCGCCAAGGAACTTGGGCTGCAGAGCCCGTTCGAGACCGGCCAGCCGGTGAGCGCCGCCTATGTGCCCGGCGCCGGAGAGTTGCAGCGGGCGGCTGCGGAATAGCCCACCACCGCCACCGCCACACCGCGGCCGGAACGGCTGGCGCCCGCGTGGCGTCAGCCGCGCCGCTGGCGGTAGCGGCGGATCAGCGTGTTGGTCGAACTGTCGTGCCGCAGTTCCGGCTCGGCACCCTTCGCCAGCTCGGGGATGATGCGCTGCGCCAGCACCTTCCCGAGTTCCACGCCCCACTGATCGTAGGAGTCGATCTGCCAGATCGTGCCCTGCACGAACACGTTGTGCTCGTAGAGCGCGATCAGCGCACCCAGGCTGTGCGGCGTGAGCCGGTCGGCAAGGATCATGTTGCTCGGCCGGTTGCCCTGCGTCACCCGGAACGGCGTCTGGAACGCCGGCGAACCTTCCGCCGTCAACTCTTCCGCGGTCTTGCCGAACGCCAGCGCCTCGGCCTGCGCGAACAGATTGGCCATCAGCAGATCGTGCTGCTCCGCGATCGGGCTCAGCGGATGGCAGAACCCGATGAAGTCGCACGGCACCAGCTTCGTGCCCTGATGCAGAAGCTGGTAGAAGGAGTGCTGGCCGTCCGTTCCCGGCTCGCCCCAGATGATGGGCCCGGTCTGCACGTCCACCACCTGGCCCTTCAGGTCGACATGCTTGCCGTTGCTCTCCATCTGCAACTGCTGCAGATACGCCGGCAGCCGGCGCATATGCGACGAGTACGGCATCACGCCGAGCGTCTGGGCGCCGAAGAAGTTGTTGTACCAGACTGTCAGCAATCCCATCAGCAGCGGCAGGTTCCGCTCCGGCGGCGCGGTGCGGAAATGCTCGTCCATCGCGCGGAAGCCGGCCAGCAGGTCACTGAACCCGTCGGGCCCGATCGCCAGCATGGTGGAAAGGCCGATCGCGGAATCCATCGAATAGCGCCCGCCGACCCAGTCCCAGAAGCCGAACATGTTGGCCGTGTCGATGCCGAACCTGCGCACCGCCTCGGTGTTCGTCGACAGCGCGACGAAATGCTTCGCCACCGCCGCATCCGACCCGAGCGCATCGATCAGCCATTTGCGCGCGGTCGCAGCATTGGTCATCGTCTCCAGCGTGGTGAACGTCTTCGACGCCACCACGAACAACGTCTCGCCCGCATCCAGATCGCGCGTCGCCTCGGTGAAGTCGGCGCCATCGACATTCGAGACGAAGCGGAACGTCATCGACCGCTCGCTGAACGGCCGCAGCGCCAGGTACGCCATCTCGGGGCCGAGATACGAGCCGCCAATGCCGATGTTGATCACGTTGCGGATGCGCTTGCCGGTATGGCCGAGCCACGCGCCCGAACGGACGCGCGCGGCGAAATCGGCCATCGCGTCCAGCACCGCATGCACGTCGGGCACCACGTCATGGCCGTCGACCAGGATATGCGCATCGCGCGCCGCGCGCAGCGCCACGTGCAGCACTGCGCGCTGCTCGGTGATGTTGATCTTGTCGCCGCGGAACATCGCCTCGCGCCGCTCGGCGACACCCTGCTCCTGGGCAAGCTGCAGCAGCAGCCGCAGCGTCTCGTCGGTGATCCGGTTCTTGGAATAGTCCAGGTACAGACCCGCACCTTCCACCGTCATCCGCTCGCCACGGCCCGTGTCCTCGGCAAAGAGCTGCCGCAGTTGCAGGTCCTTGACCTGCTCGTAATGCGCCGACAGCGCGCGCCACGAAGCCGTCTCGTTGGGCCGTTGCGATTCCACCATTGCGTCCTCCGTGACGGCTATGCCAGCGCCTTGCTCTTGGTCTCGATGGCGGCGAGCAGTTCCTTCCAGGAATCCACGAAGCCCTTCGCGCCTTCGTTCTGCAGATCGCGCGCCAGCGCATCGACATCGACCCCGGCCCGCGTGATCGCCACCAGCACCTGCTCGGCATCGTCGCCGTCGCGGGCCATCGGACGCCCCACATCGCCATGGTCGCCGAACGCGAGCAGCGTCTCCTCCGGCATCGTGTTCACGGTGTTGGGCGCGGCGAGCGCACCGACATACAGCACGTCCGACGCTTCCGGGTCCTTCGTGCTGGTGCTGGCGAACAGCAGGCGCTGCGGCCGCGCGCCCCATCCCTCCAGCCGCTGCCAGCGCCCGGATTCCAGCACGTCGCGATACGCCTTGTAGCTCTGCTGCGACACGGCGATGCCCAGCCGGTCATGCAGTTCGACCGGCAGCTTGGCGAGCGTCGCCTTGTCCCAGCGACTGACGAACACCGAGGCGACCGAGCGCACGTCCGGATCGAGCCCCGCCGCCACCCGGCGCTCCAGCCCGCGCATATACGCATCCGCCGCGCGCACATAGTCGTCGCGCGAGAACAGCAGCGTGACGTTGATCGGCACGCCGCTGAAGATCGCCTCCTCGATGGCGGGCAGTCCCTCCAGCGTGCCGGGGATCTTGATGAACAGGTTGGGACGGTTCGCCTTCGCATGCAGCATGCGGGCAGCCGCCACCGTCCGCTCCGTGTCGTGCGCCAGCAGCGGCGAGACCTCGAGCGAGACCCAGCCATCGACGCCGGCCGTGCGCCGGTGGATCGCCGCGAACATGTCGGCGGCCTTGGTCAGGTCCTGGATCGCAAGTTCGAAGAACAGCGCCTCATCCGTCTTGCCCGCCGCCGCCTGCCGCCGGATCTCCTCGTCGTACGACTTGCTGTGCGCGATCGCGTGATCGAAGATCGACGGATTGGAGGTGAGGCCCGTGACCGACAATTCGTCGATGTAGCGCTGCAACGTGCCGCTGGTGAGCAGGTCGCGGGTGATGTTGTCCAGCCATAGGCTTTGCCCCAGTTCGTGGAGCTTTGCGGTCGCCTTCATGTCGCGATCTCCCGTCACTGCCTCATTGCCTCACATGGTCGGAAAAGTCGTGCTCCACCAGGTCGCCGATCCGGTTCAACTGGATCTCGCCGTGCGGATACTTCGCCAGGATCTCGGGGTCCGTCGCGTAATGCCCCTGGCGCGGGAACACCGTCGTGACGCGCGGTCCCCAGATCTTCTTCATCGTGTCGAGGATCCGCAGCTTGTCGTCGATCATCACGTAATGCTTGGAGGGATACAGCCGGGCGACATCGTCCAGTTCCTCCTCCTTGTGGATGTAGATCAGCACGTGGCCGTCGAACGCGCGCCACAGGCCGGACCGTTCCACCTTGCGCGGCTGGAACACCGCATCGCCGTCCGACAGGATCACGACCGGGCCCCATTGCCGCGCGTGCCGCACGGCGTCCAGCGCGCCGCGATACACCCGCTCGGCGAACGGATAGTCGACCAGCCAGTTCGACATCCGCAGGATCCTGGGATCGTGCATCTCCTCCAGGCGGTAGCGCTCCAGCGCGCCGAGATAATCGGCATAGCCAAGCTCCGACCTCAGGGATTCGAAGATCTCCCAGTAGCGGGTCCGCGCGGCGTTGCCGTGCTCGACGCCCAGGTACACGTCGAGGTCGGCCTGCACGCGATCGTTGTTCAACAGCGTGTTGTCCACGTCGAACAGGAAGACGATGTCGTGCATCATGTCGATGTTCCCCCCTCGATACTCGGGTTGCGCCAGGGCCCATCCGGGCCGATCAGGGCTTCGGCCTCGCCTGGCCCCCAGGTGCCCGGGGTATAGGGATAGACCGGCGTCTGGTTGTCCAGGATCGGCTCCACGACGCGCCACTGCGCATCGACGATGTCATCGCGGCCGAACAACTCGCCCAGGCCGCGCATCGCATCGCCCAGCAGCCGCTGATAGGGCGGACGCAGGCTCGGCGCGTGCTGGGTCAGCGTCATCTCGACATCCTCGCCCACCATCCGCTCACCCGGCAGCTTCACCCGCACGCCCATGGCGATGTTCACGTCGGGGCTGATCCGCATGCGCACATGGCCGGAACTCAGCGGCACCAGTTCCTCGAACGTCTCGCGCGGCGGACGCTTGAAGTGCACCACGATCTCGGTCGCCGTCACCGGCAGCAGCTTGCCGGCACGGATGTAGATCGGCACGCCGGCCCAGCGCCATGATTCGATGAACAGCTTGACCGCGACGAAGGTTTCCACCGTCGAGCCGGCCCGCACGCCCGGCACCGACAGATAGCCGTCATACTGCCCGCGCACCGCATGCGACGGATCGAGCGGACGTACCGCCTTCAGCAGCGCGGCCTTCTGGTCGCGCATCGCCTCATGCTCTTCGCCGGTCGGCGGGTCCATCGTCAGTTGCGCCAGCACCTGCAGCATGTGGTTCTGCACCACGTCGCGGATGGCGCCCGTCTCGTCATAGAACCGCCCGCGATCCTGCACGCCGAAATCCTCAGCCATCGTGATCTGGATGCTGCTGATGTGTTCGCGGTTCCACAGCGGCTCGAACATCGAATTGGCGAACCGCGTGTAGGTGATGTTCTGCACCGGCTCCTTGCCGAGATAATGATCGATGCGGAACGTATTCTCTTCCGGGAAGGCCTGCGCCAGCAGCCGGCTCAGCGTGCGGGCCGAGGCGCGGTCGTGGCCGAAGGGCTTCTCGATGACGAGGCGGGCGTTGTCGGCGCAGCCGGACTGCGACAGGGCCTGCGCGACGGTCGCGAACAGGCTGGGCGGCACCGCGAGGTAGTGCAGCGGACGCTGCGCCTTGCCGAGCTGCTGGCGCAACTCGGTGAAGGTCGCGGGGTCGTTGTAGTCGCCGTCCACGTAGCGCAGCATGTCCAGGAAGTGCTGCAGCAGGTCGGCATCGGCGCCGCCGTGATGCTGCACGCTGTCCACCGCGCGCGCCTTCAACTGATCCAGCGTCCACCCGGCCTTGGCGACGCCGATGATGGGGACGTTCAGCCCCTCATCGCGCACCAGGCCCAGCAGCGACGGGAAGATCTGCTTGTACGCAAGATCGCCGGTCGCGCCGAAGAAGACGATCGCGTCGGACGGCTGCACCGGCATCCCTTACGCCTTCTTCTCGACGTGGCCACCGAACGCGAAGCGCATCGCCGACAGGATGCGGTTCGCGTAGTCCGCATTGCCGCGCGATTCGAACCGCGAGTACAGCGCCGCACTGATCACCGGCGCCGGCACGCCTTCGTCGATCGCGGCATGCAGCGTCCAGCGGCCCTCGCCGGAATCCGAGACGCGGCCCTGGAAGTTCGCCAATGCCGGGTCCTGGCGCATCGCCCCGGCGGTCAGGTCGAGCAGCCAGGAGCCGACCACGCTGCCGCGCCGCCACAACTCGGCGACCTGCGCCACGTCGATCTCGTACTTGTAATGATCCGGCTCGCGCAGCGGCGTCGTCTCGGCGTCCACCTCGTGCGTGTGCAGCCCGATATTGGCGTTCTTGATGATGTTGAAGCCCTCGGCAAACGCCGCCATCATACCGTATTCGATGCCGTTGTGGATCATCTTCACGAAGTGGCCGGCACCGTTCGGACCGCAATGCAGGTAGCCGTACTCGGCCTGCGACGGCTCGCCGGTGGCGCCCACGGTGCGCGGCGCCGAATCGACGCCCGGCGCGAGTGAGCGGAAGATCGGATCGAGGTGCTTCACGATGGCATCCTCGCCGCCGATCATGTGGCAGTAGCCACGCTCCAGGCCCCAGACGCCGCCGCTCACGCCGACGTCGACATAGTGCAGGCCCTTGGCCTTCAACTCGCCGGCGCGGCGGATGTCGTCGTGGTAATAGGAATTGCCGCCCTCGATGACGATGTCCTCGGGCTCCAGCAGCGGCACCAGCGCGTGCAGCACCGGATCGACCGCGGCGGCCGGCAGCATCAGCCACACCGCGCGCGGCTTCGCCAGCATCTTCACGAAATCCGGCAGGCTGGTCGTGCCCTTGGCACCCTTCGCAATCAGCGTCTGCACGGCGTCCGCGTGGTTGTCATACACGACGCATTGGTGCCCGGCCTTCATCAGGCGCTCCACCATATTGGCGCCCATGCGGCCCAGGCCGATCATCCCCAGTTCCATTGTGGTCCCTTTCAGCACTCAGTGCTTCGTCCCCATCGCCCGCCTGGCAGCGGTCACCACCCCTTCGGCGGTGAAGCCGAAATGCTCGGCGACCACCTTCATCGGCGCCGACATGCCGAACGTGCGCATGCCCAGCACGACACCGTCGGGGCCGGCGTAGCGCTGCCAGCCCAGCGGCGAGCCTTCCTCCACCGTCACCCGCGCCGTCACCATCGGCGGCAGGACCTCGTCACGGTACGACACGTCCTGCTCCTCGAACAATTCCCAGGACGGCATGCTGACGATGCGCACGCCGACGCCATCGGCCAGCAACGTGTCGCGGGCCTCCAGGCACAGGCCGATCTCGCTGCCGCTCGCGATCAGGATCACGTCCGGCTTGGCGCCCGGCGCATCGACCAGGACATAGGCGCCCTTGGCGAGGCCGGCGGCGGGTGCGAACTTGGTGCGATCGACGATCGGCAGCGGCTGGCGCGAGCAGATCACCGCCGTCGGCCGGTGCATCAGTTGCAGGGCGCAGCGATACGCCTCGGACATCTCGTTGGCATCGGCCGGGCGGATGACCACCATGCCCGGCACCGCGCGCAGCGAGACCAACTGCTCGATCGGCTCGTGCGTCGGGCCGTCCTCGCCGACGCTGATCGAATCATGCGTCCAGATGTGCAGCACCGGCAGGTCCATCAGCGAGGCCAGCCGGATCGCACCGCGCGCATAGTCGGTGAAGATCAGGAAGCCCGAGCCGAACGCGCGCAGCCCGCACAGCGTCATGCCGTTCACCGCCGCGCACATCGCGTGCTCGCGGACGCCGTAATGCAGGTTGCGGCCACGATAATCGCCGATCGGGCCGGGCGCCTGGAAATCGCCGGCGGTCGCGAAGGTCAGCCGCGTCTTGGTGCTGGGTGCCAGGTCGGCCGCACCGCCGATCAGCCACGGGATGCGCTGCGCCAGGGCGTTCAGCACCTGGCCCGAGGCATCGCGGGTGGACAGCCCCTTCGGGTTCGCCGCGAACACCGGCAGCGCGGTGTCCCAGCCGGAAGGCAGCACGCCGCCGCTGATCTCGGCGATCTGCTCGGCGAGGTCCGGATAGTGGCGCGCGTAGTCCTGCAGCAGCACCTGCCACTCGTTGTTGAGGCGCGCGCCGCGGGCGCCAAGCTGTTCGGCGAAATGCCCGCGCACGCCGTCCGGCACCACGAAGGTCTCGACCGGATCGAAGCCGAAGAACTGCTTCGTCAGCTTCACCTCCTCATCGCCCAGCGGCTCGCCGTGCGCCTCGGGGGAATCCTGCTTGTGCGGCGAGCCGTAGCCGATATGGCTGTGCACCAGGATCAGCGTCGGGCGGTCCTGCACGTTGAGGAAGCTCTGGTAGGCCTGCTCCAGCCGGTCGAGGTCGTTGGCATCGGCGACGGTCACGACGTGCCAGCCATAGGCGAGGAAGCGCGCCGCGACATCCTCGGAGAAGGCGATGTCGGTGTGGCCCTCGATCGTCACCCGGTTGCTGTCGTAGATCCAGCACAGGTTGGACAGTTTCAGATGGGCCGCGAACGAGGCCGCCTCGCTGGCGATGCCCTCCATCATGTCGCCGTCGCCGCACAGCGCGTAGACGTTGAAGTCGAACAGTTCGAAGCCCGTGCGGTTGTAGGTGGCGGCCAGCCAGCGGCTCGCGATCGCCATCCCGACGCTGGTCGACACGCCCTGGCCGAGCGGCCCCGTGGTGGTCTCGACGCCCGAGGTCCAGCCGTATTCGGGATGGCCCGGGCACCGGCTGCCGGCCTGGCGGAAGGTCTTGATGTCGTCGAGCGTCACCGCCTCCCGGCCGAGTTCCTCATAGCTCGGGTTGATCGCCTTGATGCCGGTCAGGTGGATCAGGCTGTACAGCAGCATGGAGGCATGGCCGCTCGAGAGCACGAAGCGGTCGCGGTTCATCCAGCCTGGATCGGCCGGGTCGTAGCGCAGCACGCGCTGCCACAGCGTATAGGCGGTCGGGGCGGCGTCCATCGGCGTGCCGGGATGGCCGGATTTTGCCTTCTGCACGGCATCCACGACCAGCATCCGGATCGTGTTGATCGCGAGCTGGTCCATGTCAGGCTGGGTGTTCATGTCGATCCTCGCCACACAGTTAGGACATACCGACCGGAGCGCTCTCGACCACCCGGTGCTGCTCGATCCGGCGGCCTGCCCCAGCCTCTGTAGACGCCAGCCTCTGTAGACGCCGGTCCACCGCAGCCTCTGTGGAGGCCAACCTCTGTAGAAGACGGTCCACCGTCCGGCATCGAGCGGCCCGGTCGCCAGGTCGACCCCATGCGGCCCGCGTGAGCCAACCTGCGTGCACACATCGCTCGGGTCATGCCAACAGTCCAGCCCTAATGCACCGGCGGCCCGGGTTCGCGCATGCCGCAGCCTCTGCCATCGCGGCCCGCGCCGCCGAGGCCGGGTCTGGCTGTCGAGGCATGACGATCGCGGGTCCGTTCGCCGGGACCGAGGCATAGGCACGCCCGTCCGGGGCGTATGGAATGTTCGCGGCATAACCGGCCGTGCCTGGGGGGAGGCCGGGGCGAGGTCGGATCCGGGGACGCCGGACGGGACGCAGGATCCAGGGCGATCGGATCCGGGGACGCCGGATCGGCTACGATGGCGGCTTGCGGATGCGGCACTTGGAGCCGCCGAATTCCAGCAGACCCGGCGCATGCACGGCGAAATACTCGTCGAACGCCTGCTTCACGCCCGGCCAGTCGCCGGTCACGTAATAATCGTCGCCGATCAGCGCGCCGCCCGGCCGCACGAGCGGCCACCACGCATGCAGGTCCGCCATCACGATCGCATAGTCGTGCCCGCCATCGAGATGGATCATGTCGAGGCCGATGCCGCGCGCGCCCAGCACATGCGCCGCGTTCAGCGAGTCGAGCGGCAGCGGCACCACGTGATCGGCCAGATCCTCCGCGAGGATGTTGTTCATGAACTTTTTCTGAAGGGCCGGCCGGCCGTTCTCCATGCCGAGTTCCTCGAGCCCGTGCAGCCAGTGTTCCGCGGAGCCGAGCCAGGTGTCGACCGCGATCACCGCGCCGTCGATCCCGAGGTCCCTGAGCGCGCCGGCCATCCGGACGACCGAGGCGCCCTTCCAGACCCCGACCTCCAGCACATGCTGCGGCCGGAGGGCGGCGACCGTTTCGGTGAGCCAGGGATGCTGGAATCCCCAGCCCTGCAGATCGACCTCATACAGGTTGCGCGGAAAGCCGGCGAACGGATCGCGGCCGCCCCACAGGTCGCGCAGCAGCCGATCACGCGTCTGACCCATGCCCAAGGACTCCTGACCGGTGCCGGCGGTCCGGCCGCCGCCTCGCGGATGCTCGGCCGCTCCGGCACGCGAAGCCGCCACGGCCGAGGGGGCGCTCCCGCCGGCCGTGGCGGCCGCCGCTATAGCACGAGGCGTTCGGCGATCTGCACCGCGTTCAGGGCGGCGCCCTTCAGCAACTGGTCGCCGGCGACGAACAGCGCCAGCGAACAGCCCGACGGATCGCTCGCGTCGCGCCTGATCCGCCCGACCAGCACATCATTCTGCCCCGACGCCTCCACCGGCATCGGGAAATGATTGCCCGCCGCATCGTCCACCACCCGGACGCCGGGCGCGCCGGCCAGGATCTCGCGCGCCTCCTCGGGGGCCATCGGCCGGTCGAACTCGACCGTCAGCGCGATCGAGTGCGCCCGCAGCACCGGCACCCGCACGCAGGTGATGCCGATGCGCAGGTCCGGCTCGCCCATGATCTTGCGCAGTTCGCGCATGACCTTGGTCTCCTCCTCGTTGTAGCCGGTCGCCGGATCGACCTTGGTGTCGTGGCTGAACAGGTTGAAGGCATAGGGATGCGCCAGCACGTGGTGCTGATAGGCGGCACCCTCCAGATAGGCCGCGGTCGACGCGCGCAACTCCTCCATCGCCGCCGCGCCGGCACCCGAGGCGGCCTGGTAGGTGGCGGAGATCACCCGGCGGATGCGGTTGCGCCGATGCAGCGGCCAGAGCGGCACGACCGCCACGATGGCGACGCAGTTGGGATTGGCGATGACGCCGATATGGCGGGCGATCGCGTCCGGGTTGACCTCCGGCACCACCAGCGGCACGCCGGGCTCCATGCGGAAGGCGGAGGAATTGTCGACGACCACCGCGCCCTGGCGCACTGCGATCGGGGCGAACCGGCGCGACACGCCGCCGCCGGCGGAGAACAGGGCGATATCGATGCCGGGGAAGCTGTCCTCATTCAGTTCCTCGACGGCGATTCCCTGGCCGCGGAACAGCAGCTTGCGGCCGGCCGAGCGGCCGGAGGCGAACAGGCGCAGTCGCTCGAGCGGGAAGTCGCGGCTTTCGAGGCAGGCGATCAGTTCGCCGCCGACTGCGCCGGTGGCGCCGACAATGGCGACCGTCGGATGGTGCAGGGTCATGACACGCTTTCTCTCCTACGTTGGGCCGTCGGAGGGGGCGTGCCTGAAAAAGCAAAGGCCCCGTCCGGTGCGGCGGGGCCTTGGGGTGGTGCTATGTCGCTGTGTTCAGCAGACGCACGCCCAGGTCGCCCAGCCACAGGGCTTCCAGTTCATGATCGTACGCTTGCTTACCACGCGGGACATGGACGCAATGATAACGGCCGGCGGCGAGGCGGTAAAGCCGGCAAAGCTTCGGCGCAGGCCGAAGGGCCGGTGCGTCGGCGGAGCCGAATGACCAACGCTGCGGCGGGGGCCGGGTGACCAACGCTTCGGCGGAGCCGAATGACCAACGCTGCGGCGGGAGCCAAACGAAAGGACAGGACACCATGCAACGCGCCAGGCTGCGCGACCTCAGCATCACCACCGGCACGCTGCCGACCGGCCCATGGAATGCGATCACCGACGTCGCGGGCGTGCGCGTCGGCGTCACGACGCTGATCGGCGACGCGCCGGCGGTCGTGCGGACCGGCGTCACGGCGATCTGGCCGCGCGGGCCGGAGATCTGGACCGATCCGGTGTTCGCGGGCATCCACTCGTTCAACGGCAACGGCGAGATGACGGGCTGGGCGTGGATCGCCGAACAGGGGCTGCTCGGCGCGCCGGTCTGCATCACCAACACGCATTGCGTGGGCGCGGTGCGTGATGCGATCTGCGCCTATGCGGTGCGCGAGCAGGTGCCGATGGCGTGGACGCTGCCGGTGGTGGCCGAGACGCATGACGGCTGGCTGAGCGAGGCGCAGACCTTCCCCGTGACGGCCGCGCATGCGATGGCCGCGCTGGACGCCGCGACCTCCGGGCCCGTGCCCGAGGGCAATGTCGGTGGCGGCACGGGCATGATCTGCCACCAGTTCAAGGGCGGCACCGGCACCGCGTCGCGCGTGGTGACGGTGGCCGGCGCGGACTATACGGTGGGCGCGCTGGTGCAGGCCAATTACGGCGCGCGCGAATTGCTGCGGGTGGACGGCGTGCCGGTCGGGCGCGAGATCGGCCTCGATGAGGTGCCCTCGCCGCGCGGCGCGCCGACCGATGCGGGCTCGATCATCGTGGTGCTGGCGACGGATGCGCCGCTGCTGCCGATCCAGTGCCAGCGCCTGGCGCGGCGCGCGACGACGGGGCTCGCCTGGGCGGGCGGCGTCGGCTTCAACAGCAGCGGCGATATCTTCCTGGCGTTCGCGACCGGCAACCATGTGCGGCTGGGCGATGCGGTGAGCGAGGTGCGGATGCTGTCGCCGGACGGCATGAGCCCGCTGTTCCAGGCGGCGGCGGAGGCGACCGAGGAGGCGATCCTCAACGCGCTGACGATGGCCGAGACGATGACGGGCCGGCAGGGCCGGAGGGCGCATGCGCTGCCGCTCGACCGGCTGTGCGAGGTGATGCGGCGGTATCGGGGCGGGAGGCTGTAGCGCCGGCTAGCGGAGGGGCAAGCTGCGGCGGGTTTGACGGAGACAAGAAGGTCGAGGGCAAAGCGCCCCCCTGATAGATACCGAACGTCTGCTGCTTGAACATCGTTCGTGCCGCCGACATTCAGGGTCGCGATGGCGGGGCGAGATCTGCTCGCGTTATGGGTTGATAAAGGTCCGATACGGCGTGATTTTGATAGAGACGCCCACTGCCGACGACACAATGAAGACGCCGACGATGCACCAGAATACGATGAAGAAGACCGGTAGAGATAATGGCAGCCACTGGCCCATTCGACCGCTTTCTGGATGGCCACCGCCCATCATGGGCGGCAAGGCTCGCGCGTGGTCATATTTCATTCGGAAGCCTTCATTCCAATACTTGTCGAGCTGATAGATGGCCTTCGTTGCGGCCCAGACTGAATAATATGTCGAAGTAGCCGTGACCGAACCGATCACAACAAGGAATAGCAATAATATGTTGAAATCGAATATGTCCGGCTGCATCCGCTCTATCTTGTCAGAAGCCATGATGATTTTTTCCGCTATTTCGTATTTCTTCTGATAGCAGAACCCGAACGTTGCTATAACGAATGACTGTATAGTAATTCCCCAAGTCGTCCGATGGTTAATGAGATCATTCTCATGTTCGGAGTACGAGCGATAAATACTGTATATTTCTCTTATTTCTGCGTCATCGATCGATGGCGGCATCGACAATCTCCCAGTCTCCAGCCTTCAGGATTCCGGAAGATTCGTTAGTACTTCTTTAACGCTCCGCCCTCGCGGCCAGCTCGGTTGGCCGCGAGGGCGGACGGCCAGGATCTCTACGGCGTGTGCTCCAGGTGAGCACGCTGTTCGGTCTGGTCCCGCTTCTGCTGAAGTTTACGCCAATACGGGGACCCGCAGACCAAAGTTCCGACAAGGATTGCGGCAGGTCTCCGCCAGATCGACGTCCGGCTTCTTAAGCGATCTGAGGCCACAAATCGGTGGTTCTGCCCAAGCGGCGTATCGTGAGGGGCCATTCCATATACCCAATCGGCGTCTGAGGCTGGCCAGGAATTGGGACTGGCCCAATCGGACCGGCCTGGCCTTCTGCGCTGGGCCTCTGCTCGTTTCATGTTCCGAGAGCTGGCTGAGAGCAGCAAAATGATCCCGGATGGATTCTCAAGGTCGCTGCCCCGCCTCCGGGACGGTGAAATACACCCAGACCAGGTTCATCAGCAGCAGCGTCGCCGTCACCGTGAACACCCAGCGGATGCCGATGCTGGCGGCGATCAGTCCGCCCGACAGCGGGCCCAGCGTGTTGCCGACGAAATACGCCGACGACACCATGCCGTAGACGAAGCCGCGATTGGTGCCGGCGGTCAGCCGACCGATCAGCGAATTGGCCGCCGGCAGGATGCCGCCGATGAACAGCCCCAGGCCGAAGCGCTCCACCACGAAGGCCCAGTAGCCCAGCGGCAGCGCCTGCGGCACGGTGAACAGCGCGGCGCCCGCCAGGCTGATCAGCAGCACCGTGCGGTAGCCGATCACGTCGCTCTTGCGGCCGAGAAAGGGGACCGCGAGCACGCCGGCGATCCCGGTGACCGAGAAGGCGAGCCCGCCCAGCGTCGCGAGTTCCGGCCGCGGTCCGACCATCTCCTGCACGAAGAGGGTCACCACCGGCTGCACCGACTGCGTGGCGAACTGCGCCATCAGCATCACGACGATCAGCGGCACGAGGCCCGTGGTGCGGGTGAGCACCGACAGGCCCGACAGCAGCGACGGCCGCTGCCGGCTGGCGTCGGGCCGGGTGAAACGCTCGGGCACGAAGCGCCAGGTGCCGAGAAACCCCAGCAGCGAGACGATGCCGGCGAAGAAGAAGGGCGCGCGGTAGCTGCCGCTGACATCGGCCACCGCCCCGCCGATCAGCGGGCCGATCAGCGAGCCGACAAGCTGGCCGGTGCCGAGCCAGCCCAGCGACGTGCCGAGGCGGTTCTCCGGCACCTGGGTGGACACCAGGACGGTGGCGGCGGAATTGAACCCGGCGAGCGCCCCCATGCCCGCGCGCAGCCCCAGCATGTGCCACGGATTGCTGGCGAGCCCCATCAGGAAGGTGAAGATCGCGATGCCGAGCGTGGAGCGCAGCACCATCAGCTTGCGGCCGTAGCGGTCGCCCATGCTGCCCCACATGGGGGCCGCGAAGATCGCGACGAACGAGGTGACCGAGAGCAGCACGCCCGCCCAGACATCCACCGCCTCGGGCGAGACGACGCCGAGATGCGGCAGGTAAAGCGGCATGATCGGGCTCAGGATGCTGAACGCCATGCTCATCACGAACTGCACTCCGACCATCGTCCACAGCGTGCGCTGCCAGTGCTGCGTCTCGCCGGTCGGCGCCGCGTCCATTCGGTGATTGCCTTTGCTCGGGTCGTGCCAGCATTCGGGGGAACGGCGTGGCTGTAAAGTGCGATGGCGCCGGGGCTTTGCCGGCCCGCCGAACGCGCGCTATGTGTAGTTGCGATTGGCGGGGTTGGCGCATGGCAGAGGACAAGGAGCAGCAGCCGGACAGCCTGCTCCCCTACGATGAATGGGTAGAGGCGGCGATGCGCCACGTGGTGGCGCGGGCGATCACCCATGTCGCGGCCAACGGCCTGCCGGGCGAGCACCATTTCTATCTGACGTTCCGCACGGATCATCCCGGGGTCGTGATGCCGCCGCGGCTGCGCGCGCAGTACCCGCAGGAGATGACGATCGTCCTGCAGCATCAGTTCTGGGACCTCAAGATGGATGAGGACGCCGGGCTGATCAGCGTCGGCCTGTCGTTCGGCGGCGTGCCGGCGGCGCTCGTCATTCCGCTGACGGCGGTGACGGGCTTCGCCGATCCGCATGTGCGCTACGGGCTGCGGTTCCGCCCGGTTTCCGCCGATGAAGCGGGGGCCGAGGCGGAGCCCGAACCGGCGGCGGAGCCCGAGGCCGAGACGCCCAGCGGGACGATCAGCGGGACGCCCGATGCCACGCCGAGCGAGACGCCGCAGGGGTGAGCCTGGACGCATTCCGTCGCCGGCCGCCCTCGAAAGGCTAGACCGATGAACGCTCCGATCGCCCGCCCCTCCGGCTTCCTCTATTCGCCGATGTTCCCGCTCGGGCCGGACCGCACCGAGTGGCGGCACCTGCCGATCGGCGGCGTGCGCACCGCGACGTGCGACGGCCAGACCGTGCTGCGGATCGCCCCCGACGCGCTGAGCGAACTCGCCTTCCAGGCATTCCGCGACGTCTCGCACCTGCTGCGGCCGGGACATCTCGCGCAGTTGCGCGCCATCCTGGACGACCCGGAGGCGAGCGGGAATGACCGGTTCGTCGCACTCGACCTGCTGAAGAACGCCAATATCGCGGCCGGCGGCGTGCTGCCGATGTGCCAGGACACCGGCACCGCGATCGTGTTCGGCAAGAAGGGCCAGCGCGTCTGGATCGACGGCGACGAAGAAGAGGCGCTGTCGTGGGGCGTGCACCGCACCTACACCGAGACCAACCTGCGCTATTCGCAGATGGCGCCGCTGTCGATGTTCGAGGAGGTGAACACCGGCAACAATCTCCCCGTTCAGTTCGACATCATGGCGGCGCCCGGCGAGCACCACGCCGATGAGTTCCACCTGATGTTCGTCGCCAAGGGGCGGCGGGAGCGCCAACAAGTCGTTCCTGTTCCAGGAGACGCGGGCGATCCTGTCGCCGGAGCGGCTGCTGAAATACCTCGACGGCAAGATGCGCTCGCTCGGCACGTCCGCCTGCCCGCCGTACCACCTCGCGATCGTGATCGGCGGCACATCGGCCGAGATGACGCTGAAGACGGTGAAGCTGGCCTCGACGCGCTGGCTGGACACGCTGCCCACCACCGGCAGCAAGGCGGGCCACGCGATCCGCGACCTGGAGATGGAGCAGAAGGTCCTGGAACTGTCGCGCCAACTGGGCATCGGCGCGCAGTTCGGCGGAAAATATTTCTGCCACGACGTGCGGGTGATCCGGCTGCCGCGGCATGGCGCGTCGCTGCCGGTCGGCATCGGCGTCTCCTGCAGCGCGGACCGGCAGGTGCTGGCGAAGATCACGCCGACGGAGTGTTCCTCGAGCGGCTGGAGACCGATCCGGCGAAATACCTGCCGGAGACCACGGACGAGCATCTGGGCGACGATGCGGTCGCGGTGGACCTGAACCGGCCGATGGCGGAGATCCGGCGGCAGTTGTCGGCCTATCCGGTGAAGACGCGGCTGATGCTGACCGGCACGATGGTGGTGGCGCGCGACATCGCCCACGCCAAGCTGCAGGAACGCCTCGACCGCGGCGAGGGCCTGCCCGACTACCTCAAGAACCATCCGGTCTACTACGCGGGTCCCGCCAAGACGCCCGCCGGCTACGCCACCGGATCGTTCGGCCCCACCACGGCGGGACGGATGGACAGCTACGTGGCGGCGTTCCAGGCGGCCGGCGGCTCGCTGGTGATGCTGGCGAAGGGCAACCGGTCGAAGGCGGTGAAGGATGCCTGCCGCGCCAATGGCGGCTTCTATCTGGGCTCCGTCGGCGGGCCGGCCGCGCGGCTGGCGCAGGACTGCATCCGCAAGGTCGAGGTGCTGGAGTATCCGGAACTCGGCATGGAAGCGGTGTGGCGGATCGAGGTGGAGAATTTCCCGGCGTTCATCGTGATCGACGACAAGGGCAACGATTTCTACGACGGGCTGGAGTAGAGCGGGCGCCCGATTTTCCCTCACGGCGAGAATCCGCTACGACCCCCCTTTCCGGTCATCAGGGGCCACCCGGGCATGCGCTTCACCGTCGACCGCATCGACCACATCGTGCTGAACGTGACGGACGTGGAGATCGCCGCCGCCTGGTACCAGCGCGTCCTCGGCATGGAGCGTGAGGATTTCGGCCCCGATGCCCGTACCGCGCTGAAATTCGGCGGCCAGAAGATCAACGTCCGACCCACCGACGTCGACCAGGGCACATGGCCCACCGGCGTCAACGACCGGCCCGGCGCCGGCGACCTCTGCTTCATCACCGCCGTGCCACCCGACGAGGTGATCGGACACCTGCACGATTGCGGCGTCGCGATCCTGGCGGGCCCGGTCGAGCGGGCCGGCGCGCTCGGCCCCATCCGCTCGGTCTATTGCCGCGATCCGGACGGCAACCTCGTCGAGATCTCGTCATACCAGCCCGACTGATGGACGGCGCCGTGAGAACCCGCATCGGCCTGGCGGCCTTCGCCTGCTTCCTGGCCTCGATCCCGCTGGCCAACTGGATGATCCAGCATGTCGGCACGGTCTGCGTGCCGCAGGGGCCCTGCCTCGTGCCCGTCGCGCCGGGACTGCTGGCGCCCTCCGGCGTGCTGACCGTCGGTGCCGCGCTGGTGCTGCGCGACGTGGTGCAGCGCTGTCTCGGCCTGGCGTGGGGACTGGCGGCGATCGCCATCGGCACGATGCTGTCGGCGCTGGTCGCCCCGGCGGCGCTGGTGCTCGCCTCCGGCACCGCCTTCGCCCTCAGCGAGTTCGCCGATTTCGCCGTCTACACGCCGTTGCAGCGCCGCCAGCTTACCCTCGCCGTGGTCGCCTCCTCGATCGTCGGGCTGCTGGTCGATTCGGTGGTGTTCCTGACGCTGGCGTTCGGCAGCCTGGATTTCCTGGCCGGCCAGGTGGTGGGCAAGCTGTGGGCGGTGCTGATCGCCATTCCGCTGATGCGGCTGCTCCGCCGGGTGGCGCCGACGCCAGCGTGATGCGGCTGTCCGATTTCGACTTCGACCTGCCGCCCGATCGGATCGCGCAGCACCCGGCCCGGCCGCGCGACGCGGCGCGGCTGCTGCAGGTGCGCGCCGACGGGCTGACCGACCGCTCGGTCGCCGACCTGCCGATGCTGCTGCGTCCCGGCGACGTGGTGGTGGCCAACGACACCCGCGTGGTGCCCGCCCAGCTCACCGCGTATCGCGGCCAGGCGCGCATCGGCATCACCCTGGACCAGCCGCGCCCCGACGGCACCTGGCACGCGCTGGCGCGCAACGCCCGCCGGCTGCGCGCGGGCGACGAGTTGCGCTTCGACGGCGATGCCACGCTGCGCGCCCGGGTCGTCCAGCGTGACGAGGACGGCGGCGTGGTGCTGGCATTCGATCCGCCGGAGGCATGGCGCCGTGCTGGGCACATCGCGCTGCCGCCCTATATCGAGCGGCCCGATGGCCCATCGGCCGAGGACGGCCGCGACTACCAGACGATCTTCGCGGCGCACGATGGTGCGGTGGCGGCGCCGACCGCCGGCCTGCATTTCACCCCCGCGCTGCTCGCGGCGCTGGAGGCGCGGGGGATCAGCCGGGTGACCGTCACGCTGCATGTCGGCGCCGGCACGTTCCTGCCGGTGCGGAGCGACGATGTGGGCGCCCACCGCATGCATGCGGAGCGCGGGGAGATCGGCGAGGCGGCGGCAGCCGGGATCAATGCGGCGCGGGCGGCGGGCGGCCAGGTCGTCGCCATCGGCACCACCAGCCTGCGCCTGCTGGAGACCGCTTCGGACGAGGATGGCCGGGTGCGCGCCTTCCGCGGCGACACCTCGCTGTTCATCACGCCCGGCTACCGGTTCCGCGTCGTCGAGAGGTTGCTCACCAACTTCCATCTGCCGCGCTCGACCCTGTTCATGCTGGTGTGCGCCTTCGCCGGCACCGAGCGGATGCGCGCGGCCTATGTGCATGCCATCGCAACCGGCTACCGGTTCTATTCCTATGGCGACGCCTGCCTGCTGGAGCGCGCCGCATGACCGGCTTCTTCCACCGCATCACCGCAACCGACGGCGCCGCGCGCACCGGTATCCTGCACACCGCGCATGGCGAGGTGCCGACGCCCGCCTTCATGCCGGTCGGCACCGCGGGCACGGTGAAGGCGATGACCGCCGATGCCGTGCGGGCCACCGGCGCCGCGATCGTCCTCGGCAACACCTATCACCTGATGCTGCGCCCGGGCGCCGAGCGTGTGGCGAGGCTCGGCGGGCTGCACGCGTTCATGGACTGGCCGGGACCGATCCTGACGGATTCCGGCGGCTTCCAGGTCATGTCGCTGGCCAAGCTGCGCAAGCTGGACGCGGAGGGCGTCACCTTCCAGTCGCATCTCGACGGCGCCACCCACCGGCTGACGCCCGAGCGCTCGATCGAGATCCAGCATCTGCTGGACGCGACGATCACCATGGTGCTGGACGAGTGCACCGCCTTCCCGGCCACCGTGGAGGAGGCGCGGGCGTCCATGCAGTTGTCGATGCGCTGGGCGCAGCGCTCGCGCCAGGCGTTCCGGCCGCGTCCCGGCTATGGCCTGTTCGGCATCGTGCAGGGCAGCGTCTATCCCGACCTGCGCGAGGCGTCCGCCCGGGCGCTGGTGCAGACCGGCTTCGACGGCTACGCGGTCGGCGGCCTGGCGATCGGCGAAGGGCAGGCGACGACCTTCGCGGTGCTGGAGGCGACGGTGCCGCATCTGCCGGCGGACGCGCCGCGCTACCTGATGGGGCGTCGGCACGCCCGACGACCTGGTCGGCGCGGTTGCAGCGCGGCATCGACATGTTCGACTGCGTCATGCCGACCCGCGCCGGCCGGACCGCGCGGGCCTATACCTCGCGGGGCGTGTTCAACCTGCGCAACGCGCGCTTCGCGGACGATGCCGGGCCGCTGGACGCCGCGTGCGGCTGCCCGGCGTGCACGCGCCACAGCCGGGCCTATCTGCACCATCTGTTCAAGGCCGAGGAAATGCTCGGGCCGATGCTGCTGACGTGGCACAATGTGCAGTATTACCAGGACCTGATGCGCTGCCTGCGCGGCGCGATCGCCGAGCGCCGGCTGGACGCGGTCGCCGCAACGGTGCGCGCCGGCTGGCTGCCGGAGGAGCCTTCATGAGCGACAGCTATGCCGGCCTGACCCAGCTTGGCCACCACGTCGATCCGCCGTCCGGGCCGGATGCCGCGACGCTCGAGCGCGTGGCCAACCCCTCGCCCGGCCGCCACTACGTCGTGCGGTTCACCTGCCCGGAATTCACCTCGCTGTGCCCGATCACGGGCCAGCCGGATTTCGCGCATATCGTGATCGACTATGTGCCGCGCGACTGGATCGTCGAGAGCAAGTCGCTGAAGCTCTACCTCACCTCGTTCCGCAACCACGGCGCGTTCCACGAGGCCTGCACGATGGGGATCGCCGCGCGCCTGGTGGCGCTGCTGGACCGGTGTGGCTGCGCATCGGCGGCTACTGGTATCCGCGCGGCGGCATCCCGATCGACGTGTTCTGGCAGACCGGCGCGCCGCCCGAGGGCGCGTGGATACCGCCGCAGGGACGTGCCCGCCTACCGCGGCCGAGGCTGAGGCAGGGCCGCGGCCACCGGCATGGCAACCGCCGGGCGCGCCGACCCGAAGGCCCTGATCCGCTCCCGCGCGCCTCGCCCTCGGCTTCGATGCGGTGGGGTTCTGCCGCGCGGAACTCGGCCCGCAGGCGCGCGCGCGGCTGGCCGAGTTCCTGGCCGCCGGGCAGCATGGCGACATGGGCTGGCTCGCGGAGCGCAGCGAGCAGCGCTCCGAGCCCAAATCCCTCTGGCCGGAGGCGCGCAGCGTGATCGCGCTCGGCCTGTCCTATGCGCCGGCGGACGATCCGCTGGCCACGCTGGCACGGCGCGACCGCGGCACAATCTCGGTCTACGCCCGCAACCGCGACTACCACAGCCTGCTGAAGGGGCGGCTCAAGCATCTCGCGCAGTTCATCGTCGCGGGTTGCGGGAAGGTGGTGCAGGCGCCGAGGGTGAAGGTGTTCGTCGACACCGCCCCGGTGATGGAGAAGCCGCTGGCGGAGCGCGCCGGGCTCGGCTGGCAGGGCAAGCATACCAACCTGGTCTCGCGCACCCACGGCTCCTGGCTGTTCCTGGCGAGATCTACACCGACGCTGGAACTCGCGCCCGACGAGCCCCACGCCGACCGCTGCGGCACGTGCTCGCGCTGCCAGGACGTCTGCCCGACGGATGCATTCCGGCGCCCTACCGGCTGGATGCCACCCGCTGCATCTCCTACCTCACGATCGAGCACGCGGGGCCGATCCCCGACGAGTTCCGCCCGCTGATGGGCAACCGGATCTATGGCTGCGACGACTGCCTGGCCGTGTGCCCGTGGAACCGCTTCGCCGCGCGACGCCGCATGCCGGGCTGCGTCCGCGTGAGGATCTGGCGGCGCCGCGCCTGGCCGAACTGGCGGCGCTCGACGATGCCGGGTTCCGGGCGCTGTTCAGCGGATCGCCGGTCAAGCGGATCGGCCGCCACCGCTTCGTGCGCAACGTGCTGATCGCGATCGGCAATTCGGCGGACCGGAGCTTGCTGCCGGTCGCCGCGCGGCTGACCGGAGACGAGGACCCGGTGGTGGCGGAGGCGGCTTCCTGGGCCTGCCGGCAACTGGACGCCGGCCCGCCCTCGGAGGCGCCGGCGAACACATCGTCGAGAACACCACCCCTCCGCTCACGCTCGTGAGCGCGCGGCGCGGCGCGGATCGGCTATGGAACGCGGTGAACTTTGGCCGATCGTGCTCGCGGGAACCATCACCTTGACACAGGCGCCGAAACAAACCGGCTGTTCCGCGGCCATGGAACACGAGTGCCGGGTCTCGCCAACCGCCCTGCTGCCGGGAGGCGGCGGCTGAGTGGGCTGATCAAGCGCAGCTTCTCCCTCGCCGGCCATCGCACCAGCGTCGCGCTGGAGGAGGAGTTCTGGACGGCCCTCATCCACATCGCCGCCGCGCGGCACCAGACGCTCACTGCGCTGGTCGCTGCCGCGGATGCCGAACGGAGCAACGGCCGCCCGCTCGCATCCGCTCTGCGGGTGATGGCACTGCGCGAATTCTTTCCCGCCGCGTTAACCCCTCTCTAAACCGTGGGTTGCATTCTTCTGTCATTGGCACAACCCGGAAGGGGGAAAATCCCATGATGACGGCAATGATGACGCGCTGGCGGAACCGAGGGTGAGCGAACTGGTCCCTGTCCGACCGGCTGATCGCGCTCGCGAAGGATGCCGACCGCGCCGGCTATACCGATACGGCCGAGAGCCTTGTGACGCTCGCGTGCAGTGTGTTCGACGAGGCGGTGAAGAAGCCGCACTGACGCCGGGCACGCGCTCCGGGCGGTCGCCCCTCACGCTCCCTGGGCCGGAGGGGGAACGGCGCTAAGCTGCCTGCACCCTGTGCGCTGCCACCAGGTCGGCCGCCTCCGCGGCCGGCATGGCGTGACCGTACAGGAAGCCCTGCACCTGGTCGCATCCCTGCTCGCGCAGCGAGGCCGCCTGCGCCGGCAACTCCACGCCCTCGGCCGTCACGGTCAGGCCAAGCCCCTGGCCCAGTCCGAGCAGCGCCCGCACCAGCACGGCCGCCTCCGGCTCGTGCTGCATGTCCTCGGACGAAGCTGCGATCGATCTTGATCTTGTCGACCTTGAAATTGCGCAAGTGGTACAGACTCGAATAGCCGGTGCCGAAATCGTCGAGCGCGATGCGCACGCCGGCGTCGCGCAGCGCCCCCAGAACGCGCTGGGCGCCCGCAAGGTCACGCACCACCGCGGCCTCGGTCAGCTCGATCTCCAGCCGCCGCGGCGGCAGCCCCACCTCCTTCAGGATCTCCAGGATGCGCGCGGCCAGCGTGTGGTCCTTGAGTTGCGAGGGGGAGATGTTGAACGACAGCGTCACGCGGTCCGGCCATTGGCAGGCGGCCCGCGCCGCCAGGCGCAGCAGGCGGTCGGTCAGCAGGTCGATCAGCCCGCAGCTTTCCGCGATCGGGATGAACCGCTCGGGCGGCACGTCGCCCAGTGTCGGATGCTTCCAGCGCGCCAGCGCCTCGAACCCGGTCACCTCGTTCGTCGCCAGGTCGATCAGCGGCTGGTAGCAGGGCACGATCGCGCCCTCGCGGATGGCGGCACGCAGGTCGCGCTCGATCAGGTCGCGCTCGCGGACATGCGCGTCCATCTCCGCGTCGAAGAAGCAGGAGGTGCTGACCGGCAACGCCTTGGCACGATAGAGCGCGATATCGGCCTTGCGCATGATCTCGCCCGCCTGCTCGCCGTCGCGCGGCATCAGCGCGATGCCGATGCCGGTGCCCACCTCGTGGCGGGTCGGCCCGGTCGTGATCGGTTGCTCAAGCTCGCGGATGACACGGAGCGCGATGCTGGTCGCCTCCTCCGCCCCGGCCAGGTGCCGCGCGAGGATGGCGAACTCGTCGCCGCCGAGCCGTGCCACCAGGTCGCCGTCGCGCACCGCGCGCTGCAGGCGGTTGGCGCACTTGATCAGCACCTCGTCGCCGACGCCATGGCCATGCAGGTCGTTCACCCGCTTGAAGCCGTTCAGGTCCAGCAGGAGCAGCGCGTGGGCGCCGCCGGTACGCGGGTGTGCCGCGGCGGCCGCTTTCAGCTCTTCGTCGAATCGCCGCCGGTTGGGCAGGCCGGTCAGCGGGTCCTGCAGCGCGAGTTCCCGTGCCACGCGCTCGGCCGCGATCCGCCGGGCGACCTCCCGCCGCTGCGCCAGCAGGAAGCGCCAGGACAGCACGAGCAGCCCGAGGCAGAGCAGTCCGGCGAGGGCCAGCGCCTCATCCAGTTCGATGGTCTGTTCCACCGGCGCCTGGCCGTCGGATCCGCTGAAGATGTCGTAGCTATAGGCGCCGATCGCGGCGAAGATCATGCAGGCGAGCAGCAGGCAGGCCTCCTGCAGCGTGGGGCGATGCCGCAGCAGGCGCATCCCGAGCCGGTTCAGCGAGTGCGTTCGCATTGTGGGCCAGCCTCTCGCGCAGCCGCATCTTGTGGCGCCGGATGGTGGGGCGCAATCGATTGCCCGATTGCTTCACCCCGCCCGATCGTGGTGGCCCGGATCGAAAGGGGCCGGGTCGTGAGGGGCCGGATTGCGCAGGACCCCATCCTGAATGTCCGGATCGTAAAGGGCTGGATCGTAAAGGCCTGGATCGTAAAAGCCTGCCACTGGTGTCGGATGGTGGGCGCGACAGGGATTGAACCTGTGACCCCCGCCATGTCAAGGCGATGCTCTCCCGCTGAGCTACGCGCCCATCCGCTGGCAAAAAATACGCAAGACAGAGGCCGGGGGCAAGCTGGGGTCGTGACAGCGCGCGCCGTGACAGCTTCAATATGCCGATGGACGTGCCAGTAGACGCCGCGCTTGCTCCGCCTGCCCCGTTCGTGCTGCTGCGGCCGGCGCAGCAGACGGTGCCGATCATCTTTGCCTCGCCGCATTCCGGCCGGCGCTATCCCGACGAATTGCTGGCGGCTTCGCGGCTGGACCCGCTGAGCCTGCGCCGCAGCGAGGACAGCTTCGTCGACGAGTTGTTCGCCGCCGCCCCCGAGCACGGCGCGCCGCTGCTCGCCGCGACCTTCCCGCGCGCGTGGTGCGATGCGAATCGCGAGGCCTGGGAACTCGACCCCGGGATGTTCGCCGACCGCCTGCCCTCCTGGGTGAACACCACCAGCGCGCGCGTCGGCGCCGGTCTCGGCACCATCGCCCGCGTGGTCGCGTCCGGCGAGGTGATCTACCGCGACAAGCTGTCCTTCATCGACGCCGAGCGCCGGATCCGCACCTGCTGGCAGCCGTTCCACGACGCCCTGAGCCTGCTGATCGCCGAGACCCGCAGCGCGTTCGGCTACTGCCTGTTGATCGACTGCCACTCGATGCCGACCCACGGGCACGTCTCGCGCTCCGGGCTGCGGCCGGCGGATATCGTGCTGGGCGACGCGCATGGCACGGCCTGCGCCCCGGGCACCGCAAGGATGGTGGAATCGCTGCTGACCGACCTCGGCTTCAGCGTCCGCCGCAACGACCCGTATGCCGGCGGCTATATCACCCGCCACTATGGGCGCCCGCGCGAGGGCGTGCACGCGCTGCAGATCGAACTGGCCCGCGAGCTTTACATGAATGAGGGCCGGATCGAGCGCCTGCCCGGCTTCGCCGCGGTGCAGGGCAGCATCACCCGGCTGATCGCGGGGCTCGCCGACCGCCTGTCCGAGATCGCGCCAGGCTGATCCGCGCACTGACCTGACCAGCGCGCCGCAACTGGCCGGGGCGCTCGCTCGGGCAGCGCGCGGGTCCGACCAAAAAAATTGGCGGCGCTTGTGGCGCCGCCAAGTTTAGGGAGGAAACGTCCAAGAAAGCAGACAGCGCGGTCAGTGACCGCATTGCTGCGATGCACAAGCTAGGCGATCGGTCGTTCGCATGCAAGCGATATTTTGCAATGCAGCATTGCCGTGTCCGTGATCCAGGCCCCGTCGCAATCACGTCTGGCAACTCTTTGCTAACGCTTGCCTTCTATCATCACGGGATGTGGCGCATCGGCCTACAGACGATGGTGTTCCTCGGAGCATTCACTGCGGCCCGAGCCCAGGTGATCGTCCCACCAACGGCAACACCGGGTCTCATGTGCCGTTCCGCGGTATCCGCCGTAGAACGGAACAGCGGCATCCCGGCCCAGCTTCTGGCGTCGATCGCCCGTGTCGAGAGCGGCCGCCGCGATCCGGCCTCCGGCGCCTTCCACCCCTGGCCGTGGGCGGTGAACGCAGAGGGCCAAGGCTTCTTCTACCCGACCAAGGCCGAGGCCGTGAGCGCGGTACGGGCCATGCAGGCACGCGGCATGCGCTCCATCGACGTGGGGTGCGCCCAGATCAACCTGATGCACCACCCGAACGCGTTCCCTTCGCTGGAGGCGGCGTTCGAGCCGCAGACCAACGCCGCTTATGCCGGGAAATTCCTCAAGGACCTGTTCGCGCAGACCGGCGACTGGAATCGGGCGGCGGCGCAATACCATTCGGCCACGCCGGAACTGGGGGCGGATTACCTGCGCAAGGTGCTGGCCGTGCTGCCCGAGGAGCAGCGGATGGCCGGTCCCGCCGGCGCCAGCGCGCTGGCACAGGCCTGGAGTGCCACGACGACGCAGCCCACGCCGGGACTGACGCGCGTGGTCCGGTTGCAGCCCTCGACCGGGGCGCCGGGCCCGCGGATGATCATGCTGCCGACCGGCAGCGGCGAGACCCCGGCCGGACGCAGCCTGGACGCCTATCGCGCCTCCCCGATCGGGCTGGCGTTCCAGCCCCCGCCTCGGCGCAGCGGAGGCTGATCAGGCCGGGAACTCGGCGCGGATCGAAGCGGAATGCTCGCCGATCGCCGGCACCGGCCCGAGCGCACGCGGCCCGTCGCTGGACAGCACCGGCGGTGCGGCGAGCGACACCGCGCCGACCGGCGTCTCGACCGTCACGCGCCGCAGGGCGGGATGGCCCGCAAACGCCGCGACGTCGTTGACGAACCCGTAGGCGGTGTTGGCCGCGCGCAACCGCAGCGCCGCCGCGTCCCGCGACAGGCGCGCGAAAGCGGCGGCGACATGGGCATCGACCGCAGCCCGGTTCGCCACGCGGACGACGTTGGTCTGGAAGCCTTCGCGCCGCGGCAGGTCGGGCTCCGCCAGGAACGTCGCGCAGAATTCGGCCCATTCGCGCTCGTTCTGGATCGAGATCAGCACCAGGGCGCCGTCGCTGGTGGCGAACGCGCCATACGGGCAGATCGACGGATGCGCGAGGCCAAGGCGTTCCGGCGCGCGGCCGGTGCCCTCGAAGAACAGCAGCGGCACGTTCATCCAGTCCGCCATGCCGTCGAACAGGCTGACCTTCAGGCCCTTGCCGCGGCCGGTGATGCCGCGCTCGATCAGCGCCTCGAGCACGCCGGCATGCGCGGCCATGCCGCAGGCGATGTCGCAGGCCGAGACGCCGACGCGGCCCGGGCCGGCCGGATGGCCGGTGATCATCGCCAGGCCGGATTCCGCCTGCACCAGCAAGTCGTACGCCTTCATCGTCGCGTAGTCGCCGGTGTCGCCGTAGCCGGAGATGTCGACGGTGATGAGCCGAGGATGGCTGGCGCGCAGATCGTCGGAGCCGAAGCCGGCGCGCGCGGCGGCGCCTGGCGCCAGGTTCTGGATGAACACGTCGGCCCGCGCGAGGATGCGGTGCAGCAGCGCCGCATCGGCCGGCTGCTTGATGTCGGCGACCAGGCTCTGCTTGCCGCGATTGAGCCAGACGAAATAGCTGGACAGGCCCTTGGCCGCCTTGTCGTAGCCGCGCGCGAAGTCGCCCTCGGCGCGCTCGATCTTGATGACGCGCGCGCCGGCATCCGCCAGGCGCGAGCTGCAATACGGCGCGGCGACCGCCTGCTCGAGCGAGACCACGAGCAGGCCCGCGAGCGGGAGGCTCACGCGCCGGACACCGTCGGGCGCTCATCCAGCGGGAACTCGACGCCCTCATAGAGGTCGGACAGCGCAATTCCGGCACCGATCTCCGGCAGGTCCAGCACCGCGTCGCCGGTCAGGATGTCGGTCATCCAGCCGTTGCCGCTGCGCGCGTGCACCGTGGCCGCCTGCGATGTCTGCTCCAGGATCACGTAGCGCTGGATCGACGGCGTGGCGCGATACTCGCGGTTCTTCTCGATGCGATCGGTATGGGAGGTGCCTGGGCTGAGGATTTCGAACACCACCACCGGATCGTGCACCACCGTCGCGCCAACGGGGAGCGGCGAGCAGACGATGAAGGCATCCGGATAGCGGATATGTCCGGCGACCTCGATCTTCAGTTCGCTACCGTGCGCCCGGCAACGATGCCCGCGCAGGCGGTTGAACAGCAGTCCCATCAGGTTGGCCTGGATGGCGGAGTGCGCCACCGTCACCCCCGACCATCGCCACCGGAGCGAACCCGTCGAACTCGTATTTGAACTCCTGCCGGCTCTCCCAGTCGAGGAACGCCGCCAGCGTCATACGCTCGTTCAGCGCCACGCCCATCTCAGTAGCTCCGCGGCAGCCCCAGCACGTGCTCGGCGACATAGGACAGGATCAGGTTTGTACTGATCGGCGCCACCTGGTACAGCCGCGTCTCCCGGTATTTCCGCTCCACGTCGTATTCCTCGGCAAAGCCGAAGCCGCCATGCGTCTGCAGGCAGGCCTCGGCCGCCGCCCAGGACGCATCGGCGCCGAGCAGCTTGGCCATGTTGGCCTCCTCGCCAGGCACCAGGCCGGCCTCGAACTTGGCACAGCCCTCGCGGACCATCAGTTCGGCGGCCCGCATCTGCGCATAGGCGCGCGCCAGCGGGAACTGGATGCCCTGGTTCTGGCCGATCGGCCGGCCGAACACCACGCGGTCGCGTGCATAGTCGGTGGCCTTCTTCAGGAACCAGCGCGCGTCGCCGATGCACTCGGCCGAGATCAGCAGCCGCTCGGCGTTCATGCCGTCGATGATGTAGCGGAACCCCCTGCCCTCCTCGCCGATCAGGTTCTCGGCCGGCACCACCATGTTGTCGAAGAAGATCTCGGTGGAGTTGTGGTTCATCATGGTGCGCAGCGGCCGGATGGTCATGCCGTTGCCGATCGCCGCGCGCATGTCGACGATGAAGGTGGACAGCCCGTCGGTGCGCTTCTTGGCCTGGTCGCGCGGCGTCGTGCGCGCGAGCAGCAGCATCAGGTCGGAGTGTTCGGCGCGGCTGGTCCACACCTTCTGGCCGTTCACCACGTAATGGTCGCCCTCGCGCCGGGCGAAGGTGCGCAGCGAGGTGGTGTCGGTGCCGCTGGTGGGCTCGGTGACGCCGAACGCCTGCAGGCGCAATTCGCCGGTGGCGATCTTCGGCAGGTAGTCCTGCTTCTGCTTCGCCGAGCCGTGCCGCAGGATCGTCCCCATGATGTACATCTGCGCATGGCAGGCGGCACCGTTGCAGCCCTCGGCGTGGATGGTCTCCAGGATCGCCGCGGCGGCGGACAGGGGCAGGCCGGCGCCGCCGTATTCCTCGGGGATCAGCGCCGCGAGGTAGCCGCCTTCCGTCAGCGCGTGGACGAACTCCGTGGGATAGGCGCGGTCACGGTCCAGCCGGCGCCAGTACTCGCCGGGGAAGCGGGCGCAGAGCTTCGCCACCTCGGCGCGGATCTCGGCATGCGGGTCGGTCGGAAGGTGCTGGTCCATGACAATCCGCTCAGGCCGCCGTCTGGCTGCGCACCAGCCCGCCCGGCAGCGCGCCCGTCGCGACGCCGTTGCGGTAGGTGATCTGGCCGGCCTTCACCGTCGCCGCATAGCCGCGTGCCTTCTGCAGCAGGCGCCGCCCGCCGGCCGGCAGGTCCACCACCATGGTCGGCCGCTCCAGCGCCAGACCGGCGAAATCGATCACGTTGATGTCGGCCTTCATGCCCGGCGCGAGCAGGCCGCGATCGTGCAGGCCGGCAAAGCGCGCGGGCTCGCGGGTCTGCCGGCGCACCAGGTCGTGCAGCGGCAGGCGATCCTCGCCACGGTCGCGGCCCCAGTAGCTGAACAGGAAGGTCGGGAACGACGCGTCGCAGATGAACGCGACATGCGCGCCGCCGTCGGACAGGCCGGGGATGACGTGGTCGCGCGTATACATCTCCTTCACCGCTTCGAGGTCATAATTCGCGTAGTTGACCAGGCAGGTGAAGATGAAGTTGCGGCCTTCGTCCTCGATCAGCATGTCGTAGGCGACGTCCTGCGGCGTGCGGCCCTGGCGCGCGGCGATCGCGGCGATCGAATCCTCGCGCGCCGGGGTGTAGTTCAGCGGATCGGTGAAGCGGAACATCCGCTCGAAGCCGATGCGCGACAGCAGCGACCAGGTGTTGAACTCGTTGGGATCCTCGGTGGTGATGCGCGCGCGCACCGCGGGATCGCGCATTAGGGCGACCCGGTCGGGCAGCGGCAGGTGGGCGATCGCGTGGTAGGAGCGCGTGCCGGCGAACGGGTTCTGGCTGCCGGACAGGCCGAGCAGCGCACCGATCGGGCGGGGCGGGGCGACGCAGCGGATCGGCAGGCCATCCGACGCGGCCTGGGTGGACAGCGCGAGCAGGTCCTTCCACGCCTCGGTGCGGTCATGGCGCTGGTTCAGCGAGAACACCATCGGCCGGCCGCACGCCTCCATCACCCGGCGCATCATGGCGAACTCGGTCGCCGGGTCGGGCGTGTTCCAGTCCGACGTCATCTCGATGAAGCCCTTGCCGGCGTCCTTCAGGCCGAGCGCGATGCCCATCAGTTCGGCTTCCTGGGCGCGCAGCGTGGGGGTCGCGTCGCCGGCCAGCGTCTTGTGCGAGATGGTGCGCGACGTCGAAAAGCCGAACGCGCCGGCGCGCACCGCATCGGCGGTGATCTCGCGCATCTGGGCGATGTCGGCCTGGTTGGCGTCCTCCAGGTTCATCGCCCGGTCGCCCATCACGTAGACGCGCATCGGCGCGTGCGGCAGCAGGGCGCAGAAGTCGATGTCGTGGCGGCGGCGCTCCAGCGCGGTGAGGTATTCGGAGAAACTCTCCCAGCTCCAGTCGAGGCCTTCGCTGAGGCACGGGCCGGGGATGTCCTCCACGCCCTCCATCAGCGCGATCACGGCGTCCTGGGTGTTCTTGCGAACCGGCGCGAAGCCGACGCCGCAATTGCCCATCACCACGGTGGTGACGCCGTGCCAGGAGGACGGTGCGAGTTGCGAATCCCACATCGCCTGGCCGTCGTAATGGGTGTGGATGTCGACGAAGCCCGGAGTGACCGACAGGCCGGCGGCATCGATCTCCTCACGGCCGCGTCCGGCGACCTTGCCCACCTCGGCGATCCTGCCGTCCTTCACCGCGACATCGCCGGCGTACGGCGTGCCGCCGTTGCCGTCCATGATGGTGCCGCCGCGGATGACGATGTCGAAGTCGCTGGACATGGGTGGGTCCCCTCTTTGTTAAGCTACGGCTACCACAATCGCGGCCTGGCGCGAAGCCGCACGGCGGCGGGGTGCGCCGATCAAGGATTCAACACGGAGGAAGAACGAGGGCCGCGGAGGGAGAAGGCTTGGGCGCTTCGCGCGAAGCGCAATGTCTTCCTGTCTCCGTGGCCCTCCGCGGTTCTCGTTCTTCCTCCGTGTTGAATCGTCTTCACCCCAGCTTGTTGATGCCCGATCGTCATGTCAGGAATGGCGAAACGGCGGACATCGCCCATCCGGCACGAACCGGCGAGGAGACAGAGATGGCAGTGAACCTGAAGCGCCTGGTGTATTTCGACAGCTTCATGGACCCGATCGCCAACGCGATCATCGGCAGGCGCGACGACATCGATCTGGTGCGGCTGGTCTACGAGACGCCGGAGGCCGACAACTGGGCCGAGATCGCCCAGGCGCACGGCTACCAGGTGCAGGCGCGCGGCGAACTGCGCGAGCCGTTCTTCCCCGACGCGAAGCTGCTGGCGCGCTGCCCGAACATGCTGGCGGTCAGCTCCACCGGCGCCGGCTACGACATGATCGACGTCGATGCCTGCACCGCGGCCGGCGTCATTGTGGTGAACCAGTCCGGCACCAACTGGGAGCCGGTGGCAGAACACGCCATGGCTTTGATCCTCGCACTCACCAAGAAGATCGCCCAGTCCGAGCGGGCGATGAAGCGCACGCCCAACCTCGACCGCCGCGCCTTCGCCGGCAACAACCTGCGCAACAAGACCGTCGGCGTCATCGGGCTCGGCCATATCGGGCGGCGCGTGGCACAACTCTGCGGCGTGCTGTTCAACAACACCGTGCTCGCCTACGACCCTTATCTGTCGGCCGATGAGGTGAAGGCGCGCGGCGCCACCAAGGTGGAGCTTGCCGAACTGCTGGCACGCTCGGACTACGTCACGGTGCATTGTCCGCGCAGCAGCGAGACGTTCGGCATGATGGGGGCCGCACAGTTCGCCGCGATGAAGCCGAGTGCGTATTTCGTCAACACCGCGCGCGGCGGCATCCACGACGAGGCGGCGCTGGAGGCGGCCTTGCGCGCGGGGCAGATCGCGGGCGCCGGGCTCGACGTGTTCCTGAAGGAGCCGCCCGATCCGGAGCACCCGCTGCTCAACATGGACAACGTCATCGCCAGTCCGCACATCGCCGGCATGACGGTCGAGACCATGACCGAGATGTGCGAGGCGACGGCGCTGCAATGGCTGACGATCTTCGACGGTGGCGCGCCGCCGCGGCTGGTCAACCCCGAGGTGTGGCCGCGCTATTGCGACCGCTTCGGCGAACTGCTCGGGTTCCGGCCGGCCGACCTGCCGTCATGAGGGGCCTTCTGCTGGCGATGATGGAGCCGCCTCCGGCGATGGAGGAGGAGTTCCAGGACTGGTACGACACCGAGCACTTCCCGGAACGCGCGACGTGCGAGGGCTTCCTCACGGCACATCGTTTCATCTGTATCGATGGCTGGCCGCGCTATCTCGCGCTCTACGACCTCGCGGATACCGGCGTGCTGCACGGCTCGCATTATGCGCGCATCGCCGGCGAGCGGTATTCGCCCTGGACGCACCGCATCGTCTCGCGCGTGTGGGGCCAGTATCGCGCCGACGCCGCGCAGGTCGATCCGGGCACCGCGCTGTTCGGCGATGCGGGCGCATCGGCGCGGGTGCTGGTGTGGCGGTTCCGCCAGGCGCCGGCCAGTGCCGAGGCGGCGATCCTGTCGGGACTGCGATCGCTGTACGCGGAGCGGGCGACGGTCGCCCAGACGCGCCTGTTCCGCGCGGCCCAGCCGGACGGCACCGACTACGTCGCCATCGTCGAGATGCGCACGCCGCAGGCGCCGGGATCGGCCGAAGCCTTCGGCGAGGCGATGCGCTATGTCGACCTGGTCAATTCCTATGTCCCCTACACGCGGCGCCTGGCCGGCGCATTCGCGAAAGGATAGCCCGAGCGTGATCCGCACAGGGGAAGCAACCGGAGTGGTTCAACACGCTCCCAGGCAGGGTACTGGAGCGATGTCCGTGAGCCAGTGCGAACGGGAACTGTCCTAGGTGGCGAACCCGTTCGATCTCACTGGCCGGACCGCGGTGGTGACCGGCAGCGCCCAGGGCATGGGGCGTGCCATGGCGCTGGCACTGGCCGAGGCGGGCGCCGATCTGGTGCTGCTGGACCGCAATGCGGAGGGGATCGAGGCAACCGCGGACAGCATCCGGGACCTGGGACGTACCGCGCTGCCGCTCGCCGGCGACGTGACCGACACGGACCACATGGACGCCGTGTTCGCCCGCGTGGACCGCACCTTCGGCCGGGTGGACATCCTGGGCAACGTCGCGGGCGAGGCGAAGGCCGGGGCGGCGGAGGACATGGCGCTCGCGGATATCCGTGCCGCGTTCCACAACCTGGTGATCAGCCGCTACTACACCTGCCAGCTTGCCGGTCGGCGGATGCTGGCGCAGGGCAAGGGCAGCATCATCAGCATCGGCTCGATCGCGGGCATGTCGTCGCTCGGCCGCGCGCAGTCGGTCTACGGCATGGCGATGGCGGCGGTGATCCAGATGACGCGCGAGCTTTCCACCGAATGGGCGGGCCGCGGCGTGCGGGTGAACTGCATCCTGCCGGCACAGGTGCTCGGCGCCAACGGGCTGGGTCCGCGCATGGCGGCCGATCCGTGGCTCCGCGACACCTTCCTGCGCGGCATCCCGGCGGGCCGCTTCGGGCAGCCGGACGACATCAGGGGCGTGGCGCTGCTGCTGGCATCGGACGCCGGCGACTGGATCACCGGCGCGGCCATTCCGATGGACGGCGGCAACCTGGCGATGAACGCCGGCGGCGGGCTGCTGGCGCCGATCATGGAGCGTCACGGCGCCGGGCGCTGACGCCTCGCCGCCTCACGCCTCGCCATCTCACGCCTGGAGCATCGCCGCGACCTGGTCGAGACTGCGGATGCGGGCGTACATCTTCATCGCCTTGTCGAGGCTGTAGGCGTGCGCGGCCGCGTCGCTGCCCCAGCAGCACTCGCGCACCACGACGGACGCCACATCCATGCTGAACGCCTCGCGCACGCTGGTCTCGACGCCGCGATTGGTGGCACCGCCGCCGATGATGACGATGTCGCGGCGCAGCATGTGCAGCAGTTCGGCGACGCCCGTGCCGTAGAACGCGCTCGGCCGGCGCTTGAGGAAGACGTAGTCCTCGGCACGCGGCGCGATCTCGTCGGGGAAGCCGGCCCCGGCGCTGCCCTCGACGGCATTGGTCAGCGGCGGCACGCCGGTCTCCGCCGACAGGTCGGTCGGCAGCATCACCACATCGGCGCCATCGGCGCGGCTGACGGGCGTGGTGTAGATCACCGGCACGCCCGCTGCCCGCGCGATGCCGATCATGCGCACCCACGCATCGAGCACGGGGCGCATCGCGGGTGGCGTGAGTGCGCGGTGGCAGACATCGTACGCGATGAGCGCCGTGCGGTGACGGTCGATGCGTTCGGGCTCGGGCATCGCAGGCTCCTTGGATGACACGGCGGCGGTGGGTCCGCTGATGCGCTGCTGCCACTGGCGGCGGCACTGGCGGATTTGGTGGCCGGATGTGGGGCGGACTGTACTGGTGGCACCGTCCGGCGACAACCGGCGTGGGCGCGCGGCTGACGCGCCGAATACGGAACGAAACCGTACGACCGACCGATGCGAATGCGGTCCCGGTCGACCATGTATCGCTGGACGTAATGGCTTTCCGCTGACAGAATATCGTTGGCATATTCATCGACCCGTCAGATCGGCCCGGAGACCTTCGATGCCGGAACTCAACTTCAGCCAGTTGCGCGACCTGGCCACCAGGACCGATGCGGAACTGTTCGTCGGCAAGCGCGATGGCAACGAGGACGACAGGATCTACACCCAGGAAGGCTCGCTCGGCGGCCGGATGATCCGCAACCTCAAGGTCGCCCTCGGCTCCGATGACCGCGCCGCCCGGCAGTCCGAGTACGGCGAGGCAAAGGAAGCCGTCAAACGCGCCATGGTCGAAGCCTTCGGCGAGGATCTCGGCACCAAGGCGTTCCAGGCCGGCATCGGCAGAATCCGCGAGGACGGCAACTGGTCCACCGACGACAACTTCCCGATCACCGGCCGGCATATCGCAAAGATGCTGGATACGGCTCGGGATCTCGTCGGCGGCGAAGCGCAGATTGCCACCTGGATGGAAGGGATCCGCGGGCGGCAGAACGATACCCTCGTGCAGGTGGAACTCGGCGAGAAGGTCTCCCAGCCCCTCGGCCAGGTCCCGCCGGACGTTGCGTTCAACGGGCTCCAGACCGACCTGCTCAATGACCTGCAACAGTTGCCGGACTTTCCGCCGCAGCATTTCTGGATGGTCGACGTCGCGCTGACCGGCGGCCGCCACGAGACGATCGCCCTCTGCATCGACAAGGAGAACCCCGACAAGGTCCAGATGCGGGACAGGGAGGGCAGGACCCACGAGGTGGACAGCAACGCGATCGGCGCCCGCCTCCACGCGGAGACCAGCCGGTGGCTGTCGTTCGGTGTCGAGAGCATCTCCCTCCACCGCATCAACGAGACCGCCGCGCAGAATGTCGACCTCTATCACGGCCAGGGACGGCCGTTGAACGTCGACATAGAGCACGACTGCAACTTCGAGATGCAGGACGACCGGCTGGTGGCCGATGCCCGGCCGCTGATCGACAACCTCACGTGGAACAACCAGATCGTCAACGGCTTCCGCTACGCCATCGCCAACGACGACCGCCTCGGCACGACACGGCTGCAGCAGCGCGCCGATGAAGGCACCGTGCGCGTCAGTCTCGATGGCAACGAGCCGCAGCCGATCGAGAACGCGCAGGGGCTGTTCGCGGTCAATACGCCGAACGAGGTGATATTCCTGGACGAGGCCCAGCGGGAGAATCTGGCGCGGTTCGCCGGCGGCATTCCGATGGATGAGACATTCGGCGCGATCGTCGGCGACGAGCAGGTCGTGCCGAGCAACGTCGATGTGCATATCAGTGCCAATCGCGATGACGATGGCGCGCTGCACTTCGACCTGACGTTCCGTGCGCGGCTGCCCGAGGGCGTCGTGTTCCGGTCGGGCGAGGATGTGGTCAATGGCGAGGACTGTGATCTCGTGCTGACCATGCACGTGCCGGAAAGCCAGCTTGCTGAAGGCCGGCCCACCGTCAGGATCGACAATCCGCAGATCGAGCTTCGCCCGGACGCCGGGATCGACGAACTCGACGCCTCGGATGAGATGCCGAAGCGGCCGGTCGGCCTCGCCGACATCACCACCTGGATGAACCGGCTGCACGGCAACGACGATGCCATCGGCGAGGAGGCGCCGCAGCAGGTACGGCTTGGCGAGAAGGTGTCGCAGCCACGCGGCCAGGTCTCTCTCGACGCGGCCTTTCGTGGCCTGCAGTCGGACCTGCTCCACGACGCCCAGCAGCAGTTGGACCTGCACGATAGCGAGACCTGGATCGTCAACATCGAGACGAACGCCGGCGAGCAGCCCATCGGACTGCACATCTCGAGCTTCGATCGCACCAATGTCGAGATCCTGGGTCCCGACGGATCGACCACGGCGGTGCCGGTCGATCGGCTCGCGGCCGAACTCAAGGCGATGACGGAACCGCTGCTGGCCGGGGGCGTGCGCAGCCTGGCGCTGCACCGGGCCGGGTAGGCCTGCGGCGCCGGCCGCCGTCGCCCTCCGTCAGGCGCGAATGCCGCCGCTGGGGGGCGGTCGGTATTCGAGCGCCGCCAGATCAGCGGCGGGTTCACCGAGCCGCCTGGTCCAGAACTCCGTGAGGTTGATGAAGCGCTCGAGCGCGGTGCTGAACGTCGGCACGTCGAGCAGGGCCAGCGGCACCTCACGCGACAGCACGATGGCACCGCTGCCGGGCTGCAGCCCCAGCGTCCCGCCACCCGTACCCTGACCGAGATAATTCGCCTCAAGCAGCAATTTGTACCGGCCCTCGGCTGGCCGCCCCACGATACTGTAGAACAACAGTCGCGGTGCGGCTTCATCCAATTCTATATTGACCACGTTGTCCTGGTCGACCACCAGGCAGCAATAGCCCTCCTCATCCAGGCTCAGATCGTCGATGCCGATCGTCTTGCCGAATTCGGCGATGATCTGCTGGACAGCCCCGCGATACGGCATGCCACATCCTCCGCTCTCGTCGCCCAGGACGGGTCCGTTGCTGACAGGAGCAGCGAACACGCTCGGGTTGCCTGTCCTGCCGCGCGGGCCACGCCTGAGGTGGTTCCACTGCCAGCGATGAAGACGCAGCCTACGGCATCCGCGGCACGCTGTCCTGCATTGCCAACAAAGCGTCCCGCGTTGCCGACGGAACGTCCTGCATTGCCGACAAAATCCTGCTGCCAAGCAAGGCCGCGATCCGTCGGGCTGCGCCGCGGCAGCCCGACGGATCGGACGGCGGTGGATCGGCAGGTGGCGCTGCGGCTACTCTCCCGCGGCGGCCAGCTTGTCCTGCGTCCGGGTCGCGAAGTCGCTGGCGTCATGCCGCTCGTGCAACTGGCTCGACGGTTCGCCCTGCACGCGGTTGACCATCCGGCCGCGCTGCACCGCCGGCCGTGCGAGCAGCGCGTCGGCCCAGCGGTTGACGTGCTTATATTCCTCCACCGCCAGGAACTCGGCCGCGCCATAGAGCCAGCCCTTCACCAGGCCGCCATACCACGGGAATACAGCCATATCGGCGATCGTATAGGCATCGCCGACCAGGTACTCGTTGTCCGCCAGCCGCTTGTCGAGCACATCCAGCAGCCGCTTCGTCTCCATCGTGAACCGGTCGATGGCATATTCGATCTTCACCGGCGCATAGGCATAGAAATGCCCGAAGCCGCCGCCGAGATAGGGCGCGCTGCCCATCTGCCAGAACAGCCAGGACAGGCACTCGGCACGCGCGCCGGGCTCGGTCGGCAGGAACGCACCGAACTTCTCGGCCAGGTAGACCAGGATCGCGCCGGTCTCGAACACGCGGATCGGCTTGGGCGCGCTGTGGTCCACCAGTGCCGGGATCTTGGAGTTCGGATTGATGGCGACGAAGCCGCTGCCGAACTGATCGCCGTCGCCGATCTTGATGAGCCAGGCGTCGTATTCGGCGCCGCTGTGCCCGAGTGCCAGCAGTTCCTCGAGCATGATCGTGACCTTCACGCCGTTCGGCGTGCCCAGCGAATAAAGCTGGAGCGGATGGCGCCCGACCGGCAGTTCCTTCTCGTGCGTCGCCCCCGAGATCGGGCGATTGATATTGGCGAAGCGGCCGCCGCTCGGCTTGTTCCAGGTCCAGACCTTGGGCGGCGTGTATTCGGCTGCATCGGACATGCTCGAACCTCCTGGTGTTTGGCGGCAGCGTGGCGCCGCTGCGGACCGGGCGCAAGCAGCCGCGCCGCACGGCCGGTCGCAACGGAGCGCAGCCCTCGGCTGTCCGGTCGAAGTTGCGGTGGGGACCGGACGGTTTGCCCGGTCACGCGGAGGCCTGGCCGCGGCGCCGACGGCTGCGGTTGCGGTTGCGGTTGCGGCGCGGATGGCGCGAATGGAGTGGCCACTGCCATGCCATGACGAGGGGGAGGACATCGGATAGCGGTCGCAGGCTCGGCAGAAGAGGGAACCGCCCAGCGCAGCACAGGCCAGCCGTGAGCGCAGCACGCGGATGACTGCCCCGCCGGTTTCGGCTAACAAGCCACCGCTCTGCCGACAGGGGGAAGGCGCTTGTTCCTCAGATCCGCCGTTTGCGCCGCCCTTGCCGCAGCGCTTGCCGCCTGCGGCCCGGACTACTCGCCCAACACCTACTCCACCAGCGCCGTGCAGCAGGCCAACAAGGTCGACCAGGGCGTCATCGTCGGCGTGCGCGAGGTGGGCGTCAGCGCGTCGGGGACGACCGGCACGGTGGTGGGCGGCGCGGCGGGCGGGATCGCCGGCGCCCAGATCGGCAGCAATGCCACCAGCGCGTTCGGCGCGCTCGGCGGCTCGCTGGTCGGCGGCCTCGCCGGCACCGCGGCCGAGCATGTGGTTGGCGACACACGCGCGTTCGAATACATCGTCCGCAAGACCAACGGCGACCTGCTGAGCGTGACGCAGAAGGATGCACAGCCGCTGCCGATCGGCCTCAAGGTGCTGGTGATCGCCGGCAACCAGGCGCGGATCGTCGCGGACTACACGACGCCCGTGCAGCCGGGCCAGGAGGCACCGAAGCAGGAACCACCGAAGCAGGCGGGCGGCGCGCCAGCCGAGACGCCCTCCACACTGGCTCCCTCCACACCGGCTCCGATCGTGCTGGTGCCGCCGCCCGGCCCGGTGGTGACCGAGCCCCTGCCGGCGCCGGATGCCCCGAAGCCCGATCCGGCGCAAGCCGGGCCCGATACGCCCAAGGTGGAAACCGGTCCCTGAGCGGCGTCAGGTCTCCCAGGGCGGGCCTTTCAGCTCCACCATGTTGCCCTCGGGATCCGGCACGTAGATCGACGGCCCCTGCCCTTTCGCGCCGTAGCGCGATTCGATCGGGCCGGGCTCGCAGCCATGCGCCTTCAGATGCGCGATGATCGCCTCGCCGTCGAATGGCTCCACCTGCAGGCAGAAATGGTCCAGGTTGCGCCCTTCGCGGGCCGGCGCGGCGCCACCCTTGCGGCCGAGCGCACCATCGATCGGCACGAGGTCGATCAGCGCATCGCCGGCACGGATCTGCCACAGGCCGATCTGCTCCTGCACCTTGTCCAAGGTGCAGCCCAACACGTCGATGTAGAAATGCATCATCGCCTGCAGGTCGGTCACCCGCAGCACGAGGTGGTCCAGGTGCCTGATCTGTAACATGCAGTCTCCCCTACGGCCTGTTGGCTGTTGAACGGAGCGCCGGACATGCTCCGGCGCCTTGGCCCGCGGCGCGAGTCACGCTTGACGCGGGTCCACCGGAGGCGATGCGCGCCAGCCGCGTTGCGGTTCGCGCCGGCTCACGGATCACGCTCTGGCCCGTTGTCGGAGCCCGTGATTCACCGCTCCGGTTGCACCGCCTGCGCGGATCACGCTCTGGCCCCTTGTCGGAGAGCGTGATTCATCGCTCCGGTTGCACCACCTGCGATTCCCCGCTCCGGTTGCACCACCTGCGCGGATCACGCTCTAGCGCCCGCCCATCATCTGCTTGATGTTCATCTTCATGCCGTTCCCCATCTGCACGTCGCCGGGCTGCATGTCGGCGGGACAAGGGCCGGTCCATTTGCCGTCCTGGGCCATCACCTGCTCGCCGCGGCCCGACATGGGCGGATCGAATTTTGTGGTGACGTCGGTATGATACGCGCTGTCGCCGGTGAACTTCGTCACCGCGTGGGTGCTGGTCTGGGTCTCTCCCATCTTGCAGCTTGCGTTCACCGTCACCGTGCTGCCCGAGCGCCGGATGTCGGGCTTGGTGCACATGCCCTGCGTGGCATTGGTGCCGAGCTTCTGCATCTCGACGTCGGTCGCGGCATCGATACACATCTTCATCTGCTGCGCCGGCATCGGGCCGCCCGGCATGGTCATCTCCACCTGCCACAGCCCCGGCTTGCGCTGGGGGAAATCCTGGGCCTGCGCGGCACCGCAGGCCACGACGCCCATCCCCAGCAGCACACCCGCCCCGACAGCCCAGGTGATCCGAACCATGTCCGCCTCCTCGCATGCGACGCGGCCGCGACGCTAGGCCAGGACGCGACGGCCGAACAGGTCGCGGCATGACAGTTGATCCGGCCGATGTGACGCAGGGCCACCTGCTGGGCGGACGGGTCCGCTTCGCGCAGCCCCGCAGCGGGTTCCGCAGCGGCATCGAGCCGGTGCTGCTGGCGGCGGCGATCCCGGCGCGGGAGGGATGCCGCGTCCTGGAGGGTGGCAGCGGGGCGGGTGCCGCACTGCTCTGCCTGGCCGCCAGGGTGGCCGGCGTCCGCGGTCTCGGCATCGAACAGGATCCGGGCCTGGTGGCGCTGGCCCGGCAGAATGCTGCCGCCAATGACTGGCCGGACCTCGAATTCGTCGCCGCGGACGTCACCGCACCGGCGGCGCCGTCCGGCTTCGACCATGCCTGCGCCAACCCGCCCTACCATGCCGGCGGCGGTACGCCGTCCCCCGATGCCGCCCGCCGGGTTGCCAAGCGCGCGGCCGGCGGGATGCTCGAGGCATGGGTCGCGTCGCTGGCCCGGCCGCTGCGGCCGCGTGGGACGCTGACCTTCGTGCTGCCCACCGCACGGGCGCCGGAGGCGATGGCCGCTTTCGCTGCCGCCGGCTGTGCCGCGACCGCGCTGCTGCCGCTCTGGCCCAGGGCCGGCGAGCCCGCGAAGCTGATGCTGCTGCGGGGGATCAAGGGCAGCCGCGCCGGCTTGCGGCTGCTGCCTGGCCTGGTGCTGCATCATGCTGACGGCTCGTTCACGGATGCCGCCGATGCCGTGCTGCGGGGAGGCGATTCGCTGGCGCTCTGAGGGGGAGCGGGATCAGGGGGAAGACCCCGGGGGGGTTCGAGACGCTTTCGCGGCTGCGACCGCTGTTTGAGTCCCCGCTCCGTCGTCAGGGCCTCCGCGCCGCAAATAGACGTGGATGACCGGCCTGAGCCGGTCATGACGATGGAGAATGTTCGGTCACCGCTGAACAACGTATGGCCCCCACTGCCGTGGATGCCGGCCTGCGCCAGTCATGACGTGGGAAACGTTCGGTCCCCGCAGAGAAACATGCGGCCCCAACTGCGGTGGATCACCTGCCTGCGCCGGTGATGACGTTGGAAAATGCCCCGAGGCAAGCTGCAACTTCAACCGGACAGTCTAGAGCGTGATCCGTAAAGGTGGAATCACCGGAGCGGTGAATCACGCTCTCAGACAACGAGCTAGAGCGGATTCCGTGAGCCTACACGATCGGAATCTGCTCTAGGCCAGGCCGCGTGACGGATCGTGGAGGACGCTCACCGGCCGTGGCTCGAGGTGTGCGGCAAACGCCGGCTAGGCGAGGTCCTCGCCGGTATGCGGATGGCGGAGGTGCCATAGCCGTTCGTGCGCCGCGACCAGGCTTTCCATGTTGCGCCGGCGCGTGCCGTCCGGCGTCAGCGGGCGACGGGTCAGCATCATCTCCAGGATGTGCAGCAACTGCTCCGCCACCTCGAAATCCGACTGGTCGCAGGCGTGGTGGAACGCGATCAGGATCTTGTCCGACAGGCGGCGTGTGTAGCGCGGCGTCCCGCCGGCGCCGGGCTCCCGCCCGCCGCCCTCTTCGACCCGGTTGTCCGTCTCGCCGATCGTGGTCCCCATTTCAATCGTCCCGTCTGCTCGCCGCGCGTGGTCGTTCAGATCAGCCTGTGCACCAATTGGTCACGTTTGCACGTCATTAATGCGCGACGGCAGCGTTATTCGCACAGCATCCCCGAATATAGGCGCCTCTCCCAAAGACGCCGCCAAGAGTATGGGGCGCGCACTGGCAACTCACAAGGTTTGTCTTGCGCTTGGAGGCACGTCGCTTTTTGTGGATCAGGGACCCGCCTCGAGGGCCATCGACGCCGCAAATGCGTCCTCCCACGACCCGGTGGTCGACGCCTTGCTGTACTCGGTGGAGCGGTTCTCGAAGAAATTGGTGTGCTCCACGGCGTTGAGCATCTCGTCCAGCCAAGGCAGCGGATTTCTTGATACATGATAAAGTTGGTTGAGACCAAGCTGCATCAGCCTGCGGTCGGCAATGTAGCGGATGTATTCCTTGACCTCGCGTGCGGTCAGGCCTTCCACCGCCCCCTGCTCGAACGCGAGGTCGATGAAGGCGTCCTCGTGGTCGACGATGGTCGCGCAGGTCAGGTAGATGTCGCGCTTCAGATCCTCAGTCCAGATCTCGGGATTTTCCTGCACGAAGGTGCGGAACAGCCGGATGATCGACTGGCAGTGCAGCGTTTCGTCGCGCACCGACCAGGAGATGATCTGGCCCATCCCCTTCATCTTCCCGAAGCGCGGGAAGTTCAGCAGGATCGCGAACGAGGCGAACAGTTGCAGCCCTTCGGTGAAGGCGCCGAACGCGGCGAGCGTCTTGGCGATCTCGTAACGTGAGTTTACCGTGAAGCTCTGCATGAAGTCGTATTTGTCCTTCATCTCCTTGTATTTGAGGAAGGCCTGGTATTCCAGTTCCGGCATGCCGATCGTGTCGAGCAGATGGCTATAGGCGGCGATGTGCACGGTCTCGATATTGGAGAACGCCGACAGCATCATCAGCACCTCGGTGGGTTTGAATACCTGCGAGTAGTGCTTCATGTAGCAGTTGTTCACCTCGACATCGGCCTGGGTGAAAAAGCGGAATATCTGCGTCAGCAGGTTGCGCTCGCTGCCACTCAGGTTGCGGTGCCAGTCCTTCACATCGTCCGCCAGCGGCACCTCCTCGGGCAGCCAGTGCACGCGCTGCTGGATGAGCCACGCCTCGTAGGCCCAGGGGTAGCGGAACGGCTTGTAGACCGGGTTCTCGGTCAGCAGGTCGAACCGCACGCGGTGTTCGTCAGCCAGGCGGTCGATGTCATTCATGCGCGACTCTTCCCGTTTCCACACATATCCCTACCATATGTTGTAGGGACCTCGCAAAGCGAACCCCAAAATATCAGCCTGGAGGACGCGGCGCCGCCACCAGGTACGGCGTCTTCGGCGGCTCGCCGGGCGGCAGGCCCTCGGACGCCGGCTCGCCCGCCGGACCCAGGCTGCGGATATAGGCATAGATGGCGCGCTGGTCGGGCTCCGACATCGCCCGCATGTTGAACCAGGGCATCGGCGGGCGAGGCTGCATCACCGCCAGGTATTGCAGCCACTGCTCGACGGTCATCTTCTGGACGGTCAGGCGCAGGTTGGTGGGGTAGGTGGTGCCCCATGGCCCGTTCCACCCGACCTGGCTGCCGGTCAGCCGCTGCGCGATCGGCACGTTGCCCGGGTTCTGGTTCCATCCCTCGGTATGGCAGTCGTTGCAGCCGCCGATCGCCACCAGGTATTCGCCGATGGCGACGGGCGATCCGCCCTTCACCGATGGCCGCTCCGGTCCGGCGCCGCCGGCCAGCAGCGCTGCGGCCAGCAGGCCCAGGCACAGGCTCGCGCGATGGCGCGCAGCGTCTCCCATCATGGTCTCTCCGCCGAATCGAATGATGCCGCCAGCGTAGCGTAGATTGGTGGCCGAGGGCAGCGGCCACCATGGTCTAGTTCCTTGTTTTGCCGCGTGATTCAGGGCTTGACGGACGGGATCGGACGCGCTCGCGCAGGAGGCGGAACGCGGCGCTGGAACCGTGGCCGTCCGTCGGCTCACGCAACCCGCTCCGGCTCGCTGTCGGCGAGCGCAATGCACCACTCCGCCGACGCCACCTCCGCGGATCACGCGCTAGAACCGCTCCTCGCCGCGATGGCGCACCGCGTCCGGAAAATCCCGGTACAGCGCGAAGACCGCGTTCTGCACCAGCGAATTGACGTCGAAATGCACGCCTTCGACCGGCTCGCGGCGGCTGGCGACGCGGGTAAAGGCCAGGTCGAGCTGGGCCAGGTCCTTCACCTCCATCATGAGATGGAACTCCCCCATCCCCGGCGGCCCGAGGCCCAGCTTGCGCCGGGTCAGCCGCCAGCCCTCGATCAGCCCCTGCCCCTTCAGGTGTCCCATATAGGCGGCGACCTTGTCGGCGAAGGTCGTGTCCGACACGCCCGGCCTGAGGTCGCACCACACGTGGTAGAGGTCCATCGCCGCCGCCCTCCGGTCAGCGCCGGACGCCGGAGGCGATCACCGCGGCGATCGGCAGGGCGATGTCCTCGCCGTCGCGGTACGGCGCGGCCGCGAGTTCGATGTCGGCCGTGATGGCGGCCAGCGTGGCCGATGACTGTGCCTCCAGCATCGCCGCCATCCGGGCGGTGCCGGCCCGCAGCGCCGCCACCAGCCCGCCGGCGTCGCGATGGCGCCAGGTCGCGCGCACCAGCAGCGTCGTGCAGTCGGTGAAGCCGACCGACCGCAGGGCATCGGCGCATTGCTCCGGCGTGGCGAAGCCGCCGCCGGGCACGGGCGCCGAGGCGGCCGACCGGTCGCCGTACCGCGCGACGGCGTCGAACACGAGCCGCCACGCGACGTTCTCCGCCGGGGCGGCCCAGAAGCTGAACGCCACGCGCCCGCCGGTGCCCAGCACGCGGTGCGCCTCGCGCAGGGCGAACAGCGGCCGCGGCACGTGGTGGATGCCGAAGTTGGAGACCACGACCTCGAACGCGGCGTCGGCGTAGGGCAGCCGCTCGGCGTCGCCCGCGTCGAACCGCACGCCGGGGTCGCGCGCCCGGGCCACGGCCAGCATGGCCGATGAGAAATCCACCCCGCACGCCACCGCGCCGCGCAAGGCGGCGGCGGATGCGACGAAGCCCGGCCCGCAGGCGACATCCAGCAGCCGCTTGGCCGGCGCTCCGTGCGGTACCACGCCCGCCGGCGCCCCATCCGGCACCACGCCCGCCGCCAAGCCTGCGGCATCGAGCAGCGGGGCGATGAAAGGCGCGGTCGCGGCCGCGAACGTCGTGCCGTAGATCGGCGCCGCCGCCTGCCAGCGCGCGTGCTCGAAGCTGCGCACCGCTTCCGGGTCGAACTCCGCGCCCGGCACCGCCCCTGTCACTGTCCCCGCCCCGGCACCGCCACCTACACCACCGGTCCCGCGAGGTGCTCCCGGTACGCCGGCCGCTCCAGCATGCGGTCATACCAGGCCCGCAGGTGCGGCACCTCCGGGCGGTCGAAATCCATGTTGAACCAACGATGCAGATGCGGGCCCCAGGGGATATCCGCCAAGGTCAGGGCATCGCCGGCCAGGTAGGGGTGCTTCGCCAGTTCCGCCGCCGCCATGCCCCAGACGCGCGCCGCCTCGCCGATCGCCTCGGTGATCGCCGCCATGTCGCGCCGCTCCGGCGGCGTGCGCACCAGGCCCCAGAACACCGTGCTGATCCAGCGGTTCAGCAGCGTGTGCTGCGCGTCCATCCAGCGATCGATATTGGCGCGGACATGCGGCTCCTGCGGCCACAGCCGCGAGTGCGGTGCATGCGCGTGGCACAGATAGCGGCAGATCACGTTGCTCTCCCACAGCGTGAAGTCGTCCTCCTGCAGGGTCGGCACCAGCCCGGTCGGGTTCATCGCGCGGTATTCCGGCGTATCGGTCTTGCCGAAGGCGCCGCCGACATCGATCCGCTCATAGGGAAGCTGCAATTCCTCGAGCGCCCAGATCACCTTCATCACGTTGCTCGACGTGGCACGGCCCCACAGAATGCGGCGCATCGGCTTTCCTCCCTGACTGGCCCGACTGAACGCCCCGAACCTAGGCGGCTTGCATGGCCGGTGGAAGCAGGGCACATCGCCGCCATGACCCTGGCCGGCATCCGCGGCATCGCCCTGCTGAGCGCCCTCGCCGCTGGCCTCGCCCTGGGTCTCGCCCTCGCCTCGGAATACTGGGGCGGCCTGGTCCCCTGCGCGCTCTGCCTGCTCGAGCGCTGGCCCTATCGCGTCGCCATCGTGCTCGGATTGCTGGCCGCCGTCACGCCCCACCGGCTGGCGCGGCTGCTGCTGATGCTGGTCGTGCTGGCGATGCTGGCCGCCGCCGGCCTCGCCGTCGTGCATGTCGGCGTGGAACAGGGCGCCTGGCCGAGCCCGCTGCCGGAATGCGCCGCCCCGCGGCTTGGCCAGGGTTCGATCGCGGAGCGGCTGGCGCAGATGCCGGCGCGCCCGGCCAAGCCATGCGACGATGCCACCTATCTGGTGCCGGGCCTGCCGGTGTCGATGGCGGCGATGAACCTGCTCTATGCGCTGGCGGTCGCGGCGGGCGTCGCCGTGGCGCTGCGGCGCGACAGGAGGCCTGCATGACGCGACCGCTTCCCGGCGACCCCTCGCCCGCCGCCGGCATCGCACGCATGATCCGCGTGGACCACGCCGGCGAGTACGGTGCCGCGCGCATCTATGCCGGCCAGCTTGCCGTCCTGCGGCGCAGCGACAAGGCGCCGCTGCTGCGCGAGATGCAGGCGCAGGAGCGCGAGCACCTGGACCGCTTCGCCGACCTGATCGTGCGCCGTCGCGGACGGCCCACCGCGCTGCTGCCGCTGTGGCACCTGGCCGGCTTCGCCCTGGGGGCCGCGACCGCGGCGCTGGGCGAGCGGGCGGCGATGGCCTGCACCGTGGCGGTGGAGGAGGCGATCGATGCGCACTATGCCCAGCAGATCGCGGCCCTCGACGACAGCGAGGCGGAGTTGCGCGACACGCTGGTCCGGTTCCGCGCCGATGAGTTGGAGCACCGCGACATCGGCCTGGCGCACGGCGCCGAGCAGGCCCCCGGGTATCGGCTGCTGTCGGCCGCGATCAAGGCCGGCTGCCACGCCGCGATCCGGATCAGCGAACGCGTGTAGCGCGTGATCGCCTCCGGTGGGATCGCGCCGGGCGTGAATCGCGCCGCAGGACGACGCGCCGGGGCATGCTCGATGCTGCTCGCCACGGCGGACACGGCCTGATGACACCGCGCTCGATGCCGCCGTGCCGGAAGCCGGCGCGTCTGGCGTCCGCATGCCTGGTGCTGGCGGGCCTGCTGCTGGCGGGGCTGGCGCAGGCCGCGCGCGCCGAGGAACTCAAGCTCGCGACCTGGAACCTCGAATGGCTGACCACCGGCGCGCGCGACCTGCCGCCCGACGTCGAGCCGAAGCGGCCGGAGGACATCGACCTGCTGCGCCGCTATGCCGCGGAACTCGATGCCGATGTGATCGCGATCCAGGAGGTGGACGGCACCGCGATCGCGGCACGCGTGTTCCCCCCCGACCGCTACTCGATCCACCTGAGCCGCGACCGCGTCACCCAGCGCGTCGGCTTCGCCGTCCGCCGCGGCATCCGCTACGATTCGAACCCCGACCTGGGCGGCCTCGACGTCGACCGCGGCCGGCAGTTGCGCAATGGCGCCGATATCACGCTGCGGCTGGATCCGCCGCTGCGGCTGCTCGCGGTGCATCTCAAGACCGGCTGCAGCGACCAGCGGCTGAGCAGTTCCACCCGCCCCTCGTGCCAGACGTTGCGCCAGCAGGTGCCCGCGCTGCTGGGCTGGATCGAGGCGCGCCGCACCGAAGGCGTCGCCTTCGCCGTCCTGGGCGACTTCAACCGCCACATGGACCGGCGCGACCAGTTCTGGGCGGCATTGCGCGAGGCGGCGCCGCTGGTGCGCGCCACCGAGGGCCGCACCAGCCCCTGCTGGGGCAGCGAGGCGTTCATCGACCATATCGTGCTGGGCGGCGCGGCGCGCGACTGGCTGGTGCCCGACACGCTGCGCGTGCTGACCTACCGCGAGGCCGGCCCGGAGTGGAAACAGCGGCTGTCCGACCATTGCCCGGTATCAGTGCGGCTGCGCCTGCCCGGATGACGGCCGCTGGGCGACGGCTGAGTGTGACCGCCGCTGGGTGGGACGGCCGTTGGGCGACGGCCGCTGGGTAACGGCGCCTGGGTGACGGCCGCCGGGGGTGACGGCTGCTGGATGATCTTCGCTGGGTGATGGACCTGGGCAGCGACGGGTCAGACCCCTGCCCGGATCACACCGCCGCCCGGTAGGGTGCCGAGTAGTGCCAGCCGAGATGCGCCAGTTCCAGAACGATGGCGACGACGAGGATGCGGAACGCCCAGACGCGCGCCAGCGGCTGCAGCGACAGCCTGGCGCCGATATGCCCGCCGACCACGCTGCCCGCCGCCAGCACGCCGCCCTCGGCCCAGGCGATCTCGCCCGCGCCGCCGAACAGCGCGATCGGGATCACGGTGGTGACGGCGATCAGCAGCACCTTGAGCGCGTTCGCCTCCGCCAGCCGGTAGTGGCACATCAGCATCAGCACCAGCAGCAGGTAGGTCGCGCCGTCGAGCACGATGAAACCGAGCCAGATGCCGACCAGGAAGATCGCGGCCATCGCCCGATAGGACACCGACGGCAGCCCGTCGATGTCCTTCGCCAGCGCCTGCTTGATCTTGGTGAACAGCAGGATGAGCGCGAACAGCACGGCGGCGGTGATGACGAGGCCCATCTGCCGGTTGCCCAGCCGCTCGGCGAGCAGCGCGCCCACGATGCTGCCCATCGCCGCGACCGGTGCCAGCTTGGCGCCCGCCGACCAGTCGAGCGCACCGGCACGCGCGAACGAGACGGTCGCCATGATCGAGCCGATCATCACCGGCAGCCGGTTGGTCGCGTTGGCCGCGCCCTCGGGCAGGCCCAGCATGACGAGCAGCGGCAGGCTCACCGCCGATCCGGACGAGGCGAGGGTGTTGAGCAGCCCGCAGGCGCATCCCGCGAACGCCAGCAGCGCCCAATAGCCGATGGCAGCGAGCATGCGCGGCGACATCCCCTGATCGCGCCCGAGTTACCCGGCTTGCACCGCCACTGTCGAGCGCGTTGAATTGTCCGGCAACCGGGAGGGCATTGCCATGGCGAAGATCCTGATCATCCACGGCGCGGGCATGAACATGCGCGGCAAGGTGCAGACCGAGATCTTCGGCCCGATGACCCTGCCGCAGTACGACGAGCGCATCCGCGGCTATGCCAGCGAACTCGGCGTCGACATCGAGATCTTCCATTCCAACCTGGAAGGCGAGGTCATCAACAAGCTCTACGAGGCGAACGACCGCGGGTTCGACGCGGCGCTGTTCAACCCGGCCGGCTTCTCGCGCGGCTATCCGGCGCTGACGGCGGCGATCAGCCAGGTGAAGTTCCCGACCATCGAGCTGCACATCTCGAACCCGGTGCGCCGCGGCCCGGTGTCCGACACCGCCACGGTGAGCCTGGGCATGGTCACCGGCTTCGGCATCGCCGGCTACTACCTGGCGCTGCGCGGTCTGCGGGACATGCTGGCGACGAAATAATACCGGCTCCTGATGGCCGTGCCGTCAAGGGCCGGCCTCCGTGCCCGCCAGCCACTCTTTTCCGCTCGCTGTAACGAAAGCCGTGGATGGCCGGGACAAGCCGCGGCCATGACGATGCGGGGTCGCGCTGACTGAGACTTGCTGCGAGGTGTGATGGCGATGCTTCCCGCGGCACCGACCGCGCGCCGGCCGGCCCTGCCCCCCACGGCTTGATGCGCGGCGCGACCGGGGAACGATGGCAGGCGCGGTGGAAGCCTGAACCTCGACAGTCCGCACCAGACATGAGGGGGATTCCTTCCGCCGCCGCGGCGCGACACACTGGCGGTCCCGCAACAAGGAACCTCCCGCCATGCGTCTCGAAGGACAGGCTGCGCTCATCACCGGCGGCGCCTCCGGCCTGGGCGCCGCCACCGCGCAGCGCCTGGCCCAGGCCGGCTGCCGCGTCGCCCTGCTCGACATCAACCAGGCCGCCGCCGAAGCCACCGCTGCGCGCATCGGCGGCCTCGGCATCGCCTGCGACGTGGCCGATGCCGCCTCCGCCGAAGCCGCCGTGGGCCGCGCGCGCGAGGCCCACGGTCCCGCACGCCTGCTGGTGAACTGCGCCGGCGTCGCCGATGCCGGCCGGGTGGTCGGCCGCGACGGCCCGCTGAGGCTCGCCGCGTTCGAGCGCGTGATCCGCATCAACCTGATCGGCAGCTTCAACCTGCTGCGCCTCGCCGCCGCCGACATGGCCGTGCTCGATCCGCTGGAGGACGGCGAGCGCGGCGTCATCGTCAACACCGCCTCGGTCGCCGCGTATGAGGGGCAGATCGGCCAGGCCGCCTACGCCGCCTCCAAGGCCGGCGTGGTCGGCATGACCCTGCCGGCGGCGCGCGAGCTGGCGCGGGTCGGCGTGCGCGTGGTCACCATCGCACCGGGGCTGATCCAGACGCCAATGTTCAACGGCCTGCCGCCCGACATGCAGGAGACCCTGGCGCAGAGCGTGCCCTTCCCCCACCGCCTCGGCCTGCCCGAGGAATACGCAGCACTGGTCGAGCACATCGCCACCAACCGGTTCCTCAACGGCGAGACGATCCGCCTGGACGGCGCGCTGCGCCTGGCGCCGCGATAGGGGTCGTCGCGGCGCGGCCGGCGCCGGTGATCCGCAAGGAAGGCGTGGATGGCCGGCACGGAGGCCGGCCATGACGGCGGTGGGGGTGGCGTGGCCGCGCCATGGCGGCGGGGGGTGGCGCCCCGCCACGGCGGTGGGGGTGGGATGGCCGCGCTACGACGGTGGGGTGGGGTGGCCTGCGCCGACGGCGACGGTGGGGTGGCGTGGCCGCCATCCCGTCTCCCCGGCCGCACCATCCGCGTCTCCCCTCGCGCCGCGCCGCCGCACCATCCGCCTTCTCCCTCGCGACTCGCCGCGCCGCGCCATCCCGCCAGCCAGCGCTGGCTACGCCACCGCGGACTCCGCCTCCGCGCCGATGCGCGACGCCTCGGCCAGCCGGTGCACCGCCGGATAGTCCACCTTGCCGGTGCCGAGCAGCGGCACCGACGCCACGGTCAGGATCGCGCGCGGCACCATGATCTCGGGGATCCCGCGCGTCCTGGCATGCACGAGCAGCGCCTTGGCATCCGCATCGGCCCGCGCGGTGACCAGCAGCAGCGCCTCGCCCTTGCGCGGATCGGGCAGGCTGACCACCGCATGCAGATCGCCGGGCCAGAGCGAGGCGGCGAGCGATTCGGCCGCCGTCATCGACACCATCTCGCCGCCGATCTTGGCAAACCGCTTCACCCGTCCGGCGATGGTGACGAACCCGGCATCGTCCAGCGACACGATGTCGCCGGTGTCGTACCAGCCCTCCTCCGGCGGCTCCAGCACGCCGGGCGCCGTCTCACGCAGGTAGCCGAGCATCACGTTGGGGCCGCGCACGAACAGCCGGCCGCCGGCCTCGATCCCGGCCACCGGCTCCAGCCGCGGCGTGACGCCGGGCACGAAGCGGCCGACGCTGCCCGGCCGGCAATGCATCGCCGTGTTCAGCGCCAGCACCGGTGCCGTCTCGGTCGCGCCGTAGCCCTCGAGCACGCGCACCCCGAACCGGTCGGCGAACAGCCGGCGCGTCTCGTCGCGCACCTTCTCGGCGCCGGCAAAGATGTAGCGCATGGCATAGAAGTCGTACGGATGCGCATAGCGCGCCCAGCCGTTGAGGAACGTGTCCGTGCCGAAGCAGATCGTCGCGTCGGTGTCGTAGATCAGCGCCGGCACCACGCGGTAGTGCAGCGGGCTCGGGTAGTGGAACGTGCGCACGCCGGAGATCAGCGGCAGGATCGTGCCGCCGGTCAGGCCGAAGGCGTGGAACATCGGCATGGCGTTGAACACCACGTCGCCGCCATGGAAGTCGATCACCGAGGCGATCTGCGCGCAGTTGGCGATCAGGTTGCGGTGGCTCAGCACGACGCCCTTCGGCACGCCCTCGGACCCGCTGGTGAACAGCACCACCGCCGGCGAATCCGGATCGGCGAGCGCGCCCGGCAGCCGCCGCGCCCGCCAGGCGTCGCACTTGGCCCGCAGCTTCGCGCGCAGCCCGATCGTCGTGCGCACATCCTCCAGCCACAGGAAGCGGACCTCCTGCGACATCAGTTCCACCAGCCTGGTCAGCCGGCCCTTCTCGACGAAGGTGCGGCTGCACACCACGGTGCGCACCTGCGCGGCACGGCAGGCCGACAGCACCGCCGCGGCCCCGGCCGAGACGTTCAGCATGCAGGGCACGCGGCCGAACGCCTGCAGCCCCATGAAGGCGACCACCGCCGGCACCGAGTTGGGCATCAGCAGCCCGACATGCGTCTCGCCCGGCGCCGCATCGGCCAGCGCGCGGCCGAGCGCGGTCGCGCCCACCAGGATGCGGCCGTAGCCGATCGGCTGGCGCGCGATGTCCTCCGCGATCGGCGTCTTCGCGCCGTGCAGGTCGTGCGCGTCGAGCAGCGCCCTGAACAGGCTGCGCCCGGTGTCCTTGGAACGGAACACCGCATCGACCATCACGTCCTGCAGCGCCCGCCCGGTCACCTCGCGGCGCTGGCGCGGCGTCAGGTCGTCGCTGTCGGGCGGTGCCAGCGTCACCGGCGGATGGATGTTGAGCCGCAGGCGGGGGAACCAGCGCAGCCGCGCCCTGCCCTGCATGTGGCCCAGGCGGCTGAACTGCAGCCCCTCGATGCTGATCGCGACGATCTTCGCATGCGACTTGTCGGCGACCAGCGCGGCGCCCTCGTAGACCTTCATCAGCGCGCCGGTGCGGGTGATGCGGCCCTCGGGGAAGATCATCAGCTTGCGCCCCTGGTCGCGCACCGCCTCGACCATGCGCTTGATCGCGTAGGGCGACTGCACGTCCACCGGGAAGGTGCGCACCGCGGCGAGGAACGGCTTGAAATACCATTTCGCCACCTGCGAGGTGTGGATGGCGAAGGTCGGGCTGTCGGGCAGGTAGGCGGCGATCAGGCAGGCGTCGAGATAGGACTGGTGGTTGGCGACGATCACCACGCGGTCGCCGGCGGCACGGTAGTTCTCCAGCCCGCGCACCTGCACATGGTGGAACCGGTCGAAATACCAGCGCAGCAGGGAACGGTAGAACTCGTGCGGCAGGATGCGGACGATCCAGATGGCGACAGCGAAATTCGCCACCGCGGCGATGTGCAGCACGGCAGGCGCCTGTAGTCCGGCCGCCGCCAGCCCGGCCGCCGCCGCCGCACCCGCCACCATGAACAGCGCGTTCATGATGTTGTTGGCGGCGATCATGCGCGAGCGCTCGGAGGGCGGCGATGCCTCCTGGATGATCGCGTAGAGCGGCACCGAGAAGATGCCGCCGCACGCCGCCAGCAGGAAGAGGTCGACGATCATCCGCCAGCCGGCGAGGCTGGTGAGCGCGTCGCGGGCCGATGCGATCGCATCCGCGCTGCCGGCGGCCGATGCGAAGTCCCAGCAGAACACCGAGATGCCGATGGCGGCGAACGGCACCAGCCGCGGCGACACCTCGCCGTGCAGCAGGCGCGCGCACTGGATCGAGCCGGCGCCGACGCCGACCGCGAACACCGTCAGCAGCAGCGTGAGCACCGTGCCATCGGCGTGCAGCACGTCGCGGGCGATGACCGGGAACTCGGTCATCAATGTGGCCCCCATGGTCCAGAACCAGGACAGTCCGAGCAGCGAGAGCCAGATGGCACGGATGCCGGCGGCATGGCGCACCACGCGCCAGGTCTCGGCGAACAGGTTGGGCGAGATGCGCAGCGAGGGATCGGCCGCCGGCACCGCCGGGATGCGCAGCGCGGCGAACAGCCCGACCAGCGAGAGCGCGACGCCCGCCGCGCCCGCCAGCGCCGTGCCGTGCGGCAGCAGCACCAGTGCGCCGCCCGCGACGGTGCCGCAGACGATCGACAGGAAGGTGGTGGCCTCGATCAGGCCGTTGCCGGCGACCAGTTCGTGCTCGGCAAGCTGTTCCGGCAGCAGCCCGTATTTCACCGGCCCGAACAGCGTCGCCTGCACGCCGAGACCGAGCAGCACGGCGAGGAGCGCCGGCACGCTCTCGGCCAGGAACGCCGCCGCGGCAGCCAGCATCAGCAGCACCTCGGCCGCCTTGTAGGCCACGATCACGCGCGGCTTGGCGAACCGGTCGGCGAGCTTGCCGGCGGTGGCGGACAGCAGGATGTAGGGTGCGATGAACAGCGCGCCGGCGAGCGCCGACAGCCCGGTGCCGCCGACGCCAAGCTGGAACAGCGCCAGCACGACCATCGCGTTCTTCACCAGGTTGTCGTTCAGCGCGCCGCAGGATTGCGCCAGCGCCAGCGGCCACATCCGGCGGGTCTTCAGCAGTCCGATCGGCGAGACCGGCATGGCGGCATCCTTTCGATCCGGAGGAAGCGGGGTCACGACAGCGCGCGCCAGCACATGGCGACGATATCATCGGCACGTTCGCGCAGGCCGCCCTGGAGGCGGCCGTACAGGCGGGCGGTGGCGGGCTGGACGATGATGCCGATCAGCGCCATCGCCATGAGGTCGGGCTCGCGGCGGGGGATCTCGCCCGCCGCCATCGCGCCCGCCACGGCGCGGCAGATCACCTCGACCGGGTTGCGCTCGTCGCGCGCCACGTCGCGCAGGAAGCCGTGCTGCGTCATGATCAGGAAGCGGAAGCGCGCGTTGTCCTCATCGTGCAGGCGGCAGATGGCGCGGACCATGCGCTCCAGCCGGACCCGGAAGGGCGCGGCACCGCCGGCGGCATCGGCCAGCAGCGCGCCGTACTCGGCATAGCCCTCGTGGAACAACTCGGCGACCAGCGCGTCCTTCGAGGTGAAATGCGCGTAGAGGTTGGACGGCTTCATCGCGCACGCCGCGGCGATGTCGCGCACCGAGACGGCGTCGACCCCGTGTTCGACGAACAGGCGGGTGGCCTGCGACTTGATGAGATCCCGCTTGCCACCTGGCTCGCGCACTGGCGCCTCGTTATGAACGACTGTTCGTTAATACGAGGGGGCGGCGTGGGTGGTCAAGCGGAAACGCTGCACAGATGGCTGGGTGCTGCGGTCCCAAAGGTGAGACGTGGATGGCATGGCCAAGCCATGCCATGACGAGGGGGGACGCGGGGTCGGCAGGCGCTGGATCCCACGGTCCCTCCGTCATGGCAGGCGTCTTGCCGGCTATCCACGTCTGCCGCCTCTACGAACGTGAGACGCGGATGGCCAGGGCATGACGGCGGGGGGGACGCGGATCGGCAGGAACGGGAACCGGCCAGCCGGCGGCCGAGCGCGGCCATGACCTAAGGCCCGCGTCCTCCGGGCTTCAGTCGACGCCGGTGATCACCAGCCGATGGCGTAGGCGGTGCGGCGGGGATCGGCGCCGGCCCATTTGATGCCGGCGCGCAGGTCGGACTGGATCGTGCAGACGGACCCGGCGAGGTATTTGCGCTCAGGCCACCACTCCACGCGATGGCCCAGCGCCGCCAGCGCCTCGCCGGTCGGACGGCCGACGTCCTCCTCCACGCACAGGTGGCCCGGGCGGTAGGAATGCGGCAGCGCCGATTCCGGCCAGGAGTAGGAGGCGAAGCGCGGCGCCTCGCAGGCCGATTGCGGGTCCATGCCGAACACCGCCTGGTTGAGGAAGACCTGCACCATCGCCTGGCCCAGCACCTCGCTGCCCGGCGAGCCGAACGGGATGACCATCTCGCCGGGCTTGATGGCGATCGCCGGGTTGGCCGACATGCGCGGCCGCCGCCCCGGCCCAACCCGGGCGGGGTGGCCATCGCCGGTATAGCCGCGCGAGCCCCACAGCGACGGCGTGATCCCGGTGCCCGGGACCATGGCGCCGCTGATCGCCGGATCGCTGGGCGTCGCGGCGAACACGTTGCCGTGGCGGTCGGCGACGCAGAGGAAGGAGGTCTCCGGCCGGGTCGCGGCGATCTCCAGCGCCATGCCGGAGGACGGATCGGGGCGCCAGGCCGGGATCGACACGCCGCCCACCTCGCCCGCCGGCGGCATGCCCGGCCACGCCTTGGCAGGGTCGAACAGGGCCCGCCGCCGCGCCGCATAGTCCTTCGACAGCAGCGCCTCGAGCGGCACGTCGACGAAATCCGGGTCGCCGAAATACACCTCGCGGTCGGCAGCGGCGAGTTTCAGCGCCTCGGTCACCGCGTGGATGTAGCCGGTGGAATTGTGCCCCATGCCGCGCAGGTCGAGGCCTTCGAGGATGTTCAGCGCCTCCAGCACCATCGGCCCCTGCGACCAGGCGCCGCAGCCGAACACGTCGAACTCCCCGAAGCGGATGCTGCACGGCGCCTCGAACCGGCTTGCGAATGCCGCGAGGTCTTCGGCCGCCAGCCAGCCGCCGCTCTCGGCCTGGTGGCGGGCGATCGCCTGGGCCACGTCGCCCTGGTAGAAGGCCCGCCGCGCCGCCTGCAGGCCGGCCGCCCGGCCACCGGCGGCATGCGCGCGCTCCTCATCGGCCATGTACTGCAGGGTGCGGCCGAGATCGGCCTGCACGAACAATTCGCCCACCTGGGGCGGCCGGCCACCCGGCAGGAACACCGCCGCGGTCGACGGCCACTGACGGATCTCCGCCTGCCGCGCGGCCAGGATCTCGGCGAAGAACGGATAGGTCGGGAAGCCGTCGCGGGCGAAGCGGATGGCCGCCGATGCGACCTCGGCGAACGACATCGTGCCGAAGCGCTCGAGGGCGGCGATCCAGTTGGACGGCGCCGCCGGCACCACGGTCTGCAAAACCCCGTCGGGGATGCGCCCGCCGCACTCCTGCTGGAAATACTCGAGCCGCGCCGCCTTCGGCCACACGCCGACGCCGCTGATCACGTGCGTCTCGTTGCGTTCGCCCAGGTGCAGCATGATCGGCGCGACGCCGCCGAAGCCGACGAACTGGCTTTCCAGCACGTCGATGGCGAGGCCGGTCGCGACCCCGGCGTCGATCGCGTTGCCGCCGGCCTCCAGGATCTGCAAGCCGGCCAGCGAGGCGTAGTAATGGCCCGACACCACCACGTGGTGCCGGGCCAGAACATTCGGCCGGCGGGCGCGCCCGGGACCGACCAGGTAAGTCGGATCGGGCATCGCGGGCTAGCCGGGCTGCTTGTCCTTGTCAGCCGACAGCGACAGCGGCACCCATTGCAGCCCGTCCTGGCGCTGGATCAGCATCAGCACGGATTTGCGGTTCTCCTTGCGGACGGTGTCGACGCGCTGCTGGACATCGGCCGGCGAGCCGACCTCGCCCTGCTGCACCTCGACGATGACGTCGCCGGCCTTCAGCCCGCGATCCGCCGCCGAACTGTTGGGCGAGACGTCGGTGATCACCACGCCCTTCTGGTCGGGGCGCAGCGAGAACTTGTCCTTGGTGTCAGGCGTGATCGGCGAGAGCTTGAGGCCGAGACCCGAGATCTCGGTCTGCCGCTGCGCCGCCGGCTTGTCGGCGGGCGTCACCGAGGCGACCTGCACATCGTCCGGCTTCTCGGCCAGCGTCGCCTGCACCGTCACTTCCTTGCCGTCGCGCCACAGCAGCACGGGCACCTGCTTGCCGACCTCGGAGTCGGCCACGATGCGCGGCAGCGAGCGCATCTCCTTCACGTCCTGATTGTTGAACTTCAGGATGATGTCGCCGTTGCGGATCTTCGCCTTGTCGGCTGGCCCGCTGTCGTTCACGCCGGCCACCATGGCGCCCGACGCGTCCTTCAGTCCGAGGCTCTCGGCGATGTCCGGCGTCACCTGCTGGATGCGCACGCCCAGCCAGCCGCGGCGCGGGTGGCCGAAATCGCGCAACTGCGCCACCACCGACTTCACCATGTTGGCCGGGATCGAGAAGCCGATGCCGATCGACCCGCCGGACGGCGAGTAGATCGCGGTGTTCATGCCGATCACCTGGCCGTCCATGTTGAACAGCGGCCCGCCCGAGTTGCCGCGGTTGATCGCGGCGTCGGTCTGGATGAAGTCGTCGTACGGCCCCTGGCGGATGTCGCGGCCGCGCGCCGAGACGATGCCGGCGGTGACCGTGCCGCCCAGGCCGAACGGATTGCCGATCGCGACCACCCAGTCGCCCACGCGCGCCGAATCCGAATCACCGAACTGCACGGCCGGCAACGGCTTGTCCGGCTTCACCTGCAGCAGCGCGATGTCGCCCGATTCGTCGCGGCCGAGCACCTTGGCCTTCAGCGTCGTGTTGTCGTGCAGGGTGACGGTGATCTCGTCGGCGCCGTCGATCACGTGGTTGTTGGTCACCACCAGGCCGGACGAATCGATGATGAAGCCCGAGCCCAGGCTCTGCATCCGCCGCTCCGGCGGGGTGGGCTGGTTGTCGCCGCGCCCGCCGGGACGGTTGCGGTTGAGGAAGTCCTTGAAGAACTGCTCGAACGGCGATCCCGGCGGGAACAGCGGGATCTCCGGGCCGGCGCCGGGCGTATTGCCGCGCGCCTGCTGGGCCTGGGTCGACGAGATGTTCACGACCGCCGGCAGCAGCTTCGCGGCCAGGTCGGCGAAGCTGTCGGGCGCCGGACGGGCTTGCGCCGAGGCGATCGGCGTGCCGGCAACGAGGGGCACGGCGAAGGCGACGGTAAGGGCCAGCATGGCGGCGCGGGCGGGTTGGCAACGGAACAGGCGCATGATCGAGCTTTCCCTGGGATAGGCCGCATATGGTCCGGCCGGCGCTGGGTGGCAACTGGTCTCTGGCTGCCAGTCTAAGGCCCAGGCAGCACCGGAGGCGACTGCAGATAGCGCAGAAAATCGTTATCGGGGGTCAGCACCAGGCGAGAATTGCCGTTTTCGAAGGCATCACGATACGCCTGGAGCGTGCGCCAAGCGCCGTAGAAGCCAACATCCTGGCCGTACGCCTTGGCGTAGATGCGGGTCGCCTCGCCCTCGCCCTCGCCGCGCAGCTTGTCCGCGGTGGAGCGCGCCTCCGCCACCAGCACGGTGCGTTCACGTTCCGCATCGGCCCGGATGCGCGCCGCGGCCTCCGCACCCTCGGCACGCGCCTGGGAGGCCACGCGCTGACGCTCGGACTGCATGCGCGCCAGGATCGCCTTGGTATTCTCCTCCGGCAGGTCGGCGCGGCGGATCCGCACGTCCTCGATCGCGACGCCGAAGCCCTTCATCTCCACGTTCACCTGGTCGCGGATGGTCGCCATGATCTGCTCGCGGCGGGCCGACAGCACGTCCAGCAGCTTGTTGTTGGCCAGCACCCGGCGCAGCGAGGACGACACGATGGAGTTCATCCGGCCGCGGATGCCGTCCTCGAGCGGGCCGACCGACTGGTAGTACAGCAGCGGGTCGGTGATGCGGAACAGCGTGAAGCTGTCCACCACGAGGCGGCGCTGGTCGCCCAGGATGACCTGGTCGCCCGGCAGTTCCAGGTTGAGCAGCCGCTTGTCGAAGCTGATCACCGTCTGGACGAACGGGATCTTGGTGTGCAGCCCGGGCTTGGTGATCACCCGCACCGGCTGGCCGAACTGGGTGATCAGCACCTGCTCGGTCTGGTCGACGGTGAACAGGGCGGCCTGCGCCAGGAAGAACAGCACGACGACCGCGGCGAGGCCGGCAACCGTGATGCGGTTCATCGCTGGGCTCCCTGCGGGGAAGAACCCTGGGAGGACGACCCCTGCGGGAAGGTGGCCTGCGGCGACGCGCCCGATGACGGCGGCGCGGGCCGCGGCGTTGCCGGGTTGGGCAGGCTGAGCGGCAGGAACGGCACCAGCCCCTTCAGCTTGTCGTCCACCACCAGCGTCGGCGACCGGCTCAGGATGTCCTGCATCGTCTCGATGTAGATCCGCTGCAGCGTCACGTCCTTGGCCTGCTGGTACTCGGTCAGCACCGAGATGAAGCGCTGCGTCTGGCCGGTCGCCAGTGCGATCGACGTCTGCCGCGCGCCCTGACCCTCGGCCACGATCCGCGCCGCATCGCCGCGTGCCCGCGGCACGATGTCGTTGCGATACGCCTCGGCCTCGTTGCGCACGCGCTCGGCGTCGGTGTTGGCGCGCTGCACGTCGAGGAAGCTCTCCACCACATCGGCCGGCGGATCGACCCGCTGCAACTGCACCTGGGTGATCTCCACGCCTGCCTTGTACTGGTCGAGGATCTGCTGCGTCTGGTGCAGCACGTCGGTTTCGATCTGCGCGCGCAGTTCGGTCAGCGCCGGCTGGATCGGCGTACGACCGATCACCTCGCGCATGGAGCTTTCCGCCACCGCCTTGACCACGGCCGCCGGCGTGCGCGTGTTGAACAGGTAGGCGACCGCATTGTTCACCTTCCAGAACACCGAGAAGTTGATGTCGATGATGTTCTCGTCGCCGGTGAGCATCAGGCTCTCTTCGGGCACGTTGCGCCCGCCCTGCGCCGCGGTGTCGATGCGCGGTGCCACGCCGGAGCGGTAGCCGATCTCGATGCGGTTGATGCGGGTGACCGCCGGCGTCAGCACGCGCTCGATCGGCCACGGCAGATGGTAGTTCAGGCCCGGCAGCGTCGTGTGGTCGAACGCGCCGAAGCGCAGCACCACGCCCTGCTCGTCGGGCTGCACGCGGTAGACGCCGCTCGCGAGCCACAGCAGCACGATGACGATGGCGAGAAGTGCGAGGCCGCGCCCGCCGGTGAAGCGGCCGCGCGGGCCGCCGCTGCCACCGCCGCCGCCGCCGCCGAGAAACGAGCGGATGATCGCCTGGATGCGGCCGATCGCCGCGTCGAGGTCGGGCAGCGGTCCCTGCCCGCCGGGGCGTCCGCCGCCGCCACCACCGCCGAACGGGCCACCGCCCTGGCCCCAGGGTCCTCCCCCGCCGGGTCGCTGGCCATTGCCGCCGCCCCCTCCGCGCCGGTCATCCCCCGAGGATCCCCACGGGTTCGGGCCACCACTGTTCGAAGACATGCGGTCGTTTTCCTGTGTGATCTCGGACGCGACGGACGTTGGCGGAAGGCGCGCCATGCGCCATATCCCCGCAACGGGCGCATCACGGCGGTTGCTTATCGACTGCCAAGGGGAGGTTTGCAAGCAGATGACGATGGCACCAACGCCTGAAGGTCTGCGCGATGCTTTGCGCGCGATCACCGATCCCGCCTCCGGCCGGGATATCGTTTCGGCTGGATTGATCGAAGGGATCGAGTTACGCGGCAGTCTTGTACAGGTTGCGCTGTTAACTGACCGCGCGCACGCAGAAGCGATGGAGCCGGTGCGCCGCAATGTCGAGGCACTTCTGGCGCAACAGCCCGGTATTACAAATGCGACAGCCGTTCTGACCGCGCACAAAACACCCCAAAAGGCAGCGCCGGCGGCGTCAGGACATGGTCATTCGCACGCTCCCGGGCATTCGCACGGCCCCGGTCACACGCATGGTCCGGGTCAGGCGCAGGGCCCCGCGCAAGGTCCGGGTCAGGCGCAGGGCCAGAAGCCGCCGCTGCTGCTGCCCGACGTGAAGGCGATCGTCGCGGTCGCATCGGGCAAGGGCGGTGTCGGGAAATCCACCGTGGCGGTGAACCTCGCCGTGTCGCTGGCGCGCGCCGGCCATCGCACCGGCCTGCTGGATGCCGACATCTACGGCCCGAGCCTGCCGCGCATGCTGGGGCTGTCGCGCAAGCCCGAGGTCCGCAAGGACAAGATGATCCCGCTCGAGGCCTGGGGGCTGTCGTGCATGTCGATCGGCTTCCTGGTCGATGAGGAGACGCCGATGATCTGGCGCGGCCCGATGGTGATGGGCGCGCTGGAACAGATGATGGGCCAGGTCGAGTGGGGGCCGCTCGACATCCTGGTGGTGGACATGCCGCCCGGCACCGGCGACGCGCAGCTGACGATGGCGCAGCGCGTGGCGCTGACCGGCGCGGTGATCGTCTCGACGCCGCAGGACATCGCGCTGATCGATGCGCGGCGCGGCGTGCGGATGTTCGAGCGGGTGCGCGTGCCGGTGCTCGGGCTGGTGGAGAACATGAGCTTCTTCTGCTGCCCCAATTGCGGCCACCGGTCGGACATCTTCGGCCATGGCGGCGCGCGGATCGAGGCACAGCGGCTGGGCGCGGAGTTCCTGGGCGAGGTGCCGCTGCTGCTCGACATCCGCACCGCGTCGGACGCCGGCACGCCGATCGCGGCCGCGGCGCCCGACAGCGAAGGCGGGCTGGCCTTCGCCGCCCTGGCGCAGCGCGTGTGGGAGAAGGTCTCCGGCGCCGGCGTGGTGCGCAGCAGCGGACCGCGCATCGTCATGGAATGATCGGCCTGGGCGGTCAGTGGCGGCACAGCCGGCCGCGAAGGGCGTTGGCGTGGCGGTGAGTGGCGGCGTGGCGGTGAGTGGCGGCGGGGCGGGTCAGCCACCGAGCGCCTTGCGCATGAAGATGCGTGCGACGCCGGGGATGGTGGCGATGCGGCCGAACTCCTCCCAGCCGTGGCGGGCGTAGAACTCCGGCGCCTGGAAGCTCACCGTCACCAGCGTGGCGGCCAGGCAGCCGCGCCGGACGGCCTCCTCCTCCGCCAGGCGCAGCGCGGCGCTGCCCAGGCCGCTGCCGCGCAGCCGCTGCGGCAGCCAGAAGAGGTCCAGGAAGAACAGCCCCATCGAGGTGCGCCCCAGCAGGCCGCCCGCCAATTCCCCGGTCTCCGGGTCGTGGACCGCGACTGCCAGCTTCCTCGCGTCGCGCACCTGCGCGATCGCCGCGTTGTAGTCCGCCAGTCCGCCCGACAGGACGTCGACCAGGCGCGGATCGGGGGCATCGGTCAGCGTGATCATCGTGGTGCTCCGTGATGGCTCGCCGAAGCATAGGCGCTGGCTCCTGATCGCGTCCTGCCGGTCGTGTTGCGGCGATCCGCCGCTGCGGCCGCGTGTGCGACAAGGCGCGTGGTGCGACGTGCGCGGGCCCGGCTGGGGAGCGCGGCCCGCGAGGCCTCGGCCGGCTGGTCGCGGCGTGGCTGCGGCTCCGCGAGCGGCAGGTTCCCACCGCCAAGGCTTCACACCAGCCCTCGGCTCGGGATAACTCGACGGAGCATTCCAGACGAGGATCGTGATGGCGGGCGAGATCGAGGTGGCGGTGGACGCGGCGGGCGTCGCCGTGGTGACGCTGAACCGGCCGGAGAAGCGCAACGTCGTGTCGCTCGCGATGTGGCGCGGCCTGGGCGAGATCTATCGCGGCTTCGCCCGGCGCAGCGACGTGCGCGTGGTGATCCTGACCGGCGCCGGCGGGCATTTCTGCGGCGGCGCCGACATCTCGGAATTCGCCCGCGTGCGCAACACGGTGGAGGACACCCGCATCTACAGCGAGGCCGGGCACGAGGCGACGCAGGCGATCATCGACCTGCCGCAGCCGACCATCGCCGCGGTGCATGGCTACGGCGTGGGTGGCGGCTGCGGCCTGGCGCTGGCCTGCGACCTGCGGGTGGGCGATCCCACGACCCAGATGGGCATCCCCGCGGCGCGCCTGTCGATCGTCTACAGCACGCTCGACTGCAGCCTGCTGCTGCGCGCCGTGGGCCTCGCGAACGCCAAGCTGGTGCTCTACTCGGGCCGCTATTTCCCGCTGGCGGACTGCCGCGCCATGGGCCTGGTCGACGTCGTCTCGGAGCAGGGCGCGCTGCCCGGCGCCCATGAACTGGCGCAGGAACTGTCGACGCGCGCGCCATTGTCGCAGCGCGGCGCCAAGGTGGTGCTCGAGGCGCTGGACCGCGGCGAGGTCGACCGCCGCGCCGACGAGATCGCCGCGGTGCAGGATGCGGCGGTGAACAGCGAGGACTACCGCGAGGCGCGCCAGGCGTTCCTGGCGAAGCGCGTGCCGGTGTTCAAGGGACGCTGAGCGTGGACGCGCAGTTCCAGCCGGTCGATCCCGCCAAGTTCCGCGACCCGTTCGTCACCGCCAAGGGCGAGGCGCGCGCGACGGTGGCCCTGCGCGCGCTGGATACGCTGTGGGTCAACACCGGCACGCTGTGCAACCTGACCTGCCGCAACTGCTACATCGAATCCTCGCCGCGCAACGACCGGCTGGCCTACCTGACGCGCGACGAGGTGCGGGGCTATCTCGAGGAGATCGTGCGGGAGCGGCTGCCGACGCGGCTGATCGGCTTCACCGGCGGCGAGCCGTTCATGAACCCCGACATCATCGGCATGCTGGACGATGTGCTGTCGTGTGGGCTGGAGGCGCTGGTGCTGACCAACGCGATGCAGCCGATGCGCCGGCTGCGCGCCCCGCTTCTGGCGCTGCGCGAGGCGCATGAGGAGCGGCTGCGCATTCGTGTGTCGCTCGACCACCACACGGCGGCGGTGCACGAGGCGGAGCGTGGGGCGCGAAGCTGGGCGCCGACGATCGAGGGCCTGGTCTGGCTGGCGCGCAACGGTTTCGTCATCGACGTGGCCGGCCGCCGCTTCTCCGGCGAGCCCGAGGCGGCGTTGCGCGCCGGGTTCGCACGCCTGTTCGCCGGGCTGGACGTGCCGGTGGACGCGGCCGACCCGGTGCGCCTGATGCTGTTCCCCGAGATGGAGGCGCAGCGCGACGTGCCCGAGATCACCACCGCCTGCTGGGGCATCCTGCACAAATCGCCGGACGATGTGATGTGCGCATCGGCGCGCATGGTGGTGAAGCGGCAGGGCGCCGCCGCGCCGGCGGTGCTGGCCTGCACGCTGCTGGCCTATGATCCGCAGTTCGAACTCGGCCGCACGCTGGCGGAGGCGGCGCGGCCGGTGTCGCTCAACCATTCGTACTGCGCGTCGTTCTGCGTGCTCGGCGGCGCGGCGTGCAGTCGCTGACAGCGAGGAAGGTCGCGCGGCTGCCACCCGACTGTCCGGTTCGGCCTCCTGCCGGGACTGCAATCGTTACTTGAGGCCATCCATCAATCGCCATGCATGGCAATCGTCATGGCATGGCTTGGCCATGCCATCCACGTCTTCCGCGCCGCAAGGGAGACGTGGATGCCGTGGCCAAGCCACGGCATGACGATGGAGAATGTGCAGCCACACACTGCAATTTTAGCCGGACACTCCTCGCCCCGGGCGGTCATGACGACGGCGTGCGAACCCGACGAAGCCACGACAACGACCGCACGAGGGAAGCACCGCGCACTACGCGTGCACCAGCGCACCCTTCCGACGGACTAGCCGGACCAGGGCGCCGACGGTCCTGAGATCCTCGGTCTCCGCGGCATCGAAGCGGATGCCGAACCTGCACTCGACCGCGACCACCAGCATGATGTGGTTCATCGAATCCCAGCCGGGCACATCCTCGCTCGCGGTTTCGAGGGTCAGGTCCAGCAGTGGATCCTGGAACACCGTGCGCGCGATCTGGGCAATCCCGGCCAGGATCGCCGCATCATCCGGTCCGCATCCGCGCGACATGGCGATCGCTCCCCCGCTGGCGGGATGCATCAGGCCACAAACTCGCTGCCGTCGCGTTAACGCGGGCTAGAACGGATTCCGCGTCTGAGAGCGTGATTCACCGCTCCGGTGAACCCACCTGTACGGATCACGCTCTACGCGTGCCCCGCCGCACCGGACAGCAGCAGCGGATCGATGTGGAGTTTGGCGAGCGCCCGGCGCCACTTGGTGTCATGGTCACCATCGAATACGATCGTTTCATCGGCCGGCACCGACAGCCACGCGTTCTGCTGGATCTCGGCGTCGAGCTGCCCAGGTCCCCAGCCGGCATAGCCCAGCGCCAGCAGGCCCTCGCGCGGTCCCTTGCCTTCCGCGATCGCCTTCAGCACATCGAGGCTCGCGGTCAGCGCCACCGTATCGTCAACCCGCAGGCTGCCCTCACCGGTCCAGTCGGTCGTGTGCAGGACGAAACCACGAGCGTTGTCCATCGGCCCGCCGGCGCACAGGCGTATCCGCCGCGCCGGCGGCACCGGAGCAACCTCGAGTTGCCGCAGCAGGTCGTCGAACTTCGGTCGCTGGAGCGGCCGGTTGAGGACGAGCCCCATGGCACCCTCGGGCGTATGGGCACAGAGATAGATCACGCTCTGGGCGAAGCGCGGATCTTCCATCGCCGGCATCGCGATCAGCAGATGGCCGGTGAGGAAATCGGCGGACGCCTTCTCGCTCGCTGTTGTTGGCATCGGGTCCATGGTCGGGTCCATGGCGGCGAATCTGGGCTCACCGGCGCGGCTGTGCAAGCGGTTCGGTCCGGTGGCGTGACTCCGGCCGCGCGGGAGGCTAGGAGTCGCGGACTGGCAAGCCAGAGGGGAGCAGCCAATGACGATCAAGGTCGGTGAGCAGATTCCATCCATGAAGCTGATGATGGGCACCGCGGAGGGTCCCAAGGAGACGTCCACGGACGAGATCTTCAAAGGCAAGAAAGTCGTGCTGTTCGCAGTGCCGGGCGCATTCACGCCCACCTGCAGCGCGAAGCACCTGCCGGGCTTCGTGCAGAACGTGGACGCCCTCAAGGCGAAGGGCGTCGATACGGTGGCGTGCATTGCCGTGAACGACGCGTTCGTGATGGCGGCCTGGGGCAAGGACCAGAGCTGTGACGGCAAGGTGATGATGCTGGCCGATGGCTCGGCCGCATTCACCAAGGCCCTGGGCCTCGAGTTGGACCTGATGGGCCGCGGCATGGGCACGCGCAGCCAGCGCTACGCACTGGTGGCCGACGATGGCAAGGTGACGCATCTCGCGGTCGAGGCTCCCGGCGGCTTCGAGGTCAGCAAGGCGGAATCCATCCTGGCCAGCCTGTAGCCGGGCGGCACCAGGGACGGCATGGCAGGCGGCGTGGCAGGGCGGCGTGGCCGGCGCGCCATGCCGTCCTGCCATGCCCCCCTGCCAGGCCCCCCTGGCGATACGACCCGGCGCGGCCAGATCCCGCTGGCACATCCCGCTGGCACATCCCGCTGGCACATCCCGCTGGCACATCCCGCTGGCACCGCCTGATGATCCGGCCTGATGACAGGGCACCAGAGGCTGACGCCGCCGTGAGCACGGCATCGGATCGCCGCCGCGGCAGGGTTCCGCCCGAATGCCGGACCGGCCGCCCCAACAACCCGCGCCGTTGCGGGATCCGCCGCATCGCAGCAAGCCACCGAGCGCCAGAGAACGCCACATGATCGCCCCTGGCAGCCGCACAGGGTCGCGGCATATCGCTGCCGTCCTCATCATCCTCGCCGGCTACGCAGCCCTCGCGTTCCACACTCTCGGCGGCCCGGTTCTCTGGAACGATGAGGCGTTCAGCTATTTCATCGCCAACGGCGGAGCGCGCGAGGCCCTTCTCCGGATTGCCGCCGACACGCAGCCGCCGTTCTACTACCTCGTGCTGTCGCAATGGCTGAGCCTTGGCCATGGTCCGGCGGCCATTCGAAGCCTCTCGGCCGCTGCCGGCGTCGTTGCCGTGCTCTTCGTCTATCTTTCGGCGCGACCGCTGCTGGGGAGGAACGGCGCCCTGCTGGCGATGCTGCTGTTCGGTATCGCGCCGGACAGCCTTCTGTGGGCGCAGAAGGCCCGGCCCTACGGCCTGCAGACGATGCTGGTGGCAATCGCGCTGTGGGGCTTCATCCACATCCTGCTCGACAGCCAGTCGCGCGAGCGGCCGATCGGGAGCGGCCTGGTCGCGGCACTGCGCGGCGACATGCAATCCTCGTTGCGCTGCGACCTGGCCTGGCTTGCCTACGCGGTCGGCGGCGGCCTCGCCATGCTCGCCCAGCATCCAGCCGGCTTCTTCGTGTTTGGCTGCAACGTCGTGATGGCGCTCGTGATGCTGCGCGACCGCGGCGGCAGCCGACTGCTGTTCATGAACTGGGTCGTTGCGCAACTGCTGCTGGTGGCGATCTGGGCGACCTGGCTGCTCGAATTCATCGACCAGGTGCGAGACCATCTGACGCCGGACGCGATCAGGTCCAAGCATGCGATCTTTCTCGTCCCCAACGTATGGCCGCCGTTCATCGAGTTCTTCGGCGTCGCGCATCTCTGGCGCCTGCAGCCGGCCCCTGTTCTCTTCTACGGCGCCGCGCTCGCATTCGGCCTCGTCGCTGCGATCCGGCAACGATCGAGTGTCCTGTGGATCTACCTCCTGGTGGCATCCCCGGTTGTGCTCTGCATCCTCGCATTCTACCTGGTGCATCCGGTGTTCGGCTACGTGATCTTCGTGCTGCACTGGCTCATGGTGCCGTACGCGATCCTGGTCGCCCACGGCATCACCGCGATCCGGCCGCGCCCCGTCGCCTGGGCCGTCGTGCTGGTGCTTGTCGTCCTCAACAGCAGGGGACTCTTCAACTATTACGACGAAACGAGCGTGCGCCTCGACCTGATCGCATCCTTGATCGCGGACGACGCGAAGCCGGACGATGCCATGGTATTCGGCCCGCAACACGCGGCTCGTGTCGGGTTGGCGTACTATTACCCCTACCAGTCCGCGGCAACCCCGGCTGGACTGCACGGCACGGTGCTGAGCCCCAGGCTCATCGAGACCCGTGAGGATGCCGCACCCTATCGGCGTATCTGGGTCGTCGTCCCCACCGGCTCCGCCCCCATGATCGGCTTCGACGTGCTCGCGGACTTCGGCCGGCTGGCGGTCGATCGCACGTTCGGCACGCTCATCGTGCGGCGCTACGACCGCGTGGACTGAAGCTGCGGCTTGAGGCAACGGACTGATGCAACGGACGGGCCGCTTGCCCGACCCCGCGGCGGCGCCCGTCATCCGGCCGGTACGTTCCGCCGCAATTCCTCGAGCCATGCATTGGCATTTCCGTCGGACGGGGCGCGCCAGTCGCCGCGCGGCGACAGCGATCCGCCGGCGCTCACCTTCGGACCGTTCGGCATCGCCGACCGCTTGAACTGGCTGAACGCGAAGAAGCGGCGCAGGAACACCTCGAGCCAGCGGCGGATGGTGGGCAGGTCGTAGGCCCCGCGGCGCTCGGGCGGAAAGCCGGGCGGCCAGTCGCCCTTCGCCGCATCGCCCCACGCCTGCAGCGCCAGGAAGGCGATCTTCGAGGGCACCATCCCGTGGCGCAGCGTGTAGTAAAGATTGAAGTCCTGCAGCGCATACGGGCCGATCGTGGCCTCGGTGCTCTGGGGCGTCTCGCCCTCCCTGGCCGGCACCAGTTCCGGCGAGATCTCGGTCGCGAGGATCGCATCCAGCGTCACACCCACGTCGGGGCCGAACTGGCGCGAACTGATCACCCAGCGGATCAGGTGCTGGATCAGCGTCTTCGGCACGCCGGCATTGACGTTGTAGTGCGCCATCTGGTCGCCGACGCCATAGGTGCACCAGCCGAGCGCCAGTTCCGACAGGTCGCCGGTGCCGATCACGATGCCCTGGTGATGGTTGGCCAGACGGAACAGATAGTCGGTGCGCAACCCGGCCTGCACGTTCTCGAAGGTCAGGTCGTAGACCGGCTCCCCCCTGGCGTAGGGATGGCCGATATCGGCGAGCATGCGCTCGGCTGCCGGCCGGATGTCGAGTTCCTGCCAGGTGGCGTCCAGCGACTGCATCAGCCGGATCGCGTTGGCCTTGGTGTGCGCCGAGGTCGCGAAGCCCGGCATGGTGTAGGCGAGGATGTTGCTGCGCGGCAGGCCGAGCCGGTCCAGCGCGCGGCCGCACACGATCAGCGCATGGGTCGAATCGAGGCCGCCCGACACGCCGATCACCACATGCTGCGTGCCGATCGCGCGCAGGCGCTGCGCCAGGCCCGACACCTGGATGTTGTAGGCCTCGTAGCAATCCTGCTCGAGCCGCGCGGCATCGGCGGGCACGAAGGGAAAGCGCTCGGTCTTGCGCGCCAGGCCGAGATCGCCGGCGGGCGGCGCGAGGCGGAACGCGATGCGCCGGAAGGCCGTGCCGTTGCGGCGGCGGTTGGTGTCGAAACTGCCCATCTGCATGCGCTCATGGCGCAGCATGTCGAGGTCGATGTCGGCCACGGCGAACTGGCTGGCGGATGGAAAGCGCTCGGTTTCGGCCAAGGTCGCGCCGTTCTCGAAGATCGAGGCCTGGCCGTCCCAGGCGAGGTCGGTGGTCGATTCCCCGGCCCCCGCCGCGGCGTAGAGATAGGCCGCGACGCAGCGCGCCGATTGCGATGCGCACAGCAGGCGGCGGGTCTCGGCCTTGCCGATCGTGATGTTGCTGGCCGAGAGGTTGGCGAGCACGGTCGCCCCGGCCAACGCGGCCTGCGAACTCGGCGGCACCGGGATCCAGATGTCCTCGCAGATCTCGGCATGGACCACGAGGCCGGACAGGTCTTCGGCGGCGAACAGCAGGTCGGTGCCGAACGGCGCGACCAGGTTGCCGATGGCGATCTCGCCGCCGACCATGCCGTCGCCCGTGACGAAGTGGCGAGGCTCGTAAAACTCGCGGTAGTTCGGCAGGTGCACCTTCGGCACCACGCCGAGCAGCCGGCCGCGATGGATGGCGATGGCGCAGTTGTACAGCGCGCCGGCGTGGCGCAGCGGCGCGCCCACCAGCAGCAGCGGCAGCAGGTCGGCCGATGCGGCGACCAGATCGGCGATGGCCTGCTCCACCGCGTCCAGCAGCGTGAACTGCTGCAGCAGGTCGCTGATCGCATATCCCGACAGGCCGAGTTCCGGGAACACCGCGACCGCGACGCCCCGCCCATGGCAGTCGCGCGCCACGTCGAGGATGGCCTGGGCGTTCGCCGCGGGATCGGCGAGCACGCAGCGCGTCGTGCAGGCCGCCACCCGCGCGAAGCCATGGCGGTAGAGCGAACGGAAGTCGTGCAAAACATCCATCGTGCCGGTCATCCGCCAGTCCCGCGCAGGCAGCCAGTGCCACGCCGGCACTATGCTGCACGGCGGCAAGGCCGTCACGCGGCGGGCACAGCGGACGGCAGGTGTCTCGGCTGGCGCCTATTCGGCCGCGACCGGTTCCCGCTGCACGATCCGCCGGGACGGGAGGGCCGGCTCCTCCACCGCGCGCTGGGCCAGCAGCGCCTGGCAGGCCGCGGCCGGCGACAGGCCCAGCGGCAGCAGGCTGCCACGCCCGCGGGCGCGGATCCGTTCCGCCGGAGCGCCGATGTCGAAGGCCACGACATCGAGCCCGGCCTGCCACATCAGCGACAGCGTGTAGCTCCAGGTCTCCGGCCACAGCGCCGGCAGGAAACCGATCGCGGCGTCCTGAGCGCGGATCAGGTCCACCGCTTCGGCCTCTTCGTAGCGGCCGGTGATGTGGACGCAGCCCGTTTCCAGCAGGCGCCGGTCGCCGCAGGTCTCGCCCACCACGACGAACTCGATGGCGAGGCCGTAGGCCGTCACGTGGCGGGCACAGGCGAGAAGGTATTCGTAGCCCTTCTCGATCCCGATGGCGCCGACGACAGCAACACGCAGATGCAGCCGGCGGAGCGGACGATCCGGCGGCGGCGGTATCGGGATCTCCGGTTCCCACGGCGCGACGACCGGCACGAGCGCCGGAAAATAGTGCCGCAGCCGACCGACGACATCCTGGTTCGGCACCACCACCCGCTGCGCCTTGGCGAGCACGCCGCGCGACCGCTGCCGCAGGCGCGCCGGCGTGATGTCCTCCTCGATGTTGCCGCCCACATCCGCGTAGCAGGCCTCGCAGGCATGGCCGCCCGGTTCGCCGCAATAGCGCTTGTCGGGACCGACCAGCGTGATGCGCGGGCATACCCATGAGTAGTCGTGCACCGCGACGTCGTACGGCACGCCCAGGGTCTGGGCGAGACCAAGCACGGCGGGATCATGCCCCAGGAAATGATGCAGTTCGACACGCTGCGGCCTGTCGTCGCGCAGGAACGCGGCAAGCTCCGCCAGCCCGGCGCCGACTTCGAAGGACAGGTTCGGGTACTCCTCGCCCGTCGCATCGGCGAGGGTGCAGCACGCGGTGTCCCGGGGGGTCCGCGCCGGCGTCAGCACGATCGGACGCAGTCCCGAGGCCGCAATCGCCGCACAGCGCTCCGCCACGTGGCGCTTCACACCGCCGCCGCGGGCATGCGTGATCAGCACGACCGCGCCCTTGCGGGACCGCTGCCGGCGCCATCGCCGCGCGTCCATCTGGAACCGCGCATGGGCCAGCGGGTCGGCCTGGCGGAAGGTTGCGATCAGCGCGTCGTAACCCGGGTGCAGGCGGTTGAGGATCGTCAGGTTGCGCGCCAGCAATTCCGCCTTCGCGCTGCCGAACGAGCCGGCGCCGGCATGCGCCACGAAGACCCCGGCCGCCGCCACGTGCCGCCAGCCGAGATGGCGGGCGCGGATCGAGAAGTCGTTCTCCTCGCCATAGCCTTGCGCGAACAGGTCCTCGCGCAGCAGCCCGACCTCCTTGATGCAGTCGCGGCGCAGGTAGACGCAGAAGCCATGCGCCGTCGGCACGTCCACCACATCATGCCCGTTCGCCCGCTGCGCCAGGCGGTCGAACCGCAGCGTCGCCGCTTCGTCGGGGATCGCGTTGGGGCCGTCCTGGCACGGGTAGCTGAACACCGTCGCGTCGTTCGACAGCGGCGTCACCGTCCCGATGTCCACACCACTATAGGCCGCCTCGGCCAGACGCTCGATCCAGCCGGGCGGCACCAGCGTATCGCTGTTCAGCAGGATCACGTCGCGATCGCGGGCGGCACGGATGCCGGCATTGGCGGTCGCGGGGAAGCCACGGTTCCTGGGCTGCCGCCGCAGCACGATCTGGCCTCGCTGCGCCAGGTCCTGCAACGCGTCCGCCAATCCGATCTCCGGCGAGGCATCGTCCACCACGATGCAGCGCGCGCCCTCGGGGAGCGAGGCCAGCACGGTCCGGATACAGGCGAGCGTCTGCTCGCGGCCGCGATAGACCGGGATCACGACGTCCACGCCGGCGGTGCGGGCGATCCGCCGGCAGGGGCGCACGCCGACGATGTCGGCCGGCACAGCGGGAAGGCGCAGGTCGATGGCGCAGTCGGTCCGGCGCGTGGCCGCCGGGAACAGCCGCCGCGCGAGTTCCGCCGCACCCGCCGCGCTGCGACGGTCGGCCGAAGGATCGAGCGGACTGCCATAGAGGTTCCGCCCGCCGGCGTCCTGCACGGCGATCGGCGCAATGAGGGCGCGCAGGTCGGCGGCGGGGACCTGCAGCCGGCGTGGCCGCGCCAGCGGCTTCGGATGCCGCACGTCGCCTGCCGGTTCGCTGGCGAGGACCCGCAGCGTCGTGCCCTTGGCATCCTCCAGCGTGATCGCCGCGGGGCAGTCGGGATCGTGGGGCAGCCAGGCCCATCCCGTCAGCCCGCCGTCCGACACGCTGACGAAGCCTTCGACCTGGCCGATGATCGCGGCCTCGAGCGGACTGCCGAGCAATGTGCGGCCCTTCAGGCATGCGCTGATCTGCGACGTCTGCCGCCACGCCGCCGGCAACAGGTAGACCGCGCGCACCCGATCGGCCTCCCGCGTGCAGCGCCGCGGTCGCACGCCGAGCGGCGTGCCGTCGAACAGCACCACCAGCCGGTTCATATCGGCCGCCGGGTCGAGCAGCGTGACGTGCAGCCGGCCGTCGCCGGACAGCGCGCACCAGCCTGCCTCGCCCTGCGCCGTGGCGATCGCATCGTGCAGGCGGGTATTCGCCGCGCCGCGCACATGGCCATGGCGTGACAGCAGCATGCTCAGATCGCGCGCCGCCGCATCCTGCGCGTTCATGCCATGGTGGGACGCTGCCGCCCCCAGCCACGCGTCCTGCACGTCCTCGCGCGCGGCGATGCTGGCGAAGGCGGCTGCGGCGCGCGGATCGTGCATGCTGAGCAGCGTTGCACCGATCGAGAGGGTGATTTCGGCGTCCATCGGCGCGAGGCGCTGCGCGTATTCATAGCACCGCAGCGCCTGGGCAAGCTCGCCGCGCTGCAAGGCGGCCGCTGCACGGTCGCAGGCATACCGGACGCCCCCATCACGCTCACTGGCCACCTTACGCTCACCTCTTCAACTGCCTGGCGTGACGGCAGATTAGCGAGGGCCTGTTAACGAACCCTTGCCGGCGCTGTACCCTTCGGCGTGAAGATCATCCGTTCGCGATGCAACCACCTGTGAGCGGATACCTGGCGTGACGCAGATTATCTTTCCGCCCGTTCATCATCTCCCGCTGGAGCAGATAAGATCATGTTGAGATTGGCATTGTTCTTTTTGGTTGTGTCGCTGGTCGCGGCGCTGTTCGGGTTCGGCGGCATCTCGGCCGCGGCAGCCGACATCGCGCGCATCCTGTTCTTCATTGCGATCGTCATCTTCCTCGTGCTGCTGGTGGCCGGCCTGATGGCGGGCAGCACGCTGTTCTAGAGCGTGATCCGCGAAGGTGGCATCACCGGAGCGGTGAATCACCCTCTCAGACATCGAGCTGGAGCGGGTTCCGTGAGCCTGCAAGAACGGAACCCGCTCCAGCACCGGTCGCGCAGAGTTTTGTGCAGTGCACAGCAAGAATTTGCATGTGCACTGCCCTGCGGCGCATGATCACCCGCGTTGAAACGCCGCGCGGGTGATCGATCCGGCAAGGCGATACGACCGACCCGGATCGTGGTCCGCCCGGCCCCAGCCAAGGAGCGAGGCCATGACCACGGTTGCCGCAATCCTCAAGCACAAGGGCTATCAGGTCACCACGGTCGACCCCACGGCGACGATTGCCGGCGTGGTGGACGTGCTGGCGGAGCACCGCATCGGCGCCGTGCTGGTGGTCGACCGCGCCGAGCAACTTCTCGGCATTGTCAGCGAGCGCGACATCGTGCGTTGCCTCGCGGCCAACGGGGCACGCGCGCTGGAAATGTCGGCGGGGCAACTGATGACGCGGGCGCTGCAGGTCGCGCATCCCCACACCACCGTGGCGGAGGCGATGACGATGATGACCGTGGGCCGGTTCCGCCATATGCCGGTGACCGAGTCGGATGTGCTGGTGGGCCTCGTGAGCATCGGCGACGTCGTGAAGGCCCGCATCATGGAGCAGGAAGACGAGGTCGACAGCCTGAAGGCGTACGTGGCCGGATCGGCCTGAGCGGACCTCGGGTTTACCGCCGCTTCACCTCTGTCTGCGACACTCGCCGTCGTGACAGGGGTGGCCGTCGTGGCGATCACCGACCGGCGTGAGATCGAGTTCGACCTGCGGGCCCTGCGGCTGGCGCTGCAATGGTCGCCCAATTCGGCGCAGGCGTTCGGCCTGCCGCCGATGACGCCGCAATCCGTGCGCTGCAATCCGCGCGACGGCACGCTGGAGGTGACCTATGGCGAACTGACGTCGACGCGCGTGTTCGTGGTGCGCGCCGAGGCGCTGGGTGCGATCCTGATCTCGTACTGCAACAGGGCGGGGATGCCGATGCCGCGTGTGGCCGACAAGGCGGTGCGGGTGGATCGCGAGCATGTCGCCCTGGTCCTGACGCTGCGCATGGCGAACGCACCGGCCCCGCACATGCCGGAGGCGCCGATCGGACGGGCGCCGGAAGCGGTGCGTGCGTGGTCATGGATCGAGGCCGGGAGTTGAGCCCACCTTGCCGGTCCCATGAGCCGCCGCCACAGTGATGCCGCCTCTCCAGTGACCGCCATCGCAGGGATGCGTGCATGACCAATCGGATCGAGTTGCGGATCGATGACCGCGTGCCATTCGCCGACGACCACGCCTTCGGCGATACGGGCAGCTATGAACGCCTGTCCGGGCGGGCGCATTTCGCCGTCGACCCGCATGCCGCGGCACAGCGCGACGTGGTCGACCTCGACAAGGCGCCGGTCGACGGGAACGGACTGGTGCACTTCGCCGCCGACTTCATGATCCTGAAGCCGCGCGAGATGGAGCGGGGCAACCGGCGGGTGTTCTACGACTACGGCAATCGCGGCCATAAGCGCGCGCTGCAATTCTACAACGACGCGCCGCACAGCAACGCGCCGATCACACTGGCGCATGCGGGCAATGGCTTCTTCATGCGTCGCGGCTACACGGTTGCCTGGCTCGCCTGGGAGGGCGACATGCTGCCGGGCGACGGGCGCATGGTGCTCGATGTGCCGGTCGCCACCGACAACGGCGCGCCGATCACCGGGCGCATCCGCGTCGAGTACATTGCCGAGGCGTCGGGCGTCACCTGCTTCCCGCTCAGCGGGCGGATCGCCGCGCATTCCTACGCGACCGTCTCGCTCGACACGCGCGAGGCCGTGCTGACGCGCCGGCGCTATCCGTACGACACGCCCGAGGTGATCCCGCCCGACCAATGGCGCTTCGCCGCGGTGGAGGCGGGCGTCGGCGGCGAGATGCAATCGGCCGAGCGCGCCGTGGTGCCGTCCGACCGGCACATCTTCCTGCCGGCCGGATTCCGGCCCGGGTGGATCCATGAACTCGTGTATACGGCCAAGGACCCGCTGGTGCACGGGCTGGGGCATGTCGCGGTGCGCGACTTCATCAGCTTCCTGAAATACGACCGCTCCGGGTCCAACCCGCTCGGCGGCGCGGAGAAGGCCTATGCCTGGGGCCGCTCGCAGACCGGCCGCTGCCTGCGCGACTTCGTCTATCGCGGCTACAACGCCGATGCCGCCGGACGGCGCGTGTTCGACGGCGTGCTGCCGCATGTCGCCGGCGCCGGACGCAAATGGCTGAACCACCGTTTCGCCAGCCCGATCGTCTCGGGTGGCCAGCAATACGAGGACCATTTCAACGTCGCCGACAGCTTCCCGTTCTCCTACGCCTGGTCCACCGACCGCCTGACCGGCAAGCAGGATGCGATCCTGAAGCGGCCGGACACCGATCCTCTGGTGTTCCACACGCAGACGGCGACGGAATACTGGGTGCGGCGCGGCTCGCTCGCGCATACCGACACGCAGGGCAACGACCTGGCGCAGCCCGACACGGTGCGCGTCTATTGCTGGTCGAGTTCGCAGCACTTCGCCGATCCGCTGCCGAAGCCGCCGTCGCGCGGGCCGGCACAGAACTTCTCCAACGTCGTGTCCACCTCGATGTTCTTCCGGGCCAACATGGACGCGATGGACCGCTGGGCGACCGACTTCATACCGCCGCCGGCCAGCCGCATCCCGACGCGCGCCGACGGCACGCTGGTCGCTGCGGCGGACTGGCGGCGGCGGTTCCCCGCGATCCCCGGGGTGGCGACCCCCGCCTCGGCCAACGCGCTGCCGCTGCTGGATTTCGGCCCCGACGTGGAGCGCGGCATCCTGCGCGAGCCTCCCGTCCCGGTGCCGGGCGGCAACACGCCGGATGCGCCGGGCCAGCACTACACCGTGCTGGTGCCTGCGGTGGATGCCGACGGCAACGACGTGCCCGGCGTGCGCGCGCCGATGGTCGCGGCCCCGCTCGGCACCTATACCGGCTGGAACCTGCGCGGCCGCGGCTATGGCCACGGCGCGCAGTTCCGGTTCGAGGGCAGCTACATCCCGTTCCCGGAGACGCCGCAGGAGCGGCGGATGACCGGCGATCCGCGGCCCGCGATCCTGGAGCGCTATCCCGACAAGGCCGCCTATGTCGCCGCGATCACCGCGGCCGCCCGGGAACTGGTGGCGCAGGGCCTGATGCTGGAGGAGGACGTCGCGCGCTGTACCGCAGCGGCCGCCAACTGGGGCCGGCCGCGCCATGACGTGGCACTCGACTGACGGGGCGGGCCGCGCCGCCCGGGGATGCGGGCCACGCCGCGGGCACATGCGGGCGAACGCCGCCGCGCCGGGTCGCCGCCTGCGCGGCAATGACGGCGAGCGGGGAAAGCCGGACCACGCGCCCGGCGGCGTGCCGGGTCGGCGTGTGCCACGGCCTCCGCCGGCGCTAGAGCAGATTCCGTTCGTGCAGGCTCACGGAATCCGCTCCAGCGCGTTGTCTGAGAGCGTGATTCACCGCTCCGGTGATTCCACCTGTACGGATCACGCTCTAGCCCAGCAGCCGCTCCGGAATCCGCATGCCGAGGCGCAGCGGCACGTTCCACACCTCGCGCACCTGGCGCAGCGTGCGGAAGCCGGCGCGCAGGTAGGTGGGCAAGGCGCGTGGATGGTCGGCCGTGCAGGTGTTCACCGTCACGCCGCGCGGCCCGGTGCGCCAGGCCGCATCGACCGCGCTGCGCAGGAACGGGAAGCCCACGCCGGCGCCGATCGCATGCGGCATCAGGCCGAAATAGCTCAGGTTCATGTCCGGCCAGCCGCGGCCGTCCAGTTCGAAGAAGCCGGCCGGCTGGCCGCCGCTGTACAGCACGTTGATCGACACCGTCGGGTCGCGCAGCAGCATCGCCACGTCCTGGTCGGGCATGGTGCGGCGCAGCCACCAGACATAGTCGGCGCCCACCGTGTTATAGAGGTAGCGATAGAAGCCGACGGTGGGCGACTGGACCGCCACCACCTGGTAATTGGTCGGCAGCCCAGGCGAAGGACCGGCCGGTGGCCGATCCATCCGCAGAAACGTCACCGTCACGGTGACACGTGCGACCGGTTCCATGCCCTGCCGTCCCCCGGCATCTGGTTTTCTCAGTCCCGGCAAGACGCCATGCTCCGCCGGTGGGGTCAAGAGAAGGCTGACGGCGGGATTTGGCCAATGGTGGACGCTGCGCACAAGCGTTCCAGCCGCCCCCGTCCTACGGGATGAACCATCAGGAGATCGCTCGCATGCAGCAGCGCCAACTCGGCAGGCAGGGCCCATGGGTCTCTGCCATCGGCCTCGGCACGATGGGCATGTCCGGCGCGTACGGTCCCTCGGACCGGCAGGAGAGCATCGCCACCATCCACGCCGCGCTGGAGGCCGGCGTCACCCTGCTCGACACCGGCGATTTCTACGGCATGGGCCACAACGAGATGCTGATCGGCGAGGCGCTGCGCGGCCGACCGCGCGACGATGTGCTGCTCAGCGTGAAGTTCGGCGGGCTGCGCGATCCGGCGGGCGGCTGGGTGGGCTTCGACGCCCGGCCGGCCGCCATCAAGAACTTCCTGAGCTATTCGCTCCAGCGTCTCGGCGTCGACCACATCGACATCTACCGCCCGGCGCGGCTCGACCCCGACGTACCGATCGAGGACACGGTCGGCGCGATCGCCGACATGGTGCAGGCGGGCTATGTCCGCCACATCGGCCTGTCCGAGGTCGGCGTGCAGACCCTCCGCCGGGCCGCCGCGGTGCATCCAATCTGCGACCTCCAGATCGAGTACTCGCTGCTCTCGCGCGGCATCGAGGGCGCGATCCTGCCGGCGGCACGCGAACTGGGCATCGCCATCACCGCCTACGGCGTGCTGTCGCGCGGCCTGATCAGCGGGCATTGGCAGCGCGGTGCACAGGACGCGGGCGATTTCCGCCAGCATGCGGCGCGGTTCCAGGGCGCCAACCTGGACGCCAACCTGGCCCTGGCCGAGGCGCTGCGGCAGGTGGCGGAGGCGAAGGGCGTGAGCGTCGCGCAGTTGGCGATCGCCTGGGTGGCGGCGCAGGGTGACGACATCATCCCGCTGGTCGGCGCCCGGCGTCGGGACCGGCTGGCCGAGGCGCTGGGTGCGCTGCAGGTGTCGCTGGACGCGCAGGACCTGGCGGCGATCGAGCGGGCGGTGCCGAAGGGGGCCGCTGCCGGCGAGCGCTACGCCGCGCAGGGCATGACCTCGTTGGACAGCGAGCGGTGACGGCCTGCCGGCGCCTCATCCCGGGTCCGGTTGCCCCGGGTTCGGTCGTTCTGGCCCCGGTCGTCCCGGCCCCGGTCGTCCCGGACAGGCCCTATCCGGCCTCAATCGTCCAGGAAGCTGCGCAGCTTCCGGCTGCGGCTGGGGTGCTTCAGCTTGCGCAGCGCCTTTGCCTCGATCTGGCGGATGCGCTCGCGCGTCACGTTGAACTGCTGGCCGACCTCTTCCAGCGTGTGGTCGGTATTCATGCCGATACCGAAACGCATCCGCAGCACACGCTCCTCGCGCGGCGTCAGCGACGACAGCACGCGCGTGGTCGCCTCGCGCAGATTGGCCTGGATCGCCGCGTCCAGCGGGATCACCGCCGCCTTGTCCTCGATGAAGTCGCCCAGGTGGCTGTCCTCTTCGTCGCCGATCGGCGTCTCCAGGCTGATCGGCTCCTTGGCGATCTTCAGCACCTTGCGCACCTTCTCGAGCGGCATGCCGAGCTTCTCGGCCAGCTCCTCGGGTGCCGGCTCGCGGCCGATCTCGTGCAGCATCTGGCGCGAGGTGCGCACCAGCTTGTTGATCGTCTCGATCATGTGCACCGGGATGCGGATGGTGCGCGCCTGGTCGGCGATCGAGCGGGTGATCGCCTGGCGGATCCACCACGTGGCATAGGTGCTGAACTTGTAGCCGCGACGGTATTCGAACTTATCGACCGCCTTCATCAGGCCGATGTTGCCCTCCTGGATCAGGTCCAGGAACTGCAGCCCGCGGTTGGTGTATTTCTTGGCGATCGAGATCACCAGGCGGAGGTTCGCCTCGATCATCTCCTTCTTCGCCCGCGCGCTGTCGCGCTCGCCGCGGCTCACGGTCATGTAGACGCGGCGGAACTCGCTGATCGGCAGGCTGGCGTCGTTCGCCACCGCGGCGATCTGGCCGCGCACGTTGGTGATGTCGGTGGCGTGCTTGGTGACGAAGGTCTTCCAGCCCTTGGCCGGCAGCTTCGACACCCGCTCGACCCAGTTCGGGTCCAGCTCGTGGCCGCGGTAGTTCTTCAGGAACTCGTCGCGCGGCACCTTGCAGCCTTCGGCGGTGCGCAGAAGCTGGCCCTCGAGCGCGGTCAGCCGCTGGTTGAGCTGCTTGAGCTGGGTGACCAGCTCCTCGATGCGGTTGTTGTGCAGGCGGACCTGCTCGACCTTGGCAACCAGCTCTTCGCGCTGACGCTCATAGGTCTTCTCCGACCGCGCGGTGACCTCCTCGCCCGAGGTCATCGTCTCGAGCCGGCGGTGCTGCACCTTGTGCAGCTTTTTGTACAGCGACTCGATGTCCTCGAAATTCGCCAGGACCTCGGGCTTCAGCTTCTCTTCCAGCGCGGACAGCGAGATGCCGGGCCCCTCGCCCTCCTCATCGCCGTCCAGGTCGTCCGGCACCTCGGCCGGCTCGGCGCCGTTGCCGCCGCCGTTCAGCGCCGCCGGGTCCGGCGCCACGCTGCCGTCCGGCGCCGGCGCGCCCGCACCCTGGGTCGCCTCCAGGTCGATGATGTCGCGCAGCAGCATCCGGCCGGCCTTGAGCTGGTCGTGCCAGGAGATGATCGCCTTGAAGGTCAGCGGGCTCTCGCACAGCCCGCCGATCATCATGTCGCGGCCGGCCTCGATGCGCTTGGCGATCGCGATCTCGCCCTCGCGCGACAGCAGCTCGACGCTGCCCATCTCGCGCAGGTACATCCGCACCGGATCGTCGGTGCGCCCGAGGCTCTCCTCGTCGACGTTGCCGGTCGGCTCCTCGCCCTCGGCCTCACCCTCGGCCTTCTCGGTCTTGACCGCCGGCGCCTCGCCGTCCTCGGCTTCCTCGCCCTCGACGACCTGGATGCCCATTTCCGAGAAATTGGCCATCACGTCTTCGATCTGCTCGGAGCTGTTCTGATCCGGCGGCAGAATCGCATTCAACTCGTCGAAGGTGATGTAGCCGCGCTCCTTGCCGCGCGCGATCAGCCGCTTCACGGCGGCGGTCTGCACATCGAGCAGCGTGGTCTCGACATCCTGCTCGGCGGTCACGGTATCGGCGGCGACAGAGGGCTTCGTGGCCATCGTTCAGCGAACTCCTACGTCCATGCTATGCAGCAAGCTCCACCCCGTCCGGCTCACCGCTGGTCACCTTGATGAGCGCTGCCTTGAGCGCGAGCAGCCGGTTCTGGCTCTGGTGGGTGAGGTCCTGCGCGCAATCGGCTTCGGCCAAAGCGATTTCCTCACCCAGCCGTTGCACGTTGAGGAACCCGAATATGTGCCACCATCCAGCCTCTGCTTCCGCCGGCATCGCGGCCATAGACGCGCAGGACGGCAGCGGCACGGGAACCATCGCCAGAGCCTGCTCAGCCTCAGCCTGTAATCCAGAAAGCGTGAGGTGGGACATCAATGCGTGAGAGTCAAGGATTTCAGCCGTCTCGGACCACGCCTGCAACGCCGTTCGCAGCGCGGCCAGTGGCTCCGGCAGTTCCAGCCCGACATAGGCGTGCTCCACGTCGCGCAGGATCGCCGGGTGGCGCAACAGGATCGCCGTGAGGATGCGCAGGCGCTCGGTCATGACGCTGCCGCTCTCGGGCCGCGGCCGAGGCAGGCCACGGACCATGGGCGCATCCCGCATGCCGGCGCGGTTTCCCGGCCGTTGGCCCCCCCCCCTCGCCCGACGCATGACGCGACCCACGTCCCGATCCAAATCCCGACCCCAATCCCCCTGGACGGCCGCGATTCTGCCGGCGCGCGGCATAGAACCGGCCGCGCAACACCTCGCGGTACTCATCGGCCAGCGCCTTGTCCGGGATGCGGCCGGCCGCCTGGTCGAGCCGGCCAAGAAACGCCGCACGTTGCTCCGGCGTCGCATCGCCGCCGGCCTCCCGCAATAAGTCGTACAGCGCATCGGCCAGCGGCACGGCCGCGGCCAGCACGCCGCGCATGCCATCCGCGCCCCGCCGCCGCACCAGCGTGTCCGGGTCCTCGCCGGCCGGCAGCCGCGCGAGCCGCAGCGTGCGGTCGGGCGCCAGCATCGGCAGGACCAGTTCGGCCGCGCGCGCCGCGGCACGGCTGCCCGCGGCATCGCCGTCGAAGCACAGCACCGGCGCCGGCGCGAGGCGCCAAAGCTCCTCGAGCTGCTCCTCGGTCAGCGCCGTCCCCAGCGGCGCGACGGCACCGCCGATCCCGGCCTGCGCGAGCGCGATCACATCCATATACCCCTCGACCACCACCAGCGACGCGCCGCCCCGCACCGCCTCCCGCGCCAGGTCGAGCGCGTAGAGCGTGCGGCGCTTGGAGAACAGCGCGGTCTCCGGACCGTTGACGTATTTCGGCTGGCCGTCACCCATGATGCGGCCACCGAAGCTGATGACCCGTCCGCGACGATCGCGGATGGGAAACATCACGCGGTTGAAGAACAGATCGAACGTGCGACCGGTTTCCTCATCCCGCCGCATCAATCCGCAATCGACAAGCTGCTCCGGCATCACCCCGGCACGCGCGAGGTCGGCCGCCAGGGCACCCCGCCCCTCGCCCGACCATCCCAGGCCGAAGCGCCGGATCGTCTGCTCCGTGAGGCCGCGGCCGCGCAGATAGTCCAGCGCGTGGCGGCCCTCCGGCAGGAACAGGCGGCGATGATGGCTCTCCTGCGCCGCCTCCAGCACGGCGGCCAGGTCGAGCCGCCGGCGCTCCGCCTCCGCCACCTCGGGCGACGGCTTGGGCACGTCGAGCCCCGCCTCCGCCGCCAGCCGCTCCACCGCCTCCATGAAGCCGGCGCCCTCCGACTGCATGACGAAGCCGATCGCATCGCCATGCGCGCCGCAGCCGAAGCAATGGTAGTGGCCGTCCTCATAGACATAGAAGCTCGGCGTCTTCTCGCCGTGGAATGGGCAGCAGCCCTTCCATTGCCGCCCCGACCGCGCGAGGCGCACCCGCCGCCCGATGACCGCCGCCAGCGGGGTGCGGACGCGTAACTCGTCCAGGAAACCGGCGGGCAGCGCCACCTAGGCGATCCCTCGCTGGAGTCCGCCCCTGAGCCGGGGCAGCCCGCGGCGACGAAGCTCCATCACGCGAGCCGCGCCTTCACCATCGGGCCGGCCTTGCTCATGTCGAGGGTCGCCGCGTGCCTGGCCCGCAGCGCCGCCATCACCTTGCCCATGTCCTTGATGCTGGCGGCCCCGGTTTCGGCGATCGCCGCACCACCGCCTGTTCCATCGCCGTCTCATCCATCTGCTGGGGGAGAAACGTCTCGATCACGGCGATCTCGGCTTCTTCCTTGTCCACCAGGTCCTGCCGCTTGCCTTGCCGGTACATCTCCACCGATTCGCGGCGCGACTTCACCATGCCGCGCAGCATGCCCACGACCTCCTCCTCGGCACGCGGTCGATGCCCTTGGGACGTGCGGCGATGTCGATATCCTTCAGCCGGGCCAGGATCATGCGCAAGGTGGAGGTGCGCGCCGCATTGCCCGCCTTCATCGAGGCCTTGAGCTGGTCGCTGAACTGCTCGCGCAGGCCCATTGGCACCCTCCGACAAAAAAACGCCCTCTACTATAGGGGAAGTGACGCGGCCGTCATCTTTCGGAAGAAATTTCCCGCCGCCCCGACCTGTGATTGTATCCGGAATTCATTTCCCATATTGTCGGCGCATGATCATGACCGTAGATGCCATCATCGATCGCCTGGGCGGCGCCGAGGCTGCGGCCCACCTGACAGGTGTGGGGACCGAGGCGGTGCGCAAGTGGCGACAGGCCGGCTCCGTCCCGTCGCGCCATTGGGCGGCGGTGATCGCGGCCACCGGCCTCACGCTTTCGGACCTGTCGGCCGCCCCGGTCGCGCCGCCGGCCGAAGCGGCGGACCGTGACGCGCCGCCGCCCGGCGCCACGGCGGCGGTCGTGCTGGCGGACGGTGCGGTGTTCTGGGGGCGCGGCTTCGGTGCGCATACCGCAGCACCCGCCCCGGTCGGCGAGATCTGCTTCAACACCGGCATGACCGGCTACCAGGAGACGCTGACCGACCCGTCCTATGCCGGCCAGATCATCACCTTCACCTTCCCGCATATCGGCAATACCGGCACCAACGGCGAGGACATCGAGGCCACGACCGTCGCCGCCCGCGGCCTGGTGGTGAAGCAGGACGTGACCGAGCCCTCCAACTGGCGCTCGGTGCAGCACCTGGATGCCTGGCTGCGGGCGCGCGGCATCGCCGGGGTGGCCGGCGTCGACACGCGGTCGCTGACGGTGCGCATCCGCGACGGCGGCGCGCCCACCGGCGTGCTGGCGTTTCCCGCCGATGGGCGCTTCGACCTGGCGGCCCTGCGCGCGCAGGCACAGGCCTGGCCCGGGCTGGAGGGCATGGACCTGGCCCGCGAGGTGTCCTGCCGCCAATCCTACGAGTGGGACGAGACGCGCTGGGCGTGGCCGGCGGGGACGGGCCGGCAGAGTGCGCCGAAGCACCATGTGGTGGCGGTCGACTACGGGGCGAAGCGCAACATCCTGCGCTGCCTGGCCTCGGCCGGCTGCCGCGTGACAGTGGTGCCGGCGGATGCGACGGCGGATGACATCCTGCGCCATGCGCCGGACGGGGTGTTCCTGTCGAACGGGCCGGGCGATCCGGCGGCGACCGGCGAATATGCGGTGCCGGCGATCCGTGGCGTGCTCGACGCCGGCGTGCCGGTGTTCGGCATCTGCCTGGGGCACCAGTTGCTGGCGCTGGCGCTGGGGGCGAAGACCTTCAAGCTGGACCGCGGGCATCGCGGCGCCAACCAGCCGGTGAAGGACCTGACCACCGGCCGGGTGGAGATCACCAGCCAGAACCACGGGTTCGCGGTGGACCCCGAGACGCTGCCGGCGGGCGCGCGGGTGACGCATGTGTCGCTGTTCGACGGCTCGAACGAGGGGCTGGCGTGCACCGACCGCCCGGCGTTCAGCGTGCAGTATCATCCCGAGGCGAGCCCCGGGCCGAGCGACAGCCACCATCTGTTCGAGCGCTTCGTCGCGATGATCGAACGGCGGGAGGGGGTGATCACCCCCGTGTCATTGCGAGGCGGCGAAGCCGACGCGGCAATCTCCATGCGGACAGCCGCGCCGCGCGCACCATGACGGAGATGTCGCCAACCCGGCGGGCGTTGCTGGCCACGGCGTTCCACCGGCCGCTCTCCGCGCCGAACATCGAGGCCGCGTTCGAGCGCTTCCAGGCACTGATTTCGCAGCCCGTCGAGTTCGCTGCGTTCTGCGAGGCGGTTGGCGCCTGCCTGCGCGATGGGCTGATCCGCGAGCCTGTTCGGCTGCCGGAGGGCGCGCTGCAGTGCCACTGGCAACTCGACCTGACACCGCTTGGCGTTGCGACCGCGCGGGACGCTGGTCGCTGGCGACTGACCGAGGACGAAACCGAAGATGCCCAAGCGCACCGACATCAGCTCCATCATGATCATCGGCGCCGGACCGATCGTGATCGGCCAGGCCTGCGAATTCGACTATTCCGGCGCGCAGGCGTGCAAGGCGCTGAAGGCCGAGGGCTATCGCGTCATCCTGGTGAACTCCAATCCCGCCACCATCATGACCGATCCGGACCTGGCGGATGCGACCTATATCGAGCCGATCACGCCGGAGGTGGTCGAGCGCATCATCGCGCGCGAGAGGCCCGATGCGCTGCTGCCGACGATGGGCGGGCAGACCGCGCTCAACACCGCGATGCAACTGGCGAAATCCGGCGTGCTGGAGCGGCACAATGTCGAATTGATCGGTGCGCGAGCCGAGGTGATCGATCGCGCGGAAGACCGGCTGAAGTTCCGCGATGCGATGGCTGCGATCGGCATTGAATCGCCACGCTCGGGCATCGCGCACACGATGGAGGAGGCGCGTGCGGCGCTCGCGACCACCGGGCTGCCCGCGGTGATCCGTCCGAGCTTCACCCTGGGCGGCACCGGCGGCGGCATCGCCTATAACCGCGAGGAGTTCGAGCAGATCGTCTCGGGCGGCCTCGAGGCGTCGCCCACCACCGAGGTGCTGATCGAAGAATCCGTGCTGGGCTGGAAGGAATTCGAGATGGAGGTGGTCCGCGACCGGGCGGACAACTGCATCATCGTGTGCTCGATCGAGAACGTCGATCCGATGGGCATCCATACCGGCGACAGCGTCACGGTCGCGCCGGCGCTGACGCTGACCGACAAGGAATACCAGATCATGCGCGACGCCTCGATCGCGTGCCTGCGCGCGATCGGCGTCGATACTGGCGGCTCCAACGTGCAGTTCGCGGTGAACCCGGCCGATGGGCGCATGCTGGTCATCGAGATGAATCCGCGCGTGTCGCGGTCGTCGGCGCTGGCCTCGAAGGCGACCGGCTTTCCGATCGCCAAGATCGCCGCCAAGCTTGCCGTCGGCTACACGCTCGATGAACTCGCCAACGACATCACGCGGGTGACGCCGGCGAGCTTCGAGCCGACGATCGACTATGTCGTGGTCAAGATCCCGCGCTTCACCTTCGAGAAATTCCCGGGCACGCCTGCACTTTTGACCACCTCGATGAAATCGGTCGGCGAAGCGATGGCGATCGGGCGCTGCTTTGCCGAGGCGCTGCAGAAGGGACTGCGGAGCATGGAGACGGGGCTGTCGGGGCTCGACCCGATCGAGCCGCCCGGCGACGGCGGGCCTGACGCGTTCCGTGCCGCACTGTCCGAACCGCGGCCAGACCGGCTGCTGATGGCGGCGCAGGCGCTGCGTGCGGGCCTGTCGGTGGAGGACATCCACGACGCGTGCCGGTTCGACCCGTGGTTCCTGCGCGAACTCGAACGTATCGTCGACGCCGAGCGCGGCATCGCGGCCTCCGGCCTGCCGCACGAGGCGGGTGCGCTGCGGCGGATCAAGGCGCTCGGCTTCTCGGACCGGCATCTCGCGCTGCTCACCGGGCGGGAGGAGGCCGATGTCGCGGCGCTGCGCGCGCAGCTTGGCGTGCGGCCCGTCTACAAACGTATCGACACCTGTGCCGCCGAGTTCGCCTCGGCCACACCCTATATGTACTCCACGTACGAGGGCGGCTACGGCACGCCGGTGTGCGAGGCCGATCCCACCGGGCGCACCAAGATCATCATCCTGGGCGGCGGGCCGAACCGTATCGGCCAGGGCATCGAGTTCGACTATTGCTGTGTCCACGCGGCCTATGCGCTGAAGGATGCCGGGTTCGAGACCATCATGGTCAACTGCAACCCGGAGACGGTCAGCACCGACTACGACACCTCCGACCGGCTGTATTTCGAGCCGCTGACTGCGGAAGACGTGATCGCGCTGGTGCGCCGCGAGGAGGAATGCGGCACGCTGCTGGGCTGCATCGTGCAGTACGGCGGGCAGACCCCGCTCAAGCTCTCGCAGGCGCTCTCCCGCGAGCGCATCCCGATCCTCGGCACATCGGCCGATGCCATCGACATCGCCGAGGACCGCGAGCGCTTCCAGTTGCTGCTGCACAGCCTGGGGCTGCGCCAGCCCGACAACGGCACCGCGCGCTCCGCCGATGAGGCGGAGGCGATCGCCGACCGCATCGGCTATCCGGTGGTGATCCGGCCGAGTTACGTGCTCGGCGGCCGCGCCATGGAGATCGTCTACGACCGGCCCGGCCTGCATCGCTACATGCGCGAGGCGGTGCGCGTGTCGGGCGACAACCCGGTGCTGATCGACCGTTACCTGAACGACGCGATCGAGGTGGACGTCGACTGCATCGCCGACCACGAGACGGTCTATGTCGCGGGCGTGATGGAGCACATCGAGGAGGCCGGCATCCATTCCGGCGATAGTGCCTGCTCGCTGCCGCCCTATACGCTGCCGCCCGCCATGGTGACCGAGTTGAAGGCCGAGACCGAGGCGCTGGCCAAGGCGCTCGGCGTCGTCGGGCTGATGAACGTGCAATACGCGATCAAGGACGATGTGATATACGTACTGGAGGTCAATCCGCGGGCGTCGCGCACGGTGCCGTTCGTTGCCAAGGCGACCGGCGTGCCGGTGGCCAAGATCGGCGCGCGCGTGATGGCGGGTGCACGGCTGGCGGATTTCCAGCTCGACGACCTGGGTGTGGCGCCGCACGTCGCGGTGAAGGAGGCGGTGTTCCCGTTCGCCCGTTTCCCCAATGTCGACACGATCCTGGGGCCGGAGATGAAATCGACCGGCGAGGTGATGGGCCTCGATGCCAGCTTCGAGCGCGCCTTCGCCAAATCGCAGCTTGGCGCCGGCATCGTGCTGCCGGAGGCGGGCACCGTGTTCCTGTCGATCAAGGACGCTGACAAGCGCGGCCTGCCGGCGCTGGCGCGGCGGCTGGTGGAGATGGGTTTCGCGATCGTGGCGACGCGCGGCACCGCGGCGCGCATCCGCGATGCGGGGCTGCCTGTCTCCATCGTGAACAAGGTGCTGGAGGGACGGCCGCACTGCGTCGACGCCATTCGTTCGGGTGACGTGCAGCTTGTGATCAACACTGCGTCGACGCCGCAGTCGATCGCGGACAGTTTTGCGATCCGCCGCAGTGCGCTGACACATGGGGTTCCGCACTATACCACGATGTCGGGCGCGCGCGCCGCGGTGCACGCCATCGCCGCCTTGAAGGCGGGAACGCTTGAAGTCGCGCCGCTACAGTCCTATTTTCGCCGTTCGTTCTGAAATCATCGTCGCGGCCGGGCGCAGGCCAGCCGCGGCGCTTGTGCTTGGCCGCAACCCGGCTTCTCATGGCGTTGGACCACCAAAGGACGGAGTGACGTGCAGAAGTTCCCGATGACCGCCCCAGGACTACAGCGGTTGAATGACGAGCTTCGCCAACTCAAGGCGGAGGAGCGTCCGTCGATCATTCGCCAGATCGCCGAGGCCCGTTCGCATGGCGATCTTTCGGAGAACGCCGAGTATCACGCCGCCCGAGAACGCCAATCCTTCATCGAAGGCCGCATCCAGGAACTCGAGGAGATCGTCTCCTCGGTCGAGGTGATCGATCCATCGTCGCTGTCGGGCGATCACGTGAAGTTCGGCGCGCATGTCCATCTGGTGGACGAGGAGACCGACAAGGAATCCAACTACCAGATCGTCGGCGTCTATGAGGCCGACATCAAAGGCGGCCGGCTGTCGATCTCCTCGCCGCTCGCCAAGGCGCTGATCGGCAAGAAGGTCGGCGACACTATTTCGGTGCCGGCACCAGGCGGTGACCGCTCCTACGAGATCCTCGGCATCAAGTACATCTGACGGTGCTCAAGTTTGCCGATGTGACGGCGGCGGCCGAACGGATCGCCGGCCGCGTGGTGCGTACGCCCGCCCTGCACAGCGATGCGGTGTCGCGCGCGACCGGCGCCGATGTGGTGCTGAAGCTCGAGAACCTGCAGGTGACCGGCGCGTTCAAGGAGCGCGGCGCGGCCAACCGCCTGGCGCTGCTCACCGATCGGGAACGCGAGCGTGGCGTCATCGCCATGTCGGCCGGCAATCACGCGCAGGCGGTGGCGCGGCATGCCCGACTGACCAATGTCGGCGCCACCATTGTGATGCCGAAATTCACCCCGGCCACCAAGGTGACGCGCACCGCGTCCTGGGGCGCCAAAGTCGTGCTGCACGGCGAGACTTTGGCGGAGGCCGCCGAGCATGCCGAGATGCTGGCGGCCGAGCACGGGCTGGTGTTCGTGCACCCCTACAACGACCGCGGCGTGATGGCCGGCCAGGGCACTCTGGCGATCGAGTTGCTGCAGGACGTGCCGGACCTCGACGCGCTGGTGATCCCGATCGGCGGCGGCGGGCTGCTGGCCGGCTGTGCAGTGGCCGCGCGCGCCATGAAGCCGGGCATCGCGATCTACGGCGTGGAGGTCGCGACCTATTCCGCCATGGCGCAGCGCCTGGCCGGCGAGACCGTGTCGGTGGGCGGCCCGACTATCGCCGAGGGCATCGCCGTGCGCGACGTGGGCGAGATGCCGTTCACGATCATCCGCGACCTGGGCGTCGAGGTGCTGGTCGTGCCGGAGCACACGATCGAGCAGGCGATCGGCCTGCTGGTGGAGGGCGCCAAGGTGGTGGCCGAAGGCGCCGGCGCCGCGGGCATCGCGGCACTGCTGGCCTACACCGAACACTTCCGCGAGAAGCGCGTCGGCGTGGCGATCACCGGCGGCAACATCGATGCGCGCATCCTGTCCAACGTGCTGCTGCGCAACCTGCTGCGCGACGGGCGGCTGTTGCGGCTGCACCTGCAGATCCCCGACCGGCCCGGCGTGCTGGCCGACATCGCCGGCAAGATCGGCGACACCGGCGGCAACATCATCGAGGTCTCCCACCAGCGCCTGTTCGCCGCCTCCTCGGTGCAGGCGGCGGAACTGGAGGTGATGGTCGAGGCGCGCGATCCCACGCACGCCGATGCCATCATCGAGGGGCTGGAGCGCAGCTACGTCGTGCGGCGGATCTAGCCGCCCGCCCCTTTCATTGCGAGGAGCATAGCGACGAAGCAAGCTCCATGATGGGAGGCACGCGCGTCGTGGGGATTGCTTCGTCGCTGCGCTCCTCGCAATGACAGGGGGAGCGTGCTGTAATCGGTACCATGCTGCGACTGTCCGTCCTCGACCAATCGACTGTGGTGACCGGGCGCTCGCCGGATGCATCGATCCGCGAGAGCCTGGCGCTGGCGAAACATTGCGAGGCGCTGGGCTATACGCGCTACTGGTGCGCCGAGCACCACAACTCCGCCAGCCAGGCCGGCACCGCGCCCGAGATCCTGATCGGCGCCATCGCCGCCACGACCTCGCGCATCCGCGTGGGCTCCGCCGGCGTGATGCTGCCGCATTACTCCAGCCTGAAGGTCGCCGAGCAGTTCCGCGTGCTGGAGGCGATCGCGCCCGGACGCATCGACCTCGGGCTGGGCCGCGCGCCGGGATCCGACGGCCGCACCGCCTTCGCGCTCAACCCGCAGGCCGAGACCGCGGCGGACCATTTCCCGTCGCAGGTGCGCGACCTGCTGGCGTGGCTCGCCGGCGAGAAACTGGTCGAAGGCCATCCGTTCCGCGACATCGTCGCCCAGCCCGGCGGCCCCACCCTGCCCGAGGTCTGGATGCTCGGCTCGTCCGACTACGGGCCGCAGGTCGCCGCCTATTTCGGCATCCCGTTCTGCTTCGCGCATTTCATCACCGACGGCCGCGGCGTCGACCAGGCGATGGCGCTGTATCGGGAGACCTACCGCCCGAGCGAACGCCACCCCGCGCCCTATGCCGCGCTGTGCGTCTGGGCGATGGCGGCGGACACCGAGGCGGAGGCGGCGCGGCTGTTCAGTTCGCGCGAGATGTGGCGGCTGGGGCGCGACCGCGGCGTGTTCGCGCCCCTGCCCTCGCCCGAGGAGGCGGCGGCGCATGTCTATACCGAGGCAGAGACGCAGCGGCTGGAGCGGGTGCGCGCGCGGGCGATCTACGGCACATCGGCGACGGTCGGCGCCAGGCTGCGAGCCCTCGCCGCCGAACATGGCGTGGACGAGATCGCCATCCTGACCACCCTGCACGACCCCGAGGCGCGGCGGCATTCCTACACGCTGCTGGCACGCGAGTTCGCACTCAACCCGGCATGACGGAGACGGCACATGGCACAGTTCCTGGTGACGCTGTACGACGGCACCGATGCGGAGGCGCCGGCGCGGCGGCAGGCGACGCGTCCGACCCATCTCGCCGGGCTCACCGCGAATGTCGCGGCCGGCAAGCTGGTGTTCGGCGGGCCGATCTTCGGTGAGACGCAGCAGCCGGTCGGCTCGTTCCTGCTGGTGGACTGCGCCGACCGCGCCGAACTGGACGCGATCATCGCCAATGATCCCTACACCAAGGGCAATGTCTGGCAGCGCGTCGAGGTGAAGCCGGTGCGGCTGGTGGTGCAGGACGGCAAGATCACGCCCTGAGCGGGACTACCCCCTGAACCGGGGCCGCCGTCCCGCGCGCCACACCTGGTAGCGGAAGGACAGCCAGGCGATCGCGCCGGCGACCAGCACCACCGGGATCAGGATCAGCGCGAACCACAGCGCGAAGGCCGCGACGGCCAGCGCGGCGGCGACCACCGCGATGACGATGGCCCATGCGAAAACACGCGCCGCGATGGGCGGGCGGCGTTGGCGGAAGCTGCCGTCGGGCAGCAGGTCCAGATCCGGCGGTCTGCGATCGCTCATTGCCGCGATAGTTGGCTCACCGGCGTGGCTGGTTCAAGGTGCAGGGCGACGGAGCGCAGGGAGACGCAAGGGTGAAAGTCGGTCTGTTCCTCAATACGCAATTCCAGCCGGGCGAGAATGTGGCGGCGCACCTGCCGGACCTGGTGGCGCAGACGCGCGCGGCGCGCGATGCCGGGTTCAAGTCGCTGTGGTTCCCGCACCACTACCTGACCGGCCCGCTGCAGATGCTGCAGATCGTGCCGATGATGGCGTACCTGGCGCAGCACGCCGAGGGGATGCAGATCGGCCCGAACATCCTGATCCTGCCGCTGCTGAACCCGGTCGCGGTGGCCGAGGAATCGGCGACGCTCGATGTGCTGACCGGCGGGAACTACGTGCTGGGCGTCGGCCTCGGGTATCGCGAGGGCGAGTTCGCCGCGTTCGGCATGTCGCTGAAGGAGCGTGTGCCGCGGCTGGAGGAGAGCATCGCGCTGATGCGCCGGCTGTGGACCGGCGAGCGCGTGACGCACAAGGGCCGGTTCTACGAAGTGAACGACATGGCGATCGGTCTGAAGCCGGTGCGCGAGGGCGGGCCGCCGATCTGGTTCGCCGGCACCGCCGACCCGGCGATCAGGCGCGCGGCGCGGCTGGGCGATGCGTGGATGATCGTGCCCAGCACGCCGCTCGATGAATTGACCGCGCAGATGCGCGTGTATCGCGAGGCGCTGGGCGGCCGGGTGCCGGACTGCTTCCCGATGGTGCGCGAATGCTACGTGGGTGCGAGCCAGAAGACGGCGGTGGAGGAATGCCGCGCGGCGCTGCAATACAAATACGATGCGTACGCGTCATGGGGATTGCCGGACCGGCAGAGCCCGGCATTCGAGGAGTTGGCGCGCGACCGCTTCATCATCGGCGATGCGGTGTTCGTGAAGGAGGAGATCGCGCGCTATCGCGAGGCGCTGGGCGTCGACCACTTCATGATGCGCTGCCACTGGCCCGGCATGGAATTCGCCAAGACGCTGGCGAGCATTCGGCGGCTGGGGGAGGTTTTCGCGTAGCGGAGGCTGGCGGCACCCCTCGAGCGAGGGTGCCGCCAATCGCCCTACAGCACGTCCTTCACCGCCTCGCGATACGCCTGCAGCGCGGCCAGGTGATCCGCCGGCCTGGTCCCCTCGATCCGGCGGTGATGCCTGCGGTTGAACGTCGTGGTCAGGCAGATATGCGAGCAGCCGGCCTGCTTCCAGAACGCAGCCTCCTTGCGCCACTCCTCCGGCGTGCCAGAGCCGCACGACGTCCACACCTCGATGCCGACCGCCGATGGATCACGGCCCGCGGCCTTGGTCAGTGCGCGCAGCTTCTCGAACACCTCGAGCGCCGTGTGGTCGGGCGGATAGGCATTCGGCATCCAGCCATCGCCCAATTTCGCAATGCGCGCCAGCGTCGCATCGTGGTGGCCGCCGAACCACACCGGCACACGGCCCGATTTCGGCCGCGGATTGATCCCCGCATCGTCGATCGTGTGGTACTTGCCCTTGAACGTGACGTGGTCTTCCGCCCATAGCGCCTGCATCACCTCCACCTGCTCCTCGGAGCGGCGGCCGCGGTTGCGAAAGTTCTCGTTCAGGGCGAGGAACTCCACCTCATTCCAGCCGACGCCGACGCCCAGCCGGAAGCGGCCGTCGCACAGCACTTCGAGGGATGCCGCCTGCTTGGCCACCAGCACCGCCTGCCGCTGCGCCAGGATCAGCACGCCGGTGGAGAAGCCAAGTTTGCTGGTGCAGCCTGCGATGAAACCGAACAGCACGAACGGGTCGTGGAACAGGTCGGCCGAGGTGTTGCGGGCCATGTCCCAGTCGGGGCGCGAGGCGGCGTTGACGCCCAGCACGTGGTCGGGCGCCTCCAGGAAGTCATAGCCCATCGCCTCGACCGCCTGGACGTAGTCGCGCACCACGCCGGGTTCGCCGCCGATGTCGCCCAGGGGAATCAGTGCGCCGAGTTCCATGCATGTGCTCCTGCCTGTGGAAAGACGTGGATTGGCCCAGTGGATAGCCGGGTGGATAGCCGGGTGGATAGCCGGGCTTCGCCGCCGTGACGATGCGGCGTTACTTGTCCGCGTCGAGTACCGCCTTCAGCTTATCCGCCGGCACCGCAATCTTGTCGATCCCGGCACGTTCCTGCTGCAGCAGCATGCCGACGCGGCTGTCGCGCTGGCCCCAGCCACGACCCAGCGCCTCGGTGAGTTCCTCGCGTGCCAGGTTGGTGAGCCGCATCGGCACGCCCACCTCGCGCGCCAACTGGCACGCCAGCGATACGTCCTTGTGCAGCAGGCGCAGCGCGAAATCGGCGGGATCGTAGCTGCCGGTGAGGAAGTGGCTCGACATGCGGTCGAACACGCGCGCGCGGCCACCGGCGCCCTGGCGGATCGCCTCCCACAGCGGCAGCGGCTCGACGCCCGCCTTTACGCCCATGGTGAACACTTCGGCCAGCACGATGTTCACCGCCGCACCGGCGGCGTTGTGCACCAGCTTGGCGATCGAGCCGGCACCGATCGGACCGATGTAGCGCGCCGCATCGCCCATCGCGTCCAGCACGGACTGGTATTTGTCGAACACGGCCTTGTCGCCGCCGACCCAGATCGCCAGCCGCCCGGAGTTGGCGCCGCGCGGCCCGCCGCTGACGGGCGCGTCGAGGAATTCCACCCCGTGCTCGGCCAGTTGCGCGTGCAGGCGGCGCACCACGTCGACCGCGTTGGTCGACAGGTCGAACCACGCGGCGCCCTTGCGGAAGCCCGACAGCAGGCCGTCCTCACCGGTGCCGACACGCTCCACATCGGCCGGCGTCGGTAGCGAAGTGAACACGACATCCACCTGCTCGGCCAGCGCGCGCGGGCTGTCGGCCCAGATGGCGCCGTTGGCCAGGTGCTGCGAGGCCGCCTGACGCGACAGGTCGTGCACGATGAGCGTGTGGCCTGCCTTCTGCAGATTGCTCGCCATGCCGGCGCCCATCATGCCCAGTCCGATGAATCCGATCTGCATGCTGTTTCCCCCTTCGATGGGGGTCGAGTGTGATCCGCGCGGCGGGGGCGCTCAAGCGGCAGCGCTCGGGGTTTCACCCCGGTCCCTGACCAAGGGGCGCTGCCCCTTGGATCCCCGCCGAGGGCGCAGCCCTCGGAACCCCGGACTTTGGCCTGGGGGAAGGAGGCCCGTTACTCGGACCGGGATGGGTCCGAGTAACGGGCCTCCTTCCCCCAGGCCAAGTTGAGGATTGCAAAGGCTCCGCCTTTGCTGGAGGTCCAGGAGGCAAAGCCTCCTGGTCGGGGTGCGGGGTGAAACCCCGAGCGCTGCGTTGTCACTCCGCTGCACCGGCGCTACACCGGCGACCCGCGCCCGCGATCGGAGACCGGTGATGGACATCAGCGCCATGCTGCGGGCCCCGTTCGATCCGCATCTCCGCTATCGCCACGCCAGGCTCATCCACGCCACGCGGATCGCCGCCGGCATCCTGCTGGCCCTCGGCTTGACCGTCGGCTTCGGCATTCCCCACGGGGAATGGACCGCGATCTCCCTGCTGATCGTCATCGCCGGCCTGCAGCACCACGGCAACATCCACCGCCGCGCCATCGAGCGCGCGCTCGGCACGGCCCTGGGCGCGCTGGCCGGGTTGCTGGTGATCCTGCAGCACCGCGCGCTGGAATCGACGCCGCTGACCTGGCTGCTGATCGCCGGTTTCTGCGGCGTCTGCGCCTACCATGCGATCGGCCGCGGCGGGTACGTGGCGCTGCTCGCGGCCGTCACGCTCATCATCGTCGCCGGCCACGGCACCGACTCGATGGAGGACAGCCTGTGGCGCGCGGTCAACGTGTTCATCGGCATCGCCATCGCGCTGCTGCTGTCGTTCGCGCTGCCGATCTACGCCACGTGGTCCTGGCGCTACCAACTCGCCGATGCACTGCGCGGCTGTGCGGCGGTGTGCGACGCGATGGCCTCGGACGCGCCGGACGCCCCCGAGACGGCGCTGCATACCATGGCGTCGGTCAGCGCGGTGCTGCCGCAGCTTCGCTCGCTGCTGCCGTGGGTCGCGAAGGAGAGCCGCGTGCCGCTCGACCGGATCGAGGCGATCCAGCACCGCCTGCGCATCCTGATCAGCATGTTCGAACTGCTGGTCGCCAGTCGGGCGCAGCCGCCCGACGAGGCGGCGCGGCTGCGCTGGAGCGGCCTGCGACCGACGCTGCTCGACATGGCGAATGCGCTGGAATTCGGCCCGTTCGATGCGATCGCCGCGGGGGTCGCTGCCGATGCGGCCGCCCCGCAGCGGCCGGCCGAACGCGCGCTGCTGGCCTACGAACTCGGTGCCGAACTCCAGCGCCTGCAGGCCGGCTTCGCCGACGCACGCGGCCTCTGGCACCTGTAGCGCGACCACAACCGTCACGGCGGGGCTTGGCCCCACCATCCACGTCTTTCGTCGCTGCGAGCGGAAAACGGAATGAGCCACTGTCCGCTCCGGTCACCCCGCCCGCGCGGATCACGCGCTATCGCAGCTTCTGGTCCAGCGCGTCGCGCAGTCCGTCGCCCAGCAGGTTGAACGCCAGCACGGTCACGAAGATCGCGAGGCCCGGGAACAGCGTGATCTGGTCGGCGACCCCCAGATAGCTGCGACCCTCGGCCAGCATCGCGCCCCATTCCGGGCTCGGCGGCGGCGCGCCCAGGCCGATGAAGCTCAGTGCCGCCGCGGTCAGGATCGACGTGCCCACCCGCAGCGAGCAGTAGACGATCACGCTGGGCAGCGTGCCCGGCAGGATGTGGCGCAGCATCAGCAGCGCCGGCCGCACCCCGATGCTGCGCGCCGCCTGCACGTACAGCGTCTGCTTCAGCCCCAGCGTGCTGCCGCGCACCAGGCGGGCGAACACCGGCACGCTGAACACCGCGATGGCATAGATGACGTTGTCGATGCCCGGCCCGAGCAGCGCGACCACGCCGATCGCCAGCAGAATCCCGGGGAAGGCCAGCAGCACGTCCATCAGGCGCATGATCAGGCCGTCGATCCAGCCGCCGAAGAAGCCGCTGATCAGCCCCAGCACCACGCCCGTGACGCCGCCGAGCGCCACCGACACGAAGCCGACCGTGAGCGAGATGCGCCCGCCCCACAGGATGCGGCTGAAGATGTCGCGCCCGAACGTGTCGGTGCCGCAGAGATGCTGCCAGGACGGGCCGGCGAGCACGTTGTCGTAGTCCGGCACGAACGGGCCGTACGGCGCGATCCAGGGTGCCGCGATCGCCGCCAGGATCAGCGCCAGCAGCACGCCGCCGGAGGCCAGTGCCACGCGCTTGCGGCGGAAGCGGCGCCAGAACTCGGCCGAGGGCGAGCGGAGCGCGGGGACGGCGATGGCGGCCTCGCTCATCGCAGCCGGATCTCCGGGTTCACCACCGCGTACAGCAGGTCGACGATCAGGTTGATCAGCACGAACTCGCAGGAGAACAGCAGGATCTCCGCCTGGATCACCGGGTAGTCGCGATAGGCGACGCTGTCGACCAGCAGCCGGCCGAGACCGGGCCAGGCGAACACCGTCTCCACCACGATCGCGCCGCCCAGCAGGAAGCCGAACTGCAGGCCAGTGAGCGTGATCACCGGGATCAGCGCGTTGCGCAGCGTGTGCTTCCAGATCACGCTGCGCTCCGGCACGCCCTTGGCGCGCGCGGTGCGCACATAGTCCTCAGCGGTGATCTCGACGAAGGCGGAGCGGGTGAAGCGCGCCATCACCGCGGCGACGGCCGTGCCGAGCGTGAAGGCCGGCAGCACGAAGCTCTCCCAGGTGCCGTAGCCGCCGGTCGGCAGCCAGCCCAGCCGCACCGAGAAGAGATCGATCAGCAGCAGCCCCAGCCAGAAGCCCGGGAACGACACGCCGGAGATCGCCAGCACCATCGCCGCCTGGTCCTGCCACTGGCCACGCTTCACGCCGGACAGCACGCCGAGGCCGACGCCGGCGACGGTGGCCCACAGCATGGCGAAGACGGTGAGCAGCAGGGTCGGCATGAAGCGCTCGCCGATCAGTTCCGCCACCGTCTGGTGCGTCTTGATCGAGCGGCCGAGTTCCAACTGCACCGTCTGCCCCAGATAGCGCAGGAACTGCACCGGCAGCGGCAGGTCGAGCCCCATCTCGGCGCGCACCGCCGCGATGTCCTGCGGCGAGGCGTCAGGCCCGGCGACCAGCCGCGCCGGATCGCCCGGCAGCAGATGCACGAACAGGAAGACGAAGGCGGCCACGGCGAGCAGCACCGGGATGGTGCTGGCGAGGCGGCGGATCAGGTAGTCGAGCATGCACCCTCAGCCCGTCCACGGAGGCAATGGCCGAGGAAAGCAACGGCCGTGCCACCACGCCGCCTCGTCCACGCGCGGGAGGGCCGAGGGTCCCGCCGCCACCGTCAATCCAGCCGCGCATCCTCGGCCAGGTGGAACTGCTGGTCCGGCCGCATGAACGCCCCGTGCAGCTTCTTCGAGTAGGCCGCGAGGTTGTGGTCCACCGCGAGGAAGATCCACGGCGCATCCTGCCAGACCTGCGCCTGCGCCTTGCCATAGGCAGCGGCGCGCTTGGCCGAATCGACCGTCGCCAGCCCCTCCTCGATCGCCGCGTCGGTCACCGGGTTGCTGTAGAATGCCTGGTTCGACAGCACCGGCGGGAACGACTTGGTATACAGCATCGGCCGCATGCCCCAATCCGCATCGCCGGTCGACGATGACCAGCCGCCATAGACCATCTGTGTGGTGGAATCCTCGGCACCCTTCACGTTGAACAGCTTGGCGGTCAGCACGCCCGCCTCCAGCGGCTCCACCTTCACGGTGACGCCGACCATCGCAAGCTGCTGCTGCACGAACTGCATGCCACGCTGCACCAGCGTGTTGGACAGGCCAGTGACCGTCGTCTCGAACCCGTTCGGATAGCCCGCCTCCGCCAGCAGCGCCTTCGCCTTGGCCGGGTCGTACGCGTAGGTCCCCTGCTTCTGGTAGAAGCCGAGCCCCTGCGGCATCGGCGAGTCCATCGGATCGCTGAACCCGCTGAACACCACCTTGGCGAACGCCTGCTTGTCGATCGCGTAGTTCAGCGCCTGGCGCACCTTGGGATTGTCGAACGGCTTCTTGCTCATGTTCAGCGCCACGTAGCGGATCAGGATCGACGGCTCGTCGAACACGCTGATCGTGGCGCTGTTCTGGATCGCCTTGATCATCTCTGGCGGCACCGGATAGATGAACTGCGCCTCGCCCGCCTGCAGCATCGCGATGCGCGCGCCGTTCTCCGGTACGCCGCGATAGGTGATCGTGTCGATCTTCGGCGTGCCCGGCTTCCAGTAATGGTCGTTCTTCTTCATCTTCAGCGTATCCGCCGTCCAGCTCACGAACTGGTACGGACCCGTGCCGGCCGGATGCCGCGTCACCTCCTTGCCGAATTCCTGCACCGACTTGGGTGACACGATCAGCGCGCCGGGATGCGCGATGTTGTTGACGAAGGCGCCGAACGGATATTTCAGCACCATGCGCACGGTGTACTCGTCCACCACGTCGGTGTGGTCGATCATCACGTACAGGCTCTGCCGCTTGAGCTTGTTCTCCGGATTGCCGGCGCGGTCGAAGCTGAACTTCACCGCCGCCGCATTGAACGGCGAGCCATCGTGGAACGTGACGCCCTTGCGCAGATGGAAGGTGAAGGTCTTGGCGTCGTCGCTCGCCTCATAGCTCTCGGCGAGCTGCGGGCGCAGCTTCATGTGCTCGTCGAGCATGTACAGCCCTTCGAACATCAGCCGCACCGCCGACTGCGACAGGTTGTCGTTGAGGTCGGCGGGATCGAGGCCGGTCAGATTGTCCGGCACGCCCACCACGAGGTCCTTGGCCGCGAGCGCGCCGCCCGCCGTGCCGAGCGCGAGCGCGGCCGCCAGCAGCATGCGGGAGGCCCCGCGGAATAGCATGTGTTTCACCAGAAACCCTCCTCGGTCAGTGCAGCGCCGGCATCCTGTGCCCGGTTGTCCTAAGCCTCGTCCTCATCCGGCGCGGACGGCTCGGCGAGCGTGGCGTCCTCGGCATAGTTGCTGCCGATACTACCCGCAATCAGCGTCACGCCGCCGCCGCCGAGACGCAGCAGGTCCCACTGCGTGATCCACCCCTTGATGTACTGCCGCAGCGTCCGCGAACTGGTCCGTTCCACCGGCGGCAGCGGCGGCGCCGGCCAGCCATGCGCCTCACCGTAGAGCTGGCGCACCCGGTCGTGGCACGCGGCGAGGTCGGCCGCACTGGGCGGCAGCAGGCGGTTCTGCAGCACGGTTCGCTCGATATGGCGGATCGTCGACAGCGCGAGCGACGCGGCCGCCGGCCGGCCCTTCAGCGTCAGCCGCTCGGGCAGCTTCTCGGCGTCCTGGCGCGCGTTGATCACTGCGGCAACGAAATCGTCGGTGATGGCATAGACCGTGACGATCCCCGGGAAGCGGTGGGCGGCGTCCAGCCCGAGCAGCGAGCCGAGCCCGACATAGGACAGCGCGCGCTGCAACGGCGTGTAGCGGCCGATCAGTTCCACCTCGTCGAGCAGGATGCACCAGCCCGCATAGCCGGCAGCCCGGAACAGCAGCGGCACGAACCGGGTGACCTGCTCGGCCATCGCCGCGGCGGGCACTGATTTCAGCGCGAACATCCGCCCCGCACCGGCCGCCCCCAGCGCCTGGCGGAAGGCCGGCAAGCTGACCTTCGTGCCGCTCCACAGCCGCGCGATCCGCCGCACCACCTCGGGCGGCGTCGAGCCGCGGCGCAGCAGGAACAGCGAGGCGGCGAAGATCGGCGCCAGCCCGGTCCCCTGTTCGCCGATCGCGACCTCGATCGCCTCCATCGCCTCGGGCCGCTCGCGCAGCACCGCGATGCAGGCGGCGATCGGATCGTCCGGCCGGTCGGGCAGCGACGCGTCGCGCAGCGCAGCCGCGAGCAAATGCCCGGGATGCGACAGCGGCGTCTCCTTGCTGACCACGACGCGGCTGACGACGAAATGCTGCTGGCGCGCGACCTCGGCGAGGTAGCCGAGCAGGTGGGATTTGCCGGTGCCGAACCCGCCGGCCATGCCGATGCCGGGGCGCGCCTGTACGCCCTCGGTCCAGGCGGCGGCCAGCGCCCCGTCGAAGGCGTGCTCGATGCCGGTCTGCTCGGTGCCCATCAGGCGGACGGCGGCACTGTTCGGCACCCCCGCCCGCAGCGCCTCGATCGCCATGCGCGGCTCGATCGACATGCCTGCTCCGATCGCCGTGGGTGCCGCGTGCGTCATGTGGGCCGCGTGCGTCATGGCGCCAGCCAGACCAGCGGTGCCATCGGGTTCTGCCGATCGCCCGGACGCACGTCCGGCCAGACCCGCATCTGCAGCGCGGCGTATTGCGACAGCGCGCGGCGCGGATCGCCGGTGGCAAGCTCCGGGTCCGCCAGCACCGCCAGGAAGAGGCCGGGCAGCCGCTCCGTGTCGTCGATGATCTCCCGCAGCACCTCGTAGGCGTCCATCACCGCGGCCGGCGAATAGCGGAACATCCCTTCGGCCGCCGCACCGGAGGACAGCCGCCGCGCGTCCAGCACCACCAGCAGCCCGGCGGTGCCGGCCTTGCGCAGGAAGTGGCACAGCGAGGCCAGCATCGCGCGCGCATTGGTGCGCGACAGCCGGGCGGTGATGTCTGCCGCGTGCAATGCGGCGGGCGGCACCTTCTCGCCGCGCAGCCACTGCGCGACGGGCCCCGCCGCCTCCCACCCCGTGCCGTCGAGATGCGACAGGCACAGCGCCAGCAGCGCGGCGCGGAAATCCTGCGCCAGCCGGCGATCCTCCCACAGATCGGCGGTCAGCCAGCGATCGACGCGATGGGCGAGCAGGTTCGGCGCCACCGCGAAGGCGGCCGCCAGGTCCGGGATCGCCATCGCGCTGCCCGGCCGCGGCCAGGCATAGTCATGCGCCGCGAACAGCGCCTCCAGGTAGCGCTGCACCAGGCTGTCCCACGGCAGCGCGCGGGTGATGGCGACGAACAGGTCCTGCATCAGGTGGATGCGCGTCAGCCCCGCATCGACCTCGACGGTCAGCATGGCGTGCTGCCGCCCCAGCCGCAGCAGGTGCTCGGCCACCGTCCCCGCGCCACCGGCGTCGAGGATGGCGAATTTCACGGCGGCACCACCCGCCGGCAGGAACGCCGCCAGGTAGTCGCGCTCGACCAGTGAGAGCCACTCAGCGAGCGGCAGTTTCGGCGTTGTCAGAACGTCCATCGGACGAATCCAGGATGAAGCGGATCGCGAAGTAGTCGTGCTGCTCGCCGGCCTCGTCGAACACGGTGAGCCGCTTGCCGCCCTTGCGCCCGGTCGAGCCGCCGAGTTCGAAGCGACGGCCGCCCTTGTCGGTGGCGTCGGGATGCCGGTCGAGCCGCAGCAGGTCGGTGGTGAACTCCTCCAGCGGATAGTCGGCGCCGGCGGCGGGCAGCAGGGTCAGCAACTCGTACAGGTCGGCGAGCGACACCAGCGGCCCCTCGCCCGCCCGCGCCGGCCGCCACTCGGGATCCTCGGCGCGCGCCACGCTCTGATACAGCGCGAACAGCCGGTCGAGGAACTGGCGTGCGTTGAACCGCTCCGGCCGCTGCTGCAGCAGCTTGAGCTGGGCCGCGAGAAAGCCCGGGCGGATGCGGCGTTCCAGCCTGCGCCCGACCCGCACGCCCTGCGCGCGGGCATCGAGCCGCAACGCCACCGGATAGGCGGTCACCCGGCCGTCGCGGCGCACCAGTACGACGCCCGCCTCCTGCGCGGCGGCGGCCAGTTCGTCCAGCCAGGCGCCGGAGGCAAACGCGTCGGCGACATCGTAGCCGAGCGCCGCCGCGGCATCGGCCAGCGGCTCGGCGAGCCTGCCGGCATCGGCCTGGGCGGCGGCAACGGCGGACGGCAGCGTCGCCATGGCACCCTCCTGGGTGGCGCGGCGCAGCCGGCGGATCGATTTCAGCAGCGCCGCCACCTGCTTTTCGCCACGGGCCAAATGCAGGTCGGCCGCCGCCAGCGTGTCCTCGAGGCGGCGACTCGGGGCCAGGTCAGGGGGCTCGGCATCCATGGCGCGGAGACTATGGGCGCCCGCCGCCGGCAACAAGGCGCAACCGTCGCCTCGCCGCATCCGAGCCGCATTGCCCTGCCTTGTTGCCCCGCTTATTGCCCTCGCTTAATGCCGCATCAGTACATCCCGCCGATGCGGTGGCGGGCGACGAAATGGTCCTCGCCCACCTGCACCAGCGGCGCCACGACCGGCGGATCGTCGGGCCGGCGCAGCGGGCTCGGCACCTCGCTGTCGTCCAGTTCCACCGAATGGTCGCGCCGGCGCGGGTCGGGAATCGGCACCGCCGCCAGCAGCCGCCGCGTGTAGGCGTGCTGCGGATCCTCGAACACCGCCTGGCGCGGGCCGATCTCCACGATCTGGCCGAGATACATCACCGCCACCCGGTGGCTGACCCGCTCCACCACCGCCATGTCGTGCGAGATGAACAGGTAGGCGACGCCCAGCCGCGCCTGCAACTCCATCAGCAGGTTCACCACCTGCGCGCGGATCGATACATCCAGCGCCGCCACCGCCTCATCGGCGATGATCAGGCTGGGCTCCGAGGCCAGCGCGCGGGCGATGCAGCAGCGCTGCCGCTGGCCGCCGGACAATTCATGCGCATAGCGCCGCGCGTGCTCCGGCAGCAGCCCCACCAGGCGCAGCAATTCGTGCACCCGCCGCTCCACCGCCGCGCCGCGCAGCAGGCGGTGGGTGCGGATCGGCTCGGCGATCGAGAAGCCGATCGTGAGGCGCGGATCGAGCGAGGCCAGCGGGTCCTGGAACACGTACTGCACGCCGCGCCGCAGCCTGGCCTCCTGCGCACGGTCGAGCGTTGTGACATCCTCCGCGTTCAGCCGGATCTCGCCGGCCAGGGGCTGCTCCAGGCGGATGATGCTGCGCCCCGTCGTGGACTTGCCGCAGCCCGATTCGCCGACCAGCGCCAGGGTCTCGCCCTGCCGCACCGTCAGACTGACCTGCTCGACCGCGTGGATGCGCCCGGCCAGGCGGAACCGCCGCCGCACGTCGAACCGCGTGGTGAGGCCCTTCACGTCCAGCACCGGCGCCAGATCGGCCCGCACCGTCGCCTGCGGCCGCGGCACCTGCGAGGCGACGGGAAACGGCGCGGGCAGGGGCTGGCCGGCCAGGCTGCCGAGCACCGGCACCGCGTCCAGCAGCGCGCGCGTATAGGGATGCTCCGGCGCGTCGAACACGCGCAGCACCCCGCCCTCCTCCAGCTTCACGCCGTCGCGCATCACCAGCACGCGGTCCGCCATCTCGGCCACCACGCCCATGTCGTGGGTGATGAAGATCAGCCCCATGCCGTGCTCGCGCTGCAAGGCGCGCAGCAGGCGCAGCACCTGGGCCTGCACGGTGACGTCGAGCGCGGTGGTCGGCTCATCGGCGATCAGCAGGCGCGGCCGGCACGACAGCGCCATGGCGATCATCACCCGCTGACGCATCCCGCCGGAAAGCTGGAACGGATAGCGCTGCAACTGCCGCGCGGCCTCCGGGATGCGCACATGCTCCAGCAGGCGCCTGGCCTCCTCCATCGCCGCGGCCGCGCCGAGACCCTGGTGCAGCATCACCGCCTCGGCGATCTGCTCGCCGATCCGCAGCACCGGGTTCAGGCTGCTCATGGGTTCCTGGAACACCATCGCGAGTTCCGGCCCACGCATCCGGCGCATCGCCTCCTGCGGCTCGGCCGCCAGGTCGCGCTCGCGCCCGGCGCGGTCGGTGAACAGGATCCGCCCGCCCGCGATGCGCCCGCCGGTGTGGTCGATCAGCCGGGTGATGGCGAGCGCGGTCACCGACTTGCCGGAGCCCGATTCGCCCACCACGGCCAGGGTCTCCCCCTCGGCTACCGCAAGGTCGAGGCCGCGCACCACGGTCACCGGCCCGCGGTCGGTGGCGAAGCTGACGCTCAGGCCCTGGACGTCGAGCAGCTTCCGGGTCTGGGACAGCGACGCATTCTCCGGCAGGATGGCGGCGTCATTCTAGGGGGAGGACGGGTTGTGCCGGAACCCCCGCTGTCAGTCCGCAGGAGGAAACCGCCCATGCCAGACGTCCGCATCGTTGCCAGCGATTTCGGCTTCCCCGAGGGTCCCGTCGTGATGCCCGACGGCGCCGTCATCCTGACCGAGATCGCCGGCCGCTGCTGCACCCGCATCGGGCCGGACGGCGCCCGCTCCACCATCGGCAGCGCCGGCGGCGGGCCGAACGGCCTGGCGATCGGCCCGGACGGCGCGCTGTACCTGTGCAACAACGGCGGCGGCAAATACCCGCCGGGCCACTGGATGGCGGTCGGCCCGGCCGACGACTATGACGGCGGCTGCATCCAGCGGATCGACCCGAAGACCGGCGAGACCCGCGTGCTGTACTCGCACGTCAACGGCCACAAGCTGTCGGCACCGAACGACCTGGTGTTCGACACGCAGGGCGGCTTCTACTTCACCGATCTCGGCAAGCGCTATGCGCGCACGCGCGACCACGGCGGGCTGTACTACGCGCTGCCCGACGGCTCGAAGATCACCGAGATCGCCTATCCGATCCTGAGCCCGAACGGCTGCGGCCTGTCGCCCGACGGCAAGGTGCTCTACGTCGCCGACACCGAGCCCGCGCGGCTCTGGGCCTTCGACATCGAGGCGCCCGGCGTGCTGAAGAAGCAGGGCTGGCCGTCGCCGCATGGCGGGCGGATCATCGCCGGCCTCGGTGGCTTCCAGCGCTTCGACAGCCTCGCGGTGGAGGCGAGCGGCAACATCGCCGTCGCCACGCTGCATGCCGGATGCATCACCGTCATCGCACCGGACGGCGATGTGGTGAAGCGCGTCGAAGTACCCGACGAATTCCCCACCAATATCTGCTTCGGAGGCGCCGATCTGCGCACCGCCTACATCACGCTGTCGGCAACCGGCCGGCTGGGCGCGATGGAGTGGCATGCGCCGGGACTTCGCCTGAACTTCACCTGAATGGCAAGCAACCGGCTTTCATCCCGGACGTTCATGCGGCTCTCGTTTCCATGGAGGTGTTTGCATGAACGACGGTTTCGAAGGCACGGCTCGCGATTTCGGCGGCAAGGTGCAGGAGAAGGTCGGTGAACTGGCCGGCGATGCGAAGACCCAGGCAGAAGGCCTGTACAACCAGGCGGCCGGCCAGGCGCAGGAGCAGGTCGCGCGTCTCAGCGACGTGATCAAGGACCAGCCGATGACCTCCGCATTGGTCGCGGTTGCCATCGGCTACCTGATCGGACGATTCACGAGCTGAACAAAATTTGTCTGGAATGGTCCCCCTTGCTGCCGCATCTGTCCGCGGCAGCAAGGGGAGTGTGCATGCCGCCCGCATTCAGAAGGTCCCGCATTACCGAAGGTTCGCCCAATCCGCGCGGGGCCACGTGGGATGGACTTGGGGTGAACTTCTCGCTGTTCTCGGCGAACGCCACCAAGGTGGAACTCTGCCTGTTCGACGACAGCGGCCGCACCGAGTTGGAGCGGATCGAACTTCCTGAGTACACCAACGAGGTCTGGCATGGCTATCTGCCGGACGCACGGCCCGGCACGATCTATGGCTATCGCGTGCACGGCCCCTTCGAGCCGCAGAGCGGCCATCGTTTCAATCCCAACAAGCTGCTGCTCGATCCTTACGCGAAGGCGTATGTCGGCACGCTGCGCTGGGACAATGCGCTGTTCGGCTACTCGATCGGCTCGCGCGACGCCGACCTCAGCCAGGATCGCCGCGACAGTGCGCGCTTCATGCCGAAATGCCGGGTGATCGATCCCGCCTTCACCTGGGGGCGCGTGCGGCCGCCCGCGGTGCCCTGGGATCGCACGATCCTGTATGAGACGCATGTGCGTGGCTTCACCAGGCTGCATCCGGCGGTGCCCGAAAACCTGCGCGGCACGTTCTCGGGCATCGGCCGCAAGGAAGTGGTCGACTACATCAAATCGCTTGGCGTCACCTCGGTGGAACTGCTGCCGATCCACGCCTTCGTCAACGACCGGCATCTGCTCGAGAAGGGACTGACCAACTACTGGGGCTACAATTCCATCGGCTTCTTCGCTCCCGACCCGCGCTATTCCGCTGTGCCTGCCTTCGTCTTCTCGGAATTCAAGGAGATGGTGGCGCGGCTGCACGATGCCGGGCTCGAGGTGATCCTCGACGTGGTCTACAACCACACCGCCGAGGGCAACGAGCGGGGACCGACGCTGTCGTTCCGCGGGATAGACAACAGCTCCTATTACCGGCTGCTGCCCGACCAGCCGCGCTACTACATCAACGACACCGGCACCGGGAACACGCTGAACCTCAGCCATCCGAGTGTGCTGCAGATGGTCACGGATTCGCTGCGCTACTGGGTGTGCGAGATGCACGTCGACGGCTTCCGCTTCGACCTAGGAACGATTCTGGCGCGCCAGCCGGACGGCTTCGATGCCTCGCACGGCTTCCTGCAGAGCTGTCTGCAGGACCCGGTGCTGTCGCAGGTGAAGCTGATCGCGGAGCCCTGGGATATCGGCCCGGGCGGCTATCAGGTCGGCGGCTTCCCGCCGGGCTGGGCGGAATGGAACGACAAGTACCGCGACACCGTGCGCGCGTTCTGGAAAGGCGACGAAGGCAAGCTCGCCGAGATGGCAACGCGCCTGGCCGCCTCGGCCGATGCCTTCGCCCATCGCGGGCGCAAGCCGTGGTCGAGCGTCAACTTCGTCACCGCGCATGACGGCTTCACGCTGCACGACCTCGTTGCGTACAACGAGAAGCACAACGAGGCGAACGGCGAGAACAACCAGGACGGCCATTCCGACAACCTGTCGTGGAACCACGGCGCCGAAGGCCCGACCGACGATGCCGAGATCAACGCGCTGCGCGCCCGGCAGAAGCGCAACCTGCTGGCGACGCTGCTGCTGTCGCAGGGGACGCCGATGCTGCTCGCCGGCGACGAGTTCGGCCGCACGCAGAACGGCAACAACAATGCCTATGCGCAGGACAACGAGATCAGTTGGACCAACTGGAACGTGGGCGATGAAGGCACGGCGCTGATCGACTTCGTGCGCAAGGTGATCGCGCTGCGCCAGTCGTTTCCGATCCTGCGCCGCTCGCGCTTCCTGACCGGCGAGTACAACGCCGACCTCGACGTGAACGACGTGCGGTGGCTGACGCCGGCGGCGACCGACATCCAGGCCGAGCAGTGGCAGGACACCAACGCGCGGTGCTTCGGGATGCTGATGGACGGGCGGGCGCAGGCGACTGGGATCAAGCGGCCGTCGATGGATGCCACGGTGCTGCTGGTGCTGAACGCCTACCACGACGTGGTGCGCTTCCGCCTGCCCGAGGTGGTCGGCGGCCAGGCGTGGCGCTGCCTGCTGGACACCAATGCACCCGACCGCACCGATCCGCCGCAGGTGCAGACCGGCGAGGAATATGAGGTGACCGGGCGCTCGCTGCTGCTGTTCGCGCTGCAGCCCGACAGCGCACCCTCCATCGCGCTGACGCGTGCGCACGAGGCGTTGCGGCAGGTGGCGGAATCCCCCGTGCAGGTGGCAGAATCGCCCGAACAGGCCGCGGCGATGGCCGAAGAGGCGGCACGGTGATGCGGTTGTCGGACCCGCCGAAGCCGCCCGGCCAGCCGCCCGAGGAGCCTGATCCGGACGCGCCCGTGCCGATCGAGGAGCCGCCGGCGCCGATCCCCGTGCCGACCGATCCGCCGCCGGAACCCCTGCGCGCCTAGACCGTGATCCGTGCAGGTGGAATCGCCGGAGCGGTGAATCACGCTCTCGGGCAACGGGCCGGGGCGGATTCCGTGAGCCAGCGCGAACGGAATCCGCCCCAGTCCTGACCTGTGCTATCGGCGGCCCTGTGCTATCGGCGGCCCTGTGCTATCGGCGGCCCTGTGCTATCGGCGGCATCGTCCGGGCTGGCTGCCACGCCTGGACTGCCGCGCAGGGGGAGACCGACCGCCATGTTCATCGTCCATGAGCCGCCGTCACAGATCGCAGCCGACAAGGTGGATCTGCTCCGCCAGGCGGAGCCCGCCACCATCGGCCATTTCCGCCACGTAGGTTTCATGGATCCGGGCATCCGCTCGCTGCTGTCGGGCCACCGCATCGCTGGCACCGCGGTCACCGCGCGCTGCTTCGGCCCCGACACGGCCATCGTCCATTACGCGCTCGGCAAGCTGCGCCCAGGTGATGTGCTGGTGATCGACCGCGCCGGCGACGCGCGCCATGCGGCCTGCGGCGGCGGCGTGGCCTTCGCGGCGCGCGCCGCCGGCTGTGTCGGCATCATCATCGACGGCATGGCGACCGATATCGACGAGTTGCGCCAGTACGGCCTGCCGGTCTGGGCGCGCGGGCTGTCCACCGTCACGGGCAAGCGGTTGTTCCTGCAGGGCGAGTTCGGCACGCCGGTGTCCTGTGGTGGCGTCGCGGTGTCGCCGGGCGATGCCGTGCTGGCCGATGAGAACGGCGTGCTGGTGATGCCGCCGTCCGACATCCAGGCGGCCGCGGAACGCGCCATCGGCATGCAGCAGGCCGAGAAGCTGTCGCTGGAGCGCGTCGCCCGCGGCGAGCGGCTGCCAGACATCAACGGCACCAACGCGCGGATCGCGGAGATCCTGGCGCAGCAGAAGGGCTGACGGCGGCGGCGTCCTCCGGATGCGGAGGAGGCCGGGCGGGCGGGACGCGCGGCGGAGACGAAAGTGCGTCCCCGCCGCATCGGCCGGCCCGGTCTGCCGCTACGCCCGCTTGACGTTCCAGAACAGCGGCCCGGTGCATTCGAGTTTCCCGACCAGGCTCTTCCGGAAGGCGGTGGGGATCTGGAACTGCCCGAGGGTCACCGTGGGAACCTGCTCGTAATTCTCCTGCTGGATCGCCGCGGCCACCTTCTTGCGGCCGTCCGCATCCTTGGCGTCGATCCATTCCTGGGTCATCGCCTCGATCTTCGGATTGTCGTACCAGCCGAACCAGCCTGCCGCGGCCCCCTGGCCGCGGAACGGCGCCGTCACCACCGGATTGATGACGAACCCGCCGGTGAACCAGGTGTGGAACACCGACCAGCCGCCCTTGTCGACCGGCTCCTTGCTGTTGCGGCGCTGCACCACCGAACCCCAGTCGGTAGAGACCAGTTCCGCGTTGATGCCGATCTTCTTGAACATGTCGTAGGTGATGTCGCCCAGCGGGCCGATGGTCGCGAAGTCGGTCGGGTTGATGATGACGGCCTTCTGGCCGCCGTACCCCGCCTCCTTGATCAGCTTCTTCGCCGCCTCCAGGTCGCCCTTCTGCACCGGCAGCGTGCTCTCGGTGCCGTAGGTCGTGCCGCACGGGAACTGCGAGCGGCACATGCGCCACGCCGATGGGTCGTTGCCGGTGATCGCGCCCATGTAGTCTTCCTGGTTCACCGCGGCGAGCACCGCGCGGCGCAGGCGCACGTCGTTGAACGGCGGATGCAGGTGGTTGAAGCGCAGGCCGCCGATATAGCCCTGCGGATTGGACGCGGCGAAGGCGATGTCGTTGCTGCGCTTCAGCAGCGGCACGAGGTCGGCCTGCACCTGCTCGTACCAGTCGACCTCGCCGCTCTGCAGCGCGGCCGATGCGGTGGCGGCGTCGGGGATGATCTTCCACTCGATGCGCTGGAAGTTCGCGACCTTGCCGCCGCTGGTCCAGTCCGGCGCCTCCTGCCGCGGCACGTAACCATCGAACTTCGCCCACGCCGCGAAGCTGCCGGCGTTGAATTCGTCTTTCAGGAAACGGAATGGGCCGGACCCGATGATCTCGGTCACCGCCTTGAACGGATCCGACTTGGCGACGCGCTCCGGCATCATGAAGGCGATCTGCGCGTCCGGCTTGGCGATCGCATCGATCAGCAGCGGGAACGGCTGCTTCAGCGTGATCTTGATCGTGCGGTCGTCGGCCGCGCCCCAGCTTTCCACCACCTTGCCGACCGTCTGGCCGAACGTGTCGCGTGCCGACCAGCGCGCAAGGCTGGCCGCGCAGTCCTGCGCGCGCACCGGCTCCCCGTCGTGGAACTTCAGCCCGTCGCGCAGCCTGATCAGATAGACGCGGCCATCGTCCGAGACGGTGAACCCCTCCGCCATCTGCGGCTTCGCCTGCTGTGCCGCGTTCACCCCGAACAGCGTGTCCCACACCATCCAGGCGTGGTTCGCGGTCACCGCGGCGGTGGTGATGATCGGGTCCAGCAGCGTCAGGTTGGCCTGGGGCACAAAACGCAGCACGCGCGCGTTCGCCGGCTGTGCGATGGAAACCCGCGGCAACGTCGCTGCCGCAACGCCGGCCGCCCCCGTCTGAAGAAATGACCGCCGACGCATGCTGCACCCCCTGCTGTTGTTGCATGGCAGCATGTCGGGTTCGGTGCGTGCCCGCAAGGCATCGGCGCGGGTCGCAGCACCCGTGGCGGCTCCTTGGACGGCTGAAGTCCGGGCATCGTCGGGGCGGAGTTCGGGGGAGGCCGGGCATCAGCGGGGGGGCATCAGCGGAGGAACGTGTCGATGAGATGGAGCGCCGCCGGCCCGCCGACGATCAGGAAGATGGTGGGCATGATGAACAGCATCAGCGGGACCGTCATCAGCACCGGCAGCCGGTTCGCCCGTTCCTCGAGGCCGATCAGCGCCTCATTGCGCATCTCGGCCGCTACGACGCGCAGCGCCTGCGCGAGCGGCGTGCCATAGCGCATGGTCTGCGACAGCGTGGTGACGACCGAGCGGACCGCCGGCCGGTCGATACGATCCGCGAGGTTGCTCAGCGCCTGGTCGCGGCTCGGGAGGATCCGCAGGTCCGCCGAGGTCACGGCAAGCTGTTCCGCCAGCGCCGGCCGGATCGGGCGCAACTCGGCCACCACGCGGTCGAGCCCCTCCTCCAGCGACAATCCGGCCTCGACGCAGATCACCAGCAATTCCAGGGCGTCGGGCAGCCCGTCGACCGCCGCCTGCGCACGCCGCCTCAGCGCCATGCGAAGCAGCCAGGACGGCGTCAGCCAGCCCCCGACGCCGAGACCCGCCGCGGCCAGCCAGCCCAGCACGACCGGGTTCTCCGGCGCGAGCAAACGCCCCATCGCCGCAAGCACCAGCGCGAGGGCGATGCGGCATGCGGCGAGCGCCACCTCCCCATGGCGCGGCGGCAGGCCCAATCGCCCGAGCAGCAGCGCCGCTTCCACAACCAGTGGATTCTGTGCACCCCGCAAGCGGACGATCCGGTCGAGCGCCAGCGGCAGCACCGCGGCCACCGGAACGACCAGGCCAACGCGCCGCGCCATGCGCTGGCGCCCCTCGGCCACGCCGTACGCCAACAGGGCCAGACCACCCAGCATCAGCATGATCGCGGCGCCAAGCCCGAGCATGACCGGCTACAGCCTCGTGACCTGGCGCATCATCTGCCGCATCGCGCCCAGTCCCATGATCAGCATCGTGCCGGCCGCCAGAACAATGAGGTTGCCGCGCGGGTCGGTGATCAGCGGCGTCAGATAGGCCGGATTGGTGAGCAGCAGCAGGCCCGTCACCAGAAACGGCAGGCCCCCCAGCAGCCAGGCGGAGACCCGTACCTCCGCCGTGCTCGACCGTGCCTGCAGGCGGACCTCGCGCCGCTTGCGGATGATGGTGGACAGCATCTCCAGTGTCGTCGCCAGATTGCCGCCGGTATCGCTCTGCAGCGACACGGCCATCGCGAAGAACCGGAAATCCGCCAGGCCGATACGGCGGCTCGCGGCGGCCAGGACCTCGCTGAAGGGCAGGCCGATCTCGATCTGGTCGGCCAGCCGTCCGAACACCGGGCCCACCGGCGCCGGCGCTTCCCGTCCGACCACCCGCATGATCGCGCTCACCGGCAGGCCCGCGCGCAACATGCGGATCACCATGTCGATCGTATCGGGAAACCGGTCGACGAATGCGGTCTCGGCGCGGACCTGCTGGTGACGCAGCACCGCGCGGGGCAGCACGACGGCGGCCAGGCCGGCGCCGATGATCGCGGCCAGGGGCGAGAGACCGAAAACGCTGCGCAGCAGCACCAGTGCGGCGGTGAAACCCGCCATCACGAGCACGATCAGCAGCGGCGACGCAGCGTGCATCCCCCAGCGATGCGAAGCGCCGAGTGTGAGGCCTCGGCGCAGGGCGTCACCGATGGCACCGATCCTGACCGAGTGCTCCGCCTGCACCAACGGCAGCACAGCGATCATGCCGATCCGCCGCTCAAGCAGGCGATGCAGCGACTGGCTGCGCAGCAACACCCACATGAGGCAGGCAGTGCCTGCGCCGAGCAGAAGAAGTGCGGGCAGCATCCTGCTAGGCGCCCTCCTCGCCGGACTGGGTTGCCGCCAGATAGGCGGCGTCCATACCGAAATACTGCAGGCGCGGCAGGAAGCGGGGCCGCGTGCCGCTGGCTTCGAATACTCCCTGGAGGCTGCCGTCGGCATTCTCGCCACGATAGCGCCACGCAAAGATGCCGCCGAGCGTGACGGCGTCATCCTCCAGGCCGACCACCTCCGCCACCTCCGTCACCCGGCGCACGCCATCGCGCATCCGCTCCGTCTGCACCACCAGATCGACCGCGCTGGCGATCTGCCCGCGGATCGCCCGGATCGGCAGGTTCGGCGTCGCCATCAGGATCATGTTCTCGAGCCTGGCCAGCGTGTCGTACGCCGAATTGGCGTGGATCGTGGACATCGAGCCGTTATGCCCGGTGTTCATGGCCTGCATCATGTCGAACGCCTCGGCGCCACGCACCTCGCCCACGATGATGCGGTCGGGCCGCATGCGAAGCGCGTTGCGCACGAGATCGCGCTGGTTGACCTGGCCATGGCCCTCGACATTGGCCGGCCGTGTCTCGAGCTGAACGGTATGCGGCTGCTGCAGCTTCAATTCCGCCGCGTCCTCGATCGTGACGATCCGTTCGCCATGGTCGATCATCGCCGACAGCGCATTCAGCAGCGTGGTCTTACCGGATCCGGTGCCGCCCGCGATCACGATGTTCAGCCGGCAGCGCGCCACGATCTCCAGCATCCGCGCGAGCTTCGCCGACATCGTTCCGTGCTGCACCAGTATCGGCAGGTCCATCGCAATCTGCGAGAAGCGGCGGATCGAGATGTATGGCCCGGTGATCGCAAGCGGCGGGATGATGACGTTGACGCGGCTGCCGTCGCTCAGTCTGGCGTCCAGCATCGGGCTCGATTCGTCGACGCGCCGCCCTACCGAGGACGCGATGCGCTGCGCCACGTGCAGCACATGCGCCGCACTGCGGAATGCGAGGGCGGTGCGCTCGAGGCGCCCGTTCCGCTCCACGAAGATCATCTTGGGCCCGTTGACCAGCACGTCCGAGATATCGCTGTCGTGCAGCAGCGCCTCGATCGGCCCCAGACCGAGCATGTCGTCGACGATCTCGCGCGCCAGGGCACGCTGTTCGTGCTGGTTGAACAGCAGCCGCTGCTCATTGGCGATCTGGGCGATGATCTGATCGACGCGCATGGTGAGTTCGGCCTGCGTCATGTGCACGGCCGCCGTCGGCTCCACGCTCAGCAAGACCCGGTCCCGGATCTGATCCGCCACGTCAGCCGCGCCGTCACCCGCCATCCCAGGCCGCGGGCTCTCGGCCAGCCGCTTGCCGAAGGCATGGCTCATCGGCCGAAGATCCGCGCCAGCAATGACGCGGGCGCGGCCTCCTGCTCGCCCGTCAGCACGCGCAGCACAGGCGCAAGCCCCTTTTGCAACGCCGCCGTGTCCGACACCGTCTGGATGCCGAGCGACGCTGCCCTGCCCGCCTCGCGATCGAACGGCACGACGATATCGGGCGCCTGACCCGCCGCCCGGGTGAAATCCTCCTGCGACAGGCTGCCGAACGCACCGCTCTTGTTCAGGATGTGCAGGGTGGTGCGGTCGGGGGTATCGGCGCCGATGATCTGGCGCCAGCGTCCGACATCGCGCGCCGCCGCCAGACTGGCATCGCTCACCAGCAGGCAGGTGCCCGGGAGATGCAGCACGCGCGGCAACCGTGCGGCAAGTGGCGCCGGGAGATCGATCAACACATAGCGGAAGCGCGCGAGCAGCTTGTCGAGCAGCGGCAGCACGGCAGCTTCGTCAGGCAGCGTCGGGTCATCGCACGGTTCGAGCGAGGCCAGCATACCGAGCCGCTGTGTCACCTGGATCACACCGCGATGCAGGAAGAGGTCGTCCACGCGATCGGGCTGCGCCAGTGCCTCGATCAGCGCATGGGTGGGCACGGCATCGACCAATAAAGCCAGATCGCCGAAATGCAGGTCGAGGTCGAGCAGCATGGTCCGCCGCTGCAGGGTCTCGGCGAGATGCCAGGCCAGTGCGGCCGCGATCGTGGTGGCACCGGAGCCGCCACGCACGCTCATCACCGTCACCAGCTTACCGAGCCGCGCCCCACGATGCTCGGCAACGCCGCTGAGCACTTCGTTGCATGAGCGTGCCACGAGACTGGCGACCAGCGGCTTGAAGAAATACTCGACGACGCCGCTGTCGCGCAGATCGCGGTAGAATCGGATATCGTTGGTCTCGCCGATCACGATGACGCCGGTGCTCGGATCGCAGACGTCGGCCAGTTGGCGCACGCGGGCGGTGGGATCATCGACCCCCGAAACGTCGACGATCAGCAGGCGGGGCGATCCGCCTCGGGCCAGTTCGCCGATCGCATCCTCAATCGTTCCGTTGGTGAACCGCGCGGCGAAACCGGCGCCGGCGAGGCACTGGCGAACCACACCCTCGGAATCACGGTCGCTCACGAAGACATCCACGAGCGGGACAACCGGAGTATCGAATTGCACCGGGGCGATCTGGGAAATCTCGTTCATCGGGTCGATCCTCCGCCAGCGCCAGGCCATGCGATTGTGGGGACGGCCGACTCATCCGACGGCAGGGGTCGCGCCAGGCCCTGCCGATAGGTTTCGACGGTCCGCGCCGCGCGCTCCCCATCGGCTGCGCCGAGTGCACGGCCGCCCGCAAGATCCTGTGGCCGATCAATCATGACCCGAAGGTTGTTCAGGTTCGCGCAACCCGATGACACCGCAGGGTTGCTCGGTCGGTCGGCCGGATAGTCGAACCACGGCGGGCACGGATGCGCGGCAGTGAGTGGCGGGAAACCCCTTGGTGCGGGTTCGCATCCAGCCAAGGGAACCGCCAGCATTGCGACAGTCAGCATCGGGACAGCCAGCATTGGGACATGGGAGCATCGCGGCACCGGCATCACTCCAGCATGAACCCGGCGGCGCCGTTCAGACGCGGCCGAGGACCGGTGTTCGGCGCCGTCAAGCGGCCCAGCAGGATCTGTTCGATGTCGCTGGCCCAGACGAGGCCGTCGGTAGGGATCTGGAGGTCGGACGGTTTCGCAGCGGGACGCACGATGTAGGGGGTGACGATGATCACCAGTTCACTCTCGTTGCGCTGGTAATGGGTGGAACGAAACAGCGCGCCGAGGATCGGGATGTCACCCAGCCACGGAAGCTGCTTGATCTGATTGCTGACATTGTTCTGGAACAGACCCGCAATCGCGAAGCTCTGTCCGCTCGCCATCTCCACTGTGGTGGAGGCGCGCCGGACTGCGATGCCAGGGACCTTGATGCCATTGATCTCGACGGCGCCGACATCGGTCAGTTCGCTCACCTCGGGGCGCACCTTGATCGACATGCGGTCCTCGCTCAGGACGGTCGGCGTGAAGGCGACGCTGACACCGAAACGCTTGAACTCGAGGGTGACCTGCTGGAGCGCCTGTGCGACCGGGATGGGGAATTCGCCGCCCGCGAGGAACTCGGCAGTCTCCCCCGAAACCGCCGTCAGGTTGGGCTCGGCGAGGATCGTGACCAGCCCTTCGGCCTGCAGCAGGTCGAGCAACACCGAGATGTCGGTCTTGCCGCCGTTGCCGCGGTAGCCGAACCCGAGCGAGCTCACCGGGTTGAGCGAGGTGTCGCGGATAAAGTTGCCGAAGCTGGTGACCGGCAGGCGGCCGGTCAGCAGGCCGACGGCGATCGATCCGTTATTGAACAACGCTGCCCAGTTGAAGCCGAACTGGCGGTCCGTCGAGCGCGAGACCTCGGCCACGCGAACGCGAAGGTTGACCTGGGTCGCACCCTCCACCGCGACATTGAAGTCGATATTCTCCTTCTCGCCGATGAATTGCCGTGCCGTCTCCCGGACCTTCTGTGCATCGGCGGGTGTGGCGACCCTGCCGGTGATGACGAGGCCACCGGGCGTGCCGGACACGCTGACCTTGGCGTCCGGCACGGCGCGGCGAATGGCACCCGCAACATCGCCGATCGCTCGCCGAACCGTCACCGCGTAGCCGATGGCCTTGCCGCCTCCCATCAACGCGTAGATCGTCGTCTCGCCGGGTTTGCGGCCGAAGACGAGAAAGCTGCTCTGCCCCGACTGACCCGGCACCTGCACATCCGCGATATCTGGATTCGCAACGAAAACCGTGCTCGCCGGCTCCGGCAGGGTGATGAGCTGTGCCTTGTCCACGTCCAGTGCCAAGGTCCGGCGTACCATCGATGGCTGCTGCGCGTCGGCCAGACCGACGGCGATCGCGAGCAGCGTGGCCACTGCGACGAACAGCCCCAGCAGCGGCCGGAGCAACGCGCTAACGGAGTTCGGTTCGGGCGCCATGCATGACCTCCATCTTGGGCCGCTCGGGTTCGGCAGACGGCTGCTCAGGCGGTAACGGTGGTGGGGCTCGCGCTGCGAGACCAAGCAGAGCCGGTGACACATCCGCGGCCCAGGTCGGGGCGGGCTGGCCAGACCACCTGCCCGGCGCCGATTGAGGCGCGTTGGCAAGCGATCGCAGTGCGAGTTCGATACGGCCCATCTGCGTTGCCACGAACAGCGCCTGGGCTTGATCCGCCGTCACCTCCAGCGTGATCGTCCTGGGAAACTGCGCATCGGCGGGCAGGCCACGCTGGTCCGGCGGGGTTGGCGGCACCGACGGGCTCACCCGCTGGTCCACTGCAATGATGCGGCGATCCGCCAGAATGGTTTCGCCGACCGATCGGTGCGCCGGGTCAGCGCCGGCATCGCGGAAGTTCTGGGTCAGGATGACGTCGACATGGTCACCCGGCAGCATCAACCCGGCCGCACTCTGCGGCGCATCGACCGAAACCGAAACCGCGCGGGACCCCGGCGCCAGAACCGCGGCGAGGAAGCCACGGTCGCCTGGGCGGATCAGCGAGACCGCGAACAGCGGCTCCCCGGCCGCGAAATCGCGGCGCGCAACGGCGCCCACGAAGGCATCAGCCCCCGTCTCACCACGCCGCAGGCTGCCGAGAAACGCAGTGCCGGGCGCGACCGGCTGCCACATCATGTCGCCCAGACGCAGCAGCGTGCCGGTTTCGATCGCCCGCGCCGCAACCAGGATCTCTGGACCAAGCGAAACCGGATCCGCCGGGCGGGCCCGCAGGAGCATCGGCCCCGATGCCAGCACCGACAGCACGGCCCCCGTGAGGACTGCCAGCACCCCGAGAACCAGCAGCGTGTTGCGGAGGATCATGGGATGAGCCCATGGACGAGGAAGCCAAGGGTCCCCGCTGCCACCGCAACCGCGTAGGGCATAGGAACCGCACACACTGTGCGGCGCCGCTCCCGCTGGAGAAACTGGTGGAACGCACCGCGTCCGGCATCGAGCAGCACGCCATCATGTCGGGCCATGCAGCGTGCGCACGCGTAGATGCCTGCGATCAGGCCGCCCGCCAGCATGATCGCCAGCAGCAAGGCGGGCACCTGAATGGGGGGCACGGCAAGGGTGACGGCCGCAATCAGTTTGGCATCGCCGCCGCCGGAGAGACCATGCCGGGCAAACTGCCCGAGCACCAGGAGCACGCCGAGACCCGTAACGATGCTCAGGAGGGGTGCCCCCCACTCCACCCGAGCGCCGAGACGCAGCGTCAACCCATCTGCCGCCAGCAGCGCCACCCAGCCATTCGGCACAAGGCGGCAGCGGAGGTCGGACATGGCCAGTACCACGAGCGCGGCACCCCCGAGGCTCCAGACGAACACCGCGAGCAAAGGCGGTATTATTGGGTACATGACACAGTACCCGCCGGCCTCAGCTTCCCGGCGCCTTTACGTGGGTGGCAATGTAGTTGAACATGCCGGACAGGTTCGTGCCGACCAGTGTGATCGCGCTGATAATGGCGACAGCAATCAGGCCGGCGATCAGGCCGTACTCGATTGCCGTGACGCCGGACTCGGATTCAATGCCCAGCGCACCCGCCATTTTCCTTGATAGGTCTCGCATCGTCATCTCCTGTCCGAACGATTTCCAGGAGATTGACGCGACGATGTGTAGGTATCGTTAACGATCATTCGGTATTTTCGCTGCAACCGCGCGAGAAAAAGGGGGCGCCATGCGACGATGCAGAGCAGCGATCCTGATCGTCTGCCTCTTGCTGCCACTCCTGGCGGGATGCACCGTGGCCGCATCCGGCGAAGGCAACGCGCCGCTGCCGGCGGCACAGGCGGCATCGATCCTGCGTCTTGCGCGAGCGGCACGCGGAAACAACGACCTGGCGACCGCGATGAGCTTCTATCGCGACCTCGCCATGCGGGCACAGGCCGACGATACGGTGCTGATCGAATATGGCAACGTGCTGACCGAACTTGGCGCAGGCGACGATGCGCTCGACGTGTTCAGCAAGCTCCGGACCGACGGACCGTCGCGGGTGCCCGCCTTGCTGGGACAGGGACATGCGTATCTCGTTCTCGGACAGCCCGCCAAGGCGCTCGAGGCCATGGAGGCGGCAAGAGCGGTGGCGCCAGGCGAAACCCGCGCAATCATCGGTGTGGCGGTCGCGCTCGACATGCTGGAGCGCCACCGGGAAGCGCAGGCGATATACCACGAGGTGCTGGCGACCAATCCGCGGCATGTTGCCGCACGGAACAACCTGGCGCTCTCGTTGGCGCTCACCGGCGAGTTCGCCCAGGCACTGGAGATTGTCACGCCCATGGCGGCGTCACCGAACGCGACGCCCCGTGTCCGCCAGAACCTGGCGCTGATCTACGGGCTGATGGGGGATCGTGGTCGCGCCGAGGCCGTGAGCCGGATGGATCTTGACGCGCCGGCAACGGCGGCGAACCTCCGATTCTTTGCCCTGGTGCGCGGGACAGGCGGATGATGATCACACCGGGTAGCAAGCCGATGCGTGCAGCGTGATGCCCTGAACCCCGCCGGAGGGTATGAACATCGCGAACCACGGAATGACAAAGGTGAAGCTCTGCTCGGCGGTTACCGCAACGCCACAGACCACCCTGGCGGAGGTGATGGCCGAAGCCGCTATCGTGAGCCCATAGGCCTGGCTCACTGCATAGGTCGCGATCTGGCCGTTGGTGCCGCACGTCACCTGATCGACCGCGCCGCACCGGGCGGCAGCCTCGGCCGCATGATACAACGTCGCATAGGTCCATAGCAGGCGGGCGCAATCGACAATTCCAGCGATGAACAGGATCGCCACGGGCAGGATGAGGGCATATTCCAGCACCGCCGAACCGCGGCGGGTCACTGCACCCGGACCAGCGATTCGCCGGTCAGCGTTGCGGGAACGCCAAAGCCCAGGTACGGCACGATCTGCTGATGGGCCAGGGCAGCGCTGATGCGGATGTAGACGCCGGGAGACCCGCCACTCGGGCAGGCGGACGCGCAGGCCGCAACAATCACGCCCACAGGGCCGGGGCAGCCGCACAATTGCGCCGGTGCCGGAGCCGCCATGATGGCGACCGAACCGGCCGACCCCGTGACCGCGGCCGAAATGCCGGCGGCATCCCAGCCATGCTCAGCCGCATAGAGTGCACCCGCCTCGGCGGCATTCTGCACCAGCATCGCCTCACGCAGCGCGTATCCGACGTTGACGATACCAGCAAGCATGACGAGCAGCAGGGGTGCGGCGAGGACCAACTCGATCGCTGCGTTGCCGTGGTGCGCCGCATGCATCTCGGTCACTCCACGAGGCGGCTGGGTGCGCCACCGATCGGCTTTACGCCGGTATTGGTACAGTCACTGTTGAACAGCGCGCCCCCCTGAAATTGCATGTGCCATGCCACAAGCTGCGTGCAGACTGATGCCGCATTGGTGCCATTGGCATAGGTCACGGTCTGCGACGGAAAGTACAGTGCCCCCGTCAGCACCACCTGAGTGCCGCCTTGGAAGCTGCTGGTGCCCGATTTCGGCGCATTGCGATCCTGCAGGAACAGCAGGCCGGCCGTCGCGCCCGTCGGCGGCGCGCTCAGCGTCACGGCGGTGCCATTGCCCATCGCGACGCTGGCGTAGTCGGACCCACTGCCCGTGAGGACGATCGTGACACCGCTGCCGCTGAGCCGCACACCGCCAGCGATGCTGAAGCTGCCGCCGTTGATGATGTACGTGCCAGGGTTCATCACGACATTGGCGCCATTGCCCATGACCAGCCCACCGCAATAGATGCCATCGGCATTCAGCGTCTGCACCCCGCTGGCATACCGCAGGGTCAACGGGTTGCCCGGCGCGCCGTACTTGCAGCCCGAGCCGCCAGGCACGGCCGTGGTCCGGTAGGGATCGGCCACGGCGGGCTGCTGCGTCGCAATGCCGCTGCCGGCGTTGATTTGGCCCCCGTTGGTCACGCTGACGCCGCCGGCCACGGAAACCGAGCGTGCATTGAGCTGCGCGCCACCGCTGACGGAAAGGGCTGCCGGCCCCGTCGCGTTCACCGCCAGCCCGCACCGGTTCAACGTGACCAGCGCACCATTGCCAATGTCGACGCCGGTCATGTTCGCCGGGTCCAGTTCCAGCAGACAATAGCTGCCGCTGGCGCCGGCCGTCGCCACGGCACGCGCGCCCACGTCGAACGGAACCGCGGTGAGCAGCGCGAGCATCGGTACGGTCTGTCGCTGGCTGATGACCACTTCGACCGCCCCTGCCGCGCCGGCGTGACTGCCGCTCAAGGGCGGACTGTTGACCGCGAGAATTACGCCCGACACGCCGCTGATGAAGCCGGCCGACGCTGCGACAGCGCGTGCTTCCACGCGGAAATCTGCGGGATTTCCCATCGCCATGGCCGTCGCACCGGCGAAGGCCGCAGAATCGGCGGCAGACTGCATCTGGCGATGCCGCAGCAGCAACATGACCGCCTCGGTGCCCAGTCCGGCGAAGGCGACGAGCATGGTCATCGAGAGCGCAAGCTGGATCGCCACGCCTCCTTGCCGCGCGCGGCACACGGTCTGGACTTCGGAATACCTGCGATGCACGGTCGCAGTGTGAACCGCTTGAACTAACAATTGGTGGAGGAGACGCCGATCATGGAGAACCGCCTGAAGCGAAAGCTTGCCGACGACACGCTGACCTTCTGTCTTGGCGTCAATCAGGCGCGAACCCCGAACATCGCGATGATCGCAGCGGCGTCCGGCTTTGATGCGATCTATGTCGATCTCGAGCACAATCCGACATCACTGGAAACCTGCTCGATGCTGTGTGTCGCGGCGATCGGCGCCGGGATCACGCCCATGGTGCGGATCGGTTCGCAGGACGGCCACCTCGTGGCGCGCGTGCTGGACGGCGGCGCCCAGGGATTGATGGTGCCGCACATCAATTCGGTCCACGAAGCCCGGGCGATCGTGACTGCCTGCCGGTTTCCGCCCGTCGGGCATCGTTCGGCCGGTGGCGCCGGCCCTGCCCTCGGCTACCGGCAGATGCCGCAAGGCGAGATCAACGACTTCCTGAACCGCGAGACGCTGCTGTTGGCGATGCTGGAGACGCCGGAGGCGATCGAGCAGGCAGAGGCAATTGCCGCCGTGCCTGGCATCGACGGATTGCATATCGGTTCCAACGACCTGTGCAGCGAGATGGGCATCCCCGGGGCGTATCGCGATCCGCGCTATCTGGGAGCGGTGGAGCGCGCCGGGAAGGCCGCGCACGACCAGGGGAAATGCCTGGGGATCGGCGGGATCCTGTTCGACCACGAGCTGCAGACGGAAATCGTACGGCTCGGCGCGCGCTACCTCACCGCAGGCAACGATGTACAGTACTTGGTGCGCGGCGCCCGGGCCGATGTCGAGCGGATGAAGACTATCCCCGTGCCGCGGCGCTGAGCCGCAGAGAGGGTTGGTTGGGCGGCGCACAGGGGTGCATCGTCCGGTCCCCTGGCCCTGGATTCACGGTTTGTCAGGGTTCTGTTCTTATAGTTCTGATTGCGGGCCCTCCGATACTCAGACACCAGAGTCTCGAGGCCCGTCACCCCAGCGAAAAACTCGCGCGGCCACGAGCCAGTGAAAGGCGGGCAAACCCGCTTTTCGCCTGATGCAGCGAGATCGCCATGGCGCGCCCAGGAACATTCCGGTCGGGCAATACAGATGTCGGCAGGACGGGGCGATTTCCGTGGGAGCGATTGGAACCGATCCCCGACGGCGAAGAGCAGACCGGCTATGCATTCGGCCTCTGGGGCATCTCCGGCGCAGCGCCCCCTGCCCCCGCACCTCGCGATGGCCCATCGGGCGGCCTTGCATGGCAGATCGGCGCCGAACAGAGTCCTGATGCTCCGCCGCCGCATGTTCATGTCAGCGCGGGGGCGATCGTCAGCGCGATCGCGCCCGTACAGGTAGCGGCCGCACTACCTCAGGTACTCTACCTGCAGGAGCAAGGCGATCCGGCGCTGATCAGCGTCAATGACATCCACCAGGGACAGATCGGCGACTGCTTCCTGCTCGCGGCGATCGGCGAGATCGCGCTGTGGCATCCCAGTTCGATCATGAACATGATCTACGCCAACGCGAACGGCACGGAGACCGTGACGCTGTATCTGGCCGCCTCGGGCCAGTTGCCGACATACGGCACCGCATCGTTCCGAACGACCTCCGTCACGATCGACAACACGTTCCCGAGCAACAGCGTCAACAACGGCGCTTCGCAGAACGTCGTCAACGGACAGAAGGAAATCTGGGTCCAGGTGCTGGAAAAGGCCGTGGCGACGCTGAACGGCGGCTATGGCGCAATCAGCTACGGCGGCAATCCCATGATCGCCATGCAAGAACTGACCGGCCAGCCCGCCTTCTCGATCGCCCCGTCCACGCTGACCGTGCAGCAGTTGCAGGGATACATGACGGCGGGCGACCTGATCACGATGGACACGCCGTCATCGGGCAGCCTGCCGTACAACCTCGTGAATTCGCACGCCTACATGTTCGAGTCGCTCAGCTTCGTCAACGGCACGCCGATGGTGCAGGTGGGCAACCCGTGGGGCTTCAACCAGCCATCGTCCCTCATCCCGCTGTCGCAGCTTTCCACCGGCTTCATCGAGATCGACATCGGGCACTTCGTCGACAGCAGCCTGATCAGCGGTGGTCCGGGCAACGACGCAATCACGCTCAGCGCCACGGTCACCGGTGTGTCCATCGATCTCGGAGCCGGCAGCGACATACTGACCCTGGTGAATGGCACAAATTCCGCAGCGGTCGGCAACGTGGAAACCATCGTCGGTGGAACTGGCGACGACACGATCACCCTGGCGACGGCTGCCGTTGCGATATCCGTCGATCTCGGGGCCGGCAACGATGCCCTCTCCTTCGGCAACCTGACCAATTCAGCGACCATCGCGAACGTGGAGACGGTCAGCGGCGGCGCGGGCAACGACACCGTTACGCTGCGCTCCGCGCTCACCAGCGCCATGTCCGTCGACCTCGGAATTGGCATCAACAAGCTTACCCTGGCAGCCAGCGGCGGCAGTGGCACGCTGAGCAACGTCAGCACGCTGATCGGCGGCGCCGGCAACGACGTCATCACGCTCGCGAGCGTGGCGGCCAACGCGAGCTTCGACCTGGGCGCCGGCAGCGATGCGCTGGTCCTTGCGAACTTCGCCAACACCGCCACCCTCAGCAACATCGAGAGTATCACTGGCGGCAGCGGCAATGACGCCGTGACGCTGTCCACGGCGCTCACCGGTGCATCGCAGGTGGATCTCGGCGCCGGTAGCAACAGGCTCACATTGGCCGCCGCCGGGAGCGTTGGAACGATCGGCAACGTCGCAACACTGATCGGAGGTGCGGGCAGCGACCTGATCACGCTTTCGACCGCGTTGGCGGCGGGCAACATGGACCTCGGTGGCGGCAGCGACAGGCTCAGCCTGGCGGCCGGCGGCAATTCATTCACCGCCGCCAACATCGAAAGCCTGTGCGGCGGCACCGGTGCCGACTCCCTCACCCTGAGTACGGCCGCGGCCAATGCCAGTTTCGATCTCGGCAGCGGCAACGACACCCTGGCGTTCTGCAACCTCGCCAACGCCGCCACCCTCGCCGGCATCGAAACAGTCATCGGCGGCACCGGTGCCGATACCGTGACGCTGGCCACGGCGCTCGGCACCGGCATGCAGATCGACCTGGGCAGCGGCAGCAACCGGCTGACACTCGCGGCCAGCGGCAACAGCGGGACCGTGAGCAATGCCGGCACGCTGATCGGCGGGGCCGGCGCCGACAATGTCACCCTCGCCACCGCCGGTGCGAACGCAAGCGTCGATCTCGGCGCGGGCGGCGACCGCGTCACCTTCGGTGGCGGCGCCACCACGGCGACCGTGAGCAATGCCGAGACGATCATCGGCAGTTCAGGGGCCGATGCGCTGACGTTGGGCATCGCGGCCAATGCGAGCATCGACCTTGGCGGGGCCAACGACACGCTCACCATGGGCAGCGCCGGAGGCAGTGCGACCGTCGCCAATCTGGAGACGATCAACGGCGGTGCCGGCAATGACGCCATCACGCTGGCGGGCGCACTCACCAGCAGCATGAAGATCGATCTTGGTGCCGGCGCCAACAGCCTTGCCCTGTCCGGCGTGGCCAACTCCGGCAACCTCGCCAACATCGGCACGCTGACCGGCGGTTCGGGTGCCGATGCGATCACGTTCACGGCCGGGATCACCGGCGGCAGCGTCGACCTGGGCAGCGGTGCCGACAGCCTGGTGCTTGGCAACACTGCCAGTTCGGTGACGGTCGCCAATGTGGAGACCCTCACCACCGGCGCCGGCAACGACACGATCGCACTGACCTCGACGCTCACCACCGCCATGGCGATCGACCTTGGGGCAGGCAGCAACAAGCTGACCCTGGCGCCCGCCGGCGGAACAGGCACCGTCAGCAACGTCCAGACCTTGATCGGCGGCGCGGGCGGCGATGTCGTCATGCTTGCCACGGCTGTGGCGAGCGGCAGCGTCGATCTCGGAGCCGGCAGCGATACATTGACCCTTGCTGCCGGCGGCAGCACGGCAAGCATCGCCAATGTCGAGACGATCGCCGGGGGCAGCGGTGCGGACAGACTCACGCTGGTCACCGGTGCCACCAACGCCAGCATCGACCTGGGGGGCGGTACCGACTCGCTGACGCTCGGCGCGGCCGGCGCGAGCGCGACACTCGCCAATATCGAGACCATCACCGGTGGCGTCGGCAACGACACGATCGTGCTGGGAAGCGTGCTGACAAGCGGCACGTCGATCAACCTCGGCGCCGGCAATAATGCGTTGACGCTGTCAGGCGGAACCAATGGCGGCACCGTCGCCAATGTCGGCACGCTCGTCGGCGGCAGCGGGGCGGACACGGTCACACTGGGGACCGCGGCTCTCAACAGCAGCGTCGGCCTTGGCACCGGCAGCGATAGCTTGACGCTGGGCAACTTCGCCAACACGACGACCGCCAGCGGGGTGGAAACCATCATCGGCGGCACCTGCAACGACGCCGTCACGCTCGGCAATCCGTTGAGCACCGGCATGTCCGTCGATCTCGGTGGCGGCAGCAACAAGCTGGTGCTGGGCGCCAGCGGCAATGCCGGGACCGTCAGGAATGTGGCAACCCTGATCGGCGGCGCCGGCAGCGATTCGATCACCTTCGGCGGCAGCCTGGTCAACGGGTCCGTCGATCTCGGCGCGGGCAGCGACGTGCTGGTCCTCGGCAACGTCACCAACCGCGTCACGGTCGCGAACACCGAAACCATCCAGGGCGGCACCGGCAACGATACCATCGTGCTGACCGGCACGACGGCAGGCACCCTGATCGGCGGCGGGGGCATGAACTTCATCACGGGCAACACGGCCGCCAACCAGTTCGTGTTCGACCAGACCGGCTATGCCAGCCGAACCTGGGTGTCGAACTTCAGCACGACGCAAGGCGACCGCATCGCGCTCGACACCACCGGAAGCAACAGCCTGTCGACCAACGCCTTCGATCTCGGCGGCGCGGCGCTGGTACTCAACACCGATCTTGCCGCGGTGGCCGATGCGGCGGCGCGCCTTGGCGCGACATTGAACAACGGCGGCAAGGGCGCCTTCCTGTTCGAGCAGGACACCGGCGAGTTGTTCTATAGCAGTAACGGGTCCTTCGCCGGCGGCGGCGTTGCGATCGGCGTGATCAGCATCGACGGCGTGACGCCGTGGACCTTCAACTCCAATGCTTTCATGCAGGTCTGACGCAGGCCGATGTCAGCCCACCGCGATATCCAGCCAGCCATGCGGCGTCACGCTCGCCCGATCCGCCGGCCGCAGCAGCACCGTGGTCATCGCCGACTCGACGATGGCCGGGCCGGCGACCGCCTGGCCCGGCGCCAGATCGTCGAACTCATGGACCGGGACAGCGGTCCAGCCGCGCAGCCATACGCGCCGCTCGCCGCGTGGCGCCGTGGCCGGCCGGCCGGCGCGCACGGGCTCCTGCGGCACGCCGGGCAGCACGCCGATCACGGCGGCACGGGCGTTCACCAGCACGGCCCCCTGCTCCCGCAGCGCGTAGGTGTACAGTTCCTCATGCCGGTCGTGGAACCGTGCGACGATCGCCGGCAGCGGATCGTCCACCTCCCAGTCGATCCCGTCGAGCGGTACGGTGATTTCGAAGATCTGCTCGCCGTAGCGCATCTCGACCGAACGCTGCACGCGCACCGGGCCGTCGAACGAAGCGCGCAGCCGCGCCAGACCTTCCTGCTCCATCTCGGCGAACAGCCGCTTGATGCCGGCGCCATCCAGTCGCGTGGTATCGCCGATATGCGTCCGCGACACCTCGAAGCGCAGGTCGGTCGCCAGCATGCCCCAGGCCGACAGCACCGCGGCAACCCGCGGCACCACCACCCGCACCAGGTCGAGCTGGCGCGCGACGTCGGTCACATGCAGCCCAGCCGCACCGCCGAACGACAGCAATGCGAACTGGCGCGGGTCGACGCCGCGGCGGACCGAGACCAGGCGGATGCCCTCCGCCATGTTGGTGTTGACCACGCGGTGCACGCCTTCGGCGGCGGCGACGCGGTCCACCTTCAGCCGCGCCGCCAGCCGGTCGAGCGCCGCCTCCGCCGCATCGACGTCGAGGGTCGCGCTGCCGCCCAGGAAATGCGCCGGATCGAGATAGCCCAGCACCAGGTTCGCATCGGTCACGGTCGGCTCGGTGCCCCCGCGGCCGTAGCAGGCGGGACCCCGGCATCGCTCCGGCGCTCTCGGGGCCGACATGCAGGATGCCGCCGGCATCGACCCGGCCGATGGAACCACCGCCCGCCCCCAGGCTGACGATGTCCAGACTGTTCAGCGCCAGCCGGTGGCCGCCGACGCCGCGGCCGCCGGACAGGGCTGCCTCGCCGCCGACGATCAGGCAGATATCCGTGCTGGTGCCGCCCATGTCGAAGGGGATCAGGTTTCCGGTCCCCAGAAGCTGCGTGGCATATCGGCTGCCCGCCACGCCGCCGGCCGTCCCGACAGCACGCCCCCCGCGGCAAGCGGGCGGACTCGGCGATGGGTGCCACGCCGCCATGGGACTGGATGATCAGGACCGGGCCGGCGAAGCCCGCCTCGCGGAGGCGCTCCTCCAATCGGTACAGGTAGCGCGACAGCGCCGGCCGACATAGGCGTTCACCACCGTGGTGGAGACGCGGTCGAACTCCTTGATCTGCGGGAACACCTCGGACGACAGCGACACGTACGCGTCCGGCATCGTCTCGGCCAGCGCGGCCGCGGTCGCGCGCTCATGGCGCGGATCGCGGTAGCCGTGCAGGTAGCACACCGCCACCGCCTCCACGCCGTCGCGCTTCAGCGCCTCGATCGAGGTAGCGAGCGAGGCGCGGTCGAGCGGGGTCTCGACCGTGCCGTCGGCCCGCATCCGCTCGGTGACCCCCAGGCGCCGTGCCGCGGCACCAATTGCACCGGCGGCGGCATGCGCAGGTTGTAGCGGTCGTCCTTCAGGCCCTCGCGCATCTCGATGATGTCGCGATGGCCCTCGGTCGTGAGCAGGCCGACGCGGGCGCCCTTGTGCTCGAGCAGCGCGTTGGTGGCGACGGTGGTGCCGTGCACGATCCGCTCGGTCCCGGCGAACAGGTCGGCCAGCGACAGGCGAAGCAGTACGGCCAGGCGGTCGAGCCCCGCCATCACGCCGATCGAGGGGTCGGCCCGGGGTCGACGCCACCTTGGCCAGGGTCGCCAGCCCGGCATCATCCACCGCCACCAGGTCGGTGAAGGTGCCCACCGACGTCGATACCGATCTTCAGCATGGCGATGCGCCCGGCTCAGACAAACCCATTGATCTCGTCCTGCTCGCGTGCCGCCGGATCGCGCTTGGCCGGGTCGCCCCAGCCGCCGCCGCCACCCGATTCGATGTGGAACACATCGCCCGCCGGATCTCGATCCCCACCTCCTTGGTCTTCAGCGCCCGCTGCTGGCGTCCTCGGAGTGCAGCACATAGCGATGCGGCAGGCCGTCATTGCCGCCCAGCATGCCGCAAGCGCCGTATTTCACGCCGTCGCCGGCCGTGTTGCCGCGTGCCGGCTCGCTGATTTCCGCGACCATCTCCAGCACGCAGCCGGGCCCGCCGCGATACTGCCCCTCGCCACCCGATCCCGGGCGGAATTCATGGGTGCGGAAGAACAGCGGGAACCGCACCTCGGTCACCTCCAGGCTGCCGAACTTGATGCCGCCGGCCGCCTGCCACTCGCCGCCTGCCGGCCAGCCGTCGCCCGCCGGCGACGCGCCGCCGCCCGGGCGCGCCTGGAACATGTGCCAGATGAACGGCTTGTCGGTGCGCGGATCGCGCCCCTGGATCGCGATGCGAACCGCCGTCCCCATCCGGCCATCGCGCGGTCCGGACAGGCCGGCGCCAGCGCCTTGATGATCGCCTCGATGATCTCCTGCGCGCAGTGGTTGGTGCACAGCGTGACCGGCGCGCCCTCGTTCGCCCACACGACGGTGCCCCGGCTTCGCGATCACCTCCAGCGGGCGGAACGCACCATCGTTCTTGGGCGTGTGCGGATCGATGAGGTAGGCGAGCGCCACCACCACGGCCGAGCGCATGTTCGGAAAGGAGGAGTTGATGAAGCCCACCACCTGCTCGTGCGAGTCCGACAGGTCGATGACCAGGTCGCTGCCGCGCTTGGTCACCGTCGCGCGCACGTGCACGTCGTTGTAGCGGTGGCCGTCATCGTCCAGGAACGCCTCGCCGTGGTAGACGCCGTCCCTGCCACGTCGCGATCACCGCGCGCGCCTGGCGCTCGGCGCCGTCCAGCACCGCCTCGATCGCCGCATGCGTCGTGTCCCAGCCGAACTCGCTGGCCAGCGCCAGCATGCGCCGCTGGCCGACATGCGCCGAACCGATCATCGCGGCCAGGTCGCCGCGGAAATCGTGCGGATGGCGCACGTTGGTCACCAGCATCTCCAGCACGTCGCGCCGCACCGCGCCGCGGTCGTAAAGGCGCAGCGGCGTGACGCGGATGCCCTCCTGCCAGATCTCCGTCGCGCCGGCGTTGTAGGCACCGTGCGTGGACCCGCCGATGTCGCTCTGGTGGGCGCGGTTGATGGACCAGAACATCGGCCGGTCGCCCTCGAAGATCGCACGAAGGCGGTCAGTCGGGGATGTGGTTGCCGCCGTGGTACGGGTCGTTCAGCAGGAATACGTCGCCGGGATGGATGTCGCCCTGGAAGAATTCGGTAACGGACTTGGCGGCCCAGGGCAGCGCGCCCACATGGATCGGCACGTGTTCCGCCTGCGCGATCAGGGCGACCATCGAGATCGCAGGATCGCTGTGGAGAAGTCGCGGCTGGAATTGAGGATCTGGGAATAGGCCGTGCGCAGCATCGCCTCGCCCATCTCTTCCACGATGGCATGCAGCCGGTGCTGCACGACCGAGACGGTCACCGGATCGACGGCGTCAGCCACTTTGCCTCCACGGATCGGACGGATAGCATTCAGCTCAGGAGTAGAGAGAAGATGATGATCCGAGCAAGGAAGCAGGCGACCCGCGCCGGCCGAAATCCCCTGGATGGCCGGCGCCGCGATCGGCATCGCGATCTCTTCGCTGGCGACCGGTGCGATGATGCTGGGCCTGGGTCTCGCGATCGCTCAGGCACCGACCAGCCGGTTGCCCTCGCGATAGCCCCAGAAGATGTCGCTGGTCACTTCGTCGACCGTGCGGCAGCCGGTATAGGCCATCGTCTTGTCGGCCTCGTTCTTCAGGATGCTGATCGCCTTCAGCGCCCCGGCTCGCCGCCCGCCGCCGTGCCATAGAGCGTCGCGCGTCCGGTCAGCACGCCTTCGCGCCAAGCGCCAGCGCCTTGACGATGTCGGAGCCGCGGCGGACGCCGGAATCCAGGATCAGCGTCAGCTTGTCGCCGACCGCTTCGGCGATCTCCGGCAGCACCTCGAGCGACGCCGCGGACGCGTCCATGTTGCGCCCGCCATGGTTGGACACGACGATCCCGTCGATGCCGTAGCTGACGGCCTTGATCGCATCGTCGGGGCGGCAGACGCCCTTGATCATCCAGGATGCCGGGCCACATGTCGCGGAACCTCGCGATATCCTCCCAGGCCAGTGAATCCGCCCGCAGCGCGTCGCGCGCGCCCACGCCGGACAGGATCGATTTCTGGAACTCCTCCGGATAGTTCTCGTGGCGCGGGAAGCCGATCGAGGTGAAATACTTCATCAGCACGCCGGTCACCCAGGCAGGGTGGCGCATCATGTCGAGCGTGAACCGCACGGTGGGGGTGAACGCAGGCCGAAGCCGTTATGCGTGTTGTATTCACGGTTCGGACCGACCGGTGAATCCACCGTGACGATCAGCGCCTCGAAGCCGTTGCGGTGCGCGCGCTCGATCAACCAACTGGTGCGACAATTCGCGGCGCTTCCAGACGTAGAGCTGGAACCACAGCCGTCCGCCCACCGCGGCGATCTTCTCCATCGACGTCATCGACGCGGTGGACAGGGTCAGCGGTATCTGGGCCTTGGCGGCCGCGCGCGCGAGTTCCAACTCGCCCTCATGCCAGCACATGCCCGCCGCCCCGGTGGGCGCGATCGCCATCGGGAGCGCCGCCGGCTTGCCGAACAGCATGGTGGCGATGCTGCGCCCCGAGACGTCGACCAGCGCGCGATGGCGCAGCTTGATGCGCTCGAAGGCGGAGCGGTTGTTGGTCACCGCGATATGGTCCTCGGTGGCGCGGTCGACGAAGTCGAACACGCCCTTCGGCAGCCGCCGCTTCGCCGCGTCGCGCAGGTCCCAGACGTTCAGGCAGCGGTCCAGATTGGCCATGGCATCCCCCAAAGCGGAACTCGTTCTTGCGGCACCCGTCGTTGCGGAATGCGTCCTGCCGGTGTGGCCGCGCCCGCGCCGTTCCGCCCGCAAGCTCAGCGCGAGGTCAGAACGCCGCCTCGTCCATCACGCGCTCGTACAGACGGTTGCCCTGACGGCCGCCGAAGAAGATGTCCGTCGTCACCTCGTCCACCGAGCGGCAGCCGGTATAGGCCATCGTCTTGTCCATCTCGTTGCGGATGAGGTTGATCGCCTTGAAGGCACCCGCCTGGCCGCCCACCGCCGTGCCGTACAGCGTCGCGCGCCCGGTCAGCACGGCCTTCGCGCCGAGCGCCAGCGCCTTGACGATGTCGGAGCCGCGGCGGACGCCCGAATCCAGGATCACCGTCAGCCGGTCGCCAACCGCATCGGCAATCTCGGGCAGCACATCGACCGAGGCCACCACGCTGTCCATGTTCCGCCCGCCGTGGTTCGACACCACGATGCCGTCCACGCCGTACTCGATCGCCTTCAGCGCATCGTCCGGCCGGTTGATGCCCTTGATCATCAGGATGCCCGGCCACTTGTCGCGGAAGATCTTGATGTCGTCCCAGTTCAGCGAATCCTGCCGCATGATCTCCGTGGCCGCCTTGTCGGTGCGGGAGACGCGGCGGTACTCGTCCGGATAGTTCTCGTTGCGCGGCATGCCGATCGTGGTGAAATACTTCATCAGCACCTTGGTGAACCACACCGGGTGCCGCATGATGTCGAGCGTGAACGTGACGTTCGGCGTGAACGGCAGCACGAAGCCATTATGCGCATTGTACTCGCGGTTCGGCGGCACGATGGTATCGACGGTAACGATCAGCGCCTCGAACCCGGCGCGGTGCGCGCGATCGATAAGCTGGTAGGACATCTCGCGGCGGTTCCACACGTAGAGCTGGAACCACAGGCGACCGCCGACGCCGGGCCCTGCCTCCTGCGCGATCTTCTCCATCGAGGTCATCGCGCCGGTCGCCAGGGTGAACGGCACCTTCGCCTGCGCGGCGGCCTTCGCCAGTTCCAACTCGCCCTCGTGCCAGCACAGGCCGGCCGCACCGGTCGGCGCGATCGCCAGGGGCATCGACACCGGCTTGCCGAACAGCGTGGTCGCCATGCTGCGGCCCGACACGTCCACCAGGGGCTCGGTGGCGCAGCTTGATCCGCTCGAACGCGTTACGGTTGTTGGCGACCGCGAGGCCGTCCTCGCTGCCCCGATCCACGAATTCGAAGACACCCCGGGGGAGACGTCGTTTTGCGGCGGCACGCAGGTCGTAGACGTTCAGGCAATTGTCGAGCGCGGACATTTTCAACCCCTTGGGATATCTCCCCATATGGCAGGATGATGAAGCCGCCCCCTTTATTGTCAAGGAGACCGGACGGGTGGGGTCCCTGCCGCGCCGCTGCCGCCGTCCGGCCGGACGCGTGCCGCGAACGCAAATCCGCAGCGCATCCTTCCGTTGCGCAACCCCCGCGTTCTGACCTATTTCACCCCGGCGGTTGCCGCATGCTCGGATAGAATACAGCCCATGGCCCCCTCACCCGATCCGGATGCCGATGCCAGGAACGCGCTGCGCCTGATCGGCGCGGACCCCGCCAACTGGGTGCCTGACCGGCCCGGCATCGACCACAACGTCGCCATCATCGGCGGGGGCCAGACCGGCTGCGCGCTGGCCTTCGCGCTGCGCCGCGCCGGCATCGGCAAGGTCACCATCCTGGAGGCCGCCCCCGACGAAGCCCGCGCCGGCGTCTGGCTGAACGCGGCGCGGATGAACCTGCTGCGCACGCCCAAGAGCCTGCAAGGCCCGGAACTCGGCATCCCGGCGCTGAGCTTCCAGGCCTGGTACGAGGCGCGCCACGGCCAGGACGCCTACGCCGCGATCGATCGCATCAGGCGGACCGACTGGGCCGACTACCTGAGCTGGTACAAGCGTCTTCTCGACATCGCCCCGCGCTACGCCACGCGCCTCGACCGCATCGAGCCGGCCGCGGGCCATTTCATCCTGCACCTGGCCACCCCCACCGGCCCCGCCACCGAGACGGCGCGCAAGATCATCCTCGCCACCGGCTTTCCCGGCGGCGGCGGGCGCGCCATCCCCGACATTCTGACCGGCAGCCTGCCGCCCGCGCGCTACGCGCACACCGAGGATGCGATCGACTTCGCCGCCCTCCGCGGCAAGACGGTCGGCGTGCTCGGCGCCGCCGCCGCCGCGTTCGATGCCGCGGGCGCCGCGCTGGAACACGGCGCCGCCCAGGTGCACCTGTTCGCCCGGCGCGACCTCGATCGCCGCGACACCGATCACCCGCGCCCGCGGCTTCCCGGGTGCCTACGACAACTACCACCAGCTTCCCGACGCCGATCGCTGGCAGCTTGCACTCCGCTTCGCCCGCGCCGGGTCCACACCGACCACCGACGCGATCGAGCGCGTCATGAAGTTCGCCAATTTCAGCCTGCACCTCGCCGCGCCCTGGGCCTCCGCCACGGAACGCGACGGCATGGTCGAGGCCAGCGTCAACGGCACCCTGCATCGGGTGGATTTCGTCATCGCCGGCACCGGGTATTCCGGCCACCTCGCATCGCGGCCGGAACTGCGCGACGTGGCCGATCAGATCCTGCTGTGGCGCGACCGCTACACACCGCCAGCGGACGCAACCGACGACCGGCTGGCCTGCCATCCCTGTCTCGGCGCCGGCCACGAACTGCTGCCGAAGACGCACGACGCGACGCCGCTGCTACGCGACGTCCACGTGCAGAACCCGGCGGGCTTCGTCAGCTTCGGCCTGCCACTCGGCGACGTGCCCAGCATGAAGCGGGACATTCCGGTGATCGTTGGGCGCATCAGTGCCGACCTGTTCCGCGCCGACCTCGACATCCTGCGCCGCCGCATGACCGCCGATGTCCCCCCCGATTTCGCCGACACACTGTATCGGTCCGCAGTCGCATAGTACAGTTGGCCGCCAGACGCGTAATTCTGTTTCACGCAATTCAGTTTCACGAAGCGCCGCAGCCCGCGTATCGGCCTGACCTGCGGCGTTGAAGGGGGGATCGATGGCCCAGACTTTCACCTGGACCGGCGCCGCACTCGGCGACTGGTTCAGCGGCTCCGACTGGACGCCGTCGGGGCCGCCGCCCGAGGGGTCGGTCGCGCTGATCGACACGGCGGCCGGTCCCGCCATCGGCGCCGGCGATCCCACGGTCGACGATGTCGCGATCATCCTCGCGGCGGGGGCGAAGCTCACCACCAGCGGCGGCACGCTGGGCGCCGGCGTGACCCTGACCAACACGTCGGGGTACACGACGCTCAGCTATCCGGCCGCGTCGACCTTCGACGCCACATTCAATTTCGCGCCCGGCCTCACCCAGGCGCAGCTCAACGTCACCGGCGACGCCGATGCGACGCTCACCATCGGTCAGGCCGGCGCGCTGACCGCCACCACCGACACCGGCATCATCCTGTCCACCGGCACGGTGAACAACAACGGCACGCTGAACGCCGCGGGCGGGCTGGTCAGCGTTTACAGCGGCGCGCTCACGGGCAACGGCACCGTCACCATCAGCAAGGGCGGCCAGTTCTACAGCAACGAGGACATCGGCGCCGGACAGACCGTGGCCTTCCTCGACCAGACCGGCCTGCTGCAGCTCTACGATGCGACGCTGGGCGGCACGATCACCAACTTCCAGGCCGGCAACGAGATCATCCTGGGCGGCGTCACCGCCGATGCCGTCAGCTACGACGCCAAGACCGAGACCCTGAACGTCACCGACCAGGGCACCATCGTCGCCAGCCTCCATCTCGCCTTCAACGGCGACCCGGCCGGCCTCAGCACGCGGTTCAGCCAGCCGGGCGATGCCATCAGCACGGTGATCACCGCCTCCGACGCGACGCGGGTGTGGAACGGCGGCACGGCCGACTGGTACGCCGCCGCCAACTGGACCAGCACGCCCGCCACGCCGGCCAGCTTCCCGCTGGCAGGCGACACGGTGCGCATCACCGCGGGCACCGCGCGGATCGACCGCGACGACGTGCTGCAATACGGCACGATCGACGCCGAGAACATCATCCTCAACGGCACCAGCGGGGCGCCGGCGACGCTGGTGCTGAGCGACGACACGATCGGCCCGAACGCGGTGCTGGAGACCAACGGCCAGAAGCAGTTCGGCCGGCTGCAGATCGAAGGCACCGTCACGCTGAACGGCATCATCAACTCGCAGTCGCGCGCCGGACGGCTGACCATCGACCTCGAGAACAACGGCACGCTGGTCAACGGCACCGAGGGCAGCATCCTGTCCAGCACGCCGGCGGGTCTGGTGTTCGACGGCACCGGCACCTTCGTCAACAACGGCATCGTGGTGGCGCAGGGCGGGCTGTTCATCGGCCAGGGCGTGACCTTCGTCAACGACGGCGCCGCCAGCCAGGGCCGCTACAACGTGGTGCGCCTGCAGCATGGCGGCCGCGCGACGATCGAGGGCACGTTCCAGGACAACGCCATCGAGTTCGGCGATTTCCACCGGCTACCTCACCATCGACAACCTGGCGGGCTTCCAGGGCGCCGTCTGGAACATGAATGCCGGCAACCGGATCGACCTGCCGAACCAGCAGGTCGCCTCGGTGAGCTACGACCTGGACAGCGTGGAGCTTTCGCTGCTCGACAGCGGCGGCAACGAGATCGGCCAGATCGCAGTGATCACCGCCGATGGCTTCTCCGGCTTCAACGTGGCGCCGGACGGCCACGGCGGCTCGCTGATCACCTACACGCCGACCCTGCAGGTGCTGCAGCCGGCGCTGCCGGTGCCGCTGGTCGCGTTGCCCGGCACGACGGTCGCCCTGCAGGACCTGCTGATCCAGGCCTTCGGCACCATCCCCGCCGCCTATGCCAATGCCGATCTCGGCCTCAGCTACGCGTCGAAAACCGACCTCCACGACTGGAACTTCTCCTATTGGAAGCTGTCGGAGAAGACCGTCACCGAGTGGCTGCTGGACGGCAAGGCATTGCCGGCGATGGGGTCGGACGTGCTGCTGCCGCCCAACCCGCCGACCAAGGAGGTGGCGGGCAGCAAGCTCGGCGACATCTCGCTGAAGGCCGGCAACGCCATCCTGCCCGGCGCGATCCTGTCGGTGCCGATCGGCGGCACGGCGGAGAACCCCACCTCGACCGCGGTCTACTGGATCCAGACCGTCGATCCCAATGTCGCCAGCCCGACGATCTACAGCGGCATCGTCGATCCGCAGGACATCGTCGACAGCGCGATGCGCTTCGCCAGCTATTACGGCAACGTGCCCAACAGCAACGACTGCGGCTGGATCGGCGACGATGTGGCCGCCGCCGCCGGTGCGTCGATGCCGCAGCAGGACCAGTCGACCGATCCCACCGCCAATGTCAGCGGCGGGTTCTGGCGCGTGGTGTATCGCGGCTCGGACGAGCAGAACCCGATCCAGAACTGGTCGAGCCTGGTGGAGGCGGGCGACATCGTGCGCATGGCCTGGGCCGACGGGTTCTATGGCCAGCACACCACCACGGTGCTGGGCAAGAACGACGATGGCACGATCCGCGTCTACGACAACATGGCGCTGGTGCCGGGCGTCGAGGGCAGCACGATCGGCATCCACGACGCCGCCCTACTGGACCGACACGCTGGCCGCCGCGACCACCATCTACCGGCTGGACCCGAACCACCAGTACCTGGTGCAGGGCAGTTCCGCGGCGGAGTTCCTGCAAGGCAGCACCTACGACAACCTGTTCCAGCCCGGCGCCGGCGGCGACACGATCGCGGGCGGTCCGGGGCAGGATGAGATCCAGGGCAGCGGCACCGATCTCAGCGGCGACACCGTGCTGGCCTGGGATCTCGGCGATTCGCTCGACATCACCGACATGGCGGTGGCCGGCGCCGTCGCCGACTACGATCCCACCAGCGGCGTGCTGAGCGTCAGCAACGTCTTCTCCGGCGCCACCGTCGACGTCATGCTGCCCGCCGGCCTCGCCTTCGACTTCCAGCTTGCGGCCCGATGCCGGCGGCGGCGGCACGCAGGTGACGGTGTCCTGCTTCGCCAGCGGCACGCTGTTGCGCACGCCGGACGGCGACGTGGCGGTGGAGGATCTGGCGGTCGGCGACACGCTGCTCGCCGGCACCGGGGAGGACCGCACACCTCGCCCGATCCGCTGGATCGGCCACCGCAGCGTCGATATCAGCCGCCATCCGCGGCCGCAGGAGGTGCAGCCGGTGCGGATCGCCGCCCACAACATTCGGCCGGAACCTGCCGGAACGGCCGCTGGTGCTGTCACCCGACCATGCGCTGTACATCGATGGCGCGCTGATCCCGGTGCGCTACCTGGTGAACGGCCGCCAGATCAGGCGGCTCACGCGCAAGACCGTCACCTACTGGCATGTCGAACTCGACCGGCACGACGTGGTGCTGGCCGAGGGGCTGCCGGTGGAGAGCTATCTCGATACCGGCGACCGGGCGAACTTCGCCAATGGCGGGCGCGTCGTGGCGCTGCACCCGGATTTCGCCTCGCGCATCTGGGAGGCGGCCGGCTGTGCCCCCGCTGCTGGTGACCGGCCCGAAGCTTGCGGGCGGTGCGCCGGCGGCTGGATCAGCCGACCTCGCGCAGGACCTCGGTCTTGACCGGCAGCACCTGACCCATCCACATCGCGTTCAGCGTGTGGTCGTCGCGCGGGCGTCCCCGATTCCGGATGGACCAGGATGGTGAGGCCCATCCGGTTCATCATCAGGAAGGGCACCAGCGTGGGGAACAGCGGTGGCGCGAAGGCGATCTGGTACATCGCCTGCACGTGCGGGCCGACCGGGACGTCGTGCCAGCTTCCCATGCGCATCTGTCCGGCGAAACGCTCCTCCACCGCCTGGCGCAACTGCGCGGCGAGGTCCCTGGTGGCCGCGTCGTAGTAGACATGCACGTGGTAGTCGTGGATCGCAGAGATCTCCTGCATCGGGTCGCTCCTGTCAGCCTGTCGCCTCGAGGATGGATACATAGTTGGCGACCGCCGCGCCGCCCATGTTGAACACGCCGCCGATCTCGGCCTTCGGCAACTGCATCGTCCCCGCCTGGCCGGTAAGCTGCATCGCGGTGATCGCGTGCATGGACACGCCGGTGGCGCCGATCGGATGGCCCTTGGCCTTCAGCCCGCCCGACGGGTTCACCGGCAGGCGGCCGTCCTTCGCCGTCCAGCCTTCCAGCACCGCGCGCGCGCCCTGGCCGGGTGCTGCCAGCCCCATCGCCTCGTATTCCAGCAATTCGGCGATGGTGAAGCAGTCGTGCGATTCGACGAACGACAGGTCGCCGAGCTTCAGGCCCGCCGCATCCAGCGCGCGGCGCCACGCCACTGCCGCGCCCTCGAAGCTCGTGATGTCGCGTTTGCTGATCGGCAGGAAGTCGTTGACCTGCACCGCAGCGCGGAAGCGCACCGCCTTGCCCATCGCCTTCGCCGTCTCTTCGTCGGTCATCACCAGCGCCGCGGCGCCGTCCGAGACCAGCGAGCAGTCGGTGCGCTTCAGCGGCGGCGCCACGTAGGGGTTCTTCTCGCTGACCTGGCGGCAGAACTCGAAACCCAGGTCGCGGCGCATCTGCGCATACGGGTTGTCGACGCCGTTCCTGTGGTTCTTCGCCGCGATCGCCGCCAGCGCATCGGACTGGTCGCCGTAGCGCTGGAAATACCGCTCGGCGATGCGGCCGAACACGCCGGCGAACCCGGCCGGGATGTCGCCCTCCTCCTTCTGGTAGGCGGCCTTCAGCAGGTTCTCGCCGACCTGCGCGGCGGGCGTCGCGGTCATCTTCTCCACGCCGATCACCAGCGCGAACCGGCCGCGCCCGGCGGCCAGGAAATCGCGCGCGCCATGCACCGCGGCGGAGCCCGAGGCGCAGGCATTCTCGTAGCGGGTGATCGGCCGGAAGCGCAGTTCCGGCACGTGCTGCAGCACCAGGGAGGCCGGAAAGTCCTGCGCCGAGAAGCCGTTGTTGAACAGGCTGACGAAGCTCGCCTCGACCTCGGTCGCCGCGATCCCCGCATCGTCGATGGCGGTGCGGGCGACGCGGCCGATCAGCGCCTCGATGTCGGGGTCTTCCAGTCTGCCGAACGGCGAGTGCGCCCAGCCGACGATACAGGCCTCGGTCATGGCTCGGATCTCCTGCTCTGCTGGGCGGACCCTATCCGATCGGGCCAACCTTGGCGACAACGGGCGGCGGCACGGCTGTCCCCCCGCTGGCACCCCGCTGGCACCCGCGACGCGCTTGACGCAGGCCGCACCGCCATGCAGGTTTTGCCGCGGAACAACGCCCGAAAGACATTGACCGAAACGCGCAGGTCCCCGTTGTTCCGTCACCCCGCGATCGTGGAGAATGCTTCGGTTCCCGTTCCGACGGCGCGCCGGGCGGTCGACGCGATCCCGGACGGACAGGCATTCGAGTGTGGCAGAGCAACTCCTCCCTGAGGGCATAGAGACCGAGGCGGCGGAATCGTCGGCCCAGTCGCTGGACCTGGTGACCACGCGCGCGCTGAACGAAGCGGAGCAGGACCCCGAGGGACGCAAGGTCGCGGCCGCCTTCCTCGCGTCCCACAAGCATTTCGTCGATCTGCAGATCGCCTATTTCGAGCGCGAGCGGCATCGGGCCCACCAGGCCGCCAGGATGAAGAACGTCAGCGACGTCCTGCGGATCATCGGCCAGCTTGCCTTCGTCCTCGCCGGGCTGGCGGTGATCGCCGGCATCGGCGCGATGACGTGGACGGCGATGGCGTCGAAGGCCGTCATCGTCGATTCCTTCGAGGCCCCCAGCGCCCTGGCGGTCGACGGGCTGACCGGCACCGCGGTCGCCGGCAAGGTGCTGGACGGGCTGCTGGCGATCCAGCACGCGACGCGCGTGGCCGCGGCCGAACAGGAAATCTCCGGCGCATGGACCGAGGCGGTCGAGATCACCGTGCCGGAGGCGGGCATCTCGCTCGGGCAGGTCAGCCGCGGCCTGCATCGCCTGTTCGGCCACGACATCCACATCGACGGCGCGCTGATCCGCGCGAACGACGGGACGCTCTCGCTGTCGGTGCGCGGTGACGGGATCGCGCCGGCGAGCTTTTCCGGAACCGGTGTCGACACGCCGGCGCGGCAGGCGGCGGAATACATCTTCGGCCGCGCCCAGCCGACGCTGTTCGCCAGCTACCTGATCTCGGCCGGGCGCTATGCCGACGCCGTCGATTTTCTGGCGGCGGCGTACTCCCGGGCGGATGATGCGAGCCGCCCCACGCTGGCCAACCAGTGGGGGGAGGCGCTGCTCGCGCTCAACCGGCCGGCCGATGCGGTGGATCGCTTCCGCCTGGCGCTGCAGATCGACCCGCGGTACTGGCGGGCGTGGAACAACCTGGTCGGCGTCCAGTCGCAGACCGAGGGCGAGCAGGCGGCCTACCAGACCGGCCTCGCGATGCAGAAGGCGGCCGAGAGCGCCAGTCTGAAACCGACCCGGTTCGCCCGGACGAACTTTGCGCAGTTGACGCTGGATCCGAACCAGGTCGTCGCCGGGCTGCTCGCCGACCGGCAGGTGGCGGCCCGCGAAGCCGCCGAATTCGACGACAGCACATGGCTCGCCGAGCAGCACGCGGTGATGCACGACTGGCCGGCGGTCGCGCGGTACCTGGCGGAATCGCCGCAGAACGACCCGACGACGCCGTTCGATACGCTCGGCCTGGCGGCGGTCCGCGCGATGGAGGCCGGCGACGACGCGGCCGCCGTCCAGGCGCTGGAAGGCGCCGCCAGGCTGTGGGACGCAACGCCCGTGCTGCAGGCGTATTTCCCCGACTTCAAGTGCAACCTCGGCCTCGCCTACGCCGCCGTCGGGCGGACCGAGGAGGCGCTGGCGCTGCTGCGGGATACGCGGTTCGTGCATTGCCGCGCCTTCCGGGCGGACGCGCTGGAGCGCACCGGCGACTGGCCGGGCGCCCAGCAGGCCTATCGCGATGCCCAGGCCGCCGCGCCGGATCTGTCGTTCGCCTATTACCGCGAGGGTCTCGCACTGCTCCGCCGGCATGACCCTGCCGCTGCGATGGAGCGCCTCGCGATCGCCAACCGCCTGTCGCCGCGATGGGCCGATCCGCTGAAGGCGATGGGGGATGCGCTGGCGGCGCAGGGGCAGTGGAAGGACGCGCTCGAGCGCTATCGCCAGGCGCTGCGCTGGGCGCCGGCCTGGGTCGAACTCCAGGCGGCGGAGAAGGCGGCGACCGAGAAGCTGCGCCAGCGCCGGCCGTAGCCGCGCACCCACCGGCCCGCGTTCCGGTCCATGGGGTTCGCCGCCGCCTGCGTCAGCCTCCCGCCAAGGCGCCGACCAGTTGCTCGGTGCGCAGGATGGCGTGGGCGAAGGTCGGGCCGTTCAGTTCGTGCGCCGCGTGCATCATTGCCTGCGTGAAGGCCGCCGTCGCGTCGCGCACCAGGGTGACGTGGTAGCCGAGTTCCATCGCATAGCGGCCGGTCGATTCGATGCAGGTGTTGGCCAGCAGGCCGATGAGGATGACATGGCTGATGCCATGCTGCTTGAGCTGCTGGTCGAGGTCGGTATTGGCGAAGCCGCTCTGCGCCCAGTGTTCCTTGGACACGATGTCACCTGGCTGCGGCGCGAACTCGGAGCGAAATTCGCCGCCCCATTCGCCGCGCGCGAAGGTGTGCCGCTGCATGACGGCCTTCTGCGTCGGGTTCGGGTGCTGCCAGCTTTCGTAGTCGCCCGGCTCCCAGCAGCGGTGGGGCACGATGAAGACGCGCATGCCGGCCTGGCGGACCGTCGAGGTCACCGCCCGCAGATTGGCCAGCAGGTCCACCTGCTCCGCGACGTCCTTGACCCTTGGCCAGAGCTTGCCGCCCTCGGAGAGGAAGTCGTTGTACGGATCGACGAACAGGAGAGCGGTACTCGCCGCGGGATAGATGGCGTGTGACATGGCGGTCGCCTCCGGCCGGCAATGTGTGGACGGGCTGCGTGTGCCGTCCGGCAGCCGCACCGGTCTTGTCTGGCGCCACGCAATCTGGTCGGAGGCGCGCATCGCGCCGGCCCGCGCCTTCCCCTGCCCTCGCCTCCCCCTGCCGTCGCCTCCCCGTGCCTTCGCATCCCTGCCCGGCCGGCCAGATAAAGCGCCCGCCAGAACTAGAACTCGAACTCCGGCCCGTCGACGTAGCGGAAGCGCTCCAGCGCGTCGGCACGCAGGGTGAAGCCCAGGCCCGGCCGGTCCGGCGCGTGCACGGTGCCGTCGGGGCGGATGTCGAACGGTTCGTTGAACAGGTCCCACATCATCGGCATGTAGCCCTGCGTCACCTCGAGGATGTGGCAGTTGGCGGCCGACATCGCGACGTGGATGCTGGCCGCGAACAGCACGCCGCTGCCCCAGGCGTGCGGCGCGAGGCGGACGCCGTGCGCCGAGGTCAGCGCGGCGATGCGGCGGATTTCGGTGAGGCCGCCGGCGCGGGCGACGTCGGGCTGCGCGATGTCGAGCGCCCGCCGCTCCAGCAGGTCCTGGAAGTCGAACCGCGTGAACTCGCGCTCGCCCGAGGCGATCGGGATGATCGTCGAGCGCCGCACCTCGGCCTGGCCGGCATGATCGTCCGGCGACACCGGCTCCTCGAACCAGGCGATGTCGTAGGGCTCCAGTTCCCTGGCCAGCCTGATGGCGGTGGCGACCTCCAGCGAGCCGTGCGCGTCCACCATCAGTTCGACAGTGGGGCCGATGCCGCGCCGCGCCGCCTTCACCCGGCGCACGCAATTGGCGATCGAGAACCCGTCGCGGCCCACCACGCGCATCTTCACGGCGGAGAACCCCTTGGCCGCGTAGCCGCCGAGTTCCGCTTCGGCCTCCTCGCCCGGTGCCCAGCCGCCGCTGGCATAGCCGCGCACCGAACTGCGCACCGCGCCCAGCGCCTGGTACAGGGGAATGCCGAGCGCCTGCGCCTTCACGTCCCAGACGGCGATGTCGACGCCGGCGATCGCCTCCATGATCACGCCGCGGCGGCGGCTTTCATCGGCCTGGGTCACGCCGCGTTCGAGCGCCGGCTTCGCGCGCGAGCCGTTGTACATCTTCTCGTAGATGCGCTCGGAGAACATCGGGTCCTCGCCCAGGCATTCCGGCGCGAGTTCGTGCTCGACGATGGCGGCGACGATCGGCGGCGTGCCGAGGGCCGCGCCGATGCCGACGAGGCCGCTGTCGGTCTCGACGCGGATCAGCGTCGCGTCGCTCTTCACCTTGGTCCCGAGGTCCGTGCGATGCCGGTTCGCCGGCGGCACGGGTGCGGACATCGGGATGGCGGACACTTTGACGATTTTCATTGGCACGTTCTTCCCTGGTCGCGAGACAGAAGTTCACCCACTACCAAACAAGCGCCCAGCGTGCGAACCGCGCCGCGGCCATCGTCCGCACGAATGACGCGCACGAAGGCGGCGGTGCATTGCGCCTCGCGGCTCGCTGATCTTGCGTTTCCGCCCCCGGCGTGGGCACGGCATCCGCTCGGGTCAGCCTGGTGCGCAGGCGCGGATCGCGGCCTCGAACCGGGCCATGGCGTCGGGGCCACGGGCGAACGGGCTGATGATCGGCACGTCGATGCCCGATTGCCGGTAGGCCTCGATCCGGGCGCGGCACTGGTCCGGCGTGCCCGACACGCTGGTCGCGTCGATCATGTCATCGCTCACCGCGCGTTCCGCGGCCGTCCGGTCGTCGCGCGCCCAGGCCTCGGCGATCGCCGCGGCTTCGGCGGCAAATCCGTGCTCGGCCATCATCCTGTTGTAGCGCGGGAAGAAGCCGCAATAGAACGCGATGCCCGGGCGCAGTGCGGCGAGCGCGGCCGCGCGTGACTCGCCGACCGAGGTAGGCAGCAGGGTGGTGACCTCGATCCCGGCGGGATCGCGCCCGGCCTTGGCGGCACCTTCGGCCAGGTGCGCGCGCACCTGTGCGGCCGTGGCCAGCGTGCTGCGCGTCAGGATGATGCCGTCGGCGATTTCGCCGCACAGCGTAATGCCCTTCTGGAACACGGCCGAGAGATAGACCGGGATGTCCCGATGGCGCGGCGTGTACCAGAGATCGAAATTCGCGATGCGGATGGTCTCGCCCTCGAAGCTCACCCGCCCGTCGCGGATCAGGTCGCGGACGACCGCGACGGTCTCGCGCGTGCGGGTCAGCGGCTTGCTGTAGACCATGCCGTGCTCGGGCTCGACCTGCGCCTTGTGGCTGGACCCGAGACCCAGGATGAAGCGGCCATCCGACAGGTCCGCCACGGTGGAGGCCGCCATCGCGATGGTCGGCGCGGTGCGGACGTAGACGCTGCTGATGCTGGTGCCGAGCAGGATGTGCGAGGTCCGCATCGCACAGGCCGCCAGCACCGCGAACTGGTCGCCGCCATGGCCCTCGGCGACCCAGGCGGATTCGTAGCCCAGGCTCTCGGCGAGGACGACGAGATCGACGATGTCGGCCGGGTTGGGGCCGCCGGAGATGGCGATGCCGATCCTGCTCAT
>JBBCGR010000003.1:0-3559431 GCA_037201625.1 Acetobacteraceae bacterium | reverse complement strand
GGTTTCCCCCGTTTGGCTGGCGCCCATGCTACGGGCGCGGCATCGGCATTCCAATCCGGCATGGCGCGCCAGGTGAGAATGCGTTGCAACTGCACGGGGCCTTGGCTACAAAGGCTGCAGGAAACGTCCAGCGAGCCGCCGGTGTACGTCTGCCTCTGCAACGCCCTGACCGACCGCCATGTCCGCGACGCCGCCCATGCCGGCGCCAGCCGCCCGAGCGAGGTCTATGCCGCCTGCGGCTGCGCCGCCCAATGCGGCTCCTGCTCGCGCACCATGCGCCGGCTGCTCGATGACGCGGTGATGAACGCCACCTCCCCGGACATGCTGGCCGCGGACTGAGACCTCGGCTACCGTCGCCCCGTGCCGCAAGCACGGGAGCCAGCGCATGAAGGCAGATCCGAAGGTCATCGAGTACCTGAACACGGTACTGACCAACGAGCTCACGGCAATCAACCAGTACTTCCTGCACGCCCGCATGCTGGAGCACTGGGGAGTCACCAAGCTGGGCAAGCACGAGTACCAGGAATCGATCGACGAAATGCGTCACGCGGATGCGCTGGTCAAACGCATCCTGTTCCTGGACGGCCTGCCCAACCTGCAACGGCTCAACGCCCTGATGATCGGCCAGACGCCCGAGGAGGTGCTGCGCTGCGACCTCACGCTCGAGGAAAAGGCGGTCGGCGACCTGCGCGACGCGATCCCCTATTGCGAGAGCGTGCGCGACTTCGTCAGCCGCGACCTGTTCGCCAGCATCCTCCACAACGAGGAGGAGCACATCGACTACATCGAGACCCAGTTCGACCTGATGAAGCGCATCGGCATGGAGAACTGGATCCAGCTCAACAGCGGCGCGACCGACTGACCTCCGCTGCCAGCGCCGGCACCTGCGACATCGAAGCGGCCACCGCGTCGGCCCCCGCCGCGAGCAGCCGCCCGGCGTGGCCCGGACGGCAGTGGCCGCCACCGGTGAAGCCCACCACCCGCATGCCGGCGGCGACCGCTGCCTGCACGCCCGGGACGCTGTCCTCGATCACCAGGCAGGCCGACGGGTCCGCGCCCATCGAGGCGGCGGCGAACAGGAAGAGGTCGGGCGCCGGCTTGCCGCGGGCCACCTGGGTGGCGCTGAACACGTTCGGCGCGAAGCGGTCCCACAGGCCGGTCAGCGTCAGCGAATGGCGCAGCCCGCTCCGGCGTGCTGCTGGAGGCGACGCAGCGCAGCCCGGGCACGGCGTCGATCGCCGCTGCCACGCCGTCGATCGCCGCAAGCTCCGTCTCGAACGCGGCGGCGACGCGCAGCCGCAGCGTCTCGGCGAAATCGGCGGGCAGGCGCGGGCCGTGCAGCCGCTCCAGGTCGCGGCACATCGCCTCGGTGCTGATGCCGAGATAGCGGTCGAGGATGTCCTCGACGGGCATCGCGATGCCGATCTCGGCGAGGCAGGCGGCGTCGGTGCGGCAGGCGATCGCCTCGCTGTCGATCAGCACGCCGTCGCAGTCGAAGATCACGAGGCTGAGGTCCATTGCGGGTGCCTGCGCTGGGTGGGTGGCGGTTCTGGTACCCCCGGATGGGTGAGCCGCGGAATGGGGCGCGGCGGGGCGCGGCGGCGGCTGCGTCATTCGCGTGCGAGGGGGAACCCGGCCGGGCCGATGCCTGGCGGCGGCCGACAGGGCCATCGCTTGCGCGCGGCCAATGGGGTGGGTCCGTGCGTGGGCAGCCGGGTCATGTCACGCGGAGAGCGCCGAGTCCGAGGAGGAAGGGATAGGGCGCTTCGCGCAGGGACGGGCGGGGCGGGATGGCGGCCGGCGAAGGCCTCTGGCATGAGGTGGCTTGCCGTCCGGCGGCTAGAGCGTGATCCGTACAGGTGGAATCACCGGAGCGGTGAATCACGCTCTCAGACAACGGGCTAGAGCGGATTCCGTGAGCCACCACGAACGGAATCTGGTCTAGGCCTTCGCCGGAATTTGCCTCGCTCTTCAAGCGACTGCCAGGCGACCGCTGCGCCGGCACGGCGGGATCTGCGCTATGGTCCCGCCGCACCACCATGGATTCGTCCGCCCATGCGTCACCTCCTGCGCCTCTGCCTCGCGGTCCTGCTGCTGCTGCCGGTCGCGGCGGCGGCCCCGCCGCCCCATACCGTGATGGCCGCGACGCCGCTGTCGCGCATGGACCTGCCCTGGTGGCGCACCCGCTTCGAGGCCAAGCAGGAGGAACTGCGCAGCCGCAGGATCGACCTCATGTTCCTGGGCGATTCGATCACCCAGGACTACGAGTACTCCGGCCCGCCGGACTGGCGCGAGTTCACCCGGGTCTGGCAGCGCTTCTACGGCGACCGCAACGCGATCAACCTGGGCTACAGCGGCGACACCACGGCGCATCTGCTGTGGCGCATCCGGAACGGTGAGGTCGCCGGCGTCGCGCCCAAGGTCGCGGTGATCCTGATCGGCGCCAACAACCTGGGCCGCGTGCACTGGTCGGCCGCCGACACGCTGGCCGGCATCGACGCCATCATCGCCGAGCTTCGCCGCCGCCTGCCCCGCACCAGGCTGCTGCTGCTCGGCATCCTTCCGTCCGAGCGCTCGGCCTGGGCCACCGAGACGACGCTCGCGGTGAACCGCGCCCTGGCCAGCCGCTACGCGAGCGGCGGCGACGTCACGTTCCTCGACGTCGGGCACGTGTTCATGCGCGACGGCAGGCTCAACCGCGACCTGTATTTCGATCCGAAGCTGAAGCAGCCGGCCGCCCCGCTGCACCCGACTGCGCAGGGCCAGGCGCTGATGGCCGCGGCGATGGAGCCGACGCTGGCCGCCCTGCTGGGCGACCGCCGGCACACCTCCGAGCCGTAACGCACCGCGCCCGCGGCCATGCCAGCGCCGCGGTCAGACGCCGGCTCAGGCCGCGCGCGTCAGCCCAGCGCCTCCTCCAGCAGGTCCAGCGCCCGCCTGGCGAAGGCGCGCATGTTGGCGACACGGTCCGCGCTGCCGGTCTCCAGCGTGATGGCGCGGGAGAAGCCGGGGCCCTCGAGCCCGATGCAGGTATGGCCCGCGGCGTCGCCATAGCGGTTGCCGGTGGGGCCGGTGGCGCCCGTCTCGCTCAGCCCCCAGGTGGAACCGAGCCGGCTGCGCACCGTGGTCGCCAGCAGCGCCGCATAGGGTTCGGACGAAGCGCGCATGCCGTCCGGCAGCGGGTTCGGGATCTCCAGGAAGCCGGACCGCGCGTAATGCGTGTAGATCACGCTGCCGCCGCGGAAATACGCCGATGCGCCGCCCACCGAGAGCAGTGCGGCCGAGATCAGCCCGCCGGTCGAGGATTCCGCGATCGCGATGGTGTCGCCGCGCGCCTTCAGCCGCGCGCCGAGCTTTTCCGCCAAAGGCAGCAGGTCCTGCATCGTCCTATTCCTCCAGTGGCTTGGTGGTGCCGCAGTCGCTGCCGAGCCACCTGCCTTGCAGCGTGCGCTTGATCGTCATCGAGTTGGCACCGCTGCTGACCACCAGGTCCAGCGTGCCGCTCATCGAGCGGGGGTCGCTCGATTCGATATGGAACGTGCCGCTCGCCTGCTGCGCGCCGGTGCACTGCAGGCGCACGTCGATCTGGCGCGACGTGTTGTTCAGCACCGTGCGCGTGCAGTTGCCGCGTTCCCGCTGGGCGAAGTCGAGGCCGCGCTGCAGCGTCTTCTCGGTGATGCAGTTGCGCACGATCTCGGGCTTACCGGAATTGCCGATCGCCGCCATCATCGCGGCGCGCTGCTCGGGCGTCATGCGGGCCATGACCTCGGGCGGCACCGGCGGCATCCCGCTGGCCTCGCCGGTGGAGGTGATCTCCCACAGGCCGGTCCGCAGATCGAGCGTCGCGGCAGCGGCGAGCGTCGCGCCGAGCGCCACGCCTCCGCCGGCCAGCAGCAGCAGCCTGACGCGGTTCATGACAGCCTCGCGGGGTCGGGCTGGCGGGTGCCGCAGGCGACGATGCGCTCGATCACGCGCTGCGTCGCCAGCGCCTCCTCGCCGGGAATGGCGGGATCGCGATCCTGCTCGATTGCATCGAGGAAGTCGGCGAGCACGGCGCGGTGCGCCTCGTGCGAGAAGCCCATGACGCTGGCACCGCTGCCCGATCCGCCGTCATCGGCCAGCACCTCCTCGCGGCCATCGAGATACGTCACGCGCAGGCTGCCGCCCTCGATCCGCGCGGTGCCGCGCGAGCCGATGACGTGAATCCATTCCGGGCTGCCGGGATAGGCCGCGACCGTGCCGATGATGGTGCCCGGTGCACCGTTGCCGAGCCGGACCAGGGCCGCGGCGTAATCCTCGGTCTCCATGCGGTGCAATGCGGTGGTGCGTACCTGCGCGGCCTCGACGTCCTGGATGCCGACCAGCCAGCGGAACAGGTCCAGGTTGTGGATCGCCTGGGTGATCAGCACGCCGCCGCCGTCGCGCGCCTTCACCCCGCGCCCCGGGTCGTCGTAGTAGGATTGCGGACGCCACCACGGCACCATCATGGTCGCCGCCTGCACCTCGCCCAACTCGCCGCGCTGCATGATCTCGCGCAGCCGCAGGCTGCCCGGCCGGAAGCGCAGTTGCAGGCAGACGCCGAGACGCCGCCCGGCCGCCCGCCCCGCCGCGATCAGCCGCTCGCCGCGCTCGGGCGACACCTCGAGCGGCTTCTCGCACAGCACGTGCCGGCCCGCGGCGAAGGCAGCTTCGGCGATCGGCAAATGCGCGTTGGCCGGCGTCAGCACCATCACCGCGTCCACCGCCGGATCTTCGATGGCGCACGCCACGTCGGTGGTGGTGGGGAAGCCGTAGCGGTCGGCGACATCGCGCAGCCGCGCCTCGCTGCTCGCCGCGGCCCACACCACTCGCACCCGGTCGGACAGGTCGACCAGGCCGCGCGCGTGCGGCTGCAGCGCATTGCCGAGACCGATGACGGCGATGCCGATCATGCGCGCTGCGCCGTGTGGCCCGGGCGCTGCGCCGTATAGCGCGCCGCCTGGGCCTGCGCCCGCAGGGCGAGCCGGCACACCCGGAAGGTCTGGCGCTGCGGCATGGCGGTGTCCGTCCGGTTGGCGATGTCGTCGAGGAAGTTCCGATAGTACGTCACCGGCAGGCCGCTGCAATCGAGGTAGCGCGTCGCCGTGCGGTTGGCGACGAACAGGTGGTCGGTGCCGGCGCGTCCCTCGATGTCGAGGTTCTTGCGCAGTTCCAGCGTGCCCTCGGTGCCGATGGCGAAGAAGCGGCCGTCGCCCCAGGTGGGCAGGCCGTCGGGGGTGAACCAGTCGAGCCGGATGTAGCCGCGCACCGACGGCGTCGCGAGCACGAGTTCGGCGAAGTCCTGGAACCCGGGCGGCTCCGTGCCGAACGCGCCGACGCTGCACGACACGATGTCCACATCGCCGGGTTTCCCATCGCCGGGCTCCCCGTCATCCGCCTCGGCGAACGCAAGGAACTGGTCGATCGCGTGCACGCCGATGTCGTTGACGATGCCGCCATAGGCCGGCGCATCGAAGAACCACGCGGGACGCAGCGCACGGTTCAGCCGGTGCGGCGCGAGCGACGTGGTGTGCACCAGCCGGCCCAATTCGCCCGAGCGCACGATGCGCAGCGCCTCCTGCACGGCGGGCGAGCCGAGCCGGCCCAGGCAGACCGACCAGATGCGGCCGGTCTCCTGCACCGCCTGCTCGACCGCGGCCAGTTGCTCGAGCGTGGTGACGCCCGGCTTGTCCAGCATGACGTCCTTGCCGCGCCGCATGGCGGCGATCGCCAGGTCGGCGCGGTCGCAGGGCCGCGCTGCGATCACCACGAAGTCGATCGAGGGATCGTCCAGCAGCCGCACCGTCTCGGCTTCGGGGACGTGCGGGAAGCGCTTGCGGAATCCCGCGAGCACGCGCGGATCGGTGGTGTCGGGATTGTAGCCGATGCACTCCGCGCCGGCCTCCAGCAGGTCCTGCGTCAGGTCGTAGATGTGCCGGTGGTCCAGCCCGATCGCGGCAAAGCGCGGCATGTCCGTACCTCCCTGAACGGGCGAACGCTTGCACCATCTTGCCGGGTCCGCAATGCTGCCGCGCCAACAGGAACCGAGGGGAGCAAACTGCCATGGCAGATCGTGTCGCCGTCATCACCGGATCGGGCACCGGCATCGGCCGCGCATCGGCGCTCGCGCTGCTGAATGACGGCTGGTCGGTGGCCCTGGCCGGACGCCGCAAGGAGATGCTGGAGGAGACCGCCGGCATGAAGACCGCGGGCAAGGCGCTGGTGCTGCCCACCGACGTCACCGACCCCGACCAGGTTGCGGCGCTGTTCGCCACGGTGAAGTCGGAATTCGGCCGCGTGGACATGCTGTTCAACAACGCCGGCGGCGGCACGCCCACCACCAATTTCGGCGACTTCACCTATGAGATGTGGCTGCGCGTGGTTCAGGTGAACCTGAACGCGATGTTCCTGTGCGCCCACGCTGCGTTCCGCATGATGCGCGACCAGTCGCCGCGCGGCGGACGCATCATCAACAACGGCTCGATCTCGGCGCATGCGCCGCGGCCCGGCTCGGTCGCCTATACCTCGACCAAGCACGCCGTGACCGGGCTCACGAAGTCGATCGGGCTCGACGGGCGCGAGTTCGACATCTGCTCCTGCCAGATCGACATCGGCAATGCGCTGACGCCGATGACCGCGCGTTCGACCAACGGCCAGTTGCAGCCATACGGCCAGATGGCGATCGAGCCGCGCATGGACGTGAACCATGTCGGCCAGCAGGTGCTGTTCATGTCGAACCTGCCGCTGGAATCCAACGTGCAGTTCGTCACCATCATGGCGACGAAGATGCCGTTTCCTCGGGCGCGGCTGAGATGCGGCGCGTCCTCGTCCTGGCAGCGCTGGCGATGGCGCTGCCGGGACAGGCGGGCTGGGCCGCGGGCCAGTTCGACGGCCGCTATGTCGGGCCGCGCACGCTGTTGCGCGGCGCGCCGCCCACGTGCTCGGCCGAGGGCGATGCGACCTGGACGATCACGGACAGCCACATGAGCATCAGGGTCGGCAACGTTCCGGTGGCGACCAACATCGGCGCCGACGGTTCATTCCGGTCGGAGACGCCCTACCAGGTGACCGGCAACCGGACCAATGCGACGATCGTCGTCGCCGGCCGCATCGCCTCCGGCGGCCTGGAGGCCGACCTGGAGACGTTCGCCTGCAAGCAGCACTACTCGCTGAAGAAGCGCTGATCGCCGGCGGGGGCGTCGCGGCGCCCGAGGATCGCCGGATGGCGAGGCCCTATGGCGCCGCACCCGCCGCCACCAGCCCCAGCAGGATCACGCCCACGATGATGCGGTACACCGCGAAGACGGTGAACCGGTGCGTCTGGATGTAGACCAGCAGCCATTTCACTGCGATGAAGGCGGTGACCGCGGCGACCACGAAGGCGACGGCAAGCTGTGCCCAGTCCTCCTGTCCGTGCCGTGCCGCAGCCTGTCCATCAGTTCGTAGCCACTGGCGGCGTACATCGTCGGGATGCCGACCAGGAACGAGAACTCGGTGGCCGCGGCGCGATTGCTGGTGCCGGCGAGCATGGCGGCGAAGATGCTGGCGCCGGAGCGGATGTTCCGGGGAAGATGCCCGCAACGATCTGGGCCAGGCCGACGGCGATCGCCACGGGCCAGGTGATCGCGGTGCGGTCCCGCTGGCGTGCCGCGAACCATTCGGCCGCCAGGATCCAGCCGCCACCGATCAGCATGGCCCAGGCGACCGGCACGATGCTCTCCGGCAGCTTGAACCCGAGCTTCTTGGCGAGGAAGCCAAGGACGCCGGTGATCAGGAAGGCGACGATCAGCCTGGCGAGGTAGGCGCGGTTCGCGGGCTCCCGCCAGCCGATGGCGAGGGACAGCAGGCGTCCCCAGTAGATCACCGTGACCGCCAGGATGGCACCGGCCTGGATCACCACGTTGAACATGTCGGACCGCGCGCCCAGCCACCGCTCGGCGATCAGCAGGTGGCCGGTGCTGGAGATCGGCAGGAACTCGGTGATGCCCTCGATGATGCCGAGGATGATGGCGGCCAGGAAATCCAAGTCTCATGCTCCGATAGGGCGCGCTTGTCGGGCCCGGCATCGATGGCGGTTGATACAGGTGGCCGTATCGGAACGGCAAGGACGGCGCAGGCCGTGGCGCATTCCGCTCCGGGAGACTGCTGCCCCTCGGAATTAGCGGCCGAGTAACGACCGCCAGCTTCGCTCCTCGAGCACGTCGAGCAGCGTGTCGATCGCGAGGCGCGGCAGGCGGCCGAGCAGGCCGCCGCGGCGCGGCTTCAGCACGCGGGTGCGCATCTTCTCGCCGCCGAGTTTGCGCGCCAGGCCGTCGATATCGGCGAAGCCGTCGATCAGTCCGAGTTCGCGCGCCCGCTCGCCCAGCATGAAGCCGCCGTCGAACACCGCGGCCTCGCCGGCGCGCAGCCGCTGGCCGCGGCGGTCGCGCACCCACGCCTTGAAACGCTCGTGCAGTGCGTCCAGCAGGTCCTGCATGAACGCGACGTCCTCGGGCTTCTCCGGGCTGAACGGGTCGAGCCGCGCCTTGTGGCTGCCGGCCGTGTAGAGCCGACGCTCGACGCCGAAGCGCGCCAGCAGGTCGGGGAATCCGAAGCCGCCCCCGCGCACGCCGATCGAGCCGACGATGCTCATGGGGTTGGCGTGGATCTCATCGGCGGCGCAGGCGAGCCAGTAGCCGCCCGAGGCGCCCATCTCGCGGATCACCGCGTGGACGCGCACCTTGTGCTCATCGGCCCGGCGGCGGATCAGGGTTGCGATGAGGTCGGACTGCACGGGCGAGCCGCCGGGACTTTCGATGTCGAGGAACACCGGCTGGCCGCGCGCCGTGCGGAAGGCGCGCTCGATCAGCGGCGCCATGGTTCCCATGCTGACCGCCCCGGGGCGCGGCGCGATGAGCCCATGCATCTCGATCACATTGATGCGCGGCCGGCGCCACGGGAACAGGCGAAAAGCCATCGATCCTCCCAATCGGTCACATTCAGGGCAAAGATGGCCGCGCCGCCGCCTGCCCGGCCGGCGCCTCGCAGCCTGTTTACTTCACTACCACCGGGCGCTGCTATGCTACGTTGATCACCCCGGACCTTGATTGGCGCATCGTTGGCCACGAAGTCCCGATTCTTCCCCGTGCGTGGCGACGGTGGCGGTGTGACATGCGCCTGGTTGTGCTAGACGATGACGAAGCTCTGGCTGGCATCCTCGCCGCCATGGCGCGTCTGCGCGGCTGGACGGTCGACATCGTCACCGAGGAAGCGTCGTTCCAGACGCTGGTCCGCACCTCCCCGCCCGACGCCATCATGCTGGACCTGCAACTCGGCGCCAGCGACGGGATCGAGCAACTGCACTTCCTGCACGATGTCGGCTTCCGCGGCGCCATCGTGCTCATGAGCGGCTTCGATGCCCGCGTGCTGGCATCGGCCGAGCAGGTCGGCGATTCGCTCGGCCTCACCATCGCGGACACGCTGCCGAAGCCGGCGCGGGCCGGCCGCATCGGCGAGGTCCTGGCCGCCATCGAACGCACGCCGTCGGGCATGACGGCGCCCTCGGTCGCCGATGCGGCGGAGGTGCGCGACGCGATCTCGGCCCACGACGTGATCGAGGCGATCGACGCCGGCCGGATGGAGTTGCACCTGCAGCCGATCGTGTCGGCGGTGGATCAGAGCGTGGTGCGGGCGGAGGCGCTGATCCGCTGGCGCGACCCGGTGCGCGGCCTGGTGCCGCCGGACCAGTTCATTCCCATGGCCGAACAGGACCCCGGCGCGATCGACCGGCTGACCATGTGGGTGGCGGAGACCGGGGCGGCGCAGTATCGCCGGCTGGCCGAACTTGGCGCCGAGATCCAGATCAGCATCAACATCTCGGGCCGGAACCTGCTCGCGTTCGACTTCCCCGACCGGATGGCGGCGCTGCTGGAACGCATGGCGGTGCCGGCCGGCGCGATCGGCCTCGAGATCACCGAGAGCGTCGCGATGCACGATCTCGACGCCACCACGGCCGTGCTGACGCGGCTGCGGCTGAAGGGATTCCCGGTCGCGATCGACGATTTCGGCACCGGCCATTCCTCGCTGAAGGCGCTGCGGCGGATGCCGTTCTCGACGATCAAGATCGACAAGTCGTTCGTCGGCGAACTGGAGACGTCGAGCGATTCGCTCACGATCGTCCGCTCGGTGATCCAGCTTGCGCACGACATGGGGCTGGCGAGCGTGGCAGAGGGGGGTGGCGAGCGCCGACACGGCGCGGGTGCTGACCGAACTCGGCATCGACAGCCTGCAGGGCTACTATTTCAGCCAGCCGCTGCCGTTCGAGGGGTTTGCCGCGTGGCTCGGCGCCTGGTCGCGCGACCACGCGGAGCACGCGCGCGCCGCCTCGCCGTAGCGCGGTGCGCGCGACGCCGGCGGGAGGCGGGCGAACCCCGCCGGCGATGCGGGAGACCGTCGGGGACTACACCGTCTGCAGGATCGCCTCGCTCGGCATCTCCGGCGTCATGACGGCGCGCCAGTCGGCGGTCTGGGGCAGCACCGCCTCGTGGGCGCGCAGCGGGTAATAGCTGGTGCCGGTACCGTCCGGTGCGCCGCCCGCCTCCACCGTCTTCACCACCTGGCGCAGCAGCCTGCGGGCCTGGATGATCGCCTTGTCGGCCGGCCCGAGATGCTCCTTCGAGCGGTCGACGATGCGGCCCATGCTCTCCTGGATCGCGCGGTCCTGCACGTTGATGCCGTCGATACCGGTGTAGCTCTCGTGCTTCTGCACCAAGCGGTCCAGCAGGTAGTCGTTGGCGCGGTTCGCCTTCGACCGGAACGTCAGCGGATCGACGTGCAGCGGGCCGTTGCCCAGGCCGCGCTCCAGGCGGTCTTCCTCGTGCAGCGCGCCGTCCGGGCAATAGGCCCAGTTGTAGACCGCGGTCGTTTCGTCATCGATCGGCACCCAGATATGGCCGGCGTCGAGCGGCAGGCCGCTCTCGGCCTTCGACGGGCGGATCTGGTGGAACGGCAGGACGAACTGGTAGGTACGAATGTGCATATCGGCTTCGCCCAGGGCACGGATGCCGGCGTACTGGTAGCCATAATCCGTGATGTCGACGACGAGTTTGGGCGCCTTGCCGAGCACGAACGGGTTGGACGGCTTGAAGCCGCCGCGGCTGGAGGTCTCGCTCAGCAGCCGGTGCATGATCGGTGCGTGCGAGGTGTCGATGCCGCCCTCCAGGCCCTGCAGCCAGTTGCACTCCTGGATCACCTTGGTGACGTGGCGGTTGGCCTCCGGCGCCTGCGTCCAGGCGAATTTCGGCAGCGGCGGCATGCGTTCGGCCGGCCCCAGATAGGCCCAGACGATGTCGCCGAGTTCGCAGGTCGGATAGGCGGTGAGGCGCACCTTGTGCCGGAAGTCGTGCTCCGGCGGCTCGTTCATCATGTCGGTGCAGGCGCCGGCGATGTCGAATTTCCAGCCGTGGTAGACGCAGCGCAGGCCGCAGTCTTCGTTACGCCCAAAGTAAAGCGAGGCACGGCGGTGCGGGCAATATTCATCGAGCAGCCCGATGCGGCCCTGGCTGTCGCGGAACGCCACGAGGTCCTCGCCGAGCAGCCGCACGCGCACCGGCGGCCCGTCCGGTTCGGCAAGCTCGCGGGAGAGCAAGGCAGGGATCCAGTATCTCCGCATGGCATTGCCCATGGGGGTACCCTGGCCGACACGGGTGACGAGTTCGTTTTCCTCGCGTGAGAGCATGGCGGTTTCTCCCTGCCTGATCTGCCCGTCTTGTTGGCGCGAGCCTATCCCCGGATAACGGGGCCGGCAACGCCACGCCACCGAACGTCGGATTCTCCATGCACCGCGTCCTCCTCGTCCTCAGGCTTCTCGTTATCCTGCAGATCGCCGGCGATCTGCCATTCGGCGGGAGCGCCGCGGCCCGTGCGGCGAACGGCGCTCCGGCAAATGACGCGCCGGTCGCCGCAGCGGTCGCCGCCCCCTTGCCGCCCTGGCGGGTGCCCGACCTGGCCGCCGTGCCGGACGATGCGGCGGGCGCGCTGATCCGCCGCGGGCTCGACCTGCTGACCCACACCACGGCGCTGATCGGGCGGACGCGCCGGACCCGTCGCAGCGCTTCAGCGGTAGCGGGCTGGAGTGCAGCAATTGCCATATCGATGCCGGCACGCGGCGCTTTGCCCTGCCGCTGGTGGGGATTGCCGGCCTGTATCCGCGCTTCAGCGCGCGCACCGGTGCCGTGCAGGACCTGGCGGACCGGGTGAACGACTGCATGGAGCGGAGCATGAACGGCCGCCCCCTGCCGCGGGACGGGCGTGAGATGGCGGCGCTGCTGGCCTATCTGGACTTTCTCGGCTCCCTTCAGCCGCGCGGCGAACCGCTGGTCGGCCGAGGTGCACCCAGGCTGCCGCTGCCGACGCGGGCCGCCAGTCCGCAGCGCGGCGAGCGGGTGTATCGCGACATGTGCGCCGCGTGCCATCGCCCGGATGGTGCGGGCGTGCGGCTGTCGCCGGCGGATCGGATGATCGAGCGGCGGCGCTACGTGTTCCCGCCGCTCTGGGGGCCGGAGAGCTACAACGACGCGGCCGGCATGTCCCGCATTGTCACGGGTGCCTGGTTCGCCCGCGCCAACATGCCCAACGGCATCCGCTACCAGTATCCGCTGCTGGCGGTGGACGATGCCTATGACGTCATGGCGTATGTCGATACGCGGCCACGGCCGCACAAGCCGAACCTCGACCGTGATTATCCCGATCCGTGGACGAAGCCGGTCGGCACGATGTTCCCGCCCTGGCCGGGCCATTTCAGTGCCGAGCGGAACCGCTTCGGCCCGTGGCAGGCGATCCTGGACTGGCGCGACCGGCATCGGCCGCGGCTGGACGGCACTCAGTCGCCGTCACTGTCGCCGCAGCCGGCGACCGTGCTGGGACACGGGCTGGATTAGCAGCGTGATCGGTTGGGCGGAATAATGCTGACCGCAAACCGACACGGCAATCAGCGCACTGGAGCCGGTTCGCTGCCTCCCGCAGCAGCAAACCGGCGCCGGCGCACGTCCGCCTCCGGTCGACTCACGTCAGGCGTGAAGCGAACCTGTCCCCGCCCTCACGCCGCCTGGCGCGCCGCCTCCTGGCCGCTGATCCAGGCGCCGGCCACGGTCCCCGCCATGCCGACATGGCAGGCCTCGCCGGCGAACAGCAGATGGCCATCGGCCAGCGGCTGTCCCAGCGCCGTGCGGGCATCGGCGTCACCCGGGCGGACGAACGAATAGGACCCGAGCACCAGCGGATCGAGGTCCCAGTGCGTCACGAAATGCGATCCGCCGGCGAACAGCCGATCGACCCGGCTGCCGAACAGCGAGCGCAGTTGCCCGAGGGCGAAGTCCACCGCCGCGCCCTCGCCGGCGCGCGCGAGATCCCAGGCGGCAGGACCGCCAACCCAGCCCTGCACATAGTCACGCTGGTAGGGCCAGCACTGGAAGCCCATGGTGGGATCGCCGCTGCGCTGCACCTGGCGATCCAGCGAGCAGTGCAGCGGCAGGTCGAGCCGGTCAGGACCGGTCGCGCGCAACGCCACCTTCATCGCCAGCCCCATCGGCAAGGCGTGGATCAGCGCCAGCGTGTCGGCCGGCAGCGGCGGGTCGAACACGATGGCGCCGGCCGCCAGCACGCCGGTGGAGACGGTGACGATGACCGAGCGGGCGGTGATCGTGCCCCGCTGCGTCTCCACCGCGACGCCGCCGCCGCTCCAGGCCACCCGCGTCACCGGCGTCGCCAGCCTGATGTCGAGCCCGGCGCCGAGACGGCGCGCGACGAAGGCGCCGATGCCGCCCTGCGGCACCAGGTTGCTGCCGGTCAGCACGTTGCGCAGCCAGTCGCGCATGCTGAACTCATCGGCGCTGGCACAGCAGATGATCGGGCCCTCCCAGGTCTCCACCGTCACCGCCCACGGGTCCTCCGGCATCGCGCGCGCCACCGCCGCCAGCGGCGCATCGTCGACCGCGTCGAGGATCGCGGTGGCCTTGGCCTCGTAGCGGTCCCAGGCGCCGGCATAGAGGTCGAGTTCCTCGCGCGTCGCCGCACGCTGGCCGACGAAGGTGCGCTCCACCCGCAGTTCGTCGGAGCGCAGCAACTGCTCGCCCGCCGCCTGGGCAATCGGCACCAGCGGGTTGGTCTCGGCGTTGTGCAGCCACACCGCGCCCATGTCGAACCACACGCCGCCCAGTTCGGGTGGATGCGAGGTCCAGGCGCGGCCGCCGATACGGTCCGACGCCTCCAGCACCACGGCGCTGCGGCCGGCCTGGTGCAGCGCGGTCGCCGCACCCAACCCGGCCAGGCCGGCCCCGATCACCACGACATCGACATCGAACAAGACGGCACACTCCTGAGGTTCGCGGGCGCGAGCCAAAGTTGGTATCGTGGCGGCCTCAAGGAGACCAGCCATGCCCGATCACACCCCAGTCGGAGCCGATACCCTCGTCATCGACATGGTGCGACGGTTTGCCACCGAACGCCTCGCCCCGGGCGCTGCGGCACGCGAGAAGATGGGGGCGATCGAGCCGGAAATCATCCGTGAGCTGGGCGATCTCGGCGTGTTCGGCGCAACGACACCGGCGCAATGGGACGGCTCGGAGATCGATCCGGTAACCTACGCGCTGCTGCTGGAGGAGATCGCGGCCGGCGACGGCGCCGTCTCAACCATGGTCAGCGTGCACAATTCCCCCACCTGCATCATCTTCGACCAGTACGGCACGGACGCGCAGAAGGACCGCTGGCTGCGGGCGCTGGCGACCGGCACGGCGGTGGGCTCCTTCGCGCTGACCGAGCCGCAGGCCGGGTCGGACGCCTCCAACCTGAAGACCCGGGCGGTGAAGCGGGGCGACCGCTACGTGATCAACGGCGCCAAGCAGTTCATCACCTCGGCCGGCGTGCCGGGCAGCACGGTGCTGTTCGCGGTGACCGAGCCGGGCGCCGGGCGCAAGGGCATCTCCTGCTTCGTGGTGGACAAGGCGACGCCGGGCTACACGGTGGTGCGGCGCGAGGAGAAGCTTGGGCAGAAGGCGAGCGAGACCTGCGCGCTGGCGTTCCAGGACATGGAGGTGCCGGAGGACCAGCGCATCGGCGCCGAGGGCGAGGGCTACAAGATCGCGCTGTCGACGCTGGAGAGCGGGCGGATCGGCATCGCGGCGCAGAGCATCGGGATGGCGCGGGCGGCGCTGGAGTACGCGATCGGCTACGCCAAGGAGCGCCAGGCGTTCGGCGGGCGGATCATGGATTTCCAGGCGGTCGGGTTCCGGCTCGCGGATGCCAAGACGAAGCTGGAGGCGGCGCGGCAACTGACGCTGCACGCGGCGCGGCTGAAGGCGGAAGGGCGGCCGTCGCTGGAGGCGGCGTGCATGGCGAAGCTGTTCGCCTCCGAGGTGGCCGAGGCGGTGTGCACGGCGGCGATCCAGACGCTGGGCGGCTATGGGTATCTCGCGGACTACCCGGTGGAGCGGATCTATCGCGACGTGCGGGTGTGCCAGATCTATGAGGGCACGTCGGACGTGCAGAAGCTGATCCTGCAGCGGATGCTGTAGGGGCGGACCTTCCCGGGTGATGCGGGGGTCCGGCAGGTCGCGGCGGGCTCGACCGATCCGGTAAACGCGGCCTGTCGCGGCTGCTATCGTCGTGGGCCGGCCTTGTGCCGGCCATCCACGGCTTTCGTGTCAGCGAGCGGAAAAGACATGGATGACCGGCCTGCGCTGGTCATGACGGTGTGAACAGGGTGCCGCCACGCGCCGGGCCTGGCATGCGTAACCACGCATGAGCCCGTGCCTCAGCGATCCCAATCCCTCAGCGATCCCATCCCTCAGTGGTAATGCATCCCCGGCCGCACCTTGCCGCGGAACACCCAGTAGGCGTAGCCGGTGTAGGCCAGGATGATCGGGATCAGGACCACCGCGCCCACCAGCAGGAAGCCCTGGCTCTCGGGCGGCGCGGCGGCATCCCAGATCGAGACCGAGGGCGGCGCGATCATCGGCCACAGGCTGATCCCCAGCCCCGCATAGCACAGCACGAACCACGCCTGCGTGCAGAGCAGCGGCGTCGCCTGGTGGCGCTGCGCCAGGCCTCGCCAGAAGTAGAAGGCGACGAGTGCCACCAGGATCGGCACCGGGCTGGTCAGCGCGACGCCCGGCCAGGTGAACCAGCGCGTGAAGAAGGCCGGGTTCAGCAGCGGGGTCCACAGGCTCACGGCGACGATCAGCACCAGCAGCGCCACCGCCAGCACCCGCGCATAGCCGCGCGCGCGATCCTGCAGCAGGCCCTCGGTGCGCCAGATCAGCCAGCACGCGCCCTGCAGCGTGTAGCCCACCACCACCGCCACGCCGCACAGCAGGGTGAACGGCGTGAGCCAGTCCCACCAGCCGCCGGCATAGGCACGGTCCGCCACATGGATCCCCTGCAGCAGCCCGCCCAGCACGAGCCCCTGGCAGAACGCCGCCACGGTCGAGCCGGCGAGGAACGCGAAATCCCACCAGGCCCGCCCGCGCCGCGAGGCCGCGGTGAAGCGGAACTCGAAGCTCACGCCGCGGAACACCAGGCCCAGCAGCATGGCGATGATCGCCGGATACAGCGCCGGCATGATCACGGCGTAGGCCAGCGGGAACACGGCGAACAGCCCGCCGCCGCCGAGAATGAGCCAGGTCTCGTTGCCGTCCCACACCGGGGCGACGGTGTTGACCATGACGTCACGATCCTCCTCGCGCGTCTCGACGCCGAACAGGATGCCGACGCCCAGGTCGAAGCCGTCGAGCAGCACGTAGGCCAGCACCGCGAAGGCGATCAGGCCCGCCCAGATCACCGGCAGGCTGCTCATCGCTTGTCCTCCATCGCTGCCACCGGCGTGATGCCGGCGCTGCGCAGCGGCACGCCGTGCGGCGGTCCCGGCTCCCCCACCGCCGGTGGCCGGCGCACCAGCCGCAGCAGGAACAGGAACCCGGCGCCGAACACGATGGCGTAGACCGTGACGAAGGCCGCCAGCGACAGGGCGACACCCGGCGTGCCCACCGGCGAGACGCTGTCGGCGGTGCGCAGCAGGCCGTAGACGGTGAAGGGCTGGCGGCCGACCTCGGTCACCGTCCAGCCGGCCAGCAAGGCGATGAAGCCGGACGGCGCCATCGCCACCAGCGCGCGGCGCAGCCAGACCGACGCATAGAGCCGGCCGCGGAGGCGCAGCCAGGCGGCCCAGATGCCGATGCCGGCCATCAGCATGCCGAGCCCCACCATGAGGCGGAACGCCCAGAACACCACCGGCGCAAAGGGGCGGTCCTCGGGCGGGAATTCCTTGAGGCCCTTGATCGAGCCGTTCCAGCTATGCGTCAGGATCAGCGCGCCGAGATGCGGGATCTCGATCGACCAGTCGGTGCGCTCCTGCGCCATGTTGGGCATGCCGAACAGGATCAGCGGCGTGCCCGGCTCCGACTCCCAGTGGCCCTCCAGCGCGGCGACCTTGGCGGGCTGGTGCTCCAGGGTGTTCAGCCCGTGCTGGTCGCCCACCAGGACCTGGAGCGGCGCCACAACCACCGCCATCCACATCGCCATCGACACCATCAGCCGCGCCGCCTGGTTCTGCAGGTCGCGCGCCAGGTGGTAGGCGCCGACCGCGCCGACCACGAACGTCACGCACAGGTACGACGCGATCACCATGTGGACCAGGCGGTAGGGGAAGGAGGGGTTGAAGATGATCGCCCACCAGTCCGCCGGCAGGAACCGTCCATCCGGCGTGATCGTGTGGCCCTGCGGCGTCTGCATCCAGGAATTGGCGGCGAGGATCCAGAACGCGCTGATCAGCGTACCGATCGCCACCATCAGCGTGGCGAAAAAGTGGACGCCGCGCGGCACGCGCTCGCGGCCGAACAGCATGATCCCGAGGAAGCCGGCCTCGAGGAAGAAGGCGGTCATCACCTCGTAGCCCATCAGCGGGCCGACGATCGGGCCGGCCTTGTCGGAGAACCGCGCCCAGTTGGTGCCGAACTCGTAGGCCATCACCACGCCGGAGACGACGCCCATGCCGAAGCCGACGGCGAAGACGCGCAGCCAGTACTGGAAGGTGTCGCGATAGACCTGCCGGCCGGTGGCGAGCCACAGCGCCTCGAGCACGGCCAGGTAGCTCGCGAGCCCGATGGTCAGCGCCGGCAGCACGATGTGGAAGCCGACGGTGAAGGCGAACTGCACGCGTGCGAGCAGAACCGCATCCGCCCCTGGCATTACCGACCTCGCGCGCCTGGTGAGCGCGCGGTATGGACCGGTTCGCGTGCGCTGTTCAAGCCGCCTGGCGGATCGCCCCTGGACGGATCTGGGTCACGCTCTGGACGCCGACGATCTGGCGGAGGTTGCCCTCGACCAGGTGCACGACATCGCCCGGCATTTCCTCCATGGCGATTTCGACGTGCACGGTCTCGCCGGAGCGGTGCGACCACATCCGGTCGGGGACGAGATCGCGCTTGGCGAAGGGCTGCAGGAGGCGGGGCAGGAGGCCGGGATCGGCAACGGCGTCCAGCATGAAGCGGACGGCGACGTGATGAGCGAACATGGAGGAGATCTCCGAGCGACGATGCGAGAAGGAAGGGCGGGTTGTCCCCGGCTGCTCAGGCAGCCGGGCCGCTAATTCGCTTCGTGTCGCTCGGGCGGGTCATCGCGCGCAGTCTACGCCGTGCGGCGGTCGCAGGCAACGGGCAGTGCGGAGCTCCGCCCCGGAACCCCGCCCGAGGGCTTTGCCCCCGGACCCCCAGCAAAGGCGGAGCCTTTGCAATCCCAATTCTGGCTTGGGTGGCGGGAGGCCCCTGTCCGGGACCTATCAAGGTCCGAGTAGGGGCCTCCCGCCACCCAAGCCAAAGTCCGGGGTTCCGAGGGCTCCGCCCTCGGCGGGGCTCCAAGGGGCAGCGCCCCTTGGTCGGGGTCCGGGGTGAAACCCCGAGCGCTACGGCCAGTCCAGCTCCGGCAGCCGCACCAGCGGCACCTGGCGCATCGACAGCGTCCGATACTGCAACGTCAGCGGCACCTCCACATCGGGCGGGCTGCCATCGTCCGGGCTGTTCGCCAGCAGCGACAGCACCGCCTTCGCCGCCGTGGCGGCCGACCGGCTGATCGCGGCGTGCGAGGCCAGCGCATCGAGCGTCTCCGCATAGCCGATCACCCGCGCATTGCCCGCGCCCATCGGCTGCAATTGCTCATCCAGCGCCAGCGTCGCGCTCGCATTCAGGTCCAGCGGTCCCCAGCCGAGCGTCAGATGGCGCAACTCCAGCGACCCGCCGCCGTCCCGCCAGGCCGCCGCCCGGTCCGCGAGGGAATGCCCCGCCGGCATCGGTCCATTCAATGCGCCGTCCGCGGCGAATGCGGCAATGCGCGGACCGAGCGGGCGCACGACGCCGGACGGCGGGGTGATCGACGAGGCCTTCAGGGCGAAGGTGATCAGCGGCTCGCCGGTCCGCGCCTCGGGCCGGATATCCAGCCGCAGACGCAGCGAGCCGGCACCCGCATCGCCGCCCAGCGGCGTGTCGGCGTGCAGGTTGTCCGCGGCGAGGTCGACGAAGCGCGGCCATGGCGCGGCATCCAGCGGCACGACCAGGCGCAGCCGGTCGGCGACATAGGTGATGTCGGGAGAGCCGGCGATCCGCAGGCGCTGCCGGCCGGCCGGCACCACGTCCAGCACGCCCGGCTGTGGCAGCGCCACGCGCAGCACCACCGTCTCGGCGCTCCATGCCAGGCCGCCGGGAATATCCGGCTCGCCGCCCTGCAATGTCACGTCGGTGACCGTGAGGGTCGCCGCCAGGGGCCAGCCGCCACGCACGGGCGCCTGGTGCACCTCGGTCCAGCCGGCCGCCCGCTGCTGCGCGAGCCAGGCGGCGAACCCCTCCTCCAGCCGCCGGACCGCGAACTCCCAGTAGACCGTGTCGGCGGCCACGAGAACCAGCGGCGCGGCCAGTAGAATGATCCACAGCCCCCGCCTGCGCCGCATTTCGCCTCGCCCAGAACCGAGCGCGCTTATAGGCAAACCTGCGCACAAGGCAAAACGGCGGGCCCAAGGCCGTCAGGGCGAACAGAGCGCATCATCGGCAACCTCCGCGTGCAGCAACGCCCTTTCGTCCCCATGCCATGCTGCGCCCGCTTCGCAGCCGTACAAAGGCGAATTTCCCGAGCATTATCAATGCATTCCAGCGGTTGACTACATTCATATGCGAGGTGGCCCGAAAGTCAGCCCACAGAGTTTTCCACAGCCTTGCTGCGCAATGCCGCCTCGAGCCGCTGCATCATCTGGGCGCGTCCGAGGCCTGCAGGAATCGGCTCCAGCACCCGGATATGGATCGTACCGGCCCGTTTGGTGAATGAGCGGCGTCCCCAGTACTGCCCCGAATCCGTCACCACGGGGATCACCGGCAGGCCGGTACGGGTCGCCAGGGCGGCAACGCCAGGCTGCAGCGGCAGGACGGTGCCGGCGGGCGCCCGCGTCCCCTCGGGGAAGATCACAATCTGCCGCCCCTCGCCCGCCGCGCGCACGCCCTCGCGCACCAGTCCGCGCAACGCCGAGGCGCCGCCGGCGCGGTCCACCGAGATCATGCCGGCCAGCGGCAGCAGCGGGCCGAACAGCGGGATGCGCACCAGTTCCTGCTTCATGACGTAGCAGCAGCGCGGCACCAGGGCGAGCCAGACCAGCGTGTCGAACGCCGACTGGTGCTGCGAGGCGACCAGGGCGGCGCCGGTGCCGATCCGCTGCAGGCCGCACACGTGCACCCGCACGCCGCAGATCACCCGCAGCGCCCACAGCATGACATGGGCCCATAGCTGCGCGACGCCGAGCGCGTACCGCGGGACCAGGAGCCGCATCGGCGTCGCGAGGAACAGCACCATCAGGATGGTCACGAGATAGAAGAACAGGTTGAACAGCGCCGAACGCAGCAGGGTCATCCGGCATGGCCGCCATGGCTCTGCGACGCCTCGCGGCCCGGCAGCATGGCGCTGATGCCCGTCGTGGTGGCGAGGAACTTGATGTACTCCTCCGCCATCAGCCGCAGCGGGGCAACCGTGCGGTCGCGGCGCTCCGCCGGCACCACCGGCAGCGGATACAGCGTCGCCTCGGGCAACGCCCGCGCCAGTTCCGTGATCGCCCTGGGCATATGATAGGACGCGGTCACCACGAGCAGCGAGCGGACGCCGTTGGCGCGCGCCCAGGCGGCGGTTTCCGCGGCATTGGCGTGCGTGGTCGTGGCGCTGCGGTCGATGGTGACGCGGGCGGCGAGCGGCAGGGGATCGACCCCGGCCCGATGCGCCAGTTCGGCCAGTTCCGCACCACCGCCGATGCCCGACAGCAGCAGCCGGTCGGCCCGCCGGTCGGCCAGCAGCCGGAGCGCGGTCTCCACCCGGTCGGGCCCGCCGGTGAAGGCGACGATGGCATCGACGTGCGGCGGCGCTTGGGCAGGCTGGCCGGCGCGCTGCACGAACCAGGCGAAGCCGATGCCGCAGCCGACCGCGGCCAGCAGCAGCACGCCCCCGAGAACGAGGGCCAGGCGGCGCAGCAGGACCGCGATCCGGCTCATGGCAGGCGCCGCAGCCAGCGCCGGACCGTCGCATGCGCGGTCAGGAAGCCGATCGCCGCGGCCACCGCCGGCAGTCCGGGGATCGTGAGCCAGAGCGGTGGCGGCAGCGCAGCCAGGATCGCCGCCGGCGTCACGCTCGCCGCAGCGCCGCCGGCGAACGGGGCGGCAATGCTCGCGAGGGTCAGCAGCACGGGGAAGGCCAGCAGCGCGCCGGCGATGCCCCCCGTCGCCGCCAGCAGCGTCGCCCGGCCGGCGAACCGCGCCGCGATATAGCCATCGGTCGCTCCCAGGCCGTGGACGATCTCGATCGCCTCGCGGCGGGCGGACAGCCCGGCCCGCGTCGCGACCGCGATCACCGCCGCGGCGACCGCGGCCACCAGCAGCAGCGCCAGGCCGGCGCAGGCTTGCAGGCTGCGCGCCAGCACCGCCAGCCGGCGAATCCAGACGCCGTGGCTCTCCACCAGCGTGCCGGGTGCGACGCCCTCCACCCGGCGCGCCAGCCGGTCGGTCTCCAGCGTGGGGTCGCTCAGCCGGACCGCGATTACCGCCGGCAGCGGCAGCGCGAGGCGCTCCGCCCCGCTGCCCAGCCACGGACGCAGCAATTCCCCCAGTTCCTCATCGCTCAGCGGCCGCGCCTCGGCGATGCCGGCGGTGGCGGCCAGCATCGCCACCACGCGGTCCAGCCGCGCGCCGCCGCCCTGCGCGGCAGGCTCCTGCGGCCGCGGCACCTGCACGGTCAGCGCGGAGCCGGCGCCCTGCTGCCAGTGCCGCGCCAGCGAGGCCGCGCCCACCCAGCCGGCCACGCCCAGGGCCGCCAGGAACGCCATCGCGGCGACCAGGAACGGCAGCATGCGGTCCGAGATCGCGCGCCGCAGCCCCAGTTCGTCGAACCGCACCGGGCGGAGGCGGCGGCGGGCACGCAGCGTCGTCACGTCGAGGTTCCCACCAGCCGCCCCTGCCAAAGCCGCAGCGCCGGCGCCGGATGGCGGCCGACCAGCGTGTCGTTATGGGTGGCGACAACGACGGTGGTGCCCAGCCGGTTCATCTCCTTGAACAACTGCATCAGCCGCTCGGCCTGGGCGTCGTCCAGGTTGCCGGTGGGCTCATCGGCGAGCAGCAGGCTGGGCCGGCTGATCACGGCGCGGGCGATCGCCACCCGCTGCTGCTCCCCGCCGGAAAGCTGTGCCGGGCGCGCACCGGCCTGCTGCGCCAGTCCTACCCAGCGCAGCATCTCGCCGACATCGGCGCCGATCTGGCCCTCCGGGCGGCCGCCGATGCGCAGCGGCAGGGCCACGTTGTCGAACGCCGAAAGATGCGGCAGCAGGCGGAAATCCTGGAACACCACGCCGATCCGCCGCCGCAGCCGGGGCAGCAGGCGGCGCTCGGCGGTGTCGATGTCGGTGCCGAACAGCGCCAGGCGGCCGCGGGTCGGCCGGACGGCGAGGTACATCAGCCGCAGCAGGCTGGTCTTGCCGGCGCCCGATGGCCCCAGCAGCCAGCGGAACGCGCCGTCAGGCAGGTCGAAGCTGAGATCGTGCAGCACCTCGGGGCTGGACTCGCGTGGAGTGCCCTGGCCGGCACGACCGTATCGAAGTCCCACTGCATCGAATCGGACCATCGCCGGTATTCTTGCCATTCCAGCGGCCGCGCCGCCATTGCTTCGCGACGTTCGCTCCCTCACCATGGATCAATATGCGCATCGCCTGCCCCTCCTGCTCCGCCACGTACGATGTTCCCGACTCGCTGGTGCCCGCCGGCCGCATCGTCCGATGCGCCCGCTGCGGCAGCGAGTGGACACCGCAGAGCCATACCCTGGCGCCGCCGGTCGAGGCCGATCCGCCGCCCGACCCGCCGCCGCCGGCCACCAACGGGTCGGCGACCCATGTCGTGGCGACCGCGCGCCGCTCGGCGATGGACCGGCTGGCGGCCAATCCGGCGCCGTCGTTCCCCTCCGTCCGGCTCCGCCTGGCCTGGGCCGGCAGCGTCGTGCTGCTGCTGCTCCTGGCGGCCGCCGCCTATACCTGGCGCGGCCCGATCGTCGAGGCCTGGCCGGCCAGTGCCCGCGCCTATGCCGCGTTCGGCCTGCATCCCCAGCCGGGTCCAGCCAAATGACCGACATCCTCGACCAGGCCGCCGGCCTCGCGCCCGGTTCCCGCATTGCAGCGCTGCGCCGGCAGCGCGACGTGTTCCTGCGCCCCAGCCAGGGCAGCCATGACGTGCTGATCGCGCCGGCCGATCCCGGCGGCGTCAGCCTGGTCGAGCGCGCCGTGGCCGCCCTGCGCGTGGCCGTGATCGAACGCGATGCCCCCCTCGCCGCGCACTACCGCGCCCGGCTTGCGGCCGCGGGCGGCGACGAAACTTCCCCGGCAGCGCCGCGCCTGACCGCGATCCTGCGCCATGTCGACCTGGTCACCCGCGCGCCCGGAAGCGCCACGCGGGCCGACCTCGAGGCGCTGCTCGCGTCCGGCCTCACGCCGCGCGATGCCGTGGTGATCGCGCAGATCGTGGCGTTCGTGAGCTACCAGGTGCGCGCGGCCGCCGGGCTGCGGGCACTCGCGGCGGAGCAGGACGCATGACGGAGGGGCGCTTCACGCTGGAGCCGGTGGAATGGGCGGCCTGGATGCCGCCCGTCGACGCCGCCACCGCCACCCCGCGCCAGCGTGCCGCGCTCGAGGCCAGCCCGCAGCGCGACTCGCCCTATTTCCAGACCCTGGCGCACGACGTCGACTCGCTGGAGCAGCGCTCGCCGCTGTTCCACGCCGTGATGTACGCGCCGCGCGGACTGCCGCGGGCCGATCGCGAACTGGCGACCGTCGTGGTGTCGATCATCAACGGCTGCGTCTACTGCTCCTCGGTGCACGCGCGGCGGTTCGCCGACCTGACCAAGCGGCCGGAGGTGATCCAGCGCCTGTACGACGAGGGGCTGGGGACGGAACTGGAACCGCGGCAGCGGGCGATCGTGGACTTCGCGGCGAAACTGACGCGCGATCCCCAGGCGGTCGGTCCGGACGACCTGCGGCCGTTGCGGGAGGTCGGCATGGACGACCTCCAGATCCACGACCTGATCCATGCGGTGGCGATGTTCGCCAATGCCAACCGCCTGATGCAGACGCTGGGCGAACCGGTCCGCTGACGCGACGCCCGGCCGGGTTCACGCTTCGGCGTCGGTCCATTCGTCGCCCAGCAGTTCCGGCCTGTCGAAGTCCTGCAGGATCTGCCAGTGCGCCTCGATATCGCGGTTGTAGAACTCCGCCGCGATGCCGTCGGCGAGCCAGGCCGCGCCGATGCTGATGCCGGGGATGTCGCCGGCGACCTTGCCGATGCTGAGGCTCGCGGCGTGGTTGAAGCAGTGGATGTCGGCGAGGAACGGCGCCTCGCCTGGCCGCCGCTCGGTGAACTGGAAATGCCCGCCGAGGTAGGGGAAGCCGCCGAGTTCGGCGTTGGCCAGATGGGCCGGTGGCGTGTAGCGGTCCGCCCAGGTGGCGATCGCATCGGCATGCGCGGCGATCTCGGGCCTCGCGGCAATCTCCACCGTGAAGCCGGTCGCCAGGATGATGAAGTCGGCGGCCAGGCTCCTGCCGCGGGCGGTGCGCACGGTGACCCCATCGGCGTCCGCCTGCACCGATGCGACCGCCGAGCCGAGATGGAACTGCGCGTTGGGATGGCGGCTCACGCGCAGCGTAGAGTTGCGCGGCGGCGGCGCAGCCGTCTCGTCGGAATAGTGCATCGTGCGCCACCGCCAGGCCTCATTCATCGCGCGGTAGCCGTTGGTGAAGCCGGCGCTGCCGATGCCGGTCAGCTTGTTGATGCGCGGCAGCGTCGGGCGCCGGATCAGCATGCGCAACTCGGCGCAGCCCGCCTCCAGCGCCTCGCCGGCGTTGTCCATCGCCGATGCGCCGCCGCCGAGCACGATGACGCGGCGGCCGCGCAGGGCGGCGAAATCGATGTCATCGGCGGTGTGCGCCCAGAACCGCCGCGGCACATCGCGCATGAACGGTGGGATGCGCGGCCGGCCGAGCCCCTCGCGGCCGGTCGCCAGCACCGCCTTGCGCGTCAGGATGCGGCCGCCATCGGCAAGCGCCAGCGCGAGGATGCCGTCGTATGGATCGATGCTGCGCACCTCCACGCCGTTCTCCACCGGCAGCGCGAGCACGCTGCGGTACCAGCGCAGATAATCCATCCACATGACGCGCGGGATCTTGTCGAGCGCCTGCCAGGCCGCCTCGCCGAACTGCGCCGTGAACCAGGCGCGGCAGGTGAGCGAGGGGATGCCCGCCGCCGGACCGGTCAGCACCTTGGGCGAGCGCAGCGTCTCCATCCGGGCATAGGTGGCCCACGGCCCTTCGAAGCCCGGCGGATTGCGGTCGAGGCAGCGGATGTTGCGGATGCCGTTGCGCAGCAGCGAGAAGGCGAGCACGAGGCCCGCCATCCCGGCGCCGATCACCACGGCATCGAGCACCGGCTCACCGCTCGGGTGCGAGGCGGGGACGACCCAGTTGGGTGGCGGATAATTCAGGCAGGCGAGGTCGAATGCGACCCGCCGCCCGAGTTCGTCGAGAGTGCCCGGTGCTCCGAGCCCGCTGCCCGCGTCCTCGCGGTCCGGCAGGCTCCCCGGCGGGCTGTTCAGCTACGCGGCACAGTGGACATCTGGAGCTGTACCTCACGTCCACCGTACCAGACATTGGCCAGATACCCGCCGACTGCGCCGCCGATCACGAACGCGACGTTGGTGGGCAGGATCACATCGAGCAGCACCGCACCGACGACGATACCGGCACCGATCGTCAGCAACTGCGCCGGCCGGATCACGAAAACATCCTCCGACGGGCGCGGCGACGGCACTGCCGCCGGCTGTGCATGCGCGGCGATGGGCGCCCCGAGACCGACGGCCAGAACGCCAGCGAGCATCGCCTTGTGCATGGTCCGGTGGTGCATGATCCGGTTATGCATCGTGCGGTTTTGCGTCGTCGGGTTCTGCATGGTTCGCTTGTGCATGGTACGCCCCTGTTGGGTCATGGCCTGATCGGATGACCCGCGTCACTCTCGCCGATTCCAGGGCGAATGACAACGCGGGAAAAACGACCCTGGGTTGTTAAAGACGTCGTGTCAGGTTGCCGGTCACGGGGTCCATCCAGAACTGCAGAACCGCAATCCCGTGCCGCTGTCGTTCGAAGCGCCGGCCGATGCGCGCGGCGTCATCTTCGGCGATCGCCCCGGCTTCGTCGCCGTTGGCGCGGAGCAGGAGCGCCAGGTAGTGGTGCGCGACCTCGCTCGCCGGCGCCACCGCGACGACATCGCGCAGGCCGCTCTCGGCGGCGGCACGGTCGCCGCGGCGCCAGGCCAGCAGCGCCTGCTGCGTTTCGATGGTCACCATGAGGTCCGGCTGGTCCAGATCCGCCGCATCGTGGCGGCTGCTCTCCAGCAGCGCCGCCGCCTCATCGAGCCGGCCCCGCGACATCGCAATGAATGCGTGGTTCAGCGACACCTCGGCGCGCGCCCGCGGCAGCACGCCGGGCATCGCATCGGTCAGCGCCAGTTCGGCCTCCGCGTCCGCCGCCTTGTCGTCGAGCAGCAGGAGGAGGGCGAGCAGATTGTGCGTCAGCGCCAGTTCCGAGGCGCGTCCCGGATGCCATGGCCGGCCCAGGAACCTCCCCGCCGCGGCGCGCGCCTGCGCCAGGCCGTCCTGGTCGCCGTCCAGTCCGGCGAGGAAATGCGCGAGCACCACGCGATAGGGCGAGACCTGTTCCATCGCCCAGCTTGCGGCACGCTTGACCAGCGCGGTGGCGTCACCGTCCGGTTGCTCCAGCACGGTCTGCACCGGCACCTGCTGCGGCTGCATGACGACCATCAGCATGTCGAGCCTGCGCGTGTCGGTGGCGAGCAGCGCGCCGAACACCATCAGGTGGTCGATGCCGAGTTGGTTCTGCACCGCCATCACCACGCCATCGAGGTTCAGCGGCTTGGCGAGCGCGGTCATGACCGAGGTGGAGGTGTGCACGCGCAGCGACGGCACCGGGATGATCGATTCCCCGCGCACGATGCGCGCCGCCTCCGCCGAGAACACGGTTTCCGCGGAGGTCTCGGTGAATCCCGCCCCGCTCACGCTCTGCGGCACGTCGATCTGCACGCGCAGGGTGTCGCCATACAGCGCCGCATCGCCGGCGAGCAGGCCGAGCAGCAATCCCGCCACGACGAACAGGCTGGAGAAATCGATCATGTGGCGACAGGTCCGGCGACGGCGCGCCGGCCGGCGGCGCCAGGGGGGACGCAGGGCGGGACGCGGAAGATCGGGCGGGTCTCCGTCATGGCTGGCGAGTACTCCTACGGCCGCTGCGCAGCAACGCCGCCGGCTGAAGCAGTTTCCGTTCGCACCGGCTCACGGAACCTGCTCCAGTGCGTTGTCCGAGAGCGTGATTCAGCGCTCCGGCGCTGCCGCCTGCGCGGATCACGCTCTTGCGCCGTTTCCGTTCGCACCGGACCACGCTCTATTCGCCCTCGCGCACGACGATGAAGTCCTGCACGCGCATCAGGCGGTCGATCTCGCGCTCCTCCTGCGCCAGGTCGCGCATCGCCGGCGTGTCGACCGGATGATGCGACCAGAACGCATCCTGGTAGACCACGTCATACCAGTTCTGCAGGGCGTTCACCCCCATGTCGAACGTGATGCCGGCGATGAAGGTGCCGGCGACGATGGCGGCGGTCAGGCTGAGTGCGCCCATGGCAACGGATCCTTCGGTCGCTCAGAACGTGTCGTAGGCGAGTTGCGTATTGCCGGCGATCACCCGCGTCAGCGCACGCTCGCCGAACAGCAGGAACAGCAGCGGCGTGGTGAACGTGTCGAGCAGGGTCGAGCTGATCAGGCCGCCGAAGATCGCCACCGCCACCGGGTGCAGGATCTCGGTGCCGATCACGTCCGAGGTGTAGAGCAGCGGCACCAGCGCGGCGCCGGCGGCGATCGCGGTCATCAGCACCGGCATCACCCTCTCGGCGCTGCCGCGCAGCACCAGGGCGCGGCCGACCGGCATGCCTTCATGCAGGTGCAGGTTGATGAAATGGCTCACCTTCAACAGCGAATTTCGCACCGCGATGCCGGTGACGGCGATGAAGCCGACCATGGCCGCGAGATTGAGGTCGATGCCGGCGATCCACACCGCCGCCACGCTGCCGACCAGCGCGAGCGGGATGTTGCCCATGATGATCAGGCACAGCACGACCGAGCGGAAGCGCTGCTGCAGCACGACGAAGATCAGCAGGATGGACACCGGCGTGAGCACGGCGAGCATCAGCCGGCCTTCCTCGCCCTGGCGGAACTCGCCGTCGAGCGTGGTGCGATAGCCGGCCGGCAGTGCCGCGGCGGCCAGCACGCCGCGAAGCTGCGCCACCACCTGCGCCGTGTCGCGCCGGCCGTCGAGGTTGGCCATCACGGCGATGCGGCGGGAGCCTTCCTCGTGCGTGATGTTCAGCGGGCCGGAGGTCAGCGTGATGGTGGCGAAGGACGACAGGGGCACGGAGCCGGAGGGCGTATCGATCCGCAGCGCGCCGAGGGCGTCGGGCGTGCGATCGGCGTCCTGCAGGCGGATCACCACGTCGAAGCGGCGGCCGTTCTCGATCACCTGCGAGACGGTGCGGCCGTTCGAGAAGCTTTCGAGGACGGTGGCGATCTGTGCCGGCGTGATGCCGAACAGCTTGGCACGCGCGTAGTCGATGGCAATGCGCACCTGCGGCGTCAGCGCCTGCTGCTCGACCGCCACGTCCACCATGCCGGGCACGCGGGCGAATTCGTCGTGCAGCCGCGCCGCGAGGGTGCGCAGCGTCGCGAGGTCGGGGCCGAAGATCTTCAGGATCACGTCGCCGCGGCCGCCCTGATCCTCGGACTGCATGCGCTCGATCTGGAACTGCGTGACGTTCAGGTCGCCGGAGAACACCGCGAGCCGGGTGCGGATGTCGTCCATCACCTCGTGCAGGTGGCGTCCCTTGTCCAGGCGGATCTTCAGCGGCCATTCGTTGTCGTTGTCGATGTCGGAATCGGCCTCGTAGCGGCCGCTGCGGCGCGTCATGCTCACCACCTCGGGCACCTGCAGCAGGATCTGGTCCGCGATGCGGCCGATGCGCGAAATCTCCGCCACGGTGATGCCGGGCTTGAGGAACATGGTTACGTAGATGTTGCCCTCGTTGAACTCGGGCAGGAACGAGCGCGGCAGGAACGGCACCGACGCGGCGGCGGCCAGCACCGCGATGCCCGCCGCGGCCAGCACGATGCGGCCGTTGTCCAGCACCCAGCGCAGCAGGCGGTCGTTGCCGCGCTTCAGCCAGCGCGCGAAGGCGCTGCCGTGCTCACCCTGCAGCGACGCCATGTGCGGCAGCAGGTAGGACGCGAGCGCCGGCGTCACGGTGATCGAGACCACAAGGCTGGTGAAGATCGACACGATGTAGGCGATGGCGAGCGGGCCGAACATCCGCCCCTGCTGGCCCGGCATCGCCAGCAGCGGGATGAACACCAGCAGCACGATGACGGTGGCATAGACGATGCCCGACCGCACCTCCTGCGAGGCCTTGGCGATCACCGCCATGGCCGATGCGGGCCGCGCGGCGGAGCGGTTCTCGCGCAGGCGGCGCAGGATGTTCTCGACGTTGACCACCGAGTCGTCGACCAGTTGCCCGAGCCCGATGGCGATGCCGCCCAGGGTCATCGTGTTGAGCGTCGCACCCAGCAGGCGGAACACGATGACGCTGATCACCAGCGAGATCGGGATCGACAGCAGCGAGATGATGGTCGGCCGCACGCTGGCCAGGAACACGAACAGCACCACCGCCACGATGATCCCGGCGTCGCGCAGCAACTCGCCGACATTGCCGATCGCCTCCTTGATCATGTCGGCCTGGTTGAACGAGATCATTCCGAGCTTGACGCCGGCCGGCGCGCTGCGCTGGAGGTCGTCGAGCAGCGCCATCACGCGGTCCGAGACCTGCACCGTGTTGGCCTGCGGCTGGCGGACCACCGAGAGGTTCACCGACGGCACGCCGTTGAACGCGCCTTCGCCCAGTTTCGGCCTGGGCGCGAAGGCGGCCTCGCCGATCTGGCCCAGCAGCACGGGCGTTCCCTGGCGGTAGGCGACGACCAGGTTGCGCATGTCGTCGAGGTCGCTGGTCTTGCCGATGTTGCGGATGGTGTACTGGGTGCCGTGGACGTCCGAGTAGCCGCCCGTCGTGTTGGTGCCGAAGGCCCGCAGCGCGGTTTCCACCTGCTCGAGCGTGATCTCCATCAGGCGCATGGCGATGGGGTTCGGCGTGAAGCGGAAGGTGCGGCTTTCGCCGCCGATCAGGAACACCTGCGACACGCCCTCGATGGCGAGCAGCCGCGGCCGCACGACCCAGTCGGCGTATTCGCGCAGCGCCATGGGGCTGGCGCCGCCGGTGATCGCCATGTGCATGATCAGGCCGGTGGCGGATGCCATGGGTGCCATCACGGGCACCGCGCCGTGCGGCAACTGGCTCTGCACCATCTGCAGCCGCTCGTTGACAAGCTGGCGGTCGCGGAACGGATCGCTGCCCCATTCGAACACCACCTGCACATAGGCGATGCCATCGGCGGCACGCCCGCGCACGCGGACGACGCCGGGCATGCCGTTCAGCGCCATTTCGACCGGCAGCATCACAAGCTGCTCGGTGTCCTGGGCGGCCATGCCCGGCACCTCGGTGATGACGACGACCGACGGCTGGCGGATTTCCGGGAACAGGTCGATCGGCATGTCGCGGGCCCGCACGAGGCCCCAGGCGACGAGCACGGCTGCGGCGATCAGCACGAAGATGCGCTGGCGGAGGCTGAAGCCGACGATCGCCTGGAACATGGGCTTCGATCAGCCGAGGGGGAGCGGCGGTGTCATGCTGCCTGGGCGGTGCCGACGGTGGCCGATGCCGGGCGGCGGCGGCCACCCCGCAGCCAGAGCATGGCCATGACGGCGCCGAGCGCGCCGATGGAGCCGGAGACGATGGCGATGCCGAGCGAGGAGCCGGAGGCGCCATGGGCGGTGCCCGGTCCCGGCGGCGCCAGATCGTCGTAGGCGATTTCCGCCCTGGCATCGCCGGTGGCGGCGGGCGAGCGCAGCGACAGCACGAAGGCGTCGCGCATCCGGCCGCCGCGCGGGAACGGTGCGGCGAACAGCCCGTCCGTGGCGCGGACCATGGCGAGGGGCGTCCCGTCGGCCGATGCAACGATGAGGTCGGCATCCGCCAGCGGGGCGTTGTCCTCGATGCGGTCGACGAAGGCATACAGGCGATCGTTGGCGGCGATCAGCACGACGCTTGCGTCGCCGATCTGCACGGCGGTGCGCGGCGCGGCGTGCGGGGCCTCGCCGTCGGCACGCACGGCGACGGGCGCCAGCAGCAGTCCGCACAGCAGTCCGAGCCCGACCCAGCGGGCGGCACTGCCGAAGCGCACGCTGCCGAAGGGGACGTTGCCGAAGTGGATGTTGGCCAGCAGCGATGCACCGATTGGCGTTACGGTGGTTGGCATCGCAGCGGCTGGCGTCGCGGCGGCTGGCATCGCAGCGGACAGCGAAGCGACGGATGGCGTCGCGGCGCAGTACGGTTTGCGGTCCGCGGACCTGCCTGACCGGACCTTGTATAACCGGAACTTGCACAACCGGTTCAACATCCGTTCTCCCAGGTCATCAGAGTTAGAGAATAATTGATCGTATGGAACGCTGTCCCTACGGTCAATCGATTGCTTGTAACTTGCTCGAAGCAATCTCGCACCAAAGGGTTACCCAATCGCTACGAAATATTCTCTCTGGCTGTCGATTGTGCGCCGGCTGGCTATCGATCGCGCTATTGGAGTTGCGCGAGCAGCCGCACGCCGCTCACCACGACGCGCGCGCCCTCGCTGATCCCCTCGACGATCAGCACGCTGCGCCCGTCCAGGTCCTGCACCCGCACCGCGTGCGGCAGGAAGGTCTCGGGGCCGGTCTGCTCCCACACTTCCTGCACGCCGTCATAGCCGATGCTGAGTGCGTCGCGCGTCACCGGCAGGCCGCGCTGCGAGCGGTTCTCGCTCTGCACGGTCACGGTGACCGGGCGCCCCACGCGCAGCCCCTCCGGCGGCGCGTCGATGCGGAACAAGATCGGCGTCGATTGCTGCTGCAGCGCCAGCCCGCTGCCGACGAAGGCGAGGTTCAGCGTGCGGCCTTCCGGCGTAAGCGCCGATGCGCGTGCGACGCGCTGCGCATCGCGGGCCATGCTGGGGTCGGGCGCCGACGCCTCCACCCAGAGCAACTTCGGGTTGACGATCTCGAACACCTTCTCGCCGGGATGCACGACCCGGCCGGCGATCGCCGTTGAGACGGAGATCACGCCGTCGGTCGGCGCGCGCAGCACCTCCTGCGTCTGCAGCAGCGGCAGCAGGGTCTCGCGCTCGCGGCGCAGGCCGGCGACGCGCTGCTCGGACTGGTAGATCTTGCCGTCGCGGAACGGCACGAAGGTGAACTGCTTGAGGATCTCGAGGTTCTCGGTCTCGACCCGGATATCGGTGGTCAGCCGGGCGACCTCGCGGCGGACCTGCATCCGGTCGACCACGCCGACGGCGGGCGCCACATAGGCCAGGATCTGCCCCTTGCGCACCGCGTCGCCCAGCACCGGCAGGCCGGCGGGCGAGGCCTCGATGCGTCCCAGCAGGCTCGCCTCCACGTCGCCGTGCGCCTGCGGATCGGGGATGATGCGGCCGGCGAGCTTGACGCTGACCGGCACCTCGGCCGCGACCAGGCGCGCGGTGCGCACCGCGAACAGCCGCTGCAGCGGCTTCGGCACGAAGAACGAGCCGTCTGGCCGCCGTGCGCCGCGGTCGAACACCAGGTTCGACAGCAGGCCGGGATCGAGGTCCTGCGGTGGCTCGGGTGGTTCGACGGCGGCCACCACCGGCGGCGGAGGTGCGGGCAGCACCATCGCCGGCACCGGCGGCAGGGTGCGCGCGCTGCGCCCGGTCTCGTCGGGCGGCGTCACCTCCGGCAGCGGCTCGACCACGACCGGCCGCGGCAGTGGCGTAGGGTTCAGCCCCAGCATATAGGCGGTCTCCCACAGCGCCTCGCCGGCACCGCTCACGACGGCGCCGATGCCGCCCATGACAGAGGAGGCCAGCCCGATGGTGGCGCCGTACAGCAAACCGCCGGACGGCGCGGGGGATGGGGTCGCGCGCGGGGACGCGGCGGGCGGCGCTGGCTGCGGCACGGCCGGCGCGGCATTGCGCCGCAGGATCATGTCGGGGTCGTCCGCCGGCAGCGTGTCGAACCAGCGTGCCGCATGGGCCGGTGGCGCCAGTGCCGGCACGGCCGACAGGCTCAGCAGCATCGCCAGGCCGCTCATGGCCGACCGTCGCAGCGTGACGCGGCTCATTTCACGCTCGCGACGGCGACGGCATTCTCATAGGCGGCGAGCGCGTAGCCGAGCATCGCCTGCGCCGCCAGCACGGCCTGCGCCCGCATGCGCACGCGCGCCGTCCAGGCCGCGCCGATGTCGGCCGCATCCGAGGCCTCCAGTTCGCTCGCCGCCTCGCTGAACCGGCCATCGGCGGCCAGCGCGCGCAGCCGTTCGACCTGCCGCAGCGCGTCGGTCGTGGCGGCCACGCCGAACAATGCGCCGACACGGTTCCAGCCGCCGGCGAGCCATGAGGTCCCGCCATTCGCACGCGCCGCAACCTCCCCGGCCACCCGCTCGAATTCGTCGCCCAGGTCGCGCATCGTCGGCATGCCGCTGCTGCCGCCGCGCAACTGCCGCAGCGCACGCTCCAGGGGTGCCGGATAGGGTCCCGACGCGAGCAGCGCCGCCACGTCGCGGTCGAGCGGCAGTCCGGCATCGACGTCGCGGCGGAACCGCAACGACAGCGCCAGCAGTCCGGTCGCGCGCACCCGCGCCTCGATCGCGCCCGCCGCAGCGCGCAATTCTCCGGCCTGGCGCGACACATCGTCCACGGTGCGCGCCAGCGTCTCGGCCGAGGCCCGGTCCCGGCGCATGTCGGCGGCGATCCGGGCGAGATCGGCGGCCGTCGCCTGCTGCGCGGCCGCCAGCCGGTCGAGCCGCGCGGTGTAATCGCCCAGCGCGGCGTTGAGTGCCTGCGACGCCTCGATGCGCGCCTGCTGCCAGGCCGGCTCGAGCGCGAGCGGCGGCGACAGCAGCAGCGATACCATGTTCCCCTGCCCCAGCAGGTCGTCCGCCAGCAGCGTGATGCGGGGCCGCAGCCCAGGCGCGGAGAGCGCGACCGCGGCGAAGCACAGCGCGAGCGCCGCACAGGTCACCGGGAGCCAGTGCCGCCGGCGCATCGGCACTGCGGCGATGGCATACACCTGCTCGGATGTGGTCGGATTGCCAGACGTCGGATCGCCAGACGTCGGATTGCCAGGCGTCGGATTGCCAGGCGTCGATTTCGCGGACGTCGCATTGCCAGACGTCGGATCGCCAGCCGCAGACTTCGCGGACGATGACTTACCGGACGTCGAATTGCCCGCCGCGGGTTTCCCCGACGCCGCCTTCGCAGACGAATGTATGTTTTTGTTGACTGGCCCAACCAGCACCGGGACCACCTCGCTCATCGATGCGCGTTCCGGATCCAATGGCGCGCAAACCGCAGGCGCATGTGGCTGGTATTTCTGATTCAGTTGGATTTCACTACGATAGACGGTACAGAGCGCACTGCGCTGCGTCAACCATCGTTACCATGTTTCACGAAACGCGCATGGCGATTTAGCGCCCGCCCCGACGGAGACTTTCGATGTACGGCATCGCCCAGCCGATCGCCATCGTGGTCCGCATGCTCGCCGTGCTGTTCCTCGTCGCGGCGACCTACAACCCGAGCGGCTATTCCTACTGGCACTGGGCGTTCCGCGGCGATGCCAGCAACTGGGCGCTGAAGATCTTCCTCGGTCTGCTCATCATCTTCGGGTTCGTGTTCTGCATCTATGCCACCTGGCGATCGATGCGCATCCTGCTCAGCGTGCCGCTGATCCTGCTGATCGCGGCCTGCCTGTGGCTGCTGGCAGACTGGGGCGTGCTCGACCTCTCGGACTGGCTGCAGCGCACGCTGGCACTGGAGGCCGCGCTCGTCGTGCTGCTCGGCACCGGCGTCAGCTTCTCGCTGATCCGCTACCGGCTCAGCGGACAGCTTGATTCGCGCACCATAACCTGATGACGCCCGGCACCTGATGACCACACCCGACATCCGATGACCACGCCCGGCATCCTGGTCCGCACGCTGGCCTGCTTCCTGCTGGTGTTCGCCACCTGGAACCCCACCGGCTACAATTTCGTCGCGTGGGCACGGCACAGCCCGTGGGCCACGCCGCCCGAGATCGCGGTCGCCGGCACGCTGCTGCTCGCCCTGCACATCCTGTTCCTGCGCATCGCCTGGCTGTCGCTCGGTGCCGATGGCATCACGGCCGCGATCGCCATCATGCTCGCCGGCGGCCTGACGCTGTACCAGTTCGACATCATCGATCTGTGGCAGAGCGCGGTCTGGCCCTACCTGCTGCTCAGCGGCTTCGCACTGCTGCTCGCGATCGGCATGACCTGGTCGCTGCTGAAGCGGCGGATCGTCGGCCAGTCGAATTATCTCGGCACACCACCGTAGTACCCGCTGCCGAAGCTGCGCGCGACGCAGACCTCCGGCGAGATCGCCACCGGCCGTCGCGCGCTAATCCGGATCGGGCACCGGCACGCCTTCGGCCCCCACCCGCCGCGGGCGATTGCGCACGCCGTTCACCGCACCCACCAGGCGGCCGAACAGCGGCGGCTCGTCGTAGCGGTAGTCCTGGATCAGCAGCACCGCGATCAGCAGCAGCCAGAAATTCAACCGGTTGATCGACCACAGCACCAGCGGCCCCAGATACACCGTGCCGAACACGCTGGCGAGGAAGGTCACCACCTCGCCGGCCAGCAGCGGGCCGGCCCAGCCCAGCGGCCCCGACAGCCACACCGCGCCGACCCTGACCAGCCACAGCGTCATCGCCAGCGCCAGCCACGCCTGCAGATCGCGCTGCGCGTCGCCGTGCATCAACGCTGCCGCCAGCGCACCCGGGCCGCCCAGCACGGTCTCCCGCGCGACGTCCATGAACTGCCACAGCCCGAGGTCCCACGCCCCGCCGACACTGACGATCGCGTTCCAGGTCAGCACCTCGGGCGGCAGCGAGACAGCGAGGATGCCGAAGCCGGTCATCATGCCGGCCATCACCGTCGGATCGGCCAGCCCGCCGTCGCGGCGGCGCCATGGCCTGACCCGGATCGCGACAAGCTGCCATGCGAGCAGCGGGGCGATCACGACGAAGATCCGCAGGATGATCCGGCCGGCGTCCCCCAACAGGTCGAGCACGTCCACGGCGGCCTGCCGGCGCCCGCGCGCTAGACTTCGATCTGCTTGTACCAGCGGCGCGAGCGCAGCAGCCCCGCGCGGCGTGGCCGCCAGCCATTGTCGATCATGATCCGCTTGAGCTGACGCCGCGCCTCGGCCTCATTGATCGTGTTGTCGGAGAAATCGCGCAGCAATTCGACCGTGCGCCGGAACTGCGTGCGCGAGATCCGGCCACCCTTGCCGGCATTCCGGTTCATGAGCTGCTGGATGCGCCGGCCCGCCTCGGATTCAAAGACGTAGTTATTGTCTTCTGCGACCGAACGCAGCACGCCCCGCGCCTCATCGAGCGTCAGCCCGAAGCGCGTGACGCCTTCCTCGAGCAGATGGCGTTCCTGCTGGCGATCGATGTAGCGGCGGCCGAGTCCGTTCAGTTTCACCAGGTCGGCGAACCGCCGGCGATCGCCGCCTCCGACCATTTCCTCGGCTGCCATCAATACTCGCGGCTCCCGCATATGCAGTGGGCACACCGTATAGTTGTCTTCACACTCCCGTGCAAACACTTGTGCCGCAGCGCGGAGGCCGGTCTTCGTTCCCATCTGGCACAGGCGTGCTGCCTGGCGATTCCGATGCAGAGGACAAACGATGGACCTGACAACGCTGGGCATGGGAATTATGCTGGCGCTCGCCGCACTGGGCTTCGACACGGTCTGGCATCCGACGCAGGTGATCCTCGAGGCGTCGGTCGCGCGCAAGTTCGACAAGATCGCGATCGACGATGCCATGGTGGACGGCATTCTGCGGAGCGAGGTGGAGCGGGTGGCCGCGACCCCGACCCTGATGGGCAAGCCGCGCATCGAACTCGGCCACCAGGGCGGCATCGGCATGGCCCTGGTCACCGCCGCCAAGCTGCAATCCGTGGCCTACGCCCTGCAGAGCGAGGTCGGTTTCCGGCCGGACCAGATCAGGGTCGCGCTGTTCAGCGAAGGCGAGGTCGTGAAGGTGTTGGTGACCGGCACCGGCACGGGCAGCGGCAGCCAGCGGATCGCGGCATTCGAGCAGCAGGTGGAGCTGCAGAAGGGCGAGACCGTCGTGCAGTTGCTGCATCGCGCGGCGCTGGTCGGCATGGCGCGCATCGATCCGTACCTGACCGCGCTCAGCCTCATGCAGCGGCATGCGAGCGACCAGGACTTCACCGATGCCGAGGCGCTGATCACGGTGGCGAAGTCGCGGCTGCCGCCGACGCCGCTCAGCCGCGAGCGCTCGCTGTTCGAGAATCTGCAGGGCATCCTCGCCCTGTTCCGCGGCAACCGGCAGGACGCGCACACCTGGTTCCGGCTTGCCATCGCATCGAGTCCCGACAACACTGCGGCCGTCCTGAACCTCGCCTTCGCGGAGCTTCAGCTTGGCCGCTTCCGCGAGGCCGCCGACCGCATGGAGCTGTTGCTGAGCGAGACCCCCAGCACCGACAAGACGCTCCTGGGAACCGGCTACGTGACGTGGGGTGCGGCGCTGCTCGGCCTGCGCGACACGAACGGCGCCGATGGGCTGCTGGCCAAGGCGATCGCGGTCAATCCCAGCAGCGCGGTCGCCTGGGATATCTGGTCCGAGGTGAAGCGGGCGAAGGGCGAGCCGGCGCGTGCCGACCGGCTGCGCCAGCAGGCGCTCAGCGTGGCGGACGGATTCGAGAATTATGCCGAGGTCGCGGCGCTGTATTTCCGGCTGGCGTGGCGGGATGAACAGCCGGTTGTGCGCAGCCAGTTCGTCAACCTTCCGACCCCGGCCCAGCACTGATCGGGCGCGGCCGCACGGGTTTGGCGAGGCGCACCGGTCTGGCGTGGCGCGCGCGGGTTGCGTGGCTCACGCGGCTGGCGCGCGGCAGCAACACGCTGCACCCGCGCCGGCAATGGGCGGTGAGCGCGGCGCTCACGGCGGGGTTCCTGGTGCTCGGGCTGTCGGCCCTGCCGCACGACCTGACCACGAGCGGCCAGGCGTTCCTGGTGCGCGACCCGGCGGGCGCCGGCACGATCGGCGCGCCGGTGTTCGTGCTGCGCGAGAACGGCCTGGCGGTGCGCTTCGGCAACGCTGTGGTAGTGGCCGAGGGCGGGGCAGTGGCCGAGGGCGGGGCAGTGGCCGAGGGCGGGGCGGCGACCGATGGGGCGGCGGGTGGTGGCGCGGCGACCCAGGGCACGGCTAACGGCGCGATCCGCATCGGGCTCTACGATCCGCTCGACAGGCTGATGGCGCATGCGACGGAGCCGGTGTCGCTGCCTGCTGATCCGCGCCTGCTGTGGCTGCTCGCCTCGCCCGAGGAGCGCGGCGCGCTGCGCGAGGCGGCCAGCGAACTGGCGCGCGTCGTGCCGCAGACCGCGCTGGCGATGCTGCGCTCGCCCGAGTTCACCGGATTCTATCGCGACCGCCTGCTGCTGCGTGTCCGCGCCGACCTGGATGCCGCCTGGCAGGCCACCCGCGCGAGCGGCGCGTGGCAGGACCTGCTGCGCGGCTACGAACCGATCCTGCGCGATATCGTCGCGCGCGACCTGCGGCCGATCGTGGAGAGCCGCTTCCGCGGCGTGCCGATGCGCATGCTGCGCGCCAACGCGCTGCAGCTTCTCGACCCGTTCCGCGATCCGCAATGGAACGTCGCCCCGGTCGAGGAGGCGATGCAGGCGGCGCTGCAGGAGGTGCGCGACCGCGGGCTGCCCGAGCGCGCCATGGGGCGGCTGATCGCCGCGCCGCCGACCGCGGAGTTCCTGCGCGTGCTGCTCGACGCGGTGGCGCGCGAACTGGCCGGCGACATACAGTTGCGTGACCTGCTGGCCGACATGATCGCCGATGAACGCTTCCGCCCGTATCTCAACAGCCTGATCGCGCGCACCATGGAACTGGCACGGGTGGCGCCGCGCCTGCTGATCAGCCTGCACGGCAGCACCGACCTCAATCCGGTCGCCTCGTTCGTCATCCGCACGCTGGTCTCCGGGCGCAACGACCGCGTGGTGGTGTTCATGAGCCCGGCGCAGCGCGACGAACTGATGGCGCTCGATCCCGAATCGGTCCGCCCGCTGGTGCATGTGGTGCCCGGCTGATGGCCGACATGATGCAGCCGCTCCAGTCGCTGGCGGTGCAGGACCTCACGATCGTCCGGCCGGACGGCGAGGTGCTGATGCGCGACGTCTCGCTGTCGATCGATCCGGGCGAACTCGTACTGCTGGTGGGGCCGAGCGGCAGCGGCAAGTCCACGCTGCTGCTGCTACTGGGCGGGCTGCTGCCGACCGGCCCGGGCGCGTGGCAGGTCTCGGGCCGGCTCACCTGCGGCGACGAGAGCTTCGACCTGGCGCAGCAGCAGGCCGGCATCGGCGGCGTCGTGTTCCAGCACTATGCGCTGTTCGACGACCTGGACGCGCAGGAGAACCTGCGCATCGCGTTCGACCATGCGCCCCGCGGCACGGCCGCGATGGCCGCCGATGTCGCCGCCATGCTGGGCGACATCAATCCGCGCCAGTCGATCGCCTCGTGCAGCGGCGGGCAGCGCCAGCGCCTGGCGATCGCGCGGACGGTGATCGCCAACCAGCCGGTGCTGCTGTTCGACGAACCCAATTCCGGCCTCGACATCGCCTCCGCGCGCCGGCTGCTGGAGGTGATCCGCGGGCTCAGCCGCACCATGGGCAAGCCGGCGCTGATCGCCGTGCACCATTTCGAGGAATTGCTGCCGCTGGCCGACCGGGTGCTGGTGATCGACCCGCGCACACGCCGGCTGGTGGCGCTGCCGCCCGAGGCCGGCCCGGTCGAGGCGCGGCTCGAACAGGCCGCGGCGGCGCATGTCCACGACGCCACGTCCGGCACGGCGCCACCGGTGCCGCTCTGGCGCACGCCGGCGCGGCACCGCTCACGCGGCTGGTGGTTCGCCCGCTACGTGATCGGCTATTTCTGGCTGCTCTGCGCCTCGCCGATCATGCTGCTGTACATGAGCGCGGGCGGCGCGATCATCGGCTTCGTCATCATCTGGTTCGGCTTCAACTACCACTCGTTCGGCGGCATCCTGAAATCCGTCCTGCACGATGAAACGCTGGTCGGCCTTGGCATGGTGCAGTCGCGCATCGCCATCCCGCTGATCGCAAATCTCCTGTTCGTGGCACGCAATAGCGCCGTGATTGCGGCCGATGTCGGCAACCGCGTGATGTCGTCGCAGTTCCAGGCGATGGACAACCTGAACATCCCGGGCCGGCGCTACGTGTTCGCCTCGATCCTGATCACGATGATGGCCGGGTCGATCGGCTACGTCGCGCTGTCGCTGCTGATCGGCGGCTGGGCCGCGCAGGAGACGTGGCACACCCAGTTCCCCTCGCAGTACCGCGACCTGTTCCGCACGCAGTTCTTCCGCAACGTGCTGGACGGCGACGGCTGGCCGCTGCCGATCATGGGCTGGGTCCTGGTGAAGGCCGCGGTCAGCGCGCTGCTCGCCGGCGCGTCATCCATCGTGATCGCGCTCGGGCCGAAGCCGTCGAGCCAGGCGGTGAACCGCTCGGTCGCGAATGCAATTGTCATCGGGGTTATTCTGACGCTGCTGGTGCACGCGGGTATCTCGATACTGACGAACTGAAACGACGCGAGTGAAGCATGGTCGCGTGCAGTGGAATCACCACCGCGCGTGAATCACGCGGCAAGACAAAGAACCACGTGAATCACGCGGCAAGACAAAGAACCAAAAGCAGCTTCGATGCTTCTTTCAGCAGCGGACCTGCTCTAGAGTGGTCGTTGCATTGGAAGCAGGAAGCCAGGCCGTGGACCAGAACGAGACCTCGGATCGCAGTTCGGCCCGCACCCTTGCGATCATCGCGATCCTGGTCGCGGTGACGGCGCCCTTCTGGGAGGGCCCGCTGCTCGCCAGCATCAACATCCATATGCCGATGACCCGCGAGATCGCCGAGAACACCAGCGCGCTCGACCGGCTCGACCGGCGCACGGCCGAACTCGAGCAGCAGCTCGGCACGGCGACGGCGCAGCTCGGCAGGCTGCAGGCGCAGCTCGCGGAGACCACCGGGCGCGCCAACGCCGCCGCCGAACGGACCACGACGCTGGCGATGGTCGAACTGATCACCGCGCTGCGCCGGGCCGGCGCGTTCGACATCCAGCTCACCGCGCTGCGCAGCACCCTCCCCGATGCCGGCGAGCTGAAGCCGCTGCTGGACCAGATCGAGCCCTACGCGGTGACCGGCATCCCGCCCGCGGGCCGGCTGCGCCAGGAATTCCTGCGCATCAGCGCACGGCTGTCGGATCGCGGCTTCATGCCGATCGCCTGGATGTCGCGTATCCTGCCGTGGCAGCGCAGCGCCAACGCCGCACCGGCATCGGCGGCGGAGACGACCGCGCAGACGCTGGCCGATGCGGTGACGCAGGTCGGCGGCGACGACCTGGCGGGGGCTGTGATCACGGTGCAGTCGATGACCGGCGCCGCGCACGACGCGCTGGCCGACTGGGTGGAGGACGCCAAGGCGCGGGTCGCCGCCGATGCGGTGGTGCAGCGGCTCAACGATCAGATCAACCAGCGGTCCAACAAGACGGTCCCCGCGGCGCGCAAGGCCTAGCGGGCGGGTATGTGACCTAGTCCAGGAACGCCGCCACCGCGGGATCCGAGCGGAGCGCGGCGAGGTCCTCGGCCGTCGGCAATTGCGGCCGGTCGCGCAGCGCGTTGACCATGCACAGGAAGCCCAGCGGCTCGCCCGCGGTCGCGCGGAACTGGTGCCAGGCCCAGGACGGGATGGTGACCAGGTCGAACGGCTTCACCGGCCGCACCTCGCCGCCGACCAGGCACTGCCCGTGGCCGCGCAGGATCATCACCGCATGCATGTGCTCGTGGCGCTCGAGCGTCGAATAGCCGCCCGCCGCCATCTCGAAATAGCGCAACTCGCACCCGAGTTGCGCCTCGGCGAACAGCACCTGGCGGGAGATCGCCTTGAACGGGGCCGCGCCGTCCTCCTTGTACGGCAGGTGCGCCACCTCGTCCCAGCGATACTCGTCGAAGCCGCGGAATGCGGAAGGCTGCTCGATGTCCATGGCACTCACCGGTAACTGTGCTGCGCGACCGCACGCGTGAAGGCAGCGGTCTCCTCGGCCAGCCGGTCGCGTGCCGCGAGCAGGCTGCCGCCGATCAGCAACATTGCGTCCATGCCGTAGAAGTCAAGCATCTCGGGCACGCGCGCCAGCGTCATGCCGCCGGCCGGCACCGGCACGCTGGGCCGGATGCCGTCCCACGGCGCCCGCGCCCCCGCCGCCAGGTCGCGGCAGGTCTGCGGCGTGTAGCCGAAGCGGCCGCCATGGTTGGGGAAGATCACGGCATCGCCGCCGATCAGGCGGAACAGCCGGCCGATCAGCAGGTCCGGCGCGATGCGGGCCGCGCCGCCGAGAGTGGGATGGGCGAAGAACGCGACCTCGGGATAGCGCCGGACCAGCGTTTGCATCGTCGCCCAGCCGGCGATCATCGGCGCCACCATCACCGTGTCCACGCCCTGGGCGCAGGCGGCGTCGACCTGCCGGCGCATGGCGTCGAGGTCGCCGGACAGGCTCGGCACGTAATGCGTGCCGCCGACCGCGCCGGCGATCGCCGCGACACGGGCGACGAATGGCGAATAGTCCTGCTCGGCCAGCCCGTGGTCGTCCTTGATGAAGTCGATGCCGCCGCGCGCGAAGCCGCCGGCAAGCTCCGCCAGCCGCGCCGGCGGCACGCCCTGCGGCTTCAGCGCCGAACAGGTGAGCGCGCGGCCATGGGCACCGGCGCGGCGGCGCAGGCCGTCGATGCCGTGGCGCGGCCCGCCGAACGCCGCGGCGATGGCGGACGGAACCGCCACGTCCTGCAGCACGACATCGGCGTGCAGCGAGGTGTTGCCGAACACCATGTTGAGGAACTGGCCCGCCTCCAGCCCGGTGGTGATCGTCGCCAGGCCGATCCGCACGTCGAACACGGCGTCGCCGATGGGCTCGATCGCCTCCACCCGGCCCACGATGTCGCGCAGGATCGCGGGCTCGGCGATGGCATCGAGCGGCATCTCGACGCTCTGCTCGACCGCAATGGACTGGGCGCGTGCCTCGATCGACGCGGCGTCCGACTGCACGCGATAGGTGACGGTGAAGCGGTCCGTCGGCACGGCAACCTCCTGGGCTCCCTCCCCTGCCCCGAGGGGAGGCGGAGGTCAGCGCGGGGCGGCCGTCGGCACGCCCCAGATCTCGCTGGCATACTCCCGGATCGTGCGGTCTGACGAGAACCAGCCCATGTTGGCGGTGTTGAGCACGCTGGAGCGCCACCACGCCGCCCGATGGACCCAGCGCGCCGCAACGGCGGCCTGCGCATCGGCATAGGCGTCGAAATCCGCCGCCACCATGAACCAGTCATGCACGGTCAGGTCGGCGACCAGGTCGCGGTAGCGGTCGCGCTCGTCCGGCGAGAAGGCACCGCAGGAGATCGAGTCCAGCACGGTCTGCAGCACCGGCGACATCGGCGGCCGCACGCCGGCGCGACGCCGCTCCTCCACCTGGCCGGCGGTCAGGCCGAAGGTGAACATGTTCGCGGCACCCACCCGGTCGAGTATCTCCAGGTTCGCCCCGTCCAGCGTGCCGATGGTCAGCGCGCCGTTCAGCGCCAGCTTCATGTTGCCGGTGCCCGAGGCCTCCATGCCCGCGGTCGAGATCTGCTCCGACAGGTCGGCCGCCGGGATGATCACCTCGGCCAGGCTGACATTGTAGTCGGCCAGGAACACGATCTTCAGCCGGCCGCGCAGGACCGGGTCGTTGTTCACCACGCGGGCCACGTCGTGGATCAGCTTGATGATCAGCTTGGCGCGCTTGTAGCTGGCTGCGGCGCGTCCGGCGAACACCTTGACCCGCGGCACCCAGTCGAGGTTCGGCCGCGCCCGCATCGCGTGGTACAGCGCGACCGTCTCCATTATGTTGAGCAACTGGCGCTTGTACTCGTGGATGCGCTTGATGTGCACGTCGACCAGCGCGTCGGGATCGAAAGCGATGCCCAGCTTCTCGGCCACCAGCGCGGCGAGCGCCGATTTGTTGGCGCGGCGCACATCGGCCAGCCGCTCGTGCAGCGAGGGATCGTCGGCCAGCGGCACCAGCCGCTCCAGCACCATCGGATCGTCCAGCAGCTCGGAGCCGACCACGTCGCACAGCAGGCCGGTGAGCCGCGGGTTGGCGGTCAGCAGCCAGCGGCGGAACGTGATGCCATTGGTCTTATTGACGATCCGATCCGGATGAAGCTGGTGCAGCGCGCGGAAGACGGTGGCGCGCATGAGTTCGGTGTGCAGCGCCGACACGCCGTTCACCTTGTGGGAGCCGATGAACGCCAGCGTCCCCATGCGCACCCGCCGCTCGCCGTGTTCGTCGATCAGCGACACCGCGGAGAGCGGCGGCGCGTCCGGCAGGGCGGCGAGCGAATCGAGATGCGCCTTGTTGATCTCGAAGATGATCTGCATGTGGCGCGGCAGCAGGCGCTGCATCAGCGGCACCGGCCAGCTTTCCAGCGCTTCGGGCAGCAGCGTGTGGTTGGTATAGGAGATCGTGGCGGTGGTGATCTGCCACGCCTGCGCCCAGGCGAAGCCGTGGTCATCGACCAGCAGGCGCATCAGTTCCGCCACCACGATCGCCGGATGGGTGTCGTTGAGCTGGATGGCGCATTTGTCGGCCAGGTTGTCGAGATGGCCGTACAGGCGGAGATGCCGCTGGATCAGGTCCTGCAGCGAGGCGGCCGAGAAGAAATACTCCTGGCGCAGGCGCAGTTCCTGGCCGGCGGGCGTCTCGTCGCTCGGGTAGAGGATCTGCGAGATGGCGTTGGCCCGCGCGCGGGTGGCGAGGGCCCCGACATGGTCGCCGCGGTTGAACGTCTCCAGCACCAGCGGGTCGGGCGCCCGCGCCGACCATAGGCGCAGCGTGTTGGCGTGCTCACCGCGCCAGCCGACCACCGGCGTGTCGTAGGCCATGGCGATCACCGTGTCGTCCGGCTTCCAGATGGCCGCCACGGTGCCGTCCTCGCCCGCCGGGTTCTCCACCCGGCCGCCGAAGCCGACCTTGTAGTTGATGTCCGACCGCTCAAACTCCCACGGATTGCCGAAGGACAGCCAGTTCTCAGGGTATTCGTGCTGCCAGCCGTCGCGGATGACCTGCTGGAACAGGCCATGGTTGTAGCGGATGCCGAAACCATGGGCGGGAATGCCCAGGCTGGCCATGCTCTCCATGAAGCAGGCGGCCAGCCGGCCCAGCCCGCCATTGCCGAGGGCGGGATCGGGCTCCATCGTGCGCAGCCGCTCCAGATCGACGCCGAGCCCGGCGAGGGCCAGCCGCATCGGCTCGGTCAGGCCGGCGTTGTTCAGCGAGTCGAGCAGCAGGCGCCCGGGCAGGAATTCCAGCGAGAGATAGTAGACGCGCTTGCGATGGCTTGCGTTGTCGTTGCGGGTGCTGAGCAGCCAGCGGTCCACCACACGGTCACGCAGCGCGAGCGCCGCGGCCACGAACCAGTCGCGGTCGCTGGCGATCAGGGGATCCCGGCCGGCGGAGTAGGTCAGTTTCTCCACGATCAGCTTGCGCAGCGCCTCAACGTCTTCGTCGAGCGAGGCGGCTGAGCGCTGGCGCGCGGAACCGATCAGAGCTTCGGGCATGTCCATGGCAGGGTCACCGAGTGCTGTGGGCCGCTATGCGGCAGGGGGAATGCGCGGAACCGAGTTCCACCGGATCTCATTACGCACCACGTGCCCCGAGCGTGCTGCGCCATTACGCCGACAAACCGGATTAATAGCTATACCACGCCACCTTCCGGCTCGCGTCATCAAACCGTCTCCTCACGCCTGCGTGTTAAAGAACCTCCCCTCCCCCATGCAATGGGGAAATCAAGGAATTGCGATGGCGGGGAGGCGTTCTTGCTGTGGCGTCGCAGAATCCCCCCAGCTCTACATCCGGCGATTGTTTCAGTTTGGATTATGCGCGTTATGCGAGTGCTGCCCGCAATGCCGCGCCGGCGGCCAGGGGACAGAGCGGCAGGGCGGCGACCAGCAGCGCCGCCAGGAGCAGCAGATGCGGCCGCGGACTGAGCCCGCCCGCGGCGGCGTCGGCGGCCGAGACGCCGAAGATCAGCACCGGCAGCGCCAGCGGCAGCACGAGCAGCGGCAGCAGCACGCCACCGCGCCTGGCGCCCAGGACGATCGCCGCCCCCGCGGTGCCCAGCAGCGACAGCAGCACGGTGCCGGGCAGCAGGCCCATGAGCAGCGCCGGCAGCGCCGCGTCGGGCAGCCGCAGCATCACGGCCAGCGGGGCGGCGGCCAGCAGCAGTGGCAGGCCGGTGACCAGCCAGTGTGCCGCGGCCTTGGCCAGAGCAACCGCCGATGGCGGCAGGCCGCACAGCAGCAACTGGTCGAGCGAGCCGTCCTCAAGATCGGCCCCGAACAGGCGGTCCAGCGGCAGCAGGGCGGCGAGCAGGGCGCAGACCCAGATGATCCCGGGCGCGATGCGGCCCAGCGTCTCCGGCGCCGGCCCGACCGCCAGGGGGAACAGCGAGGCGGCCAGCAGGAAGAACAGCAGCGCGGCCAGCGAGTCGGCGCCATGGCGCAGCGACAGCCGCAGGTCGCGGCCGAGGATGGCAAGGAACGCGGTCATCGGCCGGCCGGCGCCGGGCGCGTCGCGCTCATTGTGGGCGCCTCATCGCGTGCCGCTCGGAGTGGCAGCCGTCGCGTGCCGCTCGGGGTGGCTAGCTGCATCGCGTGCCGCTCGGGGTGGCGGCCGTCGCGTGCCGCACTCTGTGACAGCCGCATCGCGTGCCGCTCGGGGTGGCAGGTGTCGCGTCCCGCGCGGGGGTGGCAACCGCATCGCGTCCGTCGCGTCTCGCTCGGGGGTGGCCGCCGCATCGCGTGCTTCTCATTGCAGGCGGAGTTCCGCGGCCTCGGGCAGCGGCAGCGGCAGGTGGGTCGCCGCGATCACCATGCCGCCGCCGCCGCGGTGGCGGGCGAGCATCGCCCCGATGCGCGCCACCGAGTCGGCATCGAGCCCCAGCGTCGGCTCGTCGAGCAGCCACAGCACCGCATCCGCCAGCGCCAGCCGCGCCAGCGCCAGCCGCCGCCGCTGGCCCGCCGACAGCATGCGGGCGGGCAGGTCCGCGAGCGGCGCCAGCCCGACGGCACCCAGCGCCTCGCCGGCCGGACGCCCGGCCAGGCGGGCCGCGAATCGGAGGTTCTCCATCACCGTCAGGCCCGGCTTCACCGCATCCTGGTGCCCGACATAGGCGACGAAGCGGCCATGCGCCGGCGGATCGGCCAGCGCATCGCCGCCGTTCCAGCACAGCGTCCCGGCCGCCGGCGGCAGCAGGCCGGCGAGCAGGCGCAGCAGCGTGGACTTGCCCGAACCGTTCGGCCCCGTCAGCAACAAAGCCCCGCCGGGCGCCAGCGTGAAATCCACGTCGCGCAGCACCAGACGCTCGCCGCGAAACGCCGCCAGACCCTGCGCCTGGAGCAAACCTGCTCTCCTGCCTTGTGGACGCTCGCGGGCTGGTGTGTTCTATGCCCGCCGCTCACGTACCATTGCACCTGCGGCACACCGCCTCAACTTCGCCGCTCAACGGAAGGCGCCCCCATGAAAGCGATTGGGCAGGATACCCTCAAGACTCGCCGCACCCTCACGGTGCAGGGCAAGGGCTATGATTATTTCTCGCTGCCCGAGGCGGCGAAGTCGCTGGGCGACATCTCCCGATTGCCGGTCAGCCTCAAGGTGCTGCTGGAGAACGTGCTGCGCTTCGAGGATGGCGTCAGCTACACGGTGGAGGATGCCAGGTCGGTGGTGGGCTGGCTGGCCGCCGCGCACTCGGACAAGGAGGTGCCGTTCAAGCCGGCCCGCATCCTGATGCAGGATTTCACCGGCGTCCCGGCCGTGGTGGACCTCGCCGCCATGCGCGACGGCATCACCCGCCTGGGCGGCGCGCCGCAGAAGGTCAACCCGCTGGTGCCGGTCGACCTGGTGATCGACCACTCGGTGATGGTGGACGTCTACGCGCGGCCCGACGCGCTGGCGAAGAACGTCGACATCGAGTTCGAGCGCAACGGCGAGCGCTACCGCTTCCTGCGCTGGGGCCAGGAGGCCTTCGCCAATTTCAGCGTGGTCCCGCCCGGCACCGGCATCTGCCACCAGGTGAACCTGGAATACCTGGGCCAGTGCGTGTGGACGGGCGCGGTGGACGGCACCACCTTCGCCTACCCCGACACGCTGTATGGCACGGACAGCCACACCACGATGGTCAACGGCCTTGGCATCCTGGGCTGGGGCGTCGGCGGCATCGAGGCCGAGGCCGCGATGCTCGGCCAGCCGATCGCCATGCTGATCCCCGACGTGATCGGCTTCCGCCTCACCGGCAAGCTGCCCGAGGGCGCCACCGCCACCGACCTGGTGCTGACGGTCACCCAGATGCTCCGCCGCAAGGGCGTGGTCGGCAAGTTCGTCGAGTTCTTCGGGCCGGGCCTCGATGAGCTCGGCCTCGCGGATCGCGCCACCATCGGCAACATGGCGCCCGAGTACGGTGCCACCTGCGGCTTCTTCCCGGTCGACAAGGTATCGCTCGACTACCTGCGCCTGACCGGCCGCGACGAGCACCGCATCGCGCTGACCGAGGCGTACCTGAAGGCGCAGGGCATGTTCCGCGAGCCCGGCATGCCGGAGCCGCTGTTCACCGACACGCTGGAACTGGACCTGGGCTCCGTGGTGCCGAGCCTGGCCGGCCCGAAGCGGCCGCAGGACCGCGTCGCGCTGAAGGACGCCGCATCGGCCTTCAAGGTGGAACTGACCAAGGGCCTGGGCGTGGCGGCCAACGACGTGGACACCCGCGTCAAGGTCGAGGGCAAGAACTACGAGATCACCCACGGCGACGTGGTGATCGCGGCCATCACGTCCTGCACCAACACGTCGAACCCGTCGGTGCTGGTCGCCGCCGGCCTGGTGGCGCGCAAGGCGCGGGCCCGCGGGCTGACGCCGAAGCCGTGGGTGAAGACCTCGCTGGCGCCCGGCCTCCAGGTGGTCACCGAATACCTGGACAAGGCCGGCCTGACCGCCGATCTGGACGCGCTGGGCTTCAACCTGGTGGGCTACGGCTGCACCACCTGCATCGGCAATTCCGGCCCGCTGGATGACGCGATCGTCGATGCGATCGAGGACAACCGCCTGGTCGGCGTCGCGGTGCTGTCCGGCAACCGCAATTTCGAGGGGCGCGTGCACGCCAACGTCCGCGCCAACTACCTGGCCTCGCCGCCGCTGGTGGTGGCCTACGCGCTGCTGGGCAAGATGACCGAGGACATCACCACGGCCCCGCTCGGCATCGGCAGCGACGGCCAGCCGGTGTACCTGCGCGACGTCTGGCCGACCAACAAGGAGATCGCCGACACTGTCGCGGCCTCCATCTCGCGCGAGCAGTTCCTGAAGCGCTACGGCGAGGTGACCAAGGGGCCGAAGCAGTGGCAGTCGATCGCCGTCGACACCGGCAGCGAGACCTACCGCTGGGTGGACGGATCGACCTATGTGAAGAACCCGCCGTATTTCGAGGGCATCACCATGGAGCCGGCGCCGGTCGGCAACATCACCGGTGCGCGCATCCTGGCGGAACTGGGTGATTCGATCACCACCGACCACATCAGCCCCGCCGGCTCCATCCGCAAGACCTCGCCGGCCGGCGATTACCTGCTGGAACGCCAGGTGCTGCAGAAGGACTTCAACAGCTACGGCGCGCGCCGCGGCAACCACGAGATCATGATGCGGGGCACCTTCGCGAACATCCGCATCCGCAACGAGATGCTGGTCAACGTGGAAGGCGGCATGACCAAGCACCTGCCGTCCGGCGACCAGATGCCGATCTATGACGCGGCGATGCGCTACAAGGCGGAAGGCGTGCCGCTGGTGATCTTCGGCGGCAAGGAATACGGCACCGGTTCGTCGCGCGACTGGGCGGCGAAGGGCACCATGCTGCTGGGGCGTCAAGGCGGTGATCGTCGAGAGCTTCGAGCGCATCCACCGCTCCAACCTGGTGGGCATGGGCGTGCTGCCGCTGATGTTCAAGGAAGGCATGGACCGCCGGTCGCTCGGCATCACCGGCGAAGAGATCATCGATATCGTCGGCCTCGACACCATCACGCCGCGCATGGACCTGTCACTGGTGATCCATCGTCCGGGCGGGACCGTGGATACCGTCGCGGTGGCGTGCCGCATCGATACCGTGGACGAAGTGGCGTACTACCGCCACGGCGGCATCCTGCAATACGTGCTGCGGGGCATGGCGAAGGCGGCGTAACACCGGGACCGGCGGCGTGGGGGCGGCGGGACGCTGCCTCTCGCCGCCGGGTTCGCGGAGCGGGCACGGAGAGAAATGATGCAGGTGGGCATTCAGTTCTTTCCCGATATCGGCCCGGACGTCAGGTCGGCGCGCGACTACTGGCAGGAGGCGCTGGCGCTGGTCGCGCTGTGCGACCGCTACGGCTACAGCCATGTCCGCACGGTCGAGCATTACTTCAACGCCTATGGCGGCTACAGCCCGAACCCGGCGATCTTCCTCGCCGCCGCGGCGCAGGTGACGAAGCGCGCGCGGCTGGTGACCGGCGCCGTGCTGCCCGCCTTCAACCACCCGCTGAAACTCGCCGGCGAACTGGCGATGCTCGACGCGCTGTGCGACGGGCGGCTCGATATCGGCTTCGCGCGCGCCTTCCTGCCGCATGAATTCGCGCGTTTCGGCGTGCGGCTGGACGAGAGCCGTGCGCGCTTCGACGAAGGCGTCGAACAGGTGCGCCTGCTGCTGGAACAGGAGGACATCACCAGCACGGGCCGCTTCCACAGCTTCCGCAACGTGACGTCGCTGCCGCGCCCGACGCAGCAGCCACGGCCCCCGTTCTTCGTCGCCGCGCTGGCCACGCGCGAATCGTTCGAGCGCGCCGGCGCCGCCGGCTACGGCATCATGGCGATCCCGATGGCCGGCGGCGCGATGGCGGACCTGATCGGCACCTATCGCGACGCCTGGAAGCGCGGCGGCCATCCCGGCCAGGGCACGGTGATGCTGGCGTTCCACATGCTGTGCCATCACGACCAGGCAGCGGCCGAGCGCATCGCGCGCGAACCGATCAACCGCTATCTGCGGTCGCTCGTCGCCGCGGCGTCGGAGTGGATGAGCGGCGAGGCGTCCGCCGACTATCCCGGCTACGACAGGATCATCGCCGGCCTGTCACGCGAGACCTTTGAGACTCAGGTCGAGAAATGCGCCGCCTGGGTGGGCACGCCGGAGTGCATCCTCGACACGGTGGCGCGCTACCGCGCCCAGGTCGGCGGCTTCGAGATCGCCTCGCTGCAGGTGAACTTCAACGACGTCGCACTGGCCGATGCGCAGGCGTCCATGACGCTGTTCGGCGAAGCGGTGCTGCCGCGGCTGTAGGTGGGGCGGCTATCGCCGCAGCACGCTGACATCTCCCGGGTTCACCAGGTCCGGCACCGTCCAGCCGTCCAGGTCGTATTCCGCCATGCACGACGCGGCGAACGCCTTCCAGCGTTCCGCATCGCCCGACGCCAGCGCGCCGAACAGCGCGTAGCGGCGGATCTCCTCATGGCTGCCGGCGTAGTTGATCTCATACAGCTCGTGGCGGCCGCCGAACTCGCTCCCCACCGCGTCCCACAGCAGCTTCATCAGCTTCACCCGCTCCTCGGCCGACTCGCCGCCGGCACCGCGGACATAGGTGTCCAGATACTTGCGCAGTTCCGGCGTCTTGAAGTCGACGGCATGGGAGTTCAGGTAGATCAGCCCGCTGGCAACGGTCTTCTCGATCAGGTTCTTGATCTGCACATAGGCCTCGGGCGCCAGGACAGTATAGGCCATCGCCGCGCGCGAGCCCGGGAGCAGGTAACCGTCGGTCCATGGCTCGGGCGACTTCGCCATCGCATCCGACAGGCTCCAGATCATGTTGCGCCAGGCGATCACCTCGCCCAGGTTCGCCTCCACGCCACGGAAACCGCGCGCCCCGGTGAGTTCCGTCGCGCGCAGGAACAGCCCGGCGATGAAGTCGAGCTTCACCGCCAGCCGCGTGCTGCCCTGCAGGAACGCGCGCGGCACGAAGCCGGTGCGCGGGAAGAAGTTGTTGGCCTTCTCGACGTCGCCGTAGACGAACACGTTCTCCCAGGGGATCAGCACGTCATCGAGCACGAAGATCGCGTCGTTCTCATCCAGCCTGCTGGACAGCGGATAGTCGAACGGGCTGCCCAGCACCGCCGCACGCTGCTCGTTGGACACGCGGCAGATCAGCTTCACGCCCGGCGCATTCGTCGGCACCATGAACACCAGCGCGAAGTTCCTGTCCTGCACCGGGATCAGGCCGTGATGCGCCACGAAGGTGTAGTGCGTCAGGGCCGAGCCCGTCGCCACCACCTTGGCGCCGGTGACGCGGATGCCGGCGTCGGTCTCCTGCGTGACGCGGACGCAGATATCGGCAGCCCCTCCCGTCGCGCCGGACGCCGTGCTGCGGTCCACCGGCGGATGGATCGCGTGGTTGATGAACGGCACGCGCTCCTGGCTGAAACGATACCAGCGGCGCGCATTCTCCTGGTACGGCGCATAGAACTCCGCATTGGCCCCGAGAGTCGCCAGGAAGGCCGCCTTGTAGTCGGGCGAGCGGCCCAGCCAGCCATAGGTGATGCGCGACCAGGCGGCGATCGCGTCGCGCGCCGCCACCTGTTGCTCGACCGTGCGCGGCGCGACGAAGTAACGATGCGTGAAGCCGCCCCATTCGGTGGGACAGGTCAGCACGTTGGCGCCGTCGCGATGATCGGCGTGCAGCGCGTCATACAGCCGGGCGATCATGCGCGCGGTGTTGCGGAACGCCGGATGGTCGGTGATCCGGCCGACGCGCTCGCCGTAGATCCAAACCTCCCGCCCATCGTCGAGGCTGTCGAGGAACTCCTGGCCGGTGTATGGCAGTTCCACGCTGACCCCCTCAGGCGGGATAGGAGACGAAGCACTTCTCCGACATGAAGATGTGCGTCTCCACCTAGTCATGCACGACCGGCGCGCGGTCCAGCGTCTCCATCGCGCCCATCAGCGCCATCCAGTTCAGCATCTCATGCTGCCCGGCCTGTTCCATCGCCTTCAGCGGGCGGTTCCGCCAGTAGCCGTAATCCGCCGCCGACAGCGCATCGAACATCAGCCGGTCCGCCTTGTGGTCGGGCCACAGATAGCCGTTGGTTGGTGACAGGAAGCAGTGCGACCAACTCGACGAGGCGACCAGCGCGACGCGCCACGGCGATTCCGCCAGCACCTCGGCCACCGCGCGGCCGACATCCATGCAGCGCCAGGGCTGCGGCGCCGGCGGATCGGGCCGTTCGCCGGGATCGCGCGGCGGCACGAACAACGCCGCCATGCCGCCCTTGGCATGCATCAGGTTGCTTGCGTAGCAGTTGATGGCGAAGGGCAGCACCGGCCACGGCAGGCCGCGCCGATCCCAGTCCAGATACAGCAGGGTATTGGTGAAGGCATGCGCCAGGCCGTCGCAATGCAATGGCCTGTAGGCATAGGCCATGTCGATGCCGCGCTCGATCAGCGCGCCGGTCAGATGCTTCGCGATGTCGCGCGCGCCGCGCAGCTTCATCGTCCAGTCGGCGGCCTCGCCCCAGCGGTTCGCCTTGCCGCCCTGCCATGGCTGCAGCGCGAACGCGTCCTCCAGGCCAAAGGTGCAGAACGCCGGGATGATGTCCTCGCGGAAGTTCTCGTACTGGTCGTCGCCCCAGATCAGCACGACATCGGGATCGAATGCGTCCAGTTCCCGGCGGATGCCGCGAAAATCATCCGCCATACGCATGCCGTAACGACGCGCGGCGGAGGCTCCTTCGTCATTGCCCAACTCCGCCAATAGTTCGGCCGGCCAGTTGGCGCGATCCTTGTACTCGGCTGGAACGTTGGGAGCGGTCAGCAGATGGCGGAAGCCGCCCGGCAGGCGTTCGTCCGGTTGCAGCAGGCCAGGATAGTGCGTGCAGCCCAGCCCGAGGATCTCGGCCATGTCCGTTGCTCCCTGCTTCTTGGTTCGTGCCTCCGTTGCGGGACGGTAGGTGGTATGGGGCCGGGTTGCCAAGCCATCGCACGCGCCTACGATGCGACGATCCGGGAGGACACCTTATGCTCAAGCAGTTCGACAGCTCATACGCTGGTCATATCGATCTCGAAAACGTCGGCTACGCCGGCACGCCCGTCAACGACCGCAGCTACCCGAACGACAAACTGGCAACCGCGCTCGGCAAAGCCGAGGAGATGGCGAAGCTGATGGACCGGCTGGGCTACGGCACGTTCTGGATGGCGGAACACCACTTCCAGCCCGAAGGCACCGAGTGCATTCCCAACGTGCTGCTGATGGCGCTGCATCTCACGCATGTCACCAAGGCGCTGCGCATCGGCTGCGGCTTCAACATCACGCCCATGTGGCACCCGCTGCGCCTGGCCGAGGACTATGCGATGGCCGACATCCTGTCGCACGGCCGCGTGGTGTTCGGCGTCGGCCGCGGCTACCACACGCGCGAGGTGGAGACGTTCGGCGCGCCGCTGCTAGACCAGGCCGCCAACCGCGAGTTGTTCGAAGAACAGGTCGAAATCATCTTCAAGTCGTTCAATGAAGAGTCGTTCTCCCACAAGGGCAAGTACTACACGCTGCCGCCGGAAGTGCCGTATCGCGGCTACACGCTGAAGGAACTGACGCTGGTGCCGCGGCCGGCCCGCCTGCCGGTGGAATGCTGGCAGCCGATCCAGAGCGGCAGCGCGCGCGCCCTCGACTTCATGGCCAGGCACGGCATCCGCGGCGTGATCGGCGGCGGCTCGGCGGAAGGCGGCGCGGTGCACAAGTCGATGGTGGATTTCCAGGCGGCCTATGCACGCGCGGGGCAGCACATCGCACTGGGTGAGCGCATGGCGCTCGGCTTCCAGTTCTACCTCGCCTCCAGCGTCGAGGAAGGCCAGCGCCGCGCAGCGAAATACTACGAGGAGAACATGAAGCTGTTCGGCGAGTTGCGCCTGGTGCGCGCGCTCACCGACGAGCAGATCGAGATCATGCGCGACCCGGCGCGGGCGCCGACGGCGAAGCTGCCGCGTATCGAGGATGCGGTGAAGGCCGGCGGGTTCCTCACCGGCACGCCGAGCGACGTGATCGAATCGCTGAAGAAGCTGGAAGAGCGCTATCCCGGCCTCGACCGCGTCACCGTCAGCCTGTCGATCGGCGTGCCGCTGAACGAGGCGCTGGAACAACTCGAATGGTTCGCGCGTGACGTGATGCCGGCGTTCAAGGGCGTGAAGGTCGCGGTGCCGGCGATGGCGAACTGACGATGGCGGCCAGCATCGCTGCGATGCCGCTCTATACGCATCTGGAGCGCATCGAGCGAGGGCTGGCCGCACAGGGGATCGGGCCGGCCGACCCGATCCCGCCGGCGGTGCTGTTCCCGCTGGACCAGTGGCACTACCACGGCACCGAGGCCATCGCCGCGGCCGCGCGCGTGCTCGGGCTGGGACCGTCGAGCCGCGTGCTGGATATCGGCGCCGGGATCGGCGGACCGGCCCGCTATCTGGCGCACACCACCGGCTGCCACGTCACGGCGGTGGAGTTGCAGCCGGACCTGCACGCGATCGGCGTCGACCTCACGCGGCGCTGCGGGCTGGCGGCGCAGGTCACCCATCTCTGCGGCGATGCGTTGCAGGTGCCGCTGCCCGAGGCGTCGTTCGATGCGGTGGCAAGCTGGCTCGCCGTGCTGCACATCCCGGACCGGACGCTGCTGTGCGCGCGGATGGCGAAGGCCCTGCGTCCGGGCGGCGGTTGCTATATCGAGGACCTGTGCAAGCGGGCGGCGTTCGCACCGCAGGACCTGCGCGACGTGCGCGAGATCGTCTACGGCCTCACCGTCACCGACCTCGCCCGCTACGTGGCCGACCTGCGGGGTGCCGGCTTCGTCGACGTCGTGGCGACCGACCTCACGCCGGACTGGGCGCCGTTCGCGGCCGAGCGGCTGACCGCATGGCGCGCCGGCCACGCCGCCTATGCCAGCGTCCACGGCGAGGGCGCCTACGCCGCGCAGGACCTGTTCTACACGGTGATCGCGCGCCTCTATGCCAGCGGCAGCCTGGGCGGCATCCGGCTGGTGGCGCGGGTTCCGTAGGCCGGGACGAGGGGCGTCAGGCGCGCCGGCCGTGCGGCTCCATCCCCGCGCGCGACAGCGGCACCACGAGCAGCAGCGCACTGCCGCCGATCAGCGCCATCGCCAGGAAGGCGCCGCCGCCGTAGTGCGCATAGAGCAGGCCGGCCAGCAGCATCAGCAATCCGCCCGGCGCGCCCATCCCCAGCGCCGAGTGCAGCGCCTGCGCCGTGGCGGCGCGCTCGGGCGGCAGGGACCGGCTCAGCACCAGCATCGCCGACAGGTGCTGCATCGCGAACGTGGCGGCGTGCAGCAGTTGGACGGCCGCCAGCACGGGGATCGGCGGCGCGAGCGCGGTGACGCTCCAGCGCAGGATCGAGGCGGCGGCGGCGCAGGCGGTCAATCCCGGCGGCCCCAGCCGCTCGATCAGGCGGCGGCCCCAGGCGAACAATGCCACTTCGGCCACGATCGCTTCGGCCATCAGCAGGCCGATGGTGGCGTCCGACATGCCCTGGGCGCGCCAGAACAGCGGCGCGAAGCCGTAATAGGCGGCATGGGCACCCTGGATCAGCGCGCTCGCCAGCACGACCAGGCGGAACGGCCGGTTGGCGAGCAGCCGCAGCCCGGCGAAGGCGCGTGGCGCGCCGCGTGTGGCGACCTCGGGCAGGAAGGGCGTGACGGCGGTGGCCGAGCCGTAGCTGGCGACCAGCAGCCAGGGCACCAGCCAGGTGCCGGTCACCGACAGCACCCAGCCCACGCCGGCGCTGGCCGCCATGTAGGCGATCGAGCCGATCGAGCGCACCGGCCCGTAGTCCAGCCGCCCGGCCCGGGCCAGCGCGAGGGCCAGCGAGTCCACCAGCGGGTTGAGCGCCGAGCCCGCGATGCCCTGCAGGGCGGCCACCAGCAGCAGCGGCAGGAAGCCATGCGACGGCAGGTACAGCAGGGCTGCCGCCGATGCGGTGACGCCCGCGACCAGCATCACCGGCCGCCGCCGGCCGATCCGGTCGGCGAGCGTGCCCCAGCCTGGGCCGGCGAACACGCGCAGCAGCGACGCGAGGCCGAGGATCTGGCCGATGGCTGCAGGGCTCAGGCCACGGTCGGCGAACCACAGCGGCAGGAACGCCGTGTTGATTGCCGCGGCCGAGAACAGCGCGGCGAAGAACAGCCCGACCCTGGTGCCGTCGGTCACGCCGCGCGTTGCAGGGCGGCCAGTTCGCGGATCTTGCGGGCCATCGCGGCGATGCCGTTGCCGCGGTTGGTGGAGAGCGCCTCGAGCAGGCCCAGGTCCTTGAGGAACACCGGGTCGGTGGCCACGACCTCCTCCGGCGTGCGGCCGGAATAGACCCGCAGCAGGAGCGCAACCAGGCCCGAGACGATGGCGGCGTCCGATGCGCCGGCGAGGTAGAGCCGGCCGTCGGTCAGCGCGCCCTCCATCCAGACCCGGCTCTGGCAGCCGGGAACGCGATGTCCATCGTCCATCCACTCCGCCGGGAATGGCGGCAGTTTGCGGCCGAGTTCCATGATGAATTGGTAGCGTTCCATCCAGTCGTCGAACACGCCGAGTTCGTCGCCGATCGCGGCGATGGCATCGGCGGCGGTCGGTTCCTCGGGGATCACGAAGGGGGCGGCCATGGGCCGGGATGTGGCCGGCGCGACCAGTCGCGTCAAGTCGGCCAGGGAATGTTGTCCGGGGGGATCGCTGGAGCGGAGAAGGTGCTGTGAGACCGCTTGCGCACGGTGCCCAAGCCCTTTCGGCGCGACCTCGGCGCGCCACTGCAAGCCTCTGTCAGCGCGGCCCATCGTCATGGCGGGGCTTTGCCACGGTATTCACGTCATCCTGTGCGGCGCAGCGGGCGGAGAAGACGTGGATGGCCGGCCTGCGCCGGCCGTCCACCGCACGAGCCCATCCCACTCGACCGCGTTCACGCGAGCGCTCAATGGAGCGCACGCCCGTCGAGATGCCGCAGCTTGTCCGGATTGCGCACGACGTAGATCGTAACGATCTTGCCGTCCGCGATCTCCAGCGCCGTGGTCTGCGGGATGTCGTCGTACTCGATCGAGACAAACCCCGGCAGCCCGTTGACGAAACCGTAGCGCACCGACCGCGTCATCTCCGCCGCGAACAGGCCCGCAAGCCAGGCCTGGAACCGCATGACCTGCTCGATGCCGATGATCGGCTCCGTTGCCGCCGGCCGCTTGCCGCCGCCATCGGCGTGCACCGCCACGTCATCGGCCAGCAGCGAGCGCAGCGCCTGCATGTCGCCGTCGCGCGACGCGGTGAAGAATGCAGCGGCGATCTCCAGCCCGCGATCCCGGGCCAGCGGAAAGCGCGGACGCGCCGCGCGCACATGGGTCCGCGCGCGGCTGGCAAGCTGGCGGCATGTCGCCGGTCCATAGCCGATCGTCGCAGCGATCTCATCGAAGCCGATGCCGAACACGTCGTGCAGCAGGAACGCGGCACGCTCTGGCGGCGACAGGCGCTCCAGCGCCAGCATCAGCGGCAGCGTGACATCGTCGATGGCCTCTTCTTCAGCGTCGACGACCGGTTCCGGCAGCCAGGGTCCGACATAGGTCTCGCGCCGTCGCCGGGCGGATTTCAGCACGTCGAGGCAGAGCCGCGTCACGACGCGGCGCAGGAACCCTTCCGGTTCCCGCACCGCGGCGCGATCGGTGGCCAGCCAGCGGATGAACGCCTCCTGCACCACGTCCTCCGCATCGGCGACCGATCCGAGCATGCGATAGGCGATGCGGATCAGCCGCCGGCGCAGCGGATCGAACGACGCGGCGGCGTCGTGCTGCGACATCGCGCGGTCAGGCCGCCCGGCGCTCGGCACGGGCCGGATGGACCGTGCGGAAGCCGACATTCAGCCGATTCCACCCGTTGATCAGCACGATCAGCATGGTGAGTTTCACCTGCTCCTCCTCGGTGAACTGCGCCCGCAACGCCTGGTAATCATCGTCGGGCGCCCGCGTCTGCGCCACCAGCGTCAACGCCTCGGTCCAGGCCAGCGCGGCACGCTCCCGCTCGCTGTACAGCGGCGACTCGCGCCAGGCATCGAGCAGGTACAGTCGTTCCTCCGTCTCCCCGGCCTTGCGCGCATCGCGCGTGTGCATGTGCAGGCAGAAGCCGCAGCCGTTGATCTGCGAGGCACGGGTCTTCACCAGTTCCATCAGGCTGGGTTCCAGCCCGCTGGCGGTGACGCTGGCGCTCAGGTCCAGCAGCGGCTGCAGCAGGCGCGACAGCGGTGCGGCGAACAGGTTCAATCTCGGTGTCATGGTCATTCCTCTCGTCCATGGGACACATCCCGGAGACAGGACGAGAGGGAGCGACGCCGTGTGACACCGGCCGCCGATTTTTTTTGCGCGCCGGCGGAGCGGCCCCGCCATGCGGCTGTCGTGCGCTACAGCTTCAACAGCCGCGTCGCGTTGCCGCCGGCGATCTTCGCGCGGTCCTCGGCGCAGAGCGGGATGTTGGGCAGCCAATCGGTGCCCGGCGGGTTGGGCACGAACGGATAGTCGACCGAGAACATGATGCGGTCCACGCCAAGCTCCTGCACGCAGCACAGCAGCGCCGGGTCCGAGAAGAAGCCGCTCGTGGTCACATAGAAATGCTCGCAGAACGCGTCGCGGAACGACCGCCCGCCGCCGCGCGCGAAGCTGGTATCGATACGCCACAGCAAGAAGGGCAGGCCCTCGCCCAGATGGCCCAGGATGATCTTCAGGTTGGGATAGGCATCGAACACGCCGGACAGCACCATGCGCACGCCCTGCGTCGCCGTCTCCACCGTGAAGCCCCAGGCGGCGCGCAGGATCATCGGCCAGTCCTGCACATAATCCTTGTAGTAGGCATCGACCACCGCCGGGTGCGGCATGGTCGGATGCAGATAGAGCGGCACGTCCAGCGCGGCGGCGCGCTCGCAGATGGGCCAGAACCGCTTGTCGTCGAAGAACACGCCGTTGGTGGTGCCGTTGATCAGCGCGCCCTTGAAGCCGAGCTGGGTCACCGCGCGCTCCAGCTCATCGGCCGCCGCCTTGGGGTCGGGGGTGGGGATGGCGGCGAACGCGGCGAACCGGTCGGGATGCGCGCGCACCGTCACGGCCAGGCGGTCGTTGGCGATGCGCGCCAGCCGCACCGCGGTCGCGGCGTCCAGCTTCTGCAGGCCGGGATTGCCATGCGACAGCACCTGCATGTCGACGCCGGCCGCATCCATCTCCCGGATGCGCAGGTCGGTCAGGTCGTTGAGCCGTTCGGCCAGGGCGGGAAGCTGGGTCTTGTCCTCGGCTGCATAGGCCGCGAACACGTCGGGGTCCTGGTAGTGTTCCTCGATGGCGATGACGCGCGGCTTCGCAGGCATGGCCAGGCTCCTGGATGGCTTGTCCCGAGGTGTGTCGCCGGGGGCGTGCGGCGTCAAGCCGGTGGGCGGGGCGCCGCCACCCTGCGGTAGTCGTTTCGCGCAAGAACAGGTGTCGTTCCTCCACGATAGCGGGTGGCCACGCGTGGCGCGGCTGCGCGAGGCGTTCGACGGTGCGCAGATGTCATTCCAAACCCAGGCGCCCGCACTGGGTTACCGCTTGCGCGGGAATGGCGAAAGGGGAGCACAGGTCCGCCACGCCATCCGCCACCCCGCACCACGTCCCAGGATCACGACGACGCGTTATGGCGGCAGGCGCGTATGGGCGCGGACCCAGTCGGTGAAGGCTTCATCCGAGGTATCGCCCGCAGCAAGCTTCAGCGTTTCGATCACCGCATCAGCGTCGCTGACGGGAAACAGTGCCCCGTTCAGCTCCAGGAAGGTTTCCAGCATCACGTAGCCGGTGCGCTTGTTGCCATCCACGAACGGATGGTTGCGGATGACCCCCAACGCGTACAGCGCTGCCAACTCGGCGATATCCGGATCGCCGTATCCCGCGCGATTGAGTGGGCGCGCGAGCGCACTCTCCAACAATCCCTCATCACGGGTGCCGATGGCGCCGCCATGCTCGGCGAGCTGCTCGTCATGGATCGCCAGCACCAGCTGCTGTGACAGCCATACGGTCATTTCGCCAGCTCGCGCAGCACCGCGCGCCGCCGCTTCATGATCTGGCGCGCCACTTCCATCTGCTGCTCGAACTCGGGATCGGCCGTGGTCAGCCGGAAGCCGTCCGGCATGTCGATCGCGTAGACCGTGTCGCCCTTGCCCACGCCGAGCTTCGCCAGCATCTCCTTGGGCAGGATCACGCCAACGGAATTGCCGATCTGGGTAAGCTTCAGCGCGTTCATGGCACACGTCCCAACACGGTTGCGTTAGAACGTATGTAGCAACCCCGCCCCGCGGCTTCAAGTCACTCCGCGGCCCGCTGCGTCCGCGCCTGGGTGTAGCGGTTCACCGCCGGCTTCAGCCCGAGGTTCTCGCGCAAGGTCGCGCCCTCATATTCAGTGCGGAACAGCCCCCGCCGCTGCAACTCCGGCGTCACCATGTCGACGAAGTCCTCGCAGCCGCCGGGCAGGTGCGTCGGCGTGATGTTGAAGCCGTCGCAGGCACCGCCCTCGAACCATTCCTGCATCGCGTCCGCGACGACCGCCGGCGTGCCGATCACGCAGAAATGCCCCATCCCGGCGACCTGCTGGTAAAGCTGCCGGATCGTCGGCTTGTCGCGCCGCAACTGTGCCAGGAGCTGCTCGCTGGTGCTGCGCAGTTCCCGCGGTCCCAGCGCATCCAGCGGCACCGGGCCATCGAGGTCGTAGCCCGACAGGTCGCCCAGCGTGGAGTGCAGGCGCGCCAGTCCCACCAGCGGATCGAGCAGGTCCTGCAACTGGGCGAACTTGTCCTCCGCTTCCGACTGGGTCCGCCCCACCACCGGGCGCAGCGCGGGCAGCACCTTCAGGTCGTCCGGCTCGCGGCCGTATTTCGCCAGCCGCCCCTTCACATCGGCGTAATATTCCCGCGCCTGCTCGATCGTGCTCGGCACGGCGTACACCACATCGGCGGTCGCCGCGGCGATCTCCCGCCCCTGGTCCGAGGCGCCCGCCTGCACCACCACCGGATGGCGCTGCGGCATGCCGCCGACGTTCAGCGGCCCGCGCACCGAGAAGTATTTGCCCCGGTGGTTCAGCGTGTGCATCTTCGATTCATCGAGGAACTGGCCCGACTCCTTCTCGTACAGGAACGCGCCGTCCTCCCAACTGTCCCACAGCCCCTTCACCACATCGATGAACTCGGCCGCGCGTTCGTAGCGCGTGCCATAGTCCACATGCTCCTCGCGGTTGAAGTTCCTCGCCTCCGCCTCGGACCAGGACGTGACCATGTTCCAGCCGGCGCGGCCGTGGCTGATCAGGTCCAGCGTCGCGAACTTCCGCGCGATGTGGTACGGCTCGTTGTACGTGGTGGAGGCCGTGGTCACCAGGCCGATGCGCTTCGTCACCACCGCCAGCGCCGGCAGCAGGGTCATCGGCTCCATCTCGACGATCTCGTAGCCGGAACGGGCCAGAGAGCCGCGCGGGGCGTCGCGTTCGCGGATGCCGATGCCGTCGGCGAAGAAGATCAGGTCGCACAGCCCGCGTTCGGCGGTCTGCGCGTTCTGGGCGTAGTGCTCGAAGCGCAGCGTGCCGTCGGACGGCACGTCCGGGTGGCGCCAGGCGGCGGGATGGTAGCCGATGCCGCGGATCGACATGCCGATGCGCATCTTGCGCGGACCCATGGCGCTGCCCCTTCTGCCGCCGGAGCGGCCAGTCTGCATGGTTCGGGGCGGGCGGACCAGCCTTGCCTCCGGGGCGCCGCGTCGCCTAATACCCCGCCTGAAACAGGAGCATTCCCATGGGCTACAGGGTCGCAGTCGTCGGAGCCACCGGAGCGGTTGGGCGCGAGATGCTGAAGACGCTGGCCGAGCGCCGGTTCCCGGTGGACGAGGTGGCGGCGCTGGCCTCGGGCCGGTCGACCGGGCAGGAGGTGTCGTTCGGCGAGAAGCAGGTGCTCAAGGTGAAGAACCTGGAGACCTTCGACTTCACCGGCTGGGACATCGGCCTGTTCTCGCCCGGCGCCTCGGTCTCCGCCGTGCACGCCCCGCGCGCCGCGGCGGCCGGCTGCGTGGTGATCGACAACACCAGCCAGTTCCGCATGGACCCGGACATCCCGCTGGTGGTGCCCGAGGTGAACCCCCAGGCGCTGCTGCAGTTCAACCGCCGCAACATCATCGCAAACCCGAATTGTTCCACCATCCAGATGGTGGTGGCGCTGAAGCCGCTGCACGACGAATTCCGCATCAAGCGGGTGGTGGTCTCGACCTACCAGTCGGTCTCCGGCGCCGGCAAGGAAGCGATGGACGAGTTGTTCAACCACACCAAGTCGTCCTTCGTGTACGAGTCCGCGGCGCCCCAGCAGTTCACCAAGGAGATCGCCTTCAACTGCATCCCGCACATCGACAAGTTCCTCGAGGACGGCTCGACCAAGGAGGAATGGAAGATGGTGGTCGAGACGCAGAAGATCCTCGATCCGAACATCGCGGTCTTCGCCACCTGCGTGCGCGTGCCGGTGTTCATCGGCCATGGTGAATCGGTCACGGTCGAGTTCGAGAACCCGGTGACCGCCGGCGAGGCCCGCGCCTGCCTGCGCGAGGCGCCGGGCGTCGAGGTCGTCGATGTGCGCGAGGACGGCGGCTACGTGACGCAGCTTGAATGCGCCGGCGAGGATGCGGTCTATGTCAGCCGCATCCGCAAGGACCCGACGGTGCCACACGGCCTGTCGTTCTGGTGCGTGTCCGACAACCTGCGCAAGGGCGCCGCGCTCAACGCGGTGCAGATCGCCGAGACGCTGATCGCGCAGAGGATGCTGGCGAAGGCCGCGTGACCGGTGGCTGAGGGCCGCGCCGGGCGGTGCCGGCCGGTGGCGCTGCACGCCTGGCATGGACGCGCGTGACGCCATCGCACTGCCGGCGACCATCGCCTTCGTGGCGCTGGGGGTGCACGCCATCACGCGGAACATCCGCGCCCGTCATCGCCGCGAGCGCGAGCGCTCCGGCGAAGGGGGGCCCAGCCGCTGGCAACTCATGTCGCGCCGCGAGCGGCTGGTGCGGCGGACACTCGGCATAGGGCTCGGCATCGGTGTCGCGGTCGCGCTGCAGCTTGTGGCCCAGGGCGTGATCCGGGCGGTCTCCCGTTAGCGGCCGGTGCGGCTACTCCGCCGCCGCCGCTCCGGGACCCGCCGCCAACTCGTGCAGCCGAGGCGCCACCTCGCGGCCGAACAGGCGGATGTTGTCGGCGGTGTCGGCGTGGTCCAGATGCCCGCCCTGGCCGAAGAACAGCAAATTGCCCACGCCACCCATCCGCGCCGAAAAATCCCTGATCTGCGCAAACACCTCGTCCGGCGTGCCGGCGAACACCGTGTCGGTGTCCATGAACTGCTGCACCGTCGCGCGCCGGTGGTCGATCGGATTGCCGGCACGGTCCTTCACGATGCGATGCCCGCGCGGCCCCGCCTTCATGATCGCAACGTTCGCGCCGATCGAGTTGTAGCCCGCAGGGTTGGTGAACGGCTCGGCCACCACCGGCGAGGTGCGCACATAGTCGGCGATCTGGTCGGCCCGCCGCAGCCCCTCCTCCCGCGTCGCACCCACGCCCACCACCGCGGCATAGGCCATGCGGTCCGGCCCCGCCTCCCAGCCCAACTCGCGCGCCCGGGCCCGATAGGCGTCGTACATCGGCTTGGCAGTACCGCCGGACAGCAGCGTCCCCACGATGTGGCCGCGCTCCGCCGCCAGGCGCCCGGTGTCGACGCTCATGCCCGTCATCCACACCGGCGGCGTCGGCGTCTGCACCGGCTTCGGCCAGATGTTGACGCTGCGGTAGTGGAAGAACTCGCCCTCCCAGTTGAACGGGCCGTCATGCGTGGACATCGCCTTCAGGATCAGGTCGTGCGCCTCCCAGTAGCGGCGCATCAATGTCGCGGGGTTGGAGTTCGCCGGCTGGATCTCATACGGCGCACCCTTCACCAGCCCCATCTCCAGCCGCCCGCCCGACAGCACGTCCAGCCACGCCATCTCTTCGGCCACACGCACCGGATCGGGGCGGTTGGCGATCGGCGAACCGAGCGACAGCAGCCGCGCGCGTTTGGTTTCACGTGCAATGATCGCCAGCGCCATAGGCACCGACACGGTCATGCAGGTCGCCGTGCTGTGGTGCTCGTTCACCATGATGTCGAGCCCCACCTCGTCGCACAGCGCGAACTCGTCGAGATAGCGGTTCAGCAGCCCATGCGCGGTCGGCGGATCGAAGTTGCTCGACGGCAGCACCACGCGCAGCGTGCCCTGCTTCAGGCCCTCGTCCCAGGCCGGATGATACGCCATCTCGGAGAAATAGAAGCAGCGCATGGCCGCGTTCTCCTCAGTTGCTGTCGGTGAATCGTGAGATCTGGTCAGCGAAGTCCTGCGGCTGCTCCCAGTGCGGGAAGTGCCCGGCAGCGGCGATGACGGCCATGCGCGCACCCGGGATCTCGGCGCGCCACGCCTCGCCATAGGATGTCGATACGATGCCGTCCTGCGCGCCCCACAGCAGCAGCGCCGGGATGTCGATCCGATGCAGCCAGCGCTTCAGATGCGGGTTGTGCATATACGGCTTCCAGCCGAATCGGGCGAACGCCTCGCGGCCGCGTGCGATCCCGGCAAGCTCCGTCTCCGGCAACTGCGTGAAGTCGCGCGCGCCCTTCGCCGGATCGGCCCAGGCCAGCCGCATGAAGCCGTCCTGCGTCATGGCGTGCATGTCGGCGATGTCGCGGTCGGTGATGCCGCCCACCTTGATGCCCAGCGGATCGGCCAGCACCAGGTGCGCAAAGCTCCGCGTGTCGCGCACCGCCATCTCGGCGGCGATCCAGCCACCGAAACAGGCGCCCACCAGCGTCGCCTTTTCGAGCCCGAGCGACGCGGTCAGGTCGAGATACAGATAGGCCAGGTCATCGACGGTACTGACCCAGTCGGGCAGCGCGGAGTTGCCCCAGCCCGGATGGTGCGGCGCTATGACGCGAAAGCGCCGCGCCAGCAGGTCGAGCCAGGGAAGCCCAGGCCGCAGCCCTTCACCCGGATGCAGGAACAGCAGCGGCGGTCCTTCGCCACGCTCCTCCACCTCCAGCGATATCCCGGCAATGGCGATCGTTCGTGTCATGCCCTGGCCCGTTGCTTCCCGCCGCCAGTCTGCCCGCGAATTTTCCGCTTGCACACCCGCGCATATTTCATGTAACACTCCGTCATTCGAATTACTTTGAGTAACACGGAATGACCGCCACCGCCGTCCGCCCCTATCGCCAGGTCGCCCGCGCCGCCGCCACGCAGGACACGCAGCGGCGCATCATCGCGGCATATCGCGACGCGCTGACGCAGCGCTGGATGGACGAGATCACGCTGGACGACGTCGCCGCCGCGGCCGGCACCACGCGGCAGACGGTGATCCGCATGTTCGGCGGCAAGGACGGGCTGCTCGCCGCGGTCGCCGAGACGATGAAGCATGAGATCGAGGCCCGCCGCGCCATCCCGCCCGGCGCCGCGCCACGTGCCGTCGCCCACGTGCTGGTGCGCGACTACGAGATTTCCGGCGACATCGTCATCCGCATCCTGGCGCAGGAGCAGCGCAACCCGGCGCTGACCACGCTGCTGACTGTCGGGCGTAGATACCATCGTCTATGGGTCGAGACCGCCTTCGCGCCGGCGCTGGCACGCCTGTCACGCTCCGAGCGCACGCGGCGCTCGACCCAGCTTGTCGCCGTCACGGATGTCTATGTCTGGAAACTGCTGCGGCGCGACTTTCGGCACAGCGTCGCGGAGGTCGAAACGCTCGTTGCCGGAATGTTGGAAAAACTGCTGGAGGAGAAGCTGTCATGACCAAGGACTTCCTGTTCGCCACCTGGGAAGGCGGTGGCAATGTGCCGCCGACCCTGGGCGCTGTCCGGCGCCTGGTTGCGCGCGGCCACCGCGTGCGGGTGCTGGCCGATGATGTGCTGCGCGAGGAGGTTGCGGCGGCAGGCGGCAGCTTCCTGCCGTGGCGGCGCGCGCCCAACCGGCCCGATCGCAGCATCGCCACCGATCCGCTGCGCGACTGGGAGGCGGAGGGCGAGGGTGGCGGCCTCGTGCTGCTGCTGGAACGGCTGATGGTCGGTGCCGCCGCTGTCTATGCCGCCGACACGCTCGACGAATTGCGGCGTGCGCCGGCCGATGTGGTGGTGAGTTCCGACCTGCTGTTCGGACCGATGATCGCTGCCGAGGCCACCGGCACCAGGCTGGCGCTGTTCGGGCCGAACATCAGCTTCGTGACGCCGATCCCCGGCGTGCCGCCGGTCGGCCCCGGGCTGCTGCCGCCCACGACGCCCGAGGAGCAGGCCCAGGCCGACGCCGTGCGCGCCTGGTACGCCGCGGTGATGGCGTCGCAGTTGCCGATGCTGAATGCGACGCGCGCCACGTTCGGCCTGCGTCCGCTCGGCGATACCTTCGACCAGCCGGGCATGGCCGACCTGGCGCTGCTCGCCACCAGCCGCGCCTTCGACTTCCCGGCCGACAGCCTGCCGCCGGCGGTGCGCTATGTCGGGCCGCTGCTGGACCAGCCGCACTGGGCCGGCACCTGGGTTTCGCCCTGGGATGCGGAGGATATCCGGCCGCTGGTGCTGGTGGCGCTGAGTTCGACGTTCCAGAACCAGGCGGCAACCATCCAGGCGGTGCTGGATGCCGCGGCGCCGCTGCCGATGCGCGTGCTGGTGACGCGGGGCCCGAGCCTCGCCGGCGTGCCGTTCCGCCTGCCACCCAATGCGGTGGCGGTCGATACGGCGCCGCATGACGTGGTGATGCGCGAGGCCTCGGTGGTGGTCACGCATTGCGGCCACGGCACCACGATGCGCGCACTGGCGCATGGCCGTCCGATCCTGTGCCTGCCGATGGGCCGCGACCAGAACGACAACGCCGCGCGCATCGTGGCGCGAGGTGCCGGTCTGCGGCTGGCACCCGACGCCGATGCGGCATCGATCCGCGCGGCACTGACGGCACTGGAGGCCGAACTGTGCTTCACCGTCGCCGCGTCGCACCTGGGTGCCGCCATCGCAACGGCCGAGCCCGACAACGCGCTGGTGGAGGAACTCGAGGCCCTGGCGGCCTGTCCCGGCTGCGCCGCCGCCGCCTGAGGGGACGCGGCGGGAGTGGCCGCCTACGCCACTTCCGCCGCGAGCCTCCCCAGATAATGCGCGGTGTCGCCGAACAGCCGCTCGATCACCATGCAGCGGCGGAAATAATGCCCGACGGCGAGTTCCTCGGTCATGCCGATCCCGCCATGCAACTGCACCGCGTTCTGCGACACGAAGCGCCCCGCCTGGCCGACGCCCACCTTCGCCATGGCGATGTTGTGCGCACGCTCGCCGGCATCCGGCTCGTCCACCATCATCGCCGCCAGCATCGCCATCGAGCGCCCCTGCTCCAGCGACATCAGCATCTCGGCCAGCCGGTGCTGCACCACCTGGTTGGAGCCGATCGGCTTGCCGAACTGCTCGCGCGTCCGGCTGTATTCCAGCGTCATCGCATGCATCGCCTCCATGGCGCCGACGCTCTCCGCCGCCGTCGCCGCGATGCCCGCCTCCATCACGCGCTCGACCAGCGCGAGGCCCTGCCCGACTTCCCCCAGCACCGCATCGGCGTCCACCCGCACGCCCGACAGCGACACCTCGGCGGCGCGCTGCTCGTCGCGCATCGTGTAGCCGCGCCGCGCCACGCCGCTCGCGCCGGCCTCCACCAGGAACAGCGTGATGCCATCGGCAGCGTCGCGCTCGCCGGAGGTGCGCGCGCTGACCACCAGCGCATCGGCGCAGTCGCCATGGGTGACGACACTCTTGGCGCCGTCCAGCACCCAGCCGCCATCGCTCCGCGTGGCCGTCGTCATCACGTCGGTGACGTCGTAGCGCGCCTGCCGCTCGCCATGCGCGACGGCGAGCTTCATGCTGCCATCGGCGATCGCCGGCAGCACGCGCGATTTCTGCACGTCACTGGCGCCGAGACGCACCGCGGTGCCGCCCAGCACCACGGTCGCCAGGTACGGCTCCAGGATCAGCGCGCGGCCGAATGCCTCCATCACCAGCATCACCTCGACCGCGCCGCCGCCGAACCCGCCGTACTCTTCAGCGAACGGCAGCCCGAGCAACCCGAGTTCGGCGTATTGCGACCAGAGCGACGTGCTCCAGCCACCCGGCTCCTTGAAATACCCCTTGCGCTGGTCGAACGCGTAGCGATCGGCCATCAGCCGCTCGACGCTGTCCTTCAGCAGGCGCTGTTCATCCGAAAGGGTGAAGTCCATGGAATGTCCCCGGTGTTGATGTCATTGCGAGGAGCGGAGCGACGAAGCGATTCCCCATGGAGGTTCGGCACCGGGAACCGCTTCGCTGCACTCGCGATGACAGTGGATGCGACGCGCTGCCGCTACAGCCGCAGCACGGCCTTGGTGAGGATGTTCTTCTGGATCTCGTTGGTGCCGCCGTAGATCGAGGCGGCGCGCAGGAACAGGTAGCTGCCGGTGGCCTGCGCCGCCCATTCCGGCCCGACATCCGGCTCGTTCGACAGCGCCGCCAGTTCCTCCGCCCAGATCGGCATCGACATCGGCCCGCCGACATCCATCGCCAGTTCCGTGGTAGCCTGCAGCAATTCGGTGCCCTTCACCTTCAGCACCGACGACAGCGGATCGGGCCGGCCGTCCTTCTGCTGCTCATAGGCCGACACCACGCGGTACTGGGTGATCTCCAGCGCCTTCATGTCGATCTCGAGCTGGGCGACGCGCTGGCGGAACGCCGGGTCCTCGATCAGCGGCTTGCCGTTCTCGCGCACGCCGCGCGCCATCTCCTTGGCCGATGTCACCCGCTCCTTGGACTTGCCCAGCCGGGCGATGCCGGTGCGCTCGTTGCCCAGCAGGAACTTGGCCACGTCCCAGCCCTTGTTCTCCTCGTAGACCCGATTCTCCACCGGCACCTTCACATCGTCGAAGAACACCTCGTTCAGGTGGTGGCTGCCGTCGATCGAGATGATCGGCCGCACGGTGATTCCCAGCGTCTTCATGTCCACCAGCAGGAAGGAAATCCCCTCCTGCCGCTTCGCCGCATTGGGGTTGGTGCGCACCAGCACGAAGCACCAGTCGGCATTGTGCGCGGTGGAGGTCCAGATTTTCTGCCCGTTCACCACGTAATGGTCGCCCTCGCGCTTCGCCGCCGTCTTCAGCGACGCGAGGTCCGACCCGGCGCCCGGCTCGGAGAAGCCCTGGCACCACCAGTCGTCCAGGTTGGCCGCGCGCGCCAGGAACCGCTTCTTCTGGGCGTCGGTGCCGAACTGGATCAGCACCGGCCCCAGCATGGTAATGTTGAAGCTCAGCATCTCCGGCGCCGGCGCGAGCTGGTTCTCCTCGAGGAAGATCATCTTCTGGATCGCCGTCCAGCCGGGCCCGCCCCACTCCCTGGGCCAGGACATCGCCGCCCAGCCCTTCTGGTTGAGGATGCGCTGCCACGCCACGGTGTCCTGCTTGCGCGGGCTGTAGCCCAGGCGCATGCGCTCGCGGATCTCGGCAGGCAGGTTGTCGCGGATGAAGGCGCGCACTTCGTCGCGGAACGCTGTCTCTTCCGGCGTGAAGCGCAGGTCCATCGGCCGATCCTCCCTACTGACCAGTAGCGTCACTTTGGCAGGCGGCGGCGGGCGGTGCAATCCGAAGCGAGCCGGAGTGACGCCGCGGCGCGCCCGTTACCTCCGAAGGCGCAGGAGATTGCGTAATGCGCCGCTGAGGCCCTGCAGGCCGGTGTTTGCCCACCCATCGAGCGGCGCGGGCAGCGACGCGACCATCGCCTTTGCGCGCAGGATGCCGTTGCGGTCAACCGGGCCGATATCGGACAGGAGTTGGCGCAACAGCTTGTGGTTTCCTTGGGCGAACGCGCCATGTGCGGCCAGGATGCGGCGCTGGCGGATTTCGGCATCGATCACCGGCCAGAATTGGCGCGCTTCCTCGTGGTGGGCACGCACGAACTGCAGCGCCGCCACCTCATCGACCAGCGTCATGACCTGGTCGCGGGAGAAGTTGGTGGCATGCCGTCGTATCGTGACCTCAGGATCCGGAATGGCACCGACCTTGGCCCGATAGAGGCATCGCAGCGTGAACTCGCCATCTTCGGGCCGCAGGCCGCGCATGGCTGGGTTGAAGCCGCCGACGGCGTCGATCAACCGTCGCGACACGATCGTGGCCGAGGGGAAAACCGGGTGCCAGCCGAACGTGAGGCCGGCGATCGGACGCTCGAATACCCAGCCTTCCGGGAGCACGCGCCGTCCTGCCTGTTCCCAGAAACCGCTCGGCGCCTGCGCAAACTTGCTGCGGTCCTCCAGTTTGCCGTCGATCAGCCGCTGGAAGTTTGTGAAAATGAGTTCCAGATCCGGCACCGCCGCCAGCAATGCCGCGTTGCGCGAAAGATACTCGGGCGACCAGAGATCATCCTGGTCGCAAAACGCAATCCAGTCGCCGCTCGCGTGTTCAACACCGAAGTTGCGTGCCATCTGCACGCCTGCATTCTGCTCTCTCCGCATCAGCTTGATCCGGTCGCCATACCGCGCTGCGATCGCAGGCCCCTGGTCGGTCGAGGCATCATCCACGACGATGATCTCATGCGCCGGGTGGTGCTGCGCGAGCACGGCATCGAGCGTCGCGCCCAGGGTGGGGCCACCGTTGTACAGCGGAATCACCGCGCTGAATTTCATGCAATATTGTCTTTGCAGCGTTGGTGGTTCTAGAGCGTGGTCCGTACAGGTGGAATCACCGGAGCGGTGAATCGCTCTCAGACAACGAGCCAAGGCGGATTCCAGGAGCCACGCGAACGGAATCTGCTCCAGCAATCTCCGGAAATAACACCTGAGAAACGGAAGTTCAATAAGATCAAGCCTCGGGCCGTTCGGCCGTCGGATGCTGCTCGCCTTCGCCGTCGGAACGGAGGGAGCCAAAAGATGCGTCGATATGTCAGGTTTGAGCGGGATCCGTACAGGTAGAATTACCGAAGCGGCAAATCACGCTCCCAGACAATGAGCTAGAGCGGGTTCCGTGCGCCAATGCGAACGGAACCCGCTCTGCTGATAGCAGAGAATTGTGGTCTGCCGCCGCGTCAGAACTGCTTCAGCAGCCGGTCGATGTAGTCGAGCTCCATCTGCGGCCGCACCTTCTCGGCACCGCGGCGGCGGAGTTCTTCCTGGATCGCCTGGGTGCGCTGGCGCTCGCGCTCTTCGGGCACCGTCACATCGGCGCTCTCATCGGCGCCCGAGCTGCCCTGGCCGAAGCGGCGCCCGAGCGGATCGCGGCCCGACTGCGCCCGGTCCGGCGGCGGGCCCTGGCGCCAGCCGCGGCCCTGGTTGTCGTCCTGGCCGTCGTGCAGGGTCAGCCCCATCGGGCCGTCATTGTCGCCTTCCTGCTCGCTGCCGTCCTGGCCACCCTGCGGGCCGAACTGCTTGGCCATCGCCTGGCCCATCTCGCGGCCGCCCTTCTGCAGCGCCTCGATCGCCTTCTGCTCGGATTCGCCGGCCCCCGCATCGTTGCCCTCGCCGAGTTGCCGCATCGCGTCGCGCATCGCCTTGTCGGCGTCGCCGAGACTTGGCGGCACCTGGCCGGTCAGGTCGCTGAACTGCTGCATGAGTTCGCCCAGCGCGCGCCGCAGCGCCTGCTGCACCCGCCGGTCCGCCTCGCGCTGCTGCGCTGCATCGGCCGGCTGCGTCGGCTGCGGCGCCGGCTGGCGGTTGCGCGGGCGTGTGGCGTCATCCGCGCGGCTCTGCGACCGGTCGAGCAGGCTGCCCTGCCGCCCGATCATGTCCTGCACCACGCCCATCTGCTGCCGCCCGCGGCGGCGCTGAGCCTCCGCCCGCTCGCCGTCGCGCCCGTGTTCGGCGCGCGCGTTGCGCAGCTTGTCCAGCATGCGCTCCAGTTCGGCCATGCGCTGCTGCGCTTCGTCCATGCGGCCCTCGCGGGCCGCCTGGCGTGCCTGCTCGGCCATCTTGTCGAGGTCGCGGCTGGACAGGCGCTGCGAGTCCGGATCGAACGGCATTTCGTCGTTGTTGCGCCGTGCCTCTTCGGCCAGCGCCTGCATGTGGCGGGCGATCGCCTCCTCGAGTTCCTTCAGCTTCTGCTCGAGCGCCTCGCGATTGGCCTGGTTCGGCTCGCGGACCGCCTGGTCCAGCGCGTCGCGCGCGGCCTGGCGGGCTTCCTCGAGGGCGCGCGCGGTCCGCTCGGTCTGGCCTTCCTCGAGATGCAGCGCCAGTTCCCATAGGCGCTGCTGGGCATCGGGCACGGCAGCCGAGCCCTTGTTGCGCTCCAGCAGGTAGTAGATGCCGCCGAGATTGAGGTAGGCGCCGTAGTCGGTGGCGAACGCGTCCGGCGTCATGAGCAGCGCGTCCAGCCCGTTCACCGCCGCGTCGCGATCCTTGGGCCGCAGGCTGAGGTTGCGGCGGATCTCGATCAGCGCACGCGCCACGGGGTTCTGGAACGGCCGCTGCGGCAGCACGAACTCGGCGTCGCGGCTGGTGCCGGACTGGTTCTGTGCGTCGCGCGCAACCAGCTTCGCGACCACCGGCAGCCCGGCCCAGGGATGCACCGTCAGGTCCTGCTGGCTCACGCCGCTGGCGGTCTTCGGCGTGCCGCCCGGCAGGGGCAGGCTCACCACCAGGGGCGATGCGTCCATCCGGTCGCGCAGCCGCAACTCGGCCTGCAGCGACACCACGCCATAGTCATCCGCGGTCCGCCACGGCAGCCGCGTCTGCTGGCTGCCGGCGGCGCGCGCGGGCGCATCGCCCCACTCCGCCGTCGGCGGCTGGTCGGCGATCACCGTGATGTCCCAGGCCGCGAGCGCATGGCCGTCACGCTGCACGGTGACCCGGCCGCCCTGGGTCAGGTCGCGGTCGGCCTGGAAGCTCGCCTTGTCCAGTTCGCGGAACGGCTCGCTGTGGCTGTCCTGCACCAGTGCCGGCATGCCGCTGCCGCCGGTGACGCTGACCGTGAGGCGCGCGCCGGCCGGCACCGACACCGCGACGCTGTCCGGCTTCAGGAAGAGCGGCGCCAGCCTGGTATAGGGCGGCGGGGTGATCCAGGCCTGCAATTCGGTCGCCGGCGGCGGCGCCTCGCGCGGCATCGTCGGCTCCATGGCCTGCGCCAGCCGCGCCGGCGCATCCTCCCCGGCGATCACCGCCGCGGCGACCAGTGCCACCACCAGCGCGGCCCGCAGCGCGCGCGGATCGCGCCGCGCCAGGCCGGGCCGCGGGAGCCCCACGCGCAGCCGGCGCACCGAGTGCACCGCGCGCGCCACATGCGCCTGCCACAGCACCGCGGATGCACTGTCGGGCGCGAGGCTGCCCTGCGACGGCCGGTCCGTGAGCACGGCGAGCGGCCGGTGTTTGAGTCCCGAGGCAAGTTCCAGGCGGCGGTCCGCCTCGCCGTCATCCGGCGCGCCGATGCCGCGCAGCCCGCGGACCAGCAGGCCCAGGATCAGCAGCGCGGTGACGACCAGCAGGCCGATATGCCACCAGGGCGGCAGCAACTGGGGCAGGTCCAGCAGCGCCGCCAGGACGAACAGGCCGGCGACGCCAAGCGCCGGCCATACCGCCGGCCAGACACGCTCGAACAGGATGGCGGAGCGGGCCAGCACACGCCGGCCGGCCAACCGGCGAAGCAGGCGATCGATCTCTCCGCCGGGCGCGCTCATTGGATCCAATGTGGCACGCTCTCGCCGCGCCACAAGTCAGCCGCCGTTTCACGCGCGCGAATCACCGACCACTCGCTGCCGTCCACCATGACCTCCGCCGCCACGGGCCGCGCATTGTACGACGAACTCATCACCGAGCCATAGGCGCCGGCATCGAGGATCGCGACGCGCGCGCCCGGCGCCAGCGGGGGCAACATGCGGGCGCGTGCAAAGGTGTCGCCGCTTTCGCACACCGGCCCGACCACATCGGCCGGTGACACCACCGCCACCGCATCGACCGCGGAGACCGGCACGATGCCGTGCCACGCGTCGTACATGGCGGGCCGGATCAGGTCGTTCATCGCCGCGTCCAGCACGACGAAGCGGCTGTCGCGGGTCTGCTTGGACAGGATGACCGAGGCCAGCAGCACGCCCGCCGGCCCGACCAGCCAGCGGCCAGGCTCCAGCACGATGCGCAGGTCAAGGTTGCGCAGCGCGCCGGCGATCGCGCCGGCCAGCGCCGCGGGCATCGGTGCCGGCTCGCCGCGATAGGGAATCCCCAGCCCGCCGCCGCAGTCCACCACCTCGATCGGCAGGTCCTCGGCCCGCAGCGTGCGCACCAGGTCGGCCAGTCTTTCATACGCCGCGCGGTAGGGCGCCAGCGTCAGGATCTGGCTGCCGATATGCGTGGCGAGGCCCACCGGCCGGATACCGGGCAGCGACGCCGCCCGCCGGTACAGCGCGACGGCATCGGCATAGGGAATGCCGAACTTGTCCCGCGCCCGGCCGGTGCTGATCTTGGCGTGCGTGCCGGCGTCCACGTCAGGATTGACGCGCAACGCCACCCTGGCGCGGCGCCCCATCGCGGTCGCCAGCGTCGACAGCGCGTCAAGCTCCTCGGCACTCTCCACATTGATCTGCGCGATGTCCTCGGCGAGCGCGAGCCGCATCTCCCGCTCGCTCTTGCCGACCCCCGAGAACACGATCCGCTCGGCCGGGATGCCCGCCTGTCGCGCCCGCAGCAATTCGCCCTCGCTGACCACATCGGCCCCGGCGCCCTCGGCCGCGAACAGGCGCAGCACAGCCAGGCGGTCGTTCGCCTTCATCGCGTAGTGGACATGCGCGTCGAGGTCCGCTGCGGCCAGCGCCGACGCCAGCATGCGGTAGCGGCGGCGCATCGCGGACGCCGAATACACCCAGGCCGGCGTGCCCACCGCATCGGCGATCGCGTTCAGCGGCACATCGTCGATCAGCAGCCCGTCCATGGCGTGCATCGCAAGGTGCGGCCCGGCCGGCGATCAGCGCGGCGGCGTCCGGCTCGGGGGTCATGGCCTCCGTGGCGTCGGGCGAGGGAACTGCTGCCATGCCGGCAGCGTACACGAGGCCGGCCGCAGACTCTATACAAGTCGCATAGCCATGCGGCCGGACAAGTCGCATAGCCATGCGGCCGGCGCGAGCCCGCGCTATCGCGTGCGCAGCCAGGGCCCCGCGCTATCGCGTGCGCAGCCACGTCATCGACAGGAACGCGCCGACCCACGAGCCGGGCTGCGGGCGAACAGCACATAGACCCAGGACGACGTGTAGCTGATCACCGCGAACGCCGAGAGCAGGTACCAAATGCTGCTCCACGTCGCCGCGCCGAAGCGCCGGCGGCCGGACACCGCCGCCGTTGAACAGCACATAGGCGGCATCGGTCGCCATCGTGGACACCACGACGCCGGCAGCGAGCCACGGATCGATGGGCGGCAGCACGGATTTATTCCCCTCGGCTGCAGGTTACTACACGGTCTGTTAACACGCGGCTTGCTACCCGTCCCCGGTCAGATCGCGAGCAGCATGCCCCATTCGATCGGCTCATCGGCTTCGCCGGAAGGCGAGGCACCGGACCGCAAGGCATTCAACCCGCAGGCGCTCGGGGCAGCCCTGGTCGACAGCGCCGTGGTGGCGCTCGCCGCCATCCGGCGGTGCCGCATCGTGTTCGCCAACCCCGCCTTCGTGGCGACGTTCCGCCAGCCGGGCGCGCTGGTCGGGCTGATGCTGGGCCGACATCGTGTCGGATGCCGGCGGCGACCGGCTGGACGCCGCGCTGGCCGCCGCCCGAATCCACGCCGACGCATTACTTCGGCATCGGCCGGCGCGGCGCGGACCGCCGTTCGACGTCTCATTGACCCTCGACCACGTGCAACTCGATGGCGCACTGACCATCGTGGCCTTCGCCGCGGACGTCACCGATCAGTCGCGATCGCGCCAGCAGCTTTCCTACCTCGCCTACAGCGACACCCTCACCGGGCTGGCCAACCGTGCGCTGTTCGCCGACCGGCTGCACCACACGCTGCTCGTGTCGCGGCGCGATGGCACCCCGTTCGCCGTGCTCATGGTGGACCTGGACGGCTTCAAGGCGGTCAACGACAGTCTCGGACACGACGCCGGCGACGTCACCCCTGCAGCTCGTGAGCCAGCGGTTCCAGGCCTGCGTGCGGGAGGGCGACACCCTGGCGCGTGTCGGCGGCGATGAATTCGCGGTGCTGCTGCCTCGCATGCCCGATCTCCGGACCGCCTCGCTGGTGGCGCAGCGCCTGGTCGACGTCCTGGCCGCGCCACTCGATGTCGGTGCGCACCAGATGACGGTCGGCGCCTCCATCGGCATCGCCGCCTGGCCCGCCCCACGCCGGCTCGGGCGACGCCCTGCTGGCGGCGGCCGATACGGCGATGTACCGCGCCAAGCGGTGCGGCAAGAACCAGTTCCAATGGGCCGACGGCCGCGCCATCGTCGATCTCGTGTCCCTGACCCCCGGTGCTCTGGAATGCCGCGCACGCGGTCGGCATCGCCGAGATCGACGGCCAGCACCGCCACCTCGCCGGCCCTGATCGACCAGCTCTCGGCGGCGCTCAAGGACGGTGGCGAGCGGCAGTCCATCGTTGACGGCCTCGACGCGCTGATCCGCTTCACCACCTTCCACTTCGCCACCGAGGAACGGCTGATGGGCGCGCATCGGCTGGTGGGCCAGGAGCGGCACCGCGAAGAGCATCGCCGCCTGCTGCAAGACATCTGCAACCTGAACGTCGACGGGGAGGTGGCGAGTATCAGCCTGATCCTGCGCTACCTGCGCGAATGGCTGCTGCGCCATATCGACAGCCTGGACAGGCATCTCGGCCAGGCGCTGCTGGCCAAGGGATGCCAATGAGGGCGTCCGCGAATGGGTGCTGAAGGGGTGTCGTGCAGCGACCGGCAACCGGCCGGATCAGGTGAGCCCGGACCAGCTCAGCGGGTCGGGTAGATCCGCGGCCAGATGACCTCGTCGGGCGGCCCGACCGGCGTGGGCGGCCCCTTCTTGCCCGCATGCCGCCAGCGATGCCAGCAACAGCAGCAGCAGGCCCGCCAGCAGGAGTGCCGCGGGCCTCATGCCAGCGCCGCCTGCCAGCGCGCCGCCTCGCGGGCGACGTTCGCCGGCGCGGTGCCCGCCGAAGCTGGTGCGCGAGGCGACCGACGCCTCCACCGTCAGCACCGAGAACACCTCCGCGGTGATGCGGTCCTCCACCGAGCGCATCTCGGCCAGCGTCAGCCCGGCGAGGTCGACGCCCCTTCGCCCTCCGCCAGCGCCACCAGCCGCCCGGTGACGTGGTGCGCGTCGCGGAACGCCAGCCGCAGCACCCCGCACCAGCCAGTCCGCCAGGTCCGTCGCGGTGGCGTAGCCGGATCCCGCCAGCTCCCGCATGCGCGCCGTGTCCGGCGTCATGTCCCGCACCATCCCGCCGATCGCCGCCAGCGACAGCGCCCAGGCCTCGGCCGCGTCGAACACCGGCTCCTTGTCCTCCTGCATGTCCTTGGCATAGGCCAGCGGCAGGCCCTTCATCACCGTCAGCAGCCCGACCAGCGCGCCGGTGATCCGTCCGGTCTTCGCCCGCGCCAGTTCGGCCGCGTCCGGATTGCGCTTCTGCGGCATGATGGAACTGCCGGTGGTGAACGCGTCGCTCAGCCGGATGAAGCGCCACGGCGCCGAGCACCAGATGACGATCTCCTCCGACAGGCGCGACAGATGCATCGCCGAGATCGCTGCCGCCGCCAGGAACTCCAGCGCGAAGTCGCGGTCGGACACGGCGTCGAGCGAATTGGCCGTCGGCCGGTCGAAGCCCAGCGCCTGCGCGGTCATCGCGCGGTCGAGCGGGAAGGACGTGCCGGCCAGCGCCGCGCTGCCCAGCGGACATTCGTTCAGCCGCCGCCGGCAGTCCGCGAGCCGGCCGCGGTCGCGCTCCAGCATCTCGACATAGGCCAGCATGTGGTGGCCGAAGGTGACCGGCTGCGCGGTCTGCAGATGGGTGAAACCCGGCATCGGATCGGCGGCGTGGGCCGCGGCGCGGTCGGCCAGCGCGCGCATCACGTCGGGTGACCTGCTCGGACAGGCCGTCGATCGCATCGCGCACCCACAGGCGGAAATCGGTGGCGACCTGGTCGTTGCGGCTGCGCCCGGTGTGCAGCGGCGGCCGGCCTCGCCGATGCGCTCGGTGAGCCGCGCCTCGATATTCATATGGATATCCTCGAGCGCCGCGTCGACGGGAAGCGGCCCGTCTCGATCTGCTGTGCGATCGCCGCTAGACCATCGCCGATCTCCTGCCCATCTTGGGGGGAGATGATCCCGACCTTTGCCAGCATCGCGGCGTGCGCGAGCGATCCCCTGATGTCCTGGCGCCACAGCTTCCGGTCGAAGCCGATCGAGGCATTGATCTCCTGCATCACCACCGACGGGCCGGCGGCGAAACGCCCGCCCCATTGCGGGTTGGCTGCCTCGTTGCGCTGCTCCGGCGTCTCGCTCACTGCAGGAGGTCCACCATGCTGTTGATCACGCGCCGGCGTCTCTCGGCCGCGGCGGGCGGGACCCTAGCCGCCGGCCTGGGCATGCGCAAACCGCTCGCCGCCACGTCCGACGATGTGGCGCGGAAGCTGGTGCCGGTCGATCCGCCGGCGCCGCCGCCCGAGATCGCCTTCGCGGCGGCGGACGGCACCGAGCATCGGCTGAAGGAGTTCATCGGCCATGGCATGGTGATCAACCTGTGGGCGACCTGGTGCGTGCCCTGCGTCGCCGAGATGCCGTCGCTCGCCGCGCTGTCGAAGACGCTGGCGCCCGACGACATCGCCGTGCTGCCGCTGTCGTCGGACCGCGGCGGCGCCTCGGTGGTGCAGGCGTTCTACCAGGAGCACGGGATCACCGGACTGCCGGTGCTGCTGGACCCCAAGGGTGCCGCGGCGCGCGCCTGGCAGGCCCGCGGCATCCCCACCAGCGTGATCATCGACCGGCAGGGCAACACGCGGGCCCGCCTGGAGGGCTCTGCCGACTGGTCGACGCCGGCCGCCGCCGCGCTCATCCGCAAGCTGGTGGGCCAAAGCTAAACTGCCCTGGTGCTTCGGCCGCAACCAGAACCTCCGACACAGCCGATCCCGAGCCACGCTTCGTCGGTGTGGCCGGAGTCAAGCCTCGCGCAGCGACCGCCGCAGGCGGCGCGGGCTTGAGGCCGGCCGCACCGGCGCAGGCACAATCAGCATCGGATGATGATGCCCAACCGCCAGACAACGACGGCTGCTACCCCCGCGACAGTTCGCGCAGCAGCGTCCCTCGGTAAGGATCTGCGGCAGCACCAGTGGCGCGCCGCCCGGCGGATAATAGACATACAGCGGCACACCGTCGCGGCCGTTGGCCCGCAGGTAGTCGGTGATCTGCGGGTCCTGCCGAGTCCAGTCGCCCTTGAGATACGTCACCTGGCGTTCCGCGAAGGCGCGCCGCACCGCGCCGGTGCCGATCGCCACGCGCTCGTTCACCAGGCAGGTCACCGCACCAGGCCGCCGTCATGTTGACGAACACCGGCCGCCCTTCGGCCCCGCGCCGCCGCCAGCCGCGCCGCGCTGAACGTCTCGACGCCGGCCTCCGCCAGGCCGGTCGCTGGTCCCGCTCAGCACCGCCAGCGCGGCCAGCAGCGCCACAGCAGCCGCGGTCTGGCCGATCCGGCGGCCGCGATCGAGCGTGCCCTGGGTGACGCCCAGCACCCAGCCGGCGAACCCCAGCAGCACGAGGCCGGCGGCGGTGGCCAGCACGCCGGAGGGTCCCGCCTCCTGGCTCACCACCCAGATCAGCCAGGCGCTCGCGCCGTACATCGGGAAGGCCAGCGCCTGGCGCAGCACCTCCATCCAGCGGCCCGGCTTCGGCGCGGCGCGCCACAGCGCGGGGCATGGTCGCCAGCACCGCGTAGGGCGCCGCTAGGCCGAGGCCCATCGCGAGGAACACCAGCAGTGTGACGGCCGGTGGTGCGGCGAGCCCGGCGGCGATCGCCACCCCCATGAACGGCGCGGTGCACGGCGTTGCCACCACCACCGCCAGCAGCCCGGTGAAGAAGCTGCCGAAATGGCCCGGCCGTACCGCCAGCCCGTGCCCCGTACGCATCAGCCCGGTGCCGACCTGGTAGACGCCGGACAGGTTCAGGCCGACCGCGAACAGCAGCCAGGCCATCGCCGCGACGAACACCGGCGACTGGAACTGGAAGCCCCAGCCCGCGGCGGTGCCGGCGGTGCGCGCCGCCAGCAAAGCGCCGCCGAGCGCCGCGAACGCCACCAGCACGCCGGCGGTATAGGCAGCCGCCTGCCACAGCGCCTTGCCGCGCCCGGCGCCGGCGAGTCCGACCACCTTCAGCGCCAGTTACCGGGAACACGCAGGGCATCAGGTTGAGGATCAGGCCGCCGAGAAACGCCAGCCCCAGCATCCGGCGCAGCCCCATGGCGGGCGCCGGCGGCACCACGTCGCCGGCTGGGCGCGCAGCGCGACCACCGTCTGCAATCCGCTGCGGTCGCGCACCGTGAGCACGCCCGACACGCCGTCCGCGGCGCGGAACGCCTTCCCCGGCGACAGCGCGAGCGTGAAGCCGCCATCGCGCACCGCCAGGCTCTGCGGCGCGCTGTCGCGGATCGCGCCGGGCGCGTCCGGGATGAACCAGGCGTCCTCGACCGTGGCGCGGCTCAGTTCCGGTCCTCGCACCGACAGCGTCCCCGTCGGGGCCGATCGCCGCCTGCCAGGGCGACGGCCGCGGCATCTGCCGGTCGGCGGCGGCGAACAGCCCCGCCTGCTTCGACAATCCGGCCTGCTGCGAACCTGCGGCCGTGCCCGCGGTAGGTCGAGCCGGAACGTGGCTTCCTCGGGCACGCAGATCTCGCGACAGACCAGCCAGTTGGCGCGGGCGGTCATCGCGACCCCACCCTCGGGCGGCGGCGTGACCGTCACCGGCAGCAGCACCTCGCCGGTATAGGCGTAGGTCATCAGCGGCCCTTCGGCGACGCGCTGCGGCGCGGGCCAGGCGATCGGCCCGGCCGCAGCGCCGGTCGGCAGGTCGAGTTCCAGCTCCGGCGGCACGCCCGCATCGCCGGGGTTGCGCCAGTAGGTGTGCCAGCCGGGCGCCAGCACCAACCGCAGCGCCACGCGGAACGGCCGGCCCGGCACCACCGCATCCACCTCGGAGACCATCGAGGCCGTGGCGTGCCGCGTGCTGACGGGTGCGCTCTCCAGCGCCAGGGCCGACCCGGCGATGCCTGACGGGCCGATGCCGGCCAGCAGGCCGGCGCAGGCCAGGAGCATGAACAGGATGGCCCTCAGCGCGGGCGGCATAGGGGTCCCCGAGTGGCTGGTTTCATGCGCATATGGCGCACAATGCCCGCGTTCACCAGCATGTTGCCCGAGCTACCGGTCACCGAGGCCCTCGCACCGCTGGCCGCCACGCTGGCCGGCGGGCGCAATGCCGTGCTGGTGGCACCGCCCGGCGCCGGCAAGACGACGCTCGTGCCGCTCGCGCTGCTCGATGCGCCGTGGCGCGAAGACCAGACACTGTTGATGCTGGAGCCGCGCCGGCTGGCCACCCGCGCCGCGGCGACGCGGATGGCCTCGCTGCTGGGCGAGGCGGTGGGCGGCCTGATCGGCTATCGCACGCGGCTGGACGCCGCCGTCTCGCCGGCGACGCGGGTGGAGGTGGTGACCGAGGGCCTGCTGGTGCGCCGGCTGCAATCGGACCCCACGCTGGACGGCGTCGCCGCGGTGATCCTGGACGAGGTGCACGAGCGGTCGCTGGAATCGGATCTGGCGCTGGCGCTGTGCCGGGATCTGCAGCGCATGCTGCGTCCGGAACTGCGGCTGCTCGCGATGTCGGCCACCGCGGATGGCGCGCGGCTGGCCGGGCTGCTGGACGCCGATGTCATCGAGAGCGCCGGGCGCATGTTCCCGGTCGCCGTGGGCCACGCCGCGCGCGACATCGCCGGCCCGCGCGACCTGCCCGATGCGATGGCGCGGGCGATCCGTGCCGCGCTGGCGGAGCATGCCGGCGACATCCTCGCGTTCCTGCCCGGCATGGCGGAGATCCGCCGCACCCAGTCGGCGCTCGAGGGCTGCGGCCCGCTGGTGCTGCCGCTGCACGGCGAACTGCCGGTGGCGGAGCAGGACCGGGCGCTGCGGCCGGCCGAGGGGCGGCGGGTGGTGCTGGCGACCTCGATCGCCGAGACCTCGCTCACGGTGCCCGGGGTGCGCATCGTGGTGGATGGCGGCTGGCGGCGCGCGCCGCGGCTCGATCCGGCCACCGGCCTGACCCGGCTCACGACACTGCGGATCTCGCGCGCGGCGGCGGAGCAGCGGGCGGGACGCGCCGGGCGCGAGGCGCCGGGTTGTCGCGATCCGCCTGTGGACGACGGCGCTGCATCGCGGGCTGCCGGCGTTCGACCGGCCGGAGATCCTGGAGGCGGAGCTGTCCGGCCTGGTGCTGGACTGCGCCGGCTGGGGCACGCCGCCGCCGGAACTGCCGTTCCAGGACCCACCGCCGGCCGGCGCGCTGGCCGCGGCATCGGCCCTGCTGGGCCAGCTTGGCGCGCTCGACCCCGCCGGCCGCATCACCGCGGCTGGCCGGCGGATGGCGACGCTCGGTGCGCATCCCAGGCTGGCGGCGATGATGCTGGCCGCCGGCACGCCGGGCGAGGCGGCGCTGGCGGCCGATCTCGCGGCATTGCTGGAGGAGCGCGACCCGCTGCGCAGCCCCCGACGCATCGGCCGATATCGCCCTGCGGCTGGCGGCGATCGCGGATGGCGATCCGGCAGCGGACCGCGGCGCGCTGTCGCGCATCCGGCGCGTCGCCGGCCAGTACCGCCAGCGCCTCCGCCTGCGCAGCGACGCCCCGGCGGACGGCGATCCCGGCCCGCTGCTGGCGGCGGCCTTCCCGGACCGCATCGCCCAGCGGCGCGGCGAGCCCGGCAGCTTTCGCCTGGCCGGCGGCGGCGGCGCCCGCCTGCCGCGCGCCGACCCGCTCGCCGCCGCCTCCCTGCTGGTCGTCGCCGCGCTGGAGCTCAAGGCCTCGGCGCGCATCCGCCTGGCCGCGCCGCTCGACCCCGACACGCTGCCGGCCGAGCGGATCACCGAACAGGTGGAGACCAGCCTCGATCCGGTGTCGGGCGCGGTGCTGGCCCGCCGACGCCGGCGCTTCGGCTCGCTGGTCCTGAGCGACCGCACCGAGGCCGCCGATCCCGCGGAGGTGGCCGCCGCGCTGGCGCGGGCGGTCATCGCCGATGGCCTGCGGCCGCTGCCCTGGACCGACACCGCGCGCCAGTTGCAGTCCCGCGTGGCGCTGATGCGCGCGCTGGAGCCTGAGGCCGGCTGGCCCGACCTCTCCGACGCCGCGCTGGCGGCCGGTGTGGCGGACTGGCTGGTGCCGCATCTGTCGGGCGTGTCGCGGCTCGGCGACCTCGGGCGGCTCGACCTCGCGGGCATCCTGCGCGCCCGGTTGCCTGGGACCTGGGGCGCCGGCTGGACGCGGCGCTGCCCGCACAGCTTGCGCTGCCCGGCGGGCGGGTGGCGATCGACTACACGCAGCCGGTTCCGGTGGCAGCGGCGCGCGCGCAGGCCTTCTACGGCCTGGCGGCCACGCCGCGCCTGGCCGATGGCCGCGTCACGCTGCAACTGGCCCTGCTGTCGCCGGCCGGGCGGCCGGTCGCGATCACCGCCGATCTGGCCGGGTTCTGGCAGGCGGCTGGGCCGATGTGCGGCGCGACATGCGGGGGGCGCTACCCCAGGCACGCCTGGCCCGAGGACCCGTCGCGCGAACCGCCGCACGAACCCGCCCGCGGGCGTTGAGCGATTGCCCGGCAACGAGAAGCACGTTCTTGTTGCAGCCGCGACAGCATGCCATCTGCTGCAAACCACACCCCGAGCGGGAGAGACTCCACCTCAATGACCTCGCGTTGGCATCCCAAAGGACTGCTGCTCGTCATCATGCTGGGTCTGACCGCCTGCGCGGCCGCTCCAGGACCGGCCATCGCGCGCTCCGCGCCGGAAAGCTTCTCGCCGCTGGTCAAGCGCGTGCTGCCGGCCGTGGTGAACATCGCCGTCACCGAGACGGTGTCCGGCGGCGAGGTGCTGTCCGACCTGCCGCCGGAACTGCGCGACACGCCGCTCGGGCGCGAATTCCGCCGCCGGTTCGGCAACCGGCGGGAGCAGACCACGGGCGCCGGCTCGGGCTTCATCGTCGACCCGTCCGGCTGATCGTCACCAACAACCACGTGGTCGGGCACGCCGACAAGATCATCGTCTCGCTCACCGACGGCACGCGGCTGCCGGCCACGGTGATCGGCAGCGACGAACTCACCGACATCGCCGTCATCAAGGTGCAGGCCGCCGGTCCGCTGCCCTCGGTGCCGTTCGGCGATTCGCGGCTGGTCGAGGTGGGCGACTGGGTGATCGCCGCCGGCAATCCGTTCGGCCTGGGCGGCTCGGTCACCGCCGGGATCATCTCGGCGCGCGGCCGCGACCTGGGCGCCGGGCCGTTCGATAATTTCCTGCAGCTCGACGCGCCGATCAATCCGGGCAACTCGGGCGGGCCGATCTTCAACATGGACGGCCAGGTGATCGCGATCAGCACGGCGATCGTCTCGCCGTCCGGCGGCTCGGTCGGCATCGGCTTCGCCACCCCCAGCGAACTCGTGATGCCGATCGTCAACCAGCTTCGCGGCAGCCGCTACATCGAGCGCGGCTGGCTCGGCGTGTCGGTGGAGGATGCCAAGACCGGCGGCGGCGTCACGGTGGCCGGCGTCGAGCGCACCAGCCCGGCGGCCAAGGCCGGCATCCGCGCCGGCGACACGATCATGGCGGTGAACGGCGAGCGCATCGAGAGTTCGCGCGGGCTGATCCGCACGGTGGCGGCCGTGGTGCCGGGCCGCAACGTCAGCCTGTCGATCCGCCGGCAGGGCAAGGACTTGGATGTCTCGGTCACGGTGGGGCGGCGCCCGACCGAAGGGGCGGGCTGAGGGAGCAACACGATGCGAATCCTGGTGGTGGAAGACGACAAGGACGTTGGCGCTTCGTGGTGCGCGGCCTGAAGGAGGCCGGCCACGTCGTGGAGCTGGCCGATAACGGCCGCGACGGCCTGTTCATGGCGGCGAGCGAGTCGTTCGACGCGGTGATCCTCGACCGCATGCTGCCCGGCGGCATCGACGGCCTGAAGATCCTGGAGACGCTGCGCGGCCAGAAGAGCGCCGTGCCGGTGCTGATCCTCTCGGCGCTGGCCGATGTCGATGAGCGCGTGCGCGGGCTGAAGGCCGGCGGCGACGACTACCTGACCAAGCCGTTCGCCTTCGCCGAACTGCTGGCGCGGGTCGAGGCGCTTGCGCGGCGCGGCAAGGGCGAGGGCCCGGTCACCAAGCTGGTGGTCGAGGACCTGGAACTCGACCTGCTGTCGCGCCAGGTGAAGCGCGCCGGGCAGAAGATCGACCTGCAGCCGCGCGAGTTCCGCCTGCTGGAATACCTGATGCGCCACGCCGGCCAGGTGGTGACCCGCACCATGCTGCTGGAAGGCGTGTGGGACTACCATTTCGACCCGCAGACCAACGTGATCGACGTGCACGTCTCGCGGCTGCGCCAGAAGGTGGACAAGCCGTTCCCGACGCCGCTGATCCACACCGTGCGCAACGCCGGCTACATGCTGCGCGCCGAGAGTGCGTGATCCCATCGACCAAGCGCCTGCTGCGCTCGGCGAGCTTCCGCTTCGCGGCGATCTATGCCGCCCTGCTCGCGGTCAGCGCCGCGGCGCTCGCGATGTTCCTGTGGTGGTCCACCGCCGGCCTGCTGGACCGGCAGACCGCGGAGACCATCCAGGCGGACGCGCAGAGCCTGGCGGAGCGGTTCGCCGCCGGCCGGCTGCCCGCCCTGGTGCTGACGATCGAGGACCGGCTGACGCAGAACGTCGAGGACGATGCGATCTACCTGCTGGTCGATCCGGCCGGGCGGCGGATCGCCGGCAACCTGGAGCACTGGCCGCAAGGGGCCGCGGAGAACGGCGCCTGGTATGAGCTGCCGATCGAGCGCGCCGGCATGAAGTCGCTGGCGGTGGTGCAGAGCTTCGACCTGCCGGGCGGCTTCCGCCTGCTGATCGGGCGCGACGTGCAGGTGCGGGCGCAGTTGCGGGCGCTGCTGAAGGATGCGCTGCTCTGGGCGCTGCTGGTGGTGCTGGGGATGGCCTCGATCGGCGCGCTGGTGGTGCGCAGCCTGTTCCGCCGCGCGCTTGCCAACGTGTCGGCCACGGCCGCGGCGATCGCCCGGCGGCAATTTCTCGCAGCGCGTGCTGCTGTCGGGCCGTGGCGACGAATTCGACCAGTTGGCCGAGACGATCAACGAGATGCTGGACCGGATGGCGCGGCTGATGGAGGGGGTGCGCGAGGTCTCCAACGCGATCGCCCACGACCTGCGCACGCCGATCACCCGCGCGCGCGCCCGGCTCGAGGATGCCGCGGTGCATGCCGAGACCGTGGCGGAGTTGCGCGCGGCGATCGAGCGCGCCATCGCCGACCTCGACGGCATCGTCGCGGTGTTCCAGGCGCTGTTGCGCATCGCCGAGATCGAGGCGGGTTCGCGTCGCGCCGCGTTTGCCTCGCTCGACCTCGCGCCGCTGCTGGCGGACGTGGCGGAACTCTACGGCGCCCTGGCCGAAGAGCAGGGGATCGCGCTGTCGACGTCGGTGCCGGAGCGGCTGCCGACCTATGGCGACCGCGAACTGATCCAGCAGGCGGTGGCGAACCTGCTGGACAATGCGGTGAAATTCTCCCCGCCGGGGGCGGCCGTGCGGCTCTCGGCCAGGGCGACGCCGGTCGGCGCGGAGATCGTGGTGACCGACCAGGGCCCGGGCATTCCGGAGGGCGATCGCGCGCGGGCGGCGGAGCGGTTCTTCCGCGGCGAGAGCGCACGCAGCACGCCGGGTTCGGGGCTGGGCCTCGCGCTCGTGCAGGCGGTGGCGCAGCTTCACGGCGGCGGCCTGCGGCTGGATGATGCCGGGCCGGGCCTGATCGCCACGCTGGCGCTGCCCGAACACCAGGAGCACGTCAGGAGTGGCTAACGGCTTTGTCATGACCGCACCACCGCCGTGTGAGACCATTCCGGGCAGAACGGGGGACATGCAATCCATCCTGCGGACAGTGAGCCTGGGGGCCGCCACGGTATGGCTGGGAATCACGCCGGTCGTCGGCCAGGCGCCGCCGCAGCGGGTGACCAGCGACACGCCGGAATATTGCCTCCATCTGCTCGACCGTGTGGCCGAACTGGTGCGCGGGGCCGGCTCGCCGCCGCCGCGCGAGGTCACCTACCTGTCCACCGAGGGGCAGCGGATGTGCGACCAGGGGCAGACCCGCGGCGGCATCATGCGGCTGCGCCGGGCGCTTATGCTGATGATGCACCGCAGCGAGAGCCCCTGAGGCTGGCACCGCCCAGGCCGGCGTGATCTTGGCTCAGGAGGGTCCGGGTCCGGGATCGCCTACCCGGCGTCCTGGCCCTCGGCACGGAACGTCACCACCAGCACGTCGCGGAAGCCCTGCTCCGCCGGGTCGATCGGTTCCACCGGCGTCACGCCGTGCATCACCCGGCGATCGTCCACCCATGCCGCGTCGCAGGGCTCGGTCAGGGTGAAGCTGCCCAGGTCGCGGCCGTCGGTGCCGCGGATCGAGGTGACGCCGCGCTTGATGTTGCGCCGCCCGATCAGCAGCACGAGCACGTAGTCGACGCCGTCGCGATGCATGCCCTCGGGGGTGGGCTGGCCGGCCTCGCCGCTGCGCGCCTCGATACGGAACTGGTGCGCCTCGATCAGCCAGTCCGGCACACGCCCGGCGCGGGGCCGCCGCCAGCCGCTCGAACAGCGTGCGGCAGGTCGCCAGGATCGCGGTCATCGCCGCGCTGTCGGCGATCTCCGGCAGGATCGGATCGAACCAGCGCGCGATGCCGCCGTTCAGCGGATTGTAGTCGCGGCTCTGGTAGTGCGGCTGGTGCGGCATCCGGTGGATCGGCTCATTCCGGTGCGCGCCGAACGTCGCGTGCCGCCGCTTCCGGTAGCGCCCGCCATCGGCCATGTAGGTGTCCAGGCCGAGATCGTTCCAGCTTGCCGCGAAGGCCGCCCAGTCGGGCATCGGGCCGAACAGCGCGCGCATCTCGGCGCCGTGCACGAAGCTGAACCCCTCCGCCGCCAGCGAGGCCGCGAGCCGGTTCATCGTTCGGTCTGCTGGGTGATCTGCGGCACCGCCACATCTTCTGCATCGGATTGTAGAGCTGGATTCCCAGCTCATGGAATCGCCGCTTCATGCGGCGGTTGAACTCGCGCTGCACGTTCCAACGACCGGAATCGGTGCAGACCACTTGGCCCACGATGGTGACGGACGCCCCGTCCACCTTGTCGACGCCCCAAAGCTGCAGGTCGCTCAGGATGCGCGGGGCATACTCGGCGTCCTCGCGCATGCCCGCCACCAGTTCCTTCAGCACGTCGAACACCTTGTCGGTATCCTCCTCGGCGTCAACGCAGACCGTCACGGAGGCGTTGCCCAGCCCGCGATTCACGTTGGTCACCGTGGTCACGGAACTGAACGGGATGATGTGCACCGAGCCGTCGCCGGCGCGCAGCCGGATGGTGCGGACCGAGAGGTTCTCCACCGTGCCCGACAGGCCCGAGACGGTGACGAAATCGCCCACCTGCATGGCATTCTCGAGCAGCAGGAAGATGCCGGTGATCAGGTCCTGCACCAGCTTCTGCGAGCCGAAGCCGATCGCCACGCCGATGATGCCGGCACCGGCCAGCAGCGGGCCGATGTTCACGCCGATCTCCGACAGCACCATCATGCCGGACACGATCAGGATGGTGATCAGCAGCGTGGAGCGCAGCAGCGGCAGCAACGTTCGTAGCCGCGCCGACCGCGCCGCCTGCGCCTCCCGCGTCAGCCGCGCGAGGTGGCGCTCGAAGCCGGCGTTCACGCCCTCCCACACCGCGACCGCCAGCAGCACGGTGACCGCGAGCGTGAGCAGCGTGGAGAGCAGGCGGCGGCCCAGGTCGCTGGTGACCAGCCAGTCGAACGTGCCGAGACCCCAGAGTTGCAGCAGGGCGATCGCGGCCCCCAGGAAAATGAGGCCGCGGATGATGCTGACGAGTGCCGGATGGTAGACTGCGAGTCGCGCCTCGATGACCGGGTAGCGTGCGGCGGTCTCGGGCTTCGGTGCCACCGCGCGGTCGAGCGCGCCCAGCAGCACGATCTGCAGCAGCCGCGCCGCCACCGCCACCGCGATGATGCTGAGCACGTAGCGCAGCGTCCGCGCGTAGCCGTGCGGCACCTCGACGGCCCAGGTGAGCCAGAGGGCGGCGAGCAGCAGCAAAGCGAGCCAGTGCCACACCCGGGCGAACCAGTTGCGCAGGCCGGCGACCACGCCGGTGGCGGTGTCGGGCGCGCGCAGCACCTGGCGCACCGCGCGGCGCTGCTGCACGACGATGATGCCGAGAAAGATGTGGTCGAACAGGCCGACCGCCTTGAGCAGCGCATCGTGCGCCGTATCCGACAGGCCGAGCAGCAGCCCGGCCTCGGCCACGGCGTAGCCGAACACGCTGAGCACCACGATCCGGCGGGTCCAGCGCATGGCGTAGGCGGCGGCACTGTCGTGGATCGCGAGCAGCCGCATGCGCGGGGCGTTGGGGGAGAACATCATCCGCGCCACGCAGAGCAGGGCTGCACAAAGCGCGTAGGCGTCGATCACCGCGAGCAGCACGAGTCGCGGCAGGTCGGCACCGCCCAGTGCGGTCGCGGCGAGCAGGTGGGTCACCACCAGGAAGCCGACGACGGGCAGCAGTTCCAGCAGCAGGCGGCCGAGCACCAGGGGGATGCGGCGCAGCAGCGTGAGCGCGGCGATGCGGCGGCGATGCGGCGGCTCGGTCTCGCCGCTCTCGGCGCGCGCCTCGGGGTCTTCCTCCTGGGGATGGCTGTGGCCGTTGGGCGCGCGGCGGATCAGCGCGAGGATGGGGCGGTTGACCGCCCGCCGCAGCACCCATTCGGCCGCGAGGCCGATGGCGAGCACCAGGGCGAGCCGCCAGCCGGTCTCCATCAGAATGCCGCGCGCCCACGGGTCGGTCGCCATCACCTTCAGCCAGCCCCACAGCAGCGGGATGCTGCGCACCGCGGCCAGGGCGGAGAAGGCCTGGGCCGAGAGGCTGTCGAGCGAGGCTGAGGCGCCCATCAGCACCTCGGCGCCCAGGCTGTTCGGCGCCAGCGCCTGGGTGACGGCCGGTGCGGCTGCGGGCGCGGTGGCCGCTGCGGGCGCGGTGGCGGGGACGGCCCCTGCCGCCGGCGCGGCCGGCTGGCCCGCAGCGGCCGGGCCAGCAGCCGCCGGGGCCGGGGCGCCTGGAGCCGCAGCCGCCGGGGTGGCCGCCGCCGCGGGGGCAGCGGGAGCCGCAGCAGGGGCCGCAACCGCGCCGGCCGGAGCGGCAGTCGCGGGCGCGGCGGGTGCAGCGGCGGCCGCCGGGGCGCGCTGCTGGGCGCGGACGATCGTCTGCAAAGTCTCGACGAGCTGCGCCCGCCTGGCCGGATCCTGCAGCACGTCGAGCGTGCGCTGGGCCTCCTGTGGCGTTACCTGCGCGCGCCCGGACAGCGGGACCAGGCACAGCAGGCAGGCGAGCAGGAGCAGGAGGCGCGGCGCGATTCTCATGGTGCACACGAACAGAGGAGATTGGGCGAGAAAGTGGCAGAGGCTTGGGACGACAGTCGAACTGTCCTAAATGAGCCGGATGAAGACATTCCTCGTCATCGTGATCGGCCTCCTGATGCTCGGCACGCTCGGCGTGCTGTTCGCCGGGCTCCTCGGCATGGCGCGTGGCGGCGATCCGGCACGCTCCAACCAACTCATGCGCTGGCGGGTCATGTTGCAGGGCGCGGCGCTGCTGCTGCTGGCGCTGCTGATGACCGTGCTGCGGTCATGACCGGGCTGCAATCCTCGCCGGGCTGAGGACGTGACCGGCGTTTGACAGCCCCCAAGCCCGTGCATATGGTCCGGCGCCTCTATTGCAGGCGCGAACAGGCGGACGGACCGCCGCGCGACGCGCAACATTCCTGGAAGCGGCCCCATGAAAATCCTGGTCCCGGTCAAGCGGGTGGTTGACTACAACGTGAAGGTCCGCGTGAAGGCGGACGGCTCCGGCGTGGAGACCGCCGGCGTGAAGATGTCGATGAACCCGTTCGACGAGATCGGCGTCGAAGAGGCGGTGCGCCTCAAGGAGAAGGGCGTGGCGACCGAGATCGTCGCGGTCTCCCTGGGTGTCCCGCAATGCTCCGAGACGATCCGCACCGCGCTCGCGATGGGCGCCGACCGCGGCATCCTGGTGGAGACCGACGCCGAACTGCAGCCGCTGGCGGTGGCCAAGCTGCTGAAGGCGATCGCCGACAAGGAGCAGCCGAAGCTGATCATCCTGGGCAAGCAGGCGATCGACGACGACATGAGTGCCACGGGCCAGATGCTGGCCGCGCTGCTGGGCTGGCCGCAGGCGACCTTCGCCTCCAAGGTCACCATCGAGGGCGACGCGATGACGGTGACCCGCGAGGTGGATGGCGGGCTGGAGACGGTGGCGGTGTCGCTGCCGGCGATCGTCACCACCGACCTGCGGCTGAACGAGCCGCGCTATGCGTCGCTGCCCAACATCATGAAGGCGCGCAAGAAGCCGATCGACAACGTCAAGCCGGCCGATCTGGGCGTCGATCCGGCGCCGCGGCTGACCACGCTGAAGGTGGTCGAGCCGCCGAAGCGCAAGGCCGGGGTCAAGGTGGGCTCCGTGGCGGAACTGGTGGCGAAGCTGCGCACCGAAGCGAAGGTGATCTGACCGATGACGGCACTCGTTCTGCTCGAATTCGACGCCTCGGGGATCAAGCAGCCGTCGCGCAGCGCGGTGGCCGCAGCGGCGAAGCTCGGCGAGGTGCATGTGCTGGTCGCCGGCAGCGGGATCGCCGCCGCCGCCGATGCCGCGGCGAAGCTGCAAGGCGTGGCGAAGGTGCTGAAGGCGGACGCGCCCGGCCTCGACCACCTGCTGGCGGAGCCGGCGGCGGCGCTGCTGGTCTCGCTGGCGGCGGGCTACGACCACCTGCTGGCCGCGACCACGGCGGTGGGCAAGAACATCATGCCGCGCGTGGCGGCGCTGCTCGACGTGCAGCCGATCAGCGACATCGCCGATGTGGTGGATGGCGATACGTTCGTGCGGCCGATCTATGCCGGCAACGGCATGGCGACGGTGAAGTCGTCGGACACCAAGAAGGTCATCACGGTGCGCGCCGCGAGCTTCGATCCGGTGGCGGCCGAGGGCGGCAGCGCGCCGATCGAGGCGGTGACGGTGCCCGACCTGCCGACGGTGTCGCGCTTCGTCTCGGCGGAGCTGTCCAAGAGCGAGCGGCCGGAGCTGACCGCGGCGCGCGTGGTGATCTCCGGCGGCCGCGGCATGCAGGCCGGCGATAACTTCAGGCTTTTGGAACCAATTGCCGATAGTCTCGGTGCTGCGGTCGGGGCATCCCGTGCCGCGGTGGATGCCGGTTTCGTGCCCAACGACTACCAGGTCGGGCAGACCGGCAAGATCGTCGCCCCGGAACTTTACATTGCTGTCGGGATCTCGGGTGCCATCCAGCACCTGGCCGGCATGAAGGACAGCAAGGTGATCGTGGCGATCAACAAGGATGAGGAAGCGCCCATCTTCCAGGTCGCCGATTACGGCCTGGTGGCTGATCTGTTCACTGCCTTGCCCGAGCTGGCGAAGGAACTGGAGCGCTCCTGAATGGATATCGAGGTGAAGCCGACACCGGCCGGCGGCGTGCCGCTGGCCGAACCGCCCGTGATCGCCCGCGTGGGCGTGGTCGGGGCGGGGCAGATGGGCAACGGCATCGCGCATGTCTGCGCGCTGGCCGGACTGCCGGTCACCCTGCTGGATGTGAAGGCGGAGCCGCTGAAGAAGGCGCTGGGGACGATCCAGCGCAACATGGACCGGCAGGTGAACCGCAGCCTGATCTCGGCCGAGGACCGCGACGCGGCGATGGCGCTGATCGACACCGCCACCGACTATGCGGTGCTCGGCGACGCCGATTTCGTGATCGAATCGGCGACCGAGAAGGAAGACGTGAAGCGGTCGATCTTCAAGCTCGTCACGCCGCACCTCAAGCCGTCCTGCCTGCTGGCCTCCAATACCTCGTCGATCTCGATCACCCGGCTGGCGGCCACCACCGACCGGCCGGAAAAATTCATCGGCATGCACTTCATGAACCCGGTGCCGGTGATGAAGCTGGTGGAGATCATCCGCGGCATCGCGACCGACGAGCCGACCTTCCAGGCGGTGCGCCTGCTGGCCGAGAAGCTGCACAAGACCGCCGCCGTGGCCGAAGATTTCCCGGCCTTCATCGTCAACCGCATCCTGGTGCCGATGATCAACGAGGCGGTCTACGCGCTGTACGAGGGCGTGGGCGGCGTGTCCGGCATCGATACCTCGATGAAGCTGGGCGCCAACCATCCGATGGGCCCGCTGGAGCTGGCGGATTTCATCGGCCTGGATACCTGCCTGTCGATCATGCAGGTGCTGTATGAGGGCCTGTCCGATTCCAAGTACCGGCCCTGCCCGCTGCTGGTGAAGTATGTCGAGGCCGGGTGGCTCGGCCGCAAGACCAACCGCGGGTTCTACGACTACACGGTGACGCCGCCGCGCCCGACCCGGTAAGGGGGCAGGCAGCGCGGCTTCGGCAATCCGAGGTCACGGAGGCGCAGCCACGGACCGCTCGGGCGTTGTGACACCGGAGCGTTGCGCAAGCGTGCGAAAATGTGCGCTATGTCGCGGCAATGACCGTCCAACGACCAACGCTGGCAAGGCTTGGATGCTGGACCCTGGTCGCGTTGCTCCTGTTCCCGCCGGCGGCGGCGGACGCGGCATCTCCGGTCAACTCCCCCTATAGTTGCAGCGGCACCACCTGCCAGGTCCCGGCCGGGACCTATACGACGACCGCCCAGCAATTCATGCAGGACACCGCCAGCTACGGCGTGACCAACCACGGCTCGATCCTCGTTTCGATCCCGGCGGCCAATGGCTCCTACGAAGCCCTGACCTGGTTCCTGGCCGGCGCGGCCGGCACCGACAGCTCCGACAGCCACACCGCGCCGACGGCCGGCGGGAACTCCGGTAACCTCACCTACGCCAACGGCGGCGCCATCACCCAGACCGGCAGCGGGGCCACCTTCACCGGCGGGTTCAGCGCCATCGCGCTGCGGACCATCGGCGGGGACGGCGGCAACTACCAGGGTACCGATGCCGCCCAGAACGGTGCGTCAGCCGGCCTGCCGGGGAGCCTCGCCTTCACCAATTCCGCCGCGGTGACGGTGAGCGGCACCAGCAGCACCGACGCCGCCAGCGTGATCAGCGTGCAGAGCGTGGGCGGCGCCGGCGGCAGCGTCGCCAGCATCGGCCCCGACCACAACGGCAACCCACAATACCACACCGCGAACGGCACCGCGGGCGCGACCGGGAGCAGCGTGACCGTGACCAACGCCGCGCCGGTCACCATCGGCGGCGTCGCGGTCACCAGCGGATTATGGGGCTTCGTCGGCAAGTCCCAGGGCGGCAACGGCGGCACCGGCAATGACGGGACGGCGGGCGGCAACGCGGGCGGCGTCACCTTCACCAACAATGCCCCGATCCAGATGAGCGGCCAGTGGCGGCCCACTGCGTCGCCGCAGGGCATGTTCACGCTGTACGCCGAGAGCATCGGCGGCAGCGGCAACCAGTCGGTCAACAGCCAGAATGATGGCGGCAGCGGCGGCAGCGGCAACCTTGTCACGGTCACGCTGAACCAGGCCGGGCCGGTGACGCTGGCGGTCGCCACGCAAGCCGGGGCCACTCCCGGCGCCAGTGCCGCGGCGGGAGCGTTCAGCATCGGCGGTGCGGGCGGCGCCGGCTACGACCACTCGGTGGGCGGGTTCGGCGGCGCCACCGGCCAGGTGCTGTTCTACGCCAACAGCGCGAGCGTCACCGCGACGGGCCCGCAGGCGTCCGGCCTCATCGCGCTGGTGCAGGGCGGCGCGGGAGGGGCGAGCGGGCTGCAGCAGGACAACAGCGTCGGCGGGAATGGCGGCAGCACCGGCTACGCGGTGACCAACAACCCGGCCAACATGGCGGTCTATGTCGGGCTGTCCGGCAGCACGCGCATCACGGCCGGCGGCAGCAACGCCAGCGGCGTCACCGCGGCCAGCCTGGGCGGCGCCGGCGGCACCGGGATGGACTATGTCGTCGGCGGCTCGCAGGGCACCACCGGTGGGGTCGGCGGCAATGGCGGCAATGCCGGACAGCTCCAGGTGGTGCTGTCCGGCACCACCCAGGTCGCCACCACCGGCGACCAGTCGCCCGGCATCGTCGCCGTCGTGCGCGGCGGCAACGGCGGCCATGGCGGCGACAACGGCAGCAACGCCACCCTGACGGGCGAGGGGCACGCCGGCAACGGCGGCGATGGCGGGCAGGCCGCGCCGGTCTTCGTTCAGCTCGACAGCGGCACCGCGGTTTCGACCAGCGGGGCGCCGGCCGCGGACGGAACCGGCGCGGCGCACGGCATCGTGGCCTCCTCCATCGGCGGGCCGGGTGCCGCGGGCGGCGCGCTGTATGTACTCGAGGGCGGCGGCGGTTCCAACGGCGGCCCGGGCGGCGGCGGATACGACGTGACGGTGACCATCGCCGCGGGCGCCGGCGTGACCACGGCGGGGGCCAACGCCATCGGCGTCTATGCCACCAGTCTGGGTGGCGAGGGCGGCGCTGCGGGGCCCGTCTACAACGGCGGCATCGCCTCGGCCTCCGGCAATGGCGGCGCCAGCGGCAACAGCGGCGCGGTCGCGGTCACCAATGGCGGCCTGATCACGACCACGGGGTCCCTCGCCCACGGCATCTTCGCCCAGAGCATGACCGGGCAGAGCGGCGACGGCGGCTCCGGCGGCACCAGCGGCGGGTTCTTCATCTCCGGCGGGGACAGCGGTTCCAGCGGCACCGTCGGCGCCGCCAGCGTGACCAACACCGGCACCATCCGGACGGCGGGCACCGGCGCGATCGGCATCATCGCCCAGGCCGCCGGCGGCGGTACCGGCGAGGGCGGCCAGGGCGGCTATCTCGGCGGCGGCGGCAATGCGCCCTACGCGTCCAATGGCGGGGCCGCCACCATCGACCAGGCGGGCACCATCGCCACGACCGGCGCCTACGCGCTCGGCGCCCTGGCCCAATCGATCGGCGGCGGCGGCGGCAGCGGCGGCAGCGGCACCGGGGCGTTCCGCTCGATCGGCGGCAGCGGGGGCGGCGGGGGTGGCGGCGCAACCACCACGGTGGACACCTCGGGCTCGATCAGCACCGCGGGCAACCTGGCGCACGGCATCATCGCCCAGTCGATCGGCGGCGGTGGCGGCACCGGCGGCGATTCGACTGCCGAAGGTCTCGTCGTCGCGGTGTCGATCGGCGGGAGCGGCGGCAGCGGCGGCTCCGGTGGGCCGGTGAGCGTCAACGGCACCGGCGGCACCATCACGACGCAGGGCACCAAGTCGATCGGCATCGTCGCGCACAGCATCGGCGGCGGCGGCGGCGCGGCCGGTGCGGCCTATGCCTACGACGCCAGCGCCGGGTTCGGCGCGGCGGTCGCCGTCGGCGGCTCGGGCGGCAGCGGCGGCTCCGGCGCCACCGTCAGCGCAACGCTGGCGGGCACCATGATCACTACCGGCACCGGCGTGGAGACCGTGACGCCGCCGCCGCCCGCCGCCACCCCGACACCCTCGAACCTGCTGCCGGTCGATGCCTTCGGCGTCACCGCCCAGAGCATCGGCGGCGGCGGCGGCGTGGGTGGTTCCGCGTCGGCCAACGCGCTGGTGCTCGCGGTCCCGAGCCCCGAGACCGGCAACCAGTACAGCGCCGCGGTCACCGTCGCGACCGGTGGATCGGGCGGGGCGGGCGGATCGGGCGGCACCGTCGGCGTGGCGCTGACCCAGGGCACGGCGATCACCACCCAGGGCCAGGGCGCGCACGGCGTGATGGCGCAGTCGATCGGTGGCGGGGGCGGCACGGGCGGGGATTCCAGCAGCCTCGCAGCGACCCTGTCCTATGGCCGCATCGCGACCGCCAGCGATACCAACACCTATTCCGCCGCCATCAGCGTGGCGGTGGGCGGCACCGGTGGCGTCGCCGGCCTGGGCGGTCCGGTCACCGCCGAGATCGGCGGGCAGAACGGCCTGGCCGCCGGTGCCGCGTCGGTCACCACGTTCGGCGACTACGCTGACGGCGTGCTGGCGCACTCGATCGGCGGCGGCGGCGGCAATGGCGGCTACGGATCGACCACCACCCAGGCCTTCGGCGCCTCCGCCTCCATCACCCTGGGCGCCGGGCTCGGCGGCGCGGGCGGCAGCGGGCAGGACGGCGGCAGCGTCACGGCGCGGGTCTATCCCGGCGGCAGCATCCGCACCTACGGCGAGAGCGCCATCGGCCTCGCCGCCCAGAGCATCGGCGGCGGCGGCGGCGCCAGCCAGGGCGGCACGGTCAACCTCGGCGCGAGCTATGCGATCGGCGACGGCACCACGATCAGCCCCGGTTTCAACGGCACCTTCCAATGGGGCGGCACCGGCGCGGGCGGCGGTTCCGGCGGCCCGGTCACCGTGACGGTCACCGGCGGCATCACGACGTCGGGCGGCGATTCGCCCGCCGTGCTGGCCCAGAGCATCGGCGGCGGCGGCGGCCTGGGCGGATCGGCGGGCGCCACGGCATCGGCCGACAATCCGATCTCGAAATATATCGGCGTCCGCGAATTCGTCTCGGCCATCCTGGAGAAGAATGTCCCGCTGACCTTCCATGTCACCGCAGCCCTGGGCGGCACCGGCGGGGCGGCCGGCGAGGGCGGCAGCGTGACCGTCAACCAGAGCGGCGCCATCGCCACCTCCGGCGACTGGGCGCAGGGGATCATCGCCCAGAGCATCGGCGGCGGCGGTGGCAAGGGCGGCACCGCGACATCCAACACCGCCGGCGCCCTGCCGTCGCTGGGCTTCGCCGTCGGCGGCTCCGGCGGCGCGGGGGGCAACGGCGGGACGGTGACGATCAACCTGCAGGCCCCCGCCCGGATCGTGACCGGGCAGCCGGCCAACGGCACCACGGCCGGCTACGGCGCCATCGGTGTCCTCGCCCAGAGCATCGGCGGCGGCGGCGGCCACGGCGCGGACGGATCGCCGGGATCGACCGGCGTCCTGTCGATCGGCGGCGGCTTCGCCGGACCAGGCGGCGCGGCCGGCAATGGCGGCGGCGTGACCCTGGGAGGCCCAGGCTCCATCACCACGCTGGGGGACGCCGCGCCGGCCATCGTCCTGCAATCGATCGGCGGCGGCGGCGGCGCGGGAGGCACCGGCAGCAGCCTGAGCGACGACCTGGGTCCCGTCACCGGACAGATCAGCCTCAACGTGGGCGGCGCCAACGGATCGAGCGGTACCGGCGGCCCGGTCACCGTCACGCCCTCGGTGCTGGCGATAGCGACCTCCGGCCAGAACGCCTACGGCATCCTTGCGCAGAGCATCGGCGGCGGCGGCGGCTTCGGGTTCACCGCGCCGAACAACACCACCGTGACGAACACGCTGGGCAGCCGGAACGTGCCCGCCACGGCAGCCGGCAGCTACGGCAACGACGTCTCGATCACGCTGTCGGCGGGCAGCGCGATCACCACCACGGGCGGCGGCTCGCACGCGATCGTCGCGCAGTCCGTTGGCGGCGGCGGCGGCATCGCCGGGTTTCCGGCCGAGACCCTGACGCTCCAGCGTGCCAGCGGGAGCGTCAACGGCAATGGCAGCGGAAACGGCGATGGTGGCCAGGTGACCATCGACGTCAACGCGGCGATCCGCACCTCCGGCGCCGGTGCCTTCGGGATCCTGGCGCAATCGGTGGGCGGCGGCGGCGGCCTGCTGGCCTCCGGCAGCACCTTGTACGTGGGGACAACGGGCGGGAGCAGCGCCACCGGCTCGGGCGGCGCGCTGCGCATCACGCAGTCGGGCGGCTCGATCACGACCTCCGGGGCCAACACCGTCGGCATCTTCGCGCAGTCCACCGGCCTTGGCGCCGGCGGCGCGGCGAACAACAACTTCGTCGACGTCACGGTGAACGGCACCGTCAGCGGCGGCGGCGGAGCCAACGGCTTCGCCATCTGGGTGGACAGCGGCACGACCGCCAATGCGGTGACGATCGGCACCACCGGCCTGGTCGGTGCGGCGTCGGGCAACGCCATCCACTACAGTGGCAATGCCCTGCTGAACGTCACCAATAACGGCACCCTGACCGGGGACGTCCACCTGAACGGCGACGCCGGCACCGGCACGCTGACCAACAACGGCACCTACAACGGGGTGTCGGCAACCACCGCCAATGTGGTCAACGCGGGCGTGCTGACGGTAGGATGGGCAGGCGCCTTCAGCACGGGGACGATCACCGGGAACCTGACCCAGCTTGGCACCGGCGTGCTGGTCGTCGACGCCGACTTCGCCAACCGGCAGAACGACGCCCTGGTCCTTCAGGGCAACGCTGTGCTGGCCGGCCAGATCAGGCCGGTGATCACCAGCGTCCTGCCGGGCATCGCCCTGCCGGTGCTCACGGTGACCGGCTCGATCATCGACGCCGGCATCCAGGGCGCGACGTCCAGCCTGTTCGGGTACAGCGTCGGCTTCAGCGGCAACGTGGTCTCCCTTGCGGCCACGTCGGCGGATTTCGCACCCGCGCGCTTCAACCTCGCGGCCAGCACCGCGGCGGTGGCGGGCCATCTGCAGGCGGCGTGGAATGCCGGCGGCACGCCAGCGCTGGGACCGCTGTTCGCCCTGCTGGGCAATACCGCCGACGCCGATGGGGCGGCGGCCTATGCGGCGCAACTGCGCCAGCTTTCACCCGACGCCAGCTTCGCGCCGGGCGCGCGCAGCCTCGCGGGCGCGCAGTATTTTGCCAATGCGACGCTGAGCTGTCCGCAGTTCGAGAGCACCACCGCGATGCTGACCGAGGGCCAGTGCGCCTGGATGCGCGTGGGTGGGCGGACCGCCGGCCAGGACAGCAGCGCCGGCATCTCCAGCTTCCGGCTGGGCACGACGACCTGGCAGATCGGCGGCCAGAAGGACATGGGGGCGGGGTGGCTGCTCGGGGGCTCGCTGGCCTATGAGACCAGCAGCCTGTCCAGCGCGGACCATCTCGACAGCGGCAACGGACAGGGCGGCTACGGCGCGCTGGTGCTGAAATACCAGACCGGGCCATGGCTGTTCGCGGCATCCGCGTTCGGTGGGGTGGGCCACGTCAACACCGCCCGGGTCATCAGCCTGCCCGGCTTCGCCGGTGTGGCGACCGGCGGTCCCGACACGTCGAATGCCGGCGTGCTGCTGCGCACGAGCTACACGATCGGGCAGGAGATGCTCTACCTGCGTCCGACGCTGAGCCTGAGCGCCATCCACGTGCGCACGGGTGCCTACCAGGAGGCTGGCGGCGGGATACTGAACCTGTCGGTCCACAGCGCGTCGCAGACCACGGCCATGCTGACGCCGGCGCTGGAGATCGGCAGCCGGGCTGCCTTGGGCGACGGAATGCTGCTGCGTTCGTTCCTGGTGGCGGGGGTGAGCGTGCTCAGCAACGACCGGTGGCGGCAGTCGGCGCGGCTGACCGGCGCGCCGGCCGGCACCGGCTCGTTCGCGACGGAGTTGCCGGTCGACCAGGTCGCGGGGCGACTGACCGCCGGGCTCCAGCTTTACACCGGCCGCATGATCGACATCCGCGCGCAGTATGAGGGCGAATACGGCGGCCGCCTGATCGCGCATGGCGGCACGGTGGCGGCGTCGCTGCGGTTCTGATCCTGGGCGGCAGACAGCCGGCGCCTCAGCCAGCGCGGGCGATGTCGGTCCTGATAAAATCCTCACCCTTGAACCGCAGCCCGGCGCCGTTGGCCTTCGCACCTGCAGAGGCGAAACAATCGCCCATGTTGAGGGCGGCCGGATGCCGGCCTTTGCCGAACTCGGCACCAGGGGAATCGCCACGTCCGATATCACCACCCCAGCGATGTGCGCACCTGCGCCAGCGCCGCCAGGTGGCGCTCGTGCTCACCCGCGAAGCGGAGCACGAGATCGGTCGCCCCGGCGCGCGCATAGCCGTCCAGCCATTCCGCCACGCCGCCGGCGGGACCGGAATACACCGCCTGGCGCCGCCGCAGCGCCGCGGCGGGTGCGCCATAATACCCCTCGAGGAACCCATCCATCCGTGCCGCCGCACGGTCCGCATCCTCATCGACCGTGAGCGTCAGGTACATCGCCGCTGACAGCGCCGCCGGGTCGCGGCCGGCACCACGCGCGGTCGCCTGCACCCCTGCCCATTGCGCCGCGAACTCGCCCGGCGAGGGCGCATTGGGGAACCAGCCGTCGAAGACCTTGGCGACCCGCCCCAGGCTGGCCGGCGTATTGCCGCCGATCCAGATCGGCGGGCCGCCCGGTCGATGCGGCACCGGCGCCAGCACGCCACCCTGCACCGGCCAGCGGCCGTCCCAGTCCACCGGCTGGCCCGACCACAGCGCCCGGCACAGCCGCAGCCCTTCCAGCATCCGGCCCACGCGCTTCTCGAACGGCACGCCGCAGGCAGCGAACTCGGCGCGGATGTTGGGCACGTCGCGCGCGATGCCGACGCCCAGGATGAAGCGACCCTCGGAGACCTGATCCAGCGTCGCGACCTGATGCGCCAGCAGCACCGGGTTGCGCAGCGCCGGCAGCAGCACCGCCGTGCCCAGCGCCACCCGCGGCACCCGGCCGGCGACGCCCGCGAGCAAGGTCAGTGGATCGTGCCGCGGCCGCGCCAGTACCGAATCACCGACCCAGACGGAATCGTAGCCCAGCGCTTCGGCTCGCGCGGCCAGTGCCAGCAGCGAGGCGGCGTCCGGCCGGCCCTCCATGATCTGCTCGCGCGTCGGCAGCAGGTATCCGATCTTCGGCGGCATCACGCGGCTCCCGGCTGTGCCAGGAAACTCTCCATGGCCGCGAGTTCCGCGTCCAGGCCGCGCCGGAACGCCGGATCCTTCGGTCGCGCGCCGATGAAGCCGAGTTGCGCGTCCAGCTTCCCGCCGGTCAGGCCGACATTCGCCCAGCCGATCACGTCGTAGCCCCACAGCAGCGGCATCGCGTAGTAGCCGAAGCGGCGCTGCTCGGGCCTGGTGTAGGCCTCGAAGCGGTACTCCCAGCCCCACAGATGCTCGAACCGCCGTCGCTCCCACACCAGGGGATCGAACGGCGCCAGCAGCCGCACCGCGGCGGGTGAGCCGCGCCGCGCCGTCGCATCGGCCGGCCAGAAATAGCGCTCGCCGTCGACCTCGCCGCTCGCCATCTCGCCCGCCTCGACCAGCGAAGCCAGCGCGGCGCGCCAGCCACCCAGCCCCGGCGCGCCGCGGCCGAGCAGCCCGAAGGTCGACGCCAGCCCCGCCTCCGCGATCGGCGCGAGGATGCCGACGACCAGGCGCACGATGCATCGGCTGCGCTCCTCAGGCGCGAGCGGCTCGGGGTGCGGCGTCGCCGCCTCGTAGATCCGGATGCCGTCGCGCCGGCCGGCCACCCGCAGCAGGCCGTAATAGTGCAGGCTCTGCATCGCCTGCGTCGTCGCCTTCGAGAAACCGCCCCAGCCGTTCACCGCCCGCTCACGCCCGAAGCGCTCGGCCAGGTCGGCAGGATGCGTCGGCCCCTGGTCGCGCACGAACGCCAGCACAGCCGATGCAAGCTCGTCCGGCACGCCCCAGCGGCCGGCGCCCTCCGGCATGCCACGCGGATGCAGCAGCCGGAACGTCTCGCGCGGCATGAAGCCGTAGGCGTAGAGAAAATCCTCCTCGAGCCCGAGGCGCACGAAGCGCCGGTGCAGGTCGCCCACGCGATAGCCGGCGACGCGATGACGCAGGATCAGGTCCTGCGCACGTGCCGGCGCCCGGATCGGGTCGGCCTGCACGAAGCCCGACAGGGCGATCGCGCGCGCCAGCGTCGTCGGCGGCGGCAGCGAGGTCAGTACCGCCTGCCGGCGCAGCGCCGCGAGGGTCAGAGGTCCGGCCATCCGTCGGTCAGCGTGCCGGCAACACCTCCTGCACGCGCTCGGGCGGACGGCACAGGCGCACACCGCGCGGGCCGGCCACGATCGGACGCTCCAGCAGGATCGGATGCGCCATGATCGCGTCGAGCAGCATCGCGTCCGTCTTGGCGGCGTCGGCCAGGCCAAGCTCGTCGTACGGCGTGCCGCGGCGGCGCAGCACCTGGCGGGGCGTGATGGCCATGCGCCGCAGCAGGTCGACCAGTTCGTCACGGCTCGGCGGCGTCTTCAGGTATTCGATCACGCGCGGCTCGACGCCCGCCTCGCGGATCATGCCCAGCACCTTGCGTGACGTGCTGCAGGCAGGGTTGTGGTAGATCACCACGCCGGATGTCGCGTCTGCCGCCATGGTTCGGTCCCCTGGTCTTCGTCCCACCGGCGGCGACCTTAAGCGTTTCCGCCCCTTCCCGAAACCGCGATCGTCCCTATCCTCGGGTGACAAGCAAACAACGGGGACAACGATGATCGCACGCAAGCTGCTGTTCGCGCTGGCCGCCTGCCTGGCCGCCGCCACCGTCGCGGCGCAGACCGCACCGCCGACACGCATCCGCGGCACCATCGCCGCGCTGGACGGCCAGACGCTCGTCGTCACCACCCGCGAAGGGCCCAAGGTCGACGTCGTGCTGAGCGATCCGCTCACCGTGGCGACGGTGAAGAAGTTCGACCTCTCGGACGTCAAGCAGGGCAGCTATGTCGGCATCGCCACCAGGACGGTGACGGGCGGCCAGTTGCAGGCGCTCGAGGTGCTGGTGTTCCCCGAGGCGATGCGCGGCGCCGGCGAGGGTCATTACCCCTGGGATCTCGAGCAGGGCAGCATGATGACCAACGGCACCGTCACCGGCACGGTGCAGGCGAATTCCGGCCACGAGCTGAGCCTGTCGTTCAAGGGCAATGCGAACAAGATCCTGGTGCCGCCCGGCACGCCGATCGTGACCTTCGGCCCGGCCGAGAAGGCCGACCTGAAGCCGGGCGCGCCGGTGTTCTTCAGTGCCGCGCCGAATGCCGCGGGCAAGCTGGCGGCCAGCCGCATCACGGTCGGCAAGGACGGCGTCGCGCCGCCGATGTAGGACGGCGCGACCTGCCGCTCAGCCCGCGGACGGCACGTAGGGGAACACCTTGGAGGGTTTCGCGGTCACCGACTCCTTGCCGATGCCAAGCCGGACCGGCGTGTTCGACGCGAGGCTGAACATCACGTCCGGCGCATTGTCGGTCATCGCGCGGCCGTTCCATTCGACAAAGCCGAACGACGCCGGCGTGCCGACCACGTAGGGCAGCATGTTGGGGAAGAAACGATGGGCGACCTTCGCGCCATAGCCCTGCGGGTCGTCCGTCGTCCCGTTGGCGGCGACGGCGCCGGCGACCGCCTTGGCAACCACCTCGCCATAGGTCGCGAAGTCATCGGCCGGATGGCCGGCATTGAGCCGGTTGCCGAGATCCTCGTTGAACTGCGTGAACAGCGGATGGATCATCGGCAGGCCGACGCGGTTGATCGAGCGCCAGCCACCGGCATCGGTGGCGAGCGTTGCCACGGCCCAGATGCCAACCCGCTTGTTGCCGGCTGCGTCGGCGAGAAGTTCCGCGTCGGGTGTCTCCAGTACGATGGAATACACCGTGTGACCGTCGAACAGGTTCCTGGCTTTGGCGGGATCCCAGCCGGTCAGGTCGACCACCGTGCCGTCCTGGAAGGCGTGGCCGACCGCATGCAGGACATCGGGCTCGATCCAGAACGGATCGCCCGCCTTGCCCGCCCAGATGCGCACGCCGTTCGTGCCGGTGACCGGCTCGCCGGTGGTGCCCTGCGCCAGGACGACGCCGGGCGCGTCCGGATCGGTGGCAGCGCTCCCCGCGATGCGGCGCAGCACGAAGCGCTGCTTTCCCGCCGCATCACGCTCGTCGAAGGTGATGCGGTAGGTCACATCCTCGACGGCATCGCCATCGAGGTCGACCTTGAACTCGTACATGCCCTCTGGGTGATAGCCTGGCGCGGGGATCGCGCCGGCGATCGAATGGCAGACGTTGATGACGAACACCGTTCCGGTCTCGCCCTTGAATACGAAGAGGTCCGTGATGTCGAGGCGGATGTCCTGCCGCGCGATCGGTGAGTCCAGATGATGGGCCATGGTGCTCTCATTCACATGTTGTTGGAACGGAATGGACCGCGGCGACCGCGCGGGGAATGCTGACGGGGTAACGACGTCGGTGCCGCGCCTGCGCCCGGTGTGGCGCCGACGATCCGCAGGGGTCCTCGGCTGCTGGGTCCGATATTGGTTTCAATGAGTGATACCGGGCGGATGACGCCGCAGGGTCATGGGGCGAGGGGCTGACGGACCGAGACGATCGCCGCCCGCCGCGATGCGGCTGCCATCGGCACCAGGCTCGCCGGCATGCGTGGCGGCCCATCCCAGCGTCGCGTGGCTGTCGTCCATCTGCGCGGGATACTCCGCCGCCGGCGCCGGCGCGTATTGGATGAATCCGCCGATCTTGCGCGATCGCACGACGAGGCCGCGGAGCGTTCGCCGATGGCTGCGAGGATCGGGGGGTCGTCGGCGCCGCGCGCAAATGCCACCACGCAAAGTTCATTGATTCCGCCTGACGAATGGATGAAAAGCGCACCGCTCCGTCCGGCCGGGTCACTGCGATCAGCCAAGTAGCAACGATCGGAGAAACGTGCGCCCCACGAGGCCCGGCACCGCCGCTTGACCCGCGCCCTTCGGTCGTCATCCCTGCGCAGGCGGGGACCAGGGATGGGCCAGAGACGCGGCTCTGGGTCCTCGCCGTGGGCGGGAATGACGGGCGAAAAGGGCACAGGGAGGGGTCCTCCGGCGAACGGTGAATCGATCTCGAGGGCCATCAGGCACGCCGACCATCCGTACCCGCTTGCCCAAAGACCCTGAAGAAAGCTCAAATGTCCTGAACCCTGCCAAGAATGGACCGATGGATCACGCCGCCGACACACCGGAGAGCATTGCGTTCGGCCGTTTCCGGGTCCTGCCACATCGTCGCGAACTGCTCGTGGGCGACCAGTCCATCAAGCTCGGAGGGCGCGCCTTCGACGTACTCCTGGCATTGCTCGAAATGCCTGGCGCCATCGTCACCAAGGACGAATTGCTGGCGCGCGTCTGGCCGGACAGGGTGATCGCCGAGAACAACCTGCAGACCCAGATCGTAACGTTGCGCCAGGCGTTCGGGTCCGAGCGCGGCCTGATTCGCACCATCGCCGGGCGCGGCTATCAGTTCACCGGCGAGGTCCATGTCGTTTCGCCCGGGCTCGCCAGGCGCGGTGCTACCCGACTGCTCCCTGTGGCGGACGGCGCGACCGCAACTCCTACCAACCTGCCGCAGCCGGTCTCCGAATTGATCGGCCGCGACGCCGAGGCCGAGGCGGTTGCGGGCCTGGTGCGCGACGGCCGGCTCGTGACCCTTACCGGTGTCGGCGGCGTCGGCAAGACGCGGCTGGCCCTTGCGGTCGGCTGGCGCCTGCTGCCGCAGTTTCCCGACGGCGTGTGGCTGGCGGAACTCTCGCCGCTCGCCGATCCCAGCCTGGTTCCCGCCACCGTCGCCGCCGCGGTCGGGCTCGAGCTTGGTGGCGGCGAGTCGTCGGCGCGGCGTGTGGCGCAGGCGCTCGCGGCGCGGCGCATGCTTCTGGTAATGGATACCTGCGAGCATGTGATCGACGCTGCGGCGACCATGGCCGACGCCGTGCTGCGGGCCGGCTCAGCCGTGCACGTCATCGCCACCAGCCGCGAGCCGCTCCGGACGGACGGCGAGCAGCTTCGCCGGGTGCCGCCGCTCGCCGTCCCGGCTGAGGATGCGGAGGACCTGCTGGAGTATGGCGCGGTCAGGCTGTTCGTCGAGCGGGCGCGTGCGGCAGACCCGGAGATGGTCCCCGACCGGCGTTGGGCAATGACGGTGGCGTCGATCTGCCGGCGCCTCGACGGGATACCGCTCGCGATCGAAATGGCGGCGGCGCGCCTCGCCTCGCTCGGAGCCGATGAACTTGCCAGGCGCCTCGACGATCGCCTCCAGTTGCTGACCGGCGGCAGGCGGACGGCGCTGCCGCGGCAGCAGACCCTGCGGGCGACGCTCGATTGGAGCCACGCGTTATTGCCGGAGCCCGAACGCATGCTGCTCCGCCGCCTGGCGGTCTTCGCCGGTGCCTTCAGCCTGGAGGCGGCCGGCGCGGTCGTGGGGAGCAGTGAGACCGCCTCGCCGGAGGTCGTTGACGGAATCGCCAGCCTGGTCGCGAAGTCGCTCGTCGTGGCGGAGGTGGACGCCGCCGTTCCGCGCTACCGCCTGCTGGACACGACGCGCAGCTATGCGCTGGAGAAGCTCGCCGAAAGCGGCGAACGGGACCGGCTCGCGCGCTGCCACGCCGACTATTGCCGCGTCTTGTTCGAACGGGCGGAATCCGAACTGGAGAGCCGCCCGACCGCCGAATGGCTGGGCGACTACCGGCGGCAGATCGACAATCTGCGCGCCGCCCTCGGCTGGGCCTTCGGGCCAGGCGGCGATGCCGGGATCGGTGTGGCGCTGACCGCGGCCGCGGTGCCGCTCTGGATCCACCTGTCCCTGCTCGAGGAATGCCGCAGCCGTGCGGAGCGTGCGCTGGACGCGCTCGGGACCCTCGCCGACGGCGACCCGCGCCGCGCGATGAAGCTGCACGCGGCACTCGGCACGGCGCTGATCTATTTCAGCGATGCGACGGTCCCCGCACTCGGCGCGGCCTGGACGAGTGCGCTGGACATCGCCGAGCGGCTGGACGATGCCGAGTACCAGTTGCGGTCGCTGCTGGGCCTGTGGTTCTTCAACCGGGCCGGCGGCCGGCTCCGCGCTGCCCTGGCGGCCGGGCAGAAATTCTGTGCGCTCGCCGCCAGCCGGTCCAATGACAACGATCGGCTGATCGGCGAGCGGCTGATCGGCATCGCGGAGCAGTTCCTGGGGGACCAGCCGAGTGCGCGGCGCCATCTGGAGCACGTGCTCCAGAACTACGTGGCCCCCCTCCAGCAGTCGCATATCATTCGTTTCCAGAGCGACCAGCGGGTAACGACGGGCGCCTTCCTGGCGCGGAGCCTGTGGCTGCAGGGACTAGCCGACCAGGCCATGCGCGTCACCGAGGACAGCGTGGACACGGCGCGCGCCAGCGGCCACGCAAGTTCGCAGTGCTATGTCGTGGCCCACGCGGCATGTCCGATCGCGCTATGGACCGGCGCCCTGGATGTTGCCGAGCATTATGTGCACATGCTGCTCGACCTCTCGACGCGGTATTCGCTGACGCGCTGGAGCGCGTTCGGCCGTAGCCATCAGGGCCTGCTGGTCATCAAGCGCGGCGAGACCGCTGCTGGATTGCAGTTGCTCCGCTCGGGTCTCGATGACCTGGGCGAGATCAACGCGCCGCATCGCTACTTCCTGTTCCTGGGCGAGATGGCCACGGCGCTGGGCCAGGTCGGGCAGATCGGCGAAGGGCTCGCCGCGCTGGACGAGGCGATCGTGCGCGCGGAGGCGACCGAGGAACGCTGGGCGATGGCCGAATTGCTGCGTATCAGGGGCGGGCTGCTGCTGATGCAGAGTGCGCCCGGCGCAGCGGGGGCGGCCGAGAACCACTTCCGGGAAGCGCTCGACTGGGCGCACCGGCAAGGCGCCCTGGCCTGGGAACTGCGCGTCGCCACGAGCTATGCGGCATTGCTCCGCGAGCAGGGCCGATCCGCCGACGGGATCGCCCTGCTGCGGCCGGTCCACGCGAGGTTCACCGAAGGCTTCGACACCGCGGACCTCAAGGCAGCAGCAGCGCTCCTGGAGGCTCTCCGCGCCGCCGAACCGGTCCGCGAACCCATCATGGGTGATCCCCCCGGGGGGTGATCCGCCAGGGGTGATCCGGGCGCCGGCCCCACCGGCCCTCGCCGTGCGCCGCTATCCGCGCTGGATGAGTTCGATCGACACGTTCTGGGGCGCCGTCAGGAAGGCGATGCGGACACCCGGGCGGATGGTCTTCGGCTCCATGGTGAACGGCACGCCCTTGCCCTTCAGTTCCGCCACGGCCGCGTCGATATCCGGCACCGTCAGCCCGAAATGGTCCAGTCCCATATACGGCGTCTGCGGCGAGGACCCCGTGGTGGACGGATCCGCCATGGCGATGAAGATCTTCTGGCCGGTCAGTTCCAGGTCGTAGCGCGTCGAGCCGTCCGGCTGCGGCGTCCGGATCACCTCCGCCCCCAGGATGTCCTGGTACCATTGCGCGGTGGCGGCCGGGTCCGGCGAGCGCAGGTGGATGTGCTCCCAGGTGAATTTGGTCATGATAGCCTCCCGATCTGGTCGGCGCATTAACCTCCCGGCGCGCCGTGACGGCAAGATACCTTCCCGAACCCGCCAAGCGACCCCACAATAGGTCCATGTCCCGGCGTACCGTTGAGATCACGGCCGACCTCATGCTGCGGGCCTACCGCCACGGCCTCTTCCCGATGGCCGAGACGCGGAACGGCGACCGCCTGTACTGGCTGGACCCCGAGCGGCGCGGCATCATGCCGCTCGACCGCTTCCATCTGCCGCGCCGGCTGGCCCGCACCGTCCTGTCCGACAGCTTCACCGTGACCGTGGACCACGATTTCGCCGGCACCATCGCCGGCTGCGCCCATCCCGCGCCGGGCCGGGAGGACACCTGGATCAACCCGCAGATCGAGCGGCTGTTCGGCGAACTTCACGTGCTCGGCCATGCCCACTCGGTGGAGACGCGCCAGCAGGGCGAACTGATCGGCGGCCTGTATGGCGTTGCGATCGGCGGCGTGTTCTTCGGCGAGAGCATGTTCAGCCTGGCGCGCGACGCCTCGAAGGTCGCCCTGGTGCATCTCGTCGCCCGGATGCGGCTCGGCGGGTTCCGGCTGCTGGACACCCAGTTCGTGACCACGCACCTCGCGCAGTTCGGCGCCGAGGAACTGCCGCGCGAGGAGTACAAGGCGCGGCTCGCGCACGCGCTCACGGTGCCGGCCCGGTTCCCGCCGGATCCCGAGCCGGCGCTGCTGGCGGCCGAGATCCGCAGCCTGGTGGACCGGCCATGAAGCGCGCCGCCCTGGCCGCCATCGCCCTGCTGCTCACCGCGCAGGCGCCCGACCGGCCGACCGCGCAGCCGATCCGCGACGTGACCGTCGAGTACACGCTGCAGGATGCGCGCGATCCGAACGAGGTCACGCGCGACCGGCCGCTCAAGGTGTACTGGGCGAAGGGCGGCGCCAGGATGCGGATCGAGATGGGCGACGAGCGCAGCTATGTCGTGCTGGATCGCGACAGCCGGCGGATGATGATGGTGCTGCTGGACGAGCGCGGCTACGTCGAGGTCCCGTTCGATCCGCAGCGGCCGACCGGCTTCACGGTGCCGCCCGACCTCGCGCTGGTGCGTGGCCGGAACGAGATCATCGTCGGCAATCCCTGCACCCTTTGGTACGCGAAGCGTGGCGAGGGCGGCGGCAGCCTGTGCGTCACAGACGATGGCGTGCTGTTGCGGGCCGATGGCTATGGCGAGCAGCGCCGCGGCAACCTGGTCGCGACGTCGGTGGTGTACGGGCCGCAGCCTGCCAGCGTGTTCGCCCCGCCGGCCGGATTCCGCAAGCTGGACATCACGCGGCGGCCGGCACCCGCCTCACCGGACGCACGCAAGCCGGGATGAGGGGTGGACGGGTTGCCGTGGCGCTGTGGCTGGCGGCGGCGGCATGGGCGCCGGCGCATGCCGATCAGCCCCTGCTGCGGCCGGCGAGCGACGTGGACGTGACCTACCGAGCGGCGACGCCGCCGGGCAGCCGGCCATTCGAGCAGCGGGTCCGCTGGATGGCGCTGGCACAGATCATGCGGATCGACCCGCCGACCGCCGGTGTCCATGTCATCATCGACTATCCCGCGAAACGCATGAGCGTGGTGCGCGATGCGACGAGGTCGGTGATCGAGATGGCGGCACCGGACAGCATTGCCGGTGCCCTGGGCAGCGGCGGCACCGGCTATGTGCGCCGCGGCCAGGCGACCGTGGCGGGCCGGCCCTGCACCGAGTGGCAGACGCAGGACCGCGATGCGCACGTGGCACTGGTCTGCATCACCGAGGACGGCGTATTGCTGCGCGCCGGCACCTCCGACCAGGTGCGGGTCAGCGCCGTCTCGGTGCGTTATGCACCACAGGATCCGGAGGCATTCCGCGTGCCGCCCGACTATGTCCGCCGACGCCAGGGAGCCACACAATGAAAATCCCCTGGAACGTCCCTTGGCGCGACAGGCACGGCCGATTCCTGCCGCTGAAGGCGGTTGTCCTGGCCGCGGGCTTCATCCCGGGCGGCGTGCTGGCCTATTGGTGGGCGAGCGGCATGCTGGGCGGCCGGCCGGTGACCGAGGTGATCCACGGCACCGGCGACTGGGCGATCCGCTATCTGCTGATCTCGCTGGCGATCACGCCGGCCTCGCGCATCCTCAACTGGCCGCGCCTGCTGCTGGTGCGGCGCATCGTCGGGCTGACCACCCTCGCCTACGCCTGCACGCACCTCCTGCTCTACATGCTGGACGAGAAATGGCGGCTGCTCACGGTCGCCTCCGAGATCGTGCTGCGGTTCTACCTGACCATCGGCTTCATCGCCCTGCTGGGGCTCGCCGTGCTGGGCGTCACCTCCACCGACGCCTGGGTGCGCGGCCTCAGCCGCTGGTGGAAGCTGATGCACCGGTCGATCTACGTGATCGGCATCCTGGGACTGCTGCACTACTTCCTGCAGTCCAAGTCCAACGTGTCCGAGCCGGTGTTCTTCTCCGGACTGTTCGCCTGGCTCCTGCTGTGGCGAGCCCTGCCCTCGCACTGGCAGCGCAGCCTGCTGGCGCAGACCGCGCTTTCGGTGGTCGCCGCCTGTGCCACCGCCGGGATCGAGTTCGCCTGGTATGCGCTGGCGACCGGGATCAATCCCTGGCGGGTGCTGGCCGCGAGCGAGACGCTGCGCTTCGGCCTGCGGCCCGCGCACTACGTGGCGCTGACCAGCCTGGGCGTCGTGGTCCTGGCGGCGGCGCGCCGCGTATGGGGCATGATGGGACCCAGGCTGCGGGTTGCACCGGGCCGCACCTGACCGCCATCCTGGACCGCGCCGGAGCCTTGCCGCTGCCGCTCAACTATGGCCAATGCTCGGTGCATCGCGCCGTGCCGCCGCGGAGACCCTGATGACACCTGCCGCCGACCCGCTCCCCCTGCTGTTCACGCCGATCGCGCTCCGGGGCATCACCGCCCGCAACCGCCTCGTCGTGTCGCCGATGTGCCAGTACGTGTCGGTCGACGGCGGTCCCACCGACTGGCAGTTCGTGCATTTCGGCCGTTACGCGATGGGCGGCGCCGGCATCGTGTTCGGCGAGGAGACCGCGGTCGAGGCGCGCGGCCGCAAGACCTATCATTGCGCCGGCCTCTGGAACGACCACCAGGGCCGTGCCTATCGCCGCGTCACCGACTTCATCAAGCAGATGGGCGCGGTGCCGGCCATCCAGCTTGGCCATTGCGGCCGCAACGCCGGCTCCCACGGGGCGATGGAGGAATGGCGCGCGCTCGATGAACGCGATGCCCGTGCCGGCATGCCGCCCTGGCGCGGCCTGGCGCCCTCGCCGATCCCGGCACGGCGCGGCTTCCCGGTGCCGATCGAGATGGACCAGGACGACATCCGCACGGTGCTCGCCGCCTTTGCCGAGGCCGCGAAGCGCGCCACCGACGCGGGCTACGACATCGCCGAGATCCACGGCGCGCACGGCTACCTGATCCACCAGTTCCTCTCGCCGGTGGCGAACAAGCGCACCGACGCCTATGGCGGGTCGCGCGAGAACCGCATGCGCTTCGCGCTGGAGGTGGCCGAGACGGTGCGGGCGGCCTGGCCGCAGGACCGGCCGCTGTTCTTCCGGGTCTCCGCGGTGGACGGCAAGGGCGGGTTGTGGGGCCTCGACGACACGGTGGCGCTGGCGCACGAGTTGAAGGCGCGCGACGTGGACGTGGTCGATTGCTCGTCGGGTGGCATCAGCGGCGATTCGGCGATGGAACTGGTGCCGCGGGTGCCCGGCTACCAGGTGCCGTATGCGTCGCGCGTGCGCCGAGAGACCGGCATCAAGACGATGGCGGTCGGTCTGATCACGGAGCCGCGCCAGGCCGAGGCCGTGCTGCAGGACGGGCACGCGGACCTGGTGGCGATGGCGCGCGAACTGATGGTGCACGCGGACTGGCCGTTGCGGGCGGCGAAGGAACTGGCTGCCGGCCACTACGACCTGATGGCGCCCTCGATCGCCCACCGCCTGCGCCGCCGCGACGAGCAGGAGATGTCCTATCCGCCGGGCAGTGCGGTGCAGATTCCGGTCGCCGCGGACCGCTCCGAACCGTATAGCTGGCGATAGCGCGTGATCCGTGCAGGTGGAACCACCGGAGCGATGAATCACGCTCTCAGACAACGATAAGGAGCGGGTTCCGTGAGCCACCGCGAACGGGATCTGCTCTAGCGAACCACGGAGTCACGGCGACCGGCACGCTGGCCGCTGGACGAACGGGAGAGAAACGACATGGCTTCGTTGGCTGGCCGGCAGCCCCTTGCTGCCGCCGGCGCCGTCACTCTGTCGGAGACGACGCCACATCGCGGCATGATCACGGCGTGCATCATCTGCGCCACCCTGCTGCAATCGCTCGACCAGACCATCGCCAACGTGGCGCTGCCCTATATGCAGGGCAGCTTCTCCTCGAGCTACGACGAGGTCACGTGGGTCCTCACCACCTACATCATCGCCGCGGCGATCATGACCGCGCCGATCGGGTGGCTCGCGGCGCGCTTCGGCCGCAAGCGGCTGTTCGTCACGTGCATCATCGGTTTCACCATCACCTCGATGATGTGCGGCGCGGCGCAGACGCTGGAACAGATCGTGCTGTTCCGGCTGCTGCAGGGCGTGTTCAGCGCCGCCCTGGTGCCACTGTCGCAGGCCATCCTGTTCGACATCTACCCGGTGGAGCGCCGCGGCTTCGCGATGGCGGTGTGGGGCATGGGCGTGATGATCGGGCCGATCATGGGGCCCACGCTCGGCGGCTACCTGACCGAGATCTACAACTGGCGCTACGTGTTCTACATCAACCTGCCGTTCGGCGCGCTGGCGGCGCTCGGGCTGATGCTGTTCATGCAGAATACCGACGGCGAACGGCGGATGCGGTTCGACTGGCTGGGCTTTGCCGCGCTCGGCATCGGCATCGGCGCGCTGCAGATGATGCTGGACCGCGGCAACAAGCTCGACTGGTTCACCTCCAGCGAGATCATCATCGAGACGGTGCTGGCGGGCCTGTGCATCTATCTCTTCCTGGTGCACATGGCCTGGTCGCCGCACCCGCTGATCCGCCCGGTGCTATTCCGCGACGTAAATTTCTCGGCCGGCCTCGTGATGATGTTCGCCGTCGGCACGATCCTGGTGTCCTCGATCGCGCTGATGGCGCCGTGGCTGCAGACGCTGGGCAACTATCCCGTCGCCACCGCCGGCCTGCTCATGGCGCCGCGCGGCATCGGCAACCTGATGACCATCGTGCTGTGCGGGCGCCTGGTCTCCCGCGTCGACTCGCGATGGCTGGTCGCCATCGGCCTGCTGCTGCAATGCTGGTCGTTCTGGGAAATGACCAGTTGGACGCCCGACATCTCGGAGCAGCGGCTGGTGTTCACCATCGCCGTGCAGGGCGCCGGCCTCGGGCTGGTGTTCACGCCGCTGCAGGTGCTGGCATTCGCCACCCTGCCGCCCGCGCTGCGCACGGAAGGGGCGGCGCTGTTCAGCCTCGGCCGCAACATCGGCGCGGCGATCGGCATCTCGGTCACGACCTCGCTGCTCGCCCATAACGCGCAGGCTCTGCATGAGGTGATCGGCGCCTCGGTCACGCCTTTCAACCGTGCCTTGCAGGCGTTCGACTGGCTCGATCCGGCCACCAGCCACGGCGCGGCGATGCTCGACACCATGGTCAACCGCGAGGCCCACATCATCGCCTACATCAACGACTACGTGCTGATGATCTTCACCACCCTGCCGGCGCTGCTGCTGCTGTTGCTGATGCGCAACCCGCGCAATGCGCCGGTGATGAAGACCATGCAGGCGAGCGAGTAGCAGCAGGGCTGCCCCTGTCATTGCGAACGCAGCGACGAAGCGATCTCCATGGGGATTGCTTCGTCGCTGCGCTCCTCGCAATGACAGGCGGCGGGACTGAGCGCTACGCGCTGGCCGTGTTGAGCTGTGCCATGTCCTGCGCGTCGAGCTTGAGCGCGAGCGCCTTCAGGATGTCCTGCAACTGCTCGGGACTCCTGGCGCTGGCGATCGGTGCCGTGATCCCCGGGCGCGCGATCAGCCAGGCGAGCGCCACCTGCGCCGGCGTCGCCTTGTGGCGCGCCGCCACATCATCCAGCGCCTTCAGCACCCCGAGGCCGCGGTCGTTGAGGTATTTCTTCACCCCGCCGCCGCGCGGGCTCTTCCCGAGATCCGCCTCCGAGCGGTACTTGCCGGTCAGGAAGCCCGCCGCCAGCGCGTAATAGTTGATGACGCCGATCTGCTCCTTCTCGCAGAGCGCCGCGAGATCCTCCTCGAACGCCGGCCGCTCCACCAGGTTGTACAGCGGCTGCAGCGACTCGTAGCGCGGCAGGTTGTGCGCCTTGCTGACCTCGAGCGCCGATGCGAGCCGCGGAGCAGTGAAGTTGGAGGCGCCGAGCACGCGCACCTTGCCCGCCTTCACGAGGTCGGCGAAGGCCTGGGCCGTCTCCTCCTGCGAGGTATCCGGATCGTCGCGATGCGCCTGGTACAGGTCGATCACGTCGGTCTGCAGCCGCTGCAGCGACGCGTCGCACTCCTTCATGATCCAGGCCCGCGACAGGCCCTTGTCGCCCGAGCCCATCTGGCTGCCGACCTTGGTGGCGATGATCACATCGTCCCGCTTGCCGCGCTGCTTCAGCCAGTTGCCGATGACGATCTCCGACTCGCCGCCCTGGTGGCCGCGCGCCCAGACCGAATAGACGTCCGCCGTATCGATCGCGTTGATGCCGGCATCGACACAGGCGTCGAGCAGCTTGAACGACGTCGCCTCATCGGCGGTCCAGCCGAATACGTTGCCGCCGAACATCAGCGGCGGCAACTCGATATCCGAGCGGCCCAGCCTGCGCTTTTCCATAATACCCCTCCGTGCTGCCTGGTTACGCGACCAGGTCCTTCTGTGCCTTTGGATCGTAGTTCGCGTCGTACCAGTATTCCTGCCACGCCGCATAGGTGATGGGTTCCCAGCGCGGCGGATTGGCCGCGTCGGTGCAGGTCGGCAGGCAGGCGATCTCCCAGTCGAACTGCGGGCCGAAGAAATACGGGATGGCGTAGCGGTGGCGGCCCACCGGCGGCAGCGCGCGGTGCGGCGTCGACTTGAAGCGGCCATTGGTCCAGCGCCGCATCATGTCGCCCGAATTCACCGCGAACGATCCCGGCACGTACGGCACGTCCAGCCAGTCGCCGGACGGCATGCGCACCTGCAGGCCCGGCACCTCGGTCTGCGCCAGGAACGTCATGAAACCGCTGTCGGTGTGGGGCGCGATGCCGAACTGGTTGGCTGCCGCGGGCACCGGCGGATAGTGCGACAGGCGCAGCGAGAACTGGCTCTCGCTGAACGCTTCGGCGAACCAGTCGGGCGGCAGGTCGAGCGCGACGGCCAGCGCCGGCAGCAGGCGCAGCGCGAACGCGTCCATCGCCTCGGTGTACTGCAAGGCGCGCTGGCGGAAGCCGGGCAGGTCCGCCTCCTCCGGCCAGACATTGGCGCCGACGAAGCGGCGGCCGGAGCGGCGCAGCGGATGCTCCGGCGCACGCTCGCGCTTGATGAAGAACGCCTCGTTCAGGTCGGGCTTGTCGTTGGCGTTGACGTCAGACGTCCACACCGCATAGCGACCCATCGCCATGTAGCCGTTGTTGTGCTCGTTCAGCCGCAGCGCCAGCTTGCTGGCCATCGGCAGGTCGTGCAGGCGCTGCGCCTCGGCGAAGGTCTGCGCGATCAGCGCCTGCGGCACGTCATGGCCGGTGATCACCATGAAGCCCACCGTGGTCAGCGCATCGTGCAGCGCGCGTGCGGTGGCCTGCATCGCGCCTGGCCGCCCGGCCAGGGTGTCGGCGACGTCGATGACCGGAATGCTGTCGGGCATGGTGGGTCCCTCGGATCGGTTCGCCCCGTGGCTGGAGCCATGACACCGGAGCCATGACGCCGTGGGACCATGACACTATGGCGCCATCCGCACCGAAGCGACAAACGCCGGCCGGACGCTACGGCCGATCCGCCTCGAACAGGCTCGCCAGTTCGTCGGCCGCCTGCTGCTGGCTCTGGATGACCCGTTGCTCGTCGCGATAGATCGCGTGGTTCTCGATCAGGGTCTTTTCATCATGTTCGCGGAACAGTTCGACTGCGCGATCCGCCGCGGCCGCCTCGATGCCGAGGGTGACGAGCGCCTGTTTGGCGAGGTTGAGGCTGGAGAAGAAGGTCTCGCGCACGAAGCCGTCCACGTCGCGATCCATCAGCAGATGCGCGTACCAGCGGTTCCGCGCGCGGGCGAGGATCGCGAGGTTGGGGAAGTAGCGCTTTGCCATCTCGACCGTGCTCAGCACGCCGGTCGGATCGTCCAGCGTGACCACCAGCAGCTTGGCATGTTCTGCGCCGGCGGCGCGCAGCATGTCTGGGCGCGTCGGGTCGCCGAAATAGACCTGCATGCCGAAGCGGCGCACCACCTCCACCTGGCCGGGGTTGCGTTCCAGCGCGGTGAAGCCGATGCCGTGCATGCGCAGCACGCGGCCGACGATCTGGCCGAAGCGGCCGAAGCCGCAGATGATCACCGGCGCGGGCGGCGCGTCGATCGTGTCGTAGGCCGGCGTCGGTGGGCGCCGCAGCCGCTTCAGCATCGCTTCCACGCCGGCGAACAGCACGGGGGTCGCGACCATCGAGGCGGCGGTGACCAGCGTGGCGAGAGCGGCGTGCGCGGGGGTGAGTGCGCCGGCCGCGACGGCGGCAGCGAACAGCACGAAGCTGAACTCGCTGGCCTGCGGCAGGGCGAGGCTGAAGCGCAGCGCGCTCGCGACATTCGCCCCGGCGATGCGGCTCAGCGCGAAGGCCACCACGCTCTTGGCCAGGAGCAGCAGCAGCACCGCCTCGACCAGCAGCAGCGGCTCCGTGCGCGCCAGGCCAAGATCGGCCTCCATGCCGACCGAGATGAAGAAGAAGCCGAGCAGCAGGCCCTCAAACGGCTCGATGTCGGCCTGCAATTCGTGACGGTATTCCGATCCGGACAGCAGCACGCCGGCCATGAACGCGCCGAGCGAGGCCGACAATCCGGCGATGCTGGCGAGCCAGGCGGTGCCGACCACGATGAGCAGCGCGACGGCGGTGAACACCTCGGGCGTCTTGGCGCCGCCGATCAGGCGAAACAGCGGTCCCACCAGGAAGCGCCCGCCGACCAGGATGACGACGATCGCTGCGGCGGCGCGTGCCACGTCGTACCATGGCACGTGGTCCGGCACCGCGTCGCCGCCGAGCAGCGGCACGAGTGCCACCAGCGGGATGAAGGCGAGATCCTGGAACAGCAGCACGGCGAAGGCGTCGCGGCCGGCGCGGCTGGTCAGCAGGTCGCGCTCGGCCAGCATCGGCAGCACGATCGCGGTGGACGACATGGCCAGGCCGGCGCCCAGCACGATGGCGCCCGGCCAGGCGATGCCGGCCAGGTGCGCCAGCAGCGCCAGCACGCCGCCGGTGACCACGACCTGCGCCGAGCCCAGGCCGAACACGGCGCGTCGCATCACCCAGAGGCGCTGCGGGCGGACCTCCAGCCCGATCAGGAACAGCAGCATCACCACGCCCAGTTCGGCGATCGAGGCGATGTCGTGGACGTCGGTGATGAGCCCGATCCCGGCCGGTCCGATGATGATGCCGGCGAGCAGGTAGCCGAGCACGCTGCCGAAGCCGGCGCGGCGCGTCAGCGGAACGGCGATGGTGGCGGCGGCGAGCAGGATGACGAGTGTGGTCAGCATGGGGCGCGCCGCTGGACCTCGAGGAAGCGGTGCGCCAGCGCGCCGTACAGCGGCCGGCGGCACACCAGGCGCGAGACGCCGAACGCCAGGAACGACGTCGCCAGCAGCGGTATCGTGACGCGCTGGTCGTCGGTCATTTCCATCACGATGACGGCGGCGGTGATCGGTGCCTGTACCACGCCGGAGAAATACGCGACCATGCCCAGCAGCACGACCGCCCCGGCGGGCGCCGATGGCAGCACATGCGCGAGCCAGGCGCCGATGCCGGCGCCGACCGACAGCGAGGGCGCGAACAGCCCGCCCGGGATGCCGCTGACGTAGGAGATGACGGTGGCGGCGAATTTCAGCACGACGTAGGAGGCGGGCAGCGTCGTGGTCTGCTCCACCATGCCGCGCGCCTGGTCGTAGCCGGTGCCGTAGGTCTGGCCGTCCGACGCCACGCCGATGGCGGCGAGCGCCAGGCCGCAGCAGGCGGCGAAGGCGACCGGGTAGCCCGCGATCAGGCTGCCGATGCGGCCGGGCAGGCCGCGCGCCGCGGCGATCAGCGCAGAGCTGAACACGCCGCCCGACAGGCCGCCCACCACGCTGCACAGCACGACGGCGGCCCAGCCCGGGCCGAACGACAGCGTGGCGGAGGCGTGGCCGAAGTAGGTGTAGTTGCCCATCAGCGCGAGCGTGGTGATGCCGGCGATGATGACCGCGGTCAGCACGGTGCCGGCGGTGCGGGAATGGAACGAGTGGCTGAGTTCCTCGATCGCGAACACGACGCCGGCGATCGGCGTGTTGAATGCGGCGGCGACGCCGGCGGCACCGCCCGCCAGGATCAGCGCGCGCTCCAACTCGATGCGCGGCACCCGCACCAGGTGGCCGAGGCCGAGCATGATGGTGGAGCCGACCTGCACGGTGGGTCCTTCGCGGCCGATCGAGGCGCCGCTGGCGAGGCCCAGGAGCGTCAGCAGGATCTTGCCTATGGCGATGCGCAGCGACAGCACGCGGGCGATCGCGGCGCTGTCCGTCATGTGCTGGGCAGCGATCACCTGCGGGATGCCGCTGCCCTGGGCGCCCGGGAAGACGTGGCGGGTCAGCAGGAAGGATGCGACCAGTCCCGCCGGACAGACGATGAAGGCGACCCAGGGCATCGGCGCCTGGAAGGCTGTGAAGGCGCCGGACGCCAGGTTGGCCAGTTCGGCGAAGGCGATGGCGACGAGCGCCACGATCACCGCGCCGACCCAGAACACCACCCGCCGCAGCCACAGCCGCGGCGAAATGAGCGGCAGCCGCAGCAGACGGCGCATGGGAAGGCGCGAGGCTATGCTTCCCGTACGAACCGGTTGCGCAGCACGCCGAGACCGGTGAGTTCCACCTCCACCACGTCGCCGCTGACCAGATTGGGCGAGGTGCCGTCGGTGCCCATCCAGATCACGTCGCCCGGGTACAGCGTGAGGTAGCGCGTCATCGCCTCGATATAGGTGGGGATGTCGAAGATCATGTCGTTGGTCTTGAACTTCAGATCTTCTTTCCCGTTCACCCGGACGATCGTGTCCATCGCATCGATGTCGACGTCGGTGTCGATCCACGGCCCCATCGGCTTGAACGTGTCGGTGTTCTTGCCGCGCCAGAAGGTACGGTCGCCGCGCTGCCAGGTGCGCTCGCTCACGTCGTTGCCGATCGTGTAGCCGAACACGCAGGACATCGCATCGGCCTTCGACAGGTGCTTCGCCTGCTTGCCGATGATCACCACGAGTTCGCCTTCGTAGTTGACCTTCTCGGTGGCGTCCTTGGGGATCACCACGTCCTCGCCATCGGCGATCAGCGCGTTGTTGGCGCGGTAGCCGATATCGGCTTTCTCCGGGAACACCGGCTTCTCGCCGCGCTTCTCGGCCATCTCGCGGATATGCGCGGCGTAGTTGATGCCGGCGGCGTAGAAGGTGCGCGGGATCACCGGCACATCGAGCTTCACCGACGACAGCTTGTGCGTCTTGCCGGTGGCGCTATGGGCGCCCCACGGCTCGCCGCTGACCTCGGTGATCGTCTCGCCGTCGAGTGAGCCGTACGACGTGCGGCCATCGGCCGTATAGCGCACCCAGCGGGTCATGCCGCCTCCGTCATCAGTTCGCGCACCGGGCGCAGGAAGTCGGGGTTGAACACCTTGGTCGCCATCACCTGGCAGCGGCGCATCAGGCGGATCTCGTCGGGGCCGTAATCGGCGATCGCGCGGTGGATCGTGCCGATATGGTCCCACACCAGCAGGTCGTTCTCGGTCCAGCTATGGGTGTAGCGGAAGCGGTCCTGAAGCTGGAAGTCGAACAGGAAGTCCAGGATCTCGTCGCTCTCGCTGCGCGGCAGGCCGTTGATGAACATGGTGTAGCCGGGGTTGGCGTAGAGCACCTTCCGCCCGGTGATCGGATGGGTGAGGAACAGCGGATGCACCACCGGCGGGCGCTGCTGCTTCTGCAGGGCGCTCATGGGCGGGCGCTCGCTGCCCTTGTTGCGGCGCATGTGTTCCCAGAACTTCTCGAAGTCGTGGGTGGCCGTCGCATCGGCGAGGCGCGACTTCAGGTCCTCGGGCAGTGCGTCGTAGACGCTGTGCATGTTGGCGAACTCGGTGCCGCCCAGGGGCACGCCGTTCCGCCGCGGGATGCGGATGCCGTACAGCACATTCACGAAGCCCATGACGTCACGGTACGACATGTCGGTGTGCCAGTCCTGGCCGGCGTCCGGCAGGCCGACATACTTGCCGCTCTCCTTCAGGTTCGACAGCGTGCCGACATGCGCATAGTTCTCCTTGGCGATCTCGGGCGCCTCGCTGGGGCCCTGGATTTCGCCGAACCGCTCGGAGAAGCGGCGCAGGTCGCCGATGTCGAGTTGCTGGTCGGGAAAGCGCAGGACGCCGTGCTGGCCGAGGGCAAGCAGGATCTTGGCGAATTCCCTCTCGTCGGCCTGCCGCACGTCAATGCCGCGCACGGTTGCGCCGAGGATTGCACCGGTTGGTTCGATGGACAGCATGCATCCTCTCCACGTTGAGCCTGTTGTCCGCAGTCTAGGTCCGGCCGCGCCGCTTGGCCAGCGATCGTGGCCTATTGGGACGGTGCCATCGCGTGAACGAGATTAGGCGGGATGGGCTCGTGCGGGGCGCGGAGAAGATGATCGGGCGCTGGTGGCAGCGCTTACAGGACCTGCACGACCTCCTTCAGGATGAAGGTCCGCAGGTGGCCGACCTGAGCGCCTTCGGTGAAGCGCTGGGCGAAGAAGTGCCACTGGTTGCTCGCGGCATTGCGGACGCCGAAGGTGGTCGACTTGTACACGGTGCCGCGCCGGCTGGTCCGGTAGTCGTTGGGGGCGAGGATCGCCTCGATATTGGTGTTGGTGGCGCCGAAATTGTCCCGCAGCGAACGGTCCTGCGCGTTCGACTGCGCGCCCGGGCCGCCCGTTCCGCCGACCGCCGCCTCGTTCGTGTGGTAGACGAGACGGTTGCCGGCCGGCGAGGCGCTGCCGATGCCGAAACTGCACCCATCCATCTGCGTGGTGAACATCAGGTTGGCGCCGTTGGAGACCACCGCGCCGAGCGTGCTGTTGTCGTGGTACGGACAGAAATAGACGGTCAGCGGATTGGGGTCGATGACCGCGTCGGGCGGCGCGGCCGCGGCCCCCTGCGGCACCATGAACCAGACGCCGACCTCGGTCCTGCGCCAGTTGTGCCGCCGGCCGCGCACCCGGTTGGTCGGCCGCGAGTAGATCTGGACGGTCGTGGTTCCCTGCGTCACGGGCACCGCGTTGTTGCCCAGCATCGGCACGATCAGGATGTTGTCGTTCATGAAGTCCAACGGACCCTGCGCGAGATCCTGGCTTGCCGTCATTCGCCGCTCCTGCTTTCCGACCGGGCTCCGGCAGCCTACTTCGCGAGCGAGATAAAGCGAACCGACGTCGCCTCGCCGCGATCCGGATCCACGGTGATGCCCTTGCGCGCGGCCCAGTACAGCTTCTGCCAGTAGATCGGCAGGATGCCGCCATCCTCCATCGCCTCGCGCGTCGCATCCGCCAGCATCTTGTTGCGCTTGGTCTCGTCGAACTCCGCGGATGCCGCACGCAGCATCGCATCGAATTTCGGGTTGGAGTAGCGCGCGCGGTTCAGCGAGCCGGTGCCCGCCTCCTTGTCGTACGTCGCCACCACGCCGGTCAGGCCGTTCAGCGAACTCGAGGCGATGCTGCCGTAGCTGAAGATGAACAGGCTGTATTTCCGCGCCGTGGCACCCGGCGCATAGACGTTGTACGGCAGCGCATCGACGCCGTTCACCTTCAGCCCGCCGCGCGAGAACATCTGCCCGAGCGCCTGGGTAAGCTGCGAATCGTTGGGGAAGCGGTTGTTCGAGCCATGCACCGTCAGCCCGAACCCGTTCGGATACCCGGCCTCGGCCAGCAGCTTCTTCGCGCCATCGAGGTCGAACGGCATCGGCCTCAGCGACGGATCGTAGCCGCCCATCCCCTCCGGCACGATCTGGCCCGCCGCCTCGCCGGCGCCGGCGACCACGCGCTCGACGATCGCCTGGCGGTTGATCAGCTTGGACAGCGCCAGCCGCACGCGGCGGTCCTTCAGCGGGTTCACCTTCAGCGGCGCGCCGTCCTTGTCGGTGATGAACGGGCTTTCGTCGCGACCCTGGTCCATCGCCAGGTAGATCATGCGCGTCGACACCACCGAGTACAGCGTCAGGTCCTGGCGGTTCTGGAACACCGAGATGTCGGACGGCGGAATCTGCTCGATCACATCCACCGAGCCGGACAGCAGGGCGGCACTGCGCGCGGCGGCATTGGCGAGGAACTTCACCGTCACCGTCTCGAACTGCGGCTTGTCGCCCCAGTAGTTGCGGTTGGCCTCCACCACCACGCGGTCGCCCGGCATCGACTGCTTGAACCGGTACTGGCCGGTGCCGATCATCGCGCGGCCCGAGGAGAAATCCTCGGTGGTGACCGACGGGCCGAGCTTCGCGGGGACGATGAAGATGCGCCCCACCATGTCCATCAGCAGCGGCGTCGGCTGGTCGGTGTGGATGCGCAGCGTGTGCGCGTCGACCACCTCGGTCTGCTTCACCGGGCGCACGAAGCTGGACAGCGGGCCCGGGCTGTTCGGCACGTCGCGGGCGCGCTTCAGCGAGAAGGCGACGTCCTCGCCGGTGAACGGCGTGCCGTCATGGAACGTCACGCCGGGCCGGAGCTTCACCTCCCACGTGAGCGGATCGAGCAGCTTCCACGATACCGCGAGCCTTGGTTCCATATGCAACTTCGAGTCGAACTCGGCCATGCTCTCGAACATGTTCTCGGCGGTGGCGACGTCGTTGCCGAGGTCCGAGAAAAGCGGATCGAGCGAGTTCTGCTCGGTGGCGCGGCCGATGATGAGATCGGTGGCGGTGGCAGGGGAAGTGGCAAGCAGTGCAGCCGCGATCAGGCTGGCACCGAAGCAGGCACCGGTCGACTTCATGGGTAGTTTCCTCCGCGTCGAGCGCGGTCTATGCACGCCGTCGTGACGGTCGGTCAATCGTGCGCAGGTCGAGCCTGGCGCCCGTCCAACATTCGCCCGCGATCATCGGCCCCCGGCCGGATCATCGCTCCGGCCCAGGAACAGCAACACATCGCGCGTGAACTGCCGTGGGTTCTGCAGCATGGCGAAGTGGCTCACCCTCGGTTCAACAAGAAGAATTGCCGCTGGAATGGCGGCGGCCAAGTCCCTGGCATGCTGTACCCTGATGATTTCATCGTGGTCGCCCGTGGCGATGGTCGTCCTCGCCTGTATGCTGGAAAGCATCCCCTTGGAGAGCTTGGGTTCGGTACTCCACATGCGCCGCATGCGCCGCAGCAGCGTCGGGTATTCGGCTGGGTTCGGCGACAGCGCCTGATATTCCAGCGCGGCGCGGCGAGTGTAGGCAAGGAACGTGGCACTGTGAGCGCCGTCAGCGATCAACCCCTCTGCACTGAAATTGGCCCCGAAAGCGAACAGCCTGGCGACGCGTTCGGGATGCTGTATCGCCAGTGTCAGACCGATGATCGCACCATCGCTCCAGCCGACGAAGGCGGCCGAGGGCAGGTGCAGATGGTCCATAACGCCCACCACGTCGGATGTCATGGCGTCGTAGGTCATCGGCTGAACCGACGCAGGGCTGCGGCCATGGCCCCGGAGATCGATCACCAGAACCTGGTAATGTCTTGCCAGTTCCGGAACCTGGTGTCCCCAGTAGTTGGAGTTTGCCAGTCCGCCATGTAGCAGGATGACTGGGTCCCCTTTGCCATACCGCGCATAGTAGAGTTTGCCGCCGTTGACCGGCACCATCCCCTGGTCGTCCGGCGTCGGCAGCGACGGCGTTTCCGGCAACACCATCCAAGGCCGCTTTTGCTGGTGCCCCGGTGACCCGAACGGCGGTCCACGCTTAACATCCGCCTCGGCGGCAACCGACATGGTCTGCGCGGGGCGCGCCTCAGGGTGCGCTACACTGATCGGCAGCAGCAGCGCCACGGACGCCCACGAGGCCAGAATGGCTGACAGGCTAGATTGGCGCGGTCGTACATCAACCACTGCATCGCGTGAGGGGGAACGATGCTCCAGTTGTCCAGTTCCGTACCTGCACATGATTCCGATCGAGAAAGATGTAGCTCCAGCGCGTGCCGGGTCGCTCGGTGCGCCGATCAAACGGATGGAACGAGTCGATGGTCTCGGTGATCAGGACATTGTCCTTGACCTCCACCGTCCGTTCCACGTCGATCTGACCGAACTGATCCTTGAAGGTCGACATGCCGATCGTTCCGGACACAGTCCAGGTATAGTAGCGGTTTGCGCAGCTCGCAGTATCTCGCGTCGTCCATGTCCCTTGTGCCGCGTCGATGGCCGGCAGGGTCTCGGAGAACCGCGGCGATTTGGTGCTCGGGGAGCTATAATGGCCAGTCGGGCCAAGAGGCGTATTACCGCCGGGAATCACGGGCTGAGGGATGTCGGCGATCGTCGGCGGGGGGATGCTGGCGCCGCCAGCCGCAGGTGGGGCGCTGCCACCAGTGGCTGGAGGAGGCGGAAGAGTGCCTGCTGCCGCAGGGGGAACGATGCTGCCGGACTTCGGGGCTGGTGCGTTTCCGCCCGGCGCCGCGCCGGCTGGAAGCTCGCGGGACGGCAAGCTGGCGCAGTCCAGAGCCTGAAGCAACGTAGCTCCCAGTTGGTCCTTTGCCGTTTCATTTGGACAGGCAGCGTACCGGAGCTGGTTGAAGGCAGCCGAGGCCCCCATGCTGAGCAGAATCTCGGCGGCGATGATTGCCACACGGGATTTGGCCGACTGTGCCTGTGCGTCGGGCAGCAACAGCGCCTGAGCGACGAGAATGCTCGCAAGAGCGCAAGGCATTCGCCGCATGGTGCTTCCCCATTCCGCAGGTTTGCACGGAAGATTACCGATACGACCCATTGGTTTCCATCATGATCCGACACCCCGTCCGTGCGGTACCAAATTCATGCCGCGACGACCGGCTCACTGGTGCGACGTGCACCAGGCAGTGAGCGTTCGTGCAACCTGGCGCGGACGGCCTCGAGCACCGGCCCGGTCACCACCAGCGGCGCGCAGCCCAGCGCCTCCCATGCATGGCTATGGAAGTCGGGATACAGCGCGACCGGACCGCCGCCATTGGCATAGGCGGAACGGTCCGCCATCGGCAGGCGGCTCTCGGCCGGCAATCCTTCGGCCAGCAGAACGGCGTGGCGCGGCAATTCGACGTGGTAGTAGGTGACCCTCTTCCGTTCCTGCCGCGTGATGGTGCTGTCGTTGACGAGGTATTTCACCGGGATCAGCACGCCGTCGACGAACACGGCATGATCGGGCGACAGATAGAGATCGTGCTGCGGCACGCCCGCCGCGAAGGCGTGCGCCGCGATGCGCACCGGCCAGACCGAGGCAGGGTCGGGATGACGCCGGCAATCGACGCCGCGATGGCCGATCCATACGACCGGCAGCGTGTGCGCCGAACCGGCCAGCACCACACCATCGCCCACGCGCAGCCGCTCCACCGGCACGTCGCCCTCGTCCGTCCGGATCCGGCTGCCCTCGGCGAAGCAGGCGAGATTGAGCGTGGTCGTACTGCCGTCACCGCTGACGATGAAGTCGCCGAGGGTGAGCGGCCCGATGATCGCGAGGTCGAAGGCCTGGCCGCCGGTCGTCTGCATCTTCAGGTCGCCGTCGGTGTAGCTGACTGCCGTTGCGGCCACGCCCAGACGGATCGTGTCGTCCGGCGAAAAGTTCCTGATCGTGGATGCGACGAAGGCCGGCTGCTCCAGGATCAGCGTGCCGGCACCGGTGAAGTCGAATGTCTCGGTACCGCTCGCGGCGCCGCCGACCTCCACCGCGCCGTTGCCGGACAGGGTGACAAGACCGCTGCCGCCCAGGGAGGCGGCCTCGATGTCGATCAGACCACCCGCCGCGGCGATCGTGCCGTCACTGGTGAGCGCCAGCGTGCTGCCGAACACGATCGTTCCGCCAGCAGAGCGGATCGCCGCGCCGGCAAGATTGTTGAGCACGGGCTGCAGAAACGAAATCCCGCCGGCGTCGGCACTGATGAGGGCCCCCGCCATGTTGGTCAGCGTGCCGCTCCTTATCGCGACGGTCGCCAGCGCGCCGGTCGTGGCGATCGTTCCGGCATTTTCCACGACCGGCGCGCTGAGCTGCATGAATCCATCGGCCACCTCGACCCTGCCGGCGGCGAGATTGCTGAAGACGCCGGAGGTGACGCCGAAACTGGCGCTCACGACGCCATTCGCGGTCGGCCGGATCGCGATCAGGTCGGCGTTGATGAAGTTGGCCACGCCGACCGACACGCCCGCCCGGGATTCCAGGTCGATGGTGCCGTCATTGACCAGCGTGCCGGCGCCGTCGATCTCCAGGGCCAGCGAATGCAGCACCGGGGCCGCATGCAGCGTCAGGCCGTCGCCGAGCGTCAGCGTGTCGGGGATTTCGAACAGTGCGCCATTCGCGGACACCAGGGCATTGTCCAGCGTCTGGCTGCCGTTGAAGTGCGCCTCGCTCGGCACGCCGTCGGGATTGAACATGCCAAACAGGTCGAGCGTCCCCGCGCCGCTGCCCTCGGCGCCGGCGAAGGTCACGCCGCCGTCGAACAGCAGCGTTGCCTGGGACGCCAGCAGGCTGCCGCCAAGCTCGACGTTCGCCAGGGTCAGCGTGTTGGCGACCTGGCCGCCGAGATGGTGCAGCGTGCCGCCTTCCAGCGTCCCCTGCCAGACCAGTTCCGGCAGTGCAACCGGTCCAGGCAGGTCGACCGTGCCGAAATTGACGAAGGCGGCATCGAGGAACAGCGTGCCGCTGCCCCCGATGCGGTCCAGCGCAGTTGCATCCTCGATATGAGCGGTCAGCACGCCATTATCGATGATCGTGCCGGCATTGATCAGGTTGCCGGCAGCGACGCTGCCGCCCGTGTCCACCAGCAGCGTGCCGGCACTGATGACCATGCCGGTCGCGACGCTGAGGCCGCCCGCGGCGAAGATCTCGCCCGCCGCATCGTCGAGCGTCACACTGTTCACCGTGACGTTGGCGGCGGTGATCAGATAGGCACCCGGCACGTTGATGAGGGCGTCGTCATCCTCCTTCGGCGCCACCCCGCCCACCCAGTTGGCGCCGACGCTCCAATTGCCGGATGTGGCGGATTGCCAGGTGATGGTTGCCATGACTTTTCCCTGTAATATGCAATCGTATTAAACTCAGCGTAACATTATTACGATCGCAGGCAATACAGGCCGTTTCATTGAATTGACTATTGTCAGACCTGCCGGTGTTCGCAATTGCGGCAGGCTCGGTTAACCTCCCCGGCGATCCGGCGGCGCAGCGGCCGGACAAAGGAGGAGACGCACAATGCCAAAGGTCGCGGTCATCACCGGGAGCAACGGGCTGATCGGCCAGGCAACCTGCCGGCGGCTCGCGCAGTCGGGCCATCTTGCCATCGGCATCGACGTCGGCGCTGACGGCGCCGGCAACTGGCCGCACTACCAGTGCGACCTCACCGACCTCGGGCGCATGGAGGCGGTGCTCGCCGCGATCGAGCGCGACCACGGCCTGATCCGCGTGCTGTTCAACAACGCCGGCATCTACCACCCCGAGACCGACTATTTCGACGTCGCACCGGGCCAGTTCGACGCAACGATGTCGGTGAACGTGCGCGTGCCGTTCTTCGCCACGCAATGGGTGGCGAAGCGCCTGATCGATGCCGGCGAGACCGGCGCGATCGTCAACACCGCCTCCTCCGCCGGCCAGCGCGGCAGCACCGTAGTCGAGTACGGTGCCTCGAAGGCCGCCGTCATCAACCTCACCCGCAGCCTGGGCGCGCGTCTCGGCCGCCACGGCATCCGCGTCAATGCGATCGCACCCGGCCTGATCAACACGGCGATGGGCGCGCGCACCCCGCCGGTGGCGAAGGAACGCGCCAAAGGCAGCGCCCTCGGCCGCCCCGGCGAGCCCGAGGAGATCGCCTCGGTGGTCGAGTTCCTGGTGAGCGACGCGGCATCGTTCATCACCTGCGCGACGATCGACGTGAACGGCGGCGCCTAGAGCGTGATCCGCGCAGGTGGTTGAACCAGAGCGGTGAATCACGCTCTCAGCCATCGAGCCTAGAGCGTGATCCGCGCAGGTGGTTCAGCCGGAGCGGTGAATCACGCTCTCAGACAACGAGTTGGAGCGTGATCCGCGCAGGTGGATGAACCGGAGCGGTGAATCACGCTCTCAGACATCGAGCTGGAACGGGTTCCGTGAGCCACCGCGAACGGAAACCGCTCCAGCGCCTCAGAACGTCAGCGCGGACCGCAGCCCCAGCACCAGGGCGTCGCGCCGGATGGAGCCGTCCGGATTCTGCACGTTGCCGCCAGGATGGAACACGCGCTGCAGGTCCGGCTGCAGCGTCATCCACGGCGTCACCTGGAACTGGTAGCTCAGTTCCAGCACCATCTCCTGGTCGCGGATCGGGAAGCCCGGGCTGCCGAAATTCCGCGTGTCCTGGTCCAGGCCGCGCGCATTGCCGCCGATCCGCGCATAGCCGAACCCGATGCCGGCGGTGTCGTCGCCTCGGCTGGGGAACAGCCCCTTGTACGCCAGGCCCGCGTCGAGGTAGAACGACACCAGGTTGCGGTCGCCGGGACTGCCGGCGATGCGCGCGAAGGCCGAGAGCCCGCCATTCTCGGTGCGATACAGCGACGCATCGGCGACGGCGTAGATGCCCCAGTCGCCGCTATGGTTGCGCGGCACGCCGTTGGACGCCGGGCTTGCCAGCGAGACGCCCAGCGTGTCGAAGCGCTGGTCCTCGAAGCGGCGGCTCGTGTGGTACCAGCCGCCCAGCTTGAACGCGACCGGCGGCCCCTTGGCATCCTCGGTCTGGTTCACCGCATAGCCCGCCTCCGCAATGAGGAAGGCGCCGCCGTTGAAGCTGACAACGGTGCCCGACGGGATGCTGGTGCTCAGGCTGTTGGAGCCGCCATGCCCGGTCGGATCGCCGCTGAACACGGCGGCCTGCAGATAGCTGCCCTCGGGTGCGGGCTGCAGCTTCACGCGCACGCCCGGTGCGGACAGCGGAAACGCCGGACCGCCACCGGGCAGGTCCACCGCGGTCCAGCCTGGCCAGCCGAACGTCGAGTTCAGGAAGAGCCCCGCCGTCTGGCTGGTGAGGAATTCCGCGTCGACGTTCATCAGCCCGACGCGGATCGACAGCAGGTCGTCGAACAGGTTCTGCTGCAGCCACAAATTGTATAGACGCGTGGCAGGGGGCACCGCGACGGTCCCCGACATGATCAGGAAATTGCCGACGAAGCCCTGCGCCAGCGACGGGCCATGACCCTGCAGCATCGAGGCGCGCATCGAGGCACCACGCCAGCCCACGAGCTTTTCCAGGTCGACATCGATCTGCGGCACGAACAGGCCGTCATACGTCGCGCCGCGCCTGATGCCGCCCTGGACGTTGCCGAACACCTCGGCGGTATAGGCCGCGCTGAACACGATCCCCTGCTCGGCGAGCGCCGTGCGCAGGCCGCCCCAATCGCCGGTCAGCGTGTCGCGATCCCAGATATCAGTCGGCGACTGCGATTCTGCCGCCGCGGGCGGCTGCGCCACCGCCGGCGCGGGCGACTGGGCCTCTGCCGGCGAACCGGCGGACAGCATCACCGCAAGACCGCATAACCAGGTTCGAAGCTTCACAAGGACGCCTTTGCGACGGACGAGGGCTCCTTACCCTAGGATAGGCTTCCTTAAGGCTTCTGTAACGATACGGCACGGCCCGGACGTTTTGCGGCCGTCACCCCGAGGCCTGGGCCAGCAGCCCGTCGCGCAGCCGTCCCATCGCACGCTCGATCCGCTCGGCCGACTGGGCGAAGCAGATGCGCAGGTAGCCCTCACCGGCGTCGCCGAACGCAATGCCCGGCGCGACCGCCACGTGGTGCTCGACGACGAGGCGCTTGGCCAGGGCGAGGCTGTCGGACAGGCCCTCCACGCCGACGAAGGCATAGAATGCGCCGTCGGGCGCGACATAGCGCACGCCGTTCAGGCCGGACAGCGCAGCGCCGACCAGGTCGCGGCCGGTCGCGCAATGGGCACGGAACCGCTCGACCGTGGCGGTGTCCTGCACCGCGGCCAAGCCGGCGTGCTGGATGAACGGCGCCACGCCGGAATGCGTCACCTCCACCAGTTCGGTGATGGCGTCGCGCGTGCCTTCCGGCACCACCAGCCAGCCGAGACGCCAGCCGGTCATCACCCAGGTCTTGGAGAAGCTGTTGCAGACGATGACGCGGTCGTCCGGTTCGGCGATGTCCAGCAGTGACGGCGCGGCGGCCGCCCCGTCATACACCAGGCGCGAATAGACCTCGTCGGAGATCAGCCAGACGCGGCGGCGGCGAGCGATCTCCAGGATGCTCGCGAGTTCCTCGAGCGTCGCCGTCCAGCCGGTCGGATTGTTCGGGCTGTTGAGGATGAAGGCGCGCGCGCCGTCCAGCATCGCGTCCAGCCGGTCCAGATCCATGCGGAAGCTGCCGTCGGGCAGCGCCGTCAGCGGCAACTCGTCAACCGCCGCGCCGCGCAGCCGCACCGCGTTGCCCACGTTGGGCCAGGACGGGCTGTGCAGCACCACGCGGTCGCCGGCACGCACGGTGGCGGCCAGCGCGACCGAGACGGCGGTCATGCCCGAGGCGGTGACCTGGACGCGCTCCTCCGCGACCGGCTTCGCATGCAGGCCGGTCAGGTACTCGGCCAGCGCGGCACGCAGGTCCGGCAGGCCGCGCACGTCGGGATAGCGCGTGGCACCGGCGTGCAGCGCCGCAATGGCCGCCGCATGGGCGGCCCCCGGGCTCGGCTGGTCCGATTCACCAAAGCATAGAAAATCGGCGTCGGGTGTGGCGAATGCGACCCGGGCGATCTCGATGATGCGCGAGCCAGGGATGCTGACGATGTCCATGCGCATCATCTGGTCGCGCTGCCCGCGTCCCCCAAGGGGCGCAGGCAGCGCGCGCCTCACGCGATCCCGTATACCGTCTTGGCGTTGTCCAGGAAGATGGCGCGCTTCTGCTGCTCGGTCATGCGGATCGGCAGCGCGTGCGCCGGGTCGTCGAAGTCCCAGTGCGGATAGTCGGTGGCGAACAGCACGCGGTCCCAGCCCATCCACTCGATCGCATCGGCCAAGTGCTCGCGCGGCTCCGGCTCCTCCACCGGCTGGGTGGTGAACCAGACATTGCTGCGCATGTATTCCGACGGCAGCCGCTTCAGGTGCGGCACTTCCTTGTGCAGCTTGCGGAACTGCGCATCCATCCGCCAGGCATGCGCCGGCGCCCAGGCGAAGCCGGCCTCGACCAGCACCACCTTCAGCGTCGGGAAGCGCTCGAACACGCCCTCGAGGATCAGGCTGGTGAGCACCGCCTGCTGGCACTGCGCGTGGCCGACCATTTCCTCGATGTAGTAGGAGGGCCAGCCGCCCGACGTGAGCGCGCTGCCGCCATAGCCGAACGCGTGGATGCCGATCGGCAGGTTGGCTTCGGCCGCGGCCTGGTAGATCGGCCAGTAGCGCCGCTGCCCGAGCGGCTCGGCCGTGCGCGTCAGCAGCAGCACCTGGGCGAAATTCGCATCGCCGGCGCGCGCCTCGATCATGCGGGCGGAGGTCGCGCCGTCCTCGTAGGGGACCACGACCGAGGCCTTCAGACGCGAATCGCGGGAGGTCCATTCGGCGACCTGCCACTCGTTGGTGGCATGGGTCAGCGCCGCGGACAGGTCGGCGTCCTGCGCGCCCTGGCCGCTGGTCAGCGGGTTCAGGATGCCCAGCGCGACGTTGTTCGGATCGAGGTGCTGCTCGGCCATGAAGCCCAGGTCGCTGCCGGGATTCTCGCCGTTCGGCCAGGCATCGCGGCGGCAGGCCTGCGGCTGGCCCTTCGGATAGGCCGAGCCCTTTTCCCACGGCTGGCGGTAGCGCACGCCGATCGTCTCGATATGCTCCTGCCAGCGCTTCGACAGGTACGGGTAGAGCGAGCGGCTCACCCCGCCGATGCCGGCGCCGGCAGGGCGCGGGTGCACGTCGCAATCGGCGATCGCGAGCTTCGACTGGGCCGGTGCCTGGAGGCCGGAGCGGTTCAGGACGTCAACATTCATGTCACTGTCTCCCTCAGCCGAGGATACGTCTTCAGCGGGTTGTCCACCATGATCTTCCGCGCCAGCGCCGGGTCAAGCCCCGCCGGAATGGCGTCGATGCCGTCGAACTGCCAGTGCGGGTAGTCGGTCGAGAACAGCAGCAACTCGTCCGACCCCATATGCTCCATGAACCGCGTGATCGTGGCGGGATCGGGGGGGCCGTCGAACGGCTGCAGCGTCAGGCGGATACGCTCGCGCACGATCGTGGCGGGCGGGTCGGCCACCCAGGGGATCTCGCTGCGCAGCCCTTTCCAGAACTTGGTGAGCCGCCACAGGTAGCCCGGCAGCCAGGTCACCCCGGATTCCATCAGAACGAAGGTCAGATCGGGGAACTTCGCCAGCACGCCTTCCGCGATCAGGCTGGTGAGCTGGGTCTGGAACGCGCCGGCCTGGTTGATGTAGTCCTCGCTCAGGTAGCTGCCCCACCCCACCGGCGTACTGGGATGCCGGTACGAACTGCCGGCATGGATGCCGACCGTAAGACCGTGGCGCTCGGCCGCAGCGTAGATCGGCCAGTGCTGCCGCCGCCCCAGCGGTAGTTCGCCCGACACCAGCAGCATCACCTGCACGAACCGCCGGTCCGCCGCGCAGCGCTCGATCTCCGCGACGGCGAGTTCGGGACTCTGCTGCGGCACCACGATCGAGGCGCGCAGCCGAGGATCGCGATCGAGCCACTCGTGCACGATCCAGTCGTTCACCGCGCGCGCCATCGCGGCACCCAGGTCCTCGCTGAACGTCGCCTGCACGCCGTAGAGACAGTTGCAGATGGCGAATCGTGTGCCGAACGGATCGAGCGCCTCCGACCCCAGCCACTCGACCGACGTGGCGAACCGGCCGCGCTGATCGCGGAAATCCTCGCGCGCCGTGAGCGGGCTGTTGGCGGGATAGGCGATCGTGTTCAGATCATCGATACCGCGCCGCACCACGGGTCTCGCGCCACATGTCGTCGAGGTACGGCAGCAGTGCCGACATCGCCGGCACGGCCGGATGCAGATCGCAGTCGATCGGCCGCATGTCCATGCCAGGACGGGATCAGGGTTCGCGATGGATCAGGCTGGCGTCTTCAGCAACAGGTCGCTGCCTTCCACCTTCACCTCGAACACCTGCAGCCGGCCTTCTGCCGGCGCGCACAGCGCCCGGCCGGTGCGCACGTCGAACCGCGCGGCGTGCAGCGGGCATTCGACGCAGCCATCCTCGAGCCAGCCGTCGGTCAGCAGCGCGTATTCATGACTGCACACATTGTCCGTGGCACAGAAGTCGCCGCCCGGCAGGTGATACAGCGCGATCTCCCGATCGCCGACCCGCACGCCCTGCATCTGGCCTTCGGCCACGTCCGCCACGCTCGCCACCCGCACCCAACCCGCGTCAGCCATGTCACTCTCCTGCACTCATGCTGGGATGCAGCATGCCAGCCGATGCGCGGCCGGCCAAGACACCGGTTGCCCGCCGCGTCCCGAGAAATCTAGACTGTGGTGCTTTGAGTCCTGGAGGCGCCATGCCGATGTCTTTTCCTTTCCGTTTCATTCTCCTCGCGGCAGTGGTCGCACCGCTCGCGTCCCCCGCGTCGGCGCAGGTGATTCTGGATGCCCCCGGCCTCATTCCCAAGAAGGCGGCGCCGCTGCCACCGGTGCGCGCGCTGCCGACCGTGTGGCCCAGGCTGGATCCGGGCGCGATACTGTGCCGCACCGCGGACGACCTGGAACGCCACGCCGCCAACATGGTGGCCCGCGTGAGCGGCGGCAGCACGATGGCCGCCGATTGCCGGATCATCGCCCAGCCGACCGGCATCCAGATCGTCAGCCGCGAGGGTCTCGGCCGCACCCAGGTCAAGCTTGGCCCGCCCGGCAACCAGAACGGCTGGACCGACGCCTGGCTGCCCGAGAAGGCCCCCACCGGCCGATGACCCATATCGTCGTCGGGGCGGGCCAGGCTGGCGCCTGGGCGGCGACCGCCATGCGCCAGGCGGGGTTCGACGGTCCCATCCTGCTGATCGGCGAGGAGGTGTGGCGCCCCTACGACCGCCCGCCGCTGTCGAAAGCGGTGCTGACCGAGGAGGCCGAACTGCCCCCTCGCCTATTTCCACACCGCCGAACGCTACGCCGAGTTGCGGATCGACCTGCTGCTGGGGGTCGCGGTCACCGAACTGGACACCGCCGGCCACAGCATCCGCCTGGCCGATGGCCGCAGCTTCGACTACGAGCGGCTGCTGCTGACCGTCGGCGGCCGCGCCCGCCACCTGCCGATCCACGGCGCGGCCAAGGCGCTATACCTGCGCACGATCGAGGAAGCCCGCATCGTGCGCGAGCGCCTCGCCACCGCCCGGCGCGTCCTGTGCATCGGCGCCGGCGTCATCGGCCTGGAGATCGCCTCCTCGGCCCGCAAGCGGGGCGCGGAGGTCACCGTCCTCGAGGCGATGCCGCGCGCCATGGGCCGCGGCGTGTCGCCGGAAGGCGCGGCGTTCATCGAGGCGCTGCACCGCGATGCCGGCGTCACGCTGCATTTCGGTGTCATCGTCGATGCGATCGACGATGCGCCCGGCGGCGGGCTGCTGGTGAGTTGCCGCGGCGGCAAGGAGTTCTCCGCCGACCTGGTGGTCGCGGGCGTCGGCATGCAGCGCAACCTGACGCTGGCGGAGCATGCCGGCCTCGCCCTGGAGGGCGGCATCGTGGTCGACGAACTTGGTCGCACCAGCGCGCCCGACGTCTACGCCGCCGGCGACGTCACCGCGTTCCACCATCCGCTGTTCGACCGCCGCCTGCGCCTTGAGGCGTGGCGGCACGCGCAGAACCACGGCATCGCGGTCGGCAAGGCGATGTGCGGCGACACAACGCCGTACGACGACATCCCGTGGTTCTGGACCGACCAGCACGGCGTGAACCTGCAGGTGGCGGGACTGCCGGCCGAAGCCGCCCGCACCATCGTGCGCGTCCACCAGCCCGGCACGGCGTTCACCGCGGTGCACCTGGCGGCGGACGGCAGCGTGATCGGCGTCACCGCCGCCAACAATCCGCGCGACATCCGCGCCGGCCAGGCCCTGATCAAGTCGCGGCGCCCGGTGGATGCGGACGCCGTGGCCGATCCGGCGGTGGCGCTGCAGAGCCTGATCCGCCGCTGACCGCGCGTTATGCAGGCGCGGCGTCGGCGACGAAGCGATAGGCGCCCGACGCCGGCTCGACCCGCCCGAGGCCTGGCCAGGGATGGTGGTAGCCGATGATGCGCAGCCGCTCGTGCGACACCCGGTCGAGCAGGCGGCGGCGCGTCGCGACCGCAAGCTGCGGGTCCACGTCGAAGGCGCTCAGGGCATCGGGAAAGGCGTAGGACAGCGGATCGTGGAAGGCGACGTCGCCGGTCAGGCACCAGCCGCCGGTGAACAGGAATGCCGTGTGGCCGGGCGTATGGCCGGGCGTGTGCCAGGCCTGGATGCCCGGCAGGAACTCCTCGCCATCGCGCATGAAGCGGATGCGGTCGCGCAGCGGCAGCAGATGGCGCTGCACGCCGGCGACGCTGCGCTCGAAGCGCTCGCCGGGCGGATCGCTGGTCCAGTAGTCGAGTTCGGCCTGCGCCAGGTAGATCGCCGCATTGGGGAAATTCGGCGTGCCGTCGTCGCCCATCGTGCCCCAGCAGTGATCGGAATGCCCGTGCGTCAGCACCAGCGCGTCGATCGAGGCCGGATCGATCCCCGCTTCGGCCAGGCTGTCGTGCAGCCGGCCACTGTCGGGGCCGAACAGCTTCTCCGAACCGAGGCCGTTGTCGAACAGCACCCGCCGGCCGCCGGTTTCCAGCAGCAGGCAGTTCTGCTCCACCCGCACCGCATCGCTGCGCTGGCCCGCCGCCTCGACGGCCGCGTCGAGCGCGGCGGTCGCGGGACCGCGGAAGATCTTCGACGCGTGCGGCAGGGTGAGCGGTCCGTCGGAGACGATGGTGGCCGCCGCCTCGCCGATGCGAAAGCGGTGGAACATCAGCCGATCTCCGCGCAGGAGGCGGCCAGCCAGGCGCGGAGTTCGGCCGGCAGATGCGGGCCGACCTCCGCCAGGACCCAGGCATGGTAGGCGTTCAGCCAGGCGCGCTCATCGGCGTGCAGCATGGCGGCATCGATCAGACGGAGGTCGAACGGCGCCAGCGTCAGCGTCTCGAAGCGCAGGAACGGCTTCGAGGCCCCCGCGATCGCCGCGTCCTGCACCAGCAGCAGGTTCTCCAGCCGAATGCCGTGCGCGCCCGGCAAATAATAGCCCGGCTCGTTGGACAGGATCATGCCGGTCTCGATCGGCACCGGCCGCGCGAGGCGCGACAGGCTGACCGGCCCTTCATGGACCGACAGGTAGCTGCCGACGCCGTGGCCGGTGCCGTGGTCGTAGTCGAGCCCCACCTGCCACAGCGCGCGGCGGGCGAAAGAATCCAGATGCGCGCCGCCGACGCCATGCGGAAACACCAGCGTCGCGATGGCGATGTGGCCCTGCAGCACGCGGGTGACCTGCTCGCGCAAGGGCTGCGGCGGCTCGCCGGGCCCGGTCCAGACGGTGCGCGTGATATCCGTCGTGCCGTCCACATACTGTGCGCCCGAATCGATCAGGTACACCTCGTTCGGACGGATCGGCCGGTCGGTCTCCTCGGTCACGCGGTAGTGGATGATGGCGCCGTGCTCGCCGGCGCCCGAAATCGCCGGGAAGCTTTCGCCGCGGAAGCCCGCCACCTCCTCACGCAGCGCCAGGAGGCGGGCGGCGGCCGACATCTCGGTCTGCCGGCCCGAGGGCGCGGTCTCGTGCAGGAAATGGAGGAACCGGCACACCGCGACGGCATCGCGCTGATGGGCGTTGCGGGTGCCGCGCTGCTCCACCTCATTCTTGCGCGCCTTGGGCAGCAGGCAGGGATCGGGGCCGGCGACGACGACGGCACCGGCCGCGCGCAGGGTCTGGGCGAACCAGACCGGGCTGCCGGACGGGTCGACACGGACACGCTTGCCGGCCAGCCGGGCCAAGGCCGGCGCCAGTGCCTCGCGCCCCGCCACCGAGACGGTGTTGCCGAGCCAGGCGCGGGTCGCCTCGGGCAGCTTCGCCGGGTCCATGAACAGTTCCGTCCCGCCATCGGCGTGCATCACGGCGAAGCCCAGCGCGAAGGGCGTGAACGGAACGTCGCCGCCACGGATGTTCAGCAGCCAGGCGAGCGAGGCCGGATCGCTGATCACCGCGGCGTCCAGCTTCGCCTCGCGCAGCGCACCGGCGATCTGCTCGCGCTTCTCGGCGGCGCTGCGGCCGGCGTAGTCCAGCGGATGCGGCACGGCGGCGGCGAGCGGCGGCGCGGGTCGGTCAGGCCAGACCGCATCGATCGGGTTCCGCGCCACCGGGCGCATCGTGAGCCCGGCCTCGACGTAGCGGGCCAGGGCGTCCTCGCTGATCAGCAGCGGGTCATAGCCGATCACGCCGCCGGCCGGGGCATTGGCGGCCAGCCATGCCGCGGGCGGGTCTTCCGTCACGTGCCGGCGCTCCCAAAGTATGGGGTCGGTCTGGGCGTCGAGTTGCAGGACGTAGCGCCCATCGGCGAAGACCGCGGCCTTGTCGGCGAGCACGGCTGCGAGGCCGGCGCTGCCGGTGAAGCCGGTGAGCCAGGCGAGCCTCTCCGCCGAGGCAGGGACGTACTCGCCCAGGTGTTCGTCGGCGCGGGGGACGATGAATCCGGCCAGATCCTGGCGCCTGAGTTCGTCGCGCAATTTAATTAGCCGCTCGGCGGGGTCAGTGGTCATCATCGTCTCCCTGGGGCCAGATAAGACATTTTTTCATACCCAAGCGGACCTTCATGCATTCCCCGCATGGCTGGCGGAGAGAATCGGCAAACATCAACTGGCGTAACACGGCTTATGTTGCACTGCGACAAAGGCCGGGGGCGCCCCGCCGTGATGACGCAGCGCCGGACCCGGTCGCTAGACTGGAATGAGACCAATGAACGCGCCAATCGCCAAGGACCAATTCACCTACTCACTCGGCAACCTCACCTATGTCGACTCGTCGTACGACGAAGTGTCTGCTCCCGCTCAGAAGCAGCCGAAGCACGGGCTTGGCGGGTGGCTCTCCGCGCGCCTTGAGGCACTCGGCCAATGGCGCCAGCGCCGCGCGGTGATGGAAGAGATGACGCTGATGACGGATCGCGAGCTGTCCGACATCGGTTTGTCGCGCGCCGACCTGCCGCGCGTGTTCGAGCCGGACTTCGCGGCCGACCACGCACGGGGACGCGGCTATATCGCCTTCTGACCGGCCCGCCACCGCAACACCTAAGCGCGCCGCCGCAATACAAGCGTCGTCCAAGGCCCCTCCTGTATGCGCGCCTCCAGATGGAGGCCGCAGCGGAGGTGGCTGATGAGCACGCCACGCTGCTGCGACGCCAGTAGTCCGGACAGCACGGCGGTTCCCCCTGGCGCAAGATGCCGTGCCAGGTGGTGGGCCATCAGGCTGAGCGGACGCGCCAGAATGTTCGCCAGCACGAGGTCGTAGGGACCGCCCGCCCGTACCGCCGGATCGTGCCACCCGTTGGCCAGCCGCGGACGGACGAGCAGGCCGACCCCGTTCGCCTCGGCATTCTGCCGCGCCACGCGGATCGCCCATGGCTCGATGTCCGTCGCCATCACCGGGCGGTGCAGCAGGCGGGCGGCGGCCATCGCCAGGATTCCGGACCCGGTGCCGAGATCGAGGATACGCCGCGGGCGCCGCCTCGCCACCCGCTCCAGCGCGCGCAGGCAGCCGCGGGTAGAGCCGTGCTCGCCCGAGCCGAACGCCAGGCCGGCATCCAGCGTCAGGCTGATGCGGCGCGGCGCCGGCGGCGACGTCAGATGCGTGCCGCGCACCGCGAACCGGCGGCCGATCAACTGCTCGGGGAACGACGCATAGGAGCGGGCGAGCCAGCCTTCCGCCGGCGTCGGCGAACGGTGGAGCGTCGCCTCCACCCCGGTCACGCCGGCCGCGAGCGCCAGGACCCCCGCCAATTCGGCGTCGTCCGCGCCGACCGGCTTGACGCCCTCGACACGCCAGTTGCCGGTCGCGCTGTCGCGGAAGAAGCCGACCGTCGCGCAGGCAATCGACAGCGCCGCCTCATAGGCCTCGAGCGCGGCCTCGGGCACGTCCACCGACACCGTCTCCAGCGGCACCGCGACGCGGCTCACACCTTCTCCACGAACCGGTCGAGGACCCGCTTCTCGCCGGCCTTGTCGAATGAGATGTCCAGCTTGTCGTCGTCGGTGGCCTTCACCGTGCCGTAGCCGAATTTCTGGTGGAACACGCGGGCGCCCACCGGGATCGCATCGGGGCGGGCCGGCCGTGCCGGCTGTTCCCACGCCTCGATCGTGCGCGTGCGCCGCGCCACCAGCGGGAACTGGCCGGTGAAGGTCGTTGCCGCGAGCACCCGGGCGTCGCGCGCCAGGGCAGCGGAACCGGTGCGCTCGACCTCGCTGTCCGGCAGTTCCTCGATGAACCGGCTGGGAATGCTGCTCTGCCAGTTGGCGTAGATCCGGCGGTTGGCGGCATGGCTGATGATCGCCCGGCGGCGCGCGCGGGTCAGGCCGACATAGGCCAGCCGCCGTTCCTCCTCCAGCGACTTCAGGCCGCCTTCGTCGAGTGCGCGCTGGTTGGGGAACAGTCCCTCCTCCCAGCCCGGGAGGAACACGGTGTCGAACTCCAGCCCCTTGGCGCCGTGCAGCGTCATCAGGCTGACCCGGTCGCCACCGGCGGCCTCATCGTTCTCCACCACCAGCGCGACGTGATCGAGGAAGCCGGCCAGCGTCTCGAAATCCGCCAGCGCCCGGATGAGTTCCTTGAGGTTCTCCAGCTTGCCAGGCGCCTCGGGCGATTTGTCCTGCTGCCACATCTCGGTATAGCCGCTCTCGTCGAGCAGCGTCGCCGCGGTCACGACGTGGCCGTCCGTCCCCAGGAGCGCGCGCCAGCGGGCGAAGCCGCGCAGCAGCGCATCGAGTTGTTCCTTCACCCGGCCCTTCAGCCCGCCAGAGGCGATCAGCCGCGCCGTCGCCTCCATCAGCGGCACGCCATCGGCACGCGCCGTTTCGTGCAGGCTGCGCAGCGCGACCTCGCCCACGCCGCGGCGCGGCACGTTCACGATACGCTCGAACGCCAGGTCGTCGGCCGGCTGTACCGTCAGCCGCAGATAGGCGATGGCGTCGCGGATCTCCTGGCGTTCGTAGAAGCGCAGGCCGCCGACGACGCGGTACGGGATGCCGAGGGTGATCAGCCGTTCCTCGAAGGCGCGGGTCTGGAAGCCGGCCCGCACCAGGATCGACATCTCGGCCAGCGACTCGCCGCCGCGGCGCAGTTTCTCGATCCGGTCGCCGATCATGCGGGCCTCCTCATCGGAGTCCCAGAGGGAGACGACGGTCACGCGTTCGCCGCGCGCGTCCTGCTTTCCTGGACGCAGCGTCTTGCCGAGGCGGCCCTCGTTGTGCGCGATCAATCCGGCGGCGGCGGCGAGGATGGGGGCGGTGGAGCGGTAGTTCGCCTCCAGCCGGACGATCCTGGCGCCGGGAAAATCATGCTCGAAGCGCAGGATGTTCTCCACCTCGGCGCCGCGCCACGAATAGATCGACTGGTCGTCGTCGCCGACGCAGCAGATGTTATGGTGGCCCTGCGCCAGCAGCCGCAACCAGAGGTACTGAACCAGGTTGGTGTCCTGGTACTCGTCGACCAAAATGTAGCGGAACCGGTGATGGTACTGCGCCAGCACGTCCGGATGCTCACGCAGGATCTCGGTGACGTGCAGCAGCAGGTCGCCGAAATCGGCTGCGTTGAGGGCGCGCAGGCGGGTCTGGTAGGCGGCGTAGATTGCGCGCGCACGACCGCCGGCAAAATCGGTGTCTTCGGCGGCGGTGATCCGGGCCGGCGTGAGGCCGCGATCCTTCCAGCGCTGGATCAGCCCCATGAGCGCGCGGGGCTCCCAGCGCTTGGTGTCGATGCGCTCCGCCTCCATCACCTGCTTCAGCAGACGCTGCTGATCATCGGTATCGAGGATTGTAAAATTTTCTGACAATCCGATCAGAATTGCATGCCGCCGCAGCATACGGGCGCAGAGGGCGTGGAAGGTGCCGAGCCACAAACCTTCGGCGGGGCTGCCGAGAATGGCGCCGACGCGCTCGCGCATTTCGCGCGCGGCCTTGTTGGTGAAGGTGACGGCGAGGATCTGCCCGGGGTAGGCGCGCCCGGTCAGCAGGATATGGGCGAACCGGGTGGTGAGCACGCGGGTCTTGCCGGTGCCCGCGCCGGCAAGCACCAGCAGCGGGCCGTCGACGGTTTCGACGGCCTCGCGCTGCTCAAGATTGAGGTGGGTGAGGTAGGTGGTCATTGGGGGGTGGCACGGACCGGCGGCATCACCGCCAACCTACTGCGCGCGCAGGGCAAGAACCAGCCCGCAGGCCCGCGATCCAGGAACGCGAGACGGCAGATTGGCCCGAGCGGGGAGGAACCTCCCCGGGGCCACCGGCTGCCATCACAATGTGTAAATTATCCCGACAGGCGGGCGGCGCCAGACTAATGGACTGACGCCGGCAGGCAGTCGCAATGGCGCGAGGCCAGACAGGAGAACTCTGCCTGGCCTCGCTGCGATTGCTAGGACCGGCGACGGCGGATCGCGCCGAGACCGATGAGGGCCGACCCGAGCAGCGCCATCGATGCCGGCTCAGGAATGCTCGGCGGCGGCGGCGGCGGGGGAGGCGGCGGCGGGGGAGGCGCGACGAAGTTCGACGACATGTTGCCAGAGATGCTGGACGTGAAGCTGTCGATCGAGCTCGAGAAGATGGCGACTGCCGGTCCCACATTGGTGAAGCCGAACGAAACCGCGGTAGGATCCTGCAGGTTGCTGTTCAGGATCTGGCCGGACGTGAAGACCACGGAGCCGGCGCTGCTGAACGAGAGGCTCGTGCCACCAAGGTCACCCGACAACAGGCCGGAGAACGTCCCGCTCAGGTAGTTGACGCCGGTGAACGTGTTGTTCGAGTTGATCTGGAAGGAGCCGCTGTAATGCTGCTGGGCGGCACCTGACACCGTCACCGCGGCATCGGTGTTGTTCATGGTCAGCGCCATGAAACCGATCCACGGCGCCGGCGTCGTGCCGGCATAGGTCGTGGAGATAATCGAGGTCTGGCCGCCGATCATGGAGATCGCCGTGCTGCTGCCGCTCCTGATCCCTTGCACCGTGTTGGAACCAGAATTCTGTCCGAATGCCAGGATGATATCGGCATGCGCGCTCTCGCTGACCATCGGGCTGAACGCCAGCGCGGTCGCGGCTGTCGTGACCATCAGGAAACGTCTCATTTGTGTTCTCCAATCGCGCAGAGCGCGCAGCAGCCAGCAATCTTGGGGTGAAGTGGTGGTAGCCCGCCCCGTCTGGCCCTTGTGATGCAGAGATCGTGCCAGAGCCGCCAATGCTGATTTATCAATATTTTAGGCTCTCCGAAGCGGCGCTTTCCGGATCGACTGTAAAGTTCCTCGACTCCCCGCGGCCCGGCGCCGGCCCCGCACGCCTCGAACAGTTTGTGGGATGCACCGTGCACCGATAATGTTACAGCGTCTGGCGACCGAAAGGTCCGGAGGCCATCATGACAGCCCCACGCCTGGAAGCGTTCCGCCTGCACCCGCATGCGCCTGAGCTGGTACCCAGCACGGCGGACCGCACCTGGATGGATGCGTTCAACGACCGCCACGCCTATCGATGCCTGCCCCTGACCATCGCCAACGCCCATTGCTGGGAGATCCTGGCACCCGGCGGGTTCGAAATCAGTTGGAACGGCCGCGCGGCCGCCGAGGACCTGACGGTCCGCCCGATGGACGACTGGCCCGCGACGCTGCCCTTCGAGGATTTCGCGCGGTCCAACTTCGCCCGGGGCATCGTCACCCTCCATACCGGCTACCTGTTCCGCACGCCGCCGGGCTGGAACCTGCTCGCCACCGGACCATTCAACGAGCCACGGCTCGGCATCTGGCCGCTCAGCGGCATCATGGAGTCCGACTGGCTGCCCTACCCCTTCACCATGAACTGGCAGATGCTGGCGCCCGGCACGGTCCGCTTCCATAAGGATGAAGCATTCTGCGCCGTGATGCCCCTGCCGAAGAGCTACCTGCCAGACTGGGAGGTGGCGATCCACGACCTGGCAGACGACCCGGTGCTCGGCGCCGAGCAGCAGACCTTCCAAGCGTCGCGCGTGCAATTCCTGGCCCGCATGCAGTCCGGCGACCAGGAGGCGATCAAGCAGGCCTGGCAGCGGCACTATTTCGTCGGTCGCCACCCTGACGGCACCAAGGTCGACGAGCACGTCAACAAGCTGCGCCTGGCCGAGCCCGTGGATGCCCGGGGCACAAGGCCGCTCTATGCGCGGAGTGCGACCGCATCGCCGCTCGCCGCCGAAGTGCTGGCCGCCGAGGCGCAGGCAGCGCTGGCGCGGGCCGAGGCGCAGGCCCGGACAGAGGCACAGGTGCGGGCCGAGGCGCAGGGACGGGCGGGCGTCGAGACGGCGGCGGTGACCCAGGCGGCGCGGCCGCCGGGTCCCTGGCGGTCCGACAGCATCCTCAACGACCTCGAACAGCGGCAGACCACCGCGAATGCCGCCGGGCGCGAGCGGCTGCGTGACGGACGGCTGGCCGCCACCGCGGCGCCCTTCGAACTGACCCCCGAGGTCGACACTGAGGCACTCGATTTCGTCGTCGTGCCGGAATTCCTCGATGCGGCCGAATGCCGCCTGCTGGCCGATGTGGCGCGGTCCATGTCGGACCAGCTTCACGTGGACGACATCGCCGAATCCTACTGGCGCGGCCGCATCGTGTTCTTCGCCGATGTGCTGGCACGGCATCCCGACGCGGCGGCGCTGATGCGCCGGGCCCAGCAGCGCATCACCGAGCGGCTGCAGCAATTCTATGCCCTGGAGGCGCCGGTCTACGCCGACACGGTGCAATTGGTGCAGTGGCGTGAGGGCATGTACATGCCGCCGCATGCCGATCGCGCCAATCCGGACGGCACCCGCCACGACATGCCGCATCGCGACTTCGGCAGCATCGTCTACCTGAACGACGACTACGCGGGGGGTGAGCTGTATTTCACCCGGCTCGACATGGTGCTGAAGCCCAAGGCCGGCATGCTGGTGGCGTTCACCGGCGGCTGGCACCACGAGCACGCGGTGCTGCGGGTCAACGCCGGGCTGCGGCTTACCATGCCAGCGTTCTATACCTTCGACCGCGGCCGGCTCGACACGACCTTCTATTCCTGACGACGGCTATTCCTGACGAAGGCTATTGCTGAAGCGGCACCGCTACCGCCCGCGCACCCCGAGGATATGCGCGATCGCGTAGGTCAGTTCCGGCCGGTTCAGCGTATAGAAGTGGAATTCGTCCACGCCGTTCGCCTGCAGCAGCCGCACCTGCTCGGCCGCCACCACCGCGGCCACCATCCGGCGGGTCTCCGGATCGTCGTCCAGCCCCTCGAACAGATGCGCCAGCCAGTCCGGCACGCTCACACCGGACATCGCCGACATCCGTTTCAGGCCCGCCAGGTTGGTCACCGGCATGATGCCCGGCACGATCGGCGCGGTGATGCCGGCCGCCAGACACAGGTCCAGGAAACGCAGGAACACCGAGGCGTCGAAGAAGAAATTGGTGATCGCGCGGTTGGCGCCGGCGTCCAGCTTGCGCTTCAGATTGTCGAGGTCGCTCACCCGGGACTGCGCCTGCGGATGCGCCTCGGGATAGGCCGCGACCGAGATCTCGAACGGTGCCACGCGCCGCAGGCCGGCCACCAGGTCGACAGCAAACGGATAGCCGTCGGGATGCGGCTGATAGCTCTCGCCGGGCGGCGCGTCGCCGCGCAGCGCCACGATGTGCCGCACGCCCGCCTCCCAGTACTGCCGCGCCACCTCATTCACCTCTTCCTGGGTGGCACCCACGCAGGTCAGATGGGCGGCCGGCACCAGCGCCGTCTCCTGCACCATGCGCGCCACGGTGGCATGGGTGCGCTGGCGGGTGGTGCCGCCGGCGCCATAGGTCACCGACACGAAGCGCGGCCGCAGCGGCTCCAGCCGCCGGATGCATGTCCAGAGCTGCGTCTCCAGCACCTCGGTCTTCGGCGGAAAGAACTCGAACGACAGCAGCGGCGGCGGATGCGCTGCGTCACGCGCCGGCAGGGCCGCGAAGCGCGGACCGGTCAGCCAGCGTTCCAGGGTCGGAGGGGGGCTGTTGGCAACTGCTTGCATGGGCGGTCTCTTTCCCGTCTTCGCTCGGCAACGCAAGCGTGCAATGACGTCTCGCCGTCAGATTGCGCAACGGCCTGCCGCCGCATAGAGTCAAAGCAACAATTTCGCGACCACCCGCTGTTCTCAGTGCGCAGGGTGGTGTGTATGTGCTTCATCTCCCCCGCTGAGCTTCACCCGAGGAGCCTGATGCGAGCCGTCATCCGCCGTCACCTTTTGGTGATCACTGCCGTGCTGCTCAGTCACCTGGCGGGCTGCGCCGCGCCGCCGCCGGCAGACGATCCGGAGGCCGTTGCCGACTTCAACGAGACCAACGACCCGCTGGAGCCCACCAACCGGGCAATGTACGCCTTCAACAACGGCCTCGATACGGCGATCCTGCGCCCCGCCGCGCAGGCCTATCGCTTCGCCGTGCCCGGCGCGGTGCGCGAGGGCGTTCACAACGTCCTGACCAACCTCGGGACCCCGGTCCAACTCGGCAATGACATGCTACAGGGCAAGCCGCGGCGCGCCGGCGATACCACGATGCGGTTTTTCATCAATACCACGGTCGGCGTGCTGGGTTTCTTCGATGTGGCAAAGGATTGGGGCTATCCGGACCATGATACCGACTTCGGCATCACCCTCGCACTCTGGGGCCTGCCGGAAGGACCATTCCTGTTCCTGCCCGTTTTCGGGCCGTCCGATCCGCGCGACGCCAGCGGCCTCGCGGTAGGCGCCGTCATGGATCCGTTCACCTGGGTCGGCCAGGGGCTGGCCGTGCGCGCCCTCGACTGGTCCCGCTTCGGGATGAACGGTCTCGACCAGCGCGAGCGCCACCTCGATGACATCGAGAGCACCAAGCGCACCGCACTCGATCCCTACGCGACCTTCCGCAGTCTGTACCGGCAGCATCGGCAGGGCCGCATCGACGACGCCCGTAACGACAACCGGGCCACAATCCCTGTATGGTTCCCGCAATCCGTGAGACCGGATACAGTGACCTACTCGCCGTCTGCTTCGCGCAGCCACTGACAGAGGCCACGCCACGCCATGCCGAACCGCCGCGATTTCCTGGTCCTGACCGCAGCATCCCTGCTGCCGGCCGCCGCTCGCGCCCAGTCGGGCGACGGCCGCGCCAGCGCGTTCGTCAAGGGCATCGGCGACAGGCTGGTGGCTGTCGTCAACGGCCCGGAACCCGACCGCGACAAGCGGGCAAAACTTACCGTGATCATCGACGGCGCCGTCGATGTGGACGGCGTCGCCCGCTTCTGCCTGGGCCGGTTCTGGCGCAACGCCTCGGCCGAACAGCAGCAGCGCTACACCGAACTGTTCCACAAGGTCCTGGTCACCAACATCACCGCCAAACTAGGCGAATACCGCGGCGTGAGATTCACCATGGGTCGCGCGCAGCAGCGCGAAGAGAACGCGGTGGTCTCCACCGTCGTGGAACGCCCCAACAATCCGCCGACCAACGTCGACTGGATCATCAGCAATCCCGCCGGCGACCCGAAGATCATCGATGTCGTGGCCGAAGGAACCTCGCTGCGGCTGACGCAACGGCAGGACTATGCCTCCTACCTCAGCCGCAACAACAACAGCATCGACGCGCTGATCAACGCCATGCGCCAGCAGGTCGGCCAGGCCGGGTAACCCCGTCGTCCGGGCCGACGCCGGAGCGGCCGGCGCCGGCGACGCTCTCGTACATCACCATCGGCCAGCCAAGCTGCTCGAAGCACTCGCACTCCGTCATGCCGATGCCACCCAGCACCATGCGGGAGGCGAAATTGCTGGCACGCGCCACGGCGACGATCCGCGTGAGGCCGGCCTGGGCGTGACCGAACCGCAGCGCAGCGCCGGCCGCCTCGCGCGCCAGGCCGCGGCCCTGCGCCTCGGGCCATAGCGCGAACCGCAGCGCGACGCCGCGGCCGTCCGCACGATGCTCCAGTCCGGTGACGCCGACGAAGGTCGCATCCGCCGCCTCGCGGATGGTCCACATGCCGAACCCGTGGGCGGCCCAGCCGGCCACATCGCGCGCCAGTTCTTCGGCCGTCTGGTCGGGGCGCCGCACGCCGCCCAGCATGATGGCGAACACCCGCGGATCGGCCTTGATGGCGCACAGGTCGGCCAAGTCGCCGCCACCCACCGGCGCGAGCACCAGCCGCGCCGTGCGCAAAATCCAGGTTTGGTTCATGACGCTGCCGGTGCCTCGACGGGACCGGCCGGGGTATCACCTGCGGCCGCTGCGATCCCGACGGCGAAGACAGGCGGGCCGTTCAGACGATGCCCGCTCCCTGACATGCAGTGCCGCGACCTTCATGCGGATTCCCTTGCGCGTATGCAGCGGCATCGTGCGACAGGTGACGCTGCCGTGCAATCAGGCCTTCTTCTCCCAGCCGCGTACGCCCTGCTGCCAGTAGGTCAGCGCATGGCCCGCCGTCTTGGCCGCCGACCAGCGCCGGCGCGCCGCCGCCACCGCCGCTTCGTCCTTGCCGTCGAACAGGTCGAATACCCGCGCGAACGCATCGAGCCGCAGGCTCTCGGCGCCATCGACCAGGAACAGGAAGCGTGCCCCGTTCGGCGCCGTGTCGTCGGTCGCCAGCCAGATCGGCTGCAGCGCGGCATCGCCGTCCGCCGCGGTACCGTGCGGCAGCCAGTCCGGCTCGGCGCACAGCCACAGCGCCGCGTCGAGCGCCGCGACCCGTTCGTCGCTGGCGCACAGTACCAGCGCACGCTGACCCGCCCCCAGCGTCCGCCCGAGCAGTTGCGGCAGTGCCTGGTCGGGGCCGGTGCGCGTCAGGTGGTAGAAGCCAACCTCCGCCACGGCAGGCCGCTACTCCTCGTAGTGCTCGGCCACCAGGCGGTCGAGCAGCCGAACGCCGAACGCGGTGGCACCCTTCGGCACGCACGGGGAATCCTTGCTGCTCCAGGCGACACCGGCAATGTCGAGATGCACCCAGGGCGTCTTGTTGACGAAACGCTGGATGAACTGCGCGGCACTGATCGAGCCGGCCGGCCGGCCGCCGATGTTCTTCATATCCGCGATGTCGGACCGGATCAGCCGGTCGTACGCATCGTCGAGCGGGAAGCGCCACACCTTCTCATCGGTCGACTGCCCCACCGAGAACAGCTTCTGCGCTAGCGCATCGTCGTTGCTGAACATGCCGGCATACTCATGGCCGAGCGCGACGATCATCGCCCCGGTCAGCGTCGCCAGGTCCACCATGAAGCGCGGATCGAATTTCTGCTGGCAGTACCAGAGCACATCCGCCAGCACGAGCCGCCCTTCGGCGTCGGTGTTGATCACCTCGATCGTCTGGCCGGAATAGCTGGTGACGACATCGCCCGGACGCTGCGCCGTGCCCGACGGCATGTTCTCCACCAGGCCGACCAGTCCCACCGCATCGACCTTCGCCTTGCGTCCCGCCAGCGCGGCCATCAGGCCGACGACGGTGCCGGCGCCGGCCATGTCCCACTTCATGTCCTCCATGCCGCCGGCGGGCTTGATGCTGATGCCGCCGGTGTCGAAGGTGACGCCCTTGCCGATGAACGCCACCGGCTTGCCGTTGGCGCCACGCTTGCGGCTGCCGTTGCCGGAGGCGCCGTTCCACTGCATCACCACCATGCGCGGCTCATTCGCGCTGCCCTGGGAGACGCCCAGCAGCGCGCCGAAACCCAGGCGGGCCATCTCCCGCGGCCCCAGCACCTCCACCTTCAAGCCAAGCTCGGTCAGCTTCTTGCAGCGATCCGCCATCTCGGCCGGGTTCAGGACGTTCGGCGGCTCGCTCACCAGATCGCGTGACAGGAACACGCCCTTTGTCACACCGAGCAATGGCTCCCACGCCGCCTTGGCACGCGCCGGCTCACCGGTCAGCAACGTCAGTTTGGCCAGCTTCGGCTTGTCCTCGGGCTTCTCCTTGGTGCGATACCTATCGAAACGATACGTCCGCAGCGCGGCGCCGAACGCCACCTCGGCCATCTGCGCCGGATCGAGGGTGCCGCTTGCGACCACGGCGGCCGGCTCGCGCGCGAGGACCGCGGCGGTGTGGCCGCCGGCGTCGTTCAGCCCGCGCGTGGTGAGTTCCGCCGGCTTGCCGAGGCCCACCGCGACGACGCGCGACAAGCCCGCGCCCGGCGCCAGGATGGTGCAGGTCTTGCCCTTGCCGCCTTTGAACTCGGCCGCCTGGAGCGCGCGCGCGATGGCGCCGCCGGTCGTTTCGTCCACCTGTTGCCACAGTCCGGATGCCACTTCGCCTTCGCCCATCAGCAGAACGAGGGCACCGGACTTCGGTAAGGCCGGCTTGGCGAAGGCGATCTCGAGCATGGTGCGGAACTCCCCTGGGATTCATCTTGCCGCGTCCGGCAATCGGCGACTGTAGCAGCGCCTCCCGCCTTTGCCATGCCTCCCGCCTTTGCCATGTCAGGTTACGGTGGTTATCAGCATGGCCATGACGGACTGGCCCATGACGGAATTGTTGCAGGCGGATCCAGCGGGGATCGCGCGTGCCGGCGCATTGCTGCGCGGCGGCGCGCTGGTCTCATTCGGCACCGAAACGGTCTACGGCCTCGGCGCGGACGCGACCGGTGATCGCGCCGTGGCGGCGATCTTCGCGGCAAAGGATCGCCCCCGGTTCAATCCGCTGATCTGCCATTATCCCGACGGCGATGCCGCCCTCGCCGACGTCGTGGTCACGCCCCTGGCGCGCCGCCTGGCCGCGAGGTTCTGGCCCGGTCCGCTGACGCTCGTGCTGCCACGCCGGACCGATTGCCGGGTGAGCCTGCTGGCCAGCGCGGGGCTCGATTCGCTGGCGGTCCGGGTGCCTGCGCATGACGCCGCACGAGCGCTGCTGCGCGAGGTCGGCCGGCCGGTCGCGGCACCCTCCGCCAACCGGTCCGGCAAGGTCAGCCCGACGACGGCGCGGCACGTGCTGGACGAGTTGTCCGGCCGCATCGCCGCGGTGCTCGACAGCGGCACCTGCCCGGTCGGCGTCGAATCCACCGTGCTCGATCTGACCACCGGCGAACCGGCATTGCTGCGGCACGGCGGCGTGACGCTGGAGGCGCTCGAGGCCGTGATCGGCACACTGCGCACGGCAACCGATGCGACCGCCGCGCCGCGCTCGCCCGGCATGCTGGTGTCGCACTATGCGCCCGCCCGCCCGGTGCGGCTCGATGCCGCGACGGTGCGGCCCTCCGAGGCGCTGCTCGCCTTCGGCCCGCCGCTGGCCGGCGCTGGCGCGACGTTCAGCCTGAGCGAGTGCGGCGATGTGGACGAAGCCGCGGCGCGGCTGTTCGCGGGGCTGCGCCGGCTGGATGAGGACGCGGCTTCACTCGGGCTCGAGGCGATCGCGGTGATGGCGATTCCCGAACAGGGCCTCGGGCGCGCCATCAACGACCGCCTGCGTCGCGCCGCCGCCCCGCGCGGGCAGTGACGCGCGCGACCACCCGCGCTTGCCGCGCGCGATCCGGGCGATTGCCTGACCCCGCCGGCCATCCGATGATCGGGGAAACCGGAATGGGGGGAGACGATGCGGCTCAAGGACAAGGTGGCGATCATCACCGGCGGTGCCCACGGCATGGGCGAGGCGGAGGCGCGGCTGTTCGCGCAGGAAGGTGCCAGGGTCGTCATCGCGGACATGCTGGTGGAGCAGGGGGAGGCGGTCGCCGCCGACATCGCCGCGACGCAGCGCCAGGCCCGCTTCGTGCACACCGATGTGACCTCGGAGACCGATTGGGCGAAGCTGATCGCCGAGACCGTCGCGGCCTATGGGCGGCTCGACATCCTGGTGAACAACGCCGGCATCAGCGGCAGCGCGGTGGGCGACGTGGACGGGCTGGAGGGCTGGCAGCGCCTGCTCGCGGTCAATGCCACCAGCGTGTTCCTGGGCACCAAGCTGGCGGCGGCGGAGATGACGAAGACCGGCGGCGGATCGATCGTCAATATCTCATCGATCATGGGCATCGTCGCCAGCGAGGACAGCCATCCGGGCTACCCGGCCTCCAAGGCGGCGGTGCGCAACTACACCAAGGCCGCCGCCTGCCGCTATGGGCCGCAGGGCGTGCGGGTGAACTCGGTGCATCCCGGCTTTATGCCGCCGATGCTGCACGCCACCAACGCGTCGGGCCGCCAGGCGAAGATCGCGCAGACCCCGTTGCGCCGGCTGGGCGAACCGCTCGAAGTCGCGTATGGCGTGCTCTTCCTGGCCTCGGACGAGGCAAGCTTCGTCACCGGGGCGGAACTGGTGATCGACGGCGGCTATATCGCGCACTGAGAGGACGGACCGACCATGCCCAGCGTGCCCACCCAGCAGATCCCCGGCGTCTACCACCACCGCGTCGGCGACATCGTCGTCACCGCGCTGTCCGACGGCTACCTCGATGGCTCCGTCGAAGTGCTGCAGAACATCACGCCCGACGATGCGACGCAGATGCTGACTGAGAGTTTCCGGCCGGGCCGGCGCACCTCGGTGAATTGCTACGCGATCTTCTCGGCCGGACGGCTGGCGCTGATCGAGACCGGTTCCGGCGACTACCTGCTGCCGACGGCCGGCAAGCTGCAGGCGAACCTGGCCGCGGCCGGGATCGACCCGGCGGCGATCGAGACGGTGATCCTGACCCACATGCATCCGGACCATTCGGCCGGCCTGACCGACCCGAAGACCGGTCGCAAGCTGTTCCCCAACGCGCAGTTGGTGGTGCACGAGAACGAGCCGCGCCACTGGAACGACGATACCGCGATGGCCAAGGCCAGCGAGCGGGCGAAGCGGCTGTATTTCCAGTGTGCGCGCGAGCAGATGGCGCCGTATCACAACGTCATCCACACGTTCTCGGGTGCGACCGAGGTGTTCCCTGGCGTGACCTCGGTGCCGCTGCACGGGCACACGCCGGGCCATAGCGGCTACATGATCTCGTCAGGCAAGGAGTCGCTGCTGATCTGGGGCGATATCGTCCACGTGCCGGACATCCAGATCCCGCGTCCCGAGGTCACGATCGAGTTCGACACCGATCCGCATGCCGCCGCGGCAACGCGCAGGCGGGTGTTCGATATGGTGGTGACGGACCGGCAACTTGTGGCCGGCATGCACATGCACTTTCCCGGCTTCGCGCATGTGGTGAAGCACGGCGACAGCTACCTCATGGTGCCGGAGCCCTGGGACCAGGCGTTCTGACGTCGGCATCGGTCATCGCCGGCACAGGTCGAGCGCGCGGCGGCCCTGGAGCAGTTCCGGTGACTCGCCATACAGCGGCTTGGGTTCCTGCTGGCGTTTCCAGTGGTACTCGGGGGCGGGTGGCGGTATGACATGCGCGCCGCCTCCCCAGGGTGCCATGCTCGGCAGCCGGGCGATCGCGCGCAGCAGATCGACCGGCCGGAACGGTTTCGTCAGGAACGCGGTGACGCCGGCCGCCTCGGCCGTGGCCCGCGCGACCGCATCGTCGTAGGCGGTCAACATGATGATCGGCACATCGGCATAATCCGGCAGCCGGCGGATTTCGGCACAGGCGGCGACGCCGTCGAGCTTCGGCATCCGGTAGTCGAGCAGCACTAGCTGCGCGCGGATCCGCGCCGCCTTGTTGACCGCCTCCGCCCCGTCGCCCATTTGCAGCACGAAGAACCCCACACCCTCCAGCACCGTGCGCAGGATGCCGCGGATCATGGAATCGTTGTCGGCGACGATGACGTCTCTGGGGCGCGTGGGATGCAGCATGGCGGGAACTTCGCAAAACTCGGCTTGTGCGCATGCTGCGCGCAAGACATTGCGGCGCGGTTAATCCGTGATGGCGATCCCCCAGAAATCCGCGATGCTCACGGCGGCCCGGGATGGCCAGGCATGCGCCATGCCGGGCAGCCGCCACCGCTCGACCACGGGCGTGCCGTTCAGCGTCCAGCGGTCGCGCCTGATGTTCAGGAACTCCGCCGTCTCCGGCGCCGCCGGGTCGAGGCCGAACAAGGCCGCCCACTGCGTCGCCAGCAGGCCGCCGTTGGCCGGGTCCACGACGCGATCCGCGTCACCGTGCCAGATGGACAGGCGCGGCCAGGGGCCGGGGTAGCCGACCGGACCGGCCCGGCGGACCTCCTCCGCCCACGCCGATGCCGGCCGGTCCGGGCCTGCCTCGCCCATCCGCCGCAGCGCTTCCGCGGTACTGCTGGCGGCCCCGACCGGCAGCCCGGCAACCACCGCGCCACCGGCGAACACATCGGGATAGGCCGCGAGCATGGCGGCCGTCATGGCACCGCCGGCCGACAGCCCGGTGATGAAGACCCGCCGCGGATCCGAACCGAACTGCTCGATCGCCGCGGCGACCATCTGCCGGATCGACAGCGCCTCACCCAGCCCGCGACCCGTGTGCACCGGGCGGAACCAGTTGAAGCACCGGCCGCGGTTGTTCTCGTCCTGCTGCTCGGGCAGCACGAGCGGCACGCCAAGCTGATCTGCGACCGCCAGCCAGCCGGTTTCGGCAGCAAAGCTGCTGGCGGTCTGGCCGCAGCCATGCAGCAGCACGATCAGCGGCGCATTCGCTGCCGGCGCGGCAGGCGGCAGATGCACCAGCATCGAGAGCCGGCCGGGATTGCTGCCGAAATCGGGAACCTCGATCAGGCTGGCGGCCGGGCCGGACGGGGCAACTGCCCCCCAGGCCGGAAGGTGCAAGGACGGCAGACCGGTGCGCGCGCCGGCCATGGCGGACGCCGCCTTGATCGCCGTGCGCATGGTGCGACGGGCGATACGGAGTTCCCGCGACCATTTCATGATAGGACAATGCTCCTGTCGTTCGCTGCCCCACATAAGGGCCGCTGCTGCGGCGCAGCAAAGGCCTTGTAGCGGAGCGCTCGCGACCAGTGTGCGTCACCTCGGCGTGACGCTGGCACCCGCACCCGGGAGTGAAGCCGCGGCGACGGCTCCGCTCCAGGCCGGCGCGACACTGTCGCGCCAACCTGGCGGGATTGTTGCGGCCGGGTTGGCTTCGTCCGGCTCGCTTCCGTCCGGGTTCGCTGTGCGCCGGTTATCTGACCGCGCCGAGCACCCAGGCCAGCACGCCCTTCTGGGCATGCAGCCGGTTCTCGGCCTCATCGAACACCACCGATTGCGGCCCGTCGATCACGTCCTCGGTCACTTCCTCGCCGCGATGCGCCGGCAGGCAATGCATGAAGATCGCATCCGCCGCCGCCTTCGCCATCAGCGCGCCGGTGACGCGATATGGCGCCAGCATGTTGTGGCGGCTGGTGTTCGGGTCGTCCGACATCGACACCCAGGTGTCCGTCACCACGCAGCGCGCGCCGGCGACCGCCGCCTCGGGGTCGTCGGTCAGCTCGATCCGGCCACCCTGCGCGCGCGCCCACTCGATCAGGTCCGCGGGCGGGCGCAATGCGTCGGGCGTCGCCAGCCGCAGGGTGAAGCCGAAGCGCACCGCTGCCTCGATCCAGCTTCGCGCGACGTTGTTGCCGTCGCCGCACCAGGCCACCACCTGGCCGGCGATCGGCCCGCGATGTTCCTCGAAGGTCAGCACGTCCGCCATGAGCTGGCACGGATGCGAGGTGTCGGTCAGCCCGTTGATCACGGGCACGGTGGCGAACTCCGCCAGTTCATGCAGCTTCGATACGTTATCGGTGCGCAGCATGATCGCATCGACATAGCGCGACAGCACGCGCGCGGTGTCGGCCGGCGATTCGCCGCGGCCGCTCTGCATGTCGCGCGCCGAGAGCACGATCACGTCACCGCCCAACTGGCGCATGCCGACCTCGAACGAGACGCGCGTGCGCGTCGACGGTTTCTCGAAGATCAGCGCCAGCGTCTTGCCGGCGAGGGGACGCGACGATGGGCCGCCGCGCTTATAATTCGCCGCCACGTCCAGCATCTGCCGCAACGTCGCCGGGTCGAAATCGCGCAGGTCCAGGAAGTGCCGCGGGCCGGCCACCGTACCGGTGGACTCGCCCTCGACGCTCCGGCTGCGCCTGAGTGACGCGCTCACTTCGCCGCCGCCTTCGCGTTGGACGGCAGCACCCGCAGCGTCGCACGCCGCAGCATCGCCACCGCCTCATCAAGGTCTTCGTCGGTCACCACGAGCGGCGGCGCCAGGCGCAGCACGTTGTCGCCGGCGGTGATCGCCATCAGCCCTTCCGCCACGCAGGCGGCCTGCACCTCGCCCTGCGGCAGCACGCATTTCAGGCCCAGCAGCAGGCCCATGCCACGCGCATCCTCGTAGACCTGCGGGAACTCGCGCGCGAGCTTGTCGAGTTCGCCGCGCAGCTTGTTGCCCTTGCGCTGCACGCCTTCCAGGAAGCCGGGCGCCATGATGATGTCCATCACCGCGTTGCCCGCCGCGCAGGCCAGCGGATTGCCGCCGAACGTCGTGCCGTGCGTGCCCGGCTTCAGTGCCTTGGCGAACTGCTCCTTCGCCAGCACGGCCCCGAGCGGGAAGCCGCCGCCGATGCCCTTCGCCGCGGACATCACGTCGGGGGTGATGCCGGACCATTCATAGGCGAACAGCTTGCCGGTGCGGCCCATGCCCGACTGCACCTCATCCATGCCGAGGATGATGCCGTACTCGTCGCACACCGCGCGCAGGTCGCGCAGGAACTGCATGTCGGCCGGACGGACACCGCCCTCACCCTGGATCGGCTCGACGATGATGCCGGCGGTCGCCGAACCGATCGCGTTGCGAACCGCGTTCATGTTGTTGAACGGCACCTGGTCGAAACCCTCGACCACCGGGCCGAAGCCCTCCAGGTATTTCGCGTTGCCGGTGGCGGCGAGCGTCGCCAGCGTGCGGCCGTGGAACGCGCCTTCGAAGGTGATGAAGCGGAAACGCTCCGGCTTGCCGGCGTCGAACATCGCGCGGCGCATCATCTTGATCATGCCCTCGTTCGCTTCGGCGCCCGAGTTGCAGAAGAACACGCTGTCGGCGAAGGTCGCATCGACCAGCCGCTGCGCCAGGCGTTCGGCGCCCGGGATGCGGTACAGGTTCGAGACATGCATCACCTTGGCGGCCTGCTCGGCGATCGCCTTGGCGAGATGCGGGTGGCCGTGGCCCACCGACGCGGTGGCGATGCCGGAGCCGAAATCGAGGAATCGTCGGCCGTCCACCGTCCACAACCAGGCGCCTTCGCCCCGCTCGAAGGCGAGGTCGGCACGGGCGTAGTTCGGCAGCAGCGCGGAAATCATGGGTATGCAACCCTTCTTATCGTTTCCCAATGGATCTCCCGCCCGCGACCTTTCGGGGGCGGGTCCAGAGGAAGCGCGGATCATTGGCGGGAGTGAGGAGCGGTGTCAAACAAGGAAACCGCGGCGCCGGAACCGCCAGGACGGAGCCCCGGGCACTGACGCCGTCGCGATCCGCCGGCAGCGCTCGCCCGCCTCAGTCGTTACATGTTAGCACGATTCTTGCATGCCGCAGGACGGCCGGCACGGCGTGCCGCGGGGAGGCGGCATGAGGACAGACGGCGAGCTCGACAACCTCATTGCGTCCCTGCACGAGCAGTTCAGGCACAACGATGACGGTGCGCTGGCCAGCTACATCCCCGAGCTTGCGCGGGTCTGTCCCGACCGGCTGGGCATCGCCATAGCCAGCACCGGGGGCGAGGTCCACAGCGTCGGCGATGCGATGCAGGAATTCACCATCCAATCGATCGCCAAGCCGTTCGCCTTCGCGATGCTGCTCGACACGGTGGGGCGCGAGGCAACCTATCGCAGCGTCGGCGTGCAGCCGAGCGGCGACCCGTTCAACGCCATCGAACTGGACCCGCGCACCAACCGGCCCTTCAACCCCATGGTCAACGCCGGCGCGATCGCAGTCTGCGGCCGGCTGTTGGAGACGTTGGGACCGTCCGCCTTCGACCGTCTGCTGGACAAGCTGGGCGATGCCGCGGGCCGCCGGCTGGAGGTCGACGAAACGGTGATGCGGTCGGAACGCGAGACCGGGCACCGCAACCGTGCGATCGGCCACCTGCTGCGCGCCGCGGAGGTGTTCGAGGTGGCGGTGGACGATGTGCTGGACCTGTATTTCCGCCAGTGCTCGATCAAGGTGACCGCGGTCGATCTCGCCATGATGGGGGTCACGCTGGCCAACATCGGCAGCAACCCGCTGACCGGGCGCGACGTGTTCGGCATCGACGCGGTGCGCGACACGCTGTCGGTGATGTTCACCTGCGGGATGTACGATGCGACCGGCGCATGGTCATGCCAGGTCGGCCTGCCGGCCAAGAGCGGCGTCGGTGGCGGGATCGTCGCGGTGGTCAATCGCCAAGTGGGCATCGGCGTGTTCTCACCGCGCCTCGATGCAGCAGGGAACTCGGTGCGAGGGCAACTCTGCTGCATCGGACTGGCCGAGGAACTCGGACTGCATGCATTCGACAGCACCAATACGGGGTCGAGCTTTCTGCATTCGCTGGGCCTCCATGAGCGGGGCCGGGGAGGAAACCATGGATGAAGACGTTGTTGCGCCGACGGGACGTCTGGACGGTCCGGCCGCACCGGACTTCCTGAAGGCGGTCACCAAGGCGACGGCCGCCGGGGCCGCCCACCTGATGATCGACTTCTCAGAGGTGTCCTATATCAGCAGTGCCGGCCTGCGGGTGATCCTGATCGCCGCAAAGACCCTGGCGGCGCGGGGTGGCCGGCTGGCGCTGTGTTCGCTCGGGCCGCAGGTGGCGCGGGTGATCGAACTCAGCGACTTTGCCGTGCTCGCGAATCTCAGCATCCACAGTGGCCGCGACACCGCGCGGCTGGCGCTGTCGGACGCCACGCTGCGAGCTTCGATCGCATAGCCGGCGGTCGTATACGCGGCGGTCGTATAGCCGACGATCGTATAGACAGAGATCGCGTCGGCCACACTCGGATCGGTCACGATTGCATCGGCGACACGCTTCGCAATGGCGGTCTGCTGAACAACACCGCGGACAGGTCTATGATCCGGGATCGCGCCGATGGAGCAGAGCGGCCCGTCACATGACAGACACTCCGCATCGCCGCCCCGCCGGTCCCGCGCCCGGTGCGGCGGACCTGCATGACGCGGCGCTCGACTACCTCGCGCGCTATGCCGCCACCGAGGCCGGGCTGCGCCGCGTGCTGGAGCGGCGGGTCGATCGCTGGGCGCGCCGCGCCGCCGCCGAGCACGACGCCGAGAACCTCGCCGCCCAGGCCGGTGCTGCGCGCGCCCTCGTGCGCGATGTCGTGGCACGGCTGGCGGCCATCGGCGCGGTGAACGATGCGGCCTTCGCGGAGAACCGTGCACGCAGCCTGCTCCGCGCCGGTCGTTCGCGGCGCGGCGCGGCGGCACAACTGGCGGCCAAAGGGGTCGATCCGGCCACCGCGCACTCGGTGCTGCCCGAGGATGCGGTAACCGAGTTCGCCGCCGCCCTCGTGCTGGCGCGCAAACGCCGGATCGGGCCATTCCGTACCGGCGCCAGCCCGGATGCCGCCGGGCATCGGCGCGAACTCGGTGTGCTGGCGCGCGCCGGCTTCCCGCAGGACCTGGCGCGGCGCGCGCTCGCCACGGACCCAGAGACCGCCGAGACGCTCGTGCACGAGTTCCGCCGCTGAAGGAGGCTTGCGATGCCCACCAACACCAGCCCGGCCGATGGCCTGACCCTGTTTGGCAGCTTCACCTCGAGTTCGACGTACAAGCCGATGCTGTATCTGGCGCTGGCACGGTTGCCGTTCAGCTTCCGCACGGTGAACCTGAAATACCACGCGCAGAAGGAGGCGGATTTCCTGGCGGTGAACCGCTACGGCCAGGTGCCGGCGCTGCGCCATCGCGGGCTGACCGTGGTGCAGTCGAACGTGATCCTCGACTACCTGGCGCGCGCCACCGGCCACTTCGCCGGCCGGACCGAGCAGGAGCAGTGGACCGCGCGGGAATGGCTGTCGTGGGAGGCCGACAACATCACCAACGTGGCCAAGGTCCGCCACTACAGCCGCTTCCGCCAGGTCGATCCGGCGGTGATGGAGTACTACCGCCCACAGGCCGAGGCCGCCGTCAGCCATGTCGACCGGGCGCTGGCGGGGCGGGAGTGGCTGGTCGGCGACGCCATGACCATCGCGGATATCGGCTGCTGGGGTCGCATGGTGTTCATGGCGGAAGGCGGGATGGACATCGCGCGCTGGCCGAACGTGGAGGCCTGGTCACGCCGGCTCGCCGCCATGCCCGGCTTCGCCCTGCCCTACGACCTGATCCCGAAGAAGGACCGCGAGGTGGTGCCGGACTGAACCTCGCCGGCTGACAGGCGCCACCTGCGCGGATCGCGCGCTACCCGACCGCCGGCTGGCGCGGCCGGAGCATGAGCATCGCGAGGCAGGACAGCGCGGTCAGAGTGCCGGACAGCAGCAGCGCGGGCAGCGGTCCGCCGCGATCCAGCACGATGCCGAACAGCACCGGCGCGAAGCCCTGGAGGATGCGCGCCGGCGCCGACAGGATGCCGGTGCGCAGGCCGTAGCCAACGGGACCGAACAGGGCCAGCGGCAGCGTGCCGCGGGCGATCGTCAGCATGCCGTTGCCGGCGCCGTGCAGCAGCACGAAGGGGATCGCGGCGGCCGGCCCGAACAGCGCCAGGATCGCGGCTCCCACCGGATGCAGCCCGGTGGCGAGGCGCGCCGAGATCATCGGCGACATGCGGCGCAGCAGGCTGAACTCGACCAGGCGTGCCGCCACCTGCGCCGGACCGACCAGCGACGCGGCCGCGACCGCGGCGGCCGGGGCAGCCCCCATCGCCTGCAGCAGGCGCGGCAGATGGGCCGCCATGGCGGTCGAGACGAACCAGCACGCACCGAACACGCAGGCCAGCACGATCATCGTCCACGGCACGCCGCCCGCGCCCTCCGCCGCCGGTGAGGCCTCCTGCACCGGCGGGGCGGCCTTCGGCACCAGCAGCCGGTTCATCGGCAGGCCGATCAGCAGATGCAGTCCTGCCCACGCCAGGCACGCGCCGCGCCAGCCGAACATGTCGATGAAGATGGCGCTGGCGGGCCAGCCGACCGTGCTGGCGAAGCCGGCGAACAGCGTGATGCCGGTGATGGCGTTGCGCGCCTCGCGGCCGTACAGGCCGGCGGCCGTGGCGAAGGCGGCCTCATACAGGCCGAAGCCCATGCCGATGCCGATGATCGTCCAGGCCACGATCAGGCCGGCAGGGCCGTTCGCCATCGCCAGCCCGGCCAACCCGGCGGCGAACACCAGATTGGTGGCTGCGAGCACGTCGCGCCCGCCATGGCGGTCGATCATCCGTCCGGCCAGCGGCCCGAGCAGGCCCGACAGCAGCAGGGCGGCCGAGAAGACGCCGAAGAACCATACGTGCGGCAGGTCGAGATCGGCCGAGATCGGATCGGCAAACACCGCCGGCAGGTAGTAGGTGGAACCCCAGGCGAGCGTCTGCGTGATCCCCAGGGTGGAAACGACGATGCTGCGTTCGCCCTTGAGCGACATCCATGGCATACGCGGCTCATAGCAGCCGTCCGGGCGCGGCACGATACGGACGATTATCCGCCTGGTTGGGACATCCGGCCGGTGCCAGCACCCCGGTGACCGGGACCACCAGCGGATCGATCAAACACGGAGGACGCGCGAGGGGCGCGGATAGCCACGGAGAAGGAAAGCAATGCGCTTCGCGCGGAGCGCCATACCTTCTTCCTCCGTGGCTCTCCGCGGAATCTCCGCTCTTCCTCCGCGTTGGATCCCTGCCTTCCCTGCGCCCACACCGGACGCAGGTGTCAGGCGCGTGCCAGCATCGCCTCATGCCCCGCCAGGCGGCGGTGCAGCAGGAACATCGGAATCGCCAGCGCCGACACCGCCGAGGCCGCGAGCAGCGCACCCTCGGGCCCGCCGGTGAGGTCGGCGGACCAGCCGCACAGCGCCGGCACGACGGCACCTCCGGCGTAATACATCGAGTAGAACAGCCCCATCCCCACCGCCCGGTTCTCCGGCCGCGCCGACAGCGTGCCCACCGCCATGATCACGCCCGGATGGAACGAGCCGATGATGCCGATGATCACGGCCCAGACCACCGGCCAGTCCAGCAGCGCCGCGCCCGCCATGCCCACCACCAACGCGGTCGTGCCGAGCAGGAAGACGCGGAAGGCGCCGAAGCGGGCGGCCAGGGCCGCGCCCACCAGCGTCGCCGGCACGTTGCCCCAGGTCGCGATCGTCAGCACCACGCCGGTCAGCACCAGGCCCTCGCCACGCGCGGCCATCAGCGACGGGACATAGCCGGTGTAGCCGGAATAGCCCGCGGTGTAGGCGGTCCAGATCAGCCCGGCGACCGCCAGCAGCAGGCACTCGCGGCCACTCGGCAGCGAAAAGCGCCGCGGCGTCGCGACGATATGCGGCGACGGCCGGTGGCAGGCCAGGAACAGCACCAGCGCCACCACCATCGGCGCCGCGGCGGACAGGAAGGCCGCCTGCCAGCCGAAGCCCGCCGCCAGGGACGGCAGCACAAGCTGCGCCAGGCCGACGCCGATCGGGTAGGCGGCGACCGAGACGCTGATCGCCAGCATGAAACTGCCGCCCGGTGAACCAGTCGGCGATGATCTTGTTCTGCAGCACGATCATCGCCACGGCGCCGACGCCGGCGATGCTGCGCCCGATGCCGATGCCGGCTGGATCGGCGGCCATCGCGCTGATCACCGGCCCCACCACCATGGTGACGAGACCGCCGCCCAGGATCAGCCGGTCGCCGAACCGCCGCCCCAGCAGGCCGAGCGGCAGCGCCAGGAAGGCACCCAGCAGCATGAACGCGCCGATCAGCGTGCCGAGCGTCGCATAGTCCATGCCGAACTGCTGCATCAGGTCGGGGGCGAGCGTTGCCACTGTCTGGTACTGGTAGCCGAAGCCGACGCGGGCGAGCGCCAGGGCGGCGAGGATGAGCCAGGGCCTGGCGTGCATCGGTTTCCTCAGCGAATCGGAGGCCGGCGGACCAGCCGCTTCTCCATGTTCACGAACGTCGCCTCCCGATACCCGGGATGCGCCTCGCGCGTCGTCTCCACGAAGCCGCAGGCGGCGAACAGGCGGCGGTTGTCCAGCAACGCCAGCCGGGTACTCAGATGCACGCGCGCCAGGTCCTGCTCACGCGCCGCCGCCTCTGCCGCAGCCACCAGCGCACGGGCAATGCCGTGGCCGCGCCAGGCCGGCGCCCCAGCCAGCCGGCTCAGATACAGACCGCCGGCCTGGCCGCTCCATAGCGCCGAGCCTGCAATCACGGCGCCCATCTCGCCCAACTCGGCCACCGCGCCACCGCCGCTGCGCAGGTGTGCCGCGACATCGGCCTCACTGACCCGCAGCGCCGAGGGCGGCGGGTCAGTGACCACCGACTGGGCGGCGAAGGCGGTGCGGATCAGGCCCGCGACCGCGGCCGCGTCATCGGCCGCCAGCGGGCGAAGCGTGAACGTCCTCATTCCGCGGACGGTAGCCCGCGCGCCGGCTGATGCCTATGTTGAGGCAATGTCCGAAACACCCGCTTTCCTTGACGGCGACCGTCCGCCGGTGCCCGACATCGTGATGCCGCGCGGCGTGACCCCATTCCATCTGCCGCGCCGCCCGGTACGTGGCCGCCTCGTGCGGCTCGGCCCGCTGGCGGACGCGTTGCTCACCCGCCACCCCAACCATCCGGCCGTGACCAGGCTCGCCGGCCAGTCGCTGGCACTGGCGGCGGCGCTGTCCACCGCGCTGAAATTCCGCGGCTCGTTCAGCGTGCAGGCCAAGGGCGACGGCGCGGTGTCCATGCTGATCGCGGATTGCACCGACACCGGCGCGCTGCGCGGCTATGCGCGCGCGGAGCCCGCCAAGCTCGAGGCGCTGCTGCAGACGGACCCCTCGCCATCGGCGGCGCGGCTTCTGGGCGGCGGCTACCTGGCTTTCACCGTGGACCAGGGGCCGGACCAGAACCGCCACCAGGGCATCGTCACGATCGAGGGCGGCAACCTCGCCGAGATGGCGCTGCACTACTTCCGCACCAGCGAGCAGTTGCGCTGCTCCGTCCACCTGGCGTGCGAGCACACGGTGGAGGGCTGGCGCGCCGGCGCGCTGGTGCTGGAGAAGATTGCCGGTGCCGGCGGCATCGATCCCGAGCTGGACGAGGACGCGCAGGAGGAAAGCTGGCGCACCGCCACGGCGCTGGCGGCCACGCTGACCGACGCCGAGTTGCTGGACGATGGGCTGCCGCCGGAACGACTGCTGTACCGGCTGTTCCACACCGAGGGCGTGACGACCGACCGTGCGCGTGCGCTGTCGTATGGCTGCCGCTGCTCACGCGCGCGGCTGGTCGGCATCCTGGAAGGCTTCCCCCCTGACGATCTGGACCACATGGCGGTGGACGGCGACATCATAATGACCTGCGAGTTCTGCAATTTCGACTTCCATTTCCCGCGCCAGGACGTGCGCGGCCGCGGTGAACCGGCATGCTGACGCGCCGATCCTCGCTGTTGCTGCCACTGCTGTTCGCGGGCTGCGGCAGCACGCCGCGCCGCGACTTCCCGCCGCTGCGCTACGACTATCTCACGCCGCTGCAACTGAACGTCGCCGCGGTCCAGATCGAGCAGCGCTACATGCCGAGCGGCGCGGCCCCCGATGTCAGCGCGTCCGATCCGGTGCCGCCGCTGCGCGCGCTGCGTGCCATGGCGGAGGACCGGCTGCAGGCGCTTGGCAGCAGCGGCCAGGCGGTGTTCATCATCCAGAACGCGGCGCTGACACGGCGGCGCGACACGATCACCGGCAGCTTCATGGTCCAGCTCGACATCCTGACCGCACCCAATGCGCGCGCCGGGTATGCCCAGGCGGGGGTGTCGGCGTCGTTCTCCGGCGACCTGGATGACCTGCCGGGCCGGCTCTACGACATCACCAAGGACATGATGGACCGGATGAACGTGGAGTTCGAATACCAGGTGCGCCGCTCGCTGGGTGCCTGGCTGGTGGCGCCGGGTGCGGCGCAGGTTCCGGTGCAGCAGCAGCCGTTGACGCGTCCCTAGCTTGCCGCCATACCCGGGCTGATCCCGCGAAAACAATCGGAGGAACGCAAATGTCGCTGGATATGTCGCGGCGCGGTTTCGCGCGCGCAGGGGCTTTGACGTTGGGCAGTTTTGCCATTCTGCGTCACGCCCGCGGCGATACACCGCTGGAGCTTCGCTGCTCGCTCGATACCGCTCCATCCCATCCGCGCAACGTTGCGTTCCGCGACTATCTGGCCAAGCTGGAGCAGGCGTCGGGCGGGCAGATCAAGCCGCGGCTGTTCGAGAGCGGCTCGCTGTTCCCCGATCTGCAGGTGACCAAGGCGCTGGTGCAGGGCCAGGTCGAGATGGCCTGTCCCGGCACCTGGACCATCACCGGGTTCGTTGCCGATGCCGACTTCTCGCAGTTGCCGGCTTTGTATGGCCGGCCGGTCGAGCTGATCCACAAGGCGGCCGATGGCGCCGGTGGCAAGTTCGTCAACGCCGAGATCACCGGCAAGCTGAAGGTCGAGGTGCTGGGACCGTGGCTCGATCTCGGTTTCAACCAGTGGTACTCGACGCGCAAGCCGCTCAATACGGTTGCCGATCTGAAGGGCATGAAGCTGCGCAGCCCGGGCGGCGTGCTGAATTCGTTCCGCATCCGCTATTTCGGTGCCATCCCCAACGTGACCGCCTGGCCGGACGTGCCGCTGGCGATGTCGCAGGGCACGTTCGATGGCTTGATCAGCAGCAACGAGAGCGTCAACAGTTCCAAGCTGTTCGATTCCGGCCTGCGCTATTCGCTGCAGGACAACCAGGGGATGGCGCTCTATGTGCCGATGGTGAACCCGACCTTCTGGCAGAAGGCCGGGGGCCGGCTGCAGGAGATGATGGTCAGGCTGTGGCAGGACAACATCGCCGCCTATCGCGCCACCAGCGCCAGGCAGCAGGCGAGCGCGCGCGGAACGCTCGAGACGCTGGGCGTGAAGTTCGTCGACGTGCCGCAGGCCGAGCTGGACAAGGTCCACGCCGATTACCTGAAGGTGCAGGCCAAGGCGGTGGAAGAGGCGCACATCTCTCCGAAGCTGGTCGAGCTGGTCATGGCGGATGCCGGCGCCTGACCTGACGCGCGTCGGGGCATTCTGGGACCGGATCGAGCGGACCATCGTCGGGCTGCTCGGCGGCTTCGCGCTGGTGATCGCGGTGTGGCAGGTGTTCGGCCGCTACGTCGCCCCCGAGCGTTCGATCACCTGGGCCGAGGAGGTGATCGTCTATGTAGCTGTATGGGCAGTGATGATCGTGGCGAGCGATCTGGTGCGTACCAACGGCCATGTGCGTCCCGACCTCGTGCTGCGCCTGTTGCGGCCGCAGGCGCAGCGCTGGGTGGAGACGTTCAACTGCCTGGTGGCGATCGCCTTCACCATCGGCATGGTGTGGTACGGCTGGGAGGTGGTGGACACCGCGCTGCTGCTGGACCAGCGCAGTTCGTCGGACCTGCAGTTCCCGATGTGGCTCTATTACGCCGCGCTGCCGGCAGGCGGGGCGCTGATGCTGCTGCGTTACGTCGTGCGGCTGTACCGCTATCTGTTCCGCTTCGATCCAACGACGATGACGATGGGCCACGCGATCGAGCACGAGGCGCCGCCCGACCTGGCGCAGCCGGTCAGGCGATAGCGCGATGTGGACCATCGGCTTCCTGCTGATGTTCTTCGGCCTGCTCGCCGCGGGCATGCCGATCTTCCTGGTGCTCGGCACCTGTGCGGCGATCCTGTTCTACGTCTCCGGCCACCCGATGATCGGCGTGGCGCAGAACATGATCGACCAGCTCAACTCCACCACGCTGATGGCGCTGCCGCTGTTCGTCATGGCCGCCACCTTCATGCGCCGCGGCGGTGTGGCGCAGGCGCTGGTCGATCTCTCCATCGCCTGGCTGGGCGGCATCAAGGGCTCGCTCGGGCTGGTCGCGGTGGTGTCGTGCTCGCTGTTCGCGGCGATCTCGGGGTCGTCGGTGGCGACGGCGCTGGCGATGGGCACCATCCTGCTGCCGGCGATGCTGGAGCGCGGCTATCCGCGCGGCTTCGCGCTGGGCGTGCTGGGCGCGTCGGGCACGATCGGCGTGGTGATCCCGCCGTCGCTCGCCCTGATCCTGTACGGCATCGTCACCGAGCAGTCGGTGCCGCGGCTGTTCCTGGCCGGCATCCTGCCCGGATTGCTGCAGGCCGGCGCATTCTTCGTATGGGTGCTGTTCTACGCGCGCTGGAAGAACTTCCCCTCCGAGCCCGCCATGGCGATGCGACAGCGCTGGCGCATGACCTGGCGCGCGCTGCCGGCGATGGCGGTGCCGTTCGTGGTGCTGGTGGGCATCTACGGCGGCTTCATGACCATCACCGAATCGGCCGCGCTCGCGGCGGTCACCTCGCTGGTGGTCAGCGTCGGCGTGTATCGCGGCTTCCGCCCGGAGCGCACGCTGGATGTGATCGCGGAGGCGCTGCGCAGCGCCGGCGTGATCATGCTGATCATTGCTACGGCTTTGGTGTTCGGCCACTGGATGACCGGCTCCGGCATTCCCGGACAACTGGTCGACTTCGCCGCGCATCGCGGCTTCGCGACCTGGGAGTTCCTGCTGACGATCAACGTGCTGCTGCTGATCATCGGCTGCTTCCTGGAGGTGGTGGGCACGCTGCTGCTGGTGATGCCGATGCTGGCGCCGGTGCTGATCCCGCTCGGCGTCGACCCGGTGCATTTCGGCATCATCTTCACCCACAACATGGAGGTGGGGCTGGTGCACCCGCCGGTGGGGCTGAACCTCTACGTGCTGTCCACCATCTCCGACGCACCGGTGGGCGAGGTCATCTGGGGCATCATGCCCTTCCTGATCCTGCTGCTGGTGGTGCTGGGCATCATCACCTATGTGCCGGAACTCACGCTGTGGCTGCCGCGGGTGGTCTACGGATCGTAGCCGTCCCGCGGCAGCCCGTGCGCTGCGTCAGTGGCGGATCCATTCCTTCATGTAGCGGGCATAGCAGTCGCGTTCGCCAGGCATCTTCGGCCAGCCCGCCAGCAGCCGCGCGGTGGCCAGCAGCAGCCGGTCGCGCATATGCGTGGAGTTCTGGCCGTACTCCTCGAACGTCGAGTGGCTGATCTTCTGGTTGTGCGGGTCGTCCTGGAACTTGCAGGCGGTGACTGCAAGGCTGTGCAGCAGCGGCGTGCGGTCGGCGCCCGACTGTAGATACGCATTCGCGACCGAGGTCGCGCGCGCGAAGTCGAACGCCATGATCGCTTCGTCCTGCTCGCGCAGCAGCGCCTCGGGCGTGCGGCCGGACAGGTCGTTGGCGGCGAATTCCTGCTCGATCACCGAACTGAACAGCTTGTTGGCGCGCGCCGCGTCGTTCACGAAATGCGCCATCAGGTAGATGATGCGGGGCTGGTAGGGATTGTCGGCCGTGCGCATCCAGTAGTTCGCGGTGTTGCAGTAGTCGAACGGGTGCTGGCCTTCGGTGAACTTGCGCCCGACCGTGGTGCGCAGCACGAGTTCCGCCGCGCCGATCTGGATCGCATCCCCCAGGCTGCGCAGCGAGACGCCGTCGCGCAGATGCGAGGTGACAGTGTCCCACACGGTCTGTGGCTCGGCTTCCATCAGCAGGCGAACCAGGTCCTCAACCTGCTCGGGTGAGAGCGGCGTGCGGTTGGTCTGCTTCAGGCTCTTGCCGGCGTCGGGGAACGCCTCGGTCAGCACGACGCAAGCGGCGTCGTACAGCGAGTAGTACAGCGGGCCGACTGCCATGTCGGGCACGCCGGTATAGAACACGCCGTGCGCGCGTTCCCAGCCGATGGTGTCGGCCAGATCAACCACCGCGCGGGCGCGCAACGCCTTGTGGCCGGTGTTGCGTGCCTTGCGGCCCATCACCGTGTCCTGCAGGTCGATCAGGCCCATGAACAGCAACTGGTCGCGCAGCCTGGCGCGCGCCGTCTCATCGGCGGCGAGACCGAGGAACAGGCCATAGGAGCGCTTCACGTCGCCGCTCATGGTGGCGATCATGTGCTCGTGCAGACGCTGGTCGAGCGTGCCCTGCTCGATGATTGGCTCCTGGTCCTGGTTCCAAACCACCGGCCCATGGTCGGGCAGCGGCACGTTGATGCCCTTCATCGTGGCGTAGCGGCCGGGATACTTGCCCTGCAACTGGTTCCAGATGTCGAGGCCCGCCGGGATGTACCAGACGCTCTGCAGCATCCCCAGCATGCGGTATTCTTCCGGCAGGTAGCGCGTCAGGTCGGTGGACGTGCGCAGGCCCAGGATGGTGTGGTCGTTGTTGATCAGGGTGATCTGGCCGTCGCGCACGTCGACATGGTTGGGCACCTGGACGAAGGGCGCCTCCGCCTCGGTCACGACGCTGAGCGCGTCGCCCATGCTGCGGCCGTCGCGGCGGACGATGTTGAAGAACAGTTCCGCGGTGCGGGGCTGATCGTGGCGCAGGATGGCGTCGGTGAATGCATCGACTGCCTTGTCCTTGCGGATGTCGTCTCGACTTTGCAGCATGGCCGTTCCTCGCTCTTCTGGCGCTACTGTCCGGTAGCCTAGCGCCGCGAGGAAGCGGTCGTAAAGCTCGGGGCCATCGGTGCGTTGGGCCAACGGGTGTTGGGTCGGCGAGCGGCGCATCTCAATTCAGAGTCCGCAGGCGCAGAGCGGGAGTGTTTCATGCGCTCCGCGCGAAGCGTCATAGCCTGCTTCTCTGCGCGCGTTGGCTCACGGAATCCCCCCCTCGCTCGTTGGCTGAGGGCGTGATTCACCGCTCCGGCCAAAGCACCTGCGCGGATCACGCCCTAGCCAAGCCGCTTCCGGTAGAGCGCGATCAGCCGTTCCCAATGCCGTTCCGCTGCCGGTTTGTCGTAGCACCAGCGCTGCGGAAATGCGAAACCGTGATGCACGCCCGGCTGCAACTCGATCTCCCCCGGCGAGCCGGCCTTGGCAAACAGCCCGCGCAGTTCCTCCACCATCGGCAACGGCGCCAGTTCGTCGTGCTCGGCGCAGGAGATGTAGAGCTCGCCTTTGACCTTCCCCAGGTTGAGGTGCGGGCTCTCCTCCACATCGTTCACCAGCCAGGTGCCATAGAACGACGCCGCGGCCGCCACGCGATCCGGATAGCGCGCCGCCGCGGCCAATGCATACGGCCCGCTCATGCAGTAGCCATGCGCGCCGACCGGCCCCGCCTTGGCCGCCTCCTGCCGATCGACGAAGGCCAGCATCGCGGCGATATCGTCCATCACCGGCGGAATGGTCATCTTCGTGCGCACCGCGCGCATCCGTTCCCGCTCGGCGCTGCCCTGCTCCAGCACATCGGGTCCGAAGACCGTGTCGCGCCCTGCCCGGTAGTAAAGGTTCGGCAGCAGCACATAATAGCCGACGGTGGCGAGGCGCCGCGTCATGTCGCGCAGTTCCTCGCGGATGCCCGGCGCGTCCATCAGCAGGAACACCGCCGGATGCGGGCCGCCCCGTTCGGGATGGCAGACAAAGGTCTCCATCGCGCCTGCCTTGGTCATGATGTCCAGCGTCTGCTCGATCATCGGACTGTCTCCACCTGCACCCAGTTGCTGTTATAGGTTGTCGCCCCGCACGGCGCGGAGCGGTCGTCGGTCAATACGTTCGCACAGCCCTGCGTATCGACGCCGTTGCCGTCCGGAATGAACCAGGCGCCTTCGTTGATCGACACGATGCCGGCGGCGATGCGCTCGGTCACCTTCGCCGGCAGGATGGTGGCCCCGCGGTCGTTGAACACGCGCACCGGCGCGCCGTCGACGATGCCGCGCGCCGCGGCGTCGGACGGATGCAGCCACACCCGGTCCGGATCGACCCGCGCGAGGCCCGGCTGGTTGCCATGGATCGAGTGCGTGCGGGCGCGCGACTTCGGCGTGCACAGCGCCAGCGGATACGCCGCGGGCGAAGGATCGGGCGGTATCCAGGTCGGCACCGCCGGCATGGCACCAAGACCGTACAGGTCCGGCCTGGCCGCCAGGATCGTGGAGTAGACCTCGATCTTCCCCGACGGCGTCGCAAACGGATGGTGCTCCGGATCGCCGATCTCACGGGCAAAGGCCACGGCATGCTGGGGTGGGGCAAAGCGCGCGACGCCCTGCTCGGTGAACAGCGCGAAGTCGTCCACCGCGTCGCCGGTCAGGTCGCGCAGCCACTCCATCTCGCTGCGGTCGTTGTAGCCCTCGATGCCGACGCGGCGCGCGAGTTCGCCGAAGATGTCGATATCGTTGCGGCATTCATACATCGGCTGGATCGCCTGGCGCATGAAGATCGCGTAGTGTCCCGCACCGGCCCACGGGGTATGGACATCGTTCCTTTCCCAGAAGGTCGTCGCGGGCAGCACGATATCGGCATAGCGCGCGGTCGGCGTCAGGAAGTGATCCTGGGCGACGAAGAACTCCACGCCATCCAGCGACGACACCATCTTGTTGACGTTGGGACACTGGTTGAACAGGTCGCCGCCCGACGAGTAGATCATCTTGATGTCGGCCGGATATCCGCCGGCCTTGCCGCGCGCCAGCAAATCCGCCAGCAGCGGTGAGGCCACCCGCGCATCGATCGGGTTCTTGCCGATCGGCAGGCTGCGGATGCCCGCCCGCCCGGTCGCGCCGTTGCTGACGCCGGAATTGCCGCCTTCGATGCCGACATTGCCGGTGATCGCGGCGAGCGCGTACGCGGCGCGGTGGAACTGCTCGCCATGGATCGTCCGGCCGGGTGCATAGCCCGCCTGCAACGCGGCCGGCCTGCTGGTGGCGAACTCGATCGCAAGGCGCCGCAAGGTCGCTGCCGGAATGCCGGTGATCGCCTCTGCCCATTCCGGCGTCTTCGCGACGCCGTCCGCCTCGCCCATCAGGTAGGCGCGATACGACGCGCCCGCCGGCGCACCCTCGGGCAGATGGGCCGCATCGAAGCCCAGCACGTGCCGGTCGCAGAACGCCTGGTCGTGCAGCCCGGCCGCGACGATCGCCTGCGTCATCGCGATCAGCGCCGCCGTGTCGGTGCCCGGTCTGATGAACACATGCTCGTCCGCCAATTGCCGGCTGGTCATGGTCTGCCGCGGGTCGACGCAGACGATGCGCGTGCCCTGCTGCCGGGCCGCCTTCAGATACGGCATGGTGCCGGTGCCGAACGTGCCGTCGCCGGGACTCCAGCCCCACATCAGGATGAACCTGGAGTTCACATAGTCGGTCGGCTCGCGCCCCGCCGATTTGTAGTCCACCTTGTTGCCATAAGTGATCCGCACCGAAAACACTTCGGCCTCAGCCGACATGTTCGACCACAGGTCGGTGCAGCCACCGAACATGTACAGGAACCGCTGCGCCGCCACGCGCCCGTGCAGCATCGACTGCGACCCGGTGCGCGAGGCATCGAGGATCGCCGCATTGCCATGCGTCGCACGCACCCGCTGCATCTCGCGCGCCACCTCGTCCAGCGCCGTATCCCACGAGATGCGCTCGAACTGACCCGAACCGCGCGGCCCGACGCGGCGCTGTGGATATTGCAGCCGGTCCGGATGGTAGGTGCGCTCGATCTGCCCCACGCCACGGGCGCAGGCCGGCAGCGGCGGATGCTCCGGCTGCCAGCGCCGCGCGTCGGTGGTGATGCGCACGATGCGGTCGTTCCGCACATGCGCATTCACCACGCAACGGCCCCCGCAGTTATGCCCGCAGGTGCTGGTGACGACGGTCTCGCCCGCACGCGGTGCGGCGCGCGGCGCCTCGTAGATGGTCGCTGATCTCATGCCGCCGAGTGGACATGGCCCGGCGGCCTGCCGTCAACCGTGGTTACGCACGCCGCACCGCGTGGAAGACCGGCCAGCCAGACTGGATATCCGCCAGGCTCCTGTGGAACGCTGCAGGTTGGTAGAACAGCCCCAGCGGCACATAGGGCACATCCTGCCAGGCCTGAAGCTGCATCTCGCGCACCAGGCGCTTCTGCTCCACCTCGTCCGGCGCATCCAGCCACGCCTCGCGCAACTCCTCGAGCCGCGGCATCGTGGGCCAGCCGAACCATCCCGCAGGACCGCTGCGGATGCCGATCTGCGCCGGCACGAACACATTGTTGAAGCTGGTCAGGTTGGTGATGAAGATGTGCCAGCCGCCCTTCTCCGGTGCCTCCTTGCTGGACCGGCGCGCGACGACCATGCCCCATTCCAGTGCCTGGTAGTCGACGTTGAAGCCCATCCGGCGCAGCAGGTCGCCCGCCACCTGCGACTGCGCATGCAGCGACGGAATCGTAGTCGGCGCCAGCAGCACGATCTTCTCACCCTTGTAGCCGGCCGCAGCGAGATCCTGCTTGATCCTGTCGAAGTCGGTGCGCTCCCGCATCGCCTCGACGCCGGCATCGGTCGCCATCGGCGTGCCCGGTGTGAACAGCCCGACCTTGGTGCGGTACAACTCGGGCTCCGCGCCGGCATAGGCCTCCATGAAGTCGCGCTGGTTCACGGTCTGCAGCACGATGCGGCGGATCGCCACGTTGTCGAACGGCGGGAACAGGTGGTTGAACCGGATGCAGCCGACACTGCCCATGCGGTTCTTCACGTCCACCATCAGGTCCTTGTTGCCGCGCAGCATGCCGGTCAGGTCGATCGGCGGATTCTCCCACCAGTCGTACTCGCCCTTGCCCAGCGCCGCGGCGGCGGTCGCCGGATCGGGCTGGTAGGTCCACACCACGCGCTCGAAATTCACCACGCGCGGCCCTGCAAGGAAGCTCACCTTGCCCTGCGGCCGAGGCACGTAGCCGTCGAACTTCGCGTAGACGCTGCGTGAGCCCTGGATCCGTTCGGTGGCGACGAAACGGAACGGCCCGCTGCCGGTCGGATCGGTGATCTGGGTGTTGGCGTCGGTCCGGGCGATCCGCTCCGGCACCATGACGCAGTTCGGCTGTGCCAGCGCGACCGGCACCAGCGCGAACGGCTTCTTCAGGCGGATGCGGATCACCGTGTCGGACGGCGCCGATATCTCGTTCACCCGGCTCATCATCGCGCTGCCGAACGCATCCCGCTTGCCCCAGCGCTCGATGCTGGCCACGCAGTCGCGCGCCAGCACGCGCTCGCCATCGTGGAAGCGCAGGCCGTCGCGCAGTGTCAGGTTCCAGGTCAGGCCGCCGTCATCGACCGTCTGCCCCGCGACCATCTGCGGATGCGCCTGGAAGTCCGCGTCCAGGCCATACAGCAGGTCGTAGATCATGTTGCCGTGGTTGCGCGTGATGTCCGCCGTCGTCCACACCGGGTCGAGCGACGCCAGGTCGGCGTGCGGAATGAAGCGGAGTTCGCGCTGGGCCTGGGCGTTCGCGAGGCGTGGCGCCGCAAGCGCCGCCGCGCCCGCGAGCGCGGAGCGTCTAGTGATCTTCATGAAGCCTCTCCCTGCCGGCTTGATGCCGGCTTACGGGATCAGCGTAGCAAGCAGGGCGTCGTTTCGGTAAGTGCTACTTTGCCGGCGCCAGCGCCTCGGCCCGGCGGCGCTCGCCGTCGGCACGGGCGCGTTCGCGGCGCTCGTCGAACCGCGGCACGCGCTTGCGGGTGTTGGGGTGAGCAATATTGTCGGCCGCACCTGGATTCTTCTGCGCGCCCGCCCAGCCCTCTTCGGCGATGTCGAAGATCACGCCTGCCGGATCCGTGTATTTCACCTCGTATCCACCGGGGTTCTTTGGGTCGCCCATGATCCAGGTCGCACCGGCCGCCTTCACCGCCTCGCCGGACGCGACCGCATCGTCCACCCAGAAGCCGACATGGTGCAGGCCGACATAGTCCATGCCGGTGCCCTGCGCCGCCTCGTCGCTCTTGAACTTCAGCAGCGCCAGGTTGACCACGCCATCCGTCAGGAACACACCCTCGGCCAGCTTGCCGTCGGTCTCACCGAGTTCCTCCAGCCCGAACGCGGTCTTGTAGAACTCTGCCGCCGCCCAAGGGTCGGGGACGGCAATCGCGAAGTGGCGGATCCTGCCTTTGCTCTTGGCCATGGTGTGGTTCCTCCCTGGTGCAGTGGACCTGCCGGTCAGCTTCGCGCTTCGTCGCACCGGCGGCAAGACGGGCGGCAACCTCCATCGGCCGGAGCCCCCTCCGCCCAGGCACGCCCCCGGAAGCCGCGGTATATCCGTCTGTATGCGACACTGCGAATGCTTCGTAACGAAACCATTCCCACCGGGGCCTCGTCGAGTTGACATCCCGCGCACCCGGCGCCGCTAATATCGCATGAACGATTTCCCCTCTGCGGCCACCGACCCCGTGGCCCGCGCCCGTGCCCTCGGCCCCGCCATCGAGGCCGCGGCCGATACGATCGAACGGACCCAGCGCATCCCGGAACCGCTGCTGTCGCAGATGCACGCCGCGCGCATCTGCCGCATGCTGCTGCCGCGCTCGGTCGACGGCGATGAGGTGGAGCCTTGGGTCTACCTCCGCGCCATCGAGGAACTCGCCCGGCACGACGGCTCGGTCGGCTGGAACGTCTTCGTCGCCAACAGCGCCACGCTGGTCGCGCCCTTCGTCTCGCCCGAGGGCGCACAGGCGGTGTTCGGCGATCCGCGCGCGGTGGTGGCGTGGGGGCCGCCGAACGAGAGCAAGGCGACCGCGGTGCCGGGCGGCTATCGCGTCACCGGCCAGTGGAGCTTCGCCTCCGGCTGCCGCCAGGCCACCTGGATCGGCGCGCACTGCCAGGTCGTGGAACCCGACGGGTCGCTGCGCCTGAACGCCGCCGGCCGGCCCACGACGCGCACCCTGCTGGTACCGGCCGCGCAGGCGACGCTGATCGACGGATCGTGGAACGTGATCGGCATGCGCGGCACGATGTCGGGCGCCTACCGGCTTGACGATGTGTTCGTGCCGGAGGCGTTCAGCGGCACGCGGGAGGATCCGACGCTGCGGCGCGACACCGGCCGGCTCTACGCCTATCCGATGCAGGGGCTGTACGCGGTCGGCGTTGCTGGGGTCGCGATGGGCATCGCCCGCGCCATGCTGGACGCGTTCGAGGAACTCGCCACCCGCAAGACCCCGCGCAACCTGGGGCGCCTGGCCGACAGCGCGGTGGTGCAGTCGAACGTCGCGCAACTGGAGGCGCGGCTGGGTGCGGCGCGCGCCTACCTGGTGGAGATCCTGTCGAGCATCTGGTCGGCCGACGATAGCTGGGTGATCGATGTGCCGGCCCGCGCGCGGGTGCGCCTGGGCTGCGCCCTCGCCATCCAGACGGCCGAGGCGGTGGCGGACTATGCGTATAAGAATGCCGGGGTGGACGCGATCTTCCCGGGCACCGCGTTCGAGCGGCGATTCCGCGACATCCACACGCTGTCGCAGCAGATCCAGTCCCGCACGGCACATTTCGAATCGGTCGGGCAGATCATCCTCGGCATCGAGCCGCAGGGCACGTTCCTGTAGCCATACTGCGGCCCCGCCGCGCGCAGGCACCACCAGCGGCTGCATCGTCCTCCTGGCCAGGCGTGTCCCGGCCAGGCACGCCACGCGCGCGGCCGCCCCGCTCGAGGCATGGCACGCCGGTGCGCCGACACGACCGTGACGCCGTACCGCCCCCTCCGCATGGCCGCGCTTGCTTTGCTGCGCCCGCGATAGCGACAGCCTATCGCACGGCGTAGCCATGGTGGGAGAAAAATAATCTTTCTTGGAGTCCGCTATTGCACCTCAGAGAAATATTATCCTCTTATCCTCTCCTGAGTTGAGCGATGAGAGGGACACCACCATTCATGGCTGGTCCAATCGCACCCGCGCCGCGATGTAGCTGAGCCGACAGGCTCCGCCGCGGGCCCGTGTGCCCGCCGTACATCCCGCATCTGAAAGACCTGACCCGATGCTGCAATCGCACATCATCGACGTCGACGGCGTGTTCGTCGGCGCCGCCATCCGTATCGACCGCGGCTACCGCTTCGTCGCCACCGACCTGCGCATGGAGGAACTCGATTCCTCCATCTGGCCCACCCTGTCCGATGTCCGGCGCGTCGCGCGCCGCGTCTACCAGACCGCCACCTCGGCGGGTCCCGTCGCGCCGTCGCTGCACAGCGCCGCGCATCTCTCTGCCGTCAAGGAGCACTGACACCGTGGCCAACGTCACCCGCCGCACCTTGCTGGGCGCCGCCAGCGCCGCTGTCCCCCTGGGCGTCGCCGCGCCCTATGTGTTCGCCGCCAGCCGGCCCGCCACGGGCCCGATGGCCGCGCCGCCGATCTGCCATGCCTCCGCATCGGCACCGCTCACGGTGGTGCCCGGGCAGCGCCGCACCCTCAAGCTCACCTGGAACGCCAGCGCCATCTGCACCGTCGGTGTGCCGGTCGCCCAGGCCAAGGGCTACTTCGAGAAGCGCAACCTTGCCGTCGAACTCATCAACTTCGGCGGTTCCACCGACCAGTTGCTGGAGGCGATCGCCACCGGCAAGGCGGACGCCGGCGTCGGCATGGCGCTGCGCTGGCTGAAGCCGCTGGAGCAGGGTTTCGACGTGCGCATCACCACCGCGATCCATGGCGGCTGCATGCGGCTGCTGGCATCGAAGGCCAGCGGCGTCGGCAGCATCGAGGACCTGAAGGGCAAGACCGTCGGCGCCTCCGACATGGCAGCGCCCGACAAGAATTTCTTCTCGATCCGCCTGGCCAAGCTTGGCATCGACCCGAACAAGGACGTGCAGTGGAAGGTGTTCCCGGCCGACCTGCTACCGGTCGCGCTGCAGAAAGGTGAAATCCAGGCCTTCACTCTGGGCGATCCGCTGGGCTGGGTGATCCGCGACCGCGACGGCCTGACCGAGGTCGCCACCAACCTCACCGGCGAATATGCCCACCGCGCCTGCTGCGTGCTGGGCGTGCGCGGCAGCCTGATCCGCGACGACCGGCCGGCCGCCGCGGCGATCACCGAGGCGCTGCTGGAGGCACAGGATTTCGTCACCGCCAACCCCAACGAGGCGGCGGCGATCTTTGCACCGTACTCGCCGGCGGCGAAGCCCGAGCAGCTTGCCGCGATGCTGCTCAGCCACACGCACGGCCATCATCCGGTGGGCGCCGACCTCCGCGTGGAGATTGCCGCCTATGTCGATGAGCTGAAGGCGATCTCGGTGATCAAGCCCAGCACCAACTCCGAGCGCTTCTCCGACAAGGTCTACGCCAATGTCCTCAGCTAGCACCGAGCGGCCGCCGCGGTCGTCATGGCCGGAACTCGACCGGCCGTCGACGTCCTCCTCCGCCATCGCGGCCAAGGACACGGATGGGCGCGAGCGGTCCGGCCGTGACGGAGCGCGGGTGTGGGCCAGCGGCATCATCGCCGCCGGCGCCTGGCTCGCCGCCGCCGCCATCACGCATTTCCTGCCGGACATCGACGATTTCGAGCGCACCACGCTGCTCGCCGAGATCATGGCCGGGATCGGCGTGGTGTTCGCCGTGCTGGCCTTCGTCGCGCGCGGGCAGCGCATCCGCAACATCGGGCCGTGGTTCATCCTGCTCGCCGCCGCGTTCGCCGCCTGGGAATTGCTGACGGCGAAGTTCGCACTGCTGCCGCGGCCGTTCTTCGCCTCGCCGCAGGGGCTGCTGGAGGTGTTCACCGACGACTACCCGAAACTCGCAGACAGCGTCTGGCATTCGCTGCGCCTGCTCGCCGGCGGCTATGTGATCGGTGCCGCCATCGGCTTCGTCGCCGGCGTCGCCATCGGCTGGTCGCGCGCGGTCGGCTACTGGGCGCATCCGGTGCTGCGCCTGATCGGCCCGCTGCCCGCCACCGCCTGGCTGCCGATCGCCTTCTTCGCCTTCCCCACCAGCCACAGCGCCAGCACCTTCCTGATCGCACTCGCCACCGGTTTCCCGGTGACGGTGCTCACCTGGTCGGGCGTGGCCGGCGTCAACAAGGCCTATTACGACGTAGCGCGCACGATGGGCGCTTCGCAGCGCTTCCTGGTGCTGAAGGTCGCCGTGCCCGCCGCCATGCCGTCGGTGTTCGTCGGCCTGTTCATGGGCCTGGGTGCCTCGTTCTCGGTGCTCGTGGTGGCCGAGATGATGGGCGTGAAGTCGGGTCTCGGCTGGTACCTGCAATGGGCGCAGGGCTGGGCCGCCTACGCCAACATGTACGCCGCGCTGCTGGTCATGGCGCTGATGTGCACGGGGCTGATCACGCTGCTGTTCCGTGCCCGCGACCGCCTGCTCGCCTGGCAGAAGGGATTGGTCCAATGGTAGCCGCGACCCTGGACCCCGTGGTGCAGGCCGGCGCGTCGCTCGACGTGCTGGACGTGAGCCACCGCTTCGACCTGCACGGCAAGCCGCTGCCCGTGCTGGACAATGTCAGCCTGCGCGCCGACCCCGGCGAGTTCGTGGCCCTGCTCGGCCCGAGCGGTTGCGGCAAGTCGACGCTGCTGCGGCTGGTGGCGGGGCTGGAGCCACCCTCCGTCGGCGAATTGCTGGTCGACGGCCTGCCGATCACCGGCCCCGATCCGTCGCGCGTGCTCATGTTCCAGGACCCCACGCTGTATCCCTGGCGCACGGTGCGCAAGAACGCCGCACTCGGGCTGGAGGCGCGTGGCTTGCTGCGGACCCACGCGCCGCGGGTGGACCAGGCACTGCGCCTGGTCGGCCTCACCAACTTCGCCGACGCCTATCCGCACCAGCTATCGGGGGGCATGGCGCAGCGCGTGTCGCTCGCCCGCGCACTGGTCAACGATCCGTCGCTGCTGCTGCTCGACGAGCCACTGGGCAAGCTCGACTCGATGACGCGCATCACCATGCAGGGCGAGCTGGTCTCGCTCTGGCAGCGCACCGGCTTCACGGCGCTGCTGGTGACGCACGACGTGGAGGAGGCACTGTTCCTCGCCCAGCGCGTCATCGTGCTCAGCGACCGGCCGGCCGCGGTGAAGGCCGATGTGCCGGTGGACCTGCCGTATCCCCGCCACCGCGGCGATCCGCGCCTCGCCGAATTGCGGCGCGAGGTGCTGGGTCTGCTCGGTCTCGACGCGAATTGGTGATGTGATGATCTCTCGACGAAACCTCCTCCGCAGCGTTCCGGCGGTTGCCGCCATGGCAGCCGTTCCGGCCCATGCCCAGCAGCCGGCGCGGCAGTTCCGCATCGGCTACCAGAAGAACGGCATCCTGGTCGTCGCCAAGCAGCAGCAGGCGATCGAGAACCGGCTGCGCCCGCTGGGCGTGAGCGTGACCTGGACCGAGTTCTCGTTCGGCCCGCCGCTGCTCGAGGCGCTGCGTCTCGGCAATCTCGACTTCGGCACGGTCGGCGACACGCCGCCGATCTTCGCCCAGGCGGCGCGCGCCGATCTGCTCTATGTCGCGGCCGCCCCCGCCGGCGGATCGTCCTCCGCGATCCTGCTGCCGTCGGGCTCCACGCTGCAGGCGCTCGCCGACCTCAAGGGAAAGCGTGTCGCCTTCGCCCGCGGCTCCTCGTCGCACAACCTCACGGTGGCGGCGCTGGAGAAGGCGGGCATCGCCTTCTCGGACATCACGCCGATCCAGCTCGCGCCGGCCGATGCCGCCGCCGCCTTCACCCGCGGCAGCGTCGATGCCTGGACGATCTGGGATCCGTACTACGCGATCGCCGAGGTGCAGCCGGGCGTACGGATTCTGGCGAAGGCGAACGAGATCACGCCGCAGAACTCGTTCTATCTGTCATCACGTTCGTACGTGCAGGCAAATGCGGGCGTCGTCGCCGCGGTGGTCGACGAACTGGGCAAGGTCGCGGCGTGGTCGAAATCGCATCTCGATCAGGTCGCGCAATTGCTGTCGGACGGCACCGGCGTGCCGCTGGAAGCGATGCAGCGTGCGGTGGCGCGCTCGGGCTACGTGATCGGCCCGATGACCGACGATGTGGTGGTGGAGCAGCAGCAGATCGCCGACCGGTTCCACCGCCTGGGGCTGATCCCGGCGCATGTCGCCGTCGCCGACATCACCTGGCGGCCGACCGCGTGACAGGAGTGCACCACGTGACCAGCGGCACCGCGCCCCTCGACCTGTTCTGGTTCCTGCCCACCGCCGGCGACGGGCCCTATCTGGGCTCCGCCGACGGCCATCGTCCGGCCGAGTTCGGCTATCTGCGCGACATCGCCGTCGCCGCCGACCGGCTGGGCTTCGGCGGCGTGCTGCTGCCGACCGGCAACAACTGCCTCGATGGCTGGACGCTCGGCTCGGCGCTCGCGCCGCTGACCGAGCGGCTGAAATTCCTGCTGGCGCTGCGGCCCGGCATCCTGTCGCCGGCGCTCGCCGCACGGCAGTCGGCGGCGTTCGACCGCATCAGCAACGGCCGCCTGCTGCTCAACATCGTGACCGGCGGATTGCCGAACGAACTGGCGGGCGACGGGCTGCTGCTGGACCACGACGAACGCTATGAGCAGACCGACGAGTTCCTCGCCATCTGGCGTGCACTGTTCGCCGGCGGCATCGACTTCCACGGCCGCCACCTGACCGCGCGCGGCGCGCGTCTGGGCGCGTTCGACAGCGTGCAGAAGCCGTATCCGCCGCTGTGGTTCGGCGGCTCCTCGCCGGCCGGGATCGAGGTCGCGGCCCAGCACGTCGACACCTATCTCACCTGGGCCGAGCCGCCCGCGATGGTGGCCGATAAACTCGCCGCCGTGCGCGCGAAGGCGGATGCCGCCGGGCGCCGGCTGGAGTTCGGCATGCGCGTGCACCTGATCGTGCGCGAGACCGACGCCGAAGCATGGGACGCGGCGGAGCGGCTGATCAGCCGGCTGTCGGACGCCACGATCGCGGCGGCGCAGCGGCGCCTGCTGGAGGAATCCGATTCGGTCGGCCAGCGCCGGCAGTTCGAACTGCACGGCGGGCGGCGGGACCGGCTGGAGGTCAGCCCGAACCTGTGGGCCGGCATCGGCCTCGTGCGCCACGGCGTCGGCACCGCGCTGGTCGGCAGCGCGGCCACCGTTGCGGCCCGGCTGCGCGAGTACCAGGCGCTCGGCATCCGCACCATCATCGCCTCGGGCTACCCGCATCTCGAGGAGGCGTACCGCGTCGCCGAGTTGCTGTTCCCGGCACTCGGCATCGGCCAGCGCGCGCAGGAACCGGGCCGCGACTTCCGCGAGGCCACACCACGGATCGCCGCGGAATGAAACGGGCGCGCATCCTTCCCTGGCTGGTGCCGATCGCCGTCATCCTGGCGTGGCAGGCGGGCTGCGACCTGGGCTTCTTGCACGCCGACATTCTGCCTGCACCGCTCGCCGTGGCGGAGGCAGGCTGGCGCGTGGCGCGCTCGGGCGAACTGTGGATCAACGTGCGGGCCAGCGCCTGGCGCGCCTTCCTGGGCTTCGCCATCGGCGGCGGCATCGGCTTCGCGCTCGGCATGGCCAACGGCCTGTCCTCGCTCAGCGAGACGCTGACCGACAGCACGCTGCAGATGGTGCGCAACATCCCGCATCTCGCGCTGATCCCGCTGGTAATCCTGTGGTTCGGCATCGACGAATCGGCGAAGGTCTTCCTGGTCGCGCTCGGCGTGTTCTTCCCGATCTACGTGAACACGCTACACGGCGTGCGCTCGGTCGATCCGCATCTTCTGGAGATGGCCCGCGCCTACGGCATGCCGCGCGGCGCGATCTTCCGCCGCGTCGTGCTGCAAGGCGCCCTGCCCTCCATCCTCGTAGGCCTGCGCTACGCCCTCGGCATCATGTGGCTCACGCTGATCGTCGCCGAGACGATCTCCGCCAACTCCGGCATCGGCTACATGGCGATGAGCGCGCGCGAGTTCATGCAGGTGGACGTCGTGGTGTTCGCCATCCTGCTCTACGCCGCGCTGGGCAAGCTCGCCGACAGCGCGGCGCGGCTGCTGGAGCGCACGACGCTCGCCTGGAATCCCGCATACGCAAAGGCCTGACGCATGACCGCCACGGTCCTCGACCGGATCGCCGATCCGGAGCCGCGCAGCAGTTCAACCGGCACCGCCGTCACCCTGCGCGGCGTGACGAAGTCGTTCGGCGCGCACCAGGTGCTGCGCGGCATCGATCTCGACATCGCGCCGGGCACATTCCTCGCCATCGTCGGGCGCAGCGGCTGCGGCAAGTCGACGCTGCTGCGCCTGCTGGCCGGGCTCGACGTGCCGAGTGGCGGCAGCATCGAGATCGATGGCCGGGCGGAAGGCTGGCGCGACAGCGTGCGGCTGATGTTCCAGGAACCGCGGCTGCTGCCGTGGGAACGCGTCGTCGGCAATGTCGCAGTCGGCATCACGCATGCCCGCGACCGCGCCGATCGTGCACGGCAGGCAGCCGAGGTGCTGGCGCAGGTGGGACTGGCGGGACGTGACGGCGACTGGCCTGGAGTGCTGTCCGGCGGACAGAAGCAGCGCGTCGCACTGGCCCGCGCGCTGGCGAGCCATCCTCGCCTGCTGGCACTCGACGAACCGCTGGGCGCGCTGGACGCGCTGACGCGCATCGAGATGCAGGAACTGATCGAGCGCGTGTGGCAGGCGAAGGGCTTCACCGCGATCGTGGTGACGCACGACGTGGCCGAAGCGGTGGCGCTCGCCGACCGCATCCTGCTGCTCGAGGAAGGCCGCGTCGCGATGGACATCACCGTGGACCTGCCGCGTCCGCGGCGCCGCGGTGACCCGCGCGGTGCGGCGATCGAGGGCGAAGTGCTGCAACGCATCCAGCGTCGATGAACGGAGAGTCTACCATGCAAGCTGTACTGGGCCGCCGCGCCGCGCTGGCGGCAGCATTGCTGCCGCTCGCCGCCAGGTCGGCGTCAGCGGCCGATCCGTCGCTGCTCAACGTATCCTATGATCCGACGCGCGAGTTGTATCGCGACTTCAACCGCAGCTTCATCGCCGCGTGGCAGGCGCAGACCGGGCAGCGCGTCACCGTCAGCCAGTCGCATGGCGGTTCGGGTTCGCAGGCGCGCTCGGTGCTGGACGGGCTGCAGGCCGATGTGGTGACGCTGGCGCTGGCCGCCGACATCGACGCGCTGGCGAAGCGCGGATTGCTTGCTGCCGACTGGCAGAAGCGGCTGCCCGACAACGCCTGCCCGTACACCAGCACGATCGTGTTCCTGGTGCGCAAGGGCAATCCGAAAGCACTGCGCGACTGGGGCGACCTGTTGAAGCCGGGCGTGGTGGTGATCACGCCCAACCCGAAGACTTCCGGTGGCGCGCGGTGGAATTTCCTGGCGGCGCTGGGCTGGGCGCAGAAGCAGCCGGGTGCCACCACCGAGTCCGCCGAAGCGTATATGCGGGCACTGCTGCGTCAGGTGCCGGTGATGGACACCGGCGCGCGCGGTTCCACCAACAGCTTCGCGCAGCGCGGGCTCGGCGACGTGCTGCTGGCGTGGGAGAATGAGGCCTGGCTGGTGCGCAAGGAGTTCGGCGACGACAATTTCGAGATCGTGCATCCTCCCATCAGCATCCTTGCCGAACCGCCGGTCGCGGTCGTCGACAGCGTCGTCGAGAAGAAGGGCACGCGGGCGCTGGCGCAGGCCTATCTGGAGCACCTGTATTCCAAGGAAGGCCAGGAGGTCGTCGCCAGGAACTACTACCGGCCGCGCGATGCCGAGGTGGCGGCGCGGCACGCCGAGCGCTTCCCGCGGCTGACACTGCTCACCATCCAGGACTTCGGCGGCTGGGACACGGCGCAGACGGCGAACTTCGCCGATGGCGGCTTGTTCGACCGGATCTTCGTGCCGGGCAAATAACCGCTGGAATGTCGCCGTGGTAGCGGCTAGAAGCCCGGCCGGCCGTGGAACGGCATAAGCCAGATCAGGAGTACATCATGTCACTGAGGATAAACGCCGTCGCGCCGGACTTCACCGCCGAGACGACGCAGGGACCGATCAGCTTCCATGAGTGGATCGGCGATAGCTGGGCCATCCTGTTCAGCCACCCGAAGGACTTCACGCCCGTCTGCACCACGGAACTTGGCTACATGGCGGGTCTCGCGCCGCAGTTCGCGCAGCGCAACACGAAGATCATCGGCCTCAGCGTCGACCCGGTCGAGAACCATGCGAAGTGGGCGAAGGATATCGAAGAGACGCAGGGCCACGCTGTCACCTATCCGATGATCGGCGACACGGAACTCAAGGTGGCGACGGCCTACGACATGCTGCCCGAGGGCGCCGGCACCACCTCGGAGGGCCGCACCGCCGCCGACAACGCCACCGTGCGCTCGGTTTTCGTGATCGGTCCGGACAAGAAGGTCAAGGCGATGCTGACCTATCCGATGACCACCGGCCGCAACTTCGATGAGGTGCTGCGGCTGCTCGATTCGTGCCAGTTGACGGCGAAGCACACCGTGGCGACGCCGGTGAACTGGCAGCCCGGCGAGGACGTCATCATCCCGCCTGCGGTCACCAACGAGCAGGCGGCGGCCAAGTACCCGAATGGCTGGAACACGGTGAAGCCGTATCTCCGCGTGGTTGCCCAGCCGCAGGACTGACCCGGCGGCATGAACCGCCGGCGGACGGTGCACGCCGTCCGCCGGCCTCGCCCTCACCCTGGCAACCCGCCGCCGATCGGCGTATGTACCGGACCCGGCCCGCACATCCGCGTCAACACGTGCGCTCGCCGACCGGGTCACCCATGCGATGAGCTTTGGCCGCAGGCTTGCGCTCCCTCTGATCGGCATCGTGCTCCTCTGCCAGACGGTGGCCGGCATCGCGCTCTACACCGCCACCCGCGCGGCGGTGCTGGACGACGCGAAGGCCCACCTCATCGACATCGTCGACCAGGCGATCCACCAGCTTGGCACGGCACGCAACCTGTCAGCGACGCTGCCGCGCGGCGCCGGCGTCGTGGTCGCGGACGGCAACCGCGGCTGGACCGTTGCGGCCGGCGACATCAGCCAGGCCGTGACGGTCCTGCTGCCGGCGCCCGGCGAGGGGATGCCGCGGCACGCCGAAGTGGTCGAGGCCGGCGGCGAAGAACTTGTGCTGCAGGCGGCGCTGCTGCCCGGACGGCCGGACCAGCCGCCTGCCGCGGTGGTCGCGGTGAGCAGCCTGTCGGACGGCCTGCGCAGCTACCGCTATGTCTGGATTGCAGTGGCGGGCGGGCTGGTGCTGCTGCTGGTCGCGGCCTGGCTGTCCGCGCGGCTGATCGACCGTCTCGTGCAGCGCCCGATCGACCAGCTTGCCGTCCGCATCGCGCGCATCGGCCAGGGCAACTACGTGCTGCCGGACACGCAGCCGGGCGACGATATCGGCCGGCGGCTCAGCGTGGCGCTGACCAACATGACGCAGGCGATCGCGGACCGCGAGTACCGCATCCGCGAGATGGTGCTGCACGAACCGGTCACCCACCTGCCCAACCGCGCCGCCTTCCTCGAGGAGATCGCACCGCAACTCGGCGCCGAGCGAGCCGCGGTGCTGATGATCGGCCTGGTGCATGCGCAGGAGATCGCCAACACGGTCAACCGCGACGTCTCCGATCGCGTGCTGCGCAATGCCGCCACACGGCTGGGACGCCTGCTCGGCAATGTGCCGCTGGCCTGCCTGAGCGACCGGACCTTCGCGGTGTTCCTGCGCAATGTCGGCGAACTGCGCGCCCGCACCATCGCCGCGCGGATCGTCTCGCAGTTCGAATCGCCGTACAGCGACAATACGCTCACCATCGATACCGCGGCCGCGGTCGGCATCGCGCTGATGCCGGCGCATGGCGATGAGGGCGCCCTGCTGCTGCGCCGCGCCGAGGTCGCGTTGCAGACGGGACTGCGCGCCGAACACCGCTGGGCGGTGTACGACCATGCCGCCGATCCGCACCGGCCGGACCGCCTGTCGCTCATGAGCGACCTGCGCCAGGGGCTGGGACGCGGCGAGTTCATGCTGGTCTACCAGCCGAAGCTGCATCTGCCCTCGGGGCGTGTCACCGGCGCCGAGGCGCTGATCCGCTGGCACCATCCGCAGCGCGGCCTGGTGCCGACCGGCGAGTTCATTACGCTAGCCGAGGACACCGGCAATATCGGCCACCTCACCCGCTGGGCCCTGCGGGCCGGGATCGAGCAGACCGCGCGGTGGCACGCCGAAGGCATCGACCTGCAGATCTCGATCAACGTGTCCGCGCGCGACCTGAGCGACGCCCGCCTGCCGAAGCGGGTGATGCAGTTGCTCGAGGATCATCGCCTGGGGCCGGAGGCGATCGCGCTGGAGGTGACCGAGAGCACGATCATGACCAACCCGACAATGGCGATCGCCGTGCTGCGACGGCTGGCGGAGGGGAACATCGCCGTCGCGGTGGACGATTTCGGCGTCGGCCGGGCTTCGCTCGCGTATCTGCGGACGCTGCCGGTGCGCGAACTGAAGATCGACCGGACCTTCGTGCAGCGCCTGGTCGAGGATCCCGACGACCGCAAGATCGTGCGCTCGGTGGTGGAACTGGGCCACAGCCTCGGGTTCGCCGTCAGCGTGGAGGGCGTCGAGGATGCGGCGACGCTGGCGGTGGTCGCCGAACTGGGATGCGACTACGTGCAGGGCTATTTCGTCTCCCGGCCACTGGTGCCGGAAATGCTGGTGCGCTTCGTGCAGCAGCAGCCTCCGGTCGTGACGGCGTAGCGTCGCGGCGCTTCGTCGCCGTGGCGGGCCGTCACCCGCCACGGCGGTAGCCCGCCCGTCAGGCGGTGGCGCCTTCCCGCAGTTCCGGGATCACCCACAGCGGCTTGTCGCCGCGCGCCACGCGCTGCACGTTATCGAAGCCGTTACGGAAGCGGGCGGACTGGTTGTCCCAGGTCGGGCCGGCGTAGTGCGGCGTCAGGATCACGTTGTCCAGGTTGAACAGCGGATTGTTGGCCGGCGGCGGTTCCTGATCGAACACGTCGAGCCCGGCACCGGCGATCGTGCCGCTGGTCAGCGCCTCGTACATCGCAGCCTCGTCCACCACCGGGCCGCGGCAGGTGTTCACCAGGTATGCCGTGGGCTTCATCAGCTTGAACTGCGCCGCGCCGATCATGTGCTTGGTGCTCGGGATCAGCGGCACGTGCAGCGAGACGATGTCCGACGTGCGCAGCACCTCGTTGAACAGGCGGAACTTCACCCCGAGCGCGTCGGACGCATCCTCGCTCAGGCGCGAGACGTCGAAATACTGCACCGCCATGCCGAAGCCCTGCGCCAGACGCGCGACCTTCTTGCCGATGTTGCCGAGACCGATGATGCCGAGCGTGCGGCCGTGCAGTTCGTAGAGCCGCACGCTGGCGACGTCGTTGCCACGCCAGCGGCCGGACTTCACCATCTCATGCAGCCAGGTCAGCCGGCGGCACACCGCGAGCATCAGCAGGATGGCGTGCTCGGCCACCGCGATCGCATTGGCGCCGCCATTGTTGCACACGGGCACGCCGGCGCGGCGGGCGGCCTCGATGTCGACACGGTCGTAGCCGGCGCTCAGCAACTGCACCAGCTTGAGCTTCGGCGCGGATTTGTAGAACGCATCGTCCATCTTCACCTCGCCGAGGCCGACGATGTATTCGGCTTCGGACAGGGCGGCATTGAATTCGGGACTGCCAGCGCGGGCTATGATGGTGTCGAAGCCGGACGGCGCCAGGTCGCGGGCGATGTCCATCGCGCTCAAAGGATTGTCCAGCAGCAGGATCTTGGGCGCCATCGGCTTCCCTCCGGGTCGGTTGCTTTCGAGCGACGATAGACCCCCGGGACCGATCAGCCCAGAGGCACCGGTGCGGGGGCGGCAGGCCGGGCGGCGCGGGGCAGGCTATCCGCTGAGCACGCCCATCGCCTGGCGCATGAACAGCCGCTTCAGCGGCGGCGCGCGATGCACCGCGGCGATGCCCACGTCGCGCGCCAGGCGCAGCAGCGTGTTGTCGTTGCTGAACAGCCGGTCGAGTGCATCGGTCGCTGCCAGCATCAGCAGATTGTCCGGCCGCCGCCGCCTCTGGTAACGGCGCAGCAGGTCGGGCGCACCGGGATCGGCGCCACGCTCCACCGCCTCGATCAGCAGATCGGCGAGCGCGAGCGCATCGCGGAAGCCGAGATTGAGCCCCTGGCCGGCGATCGGGTGGATCGTGTGCGCCGCATCGCCCACCAGCACCAGGCGCGTGTCGAAGTAGCGATGCGCGTGCAGCGCGCCCAACGGATAGCTCCAGCGCCGCCCCACGACGCGCACCGCACCGAGATGGTCGCCGAGACGGCGCGCGATCTCCCGGCCGAACCCGGCATCGTCCAGTGCCAGCATGCGCCGCGCGATGTCGCTGCGCTCGGTCCACACGATGGCCGAGAGATTGGGCGCGCCGCCCTCCAGCGCGTCTGGGCTGGCGCACATCGGCAGTTGCGCGAAAGGACCCGACGGCAGGAAGTGCTCCAGCGCGACGTTCTGGTGCGGGCGCTCGTGGCTGACCGCGCAGACGATGCCGGTCTGGCGGTATGGCAGGTGCGTGACGGGGATGCCGGCCGCGCGGCGCAGCGGCGAGTTGCGGCCCTCGGCGGCGACCACCAGGCGGCAGGCGATGACCGGCCCATCGGCGATGCGCACCGTGGCGCCATCCTCGGCGCGCTCGATCGTGGCCTCGGCCGGCGCGAACACGCGCAGCGCCGGCAGCGCGTGCATGTGTGCGTTCAGCGCCACGCGCAGGCTGCGCGCCTCGGCCATGTGACCGAACGGCGCGTCGCCGGCGTCGCCGTGGTGGAAATGCAGGAACAGCGGCGAGGCCGGCCGCCCCAGCCGCCCGTCGCTGACGCGGATGTCGAGGATCGGACAGGCCGGCTCGGCCAGCAACTCCCAGATGCCGGCCGCCTCCAGCAGGCGGCGGGAGCCGGCGGCGATGGCATAGGCGCGGCCGTCGAACGCCGGATGCTCCATCGGCGGCAGCGCCGCGCGGTCGACCACCACGGTGCTGATGCCGGCCTGCGCCAGGCGGCACGCCAGGGTGCCGCCGACCGGGCCGGCGCCGATGACACAGATATCGGCCGAGAGATGCTCGCTCATGTTTCCCACAGTGGCGCCGAGGCCACACTCACGGCAAGGAGCGCCGACAGTCCTTCTGCGACTCAGTCGTTTGCGGCATATAGTTGCAGTATCGCTCGAACACTGGACGGAAGGGGGGCTTGGACGCGCATGGCCACTGCCAGAACAGCCGAGCCCCGCCGGCTGGCCTCGCCGACGATCCGTGCGCTGATCCAGCAGCGCTCCGCCGAGTTGACCGGGCTGGTGCTCGGCCTGGTGGGGCTGGCACTGCTGGTGGCGCTGGCCTGCTACGACCCGCGCGACCCGTCGCTGAACACCGCCACCTCGCGCGGGGCGACCAACCTGGCCGGACCGGTGGGCGCAGTGCTGGCGGACCTGCTGCTGCAGGGCTTCGGCGTGGCCGGGGCGCTGCCGGGTGTGGCGATGCTGACCTGGGCGTGGCGGATCGCGTCGCGGCGCGGGCTGGGCAGCATGGCGGCGCGGCTGGCGGCCCTGCTGGCGGCGATGCCGGTGCTGGCGGCGGCGCTGGCCGGGGTGCCGACGCCCGCCTCGTTCGCCTGGCCGACGGTCGCCGGGCTCGGCGGCGCCATCGGCCGGCTGCTGGCCGCGGTGGGGCTTGCCGCGGGGCGTGACGTGCTGGGGCCGGTCGGCACGGTGATGATCTGGTCGATCGGCCTGGCGCTCGCGGTGACGCTGACCTTGCTGGCGCTCGGGCTTTCCGCCAGCGAGTGGCGGTCCGCCTGGCGCGTCGTGCGCCTCGCCGGCCGCGTGGTGACGCTGCGGCCGATGCCGGTGCCGTCCTTCGCCGCGCCGCGGCTGCCGTCCTGGCTGTCGTTCCGGCGCGCGTCCGCGGGCGGCGGCGGCACTCCGGCCCCGGCGGTCGCGGCGCCTTCCCGGCGCGATCCGGTGGCGGCGACGCGGCTGGTACCGGCGATGGACGAACCGCCGCCGGTCGTCTCCCGCCCCGAGCGGCCGGCCGCGGCGCCGCGCCGGCCCCGCCAGGAGAGCCTGCCGCTGCCCGAGGCCGGCTGGCGCTTCCCGCCGCTCTCGCTGCTGAAGCCGGCACCGGCACGCGCCGCGGCCGGCCCCAGCGAGGAGGCGCTGCAGGCCAATGCGCGGCTGCTGGAATCCGTGCTCTCCGACTACGGCGTGCAGGGCAGCATCGTGGAGATACGGCCCGGCCCGGTGGTGACGCTGTACGAACTGGAACCGGCGCCGGGCATCCGCAGCGCGCGGGTGATCGGCCTGGCCGACGATGTGGCGCGCAGCATGTCGGTGACGGCGGTGCGCATCGCCACCGTGCCGGGCCGCAACGTGATCGGCATCGAGGTGCCGAACGCCAAGCGCGAGACGGTGTTCCTGTCCGAGGTGCTGGGCTCCGACGAGCTGCAGAAGCATGGCGGGCGGCTGACGCTGGCGCTGGGCAAGGAGATCAACGGCGCGCCGATTTTCGCCGACCTCGCGCGGATGCCGCATCTGATGATCGCGGGCACCACCGGGTCGGGCAAATCGGTCGGCGTCAATGCGATGATCCTGTCGCTGCTGTTCCGCCTGTCGCCCGACCAGTGCCGGCTGATCCTGATCGATCCGAAGATGCTGGAACTGTCGGTCTATGAGGGCGTGCCCCATCTGATGGCGCCCGTGGTCACCGAGCCGGCCAAGGCGGTGACCGCGCTGAAATGGACCGTGCGCGAGATGGAGCGGCGCTACCGTGCCATGAGCCAGTTGGGCGTGCGCAACCTGGCCGGCTACAACGACCGCGTGGCGGAGGCCCGCGCGAAGGGCGAGGTGGTGACGCGCCGCGTGCAGACCGGCTTCGATCCCGACACCGGGCGGCCAACCTTCGAGGAACAGCCGCTCGCGCTGGAGACGCTGCCGCTGATCGTGGTGGTGGTGGACGAGATGGCGGACCTGATGATGGTCGCCGGCAAGGAGATCGAGGCGGCGGTGCAGCGCCTGGCGCAGATGGCCCGCGCCGCCGGCATCCACGTGATCATGGCGACGCAGCGGCCGTCGGTGGACGTGATCACCGGCACGATCAAGGCGAACTTCCCGACCCGCATCAGCTTCCAGGTGATCAGCAAGTTCGACAGCCGAACCATCCTGGGCGAACAGGGCGCCGAACAGCTCCTGGGGATGGGCGACATGCTGTATATGCAGGGCGGCGGCCGCATTACCCGCATCCACGGTCCGTTCGTGACCGACGAGGAGGTGGAGAAGGTGGTGGCGTTCCTGCGCGAGCAGGGTGAGCCGTCCTATGTCGAGGAGGTCACCGAACCTGCCGATGACGATGGCGCGGCGCCGCTGCCGGGCGTGAGCGCGGCGGGTGATGGCGAGAAGGGGCTGTACGAGCAGGCGGTCGATGTGGTGGCGCGCGAGGGCAAGGCCAGCACCAGCTTCATCCAGCGCCACCTGAACATCGGCTACAACCGCGCCGCCAAGCTGATCGAGCAGATGGAGAAGGAAGGCGTGGTCGGCCCGGCCAACCATGTCGGCAAGCGCGAGGTGCTGATCCGGCGTGTGATGGAGGAGGACTAATCTGCCGGTGCCTTCGCCAATCCCTCGATCAGCGCCATCGCGGCGGCCGGGGCCTTCGGCTTGAAGCCGTTGATCAGGTAGATGAACACGTCCCGCTGGCGTGGCGGCCGGCGCTCCTTTCCCGCGATCGTCGGCAGGTCCCCGGGCGTTCCGCCGGCCGCCCAGATGCGCGCGCGTGCCGCCCATTGCGCCAGTGCGTCCGCCGGATACCCGGTCGCCTCCTCCTCCGATGCCGCCTGCAGCCGCGCATAGATGAACGGCGCGGTCGGGTCGGGCAGCAGCGGATGCGTCGCGTGATCGGCCACCACGGTCGCCACGCCGTGCTCGCGCAGCAGCGCGATGAAGTCGGGATGCGCGAAGCTCGCGTGCCGCACCTCGACCACGTGCCGCAGCGCCTGGCCATCGATCTTTGCCGGCAGCAGCTTCAGGAAGGCGGCAAAGTCGTCCGGATCAAACTGCTTGGTCGGCAGCATCTGCCAGTTGATCGGCCCGAGCTTTTCCTTCAGTTCCAGCACCCCGCTGGTCAGGAAACGCTCCACCGACGCGCCCGCCTCGGCCAGCACGCGGCAGTTGGTGGTGAAGCGCGGTCCCTTGAGCGAGAACACGAATCCCTCCGGCGTTTCCTCGCGCCAGCGGATGAAGCTCTCCGGCTTCCGCGAGCCGTAATACGTGCCGTTGATCTCGATCGAGGTGAGGTGGCGGCTGGCATGTTCCAGTTCGCGCCGGTGCGGCAACCCGGCCGGATAGAAATTTCCGCGCCACGGCTCGAAGGTCCAACCGCCGACGCCGACACGGATACTGGCGGTCTGCCGGGCCACGACGATCCTCCTGAAGACTGCGTACCGAGCGTGCCCCTGGCACGGGCGCGCTGGCAAGGCGACGTGCGGGCGGAGGCGGAGGCGGCACCATGAGGGTGCGCATGCGCCGCATCCCGCACCTCCTGCTGCGGGCCCTGCTGATCCTGTTCGCGACGGTCTACTTCCTGATCGACGTGCTGTTCCTGTCGGCGATACGTCCGCTGCGCCGGCGGCTGATGGGCCTGCGCCTGGCGCAGCGGCTGCGCAAATGGGTCAGCGGCCTGAACCGCTATGCGGCGCTCGCGCTGCTCGCCGTGCCATGGGCGCTGCTGGAACCGCTGAAGCCGATCGGCCTCTACTTGTTCGCGCATCATCGCCACACCAGCGCCACCGTGCTGATCGTCATCGGCGAGATCGTCAAGCTGACGCTGCTCGACCAGATCTTCGACATGACCAAGCCGAAGCTGCTGACGTTCCCCTGGTTCGCCTGGGGCTATGCGCGCTGGGAGGCGGTGCTGGCCCGGCTGCGGTCGCTGCCGCTGTGGCAGCGCATCGTCTACCGCTACCGGATGGCGCGTGCCTGGGTGGTGAGCTGGCTGTGACGGAGCCGCGTTACAGCGGCGGCGCGTTGCCCATCACCGGCAGGCTGAGCGGCGCGATCTCCTCCGCGGTACGCCCGGCCCAGTCGCGCGACGGCGCATCCCGCAGCATCCGCCGCTGCCCCTCGGTCGCTTCGGCCAGCGCCGCCGCGTGGTCCATCGTCAGCACGCGCCCCGCGTCCATCACCTTGGCGCCGTGCACAAACACGGTGTGCACGGCACGATCGGCGCCGGTGAACACCAGCGAACGCAGCGGATCGCGCGCCGGCCGCATCCAGGGATTCGCGAGGTCCACCAGTACGAGGTCGGCCTTCGCGCCCGCCGCGAGCCGGCCCAGGTCCGGCCGCCCCAGCGCTTCGGCGCCACCGACCGTCGCGGCATGGAACAGCGCGTTGACGCTGGTGGTGTTGATGTCGCGCGCCGACACGCGCGCCAGGATCGCTGCCAGCCGCATCTCCTCGATCACGTTGTGCGGGGCGACGTCGGTGCCGATGCCGAGATTGACGCCGGCGCGGCGGTAGCGGCCGAAATCCTCCAGCGTGTGGCCGTAGCGCGCGAACGGCGACGGGCAGTGCGCGACATTGGTGCCGGTGTCTGCGAGGATGCCGAGATCGGTCCGCGTGTGCCAGCGCACCCAGGAGTGCTCGTCGATGAACATCGCATGGCCGAGCACCGTGCGCGGCGCCAGGATGCCGAGATCATGCGCGAACTGGATGGGCGACTTGCCGTGCCGGTCGACCATCACCAGGAACTCGTTGACGCTCTGCGCGCAGTGCACCGTCAGCGGCACGTCGCGCGCCTCGGCCGCGGCGAAGCTGTCGCGCAGCAGGTCGGTGGTGCAGGTGTCGATCTGCGCCGGCGAGACGATGCCCGCGAGGCGCCCAGAGGGATGCGCGTTCGCCGCGTCGATCAGCGCCAGCGCCGCGTCCAGCCCACGCCGTCCCGCCGCCTCGTCCCAGCGGTATTTCAGGGCCCAGCCATTCTCCATGTGCCAGCGCGACGAGGCATAGGACGGTGCCAGGAACACACGCAGACCGCTCTGCGCCGCAAGCTCGATCCAGCCTTCGTCGATGCCCGAGAGGTCGGCGACGCTGGTGACGCCGGACAGCAGCATCTCGCAGAACGCCACCCGCTTGCCGGCATTGCGCGCGGCGGCGTCCGGCTGCAGCGCGATCGAGCGTTCGTAGAGCCCGCTCATGTACATCGCCGGCACGCCGTGCTCCTCGCGCACGCCGCGATAGAACGGCTCGGTACTCGGGTGCGAATGGAGATCGACCAGGCCGGGCATCACCATCAGGTCGGTGCCGTCGATCGTGGTATCGGGCTCGCCGTCATAGTGGTGTCCGACGAAACACAGCGTGTCGCCTGCGAAGGCGACGTCGCCGCCCATCAGGTAGGCGTGGCGCCGGTTTGCCGCGTCCCACGCGACGATGCAGGCGGCGTTGCGGATGCAGGTCGTTTCGGTCATGCCCGGTCTCTCCCGCTGACCCCGGGAAGACTGTGCGTGCACCATCCGGTTGTCCACAGGCACGCACCCATGCAGTTTCGTGCAGGACTGGACACCAGGGCAACGAGTCCAGGTTAACGCGGCGGCGGGAGAAGAATGCGTCGGAGTTGGCTGGTGTCCCATCCTGCGAGCTTGCGCATGGTCTTGATGGAACGTTTGCCCCTGGCGATGCGGACGAGATTGATGGCGAAGTGTCGGACGACGGCCATGTTACGGGCGCCGTGACCGCGCCGCAGCCGTGACTGGTCTTCCTTGAAGACGACATCGAGCACCCAGTGGAGGCTGTTCTCGATGCCCCAGTGGCTGCGGACCGCCTCGGCCAGGCGCTCTGGGGTGAGCGGGGCGGACGAGATGTAGTAGCGCCGTTCGATCGAAACACCAGCCGCCTTCTCGACGGTGGCTTCGACCATGCCAATGGCGGCAAGGCCGGGGAAGCGGGGCTCGCCGGGATAGCGCCGGTCGGAGAGCAGCCAGTCGGCCGAGTGACTGACGACCGCCCGGCGCGTCTCGATGCGCCCGTGGCCCTTGTCGACCTCGGTCGTCTCGGCGCTCTGCACGAGCGTCGGATCGGCGAAGGCGGTGGCGATCTCCTCGTGCAGCGTGGGCTGATTGGCCTTGACCGCCAGCAGGTAGTTGCCACCGCGATCGGTGATTGCCGTGGCGATGGCAGGGTTACAGGCGATCGCATCGATGCTGACCAGGGCACCCTGGAGATTGAGCCGGTCGAGCACGTCGGGGATGGCGCCGCACTCGTTCTCCTTGTCGTCCACCGCCTCCTGCGCCAGCACCAGTTGCTGAGTGGAGGCCCAGGCGGAGACCAGGTGCAGTGGCTTCTGACTGCGCTTGCGGTCATGGCTGCGCCGCGAGGTTTTGCCGTCTATGGCGATCAGATCGGCGGCATCGGGGCGCAGCGCCGTGGCCCAATCCGTGAAGCAGGCCTGGAACAGCGCCGGGTCGATGCGGTTCATCAGCACGCGCAACCAGTCGGCGCCGGGAATGCCGAAGTGGAACTCGGAGAAGCTGCGCAGGAAGTCCAGGTGGACTTCGCCCCACTCCACAATCTCGTCGTAGTCGTCGCAACTGCACACGCTGGCCGAGACCACCAGGAGCAGGACCTCCGGCAGCGGGAAGCGCACTTTGGCCGCCTCGCGCGAGTCATTCACCGTGGCGAAATGCTCCAGCAGGCTGCGCAGACGAGGCTTCTGGAAGGCGGTTGCCAGTTCCGCTGTGGCGGCCATCTGGTTCATCGGCGGTCACTCCCATCCCGGTCGTGACCAGCAAGGAATCACACCGCGCCGAGCCGGATGAAGCCGTTCCGCCACAACAGACCTCAGGCGTTAACCTGAACCCGTGGCCCTGGACTGGACACCACGTTCATTGCAGCTCAGGATAGGTCTCAACTACACTATCAGCATTCCCAACTGCCACTGGACTACTGGGACTACACCGGCGCTGGACGGTGGTTCTTCGGCCCGCGAGGAGAGTTGAGCATGCTGCAGCCGCGCCTCGATGATCCGTTTCATTTGACGGCCTGTCTCACCGAGTCATGCAATCTTCACTGCATCCACTGCTACACCGATTGCAACCGTGCCGACCGGGTCCCCGACCTGTCGCCGCAGGAGTGGCGCGCCGTCGTCGACGATGCGCTGGAGGCCGGCGTCATCAAGGTGTTCTTCGAGGGCGGTGAGCCGCTGCTGCGGCCGGATTTCCTGCCCCTGCTGGAACACACCGCCCGGCGTGCGCTGGTCTACGTGCGCACCAACGGCACGCTCGTCACCGAGAAGGTTGCCGCGGCGCTCAAGCGCTGTGGTGCGGGCACGGTGTGCGTCGACATCCTGGGCGCCACCGCGGCGACGCACGACACCATGACCGGCGTGCCGGGCAGCTTCGACCTGGCGTGTGCCGCGGTCGGCCATCTGCTGCGCGCCGACCTGCCGGTGATCATGACGATCATTCCAAACCGCAAGAACGTGGCGGAGTTGCAGGCGTATCTGGAGCTTGCCGCCGCGCTGGGCGTGGCCAAGGTCAGCTTCCTGCGGCTGTATCCGCTCGGCCGCGCCAAGCGCCGGTGGCCGGAACTGGCCCTCACGGTGCAGGAGATGATGAGCGCCATCGCGGCGCTGCGTAAGCCGCCTGGTCTGCAACTGATGCATTCGTGGCATCCGAACGACGCCAATTGCTGCTGGCAGAGTGCGGCCGTGCGGGCCGATGGCCAGTCGATCGGCTGCCCCTATCTCCGGGAGTATGTCGATTTCGGCAACGTGCGGGAGACGCCGTTCCATGAGACATGGAACCATCCGCAGCACCGCTCGCTGCGCACCACGCCGATCGATCCGCACTGTCCCGACTGTTCCGCGACACAGCTATCGTCGGGTGGCTGCCGCGCCATGGCCTATGCGTTCACCGGACGCTTCGACGCGCCCGATCCGTTGTGTCCGAAACAGAACAATGGGATAGATTTCCGTGAACTACCGAGTCGGCTCCTTGCGGAAATCCCGGTCGATCCGGGAACGCCCGGTACCTGAGTGGCAATGCTGCATGGTATACAACGCTGCGACACGCAAGCTGACGCAGCTCAACCTGCATGCGTGGCTGGTCTTCGAACTCTGCTCCAACCGCCGCTATCCCGCCCTGGAGGAGCAGTACCTGGCGACCATGACTGCCAGAACGTCAAAGGCGGTCGCCCGTCGCCAACTGGACGAGGCGCTTCATCACCTGCTTCGCGAAGGTCTCGTCGAAGTCGTCCCTGACCGAAAATCCCCCTGAGTCGGAGAGGAACAAATGCCATCAAAAGGCAAATTGGATCTGGTCACCAGCCTGATGAACCAACAGCTCATCGTCGCGCCACCGCGCGTCGATGAGGTGCAGATCGAAGTGCGTACCAACGGTTTCGTGCGACCCGCCTCGTCGATGACGCAGGATGCGCCGGAGCTGCTCGGCGAAGTGCTCGTGGAGTGGACCTTCAGCGTCTCGGAAGCCGACTATCCCGCCTTCCAGCAGGCCTTGCAGGAAGCCGAGAAGGTGCTCGGCTCCACCGCATCCGGCGAGCCAGCGGACAGCATGCCGGACGGCGTCCGCTACCTCGGCACATACTTCGTCTTGTCGGGCGGACCGAGCGGTGCCGGTCGCTATCGGACGCTGTGGGGCTATCGCGACTTCGCAGCATTCCAGGGCTACAGCGACGCGGCCGCCAGTGGCGAATCGGAGTTCGCCCAGGCACTGCGGCTGCTGACGCTGTACCACGACCGCACGTCACCGGCGACGTCCACCACGACGGCAATCGCGCTGCGTGCCGCCGGACTGCGCCGCGTGTGGGATGAGCCGCCCGAAGCCGCGCCCAGGAAGCGGCGCGCACCGGCACCCCGCCGGCGCTGACGACCCTGCGGCGGCCCGACGCACGACGGGCCGCCGGCCTTCCCGCATTAGCCTCTGCCGTGTGAAGAGTACGATGCGGCCTTGCACGTAATGGTTGATGGCGGCAAGCTCCCGGCCAATCGCTTGCCGCAGGCGAGCCACCAAGACTCAACATTCGTCCGGCCGGGCCATCGCAATGACCACCGTCTTGCCAACCACGACGGAGCATCGGTTCCTCACCGTGCTCTTCTGTGACATGATGGACTCCAGCGGGCAGTTGTTCCGGCTGGGGCCTGAGGCGTTCGAGACGGTCCTCACCGCGTATCGCCACGTCGCCTTCGAACAGATCCGCCGTCACGGCGGCCATGTCGCCCGCGTCATCGGTGACGGCATCGTCGCCACGTTCGGCTGGCCGCGCGCCGGCGGACGCGACGCGCAATCCGCCGTCACCTGCGCGCTCGAGATCGGCGCACAGCTCGAACGGCTGGGCGAGCAGACCGGCCCGGCGCTGGAAGTCTGCCCCGCCGCGCGCATGGCGGTGGAGACCGGCTGGGTGCTGATCGGCGAGATCGGTCCGCGCAACGAAGCCGAGCACGACGGCATCATCGGCCAGGCACCCAACATCGCTGCCCGCCTGCAGCAGGTGGCGCGGCGCAACGGCGTCGTCGTCGGCGAGGGCACGCTGCCGCTGCTGCGCGACGGCTTCGTCACCGAGCCGGCCGAGACCGACCACCTCAATCTGCCCGCACCGATCCGCGCCGCCCATATCCTGGGTCATGCCCACCGGGAGGATCCGCTGGGACGGCTGCGCGCTCTGGCGCGGACGCCGCTGGTCGACCGCGAAGCCGAGATGCGGTCGCTGCGCCAGGGATGGCGCGCGGCGGCGGGCGGTCAGGGCCGCATGGTGCTGCTGTCCGGCGAAGCGGGCATGGGCAAGTCGCGCCTGCTCACCGGCTTCACCGAGACGCTGGATCCGGAACCGCACGGCATCGTCGCGATGTTCTGTGCCGAGCACATGGCGGACAGCCCGCTGCATCCGCTGATCGCTCCGGTCGCGGCGGCGCTCAACCTGTCGGCCCACACGCCGGCCGAGGAGATCGCGGCACGCGCGGCGGAGTTCGTCGCCGCACTCGGCCTGCCGCGCGACCAGGCCGGCACGGCGCTCGCGGCCCTGCTTGGCGCACCCCTGCCGGCCAACGCTCCATCGGCGACTGAGATCCGCCGCTGGACCTTCGACGCCCTGCTGGCGTGGTTCGATACGCTCGCGGCGCAGGGGCCGCTGCTCGCGCTGGTCGAGGACCTGCACTGGGCCGACGCCTCGCTGCTGGAATTCCTCCGGCTGCTGGGCAACCGGATCAGCCAGAAGCGCCTCCTGCTGGTCGCGACGCACCGTCCGGAGATCATGCCGGACTGGCCGGACTGGCCGCATCTCATGCGGATCGCACTCGGCTCGCTGCCATCCGACGCGTGTCATGCGATTGCCGCCTCGGTCGCCGGCGAACTCGACGAGATCACCCGCACCGCCATCGTCGAGCGCGCCGAAGGTGTCCCGCTGTTCGTCGAGGAATTCACCCGCGCACTCGCCGACCGGAGCACCCCCGACGGACGCCTGCCGGGATCGATCTCGCAGCTTCTGCTGTCGCGCCTCGACTCGCTGGGACCGGCGCGCGGCGCGGCCCAGCTTGCCGCGGTATTCGGCAGCCAGGTGACCACCGGACTGCTCGCGGAGTTGTCCGACGTCGACCGTGGCAGCTTCGAAGAACTCGCCGCCCGCCTGGTCGACAGCGGCGTGATGGCGCGCCGGCATGTCGGCGACGAGGTGGTGCTGGAGTTCCGCCACGCGCTGCTGGCGCAGGCCGCCTACCAGGCGCTGCCGACCGCAGGCCGGCGTGCCGCCCACCGCCGCATCGCCGAACGGCTCGTGCGCGCGGGGCGCAACAGCATCGTCATCGAGCCCGAGGTGCTGGGACGCCACCTGGAACTGGCGGACGATGCCGCGGCCGCCACCGTCCAGTTCCGCCGCGCCGCCGAATCGGCGCTTGCGGCGGGTGCGTTCGTCGAAGCCGAGCGGCACGCGCGGCGCGCCATCCGGCTGGCCGAGGCCCTCACCGATGAGACCCGCCCGCGTGCCATCCTGTCGGCGCGGATCCTGCTCGGCGAGGCGCTGATCGCCACGCTGGGCTACGCGAACGAACAGGTGCTCGCCGTGTTCGAGCAGGCGACCGAGGTCGCCTTCGCGCTCGGTGAGGCGCGCGAATTGCTGCCGGTGCTGCGTGGCCTGACTGCGTTCTACCAGGTCCGCGGACCACTGCACCGTGCGCTGGAACTCGGGGCACGCATGCTGCACCTCGCGCGCCAGGAGGGCGACGAGCTGCTGCTGGCCGAAGCAGAGAGGCGCCAGGGCTGGTGCCAGTTATGCCGCGGCCAGCTTGTGCCGGCGCGGGCGCTGCTGGATGGCGCGCTGGCACGGGTCGGCGGAGCGGAACCGGCGCTGGTGGCGGCGGCGCCCGTCGATACGTCCGTGATGGCGCTGGCGAACCTGTCGCTGCTGGCGTGGTTCGTCGAGGGCGACGATGCGGCGCGGCGGCGTGCGTGCCTGACGGTGGACCACGCCACCGTCTCGAGCCGGCCGATCGGCACCGCGTATGGCCTGGGCATTGCGGCGATCGTGCACCAGTTGGCCGGCGATGCAGGCGACGCGCATCGCCTGGCGCTGCGTGCCGGCGACATCGCGAGCGCGAGGGGCATCGTCTACTGGTCGGCCCTGGCGCAGGTGCTGCTGGGCTGGGCCGAGACCATGAGCGGCAAGACGGAGAGCGGCCTGAACCGGCTACGGGCGGGGATTGCGGGCTATCGCCGGACGCAGGGGGAGATTCTGCGCCCCTACGCGCTGATCCTGCTGGCCGAAGCGCTGGAGGGCAGCGGGCGGCAGGACGAAGCGCTGGTGGCGCTCGACGAGGCCGAGCAGGTCAGCGAGACGATCGAGGCGAGGATGTATATCCCATTGCTCGGCTGGGTCCGCGGCAGGCTGCTCGCCCGGATCGGCGATCCGCGGGCGGCGGCGATCCTGGCGGCCAGCCGGATCGCGGCGGAAGGCCAGGGCGCGGGGGCCCTCGCCGGCCGCATCCTGCGCACCAGCGAGAGCCTTCCCGCGCGCTGCCTACATCCGATCGAGAGCGCCTGAGGCCGCTTGCAGACCGGATGGGTCCGGGTGTCAGTCGGCTTCCTGCACGTGCGCCTCGAGGAACCACAGTGCCTTGTCGAGGTCGCGCGATGCGGCGGTGAAGATATCGGACGTGTCGGCGTCGCCGGCTTCGTCCGACGTATCGATCGCCTTGCGCGTCGCGTTGGCGACCTGCCCATAACGCTCGATCAGCGCCGCGAGATGATCGTCGATCGTGTGGATATCGGTCGGATAGGCCGGCACCGTGCTCGCCTTCGCGACCACCTGCGTGGTGCCGAATGCGGTCCCGCCAAGCTGCACCGCACGTTCGGCGATGGTGTCGACGTGGTCGTCAAGCTGGGTGCGGAACCCGTCCAGCATCTCGTGGATGGCGATGAAGCGCGGACCTTTCAGGTTCCAGTGCGCCTGCTTGGTCGCCAGCGCGAGGTCGATCGTATCCGCCAGGCGGGCATTCAGCAGTTCGATGGAGACCTGGCGGGTGTTGGACGGCAGGTCGTTCCTGGTTTTGTACATGCGACGGGTCCCTTTCGTCTGGTCAGGCGGCAACAGCACGCATCAGCGGTCCCCAACGGTCGAGGATCGGCAGGATCGCGTCCGCCTTCGCCGCCGGCAGGCTGATCACCACGCGCGCAATTCCTAGATCGCGATACCGGTGCAGTTGATCAAGGTCCTCGGTTACCCGGAATAGCGTCACCGGCAGCGATGCAGGACTACGCCCCGCCTCCTTCGCCATCTTGTGGAATTCTGGCAGGGTTTGCGCGATGTCGGCGTGGTGGGTTGAACCGGCGCCGGGGATCCAGCCGTCGCCGTAGCGCACCGCGCGGCGGGCGCCGAACGGGAAGGCACCGCCGACGATCACCGGGAACGGCGTCTGCACCGGCTTCGGCCAGCTCTGCATCGGCGCGAAGTTGACGAACTCGCCGTGGTACTCCGCAGTGTCCTGCGACCAGATCGCCTTCATCGCCTCGACGCGTTCGCGCGACAGCTTGTGGCGGCTCTCGTAGCGGGTGCCGTGGTGCTCCATCTCCTCCTTGTTCCAGCCATTGCCGACGCCGAACAGGAAGCGGCCGGCGGAAAGCTGGTCGAGCGAGGCGACCAGCTTCGCGGTCTGGATCGGATCGCGCTGGTTGATCAGACAGACACCGGTGCCGACCTTCAGTGTCTTCGTCGCGACAGCGGCGGCGGTCAGCACCAGGAACGGGTCGAGGATGTCGAAATAGGCCCGCGGCAACTCCGTGCCGCCCGGGAAAGCCCGCGTCCGCACCAGGGGAATATGCGAATGCTCCGGCACCCAGAGGGATTCGAAGCCGCGCTGTTCCAGCAAGGGACCGAGTTCGCCAGGCGACATCGACGCTTCGGTGAAGAACATCGCGGCGCCGAACTGCATGCGAGCCTCCGAGTGGACGGGGATGGTCGCGGTCAGCCGCGACCCTGCACCTTGGCCCAGGTGTCGCGCAGCCCGACCGTCCGGTTGAACACCGGCCGTCCCGGCGTGGAATCTGGATCGGCGCAGAAATAACCGAGACGCTCGAACTGCACCGCCTCGCCGACCGGCGCATCCGCCAGCGCCGGTTCCAGCAGGCAGCCCTGCACGACCTCCAGCGAGTCCGGATTGAGGTCAGCCATGATGTCGCCGTCCGCCCCCGGGTCGGGGCGCGCGAACAGGTGGTTGTACAGCCGCACCTCGGCGGTGACCGCATCGGCCGCGGCGACCCAGTGCAAGGTCGCCTGCACCTTGCGCCCTTCCGGCGGGGCGTTGCCGCCGCGCGTCGCAGGATCGTAGGTGCAGCGCAGTTCCACCACCTCGCCGGCGGCATTCTTCACCGCCTCGCGGCAGGTGACGAAATAGCCGTAGCGCAGCCGCACCTCGCGACCCGGCGCCAGGCGGAAGAACTTCTTCGGCGGGTTCTCCATGAAGTCGTCGCGCTCGATGTAGATCTCGCGGCCGAAGGTGACGGAGCGTGAGCCGGCCGATGCATCCTCGGGGTTGTTGATCGCATCGAGTGTTTCGGTATGGCCCTCCGGCCAGTTCTCGATCACCAGCTTCAGCGGGCGCAGCACGGCCATGCGGCGGAGCGCCACCCGGTTCAGCATTTCGCGGATCGCATGGTCGAACGCGGCGATCTCCGAGACGCTGTTCGACTTGGTCACGCCGCTGCGGCGTACGAAGTCGCGCAGTGCCGCGGCCGGGATGCCACGCCGCCGCACGCCGGCCAGGGTCGGCATGCGCGGATCATCCCAGCCGCTGACGCGGCGCTCGGTCACCAGTCGCGTCAGGATGCGTTTCGACATCACCATGTAGGCGATGTTCAGCCGCGCGAACTCATACTGATGCGGCCGCGATGGCACCGGCAGGTTGGCGATCAGCCAGTCGTACAGCGGGCGGTGGTCCTCGAACTCCAGCGTGCACAGCGAATGCGTGACGCCCTCGATCGCATCGGACTGGCCGTGCGCGTAGTCATACGTCGGGTAGATGCACCACGCCGTGCCGGTGCGCGGATGCTCGGCGTGCAGGATGCGGTACAGCACCGGGTCGCGCAGGTTCATGTTGGGCGACGCCATGTCGATCTTCGCGCGCAGCACGCTGGCGCCGTTGGGGAACTCGCCGGCGCGCATGCGGCGGAACAGGTCGAGGTTCTCCTCCACCGGGCGGTAGCGATCGGGCGAGTTCTGTCCCGGCTCGGTCAGCGAGCCGCGCTGGCTGCGCATCTGGTCGGGCGGCGTGTCGTCGACATAGGCCTTGCCCTCGCGGATCAGGTACTCGGCCCATTCGTACAGCCGCTCGAAATAGTCCGAGGCGTGGTACAGATGCTCGCCCCAGTCGAAGCCCAGCCAGTGCACGTCGCGCTGGATGGCGTCGATGAACTCCTGCTCTTCCTTCGTTGGATTGGTGTCGTCGAAGCGCAGGTGGCAGCGGCCACGATACTCATCGGCGACGCCGAAGTTGAGGCAGATCGACTTGGCGTGGCCGATATGCAGATAGCCGTTCGGCTCGGGCGGGAACCGGGTCACCACCGTCGCCACGCGCCCTGCCTCGACATCGGCCTGGACGATGTCGCGGATGAAGTCGCGCCCGGCCTCGGTGGTCGCGGGTTCGGTCTCAGTCATGGACAGGCTCCCGCAGCGTCGCGCCGGGCAATGACACCATCGTCAGGGTCCGCATTGCGCTCCACACGCTTGTTCGACATCGACAGATAGCAAAGCCTTGCGACCGCCGATGCGGCGAGGTCGCTCTCAAACGCTGCCGCCCTCACCGACATTGTCGCCTCGCCGGCCATACTCCCGGCGCCCTGACCGCAGCCGAAAGTCGGGCGCGTCATGAGTATGTGGGTCACCATATCCGCGTTCCGAACCCAAAGCGCGTATCCAACCCATGGTGAATCCGCGGCGCTATTCCGCCGCGAGCTTCTCCCCCTCGGTCGCCTTCAGTGCGGCGGCCTTCGCCTCCACCAGTTCCACGATGTGGTCGACCATCGAGGCGCCGTCGATCGTGTGGTCGGTCTTGCCGGCGGCGTAGACCATGTGGCGGCCGTTGCCGCCACCGGTCAGGCCGATATCCGTCATCAGCGCCTCGCCGGGGCCGTTCACCACGCAGCCGATGATCGACAGCGTGATCGGCGTCTCGATATGCGCGAGCCGGTCCTCCAGAGCCTGCACGGTCTGGATCACGTTGAACCCCTGGCGCGCGCAGGACGGGCAGGAGATCACCTTCACGCCGCGATGGCGGATGCCCAGCGTCTTCAGCAGGTCCCAGCCGACCCTCACTTCCTCCTCCGGCTCGTCGGACAGGGACACGCGCAGCGTGTCGCCGATGCCGGCCCATAGCAGCGACCCGAGGCCCACCGCCGACTTCACCGTGCCCATGCGCCGGCCGCCTGCCTCGGTGATGCCGATATGCAGCGGGTGGTCGCACACTTCGGCAAGCTGCTGGTACGCCGCCACCGCCAGGAACACGTCCGACGCCTTCACGCTGATCTTAAAGTCGTGGAAGTCGTGCTGCTGCAGGATATCCGCATGGTACAGCGCGCTCTCGACCAGCGCTTCGGGGTTGGGTTCGCCGTATTTCTCCAGCAGGTGGCGCTCCAGCGACCCGGCGTTGACGCCGATCCGCATCGAGCAGCCGTGGTCACGCGCCGCCTTGACCACCTCCTTCACCCGCTCCGCCGAGCCGATGTTGCCGGGATTGATCCGCAGGCAGGCGGCGCCGCTGTCGGCCGCCTCGATGGCGCGCCGGTAGTGGAAATGGATGTCGGCGACAATCGGCACGTTGACCTCGGGCACGATGTGCTTGAGGGCGAACGCGCTCTCCTGGTCGGGGCACGACACCCGCACGATGTCGACGCCGGCCAGTTCGGCGCGGCGGATCTGCGCGATGGTGCCTTCGACGTCGGTGGTCAGCGTGTTGGTCATGGTCTGCACGGTGATCGGCGCGCCATCACCCACCGGCACGCGTCCGACATAGACGCGGCGGGACTTCCGCCGGATGATCTCCTGGTACGGCCGGTAGCTCATGCTGTCGCTCTCCGTATGCTGCAGCGCGGTGCGAGCCCTTAGAATGGGCCTTCCACCGCCGCGCCGCTACTGGGGACTGGCGCGGCCCGGTGCGGCCGCAGGATTCGTGGCGGCCAGCTTGCCGTCCTTGATCAGGTCCGGGTCGAGCGGCAGGTCGCGCCGCACCGCCCCGTTGCCGCCGAGCGAGGCACTGGTCACGCCGTCCACCACCAGTTCGGTGCCGCCGGCGTTGCCCGTGGTCAGCAGCAGGTTGGGCTTGGCCGGAACCTCCCACGTATCGCCGGGATGCAGGATGCGGTTCAGCAGCACGGGGCCCGCCTTGTCACGCACCTGGACCCAGGAATCGGCGTTGGCGCGCAGCACGATGCGCGCCTGGTCGGGCGATATCGCCGGGATGGGCGGCGGAGGCAGCGGCACCGGCGCGGCCGCCGCGGAACTCGGCGAGAGCGGTGCGACCGGCGGCGATTCCGCCGGATGCACCGTGGGGACATCGGCAACCACGGCAGGAGCCGGCGTGGCCGGGGGGGCGGACACCCTTGGCTGGACCGCCTGCTCGGCCAGCGGCGCAAGGCGCAGCGGCACCTGCGTGCTGGTCTCGGCCGGCAGGCGCCCTTCGCCGGACAGCCGGTACCAGCCGGCATAGGCGCCGACCACCAGCAGCACACCGAACAGGACGACCGCTCCGGCGGGCACCCCCCGCTCCGGCACCGGCACGGGGAAGGCGAGTTCGGTCTTCTCGTTCACCGACGCCGCCTCCGCCTTGAAGCGGCGGATGATCTCGTTCGGATCAAGTCCGAGCGAGCTTGCGTAGGTACGCAGAAAGCCGAGGGCGTACGCGTTCCCCGGAAGGTCGCCGATACGCCCGGCCTCCAGCGCCTCGAGGTACTGGCGACGAATGCGCAAGGCCGCCGCGATGTCCTGCAACGACCAGCCTACCCGCTCGCGCGCGGCACGCAGATCGCCGCCGGCACGGGGCGCCAACGGAGGCACGCTGTCCCGGTCGATAGCGGAAGACATCATGGTCCGGCTTTCTGCCAGTCTTGATTTGGGTTCCTGCAGCACGATGGGCTCGTCCCCGCGAGCTGATTGCCTTCCAACGCCTCTACACTGCCTCGGTTCGCGTGCGCAGTCGAATCGTCATTTCAACCCCGCGCGAAATTAAACCGTTTTGTCAGACCGATAGCCCGTGCTCACGCGCCCAAACGCCGATCGGCTCGCGCAGGCTTGCGGACCCCGACGTGTTGCGGCGGATGGCCGAAAGCACCGGCCGGAACGCCGCCAGATCGAGCTGCGCCAATAGTGCCTTGACCGGCAGGATGCCGGACGCCGACATCGACAGGCTGGTGAAGCCCAGGCCGATCAGCGTCAGCGCCTCGAGCGGCCGCGACGCCACCTCGCCGCACAGCGAGACCGGCACCCCCGCGCCGCCCCTGGCCGCACGGCCTTTCTCGAGAAGCTGTTCCAGCAGGCTGAGCACCGGCTGCGACAGCAGGTCGTAGCGGCTGTACAGCGACGGCGTTCCGCGGTCGGCGGCGAACAGGAATTGCAGCAGGTCGTTCGATCCGACCGACACGAAATCCGCCTCCCGCATCAGGTCGTCGAGCTGCCACATCAGTGCCGGCACCTCGAGCATCGTACCAACCGACAGCCGCTCGGGCGCCGGCCGCACCCGCTTCGCCTCGGCGAACAGCAGCGCCCGCGCGGCACGGAACTCGGCCACGGTCGCGACCATCGGGAACATCACCGACAAAGGCCGCCCGGCCGCCGCCAGCAGCAGCGCGCGCAACTGGCGCCGCAGCAGCGCCGGCCGGTCCAGCCCGATGCGCAGCGACCGCCAGCCCATCGCCGGGTTCTCCTCCTCCGGCGCATCACCCGGCAGCAACTTGTCGGCTCCCAGGTCGAGCGTGCGGAACAGCACCGGCCGCCCGTTCGCCGCGTCCAGCACACGGGCATAGGTCGAGGCCTGCTCCGCCACATCGGCGATGGCGCCACGCGCCAGCATGCCGATCTCGGTGCGATACAGGCCGATCCCCTCCGCGCCGGTGGTATCGAGCTGCGCCACCTCCATCGTCAGGCCAACATTCAGCATCAAGCGGATGTGAACACCGTCCGCGGTGATCGCAGGCTTCTCGCGCAGCGGCGCCCAGCCCGCTTCCAGCGCGCTGCGGGCCGCAAGCTCGCGCAGGTAGGCGCTGCGCACCTCTGCCTCGGGCCGCAGCACGAGCTGGCCTTCGTCGCCGTCGACCACCGCCTCGTCGCCGTTCTCGGCCGCCGCCAGCATGCCGCGCGCGCCGCCGACCGACGGCAGGCCGAGCGCGCGGGCCAGGATCGCGGCATGGCCGGCGGGACTGGCCTCCTCCACCGCCACGCCGCCGATCCCCGCCGCGTGCCAGTCGAGCAGCTCTGCCGGCCCCAGCCGCCGTGCCAGCAGGATCGCGCCCGGCGGCACCGTGGGCCGCGGCGCATCGCCCGCCAGCGCGCCGAGCAGACGGCTGGCAAGGTCCTCGAGATCGGCCAGCCGCTCCCGCAGATAGGGGTCGGTGATACGCCGCATCTTGTCGTGCAGCTCACCGGCCACTCGCTGCACGGCGGCCTCCGCCGACAGCCCGCCGTTGATCACCTCGGCCACGCGCTTCAGCCAGCCGGCATCCGCCGCGATCAGCCGGTAGGCCTCCAGCACCTCGCGCGACGCCGACCCATCGGCACCGGCGGCGAGCCCGTCCGGCACGCCGGCGAACAGCTCGTCGATGCCCTGCTGCATGCGCTGCGACGCGTCGTGCAGCCGCTCCAGCTCCGCCTCCGGGTCATCGGCCAGCAGCCGCACGGGCCGCCGGCGGTGGCCGTGCAGCACGATCGGACCGATCGCGATGCCGGGCACCAGCGAGGCAGCGGCGAACACCCGCGGCACGGTCGCAGCGACACCCTCTTCCGTGCCGTCCGCCGCGCCGGTCGAGGCCAGCACCTCCGCCAGCAGCATCGCGACGGTCTCGAGTTCGTCGACCTCCTCGTCGGAATAGCCGCGCGGATTGCGGTTCTGCACCGAGACCACACCGAGCGTGCGGCCGGAACGGCGCACCGGGACGGCGAGCATCGAGGCGAAGGGTTCCTCGCCCGTCTCGGGGCGATAGGCGAAGGCAGGATGGTTCTGCGCGTCCGGCAGGTTCATCACCTGCGCGGTCGCCGCACACAGGCCGATGATGCCCTCGCCGACGCGCAGCTTGGTACGGCCGACGGCGACGGGGTTCAGCCCCTGGGTCGCCACCAGCTCCAGCAGGTCGCCCGATCGCGCGGCGTACAGCGAGCAGACCTCGCTCACCAGCTCCGCCGCCACGAGCTGCACGAGGTCCTGCAGCGGCGCGGTGCCGTGCGCCATCGTCTCGCGCAGGCGGGCCAGCAATCGGCGCGGGGTGGCCATCAGAGACCCCGTGACGGGCGCCCGGCCAGCGCCGCCACCGCCTGCCCGACCAGTTCCTCGATGATCTCCGCGGTCGGCTGCTCGCCGGTCACCATGCCGACCGACTGGCCGGCCATCACCGAGCCGTTCTCGACGTCGCCGTCGATCACCGCACGCCGCAGCGCGCCCGCCCAGAAATGCTCGATCTCGAGCTGCGCCGCCACCTTGGTCAGCTCGCCCGCCTCGAAGCGGTCGCGCGTCTCGGCCTGGAAGCGCAGGAAGCGCTTCACGCCCTCGTTCACCAGGCCGCGCACCGGGATCACCGGAAACCGCTCGTCGAGCTGGATCGAGGGCACGGCATCACGCGCCGCGGCTCGGACGAAGGCCCGCTTGAAGTTGGCGTGGGCGATCGATTCCGCCGATGCGGCAAACAGCGTGCCGAGCTGCGCGCCGGCCGCACCCATCTCCAGCAGCGCCAGGATCGCCTCGCCGCGGCCCAGGCCGCCGGCGACGAACACCGGCACCTCGCGGATCTGCGGCAGGATCTCCTGCGCCAGCACCATCAGTGAGACCGGCCCGATATGGCCGCCCGCCTCGGAGCCCTCGATTACCAGCGCATCGGCGCCCGAGCGCACCAGGCGCTTTGCCAGCACCAGCGCCGGCGCGAAGGCGATCAGCTTCGCCCCGCCGTCCTTCACCGCACGGACCGCCCCGCCCGGGGGGATGCCGCCGGCCAGCACGATGTGCCCGACGCCCGCCTCCAGGCAGACGCCGATCAGCGCGTCGAGCCGCGGATGCATGGTGATCAGGTTCACCCCGAACGGCTGCCGGGTCAGCGCCTGCGTCGCGGCGATCTCGGCAGCCAGCATGTCCGGCTCCATCGAGCCGCAGGCGATCACGCCGAACCCGCCGGCATTGGAGATCGCCGACACCAGGTGCCGCTCGCTCACCCAGCTCATGGCCCCGCCCATGATGGCGACGCGGCAGCCCAGGAACGCGGTGCCGCGCGACCACAGCCGGTCCAGCGCGGCACGGCCGGGGGTCAGCGCGACGTCAGGGAGGGCAATGTCAGGCGGCATCGAGACCATAGGCGGTGTGCAGCGCGCGCACCGCAAGCTCGGTGTACTCCGCCGCCACCAGGACGCTCACCTTGATCTCGCTGGTCGAGATCACCTGGATATTGATCGCCTTGTCGGCCAGCGCGCGGAACATCGTGTTGGCGACGCCCGCGTGGCTGCGCATGCCGACGCCGACCACGCTGATCTTGGCGACGTTCGGATCGGCCAGCACCTCGGAGAAGCCGATCTGCGTCCGCGCCTCGGCCAGCGTCGCCTGCGCCCGCGGCAGGTCGCTCCGGCTGACGGTGAAGGTCATGTCGGTCATGCCGTCGGCCGAGACGTTCTGCACGATCATGTCGACATTCACATTATGCTCGGACAGCGCGCCGAACACCGCGGCGGCGATGCCCGGACGGTCCGGCACCCGGCGCAGCGTGATCTTCGCCTCGTCGCGCGAGTAGGCGATGCCGGAGACATTCTGCTTTTCCACGATCTCGTCCTCATCCACCACCAGCGTGCCCGGCAGGTCGGCAAAGCTCGACAGCACCTGGACACGCACCCGCTCGTTCATCGCCAGCTCGACGCTGCGGGTCTGCAATACCTTGGCCCCCACCGAGGCGAGTTCCAGCATTTCCTCGTAGCTGATGCGATTGAGCTTCCGCGCCTGCGGTACGATGCGGGGGTCCGTCGTATAGACCCCATCCACGTCCGTATAGATATCGCAGCGGTCCGCCTTCAGCGCCGCGGCCAGCGCCACCGCGGAGGTATCCGAGCCGCCGCGCCCCAGCGTGGTGATGCGCCCGTCGGTGCCGATGCCCTGGAAACCGGAGACGACCGCGACCTGGCCCGTCTGCATGCGGCGGATCAGTTCGCCGCCGTCGATGTCGGCGATGCGGGCCTTGCCGTGAGCGTTGTCGGTGCGGATCGGGATCTGCCAGCCCTGCCAGGAGCGTGCCTCGATCCCTATCTCCTGCAGCGCGATCGCCAGCAGGCCCGCGGTCACCTGCTCGCCGGTCGCCACCACGGTGTCGTACTCGCGCGCGTCGTGCAGCGGCGACAGCCCCTGGCAATAGGCCACGAGCTGGTTGGTCACGCCCGACATGGCGGAGACGACGACCGCGACCTCATGGCGAGCGTCGACCTCGCGCTTGACGCGCGTGGCGACGTTGCGGATGCGGTCGAGGTCGGCGACGGAGGTGCCGCCGAACTTCATCACGATGCGTGACATCGGTGCCAGTTGTCAGTGGTCAGTTCGGGGTGGTCATACTGGCGCGGGACAGCAGGGGCAACCATGCCAGGCATGACGGTTTCTCCAGACGAGGTTGCGCGATTCGATGCACTGGCGGAGCGCTGGTGGGAGCCGGACGGGCCGATGCGGCCGCTCCACCGGATGAATCCGGCACGCGTCGCATGGATCGTCGAGCGGCTGCCGCCCGGGCTGCGCATCCTCGACATCGGCTGCGGCGCGGGCCTGGCCGCGGAGGCCCTGGCGCGCGAGGGCTTCGACGTGCTGGGGCTCGACGCGGCCGGCGAGGCGATCGAGGCCGCCCGCGCCCATGCCATGGGACAGGACCTGCCGCTCGCCTACCGCACCGGCGCCCCCGAGGACCTGCTGGCCGAGCCGGCGCGCTATCCCGTCATCACCGCGCTGGAGGTGATCGAGCACGTGCCGGACCCCGAGGCGTTCCTGGCGGCGCTGGCGGCGCTGCTGGAACCGGGCGGCCACCTGTTCCTGTCGACCCTCAACCGGACGCCGCAGTCGTTCCTCGCGGCCAAGGTGGGCGCCGAATACCTGCTGCGCTGGCTGCCGCGCGGCACGCATAACTGGCGGCGGTTCATCACCCCGGTCGAGCTTGGCGGCATGCTGCGGCGGGCCGGTCTGCGCGTGGCCGACACCACCGGCCTGGTCCCCAATCCGCTGACCGGACGCTGGGCGGCCGGGCGGAACCTCTCGGTCAACTACCTGGTGGCCGCGCGGGGCTGAGCCCCAGGTCCTCGGCGTAGCGGTGCAGCCCCTGGTCGCGCCACGAGGCGCCCCGCCAGCCGATATAGCCGTCCGGCCGTACCAGGAAGCCGGCGTCCTGCGTGCCGTAGGCGGCGGCGAAGGTGCCCTCGCGGTCGTGCAGGACGGCGACGCCGTAGAACTCCGCCACGCCGGGCACGTCGCAGACCGCGACGACCCGCGCGCCCAGCCGGGGCGCCAGCGCCGCGAGGTCCGCCAGCAGCGGCGCCGGGTCCTCGCCGGTGACGTGGGCCAGCAGCACGTGGCCGGTGCCGCGCAGCACCTGGAACAGGCGGAACGGAAAGCCGATGCCGTAGCGGCGCAGGCCGGCCGCGTCGGGCGCCCGGTCGCCGGCCGCCGGCACCGCCGCATCCAGGGCGCCGCCTGCGTCCAGCGCACCCGGCGCATCATCGTCCCGCACCCAGGCGGAGCCGCGATACGATACCAGCACCTGGCTGTCGGTGAGCCGGTGCGGCTTCGGTCCCGCCTCCCGGCCGTAGCTCTCGGTGGCCGCGCGCGTGCGGGCGACGACATCGGCGCCGACCGGCCGCCGCTCGGCCTCGTAACTGTCCAGCAGCGCGGCGGGTGCCGCGTCGCGCAGCACCAGCGCGAGCTTCCAGGCCAGGTTGTAGGCGTCCTGGATGCCGGTGTTCATGCCCTGACCGCCGGTCGGCGGATGGATATGCGCGGCGTCGCCGGCGATGAAGACGCGGCCCAGCCGGTAGCGGTCGGCCAGCCGCATGCTGATGCGGAACCGCGAGGACCACCGGATGTCGCTCAGCCGCGGCCGGTCCGGCAGCAGGCGATCCACCACCGCCTGCAATTCGCTGAGGTCGGGGCCGCGCGCCTCGGACTGGATGCCGTGGTCGACGCCGTCGCTGGCAGTGCCGTCACTGGCAGTGCCGGCGGTGGCGGTGGACGTCTGAGGCGCCATCATCGACACGCGGTAGCGTCCCGGCTCGGGCAGCGGCACCGCGATGAACACGTCCGGAGCGCCGTTGTCGACCAGGCGCATCGCCCGCACTGCCAGCCCGCGCGGCAGGTCGATGGCGATGTGCACGTCGCCCAGCATGAACATCATCGGGAAGGCGTCGCCCGGGAAGCCGATTCCGAGCGCGTGGCGCACCGCGCTGTGCGCCCCGTCGCAGCCGATGACGTAGCGGAACCTGGCGTCCTCGGCCGATGCACCCTGCCGCGTCAGCCCCACGGTGACGCCGTCGGCGTCCTGCCGCAGGTCCTCGAGGGCGACACCGTGCTCGACGGCGAGGCCGAAGCCGGCCAGGTGCTTCGTCAGGACGCGCTCGGTCGCGTATTGCGGCAGTCCCAGTTCGGAATATGGCAGGTCGGTGTAGTCGGTCAGCACGTCGCGCGTCGGCTGGCCGTGGATGATCGTGCGGAAGCCGCGGAGCCATAGCCCGGCGTCGATCATCTCGCGCGCGACGCCCATGTCCTCCCACACTTCCAGCGTGCGGGGCGTCACGCCGATGGCGCGGCAAAAGGGCGAGGGGCTGACGGAGCGATCGATGATGCGGCAGCGCACGCCGTGGCGCGCCAGTTCGGCCGCCATGGTCAGTCCGACCGGGCCCGCCCCGACCACGAGGACGTCGCTCACCCCTTGAGGACCTCGACCATGGTGCTGCCGAGCGCGGCGGGGCTCTCCGCGACATGGATGCCGGCCGCGCGCATCGCCTCCATCTTGGCCGCCGCGGTGTCGCGGCCGCCGGAGATGACCGCCCCGGCATGGCCCATGCGCCGGCCGGGCGGTGCGGTGGCGCCGGCGATGAAGCCCACGGTCGGCTTCTTCACCGGGTGGAGCGCCAGGAACTCGGCCGCCTCGATCTCGCTCTGGCCGCCGATCTCGCCGATCAGCACGATCTGCCTGGTCTGCGGGTCGGCGAGGAACATCTCCAGTATCTCGACGAAGTCGGTGCCCTTCACCGGATCGCCGCCGATGCCGACGCAGGTGCTCTGGCCCAGCCCCACCGCGGTGGTCTGCGCCACCGCCTCGTAGGTCAGCGTGCCGGAGCGCGACACGATGCCGACGCTGCCGCGGCGATGGATATGGCCAGGCATGATGCCGATCTTGCACGCGTCGGGGGTGATCACGCCCGGGCAGTTGGGGCCGATCAGCCGCGAGCGCGAGCCGGTCAGCGCGCGCTTCACCCGCACCATGTCGAGCACCGGAATGCCCTCGGTGATGCACACGATCAGCGGGAACTCGGCGTCGATCGCCTCCAGGATCGCATCGGCGGCGTAGGGCGGCGGCACGTAGATCGCGGTGGCCGTCGCGCCGGTCTTCTCGCGCGCCTCCCACACCGTATCGAACACCGGCAGGTCGAGATGCGTCGTGCCGCCCTTCCCGGGCGTGACGCCGCCGACCACCTTGGTGCCGTAGGCGATCGCCTGCTCGGAGTGGAACGTGCCCTGCGAGCCGGTGAAGCCCTGCGTGATGACGCGGGTGTTGGCATCGACCAGGATCGCCATGTCAGGCTGCGTCCTTCACGGCGGTGACGATCTTCTGGGCCGCATCGGCCAGGTTGTCCGCGGCGATGATCGGCAGGTTGGACTTCGCCAGGATCTCCTTGCCGAGTGCCACGTTGGTTCCCTCCAGCCGCACCACCAGCGGCACTGACAGGCTGACCTCGCGGGCCGCCGCGACCACGCCCTCGGCGATCACGTCGCAGCGCATGATGCCGCCGAAGATGTTTACCAGGATGCCTTCGACGTTGGGATCGGACAGGATGATCTTGAACGCCGCCGTCACCCGCTCCTTGGTGGCGCCGCCGCCCACGTCCAGGAAATTCGCCGGCGCCATGCCGAACAACTTGATGATGTCCATCGTCGCCATCGCCAGGCCGGCGCCGTTCACAAGGCAGCCGATATTGCCGTCCAGCGCCACGTAATTCAGGTTGTACTTGGCTGCCTCGAGTTCCTTCGGATCCTCTTCGCTCTCGTCGCGCAGCTTCTCAAGCTCGGGATGGCGGAACAGCGCGTTGTCGTCGAAGCTGATCTTGGCATCGAGCGCCACCACCTCGCCGGACTTCGTCACCACCAGCGGATTGATCTCGGCGACCGAGCAGTCGAGGTCCATGAAGGTACGATACAGCGTCGGCAGGAAGCGGCTGAACGCGGCGACCTGCGGGCCGGCAAGGCCAAGCCCGTAGGCGATGCGGCGCGGCAGGTAGCCCGACATGCCGGCGGCCGGGTCGATCGAGACCTGCAGGATCTTCTCGGGATGCTCGGCGGCGACGTCCTCGATCGCCATGCCGCCTTCGGTGGAGGCGACCACCGTCACGCGGCCGCTGACGCGGTCCACCAGCAGCGAGAGGTAGAATTCACGGGCGATGTCGCAGCCGGCCTCGACATAGACGCGGTGCACCGGGCGGCCGGCGGCGCCGGTCTGCTTGGTCACCAGCGTATGCCCCAGCATCGCCTCGGCCTCGGTGCGCACATCGTCGATCGAGCGGGCCAGGCGGACGCCGCCCTTGCCGTCCTGATCGTCGACGAAGTGGCCGGCACCGCGACCGCCGGCGTGGATCTGAGCCTTCACCACGTAGACCGGTCCCGGCAGCTTGCCCGCCGCCGTCGCAGCCTCCTCCGGGGTCCAGGCCACGAAGCCGTCGGGCACCGGGACGCCGTGGCGCTTCAGCAGTTCCTTGGCCTGGTATTCGTGGATGTTCACGGATGCCCCCTTTCGTCAGCCCCGCCCGTCGCGGAGCCCTGCCTGGGCCGGAGATCCGGCCGGTGGCCCCGGCGCAGGCCCCTGCCTGTGCGGGGGCGACGATGGATGGACATCGGCGGTCAGCCGATCAGCTTCTTTGCCGCCTCGACCAATTCCCTGACGGCCGCGCAGGATTTTTCGAACGCGGCCTTCTCGTCGGCGTTCATCTCGACCTCGACGATGCGCTCGATGCCGCCGGCACCGATCACCACAGGGACGCCGACATACAGGTCCTTCTGGCCATATTCGCCGTTGAGCAGCGCGGCGCAGGGCAGCACGCGCTTCTTGTCCTTCAGGTAGCTCTCGGCCATGGCGATCGCTGAGGCCGCCGGCGCGTAGAAGGCGCTGCCGCGCTCCAGCAGTTTGACGATCTCGCCGCCGCCATTGGCGGTGCGCGCGACGATCGCATCGATCTTCGCCTGGGTGGACCAGCCCATCTTCACCAGGTCGGGCACCGGGATGCCGGCGACGGTGGAGTAGCGGGTCAGTGGCACCATGGTGTCGCCATGGCCGCCCAGCACGAAAGCGGTGACGTCCTCGACCGAGACGCCGAATTCCTGCGCCAGGAACAGGCGGAAGCGCGAGCTGTCCAGCACGCCGGCCATGCCGACCACCTTGTTGGCGGGCAGGCCGGACTTCTCCTTCATCACCCAGACCATCGCGTCGAGCGGGTTGGTGATGCAGATCACGAACGCATCCGGGCAGTTCGCCTTGATGCCGGCCGCCACTTCGGCGATCACGCCGGCATTCTTGCCGATCAGGTCATCGCGCGACATGCCGGGCGTGCGCGGGAAGCCGGCGGTGACGATCACCACATCGGCGCCCTTGATGGCGCTGTAGTCCGAGCCGCCGGTCATCAGCGAGTCGAAGCCGTCGACCGGGCCCGACTGCATGATGTCGAGCGCCTTGCCGGCCGCCACGCCGCCGAACACGTCGAACATCACGACATCGCCCAGTTCCTTGAGGCCGATGAGGTGCGCGAGCGTGCCGCCGATATTGCCGGCGCCGATGAGGGCGATTTTGTTGCGGGCCATGAGTCGTGTCCTTGAAGCGGGCGGGGGAACAGCCTGGTCGACGCGATGCTACGCCCGGTGCCCGGCGGCCCGGGAGGCGTTGGTTGCTAGCGCATCGGGCAAACGGCGGCAAGCTGGTGCAGCGCAGCATGGCCCTGCGCGGGCCGAACGCCTGTCATTCGCCGCGTGCGGGGACCCGGTACCGTCACCCCCGGCTCCCTCTCTGCCGACCCCCGTGCCGCCGTTTCCTCGGCCGCTGCATTGACAGTTTCGTGACCCGAAGCTACGCGCGGCGCCCACGCCTTTGAGCGGAGCACCCAGCATGGCGGTTCACGCCTTCATCTTCCCAGGCCAGGGCAGCCAGGCCGTCGGCATGGGCCGCGACCTCGCCGCCGCCTTCGCCGCCGCGCGCGAGGTGTTCGAGGAAGTCGACGAGACGCTGCGGCTGAAGCTGTCGCGCCTGATGTTCGAAGGCCCCGGCGAGGAGCTTGTGCTGACCGAGAACACCCAGCCCGCCCTGATGGCACACTCCCTGGCGGTCCTGCGCGTGCTGGAGAAGGAGGGCGGATTCACCCTCCGCCAGAAGGCCGTCGTCGTCGCCGGCCATTCGCTGGGCGAATATTCCGCGCTGGCCGCCGCCGGTGCCTTCAGCGTGGCCGACGCCGCGCGCCTGCTCAAGCTGCGCGGCCAGGCGATGCAGAAGGCGGTGCCGGCCGGCGAGGGCGCGATGGCGGCCCTGCTCGGCGCCGACATGGCCCGGGCGGAGGCGATCTGCGCCGAGGCCGCGCCGGTGCCGGGAGCGGAGCGGCCGGTGAACGAGGTCATCCAGCCCGGCAACGACAACGGTGCCGGCCAGATCGTCGTCTCGGGCCACCGCGGCGCGGTCGAGCGGGCGGTGGCGATCGCGCCGTCCAAGGGGGTGCGCCGGGCCATGCTGCTGCCGGTGTCCGCGCCGTTCCACTGCGCGCTGATGGCGCCGGCCGCCGATGTCATGGCCGAGGCGCTGGAAAACACGCCGCCGCGCGCGCCCTTCGTGCCGCTGGTCGCCAACGTCTCGGCGGCCAAGGCGACGGACCCCGACGAAATTCGCAGCCTGCTGGTGCAACAGGTGACGGCGATGGTGCGTTGGCGGGAATGCGTCAATGCCATGGTGGATCTCGGCTGCGACAGCTTCGTCGAACTGGGCGCGGGCAAGGTGCTGTCGGGCCTGATCCGGCGGATCGCGCCGGACGCCGCCACCGCCTCCGCGGCGACGCCGGCGGATATCGAAGCCCTGCTGAAGGTGATCTGACCATGTTCGGACTGGACGGCAAGACGGCGCTGATCACCGGCGCATCGGGCGGCATCGGCGCCGCGATCGCCCGCACCCTGCACGCACAGGGCGCCACCGTGGCGCTGTCCGGCACGCGGCGCGACGCGCTGGACGCCCTGGTCGCGGAACTCGGGGAGCGTGCGCATGCCTGCCCGGCCGACCTGCGCGATGCGGCGGAGCCCGATTCGCTGGTTGAGGCGGCGGAGAAGGCCGTGGGCCCGCTGGCCATCCTGGTCAACAATGCCGGCATGACGCGCGACATGCTGGCGCTGCGCATGAGCGACGCGGACTGGCAGATGGTGCTGGACGTGGACCTGTCGGCGCCGTTCCGCCTGGCCCGCGCGGTGCTGCGGGGCATGCTGCGCCGGCGCGCCGGGCGCATCATCAATATCTCGTCCATCGTGGGCGCCACCGGCAATGCCGGGCAGGCCAATTATGCCGCCGCCAAGGCCGGCCTGATCGGCATGACCAAGGCGCTGGCGCAGGAGGTTGCCTCACGCGGGATCACGGTCAATGCGGTCGCGCCGGGCTTCGTGACATCGGCCATGACCGACAAGCTGTCCGAGCAGCAGCGGGCGAAACTGACCGAGGCGATCCCGCTGGGGCGCATCGGCCGGCCCGAGGATGTGGCGGCCGCGGTCGCCTACCTAGCGTCCGAGGAGGCCGCCTGGGTTACCGGCGCAACGCTGCATGTCAATGGCGGGATGGCCATGGTGTGACCCGCAGGGCTGGTTGGGATGTGACCGGCGGGGGCTGGTTGGCGCGCCCTCGGAAACCATGCTAAGCGCCCGAATCATATAGGCACGGGTACCGCGACACGAGCCCCGGTCGCCCTTCAGGAGGAGTTGCACAGCCGATGAGCGAGATCGCGGACAAGGTCAAAAAGATTGTGGTCGAGCATCTCGGGGTCGAGGAAGCCAAGGTCACGCCAGAGGCCTCGTTCATCGATGATCTCGGCGCCGACAGCCTGGACACCGTTGAACTGGTAATGGCCTTCGAGGAGGCGTTCGGCGTGGAGATCCCCGAGGATGCTGCCGAGAAGATCAGCACCGTGAAGGACGCCATCGAATATATCGAGAAGCAGAAGGCTGCCTGAGAGGCCCCGGGAGGACGCAGACGATGCGGCGTGTTGTGGTGACGGGCATGGGGATTGCCTGTCCCCTCGGGCTCGGGGTCGAGCACGTGTGGCGGCGGTTGATCAGCGGCGAATCAGGCGTCGGCGCGATCCAGTCGTTCGATACCAAGGACCTGCCCTGCAAAGTGGCCGGCCAGGTGCCCGGCGGCGTCAAGGCCGAGCATGGCCTGGACCTGGCGGAGTGGATCCCGGTCAAGGACGTGAAGAAGATGGACCGCTTCATCCATCTCGGTCTCGTCGCGGCGACCGAAGCAGTGCAGGATTCCGGCTGGCTGCCCGTGGATGAGGAAGATCGCTGCGCCACCGGCGTGATGATCGGCTCCGGCATCGGCGGGCTGCAGACGATCTTCGAGGCGTCGATCCAGGTACACCAGGGCCGCGCCCGCCGCCTGTCGCCGTTCTTCATCCCATCGGCGCTGATCAACCTCGCCTCTGGCCACGTCTCGATCAAATACGGCTTCAAGGGCCCCAACCACTCGGCGGTGACCGCCTGCGCGACCGGCGTGCACGCGATCGGCGATGCGGCGCGACTCATCATGTGGGGTGACGCCGATGTGATGGTGGCTGGCGGTGCCGAAGCCGCCGTGTGCGAACTCGGCATCGCCGGATTCTGTGCCTCGCGCGCGCTCTCCACCAGCTTCAACGACCAGCCCTCGCGCGCGTCCCGCCCGTGGGACAAGGACCGCGACGGCTTCGTGATGGGCGAAGGCTCGGGGGTGCTGGTGCTCGAGGAATACGAGCACGCCAAGCGCCGCGGCGCGAAGATCTACGCCGAGGTGGCCGGCTACGGCATGTCGGGCGATGCCTATCACATCACCGCGCCGTCTGAGGGCCATGACGGCGCCGTGCGCTCGATGCGCGCCGCGCTGCGCAATGGCGGCGTGCGGCCCGACCAGATCCAGTACGTGAACGCGCACGGCACCTCGACGCCGCTCGGCGACGACCTCGAACTGGAGGCGGTCGAGAAGGTGTTCGGCCCCTCGGCAAAGGGTCTCGCCATGTCGTCCACCAAGTCGGCGATCGGCCACCTGCTGGGCGCGGCCGGGGCGGTGGAGGCGGTGTTCTCCATCCTGGCGGTGCGCGACGGCGTGGCGCCCCCGACGCTCAACCTGGAAGAGCCGAGCCGGGAGAGCGTGATCGACCGGGTGGCCAACACCGCCCAGGAGCGCCGCATCGACTGTGCCCTGTCGAACAGCTTCGGCTTCGGCGGCACCAACGCATCGGTGATCTTCCGCGCGGTAAACTGAGCCGCGGCGAACAATGCGCCGCCCCCCGCTTTACGACCACGACCGGGTTACGCCATTGTAATCCCATCTCTGCTGTGACTTTGCGGGGTCGGAGATGCAGGCTGCCCTCGACGCCATCCTGAGGCGATTTATCACGCTTGGCCGTCTAACCGTACGGTGGCCGGACGGACGACTTAGCACCTACTCCGGACCGCCCGGGTCAGGGCCGGAAGGCGGCATCACGTTACGAACTCCCGATGCGGTGCGCCGGCTGGTGCTCAACCCGGCGCTCAACGTCGGGGAAGCCTACATGGACGGCGGTCTGCTGCCGGACGAGCGGGGCATCTACCAGACGCTGGACGTGCTGGTGACGAACCTCTCGGCGAACAGCAAGAGCCATCCTCTCGGCCGGCTGCAGGCCGCGCTCGGCCAGTTGAAGCGGCGGATCGACCAGTACAATCCGGCGAAACGGTCCCAGCGCAATGTTGCCCACCATTACGACCTGAACGGGCGGCTCTACAGCCTGTTCCTGGACCGTGACCGGCAATATTCCTGCGCCTACTTCCCGCGCGGCGACGAGACGCTGGAAGAGGCGCAGACCGCCAAGAAGCGCCACATCGCCGCCAAGCTGTGTCTCGATAGGCCGGACCTGACCGTGCTCGACATCGGCTCGGGCTGGGGCGGCATGGCGCTCACGCTGGCGCGCGATCACGGCGCGCGGGTGACCGGCGTCACGCTGTCCACCGAACAGCTCAACGAGGCACGCGCGCGGGCCGCGGCGGAAGGCCTGCAGGACCGAGTCTCGTTCGAACTGCTCGACTACCGCGCGGTGGACCGCACCTTCGACCGCATCGTCTCGGTCGGCATGTTCGAGCATGTCGGCGTGGTGCACTACCGGCAGTTCTTCGACACGGTGGCGCGGTGCCTGAAGCCCGACGGGGTCGCGCTGCTGCACGCGATCGGTCGCAGCGACGGTCCCGGCTTCACCAACCCGTGGATCAGGAAATACATCTTCCCGGGCGGCTATTGTCCGGCGCTGTCGGAGGTGATGCCGCCGCTGGAACAGAGCGGCCTGTTCACCACCGACATCGAGATCCTGCGGCTGCACTACGCCGAGACGCTGCGCCACTGGCGCCGCCGCTTCGCCGCCAACCGCGACACCATCGCCGCGCTGTATGACGAGCGGTTCTGCCGCATGTTCGAATTCTATCTGTGCGGAGCGGAGCTGGCGTTCCGCCGCGAAGGCCACATGGTGTTCCAGATCCAGTTCTCCCATCGGCAGACCGCGGTGCCGCTGACGCGCGACTACATCTCGACGTCCGAGGCGGCGGCGGCACGGCGCAAGGCGAGCGTGCTCAGCCAAGGGGATTAGCCAAAGGGATTAGCCAGGGAGATTAGCGCCCGGGCGTTCAGCCAAGGCGAAATCGACAGCCAGGGGATTCCGTCCCCAGGTACCACCGGTTTCACAGGCCGCAACCGCTCCCCGCCGCGGCGACGGGGGCGTATCCTGCGCGGCGTGAACACCATCGATTCGCCGCTGCTCGGTCTGTCCCAGCGCCTCCCGCCGTCCAACGTGCAGGCGGAGCAGGCGCTGCTCGGCGCGCTGCTCGCCAACAACCGGGCCTATGAGCGGGTCTCGGAGTTCCTCGCGCCGGAACACTTCGTCGATCCGATCCACGGCCGCATCTTCCAGGCGATCGTCCGCCGGCTGGAGAATGGCCAGCTCGCCGACGCGGTCACGCTGAAGGGCGAATTCGAGCATTCCGGCGTGCTGGAGGAGGTAGGCGGTACCGCCTACCTGGCGCAGCTCCTCACCGCGATGGTCGGCATCATCAATGCCGGCGAGTACGGCCGCGCGATCCACGATGCCTGGCTGCGCCGCCAGCTCATCGAGATCGGCGAGACCGTCGTCAACAACGCGTTCGGCGCGGATACCGAGCTGGACGGCGCACAGCAGATCGAGGCGGCCGAGCACTCGCTGTTCCAGCTCGCCACCGACGGTTCGGTCGCCGGCGGCTTCGTCAGCTTCGAACGCGCGCTGACCGAGGCGATCGTCGGCGCCGAACGCGCGTTCAACCGTGCCGGCCACGTGTCGGGGCTGTCGACCGGGCTGCGCGACCTCGACGCCAAGATGGGCGGGCTGCACGGCTCGGACCTCGTGGTGCTGGCCGGACGGCCCGGCATGGGCAAGACCTCGCTCGCCACCGCGATCGCGTTCGGTGCGGCGAAGGCGCTGCAAGCGGAGGCGCGGGCGACCGACCCGACCGCACTGGCGAAACGCTGCGTCGGCATCTTCTCGCTGGAAATGAGTTCCGAGCAGTTGGCCACCCGCCTGCTGAGCGAGGAATCGCGCGTCTCCTCGGACCGCATCCGCCGCGGCGACGTGAGCCAGCGCGATTTCGACCGCTTCGTGCAGGTGTCGCGCGAGATCGCCTCGCTGCCGATCGAGATCGACGACACGCCGGCGATCACCCTGTCGGCGCTGCGCACCCGCGCACGGCGGCTCAAGCGCACCAAGGGCCTGGCGCTGATCGTGGTGGACTATCTGCAACTGATGCGTCCAGCCGCCGGCACGCGGCCGGAGAGCCGGGTGCTGGAGATCGGTCAGCTCACCCAGGGGCTGAAGGCGATCGCCAAGGAGCTGAACGTGCCGGTGCTGGCGCTGTCGCAGCTCTCGCGCGCGGTCGAGAGCCGCGAGGACAAGCGGCCGCAGCTTTCCGACCTGCGTGAATCCGGCACCATCGAGCAGGACGCCGACTCGGTGATGTTCATCTACCGCGACCAGTATTACCTGGAGCAGCGCATGCCGAAGGTGGCCGGGTTCGAGAACGAGGAGAAGTTCCAGGCGGCGATGGAGGAGTGGCAGCGGCAGATGGACCGCGTGCACAACCAGGCGGACCTGATCATCGCCAAGCAGCGCCACGGCCCGACCGGCACGATCCAACTGTTCTTCGAGGGCGAGTTCACCCGCTTCGCCGACCTCGACCGCGCGCATGCGGACAATGCAACCATCTGATCATCCCGGCTGGTGATCATGCCGGACGCTGATCATGCCCCCTGGTGATCATGCTGGCGCGGTCCTGCACATCGACCTGGCGGCGATCGTCGCCAACTGGCGCCTGCTGGGCACGCTGCATCCCGCCGGCCCGGTCGCCGGCGTGGTCAAGGCCAATGCGTACGGGCTTGGCGCGGAGCAGGTCGCGGCCGCCCTCTATGCCGCGGGTTGCCGCCATTTCTTCGTCGCACTGCTGGATGAGGCGCTGGCGATCCGCCATCTGGTGCCCGACGCGATGCTCGTGGTGCTGGGCGGCCTCATCCCCGGCACCGAGCCCGAGTACCGCGCCCACGGCATCGTCCCGGTCCTCGGCTCCCTGGCCGAGATCGCCGCCTGGTCGGCGACGCCCGGCCAGCCGGCCATTCTGCACGTCGATACCGGCATGTCGCGGCTCGGGCTCGACGCACGGGAACTCGCCGTGCTGCAACAGGACCACACACGGCTGGCCGGTATCGACCTGCGCTACGTGATGACGCACCTGATCGCCTCCGAGGTCGCCGGCGATCCGTTGAACCGGCGCCAGCAGAGGCGCTTCGCCGCGGCCTGCGACGGCCTGCCCGCCGCGCCGCGCAGCTTCGCCAATTCCTCCGGCATCTTCCTCGGAGCCGCCTGGGGGTCCGACCTGGCGCGTCCCGGCGCCGCGCTCTACGGCATCAACCCCACGCCGGCGGCGCCCAATCCGATGCGCCTGCCGGTGCTGCTGCGCGCGCGGGTGCTGGCGGTGCGTGAGATCGCCGCGGGCGGCAGCGTCGGCTACAACGCCACCTGGCACGCCGCGCGCCCGAGCCGCATCGCCACGGCGGCGATCGGCTACGCCGATGGCCTGCATCGCAGTGTTGCGGGCCGCGGCCTCGCATTCTTTGACGGCACGCCCGTCCCGCTGGTAGGCCGTGTCTCCATGGACCTGACAACGTTCGATGTGACCGACGTCGCCGGCGTCGTGCCCGGTTCCTGGCTGGAGATCCTCGGCCCGCACCAGACGGCGGACGATCTCGCCGCCGCGGCTGGGACCAACGGCTACGAGGTGCTGACCTCACTCGGCCGACGGTTCCACCGGCTCTACACCGCCGCGTGAACCTGCTGCTCGACAGCCTCGCCGCACTTGGCCGCGGCGTGATCGGCATGTGCCGCACGCTGGGCTCGGTGACGTTGTTCGCCGTGATCGGCCTGTCGCATCTGTTCCGCCCGCCGTTCTACGGCCGGCTGTTCGTGCGCTCGCTGCTGGAGATCGGCTATTTCAGCCTGCCCGTGGTGGCGCTGACCGCGGTGTTCACCGGCATGGTGCTGGCGCTGCAATCCTATACCGGCTTCGCCCGCTTCTCGGCCGAGAGCGCGATCGCCAATGTGGTCGTCCTGTCGATCACGCGCGAACTGGGGCCGGTGCTGGCCGGGCTGATGGTCGCCGGCCGCATCGGTGCCGCGATGGCGGCCGAGATCGGCACGATGCGCGTCACCGACCAGATCGACGCGCTGTCCACGCTGTCGACCAATCCGATGAAATACCTGGTGGCACCGCGGCTGCTCGCCGGCATCGTGGCACTGCCGATGCTGGTGCTGGTCGCCGACATCCTGGGCGTGCTGGGCGGCTTCATCGTCGCGACCGTGAAGCTCGGGTTCAATGTCGGCACCTATCTGCGAAACACGATGGACTTCATGCAGGCGATGGACGTGACGTCGGGCCTGGCGAAGGCGGCGGTGTTCGGTTTCCTGATCACGCTGATGGGGTGCTACCAGGGCTATCACAGCCGCGGCGGCGCCGAGGGCGTGGGCGCGGCGACGACGGCGGCGGTGGTGAGCGCGTCGATCCTGATCCTGGCCTTCGACTACGTGCTGACCGAGATGTTCTTCGCACGGTGACGCCGTGAGCGAACAAGTCCCCAAGATCCGCCTGCGCGGCCTGCGCAAATCCTTCGGCGCGAAGGTCGTGCTCGACGGCATCGACCTCGACGTGATGCCGGGCACCTCGATGGTGGTGATCGGCGGCTCGGGCTCCGGCAAGTCGGTCATGCTGAAATGCATCCTGGGCCTGATCGAGCCGGATGGCGGCCGCATCGAGATCGACGGCACCGACATTCTCCCGCTGCCGCGCCACGAGCAGGTGCAGATCCGCTCCCGCATCGGCATGCTGTTCCAGAACGGCGCGCTGTTCGACAGCCTGCCGGTCTGGGAGAACGTGGTGTTCGGGCTGCTGGCCCAGCATCGGCTGCGCCGGTCCGAAGGTCCGGCGCGGGCGGCTGATTTCCTGGCGCAGGTCGGCCTCGCCCCCAGCGTCGGCGCGCTGTATCCGGCGGAATTGTCCGGCGGCATGCAGAAGCGGGTGGCGCTCGCCCGCGCCATCGCAGCGCGCCCCGACATCATGTTCTTCGACGAACCCACCACCGGCCTCGACCCGATCATGGGCGCGGTGATCGACGGCCTGATCGTGGAGTGCGTCAAGCAGCTTGGCAGCACGGCGGTGGCGATCACCCACGACATGGCGAGCGCGCGGCGGATCGGCGATGCCGCGGCGATGATCCATCACGGGCGGATCATCTGGAGCGGGCCGGCGGCGGCGCTGATGGACACCGGCAACCCCGAGGTCGACCAGTTCACCCACGGCCATCGCGAAGGCCCGATCCAGATGGAACTGCGGCGTTAGGGGGTGGTCGCCGCAGGCAGACGTCCGCAGGCTTGCATCACGCGATCAGACAACGGCCGTCGCGCGAGACGGGCGCGCCCGGGCGGCCATCACGTCTGGCGACGCCGTTGCTCGACAGGACTGACAAACCACGCGCCACGGCGTAACGTGGGGTGGAGGTGAACTCGGCGACTGGGGTGTGACCGAGGACAGGGATATGAACCGACGCGTCTGCATAGGAATATCGGCCCTGGCCGGGATCGCGATCCTGGGGGCCGCCGCGCGCGCGGACGATGCGCAGACGGTGGCGGCGGCGAAACAGGTGGCCGGGCTGTTCATGCAGAGCTGCATCCAGTTCGCCGGCGACAAGAAGGGCCTGCGCGACTGGGCCAAGAAGACCGGCCTCAAGGAGCTGCCCGCCGATGTGCAGGAGCATTTCCTGTACGGGCTTCCCGGCGTGGTGTTCGACGCCTCCACCCGGGCCGGCAAGTTCGTGCTGATCTCCGAGGAAGGCGGCTCCTGTTCGGCACTGGCCGAGATGGCCATCGGTGCCGTCGTCATCTCCGACCTCGAGAAGGACATGAACGAGGCGAAGATCGCCTTCAAGGTGACCGCCGAGAAGGGTGACGCCGAGGAGAAGGCGCTGCGGCACCGTGAATACCAGGCGTCGCAGGGGCAGCGGGAATGGCTGCTGCTGGTCAGCATCGTGAAGGATCCGACCGGGGGTCAGGCCATGCTGACCGCCAATCGCTACTGAGGCCCTTGGCCAAACCCACCTCCCGCTTCGTCTGCCAGAGCTGTGGTGCCACCAGCCCCCGATGGGCGGGCCGCTGCGAGGCGTGCGGCGAGTGGAACACCATCGTCGAAGAGGCGATCGCCGCCCGTCCGGGACCGGCCAACAAGGGAGCCACCGGCCGGCGCATCGCGTTCGTCGACCTGGCAGGCACCGCCGAGCCGCCGCCGCGCTGCCCGACCGGCATCGCCGAATTCGACCGCGTGCTGGGCGGCGGACTGGTGCCCTCATCGGCCATCCTGGTGGGCGGCGATCCGGGCATCGGCAAGTCCACGCTGCTGCTGCAGGCCGCCGCCGGCCTGGCGCGCGCCGGGCGGCGGGTACTCTACATCTCGGGCGAGGAATCGATCGAGCAGACCCGGCTGCGCGCCCGCCGTCTCGGCGTGCAGGACGCACCGCTGGAACTCGCCGCCGCGATCAACCTGCGCGACATCGCCGCCAGCCTGCAGACGGCGGGCGATGCGGCGCTGGTGGTAATCGATTCGATCCAGACCATGTGGCTCGATGCGATCGACAGCGCGCCCGGTACGGTGGCCCAGGTGCGCGCCTCCAGCTTCGAACTGATCCAGCTTGCCAAGACGGGACGGTTCGCGCTGGTGCTGGTGGGCCACGTCACCAAGGACGGCGCCATCGCGGGGCCTCGCGTGCTGGAGCACATGGTCGACGCGGTGCTGTATTTCGAAGGCGACCGCGGCCACCAGTTCCGCATCCTGCGCGCGGTGAAGAACCGCTTCGGCGCCACCGACGAGATCGGCGTGTTCGAGATGACCGAGCGCGGCCTGGCGGAGGTCGCCAACCCGTCCGCGCTGTTCCTGGCCGAGCGGCGGGGGAACGTGGCGGGCAGCGCCGTGTTCGCCGGGCTGGAGGGGACGCGGCCGGTGCTGGTCGAGGTGCAGGCGCTGCTGTCGCCCAACCCGTCCGGGACGCCGCGCCGCTCGGTGATCGGCTGGGATGGCGGGCGCCTGCCGATGCTGCTCGCAGTGCTGGAGGCGCGCGGCGGCATGCGGCTGAACGCCACCGACGTCTATCTGAACATCGCCGGCGGGCTGCGGGTCAACGAGCCGGCGGCCGACCTGGCGGTGGCCGCCGCGCTGGTCTCGGCCGCCACCGACACGCCGACCGACGCCGGGATGGTGTATTTCGGCGAGGTCGGGCTGTCGGGCGAGATCCGCCAGGTGGCGCAGGCCGAGTCGCGCCTGAAGGAAGCCGCCAAGCTCGGCTTCGGCCAGGCGACGCTGCCGCGGCGGGTGGCGCGCGGCAATCGCCCTCCGGTCCAGCCCGACGGCCTCGAACTGACGGAAATCGGCCACATCTCCGACCTGGTTCTGCGCTTCCCGCGCAATTAGCCGCCGCTGACAGGTTCTTGGCTTGGCGCGGCGCGTCGGGCGTTCGATAAAGCCGCGGGATTCCCGTATGTGGCGGTCCGATGACCTGGGTCGATCTCGTCGTTCTGGCTGTTCTCGCATTGTCGGCCCTGCTGGCGTTCTTCCGCGGTCTCGTGCGCGAGGTGCTGGGGCTGGCCGCCTGGGTCGGCGCGATCTTCGCCGGCGTGTGGGCGCTGCCGAAGGTGCGGCCGCAATTCCAGGAATGGCTCGGCACATCCCCGTGGGTCGATCCGGTCGCGTTCGGCGCGGTGTTCATCGTCTCGCTGATCGTGCTGATCCTGATATCGCGCTGGATCAGTGCGCTGGTGCGCGCGTCACCGATCGGCGGCCTCGATCGAACATTGGGGCTGGTATTCGGCCTGGCACGGGGTGCGGCGCTGGTCATCATTGCCTATATCGCGGCTGGGATGGTGATCCAGGTCGATCGCTGGCCCGACGCGGTGTTGAAAGCCGAATCGGTCTGGCCGGTCTATCATGGCGCCAGGTGGGTGGTTGAGCGGTTGCCCACCGACTATCGCCCTCGGCTCTATGCGCCGCCACCGGGGCATGACACAACGTCCGCTTCCCTGCTGCAGGCTGCGCCGCAGGGACGGGCGGTGGGCCGGTAACCGGTGCGGATCGGGAGAGTGCAGGCATGGCTCTGACTTCACCGCAGGATGACAAGTTCCACGACGAGTGCGGGGTTTTCGGCGTGTGGAACGTGCCTGACGCCGCCGCACTGACCGCCCTCGGTCTGCACGCCCTCCAGCACCGTGGCCAGGAATCCGCCGGTATCGTCAGCTTCGACGGCAAGCACTTCCACTCGCATCGCGGCCTCGGCCTGGTCGGTGACAATTTCAGTGACGCAAAGGTGATTGCCGCGCTGCCCGGCACCACCGCCATCGGTCACAACCGCTACGCCACCACCGGCGCCACCATCCTGCGCAACGTGCAGCCGCTGTATGCGGATTTCGAATTCGGCGGCTTCGCCGTGGCGCATAACGGCAACCTCACCAACGCCCATGTCCTGCGGCGCACCCTGGTACGGCGCGGCTGCCTGTTCCAGTCCACCACCGACTCCGAGGTATTCGTCCACCTGATCGCGATCAGCCTGTATTCCACCGTGGTGGATCGGCTGATCGACGCGCTGAAGCAGGTGGTCGGCGCCTATTCCCTGGTCGCACTGTCCACCGAGGCGCTGATGGGCGTACGCGATCCGCTCGGCGTGCGCCCGCTGATCCTGGGCCGCATCGGCAACGAGGGCACCGGCGGCTGGGTGCTCGCCTCCGAGACCTGCGCGCTCGACATCGTCGGTGCCGATTTCGTGCGCGACGTGGAGCCGGGCGAGGTCGTGGTCATCAACGACAACGGCGTGCACAGCATCAAACCCTTCGGCCGCTCGCGGGAGCGGTTCTGCGTGTTCGAGTACATCTATTTCGCGCGGCCGGATTCGGTGATGGAAGGCACGCCGGTCTACGAGGCGCGCAAGCACATCGGCGCCGAACTGGCGCGCGAGAGCGGCGTGCCGGCCGATGTCGTGGTCCCGGTGCCGGATTCGGGCGTGCCCGCCGCGATGGGCTACTCGAAGGAAAGCAGCATCCCGTTCGAGCTTGGTATCATCCGCAACCACTACGTCGGCCGCACCTTCATCGAGCCGAGCGACCACATCCGCCATCTCGGCGTGAAGCTGAAGCATTCCGCGAACCGCCCCGTGCTGGAGGGCCGGCGTGTCATCCTGGTGGATGATTCGATCGTGCGCGGCACCACCAGCCGCAAGATCGTCGAGATGGTGCGCGCGGCCGGCGCCAGCGAGGTGCATATGCGCATCTCCTCGCCGCCCACCACGCATTCCTGCTTCTACGGCATCGACACGCCGGAACGCGGGGAACTGATGGCGGCGCGGCTGACCGTCGACGAAATGGCCGAGAAGATCGGCGTCGACAGCCTCGCCTTCATCTCGATCGACGGGCTGTATCGTGCCCTGGGCAAACCCGACCGCGATCCGGATCGGCCGCATTACTGCGATGCCTGCTTCACCGGCGACTATCCGATCGCCCTGCCCGACCAGGCCAGCAACTCCGAGCGCCAACTGAGCCTGCTGGCGGAGAGTCATTGACTGCTGGCGGGACTTTGCGTGCCGGTTCGATCGCGCTGGTGACCGGCGCGAGCCGTGGCATCGGTGCCGCCGCGGCGATCGAACTGGCCCGTCGCGGCGCGCATGTCGTGATCACCGCGCGTACCCAGGGCGGCCTGGAGGAAACCGACGATGCGATCCGCGCGGCGGGCGGCAGCGCCACGCTGCTGCCGCTGGACCTGGCGGAAGGCGCCGCGGTCGATTCCATCGGGCCCAGCCTGTACCAGCGTTTTGGCCGGCTGGACGTGCTGGTGCACGCCGCCGGCGCGCTCGGCCGCCTGACGCCCGCGGCGCATATCGTGCCCAAGGACTGGACCGATGTGCTGACGGTGAACCTGACCGCCACATGGCACCTGATCCGCACCTGCGACGCCCTGCTGCGCGCGGCCGAGGCGGGCCGGGCGGTGTTCGTCACGGATGAGCGGGCGCGCGCACCGAAGGCCTATTGGGGTGCCTATGGCGCCACCAAGGCAGGCATGGAGCACCTGGTGCTCACCTGGGCCGACGAACTGCGCCAGACGCGCCTGCGGGTGAACCTGTTCGATCCGGGGCCCACGGCGACCCGCCTGCGCACCCAGGCAATGCCGGGCGAGGATCCGCGGACACTGCAGACACCGGCCGATGTCGCACCGGTGCTCGCGGCACTCTGCCTGCCGGACGAAGAGCGGCACGGCGCGCTGGTCCGCGGCTGACGGCGCCGCGAGGTTGCCGACCGACTTGAGCGCCGCGATCCCCGCCGGGCGGATTGCAATGCCACCTGCGCAGCCCTGTAATGCGACGCAGAAACGACAGGCGGAATGGCAGATGCACGCAGGCACACGCAGACGGAGGCCGGGTCTGCGGCTGACCGGGCAGGACGCGGCACGACGGCCGGCGCAGCGGCGCGTCTCTCCGACACATCTCGCAACCGCATCGTGCTTCTCGCGAGGTGGCGACGCATGGCCATCCTGATCACCGGTGCCGCGGGCTTCGTCGCCCTCAACGTCGTCGAGCATCTGTTGCGCGCGGGACGCGACGTGGTGGGGCTCGACCGCATCGCGCTGCCCGAGCGCGCACGCCACGAATTCGCCGCGCTGCCGGGCCGGTTCACATTGATCGGCGGCTCGGTGCTGTCGGCGGCCGACCTGCGGCGCGCGTTGACCATGGCGCCGATCGAGGCGGTGATCCATTGCGCCGTCATCACCGCCGGCGCGGCACGCGAGAAGGCCGACCCCGAGGGCATCGTCGCGGTCAATGTCGACGGCGCGGTCACTGCGCTGATGGCGGCGGCGCGCCAGGGCGTGGCACGGTTCGTCTACCCGAGTTCGGGCGCGATCTATGGTGCGGCGGCTCGCGACGTGCCGCTGATCGACGAGGACACGGTCGGCGCGGCACCGGTGAACCTGTACGGCCTGACCAAGCGTGCGGCCGAGACGCTGCTGCCGCGGGTGGCCGAGACCCAGGGCGTGCGCTTCGCCGCCGCCCGGCTGGGATCCGTCTACGGCCCGTGGGAATATGCCACGGGCGTGCGCGACACGCTGTCGCCGATGCTGCAGGTGCTGGAATGCGCGCGGCGCGGCGAGGAGGTCGCGCTGGGTCCCACGTGGCGCGGCGACTTCATCTTCTCGCGCGATGTGGCCGCAGGGTTGGTAGGTCTGGCCGATGCGGAGCGCCAGTCGCGGGTGATCTACAACCTGGGAAGCGGCGTGCTGGGCTCGGCGGCGACGTGGTGCGAGGCGGTCGCCGGCGTGGTGCCGGGCTTCCGCTGGCGCATGGCTGGGCCGGGAGAGGCCGGCAACGTGGACAGCCATACCGGCTTCAACCGCGGACCGATGGCGATCGGCAAGATCGGCCGCGACACCGGCTACGCGCCGCGGTTCGGCTTCGCCGATGCGGCGCGGGCTTGGGTGGAGTGGATGGCGTAGCCGGACGCCGGCGCGTGCACGCCCCTACCGGATGACTCGCGCCCTCATGCCGGTCGCAGCCGCCATCCGCGGTATCCCGCCATCAGCAGCAGCGACCACCCGAGCGATGGCAGCAGCGCCACCGCCAGGGCCAGACCCACCCCGAGCGGCACGGCTGCCAGATGCAGCGTCAGCAGCGCCAGTCCGAAGCCGGGCATCGCCCGCAGCGCGCTCACCATGATGGCCGCGGCCACCGCGCCGCCCACGCGCGGCAGCACCAGCAGGGCGAAGCTGGTGAACGCCACCGGGAACACCGCCGCCATCCCGGTCAGTTCCGGACCGAGCGCGCGGCTGCCGGTGACCACCGTGCCGACCACCAGCCCGACCGTCGCGGCTCGCAGCGGCAATTCGAACCACCGCCGCCGCACCGGTCCGCGCGACGCCCCCGTCTCGCGGCCCACGCCGCGGGTCACCGCCAGGCTGGCCGCGACCGCCGCGAGGTTGAGCAGGCAGGCCCCCGCCACGTCCCACGCGACCAGACGGATCAGCGTCGCCGATACTGCCCAGGCCGCCACGCCGCCGGCCAGCGTCCATCCCCACCGCACCCGCTCCGCCAGCAGCGCAAGCGCCGCCAGGAACACGAAGGTAGCGGCATTCACGGCGAACGATCCCAGTGCGCTCTCGGCGATGAACGCCGCGTCGTGCTGCAGCGCCAGCATCACATAGGCCGGCCCGGCACCGATCGGCAGCGAGACGATCAGGCCGCCCCAGAATGGGCCGGACGCTTCCGCCACCACGGTCGCGGCCACCACGACGAACGCGCTGACGCAGGCGCGCGCGAGCAGGCCCGCCCAGAACGCCTCCACCGCCTACCCCTCCGCGTACGGGTTCTTCGTCCCTCGCAACTGCAGCCGGATCGGCGTGCCCGGCAGGTCGAACGCCTCGCGCAGCGAGTTAACCAGGTAGCGCTGGTAATCCTCCGGCAGTTTCTCGGCGCGCGTGCCGAACGCGACGAAGGTGGGCGGCCGCGCCTTGGCCTGCGTGACGTAGCGCAGCTTCAGGCGGCGCCCGCTGACCAGCGGCGGGGGATGCCGCGCCAGCGCCCCCTCGAACCATCGGTTCAGTCCGGCCGTCGGCAGCCGCGTGTTCCACACCGCGTGCGCCCGGCGCACCGCCGGCAGCAGCCGGTCCATGCCCTGGCCGGTGATCGCCGACAGCGTCACGATGGGCAGCCCACGCAATTGCGTGAGGCTCATGTCCAGCCGCTCGGTCACCGCCCGCCGCGCCGCCGAGCGGTCCGGCACGGCGTCCCACTTGTTCAGCGCCAGCACGCAGGCGCGGCCTTCGCGCTCGATCAACTGGGCGATCTGCAGGTCCTGGTCGTGCAGTCCCTCCACCGCATCGACGACGAGCACGACGATTTCCGCCAGCTTCAGCGCGCCGATCGCCGCGCCCACCGCCATCTTCTCCAAGGGGGCCTCGATCCGAGCCTTGCGGCGCAGGCCCGCGGTGTCCACCAGTTCGATCGGCCCGTCGGGATCGTCCAGCACGACGGCAATGGCATCGCGGGTCAGCCCGGGCTCCGGCCCGGTCAGCATCCGCTCCTCGCCGATCAGCCGGTTCAGCAGCGTGGACTTCCCGGCGTTGGGACGGCCCACGATGGCGAGCTTCAGCGGCCGCGCCGCGTCATCCGCCGCCTCGACGGCATCCTCCGGAAGCCGGTCGGCGATCTCCGACATCAGTTCGGAGATCCCCTCGCCGTGCTCGGCCGACACCGCCACCGGTTCGCCGAAGCCCAGCGCGTAGGCGTCCAGCACCGAGGACTGCGACGCCCGCCCCTCAACCTTGTTGGCCACCAGCAGCACGGGCCGCCCCTGCCGGCGCAGCCATTGCGCAAAATGCCGGTCCGACGGCGTCACCCCTGCCCGCGCGTCCACCACGAACACCACGAGGTCGGCGGTGGCGGTCGCCACGGCGGCGCCCTCGCGCATCCGGCCCGCCAGCGTCTCCGGCGCTGCTTCCTCGAGCCCCGCGGTATCCACCAGCCGCACCCGCCGCCCACGCAGCAGCGCCTCGGCCTCCTTGCGGTCGCGGGTCACGCCCGGCGTGTCGGCGACCAGCGCCAGCCGCCGCCCGGCCAGGCGGTTGAAGAGCGTGCTCTTGCCCACGTTGGGTCGTCCGGCGATCACCACCAAGGGCAGCATTCCGCCAATCCTTCAGCGCAGCGCCAGCAGCCTGCCGTCGTCCGTCACCACGAACACGGTTCCTTCCGCGGCGATCGGCCCCAGCGAGGCCGCGCCAGACAGCTTCTGGCGGCCGAGGATCTCGCCGGTATAGGGGCTGACTGCCAGGGCCTCATGGTTGGTGCCGGCCGCGATCAGCCGATCGCCGACCAGCAGCGGACCATACCACGTGATCGGGCCCTTTTCCTCCTTGGGATCCTCCCAGCGCGGCAGGTCGGTGACCCAGGCCACCCGGCCGTCCTCGCGGTTCACCGCGGCCATCTTCTGGTCGAGCGACACCACGAACAGCCAGGAGCCGGCCGCCCAGGGACTGTCCTCGCCGGCGGCATCGCGCTCCCACAGGCGACGGCCGCTCGGCAGGTCGACGGCGACCGCCAGGCCGCCCATGCCGATGGCATAGACCCGGCCGTCGGCGATCACCGGCAGCCCGCGAATGGCGGCGAAATCCGCCAGGCTGCCGGTCCGCAGGGCGGTCGCCAGCGTATCGGTCCACACCACCGTGCCGGTCTCGGCGCGCACGGTGGCGAGTTCGCCCGAGCCGAATCCCGCGATCACCAGCCCGCCCGCGTAGGCCGGGGCCGGCCGTCCCAGCACGCTGGTGGTCGGGTTTGTCGCCTGGTGCGACCAGAGTTGCCTGCCGTCATCGGCGGCGAGGCCCAGCAGCCGGTCCTCGATGGTGACGACGAACAGCCGGCCCTCGACGACGGTCGGGGCGGAGCGCGTCGGCGCGCCGAACGTGCTGCGCCAGCGCTCGGTCCCCTTGGCGGCATCCAGCGCCACCAGTTCGCCCAGCCCGTTCACGGCGAACAGCGTCCCCTGGTCGACCGCCAGTCCGCCGCCCACGTTGGTGCTGTCGTTGTCCTTGTCGCGCGTGTCGTAGCGCCAGACCCGGCCGCCACCGGCGATCTCGAATGCCGAGACCACGGCATCCGAGTCCATGACGTAGATGATGCCGTCAGCCAAGACCGGCTGGGCGAGGATCTTCCGCCGGTAGCCGCCGCCGGCGCCGATATTGGCGCTCCAGGCCTCGCTCAGGCGCTCGCCCGCCGCGAGATGGCCCATGAAATGCACCGGATTGCCGCCGGCCTGCGGCCAGGCGGCGTTGCGCACCTCGGGCGGCAGTTCCACCTTCGGCGTGCCCTCGTCGACCACCAGGGTGCGCCGGGCGGCCAGGATCGGCTCGCGCTTGCCGGGAAGCGGCGTCTTCTTCGTGCCGAACCAGTCGTCGAACAGGCTGCACCCGCCCAGCGCCAGAGGGGCGAAAAGGGCGGCACGCCGCGTCGCTCCCGCCATGCCGCTCACCCACCCATCCGGGCGAGCAACGCACCCGCCCGGCCGCGCACGCCGCTCGGTGCCGCCGCATCGGCCGCGAGGCGCTGCAGCGTCGTCCGGGCCTGCTCCGTCTTGCCCTGGCGGATGTCCAGCAGCGCAAGCTGCTCATCGGCCAGTGTCCGCCAGGCATTGGTCGGTGCGGCCAGCGGCTTCAGCCGGGCCTCCAGCAGCGCCGGATCGGCGGTGTCGATCTGGTGCTCCGCCCACATCAGCGTCGCCAGGTCGCGCAGCAGCGGATCGGCAGAGGCGTCGCCGGCGACGCGGTCCCACAGCAGCACCGCATCGCCGACCTCGCCGGCATCGGCCTTCAGCGCGGCCTCCCGCAGCCGGGCGAGCGTCGCATACCCCTCGGGCGCGCTGCTCGCGACCACGGCGAAGGCCGCGGCCGCGGCCGTGCGGCTGGCCGCGGTGGCGCCGGCCGCCGGCGCCTCGGCCAGATTCATCGCCGTCAGATATTCCACGGCCGCCGCCTGGTCGCGCCGCGCCTCATACCAGCGCCAGCCCTGCCAGCCGCCCGCCGCACCGATGATCAGCACGATGAGCGCCACGATGAGCCCGCCGTAGCGCCTGAGCATCTGCTGGGCGCGTTCGGCGCGCAGTTCCTCTTCGACCTCGTCGAAAATATCGACCACTGGGGCTCCCGCGATTCGCTGCCGACGCCGGTCCGACGGCGCGGCGGACCATAGCGGCGCGACCGCGCACCGGCAACGCGACGCAAACCATTGGTTTACCCGTACAGCATACGATGCCGCCATGCGACACCTGATGGTCCTGCTGCTGCTCGCCGGCTGCGGCGGATCGCCGGAGCAGGTGATGATCGGCGTCGCCGCCCTCGGGATCGGCAGTATCGCCGTGATCCAGCGCAGCCCGTTCGACGCGCTCTACTCCACCCTCAGCGGACGCGACTGCTCGATCGTCCGGCTCGACCAGGGCAAGAGCTACTGCCGCCCGATCGAGCCGCCACCCGAGACGCAGCCCTTCTGCACGCGCAGCCTGGGCGTGGTCGATTGCTGGCGCGACCCGGCCAGCTTGCCCGATCACCCGCGTGAGGCCGGTGACGGGCCGCGCACGCTGACGCCCGCGCAGGAGGCCGACAGGATCCGCACCTGGCCACCGCTCTGACCCGCGCCGCTCGGCTCCGGTCATGCCCCGTTCTGCGCCGCGTCAGCGGATCGCAGCCGCCACGTCCGTCTCGGTCCGGCGCAGAACTTCGGCGATCGCCGCCCGCATCGCATCGGCGATCGCCGGCCCGTCGGTGCCCGCCAGCCGGACCTCCGCCGTTTCGGTCCGCTGCAGCAGCAGCTTGGCCTCGCCGCGCCGCTGGTCCAGCAGGACGAGGGCCAGCGACACGCGCGCTGTGCCGGCGGCCAGCGCGGCGGTGAACGCCGTCAATTCGCCCTCCAGCACGAAATCCGCGTTCAGCCGGCTGCCGGTGGCGACCACGGCGCTGAACAGGCCGGAATCGGCGAGCCATTGCCGCAGGTCGTCCTCCACCGCCTGCGCCGGCGGCACCGCCCACTGCTCGTAGAAGTCGACATGCACGCTGCCGTCACGCTCCAGCCATTGCAGGCCGCGCGCGTCGAGGCCGGGTGCCGCGCGGATGCTGCGCACCAGCAGTACCCGGCCACTGCGATTGGGTGGCACCCCGGCCGGCCGGCGCACGTCCAGCGGCCAGTCGCGCCGCTGGACATAGGGCGTCTGCGGCAGCAGCGAGCAGCCGCCCAGCGCCAGCACGGCCAGCAGCGACCGCCGCCTCATTGGCCGGGATTCCCGCGCGGCGGCGGCTGGCCGAATACCTGCGCCGGATAGCGCCGCAGCGTCTCCGTCATCTCGCGCAGGTTCTGCGCGGTCGCCTGCATGTCGCGCAGCAGCGGCGCCAGGCCCTGCTCGACATCCGCCGTGCCGTTCCCGGCGCGCTGCGCCGTGGCCTGCACCGAGGCGATCAGCGGCGGCAGCCGCGCCGCCGCTGTGGCGAAGCGGTCGGCGGCCAGGCTCGCATTGGCCAGCAGCTTCTGCACCTGCTGCCCCTGCACAGTCTCGCGCAGCGCAATGGACGTCTTCTGGATGTCCGCGGTCAGCGCCGGCAGGTCGGCCGCACGCATCGCATCGTTCAACGTGCGCAGCACATTTGTCGCCTCCGTCAGGGTGGCGTGCAGGTCGCCGGTGGTGAGGCTGGCGCGCACATCGGTGAGCAGCCCCGTCACCTGTGCGGCCAGCCGATCGATGTCCACGGAATTCAGCTTGGCCAGGACCTGCTGTGCCGCGTCCTGCACCTGCGTGAAGGTACTCGGCATGGACGGGATATACTCGGCCCGCGGCTGCCACGGCACGCTCAGCGCCGGATAGCGGCGCGGGTTGACGAAATCCAACTCCAGGTAGGTGAGCCCGGTGATGCCCTGCGAGGCGAGCCGGATGCGCAGCCCCATGCCCACCGCCGCCTGGGTGTCCGGCATGCGGCCGATCCGCGCGGTGTCCACCTCGAAGCGGGCGAAGACCAGCCGGTAGGTTGCGCTCTCGCGATCGATCGCCTCGTTGGGACCGTATTCCGCGCTCACCAGCCCGAGTTCGGTCACCCGGCCGATGGTGACGCCACGGAACTTCACCGCGCCGCCGACCTCCAGTCCCTGCACCGACTCGCTGAAATAGGATTCGAATACCGAGCCGTGGCGAATCCGTCCGCCGCCGAGAAACCAGATCAGCGCGACCGCCAGCGCGATGCCGCCAAAGATCAGCAGGCCGACCCGCAGATAGATGCTGCGCTCTTCCATCAGACGGCGGCCGGCACCGGCACTTCGCGGCGGAAGAAGGCGCGCACGATCGGGTGCGTGCTGGTGTCGCGCAGCACGCGCGGGTCACCGGTGGCGATCGCCCCGCCGGCATCGGGATAGGCGTTGCGGTCCAGCATGATGCAGCGGTCGGCGATCGCCAGGATCGAGGCCAGTTCGTGGGTGACGACGACGAAGGTCGCGCCGAGGTCGTGGCGCAGGTCCAGGATGAGGCGGTCCAACCCCGCCGAAGTGATCGGGTCGAGGCCGGCCGACGGCTCGTCGAGCAGCAGCAGCGGCGGGTCCAGCGCCATCGCGCGGGCGATCCCGGCACGCCGCGCCATGCCGCCGGATATCTCCGCCGGCATCAGCGTCGCCGAATCGGCCAGCCCGACCAGGCCGAGCTTCACCCGTGCCACCGCCTCGCGGCCGTCCGGCGGCAGGTCGGTGAACATCTCGAGCGGCAGCATGACGTTCTCCAGCAGGCTCATGGAGCCGAACAGCGCACCCGACTGGAACATCACGCCCATCCGGCGCTGCACCTCGCGCAGCGCCGCCTCACGCCCCGACCCGGTGATGGTGCGGCCGAACACCTCGATCTGTCCGGCCGTCGGCGGCAGCAGCCCGATCAACTGCTTCATCACCGTCGATTTGCCGCAACCCGAACCGCCGAGAATGACGAACACTTCACCTGCATCCACCGTGAACGAGACGTCGCGGAATATGGTGCGTGCACCGAAGCGTTGCGCGGCATCCTGCACGCGGATGATCGGCGCATCGCTCACAGCTTCAGCCGGTAGAAGATCAGCGCGAACACGCCGTCGAGGACGATGGTCGCGACGATGCCGCCGACCACCGCCGCGGTGGCCGACAGCCCGACGGCGCGCGGCCCGACCCCGGTGGCCAGGCCGGCGCGGCAGCCGATCGCGGCGACCGTGATGCCGAAGCACACCGCCTTGAACAGCCCGCCGTACAGGTCGGCGGCGCTCACCCAGTTCTGCACCTGGCGCGCGATCGTCACCAGCGGAAAGCCGAAGCTGCGCATCACCGTGGCCATGCCCAGCATGCCGGCGACGTCCAGGGCCAGCGCCATGACCGGCATCACCAGCATGGCGGCCAGCATCCGCGGCAGCACCAGCATCGTCATGGGATCGAGGCCCATGGTCACCAGTGCGTCGACCTCCTCGTTCACCTTCATGGTGCCGATCTCGGCGGCGAAGGCGGACCCCGTGCGGCCGGCCAGGATCACCGCGGCCAGCAGCGGGCCGAGTTCGCGCAGCAGGCTGATCGCCACCAGGTTGGCCACGAAGATGTCGGCGCCGAACCGGCGCATGGGCACGGCGGATTGGAAGGCCAGGATCAGCCCGATCAGGTAGCCCAGCATCAGCACCAGCGGCATCGACCGCACGCCCGCCTGGTCGAGGGTGCGCAGCAGGTCGGGCAGGCGGAACATGCGCCGGTGCGCGGGCAGGCGGAGCAGCGCGACCGTCGCCTCGCCCACGAAGGCGATGCTCGACCCCATCAGTCGGAGCGCCAGCGCGATCACATCGCGCGGGTGCGGCCGCTGCGCCGCGACCGTCTTGGGCTCGGCCGGGATCGTGATGCGGGCGCGGTCCAGCAAGCCCCGCACCTGTTCCGAGGCGCCGAGCAGCTCCGCCGTCTTGCCGTGCGCCGCCTCGATCGAGGCCAGGAAGGCCGCGCCGGCCACGTCGCAGAAGGTCACCGCGGCGAGATCGAAGGCCAGTTCGTGGCCGTGCTCATGCCGCGCGGCGCGCATCGCCGGCCGCCACTGCCCGCCGATCGACGCCGCCTCCAGCCGGCCGGCGAAGACGAACACAGCGCGTCCGTCGCGCTGCTCGACGGTAAAGCCGGCGTTTGCGGTCAACGCGCCAGCCAGCTCTCGAAGCGCTGGCGGAGCCTGGCCAGGTTGTCGTGCCAGAATCCGGCGTCCACGCGTACCGCGGCGGCCAGGTTGGCGGTGGCGGTCGGCGAGGTTTGCGCCATGTCCGCCGGCAGGCCGTCATTGGCGCCCTTCGCCAGCCCGCCCTCGCCGGCCAGCGCGACCAGGCGCCCCTGGATCGCCGGGGTGCCGGCGAAATACAGGTACTGGGTGGCGGAGCGCAGGTTCGGGCTGCCCTTGAGCACCGCCCAGCTCTGCACCTCGTAGAGGCTGGCGGCCCACTGGATGCCGAAATTGCGTCGCCCGACGCGGTTGGCGATCGTGATCGACGGGGCGAAGGCGCTGGTCACCAGGACGTCGCCGGAGGCCAGGATCCGCGCCGCCTCGCCGTAGTCCTGCCACCACACAATATAGGGTTTGAGCTGCTCGAGCCGGCGGAAGGCGCGGTCGACGCCCTCGGACGTCGCCAGCACCTTGTAGACGTCGCCAGGTGAAACTCCATCGGCCATCAGGGCAAATTCCAGGCTGCCGCGCGGGCTCCGGTACAGGCCGCGCTTGCCGGGATATTTCGCCACGTCCCAGAAGTCCGCCCAGCCCGGGGTTGCTGGAAATTTGTCGCGATCCCAGGCCAGAACAAGGCTCACGACCCCGGCACCAACGCCACAATCGCTCACCGCCTGCGACAGGTAGTGATCACGGCCGCCGATCGCCGACCAATCGAGCTTCTCGAACAGGCCTTCGGTGCAGCCGGTGGCGAGTTCGTCGCCGTCCACCATCACGAGGTCCCAGCCGTTCTCCGGCGCTTTCGCCTGTGCGCGGAGCGCGTCGAGGCCGCCGTCCCACGACTCCATCTGCACCGGGATGGCGGTTGCCGCGCCGAACGGCCGGACGAAGACCTCCCTCATCGCGTCCGGCCCCGGGCCGCGGCTGACCAGGGTCAGGTCGCGCGCCGAGGCGTGGGCGTGCCACAGGGCGAAGATCGCCGCGGCGGCCGCGAGCGAACGTACATGCATCGATGACGGGCTCCGGGTTCGTGCCGTGCAGCGAGGTCCTACAATCCGCGAAATCCGCCGGAAACAAAAGCCGCCCTGCTCATGATCCGGCGCCCAACCAGGCGGATGATCGCGGGCCTGATCTGGTGTCCCTGGCGGGGCCGCGTTAGATGCTGCGCCGTCATGGAGGCGCCGATGCAAGACGAACCGACCGTGATCAGCCGGCAGGACGGGCGTGCCGGACGGATCGTACTGAACCGCCCCCAGGCGCTCAACGCATTGGACCTGCCGATGATCCGGGCGCTGTCGCGGTCGCTGGAAGGCTGGCGCGACGACCCGCATGTCCATGTGGTCGTGATCGAGGGGGCCGGCGGGCGGGCGTTCTGCGCGGGCGGCGACGTGCGGGCGCTGCGGCAGTACGAACTGGATGGCGAACATCAGAAGGCGGAGACGTTCTTCCGCGAGGAATACGAGCTCAATCTGGCGATCGCGACCTATCCGAAGCCGTATGTCGCCCTGATCGACGGCATCTGCATGGGCGGCGGCATCGGCGTGTCGGTGCATGCGCCGTACCGGGTCGCCACCGAGCACGCCGCCTTTGCCATGCCCGAGACGGCGATCGGCTTCTTCCCCGACATCGGCGCCACCTATTTCCTGCCGCGGCTGCCGGGCGAGATCGGCACCTATCTGGGGCTGACCGGTCTGCGGCTGCAGGGGGCGGATGCGGTGCATGCCGGCCTAGCCACGCATTTCGTCGCCCGCGCGGACCTGCCCGCCCTGGTGCGGGCCCTGGCCGAGGACGGGCTGGCGGCGCTGGGCGCGCGCGCTGCGGCGCTGCCGGCGTTCTCGCTCGCGGCAAAGCGTGCGGCGATCGACCATTGCTTCGGCGCGGACAGCGTGGCCGAGATCGTGCATCGCCTGACGGCGGTCGGCGACGACTGGGCGATGGCTGCCCTGGCGGCGATGCGGGCGGTCTCGCCATCGGCCTTGTGCTGGACGCTGGAGGCGCTGCGCCGCGGGGCGCACCTGACGCTGCCACAGTGCCAGGCGGCGGAACTGGCGCTGACGCGCACCACGATGCGGCATCCCGACTTTGCCGAGGGCGTGCGGGCGATGGTGGTGGACAAGGACCGCAAGCCGCACTGGCGGCCGGCGCTGATCGAGGAGGTGGACGCCGCAGCCACCGCCGCCGTCTTCACGTAGGGCTGCTATCGCATAGACTGGATCGCTTAGGGTCGCCTGCGCAGTGCGAGCGGCCCGGAGGAAACGCCAATGAATGCCCGTGCCGGCAGCGTGGAGACACGCGGCTCCTGGGTCGTGGCCGGTGCCGCGCTGGTGGTGCTGAGCCTGTCGTACGGGGCGCCGTTGACCACGATGGTGGCGCTGAAGCCGATCGCCGCGGAATTCGGGGCCGCCCGGTCGGCACCCGCCCTCGCGGTGGCGCTGACCTTCATCGGCGCGGGCTGCGGCGGCATCGCGATGGGCTGGCTGGCCGAGCGGATCGGGGTGCGCGCGGTCGTGATGTTCGGCGGCGCCATGATCGGTGCCGGCCTGGTGATCTCGTCGTTCGGCGACCTCACGCAACTCTATGTCAGCAGCTTCCTGCTGGTCGGATTGCTGGGCGCGGCCGGGATGTTCGCGCCGCTGGTGACCTATGTCAGCCGCTGGTTCGACCGCCGGCGGGGAACCGCGATCGCGCTGATCTCGGCCGGCCAGTATGTCGCCGGCGCAGTCTGGCCGGCGCTGTTCCGGCTCGGCATCGACACCATCGGCTGGCGGCGGACGATGCTGGCCTACGGCGTGTTCGCGGCGGCGGTCATCGTGCCGCTGGCGGCGGTGTTCCTGCGCGGGGCACCTGCCGAAGCGGCGGCCGGTAGCCTGTACGGCGGCCCGCCGGTGGGCGAGAAGGTGCTCGGCCTGCCGCCCAACACGGTGCTGGCGGCCCTCGCCTTCGCCACCTTCTGCTGCTGCGTCACGATGTCGATGCCGATGGCGCATATGGTGGCGTTCTGCAGCGACATCGGCATCGGCCCGACCCAGGGTGCCGCGATGCTCTCGGTGCTGCTCGGCTCGGCGTTCTTCGCCCGGCAGTTCTGGGGCTGGCTGGCGGACCGGATTGGCGGGCTCCGCACCATCCTGTGGGCCTCCGCGGCGCAGGCGGCGGCGATGGCGGGGTTCCTGGTGACGCAGAACGAGATCGGCCTGTTCAGCATCTCGGTCGTGTTCGGCTTCGGCTTCGGCGGGCTGATCCCCGGGTACGTGCTCGCGGTGCGCGAACTCTTCCCGGCCTCGGAGGCAAGCTGGCGCATCCCGGCCATGCTGTTTCCCGGCTCCCTCGGCATGGCGGCGGGCGGCTGGCTGGCCGGTGCGATCTACGACCGCTTCGCCTTCTATGCGCCGGCCTTTGCCGTGGGCGTGCTGTTCAACCTGCTGAACCTCGCGATCATCGGATCCCTGGTGTGGCGCCGCCCAACCATTCAACCAGCTTGGCCGTCAGCACGCTCAGCGTGAGCGGCTTGGTGAGGTGGTCGTTCATGCCCGCCGCCAGGCTGAGTTCGCGGCTGCCGTCCAGCGCATGCGCGGTCAGCGCCACGATCGGCGTGGTGCGGCCCTGGAACGCCTCGAGCTGGCGGATCGCACGGGCCGCCTCGTAGCCGTCCATCTCCGGCATCTGGCAGTCCATGAGGATAAGGTCGAACGCGGCCTGGCGGCAGGCGGACACCGCTTCCAGCCCGTTCCGCGCGGTGGTGACCGTGCAGCCGATCGCCTCCAGCAATGCCTGGGTGACGCGCAGGTTGGCCGTGTTGTCCTCGACCAGCAGGATGCGGATGCTGGACAGCCCGGTCCGGCCGAGCGCCTCCTTGAACTCGCGCTGGGCCGCCGAGATCATCTGCGAATTGTCGTCGGGCGGCAGGATGTCCGGCAGCGGAGGCTCGGCGCGCGGCATCGCTCGCGGCAAGCCGGCCGCCGAGCGCTGCCTGTCCAGCACCACCGTGAACCAGAAGACGGAGCCTTTGCCGACGGTGCTGTCGACGCCGATCTCGCCGCCCATCACGTTGCAGAGCTGCCGCGCGATGGACAATCCGAGGCCGGTGCCGCCGTAGCGGCGCGTGGTGGAACTGTCGGCCTGGGAGAATGCCTCGAAGATCGTGGCCTGCTTGCTGGCGGCAATGCCGATGCCGGTGTCGGTGACGGTGAAGCGCAGCCGCAGGGACGCTGCACGGTCCTCCAGGCAGGCGACCCCGATGGTGACGCCGCCCTCGGCCGTGAACTTCACCGCGTTGCTGACCAGGTTCGTGAGGATCTGCAGCAGCCGGTGCGCGTCGCCCAGCAGCACGACATTGAGCTCGGTGGCGACCGAGGCCGCCAGCGTCAGCCCCTTGGCGCGCGCCTGGTCCGAGAACATCGACCGCACGTCGTGGATCAGCGACGGCAGGTGGAACGGCGCGTGCTCCAGCTCGAGCTTCCCCGCCTCGATCTTCGACAGATCGAGGATGTCGTCGATCAGCCGCAGCAGCGCTTGGCTCGACTGGTTCGCCGCCTCGATATAGCGCTGCTGGGCGGATGAGGGATCTGACAGCCGGAGCAGTTCGATCATGCCGACGACGCCGTTCAGCGGCGTGCGGATCTCGTGGCTCATGTTGGCGAGGAACTGCGTCTTGGCGAGGCTGGACGACTGCGCCTGGCGCAGCGCGAGCCGGGTCTCGCTGTTCCGCCGCCGCAGGTCGTCGAGCATGGTGCTGAAGGCGAGGCCCAACTGGCGGATTTCGCGCGGCACGTAGTTGGCGAAATTCGGAGTCGGGATGTCCTCGCCGCCGGTGAGCACCGCCTCGGCCGTCTGTGCCACCTGGCGCAGCGGACGCGCGAGATAGAAGGCGATCAGCCAGCTCATGAACGCGGCGACCGCGAACGAGACCGCGGCGATGACGATCGCCATGGTCGCGACCTCATCGGCGCGTCGATGCAGTTCGCTGAGCGGCTGCGGCACCATGACGCCCCAGCCGGTCTCGGGAACCACCGCATAGCCGGCGATCATGTTGCCGTTGAACGCCGGCGAGTAGAACTGGCCGACGCCGCTCTGGCCGCGCTTCATCGCCGCGACCACCGGCACCCCCGAGATGTCGCGCGAGGCCGCCACCCAGTCCCTGAGAGGATGCGCGATGACCTGGCCCTTGGCGTCGGTGATGACCGCGTGGCCGTGGTCGCCGAAGGCGATCGCCTGCTGCAGGGAGATCAGGTAGTCGGTGGAGAGGACGCCGACGCCAAGCCGTTTGTCCGGCAGCGACTTCACGACGTAGAGCACCGGCCGGCCCGCCAGATCGTGCTCCAGGCTGCTCAGCGCCGGCAGGTCGCCCGCGCCGGCGGCGATCGTCTTCAGCTCGACCAGCAGCTTCGGGTCGAGCGTTGCGGCCGGCGCCGGTGCCAGGCCGCGCAGCCAGCTCTCGATGGTCCCGTCGGGCGCCACGACGCAGAGATGGACGAAGTTCAGCGAGGTCAGCAGGTCGGCGATGCCGGGCACCGGGTTCGCCACCGCGCCGCTCTCGAAAACCACGGTGAATGCCGCCTTCACGTCGCGGACGTAGCGCGACAGCGTCGAGGTCAGGTTGCGCGCGACCAGCAGATGGCGCTCGCGCACCGAGTCCAGTTCGTGCTGGTAGGACGTCCGCTGCTCCCACAGGGCCAGCACCCCGATCGGCGCCGCGGCCACCAGGATGAAGGCGGCGAACAGCAGATGGTGCATCCGGATGCCGAGGCGGAAACGGCGCAGCAGGCTGCGCGGCCGGCGGCTGCGGACAGCCTCGGCTGGGACAACGCGATCCGGCGGTGGCACGGCATCGTTCATGGAAGTCGGATTCCGCTACGGGTTCGGCGGGCGCGGCGAAGGGTTCATCCAAGACCCATATCGCTCGGCAACCGCGGCCGACGGTCCAATAGTCGCTCTCGCGCAGGAAGCCAAATCCGCGGCCGGGGCGACGCCGCCGGGCCGCGTGTCAGTCGCGAGTATCAGTCCTGCGCCTCGGCGTCCGCCCTGGCGCCCGCCCTGGTGCCCGCCGGGTCGCGACGGCGCCGGTACAGCGCCAGCCCGATCAGCGCCGGAGCGAGCAAGGCGCCGGTGGCGGGCTCGGGGACCGCCTGGAGGTTGTTGTCGAACACGAAGACACCGATCCGCTGGCCGAGGTCGGCGGCCTCCTCGACCGCGAACGGCGTATGGATGCCGCCGGACACCCGGCTGAATTCCGCCCCATTGGGCCCGGTCGACGCTTCGCTGAAGCTGTCGAAGCACTCGGTCAGCGGTCCGACCGGCCCCTGCGCCCCATTCACGTAGGGATCGGAGGTGCTGCAGAAGGCAATGGCGTCCGTGCCGAAGAAGCGCTGCAGGATCTCCGCCGCGGCGGCGCTGAAGGCCGGATGGCCGGCGAGGTAGTCGGGGTGCGGGGGCGTCGCGATCAGCGACGTCCAGGTGGCGTCGCAGGTCGTGAAGGCGCTGTTCCAGCCGCTGCAATCACGGATCGCAGTGATCGGCCGCCACAGGTTCTCCTGGTATTTCACGCCCCAGGCCGCGATGCCGGCATCGGCCTCCGCCATGCTCAGCAGCGCCGACAGCCGTGCCTCCTGCAACAGGCTCAGCTCCATGCCGGGCAGCGTCATGACGGTGTTGGCGATCTGCAACCAATGGCCGGGCGGCTGCATCGTCCCGCCGGGATCGTTCCAGAACAGTGCCGCCTTGCGCTGCTCGGGCGTCTCGGGGGCGAAGCCGGCGGCGGCACAGGCAGCCGCGGTCGGCACCGAGAGCGCGGTGGCCGAGCCGCCGCACTGGGCCTGCAGCACGGCCTGCGCGTAGCCGGGCGACTTGATGAAGCTTGCCAGGCCGTCCTGGGCGATCTGCTGCGCCGTCGGCAACTCCGCCTGGTATTGCTGGATAGTGCCGACGGGCGTGCCGAACGGGGTGACGGTGCCCCAGGTCGGCATCATCTCGGGCCGCCCGCCCGACGCGCTGGGCGGCACATAGACCCCCGGGACCGTGCCGGAGCCGGGCGGCGCCTGGGGCGTCAGGCCGTTGACGATGGCGGCATTCGCGCCATCACCGGCTCGCTTCGCGATCACCGCATCGGCCGCCGCCTGGCCAAGCGCCAGGCCCTGCGCCACCTGCGGGTTCACCGTGTTCAGTCCGGACAGCGCCGATGCATAGGCCGCGTCGATATTCGCGAGCACGGTGGCGGCGATCGCCGGATTGCCGGCGGGCGGCGCCATCTGCCACAGCGGACTGCTGAAGATGCTGGTCATGACCCGATAGCCGGCCGCCAGCGCGGCGGCATCGGCCGAGACACCGGCGACCGCGCCGCCGGTGTAGGCGAACGGACGATAGGTGAGGCCGGTCGCGGCGTTCACTGCGTCGAACATCGCCGTGTCGAGCATCGCCATCTCGCGCGCCACCTCGGGCGGCCCATCGACCAGCAGCGCCGAAGTCTGGCGGATCGTGTCCAGCATCACGCTGTTCCAGGTGAGCACCGGATCGGCGTGGGCGAGCGATGGCGCGGCGGCGAACAGGCACGGCAGCAGCAGCCTGAAGGCCGCGATCCAACGACCCATCCATTGGGGACGGACCCATCGGCCGCGCGGTACGAAGCGAGCCATGGCGCTGCTTCCTCGGATCGGCAGCGCTGTCGCCGCCGATCCGAGGAAGCTAGCCGCGCGCTGCTGCACCGCGCAATGGAATGCGTGCGGCCCCGGCGATCGCAGCACCTCGAGCGTGCGGATCGGTCAGTACGTGACGACGATCAGCAGCACGCCGGCGACCACCAGCACGAGGCCGGCCACGTCGCCCGCCTTGAGGATTTCCTTCAGGTAGAAGCGGCTGAACAGCAGGGTGAACACGATCTCGATCTGGCCGACCGAGCGGACCAGCCCGACCGGCGCCAGCGCGAACGCGGTGAACCAGCAGGCGGACCCCAGGGCCGAGAGCGTCCCGACCCAGGCGGAACTGCGCCAGGTGGTGAAGGCCTTCAGCAGCTCCCGCGGCTCCCGCCAGGCGAGGAAGCCGCCCTGCATGATGATCTGCAGCGTGTTGGTGGCGACCAGCACGAACAGCGAGCGCACGAACAGGTTGGGGCCGCTGAGCGCCTGGTTGGCCAGCTTGATGAACACCGTGGTGAAGGCGAACAGGAAGCCGGCACCGAGCCCTGCGAGTGCCGCCGGCTGCACGGTGGCGCGCGCGAGGTCGCCCGGCCGCAGCCCGCGCCCCGCCAGCGACAGCGTCATCACGCCCGCGAGCCCGATGCAGATGCCGACCCAGGACAGCGGCCGCAGCACCTCCCCCAGCACGATCAGCGCCACGATCGCGCTCTGCGCGGTCTCGGTCTTGGAATACGCGGTGCCGACGGCGAAGTTCCGATAGCCGAACGACAGGATCAGCAGGTTGGTGGCGAGGATCTGCAGCAATCCGCCGGCCGCGCAGTACACCAGGAACAGCAGGTTGGGGGCGGGTACCGCCTCGCCCGTGACGATCAGCGAGCCGATGAACAGCACCAGCGCGGTCGGCGCGCCGTAGAGGAAGCGGACGAAGCCGGCACCGTTGACCGACAGCAGGCCGCGCAGCTTCTGCTGCATCGCGGTCCGCCAGCACTGGAACAGGGCGGCGGAGACGGTGATCGGAATCCATAACGGCATGAAACGGTCCGGCGAGGTCGGCGGCGCAGCCTATTGACCAGCCACCCTGCGTCAACCGGCCGGAACGAAAACCGGCAGCGTCACCGCGTCGGTCGCCGGCTCGAACGCCACCCGCACGGGGAGACCGATGCGCAGGTCCGACGGGTCCAGCCCTCGAAGCTGCGCGTTCATCCGCACGCCTTCCTCCAGGTCGACGGTCAGCAGCGTATAGGGCAGGTCCGGCTTGAAGCCCGGATGGAACGCGTGGTGCGTCGTGGTCCAGCTATGCACGCGGCCGAGGCCCGAGGCGTCGATCCACTCGACCCGCAGCGAATAGCACGCGTCACAGACCGGCCGCGGGTAGTGCCGGACGCGGCCGCAATCGGCACAGCGCTGCAGGCGGAGCCGATGCGCCTGCAGCCCGTCCCAGTAGGGTTGCGTATCGGGGGTGGGCTGCGGCAGCAGCTTGCCATAGTCGGACATGCTCATGCCGCCCGCATGATGGCGACCGCGCCGTCACCCATGTCGCCATAGCCGGTGACCAGGCCGATTTCGGCATCGGCCACCTGCGCCGCCGCCTGGCCGCGAAGCTGCCGCGTCAGTTCGACGATGTGGTTCATCCCTGCCATGTGCGCCTGCGACAGCAGCCCGCCATGCGTGTTCACCGGCAGCCTGCCGCCGAGACTGATGGCGCCGTCCTGCACGAAGCCGCCGCCTTCGCCCTTCTTGCAGAAGCCGAGATCCTCAAGCTGGCACAGCACGATATAGGTGAAGCAGTCGTACACCTCGGCCACGTCGATGTCGGCATGCGTGACGCCGGCCATGGCGAAGGCCTTGGGCGCCGCCTTCGCCAGCCCGAGCGTGGTCAGGTCGGGCCGCTGCGTGATCGCACTCGGCGAATCCGGATGTCCCTCGGCCACGCCCATCACGACGATCGGCCGCTGCTTCAGGTCGCGTGCACGGTCGGCGGCGCTGATCACCACCGCCGCCCCGCCATCGCTCTCCAGCGAGCAATCCAGCAGGCGCAGCGGATCGGAGATCATGCGCGAGCTTTGATGGTCCTCGATGGTGATCGGGTTGCGCATCGTGGCGTTGGGGTTGAGCGAGGCGTGGCGCCGCGTGCCGACGGCGATCTCGGCGAACTGGCGCGAGGTGGTGCCGTACAGCTCCATGTGGCGGCGCGCCATCACCGCGTAGAGTTGGGCGGGAGCGATCGCGCCGGACGGCATCTCGAACTCGCCGATGAGCCGGAATTGCGGCATCTGCTGCACGCGCGCGCCGATGCGGCCGCCGGAATAGCCGGTGCGGCCGAGCGACAGCAGCACGTGGTTGCAAATGCCGGCGGCGATCGCGGCGATGGCGCATTGGATCGAGGCGACAGCGCTGGCGCCGCCCATCGGGGTGGTGGCCGAGAAGCGCAGGTCCTGGATGCCGAAATTGGTGATGAAGTCTTCCGCGACGGCGCCGTGGCCGTACGGGATGACGCCGTCGATGTCGGTGGGCTTCAGGCCAGCATCCTCGATCGCCCGCAGCGAGGCCTCGAGTTGCAGCGACAGCGGCGTGCGGTCGGTGCCGCGCATGTACTGGGTCTCGCCGACGCCGGTGACGGCTCCCACTTCGCGCAGTGGCATTGTCGTTCCCTCCTGGCACGCTCCCGGCATTGCGAGGAGCGGAGCGACGAAACATCCCGAGGGGGGTTGCTCCGCCAAGCCCGCGATGACAGTCGGTCAGGCGCCGCGCGGCGTCAACGCGCGGGCTAGAGCGTGACCCGCGCAGGTGGATGAGCCGAAGCGGTGGTTCACGCTCTCAGACAATGAGCCAGAGCGGAGTCCGTGAGCCTGCACGAACGGAACCCGTTCTAGTCGAAGTCCGTGGCAAGCTCCGTACGGACCGCGTCGGGCAGCACCGCCATGTGGCCGTAGTTGCGGTGGTCGAGCCCGAGGATCACCTGCGCATCGGGCGCGCGGAATGCGGCGATCTGCGCGGCGGTGAACGGGAAGTGCACGAACTGCACCGAGGAGGCCTTGCCCTCGGCGGTGGTGCGGTCCTGGTCGGCCTCCGCCAGCGCACGCACTGTTTCGCTGCCGATGCGGAAGAACGCCGTCTCCTCGATGCCGCCCAGCGTGCCGAGGATGCGGTGCCTGCGGTCGGGGTCGTCGATCTCGATCATGAAGGTGGCAACCAGTTCGGTGCCGTTGGGGACCAGCGGGTTGTACGCCTCGAGTTCGCCGGGTACCTGCTCGGGACCGCCTTTCTCGATGTGCACCATCTCGTGCACCTGCAGCCACATCGTGTCGTAGCTCTCGAAGTAGAACGTGACATAAGGCCCGACCTCGATCCGGCGGTTGCGCTTCAGGGCCGCGATCTTGCGGCGCAGTTCCTTGCGGTTCCGCGCGTATTCGGCGGGCGGCATGATATCGGCCGCAACCAGTTCGTGGCGATTCGCCATGGGGACCTCCCGGGTCAGACGATGCCGTAGGAACGTGCCAGCAATTCGATCGGATGCGTGACCAGCGCCGGCTTCGGCTTGTCGCTGCCCAGCCTGTCGATGCCCTGCGTGATGTGAACTCCGGCCAGCGGGCACTCCGAGGTGACGAACGCCTTGGCCGCGTCACGCGCCTGGCGCGCCACCGGGCGGCCGACCTTCAGCGCGGTCTCGAAATGGTCTTTCTTCACGCCCCAGGAACCGCCATGGCCCGAGCAGCGCTCGATCACCTGCACATCGGCACCCGGCAGCAGGCGCAGCATCTCGGCCGCCTTCTGCCCGACATTCTGCGCCCTGGCATGGCAGGCCATGTGCAGCGTGATGCCGCCCTCGACCGGACTCAATCCCTCGGCCAGGCCTTCCTTGCGCGCGATGCCGACGATGTATTCGCTGATGTCGAAGGTCGCCTTGGACAGCGCCAGCACGTCGGGATCGCCGGGCAGGATCAGCGGCCATTCGAACTTCAGCATCAGTGCACAGGACGGCACCAGCGCGATGACGTCGTAGCCCTTGGCGACCCATTCGCGCATGGCTCCGGCGACCTGGCGCGCATTGTCGGCCACCTGGGCGATCTCGCCCGCCTCGAGCTGCGGCATGCCGCAGCAATGCGGATACACCACCGTGGTCTCGACGCCGTTCTTCGCCAGCACCGCCTGCGTCGCCTCGCCGACTTCGGGCGTGTTGTAGTTGGTGAAGCAGGTCGCGTACAGCACGGCCTTGCGGCCGAACGCCGGTGCGGCGGTGTTCACCGCGGGCGGCGACTTGGCACGCGCGACGAAGCTCTTGCCGGCGTATTTCGGCAGCGCCGCGGCACGGTCGATGCCGGCGTATTTCTCGAGCATCGGCCGCGTCAGCGTGTTCGACGTGGTCGCTCGCCCAGTTGGCCAGCGGCGCCACCATGCCGGCCAGCCTGCCGTTGCGGTCGGTGCGCGCAAGCTGGCGGTCGGCGAACGGGATCTTGCCCTGCTTCGCCTCCATCGCCCGGTAGCGCAGCATCAGATGCGGGAAGTCGATGTTGAACTCGTGCGGCGGCACATACGGGCACTTGGTCATGAAGCACATGTCGCAGAGCGTGCACGCGTCCACGACCGGCTTCAGGTCCCTTGCTGTCGACCGAATCGAGTTCACCGGTCTTCGCTTCGTCGATCAGGTCGAACAGGCGCGGGAAGGAATCGCACAGGTTGAAGCAGCGCCGGCAGGTGTGACAGACGTCGAACACACGGCGCAATTCGGCGTCGATCGCGGCGGGGTCGTAGAAGCTGTCTTCCTGCCAGGCAATCGCGTGGCGTGTCGGCGCCTCGAGGCTGCCTTCTCTCATGCCGTTTGCACCCTTGCCCTGGGGGATTGGGAAGAACCCGTGATTCCCGCGAACACGAGAGCCCAGGACGGCAGGATCTCCGGCCCCTGGGCTCCCGCTTTCGCGGGACTGACACTACGTCCTTCGCCGTGATCAGCCTGATCCCTGCCCTCGCCGCCAGGCGGGCGAGGGCAGGGTTTTCAGTGCGATCTACTGGATCTCGTCGTAGGCACGCTGGAAACGGCCGGCATGCGAGCGCTCCGCCTTCGCGAGAGTCTCGAACCAGTCGGCGATTTCCTCGAAGCCTTCCTCGCGCGCGGTCCGCGCCATGCCCGGGTACATGTCGGTGTACTCGTGCGTCTCGCCGGCCACTGCCGCGAGCAGGTTGTCCGAGGTCTTGCCGATCGGCTTGCCGGTCGCCGGATCGCCGACTTCCTCGAGGTATTCCAGGTGGCCGTGCGCGTGGCCGGTCTCGCCTTCGGCGGTGGAACGGAACACCGCGGCCACGTCGTTGAACCCTTCCACGTCCGCCTTCTGGGCGAAGTAGAGGTAGCGCCGATTGGCCTGCGATTCGCCAGCGAACGCGTATTTCAGGTTCTCTACCGTCTTGCTGTCCTTGAGCGCCGCCATGGCTTCTCCTTTCGCTGTCGATGAACGATGGGGCTGGGCGGTACCCAGCCATTGCAGGGTAGACCAACAGTGCAGTGAATTGAAGTTGACCTCCCTATGAATTTTTTCGATCAGTCCATCCACAGCGAGTCAGCGCATCGCGCATATGAGCCGGCACCGGCGCCGTCGCGGCCACCGGCGGCTCGAGCGCCAGCGCGAGGCCGCGCGCCAGCAGGTGCAGCCGCCCCGCGCCGCCGCCATAGACCGGGTCGCCCAGCACCGGGCAGCCCAGCGTCGCGCAATGCACCCGCACCTGGTGCGTGCGGCCGGTGTGCGGCGCCAGTTCCAGCCAGGCGATGCCGTCGCCGCTGCCCAGCACGCGCCAGTCGGTGACCGCGGACTGGCCGGCGGGATCGACCGCCATGTGCCAGCCCTCGCGCGTGCTGCGGCGAAGCAGCGGCGCCGCGATGGTTCCAGATGAAACGGCCGGCACACCGCGCACCACCGCCCAGTAGGCCTTGCGCACCCGGCCGGCGGCGAACTCCGCCTGCGCCGCGATCAGCGCCGCGCGGCGCAGCGCCACCAGCAGGCAGCCGGCGGTGTCGGCGTCCAGCCGATGCGCGAGCCAGGGGCCGTCCTTGCGGCGCGACAGCAGCGGGAACCAGTCCTCGACGCTCGGTCCGCCGCGCGGGCCCGGATGCACCGGCAGGCCTGCCGGCTTGTCCAGCACAACGAAGCGGTCGTCGCGGAACAGGAGCGGCGGCATTGCGTGTCACTGCCGGAATTTGTCCGCCAAGGCAAAGCCGTGGCAGGCTGCATGTCCATGCGCATCCATATCCAGAACCCAGTCGACGACCCGCTGTTCGTGTTCTCTCGCGACATGTGGGACGCCGCCGTCGCCCGCTCGCCGGATATCGGCACCGGCCACGACGTGAGTATCGGTGACAGCGACGCCGACTTCGCTGCCGGCATCGCCGAAGCCGAGGCCTTGATCACCGATGTCGGCATGGTGGCAGAGAAGTTTCCGTGCGACGCACCGAAGCTGAAGCTGCTGTTCCTCACCAGCGCCGGGCTCGACAAGCTGGCGCCGTTCGACTGGCTGCCGCACGGCGCGGTGCTGATGAACAATGCCGGCACGCACACGACGAAGGGCCGGCGAGTTCGCCATCATGTCGGTGCTGATGCTGGCGAACCGCGTGCCGCAGATGGTGACGCACCAGCGCGCCGGACACTGGAACAAGGTGTGGGGCGCGGTGCTGCAGGGGCGCCGCGTCACCGTGGTGGGGCTTGGTTCGCTCGGCGGCGCGGCAGCGATGCAGTGCGCGCGCTTCGGCATGCATGTCACCGGCGTGCGCGCCACCGCCAAACCGCACGAGCATTGCGCCACGGTGATCACCACGGCCGAGATCGACAGCGTCCTGCCGCAGACAGAATTCCTCGTCCTGGCCTGCCCGCTGACCGATGCAACGCGCGGGCTGATGAACCGCGAGCGCCTGCTGCACCTGCCGCGCGAACGCCGGCATCGTCAACATCGGCCGCGGCGCGCTGGTGGACCAGGACGCGCTGTGCGACCTGCTCGACGAGGGCCATCTGTCGGGCGCGGTGCTGGATGTGTTCACGCCGGAGCCGATCCCCGACGGCCACCGCCTGTGGACCACGCGCAACCTCATCATCAGCCCGCATACTTCGGCCGACGATCCTGCCACCTACAATCCGCGCAGCCTCGACCTGTTCTTCGACAATCTGCGTGCCTTGCGCGACGGCCGGCGTCCGCCCACCCTGTTCGATCCGGCACGCGGCTACTGAGGGGAACGCGATGCGCGTCTACCAGATTCCCAAACCCGAAGGCATCGACAGCCTGGTGCTGCGCGAGGCGCCGAAGCCCACGCCGGGACGCGGCGAGGTCCTGGTGCGCATGCGCGCGGCGTCGCTGAACTACCGCGACCTGATGGTGCTGACCGGACGTTACGCACGCGGCACGCCGCTGCCGGACCTCGTGCCGCTGTCCGACGGCGCCGGCGAGGTGGCGGAGGTCGGTCCTGGCGTGACGCGCGTCCAGCCGGGCGACCGCGTCGCGGGCATCTTCATGCAGACCTGGCTGGGCGGCGACAGCGAGCCCGAGCATGCCGCGAGTTCACTCGGCGGCGCGATCCACGGCGTGCTGGCCGAATACGTGCTGTTCGACCAGCAGGGACTGGTGAAGCTGCCCGCGCATCTGTCGTTCGAGGAAGGCGCGACCTTGCCCTGCGCCGGCGTCACCGCCTGGAATGCGCTGTATGCCGGCCGGCCGCTGATGGCGGGACACGACGTGCTGGTGCTCGGCACCGGCGGCGTCTCGATGTTCGCGCTGCAGTTCGCACATGCCGCCGGCGCGCGGGTGATCGCCACGTCCTCGTCCGACGACAAGCTGGCACGCGCGCGGGAATTGGGCGCGGCCGGAACGGTGAACTACCGCCAGCAGCCCGAGTGGCAGGACGCGGTCATGGCCCTGACCGAGGGGCGCGGCGTGGATCATGTGGTGGAGGTGGGCGGCGCGGGCACGCTGCAGCGCTCCATCGCCGCGGCGCGGCTGGGCGGACAGATCCACCAGATCGGCGTGCTGACCGGCGGCGGCCCGATCGATGCCACCGCGGCGATGCGCAAGGGCCTCATCATGCGCGGCATCTACGTCGGCTCACGACAGATGTTCGAGGCGATGAACCGAGCGATCACGGTCAGCCAGTTGCGCCCGGTGATCGATCGGGTGTTCAGTTTCGACCAGGCGCGCGACGCATACCGCCACCTGCAGAGCCAGTCGCATTTCGGCAAGGTGGTCATCGGGATCGAGTGAAACTCGGCGCGCAGGGAGAGGGACGACATGGAATTCGGCATGTTCCACGAGTTTCAGCGGGTGCCGGGCCAGACCGAGGAGGAGGCTTTCGCCGACTCGTTCGAGCAGGTGGACGCGGCCGAGCGTTACGGACTCGACGTCATGTGGCTCGCGGAACTGCACACGGCGCCGGAACGGTCGGTGCTCGCCTCGCCGCTCATGATCGCGACCGCCATTGCCGCGCGCACCAAGCGGATGAAGATCGGTACCGCGGTGCAGGTGCTGCCGCTGTGCCATCCGCTGCAGCTTGCCGAGGAGGCGGCGACGGTGGACCACATCAGCCACGGACGGCTGATCTTCGGCGTGGGACGCAGCGGTTTTCCCCGCGTGTACCAGGCCTATGGCGTGTCGTACGCCGAGAGCCGCGAGCGCTTCAATGAGGTGCTGGAGATTCTGAAGCGGGCCTGGACGCAGGAGCGGTTCAGCTTCGACGGCAAGTATTACCACTTCGACGATGTCTGCCTGGTGCCCAAGCCGTACCAGAAGCCGTACCCTGAGATCCGCGTGGCGGCGACCAGCCCGGACACCTATCCGGCCAACGGCGCCCAGGGGAATCCGATCTTCTGCGCGACCCGGCTGGGCGATCTGTCCGAACTCGGACCGAACCTGAAGGCGTATCGTGAGGCCTGGGCGGCGGCCGGCCATCCAGGCAATGGCGAGGTGTTCCTGCGCGTGCCGGTCTATGTTGCCCCGACCGAGGAGCGCGCGCGCTCGGAGCCCGAGGCGAGCGTGATGCATTTCTACCGCTACCTGGGGGAGCGCATCGAGGAGTCGGCACGGCTGGAAGGTGCCCGCGCGATCGAGAACCGGGCGGAGCGCGGCCAGCGGCTGCAATCGATCGACTACGACGAGGTGCTGCGGAGCAAGATCATCGCCGGGACGCCGCAGCAGGTGGTGGACCGCCTGTCCGAACTGCGCGAGGAACTCGGGCTGTCGGGCATCCTGGCCGAGATGAACTGCGGCAGCCAGATTCCGCACGAGCGCGTGCTGACCTCGCTGCAGCTTCTCTGCGAGGAGGTGATCCCGAAGTTCAAGTGACGCACGGTGTCGCCTGTCATTGCGAGGAGCGCAGCGATGAAGCAATCCCCGGCGTGGTGCGCATTGCCCCTGGGGATTGCTTCGCTGCTCTCGCAATGACAGGCGTGTGCAGCGCGCCCTGGGTGTGCAGCGCGCCCTGACAGAGGTGCGGCGCGGACAGGGGTGCCGAGCGGACAGGGGGGCGGAGCCCGCCCTGGGTGGGCGGCGCGCGCTGACAGGGGTGCGGGGCGCTACACCCGCATCGGCATCAGCACGTAGAGCGCGCTCGCATCGGCGGCGTCGCGCACCACCGTGGGTGCCGAGCCGTCGGCGAAGCGGAATTCGACGTCGCCCTCGATCTGGTCGGTGATGTCGTTCAGGTAGCGGGCCTGGAAGCCGATCTCCAGCGGGCCCGCCTCATAGGTGACGTGGTCGGAATCCAGTTCCTCGGTCGCCGTGCCCTGCTCGGGACTGGCCGCCGATAGCACCAGCAGGTCGCGCGCCAGCGACAGCTTCACCGGGCGCGACCGCTCGGCCGAGATCGCCGCCACGCGGCCGACGGCATCGGCGAAGTCCTTCTTGCCGACGCGCAGCACCTTGTCGTTGCCGCGCGGGATCACCCGCTCATATTCCGGGAAGGTGCCGTCGATCAGCTTGCTGGTGAGCAGCACAGCATCGGCGTGGAACTGGATGCGCGTATCCGACAGCGCGACCTCCACGTTGCCGGTCACCTCATCGAGCAGCTTGCGCAGTTCGTTGACCGTCTTGCGCGGAATGATCACGCCGGGCATCGAACCGGCACCCTCCGGCAGCGGTTCCTCGACCCGCGCCAGCCGGTGCCCGTCGGTGGCGACCGCACGCAGCACCCGCGTGCCCTCGCTTTCCGCGGCGTGCAGGTTAGATGCCGTTAAGATAGTAGCGCGTCTCCTCGGTGCTGATCGCGAAGCGCGTGCGGTCGATCAGCCCGCGCAGCACCTGGGCCGACAGGTTGAACTTGTGCGGCAGCGCGCCGGCGGTCATCGAGGGAAAATCCTCGGTCGGCAGCACGACCAGGCTGGTGCTGTAGCGCCCCGCCCGCAGCGCAAGCTGGGCATCGCCGCCGGGATGGTCCAGTTCCGACCTCCGCGCCATCGGGCAGCTTGCGCACGATCTCATACAGCGTCGCCGCCGGCGCCGTGGCAGGAGCCGTTGCGGCTGGCGCTCGCCGGCACGTCCTCGACAATGGCGATCTCCATGTCGGTGGCGGTGAGCGTAAGCTTGCCATCGCGCACGGCGAGCATCACATTGGCCAGTATTGGAATCGTGTTGCGGCGCTCAACCACGCTCTGCACATGGGCGAGTGCCTTCAGCAGCGTCGCCCGGTCGGCCTTCAGCTTCATGGCATCCATCCTCAAAGGGCCGGGTTACAGGGCGCCCAGGCGAATCCAGGCGTGCACTGTAGCAATGCCGCGGTCCGGCGGGGAAGGCCAGTCGCTTCGGGTCAGGATTCCAGCATACGCCGCAGCAATTCGACGTCCTCGGCGAAGCCGGCGTCGCGGTCCATCAGCTCGTTCACCCGGGAAACGGCATGCATCACCGTCGTGTGGTCGCGATTGCCGAAGCGGCGGCCGATCTCCGGCAGGCTGCGCTGGGTGAGCTGCTTGGCCCAGGTACATCGCGACCTGGCGCGGCCGCGCCACCGCCCGCGCCCGCCGCGCCGACGACATGTCGGACACCCGGATCGAGAAGTGCTCGGCCACCCGCTTCTGGATCTCCTCGATCGTCACCCGGCGGTCGTGCGCCTTCAGGATGTCGTGCAGCACCTCCTGCGTGGTCTCCAGCGTGACCGGACGGCCGAACAGGTTGGCGTGGGCGACCAGCCGGTTCAGCGCGCCTTCCAGCTCGCGGACGTTGCTGGTGATCTTGTGGGCCAGGAAGTCCATCACCTTCGCCGGCACGGCGACCCCGGCGCGGGTGGCCTTGGCCTCGAGGATCGAGATGCGCAGCTCGAACGTGGTGGCGTGCAGGTCGGCCACCATGCCGTAGCCGAGCCGGGTGCGCAGCCGGTCGTCGAGCCCGGAAAGATCCGACGGCGACTTGTCGGCCGACACCACGATCTGCTTGCCGACATCCACCAGCGCGTTGAACGTGTGGAAGAACTCTTCCTGGGTGTTGTCCTTGCCGATCAGGAACTGCAGGTCGTCGATCATCAGCACGTCGACGCTGCGGAGCTGTTCCTTGAACTGGATCGTCGACTGGCTGCGGATGGCGGCGATGAAGCGGTACATGAACTTCTCGGCCGACATGTAGGTGACCGAGACAGGGCGTCCCGCGGCCCGGCTGACGAGTTCCCAGGCGATGGCGTGCATCAGGTGGGTCTTGCCCAGGCCGACGCCGCCATACAGGAACAGCGGGTTGAAGCCTGCACTGGAGGGCTGCTCGGCGACGCGGCGCGCACAGGCATGGGCGAATTCGTTGGGCTTGCCGACGACAAAGGCCTCGAAGGTGAAGCGGGGATCGATTGTCAGGTCGGCGCGCTGATCCATCCGTTCCTCGAGCCGCATCGGTGCCACGGAAGGCTGTTCCGTCGTCGTTGCCAGGCTTTCCGCGAGTCCTGCCATCGGTGCGGCGCCGCCGCCCACGCGAACATCGACACGGCGCACGGCAGGGTTCTCCTCCTGCCAGAGCGAGTTCAGCCTGTCCCCGTAGCGGCTACGCACCCAGTCACACAGGAACCTCGTGGGCAGCAGCACGGTGATCTCGTCACCGTCGACACCCCCGAGCGTCATCTGCCGCAGCCAGTTGCGATATTCGAGTTCGCCGACTTCACCCTGGAGACGGGCGCGGATGCGCGTCCACTGTGCCGGCAATTGCGACGTGTCCACGCTCCTATGCTCCACGTCGCGGACAAATCGTGTTCCATGCGGTCCGCTCCCGACGCAACGAACCCAGCCCCACAACGACGGTCTTGTCGCCGTCGCCCAACGATGACGCATGCTGCGGTGATCCGCCACCCACAGGCTCGCGGGCGGCTCAGTAATGATTATGTCAGAATTCTAAAGAGTGGCAAACGATAATCTGTAGAACAGGGCGGAACCAAAGTAGAAAGAAACAAGATTTCCAACCCGTGTGGATAATACTGTGGGCTATTCAAGTATAAATCCAAAGATGTACACGCCAATGCCGGTGCGGACACAGGATGTCCACGACGTTTACGATTATCATCCGGGAGGCGGTCCGGGTCAACCGGACCGCGGGCGGTTCAGACGGCCTGAATCGCCTTGATCCGCGCCGACAGGCGGGAAAGCTTGCGCGCGATGGTATTGGGATGCGCAATGCCCTTGCCAGCAGCGCGCTGCATCTCGGGCTGGGCGGCGCGCAGCGCCTCGGCGGCGGCATCCTTGTTGCCAGCGGCAATCGCCGCCTCGACCTTCTTCACGAAGGTCCGCACGCGGGATTTGCGCGCCTGGTTGCGCGCGGTGCGGCGTTCGGTCTGCCGGATGCGCTTGCGCGCTGAAGCAGTATTGGCCATGAATCCTATCGCTTGCTCGAACAGAGAATGCCCAACGCCCGGTGTACCGGCCGGCGGGGAGGCAGACTTCTATGCATCCCCCACCGCCGAGTCAAGGAACCCCCCACCTGAGAACTCCCGCCAGGGAAGCCCCGTATGGGACCCCTGCCGAGCGTTCCCCTCCGAACTTCGGGGCGCCCACCCTCAGGCCGCCATCCGCGCCGGCTGGCGCACCAGGTCCGCCGCCTTCTCGCCGATCATGATCGTCGCCGCATTGGTGTTGCCCGAGATCACCGTGGGCATCACCGAGGCGTCCACCACCCGCAATGCGCCGATGCCGTAGACCCGAAGCTCGGGATCCACCACCGCCATCGGATCGATCCCCATCTTGCAGGTGCTGGTCGGGTGGAACACCGTGCCACCGGTATTCCGCGCATGCTCCAGCAGTTGCTCGTCCGTCCGCACCGACGGCCCGGGCTGGTACTCCTCGGTGATGTATTGCCGCATCGCCGGCGTCCCGAGCACGTCGCGGCCGATCTTCAGGCCATCGACGATCGCGCGCCGGTCGGTCTCGGTCGCCAGGTAGTTCGGGATCATCGCCGGCGGATCGGCCGGGTTGGCGGATTTCAGCCGGATCTCGCCACGGCTCTCGGGCCGAAGCTGGTAGATCGTCAGGGCGAAGCCGGACCACGGGTGCAGGCCGTCCTGCAGCCGGTCGGAACTGAACGGCGCCACCGAGATCTTCACGTCGGGCGTCGCCAGCCCCTCGCGCGTGCGCACGAACAGTGCCGCGGGGCCCGCAGCCATGGTCAGCGGCCCGCTGCGGCGCAGGTAGTACTGCAGCCCCACCTTCAGCTTGCGGAAGTTGCTCTGCATCACGTCGTTCACCGTGATCGGCTGCGAACACTTCAACTTGATCGGCGCCGAATAGTGATCCTGCAGAGCCTGCCCCACGCCGGGCAGGTGGTGCACCACGGGGATGCCGAACTGCGCAAGCTGCTCCTGCGGGCCGACGCCGGACAACAGCAGAAGCTGCGGCGAGTTGACGGCGCCGCCGCACAGGATCACCTCGCGCACCGCTCGCACCGTGCGCGGCACGCCGTTCTCGCGGAACGCGACGCCGGTCGCGCGCCGACTCTCGAACAGCACCCGCTCGCCCAGGGCACCGGTGATCACGCGCAGGTTTCGGGCGGTTGCGCACCGGGTGCAGGTAGCCGACCGCGGTGGAGCAGCGCTTGCCGTTGCGCGTCGTGGTCTGGTGGTAGCCGACGCCGTCCTGCTTCGCGCCGTTGAAGTCGTCGTTGCGCTCATAGCCGAGCGACATCGCGCCTTCGATGAACGCCTCGCAGATGGGATGGTGGTCGGTGACGTCCGAGACGCAGAGCGGGCCGCCCGTGCTGTGGAAGTCGTCCGAGCCGCGCGTCTGGTGCTGCGAGCGCTTGAAATACGGCAGCACGTCGCTCGCGGACCAGCCGGTGTTGCCGAACTGCCGCCAGAGGTCGAAATCCTCGTGCTGGCCGCGGATATAGACCATCCCGTTGATCGAGGACGACCCGCCGAGCACCTTGCCTCTCGGCCAGTAGATGCTGCGGCCGCCCGCGCCCGGATCGGGTTCCGCCTGGTAGCACCAGTTCACCGAGGCATCGGCAAAGGTCTTGCCGTAGCCCAGGGGAATGTGGATCCAGCGGTTGCGGTCCTCGCCGCCGGCCTCCAGCAGGACCACCCGCGTGGTCGGGTCCTCCGACAGCCGGGTCGCCATGACGCAGCCCGCCGAGCCCGCGCCGACCACCACGTAGTCCGCCTCGTAGTCGAATTGCTGGTTGGTCATTCCCTGTCTCCCCCCTCCAGGAGCATGTTCGCTGCTGGCAGCAGCATCGGACATGCGCCGGCTCTTTGTTCTGCCGCGCGGTTCATGCGCGGCGCGATGGCACTGGAAGCCGTCACGCGCTACGCCGCCAACGCCTGTGCCGCGCCCTGCCCGCGGCGGATCAGGTCGGCGGCCTTCTCGGCGATCATGATGGTGGCCGCATTGGTGTTGCCCGACACCACCGCCGGCATGATCGACGCGTCGACCACGCGAAGCCGTTCGATGCCGTGCACGCGAAGCTGCGGATCGACCACCGCCATCGGATCGATCCCCATCTTGCACGTGCTGGTGGGATGGAACACCGTGCCGCCGTACTGCCTCGCATAGCCGAGCAGTTCATCGTCGGTCCGCACCTGAGCGCCGGGGATGTGTTCGGAGGCGACGAAGTGCTGCATCTCCGGCGTCGCCAGCAGGCGCCGCCCGAGCTTCAGGCCGTCGACGATGGTGCGGCGGTCGGTCTCGGTCGCCAGGTAGTTGGCGAGCATCGCTGGCGGATCGGCCGGGTTGGCCGTCTTCAGCTTCAACTCGCCGCGGCTTTCCGGCCGAAGCTGGTAGCCGACCAGCGAAAATCCCGAGAATTTATGCAGCCCCTCCGCCGGGCGGTCGGCGCTGAAGATGACCGTGGCGTACTGGATATCCGGCGTCGCCAGCTCCGCCGCGTGCGCGCGAACAGCCCGGCCTGCGCCGCGGCGATGCTGAGCGCGCCCTTGCGGAACAGCATGTACTGCAGCCCGGTCATCATCATGCGCGTCTTGCTCAGCATGATGTCGTTGACGGTGATCGGGAAGCGGCACTTGCAGACGATGCGCGCCTGGTAGTGGTCCTGCAGGCTCTGGCCGACACCCGGCATGTCGTGGGCGACCGTGATGCCGAGATCGGTCAGATGCTGCGCCGGCCCGATGCGGACAGCAGCATGAGCTGCGGCGAGTTGATGGCGCCGCCGCACAGGATCACCTCGCGCGCGGCACGCACGGTGGCAAGCTGGCCGTCGCGGCGGAATGTGACGCCGGTGGCACGCCTGCCATCCAGCGTGATGCGCTCCCGACAGGGCGTTCGTGATCACGCGCAGGTTGGGCCGCTTCATCGCCGGCCGCAGGTAGCCGACCGCGGTGGAGCAGCGGCGTCCGTTCCGGGTGGTGAGCTGATAGTAGCCGACGCCTTCCTGCACCGCGCCGTTGAAGTCATCGTTGCGCGGATAGCCCAGCGACTGCGCGGCCTGGATGAAGGCCTTGCTGATCGGGTCGTAGCTGTCCACGTCGGAGACGCAGAGCGGCCCGCCGGTGCCATGGAGATCGTTCTCGCCGCGAACCTGATGCTCCGCCCGACGGAAAATACGGCAGTACATCGTCGAACGACCAGCCGGTGTTGCCAAGCTGGCGCCACTGGTCGAAGTCTTCCTTCTGGCCGCGGATATAGACCAGGCCGTTGATCGACGACGATCCGCCCAGCACCTTGCCGCGTGGCCAGAACACGCGGCGATCGTTGAGGTGCGGCTCCGGCTCGGTCTCGTAGCACCAGTTCACCCGCGGATCGGTGATGGTCTTGCCGTAGCCGAGGGCACATGGATCCAGAAGTGCCGGTCATCGCCGCCGGCCTCGAGCAGCACGACGCGCGTGCGCGGGGTCCTCGGTGAGGCGCGCGGGCCATCACGCAGCCGGCCGAGCCCGCGCCGACGATCACATAGTCGGCGTCGATTGTTTCCTGTTGCTCCGCCAATGCCTGTTCCCTCGCCCTGTGTCGCGATGCCGGGTTCGTCCCGGCCAGCCCGAGTTACAGAGTACTGCGACGCGTGGCGGGGACAAGCCCGCCCCCTTGCATCACGCCGATCCGGCGCTGCCAGGTTCGGGCTATGGCCGTCGCCAGCTCTGCCCTACTGCGCCGCCGGCCACGGCCTGGCGTAGAGCGCGACGGGGCTTCGTGGACCGCGCGGCACGTTCAGCTTCGGAATAAGCCCGCCACCGCCGCCGGTGCGTAGCCGGGTGCCACGCGCACATCGACGACCGCGACGGCACCGCCCTCAACCGCCGCGATCGCATCCTGCAGCGTCGCCGCCAGCGCCCGTGCCATCGGTCACCGGGCCGAAGCCGATTGCACCCTGGGCCTCCGCGAGTTGTGCGAGGTCGATCTCCGGCTCGGCGATGCGCTGGCCGATCCAGCGGTTCTCGACCGGGCGGCTGCGCATGCGCGCCACCCGCTCCTGGTGCAGTTCGTCGTTGAAGAACGAGCGGTTGTTGGCGATCACGACCAGCAGCGGGATAGCGTAATGGACCGCCGTCCACAGCGCGGTGGCGCCCATCAGGAAGTCGCCGTCGCCGCACACCGGCGACCGGCACCCGCCCGGTGCCGCGCAGGGCGAGCGCCGCGCCGACGGCGATGCCGGGCCCGCCGCCGATGCCGGCGCCGCCGTCGCCTCCGACATAGTCGAGCGGATGGTGGAACGGCCAGAGCGCCGCGTTCCAGGACAGCGACAGGTGCAGCAGCGACACGGGTCGGTCGCCGGCCGCCTGGCGCAGCGCATGCGTCATCTGCGCAACGGTGATCAGACCAGGCTCCAGCGCCGGCTCCGGCGGCGGGAGCGCCGCAGCCGGCGCCGTCGCTCCAGCCGGCAGCCGTGCCAGCAGCGCCCCGACGAGAGTGTCGGCATCGGCGGCGATGAACAGGTCGGCCGGCGGCAATGCCTGGTGGTCCATGCTCCAGCCGTTGTGGATCTGGTGGTCGAGCGTGACGTTGATCACCCTGGCCGGCGGCGCCACCGTACCGCACGCGGCCTTCAGCGTGCCCGCCAGGTCCACCCAGTCGAGGCTCAGGACGACATCGGCATTCTTGATGGCCTGCGCGGCCTCCGGCACCGGGAAGGTCGCCGGGGCACCGGCGTGCAGCGGATGATCGGTCGGGAACACTGCCGCGCATTTTAGGTCGGTCACCACCCGCGCCCGCAACCCCTCCGCCAGCGACACGCGGTTCGCCCAGGCCTGCTCGTCGCGCGAGCCCCGGCCGATCAGGAGCACCGGCCGGCGGGCGTCGCGCAGCCATGCCGCCGCCTGGGCCACCTGCTCCGGCGCGGCCGCCGCCCTCACCTCCGGCACGAAGCGGGCCGCGGTCGATCGGCGGCAGCGGCTCCCCCAGCGGCGCCTCCTGCATGCCCGCGTCCAGGTTGACGTAGACCGGTCCCATCGGCGCGGTCCGCGCCAGCCAGCAGGCGCGCAGCAGCGCCTCCCGCGCCGCCTCGGCCGAGGCCGGCTGGTCGTCCCATTTGGTGTAGGGGCGAACCAGCGCGCCCTGGTCGCGCGCCGTGTGGATCCAGTCGATCCAGGGCCGCCGCTTCGGCGCGTCGACCGGGCCGGTCGCGCCCAGCACCAGGACCGGCATGCGGTCGCACCAGGCGTTGAACATGGCCATGGTTGCGTGCATCAGCCCGACGTTGGAATGCACCGCGGCGGCCATCGGCGTGCCCGTGACCTTGGCGTAACCATGCGCGATCGCAACAGCGTGTTCCTCGTGCAGGCACAGCAGCATCTGCGGCTGCACGTTGCCGATGTGGTTGACCAGGCTGTCGTGCAGGCCGCGGTAACTGGCTCCGGGATTCAGGGCGATGAACGGAATGCGCAGCGCGCGCAGGGTGTCCGCGACGACATCGCTGCCGAACAGCGCATTGCCGGAGTGCAGCGTCTCGGGGCGCTCAATCGGGGCGCCGGAGCGATCGGCAAGGTGGTCCACCGCACACTCGCAGTAATGTTATGCATTTTAATTAAGGTGGTGCTGGGCAAGTTGTCCATATTGGGCCTTGTCTGCACCTTCACGAAGGAATGGCCCAATGCCCTTCGATGCCTTGGTCGCCGTCACCCGGCACAGAACAATTTCCGACGCCCTCCATGATCATGACGTCACTCCGGTCTCGCTGGAGGCCCTGGCGGTACACAAGGCGGAACAGCAACGACGCTTCGGGCCCAGTTTCTGGTACCGGCACCAATCGGCACTGTCGATCATGCTGGTGGCCGCAAGCCCGGTCGTTGGCGGCATCGCCGGTCTGAGCGGTGGCTTCAGTGCTCATACCGGCGTGCTGGCCATCACCGGGGCCTTCACCTGGATGTGCATGGTGGCGTTGCTCACCGGCACCGGCCTGGTGAAGCTGCGCGCGGGCTCACACTGGGAAGAACGCGTGGGTACCGTCTGGACTTCTTGCCGATGTGCCGGAGCCGATCGCGCGCGTGGCGCGGCTGCTGCAGAGCGAGTTGCCCGGTGCCAGGCTGGTGCTGGGCGAACTGAAGCGCGAAGAGACGGTGCTCGATCCGTACCTGCTGCTCGAGCGCGACGGCGAGCGCGTGTGCCTGGGAATCTGGGAGAACGACACCGTGGTGGCCTGCGCCAGCTAGAGTGTGAGCGCCTCCAAAGGAGGCGTGCATCACACGGCGGGACTATGCTCTGGAGCATGTTCGGTGCTGCTTACAGCAACGGACATGCTCCAGCGGTTCGCTGATAGTCTGCTCGTTGATCCCTGTCCGCGATAAGATCGCGAGGCCTTGAGTGCGAGCGGCACAGCACTGATAATCAGGCGACCGTCGCACCGAGTGGAAAAGCCGTGGATGACCGGCCTGCGCCAGTCATGACGGGCTGGGTCACGGTCATCAGGGCTTGGTAGTGGCATCGGGGCTTGGTAGAGGCCTTCGCCGGCCGTGCTCGCGAGTGAAAGGCCGGAGGTTGCCCGCGGAATCCAGCATTCGCCGTTCTGCATTGGCACCGGCAGGCCGGTAACGGTCACGGTCGTCGCATCGCAGCGCGGCAGGCGCAAATCCCTGCAGCCCCAAGGATGCCGGCGCCCACTGGGCAATATTGCACGAGGCCGGGCGCGCGCAGCCACGCCTTTGCTGTAGAGCGCGCAGCACAGCGCTCCGGTCACGGCCGTCGCTGACGATCGCATCTGCGAGCGCGTTGCCCGAGAACGCAAAGACCCCCGTACGCCTGCGCGTTGACGGGGGTCGTACTGCGAAGTCGTTTGCTTCGCGCCCGGCACTATCGCCGAGCTATCGCGTGGTCTTCACACTCCGTTGCCGATGCCACATCGGTCGGCAACTGGGGAACTGCCCGGTGGAGTCATGCTGTGATGCACCCTCCTATGCAGTGAACAGGAAATAGGCTGCGCCAGATCGCGCCCAGAGTCAAGCCCATTCGTGAAAACCCTAGCTACATACTAGAGTACTTCCTGCCCGATCGTTATCACATCACCCGCCAGCGTGGTGCGCCGCACATCACGCACCTCGTTCCGATCGAACCGCCGCGCACGATGCATCGTGGTGCGGTTGTCCCACATCACCAGGTCGAACGGCCGCCATTCATGCGAATGTACGAATTCCCGCTGCGTCGCATGCTCGGTCAGTTCGCGCAGGAACATCCGCGCCTCGGGCACGGTCCAGCCCTCGATCGCGCCGGCATGCGAAGACAGGAACAGCGATTTCCGGCCGGTCACCGGATGCGTGCGCACCAGGCGCTGGCGCACCGGTTTGAACGAGGCAAGCTCCTGCTCGGTAAGATCGGTGAAGCCGATCGCCTCCCGCGAATAGATCAGCGAATGCAGGCACACCAGATCCTCGATCTCGGCCTTCGTGCGCGCATCCAGCGCATCATAGGCGGCCCGCATGTCGGCGAAATCCGTGTTCGCGCCCCAGGACGGCAGCACCCGCCCCGACAGCAGCGAGTAGCGCGCCGGCACCGCCCGGAACGAGCTGTCCGAATGCCACAGCCGGTCGCCGAGTTTGAAGAACCAGACCCGGTCCTGCGCCGAGATGATGTTGCCGTGGCGGTCGAGATTGGAGAAATCCGCCATGCCGGCGCCGAGACGGCTGTCGTCGCGCTTCCTGATATGGCCGCCCGTCCGGTAGTTCTCCAGTTCGCCGAACCGCAGCGTGAAGGCAAGCTGCTGCTCGTCCGTGATCTCCTGGCCGCGGAACGCCAGCACGGCGTAACGGTCCATGCCGGCCTCGATCGCCGCAACCTCCGCCGCATCGAGCGGCGCGGCGCAATCGATGCCCGAAACCTCGGCTGCGAACACCTCATGAAGCGGACGAAACCATACCGGCATCGGCGCGGATCTCCTGCTGGCTCACGCTTGGCTGCCGGCCCATTGAAGTCCTTTCCTGCCGCCGCCGTCCAGGCTAAGGGACGCCAGGAGGTGCCGGCATGTTCATCGCGATGAATCGGTTCCGGGTCGCCCCGGGTTCCGAGACCGACTTCGAGAAGGTCTGGACGTCCCGCGACAGCCATCTGTCCGACGTGCCAGGCTTCGTGGCGTTCCACCTGCTGCGCGGCCCGACGCGCGACGACCACGTGCTGTATTCGTCGCACACGATCTGGCACAGCCGCGACGACTTCGAGGCCTGGACCCGCTCCGATGCGTTCCGCCGCGCCCATAGCGATGCCGGAAGCAACCGCAGCCTGTATCTCGGGCATCCCGAGTTCGAGGGCTTCGACGTCATCCAGACGATTGAACCATAACGCGAGGTCCGCGATGCGCTTCGACGGCAAGGTCTGCCTGGTTACCGGTGCCGGCTCCGGCATCGGCCGCGCCACCGCGATCGGTTTCGCCGAGCGCGGCGCAAAGGTGGTCGTTTCGGACGTGAACACCGGCACGGCCGAGAGCGTGACGGCCGAGATCATCGCCGCCGGCGGCGTGGCGCTCGCCAACGTCGCCGACATGGCCAGGCCGGCCGACATCGAGGCCATGATCGCCGCCACCCTGGCGGAGTACGGCCGGCTGGACGTGCTGCACAACAACGCCTTCGGCGTGCCGGCTGCGCTGCGCGACAAGCGGATGGCGCGCGTCGGCGATACCGACCAGACGGTGTGGGACTACACGATCCAGGTCGGCCTGACCGCGGTGATGCAGGCCACCCGCGCCGTGCTGCCGATCATGCGCCGGCAAGGCGGTGGCGCCATCGTCAACACCGCTTCCATCTCCGGCCTGTACGCCGATTACGGCATCACGTCGTACAACGTGATGAAGGCCGGCGTGGTCAACCTGACGCGCGGCACGGCCATCGAGTACGCACCGTACGGCATTCGCTGCAACTGCATCTGTCCCGGCGCCATCGACACGCCGCTGCTGCAGCGCGCCTACGGCATCCCCGGCTTCGTCGAACAGACCCAGGCCGCCATCCCGATGCGCCGCTTCGGCCGTCCCGAAGAGATGGCGAACGTCGTGCTGTTCCTGGCCTCCGACCTCGCCTCCTACGTCACCGGCGCAGCCTTCGTCGCCGATGGCGGCCTGACGGCGCAGACCGGCATCCCGTCGCGCTTCCGGGACTGAGCGCGGTCCCTCGCGCGCGCGTTTCCTTCCGCCCCGCGCGGGATGATACACAGGGGGCCGGCAGGGTTCCGCCCCATGCCGGCTGCCCGGTGCTGGTTGCCCGGCGCCGGCCGCCGGGCGTGCCTCCCTGGCCCTGGCTGGCGCGAGGAATTGAGATGGCGTCCCTGACCAACCGGCTGCCCGGCCTGAACTTCGACCTGGGCGAGGCCGCCGACATGTTGCGCAACACGGTCGAGGCCTTCGCCGCCGATGAGATCGCCCCGCGCGCCGCGGCGATCGATCGCGACAACGCATTTCCCATGGATCTCTGGCGGAAGTTCGGCAGCCTGGGCGTCCTTGGCATCACGGTCGAGGAGGAGTACGGCGGCGCCGGCATGGGCTACCTGGAACATGTCGTGGCGATGGAGGAGATCTCCCGCGCCTCCGCCTCGGTCGGCCTGTCCTACGGCGCGCACTCCAATCTCTGCGTCAACCAGATCCGCCGCAACGGGACAGAGGCGCAGAAGCGGCGCTATCTGCCGCGCCTGATCACCGGCGAGCATGTCGGCGCGCTGGCAATGAGCGAGCCGGGTGCCGGCTCCGACGTGGTGGGCATGCGCACCCGCGCCGAGAAGCGCGGCGACCGCTATGTGCTGAACGGCTCCAAGATGTGGATCACCAACGGCCCCGATGCCGACGTGCTGGTGATCTACGCCAGGACCGACCCGCTGGCCGGGGCGCGCGGCATCACCGCATTCCTGGTGGAGAAGGGGTTCGCCGGCTTCTCCACCGCGCAGAAGCTCGACAAGCTGGGCATGCGCGGCTCCAACACCTGCGAACTGGTGTTCGCCGACTGCGAGGTGCCGGAGGAGAACGTGCTGGCCGGCGTCAACGACGGGGTGCGCGTGCTGATGAGCGGCCTCGACTACGAGCGCGCGGTGCTGGCGGCGGGACCGCTGGGCATCATGCAGGCCTGCATGGATGCGGTGGTACCGTATGTGCACGAGCGCCGGCAGTTCGGCCAGGCGATCGGCGAGTTCCAGCTCATGCAGGGCAAGCTCGCCGACATGTACACCACGATGAATGCCGCCAAGGCCTATGTCTATGCGGTGGCGAAATCCTGCGACCGCGGCGAGACGACGCGCAAGGACGCCGCCGGCGCGATCCTGTACGCGGCGGAGAAGGCGACGTGGATGGCGCTAGAGGCGATCCAGTGCCTGGGCGGCAACGGCTACATCAACGACTACCCGACGGGCCGCCTGCTGCGCGACGCCAAGCTGTACGAGATCGGTGCCGGCACCAGCGAGATCCGCCGCATGCTGATCGGCCGCGAGTTGTTCCGCGAGACGGCGTGATGGCGGCGACCGGCACCTTGAGGCCGGCCAACCCCTTTGCCGCCGGCGGTGCGCTGAGCAGTGCCGATGGCCGTGGCTTCTTCGGCCGCGACGATATCTTCTCGTTCGTCCGCAGCGCGCTGAACGCGACGCAGCGCGTGCCGATCCTGCTGTACGGCCAGCGCCGCATCGGCAAGTCGTCGATCCTGCGCCAGTTGCCGAGGATGCTGCCGGACGATCTGGTCTGCGTCTATTTCGACCTGCAGGGCAAGGCAAACCAGACGCTCGACCAGGTCCTCTACGGCCTGGCGCGGGCAATCGCCGATGCGCTGGGCATGAGCCGCCCGGAACGGCAGGAAGCGGACGAGGACGGGTTCCGTACGGGATTCCTGGCCCGCGTGGCGCGCGAGGCGGGGTCGCTGCGACGGCTGGTGCTGCTGCTCGACGAGTTCGACGTGGTCGATCCCCGGCCGGGCATGGCGAGCGAGCGCTTCATCCCCTTCCTGGGCGAAGTCGTGGCGAGCAACGCCCAGATGGGCCTCATCCTCGTCATGGGGCGCCGCACCGACGAGTTGTCCGAAACCGCGAACGCGGCGATCCTCAAGGACGCGGTGCAGATGCGGATCGGCCGCCTCGAGCCGCCGGTCGTCGAGGCTCTGGTCCGCGGTCTCGCCGGTTCCGCCATGCGGTTCTCCGACGCCGCGGTGGCGCGGGTCGTTGCGCTCGGGGCCGGCAACCCGTTCTGCACCCAGGTGCTCTGCCACGTCGTCTGGCTGCGCAACCTGCGCGACGATGCGACGGCACTGATCGCACCTGCCGATGTGGATGCGGCGGTCGGACAGGCGATCGAACTCGGCACCAATGGGATGAACTGGATCTATGACGGGCTCGACCGCCCGGAACAGCGGCTGTTCCTCTCGGCGCTCTCCGAGGCCGCCGATCCGCTGACCGGGCAGCGTGCCAGCCTGGACGCGGTGCAGCGGCTGCTGCGCGCGAAACATATCGGCATCAGCGCCGGCGACCTGGAACGCGCATCCCGCGAACTGCGCGCATGGGACGTCATCGAGACCGATGAGACGGGCACCCATTTCGTCGTGCCGCTGCTCGGCGCCTGGGTGCGCAAGGAACGCCCCGTCGTGCTGCTGGAGCGCGAGGTGCGCTTTGCCAGCCCGCGTGCCTGGGCGCTGTACGAGGCCGGCCTGGTCTGCCTCGAACGCGGCGACATCGACGGCGCCACGAGGGATTTCCGGTCCGCGCTGCAGGAGAATTCGGTCTTCCTCGAGGCGCAGCTTGCGCTGGCCGGCGCACTGCGCAAAAGCGAACGCCACGACGACCGCGAGCGCGCGGTGGAGGCATGGGAGCGCGTGCGGGAATTGCAGCCGGATCTGCCGGCGACCGATCTGCTCGATACGCTGATGGCCTCGCTGGAAGCGGCACGCACCGGCCCGCTGAAGGCCTCGCGCTTCAAGCGCATCCAGGAACTGGACCTCGAGGGCACGATCCTGCCGCGCGCGGTGCGGCTGCTGCGCGAACAGGCCAACCGTAAGCTGGAGATCGGCCGCGAGACCACGGTGCAGGAGGCGAAGGCCCTCTACGAGATCATCGGCGATGAGCGTGCGGCGGCCTCGGCTGCCGCGGTGCTGAAGCAGCATGCCTGGTACAACGGCGTCAGCGGCGTGAGCTTCCTGCTGTGGATGGGCGCGATCGCGCTGGCCCAGTTCGTGCCGTATGCGCCGGTGGTTGCCTTCGCCATCATGGCATCCGCTGCCTTCGGCGTCGGCACCTCATGGGCGAGCGTGGCGGAGAAAAGTCTGAAGCTGTCGCTGCGGACGATGGGCCTGCCGTTCTTCGCCGGCGGCGTCGTGGCCGGGACGCTGATCTGGCAGTTCGGCGGATCGATCGCCTGGGGCACCATCGCCGCCGGCTTCGCCGGACTGATGAATGTGGTCCTGGCACCCACCTTCGAGCGCGAGGAGCCGCCGGCACCGCAGCCTGCCAGGCAATCTGAGGGTTTGCTCGTGACAGTGATTGGCGGCATGATCACCGGCCTGGAGAGCGTTCGCTCTCGCATCGAGAGCACAACGAAAACAGATCGGTGAGGCGAAGTCCATGGCGCCCCTCCCGCCGCTATCACCCGAGCGCTTCGTCGGCCGGACCAATGTCGTGGCGCAGATCGAGGAGCGGCTGCGCCATCCCGAGTTCCTCAGCAGTTCCGTGGTCGGTGGACCGCAGATCGGCAAGACCTCGCTGCTGCGGTATCTCTCGCGATCACCGTCCGTGCGCGCGGCGGACGGCGCACGGGTGCTGCAGGTGATCTACGACGCGGAAATACTGGGCAGCAACGCGACGCCGTTCGATTTCTGGACCGGCGCACTGCGTGAACTGCGCAGCCATCCCGACGCCGAACCCCTGGCCGATCTGGTGAAGTCGACGATCGCCCGCGCGGCCGCCAGCGAGTTGGACGAGTACGACCTGCAGGACGTGTTCGATGCCGCCGCACGAGGCGGGCTGCGCATTGCCCTGCTGATCGATAATTTCGACAACGCCCTGCGCAACAACAATTTCTGGCGGAACAACGACTTCTTCCATCACGTCCGCACGCTGGGTCAGCGCATGCCGCGCGGACTGGCCTTCACCGTGGCGACGATGCGCCCGCTGCTGGACTACTGGCGGCCCGGGGTGTCCGCCTCGCCATTCTACAACATCTTCCTGAACTTCCCCCTCGAGATGCTGTCGGATGCAGAGCTGCACGACCATGTCGACCGCGTGCTGCACGATCATGCGGTCGATGACCCCACGGGCACGGTCATCGAGATGGTCATCAGTGCGTCGCGCGGCCATCCGCTGGTCGCGGCCTATGTGCTGGAGCTGAGCGTGGGGCCTATGGCGTCCGGCAGGCCGCTCGATCCGGACGATCTGGCCGACAGGCTGTCCGACCCCGCCGGCCCGCTCGTGGTGCTGTCGCGGCGTATCCGCGAGGCGCTGACGCCGAGCGAGCGCCACCTGCTCGACCGGCTGCTGAACGAGGAGCCGCTGCAGCCGGCCGAACGGGACCGGCTGCGCTATCTCGGTTCCTATGGCCTGCTGCCACCGGGAGTGACGGCCTGATGGATCTGCAGCGATTCGATTTCAGCCAGACGCTGCGCAAGGCGGCGACCGCGGCCAAGCAGCAGGAGGAGCAGCAGGAGGCACTGCTGGGCAGCGTGATGCTGCGTGCCGCGAAGAACCAGGCGCTGCGCACCGAACTGCAGAGCAATCCGACCCAGGTGCTGCAACGGGAAAGCCACGGCCAGCTTGCGCCGAGTATCGTCGCGGCCGCCGATGCGCTGCTGAGCCAGGCGATTCCCGGCGCCGATGCGCGCCGGGTCGAGGACCTGGTGTTCAACACCGTCGAGGACATGCGCACCTCGTTCCGCCTGACCTTGCTGCTGTCCCAGTGGCTGTTCATCGCCGGCCTGGTGATGGTGGCGGTCGCGTTCTTCGCCGCCTTGCTGTCCGACCGGCTCTGGGCGGTGGGCGTGTCGGGCGGCGCCGGCGTGCTGAGCCTGCTGCTGTCCGCACTGCGCAATCCGCTCGATCGCATCCGCAACGCCGCCGGCAACCTCACCCAGATCCAGGCCGCCTATCTCGGCTTCTACAAGCAGCTCTACATGCTGGGCGGCGGCATGCCGTCGCTGTCGCGCGCCGATGCCGTCGCCTATTCAGCGGCGATCCAGGCGGCGTCCGACGGCATGGTGATCGCCGTGAGCAACGCGATCGAGCGTGGCCAGGCCAGGGAGGCGGCCTCGCGGTCGCGGACGGGCGCCGGGGCCGGGGCGGAGCGGGACACCGGGGCGGAGGGCGGCGCACCGCGCAAGGCGGCGGCACGCCCCCGACAGCCGCCCAAACCGCCGGAAGCCGCTGCCGCCGGCTGAGGACCATGACCCAGATCCGATCCGCGATCGATGTCCGGGCGGCCGAATACGCCGCCAACGCCGAAACGATGCGCGCCCTGGTCGACGACCTGCGCACCCGCGTGGCGGAAGCGAGCCTGGGCGGCGGCGAGGCGGCGCGCACCCGCCATTTGGCGCGCAACAAGCTGCTGCCGCGTGACCGGGTGGCCGCGCTGATCGATCCGGGCTCGCCGTTCCTCGAACTGTCGCAGCTTGCGGCATACGGCGAGTATGGCAACGAGGTACCGGCTGCGGGCATCGTCACCGGCATCGGGCGCGTCGCCGGCCGCGAGTGCGTCATCGTCGCCAACGATGCCACGGTGAAGGGCGGCACGTATTTTCCCCTGACCGTGAAGAAGCATCTGCGCGCCCAGGAGATTGCGCTGCAGAATCATCTGGCCTGCATCTACCTGGTGGATTCCGGCGGCGCCTTCCTGCCGATGCAGGACGAGATCTTCCCCGATCGCGACCATTTCGGGCGCATCTTCTTCAACCAAGCCAACCTGTCGGCGCAGGGCATCCCGCAGATCGCCGCGGTGATGGGGTCCTGCACTGCCGGTGGCGCCTATGTCCCGGCCATGAGCGACGAGACGATCATCGTGCGCAAGCAGGGCACGATCTTCCTGGGCGGCCCGCCGCTGGTGCAGGCGGCCACTGGCGAGATCGTCAGCGCCGAGGATCTGGGTGGCGCCGAGGTCCACGCGCGGACCTCCGGCGTGGTGGACCACTATGCGCATGACGACCGCCACGCGCTGGCGCTGTGCCGGCACATCGTTGCGGGGCTGAACGGGCGCAAGCAGCCATCGGTGGCGCTGCGCGCGCCGCGGCCACCGCGCTACGACCCGGCGGAGTTGTACGGCGTCGTTCCGGCCGACCTGCGCGCACCGTACGACGCGCGGGAGGTGATCGCCCGCATCGTCGACGACAGCGAGTTCGACGAGTTCAAGCGGCTGTACGGCACCACGCTGCTGTGCGGCTTCGCGCATATCTGCGGCTATCCCGTCGGCATCCTGGCCAATAACGGCATCCTGTTCTCGGAGTCTGCGCTGAAGGGCGCGCACTTCGTGGAACTGTGCAGCCAGCGCGGTATCCCGCTGGTGTTCCTGCAGAACATCGCCGGCTTCATGGTGGGGCGGAAATACGAGGCCGGCGGCATCGCCAAGGACGGCGCCAAGCTGGTGACCGCCGTGTCCACCACGTCGGTGCCGAAGTTCACCGTGATCGTCGGCGGCAGCTATGGCGCCGGCAATTACGGCATGTGCGGCCGCGCCTATGCGCCGCGCTTCCTGTTCATGTGGCCGAACGCGCGCATCTCGGTGATGGGCGGCGAGCAGGCCGCGATGGTGCTGGCGCAGGTGCGCCGCAACCGCGACTGGACGCCGGACGAGGAAGAGGCGTTCAAGGCGCCGATCCGTGCGCAGTACGAACGGCAGGGTCATCCGTACTATGCCACCGCGCGGCTGTGGGACGATGGCATCATCGATCCGGTCGACACGCGGCGCGTGCTGGGGCTGTCGCTGTCGGCCGCATTGAACGCACCGATCCCGCCGACGCGGTTCGGCGTGTTCCGGATGTGACGATGTTCCGCACGCTGCTCATCGCCAACCGCGGCGAGATCGCATGCCGCATCGCACGCACCGCGCGTCGCATGGGCATCAGCACGGTCGCCGTGTATTCCGCCGCCGATGCCGATGCGCTGCACGTGAAGGCGGCGGACCAGGCGATCCTGATCGGCCCCCCGCCCGCGCGCGACAGCTACCTGAACATTGCCCGCATCATCGAGGCGGCGTGGCAGAGCGGCGCGGACGCGATCCATCCCGGCTATGGCTTCCTGTCGGAGAACCCTGCCTTCGCCGAAGCCTGCGCCAATGCCGGCATCGTCTTCGTGGGACCGCCGCCGGCGGCTATGCGCGCGATGGGATCGAAATCCGCCGCGAAGTCGCTGATGGAGGCGTCGGGCGTGCCGGTGCTGCCGGGATACCACGGCGAGCGGCAGGATGCCGCGTTCCTGGCCGACCAGGCGAACCGCATCGGCTTCCCCCTGATGATCAAGGCGGTGTCCGGCGGCGGCGGCCGCGGCATGCGTATCGTCGCCGGCAGCGACGGGTTCGCAGCCTCGCTCGACGCCGCAAGACAGGAGGCCGCATCGGCGTTCGGCGACGACAGGGTGCTGCTCGAGCGCTATCTGTCGGACCCGCGGCATATCGAAGTGCAGGTGTTCGCCGACCGCCACGGCAACGCCGTGCACCTGTTCGAGCGCGACTGCTCCGTGCAGCGGCGTCACCAGAAGGTCCTGGAGGAAGCGCCGGCCCCCGGCCTCGATGAAGAGCGCCGTGCGGCGATGGGTGCCGCCGCCGTCGCCGCCGCGCGGGCGGTCGGCTACGAAGGCGCCGGCACGGTGGAGTTCGTCGCGAACATGGACGGATTCTTCTTCCTTGAGATGAACACGAGGCTGCAGGTCGAGCATCCGGTGACCGAGATGATCACCGGCTTCGACCTGGTCGAGTGGCAGTTGCGCGTGGCCGCGGACGAGCCATTGCCGGCGGCGCAGGACGCGATCCGCATCGTGGGCCACGCGATCGAGGCGCGGCTCTATGCGGAGGATCCAGAGCGCGACTTCGCCCCCTCCATCGGCCGCCTGTCGCTGTTCCGCCTGCCCGCAACGTCGGCGCATGTCCGCGTCGATGCTGGGTTCGCCGCCGGCGGTGAGGTGTCGGTGCATTATGACGCGATGCTCGCGAAGCTGATCTGCCACGGGACCACGCGCGAGGAGGCGCTGCGGATCCTCCATCGCGCGCTGGCGGAATGCGACATCATCGGCGTTGCCAGCAACCTCGACCTGCTCGGCCGCATCGTTGCCCACCCGGAGTTCGTGGCCGGCGGCGTGGACACCGGTTTCATCGCGCGCCATGCCGATACGCTGCTGGCACCGCCGCAGGAACCGCCGACCGAGGTCCTCGCAGCCGCCGCCCTCGGCGTCCTTGCCGATGAGGCGGAGGAGGCCGCGCAACTGGCGGCAGCCGGCAGCGATCCGTGGTCGCCGTGGCACGCGCAGGACCATTGGTGGATGAACGTTCGCTTCGAGCGGCAACTGGCATTCACCGCCGGTGGCTCACCGGCACCGGTGGTCGTGCACCGGGAGGGGCCGGCGTGGCTGCTGTCGGCGAGCAACCGACGCATCGCCGCGAGCGCCGTGCGCACGCCCGATGGGCGTCTGGACGTGGTACTGGATGGCGTGCGCGAGCGGCTGTCGGTGACCCGCTTCGGCGACGGCGTCATCGTCCGCCGCAACGGCGAGACCTGGCGGCTGCAATTGCCAGATCCGATGGCCACGGCTGCCGAGAACGATACCGCCGGCGGACGGCTGGTCGCACCGATCCCCGGCCAGGTGACGCAGGTGATGGCGGAGGCCGGCATGCCGGTCGCGCGCGGCACGGTCCTAGTTGTGATCGAGGCGATGAAGACGGTGTTCCGCCTCACGGCGCCGGCCGATTCCGTCGTCGCGAGCGTGGCGTGCGCGGTGGGCGAGAGCGTGGTCGAGGGCCAGATACTGGTTCGTTTCGCAGACGACGAGGCCGCCGCTCCGCCGGCCTGACGGGTGTTGCGCTATGCGTCCGCCGGGTGACGGACGAACGGCACGACCCGGCTTGCCGGTAGCGTCAGCACGGCGCTGGTGCCCACACCCCGCTCGCTTTCCAGCCGCAGCGTTCCTCCATGCAGCTCGATCAGGTGGCGCGACAGCGGCAGACCGAGACCGACGCCGGGCCGCTGTACCCCGGACGAATCCGCCTGCTCGAACGGCTCCATGACCCGCGCAAGATCGCCCTCGGCGATGCCGATGCCATTGTCCCGCACGGTGATGCGCAGCGCGCCATCCGGGTCGCTGACCGCGGCGACGCAGACTGCACCGCCGCGGTCGGTGAACTTGATCGCGTTGGCGACCAGGTTCAGCAGCACCTGCTTGAGGCGATGGGCATCCCCGCAGAGCGAACCGAGACCGGGCGCGATGTCGTATTCGAGAGTGATCCCGGCCTTGGCCGCCTCGGGTGCCAGAACGCGGCAGGCGGATGCGATGAGCCTTCGCGGATGCACCATCCCCTCGACGATGGTCAGCCGCCCGGCTTCGGCACGTGCCAGGTCCAGCAGTTCGTCGATCAGCGTGAGCAGGTGGATGCCGCTGTCCTGGATGTCGCGCGCATAGGTTCGATATTCCGGTGCCCCCACCGGTCCGTGCGCCTGCTCGGCAATGAGCTGGGCGAAGTTGATTACCGCATTGAGCGGCGTGCGCAGTTCGTGGGTGATGTTGCCCAGGAACTGCGACTTCATGCGGCTGGAATTCTCGGCTGCCTCGCTCGTCTGGCGCAGGCTGGCCTGAAGCTGCTTCTGTGCCGTGATGTCGACGCGCAACGTGACGACGTTGCCGGTCGGGGTGCGGCGGGACCGCAGCAGGTACCAGCGGCCAGACTTGGCGTTGTAGGTTTCCCGGGCCGTCAGTTCCTCGCCCGCCAGCCGGCGATCCAGGTCGGCGGCGCGCTTCGCCGCATAGGCAGCCGGGTCACCGTTGCCCGCCGGATCGTCGATCCAGCCTGCGGCAAGCGACAGACCCAGCACCTCCTCATAGCGACGGCCGACCAATTCCTCATCCGGCGGGAGATGGGGAAACAGCGTGTGGTATGCCTGATTGGCCAGCAGGTAGCGGCGCCCGGGGCCATACACGACCACGGAGCCTTCCACAGTATCCAGCGTCTCCCGCAGAATCGCATTCTGCCGGCGCAGGCGTACAGTCTCTGATCGCAACAGCTCGAGCTCGGTGACCAACTCGGCCGTGTGTCCTCCTACAAATTCATCCATTGCTGCCTCGTATCTCGATGGCAGAGCCTGCTACCGAGCAACTGCCATCGTGGTGGCATCTATGGGGCAAAAGGTAACAACATCGGGTCAGTGCGATCACAAGCGCGCGGGGCGTTGACAGAGGCCGGCCCGCCACACAGTCTCCGCCGGCCCCCAGCAGGAGAACGAACCATGCCCGCAGACGAAGGCAACGGCAGGCGGCTGCGCTCCCGCCGCTGGTTCGACGACCCCGCCGATCCGGCGATGACCGCGCTGTACCTCGAACGCTATATGAACTATGGCATAACGCCGGACGAGCTGCGCGGTGGCAAGCCGATCATCGGCATCGCCCAGACCGGCTCCGACCTGTCGCCCTGCAACCGCCATCACGTCGAGCTTGCGAGCCGCGTGCGCGACGGCATCCGGGCGGCCGGCGGCGTGCCGCTGGAGTTCCCGATCCACCCGATCCAGGAGACCGGCAAGCGGCCGACCGCGGCGCTGGACCGCAACCTGGCCTATCTCTCGCTGGTCGAGGTGTTGCACGGCTACCCGATCGACGGCGTCGTGCTGACCACCGGGTGCGACAAGACGACGCCGGCCTGTCTGATGGGCGCGGCCACGGTGAACATCCCGGCCATCGTGTTGTCCGGCGGGCCGATGCTGGACGGCTGGTGGCAGGGCCGCCTGTCCGGTTCCGGCACGATCGTGTGGGAGGGCCGCAAGCTCTTTGCCGAGGGCAAGATCGGCTACGACGAGTTCATGCAGATGGTATCGTCATCGGCGCCGTCGGTCGGCCACTGCAACACGATGGGCACGGCGACGTCGATGAACTCGCTGGCCGAGACGCTGGGCATGTCGCTGCCGGGCTGCGCTGCGATCCCGGCACCGTATCGCGAGCGCGGCTGGATGGCGTACGAGACCGGCAAGCGCATCGTCGGCATGGTGCACGAGAACCTGCGGCCGTCCGACATCATGACCAGGGCGGCGTTCGAGAACGCGGTGGTGGCGGCAGCGGCGCTGGGCGCTTCGTCCAACTGCCCGATCCACATGGTGGCCATCGCGCGTCACATGGGCGTGGAGCATTCGCTGGAAGACTGGCAGCGGCTGGGGCCGGAGATCCCCCTGCTGGTGGACCTGCAGCCGGCCGGGCGGTTCCTGGGCGAGAAGTTCCATCGCGCGGGCGGCGTGCCGGCGGTACTGAAGGAGTTGCTGGCGGCGGGGAAGCTGCACGGCGATGCCAAGACCGTGACGGGCAAGACGCTGGCGGAGAATTTGCGGGACGTGCCGGACGGCGATCGCGAGGTGATCCGCTCCTACGGCAAGCCGCTGCTGGCGGCGGCCGGCTATGTCGTGATGTCGGGCAACCTGTTCGACAGCGCCGTGATGAAGATCAGCGTGATCGACCAGGATTTCCGCAAGCGCTTCCTGTCGAACCCCGACCGGCCGAACGTGTTCGAGGGCAAGGCGATCGTGTTCGAGGGGCCGGAGGACTACCACCATCGCATCGAGGACCCGGACCTCGGCGTCGAAGAGCAGTCGGTGCTGATCATCCGCAACTGCGGCCCGGTCGGCTATCCGGGCAGCGCCGAGGTGGTGAATATGCAGCCGCCATCAGCGCTGCTGAAGCGCGGCATCACGACGCTGCCGACGATGGGCGACGGCCGGCAGTCCGGCACGTCGGGGTCGCCGTCGATCCTCAACGTGTCGCCCGAGGCCGCGGTGGGGGGCGGCCTTGCGCTGCTGCGGACCGGCGACCGCATCCGCATCGACCTCAACACGCGCAAGGTGGACGTGCTGCTGCCGCCGGGCGAGCTGGAGGCGCGGCGGGCCGACTGGACGCCGCCGAAGCTGACCAACATGACGCCGTGGGAGGAGATCTATCGTTCCATGGTCGGCCAGCTTGGCCATGGCGCGTGCCTGGAGCCAGCGACACTGTACCTGAACGTCATCGAGACGCGCGGGGAGTCCCGCAACAACCACTGAGTGTGCTAAACTGCCAGCATGGACCGGCAGGATGCGATCGCAAGGTTGAAGGCACACGAAGCCGAGTTGCGTGATCTGGGCGTCGAGCATCTGTATCTGTTCGGCTCCACCGCGCGCGACGAGGCACGGGCGGATTCGGACGTCGATCTGTTCTTCGACCATCCGGTCGGTTCGATCGGATTCTACCAGTTGATGGACATCGAGGAATTCACCGCCTCGGTTCTCGGGCGCAAGATCGACGTGATGACGCGCCGAAGTCTGCATCCGATGTTGCGCGACGACATCGAAGCTTCCGCCGTGCAGATCTTCTGATGAAGCAGCGCTCGCCAGCAGCACGGCTCGCCGACATCCTGGACTCCGTTCACCATGTTCGTGCGGTGATGGAGGGTGTTTCGCTCGAGAGACTCACTGACGACTGGCGCGTTCGCTGGGTGGTGGAACGGGGCATAGAGATCATCTCGGAGGCCAGCAAGCATCTCCCCGAAGAGATGAAGGCCCGGCATCCCGATATCCCCTGGCGGCAGGTCGCGGGGATCGGCAACATCCTGCGCCACGAGTACCAGAGGACCGCGCCTGACGTCCTGTGGCACGTCATTCAGGACGACCTGGCGCCGCTCGAACAAGCCTGCCGCGCGGAACTCGCAGCGGAACAGGCAAGGGAAGGAAACCAATAGTCCCATGCAGTTCGGTATCGCCATTCCCACCGCCGCGGATTCCTGGCGCCTGGTGCGCCGTGCCGAGGAACTGGGGTTTTCGCACGCCTGGTTCTTCGACACGCAAATGCTCAGCGCCGATCCGTTCGTCGCGATGGCGGCGGCGGCAATGAAGACCACGCGCATCCATCTCGGCACCGGCGTGCTGATCCCGTCCAACCGCATCGCACCGGTCGCGGCCAACGCGTTCGCGTCGCTCAACAAGCTGGCGCCGGGACGCATCGCCTTCGGCATCAGCACCGGCTTCACCGGTCGCCGCACCATGGGCCTTGGCGCAGTCAAGCTCGCCGACATGGAAGAGTATATCCGCATCGTCCAGGCGCTGTGGCGCGGCGAGACGGTGGAGATGGAACTGGAGGGCAAGCGCCGGCCGATCCGCATGCTCAATCCCGAACTCGGCCTGGTGAATTTGCAGGACCCGATGCCGCTGTACATCGCCGCGTCCGGTCCGCGTGCGCGCAGGCTCACGGCCAAACTCGCCGCCGCCTGGATCGACAACGTTGCTGATGTGGAACGCGGCACCGCAACGCTGCAGCAGATGCGCGCGACCTGGCAGGAGGCCGGGCATGCGCGCGACGATCTCCAGGCTGTCGCCTGGATCGGCGGCGCCGTGCTGGAGGAAGGCGAGCCGGTGGACGGTCCGCGCGGCATGGCGCTCGCAGCACCGCGCGCATCGATGCTGCTGCATCGCGCCGCGGACACGGCACTCGCCGGCTATCCCACGCCGGTCGCCATGCAGCCGGAATTCGCCGCAGCGGCCGAGGCGTATATCGCGCACGCACGCCAGTTCAACGAACCGTACTACCTGTCCAACCATCGCGGACATCTGATGTTCGTGCGCCCCGACGAGAGGCCGTTCATCACCGCGGAGATGATCCGCCGCACCTCGTTCATCGGCACCGCCGCCGACCTGACGCAGCGCATCGGTGCCCTGGTCGAGGCGGGGTTCACCCAGGTGGTGTTCTCCATCCCGCCGGGACAGGAGCATGCGATCGAGGATTGGGGCCGCATCCGCCGGGCCTTCCGCTGACCGCCGAAATCCCGTATCGGAGCCCGATCATGCCAGGACCACTCGCCAACAAGACCGCCTTCGTCACGGCCGCCGGTCAGGGGATCGGCCGCGCCACCGCGCTCGCCTTCGCCGCCGCCGGTGCGCGCGTGGTGGCCACCGACATCGACGCTGCCAAGGTGCAGGCGATCGCGTCGGACAGCATCCGCACGGCGGCGCTCGACGTGCTGCGCGCCGATGCCATCGCGCAGGCGGCGCGCGATGCAGGGCCGGTCGACATCCTGTTCAACTGCGCCGGCTTCGTGCACCAGGGCACGCTGCTGGACGCTCAGGAATCCGAGTGGGACTTAGCGTTCGACCTGAACGTGCGCTCGATGTTCCGCACCATGCAGGCCTTCGTGCCCGGCATGGTCGCGCGCGGCGGCGGCGTGATCCTGAACATGGCGTCGGTCTCCAGCAGCCTGAAGGGCGTGCCCAACCGCTTCATCTACACCGCCACCAAGGCGGCGGTGATCGGCATGACCAAATCGGTCGCCACCGACTTCATCCGGCAGGGCATCCGCTGCAACTGCCTGTGCCCCGGCACGGTGCTGACGCCCAGCCTGGAGGAGCGCATCGAGGCGAACGCGGCGCAGGCCGGTTCCGTGCAGGCGGCGCACAAGGCCTTCGTCGACCGCCAGCCGATGGGCCGTCTCGGCACGCCCGAGGAGATCGCCCAGCTTGCGGTGTACCTCGCATCCGACGCCGCACAATTCGTCACCGGCCAGGCCGTCGTGATCGACGGCGGGCTGACCTTGTAGGGAGGGAAACCACCATGAAGCTGCTGCGCTATGGCCCGTTCGGCGCCGAGAAGCCCGCCCTGCTGGCGAAGGACGGCACGATCCGCTGCCTGTCCTCGGTGGTGCGCGACATCGACGGTTTCGCATTGTCGGAGCCCGCGCTGAAAATGATCGCCAGCCTGGATCCCGCCACGCTGCCCAAGGTCGATTCCAGCGTGCGGCTGGGGTCCTGCGTCGCGCGGCCGATGAACTACGTGTGCATCGGCCTGAACTACGCCGATCACGCGGCGGAGGCCGGCATGCCCGTGCCGAAGGAGCCGATCATCTTCCTGAAGTCGCTCAGCGCGCTGTGCGGGCCGAATGACGCCGTGAAGCTGCCCCGCGGCTCGAAGAAGCTCGACTGGGAGGTCGAACTCGGCATCGTCATCGGCAAGAAGGCAAGCTATGTGCCGGAGAGCGAGTCGCTCGATTACGTCGCCGGCTACTGCGTCTGCAACGACGTCTCCGAGCGCGAATTCCAGATCGAGCGCGCCGGCACCTGGGACAAGGGCAAGGGCTGCGACACGTTCGGCCCGACCGGACCTTGGGTGGTGACCAAGGACGAAGTGCCCGATCCCCAGGCGCTGAAGCTGTGGACCGAGGTGAACGGCAAGCGGATGCAGAACGGCACCACCGCGACGATGATCTTCGGCGTGGTGAAGCTGGTCAGCTATGTCAGCCACTTCATCACGCTGTATCCGGGCGACGTGATCGCCACCGGCACGCCGCCCGGCGTCGGCCAGGGCGTAAAGCCGGAGCCGCTGTTCCTCAAGATCGGCGACACGATGCACCTGTCGGTCGAGGGCCTCGGCGAGCAGACGCAGAAGGTGGTGGAAGGGTAACCCTGTCATCGCGAGCGGCGCGAAGCGATCTCCATGGGGATTGCTTCGGTGCTGCGCTTCTCGCAATGACAATGTGAACTGCGGGTCTACGTCTCCAGCTTCAGGCCCGCGTAGTTCTCGGCGAATGCGAGCAGTGCGGCGCGTGAGCTGAACAGGCTGTCCAGCTCCGCCGCCTGCAGCCGGCGCTCGAACGGCGTGTGGTCGGCGAACCGGTGCAGCAGCGTCGTCAGCCACCAGGAGAAGCGCTGCACCTGCCACACGCGCCGCAGGCAGGTCGCCGAATAGCCGTCCAGGCCGGCGCTATCCCCGTCGCGGTAGAACGCCGCGATGGCGCGGGCGAGCACCGCGACATCGGCGGCCGCCAGGTTCAGCCCCTTCGCGCCGGTAGGCGGCACGATATGCGCCGCATCGCCGGCCAGGAACAGCCGCCCGCACTGCATCGGCTCCGCCACGAAGCTGCGCATCGGTGTGATGCCGCGCTGCAGGATCGGCCCCTCCGCCAGCCGGAAGCCGCCGCATGCGGCGCGCGTCCGCAGCTCCGACCAGATCCGTTCATCCGGCCAGGCCGCCAGGTTCTCGTCCGGTGCGCATTGCAGATACAGCCGGCTCAGCGTGGGTGATCGCATGGCCAGCAGCGCGAAACCTCGCTCATGGCTGACATACACGTTCTCCCCGCTCGATGGCGGCGCCTCGGCCAGGATGCCGAGCCAGCCGAACGGGTAGATACGATCATAAAGACGCAACAGGCCGGCGGGGATCGCGGCGCGGCACACGCCGTGGAATCCGTCGCACCCGGCGATGAAGTCGCACGCCACCTCGTGCACGGCGCCTGCGTGGCGGTAGCGGATGCGCGGGGCGTCGCGACGGAAACCGTGCACGGCGACATCGTCCGCCTCGAACGCGATCTGCCCGCCGGCAGCGAGGCGTGCGGCGATCAGATCCTGCACCACCTTGTGCTGGCTGTAGACCATCACATGCCTGCCGATGAGACCGGCGAGATCGATGCGGTGGTCGGCACCGTCGAAGCGCATCACCACGCCCGGATGCAGCATCCCCTCGCGCCGCATCCGTTCGCCGACGCCTGCTGCGTCCAGCAACTGCTCGGTGCCGTGTTCCAGCACGCCCGCCCGGATGCGGTTTTCCACGTAGTCGCGCGTTCGCGCCTCCAGCACGATCGACTCGATGCCCTGCAAGTGCAGCAGGTGCGACAGCAGCAGGCCGGCCGGACCGGCCCCGACAATGCCGACCTGCGTGCGCATGTGCTGCCTCCTGGTTCAGCAGGATTGCGGTCCGTTCCCTACCTGCGAACGGTAGCCGGCCCGGGCATCGCGTGCATAATCGGCAACGACTCACGCAAAGGACCCGAGATGCCCGATGTCCCGCCCCCCGATAAGCTCGCCGTCGAATTCGACTGCCTGATGGCGCGCGCCGGCGTCACCGTGCCGCCGCAGCGACGCAGCGCGGCACTCGCCGCCTACGCCGACCTGCGCGGCCAGATCGCCCTGCTGCACGGCCGCTACGCCCATACCGCGGAACCCTCCAACGTGTTCCGCCTGACGCCGGAGACGAAGTGATGGACACGCAGGATCTCTCCATCGCCGAGATGGGCCGCCTGCTGCGCGAGGGTGCCGTCACATCGGAAACCCTGGCGCGCGACGCCCTGGGTCGCGTCGCCGAGCGCGACGGCGCCCTGCATGCCTTCGTGCTGGTCACCGAGGATCGCGCGTTGGAGGACGCCCGCCGCGCCGACACGGAACTGAAGGCGGGCCGCGATCGCGGTGCCTTCCACGGCATCCCGTACGCGCTGAAGGACATCTACGACACCGCCGGCATCCGCACGACCTGCCATTCCAAGCTGCGGCTGAACAACGTGCCGGAGGAGGACAGCGTCGCCGCCGCCCGACTGCGCGAGGCCGGCGGCGTGCTGCTGGGCAAACTCGCGACGCACGAGTTCGCCATCGGCGGCCCCAGCTTCGACCTGCCGTTCCCGCCGGCGCGCAACCCATGGAACCCGGCGCACATCACCGGCGGGTCATCGTCCGGCTCCGGCGCGGCGATCGGTGCGCGCATGGTGCGGATGGCGATGGGCTCCGACACCGGCGGCTCGATCCGCGGCCCGGCGGCCTGGTGCGGCACCGTCGGCATCAAGCCGACCTATGGCCGCGTCTCGCGGCGCGGCGTGTTCCCGCTGTCGTGGACGCTCGACCATATCGGCCCGCTGAGCCGCAGCGTGGAGGATTCCGCCATCACGCTGCAGGCGCTGGCCGGCCACGATCCGCTGGATCCGGCCAGCGCCGATGTCCCGGTGTCCGACTACCGCGCCGATCTCGAGAAGGGCGTCGTCGGCCTGCGCATCGGCATCCCGCGCGCCTTCTTCGCCACCGCCCCGGCGATCACGGCGGAGGTGCTTACCGGCCTCGATCGCACAGCCGCACAGTTGCGCGATGCCGGCGCCATCGTCGAGGACATCGAACTGCCGGACTACGCGCTGTTCTCGGCGGTTGGTCGCGTGATCATGATGGCGGAGGCGTTCGCCATCCATGAGGCGGACATGCAGACGCGGCTGCTGGACTATGGCGAACTCACCGCCGGCCGCTTCATCCTCGGTGCAACGATCACCGCGGCCGACCTCATCCACGCGCAGCGCGCGCGCCGCGAACTGACCGATGCGGTGAACGCCGCGCTGTCAGGCTACGATGCGCTGCTGACACTGGCGGCGCTCGCCACCGCCCCGCGCTTCGACCAGCCCACCGATTCCATGTCCATCGCGTCACCGATCCAGACCATCCCGTTCAACGTCACCGGCCATCCGTCGATGTCGGTGCCGACGGGACTGGGCGCGAGCGGCCTGCCGATCGGCGTGCAGATCACCGGCCGCGCCTTCGATGAAGCGATGGTGTTCCGCATCGGCCGTGCGGTGGAGAAACTGTCAGGCTGGGAGAGCGTCAAGTTTCCCGCGGGATGATCCCGCGGGAGGGACTGCATGGCGCACGGGACGGTGCGGATCGGCATCTCCGGCTGGACCTATGCGCCCTGGCGCGGCGTGTTCTATCCGGAGGGCCTGCCGCAGAAGCAGGAACTGGAATACGCCGCCAGCCAGTTTCCCTCGATCGAGATCAACGGCACGTTCTACGGCATGCAGCGGCCGGACGCGTTCGGCGACTGGGCCGACCGCGTGCCGGACGGTTTCGTGTTCGCGGTGAAGGGACCGCGCTACATCACGCATATGCGCCGGCTGCGCGAGCCAACGGCGCCGCTGGCCAACTTCATCGCCTCCGGCCTGCTGCGGCTGGGGGCGAAGCTGGGGCCGATCCTGTGGCAGTTCCCGCCCAATTTCCGCTTCGACGCCGAACGGATCGAGCCGTTCCTGCGGCTGCTGCCGCATGACACCGAAGCTGCGGCAGCGCTCGGGCGACGGCACGACAACCGGCTGAAGGCCCGCGCCTGGCTGAAGGTCGACGCGGCCCGACCGCTGCGCCACGCCTTCGAGATCAGGCATGACAGCTTCCGCGATCCGGCCTTCATCGATCTACTGCGGCGCTACGGCGTGGCGCTGGTCTGCGCCGATACGGTGGAGTGGCCGCGACTGATGGATCTGACCGCGGACTTCGCCTACTGCCGGCTGCACGGCTCCGAGGTGCTGTACGCCAGCGGCTATGACGACGCGTCGCTGAACGCCTGGGCATCACGCGTCGCGGCGTGGGCAACGGGCGGCGAGCCTGCCGATGCCGAGAGGGTGGGCGGCAAGGCGACGCCGCGGCGGCGCGACGTGTTCGTCTATTTCGACAATGACATCAAGGTCCGTGCGCCGTTCGACGCGCATGGTCTGCAGGCCCGGGTGGACCGGCTGCTCGGGTGATGGCTTCCCGGGCGAGCACATCCTGCGCGTGGGTTGGGGAGGAGGCGTGGCGTCCCTCTCCCTGTCATTGCGAGGAGCGGAGCAACGAAGCAATCCGCATGGAGGTTGCTTCCCTGCGCTCGCAATGACAGGGTCCCGGGCGGTTACCCGCCGCGCAACACCGTCAGCAGCCAGTAGCCGACGGGATCGTCCGGGCACTCGATCGGGCCGCACTCGGCGAAGGTCGTTGCCGCGTTGGCAGCGGTCACGGCGATCGCCACGTACACCGCGACCGCCGCCCATCGGCCACGACGGACCGGCGCCTCCCCCGGCAACAGCAGCAGTACCGCCGTCGCCAGAATGGTCGCACCGAACAACAGGAACGCCCAGGTGTAGAAATGCATCCCCAGCACCGCGGAGCCATAGGCGCCGCTGCCGGGAACGATGTGCAGCAGCACCTGCCGTCCCGCCACGCTCATGCCGAACAGCGCGCCCAGCAGGATGATGCCGTAATGCATCGCCTGCGCGCCGTAGCGCACATTCAGCAGGAAACCGAACGCCACCATCGCGAACGCGACGCGCTGCAGCAGGCAGAGCGGGCATGGCAACTCGCCCAGGCCGAACTGGAAGGCAAAGCCCGCCACCTGCACCGCGGTCAGACCGAGCAGCCCCAATAGGTTCAGCGCGCCCGCCACGTCACAGTCCGAGTTGCAGCGGATCGGTGACATGGTGGTTGAACCACGCCGCCGCCAGCACCGCCGCCACCGCGAACACCACCACGCCGGCCGCCTTGCGGTCCCGCCAGGCCAGCAGCATCGCCGCCGCCAGCAGCATGAAGATCAGCGTGACCACAGCGCGTCAGCCGATCGCGCTCGCCGATCTCGCGATGTCGCGCAGCACGAATTTCTGGATCTTGCCGGTCGACGTCTTCGGCAACTCGCGGAACACGAAGGTCTTGGGCACCTTGAAGCGCGCCATGTGCTCGTGGCAGAACGCGCGCAACTCATCCTCGGTCACGCTGGCGCCTAGTTTCAATTCGATGAAGGCGCACGGCGTCTCGCCCCATTTCTCGTCCGGCTGCGCGACGACCGCCGCGCTGAGTACCGCGGGGTGGCGGTACAGCGTCTCTTCCACCTCGATCGAGGAGATGTTCTCGCCGCCCGAGATGATGATGTCCTTCGACCGGTCGCGGATCTTCACGTAGCCGTCCGGCTGCATCACCGCGAGGTCGCCGGTATGGAACCAGCCGCCCGCGAATGCGGCCTGCGTGGCCTTGGGGTTCTTCAGATACCCCTTCATCGTGATGTTGCCGCGGAACATGATCTCGCCCATCGTCTCGCCGTCCCACGGCACCGGCGCCATCGTTTCGGGATCGAGCACGGTCAGCGCCTCCTGCATCGGCACGCGCACGCCCTGCCGGCCATTCCGTTCCGCGCGCCGGTCGATCGGCATCATGCTCCACGATTCGTGCTTGGCGCATACCGAGGCCGGACCATAGGTCTCGGTCAGCCCGTAGACATGGGTCAGTTCGATGCCGATCTTCTCGGCCCCCTCGATGATCGCCGCCGGCGGCGCCGCACCGGCGATCTGCCCGGCGATCCTGTGGTCGATCTCGCGGCGCAGTTCCTCGGGCGCATTGATCAGCATCGAATAGACGATCGGTGCGCCGCACATATGCGTCACCTTGTGGTCGTGGATCGCATCGAGCGCTGCCTTCGCCTCCACGCGGCGCAGGCACACGCTGGTGCCGGCACGCTCCGCCACCGACCACGGGAAGCACCAGCCGTTGCAGTGGAACATCGGCAGCGTCCATAGATACACCGCGTGCGTCGGCATATCCCAGTCCAGCACATTGCTGATCGCATTTAGGTAGGCGCCGCGATGGTGGTAGACGACGCCCTTCGGATCGCCCGTCGTGCCGGACGTGTAATTGAGCGCGATCGCGTCCCACTCATCCGCCGGCCCCTCCCACGCATACCCCGGATCGCCCTCGGCCAGGAACGCCTCGTAGCCTGTCTCGCCCAGCGCCCGGCCACCGTCATAGTTCGGATCGTCGATGTCGATCACCAGCGGCTTCTCGTCGAGCAGCGCGAGCGCCGCCTCGATCGTGGCGGAGAATTCGCGGTCGGTGATCAGCACGCGGGCGCCGCCATGGCGCAGCATGAAGGCGATGGTCTCGGCGTCCAGCCGGGTGTTCAGCGTGTTCAGCACCGCACCGCACATCGGCACGCCAAAATGCGCTTCATAAGTGGCCGGAATGTTCGGCGCCATCACCGCGACCGTATCGTTCTTGCCGATGCCTCGGCCCGCCAGCGCGGAGGCCAGCCGCCGGCACCGGGCATAGGTCTCGCGCCAGGTGAAGCGCTGCACGCCGTGGATGACCGACACCCGGTCCGGATGCACGGCGGCGGCGCGCTCCAGGAACGTGAGCGGCGTCAGCGGCGTGTAGTTGGCCTGGTTGCGATCGAGTCCGGTCAGGTATGCGCTGTTGCCGGCCATTCGGTTCCTCCCCACGCGTGCCGCGATCTTGTGCCTGGCTTATCCATCGCGCGATGATCGCACTGCCGCAAGGCCCGTAACGTCCAGGACAATCACAGTGCATCCCCGGGATGCGGCGAATGACGCTCGCGTCCCTGCGCCGCCGCGCAACCTGTTTCTGTCCGTCGTGCCGCCCATCGTGCTGCCGGTGTTCCTGGCGGCGGCGGACGGCACCGTGGTGGCCGTGGCGCTGCCGGCCATCGCCGCCACCTTCGGCGAGGTGGAACGGCTGTCCTGGGTCGTGGTCGCCAACCTGATCGCCAATACCATCGCCGCGCCGGCGTATGGGCGGCTTGGCGACCTGCTGGGCCGGCGCAACATGATGCTGGCGGCACTGGCGATCTTCATGGCCGCCTCGGTGCTGTGCGCCTTCTCCACCAGCCTGCCGATGCTGATCTGCGCGCGCATCCTGCAGGGTTTCGGCGGCGGCGGCCTGATGACCCTCGCCCAGGCGCTGGTGGGCCAGCGCGTTCCGGCCCGGTCACTCGGCAGCTACCAGGGCTACCTCTCCACCTGCATCGTTGCAGGCGCAACCTTCTCGCCCGTCGCCGGCGGCTTCGTCACCGAGGCCTGGGGCTGGCAGGCGGTCTTCCTGTCCTACCTGCCGCTCTGCGCGGTCGCCATGGTCCTGGTGGCCCGCCTGCCGCGTGACCCACCGAGCCAGGGGCGCGGCAGCTTCGATGCCACCGGCCTGGTCCTGCTCACCGGGTTCATCGTGCCGCTGCTGCTGGCGCTGTCCTCGGTCCAGCGCCTGGACCCATCGGCGGTGCCGATGATGCTGGCGCTGGTCGCCGTGTCGACCGCCGCCCTGGCGCTGCTGATCTGGCAGCAGTTGCGCGCGCCGGCGCCGCTGCTGGCGATCCGGCTGATCCGCCAGCCGGCGTTCTGGCGCTCGGACGTGATGGCCGCCTGCTCCGGCGCGTCGCTGACCGCGCTGCTCACGTTCCTGCCGATCTACCTGCAGGTCGTGACCGGCGCCTCGCCGGCGGAGACCGGCCTGCTGCTGCTGCCCCTCACCTTCAGCGTCAGTTCGGGCTCCGTGGTCACCGGCTGGCTGATCTCGCGCAGCGGCCGCACCGCGATCTTCCCCAGCATCGGGCTGATGGTGACGGCGGCCACGCTGATCGTGCTGGCGATCTGGTCGCCGGTGCTGAGCCGGTCGCAGATCTCCTGGATCCTCGCACTCGGCGGCGTCTGCCAGGGCGCGTCGATGATCACGGCGCAGGTCACCGTGCAGGTCGTCGCCGGCCCGCGCCAGCTTGGTGCCGCCGCCGCATCCGTGCAGCTTGCCCGCGCGCTGGGTTCGGCATTCGGCGTGGCACTCGCCGGTGCGGTGCTGTTCACCACGCTGTCGGCACTCGATCCATCGGCGGCGTCGCTGTTCTTCGAGGCGGTGCGGCGCGGCCCCCACATCATCGCCATGCTGCCGGGCGAACAGCAGGCCGCGGTGCAGGCCGAGATCGCCGCCGCCTTCCGCGGCGTGTTCCTGACCGTCGCCTGCTTCTCCTGCACCATCGTGGTGATGGCCTGGACGCTGCCGGTGCGCCGCCTTTAGATCGGTGCAGGTGGAATCACCGGAACGGTGAATCACGCTCTCAGACAAGGAGCTAGAGCGGGTTCCGTGAGCCACCACGAACGGAATCGGCTCTGATCCCGCCACTCTAATCCAGCAGGGAGCGCACCGCCTGCACCACCGCATCGGGTGTCTCGCGCGACAGGAAATGGCCGGCGACGGGAACCACGTTCCGCTCGTAGTGGGCGGTGAAGTGGCGGGCATGGCCCTCGGACTGTTCCGCCGGACCGACGCCGTCGCAGGCACCGTGCAGCACGATCGTCGGGACCGTGATCGGCGGGTGCTCCGCCAGGCGCTGCTCCAGCACGTCCAGCGCCGGATCGCCGGGCGCGTTGCTGTAGCGGTGGCGGTACGACTGCACGGTCACGTCGACGAAATCCGGATTGTCGAAGCTCGCCGCGGTGGCCTCGAACGTCGCATCGTCGAAGTGCCAGTTCGGCGACCAGAGCCGCCACAGCAGCCGGCAGAGGTCTCGCCGGTTCTGCCGCAGCCCCTCGCGGCCGCGCTCGGTGTGGAAATACCACTGGTACCAGTAGCGATGTTCCTGCGCCGCGCTGGCAGGCTGCCCGGCGGCCGGAATGTTCTGGATGTTGTAGCCGGTGATCGACACCAGTCCCCGCACGCGCTCGGGCCACAGCGCGGCTGCCACACAGGCAGCGCGGCCACCCCAGTCGTAGCCGGCCAGCACGGCCCGCGCGACGCCGAGTGCGTCCATGAAATCGTGCAGATCCGAGCCGAGGGCGGCCTGCTGGCCGGATCGCGGGGTGGCGGGATCGAGGAACCGCGTCGGGCCGAACCCGCGCAGCCAGGGCACCAGCACGCGACACCCCTGCTCGGCCAGCGCCGGTGCAACATCGTCCCAGTCATGCGGGTCGGACGGCCAGCCGTGCAGCAGGATCACCGGTTCACCGTTCGCCGGTCCGCTCTCCTGGTAGGCGATCTCCAGCAGCGGCGTCCGCACGGTGCGCGTCATGCACCGCCGTCCGCGGGCGCGCCGGCCAGGCGCGTCCCCTGGTCGGCGATCGCGAAGGTCTCGAAATAGCTGATCCGCGGCTCACAGCCATAGCGCCGCCGGATGCCGTCGAGCCACGCACCACTGTAGAACGCCTTGGCCGATTCGAGGTCCCGCCACAGATACGATCCGCCCGCCACGCCGCCATCCACATCGTGGATGAACTGCTTGCGCACGAAGCCCGGCACATCGAGGAAGCCGGGCGCGATCTTCAGGAAATGCTGCCGGCACGCCTCGCGGTCGATATGCGCCGGCAGGTCATACAGGACGATGGCTGTGATCATCGCCGCCGCTAGCGGATCAGATTGTTGCTGACCGCGCCGCCGGTCGCCGTGCGGCCGCCATCCACCACGTACTGCGCGCCGGTGATGTTCCCCGCGAGTTCCGAGCAAAGGAACAGCACGACGTTCGCCACTTCCTCCGCGGTGCCGTAGCGGCCGATCGGGATATTGGACTGGTAGCGGTCGCCGACGCTCGCGGGATCGGTCGGGTTCAGCATCGCCTCCAGCGAATGGATCATGCGGGTGTCGATCGGGCCGGGGCATACGGCGTTCACCCGAATGCCGGAGCGCGCCACCTCGCCCGCCGCGGTCTTCGTCAATCCGATCACCGCGTGCTTTGACGCGACATAGGCCGGCATGCCGGGCGATGCGACCAGGCCGGCGACCGAGGCGGTGTTCACGATCGCGCCGCGCTTCTGCTGCAGCATCACCGGCAGCACGTAGCGCATGCCGAGGAACACGCCCTTCACGTTCACGCCCATCACCGCATCGAACATCGCCTCGTCGTATTCGGCGGTCGGCGCCACGCTGCCCTCGATGCCGGCATTGTTGTGGAAGCAGTCGATCGATCCGTAGGCATCGAGCGCCGCCTTCACATAGGCCTGCACATCGGCGGATTTGGTCACATCGGCTGCCACGAAGAGCGCATCGCCGCCCTGCTGGCGGATGATGCCGGCGGTGCCTTCGCCACCGGCGGTGTCACGGTCGACGACGACCACCTTGGCGCCATACTGCGCGAAGCCCAGCGAAGCCGCGCGGCCGATGCCATTCCCCGCCCCGGTGACCAGCGCAACCTTGCCCTTGAAATCCATCGTGTTCCTCCGCGAGCTTGTTCTGCCGTGCAGCGTAGCATGGGCGCGTCATGCGAGGAATTCGCGCCGCGCTTCCTCGAGGCAGGCCCAGACATAGGGCGCGACCGATCGCGCCACGTCGATGCGGAAAATTTCCGGACCGGTGCGCCAGAGTACGATCTCGGCCTTGGCGAAGACGGTGCGCGTACACATGCCGACGGGGAATGCCGATGGATGCAGGTCCAGCGCACAGAATGCGTTGATGACCCAGGCGGCGCGCGCGCCGGACACCGTCAGCGCGGCATCGCGGTGCGAGACGTCCACCGCATGGACGAGGCGGGGCGCGGCATCGTCCGGTGCCAGCAGCAGGTATTCGTCCGGCCCCAGCCAGAGAACGGCACGCTCGCCGGACACCGAGGCGCGGCAGACGCCGGGTACGGCCAGTCCGATCGCGGCGAGTCCGCCGGCATCGCGCACGATGAACCGTGCCGTTGGCGGCAATGCCGCAAGCTGCACTGCGGCGCAGTGTACCGACGCGGCGGCCGATGCGGCGAGCGGATGCGACCGGTCAGCCATGCAGGCGGCTGCCGTCGCCGTCGTAGAACACCGGCGCCGTGACGCGCACGGCGATCGTGCGGTCCGCCATCGGCACGTACAGCGTGTCGCCGATCCGGCTGCGCCCCGCGGACAGCAGCGCCAGCGCGATCGGCCGCTGCAGCGCCTCGCTCCAGTAGGCCGAGGTGACGTGGCCGAGCGACGGAATTGGCGGCAACACGGTGCCGGTGGCGACCAGTTGCGCACCTTCCTCCAGCACGTCCGGCGCCCGCAGTCCGACAAGCTGCTTGCGATCCGTGCGCAGCATGTCGGGCCGCGCCAGCGAACGTTTGCCGACGAAATCGTGCTTGCCGCGACCGATAGTCCAGTCCAGGCCCAGATCGGCCGGGATCACCGTGCCGTCGGTCTCCTGGCCGATGATGATGTAGCCTTTCTCGGCGCGCAGCACGTGCATCGCCTCGGTGCCGTAGGGAGTGATGCCGTGCGGTTCGCCGGCGGCCAGCACCGCATCCCATACGGCCGGGCCGCAATCGGCCGGCACGTTGATCTCGTAGCCCCGTTCGCCGGTGAAGCTCACGCGGAACAGCCGGGCCGGAATTCCGCAGACGAGGCCCTCGCGGACGCTCATGTGGGGCATCGCCTCCGGCGCGAGGTCGATGCCTTCGACCAGTGGCGCGATCACGTCGCGCGCCAGCGGCCCCTGCACGGCGATCACCGCCCATTGCTCGGTGATGGAGGTGAGCCAGACGCGAAGCTGCGGGAACTCGGTCTGCCGGTAATCCTCCATGTGATGCAGCACGCCCGCGGCGCCACCCGTCGTGGTGGTGATGTGGAAGCGGTCCGGCGCCAGGCGCGCAACGACACCATCGTCCATCACGAAGCCGGCCTCGCTCAGCAGAAGCCCGTAGCGGCAGCTTCCGGGCGGCAGGCGGGAGAAGCTGCCGGTGTAGAGGCGATCGAGGAATTCCGCCGCATCCGGCCCGACCACTTCGATCTTGCCCAGCGTCGTGGCGTCGAACAGGCCGACGCGGCCGCGTACCGCGCGACATTCGCGGGTGACGGCTGCCTGCATGTCCTCGGACCCGCGCGGGAACCAGCGGGCACGCTGCCAGGTGCCGACATTCTCGAATACCGCGCCCTGCGCCACCGCCTGGTCGTGCATGGGCGTGCGGCGCATCGGCTCGAACAGGTCGCCGCGCGCGGCGCCGGCCAGTGCGCCGAACGTCACTGGCGTGTAGGGCATGCGGAAGGTGGTATGGCCGACGGACGGGACGGGGCGCGCGATCAGCCCGGCGACCATCGCCAGGGCGTTCATCCCGGAGGTCTTGCCCTGGTCGGTCGCCATGCCGGTGGTTGTGTAGCGCTTGACGTGCTCGATCGAGCGGAAGCCCTCCTGCGTGGCGATGACGAGGTCCTTGGCGGTTACGTCGTTCTGGAAGTCGACGAAGGCCGTGCGGCTGGGCGCAGTAGCAGAGTGCGGCTGCGACGGTGGGGTCAGCAGGGCACGGGTGCTGGGACGGGTACCGGCGGCATCGCCGGCCGCATGGCCCTCCGCGATACAGGCTCCGAGGTCGGATGTGCCGTTGCAGGCGCCCGCGCAGCGAAGCTCTCGCGTCCATTCGCCCGGCAGGAACGCCTGCGCCTGATCGTCGTAGCGCAGGCGGGCGCGCGACTGCGCGTAGAGGTGCACCGAGGGCGTCCAACCGCCGCACATCAGCACAGCGTCGCAGGCCACCGCCTCGCCGTTCGACAGGATCGCGCGACTGACCCGGTGGTGCCCGCGGGTGCCGGCGATGCTCGCCCCGAGGCGGACCGGCAGCCCTGACAGCCGCGCCACATCGCTAGCCACCGGGCGCGAATCGGCCACCGCGGTGACCACGACACCGGCATCCCGGAGTGCGGCGCCCGCCGTGTAGGCCGCATCGTCCGCGCCCGCCAGTACCACGCGCGTGCCGACCTTGACGCCGTACCGGTGCAGATACGCGCGTGCGGCATCGGCCAACATGATGCCCGGACGGTCGTTGCCCGGAAACACCAGGGGCCGCTGCAGCGCGCCGGCGGCGATCACGACGCGGCGCGCCCGGACATGCCAGAGCCGTTCGCGCGGGAGATGCGGATCGGGGTCCGCCAGATGGTCCGTGACGCGTTCGGCCAGGCCGATGAGCCCGTCGGGAAACCAGCCGAAGGCGGTGGTGCGCGGCAACAGCCTGACATCGGCCCGCCCCGCGAGCGTGGCCAGCGCGTCGCGCAGCCAGTCCGCGGCGGCTCGGCCATCGATGCGGGCCCCGGTCTCCCCGAGCAGCGAGCCTCCCGGTTCGGCAGTCTCCTCGCACAGGATCACGCGCTCGCCATGGGCCGATGCGGCGAGCGCGGCGGCGAGGCCAGCCGGGCCGGCGCCGATGACCAGCACGTCGCAATGCGCGTGCTGGTGCAGATAGCGGTCCGCGTCCGGCTCGGCCGGTGCCCTGCCGAGACCGGCCGCCGCGCGGATCGCCGGCTCATAGACATGCCGCCAGAACGCACGCGGCCACATGAACGTCTTGTAGTAGAAACCGGCCGACAGCAGCGGCGCGGCCGCGCTGTTGACCGCTCCCAGGTCCCAGGCGAGCGACGGGAAGCGGTTCTGGCTGCGTGCCCACATGCCATCGTACAGTTCAAGCTGCGTCGCCCGCAGGTTCGGCGTGGTGCGACCCCTGCCTCGCGCGATGGTCACCAGCGCGTTCGGCTCCTCCGATCCGGCGGACAGAAAGCCGCGCGGCCGATGGTATTTGAACGAGCGGCCGACCAGGTGCACGCCGTTGGCCAGCAGCGCCGAGGCGAGCGTGTCGCCCTGGCAACCGACATAGCGCCGCCCGTCGAAGCGGAATTCGAGCGTCTGGGCGCGGTCGACGCGGCCTCCGGCAGGCGTGCGGAAGGTGCCGGTCATTGCGGAGGGGGCTCACCGGGCCTGTAGGTCGCCTCGATCCGGTCGCTGACCGTGTCGCGAAGGCAGTTGAAGAACCGGCCGCAGCCATGGATATGACGCCAGCGTTCGGTATGCCGGCCTTTGGGATTGCTGCGCGCATACAGGAACGCCGCCCACTCGGCATCGTCCAGCGAGGCCGGATCGGCGGCGCGCGCGATATGAGCCTCGCCGGCATAGCGGAACTCGTTCTCGGGCCGCACGCCGCACCAGGGGCAGTCGATCAGCAGCATCAGTGCGCCACCGCGGCCGCCGCCGCCTCGTCGATCAGCCGGCCGGTGCGGAAGCGGTCGAGCGAGAACGGCGCGGCGATCGGATGCGGTTCGCCGCGCGCGACGGTCGCCGCGAAGACATGGCCGGAGCCGGGCGTCGCCTTGAAGCCGCCGGTGCCCCAGCCGCAGTTCACGTAAAGGCCCGGCACCGGCGTGAGGCCGATGATCGGCGAGCGGTCCGGCGTGACATCGACGATGCCGCCCCAGTTGCGCAGCATGCGGAGGCGGCGAAAGGTCGGGAACAATTCGCAGATCGCCTCCAGCGTATGTTCGGCGATGTGGAGGCCGCCGGTCTGGCTGTACGAGACATACGCGTCGGTGCCGGCACCGATCACCAGTTCGCCCTTGTCGGACTGGGAGATGTAGGCGTGGATCCCGTTGGACATCACCACGCAGGGCAGCACCGGCTTCACCGGCTCGGACACCAGTGCCTGCAACGGATAGCTCTCGAGCGGCATGCGCACACCGGCCATCGCCATCACCACGCTGGTATGGCCGGCCGCGACCACGGCCACCTTGCGCGCGGCGATCCGCCCACGGGTCGTCTCCACCGCGTTCACGGCGCCGGCTGGGCTGCGGCTGATGCCGGTGACTTCGCAATTCTGGATGATGTGGACGCCGAGGGCGCTGGCGGCACGGGCGTAGCCCCAGGCCACCGCATCGTGGCGCGCGACACCGCCGCGGCGTTGCAGCGCGGCGCCCAGCACCGGATGGCGCAGGTCCGGCGCGACGTTCAGCGCCGGGCAGAACGCCTTCGCCTGGGCAGCCGCCATCCACTCATTGTCGACGCCGCTGAGACGGTTGGCGTGGACGTGGCGCTTGAACACCTGCACGTCATGCACCGAATGCGCCAGCATCATCACGCCGCGCGGCGAGTACATGACGTTGTAATTCAGCTCCTGGGCGAGACCTTCCCACAGTTTCAACGCGTGCTCGTAAAGCGCGGCGCTCTCTTCCCAGAGATAGTTGGAGCGGATGATCGTGGTGTTGCGCCCGGTATTGCCGCCACCGAGCCATCCTCGTTCCAGCACGGCGACATTGCGCATGCCATGATCGCGCACCAGGTAATAGGCAGTGGCCAGGCCGTGACCGCCCGCGCCCACGACGACGACGTCATAGGCCGTCCTCGGTTCCGGGGATCGCCACTGCTCCGGCCATGCGCCACCGCCGACAGCATGGCGCACCAGGTTGAAGATCGAAAAGCGCAACGTCCCCCCGCCGGAGGCATCCTGTCGTCCGGATCGTGTTGAGGCAAGCACCACCGGTCGGGTAGCATGCGCTGCAACGGGCCGGTGGCGGCATTGAAGCAACGGCGCCGCGAGGCCACATCGCACGCCACGGAACCCAAGGGTGCCCCAATGACAAACGAAGAACGAGACATCATCACTCAGTTCATCGCCCGGGTCGGCGGCGCGCAGCCTGTCGCCCGGCCGGCCTTTGGCGGCTCGGTACCGGCGACGCAGACGGCGCCGCTGCCGCCGGTCGATCCCGAGGCCGACCGGCTGATCGGCGACATGCTCAACCGCTATCCCGGTGCACGCTACCGCATCACCCAGCTTGCCTTCGTGCAGGAGCATGCGCTGGTCGAGGCGCAGAACCGCATCCAGCGCCTGGAGTGGGAGTTGCAGCAGGCCCAGCAGGCGGCGGAGCAGGCCCAGCAGCAGCAGCGGGGCGGCGGCGGTTTCTTCAGCGGGCTGTTCGGCGGTGGTTCTCGGCCGCAGCCGCAGCAGCAGGGTGGCTGGAACCAGGGCGGCCAGGGTTGGGGCCCGCAGGGAGGGCCGCAGGGCCAGCCTGGGTATGCGCAGGGCTATCAGCAGGGGCCGCCCCCTCCGCAGTATCCGCCGGGCTACCAGAGCGGGATGTTCCAGCGACCGGGGTCGGGCTTCCTCGGGTCGGCACTGACCACGGCGGCGGGCGTCGCGGGTGGCCTCGTGGCCGGCAATGCGCTGATGAGCCTCTTCTCCGGGTCGCACAGCAGCGGCTTCGGCGGCAGCACGCCGGCAGCAGGCCCGTGGGGCAGTTCGACCCCGGCAGCCGATCCCGGTTATGTCGATAACGGGACCTGGGACACGTCGGGCGGCGACCAGTCGTTGAGCGACAACAGCGGCGGTGGCTGGGACTCCGGCGGTGGCGGCGGCTCCGACGACGATACGTTCTGACGCTTCGCTTACCGCTGCTACGCCGCCGCCAGGCGGTTGAGCAGCGGTCGGAGCGCCGCGCTGCCACGCTGGTCGAAGATAAGACGGGCGATGCCTTTCGCATCCGTGGCAAGGGCTGTGAAGGCCAGAGCCTCACTGAGCCCCTCCAGCGTGATGCGGCCGGCAGACCGCAGCGGCAGCGACGGCGCCCCCTTAACGCTGACCCCTCCGTCCGAGACGTCCACGATACGGACGTCGTGGGTCCCACCGCCAGCGACCGTGATCCTGCCGCGCAGGTCCACCGCGTGACGCTCGCTCTTGCGGCGATCGACGGCAGAGGTGGACGTCCGCACGACCCGGATGACGGATCCTTTCAGCTCGACGACCGCGGCCTTCAGTCCATTGATGTTCTCAAGGACGGAGCTTGCCTGCGATCCGGTTCTCTCCGCCTCGCCCGATACGTCCTGGGTGCGCCGGGTCATCTCGTTCGCCGCGTTGGCAGTCTCGGCGACGTTGCGGGCGATCTCGGCCGTCGCGGCCCCCTGTTCCTCGACCGCGGCCGCAATCGATCCGGCGATGGCGTTGATCTCGGTGATCGTGCTCTCGATATGCGCCACCTGCGCCACTGATTCGGTCGTTGCCGCCTTCACTTCCGCAATGTGCCGGCTGATCTCATCGGTCGATTTCGCGGTCTGCGTGGCCAGTTGCTTGACCTCGCTCGCCACAACGGCAAAGCCCTTGCCGGCATCGCCGGCGCGCGCTGCCTCGATCGTGGCGTTGAGCGCCAGGAGGTTTGTCTTGGCGGCGATTTCGCTGATCATGTCGGCGACCGCGCCGATCCGACCGACCTTCTCGTTCAACGCCTCGATCGTCGCGCGCGTCTGAATGCCGGCTTCGACGGCGCGGCTGACGACGGCGGTCGACTGGCTCACCTGCCCGCCGATTTCCCTGATCGATGCGGCAAGTTCCTCCGCCGCACTCGCCACCGTCTGCGCGTTCGCCAGCGCCTGGGCAGCCGAAGCGGCGGCCTCGCCAGAAGCGGCGCCGGTGCGGTTGGCCGATGCCGCCATGTTCTCCGCATCCGCGGTCATGGCGGCCGCGCGCCCGCCGATCTGATCGAGCGCGGTGGCCGTCTCCTGCTCGATCGTCTCGGCCATCTTGAGCAGCGCGCCCTGCTTCTCCTGCTCGGCGCGATCGCGCTCCGTCTCCTGCTCCGCCGCGAGTTGCGTTGCCTTCAGCATGTGCTCTTTGAACACGGCAACGGCCCTTGCCATCTCGCCGACTTCATCGCGGCGGTCCGTGCCGACGATCGCGTCTGCCATCTCGCCGCCGGCAAGCCGTGCCATCACGTTCTTCAGGCCGTGCAGGGAGCGGGTGATGTCGCGATCGATCAGCCAGGCGGTCACCAGCGTCACCAGCAGAATGCCACCACCTATCGCCATCGTCCGAACCAACTGGGCGCGGTATTCGGCGACCAGGTCATCGGTATAGGCACCCGACAGGAACGCCGCATTCAGCGGTGTGAAACGTCCGACATAGGCCACCTTCGGCTGTGGCTGCGTCTGACCCGGCCGCGGAAACATGTAGCCGATGCTGCCATTCGAGGCGTCGTTCCGCAGCGCGCCGCGGATGAGTTCGATGATCGACTGGCCATTGGCATCCTTGGTGGTGCTCGCCTTGCCTTCGCGCGCCGGATCGACGCCATGGAGCAGCGTGGTGCCATCGAGCCCCAACAGGGTCATGTAGCCGTCGCCGTCATCGAAGCGCATGGTGTGCAGCACATCCCGCAACTGTGTCAGTTGCTGGTCGCGCGAGAGCTTTCCGGCAGAGACCTGCTTTTCAAGCGCACCAGCCAGCGACTGTGCCATCTCGACCGTGGCACGCAGCTTGTCCAGACGCTGGTTCAGCATGCTGGTGTACAGCGTCGACGCGCCGAGACCCATCGAGGCGACCAGACCCAGGCAGAACAGGCCGAGCAGGAGTGCGAGCTTGGTACGCAGTCGTAGACGGCTGAGAATATTCATCGCGTTGCCCACCGGTCATCTGGGAAAGGCGATCGTATGCTTGGCGTGTGAAATAGCGGTTAAGCGGCGCCGATAATCCTAAGCGGCAGACTTGCGTGCCAGCTTCTCGATGACCGGCGCAAGGCGTCCCGTGGTCGCCTCGTCGAGTTCGAAGATGACGTGGGTGTCGCCGCGCGCATCCACGGTGCGAACCGTGAAGCGCAGGGGAAAGCCGATCGCTCCCGCGTCCAGCGTGCCGCGCATCCCTTGCTGCGCCGCCGGCGCGTTGTGGATGGCGGCCCCTCCCAGGGAGATGTCCACCAGTTGTGCCGGGCTGGCTTCGGCGCTGCCGATCGCGACGCGGCAAGGCAGATCGACCGCGTGGCGTGAATGGCGGCGGCGATCCACTTCGGCGGTCGAGGTCCGCACGATCCGGATGACCGAGTGACGCAGGTCGATTACGGCACTGTCCAGGACCTCGGTGTTGGCTTGCATCTGGCCGGCCTGCTCGCGCGTGTGCCTGGCCTCGCGCGAGACATCATCCGTCCGGCTGGTCATGGCGTTGGCCGCAGCCGCCGTTTCGGCCACGTTGCGCGCGATCTCCGCCGTGGCGGCCCCCTGCTCCTCGACCGCCGCAGCGATCGATCCGGAGATGGCGTTGATCTCGCCGATGGTCTGCTCGATCCGCCCGACGGCCGCGACCGACGCCTCGGTGGCCGAGCGCACCTGACCGATATGGCGGGCGATCTCCTCGGTGGAGCGCGCGGTCTGCGTGGCAAGCTGCTTCACCTCCGACGCGACAACGGCGAATCCCTTGCCGGCCTCGCCGGCACGTGCCGCCTCGATCGTGGCATTCAGCGCCAGCAGGTTGGTGCGTGCGGCGATCTCGCTGATCATGTCGGCGACCGCGCCGATACGCTCCACCTCATGGTTCAAGGTCTCGATCGTCGCGCGCGTCTCCTGCCCCGCCGTGACGGCGCGGCCGACGACGGCGTTGGACTGGCCGACCTGGGCGCCGATCTCATGGATCGAGGCAGAAAGCTCTTCGGCTGCGCTCGCCACGGTCTGCGCATTCGCCAGCGCCTGCGCCGCGGCACCCGCGGCATCCTGCGCGGACGAACCGGTGCGGTCGGCGGCGCTGCTCATTTCGCGCGCCGCGGCCGCCATCGCCGTGGTGTTGGCGGCGATCTGCTGCAACGCATGCGCGGTCTCGCTCTCGATGCGGTCGGCCATCGCCGCCAGCGCCGTCCGCTTCTCGGTTGCCGCTCGCTCCCGCTCGGCCTCCTGCGCCGCCGCAAGCTCGTTTTCCTTGGCCATGTGCTCCTGGAACACCAGGACGGTGCGCGCCATGTCGCCCAGTTCGTCGTGGCGGTCGGCGCCCTGGATCACACTCGCCACGTCGCCATCGGCCAGGGCCGCCATGCTGCGGCGAAGCCGGGCGAGCGGCCGTGTGATGCCGCGCGACACCACCCAGGCGACAATGACGGAGACGGCGAGCAGCACGCCGATCAGCATACCCATCCGCGCCGTCTGGGCCAGCACGCCGGCGCGCAGGTCGTCGATGTATTCGCCGGTGCCCACATACAGATCCCAGGGCGCATAGGGCTGCACGTAGGACATCTTGGGCTGGGCAGCCTGGCTGCCAGGCTTGGGATAGCTGTAGATGACGATCCCGCCGCCGGCGCGCGCCGCGGCAATCTGTTCCCGCACCCAGAACTTGCCCTCGGTGTCGGTGATGCCGAGCCGGTTGCTGCCCTCCACCTCCGGCGTGGGTCCCACGACCAGCGTCGTGCCGTCCATGGCATAGGCGAAGTAGTAGCCGGTTCCTCCATCGAACCGGATTGGCCGGATCGCATCGCGGAACCGCTTGATCGCCTGCTCGCGCGTCGCAGTGCCGGCCTTCACCTCGAGGTCCAGGTTGGCCGCGATCGACACCGCCTCATCGGTGATCGAGCGCAGCTTATCCGCCCGCGCATCCCACATGACGTTGTACAGGCCGACCACGGCGAATCCGCCCAGTGCGACGAGGCAGAGCAGCGAAATGGCGACGATAAGCTGCAGCCGGATCGCCAGACGCGGCTGACGGATGGCCTGAATGAGACGTGACATGCGCCCGGTCCGTAGTGACGAACCCGTACCTAGCGCAAAAGCCTGAGCAAGCCGTTAAGGGTGGTCAGCCGCCGCCGTTGATCGTTAGCACTGTGCCGGTGGTGTAGCCGGACAGGGGGCTCGCCAGGAATGCGACCGCATTCGCGATCTCCTTCGGCGTCGCCGCACGGCCGAACGGCATGCCGGCCGTCAGTTCCCGCCAGCGCTCCGGATCGCCGAATTTCACCTGTGCCTCGGCGCGGCGCAGCATCACCAGCCGGTCGGTCTCCACCGGTCCCGGGTTGATCGCCACCACGCGCAGCCCATCGGCGGGCGCACCCTTGCCCAGCGCCCGGGTGAACGCCATCAGCGAGGCGTTGCCGGCCGCACCCGCGATGTAGCCGGTGGGGAAACTCTCGCCGGCGGCGCCGATCACGTTGATGATCACGCCGGACCGGCGCGCCTTCATCTGCCCATAGACCACGCGGCAGAACGAGATATAGCCGAACACCTTCAGGTCCCAGGCGAGCCGCCACCTGGCATCGTCGATCGATAGCAGGTCGCCCGGCGGAATCGCACCGGCATTGTTCACCAGGATGTCGAGGTCGCCCGCCTCCGCCGCCACCTTGCGCACCTCGGCATCCGAGGACAGGTCGGCGGAGATCGTCCGTACGTTCACCTGCCGGCGGGCGCGGATGGCGGCGGCGGCTTCGTCCAGGACGGCCTGCTCGCGCGCCACCAGTGTCACGTCGCAGCCCTCATCGGCCAGGAGTTCGGCAGTGGCGCGACCGATCCCCTTGGAACCGCCGGTGATCAAGGCCTTCTTGCCGGCCAGTTGCAGGTCCATGCGCTTCCTCCGCTGACGCTTGTCGTTATGCCGCCCGGCGCAGGCCGGACCGGTATTCCTCGCACGCCGCGCCGAAGGCACGGAACAATGCCAGACTGGCGCTGTCGTCGGCGTAGCCCCATTCCGGATGCCACTGCACGCCGAAGGCAAAGCCGGCAGCGCGTTCGACGCGTACCGCCTCGATCGTCCCGTCGGGCGCCACCGCCTCCACCACCAGGCCGGGCGCCGCCGTCTCGATGGCCTGGCCGTGCAACGAGTTCACCAGGATCTTCGTGCTGCCGACGATCCGGCCGAGGTGGCCGGACAGCGACACCAGGTGGCGCGGGGCGTATTTCTCCTCGAGCGTGCCGGGGCGGGCGCGATGATCCATCCGGCCGGATACCTCGTGCACCTGCTGGTGCAGCGTGCCCCCGAGAGCGACGTTGAGTTCCTGGACGCCGCGGCAGATCGCGAGCAGCGGGATGCCGCGTGCCAGCGCCTCGGGGATCAGCCGCAGCGTGGTGGCATCGCGCTCCAGGTCATGGAACTCGGGCGTCAGGCTGTCGCCGCCGGCGTAATGGCTGGGATGGACGTTGCTGGGGCTGCCCGACAGCAACAGGCCGTCCAGCCGGTCGAGCACCGCGAGCGAGGCCTCGCCCATTGGCGGGATCATGATGGGAACCGCGCCGGCCCCGCCCAGCACCGCGGCGGCATAGCGCGCGGGCGTGTCGTGGCGAAGCATATCGTTGACCAGCCTGGCGCAGGCCGGAATACCGACGATGGGAGGCATAGGGCCTTTCAGCCCCAACTTGGCATCGAACGCAAGAGCGTTACGCGCTGAGCAGACCCTCGCCCAGGAAGCGGGACGCGTCCGCCGCGCCCGGCAGCACGTAGAAATAGCCGCCGCCGATGGGCTTGATGTACTCCTCCAGCGGCTCGCCGTTCAGCCGCTGCTGGATCGCCAGGAACCCTGCGTTCAGGTCGGACTGGAAGCACACGAACAGCAGACCCATGTCGAGCTGTCCCGATTTCGTCAGGCCGCGGTCGTAATTGTAGCCGCGCCGCAGGATCACGCTCGACGCGGTCTCCGGCGTGCGCGGGTTGGCCAGGCGGATATGCGCATCGAGCGGAATCCGCTCGCCCTTCGGATCATCGGCATAGTCCGGCAGGTCGTGCTCGCGCTGCATGCCCAATGGCGCGCCTTCCGACTTGTCGCGGCCCATGATGGTCTGCTGTTCCTGCAGCGGCGTGCGGTCCCCAGTGCTCGACCTTCATGCGGACGATGCGCACCACCTGGTAGCTGCCGCCGGCGGTCCAGCCGGGCTCGCCCGGTCGCGGCTGGACCCAGACGATGCGGTCCATCAGCGCGGTGTCGCGCGAGTCGAGGTTGGCGGTGCCGTCCTTGAAGCCCAGCAGGTTGCGCACCGTGTCGCGGCCCTGGCGCTTGAGCGTGTGTGCCGGGAGGAATCCGCCGATCTTCCAGCGCAGCGCCAGCAGGTCGGGCGCCTGCTTCACGATGTCCCGCAGCGCGTGGATGTTGGTCTCGGCCGTGTTGGCGTTGAATTGCAGCAGCAGGTCGCCGTGGCAGTGCGCCGCATCCAGCGCGTCGTTGGGAAAGCCCTGCATGCGGATCAACTGCTTCGGCCGCCGCGCCGCCAGGCCGAAGCGCTGGTCGAACAGCGAGGCGCCGACCGCCACCGTCATGGTCAGGTTGTCGGGGAACACCGCCGGCCCCAGCACGCCGGAATCGAGCGGCGGCAGTTTCGGGTCGACCTGCGGCACGTCGCCGCCCTGCGTCAGGAAGGCGCCGCGCTGGGTGAGCAGCCGGAACAGCCGTTCCAGCCCGGCGCGCGAATCGGTCAGCACGTCGAACGCCGCCAGCAGGGCCGCGGCCGGCTGCGGTGTCGTCACGCCCGCCTGGTGCACGCCGTAATAGGGCTGGCGCTGCAGCGTGCTGTCATCCTCATAGGCACCGTGCGGCAGGTCTTCCGGCAGGTTGGCGGCGCGGGCAGAGCCGAACGCCGCCATGCCGCCCGCCAGGCCCAGCAGCATGCCGCGCCGTCCGGGCTTGGGGCCGCGCTGCATCTCAGTCGACTCCCAGCGTGCCGCGAAGCTTCGAGAGGTCCTCCGCCAGGGCGGTGATCGGACCCTTGAGCGCGTTGCGGTCGGCGTCGGTCAGCTTGTCGTAGCTCTTGTAGCCGTCGCCTTCCTTGTACTTCCCCAGCAGGCCGTCGACCTTGGCGAAATTGGCTGTGATGCGGTCGACCAGCGGCTTGTCGCGCTTCACCAGCAGCGGGCGCAGCAGTTCGAAGATCTTCTGCGAGCCATCCATATTGGCCTGGAAGTCCCACAGGTCGGTATGGCTGTAGCGGTCTTCCTCGCCGCTGATCTTGGTGGCGGCCACTTCCTCGATCAGCGCGGCGGCGCCGCCCACCATGTCCTTGGGCTTGATGGTCAGCGTGGCGATGCGCTTCTGCAGTTCCTCGACGTCCTTCACCAGGCCATCGGCGATCGGTGCCATGCCCTTGGTGGTCTTGTCGGCGAACAGCGCCTTCTCGATGCGGTGGAAGCCGGTCCAGGTCGGATCTTCCTCCTTCTTCTCGAAATCGTCCGCGCGCGCGTCGATGCTGCCGTCCAGGTCGCTGAACAACTCGGCGATCGGCTCGGAGCGTTCGTAGTGCCGCCGTGTCGGCGCGTACAGGCGCTGTGCCTCGGCCAGCTTGCCGGCCTTCACCGCGGCGGCGAAGGCGCGCGTCTCGGTGACCAGCGCATCGATCTCACGCGTGACATAGACCTTGTACTCGGCGATCGGCCCGACCAGGTCCATCGCCGAGGGCGCGGCGGGTGCTCCGACGGCGGCCGCGACCTTCAGGACGCCCTTGGGGTTGCTGCGCAGGCCGCAGGTCATCGCGTAATCACCCGGCTCCAGCCTGGTGGTCATGCTCTGGACGAAGCCGGGAATGATGTTCTCCCGTTCGTCCACCACCATGACGCCTTGCAGGATCTCCCACTCCAGCGCGCGCCGGCTGGCGTTCCTGATCTGGAAGGTGGTCTTGCCCTCCGCCACTTCCAGCAGCATCGGCTCGCAGCCCTTGTCGGTGACGGTGACGGCGACGGTCGCCTGCGCGGCGGCATCCAGCATCGGGAAGCCGGCACTGGCGAAACCGTACAGGGCGAACAGCGCCACGCGGTGGCGGCGTCGCGGAGTCAGGGCAGGCATGCGCGCATCCTTGTGCAAGCGGAGAAGGCGGGGTTCAAGCGGAGACGGCCGGTTCAAGCGGGGAATGCGGCTGGGCGCGCCGGGCGGGCGCCCAGGAACAGCACCAGGACGGGAAGCAGGTAGACGAGATAGAGGATGACCTCGCCGACCGACGGGGCGTCGTTGTAGCCAAGGATGCCGGCGAGCACGGTGCCGACCGGGCTGTCCATCGGCAGGGTGTGGCCGAGATCGAAGGCGGTCTGCTGCAGGTGGTTCCAAAGGCCCGCCTCGTGCAGCGCCCGCAGGCCGCCGGCCAGCAATCCGGCGGCGACGAAGATGATGAACACGCCGGTCCAACGGAAGAACCGGCGCAGGTTGAGCCGGACGCCGCCGTAATAGATCGCGAAGCCGATGGCGACCGCGCAGGCGAGGCCCAGCAGCGCGCCGATCGGCACCGCGGCGCCGACGTCCTGCTGGAAGGTGGCCAACAGGAAGAACACCGATTCCAGTCCCTCACGGCCGACCGCGAGGAACACCATGCCGACCAGCGCCATGCCGCCGCTGCCGGCGGCGAGCGCGCTGTCCACCTGGTCCTGCAACTGCCCCTTCATCGAGCGCGCGGTCTTGCGCATCCAGAACACCATGGAGGTGAGGATGGCGGCGGCGATCAGGGCCACGATGCCTTCGAACAGTTCCTGCTCCTTCTGCGGGAACTCGGCGGCGGTGGCGTTGAGGAACAGGCCGAGGGCCAGGCAGATCGCACTGGCCAGGACCACGCCGGCCCAAACGGCGGGCAGCCAGCGGGTGCGGCCGGTCTGCGCCAGATAGCTGGCGACGATACCGACGATCAACGCGGCCTCGATGCCTTCGCGGAGCATGATCAGGAATGGTACAAGCATGGCAGCGTGACCCGGCACAGGCGGTTCCGACGGCCGTTTAAGCCAGTCCGGCGCTACTTGCAAATAAGTCTCAGAATCACGGCCTCAGCGGGACCGGCCTGGCTCCGCGGCCACCGTCGTCGACCCCGCTTCCGCCGCCTGGCGCCACCTTGTGAGGGTGGCGGGCAACCCGATCAGGCGACGGAAACGCGGCCCCCGCAGACATCGCGAAGCGACGGCCTGGCCGCGCGCGATCGTGGCGGGAGGGCGCCGGCGCGGCCACCTCCAGACCGGGCCGGCAACGCCCCCGAGACCGCGCAGCGCGATCAGGATCCGGCAGCAGGCGGCCGGGTCACTTGTCCAGCGCCACCTGCTCCATGTCGAAGAACATCTGCGTCGGGTTGAGCTGGAAGCCCTTCACCGTCTTGCGCGCCGCCCGCACCTGCAACACCGAGTTCACGAACACCCACGGCGCATCGTCCATGATCTGCCGCTGGATGGTGGCGTAGAGCGCCAGCCGCTTCGCCGGATCGGGCGAGCTTGCGGCTTCCTCCATCAGCTTCTCCACCATGTCGTTCTTGTAGTGCGACGTGTCGCCGACCGGCATCCGCTTCGGGTTGAACAGCGAATCGAGGAAATTGTCCGGATCGCCGTTGTCGCCGCTGAACCCGGACAGGAACATGCCCTGATACTTGCCCGAGCGCACCTGCGCCAGGAACGCGCCTATATCCAGCTTGCGCACATCGGCCTCAATGCCGATCTTCTGGAAGTAGCCCTGCAGCGCCACCGCGAGGTCCGGGCCGGCCGGGTTGTAGCCGCGCGGCGTGCTGTAGGCGAGCAGCTCCACCTTGAGGCCGGGACCTACGCCGGCCTCCGCCAGCAACTGCTTCGCCCTGGCGGGATCGTACGGATACCCGGTCATGGTCTTGTCGAAGCCCCATTGCGCCTCGGGCAGCGGCGAGACCATGGTGGTGGCGAGCCCGCCATACAGCGCCTTGTTGATCGCCTCCTTGTCCACCGCATAGTTCAGCGCCTGGCGCACCCGCTTGTCGGTGAACGGCGGCACGTCGTTGCTCATCGCCATGCCGTTCACCGCGAGGCCCGGTTGGGTCAGCAGCACGAGGTTAGGGTCGCTGCGGATCGAGGCGATCACCGGCGTCGCGACGTCGCCCATGATGTGGACCTCGCCGCGCTTCAGAGCCAGCAGCGCCGCCTGCGCGTCGGGATATTCCTTGAACACCAGCCGATCGACCTTCGGCTTGCCCTTCCAGTACTCAGGGTTGGCGTCGAGCACGACCTGGTCGCGCTGGCGCCATTCGCGGAAGATGAACGGCCCGCTGCCCACCGGGTGGTTGCGGAACTCCTTGCCGTATTTCGCCGCCGTCGGGCTGACGACGCCGTTCCACACCATCGCCAGGCTGGCGAGCAGCGCCGCCGATGGCTGCTTCATGGTGAACTCCACCGTGCTGTCGTCGATGGCGCGGTAGGAGGCGACCGAATCATAGGTGAAGTCGGCCAGGTTCTGCACCGGGCCGGTGTTGCCGATATAGTTGGGGTCGTTCTTGTTGAGTTGCCGCTCCAGCGTCGCAATCAGCGCCTGCGCGTTGAACGGCGTGCCGTCATGGTACTTGACGCCCTTGCGCAGATGGAACGTGTAGCGCATCCCATCGGCCGCGACGTCCCAGCGTTCGGCGAGGCCGGGCTCGACCTCCACCGTGCCCGGCTTGTAGCGGATCAGCCCGTCATAGATCGTCGCCATGACGAAGCCCGAAGTGTTGTTGAGCACCGCCTCGGGATCGAGCCCGGTGGGATCGGCGGCGATGCTGACGACCAGGGTCTGCGCGCGGGCGGTACCGATGGCGAGCAGGGCAGCGCAGGCAAGGGCGATCGTTCTCATGGCGAGGCCTCTCCCGTTCATGTCAGTGGACCGGACGCACGTCCTGCAGGCGCAGCAATCCATCGGCGAGCAGCGAGAACCCGGCAACCTTCTTCGACAGCCCGGCGATATTGCGCGGCGTCCAGAGGTAAATGATCGGCAGGTCCTTGCCGACCTGCTGCCACACGCCTTCATACGCGGCACGCCGCTCCTGCAGGTCGCTCACGGTACGGGCGCGGTCGAGCAGCGCGTCGACCTGCGGGTTGGCGTAGACTGCGCGGTTCAGGGCGCCGCCGGTGTGCAGGAAGCTCCACGCATTGCTGTCGGTGTCGAGCAGGCCCGACCAGCCACCCAGGGTCATCACGTAGTCGCCACGCTGCACCGTCGCGATCGCCGTGCCGAACTCCATCGCATTGACCTGCACGGCGAACCCGGCCTCGGCCGCCATCGCCTGGATCACCTCGCCGGCCTGCACGTTCTGCGGCGTGTTGTAGACGATGATCGGCACCGGCAGCGGGGTCGTCACGCCGGCCTCCTTGAGCAGCGCGCGCGCCTTCGCCACGTCGCGCTTCGGCGGCACGACGGATTCGATGTACAGCGGGCTGAGCGCGGAGGTGGCCTGTCCGTTCGGCTGGTACAGGCCGGCATACACGACCTGGCTCAGCGCCTCCCGGTCCAGCGCCAGTTCGAACGCCTGGCGCACGCGCGGATCACGGCCGACCGGCGTCTCGGCCTTGGGATAATTGCCGGTATTGATGGTGAGCGAGCCGTATCCGAGGCTCGGCACCGAGACCAGCGCCAGCTTGGGATCGCGCTTCACGATGTCGGCGTCGAGCGGTGCGATCTCGGTGATGTCGAGCGTGCCGGCCTGGAGATTGGCCAGGCGGATGCTGCTGTCGGGAATGATCCGGTAGGTGACGCGGTCATAGTGGACGCGCGGCGCATCCCAGTAGCCGGCGAACCGCTCCAGTGTGATGTGGTCCTGCGCCACGCGCTCGACGAAGCGGAACGGGCCGGCGCACACCGGACGCAGGCCGAAGTCCTTGCCGCCGGCCTCCGCCGCCTTCGGTGGCAGCATCATGCCGGCGCGATCGGTCAGGATGGCAACGAACGGCGAGAACGCCTGCTTCATCACCACGCGCACGGTCAGCGGATCGACCACCTCCACATGGTCCATCGCGCCGATCTCGCTGCGCCGGAAGCTGCCGCTGGCGGTGAGATGGCGTTCCAGCGTGTATTTCACCGCATCGGCATCGAATTTCTCGCCGTTGTGAAACTGCACGCCGGCGCGCAGCCGGATCAGCAGCGTCCTGCTGTCCGCCCATTCATACCCGGTGGCCAGCACCGGCACGATGTTCAGCGTCGCATCGAAGTCGAACAGCTTGTCGCACAGCGCGGTCATGACGACGGTGCCGACATAGGTGCGCGAGAAGGTCGGATCGAGGATGTCGGGATCGTCGCGGATGCCGATCCGCAATGTCTCCTGCTGCTGCGCCTGGCTCGGGGACGTGAACGCGATCAGCACGGCGAGACCTGCGAGCAGCGGCAGTCGGCGCATGGGGCAACCTTGCAACGTTGTGTCACATGCGATTGAGACAGATCGCCCGGCGAGGGGCAAGGAAGCCGGCGCGGTGCGGGGCGACGCTATGTCCGGGGACACATGTCGGACCGCTATGTGAGCACGGCCATGTCAGCGCGGTAATGCCAGCACGGCTATGTCAGCCGGCGGAAGCTCACCGTGTCCGAGCCTAGCGTGAGGGTCGCATCATAGCCTGCGCTGAGCCATGCCTCCTGCCACAGCGGGTTGCGCCGGCAGTTCCGACCGCTGATCCACCAGCGCGGCGCGTAGGCACTTGGCGGCAACTGGCTGCCGATGATGGCTTCGATCTCGGCGAAGGTCAGTTCCAGCGCCGCACCCGTCTGCATACGAAGGTATTCAGCCAATGGGTGGTATTTGCTCACGCTCCGCGTTTCCTCGACGTCGGCTTGCTCGGTTCGTTGACCGGCTGACGCATAGATGTCCCGTATTATTCCAGACCGAGAGAAAATGCCCTGTGACAGAAGCTCTGGCAAATTCGCCACTACTGCTGTAGTGAAGAATGATTGCACAATCAGAGGCTGTGGCAATGGTTGAATCCGGATCGCCGGAGACGGTACTGAGGCTCACGGCTCAGATCGTTGCCGCGCATGTCGAGCATAACGTGGTCCAGGCCGAGGCGCTGCCTGGTCTTATTGAGAAAGTGTACCAGACATTGCGTGATGTCGGACAGGTGCCGACCGAGCCTGCGAAGCCGGTGCCGGCGGTTCCTATCAAGCAGTCCGTCAAATCCGATTTCATCATCTGCCTGGAGGACGGCAAGAAGCTGAAGATGCTGAAACGGCATCTGATGACGGCGTACAAGATGACGCCGGGGCAGTATCGGACACGCTGGGGACTGCCGGCGGATTACCCGATGGTGGCGCCGAATTACGCCAAGGTGCGTTCGTCGCTGGCCAAGCAGATCGGGTTGGGTCGCAAGGCCGAGACGCCGGTGCCGCGTGCGCCGGCCAAGCGCAAGGCCGCCGCCAAGCCGGTCGGACGCGGCCGGCGACCGCGCGCCATGGCGGAATGACCGGACGGCCTGTCGCGCGCCGCGGCCCAGCCGGGTCGGCGGCGCGCTCAGGCGGCCGGTGCGCTCTCAGGTAGCGATGGGCCGCGGTGGCCGGGGGACTCAGGTCGCCAGGTGCACGCTGATCTCGTGCGTCAGCACATCCAGGTCGACCGGCTTGTAGAGCACCGTCCCCGGCAGCGTTCCCGCGCGCGCGACGAAACCGTAATATCCGGTGATGAAGATCACCGGCACATTTGGCGCCCGGGCCCTCGCTGTCGTGGCAAAGGCCAGCCCATCCGGCTGGTCCGTCGGCATGACCAGGTCCACCAGCAGCAGGTCGATCTGCTTGCCGTCGATATGATCCAGGGCGGACGCGGTGCCCGGTTCGGTGATCACGTCGAAGCCCGCGTCGGTGAGATGCTCCTCGATCACCTGGCTGACGGCGGGGTCATCCTCGACCAGGAGGATCGTCGGCATCGTCCCCCTCGCAATTGCGGAGCAGTCGCTCCCGGGCTGAAAACGCCCCGGACAATTGCATAAGAATTCTCTGGGTAAACTCACGACTCGGTGAAACTGCTGCTTTGACTGTCGGTAAATCAGCGGAGGACACAGTGATGGGCATGCGGATCTGGCATCAGAGCTTTACCGTGCTGGGCGACGTTCCCGGCTACGAGGACGCCATGCGGCGGCATCTCGGGGGAATACTTCGCGCCGACACCGAGGTTGTCTTCCACGGCCAGCTCGACGGCACGTATCCGGGCAACTACCCGGGCGATGACATTGCGTATGCGTATCTCTACGCCATGCACGGCAACCAGTGGGTGGCGGCCGGGCGTGCCGCCGAGCGCGACGGGTTCGATGCCTATGCGATGTGTACGCTGCCCAACCCGATGCTGCGGGAACTGCGCTCGCTGCTGGACATCCCGGTGATCGGCCTCGGCGAGACCAGCTTCCACATGGCGACGATGTTCGGGCAGCGCTTCGCCATCATGCTGTTCATCGACCGCATGGCGCCGCTGTACCTGGAACAGATGCGGCTCTACGGCCTGGCCGACCGCTGTGCGGGCGTACGGCCGTCGGGGCTGGCGTTCGCCGACGTGCTGGGCGGGTTCAGCGATCCGGCACCGGTGCTGCCCCGCCTGGAGGAGGCGGCTCGGCGCATCGCCCAGGAGACCGGCGCGGACGTGGTCATCCCGGGGGAGGTGCCGATGAACCTGCTGCTGGCGATCAACGGCGTGACCCGGGTGGACGATGTGCCCTTGATCGACAGCCTGGCGTGTACCATGAAAATGGCAGAACTGATGGTCGATCTGCGCAGGGCGACCGGGATTGCCCACAGCCGGCGGGGATGGTTCAATGCCATGCCGAATCAGGAGCGGATCACCGAGGTGGGCCGCTTCTATGGGACCGACAGGCTGGGTTTCTAGCCGCCCCGGCACGGACGCCATGATGGTCGTTGCAGTGCAGCAAATCGGAGGGTAACGTCGGCGTTTGCGACCCGTCCGTCCAGCGGACGGCGAAGCCATGTCCGCGACAACGGGAGGCGATGGAAGGCACTATGATGGGATCCCCGGCGGGACCAGGACTGTACGATCCCCGCAACGAGCATGACTCGTGCGGTGTGGGATTCGTCGCCAACATCAAGGGCCGAAAGTCGCACGAGATCATCCGACGCGGGCTGCAGATCCTGATCAACCTGGATCATCGCGGCGCAGTCGGCGCCGACCCGCTGGTGGGCGACGGTGCCGGCTGCATGATCCAGATGCCGGACCGGCTGCTGCGCGACTGGGCGGGCGAGCACGACCTGGCGCTGCCGCCGCCCGGCCGTTACGCGGTCGCCATGTGCTTCCTGCCGCAGGACGACAACGCCCGCGACTACGCCATCCGGCTGTTCGAGCACTACACCGCCGCCGAAGGCCAGACCCTGCTCGGCTGGCGCGACGTGCCGATCGACCTCACCGGTCTCGGCACCCGCGTGATCGAAACGATGCCGGTGATCCGCCAGGCGATCGTGGTCGCCAGCCCGCTGATCAAGGACCAGGACGCCTTCGAGCGGAAGATCCTTACGATCCGCAAGCAGACGCTGAACAATGTGCGCGAGCTCGAGGACCAGCGGCACCTGCCGGGCCTGAGCCAGCTCTACATGCCGTCCTTCTCCACCCGGACGCTGGTCTACAAGGGCCTGCTGCTGGCGCCGCAGGTCGGCACGTTCTACCTCGACCTGCGCAACCCGCTCACGGAATCGGCTCTGGCGCTGGTGCACCAGCGTTTCTCCACCAACACCTTCCCGTCCTGGCGGCTGGCGCATCCCTACCGCTTCCTGGCGCATAACGGCGAGATCAACACCGTCCGCGGCAACGTCAACTGGATGTACGCCAGGCGGCGCTCAATGGCGTCCGAGCTGATCGGCCCCGACCTCGACAAGATGTGGCCGCTGATCCCGCACGGCCAGTCGGACACTGCCTGCATCGACAACGCGCTGGAGATCCTGATCGCCGGCGGCTACTCGCTGTCGCACGCCATGATGATGCTGATCCCGGAGGCCTGGGCGGAGAATCCGCTGATGGATCCGGGCCGCCGCGCCTTCTACGAATACTATGCCGCGCTGATGGAGCCGTGGGACGGGCCGGCCGCGATCGCCTTCACCGATGGCCGCCAGATCGGCGCCACACTCGACCGCAACGGGCTGCGTCCCGCCCGCTACATCGTGACCGACGATGACCATGTGATCATGGCCTCCGAGGCCGGCGTGCTGCCGGTGCCGGAGGAGCGCATCGTCCGCAAGTGGCGGCTGCAGCCTGGCAAGATGCTGCTGATCGACCTCGAGGAAGGCCGCATCATCGACGATGCCGAGGTGAAGCAGAAGCTCGCCGCGAAGCATCCGTATGCCGACTGGCTGAAGATGACGCAGGTGCAGCTCGAGGAGCTGCCGGAGCCGAAGGACACGCCCGGCCCGATGCCGGAGATGCCGCCGGCGCGGCCGAATGACGCGACCGCGCTGCTGAAGCAGCAGCAGGCGTTCGGCTACACGCAGGAGGACATCCAGTTCTTCCTGGAGCCGATGGCGCAGGAGGGCGACGACCCGATCGGCTCCATGGGTACCGACACGCCGATCGCGGTGCTGTCGAGCAAGCCCAAGCTGCTGTACAATTATTTCAAGCAGAACTTCGCGCAGGTCACCAACCCGCCGATCGATCCGATCCGCGAATCGCTGGTGATGTCGCTGGTTTCCATGATCGGGCCGCGGCCGAACCTGCTGGGGCACCATGCCGGCTCGCATTACCGGCTGGAGGTGGCGCAGCCGATCCTGACCAATACCGATCTCGAGAAGGTGCGCGCGATCTCCTCGCTGGTGGGGGACGCGTTCCGCACCAAGACGATCGACGTGACCTGGCCGGCGAGCCAGGGCGTGGCCGGGATGGCAAACGCGATCGACCGCATCTGCGTCGCCGCCACCGATGCGGTACTGGACGGCTACAACATCCTGATCCTGTCGGATCGCGCGGTGTCGGCCACGCGCGTGCCGATGCCGGCGCTGCTGGCCACCGCCGCCGTGCATCACCACCTGATCCGCCGCGGCCTGCGCACCAGCACGGGCCTTGTGGTGGAGACAGGCGAGGCGCGCGAGGTGCACCATTTCTGCGTGCTGGCGGGCTATGGCGCCGAGGCGATCAATCCGTATCTGGCGTTCGAGACGCTGGAGCAGATCCGCATCCAGAACAACCTCCGGGAAAAGCCCTATGAGGTGCAGAAGAACTACCTGAAGGGCATCGGCAAGGGCGTCCTGAAGGTGATGTCCAAGATGGGCATCTCCACCTACCAGTCCTATTGCGGCGCGCAGATCTTCGATGCGATCGGGCTCTCCAGCGACGTGATCGAGAAGTGCTTCACCCGCACCGCCAGCACGATCGAGGGCGTCGGCTTCGAGGAGATCGCGCGCGAGGCGGTGCAGCGGCATCAGAACGCCTACGGCGACAACCCGTTGTATGACGGCATGCTGGATGCCGGCGGCGACTACGCGTTCCGCCTGCGCGGCGAGGACCATGCCTGGACACCGGACACGGTGGCCAAGCTGCAGCACGCAGTGCGCGGCGATTCACTTGCGGATTTCACCGCCTATACCGGCATCATCAACGATCAGAGCCGGCGGCTGCTGACGCTGCGCGGGCTGATGGAGCTGAAATTCGCCGACACGCCGGTGCCGCTCGACGAAGTGGAGTCGGCGGCATCCATCGTGAAGCGGTTCGCGACCGGGGCAATGAGCTTCGGCTCCATCTCGCGCGAGGCGCACACCACGCTGGCGATCGCGATGAACCGCATCGGCGGCAAGTCCAACACCGGCGAGGGCGGCGAGGAATCCGACCGCTATCACCGCCTGCCGAACGGCGATTCGATGCGGTCGGCGATCAAGCAGGTCGCGTCGGGACGCTTCGGCGTCACCATCGAATACCTGGTCAACGCCGATGACCTGCAGATCAAGATGGCGCAGGGCGCCAAGCCCGGCGAGGGCGGCCAGTTGCCCGGCCGCAAGGTGGACAAAAACATCGCCCGCGTCCGCTACTCGACGCCGGGCGTGGGGCTGATCTCGCCGCCGCCGCACCACGACATCTACTCGATCGAGGACCTGGCGCAGCTCATCTACGACCTGAAGAACGCCAATCCCGCCGCGCGCATCTCGGTGAAGCTGGTCTCCGAGGTCGGCGTCGGCACGGTCGCCGCCGGCGTCGCCAAGGCGCGCTCCGACCATGTCACGATCGCCGGGTTCGAGGGTGGCACCGGTGCCTCGCCGCTCACCTCGCTGACGCATGCCGGCTCCCCGTGGGAGATCGGCTTGGCCGAGACGCAGCAGACGCTGGTGCTGAATGGGCTGCGCGGCCGGATCGCCGTCCAGGTCGACGGCGGCTTGCGCACCGGGCGCGACGTGGTGGTCGGGGCGCTGTTGGGTGCCGATGAGTTCGGCTTCTCCACCGCGCCGCTGATCGCCGCCGGCTGCATCATGATGCGCAAGTGCCACCTGAACACCTGCCCGGTCGGCATCGCCACCCAGGACCCGGTGCTCCGCAAGAAGTTCACCGGCCAGCCGGAGCACGTCATCAACTTCTTCTTCTTCATCGCCGAAGAAGTCCGTGCGCTGATGGCGAAACTTGGCTTCCGAACCTTCAACGAGATGGTCGGCCAGGTCGGCCGGCTCGACATGCGCAAGGCGGTCGAGCACTGGAAGGCGAAGGGCGTCGATCTCAGCCGCGTGCTCTACCAGGCACCGGCGCGCGAAGGCATCGCGATCTACAACCGCGAGAAGCAGAACCACCAGCTTGACCGCGCGATGGACAACGAGCTGATCGAACTCGCGGCGGCTGCCCTGCAGCGCGGCGAGCCGGTAAGCATCTCACGCGACATCCGCAACGTGCACCGCACGGTCGGCGCGATGCTGTCGGGCGAAGTGGCGAAGAAATACGGCCATACCGGCCTGCCGGAGGACACCGTCCAGATCAGCCTGCGCGGCAACGCCGGCGGCAGCTTCGGCGCCTTCCTCGCCCGCGGCATCACACTGGAACTCACCGGCGACGCCAACGACTATGTCGGCAAGAGCCTGTCCGGCGGCCGCGTCGTGGTGCGCCATCCACCGGTCGCGCGCGAGCCGACGGAGAACATCATCGTTGGCAACACCGTGCTGTATGGCGCGATCGCCGGCGAGGCGTATTTTCAGGGCGTCGCCGGCGAACGCTTCGCCGTGCGCAACTCGGGCGCGCTTGCGGTGGTGGAAGGCTGCGGCGACCACGGCTGCGAATACATGACCGGCGGTGTCGTGGTGGTGCTGGGCGAGACCGGCCGCAACTTCGCCGCCGGCATGTCGGGCGGCGTCGCCTATGTCTACGATCCGAAGCGCCAGTTTGCCAGCCTGTGCAACATGGCCGGCGTGGAGCTGGAGCAGGTCGGTGGGTCCGATCCGAATGCCGCCGATGATCCGGAACGGCCCCGCCAGCGCGCGCTGTCGGTCGAGGACAGCGGCATGGGCGACCTGCTGCGCTTCGACGCCGAGCGACTGCGCGTGCTGATCGAGAAGCATCTGCTGTACACCGGCAGCGCCCGCGCCCGCGCACTGCTGGATGATTGGGACAATGCGCTGGCGTCCTTCATCAAGGTGATGCCGCTCGACTTCCGCCGTGCCCTGGGCGAACTGCGCGCCGAACGCCTGGCGGCCAACGCCGCTGCGGCCGACTGAGGATTCTCGTCATGGGCAAGCCAACCGGATTCCTCGAGATCGAGCGGCACGACCGCGGCTACGACAAGCCGGACGTACGCCGCCGGACCTGGAACGAGTTCCTCAAGCCGCTGTCGGAACCCGAGCTTTCCGAGCAGGCGGCGCGCTGCATGGATTGCGGCATTCCGTTCTGCCACCAGGGCTGTCCGGTCAACAACCAGATCCCTGACTGGAACAATCTGGTCTATCGCCACCAGTGGCAGGCCGCCATCCGCAACCTGCACTCCACCAACAACTTCCCGGAGTTCACCGGCCGTGTCTGTCCCGCGCCATGCGAGGCGGCCTGCACGCTGAACATCGACGACAACCCCGTCACCATCAAGACGATCGAGTGCGCCATCGTCGACCGGGCCTGGCAGGAGGGCTGGATCGTTCCGCATACGCCGTCGCGCCACACCGGCAAGCGCGTCGCCGTGGTGGGATCGGGGCCCGCCGGCATGGCCTGCGCGCAGCAGCTTGCCCGCGCCGGCCACGCGGTGACGTTATTTGAGAAGAACGACCGCATCGGTGGCCTGCTGCGCTACGGCATCCCCGACTTCAAGATGGAGAAGCATCTGATCGATCGCCGCATCGAGCAGATGACGGCGGAAGGCGTCACCTTCCGCCCCGGCGTCGAGATCGGCGCCACGCTGCCGATCGAGGCGCTGCTGGGCGAGTTCGACGCCGTGGCACTGACCGGCGGCGCCGAAGGGCCGCGCGACCTGCCGGTGCCGGGCCGCGAGATGGACGGCATCCATTTCGCCATGGACTTCCTGACGCAGCAGAACCGGCGCGGTGCCGGCGACGAAGAGGCGGTCGCGACAGGCGGGCGTCCGACGATCACCGCCAAGGGCAAGCATGTCGTGGTGGTGGGCGGCGGCGACACCGGCTCCGACTGCATCGGCACCTCGGTGCGGCAGGGCGCGATTTCGGTGACCCAACTCGAGATCCTGCCGAAGCCGCCGGAGCGCGAGAACAAGGCGCTCACCTGGCCCGACTGGCCGCTGAAGCTGCGCACCTCGCACGCGCATGAGGAAGGCGCCGACCGCGACTGGGCGGTGCTGACCAAGCGCGCCGTCGGTTCGTCAGGCGCGATCGAGGCGCTGGAGTGCGTGCGCGTCGAGTGGGCGAAGGGAGCGGATGGCCGCTTCGCCATGCAGGAGATGCCGGACAGCGCATTTCACCTCAAGGCCGATCTCGTGCTGCTGGCGATGGGCTTCCTCGGGCCGCGCAAGCCGGGGATGCTGGAGCAGGCGGGCGTCGCGCTCGATCCGCGCGGCAATGTGCTGGCAGACACCAACGACTATCGGACGTCGGTCGACAAGCTGTTCGCCGCCGGCGACATGCGCCGCGGTCAGTCGCTCGTGGTCTGGGCGATCCGCGAAGGCCGCCAGTGCGCGCGCGCGGTGGACGAGTTCCTCATGGGCAGCAGCACGCTGCCGAGGTAAGCCCCTGTCGTCGCGAGCGTAGCGAAGCAATCCCCGCGACCACGCGCCGGGCCGTGGCGATTGCCTTCGTGGTTACGCGCCGCGCGATGACACCTCCACCAGCGTATCGTTGAAGCAGGCGCCCTCCGCCAGGTCGGCCCGCATATCCGCCGACACCAGCGCAGAGATCGTCTGTCCGGTGCGGCTGCTCGCCAGCCACGCCCCCTTCTCGCTCGCTACCACACCAGGCGGCACATCGTCGGTCACGTCGAGCGGCAGGATCACTTCGCCCCGCTCGTTCCATACCTTGACCTCCGCGCCCTGCCCAAGCCCCCGTGCCTCGGCATCGCGCGGGTGCATCTTCAGCCGCGGCGCGAGCCCGGTGAACCCGAGCGTCGAGGTGATCTGCCGATCCGACGCCGGCGAGATCAGCATCAGCGGATAGTCGCCGCCGCGCTCGCGCCAGGCGGGCATCAGCGCGCCCTCGCCCCAGCGCTGCGCCAGAACTTCAGACCGCAGCTCGATCCGACCCGACGGCGTGGCGGGGAACACGTTCTCGAACAGCACCAGCGTGCCACCGTCGCTGCCCTTCATCTGCAGCGCCTGGCCGGTCGGGATCTCGCTGGGCCGCGCGTCGCCCAGGTCCACCGCCGCGTCCATCAGGTCCGCATCGCTCGCCGTGAAGCACGCATCGCCGAAGCCGAACCGCGCGGCCAGGCGGCGGAAGATCTCGGTGTTCGGCAGCGACTCGCCCTGCGGCGGAATCACCGGCTCGGCGCGCTGCAGCCAGTGATGTCCATAGGCCGGATACAACTCGGCATATTCGAAATGCGTCGCCGCCGGCAGGATGATGTCGCAGTAGTCCATGCTCTCGGTCATCGCGACCTCGATGCCCACGGCGAACACGTCCTCGCGCGCCAGCCCCGCCCGCATGCGGTTCTGGTCCGGGTGCACGACGATCGGGTTGTGGTTGTAGATGAACAGCACACGCAGCGGCGGATCGATGTCGTCCTCCACCAGGTGCCGGCCGATATCCAGCAGGTTCAGCGTGCGCGTGCCCGGCGGCGCCAGGTCCGGCCGCTGCAGCCGCGCCATCGTCTTGGGGAACGCATTGCCGGCGCCCAGCACGATGCCGCTGCCGCGGCCCAGCCTGCCCATCAGCGCCGGCAGCGCGATCAGCGCGCGGATCGAACTGCCGCCGTTGCGCCCCCGCTCCAGCCCGTTCCCGGGCGCGAACACCAACGGATCGGCCTCCGCCATCCACTGCGCGCAAGTAACGATATCGGCCTCGCGCAGTCCGCACGCCGCCGCGGCGCGCGCCACCGTCCAGGCGCGGGCGTCGGCCATGAACGGCTCCACGCCCAGCATGTGCTGTGCGATGAACGCGTCATCGAACGCACCCATGCGCTCCAGTTCCGCGGCCAGCGCCCAGGCCAGCAGCACGTCCGTCCCCGGCAGCGGGGCCAGGTGGAGATCGGCCTGCTCGGCGATCTTGGTGCGCAGCGGATCCACCACGATCAGCCTGCCGCCCGCCCGCTTCGCCTGGCGAAGGCGCCGCACCAGATGCAGGTTGGTGACCGTCGCGTTGTTGCCCCACACGACGTTGAGCTTTGCCGCGGCGGCAAATTCCGGCGGGCAGCCGGGCACCGCGCCATAGGTGCCGGCCCACGCCTCGCTGCGCACGCCGCCGCACATGCCGCGGCGATACAGCATCGAGGCGCCCAGCCGATGGAAGAACCGCGACGACATGCTGTCGCCGGCCAGGAAGCCGTGCGGGCCGGCGTAGTTCAGCGGCGCCACCGCCTGCGGCCCCCAGCGTTCGATCACCGCCTCGGTGCGGGCATGGATCTCGTCCAGCGCGGCGTCCCAGGAAATCCGCTCGAACTGCCGCGAGCCTTTGTCGCCGACACGGCGCAGCGGGTGCAGGATGCGTTGCGGGGGCCGTGCACGAAGGCCACCATGTCGCGCGCCACCTTGCTGCAGATGACGCCGGCGGTGAACGGCGCGGCCTCCGATCCGCGTACCTTGGCGATTCGGCCGTCCTCGACGGTGACGGTCAGGCTACAGGTGTCGGGACAGTCAAACGTGCAGACACTGGCGCGCTCGATCACGGACATGGACGGGTCCTCCTCATGCCGGACACTATCCTGGTCCTTGTCGCCCGGCAGTGCCGATTGCATGGAGGAGTGCTAGACCACCGCCAGAGCGTGCTCACGCTCTCGGACAACGAGCTTGAGCGATTCCGGGCGCCCATGCGAACGGAAGCGGCTCTGGGAGCAAAGAGGGGAGCCATGGCCTATCGACCGTTCGACCTGACCGGCAAGGTGGCGCTGGTGACCGGCGGCAATCGCGGCATCGGCTTCGGCATCGCCCAGGCAGTGGCCGAGGCCGGCGCCGATGTGGCGATCTGGGGCACGAATGCGGAGAAGAACGCCGAAGCGCAGGCGTCGCTCGCCGCCACCGGCCGCCGCATCGTGGCGCTGCAATGCGACGTGGGCGACGAGGCCGCCGTGGAGGAGGCGTTCGCGAAGACGCTGGAGGCGCTGGGCCGGGTGGACGGCTGTTTCGCCAATGCCGGCATCGGCGGTGGTGGCGCGAAGTCGTTCCTCGAGATGAGCAGCGAGTTGTGGCACCGCGTGCTGCGGGTGAACCTTGACGGTGCGTTCTACACGTTCCGCGCCGCCGCGCGGCACATGGTGGAACGCGGCGGCGACGGCGTGCTGGTCGGCACCGCCTCGCTGGCCGCGATCGAGGGCGCCGCGCGCAGCGAACACTACGCGGCGACCAAGGGCGGCATGATCTCGATGATCCGCGCGCTGTCGGTGGAATTCGCCCGCCACAGCATCCGCGCGCACGCCATCCTGCCAGGCTGGATCGAGACCGACATGACGCAGCGGCTCACCAGCAACGCGACGTTCAGCGGCAAGGTGCTGCCGCGCATCCCGATGCGGCGCTGGGGCACCGGCGAGGATTTCGGCGGCATCGCCGTCTACCTCATGAGCGCGGCGTCGAAATACCACACCGGCGATACCTTCGTGATCGACGGCGGCTACTCGCTGTTCTGACCGACGCAGGAGGTCCTGGCCGCTCCAGGGCGCCGGCGGCTACAGGCCCAGCCGGTCCCTGATGCGCCCGTAGACGACACGCGCCTTCACCGCCGATCGCCACAGGGCGTGGAACGGGATTTCCTTCATCGTGGTGATCGGCATGTCGATCTCCGCGCGCGTGCCGCCGATCACGCGCCGCGCGAGTTGCGGTCCCATGGCCGTGCTCATGGCAACGCCGCGCCCGTTATAGCCAAGGCACGCAATGACCGAATCCGCCGGCTCGTGCACGTGCGGATAATGATCGGGCGTGATCGCAAGCTGTCCGCTCCAGGCATGCGTCCAGCGCGTGCCGCGCATCTCCGGCCACAGGCGCTCGGCGTAGCGGCTGAGGTAGCGCAGTTCCTCCGGGTCCGAGACGTCGCGCTGCACGCTGCGGCCGCCCATCAGCAGGCGATTGGCGCGGTCGAACCGGTAGTACACCGTCACCCGCCCCAGCTCGTACAGCACCGGCCGCGTCGGCATCAGCGGCTGCGGGCGAGGCTCGCTGGCGACGATCCCGCTGAACACCGGCACGATGCTGCGCCGCAGGCCGCGCCACAGGTCGTCGGTATAGCCGTTGCCGGCGAGCACCAGCTTGTCGGCGCGCACCGTGCCGGTCGGCGTCCGCACCTGCCACAGTCCATTGCGCTTCACCTCGAGCGCCGGCGTCCCGCCATGCACCATGGCGCCCGCCTGCAGCGCCGCCTGCGCCAGGCCCCGCGCGTATCCCAGCGGGTTCACCTGCCCGCCGCGGCGGTCGAGCATCGCGCACAGATACCGATCGGTGCCCGTGAACGCCTGCGCCGCGTCGCGCTCCAGCAGGTCCACCGGCGCACCACGTTGTATCCACTGCTCGGCGGACCGGCGGATCGTTCCGGCATCACGCGCGCCGTAGGTGGCCCGCAAAGTTCCCGACTGCAGCGCGTCGCATTCCATCTGGTGCTGCTCGATCAACCGGAACACGACGTTCGGCGCATCGCCCGCCAGCGTCACCATCCGCCGCCCGAGGTCGGGCCCGAAATCGGCCTCCACCTGGTCGGGGGTCGTGCTTCAGGCCCGGATTGACCTGGCCACCGTTGCGGCCCGAGGCGCCCCAGCCAGGCTCGTTCGCCTCCAGCACCGCGACCTCGACGCCCTGCTGTGCCAGGTGCAGCGCCGCCGAGAGACCGGTGAACCCGCCGCCCACCACACAGACATCGACCCGCCGGTCACCATCGAGAGGCGGCGTCGGCACCTTCTGTCGCGCCGTCTCGGCGTACAGGCTGCGCGGCAGCGGGCGCGGCGTCACGGCAACATGGCGCCGGCAGACCGGTCACGGACCGACAGGCATGGGTGCGGGCGATCGGGCATGCGGCGCGTTCCGCTGTTCCGCATCCACGCTAGCACGGCACGCTGACGGGTATCGAGACGCGCGTGTTCCGGGTCGCCGCCTGCGTCGCGCCGAGCATCATGTCGGAGGCAACGACGTACCGGGACTCTGGATGGATCACGGTTCGCACTTGGCGCTGGTGGGCATCACGAGCACCGTCGCGAAACCGCAGCCGCCCAGGCCCGCGTAGCACTTGGGGCCGCGTGGCGCGGTCGTCGTGCCGCCGGGCGCGCGGGAGACGACGGCGAGGCGTCGCCGGCAGCGGTCAGTTTCGTGCGCCCAGTTCGGCCAGCTTCATGAACACCGGCACGGCGGCAGCCAGGTCGGCCACCCGCACCTTCTCGGTCGGCGTATGCGCCTCGGCGATGCTGCCCGGCCCGAGCACGACGCAGGGCGCGATCGCCTGCAATTCGGAGGCATCGGTGCCGTAAGGGGCAGTGCCCGCCGCTCGGCCGACCAGGTCCACGCACAGCCGCACCAGCGGATGCTCGGCCGGCAGTTCCGGGGGAAAGCCCTCCCGCGCCTCGGAGACCGCGATCCCGCACCGCTCCGCCGCGCCGTAGACCGCCGCCAGCACTGGCGCCGGATCGACCTTCGCCGAATAGCGGAACTTGATGCGCGCCGTCGCCTTCGGCACCGTCACGTTGACCGCCGCGCCATGGTTGTCGATCACCAGGTTGAAGTCGCTGAACGGCGGGTCGTACTCGGCGTCCTGCAGGCTGGTATCGCTGCGCAGCCGTTCGTAGACCACCTTCATCTCCATCAGGAATGGCAGCAAGGCCCAGTTGGCATTGAAGCCGCGACCGGTGCTGCTGTGCGCCTGCACGCCGGTGGCAACGCAGGTGAACGCGATGTGGCTGCGGTGGCCGCGCACCGGGGCGAGCGACGTGGGTTCCGCCACGATGATCCCGGTGGGCTTGACCCGGCGCACCAGTTCCGAGCGTTCGGCCATCAGCCGCGCGCCCTGCTTGGTGGTCTCCTCATCGGTGGTGATCAGCAGGGTGATCGGCACGCGCTCGGGCAGCGCAAGGGCCGCCACGATCGCAGCCGCCACCGGCCCCTTCATGTCCGTGGTGCCCAGGCCATGCATGATCCCCTCGGCATCGAGCCGCGCCGACCAGGGATCCTCCTGCCAGCCCGTGTCGGGCACCGTGTCCATATGGCCGGACAGGGCGATGCCGCCCGCCGGCCCGCGATGCGCCACCAAGGCCCGCTTCGCCACGCCGGCCGCGTCCGTGTAGTCGATCCGCTCGATGTCGAAGCCGGCGAGCGCCGCCTCCACCCGCTCGGCGACCGGCAGGTTGGAGATGAAACTGCGGCTGTCCAGCGTCACCAGGTCGCGGGGTGAGCGTGACGACAGGGGCCTCGAAGTCGCTCATCAGGACGCACTCCTCGCGTAATTCAGGCGGCGGGCGAGCCAGCAGCCCACCGTGACGCCGTTAACGTTGCCCGCGGCATCGCGTTGGAATGCCAGCGTCCAGTCGCCCGGCGGCGTGTGGTCGAGCGCGCGGGGACAGGGCAGCACCCAGACATCGCCGCCGACGGCGCCCAGCGTTTCCATCCGCCCCTGGCCCAGGAACCCCGAAAACCCGCCGGAGAGCACGCCGCCGGCGTCGACGACGGTCAGGTCGGCGTCCAGTTCCGCGCAGTGGAAGCGGCCGGTGACGTCGCGCGCGGGCGGACCGTCGCAGCGGACCAGGCGGGAACTCTGGTTCTCCTGCGGGCGATCGAGCCACAGCCCATCGGCCGCCGGGTGCAGCCGCGCGCCGAGGCCGGCGGCGCTGCCATCGGGCTGCGGGTCGAGCCGTTCGGGGAAATGACCGTAGCGCAGCAGAACCTTGCCGTCCGCCGCCTCCAGCCGCACGGCGAGGCCGGTCTCCGGCTCGGTATAGGCGCCGAGATAGCCCGGCGGCGACGTGCCGGCGGCGGTCGTGCCTGGGGCGGCGGTCGTGGCGGGGGCGGGGGCGGGGGCGGGAGGCGTCTCGCCAAGCACCGCCGCCAGCACGTCGACCGCGGCGTCGTGGGCGTTGGTCAGGTGGTTGAGCATGACCACCACCGAGATCCGCTCCCCGGGGACAACCATCCGGTGGCTCCGCCAGCCGCGCAGCGCGCCGCCATGTCCGGTCACCGCCCGGCCGAGTTCGACCCCGCGTCCGAGGCCGAAGCCATAGGTCGCCGGCGCGCCGCCGGCGAATGTTACCGGCGCGGACAGCCGCGAATACAGCGCATCCGGATCGTCGCGCGTGGCATCGATGTGGCGCTCCCAGGCGATCATGTCGTCGAGGCTGGCGCCCAGGCCGGCATCGCCGGTCCACAGCACGCGGTTCTCGGCGGCGCGGAAGCCGATCGCCGGGGTGCCCTCGTAGCCTTCCGTGCCGTCGGGCATGGCGCGGGTGTCGGCCGCCAGGAAGGCACTCGGCATGCCGGCGCGGTCGAAGACGCGGGTGCGCAGCAGTTCGGCGAAGCTGCGGCCGGTGCGCTCCTGCAGGATGTCGGACAACAGACGGAAATTCTGGTTGACGTAGGAGAAGCGCGTGCCGGGCGCGAAATGCAGCGTCCGCGGCCCGCCGATGACACGGGTGGCCTCGGCGTCGCCGAACGGCGCCTCGACCGGCGAGCCGTGCAGCATCGCCACGGCCCAGTAGTCGCGCAGGCCCGACTGGTTATGGGCCAGGTGCAGCGCGCCGGGCGCCGGCTGCTCCAGCAACGGCAGGCGGGCGCGCACATCGGCGTCGAGCACGGTCGGGTCGGGGAATGCATCGAGCAGCGCGGCGCAGGTGAACTGCTTGGTGATCGAGCACATGCGGAACAGCGTGCCCGGCGTGAAGGCGATGCGCCGCTCGGCGTTCGCCCAGCCCCAGGCATGGCGCACGAGCACCTCGCCCTCGCGCAATGCAGCGACAGCCCCACCGGGGCCGGGATAGGATTGCGGCAGGGTTTCCAACAGCCGGTCGAGACGGGCGGAGAGCGAGGAGGACATGCCTCACTCTCGCCTCCCGCATCGCGTCGCGTAAAGCGGCTACAGCGTCGGCATCCAGAACGCCGGCACCACGTCGAACCGGCTGCCCTCCTTGACGATGTGGCCCCATCGCCGGGAAGGGGTAGTGGTAACCCGCTACCAGCATCCTTTCCTGGGCCGCCATGTCGAGCGCCCGCCGCCGCGCCGCCCGCGCCATATCGGCATCCTGATCGAACACCGCCGACCAGTCGGGATTGCGCACGAACAGCAGCGGGTTGTTGGTGATGTCCGCCAGATACAGCATGCGCTTGTCGTCGGACTGGATCGCGAAGGTGCAGTGGCCCGGCGTGTGGCCATAGGCGGCGACCGACTGGATGCCGGTGACCAGTTCCTTGCCCGGCTCATAGCGCGTCACCTTGTCGGCGATCGGGCCGAATACCCGGCGGACGCCCTGGAACCCGGGCTTCATCCCTTCGGGCGCCTTGGCCATGTTGTCATCATCCATCCAGAACGCCCATTCCGGCGCCGGCACCATGATCTCGGCATTGGGGTAGGTCAGCGCGCCGTCCTTGCCGCGCAGGCCATTGATGTGGTCGCCGTGGAAGTGGCTGATGATGACGATGTTGACCGCCTTCGGGTCGATCCCGGCGGCGGTGAGGTTGGCGACAAGCTGGCCGGAGGTTGGGGCCCCGAACTGGCCGTTGCCCGCATCCAGCAGCACCAGTTTGGCACCAGTGTTGACCACGAGGGGAGTAAACGGGATGGGCACCTTGTCCGAGGGCAGGAACGCGTCCTTCAGCGCCTGCTGCACATCGGCGAGCGGGGCGTTGCGGACAAAGCCGTCGGTGAGGGGGCGATAGGCGATGCCGTCGGTGGCGGCGGTGATCTCGAAGCTGCCGAGCTTCATGCGGTAGACGCCGGGCGACTGGCCGGCGCCGGTGGGTTGCGCAGTGGCGGGTTTGGGCAGCGGCGGGCTGGGCAGTGGCGGGTTGGGCGGCGGCGCTGGTGATGCCGATGGCGGCACCGGCGGCCAGCGCGGCGGTTCCGGCGAACAGCGAGCGGCGGTCCATGGGGTGGTCTCCCTGTGTCGGTTGTTGTGGTTGCTGTTGCTCGTCTGGCGGCGGTTTATCGGACGCCCGGAGAGGGACGTCGATTCCTGCCGCGGTCGGCCTCAGCCGCTGTTTGGCGGGTGGTTGATGGACAGGCCGGGTGATGCTCCCTACACTATCGGCAGGTAATACCCAGCGATAACCGTGAATCCGCATGGCAACGTCGATCAAGATCGATGACGAGCTTAAGGGCCGCGTGCAGCGGCTCGCCGAACTGCGCCGGCGATCGGCCCATTGGATCATGCGCGAGGCGATCAGCCAGTATGTCGCGCGCGAGGAAGCCCGTGAGAGCTTCAGGCAGGAGGCCATGTCCGCCTGGACGGCCTACCAGGAGACCGGGCGTCATCTGACGGGCGAGGAGGTGCGCACCTGGCTGGAAGGCTGGGGCGCCGAGACGGAAGCGGCGATGCCGGGGTGCCACGAGTAGTCGTCACCGAAGGGGCGGCTCTCGGCCTGGCACGCTGTCGCGGTTTCCTGGCGGAGCGGAATCCCCAGGCGGCGCGGCGGGCCGGCCAGGTGATCGCCCGACATCTCGCAATGATCCAGACCAGCGCGAATATCGGCCGCCCGTTGCCCGATCAGCCGGATCTGCGCGAGTTGGTGATCCCATTCGGTGACTCCGGCTACGTCGCACTCTATCGGCATCAGCCGGCAGCCGATGCCGTCTATCTGTTGGCCTTCCGCCATCAAAAGGAAGCCGGCTACTAAGGCGGAACAACCCGATGTGTGTCGGCGCTGGGCCGGCTCCTCCGGTAGGCCCTCCGGCCCGCATTCACGCCGGGCTCCGACCCTTTGCACCGCGTCCGAACTGTGCACACTCCCGCCCATGTCCCCAGCCTATCTCGACCCGCGCACCGGCCAGACCTTCCCGCTCGACCAGCCGCGCTGGTGCGGGCCGAACCATGCGCCGCTGCTGCTCACGCCGTTGGCCGGCCTCACCCGCGACCAGATCGACCCGGCCACGCGCAGCCTGTGGCGCTACCGCGCCGCCTTCCCCTTCGTGCCGGACGATCCGATCACCATGGGCGAGGGCTGCACCCCGCTGGTCCGCCGCTCGCTGCACGGCGCATCGGCGCTGCTGAAATGTGAGTGGTTCGCGCCGACCGGCAGCTTCAAGGACCGCGGCGCCAGCGTCATGCTGTCGCTGCTGCGGGCGCAGGGCGTGCACGACGTGCTGGAGGACAGCTCCGGCAACGGCGGCGCGGCGATCTCCGCCTATGCCGCGGCCGGCGGCCTCCACGCCACGATCATGGCGCCCGATTCCACCAGCCCGGCGAAGACCGTGCAGATGCGCGCGCACGGCGCCACGGTGGAAACTGATCCCCGGCTCGCGCCAGGCCACCGCCGATGCCGCCGTCGCGCGCTCCGAGACGGTATTCTATGCCAGCCACAACTGGCACCCGTTCTTCCTGCACGGCACCAAGACGCTGGCCTATGAGCTGTGGGAGGATCTGGGCTTCCGCGCGCCCCGACAACGTCATCACCCCCTGCGGCGCGGGCTCCAACGTGCTGGGCTGCGAGATCGGCTTTTCCGAACTGCTGCGCGCTGGCGAGATCGAGGCGATGCCGCGCATCTTCGCCGCCCAGCCGGCCAATTGCGCACCGATTGCCGCCGCGTTCCTGGCCGGCGCCGACACGCCGGTGGCGACCGAGATCACCCCCACCATCGCCGAGGGCACCGCGATCGCGCAGCCGATCCGGCTGGCAGAGGTGCTGGGCACGCTGCGCCAGACGCGCGGCGGCGCGGTGATGCTGAGCGAGGCGGAGATCGCCGGGGCGACGCTCGATCTCGCGCGCATCGGCGTCTACGTCGAGCCCACCTCCGCCCAGGTCGCCGGCGCGTTCCGCAAGCTGCTGGACGCCGGCACGATCACGCCGGAGCAGACCACGGTGCTGGTGCTGACCGGCAGCGGCCCTCAAGGCGACGCCGCGCATCGCGGAACTGCTGGGGATCACGCTGTGAGCGGCCCCCGCATCGCGCTGCTCGGCTTCTCCATCGAGTGCAATCGTTTCGCGCCCACCGCGACGGAGGCCGACTTCGCCGGCCGCACGCTGCTGCGCGGTGAGGCGATGGTGTCCGATGCGCGCTCCCCCCGCGCCGCACATGCTGGGCGAACTGCCCGGCTTCATCGCCGACATGGACGCGGCCGGCGAACTGGCAGCCGGTGCCCAATCCTGCGCGATGGCCGAGCCCAACGGCCCGGTGGACCAGGCATTCTTCGACCGCATGATGGCCGAGTGGGAGGCCGGGTTGCGCAACGCTGGACGGCTGGACGGCGTCTATTGCGTGCTGCACGGCGCCGGCCCTCGCCACCGCCGACCACGACCCGGAAGGCACACTGCTGACCTTCGTGCGCGGCATCGTCGGCCCCGCCACGCCGGTGGTCGCCAGCTACGACCTGCACGCCAACGTCTCGGACGCCGACGTCGCGCTGGTCGACGCCTATATCGGCTACCGCACCAATCCGCATCTCGACATGCGCGAGCGCGGCGCCGAATCGGCGCAGGTGATGCGCCGGCTGCTGGCGGGCACGCGCACCTACCTCGCGCACATCCGGCTGCCGATCGTGCCGCCCACCGTGAGCATGCTGACCGGCCGCGACGCGCACGAGCGTCCGTATGGCGAACTGATCGACCTTGGCCAGCAGCGGATGCAGGAGGCGCCCTATGCGGGGCGCGTGCTGAACGTGTCGGTGATGGGCGGCTTCGCCTTCGCCGACACGCCGTTCAACGGCCTCACCGTCGTGGTCACCGCGACCGACGCCGATGCCGCACAATCGCTGGGCGCACGAGATTGCCGAGGCGGGCTGGGCGCGGCGGGACCGGTTTCCGCGCAGTGCTGACCTCGCTCGAGGAGGCCACCCGGCGGGCGAAGGCGACCGAGGACCGAGGCGCACCGGCGCTGGTGTTCGCCGACGTCGCCGACAATCCGGGCGGCGGCGGGCGCGGCAACACGATGTGGATCCTCGAGGCGTTCCACCACGCCGGTGTCCGCGATGCGCTGGTCGGCGTCATCCACGATCCCGCCCTCGCCGCCGAAGCCCATACACTGGGGGAGGGCGCGACGTTCACCGCGCGGTTCAACCGCGACGGCGGCGACGAATTCTCCGAGCCGTTCAGCGCGCCGGCCACGGTGCGGCGCCTGCACGACGGCGCCATGCTTGGCCGGCGCGGCATCTACGCCAACAACACCCTTGCCCTCGGCCCGTGCGCGGCGCTGCAGATCGGCGGCATCACCGTCGTGGTGATCTCCAACCGCGTGCAATGTGCCGATCCGGTATTCTTCGAGGCGTTCGGCCTCGACATCGCCGCCGCCCGCATCGTGGTGGTGAAGTCGCGCGGCCATTTCCGCGGCGGCTTCGACGAGTTCTTCCGCCACGAGCAGGTGGTGGAGGTGGACGCCCCCGGCCTCACCAGCCCCGTCCTGTCGCGCTTCCCCTGGCGGCACATGCCTCGTCCCGTGCTGCCGATCGACGCCACTGCGGAGTGGACGGCATGAAGCTCGCCGACCTGCCCACCCCGTGCCTGGTGCTCGACCGCGGCATCCTGCTGCGCAATATCGGCACGATGGCACGCTGGCTGGCACGCCACCGCGTGCCGCTGCGCCCGCACATGAAGACCGCCAAGTCGATCGAGGTCGCCCGCCTCGCGACCGCAGGCCAGCCCGGCGGCATCACCGTGTCCACCCTGGCGGAGGCGGAGTATTTCGCCGGCTACGGCATCACCGACATCCTGTATGCCGTCGGCATCACGCCGCAGAAGCTGGACCAGGTGGCGAAGCTCAACGGCGCGGGCGCGGCGGTCATCGTGCTGACCGACGACCTGGACACCGCCAGCGCGATCGCCGCACACCGCCAGCCGCCGCGCGTGCTGATCGAGATCGATACCGGCGAAGGCCGCGGCGGCGTGGCGCCCGACGACTACCTGCTGCTGGAGATTGCCGCGCGGCTCGGTCCCTATCTCGCCGGCGTGATGACGCATGCCGGGCACTCCTATGCCGGCCGCACGCTCGACGACATCGCGCAGATCGCCGAGACGGAGCGTGCCGGGGTGGTCCGCGCGGCCGAGCGGCTGCGCGAGGCGGGGCATCCGGCGCAGATCGTCTCGATGGGCAGTTCGCCGACCGCGCTGCACGCCCGCCACCTCGATGGGGTCACCGAAGTGCGCGCCGGCGTCTACATGTTCGGCGACCTGTTCCAGGCGGAGATCGGCACCCACGACCTGGATTCGATCGCGCTGACCGTGCTCACCAGCGTGATCGGCCCGGCGCCCCGGGCGGCTGCTGGTGGATGCCGGCGGGCTGGCGCTGTCCAAGGACCGCAGCACCGCCGATGCGCCGAAGGATTACGGCTTCGGGCTGGTGCTGGATGCCGCCGGCCGGCGCAGCCATGGCGACGCCGTGGTCCGCCGCGCCTACCAGGAGCATGGCGTGGTGGAGGCCGATCCGGCGTATCCGCTGGACCTGCCGATCGGCGCCAGGCTGCGCATCGCGCCCAACCATACCTGCATGACCGCGGCGGGCGCATGATCGCTATTTTGTGGTCGAGGACAGTGACGAAGTCGTCGCCGTCTGGTCGCGCGTGAATGGCTGGTAGGGTACACCAGCGGCCTGGTTCCCGATCGGCACGAAAGGATGGCGTGTCTTCCTGAATTCCGATCCCAACGAATGGGGATCCCATCCGGGATCGTCCGCACCGATCTCGCCAGGACTTGCGCTGGTGGGCTTCGTCGGACTGAGCCTGCTGGTGGCCGTCGCGGACGGTTCGCTGATCGCCAGCCTGCCGCCCGGCTGGTACCTGTCGCTGCACCGCCCGCCCGGCGCGCCGCCCGACTGGATGTTCGGGCCGGTGTGGAGCGCGCTCTACGTCATGATCGGCGTTGCCGGCTGGCTCGCCTGGCGCCGCGCCGTTTCGCCGCAGCCGCTGCGCCTCTGGGGCTGGCAGCTTGCCGCGAACGCCGCCTGGACGCCGGCATTCTTTGCGCTGCACAGCCCGCCGCTCGCGCTCATGCTGTGTCTCGCGCTGCTCGTGCTGACCGGGCTGACGATGCGCGCGTTCCTGCGGCTGCGGCGGCTGGCCGTGTGGCTGATGGCGCCGTACCTCGCATGGAGCGCCTATGCGACGTACCCTCACCGCAGGCTTCTGGTGGCTCAACCGCGGTTAGCACCTGTTCGGTATGAGGAAAGCATCGAACCTGCGACAGCTCTTTGTTTCGCCGCCTGGGTCGCGCTCGACGTAATTCCGCTGGAAGCGAGCACGCACTAGGGTAGACTGGGTGCCATGAAAACCGGATTGATCTCTGCCACTGTCCTTGGCGCCCTGATGGCGGCGGCGCCCGCGTTTGCCCAGTCCCCGGGCATGTTCAAGCAGACGACCGGCGGCAAGCCGATGAACGCGCCGGCGCAGACCGTGCCGCCACCGGCGCTGCCCGGCGCCACCTCGGGCGGCCGCGGGGCGGCACCGCCCACCCGCGCCGCCGGCGACATGGAACCCACCGAGGCGCTGTTCGATGCGATCAACCGCGGCGACATCACGGCCGCCCGTGATTCGGTCAGCCGCGGCGCCGACCTCAACGGACGCAACATCCTCGGCATGACGCCGATCGAGCTTTCGGTCGACCTGGCGCGGAACGACATCTCGTTCATGCTGCTGTCGATGCGGGGCGACGATGGCCGAGGCCGTCCGACCGCCAACGAGACCGCGGCGAAGCCGGCACCCACCCGCCAGGCCCGACAGGTGCCCGCCGCGCCAGGGCCGCCAAGGTCGCCGTATCGCAGCCGGCGCCGTCGCAGACCGCCCGCCTGTTCAGCGGCGACGGCGGCGCGCCGAACCCGAATGCCGGATTCCTGGGGTTCGACTCCGGCCGGCGATGATGGCCGAAATTTCATCCCGCTGACGTGCCCGCGACTGGCGCATCGCGCCGCCGGAACGCATATGCCGATCCTCGACGTTGCTGACAGGAGGACGGCCATGAACAAGCAGGACATCCGGCGCGATGCGCACGGGACCGCGACCTCGATGATCAGGCTGCACGGCCTGCGGGCCCAGGCGGTTGCCCTGGAACGGGCGGCCGAATTGCGCCAGCAGGGCGACGTGGCAGGCTTCGACCTGTGGCAGCAGGTCCACGCCGCGATCTGCGAGTTGCGGCGGACCGCTCCGGCGATGGAGCGCGCCTAGCGTCCGCGCGCTGGACACCAGCGCTGGCTGGGGCGGGAGGGTTCGAACCTCCGAATGGCGGAATCAAAATCCGCTGCCTTACCGCTTGGCTACGCCCCATCGCAACGCCGGCTCCGGCAAGTAGGCGATGTCGTCCCGCCGCTCAAGTGCCGCGGGACGGCAGCACCTGCCGGAGCGGCGGCAGGACAAGGTTGAAAGCGCGGGTCGCATCGCTATCATGCAGCCTCCCCTGCCAACGAGGATGCGAACAGCACGATGGACGGCACCGCCGCCAGCCCGGCCGCAACCCCCACCGAGATCATCCATGTCGACGACCGGACGGTCGCCTGCGATGGCGGCGACGGAGCGCTCGGGCACCCGCGGGTGTTCCTCCACATCGAGAAGACGTCGGTGCTGTGCCCGTATTGCTCGCGCCTCTATGTGCTGAACGAAGGAGCCGGCCACGCCAGCGGACATTGACCTCCTGGCGGCGATCGACACGCCGCCGGCCGATGAGCAGAAGCTGCACCTGGTCCTGATCGACGGATCGGGCTTCATTTTCCGCGCCTACCACGCCCTCCCGCCGATGACCCGTCCCGACGGCACGCCGGTGAACGCGGTGTTCGGCTTCTCCAACATGCTGGCCAAGCTGCTGCGCGAGCATGTCGGCACCCATCTCGCGGTGATCTTCGACGCCGGTGCGACGACGTTCCGCAACCGGCTGTACGACGCCTACAAGGCGCATCGTCCGCCGCCGCCCGACGACCTGATCCCGCAGTTCAAGCTGGTGCGCGAGGGCAACGCAGGCGTTCGGCGTCCCCGCCATCGAACTGGCCGACTGGGAGGCCGACGACCTGATCGCCGCCTATGCCCACACGGCCAGCGGGACCGGCGGCCAGGTCACCATCGTCTCGTCCGACAAGGACCTGATGCAGCTCATCCGGCCCGGCGTCGAGATGCTGGATCCGATCAAGCAGAAGCCGATCGGCCCCGCCGAGGTGATGGAGAAGTTCGGCGTCACGCCGGACAAGATGATCGAGGTCCAGGCGCTGATCGGCGATCCGGTGGACAATGTCCCCGGCGTGCCCGGCATCGGACCAAAGGGCGCCGCCCAGCTCATCAACGAGTATGGCGACCTGGAGAGCGTGCTGGCGGCCGCCCCGACGATGAAGCCGTCCAAGCGGCGCGACAACCTGATCGAGCATGCCGAGAGGGCGCGCATCTCCCGCGAACTGGTGACGCTGCGCACCGACACGCCGCTGCCGGCGCAGATCGAGACGCTGCACACCCGCGAGTACGACAAGCCGGGCCTCGCCGCCTGGCTGAAGCAGCAAGGCTTCCGCTCGATCGCCACGCGCCTCGGCCTGGAAGCCGATGTGGCGTCGCCAGCGGCGACCACGATCGAGGGCGCGCCGCGCCGCAGCCAGGCCGCCCTGCCCTTGCCGGAAGCGGCACGGCCGGCGCTGGCCGATGTGGCGTCGGGCTTCGGTCCCTACCCGACCATCACGACGGAAGCCGCGCTGCGCGACTTCCTGGCGGAAACCCATGGCTGCGGCTTCCTCGCCATCGATACCGAGACCGACGGGCTGAACCCGCTGCGTGCGGGGCTGGTCGGGGTTTCGCTCGCGGTCGCCGCCGGGCGCGCCGCCTATCTGCCGTTGCGGCATGAGGGGCTGGACGCGCAGGTGCCGCTGGACGCCGCGATCGCCGCGCTGGCACCGGTGCTGACCGATCCGAACGTTCTGAAGATCTATCAGAACGCCAAGTTCGACATGCTGGTGATGGAGCGCGCGGGCTTCCCGCGCGCCAGGCCGTTCGACGATTCGATGCTGATCTCCTACGCCCAGGAGGCCGGCATGCATGGCCACGGGCTGGACGAGCTTTCACAGCTCCACCTCGGCCACACGCCGGTTACCTACGACGAGGTCACCGGCACCGGCCGCAACCGGATACCGTTCGCGCAGGTGCCGATCGAGCGGGCGACCGCCTATGCCGCCGAGGACGCCGATGTGGCGCTGCGGCTGTGGCAGGCGCTGCGGCCGCGGCTGCGCTTCAACGGCGCGCTGGCGCTGTACGAGCAGTTGGAACGCCGGCTGCTGCCGGTCCTGCTGGAGATGGAGCGGGCCGGCATCAAGGTGGATGCCGATGACCTGCGGCGGATGTCGGTGGATTTCGAGCAGCGCATGGGCGTGATCGAGAAGGACATCCACCGCCTCGCCGGCCGGCCGTTCAATGTCGGGTCGGCGAAGCAACTCGGCGAGGTGCTGTTCGACGAGATGAAGCTGACGGGCGGCAAGCGCATGAAGACCGGTGCCTGGGGCACCGATGCGTCGGTGCTGCAGTCGCTCGCCGACCAGGGGTTCGAACTGCCGGCGCGCATCCTCGACTGGCGGCAGTTGCAGAAGCTGAAATCGACCTACGCCGATGCGCTGGTGGGCGAGATCAACCCGGACACCGGCCGCGTCCATACATGCTACGCCCAGTGCATCGCATCGACCGGGCGGCTGTCGTCGAACGATCCGAACCTGCAGAACATCCCGATCCGCACCGAGGAAGGCAGCCGCATCCGCCATGCCTTCGTGGCCGAGCCCGGACACATGCTGGTATCGGCCGACTATTCGCAGATCGAACTTCGGCTGCTGGCGCATGTCGCCGACATTCCCGCGCTGCGCGACAGTTTCGCACGCGGCGAGGACATCCACGCGCGCACCGCGTCGGAGGTGTTCGGCATTCCGATGGCCGGCATGGATCCGATGACGCGCCGGCGTGCCAAGGCGATCAATTTCGGCATCATCTACGGCATCAGCGGCTTTGGCCTGGCGCGGCAGCTTGGGATCAGTCCAGGCGAGGCGCGCGTCTATATCGACGCCTACTTCGCTCGCTACCCAGCTATCCGCACCTACATGGAGCGCGCGAAGGAAGAAGCCCGCATCAACAACTATGTCACCACGCCGTTCGGGCGCCGCTGCTGGGTACCCGGCATCGGCGACAAGAATCCGGCGCGGCGTGCCTATGCCGAACGCCAGGCGATTAACGCGCCGTTGCAGGGCGGTGCCGCCGACATCATCAAGCGTGCGATGGTGCGGCTGCCGAAAGCGCTGGCGGATGCCGGCCTGACATCGCGGCTGCTGCTGCAGGTGCATGACGAACTGCTGTTCGAGGCCCCGGACCATGAGGTCACATCGCTGACCGCGCTGGTGCGCCAGGTGATGGAGGGCGCCGCGGTGCTGTCGGTGCCGCTGGTGGTCGAGACCGGCGCTGGCCACACCTGGGCCGACGCGCACTAACCGCCTGACCGCACGCGAGGCCTTCATCACCGAACCCGGAATAATCCGGTGTGCCGTGCAGTCACGCACTATTGACGCGCAGCGCCACCGGAATGCCGCCGCCAACTTGCCGCCCGTCTTGGCATTCCTTGCGCGCGCTTGTCTGATGTAATTGCGGAACGAGGCGGAGGTGCGCAGCCTCCCGCCGGGGACTCGGCTCGCCAGGGGAGAAGGTGCGCAAGCTTCGTCGGGTCAAGTTGGCGCTGCCGTGCGCCCTCGCGGTCCTGTGCAGCCCCGCCGCGGCGCAGACCATCGACGACCTGCGCACGCTGTCGATCGACCAGCTTGCCAATATCGACGTCACCTCCGTGCTGCGCCGGCCGCAGTCGCTCAGTGATACGCCGGCCGCCGTCTACGTCATTTCGAGCGACGAGATCCGCCGCTCGGGTGCCATCACGCTGGCCGAGGCGCTGCGGCTTGCGCCGAATCTGGAGGTGGCGCGCTTCAACTCGCCTTCCTATGCGGTGTCGGCGCGCGGCTTCAACGGCATCGATTCGTCCAACAAGCTGCTGGTGATGATCGATGGCCGCAGCATCTACTCGCCGATCCATTCCGGCGTGTTCTGGGACCAGATCCAGGTGCCGCTCGACGACATCGACCGCATCGAGGTGATCAGCGGGCCCGGAGGCACGCAATGGGGCGCCAATGCGGTCAACGGCGTCATCAGCATCATCACCAAGAATTCGCGCGACACGCAGGGCGGTCTGATCGACCTCAAGGCCGGTCCGGTCGATCAGAACGGCCTGATCCGCTACGGCGGGCGCTTCAGCGAGAACGGCACGTTCCGTATCTACGGCCAGGGCTTCGGCAACGGCCACACCGTATTGCCGAACGGCAGCAGCGCCGGCGACGACTGGCATGGCGGCCAGGTCGGTTTTCCGCACCGACTGGCAGGGCCGCGACGATGGGCTGATGGTGGAGGGCGATTTCTACCGCAATACCGACGCGTTCAATGGCCGGCAGTACGGCAGCAACATCGTGGGCCGCTGGAGCCGCCGGTTCGATGACGATTCGCATCTCGAGGTGCAGACGTCGTTCGACGAGCAGAGCCGCGTCGCACCCGGCACCACCGACTGGTACGCGAGCTACGATCTTCAGGCGCAGCACACGTTCGCGATCGGCCGCAACACGGTAGTGTGGGGCGGCGAGTACCGCGTCTCGGTCGATCATTTCGAGGTCACGGTGCCGCCGTTCGCCCTGGTAAAGCCGCGGCGGCTGATCGGCATCGGCGACGTATTCGTCGAGGACACCATCACCATCACCGACCGCCTGAAACTCACGGCCGGATTGAAGCTGGAGGACAGCACCTATACCGGCTTCGACTACCTGCCGAGTGTGCGCTGGGCTGGCGCGCCTCGGATACCGCGTTCCTGTGGGCGGCCGTCTCGCGCGCGGTGCGCACGCCCTCGCGCGTCGACCGGGAGTTGCAGGCGCCCGGCATCGTGCTGCCGGCACTCGACTTCGCGACCGAAAAGCTGATCGCGTACGAGATCGGCTATCGCGGACGCCCAACCTCCAACACGTCGCTGTCGGTGTCGTTCTACTATGACAGCTACAGCGACCTGCGCAGCACCAACGTGATCTCGCTGTCGCCGCTGCTGTTCCAGTTGAGCAATTCGCGGGAGGGCAGCGTCTACGGTGTCGAGGCCTGGGGCGACTGGCAGGTGCTGCGCTGGTGGCGGCTCTCCGCCGGGGTGAACCTGCTGCGCAAGAACCTGCGGTTGAAGGCCGGCGTCATCAGCGCGGGCGACAACCAGTCGGTCGGCGACGATCCCGGCTACCAGCTATCCTGGCGCTCCTCGTTCGACCTGCCGCACGACATCAAGCTCGACATCGGCTTTCGCGCGGTCGACGGCCTGCCTACCGGGCCGATCCCGAGCTACGTCGAGGCCGAGGCGCGGATCGCGTGGCAGGTGGCGCCGAACCTGGAGTTGTCGCTCGCCGGCTACAATCTGCTCGCGCCGCGTCATGTGGAGATCGCCAATCCACCGATGCCGTTGCAGGCGGCGCGGCGCAGCATCTATCTCGGCCTGCGCCGGACCTTCTGATGACGCGAGGCGCGACCGCATGGCTGCGCAGTGCGGTGGCCCTCCTGCTCGCATTGGTCGTTGCGCGATCCGCGGTCGGCCAGGACGGTCAACTCGAACTGGCGGTGAAGGCGACCTACCTGGCGAAGCTGTCACCGTTCGTGGCATGGCCCGGCGAGGCGGCGCAATTCCCCGGCGGGGTGTTCGCCATCTGCGTCGTCGGACGCGATCCGTTCGGTGTGCTGCTGGACCGTGCCGTCAGCGGCCAGACGGTCGCGGGGCGCCCGGTCACGGTTCGCCGGCTGGAGACCGTCGCCACGAGTCCGCCCTGCTCCCTGGTCTATATCGCCGCCGGCAATGCCGCCGCACTTGCCGCCGTGCAGGACCAGCCAATACTGACGGTCACCGATCAGACGGCCGAGCCACAGGCGAAAGGGATCATCAACTTCGTCATTCACGACAACCGCGTGCGCTTCGAGATCGATGATGCCGCGGCGGCCCGGAGCGGGCTTGGGATCAGTTCGAAACTGCTCAGTCTGGCCGTCGCCGTGCGGCCACGATCGGGACCACGGTGAGGACCGCGCCTATGCCGAGACGCTGGAGCCTGATGCCGGCCATCGCCCTCGCCACCGCCATCGTCCTGCTCGGCGCGGGGATCGTCCTCGCGCTCTACATCGATCGTTCCAACGAGGCACAGAAGGTCAGCGAGGTCGCCGTGCAGGCGCGGATCCTCGCCTCGACCGTCACCGCCGCGCTGATGTTCAACGACCGTGCCGCGGCCGATGAATATGTCGGCGCCATGCGGGCGAACGCCGAGGTGCAGCAGGCCGCGGTGTATGATGCGGCGGGCCAGTTGTTCGTCGGCTGGTCACGCTACGGTCGCGCGCGCCTGCCACCCCCGCCAGGCGTTGCACGAGCCGATCATCGAGAACAACCTGCTGTCCGTCACGGCACCCGTGCGCCAGGGCGACCTGCTGGTCGGCACCGCGTATCTGCAGAGCGTGACGGAGCCATTGAGCCAGCGCATCCAGCGCTACGGCGTGATCGGCCTGCTGGTCAGCATGGCCGTGCTGCTGGTCGGCGTGCTCGGCTTCGCGCAGCACGCGCTGGCCCGCAGCAACGCGGAACTGGCAGCCGCCAACGAGAGCCTGCGCAACGAGATCGCCCAGCGCGAGGAGGTCGAGGCCGCGCTGCGCCAGGCGCAGAAGATGGAGGCGATCGGCCAGCTTACCGGCGGTGTCGCGCACGACTTCAACACCTGCTGCAGGTCATCCTCGGCAATCTGGAGCGCCTGGAGCGGCGCGCGCGCGACCTTGCCCTCGATACTGACGCCGCCCCGCTCATCGCGTCGGCGCGGCGTGGCGCCGAACGGGCGGCACTGCTGACGCAGCGCCTGCTGGCATTCTCGCGCCGCCAGCCGCTCGCACCAAAACCGACCGACGTGAACCGGCTGGTGTCCAACATGTCGGACCTGCTCGGCCAGACGCTCGGCGCCCTCCGTGCAACTGGAATGCGTGCTCGCCGCCGGCCTGTGGCGTGCGCACTCCGACGAGAACCAGCTTGAATCGGCGCTGCTGAATCTTGCGGTGAATGCGCGCGACGCCATGCCCGGCGGCGGGCGGCTGACGATCGAGACCGCGAATGCCCATCTCGACGAAGCCTATGCGCGCACCGAGCCTGACAACGTGGTGCCTGGCCCCTACGTGATGATCGCCGTCACCGATACCGGCAGCGGCATGACGCAAGACGTGCTGAGCAAGGTGTTCGAGCCGTTCTTCACCCACGAAGGAGATCGGCCAGGGGACCGGTCTCGGCCTGTCGCAGGTCTATGGCTTCATCAAGCAGTCCGGCGGCCACGTGAAGATCTACAGCGAGCCCGGTCTCGGCACGACCGTGAAGCTGTATCTCGCGCGCGTCGGTGGCGCAGAGGCAGCACCGACGCGATCGGCCGAGGCCACTGGCGCACCGACGGCCGATGATGCGGAACGCATCCTCGTGGTCGAGGATCAGGACGGCGTCCGCGACTTCACAGCATCCTCGCTACGCGAACTCGGCTATATCGTGCGCGAAGCGATCGACGGGGCATCGGCGCTGCACGTGCTGGACCATGAGCCGAACATCCGCCTGCTGTTCACCGATATCGGGCTTCCTGGCGGCATGAACGGGCGCCAGTTGGCCGACGCGGCGCGCCGCCTGCATCCGGACTGCGCGTGCTGTTCACCACGGGCTATGCGCGCAATGCCGTCGTGCACAACGGCCGGCTCGATGCGGGGGTGGAACTGCTCGGCAAGCCGTTCACCCAGAGCGAGTTGGCCCGGCGCGTGCGCGCCATTCTCGACCGGCCGGCGGGCGCGCGGTGAAGGCGTCTATTTGGCTGCCTGGAGTCCGGCCTCGGCCACTGGCTCGAGCCGTGCCAGCAGCACCTCGAGTTCGCGGATCGAGTAAGGCTTGTTCAGCACGCCCTGCAATTCCCCGAGTTCGCGCTGCTCCGCCTCGCCCAGTTCCGCATAGCCGGTGGCGAGCACGATCGGTCCGCTGAAGCCGCGCGCCCGCATCGCCGCTGCCACCTGCAGGCCGGTCATCGAGGGCATGGCATGATCCAGCATGACGATGGTCGGCGGGGGGTCCATGGCCGCCAGGGCTTCGCGCCCGCTGCACGCCGTGGTCACGCAATAGCCCAGTTGCCGCAGCATCTCCGCGCTGACCTGCAGGACGTCGTCATCATCGTCCACCACCAGCACGGTCTGCTTCGACTGCGACCGGCGCTGCACCACCGGCGGGCGCTCGGATTTCGGCATCTCCGCGGCGCGCGGCAGCAGCAGCGACACCGAGGTGCCTTCGCCCGGCGAGGTCCGCAGCCGCACGGTGCCGCCGGATTCGCGCACCATGCCGTAGACCTGGCTCAGCCCGAGGCCGCTGCCGGACGGACCCTTGGTGGTGAAGAACGGCTCGAACACACGCTGCGCCACATCGGCTGTCATGCCGGTGCCGGTATCGGTGACCGTGATCGCGACATAGTCGCCCGACACGATGTCGTCGCAGGCGCCTTCCGCGACCGGCTGGTTGGCCGTGGAGATCGTCAGCACGCCGCCATCCGGCATCGCGTCGCGGGCATTCAGCGCGAGGTTGAGGATCGCTGCCTCGACCTGGCTCGGTTCCACCATGGCCGGCCACAGCGTGGCGCCGAGCAGCGTGTCGATGCGGATGCGCTGGCCGTGCGTGCAGGTCCGCAGCAGCGGCACGAGGTCGGAGACCAGCCCATTCACATCCGACGCCTCGACCACCAGCCGCTGGCGGCGCGAAAATGCCAGCAACCGGCCGGTGAGTTGCGAACCGCGATACACCGCGCCCGTCGCACGGTCGATCCAGGCATGCTCGCGCTCCTGTCCCAGCGGCACCGACTGCGCAAGCAGGTCAAGGCTGCCCTGTATCGTCGCGAGCAGGTTGTTGAAGTCGTGCGCGATGCCGCCGGCAAGCTGACCCACCGCCTGAAGCTTCTGCGACTGCACGAGAGCGGCTTCGGTGTTCTGGCGTTCGGCGATCTCCACCTGCAGCCGGTTGTTGGTGACCAGCAATTCCTGCGTGCGCGCCGCGACCCGCGCCTCCAGCGCATCGGCATGCTCGCGCAGTTCCTCCTCGCGACGGGCGAGCGCTCCGGCCATGTCGTTGTACGCTGCGGCGATCTGGCCGAATTCGGAACTCGGGTGCTCGCCGCGCACCGGCGTCGACAGGTCGCCTTCGCGCCAGCGGCGTGCCGCCGCCAGCAACTCGCGCGTCGGTCGGCCGATGAACCGGCGCGCAACGAACAGCGTCAGCAGAAACGCGGCCAGGGCGACGGCCACCAGCAACCCGCCGCCACGCAGTGCCGCCTCGTTGATGTCCTCCATCATCGCCGGCTCATAGAACCCGATCGCCACCATCAGCCCGTAGGGTGATTGCGAAGCCGGGATGAAACCGACGACACGATAGGTGCCGTCGATGCTCTTCAGCCGCTCGATCCCCGACCGGGCCGCGGTGACCAGGGCCATCGCGGCCGGCGGGAACCGCTTGCCGACGAATTCCGCGTGCTGCGGGCTGCGGGCGAGGATGACGCCGTCCCGATGGGCAACGGTCAGCACGCTGCCGGCGAGGAAGGGCGATCCCGTCTGCCGCAGGCGCGACAGATGATCGGACAACTGGCCGAGATCGAGGCCCGCCACCAGGGTGCCGGCCCGGGCAACGTTCACCGCCGCCAGCGGCAGGGCGAAGGGCAGGAACCCGGCACTGATGCCCGGCGCGGTGGCGAAGCCTCCCGCGGAAAATCCCTGTGCCGCGAGCGCGTCGCGGACCCATGGCGGCGGCTCGCCCTCCGGCATGCGCAGGCCCGGCTCCGATGCGCAGATCAGTCGGCCTTTGGGATCGAGCAGGGCCACGAAGGCGTACATCGGCAGGCTCTGGCGGACCGCGCTCAATCGTTCGCCGCAGGCACCCGCCGGGTTCCGCACCTCATCGAGTTGCGCGACCGCGCTCAGCAGCGTGCGCGCGCCCTGGGCAATGCTGTCGACGTCGCCTTCCAGCAGTTGTGCCTGCTGCAGCGACAGGTCGCCGAGTTGCGAGTTGCGCGCGCCGCTCTGCCCAGTGGCTGTATTCGACCCAGACCGCCAGCCCCATCACCGGCAGGAGGCAGGTCAGCACCACGAGCAACAGACGCGTCGTGAGCCGCATGCTGCGGTGTCGCCTCAGCATGTCAGTCGGCGTCCACGGCGGGACCACGCTCCATCGGCTTACTCCTGGCCCCCTCAACATCTTCCGTCACAATAGGACAAGAAACCGCGATGCGGAAGATTTTCGCGGTCAGACCTCCAGCCACTCGCGGCGGATGTCGATCCGGCGGTCGATATCGGCGGGCGTGCCCTCGAACACGATGCGCCCGTGGCCCATGACGTAGAGCCGGTGCGAAATCCGCAGCGCTATCGTCAGCTTCTGCTCGACCAGCAGGATCGCCACTCCCCGCCGGGCAATTTCCTCCAGCAGATGGCCGACCTGCTCGACCAGCATCGGGGCGAGGCCCTCGGTCGGCTCGTCGATCAGGATCAGGTCCGGGTCGCCCATCAGCGTCCGGCACATGGTCAGCATCTGCTGCTCACCGCCCGACAGCACGCCGGCCGCGGTGTTCTGCCGCTCCGCAAGGTTGGGGAACAGCCTGAACACATCGTCGAAGTTCCAGCGGCCGAAGCGGCCCGCGCGCTTCTGCCCGAGCGCCAGGTTCTGCCGCACGGTCAGCGTTGGGAAAATCTGCCGATCTTCCGGCACGTAGCCGATGCCGGCGCGGGCGACCAGGTTGGCGCGCAGGCCCGCCAGATCGCGGCCACGGTAGCGGACGGTGCCCACTGGCTCGACCAGTCCCCATGATCGCCTTGCAGGTCGTGGAGCGGCCGACGCCGTTGCGTCCCCAGCAAGGACACGATCTCGCCGTCGGCGACGGTGAGATCGACGCCCTGCAGGATGTGGCTCTTGCCATAGAACGCGTGCAGGTCACGGACTTCCAGCATCAGCGCCGCGTCCTTTCCCGGTCCTCGCTGCCCGCCGGCATCCGCGCGCGGGTCATGCCGCCAGCGACCCGAGATAGGCTTCCTGCACAGCCCGGTCCGACCGGATCGAGGCGGGCGGCCCCGACGCGATCACCCCACCATAGACCAGCACCGTGATCGTGTCGGCGAGGTCGAACACCACACGCATGTCATGCTCCACCATCACCAGCGTCTTGCCTTCCGTCACCCGCCGGATCAGCGCCACGGCGTACTCCGTCTCGCTGTGGCTCATCCCCGCGGTGGGCTCGTCGAGCAGGATCACGCTCGCCCCGCCCGCCACCGTCATGCCGATCTCCAGCGCCCGCTGCTCGGCATAGGACAGCAGCCCGGCGGGCAGGTCGTGCCGCAGCCCCAGGTTGAGATCGGCGAGCAGCGCCTCGGTCGCCTCGTTCAGGGCCCGCTGGCGGGGCAGCAGGTGCCAGAACGAATAGTGGTAGCCGCGGCTCCATAGCAGCGCACAGCGCAGGTTCTCGAACACCGTCAGGCGGGGGAAGATCGAGGTGATCTGGAAGCTGCGCGACAATCCGAGGCGGTTGATACGCTGCGGCGGCAGCGTATCGATCCGCTGCCCGCGCAATTCGATCGACCCCGCCGTGATCGGGAAACGGCCGGAGATCAGGTTGAACAGCGTCGTCTTGCCGGCGCCGTTCGGACCGATGATGGCATGCCGCTCGCCGGCCGCCACCGCCAGGTTGACGCCGCGGATGATCTCGGTGGCGCCGAAATTCTTGCGAACGTCCGTGAGCCGGATGGCAGGCACGCCTGTCATGCCCGCACCCCTGTCATACCGTCGGTCACCGCTTCCCAGACGCGGGCGAAGTACCGCCATTCGAAGCGCAGCCAGACGCCGCCTGCCACCAGCAGCACGACGGCGGCAATCCAGGGGACGCTGCTCTTCACATCGATCGGCGAGCCGAACAGTACCAGCTTCTTCCCCTGTTCCGCGCCGATGGTCATGAACGACAGCAGTTCCACCAGGCCGACGAAGCCCGCCACGACCGCAAGACCGGGAACCGCCAGCCGCAGATACGGCAGCGCCAGGCGCGATAGCCGGCCGGCGCGCCAGATCGGACCGTGTGCCACGATGATCCCCGCCAGCCCCGCCGGGGCGAACGTCACCATCGCGATGAACAGCACGCCCACGTAGATCAGCCAGGAATTCGACATCAGGCTGACGCCGCTTTGCAGCAGCGTGATCAGCACTGCGCCGAGGACCGGTCCGGCAAACACCATGTTGCCGCCGATATAGGCCATCAGCAGGGCGTTGGCCGACAGCGGTGCCGCGACCGAGTCGAAGGTGACGATCTCATAGGTGATCGCGTACAGCCCGCCGCCGATGCCGGCGAAGAAACCGGCCAGCGAGAACTGCATGAACCGCACGATGCGCGGATCGTAGCCCATGAACCGCGCGCGTTCGAAATTATCGCGGCAGGCGTTCGCCATCCGGCCGAGCGGCGTCATGGTCTGCAGCCACATCAGCAAAGTGGCCAGGAAGGTCCATCCGACGATCAGGTAGTAGACCTGGATGCCTGAGGAATAGGTCAGGCCGAACAGGCTGCGGTCGATCATGCGGTCGGTGCTGACACCGCCCTCGCCGCCGAAGAAGTGGTGGAACATCAGCGCCGCGGTGGCCACCAGTTCGCCGATGCCGAGTGTGATCATCGCGAAGGCGGTAGCGCGCTGCTTGGTCGCCATCGCACCGAACACCACCGCGAGGCCGAGACCGGAGAGGCCGGCGAGCAGCGGCATCATCTCGATCGGCACCGGCAGGCTGCCCTTGCCGGCGGCATTCAGGAAATGGATCGCACAGTAGCCACCGAACCCGAAGAACGTCGCGTGGCACAGCGAGAACAGTCCAGCCTGCCCCAGCAGCATGTTGTACGACAGCGCCAGGATGATCATCATTCCCATCTGACTCAACATAGAGATGACGAAGCCGGCGTGGCGATTGTGCCCCCAGTCGTAGAATGCCCAAGGCAGCACGATCGCGGCGGCGAGCAGCACGAAAAAGATGGCGGTCGAACGGCGGATCATGTGTCGCGTGTCCCCAGCAGGCCGCGCGGGCGGAACAGCAGGATGAGCACCATCATCAGCAGCGGCAGCAGCGCCCCGATACGCGCCAGCGGCACCGTCAGGATCTCGCCCAGCAGGTCGTCGTTGCGGATCGTGAGGCCGATCGGCCGCAACATGTCGGCGATCGACGTGTCGATCACCACCGAGAAGGTGACGACGACGCCCATGATGATCGACGCGATGAAACAGCCCGCGAGCGAGCCAAGTCCGCCGAACACCACAACGACGAACACGATCGGACCCATCAGGTCCGCCATCCCCGGTTCGGTGGACTGGTAGTTGCCGCCGATCACGCCAGCCAGGCCGGCCAGGAAGCAGCCGCCGGCGAAAACGATGGTGAACACCAGCGGCACGTTGTGGCCGAGCGCCGCCGCCATGCCTGGATGCGTGAGTGCCGCCTGGATGATGAGGCCGATGCGGGTGCGCTTCAGCAGCAGCCAGATCGCCGCCAGCATGCCCGCCGAGATCAGCAGCATGAAGGCGCGATAGGCGGGGAACTGCAGCCCGTACAGCGTGAACAGCGGGAAGTCGAGGCCCGCCGGCACGCGGTACGGCATCGGCAACATGCCCCATGCCATCTGCACAGAACGGCCGATGATGAACACCAGGCCGAAGGTGAACAGCAGTTCCGCGATGTGCCCGTTGTGGTGCACGCGGCGAAGGCCCCAGACCTCGATCGCCGCGCCGATCAGCCCGCACAGCAGCGGCGCGACCCACCAGGGCGGGCCAGAACCCGACCCAGCGCGAGGTCTCATAGGCGAAATAGGCCCCGAGCATGTAGATCGAGCCGTGGGCGAAGTTCAGCACGCCATCATGCTGAAGATCAGCGTCAACCCCGACGCCAGCATGAACAAAAGCATGCCGTAGACGAGGCCATTCAGTAGGGAGACGAGTAATACCTCCATCTGAACGTCCTCGGCTCGGCTGCGGTGCGGCGGCGGATCGTTGCTTAGGACGCCCGGCCTAGGATGCCGGCCGCTTCATCTTGCAGGTCGTCGGCAGGGTCAGATCCGCACCGGTGATCTTCGCCTCGCTCTTCCAGCCCAGCCCGGTCTTCTCGGCATCGAGCTTGGCCGTGCGCGTGAAGATCGCCTCATGCAGCGGGCTCAGCAACTGGTGGTCCTCGGCACGCATGATGTTCTCGTCACCCATCAGGTCGGTGACCTTCATGCCTTCCAGCGCACGGGCCACCTTCACAGCGTCGGTGGAGCCCGCCTTGTTGATCGCTGCCGTCAGCATCTGAAACATCGTGAGATAGTCGAGCGGGATGAAGTTGAACTCGGCGCGCGCGCGCCAGCCCTCGACGAACTTTGCAGCGGCGGCATTGTTCTCTTCCGCCGGTACGTTGTCGTGGAATTCCATCACCGAGGTCAGCCGATTGTCGCCGGCCGGGCCGGTGGAGGTGGGGCCGCCGGGCTGGTGCGCCAGATACGAGTCGTAGCGGATGTCCAACCCGGCATCGTTGCCGGCCTTCATCAGCAGGTTCAGGTCACGGTCGTAGTTGGACGTCACCAAGGACTGCGCGCCGGAGCCCTTGATCTTGGCAATGTACGGCGAGAAATCCTGCACCTTGCCGAACGGCACCAGTTCCTGGCCGACAATCTTGATGTCCGGCCGGTACTTCCGCCAGGTATTTCAGTGTGGCCTTCTCGACCGACTGGCCGAACAGATAGTCCTGGTTCAGCACATACACGCTCTTCACCGACGGCGGCAGCGTCTTGATACGCGCCACCGCACGCTGGTCGACATTGGCGGTGAAACGGAACTGCCAGAAGTCACACTGCTCGTTGGTCAACTCGGTCGCGAGCGCGCCGCAGTTGAGGTAGAGCAGCCGGTTGTCGGGATTGCGCGCGTTATGCTTCGACACCGCGTCGATCATTGCAGAGCCGACATTCGAACCGACGCAGTGCATGACAAACGGCATATTCTGGTCGGCAGCGCTCTTCAGCGCGATCAGCGCCTCGGCTGGTTGCAGTTTCGAGTCGAATGTGACGATCTCGTACTTCTTGCCGAGTGGCCCGCCCTCGGCGTTCACCTTCTCCAGGATGTAGGTGAACACCTTGAGGAAGTTGTTTCCAGTCGCAGCGAACGGGCCCGAGAACGGATCGATATAGCCGATCTTGATGGTGGCGTCGGCGGCCTTGGCCGGACTCCACGTCGCGATTCCCACGGTTGCCGCAAGCAGCGCGACGATCAGACGTCCGCCCTTCATGGCATTCCCCCCAGTTTTGATCTTTATCTGGAGACCATATGCCGTCGGGCGAAACCGAGTCAATTTACTGGGCTGGCCGATCAGCGCCAGCGGCTTCGTAACGTCCCAGTTACAGGTAGATTCTGCCGAACGATCTCTTCCTCGTCGGCACCGCCGGCACGCTGTTCCACCACCGTGCCGTCGCGCAGCACCAGCAACCGGTCCGCCACCGCAAGCGCCAGGCGCAGATTCTGCTCCACCATCACCATCGTCACCTGCCGCTGCTTCAGCGCGGCGACGATGGCGGCGATCTCGTTGACGAAGGACGGCGCCAGACCGCCCGAGGGCTCGTCCAGCAGCAGCACGCGCGGCTCGCTCATCAGCGCGCGGCCGATCGCCACCATCTGCTGTTCGCCGCCGGACATCAGCCGCACCATCTGGCCGCGCCGTTCCGCCAGGCGCGGGAACGAGTCATAGACGCCGGCGAGCAGCCGCGATGCATCGCCGCGTTTCGTCCAGGCGCCGAGCCGCAGATTTTCCTCAACCGACATCTCGGGAAACAAGTCCCGGCGCCTGCGACACCTGCACGATGCCGCGGCGGAAGATGCGATGCGGCGACAGTCCGGCAAGCTCCTGCCCGCCCAACTGGATGGAGCCGCGGCGCGGTCGCACGAACCCGCTGAGCGCGTTCAGCACCGTGGACTTGCCGCTGCCGTTGGCACCGAGCAGGGCCACCGCCTCGCCGGCCGCGACCTCCAGGTCGACGCCGAACAGAATCTGCCGGCTGCCGTAGCCGGCCTCGATGCCGCGCGCCACGAGCAATGCGTCAGGCATGGCCGAGATACGCCTCCAGCACCGCGCGGTCGGCGCGTACTTCGGCAGGCGGCGCATCAGCCACCTTCCGGCCGTCGTTCAGCACGATGACGCGGTCGGCGACACTCATGACCAGTTCGATCGCATGCTCGATGAGCAGGATGCCGATGCCGTGGTTGCGCGCGAGATCGACGATCACCGTGGCAAGCTGTTGCCGTGCCGTGGGGGACAGGCCAACGGCCGGTTCGTCCAACAGCAGCAGCGGCGGATTGGTAGCCAGCGCGCGCACGATCTCCACCATGCGCTGCTGTCCGCCGGACAGCGCACCCGCCTTGCGATCGGCGATATGTGCAATGCCCATCACCGACAATAGCTCGCGCGCCCGCGCCGTGGCGGCGGATTCGGCTCGCGCCGACTGGCGGCCGAACAGCAGGCCCAGGAAGCCGCTGCCAACCTGCGCGTGCAGGCCGACCAGCACGTTCTCCAACGCCGTCAGTTCGGGAAACAGGCCGCCGTTCTGGAAGGTGCGGCGCGCGCCACGAGCGGAGATCTCGTGTGGCGTCAGACCGGCGATCTCCTCGCCGCGAAAACGGATGCTGCCGGCATCGGCGACCACGTTGCCCGAGACGGCGTTGAACAGCGTGGTCTTGCCGGCACCGTTCGGGCCGATCAGCGCGCAGATCTCCCCGGCGTTCAATTCGAACGACACGCCACCGACGGCGATCAGCCCGCCGAAACGGACGAACACGTCGCGCACCGACAGCAGCGGCGGGTCAGCCACGATAGTAGCGCTCGATGAAGGCGGGATGCGCGCGTGCCAGCAGGCTGGCCAGGCCGCGCGGCAGGAACAGGATCACCAGCACGATCAGCAGGCCGAACACCAATTCGTCGAAGCCCGGGAAGTTGGCGAACACCTGCGGCAGTGCGGTGATGACCGCGGCGCCGATGATCGCGCCGGTGATGCTGGCGAGGCCGCCCACCATGATGATCGCGAATTGCCGCACCAGTTCGGTGAGGTCGAAGGATACCGGCGTGAGATGGCCGACCGAGATGGCGAACATCGCGCCGCCCATGCCGACGACGGCACCACCCCAGGCGAAGGCGAGCACGATGTAGCGGTCGGTGGGGATGCCCATCGCGGCCGCGGCGATCTCGTTGTCCTTGATCGCCAGGAACGCGCGGCCGAAACGCGAGCGCAGCAGCCGGTCGGTGATCACGACGATCAGCACCACGAGGGCGAGGAAGACGTAAAATCTGCGTAGGTCGGTATCGAGTGCCCAGCCGAACAGCGTCGCGGTCGGCACCGCCATGCCCATCGAGCCGCCAGTCACCGGTTCCCAACGGATATAGGTCCAGCGCATCAACTCGCCGAATGCGAGCGTCATGATGGCGAGGTAGAACAGCCGGACGCCACGCAAGGCAGGGATGCTGGCGACCGCGCCGCCGGCCCCACCGACCAGCGCCGCGGGGATCACCGTCAGCCACCACGGCAGGCCAAGCTGTGCCATCAGCACGCCGGAGGTATAGGCGCCCAGGCCGAAATACGCGACGTTGGAGAAGGCAAGCAGGCCGAGATTGCCCACCACGATGTTGAAGCCGATGCCGACAGGCACGTAGATCAGCGCCGTGTTCAGCACGTATTGCTGGTACGGGTTGAGCAGCAGCGGAACGGGCAGCAGCGCGATCGGCAGCAGCCACAGCAATCGGCGTGACGTCATACCCGCAGTGCCACGCGGCGGCCGAACAGGCCCTGTGGGCGTAGCATCAGCACGACGATCGGCACCAGATAGCCGGTGACGTCGATGAACACTGTGCTGACGTAGAACCCGAGCAGCTTCTCGGTGATGCCGAGGAGGATGCCGCCGGCGACGGCACCGCCGAGCGAGCCGAAGCCGCCGAGCGTCATCGCGGCGAAGCCCTGGATCAGCGTCCATTGGCCGAGATCGGGCGTGAGCGGCGCGATCATCGACAGCATCACGCCGCCGACCGCGCCCAATGCCGCGCCACCACCCCACATCAGCGCGTGGAACATCGGCACGTTGATGCCGACCAGGGCGGCGCCGCGCTGGCTCTGGAACGTTGCCTGGATCACCTTGCCCAGCGGCGTGACCTGCAGCAGCACGAACAGCGCGGCCAGCAGCAGCAGGACCGAGGTGCAGATCACCAAGTCGTCGGTGGTGATGACGACATTGCCGAGCATATAGGCGTCCATGTCGTAGGGGCGCTGCGGGTTGATGGTCTCGGTCCCCCATTGCAGGCGCAGTCCGCCGCGCAGCGTGTAGCCGATGGCGAGCGCCATCATCGCCAGCGACAGATGCGGGCCGCCGACGATCGGCTGCAGCAGGAAGCGCTGTGCGGCGAAGCCTGCGGCGAACAGCAGCGCGATCGCCAGCACCATGGCCGGCAGGAACGGCAGGCCGAACCCCAGGCCGAAAACGAACACCGCGTAGGCGCCGGCCGCGACCATGTCGCCGTGGCCGAAATTCACCACGGTGGTTGCGCGGTACACCACGGTCATCGACAGCGCGATGAGCGCGTAGAGCATGCCGGTTGCGGTGCCGCTGACGACGAGTTGCGGCAGGAGGGAGAGCATCACTCCGATTCGGGCAGAGCGTCACCCCAGGCCTTGTAGACCGTCTCCTGTCCCTTCGGGCTCAGTCCGACGGCGTACATCTTCTCCACGCCGACATGTTTCTCGGCGCTGAAGGTTTCCGTATCGGCCAGCACGCCGGTGTCGAAGTCCTTCAGTGACTCCAAGGCTTTTTGCCAGCTCTCACGCGTCGGGTTGGGACCGGCGCGACGGAATGCCTCCACCGTCACGATCGCGGCAGGAACGCCGAAGTAATAGAAGTTGGTCGGCGGGCCGACCTTCGGCAGTTCGTCCTTGGTCAGGTATTTGAGGAAGATGTCCTGGTACTGCTTCAGCGTGCTGGTGCCGATCTTCGCCTTGAACTGGTAGGGCTGGAAGAAGCGCTGGCGCAGGAACTCGTTGTTCGGGAAGGCCTGCACCACCTGGTTGAAGTCGGCGCCCAGCGCACCCAGCACGATGACGTTGATCTGGAACTTCTGCAGTTCGCGCAACAGGATGATCAGTTCCGGCTGGTAGATGCAGGCCATCACCGCCTGCGCGCCCGAGGCCTTGATCTGCAATGCCTGCGCGGTGGCGTCGGTGGCGCCGTGTTCCAGCGCGGTGTTGGCGACGATCTCGCCGTTGTGGCTCTTCACGTAATCCACGGCGTTGTCGCAGTAGCCATGCGCCCAGTCGTCGCTGTGCATGGCGAGCGCGATCTTCGTCGTGCCCGGCTTGCTCATGGCGAAGGCGGCCATGGCGCGGCCGGATTCGATGCCGGTGTAGGTGGCGTGGAAGATGCCGGGCGAGGTCGGGCGGCTGATCTTCGGATTGGCCGAGGCGCCGATCCAGGGCACGCCTTCCTGCACCAGCATCGGCTTGATCGCCATGGCCACACCGCTGCACGGGTTGGACATGATCATGAAGACCTTGTCGTCGAAAATCAGCTTCTTGGCCGCGGCGATGCCCTTCGCCTCGTTGCAGGAATCATCGGCGAACACCGTGACGAACTTGCGCCCGTGCACGCCGCCCTGCTCATTGATGTAGCGCAAATAGGCTTCGGGTCCATAGTTCAGCGGCGTGAACGTCGACTGGGGACCAGAGAACGGCCCCAGGTTGCCGATCTTGATCGTGGTGTCCGTGATGCCCTGCGTGCTGTCGGCATACGCCGGAACCGCCACGGCCATGGCAAACAGCGCCATGATGGCGTGCCTGAAGCGCATTGTTTTGGTCTCCCCGTTTTTTGCATCATATCGGAGAGGCGCCGACATTCAAGCGCCGCCGCGGCAGCAACAGGCGGAAAACTCAGGCATTGCCACGATATTCGTAGAGCGCGCGTGCCGCATCGAGGCTGACCTTGCCGTTGCGGATGTCGGCCTGCACCTGCATCGGGTCGCGTCCCATCGGCGTGCCGAAGCCGCCGCCACCGGCCGTCGCGATCAGGATGCGGTCGCCTTTGCGCAGCGTCGCGACGATCTTCGACTGCACCACTTCCTCGGCGCCGTTGGCGCGGCGAATGAGCGCGCTGGCACGACCGCCCGCCATGCCCTGGGCGACACCCTCCGCCTCGCATAGATGGCGTTCGCCGCGATAGGTGACCGTGGCCTCGCCGTCCAGCAATTCATATTCATAGACACCGCCCAAGCCGCCCCGCTGCGTGCCCGCGCCGCCGGAATCGCGCGCCAGAGCCGCGCGGTGCACCCGGATCGGTGCCTCCAGCATCAGCGCCTCCGCCGGAACATTGAGGCAGTTGCTGGCATCCGTCTCGATCACGTCGACGCCGTCGAGATGCGGCGAGGCCCCGCTGCCGGCAACCAGCAGTTGCGAGGTCACGTAGCGGCGGCCGTCCGAGCGCTGACCGCCGAAATGCATGATGACGATCTCACTGCCGGAATCGGCCGGCACGCGATCCGGCGCCGCCTGGCGCAGCGCGCCGAGAATGGCGGTGGTGATGCGCTTGATGGTGGAGGTGCGGCAGCCGGTCGGCGCCGGCTCGCGCGGATTGACCAGGCTGCCCTCGGGCAGATGATACGCGATCGGGCGGAAGCAGCCGCCGTTGTTGGGGATGCGGCCCTCGGGATCGGTCACCGAGCGCAGCGCGAAGCAGGCGGCGGCGTACGGACCGGACGCCATGCAGTTGAACGGCCCACGCACCTGCGGCGAGGTACCGGTGAAGTCGCAGGTCATGCGGCCGTCGCCGATGGTGACCGCGACCTCGATGCGAACCAGCTTGTCGAGTTCGATGCCGTCATTGTCGAGATAGTCCACCTGCCGGTACGTCCCGGCGCGCAGCCCACGCAACGCCTGCCGCGTCATCGTCTCCGACCGGTTCAGCAACTCGTCGAACAGCGCCAGCAGTTCGGCCTCGCCGAAACTGCCGGCCAGCTCACCCAGACGGCGGGCGCCGATCGTGCAGGCCGCGACCTGCGCGTTGATGTCGCCCATCAGCACGTTCGGCAGCCGCACGTTCTGCCGCAGCATGGCAATCAGCGTGTCGTTGAGCACTTCGCCGCGGCGGAACTGCAACAGCGGGATACGGATGCCCTCCTGGAAGATCTCGGTGGCGTTGGTCGGCGTGGAACCTGGCGCCATGCCGCCGACATCCTGGTGGTGCGTCATCGCGGCACTGATCGCGATCACCCTCCCATCGGCGAACACCGGCATCATGATGGCGATGTCCGGCAGATGCGTACCGCCGAGATAGGTGTCGTTGAGAATCCAGATGTCGCCTTCGCCCATCTTTTCGACCGGCACGTCGGACAACAGCCGCCCTACCATCGGCGTCAGCGCACCGAGATGCACCGGGATGGCGAGCGCCTGCGCCAGCGTCTCGCCCTGCATCGTGAACAGGCTGGCCGAAGCGTCGAGGCCCTCCTTGACGATGGCGGAAAAGGCGCTGCGCACCAGCGTAAGTTGCATCTCGTTGGCGATGCCGTCGAGCTTGTTGCGCAGCACTTCGAGCGTGATCGGATCGATGTCCATGTCAGCCTCGGGTCAGCAGGAGGTTGCCGTTGTCCAGCACGGTACCACGCCAGCCGGGTTCCACCAGGGTGGTGGTGTCCGCCTGCTCGACGATCGCCGGGCCGGCGAGCGTGAGACCGACCGGCATCGCAGTGCGCTGGTAGATCGCCGCGGATACCGGCGTGCGCGAGCCGGCGACGCGGATGCTGCGATCCGGCTTGCGCGGATCGGCCGCACTCGGCCGGTAGATACCCTCGTCCAGACGGTCGCTGCCCCCGGCCCGATGCACGGTGCGCAGGTTGACGATCGCCGCCGGCTGCTCGGTGGCGTGGCCGTAGATGCGATCGTGCAGCATCAGGAAGTCGCGGTAGAGCCTGTCCAGGGGATCGGGGGCGGCGAGGTCGAGCGGCACCTCGAGGTGGTAGGACTGGCCGATGTACCAGAGATCGGCGGAATACTGGGTCGACACCGGCAGGTCGCCGGTGCTCTCCTCCGCCATCAGCCCAGCGCAGGTGCGGTCCAGCCCATCCAGCACGCGCCGCACATCGGCGATGTCGAGCCCGGCCAGCGGGCGCGGAAAGGCGATCGCCATCTCATGCTCGATCGGCGCGGCGAGCAATCCGGCTGCCGACAGCACGCCAGGATGGCGCGGGATCAGCACGTTGCCGATGCCGAGTTCGGCCGCCAGCGACGTGGCGTGGATCGGACCAGCGCCGCCCAGCGCCACCAGCGTGAAACGGCGCGGATCGAGCCCGCGGCGGATCGACACCAGCCGCATGCCCTCCACCATCTGCGCGTTCACGACACGATGGATGCCGAGCGCCGCATCCTCGACCGACAGGCCGAGAGGCTGCGCGATGCAGCGCTCGATCGCCGCGCGCGCCAGGCCAGGGTCCAGCGACACCGATCCGCCGGCGAAATAGGCAGGATCGAGCCAGCCCAGCACCACGGATGCATCGGTCACCGTCGGCTCCTCGCCGCCACGGCCGTAGCACGCCGGCCCGGGTTCGGAACCGGCCGAGCGCGGGCCGACGCGCAATCCACCAGCGCCGTCCAGCCAGGCGACCGAGCCGCCGCCGGCGCCTATCGCGTTCACGTCCACCATCGGCACGCGCACCGGGAAGCCGGTGATGTTGCCCTGTGCGCGGATCACCGGCTCGCCACCTTCCACCAGCGCGATGTCGCTCGATGTGCCGCCGACGTCGATGGTGATCAGGTCGCGATGGCCGGAGGACCGCCCGACGATCGCGCCGCCGATCACGCCGGCCGCGGGGCCCGACAGGAACAGCCGCACCGGCCGCTGGCGCGCCACCGAGGTGCCGGAAAGTCCGCCGCGCGACTGCATGATCTGCAACGGCGCCGAGACCTGCGCGGCGCGCAGCCCCTCCTCCAGGCGTTGCAGGTAGCGGTCCACCACCGGCTTCATGTAGGCGTCGAACGCGGTGACGACGGTGCGCTCATATTCACGGAAGGTGGGGTCGACCTCACTCGACAGTGACACCGCGATGCCGGGATGCGCCGCCTCGATCAGCGCGCGCGTGCGCTGCTCATGCTCGGGATGCAGGAAGGAGAACAGGTAGCAGACGGCGATCGCCTGCGCGCCGTCCGCCACCAGTTCGGCCGCCGCGCGGCGCACCTGCTGCTCATCCAGCGGCACGATGACCTCGCCCTGCGCGGAGACCTGTTCGGCGACCTCCCTGCGCTGCGCACCGGGCGCCAGAAACACCGGCGTGACCGGCTCCAGCATGATGCGGTGCAGGTCGTTGCGCATCTGGTAGCCAATCTCCAGCACGTCGCGGAAACCCTGGCTGGCGATCAGGCCGATCTTCGCGCCCCTGCGCTCCAGCACCGCGTTGGTGGCGATGGTGGTGCCATGCAGGAAGCGGGCGATGTCGGTCGCCGGCACGCCCAGATCGTTCGCCAGGTGAGTGATGGCATTCAGCACCGCCTGGCTGGGATCGCCGCGCGTGGTGGGGATCTTGAGCGTACGCATCGGTTCCCCGACGCGGCGGCAGACGATATCGGTGAAAGTGCCGCCGATATCGACACCGATATCGACCGAGGGTGCGGGAAGGGTCATGCGTGAGGGCCGTCCGGGTGGGGGTGTTTCGATGCCTGGATAGCACGGCAGGGCTGCGGGCCTACAGGTTGCCAGACCCAGGCGGCGGGTACAGAACCCCCGGCGTCCCAACCATAGCGAGGCGAGCCGGTGCCAGAGGATGGTTTCCCGACCAAAGCCGCGCCGGTCCATGCCGCACCGATCCACATGGCCCCCGCGTCCTCGGCGCGACGCGCGCTGGTGCTGGCCGCCTGCCTGATGGCCACCTTCATGGCCGCGGTGGAAAGCTCCATCGTTGCCACCGCGATGCCCACCATCGTCGCCGACCTGGGCGGCTTCCACCTGTTCTCCTGGGTGTTCGCGATCTACCTGCTGACCCAGGCGGTGAGCATCCCGGTCTATGGCAGGCTCGCCGACATCTATGGCCGCAAGAAGGTGTTCTATGTCGGCGCTGGACTGTTCCTGATCGGCTCGACCCTGTGCGGCTTCGCCGGCAACATGGCGACGCTGATCCTGTTCCGCGCGTTGCAGGGCTTCGGCGCCGGCGGCGTGCAGCCGATCGCCACGACGATCCTGGGCGACATCTACACACCCACCGAACGCGCCCACGTGCAGGGACTGGTGTCCAGCGTGTTCGGCGTCTCCGCCGTTCTGGGGCCGTCACTGGGAGCGTTCCTGGTCGAGCAGGTAAGCTGGCAGTTCGTCTTCTGGGTCAACCTGCCGATCGGCGTGGCAGCCATCGCCATGATCGCCACCTTCCTGAACGAATCGGTTCAGCACCGTCGGCACCGCATCGATTACCTCGGCTCGCTGCTGCTGATGCTGACCGTCGCGGCGCTGATGGTCGTGCTGGTGCAGGGCGCCAGCCTACCGCGCACCGCCTTGCTCACCGTCGGCGTGACGGGAGTTGCCATGCTCGTGGCCCTGGCACTGCATGAGTTGCGCACGCCCGAGCCGATGCTGCCGCTGGAGCTGTGGCGGCAGCACCGGATCATCCTGGTCGGCAGCCTGGGTGGCGCGACGATTTCCGCATTGATGATGGGGATATCGGCATTCCTGCCGACCTATGTGCAGGGCGCGATGGGACGCAGCGCACTGGCCGGCGGCCTGGTGCTGGGCGTGATGTCGGTGACCTGGGCGCTGGCGAGCTTCTTTGGCGGACGGCTGATGGTGCGCACCACCTACCGGCTGACGGCAGTGCTCGGCACGCTGGCGCTGATCATCGGCAGTGCAGTGCTGATCACGCTGACGCCCGAGCGCGGAGTGCCCTGGGCGGTGTGCGGGTCGCTGCTGATCGGCGTGGGCATGGGGCTGTGCAACACCACGTTCATCGTCTCGGTGCAGGCCGCGGTGCCGTGGCAACAGCGCGGCGCGGCGACGTCCTCGGTGATGTTCCTGCGCTTCGTGGGCCAGTCGCTGGGGGCGGCGTCGTTCGGCGCGGTGCTCAACCTGACGCTGCTGCACCAGGCGCCCGAGATGGCGCACATGGTGGATCAGTTGCTCGACCCGGTGCAGCGGAGCGGCCTGGCGCCCGGGGATCTGGCGCGGCTGACCGAGGTGGTGGCAGCCGGCCTGCACAACACCTACGTGCTGGGCGGGGCGCTGGCGGTCGTGGCGCTGGGCCTGGCGCTGACGCTGCCCGCAAAGCTGAGCCCGCGATCGCGGGGATAGAAGCTGTCGCCGGAATGACAGTTGTAGCTACAGTCATCCGCTACCCCGCCATCATCCACCTGCCCCCATCAAGCGGGGGCCCGGGAGCACCGAGGCTGGTCAGGATGATGTAGACATACGGCTGCTGCAGGGGACGGCCGTCCCCACCCGCCAGTGAACACCTGGTGAACACTGCACCATTGAACCCAAGACGGCCCGGCCTTATCCTACCGGCTAGTACGGAGGAACGGCACGTGAGCGTCCCCGCGCCCGGCGCGATCGACTGCGACATCCACCCGGCTCTGCCCAACATGCAGGCGCTGGTGCCTTACCTGGACGAATACTGGCGCTCCCATGTCCTGATGCGCGGCCTGGAGCGCGACAACTATACCGCCTCCGCCTTCCCGCCGAATGCGCCGATCAACTGCCGTCCCGACTGGAAGCCCGCCAAGGGCACTGGCGGAACCGATGTCGACCTGCTGCGTTCACAGGCACTGGACACATTCGGCACGCGCTATGCCATCTGCAACGTGCTGCACGGCGCGCAGGCGATCTTCAGCGAAGACCTCTCGGCCGCGATGTGCCGCGCGATCAACGACTGGATCGCCGCCGAATGGCTGGCGAAGGATGACAGGCTGCGCGCCTCCATCGTGGTGCCGATGCACAGTCCCGAACTTGCGGCGAAGGAGATCGAGCGCGTCGCCGCCGATCCGCGCTTCGTGCAGGTCCTGGTGTGGGAGATGGGGGAACTACCGCTCGGCCGCCGTATGCACTGGCCGATATACCGCGCGGCCGAGCGTCTGGACCTGCCGATCGGCATCCATGCCGGCAGTTCCTACCGTCATGCGCCGACCAATCTCGGCTGGCCGTCGTACTACCTGGAAGACTACGTCTCCTGGGGGACTGGTTTTGCCGGCGTGCTGAACAGTCTGATCACCGAGGGCGTGTTCGTTGAGTTCCCGCGCTTGAAGGTCGTGCTGATGGAATCCGGCGTCACCTGGCTGCCGGCATGGATGTGGCGCGCGGAGAAGACCTGGCGCGGCGTACGCGCCGAGGTGCCGTGGCTGGAGAAGTCGCCGATCGCGTATGCGCGCGAGCACGTGCGGCTGACCATCCAGCCGTTCGACGCGCCGCCGAAGGCCGAACAGTTGCTGCGCATCATCGACGAGATCGGCTCGGATGAGATGCTGTTGTTCTCGACCGATTATCCGCACTGGCAGTTCGACGACAAGGACGCGCTGCCCGATGGCCTGCCCGAGCACCTGCTGCGCAAGATCCTGGTCGACAATCCGCTGAAGACCTTCCCCCGTCTGTCCCCGTGAGCAAGGAGTGCATCCGATGAACGTCACGGTCGTCGATCGCAAGCCCGACACCTCGTCGCAGAGCAAACTCGGCATCGTCGACTGCGACGTGCATCCCTACACGAAGTCACCTGCCGACCTCGACCAGTTCCTGTCGGAGCGCTGGCGCAAGCATCGCCAGTCGATCGGCGGACGGTCGCGCTCGCCGTTCTCCAACGCGCCGAACTATCCGCGGATGTCGCCGTTCACCGGCATGCGGATGGACAGCTATCCGAAGGACGGCACGCATCCCGGCTCCGATCTGGAGATGATGCAGGAGCAGTTGCTCGACCTGTTCAATGTCTCCTACGGGCTGATGATGCCGCTGCTCGGCCGCGGTTCGGACGAGCGCAACGTGGAATTCGGCGCGGCGATGGCGACCGCGGCGAACGAATGGGAAGCCCAGGTCTGGTGCGACCGCGAACCTCGCCTGAAGGCCGGCGTGCAGATTCCGCTGGAATACACTGAAGCCGCCATCAAGGAGATCGAACTGCGGGCCGGCGATCGCCGCTTCACGCATGTGATGATCCCGCCGCGCGGGCTGGAGCCGCTGGGCCGCCGCCGCTACTGGCCGATCCTGGAAGCCTGCGCCGCGAACGGCTTCTCCATCGCGCTGCATCTCGGCGGCACGTCCGGACATCCGTCCACCGGCGGTGGCTGGCCGTCCTTCTACCATGAGGAGCACCCGTCCTATCCGCAGAGCAAGGAGGCGCTGGTCACCTCGCTCGTCGTGGAAGGCGTGTTCGAACACATTCCGAACCTGCGCGTGGCGCTGGTCGAGGGTGGCTTCGCCTGGCTGCCGTCGCTGACCTGGCGGCTCGACAAGCACTACAAGCGGCTGCGCGAGGAAGTGCCGCATCTGAAGCGCCTGCCGTCGGAGTATATCCGCGACAACATCTGGGTCACGACGCAGCCGATCGAGGAGCCGGAGCGGCCGGAGGATCTGCTGGCGACGTGCGAGTGGATCGGCTGGGACCGTATCATGTTCTCGACCGACTATCCGCACTGGGACCAGGACGATCCGCGCTATGCCTTCAAGGCGCCGCTGACCGAGCAGCAGAAGCGGATGGTGTTCCGCGAGAACGCGCTGTCGTTCTACGGCCTGGACTAAGCCTGTGGCCCGGCACGTTGTCGCACCCGCGAGCGAGATCGCGCCGGGCACGAGCAGGATCGTCGACATCGCCGGCCGCTCGATCGGCGTGTTCAACGTGAACGGTGAGTTCTACGCGCTGATCAATCGGTGTCCGCATGAAGGCGCGCCGCTGTGCATCGGCTTCGTGCTCGCCAAGTTCACCGCGGACCGGCCCGGCGACTACCGCCTGGAGCGGCACGGCGAGATGCTGCGCTGCCCGTGGCACGGCTGGGAGTTCGATATCAAGACCGGCCAGTCCTGGTGCCACCCGGAAAGCGTGAAGGCGCGCACCTACAATGTTGAGGTGGTGCCTGGGGAATCCCTGGCGAAGGGCCCGTTCGTGGCCGAGACGGTGGCCGTGTCGGTCGAGCAGAACTACGTGGTGGTCGAACTGTAAACTGTCATTGCGAGTGAGCGGAGCCACGAAGCAATCCCCATGGAGGTTGCCTCGTCGCTTCGCTGCTCGCCGCGACACATATGGAGGAGACACGGGATGGTGGACAGTGAACTGCGCATCAAGGGTCGCGCGATGCGGCGCAAGCTGCTGGGTGAGGCAGCGGCCGCACGCATCGACAAGGCAGTCTACGAAGATCCGATCATGGCGAAATTTGCCGAGGTCACGCAGGAAACCATCTTCGGCGCCTTGTGGACGCGGGAGGGCCTGGACCTGAAGACCCGTGCGCTGGTCTGCGTCATTTCGGACGCTGCCACGGGACGCGAACCCGAGCTCAAGCTGCATCTGCGCATGGCGCGCAATCAGGGCTGGAGCGAAGACGAACTGGTGGAGGCCCTGCTGCACCTCATCGGCTATGTCGGTGCACCGCTGACGCGTGGCGCGTTGCTGACAGCGAAGGAGATCTTCGCGGAGATGCGCGCCGAGGCATGAGCGACGACGAAGCCTGGCGCCAGACGATCGCCAAAGCCGAGATCATGCTGTCGGAAGGCGAGGCGGAGGAGGACATCCCCCGCATCGCCGACGCCGTCGGCACCTTCAACGCCGCGCTGCGGCAGGCATCGCGCAACACCGCACCGCTGGCCTGGGCGAAGACGCAAAGCCGCCTGTCCGCGGCATTGCGCGCCCTCGGTGCCCGCATCGACGATCCTGTGATGCTGCAATCCGCGATGACCGCCTGCGAACAGGCGCTGGAGATCTATCGCCCGGACACCACGCCGGAGGACTGGGCGCGCACGGTCGCGCTGCTTGGCGCGGCACAGGTGGTGCTGGGCGAACGCAACAGCGATCCGGCCTGGCTCAACGCGGCCCTCCATAGCTATCGCCTCGCCACCGGCGTCTATACGCGTGAGGATGCGCCGTCCGACTGGGCGCGCATGCAGCGCAATTGCGGCGCGGTGCTGTCGCTGCAAGGCGAGCGCATCGGCGACACGGCAGCGCTGCGCGACGCGGTCGACCATTACCGCGCGGCGCTCGACGAGTACACACGCCAGGAATCGCCGATCGACGTGGCGGTGACGCAGAGCAATCTGGGCCACGCGCTGCGTGTGCTGGGCGAGCGTGACAAGGACCGCGACTTACTGGCGGAGGCGGTCGTCGCCTGCCGCGCCGCACTCGCTGTCTATACGCGCGAGGCGACGCCGCTGGAATGGGCGATGGCCAGCACGAACCTGGCGAATGCACTGACCGCCCTGGACGATGCCGGTTCGGTCGAGGAAGCGGTCGCCACCTACCGCGACGCGATCGGCGTGCTGGACGGGCCGGCGCGCCTGCAGCAGCGCGCCATTGCCCGTTACAATCTCAGCCGCGCCGAGAAGCGGCTGGCGGCGCTCCGCCAGTCCCCGAGCGACCCCCATCGATGACGATATGCGTGCCGGTAACGTCGCCGGATAGCTCCGAACATAGATACATCACGACGTTGGCCACCTCCTCCGGCATCGCATAGCGCCCGGTCGGCGTGGCGGCGGCATTCATGTCGTGCACGTGTTGCGGATCGCCGGGATCACGCTGCGCCTCCAGCGAGCGCATCATGCGCGTCTCCACGGGGCCGGGACACACCGCGTTCACGCGGATGCCCGAACGCGCCACATCCGCCGATGCGACCTTGGTCAGCCCAAGCACAGCATGTTTGGAAGCGACATAGGGTGCCATGCCCGGACCACCGAACAGCGCCGCGGTGGACGCCGTATTGACGATCGCGCCGCGCCCCTGCGTCAGCATGACCGGCAGCACATGGCGCATGCCGAGAAACACGCCCTTCAGGTTGACGCCGATCACCGCATCGAACACGGCCTCGTCGTACTCCTGCATCGGCGCGACCTTGCCCTCGATCCCGGCGTTGTTGAAGAAGCAGTCGATCGCGCCGTAGGCATCCAGCGTGGCCTTCACATAGGCCTGCACATCGGCAGATCGCGTGACATCCGCGCGGATGAAGCGTGCATCGCCGCCGCGCTGGCGCACCAGTTCGGCGCTTGCCTCGCCCGATGTGGCGTCGTGGTCGACCACGATCACCTTGGCACCGCGCCCGGCGAATCCGATCGCACTGGCGCGGCCGATGCCGCCGCCACCGCCCGTGATCAATGCCACCTTCCCGGTAAAGTCCATCGCGCTCTCTCCCTAATCCACCAGCAGCACAGCCTTGCCGGCAACTCGGCGATCGCGCAACTGGTCAGCCACCGCGGCGAAATCACGCCAGCTTCGCTGCACGCCGATCTGCGGCGCCAGCGACCCATCGGCGATCAGCGACACCAGCAAGGCCAGGTCCGGCGCGAAGCGATCTTCCGATTCCGATGTGAAATAGCTGAAACTCTGAACGCGGGAGTTCGGCGCCGGGCGGAAATCCGCGAACGCGATCGGTGTGGGCTCGCCAGACGAGTTGCCATAGACCACCACTGTGCCTTTGCCCTCAACCAGCTTGATGGCGTGCGCCAGCGACGCGCCGCCCGCCGATTCGAGGATCAGCCCAAACCGACCCTGAGCCTGCTCGATTCCGTGGACCACCTCGTGCGCGCCGAGGTCCCGCAGTCCGGCCGCACGTTCTGGCGCGCCGACCACCGCGGTGACCCGTGCGCCAGACCGCGCGGCAAGCTGCACGGCGATCGTCCCCACACCGCCGGCGGCGCCGGTGACCAGCACGCGCTTGCCCAGCAATGGTGCGCCATGGCGCAACGTGCGCAGCGCCGTCAGGCCGGCCACCGGCAATACCGCCGCCTCGGCAAAGCCGACATCGTCGGGCAGCACGGCCATGCGGTGGCCCGCTACGGCGACGCGCTGCGCCCAGCCGAACTCGTCGGTCAGCGCCACGACGCGTGCGCCTGCCGGGGGGCCACTGCCGTCGGCGGCGGCGTGCAGCACGACACCGGCCACGTCCTGGCCGGGGATCCAGCCCTCGCCATTGTTGCGAATGGAACGAAGTTCGCCGCGGTTGAGCGAAAAGGCGTGCACGGTGACCACCGCTTCATTGCGCTGCGGTTGCGGTTCGGCAAGTTCGCGTAGCTCCATGGGCTCCGCGCCGTCCGGTGTGGTGACAAGGCCCAGCATTGGTTTGCCCTCCATGGCAGTCCGCGCGATGATCGCGGCAAGCAAATCGGGACGGAGCGTCGCAATGCGCCAGATGGTCATGGTGGGATTTCTGCAGGCGCAGAACTGCACTAACCTTGTCAGTTCGTGGCGCCATCCGGACTCACGCGATGACTCGATGTCCGCCGACTACTACCGCACCATCGGCCGCGTGCTGGAAGAAGGCAAGTTCCACCTGGGCTTCTTCGACGACCGGCTGGCGATTCCGGACCGCTATGGCAACGACCATCGGCATACCGTGGAGCATGGCATCCGCTGCGTGAAGATGGACCCGATCACCGTGCTGACCGTGATGGGCATGGCGACCGAGCGTCTCGGCCTGGGTGCCACGTGTTCCACCACCTATTATGAACCGTTCCACGTGGCGCGCGTGTTCGCCACGCTGGACCTGATGACCAACGGCCGCGCTGCCTGGAACGTCGTGACCTCGATGAACGACGGCGAAGCGCTGAACATGGGTCATGGCGAGCACCTGGAGCACGATTCGCGCTACGACCGCGCCGATGAATTCATGGAAGTCGTGCTTGGACACTGGAACTCCTGGGACGACGACGCGATCGTCATCGACAAGAAGACCGGGCTGTTCGCGCATCCCGACAAGGTGAGGCGGCTGGATCACGCGGGAACCTGGTTCCGCTCGCGCGGTCCGTTCACCGTGCCGCGCTCGCCGCAGGGCCATCCGGTGGTGATCCAGGCCGGCCAGAGCGGTCGCGGCAAGCATTTCTCGGCGCGCTGGGGCGAGGTCGTGTTCGTCTCCACCCACACCAGCATCGAGCACGGCAAGCAACTGTATCGCGAGATGAAGGACGATGTCGCGAGCCAAGGCCGCGATCCGGACAAGTTCTTCATCACGCCGTCGGCCTATGTCATCTGTGCCGAGACCAAGGCGGAAGCTGAGGACAAGATGGCGCTGGTGGACACGCTGGCGACGGATGAGGATGCGCTGTCGTTGCTGTCAGAGGCGATGAACTTCGACTTTGCGTCGAAGGGCATCGACGAGCCGTTCAGCAATGAGGAGCTTGCGGGCATCTCGGGCACCCAGTCGATGCGCGACCGGGTGCTGCGCGCGAGCGGCATCGCCAATCCGACACCGCGCGACTTCATCACCTACAGCCACCGCGCCCGCCCCAACAAGCCGTTCGTCGGCGGGCCCAAGGAAGTCGCGGACGGGCTGGAGCAGTGGTTCACCGAACCGGTGGCCGATGGCTTCGTGCTGGCGGCGACGCACGTGCCGGGCACCTACATGGACTTCGTGAAACACGTGGTGCCGGAGTTGCAGCGGCGCGGGCTGTATCACAAGGACTATACCGGTGCGACGCTGCGGGAAAATCTGGGCATCCCGGTGCCTGATGCGACGTGGAGGAATGCGCGATGAAGCTCGGCCTGCACATCGGCTATTCGCGGGCGCAGCTTGAACTGCCCGTCGCGCTCGTGCAGCGCGCGGAACAGCTTGGCTATGACAGCGTATGGACGGCCGAAGCCTACGGCACGGACGCGGTCACGCCACTCGCCTACCTGGCGGCCGTGACGCAGCGGATCAAGCTGGGCACCGGCATCATGCAGCTTGCTGCGCGCACGCCGGCCAACGCCGCGATGTGCGCCGCGACCGTCGATGCGATGGCCGGCGGCGGGCGGTTCATCGCCGGGCTCGGCGTCTCGGGACCGCAGATCGTCGAGGGCTGGTACGGCCAGCCATGGGGACGGCCGTACTACCGCTACAAGGACTACGTCGCGATCATGCGCAAGATCTTCCGGCGCGAGGCACCGGTGACGCATGACGGCTACGAGATTTCGCTGCCCTACACTGGCGAAGGTGCCGCCGGCGTCGGCAAGCCGCTGAAGTCCATCCTGCACATGAACCCCGACATCCCGATTTATCTCGGCACTGGCAACGAGGCGACGGTGAAGCTGACCGCGGAGATCGCCGATGGCTGGCTGCCGCTGGGCTTCGTACCGGGATCGATGCCGGAATACCTGCCCTGGCTGGAGGAAGGCTTCCGCCGCGCCGGCAACGGCAAGAGCCTGCGCGACTTCGCCATCCAGGCTTCGGTGCATGTCACGGTGGACGCCGATGTGAAGGGCGCGCTGGCGAAGCTGAAGCCGGAGGTGGCGCTGTACGTCGGCGGGATGGGCCACCGTGATAAGAACTTCCACAAGGACATGATGATTCGCCGTGGCTTCAAGGACGCTGCCGAACGCATCCAGGAACTCTATCTGGCGCAGCGCAAGGAAGAGGCGATCGCTTCGGTACCGGACGAGTGGGTGGACATGAAATCGCTGGTCGGCCCGCCGGAGCGCATCAGGCAGCGCTTCCGCGCCTGGGAGGAATCCGGCGCCACCAGCCTGACGGTGCGGTCACGCCAGCCCGAGGCGATCGAAGTGATGGCACAGGCCGCACGCCTGAACTGAGGGAGGAACAGCATGCGATTCAAGGACAAGGTGGCGCTGATCACCGCGGTCGGCAGCGGCATCGGCCGCGCGACGGCCGACATCATGGCGGCGGAAGGTGCCGTTATCATCGGCGTGGACAACGACGAACGCCGGCTCGCGATGGCAATGGAGGCGATCACCATGTCGGGCGGTCGCGCGATCGGCCGGCACTGCAATGCACTCGACGAGACCGACGTGAATGACGTCGTCGCCTGGGCGGCGAAGCAGTACGGCACGGTCGACATCCTGGTGAATGCCGTCGGCGGCAGCACGATCGTCGAAAAGCCCAATGCCACGCTGGATGAGTTGAGCTTCTCGGACTGGCAGCGGCTGGTGGCGTTCAACCTGGACGGCACGTTCCTGTTCTGCCACGCGGCGATCCCGCTGATGAAGCGGCGCCGCAGCGGCAAGATCGTCAACCTGGCCTCGATCGCCGGCCGCGGCCTCAGCGTCGCATCCAGCGGCGCCTATGCCGCGGCGAAGGGCGGCATCATCGCGCTGACCAAGAAGCTGTCGCTGGAACTGGGCCCGTTCGGTATCACGGTCAACGCCATCGCCCCCAGCATGACGCTGACCGAGCGCATTGCGCCGCGGTTCAACCAGCAATCGCCCGACGACCAGGCAGCGGCGATCGCGCGGATACCGCTGCGGCGCATGGCCGAAGCACCGGACCAGGCCAAGGTGATCTGCTTCCTGGCCTCGTCCGATGCCGACTACGTCACCGGCCTGACGATCGACGTGACTGGCGGACTGTGAGGACTACCGGCTGAATCGCGGCAGCTTCGTCGCCAGGCCGCGATACGCATCCTCATCCGTGCGGTCATAGCGCAGCGGCGTGACCACGATGTTGCCGGCACGCAGTGCGTCGTAGTCGCTCTCGGGTCCCTGCACGCGGTCGCCGCGCCGGAAGTTCAGCCAGTGATACGTCATGCCGCGCGGATCGACCCGCGTCTCCACATGCATGCCCGCCACCATGCCCACGCCCTGCCGCGCGAGCGTCATCGGTCCCGCCTCCGCAGCGGAGCACGCCGGAAAGTTCACGTTCAGACAGGCATCCTTGCTCCAGCCGATCGCCAGCAGATCGCGCACCAACTGCGCGCCAAGCGAACGCGAGGCGTCCCACGACACGTTGTTGCGGTCCTTGTAGGCTTGGCTCAGCGCGATCGACGGCACGCCCAGCATCATTCCCGTCATGGCACCGCCGACGGTGCCGGAGAACACCGTTTCCATTCCCAGGTTCAGCCCGCGATTCACCCCTGACAGCAGGAGTTCCGGCGGGCCGCTATCGGTCATGAGATGGCAGATGCCCATCACCGCGCAGTCGCCGGGCGTACCGCTGATGCCGAAGCGCCGCTCGCCGCGATTGCTGATGCGCAGCGCGTGATGCAGGCTGATCGCGTGCGACACACCACTCTGGTCGTGCTCGGGTGCCACGACCCACACCTCGCGCGCCAGTTCCGCCGCGATCGCTTCCAGAATCGCCAGTCCGGGTGCGTCGATTCCATCGTCATTGGTCAGCAATATTCGGTCCAGCACGCGCGCGCTCCGCTTCGTTCGTTCGCATCCTGTTTGACGCGTCCCGGCGGCCGCGTCCAGCATGGCCGGCGGGAAGGAGACGGATCATGCAGATCATCGATGCGCAGGTGCATATCTGGGGCAGCGGCAAGCCGAGCGACCATCACAGGCAGACCTCCCTCTACTCAGCCGAAGAGCTGATCAGGGAAATGGACGAGGCCGGGGTGAACGGCGCGGTGCTGCATCCGCCGAGCTGGGACAACGGCTCGAATGAGATGGCCGTGGAGGCAGCACGGAAATATCCAGACCGGTTCTGCATCCTTGGCTGGTTCCCGCTGAACAGCCCGGAGGAACGCGCGCGGATCGAGACCTGGAAGCAGCGGCCCGGCATGCTGGGCCTGCGCTGGTCGCTGACCCGGCCCGAGCAGGAGAACTGGCACCGCGACGGCACGATGGACTGGCTCTGGCCGGCGGCCGAGAAGGCAGGAACGCCGATCGCCACCATGGCCTGGCGCTTCCTGCCGCTGTTCCGCCAGATCGCCGAGAGGCACCCCAACCTGAAACTGATCATCGACCATCTCGGGCTGGTGCGATCGGCCAAAGGCGAGGCCGCGATGGTGGACCTCGACACGCTGTGCTCGCTGGCGAAGCTGCCCAACGTGGCGGTGAAAGCAACCGGCGCTCCGGGCTACTCGGCCACGTCGTATCCGTTCCGCGACATCCATGACGGCCTGCACCGCATCTTCGATGCCTATGGACCGCAGCGCTTCTTCTGGGGCACCGACATCACCCGCATGCCGTGCAGCTACCGCCAGTGCGTCACGATGTTCACCGAGGAACTGCCCTGGCTCAAAGGCCGCGACCTGGAACTGGTGATGGGCCAGGGCGTATGCGACTGGCTGGGCTGGCAGCGCAAGCCGACATGACCTCCGGCGACCGGAGCACCATGCCGGCCGGGATAGCGGGCGCTACGCCGCAATGCGAGCGCGTGCTGACGGCGGTACGCGCTGCAGATGCTCGACATACTCGTCGCCCGCTGCGGCAAGGGCCGCCGCATCCAGCCGGTTCGCCCGGTAGACGATGAACGGGTCCTCCCACGCCAGGCCGCAGCGATGCGCCGTCGCCTGCAACGGACGCAGCAGGTCCGCGATCGGGAACCGGTTCATCCCGGCTGGGGTGTACGCCGCCGCGTCGTTGCCCGCAGTCGCCGCGACCAGCAGACGCTTTCCCTCCAGCAGCCGCCCCTCGGCTTCGTAGGCGATATAGAACATGCGGGTCAGCACCACGTCCTGCCACGCCTTCAGCAGCGGCGGCGTCGAGTACCACTGAAGCGGGAATTGCAGCACGATGCGATCGGCCGCGAGCAGGCGGTGCACCTCCTGGTCGGCATCGATTTGGCCTGATGGATACAGCGCCTGCATGTCGAGCAGATCCACGCCCGGCAAGCGCGACGCCGCGGCGGCCAGAGCGGCATTCGCCCGGGAGCGGGCGAGATCCGGATGGAACAGCAGGATCAGGATCCTTGGCATGGCAACCTCCTTGGGTGATGCCGCCAGGATGGCCAGACGCCTGACATCCCTCCAATCGATTATAGATATGATATATTATGGATATGGTGAATTTAAGATCGGTCGATCTCAACCTGCTGGTCATCCTGGATGCGCTGCTGGACGAGGCGCATGTGTCGCGCGCGGCGGACCGGCTGGGACTGTCGCAACCCGCCACATCGAACGCGTTGGAACGCTGCCGCCATCTGCTGCGTGACCCGTTGCTGGAGCGTGGCAGGAACACGATGCGCCTCACGCCGCGGGCCGAGGCGCTGCGCGTGCCGTTGAAGAATTTGCTGGCGGAGGTCACCGCCGTGCTCGATCCGCCGGAGACCAGCCTGGACGACCTGCGCCAGACGGTACGGATCGTCATGGCGGATCATCCGGCGACGTTGCTCGTCACGCCGCTCCAGCGCGCCCTGGCGCGGAGCGCACCCGGCATCGACCTCGTGATCCAGCCCTGGCATGGCGCCACCGCCGCGCTGGAGGGTCTGGCCAAAGGCAGCAGTGACCTGGCGGCATCGGTCTTTCCGGTCGTGGATGCATCGTTCCGCCGCGAGGAACTGGCGCAGGAGACCTACCGCGTGCTGATGCGGCGGCGGCATCCGGCCTCCGAGGGCTTCGATCTCGAGCGGTGGCTGCGCTATCCGCACGTCCTGGTGTCTGGCCGCGGGGATGTTTCGGGCCCGCTCGATGAGGCGCTGTCACGCCTCGGACGGACTCGCCGCATCGGCCTCGTCGTGCCGAGTTTCCTGATGGTGCCGCCGATCCTGCTCGGTTCGGACCTGATCGCAATGCTGCCCAGCCGATGCCTGCCGATGCATTGGGAGCACGAATTCGCGGCGTTCGATCCACCGGTGCCGGTCGAGGGATTTTCGCTGCACCTGGCGTGGCATATCCGGCGCGACCGGGACCCTGGCGTGCAGCATGTCGCCGGCATCATCAGGGGCCTGTTCGGGCGGGAGGCCCTCGGCGCCCCCGGGTCATGACGGCAGAGGCCGCGCGGTGGGGGGACCGCCCCGCCGCGCGGCCTTGTCGTTACTTCGCCGGAGCGTATTTGCCGCCGATCTGCGGCGTCGGCGTGTCGAAGCCCTTCTCCTGCCGATCCAGCCGCGTCTCACGCGACCAGGTGCGCTTCAGATCGTCGCGCACCTTGAACGTCAGCTTGCCCAGGCCGGCGCATTCCAGTTCCACCGTGTCGCCATCCATGAAGGCATTCAGGCCGCGATGGTTGGTGCCGGTGGCCAGGATGTCGCCCGGTTCCAGCGTGTGGATCGAGGTCACCCACTCGATGCAGCGCTGGATCTTGTGGGCCATGTCATCGGTGTTGAAGTCCTGCTTGACCTCGCCGTTCACCCACAGCTTGATCGGCACCTTGTGCGGATCGGCGATCTCGTCCTTGGTCACCAGGTAGGGACCGATCGGCGCGAAGGTGTCGCGCGACTTCATGGCGAAGAAGCTGGTGGGCGGGATGCCACGCGCCGAGCCGTCGATGAAGTTCATATAGCCGAACACGTAATCCATCGCATCGGCGGCCTTCACGTTGCTGGCGCGCTTGCTGATCACCAGCGCCATCTCGGCTTCGCCCTCGAAGATCGTGGCGGGGACGTCCGGCAGCACCATCGTGCCACCCTGACCCAGCACTGCGGTCGGCGCCTTGTGGAAGGCGTTGATCGGCGCTGGCTCCTTGCGGGTGCCGTTCTCCATGTAGTTCACCGCCATGCAGACGATGTTGCCCGGCTTCGGCAGCGGCGCCTGCAGCTTCACGCTGGAGACCGGCACGCCGGTGCCGCTGGCGGCGGCATCCTCAAGCCGCTTGCGATACTCGTCGAAGCGCGCGATCAGGCCGTTGATCAGGTCAGCCGGGTTCAGATGCGGAATGTCGCGGACCGCCGACGACACATCGACGATGTTATCGCCCTTCACCACCCCAAGCTTGTAATCGTCGAAAAATGCCAGCTTCATCCGATCTCTCCCTCCCGACTCACGGGGCTGCGACTGCGCGGCAGCATAGGCAGCGCATCGGCTGAAAGGAAGACCGCGGCCCTACGCCGCGAGGTAGGTCACTCCGTTGCCGACATGGACCTCCAGCAGAGTGGCATCGTCCGGCAGCATGAGCGTTGCGTCGCCGCGACTCCATCGCCATGCGTCGCCGTCACCGCCTTCCACCGGCCACCAGCCGTCAGCCAGCATCGGATCGTCGAGCGCGATCGCCTCCCGCCGCTTGCCAAGATGCAGCACCAGCCGCCGCAGCATGATGCCCAGCAGGCGCCGGTCCTCGACCCAGGGAGCCACGTCGCATGGTGCGCTGGCGCGCGACACCAGCCGGATGCGGCCGGCGTGACCCGCCACGGCGAAGCGGTAGCAGCCATCGCCGGTGCTGATCGGCGCCAGCCGCGCCTGCCCCGCCAGCACATACGGGGCCGGATCGCCGGTGGTGGCAGGCGTTATGATGGGCTCCCCCAGCGCCGCGGCACGCTCGGCAAGCTGACGCCACAGCGCTTCGGCGCGCGCCGTGTCGCCCACCAGCGACACGCAGCTTCGCGCCTCGCGACGGCGCTGCGCATCCTCCGCCAGCAAGTCGGGATGCAGGATCAGCGGCTGATCGGCATTCTCGAACATCCCGCGATTGCCGGTGTCGAGGTAGCTCTCCGCCGCCATGCCGTCGGCGAACAGGATGTCGTGCGAGTCGAGTTCGACATGGAAGTACTGCACGGACCGGCATTCGGTCGCCTGCACGATGGTGCTGCCGTTGAGCAGCAGGCGCGCCGGCACCAGCACGCCATCGAGGAACAGAGCATGGTCGGGCGAGACCAGCAGGTCGCGGCACGGCATGCCATCGGCGAAGGCATCATGCCGGATGCGGATCGGCTGCGCGCGGCGCGGGTCCGGGTGCCGCGTCAGGTCGAGACGGCGATGGCCGATCCAGTGCACCGGACGCGTCGCTCCGGTCAGTGTGACCACCTGGTCGCCGGGCCGCAGCGCCTCCACCGGTACTTCGCCGTGCTCGGTCAGGATCGCGGTGCCCGCGGCGAAGCAGGCCATGTCGATAATGGAATGGTCGGTCACCACCAGCGGATCGGGCGTGCCGTCCTCGAACGCGACGTTGGTGAAGCTGAACGTGCCGCCGCCGGCCAGCGACACGGATACCGTGCTGCCGTTGACCACCGGCGTGCTCCCTGCGGCGAACGTCACATCGTCCACCGTGATCGTGTCCAGCGCGCCCAGGCTGGTGATCGGATTGTCGAAGCCGGTGCCATCGGTGTCGCCCAGCGACAGGAGGCTCGGCAGGGCGCCGGCGGTCCCGGCGAAGTCGAACTGGTCGCCCGCATCGACCAGCCCGGCAAACGCGATCGTGCCACCGCCCAGCGCAACGCTGGCCGCACCGGTCAGCGTGCCCGTCACCTGCAGGTCCGCGTCATCGCCAATCGTGATCGGCGCGCCGGGGTCCACGCTGTTGCTGCCGGCGAGCAGCCAGTGTGCGCCGGAGTCGACGGTGAACGTGCCGAAGTTGACGAACGCACCGCCGCCGATCCCGCTGATCGTTCCGATCGCAGCAGCGGAGGCCAGTTGCAGCGTGGCATTGCCGCCGGCGACAACCTGCCCGTCGAATACGGCGCCGGGTGCGACGACCACCTGGTTGTTCGGCGTCTGCAGCCAGACCGCGAAGTTCCCGGGGCCGCTGCCGATGATCGTGCCGGCATTCACAACGGTCAGGCCGACACCGCCCGGTCCGATCCCCGTCACGCCATAGCCACCGACGATCGTGGCACCTGCCTCGTTGCGCACGACGCCGCCACTCTGCACGGCCACACCGACGCCGGTTGCACCGCCGCTGATGGTGCCGAAATTGGTCACGGTCCCGGTCACGTTCGGTGCGGCTGCGGCGTTGACGAAATCGATCGCAACACCATAGGACGCGCCGTAGACGTAGGCCGACGCTGCACCACTGGCGCCGTTGGTCACCGTGCCGCCGTCGCGCAGGTCGATACCGAACAGGCTGCGTCCGATGATCGTGCCGAAATTGGTGACGGTGCCGGCGCCGAGGCTGGTGCCGCCGCTGGTCGGCCCATAGACGTAGACCCCAGCCGAGTAGCCGTAGATCTGTCCTGCGGTGCTGCCGGACTGGCCGTTGACGACGGTACCGCCCTGCCGGAGTTGCACGCCCTTGGAACTCGTCATGCCGCCATCCAGCGGAGCGAGCCCAATGATGGTGCCGAGATTGCCGACCGTCCCGGCGTCGCCCGCGATGTCCACGCCGATCGCGGCGCCGCGAATGGAAGCTGCCGTATCGGTATTGTCGACCGCTCCGCCCGCCGTCAGGTAGATGCCGACGCCACCATTTGCATTGAGGGCGCTGATCGATCCTGCATTGCCGACCGATCCCGCTGTGCCGCGGATATCCACGCCCGCACCGTCGCCGATGATGCTGCCGAGTGCGGCGTTGCTGACGCTGCCGCCGGAGTTGAGGCGGATGGCGCGGTCGAAGGAATCCTCCGCGTCCGCCTGGATGATGCCGCTATTGGCGACCGAGCCACCGGGGCCGTCGATGACCACAGCGGCGTAGCCGGGTAGCGCGTGGTTGCCGGTGCCGTGGACGGTGCCGAAATTCGTTATCGTGCCGGTACCGCCGTTGCCGTTGAAGCCGATGCGGATGCCGTAATAGCCACCGCTGATCAACGCTGCGGCGATCGTCGCAGCGCTCGCGCCGTTGGTGACGATACCGCCGTCGAACAGGTAGACGCCGTGCAATGCCAGGCCGGTGATGGTGCCCAGGTTGCGCACCGTGCCGCCGCCGAAGATGTCGACGCCACCATTGCCGGCGGAGATCACCGCATCGGCCTGCGCATTGTCGACGCTGCCACCGTCGTTCAGCGCAACGCCTGCGTTGTCGGCGCTGATCGACCCGTAATTGACGACGGCGAGGGTGTTGCCGGAAGCCTGCACGCCGCCCTGCCCGGAGATCAGCGCGACGTTGGCACCGGCGATGCCGTTCACCAGCGTGCCGCCGCCATCGATGCGCACGCCGTAGTTGGCGGCGCCGGTGACCGTGCCGTAGTTGGTCAGCGTGCCGGCGCCGCCCTTGATATAAACGCCGTACAGCGCTCCGGCGATCAGCGCGGTGGAGGTGGTCGGGCCGGCCGCTCCATTGGTGACACTGCCGCCACCCGTCAGCACCACGCCGTTGGAACCGGTGCCGCTGATCGTGCCGTCGTTGGTGACCGTCGCGGCCGCGGTGGCGGCGAACACGCCGCTGAAACCGGTGATCAGTGCCGCGGTGGCGCCCGATGCGCCGTTGACCAGGCTGCCTCCGGCACCGAGGATGACGGCAATGCCCGACGCCGCCGAGATGGTGCCGTAGTTGGCCATGTCGCCCGCGGCACCGGACACATAGATACCGGAGGAAGCACCATCGATGGCGGCGGCCGAGACGGTCCCGCCGCTCGTGCCGTTGACGACGGTGCCGCCCTGCTGAAGCCGGATGCCGGACGCGGTGGTGCCGGTGACCGAACCGAGGTTCAGGATCGACCAGGCCAGGCTCGCGTCAATGCCGGAGGTCGGTCCCGTGACGATCGCACCGGCATTCACCGTCACAGGACTGTAATATCCTGCCCCGGTCAGAGTGACGCCGGCATTCGTGCTGATTATGGTATTGCTCGGCATCGCGCCCTCCCGCCAGACCGCACGACGATACAGCGTCGCGCGATGCCATGACAGGATTCAGTTCGGTGCCGTTATCGAACGAGTCTACGGCAGGTCCGGGTATTATTTTGTGATGTGTTGTTACGGCGGACGCCTGCCTGAATAGCCGGCGGCCGCCGCATGTGACGATGGCGGCGGCGCGCGCGTTACTCGATGGGCACGAAGATGGAGCGCCGCATCTGGCCGCCGACCGACTTCGACAGGTGGCCCTTGCCAGTGATGTCCTCCACCAGCACGACCTCGCCCGCCTTGATCACCCGCGCCTCACCGTCGCTGGCGGTGATCTGCACGCCGCCGTCGAGGTTGATGATGTATTGCCGCCGCGGCGCGGGATGCCAGGACAGGTCGTAATCCCCCGCCGTCTCGCGGAAGATGATGCCGGTGGCGGGCAGGCGCGCGGACAGCTTGGAGAAGTTGCGTTCCTCGATCCATTCCACGTCGATGTCGCGCCAGTGCGATTCGCCGTTGGCGTCGCAGTACAGATTGTGGATCCGCATCGCGTCCTCCTATTTGTTCTGCCAGTCGGGCCTGCGCTTCTCGGCAAACGCCTTGGGGCCTTCGATGTAGTCCTGGCTTTCGATATTCTCCTGCTGCGCCGGATACACCGTGCGCATCGCCTGCTCCAGCGACGGCTCGTCCAGGCCGCGATACACCGCCTGCTTCGACGCGCGCACTGCCTTGGGCGAGCACTCGAGGATCTGCGCGGCCCATTTCTTCGCCGCCTCCAGCGCCTGGCCCTGCGGCACCACCTCTGTGACGAAGCCCAGTTCGAAGCCTTCCTTCGCGGTCACGCGGCGGCCGGTCAGGATCATGCCCATCGCCTTCTTGCGCGGGATCATCCGCGGCAGCCGATGCACGCCGCCGCCGCCGGCAATCAGCCCGACGCGCGGCTCAGGCAATGCGAACAGCGCGTTCTCCGCGGCGATGATGATGTCGCAGGCCAGCGCCGTCTCGAACCCGCCGCCCATCGCCCAGCCGTTCACCGCGGCGATCACCGGCTTGTCGAGATTGAAGCGATGGGTGATGCCGGCGAAGCCGTTCGGCCCGTTGGGACGGCGGCGGCCGGCCGCCTGCACCTTCAGGTCGTTGCCGGCCGAGAACGCGCGCTCCCCGGCACCGGTGATGATGCCCACCCACAGATCGTCGCGCGCGGCGAACTCGTCCCACACGGTTGCGAGTTCGTCATTCGCATCGGCGTGCAGCGCGTTCAGCACCTCGGGCCGGTTGAGCGTCACGATGCGGACGCGGCCTTCGTCCTGCACGATGCAGTATTGGTGTGCCATGTTCCCCACTTCCGTCATCCCCGCGCAAGCAGGGACCCGGCGGCCGATGCGTCCCCGCCTGCACGAGGATCACGCGACCGCCGGGTGCGATATCAGCCGCCGATCACGGCTTCCTTCTTCAGGCCGCCGATCTTGTCGCCGTCCATACCCAGCCAGTCCGCCAGCACTTCCGCATTGTGCTGACCGAGCAGCGGCGCCGGCTTGATCGGCGGCGTCGCGCCGGAGAACCGTACCGGCCAACCGCTCATGGTGTAGTCGCCGACCTGCGAGTGGTGCATCACCTGGCGGATGCCGCGCGCCTCGAAGCTCTTGTCGTTGGAAAGCTCCATCGTGTCCATCACCGCACCGGACGGAATGGTGGCGGCACTGACCAGCCGCATCGCTTCGTGCTTGTCGTGCTGGCGCGTCCAGTTGGCGACGATCGCATCGACCTCTTCGCGATGGTCGGTGCGCGCCTCCGGCGTGTCGTACATCGGATCGCCCATGAGGTCCTCGCGGCCCATCACCTTCAGCAGGCGGTTCCAATGCTCGGGATTGGCACGGCTGCAATAGATGTAGACGTAGTCGTTCGGCCCGCCGCCCTTGCAGGGATACACGCCGATCGGCGGATTGCCACCGCCCACCGTCTTCGATCCCGCGCGCGGTGCCGGCTTGCCGGTGCGCTCCATGAAGGTGAAGGCGTTGCGGATGTAGTGCAGGATCGCGTCCTGCATCGCGAGTTGCAGATGCTCGCCCTGGCCGGTCCGCATGCGGCGGACATAGGCGCCCAGTATGGTGATCGCCATCAGCATGCCGGTGCCGGTGTCGCCGATGGTGGAGCCGGGCTTGCAGGGCGGGCCGTCCTCCTCACCGGTGATGCTCATCAGCCCGCCGGCCGCCTGCGCAATCATATCGAAGGCGAGACTCTTCTCGAACGGGCTGCCGGCACCGAAACCCTTGGTCTGGCAATAGATGATGCCGGGATTGATGGCGCGGATCACGTCGGGGCCGAGACCGAGTCGCTCGATCGCGCCGGGGGCGAAGTTCTCACAGAAGATGTCGGCGTGCTTCGCCATCTCCTTCACCAGTTCGACGCCGCGCGGGTCCTTCAGGTTCACCGTGACCGAGCGCTTGTTGGCGTTGTACTGCAGGAAGTAGTTGGCGTCCTGGCCCGGCTTGCCGCCAGCGGTGCGGCCGGGATCGCCCAGCTTCGGGTTCTCCACCTTCACCACATCGGCGCCCATCCACGCCAGCGCCTCGGTGCAGGACGGTCCGGCTTCGAATTGAGTTAGATCCAGCACCTTCACGCCGGTCAGACAGGTCTCGGGGCCATTGCTCGGCATCGTCTCGACTCCCTCCCAAGGGTTTCATGCAGCCTACGCCGGGAGGGAGCGGACGTCGAGTTTGCCCGCCGCAGCCCTCGTCTCCGACGTGGCGCCCACCGCGCCGGTATATGCAGTCGCACCTACGGACTCGCCGTCACCGTGACGCGGGCCGCACGTCCGCACCTGCCGGCACGCGGCCGCGTAGGCTCTACGACCGGCATAACGCGAGCCCAGGCTTCACGACCCCAATCCCTTGTAATCCAGGCGGAGCACGACATATCCGCCCTCGGCGAGGAGTCCCGGCTGTCGGGCAGGTGCAGGTCCTCATGCCGGCTCAGCGCTGGTCCTCTAGCCGCCTGGAAGGAACCGATCACCCGCTAGTCTGAATCCCTCACCCACGCAGCCGCCCGTGCGACTCCGCATCGCGTCTCCCTCCTGCCCGATTGCACCGCCGGGGCGCGCTGCGCCACTCTCCCACCCAACGGCACGTGACAAGGAGCCACCGATGGCGACGATTCCCGATGCATATCTCGACCTGCTGCAGCAGAAGAAGGCGTTCGCCGACCTCGCGACCCTGATGCCCGACGGCACGCCGCAGGTGACGCCGGTCTGGTTCGACTATGCGGGCGGCATCGTCCGCGTGAACAGTGCGAAGGGGCGCACGAAGACGCGCAACATGACCGAGGGCGCGCCGGTCGCGCTGTCCATCCTCGACCCCGACAATCCGTATCGCTACATCCAACTGCGCGGCACGGTCACCAAGGTGACGGAAGCCGGCGCCGATGCGCATATCGACTCGCTTGCCAAGAAGTACCTCGGCAAGGACAAATACCCGTTCGGCAAGCCCGGCGAGGTGCGCGTGACCTTCGAGATCACGCCCAACGCCGTGCAGACGATGGGCTGAACGATGGCAGGGGGAACCAGATGCAGGTTGCGCAGCGAATCACCGGCGCCGTAGGCCGGCGTGTCGAGATCCTGCGCGATCGCACTGGTATCCCCCATATCTACGCCGATGCGACGCCGGACCTGTTCTTCGGTCTCGGCGTCGCATCGGCGCAGGACCGCCTCTGGCAGATGGACCGGCTGCGCCGCCGCGCCCTCGGCCGCCAGGCGGAGATCCTCGGCGCCGCCTATCTCGCCAGCGACATCGCCCATCTGACCGTCGGCATCGACCAGATCGCCGCACGCGAGGCTGCGGCGCTGGACGAAGCGACGCACCGCACCGTCAGCGCCTTCGTTGCCGGCATCAACCGCCAGATCGAACTGTTCGGCCGCGCGCTGCCGCCCGAGTTCCTGCGGCTCGACTACATGCCCGAGCCCTTCACGGTGCGCGACGTCGTGGCGATCGCGCGCGGCATCTGGTGGTCGCTCAACGGCCGCATCGACCGCATCGTCGCGGCCGAGGCGGCGCGTCTGCTGCCCGAATCGTTTCGCGGCCTTTACCTGACACCGGAGGCCTCGGAGCACCGCGTGCTGCAGCACGCCGCCGGCAACGACGATGCGACCGGCAGCAACAACTGGGCCCTGCACGGCAGCCGCACCGCCGGCGGCAAGCCGGTGCTGTGCGGCGATCCGCATCAGCCGTTCTGGGTGCCCTCTAGCTGGTACGAATATGCGCTGCACGGACCCGAGGATGATGCGGCCGGTGCCGGCCATCCCGGCTTTCCCGGCATGTGGTGGGGCAGCAACGGCCGCATCGCGTGGGCGATCACCAACAACATGGCCTCGACGCGCGATCTCTATGTTGAGCAGGTCGATCCGCACGATCCGGACCGCTACCGCGACGGCGACACATGGCGCGCCTTCACTGGACGCGAGGTCGCCATCGCCGTGCGCGGCGCGGCATCGCATGCGCTGACCATCCGCTCCACCGTGCGCGGTCCGATCGTGAACGCGCTCGTGCCGTCACTCGAGGAGGCGGGCGATCCGCCGCTGTCGCTGCGCTGGATCGGCATGGAGCACATGGACGACATCCGTGCCTCGATCGCGGTATCGCGTGCGCACGACTGGGTGGGGTTCCGCGAGGCGCTGCGCGACTGGGCAGTCGCCATCTTCAACTTCGTCTACGCCGATGCCGATGGTCACATCGGATACCAGATGGCCGGCCGCATCCCGATCCGCGGCCGCGTGGTGCCGGGCTTCCGCGATGCCAATGCCGCCGCCGACCAATGGCAGGGCACCATCCCGTTCGACGACCTGCCGCACATGTACGACCCGCCCAGCGGCTATGTCGCGAGCGCCAACCAGCGCATCGTGCCGGACGAGTGGACCCACCCGATCTACGGCGCCTACTCGCAGGGCCATCGCGGGGTTCGGCTGGACCAGGCGCTGGGCGGCCACACCACGCTGGACGTGGCCGCGAATGTCCGGTTGCAGAATGACGTGGTGAACTGCCGGGCGGAACGGCTGTGCCCGCACATCCTGCGCCATCTGGGCGCGACCGGCGACGCGACGCTGCGCCAGGCCTTCGCTGATTGGGACTATCGCTATTCGCTCGCGAGCATTGCGCCCACGCTGTTCGAGGCCTTCATGGCGCTGTGGCAGCGCGAGGTGCTGGGCCTTCACGTGCCGCAGCGCCTGCTGGACCTGACGCACCAGCAGACCGGCTTGGCCGCCGCCCTGCTGGAGGATGACGCGATCGCGTATTTCCCTGACGGGACCACGCCGCATGTCGTCGCCGTCGCGCAGCACACGATCGCGGGATTGCGCGACAGGCTCGGCAGCGACCTCGGCGCCTGGCAGTGGGGGCGCATCCACCAGGCGCACTGGCGGCATCCTGTCGGCGACGCTGCGTTCGACGTCGGACCGGCCGAGGTGGATGGCGGCTCGCACACGCTGCGCAACACGGGCGGCGAACTGCCGCCGCACGCCGCGAGTTCCGGCGCCGAGTATCGCATCGTGGTGGATTTCGCGGATCCGGACCGCTTCCACGCCGTGCAGAACATCGGCAATTCCGGCGTGCCCGACACGCCGCATTACCGCGACCAGTTCGATCCGTGGCTGCGCGGCGAATATCATGTCGTGCAGCTTCGCCGCGCACCGGTGGCGGCCGATGCCGAGAGCACGACGATCGTCGTCCCTGGCATTGCACCTGGCGTTGAACCTGGCTGAAACCCCCGTGTAACCCCTGCGATGCTTGAAGCAGCATCGAGGGGTCCGTGACATGGGTCAATTTCTGCGGTTGCTGCGCGACTGTCGTGCGATCACGGCACTCGAATACGCGTTGATTGCCGGTGTCATCGTCGCGACCCTGGTGATTGGAGCGACGTCCTTCGGCACGGCGCTGTCGAACAAGTTCACCAGCATGAACGTCGGCGACTGAGCGCAGTTTATCGGGCGCGGCATATCCCTCACTGGCCCGTGCGGCGTTTCCTCTCGCGCAGCGCGATGTAGATACCGGATGCGATGATCACGGCCGCGCCGGCCCAGGTCCAGGCATCGGGGAAATTGTCGAAAATCAGGTAGCCGAGGATCGCCGTTCCCACCAGTTCCACGTAGCCGAGTGGCGCGATCACCGCCGCGGCACCAAGTTGGAACGCCCGGATCACGAGGTAGTGTCCGCCGCCTCCCAGCAATCCCAGACTGCCGAACATCAGCCAGTCCAGCATCGTCTTCGGCATCACGAAGATGAACGGCATCACCAGGCTCATCACCGCGGAGCCGAGCAATGCGGCGAAGATGATGCCGGTGGCGGCGTTGTCGTAGCGGCCGACCCAGCGCGTGGCGATCTGGTACAGCGCATAGGCGAAGGATGACGCCAGCAGCAGCAGCACAGCGGGGTCCTGGAACCCGCTGCCGGGCCGGATCACCATCAGCGCGCCGGCGAAACCCACCAGGACCGCGCTCCAGCGGCGCCAGCCCACCTGCTCGCCGAGCAGCGGTACCGACAGCGCGGTCACGATCAGCGGCGAGGTGAAGCCGATGGCGGAGGCCGTGGCGAGCGGGATCGTGCCGATCGCCATCACGAACACCAGGTTGCTCACCAGCATCAGCAGCGACCGGCCGATCTGCACCGAGGGTCGCCGCGTGCGCAGCAGCGTCCAGCGATACTGCGGCAGGAACACCGCCAGCATGAACAGCAGGTGACCCGTGAAGCGCGCCCAGGTGATCTGGGCCGCCGGGTAATCCATCGCCAGCAGCTTCACGGCCGCGTTCATGAACGGAAAGACCGAGACCCCTGCGCACATCATCAGGATGCCGCGCAGGATGTCCGGGCCGACGCGAGGTTCGATCGTCAAATGATCCTGCGGTCCCTCAGATCGGCGATCTGCACGTCGCTATAGCCAAGTTCCGCCAGCACCGCATCGTTGTCGGCGCCGAGTTCGGGCGCGATGCCCAGCTTCGCGGGCGTCTCGGAGAACCGCCACGGCGTGCCGTGCACCTTCAGCGTCCTGCCGTATTTCGGATAGTCCACTTCGGCGACGTAGCCGTTCGCCACCACGTCGGGATCGTTCGACGCCTCGAGCAGCGTGTTGATCGGCGCGGCAACGATGTCCGCGGCCCGCAGGCGCGCAACCCAGTCGTCGCGCAGGCCGGTCGCGAACAACTCGTCGAGCGTGCGCAGCAGCGTCTCTCGCCGCTCGTCCGACGTGATGATCACGCCAAGGTCGCCGAACCCCGCGCGGTCCAGCGCCTCGTAGAAGCCGAGTGCCGTCATCGCCGTCTTCCATGGCCGCGCGCCGTTCAACTGGAACACCAGCGGCTTGCCGTCGCGGTCGTTGAAACTGGCGCTGATGCCGGGCCGTTCGGGCGTGCCGGTCACGCGCGCCTGGCCGGTCACCGGATCGCGGTTGCGCCACATGGCGGTGGTCAGCGTCCAGCCCATCAGCCGGATCTGCCCGCCCAGCAGCGAGCAGTCCACCTTCTGGCCGACACCGGTGGTGCGCGCATGGGTGAGCGCGGCGAGCGCGCCGCCGAACGCCAGGATGGCACAGGTTTCATCGGCAACGGACACGATGCCGGTGCGCAACGGCTGGCCCGGCGTGGAATACGCCTCCGCGATGCCGCCGAGCGCCTGCGCCATCGAATCGGTGCCGGGCAGATGGGCGTTCGGTCCGCTCGGGCCGTAGCCGGAGATCGAGATGTAGACCAGCCGCGGATTGACCTTGCGCAGATCCTCATAGCCGAAGCCGTTCTTCTCCGCCGCGCCCGGGCGGAAGTTCTGGCCGAAGATGTCGGCACGCGCGACCAGTTGGCGCAGGATCGCCTGCCCCTCGGGCGCCTTCAGGTTCAGCGTGACGCTCTTCACGCCGCGGTTGTTGGTTTCGAAATAGGTACTGGGCATGCCAGGCAGCACGGTGGAGCCGCGCGAATTATCGCCGCCCTCCGGCACCTCGATCTTGATCACTTCGGCGCCCAGATCGGCCATCAGCATATACGGCACCGTGCCGGCCTGGGCGGTGGAGCATGCGACAACCTTGACGCCCTGCAGCGGTCCGTGCGGTTCGGCCATGTTCGATCGTTCTCCTTCGGCGCGCTACCAGAGCTGTCTGCTGGCCAGCGCCGCGCCTTGCGCCAGCGCCTCCAGCTTGGCCCAGGCGATGTCCGCATGCACGCGCCCGCCGAGCCCGCAATCGATGGAGGCGATCACGCGCTCGCGCCCCACCAGCCTGGCGAACCGCACGATGCGGTCGGCGACCAGTTCCGGATGCTCCACCACATTGGTCGCGTGGCTGACGACACCCGGCAGGATCAGCCGGTCGTCGGGCAGCGTCACCGCCTGCCACACGCGCCATTCATGCTCGTGGCGCACGTTGCCTGCCTCGAACGAATAGGCGCCGCAGTTCGTCTGCAGCACGATGTCGAGGATATCCTGCATCGGGATGTCGGTGGTGTGCGGTCCGTGCCAGCTTCCCCAGCACAGATGCAGCCGGATGCGGTCCCGCGGCAGGCCTTCGATCGCCGCGTTCAGCGCCTCGACTCGCTGCTGGGTGAAGCGGCGATAGGCGTCCAGCGTCGGTGCCGGATTGATCATGTCCCAGTTCTCGGCCAGCGACGGATCGTCGAGCTGCAGGATCAGGCCAGCGTCGATGATCGCCTTGTACTCCTCGCGCATCGCATCGGCGCACGCGAACAGGAACTCCTCGTCCGACCGGTAATAGGCGTTGCTGATGCGCGAGGCACTGCCCGGCGCGATCGACGTCATGAAACCTTCCGCGATGCCGCATGCGTCGAGGCCGGCTTTGAAGTTGGCAATGTCGCGCGCGATCGCCTCATGCCCGGTATAGCGGAGAGGACCCACGCAGATCGGCCAGGACCTGGCGCGCGGACCGGTGGTGATGCCGGATTCGGGGTCGGCATAGGCCGCGGCGAAGCGTTCCCGGTCGCGCCGGTCCGCCATGCTGGTGAGCACGATCTCACCGGGCTCGGCGCGCCGTGCAGGGATTTCGTACAGGCCAGGTCCGGTGAGGTCGAGGCCGTCCAGCCGCTGGAACGAATAGCTCCACCACGCGCCGTAGTTGACGCGATGCCCCATCGCCTTGCCGAACTCGCCGTCACCCGGCACGTCGACGCCGATGGCCTGCTGGCGGCGCACCACGTCCACCACCGAATTGAGCAGTTGCGATTGATACCGGGATTCGTCCACCTCACCGCCGGACTGGCGCGCCTGGTTCGCCGCGATGAGTGCATCCGGGCGAGGCAGGCTGCCGGCGTGGCTGGTCAGGATGCGGTCGCGGCTGGATTGCATGGCGCTGCCTCCCTTTCGCGTGGCCGGCGTGACGGCCCCGGATAGCAGGGCTATACTCCCAGCAGGGCTATACTCCTAGTTCTGGGCGATGCGAAGGAAACGTTTGAAATGGCGAGCAAGCCAGTCACTCCCGTAGGCCTGAACCATCTCGTGCTGAACGTGCGCAACATGGAGGAGTCCCATCGGTTCTGGACCGAGGTCGTGGGGTTCCGCCAGGTCGGCCAGCTTCATGCCACGCCGCAGCGTCCCAACCCGCCGAACATGCGCTTCTACAGCGGCGACCATGGCGGCGGCGCCATGAGCCACCACGACGTGGCGCTGATCGAGAACCCCAACCTGCCGCCGCCCACCGCCGGATCGATGAACGGCGGCGCCTGCGCGATCAGCCACATCGCCATCGCGCTGCCGGACCGCGAGGCATGGCTGGCACAGCTTGCCTATCTGCAGGAGCGAGGCGTCGCGTTCGACCGCCGCGTGGAGCACGGCATGACGCACAGCCTGTACATCCACGACCCCAACGGCTATGGCGTCGAACTGCTGTACGAACTGCCGCGCGAGGTGTGGGAAGGCGACATCGATGCCGCACTGAACTTCGCGGTGATGCTGCCGACCGAAGGGCCGGAGGCGCTGCAGGACCGCACCGAGGACGTCCCGGTGTTCAAGGCCGCCGAGCCCGCCACGGCCTGAGGGGGGTCCTTCATGGCCAACCGCCGCAGCATCAACGGATCGCGTGCCCGGCACGAGAATCCGATTCCCAATGCCAGCCGCGTCGGCAACGTGGTGATGTCGAGCGTGATCGGCGGCGCCAACCCCGGCACGCGCGACCTGCCGCCGACCCTGGAACAGCAGGTCGCCAACGTGTTCGGCTATATCCGCGAGGACATCGAGGCGGCGGGCGGCACGGTCGACGACATCATCAAGATCACTTTCTGGGTGAAGGATCCGGCGACCCAGCGGGCGGCGCTGAACGATGCGTGGCTCGCGATGTTCCCCGACCCCGAGGCACGACCGGCGCGGCATACGCAGCCGCTGCCGGCCGACAGCCGCGCGCTGGTGCAGGCGGACTTCGTCGCCGTCATCACCTGACCGTTCCGCCGCGTGCATGCCGTCACTCCGTGCGGCAATGCGCGCGCAGGGGATTTGACGACATCCGCCACATCGTTCAGCGTACTAAGCACTAAAGTACTGCCACACGACCCTACGGGAGAAACATCCATGGCTGAGATCAAAGGCGCCGACCTTCTGGCGAAAAGCCTGAAGGAACAAGGCGTGGAGTATATGTTCGGCGTCGTCGGCTTTCCGGTCGGCCCGCTTGCGGAAGCGGCGCAGAGGGTCGGCCTGCCCTATATCGGCATGCGCAACGAGCAGGCCGCATCCTATGCCGCCGGCGCCGTCGGCTACCTGACCGGCCGTCCAGGCTCGTGCATCGTGGTGACCGGCCCCGGCGTGATCCACGGCCTCGCGGGCCTGGCGAACGCACAGTCGAACTGTTGGCCGATGCTGCTGATCGGCGGCGCGTCGGAGACCTATCGCAACGGCATGGGCGCGTTCCAGGAAGAGCGCCAGGTGCTGGCCGCGACTCCGGTCAGCAAGTGGGCGCATGCGATCGAGCACGTGAACCGCATCCCGTTCTATGTGGAGATGGCGGTCAGGCAATCGATCTACGGCCGGCCCGGCGCCACCTATCTCGATATCGCGGACGACATCATCACCGGCTCATGCGACACCGATATCGTGCACGAGGCCGTGCGCTGCCCGGATCCGCCGCGCATCCAGACGATGCCGGAATACGTCGAGCAGGCCTTGGACGTGCTGCAATCGGCGCAGCGGCCGCTGGTGATCATCGGCAAGGGCATGGCGTTCTCGCGGGCCGAGGATGAGGTGCGCGCGTTCATCGAGCGCACGCAGGTGCCGTTCCTGGCGTCGCCGATGGGCAAGGGGGTGATGCCGGACGATCATCCGCTGTCCGTCGGCGCGGCGCGCAGCCTGGCGCTGCAACAGGCGGATGTCGTGTTCCTGATGGGTGCGCGGTTCAACTGGATCATGCATTTCGGCCTGCCGCCGCGGTACTCGAAGGACGTGCGGGTGATTCAGCTCGATATCGAGCCGGAGGCGATGCACCAGAACAAGCCGGCCGAGGTCGCGCTGGTCGGTGACGGCAAGGCGATCGTCGGACAGCTCAACTCGGCTTTGAAGAACCGCCAGTGGTTCTACCCGAAGGAGACGCCGTGGCGTGCGGCGATCACCAAGAAGTCGGCGGAGAACGCAGCGCTGATCGCCCCGCAGATCGCCGATGACTCGGCACCGGGCGGCTACTATCGGCTGTTGCGCGATGTCGCGGCGTGGGTCCCCAAGAACGCGATCATCTGCTCTGAAGGCGCCAGCACGATGGATATCGGGCGCACTCAGTTGCCGAACTACAATCCGCGTTCGCGGCTCGATGCGGGCACCTACGGCACGATGGGTGTCGGCCTGGGCTTCGTCGTCGCGGCCTGCGCCGTGCATCCCGACAAGCCGATCGTGCACGTGTCCGGCGACTCGGCGATCGGCTTCTCCGGGATGGAGATGGAGACGCTGTGCCGCTACGGCATGCCAGCGAAGATCGTGGTGTTCAACAATGGCGGCATCGGGCCGGGCGGCGGCGACATCCCTGATGACCCGATGCTCAACATGCGGCCGAACTCGCTGATCTACGGCGCGCGCTACGACCTGATGATGAAGGCGTTCGGCGGCCACGGCTCCTATGTCGAGGATCCGAAGGACCTGCGCGGCGCACTCGACGAGGCGATGAACACGCCAGGGCCGGCGCTGGTCAACGTGAAGCTCAGCCTGGGTTCGCAGCGGAAGGCACAGGAGTTCCGCTGGCACAGCTAAGGCGGCTTCCGTGAGCCGACGCGAACGGATCGCGTTCTAGGCTTTTGGCTCCCCTCGCCGTCCCGGGCCTTGCCCAGGACGGCGAGGCCGGTGCCGGCGAACGTCGCGGGCCACCGGCCGCAGCGGTTCCACTGAGACACGGCGCAGACCCATTCCCGACACGACGCCAGGTTCCGACCAACCGTACGACGTGAAGCCGGGGCCGCCAGCCCCGGCTTTCTCGTACCGGCAGCTTCTCGCCCAGCGGGACATCCGGGCCTTGCTGCTCGCGACCTGCCTGGCGCGGCTGGCGGGGCGGATGTTCTCGCTGGCCATCGTGCTGTACGCGCTGGCGCGCTTCGACTCGCCGGTGCTCGCCGGCTGGCTGGCCTTCGCCGCGGTGGCGCCGGGGCTGGTGGTCAGCCCGATCGCCGGAGCGGTGATCGACCGCGTCGGATCGGCCTGGGCCATCGCCGTGGACATGGCAATGAGCGCCAGCCTGGTGGCAGCCATGGCGGTGGCGGATATCGCCGGCTGGGCCGATCCTACGCTGCTGCTGGTGCTGACCGCCGGCTTCTCGCTGACCAGCCCGCTGAGCTTCGCCGGCATCCGCGCCCTGCTGCCGCGCCTGGTGCCAGCCGGCGCGCTGGACCGGGCCAACGCGCTGGACACCGCGATCCACGGACTGACCGACGTGGTCGGGCCGGCGCTTGGCGGCGTGCTGGTCGGCCTCGCCGGTCCCGGCGTCGCCCTCTGCGCCATCGCCGCCACCTACGCCGCAGCGGCCGCCAGCGTGGGGCGGGTCCGCCAGGCACGCGGCGCGCTGCCGGCGCCGGGCCCGCTGTTCGCGCAGGCCTGGCTGGGACTGCGCCGCGTCGTGGGCCAGCCCACGCTGCGCGCGCTGGCGCTGTCGTACGGGCTGTACGAGGCGTGCTGGGGCATGCTGGTGGTGGCCGTGCCGGTGTTCGCCGCCCAGCGCTTCGCGGAAGGCGGCGGCGCGGCGGTGGCCGGCTTCCTCTGGGCCGGGCTGGGGCTCGTCGGCGGCACCACGGCGCTGATCGCCGGCCACCTGCGCGCGGCCGGGCGCGAGCGCGCGATGATGGCGGCCGGCATGCTGCTCACGGCCCTGGCGGCCTGGCCAGTGGCGGCGGAGTTCGGACTGGCCGGCGTGGTGCTCGGGCTGATGCTGGTGGGCGCCGCGGCGGGACCGATCGACGTGGGCGTGCTGACCCTGCGCCAGCGCCGCACCGATCCGGCGGAACTGGGCCGCGTCATATCGATCTCCATGAGCCTCAACCTGGCCGGCGGACCGCTGGGGTCGGCGCTCGGCGGCCTGCTGGTCACCTGGTCGCTGACCGGCACGTTCGCCGTCGCCGCGCTGGCGGCCCTGCTGGCCGCATCCGCGGTGGCGCTGATCCCGGGCGACCGCCAGCCGTCCGGATAGGCCCGGGCCCGGGCGCCGCTACAGGAAGGACACCGGGTCGACGTCCACCTCGACCCGGGCGCTGCGGGTGACCTGCACCTTGCCGAGCCACTCGCGCAGGATCGGCTGCACCGCCACGTCGCGCCGCGTCTTCAGCAGCAGCCGTCGCCGGTGGCGCCCGCGCAGGATCGACAGCGGGGCGGGCGCCGGCCCCAGCACCTCCACCCCGTCGCCATGCGGCGCCGCACGGCCAAGGTCGCGCGCCAGCACATCGGCCTCCCCGGCGGTGTCGGCCGACACGATCAGCGCGGCCAGCCGGCCATAGGGCGGCCAGTGCCCCGGCCGCCGCTGCGCCGCCTCGCGCGCCATGAAGGCCGACAAGTCCCCCGCCACCAGTGCCTGCATCACCGGATGTTCGGGCGAGAAGGTCTGCAGCAGCACCCGCCCCGGCGCCTCCGCCCGGCCGGCGCGCCCGCCTACCTGATGCAGCAACTGCACCGTCCGTTCGGCGGCACGGAGGTCGCCGCCGGCCAGGCCCAGATCGGCGTCGACCACGCCCACCAGCGTCAAATGCGGAAAGTGCCAGCCCTTGGCGACGATCTGGGTGCCGATGATCAGGTCCACCTCGCGCGCGGCGATCGCCCGCGCGGCGGCGGCGGCGGCATCCGGGCCGGGCAGCGTGTCGCTCGCCATCACCAGCCGGCGCGCCTCGGGGAACAGCGAGGCGGCCTCCTCGGTGATGCGCTCGACGCCCGGCCCCACCGGCACCAGGCTGTGGGCGGCGCCGCAGGCCGGGCATTCCTCGGGGATCGGCACCGTGTGGCCGCAATGGTGGCATTGCAGCACGCGGCGCACGCGGTGCTCGACCAGCCAGGCGGTGCAGTTCGGGCATTGCATCCGATGCCCGCAATGTCGGCACAGCGTCAGCGGCGCGTAGCCGCGGCGGTTGAGGAACAGCATCGCCTGCTCGCCGCGCGCCAGCGTGTCGCGCACCGCGTCGATCAGCGGCGGGGCCAGGAAATGGCCGCGATCCGGCGGCGTCGCCCGCATGTCGATCGCGGCGACCGAGGGCAGCACCGCCCCGCCGTGGCGCGTCGGCAGGGTCAGCCGGCGGTAGCGGCCGGCCTCGACATTGGCCAGCGTCTCCAGCGACGGCGTGGCCGACACCAGCACCGCCGGGGCATGGCAGAACCGTGCCCGCACCACCGCCATGTCGCGCGCGTGGTAGACGACCCCCTCCTCCTGCTTGAACGCGGTCTCGTGCTCTTCGTCGATCACCACCAGACCCAGGTCCGGGAACGGCAGGAACAGCGCCGACCGCGCCCCCACCACCACCGGCGCCGTACCTTCCGCCACCGCGCGCCACGTCGTCCGGCGCACCCGCGAGGACAGGTCGGAGTGCCACACCGCCGGCGCGACGCCGAACCGGCGCTGGAACCGCTCCAGCCACTGCGACGACAGCGCGATCTCCGGCAGCAGCACCAGCGCCTGGCGGCCCTGGCGCAGGCATTCGGCCACCGCCTCGAGATAGGTCTCGGTCTTGCCCGATCCGGTCACCCCGTCCAGCAGTGTCACCGAGAATTCGCGCGCCGCCACCGCCTGGCGCAGCGCGGCGGCGGCCACCTCCTGGTCGGGCGCCAGCACCTCGCCCGGATGCTCGGGATCAGGGATCGCGAAGGGCGGCTGCACCGGCAGGGTCGCGGGCAGCAGCAGCCCGGCATCGGCCATGCCGCGGATGACACCGGCGCTCACCCCCGCGGCCTGCACGAGGTCGGCACCGCTGCGCGGCTCCCGTTCCGCGAGCGCCGCCAGCACACGCTGCCGCGCCTCGGTCAACCGCACCTCGGACGGCGGATCGGCACGCCGCCAGCCCATGGCGGCACCGCCGCCGGCGCCGCGCGTGATGACCCGCAGCGCCATCGCCATCACCTCGCCGGGCGGCGACAGGGTGTAGCTGGCGACCCAGTCGAGGAACTGCCGCAGCGCGGCCCCCATCGGCGGCGTGTCGATCACGCCCGACACCGGCTTCAGGCGGCTGTCGGGCACGGCGGAATCCGCCGGCCCGTCCCACACCACGCCGATCTCCTCGCGCCGGTTCAAGGGAACCAGCACCACATCCCCGGGTTGAGGGGACATCCCCGGCGGGACGCGGTAGTCGAACGGCCCCGGGAACGGGTAGGGCAGCATCACCGACACCCGCGGAGCGTCACGGGACGGTTGCTTTCGGTCGCTGATCTGCATCCTATATCAACCGCATGGAATGCCGCCTGGCATTGGGAGCGATGGCATGAAGTTCTTCGTCGACACCGCCGATACCGCGGAGATCAAGTCGCTCGCCGCCAGCGGCCTGCTGGACGGCGTCACCACCAACCCCACCCTGATGGCGAAGACCGGGAAGAAATTCCAGGACGTCCTGGCCGATATCTGCGCCGTGGTGCCGGGACCGGTCAGCGCGGAAGTCGCCGCCACCGAGTTCGACGGCATGATGGCGGAAGCGCGGGTGCTGCGCGGCATCGCCAAGAACATCACGGTGAAGGTCCCCCTGACGCCGGACGGGCTGCGCGCCTGCCGCCGCCTGACCGACGATGGGGCGATGGTGAACGTGACGCTGTGCTTCTCGGCGGCGCAGGCGATCCTGGCCGCCAAGGCCGGCGCCACCTTCGTCAGCCCGTTCATCGGCCGGCTGGACGATGTCGGCGAGAACGGCATGGGGCTGATCGCAGACATCGTGACGATCTTCCGCAACTACGACTCCTTCAAGACCGAGGTGCTGGTCGCCTCCGTGCGCAATCCGATGCACGTTGTGGAGGCGGCCAAGCTGGGCGCGCATGTCGCGACGGTGCCGCCCAACATCATGCGCCAGTTGTTCAGCCATCCGCTGACCGACAAGGGCCTGGCGGCGTTCCTCGCCGACTGGGCGAAGACCGGCCAGCAGATCGCCTGACCTGTCGCGGTCGCCCATGATGCTGCCGATGCGGCGTGCGGACGACGCGGAGGCGGCGTTCGTCGAGGCGTTCCTGCGCGCCCATCCGGACTGGCTGGCGCAGCATCCGGGGCTGTACGCCCTGCTGGACCCGCCGGCCCGCGTGCACGGCGAGGCGCTGGCCGACCACATGGCGGCGATGCTGCGGCTGCAACGGGAACGTGCCGATGGGCTGATCGCGGCGGGGCGGGCGACCGCCGGCCTGGCGGGCCGGGTGCAGGACGCCGTGCTGGCGCTGATGCGCTCGTCCGATCCGGCGGACTGCATCAGCGGCGAGATGCCGGGAATCCTGGCGCTCGACGCCGCGCATCTGTGCATCGAGGCGGACCTTCCCGGCGCGCGGCGCCTGCCGGACGGCGCGGTCGCGAAGCTGCTCGACAGCCGGCCGGTGGTGTTTCGCGACGCCCCGGCCGATGCCCGCCTGCTGCACGCCGAAGCCGCGGGGCTGGCGCGGCACGATGCGCTGGTGCGGGTGCCGGGCGAGGGTCCATCGGCCTTGCTCGCCCTGCTGGCACGCGACCGGCACATGCTGGATCCCGCCCAGGGCTCCGGCCCGCTGGGGTTTCTCGGCCGCGCGGTCGCCGCGGCTCTCGGCCGCTGAGCCGATGACCGGGGAGGCGGCGCGCAAGGCCTTCCTCGACTGGCTCGAACAGGAGCGTCGCGCCTCACCGCTGACGGTCGAGGCCTATGGCGCCGACATCGCGGCGTTCCTGGGCTTCATGACGCGGCATCTGGGCGGCGAGGCTGACCTGGCGGCATTGGCCGGGCTGCGGCAGGCGGATCTGCGCGCCTGGCTGGCGGCGGAGGCGTTGGCAGGCGCCGGCAACGCCACGCGGGCCCGGCATCTGTCCGCCGTCCGCAGCTTCTACCGTTTCCTGGCGCGCCGCCACGGCGTGGAGAACCCGGCGCTGGCGCTGATCGGGACGCCGCGGGCCAAGCGTCCCGTGCCGCGCGCGCTGGCCGCCGCAGACGCGCGGGAGATCGCCGAGGACATCGGCGTGATGTCCGATGCCGCCGCCATCCAGGCGCGGGACACCGCCCTGTTCACCCTGCTGTACGGCTGCGGCCTGCGGATCGCCGAAGCGCTGGCGCTCGATGTGCGCGACGCCCCTCTGCCGGGCAGCGACGCCATGCTCCGCGTCCTCGGCAAGGGTGGCAAGGAGCGCATCGTGCCGGTGCTGCCCGCCGTGCGCGAGGCGATCGCGGCCTGGCTCGCCCTGCATCCGCAGCGCAGTCCGGACAGCCCGCTGTTCCTGGGCGCCCGCGGCGCGCGGCTCGACCCGGCCGTCGCACAGCGCACCCTGCGCCTCTACCGCCGCCTGCACGGACTGCCGGAGCACGCCACGCCGCATGCGCTGCGCCACTCCTTCGCCACGCACCTGCTGGCGGGCGGCGCCGATCTGCGGTCGATCCAGGACCTGCTGGGACATGCCAGTCTGTCCACCACGCAGCGCTACACCGCGGTCGATTCGGCGCGTCTGGTCGAGGTGTGGCGGCGGAGCCATCCGCGGGCGGGCGCCGCGCCGGAACCGGAGCCGGGAGCCCGGGAATGAGGCGCGCCGCGGTTCAGCTTTCCGGCGCCCTTACGAAGCACAGGATGCCGATCTGCGGCGTCCAGCAGGCCACGGCATGGCCGGTGGGATTGTCGCTGCGGTTGAGGATCAGATGGTCGGGCACCGGCCGCCACAGGCCCTCGATCAGCGCCTCGTAGTGGCCATCGGCCAGGCGGGATTCGACGACACGGCAATCCGCCTCCGAGCAGCACAGCGCGTTGGTCCATGGCTGGCGCAGGCTCTTGAACCACGGCGCCAGCATCGGGTCCGCATTGGGCGGCGGGGCGGCGACAACCGGGGACGCGGCGGTGGCGAGCGCAACGAGGCCCCACAGCAGGCGCGGGAATGTCATCGGTTGTCCTTCCGATCCCTATCGCGCGCCATGGTAGCGCCACGGCAAGATGCAGTGCGACATCGGGATGCAGCGGATGAGTAGCTACGACGCGATCGTCATCGGAGCCGGCCAGGCGGGACCGTCGCTGACCAAACGGCTGGCCGGCGCCGGCCGCAAGGTCGCGATCGTCGAGCGCGAGTCGTTCGGCGGCACCTGCATCAACACCGGCTGCACGCCGACCAAGACGCTGATCGCCAGTGCCCATGCCGCGCACATCGCGCGCCGGGCCGGCGAGTTCGGCATCGTGGTGACAGGCACCGTGTCGGTGGACATGGCGCGCGTGAAGCAGCGCAAGGACGCGATCGTGCAGTCCTGGAGCGCCGCGACCGAGGCCTCGCTGCGTGCCACGGAGAACTGCACGGTGCTGCGCGGCCATGCGCGCTTCACCGCCCCGCATGAGATCGCTGTCGGCGGCGAGCGCCTCACCGCGCCGGAGATCTTTCTCAATGTCGGCGGGCGCGCCGCGGTGCCGGCGATCCCTGGGATCGATGGCGTGCCCTACCTGACCAACAGCAGCATCCTCGCGCTCGACACGGTGCCGCGGCACCTGGTGATCCTGGGCGGCAGCTATGTCGGGCTGGAGTTCGCCCAGATGTTCCGCCGCTTCGGCGCCGAGGTCACCGTGCTGGAAGGTTCGCCGCGGCTGGTGCCGCGCGAGGATCCGGAGGTTTCCACGGCGATCCGCGCGTTCCTCGAGGCTGAAGGCGTGCGCATCCTGTGCGGCGTGCGCGCGGCCGGCGCGACGGCCACACCGGCCGGCGTCGCGCTGCACCTGGCGGAGGCTGGCGGGCCGGCGGCGGTGGAGGGATCGCACCTGCTGCTGGCCGCGGGGCGGCGGCCCAACACCGACGACCTCGGGCTGGACCGCGCGGGGGTCGCGGTGGACGAGCACGGCTATGTCACGGTGGACGATGCGCTGCGCACCGGCGTGGCCGGCATCTGGGCGCTGGGCGACTGCAACGGACGCGGCGCCTTCACCCACACCGCCTACAACGACTTTGAGATCGTCGCCGCCAACCTGCTGGACGGCCAGGCACGCACGGTGCACGACCGGATCGCGGCCTATGCGCTGTACACCGACCCGCCGCTGGGCCGCGCCGGCATGACGGAGGCCCAGGCCCGCGCATCCGGCCGTCGCGTGCTGGTGGCCGGCATGGCGATGGCCGACGTGTCGCGCGCGATCGAGAAGGGCGAGACGGCGGGCCTCATGAAGCTCGTGGTGGACGCCGACAGCCAGTCGATCCTCGGCGCCGCCATCCTGGGGCCGGGCGGAGACGAGATCATCCACTGCATCCTGGACCTGATGTATGCCGGCGCGCCCTGCACCGTGCTGCAGCGGGCGATGCACATCCACCCGACGGTCGCCGAGTTCCTGCCGACGCTCGCCCAGGACCTGGCGCCGGTGGTCTGACGAGTGGCGGCCTGACACCGCGGCGCGGCGCCGGCGACTGACGGGCGGCTGCCTTGACAGGCTGCACCGGCTCCGGCGGGATACCGGTCAGTAGGCCCGGAGAACGTCCATGAAGTTCGGCATCTTCTATGAGCTGCAACTGCCGCGCCCGTGGGGGCCGGACGATGAGCGCCAGCTCTACCAGAATGCGCTCGACCAGGTGGAACTGGCCGACCGGCTTGGCTACGACTACGCGTGGGAAGTGGAGCACCACTTCCTCGAGGAATACTCGCACTCCCCGGCGCCCGAGGTATTCCTGGGTGCCGCGTCGCAGCGCACCAAGAACATCCGGCTGGGCCACGGCATCGTCCAGCTCACCACCAACCCGCCGCAGCGCGTCGCCGAGCGGATCGCCTGCCTCGATCTGGTGTCCAACGGCCGCGTGGAGATGGGTACCGGCGAGTCGGCCTCGATCACCGAGCTTGGCGGCTTCGACCGTGACATGGAGACCAAGCGCGAGGTCTGGGAGGATGCGCTCCGCTGCATCATCCCGATGTTCAAGGACCAGGGCGTCGAGCTGGACACCAAGTGGCACAAGATGCCGATGCGCAACGTGCTCCCGAAGCCGGTGCAGAAGCCGCATCCGCCGCTCTGGGTGGCGTGCTCGCAGCTCGAAACGATCGAGATGGCGGGGCGGCGCGGCCTGGGCGCGCTCGGCTTCCAGTTCCTGTCGGCCGATGCCGCGCATGCGTGGGTGCACGCCTACTACAACGCGTTCACCAGGCAGCAGGAGAAGCTGTGCGACTACCAGACCAATCCGAACATCGCGCTGGTCAGCTACTTCATGTGCGCCGAGACGGATGAGGAGGCACGCCGCCGCGCGGACGGTGCCACGTTCTTCCAGTTCGCGCTGCGCTATTACGGTTCCAGTTCCGGACGGAAGCGTCCCGACCCGTACACCGTCAACATGTGGGACGAGTACAACAAGTGGAAGCGCGAGAACCCGGAGGCAGCCGCCCGCGCCTTGTCGGGCGGGCTGATCGGGTCACCGGAGACGCTGCGCCGCAAGCTGCGCCGGTTCCTGACGTCGAACATCGACCAGGTGATCCTGCTGAACCAGGCGGGCAAGAACTCGCACGCCCACATCTGCGAAAGTCTGGACCTGTTCGCCCGCGAGGTGATGCCGGAGTTCCATGCCGACGAGCCCGCGCACCAGGAGTGGAAGCGCAAGGTCCTGGGGCGCGAGATTGAGCTGGAGGAGATCGACACCACGCCGTATCGCGACCGTTTCGGCCCCAACACCGTGCAGGTTCCCGCCCAGCCAGCCGCCGAGTAAGGCGCGCCGGCGAGGGCGGCGGTCAGGAGCGGGAGGCGGCGGTCAGGCGGGCAGGCCGGTGAACGCCAGCGCCACGACGATCGAGACGGCAACGATCGCCACGGCGAGCAGGAACGGCTTGAACTGGTCGTGCCCGTCCAGGAACGGCTTGTGCTCGGCGGACACGCTGGTCGGGGCGGTGGTGACGCTCATGGCCGGAGACCCTTCTGCGATGGACTGGCCACATCCTGCATCGCCCGGCGTGTCGAAGGCGTTGACTCAGGTCAAAAGGCCATCATCGCTGCCATAACCGCCGCTACACCGTGAACTGTTCGGCGATGATGCGCTCCGACAGCCCGCGATCCGGGTCGAACAGCACGGTGATGCTGGTGGTGCGGTCTTCTCCCACCGCCACCGTGATCACGTCCCGCACCTCGGTGAAATCGGCGACCGCGGCGGTGGGGCGCTTCTCGGCCTCCAGCACCTCGAACAGCACCTGTGCCGTGCTGGGCAGCAGCGCGCCGCGCCAGCGCCGGGGCCGGAACGCCGAGATCGGCGTCAGCGGGAACAGGTTGGCCGACAGCGGCACGATCGGGCCGTGCGCCGACAGGTTGTAGGCGGTCGATCCTGCCGGTGTCGAAATAATGATGCCGTCGCACATCAGTTCCGGCAGCCGCACCCGCCCGTCCACCGTGACGCGGATCTTCGAGGTCTGCCGCAACTGCCGAAGCAGCGAGACCTCGTTGAACGCGAGCGCCTCGGTCTGCACGCCATGCGCGCTGAGGGTGCGCATGCGCAGCGGGTACAGCACCGCCTCCTGCGCGAGCGACAGGCGCTCGGTCAGGGTCTCTTCGCTGAACGTGTTCATCAGGAAGCCGACCGAGCCGCAATTCATTCCATACACGGGTATATGCAGCGTCAGCACCCGGTGAATCGTCTCCAGCATGAAGCCGTCGCCGCCGAGGGCGACCACGACCTGCGCCTGTTCGAGCGGGCAGTCGCCGTAGGACGCGACCAGCCGGGCCCGCGCCTCGGTCGCCAGCACCGTCGGCGAGGCGGCGAACGCGATGGTACCGGGCCGGAAATCTCCCGCCCGGACCACGTGCTGCACAGGCTCGGGAGCGTTCAAACGCGCTTCCGGTGTTCCAGCACCGGCATGTCGCGGCGCACGCGCGCGGTGACCTTCGGATCGATGCGCGAGGTGGCCCAGCCGGTACCGTCCGACACCTTCGCCGTCACGTGGCCCCAGGGATCGACGATCATCGAGTGGCCGTAGGTGAAGCGGGCCTCGCCCTTGCCTTCCAGGTGCTTGCCCCAGGTCGCGGGCGCGGCGAACCAGCACTGGGTTTCGATGGCGCGCGAGCGGATCATCACCTCCCAGTGGTCCTTTCCGGTGGCGAGGGTGAAGGCCGACGGCAGGAAGATCACCTCCGCCCCCTCCGCGCGCAGCTTCCAGAACAGGTCGGGGAAGCGCAGATCGTAGCAGATCGCGCAGCCCACCTTGGTGCCGTCCGCCTCATACGTCACCACCTCGTCGCCGGCGCCGTAGGTGTTGCTTTCCTTGTAGCCGGTGCCGTCGGGGGCGACGATGTCGAACAGGTGCATCTTGCGGTAGCGCGCGATCTCCTGGCCGTCGGGATCGAACACCACGGTGGTGTTGAACAGCTTCTCCGGCCCCTGCTCGATGATCGAGCCGCCATGCACATGGACCTTGGCCTGGCGTGCGGTCTCGCGCAGGAACTCATAGGCCGGTCCGCCCGGTTCGTTGGAGCCTTTGGCCGGCAGCAGTTCCGCGTTGGCCTGGCGGACGCTGCGATCGCCGCCCAGGCTGTCCCAGACTTCGGGGAGCGAGACGATGTTCGGCCGGTCGGCCTCGACTGCCTCGGAGATCAGGCGCCGCGCCTGGGCGATGTTCTCGTCCTTGTCGGGACCGGGGTTCATCTGGACGACGCTGATGCGCATCGGTGGCTCCGGTGGTCGGTGTTAGCGGGTGCAGAAGAACCGAACCGTGGCCAGCGCGCAACTGCCGCCTACCGCCGCCAGTCCAGCCGCGGCTCCGCCCGGCCGCCGCGGGGAGCACCCCGATCGGCCTCGCGGCGCGCGCCACGCCGCGGCTCGTCCTCCAGTTCGTGCGAGGCGGGCGGGATCGGCGGGCGCGTCACCACCGGCTCGCCGCTGCGCGGCTGCGACGGCGGTTCCGGCGCGTAGATCTCGTCGAAATCGGCGGTGTGGCGGGTCTCCGGCAGGCGCAGGGCGAGGCGACGGATCTCGCCCTGGATCTCGTCGAGCCGCGCCTCGATCACCTCCAGCCTGCTCTTCACGCCGATCACGCTGAACGGCATGAACAGGAAGGCCAGCGCGTAGAGCAGCGCCGGGACCAGGAGCACGATCGGCACCCACCAGGGGAGCCAATCCGGCAGGGTGAAGGGCAGGGTCATGGCAGGAGACTAGCACCCCGGGGCGGGGGCGATCCATGGCGCGGACGCGTGCCACAGGCGTCTCAAAGGAACATTCCATGAGACGTCGGTGATGAAAAAGGGACACGGACGGGTGGGGTGGTGCCGCGATCGCAGCAGAGGCATGGCTTGGACTTCCGGGCGAAGCGTCCATGCCATCTAACAGCGTTTGGTTATTTTGGCTATCTGCAATAGTGACCATGCCACACTGCGGGTCGATGGCCATCCCGGCAGGAGAAGGGCGCTTCACGCCTCGGTCCTTTCGGCATCGACTCTTCTCTCGCTCGACGCTAAGCAACCATCCCGGAGGGCAATATGCTGGCCGCGGTACGGTGGGGACTGAGCTTCGTCCTAGTGTTAGTGGTCTCTATTCCCATTAACGGACTGCTAATTTCCGCCACATGGGGATGGTTCATTACACCGATCACCGGCACCAGAGAAATCAGCATCGCTGAGGGAGTGGGTTTGGCAATGTTCTGCTCGATCATCGGAACAACCGCCACGGCCCATCTTAAAAAGTGGGATTTCGCTGAGGATGGCGGGGACTGGCGCGCAATGGCGGCTAAGTTGCTTGCGGCGATGGTTGGCATCGGGGTGATAGCACCCCTCGTCACACTTGCCGTGGCGGGAGCTTGGCATAACTTCTTTATGTGAGGCCGTCGCCCTCGGATCTCAAAACGACCCCGACCGACAACGCACGCGACTTGCGGCGTGCCGCGGCAGGATTAAGCTGCGGAAAAGCCCCTGGAGGAAACAACAATGATCGACATGCACACCCATTGGAGGCCCGCCGACATCGCGGACGCTCTGCGTGCCCGCGGCAAGGAGCCACGCATCCTGCGCAACGGCGGCGGCATCGAGGTGCTGAAGTCCAGGATGGGCGAAGAACCGCTCGCCACGGCGTTCGACGATGTGGGCTTCCATCTCGATCGCATGGACCGCCAGGGCGTGGCGACGAGCGTGCTGTCGCTGCTCGGCTCGTTCTGCTGGATCGAGGCTCAGCCGCCCGAGGTCTCCGGCCCGCTGTGCCGCCGCGTCAATGACGGGTTCTCGGAGACCTGCCAGCAGCATCCCGGCCGCTTCGCCGCGTTCGCCGCGTTGCCGCTGACGGACATGTCGGCCGCCGCCGCCGAGTTCGAGCGGGCGCTCGGGCTTCCGGGCGTGATCGGTGCGCAGTTGCCGGGCAACTACTTCCTGACGCGCGCCGATGCCGAAGCGGTGCGTCCACTGCTGGAGGTCGCCAACCGGCACGGCGCGGTGCTGCTGATCCATCACGGCCCGCGGCCGGGCGACGCGTTCCCCAAGGTCGGCGGCGACACGGACAACGCGCGCCGGCGCAACGGCACGCTCGACATGCAGGCGAGCCTGTCGTCGGTGATGGTGACGCTGTGCCTCACCGAGTTCCTGGCGCCGTACCCCGACGTCACGGTCGTGGTGCACAACCTGGGCGGCAACATCCCCTACGAGGTCGAGCGCATGGACCACCGCTGCCTGCTCGACACGCCGCAGGAGGAGTTGCCCTCATCGCGCTTCCGCAAGGCGAAGGTGTTCGTGGACTGCAACTCGTTCGGGCCGCGCGCGATCGAGGCCGCGGTGGCGCTGTACGGCGCCGAGCGGATCGTGTGTGGAACGGACGGCAGTGCGTTCGGCGTCGACTGGACGCGCAAGGCACTGGAGGAGGCGCAGATCGGCGACGCGGCCCGCGAATTGATCCTGCACCGGAACGCGGCGGCGCTTATGGCGCGGGTGGCGGCCTCGGCAGAGGGCGCGCGCGCGGCGGCGTGACTGGAACGATCGGAGCGGCCTGATCGGGGCTGACGGCTTCCGTCGAGGTAGAATTCCTCGACCGTCATCGTCAGTCCCGGCGGGTCGAGCCTGATGTCCCCGGATGCGAAGATCTGGGTCGCCACCTCGCCATCCGGCAGCCGCGAATGGCGGACCATGCGCTGCTCGTCGGGCCAGACGATCAGGTAGTGCCGCACCGACGGCAGCCTGAAATAGGCGCGCAGTTTGGTTGCCCGATCCCTGGTGCCGCTCTCCGGCGACGGCACTTCGACCAGCACCAGGGGATCGGCGACCCTGGCGGCGTCGCCCGGCAGGACCGGCCCGCACCGCAGAAGCGCATCGGGCTCGAAGTCGCTGTCCTCGACCTGCACCGTCATGCCGCCGCCGAAGGCTTGGCAGGATGTCAGTCCCGCCTCGCGCGCGGCGCGTCGCAGGGCATCGCGCGCCGCGCCCTTGCGCAGATTATGGGACGCCCGCTCCGGCGACATCGCGACCACGATGCCGTCGATCCGCTCGAACCGGCCGACCGGCTGTTGCGCCACCCAGGCGAGGAATTCCTCCCGGCTCATGGGAGTCTCGGGCTCGTACGTCCGGGCGTGTGCCATCGCGGGGGCCTCCAGGACTCCCAGCAACACCGAGGGAAGGCGGGTCAACTGCACGGACCGGCCGTTGGCTGGGAGGCGATCCGCGGGGGCTTTGATGGAAGCGCTGCGGCCTGTCACCCCGACCGGCAGGTCAGCGAGACGTCCTTGCCGCCCCGCGTCAGGAATTCGCATGTGGCGGTGGATGTGTCGGGCTCGAGGGTTATGCTGGAGCCAGTCCGGCCGTACTGGCATCGCACGAAAAGCCGACGGCCCGCCTCGAAGATATAGGCGACGCTCCATTCGGATCGGGCGCCACTCGTGCCCTCGTGGAATTTATCCGGCACGAGGTCTGCGTGTTCACTCGGAGGTCCGTCGAACAGCGTAACGGTCGTCAAGCGCGAGCCTTCATGCCGTTCCGGACAATGAGTCTCGCTCGCCAGGGTCGACCTGGGCATCACCGCCCACAGGAGAGCGGCGAGGCCGGCACCAACTATCCGCGTCGCACGAGTCGTGAGAACAGCGCCACCACGGAAGTCATTTCCGCGCAAGCGGGGATCCAGGCATCGGTCCGCGACGCCGTCCTGGCTTCCCGCTTGCGCGGGAATGATGCGGGCGAAGGCGACGTTGCGTTCTGTTTCGCCGGCTCCCTGATCCTGGGCACTAGTCGATGACGAAGAAATTGTCCCCGTTGTTGGCATTGCCACTGGCGCCGAACCTGAGCTTCCTCTGATGGATTTCTCTCGCCGGTGGGGTCACCCACTGGTCGACGACATTTATGGCAGTCGCGGTCTGGCTTTCATAGATCGCCGCGTGGCCGGAGTATTTCCCCTTGTTGTCGAAGGTGGCAATCGCAGTCCCGGCCACAACGGCCGCATTGCCCTTGACCTGCGCGCCCTTCTTCCAGCCGCCTGTATTGACAGGAATCGTCGAACAAACGGTCGTGACGAAGGACACGCATTGTCCGCAGAAGTCAGGAGCGTGCTGCTTGTCCGCAGGCGGGACCTCGTCGTACGGTCCCATGGTCGAGGTTCGTGTGCAAACCCATTTTCCCAGCGGCGCGCTCGGGTTGGTCAGATAATCCTTGGCGATATACGGCATGGGCGATCCTCCGCCGGCATGATCCGGTTTAGCAAAGACCATCCGGACAGACAATCGTTTCTTGATCGTCACCGACCACGGCCGCCTTCCGCGTCCCTGTCCGAGGTTCCCTCGCCACCGCTCTGGCCATCCTTGACTAACTCCGGGCCTTGCCAGACCACTGCGCCCACGGTGTCCCCCACCGAACCGACCGCACAGGAAAGACCGCATGACCGAGAAGACATGGCACGCCGATCCACTGGTCTGGGGCCACGGCCCCCGCGTGTTCGAGGTGTTCCTCGAACCCACCTGCCCGTTCTCGGTCCGCGCGTTCGGCAAGCTCGACGACCTGCTCGCCCAGGCGGGCGAGGACCGCATCACCATCAAGATCCGCCTGCAGTCGCAGCCCTGGCATATGTATTCGGGCGTGATCACGCGCTGCATCCTGGCGGCCTCCACGCTGGAGGGCGGCAAGGCGGCGGCCAAGGCCGTCATGGCAGCGGTGGGCGCGCATCGTGAGGAGTTCGAGTTCGAGCGTCATTGCCGCGGCGCCAATCTCGACGCCACGCCCAACGACATCATCGCCCGCATCGAGACCTATAGCGGCATCAAGCTGGCCCAGGCCTTCGCGATCCCCGACCTCGACCGCGAGATCAAGTGGCACTGCCGCTATGCCCGCCAGAACGGCATCCACGTGTCGCCGACCTTCATGATCGACGGGCTGGTGCACGCCGACATCGGCAGCGGCGACGCGGTGGCCGACTGGGCATCGCGGCTGCTGAAGGCCTGAGCGCGGGCCGCCGCCAAGCACGACGCGGCAGCGTTCGGGGTTTCACGCCGGCGCTTTTCCTGGCCCGCAAACCGTGGTCTGTTTCGCGGCGCAGAGGCAGCAATCTCTTGCGATCCTAATGGGGGAGAACGGATGTTCAGCCATGTGATGGTCGGCAGCGACGATATCGCCCGATCGAAGAAATTCTACGATGCACTGTTCGGCGCGGTGGGCGGCAAACCCGGCCGCGAGGACGCCAAGGGCCGGCTGATCTACGCCCATGACGGCGGCGTGCTCATGGTCAGCAAGCCGATCGACGGCAAGCCCGCGACGCACGCCAACGGCGGCACGATCGGCTTCACGATGAAGACCGCGGAGCAGGCCGCGGCGTGGCACGACGCAGGCGTCGCCAACGGCGGCACGTCGGTCGAGGACCCGCCCGGCGTTCGCCAAGGCGGGGGCGGTCCGATCTACCTGGCCTATCTGCGCGATCCCGACGGCAACAAGCTGTGCGCGCTGCACCGCATGCCGGCAGCCTGAACCGCGGCAGGAGCGGGGCATCGCGGGCCGATCCGCCATGTTGACGGACCGCAGCGGTCTGCCCCTCTCCACCATCTCGGCCACCGCGCGGGATGCCTACCTCGAGGCCTGCGACGCAAAGCTCACCATGTTCCCCGGTGCGGTCGCAGCCTTCGATCGGGCCATTGCCGCCGATCCTGATTTCGCCCTGCCGCATGCCGCAAGGGCGCACGCGCTGCTGGAACGTGGCGAGGCCGCGGCGGCGCGCGAGGCGATGGCGGAGGCCCATGCGCTCGCCTCGCGCCTGCCTGCGCGCGAGGCCAGCCACATCGCCTATTTCGGCCTGCTGGTGGCAGGCGACGCTGAGGCCGCGCTCGCCGCCTTGCCCGCCCATCTCGACGCCTGGCCGCGCGACGTCCTGGTGCTCGGCAGCACCGCCTTCACCAACGGCCTGATCGGCAGTTCCGGGCGCGCCGGGCAGAAGCGCACGCTGCTCGCGCTGCTGGACCGCCTCGCCCCGGCCTATGGCGACGACTGGTGGTTCACCGCGCATCACGGGATGGCGCTGTCGGAGAACGGCCAGCACGCGGCCGCCCGGCCGAAGATCGAGCGGTCCCTCGCGCAGAACCCGGCCAATCCGTGGGCGGCGCATGCCAGCGCGCACCTGGCCTATGAGGAGGGCGATGCCGATGCGGCGAGCGCCTTCCTGGCGTCATGGCTGCCCGGCTATCCGCGTGATGGTGCGCTCTACAGTCATTTGAGCTGGCATCTGGCGCTCGCGCGTCTCGAGGCGGGCGACGCGGCGGCAGCGTCCCGGCTGTTCCGCGACGCCTTTGCGCCCGACGTGCACAGCGGGCCGCCGCGCGGGCGGTTGAACGACGCGGTGTCGTTCCTCTGGCGCTGGGAACTCGCCGGACATCCGCGCGACGCCGCGGCCTGGCGCACGATGCGCGACTTTACGGAGCAGGCGTTCCCGCGGGCCGGCGCGGCGTTCTCCGACATGCACATCGCGGTGGCACAGGCGGTGGCCGGCGATGACGCGGCACTCGCCGCACGCGCGCAGCAGATCGACGATCTCGCACGCGCGGGCCGCTATCCGTCGGGCGGATTCGTTCCGGTGGTGGCACATGCTTTCGCCGCATTCGAACGGCGGGATTTCGCCGCCGCAGCCGATGCTCTGGAGCCGATCGCCGATGCACTGGAACGCATCGGCGGCAGCCACGCCCAGCTCGACCTGGTGCGATTCACGCTGCTGAAGGCCTATCTCGGTGCGGGCCGGTCCGAGGATGCGCTCCGGCTGCTGCGCCAGCGGCGGCCGCATGGCGCCGGCGCTCCCGTGGCCGGCCTGCCCATCGCGCACTGACTGCGCACACAGATCCGCCGCACCGATCCCCGCGTCGCGGACCCGCGGATCGCAGATCCACCACCCCCGCCGCCGTCGGCTGGATTTCCACCCGGCCTCGTGGCAAGCCTGCGCGCTCGTCCGTCCCAGGTGCCCTGCATGCTGCTGCTGATCCCCGGTCCCGTCACCACCCGCCCCGAAGTGCGCGCCGCGCTGTGTTACGACTTCGCGCCCTGGGACAACGATTTCCGCCCGCTCTACGCCGGCATCCGCGAGCGCATCCTGCGCATCGCCGCGAGCGAGCCAGGGCAGCACGCCGTGCTGCCGTTGCAGGGCTGCGGTCATTTCATCACCGAGGCGGCGGTGCGCACCTTCATCCCGCTCGGGCGCAAGCTGCTGATCCCGGCCACCGGTTCCTACGCCGACCGTATGGTTCGCCTGGCGCGCGAGGCGGGCCGCGTGCCGGTGACCATGCCGGTGCCGGCCACCGCGCCCGCCGATCCCGATGCGGTCGCCGCCGCACTGCGCGCCGATCCGGACATCAGCCATGTCGGCGTGGTGTACAGCGAAACCGGCAGCGGCATCATCCACGACGTCGCGGCGATCGGCGCCGTCGCCCGCCGTCTCGGCCGCCGGCTCATCGTCGATGCGGTGTCGGCGTTCGGCGCGCTGCCACTCGACCTTTCGGCACAGCCGGAAATCGACGTGGTGGGCTTCACGTCGAACAAGTGCCTGGAGGGCGTGCCGGGCATGGCGTTCGCCGTCGCGCGCATCGATCGCGTGCAGGCATGCGAGGGCAATGCCGGAAGCTGGTCGTTCGATCTGCAGAGTATCTACGCGCATGCGCTGCGCAGCGGCTGGGGCAGCTTCCGCTTCACCCCGCCCGCGCAGGTCTTGAACGCATTCAGTGTGGCACTGGATTTTTTCGAAGCCGAGGGCGGGCGGCCGGCGCGGCTTGCGCGGTATACGGAGAATATGCGTGCGTTCTATGACGGCGTTCGTGCGCTGGGGCTGACGCCGTACCTGCCGGCGGATGTGCAGGGGCCGGTGATCGTCAACGTGCACGCGCCGGCCGATCCGCACTGGGATTTGCAGCGTTTCGTCGACGCATTGAAAAGACGTGGCGTGCTGATCAGCAATTTCTACAACACGCCCGAACCCAGCTTCCGAGTCGGCTGCATCGGCGCCGTGACGCCCGACGACATGCGCCGCGCGGTGGCCGCGATGGGCGAGGCGCTGGGCGAGCTTGGCATCACGCAGCGCAAGGCGGCGTAATATCCCGGCCGGCATCGCCGCGAGGCGGGGCTCCAGGACCGGTTGCGGCCCTGGGTTCCCGGTTGCGCGGGAATGGCGATAATGGGGATGCCGGAGGAGACAGGACACATGCCGCAGGGAACAGGTGCACCCTTCATCTACATGGTGCAGATGGACATTCCCGCCGAACACGAGGCGGATTTCAACCGCGTCTACGACACCGAGCACGTGCCGGAGATCCTGAAGGTGCCGGGCGTGCGCGCCTGCACCCGCTACGTGCTGGAGCGGACCAACAAGCCCGGCATCGCGCGCTACCTCGCGCTGTATGAGGTCGACTCCGCCGATGTGATCGAAAGCCCGGCCTGGGTGAAGGCGTCGGAGACCGGCGACTGGGCCCCGAAGATCCGCCCCCACACCATCAACCGGTCGCACACCGTGATGCGCAAAATAAACTGAGGAAACCAAGACGATGAAAAGCGACCTGGAGATCGCCCGGGAAACCAAGATGCGTCCGATCGGGGAGATCGCCGCGAAGCTCGCCATTCCCGATGAGGCGCTGGAGCCGTACGGCCGCCACAAGGCGAAGATCGACACCGGCTTCATCAACTCGCTGGAGAGCCGGCCGGACGGTGCGCTCGTACTGGTCACCGGCATCAGTCCGACGCCGGCGGGCGAGGGCAAGACCACCACCACCGTCGGCCTGGGCGACGCCCTGAACCGCATCGGCCTGCGCGCGGCGATCTGCCTGCGCGAGCCGTCGCTCGGCCCGAGCTTCGGCATGAAGGGCGGCGCTGCCGGCGGCGGCTATTCGCAGGTCGTGCCGATGGACCAGATCAACCTGCACTTCACCGGCGATTTCCACGCGATCACGTCCGCCAACAACCTGCTGGCGGCGATGATCGACAACCACGTCTACTGGGGCAATGCGCTCGGCATCGACGCGCGGCGCGTGTCCTGGCGGCGCTGCCTCGACATGAACGATCGCGCGCTGCGCAGCATCGTCGGCAGCCTGGGCGGCGTGGCGAACGGCTTCCCGCGCGAGGACGGCTTCGACATCACCGTCGCCTCCGAGGTGATGGCGGTGTTCTGCCTGTCGCGCAACCTCGACGAATTGCAGGAGCGGCTGGGCCGCATGATCGTGGCTCAGACGCGCGACGGCCGCGCCGTGACGGCCAAGGACATCAAGGCCGATGGCGCGATGGCGGTGCTGCTGAAGGACGCGCTGGCACCCAACCTGGTGCAGACGCTGGAGGGCTCGCCGGCCTTCGTGCATGGCGGCCCGTTCGCCAACATCGCGCATGGCTGCAACTCGGTGATGGCGACGCGGCTGGGGCTGAAGCTGGCCGATGTCGTGGTGACCGAGGCGGGCTTCGGTGCCGACCTCGGCGCCGAGAAGTTCATCGACATCAAGTGCCGCCAGGCGGGGCTGAAGCCATCCTGCGCCGTGGTGGTGGCGACGGTGCGCGCGCTGAAGATGCACGGCGGCGTGGCGCGCAACGCGCTCGGCGCCGAGAACGTGGCGGCGGTGCAGAAGGGCGTCGCCAACCTGGCGCGGCACGTCGAGAACCTGGGCAAGTTCGGGCTGCCGGTGGTGGTGGGCGTCAACCATTTCACCTCCGACACCGAGGCCGAGTTCGCGGTGATCCGCGACGCCATGGCGACGCTGGGGGTGGAGGCGATCTCCTGCACCCATTGGGGCGACGGCAGCGCGGGCGCCGAAGGTCTGGCCCGCGCGGTGCAGCAGAAGATCGTGCTGGGCGAGGCGCGGTCCGCGCCGCTGTATCCGGACGGGATGAGGCTCGCCGACAAGATCCGCAACATCGCGCAGCAGATCTACCGAGCGTCCGACATCGCGGTGCCGGATGCGGTGGCGCGGCGGCTGGAAGGTTTCGAGAAGGCGGGCTTCGGCCACGTACCGGTGTGCATTGCCAAGACGCAGTACAGCTTCACGTCCGATCCCACGGTGATGGGCGCGCCCGAGGGCCACACGCTGCCGGTGCGCGAGGTACGCCTGTCGGCCGGTGCGGGCTTCGTGGTGGCGATCTGCGGGGAGATCATGACGATGCCCGGCCTGCCGCGGGTGCCGGCGGCGGAGTCGATCCATCTGCGGGAGGACGGCGAGATCGAAGGGCTGTTCTGAGGCGGTGGCTGCCCTCTTGTTCCATATTTGGGAACACCCTATCTAGGAGCCGGTGCAGGTCATCGCCAAGCGTACACTGCGGCAGTTTTGGCAACGCCATCCGCGTGCCGAAACACCGCTGCGTGCGTGGCACGCCACGGTCAGCCGATCGCAGTGGTCGAGCACCGCCGATGTGAAGGCGGAGTTCGGTGCCACCGTCGATTTCATCCGGGACAACCGGCCGATCTTCGACGTCAGCGGCAATCGGTACCGCGTGGTGGTGCATGTGTCCTACGCCTACAAGCGGGTGCTGGTGAAGTTCGTCGGCACACACGAGGAGTATGATCAGATCGACGCGGAGACGGTGTGATGCAGATGGATGTGCGGCCCCTACGGACCGAGACGGACTACGACTGGGCCCTCAGGGAGATCGAGCCGTACTTCACCCATGAGCCGAAGGCCGGCACGCCGGAGGCTGACCGGTTCGATGTCCTCGCCGCACTGATCGCGGAGTACGAGCGCCGCCATTGGCCGATCGATCCGCCGGATCCGAGCGCCGCGATCCGTGCCCGCATGGAGCAGGCGGCCTATACCCAGGCCGACCTGGCGCGACTGCTGGGCTCACGGTCACGGGCGTCGGAAATTCTCGCCGGACACCGCAGCCTGACCATGGAACAGGCGCGCCGGCTACACGAGGCCTGGAACATCCCGGCGGACGCGTTGATCAGGCCATCACGCGCGGTAGCCGGCGATCCTGCCGTCCACCGCGAATGACGGACGTGCTCCCGGCTACAGGATGAACCGGCTCAGGTCGCCCTTCTGCGCCAGAGGTGCCACCCGCTCGTTCACATAGGCCGCGTCCACCGTGATCGTCTCCCCCGCCTTGTCCGTGGCGGTAAAGCTGATCTCCTCCAGCAGACGCTCCAGCACCGTGTGCAGCCGCCGCGCGCCGATATTCTCGACACGGTCGTTGATGTCGGCCGCAAGCTCCGCGACCGCATCCACCGCATCCTCGGTGAACACCAGCGTCACCTGCTCGGTCCCCAGCAGCGCCGACGACTGCTTCAGCAGCGAATGCTCGGGCTCTGTCAGGATCCGCCGCAGATCGTCACGCGACAGACCGGCCAGTTCCACCCGGATCGGCAGCCGTCCCTGCAATTCCGGCAGCAGGTCGGACGGCTTGGACAGGTGGAACGCGCCCGAGGCGATGAACAGCACGTGGTCGGTCTTGATCGGCCCGTACTTGGTGGACACCGTGGTGCCCTCGATCAGCGGCAGCAGATCGCGCTGCACGCCCTCGCGGGACACATCGCCGCCGCGGAAGCCGCCCTCCATGGTGCGCGCCGCCACCTTGTCGATCTCGTCGATGAACACGATGCCGTTGTTCTCGGCGTGCGACACGGCGTCCTTGGTCAGCCGGTCGTTGTCGAGCAGCCGGTCGGCCTCCTCCTGTTCCAGCAGCCGGCGCGCCGCCTCCACCGTCAGCTTGCGCTTCTGCGTCGGGCGGCCACCGAACATGCCCTTCATCATCTCGCCCAGGTTGATCACCTGGCCGGGCGGCATGCCCGGTATATCGAGCTGGCCGATCGGCATGCCGGAGGATTGGGCGACCTCGACCTCGATCTCCTTCTGCTCGAACTCGCCGTTGCGCAGCATGCGGCGGAACTTGCTGCGGGTGTCAGCCGCCGCCCCATCGCCGACCAGCGCCGTGATCAGCCGCTCCTCGGCGGCCAGCTCCGCCTGCGCCTGCACCTCTTTCCGCGATGCCTCGCGCAGCATGTTGATGCTGGCCTCGACCAGGTCGCGGGCGATGCTCTCGACGTCGCGGCCGACATAGCCCACCTCGGTGAACTTGGTCGCCTCGACCTTGAGGAACGGCGCCTGGGCGAGCTTGGCCAGCCGGCGGGCGATCTCGGTCTTGCCGCAGCCGGTGGGGCCGATCATCAGGATGTTCTTGGGAACGACTTCCTCGCGCATCTCCTCGGGCAGTTGCTGCCGCCGCCAGCGGTTGCGCAACGCAATGGCCACCGCGCGCTTGGCATCGTTCTGGCCGACAATGAAGCGGTCCAGCTCAGACACGATCTCGCGCGGCGTATAGGTTGGAACTTCCATCTAAATGGTCTCGAGTATGACGTTGTTGTTGGTATAGACGCAGATCTCCGCGGCGATCTTCATCGCACGCCGGGCGATCTCCTCAGCCGACAGGCCCTCCACGCCCATCAGCGCACGCGCCGCCGACAGCGCGTAGTTGCCGCCCGAGCCGATGGCGATCACGCCGTCCTCCGGCTCCAGCACGTCGCCCGTGCCGGTCAGCGTGAAACTGCGGTCCTTGTCGGCAACCGCCATCATCGCCTCCAGCCGGCGAAGGTAGCGGTCGGTCCGCCAGTCCTTGGCCAGTTCGACGCAGGCGCGTTCGAGCTGTCCTGGAAAGCGTTCAAGCTTGCTCTCCAGCCGTTCAAGAAGGGTAAACGCATCGGCCGTGGCGCCGGCGAAGCCCGCCAGCACGTTGCCGCCACCCGCGCCGCCCGCACCGATCCGGCGAACCTTGCGGGCGTTGCCCTTCACGATGGTCTGACCCATCGAAACCTGGCCGTCGCCGGCCATGGCCACATGTCCATCCCGCCTGACGCACAGGATGGTGGTGCCGTGCCACCCGGTCGGGTCGACAGCGGCGTTCATGATGTTCTGCATAGCGGGCCTAGATGGCGTGCGATGCCGCCGTTCACAAGGTTGCGGCCTGCTGCCGAGGGTGGCGACGGCGCCAGGGCCGCAGGCGCAGCAGCCGCGCGATCGCCGGAGTCGTGGTGGGACGCAGCAGCCGCCGGTCGTACCCCGCGAAGCGCCGGTCGTTCTCCGCCAGGCAGACCGCGAGCACCGCGTCCAGGTCGAGATTCCCGCTGCCGACCGCCCGGCTGCCGTTCAGGGTGAAATTGTTGTCGGCCTGCGCATCGCCGCCGGCCCCCATGCCACGGGCCAGGCTGAGCCGCTCCCATCCCAGGAACAGCCAGACCGCGGCGACCCGCATCTCGAACCAGGCGCGCCGCCACAGCGGCAGCCGCCGCCGGTGCCAGGCGAGCCAGTTGGCGAACAGCAGGATGTGCCGGGCCTCCTCCTGGATCACCGGCTCGAACGTGTCGACGAGGCCGGGAGGGAAATAGCCGGACCGGCGGGCAAGCTCGAACAGGCCGAAGGCAAAGAAGCTGTCGACGCATTCCGAGAACCCCGTCACCAGATACGCCCATTCCGGGTCGTCCGGCTCCCGGTAGGGCGGCTCGGCTTCCAGCGTGATGCCGTAGGCGCCCACCAGGTTGGACAGCACCTCCTTGTGGCGGCCTTCCTCCCACGCATTGCGCTCGATGGCATCGCGCCAGGCGGGATCGGCCAGGCTCCGCGCATAGGACGCCATGCGCAGCCGCGCCTTGCCCTCGGTCTGCACCGCGATGTTCCAGATCGGCAGTCCGACCAGCCGCGCCAGAGCGTCCGGCGACAGAGCGGGCCAGTCGATCACCGACGGCCGGTAGGGGTTGAAGGTCTCCCGGAACATGCCGCAGGTGGCGTCGCGGTGGGCATCGCTGCCGAGCCGCAGCGGACCCGGCTCCTGCCATGCCCAGTGGCGCGCGGCCCAATCGGCCGCAGCGACATCGGCCGGCGCGGCACCGGCCGGCGCGGCACCGGCATGCGGGATGTGGCCCAGCGGGATAGAAGCGGGCGCGTTCCCGGCGTCGGCGGCGGCCGCCACAGGGGCGTCCGCACGCGGGCGCGTCGGGGCAGCGGCGCTCATGGCCGGCTGACCCCCATCCCGCCGCGCGCGCCCATCGCCTGCACGCTGACGGTGACCGTGACGGGCTGGGCATGCTCGAAGCTGAGCGTGAGCGGGAACGTCGCCTCCGGCGTCAGCGGCGCCTTCAGCCCCATCAGCATCACGTGGTAGCCGCCGGGCGCGAGCGTGACGGTCTGCCCAGGCACCAGGGGAATGCCGCCGACCGGCCGCATCTTCATCACGCCGTTGTCGTTGGTGGTCTCGTGCAACTCGGCTGTGGCGGCGACGGGTGTCGCGACGGCCACGAGGCGGTCGGGCTGGCCGCCGTTGGTGACCGAGAAATATGCCGCGCCGGTCGAGGCGCCGCCGGCGCTGGCCCGCGCCCAGATGTGCTCGACACGGATATCCGCGGCTTGGGCCGCGACGGTTGCCACCAGAAGGGGGGCGGCAAGGATCAGGAACGCAGGATTGCGCATGGAAGCCTCCGCTGTAGCGGTGAACGGTTGAGGTGGGGTTCCGCGCCGGCCGGGGCTGTCGCCATGGACCTGGCGTCGACGCCGCGCGCGGGTGCCGGATCAGCCGAAGGCGGGCGGCGCGCGGGGGCTGTAGGGCGCGAAGGGCCGGACCGGGGCCACCATCATCATCCCGACCGGGGCGGGCTGCCGCCAGAGCGTGGCCGCGGCCGGCACGAGTCCCGCCGCGGCCGCCAGCGCGAGGGGCGGCGGATGCATCTGGCACAGCAGGCAGTGGTCGTGGGCATGCGGCACAGCCGGCGACTGCGGCGCAGGCACGGGCCGGACGTCGCGGCCGCTGGAGCACAGGACGCCGAGCCAGCCGCCGCCGGCCATGTCCGACAGCATGCGCATCGCCAGCGGGGGCGATGCAAGAAGCTGCACGAGGAGCGCCACGGCCGCGAGCGCGCAGGCGCCGTGCCGCACGGTGCGCGTCACCGGAAATCCCACTCGGTCGCCCCTGGGTGCGTCATCAGGCGGTGTCCGCCGCAGTCTCGTGGCACGGGTAGCTTGCCGCACGAGTATTAAGGCATGCCGGAGCCGAAGCCCAAACGGCGAGGGCCCGAGGGCCTAGATCACCGCCGGATCGTTCAATTCGTCAGGAACCGCCAACGCCTTCAGCTTCGGGATGTCGTGCAGGATGACCCGCGAGCCATGCGTCTCGACGCCATAGGCGCGCAGGGTGGCGAAGGCGCGCGACAGGTTTTCCTGCCGGCAGCCCAGCCGCGCGGCGAGCAGCCCCTTGTCGAACGGCAGGCGGAAGTCCGCCTTCTGGGCCTCGCTGTCCTTTACCCGCGCCAGCAGGTAGCAGCCGAGCCGCTGGGCGGCGGTGCGCAGCTTCAGGTCGCGCACCTGGCGCAGCATGGTGCGGAATTCGCGGGAGACCGAGCGCAGCAGGGTATTCGCCAGCGAGGCCTCCTGCTCCACCAGGTCCAGCAGCCCCAGCGCATCGATCGCGAACAGCCGCGCGCGGGTCACCGTGCGCGCGGTCACCAGATAAGGCAGCCGTGTCAGCACTGAGGCGAGCACGAAATGGTCGATCGGGTGCAGCACCTCGATCAGCGCCGTGGTGCCATCGGCCGCCGTGCTGGCCAGTGCGACCTGGCCCTCCAGCAGGATATGGAAGCTCTCGGGCATCGCGCCCTGCTGCGCCAGGACCTGGTCCGCCTCGACGGCGACGACCTGGGTGATCGCCTGGATGCGCTGGCAGAGCGCCGTATCCAGCGGTTCGAACAGCGGCACGCTTTCGATCAGGTCGACAGTCGCCTCCATCGGCCCTCCGCTGCGGCTCGCGGACAAGTGCCCGGTTTCTGCCGCTGTGGCAATATTGCCGCCGCACCGATCCATGGTGGGACGGCTGTGGTAAGCTGCCGCAGGCGCGGGCGTGACGGAACTGGCAGACGTAAGGCGCTTAAAACGCCTTGGCCCTTGGCCGTGCGGGTTCGAGCCCCGCCGCCCGCAGCGCCAGGCCAGCTCGGCCGCCACCCGGCCCTGCCATCGAGCCGCCATGGTTGATCCACATCAATGCCCCGGTTCGGCCATGTCGCCATAGTAGCGCCACTGCTGCATCAGGGAACCGGTGACGATGTATATCGTGGAAGCCGACGGGACAGCCGAACATGCCAGCCGTGAGGAGGCCGCACCGGTCACCGATCCGCGCCGGATGACGCGCGGGCAACTCCGCCTTTTGGGCATGCCCCGGATCGTCTATCTGCGCTGCGGCACTGTGGAGGGCCATCCGGCCTTCGCAATCCACGCCGCGGATGGCACGGCCATCGCCGTCGTGGACGACATTCCCTCCGCCGTCGACCTCGCATCGTCCAGCGACATGACGTTCGTCGCCGTCCACTGATGGCAGTCATCGCCACGTTGACCGAGCGGCCGGGCATCGCCCGCATCTTCTTCGATCTGCGCGCCACGGCGCCGCGGGCCGATCAGGAACGCCGCATCGTCGTAGCGATGGAGGCGGCCGTCGCCATGGCCGACGCGCACGCGCAGACACCCCTCGCGGCGACCGACGCCGGATAATGGCCGCGCCCGCGGGCAGAATACGCCCCGGTGCGCTCAGCCCGGCCCCGTCGGCCTACTCCGGTCAGCCCGGATCGCCCGGGCCAGCCACGCCGTTCAACTGACCGCCGCAAGCACCTGGTCGCAGACATGTGCCATCGCGGCCTCGTCCAGGTACGGGTGGATCGGCAGCGCCAGGATCCTCTCGGCGAGGTCCTCCGACACCGGCAGCCGCGTCCCGTCATGCTGCGCGCGATACGCCGGCTGCAGGTGCAGCGGACGCGGATAATAGATCGCGGTGGGAACGCCGTCCGCCCGCAGCGACGCCTGCACGTGCTCGCGCATCGCCGCATCGCGCACCAGGATCGCATAGATCGCCCAGGCACTGGTGCTGTCAGGCACCCGCGCCGGCACCACCACGGCATTGCCCAGCCGCGAATCATAGTACCGCGCCACGCGCTCGCGCGCCGCCAGTTCGTCGTCGAACACCGTCAGCTTGGCGAGCAGCACCGCGGCCTGCAGCGAATCCAGCCGGCCATTCATCCCGGTATGCAGCACCTCGTAGCGCGACGTGCCCTCGCCATGCGTGCGCAGGCTGCGATACAGCGCCGCCCGCTCCTCGCTCTCGGTCAGCAGCGCGCCGCCGTCGCCGTAGCCGCCCAGCGGCTTGGACGGGAAGAAGCTGGTCGCGGTCGCATCGGCCGCGGTGCCGAGCTTCCGCCCATGCAGCGTGCAGCCGAAGCTCTGCGCCAGGTCGTCGAGGGTGAACAGGCCCTCGCGCGCGGCGATCGCGGCGAGCGCCGGCCAGTCCGCCGGCTGGCCGAACAGGTCCACGCCGATCAGCGCCCGCGGCCGCAGCCGGCCTTCGCGGCGCACATCGGCGATCCGCTGCTCCAGATGCGCCGGATCGATTTGGAAGCTGCGCGGATCGACATCGACGAACACCGGCGTGGCGCCCAGCACCAGCGGCACCTCCGCCGTCGCGGTATAGGTGAACGCCGGCAGGAAGACCGCGTCGCCCGGGCCGATGCCCTCCGCCATGAAGGCGATCTGGATCGCATCGGTGCCTGAACTCACCGCCACGCAGTGGCGCGCGCCGCAGTAGCGCGCCAGTTCCGCCTCCAGTTCCGCGACCTCGGGACCCAGGATGAACTGGCAGTGCGACAGCACACCGTCCAGCCGGCTGCGCAGGGCGTCGTTGATCCGGGCCTGCTGCGCCTTCAGGTCGATGAACGGGATCGGCGTGCGGGCGGTCATGGGCGGTTCACCACGGGCATCAGTCCTTCGCTGTTGTGTTCGAACTCGGGCACCAGGCGTCCCAGCAAGGTGAGTGCCAACCGCGCCTGTCCGCCCCGGCAGGCGGCGGCGATCTCGTCGATCGCGCGGCCGACGATGGCCGGGTCGGCGGTGCGCGGCGAGGCCATCAGCAGGCCCGGGAAGCCGGTCGGGACCGGCGGTTCCTTGCCGTGGAAAAGCTCCTCATGCAGCTTCTCGCCAGGTCGCAGGCCGGTGAAGCGGATCTCCACGTCGCGCTCCGGCGTCAGCCCGGCCAGCCGCACCATCTGCCGTGCCAGGTCGACGATCTTCACCGGCTTGCCCATGTCGAGCACGAAGATGCCGCCCTCCTCGTCCGACGGCAGCCCGGCTGACCGGGAGGTGTCGCCGGCGCCCACCACGCTCGCCTGCAGCACCAGGCCGACCGCCTCGCGCACCGTCATGAAATAGCGCTGCATGTCAGGATGCGTGACGGTCAGCGGGCCGCCGCGCTCCAATTGGCGCTGGAACAGCGGGACCACCGAGCCGGTGCTGCCCAGCACGTTGCCGAACCGCACGGTGATGCAGCGCATGCCCCGCCCGGTCCCGCGCGCCGTGATGTCCAGCGCCTGGCAGTACATCTCGGCCAGCCGCTTGGACGCGCCCATCACCGAGGTCGGGTTCACCGCCTTGTCGGTGGAGATCAGCACCATCGCCCGTGAGCCCACGCTGCGCGCCGCATCCGCCACGTGGCGCGTGCCGGCGACATTGGTCAGCAGGCCCTCGAGCGGGTTGGCCTCCACCATCGGCACGTGCTTCAGCGCGGCGGCGTGGAACACCAGTTCCGGCCGCCACTGCTCGAACACCGCCCGCACCCGCGCCTCGTCGCGGATGTCGGCGAGCAGCGATTCGCGCGGCACGTGCGGATGCCGCTCGGCCAGTTCCAGGTCGATCAGCCATAGCGCGTATTCGCCGTTGTCCAGCAGGATCAGCCGCTCCGGCCCGAGGGCCGCGACCTGGCGCGCCAGTTCGCTGCCGATCGTGCCGCCGGCGCCGGTGACGATGACGCGGCGCCCCTGGATCAGCCGCGCCATGCCCTCGCGGTCAAGCGGCACCTGCGGCCGGTTCAGCAGGTCCTCGATCGCCATCGGCCGCAATTCGACCTCGCGCAGGCGGTCGGTGGCCGCGGCAGGATGCAGCGCGGTCGGACGCGGCGCGCGCTGCACGCGGGTGCCGTGGCGCTCGGCCTGCTCGACCAGGAGCGCGAGCGTGGGGCCGGCGATATCGGGGGTCGCGACCACCAGCGTATCCGGCAGCCGCCCCTCGGCGCCGAGGCGCTGCAGCACCGCGCCGACATCGTCGATCGTGCCGAGAAACGGATGGCCGTGGATGCGCCGGCCGGTCTGGCGGGAGCCGACGGCGATCAGCCCGTCGACCTGCAGCGCCTGGCGCCGGTCCCAGGCGAGCGCGCGCAGGAACAGATCGATGTCCTCGGCCGCGCCGATGACCAGCGCGGATGGGATGTCGGGCGCATAGGTCGCCGACCCGCCGCCGCGGCGATGGCGCCAACGGCGATAGGCGACCCGCGGCGCGCCCAGCAGCACCAGCAGGGTCAGCGCATAGACCACGGGGAAGGCCGGGTTGTCGGACACCGTGCCGGTCAGCGCCAGCAGCAGGGCGAACACCACCGCGCCGAGCACGCTGGAGCAGGCGACGCCGAGCAGGTCGTCGATGCCGGCGAAGCGCCAGTACTGCCACGGCAGGCGGAACGGCAGCCCGGCCAGCACCAGCGACGCGGCGCCGGCCAGCGGTAGCCACGACGGATGCAGCCAGGTGCCGGAGGGGTCCGCGATCGCCCTCGCCAAGGGCACCGCCAATGCCGCGAGGGCACCGTCGATGGCGATGTTCAGGGCGATTCGCACGGGTGCGCGCGCTGTCATGGCTGTCCCTATAGCCCAGCCCGGCGCGCCGTCCCAGGCGGCCACCGGGACCCGGCCCTGCCGCACGTGCCGTGACCCGGCCGTGAATTGCATGCCGGATTCCCTATCGCGTTCCTTCGCGTTTGCCCCGATACTTGCGATGCGTGGGGACGGATGCCGCGTGTTCGGCCCACGCCTCCCCGCATTTCTGCAACGACACGACCGGCCAGGAAAACCTGGCCGTAAAGGGAACGTACGTCATGCCATCGAAAAGTCGACTGTCTCGCCGAGGCGCCCTCAAACTGGGCGCTGCCGCCACTGCCCTGCCGCTGGTGCACATCCGCACTGCCGGAGCCGCCGGGAAACTGAGCCTGGCGCTGTGGGATCACTGGGTCCCCACCGGTAACGCCGCCATGAAGAAGCTCGTGGATGCCTGGGCCGAGAAGAACAAGGTAGAGGTCCAACTGGATTTCCTCACCTCGATCGGCAACAAGATCAATATCACCATGGCGGCCGAGGCCGCCGCCAAGACCGGCCACGACGTGTACGCGTTCGATTCGTGGACAGTACAGCAATACGGCGACCAGATGGTTCCGGTCGACGACATCATGAAGCGGCTGATTGCCAAATACGGCAAACTCGGCCGTGCCTTCGAGTATCTGGGCGTCGCCGACGGTCACTGGCTCGCCGTGCCGGTGAGCTGGGGGTCCTCACCGCTTACCCCGGTCGGGCGCATCAGCCTGCTGAAGAAGTTCGCCAACATCGACGTGCAGACCTGGTATCCGGACCACGAATCGACTCCGGAGGTGGCGAAGGACTGGACCTACGCGACGCAGCTTCGCCTGGCGGAGGCCAGCTTCAAGGCCGGCTACCCGATCGGCTTCGGCTGCGGCTCCGGCAGCACCGACGCCAACCAGACCTGGGGCGCCACGTTCGGCGCGTTCGGGGCGGAACTGGTCGACGCCAAGGGCAACATCACCGTCGGCTCGGACAACGTGATGGCGGCGATGGAATACTGCGCCAAGATGGTGAAGTTCATGTCACCCGACGCGGTGAGCTGGGACGACGCCTCGAACAACCGCGCACTGATCTCCAACAAGGCGGCCTACATCTGGAACCCGACCTCGGCGTGGGCGGTGGCCAAGCGCGACGCGCCGGACATCGCGGCGGATTGCTGGACCTTCCCGAACCCCGCCGGCCCGAAGGGCAGGCTGGTGCCGCACCGGCCGTATTTCTGGGGCATCTGGTCGTTCTCCAAGAACCAGGGCCCGGCGAAGGACATCATCGAGTACCTGTCTCAGCGCGAGCAGGTGGAGGCGCTGTCCTCCTCGGTGGCCGGCTACGATATCCCGCCGTTCGAATCCATGAGCAATCTGCCGATCTGGAGCGAGCTGGAGCCGCCGAAGGGCACGGTCTACAACTATCCCGTGCGGCCCTGGCACAATGCCGAATACTACATCCCCGGCTCGTCCGCGCCGCCGGAGATCGCGGTGCAGATCTGGAACCGCTATCTGTTCCCCGGCATGGTGTCGCGTCTGATGTCGGGCCAGTCGATCAAGCAGATCATCGCCTGGACGAAGGAAGAGCTTGAGGGCTTCGTTCGCTGAGTGCAAAGGGCCGCGCATGTCGCGGCCCTTCTCTTTTCCCTCTCGCATCCGCGTGAAATCTGTTCGATACTGATCGAGTCGTGCCACTTTTGTGGCGACTCCCTGCTGCTTCAACCTCCGGGCAATCGCCCTAGGTGACGCGACCGCGGGCAACGATCCCGCGCCGTGCCGATCCACGGTTGAAACAACGGCCGCGCAAAGCTCGGCCGCGAAGGGAGTTCACGCCATGTCGAATCCGCGTCGTCGTATGACGCGCCGGAGTGCCTTGACGCTCGGTGCCGCAGCTACCGCCTTGCCGCTGGTGCATATCCGCACCGCCGGAGCCGCCGGAAAACTCAGCCTCGCATTGTGGGACCATTGGGTTCCCACCGGCGATGCCGCCATGAAAAAGCTGATCGACGAATGGGCCGAGAAGAACAAGGTCGCCGTCTCGGTCGACTTCATCCCAAGTGTCGGCAGCAAGATCAACATCACCATGGCCGCAGAGGCGCAGGCCAAGACCGGACATGACGTGTACGCGTTCGACCAGTGGACGGTGCATCAGTACTCGGACAGCCTCGATCCCGTCGACGATGTGATGGGCAGGCTGATCGCGAAATACGGCAAGCTGGGCCGCGCGTACGAATACCTCGCCTTCATCGACAAGCACTGGATGGCGGTTCCCGTCGGCTGGGGCTCCGCGCCGCTGCCACCGGTCGGGCGCCTCAGCCTGTGGAAGAAGTTCGCCGGCGTCGATCTGCAGAAATGGTTTCCTGCGGAACCATCGACCCCGGAGGCCAGCCAGGAGTGGACGTACGCGAAACAGCTCGAGGTCGCCGAAGCGTTCTTCAAGGCCGGCTATCCGGTGGGCTTCGGCTGCCGCGCCGGCGACAGCACCGACGCCAACCAGACCTGGGGCTGCATGTTCGGTGCATTCGGTGCCGATCTGGTCAACGCCAAAGGCGAGATCACCATCGATTCCGACAACGTCATGGCGGTGATGGAGTACTGCCAGAGGCTGGTCAAGTTCATGCCGCCGGATTCGCCGCAGTGGGATGACGCGTCGAACAACCGTGCGCTGATTTCCAACAAGGCAGCGTATATCTGGAACCCGCCGTCAGCGTGGGCGGTGGCGAAGCGTGACGCGCCCGAGATTGCCTCCGACATCTGGCACTTCTCGACGCCGATCGGTCCGCAGGGCCGCATGGTGCCGCATCGGCCGTATTTCTGGGGACTCTGGAAATTCGGCCAGAACAAGAGCGCAGCCAAGGACCTGATCGAACACCTGTCGCAGCGCGAGGCGGCCGAGGTGCTGGCCGCCCCGGTGGCCGGCTATGACATCCCGCCGTTCACGTCGTTCTACGACATGAAGATCTGGAGCGAGGTCGAGCCGCCGAAGGGCACCGTCTTCAACTATCCGGTGCGCCCGTGGCACAAGGCCGAATACTACATCGCCGGATCATCGGCACCGCCGGACATCGCGGTGCAGATGTGGAACCGCGGCATCCCGCCGGCGATGGTGACGCGCCTGATGGCCGGCCAGTCGATCAAGCAGACGATCGCCTGGGCGAAGGATGAGCTGCAGGGCTTCATCCGCTAGCTCGTTATTGGGTCGCGTGATCAAGGGCTCGTCTCAGTACGAGCCTCAGCGAGCGCGACCTGTCGCGGCCACTAGAGCAGATTCCGTTCGTGTAGGCTCACGGAATCCGCTCTAGCTCGTTGTCTGAGAGCGTGAGTCACCGCTCCGGTGATTCTACCTGTACGGATCACGCTCTATCGTCATGGCGGGGCTTGGCCCCGCCATTCACGACTTTCGTCGCAGCGAGGGGAAAGGTCGTGGATGACCGGCCTGCGCCGGTCATGACGGCAAGCGGCACGGTCAACACGGCGATGTAACGTCGTCAGATCGCGTGATGCTGGTCTCCGGCGCGTCGCCTTCCGTCATCACGCTCCGGACACATCGGCGCCTGTGGAGGGCCGCGGCAGACTGCCGCGGCCCCTCGCATTTCTCCCCTCGCACCCCCGTGAATTCTGATCGATACTGTTCGCGTCGTGCCACTTCCGTGGCGACTCCCAACGTCCACCCTCCGGGCATTCGCCCAAGGTGACGCGATCACGGGCCGCAGAGCCCGCGCCGTGCCGACACACGGTTGAACACACGGCCGAACAACACGGCCGCGCAGGGGAGTCCTACGTCATGATCAATCCGCGCCGTCCCGTCACGCGTCGTCGCGCCCTGAAGCTCGGGGCTGCCGCCACCGCCTTGCCGCTGGTGCATATCCGTTCCGCCGGCGCCGCCGGCAAGCTCAGTTTCGCCATCTGGGATCATTGGGTGCCGACCGGCAATCCGCCGATGAAGAAACTGGTCGATGCCTGGGCCGCGAAGAACAAGGTCGATGTCCAGCTCGACTTCCTGACCGGCGTCGGCATGAAGATCAACATCACCATGGCCGCCGAAGCGCAGGCCAAGACCGGGCACGACATCTACGCATTCGACCAGTGGACGGTGCAGCAATACGCCGACAGCCTCGATCCGGTGGACGATGTGATGCAGCGGCTGATCGCGAAATACGGCAAGCTGGGACGCGCCTACGAGTATCTCGCGGTGGTCGACAACCACTGGAAGGCAGTGCCGGTCGGCTGGGGGTCGGCGCCGCTCACGCCGTGCGGGCGGATCAGCCTGCTGAAGAAATTCGCCAACCTCGACGTGCAGGGGATGTATCCGGCCGCGCCCGCCACGCCCGAGGCTGGCAAGGACTGGACCTATGACACGCAGCTCAAGATGGCGGAGGCCTGCGCCAAGGCGGGCTACCCGATCGGCCTGGGCTGCGGCTCGGGCAGCACCGACGCCAACCAGACCTGGGGCGCCACGTTCGGCGCGTTCGGCGCGGACCTCGTGAACGCCAAGGGCGAGATCACCATCGGTTCCGACAACGTCATGGCGGCGATGGAATACTGCCAGAAGCTGGTGAAGTTCATGCCGCCCGATGCGGTGAGCTGGGACGATGCGTCGAACAACCGCGCGCTGATCTCCGGCAAGGCGGCCTATATCTGGAACCCGCCTTCGGCCTGGGCGGTCGCCAAGCGCGATGCGCCGGAGGTGGCGGCCGATTGCTGGACCTTCCCCAACCCGCTGGGGCCGAAGGGCAGGCTGGTGCCGCACCGGCCGTATTTCTGGGGCATCTGGTCGTTCGCCCAGAACAAGAGCGCGGCCAAGGACCTGATCGAGCATCTGTCGCAGCGCGAGCAGGTGGAGCAGCTTGCCGCCCCGGTCGCCGGCTACGACATCCCGCCCTTCCCGTCCATGTACGACATGAGCGTGTGGGCCGATGTGGAGCCGCCCAAGGGGACGATCTACAACTATCCCGCCCGCCCCTGGCACGGCTCGGAATACTACGTGCCCGGGTCATCGGCGCCGCCGGAGATCGCGGTGCAGATCTGGAACCGCTATCTGGTGCCTGGAATGGTCGCGCGGCTGATGTCCGGCCAGACCATCAAGCAGACCATCGCCTGGGCGAAGGAGGAGCTGGAGGGCTTCGTCCGCTGATCCGGCGCGCTGTGACCCGGCGCTGACCGGCGCCCTCTGACCCGGCGCTGAGCCGGTCCGGTCGGTGGCGGCTGGCCACCGACCGCCTCCGGCTGGTATCGGGCGCCTCGACCGCGAGGAGCCCGCATGACCCTGATCGCCCTGCTGCGCCACCTGGCGTTCGTCGCCGCGCTGGCGCTGCTGTCGGCCGCCGTGGTGCGCGCGATGATCGCCGTGCGCGTGCTGGACCGTCCCGACCCGCGCAAGGCGCATACGCACGCCACACCGAAGGGCGGCGGCGTCGGCATCGTCGTCGCCTTCCTGGTGGGCATCGCGGTGCTCTACCGCTTCGCCGAATTCGCCCGCCTGGCCGATCCGTATTTCATCGGCGTGATCGAGGCCTCGGTGGCGATCGCCATCGTCGCCTTCCTGGACGACCTGCGCGACTGGAAGTTCACCGTGAAGCTGGCGGCGCAGATCCTGGCCGCCATGGTGGCCGTCGGCAGCGGCATCTATGTGCTGGACTACCGCGTGCCGTACCTGGGTCCGCTCTATGTCGGCTGGCTGGCACCGCCGGCGACGGTGCTATGGCTGCTGTTCGCCACCAACGCGATGAACTTCATCGACGGGCTGAACGGCCTGGCGAGCGGCGTGGCGCTGATCGCCGCCGCCTTCCTGGCCGGCATCGCCGCGGCGCATGGCGGCTGGTTCGCCTATTTCGCCGCGCTGCTGCTGGTGGCGGGCCTGGTCGGGTTCCTGCCGTTCAACTTCCCCCGCGCCCGCATCTTCATGGGCGACGTCGGCAGCCAGTTCTGCGGCTTCGTCCTGGCCGTGCTGGCGGTGGTGGCGAGCCGGCTGGACAACGTCGAGCTGTCCTTCCTGCTGGTGCCGATGCTGCTGTCGGGCGTGCTGTTCGACGTGGCCTTCACGCTGGTCCGCCGCCTGGCGGCCGGCGAGCGTCTGACCGCGCCGCATCGCGGGCACCTGTACCAGGTGGCGCACCGCTCGGGCATGCCGGCCGTGGCGGTGACGCTGCTACACTGGGGCTTTGCCGTGTGGGGCGGGCTGTGCGCGCTGCTGTTCCTGGCCGTGCCGAGTGCGGCCAAGCCGCTGGTGCCGCTGCTGACGCTGCCGCCGCAACTCGCCTGGCTCGCTTTCGTGGCACACCGGTCGCGGCACGCCGCGGTCGGACGCTGGGGCTGAGCGCCCCCTCAGTGGGACGCGGGCGTTGAGCGTCCCTTAAGGGTGGGACGCTGGGGCTGAGCGTCCGCCGCGGTCCGCGCCGCGCGGGATCAGGCGGTCGCGCGGCGGCTCGACGTCTCGCTGGCCTGCGGGGCCTTCTTCGCCGTCGCGGCTGCCTCGCCCATGATCGAACGCAGGTCGCGCAGGAAGGCGGCGCCCTTCAGCGTGCGCTGCACCAGGATGCTGCGACGGTCCAGCGGGTCCACCTTGCGGCGCGCGAGGTCGAGTTCGCCCAGCCGGTCGAGCGCGCGGGTGATCGCCGGCTTGGAGACGTTCAGATCGGCAGCCAGGCCGCGCACCGTGTGACCGCCGTCCCGCAGATAGCAGGTCAGGAACACGCCAAGCTGGCGCGCTGACAGATCGGGACCGTCCCGTCGCACGAGGGCGACCACGGTCTCACGCAGGATGCCAACCATCTGGTCGGCGGTAGGGCTGACGGCCATTGAGTTATTTCCTTTCTCGATCCCGGACAGGCTCATCTTCTCGTGCGATGCACGGAACAACCGCGGTTGTCACGGAAGCCTCCAGCATATCGCAATTCCATTGCAGAAGCGAAGCCTTTTTCATATCGCTCGCGTAGACGTTACCCGTTTCGTTCAATCCGCGTCCGCATTCTCCAACCGTGCCGCAATCGCGGCGAACAGCGCCCGCATGCCATAGGCCTCACCACCCTCCGGACGCGCCGGCAAGGTCTGATCATTCCAGGCATACAGGTCGAGATGCACCCACGCGGTATCTTTTGAAACGAAGCGTTGGAGGAATAATGCCGCTGTGATTGCTCCGGCATGGGGCTTCGATGACACATTGTTCATGTCGGCGATCGGACTGTCCAACCAACGGTCGTAACCGGCCCACAATGGCAGCCGCCACAACGGATCGTGCTGCTTATGGCCATTGCGCAACAGCGTTTCCGCCCAGCCATCATCGTTGCAGAACATCGCCGGAAGATCGGGGCCGAGCGCCACGCGCGCCGCACCGGTCAGCGTTGCACAATCGACCACCAGCAGCGGCTTCTCGTCGCATGCGTCGGCCAGCAGGTCGCACAGCACCAGCCGCCCCTCCGCGTCGGTGTTGCCCACCTCCACCGTGAGACCCTTGCGCGTGCGGATGACGTCGAGCGGCCGCATTGCCGTTCCGGACACGGAATTCTCGACACAGCCGATGCGAGCTACCAGGTGCACCGGCAGGTCCGCCTCCATGATCATGCGCGCGAGCCCCAGCAGCGTCGCGGCACCGCCCATGTCCTTCTTCATACGCAACATGCCGCTCGACGGCTTCAGGTCGTAGCCGCCGGTATCGAAACAGACGCCCTTGCCGCACAGCGACACGAGCGGCGCATCCGCGTGCGCGCCGCTGCCCGACCAGCGCAGGATCGCCACCTGCGGCGGGCCGCGCCGATCCCGCCCCCACCATCGCGACCGTCGGATAGCCGGCGGCCAGCGCCTCGCCGGCAATGATCTCGCCCGCGGCGCCGTAACGCTGCCCGAGCGCAACGGTGAACGCGGCCAGCTCGGCAGGACCCAGCAGGTTGGCCGGCGTGTTGATCAGGTCGCGCACCATCCAGGTCGCCGCAGCGGCGGACCGGCTCGGATGCTGGCCGGCCGGGGCCACCAGGCGTGCCGGCCCCCGCTTCGGGGCCTTCAGCGCGGTGTAGCGGTAGGCGCCGAGACAGAAGCCCAGGGTGGCGACGGCGGGATCGAATTCACCGGGCTGGAGCTGCCATGGCGCGCCCTCCGGCAGCCGGAACGCCAGGTTGCCGAAGGCCGCGGGCGAAGTGTCGTCGCCCAGCCCCAGCACGGCGCCCGCCACGCCGTCCTCACCCGGCAGGAACACCAGTTCCTGCGCCGCCGCCTTGAAGTCCAACTGGCGCAGAAAGCGCGCCTGCGGCTCCGGCAAGGCGTCGAACAAGGCCGCCAGCCCGGCGGGCCGGATGGCATGCAGCGGCCGCGCCGCATCGGCCGCCTCGACCAGGCATTCCAGCGTCTGCTCCAGCATCGTGTCCCTCGTGGCCGAACGTTACGGCCGGCACCATCACCGGCCGAGCGACGATCCAAGCAGCATTGTGACGCGCCGAGCAAACTGCGCAGGATCGCGCGGCAGGTCGCCTTCCTGCACGCGCGCAAGGTCGAGCAGCGTCCCCGCCGCCTCCGCGATCAGAGCCTCATCGGCGAGCCTGGCGACCAGCGCCTCGACCAGCGGATGGCGGGGATTGAGCTCCAGCACCGGTGCCGCCGGCAGCATGGCGCGGCCGGCGCGCCGCAGCAGGCGCTGCATCTGCAGGTCGGGCCCGCGGTCGCCCGCGGCCAGCACCACCGCGCTGTCGGTCAGCCGCCCGGTCGCCCGCACATCGGCCACCGCGTCGCCCAGCGCCGTCTTCAGCGCGGCGAGCAGCGGCGAGATGTCCGGCTGGTCGACCCCCGCCTCTTCGGCCGGCGCCTGCGTGACGCTCTTGAGCGGCTTGCCCTCGAAGCCGTCCAGCCGCTCGGGCCAGAACGCATCGATCGGGTCGGTCAGCAGCAGCACCTCGATGCCCTTGGCGCGGAAGCCCTCGAGCTGCGGCGACGCCTTCAGCGCCTCGGGGTTGTCACCGGCCAGGTACCAGATCGTGTCCTGGCCCTCCTGCATCCGCGTCAGGTACTCCGACAGCGAGGTCCAGCCCTCCTGCGAGGAAGACCGGAAGCGCAGCAGCGGCGCGATCTCGCCACGGTGCTCGGCGTCGTCCCACGCGCCTTCCTTCAGAACCGACCCGAAATTATCCCAGAACCTGGCGTAATCCTCCGGCTCCTTGGCGCGGTTCTTCAGCTCCGACAGCACGCGCCCTACCAGCGCCTTGCGGATGCGGCCCAGCACAGGCGTGGTCTGCAGCATCTCGCGCGAGACGTTCAGCGGCAGGTCCTCGGTGTCCACCACGCCCTGCACGAAGCGCAGCCAGGTCGGCAGCAGATCCGCCTTGTCGGTGATGAACATCCGCCGCACGTGCAGCTTCACATGCGAGTCGCGATCGCCCTCGAACGGTTCGAACGGCTTCATGCCCGGCACGAACAGCAGAGCGTAGTATTCGAGCATGCCTTCGGCGCGCCAGTGCAGCGTGGCCCAGGGCGTGTCGAACATATGGCCGAGATGGCGATAGAATTCGGCGTAGGCCTGCTCGGTGATCTCGTTGCGCGGCTTGCGCCACAGCGCGGGTGCCCTCGTTGGCCGGCAGGTCCTTGCCCTCGCGGGCGATGGTGATCGGCAGCGTGATGTGATCGGCCCATTTGCGCACGATCGCCTCGAGCCGGATCGGGTCGAGATACTCATCGGCGTCCGGCTTGATGTGCAGCACGATGTCGGTGCCCGCGGTTTCCCGCACGGCCGGCGCGATGGTGTATTCGCCGGCGCCGTTCGACGCCCAGGTGAATGCCTCGTCCGTTCCGGCGCGGCGGGACGTGACCTCGACGCGATCGGCCACCATGAAGGCGGAATAGAAGCCGACGCCGAACTGGCCGATCAGGCTGGGCCGCTCCTCGGGGTTGGCTGAGGCGAGCGCGGCACCGAAGGCGCGGGTGCCGGAGCGGGCGATGGTGCCCAGGTTGTCGATCAGGTCCTGCCGCCCCATGCCGATGCCGTCATCGGCGATCAGCAGGGTGCGCGCATCCTTGTCGGGCACGATGCGCACGCGCGCCTCGGAGGGCGGTGCCAGCGCCGGGTCGGTCAGCGCCTCGAATCGGCGCCGGTCCATCGCATCGGCCGCGTTGGCCACCAGTTCGCGCAGGAAGATCTCGCGCTCGGAATAGAGCGAGTGGACGACGAGATCGAGCAGCCGGCCGACCTCCGCACCGAATTCATGCTTTTCCGCAACCTGATCACTCATCGCAGGCCCTCCTTGCGAGGCGCGATATGCGTCGAACGGCCGCAGGTTTCAATGCGCCGGCGAAGCGGCGCGCCGGCTGGTCCCTGCCAGGCTCCGCCGCTGCGGAATCAGTCCTTGTAGGAGGGATCCAGCCGGTCGGCGAGCCGCAGGCAGGCCGCCCAGTCCTTGCCCCCTTTCAGGAAATTGCCGCCCTGCATGAACTGTCCGTGCGCGTACTCGCAGGCCTCCCGGCTGGGGATCGCGTAGTTGCCCTCACCTGCTGACAGCGCGGCGATCTGCCCCTGGCAAGCCATTTCGAGCCAGTGATGGCTGACCACGCATTCGGCGACGCTCTCGCCGCACACCAGGACCCCGTGGTTGCGCAGCATCATGAAAGTGCCCCCGTCGAGATCGCGCAGCAGCTTCGGCGTCATGTCATGGTCAAATTCGAAACCTTCGAACTCGTGGTATTTCAACTCGCCGTAGAAGCGCAGCGAATGCTGGGTGAGCGGCAGCAGGCCGGATTTATGCGCGGCGACGCCCATGCCGGCCACCGTATGGGTGTGCAACGTCGCATTCAGGTCGGGCCGGGCGCGCAGCAACCCGGCATGGATGATCAGTGCGCCGCCCTTGATCGTGCGGACGTCGGTATCGGTCACCACGTTGCCATCGAAATCCACCTTCAGCAGCGAGGACGCCGTCACCTCGTCGAACATCCAGTCGGTCCGCTTGATCAGCATGCGGTCCGGCTCGCCCGGCACCCGCAGGCCGAAATGGTTGTAGGTCATGTCGTTGACGCCGTAATGCGCCAGCACGCGGTGGCCCGCCGCGAGTTCGACCCGCGCCTTCCATTCCGCGGCGCTGGCCTGATCGCGAACGGAGAGCCCCTTGGTCATCAGTTGGACGGCCATGCGCTTGCTCCCTTTGGCGGCGTTGGCACGAATTGGCGGCCCCGTGACCGGCGATGTCAAACCCTGCCCCGCCCCCCGCGCGCCGGCGTCGCGTGAACGGGATTGGGTTACAGGCCCCTTTGCCGCTTGCATTCCGCGCCGCAACATCCAACCATCCTGCCATGCCCGGTCTCGACTCCGGTTTCGCCCCGCGCGTCAAAGCCGTTCTCGGCCCGACGAACACCGGCAAGACCCACTTGGCCCTCGAGCGCATGCTCGCACATGCGTCGGGCATCATTGGCTTTCCGCTCCGCCTGCTGGCGCGTGAGAACTACGACCGCATGGTGGCGCAGAAAGGCGTCCGCAACGTCGCGCTGATCACTGGCGAGGAAAAGATCGTTCCGCCTGACGCGCGCTGGTTCTCCTGCACCGTCGAGGCGATGCCGCTCGACCGCCACGCCGAGTTCCTGGCGGTCGACGAGATCCAGCTCTGCGCCGACCCTGACCGCGGCCATGTCTTTACCGACAGGCTGCTGCATGCGCGCGGCATGGTCGAGACGATGTTCCTGGGCGCCGAGACGATCCGGCCGCTGCTGCAGCGCCTGGTGCCGCAGGCGGTGGTGGAAACGCGGCCGCGCCTGTCGCAGCTTACCCATGTCGGTCCCGCCAAGCTGGTGCGCCTGCCGCCGCGCTCCGCCGTGGTCGCGTTCAGCGCCGGCGATGTCTATGCGATCGCCGAACTGATCCGCCGGCGGCGCGGCGGCTGTGCGGTGGTCATGGGCCGGCTGTCGCCGCGCACCCGCAACGCCCAGGTGGCGCTCTACCAGGAGAAGGAGGTGGACTTCCTGGTGGCGACGGACGCCATCGGCATGGGCCTCAACATGGACGTGAACCATGTGGCCTTCGCCAGCCTGGGCAAGTTCGACGGGCATCGGCCGCGCCGGCTGACCGCGGCCGAGGTCGCGCAGATCGCCGGGCGCGCCGGGCGTGGCATGCGCGACGGCACGTTCGGCACCACCGCCGAATGTCCGCCGCTGCCCGATGAACTGGCGGCGGCGGTGGAAGGCCACAGCTTCGAATCGCTGGAGCAGCTTTGCTGGCGCAACAGCGACCTGGACCTGAACAGCGTGGACGCGCTGCTCGCCAGCCTGATGGCACCGCCGCCACGCCCGGGCCTGGTGAAGGGCAACGACGCGGCGGACCTGGAGACGCTCGGTGCCTTGGCGCACGACGCCGAGATCCGCCGCCTCGCGCAGGGCCGGCAGCGGGTGCGCCTGCTGTGGGAGGCCTGCCAGATTCCCGATTTCCGCAAGCTGGCGGACGACATGCACACCAAGCTGTGCGCGCGGGTGTTCGGCCACACGGCCCGCGGCGAGTATGTCCCGACCGACTGGCTCGCCGCACAGATCGCCGGGCTGGCACGGACCGAGGGCGACATCGACACGCTGATGCAACGCCTCGCCGGCATTCGCGTGTGGTCCTATATCGCCGCCCGGCCGGACTGGGTGCATGACAGCCTGCACTGGCAGGCCCAGGCGCGCGAGGTTGAGGAGAAGCTGTCGGACGCGCTGCACGAGCGGCTGACCGCCCGCTTCGTGGACCGCCGGGCCGCGCATCTGATGCGGCGGCTGGAGGCCGGTGAGACGCAGGACCTGCTGTCCGCCGTCACCCGCCGCGGCGAGGTCATCGTCGAGGGCCATCCGGTCGGCCGCATCGGCGGCTTCCGCTTCTTCCCCGATCCCGCGACCGAGGGCGACGAGCGGCGGCTGGTCCAGCGGGCGGCGCGGCGGGCGCTGCGCGAGGAGATGCCGCGCCGCATCGCCGCGGTGGAGGCGGCGCCGGACGATGCGTTTTCGTTCGACGGCGCCACGCTGGTGTGGGACCAGACGCCGATCGCCCGGCTGCGTCGCGGCACCGGGGCGCTGCGCCCGCGCGTGCAGGTGCTGGACAGCGAGTTCGTCGACGGCGCGCAGCGGGAGCGGCTGCGCCTGCGGCTGCAGCGCTTCGTGGACGAAGGTGTGACGCGCGAGCTTGCGCCGCTGCCCGACCTGGCCCGCCGCGACACCGCGGCCCCCGAGTTCCGCGGCCTGATGCACCGGCTGGCCGAGGGGCTGGGGCTGATCCTGGGCGATGAGGGCGACGCGATGTCGCCGCCGGTGCGGGCCGCGCTGAAGGCGCTGGGGGTGAAGGCGGGCCGTTTCGGGCTCTTCCTGCCGGTGCTGATGAAGCCGCGTGCCGCCGCGACGCGCGCCAGGCTGTGGGGCGTGCTGCACGGCCAAACGGTGCCGGACCTGCCGGCGCCCGACCTGGTGTCACTGCCGCGGCGGCCCGACTGGCCGGCCGGGTTTGCCGATGCGATGGGCTGGCTGGAGGCGGGGCCGGTGCTGCTGCGCCTCGATGTCGCCGAACGGGTTGCCGCCGAACTGGCCTGGGCGACGCGGCGGGGCGCGACGGCGGTGCCGGCCGGCCTTGCGTCGCGCTTCTCGCTGAAAGCCGAGTTGCTGCCGGTGGTGCTGCGCCGGCTGGGCTTCCGCACGGTGCCGGCGGGGGTTGTCGCGCCCGACGCCTACGGGCCGCCGGCGCCCGCGATGGTGGTGCCGCTGCGCCGGCGCCGGCCGGTGGCGATCGCCGAGACGCTGCCGCCCCCGATCTCGCACGGGCCGTTCGCCGCGCTGGCGGCACTGAAGCGGTAGCGCGTGACCGCCGCCAGCGAACCGCGTCAGGGATGAATCACGCGGCAAAACGAAAAGGTGGTGCCCGGTGGATGCGACTTTCAGCATCGGGCCTGCGCCGCGGCGTGATCGCTTCCAGTGGCATCACGTCGAGCGTGAATCACACGGCAATACAAAGAGATAGCCCCTGGTCGATGCGCCTTTCAGCATCGGGCCTGCGCCGCTGCGTGGTCGCTTCGAGTGAACTCACGTCGAGCGTGAATCACGCGGCAATACAAAGAGGTAGCGCCTGGTCGATGCGCCTTTCAGCATCGGACCAGCGCTAGGAGGCGGCGCCATCGCCGACACCGAGGACCGCGACTGGCAGCGTCTCGACAAGTGGCTGTGGTGCGCCCGGTTCATGCGGGCGCGCAGCGACTGCGCCTCGCTGGTGGCGCGCGGCTCGATCCGGGTCAATCGCCAGGCGACGGACAAGGCGCATGCCCGCCTCCGGGTGGGCGATGTGCTGACCGTCCCGGTGCACGGCGCGGTCCGGGTGGTCCGCGTGGTGGCGCTCGCCGCGCGGCGGGGGCCTGCGGCGGAGGCGCAGTTGCTGTATGAGGAGATCAAGGAGCCGGCTGGACCTTGCGCCTAGGGACAATCGTCGGCATATCGCCGGCTTCCGCCAGAAGCGCCGGGAACTGAACATGACCTACGTGGTCACTGAGAATTGCATCCGCTGCAAATACATGGACTGCGTCGAGGTCTGTCCGGTCGACTGCTTCTACGTCGGCGAGAACATGCTGGTCATCCATCCGGACGAATGCATCGACTGCGGCGTCTGCGAGCCGGAGTGTCCGGCCGAGGCGATCGTGCCGGACAGCGACGACAAGGCCTCGGATTGGCTGGAGCAGAACCGCACCTATGCCGTGCTGTGGCCCAACATCACGCGCAAGGGCGAGGCTCCGGGGGACGCCGACGAGTGGAAGGACAAGCCGGACAAGGCGAAATTGTTCTCTCCCAACCCCGGCAAGACCTGATCCGCGCGGCGCGCGTGACGGGTGCCCGCAAGTGTGACCGGTCGTTCCGCTGCGGCGCACGCCTTGGCGGATGACGTAACGCCTCTGTGATGCTATATTGGCTGGCGCAGGCGACGGCAGCCGCACAGGAGATGCAGTAGTCGGAGCCATTCCCACGACCGATCTTTCGGAACGGGGCACGTGCGGGCTGGGTGGTCGATCCTGGCATCGCCGACCACCGGCTGATCGCATTGCGTGAAGGGCGAAGGTCAAGAGGTGTCAAGCATGAAGGTAACGGCTGGAACCGCAGTGACGGGTCGCGGGGCCACGGCTTCGCGCCCGGCGGATCCACGTCGCGCGGCGGCCGCGGTTGCCGCCAAGGCGGCGCAGGCGGCAACGGTGGTGAAGAAGGTGGCGGTCCCGCCGAAGCCGGCGGCCGAAAAGGCATCGGCCGGGCCCGAGGTTGCGGCGAAGCCACCGGCCGCCACCAGGCCGGCCGCCGCCAAGCCCGCCGCAACGCGACCCGAGGTGAAGCAGGCCGCCCCGGAACCCGCGCCGGCCACGCCGCCGAAGCCGGCCGCCGCCAGGCCGCCGGCCGCGGAGCCTGCCCCGGCCCCCGGCCCGGCCGCTGGTTCAGTCCCGCAAGGCGCCGGCCGGCCCACGGTGCCCGACCGCATCCCGCCCCGCCCGCCCGCGAAGGCGGAGACCTTCGTGGAGGGCGATCACGTCGTCTACCCGACGCACGGCGTCGGCAAGGTGGAGCGCATCGCCACCGAGGAGATTGCCGGCCACAAGCTCGAACTGATCCACATCACGTTCGAGGAGAACCGGATGACGCTACGCGTGCCGGTCGCCAAGGCGCGCACCGCCGGCCTGCGCAAGCTGGCCACGCGCAAGCTGTTCGACGAGGCGCTGGCGGTGCTGAAGGGCCGCGCGCGGATCAAGCGCACGATGTGGTCGCGCCGGGCACAGGAATACGAGGCGAAGATCAATTCAGGCGACCCGCTGGCGATCGCCGAAGTGGTACGCGACCTGCACCGCAACGCGGGACAGCCGGACCAGAGCTTCTCCGAGCGGCAGATCTACGAGGCCGCGATGGACCGCCTGGCGGCCGAACTCGCGGCGCTCGACAAGACCGACAAGACGACGGCGGCAACCAAGCTGACGAACTTCCTGAAGACGGTGTAGCCGGCCGCGCCGCGGACCGGCCGCCGTTCCATTTGAGCGCCGCGCCCTATTTGAGCTCATAGCGCAGCGGGATGACGCGCTCGATCGTCTGCTGCGGCATGTCCGGCGGCAGCGCCGGCAGCGGCTGCGCCCGCCGGATCAGCGCCAGCGACTCCTCGTCCAGCACTTCATGGCCGGAACTGCGCTCGATCCGCGCGGCCAGCACCTCGCCGGACGGCGTCATCCTGAACCACAGCAGTGCCACGCCCTGCTGCCGCCGCATCTGGGCCTGCGTCGGATAGCGCATCGCCCGCTTCAGATGCGCCAGCAGCCGGCTCTCCCATGTCGCAGCCGCGGCCGGCGACACCGCGGTCGCGGCGGGTGCCGCGGCGGCGGGCGGCGGCGCGGCGGGCGGCGGCGTGGGCTCGGCCGCCACCGGGCGCGGCGAGACCGGGCGCACCGGCGGCGGCCGCTTCGGCGGCGGTGGCTTGGGGGGCAGCGGCACGGCCGGCGTCACCGGGACCGGCGGCGGCTCCATCAACAGTTCCGGCGGCAGTTCCGGCGGGGGCAGTTCGATCGGCGGCGGCGGCGGGGGCGGCGGCTCCAGTACCATCGGCGGCGGTGGCTCCGGCGGGGGCACATCGACCGGCACCGGGGGCGGCGGTTCAGCCACCTGCTCGGGTTCGGGTGCGGGCTCGGGCGGCGGCGAGGGGGCCGGCGCCATGTCGATCATCAGCACCGGCGTGGTGATGTCGGTCGGCGTGTGCGGCGTGCGCGTCACCAGAAAGACGCCGGCGCCGACATGCGCCGCCGCCACCACCAGCAGGCACACGGCCCACCGTGCGGGACTTTCCCGCTCCTGCTGCTGCCAGGCCGCGTCGTTCATTGCCCGGGCAGCCGCTCCAGCCCCACCAGCGCCACCTTCAGGTAGCCGGCCGAGCGCAGGTTATCCATCGCCTGCATCAGATCGCCGTAGCTCACCACCTTGTCGGCGCGCAGGAACACCCGCTGTTCGTGGTCGCCGCCGGTCGCCTGGTCGAGCGCGGCGGCGAGGCCATCCGGATGCACCTCCGCATCGCCCAGGCGCAGCGAGAGATCGGCCATCACGGTGAGGAAGAGCGGCTTGTCGGGTCGCGGTTCGGCCGCGGCGGTGGACGCCGGCAGGTCCACCTTCACGTCCACCGTCGCCAGCGGCGCGGCCACCATGAAGATGATCAGCAGCACCAGCATCACGTCGATGAACGGCGTGACGTTGATGTCGTGCGCCTCTTCCAGTTCGTCGGACCCCATATCAAGGCTCATGGCGCTTACTCCGCGGCGTTGCGCAGCAGGACGGGACGCGCCGCCGGCGCGGCACCCTTCAGCGACGCCCGGTCGAGGTCGCGCGACACCAGCGCCAGCAGCGAGGTGGCCAGGTCGCCCAGCAGCATCCGGTAGCCGGCGACGACACGGGCGAAGATGTTGTAGATCACCACGGCCGGGATGGCGGCGATCAGGCCGCACGCCGTGGCCAGCAGCGCCTCCGCGATGCCGGGCGCCACCACCGCCAGGTTGGTCGTCTGCATGCGCGAGATGCCGACGAAGCTGTCCATGATCCCCCACACGGTGCCGAACAGCCCGATGAACGGCGCGCAGGAGCCGATCGAGGCGAGCACGCCGGTGCCGCGCGCCATGCGCCGTCCCAGCAGTGCCTCGACCCGCTGCAGCCTGAGCGCGATGCGCGCCTTGATGCCATCGGCCGGCAGTTCGCCCGACAGGCTGAGTTCGGTTCGCGCGGTGGCCAGCAGCGACCGCACCGGGCCCGGCTGCGGGTCGAGCCGCTCCGCCAGTTCATCGAGGCTGGCCGCCCCGTTGGTGGCGGCCAGGCTGCTGCGCAGGCGGCCGGTGGCGACGCTCAGTTCCAGCCATTTGGCGAGCAGGATGGTCCAGGTGACGATCGAGGCGAGCATCAGGGCGATGATGACCGACTTCACCACGAGATCGGCCGACTGGAACATGTGCCAGGGCGTGAGGTCCGGGGGCGGCAACTGGACGTTGGTCGGCATGGCGTCGGTTCCTGTCAAAGATCGAAGTGGCTCACTCGCCGGGCTGTAGCACAGGCGCGCGGCGACGGCGGCGGCGGTACAGCCACATTGCGACGCCGGTGATGCTGAAGACCGGCAGCACCAGCCCGGTCAGGATGGTGAGCCCTCGCCAGAGCGGCCCGAAGCCCTGGCCGAAATGCAGGTCGTGCGCCCAGCGCAGCGTCAGTTCGGCGACCGGCATGGCGCGGGGATCCTGCACCGACAGCACCCGTCCGGCGGCCGCGTCGACCGCGACGGCCACGGTCGAGGAGGCGCCTTCCTGGCCCGGCGGCAGCAGCAGGGCACGCACCGGCTCATTCCGGCTGGCGGGCAGCAGCAGGACGCGCAGCCGCAGGCCGGGCACGGCGCTGCGGACGAGCGCCGCGGCGCGGTCGATATCCGCGGCCGACAGGTCGGCCCGCGGACCGCCCGCGCGGCCTGGCCGCGGCGCTCCCTCGGGCAGGCCCAGGGCGCCGCGCGCGGTCTGCGGGAACGCCATGACCACGCCCGTGCAGGCGGTGGCCAGCAGCAGCAGCAGGCTCCAGATGCCGGCGGCGCCGTGCAGGCGGCGGTGCAGCAGATGGCCGCGCGCCCGTGGATCGACCATGAAGGCCGCGCGCCACCTCTGCGGCGGCGGCCACCAGAGCGGGATGCCGATGAGCGCCAGGGCGATCAGGCCGACGCCGAACCAGCCGATGATCGAGCGGCCGGAGCGGCCCTCGACCAGGAGGTTGGTGTGCAGCGACTTGATCCAGTCGAACACCGAATTGCCGCCGGGCTGCCGGTCGAGCACGGTCAGCGACACCGGGTCGACCACGATGCCGAGGCCCGGGCCGCGCGGTCCGGACGCCGCGATGAAATACACCGTGGCCGCCCCGCCGGGCTCGGCCGGCGGGACATAGCGCGCGGGGCGCAGGCCGGGCGGCGCATCGGCCTGCGCCGCGGCGACGATGGCGCCGGCAGCGGACGGCTCGCCGCTCGATGCCGCGATGGCGTCGAAGTCCGGCAGCAGGGGTTCCACCGTCAGGATCAGCCCGCTCACGCCCTGGACCAGCAGCGGCAGCGCGAGGAGCAGGCCCAGCCAGCGATGGATGCGGCGCAGCACCGGCAGGACCATGGTCGGCGTCCCGTTCGTTACAACTTGAAGCTGGTCGTCAGCAGCACCGACGGCCCGGCTCCCGGAACGACATGCGCCGGATGCAGCAGGTCGTAATACTTGGTGTTGGTGATGTTGTAGGCATTGAGCTGCAACTCGATGCCCGGGCTGATCGGATACTTCGCCATCGCCTGCACCGTCACGTAGCCGGGCGCGACCTCGATCAGGCCAGTCGTGCCGTTGGGCGTCGAACTTGCGATGCGGCTCGAGACGTATTGCACGCCGCCGCCGATCTCGATGCCGTGCCAGGGCAGTTCGTAGGTGCTCCACACGCTCAACGTATGCTTGGGCGTGTTGCCCAGCGGCTGGCCGACCGTGGCGGGCAGCGTCGATTCGAGCACCACGCTGTTGAGGTAGGCGTAGCCGGCATAGACCTCCCACGCCTCGGTCAGGTTGCCGGCGACGCCGAATTCGAAGCCGCGCACCCGCTGATTGCCGCCCAGGACGTTGAACGCCGAGTTGAACGGATCGGGCACGCGCGCATTGAGCTTGGTGATCTGGAAGATCGAGCCGTTCAGCGTGAGCCGGCCGTCGTTGACCAGCCACTTGGTGCCGATCTCGAAGGTTTCGTTCTTCTCCGGCGCGAGGCTGGCGGTGTTCGCCGCGAGCGACAGCGATTCGGCCGAGGGATTGAACGAGGTGCCGTAGGCGAAATAGATGCTGCCGGTCTGGATCGGCTTGTAGACGATGGCGGCGCGCCAGCTTGGCATGTCGTCGGTGCGGCTCAGGTTCACCACCGGCGGGATCGCCTGCTTGTAGCGGGTGTAGAACGTGTCCCAGCGGAAACCGGCGATCAGGTCCCAGTGCTCGTCGAGTTCGATGGTATCGACGAAATAGGCCGAGTAGCTGTTCGACGTCGTGGTGACCTGCGTGCTGATGCGGTTGCTGGTGAAGGTGAACGGCTGGTTCAGGTTGGGGAACAGCAGGTTCGTCGTCGGCACCCCGGTGTACGACACGCGCGTCGGGTCCGACGTCTCCCGCCCAAGCTCGATGCCGGCGACCACGGTGTGCTTCAGCGGTCCGGTGTTGAAGCGGACCGTCACGTCCGACTGGTTCTGCATGAAACTTTCGGTGCTGAACACCGAGATCAGGTTGCGGTTGACGGTGATCCGGTTCAGCGGCGTGTTCTGGTTGATGCCGGCGTAGGCCACCTGCGGCTCGGTGATGCGGCCGGCGCGCTGGTAGTTGGCGTAGCGGAACTGGTTGCGGAACGAGACGTTCTCGTTGAAATCGTGCTCCAGCCTGATGGTGCCGATATCCACCTGGGTGCGCAGGAAGTCGTCGTTCTGGAACCCGTAGAAATTCTGCCGATTCACCGGCGCCGGATTGGCGAACAGCCAGGGCAGGCCGTAATCCGGCGTGTTGTCCTCCTGCTGATGGAAGTAGCTGAAGGTCAGCCGCGTGTCGGTGCCGAGACCGAAGGTGACCGAGGGCGCGATGCCGAAGCGGCGGTATTCCGCGCCGTCGCGCGCCGAGATGCCGTTCAGGTTGCCCATCAGATTGAGCCGGAAGGCCGCGTTGTCGATGTTGGTCAGCGGCTGGTTGATGTCGGTGGTGAAGCGGAAGGTGCGGTCGGTGCCGACCGTGCCGGTGCCCGCCATGATCGGCGCCATCTGCGGCTGCTTGCTCACCTGGTTGACGACGCCGCCGGTGGAGCCGCGGCCGAACATGATGGAGGCCGGCCCCTTCAGCACCTCGATGTTGTTCAGGTTGAACGGGTCACGGTAGTAGCTGCCGAAGTCGCGCATGCCGTCCAGGAAGAAGTCGTTGCGGGCGGAGAAGCCGCGCAGCGTGAGGCTGTCGCCCTGGGCGCCGCCCTCGCCGGCCGCGAGGCTGATGCCCGGGACGTTGCGCAGCGCGTCGCGCACGGTGGTGGTCCCCTGGTCCTCCATCAACTGCTGCGGGATGACGCTGATCGACTGCGGCGTGTCGAGCAGCGGCTGAGTGAGCTTGGGCAGTGACGGCACTGTCGCCTGGTAGCCGCCCTGCCCGGCGCCCTGCACCGAGATCGGCGGCAACTGCACGGCCGCGCCGGCCGGAGGGATCGCTTGCGGCGCGGTGGGCGCGGGCTGGGCGGCGACGCCCTGCGCCAGCGCCACGCCCACGGCGCTGCCCATCAGCACGCGGAACGCCGGCAGATCTGCCGAAGGTTGGCTGTTCGTTCTGGCGACCATGCGAAAGGGTCCTGACTTGAGATTGATTCTCACTTGCAGGCGGATTAACCCAGCGTCACCGGTTTGCCAAGGGGGCGGGGATGAGCGGTGTTCAGACGAGGCGACGGCGGGCGCCGCGGATCGCGTTCGAGGCGATGCGGGACATGCCGAAGGAGCGGCTGGCCTCCACCCTCGCCGGCCCGCCCGAGCAGGCCCTGCCCTGGATCATGGCCGCCGCCCGCTACGGTCTGGTGGAGGCACAGGTGCTGCTCGGCCAGATCCTGCTGGACGGCCGCGGCACCCCGCGCGATCCGGCGGCGGCGGTCCGCTGGTTCGCCGCGGCGGCGGACGCCGGCTGCGTGCCGGCGATGAACATGCTGGGGCGCTGCCACGAGCGCGGCTGGGGCGTGGCCCCCGACGACACGCAGGCGGTGCACTGGTTCTCGCGGGCGGCGGAGCATGGCCTCGACTGGGCGCTGTACAACCTGGCCAACATGACGCTGCGCGGGCGGGGCATCGCGCGGGACCGGGCGAAGGCGTTCCTGCTGTACCTGCGGGCCGCGCATCTCGGGCACGCCAAATCAATGAACATGATCGGCCGGTTCTTCGAGGAGGGCTGGGAGGTGTCGCGCGACGGCCAGGCGGCGCTCGACTGGTACCGCCGGTCGGCAAAGGGCGGCGATTTCCGTGGCCAGTACAATCTGGGCAGCCTGCTGGCGCAGGACGGCCGTATCGAGGAGGCGGTGCTCTGGCTGGACGCCGCGGTGCGGAGCGGCACGCAGGATTTCCTGGGCGAGATCTGGCAGAATCTGGCGCAGAGCGACGTGGCGGCGATCCGCGCGGTGGGGGACCTGGCGGCGGCGCGGCTGGCGCAGGTGCCCGCCGCACTCCCGCCCCGCCAGGACACCCACGCCACACGGGCGGCCCACGCGAGCGCGGCGGCCAAGCTGCAGGTGGCGGCCAAGGCGGAGGCGGCGGCCGTCACACCGTGACGTGGTGCTCCACCGGCACCGAGCGGCAGTCCATCTCGTATTCCAGTCCCTCGACCGGCGGGCGGGCGAAGTGCCAGAGCAGCCCGTGGCGAGCGGCGCCGCGGCGCACGATGTCGTCGGCGAGATAGGAGTGCAGGTCGTGCACGGTGTAGACCTGCGTCGCCGTGCAGTCCGTCCAGGTCTTGCCGAGCGCGGCCATGCGCTCCTCCATGCGTTCCAGCACGAAGATCGCCTTCTCGCGCATCGCGTCGGGGCTGGTCTCGCCGTAGCGCACGGTGCGTTCGCGGTAGGGCAGCGGACCGTCGCCCGCCTCGCCGCTGCCGGCGATGACGAAGGAGCCGGATGCGCCATCGGCGGGGCGCGCGAAGCAGAACGCGTGGAAGCTCGGTTCGGCGGGCTTGTCGATGACGGGGATGACGTTGCTGCGCGCGACCGGGTTGTCCTCGGGGTCGGTCATCACGCCCCAGCGCTGCAGGGTGCCGGTGTAGAGGCGGTTGAAGGCGATGAAGCCCTCATCGGTGAACTGCGCGGGTGAGCGGAGTTCGCAGGCGCAAAACCCCAGGAGGGGAACGCCGAGTTTGCCGAGGTAGTCCTCGATCCAGCGGAAGCCGGCGGCGAGTGGCAATGGCTGGGCGAACTCCACACGCTCGATCCGGTAATTGGTGAGCGCCTCGACGCCGCCTGAGTACTGGAAGGCGAACGGGATGTAGCGATAGCCGGCTGCGGGAAGGTCCTTCGTCGCCATGTGCGTCCCCTGGTGCTGTGCCCTGAATGCAGAAAGGGCCTCGGGTTGCCCCGAGGCCCATCCTGGCACAACGGCCGCGCAGGGCTAGTTGTTGTTGCGGTTGCCCAGAAGCTGGAGCAGCAGCATGAACAGGTTGATGAAGTTGAGGTAGAGGCTCAGCGCGTCATACACGCTGTGCTTGCCTGCGTTCTCCGCGCCTTCGGCGTAGACGTACTGCACGTAGGTCGACTTGATCCGCTGCGTGTCGTAGGCGGTGAGGCCCGTGAACACCACCACCCCGATGATGCTGATGGCGAATTGCAGCGCCGAGCTCGCGAGGAAGATGTTCACCAGCCCCGCGATGATGATGCCGAACAGGCCCATCATGAGGAAGCTGCCGAAGCGGCTCAGGTCGGCCTTGGTCGTGTAGCCGTAGATGCTCATCGCGGCGAAGGTGGCGGCCGTGATGAAGAACACCCGCACGATCGACTCGCTGGTGTAGATCAGGAAGATGTTGGTCAGGCTGGCGCCCATCGCGGCGCAGAACAGCCAGTACAACGTCTGTGCGGTGGTGCGCGACAGCCGGTTGACCCCGAGGCTAAGCACCAGCACGAAGGCGAGCGGTGCGAAGATGGAGATCATCGCCAGCGCCGACGTGGAGCGCCGCGGCCCTGCCGCGGTCTCGATCATGGGGTAGAACGCGTTGATCAGGTCTGTATTGGCAATCGCGAAGGCGACGATCCCGGTCACCAGCAGACCGGATGCCATCCAGTTGTAAACGCGCAGCATGTAGGCGCGGAGCCCGGCGTCCAGGACCGCAGCGGTCGTGGCGGCCGATGCTCGTGGGTAGGTCCGGTACTCGGGACTGAAGGCCATGGTTCCCCTCTTGCATGTCAGGCGGAATGCCCGTGCCATTCATTCTGGCGATCGGTCGGGCAGGGTTCAAGCCAAAGTGGTAATGAAAGCTTGGTAACCTATTCGGCGTCAGCAGGCTTTCACTCGTTCCGCAGCATCGGCGCCGCTTTGGCCCTCAGCGCGGCCGCAGTGCCAGCATAGCCGAAACCTAGCATCATGGCGAGCGAAGTCAGCAGCGTCGCCGCAAGCGTGCCGGGCAGGAACACAAAATCGATGTGCATGAGATAGTGTGTGACCGCGTAGCTCGCCAGCGTCCCCACCAGTGCCGCGATCACCCCCGCCGCCACGCCCAGCGAGCCGAACTCCACCATCCACGCCGTGCGGATCTGCCGGCGCGTGGCGCCGAGCGCCTTCAGGATCACCGCCTCCTGCGTGCGGCGGCGCTGTCCCGCGGCCACCGCGCCGACCAGCACCAGGATGCCGGCCACCAAAGTCACCGACCCGGTGGCGGTGAGCGCGACCGCGACCTGGTTCAGCAGCGCGGCCACCGCGGCGAGCACGTCCTCCACCCGGATGCCGGTGACGTTGGGCAGCGCGTCGGTCACCACCCGCAGCAGGTTGCCCTGGTCGGGGCCGGCGACGCGGACCGTGGCGATGTGGCCGTGCGGCGCGCGCTGCAGCAGCCCGGGGCTCGCCACCAGGGTGAAATTCAGCGACAGGGTCTGCCAGGCGATGTCGCGCAGGCTGGCGATGCGCAGATCGATGTCGCGGCCCAGCACGTTGACGCGGATCGCGTCGCCGATGCCGATGCCCCAGCCGCGGGCCAGGCCGGCGTCGAACGACACCAGCGGCGGGCCGTCGTAATCCGCCGGCCACCACGACCCGGCCACCAGGCGCGTCCCGGCCGGCTGCGCCGCGGCATAGGTCAGGCCGCGATCGCCGCGCAGCGCCCATCGCGTCTCCGGCGTTGCGTTCACCTGGTCGGCCGGCACGCCGTTCACCGCCACGATGCGGGCGCGCATGCTGGGGACCTGGCGCAGGTCCTCGACGCCCGGCTGGGCGCGGACCAGCGATTCGAAGCGCGGCAACTGGCTGTCCTGGATGTCGACGAAGAAGAAGCTGGGCGCATCGGCCGGTAGCTGGTCGCGGATCTCGTGCTGCACGTTGCCCTCGATCAGGGCGACGGCGGCGAGGGTGGACAGGCCCAGGCCGACCGACACCAGCATCATCGGCGCGGTGCTGCCCGGGCGATGGAGGTTGGCGAAGCCGAGACGGGCGGCGGGGCTGCCGGCCAGCACGCCGGCCCGCGCCGCCAGCATCACGGCGCTGCTGCCCAGACGGAACAGCACCAGCGTCCCCAGCGCGGCGGTGCAGAACCACAGCGCGAACTGCCGGTCGGTGGCCGTGGCGACGGTCAGCGCCACGAGCGCCAGGCCGACGCCGGCGTTGGCGAGCAGCAGCGGGCGCGACGGGCGTGTGCGCGACGGCGCCAGGGCATCGCGGAACAGTGCCGCCCCGGGGATGCGCGCCGCGCGGCCCAGCGGCCATAGCGAAAACGCCAGCGCCGTCAGCAGGCCGTAGGCGGTGGCGAGCAGCAGCGGCGCGGGATAGACGCCGGCCACCGGCGGCACCGGCAGCACGCCGGCGAGCCAGGCGGTCAGCAGGAACGGCAGGGCCGCGCCGAACACCACGCCCACCAGGATGCCGCACAGTGCGAGCGCCAGCACCTGGATCAGGCACACGGCGAACACCAGCGCCGAGGAGGCGCCGAGACAGCGCAGCGTGGCGATGGTGCGGGCACGGGCGTCCAGCCAGGCGCGCACCCCGTTGGCGACGCCGATGCCGCCGACCAGCAGCGACGTCAGGCCCACCAGGGTCATGAACAGGCTGGTCCGGTCGATGAAGCGGCTGACGCCGGGTGCGGCATCGCGCGGCTGGCGCAGGCGCCAGCCCTGGCCGGGGAACTCCCGCCGCAACTCTGCCAGCGTGCCGGCGGCCGTGTCCGGCGCGGGCAGCGTGGCGCGCAGGGCATACTGCACCATGGAGCCGGGCACGATCAGGCCGGTGGCCGGCAGCGCGGCGGCCGGGATCAGCACGCGCGGGCCGAGGATCAGCGGCGAGGCGACGCGGTCGGGCTCCGCGGTCAGCGCGCCGGCGACGGTGAAGCTGGCGCTGCCCAGGCGCACCGTGTCGCCCGGGCGCAGCCGGAGGCGGTCCAGCACCACCTGCTCGGCATACAGCGGCGGGCTCGCGGCAGCGGCCGGCGCACGATCGGTGGCGGCGACAGGGGCGGCGACGGGGGATGCGATGCCGCGGGTGGGCACGCCGTTGATCCCGACCTCCCCCACCAACGGCCACGCGCCGTCGACCGCCTTCAGCTCCACCAGTTGCCGCTCGCCCGACGGCGCCACCAGCATCGAGCGCATCTGCACCACGTCGGACAGCGCCGCCCCCCGCGCGCGGAACCATGCGCGCAGCGTGTCCGGCAGCGGCTGGGAGCCGCTCTCGACCTCGATGTCGCCACCGAGGATGCGCCTCCCGTCCTGCGCCAGGCCGCGATCGGTGGCGGCGCGCAGCGTGCCGACCGCGGCGATCACCGCGACGCCCAGCGCCAGGCACAGGAGCACGATCCACAGGCCGCGCACGCCGGTCCGCAGCTCCCTCCGCGCCAGACGGAACGCCAGCATCACGCCACCGGCTCGACCACGCGGCCATCGGCCAGGTGGACACGGCGCGAGCAGCGGGCGGCGAGGTCGGCGTCGTGGGTGATCAGCAGCAGCGTGGTGCCAAGCTCCGCCCGCAGGCGGAACAGCAGGTCCATCACCGCCTCGCCGGTCGCCCGGTCCAGGTTGCCAGTCGGCTCATCGGCCAGCAGCAGCCGCGGCCCGGGGGCGAAGGCGCGCGCCAGCGCCACCCGCTGCTGCTCGCCGCCGGAAAGCTGCCCGGGCAGGTGGGTCAGCCGGTGCGCCAGGCCGACGGCGTCGAGCGCGGCCCGGCTGCGCGCCATCGCATCGCGCGCGCCGGCCAGTTCCAGCGGCACGGCGACGTTCTCCAGCGCGGTCATCGTGGGGATGAGGTGGAACGCCTGGAACACGATGCCGATCGTCTCCCGCCGCAGCCGCGCCAGCGCGTCTTCGTCCATCGCGGTGATCGTGTGCCCGGCCAGGGTGACGCTGCCGGAGGTCGCATGCTCCAGCCCGGCCAGGACCATCAGCAGGCTGGTCTTGCCGGAACCCGACGGCCCCACCAGCCCCACCGCCTCGCCCGTTGCGATGTCCAGGTCGATCCCCCGCAGGATGTTGACCGGCCCGGCGGCGGAAGGCACGGTCAGGAGCAGGTTCCTCACCTGCACGAGGGGAACCGGAGTCTGCGGCGGGATGGCATCCATGGCGGCAGCATATGGCGTCCTCGCCCGGTGGCGGAAAGCCGTCATCGCACTGGCACTGGCTGTGCTGGTCGCGGCCCCCGCATCGGCGGCGCCTCCGCTGCGCCTGCTCGTGCTGGGCGATTCGCTGTCCGCCGGCTACGGCCTGCCGCAGGCCGACGGCTTCGAGCCGCAACTCGCCGCCGCCCTGCGCGCCCGCGGCCACAACGTCACCATCGTCGACGGCGCGGTCTCCGGCGACACCTCGGCGGGCGGCCTGGCGCGGCTCGACTGGGCGCTGGGCGACGGCGCCGATGCCGCCATCGTCGAGCTGGGCGCCAATGACGGCCTGCGCGGCGTCGATCCGGCGATCACCGAGCAGAACCTGACCGCGATCCTGGACCGGCTGGCGGCGCGCCACATCCCGGTGCTGCTGAGCGGCATGTACGCGATGCCCAACCTGGGACCCGACTACGGCCAGGCGTTCCGCGCCGTGTTCGACCGGCTCGCGCAGCGGCCGGGCGTGCTGTACGACCCGTTCTTCCTCGATGGCGTGGCGACGGTGCCGGGCCTGAACCAGGCCGACCGGCTGCACCCGAATGCCGAAGGCGTGAAGCGCGTCGTGGCCCGCCTCCTGCCGCTGGTGGAGAAGCTGCTGGCGCAGGTGCCGCCGGCATGAGGCTGTTCGTCGGACTCGATCTGCCCTGGGCGCTGCGCCAGCGCATCGCGCTGCTGTCGGGCGCCGGCATCCCCGGCGCGCGCTGGGTCCCCACGGAGAACTACCACCTGACGCTGCGCTTCATCGGCGAGGCGCCACGCTACCTGGCCGAGGAGATCGACCACGCGCTGGCCGCGCTGCGGGCGCCGGCGTTCACGCTGGCGCTGGCCGGCATCGGCACCTTCGCCAAAGGTGGGCGCAGCCAGTCGCTATGGGTGGGCGTCGAGCGCTGCGAGCCGCTGGAGCGGCTGCAGGGCAAGATCGAGACGGCGCTGCAGCGCTGCGGCCTGGAGCCGGAACGCCGGCGGTTCCAGCCGCACGTGACGCTGGCGCGGCTGGATGGCGGTGCGGCGGAGGCGAAGCTGGCGGGCTTCGTACAGGCGCACAACCTGTTCCGCGCCGAGCCGGTCGCGGTGGAGCACTTCACGCTGTTCAGCTCGCTGCTGGGCAAGGACCAGGCGGTGTATACGGCCGAGGTCGAGTATCCGCTGGCAGCGCGCGGGGCCGATGGCGGCGCCTGGGTGGCATCACCGGAGCGGTGAGATTCCGCTCTCAGACGACGGGCCGGAGCGGGTCCCCTGAGGCCACGCGAACGGAAGCCGCTCCAGGCCGGTTCAGCGCGTGCCGCTGAGGTGGCAGACGCCGCAGCCGTCGCGCTCGGTCCGGGCAAGCTGGTCGCCGACGGTCGACCGCTGGCCGGTTCGCACCGCCATCAGCAGCAGATCGGCCGTGCGCGTCATCGCCGCGGGTGCGCCGTTCACCCTTTGCGGGCTCATGTCGACGTAATCCCGCGTCGCCTGGCCAGGCGGAAACAGTTCCGCCATCCGCCTCGACCAGGCTGCGAGATCGGTCGCCGCCTTGTCGGCATCGGCCTGCGTGCCACTGCCGTAGACGAAGGAGCGGATCTGGTCGACGTCGGCCAGCATTTGTTGCATCGACTGCCCCTGGACGGTGGGCTGTCCCGCCTGGGACTTGGCTCCCATCCCGGCGCAACTGCTCAAGGCCGGCAATGCGGCCAGGGCCAGCAGAGCGATTCGCATCCTCACCGCGCTGCGGTTCCGCATGACGGTTGTGATCCCAACCACGGACAATGCCGGTTCCCTCCTGTCATCACCCTCACGGGTTCGTCACCGGCACTCAGCGAGGCGGAACGAGTTCCACGATCTTCCACTCGCCCCCCTGAATCCTGCACCAGTTGATGAGGTAATGGGTTGGACTGTTGCGCGCGGTCTCGAACCGGATGGTGTAGTCGAGTGTCCTGCACGGCATCCCATGGGCGTCGAAGCTGCGGACGAGGGTCACCTCGCCCGCGTCATTGGTGGTGGGATTGCGCCAGCGCTCGACCGTCCCGATCGACCGGCCCTCATACAGGCGGGCCGCCGCGGCGTGCATGCGGTCGAGATTGTCCTGCGTGAGGCCCGGCCAGGCGAGACCGCTGGGCAGCGGCAACTGCGCCTCGGCCGCGCCTGCGGCCACAGCCAGCAGCGCGCCGGCGACCACGCTACGGGCGCACCACTGCGCAAAAGACGCACGTGAAACCATGGGGCTTACTTCCGGTGAACCGGTGATCGCGCGAGCGATTGCTCTGGGACAGGACAGCGTCGCCTCCACGAGCGCTGACAGCGAAGCGATGTCGGGCCGCACGGTATGTGAGAGCGCGTCGCGTCGCAATCCCCTACGCGGGAGTGGACGATCAATGCGACCCGTCGACATGCGCCGCGCGCTTGATGAACGTCACCAGGCGTTGCAGGCGCTGTTCGGCATCCTTGGACGACTGCGCGTTCCAGGCGATCAGGTCGGCCTCCAGGATGACTTCCAGATGCGCCAGCACATTGATGAAGTGATGAGCGTCGAGAGGCGGCTTGGCGGGCAGCAGGGGCTCGTCGGTCATTCCCGAATTATGACGACGGTCCGCCGTTGCGCGCAATGGCCGGGCCACGCGTCGTTCGTATGGTTCGGCAGCCCCGGCTAATCGATCTGCACCCGCGCCAGGACCGCGATCTTGACGGTGTCCAGCACCACGGCGAACACCAGAGTCGAGACGAACAGCATCGCCGCGACCGCCGCCGGCAGCGGCGTCATCAGCACGCCGCCGATGGCGAGGAATGTCACGCAGGCGACATCGGCCATCGAGGCGAGCAGCATGATCCAGGCAGGATGCGACCGCCAGAAATGCCCGTGCTCGCGCAGCACGAAGGTATTGGCCTGGCCTGCGAGGATCAGCATCAGGAACGTCAGCGTCTGCATCTCGCCGGGATCGAGGTGCAGCAGGTACCAGCCGACCGCGAGCATCGCCACGCAGTAGGACAGCTTGCACAGCCCGAGCGGCACTGCCGCCACGATCAGGTTCCGCACCCGCCAGGTGTTCGGATAGGGCGACGGCTTCGCCCGATCGGCCGCGCGCGACATCGTCACGAAGTCGCCGGCGAGCATCGAGATCGCCTGCAGCAGCGGCGTCAGGACCGCGTGCCCGGTCATCACCAGACCGGCGCCCATCACCACCAGCGTCGCGCATTTGTTGACGAGGATGCTGAGCGTGTAGGTGAGGACGCGCTGGAAGGCGGCGCGGCCCTCCTTGATGCAGGTGACGATCCCGCCGAGACCCGGATCGGTCAGCACGACGCCGGCGGCCGCCTTCGCCACGTCGGTCGCCGTCGCCACCGCGATCCCCATCTGCGCCTGCCGCAGCGCCGGCGCATCGTTGGCGCCGTCGCCGCACATGCCGACGGCGTGGTCGTGGCGCTGGAACGCCTTCACCAGACGGAATTTGTCCTCGGGAAACACCCCGGCATAGACGGCGAAATCGCCGGGCGCGACCGTGTCGCTGATCTGTCCGGGCGGACAGACCGGTCCGGTGAGGCCGATGGCGCGCGCGACCGTGGTGGCCGTGGCCGCCGCATCGCCGGTCACCATCACCGTGCGCACGCCGAGCGACTGCAACTCCGCCAGCAGGGCGGCGGAATCGGCCCGCGGCGGATCGCTGAACGCGATCAGCCCGATCATCGCCATGGCGTCCGGCCGGCCGGCGGCGACGGCGAGCGTCCGATAGCCCGCCTCGGTGAACCGCTGCAGGTCCGCCGTGCCCGCCGGCGTGATCGCGGCCACGGCGGCCACCGCGGCCGGTGCCCCCTTCACCACGCGAAGCTCCTGGCCGGCCGGATCGACCACCGTGCTCTCCGCCAGCTTCACCGACGGATCGAACGGCGTGAACCGCACCACCCGCAACGGGACCGATGGCGCATCGCCGGGCCGCGCCGCCGCCGCACGGACCGCCGCATCGATCGGGTCCTGGCCCTCCGCCGAACTGGCGGCCGCGGCATAGGCGAGCACGGACGCCGCGTCGTGACCGGCGGCGAGCGGCACCACCTCGCTCAAGGCCAGCGCGTTCTCGGTCAGCGTGCCGGTCTTGTCGGCGCACAGCACGTCGATCATCGCGGCATCGTGCAGGGCCGCGAGCCGGGTCAGCAGCACGCCCTTGAGCGCCAGGGTCTTCGCGCCGAGTGCGGCGGCCAGCGTGAATGTCGCCGGCAGCGCCACCGGCACGGCGGACAGCAGCGCGGCGAGCACCAGCGGAATGATGCGTGCCGCATCGAACCCGATGGCGTGGGCGTAAGCCACCATGGCGATGACGATGGCGAAGTTGACGACGGTCAGGGCGCGGACGATGCCGAGCACTGCCTGCTGCTCGCTGCTCTCGACATGGGCGATCCGCACCAACTCGGCCGCGCGACCGAAATAGGTGTGCGCCCCCGTGGCGACGACCTCGGCGATCGCCTCGCCGCGGCGGACCAGGGCACCGGCATAGGCGACGGCCTGCGGCCCGGCCTCCAGTGGAACCGACTCGCCGGTCAGCATCGACTGGTCGAGCAGCACCGATCCGCTGACGATGCGCAGGTCGGCCGGCACGATGCCGCCCAGCGACAATTGCACGACGTCGCCCGGCACGATCCCGGCGGCCGGCTCCACGCGCCACGCGCCGTCGCGCCGGACGCGGACCTTGGGCGACAGGCGCTGCTTGAGCAGTTCGAGGGCGGCGTTGGCATGGCTCTCCTGCACCACGCCGAGCACGACGTTGAGCAGCAGGAGCACGGCGATCATCAGCGCCTCGAGCCGCTCGCCGATGGCGACCTGCAGCACGATGGTCGCCTCCAGCATCCACGGCACCGGCGCCCAGAAATGCCGTGCGACACGCTGCAACGGATGCACCCGGTCTTCGGCCACGACGTTCGGTCCGGCCGTCGCCAGGATGCGCGCCGCATCGGCCGACGACAGTCCGGGCGGCGCGGCTCTGTCCTCCGCTGCGCGCCCGGTCGCCGTCATGCCGCCTCGCTGCCCCGCCGGGCCGTCGCCGCGCGGGGCCGGCTCAACCGCGTGCCTCGCAGGGCGAGGATGCCGTCACGCGCCCGACAAGATCGCGTCCGCGCACTTCTCCGCTGTCATCAGCACCGGGAAATTGGTGTTGGCGCACGGCACCACCGGGAAGATCGACGCGTCCACCACGCGCAGCCCGTCCACCGCGCGCACGCGGCCGGCCGGGTCGGTCACCGCCATCGGATCGTCCTCGCTGCCCATGCGGCAGGTGCAGGAGGCATGCCACACCCCCACCGCCGCCTTGCGCACGAATGCCTCCAACTGGTCATCGTCGCGCAGCAGGCCCTCGAGCGTGACGCCCTCCATGATGAGGTTCTTGATCAGGTAGCTGCGCAGCGCCTGCGGACCGTCCAGCGCGCGGGCGAGCGCGTCGGTGATCCACTTGTTCTTCTTGCTGACCAGCCCGACCTGGCGGACCTTGTCGCTGTAGCTGGCCGGGAACGGATCGGTGGTGACCGCCTGCATGGTCGGCGTGAGGTGCATCGCGCCGAACCGCCGCACGCCGTCCATCATGCGCTCCAGGTCGCGCTGGTCGGACAGCAGGTTGAAATCCACCAGCGGCTCGTCCTGCCACGACGACGATGCCAGCCGCACCTGCCCGGTCTCGGAATAGGTCTTGTAGACCGTGACGATGAACGAGCCGATCTGCTCGCCCACCGCGTGCCACGACGTCTTGTTGGTCACCACGGTGAACATGTCGCCCGCCGGAATGCCGGGCAGCTTCGAGGAGTAGCGCAGCGCCAGGTAGATGTGCCGCCGCGAATAGTCGTGGATGATGCGGGCGAACGGCTTGATGAATGCCGCGACGGCCACCGCGGGATGGTCCTGCAGCCGCTGTCCGACGCCAGGCACCGCTGCGCGCACCGCGATGCCCAGGTCGCGCAGGTGGCCCGCCGGTCCGATGCCGGCGCGCAGCAGATGCGCGGGCGAGTGGATGGCGCCCGACGACAGGATGATCTCGCGCGCGCGGAACTCGGTCGGCCTGCCGTCCACCAGCGCCTTCACGCCGATGCAGCGCATGCCGTCGAACAGCAGTTCGCTGACCTGCGTGCCGGTGGAGATCGTCAGGTTCTCGCGCAGGCGCGTGCCGGGATCGAGGTAGCCGATCGCCGCCGACACCCGCCGTTCATAGGCATTCGAGATGGTGATAGGGAAATACCCGTCCTCGAACTCGGCGTTCTGGTCGATCAGGAACTTGTAGCCTGCCGACTTGAAGGTCTCGCCCGCGGCCTTGGCGTGCTCGGGCCACAGGTCGGGGAAGATGCGGCGCACCGGGATGCGGCCGTCGCGGCCGTGCCATGGACCGTCGAAATCCATGTCGCGCTCGACCTTCTTGAAGAAGGGCAGCACGCTGTCCCAGTCCCAGCCCGCGGCGCCGCGCGCCTGCCATTCATCGTAGTCGGTCGGCGCGCCGCGATTGGCAAGCTGGCCGTTGATCGACGATCCGCCGCCCAGCACGCGCGCCTGCTCATAGGTGCGCAGCGGCGGGCGCGGCGCGTTGGGCTGGTTGTGCGGCATCACCTCCGTGGTGACCTTCAGCCGGTTCCAGGTATAGGCCGGGTTGAGGTACGCGGTGCCGGGATAGGAATCGAGGATCGCCGCCGGCACCTTGCCGTGCGGCGTGTCCTGGCCGGCCTCGAGCAGCAGCACCTTGTTGGACGAACGCGCGGACAGCCGGTTGGCGAGCACCGATCCTGCGGAGCCGCCACCGACGATGAGGTAATCCCACTCCATCGGGTCAGCGCGTCTCCGTGTGATAGGTCTTGGAGACGATGCGCCAGCCATCGGCAAGCTTCAGCAGCGTCAGGTAGTCGGTGAAATAGCGCGGCGGCGTCTGGCAGTGCACCTTGGCGAAGGCGACGGTGGGGCTGGAGCGATCGATCTGCACCACCCAGTCGTGCCGCTTCAGGTCCTGCTGCTGCGGCGACTTGCGGTTCTTGACCAGGTCGAACCAGTACTCGCGCGACCAGTCGACGAGCTTGCCGTCGGCGACGCCGAACAGATGCGCGACCTCGTGGAAGGCGCTGCCCAGCTTGGCGACGTCGCCTTCGTACATCCCGTCGAAATAGGTCTGCAGGACCTGTTCGATTTCGTGCAGGTCAGATGGCATGGACGGTTCCCCCCTGGGTTCTCGCACAGCATCATGCGAACCGTCCGAGGGGGCAAGGGTTACGGCCGGGGCCGGCGGACTTGCGGAGGAACGGGCCTGGTCGGCATGGGGGGGTCGCTTCACCGGCCGTCTTTGTTCGCAGGTCCGCAAGGATTCAACACAGAGGACGCAGAGACCCCACGGAGTTCCACAGAGAAGAAAAGCACTATGCGCTCCGCGCGAAGCGCCATTCCCGCTTCCTCCGTGGAACTCCGTGGGGTCTCTGCGTCCGCTGTGTTTAAATCTTGCCCTCCTGGTCCGCGGCCTGACCGCTGGGCACCAACCGACTCGCCGCCACGTCCCAGTCCCACTCCGCCACAGTGCCACGGTTCGCGGTACCGCAAGGATTCAACACAGAGGACGCCGAGACTCCACGGAGTTTCACAGAGAAGAAAAGCATTATGCGCTTCGCGCGAAGCGCCATTCCTGCTTCCTCTGTGGAGCTCCGTGGAGTCTCGGCGTCCTCTGTGCTTAAATCTTGCCCTCCTGGTCCGCGACCTGACCGCGACGCACCAGCCGCCTCAGCAGCCGAGCTTGGTCGCCATGTCCTGGAGGTCGGTCGCCACCACGTCCCAGTCCTGCTCCGCCACGGTGTCACGCTTCTGGTGCGGCCCGTATTCCAGCGGCCGCGGGAAGAAGCCGGTCATCAGCCCGGAACGCCGCGCCGCCGCCAGGTCGTTGTTGTGCGCCGCGCCCAGCATCACCTGCCCCGGCTCCAGATCCAGCAGCTTCGCCACACCGAGATAGGTCTCCGGATCCGGCTTGAAGTGCCCGAACAGGTCGGAGCCGAACACCACGTCCCACGGGATGCCGGCGTGCTTCGCCATCTTGGTCAGCAGCGCCACGTTGCCGTTGGACAACGGACCGATGATGAACTTGGTCTTCAGCCGCGTCAGGCCGGGCACCGAATCCGGCCACGGGTTAAGCCGGTGCCAGCCGAGATTGATGTGCTTCAGATCGGCCTCGGTGAGGCCCTTGATGCCGAACTCCGCCACCAGCTTGTCGAGCGACGCGCGGTGCAGGTTGTCGAGCGTCGTCCACGGATCCTGCCCCTTGCGCACACGATCCATCGACGGGTGGTAGGCGGCGCGCCAGGCGTCCACCAGCGCCGTCCAGTCTGCCGCGACGCCGCGCTGCTGCCCGTACGCGGTCAGGTCCGCGATCAGGCTGCCGCGCCAGTCCACCACGGTGCCGAACGTGTCGAACACGATCGCGACGGGTTGCCGATCGGCCATGACTTGCTTCCTCCTCCAGGTTGCACAGCAGCCAAGACCTGCCGGCACGCGCGGTCAAGCGGGTGGCCCGAAACGCCGCATCCTGCTAACGAAGCCGCATGAAGCATGCGTTGGCAGGCCTTACGATCCTAGGGTTCGGCGGCTCGCTTCTGCTGGCTCCGCCACCGGCGACCGCCGCCCCGGCCCGCGAGGCGCTGGTGATCGGCAACGGCACCTATGGCTCGCTGCCGCCGCTGCCGGCGTGCCTGCAATCCGCCCACGCGGTCGCCGCGGCGCTGCGCGGCCTGGGCTTCCAGGTGGTGGAGCGCGAGGACCTCTCGACCGGCGGCACCGATGCCGCGATCGGCGAATACTCCCGCCAGCTTGCCGCCGGCCCCGGTGCCGCCGCCGTCGTCTATAGCTGCGGCTATGCCACCAGTTTCAACGACCGGCCGTTCGTGCTGCCGGTCTCGGCGCGCATCAGCCGCCCGGCCGATGTGCTCACGCAGGGCATCCTGGCCAAGCTGCTGGTCGATGTCGTCACGCGCGGCGGGGCCGGCGCAGCGATCGTGGCCATCGACACGGTGCCCATCCCCGACACGCCCGCCGCCCCGGGTTTCGACGTGCTGGCCCAGGCCAGCCTGCCGGACGGGCTCGGCCTCATCGCGGTCAGCCAGGCGAAGCCGCCGGACGGACCCACGCCGCTCGCCACGGCGCTGATCGCCGGACTGAAGGGCACCGATGTGCAGACCACCGCCCTGCTGTCCGGCGTGCAGCAGCAACTCGCCAGCCGCCCGGTGACGGTGGCGGCACTGCGCCCGCCTGCGGTGCCGGCCTACCTGGCCGGCGGTGCCCCCGCCACAACGCCAGGCGCCCCCTCGGTCGCACAGACACCCGCCACGACACCCCCGATCGCGCCGGCGGCGGCGTCGCAGGGAACATCGCAGGCAGCATCGCAGGGGCCAATGCTGGGGGCATCCCCGGGGGCCTCCATCGGCGCCCCGCCGTTCCTGCTGCCTGCCGAAGAGCAGATGTCCGAGGCGGATCGCCGGGCCGTGCAGGCGGCGCTGGTCCGGTTGGGCTACTATCCCGGGCCGGTCGACGGCCGGTTCGGTGGCGACACCCGCGCCGCCATCCGCCGCTACCAGCACGAACTGGGCGGCGAGATGACCGGCCGGCTCACCGCGGCCCAGGCCAGCCGGCTTGTCGGCGCACGATGATCCCCAACATCAGATGACCTCCACCATCGGATGATCCCCGGCATCGGATGATCCCCGGCATCAAAGGAAGACCCGGATGGGCCTGAAGGCCAAATTCAATCTCGTGATGCTGGCGGCGTTCCTGGTCGGGCTCGGCCTGGCCGCGGTGCTGTCCTGGCGCATCGTGCAGGACAACGCCCGCCACGAGGTGGTGCAGGAAGCCACCATCATGATGGCGCAGGCAATCGCCATCCGCGACTACACGGTCAAGGAGATCCGGCCGCTCCTCGCCGACCAGGTGAAGGTGCGCTTCCTGCCGCATACCGTGCCGTCCTGGGCGGCGCAGACCAACCTGCGCGCGCTGTCCACCCGCTTCCCCGACTACGCCTACAAGGAGGCCGCGCTCAATCCGACCAACCCGGCCGACCGCGCCACCGACTGGGAGAGCGCGATCATCGCCGAGTTCGCGCGCAACCCGTCGCTGACCGACTTCACCACCACGCGCGACACGCCGACCGGCCCCATGCTGTCGATCGCGCGGCCGATCCGCATCACCGACAAGGACTGCCTCACCTGCCATTCCACGCCGGCCGCGGCACCCTCGACGATGATCGACCTGTACGGCAGCAACAACGGCTTCGGCTGGAACCTGGGCGACGTGATCGGCGCGCAGATCGTCTCCGTGCCGATGCAGGTGGCGCTGGACCGCGGCACGCAGGCCTTCAAGGTCTACCTCGGCGCCTTGGTGATCGTGTTCGCCGTCACCATCATCCTGCTGAACCTGCTGCTGCATTTCGTGATCGTGAAGCCGATCCGGCGGATGTCGGCGATTGCCAGCGACGTCAGTCTCGGCAACATGGATGCACCGGAGTTCGCCGAACGCGGCGGCGACGAGATCGGCTCGCTGGCCGGCTCGTTCAACCGCATGCGGCGCAGCCTGGCGAATGCGATGAAGATGCTGGAGACCTGATATTCCCGCCTCCACCGTCCCTGAGAAGATCGGCCGCTATCGCGTCGAGCGCCTGATCGGGCGCGGCGCCATGGGGCTGATCTATCTCGCACACGACCCGGTGATCGACCGCAAGGTGGCGATCAAGCTGATCCGCTCCGACCTGCTGTTCGGCGAGGACCGCGCCGGCTACCTCGCCCGCTTCCACCGCGAGGCACAGACCGCCGGCCGCTGCGCGCACGCCAACATCGTGGCGATCTACGACCTCTCGGTGCAGGGCGAGGACCCGTACCTCGCCATGGAATACGTCGAGGGCAGCAACCTGGGCCAGGCGCTGGCGCAGGCCGGGTCGTTCTCGCCGGACGCGTCGGTCGCCGTGATCGGCCAGGTGCTCGACGCGCTGGCCTGCGCCCACGGCTTCGGCATCGTCCATCGCGACGTGAAACCGGCCAACATCCTGCTGCTGGCGGACGGCCGCGTGAAGATGACGGATTTCGGCATCTCGCGCTTCGACACGTCTGGCCTGACGCAGGCGGGCTCGGTGGTCGGCACGCCCAGCTACATGTCGCCCGAACAGTGCCGCGGCGATCCGGTGGAGGCGCGCAGCGACCTCTTCTCGACCGGCGTCGTGCTCTACGAACTGCTGAGCGGGGCGCGGCCGTTCATCGGCCCCAATCCCACCGCGATCGCCTTCCAGGTGGTGCACCAGCCGCCGCCCGACCTGCGGGCGATGCGCGCCGACCTGCCCGCCTCGCTGGTCGCCGTGGTGGAGCGCGCGCTGGCCAAGCAGCCGGAGGACCGCTACCCGTCGGCCGATGCGATGGCGGCGGCGCTGCGCCAGACGATGCAGTCGGGGATGGCCTCGACGGTCAGCCGCACCGTCATCCCGACGCCGGTGCAGACCCAGGTCGTGTTCACCGAGGCCACGCTGAGCACGCTGGAGCGCAGGCTCGCGCTGCATGTCGGACCGATCGCCCGCGTGCTGGTGCAGACCGCGGCGCGCCAGGCAGGCTCGGTCGACGAACTGCACGAACTCGTGGCGCAGCGGATCGAACAGCCGGAGCAGCGCTCGCGCTTCCGTCGCGACCTGCTCGGCGGCGGCACCGGCAACAGCACTGCCAGCCGGGCCTCCGGGGTCTCGTCGGCGTCATCAGCATCGTCGGCAGCATCCAGGACGATCCCGCCGGCGCTGGTGCAGCAGGCGGAGCGCGAACTGACGCTGCATGCCGGCCCGATCGCCCGCATCCTGGTGAAGCGCGCCCTGGCCGCCGCCACCTCGGCCGAGGATTTCCGCCAGCGCCTGGCCGCGCATATCGAGCGGGAACCGGTGCGCCAGGCGTTCCTGAGCAAGCTGCAATAGGCCGCCGGCCATCAGAACAGGCCGAACACCCCGCGCAGGACCCGGGCGTCAGCGCCGCCAGCGGATTGACCGAGACATCCGGATCGGCCAGGCGGCCGCGCAGCGCATAGCTCGCCGCGAACACGCCGCCGCCGCGCTCCGGGCTGAACAGCTTGCCGACCAGCGGGATATTGCCCAGCAGCGAGTTGAAGAAATACGCCGGCACGATGGTGCCCTGCATGTCGATCCGCTCGGCGTTGAGGTCGAGGCGCCCCTTCGCGGTCAGCCCCAGCGACGGGCTGAACGCCCGCGCATCGGCCAGTTCCAGCGCATCCTCGGTCAGCCGGAACGGCGCGACCATACGGGAGAAGCCGAGCCCGGGGCCCTGCATCACCTCGACCAGCCCGTACAGCGTCATCGCCTGCAGCAGCTTGCCCAGCGCCGGCGCCTCGCGCACGCGGAAATCCTCGATGTCGGCCGTGCCCGCCAGCGGCCGTCCAGCCTGCGCGTCGTCGTACACCGCCTGCACCGACAGCCTGCCGCCCTGCATGCTGCGGATGTAGTCGAGCCCGCGCAGCAACTCCCCGGCATCTTCGGCCGTCGCGGTCAGCCGGCGGCCGGCGCGCTCTGACACGATCTGCGCAGTGAACGCCCCGCGCGCGCCGAACCGGCCATCCATGCGGAACTGCCGCACCACGCGGCCGTCATTCTGGGCGTGCAGCACGACGCCGCTCGCCACCCTGTCATTCGCCATCAGCACGCGGTCGAACGTGGCATCGAGCCGCCACGGCGGACCCGCCGGCGGCTCGGGCTTCGGTCCGCGCGGCGTCGCCTGGGGCGTCGTCTTGCGGCTCAGCCGCGGCGCGAGATCGAGCGTCGCGCCGCTGACGGCGATCGCCATCGCGCCATCGGCGGGCAGCGTCAGCGTGCCCTGCGCGACGGTGCGCCCCAGCACCAGCCGCTCCATGCGGAACACCGACAGCCGGGTGCCGGCGAACTCGGCACGGCCGCGCAGCGCCAGGCCCTCGCCGTCCACCTGGATCGCGTCGATCGCGGTCAGCCGGTCGCGCTCCAGCAGCAGCCGCGCGGTGGCCTTGGCCGCCACGTCGCGCGGCTTGCGCCACTCCAGCGCGCCCACCGACAGCTCCGCGCCGCCCAGGTCGGCGGTGACCGCGACATCGCCCTGGCCGTTGCGCCGCTCGGTCAGCACCGCCTGCACCTGCGCCGCGCCGCTCATGATCGCGGTCGCGTCCAGGCCGGCCGCCGCAAGCTGCCGCGCATCCGGCGCGCCGGTCACCGTCACGCTCTGCACCACCTGGCTGGGCGGCCCCGAGCGGAAATCCATCGTCGCGTCGAGCTTCGTCGGAATCGACGCCAGCAGCGCGCGGCCGCCGATCTTCATGCCGTCATTGGTGGCCGTCAGGTCCAGCACGCCCTGCTCGAGGTCCTGTCCCGCCACCAGCGCCGTCAGTCGCACGCCGTCGAGCTTCGCCTGCACGCGGATCGGGATGTCCTCGATCCGCACCGTCTCTTCCAGCGGCAGCGACAGGCTAAGCTTGGCGGTCGCCTGGCCGGCCGGGTTCTTGAGGTCCACCGGATGGCGGTCCAGCAGCCCGAGCCGCGGCTCGCGCAGCAGCGTCAGCGCGTCGGGCAGCGACCCGGCGATGTCGGCCTCGATCGCGCCGGTCTGGCGCGGCTGCTGCAGGCCGGTGATGCGCATCCGGCCGCCGCGGATCTGCAGCCCGCCGGGCGAGGTCTCCTTCTGGCCGCGCACGCGCTGGCGGCCCGCCGCTCACGATGATGTCCAGCGTATCGGGATCGACGATACGCAGTTGGGCCTGGCCGTTGTCGATCGGCGGCACCGGCCGCAGCCAGTAGACCTGCAGCCCGTCGCCATCCAGCGTCCCGCTGGCCCGGCTGAGCACGACCGAGGACAGGTCCGGCGTCATCGCCAGGCTGGCGTCGACATGGCCGTTGCGCGCCATGCCGGCGGGGATGTTCGCCACCAGCCAGTCGCGCGCGCCGCCGCCGACGCCCTCGGGCCATAGCCGCGACAGGTCGGCGAAGTCCATCTGGTCGACATCGCCCGACAGCGTCGCGGTGATCTGGTCGGGCCGGCGCTGCAGCGAGCCGCGCGCCTCCAGACGCGTCAGCGGGCCGCCCCTCGCGTCCGCGCAGGCCCACCTGGAAGGTCTGCACGTTCAGCGCGTCCGGCGTGCCTGACACCACCAGCGCCGCGTCGATGAACGCGACATCGGCCGGGCCGATCCGTACCTGGCCGGCGCCGGCCCGCAGGCTGAGGCGCATGTCGCGCGGCATCAGGTTGGCGTCGAGCGTGGCGGTGGCCTCGCCACCGACCGGGGGCGTCGAGCGCCGCCAGCGCCGCCAGCCGCGGGGCGACGCTGGCGATCAGGCGCGGCCTGACCGGCGTGAACCGGGCACGCAGATGCGTCTCGCTGGCACCGGCGGACAGCGTGGCGGCCAGCGTGAGCCGCGCCTGCTGGTCGCCGAGCGCCAGCGTGAGGTCGCCGGTCCCGTCGATGCCGCCCTCCGCCCGGCGCGTCAGGTCGATCTGCGCGCGCGGCGCGCTCCACACCGTGGCAAGCTGGCGGTCCACCACGCTGAGCCGGGCGTTGTGGATCCGCACCGCGCGGATCTGGCCGAACAGCGCATCGGCGTTGCCGCTCCGGTCGTTGCCCGGCGGCCGCGCCAGTTCCGCCAGCAACTCGCTGATCGGCGCGGAGGCGTCCGGCGCGGCGCTGCTGTCCGGCCCCGGCGGCGTGCCGCTGTCGGTCGTCTCGGTCAGGCTGCCCAGGTCGAGGCTCAGCGTGCCATCGGCGGCCCGCACCAGCGTGAGCTGCGGGCCGTCCAGCGTGACCGAGCGCAGCACGATGCGGCCGAACAGCAATTCGTAGATCGACAGCGACACGTCGGCGCGCGGGATGTCGATGCGCCGCCGGCCGGCCTGGTCGACCACGCTCACGTCGGTCAGCCGGAGGTCGAGCGGGCGGTCGACGCCCATGTGGAAGCCTTCCCAGGCGAGGCCCACCGAGCCGATGGCCAGCCGGGTCGGGCCGCCATGGTCGTTCACCGCCTCCTCGAGCCGGGTGGTCAGCCACGCGAGGTCGACCGGTCCCTGCGACAGCCGCCAGGCGATCGCCGCGACGGCCAGGGCACCCAGCACCGCCAGCGTGATCATCAGCGTGCACAGTCCGTGCAGCGCCTTGGCGCAGCCGATCGCCGCTTGACCGGAAGACGCCTCACGCCCAGCCTTCCCGGCGATGCCCGACACGGCGTTTCAACTCCCGACGTCCTGGCCCGCGCCGCATGATCCGGACGCGGCCGACCGGCTGCTCGAGCGCGTCACCGAACTGGGCCGCACCGAGGCGCGGCTGGCGGCGCGGCCGGCGGTGACCGCGATGCTGCGCGCGCTGGGCGGCAACAGCCCGTACCTGGCCGATCTCGCGGTGCGTGAATCGGCAGCGCTGCGCGCGCTGATCGCCGGTGGACCGGATCCCGTCGTTGCCGGCGCCATGGCGGAGCTGGCGGCGATCCCGCCGACCACGCGGCGCGATCGGGTTGCCGCGGCGATGCGGCGGGCCAAGCGGATCGTCGCCCTGGCGACCGCCATCGCCGACATCGGCGCCATGTGGCCGCTGGAGCGCGTCACCGCGGCGCTGAGCGATCTTGCCGAGGCCGCGCTGACGCTGGCGATGGCGCATCTGCTGCGCGCCGCCCATGACGCGGGCGAGCTGCGCCTGGCCGATCCGGCGGAGCCGGCGCGCGGCGGTGGGTTCACGGTACTCGGCATGGGGAAGCTCGGCGCCCGCGAACTGAATTTCTCGTCCGATGTGGACCTCGTGCTGCTCTACGACCCGACAGCGCCAATATACACGGATGCAACCGCTGACCATGCGATGGGCGGCTTCACCTCGCGGATCGCGCGCAATCTTGTCACCCTGATGGAGGCGCGCGACGCGGACGGCTACGTGTTCCGCACCGATCTGCGCCTGCGCCCCGATCGGCGGTGACGCCGCCCGCCGTCGCGCTGACGGCGGCCATCACCTACTACGAGAGCATGGGCCAGAACTGGGAGCGTGCCGCCATGATCAAGGCGCGCCCGGTGGCCGGCGACCTGGCGCTGGGTGCGACGTTCCTCGAGGCGATCCGGCCGTTCGTCTGGCGCCGCGGCCTGGACTTCGCCGCGGTCGCCGACATCCACGCGATGAAGCGGCGGATCGACCAGTACCGCGGCGGCGCGCTGAACGATACCACCGATCCGCTGGCGCGCGTCGCCGGCCACAACGTCAAGCTGGGCGAAGGCGGCATCCGCGAGATCGAGTTCCTGGCGCAGACGCTGCAACTGGTGTGGGGCGGGCGCGACCCGACGCTGCGCGTGCCGACCACGCTGGGGGCGCTGCGCGCGCTGGTCCGCGCCGGCCACGTGCCGCGCGATGCCGCGCGCGAACTCGGGACCGCCTATGCCTTCCTGCGCCGCGTCGAGCACCGGCTGCAGATGACCGCCGACCGCCAGGTGCACGAGCTGCCGGCGAAGCCGGCCGACCTCGCGCGGTTCGCGACCTTCATGGGCTACGCCGATCCGACGGCCTTCGCCCAGGACCTGCTGCTGCACCTCGACCAGGTGCGCGGGCGGTATGCCGAGGTGTTCGAGCTGGTGCCGGACCTGCTGGCGCCGCTGGAACCGGGACTGGAACTCGATTCAGCGGCGTCGAGGCGGCACCCGCCTCGACCGCCGCGGCGCTCGCCACGCTGGGCTTCGACAACCCCGAGCGGATCGTCACGGCGGTGCGCGGCTGGCAGGCCGGCCATGTGCGGGCCATGCGCTCGACCCGGGCGCGGGAGCTGCTGGGCCAGTTGCTGCCGCGCATCCTGGCCTCGCTCGCGCGCCAGCCGCAGCCCGACGTCGCGTTCAACCGCTTCGACGCCTTCCTGGTGCGCCAGCCCGCCGGCGTGCAGCTTCTGTCGCTGTTCCAGCGCAACCCGCATCTGCTGGACCGGATCGCCGCGGTGCTCGGGGCGGCGCCGTCGCTGGCCGATCACCTGGCGAACCATCCCGCCGCGCTGGACGGGCTGCTGACGCCCGAGGAAAAGCCCGATCCGTCGCGGCTGCTGCGCGGACGGCTGCACGATGCGCGGCTGCTGGAGGACGTGATCGAAATGACCCGCCGCACGGTGCGGGAGGAGGATTTCGCGATCTCGGTCGCGACGATGGAGGGGCGCATCGACGCCGATGAGGCCGGGCTGCGGCGCTCGGCGCTGGCGGATGCGGCGCTGCATGCGCTGCTGGCGCCGGTGCTGGCGGATTTCTCGCAGCGCTTCGGACGGGTGCGCGGCGGCGCGATCGCGGTGGTCGCCCTGGGCAAGGCCGGCAGCCGCGAGATGATGGCGGGCTCCGACCTGGACCTGATGCTGATCTACGATCATCCGCCCGAGGTGAACGAGAGCCGCGGCAAGCGCCGGATGGCGGCGAGCGAGTGGTTCGTTCGGGCGGCGCATTCCTACATCGCGGCGGTGACCGCGCGCGGCGCGGACGGCCCGCTGTATGAGGTCGACATGCGGCTGCGGCCGTCCGGCAACAAGGGGCCGGTCGCGGTGTCGCTCAGTTCGTTCGAGCGCTACCACGCCGAAGCGGCCTGGACGTGGGAGCGGATGGCGCTGACGCGGGCGCGGGTCGTGGCGGGTCCGCCGGCGCTGCGCGGCAGGGTGGAGGCCGCGATCGCCGCGGCGCTGGCCCAGGCCGGCGAGCCCGGGCGCATCCGTGCCGATGCCGCATCGATGCGCGCCCGCATGCTGCGCGACCTGCCGCCGGATGGGCCGTGGGACGTGAAGCTGCGTCCCGGCGGCCAGATCGAGGTGGAGTTCGTCGCCCAGGTATTGCAGCTCATTCACGCGCGGACCGCGCCTTCGCTGTGCTCGACGACCACGCGGACGGCGCTGGCGCGGCTGGCGCAGGCCGGGGAACTGGCCGCGGAGGATGCCGCGCTGCTGATCCGGGCGGACCACGTCTGGCGGACGGTGCAGGGCATGCTGCGCATCACCGTCGGGCGCGGCCCGCAGGAGGTACTGCCCCAGGCCTCGGCGCAGGCGCTGCTGCGGGCGCTGGGGATGGCGGTTGACACCGAGGCGCTGCACGCCACGCTGGACGACCTGGCGCGGCAGGTCCGCGCCGCGTTCGTCCGATCCATAGGAGGGCCCCGACCATGAGCGTGCAGGAAGGCGACGTCGCGCCCGAGTTCGAGATGCCGGCGAGCGGCGGGCGGACCGTCAGCAGCGGTGCGCTGCACGGCAAGCCGTACGTGCTGTATTTCTACCCCAAGGCAGACACGCCCGGCTGCACCAAGGAGGCCTGCGCGTTCCAGGAGGCGCTGCCGCAGCTCGGCCATATCGGCCTCGACGTGATCGGCGTGTCGCCCGACAAGATGAAGCCGATCGAGCGCTTCGCCGAGAAGTTCGGGCTGAGCTTCCCGCTGGCGTCCGACGAATCGCACGCGGTGGCGGAGCGCTACGGCACCTGGGTCGAGAAATCGATGTATGGGCGCAAGTATATGGGCATGGAGCGCAGCACGTTCCTGGTCGACAAGGCGGGGAAGGTTGCGAAAGTGTGGCGCAAGGTCAGCGTGACCAACCACGCCGCCGATGTGCTGAAGGCGGCCCAGGCGCTGGGTTAGGCTGTCGCTTGCCGGGGGTTGTGCCCAGCCGATGCTCATTGTGCTTGCGTCGGTGCGGCCGGCCTCAAGCCCGGGCCGCCTGCGGCGGTCGCTGCGCGAGGCTTGACCCCGGCCGCACCGACGAAGCGTGGCTCGGGATCGGCTTTGTCGGAGGCTGTGGTTACACCAAGCGCCGTGCGGCCGATGATGCGGGATCGGCAGGTCCGTCGTGCTGCGGCGGCGCCTGGAGGCGCGACACCGGCATCCGGAACGCCCACCAGTAACCGGTCACCGCTGAATTTCCTCTCTGCCGCAACCCGCACTAGGGTGGCGCCACCAGTTCAGGAGCGCTGAATTTCCTCTCTGCCGCAACCCGCACTAGGGTGGCGCCACCAGTTCAGGAGAGGCGTGATGGCGGAGGAATTGCCCCCACGGGAGGCAATGGAGTTCGACGTGGTGATCGTGGGCGGCGGGCCGTCGGGCCTCGCCGCGGCGATCCGGCTGAAGCAGCTTGCCCCGGATGCCGCGGTCTGCCTGGTCGAGAAGGGCAGCGAGATCGGCGCACACATCCTCTCGGGCGCGGTGCTGGAACCGCGCGCACTCAACGAACTGATCCCCGACTGGCGCGAACAGGGCGCGCCGCTCGACACGCCGGCCCGCCGATGACCGGTTCCTGTTCCTGACCGAGACCCGCGCCTTCCGCCTGCCGACGCCACCGCAGATGCACAACGAGGGCAACTACATCGTCTCGCTGGGCAATGTCTGCCGCTGGCTCGGCCAGCAGGCCGAAGCGCTCGGCGTCGAGATCTATCCCGGCTTCCCCCGCCGCCGAACTGCTGGAGGAGGACGGCCGTATCGTCGGCATCGCCACCGGCGACATGGGCATCGGCCGGGACGGCCAGCCGACCGAGGCGTTCCAGCGCGGCATGGAGTTGCGCGCGCGCTACACGCTGTTCGCCGAAGGCTGCCGCGGCTCGCTGTCCAAAACAGCTCATCCGGCGGTTCCACCTGCGCGACGACGCCCATCCGCAGACCTACGCGATCGGCATCAAGGAATTGTGGGAGGTGCCGGCCGGCAAACCACCATCCCGGACTGGTGGAGCACACGATCGGCTGGCCGCTGGACACCGGCACCTATGGCGGGGTCGTTCCTCTATCATTCTCGGCGACAACCTGATCTCGTACGGCTTCGTCATCGGGCTCGACTACCGCAATCCGTGGCTGTCGCCGTTCGACGAGATGCAGCGCTTCAAGACGCATCCCGAGGTGCGGCATCATTTCGCCGGCGCCCGGCGGATCAGCTACGGCGCACGCGCACTGAACGAGGGCGGCCTGCAATCGATCCCGCGCCTGGCGTTCCCCGGCGGGGCGCTGATCGGCGATGCCGGCGGGTTCGTGAACGTGCCGAAGATCAAGGGCACGCAACACCGCAATGAAATCCGGCATGCTGGCAGCCGAGACGGTGGTGGACGCGCTGGCGGCCGATGGCCGCGCCGACCCTCGATGCGTATGACGCGAAGATCCGCGAAAGCTGGGTGTGGCAGGAATTGTCACTTGTGCGTAACATTCGGCCGGCTTTCGCGAAGTTCGGCATGTGGGGCGGCCTGGCCTATTCCGCGCTCGATACGTATCTATTGCGCGGCAAGGCACCGTGGACGTTCCGCCATCCGCACGCCGACAATGACACGCTGCTCGAGGCATCGGCCGCGCCGCGCATCGAGTATCCGCGTCCCGACGGCGTGCTGACATTCGACCGGCTGTCGTCGGTGTTCATCAGCAACACCAACCATGAGGAGAACCAGCCGGTCCATCTGCGCCTGGCCGATCCCGACCTGGTGATCACGCTGAACTGGCAGCGCTTCCGCAGTCCCGAGGCGCGCTATTGTCCAGCCGGCGTCTACGAGATCGTCGGCGCCGATGAAGGCGAGCCGCGGCTGCAGATCAACGCGCAGAACTGCGTGCACTGCAAGACATGCGACATCAAGGATCCGGCGCAGAACATCAACTGGGTGACGCCGGAGGGCAGTGGCGGTCCCAACTACCCTGGTGGCATGTGAGTTCGATCAAATTCGCATGACTCTCACGAAGAGCTGAAGTAGGCTGAGCGGATGCAGCACGTCCGTCGCGCTCGTCGCACGCTTCTTCTCACCCTCACCCTGCTGTCGGCCTGCGCGGCAGCCGATCCGTCCCCCACCGGGGTGGCGATGCCGCAACCCCGGGAGGCACCGACGGGTGTCTTCGGCGGCTACCTGATGGGGCGGTTCGCCATGAGCCAGGCGGATGCGCCGGCCGCGGCGACCGAGTTCCTCGGTGCGCTGGCCGGCCAGCCCGACGATCGGGAATTGTTGCAACAGGCGTTCATTGCCAGCCTGGTCGCGGGCCGTCCCGAGGCGGTGCAGCTTGCCCGCGAACTGCCCGAGAGCCAGGCCGCGCAGTTCCTGCTGGGGCAGAGCGAGGTGCGTGCCGGCCATTGGGAGGCTGCCGAGCAGCGGTTCCACATGCTGCCGCGCCAGGGCCTGACGCAGTTGCTGCAGCCGCTTCTGGTTGCCTGGGCGCAACAGGGTGACGGGCGCACGGACGCCCGCACTGGCGACGCTGCAGCCGTTCATGGAGGGGCAGCGGTTCCGTGGCGCCTATGCGCTGCACGCCGCGCTGATCGCCGACCAGGCCGGGCGCAGCGCCGAGGCGGCGAGGCTGTATCGCCAGGCGCAGACCGAACTGGGGCGGGCTGAACCTGCGCCTCGCGCAGATCATGGCGAGCGGCGAGGCACGGCGCGGCCATCTGGCCGAAGCGCAGCGGATGCTCACGTCGCTGGCGGCCGACGCTCCGGAACTCGGGATCGCGCTCGCGCCGCTGACCGCGGCGACCATGGCGCCCGCGGTGCCCAATCCATCGGCCGGCATCGCCGAGGCGTATTTCGCCATGGCCATGACGCTGCGCACGCAGGATGCCAGCGACTTCGCCATGCTGCTGCTGCGCCTGGCGCTCGACCTGCGGCCCGACTTCACCGCCGCGCGGCTGCTGGCGGCCGATATCCTGGAAAGCCAGCGGCATGTCGGCAACGCCCTGCAGATGCTCGCGCCGGTCGCGGCGGATGATCCGCTGGTGGCGGTCGTCCGGCTGCAGCGTGCGGCGCTGACCGAGCGGATGGGTCGCAGCGAGGAGGGCGATGCAGGAGTTGCGCAGGATCGGGCGCGACTATCCGGGACAGTCCGATCCCGGCGATGCGCGAAGGCGATTCGCTGCGCGGCAAGCAGCGCTTCGCCGAGGCGATCGGGGCGTATGACCGGGCGATCGAGCGGATCGCGACGGCGGGACCGACCGACTGGCTCGCCTACTACAATCGCGGCATCTGCTACGAGCGTTCCCGCCAGTGGGGCCGGGCCGAGGCCGACTTCAAGTATGCGCTCACGCTCGCGCCCGACCAGCCGTTCGTCCTGAACTATCTCGGCTACTCCTGGGCGGACATGGGGCAGAACCTGCCGCAGGCCCGCGAGATGATCGAGAAGGCGGTGCAGCGCCGGCCGAACGACGGCGCCATCGTGGACAGCCTGGGCTGGGTGATGCTGCGGCAGGGCCAGATCGCGGACGCGGTCAGGACGCTGGAGCGCGCGGTCGAACTCGATCCCGAGGATTCGTCGATCAACAGCCACCTGGGCGATGCCTATTGGGCGGCCGGGCGCAAGCTGGAGGCCACCTACCAGTGGCGCCGCGCGCTGATCTTCAACCCTGAGCCGGACGATGTGGCGAAGATCGAGGCGAAGCTGCAGGGCGGCGGGCGGCAGCCCACCGTGGTCAGCGGCCCGTAGGTTTCCATGCCTGACGGGCTGGCCGAGGCCGCGCCGGCCAAGGTCAACCTCTACCTGCACATCACCGGCCGCCGGGACGACGGGTATCATCTGCTCGACAGCCTGGCGGTGTTCGCCGGCGCGGCGGATCGCGTCACGGCCGCAGCGGCGGCCGACCTCACGCTGCGCATCGGCGGCCCGTTCGCCGCGGGGCTGGACACCGAGACGGACAATCTGGTGCTGCGTGCCGCGCGCGCCCTGGCGGCTGAGACCGGCGTGAAGGCGGGCGCGGCGCTGGTGCTCGACAAGCATCTGCCGGTCGCCTCGGGCATCGGCGGCGGTTCGGCCGATGCCGCGGCGACGCTGCGCCTGCTGTCCCGGCTGTGGCGCCGGCCGGCCGCGACGGCGGCGCTGGCGGTGCGGCTGGGCGCCGATGTGCCGGTGTGCCTGATGAGTGTGCCGATGCGGATGGGCGGCATCGGGGAACACCTGTCGCCGGCGCCGGCGCTGCCCGATTGCGGCATCCTGCTGGTCAATCCCGGCGTCGCGGTCGCGACCGCGGACGTGTTCCGGGCGCGGTCCGGTGGATGGTCCATGCCTGCCCCCCTGCCGGTTGGATGGACGAGCGTTGCGGCGATGGCCGCCGACCTGGCGGCGCTGCGCAACGACCTGGAGCCGGCGGCGCGGTCCCTGCGTCCGGTGATCGGCGAGGTGGTCGCGGCGATCGCGGGCCGTGCGGGGTGCCGCCTGGCCCGCATGAGCGGTTCGGGGGCGACGTGCTTCGGCCTGTTCGACGATGCGGCGGCGGCGCAGCGTGCGGCAGTCGACCTGCGGCGGCCGGGCTGGTGGTGCTGGGGCGGGCCGCTCGCTCAGCCGCCGTAGAGCCAGTGGGCGGCCCATCCGCCGATCACCGCCGAGCCCACGGCATGGAGCCGGCTGGCGGCCTGGGCGGCGGTGGATGCCAGTTCCGTCGCGCCTGCCGCGGCCTGGGCGAACGGCAGGGAACCGAGCGTGCCGGAGACCAGCAGGTTGCCCGCCGCGACTCCCGCGATCGCGCCGCCGACCAGGGTCGCGAGATAAAGCTGGTCGCTGCGCTCGCCGTTCCACCGGTCGTACAGCCAGTTGGCGGCCAGTGCGCCGGCGCCGGCCGCGGTCGCCGCCACGATCCGGCTGCCGAGAGCGATGCTGACGGGCACGGCTTCAAGGGCGGCGCCGGCGAACGGCACTGCCCCGAGCGGGGCGGACGCCACGTTGAACGCGAGGACGGAGGCGACGGCCCCGAGCCCGATCAGCAGCGGCCGGTCCTCGATCGCGCCGAGCAAGCTCGCGGCGTAGTATCCCAACAGGCCGCCTGCCACCGCGCCGGTGGTCGCATAGAGCCGGCCCATGGCCACCGACATCACGGCCGGGACGGTCATGCCGGCGCTGTAGGCGAGGCCTCCCGGCAGGGCACCGATACCCAGGATGGCGATGCTGGAGCCGAGGACGCCGCCGATTGCGCCCAGGCCCACCACGACCGGGCGCAGATCCGTCTGCCCGGGCGTCTGCGCCTCGGCCGGCAGCACCTGGAGGAACCCCGCGGTGAGCAGGACCGGCAGGCTGGTGTACATCAAGGCCCGTGGCATTCCACGTCTACCGGTTGCTTCACGGGAATTATATCGCGTCCTGCGTGTAGAGTCCAGATTTCTGCATGGCTGTGGCGGCGGGGAAGACCGGGCCCGTCGGGTATCGCCTGCTGACAGCGCGGGCGGCGGCCACTACCATCCTGGCGTCTTCCGATGCCTCTCGCAGACCCGGTCCGGGCGTTGCTGCACCTGCTCGGATTGACGATGATGCAGAGGAGGCAGCCTGCCGCGTGACGGGCGTTGTTTGCTCCAGGGGCCCCGCGGCGCCATCCGCTCCCAGCCGGCGCGGCCTGGCGACAGGGCGTGGGCTGGCAAAGGGGCGTGGCCTGGCGACGAGGCGGAGCGTGGGCCGCCTGGCACTGTCGACCTTGCTGTCGGTGGCGCTGCTGCTCGGCGGATGCGCGGAACACATGGTGCCGGCGGGGAGCGTGGTCGCCACAGCACACACCGCGGACGATGCGTTCGTGATGCCGGACGGGATGCGGCTGCCCTACCGGACGTGGCTGCCGACGGGCGACCCTTGGGCCGTGATCCTGGCGCTGCATGGGATGAACGACAGCCGCGATGCCTGGGAATACCCGGCCCCGGAGCTTGCCGGGCATGGCGTGGCGGTGTTCGCGCCCGACCAGCGGGGGTTCGGCGACACGTCGGTGCGCGGCTACTGGCCGGGCCGGACCGCGCTGGTGGACGATGCGGGCACGATGGCCCGGCTGCTGCGGCAGCGCTACCCGCACGCGCGCCTGATCCTGATGGGCGAGAGCATGGGGGCGGCGGTGCTGATGTGCCTCGCCACCACGCCCGATCCGCCGCCGGTGGACGGCAATATCCTGGTGGCGCCGGCGGTGTGGGGCCGTGCGGAGATGAACGTCTTCCTGCGCACCGGCCTGTGGCTGTTCGCCACCCTGATCCCGGGCTTCACGGTGACGGGTGCGGTGGCCAAGAAGGTGGCGAGCGACAACCGCGAGGCGATCCGCCGGCTGTCGCAGGACCCGCTGACGATCCACGAGACGCGGTTCGACACGGTGCGAGGACTGGTGGATCTGATGGATGCGGCCCTGGCGGCGGCGCCTCGGTTCCGGGCGCCGGCACTGTTCCTGTATGGCGGCAAGGACGAGTTGATCCCCGAGAAGGCGACGGCGGCGACGTGGCGCGGTTTGCCGGCGGGACCGGTGCGGGCGTTCTATCCGGCGGGTTACCACCTGTTGCTGCGCGACCACGGGCGGGTGACGCCGATCGACGACATCCTGTTCTGGATGCGCTACCCGTCCCTGCCGCTGCCGTCGGGCGGCGACCGGGCGGCGGCGGCGTGGCTGGAGAAGCAGGACTGACGGTGAGGCTAGGAACCGCCGCGATTCCGCGCTATGGGTACGGCGGCGTGGACCCGTAGCTCAGTTGGATAGAGCGTCGCCCTCCGAAGGCGAAGGTCAGGCGTTCGAGTCGCCTCGGGTCCGCCAGCTTCCTCGATAGCGCAGGCGATACGGTCACAGGTCGATCATCCAGGCCGGAACCAATGGGTCCAGTTGTTCTACTGCTGACGTGGTACTCCGCAACTGCACCGGCACAGAGTTCCCAGGTGGAATTTGCAGGGCTGGCGCTATGCGAAGCGGCCAGGGACGCCATGCGTCAAGAACTCCGTCAGGCTGAGGAAAAGTACCGGGCCGATCCAGTCATGCGACTCGCCTCGGGTAGTGTGACAATCAGGTCGGCACCGCCCGGACTGCTTGCAGTTTGCGCTGTAACGCAGTTCGAGGACTTGAGTCGGTTTGGGACCCCAGTAGAAGGGTCAGATCGCAAGTAAAATGATCTGACCCGAACGGTTTCCCGTTCCCCGCGACAGGTCCGTCACGCGCCGGTCTCGATGCGGTGCCCGGGCAACGTCCCGCTGAACCCAGCGGCGGCTGGCAGCGTTCTCCGTCCACCGTAGGAGGACCTGATGGCAAAAGCGCTCGACGTGAACGACAACACCGAACACCATCCCGGCACCACGCCGCCACAGCGGCAGCCCGAGGACACGCAGGGCCGCGGCAAGCAGCCGCAGGGCAAGGCGCTGCGGGTGAACGAAAACACCGCCGGCGACCCGTCACCCGCTCCCCCGCGGCAAAAATGACCGATGGACCGGGTGCCGGTCCGGCCGGCGAAGGCACCACCACCACGGCGTCCCGGCGCCCGGCAGCCTCAACTCAACAGGCTGGATCAACGCCCAGGCACGTGGCTGGACGACCACCGCCTGCCATGCCGGGAACGAAACCCATAGCTACCTCCTCCCCGCCCAGCCGCGCACTCTCCGCCCGCCAGTTCTGGGAGGTGATGGAGCGCTGGCGGGTGCCCGATGCGACCGCCCTCGACCTGATCGAATTTCCCGGCAAGCTCGGCAAGGAGGGCAAGCGGCCGCGGTTCCGGTTCACCACAAAACAGCAGCGGATCGCGTCCTATCTGCCCGAGATCGAGGCAGCGCTCGCGGGTTCCGGCAAGGATGCCGCCTGGCTCCACCGGCCGATCGCCGCCGCGCCATTCTCCCGGCGGTCGCCGATCGACCATATGTTGGCGCACGGCAGGGACGGCATGGCTGACGTGCTCAATACCCTGAACCGGCAGGCGATGCGGGCGGCCCTGGAATGATCGGCCTCGCGTCGTCCCACGTCAGCAGCCCGCCACGCAGTCGCTGAGGTCCGATGGGCTTCACGCTCCCCCCACCGCGCGACCTGCAAAACACCAGCCACGCCTTGAAACCACCCCGCCACCGCCGTCAGCGACCCATTGGTGCCTGCAATCGATAGGCGGCACACTTGTCGGGATTGTTTACAGTCTCAACCAGGTTGACGTTTACCATTTGTGTGCAAGCCCTTGTTCTATCGGCCGGAATTTCTCATGGCATGAAGCTTGCGTCGGATTAGTGGACCGCCGACCTATCACAGGAAGCACCATGAAGTTCCCCGCCTCCCGCCCCTTCGTGGCTGTCGTCCTTGCCGCCCTCACGGGCGCGGCCGGCCTGGTGTCGGCGCCGGCGCTCGCGGCCCCCTGCTCAGGGGTCACCTTCGGCGCGGGATTCGCCGGCAGCTACACGTGCGAGACCCTGGGCAGCGTCGACGGCGTGGCCCCGAGCTATGGCGGCCTGACATTCCTGAACAACAGCACGCTGCTGATCGGCGGCGCCGCCAACGGTGCGGGCGGCACCATCAACGCCGTCGGCGTGGTGCGCGGCGCTGGCAACCACATCACAGGCTTCGCGGGCAGCGCCACGCTCTATGCGACGGCGCCCTACATCGATGGCGGGCTCTCCTTCGGGCCGGGCGGCGTACTGTTCTTCACCGGCTATTCCAACAACACCCTGGGCCAGATCAAGCCGGGCAGCACATCGCCGGACAAGACCGTCTCGCTGAATCCCGCGCTCTCATCGGTGGGGTCCATCGTCTTCGTCCCGAGCGGGTTTGCCGGCGCAGGCGGCACCAAGCTGCTCAGCTACAGCAACGGGAATTGGGCCAATGCAACCCTGACCTCGGACGGCAGCGGCACGTATGACGTCGAATCCAGCGTGGTCGCGACATTGGCCGGAGGGCCGGAGGGCGCGGTCTACGTGGATGGCGACAACGCCGGCTTCAGCGGGCTGGACAGCCTTCTGGTTTCCTCCTACGGCGCCGGCGCCATCAGCGCCTACCAGATCGACGCGAACGGCGATCCGATCGTGGGCACGCTCAGCACGTTCCTGAGCGGACTGACCGGCGCCGAGGGCGCAGTCATCGATCCGGTCACCGGCGACTTCCTGTTCTCGACCTTCGGCGGCAGCAACCAGGTGATCGTGGTGTCCGGCTTCGAAGCGCCGCCGCCCGCCATCCCGGAGCCCACATCGCTGGCGCTGCTCGGCATCGGCCTGCTTGGACTGGGGCTGCGCCACGGCTTCATCCCCGGTCGGCGCCGCCGCACCTGACGCAGCGGTTGGCGGGGCCGGTAATCGCCCACCGGCCGCGGATCGCCGGCCCGCCTGACGCGCCGAATGGTCACGCGCCGTAGCCCAGCCTCCGCCCGCCGATCGCCTCCCGCAGCATCGTCTCGAAGGGCACGCAGCAGCGGGCCTCGGTGAACCGCGCCGCGACCGCCCGACCAGCCTGGCTGAGACGGCGATGCAGCGTGGTGCTCTCGATCAGCATGCGCAGCGACCAGGCCAGCAGTTCCACGTCGCCCACCGGATGCAGCAGCGCGTCGAACCCGTGCCGCCACACCGAATGATACGCGTCGAGGTCGCTGAGCACGACCGGAACCCCATGCGATGCCGCCTCGAGCGGCGCCAGCGCGAAGGCTTCGTCGCTCGACGGCAGGCACAGCAGGTCCGCCGACCGATAGTAGCCGTGCACCTGTTCGGGGGAGAGCGCACCAGGCAGGTGGAACTGGCCCGCCGCCGATCGCATGCGGTCCAGCGTTGCGCCGTCGAGGTCGATCGCCTCGCCGATGAACACGCACTCGACGTCGGGCCGCGACAGCGTCAGCAGCGCCTCCACCAGGTCGCCCTGCCGCTTGCGCGGACACAGCGTGCCCACGCACAGCACCCGCACGCGGCCCGCCCGCTTGTCGGCCGGTATGATCCCGCCGGGCTGGCGGACCAGGTTCGGAATGACCTCCACCCGGCCCGGCGGGACGCAATGGAGGACGGGCCGGTAGATCCGCTCGACGAGGGCGACGCTCGGAAACACCAGCCGGTCGACGGCGGCCAGGAGATGATCCGCGGCCGTCGTCTGGTGCAGGTACTGCAGACCGGCAAGCCCCTCATGGAACCACCACACCAGCGGCAGGCGGCCGAGCAGTTTCTGCATGACAGGGGCGGCGAACACGGTGCAGCCGACGGCCACGTCATGGTCGCGCCAGTTGGTCTGGTCGGTGACACGCGCGCCAGCCTGCTCGAAGTGCTCCAGCAGCGGCGGCCTGCTGTGCGGGGTGATGACGGTGATCTGGTGGCCGGCGGCCGCCAGGAACCGCACCTGCGCCAGCAGGGCCGTGGCCGCGCCGTTCCGCCCCAGTTCATGGATGCTGAACAGCACGTGCATCCGTTCATCGCGGACGCAGCCGCCATTCGGCAGGCGCAGGTGGCTGGCTGGCATCGGACCCTGAGGATGTGGTGCAGCAACGATGCGGCCGTATAGCAACGCCGCGCCGCGCAGTCCCGCGCGCTCCCCGCTGCGGTGACAGAACCGCGGCAGCCGGCCACCATGGGACCCATCCTCCAGGGACCCAGCGCATGCCCGTGCTCGACCGTTTCCGCCTCGACGGCAAACGCCTGTTCATCACCGGCGGCAGCCGCGGTCTCGGCCGCGAGATGGCGCTCGCGATCGCCGAAGCCGGCGCGGACGTGGTGCTGGTGGGCCGCGACGCCGACAGCCTCGCGCGCACCTCCGCCGACATCCGCGCGACCGGCCGCCAGGCCTGGCCGCTGCAGGCCGATGCCGCAAACCCCGAACAGTGTGAGCGTGCCTGCCGCGCCGCCCTGGCACTCGGCCCGATCGACATCCTGATCAACAACATCGGCGGCCGCCGCATCAACGTTCCGATCGAGGAGCAGTCGCTCGAGGAATGGCAGCAGATGATGGACCTCAACCTCACCAGCACCTTCCTGTGCACCAAACTCATCGGCGGCGCGATGCTGGCGCGCGGCAAAGGCGGGCGTGTCATCAACATCGCCTCGGTCAGCGGCATCATCGCCAATCGCGGCATCGCCGGCCGCCATTACGAGACCGCGAAGGCGGCGGTCATCCAGTTCACCCGCGCCGCCGCCGCCGACTGGGCGCCGCGCGGCGTCACGGTGAACGCCATCCTGCCCGGCGGCTTCATGACCGAGCCGAACCAGCGCTGGGCACGCGAATCCCCCCACGTCATCGAGGCCTTCAGGCAGCAGATCCCGATGGGCGAGTTCGGCGACCCGGCCGACCTCGGGCCGCTGGCCGTCTACCTCGCCTCCGATGCGTCGCGCTACATGACCGGCGCGGCCCTGGTGATCGACGGCGGTTACACACTCTGGTGAGATGGCGGCACCCAAGCAGGAGCCGCCCCATGCACGCCATCCGCATCGACCGCAGCAAGCCGCTCTGCGACGAGCCGAATTGCGGCCACAACCGCTACCACCCGGACATCGCCGCCGCCGCCGAAGTGGCCGAGGGGGAGGAGATCGCGCTGGAGACGCGCGATGCGCTGGACGGGCAGATCACGCCAGCCACCACCGTCGCCGACTTCGCCGGCTTCAATCCCGGCGTCGTGCATCCGCTGACCGGACCGGTATTCGTCAAGGGCGCGCAGCCGGGCGACATGCTGGAGATCGAGTTCACCGACATCATCCCGCAGCCCACCGCGTTCAGCGCGATCATGCCCGGTCTCGGCTTCCTGCGCGATGTCATGACGGAACCGTTCCTGGTGCACTGGCAGATCAAGGACAATTGGGCAACGTCCGCGCAGCTTCCCGGCGTGCGCATCCCGGGCGCGCCGTTCATGGGCGTCTCGGCCGTGGCGCCGACCGCTGAACAGCTTGCGGCGTGGACCGCGCGCGAGCAGCGGGTGATCGATGCGGGCGGCCTGGCGCTGCCGCCGGATGCCAACGGCGCGGTGCCCACCGGCCCCTGCGGCCTGACCGGCCTGCGCACGCTGCCGCCGCGCGAGAACGGCGGCAATTTCGATGTGAAGCAGCTTACCAAAGGTGCCAAGCTGTTCCTTCCGGTGTTCCAGGAGGGCGCGCTGTTCTCCACCGGCGACGGCCATTTCGCGCAGGGCGACGGCGAGGTCTGCGTCACCGCGGTGGAGATGGGCGCGACCGCCGTGGTGCGCTTCAAGGTGCACAAGGGCCTGGCCGCGCGCCGCAAGTTCACCTCGCCGGTGTTCTCGCGCACCACCTACTTCGCCGATCCGCGCTTCGCGGCACCGGAACGTTTCCTTGGCGTCATGGGAATGCCGATCAACGCCGCCGGCGAGATCGAGGCCGAGAACCTGACGCTCGCCTGCCGCAACGCGGTGCTCAACATGATGGAACTGCTGCAGGAGCGCGGCTTTTCCCGTGAGCAGGCCTACGTGATCTGCAGCGTCGCGGTGGACCTGCGCGTCTCCAACGTGGTGGACGTGCCGAACTATGTCGTTTCGGCGCTGCTGCCGGAGGCGATCTTCGACGGCGCCTGAATCCTGTCCTCGGCAACTAGGAACGCTTCCATTTCGTTCCGGTATCAGCTAGACTTCTCTCGCTCATCGTGGGGGAAGCGGCATGTCATTTCGCGCCGTTCACCGGCCTTTGCTGGTGGCTCTGCTGATCGCCGCCTGGCCGGCATTGGCGCAGCAGGCGGCGCCGACGCTGCCGCCGTATCTGCGACAGGGTCTCGTTCCAAATTGGATCGACCCGAACGCGCAGGTGAAATGGCCGCCCAACGACGGTTGTGCCGCAACGCCAGAGCCGGTGACGTTGCCGGTCGGAACACTGATCGACCGTTTCGGCAGCGAGGGCGGCCACTATTTCAGTCCGAAGGGCGAGAGCTTCGCCGCTCGCGCCTTGCCGTACGTCTGCTCGCAGATGGTCTTCACGGTTTACCGCGTGGCCAAGCCGCTGCCGGTCACCACGTGCAAGACCGCGCCATGGTTTGGCGAACCGGGCGGCGCCACGCAATATCAGACCGCCGAGCCCGCGTTCAAGCTGCGGGAGACCGGATCGATCGAGGTGGCGACAGGTGACGGTGCAGGAAATGACGAGCCGGCTTCGCCGTGCAGGAGTTCCTGACTGGCTCTACGTGACCGACGGCGGCCTGGGCGCGGGAGAATGCGTCGGGATCGAACGGGTGCCGGCCGGCTGGTCGGTCTACTACAGCGAGCACGGCCGCAAATCGCCGCTCGACGCCTGGCCCGATGAGGATGCCGCCTGCCGCAGCATGGTCCGGCATATCGACCGGATGCTGCGACAGGCGGGCCGTGGCGGCGTCGCAATCTAGAAGCTGATCGGGAGTTCAGAGCTCCGGCGAATCCGCCTCCTCCCCTCAACTCAGCGCTTGAAGCCCTCCAACTCCTCGCCCGCCCAGGCGATCACCCGGTCGATCGACTCGCCCTTCTGCAACATCGCCAGCATCGTCGGCATCGTGCCGCGCTGGTAGATCTGCACGGCCATCGAGGGCGGCGCCGGATAGCCCGCGACATGCGCCTGATTGTCCAGGAACGACCGCAGCGGATACGAATACAGCGTGCCCCTCGGCGGCTCGACGTTCTCCCACACCTTGAAGTCCGTCATCGTGTCGAACGGCGGCACGTCGAAGCCCTCGATGATCGTGCAGCGCTCCTCCACCTGCGGGCGCTCGGCAAGCCAGGTGATCAACTCCTTCGACGCGGTCTTGTTGCGGCTGAACTGCCATAGCCCCCAGAACCACGGACCGGCCGGCGTGAACCGCCCCTTCGGTCCCTTCGGCGCCGGGAACGACCAGCAATCCGCGGCGATCTGCGGCGCATCCCGCTTCGCCACCGCCCAGGCCGAAGGCGGGTTCCAGATCAGCGCGCTGCGCCCCGAGATCAGTGCGCGGTTGTTCGACGCATCGTCATAGCTCACCGCATCGGCGGGCAGGAACTTCACCAGCCGCTGCCCGTGCTCCAGCACCTGGCGCACCGCGTCTGACTTCACCTGGATGGTGCCCTGCGCATCGACCAGGTCGGCGCCGAACGCGTGGAACAGCGCGCCGGCGGTGTCGACCGAATCAGGCGTGACGCCGAGGCCGATGCCGAACGTCATCCCCGCCTTGTGGCACGCCTCCGCCGCCCGCAGATGCGCCTCATAGGTCCACTCGTCGGCAAGCTTCGTCGCCTCCGGTCGCGTCGGGTACATCGCGGTGACGTCGAGGCCCGCCTTGTCGCGCAGCACGCTGATACGTCCGACCGGTCCCTTGTAGTTGGTGCCGGTGCTGGTCGGCAGCCCAACCCAGTGCCCCTGCACCTGGCCGAGATAGCTGCTGATCGGATTGACCGTGCCGTAGCGGGCGGTCAGTTCCTTCATCACGTCATCCAGCGGGTCGAGGGCCTCGCCGTGGTTCTGGATCGACCAGTCGCGGAAGGTCATTACGTCGTGGCCGGTCTTCGCCTGTTGCTCGGCCGCGGCCGTCAGCAGGATCTTGTTGCCGACCGAGGTGATGAAATCGATCTGGACCTCGACCTTGTTCTTCTCGCCCCAGGCCTGGACCTGCTTGCGCATGATCTCGTTGCCGGCCGGGACCCAATGGTCCCAGAAGCCGATCGCGACCTTGCCGGCGGCACCGGCGGTGCGGATGTGGACCAGCGGCAGCGCGGCGCTGGCGGCGGCGGACGTCAAGGCGCGACGACGCGTGATGCGCATGAACGAGCACTCCCTATGCGATCCGCCTGAGGCGGCCGCTTGTTATGGTTCAGGGTCCGGCCACTCGTGGCAGCGCGTCCCGATGGCGGAGACCCGCCACAAGAGTGCCCGACGAGTATTGCCGATCGCGTTCGCCGAGGCGACGCTAAACCGCTGACGTCCTGGCAACCGCGCTGAGGAGGTGCCAAAACGTCACGATTTGTGAGATTCGCGCTGCCCTCGCCCCATCTCGTGCGAATGTTACTTGATTAATTCGTGATAGCACTGATCATTGAGGCGAACGGAGCAGTTGGGGCTGCCTCCGAGCAACGATGGCAGCGGCGCCGCCACAAGGTGCGCCGCACTGGGGTGAGTGATGCACGACAACAGCTTTCAACTTGCCGCGCAGAGGGCGCGGCAAGCGTATTCGCTCGACGAATGGTCCAACCTCCGCCCGCGGGAACAGTCGGAGGCCATCTATCGCGAACTGCGGCGCATCGATGCCGATCGCGCAATGGACCGCGGCCAGCGCCGCGGACGCGCCCAGCGCGTGGCCGAGCACGAGACGACAGGCGCCGCGTAACCGGCCGCACGACGACGGGCGCCGCGCAGCGTACCTGCGCGAGAGCGTGGTACGTCGCACCGAAGCCGCGCACCACGCTCTCGGACAGCGAGCGGGAGCGGGTTCCGTGAGCCAACGCGAACGGAACCCGCTCCAGCGGCGGCGGCGTTACCGCATCCCGGTGATCGAGGCCGACACGGCGCGAGGGTCGCGCAGCGGCCACCGTCCGGCGTCGACCTGGGCGATGAAGCCGCCGACGATGCGGTTGAACTCGTCGGGATCCTCGATGTTGATGGCGTGCCCGCAGTTCGGCATGACCGACAGGGCGGCACTGGCGATCGTCTGCTTCATCAGCAGCGCCGGCGCCAGGCACGGCCAGTCCTCATCGCCGGTCAGCACCAGCGTGGGCAGGCTCAGCGCCTTCATCTGATCGATGAGGTCGTACAGCGACGGCCGTTCGCGCTGCACGCCCAACTGCGTGTTGCGCGCACCGAGCGCCGAGTGCTCCGCCAGCATCTGCTTGAACTCGGCGAAGCCGCGCGGGTCCTTGTTCTCGAACTGCACGCGCGTGGGGCCGTAGGCATACTTCGCGGCGAACACCTCCATCCCCTGCTCGAGGATGAAGGCCGCGATCGTCTCGGCTTCGGCGCGGAAGCGCCCGGTCTGGCCCGGCTCGGCGCCATAGCCGCAGCCGGCGACGCACAGCGACAGCGCGCGCCCGGGATGGCGGAAGCCGAAATGCAGCGTGGCGAAGCCGCCCATCGACAGGCCCACGATGTGCGCCTTGTCGATCCCCAGATGATCGAGCACCGAGGCGATGTCGTCCGCCGCGCGCGCCTGCGAATACCTGGCCACGTCCTCCGGCACGTCCGACGGCGGATAGCCCCGCGCGTTGTAGGTGATCGCCCGGTAGCGCTGGCCGAAGTGGCGCATCTGCGGCTCCCAGCTCCGGTAGTCGCCGGCATATTCGTGCACGAAGATCACCGGGCGGCCCGCGCCGGTCTCCTCGTAGTAGAGCTTCACCCCATCGTCCGTCGTGGCGTGTGGCATCTCGTTCCCCTCGGATTGACTGCGGTGCCGATGGATCTATTGCAGGGCCGGCGGGTTCTCCGCCGTGACGGCATCGGCGATGCTGTTGTCGACCGCGACCTCGTACGGCGTGCCGGGCGAGACCAGGCCGCCGGAGACCAGGCCGGCCAGCAGCCGGTCGTAGCCGCCACGCGGCAGATGCGGATCCTTCCCCCAGATGCCCAGCCGCTGGTAGCGCGCGCAGGCCGCGGTCAGCAGAGCGTCGGGCACGTCGGGGAAGAACTGCGTGATCGCCTCGGCGATCGCGGCCGGAGTGGCGCCGGCAATCCATTTCTGCGTCCGGTGCAGCGCGCGCACCATGCGATGCAGTTCCTCCCGGCGCTCCGCCAGCAGGCCGCGTCGCGCATAGAACGTGGTGTAGGAGGTCGGGCCGCGGCTCGCCTGCGCGTACCACACATGCCCCGCACCATCGGCTTCCAGCCCCGCGGCATAGGGCTCGAACACCTGCACCACGTCCACCTCGCCGCGCCGCAGCGCCTCGGCATTGTCGGCCATGCTGCGATCGGCGACGCGGTCCAGCGCGGCGGGATCGAGGCCGGCGAGCCGCAGGTCGTGCTGCAGGCACAGCCACGGCGTCGGCACCTCGCTGACGGTCGCGATGCGGCAGTCCAGCAGGTCGCGCAGCGCGAAGCGGGGCCGCCGCTCCCGCCCGAGCAGCAGGAACGGATCGCGCGTCACCACCTCGGCGAAGCACACCAGGTCGCAACCCGGCGATTCCTGGTAGGTCTCCACCACGCGCATCGGGCCGCCCCAGCTCACGTCGACCACGCCGGCCATCACGTTGCGCCCCGCATCGCCGGGCGTCGGCGAACTGACGAAGCGGATCTCCACGCCCTCCTGGGCATAGGCGTCGCGCGCCAGCGCCACGTAGAACGGCGCATAGAACAGGCCGCGCAATGACTCCTGGAGCGTGATCGCCATCGTCGGTCCCCTATTCCCGTTCGAACACCGTATCGGGAATATCCACCGTCGCGTGGACGGCGGAAACCCCGGGCGGAATCGTCAGCGGCGACAGCTCCTGCGGCGAGGCGAAGCCGGCGAAGCGCTGCGCCCGCGTGCCGGCGGCAAAATCGTTGCAGGCTCGGCTCCATAGCTCGCCGATCGCGAAGTCGGGGCGGTACGGCTGGTCGGGCAGGTTCGCAACGACGGCGCGGTCGCCGGGTGCCACGAACACCGTGGCGGCGGTGCGGCCGGCGGTGTCGCGCAGCTTCACCACCGCGGGCTGCGGCGCACGGTTGCTGATCTCGACCCGCGCCGCGCCGTCGCCGTTGCGGCGCAGCACTTCGCCGCTCTGCGGGGCCGGTCCGGCGTTGTAGGCACAGAAGGCGCGCCGCGCGGCCGCGGCGTTGCCGGGCGTGAGGCGCATCGCATCGATGAAGGCATCGCCGCTGTCGCCCAGGGCGATCTCGACCAGCCCATGTTCGGGGACCAGGCGCAGCGCGCGCACCGGCGTGAAGGCCGCCAGGCGGCCGGCCGGTAGAAAGGCGTCGCGCGCGGTGCCGCGCTGCCAGAGCACGGCGGCGGAATCCTGGGCCGGCAGCACGAAATGCGTGGTCGGGCCGCCGGCCGGCGCGGCAGGCATCTCGGGCTTCGGCACCGCCCCGCCATCGGCGGCGGGCGGCGCGAACGGACGGATCAGCGCGCCTGAGGCCGGCACCGGCGGATGGTTGAACTGGCGCACCACCATGACTGTCGCGAGGCAGAAGATCCCGCCGATTGCGGCCCACAGCCCAACCGGCAGGTCGCGGCCGCGCGCACGCGGCGCCAGTTCCAGCCCCAGGTCCTCCTCGGTGAACGCAAGCTCGCGCGCCGCCTGCGCCGCACGGGCCTCACGCGCGGCGCGGTCGTACGCGGCACGCCGGGCGGCATCGCCCACGACGTCGTAGGCGGCCTTCACCCGGATGAAGGCCTCCGCGCTGCCGGTGCCGATCACGTCGGGATGCAGCAGCCGCACCCTGCGGCGAAACGCCGCGGTGATCGCCTCCGGCGCCGCGGTCGGCTCCACCTCGAGCGTTGCGTAATATCCGGCCGGGTCGTCGGTCATCGCGGCCAGTATAGCGATCCCCCGCTGCCCTTGTCGGCACCCGCCACCCTTGTCGGTATCCGGACGGAAGGCTACTCCCTCGCCATCGCCGCCGGACAGGAACGCGCCGTGCCAGCCATCTCGACGGCCATGCCGGTGTCCCACGCCGGCCGCTGGCTCGCGTTCATCGTCATGCTGACGGGCGGGCTGCTGCCGTCGGTCGACTTCTTCATCATCAACGTCAGCCTGCCGTCGATCCATGCCTCGATCGGTGCCTCGCCGGCCGAACTGCAACTGATCGTGTCCGGCTATGCCGCCAGCTATGCGGTGTTCCTGATCACCGGCGGGCGGCTCGGCGACCTGTTCGGCCGCCGCCGGCTGTTCCTCATCGGCATGGCCGGCTTCGTCGCCACCAACATGCTGTGCGGCCTGGCGGCGACGCCCACGGAACTGGTGATCGGCCGCGTCCTGCAGGGCGTGGCGGCGGCGTCACTGGTACCGCAGGTGCTGGGCTCGATCCGCGCGCTGTTCCCGAGCGAGGCGGAACTCGCCAGGGCGCTCAGCTTCTACGGCATGATGATGGGGCTCGCTGCCTCGATCGGCCAGTTCTCCGGCGGGGCGCTGGTGGAATGGAGCCCGTTCGATCTCGGCTGGCGCACCGTGTTCCTCGCCAAGCTGCCGATCGGCCTGCCGGTGATGCTGCTCGCCTGGCTGATCGTGCCGGAGACCAGCGCCAGCCGCCGCCAGGGGCTCGACATCGGCGGCGCCGTGCTGATCTCGGCGACGCTCGCCTGCCTCGTGCTGCCGCTGTCCGAGGGGCGCCAGCAGGGCTGGCCGGCCTGGACCTTCGCCATGCTCGCCGCGGTGCCGGTGCTCGCCGCGGCGTTCATCGCCTTCGAGCGCCGCGTGACGGCGCGGGGCGGCAGTCCGCTGCTCGACCTCAGCCTGATGGCGATCCCGAGCTTCCGCCGCGGCGTGCTGGTCGGCACGCTGTTCTTCTTCACCACCTCGTTCTACGTGCTGTTCGCGATCTACGAGCAGGAGGGCTACGGCACCGACCCGCTGGATACCGGGCTGGCGATCCTGCCCTACGGCATCGGCCTGTTCGTGGGCCCGCTGGTGACCGCGCCGCTGGCACGGCTGCGCCCCTGGCTGCTCACTATCGGCATGGCGATCCAGGTCGCCGGCTACGCGTCGATCGCGGCGGTGATCGTGGCGGGCTACGATTCCTGGCCGGTGACGCTGGCGGTGCTGGTGGCGGGCTTCGGCCAGGGCATCGCCTACCCGCGGCTGTTCAACACGGTGCTGGGCGACGTGCAGCCGCACCAGGCGGGCGTGGCCGCCGGCGTGCTCACCTCCTCGCTGCAGATCGGCGCCGCGGTCAGCGTCGCGGCGATCGGCGGGCTGTTCTTCACGGTGCTGGACCATGGCACCGGACGCGACGCCTATGCCCATGCGTTCGGCATCGCGCAGTCCACGACCAGCGCGGCGCTGCTGGTCGCGATGCTGCTGTCGATCCCCCGCCGCCGCCACCGGGCGTGATCGCTGCCCGGTGGCATCACGTCGAGCGCGAGTCGCGCGGCGGAACCATGAGCCGGCGCATCTCCGGTGCTGCCTGGCGCACCGGCCATGCTCCGGCGCGTGATGGCCTGCGCCGCCGCCGCAGCAGGCCATCACGCCCCCGGATCAGCTTCTAGCGCACCGGCGTCGTGGCGATCCCGGCCGGGCCGCCGCTCACCTTCAGCACGCCCGCCGGCGTCAGCTTGCTGCCATCGAACTTGAAGAGCTGGATCTCCTGCTCGACCATGCACTGCACCATCAGCAGGCTGGTGTCCTTGTTCCAGGCGGCCCCCTGGCACCACTTGCCGACCGGCACCTCCGCCACCTTGCGCAGGCGCATGTTCTCCACCGCATAGACCGGCGCGAGGCCGGTCGGGTTGAGGAACGGCGAGCCCGGCGGCTTGTTGGAGCCGTTCATCACCGTGACCACGATGTGCTTGCCGTCCGGCGCCACGGTCAGGCTCTCGGGCGTCTGGCCGACCGAGATCGTGTCCACCACCCGCGGCGGCACCGCCTTGAGGTCGATCAGGCTGATCGTGTCCGAATCGCCGCCGCCCATGCCGACGCTGGAGATTGCCGCGAAGTCGCCGCGCGGGCTGATGCCCAGCGGATACGGCTTCAGGCCGGCGTAGATGTCGCGCTTGGTAGGCTCCACCGCCGTGCCGTTCACCGTTAGCACCGAGATCTTGCTGTCGCCGTCGCGGGTGACCAGCGCCATCTTGCCGTCCGGGGTGAAGCCGACCGCGCTCGGCCCCGACTTGGCGTCGCCCAGCGTGACCTTGCCGGCCGGCGCCAGCGTCTTGCCGGAGATGGTGAACACCGAGACGGTGCCCTCGTTGCGGTTGGCGACCAGCGCCAGCGTGGCGGCCGGGTTGATCGCGACTCCCGAGGCGCCGGCGCCGGTCTCGTGCGTGGCGATGACGGCGGGCGGGTTCGCCTTCAGGTCGATCACGCTGACGATGTTGTGCAGCGCGGTCTTCTTCTTGTCGGCCGGATCGAGCTTGGTGGCCGCGGTCACCAGCGCGAAGGATTCGTCGGGGGCGATGGCGACGCTCTGCGGCGGGCCGACCAGGCTGGTGGGCATCTTGATCTCCGCCACCAGCTTGGGCGGCGTGACCGACAGGTCGTAGATGGTCACGTTGTCGGCCGGCGGATTGTCCGGCACGACATTCACGCCGTCGACCAGCATGCCCTTGCCGTCGTTGGCCGAGATGGCGAGGTCGGCGGCGGCATCGAGGGCAAGCGTCGGCAGCACCAGCAGGCCGGCCGCAAGGCCGATCCCGCGCGCGAGGGGACGAGGCATGGAACGTTCTCCCGTTAGGTTGTCTTTTGATCCCGGTTGGCCCGGGATGCGGCGACGATACGGCAGAAATTGCCTTTGGGGGAAACCCCGGCCACGGGAGCCCGTGCGATCGGTCCGCGCCCGGGTGCCGCACCGCTGGACCGGCGCCGCGGCGCGCGCTAAGTGCACCGCCCATGAGCCGCACGGTCACCCTGACGCGGACAACCTCCGAAACCGATATCAGCCTGACCCTGTCGCTCGACGGGTCGGGACGGGGCGAGATTGCCACCGGCATCGGCTTCCTCGACCACATGCTGACCGCGCTCGCCCGCCACGCGCTGTTCGACCTGACGGTGCACGCGAAGGGCGACCTGCACATCGACTTCCACCACACCACCGAGGATGTCGGCATCGTCCTGGGCCAGGCCTTCGCCCGCGCGCTCGGCGACAAGCGGGGCATCCGCCGGTTCGGCCACGCGCTGGTGCCGATGGATGAGACGCTGGCCGAGGCGGCGGTGGATATCTCGGGCCGGCCGTTCCTGGTGTGGGACGTGAGCTTCGAGCGGCCGAAGATCGGCGAGATGGACACCGAGCTTTTCGAGGAATTCTTCCGCGCCTTCGCCATGAACGCGCTGGTCACGCTGCACATCACCCGCCGGCGCGGCCACAACGCGCACCACGTGGCGGAGGCCTGCTTCAAGTCGGTGGCGCGGGCGCTGCGCATGGCGGTGGAAGCCGACCCGCGCGCCGGCGACGCCATCCCGTCGACCAAGGGTGCGCTATGAGGCGGGCAATCGGATGGGCGCGATCGGGCGCCGGACCATGAGGTTCTGGTCGGCCCATATCCGCGCCGGCGCCGCTCCGGTGCTGGTACGCGAGGGATTCAGTTGGGGCGCGCTGCTGTTCGGGCCGCTCTGGCTTGCCGTGCACCGGGCCTGGATCGCTGCCGTGCTGTCCGCCGTCGCCCTCGTGCTCATCGTCGCACTGGCCGACGATGCGGTGCTGGCGGCATTGCTGGCGGCGGACGCGGTGCTGCTGGGACTGTCCGGCCACGACCTGCGCCGCTGGTCGCTGGCGCATCGCGGCTACCTGCTGGCCCAGGTGGTGGCGGCGCGCGACGAGCTGGAGGCGCTGGCCTGCCTGCTGGACCGGCGCCCCGACCTGAAGGGCAGCTTCCTGCCGCCCCAAAGGGCGCGGTGAGATGGGTGCGATGAGGGGGGCGCGATGAAAGTCGCGGTGGTCGACTACGGCAGCGGCAACCTCGCCTCCGCGTCCCGCGCGCTCGCGCTGGCGGCGGAGCGTGTCGGGCTGCGCGCGGACGTCCGCGTGACGGCGGATGCCGACTGGGTGGCCGCCGCCGACCGGATCGTGCTGCCCGGCCAGGGTGCCTTCGCCGACTGCTCGCGCGGGCTCGCCGCCGTGCCCGGCATGGCGGAGGCGATCGAAACATCCACCGTCGCCGGCACGCCGTTCCTCGGCATCTGCGTCGGCATGCAGCTCATGGCCGAACGCGGCCTCGAGCATGAGATCACGTCGGGCTTCGGCTGGATCGCCGGCGAGATCGCCGAGATGCCGGCGCCCGGCCTGCGGCTGCCGCAGATGGGGTGGAATTCGCTCGATTTCATTCCGGGTAGCCATAAACTGCTTGATGGCCTTGTCCCGGGTGACCACGTGTATTTCGTGCACAGCTACGCACTGCTCGGCGGCAACCCACGGGAAGCGATCGCAATGACCGACTACGGCGCACCGGTGGTGGCGATGGTCGCGTCCGGCAATCGCGCCGGCACGCAGTTCCACGTGGAAAAGAGCCAGGAGGTCGGCATCCGCATCCTGGGCAATTTCCTGCGCTGGACGCCGTGACCTGATGGCCTCCGAGGTAACGCCGCTGCCGGCACAGCGCCTGATCGAGCGCGTGACCGAATTCACCGAAGACGACCTGCACGCGCTGTGCGAGGCGACGTCGGCCGCGATCATCGACGGCGGCGGCTTCGGCTGGGTCAATCCGCCCGGCCGCATGGCGCTCGAGACCTATTTCCGCGGCGTGCTGCTGGTGCCGGAGCGCGAGTTGTTCGTCGCCCGGCTCGACGGGCTGGTGGTGGGCTCCGCGCACCTGGTCCGCCCGCCGCGCAACAACGAGGCGCAGGGCCACGCGGCGCACCTGATGCACGCCTACATCGCGCCCTATGCCCGCGGCCACGGCCTGGCGCGGCTGCTCACCATCGGCGTCGAGGAGCGCGCGCGCGACCTCGGATACCATGTGCTGGACCTCGACCTGCGCGAGACGCAGGAGGCGGCGATCCGCCTGTACGAATCACTCGGCTTCGAGCGCTGGGGCGTGCATCCCGACTACGCCTTCGTGCGCGGCCAGGTGGTGCGCGGGTATTTCTACTCCAAACGGCTGCGCGTGCGGCGGGGCCAGAGCGCGTCGTGACGGCGCTGACGCTGTATCCCGCGATCGACCTGAAGGACGGCCAGTGCGTGCGGCTGCGGCGCGGCGTGATGGACGATGCCACGGTCTATTCGTCGGATCCGGCCGGCCAGGCGCTGACCTGGCAGGCGGCCGGCTGCGGCTGGCTGCACGTGGTGGACCTGAACGGCGCCTTCGCCGGCCGCCCGGTGAACGGCGCCGCGGTCGCTGCGATCCTCGCGGCGGTCAGCGTCCCGGTGCAGCTTGGCGGCGGCATCCGCGACATGGCCGGCATCGAGGCGTGGCTCGCCGCCGGCATCCGCCGCGTCATCCTGGGCAGCGCCGCGGTGAAGCACCCGGCGCTGGTGCGCGAGGCGTGCAGGCACTTCCCCGGCCGCATCGTGGTCGGGATCGACGCGCGCGACGGCATGGTGGCGACCGAGGGCTGGGCAGAAACGTCCACCATCGACGCCGGCGCGCTGGCGCAATCCTTCGAGGATGCGGGTGTGGCCGCAATCGTCTATACGGACATCAGCCGCGACGGCATGCTGGCCGGCCTCAACATCGAGCAGACCGTCGCATTGGCCGCTGCCTGCACGATACCGGTGATCGCCTCGGGCGGCGTCGGCGGGCCGCAGGACCTGGTCGCGCTGCGCGACGCCGCATCCGGCACGCGCATCGAGGGCGTCATCGTCGGGCGCGCGCTGTACGACGGCCGGATCGACCCGGGCCAGGCCCTCACGTTGCTGTCAGGCTGAGCCGATCTCGACAAATCCCCGACAGGTCCAAGGGCGCCCGATGGCGCCGGGGACCGCCTGTGCATAAGTCCCTTGCCATGCTCACGCATACCTATTCTAAAACGCCGCCATGCTGAAGCTGCGTGTCATTCCCTGCCTGGACGTGAAGGACGGCCGCGTCGTCAAGGGAGTCAACTTCGTCTCCCTGCGCGATGCCGGCGATCCGGTGGAGCAGGCCGCGCTGTACGACGCGGCCGGTGCGGATGAACTGTGCTTCCTCGACATCACCGCGAGCCACGAGAACCGCGACACCATCCTCGATGTGGTCTCGCGCACCGCGGCGCGAGTCTTCCTGCCGCTGACGGTGGGCGGCGGCATCCGCTCGACCGACGACATGCGCCGCCTGCTGCTGGCAGGCACCGACAAGTGCAGCGTCAATTCCGCGGCGGTGGCGCGGCCCGACCTGGTGCGCGAGGCGGCGCAGAAATTCGGCAGCCAGTGCGTCGTCGTGGCGGTCGACGCCAAGCAGTCCGCACCTGGCCAGTGGGAGGTGTTCACCCATGGCGGGCGCCGTCCCACCGGCATCGACGCGGTCGCATGGTGCCGTCAGGTCGCCGACCTCGGCGCGGGCGAGATCCTGCTGACCAGCATGGACCGCGACGGCACCGGACGGGGCTTCGACCTCGACCTGCTGCGTGCGGTGTGCGGCGCGGTACGTCTGCCGGTGATCGCCTCGGGCGGCGTCGGCACGTTGCAGCATTTCGTCGAAGGCGCGCGCGCCGGTGCGACGGGCCTGCTGGCGGCCAGCGTATTCCATTTCGGTACATTCACTATTGCCGAGGTGAAGGGAGCGCTGCATATGGCGGGGCTGCCGGTACGCCTCCCGCGAGAGGCGGCCTGAGGAAAACGTCACGATGGCCAAATCAGCAAAGCGAAAAGTCCAAACCAAGCCGACGCTCAAACCGAAGCCCAAGAAGCTGCGCAAGCCGAGCAAGCGCACGGCTGCGGCGATCGAGCGGACCGTGGCGCCCGAGGTTGTGCCGCCGCTGGCGATCGGCCCGGCCGCGGTCGTGCTGGACCGGTTGTGGTCGGTGGTGACGAACCGGCGCGACGCCGATCCGGCGGTGAGCCATTCCGCCAGGCTGCTCGCGCGCGGCACCGCCAAGGTCGCGCAGAAATTCGGCGAGGAAGCGGTCGAGTGCCTGATCGAGGCGGTGGCCGGCAACCGCGACGCGGTGATCGCCGAAAGCGCCGATGTGCTGTACCACCTGATCGTCCTGTGGGTCGCGAGCGGCATCCGGCCGGAGGAAGTGTGGGCTGAACTGAAGCGTCGCGAAGGCATCAGCGGCATTGCCGAGAAGGCGTCGCGGGCGCGCAACCTGCCGGTTGCCTTCGGGCTGGAGACGACGAAGATTCCCTGACCGACAATTCCCTGGGGGGGAGATCAGCCATGCCTGTCAGCGGCCTGCCGCCGTACGACGATGCCAACATCTTTGCCCGCATCCTGCGCGGCGAGATCCCCAGCCGGACGGTCCACGAGGACGAGTGGGCGCTGGCGTTCCATGACATCAATCCGCAGGCGCCGACGCATGTGCTGGTCATTCCGAAGGGCCGCTACGTCTCGTTCGCCGATTTCAGTGCGCATGCCAGCGACGCGGAGATCGCCGGCTTCATGCGCGCGGTCGGCAGGATCGCGAAGGACCTCGGGCTGGAGGCGGCGGGCTATCGCCTGCTCGCCAACATGGGCGAGCATGGCGGGCAGGAGGTGCCGCATTTCCATGTGCACCTGTTCGCCGGACGCCCGCTCGGCCGCATGTTGACCTGACGATCGGACGCCGCCCCTTGCCCGTGCCGCCGCGCACCCGCACACTGACGACATGAGCGGGGAAGCGCTTGACTGCCTGAAGTGCCCGGCCTTCTGCTGTCGTACAGCGGGCTATGTCGAGGTGAGCCGCAACGACATGCGGCGGCTGGCCAAATTCCTCGGACTGACCGTGCGTGAGTTCGAGACGCGGCATATCGTCGAGCGCACGCGCAAGGGCAGCAAGCGGATCAAGTCGGGCTTCGGCACCTGCCAGTTCCTGGGCGAGAACCGCCGCTGCACGGTCTACGAGGCGCGGCCGCGCGACTGCCGCGGCTATGTCTGCTGGAATCAGGAGGACACCACGGTGTTCGACTTCGCGCGGTTCTTCCAGCTTCCGGTTGGCGAACTGCGCAGCGGCGACGTCGACGGCAAGCCTCGCTGAGTTGGGCCTCGCTGAGTTGGGCCTCGCTGAGTTGGGCCGTGCCGAGATGGAAGGAGGCGACACGATGCGGGATCCGGAGATCATTGTCCTACGCGAGGTGATCGCGAAGCGGCCACGCGCCGACGACATCGCGCAGCGGCGGCGCGACATCGACGCGCGCGGCACACAGAACGTGCTGCCCGGCGATGTCACGGTGGAGCCTGTCACCGCCAATGGTGTCGCGGCGGAATGGACGTCAACGCCCGACGCCGATCCTGACACCGTCGTGCTGTACCTGCATGGCGGCGGCTACGTGATTGGCTCGCTCGACAGCCATCGGCACCTGGTGGCGGAGATCGGCCGTGCCGCGCGCGCACGCATGCTGGCGGTCGATTACCGGCTTGCGCCGGAACATCCGTTCCCCGCCGCGGTCGATGATGCGCTGGCCGCCTATCGCTTCCTGTTGGCGCGTGGCGTGCGTCCCGAGCGCATTGCCGTCGCGGGCGATTCAGCCGGTGGCGGCCTCGCCGTCGCGACGATGGTGGCGATCCGCGATGCCGGGCTGCCGCAGCCGGCATGCGGCTGGCCGATCTCGCCATGGGTGGACATGGAGGCGATCGGCGACAGCATGACCGGCAAGGCGGCGAGCGATCCCACCGTGCAGAAGCCCGGCATTCTCGACATGGCGAGGCAGTACCTCAACGGTGCCGATCCGCGCTCGCCGCTGGCGGCACCGCTCTATGCCGATCTGCGCGGTCTCGCGCCGCTGCTGATCCAGGTCGGCGCGGCCGAGACGCTGCTGGATGATGCGATCCGTCTCGCGCAGGTGGCCGGTGCTGCCGACGTCGCGGTCGACCTGCAGATCTGGCCTGAGATGATCCACGTCTGGCACATCCATCATCCGCAACTTGGCGCCGGACGGCGGGCGATTGCGGCAGGCGCAGAATTCGTCCGAGCGATGACATTACGTGGATCGCGCAGCGGTTTCTGAGCGCGCGCTTTCTCGGTTTTTCGACTGTTCTCCGCATGCGCACGCGATCGTGCACAGGCTCGTCAACGTCCCACGACTGTGATTGACAGTGTCTGGCCTTTCTGTGCCAACTGCGCAACGCAATCGCATTTTGGCTTGGCTTGCTGCGCCTCCGTAAGACGGGTGCCCTCAAGACGTCCAAAGGGCCGGTTGTCTACCAGCATCGTGCGCTGTTGCAGGATGCGCCTTACGGAGAGTAACGCAGACTATGGCTATCGGTACAGTCAAGTGGTTCAACACGACCAAGGGTTTCGGATTCATCATGCCGCAGGAAGGCGGCAAGGACGTGTTCGTCCACATCACAGCAGTGCAGGCGGCTGGTCTTCGCGGCCTGAACGAGGGCCAGAAGGTCAGCTATGAGGTAGCGATGGAGCGCGGCAAAGCCGCAGCGACCAACCTCAAGCTCGCCTGACGCGCCAGCGCGCTTCCAGCGCGCAATCACCCATCCCCATCCGCGCGACAGGGGACGCGCATTGGAAGGAGTGACGATTATGGCCGTTGGAACCGTGAAGTGGTTCAATGCAACCAAGGGCTATGGGTTCATCATGCCGCAGGACGGTGGCAAGGACGTGTTCGTCCACATCACCGCCGTGCAGGCCGCAGGCCTGAAAGGCCTCAATGATGGACAGAAGGTGAGCTACGAGGTGGCAATGGAGCGCGGCAAGGCCGCGGCTACGAATCTCAAACTCGCCTGATCGGGGCTGGTACTAGTCAAAGCGGGCCGTTGCCGGGAAACCACCGGCAGCGGCCCGCTTCTTATTGAGGTGATGGCGGATGTTCTCGCTGCCGGAACTCGAGGCCGCGCTCGCATTGGTGCATGCGAACTTTCCCGGCACGCCGCAATATGCGTGGCCGCTGCTCGCGCAACGCTGCGGCGCCGAGGTCTGGGTGAAGCACGAGAACCACACGCCGACAGGCGCCTTCAAGCTGCGCGGCGGCCTGGTCTACGCCGAACGACTGCGACGCGAACGCCCCGAGGTGCGCGGCATCGTTTCAGCCACGCGCGGCAACCACGGCCAGTCGCTGGCCTGCGCCGGCCGCCAGTACGGCATCGCCGTGACAGTGGTCGTTCCCCACGGCAACAGCGTCGAGAAGAATGCCGCGATGCGCGCGTTCGGTGCGCGGCTCGTCGAACATGGCGACGACTTCGAGATGGCGCGCGAGGAGGCATCGCGGCTCGCCGTGGCGGAGGCTCTGGAGTTCGCACCGTCCTTCGCGCCCGACCTGGTGAAAGGCGTCGCGACCTACGCGCTCGAACTGTTCCGCAACGCCCCGCCGCTCGACGCCCTTTATGTCCCCATCGGCCTCGGCTCGGGCATCTGCGGCGCCATCATGGTGCGCAACCTGCTCGGCCTCGATACCGAGATCATCGGCGTGCAGGCCGCAGGTGCGCCGGCCTACGCGCGCTCGTTCGACGAAGGCCGCATCGTCGCGCTGAACCGCGCCGAGACGCTGGCCGATGGCGTGGCGGTACGCGAGCCGGATGCCGCCGCCTTCGCCATCATCCGCGCCGGTGCCGCACGCATCGTGACGGTGACCGATGACGCGATCGCCGATGCGATCCGCTGCTACTGGACCGACACGCATAACCTGGTGGAAGGCGCCGGTGCCGCACCGCTCGCCGCGCTGCTGCAGGAGAAGGCGCGCATGGCGGGCAAGCGCGTCGGCGTGGTCGCCAGCGGCGGCAATATCGACCTGGCGCTGTTCCGCTCCTGGGTGCTGGCGGAGCGCGGCTGAGGCGCGGCAGGATCGGCACTCATCGGCGTGACGCGCACCGGTGCACGGTGCCGCCACGCGGCTGCGAAAGGGGATGCACCTTGGCCGACCTGATGCTTCGCAACGTCCGCCCGCTCGGCAACGCCGTCACCGACATCCTGGTGCAGGCGGGCAGGATCGCCGCGGTCGGCAGCAACCTGGCGACAGGCCCCGCCACCGCCATCGAGGACGGCGCCGGCGCCTTGCTGCTGCCGGGACTGGTCGAGGGCCACACGCATCTCGACAAGACCCTGTGGGGCGGCCCGTGGCACCGCAACGAGGTCGGCCCCACCCGCCTCGACCGGATCGAGAACGAGCGGACCTGGCGTGCCGCGACCGGGCATGACGCCGCAGCGCGCTCGCTCGCGCTGGCACGCGACTTCCTGGCCAACGGCACCACGCGCATGCGCTCGCACGCCGACATCGACACCGAGATCGGCCTCGCGCACCTGCACGCGACGCTGCGCACCCGTGATGACCTGGGCGGCGCGATCGACATGCAGATCGTGGCGTTTCCGCAGTCCGGCCTGACCAATCGCCCGGGCACCGAGGCGCTGATGGACACCGCCCTGCGCGAGGGGGCCGGGATCGTCGGCGGCATCGATCCCTGTGCGATCGACCGCGATCCGGTGCGCTGCCTGGATGTGACGTTCGCGCTGGCGGAGCGTCACGCCTGCCCGGTCGATATCCATCTGCACGAGCCGGGCGAGATGGGCGCGTTCTCGCTCGACCTGATCCTGGAGCGCACCGCGGCGCTCGGGCTGCACGGCAAGGTCGTGGTGAGCCACGGGTTCTGTCTGGGCGGGATTCCGGACCGCGACCGGGATGCGCTGCTGGCGAGGATGGCGCGGCTGGATGTCGCGATCGCCACCACCGCGCCGGCGTCGAGCCCCGTGCCGCCGCTCGCGGCGTGTCGCGCGGCGGGCGTGACGGTGTTCGGCGGCAATGACGGCATCCGCGATACCTGGACGCCCTATGCCCGGCCGGACATGCTGGATCGCGCCATGCATATCGGCCTGCGCAATGCGCTGCGGCGTGACGAGGAACTGGAATGGGCGTTCGACTGCGTGACGATGGCGGCGGCGCACGGCTGCGATTTTGCGCAGTACGGGCTTGCCCCTGGCGACCGTGCCGACCTGGTGTTGGTCGACGCGGGCACTCCGGCCGAGGCGGTGGTCACCGCGCCGCCCCGTCGGCTCGTGGTGGCGGCTGGGCGGGTGGTGGCGCGGGACGGCAGGCTGGTCTGATCTACACCGCGGTCATTTGCGGCAGCGGCTCGCCCGGCACGCCGATCTGCTGTCCCTGCGACGGCTCGCGGATCATGTAGCCGCGGCCCCAGACGGTGCCGATCAGGTTGTCCGCCCCCGCCACTGCCAGCTTCTTGCGCAGCTTGCAGATGAACACGTCGATGATCTTCATTTCGGGTTCATCCATCCCGCCATAGAGGTGGTTGAGGAACGCCTCCTTGGTGAGGACCATGCCTTTGCGCAGCACCAGCAGTTCAAGGATCGCGTATTCCTTGCCGGTGAGATGCACCTGCTGACCGTCCACGGTCACTTCGTGGCTGTCGAGGTTCAGCAGCAGCGGGCCGACGCTGAGCGAGGGCTGGCTGAACCCCTTGCTGCGGCGGACGATGGCCTGCATCCGAGCCAGCAACTCGGCTTTGTCGAACGGCTTGGTGATGAAATCGTCGGCGCCCAGGCCGAGTCCCTTCACCTTCGCCTGCGGCCGCGACAGGCCGGACAGGATCAGCACCGGCGTATCGTTGCGGCCGACGCGCATGCGCCGGACGACCTCGAAGCCCTCGATGTCGGGCAGCATGAGGTCCAGGACCACGATGTCGTAATCATAGTGGCGCGCCAGCTCCAGGCCTTCTTCGCCGGTGTCCGCATGGTCGACCACCGCGCCGCTCGACTTCAGCATCAGCGTGACGCCACGGGCAGCCACGAGATCGTCCTCGATCAGGAGTATCCGCATCGGTTTGCTTCTCCCGGTTTTGTCGAAACCATTTTTACCACCATGACGTGTGGCTCGCTAGCAAATTTTCACGAATTGCGCGTATCTTTATCGCCACCTGAAGCGCCTACGGTGGCCGTTATGACGGAATTATCGACATGATCCTGATTAAAGAAGAGAATTCGTCCCAATGAGACAGCAATCTCTGGTGCAACGCAGCGCGGAATGCACGAGTGGGTTGCGGAGTATTGCCGCAATCCGCATCGAAGGTCGAGTCACCGGCGTATCAGGTCTGCTCGTCGATATCGACGGCCTCAGCAAGCATGTCTCGGTCGGCGACCGGCTCGCCCTCGCAGCGCGCGACGGCCGCCAGGTGGAGGCGGAGGTCGTGGCCTTCCGCCAGGGACAGGCGCAGGCCATGCCGTTCGGCTCGCTGGAGGGTCTCGGACCGGGGAGTGCCGCGATCTTCCGCACCGCACCGGGCGCGGGAATGGGTGGCGCGACCCTGCCGGTCTGCGACGGCTGGCTGGGCCGCGTCGTGGACCCTCTCGGCCGGCCGCTCGACCGGCGCGGGCCACTGCCCTCCGGCAGCCAGGGGATCCGCATCCGCCGACCGCCGCCCGATGCAACCCTGCGTGCCCGTCTCGGCCCTCGCCTCGACGTCGGTGTGCGTGCCCTCAACTGCTTTGCCACCTGCCGCCAGGGCCAGCGGCTTGGCCTGTTCTCAGGATCGGGCATCGGCAAGTCCACGCTGCTCGCGATGCTGGCGCGGCACACGTCCTGCGACGTCGCGGTGCTCGCCCTGATTGGCGAGCGTGGTCGCGAGGTACGCGAATTCATCGAGGACGACCTGGGGGAGGCAGGCCTCGCCCGATCCGTCGTCGTGGTCTCGACGTCGGATTCACCGCCCATGCTGCGCCGCCAGGCCGCCTACGCCGCAATGGCGGTGGCGGAATACTTCCGTGACCAGGGGCTGTCGGTGCTGCTGCTGATGGACAGCGTCACGCGGTTCTGCCTGGCGCTGCGCGAGATCGGCCTGTCGGCAGGCGAGCCGCCAGCCACCCGCGGCTTCCCGCCGAGCGTGTTCGCGGAACTGCCGCGACTGCTGGAGCGTGCCGGCCCCGGGCTGGATGGTGCCGGTGCCGTCGGCCATATCACCGCACTGTTCAGCGTGCTGGTCGAGGGCGACGACCATAACGAACCGGTCGCCGATGCGGTCCGCGGCATCCTGGACGGCCATGTCGTGCTGGACCGGCGGATCGCCGAGGGCGGCCGCTATCCCGCGGTGGACGTGCTGCGGTCGCTGTCCCGCGCGGTGCCCGGCTGCAACGCCCCCGAGGAGAACGCGGTGGCGCGCCGGGCACGCGCACTGCTGGCACTGTACGCCGACATGGCGGACATGGTCCGCCTGGGCGCCTATCGTGCCGGCAGCGATCCGGCGGTGGATGAGGCGGTGGCGCTGGCACCGCGGATCGAGGCGATGCTGCGCCAGGCCCGCGACGAGGCCACCGGTATCGATGACAGCTTTACGGCCCTGCGGGCGGCAATGGAACCGGCATGAAACAGGATCCGCTGGAGGCATTGTTGCGGCTGCGCCGGCTGACCGCGGACCAGGCCCGACGCGCGCTGGGGGACTGCCTGCGCAGCGAGAGTGAAGCCGCGGCGGCGGTTGCCGGCGTCGCGGCCGCCATCCTCCAGGAGACCGAGGCAGCAACCAGCCTCGCCGCCGGCGATGCGGAGGTCGAGGCCTTTGCCGCCTGGCTTCGCCGGATCCGGCCGAAGCAGCACGCGGCGCAGGAAGCCGAGGCAGCGGCCGAGTTGGCGACCGCTCAGGCGAGGGCGGTGCTGGGGGCCGCCAGGGCAGCGGTGCTTGCGGTGGAGGAGACGCTGGAACGGCACGCGGCGGCAGCCGCGGCGGCGGCCGAGCACCGGGCGCAGGGCGACCTCGATGAGATGGCACGGCGCGGCGGCCAGGACTGAGGCACCTTCCGGTCAGCGCTCTGGAATTGCGCCGCCCGCCCGTGCTTTATCCGATCCACCTGCGAAGGAGCCGCACAGATGCGAATTGCCATGATCGGCGGGGGCTACGTTGGCCTGGTCTCCGGTGCCTGCTTTGCCGAGTTCGGCACCGACGTGACCGTCGTGGAGGTCGATGCCGCCAAGCTGGCAGCGCTGCATGAAGGCCGCATGCCGATCTTCGAGCCTGGCCTCGACAAGCTGGTGGGGGAGAATGTCGCCGCCGGCCGCCTCGCCTTCACCGCCGATCTGACCGCCGCGGTGCGCGGTGCCGAAGCCGTGTTCATTGCGGTCGGCACGCCCACCCGCCGCGGCGACGGACACGCCGACCTCTCTTATGTGTACGCCGCCGCCGAGCAGGTGGCCCGCGCGCTCAGCAGCTATTCGGTCATCGTCACCAAGTCGACGGTGCCGGTCGGCACCAGCCGCCGGATCGCGGAAATCGTCCGCGCGACCCGGCCGGACCTCGATTTCGACGTCGCCTCGAACCCGGAATTCCTGCGCGAAGGCAACGCGATCGGCGACTTCATGCGGCCCGACCGCGTGGTGATCGGCGCCGAGAGCGACCGCGCGCGCGAGGTGCTGCGCCGGCTGTACCGGCCGCTCTACCTGATCGAGGCGCCGATCGTCTTCACCGGCATCGAGACAGCCGAACTCACGAAATATGCCGCCAACGCCTTCCTCGCCATGAAGGTCACCTTCATCAACGAGATGGCGGACCTGTGCGAGAAGGTCGGTGCCGATGTGCACGACGTGGCGCGCGGCATCGGCCTGGACGGCCGGATCGGGCGCAAGTTCCTGCATCCCGGGCCGGGCTATGGCGGCTCCTGCTTCCCCAAGGACACGCTGGCACTCATGCGCACCGCGCAGGACTACGGCACGCCGTCACGCCTGGTGGAAACCACGGTCGCCGTGAACGACGCGCGCAAATCCCACATGGCGGTGCGGGTCATCAATGCCTGCGGCGGATCGGTGCGCGGCAAGACCATCGCCGTGCTCGGCCTCACCTTCAAACCGGAAACCGACGACATGCGCGACGCTCCCGCGCTCTCCATCGTGACACGGCTGTCCGGCGATGGCGCCACGATCCGGGCCTTCGACCCCGAGGGTATGCAGCAGGCCAAGCCGCTGCTGCCGGGCAACGTCACCTACTGCCGCGATGCCTTCGATGCCGCCCGGGACGCCGATGCGCTGGTGCTCATCACCGAATGGAACGAATTCCGCGCCATGAGTCCCGACCGGCTGCGCGAGACGATGCGCGGACGGGTCGTGGTCGACCTGCGCAACGTCTATGACCCGGTGGCCATGCGGGAGGCCGGTCTCGACTACCACTGCGTGGGGCGGCCCCAGACACCCTGATCGGCCACCCTGATCGGCAAATTTACCATCGCCCACATTTACCGATTCTTCGTCAGCACCTGTCCAAGATGGCGCTCCGCCCGGTGATGTGCCGGGCCCGCGAGGGCTGCCATGGACGATCTGATCGCCGACTTCCTCACCGAGACGAACGAGAGCATCGCTGACCTGGACGTTGCGCTGGTGAAGCTTGAGCAGACGCCAGGCGACCAGGAGACGCTCTCGCTGATCTTCCGCCTGGTCCACACGATCAAGGGCACCTGCGGCTTCCTGGGTCTGCCGCGCCTCGAACGCGTCGCCCATGCCGGCGAGAACGTCCTTGGCAAGGTGCGCGACGGCGTACTGTCGGCGACGCCCGATGTCGTGACGATCGTGCTGGCGGCACTCGACCAGATCAAGGTGATCGTCGCCGGGCTGGCCGCGACCGGCAGCGAACCGACCGGCGACGACGGCGAACTGATCGCGGCGCTGAATGCTGCGGCAACCGGCGAGGCCGCGAAGCAGAAGGCGGCAGCGCCTGCCGCGCCACCCGCCGCGGCACCCGCGATGGAGCCGGAGCCGGACCCCGAACCGGTTGCTGTGCCGGTTGCGGAAGCTGCCCATGCGCCTGTGGCTCCTTCCGTCGCGCAGGCGGTTGCGCACCCTGATGCGCCGCCTGGCGAACCGGTCGCCGCAGCGCAGACGATCCGCGTGACGGTGGATGTGCTCGAGGACCTGATGACGCTGGTCAGCGAACTGGTGCTGACCCGCAACCAGCTCCTCCAGCTTGCCCGCACGCAGGAGAACAACGGCTTCACGGTACCGCTGCAGCGATTGTCGCACATCACGTCCGATCTGCAGGAAGGCGTGATGAAGACGCGCATGCAGCCGATCGGCATCGCGTGGAACAAGCTGCCGCGCCTGGTCCGCGACCTTGCCCGCGAGATGGACAAGAAGATCGAGCTGACCATGCTCGGCGCGGATACTGAACTCGATCGCCAGGTGCTCGAGCTCATCAAGGACCCGCTGACGCACATGGTGCGCAACAGCGGCGACCATGGCCTGGAAGGCACCGCCGACCGCCGCGCCGCCGGCAAGCCCGAGACCGGCCACATCACGCTGAATGCCTTCCATGAAGGCGGCCACATCATCATCGAGATCTCGGATGACGGCCGCGGCCTGCCGATCGACAGAATTCGTGCCAAGGTGCTGGCGAACGGGCTGGCGACCGAGGCCGAGCTTGCCGGCATGAGCGAGGCGCACCTGCAGCGCTTCATCTTCCGCGCCGGCTTCTCGACCGCGGCCGTGGTCACCGCGGTGTCGGGCCGCGGCGTCGGCATGGACGTGGTGAAGAGCAATATCGAGAAGATCGGCGGCACGATCGACCTCAAGAGCGTGGCCGGCCAGGGCACCACCTTCACCATCAAGATCCCGCTGACGCTGGCGATCGTGTCCGCACTGATCGTGGAGGCAGGCGGCGAGCGCTTCGCCATCCCGCAGATCAGTGTGGTGGAACTGGTGCGCGCGCAGAAGGAAGCCGGCCGCAGCCACAACGAGGCCGGCTCCGAGAGCGTGATCGAACGGATCAACGACACGCCCGTGCTGCGCCTGCGCGACCGTCTGCTGCCGCTGGTCAACCTCAACGATCTGCTGGCGCTGGGCTGCTCGCATAACGACGACACCGGCGCCTACATCGTGGTGGCGCAGGTCGGCGCCAACAGCATGGGCATCATCGTCGATCGCGTGTTCGACACGGAAGAGATCGTGGTGAAGCCGGTCGCACCGATCCTGCGCCACGTCACGATGTTCAGCGGCAACACCATCCTGGGCGACGGATCAGTGATCATGATCCTCGATCCGAATGGCATTGCGCGAGGCACCGGCGTGGGCGCAGGCGGCGACTCCAAGGCGATCGCCTCGAACGCGGTGGACGCGCTGCGCAGCAACGACCGTACCGCCATGCTGTTGTTCCGTGCCGGCAGCGACCAGAAGCTCGCAGTGCCGCTCGGGCTCGTCGCCCGGCTCGAGGACATCCCGCGCGAAAAGATCGAGGTGTCGTGCGGTGCTCCCGTGACCCAGTACCGCGGCAAGCTGATGCCGCTGGTCGCCATGTCGGACAGTATCGACACCGCGAAGCCGCGTCAGTCAGTGCTGGTGTTCAACGACGGAGACCGCAGCATGGGGCTGATGGTCGATGAGATCGTAGACGTGGTCGAGGATCGGCTGAACATCGAGCTGTCCGGCGCACGGCCCGGACTGCTGGGTTCGGCGGTGATCGGTGGCCTGGCCACCGACGTCATCGATACCGGCTACTGGCTGACCCAGGCATGGCAGGACTGGTTCCACGGTTCGGCGCAGACGACAACGCAGGACAGGTCCCGGCGGGTGCTGGTGGTGGAGGACAGCGACTTCTTCCGTCAGTTGGTCACACCGATCCTCGGCGCGGCCGGCTATCGCGTGACGGCGGCCTCCAGCGCCGCGGAGGCGCTGCGCCTGCGCGACGCCGGGACGATGTTCGACGCGATCGTGTCCGACATCACGATGCCCGACATGGACGGGCTGGACTTCGCCCGTGCAGTGCGCAGCAGCGGTTCGTGGGTGCGGCTTCCCATGATCGCGCTGTCGGCGCGGACAGAACCCGCGGACATCGAGGCGGGACGTGACGCCGGGTTCAGCGATTACGTCGCCAAATTCCAGCGTGAGGCTTTGATCGCCAGCCTGCGGCAGTGCCTGGCGGAACCGATCGCAGCGTAGGCGACGATAGGAGACGATGCATGACCACCGACGTTCTGGAACGATCCGATTCCGCGACCGATGCGGACGAACGCGTCTTCGTCACGCTGACCGTCGCCGATCAGCTTTGCGGGGTGCCCGTGCTTGCGGTGCGGGACATCCTGGGCGAGCACAAGATCACGCGCATTCCGCTGGCACCCTCCGAGATTGCCGGCAGCCTCAACCTGCGGGGGCGCATCGTCACGGCGATCGACCTGCGGCAGCGGCTGCGGTTGCCCCCGGCCCCCGAGGGACACCCGCGAATGTCGGTGGTCGCCGAACAGAGCGGTGAACTCTATGCGTTGCTGGTGGATCAGGTATCCGAGGTGCTGAGCCTGAAGGCCAGCGCATTCGAGCGCAATCCGCCGACCCTCCCTGCGGCATGGGCCCAGTTCAGCGCCGGCATCTACCGGCTCGACGGGCGGCTGCTGGTGGTTCTCGATGTCGGCCGGCTGCTTGCACTCAATGAAGCCGGCTGAGGGATGCAGCCATGTCGCGCGTGTGCCTTGTAGTGGATGACAGCCGCGTCGTGCGCAAGGTAGCGCGCCGTATCCTTGAAGCGCACGGCTTCGATGTCGCGGAAGCGGGCGATGGCCAGCAGGCGCTCGACGCATGCCGGATCAGCATGCCCGACTGCGTCTTGCTGGATTGGAACATGCCCGTGATGAACGGGATCGAGTTCCTCAAACAATTGCGCGCCGAATACGGCCCGGACAGGCCGCCCGTGGTGTTCTGCACGACCGAGACAGACATGTCCTCGATCGAGCTCGCGATCACGCACGGCGCACAGGAGTACATCATGAAGCCGTTCGATGAGGACATCCTGGTGGGCAAGTTCGAGCAGGTCGGGCTGCTGTGATCGCCCCCGCCCGTGCGGCGGTAAGGCCGGCCGCAACCCAGGCCGTGCGTGTCATGGTCTGCGATGACTCGGCAGTCATTCGCGGTGCGGTTGCGCGCATGCTCGATGCCGACCCTGGCGTGCAGGTGGTGGCACGTGTCGCCAACGGCCAGATGGCCCTGGATGAGATAAAGCGTACGCCGGCCGATGTCGTCGTCCTCGACATCGAAATGCCGGTGATGGACGGGCTCACCGCGCTGCCGCTGCTGTTGCGGGCGGACCCTTCGCTCAAGATCATCATGGCCTCCACCCTCACCACTCGCGGCGCCGATATCGCGCTCCGCGCCTTGCGGCTGGGCGCGGCCGACTATGTGCCGAAACCCTCCGCCGTGACCGGCGATGAGGCGTTTCGCCGCGAACTGGTCGAGAAGGTCAAAGGCCTGGGGCGGATCCGCCGTCGCGGCACGCAGCCAATGCGTGACATGGCCGACCTGCGGCTGCGGCCGCCTGCCGGCATGCCGCCACGGCTGCTGGCCATCGGCAGTTCCACCGGCGGGCCGCAGGCACTGTTCACCCTGGTGCAGGGCCTGGGCAAGTCGATCAACGTACCCGTGGTGATGACCCAGCATATGCCCGCGACGTTCACGCCGATCCTGGCCGAGCACATCAGCAAGCTGGGCGGCCTGCCCTGCGCGGAGGCGAAGGAGGGCGAGACCCTCTCCGCCGGTCGCATCTACCTGGCTCCGGGAGACCGGCATCTGCTGGTCGAAACGGGCCGCGGCAGCCTGCGGGCACGCATCACCACCGATCCGCCGGAGAATTTCTGCCGGCCATCGGTCGATCCGATGCTGCGCAGCGCCAGCGCCGCCTGCGACGGTCGCGTGCTCGTCGCGATGCTGACCGGAATGGGTCAGGACGGCCTGGCGGGGACGCGTCAGGTGATCGAGGCCGGAGGCAGCGCCATCGCACAGGACGAAGCCACCAGCGTCGTCTGGGGAATGCCCGGGGCCGTGGCGCAGGCCGGACTCTGCCACGCGGTCCTGCCTCTGCCGCGCATCGCCCCGAAACTGCTGGAGATGCTGCGGGTATCGCGCACATGAGCCAGACGCTGCCCTCGGCCGCATTCCAGACGTTTGCGACCTTGCTCAAGAACCGCTCGGGCCTCGTGATCGGGCCGGACAAGCTGTACCTGCTCGAGACCCGGCTGGCGCCGATTCTCAAGCGCGAGAAGTTCCGCGATCTGGCGGCGCTGGCCGACCGGCTGCGAGGGCTCGCCGCGGAACCGCTGATCCGCGACGTGGTCGAGGCGATGACCACCAACGAGAGCTTCTTCTTCCGCGACGACAAGCCGTTCCAGCATTTCCGCAACCAGGCGCTGCCACGGCTCCTCGCCGCACGGAGCGCGACCGCCCCGCTGCGCATCTGGTCCGCCGCATCGTCATCCGGCCAGGAAGCCTATTCCCTCGCCATGATCCTCACCGAGTGCCGCGCCACGGTGGGTGACCGGCGGGTGGAGATCATCGGCACCGACCTGGCGCGCGACCAGCTCACGCGCGCGCGTGAGGGGGTGTACACGCAGTTCGAGGTGCAGCGCGGCCTGCCGGTGCAGATGCTGATGCGCTACTTCCGCAAGGACCAGGCCGCCTGGCGCATCAGCGATGCACTCCGCAGCATGGTCCAATACAAGGAATGGAACCTGCTGGGCGACCTGCGAGGCCTGGGCCAGTTCGACGTCGTGTTCTGCCGCAACGTGCTGATCTATTTCGACCAGCCGACGAAAGCCAAGGTGCTGGACGCAGTGGCGCAGCAGATGCCGGCAGACGGCCTGCTGTATCTCGGCGGCGCAGAGACCGTGCTCGGGATCACCAGCCGCTTCGCACCGCTGCCGGCGGAAAGAGGGGTCTACGGGCTGACACCGGCGCCCGCCGGCCGGACCGTTGCCGCGGCGGGATAGATGTCAGTACATCCCGCCCCGCGCCGCGATCGGCCACAGGCATTCCACCCGGCCGCCGCGAACGCCGACATACCAGTCGTAGCGGTCCACCGTCGGATCGCAGTGGCCCGGCACCAGCCGCAGCTTCTCACCCAGTTTCGGCGCCGCCGTCTCCGAACCAACCTCAAGCTTGCCGTGCTCGTCCGATGCACCGACGTAGCGGATATCGGGCCGCTGCCAGAGCGTCGGCATACCGCTGTCCACGGACACCGCCTTGTGGCCGGCATCCACGACCGCGATGCTGCGGTTCGGCACGCTCATCACCGTCGCCAGCACGAACAGCGCATGGCGGAACGTGCTGATCGGCGCCCCCGCCTCATCCAGGTTGCGGGCGTAGTCGGCATCCATGAACACATAGCTGCCGGCCTGGATCTCCGTATAGACGCCCGATACCGACTCGAACTGGAACGTGCCGGTACCGGCGCCGCCGACGATCGGGCAGTCGAGCCCCTGCTGGCGCAACTGCTCCACCGTGCGGCGCGATCCTTCGACCGCGTTGTCGATCAGGCTGCGCCGCTCCGCCACCGTGCGCTTGTGCTGCGCGCTGCCCTGGTAGGCCTGCAGGCCGCCGAAGATCAGGTGCTTCGACGCCGCGATCCGCTGCGCCAGCGCCACCGCGTCCGGCCCCGGCGCCACGCCGCAGCGGCCGGCGCCGACATCGATCTCCACCAGCACGGACAACCGGATGCCGGCATCCTCCGCCGCGGCCTCGATCATCGCGACCTGCGCCGCGTCATCGACACACACCGCCACCTTGGCGATGCGTGCCAGTGCCGCCAGCCGGGCCAGCTTCGACGCGCCCACTACCTCGTTGCTCACCAGGATGTCCGGAATGCCGCCCCAGGCCAGCGCCTCGGCCTCCGCCACCTTCTGCACGCATTGCCCGACCGCGCCGTGCGCCATCTGCAGTTTGGCGACCACCGGCGACTTATGGGTCTTGGCGTGCGCCCGCAGCTTCGCTTTGGTGGGCGCCAGCAACTCCGCCATGTGCGCCAGATTGTATTCGAACGCGTCGAGGTCGATCAGCAGGGCGGGCGTATCGACCTCCTCCTCGCGCATGCCAGGGCGAGCGGGCGGCGGCTGCAGCATCGGCTACTCCTTCTGTGGCCGGCGCGTACCACCCGGCGCGATCCATCCATGCGCGACAGTCTTGCCCCTCACGGTCGCCACGACAACCGGCACGCGCCGGAAGCCGGGTCCTTGCCCGGCGCCAAGCCACGCCAGGGCATGTCCGGCGCCGGAGGAGGCATCGGTCATGCTCCGCCTTGTGGTCTTGCCGCGTGGTTCGCGCCTCACGTGCTTGCGCTGAAGCGATCGCGCGCGCGGGCATGCTTCGGCATCGCCACCAGCATGCCGCGTACCGATGCCGCCCCACGGCGGCCGGCGCAGCGTGGGATAGGCGCCGATCAGCGGACCAGTATCCGGCGGCGGGATACGTGCGCCGCGGCCCGCTCTAGCGGAAGGTGTACACGCTCAGCGCATTGTCGCGGAACAGCATGCGCTTCTCCTGCTCCGTCATCTGGAAGCGGAACGCCAGGTGCGGATCATCGAAGTCCCAGTGCGGATAGTCCGACGAGTAGACCATGCGGTCCCAGCCGATCCATTCGAACACCTGGCGCAGGTCCTCGGGGTGCTCGGGCTCCTCCACCGGCTGCGTCGCGAACCACATGTTGGTCCGCATGTACTCCGATGGCGGCCGCTTCACCTGCGGCACCTCGTCGCGCATCTTCTCCCAGTGCGCATCCAGCCGCCAGCCGAGTGACGGCACCCAGGCGAAGCCGCCCTCGATCAGGCAGACCTTCAGGCGCGGGAAGGCCTCGAACACGCCCTCCAGGATCAGGCTCGCCGCCTGGTTCTGCATCGAGTGGCACAGCATGTGATGGTCTTCGATGTAGAATTGCGGCCAGCCGCTCGGCGAGGGCGCGCTGTTCTGCGTGCCGCCGATATGCAGCCCGATCGACAGGTTGTTGGCCTGCGCCGCGGCGAAGATCGGCCAGTAGCGCCGGCGGCCCAGCGGCTCCGACGTCTTCGATCCCAACTGGATCTGCGCGAAACGCCAGTCGCCGGCGCGCTTCTCGATCTCCTTCACCGACGCCTCCGCATCGTCCTGCGGCACCAGGATCGAGGCGCGCAGCCGCGGCTCCTGATCGACGAAGTCATGCGCCTGCCAGTCGTTCATCGCGCTGCACAGCGCCGCGGCCTCGTCGAGGTTGCGCGAGGTGTTGGCGCCCAGCAGCGGCTCCAGCACGCCATAGCTGATGTTATAGGCGTCCAGAAGCTGCTCGCGCATGAACGCCACGTCGGATCCGGGCAGCCCGCCGCCCGGCGGCCAGGAATCGCGCCGCGACGTGTTGGGCGAGAAGCGCGGATAGGTGCCCCGGTCGGCGTAGATGCCGCAGTTGAACTTGCCGTACTCGGCCAGGTGCCTGCGCCACCGCTCCGACAGGTACTGGTTCAGCGCGCCGGGCTTCATGTACGGGTGGATGTCGCAGTCGATGATGCCGAGCCTGCTGTCGGCATCGGCCAGCCGGACGTCGACGGGTGCGTTCATAACAGGGGCTCCTTCAGGCGCGGATAGGTCTCCAGCGGATTGTCCACCCGGATGCGCCGCACCAGGTCGGCGGACAGGCCGGGCGGCAGCAGATCGTCGCCCTGGAACTGCCAGTGCGGATAGTCGGACGCGAAGAGCAGCATCCGGTCGCTGTCGATCTGCTCGATCAGGCGCTCCACCACCTTGGTATCGCGCGGCGCGTCGAACGGTTGCACGGTCAGGCGGACATTGTCGCGGATCGTCTCCGCCGGCGACCGTTTCATCCACGGCACCTCGGCACGCACCCCGCGCCAGGTCTTGATCGCGCGCCAGATGAAGCCCGGCAGCCACGACACACCCGATTCGATCAGCACGAAGCGCAGGTCCGGCCAGCGGTTGAACACGCCGTTGGACACCAGGCTGAGCAACTGGTCCTCGAAAAGCTGCGAGTTCGCCACGTAGTCGTGCAGATAGTGCGACGGCCAGCCGCCCGAGGTCGGCGCGTAGCGGTACATGCTGCCGGCGTGCAGGCCGATCGGCAGGCCGTATTTCGCCGCCGCCTCATAGATCGGCCAGTAATAGCTGCGGCCCAGCATCATCTCGCACGCCGCCGGCATCAGGACCTGCACGAACCGCCTGTCATGCGCCAGGCGCTCGATCTCCTCGACCGCCATCTGCGGCGCCTGCGGCGGGATGACGATGGAGGCGCGCAGCCGAGGCTCCTTGTCGAGCCAGTGCTCGATGATCCAGTCGTTGACCGCCGAGCAGATCGCGGCGCCCATCGACTCGCTGACCGCGACCTGCCCGCCGGTGAGCGGATTGCAGATCGCCAGGCTGATGCCGAATGCGTCCAGCGCGTCGCGCTGCAGGGTGGGCAGCGAGGACCCGGGCCGTTCGCCCTTCACGCGCCAGTCCGGCCGGCAGGTGATCGGCGCGCCGAGCGGGTAGCTCATCATGTCGAAGCCGTCGATGCCGCGGGCGACGAAGCTCTCCTGCCAGAACTCGTTCATGTAGGGCAGCAGCGCCTTGATGTTCGGCACGCCGGGATGGATGTCGCAGTCGATCGCGCCGTCCAGGGTCATGGGCATCTCCGTTGCCTCGGTTGTACGCGACGCACCCCATAGTGTCATCCCCGCGCAGGCGAGGCCCCAGGGCCGCAATCCCCCCGCCTCCCCGCCAGGTCCCAACCTCCGGCGCGGGAACGCCAGCGGTCGGCGCGCCGATCAACCCTTCAGCCCCGCCCGCCGCAGCGCGCGCTGCCAGTCGGTGGCGACCGCGTCCAGCGCCTCCCTGGCATTCTTCTGGCCGGTCAGCACCGAGGAGATGCCGGTCCGCAGCGCCAGTTCCATGGTCGGCCAGATCGGCTCGCGCGGCTCCAGCGTCGCGGTCCGCATCGCCTCGGCCAGCACCGGCGCCCAGCCGTAGTCGCGCATGACGTCGGGATGATTCAGCACCGACACGCGCGGCGGCGCGTTGCCGCGGATCACCGAGCGCTGCATCCACTCCTTGCTGCAGGAGAACTGGATGAACTCGAACGCCCAGTCCTTGTGCCTGCTCGCCGTCGGCACGCCGAACGTCCAGCCGCCGACGCTCACCCGGCTCTCATCGCGTCCGTGCGCGCCGGGCGCCACTGCCCAGGCCCATTTGCCGGCGGTCTTCGACAGCTTCGGATCGTTCATCAGCGTGCCGTACGGCGCCAGCGTGATCGTCGCGGCGTAGCGGTCGTTCTGGCCGCCGGCGACGATCTCGTCGAACTCCCAGGTGATGGCGTCGGGTACCACCACCTTGTACTTCGTCATCAGATCGCCGTAGTATTGCAGCGCCTCCACCGCGGCCGGCTTGTTGATCTCGATCTCCCAGGTCTTCGGATCGAAGTAACGCCCGCCATTGCCACGCAGGAACGGCACGAAGCCGCCGGTCATCGCCGGCCCCTGCCGCCCCCAGATGCCGAGTCCGTAACGGTTGGGCGCGCCGGCCTTGGTGGTGGCGAGGAGGGCCGCCTGGAAGTCGGTCCAGTTCTCCGGCGGTTTGGCGAACCCGGCGTCGGTGAACAACTGCCTCTGGTAGTGCAGGATGCTGGCGGTGACGCGGTACGGGATGCCCAGCAGCTTGCCCTGATAGCTCGCCATCTCGCGGATCGGCGGCAGGAAGTCGTCCCAGTCGAAGTCCGGGTGCCTGGCCGCGCTGTTGGCCAGCAGCTTCTCATGGTCCTCCATATGGCTCGCGAGCCAGCCGGCATAGGTCGCGGTCCACTGGATGATGTCGATGCCGCTGGCACCCGAGTTCAGCTCCGCCTTCAGCCGCGCGCTCAGCGCGTCGATCGGCAGCAGGGTGAAGTCGACCTTGATGCCGTGCAGCTTCTCGAACGCCGGCGCGACCTCTTCCACCAGGCACCAGTGCCAGGGCCCGTTGTCGCCGACGAACACCAGCTTGTCGGGCTTGGCCTGCGCCAGCGCGACGCGAGGCAGCGCCGCGGCAGCCGCCGCTCCGAGAGTACCCTGAAGGACACTGCGACGTGTCGTCATGGCCTGCACCCCCTTGCCGAATCGCATCCGATGTCACCTGTCTCGCCGCCATGGGACGGCGCGTGCCCCGTATCTGCGCAGCCGGCGCCCTCGCCGCCCCATGCTGCGCATCAGCGGGCCGTCGTAATCCAGAACGAAGAGCCACAGGATGAACAGCGGAATGCCAACGATGATCAGCCGGAATGCCAGCAGCAGGTCGGCGTGTTGATATTGGTATTTCTGCAACAGCAGTTGATGAAGATCCGCCGACAACAGTTGCTTCGGTTCAGCCACGGCGGAAGCGTGAGCCAAACGGAACGAGCATTCGGTGCCACCGATGCGATCCGACAGCGCACAGACGATGTTGTGAACCTCCCGCCAGTTGGCGTGCAGGTTCAACGCGTATGTGGCGAACGCCAGCAGGAGAATCGCCGTGAAAGCGTGCTTCAGGCGCGGCGGCGAATCGTCCGCGATCAACTGCTTGCGGTTGGCGTTTGCGGCCAGCACAGCGAGGCCGAAGGTCACGATCGTCCCGAGACCCAACCGCCCCAACGCCCGGGAGTCCTCCAGATTCTTGTCGAGCAGATCAAGCAAGTACTTGCTGTACTGGTCGATCATCGCACCGATCCCTTGCCTGCGTGTGGCCGCACGCCATCACCGGCCCGCTCGGCGCAGGCTGCGCTGCCAGTCGGTCGCCAGGTCGTCCAAAGCCTGCTTCGCCGTCTTCTGCCCGAACAGCGCCTGCGAAACGGCAGAGCGCATCTGGATCTCCAGCGTGTCCCACACCGGAAAGGCCGGCGTCGGGATGCCGGTCTCGATCGCCTGCGCGGCGACCGGCGGCCAGCCGATCTTCTCCACCATCTCGGGATCCTCCAGCACCGAGCGCAGCGGCGGCGCATTGCCCCGCAGCATCGCCCGCTTCTGCCACTGCGCGCTGCACACCATCGAGATGAACTCCAGCGCCCACGCCTTGTTCTTCGTATATTTCGGCACGCCGACGAAATGGCCATCGATCCAGGTGCGGCCTTGCTCCTTCGACTGCGGACCCTGCACCGTGCTCCAGGCCCATTTGCCGCCGGTCTTCGAGATCTTCGGATCGTTGATCAGCGTGCCGTACGGCGCGAACATCTGCACCATGGCGTAACGGTCGTTCTGCCCGCCGGCGACGATCTCGTCGAACTCCCAGGTCATCGCCTCGGGCGGCACGACCTTATGCTTCACCGCCAGGTCGGCGTAGAACTGCAACGACTCCACGCCCTTGGCGTCGTTGACGAAGATCTCGCCGGTCTTGAAGTCGAGCAGCCGGCCGCCGTTGGAATAGAGCCACGGGTTGAAGCCCACGAACATGCCGGCACCCTGGCGGCCGAAGATGCCGAAGGCGTAGCGCTCGGACGGCTTGTTCACCGCGAGCGCCGCCTTGAGGAATTCGTCCCACGTGCCGGGCGGCTTGCTGAAGCCGGCCTGCTCCAGCAGCGCCTTCTGATAATGGAAGATGCCGGTGGTGATGCGGTACGGAATGCCGGACAGCTTGCCGTCATAGGTGGCGGCGCGCTTGGTGCCGCCCAGGTAGTCGTTCCAGTCGAGGCCCTGCATCTGCGCCAGCAGCGGCTGGTGGTCCTCCATGTGCGGCGCGATCCAGCCGGCCATGCCGACCGACCATTGCACGATGTCGATGCCGCTGCTGCCGGCGCCCAACTCGGCGCGCAGGCGGGCGCGCCACGGATCGACCGGCAGCAGGGTGAAGTCGATCTTGATGCCGGTGGCCTTCTCGAAGGCGGGCGCGACCTCCTCGACCATGACCCAGTGCCAGGGGCCGTTGTCGCCGACATAGACCAGCTTCTCGGGCTTGCTCTGCGCCATGATCTGCGGCGCGGCGAGGATGCCGGCCGATGCCTGCAGCAGAGTGCGCCGCTTCAATGCGGACATTCGTTTCTCTCCCTCGCGGCCGGCGTCATGCCGACCATTTACGCTAGAGCAGATTCCGTTCGTGTCGGCTCACGGAATCCGCTCCAGCTCGTTGTCTGAGAGCGTGATTCACCGCTCCGGTGATTCCACCTGTACGGATCACGCTCCAACGCCCGACAGCGACATTAACCGCTCCGGTTCATCCACCCGTGCGGATCACGCTCCGGATTGCCTCCACGCCGAGCCTCACCCCTTCACCGCCCCGGACGACAGCCCAGCCACCAGGTGACGCTGCGCGGCGAACGAGAAGATCAGCACCGGCAGGATCACCAGCACGCCGGACGCCGTCATGCCGCCCCAGTCTACGCCCGTGTCGCCGCCGGAGTATCCCGCCATCAGCACCGGCAGCGTGCGCGTCGCGTTGTTGGTCAGTACAGCCGAGAACAGGAAGTCGTTCCAGGCAAGCTGCAATGACAGGATGGACGCGGCCACCAGCCCGGGCCGGATCAGCGGCAGCACCACGTGGCGGAACGCGGCATAGCGCGAGGCGCCGTCCACCCAGGCGCTCTCTTCCAACTCGCGCGGCAGGTCCTCGAAGAAACCGCGCATGATCCATACCACCAGCGGCAGGCTGAACGTGCTGTACGCCAGGATCACCGACAGCCGCGTGGTGGTCAGCCCGAACTTGCTGAACAGGATGTACATCGGCACCAGCACCGCGATCGGCGGCAGCATGCGCATGACCAGCAGCGAGAAGAACAGGAACGACCCGCCGCGGAACGGGAAGCGCGCGAAGGCATAGGCCGCCGGCACGCCGACGCAGATCGACAGCGCCACGGCGCCCGAGGACACCACCAGGCTGTTGATGAACGCCTGCAGGAAGTCCGCCTGGCCCAGCACCGCGGCGTAGTTCTCGAGCGTTGGCTTCCACACGAACAGCGGCGGCATCGCGAACACCTGCAGCCGCGTCTTCAGCGACAGGCCGACCACCCAGAGCAGCGGGAACAGGAACACCGCGGTCAGGGCGATCAGCGCCAGGTAGACCGCGCCGGCGTACAGCAGCTTGCTGCGCCGCGACCCGACGCCGGACAGCGCGCTCATGCCGCGCCTCCGCCGGCGGTGCCGGTCGTTGCGAACGGCGCCGGGCAGGCTTCATGGAGATTGCTTCGCTGCGCTCGCAATGACAGGTGGCGCGGTGACAGGGCGCGCGGTGACAGGGAGCGGGGTGATTGGGGGGCCCGCATCAGTTCGCCTCCCGCCGGCGGATGACCAGGATGAAGAACACGCAGAGCAGCAGGCACATCACCAGCATCAGCCACGACGCCGCGGCACCCAGGCTCAGGTCGAAGCGCACGAACGACGCCAGGTAGGTGAACATCGACAGCGACATCGTCGCATTCGCCGGACCGCCGCTGGTCATGACATAGATGTTGTCGAACGCGCGAAACTCGAAGATCGTGCGCAGCAGCAGCGCCACAAGGATGTACGGCTTCAGCAGCGGCAACGTGATGTGCCAGAACACCTGCAGCCGGCTCGCGCCGTCGATCGACGCGGCCTCCACCGGTTCGCTGGGCAATGAGCGCAATCCCGCCAGCAGCAGCACCGCGACATACGGCGCGTTCTGCCAGAGGTTCACCACCATCACCGAGAGCAGCGCGGTGTCCGGCCGGCCGAGCCACACGATATGGCTGCCGATCCAGTAGTTCACCACGCCGCGGTCCGGATCGAGCAGCAGCTTCCAGCACAGCGCCGCGACGATCGGCGTGATCATCATCGGCACCACCAGCGCGGTGCGGAACAGCCCGATCCACGGCAGGTCGATGTTCAGCAGCAGCGCGATGCCGAGGCCGCAGGCCAGTTCGGTGGCGACGGTGATCGTGGTGTAGAGGAAGGTGACAGACAGGCTCTTGAGGAACTGCGGATCGGTCAGCAGGTCCTCATAATTCGCCAGGCCCGCGAACTTGCCGGCGAACAGCGTCTGTTCCGGCGACCAGCCCTCGAAGCTGAGATAGAACGAGAATGCCAGCGGGATGCCGAAGATGACCAGCATCATCGCCGTGGTCGGCAGAATGGCCAGGCGCGCGAATTGCCGGTCGAGCCAGCGCTGCAGGCCGGTGGTCCCAACGCCGTCGCCATGCAGGGCGCGCAGCGCTGTCGGACGCGTGACGGCGGTGGTTCCTCCCATGGTGCCTCTTGTGCCGGGCGGGCATGGTTGCCACCGGCACCATACAGGCTAACGCGCCGCGCGTCACCCGACCCGCAGCAGCCGGAACCCCTCTGCCTGCAGCCACGGGATCGCCGCCGCCGCGTGCGGCGTCAGGCGATCCACCAGATTCCAGAACCGCTTGCCGTGATTCATGTGTTTCAGGTGCGCCACCTCGTGCGCGACGACATAGTCCTGCACGAACTCCGGCGTCATCACCAGGCGCCAACTGAACGCCAGCGAGCCATCGGCGGCACAGCTTCCCCAGCGGCTGCGGGTGTCCTTCACCGAGACGCGCCGCACGGTCGCACCGAGCACGGCGGTCTTCGCGACCACCATCACCGACAGGCGGCGCAAGGCCTCGGCGCGCAGGAAGTCCAGCACGCGGCGGCGCAGGAACTCCGGCGCGCCGGTGACATGCAGTTCGCCATCCTGCAGCCAGGCACCGCCTCGCAACAACGGCACGTGGCGGATGCGATGCGGCACGTCGCTGATCGGCACCAGCGACCCATCGGCGATCGGCAACGCGTCAGGCAGCGCGGCCAGCCGATCGGCGACCCATTCGGCATGGTTCATCAGCAGCGCCATGCCCGCGCCGCGCCCGGCACGCATCGGCAGAGTGACGACGACACCACCGCCGCAGGGATCGATCCGTAGGCTGACGCGTCGTGCGCGCCGGTTGCGCCGCCATTCGACGCGCGTAGGCCCGCGGGGTAGCTGCAGCATTTCCGATCGCGGCAATTCCATTCTGCCCACAAAGGGCAGAATGCGCCGATTCGTCAACCGTCTCGCTGGCCGTCAGGCCGCCCGCGCGAGCGGCACGCCGCAGGCATCGTACGCCGCGAACAGCTTGGCCTGCGCCTCGCCGCTCAGTTTCAGATGCGGCGGACGCATGTTCTGCCAGCCCGCGTCGCCGGTGTGGCGCGCCATCAGCGCCTTCAGCGCCGGGATCGGCTGCGGCGCGGACACGATCGCCCGGCGCGTCGCGCTCAATCGCTCATGCGCCTCTAGGCCGCGGTCGTTGTTCCAATTCGCGTAGACCTCGGCTGCAATCGGCGAGTTCACGTTGGCCGCCGCGGTGATGCAGCCGGCGCTGCCGAGCAGCAGCAGCGGGCGCAGCAGCGTGTCGTCGCCGGCATAGACCTCAAAGCCGTCCTTCGCGAAGTTCTCGACATAGGCACGGCCGTTGTCGAAATTGCCGCTGCTGTCCTTGACGCCCTTCACCACGCCGGGGAACGCCTTCAGCAGCCGCGCGATCAGGTCGATGCTCAACGGCACCGCGGATTGCTGCGGGAAATTGTAGAAGTAGTATTTGATGTCGGCGCCGACGCGGTTGATGACCTCGGAGAAATACGCGAACAGGCCATCCTCGGTCGGGTTCTTGTAATAGAACGGCGGCAGCAGCAATGCACCGCGGCAGCCGATCTCGGCGGCCTGCCTGGTCAGCAGCACCGTGTCGGTCAGCGCGGTCACGCCGGTGCCCGGCATCATCTTGGTCGCGGGAATGCCGCGCGCGACGAGACCCTCGAGGATTTCCATCCGCTCGCCGAGGCCGATGCTGTTGGCCTCGCCCGTGGTGCCGAGAACGCCCAGGTTGTTGCAGCCGTTTGCCAGCAGCCAGCGTGAATGCGCCGCCATGCGGTCGAGGTCGACCGACAGGTCGCCGCGCATCGGCGTCAGCACCGCCGCGTTCACACCGCCGAACAATGCATCCTTCATCATGGGTCCCCCTCCTACAGACGTTTCGCCCGCGGCATGCGGCCGGGCCAGTCGACGATGTGATGATCGAGCGGACCGGCCTTGCGCTCGCTGATAGCCCGGTCGCGCACCGAAATGCCAGCCCGGTGCACCGTATCGGGATCGCCCGACACCAGCGGATGCCACCACAGCAGGTCCTTGCCCTCAGCCAGGCGGCGATAGGCGCAGGACGGTGGCAGCCAGTCGATCGCGCGCACCTCCTGCGGCGTCAGCGACACGCAGTCCGGCACGCGGCGCTGCCGGTGCTCATAGTCGCTGCACTGGCAGCCGTGCAGATCCAGCAGGCGGCATGCGACATTGGTGAAGGACAGCGCGCCGGTGTCGTCATCGCGCAGCTTGTGCAGGCAGCAGCGACCGCAGCCGTCGCACAGCGATTCCCACTCATCGCGGGACATCTGCTCCAGGGTCTTGGTCTTCCAGAACGGCGCCGGCGCATCCATCGCGCCGGGACATTACCGGCGGGGATGCCAGGTGGCTAGAGCGCGGTCCGTGCCGCTGGCTACATCTCCACCCAGCGGCGCAGCAGGTTGTGGTAGCAGGCCGTCATGCCGAGGACGCCGGCGTGGTCGTCCGGCAGCGACTGGCGGACGCGGATGATCGCCATGTCCATCTCGAACAGCAGCCGGCGCTGGCTGTCGTCCTTCACCATCGACTGCGTCCAGAAGAACGACGCCCAGCGGCTGCCGCGCGTCACGGGGTTGACCCGGTGCAGGCTGGTCGCGGGATACAGGATCATGTCGCCGGCCGGCAGCTTCACCTGCTGCGCGCCGTAGGTGTCCTCCACCACCAGTTCGCCGCCGTCGTATTCGTCCGGCGCCGACAGGAACAGCGTGCTGGATACGTCGGTGCGGATGCGGCCCGCGCCGCTCATGCCGCGGATCGCGTTGTCGACATGGGCGTGGAACACCATGCCGGCATCGTAGCGGTTGAACAGCGGCGGAAAGACGCGCAGCGGCAGCGCCGCCGTGGTGAACAGCGGGCTGCGGCCGAGCGCCTGCAGGATCAGTTCGCCCAGTTCGCGTGAGACCGGGGAGTTCTCGGGGATCTGCAGGTTGAACTTGGCCTTGGCGGACTGGTCGCCGGCGGTGACCCGGCCGTCCACCCACTCCTCCTCCTGCAGTCGCCGGCGGCAATAGGCCACCTCGTCCTGTGTCAGTACCTGCGGAATCTGGACCAGCATGTGCGCCTCCGGGCAGGGGGCGGGACCATGCCCGCCCCGCTGCCACGCTGACAAGACGATTCAGAACGACGCCGCGCGTTCAGAACGACACGGCTCGCTCATGACGAGCCTCCTGGTTCAGAACGACGCACTCAGCAGCGCCGTCACCGTCCGCCCCGCCGCCGGCACCACGCGCCCGCCGAACAGCGTGTTGTAATTGAGCTGGTTCGTCAGGTTGTACGCGTTCACCTGCACCACCAGGTTCTCGTTGAGCCGGTGCGACACCATCGCATCGAGCGTGAAGTTGGACGGCACCTCCTGGTTGTTCGCCGCATTCAGGAACACCTGGCTGCGGAAGGTGATGCCGCCGCCGACGGTGAGGTTGTAGGGCTGCTCTGGGAACATCTCATACGTGGTCCACAGCGCCGCGGCATGCTTCGGCACGAACTGCACCCGCTTGTTGACATTGGCCGGTGTCAGCGATTCCTGGATCTTGCTGTCCATCCAGGTATAGCGCGCAGTGACCGACCATTGATCCGTGAGGCGGCCGGTCGCGCCCAGTTCGAGCCCCTGGTTGAGCTGCTTGTCGCCCGACGAGACGATGGTGCCGGTCAGCGGGTCCACTTCCTGGGCGTTGGATTTCTCGATCCGGTACAGCGTTGCGGTGAGGCCCAGGTTGTCCATCACGCTCCACTTCGCGCCGACCTCGTACAGCGAGTTGCGTTCCGGCTCGAGCGCCGAGTTCAGCACGGTCGCCTGGCCCGGCAGCGTGGTGAAGTTGGCGCCCGGCGGCGTGGCGGAGGTCGCGTACGACACGTAGTAGGTCTGGTTCGGCGTCGGTTCGAACACGAGCGCGGCGCGGGGATCGACGAAGCTCGAGCCGGCATTCGCCACGAGCGGCGCCGTGGTCGGGCCGAACTGCGTATAGTCCGTGGTGAACCGGTTCCAGCGGAAGCCGGCGATCAGCGAGACCTCCGGGATGAACCAGACGCGATCGACGGCGAACACGCCGACCGAGGTGTTGTCGGTCTTGCGTGTCGCGTTGTTCGCGTTGGAGGCGAAGAACCGGTAGCTGTTCTCGGCATCGTTCGGCGCCAGGAAGTTGCCGCCCGGGCGCGCCGGATCGTACAGGGTGCTGTAGCGGTCGTTGCTCTGGTACCAGGTGTCGACGCCGAAATTCACCTCGTGGCGCAGCGGGCCGGTCATGAAGCGCGCCTGGCCGCTGGCGATGTTCTGCACGCCCCAGGTCCTCTGGTCGTAGGGCGAGCTGGGGCCGTTGCCGACGGTATACATGGGGACGCCGACGCGGCTGAAGAAGCTGGTCAGGCACGTGCCCGTGCAACTCAGGATCGTGTAGGCGAAGTCGCGTTCCTGATAGGTGAAGCGCGTGTCGTTGTACAGCGTCAGCCAGTCGGTGGCCTCGTATTTCAGCCTCGCGGTGAAGCGGTCGACCGCGGTCCGGTCGCGGTCGTTCCTGGTGCCGTACCAGTTGTTGCGGTTCAGGCCGAACTCGGTGGCGGGCTTGCCCATCGTGCCGCCCGGCGGGGTCAGCACCGGCACGCCGGTGTCGGTCGCCTGATCATACTGGTAGTGCATGTATTCGAAGGTGAAGGTGACCGGCGTGCCGAGGCCGAGCGCGATCGAGGGCGCCACGCCCCAGCGGATTCCGTCCTGGCCGTCGCGGCCCGGGATGCCGGCACGGTTCTCGCCCAGGATGTTCAGCCGGATGGCGCTGGTCGGACCGATCTGCTGGTTGATGTCGAAGGTCGCGCGCGCGAGCGGCCCGGCGCCGCCGGTGACGATGCCCGAATAGCGGTTGCCCAGATGCGGCGTCTTGGTGATCACGTTGACCACGCCGCCGACCGATCCCGGTCCGAAGGTCAGGCCCGCCGGCCCGAGCAGGACCTCGACCTCATCGTAGTTGAACGTGTCGCGCGAATAGGTGCCGAAATCGCGCAGGCCGTCGACATAGATGTCGTTCTGCGCATTGAAGCCGCGGATGCGAAGCTGGTCGCCCTGCACGCCGCCGCCGCCCTCGCCGACCGAGGAGGTGATGCCCGGCACGTTGCGCAGCGTCTGTTCCAGCGTGGTGGCGTTCTGCTGGCGGATGATCTCCTGCGGGATCACGTCGATGGTCTGCGGCAGGCTCTGGATCGGGCCGGGCAGGCGCGACAGGCCGGTGGAGTTGCGCAGCGTGTTCTCGGACGTGCCGAGCCCCTCGATCTTCACCTCGGGCAGGACGCCTGGTGGCGCACCGGGGGCCGGGGCGGTTGCGGGCGGTGCGGGCGCGGGCTGCTGGGCCCGGGCGTCGAAATCGAAGCCGGCGAACAGCGCGACGGCAAGGCTGGCCCCGAGGGCTCCCTGCGACAAGGACGGCTGCAGGTCTGCGGGTCTCATCGTCTTCCCCCTAATTGCGAACGAATCGCATTCTCACGGAGGGAGGGGGCTGCGCCTACCGTGCGGCCGCAACAATTCGTCACACTGTGACGGAATGTATGGGAATGCGACTTATTCGCAACATGAGGGCGAGCGCCACCGGACGATGGCCCGGCCGCTCGCGGCGTCAGGCCGCCAGGGCCGGCGTCGCCAGGTTCGGCGGGGCCGGGTCAGCGCGGCAGCGGCGGCGGCAAGATCGGCCTCTCCAGGCTGGACGCCGCCACGGTCAGCGCGGCGGGTCAGCATCGCCTGGCCGGCGCGGCGGCGGCAGGCCGCCACGGTCGGTGTCGCCAGCGTCAGCGGGTCGGGCAGCGCGACAGCGCCAAGCCGTCACGGTCGGCCTTCCCAGGGTCGGCGAAATGGGCGTCCGACCGCCACGGGTCGGCCTTCCCACCGTCGGGCCCGCCAGTGCCGACGCCACCAGTGCCGACGCCACCAGTGCCGACGCCACCAGTGCCGACGCCGCCAGCGTCAGCACCGCCGGGTCAGCGCGGCGGCGGCAGGCTCTGCTGCTGCACCGGGCCGCGCGGCGACAACTGCGTGGGGCCCCCCGCGCCGGGCGGCGGCGGCGGCGGCGGCGGTTGCTGCTGGTAGTCGGGCGGCGGCGCGGCGGCCTGGCGCTGCTCGCCGTTGCCATAGCGGGTCAGCACCTCCCGCAGCGGATCGGCACCCGGGTTGGCGCCCATCATCTCGATGACGATCTGCCGGCTGCCCATCTCGCGACCGTAATAGGCACGGTTCCATCCGCTGCGCTGCCCCATCAGGCTGCCCTCCAGCGAGATGCCGCCATACAGGCCGCGGCTCTGCGAGAACGCGATGATGTCGGCGCCGAACGCGCCGGTGGTGGAGCCCTGCACCCCCGCCCCGATCGTCGCGATCGCCAGCGAGGCATCGGCGCCGAACTTGAACTGGCTGTCGAGGATCGCGTGCAGCCCCTTCTCGGTCATGATCAGCATGACGAACTGGCTGTCCTGGATGCCGATCTGCAGCCCGAAACTGCCGCTGCCCATGCCGTAGAACGCCGGATACGACCAGGTCCCGTTGCCGGCACGGGCCAGCAGCACGCAGGCGCCACCCTCGCCGCCGAAGAAGAAGCCCGCCTTGAACACCCGCGGGCAGATCATCGCCGCTCGTGCACGCCCCAGCATGCGCTTGGGATCGTCCGACAGCGACTGGTTCATCATCTCCTGCAGGGCCAGCGTGGCGCGGTCCACCAGCGTCTGTTCGTCCCCCTGCGCGAAGGCGGGGCGCGGCGCGAGCCATGGCAGCACGGCCAGTGCCGCGACAGCGAGCAGGATACGGATCATCATCGTCTCCTCGGTTCCCCCAGGCGCAGGCGCGCCCGATTCGCGCGCCGATACTACGCCTCGCACCGATTCGCGGCGGGATTGTGATCGATCAGTAGCCCGGCAACTCGTTGACGCATACGACGCGCCAGCCGTCCTCGCTGCGCTCCAGCCGCGTCAGCGACAGGTTCTGCACCGACAGATGCAGCGCGTTGGCGGCGCCGATGCGCAGGCAATGCGCCACCGCCGCGCGGATCGCCCCGCCATGGCTCACGATCACCACATCCTGGTCGGGATAGCGGTCGGCCAGGTCCTCCAGCGCCTCTCCCACACGGGCGATGACGTCCTCCATGGTCTCCCCGCCCGGCGGCCGCTCGTCGCCGGCCAGCGGCCAGAACGCGTGCTTCGGCAGCGTCAGCCGCGCCGGCAGGTCGTCATGCGGCAGCCCCTGCCACTCCCCCAGGTTCTGCTCGATCAGGCCCGGCTCCACCCCGAGCGCGGTCCGCGGATACCCGGCGACGAACACCGCCTCCGCCGTGCGGCGGGTGCGCGACAGGGGGGTCACCTTCCACACCGCGGGCCGCGGCAGGCGGGCGGCCAGCGCGCGATACATCGGCGCCTGCTCCAGCAGCGTGGTTTCGCACAGCGGCACGTCCATCACGCCGTACAGCACGGCGCGGGCGTTCTCCTCGACCAGCGCGTGGCGGATCAGCCAGAAGCGGGTCTCGCTCATTCGCCGATGCTCATGAGCGCGCCGCGCAGGCGTGCCTGGCGGAACTGGCGGGCGAACAGCACCGCCGCCGCGGCCAGCCAGACCGCGTTCAGCGCGAAGGCGGCGGCCAGGTGGTCCCAGCGGATCTCGCCATTGAGCACGATTCCGCGCATGCCTTCGAATACATGGGCCGAGGGCAGGGCGAGCGCCAGGGGCTGCAGCACGGCGGGGAGCACGGAGACCGGGTAGAACACTGCCGAGAACGGCGTCAGCCCGAACAGCACCGACCAGGCCAGAGCCTCGGCCCCTGCCCCGTGCCGCAGTATCAGCGAGACGACGCCGAGCGCCACCGCCCATCCCATGATCATCAGGTTCACGAAGAACAGCACCACGATCGGCCCCAGGTCGAACAGGTTATACGCGTACAGCAGCCAGGCGACACCGATCGCCGGCAGCACGCCCGCCAGCATGCGGATCACCGACATCATGATCAGCGCCGCCACCAGTTCCCAGGGGCGCATGGGGCTGACGAAGACATGGCCCAGGTTGCGCGACCACATCTCCTCCAGGAAGCTGATCGCGACGCCCATCTGGCTGCGCAGTGCCACCTCCCACAGCAGCACGCCGCCCAGCAGCGTGGCGCCGGCCAGTGCCGCGGGGCTGCCCATGCGGGTGGCCAGGAAACTCGCGGTGAAGCCCCAGATGCACATCTGCAGCACCGGCCAGTAGGCCAGTTCCAGCAGCCGCGGCCAGGAGCGGCGATACAGCGCCAGGTGCCGGTACATCAGGCCCCAGATGCGGCGCAGCGCGGCGTGGGTCATGCGGCGATCCCGGCGGTGGTCCCGGAGGCCGTCCCGCCTACGCGCGCCCCGCCTTCGCCTGTCCCGCCTCCCGCTGTCCCGCGTCGCGCTGTCCTACCGGCCATCATGCCACCACCGCCGCGCGTCCGCGGTCGCGGGCGATGTCCAGGAACACCTCCTCCATGTCGTCGCGGCCGTAGCGGTCCAGCAGGTCCTGCGGACTGCCGCGGTCGACGATGCGCCCCTGCTTCAGCATCAGCACGTGGGAGCAGAGGCGTTCGACCTCCGCCATGTTGTGCGAGGCGAGCAGGATGGTGCAGCCGCTCTCCGCCCGGTAGCGCTCCAGCCAGGTGCGCACCCAGTCCCCGGTGTCGGGGTCCAGGCTCGCGGTCGGTTCGTCCAGCAGCAGCAACTCCGGCCGGTTGATCAGCGCCTTGGCCAGCGCGACGCGGGTCTTCTGGCCGGCCGACAGCTTGCCCGCCGGCCGGTCCAGCAGGTCGTCGAGGTCGAGTTCGCCCGCCAGTTCCGCGATCCGCCGGTCGAGTTGCGCCACGTCGTAGAGATGGCCGTAGACCCGCAGGTTCTCCGCCACCGACAGCCGCTGCGGCAGCGACACGTAGGGCGAGGAGAAGTTCATCCGCGCCAGGGCGGCGAACCGGTCGGTCGCCATGTCGTGACCGAGCACCTCGATCGTGCCGCCGGTCGGGATCAGCAGGCCGAGCAGCATGGCGATGGTCGTGGTCTTGCCGGCGCCATTGCCGCCCAGAAGGCCGACGGTCGCGCCGGCCGGCACGGTGAACGAAATGCTGTCGACCGCCAGCGTCTCGGCGTAGCGCTTGGTGAGGTCGTGTACCCGGATTGCATCCATGCCGGCGGGATAGGCCGCTCCGGCCGGTCGGGGAATTGGCGATTTGCGCATGGCTGCCTAGGTTGTGCCTCCATGATCGATTTCATCCCGGCGCCGGCGAGTCTGGCACCCGGCCATCGCGTCTACGCGGTGGGCGACGTGCACGGATGTCTCGACCGGCTCGACGCGCTGCACGCGCTGATTGCGGAGGACCTGGCGGCACGGCCGACGGAAAACGCCGTGCTGGTGCATCTGGGGGACTATGTCGACCGCGGGCCGGACAGTGCCGGCGTGGTGGCCCGCCTGGCCGAGGGCGTCGCGCTGCCGTCGGTGACGACGGTCAATCTGATGGGCAATCACGAGCACATGATGCTCGCGGCCGTCGCGACCGGCGAATCGGAGGCGACCGAACTCTGGCTGGCGAACGGCGGCGCCGATTCGCTGCTGAGCTGGGGGGTGCCGCGGTCGGCGCAGCCCAAGGAATGGCCGGCCTACCTGCCCAAGCCGCATCTGCTGTTCCTGCGCGACCTCGCGGTATCGCACGAGGTCGGCGGCTATATGTTCGTCCACGCCGGCATCCGCCCGGGCATCCCGCTCGACCGGCAGAACCGGCACGACCTGATGTGGATCCGCGAGCCGTTCCTGTCGTCCAAGGAGGCGTACGGCGCCGTCGTCGTCCATGGTCACACGCCCCGGCATGAGCCGGTGGTGCGGCCCAACCGGATCGGCATCGACACCGGCGCCGTGATGGGCGGCGTGCTGACCTGCCTGGTGCTGGAGGAGGATCGGCTGGGATTCATCACGGCGTGATCCCGCCTTGAGGGTCCCGCGCTGATCCCCCCTGGCGCCTGGCGGCCGGCCTGCGCCGTCGCCACCGGCGGGGTGCTGCTGCTGTGGCCGGCGGCGATGAACGGCTACCCGCTGCTGTTCAGCGACACCGGCACGTTCCTGGCGCAGCTTCTCGGGCCGCTGATGGGGTGGGACAAGCCGTGGATCTACGGCCCCGTGCTGGCTCTCGTCTCGCTGCGGCTGACGCTGTGGCTGCCGGCGCTCGCGCAAGGACTGCTGGTCTCCTGGCTGCTGTGGCGGGTCGGGGCCGTGTTCCACGTGGCGTCGCCGGCCGGGCACCTGGCGCTCTGCCTGCTGCTCGCCGCCGGTTCCGCCGCGCCGTGGTTCGCCTCGCTGCTGATGCCCGACATCTTGGCGCCGGTGAGCGTGCTGGCGCTCTTCCTGCTGGCGTTCGAGCCGGCCGGGCATCGCCGCCTGCTGCTGTTCGCGGTGGCGGTCTTCGCGATCGCCGCGCACCTGGTGGTTGCCGCCGCCTGTCTGGCCGCGATCCTGGTGCTGCGGACACGCGCCGGTGCGGCGGCCAAGCCGGCGGCGGACAGGCCGGCGGCGGCCGGGCCGCCTGCGACCAGGCCGGCGCTGGCGGCGGCCGGATTGCCGCTGGCGGCGGCGCTTGCGCTGATCGCGGCGACGAACCTGGCGGGCCATGGCCAGGCCGGCGTCTCGCCCTATGGCGCGGTGTTCGTCGTGGCGCGGCTGGTGGCCGATGGCCCGGCCGCCGCCTACCTCGCCGAGGCCTGTCCGGCCGCGGGGTATCGGGTGTGCGCGTGGGCCGGCCGCCTGCCGGGCAATTCCGACGAGTTCCTGTGGGACCCCGACGGGCCGGTGTGGACGTATCCCGGCGGTCCGGTGGGTTTCGCGCCGGAGGCGTCCCGCATCGTGGTCGCCACCGTCCTGTCGCGCCCGGGCGCGGTGGCGCGCGCCGCGCTGGGCAACTGGCTGGACCAGCTCGTCCTGCTGCGGCTGGACGATGTGCTGCGCGGGAACTGGCTGGACGCGACGGTGGGAGACCGGCTGCGCTCGGATTATCCGGCGGCCGAGAGTGCGGCCTACCTGGCCAGCGTGCAGCGGACCGGCCGGCTCGAGGCCGCGTGGCAAGGCCTGCACGTGCTGCTCGTCGCGGCGGGGGCGCTGGCGTCCTTCGCCCTGCTGGTGTGGTCCTGGCGGCGCGATCCCCTGCTGTTCGCGCTGATTGCGGTGATCGCCGGGGGGGTGCTCGGCAATGCGCTCGCCACCGGCGCGCTCGCCGGCCCGCACGACCGCTATCAGGCCCGCATCGCCTGGCTGCTGCTGCTGCCGCCTGCGCTGCAGGCGATGCGGCGGTGGCGGACCGCGGCCATGGCTGGGACGTGAGGGCCGGGTTCAGGGGGATGCGGCAGGCAACGACGTGCCTGCCCTGCGCCGGGCCTGGCGGGGTCGCGCGGGCCTGACCGGCCGGCCGCGTCAGGGCGGGCGCGTGCCGAGAGCCGCCGGGGCTGGCGCGAGGCCCGCGGTGGTGGCGTGCGGCGGGGGGAGCGGCAGCACGAGGTCGAGGATGTCCGACACCAGGCGGGCGAGGCTGCCGCCGTGGCGGATGATGAGGGATCGCAGTTCGCCCCAGAGCGGATGGCTGGGCCGGATGCCGAGGTCGCGGCAGATATCGGCGATGACGGCGCCGATCGGACGATGGCGGATGGCGTCGGCGATCTGCTCGGCGGTGGGCAGGGGATCGAGGCGGATGTCTGGCCGTGCGGCGGTCCGGCTGCGGGGCGGGGGAGCGGGCGTCGGCTCGGCGGGTGTGGCGCGCGGCGTGCGCGGGGTGTCGGGCGGGGCGTCCAGGTAGGCGCCGCGGCGCAGCAGCCGCGCCTCGAGCGCGCCGGCCATCAGCAGGCCCCGCGTGATGCGCGCGAGGATCAGCGCGATGTCCCTGGTGCCGAAGGCGCGGCTGATGGGCAGGAGGTCCGCGGTCGCGGGCTGTCGCAGCGAGGCGGCGAGGTCGCGGCCGTAGTCGATCAGCCGGCGGACGAGCGCAAGGAGGGGGCCAAGGCGGCTCGGTCGGGGCGGGGTGGTCGGTGCGTCGGGCGCGTCGGACATGGGTGGAACGAGACCACAGGCGGGGCTGCGGTGGCAAGGAATATTTGCCTATGAATTCGATTTAGCAGTCGGGGATAAAGGAATGTTATCTTGGCAACATAGCGGGTCGGCCACACGTTGCGGTTGGCATTCCCCCACCGAGGCGAAGCGGAACGGGGAATCCCATCTTCAGGCGCGGCGAGATACTCAGGCTATCGCTCCAAGTGCTGCGAGAGGCCGGGGAGCCGCTGGCCGTCTCCTTCATTGCCCGGCGCGTCCTGCAACCCAAGGGGATCGAATTGCCCCTAATCTGGCAGCAGCGCATGACGCGGTCCAGGATCAGGGTCTACTTCAGCAGGTTGGGAAAACGTGTAGCGATGCAGACTGTGGGGGACCGGAATAAGGCGAAGAGAGGTTACGCTAGGAGTAAGGATCAAACGCCTCGACATGGACTATCTCAACATCATCCGCCCCGATGACAAAAAACCAAACGAGCGACTCAACTCCAGGCATAGATTTCGTAATTATGTAGCGTATGCTGACCCAATCCGACTCGAATTTAGGAAAGCCATGCGGGTTTTTGTGCAAGCCATCCCAAAATGCGTCTAATGTTTTGTCAATGCGGATATAGCCACCGAGACTTTCGGCGGCTTTATTACAGTCACTGGAAAAGCTTATGGTCCATCGCTTCGCCATTTACTCAGTAGTCCAACCCCGCTCGTACATCAACTCAGAAAGGCGCAACTTTTGTGGCCAGCCCAATTCCTCATCGGACAAATATGCCGACTCGTACGGCATGGGGTCCTTATCATTCCTGCTAGACCACGCTACGCCGTGCGACTCGTCACTCGTCTCGGTTCCGGTCTTCGCCCAATAATGCTTAATCGACTCGTCGACAAATGCCATATCGGTTTCGTTGAAATACCGAAGATGCGCCTGATCGACCGCTATCGTCCTACGCTCAACCTTGTTGTCACCGAAGTCTCTCGTGGTGATTTCGATGCTGCCAGACCGCAGCATTTCCTTATGTATTGGGAGCATCTCTTTAGCCGCTGGACCAAATGGCAAGCGTTGGTATGGACGCCCGGTTACCGGAATTCCCCGGCTCGCGAACGAGCGAAAATCGGCTCGCCAAATAATTTTGTTGAGCTTCACCAGGCCAAAAAACCGAGCCGACTGGCATTTCGTAGATACATATAGGATTAACTGCCGGAGGCGATCCTGGCCACCTGGCAAGTCAATCATGTAGGTTGCGTTCGGTTCGTGTTGATGCATGTCCCGAGTCGGAGTCGTACATGCGACTTGTCAGCAAATCCTGGTGTCAAAGTCAAGTTAACTATGCGCCCCATGCTGCCAATAACCGCACCAGTCGACTGACTGCCGACACGCCATCGCCAACCCTATGACGGCCTGAACCTGGTGGCCGTTGTCCATCCGCCGATGATATTCGCGCTACGCGCTTTCCCTGGGCGTACCGGACCAGATAGGCGCCAGCCACATGGTGGTAGTGGCCAATCTCGGCACGGCGCGGCTGGGAGAAGAACCCTTCGGCGCCATTCGTGTAGATGCCGCCCGGCACGCTGTAGGTCGCGCCGTGGTCGATCCGGTCCATCTGGTAGCGGGCGTGCAGATCGTTCCATGAACCGCTTCGTCGGCGATCAGGCGGGTGTCACGTGACACCCGAGAGGCGATCCAGCCCAGAGCGGCTGACTCACTCTAGAAGACGGCAGGAAGGGTAGAGCCGCCGCGCTCGCGCAGCACAACCACGACCTGGCGCTTGCCGTTTTGGTTCTTCGCAAGGCGGCGATCCCGACGCTTCTCGCGCAGATTGACACGCTTCACGTAGCCGACGAAGTAGCCGCCATCCACCTCAACCGTCTTGCCCGTCGCCGACCAGCATGCGGCTCTTCAGTTCCGACGCTATGGCCTCCCGCGGCTTGTGCGCCAGGACGAAAGCCGTCTTGTACTGGCAGTCCGGATCGCGGCTCAGCGCCAGGGCGAGGCGCCGCAGGTCCTCACCCGTCGCCATCGCCGCTCCGTGGCGGCACACCGACGGGCGGCGGCGCCTGGATCAGCGGGGCGGCGGCGTCCAGCAGCGCGCGCCGGTCGCCGCCGGGTGGCGGATAGATGCGCCGCCGATTGATCGTCTCCTTGGTCAGCTTGGCCGCCGCGCCCTCGGCGACCAGCCTGCGCTCCCAGCCCTCGGTGTAGACCGCGCCCCACGCGCCGAGATCGAGGATGGTGTTGTACCAGCCGATCGACAGCGGCAGCATCGGCTCGTTCAACAGGTCGCAGACCACATTGTGCCCGGCGAAACGACCCATCGGCCGGCTGTGCTGGCACGACATGACGGAGGCGTGGCTGCCGTCCACCGGGAACCACGCGACGTCCCCGGCCGCGAACGCATCGGCGACGCCGCGGATGCGCATCGTCGCATCGACCGGCAGGCGGCCGAGCGGGTCGCGCTCCACCGGGATGCGCGCGGCCAGGCTGTGGGCCCGCATGCCGGCGCACCACACCACGGTCGCGGCATCGATCCGCTCGCCATCCGACAGGATCGCGCCATCCGGCTCGACCGCCCGCAGCGAGGACGCCGCACGCGTCTCCACCCCGAGTGCCGCGAGGGCGCGGGCGATCACCGTACGCGCCGCCTCACCCATGTCGGCACCGATCGCGGCGCGGCGGTCGACCAGCACGACGCGCGCCGGCGGCGGGCGATGCGCCGTGCCCGAGGCGCGCACCCGTTCGAGCCGGGCGATCAGTTCGGCCGCCACCTCGATGCCGGTGAAGCCGGCGCCCACCACGACCGCGGTGAACTGCCCGGGCGAGGCCGCGCGCGCCGGCAGCATCGCCAGGTGATCGGCCAGCCGGGCGGCTCCGGTGTAGGTATCGACGTCGAAACAGTACTCCGCGCCCGGGATCGCCGGCCGCGGCAGAGTGCTGCCGAGCGCCACCACCAGCCGATCGTACGACAGGCGTTCGGGGCGGCCATCGGCGAGGATGGCGACCTCGCGCTGCGCGACGTCGATGTCGGTGACATCGGCCACCGCGTGGCGCACGGCGACCGGTCCGAGCACGTCCGCCAGAGGGACGCGCGCGGATTGCAGATCGGCCTCGTAATTGCGGACGCGAATGGCGTGGTACGGGTTGCGATCGATGACCAGGATCTCGACGCGCTCGGGTCCGATACCGCGTTCATCGAGCGCGCGTGCCGCGCCGAGGGCGGTCCACAACCCGGCAAATCCGGCGCCAAGGATGACGATCCGCTGCATCCGCGTCTCCGGCTTTCGGTGGTGCCGTGAATGCCAAGCCGCGCGGCGTCACGCAAGCGGTGCTGGTGCATTTGTCCGGTTGACACCGGGGGTGCCGGCGTAGGACGGTCCTTGCAAAAGCAGAACCGGGGGCTTCGGCATGGATCATCAACTCGGCCGCATGAAGCGGCGCGACTTCCTGACGGCTGCGGCCGGTGCCTCGCTGCTTGGCGGGCGCGCTGCATCCGCGCAGACTCCCGGCCCCTGGGCCATTGCGCCCAAATCCAAGGTCGACAGGCTCAACTTCGTCGTCTGGACCTATGGCGACATCTACACGAAGATTTCCGCCAAGTTCAAAGCCGACTGGGGCGTGACGGTCGACTCGACGATCTCCTCGTTCAACGACCATCCCGCCAAGCTGATGACGATGTACGCGGGCAGCGAGACGATCGACGTGTCGCAGTCCTCGCCGTTCTCGTTCCCCAATTTCATCAGCCAGGGACTGGTGGAACCGCTCGACAACATGCCGGGCGCGAAGGAGTACCTGGCCGACCTGACCGACAGCGCGAAGCAGGTCGCGGTGTACGACGGCAAGCTGATGGGCCTGCCGTATTTCTCCACCGTGTGGGTGTGGAACTACTACACCGACCTGCTGGAGAAGGCGAAGTTCGAGCCGTTCAAGTCATACGACGAACTGATGGAACAGCTTCGCAAGGCGAAGAAGGACAAGATCGCCGAATACCCGGTGTTCTGGGTGGCCGGCGTCGGGCTGGAGCAGCTTCCCGGCACCTGGTACCAGATGACCTGGAACCGCGGCGGCGTGTTCTTCGACAAGCAGGGCAACCACCAGCTTGGCCCGGGCTCGATCGCACGCGAGACGCTGAAATGGTGGGTGCAGACCTTCAAGGAGGATCTGTCCGATCCGGAATCGCTGAAGGCGCAGTTCACCGGTTCGGCCAAGGCGTTCGGCGCCGGCAAGAACCTGTATCGCGGGCCGAACCATCATTACGGACTGAACATCGCCAACGATCCGGCGCAGTCGCCGAATGCCGGCAAGATCAAGGTGCATGGCTCGCCGGGCGACGGGCGGACCATCGGCGACAGCCACGTGTATTTCCTCTGCACGGCCAACCGCGATCAGGAATGGGCGTGGAAATTGCTGCAATATCTCGGCGGCAAGACGAAGGACGGACAGTATACCCAGGCGATCAACCTGGCGCGCGACGCGATGCTGGGCTCGGGCTACGAATCGGTGATGAAGAGTCCGGCGATCACCGAGGGCTGGAAGCCGTGGGGCGATCCGGTGAAGATCCTGGAGATCTGGGACAAGGCCACGTATGTGGCCGAGGTGGTGCCGTCGATCTACAAGCCGTGGCATTTCCCGTGGTCGGACCGCATCAACATCGAGGTGTCGAAGGCGCTCACCGGCCAGGTCACGCCGGATGCCTGTTGCGACACGCTGATCGCCGCCATCAAGGACGTGCAGAAGACCTGAGCCGGCGCACGTAGCGGAAGACGCCGCAATGGCCATTCGGACCCGGTTCCGCCGGGAACTGCCGCCGGGCGCGCTCAGCGTGGCGATGAACATCCCCACGCTGGTCACGCTGGGGCTGGTGCTCGCGTATCCGATCTATTACGCGGCGTATCTGTCGTTCCATAAGGTGTCGCTGGCGGAACTGCGCCGCGGCGTGTTCCCGTTCGTCGGCTGGGCCAACTACGAGCGCATCTTCGACGATCGGCTGTTCATGCTGTCGCTGAAGAACACACTGATCTTCACTGGGTTTTCCGTCACTGTGGAGATCGTGCTGGCGATCGCCATCGCGCTGCTGATCAACCAGCAGCACATCTGGACCAGCCGCGTCACCAAGTTCCTGATCCTGGTGCCGTATGCGGTGCCGCCGATCGCCAACGGGCTGATCTGGTCGTTCATCTACAGTTTCGAATACGGCTTCCTCAACCGCATCCTGTTCACCTTCGGCATTTCCAGCAGCGCGGTGAACTGGGCGGGCGATCCGTCGACTGCGCTGTTCGCGGTGTCGGTGCCGTATATCTGGCGCACGCTGCCGTTCGCCATCCTGCTGATCCATGCGGCGTTGCAGGGCATCAACCAGGAATTGTACGAGGCGGCCTCGGTGGACGGTGCCGGTGCGATCGGGCGTTTCTGGCACATCACGCTGCCGCTGCTGCGGCCGATCATCGTGGTGATCCTGGTGCTGCGCACGTCGTTCGCCTTCGCGGTGTTCGACGAGGTGCTGGCGATCACGCAGGGCGGGCCGGGCGATGCGACGTGGGTGGCGTCGTGGTACAGCTACAAGAAGGGCTTCTCGCCGCCGTTCGACATCGGCGTCGGCGCGGCATCGGCCTATGTGCTCGCGGTCATCATCGGCCTGATCGCCATCGCCTATGTCGGCCTGATCTACCGGCGCACGCAGTGATGCGGCCGTCGTTCTGGGCCCGCGTCTGGCTGCATTTCGCCAATGTCGTGGTGGTGGCGTTCTTCCTGCTGCCGCTGATCGCGGTGACGTTCGCGGCGCTGCAATCGGAAAAGAGCCTGCACGCCGACACGCGCGGGCTGTGGCCGCCGGAATGGACGCTCGACAATTTCCGCGTGATCCTGTCGCAGGGCGCGCAGCGCGGCCGCGTGTTCGAGCAGGCGACGTATCTTCCAGACAACATCAAGAAGTTTCACTATGCGCTGATCAACAGCACGGTGATCGCGGTCAGCGTGACGGTGCTGACGCTGATCTTCGCCTCGCTCACCGCCTATACCGCGGTGCGGCTGCGCTCGCGCTGGGTGATGTGGCTGATGGGCGTCAACGTGTTCGCCCGCTTCGTGCCGATCATCGTGCTGATGATCCCGCTCTATGTGGTGTTCCGCCAGATGGGGCTGCTGAACTCGGTGTGGGGTGTGATCATCGCCGAGACCGGCTTCCTGCTGCCGTACGGCATCCTGATCATGGCGCCGTATTTTGCCACCATCCCGCAGGAACTGGACGATGCGGCGCGGATCGACGGGTGTTCGCGCTTCACCGTGTTCCTGCGCATCACGCTGCCGCTGTCGACGCCGGCGCTGGCGTCGTACGGCGCGATCGTGTTCGTCATTGCGTGGAACGATCTGCTGATTCCGCTGATCCTCAACAACCGTGCCGAGTTCATGACCTTGCCGGTCATGATCGCCAGCCTTGTCGGCGACGTGTTCGCGTTCTTCAATCTGACCATGGCGATCTGCCTGATCACCCTCGCGCCGACGGTCATCCTGGTGCTGCTGCTGCGCCGGTTCGTCGTCCAGGGGCTGTCGGCCGGCGCCGTCAAAGGCTGAGGAGGCAACACCAATGAAAGCGCTGACCCGGGAGCAGGTGGAGTCCTATCGTTATAACGGCTTCCTGTATCCGATACCGGCACTGACGCCGGACGAGATCGCGACGTATCTCGCCGGGGTGGAACGGCTGGAGGCCGAACTCGGCTGCCCGATCGCCGCAGCCGATGTGAAGTGGCGGTCGCACGCGCATTTCCACTCGCCGTGGTTCGCCGACCTGATCCGCCATCCGCGCATCCTGGACGCGGTCGAGGATGTGATCGGCCCCGACATCCTGGTGTGGACCAGCACGTTCTTCATCAAGGAGCCGCACTCGGCCACCTATGCCGCCTGGCACCAGGACAGCACGTATTTCGGGCTGCAGCCGAAGGAGCAGGTGTGCGCCTGGGTGGCGCTGACCGATGCCAGCCGCGAGGCCGGCTGCATGGAGCAGCTTTCCTTCCACGGCGCGCCGCGGCAGTACCACCACGCGGCGCTCGGCCTGCCCAACAGCATCAACCGCGCCGGCCAGACGATCATGGAGGAATTCGACCAGTCGGGGCTGACGGCGATGGCGCTGCCGGCGGGTTCGTTCTCGCTGCATCATGAGATGGCGCTGCACCGGTCGGCGCCGAACAACGCGTCGCACCGGCGGGTCGGCATCGGGCTGAACTACATCCCGGCCCATGTGCGGCTGGACAGTCCGGTGCGCTGCTGCGCGATGCTGGTGCGCGGCGAGGACCGCTACGGGCATTTCGACCTGCTGGACCCGCCGGCGGCGGAGCGCGACGCGGCGGCGCTGGCGGCGCATCTGCTGGCGACAGAGCGGTATCGGGCGAACTACCAGGTGCAGGTGCCGCGTCACACGGCGGCCCACGCGGCCTGAAGGGGGATTGCACCTCCCGGCCAATCGCGGCGCCGAGGGGTGCAAGCCGCAGCCCCGGGGGTCTATAGCTCCCCCACCCCGCACCCCCCACCCCGCACCCCAGGAGCTTCCATGCGTCCCTCCGGCCGCGCCGCCGACATCCTGCGTCCCGTCTCGCTGACCCCGGGCTTCTCCCGCCACGCCGAAGGCTCCTGCCTGATCCGCATGGGCAACACCGAGGTGCTCTGCGCCGCCAGCGTCGAGGGCCGCGTGCCGGGCTTCCTGCGCAACTCCGGCCTGGGCTGGGTCACCGCCGAATACGGCATGCTGCCGCGCGCCACCCACACGCGCAGCGACCGCGAGGCCGCCCGCGGCAAGCAGTCCGGCCGCACCCAGGAGATCCAGCGCCTCATCGGCCGTGCGCTCCGCGCCGTGGTGGACCGCGCCGCCATGGGCGAGGTCACCGTCACCATCGACTGCGACGTGCTGAATGCCGATGGCGGCACCCGCTGCGCCGCCATCACCGGCGGCTTCGTGGCGCTCAGCCTGGCGTTCCGCCACATGCGGAAGATGAACGTTATCAAGGCACTGCCGCTCACCGGCCAGGTCGCGGCGATCTCCTGCGGCATCAGCGCCGGTGAGCCGGTGCTGGACCTGGACTATGAGGAGGATTCGGCGGCCGATGCGGACGCGAATTTCGTGCTGACCGACAGCGGCGGGATCGTGGAGATCCAGGGCACCGCGGAACGCAGCGCATTCTCCGAGGCGCAGTTCCTCGGCATGCTGGGGCTGGCGCGCGGCGGCGTGGCGGCGTTGTTCGAGGCGCAGCGCCAGGCGATCGGCGACGCCTGATGGCCCGCCCGCTGCCGGCCAGCGCGCGCCTGGTGCTCGCCAGCCACAATCCCGGCAAGCTGCGCGAACTCGCCGACCTGCTGCGCCCTCACGCGGTGGAGGTGGTCTCGGCCGGCGATCTCGGCCTGCCCGAACCGCCCGAGGACGCGCCCGACTTTGCGGGCAATGCGCGGATCAAGGCGCTGGCGGCGGCGCGCGCCAGCGGCCTGCCGGCGCTGGCCGACGATTCCGGCTTCTGCGTGGCCGCGCTGGACGGCGCGCCGGGCGTGGTCTCGGCGCGCTGGGCCGGCCCGGGGAAGGACTTCGCCGCCGCGATGGCGCGCGTGCACCGCGAGATGGGCGCAACCGGGGACCGCCGGGCCTGGTTCGTCGCGGCGCTGTGCCTGGCCTGGCCGGACGGCCACACCGACACGTTCGTGGGGCGGGTGGACGGCACCACCACCTGGCCGCCGCGCGGCGACAAGGGCTTCGGCTACGATCCGATGTTCGTGCCTGCCGATGGAACGCCGACTCCCGGAACGCTGGCTCCTGGGATGCCGGCCCCGGCGCCGCCGACCTTCGGCGAGATGGACCCGGCCGCGAAACACGCCGTCAGCCACCGCGCACGCGCCTTCGCGCAGTTCCTCGCCGCCTGCCTCAGCCGCTCCTGACCGGCGCCACCGTCGCGCCGGTGATCCGTACCAGGTCGGCCGCCGAAGTCTGGAACACGTGGCTGGGCGAGCCTGCCGCCGCCCAGACCGGGTCGAGCGCCAGCAGATCCTCATCCAGCAGCAGCAGCGGCGCGCTGAGATGCCCCACCGGCGCCACACCGCCGATCGCGAAGCCGGTCGCCTGCCGCACCCAGTCGGCATCCGCCCGCCCCAATTTCACCCCCAGCGCGGCCTCGGCCTTCGCCTGGTCCACCCGGTTGGCGCCCGAGGTGATCACCACCGCCGCCCGCATGCCGCAGCGGAACACGATCGACTTGGCGATCTGCGCCACGCTGCAGCCGACCGCCGCCGCCGCATCCGCCGCGGTGCGCGTGCCGGCGGGGAACTGCGTGATGGTGTCGGGATGACCCGCCGCCAGCAGGGCCGCGCGCACACGCTCGACCGACCCTGGATCCTTGCCGCCATTCGTCATGCCATCGGCGAATACCAGCGGCGGCGCAGAGTGGAAAGGGCCGCCAGGCCGAGCACCAGCAGCACCAGCGTCGCCGGCTCCGGGATCGGGCTTTCCGCCACCCAGCCGTCGATCAGCTTGTAGTCGTCACCGCCGCCGAGACCGGAGAGGTTGAGCAGGTTGCCGAACCCGCCGGCGTTCACCAGGCCGGCCGCCATGGCGACGTTCTGGCGGAAGATCGCGCCGTTCAGCGTCGTGTTGTCGTTGCCGTAAGGGTCGATGAAGCTGACATTGGCAGGCGTGTCGCCGCCATCGAAATTGTTGTTGTTGTTGTTGTCGTTGTAGGTGACGCCGGTCACCGTCACCCAGTGGCCGCCGTTGCGCGTGAAGGTCGCGCCGTCCTTCGTGTAGTGGCCGTACAGCATCTCGACGTCCTGGCCCTTGGCAAGCTGCTCGACCAGCCAGGCGATGCTGCCCGGGTCCTCCTGCGATTCGAAGGTCGTCGTGCCGGGCGCGACCCCGGTCTGCGGCACGCCCAGGGCGTCGTTGCCGCCCTGGATATACGCCGTCTTGCCCGCCAGCAGCCCCGACAGCGTGGTGCCGCTGCCGCACACGCAGCCCATCATCGGCGCAAGCTGCGTCACGGTGTCCTCGGGATGCGCCATGTCCGGCACCAGCCGCGTGCCATAGACCAGGGGATAGCGGTTCTGCAGGTAGATGAACGAATTGACCGTCGCCGTCGGCCCGCAGGCCATCTCCCCATCGTCGCAGGCACCGCTGATGGCACGCTGGTTCAGCATGCCGTAGCCTGTCGAACTGTCCTGCCCGACCAGCACGGACCCCGCCTGTGCGGAGACCGCCACGACCACCCATATGCCAAGCACGAGCAGGGCGCGCGCAATGCCGCGCGGAAGGACCTGTGCCATCTCGTTCTCTCCCGATAGTGGCAGCGGTCCGGCGGCGAAGGGGATCGGCCGCTACGGGAACGAACCTTAACGTTGCGTAATGCTGAGGCAAACAAAAAATGAGTCCAGAACTGGAAATTTACTCGAACCCGAGGGCGCGGCTCCGGCAATGACACGATCCGAGCCGCTCGCGCTCTACATCCACTGGCCGTTCTGTCTATCGAAATGCCCCTACTGCGACTTCAATTCGCATGTCCGGGAGCGCATCCCCCAGGCCCGCTTCCGCGCGGCGCTGCAACGCGAACTCGCGTGGGAGGCCGCGCGTCTCGGCCGCCGCCCGCTTGCCTCGATCTTCTTCGGCGGCGGCACGCCGAGCCTCATGGAGCCCGCGACGGTGGCGGCGCTGATCGCCGATGCCCGCCGCCTGTTCGAGCCGGTGGACGACATGGAGGTCACGCTGGAGGCCAATCCGACCAGCGTCGAGGCCGGCCGGTTCGCGGCGTTCCGCGACGCCGGCGTCAACCGTGCCTCGATCGGCGTGCAGAGCCTGGACGCGACGGCGCTGCACCTGCTCGGCCGGCAGCATTCCGCGGCGCAGGCGATCGCCGCGCTGGAGACGGCGCGCGCGATCTTTCCGCGCCTGTCGTTCGACCTGATCTACGCCCGTCCCGGCCAGACGCCGGAGGCATGGCGCGCGGAACTGCACGCCGCGCTGGCGCTCGCCGCCGACCATCTCTCGCTGTACCAGCTCACCATCGAGCCGGGCACCCGCTTCGAGACGCTGCATCGCCGCGGCGACCTCGTGCTGCCCGACGAAGACACCGCGGCCGGGTTGTACACCGCGACGGCGGAGGCGGCGGCGCAATTCGGGCTGCTGCCCTATGAGGTGTCGAACTACGCGGTGCCGGGACGCGAGAGCCGCCACAACCTCGCCTACTGGCGCTACGGCGACTATGCCGGCATCGGTCCCGGCGCCCACGGCCGGCTGACGCTGGACCACGGCCTGGTGGCCACCCGCCGCCATCGCGCGCCGGAACCCTGGGCGGAGCGGGTCGAGCGCACCGGCCACGGCACGGTCGAGGAGGTTCCGCTGCAGCCGGGCGAGCGGGCGCAGGAGATGCTGCTGATGGGCCTGCGGCTCACCGAGGGCATCGATCCGGCGCGGTTCCTCCGCCGCACCGGCCTCACGCTCGAGCAATCGGTCGATCCGGCGACGCTGGATCAGGCGCTCGACGCCGGCTACCTCGCCTGGCGCGACGGCCATCTTGCGGCGACCGCGGAGGGCAGGCTGCGGCTCGATGCGCTGCTCGGAGCGCTGGTCCGGTAGGGTGGGAGGGCCGGAACGCGGGATGGTGGGCGCCGCGGCCGTTCCCCTTCAGCCATCCTCCCCGGCCGGCGCCGCCGCGCTCAGCGCCAGGGCGCGCGCGTAGACCAGCTTGCGCGGCAGGCCCGTGGCAGCCGCCACCAGCGCCGCCGCATCCTTCACGCTGCCGCCCGCCAGTGCCGCGATCAGCCGGCCGTCGAGATCCTCCGGGTCGGCATCCTCGGGCGGGCCGACCACGACCGTGATCTCGCCGCGCGGGGCCGTGGTGCCATAGTGTTCGGCGAGGTCGGGCAGAGTGCCGCGGCGCACCTCCTCGAACCGCTTGGTCAGTTCGCGCGCCACCGCCGCCTTGCGGGGGCCGAAGGCGGCGGCCATGTCGGCCAGCGTCTCGGCCAGGCGATGCGGCGCCTCGTACCAGATCAGCGTCGCCTCCAGGCCGGCACGCTCGGCGGCGCGCAGCCGGCCGAACGCGGCGCGCCGGGCGGCCTGGCGGGGCGGCGGAAAGCCAAGCATGAGGAACGGCAGCGGCGGCAGTCCCGACAGCACCAGCGCGGTGACCGCGGCATTCGCACCCGGAACCGCGCCGACCGGCAGGCCCTCGGCCAGGGCGGCGCGCACCAGCCGGTAGCCGGGATCGGACACCAGCGGCACGCCGGCATCCGACACCAGCGCGATCCGGCGGCCCTGGCGCAACTGCGCGAGGATGCCGGGCACGGCGGCATCCTCATTGTATTCGTGCAGCGGCTGCAACTTCACTTTCGCGCCGATCGCGGCAAGTAGTCTTGCGGTATGCCGCGTGTCCTCGCAGAGGATCAGTTCGGCTTCCAGCAGCGTGTCCCTTGCGCGAGGCGTCAGGTCGGCAAGGTTGCCGATCGGAGTGGAAACCAGCACAAGACCGTTCGGCGGGGCGGACTGTCCGTCCTGCCGGTGTTCAGGAGATGCGGCGCATGCTTCGTCGGGCATTCGTGCTCCTTCTCGGCACAGTAGCACTCGCGGCCTGCACCGGGGCATCCGGCTACGGGCCGCGCAGCTATGGCGGTGGTCCGCCGGTGCCGCTTCCGCCGCCCTCCGCCTCGGGGCAGCCTGCCGGCCCCACTGGGCAGCGCGTCGCCATCCTGCTGCCGCTGAGCGGCCCGCGCGCCGAGATCGGCCAGACGATGCTGCAGGCGGCCAAGCTGGCGCTCGATGCACCGGACGCGCCGCCGCTCGATTCCAGGGACACCGGCGGCACGCCCGAGGGTGCCGCCGCGGCGGCGCAGGCGGCGATCGCCCAGGGTGCCGGCCTCATCCTGGGGCCGCTCACCTCGCAGGAGACCGCCGCCGTCGCGCCGATCGCGCGGGCGGCGAACGTCGCGGTGCTCGCCTTCACCAACGATCCGTCGCAGGCGCAGCCCGGCGTGTGGACGCTGGGCATCACGCCCAGCCAGCAGGTGCGCCGGCTGGTGGCGGCCGCGCAGGGCCAGGGCAAGTCGCAGTTCGCCGCCCTGCTGCCGGAGAACGATTTCGGCCGCGCCATGGGCCAGGCGCTGACCCAGGCCACGGACAGCATGGGCAGCGCCGCCAACGTGCGGTTCTATGGCTCGGGGATGGCGGCCATCAACGCCGCCGCCCGCGACCTGTCGGGCTACGCCAGCCGCCGCGGTCCGCTCGATGCGCAGATCCGCGCGGCGCGGGCGCTGGGCACGCCGGAGGGCCGGCGCCAGGCGGCGGACCTGTCGCGCTCCTCGGTGCCGCCGCCGAGTTTCAACGCCCTGCTGCTGGCGGATACCGGCGAGGCGCTGAGCGAACTCGCGGCCGTGCTGCCGTACTACGATATCGACCGCTCCTCGGTGCAGATCCTCGGGCCGGCGCTGTGGGCCTCGCCCTCCAGCGGCGCCAGCCAGTTCCGCGGCGCCTGGTATGCCGCGCCCGATCCCGCCGCGCGCAGCGGCTTCGAGCAGGCGTATAGCGCGAAATTCGGCAACACGCCGTCGCCGCTGGGGGACCTCGCCTACGATGCCGCCTCGATCGCGCGGGTGCTGGGCAGCCGCGGCTATGCGATCGGCGCGCTGACCCAGCCGGCCGGCTATGTCGGTGCCGATGGCTGGTTCGCGCTGCTGTCGGACGGCCAGGTGCGCCGCGCGCTCGCGGTGTTCACCATCGAGCGCGGCGGGGCGCAGATGGTGGAGCCGGCGCCGCAGGCGGGCAACGTCCCGGGGGTGTAGGGGCGGGAGCCAAGAACGCGATCCGCCGCTCCGGTCGTTCCGCCTCCGCGGCACATCACGCTCTGGCTCAGCGCTTGGACAGGTCGACGAGGGCGGCGAAGCCGGTCTCGGTGCCGAATGCGAGGCGGCTGCCGTCGGGGCTCCAGGCCAGCGCGGACACCCCGCCCCGGCCCGGCGGCGCGACCGGCAGGATACGCGACGAGTTGACGTCCGCCAGCACCACGAGGCCGTCGGCAAAGCCGCCCGCCACCATCTCCTGCTGCGGATGCGCCGCGACCCGCGTGCACACCACGCCGTCACCGCCGGCCAGTTCGATCGGCGCCTTGCCCATCGGGCCGCCGCCGAAGAACGGCCAAAGCACCATCGCATCGGCGCCGCTGGTGGCCAGCCACTTGCCCTTCGCGGTGAACGACAGCGATTCGGTCTTCGCGGGATAGCCGCTCATGCGCATGTGCTGGTTGTCGGACAGGCGCCAGCCGTGCAGCGCGTTCTCCTGCATCGCCGTCACCACCGCGTCGCCGTCGGGATGGATGGCGATCGCGGTGTGGCTGCCCTTCCATTCCAGCTTGCGCGGGCTGTCCACCTTGGCGCCGACGAACCACAGCGTCGCGCCGTTGTAGTGCGAGGCCGCGACCCGCTTGCCGCGCGCATCGAATGCGAGGCCGGTCGCCGATGAGGGATGCGCCAGTTCCTTCAGCTTCGCGCCGGTCCCGTCGAACAGGTGGATCACCTTGCCGACGGTGCAGGCCAGGAGGGACTTGCCCTTCTCGCCCGGGTGGGTCGCGACGTGCTCCACCCAGCGCGACCGGAAGTCGGCGAGCACCAGCAGGCTGCCATCGGCGCCGATGCGGCGGAACTTGCCATCGTCGCCGCCGGTGACGAAGCCGGCGGGCGTCGCATCGGGCGCGAGCGACAGCACCGCGCCGTCATGCGCCTCGGACACCGCCCAGGTTTCCGCATCGGCGACCGGCACGAGGCGCAGCGTGCCGTCGCCCAGGGCGAAGGCCGCCATCGTGCCGGCCCGATTGAAGCCGGCGGCGACGACGAAGGCATCGAGGTCGCGCCGGGTGCCGCGCGAGTCCAGCAGGTACTGGGCGACGGTCTCGCTCATCGGCGGCGCCTCTCCCGTCCCGCGGTCGGGGCGGCGATGGTCCGGACCGATCCCCGGGTCCCCGCCTGCGCGGGGATGCCGGGACGGGCGCCGGGCGCGCGGCTCGGGCGTCCGCGACAGGGGGTGCTAGTCAACGGCGCAGGCCTCGAAGCCGCGGCGCAGTTGCGGCCGGTTGAGGTTGCGGCCGATGAACACGATCCGGCTCACCCGTGGCTCGTCCTGCTTCCAGGGGCCGATGAAGTCGCCGTCGGCGATCATGTGCACCGCCTGGAAGGCGAAGCGGCGGTCGTCGTTGGCGTAGGACAGGATGCCCTTGGTGCGCAGCAGGTTGGGTCCCTGCTCCTGCAGCAGGCCGCCGATCCAGGCGTTGAACTTCTCCGGGTCGATCGGCTTCTCCACCTCGAAGCTGACCGAGGTCACATCGTCGTTGTGCTCGTGCTCGCTGTCGGTGAGGAAGTCGGGCGCGATCGCCAGCACGCGGTTGAGGTCGAAGGCGCCCTGGTTCAGCACCTGGTCGATGGGCAGGGCGGCGCGTTCGGTGCGGTGGATGACCGCGAACCGGTTGATCGAGCGGATGGTATCCTCGACCGCCTGAAGCTCGTCGGGCGTCACCAGGTCGGTCTTGTTCAGCACGATCACGTCGGCGAAGGCGATCTGGTCGGCCGCCTCGTGGCTGTCCGCCAGCCGCTGCGGCAGGTGCTTGGCGTCCACCACCGTGACGATGGCGTCGAGGCGTGTCCTGGCGCGGACGTTCTCATCGACGAAGAAGGTCTGCGCGACCGGGGCCGGGTTCGCGAGGCCGGTGGTCTCAATGATGATCCCGTCGAACTTGTCGCGCCGCTTCATCAGCCCGCCGACGATACGGATCAGGTCGCCGCGCACGGTGCAGCAGATGCAGCCGTTGTTCATCTCGAACACCTCTTCGTCGGTATCGACGACGAGGTCGTTGTCCACGCCGAGTTCGCCGAACTCGTTGATGACGACGGCGTATTTGCGGCCGTGCTGCTCCGTGAGGATGCGGTTCAGCAGCGTGGTCTTGCCGGCGCCGAGATAGCCGGTGAGCACCGTCACCGGCACCTGCGCATCCGGCGGGGCACTCCCTGCGGCACCTCCTGGCGCCTCGGTCTTCGTGATGGCCATCATTCTGGCTCCTGCATGTCGGGCCGGAATATAGGGCGCCCGGCGCCGATCAGCCACCTGCGCCCGCCACACGGAGTGGATCAGTTTGAACGGCACCCAAATTTCTTCGCTATGGTTCTGGATGCAACCGGATAGGTGCCGTGCCATATTGGCAGGATGAAAGCCTACAGCATCAGACATGTGACCAGCGGGCCACTGGTCCCGCACTTCAAGGTAAGCGTCGTTGAAGACGGTGAGGCAGCCGACCTTGAGCCGTGCTTCCAAACTGAGAGTGAGGCACGCCGGGCGATTGAACATTGCAGGCGCCTCGACGGAAGCGAGGAAGGCTGATCACTGGCCACCAAGCGCCTTCCCCCGTCCCCGTGATCCGCTCCCCCGGGGAGCTGATCGGCGACATTGCTCCCAGACTGTGGTCGATGCTGTAGATGACCGGAGAATGTCACCACCTCCAAAGGACTGGCGGGGGCCGGTCCCGGGCAGCTAGCCTATTCTACCGAACAGTGAACCGAGATAGCCCCAAAGGCCGCAAGATTAGATGGAAAGCGAACGCTGACGGCTGATCCTAAATCTCTCCATGACATTAGGTTGAAGCACGCCATCGGTTAGGCTTTTCATAACCACAAATGGCTGCATGGCCGCCTCTCCAAAATGATAGTGGTATGTCCGCCTCTCACCGGTCTTGCGCAAAATGCTCCCCCGCTCTGGTCCACACATCTCGTTCAAATGCGATGCGAAACTGGATACTTTCATCGCACGGCCCACGATGGCGCTGAGAGGCCCCTCCACCGCGACGGCTCTGAACTGACCCAGATCATTGGTCTCAGCTATTGCACATGCCGCCAAGACTTCACGAAATATATTCTCTTTCCGGTATATGCGTTCAGTTGCCCTGGTATACGACTCAGTAATAGAATAGTCTACATCTGCCATACAATCGTCCAAAGTCTTCAAAACAACGCCTTCGTCTATCTTTAGACTTTCCTTTGATACCGCAGAAAGAGCGGCGTATTTCCCGAGTGAGTGCGCATAGAACGGCAGCCCTGCCGAGAAGTACGCAATACGCCAGACAGCGTCGTCCGATATGGTCATACGAAGGCGCTTGACCCGAGAGCTAACAATTTCGGTAACCTCCTCCTTCGACATTCTTTTCATGTGCACTTGCGACAGGTTTCGGGCCGCGATTGATTTATGGTCATACACTAACTGGGAAATATCGTCCGCGACTCCAACTAAGATTATGGTTGGATTCCTCTTAGAGATAGTTAAACCCTTAATAACGTCGGTCATAAGAACGCGGCACTCTTCGTCCTGGACGCGATCATACTCGTCAATGACGATAATCGGCATCTGGGTCGGGTTAAACCTCTCCATCTCCAGCAAGACGTGATCTGGCTCGACCGGACCCGTATAATCCAGATCAGCCGTAAGGGTAGTGTTTGGGCCGCGCGAGATGCGGCGGAATACTTTTCTCCACAGACTATCGAAGCTGTCCCTTGAATCGGCGTTTACGTGGATATCAACCACCGACCGGATAGTGATCTCGCTATCCCTCCCAACGATGTTCAATTGCTTGTGGAAAATCGCTGCCAATGAGGTTTTGCCGACGCCGCGCTCCCCAAAGATGATCGCGTGGCGTCCGCGTTCTATGGCAATGTCCTGCAATCGCCGCACGACATCCTGTCGGCCAACAAACATCGCGAGTTCGTTGATCGGTGGACCAGGGGTAAATACGTCAAAGATCTCCGCCCGGAGTTCGCCCCAGTCCACGGTGCCTAGCCGTTTGCGCATGCGATGCCAATTAGCCCAATAAGCCCGAGTCGCAATCCAAAAAGCGCGCCACGGGCGCGCAAACCCTTTAAAACTCTCCTTTGATACCTGAGTTCGCAGGCATGACGAAGGCGTGTCGCTCCGGGCGATCTCCCGCCTGACGGGCGCCAGCACGAACACAACCTTTAAGCCGCTTGAGGATGCTAGGGACGGGCTCAGCGCCCACAGGCGAAATATCCCCAAGGGTGGGCGGCGCCTCGCGGAGGCTGCCGCCTTGCGGTGCGTCCCCCTTGCCCGCGGCGATCGGCGGGCTGGTGGATTGTCGGCCCGGGTGAGGCCGTCTATCACGGCCACCCGGCCAGGATGAGGTAGCTGATCCCGTGACCCGTCTGACCGCAGCGGCGGCGTCGGCATGGCTGGTTCCCGCCGTGTTCGCCGCGCTGCCGACCTTCGGGCTGGTCGCCGGTCCGTCCTATGCCGGCCTGGTCTTCGGCCTCGCCGCCGTCCGGCTGGTGCTCGCCCTGCCGGCGGGACAGCGCCCGCTGACGCCGGATCGCGCCCTGGCGCTGCTCGCCGCCGCCTTCGCCGTGCTGTGCTGGGCCAGCCTGCTGTGGTCGGTCGATCCGCCGCGCAGCCAGGGCACCGCGCTGCAGGTGACGGCGGTGTTCGCCGGCGCGCTGCTGCTGCTCGCGGGCCCGCCGCCCGACCCGGCACTGCGAGAGCGCCTGTTCCGCGTGCTGACGGTCGCGATGCTGCTCGGACTGGCGCTGTTCATCACCGACGCGCTGCTGGTCTATCCGCTGCAGGAGTACCTGCTGGGGCGGAAGCTGCTGATCGCCGGCACCAAGTACAACCGCGGCCTCGACTACCTGGTGCTGCTCGCCTGGCCCACGCTCGGCTTCCTGGTGCTGCGGCGGGCCTGGGCGGCGGCGCTGCTGCTCGCGCTGGGGCTCGCGGTGGCGCTGGTCCTGGGCCTGAGCCTGGCGGCCAAGATGGCGGCGCTCGCCGGCGTGGCGGTGCTGCTGCTCGCCTGGCTGTGGCCACGCGCGATCGCCCCGCTGCTCGCCGCCGGGATGGTGGTCGCGGTGGCCAGCCTGCCGTTCGCGCTGCGGCTGCTGGCGCAGTACCGGACCGCGCTGGCGCCGCACCTGAAGGAATCGGGGCTGCACCGGCTGGAGATCTGGGACTACATGACCGCCCGCGTCCTGGACCGGCCGGTGCTGGGCTGGGGCATCGGCGGCGCGAGCAAGGTGCCGGTCACCCCGCAGGAGTTGAGCCACTACGTGATCCTGCGCGAGGCCGGCTACTACCCGCACGACCAGTGGCTCCAGCTATGGGTGGAGACGGGCGGCCTCGGTGCCGCCATCGGCTTGGGCTTCGCGCTGCTGCTGCTGGCCCGCATCCATTGCCTCGAGGCCGCCTGCCGGCCGTTCGCCTGCGCGGCCTTCGCCTCCGCCACCGTCGTCGCCGCCGTCAATTTCGAATTGCAGACCGATTCCTGGTGGGCCGCGCTGGCGGCCTGCGGCTACCTGGTTGCCACGCTGAATGCCATGACCCCGCCGGTTCCGTATGCTGTCCTATCTGCCGACCGCGCATGAATGTGCCGGCGCGGCCGGCCTCGCCGCGACGCTGCTGCTGTTCCTGGCACTCGGTGGCCTGGCGGGCAGCGCGGCGGGCGGGGCCCGGGCAGCGCGCCGGATGCTGCCGGAGACGCAGTTGGTGGCCGGATGGGGCGCCGCCTGCATCGTCTTCACCCTGTGGGGCGTGCTGACGCCCTGGTCGCTGCGCTGGCCGGCCGCCGCCATGGCGCTGGCCGGAGCGGCCTGGCTGCTCCGGCCAGGCTGGCGCGATCGCGTCCTGCCCTGGCGGCCGCTCGGCTGGACGCTGCTGCTGACCGCGCCGCTGTGGGCGGTGATGCTGTCGGCCTGGCCTTCACAGATCGACACCTGGCTGAACCTGCTGCCGAACGCCGCGTTCCTGGCCGACCACGACAGGCTGCCGACCGCCGCCCTGCCCGCCAGCTATTCGTTCCTGCCGGTTGCGCCATACAACAGCCAGTTCGCCAACTACCTCGCCTCGCTGGCGTCCGGCGGGTTCGCCGATGGCGCCATGGCGCTGTTCAACGTGGCGCTGCTGGCCTGCGCCGGCCTGCTGCTGGCCCGCGCCCTGGCAGGCAAGCCCGGCGCGCCGCCGCTGTGGGCATGCGCCGCCGGCCTGCTGCTCGCGGTGCCGCTGAACCCCGGTTTCGTGCCGCGCTTCTTCGTCTCGCCCTACGGCGAGGCGACGCTCGCGGTCACCGCGTTGTTCGCCGTCTGGCTGGCCGCCGAATTGCTGGACGATCTGGCGCGCGGCGTGGCGTGGCCGCGCTCGATCGCGCCGCTCGCGCTCGTGCTGGCGGCGATGGTCAACACCAAGCAGTCGGGCAGCGGCCTGCTGGCCCCGATCGGCGCCATGCTCCTGGTGCTGGCCTGGATCGAGCCCGCGATACCGCGCCGGCGCGCGCTGGCCGCGATCATCGCCGCACTGGCGCCGTCGGTCGCGCTGTATCTGCTCTGGCGCGGCTTCGTGCTGCGCAGCGGTTTCCCGGCGGGCGAGTTGAAGCCGCTGGCGCTGGCGGACTGGAATTTCGGCCTGCTGCCGCGGATCATCCTGGCGATCCTGGAGGAGATGTTCCGCAAGGCGACATTCTTCCTGTGCCTCGCCGCCCTGCTCGCGCTGACGGTGCGGGTGCTGCGCCGCGCGCCGTGGTCGCCCGAGGGACGCCTGCTGATCCTGATCGCCGGCGCCATCATCCTGTTCAACGGCTTCCTGCTGTTCACCTACATCGCGCATTTCCCGCCGGAGATGGCGCTCGGGGCCCACTCGTTCTTCCGCTACAATACGCAGATCTCGCTGCTGCTGATGCTGGGGCTGGTGGTGACGCTGCGGCCCTGGCTCGTGGCCTGGACCGCGGCGTGGCTGGCCGCCGATCCGCGCCGCGCCCGCCGGGCCGGCATCGGCGCCGTCGTGGCGATCCTGCTGCTGCCGCTGGCCGGCGCGCCGCTGCTGCGGTTCGACCGCGATCCGCCGCAGCCGGAACTGCGCAGGCTGGGCCATGCCGTCACGCCCTATCTGGACCGGCACGACCGGCTGGCGCTGCTGGTGCCGGGCGACCAGAACGATTCCGTCGGCAGCTTCGTGCGCGGCGTGCTGCTGTTCACGCCGCCGCGGCGGCCGGGCCTCGACATCCGAACCGAGCCGAGTGCGACGCCCGCCGTGCTGTCGGCCGTCGCCGCGGCGGGCTATCGGCTGGCGCTGGTGACCTGCGCGCCGCCGGGGCTCGAGGGCGTCCCAGCCGGCGAGGCGGTGCTGCTGGAGGCGACCGGCAGCGGGTGGCGCACGCTGCAGGCCTGGCCCTGGCCCGAGAGCATGCGGCGGCGGCGCTTCGCCGGCATGCTGACGGCGGCGCCGCTGTGCGGGTGAGCGGGTGGCGACTTGAAGGCATGGCGAGGGGACTCTTCGTCACGGCCGGGAGTTTGGCCCGGCCGGGCATGCCTCACCTTCGCGCGGGGGGCATAGGCGTGGATGGCCGGCACAAGGCCGGCCATGACGAGCATGCACACATCGACGATCTTCCATCCATCATGACGACCTTCCACGCATCGACGACCATCCATGACGGTGGGGCAGCGATCCGGCTCCCGCATTGCTGGCGACCCGAGTGCTGACAAAATCGTGAGGCCACCCATCTGCCGGTCAGCCCTGCTCCCGGAGCCCATTCCCATGGTCATGCGTCGCGCCGGCACCCTGCTGCTGGCGTCCCTCACCGCGCTGCTGCTCGGCTGGCTGCTGTGGCAGGTCCTGGCGCCGGGCGGCTGGACAGTCGCCAAGCTGGTGATGGCCGTGGCCTTCGCGGGCACCGCGCCGTGGACCGGCCTGTGCCTCGCCAACGGACTGATCGGCTTCGCGATCCTGCTGCTGTGCCGCGATCCGGTGCGCGCGGTGTTTCCGCTCGCCCCCTCCGGCGCGGCGCCCCTGCCGCGCACCGCCATCGCCGTGACGATCCGCGATGAGGACATGCGCCGCGTGCTGCCGCCGCTGCGCCGCCTGCTGCGTGCGCTGGACGCTGCCGGTGCGGGCGACGCGTTCGCGGTGTTCCTGCTGTCGGACAGCCGCGCCGCCACGGCCGCCGATGAGGCGCGGGAAGCGGCCGCCTTCATGGCGGAGGACCCGCGCGTCCATTATCGCCGGCGCGCCGGCAATGTCGGCTTCAAGGCCGGCAACCTGATGGATTTCCTGGACCATCATGCCGCCGGCTTCGACCTGATGCTGACGCTGGATGCCGATTCCGAGATGTCGGCGGCGGCCGTGCTGCGCCTGGTGCGGGCGATGCAGGCCGACCCGAGCCTCGCCATCGCGCAGCACCTGACCGTCGGACTGCCGGCGTCCTCGGCGTTTCCCCGGCTGTTCCAGTTCGGCATGCGGGCCGGGATGCGCACCTGGGCGACCGGCCAGGCCTGGTGGCAGGGCGATGCCGGGCCGTACTGGGGCCATAACGCCGCGGTGCGGATCGCCCCGTTCCGCGCCCATTGCCGGCTGCCGACGCTGCCGGACGGCGGACATATCCTGTCGCACGACCAGGTCGAGGCCGCGGTGCTGCGCGGTGCGGGCTGGGGCGTGCGCGTGCTGCCGGACGAGGACGGATCGTGGGAATCGAATCCGCCGGCATTGCCGGAGTTCCTGCGCCGCGAACTGCGCTGGCTGGCGGGCAACATGCAGTACCGCCACCTGCTGCGCCTGCCCGCGCTGCGTGCGATGGGACGCTGGCAGCTTGCCCAGGCGATCCTGCTGTTCGCCGGCACGCCGCTGTACCTGGTGTTCCTGCTGGCGGCGGCGCTGGCCGCGGCGACCGACACCGCCTCACCGTTCCCGGCCGGCCCGGCGCTCGCACTCACCGCCGCCTGGCTGAGCGCGCTGTACGCACCGAAGCTGCTGGGCTATGCCGAAGTGGCGCTGTCGCCGGCCAAGCGTGCGCGCTACGGCGGAGCGGCACGCTTCCTCGGCGGGGCGGCTGCGGAGGTCGGCTTCACGCTGCTGCTGGACGCCGTCTCGGCGGTGGCGAAGACGCTCGCGCTGTTGCGGCTCGCCTTTGGCGCACGCGCCGAGTGGGCGGTGCAGAACCGCGCCGACCGTGGTGTGACGTGGCGGGAGGCCGCGCGGCTGTTGTGGCCGCAGACGCTGCTGGGCGTTCTGGTGTTCGCGTGTTTCGCCCGCGCCGGATGGCTGGCGGTCGCCTGGGCGCTGCCGCTGGCGGGCGGTTTGCTTGCCGCGATCCCGCTCTGCGTGCTGACCGCGGAGCCTTGGGTGGGTGCCTGGCTGCGCGCGCGGCGGATCGCGGCGATCCCCGAGGAGCTTGCGCCGCAGGCCGCCGCGCCGGAGACGCCACCGGTGGGGCTCCCCGGTGCCGCCGCCGCGGGAGGCAGCGCCGTTACGACGCCGGCGGCGGCTGCACCGTGGTGATGGCCTGCCGCGTCGGATCGTCGGGATGGACCGCGAGGAAGTTCAGCCCGAACACGAACCACTGGTAGCCGTGGCCGGCGAGCACGGCGGTCAGTGCCTCGGACGGCGCCTTCAGCCGCTCCACGATGATGATGGGGCGGCAGCGGCGCAGCGTCTGCTCGGCGCCGGCCAGCACCTCAAGCTCCATCCGCTCGACATCGATCTTGATCAGGTCGAGCCGCGCCAGGTTGAGCGAATCGACGGTCAGCATCCGCACCGCGGTCAGCTTCTGCTCCGAGTAGTCGATCGCCTGGCCGATGAACTCGTTGGCCGATGAGGGGCGCAGTTCGAGGCTGCCGAAGCTCGCCGGCGCGAGGTAGTTCGGCGTCGGAATCCGCAGCGCACCGTTCTCGGCACCGACCGCGGCATGGATGGCGTGCGCGTTGAAGCAGTTGTTGATCGCGATGTTGCCGGCGAGCGCGTAATAGATCCGCTCCTGCGCCTCGATGGCGATGACGGTGCCCCAGCCCGTCATGCCTTTTGCCCATTCGACCGTATGGACACCGATATTGGCGCCGCAATCCAGCACGACGACGCCGTCGCCGAAATGCTGGCGCCGCAGCGTGAGAAGCTGCATTGCGACGGCGCCCTCCTGCGGTTCGTAGTTCGTGTTCTCCAGCAGGAAGTGGCCGACGCCATAGCCGGTCGTCGCATCCACCATATGGTAGTCGAAACGGTTCACGATCAGCGTCCCGTGGTCGGTGGACGCCAGGATGAACGCGGTCTTGCGTCTGGGATGGGCCATCGCCTCACGCCGTCTGTGCTGGTGCCAGCATAGCGCAGCGGCGGCGCGCGGTCCTGCCCCGCCCAAGCTGCCTGCGCCACCGGGATGCTGCTATGGTGCGCCTCTCCAACCACAGCCCAGGGGAGGCCGCCATGGCCAAGGCATACTGGATCGCCTGCTACCGCTCGATCTCCAACCCGGCCGCGCTGGCCGACTACGCCAAGCTGGCCGGCCCGGCGATCACCGCCGGCGGCGGCCGCTTCCTGGCGCGCGGCGGCACGGCCAAGACGTATGAGGCGGGCATCGACCAGCGCACCGTGCTGATCGAGTTCGCGAGCGTCGCGCAGGCGATCGCCACCCATGACAGCCCGGGCTACCAGGCGGCCCTCGCGGCACTGGGCAACGGCGCAGAGCGCGACATGCGGATCGTCGAAGGCGTCGACTGACCGCGGGGCCGGCGGGGCCACCGCGACGCCGGCAGTTCATCCTGCTCGCGGTTGGCCTCGTCACGCTCGTGTTCTGGCAAGCGACCGTGGCACACGCCGCGCTGGCGTCGGCCGAGACGGCGATCACGCGGCAGGTGCTGGAGGCCGCGGTGCTGTCCGCCTGCCCGACATCGGCAATGCCACGGTGATCCATTGAGTGGCTCAGGGACCCATACCGATAGGGGTCGGGGAAGGCCACTCTTTCCCGCTCCATGCAGCCAAGCCCACCGTGACGATCGTGGTCGCGTCTGCTGGGCTTGGTATGATTGGTCAGCAGAGACTAGACAGCGTCGTTCGGTCGATACCGGTCGTACGGTGACCGTCGTCGCATTTCCGCGGCCTCGGCGGGGATGACCAGATAGTTCTTGTTCACGGTGTAGCGCTGATATGTGGTTGCCGTGACGTAATCGTGCGCCTTGATCCGGGTCTGGAACGGTTCTGCGTTGACGTTGTCGACCTCGATGAACATGTTGGGCCGCCACTTGGCGATCGTGCGTTCCAATCCCAGCAGCACGCGCATTTCCATCCCTTCGACATCCAACTTGATGAAATCGATCGGGCGGTGGACCAACAGGCTGTCGCCTCGCATCAGCGGCGATCCTCCGGGCGCGTCGGTCATGATGACACGCGCGGCGCCCATGTTGCCTGGCGAGTCCTCCATCGTGCCGGACCCGGGAACATCAGACAGGCCGATTCCCGCGTAGGACAAATCAACCGTACGATGCAACCCGTTCAATCGGACATTCACTTGCAGTATTGCGACCGCCAGCGGGTTCGGTTCGAATACGATGGCTTGGGATGCCCGGGTCGTGTCCCGGAACGTCCGCCAACAACGCCACCACATCCAGCAGCGACGGAGCTTGAGTCTGCGTGCGACGCTTTGCAATCATCTCAGCACCCAACATGTCACGAACCGCGGCAGGTCCTCACCGGCTCGCACAATCCACAGTGTCCTTACCACGGCCCTCTTCCGCTGACGCCTGATGGCCACATCGAGCCGCCAATGGATTCCCCAAGCATCGGCGGCAACCATCAGGGCGTCGCTGGCGGCCGCGGCTTCAAGCAGAGCATCCCGCAGCCACCCGGCGTCGCTCTGCTGGAAGCCGAGCGCCTGCCGAAACACCCGGGCCTTGTGCCGGCCGCGAGGGTGCGACGGGCTCAAGCATTAGTCCTCAAGCTTGCGGATATCGAGGATCGCCCGATCGCCTTGCGGCAGATGCGTCACCATGCCGCACATCATGGTCCGGTGCCTGACCACCAAGCAACGGCGGTCTGGCGTCGAGCATTTACGACAACTGCGGTTCCCGAAGCGCCAACCTCCTACACCCGGGTCATCGGTCGCCATCGGCCGGTTTCGGATAATGGTGATCGAAATCGTTGGAAAGATCGAAAATTCCGAGTCCTGGGGCCGTGGGTTCGATTCCCGCCGACCGCACCCTCCGCACAGGCTGCTAATCCGCCGCCTCCCGTGCAGGCTGGGCAGGCTGCGCCGGCGTGGATTGCCGTCCGGTCAGGTCGTCACCGGCATCGCGCGGCATCCGCAGCGCGATCGGCGCGGCGGCCAGGGTGAACAGCGCGACCACGAGGAACGCGTAGCTGAAATCGATCGGCTGCGGATCGGCGTGGCCGGCCAGCGACATCGAGACCTGCAAAGACAGGGCGCCGGCCGAGATCCCCAGGGTCGCGGCAAGCTGCTGGCCGGTGACGTACAGGCTGGTGGCCGCACTCATGCGCGGGCGCGTCACGTCGCCGTAGGCGAGCGTGTTGTAGGCGGTGAACTGCAGCGAGCGGAAGAACCCGCCGGCCAGCAGCACGGCGTAGATCACCGCGGCGGGCCAGGTGGGGCGGAACGCCGCGCAGGCCGCGATCATCACCGCCGAGATCACGCCGTTCCACACCAGCGTGTCGCGGAAGCCGAACAGCCGCAGCGCGTGCTGGGCCGCCGGCTTCATCACCAGCGCGCCGGCCGAACTGGCGAAGGTGATCAGCCCGCTCTCGACCGCCGACTGGCCGAAGCCCACCTGCAGCATCAGCGGCAGCAGGAAGGGGATTGCGCCGATCCCAATGCGGAACAGCATCATCGCCGAGAACGCCACGCCGAAGCAGGGCAGCCGCATCAGCGTCAGGTCGAGCAGCGGCGAGGGATGGCGGCGCGCGTGCAGCAGGTACAGGACGATGGCGGCGACGCCGACCCCGACCATCAGTTCGGTGGTTGCGGGCGCCACCAGGCCGCGGCCGGCAGTCTCCAGGCCGAACATCAGGCCCGACAGCGCGACGCCGCACAGCACCAGGCCGATCACGTCGAACCGGCCGCGCGGGGGCTCGCGCACATCCTCGACGAACAGGCTGACCATGACGATGCCGAGGATACCGATCGGCACGTTGATGTCGAAGATCCAGCGCCAGGAGAAATAGGTGACGATGAAGCCGCCGACCGGCGGGCCGAGCACCGGGCCGATCAGCGCGGGCACCGTGAGCCAGGCCATCGCCGCCACCAGTTCGGTCTTCGCCGCGGTGCGCAGCAGCACCAGGCGGCCGACCGGCACCATCATGGCGCCGCCGATGCCCTGCAGCACGCGCGCGGCCACCAGGAAGGCCAGGCTGTCGGCGCGCCCGCACAGGATGGAGCCGATGGTGAACACCGCGATCGCGGCACGGAACACGGTGCGGGCGCCGTAGCGGTCGGCGATCCAGCCGCTGGCCGGGATGAACACCGCGAGCGACAGCAGGTAGGACGTCAGCGCGACGTTCATGTGCACCGGATCGGCGCCGAATGCCTTCGCCATGGTCGGCAGGGCGGTCGCGATGACGGTCGAGTCGAGATTCTGCATGAACAGCGCGCAGGCCACGATGACCGCGGTCAGGCGCGTTCGACTGCTGGTGCGGACCCTGGGCGGGGGAGAGGACTCGGCGGAATCAGACATCGGCCCAGGGTCAGTAGCACCGGACGCGTCGGTCGTCATGGCCGCCAGTGGGGGCCGGCCATGACGAAGGGGCGCGCGGCTACGGCAGCAGCACCGTGCTGCCGGTGGTCTGGCGCGACTCCAGCGCGATGTGCGCCGCGGCCGCGTCCTTCAGCGGGAACGTCTGGTTGACCTCGATCTTCACCACGCCTTTGGCCACCACGTCGAACAATTCGCCGGCCACCTTCTCCAGGTCGGCCCGCTTCGAGGTGTAGGTGGCGAGGCTGGGCCGCGTGACGTACAGGCTGCCCTTGGCGGCGAGGATGCCGATATCCACCGGCGGCACCGGGCCCGACGCATTGCCGTAGCTCACCATCAGCCCGAGCGGCGCCAGGCTGTCGAGGCTGGCATTCCAGGTGTCCTTGCCGACGCTGTCGTACACCACCGGCACCATCGCCCCGCCGGTCACCTTCTTCACCTCGGCGACCAGGCCGGCATGGCCCACCACGGTGTGGGCGGCGCCGTGCGCACGCGCCAGTTCCGCCTTCTGCTCGGTCGAGACGACGCCGATGACGGTGGCGCCGAGATACTTCGCCCATTGGCACAGGATCAGCCCGACGCCGCCGGCCGCGGCGTGCACCACGATCGTGTCGCCCGCCTTCACCGGATAGGTGCGGCGGATCAGGTACTGCGCCGTCATGCCCTGCAGCATCATCGCCGCGGCGACCTTGAAGTCGATCGCCTCGGGCAGCTTCACCAGCCGGTCGGCGGAGATCACCCGCTCGGTCGCATAACCGCCGAGCGCGCCGGCATAGGCGACACGGTCGCCGGGCTTGAGGCTGGTGACGCCTCCGCCGATCGCGATCACCGTGCCGGCCCCCTCCTGGCCGATCACCAGCGGCATGGTCGGCGCCTTGTAGAGGCCCGAGCGGAAATACACGTCGATGTAGTTGAGGCCGATCGCCTCCTGCTTGATCAGCGCCTCGCCGGGTCCTGGCTCGGGACGGGGCACGTCCTCCCATTTCATCACCTCGGGGCCGCCTGGCGAATGAATGCGGATGGCCTTGATCATGCTGTTCTCCGTGGGACGCGGGCCGGATCAGGCGGCCGCTGAAGGGATGGGCTGCAGCAATGGCTGGCTGTGCGCCTCGAGCGCCAGCAGCCAGCGTTTGGTGGGCAGGCCGTCGCCGCCGGAGTAACCGCCGATATGCGTGGTGGCGACGACACGGTGGCACGGGATGATGAGCGGGATCGGGTTCTTGCCGTTGGCCTGTCCGACCGAGCGCGGACCGCCGCCGGCGGCGTGGGCGATATCCAGGTAGCTGCGCGTCGCACCGTAGGGAATCTCGCACAGCGCCTGCCACACCCGGCGCTGGTAGGGCGTGCCCACCGGTGCGAGCGGCAGGTCGAACGCGGTCAGGTCACCATCGAAATAGGCGTAAAGCTGGTCGCGGGCGCGGCCGAGCAGCACTGTCGCATCCTGCAGGCTGCCCCAGCCCCAGTCGACGGCAACGATCGCCCCGTCCTCTTCCGAGACGGAGATGTCGCCGATCGGGGTGTGGAGCGAGAGTTGAGGCACGGCGGCGAATGCGAGCGCTCGTGCGCGCCGGCTGTCAAGGGCCGCGTGCCCCAGGGCCGCGTGTCCAAGGGGCCGCGTGTCCAGGGGGCCGCGTGCCCAAGGGGCACATCCCGCAGGCCACATCCCGCGCAGCCACGTCCCGATGGGCAGATCCCAATGGGCACAACCCGATGGGCGTCGCGGCCACCGGTTCAGGGCTGCAGTTGCACGTAGCCCTGCTGCACCAACTCCACGATGCGGAAGTTGGCGCCGCTGTTCACCTTGATCCCCGGCAGCAGGTCCGCGTTGCGCCAGCCGTTGGCGCGCATGGTCTGGCCGCATTCCTCGACCTCGACGCCGGCGCGCATCAGCGCGGCGATCTGGTCCTTGTACGGGTTGCCGTGCTGCCAGTGCCGCACCCGGTCATAGGCGGCATCGTTCAGCAGCATGTAGCCGTTCGGTCCGTGGAACACCGCGACGATCTTCGCGGCGGTGCCATCGGCGCGGAACCGCTCGGTCATGATGTGCAGGAAGTTCAGCCCGATCGGCTCGTCGCCGTCGAACGCCAGGTGGTCCAGGTTGAACACCACCCTGGCCTCCTTCAGCACCACCGGCACGTCGATGCGCAGGTCGGCGTCCTGTGCGGCTGCCGGGCCGGCCGCCACGCCGGCTGCCATCGCCCAGCCGAGCAGGCCGGCGAATCCGAGGTGGATGATCGTGGTGAAGCGAGGCATCGTGGCGTCCCATCCCGCGGTTTCATTACGCGGGAGTACGCTTTCGCAGCGCGGATGACAATTCCGCCGTGCCGGTGACCGGCAGCCCGCAGACGCTGCCGCGGCAGACATAGGCGGCGGCGTGGGCGGCCGGCTTGCCATGGGCCGGGTGGCCCGGCGGCAGCGCATCGGTGCGCGGCGCGCGCAGCACCACGACCGCCGGGTCGGGTGCCGCGAGCGCCGCCGCGGCCAGCCCGGCGGACTGCGCCGGATCGCCGACCACCACGGCAATCGCCCCCGCCTCCAGCAGATCGGCCGCCGCGAGCAGCGTCGGCATGGCGGCAAGCTGGTCGGGGTTGCCGGTGAACGCGCGCAGCAGCGCCTCGCAGCGTTCCCGCCACCGCGTCTCGCCGGTCAGGTGCCAGAGGCGCGCGAACACCTCGGCCAGCACGCCGTTGCCCGCCGGCGTCGCGTTGTCCGCCGCCGTGCGCGGCCGCGCGAGCGGCACATCGGCAGCATCCGCCGCGGTGGTGAAATAGCCGCCATGGCCATCGGCGAAGACCTCCACCGCCGCGGCCAGCCGGACGGCATCGGCCAGACGCTGCGGCTCGCCGGTCGCCTCGAACAGCGCCAGCGAGGCGCGCGCCACCGCGGCCTGGTCGTCGAGCAGCCCCTGCGCGGTGACCTTCCCCAGCCGCCACGCATGCTGCACCCGGCCATCCGGCGCCGACATCTGCGCCAGCACGAAATCCTGCGCCTCCGCCGCCCGCCGCAGCCAGTCGGGACGCCCGAACACCGTGGCGGCGCGCACCAGGGCGGCGACGGCCAGGCCGTTCCAGTCGGCCAGCACCTTGTCGTCGCGCCCGGGCCGGATCCGCTGCTCCCGCGCCGCGAACAGCACGCCGCGCGCCTGGGCCAGGGCCGCCTCCTCCTCCGGCGTGCCGGGCGGGGTCAGGCGGCGCAGGATGCTGTGACCCTCCCAGTTGCCGGCCGAGGTCACGTCATAGGCGCGCTTGAACGCCGGCGCGGCGGCGCCGAGCAGCGCATCCACCTCCGCCTCGGTCCAGACGTAGAACCGGCCTTCCTCGCCCTCGCTGTCGGCATCCTCCGACGCGGCGAAGGCGGCACGGCCCGCCACGCTCTCCGCCGTCATGTCGCGCACCATCCAGCCCACCGTCTCCTCGGCGCGCTGCGCGTAGAGCGGGTCCGGGCGGTGGGCATGCGCCAGTGCCAGCAGTTCCAGCAACTGCGCATTGTCGTAGAGCATCTTTTCGAAATGCGGCACCAGCCAGACGGCGTCGGTGGAATACCGCGCATAGCCGCCGCCCAGATGGTCGTAGATGCCGCCCTGCGACATGCGCACCAGCATCAGGTGCAGCGCCTCCTGCCCCTCCGGCGCGCCGGTGCGGAACGCGTTCTGCCACAGGAAGCGGAAGATCGGCGGGTTGGGGAATTTCGGTGCGCCGCGCAGCCCGCCATGCTCGGGATCGTTCAGCCGCAAGAGCGCCGCGGCGACCGCGTCCAGGTGCACCGGCGCCGGCAGGTCGCCCGGGTTGGCCTCCGACATCCGCGCCAGCATCTGGCGCAGCGCGGCGGTGTTCTTCGCCACCATCTCGTGGCCCCCGCGCCAGGCGTCGGACACGCCCAGCAGGACCTGGCGGAACGAGGGCCGGCCCCAGCGCGGCTCCGGCGGGAAATACGTGCCGCCCCAGAACGGCGCGCCGTCCGGGGCGACGAACATGGTCAGCGGCCAGCCGCCCTGCTCGCCCATCGCGTGCAGCGCCGACATGTAGAGGTGGTCGATGTCGGGCCGCTCCTCCCGGTCGATCTTGATGTTGACGAAGCGCTCATTCATCACCGCCGCGGTCGCCGGATCCTCGAAGGATTCGTGCGCCATCACGTGGCACCAGTGGCACGCGGCGTAGCCGATCGACAGCAGGATCGGCTTGTCGGCGGCGCGCGCCTCCTCCAACGCGGCCACCCCCCAGGGGCGCCAATGCACCGGATTGTCCGCATGCTGCAGCAGATAGGGCGAGGTTTCGTGGCGCAGCAGGTTTTCCGGCACTGGCATGGCGTTGCGCTCCTGGTGTGCCGGCGAGACATAGGGGGCCATGCACGCTGACACCATCTTTGCGGTTGCCTCCGGCGCGGGCCAGGCCGCCATCGCGGTGCTGCGGCTGAGCGGCCCGGCCAGCCGCGACGTGCTGGCCGCGCTGTGCGGCCGCCTGCCCGCGCCGCGCCGTGCCGCACTTCGCCGGCTGCGGACGCCGGCCGATGGGGAACTGGATCGCGCCATCGTGCTGTGGCTGCCCGGGCCCGGCAGCTACACCGGCGAGGACGCGGCGGAGCTGCATCTGCATGGCGGGCGCGCCGTGCAGGAGGGCGTGGCGGCGGCGCTGGTGGCGCTGGGTGCGCGCCCGGCCGAGCCCGGCGAGTTCACCCGGCGCGCCTTCCTCAATGGCCGCATGGACCTGACCGAGGCCGAAGCGGTGCACGACCTGATCGCCGCCGAGACCGAGGCGCAGCGGCGGCAGGCGCTGCGTCAGCTCGATGGGGCGCTGGGCACGCTCTATGGCGGCTGGGCCGACCGGCTGCGCCTGCTGCTGGCCCAGCAGGAGGCGCTGATCGACTTTCCGGACGAGGACCTGCCGCCGGAGGTGGAGGCGCAGGTGATGGCGGACCTGGCGGCGCTGCATGGCGCGGTCACGGCGCATCTGGACGATGGGCGGCGCGGCGAGCGGCTGCGCGAGGGGCTGGTGTTCGCGGTCACCGGCCGGCCGAACGTGGGGAAATCCTCGCTGGTCAACGCGCTGGCCGAGCGCGACGTGGCCATCGTGTCGGCGCGTCCCGGCACGACGCGCGACGTGCTGGAGACGCGCGTGGTGCTGGGCGGCGTGCCGGTGACGCTGGTGGATACGGCCGGGCTTCGCGACACCACCGACGAGATCGAGGCGGAGGGGGTGCGCCGCGCCCGTGCCCGCGCGGCGGCGGCGGACCTGGTGATCGAGGTGGTGGAGGCCGGGGAACCGGCCGAGGCTGGCGAAGCTGGCGAGGCTGGTCCCCACCTGCTGGTCGCCAACAAGGCCGATCTCGGCGGCACGGTGCCCGCGGGTGCGATCGGGGTCAGCGCGGTGACCGGGGCGGGGCTGGCGGCGCTGCGGGCGCGGCTGGGCGAAGCGGCGAGGTCGCTGACCGACAGCGCCGGGCCGCCGCCGCTGACCCAGGCCCGCCATCGCGCCGCCCTGCTGGAGGCGGCCGAGCGGCTGGACGGCGCGCGGACGGCCGACCTGCCGGAGCTGCGGGCCGAGGATTTGCGGCTGGCGCTGCGCGCGCTGGGGCGGATCACCGGGGCGGTCGGCGTGGAGGACATCCTCGACACGCTGTTCGCGCGCTTCTGCATTGGGAAATAGCCAAAGCACACGCAATCGCATCGAAAGCTTGAGCAGGTTCCCCGAACGCCGCTATCGGTAGACGAGCCGGTCCCCGGCGTGCGCGGAGGCAGTGTGCACCTCACCTTCCACGGCCATGAGCTCGATCTGCGCCGCAAGGAGCTTCGGCGCGGCGGCGTCGCCGTGCACGTGGAGCCGCAGGTGTTCGACCTTCTGGTCCACCTGGTGAGCCATCGCGACCGAATCGTGAGCAAGGACGAACTGCTCGACACGATCTGGAACGGCCGGATCGTGTCCGAGGCCGCCTTGAGCAGCCGCATCAACGCCGCCCGGCGGGCGATCGGCGACGACGGCGACCGCCAGGCGCTGATCAAGACCATCCATCGGCGCGGCTTCCGCTTCATCGGCGACGTCGACGTGGCCGCCGGCGAACCGGCTGAGGCCATGGCGCCGCAGGTTCACACGGCAGCGGACGCGCCGTCCCGCAAGCCGTCGGTGGCGGTGCTGCCGTTCGCCAACCTGAGCCAGGAGCCGGACACCGACTATTTCGCCTACGGCCTCACCGAGGACGTGATCCGCCTGCTGGCGCGCAACCGCTGGCTGGACGTGCTCAGCCGGCATTCCGCCGTTGCGTTCCAGGGGAGGGAGACCGATCCGCGGACCATCGGTGCCGCGCTGGGCGTCCGCTACCTGGTGCAGGGGAGCGTCGTGAAACTCGGCCAGCGGGCGGTCATCACCGCCGATCTGGTCTCGGCCGAGAGCGGCCATCACCTGTGGTGGGAATCCTACGATACGGCACTCGAGGAGATCCTCGACGTGCAGAAGACCATGGCGCAGCGGATCGCCGCGGTCATCGAGCCCGAGCTTGCGCGGCTGGAACGCGAGGCCGCCGTCCGCCGCCCGCCGGTGAACCTGGGCGCGTGGGATTGCTACCAGCGCGGGCTGTGGCATCTGTGGGGCTTCACCACCCCTGGCCTGGCCGAGGCCGCGACGATGTTCCGCCGCGCGATCGAACTGGACCCGGGCTTCGCGCGGGCGCACGGCGCGCTGGCCTATGTCACGCTGCAACGCCTGGTGTTCGAGGCGCAGGACGAACGGCCGGCGCTGCTGGACGATGCGCTGCGCCTGGGACGTGCCGCCGTCGCGCTGGACGACCAGGACTGCATGAACCTGTGTGTCGTCGGGCGGGTGCTGTGTTTCCAGCACGAGTTCGACGAGGCCATCGCCTTCCTGGAACAGGCGATCCGCATCAACCCCAGCTTCGCCCAGGCGCAGTTCGCCCTCGGCTTCACGCTGATCGTCAGCGGTCGCGCCCGCGATGCCATTCCGCATCTGGATCGCGCCACGGAACTCAGCCCGCGCGATCCGCACCTGGCGTCGTTCCACGCCATCCGCGCCGTCGGCTACCTGTCGCTTGGCGACCTCGCCGCGGCGGAGAGTTTCGCCCGCATTGCCATGCGGATCCCCACCGCCAATCACACGCCGGCCGCGGTGCTGGTCGCGCTGCTTGGCCTCACCGGACGCCTGCCGGAGGCGCAGGCCGCGGCGCGTGCGCTGCTGGAGCGCAAGCCCGGCTTTACGGTCGAGGCAGCGCGGTCGGAGTTCTTCTTCTGCGGCGATCAGTGCCTGGTCGACCGGTACCTCGAAGGGCTGCGGCTCGCGGGGATTCCAGAGGCGGCGAGGAAAATCCCGCCCGGCCGGTCCCTGCGCGCCGTCGGCGCGTGACGCCGGGCGGAGGGACGGCCGGCGGCGGCGCCCTCCTCAATCGCCGGGCGCGCGGCGCAGCGGCACCGTGTAGGTGACGGCGGTGCCGACGAGGCAGTCGGCCCCCTGTTCGTTGCAGACCCGCGTCGCCAGCGTGCAGATCGGCTTGTCGTCGCGCACGCTGGTGACCTCGACATGCGCGGTGATCGCCTCACCGACCGCCACCGCCTTCACGAACCGCCATTCCACACCCAGGAACACGCTGCCCGGCCCTGGCAGGTCCTCCGCGACGATCGCGTTCAGCAGGCCGGAGGTGACGCCGCCCTGCACGATCAATCCGCCGAAGGGCGACGCGGCAGCCAGGGTGGGATCGTAGTGCAGCGGATTGCGGTCGCCGGTCATCGCGGAGAACATCTCCACGTCGGACATGCTGGTCCGGCGCGATCGCTGCGCCGTGGCGCCGGAGCGCGGCTTGCCGGCGATCGTCGACTGCCAGATGTCCCGATCGGCCGTCGCTGGATTTGTCATGACACAACCTCCTCCTGGAAATGCCGCGTCGTGGCGGCCGTGAGATGCTCCACCTCCCGCTTCATCGCCTGGTGCAGCGCCTGGTGCAGCGTGCGGAGCCGCTCCAGATCCCAGTCGAGCGCGGCGATCGCGTCGGTGACCTGGAACAGTGGCAGCGACAGCGCGTCACGCGTCGCGGCATAGGAGGCAAAGCCCGCCTGGGTGCCCGTGACCGCCGCAGCCGCCAGCAGTTCCGCGTCGCGCAGCGCGTCGGTGATGCCGTGCGCCGTGAGCGGGTCCTTGAAGTAGCCGGCGTCGCCGACCAGCGCCCAACCCGGCCCGAACGCCTGCCGCAGGTAGCCTCGCCGGCCGGCGAAGACGCGCACCGGCTCATCCGGCACGCTGGCGGCGACCTGCGCCGCGAGCGCAGGGTCCATCGCGTGCAGCACATCCTGGAACGTCTCGGCCGGGTCGACGCGCTGGGCGCCATTCCTCAGCCGAGCCGGCGGCATGGCGGCGAACACGCAGTGCCGGCCGTGGTTGGTGGGCATTGCGCCGGCGCTCAGGCCACGCCGGTACCACCAATGCGAGCCGTCGAGATCGATGGCGGGAAAGTGGCCGTAGATCACCGCGGTGGCATGCCGCCCTTCGTGCGTGGCCGGTGCCCCGGCGAGGCGGGCGACGCTGGAGAACACGCCATCCGCGCCGACCACCAGGTCGGTATCAAATGAAACGATATCGCCCGCGGCGTCGAGCATGGTCACGCCACGCACGCGTCCGCCGGCGCCACGGGTCAGGCCGGCCAGCGAGCAGCCATAGCGGACCGTCGCGCCCGCGCACCGGGCGGCGTCGACCAGGATGCGATCCAGCACCGTGCGGCGCGGCGCGTACAGCGCCTCCACCCCATTCGCCGGCCGGATCGCCACGCTCACCGCCTCATCGCCATAGTGGAACGTCGTCGTCCGCAGCGGGGGCGTTCCCTCCTCCAGCAGGCGCGGCAGCACGCCCCAGCGATGCAACTGCACCACGCCGGCGCGCATCAGCGCGTGCGTCGAGACGGTGTCGGTGCCATAGCCGCCGCGATCGATGGCGAGGACGCGCATGCCGGCCCGCGCCATCAGCATCGCGGTCGCGGCGCCGGCGCAGCGCGCACCGATGATGACCGCGTCGTATGAGGTCTTCACGGGCATCGTGTCCTCCTGTCCGTTACGCTGCCGCGCGGATGCCGTGGCGCAGGTGGCGCTGTACCTCCGCGGCCAATTCGATGGCATCGGCGCTGACCGCGTCGATGAAGCTGGGATTCCACCGCCGCAGGAAACGCAGGCCGGTGACGAACAGCCCCGGAGCGGACGTGACGCCGCCGCAGTGGGCGATCTCTCCTGCCGCGTCCAGCACCGGCACGTGCAGCCACTGGTAGTTGCGTACGAAACCTGTCGCCCAGACGACGGTGCGGATGCCGGCGGCGGCGAGGTCGAGCGTCACCGGCGAGCCCTCGGACGCGAGGCCGCACGGCGGCACCTCCATGACGGCGCCATACGCGTCGGCCACCGCATCGATGCGGCCGAGCAGCCGCTGCAGGCGCGCCTCCGCCTCTCCCACCGTCTCCGCGACATCGTCCTTCAGGTGCAGCGTGCCGGCCTCGATGCCGAGGGCACGGCCGAGCAGGCGTACGCCGATGTCACGCAGCGTGCGAAGATCGATATTGTCCGCCGCGGGCCGGCCGACGAGCTGCATGGAGGGCTGCGACCGCGCGGCCGCCAGGTCCATGGGCTGGCCCTGCGCATGCACGCGGAGCCGGTCCAGCCACCACATGATGTCGTGGCCACGATAGCGGCGCGGCAGGCGCATGTGGCGACCGACCGAGATCGCGACCTCCCGCCCCGACTGCCGGATCTCTTCGGCAAGCTGCACGCCGGATGCGGATGCACCGACGACCAGCACGCCGCCGTCCGGCAGCCCGGCTGGATTGCGATAATCCGCAGTGGTGACCTGGTGAATATCCGGCGGAAGCTGCCGCGCCATCGCGGGCACGAGCGGCACGTCGCAATGCCCTGTGGCGATCACCACAGCCTGCGCATGCCAGGTGCCGTGGTCGGTGACGACCTGGTAGCCGGTGCCCAGGCGCCGGACCGCCGTCACATTGGTGCCGGTGACGACAGGCAGCGCCGCGGCCGCCGCATAACCTGCGAGCCAGCCGGCATAGTCGTGCTTCGTCATGAAGCCGTCCGGGTCGGGCCCCTCATAGGACCAGCCCGGCAGCCGGCTCATCCAGTTCGGCGTCAGCAGCCGGAGCGTGTCCCAGCGCTCGTTGCGCCAACGCTCGGCCACCTCGCCGCGCTCGATGACGACATGCCGGATTTCGCGCTGGAGCAGGCGCTGGCTCATGGCAAGCCCCGCCTGTCCGGCGCCGATGATGACGACGTCGGTCTGCCACATGATCCTGTCCCCCCGACACCGGTGGACGGCCGCCGGCCGCCCACCGTGCCGTGTGCCGTTCAGGCTTTGGTTTCGATCGAGACCGGCACGCCGTTGGTCAGGATGTCGAACACCGCGGAGCGGGCACGCGCCTGCTGCACGATCTCCTGCAGCTTCTCCGCGGGCGCATCGCCTGCGACGGCGAAGTTGACGCGCATGCCGCTGAAGCCGTTACGCACCTGGTTGGAAAGGCCCAGGATGCCTTGCAGGTCGATGTCGCCCTCCAGCGAGGCCGTCACCGAATGCAGCGTCACGCCGCGGGCGGCGGCGATGTTCGCGATGCCGGCCGTGAGGCAGGCGGCCAGTGCGTGCAGGACGTACTCGACCGGCGTCGGGCCGTTGTCCTCACCGCACAGCACGGCCGGATGGTCGGCTTCCGCGGTGAAGGCCTCCTTGTGGCCGTGTTCGCCGCCAGCGCCGGCGAAGTTGGACATCGTGCTGCGCATGTGCGTGCCGCCGAGCCACTCGGCGTCGGCACGAAACTGGAAATTGGCCAGTTGCGGCTGGTTGCGGACGGCGTCGATGGTGGCGAACAGGGCAGGCGTGTTGACCCCGTTCAGCGGGACCGGCGCCTTCCTGGGCGCAGGCGCGTCGGCGACGAGATGGGCTGACATGATCGGTTTCCTCATGGCTGTGCAGGCGCCGGCGGCGGTGAGGCCGCCGGCGTGACGGCAAGCTAGGCGGGCGCGCTTCCCGCCGCTTGACCGAAGCCTGAAGAAACCCTTGAGAAACCCTGGATTTGTCGCGGCCGCTCGAGCCGCCTCCGCCGGTCAGCCGACGCGCGCGAAGATCGTGTCCTTGAACCGCCGCATGTTGGCGAGCGTCGCGGCTTCGTCGCCGCCCTCCACCTCGGCATCGATCGCCGTCACGCCGAGATCGCGCAGCGCGCGCAGGTCGTCGACGATGGCGGCGTCGCTGCCGGAGAACAGCCGTCGCCCGCCGTCGGACGCGACCGGCGGGACCGCCTCGCCGTAGCGCTTCACGCGATACACCACGTCGATCGCCGCCGGGTCGCGCCCCGCATCGGCGGCGAGTTTGCGCAGGCGCGCGATGCCCGCGGCCAGGCGCGGCAACGTGTCCAGCAGGTGCTTGTTGTTGGAGCCGATCGGATACCACGCGTTGCCGAACTTCGCGGCGCGCCGCATCGACGGGCCGCTCTCGCCGCCGACCCAGATCGGCGGGTGCGGCTGCTGGATCGGGCGCGGCAGGAACACGAGGTCCGCGAACTGCGAATACCGTCCCTCGAACCGCGCGTTCGGCTCGGTCCACAAGGCGCGGAATGCCTCGAGGTATTCGTCGGTCACCGCGCCTCGTTCGGCAAAGGGCGTGGTGACGACAGCGTCGAACTCCGCCTTCAGCCAGCCGGCGCCGATGCCGATCACCAGGCGACCCTCGGACAGCACGTCGATGGTGGCAAGCATCTTGGCGGCCAGCACCGCGGGGCGATGCGGCACCACGAGGACGGCCAGCACCAGGCGGATGCGCGAGGTCTTCGCCGCGACGAACGCCGTGGCGGTGAGCAACTCGTGGCGTTCGGTCGGCGCGTTGGCGATGAACTCGCCGGATTCGGAATAGGGATAGCCGGGCGCGCTCATGTCCGGCAGCACGACGTGGTCGGTGAGGGTCAGGTAGTCGTAGCCCATCGCCTCGCCCTCCTGCGCCAGGCGCGCGAAACTGCGGGCGTTTGACAGCGGGCCGCTGATCGGCAGGTTGAAGCCAAGCTGCATGGTCGTTTCCTCGTGGTTCAGCGCGCGATGGCGCAGGCGTGGTCCTGCAGCTCCTCTCCCGAGCCGCGGTTGGTGATGCCGCTGGCGCGACCGGCCAGCAGCACGAAGCCTTCGGGCATGCCGGCGATCACCAGCGTGTACGGCCCCATGTCGGCGCGCGCGTTGGGGATGCCATCGGCGAGCAGCAGGAACGGGTTGCTGCCGGCCAGATCCGCGCGCTCGATCCGCATCGCCATGTAGTCGTGGCCGGATAGTTTCACCGGAAACTTCGTCCAGGCGGGACCGAGGTTGCCCGCATGGCTGCGCAGGGCGGCGATCACCTCGGGCCGCGTGCAGTCCACATGGATGTGAAGCTGGTTCTGCGTCCGGCCGTGGATCGAGTTGATCGCCAGGCTGATCGTCTCGCGCGGCATGCTGCTGCGGTTCAGGGCGTCCGCCACATAGCGGCGCGCCTGCCAGGCGGCCTCCCAGTAGTTGGGTGAATCGGCTGCCAGGATCTCCGGACTTTCGATGCCGCTGATGCGTGCCGTCGGCATGACCAGGTACTGCGCCACGCCGACGCGGTCCTTCAGCACGACATAGCCGGCGCCGAGATCGACCAGCGTGCACGGCTTCGGCGAGCGGAACTGCTGCTGATCGGGAACGCATTGCTCGTTCACGATGTACCACAGGGCATCCGGATCGGCCCGCGCCGGGACGACGGCGAGCAGGGTGAGGAGGAGTGCGGCCAGCGCGCGCCGCACTCCCGCCTCACCACCCGCGCACGCCACCGGGGCGGCGGATGTCGGCGCCGCCTTCCATCATGCCCGTCGTCTCGTCGCGCATGATGGCGCAGACGCAGCCGGCCTTGTACTCCCACTCGCGCCACCAGTTCACGCTATGGCCCATGCGGTCCAGCGCACCGGCGGTTTCGTCGCTGAACCGCCGCTCCATGCTCATGCGGCCCGGCGTGTAGCTGTGCGGATCGGACGAACTCGGGAAACTGGCGGAGGCGAAGCGTGGCTGCTCGATCGCCTGCTGCGGCGTCATCTCGAACACCACCATGTTGAGCAGCACCTGCAGCATCGCCTGCGGCTGCACGTCGTTCCCCGGCGTGCCGAACGGCATCAGCCACTTGCCGTCACGTTTGGCGATCGCCGGGCTCGGCGTGAGCCGCGGCCGCTTGCCCGGCGCAAGGCACGACGGATGCGCCGGATCGGTCCAGGACTGCATGCCGCGCGAGGACGGCGCCAGGCCGGTGCCCGGCACCACCGGGCCGTTGATCGCACCGTCGCTCGGCGTGGCCGAGAAACAGTTGCCGTGGCGATCGACCACGCAGACATAGGAGGTGTCGGGATCGCCCTCGACGTATTCGCGGTCCGCCTTTGCCGGCGCCGCGGCGCGCGACGCGGCGCCGAGATCCTGCAGGGTGCCGGCGGGCGGCATCTCGGGCCAGGCGCTGTCGGGATTGATCAGCGCGCGGCGCCGTGCGGTGTAGGCATCGCTCAGCAGCGCATCGATCGGCACGTCGACGAATTTCGGATCGCCGTAATAGGTGTGGCGGTCGGAGAACGACAGCTTCAGCGCCTCGATCAGCGTGTGCACATAGGCCGCCGAATTGTGCCCGAGCGATTTGAGGTCGATGCCGTCGAGGATCTTCAGCGTCTGCAGCAGCACCGGTCCCTGGCACCACGGGCGGCAGCCGAACACCGTGACATCGCCGAACCGCACGTTCAGCGGCGTCTCCACGTCGACGCGGAATTCCGACAGGTCGTCCTCGCGCAGCCAGCCGTCGTTCGCCTTGTGGAATGCGACGATCTTCTGCGCGATGTCGCCGCGATAGAAGGCGTCGCGCGCCGCGGCCAGGCCCGCCGCACGGCCACCCTTGCGCGACGCCACGGTCTCCTGGTCCGCCATGTACTGGATCGAGTTCGCGAGATCGGTCTGGAAGAACCGCGCGCCGGTCTTGGGCACCTCGCCGTCCGGCATGTAGATCGCCGCGTTCTGCGGATAGCGCCGGATCGTGTCGGCGGCCTCGGTCATCAGTTCGTGCGAGATCGACTGGAAGCCGAAGCCCTCGCGGCCGAAGCGGATCGCGAAGGCCGCGACATCGGCGAAGCTCATGGTGCCGTAGCGTTCCAGCGCGGTGATCCACGAATCCGGCGCGCCCGGCACGACGCAGCGCTTGATGTTGGACAGGATGCGCCCGCCCTGGTGCTCGCGGAACCATTCGGCGCTGGCCAGCTTCGGCCATGGGCCGAGGCCGCTGATCGATACGGTCTCGTTGGTTTCGGCGAGGTGGATCATGATCGGCGCGACGCCGGCGAAATGCACGTATTCGCATTGCAGCACGCCGAGCGCGATGCCGCCCGCGACGCCGGCATCGATCGCATTGCCGCCGGCCTCGAGAATCGCGAACCCGGCCTGCGCCGCGAGATAGTTGGCGGACGCAACCATATGCCGCGTGCCGATGATGCGCGGATGATGCGTGGGCATGCGGTACTGGTCGGCCATGTCAGTCTCCTTTCTCCGGCGTCACCTCGGCCGCCCGCAGGCGCCCGTCGATGCGCGGGGTGTGATGGATGCTACGCGTCATCGCCTCGATGTTGAACTGGTGGTGCAGCGGCACCAGCGCGTAGTCGGCGAATGCGATGTGGATGGCCTTGGCCAGCAGGGCCTCGCGCGCGTCGCGGTCGAGCGTCACCAGCGCCTGGTCCAGAACCGTATCGAATTCGGGATTGCTGTAGAAGCCGCGGTTGAAGGCGCCGCGCCCGCGCGCCGCATCGGGCGTGGCAAGCTGGCTGATCAGCATGATCGACGGCTCCGGCGTATCGACCGTCCAGAACGTGGTGAACAGGCTGAACTCGCGCTTGTTGGCCTTCGGCACCCACACCGCGTGCGGCATCACCTCGGGCGTGGTGGCGATGCCGATGCGCGTCAGCATCTGCGCCACGGTCTGGCAGATCGTCGCATCGTTGACGAAACGGTCATTCTGGCAGGACACCGTCAGGCGGAAGCCGTCCGGATAGCCCGCCTCTGCCAGCAACTGCCGCGCGCGCTGCGGATCGAAGCGCGGCGGCGGCAGCGTCGCGTCATGGCCGTACTGGCCGGGCTTCATGTACTGGTTATCCGGATCCGACTGGCCGTTCATGATGCGGTCGCGGATCGCGCCGCGGTCGATCGCCAGGTTCACCGCCTGGCGCACGCGGCGGTCGCGGAACGGATTGACCGGCAGCGGCGCGCCGTCGTTGCCGGCGACCTTGGGCGAGGACCGCTCCTGCTTGTCGAACACGAAGCCGACGATGTCGTCGGACAGGCCGGAGGCGACGGTGAAGCGCGCATCGCCCTTCACCCGCGCGATGTCCTGCACCGAAAGCTGGTCGATCAGGTCTACGTCGCCGGCGAGCAGCGCCGCCAGCCGCGACGCCGGATTCTTGATGTAGCGGATCGTCACGGCGTCCCACGCGGTCCTGCCGCCCCACCAGGACTCGTTGCGCACCAGCGTCACCTTGTCGCCGCGCGACCAGGCGACGAAGCGGAACGGTCCGGTGCCGATCGCCGCCTTGCCGGTGTTGTAGTCGGAGGTGGTGGCGCCCTCGCCGTGGCGGCGCGAGACGATGCCGATGGCGGAGAGATATTCCGGCGCCAGCGGGAACGGACCCTTGGTGTGCAGCCGCACGGTCAGCGGATCGACCACCTCCACGCGCGCGATCGCCTTCACGTATTCCGACATGTCGGTGACCGTGGTCGGCACCGCCGGCACGCGCTCGATGGTGAAGGCGACGTCATCGGCGGTCAGCGCCGTACCGTCCGAGAATTTCACGCCGGGCCGCAGCCTGAACTCCCACGTCGCATCGTCGATCAGGCGCCAGGAAACGGCGAGGTTGGCGGTGAGGTGGTCCTGCGCGTCGATCGACGTCAGCGCCTCGAACAGGTTGGGCATCAGGCCCTTGTTGCCGCCGAAATTATGATAGTGCGGATCGATGGAATCCGGCTCGACGGCGAGGCCGAGACGCAAATCCGCGGCAGCGGCGGGAGCCGCCAAGGCGCACATCGCCGACAGCAGGAACGCCAGGCAGCGTCGCGTCATCCGGTCACACCAATGATGGAGGCCGCAGCGTGTCCCCGGAAGCGCGCCGGCGTCAAATCGCGCGCCGGGCGGTATATTCGTCTACATGGACACGCAAGGCGGCCAGCCTGGCCCTGGCGGCGGCGAGCGTGGGGCCCGCGACCACCAGGGGCGCGCAGCCCTGGGCTTCCCAGACGCGGGAGGCGAAGTCGGGGTGCAGCGCCACCGCCCCGCCGCCGTTGGCAAAGCCCGAGCGGTCGCCCGTGTCCAGATAGGATTCCGCCGCCAGGTTCTCCGCCAGCAGGATCGCGTGACGCGGCAATTCCACGTGGTAGTAGCGCACCGACCGCCGCACCACCTGCGCGACCGTCGTGCCGTTGACCAGGGATTTCACCGGGATCAGCACCTCATCCACATACAGCGCGTGGTCGGGCGACAGGTACAGGTCCCGCTCCGGCCGGCCGGCGCCGAAGGCGTGCGCCGCCACGCGCACCGGCCACACGCGCCGCGGCGCCGGGTGGCGCGCGCAGTCCACCCGGCGGTGGCCGATCCACGTCACCGGCACCGCCTGCCCCGGCAGCACCCACACCCGGTCCCCCACGCGCAGGTCCTCGACCGCCACCGGCCCGCGCTCCGTCGCGATCCGCGTCCCACCGGCGAAGCACGGCGCCACGCCGTTCACCCGGATCGCCGCGCCGTCGGTCACCGTCTCGCCGAACCGCAGCGCGCCGGCCACCGCGTGCGACGCATCGAACAGCGTCAGCACATGCGCCACCGGATCGAAGCTGGTCGCCGCCACCGACGCGTCCTGCACCTCGATCGCGTCGCCCGCCTGGAAGCGGCCGATCGTCGCGGCGAACCCCGACAGCCGGCCGATGCTCAGCACCCCCGTGGCATCCGCGAAGATCACCGTCTGCGTCGCCGCGACCGACCCCGCGTTCAGCACCAGCGTGCCGCCTGCGTCGATTTCCAGCACGCCGCTGCCGGTCAGCAGCGGCGTGGTCACCGTCTCGCTCCCGCCGATCGCGTACAGCGTGCCGTCGTTGACGAACGAGACCGTGGCCTCGATCGCGCCCGACCCGCCGATGCGGCCCTGGTTGCTGACGACCTCGGGGTCGATGATGCCGCCGAACTGGTTCAGCACGCCGGTCGCGCCGATGTTGAGGCTGCTGGCGACGGTCAGTTCGGTGCCGCCGCCCAAGGTCAGCACGCCGACGCCGGCCACGCCGATGTCGAGGTCGCTGGCGATCTGCAGGTGCGAGCCGGCGCCCTCGATGTCGACATTGCCGGTGCCGCCGGCACCGCCGCCGATATCGGCGCGGGCCGCGCTCACGGTGGCGCCGTTCAGGATCGCCAGGCCGGCGCTGGCGGCGAGCCCCACCACCAGCGAGCCCTCCAGTGCCAGCCGGCTGCCGGCCCCCACCACCGACACGATCCCCGCGCCGCCATCCCCCGCACCGCCATCCCCCGCACCCTGGGTCAGCGCGCCCGCCGTCACCGTGCCGCCCGCGGTGATCGCGAGGGAGCCGTGGCCGCCGCGGCCGACGGTCAGGTCGCCGTCGATCCGCCAGTTGGATCCGGCGCCCGTCACGTTCACCGAGGACCCATCGGCCGCCGTCACATCGGCGACCACCGCCGCGACCACGCCCGGCAATGTACCCGGCGCGGTGACCACGCTACCGCCGTTCTGGATCAGCAGCATGCCGATGCCGGCCGCGCCGACCACCATCCCACCGCTGCTCGACAGCAGCGACCGATCGCCCGCCACGGTCGCGACCCCTCGGCCACCAGGCCCCGAGGCCAGAACGAATCCCCGCCCGGTGCCGCCGGCGAGGCCGCTGGTGCGCAGCGTGCCCTGGTTCTGCACCAGGACGCTGCCCGTGCCGGACTCGCCGATATCCAGTTCGCCGAACGCGGTGAACAGGCCGCCGTCCACCTGCAACACCCCGTCGCCGCCGTCGCCGTCGCCCGCCAGCGTGGTGACCAGGGAGGTCTGGCCGGCGCTCGCGGTTGCGCCGTTGACCACTCGCAGCGTCCCCGACCCCTGGCCACCGATGGTCAGCGTGCCGGCGGAATCCCACGCCGTCCCCTTGTCGCTGACCACGACGATGGCGCCATCGGCGATGCGGTCGGCGCCCTGCCCGCCGATGCTGGCCGCCCCGCCAACGGTCAGCGTGGTGGCGCTGACCGTGACGGCACCGCTTGCCCGCAACAGCGCGCTCGAGCCCACCGTCCAGGGATCGCTGCCGGTGAACTCCAGCGTCGCGACGTTCGGCAGGCTGCCGGCGATCGCGCCGCCGCCGGCGAGGAACAGCGCGGTGTCCAGGCTGCCCGGCGCGGCCATGGCGGGATCGAGCGCATTGGTCGCATCGTCCCAGTTCTGCGCGATCGCCGCATTGGCGCCGGCGCGGCCGCTCCAGAGCAGGATGCGCGGCAGGGACGCCAGCGGCTGGAGGCCGGCGGTGACCGGGGCGCCGACATCCTTCAGTACCGCCAGGTCCATCATCGAGATGTCGCGCTGCGTCGCCGGCGGCAGTCCGAGGCCGCTCATGAGGTCGGTCGCGTTCACGTCCAGGGTGGAGTTGGCGAAGTGGGCAAACCCCTCGCCGTTGGCCAGCGTCGTGAGCGGCACCGGCGTCGCGGTGCCGGTGCCGAGCAGCGCGCCGTAGGCGGCCGATGCGGTGGGTCCGGTGAACACCACGGTGCCGTTGATCGTCTGGATATAGTGGTCGAACAGCGTCTCCTGGGAGCCCAGCACGCCGCCCGGGGTGGTCAGGCCGCCGAAGCCGAAGCCGTGGGCAAGTTCGTGGCGGAACACGGTCACCAGGTCGAACAGCCCGGCCGGCACGCTGCCATCGGACTCCGGGGTGGGCGCGGGGTTGACGTAGATGCTGCCGAGATTGCCGGCGAACAGGTTGATCGTGATGTCGGACAGCGTGCCGGCCACATAGGTGCCGGTGTTCAGCGCGATCAGGCTGGACGGGATGTCGAGTTGGCGTCCATCGAGCGTCGTGCCGCTGGCGATGTTGATCGTCGGCGAGGCATTGGCCAGTTCCGCGCCCTGCTGGCCGGGCACGATGTTGAGCTGGATGCGCAGCGCGGCATGGCCGGTGAGGTACTGCGCCCAATCGCGCATCGCGGCGTCGAGGTCGGCGACGATCTGGGCCTCGGTCGCCGGATCGACCTCGGCCAGGTCGTTCACCGGCAGCAGGACGAAGGCGACGTCCTGCTGGATCGGCGCGCCGGTCAGGTTGGTGATCGCCACGTCGCCGCCGGCGGCGCTGACGCGGAACACGGCGTCCGCGGCATAGCTGCCGTCGAGCGCGAAGGTGTCGACCGTGGCGCCGGCGTTGCGCACCACCAGCGTGCCGCCGCTGACGAACGCGTCGGTGGCGACGGTATCGGCCAGCAGCAGCGTGTCGCCCTGGGCGAAATTGCCGAGCGTGCCCTGGAAGCCGGCATGGTCGTCGAGGCGCAGCGTCGCGCGGCTGCCGCTGAACCGCACGTCCTGGGTCGTCGCGTTGGCGATCTCGGCCGTGGCGCCGTTCTGCACCACCAGCGTGCCGCCGCCGCTGAGCAGCGCCGCGACGCGCAGCAGGCCGGAGGCGGCATACACGGTGCCGTTGTTGGTCAGGCTGGTCGGCGTGGCGCCGTTCAGGATCAGCCGGTCGCCCGATGCGACGACCAGGTTGCCGCTGCCGCTGATCGCCTGGCTGACGAGGAGCGCGCCGCCGTTTGCGGCGATGATGCCCTGGTTGGCGACGGCGCCGTCGATGAGGCCGGCGCCGCTGAACGTGCCGGCCTCGCCGACCGTGAGGCCGCCGCTGGCGAAGGTGCCGCCCTGCAGCGCGATGACGCCATCGTCGCGCAGCGCCAGCGCCGTGCTGTAGCCGCGGCCGTTGAGCAGGCGCAGCGAGCCCGCGGCGGCGATGGTCTGAAGCTGCTGTTCCAGCGGCTGGAACTGGCCGGCGGCGAAGCCCGAGATGCGGGACGCCGCGCCGTCGAGCACGATCGTCGCGGCGTTGGTGGCGATCACCGCGTCGAAATTGAAGCCGAGGACGATCTGGTTGAAGGTGCCGGCGGTGGGGCCTTGGGCGATCCAGGTGCCGCCGGTCAGTGTGGTGCCCGCGAGGTTGGCAACGCCGGCCGCGCCCTCCAGCCCGACGGTGCCATCGTCTGCCAGCACCGTGCCGTTGTTGATGAAGCCGGTCAGGATCGCGAGCAGGCTGCCGCTGCCGCCGTTGGCGTGCACCGTCCCGTCATTGACGATGGTCAGCGGACCGGGCCCCTGGGTGGTGCCAAGCTGGCCGGCGCCGTCCAGCACGCCGCCATCGGCCACATGCAGGTCGCCGGACAGGAACGCCATCCGCGCATTGGACCCGCCGAAGCTCAGCGTGCCGCCCACCGTGAGCGTCGGCCGGCCGTGCCCGATCACCAGGTCGCCCAGGGTCAGGCCGTTGACGATCTCGGCGTCCGCCGGATCGATGGTGACGGCATAGCCATCCGGGCCCGTCGTGCCCGGCAGGACGGCGATGTCGGTGTCGGCATCCGGCACGCCCGCCGGGCTCCAGTTGCCCGGCACAGCCCAGTTGCCGCTGGCGCCCGTCGTCCAGGTGAAGTTGCTCATGCCCGCAGGGTTGTTGGGAGGGCGCAGCGATGCAAGCGGAAACCGGCGGTCAGGATGCCGCTTCCAGCGCCTCCTCCGCCGCCAGCCATTCGGCCTCGGCTGCCGCGGCGAGCTTCCTGATCGCGGCCAGGCGCGCATTGGCCGCGGCGAACTCGGCCTTGCGCGTCGGCACATAGAGCGACGGATCGGCCAGCGTCTTCTCGATCGCCGCCCGCTCGGCACCCAGCCGCGCCAGCCGGGCCTCGGCATCGCGTGCCTGCTTGCGGAGCGGCGCCAGGGCGGCGCGGGCATCGGCACGCTCGCGGCGTTCGTCGCGGCGGCTGCCGGCATCCTGCTTCGGGACCGGCCGCGCACGCTCGGCGAGGAAGCCGCGGTAGTCGTCCATGTCGCCGTCGAATGCCCGCACCGTGCCATCCGCCACCAGCCAGAGCCGGTCGGCGACCAGTTCCACCAGATGCGGGTCGTGGGTGATCAGCAGCACCGCGCCCTGGAAATCGGCCAGCGCCTTCACCAGCGCCTCCCGCGCGTCGATGTCCAGGTGGTTGGTCGGCTCGTCGAGGATCAGCAGTTGCGGCGCGTCGCGGGTGGCGAGCGCCAGCAGCAGCCGCGCCTTCTCGCCGCCGGACAGGCTGGACACCGGCGTTTCCGCCCGGTCGGCGTCCAGGCCGAAGCGGGCAAGCTGCCCGCGCACCTGCGGCGGGGTGGCCCGCGGCAGGGCGCGCGTCATGTGGTCGATCGGGGTCTCCTGCTCGACCAGTTCCTCGGTCTGGTGCTGGGCGAAATAGCCGACGCGCAGCTTGGGCCCGCGGCGCATCTCACCCGAGAGCGGCGCCAGACGGTTGGCCAGCAGCTTGGCCAGCGTGGACTTGCCGTTGCCGTTGGCGCCGAGCAGCGCGATCCGGTCGTCCATGTCCACCGCGAGCGACACGCCGCGCAGCACCGGCGTTTCGTCATAGCCGACCGAGACGCGGTCCAGCGTCAGGATGGGCGGCGCGATCCGCGCGGGTTCGGGGAAATTGAACCGGGTGGGTGCGTCCTCGATCACCGTCTCGATCTGCGGCAGACGCTCCAGCGCCTTGATGCGCGACTGCGCCTGGCGCGCCTTGGAGGCCTTGTAGCGGAAGCGGTCGATGAACGACTGGATATGCGCCCGTTCGACGGCAATCCGTTCGGCGGCGCGCACCTGCTGCATGGCGCGCTCGGTGCGGATGCGCACGAACTCATCGAACCCGCCGGGCGTGACGCTGATCTTGCCGCGGTCGAGGAAGGCGATCGCCTGCACCGCGCGGTCCAGCAGGCCGCGGTCGTGCGACACCAGCAGCACCGCGCCGGGAAAGCGGGCGAGCCAGGTCTCCAGCCACAGCGTGGCTTCCAGGTCGAGGTGGTTGGTGGGCTCGTCCAGCAGCAGCAGGTCGGGGGCAGCGAACAGCGCGGTCGCCAACGCCACGCGCATCCGCCAGCCGCCGGAGAACTCGCCGACCGGACGCTGCTGCGCCGCCTCGTCGAAGCCCAGGCCGGCGAGGATCGCGGCGGCGCGGGCCGGCGCGGCATCGGCGCCGATCACCCGCAGGCGGTCATGCACCTCGGCCAGGCGCGCGGGCTCCGCCGTCTCGGCTTCGGCGAGCAGGGCCAGGCGCTCCGGATCGCCGCGCAGCACGGTCTCCAGCAGCGAATCGTCACCGCCCGGCGCCTCCTGCGCCACGGTCGCGATGCGGGCGCGATGCGCCAGGCGGATGTCGCCGGCGTCGAGCGCCAGGTCACCGGCGATGGCGCGCAGCAGGGTGGACTTGCCGGCGCCGTTGCGCCCGACCAGGCCGATGCGCCGGCCCTGGTCCACCGTGAGGTCGGCGCCGCTCAGGATGGTGCGCCCACCCAAACGGATGGCGGCGCCGGAGATGACGAGAAGGGACATGGCGGGCGGGGTGATGCGGTGGGTTGGGGGCGCGGGTCAAGGCATTTGCGGATGCCCGCGCGGCCGTTCAATCCTCCTCCACCTGCGGCGCCACGCTGCGGAAGCGGCGGCGGTGCACCGAGGGCGCGCCGAACAGCGGCGACAGCACCATCGCCTTGCGCAGGAAGAGGCCGATGTCGTGGGCGTCGGTGTAGCCGATGCCGCCATGCAGCTGGATGCAGGTGCGCGTCACCACCAGCGCCGCGTCCGAGGCGCGCACCTTGGCCCGCGACACGGCCGCCTGGCGCTGCGCCAGCGTCGGCGCATTGTCGAGCGCGTAGGCGGCGGAGCCCACGGTGGCGCGGGTCAGCGAGAGCTGGATCTGCATGTCCACCGCCCGGTGCTGCAGCGCCTGGAAGCCGCCGATCTTGCGGCCGAACTGCTCGCGCGTCTTCATGTAGTCGAGCGTGATGGTGAAGGCGCGGTCCATCAGCCCCAGCAGATAGGCGGAACTCGCCATGATCGCGTGTTCCAGCGCCTCATTCGCGTCGCCCTCGATCGGTTCGGCCGGCGCATCGTCGAGGATCACGGTGCCGAAATTGCCGCCGTCCTGCGTCTCCTGCACTTCCAGCGACACGCCCGGCGCGTCGCGCTCCACCAGGGCGAGGCCGCCGGGCACGGTGACCAGGAAGGCATCGGCGCCGGCCGCCATCGGCACGAACACCTTGCGCCCGCTGAGCCTGCCGTCGCGCAGGGTGGTGTCGCCGATCAGGTCGATGCTGTTGGGCTTCTCCTGCCAGGCGGCGAGGACGATGCGCTCGCCGGCCAGTACGGCGGGCAGGTGGTCGGCCGGCAGAAGCTGTGCCGCCATCGCCGCCGCGATCAGCGGTTCCGGCACCAGGCCGGCGCCAAGTTCTTCTGCCAGGCCGCAGAATTCACGCGCGCCGAGACCGGAGCCGCCGCTGTCCTCGGGGATGCGCAGGCCGAGCCAGCCCATTTCGCACATTTCGCGCCAGGTGGTGCGGTCGAAGCCGGGCTGGGTGAAGCGCAGGGCGCGGATCCGTTTGAAGTCACCCTTGCGCGGGGCGATGCCGGCCGCGCTGTCCTTCAGCATCTGCAGGTGTTCGAGCGGATCCATCATGGGGGTGGTCCCTCCCTTTGCGCTGTGGTGGAGGGTCGCGCCTGGGTGGGGTGGGGGTCAAGGCTGGGGTGGGGAGTCACGCATGTGGGGGACGTTATCATGTGGGAGATTAGAGTAAGGGGACCGGTTCTTCTGAACCCATCAGCGGCTTCAAATGAGCCTCTCCCGCGGTCGGGTCGTCCAACGCACGATGTCGGTCTTGGTGATTCGCCTCCTTACGACCCGGCGTAGGGTAAGCCACCTGTCCCTGCTCAAGTGGTAGAATTCCGGTCGCTCCGCCTCTTCCAGGACGACATTCGAACCGTCTGCAAAGAGCACAACGGCCGTGCCGGCTTTGTAGCGCGAACTCTTGTAGCGGATACCATCCACCCGCCGGTCATCGACCATCATCACGGACCGAACGTACTCGGTAACGACCTGGGTCGGCACATACTCGACATGCAAACGATCATCTCTTGCTATGGGGCGCGAAATGTCGCGACTGATGCTGTGCAGGAAAGCGCGACGCGGCCTCGGATCATATTCCATTGTGTCCGGCACTTCTGCAAACAGACTCGGGATCGGCGGCAAATTGGTAAGATCGAGGATCAAGGCATCTCGCTCGGTCACAAATTCACCCACGGCAAATACACCGGGACCATTGGCCGTCTCTGCGAGGGCGGTGTTCTCGTCGTCGGCCACATACGTCATAACGATGCCTGGTGGACTCATGCGGTTGGTCTGAATTGCTTTCTCCTCGGGGGGTGGGCCGAGCATTTTTGCCGACGCAAAGTTCTGTCCCCTAGGCTGGTATCTCGCGCGATAGAAGTGCCGTCCACGCGGTATGGTAATGAGGGCGCCGACGTCCTGCGCGTATGTGAAAATAATCTTCAAAACTTCGTTCGGACTGTAGATTTCGTCATCATCATCCCGCCTGTTCTGATGAAAGAAATAGCGGCGCTTGTGTTTGATCACACGGCAGAAGTCATCCCAGCTGAACTGCAGCCTCTGATCTTCATTGAGTCGATATGGTTCTGCATCGCACCACAGGTCGGTAGGGCTGGCGCTTTCGATTGCCTCACGAAGACGGTCACCTCCTGATCCGGGGAAATCGAGATCCACTTCGTCGAATATCTCGTATGTCGTATATGTCTCCCCCTGCCAGCCACCCTCGGCAGTTTCATAGGTAAGCCCAGCATTGGTTGGGTCGTCATACAACCTTCCGATGCCTGCAAATATGAAATCAGCAACATCGGGTAGCGGAGCCGCGATCGGCTCCTCGCTGACTGCGCCGCAGAAATCGCAGTCAGTACTCTCCGCGTGACATTCCACAAAGCTCTGTATTGCCTCATCGCTGAAGCAGGCAGCACAGACGAAGTCGGAATTGTACTTACCTTGCACGCGTTTATCCCTTGTGGGTATCAGGTGTTCACCGATATAATGGGGCGCAAAAGCGTAAGCGAACGCCAACTCTAGATCGAGCAGGCTTCCTTCGGGTCTGCAGGGCGCCATGACGACGCCCAGCTTCCATTTGATCGGTTCGATCCGCGTTCAATTATCGCACAGTGGCTGGGAGCGCGGTCACATGAATGCCGCATAAGGCCCATTCTGTTAACTCTCCAACCGCCACTCCCCACCCCAGCACCCACACCACCCGCCTCATTCCCGCCCCCATAGCCTGCGATCGAACCCGAACGACCGCTGATCGACGATGCGCGCGCTTGCAGCGTCGGGGTGCGCCGGATCGAGCAGAAGATTGGCGCTCTCCGGCACGATCAGCGACGGAACCTGCAGCACGGCACTGCGTCGTTCCAGCAGCCAGGCATCGCCGAACGCCGCAGGATCGGCAGGCAATGCCGCGACCACCTCGGTCGCAAGATCGCCAAGGTCGATCGTCAGCAACCGGTAGTCGTCGGGCAACAAATGCGGTGGCAGATCGAGATGCACGCGCACCTCCAGCACCGCCAGTGCAGCACTCGATGCCGCGTAGACAACGGGCCGGCCGGGACGATTCCAGCGCCCGCCATAGCGGCGCGCACCCTCGCCGGACAGATCGGCGAATGGCGCGCGGCATAGCCGCCAAGCCAGCAAGGCCGCGCTGCTCCGCCGGGCGTCTAAGCGGCGATGCCGTGGCCGATCCGGCCCAGCAGGATCTCGACCTCGCGGGCGCCCTCATCGGTGTCGAGCAGGTCGAGCGGCGGTTCGCCGGCCAGCGCCGTCGTCGGGCGGCGCAGCCACGCCGCAGCCGTCTCGTGGCTGCCGAACGTCTCCTCGGCCGCCGCGATCACGCGCGCCACCCGCACCAGCCGGTCCGACTGCTCGGGCGTCAGCGTGCCAAGCCTTCGGCGGTTCGCCAGCGTCTTGCGGGGCAGCACGATACGGTCCAGTTCGGCCTGGGTCAGGCGGTGACTGTCGAGCACAAACGCCACGGCGCCCACCGGCAGGCCCCGACGCACGAGCCTGACGAGATCCATCCCGGCGGCGGCGTCACGTCCCACCACGGCGGCACCGCCCACGATATCGAACGCTGTCACGTGCGTGGTCATGAGACGACCCTGGCCATTTGCACGACAGAGGTGGGCATTTCGCCCAGGCTTTGCAAGCCGCGCTCACCCGTGCCGAACCCGCCGAGAGACGCCGCACCGGCACGCAGGCCGAGTGGAAACTCAGCCGTCGCAATCACGCGCGAGCCGACACCCGCCTCTCACCCCGGCAAATGCAGCTTGGCCTCGGTGCGCGCCTGCAGCGCCTCGAAGGTCAGGCCCGGCGCCATGTCGAGCACGACGAAGCCGCGATCGGTCACGTCCAGCACCGCGAGGTTGGTGTACACCCGCTTCACCGCGCCCACCGCCGTGAGCGGATAGGAACAGCGATGCACCAGCTTCGACTCGCCCTGCTTGGTGGTGTGCTCCATCAGCACCCAGAGCCGCTTGGCGCCGGCGGCCAGGTCCATCGCGCCGCCGACCGCCGGCGCCGTATCGTTCTCGGAGGTGGCCCAGTTGGCGATGTCGCCGTTCTCGGCCACCTGGAACGCGCCCAGCACGCAAAGATCCAGATGCCCGCCGCGGATCATCGAGAAGCTGTCGGCGTGGTGGCAGAAGCTGCCGCCGTTGCGCAGCGTGACGTACTGCTTGCCGGCGTTGATCAGCCAGGGATCGATCTTGTCCTTGGCCGGCGCCGGGCCCATGCCGAGGACGCCGTTCTCGGAATGGAAGATGACCTCGCGCTCCAGCGGCACGTGGTCGGCGATCGCGGTCGGGATGCCGATGCCGAGATTGACGTACCAGCCCTCGGGGATGTCGCGCGCCACGCGGGCGGCCATCTCGACGCGGCTCATCGGCTTGAAGTCGGTCACGCCGGTGGTGGGCATGGCGGTGTCGGGCATGGCTGCCTCCTCTTTGCTTTCTCGGTCGGTCCGTGAGGATGCCGAAAGTCTATGTCACGTCGGCCGCCCGCGGCTATAGCGGCGCGCTGGCTCAGAATCCCGTCGGGTCGCCGTACGGCACATGCAGCACGCGGTCGACGAAGATGCCGGGCGTCACCACGTGGTCCGGGTTGATCTCCCCGAGGTCCCGCACATGCTGGGTCTGCACGATGGTGAGTTTCCCTGCCATCGCCATCACCGGATTGAAGTTGCGGCCCGACTCCTTGAAGGTCAGGTTGCCCCAGCGATCGGCCTCCCACGCCTCCACCAGCGCCACGTCGCCGGCCAGCGCGCGCTCCATCACGTAGGTGCGGCCTTCGAACTCCCGCAATTCCTTGCCCATGCCCATCTTGGTGCCGACGCCGGTCGCGGTGAAGAATGCCGGCACTCCGGCCCCGGCGGCGCGCATGCGCTCGGCCAGGGTGCCCTGCGGCACGATCTCCAGCTCGATCTTGCCGGCGCGGTACAGCGATTCGAACACCACCGGATCGGACGAGCGCGGGAAGGAGCAGATGATCTTGCGCACGCGCCCCAACTCCATCAGCCGCGCCAGGCCGACATGGCCGACACCGGCATTGTTGGCGGCGACGATCAGGTCGGTGGCACCCAGCTCGATCAGCCCGTCGATCAGCGCGTTCGGCTGGCCGACCGCGCCGAAGCCACCGATCAGCACGGTGGAGCCATCCTTGATGCCGGCCATGGCATCGGCCATGGACTGGACGATTTTGTCGATCATGCGCGGCATTTCCTCCCGGCGTTCGCGGGGCGATGTTGCGGCATGGGCAGGCGGTCGCCAAGGGCCGCCGGGACGAAGGAGCCGTGACGATGCGGGAGATGAGACAGGCGCGCTTCGGCAGCCTGTTCGCAACACCGATGCTGGAGCACATGTGGGCCGACGCATCGGCGCTGAATCCGCCGCTGCGGGAGGCCATCCTGCGGCACGCCGCGCAGCATCCCGGCAGCGCGCAGACCAACGTGGGTGGCTGGCACTCGGAGACAGGCCTGCTGGAGTTCTGCGGCAGCGCCGGAGAGATCCTGGTGCGCCACATGCGCGAGATGACCGAGGAGGCGACGCGGCGACTCTATGCCAGCTTCGACCGGCCGCCGGAGCGGCTGGACTGGAGCCTCAGCGCCTGGGCCAACGTCAACCGCACCGGTCACTACAACACCATGCACACGCATCCAGGCGCCACCTGGTCCGGGGTCTACTACGTCGATGACGGCAATTCCGATGCCGACGCCGAGCCCACCGCGATCGAGCTGACCGATCCGAACCCGGCACGGACCGCCGGCTTCTTCCCGGAATTGTCGAACACCAACATCCTGTTCCCGCCGGTGCCCGGGCTGATGATCCTGTTCCCGAGCTATGTGCCGCATGCGGTGCCGCCGCATCGCGGCGACCGGCCGCGCATCTCGATCGCCTTCAACGTGCGCAAGGAGCCGTTCCCCTGACGGTGCGGCGGCGACCGGTGCCGGAGCTACCCGGCGATGCGCTGCCCCGCGGTCACACCACCTCCCCATAGACGGTCCGCGCCACGGACGCCGGAACGATCTGCTGCCGCACGTCGTTCTGCACCAGTTCCGATGGCCGCTCGCGCGGGTTGCCGTAGCCGGCGCCACCGGACGTCGCGATCACGATGCGATCGCCGGTCCGCAGCGTCACGACCTTGCGCGGATCGACGTTCAGCCGGCTGCCGTTGCGCAGGATCTCGCAGCGCGTGAGCTGTGCCGGCGTGCCGCCCTCCAGCCCCAGCGGCGCCACCCGCAGCCGGTCCGCGTACAGCGTGAACTGCACATCATCGGCCAGCACCTCATATTCGCGGCGCTGCCCGAGACCGCCGCGGTAGCGGCCATGGCCGAACGAATCCGGCTCGAACCCGTAGCTCGCGATGCGGAAGAAGTCGTACTCCATGTCCAGCGCCTCGACCGGCTGGTTGGTGCAGTTGGACAGCGGCGCGGCGATGCCGTCCGCGCCATCGGCGGCGACCGACGCGCCGAACCCGCCGCCATACACTTCCATGCACACGCGGAAGCCGCCGGGAATCGTCTTGCTCAGGCAGGCGACCAGCGTGGCATCGAAGCCGGAGGCGATGGCGCGGTCGGGAACGATCGGCGCCAGCGCCTTCATGATCGCGTCGTAGGCGCGATAGCAGGGCTCCATGCGGGCCCGCACCGGCGCGGGCGCGTTGGGGTTGAGGATGCTGCCCTGCGGCACCCGCAGCGTGATCGGACGGAAGCTGCCCTCGTTGCAGGGCACCTCCGGCGGCAGCAGCACGCCCTTCACGCAACTCATTACGGCCGAACCGGTGGAGGCGAGGGGCGAGTTGATGTTCGTGCGCACCTGCGGCGCGGTGCCAGCGAAATCGACGTCCAGCGTATCGCCCGCGATGGTGACCTTCACCCGGATCGGCAGCGGCTCGTCCGTGATGCCGTCATCGTCCACCCAGTCCTCGCCGTAGTACACGCCATCCGGCAGCGCACGGATCGCCGCGCGAAGCTGGCTCTCGGTATAGTCGATCAGCCCGACCATCACGTCTTCGACCACGTCGGTGCCGTGCTTGGCGCAAAGCTGCCGCACGCGTTCCGTGCCGGTCGCGTTGGCGGCGAACTGCGCGTTGAAATCGCCGAGGGTCTGCTCGGGGACACGGATGTTCGCGCCGAGCAGCCGCTCGAACGCACCGCCATCCCAGTCACGGCGGCGATTGTACTTGGTCGGCGGGATGATCAGCCCTTCCTGATACAGGTCGGTCGCCGCGTTGTTCAGTCCGACGCCGCCGCCACCCAGTTCGAGGTGATGCGCGACCGATCCCGCGAAACCCACCAGCCGGCCGGAGACGAAGATCGGCGAGAAGATGAACACGTCCTGCAGATGCTGGCCGCCCTGGTAGGGATGGTTGTTGACGAAGAAGTCGTCCTCCTCGATCTCGTCGAGCCTGTAGTGCGCGAGGCAGGGCCGCAGCGTGGTTCCCATCGAGCCAAGCTGCATCGGCACCATCTCGGCCTGCGCGACGACGTTGCCCTCGCGATCGAGGATGGCGGCCGATGCGTCGCGCGCCTCGCGCACGATGGTGGAATAGGCCGAGCGGACCAGCTTCGTGCCCATCTCGCGGGCCGCGGCGAGCAGCGCCTGGGTGATGACGGCGCGATCGACCGGATCAACAGCCATGGTTCAGACCTCCTTCCTGTGCACGATCAAGCTTCCGTTGCGATCCATCTGCGCCTGCCAGGCCGGCGGAATGTAGATGGTGGACGTGATGTCCGCGATCAGCGCGGGACCGCTGAGCCCGGCTTCGAGCCGGACATGGTCGCACGGCACGATGGTACAGGTGCGCAGTGCGCCATCGATGAACACCTGCCGCTCGCTCAGCGGCGCCTGGTTGGTGAGGTGGCGCACCGGCAGGTCGAAGGCGGGTTCCGGCGCAGAGGCGCGCAGGCGCAGGCCGACGACCTCGACCTTCTTGCCGGCGATGCCGCTGCCGGCGCTGTGGAAATACACCTGCTGGTGCCTGCGCTCGAACGCATCGAACAGGCTCGTCTCGGTCATCGCGTCGAGATCGGCACTGGACAGCGGCACGTCGAGTTCGAAGGCCTGGCCGACGAAGCGCATGTTGAGCGTGCAGCCGAGCGTGGGCGGCGCGGTGATGCCGGAGGCGCGGAACTGTTCCACCGCCTTGGCCGCCATGTCGGCGAAGGTCTCGCGAACGGCCGATGGCGCGTTGGCATCGAGCGGGATCTTGCGTGTCACCGCGGCGAACTGCGTGAAGTCGGCGGCCAGCAGTCCGTACGCCGACAGCACGCCCGCATTGGGCGGCACCACGATGGTGGGGATGCCCAGATCCTCCGCGATCGAGCCCGCGTGCAGCGGGCCGGCGCCACCGAACGGCATCAGCACGTAGTCGCGCGGATCGTGACCGGTTTCAGTCGAGATCAACTGGATTGCACGAACGACGTTGGCGTTGGCGACACGGATCGCGCTGTCGGCGATCTGTTCCAGGCTCATGCCGAACTCGGCGGCAAGCGGGCCGAACGCCGCGCGCGCCGCGTCGAGGTCGAGCGGCATGTGGCCGCCCAGCAGCGAGTCGGGCGGGATCGTGCCGCGGATCAGATGCGCATCCGTGATGGTCGGTTCGCGCCCGCCGCGGCCGTAGCACGCCGGACCAGGCATCGCGCCAGCACTCTGGGGACCCGAGCGCAACAGGCCACCGGCATCGCGCCACACGATACTGCCGCCGCCTGCGCCCACCGAACTGATGTCGATCACCGGCGTGCGGACCGGCAGCCCGTCCACCGTGGTCTCGGCGGCGATGCCGGGCTCTGCGTCGGTGATCAGCGAGACGTCGGTGCTGGTGCCGCCCATGTCGAAGGTGATGATGTTGCGGCGGCCGGCCAGCACGCCCTGTCGCACCGCACCGGCAACGCCCGCCGCGGGGCCGGAGAACAGCGCGGTGATGGCGTTACGCCGGATGGCCGAGGCGGGCAGTCTTCCACCATTCGACTGCATGATACTAAATCGGCCCTTGAACCCTTCGGCGCGCAGGCGATCATCGAAGCGGCCCAGATAACGGTCCATCACCGGCTGCACATAGGCCGACAGCGCGGTCGTGGAGGCGCGCTCGTACTCGCGGAACTCCTGCGCCACCTCGTGCGAGCAGGTGACATGCAGCGCAGGGAAATGCTTGCGGATCAGCACGGCGATGGCGCGCTCATGCGCGGGATTGATGTAGGCGTTGAGCAGGCAGACCGCGACCGCCTGAAACGGTGCGCCGGCAAGCGCCTCGCGCAGCATCTGCTCGGTGGCCGCGAGGTCGAGCGGCACATGCACCGAGCCATTTGCCAGGACACGCTCGTTCACCTCGAAACTGTGCTGGCGCTCCACGATCGGCTGCGGCTTGCGGTAGATCAACTGGTAGATCTGCGGACGATCGCCACGCCGCAGCAGCAGGATGTCGCGAAACCCGATCGTGGTGACCAGCGCGGTGAGGCCGCCCTTGCGCTCCAGCACCGCGTTGGTGGCGATGGTGGACCCATGCACGAGGTCGTCGACGGCATCGAGCGAGATGCCGGCCGCCGCGAGCGCCGCGAACACACCCTCCTCGGGGCTGTGCGGCGTACTCGGCACCTTGACGACCCGTACACCCGCGGTGTCGACGGCAACCAGGTCGGTGAACGTGCCGCCGACTTCGACCCCTACTCGCATTGCTTCTGCTCTCCGACATGATGGGCATCCGATGGCACCGTGCCCGGCAGCAGCCAGGCGTCCTCCGCATGCCACGACAGGCTGATGCTGACGTCAGGTGCGAGGTTCGCCGCAGCGGCAAGACGCGCCGGCAGGCTGGCCTGCAATTCCGCCCCATCCAGCAGGACCGTGCATCGCATCTGGGCACCGGCGTAGACGACCTCACCCACGCGGCCGCGCAGGCACCATGGACGCTGTTCGGCGGCCTGGCCCAGCAGCACGTCCTCGGGACGGACCGACACCGACACCATCGATCCCGGCACCGGGGGTGAGGCGGCGATCGCCTCCACCGCACCAAGGCCACCGCCGATCTCGATCCGTACGCGGGTCCGGTCGCACGCGGCGACACGTCCGCTCAGGATATTCGTGTCGCCGATGAAGCGCGCAACGAACAGGCTGGTCGGCCTGGCATAGATCTCTGCCCCGGTGCCGATCTGCTCGATCCGGCCATGGTTCAGCACGGCGATCCGGTCCGACATCGTCAGAGCCTCTTCCTGATCGTGCGTGACCAGGACGAAGGTCGTGCCCAGCCGCCGCTGGATCTGCTTCAGTTCCGCCTGCATCTGCCGGCGCAGCCGCAGGTCCAGCGCGCCCAGCGGCTCATCCAGCAGCAGCACCGAGGGATGCACCACCAGCGCGCGGGCCAGTGCCACACGCTGCCTTTGGCCGCCGCTCAATTCATGGATGCGGCGCGATGCGAAACCATCGAGACCGACCAGCGCCAACGCGTCGGCAACGCCGCGCGCGGTCTCGTCGCGCCCGCGCCGCCGCACCTCCAGCCCGAAGGCGACGTTCTGTCCGACGGTCATGTGCGGGAACAGCGCGAGGTTCTGGAAGACGATGCCGATCTGGCGGTCATAGGGACGCACGCCGCCCATCGCGCGGCCGGCGATGCGGACGCTGCCGGCGCTCGGTTCGACGAAGCCGGCGATCATGCGCAGCACGGTGGTCTTGCCGCAGCCGGAGGGCCCGAGCAATGTCAGGAATTCTCCAGCCGCCACCGAGAACGAGACGTCATCCACCGCGCGGACGCTGCCGTAGCGCTTGCTCACGTGGTCGACCTCGAGCATCGGCACGGACGCGGTGTCAGGCATGCGACCGCCGTGCGGGCACTGCGGTGTCGGATCCCCCGTGCCCGGCGAACTGCTCCAGCCGGACGACGCGCTGCACCAGCATCACCGCCAGGATGGTGACCAGTACGATCAGCGACGACACCGCGCCGACGACGGGATCCGAGGTCTCCTGGATCGCGTGGAAGATCTTGACCGGCAGCGTGGTGATGTCAGGCCCGGTCAGGAACATGGTGACGGTGACTTCGTCGAACGAGACGATGAAGGCGAACAGGAAGCCGGTGATGAGGCCCGGCCGGATCAGCGGGAGGGAGACACGGCGCAGCACGTAGAATGGCCGCGCGCCGAGACTCATCGCGGCCTCCTCCATGTCGGTGTCGAGGCTCATGACGCTGCCGATCAGCGGGCGATAGGCATAGGGCAGCGTCAGGATCGCGTGGACCAGCAGCAGGCCGGCGAACGTGCCGCCCGCGCCGAAGCTCATGAGCAGGCCGACCATGACCACGGCGAGCGCCGCGTGCGGGAAGACCAGCGGCAGCATCAGGAGCAGGCCGATGAAGTGGCTGCCCGTGAACCGACGGCGTGCCAGCACCTGGGCGGCACACAGCGCCGTCAGCACGCTGGCCGATGCTGCGACAAAGGCGAGTGCCAGACTGGTGCCGATCGCACCCAGCCACTCCGTATCGCTCAGCAGGGCGATGTACCAGCGCAGCGACAGTGGCCAGGGCGGCAGGTCGAGATATCCCGTGTGGCTGAACGAGGCAGCGATCACGATGACGATGGGCGCAGGCAGGAACACGAACACCGCGGCGACGACCGGTTGCCACAAGGGAAGACGCAGGCGCATCACGCCTGTGCCGCGCGGCTATGGCGGCTCATGCGACGCTCCAGCCATTGCAGCGGGACGATCACCAGCACGCCGCACAGCGCCAGCAGCACCGCCATCGTCGCGGCCTTCGGATAGGAAAAGACGATGAACATCTCCTGGTAGATCTGCGTGCCCATCATGCCGTCCCGCAGTCCACCGAGAAGCAGCGGCGTCACGATCACGCCGGTGGTGCTGAGGAACACCAGGCTGCAACCGGACATCACGCCCGGCATCGTCAGCGGCAGGATGACGCGACGGAAGCTCTGCCACGGACGCGCCCCCAAACTCATTGCGGCCTCGGCCAGTGCGCCATCGAGATGGCGGAACGCCGCCAGGATCGCGAGGATCATGAACGGCAGTGAGATGTGCACGAGTCCGATGATGACGCCGACCAGGTTGAACATCAGCGGGATGGGCCGCTGGGTCGCGCCCATCAGCACGAGCAGGTTGTTGATCAGCCCCTTGTTGCCGAGCAGCACGATCCAGCCATAGGTGCGCACCACGACGCTCACCAGCCACGGCAGGATCACCAGCAGCAGGAACAGGCTGCGGTGCGCCTGGCAGCGGCTGATGAACCAGGCCGTGGGATAGCCGATCAGGACGCAGATGACGGTGGTGGCGAGGGCGACCAGCAGCGTGCGCCACAGCATCCGCACATAGTCGGGGCGGGCGAAGAATCCGACATAGGACGCAAGTCCGATGCCGTGGCCGGTGTCGAACGAGACCGCAATGAGTTTTGCAAGGCCGAACGTCAGCAGGGTGAGCAGCAGGATGGCCGGCAGCAGCGCCAGATAGAGCGACCGCCCGGTCGGCATCGGCGCGGTCCTATTTCACCTGCGCGGAGATCTGCTCGACGAGATTTATGCGCTCCTCCTGATGGTCGGCGACGGTGCCCCAGTCGGGTTCGTACAGCCGCTTCAGCAGGTCGGCGACCGGCATGCCGAGACGGCCGAGATCCTCGCCGTCCGGTTTCGCATCGGCGTTGAAGGGGATGTAGCCGGAGCCATGCAGGATGGTCAGTTGCGGCTGCGCCTCCAGCACATAGTTCAGCCAGGCGAGCGACGCCGCGGGATGCTTCGAACCTTTCGGCACGGCGACGAGATAGGGCAGCATGAGCCCACCCTCGCGCGGCAGCACGATCGAGGCATTCGGCAATGCCTGCGGCCCCCAGAAACGGGCGGAGTAGTACGGCACGGCGGCCACCTCGCCGCGGGAAAGCAGTGTGTTCATCTGCGCCATTGCCGCGGTCACCGCGATGGAATTGGCCGCGAGGCCGCGCAGCAGCGGTATGCCGGGTTCGATGTTCGTATCGCTGCCGCCATGGATATGCGCATAGAGCGTCAGGTCGTAGGTGGCCGAATCCTTCGACCGCGCAATGCCCAATTTGCCCTTCCACTTGGGATCGGCGAGCGAGTCCCACGATTCGAAGTCGCTCGCCTTCGCTTCATTCACGTTGTAGGCGATGCCATAATACTGGAAGTACACGGGAACGCCGATGATGGCGCCATCCTTGTCCTTCAGCAGATACTCCGGCGGGATATGGGAAATGCCCGGCACCTGTTCCGGCCGGAACGTCTGCAGCATCCCGGCCTTCGCCAGACGATACGCATCGACGTAGTTCATGACGCCGGCGTTGTACTGCGGATTGCCCGCCTGCGCGCGGATCACCGGCTGCGGATCGGGCCATTCAACCACGCGGACCGGGATGCCGGTGCGGTCGGTGAACGGCTTGATGATGCTGCGCCAGGCGGCGCTGGTGCCGCCGCCCCACGACCCCATGGTGATCTCGCCTTTGGCGGCATCCTGTGCCGCGGCGGAGACCGTCGCGAGCGCCGTGAAGGCGAGTGCCGCCAGGACCCCCATGGCACCACGCAAACTCGTTGCCTTTCCCATGCCTGCCCCCTCGGTGACGAACGCGGCGTTCGTTATGCGCCGTGCTTCAGGATAACGCGGTCATCATGCGGTCGAACCGATCGCGGAACCGGTACCATGTGCCGATTGCCGGCAGGAACCACGGATTTCCGGAATAGAGCGGATGGGTCGGCAGTTCCGCCTCGAAACTGCACGGACGATTGGCAATGCCCGCGATGTTGCGTGCCGTCTGCCAGCCGAGATAGGTCATCATCGCCACGCCGCTGCCGTTGCAGCCGAGCAGGAAGTGCATGCCGTCGTCGCGGCCCATATGCGGCAACGCATCCAGCGTGAACGCCAGGTTGCCGGTCCAGGCATGCGTGATCCTGGTGCCCTTCAGTTGCGGGAAGCGGTCCGTCATGAAGCCGTAGAGGATCGGGGCGCTCGTGGCCGGCGCCACCTGGGTGAACCGCGCGCGGCCACCGAACACCATGCGCCTGCCGTCCGGCGACATCCGGTAGTAGCACAGCACGCGCCGCGTATCGGCAAGCGTCCGCTGCTTGGGGATCAGCGAGCGCGCCAGGTCCGGTGGCAATTCCTCGGTGGCGATGATGTGGCTCGCGATCGGCACCACGCGACGCTTGAGCCGCGGCGTCACGTCGCCCGTATAGCCATTCGTCGCAATCACCACGTCCTTGGCGACCACCTCACCCCGCGCGGTGTGCAAGCGCCAGCCCGATGACTGCTGCTCGATGCGGCGTACGCCGGCCATGGTGCAGACGGGCACGCCGCGGCGCCGGCAGGCATCGAGCAGGCCCTTATAGTACAGCGAGGGATGCAGATTGGCCGAACGCTCGACCACCATACCGCCGTAATAGTAGTCGCTCGCCATCTCGTTGCGCTGATTCTCGCGCGGCACCATGTAGCACTCGGACCTGGCGGCCTTGTTCAGCAGATCGACCCGGCGGGACTGATTGTCGTAGTGCTTCCTGGTCCATGCGCCGACGAAGCGCCCGGTTTTCTTCCAGTTGCAGTCGATGTTCTCCTCGGCGATGAGGCGCTCGATCAGGCTGAACGCGTCGGAGGCATCGTGCAGGAACGCATCGGCGCGGGTGCTGCCTGTGGCTTCATTGCGGCCGCTGAAATTCTTGCCGACGTTGACACCGCCGCTGACGCCGCCGCCGGAACGTGTGCTGGCGCCGAAGCCGAGTTCGCTCGCCTCCAGCACGACGCTGTCGATCCCCTGCTTGGCGAGTTCCAGCGCGGTGGAGAGGCCGCCATAGCCGCCACCGACGATGGCGACACGGACTTCGCGCGGCACGTCGACGGGATCGGCGGCGGTCGGACGGTAATCCTCCCACCAAAGCGGCTCGGGCTTGAAGTCACTGTGCAGGACATCGTCCGTCCGCATGACCGGGGTTCTCTCCGTCCAACACCGCAATTAGTGCATTTGGTGCAAACCATGTCAACAATGGCTCAAATGGTCCACGCCCCGCGCAGGCGGTGTGTCACCCTTCGCGGACGAAAACGTCCAGTGCCAGAAGCTGCCGGTTGCTGGCGGCGATGGCGGCCACGCTGTCCTCGCCGCTATGGGCAATCAGCAGCGTCAGCAGCACCTGCGCCACGGCGAGCGCCGGCAGCACGGATGTGAGGGCCATCGATTCCCCCTTGTTCAGGACTTGCAGAACGAGAGTGGCGTATTTGCCGGCCGGCGACACCGGACTGTCGGTGATCGCGATGATCGGCACGTCCTGGGCGCGGGCGAACTCCACCGCACGCACGATATCGCGCGCATAGGGGTTGATGCTGAACACGAGCAGCGCATCCCGGCGTTCGATGTTGCGGATATCGTCGAGCAGGGTGCCGCCGCCGCCATCGAGCAGCACCGTCTTGTGGGTGAACGTCCGCGACATGTAGTGGAAATAGAAGGCGGGAGCATAGAGGCTGCGGAGCCCCAGCACATAGATCCGCTTCGCCGCCGACAGCACGCGCTGCGCCCGCACCAGGCGCTCGCTGCCGATTTCGCTGATCGTCTGGCCGATATTCGTGATTTCCCGCTGCGTGGTTTCGTCGATCACGGCGGAGGCGACGTTGCGGCTGCTGCGTTCCCGCAAGGTGAGCATGCGGTCGCTCAGCGGGTTGCGCGAGGTGCGCATCCATTTCCGGTAAGACTCGCGGAACGCCTCATAATTTTCGTAATCGAGTTCACGCGCGAGGCGCAGCATGGAGGTTGGCGGCACCCTGGCCGCAGCCGCCAGCGACCGCATCGACATCAGCGCCACGTCCTCGGGATGCTGCATGACAAAGCGGGCGGCCTGTTTCAGGCGGGGGCTGAGGTCTTCGAAACGTTTGACGATGATCTTGTTGATGTCAGTACTCGGCACGTCCCTCTCCAGATTGAAGGGGAACGGTTCTCGCCCATGTTCGCGTACGTCACAAGCCGAAGGCCGGCACATGGCCCTGGGTGCACTGTGCCGGGCAGCAACGGGTGCTATCTGGCAGATTGTCCGAAGCCGGCTTCAGCGTGCGGCGGCACGAGGCTGCCTGCCCCGATCTGCGGCGCGATCTCCTTCATGAACAGTTTCAGGGCGCGCGAGGAGAACTCCGCCGGCATCGGACCGGTTCGGAAACGGACGATGACGCCGCCGATACCGGTCTTCTCGAGGCTGGTGAAGTCCTCCATCATGCTGTCGGGAGAGCCGCACAGAACGGGCAGGGTCGGCTGCGCGTTGGCCTTGGCGACGAGAGCCTCGAAGGCGGTACTCTGGGCCGCGCGATAGGTCTGCATTTGCCGGAAATACGGCAGGCCGACCTCATGCGCCTCATTGTCGGTCGGCGCGAGCACGACGGTGCGGGCAACCCAGGATTCCGAGATGGCGTGATCGATCCTGTCGGCGCTGATGCCGGCTTCCTGCGCGGCGTTGCGGTAGACCGCGATATTGCGCGCCGCGCCGGGCGCGGTCGCCGCCGCCATGAGCACCGGGCGACCCAGGCGAGCCTGCACCGCGAGGGATGCCTCGGACGCGACGCTGCGCAGGATCTGCGGGTGGGGTTTGGTATACGGCCGCGGGCGCAGCATCGGAATCTCGAAGTTCCAATACTTGCCGGAGTGTACGACTTTCTCGTTGGTCCAGCATTGTAGCAGGATTTTCTCGATCTCCTCGAAGCGCTCCTGCGCGCTGTCCGGGTCGATCTGGTATCCGCTGTATTCGTGTGTGTTGACCAGGCTGCCGCGTCCGAGACCGACGATCAGGCGTCCCTTGCTCAGATTGTCGATCAGGGAAATCTGCTCGGCCATGCGGAGCGGGTGGTAGAGCGATGTCTGCAGGACGGCGAAACCGATCTTGATCCGGCTGGTCGCCATGGCCAGGGCAGAGGCGAATGTCGATGGATCGACGTAGGCGCAATTGCCGTCGAAGTGGTGCTCAGCAAGGAACACCGCATCCATCCCCTCGTCCTCGGCAAGTTGCGCCTCCCGGACCGCCTCGTCGATGACCTGGTCGTCCTCTGACGGGTTGCGCGACTCATGAAACAGAAAAACGCCGACCCTCATGCACTTCTCCTGCAGCCGTCATTTCCCAAATGGTTGCCGATGCAATTACGGTGCCGGGCTGGCCGCAGGGGCGCAGTCCGCCGCAGCCGCTGGCCGGCAGGTCAAAGGATGGTTCCTACTGTAACAGTTTCGTGCCCTCACGCCACCACGCGCCACGCCGCCTCCAGCCGGCGCCTGATTGCATCTACGGTCACATATACGGGTGGGACGCCTCTCGAGCGGGGTGGTGCAGGTTTGGCGTTGCCGTCGCCATCGCGATCAGCGAATGACGAGGCCAGGCGTGGTGGCGGGCGGCAGGGGCCGCGCGCCAACAGAGAGTGGATTACAGGACCTGCCGGACGAACGCGCGCGATGACCGACGAGACCGTTCCGTCATGCCCGCTAATGGCGGCTGGCGGATGCCGATCGGGCTGCGGATCGAGGGATCTGCGCGGCGCCTCGGTGGGCATATCGAAAGCGATAAACTAGGCATATGCCTATGTAGCGCCCTGATATTGATCAAACTATCGGCTGAACTGGTTGACCGGTCGCAAAATGCATAATCCCAGCCCATGTCTCCACGTTTGAAGACTTTTGCTCCGGTCGCAAGCGGGGTATTGCTTGTCCCGATGTGGAGACGACGGTGAGCCACCCTGCCCGACGCCCCGACGACGAATGCCCGAACGACGGCCATCCGGGCGGTCAGGAAAGCGTCCGGCGCTACCGCCCGCTGCGGGGCGACGGCGTCGCGGCAGTCACTTCAGTCGCCGTCTCCGCGACAATCGATCCGCTGTGGGGCGGCGCACCCATGGTGACGACGGTCATGCCTCCACAGGAGTATCGTGTCCGATGAAGAAGACAGTCCGCAGACAGATCCGCCTGGGCGTATCGATGCGAAATCCGTATCACATCGCCGCGTGGCGCCACCGGAATTCGCCGCCCCTCGCCGAGATGGATTTCGACAACTACGTCCGCGTCGTCCAGGCGGCGGAGCGCGGCAAGTTCGACATGGCGTTCCTCGCCGACGGCATCGGTGTCCGTGCCATGGACCATTCGGCGCGGCATATGGTTGCACATGATATCGTCAATTTCGAGCCGCTGACGCTGCTCGGCGCCCTGTCGATGGTCAGCAGCAGGATCGGCCTGATCGCCACCGCCTCCACCACCTACAACGAACCCTACCACGTCGCCCGCAAGTTCGCCTCGCTCGATCACATCAGCAAGGGACGCGCTGGCTGGAACCTCGTGACATCGTGGTCGGAGGCCGAGGCGCTGAATTTCAACCGGGATGCGGCGCCGGAAAAGATGTCGCGCTACGACCGGGCGGCGGAGTTCGTCGAGGTCGTGACCGGGCTTTGGGAAAGCTGGGAAAGCGATGCCTTTCCGATGGACAAGGCGTCGGGGGTTTTCTACGACCCCGACAAGCTGCATGTCCTGGACCACCGCGGCCGCCATTTCGCGGTGCGCGGGCCGCTGAACCTGCCGCGCTGTCCGCAGGGCCGACCCGTCATCGTCCAGGCCGGCGCCACCGACACCGGTCGCGAAATCGCCGCCCAGTACGCCGATGCGATCTACGCCGCCTCCGTGCAACTGTCGGACGCGCAGGACTACTACCGCTCGGTCAAGGATCGCATGGCAAAATATGGCCGCAGCCCACAGGAGTTGCTGATCATGCCAGGCCTCGGCGTGGTCCTGGGCTCCACCGAGCAGGAGGCGCAACGCAAGCTGCGTGACCTGCAGGATCTGCTGGACCCGGCCGTTGGCCTCATGATGCTGTACAATATGCTGGGCGATTTCTCCGGCTACGACATCGATGGCCCGGTGCCCGTCCTGACGTCCGAGGCACCCCGCGTGCGCAGCGAGATCCTCTATGGCATGGCGAAGCGGGAGAACCTGACGATCCGCCAGCTCTATGAGCGCGTCGCGATCAGCCGAGGGCACAACTGCATCGTTGGCACTCCGGAGCAGGTGGTGGACCTGATGGAGGAGTGGTTCACCCAGGGCGGAGCCGATGGCTTCAACATCCTGCCGCCCAATCTTCCCGGCGGGCTCGAGGATGTCGTCGATCACGTGGTGCCGGAACTGCAGCGCCGCGGCCTGTACCGCACCGAGTATGAGGGCACCACGCTGCGCGAGAATCTCGGCCTCACCATTCCGCCCAACCGCTACACGATGATGAACGCACAGGGAGCAGTGGCATGACCGGACGCCGGCAATTCCTTGGCCTGGGGGCCGCGGCTGCGCTTGGCGCCGCGACACCGTTCAGGTTCGCCCGCGGCGCCGACAACAATACGTTGCTGTTCGCGCTGGGTACCTATCCGGCAACGATGCGGCCGTTCGCCTCCTCGGGCAATACCGGCAACGGCATCAAGCTGATGATCCATCGCATGCTCACCTCCTACAATGCCGCGGGTGAGTTGCAGCCGGAACTTGCGACCTGGACCCAGCCCACCGACACCGAATACGTGTTCGAACTGCGCGAGGCCTACTTCCACAATGGCGATCCGGTCACCGCGGCCGATGTCGCCTACTCGCTGAACGAGATCGTCGGCGAGAATTCGACCGCCTTCATGAAGGCCGCGCTGGAGGATATCCAGAAGGTCGAGGTGCTGGGTCCGCGCAAGGTGCGGGTCGTGCTGAAGCAGCCCACCGCGACCTTCCTGGACCTGATCGCGACTCCGTTCGTGCCTATCATCTCCGCCAAGTCCGCCAGCGCCCCGCCGGAGGATCCGATCGGCTGCGGTCCGTTCACCATGGCCAACCGCATCCGCGGCGAAGGCTTCGTGCTCAAGCGGTTTGCGAAATACTACCGACAGGGCCTGCCAAAGATCGAAACGGTGCGGGCGACGTTCTACGCGGATGAGAGCCTGCGCACGGCGGCGATGGAGAACGGCGATGTCGACATCATCGAGGCCGTTCCGTGGCAGTCCATCACCGGCCTGCAGGGCAAGCCCAACGTGAAGCTCGAATTGGGCGAGGGCGGCTACTACTACCTGATGTTCAACTTCACCACGGGCCGCTTCACCGACCCGCGGGTGCGCCAGGCGGTTGGCTTCGCCGTCGACCGGCAGGCCGTCACCAACGCCGCGTTCTATGGTCATGGCCGTCCGCTCGGCGGATTGCCGATCCCCGACGGGCCATCCTTCTCGCTCGAAATGGCGGGCGAACCTTTCACCCGCGACGTGGCGAAGGCCAAGAAGCTGATGGTCGAGGCGGGCTATGCCAACGGCTTCTCCGTCAACGTCCCCTCCATGAGCAACGTCAGCGCCTTCCAGCGCGCCGGTCAGGTGGTGAAGGAGAACCTGGCCGAGATCGGCATCGAGGTGAACCTCGTGCTCGCGGACTACGCGCGCTACACCACCTCCTGCAATCGCGGCCAGTATGAGTTCGCGGTCTACGGCGCGACCGGTATCTACAATGATCCGGACGCCATCTCCTCGATGCTGATCGGGCCGCCGAGCTACCTGCGTTCGTTCGGGTATCGCAGCCCGCGGGTGGAGGCGATGCTGTCGAAGGGCCGCGGCGAACTCGACCCCACCAAGCGCCGGGTCATCTATGCCGACCTGCAGAAGGCCTGCGGCGAGGAAGGACCCCTGATCGGGCTGAGCTGGCGTGCCCAGGGCTACGCGACGAAGCCCTCGGTCAAGGGCTTCGCCAACATGCCCTACTTCCTCTCGGTCTACTCACCGATCCTGATGGAATCAGTAAGTCTCGGCTGACCCTGCGTTGCGCCCGCCCCGGAGTGCCGGATGATCTGGTTCGCGAAGCGCATCGGGCTGTCGCTGCTGCTCGTCTGGATGGTGGCGACCATGGCCTTCGCCGCCATCCACGTGGTGCCGGGCGATCCGGCCGAGATCATGCTCTCGGAGGGCGGCTTCGCACCCGACCCGTCGACCGTCCGTGCCCTGCGCAAGGAACTCGGTCTGGACAAGCCGATCCTGACGCAATACGGCAACTGGCTGCACGGTGTTGCGCGCGGCGACCTCGGCGCGGCGCTCACCGACGGCGTGCCGGTCTCCGACGTGATCGCCCAGCGCCTGCCGCGCACGCTGGAACTGATCCTGGCCGCCACGGTGTTCGCAGCCCTGCTCGGCCTGCCGCTCGGGACGCTCGCCGCGGTGTATCGCGGCAGCGTATTGGATCGCACGCTCAATGCGTTCGCCGCCCTGTTCGACGGCATGCCGGTGTTCGTGCTGGCGACGGTGCTGATCTTCGTGCTGGCGCGGCAGCTTCGCTGGGTCTCGACCGGCGGCTACGTGCCGTTCGCAACCGATCCGATCGACCACTTCAAGCTGCTGGCGTTGCCGACGATCGCGGTGGGCCTTGGACTCGGTGCGGTGGTGCTGCGCATGACGCGTGCGGCGGTGCTGGATACGCTGATGCGTGACTATGTGCGCACGGCGCGGTCGAAAGGCGCAGGCCCGCTGCGCATCCTCGTGCATCACGTGCTGCGCAACGCGCTCATGCCCGTGGTCACCGTCCTTGCCCTGCACATGGGTGCGATGCTGGGCGGCACGGTGCTGACCGAACTGGTGTTCAACTGGCCCGGCATCTCCAGCATGATGATCGACGCGGTCAACAGCCGCGACTACCCGGTCGTGGTCGGCACGCTGTTCACCATCGCGACGCTGTTCGTGCTGCTCAACCTTGCTGTCGATCTCATCTACGGATTCCTCGACCCGCGAGTGCGCAACTGATGCGCCGCTTCCCCTGGTGGGCCGCCGGTTTTCTTACGCTGCTGATCCTGATCGCCGCGCTGGTCCCCTGGCTGGGGCTGCACGACCCCTATGCGATCGCGACCAACCGGCAGTTCGCGCCGCCGACCTGGGATCATCCGCTGGGCCTCGACGAGTTGGGCCGCGACGTGCTGTCACGCCTGCTGTGGGGCAGCCGCACCTCACTCAGCATCGCGCTCGCATCGGCCACCGTCGGCCTGATTGTCGGGTCCCTGCTCGGGATGCTGGGCGGTTTCCTGCGCAGCTTCGTGGAGCCGATCATCCTGCGCGCGACCGACGCGCTGCTGTGCTTCCCGCCCGTCCTGCTGTCGCTGCTGGTGGTGACGCTGTGCGGCGTGGGCTTCAGCACGCTGATCCCGCTGATGGGCTTCATCTTCATGCCGGGCTTCATCCGGGTCGCCTATTCAAGCGTATTGACGGTGCGGTCGCAGGACTATGTGGAGGCCATGCGTGTCCTGGGCGCTGCCTGGCCGCGCATCATCGCCGGGGCCATTCTGCCGAACATCGCCGGACCCTTGCTGGTTCAGTTCAGCCTGGCGGTCTCCGCCGCGATCACGCTGGAGGCCGGATTGTCCTTCATCGGCCTGGGCGTTGCCCCGCCCACACCGACCTGGGGCGGCATGATCGGCGCCGGTCGCAACGTGGTGGTGCAGGCGCCGCTCCATCTGCTGTGGCCCTGCCTCGCGCTGACCCTCACGATCATCAGCGTCAACATGTTCTGCGACGGGCTGCGCGATGTGCTGGACCCGCAGAGTCGTCCGGCGCGCGCGGCCCGGCGATCGTCGTCCGGTCCAGCGCCGATGGCCGCTCCGTCACCCGGCCTGCTGGTGCAGGGACTGAGCGTCGAGATCGCAACCGATCGCGGCACGATCATGCCGGTGAAGGACATTTCGTTCGCCGTCGCACCTGGCCGCACCCTGGCGCTGGTGGGCGAAAGCGGCTCCGGCAAGTCGCTGACTGGCCTGGCACTGACTGGTTTGTTGCCGACCAACGCAGTGGTTTCCTCGGGGGCCGCCTGGCTCGACGGCACGGAGTTGCTGCACCAGGAGGAGGCGAAGGCCCGGAAGCTGCGCGGCAAGAGCGTGGCGATGGTGTTCCAGGATCCGGCCAGCAGCCTGAACCCGGTGCAGCGGATCGGCGCGCAGATCGGCGAGATGCTCCGCCTGCACGATCCTGCCGATGCCGGTCCGGTATCTCCCCGTGTCGTCCGCCTTCTGGAACGGGTCGGTATTCCCGATCCGGCACGACGCGCGCGCGCCTATCCGCACGAGCTTTCCGGCGGCATGCGCCAGCGCGTGATGATCGCCATGGCCATCGCCAACAATCCTCGGCTGATCATCGCCGATGAGCCGACCACCGCGCTGGACGTTACGATCCAGGCACAGATCCTTGAGCTGCTCGCGGAATTGCAGCGCGAGCATGACCTGGCGTTGATCTTCATCACTCACAGCCTGCCGGTCGTGGCCGAGATCGCCGATACGGTCGCGGTGATGTACGCGGGCGAACTGGTCGAGTACGGTGCCGTCGATCAGGTCTTCGCCCGGCCGCTGCACCCCTACACGCGGGCGCTGCTGGCCAGTGCCGCGACCGATGACGGTGCACCGCCGGCCGGCATTCCCGGCCAGGTCCCGGCGTTCACGGCACTGCCGCCGGGCTGCCGCTTCGCCACCCGCTGTCCGAACCGGCAGGAGGTCTGCGAGACGACCGCGCCGTCGTTGCGCGAGGTGGTGCCGGGTCGCGAAACCCGATGCCTGCGCTGGAAGGAACTGGCATGAGCCAACCTGCGCTGCTGGTGGCCGAAGGCATCAGCCGGCGGTTCGGCGGGGGCTTCTGGGTGGGTGGGCCGCCGGCGATCCAGGCGGTCACCAGTGTCGACCTGACGCTGGCGCGTGGCGATGCGGTCGGGCTGGTCGGCGAAAGCGGTTCCGGCAAGAGCACGATCGGGCGGCTGCTGCTGGGTCTTCTGGCGCCGAACGAGGGGCGGGTGCTGTTCGACGGCACCGACCTGCGCCACACCAGCGTGCCGCAGATGCGCCAGATGCGGCGGCGCATGCAGTTGATTTTTCAGGACCCGTATTCGAGCCTCAATCCGCGGCGGCGGGTGGGCGCACAGATCGCCGATGGATTGTCGATCCATGGCCTGACGACCCGCACGGAACGTTCCGGCCGCGTCGAAGAGCTTCTATTGCAGGTGGGGCTGGCGCCGGAGCACGCGCAGCGCTTCCCGCATGAGTTCAGCGGCGGGCAACGGCAGCGGATCGGCATCGCGCGCGCGCTGGCGACGGGTCCGGACTTTCTGGTGGCGGATGAACCGGTGTCGGCGCTGGATGTCTCGGTGCAGGCGCAGGTGCTGGCGCTGCTGGCCGATCTGCGAACCCGGCTGAACCTGACGATGGTTTTCATCAGTCATGATCTGTCGGCGGTGCGGCATCTCTGCGACCAGGTCGTGGTGCTGTATCTCGGTCGGGTGATGGAGCAAGGCCGTACGGCCGAGGTCTTCAGTGCACCGCGCCATCCCTATACCCGGGCGCTGCTGTCGGCGGCGCCGAGCCTCACGCGGGGGCGCATGCATCGCCGGGTGCTGTTGAAAGGCGAGCCGCCCAGCCCGGCCAATCCACCGCCCGGCTGCGTGTTCCAGACTCGCTGTCCCTATGCGCTGGATCGTTGCCGGACCGAGGTGCCGGCGCTGGTGTCGCGCGGCGGCGACCATCTGGATGCCTGCCTGCGCCCGGAGATCGCCGATACCACGATTGCAGCCTGACACGACGGGCCGCCTCGTGCCGCCGCATCGTGTCGGTCACAGACCCAGATAGACCTCGCGCACACGCGGATCGACCAACAGTTCCTTCGCGTCGCCGGACAGCGCGATCGTGCCGGATTCCAGCACATAGGCGCGGTTCGCGATCTTGAGGCTCGCCACCGCGTTCTGCTCGACCAGAAGGATCGTCGTGCCCATCTGGTTGATCTGCTCGATCAGGTTGAACAACTGGCTCACCAGCAAAGGGGCCAGGCCGAGCGAGGGCTCATCCATGATCAGCAGCAGCGGTCGGGCCATCAGCGCGCGACCGATCGCCAGCATCTGCTGCTGGCCTCCGCTCAGCGTCCCGGCGAGTTGCTGCCTGCGTTCCAGCAGCACCGGAAAAAGTTGCCAGATGCGCTCCAGTTCACTCCGCATCCGCGCGGCGGACAGCCGGTGCGTGTAGCTGCCGAGCTTGAGGTTCTCCAGCACCGTCAGGCTGGGGAACAACTGCCGGCCTTCCGCGCACTGCACGAGGCCAAGCTTCACGATCGCGGACGGATGCAGGCCGTCCACCCGGCGGTCGTTGTATTCGACGCGGCCCGACCAGAGCGGAATGACGCCGGAGATGGCGTTGATAGTCGTTGTCTTGCCCGAACCATTGGATCCGAGCAGGGCGACGATCTCGCCCGCGCGCACCTCGAGGTCGATGCCCTTGAGGACGGAGATGGCGCCATAGCCGGTCTCGATACCGCTAAGCCGCAGAAGAGTCGGCTGTTCCAAGATAGGCCTCCACCACTCTCGCGTCGTTGAGGACCTTCTCCGGTCCTCCTTCACAGATCAGGCTGCCGTTGTTCAGCACGGCGATGCGGTCCGACACCTGTCGCACGAGACGCATCTTGTGCTCGATCAGCATGATCGTTACGCCGCGGTCGCGGATGCGCCGCAGCAGTCCCATGAGATCCAGCACTTCCTGTTCCATCAGGCCGCCGGTGGGTTCATCGAGCAGCAGGAGTTCCGGTTCGTTGGCCAGCGCCATGGCAATGGCGACCCGTTGCTGCAGGGCGTTCGGAACCTGTCCCGCGCGCCGGTCGGCATGGTCCCGCAGGCCCACGACATCGAGCACCTCCAGCGATCGCTCGCGATGCCTGGCCTCCTCGTTGCAGAAGAAACCACTGCGCAACTGTGCAGCCCAGAGCCCGGGTCTTCACCCGAAGATGCCGTCCCACCATCGCGTTCTCGAGCACGGTCTTATCGGCGAACACCTGCGTCGTCTGGAACGTGCGCCCGACGCCGAGTTTCGCGACCTGGTGCGGGCGCAGTCCGCGAGTGTCGCGCCCGAACACCTTGATCTGCCCGGAGGTTGCCGGCAGGACGCCGCTGATCAGGTTGAACAACGTGCTCTTGCCGGAACCGTTCGGTCCGATGACGCTGAAGATCTCGCCGCGATTGACGTTCAGCGTCACGTCGCGGACCGCGCGCAGGCCACCGAACGCCTTGGTCACCTCCTGCAGTTCGACCAGGCTTCCCGCACTCGCGCTCATTGGCGGGTTGCCATGCGCAGCGTCGCGCGTCGCCACAGGGTCTTGGCACCGCCCGTGATGCCATCAGGCAGGAACGTGATGGCGAGGATCAGCAGGATACCCAGCAGCAGCAGCCGGTATTCCTGGAACATGCGCAGGAACTCCGGCAGCGTGACGAGGAAGACCGTGCCGATGAGCGGTCCCCAGAATGTGCCCATCCCGCCGATGACGATGTACATCACCGCGTAGAAGCCGTTCCACAGACCGGCATCCACCGGGTTCAGGTAGGTGATGTAGACGCTGTACAGGACACCGGCCAGGCCGGCCATCGCGGCACTCAGCGAGAAGGCGAGCAGCTTGTAGTAGACGAGGTCGACGCCGAGGCACGATGCCAGCAACTCGTTCTGTCGTATTGCCTCGAGCGCCCGTCCGATCGGCGAATGGATCAGCCGCCAGATGAACAGCAGGCACAGCACCAGGGCGGCAAGGGCAAGGTAGTATTTCGCCGTGCTGCTCTCGAACTGCAACTCCCCGAAACCGAACAGCCGGATGGGCGACGGTGCGGGGATGCTGCTGATGCCGCGCGGTCCTTCCGTCAGGTCGTCCCATTTCTCCAGCACCAGGCTCACGACAATGCCGAAGGACAGGGTGCTGACCGCGAAATAGTGCCCCTCGAGGCGCAGTGTCAGGAGGCCGAGCAATACGCCGAACAGCGCGGCGACGGCCATCGCTGGCGGTATGGTCAGCCAGAAGTTCCAGTCCCACTTGGTGACCAGGATCGCGGAGGTATACGCGCCAAGACCGAAGAACGCGCCGTGTGCGAGGGACAGCAGGCCCGTGTAGCCGAGTACCAGGTTCAGGCTGGTCGCGAGGATGCCCCAGATGACCGCCATGACCAGGAGATGGAACAGATAGTTGTTGGTCACCAGGAAGGGCACGGCGGCAGCCAACAGCAGGGCTGCGCCGGCGAACAGGACGGCGCGTACGGTGTGCCGCTTCATCGCGCCGACTTTCCGAAGAGGCCTTGCGGCCGGACGGCCAGGACCAGCACGAGGACCGCGAAGGCGAAGGCGTCCTTGTAGTCGACCGAGATGTACATCGCGCCGAGTGCTTCGATGAGACCTAGGATGTAGCCGCCGACGATGGCGCCGAAGATGCTGCCCATGCCGCCGAGGATGGTAATGACGAAGGCCTTCACGATCAGCGTGTCGCCCATGCTGGGGTAGACCATGGCGATGGGACCGACCAGCGCGCCCGCCACGCCGGCGAGCCCGCTGCCGATCGCCATCGTGATGCCGGCGACGCGTTCGGTATGGATGCCGCAGATCAGGGCGCCGCGGCGGTTCTGCGCCACGGCGCGGATCGCGGTTCCGAGCGTGGTGTATTTGATGAAGAGGTGCAGGCCGACCATCAGCGCGATCGCGATGATCACCACCAGCAGGCGTTGCACCGTGAGGTTGGCGCCGAAGATGTTGATGACCTGGCGATCGTATGGCGACAGGATTCGCCGATACGTCGAGCCGAACGCGATGAGGGCGAAGTTCTCGAACACCAGCAGCAGTCCGAACGCCGAGATGAAGCCGTTGATCGGCGGCGCTTTGATCAGCGGACGAAAGATCCAGCGCTCCACTCCAAGACCCAGCAGCGCGAGCACCACGATGCTGCCCACCAGCGCCACGCCGTAGGCCTGGTGGAAGGTGGCGGTGAAGAAGAAGGCGACATAGCCGCCCAGCATCGCCTTCGCCCCCAGGGCGAAGTCGGGCACATTCATCACGCCATAGATCATGGCAACGCCCATCGCGATCAGGGCATAGATGCTGCCGACCATGATCCCGTTGGCGATCTGCTGGATCAGAAACGTAGAAATCGGATTGCTCTTTCAGGAGCCGGGACGGAGGCAACGGAGGCGCGCACGATCATCGCTCGCCTTCCATTCCGGCCGTTTGCCCGGCAGCCTTCACATGGGTGCAGTCGTTCCGCGAGCCGCTGGTCAGCGATTGGCGCCGGCGAACACCGTGATCTTGCCGCTGCCCGTGACGCCGACGAACATCGGGAAGTCTATGTCGCCCTTGTCGTCAAGATTGGCCATGCTGAACATGTTCTTGGTCTGCGCCAGCGCCGAAGGCATGGCCGCCCTGATCTTGGCCGCGTCGCTCACCGTGCCTGCGTCCTCCACCGACTTGACCAGCCAGCGCGTGCCCTCGAAGCCCAGCCCCGAGATGAGCTGCGGCAGCAGCTTGAACCTGTCCTCATACGCCTTCTTGAAGGCGTCGATCGTCGGCTCGCTGAAGCCCCATGAGCCAAGTTCGAACAGCGTGCCCTCGACCTGGTCGGCCGGCAGCAGCTTGAGCATCTCTTCACCCGAGCACGCGGCGGAGTTGATGAACACGCCCTTGAAGCCGAGTTCGCGCGCCTGCTTGATGACGATCGCCGAGGGCTGGCAGACGGTGGTGAGAACGATGGCGTCGGGTTCACCGGGCAGCAATGTCGACAACTGCGGGTAGAAGTCCGTCGCATTGGCATCGTAGCTCGCCTTGCCGGTCACCTTGCCGCCGGGGAGCTTCGTCCATGCCTTGGTGAAGTTGTCCACCCAGCTTTTGCCGAGTTCGGTGTTCACCTCCATGACGGCGACCTTCTTGATCGGCTTGCCACTCTTCTGGAAATACTGATCCACCAGCCCGACCCACGGCACCATCGTCCGGTCGGTGTTGTTGGTGAAGCGCACAACCAGCTTGTTGCCCACCGCGGTGAATTTCGGTGTCTGGGACGTCGCCATCAGGACGAAACCTTCCTGCTGGTTGAATCCCATCATCGGGAATGCGGCCAGGCTGGACGGCGTCATGATCACGCGCACCTTGTGCTGCGCCGACAGTTCCTTGCCGCAGTTGACCGCCTTGTCCGGCTTGAACTCGTCGTCGCAGAACACCGGCTGGATGGTGTATTTCGTGCCGCCGACCGTCATTCCGCCGGCCTTGTTGATGTCGTCGACGGCCATCTTGATGCCGTTCTGGAACGCGGTCCCGTAATCGGCGCCACCGCCCGACAGCGGCGTCACCACACCGAACTTGAACGTCTCCGCCTTGGCCTCGGTCAGGACACCGGACATCGCGGTAAGCGCAAGGCACGTTGCCGCTGAAACCATTCTCATGCTTGTCATCAGAAAACCTTATGTCGTGGGGCGGACGGCACCACAGCCGCCGGATGGTTCGGGATAGCGGCCGATCAGGTGCGGGGATGAAATCCGCCGGACAGGGCTATCGGATCTGCGATCGACGGCGTCAGCATCCGCGGCCGGCACAGGAGCGGTGATGGAGGGCGCATCCAACCACGATCGACGCGGCGTTGCGAAACATCAAATCGGGCTGCTGGAACATCGTGTCGTCGCGACATTTTCTGTCGCCTTCCTCCTTCTCAAGTCCGGTCACATCTGAAACTGCTTGGCGGGTCGAACCACTTCGACAGCGTGTGCCGTAACGTCGCGGATTTTGCGACACCCTGATCGTTTGGTCAAACCATCAGACGCCATAATCGTACTCGCGAGGCATACGTGATGTGCGGCATCCGCTTGCCAGCCGACGGGATTGCGATAAGACGGTGCGATGAAGCGACGGGATGTCCACCGTCGTGCGAGGAAACGAGGAACTGCATGCCACGGATCGTCCGCTTTCGTGATCTGGAAGCAACCTGGACCACGAAGCGCGCGCGCGAAGCGGGCTTCATGCGCTGGCTGGTGACGTGGCTTGGCGGACCCGCCGGCCACATCAACACCAATCCCGGCGTTGCCATCGAGAGCACGCAGTGTGCCGTCGGCATGATGTATCTGCCGCGCGGCCAGCGCCAGGCGGGCAAGCACGTCCATGGCGTCACTGAGGTCTATGTCGTGCTGCAGGGCGAGCTTGAAGGGTTCGACGCCTCGGGCCATCCGCACCGGGCAGGCCCGATGGACTGCACCTACATTCCCGTCGGTTGCCCGCACGGCGTGCGCAACTGCGGAATGGAGGACGTGTTCCTGGTCTGGATCCACGACGGTATCGAACGCAACGATGCGGCCGTCTACTATCCGGACGACCATGCGTTCGATGATCCTCCACCCATCGAACTGGTGCGGTTCGCCGACCTGGAACCCGACTGGTCGGGGCCTGACGCGAGGGTGCCGGGCACGATGCATTGGGGCGTCCGATGGGTCAGCGGCCTGACCGGATCGGCGGTTGCGAGCCCGGGCGCAGTGCACAACAGCAAGATCGCCATCGGCATGACGGTGCTCGAGCCCGGGAATGGCATCCCCTTGCAGGAGCGCCCGGTGTCGCGGCTGTACCTGGTGATCGGGGGCGAGGCCGTCACCGACATCGGCGCCGGCACGACGACACTCGGCATGCTGGACGCCTTGCATTTGCCTGAGGGCCACGCTGGGCTTCTGCGCAATGGTGGGCTTGCGCCGCTGCGGCTGCTGTGGATCGACTATCAGCCGGCATCTCCAACAGCGTAGCTGCATCCACGCAATTGCCGAGAGAGCGTGCTGTTGATGGACGCAACCAGCCACGTGCCGCATCATCTGCATGGACACCGATCGAGTTGCCCGTCCATACTTCGGCACGTGGCATCCTCTGGCAGCGATGCCGCAGGGAGCGGAGCAGTATGAACGATTTCGACCAGTCCTTCCTTGAGTTCCAGGCCGTCATGCAGGCGCGGCGTTCCGCCGAAGACTGGCTCACGGCGTTCGAGACGGCGCTTACTTCCAGGGATGCGGCGCAGATCGGCGGCCTGTTCCACCAGGACTGCCATTGGCGGGACGTCCTGGCCTTCACATGGCACATGACGCCCGTGGCAGGCAGGGACGCGGTCGCAGCACGTCTCGCGGCGGAGCAGGACCACACCGGCGCGCACGGGTTCCATTTGCCGTCGGGCCGGAAGCCGCCGCGCAGAGTGAAGCGTCTCGGGATCGACAGCGTCGAGGCGATCTTCGAGTTCAGGACAGAGGAAGGTCGTGGCGCGGGTATCATCCGACTTTCGCCGGCACAGGACGGCGATGGCGCGATGAAGGCGTGGCTCCTGTCGACGACGCTCGAGTCACTGGATGGCCATGAGGAGAAGATCGGTGCCAACCGGCCGACGGGTGCCGCCTATTCGCGGAATTTCGGCGGTGACAACTGGGCCGACATGCGGCGCAAGGCCAGCGCCTATGAAGACCGGGAGCCTACGGTTCTCGTGGTCGGCGGCGCGCAGGCAGGCCTCTCGATCGCCGCACGCCTCAACCAGCTTGGCATCGACACGCTCGTCGTCGAGAAATGGGCTCGCATCGGTGATAGCTGGCGGCAGCGCTATCACTCACTGGCGCTGCACAACTCGATCCACCTGAACCATCTGCCCTACATGGAATTTCCGCCGACCTGGCCGAAGTACATCCCGAAGGACATGCTCGGCAACTGGTTCGAGTTCTATGCCGACGCCATGGAGATCAACTGCTGGACCGGTACGGAGTTCGTCGGCGCCACCTGGGACGAAGCCGCACGATGCTGGACCGCCCGCCTCCACCGCTCCGACGGAACCGAGCGCGTCGTGCACCCTCGGCATCTCGTGTTTGCCAACGGCGTCAGCAGCTATCCGATGATCCCGGACCTCCCCGGCCTCGAGGATTTCAAGGGCGAGGTCATCCACTCCGAGGGCTTCGATAGCGGTGCAGCCTGGCAGGGGAAGAACGCCTTCATTCTGGGCACCGGCAGCAGCGCCAATGATATCGCGCTCGATCTGCACAGCCATGGCGTGAACACGACGCTGATTCAGCGTGGCTCCACGACCGTCGTTTCGATCGATCCCAGTGCCAGGCTCAATGAAGCGATCTGGGATGAGGGCGGGCCGCTGGAGGATTGCGATTTGATCGTGTCGGCTGCGACGCCGCCGTTGATCATCAAGGCCTACAAGGCCGTCACGCAGCGTATGCTCCAGCTTGATAAGGAGATGATCGCGGGGCTCAAGGGCATCGGCTTCAAACACGATGTCGGCGACGACGAGACCGGCCATCAGATGAAGTATTTCCGCCGCGGCGGTGGCTACAATCTCGACGCGGGCAGTTCGGCGCTCATGATCAAGGGAGAGCTTGGCCTCCTGCAATATGATCGGATCGAGCGCTTCACGGCCGATGGTGCGCTCCTGAAGGATGGATCGACGGTTCCTGCCGATATCATCGTCCTGGCGACCGGCTACTATCCGCAGATGGAACTCGTCCGCCGCGCGCTCGGCCAGGAGATGGTGGAGCGCATAGGTGCGGTCTGGGGCATCGGCGCGGACGGTGAACTCAACAACATGTACAAACGCACGCCGCAGGAAGGTCTGTGGTTCATTGCCGGCGGCCTCGCGCAATGCCGCATCAACTCGAAATACCTGGCCCTGCAGATCAAGGCGATGGAACTGGGGAAACTCGGTCCACTTCCGGCTGAGTGATCCGCAGAGGCGCTGAGCGCCGCTGCGACGGATGGGCAGGGGCGAGGTCAGTGGCGAAGTTCGCTGATACTGCCTCGCCCCCCTTGTTCAGGCCTTTCGCGGTGACCAGCCATAGGCCTTGGCGCAGGCGCCGCCCATGAGGATTGCCCGCTCCGAGTCGCTCAGGCGGTCAGTGTGGAGGAAGGGCTCGACGGCCTGTTCGTAGTTGACGACGGCAAACGCGCGCGTCCAGTCGGTGCCCCACAGGCAGCGATCGAGTCCCCAGGCATCGAACACGCGTGCCAGCGGGTCCCAGATGTCGGGGAAAGGATACGGCTCCAGCGAGAGCGTGCACGCGCCGCTGACCTTGATCACCGCGTTCGGACGCTTGGCCAGTTCCAGCACCTTCGGCAGATCAGCCCAGGGCTGCGGCGGCGCGGGCGGCACGCGGGGCTGCAGGATGCCCAGATGGTCGATGATGAACCGCGTGCCGGGATGGCGATCGATGAGCGCGGTGCCTACGTCCAGATTGTCCCAGCACAGGATGTTCACTGGAAAATCGAGACTGGCGGCCGCGCGAAGGATCCTGTCGAGGCCTGGATCGTTCGCCTCGCGCCCGGACTCCTTCGGCAGCATGATGCGGATGCCGACGGCGCCCGGCACCTTCTTCCAATCGGCAATGACATCCGCCACCGCCGGATCGTCCGGGTCGACCGGCTTGACGATGGCGAAGCGGTCGGGGTGGGCCTGTTGCACGTCCACCGCATAGCTGGCGTCGTAGCGGTACAGGCCGAACGCGGAGATGAAGATCGCGCCGTCGACGCCGACCTTGTCCATCGCCGCCACCATCTCGTCGCCCGTGACATGGTCGGGCCAGTTCGGCACGCTGTGCCAAGGACGCTTCGCCGTATTCGCCTCATAGGCATGGACCTGTGAATCGATGATCGTCATCGGACGTATTCCTCCTCTGTGGCATGTAAGCTTGGCGATCACGGCGGGCCCGTGTCCAGAGGGCCCACGCCTCGACCGCAGTGCAGAAGGCTTGGCTCGAACCGACGGCCACAGGCCATCATCGTCCGGGCACGGTCGTTGCATCTCCCTTGCCGAACATTCCTGTCGCGGTCCAGGATGACCGTGCAAAATCGGGGAGAGATGGGAATGGTCGGTGCACAACGGTTGGCGGTTGGCATTTTGGCGCTCTGCCTGTTGCCGGTTCTTGCGACCAACGCTGCCGCGGCCGGCGTCCTGGACCACCTGCGGCAGGACAAGATGCTCCGCATCGCTTACCGGATCGACGCACCGCCGTTCTCGTATCAGGACGGGAACGGGAAGCCCGTAGGCTTCATCGTCAGCATCTGCCAGTCGGTCGCCAACGATCTGTCACGGCAGATCGACGTCCCATCCTTGAGCGTGAGTTATGTGCCGGTGACTGCGGAGAACCGCTTCGATGTGATCCAGCAGGGCAAGGCCGACCTGCTCTGCGAAGCGACGACCGCCACACTGTCGCGGCGCAAGATCCTCGATTTCTCGATCGCCACGTTCGTCGATGGCGCCGGTCTGATGATCGCCTCCGACGGTCCCCAATCACTGCAGGCGATGGCGGGCCGCGCGATCGGCGTGCTGGGCGGCACGACGACCGAGCAATCCCTGCGGAATACTTTGAGCCAGGCTGGCATCGCAGCCGATATCACCCCGGCTGCGACGCACGCCGAAGGGCTGGCGATGCTCGATGCCGGCAAGGTGTCGGCATACTTTGCCGATCGATCCATCCTCTGGGTCTTGCGTGCCAACAGTAAAGCCCCCGGACGGCTGCAACTCGCCAACGAGTATCTGACGGTCGAACCTTATGCCCTGGCACTTCCTCGCGGCGATGAGGACTTTCGCCTGGAGGTCGACAGAGCGTTGAGCCGCATTTACCGGTCGGGCGAGATTGTGCAGATTTTTTCTGGCAGTTTCGGCGACGGGTTCCAGTTCAGCCAGGAGTTGCGGGATCTCTATCTGCTGTCCGCGCTGCCCGACTGAACCGGGTGCATCCGGCGCGTTTGGGCCACCACCACGCACCGGATGCGTCCACGATCGGGACGCATCCGGTGCGTGCGTGAGGCGGACGGCGGCGCGCGGCCAGGTCGCCTGCCGTTACTCGACCTCGATCACCGCATCGACGGCGAAGGCGCCCTGACCCTCCGGCATGGCGAACACCGGATTGAGGTCGATCGATGCCAGACGTGGACCCGCCGCAGCGGCGAAAGCCGACAGTCGCGCGAGCATCTGCGCCAGCGCCTTCACGTCCGCCTTCGGCCGCCCGCGTGCGCCGAGCAACAGCGGCGCCCCCTTGATCGAGCGGATCATCTCTTCCGCCACGTCCTCGCCGAACGGGCAGCGGCGGAACACCACGTCTTTCATCACCTCGACGAAGATGCCGCCCAGGCCGAACATCGCCATCGGCCCGAACACCGGATCGCGATGGATGCCGAGAATGCACTCGACGCCGCCTTGCAGTTGCTTGGCGACCAGCACGCCCTCGATGCGGGCCGACGGCGCAGCGGCCTTCGCCCGATCCAGCAAGGTGGCGAACCCGTCGCGCACCGCGGCGGCATCGGCAACATTCAGCAGCACACCGCCGATTTCAGATTTGTGCAGGATGTCGGGCGACAGGATCTTCATCACCACCGGGAAGCCGATCTTCTCGGCAGCCGCCACCGCGGCATCGGCGGTGGCGCATTCCTCCTCCGGTGCCGATGCGATGCCGGCCTGCGCCAGCAGCCGCTTGGCCTCGGATTCGGTGGGTGTCGCCGCGGGCAGCGTGACGGTGGGAACACTCGGCGGCGGCGCGCCGGCACCGGCGGAGAAGGACGCACCGAACCGGCCCATCGCCTCGATCGCCGTCACCGCGCGCGTCGGGTCCTCATGCACCACCCAGCCATCGGCCTCGAGTTCCGCCGTCCGCTCCGGTGGCGCAATGACGGAAAGGACGTAGAGCCGGTCAGGATATTGGTCCTTCACGGCGTTGAGCTGTTCGCGGATGCCGGGCCAGCGGCGCGATGAGGCGGTCATGCTGAAGAAGCCAAGCACCGAAGCGTAGCCACCGTCCTTGATCATGGCCTCGGTGAAGGTGTGGATCAACGTCACGTTGTTGGACACCTGGGCCGTCGCATCCACCGGATTGCGCGGCGCACAGAACGGCACGAGGTCGCGCAGCACCTTCTGCGTCGCCATCGGCATCTCCGGCATCGCCAGCCCGACTGCATCGGCGGTGTCGCTGATCAGCACGCCGGCCCCGCCGGAGACCGTGATCACGCCCAGCGTGTTCTTCGCCGGATAGATCTTGCGCGTCGCCGTGTGCGCGATGTCCAGCATCTCCTCGGAGTTGCGCGCGCGCACCACGCCGAACTCCGCCATCACCGCCTCGGTCACGGCATCGTCGCCGGCGATCGACGCAGTGTGTGACTTGGCCGCCTTGGAACCGAGTTCGCTGCGGCCGACCTTCTGCATGATGATCGGCTTCTTTGCCGCGCGTGCCGCCTCGAACGCGGCGATCAGGCCTGGCGCCTCGCGGATGCCCTCGGCGTACACCGCGATCACGTCGACTTCCGGATTCTCGGCCAGCCAGCCGATGCATTCGCCGACCGTCACGTCCGACTCGTTGCCGGTCATGATGCACAGTGACGCGCCGATGCCGCGATTGCGCGCCAGCGTGTAGAGATGCGTGCCGTACGCGCCGGACTGCGAGGCAATGCCGATGCGTCCCGGCACCGGCCAGCCACTGTCGAACGAGGACGAGAACGTTGCGTAGTACGCGGTGCGCGCATCGAACACGCCGAGGCAGTTGGGACCCAGGATGCGCATGCCGTGCTTGCGCGCGACCGCGACCATGCGGTGCTGCGCCGCCTCGCCGGCCTCATCCATTTCCGCGAAACCGGCGGTGAACATCACCGCGGCCTTCACGCCACGCTCCGCCAGTTCGGTGATGGAATTCTCGGCGATCTCGGCAGCGACGGCGACGATCGCGACGTCCGGCGTCTCGGGCAGGGCCGCGACGGAAGGATAGGCCTTCAGCCCCTGCACCTCGGTGCGGTTCGGATTGATCGGGTACAGCCCGCCCGGGAAGCCTTGCGACTTCATGTAGGCCAGCGGCCGCCCGCTGATGCGGGTGGGATCGCTGGACGCTCCCAGCACGGCCACCGAGCGTGGCGCGAACAGCGGTGTCAGACTGGCGAATCTGGCGTCAGGCATGATGACGGACGTTCCCCGTTGGAGTTTCTCCGACGCAGTGTGACCCCGTGGTGACATGGCGGCAAGCGTTGCGGCCATCTCGGCCGCGTGCGAGACGACACGCCCTGTCGGAGAATCCGATGATACGCCGCCTCGTCGCCCTGCCCATCGGCTTCGTCGTGCTGGCTGTCGGCGTCATGGGCGGGCCGGTGCTCGCGCAGCAGCGCGTCACGCTGAAGCTCAGCCATTTCCTCGCCCCTTCAAGCTTTCTTGATCAGGATTTCGCGCAGCCCTGGGCGCGGGAAATCGAGGCCAGAAGCGACGGCAAAGTGAAGGTCGAGATCTATGACGGGACGTCCGGGTTCGGCGATGTCACCCGCCAGGCAACCCAGGTGAAGGACGGAACCGTCGATATCGCACTCGGCCTGCGCAGCGCCGAGGGCGATCGTTTCATGCGCAGTTCGATCGTTGAACTGCCGTTCGCCGTGCCGACCGCCCTCGACGGCTCACGCGCGCTCTGGCGGCTCTACCAGGACGGCGCTCTCGGCGACGAGTACGGCGACTACAAGCTCCTCGCCCTGTTCGTCCACAACCCGCCGGCCATCCATACCCGCAGCAAACGCATCACGCTGCCGGGCGACCTCATCGGCGAGCGCCTGGTGGTCCCCAACGAGGCAGTCGCCGCGGCGCTGCGCATGATCGGCGGTACGCCGGTGATCCTGCCGGCGGCCGATGTGATGCCGGCGGTCAGGAGCGGCAGCGTCGACGGCATCCTGATCAACTGGGGTCACGCGCCGGACGGGCTGCACGACCACATGCGGCACCACACCACGGTCGCGCTCTATTCGTCGGCGTATTTTCTGGTGATGAACCGGCAGCGCTATCTGAGCCTGTCAGCCGAGATCCGTGCTGCCATCAACGATCTGTCCGGCGAGCGGCTGGTCGTGCGCTTCGGCCTGCTGTGGAACAAGTGGGACCGCCCTGTCCGCGAGGATGCATCGGCGTCGCGCCACGAGATGCTTATCGCGGACGAGGAGCAGAGTGCGGCGTGGCGAAACGCCCTGCTGCCGACGACCGACAGCCATCTGAAGCGGCTGACGGCGGCCGGCTTCGCCGATGCGCCCGCCATCTATCAGCGCCTCCAGGCGGAGGCGCCCCATTAGAGCGTGATCCGCGGAGGTGGAATGACACCGCACGCGCATCACGCGCCGAAACAAAGCGTTTGAGCCTGTCCGATGGTTAGTGCACCACCGGACAGGCTCAAGCCGAAGCGGCGAGGCTACAACTGGGCGTCGGGCGACAGCACCATGCAACTCGTGCGGCCGTGCGCCAGGCGCTCGCAGGCCTGCACTGCTGAGTCACGCGACAGTCCGGTCCAACGGGCGCGGTACAACTGGCCGCGGCCCTGGTGGACGCCCGAGACCGACGTGCGGGCCACCGAAAGTTCGCTGGGTGCGCGTTCCCGCGCGGTGCCCAGGGCGGCGCGGGCGAGGCCTTCGCTGGAATAGGCACCCACCTGGATCGCCCATTGGCCGGACGACGTGGCACCGTGCCGCACCGGCACCGACTCGGCGACCGCCTGCTGGATCAGCCGGAAGCCGCCACGCTGTGGGGGCGGCGGCGGCGGCGGCGCCACCATCGCGACCTGCTGCGGCCGTGCCTGCACCACTGCGCGCGGCGGATCGGGCAACTGGGCCACTTCCACCGGCTCACGCGTCGGCACGCGGCCACCGCCACTGCCGCGGTTGCTGGCAAGCTGCACCGCACGGCCATAACGGGTGCCGCGCGGGATCTCGACCGGCAGCGCGTTCATCGCATAGTCCTCAGCCGGCGAGCGGACATTCGGCGAAGAGCCCACGATGTTCGGGCCGATCATCGCGACATAGCGCCGCGTCTCGTCGGGCAGCGGGCGGTTGTTGCTCAGATAGTCGTCGAGCCGCCGCGGTCCCGCGTTGTAGGCCGCCAGGAAGCCGGGCGAGCCATAGATGTCGTACATCTCGCGCAGGTACGCGGTGCCGGCCAGGATGTTGTCGCGAGGGTGGTACGGATCGTCGCCCAGGGTGTAGCGCTCGCGCAGTTCGTCATAGGTTGCCGGCATCACCTGCATCAGGCCCATCGCGCCCGCGCTGGAGGTGACCAGCTTGCCGTTCATGTAGATATTGCCGCCGGACTCGACCCGCATCACGGAGCGGACCCAGTTCTCGGGCACGTCGAACCGCTTGGACGCCTCGCGGATATAGGGTCCCCAGGGGTCCTCCGGCGGGCCGGGCGGGACGTAGTTGCCCCTGGCATGGGCCGCATACCGGGCGGCCTCCTGGCTGGCACTGGGCCGTTGGGTCTGGCTGGCGCAGGCTGCCACCAGGGCGACCAGAGCGAGGCAGGAAAGGCCGCGGAGCGCGGCGGAGGAAGGAGACGTGAAAAGACCAGGGCGGATCATCCGAGGTAAAACCTCCGTCGTCGTGGCGCGGCCGGGATGGCCGGAGGGCACGGCGGCCGGGCGGCCGTCCGCTCAGGTAACCGATCAGGAATATGGCCTAAGTGCTTATCGCAGATCGCAGTTCGAGGCAAGATCATCTCGTATCGTAGATCAGACGGCGGCACATCCATGTGGAATCCGCGGAACAGTTCCCTCATCACGACAACGCGAGCTATAGTCGGACAAAAGATGGTGAAGATGCGGCCGTTGCAACTGTCGATTTATTTGCCTTGGCTTCTGGCGCTGGCCACGATCGCTGGATGCACCCCCGCCAATGTTGCACCGGCATCGCAACAGGCCAGTCTGAGCGCGGGCACGATCCTGTCGATCCGCGCCGTGAATGCGGCCTCGGAAGCCGCGCGACTGCGGACATTGCTGGACGATTCAGGCGATCACGGCCGCACGGCCCAGGCGCTGGCGGAGTTCATCGTGCGGGCCGACGATGGGGCGACGCTGTCGATCGTGCAGGTGAACGATCCCGCGTTTCGTGCCGGCGAGCGCGTCATCATCCTGCGCGACGCGCAGACACGCCTGGCACGGCCGGGCTGACCGGCGTGCAAAGCCCTTGGCCAATGCGCAGGGATCGGGTATCGCCCGAGCCTTCATGAGTTACGCCATGCACGATCCGGTCGCCCGCGCGGGCGTCCTCGAATTCCGCGGCGACATGTCGCTGGCGACACGCAACTGGCTGGCGATGCAGGACATCGTCGAAGGATTGCGCCTTTGGCCCCTTGCGCGATCGCTGGGCTGGCTGGACATCCGGCTGCGCTATCGCGGCTCCATCCTGGGCCCGTTCTGGCTGACGTTGTCCACCGCGGTCCTGATCGGCTCGCTGGGCGTCCTCTATTCGGCGCTGTTCCACACCGACGTGCACGAGTACCTGCCGTTCCTCGCGCTGTCGCAGGTGCTGTGGGCCTTCCTCAACACGCTGGTGAACGAGGGCTGCACCTGCTTCACGCAGGCCGAGAACATGATTCTCGCGGTGCGCATGCCGCTGTTCCTGCACGCACTGCGGACGCTGGTGCGCAACGTGCTGGTGCTGGCGCACAACATCGTCGTGATCGTCGCCGTCGACATCATCTTCGACATATGGCCCGGCTGGCACGCGCTGCTGGCGATTCCCGGGCTGATGGTGTGGACGATCGATGCGCTGGCGGTCTGCCTGCTGCTGGGTGCCTTCTGCGCCCGCTTCCGCGACATCGGGCCGATCGTCGGCAGCATCATGCAGATCGCGTTCTTCTTGACCCCGGTGATCTGGCAGCCGCATCAGCTTGGCGCGCAGGCCTGGATGCTGCCGTTCAATCCGTTCTTCGCGCTGATCGAGATCGTGCGTGCCCCGCTGCTCGGCACGATCCCGCCGATTCCCGTGTGGATCGCCGCCGTCTGCTACAGCTTCATGCTGTGCGCCGTGTCGTGGGTGCTGTTCGTCCGCGCCCGCGGCCGCGTCGCCTTCTGGATCTGATCCATGCCAGACGAAGTGCGCATCGACATCGCTGACGTCTCCGTATCGTTCCCGCTGTATCACGGCACCAATCGCAGCCTGAAGAAGACGGTGATGGCGGCAGCCTCGGGCCGGCTCGGCCAGGACCGGCAGCAGCGCGTCGTCGTGCAGGCACTGCGCGACATCTCGTTCTCGCTGACCAGAGGCGACCGTCTCGGCCTGATCGGCATGAACGGCGCCGGCAAGACGACCCTGCTGCGCACGCTCGCCGGCATCTATGAGCCGGTGAACGGTTCGATGCGCATCGTCGGCAGCCTCAACGCGCTGCTCGATCCCAACCTGGGCATGAACATCGAATTGACCGGCCGCGAGAATATCCTGCTGCGCGGCCTGTACAACGGCCTGTCACGTCCGGAGATGGCGCGGCTGGAACAGGATGTCGCGGAATTCGCCGGCCTCGGCGACTTCATGGACCTGCCGGTGCGCACCTATTCCTCCGGCATGGTGGTGCGGCTGGGCTTCGCGATGGCGACCGCGATCCGACCGGAGATCCTGCTGATGGACGAATGGTTCCTGGTCGGCGATGCGGAATTCCGCGAGCGCGCCCAGGGGCGGCTCGAGGACATGGTGCGCGGCGCCGACATCCTCGTGCTGTCGACGCATGACGTCTCCGTGGTGCAAAGCTGGTGCACGCGCGTGCTGTGGCTGGACCAGGGACGCATCCGCGAGGACGGCTCGCCGGATGACGTGCTCGAGCATTATCTGGGACACTCCGTTCGCAAGCTGCAACCCGAAGGGATCGCCTGATGCTGATCCGTGTGCTGACGATGCGCGTGGTGCCGGAACGGCTGGACGACTGGATGGTGTTCACGCGCGACATCGGCTTTCCCGGCATGCTGCGCCAGCCCGGCTGCCGCGGCATCTGGCGGCTGCACCAGCACGGAGCCGGAACGGACTACCGCGTCGTGACGCTATGGGACAGCCAGGCCGACCTGGACCGCTTCCGCACCAGCGACGCGATGCGGGAACTCTCGGCGGCGGCGGAAGGCCTGACGATCCGGCCATCGCCCGAGGAATTGTTCGACGTGGTCGAGGACACCTAGGCGATGGCCGTGCTGCCGCTGGCCGACCTCACGGTGCTGGAGTTCAGCCACACCGTGATGGGTCCGTCCTGCGGCGTGATGCTGGCCGATCTCGGTGCCGACGTGATCCGCGTGGAACCAGCGCCCGACGGCGACCGCACGCGCCGGCTGCACGGCTTCGCCACCGGTTTCTTCGCCTATTTCAACCGCAACAAGCGCTGCATCTGCATCGACGCGAAGTCGCCCGAGGGACTGGCGGTGGCGCATGACCTGGTGCGGCGGGCCGACGTGCTGGTGGAGAATTTTGGTCCCGGAACGATGGACCGTCTGGGCCTCGGCTGGAACGCTGTGCACGCGCTCAACCCTCGGCTGGTCTACTGCGCGCTGAAGGGATTCCTGCCGGGGCCGTACGAGCATCGCCCGTCGCTCGATGAGATCGCGCAGTACATGACCGGCCTCGCCTACATGACCGGGCCGCCGGGCCAGCCGCTGCGCGCCGGCTCCTCGGTGATCGACATCATGGGCGGCGTGATGGGCGCCTATGCCATCCTCGCGGCGCTGCGCCAGCGCGACAAGGATGGCCTGGGGCGCCAGGTCACCAGCGCGCTGTACGAAAGCTCGGCGTTCCTGGTGGGCCAGCACATGGCAGGCGAGGCCGCCACCGGCACGCCGTCGCCGCCGATGCCGGCACGCAGCGGCGCCTGGGGCATCTATGAGACGTTCCCGACGCTGAGTGGCGAGCGGCTGTTCATCGGCATCACCTCGGACAACCACTGGCGTTCGTTCTGCGCGAAGTTCGCGCGCCCGGACCTGCTGGCCGATGAGCGCTTCACCACCAACGCCGATCGCGTGCGCAACCGGCCGGCGTTGCGCGAGATCGTCGCTGCCATCGTGGCCGAGATCGCCATCGCCGATCTCGAGCGCATCATGGACGAAGCCAACATCCCGTTCTCGCCGGTGCGCACGCCGTCGGACCTGTTCGACGATCCGCAGCTCAACGCGCATGGCCGCGCGCTGAAGGTGCGCATGCCGAAGGGCAATGTGGCCAACCTGCCGTCGTTGCCATTCTGCATCGACGATGCCGCGCCCGAGTTGCGCATGCAGCCGCCGGAAGCGGGCGAACACACCGACGACATCCTGTCGGCGCTGGGCTATCCGCCCGAGCGGATCGCCGCACTGCGCGCGACCAAGGCGATCAGCTAGAGCGCGCGCCGTTCGCCGTTGCGAACGGCGCGCGGCAGTTGATGCGCCGGATCAGTGGAACGCGAGACGGCATGCGCTGACGCTGCCGCGACAATTGGCACCGGCCCTCACGCCGCGACGATGACCTGGCCGCGCATGTGCGGATGCAGGCCGCAGATGTAGTCGTAGGTGCCGATGCGTTCGAACGTGGTGGCGAAGCTCTCATCGGTGTCCAGCGCAGGAGATTTCAGCGTCAACGCCGGGCAGACGATGCTGTGCGGGGTGTCGTCGTGGTTGACCCAGCTCACCTTGGTGCCGGGCGCCACGCGCAGCGTCGCCGGCGAGAAGCTGAAATTGTCGATCGACACCTCCGCCTTCTCCACCGAGACGGACGCGCGTGCGCCGAGCGGCATCAGCCACGCCAGCGCAACGACGCGACGCAACAGTCTGCGCCTGCCCAGGCGGACCGGCTCCGGGATCGTCGTCATGCGGCGCTCCCGTCAGGTCAGCGGCGTGTCGACGATGGCCAGCGGCGCGCCCGACGATACCAGCCTGACCGTGGCGATGCCGAGATGCTGCTTCAACTCGCCCGCCGGCACCACCATCGGGCCGGGGCTTTTCGCCGTGCCGGGCGCAGGCTGCGGGAACGCGGTCGAGCGCGCGGTGTGGAACACCACCTGACCCTCCACCTTCTGCAGGGTCTGGTGGATGTGGCCGTTCAGCACTGTCACCGAGCCGAATCGCCTGAGATGGCTCAGCGCCTGGGCACCGTCCGCCGTACCCCATCCCCAGTCGGCATAGACCGTCCACAGCGGCACGTGCGCGAACACCACGACCGGCGTGCTGGCGGACAATGGCCGCACGTCCTTCTCCAGCCATTCGAGTTGCTCGCGCCCGAGGCTGCCGAGGCCGGCGCCCTGCAGGTTCACCACATTCACCAGGCCGATGAAGTGCACGCCGCCGGCATCGAAGCTGTACCAGCCATCGCCCTGGGTGCCCTTGCCGAAACGGTTGAGGTAGCTCCTGCCGTCCTCCTCCAGGATGTCGTGCTCCCCGGGCACCGTGTGCACCGCAAGCTTCGTCGCACCCATGAGCTGCTGTGCCGTATCGAACGTGGCGGGCTTGGAAAGATGCGTGATGTCACCTGTGTGGATCAGGAAGGCCGGACGCTGCGGCAATGCGCCCACGTCATCCAGCGCCTGCCGCAGCGTCGCCGTCACGTCCGGGTTGGCCGGCCGGTCGAAGCCCAGATGGCTGTCGCTGATCTGCACGAAGCTGAAGCCCGGATCGGCGGCATCGGCGGTTGCCACCAGGCGCGAGCGCGGGATGCCGCCCGCGACTGTCCAGACCATGGCGGCACCCGCCCAGGTCATGCAGGTGAGAATGCCGCGCCGCGTCGGTACCTGATCGTCGATCATGCTGGGACCCCTCTCTCGCTGGCGTCCCTACCGGCACGGCGCGGCGATTATTCCCGCCGCGGCCCGGAATAATCCGGCGGTCCGTGCGGTATAGGATGCGACTGCCTGCTGTGTGGACCAGGATGGTGTCGCAGGACGACGATCGCCGCCGGCGCTTCGAGCTGCTCGCGCTGCCGCATCTGGATGCGGCGTACAACCTTGCCCGCTGGCTGGCGGGCAATGCGACCGATGCCGCCGATGTGGTGCAGGACGCGTATCTGCGCGCCTATCGCTATTTCGATGCGTTCCAGGGAGGCGATTGTCGCGTGTGGCTGCTGACCATCGTCCGCAACGCCTTCCTCACCTGGGTGAAGGAAAATCGCACCGGCCGGATGGTGTTCCTGCCCGACGCAACGGCCGATCTCGCGCAGGATGAGGCGGCGATGTGGACCAGTCAGCCGCGCGATCCCGAATCGCTGCTGCTGGAGAGCGTGGACAGCCAGACGCTGGCGCGGCTGATGGAACAATTGCCGGCGGAGTATCGTGAGGTGCTGGTGCTGCGCGAGGTGGAGGACCTCTCCTATCGGCAGATCGCCGAAGTGACGAGCCTGCCGGTGGGCACGGTGATGTCGCGGCTGTCGCGGGCGCGGCTGGCGCTGCGCCGGCTGTGGCTGCAACGCACGGGAACGGAGGCGGCGCATGGAGTGTGAGCGCGCCGCCATGCTGCTGTCCGGACTGGTCGACCGCGCGCTGGGTCCGCTCGCGCGGCTGCGCGTGCAGCGCCATGTGGCCCGATGCCATGCCTGCGCCGGCCGGCTCGAGGAGTTGCGGGCGATGCGGGCGCTGCGCACCAGGCTGCCCTACCACCGGGCGCCGCCGGACCTCGCGGCCCGCATCGGTTCCGTTCTGCCGCGAGACGAGGCCCCGCCTGTCGTGCGGCCCTGGTTCCGCGCATCGGCGATCCGGCTGGCCGGCACCGGTCTGGCCGGTGCGATCGCCGGCGCCGCACTCACGCTGCTGGTGGCGGGCGGGCCGGACGATCCTGTGTCCGCCATCATCGGCAGCCATGTCCGGTCGCTGCAGCCGGGGCACCTGACCGATGTGGCGACGAGCGACCAGCACACGGTGAAGCCGTGGCTGTCGGCCCGGCTGGACGTGTCGCCGCCAACGCGTGACTTTGCGACGCAGGGGTTTCCGTTGATCGGTGGGCGGCTCGACTACGTCGATGGGCACCAGGCGGCGACCGTGGTGTATGGGCGCGCCAGGCACGTCATCAACCTGTTCGCCTGGGCCTCGTCCGGACCCGATGAGGGCTTCCGCACGCAGGCGCGCCAGGGCTTCAACATCGTGTCGTGGCGGCGCGACGGCGTGTGCTATCACGCGGTGTCGGATCTCGAGGCCGACCAGCTTGCGGCCTTCGCGCGGCTGGTCACAACGGCACCGTAGCGCCGCAGCCGCTACATCATCCGGTCTTCCGGCGGCACCAGGTACAGCGGCGGCTGTCCCGCCAGCGCGCGCCGGATATTCGCTGCCGCACGCTGCAATCCCACCGCACCCGTCCCCGCGATCGACGCGGCCGAGTTGTGTGGCGAGCCGATCGCGTTGGACAACGACAGGAACGGCTGGTCCATGCGGAACGTGCCGTGGCGCACCGGCTCGATCCACCACGCGTCGATGCACGCACTGAAATCCGGGAACGCCACGAGACGCTCATACAGCGCACGCTCGTCGACGATCTCGCCGCGCGCCACGTTTACCAGGATCGCATCGTCCTTCATGCGGGCAAGCTGCGGTGCACCGATCATGCCGAGCGTGGCGGGCGTCAGTGGCGTGCAGATGACCAGGACATCCGAGGCTGCCAGCAACATGTCGAGTTCGTCCGGCGTGCCGATCCAGTCGGTGGGTTCCTCGCTGCGGCCGCGCCGGTTGATCGCATGCACCTTCATGCCGATGCCCCGCGCCAGCCGCGCTGTGGCGACGCCGATGCCGCCAAAGCCCAGGATGCCGCACACGCCGCCCGCGAGCATGCGGTTCCGCGCGAACTGGTTGAACTCGCCCCGCGTGAGCGCCGCATGTTCCACCAGCAGCCGCTTGGCCGCGGCGAGCGCCATGCCGATCGCGTGCTCGGCCATCGGCTCGGCGTAGGCACCGCCGTTGGTGGCGACCGGAACGCCCGCGGGCAATTCCGCCAGCGGCACGAAGTCGATGCCGGCGTTGATGAACTGCACCAGCTTGACGTCCTTCAGCAGCGCGATCTCGCCCTGCCGCAACTCCCGCGTGGTGCGCGCCAGCACCGCATCCGCCTGGCGCAGCGCATCGGCGCGTCCCGCATCGTCGAGATCGGGCAGATGGACCGCCTGCGCCGCATCGCCCAACGCCTCCTGCACGGTCCTGCGGGCGCCGTCATCCAGTTCGTACACCACCACGACCGTGCTCATGCGCGTGCGTCCTTCAGAACCAGGAGGATTTGTCGACGACGTTGCGCAATGGCTTGCCGTCGAGGAAGGCGCGGCAATTGTCGGCCATGATCTGGTAGCGCCGGTCGTCCAGGTACGGCCCGTATCCCGCCATGTGCGGCGTCAGCAGCACGTTCGGCATGGTCCACAGCGGGTGGTCGGCGGGCAGCGGCTCCTGTTCGTACACGTCGAGCGCGGCGCCGGCGATCTCGCCCGCGTTCAGCGCCGCCACCAGGTCGTCGAGCTTCGTGGTCATGCCGCGGCCGATGTTGATGAAGAAGGCACCGGGCTTCATCCGCTGGAAGCGCGCGCGATGCATGAAGCCTTCGGTCGACGGCGTGTGCGGCACCGTCAGGATGACGAAGTCCGCGCGCGGCAGCAGGTCGTCCAGCGCCTCGGGCCTGTGCATCTCGGCCACACCCGGCGGGGTGTCACCGCGGCGTGCGTCGGTCGCCAGCACCGTCATGCCGAACGAGGCCGCGAGCCGCGCGGTCTCGGCGCCGATGCCGCCGACGCCCACGATCAGCGCGGTGGCTTCGGGCAGGTGCACGACGCCCTTGTTCTCGCCCGGCTTCTTCCATTCGCGGCGAAGCTGCTGCGGGATGTACACGTGCAGGCCGCGCGCGAAGGCCAGCACGAAGGCCATGATGTGGGTGCTGATATGGTCGTTGAAGATCTCGCGGAAATTGGTGACCGCGAGCGGATGGGCGATCAACTCCGGATAGTAGTAGCCCGCGGCGGGCGCGGCCTGTGGCGCCTGGAGCCAGCGTAGCCGCTTCGCCTTCGCCAGCAGGTCGTGCGTCAGCCAGCCGAACGCCGCCTCCGCATCGACGATCTCGCGTTCCGCCGTCGCCTGGTCCTCGGCGATCACCACGCGCACGTCCGGCATCGTCTCCGCCAGCTTGCGGCCCCAGCCGCGCGTGGTATCGCTGTGCGGCGGCAGCATGACGAACTTGAACGTGTTGGCACCCGACATGGCGATGCTTCCTTCCTGGTTGCGGCCAGTGTTGGCGGTGCGCATCCGGGACGCAATACTGCGCCGCCGGCAACAGGAGACGAATTCATGAAAGCGGTGGTGTGCGAGGCGTTCGGCGGGCCCGAGGTGCTGGCGTTGCGCGATGTGCCCGACCCGCCACCGCCCGCAGCCGATGAGGTGCGGGTGCGCATCGAAGCGCGCGGCGTGCAGTATGTCGACGTGCTGATGCTGGCAGGGAAGTACCAGTTCCGCCCCGACCCGCCGTTCATTCCGGGCGGCGAGGCGGCCGGCGTGGTGATCGCCGCCGGCACCGGCGTCACCGACCTGCGCGTCGGCGACCGGGTCATGAGCCGCCACACGCTCGGTGCCTGCGCCGAGATCGGCAACGCCAAGGCGGCGCTGTGCGACCGCATCCCCGACGGCATGAGCATGGAGGCGGCGGGCGTGTTCCGCGGCGCCTATACAACTGCCTATCACGCGCTGTTGCAGCGCGGGCGGCTGCAGGCAGGCGAATGGGTGCTGGTGCACGGCGCCGCCGGCGGCATCGGCATCGCGGCAATCCAGGTGGCGAAGCTGTTCGGCGCCCGCGTGATCGCGACCGCGAGCAGCGACGACAAGCGCACCGCCTGCCTGGAGGAAGGCGCCGAGCACGCGATCGACTATCGCGACGGGTTCCTCGATGCGGTGAAGGACCTCACCGGCGGCCGCGGCGTCGACATCGTCTACGATCCGATCGGCGCGAAGGTGACCGAGGAATCGTTGCGCTGCCTCGCATGGGGCGGACGCCTGCTGATCCTTGGCTTTCTCGGCGGCGGGCCGGCGACCATCCGCAGCAACTATCTGCTGATCAAGGGCATCGATGCGATCGGCGTGCGCGTCGGCGGGCTGAATGAAGCCAACCCCGCACTGGCGATCGCCAACATGAAGGCGCTGACCGAGCTTGCCGCGGCGGGCAAGCTGCAGCCACGCATCTCGCACCGCTATACGCTGGCGCAGGCAGCCGAAGCGATGCAGGCGGTGATCGACCGCAAGGTGATCGGCAAGGCGGTGCTGGTGGGGTGACGCCCGCCGTCACGTGGATTGTGTGCTGCGGACGAAGCGTCGCAGCCCAAACTTTAACCGGAGCGTGTTGAAGTTCAGCAGCAGTCCGCGGCGTGAGCCCCCCTGGACCAGCATGGTCGGTTATCTGTGGTTCTCCGCGGGGTAGGATTCCGCGCCGCGTTGCCTCCCGGCAGCAAACCGCTCTAGCCTCCTGCGATCGCCAGTCGGAGGAAACCGTCCAATGCCAGAACCAGGCCGCGCGCTGCCGCAACCGACGCCGGAGACGCAGCATTTCTGGGACGGCACGCAGGCCGGCGAATTGCGCCTGCAGCGCTGCGACGATTGCAGCCATGTCTATTTCCCACCGCGGCCATTCTGCCCCAAATGCGGCACGCGCAAGGTCAGCGTGTTCGCCGCATCGGGGAAGGCGATCCTCGACAGCTACGTGATCCATCATCGCAAGGTGCCAGGCTTCGAGCCGCCCTATGCGATCGCCGTGGTGAAGCTGGCGGAGGGGCCGCGCATGATGACCAACATCGTGGAGTGTCCGCAGACGCCCGAGGCGCTGGTGCTCGACATGACCCTCGAAGTGGTGTTCGCGAAGCAGAACGATGCCATCACGCTGCCCTTCTTCCGCCCGGCGAAAGGCTGAACCGATGCCCCACAACACAGTCGCTGTCGTCGGCGCCGCGGAGACCACGAAACTCGGCGTCATCCCCGACATGTCGCAGATCCAGTTGCACGCCGATGCGGCGCTGAATGCGATGGCCGATTGCGGTCTGAAACCCAAGGACATCGACGGCGTCGCCACCGCCGGCGAGACGCCGGTGCAGATCGCGCATTATCTCGGCATCACACCGACCTGGGTGGACGGCACGTCGGTGGGCGGCTGCTCCTTCATGATCCATGTCCGCCACGCCGCGGCGGCGATCGAGGCCGGCCTCGCCAAGACCATCCTGGTGACGCACGGCGAGAGCGGACGTTCGCGCGTCGGCAATCCGCCCCGCACCGTGCCGCCGTCCAGCCTGAACGGGCAGTTCGAGCAGCCGTTCGGGCCAATGGGGCCGCCGTCTTTGTTCCCGATCCCCGTGCTGCGCTACATGAAGACCTACGGCGTGACGCATGAGCAGATCGCCATGGTGTCGGTCGTGCAGCGCGAATGGGCGGCGAAAAACCCGCGCGCGACGTTCCGCGACCCGATCACGGTCGAGGACGTGCTGGGCTCCCGCATGATCGCCTATCCGTTCCGGCTGCTGCAATGCTGCCTGGTCACCGACGGCGGCGGCGCGCTGATCCTGACATCCGCTGACCGCGCCAAGGATTTTCCCACCAAGCCGGTGTACATTCTCGGCACCGGCGAGAGCGTCGAGACGCCGATGGTGAGCCAGATGGAGAGTTTCGTCTCCTCGCGCGCCTTCACCGTGGCGGGGCCGACGGCGTTCCGCGAGGCGGGCATCACGCACAGCGACGTCGACCACCTGATGATCTACGACGCCTTCGCGCATCTGCCGCTGTACGGGCTGGAGGATCTGGGCTTCCTGCCGCGCGGCGAGGCGGCTGCGTTCATCGCCGGGCGCAACACGGCACCGGGCGGCAAGCTGCCGCTGAACACCAACGGCGGCGGCCTGTCCTACATGCATTCCGGCATGTACGGCATGTACGCGCTGCAGGAGAGCGTGCGGCAGATGCGCGGCATCGCGCCGGCGCAGATCCCTGATGCCAAAATCTCTGTCTGCCACGGCGTCGGCGGCATGTTCGCGGCGTCCGGCACCATCATCTTCAGCAACCAGAAGCCATGATGCCATGAGCGAGCACCTGTTCTCCGGCCTGAAGGTCATCGACTGCGCAAGCTGGATCGCCGGTCCGGCTGCGGCGACCATCCTGTCCGATTTTGGTGCCGATGTGATCAAGATCGAGCCACCGGGTGTCGGCGATCCCTGGCGCGCCCGCAGCACGAGCGGTGCGCCGAACGACTATTACTGGCAGTTGACGGCGCGCAACAAGCGCAGCCTGGCACTCGACCTCAAGCACGAGGCCGGCCGCGCCGTGCTGTACCGCCTGGTGGCGGACTCTGATGTGTTCGTCACCAACTTTCCCCTGCCGGTGCGCGATCGCCTGAAGCTGGCACCGGCCGACCTGCTGCCGCTGAACCCTCGGCTGATCTATGCCTCGTTCACCGCATATGGCGAGGAAGGTGAGGAAGCGGCGAAGACCGGCTTCGATTCCACGGCGTACTGGGCGCGCACCGGGCTGATGGATACGGTCCGTGCCGAGGCCTCGACGCCGCCGGCACGTTCGGCGCCCGGCATGGGCGATCACCCCAGCGCCACCGGCCTCTACGCCGCCATCGTCACCGCGCTGTACCGGCGCGAGAAGACCGGGCGCGGCGGCCTCGTGCGTTCGTCGCTGCTGCAGAACGGACTATGGGCGAATGCCTGCTTCGTGCAGACTCGCCTGTTCGGCGAACCCGTGCCGCATCGGCCGACGCGCGAGCAGGCACCGAACGCGCTCGCCAACCACTACCAGTGCCGCGACGGCCGCTGGTTCATCATGGCGCTGTTCAACGAGGAACGGCAGTTGCGCCCGCTGCTCAACGCGATCGGCCGCGAGGACCTGACCGACGATCCGCGCTTCGCCACCAGGGACGCGCGCAAGCGCCACGCCGAGGAACTGGTGGTCGAACTGGACAAGGCGTTTGCCGCGCGCGACATGGCGGAGTGGCGTGTCATTCTCGACGGGGTCGGCGTCACCTTCGGCGTGGTCGGCAAGATCGACGAGGCGGCGGACGATGCGCAGATGCAGGCGATCGGCGCGATCGTGCCGTTCGCGGACGGCAGCGCGATGACCGTGTCGTCACCGTTCCATGTGGATGGCGAGGCGAAGGTCGCGCCGCGCCGTGCGCCGGCGGTCGGGCAGCACAGCGAGGACGTGCTGCGCGGCGCCGGCTATTCGGCAGACGAGATCGGCCAGCTTCGCCAACTCGGCGTGCTGGCCTGATCCGTTCTCAGCCGCAGGCGAGCGCGTAGATGTCCTTCACGCCGCGTGGCAGCGGCAGCGGCTGCCACGTGTTGCCGCCGTCCAGCGTGCCGAACACCTCGCCCTCGTAGCGCGCGCCGATATACACCTGGTTCGGGTCGTTGCGGTGCAGCGCGACCGACATGATCGTGCCGTGCACCTGCACCTTGTCGAAGCGCGACCAGGTCTTGCCGGCGTCCTGGCTGCGATAAACGGCGCCGTCCTTGCTCGCGGCGGCGACACTCAGCGCCGAGTACAGCGTGGCGGGATCGGTCGGCGAGACATGGATGTCGCGGCCATAGGTGGTCGGCGAGAAGCGGCCAACCTCCATGTCCTGCCATGTGTTGCCGTCATCGGCGGTGCGGAACAGGCCCATCCGCACGGCGACGATGACCGCGTCCGGGTCGGCCGCGCTGATGGCGATCGCGTGGCCGTCCAGCATGCCCTCATCCGACGTGTCGCTGGCGATCTTGCTCTTCAGGTGCGGCTGCTTCGCCAGGCGGATCAGGTCGTCGCTGCAATCCTTCCAGCTTTCGCCGCCATCCGTGGTGCGCATCACGCCGCCGACCTCGAGCGCCGCGAAGATCGTGCCCGGCTTGCTGGGATGCTGCGCCATGCGCATCACGCGCAGGCCGAACGGCATCACGCAGCGCGCCGGCATCACGGGGTCGGGCAGGCGCCGCCACGTCTCGCCGCTGTCCTCGCTGCGGTACACGGCCAGCGGCGAACCACCGGCGTAGACCAGCTTCGGATCGCCCGCATCGGCCAGGAACGACCAGATCTCCATGCCCTTGTCGGGGAAGTTGGTGCGCGTGAACGTCTTGCCGCGATCGGTGCTGCGGTACACGCCGTCATGCGTGCCGGCGAGCACGACGTTCGGATCGGTGGGATGCACGAAGACGGTGTTGCTGTTGTGCTCGCTCAGCACATGCTCCCACACGCCGGTCTCGGCCGGGCGGCGGAACACGCCGACGGCGCCCTTGTCCTTGTCGCTGCGGCCGACGGTGCCCGCCACGCTTGCGTAGACATTGGCTTGACCTGCCATGATCTGACCTCCCAATCGCTCTGTGACGATGAGGCTACGCCAGAAGCGCCGGGGTTGACAGTGGGGGGCTTCGCCGCCTTGCTGACGGCAAAGTTGCGGAGGGATCCTGCCATGCCGACCGTGTCTGCCGAACGCCTGATGGACATCGCCAGTTCCCTGTTGCAGGCGGCCGGCGCATCAGCCGAGGAGGCTGCGACGATTTCGCGCTACAACATCGGCGCGAACCTGGTGGGCCACGATTCGCACGGCATCATCCTGATCCCGACCTACATCGATCGCATCAAGGTGGGCCACATCGTGCCCGGTGCGTCCTGGGACATCACGCAGGAGACGGCAACCAGCACCGTCATCGACGGCAACTGGGGTTTTGGCTATGTCGTGACGGACCGCGCGATGCGCTACACGATCGACAAGGCCAAGAAGCAGCAGGTCGCCGCGGCGACGGTGTATCGACAAAGCCATATCGGCCGGCTGGCGTCGTATCCGCTGATGGCGGCGCGCGAGGGCATGATCGCGATGATCACCGCCGATTCCGGACGCAGCGCCAAGGCGGTCGCGCCGTTCGGCGGCGCCAAGGCGCGTCTCGGCACCAACCCGATCTGCTTCGCGGTGCCGTCGAACCTGGAAGGGCCGCTGTTCTTCGACATGGCGACGTCCGCCGCCGCTGCCGGCAAGATCAACGTGGCGACGGCGCGCGGCGAGCAGGTGCCGCCGGGCTGGCTGATCGATGCCGAGGGCAAGCCGTCGACCGATCCGCGCGTGCTGAAGCAGGGCGGGGCGTTGCTGCCGGTCGGCGGGTCGGAAGGCTACAAAGGCTACGGCCTCGCCACGATCGTCGAGATTCTTTCAGGCCTCCTCACGGGACTTGGCTTCGGCGTGGAACCGACCGGCCGCCACAACGACGGCTGCTTTATCGCCGTGTTCAATGTTGCCGCGTTCCGCGACCTGACGACCTTCAAGCAGGAGGTTACCGAGTTCGCGCAGTACCTTAAGGCGACACCGCCGGCGGAGGGCTTCACCGAGGTGCTGTATCCCGGCGAGATCGAGTTCAATCGCGAGCAGGAGCGCCGCAAGAACGGCATCCCAGTCGAGGACGCGACCTGGGCGAAGCTGCAGGAACTGGCCCAGGGCTACGGACTGACCGATAAGCTCGGTCTGTGATCCCGTCGGTCATGTCGGCAGACCGGGTGGCCGCTGGTCGGCCTCCGTCCATTCCGACAGCGCCTGCATGACCTGAGCGACGGCACTCTCCCAATGCCTAGGCCGCGTCTGCCGGAACAGCCGGGCGGTCGGATACCAGGGCGTATCCGACCGCCCGGCCAGCCAGCGCCAGTCGGCACTGAACGGCAGGATGATCCAGACAGGCACGCCCAGCGCACCGGCGAGATGTGCCACCGACGTATCGATGGTCACGATCAGGTCCATGCAGGAGACCAGTGCCGCGGTGTCCGCGAAATCCCTCAGGTCGGGACTGTGGTCCACCACCCCGCTGCCGTGCGCGGCAAGCCATGCCCGCTCGGTCTCCGACATCTGTGGCTGCAGCACGTGCACTTCGAGATCCGGCCGTGCCAGCAGCGGCGCGAAGGTGGCAAGCGGCATGGAGCGGTGGGCGGGCACCGGCCTGCCGGTCCAGACGAGACCGACGCGCCGCTTCCGCGGCAGCCCCAGCAATGCCCGCCATACCATCAGGTATTCCGGCGCGGCCCGAAGATAGGGGATGCGCGCTGGAACGTTCTCGAGCGTGGTGCCGAACGCGTATGGCAGGCTCATCAGCGGGCATTGGAGATCGACCGGCGGCACCGGGTCGTGCACACCGATGACGGAGCCGACACCAGGCAGGCCGGCCAGCAACTTGCGCAGCACGGGCTGCACGCGCAGGACGATGTGCGCACCGCGCTCGGCGACCATGGCGACGTAACGAACGAATTGCAGCGTATCGCCGAGCCCCTGTTCGGCGTGCAGCAGGATGGTCTTGCCAGCGATGTCGGTGTGGCCGCGCCAATGCGGCACATCGGCGGGAAATCCGGGGGCGGCATAGGGCGGCGGCAGCGATAGACGCGACTCGAAACGACCCCAGGCCTCCAGCCACATCCCGAGCGTCAGCATCGTCATGGCTTCGTCGACCTGCAGGTCCGCCGCCTCCGGCGTGACCGCCCGCGCCGCACGGTACAGTGCCAATGCCTCGCCGTGGCGGTTCAGCGAAACCATCATGTCGGCGAAGTTGCGCAGCGTCGCGGCATCGTCGGGCTTTTGTGCAAGCGCCTGGCGATAGCATTCCAGCGCCGTGTCGAAGTCCAGGCGCGCCCGCAGCGTGTCGGCAAGTTCGTTGAGCAGCGCTACGATCTGCACGGTATCCGGCGGCGCGGCGCGCAGCGCCTGGAGCAGCAATTGCGACGCCGGCTCCAGCGCACCCTGCCGGTGGCGGACGAGCCCCAGCAGCCGCAGCGCGAGCCAGTCATCCGGCGTCACGGCAAGCACCGCCTCGCACGCGACCGCCGCATCGCCGAGACGCCCATGCTCGACGTGCTCCAGCACGGCGGCATGCCAGGCCGGGTCGACCGCTGCGCTTCCCATCGCCTGTGTCCGGATTTCGGTGCTACGATCGGCAGTATCGCATCCGTCGCAGGTGGGAGGGAACCGGCATGGCCAGTCGCATCAACCGGGCGATCGAACTGCTGTCACTCGATCAGGCGATCTACTACGACGGCCCGCACTCCGGCCATGTGCTGACGCAGGCACAGGGCCGCGAGGATGCCGGCACCTGGGCCGACTACATGAATGTCGGGATGGAGCATGGCGCGTTCGACATGACCGGCCTCGCCGAGTACCTCGGCGGCATGGTGGCGGGCGGCCCGACGCGGTCCGGCCATCGCACGCCGGCGGTGATCGTGGAGGCGCCGGTGAACGGCACCGATGAAGCGAACGTCCGTTTCAACGCCTGGCAATTTCGCCAGATCCTGGGTCGCGGCGCACACGGCATCCTGCTGTGCCAGGCGGAGACCGAGGATGCGGTGCGGGCCTTCATCGAGGCGTGCCGCTATCCGCACCACCTCGCGGGCGTCGACCCGTCGATCCCGTCGCCGGTGCAGCGCATGCACGGCGCCGTCCGCCCGCCGCGCGGCGCGCCCGGCATGCTGGGTATCGGCACGCGCGGCCGCGGCTCCGAGTCGACCGCGGCGGTGATCTGGGGTGTGTCCCAACAGGAGTATATGCGACTGTGCGACCCGTGGCCGCTGAACCCCGAGGGCGAACTGCTGCTCGGCGTGAAGCTGGAAAGCCCCGAGGGCATCGCCAACTGCGAGGCCATCTGCGCAGTCCCCGGCTTGGGCTTTGCCGAACTGGGACCGGGCGATCTCGGTCTGTCGCTCGGCTACACCACGCTGCAGCGCGACCCCTATCCGCCGGAGATGGCGGAGGCCCGGGCGCGCGTGTTCGCCGCCTGCCGGCGCAACGGCATCGCGTTCCTCGAGGGCTGTTCGCCCGACAACATCGCTGCGCGCCTGGATGAAGGCGTGCGCGTGATCGCCGGGCACAATCCCGAGACGGCGCGCATCGGCCGCGCGCACCAGAAGCGCACGATGCCTGCGTAGTTTCGACAGATGTAGCCTGCGCTATCCGCGCCGCGTCGCATGCGGCGCCAGCCAGCCCATGTCGGCGTCAGGCTCGCTGTCGGTCGTCTTCAGGTAGGGCTTGATGTCGATCAGTGGCGTGCCGTCGATGCAGTCGAGATAGCGCAGCTTCAAGGTGTCCGGCGCAGCGAAGCCGTCGAACGCCACCACCGACACGCCGATCGGATTGGGGCGACGCGGCCCGCGCGTGGCGAACACGCCGCGCGGGGTGGCATCGAATGGCGGCGTGAACACCAGTTCCGGCGTGCGTGCCTGATCCAGCCAGTACAGCAGGATCAGGTGGGAAAATCCCTCGACGCTGCGCAGGCCTGCAACAAACTCGGGCAGCACGGTCGCGGTGCAGGGCGGCGCCGGCTGCGGCTGGCGGCCGTTCCGCGGGCATTCGGCCACGGTCCGCCACGGCGTGTGCAGCGTGCCGATCGGGCGGACCGTGAAGCCATCCATCAGGCGGCGTTCACCACCTGCTTCATCACCGACAGCGCTTCGTCCACCTGCGCCGCAGTGACGTCGAGATGCAGGCAGGCGCGCGCACGATACTTGCTGGAGGTGGAGACCAGCACACCCTGCAGCCGCAGCTTTTCGGCGAAGGCGCCGGCGGTCATGCCGGTGCCCTCGGTGTCGAAGAACACCAGGTTGGTCTCGGGAATCTCCACCGTGATGCCCTGGATCTGCGCCATGCCGCGCGCCAGCGACTTCGCATTGGCATGGTCCTCGGCCAGGCAGTCGATGTTGTGCTCCAGCGCGTAGATACACGCCGCGGCGCAGATGCCGCCCTGGCGCATCGATCCGCCGAGGCGCTGCTTCCATCGCCAGGCCTGGCCGATGAACTCGCGCGAGCCGGCGAGCACGGCGCCCAAAGGTGCAGCCAGGCCCTTGGTGAAATCGAGCCACACCGTGTCGCAGCCCTCGGTCAGGTCGGTCGCCGGAACGCCCAGCGCCACCGCCGCATTCATCAGCCGAGCGCCGTCCATATGCGTGGACAGGCCGTGTGCATGCGCCAGGTCCGTCACCGCACGCAGGTCGTCGACGCTCCAGCACGCGCCGCCACCACGATTGGCGGTCTGTTCCACCTCCACCAGGCGCTGCGTCGGCGAATAGCGCGACACCGGACGGATCGCCGCTTCCAGCGTCTCGGCGCTGAACATGCCGCGCTCGCCTTGCAGTCCGGTGACCAGCGCGCCGGCGATGGCGGCCGGTGCGCCACCTTCGCTCGACAGGATGTGCGAGGATTCGTGCGCCAGGATCTCCTCGCCAGGCCGGCAATGCGTGGCGATCGCCACCTGGTTGCACATCGTGCCCGACGGCAGGAACACCGCCGCCTCCTTGCCCAGCAGCGCGGCGCTGCGATCGCACAGCGCCCAGATGGTGGGATCGGAGCCCATCTGCTCGTCGCCCACCTCCGCTTCCATCATCGCCTCCTTCATGGCGCGCGATGGCTTGGTCTGGGTGTCAGAGGACAGGTTCACGCGGATCGGGATGGAGAAGTCGAACCGCTTCGGCTCATACGACATGTTTGGACCTCAGGTGATCTTTCGCAGCTTGCGCAGGCAGCGCACGTCTTCCGGCACAGGATCGGTGAAATACTGCGGCCAGAGCGTGCGCGAAACCTCGCCGATGTAGATGTCGCCATGCGAGTCGACGCACAGCCCGTGCGGCCCGATGTAATCGGTGGGGCCGGTGCCGGGATGCTGTCCGCCGATGCGCGCCAGCAAATTGCCCTTGTTGTCGATGATCGACAGCCGCGGGCCGAGATTCGGATAGTTGCGATTGGTACGAGTGGCCGGCCCGAGTTCGCCCACGTAGCAGATCGGGCAGGAGCAGTACGGCATGAACATGCCGCACGGGCGGTGCAGGTTGTTGAGCTGCGCTTCGTACTTGCCGTTGCCGTCGAACACCTGGATGCGATGGTTCTCCCGGTCCGCGACATAGACCCAGCCGTCGGGGTCGCAGGAGATGTTGTGCACCAGGTTGAACTGCCCGGGCTCGGTGCCGGACTCGCCCCACGACATCAGGTATTTTCCGTCGGGCGCGAATTTGTGCACGCACGGATTGCCGTAGCCGTCCGACACATAGATGTCGCCAGTGGGGGACAGCGCCGTGTGCGTGCAGCGATGGAACGGCTGCCGGCTCATGAACGGCGCCGGCTTGCCAGGTGTGCCCAGCGTCAGCAGCACCTTGCCGTCCAGCGTGCACTGCCGCACCGAATGGTCGCCGTCGTCGGTCAGGAACACCGTGCCGTCGGGCGCCATGTGCAGGCCATGCGCACGCGGGAACAGGCCCTCGCCCCAGGCGCGCAAGAAATTGCCGTCGCGGTCGAAGACCATCATCGGATGTTCGCCGCGGTTGAACACGTAGACATTGTCCTGCGCGTCGACGCCGACGGCGCCGACCTCACGCAAGGACCAGCCGGGCGGCACCTTTGCCCAGTTGTCGATCTGCTCGTAGCGGTAGTCGCCGCTGCCGACGATGATGGCCATGACGTTTCCCCCAGGATGTCAGGTCGGGCGTTCGATCTGCGGGTAGCTGACGCCCAACTGCTCCAGATATGTGTCGTATTTGTTCGCGTCGTAGTAGAACGGTCGCATCAGCGGACGGAACTTGCCCATCGCCACCTGGTTGAGGTCGAGCGGCGGCTTGTCGTCCGGTCCGATGAACGGCTCGTATTTCGTTTCCTTCGTCTGCACCTCGGTGAAATAGCGCCTGCTCTCGCTGATCAGGTCCGGCCGCAGCAGCAGGTCCAGCACGGTCGCTGCCAGCACCTTGGCGCCCGCAACGACGCCCTTGTGGGCGATCGGCGTCGCCATGGTCATCGCGTTGGACCAGTGATGGCCGGGCAGGTTCACCAGGTTCGCCGGATAGCGAAGCTGCACCGTCGGCACCACCCAGGAGACGTCGCCGATATCGTCGGTGCCAGGGCTGTACGGGCTGGTGGAGATCGGCGCGACCTTCGTCTTCAGCCCCACCGGGTCGCCGCCGGCGGCCCGCTGCACGGCACGCGCGAAGCGGTCGTCGTCCTCGGTCCAGGTCGGCAGGCCGATCTGCTCGATATTGCCCTGCAACGTCTCGGCCAATACACGATTGTAGTGGCGTGGCCACGACGCGCCGAGGATGCGCCGGGTGACGTCGGTGTCCGTCATCAGGGCGGCGCCGTCGGCGATGCGGTTGCAGATGTCGAAGTTCCTGCGCACGTTCGGTACGTCGGTCTCGCGCAGGTAGTACCAGACCTTGGCCAGTGCCGGCACGACGTTCGGCTGCTCGCCGCCATAGGTAATGATGTAGTGCGAACGCTGCTCGGGCCGCAGATGCTCGCGGCGCACGTTCCAGCCCATGTTCATCAGTTCGACCGCGTCCAGCGCGCTGCGCCCGCGCCAGGGTGCCGCCGCCGCGTGCGCCGAGGCGCCATGGAAGGCGTACTCCACCGAAATGAGTCCGCCGGCGCCGCGCACCTCGCCCCAGCCGGTCTCCAGGTTGGCGCCGACATGGGTGAACAGCACCGCGTCCACGCCCTCGAACAATCCATCACGCACCTGGAACGCCTTGCCGGCCAGCAGTTCCTCGGCGATGCCCGGCCACAGTACGAGCGTGCCGGGCAGGCCCTCGTTCTGCATCAGTTCCTTCAGCGCCAGCGCCGCGGCGATGTTCACCGCCTGGCCGGAATTGTGACCCTCGCCGTGGCCCGGGCCACCTTCCACCAGCGGTTCGTGATAGGCGACGCCCGGCTTCTGCGAAACATTCGGCAGCGCATCGATATCGCTGCCGAGGGCGATCACCGGACCACCCGAACCCCAGCGCGCCACCCAGCCGGTCGGCATGCCGGCCACGCCGCGCTGCACCGTGAAGCCGTGCCGTTCCAGCGTCGCGGTGAGATAGTTGGAAGTCTCCACCTCGTGGAAACCAAGCTCGCCATAGGAGAACAGGCTGTCGTTGATCACCTGGGCCAGCTTCGCGTGTTCGTTCACCAGCTCGATCACGCGCGTCTTCAGCACGCCGGTGTTCACGTCGCTCATCCGCCGCCGCTCCGGTCCAGAATCGGTGTGCCCCGTCTGTACCATGGGGGTCTTCGGTTGGAAAGCCGGACCTATTCCGTTATGTCGGTGTAGCCGCTTGCATGTCACAGGAGCCGCGCGTGAAGTTCAGCAACTTCCTGTTCCCCGAATGCCGTGATCCCGCGCGTGACGGAGTGGTGATCGATGAGGTGCTGCGCGAGGCGCGGCTGACCGACGAACTCGGGTTCGACGTCATCTGGCTGGCGGAACACCATTTCGACGGCATCTGCGTCTATGTCGATCCGGTCAGCTTCGCGGCCGCGCTCGCGGTGTGCACCCAGCGGGCGAAGATCGGCTTCGCGGTGGCGCAGATGGCGTTGCACCATCCGATCCGCATGGCCGAGCAGCTTGCGCTGATCGACAACATCAGCAAGGGGCGGCTGATCGTCGGGCTCGGGCGCGGCACCGCCTATAACATCTACGACTACCAGGGCTACGGCCTCGACCACACCGAGGCGCAGGACCGCTTCGAGGAGGCCGAGGCGATCATGTTCCAGGCGTGGCAGGGCAAGCAGTTCGAGCATCACGGGCGGTTCTGGGACCTCAAGGTGCCGATGCTGCGGCCGCTGCCCTACACCAAGCCGCATCCCTTCGTGATCCGCTCGGCGTCCAGCGAGGAGGGGATGCTGCACGTTGCGCATCAGGGACGGCCGTTCATGATGAACGTGCAATCGAACGAGGTGACGCGGAAGCGCATGGACCTGTACCGCCGCACCTTGCGCGAACAGGGCAAGGACGATGCCGCGGTGGCGGCGCTGGTCGATGAGTGCTGGGTGTGGCGCAACGTGTTCGTTGCAGAAACCGACGCCGAGGCCGAGCGCATCGCGGTGCCGGCGTTCACGGCGATGCACGAACATCGCACGGCGATGCGGCGGCGCGTGTATGAGGAACAGGGCGTCTCGATCCTGCCGATGCCGGCGCCGGGCACCGAACCCGCGGCGCGCACCGTGATCGAGCATTCGCTGATCTATGGCTCGCCCGCGACGGTCGCCGAGAAGCTGACGCAGGTCGAGGCCTGCGGGGTCGGCGGCGTAATCATGCAGTTCCGGCTTGGGCCGATGGACTATGACGATGTCGCACAGAGCCTGACGCTGTTCATGCAGAAGGTCGTGCCTGCCATCGGACGCTGAGCCGTTTCATGGTGTCCTGGTGCGACAACGCGCCTGCGGTTCGCTAGCCATGTGCTGCACTCCTGATGGCGCGCCAGACACGTTCCGGCGTCGCCGGCATGTCGATATGCGTGACGCCGAGGGGCGCCAGGGCATCCAGCACGGCGGCGATGATGGCCTGCGGTGCGGCGATGGCGCCCGCCTGTCCCGAGCCTTTGACGCCGAGCGGATTGGCCGCGGTCGGCACGCCGGTCAGGGTGATGGCGAAGTCCGGCAGATCGGCGGCGCGAGGCAGCGTGTAGTCCATGAAGGAGCCGCTCAGCATCTGGCCGGATTCGGCATCGTAGACCGTGTGTTCCAGCATGGCCTGGCCGATGCCCTGCGCCACGCCGCCCTGGATCTGGCCCAGCGTCAGCATCGGATTGATCAAGGTGCCGAAATCGTCGACCGCGGTATAGCGCTCCAGCGTCACCGCGCCGGTGTCGGGATCGACCTCCACTTCGGCAACATGGCAGCCGTTGGGGAAGGTGATCAGGTCGAGCAGGTTCCAGACATATGTGTCCAGGCCTGGCGACATGCCGTCCGGCAGGTTGACCGGGTCGCGTGCCACACGAGCAACCGCGAGCAGGTCCATGGCCCGCTCCGGCTCGCTGTGCACGATGAATCGCCCCTCGGCAAAGGTCACCTGCTCGGGCGTCGCCTGCAGCAGGCGCGCCGCGATCACGCGCCCCTTGGCGAGCACCGCGTCCACCGCCTTGCACAGCGCGGCGCCGCCCATGTGCATGGAACGTGCCCCGCCATGGCCGTTGCCGGCACGGACTTTTGCTGTGTCAGCCTGGATGTAACGAAACGCCTCGATCGGCAGGCCGAGCAGGTCGGCGGCGATCTGCGCATACGAGGTCTCGTGGCCCATGCCGTTCGACTGCGTGCCGACCACGATCGCCACGCCGCCGTCATCGTCGAAGCGCAGTTCGGCGCCCTCGTTCGGCGCGCCGCGTGCGGTCTCCATGAAACAGGTCACGCCGATGCCGCGCAACCGGCCATGCCGCCGGGAGGCATCCCGCCTCGTGGCGAAGCCGGCGCGGTCGGCAACGATGATGGCGTCGTCCAGGTTGTCGGCGAATCGGCCGCAGTCGATGACCGTGCCGAGCGCCTTGCGATAGGGGAACTCGTGCACCAGGTTGCGCCGGCGGAGCACGATCGCATCGAATCCGCAACGGCGGGCGGCTTCGTCGATCAGCCGCTCGATCATGTAGTTCACCTCGGGCTTGCCGGCGCCGCGATACGCGTCGATCGGCACCGTATTGGTGAACACGCCATGGACGTCCATGAAGATCGCGGGAATGTCGTAGCCGCTGCCCATCGCGTTGGCCGGCGCATTGGTGGAGCTGCCGGGACCGCCCGAGGATGAATAGGCACCGAGATTGGCAATCGTAGCTACATCGAGCGCCAGGAAGCGGCCCTCGGCATCCAGCGCCAGGCGGGCCCGCGTGACGTTGTCCCGCCCCTGCGCCGTGGTGATGAAGTCCTCGGCTCGCTCGCCGATCCACTTCACCGGACGGCCGAGCGCGCGGGCCGCCCAGAGCATCATGACCCATTCGGGGTACAGCGCGTTCTTCACGCCGAAGCCGCCGCCGACGTCCGGGCAGGACACGCGCATCCGCTCGGGCGGCACGCGGAAGACGGTGTCGGCAAGCTGCGACTGCAGCGCGTGCACGCCGGCACCCGAGAACGCCAGATGGAACCCGGCCGCGTCGCCGGTCTCATTATATGTCGCGATCGCACCTCGGGTTTCCAGCGAGGCGATCACCAGACGGTTGTTCACCAGTTCCAGTTCGACCACATGCGCCGCGCCGGCGATCGCCGCCTGCACCGCAGCCTGGTCGCCCTTCTGGAAGCGATAGGAGAGGTTCCCGGGCGCCTGCTCCCAGAGCAGCGGAGCCTCGACGCGCAAGGCGGCGGGACCGTCCACCACCGACGGCAGAGGCTGCCAGTCGACCACGACATCCTCGGCCGCATCGCGCGCCACGGTGCGGGTCTCTGCGACGACGAACGCCACCGGATCGCCGACATGCCGCGCGCGGTCGGCGGCCAGAGTGGGGCGCGGCGGGACGATCATCGGCGCGACGCTCGCCACCGGCACGGTGCAGGGCAGCGGTCCCAGCCCCGCGAGGTCGGCGGCGGTGAAGACGCCCAGCACGCCCGGTCGCGCCCGCGCCGCCGCCGTATCGATCCGCATGATCTGCGCATGCGCATGCGGCGAGCGGACGACGTGCATCCAGACCTGGCCGGGTTCGTCGATATCCTCGATGTAGCGCCCGCCTCCTGTCAGGAGGCGGGCATCTTCAAGGCGAAGCAGGGACTGGCCACGGAATGACATGGCGCGATCCTGAATGCCGCACCGGCCGGGTGCAAGCCACGCCTGTCAGCGGGACAGCGGGCAATCCTCATGACGGTGACCGATCGTCATGGAGATTGCTTCGCTGCGCTCGCAACGACAGGGGGGCGGCCGGCCGTCAGTCGGCGGCGTCGGCCACCTGGGTCTGCCGCCGCGCCTTGATCCGGGTCAGCGCCTGCTGGACATGGGCGCTGAACACGTATTCGGCCGGGCGCTGGCCGGTCAGCGGAATGTCGGGCGCCATCGGCCCCTCGGTGCGGATGCCGCGCAGCGCCTGCGCCGCGGCCTTCCAGGGCTTGCGGACGGTCTCCATCACCGCGGTCGCCTCGTAGCCGGAATGTACCATGCAGTCGGCGCATTTCTCATAGTTGCCGGTGCCGTAGCGATCCCAGTCCGTGGTTTCCATCAGCTCCTTGAAGGACTTGGCGTAGCCCTCGCCCAGCAGGTAGCAAGGCCGCTGCCAGCCGAAATAGGTGCGGGTCGGATTGCCCCACGGCGTGCAGTGGAAGGTCTGGTTGCCCGCCAGGAAGTCCAGGAACATCGATGACTGGTTGAACGACCACTTCCGCTTGCCGGGCGCCGTCTTCTGGCGGGCGAAGATGCCGCGGAACAATTCCTTGGTCTTGCGGCGGTTCAGGAAGTGCTGCTGGTCCGGCGCCCGCTCATAGGCATAGCCGGGCGACACCGAGATCCCGTCGACCCCCATCGCCATCACATCGTCGAAGAACGACGCCACGCGCTCGGGCTTGGCGGTGTCGAACAGCGTGGCGTTGATGATGGTGCGGAAGCCGCGCGCCTTGGCGGCGGCAATGGCAGCCACCGCGCGGTCGTAGACGCCGGTCTGGCAGACCGAGACGTCATGCTCCTCGCGCGAGCCGTCCAGGTGCACCGACCAGGAGAACCACTTGTTCGGCTGGAACAGGTGCATCTTCTTTTCCAGCAGCAGCGCGTTCGTGCAGACGATGACGAACTTCTTGCGCGCGATGGCGCCCTGCACGATCTGGTCGATCTCCTTGTGCAGCAGCGGTTCGCCGCCGGCGATCACCACCACGGGCGCGCCGCATTCCTCGACCGCCTCCATGCACTCGGCGACCGACAGGCGCTGGTTCAGGATCTCCGCCGGATAGTCGATCTTGCCGCACCCGGCACAGGCCAGGTTGCAGCGGAAGAGCGGCTCCAGCATCAGCACCAGCGGGTAGCGCTTGCGCCCCAGCAGGTGCTGCTTCACGACATAGGCGCCAACGCGCAGCGCCTGGTTCAGCGGCACGGCCATTCGTGAATCCTTTAGATGTCGGCCAATTCTTTGGGGAAACGGAAGCGTACGTCCTCCGCCACGCCGGCCAGCGTGGCGACGTCGATCTCACCGAACCGGCGCAGCCCGTCCAGCACGCCCTGCACCAGCGTCTCCGGCGCCGAGGCACCGGCGGTGACGCCGACCGAGCGGACGCCGGCAAACCACTCCGGCCGCAGCGCGTCCGCATCGTCGATCAGGTAGGACGGCTTGCCCAGTTCCTCACCGATCTCACGCAGCCGGTTGGAGTTGGAACTGTTGCGCGAGCCCACCACCAGGATCATGTCCACCTCACCCGCCAGGTCGCGCACCGCCTGCTGACGGTTCTGCGTCGCGTAGCAGATGTCGCGGACGTCGGGGCCGACGATAGAAGGAAAGCGCGACTTCAGTGCCGCGATGATGCCCCTCGTGTCGTCCACCGAGAGCGTGGTCTGGGTAATATAGGCCAGCTTGTCGGGATCGGTGACGTCCAGCGCGGCGACGTCCGTCACGGTCTGCACCAGGTGCACCTTGGCCGGCACCTGGCCGATCGTACCCTCGACCTCGGCATGGCCGGCATGTCCCACGAGCACGATCTCGCGGCCCTGGGAGGCATAGCGGCGCCCCTCGTTATGAACCTTGGCGACCAGCGGGCAGGTGGCGTCCAGCACCGGCAACTGCCGCTCCGCCGCCATTTCCTCGACCCGCTTGGCGACGCCGTGGGCCGAGAACACGGTCATGGCGCCCGGCGGGATCTCATCCAGTTCGTCCACGAACACCGCGCCGCGGGTGCGCAGGTTCTCAACCACGTGACGGTTGTGCACAATTTCGTGACGGACATAGATTGGCGGGCCGTATTTCTTCAATGCCCGCTCGACGATTTCTATCGCCCGCTCGACACCGGCGCAAAAACCGCGGGGCTGGGCGAGAACGACACGAATCATGGGCACTTCTCCAAGCGGCGACGCCGCACCGAAAGACCAACCGGCGGTGTCGGATATGGCATGTCAGGCCAGGGGGGGCAATGCCGTGGGAGGCATGCCGGCCTGGCGGGTGGCACAAGACGTTAGGTTGCGGTAAGGCATAAACGGATTCGGTGCTGACAAGCCACACCTGCCTGCGATTCGTGCACCCTCGTGTGGCAAATGGTCCCTTTTGATGGAAGGGTATGCTCCCTTTTGATGAAACGGTACCGACTTTGATGGAAGGGTACCGGCCAAGACCGGATAGGGGTGGTATCGGAAAGGCATGACATTGGTGGATGTGGACCTGCCGGCTGCCCTGTCCCGCGTGGCCGACGTGGTGGAAGCCTCACTCGAGACCCTGCTGCCGCCGGCCGATGGCGCCGAGGCCCGGCTCGCCGACGCGATGCGCTATGCGGCGCTGGGCGGCGGGAAGCGGTTGAGGGCGTTCCTGGTCATGGAGAGCGCGGCGCTCTTCGCGGTGTCGCAGACCTGCGCCGCCCGCGTCGCGGCCGCCATCGAGATGCTGCACGCCTATTCCCTGGTGCACGACGACCTGCCGGCGATGGACGATGACGACCTGCGGCGCGGCAAGCCCTCGACCCACAAGGCGTTCGATGAGGCGACGGCGATCCTGGCAGGCGACGCCTTGCAGGCCCGCGCGTTCGAGGTGATGGCGGAGCCGGACACTCATTCCGATCCGCAGGCACGCTGCGAACTGGTGGTGGCGCTGGGCGCGGCCGCCGGGGCTCGCGGCATGGCAGGCGGGCAGATGATCGACATGCTGGCTGAGGGCCAGACGCTGGACGGACCGGCGGTGACGCGGCTGCAGGCGCTGAAGACCGGGCGGCTGATCCAGTTCAGCGCCGAGGCCGGCGCCATCCTGGGACGCGCGCCTGGCCCGCAGCGCCACCTGCTGGCGGCGTACGGCCGCGACCTGGGGGCGGCCTTCCAGATCGCCGACGACCTGCTTGACGCCGAAGGCAGCACGGAGGAGACCGGCAAGACCGCCGGGAAGGACGCTGCCGCCGGCAAGGCCACGATGGTGGCGATACTGGGACTGGAACGGGCGAAGGCGCAGGCCGATCTGCTTGCCCGTCAGGCGGCTGGACATCTGGAAGGCTTCGGCGAGCGCGGAAAGCTGCTGCGGGCGCTGGCGGCCTACGTCGTGACACGGCGGAACTGAAGCTCGGAGCGAGAAGTATGAGTCCTGTGAAAACACCGCTGCTGGATCGTGTCCGTGTCCCGGCCGACCTGCGCAACTTCTCGCCGGAGCAGCTTCGTGAGCTGGCGGACGAACTGCGCGCCGAGACGATCGACGCGGTGTCGGTCACCGGCGGCCACCTGGGCGCCTCGCTCGGAGTGGTCGAACTCACGATCGCCATCCACGCCGTGTTCGACACGCCGCACGACCGGCTGATCTGGGACGTCGGCCACCAGGCCTACCCCCACAAGATCCTGACCGGGCGGCGCGACCGCATCCGCACCCTGCGCCAGGGTGGCGGCCTGTCCGGCTTCACCCGTCGCGCCGAGAGCGAGTACGATCCGTTCGGCGCGGCGCACTCCTCCACCTCGATCTCGGCCGGCCTGGGCATGGCCGTGGCGCGCGACCTCAAGGGCGAGGAGCGCAACATCATCGCCGTGATCGGCGACGGTGCGATGAGCGCCGGCATGGCCTATGAGGCGATGAACAACGCCGGCGCGCGGCATACGCGGCTGCTGGTGATCCTGAACGACAACGACATGTCGATCGCGCCGCCGGTCGGCGCCATGAGCGCCTATCTGTCGCGGCTGATGTCGTCGCGCAGCTTCCTGTCGCTGCGCGAACTGGGCTCGCGCATGGCCAAGCGGTTCCCGCGCGGCATCGAGCGCACTGCCCGCCGCGCCGAGGAATACGCCCGCGGCATGCTGACCGGCGGCACGCTGTTCGAGGAGCTGGGCTTCTATTACGTGGGCCCGATCGACGGCCACAACCTGGACCACCTGCTGCCGGTGCTGCGCAACGTGCGCGAGGCGGAGGAATCCGGCCCCATCCTGGTCCACGCCATCACCCAGAAGGGCAAGGGCTACGCCAAGGCCGAGGCCTCGGCGGACAAGCTGCACTCGGTCTCCAAGTTCAACGTGATCACCGGCGAGCAGGCCAAGGCGCCGCCCGGCCCCCCGTCCTACACCAAGGTGTTCGCCGATGCGCTGATCGACGAGGCGGAGCGCGATCCGACGGTGGTTGCCATCACCGCGGCGATGCCCTCCGGCACCGGGCTCGACCGGTTCGGCAAGCGCTTCCCGGACCGATGTTTCGACGTGGGCATCGCCGAGCAGCATGCGGTGACCTTCGCCGCCGGGCTGGCGACCGAGGGCATGAAGCCGTTCTGCGCGATCTATTCCACGTTCCTGCAGCGCGCCTACGACCAGGTGGTGCACGACGTGGCGATCCAGGGATTGCCGGTGCGGTTCGCGCTGGATCGCGCCGGGCCGGTGGGCGCGGATGGCGCGACGCATTCCGGCAGCTTCGACCTGTCCTACCTGGGCTGCCTGCCCGGCTTCGTGATCATGGCGCCGTCGGACGAGGCGGAACTGATGCACGCGGTGGCGACCACGGTGGCGATCAGCGACCGGCCCTCCGCGCTGCGCTATCCGCGCGGCGACGGCGTGGGCGTGGTGATGCCGGCGCGCGGCGAGGTGCTGCCGCTGGGCAAGGGCCGCATCCTGCGCGAGGGCAACAACATCGCCATCCTGTCGCTCGGCCCGCGGCTCGCCGATGCGCTGAAGGCGGCCGACGAACTGGCGGCTCGCGGCCTGCCGGCAACCGTGGTGGACGCGCGCTTCGCCAAGCCGCTCGACATCGCGCTGGTGGAGCAGTTGGCGCGCAACCATGAGGTGCTGATCACGGTCGAGGAAGGCTCGATCGGCGGCTTCGGCTCCGCGGTCCTGCATCACCTGGCCTGGAAGGGCCTGCTGGACCACGGCCTGAAGGTGCGGCCGATGGTGCTGCCGGACGTCTTCATCGACCACGATTCGCAGGCGAAGCAGTTGGCGGAAGCCAGGCTGAGCGCCAAGGACATCGTGGCCGCGGCGCTCGCGGCGATGGGCATCGGCGAGGCGCTGCCGGGCGGACAGGCGATCACCGCGCGGTAGCCGCGACGGGGCGTTTCCAGCAGGCGCGTGCCGGGGTCGACAACCGGTTGTTAACGGGACGGCGTCCATGCTGGCGCAGCCACGCGTTGGACGCCGATGCGGGAAGACCTGCGATTCGCTCATCTGGTGCATGACCTCGTGGCCGATGAGGCCGCGTCGGCGGGCGAAATGGCGGCGACGGTGCCGGCGGACCGCTGCTACGTCGTGCTGTTCACGCCGCGCTCGGGCAGCACCTGGCTGACGGCGCTCCTCTCCGCCACCGGGCGGCTGGGCTATCCCGAGGAATACCTCAATCCCGAATTCGTCACCGATGTGGCCCGGGCGCTCGGCACGCGCGATCCGGCGCGACTGATCGGGCTGCTGCAGCGTCGCCGCAAGACACCCAACGGGGTCTTCGGCATCGAGGTGCGGGCCGTCGACGTGGCGCTGTTCGGCGCCGACACGTTCTTCGCCGGATTTGCCGCCGGCACGCTGTTCTATTGCCTGTGGCGCGACAACATCGTCGCCCAGGCGGTCTCGCTGTACCGGGCCGTCGCCAGCGGGCGATTCCACTCGCACGAGCCGCAGGCTGCCGCCCCGCCCTACGCGGCCGATGCGATCGGCCACTGGCTCCGCCACGTGGCAGCGATCGAGAACGACAACCTGGCGCTGCTGCAGGAGCATGACCTGGCGGCCCGCTTCCTACGCTACGAGGACATCGTCCGCGACCGCCGCATCACGCTGGCGCTGTTCGCCGAGCCGCTACACGCGAACCTCGACGCGGTGGATTTCGCATCGGCTGCTCCCGGCGAGCCGGGCAGGATCGGCGATGAGTGGAACCTCGCGGCCGAGACGCGGTTCCGCGCGGAACAGCCGGCGCTGGTCGCGGCGATCGAGGCGGCGCGCGCCATCCGCCGATGAGCGGCCGGCGGCGGCAGACGCACGGGACACGCTGTGCCATGGTCCGCGCGCATGATCCTCGCGTGGCTCGCAGCGGTGCTCTCCGTCATCGGCCTGCTGCAGGCGGCGGCCGGCGGCCTGCTGGTGCGGCGCTTCGCCCGTCGTCTGCGCCCGCCGCCCGCCGGCTTGCCGCCGATCACGCTGCTGAAGCCGCTGCACGGCGGCGAGCCACTGCTGGAGGAGGCGCTGGCCAGCGTCTGCCGGCAGGACTACCCGGCGTTCCAGGTGGTATTCGGGGTGGCCGATGCGGCCGATGCGGCCCTGCCGGTAGTGCAGCGGCTGCAGCAGCGCTTCCCGGCGTGCGACATCGCCGTGGTGGTGGATGCCACGCGGCACGGGCCGAACCTCAAGGTCGGCAACCTGATCAACATGCTGCCGGCGGCGCGGCACGACGTGCTGGTGATCTCCGATTCCGACGTGCACGCGCCGCCGGACTGGCTGCGCCGGCTGGTCTCCGCGCTGGAGGCGCCCGGCGTCGGGCTGGTGACGACGCTGTATGTCGGCCTGCCCGCGCATGCGTTGGTGGGCCGGCTCGGGGCGGCGCAGATCAACCAGGTGTTCCTGCCCGGCGCGCTGCTGTCCCGCGCGCTCGGCCGGCAGGACTGTCTCGGCGCCACGATGATGCTGCGGCGGGAGACGCTGGCGCGCATCGGCGGGCTGCGGGCGCTGGTCGACCACCTGGCCGACGACAACGTGCTGGGGCGGCTGGTCCAGGGGCTCGGTCTCGCGGTCGCCCTGGCCGACACCGTGCCCGCCACGACCGTGCCGGAGGCCACCCTGGCGGCACTGTGGCGACATGAACTGCGCTGGGCGCGCACCATCCGCGCGCTGGAGCCGGTGCAGTTCGCGGCGTCCGTCCTGCAATACCCGCTCGTCTGGGCGCTCTGCGCGGTGGTGGCGAGCGGCGGCGCCGGCTGGTCGCTGCTGTGGTTCGCCGCCGCCTGGGCCGGCCGCGCGGTGGTGGCATGCGCCGTGGACCGGTGGCTGGGGCTTGTCAATCGCACCCCGCTCTGGCTTCTGCCCCTGCGCGAGCTTATGTCGGTAGCGGTGATGGCCGCGAGCTACGCCGGACGCCGCGTCGAGTGGCGCGGCCACACCATGCAAGCTTCCCGGGACAAGCCCGGGGGCGTGGGAAGGGGGTTCGACCCGCGATGATGAAGACGCTGTTCCTGCATCCGCCGTCATTCGACGGGTTCGATGGCGGCGCAGGCTCGCGCTACCAGGCGCGGCGGGAGATCCGCAGCTTCTGGTATCCGACCTGGCTGGCACAGCCGGCCGCTCTCGTGCCGGGCAGCAAGCTGATCGACGCGCCGCCGGCCCGCATCGGCCTGGACGCGGTGACGGCGCAGGCCCGCGACTTCGAGCTTTGCGTGATCCACACCTCCACCCCGTCCTTCGGCTCCGACGTGAAGGTGGCGGCGGCGCTGAAGGAGGCGAATCCGGCGCTGAAGATCGGCTTCGTCGGCGCCAAGGTGGCGGTGCAGCCGGAGGAGAGCCTGCGCCAGGGCGCGCCGATCGACTTCGTGGCGCGCAACGAGTTCGACCTTACGGTCAAGGAAGTGGCCGAGGGGCGGGACTGGTCGTCGATCGACGGCATCTCGTACCGCGATGGCGCCGGCGCGATCGTGCACAACCAGGACCGGGCGGTGCTGGAGGACATGGATTCGCTGCCCTTCGTCACCGACGTGTACAAGCGGGACCTGCGGATCGAGGATTATTTCATCGGCTACCTGCTGCATCCCTACGTGTCGCTGTACACGGGACGTGGCTGCAAATCGCGCTGCACCTTCTGCCTGTGGCCGCAGACGGTCGGCGGGCATCGCTACCGCGTGCGCTCGCCCGGCCACGTGGCGGAGGAGATCGCGCTGGCCAGGCGCTATTTCCCGCAGGTTCGAGAATTCTTCTTCGACGACGACACGTTCACCGACAACCTCCCGCGCGCCGAGGCGATCGCGCGGGAGCTTGGCAAGCTGGGCGTGACCTGGTCGTGCAACGCCAAGGCGAACGTGCCGCGCGAGACGCTGAAGGTGCTGAAGGACAACGGCCTGCGGCTGCTGCTGGTCGGCTACGAGAGCGGCAACCAGCAGATCCTGCACAACATCAAGAAGGGCATGCGGATCGAGGTCGCCGAACGCTTCACCCGCGACTGCCACGATCTCGGCGTCAAGATCCACGGCACGTTCATCCTCGGCCTGCCCGGGGAGACCCAGCAGACGATCGAGGAGACGATCCGCTTCGCCACCAAGATCAACCCGCACACGATACAGGTGTCGCTCGCCGCGCCCTATCCCGGCACGTTCCTGTACAAGCAGGCGGTGGAGAACGGCTGGCTGGACGCGGAGCATGCCGAACTGGTGGACGAGCACGGCGTGCAGATTGCGCCGCTGTCCTACGAGCACCTGTCGCACACGGAAATCTTCGACAACGTCGAGACGTTCTATAAGCGGTTCTATTTCCGCGCGCCGAAGATCGCCTCGATCGTCGGCGAGATGGTGCGCAGCCCGCAGATGATGAAGCGCCGGCTGCGCGAGGGGGTGGAGTTCTTCCAGTTCCTGCGCGAGCGTCACCGCGTCGCCTGATCCCACGCGTGATCCGCGCCGGTGGCATCACCGGCGCGGGTCAGGCTGCTAGCTTCGGCGCGCCGCGGCCACCATCGCGCCGATCGCCCAGCGCTTCACCCGGCGCGTCTCGGCATCATCGAGTTGCAGGACGTCCTTGCACACGACCATCGCCTCCGGGCCGATGATCAGGGCGAGCGCCGCCTGCAACAGCCGCAGGTCGGCCGGCGCGAACTGATCCGCGGCCGGCGCGAGCGCCGCCTCGATCAGCGGGATGCGGCGGCCCTGGCGCACCGGCAGGTCGCCGTCGCCCTTCGCCCGCTGCTGCAGCGAATTGGCCAGCATCAGGCGCAGCGTCACCTCGTTCTCCAGGATCATGTCGTGCAGCGCACTGTCGACAAGCTGGGCGCGCGCCGCGGGATCCTGCGTCGCATCGGGCGGGAACAGTGCGGCGGCGTCGGGCACGGCGAGGTCGACCGCCGCCTCCACCAGCAGGGCGGAGGCGCTGGGGAAGTAGCGGTACGCCGTGGCTCGCGACACCAGCGCCTCATCCGCCACCTCCTCCAGGCTCGGCTGGCGGCCGAGCCTGAGGAGTCGGGCGGCAGCCTGCAGCAGGTCCTTGCGGGTGCGCCGCCGCTGCCGCCATCGGCCGGTGCCATCGGCCTTCGCCACCTCAGGACTGCGGCAGTTGCTGCATGATGGCGGCGAGGTCGACCCAGACGTTCTCCCGCTTGATGTCGCCGCTGCCGGCGAACTCGATGACGTGCAGCAGGCGGAATGCCAGCTTCCGGTCACGCCCCTCCAGCCCGAAGGGCCGGCCGTTGGCGACGCCCTGCCAGAGCGATTCGTCCACCAGGAAGTCGTCCCCGTAGAGGCGCTTCAGGCAGGTGATCCGGCCGTCCGTCAGGTCGGCGAACAGCGTCTGGTAGAACGACCGCGCGCCGTCGCGCCCGCGGGTCGGGCCGGTCGGCCAGCCGACGATGTCGTGGTCCACGTCGGGCGTCAGCGTCGCGAGGACGCCGTCGATGTCGTCACGTGCCTCGAAACTGAAATGCTCGTCGATCTTGCGGTCCATGGCGTCGCGGTGAGTGGCATGGGGCATCCTCCAGGTTGCTCTGCGGGCCCGGTCTTAATGAGACTGATATCTCATTGCAATACTAGAATAGTATGACGAGCCTTCGACCTCATGACCATATCGGTGCTACCAGCACGGCCATGCAGCGCGTCCTCTTCACCGCCGATGATTTCGGCCTCACGGAGTCGGTCAACGAGGCGGTCGAGCGGGCGCATCGCGACGGCGCGCTGCAGGCGGCGAGCCTGATGGTCGCCGGCCCGGCGGCGGCGGATGCGGTGCGGCGTGCGCGGGCGCTGCCGGACCTTCGGGTCGGGCTGCACCTGGTGGCGGTCGAGGGCCCCGCGGTGCTGCCGCCCGGCGACATTCCCGGCCTGGTGGACGCGAGCGGCTGGTTTCCGTCAGACCAGTTCCGCCTGGGGCTCCGCTACTTCGCCCATCCCGGCATCCGCCGCCAGCTTGCCGCCGAGATCCGCGCTCAGTTCGCCGCCTTTGCCGCCACCGGCCTCACGCTGCACCACGCCGACGCGCACAAGCACATGCACATGCATCCGACAGTGGCACGCCTGATGCTGGATATCGGCCGCTCCTTCGGCCTCACGCGGGTGCGCGTGCCGGCCGAACCGCCGGCGGTGCTGGCGCGCTGCGGCGAGCGCGTGGAGCTCGGCGCGCAGGCGATGTACCACTGGTCGCGCGTGCTGCGCCGGCAGGTGCGGCGGGCCGGGATGGCGACCACCGACCATTGCTTCGGCATCGCCTGGAGCGGGCACATGACGCCAGAGCGCGTGGCACGCCTGCTGGCGGCGCTGCCGGAGGGTGAGAGCGAGATCTACTTCCACCCCGCCGCCACCCGGGACGCGCTGCTGCGCCGGCTGATGCCGGAGTACGAGCACGAGGTGGAACTGGCGGCGCTGCTGCCGCGCGGCGGTAGAAGTGATCCGTGCAGCTACAGTCCGAGCAGCAGCCGGCGCGGATCCTCCACGCCCTCCTTCACGCGCACCAGGAACGACACCGCCTCGCGGCCATCGACGATACGGTGATCGTAGGACAGTGCGAGGTACATCATCGGCCGCACCTCGATCTTGCCGGCGACCACCATCGGCCGCTCCTGGATCTTGTGCATGCCGAGGATGCCCGACTGCGGCGGATTGAGGATCGGCGTCGACATCAGCGAGCCGTAGACGCCGCCGTTGGTGATGCTGAACGTGCCGCCGGTGAGTTCGTCCAGCTTCAGCGCGCCGTCGCGGGCGCGGCGGCCGAAATCGGCGGTGGCACGCTCGATCTCGGCGAAGCTCATGGCGTCGACGTCGCGGATCACCGGCACCACGAGGCCGCCTGCGCCGCCGACGGCGATGCCCATGTGGACGAAGTTCTTGTAGACGATGTCCTCGCCGTCGATCTCGGCGTTGACCGCGGGGTACTCCTTCAGCGCGGCGACGCAGGCCTTCACGAAGAACGACATGAAGCCCAGGCGGACGCCGGCGTGCTTCTTCTCGAACGCGTCGCGGTATTCGCTGCGCAGCGCCATGACCGCGGTCATGTCCACCTCGTTGAAGGTGGTCAGCATGGCGGCGCTGTTCTGCGCCTCCTTCAGCCGCGCGGCGATGGTGCGGCGCAGGCGGGTCATGCGCACCCGCTCCTCGCGCGGCTCCGCCTCGCGCGCCGGCTTGGCGGCCGGGACGGGTGCCGGGGCCGGCGCGGGCCGGTCGAGGAACGCCAGCACGTCGCCCTTGGTGATGCGGCCGTCCTTGCCGGTGCCGGTGCCGATCTCGGCGGGCGACAGATGCTGCTCCTCGATCAGCTTGGCGGCCGACGGCAGCGGCGCATGGGCGGCGGCGACATCCGCCGGCGGCGTGGCGGGACGCGACACCGGACCTGGTGCGCGGGGCGGTGCATTCACCCCCGCCTGCGGCATCGCCGCCGGCCGCGGCACGGGGGCCGGGACGGGCGCCGGCGCGGGCTCGGGAGCGGGCTTCGGTGCGGCAGCGGCCTTCGGCACGACGGTCACCGCACCCGCGGCGGCGCCGTCGAGCAGCCCCAGCAGTGCGCCCACCGGCACCTCGCTGCCCTCCGGGGCGCTGATCGAGGTCAGCACGCCGGCGGCCGGCGCGCTCACCTCCACGGTCACCTTGTCGGTCTCCAACTCTACCAGGGGCTCGTCGGCCGCGACCGCCTCGCCCTCATGCTTCATCCAGCGGGCGACGGTCGCGGTGGTGACGCTCTCACCCAGCGTGGGGACGGTGATCTCGGTTGCCATCACGCCGCTCCCAGCGCGGCGGCGACCAGGGCCGCCTGCTCCGCCTGGTGGGCGCGGGCCGAGCCGGTCGCCGGGCTGGCCGCGGCGCGGCGGCCGTCATAGCTGGGCCGCTGGGCCTTGCCGCCGAGCCCGGTCAGCACCGCCTCCAGCCGCCGGTCGAGGAAGTTCCACGCGCCCATGTTCTCCGGCTCCTCCTGGCACCACACCAGATCAGCATTGCGATACGGCGCGAGTGCGCGGGTGAGCGACTTCTCCGGGAACGGATAGATCTGCTCCAGCCGCAGGACCGCGACATCGGCGATGCCCTTCTCGCGCCTCTCGGCCAGCAGGTCGTAATAGACCTTGCCTGAGCACAGCACGACGCGGCGCACCTGTTCGGGCGGCGCGATCGCGTCCACCTCGGGAATGACGAAGCGGAACGCACTGCCATCGGCCATCTCGTCCAGCGACGACACCGCCAGCTTGTGGCGCAGCAGCGATTTCGGCGTGAACACCACCAGCGGCTTGCGGTAGTTGCGCTTCAACTGCCGGCGCAGCGCATGGAAGTAGTTCGCCGGCGTGGTGAGGTTGCACACCGTCATGTTGCGTTCGGCGCAAAGCTGCAGGTAGCGCTCGATGCGCGCCGAGGAGTGCTCGGGGCCCTGGCCCTCGTAGCCGTGCGGCAGCAGCAGCGTGAGGCCGGACATGCGCAGCCACTTGCTCTCGCCGCTGGCCAGGAACTGGTCGAGGATCACCTGCGCGCCGTTGACGAAGTCGCCGAACTGCGCCTCCCACAGCACCAGGGTGCGCGGATCGGCCAGCGAATAGCCGTACTCGAAGCCCAGCACGCCGGCCTCGGACAGCAGCGAGTTGTAGATCTCGATGCGCGCCTGCTCGCGGCCGATATTGTTCAGCGGCACGTATTCGTTCTGGTTCACCTGGTCGATCAGCACGGCATGGCGCTGGCTGAACGTGCCGCGCTGGCAGTCCTCGCCGGACAGCCGCACGCGATGGCCTTCCAGCAGCAGCGAGCCGAACGCCAGCGCCTCGCCGGTCGCCCAGTCGATGCCCTGGCCGGAATCCAGCATCTCGCGCTTCGCCTCGAGCTGGCGGGCGATGCGCGGGTGCACCTCGAAGCCGGCAGGAATGCCGGTCAGCGCGCTGCCGATCCGCTTCAGCGTGACGGCGCCGACGCCGGTGGCCTGCTCGGTGCGCTCGGCCTCGGGATCGGCCTGCGACAGGCCGGACCAATGGCCCTCCAGCCAGTCGGCCTTGTTGGGCTTGTAGGATTTGCCCGCCGCGTTCGCCGCCTCGAGCGTCTGGGCGAAGCCGTCCCACATCTCCTTGGACTCGGCCGCGCTGATCACGCCTTCGGCCGCCAGCCGCTCGGCATACAGCGTGCGCGTGGTGCGGGTCTGGTTGATCGCCCGGTACATCAGCGGCTGGGTGAACGCCGGCTCGTCGGTCTCGTTATGGCCGTGGCGCCGATAGCACACGATGTCCAGCACGATGTCGCAGGCGAAGCGCATGCGGAATTCCGCCGCCATGCGGGCGCAGAACACCACCGCCTCGGGGTCGTCGCCGTTCACGTGCAGGATCGGCGCCTGGATCGACTTGGCGACGTCGGTGCAATAGAGGCCCGAATAGGCGTGCGCCGGCACCGTGGTGAAGCCGATCTGGTTGTTCACCACCAGATGCACCGTGCCGCCGGTGCGGTAGCCGATGAGCTGGCTCATCGCCAGCGTCTCGTAGACCAGCCCCTGGCCGGCGAAGGCCGCATCGCCGTGCATCAGGATCGCCATCACCGACGAACGCCGCTGCGTGTCGCCCGCCTCATCCTGGCGCGCCCGGACCTTGCCGATCACCACCGGATCGACCGCCTCCAGATGCGACGGATTGGGCTGCAGCGACAGGTGCACGCTGCGCCCGCCCACCTCGATATCGGTGGACGTGCCCAGGTGGTACTTGACGTCGCCCGAGCCCTGCACATCGTCCGGCTTGAAGCTCTCGCCGCCGAACTCCGAGAACACCGCGGTCAGCGGCTTCTTCACGATGTTGACCAGCGTGTTGAGCCGGCCGCGATGCGGCATGCCGATGGCGATCTCGGAGACGCCGGCGGAGGCCACCGTCTCGATCATCGCGTGCAGCGCCGGGATGGTAACCTCGCCGCCCTCCAGCCCGAAGCGCTTGGTGGTGACGTAGCGCTTCTGGCAGAACGCCTCGAAGCCTTCGGCCTCGGTCAACTGGATCAGGATGGAGCGCTTGGATTTCGCGTCGAACGCGTTGCGCCAGGGCGCGCCTTCCAGCTTGCGCTGGATCCACGATTTCTGGTCGGGATCCTGGATGTGCATGAACTCGACGCCGATCGAGCCGCAATAGGTCTCGCGCAGGATGGTGACGATTTCCCGCAGCGTGGCGCTCTCGCGGCCCAGCACGTGGTCGATGAAGATCGGCCTGTCCAGATCGCTGTCGGTGAAGCCGTACGACCGCGGGTCCAGCTCGGCATGCGGCTTGGGGATCTGCAGCCCGAGCGGGTCGAGCCGCGCCTCGAGATGGCCGCGCACCCGATAGGACCGGATCAGCATCAGCGCGCGCAGCGAGGCGATGGTGGCCGCGCGCATCTGCTCGCCGGACAGGGCAGGGCCAGTCTGGACAGCGGGACCGGACAGGCCGGCCTGCCGCGGGGCATCCTCGTCGGCCGATGCGTGGCGCGGCGCCCAGGACGCGCCGGTCGCATCCTCCAGCACCGAGCGTGCATCGTCGTTCAGTGCGCCGAACAGCTCGCCGAACGTCGGATCCACCGAGCTTGGGTTGGCAGCCCACCGCGCGTATTGTTCGCCTAGGAATGCCGCGTTCGCGCCGCTGAAGGCCGAAGCGAGGATGTCAACGCCAGCCATCCGAGAGAGTCCCTTCGTTATCGTCCAGGAGATGCGTTCCAGGGCGCGCTCACGCAATCGCGAACAGCGCGGCATCCAGGCTTGCTTCTAGCGCATGGCCCATTTGGAGCAAGCGCCCGCCGCGCAGGCCTCGCTCGCAATTAGGTGATCTGCGACAAGGTTGGCTGCTGGTTAACAAGCCATGACAACCCGGCCAGATGGTTAGTTCCCGCCCACGGAATGCTGAGCCATATCGCCGGGCCAACGGCCGACGCTGCCGACAATAAGGGGACGATCTTCATGACAACCAAGCCCGGTCTGGTCCGCGCCGTCTCGCGCGGCGCAGTCCGACGACTTGCCGTCGCCGGCATCCTGAGCCTGCTCGCCGGGAGCGCCGGCGTGCTGCTGGGCCGGTGGCGCGCTGGCGCAGGCCGGCCCGCCGCAGGTGACCGTCGCCCCGCCAGTCGCCGGCCGGGTGGCGCAATGGGACGAATTCACCGGCCGGTTCGAGGCGACGGCCCGGGTCGACGTCCGCCCGCGCGTCTCCGGCTATATCGACAAGGTGCATTTCCGCGACGGCAGCGACGTGAAGCAGGGCGACCTGCTGTTCACCATCGACCAGCGGCCGTTCCAGCTCGCGGTCGACTCCGTCCAGGCCGACGTCGTGCGGATCAAGGCGCAGATCGTGCTGGACATCGCGGAGTATGAGCGCGCCCAGCAACTGGTGAAGACCGCGGCCACGCCGATCCGCGAACTCGACCAGCGCAAGGCCAACCTCGACATCGCCCGCGCCCAACTCATGGCGGCCGAGGGCCCGCGCTGCGGTCGGCGCAGCTCAATCTGGAATGGTCCGAGGTGCGCGCGCCGATAGGCGGCCGCGTCTCCGACCGGCGCGTCGATCCGGGCAACCTGGTGGCCGGCGGCCAGAGCGGCTCCACGCTGCTGACCACGATCGTCGCCCTCGACCCGATCTACTTCGTGTTCGACGGGTCGGAGGCGGACTACATCCGCTACACGCGGCTCAGCGCCGATGGCCAGCGCGGGCTCGTCGCGCGACACGCCCAATCCGGTGAAGGTGCAGCTCGCCGACGAGACCGACTGGCCGCACAGCGGGGTCATGAACTTCGTCGACAACGAGATGAACGCGCATTCCGGGCACCATCCGCGGACGCGCCATCTTCGACAACAAGGAGCGCTTCCTCACGCCCGGCACGTTCGGCCGCATGCGCCTCTATGGCGGGCCGCTCGACGCGCTGCTGATCCCGGACGCCGCCGTGGTGTCGGACCAGGCGCACAAGGTCGTGCTGGTGGTGGGCGAGGACAACAAGGTGGTGGGCAAGCCGGTGACCCTGGGCGGCATGGCGCGCGGCCTCCGGATCGTGGCGGCCGGCCTGGCGCCGACCGACCGCGTGGTGATCGGCGGGCTGGCCAATCCGTTCGTGCGTCCCGGCGTGACCGTCGCCACCCGCCAGGGGGCGATCCACCCGACCGGCAGCCAGTTCGCGGCCGACCAGTAGTCCCCGGACCGCGACATGCGCTTTTCGCATTTCTTCATCGACCGGCCGATCTTCGCGGCGGTGCTGTCGATCATCCTGACCATCGCGGGCGCGCTGGTGGAGCGGTCGCTGCCGATCTCGGAATATCCCGAGATCGCGCCGCCCACCGTCAGCATCCGCGCCACCTATCCCGGCGCCTCGCCGAGGTGCTGGCGCAGACGGTGGCGACGCCGATCGAGCAGGAGGTGAACGGCGTCGACAACATGCTGTACATCACCTCGCAGTCGGTCGGCGACGGCACGCTGAACATCAGCGTGGTGTTCAAGCCGGCACCGATGTGGATACCGCGCAGGTGCTGGTGCAGAACCGCGTCTCGGTCGCCGAGCCCCCGGCTGCCCGAGGACGTGCGCCGGCTCGGCGTGACCGTGCGCAAGGCATCGCCCGACCTGATGATGGTCGTGCACATGATCTCGCCCGACGGGACGCGCGACCAGCAGTACATCTCCAACTACGCGACGCTGTACATCAAGGACGCGCTGGCCCGCGTGGACGGCGTGGGCGACGTCAACGTGTTCGGCGCGCGCGACTATTCGATGCGTGTCTGGCTGGATCCCGGCAAGGTCGCGGCGCGCGGCCTGACCGCCGATGACGTGGTGGCGGCGGCGTTGCGTGCGGCCACCTGCAGGTGGCGGCGGGCGCCATCAACCAGCCGCCGGCGAAATCGCCCGGCGCGTTCCAGTTGTCGGTGCAGACGCTCGGGCGGCTGACGGACGTGGAGCAGTTCGGCAACATCGTGGTGCGCCGCCGATCCCGGCACCGGCTATGTGCGCGTCCGCGACATCGCGCGCGTCGAGCTGGGATCGCAGGACTATACGATCAACGCGTATCTCAACAAGGACGTCGCGACCGCCATCGTGATCTACCAGCGCCCCGGCTCGAACGCGCTGACCACGGCGGCGAAGGTGATCCAGACGATGGTCGAGGCGAAGCGGGATTTCCCGCCCGGCCTCGACTACACGATCGTCTACAACCCGACCGAGTTCATTCAGCAGTCGATCGACGAAGTCGTCCACACGCTGCTCGAGGCCATCGTGCTGGTCGTCATCGTCGTCATCCTGTTCCTGCAGACCTGGCGCGCGGCGATCATCCCGGTGGTGGCGATCCCGGTGTCGCTCGTCGGCACCTTCCTGGTGATGGGACTGGTCGGCATCTCGTTCAACACGCTGTCGCTGTTCGGCCTCGTGCTGGCGATCGGCATCGTGGTGGACGATGCGATCGTCGTGGTGGAGAACGTCGAGCGCTACCTCGAACAGGGCATGTCGGCGCGCGACGCGGCGCACGAGACGATGGACGAAGTGGGCAGCGCGCTGATCGCGATCGCGCTGGTGCTATGCGCGGTGTTCATCCCGACGGCGTTCATCAGCGGGCTGCAAAGGCTCGTTCTATCGCCAGTTCGCCATCACCATCGCCGCGGCGACGGTGATCTCGGCGTTCGTCTCGCTCACGCTGTCGCCGGCGCTGGCCGCTCTGCTGCTGAAGCCGCACAACCATGCGCCGCAGCGCACGCTGGCGTATCGGCTGGGCGCCCCGATCCGCGTGTTCTTCCGTGGCTTCAACTGGATGTTCGACCGGCTGGCCACCGGCTACAGCCGGCTGGTGGCGCGCCTGGTGCGCATCGGCGTCATCATGCTGGTGGCGTACGGCGGCCTGATCTACCTGGCATACGACCGGCTGGCCGCGACGCCGACCGGGCTGATCCCGCAGCTCGACCGCGGCTACCTGATCACCGCGTTCCAGTTGCCGCCCGGCGCCTCGCTGGCACGCACCGACGCGGTGATCCGGCGCGCCTCCGAGATCATCCTGGCGCGGCCCGGCGTGCAGAACTCGGTGGCGTTCACCGCTTCGACGGCGGCACCTTCACCAATGCGCCGAACACCGGCGTGATCTTCGTGCCGCTCAAGCCGTTCGCCGAACGTGAGAAGCAGGGTCTGACCGCGGCAAAGATCCTGGTGGACCTGCGCGACCAGCTTGCCGTGCTGGATGAGGCGTTCGTCTTCGTGCTGGAGCCGCCATCGGTGCCCGGCATCGGCACGGCGGCGGCCTCAAGCTGTACGTGCAGGACCGCGCCGGACGCGGGCTGCCGGCACTGGAGCAGGCGACCTGGGGCGTGGCCGGAACCGCGGCGCAGACGCCCGGCTTCATCCAGTCCTTCACGCTGTTCAACACGCACTACGCCGCAGGTCTATGTCGACATCGACCGCACCAAGGCGGAGCTGCTGCAGGTGCCGATCGAGCGCGTGTTCCAGACGCTGTCGGTCTACATGGGGTCGGCCTATGTCAACGACTTCAACCTGCTGGGACGCACCTACCAGGTGTCCGCGCAGGCCGACAATCCGTTCCGCATGGACCGCCGCGACGTCGAGAACCTGAAGACGCGCAACACCTACGGCGACATGGTGCCGATCGGCTCGGTGGCGACGTTCCGCGACATCACCGGCCCGTTCCGCGTGCCGCGCTACAATCTTTACCCGGCGGCGGAGGTGCAGCTTGGCCTGGCGCGCGGCTTCTCCTCCGGCCAGGCGATCGCGGCGATCGAGCAGATCGCGCACGAGAAGCTGCCGCAGGGCTTCGGCTTCGAATGGACCGAGATCGCGTTGCAGGAGAAGCTTGCCGGCAACACGGCGATGATCGCGTTCGGCCTGGCGGTGGTGTTCGTGTTCCTGCTGCTGGCGGCGCTGTACGAAAGCTGGCTGCTGCCGCTCGCCGTGGTGCTGATCGTGCCGATGTGCATCCTGGCGGCGATGATCGGGGCGAACGCGCGCGAACTGGACCGCAACATCCTGGTCGAAGTGGGGCTTGTCGTGCTGGTCGGGCTGGCGGCGAAGAACGCCATCCTGATCGTGGAGTTCGCGCGGCAGGCCGAGATCCAGGGGATGAACCGGTTCGACGCGGCGGTGGCGGCGGCGCGCACGCGGCTGCGGCCGATCCTGATGACGTCGCTGGCGTTCATCCTGGGCGTCGTGCCGCTGGCGGTCGCGGTGGGCGCGGGTGCCGAGATGCGCCAGTCGCTCGGCACGGCGGTGTTCGCCGGGATGGTGGGCGTGACGCTGTTCGGCCTGGTGTTCACACCGGTGTTCTACGTGCTGACGCGGCGGGTCGCGCTGCTGCTGGAGCGGCGGCGCCATCCGGTCGCGTCGCATGCATCGGCCGGGTCGGAGATCACCTGACCCGGCCGCCTGATCACCGGCCGGCGCCCGGCGTCACCACCACGGTGGCCGTCCGCCCGCTGATCAGGCGGACGCCCTGCGGCACGTGGTCGAGCGCGATGCGCACCGGCACGCGCTGCGCGAGGCGCACCCAGGAGAAGGTCGGCGTGACGTTGGCCAGCAGCGAAGTACTGGCCGAAAGCTCGCGGTCGGCGATGCCGCCGGCGATGCTCTGGACGTGGCCCTCGATGGTCGCGGCCTCGCCCATCAGGTGCACGCGCACCCGGTCGCCCTCGCGGATCGCCGGCAGCTTGGTTTCCTCGAAATAGCCGGCGACGTAGATGCTGTCCGTGTCGATCAGCGCGAACACCGAATTTCCTGCCGTCACGTAGTCGCCCGGGCGCATGCCGAAATTGGCGACGATGCCGTTGACCGAGGCGCGCACCGTGGCGCGGTCGAGGTTGAGCTGGGCGACATTCCGGTCGGCCAGCGCCTCCTGGTAGGCCGCCCCCGCCTCCGCGGCATCGGCGGTGCGCTGCTGCTGCGTCTCGGTGGAGACCTCGAGGCTCGACAGTGCGCGCACGCGGTTCATCTCGCGCACCGATTCCTGCGCCGCCGCCTCCTTCGAGGTGAGCACCGCCTCGGCCTGCTGCAAGGCAAGCTGGAAACGCACGGGATCGATGCGGAACAGCACCTGGCCCTTCTGCACGGCCTGGTTGTCGCTGACGAGCACTTCGGCGACGAGGCCGGAGACGTCGGGCGCCACCTGCACGACGTCGGCGCGCACGCGCCCGTCACGGGTCCAGGGCGATTCCATATAGTAGACCCAGAGCTGCCAGCCGACCACGGTCGCCACGGCGACGAAGACGAGCGTGACCGCGATGCGGCCGGCCAGGGATTCGAGATGCTGCATGACGGTCACCATGTCGCCGCCGCCACCACGCCGCCCAGCACGATGAGGAGCAGGGCGAGGTCGAACAGCGGCCTGTGCCAAACGAACCGGTAGAGGCCGAGACGTCCGATCAGCGGACGCAGCATGCCGGCAATGAGGAGTGCGATGCCGGTCCAGAGCAGCATCGGCGAGATGAACACGCCGTAGATGTCGATCTCATGGATCATGGCATCTCCGCCTGTGCAGGGGCGGGCGGCGCGCCGTGGAAGGTCGCCGCATCCGGGAACAGCGCCTGCCGGATGCCAAGCAGCGACACCAGCAGCGTCTGCACCGGCTGCGCCCCACTGCCGGCCACCTCGGCGATCGTGCGATCGATGCGGGCCTGCAACACGGGCGCGGGTGGCGCCGGGGCCTGGAGCGCGTAGTACGCCCCGACATCGGCGAGCGCCGAACGCACGGTCGCCTGCGCCGCGGGCGGCAGCGCTGCGCTGTCCCGCTGCACATCGACGATGCTGAGGCCGACGCCCACGTCGCGCAGCGCGCTCTGTACCGCGATGTCGGCATGCCTGTCCGAGGCGGCGAGCCGCGACGTCAGGTCGGCCAGCCGGTCGAGCAGCACGGCGGTGAGCGCCGGCCGTTCCACGGCACCCTGGTGCGAGGCGGCGCGCGCGATGTCCCGCCAGCAGGCGCTGCGGAGCCGTTGCGCGCTGAACTCCGCGCCCACCGACCTGACCAGGGCCGTGACGACCGCGGCCACCGCGATGCCGAACACCGAGGCCAGGCCGGCATTGAGGAAACTCGCGAAGTCGGCGTCATAGGTATCGGTCAGCGCCAGCATCGTCAGCGAGTTCACCGAGATGGCCAGGCCGAACATGAAGGTCGCGGGCATCGCGATGCAGGTGCCGAGTGCCAGCAGGACCGGCGCAAGCACCACGGCCAGCATCTCGAAGTTCGACAACTGCGGCAGGATCACGAACAGGTAGATCAGGTCGATGGCGATCGAGAGCACCGTATAGCGGAGGAAGGTGACGATGGCGGGGACCGGGTTGTCCTGGGTCGCGAAGAAGCACCCCAGGATGGCCGCCATGAGTGCCGCGGACGCACCATCGCTCCACGCGGTCGCGATCCAGAACGCGCAGATCACCCCGATCGCCAGCGCCGCGGCAAAGCCGGAGAGCAGCGCCATGCCGTAGTCGCGATGGCGCGTCGCATCGGGACCGACGCCGGGCGGCAGCGCGAGCGGCGGCAGATGCGGGCTGCCGGCCAGCACCTGCTGACGCAGCGCGCGGATGTCCTGCACGATATCGACGAACTCGGTGAGGCGGAGTCAAGCAGTGCGGCCCGCAGAAATCGCCGGCCAGTCCGCCTGCGGAGTGGCCGGCGGTGCGGCGGCGGGCGGGATTGCGCCGGGCGGGATTGCGCCGACCTAGATCCTCCCGCAGCCGCCGGCCGGCCTCGGGCGAGGTCTCCGGACCGGCGGCGAGCCAGGCGGCGACGCGGTCCAGCATGGCCTGGATCTCGCTCGTGACGCCGTTCGCGCCCCGCAGCGCGGCGACCGGTTGGCGATGCCCGACAGCACCGGCAGCAGGTACAGCATCCGCTGCTGCAGCACGCCCACCGGCCGGGTCGCGGTCTGCAGGACCGAGGTATCGAACGCCAGGTATGTCGTCAGCATGTGGATCTCGATCGATGCCGCCGGCCATGGCGCGCCGGGCGGTCCGCGCCTCCTCCTCCTCTGCGCTGGCCCGAGAGCGACGCGAGCGCCCAGCGCCGGGCGGTGGCGAACCAGGCCTCCATCCGCTGCAGCAGCACCGGCGCGACCGGGCGGGGAAACACCAGCGAGCCGATGATGGTGGCGCAGAGGATGCCGATGCTGATCTCCTCGGTGCGCGCCACCGCGGTCTGGAAGATCCCGTCGGGCTGGTCGACCGAGGGAAACCCGATGACCGCCGCGGTGTAAGCCTGCGAGCATGAAGACGTAGCTTCGGGGCGTGCGGTCGAGCAGCGAGAAGAACAGGCAGGTGCCGGTCCACAGCGCCAGCCCGGCGCTCAGCAGTACCGGGCGCGTTGGCCAGGTTGGGCACCAGCACGATGGCTGCCACCGCGCCCGAGGAACGTGCCGCAGAACCGGTAGGTGCCTTTGGAGCGCATGGCGCCCGACAGCGGCTGCGAGACCATGTAGACGGTCGTCATGGCCCAGTACGGGTGATCGAGCTGCATGGCCAGCGCGATGTAGAAGGCGATCACCGCGGCGGCGAAGGTCTTCACCGAGAAGATCTCCACTCGCGCAGGCCGGGGACGGTCACGCGCGGCTCATGGCGCTGCGCCGGTTCGCCGCGCCGCAGGACGACCCGGCTGCCCGGCGTGGCCCAGCCTGGCGCAATCCTTTGAGGCTGGTGAGGCGGACCATCGGTTTACCCGCGCGCGTGACGGCCCGGTTCAGCGTGCTTCCGGCGGTTGGGGAGTCCTGGCCGGTCCGGTCGATGGGGCCGGCCGCGCCATCCGGCTGGAAGCGGTGGGGCTCGGGGGAAGGGATCGAACAGAATCTCGATACCATACCGATCCGCTGACGTCACCCCCGTTCGCCCGCTCCGATCCGGCCATCGCCCCGTCCCCGCTCCGACGCCGGCCCAGGAGCGGCGTGTCGAGGGGGAAGCTACCGGGATGCGGCCGGCCGCGCGTCACCAATTCTGGTTAGAGCCGCTTCGGTTGATCCACCTCCGCGGATTACACCCCAGCTCATTGTCTGAGAGCGTGATTCACCGTTTCGGCTAAGCCACCTGCGCGGATCACGCTCCAGCTTGTTGTCTGAGAGCGTGATTCACCGCTTCGATTGATCCGACCTCCGCGGATCACGCCCCAGCTCATTGTCTGAGAGCGTGATTCACCGCTTCGGTTGATCCACCTGCGCGGATCACGCTCCATGCACGGAAGGTCCCAGACATGGCCAACCCTCCCCCGCGTCGCGGAGGAGGGCGGCAGGCGCAGAGTGATGCGCTCAGGCGATCGGCGGCGAGGACCTCCGCCGGAGGCGCCGGCGGGCGGCTGCGGCGCTCGGACATGAACTGGTCGAACTCCGCCTTGTCCTTGGCGACGCGCAGGCGGTCGAGGAAGTCGGTGAACTCCTTCTGCTCGTCCTCCAGCCGCCGCAGCGTCTCGGCACGGTACTCGTCGAAGGCGCGGTTGCCGCTGGGCTGCTGCCAGGCACGGGTCTGCGATCCGCCGCCGCCGCTGCCGCACCAGAAGCTCTTCCACCCGCCGGCCCAGGGCGGCCGCGGGCCTTGCCACGCGCCGCGCTGCCAGCCGCCGTCTTCCAGCCGCACCCGGCATAGCCCATCCGCTTGCCCCACAGGCCGGCGACCAGCAGGGCGAGGCCGACCGGCCACCAGAAGATGAAACCCAGCACCGTGGCGCCGATCCAGAACGGCTTGGCGGCATGCCAGGCGCGCGAGGGATCCCAACCGGGCTGGTTCCAGCCCGGGCCGGGGCCCCAGGGAGAGTTCGGGGGGGCCGTAGGTACCGTTGTTCGCGGAGCCTGACATGGCTGGCCTCATGTGAATGTAAGATACATTTACATAGTGGGCAGACGACAGTTCGGCGTCAAGGGGAATCGGCTGCGGACGCCCTCCCCGCCCTCCTCAGCCTTGCGCCTGCCCGCCGGCCAGCCCGAGGCTTTGCAGATAGATCAGCACGCCCGCCTCCAGCAGGTCCTCCGGCGACATCGGCAATTTGCGCCGCGACGGATCGGCGCGGACGAACAGCGAGGCGATGCCGTGGCGACATCGCCCACACATGCAGCGCGATCATCAGAGCCGGGCGGCCGCCCCGCCCGCGGCAGCGTCGCCGTCAGCCGGTCCGCCGCATCCCGCAGGATGGCGAAGGCCCGGTCGCTCGCGGCCAGCAGCCCGGGATAGGCCTCGAACGGAATCCGCGTCTCGAACATCGCCGCGTAATGCGCGGGCTCCCGCCGGGCGAAGGCGAGATAGGCACGCCCCAGCGCCTCGAAGCCCCGCAACGCATCCGGCCGTCCCTCGTTCCATGCCGCCGCCAGCGCCTCGGCAAGCCGCTCGAAGCCGCGCAGCGCCACCTCCGCCAGCAGCGCCTCCGCGTCACGGAAAATGCCGGTACGGCGCGCCAGGACTGACCCCGGCGAGGGCCGCGCGGCCTCGGCGATCGTGAAGCCCGCCGGCCCCTTGTCGGCAATCAGCGCCCAGCGCCGCCTCGACCAGCGCCTCGCGCAGATTGCCGTGATGATAGCCGCGGCGCTCGTGGCCGCCGGAACCGGACCAGCTCATGTGAAAGACTTTTACATCGGCCGCCGCCGCAATCCAGCGTGACACCGGCCGATTCTCCGGAGCAAGCTGCCGTCATGACGATCGATATCGATACCCTGTCCGAGGAAGAACTCATCGCCCTCAACCACCGGATCGTCGCCAGGCTCCGCGCGCTGCGCGACATGCGGGCGCATGTGGGGATGCTGGAGTTCCGCATCGGCGACCGGGGTGACCTTCCAGCCCGCCGGACACCGGCCGCTGGTCGGCGTGCTGACCCGCTACAATCGCAAGACGGTGACGGTGATCACCGACGATGGCGCGCAGTGGAACGTGGCCCCGAGCTTCCTGAGCAGGGCCGATGCGCCTCAGGGCCGCCAGCCCAGCGGCAGCAACGTGATCCTCATGACCAAGCGCTGAGGCGCATCCTGCAGGCCGGCTGATCCTGCGGGCCGGCGTGCGCTGAAGGCAGGCGCAGACTGAAAGGTTGACGGCCTCCTCCAACGGCAATCACATGCGGTGGAGCCGCGACACAGCGGCCCAAGGGAGGCAATCATGAAGCGTCGCACGTTCCTGCGGGCGTCAGCCGCAGCCGCCGTTCTGCCATCGTCCTTCGCCATCGCTTCGTGCCGCAAGCCACCTCACGCTGCTCGACCCGATCTTCACCACCGCCCAGCCGACGGTGAACCACGGCTGGGCGGTCTACGACCTGCTGTTCGCATCGACGGCAAGTTCCAGACGAAGCCGCAGATGGCCGAAGGCTTCACCCTGTCGGACGATGGCCGGACCTATCTGATCAAGCTGCGCGACGGCCTGAAGTTCCACAACGGCGAGCCCGTGCGGGCGCAGGACTGTGCCCCCTCGCTGAAGCGCTGGGCGGCGCGCGAGACCATCGGCCAGACTGTCTGGCAATATGTCGACGAGTGCGTGGCGCAGGACGACCGCACGCTGAAGATCACGCTGAAGCGGCCGATCGGCATCTTCATCGATGCGATCGCGCGAGGCGGCGCGTCGGTCGCGTTCATGATGCCCGAGCACATCGCGAAGACCGATCCGTTCAAGCAGATCACCGAGACGATCGGCTCCGGCCCGTACAAGTTCGTACCCGGCGAGTTCATTGCCGGCGCGCATTCCGTCTACGAGCGCAACAAGGACTACGTGCCGCGCCAGAGCCGGCGGACTGGATGATCGGCGGCAAGGTCGCGCATTTCGAGCGGATCGAGTGGCGCGTGATCCCGGATTCGGCCACCGCGGCGGCGGCATTGCAGGCCGGCGAGGTGGACTGGTACGAGCAGGTGCAGCCCGACCTCGTGCCGCTGCTGCGGCGCAACGCCGACCTCCGCATCGCATCGCACAACCCGACCGGCTACAACGGCGTGCTGCGCTTCAACCACCTGCATCCGCCGTTCAACAACGTCGCGGTGCGGCGCGCGGTGATCATGGCGGTGAACCAGTCGGACTACATGGCCTCGGTCACCGGCAATGATGCCGAGGCCTATGCCACGTGCAAATCATGTTCCCGTGCGGGAGCCGGTATGGCCAGGAGGTCGGCGCCGATGTGATGGGCGGCGACATCGCGCGTGCCCGCGCCATGCTGCAGGCGTCCGGCTACAACGGCGAGAAGGTGGTGCTGCTGAACCCGACGGACCTGACGACGGTCGGGCCGTTGGGCGACGTGACGCACGACATCCTGGTGAAGATCGGCATGAACGTGGAGATGGTGGCGACCGACTGGGGCACCGTGGTGCAGCGCCGCGTGTCGCGCGAGCCGGTGGAGAAGGGCGGCTGGTCGATCATCCACACCTGGGCGCCGTCCACCATCCGGTTCACCCCGGTGGAGCACAGCCAGATCCGCGGCCTGGGCCCGACCGCCTGGTTCGGCTGGTACAAGGACGATGAGATGGAGGTGCTGACGCGCCGCTTCGTCGAGGCGTCGACCGAGGCCGAACGCGACGCGACCGTCATGCTGATCCACAAGCGCGCGTTCGAGATGGTGCCCTGCGTGCCGCTCGGCACGTTCCAGATCCGCACCGCCTATCGCGCCAACCTGCAGGGCGTGATCTCGGCGACCGGTCCGTATTTCTGGAACGTGCGGCGGGTCTGACCGGCGGCCGCCCGCACTTTCCCTCGTCATGACCGGCGCAGGCCGGTCATCCACGTCTTCCTGTGTGGCGCGAAAGACGTGGGTGGCCGGCACAAGTTCCACAATGACGATTGATGGGCGGCGGGGCCGGCCACCCCAGCCACGCAACCCCGGCTTCGGCAGCAGCGGCCGCTTACCCGTCGGCGCGAGGCACCCAGGGGATGCGGGCGAACTCGATCCCCTCATCGGCCAGCGATTCCGCCTGTTCCGCGCTGGTCTCGCCGTAGATCCCCCGCCGGTCGCTCTCCCCGCGGTGGATCCTGCGCGCCTCCTCGGCAAATTCCGGGCCGACATAGTCGCAGTTCTTCTCGACCTCGGCCGCATCCGCTGCAGCATCGCGCGGATCTGCGCCGGCATGGGCCCGCCGCCCACCGCGGCCGGCGCCGCGGGAGGCTGCGGCGCGGCGACCGGCACCGGCAGCGCTTCGCGCTTGGTGGCGACCGCCGGACGCATCAGCGCACGCTCCACCCTCGCATCGCCGCAATGCGGACACTCCAGCATGCCCCGCTTCGCCAGTTGGTCGAACGCGGCGCTGTCCTTGTACCAGCCGTCGAACGCGTGCCCTTCGCCGCAACGCAAATCGTAGTGGATCATGCTCTCTGACCTGTTGAACCCGGTGATCTTGCACTCTGGCCTGAGAGTGCCAGATCGCTGGCCGTCACTCACTGTTGCGGACTTGCCTGCAGCATGGGGTCGAGCTTGCCGGCCCGCTCCAGCGCCATCAGGTCGTCGCAGCCGCCAACGTGCTGGCCGCCGATGAAGATCTGCGGCACCGTCGTGCGCCCGCCCGACCGGCGGATCGCCTCCTGCCGCGCCGCCGTGCCGTGCGGTGCGTCGATCTCGCGGAAGGCCACGCCTTTCTCGCTCAGCAGATGGATCGCGCGCGCGCAGAAGGGGCACCAGGGCTGCGTGTAGACTTCGATTTCGGGCATCTCACACTCCTTGCGCGATAACGTCGGATGTCAGGGCCCGGCGCGCAAGGCCTTCAAATCGCCCAGCGCCAGCCCGCTATTGACCAGTTCGAAGGTGCGCCGGTTCACCCCGCACCCGGATCACCGACCGGTCGGTGATCGCGTAGTCGCGCAGGTCGAGGAAGAAGGCATGGTTGCCATTGCCCAGCCCGGCCGCCAGCAGGTCGCCGCGGAACTCTCCGGCCGGGAAGGTGGCCGCCAGCTTCTCGTCCACCAGCAGGTCGAGCAGCACCGGCTCGAGATGGCCCAGGTGACGCGCCCAGCCGTACAGCTTCCCGTCCAGCACGCCCTCCAGGTTGCCCTCGAACGTCCGCCGGCTGGTCAGCACGTACTGCGCACGGTTCGGCTGGACGAATCGCAGCAGCGCGGCGCGCGCCTTGTCGTCCAGCGCGATGCCGCAGAACGACAGCACGCTGTCGACGAAAACCTGAGGGAACAGCAGGGCCTTCTCATAGCTGAGGAACAGGAACGGCAGCTTCGATGCCCGCGCGAACTGCGCCAGTGCGTGCATCGCGGCGGTCGCCTCGAGCACCGCCTCCAGGCTGTCGGCATGCTCCGACAGCACGTTGCGGGCGGCCACCGCGATCGGGTCGCGGTAGATGATCAGCAGATGCGGGTTGCGGAACCGGGCCAGTTCATCGTGCTGCAGGAAGAGATGCAGGTCCGGCATCTTGAAGCCCCAGACGGGCCGCTTCGGTGCTGCCGGTCGATCAGCGCGTCCAGCCGCCCCAGGTCGCGGGCGCGCAGGATCTGGGTGATCTCGGCATCCTCGTTGATCGGTTCGTAGACATGATCGCCAAGCCAGACGCCGGCGGCCTGCAGCAGCGCCGCGAGCATGCTGGTGCCGGACCGGGCGAGCCCTGTCACCAGCAGCGTCTTCTCGGACGCGGCGCGCTTGCGACCACGGGATGGGCGGGATCGGGGGCGGGGCGGGAGATCACGCCCTGGTTGAGGATGGTACTCGGGTCGAACGCGTCGGCGTCGGTATTCGTCTGGGCCATGAATCCGGGTGTGGGTGTGACCTACAGCGGGATTGCCAGCAACGTGTCGATCCTTGAGCTGTCACAGACCACGATGCGTTCGGCAAAGCGTAGCCCGCCGCCCGCTTCCCGAACCCGATCGAGATATACCCCTGCCGCGAATAAATCCATGCGTCCGTCACGCATCGCCCGCACCACAAGAAATGGTGTTTCGGCGGTGATGTCCTCGCCGGGTCGCAGCGCCGGCATGCCGATGATGTGGCGATAGGCCTGCCGCTCGTAGATGTTCGCCTGGCGCAGCGCCGCCACCCGGTCGACCAGCATCGCACGCGAATCGGCATAGACCAGACCGGCGGCGTAGCCCCGGCGTTGGTTGTCGGCCGAGGTGATCCGGTACAGGCAGCTCTCCAGGAACAGGTCGGGCCACGCCTCCAGCCGGTCCGCGTCCAGGCAGGAGGCGTAGTCGCTGTTCAGCGCGGCCAGGCGGAACAGCGTCTCGGCGCCGCTCATCACAGCGCCATGTGCGTGCGGTAGGCTTTCCAGAAGCCGCGCACCGAGGCCTCGGTCGCACGCGTCTCCTGCGTCTCGGCGCCCGCGCCGCCCATCTCCACCACCGACAACTCGTCCGCCGCGGCGCGATGCCGCGCTGCACGAAGCCGCCGACGCAGCCGTCCTCCATCGACACATAGCGGCCGGGCCCACCAGGTTGTTCTGCCGCAGCCGGTGCGCGCGCAGGTCGGCCGTGTCGTCGACGAAGCCCAGATAGGTCCAGTGCAGGTCGGTGGCGTCCACGCCGCGCGGCACGATCTGGCGGATCGCCAGCGCGTTGTGCACCTGCTGCAGGATGAAGCCGGGGAAGATCGACAGGATCTGCAACTGGATGTCGTCGTGGAACTCGTCGTGCATGCCCAGCAGGCGGGGATCGGCCAGGCGGAAGCTCTCATCGTCCGACCGCAGGCCTTCGTAGGTTGGGTCCTTGCCCTGCGGCGGCGCCAGCGTGGCGGAGGCGTGGTGCTCGCCGGTCGCGCTCACCAGCACGCCGCCGCCGGAACTCAGCCGCGTGATGCGGAAGGTGGCGAAGAACAAATGCAGCAGGCTGGCGTGATACGTGTCGCGCACGTTCTCGAAATACAGTTTCCAATTGTTGGGCAGCGCCTGGGTGAACCGGCCGATGATCTCCAGCCGGCGGTTGCCCCCAGCACGCGGCGGACGCGGGCGACGATCTCGGGCCCGAGCCAGGCCTCGAACTCCGGCGCGTCGGGCGAGAGGCTGGCGAACACCATGCCGCAGAACGTGGCAACCCGCAGCTTGCGCGGGCCGTGCTGCGACATGTCGAACCCGGCCGGCATGCCGCCGCGGCCATTCACGCCGCGGGCGAAGGCGATCGAGCGGAGGTTGCCGCGCAGGTCGTAGCGCCAGGCGTGGTAGACGCACTGGAAGTCCTTCACGCTGCCGCCATCGTCCAGGCAGATCAGCGCACCGCGATGCGCGCAGCGGTTCTCGAAGCCGGCAAGCTCGCCGTCCTCCGCCCGGACCACGACGACCGGCATCGCGCCGATGAACGTGGTCCGGTAGTCGCCGACCTGCGCAAGCTCGGTCTCCAGGCAGAGGAAACTCCAGACCGGGCCTTCGAAGATGCGCTTCTGCTCGAGCGCCAGGACATCCGGGTCGGTGTAGACCCAGTACGGGATGCGGGTGAGGCCCGGCGGCCATATCCGGTCGGCGACTGCATCCATGTCACGTCCCTCCTGCCGTTGTGTCAGTTCAGCCGCGGATCGGGCACCCTCGCCGCCGCCAGGACATCGACCGACGCGGCGCCCGCTTGCAGCAGCACGTCCGCGCACGCATTGGCCGTCGCGCCCGAGGTCATTACATCATCGATCAGTACCACCCGCCTGCCGGCCACGCGCGCCAGCCGCGTGCCGCGCACGGCGAACGCGCCCGCCACCTCCGCGGCACGCTCCCCCGCCGACTTCGCGCCCAGCGACTGCGTCGACCGCAGCCGCACCAGGGCATCCGGCACGCAGGGCCGCCGCGCGATCCGCCCCACCGCGCGTGCCAGCAGCGCCGCCTGGTTGTAGCGGCGGCGGAACAGCCGCCAGCGGTGCAGCGGCACCGGCACCAGCACATCGGCCTCGCGCAGCAGCGCGGCACCGGCGCGCGCCATGTGCGGCGCCAGCACCGCCGCAAGCTCCAGGCGGTCGGCGTGCTTGAGCGGCAGGATCAGCCGGCGCCCCTGCTGGTCGTAGCGCAGCGCCGCCCGGGCATGGCGGAACACCGGCGGCGCTTCGCGGCAGGCGGGACACAGCCGGTCGATCCCGCCCATCGCCGCGCTGCCGAACGGCACGCCGCAGCGTACGCAGAACGGCTCGGTGATGAACCCGGTGCGGCGGAAACATGCAGCGCACAGCAGGCCCGGCTCGTTGGCCGGCTCATCGCACGCCACGCAATGCGGCGGCAGCACCAGGTCGAGCAGGGCGCGTCCGGCGCGCCATGCGATGTCAGTGATCGGCAGTGGCCTCACCAGCACCGAACGCCACCGTGTCATCGCGCCTGATCTGGTTCGCCAGTTCGATCTCCCAGGTGAGGTAGGCCTGCATCGCCTCCTCCACGCCGAGTTGCGGTCGTAGGCCCGCAGGTAGCTGTCGATGCAGGCTTCGTCGGGCGGCGTGGTACGGTCCTTCACCAGCGGCCGGCCGAATGCGTGCCAGGCGCCGGTGCCGCCCTCCAGCGCCTGCACCTCCGCCGCGCACAGCCCCTTCACCTCCGGCATCGCGAGCCGGGCGGCCACGCCGTCGGGCGAGGTCACCACCACGTGCCGGGCGCCGGCAAGCTGCGGCTTGAGCGCGTCGAGCCTGGTGCGCACGCCCCAGATCGCGCCGGGGATGTGCCCCTCGCGAAAGTCGATGCTGCGCGCGAGGTCGACCACCACCGTGCCGTCGCCGCTGTCCAGCAGCGCCACCAGCCCGGACACGTCGATCATCGGCACCGCGGCGCCGAGTTCGGGCACCGGCAGCCGCTCGCGCCCGGTGGTGCGGATCGCATCCAGCCCGCCCTCCACGACGTAGACGTCGCGATAGCCCATCTGCCGCAGCCACGCGGCGGACATGCGCGCGCGCACCCCGGTATCATCCACCAGCACGATGCGGGCGTTGCGCACGGCCACCCACTGGTCGGTCGCCTGCACCAACTGCCCGCCGGGCGCGCTGGCGCTGCCGGGCCGGTGGCCGGCGCGGTATTCCGAGGGATCGCGCACATCGAGCACATACAGCGTGCGGTCCGGATCTTCCTCGAACCGCGCGAGGTCGATTGCGCCGATCACGCCGACGCCGGACTGCTCGGCGAAGGCCTGCGCGCGCTGCAGGGCGGTGGCGGCGGTCTTCGGCGTGCCGGCGGGGAACCGGTCGGTGCGGCCGCGGTCGCAGCGGAAGCCCGCCAGTTCCCACCCCATCGTGCCGTTGCGCAGCGCCACCACCTTGTTGGGGATGCCGGCGCGGCGCAGGCTCTCGGCGCCCATGATGCTGCGGGTCCGCCCGGCGCAGTTCACCACCACCAGCGTCTTCGGATCCGGCGCCAGGTCGCCGATGCGATACACCAGTTCGCCGCCCGGCACGCTGACGCCGGTCGGGATCGACATGCGCACGAACTCCTCGTGGGTGCGGCTGTCCAGCACCACGATGTTCTGCCCGCCATCGATCCAGGCCTTCAGGTCCGGCGGATCGACGCTCTCGGTGCCGTAATGATGCTCCACCCATTCGCCGAACGCCTTGGACGGCACGTTGACGCCGGAGAACAACTCGTAGCCGGCCGCCTCCCAGGCGACCGTGCCGCCATCGAGCACGGCCACGTCGGTGCAGCCGATACTCTCCAGCCAGCCGGCAAGCTGCTCCGCCAGGCCACGCCCATCGTCGACGCAGCAGATCCGTGCCGCCAGCCGCGGCAGCAGCGCGCGCGCACGGATCTCGCGTTTCGACAGCGGACAGGGAACCGCCCAGAACAGGTGCGAGGTGCCGAATTCGCCGTCCTCGCGCGCGTCGAGCAGAGCCAACTCGTCGCCGTCGAGCAGCCAGGCATGCAGCGTGTCGGCATCGATGCGTTTCATGACTGCCCTCCCATGTCAGCCTAGGCGCGCGGGCGAACGCTTGGCAACGGCACGCACCGGGAGCACAGGAAGCCCATGCATCCTGAGGTGTTCGACCGGCGCGCCGTGCGCCACCACCGCGACCGCGCCGCCCGCTCGGTGGATCGCGTGGCCGATGTGCTGCGCGACGCGGCGGCGCGGCTCTTGGACCGGCTCGACGACACGACGCAGCGCTTCACCCACGCGCTCGACGTGGGCGGCCGCGGCATCGTGGCGCCGCTGCTGCGCGACCGCGGCATCCAGACCATAAGCTGCGACCTGTCGCCCGCCATGGCCCGCCTCGGCGCACCGCTGGCCGTGGCGGCGGACGAAGAGTTCCTGCCGTTCGGACCGCCAGCTTCGACCTGGTGATGGCCAGCCTGTCGCTGCACTGGGTGAACGACCTGCCCGGCGCGCTGATCCAGTTGCGCCTCGCGCTGCGGCCCGGCGGCCTGCTGCTGGCCAGCCTGCCGGCACTCGGGACCCTGGCCGAGTTGCGCCGCACTCTGACCGAGGCGGAGGTGGCGCTGACCGGCGGCGCCTCCCCCCGCGTCTCGCCGTTCGTCGACCTCCGCGACTGCGCGGCGCTGCTGCAGCGTGCCGGGTTCGCGCTGCCGGTGGCGGATGTGGAGGAGGTGCGGCTGCTCTACGCCGATCCGCTGGCCCTGCTGCGCGACCTGCGCGCCGGCGGCGAGGCCAACGCGCTGCGCGAGCGCGACCGGCGCGTGCCGGACCGTGCGCTGTTCCCGGCGGCGCTGGCCGGTCTGCCGCAGGAGGACGGCCGCGTGCCGGCGACGCTGCGCCTCGCGTTCATGACCGGCTGGGCCCCGTGACGCTGGAACCGGCGGTGCCGCAAGGCGTGATGCTGCAAGCCGTGACGCCGCTTCGACCGACTGTGCTTCAACCCGCGGCGGACATCCGCTATGAGACCGATATGACCTGCCGCCGCCAGCGCCCCAATCCGAGCAACCGCCCGATCGGCGGCGGCGGATTGCGCGCCCGAGGACCCTGCGCCCCCGACTGACGGCGCGGCCCGGCAGACAGCGCAAACGCCCCGCCCCACGCCGTGCGGCGGGGCGCTGCCCGTCACCGCATGGCGCATCGAACCGAAAGCCAGTCCCATGCACCTCGACCTCTATCTCGGCTTCGTCCTCGCCTCGGTCATCCTGTTCCTGATCCCCGGCCCGAACGTGTCGCTGATCGTGGCGAACGCGGTGGCGCACGGCACGCGCTATGGCCTGCTGACCGTCGCCGGCACCTCATCGGCGATCGTCGTCCAGCTTGCGCTGACCGCGCTCGGGCTCTCCGCCACGCTGCGCATCCTCGCCGACTGGTTCGAGTGGATCCGCTGGATCGGCGTCGCGTACCTGCTGTATCTCGGCGTCCGCCAGTGGACGGCGCCGCCGGTCGATCTCACCCGGACACCGCCACAGGTGCGCTCATTCCGCGGGATCGCGCTGCGCGGCTTCCTGATCTCGCTCACCAACCCGAAGACGCTGCTGTTCTACGGCGCGCTCTTCCCGCAGTTCCTGACGCCCGATGCGCCGATCGCGCGGCAGATGGCGGTGCTGTCGCTGACCTTCCTGGCGATCGCGGTGGGGCTGGACTGCTGCTGGGCCCTGCTGGCGGGGCGGGCGCGCGGGCTGCTCGCGATGCGTGGACGGCTGCGCAACCGGCTGTCCGGCGGGCTGCTGATCGGCGCCGGAATCGGCCTCGCCATGGCCCGGCGCGACTGATCCCGACAGGAGAAATCCCGGCGGGATCAATCCCGGCGGGACCGATCGCTGCGGCAGGCGGCCGCGGCACGATTCAGGCGCCGGCGGTCTTCTCGGCCGCCGCCTGCATCCGGCGATGCATCTCGTCCGAGGGCACGTCCTCGATATGGGTGGCGATCCACCATTGGTTGCCGCACCTGTCGCGGACGCCGCCGCTGCGGTCGCCATAGAACTGGTCCGCCGGCGGCTGCACGGACGTGGCGCCGGCCGCCAGCGCGCGCTGGTACCGCACATCCACATCGTCCACGTAGACGTAGAGCATCGCCGGCATCGGCCGGTGCTCGCCATGCGCCTCGCCCAGCATGATCCGTGAATCGCCGATGCGCAGTTCGGCATGGGCGACGCGGTTGTCGGGACCGGTGAAGCGCTCGCCCTCCTCCACCGCATCGAACACCGTCGCCAGGAAATCGATCAGCGCCGCGGCGCCCTCGACGACGAGATACGGCGTGACGGCGTGGAAGCCGTCGGGCCTGGCCTTGACTGCCATGGCGCATCCTCCTCCCGGTTGGCTGCCGCGCAAGCTGGCGAGATGACCGCGGCGATGCAAAGGACATGATCGTGAGCGCGGCGTCCGTGGCCGCCTCGCGCCCCCGCGTCACATCCCCGCGTTACATCCCCCTCAGGCCGGCGCCTTGCGCAGCCGCGGCGCCAGCCCGCGGCGGAGCAGGTTGCGCAGCGGCCTCTCCCACAGCGCGTAGCTGACCAGCGAAACCACCAGCGTGACCGCGATCGCCAGTGCCATCCAGGCGAGATCGCGCAGTTCCTCGTCGCCGTTCGTCACCGGCACCGCCCGCAGGACGAACAGGTGGAACACGAACAGGTGCAGCAGGTAGATCGAGTAGCTTGCCTCGCCGCACAGCACGACCGGCCGGAGCGAGAGCGCGCGGCCGAGCCAGGAGCGGTAGCGCGCGCAGCAGAAGATCACCGCGGCGATCAGCGGGGCGAAGCCGAACGACATGTGCAGGAAGGTGACGAAGGTGAACGGCGGGCCGCTGTACGGCGGGCCGAACATCGCCCGGTACAGCGCCGCGCAGCCGAGCAGAGCCGCAATGAGGCCGAGGCTGCCGAACCGGGCCTCGCGGCGCGAGACGGGCCGCTGCTGGAGGTCCATGAAGATGGCCGCGGCGAGGCAGCCGATGAGGAACTCGCCCAGCCTGGAATAGGGCGAGAAATAGATCAGCCAGCGGAGGAAGCTGTCCTGCCAGTGGCTCTGCGTCTCGGCCACGGGCCCGAACACGCCGGCGGCGATGCGGCTGATCGCTGCGGCGTTGCCATGGGCAACGAACAGCGCACCCAGCATGACGGCCGAGACCGCGACCGCGGCGGCGAGCTTGCGGCGCCAGCCCGGTATGCGGAGCAGCGCGGCGCAGACCAGCGGATAGGCGAGGTAGAAGAACCATTCCGTGCTGATCGACCAGGTCACCGGCAGCACCGGCCCGAGTTGGTAGATCACCGCGTTGTCGCCGATCACGACGTAGAACCAGCTTTGCGCCAGCAGCAGGAAATAGGGCAGCGGCACCAGGTTGCCCAACGTGCCATGCCGCCAGGTCCACGCGATGCTTACGACAACGCACAGGATGTACAACGGGTACAGCCGGGCGAACCGTGCGACGAAGAAGTTCCGCAGGCCGCCGGCTCCCTGGCGCTCGAGCGTCGCGGAATAGTTGTAGTGGATGACGAAGCCGCTCAGCACGAAGAACAGCGTCATGCCCGGCCCCGAGGCCTGGGTGACGTAGGTGTACCAGAGCGGCTGCTCGGCCGGGAACGGCACCAGCCGCAGCAGGGCATGGGCCGCCACGACGCACATGGCGGCAACGAATCGGAGCCCCGTCAGGCTCGGGATTGGAAGGCGCCCCTGCATGCGCGTTCACCCTATCCGGCGGGCTTCGCGGCTGTCGAGACAGCGGTATACGCGGCCAGCCTCCGCACGCACCTGTAACCAACCGCAGGTTGCCCTTGTTCGACGCTGTCGCTGGCGCTACCCAGTCGCGTCTGGCGGGAGAACGGGTCCATGGCGCAGACGATTCGGCCGGTGATGCTGGCGATCCTCGACGGCTTCGGCTGGCGCGAGGAGACCGCCGACAATGCGGTGGCGCAGGCCCGTAAACCCAATTTCGACCGGCTGTGGCAGAGCTGCCCGCACGCCTTCCTGCACACATCGGGCCTCGATGTCGGGCTGCCCGAGGGGCAGATGGGCAACTCCGAGGTCGGCCACCTCAACATCGGTGCCGGCCGCGTGGTGATGCAGGAACTGCCGCGCATCAGCCACGCGGTGCAGGATGGCAGCATCGCCAAGGCGCCCGCGCTCCAGGAATTGATCAGCCGTCTGAAGGCATCCGGCGGCACCTGCCACCTGCTCGGCCTGGTCTCGCCCGGCGGCGTGCACTCCCACCAGGACCACGCCGTGGCGCTGGCGAAGATCCTGCATGCGGCGCAGGTGCCGACGGTGCTGCACGCCTTCACCGACGGGCGCGACACGCCGCCGCGCTCGGGTGCCGATGACATCGCGCGGTTGCGGGCGGCGCTGCCGGATGACGTGCCGATCGGCACGGTGATCGGCCGCTATTTCGCGATGGACCGGGACAAGCGCTGGGACCGTGTCGGCAAGGCCTATGCCGCGCTGGCTGAGGCCGAAGGCGTGCGGGTCGACGATGCGGTGCAGGCGGTGAAGGACGCCTATGCGCACGACGTCACCGACGAGTTCGTCCTGCCCGCCGTGATCGGCGGCTATCGCGGCATGCAGAACGGCGACGGCCTCCTGTGCTTCAACTTCCGCGCCGACCGCGTGCGGGAGATCCTGGCCGCGCTGCTGGAGCCTGGCTTCGACGGCTTCCCGCGCCGGCGCGTCATCAAGTTCGCCGCCGCCGTCGGCATGACCCGTTATTCGGACGAACTGGCGCCGTATCTCGAGGAGATCTTCCCGCACCAGGCCCTGGACCACATCCTGGGCCAGGTGGTGGCGGAGGCCGGGCGCACCCAGCTTCGCACCGCGGAGACCGAGAAGTATCCGCACGTCACCTTCTTCCTGAACGGCGGCCAGGAAACGATGTTTCCCGGCGAGGACCGCATCATGGTGCCGTCGCCCAAGGTCGCGACCTACGACCTGCAGCCGGAAATGTCCGCTCCCGAACTGACCGACAAGGTGGTGGCGGCGATCGATTCACGGAAATACGATCTGATCGTGCTGAACTTCGCCAACCCCGACATGGTCGGCCACACCGGCAGCCTGCCCGCGGCGATCAAGGCGATCGAGACGGTGGATGCCGGCCTGGGCCGCATCGCCGCGTCGGTGGCCAGCCAGGGCGGTGCGCTGCTGGTCACCGCGGACCACGGCAACAGCGAGTTGATGCGTGACCCGGTGACCGGCGGGCCGCACACGGCGCACACCACCAACCCGGTGCCCGTGCTGCTGATGGGCGGCGGGGCGACGGCGCTGCAGGATGGCAAGCTGGCCGATGTGGCACCGACGCTGCTGGCCCTGATGGGATTGCCGCAGCCGCAGGAGATGACCGGCAGTTCCCTGATCCGTGCCGATGCGGCGCGCGCGGCCGAGTAGCCTGCTTGCCCTGATGGCGTTGACTGCGGTCACGGCCCAGGCGGCGCGACCGATCCGGGAGGACGCTGCCCGCCGCGAGATGGAGCGGGCGGAGAAGGCGCACGAGGCGGAGCAGGCGGCGCAGCGCGACGCCGCCGCCCGCGCCGCCGCTGCCGCCGCCGAGGCGCGGCGCCTGGCCGAGGAGCGCGTGGCGGCGGTGGCGAAGCTGCGCCAGGCGGAGGCGGCGACGTCCGAGGCGGCGAACCGCATGGACGACCTGGCGGCGCTGCGGCGGCAGGCGCAGGCGGCCCTCAACGCCCGCGCCGAGACGATGCAGCCGCTGCTGCCGCTGATCGAGCGGCTGTCGCTGTTCCCGGCGGAGACGCTGCTGGCGGTGCCGGGCCAGGCCGAGGACACGCTGCGCGGCGTGCTGGTGCTGCGCGGGCTGGCGGGGCAGCTAGGCCAGGAGGCGGTGGCGCTGCGGCGCGAGCAGAACCGGCTGGCGGTGGCGACGCGGGCGCTGGATGCAGAGACGCCGCGGCTGGCGGCGGCGCAGGCGCACCAGCAGGCCGAGGCGGCGGCGCTCGACCAGCAGATCGCCGCGACCGAGGCGGGGCGGCGGACCGCCGAAAGCGAGGCGGCCGCGGCGGCGCAGCGCGCGGCCGGCGAGGCGGCGCGGGCCGAGACGCTGCGCGGCATGCTGACCGAACTCGAGGCGCGGCGCGAAGCCGAACGGGCGCGGGCGCGGCAGGATGCGGCGCGGGCGGATCGCCGCCAGCGCGGCGAGGAGGCTGCCGCGGCGCGGCGGCGCGAGGCCGGGCTGGAACGTCCGACCGGGGCCGGCACGATCGCGAGCGCGGCGCAGCCTCGCGCGCAGCTTACCTCGCCGGTCGCCGGCAACATCTTCCGCGCGTGGGGGGAGGCGGCCGAGGGCGGGCCGTCGACCGGCATTTCCTACCATGCCGCGCCGTCGGCCCGGTCGTTTCGCTGTGCAGCGGGCGCGTGGCCTTTGCGGCAGCGTTCCGTAGCTACGGGTTGCTGTTGATCGTCGATTGCGGCGGCGGCTACCATGCGGTGCTGGCCGGTTTCGAACGGCTCGACGTGAAGGTCGGGCAGTCCGTGGCGGCCGGTGAGCCGGTCGGTGTCATGCCAGGATGGGAACCGGGGGGATCTGGCAGTCGGCCGGCACTATATGTGGAGTTGCGGCGCGATGGTCAGCCGGTCAATCCGGCACCGTGGCTGAGGGCGAGCGGTTAAGCTCTCGTTCACGTAAGATTTCAATACTGGACGGCTGAGCCACGCACGCGCGAAAACATGATCTTTGCTAGGAACGCGTTTCCGCCAAGCGTGGATGCGCTCAAAGGATGAAACGAATGGACCATCGCTCCCGGCGTCTCCGCACAGGCCTCCTTCTCGGCACAGCCTTTCTTGGCGGCATCGCCATCGGCCCCGCGTCCGGTCTGATCAGTCAACAGCTAGGCTTCGGTTTCGGCTTCTCGGCGCTGGCGGCGCCCGAGGGTGGCCGCGCGGAGACCTATCGGCTGCTGACGCTGTTCGGCGACGTCTTCGAGCGTGTACGGGCGGAATATGTCGATCCTGTGGACGACAAGGACCTGATCGAGAATTCGATCAACGGCATGCTGACCGGCCTCGACCCGCATTCGAGCTACATGAACTCGAAGGCGTTCCGCGACATGCAGGTCCAGACCAAGGGCGAGTTCGGCGGCCTCGGCATCGAGGTCACGCAGGACAATGGTTTCATCAAGGTGATCAGCCCGATCGACGACACGCCGGCCTCGCGCGCCGGCGTCAAGGCGGGCGACCTGATCACCGCGCTCGACGGCAAGACCGTGCAGGGCCTGTCGCTGCAGGACGCGGTCGACAAGATGCGCGGCTCGCCGAACTCGAAGATCACCCTGACCATCAAGCGCGAGGGTATCGACAAGCCGGTCGAGATCTCCATGCTGCGCGAGATCATCCACATCCAGGTGGTGAAGTCGCGGATGGAGGGTGACAATGTCGGCTATGTCCGGCTGTCGCAGTTCACCGAGCAGGCGGATGCCGGGCTGAAGCAGGCGGTGAAGGCGCTGCGCCAGCAGGCGGGCGGCAAGCTCAAGGCGCTGATCCTCGACCTGCGCAACAACCCGGGCGGGCTGCTGGACCAGGCGGTGGCGATCTCCGGCGACTTCATCAACCAGGGCGAGATCGTTTCGACGCGCGCGCGGCACACCGAGGACGCGCAGCGCTGGGACGCCAAGGGCAACGACATCCTCAGCGGCCTGCCGCTGATCGTGCTGATCAACGGCGGCTCGGCCTCATCCAGCGAGATCGTCGCCGGCGCGCTGCAGGACCACCATCGCGCGGTGCTGCTGGGCACCCGCAGCTTCGGCAAGGGCTCGGTGCAGACCGTCATCCCGCTGCCGGGCAACGGCGCCATGCGGCTGACCACGGCGCGCTACTACACGCCGTCCGGCCGGTCGATCCAGGGGCTGGGCATCATGCCGGACGTGCCGGTCGCGGAATCGCGCGAGGAGACGCCGCGCTTCGGGCCGGAGCGTGAGGCGGACCTCAACCGGGTGCTCAAGAACCGCGGCGGCACGCCCGACGTGCAGACCGCGCCGCGCACCGACCTGCCGCCGATTGCCCGCGAAATCCCGGCCAAGCCGCCCGAGGGCTTCCCGAAATTCGACCCGACGAAGCCATCTGAAACCGACTTCCAGTTGCAGCAGGCATTGGTGCTGGCAAAGGCGATGGCGGCGCAGAACCGCGTCACCGCCAACTGACCTTCGCGGCAGGGGTGCTGCCGCGGCAAATCTTCGCCGGCTGGCGCGGTCTCGGCGTCTTCTGGCTGATTGTCGTGGCGCTGCTGCTGGCGGGCGGCATCGCGCTCCAGCTTGCCGGCCCGCCGGCCCCTCGGGCCCCGCCGCTGCCGGCGGTGGCCCAGGCGCCGGCGGCCGCCGGTCACGCGCCGCCCGCGGCCAGCCCCGCGGCGCCGTCCACCGGTGCTGCGAAGCCCGCGCCGCGGGAGACTGGCCCGGCCCAGGCGCAGGTCCAGGCGGGGCCGCGTCCCGGGCGCGACACGCCGGGACCGATCGTCGACCCCGAACCCGCGCTGCTGGAGCCGCTGCCGGGCGCACCGGCCGATCTCGTGCCGCGGATCGCCGCCGATGACCGCATGCCGATGCAGGTCTATGCCGCCGGCTTCGACACCAGCACGCGGCGGCCGCGGGTGGGATTGCTGCTGGCGGGGATCGGCCTCAACCAATCCGACAGCGAGACGGCGATCCGCGGCCTGCCGGGCGGCGTTTCGCTCGCGGTCTCACCCTATGCGCAGAACGTCGCGAAGCTGCTGGCCGCCGCGCGGTCCGGCGAGCACGAATACCTGCTGTCGCTGCCGATGGAGCCGACGGGCTTCCCGCTGAACGATCCCGGCCGGCAGGCGATGATGACCAGCCTGACCCCGGAGCAGAACCGGCCGCGGCTGATGTGGGCGCTGTCGCGCATCACCGGCTATGTCGGCGTCACCGGCATCGAGGCCGGGATGCGCGGCGAACGGTTCGCCTCGATGCCGGACGAGATGAACCCGGTGCTGGCGGAGGTGGCGCGCCGTGGCCTGCTGTATGTCGACCCGAGGCCAGGCTCCGAGGCGCTGCCGCTGGCCTGGAACCGCAGCGTGGACGTGGTGATCGATGAACCGGCGACCGGCCCTGATATCGACGAGAAACTGGCGCGCCTGTCCGCTTTGGCGCGCGAGAAGGGCAGCGCCCTCGGTCTCGTCGGCACCGTGCGGCCGGTGACCACCCAGCGGCTGATCGCGTGGACCAGCGGGCTGGCGGCGGACGGCCTGGCGCTGGCGCCGGTGAGCGCGCTGGTGCGGGCGCCGGCCAAGCCATGAGCGATCTGCCCTACCGGCCGAATGTCGGCGCCGTTCTGTTCAACCGAGAGGGCAAGGTGTTCGTCGCCCGCCGCGCGGACTTCCCGAATGCGGAAGGCCCCGCCGGAGGCTGGCAGTTGCCGCAGGGCGGCATCGACGCCGATGAGGACCCGCGGGTGGCGGTGCTGCGGGAACTCGCCGAAGAGATCGGCACGGCCCGCGCCGAGATCATCGGCGAGCACGACACATGGCTCAGCTACGACCTGCCGCCGGACCTGATCGGCGTGGCGCTGGGCGGACGCTATCGCGGCCAGACGCAGCGCTGGTTCGCCCTGCGCTTCGTGGGCGAGGACAGCGACATCCGGCTCGATGCGGACCCGCATCCCGAATTCGACGCCTGGCGCTGGGCGGATCTCGCGGAACTGCCGGCCCTGGCGGTGGGGTTCAAGCGGGCGATCTACCAGGTCCTGGCGGACGCCTTCGCCCGGTTCGCCAGGCCGTAGCGGCGTTTCCGTTCGCGCGGATCACGCTCTGGCTCAATCCTCGCGCCGCTTGGCGTCGAGCGCTGCCTGGCGCCGCTCCTCCTCGCGCTGGTCGTTCGCCTTCTCGGCCACGGTCCGGCCGTGGCGCACGCGGTTCTGCTGCGCGGCCGTCGCCGCGGCCTCGCGTTCCCGGCGCTTCTTCATCCGGCGGAGGTTGACGATCTCACCCATCCCGCCATCCTGGGCACGCGAGACCGCACGCACAACCGGGAGGAGACCCATGGGCAGCACGATCGAACTCACATCCGCCGACGGCTTCAAGTTTTCCGCCTACACCGCCGGGGCGACCGGCGGCACGAAGGGGATCGTGGTGATCCAGGAGATCTTCGGGGTCAACCACCACATCCGCGACATGGCGGACCGGTTCGCCGCCCTGGGCTATGCGGTCTGCGCCCCGGCGCTGTTCGACCGCGTCGAGAAGGGCGTGGAACTCGGCTACACGCAGGCCGACATCGACGCCGGCCGCGGCTTCCGCATGAAGCTGAACGACGCGCAGGTGATGCAGGACGTCGAGGCCGCCGCCGCCCACCTTGGGGACAAGAAGCTCGGCATCGTCGGCTACTGCTTCGGCGGCACGGTGTCCTGGTGGGGCGCCACGCGCACCACGAAGTTCGCCGCCGCGTCGTGCTGGTACGGCGGCGGCATCGCCGGCACCAAGGAGGAGCGCCCCAACTGCCCGGTGCAGATGCATTTCGGCGAGAAGGACGCCTCGATCCCGATGAGCGACGTCGACGCGATCCGCGCCGCCCAGCCCAAGGTCGAGAGCTACGTCTATCTCGGCGCGCATCACGGCTTCGGCTGCGACGAGCGTGGCAGCTTCAGCAAGCCCGACTACGAACTGGCCCAGCAGCGCACGCTGGCCTTCTTCGCCAAGCACCTGGGCTGACCCCAGCCGGCCGTCCCTGTCATTGCGAGGAGCGTAGCGACGAAGCAATCCCCATGGAGATTGCTTCGCTGCCGCTCGCAATGACAGGGGCGCCGACCGCAGGCGAGCGCGGGGAGGAGGATGGCCCGGCTGCTATCCGCCCAGCACCCGTCCCGCCACAGCATGAAGCTTGGCCGCCAGCAGCGGATCGCGCATGTGCGCCGCGGTGATGATGGCGTTGTCGAGCGCGTGGTCGCAGCCGGCGGGACATGGCTCCCGCGGCTTGCCGATCTCCGGCACCACCCGCTGCACCAGGGCGCGCGCCTTGTCGGCGTTGTCCAGCAGCACGCGCACCACGGCTTCCACGGTGACGTGGTCATGGTCGGGATGCCAGCAGTCGAAATCGGTGACCATGGCGACGGTCGCGTAGTTCATCTCCGCCTCGCGGGCCAGCTTGGCCTCCGGCATGTTGGTCATGCCGATCACGCTGCAGCCCCACGACCGGTACAGTTCGCTCTCCGCCTTGGTTGAGAATTGCGGGCCTTCCATCACCAGGTAGCTGCCGCCGCGCGTCACCGGCAGGCCAAGTGCGTTCGCGGCATCCTCGAGCGCGTCGCCGAGCCGCGGGCACACCGGATTGGCCATCGAGACATGGGCGACGATGCCCTCGCCGAAGAAGCTCTTCTCGCGGGCGAAGCTGCGGTCGATGAACTGGTCGACGATGACGAAATGGCCGGGCGGCAGTTCCGGCTTGAGGCTGCCGACCGCGGACAGCGACAGCACGTCGGTGACGCCGGAGCGCTTCAGCGCATCGATATTGGCGCGGTAGTTGAGGTGGGTGGGCGACAGCGGATGGCCGCGCCCGTGGCGGGGCAGGAAGACGCAGCGCACGTCGCCCAGGCGGCCGAACAGCAGAGCATCCGACGGCATGCCCCAAGGTGTGGCGACCTGCCGCCACACCTTGTCCTCGAGCCCGTCGATGTCATAGATGCCCGAGCCGCCGACGACACCGATGACCGGGGTGACTGTCATCGCGGCCTAATGCACATCCGCCCAGACCTTGCGCTTCACCGCATAGGTGAGGCCGGTCATGATCAGGAAGAACAGCACCCAGCGCCAGCCCATCTGCTTGCGCTCGACCATCTCCGGATTGGCGGCCCAGGCCAGGAAGGTGACCACGTCGTGCGACATCTGCTCGACCGTGGCCGGCGTGCCATCGGCATAGGTGACGCGTCCGTCGCTGAGCGGCGGCGGCATGCCGATCTGGTGTCCCGGGAAGTACTTATTGTAGCTCATCCCCGCCATCATGTTCATGCCGGGCGGCGGGTCGGAGAAGCCGGTGAGGATGCCATAGACATAGTTGGCGCCGTCCACGCGGGCGTTGACCATCAGCGACAGGTCGGGCGGATAGGCGCCATTCTGGGCCGCGCGCGCCGCCTTCTCATTCGGATAGGGGGAGCGGAACTGGCTGGCCGGCGTGCCGGGACCTTCCTTGGGCTGGCCGGAATCGTCGGTGCCGAGCGGCACGGTGACGGCGGCGGCGATCGCCTTGATCTGGTCGGTGGACAGGCCGATGCCGGTCAGGTCGCGGTAGTGCAGGAACTGCATCGCGTGGCAGGCGGCGCAGACCTCGGAGTAGACCTGGAAGCCGCGCTGGGCGGCGGCGAGGTCGTAGCTGCCGAACGGACCGCTGAAGCTCCAGCGTTGCGCGGGTGGCTTCGGGGCCTCTTCCGCGGCGGCGGCGGGAAGGGGCGGGCTGGCCAGGGCGGCGATGGCCAGGGCCAGGGCGGCGCCGGCCAGGAGATGTCGCAGCATGCGCATCATGCCTTCTCCATCGGCTTGGCCGCAGCGCCCGAGGGCATGGGTCCTCCGCCACCGATCACCGGCCGGCTGATGCTTTCGGGCAGCGGCAGCGGCCGCTCCAGCTTGCCGAGGATCGGCAGGATTACCAGGAAGTGGAGGAAGTAGTAGAGCGTGCAAACGCGGCTCAGCACCACCCAGATGCCCTCGGGCTTGTTGGCCCCGCAGACGCCCAGGACGATGACGGCGACCACCCAGACCCAGATGAGCTGGCGGAAGATCGGCCGGAAGCGGGCGCTGCGCACCTTGGAGGTGTCGAGCCAGGGCAGCACGAACAGCACCAGGATCGAGCCGAACATCAGGCACACGCCCAGCAGCTTGTTCGGCACCGAGCGCAGGATCGCGTAGTACGGCAGGAAGTACCATTCCGGCACGATGTCTTCCGGCGTCTGCAGCGGATTGGCCGGGATGAAGTTGTTCGCGTCCCCCAGGTAGTTGGGCGAGAAGAACACCAGCAGCGCGAAGACCAGGAAGAACACGCACAGGCCGACGCTGTCCTTCACCGTGTAGTACGGGTGAAACGGCACGGTGTCCTGCGGCGTCTTCACGTCGATGCCGAGCGGGTTGTTGGAGCCCACGACGTGCAGCGCGGCGACGTGCAGGAAGACCACGCCGACCAGCACGAAGGGCAGCAGGTAGTGCAGCGAGAAGAAGCGGTTGAGCGTCGGGTTGTCGACGCTGAAGCCGCCCCACAGGAAGGTCACGATCGGCTTGCCCACGATGGGAAAGGCCGAGAACAGGTTGGTGATGACGGTGGCGCCCCAGTAGGACATCTGGCCCCAGGGCAGCACGTAGCCCATGAACGCGGTGGCCATCATGATCAGCAGGATGGCGACGCCGATCATCCACAGCAGCTCGCGCGGCGACTTGTACGATCCGTAGTACATGCCGCGGAAGATGTGGATGTACGTCACGATGAAGAACATCGAGGCGCCGTTCTGGTGGATGTAGCGGATCAGCCACCCGTAGTTCACGTCGCGCATGATGCGCTGGACGGAGTCGAAGGCGAGTGCCGCGTTCGGCTGGTAGTTCATCGCCAGGAAGATGCCGGTGGCGATCATGATCAGCATCGTGACCATGGCCAGCGCGCCGAAATTCCAGAAGTAGTTGAAGTTCCGCGGCGTCGGGAACGTCCCGTATTCCTTCTGCATCATCGTGAAGATGGGCAGGCGGGTGTCGATCCAGTTGACGACGGGGTTGGCGAACTCGCTCTTGTGCTGCTGGCCGGCCATCAGGCGCTTTCCTTCGTCAGCCGATCTTGATCTTGGTGTCCGAGTCGAACGCGTAGGGCGGCAGCGCCAGGTTCAGCGGCGCCGGTCCGCGCCGCACGCGCCCGGAGGTGTCGTACTGGCTGCCGTGGCAGGGGCAGAACCAGCCGCCCCACTCGCCGCGCGGGTCGGTCGGCTTGTTGCCGAGCGGGATGCAGCCGAGATGCGTGCAGATGCCGATCAGCACGATCCATTGGGTGTGCCCCGCCTTCACCCGCGCCGAATCCGCCTGCGGGTCGGAGAGCTGGCTGAGCGGAACGTCCTCGGCCTCCTTGATCTCCTGCGGCGTGCGGTGGCGCACGAAGATCGGCTTGCCCTGCCACAGCACGGTGACGCCCTGGCCCGCGGTGATCGGCACCAGGTCCAGCTCGACCGAGGACAGCGCGAGCACGTCCTTGGACGGCTCCATGTAGTCGATGAAGGCCCACGCCACGGCGCCGACACCGATCGCCGCGGCGGAGCCGGTGACCAGCTTCAGGAAATCGCGCTTGGTGACGTCGGGATGGCCATGGTGAGCGACGGCGGCGGTGGACGGATCAGCCATCTTCCCCTCAATACGGTGACGCTACGGCCTGGCACGGGACGCACCAAACCGCGGCCAGACCCCTCGGCCTGCCCGGAATTTCAGCATCTCACGGTCTCGCGACCGCGGATGGCGCGCATACTAGGATCGCTCCCGCACCCCTGCAACACGCCGCCGCGAGGGGCTAACCTACCGCAGAGCTTGGAACAAGCCCTCATGTCGCAACCCGTTGCACGACCGCCACACCATGCGTTGAAACCCGCCGCACAGGCCTGGTTCGAAAGCCTTCGCGACCGGCTGTGCGCCGCATTCGAGGCGATCGAGGACGCCGCCGCCGACCCTCCGCCAAACGACGGCGCCACCCCTGGGACCGCCCCTGCCGTCGCCCCTGGCCGGTTCGCGCGCACCGCCTGGGAGCGGCCGGGCGGCGGCGGCGGCGTGATGGCCGTGATGCGCGGCCGGGTGTTCGAGAAGGTGGGCGTCAACGTCTCCACCGTCGAAGGCGAGTTCAGCCCGGAGTTCCGCGCCCAGATCCCCGGCGCCGAGCAGGACCCGCGGTTCTGGGCGAGCGGCATCAGCCTGGTCGCCCACATGACCAGCCCCCGCGTGCCGGCGGCGCATTTCAACACGCGCATGCTGGTCACCACCAAGGGCTGGTTCGGCGGCGGCGGCGACCTGACGCCGATGCGGCTCGAGACTGCCGAGGCTGTGGCGGACGCGGCGGATTTCCATGCTTCGTTCAAGGCCGCCTGCGACCGGCACGATCCCGCCTACTACCCGGACTTCAAGGCCTGGTGCGACCGCTACTTCTTCCTGCCGCACCGGGGCGAGCCGCGCGGCGCCGGCGGCATCTTCTACGACCACCATTTCACCGGCGACGCCGATGCCGACTTCGCCTTCACCCGCGACGTGGGCCTGGCGTTCCTCGACGCCTTCCCGCGCATCGTGCGGCGGCGGATGCACGAGGCCTGGACCTCGGCGGAGCGCGAGCACCAGTTGGTGCGGCGCGGGCGCTATGTGGAGTTCAACCTGATCCACGACCGCGGCACGCTGTTCGGCCTGAAGACCGGCGGCAACGTGGAGGCGATCCTCATGAGCCTGCCGCCCGAGGTGAAGTGGCCGTAGCCGCTGGAGCCGCTCCGGCGATTCCACCTGCGCGGATCACGCTCTATCGCCCGCGGCCGGCGATGCCGGCGCGGAACAGCAGCGTGAGCGGCACCAGGCAGAACGCGGTCACCGCGGTGTACTCGTAAAGGTCCATATACGACAGGATCGCCGCCTGCTTGTTCAGCGTCTGGTTGATCAGCCCCATCGCCGCGTCATGCGCGCTGCTCGCGGTGTGGCCCATCGCCTGCAGCGCCTGGGTGTGGCGCGCCAGCAGCTCCTGGTACGGCTGGTCGAACGGCGACAGGTGCTCCGACAGATAGGCGCGGTGCACCTGCTGGCGCTCCACGCCCAGCGCGGTGATCACCGCGATGCCGATCGACCCGAAGATGTTGCGGAACATCGAATAGAGCGCGGTCGCATCCGCGTTCAGCGACCGCGGCAGCGACGAATAGGACAGCGTGCTGTTCGGCACGAACAGGAAGGCGAGTCCGATCGTCTGGAACGCACGGAACGAGGCGAGCGTCCAGAAATCCATCTGCGGCGTAAGCTGGTGCGCGTAGGCCGCCGAACAGCCCAGCATGAAGAAGCCGAAGGCGATGACGTAGCGCGTCTGCACGTTGGGCAGCACCAGGCGCGCGACGATCGGGATGAACAGGATCATCACCGCCGCGCCTGGCGACAGCAGCAGCCCGGCCAGCAGCGCAGTGTAGCCGAACCATTGCTGCGCCATCACCGGAATGATCACGTTCGTCGAATAAAGGATCGCGCCGATCCCCGACACCATCACCACGCCGACGCCGAAATTGCGGTCGCGCAGGCAGCGCAGGTTCACCACCGGCTTCTCGACGATCAGCAGCCAGGCGATGCCGCCGATGATGCCCACCGCCGCCAGCAGGGCGAAAAGCTGGATGCCCGGGTCATTGAACCAGTCGCTGTCCTCGCCGCGGTCCAGCACGATCTGCAGCGACCCCAGCCCGAGCGCGATCAGCGCCAGCCCGCCATAGTCGATGTCGCGCACATGGGCGCGGTCGCGCTGCACCCAGGGCGGGTCCTCCACCAGTTGCGACACCGCGATGAAGGCGAAGAGGCCCACGGGCACGTTGATCAGGAATACCCAGCGCCAGGAATAATTGTCGGTGATCCAGCCGCCCAGCGTCGGGCCGATGATCGGCGCGAAGATCACCGCAATCGCCACCAGCGAAAATCCCCTCGCACGCTGCGACGGCTCGAACGTGTCGAGGATCACCGATTGCTGCGCCGGCTGCAGCCCGCCGCCGAACAGCCCCTGCAGCAGCCGGAACGCCACGAGTTCCGGCAGGCTGGTCGCGATGCCGCACAGGAACGAGCACACGGTGAACATCGCGATGCAGATCAGGAAATAGCGCTTGCGGCCGATCAGCCGCCCCAGCCAGCCCGCCACCGGCACGACGATGCCGTTGGCCACCAGGTATGAGGTCAGCGTCCAGGTCGCATCGGCGTTGCTCGCCGACAGCGCGCCGGCGATGTTGGGCAGGCTGACATTGACGATGGTGGTGTCCAGGATCTCCATGAACGGCGCGAGCGTCGCCGCGCCCGCCACCAGCCAGACATTCCCCCTCGGCTGCCACGCCACGTCGCGCGCGTCGCTCATGCGGCGCGCGCCCTGCGGCAGCCGTCGCCGATGAGGCGCACCAGCCCGCCGCTACCTGGGGGCCGCATCGAGGAGACGGACGGTGGGCACGACGGACAGCCCGAGCGGCAGCGGACTGGCCGGGTCGAGCCCGCGGTCGATGACGATCTTGACCGGCACGCGCTGCACGATCTTGACGAAATTGCCGGTGGCATTCTCCGGCGGGAACGCCGTGAAGCGCGAGCCGGAACCAAGCTGGATGCTGTCGATATGGCCGGTCAGCCTCAGGTGCGGATAGGCGTCGATGCCGATCTCCACCGCCTGGCCCGGCCGCATGCGGTCGAGCTGCGATTCCTTGAAATTGGCGGTGATCCACACCTCCGGCGTCACGATCGACAGGATGGACTGGCCGGCCTGCACGTAGTTGCCCCGCTCGACGTTGCGTTTGGTGATCCAGCCGTCCTGCGGCGCGGTCACGCGCGTCCAGGACAGGTTCAGCTCCGCCTGGTCGAGCTGTGCCTGGGCGAACGCCACCTGCGCCTCTAGCTGGCGCACCCTCGCCTCCGCCTGGCCGACATATTGCGGCACCAGCGCCGCCTGGCGCACCGCGGCCTGCGCCTGGTCGACCTGCGCCACCGCCCCGCGCAGCGCGGCTTCGGCGGTGTCGACCTCCTGCTGCGTGGTCGCCTGCTTCGGCAGCCCGCGCTGGCGTCTTGCATCGGCGTCCGCCTTGAAATGCGCCGCCCGCGCCGCCGTCGCCTGGGCCTGCGCCGCGGCCAGCCGTGCCGGGTACTCCTCGCGCGTCCACTCGAGGTTGATCCGCGCCGTGGCAAGCTGCGCCTCGGCCACCTGCAGGTTGCCGCGCGCCTGGTCGCGGGCGGCGACATAGGCGCGCGGGTCGATCTCCAGCAGCACGTCGCCGGCCTTGACCCGCTGGTTGTCCGCCACGTGCAGCGCAACGACGGTGCCCGCCACCTGCGGCGCCACGGTCACCGCACGCCCGTCGGTATAGGCATCGTCGGTGCTCGCCTCGTCCTTCGTGAGGTACCAGTGCGTCGTGCCGCCGGCCGCCGCGACCGCCACGATCAGCAGCAGCACCCAGCGCGCCCGGGAGGCGGGACGGCTGCGCTGGCGCGACGGCTGGACATCGCGCGGCTCAACCCGCGGTTGAGTCCGCGCGGGGGTGGCCGGCGTCAGCCCGGTCGTCGCAGGCCCGGTCGTGGTCGTCTGGTCGTCCATCCAACTCGCCTGTTGCGTTCCGGCGGTCGCAGCCGAGCCTGGCAGGCCCTATCGCATGAAACGTTACGCGGACGCTACTGCGCCGGCCGGTGGTCCACCAGCGCCTGGCTGCGCACAAGCCTGGCATACAGCCCGTCGCGATCCAGCAGCGAGGCGTGGCTGCCGCACTCGACGTCGCGGCCATGATGGACCACCACCACCAGGTCGGCATCGCGCACGGTGGACAGCCGATGGGCGATGACGATCGTGGTGCGGCCCTGCCGCAGTCGGGCCAGCGCCACCTGGATCGCCGCCTCGCTCTCGGTGTCGAGCGAACTGGTCGCCTCATCCAGCAGCAGGATGCGGGGATCGCGCAGCAGGGCGCGCGCCAGGGCCACGCGCTGGCGCTGGCCGCCGGACAGCCGCTGGCCACCGGGTCCCACCCGAGTCGCATAGCCCTGCGGCAGGGCCGCGATGAACCCGGCGGCGGCGGCGGCCTCGGCGGCTTCGGCGACCTCGGCGTGGCTGGCACCCGGCCGTCCCATGCGGATATTCGCCTCGACCGTGTCGTCGAACAGCAGCGTGTCCTGCGCGACATAGGCGATCGCGTCGCGCAGGCTGGCCAGCGTGATGCTGCGGACATCGCTGCCGTCGATCCGCACCGTGCCGGCCAGCACGTCGTGCAGGCGGGGGATCAGCGCCAGCGCGGTCGATTTGCCGGCGCCGGACGGCCCGACCAGCGCCACCATGCGCCCGGGCTCGGCCGTGAAGCTCAGCCCGGCCAGCCCGACGCGTCCGTCCGGATACACGAAGTGGACATCGTCGAACACGACGCGGCCGGGGCCCGGCGGCAGGGCCACCGCGTCGGGCGGATCGACGATGCGGGCCGGCTCGTCGATCACCGAGAACACGCGGGTGAGGCCGGCCATGCCCTCCTGCAACGCCGAATTGAGCGAGCCGAGGGCGCGGAGCGGGCGCGAGGCGATCAGCAGGGCGGCGACGAAGCCGGTGAAATTGCCGATGGTCTGGGAGCTGATGGCCGCCCGCCAGCCGGCGAAGCCGATCACCGCGGCCACCGCCGCGCCGCCCAGCACCTCGAGCACCGGATCGACCCGCGCGCGTCCCTTCGCCATCCGCATCAGCGCGCGATAAAGCTGGGCGAAGGAGCCCTCGGCGCGCGCCGTCTCGGCATCCTCCAGCCGGTAGGCGCGGACCGTGCGCGCCTGGGCGAAGCTCTCGTTCAGCATCGCCGCCGCCTCGCCCATCCGTTCCTGCATGCCGCCCGAGGCGCGCCGGATGCGCCGGCCGATGTTCTGGATCGGCACCGCGGCGAGCGGGTAGAGCGCCGCGGCGATCACGCTCAGCACCCAGTCGAGATACAGCATCGAGGCGACCAGCCCGACCACCGTCACCGCATCGGCGATGCCGTTCACCGCGCGGGTCAGCGCGTCGCGGATGATCGTGGCGTCGGTGGTGAAGCGGGCGGCCAACTGGGCCGGCGCCTCGCGCTCCAGCCGGGTGAGGTCGGCGCGCGCGAGATGGGCGAACATCCGGCCCTGCAGCTCGCGGATCACCAGCAGCACGATCTGCTGCACCTGGACGTTCTGGAAATACTGGGCCGCCGCCTTCACCGAGGTGATCGCCAGCACCAGCAGCGGGATCTGGTACAGGATGCGCCGGTCGCGATCCTCGAACATCTGGAAGGCGTGGTCGATCACCACCGGGTAGAGCGCGGTGGTGCCGGCCATCAGTGCGGTCAGTCCCAGCACCAGCAGCAGGCGCGACCGGCGGTGCCGGATGTGCTCCCGCCAGAGCCGGCCGAGCAGGGCGAGGGTCGAGTCGCGTTTCCGCGCGACGTCGGCGCCGGGAGTGACGGCATCCATGGCGGCGCGTTTAACAGCCGCGACGCCGGGTGGCCAGCAGGGCCGTCACGCCGGCGGCGCCAACCGAAGGGCGGGGAGCGGATGCTGACGTCATGGCTGCCACAGGCCCGGCGCTGTCCGGCGCCGGCTTCTACCGGCTGGCCCACTCCATCGTCATGGCTTGGCCTGGCCATGGTTTCTTCCGCCTCAAAGGAAGGCGTGGATGGCCGGCACGAGGCCGACCCCTATCGGTAGGACAGCGATCCGGACGCCCACCTCGCGCCTGTGGCCCGGCGCATCCCGTGCGCGGGCAGCGTCCCTAGCTTCCGCACGCCTGCGCGGCCAGCCGGGCCCGCCCGGCCGCCTCGCGCGCCATCTCGGCGCAGAGGCCGGTGTATTTCGTCGGGTCCAGCAGCCCCGCGATCGCCGCCGCATCCAGATGCTCGGTCACCCGACGATCCGCCGCCAGCAGGTCGCCGAACGACCGCCCCTCCACAAACGCCGCCTGCGCCGCGTCGTACACCACGTCATGCGCGTGCTGCCGCCCGATCGTGGCACCCAGCTCCAGCATCACCGCCTCGGCCATGATCAGCCCGCCGCCGAGGTCGAGGTTCTGCCGCATCCGTGCCGGATCGAGGCGCAGGCCGCGCATCACCTCGCCCAGCCGGGACAGCATGTCGCCGGCCGCGATGCAGGCACGCGCCTCGGCGGAGTCCATCATCAGGCTGGTGGTGCGGTCGGCCTCGTGCTCGGTCTGCATCGCCTCCAGCGCCAGCGGCACCATCGCGCGCACCTCCGCCCCGGCGGCGATGATGTCCTGGCATAGCTTGGGATTGCGCTTCTGCGGCATGGTGGAACTGCCGACGGTGCCCGGCGGCACCGGCTCCTCGACCTCGGAGAATTCGGTCTTCATCAGCGTATAGACCTCGCGGCCGATCTTGCCGCAGGTCGCCGCCAGCATGCCCAGAAGGCAGATATTCTCGGCCAGGTGGTCGCCCAGCGCGCGCGACGGCACCGCCATGGAGCCGAAGCCCAACTGCCGGCCGATCCCCGCCTGCACCGGCGGACCCTGCGTGCCGAGTGACGCGAACGTCCCGGCACCGCCCCCCAGCATGGCGACGAACAGCCGAGGCGCCGCCTGCCGGAACCGCTCCAGATGGCGCAGCAACTCGTCGATCCACACCGCGACCTTGTAGCCGAAGGTGGCCGGCACCGCGTGCTGGCCGTGCGTCCGCCCGGGGATCGGCATCTCCGCGCCGCGCTCCGCGAGGTCGGCCATCGCCGTCAGCGCCTCGCCGATCAGCCGCAGGAACACGCGGTGCGCCTGGCGCAGCACCAGCAGGTCGCCGGTCTGGGTGATGTTCTGCGTCGTTGCCCCCCAGTGCACCCAGCCGCCATGCTGCTCGCCCACCACGCGCGACAATTCCCACACCAGCGGCACGATCGTGTGGCCGGTGCGGGCGAACCCCTCATCGATGCGCGCGCGGTCCAGCTTGTCCAGGCGCGCGGCCGCGGCGATCGCCTCCGCCGCACCGGCCGGGATGATGCCGAGTTCGGCCTGCGCCCGAGCCAGCGCCACCTCGACGTCGAGCCAGGCCTGCCAGCGGTTCTCCAGCCGGTACAGGGCACGGATGCCCGGATCGGACACGCGGGTGGCCGTCGGCAGTTGGTCGCTCATGGCGGTTCGCTCCCAGGTTCGTGGCCACGAGCCTAGCCTCGGTCGCGGCAATGTGCATCCGGGTCGGCAAGGAATGCGCCCAGATGATCGCACACACTGCGAGGGACTGTCGGGTTATGGAGCGAAGTGTATTGTATGTGATCATTGCCGTGCTGGTCGTCGGCATTGGGGTCGGCGGCTACGCCTATTACGACCACAAGCGGAATACGGTGCTGGAGATCGGCGTCGGCCAGGACAAGATCAGCGTCCAGAAGAACTGAGCCGTTTGGGCTGGGGCGTCCCCACGTGGTAGCCTGATGGACAGGATCAACCCGTGGTGACCTCCGATGCTGCCAGAGCCGAACAATCTCGTAGGGACATGGCGGCGCTTCGGGCTGGTTGGTCCCGTGTATGAGATTGTCGGCGTCGGCAAGGAATTGCCTGACCAGGACCGGCTGATGCGCGTGCGTTTCGTTGAGACCGGTGAGGAAGTCGACTACCGGTTCAGCGACATCCTGGACGATCCGCGGGAGCGTTAGAGCGAGATCCGTCCGCGGTGGAATCGCCGGAGCGGTGAATCACGCTCTCAGACAACGAGCTGGAGCGGGCTCCGTGAGCCTATACGAACGGCATCTGCTTTGGTGTCCGCCATCGCTTCCGATCTGGTCGTTGCCGCGACGGCGGAGCATCATCCGAAGGGTGTCTCGCAGGCTTATGCCGATAGTGGCGCGGCCTCGGCCAATTTCGGCTTCGATCGCGTACAGGGCAGCCGCTACACGACGAATTCCGAGGACCTGGCCAATCTGTTCGGCGCCATCATGGCGCTCAAGGCATTGCCATGGCTGCCCGCATCGGTGCGCGACATCCGCGCCTTCCGGGTCGAGCAGTGGTCGGACTTCACCAAGCTGGTGAAATCATAGGCCGTTCTGCCCGGAGACCTGCTCTCGCCGCATGCACAATGTACCGGACGGCGGGTGCCAAGTGGCTCTGGCGGTCCCATATTGGGGACCGTTAGACTGCTCGATCCAACCAGGAATGTGCCACAGTGTCTGAAGCCATCCAGCTCACCCGCCTCCCCTCCGGCCTTACCGTCGTCAGCGAACGGATGGAGCGGGTGGAGACCGTTTCCCTCGGCGCCTATGTCGCCACCGGCTCCCGCCACGAGCAGGAGACCGAGAACGGCGTCTCGCACTTCCTCGAGCACATGGCCTTCAAGGGCACCGAACGCCGCTCGGCCGCGCAGATCGCCGAAGAGATCGAGGCCGTGGGCGGCCACATCAACGCCTACACGGCGCGCGAACAGACCGCCTACTACGTGAAGGTGCTGAAAGAGGACACGGCGCTCGCCGCCGACATCATCGGCGACATCCTGACCCATTCCACCTTCGAGCCCGAGGAACTGGAGCGCGAGCGCGGCGTCATCCTGCAGGAGATCGGCCAGGCGAACGATACGCCGGATGACATCATCTTCGACCATTTCCAGGAGCACGCCTATCCGAACCAGCCGATCGGCCGGCCGGTCCTCGGATCGGAGGAGGGCATCCGCTCGATGCCGCGCACCATGCTGACCGGCTACATGCGCCGGCACTACGCGGCGCAGAACGTCGTGGTGGCGGCGGCCGGCGCGCTGACGCACCGGCAGATCCTCGATCTGGTGAACGCCCACTTCGCCGACCTGCCGGTCGATCCGGTGCCGGCGATGCTGCCCGCGACCTATGGCGGCGGCGAGTTCCGTGAGGCGCGCGACCTCGACCAGGTGCACATCGTCCTGGGCTTTCCGTCGGTCGGCTACGGCGACCGCGACTACTATCCGACCCTGCTGCTCTCGACCCTGCTGGGCGGCGGCATGTCGTCGCGGCTCTTCCAGGAGGTGCGCGAGAAGCGCGGGCTCGTCTACTCGATCTACTCGTTCAGCTCGCCCTTCATGGATGGTGGCCTGTTCGGCATCTACGCCGGCACCGGCGAGAGCGAGGCGGAAGAACTGATGCCGATCACGCTCGAGGAGCTGTGCAAGGTGCAGCGCGTGGTCACCGAGGCGGAACTTGCCCGCGCCCGCGCCCAGGTGAAGGCCTCGCTGCTGATGTCGCTCGAGAGCACCGGCAGCCGCTGCGAGCAGCTTGCGCGCCAGTTGCAGGTGTTCGGCCGGGTGGTGCCGACGGCGGAGACGGTGGCCAAGATCAACGCGGTGACGACGGACGATGTGCGCCGCGCCGCCGCAAGGCTGTTCCGCGGCGCGCCGACGCTGGCGACGATGGGACCGGCGGAGCGGGTGCCGGCGCTGGGCGCGATCGTGGAGAAACTGGCGGCGTAACGGTGGCCGGGTCGGGACGAGCGGCGGCTGAGCGGCGGCCGTGGGGACGACCCGTCGCCGCTTCCGTTGCGGTTGTCCGGATAGCCGTGGTGCACGTAGCTTAGCCAAGCCAGGAGGTGCCCGGCCAATGCCCACCGTCAACATCCACGTCGCCAAGAGCCAGCTCTCCCGCCTGCTCGATGCGGCTCTCGCGGGCGAGGAGGTCATCATCGCCAAGGCGGGGAAGCCCATCGCGCGCCTGGTGCCGATCGAGGCGAAGCGGGAGCGGCGCACGCTTGGGACGCTGGCCGGGCAGTTTCATGTCCCGGACGATTTCGACGACATGTTGCCGGATGACATCCTGGATGCTTTCGAAGGGCGTTGATGCGGCTGCTGTTGGATACCCATCTGCTGCTCTGGGCGCTCAACGATCCAGCACGTCTGGGCGATACGACTCGTGACGCGATAGAGGACCCGACCAATGATGTCCTGTTCAGCACCGCAAGCATCTGGGAGGTCGCGATCACGCGCCTTGGCCGCCCGGACTTCGCAGTTCGCGCTGACAGGATCGCCACGGAGGCGCTGGCACGCGGCTTCGAAGAATTACTGATCCGCTGGCAGGCCGCTTCCGTTGTCGCCGATCTTCCCCTGCATCATCAGGACCCGTTCGATCGCATCCTGCTGGCGCAGGCCATCACCGAGCCCGTCCTCCTCTATACCGTCGATCGGAAGCTGCTGCCTTACTCGTCGCTTGTCGTGCTCGCCTGACCGGCACGGCTTGCGACCCAACAATGGAGCGCTGCTATGGTGGCCAATCCGCTCGATCTGCTTGCCGACCTGATCGCCCGTGCCCGTGCCGCCGGAGCGGACGCGGCCGATGCCGTGCTGATCTCCGGCACCTCGCTCAGTGTGCAGCGCCGGCTGGGCAAGACCGAGCACGTGGAACGCTCCGAGGGCCGTGACCTCGGACTGCGCGTGTTCCTGGGCCAGCGCGCGGCGATCGTCTCGTCCAGTGCCGTCGATCCGGCGAGCTTCGCCGAACTCGCCGCCCGGGCGGTGGCGATGGCGCGCGTGGTGCCGGAAGATCCCTATGCCGGCCTGGCCGACACCGCGGCACCGCCCGAGGCGGTGGACCTCGACCTCGAGGACGCGGCCGAGCCCTCGACCGAGGAACTCGTGGCCCGCGCCGCCGCCGCGGAGGAGGCTGCGCTCGCGGTTGCCGGCGTCACCAACTCCGAGGGTGCCGAGGCCGGCTTCGGCCGCTCCGAGGCGTTCCTGGTCACCTCCGCCGGATTTGCCGGGCGCCACGCCAGGACCAGCCACTCGATCTCGGCCAGCGCGCTGGCCGGCAGCGGCACCGGCATGCAGCGCGACTACGACTACCACTCGACGGTGTTCCTGGCCGACCTCGACGATCCGGCGGCGATCGGCCGCAGCGCCGGCGAGCGCGCGGTGATCCGGCTCAATCCCGGCCGGCCGGCGACCGCGAAGCTGCCCGTGGTCTATGATCCGCGCGTCGCCGGCAGCCTGCTGGGCCATCTGGCGGGTGCCATCAACGGCGCCGCGGTCGCGCGCGGCACCTCCTTCCTCAAGGACAAGCTGGGCACGCGGATCTTCGGCGACACGATCGAGGTGCACGACGACCCGCGGCGCGTCCGCGGCCTGCGCTCGCGGATCTTCGACGGCGAGGGCACGCCGACCGAGGCGCGCGACCTCATTGCCGCCGGGGTGCTGACGACCTGGCTGCTGGACAGCCGCTCCGCCCGCCAGCTTGGCATGCAGCCCACCGGCCACGCCTTCCGCGGCACCGGCGGCCCGCCCTCGCCCGGGGTGACCAACCTCTATCTGGCACCGGGCGAGATGACGCCGGCGGAACTGATGGCGGACATCAAGCTCGGCCTCTACGTCAACGAGATGATCGGCATGGGCGTGAACGGCCTCACCGGCGACTACAGCCGCGGCGCGTCCGGCTTCATGATCCGCGACGGCGCCATAGCGGAGCCGGTGGCCGAGATTACCATTGCGGGCAATCTGCTGGAGATGTTCGCGCACATGGCGCCGGCCAACGACCTGCGCTTCCGGCGCGGCACAGATTCGCCGACCGTGCGCGTGGAAAGCATGACGATCGCTGGCGCCTGAGGCGACAAATCACCATATTGCGCAACATGCCAACCAAGAAGCGAGACAACGCCATGTGTCGTACGTCCAATCTGCTTGCTGCCGTCGCCGCGCTGAGCCTGGCGCTTGCCCCGGGGCTCGCGGAAGCACGTGCCGGCGGTGGTTCATCATCCGGCAGCCGCGGCAGCATGACCTGGTCCGCGCCGCCGACCACGCGTACCGCGCCGACCGGCGCGCAGCCGCTGCAACGCAGCATGACTCCCAACACCCCGTCGCCGGGCTACGGCAGCACGGCGCCGGCCTATGGCGGCATGAGCCGTGGCTCCAGCTTCGCCTCCGGGCTGATGGGCGGCCTGATCGGCGCCGGCATCGGCGGCCTGCTGTTCGGCAGCGGGTTCTTCGGCGGCATGTCCGGCATGGGCATGGGCGGCTTCCTGGGCTTCCTGCTGCAGATCGGCCTGGTCGTCCTGGCGGTCAGCCTGCTGGTGCGCTGGTTCCGTCGCCGCCAGCAGCCGGCCCTCGCCGGCGGCCCGGGGATGTTCGCCCGCGAGGGCGCACCTCCGGGAGCGCCTCCGGCCACGATGGGCGGCTTCGGCGGTTCCGCCGCCCCGCCGCCCGTGCAGATCAGCGAGCGTGACTTCCAGGCGTTCGAGAGCCTGCTGCAGAACGTCCAGGCGGCCTGGAGCCGGCATGATCTGAACGCGCTGCGCTCGATGGTGACGCCGGAGATGCTGGGCTACTTCAACGAGCAGCTTGCCGACCAGGCGAGCCACGGCGCCCGCAACGAGGTGTCCGACGTCCGCCTGCTGCAGGGCGACCTGGCGCAGTCCTGGCGCGAGGGCAACCGCGAATACGCCACCGTGGCGATGCGGTTCTCGATGATCGACGTGACGCGCGACGCGTCGGGCCGCGTCATCGACGGCAGCCTGCTGGAGCACGTCACCGCCACCGAGTTGTGGACCTTCGTGCGCTCCTCGGGCGGCTCCTGGATCCTGTCGGCGATCCAGCAGGCTCGCTAACCGCCGCGCGACCGCTTGCGCCAGCGCCGCACCAATGTTGTGGCGAGCAGCGCAAGCGGCAGCAGCGCCGCAGTCGCAGGCTCCGGCACCGCCAGGGCGAAGTTGAACGGGTGCGATGTGTCGAGTACGGGCCCGTCGCCCGCCGGGAACAGGTTGCCGCTGACGATGTCGAGCGGCGGGCCAAAATTGTCCTGGAACAGGTTGGGTTCGCCGACCTTGTAAAGCGTGTTGTCCTTGATCGTCGCCGGGATATTCTTGCCGTCACCGTCCTTCGACTGGTTGTAGACGCCGGTCGAGCCGGCCGGACGGTCGTTGACGAAAATGTTGCCGCTGACCTCCAGCGAACTCGCGGGATAGGTGCCCTCGCCGGCGAAGTGGATGAAGTACTTGTTGGGCGCGGCAGCACCTTTCTCGATGACATTGCCCGAGATCATGCCGATCCCGCCGTTCGGCAGGTCGATGCTGTAGCTGGTATCGGAGGTCGGGCCGTCGAGGATGCGGTTGTTCTGGATCGTCGTCTTCAGCGCGCGGCTCTTGATCTCGTGCCCGCCCAGCGCGTCGTGGAAGTAGCTGTCGGTGACGGTGAGTTCGTCGACACCGTTGACATACAGGTTGTGGTCGAAGCCGTAGCGCGGATTGCTCGGCGCGACGCCGTTGTTGCTGAACTCCGAATGGTCGATCGACACGGTCATGCCGGTCAGGCTGGCCGCGGTGGTGGTGCCGACCAGCACGCCGTCCTGGTTGCCGTAGAACCAGGAATTGCTGATCGTGAGATGGCCGTTGCCTGATTCGAACAGGATGCCCGCACCGTTGTCGGCCGCGTCCACTGCGCCCGACATCGCCAGCCCGTAGATCGACAGGTTGACGTTCAGGTCGCCGGGCACGTTGATGATGGCACGGCCGTTCACCGGCACCGGCTGCGGGTTGGTCAGATAGGCCAATCCGCCGACCGACTGGATGCTCAGCGAATGGGTGATGTTGGGGAAGTTCTCGACATAGGATCCGGCGGTGATCTGGATCGCATCATTCGCCGCCGATGCCGCGATGGCATCGCTCAGCGTCGCGTAGTAGGTGCCCGTCGTTGTATTGAGAACGCTCATGGGACCTCCGCGGCGCCACCGGTGCGCTGCGTACTATGAGCGGAATGAACCGCTGCCGGAAGGCCTGTCCGCGCATTGTCATCCGCGCAGGTCCGGTCTTATGTGCCGCGCCCAGCAGGTGAGGACGTCGATGGCCGCAGTCGATCCCATTCCGTATTCCGACGCGAAGATCCGCCGCATCCTGTCCACCGTGCGCACCATCGCGATGGTCGGTGCATCGTCCAACTGGAACCGGCCCAGCTACTTCGTGATGAAGTATTTGCAGGGCAAAGGCTATCGCGTCATCCCGGTCAATCCCGGCACCGCCGGCAAGCAGCAGCTTGGCGAGACGATCTATGCCAGCCTGCGCGACATCCCCGACAAGATCGACATGGTGGACATCTTCCGCGCCTCGGAGGCGGTCGGGCCGATCGTCGACGATGCGATCGCGATCGGCGCCAAGGTGGTGTGGATGCAGCTTGGCGTGCGCAACGATGAGGCGGCGGCGAGGGCCGAGGCGGCGGGGATCGAGGTGATCATGAACCGCTGCCCGAAGATCGAGTTCGGCCGCCTGGGCGGCGAATTGTCCTGGAGTGGCGTGAACTCCGGCATCATCAGCAACCGCGCGCCGCAGGCCCCCACCGACCGCCGCACGAAGCCGCGTGACCTGCCATCGGCCAATATCAGCTACGGCTTCGAGACGCGCGCGATCCATGCCGGTGCCGCGCCCGATCCCACGACCGGCGCACGCACGACGCCGATCTACCAGACCACGGCCTATGTGTTCGACGATGTCGACCATGCCGCATCGCTCTTCAACCTGCACAATTTCGGCTACATCTATTCGCGCCTGACCAATCCCACGGTCTCGGTTCTGGAAGAGCGCGTGGCGAGCCTGGAGGGCGGGCGCGCCGCGGTGGCCGCCGCCTCGGGCCATGCCGCGCAGTTCCTGATCTTCGCCACCATGATGGAGCCGGGCGACGAGTTCGTCGCGTCACGCAACCTCTATGGCGGCTCGCTCACGCAGTTCGGGCTGTCGTTCAAGAAGCTCGGCTGGACCTGCCATTTCGTCGATCCGCACGATCCGGAGAATTTCCGCCGCGCGCTGACGCCGCGGTGCAAGGCGATCTTCCTGGAGAGCCTCGCCAATCCCGGCGGAATCGTCGTGGACCTCGAGGCGATCGCCAGGGTCGCGCATGACGCCGGCATTCCCCTGATCGTGGACAACACGCTGGCGACGCCGTTCCTGTGCCGGCCGTTCGAGTGGGGCGCCGACCTCATCGTGCACTCCACCACCAAGTTTCTCGGCGGGCACGGCAACTCGCTGGGCGGCGTCGTGGTGGAGAGCGGCAGGTTCGACTGGTCGCAGGGCGGCAAATTCCCGGCGCTGACCGAGCCGGAGCCGGCCTATCACGGCCTGCGCTTCTACGAGAATTTCGGCGATTTCGCCTTCACCACCAAGGCGCGCGCCGTCGCCCTGCGCGACTACGGGCCGACGATGGCGCCGATGAACGCGTTCCTGACCATCACCGGGATCGAGACGCTGCATGTGCGCATGGAGCGCCACGTGGCGAACGCGCAGAAGGTGGCGGAATTCCTGGAGCGCCATCCCGGCGTGGCCTGGGTGTCGTATGCCGGCCTGGAGTCCAGCCCGTACCGTGCCCTGGTGCGCAAATACCTGCCGCGCGGCGCGGGCGCGGTGTTCACCTTCGGCGTGCGCGGCGGCTATGAGGCCGGCATCCGGCTGGTCGAGAGCGTGCGGCTGTTCTCCCACCTGGCCAATATCGGCGACACGCGCAGCCTGATCCTGCACCCGGCCTCCACCACGCACCGCCAGCTTGCCGATGAGCAGCGCCTGGCGGCAGGCGCCGGGCCGGATGTGATCCGCCTGTCGATCGGCCTGGAGACGGCGGACGACCTGATCGCCGATCTGGACCAGGCGCTGGCCGCCGCGGGCTGACCCGGACGCACCGCGCGGTGCGGCGATAGGCGCGGACGGCGGGGCCAAATCCCCCCATGCCGCCATGGGCCGCGCTTGCGCGCCCGGCGTGACGCATGCCGAGGCCGGCTGACCGCGGCCTTTTCCCGGCACGAGGCCGGCCGACCACGCCCCGTCGTCAGGGCCGCCAGAGTCCCCCCGTCATGGCCGACCACGGCCGTCGTCAGGGCCGACCGGGCCCCGTCGTCAGGGCCGACAGTGTCCCCCCGTCATGGCCGGCCTCGTGCCGGCCATCCACGCCTTTTTCGTTCAATGCAACGAAAGCACCGGGCCAGGCGCAGTCGTAACGATATGGATCGGGCCCCTTGCTGTCAGGCCCGCAGCGACCGCCGCGCCAGGACACCGAAGATCGCGCCGATCCCTGCCCACAGCACGAACTGGATACCGAGCGAGGCGAACCGGAACCGCCACAGCACATCGGCCGGAAATCCGTCCGGCACCTCGTCCACGCCCGGCAGTGCAAACTGCAGCAGCACGACAAGCGCCGCGAACGCGGCAGTGCCGCACAGGACGGCGACCCACGGCTCGCGCCGCGCCGCAACCGCGCGCGCGAGCAGCACAGCCAGCAGCAGGGCGCCGACCGCGATCAGCACCATCTCGAAATACAGCGCGGTGCGCAGGCCGATCGTGGCGTCCGACCCGACGGCCGGCGGGTTCGCCGGGTATTTGAGTTGCGGCACCAGCGCCACGGCGACGAAGCCGATCGCCGCCAGCCACGCCGCCAGCGCCGGCGCACTGATGCGGCCGACACGCTGCCAGGCGAAGGCGAAGGCCACCGCCAGCAGCCCGCCCAGCGCGACGCCGATGGCGACGCAGGCGGTCAGCAGCCCCACCCCACGCTGCGTCGCGCGGCTGACCGGGCCGTCCTCGGCCCCATGGCCGGCCGCGTGCTCCATCGCGGCCTCGAAGCCGATCGCGCGCTCCAGGTCCGGTTCGCCGAACAGCGAGGCGGCGGCGAATGCCAGGAAGCCCGCCAGCAGGCCGGCCAGCATCCCGCGCAGCAGCAGGTCGCGCGCCATCGGCTGGCCTCAGTGGCAGGGAAAGCCCAGCAGATGGCGGCCGTCATGGACGAATTCATGCACGCCAGTGCCGGCGAACAGCGCCAGGGCGCCCTGCTCGGTGCTGATGAAGTAGATCAGCAGCAGCGCCAGCAGCCCGCCGAAGGCAGCCCAGGGCAACACCTCGCGCAGCGGGATCGGGCGCGCGGCGATCGCGGCAGTGGTGGCTTGGGTCATGCTGGCTCTCCCGGGCGCACGCCACGGTAGGGAAAGCGGATTCGTCCTGTCAATGAAGGGCCGGAACTGCGGCGGCGAATGTCAGCCGACGACCACCGGGATGGAGGAGGGCGCATCGGTCACGCTGATCGGGGTCCAGCCGGCCGCGTCGCCGTCCGCCTGGGCGGGCGCCGGCTCATTGCCGATGAAGTCGATCTGCCGTGCCCGCACGTGCCGCACGCCGGGCGCCCGCCCGAGCAGGTTCAGCGGCAGCGCCGCCCCGTACAGCAGCACGGAGCCGGCGCCCGCATGGTCGAACAGCACGACCGAGAAGCCCGGCTCGCCCGACCGCGCGTCCGGCGCGAGCAGGAACTTGCCGCCGTACAGCCGGCCCTTGGTGACGATGACGCTGGTGGCCTGGGTCTCGGCGCCGTCCAGGTTCAGCCGGATCGGCGCGAACCGGTAGCCGGCCAGTCCGCGCAGGGTCTGCAGCACATAGGCGCCGCGCCCGAACGCCCGCTTGAGCGCCACCGGCAACTGGTGCACGACGCTCGCGTCGAACCCGACGCCCAGCATCTGCACGAACAGCCGCGAGGTATCGGGCCCGCGCGCGAGGCCCGGCCAGAGCGGCCGCGTCCGGCCGAATGCGAGCGCCGCCGCGACCGCGCGCGGCTCGAACGGCAGGGCGAGTTCGTGCGCCATCACGTTGGCGGTGCCGAGCGGGATCACGCCCAGCCGGGCCGACGAGCCCAGCAGCCCGTTGGCGACCTCGGCGATCGTGCCGTCGCCGCCGGCGGCAACCACCATCGGGGCGCCGCGGCAGGCCGCCTCACGGGCCAGCGCCTCCGCGTGGCCCGGGCGATGCGTCTCGGCCAACTCGATGCGGACGCCGTTGGCGACCAGCACATCGAGCACCCGCCACAGCAGGCTGGCGCGCCGCATCCCGGCGACGGGGTTGAAGACGATGATCATTGGGCGGAGCACATCGTGGCGGCGGGGGACAGCGATTCGACAACGGGAAGTTGTATTCGTGCCAGTGAATGTGTTGCAGGGATGTGGCGGTTCCATTGCTTAGAAATGACTTTCACGTCCCCCCTTAGTAGTCGGTTTCGTCACGCAAACTTAACTGTATTCACAACGGGTCAAGAGTATTGGATGCGCCTCGCATGAACGCACCCATCGTTCCCGGCGCACGACCGCTCTACCGTAGCGTGTTCGTCTCGGATACCCACCTCGGAACACGGGGTGCGCGGTGCGATTTCCTCGCCGATTTCCTGAGCCGCACCAGTTGCCAGAACCTGTTCCTGGTCGGCGACATCATCGACGGCTGGCGGCTGCGCAAGTCCTGGTACTGGGACGAACACCACGATGAGGTGCTGCGGCAGATCCTGCGCCATGCGCGCGGCGGCACCGCCGTCACCTATATCCCCGGCAACCACGACGAGATGTTCCGCGCCTGGCTGCCGATCGGGCTGGAGGTCGCCGGCATCAAGCTGCGCCGCGAAGCCGAGCATGTGACGGTCGACGGCAAGCGCCTGCTGGTGATGCACGGCGACGAGTTCGACAGCGTCGTGCGCTACGCCAAGTATCTCGCGCTGCTGGGCGACTGGGCCTACACGGTCGCGCTCAACATCAACCGCTGGTTCAACGCCGTGCGCCGGCGGCTCGGCTATCCGTACTGGTCGCTGTCGGCCTGGCTCAAGCGGCAGGTCAAGGAGGCCGTGAAGGCGGTGGACCGGTTCGAGAGCGCGCTCGCCTCCGAGGCGCGCCGCCGCGGCTTCGACGGCGTCGTCTGCGGCCACATCCATCATGCCGAGATGCGGCAGGTCAACGGCGTGCTGTACCTCAATGACGGCGACTGGGTCGAAAGCTGCACCGCACTCGTGGAGCATCATGACGGACGACTGGAACTGATCGACTGGGCCGCCGCCAACCGCCTCTCCTTCTTCGCGCCTCGTCGATCCGCGTTGCGCGAAGCTGTCTGACGCGGCCACCCTCGACGCGCTGGCGGATTGCGACGCGATGCTCCCTCCCGCGCCGTCACACCGGATTCTGATCGTTACGGATGCGTGGCTACCGCAGGTGAATGGCGTGGTGCGCACGCTCACCACCGTGGTCGCCGAGTTGCGCGCCATGGGCCACATCGTCGAGGTCATCGCGCCGGACCGGTTCCGCACCGTGCCGTGCCCGACCTATCGCGACATCCCGCTCGCCCTGCTGCCGCGCCGGCGCCTGGTGCGCATGATCGAGGCGTTCCGGCCCGACGCGCTGCATATCGCGACGGAAGGCCCGCTCGGGATGGCGGCGCGAAGCTGGGCGCGGCGCACCGGCTTCGGCTTCACCACCGCGTTCCACACGCGCTTCGCCGAATACATCAAGGCCCGCACGGGACTGCCGGTGCGGCCGGTCTATGCCTGGATGCGGCGCTTCCACGGTGCCGCGCAGGGCACCATGGTGGCCACCCAGTCACTGCGCGACGAACTGACGCGGCGCGGCTTCCGCAACATCCGCTCCTGGTCGCGCGGCGTGGACCTGGACCTGTTCAAGCCGGAACCGCGCGAGGACTGGAACCTGCCGCGGCCGGTGTTCATCTATGTCGGCCGGGTCGCGGTCGAGAAGAACATCGGCGCCTTCCTGGACCTGGACCTGCCCGGGTCGAAGGTCGTGGTGGGCGGCGGCCCGACGCTGGCGCGGCTGCAGCGCGACTATCCCGACGTGGTGTTCACCGGCCCCCGGCATGGCGAGGCGCTGGCACGCGCCTATGCGGGCGCCGATGTGTTCGTGTTCCCGAGCCTGACCGACACGTTCGGCCTGGTGCTGCTCGAGGCACTGGCCTGCGGCACGCCGGTCGCGGCCTTCCCGGTGACTGGACCGATCGACGTCCTGGCCGATGCCGATGGCAAGATCGGCGCGGTGAGCACGGACCTGCGCGCCGCCGCGCTGGAGGCGCTCACTGCCGACCGTGCCGCCTGCCGCGTGCACGCCGAGCGCTATTCGTGGCGCGCCTGCGCCGAGGTGTTCCTGTCGCACCTGGTGCCGATCGTCGAGCCGCCGCCCTGACGCGGAGGGTTGGCGGCTAGAGCGTGATCCGCGCAGGCGGCATCGTCGGAGCGGTGAATCACGCTCTCGGACAAACGACGCTACGCGACCGCCTCCGCCTCGATCTCCACCACCAGCCGCGGATCGACCAGGCCGGAGATGAACAGCAGCGTCGAGGACGGCGTGTGCCCGGCATACACCGACTCGCGCGCCGCGCGGAACGCGCTCAGCAGCGCGCGGTCGGTCAGGAACACCGTGGTCTTGACCAGGTTCGGGACCCCCATGCCGTTCGCCTCCAGCACCGCGCGCAGGTTGGCGAAGGCCTGGGCGATCTGGCCCTCGCCGGTGCTCGGCACTGATCCGTCCGGCGCGATGCCGATCTGGCCCGAGATGATCAGGCGGCGATGCTCGCCCTCGATCAGGGTGGAATGCGTGTAGCCCGTCGGCGCGCGGACGGCCTGCGGATTGGTTGCGGTGATCGTGACCACGTCGGTTCTCCTCGAGCCGTTAGCGTGCGAGCCAGCCCCGCACGGCGTCCTTCACGAAGCGGGCATCCTCCGGGTTCGTCACCGGATTGCCGGCGCGATGGCCCCAGATGCTGGGAATGGGCCTCAGTTCCGCCTGCGCCAGCAGCGGCAGCTCCGCCGCATTGTCGGCCACGCGGAAATACAGGTCGGTCTCGCCCGGCATCAGCAGGACGCGCGCCCGGATCGCCCGCAGCGCCTGCGCCAGGTCGCCGTTGTACAACGGATTGGCGCTGATGTCGGCAGCGTCCCAGGTGCGAAGCTGGGCATACTGGTTCGCCGCGGGACGGGCACCGAACCGATCCTCCCAATCGGTGCGCAGGAAGGTCTCCAGGTCGGGCGCGCCCAGGTTGGGCGGCGGCGCCGATGCCAAATGCAGGCCGGCACGATAGAAATCCTGGCTGAGCGCCCAGGCCGCGTAGATCCGCCCGAAGGCCCGCTTCGCCGCCGCGGGTTCAGCCGAGAAGCGTCCGTCGCCGGTATGCTCCGGCGCTGCCTCCAGCGTCGCCATCAGGCTGCGCAGGAACACCTGGTTGTGCACCGCGGTGCGCGCGACGCCGCAATTGACCACGATCCGCTCCACAGCGTCGGGGAACAGCGCCGCCCAGTGGTAGGCCTGCAGCGCGCCCATCGACCAGCCGTAGACGCACGCCACCCGGTCGATGCCGAACAGGTCGCGCAGCGCGCGGTGCGGGACCTGCACGTTGTCGTGGATGGTGACCACCGACGGATAGTCCGGCGTGTTGGAGGGGCTGGACGACAGCCCGTTGCCGAACATATCGGGGATGATGATGAACCAGCGCGTCGGATCGAGCACGCCGTCCGGCCCGATCAGCCATTCGAGGTCCGGATGCTGCGCGCCATAACTGGTCGGATAGACGATGACGTTGTCGCGCGAGGGCGCGAGCGTGCCGTGCGCCTTCCACGACAGCCGCGCGCCGCGCAGCACGGCGCCGGACTGCAGCGTCAGGTCGCCGGCGTCGAAGATCCCCTGTTGCCGCTGCCAGTCCATGCGTGCTCCCCGCTCATCGGCGGCGCATGGTCGAGCATCACGGCGCCGGACCGCAAGACCCTCTGCGCAGCCGGCCGGTCGCGGCGGTCGCGCTCCTGGCGGACGCACGCGTCGAAACACGCGCGCACCACGACGGGGTCGCAGCGGCGCTCCAGTTCGCGCAGGGTGAAATGCACCCGGGCCATCGCCTGGTAGTAGTCCATGAACACGTAGTTCAGCGTGGTGCCGGCGGCGGCGCCCATAAGCGGCACCGCCTGGGCCAGGTATTTCTGCGACAGCATCACGCCGAACCGCGCGGCGACCTGGCGGATCAGCAGGTTCAGCGACGCGTGGCTCAGGCTGCCGCGGATCGTCCAGTAGGCGATGTCGATGTCCTCGTCGGTCAGTTCCGGCCCGCCGAAGGCGAACACCTCGATGCAGGCCTGGCGGGTGTCGGGCGAGCCCAGATCCTCGCCATGCGCCCGCGCGATGTCGGCGATCGAGCGCATCATCAGGCAGGTGGTGACCGGCAGGTCGGCGGCGATGCCCGGCAGTCCGACCAGCCCGCTGGCACCGCCCGTCGCCGCGGCGATCAGCTTGGTCAGCCGCCGCCGCGGCGGGCGTGATCCGGTGCGGTCCAGCCCGAGCGTGCCGACGCGGTAGGCGTTGCGCAGCGCACCCTCGACCACCGCCTGGTAGCGCGCCTGCCAGGCCTCGCCCAGCAGGTGCGGGCCGGCGCCGGCGAACCGCCGGCCGAGCCCGTGCAGCCGCCCACCCACCCATTCGCTGAGGCGGATGACGATGCCGCGGGCATCCAGCAGGATGGCGGCGGTCTCGGCGATCCTGGCGCGGTCGGCCGCGTCGAGGTCCGCGCAGTCCGTGCCGATGTTGGTACTCATGTCAGTGCCCGGGTCGATGGCCCTGCCGATGACCGTAGCGATGGGTGCCGGGAGATCTGGGGTATCTGGCATGCTCATGCGGGAAATATGGGTGTGGAAGCCATGCTGCGCCTGATCGCGGTCGGCCGGTTGCGCAATTGCCCGGAGGCCGAGTTGTTCGCCCGCTACAACGCCCGGCTGCGGCCGGGGTTCGTCGTGACCGAGATCGCGGAGGCGCGCGGTGCGCCGGCGGAGGTGAAGCGGCGTGAGGGGGAGGCGCTGCTAGCCGCCCTGCCCGAGCCAGGGTTCGCGATCGCGCTCGATGCCAGCGGCGTGACGCCGGACAGCGGCGAACTGGCGCATCTGCTGGAGCGCTGGCTCGCCGGCGGCCGGCCGGTGTGTTTCCTGATCGGCGGCGCGGAGGGCCTCAGCGGCGGCGTGATCGCGCGCGCTGACTTTGCGCTGTCGCTGGGGCGGCTGACCTGGCCGCATTTCCTCGCCCGCGCCATGCTGGCCGAGCAGGTGTACCGCGCCCGTTCGATCGCGGCGGGCCACCCGTATCATCGCGCCGGCCGCCCCTGATTGCGCTGCCCGGCAGTGGGTCAGTATCAAGAATGATATTTCCGGGCTAGGAAAGGTTTCTCGATTCCTCCCCGTCAGCGAATCCGATACCCTAGCATATGAGCCGAGCCAATCTCACGATTGCCTATGACGGCCCGGCCTTGCGAGATCACGCAATGGACGTGCGTGATCTAGCGCCAGCTATGTTGGGTCTTGGCCAGCTTTTTGACGCCGCCAACACCGCGCTGAACGGCGACCACGCTCGCATTCGAGTTCAGGTAAAGGCCACTGAACCAGGGTGCTTCCAAATCACTTTTGAAGTGATCCAGACTCTAAGCGAGCAGCTGGTGTCCTTCCTGGTTTCTCCGCAAGTTACGGCGGCGGCGAATCTGGTGGGGCTGCTAATCGGCACCCCGCTGAGTGTTGTTGGCCTGCTGCAATTGATCCAGCGCACCAAGGGGAGCGCTATCGAAAAGGCAGAGCCGCTGCCTGATAACACGGTGCGTATCACAATCGGGGAAACGGTCATTGAGATTCCGGTATCACTGCTGCGCCTCTATCAAGACGTGGCCGTCCGTACCGCTACGCAAAAGGTGGTCGAAGAGCCATTGAAGAAGGAGGGGATTGACTCGTTTGAGGCGCGGGCAGATCAAGAAGTGCGCGCGCGCGTCACTAAAGACGAGGCGGCGTTTTTTGCTAAGCCCGTAATATCAGACGCCACCTTGGTTGACGATACCAGACGATCGGCATTCTCGATTATCTCCCTAGCATTCAAGGAAGATAATAAGTGGCGCCTAAATGACGGGACAAACGCAATAAGCGCTACAATAGAGGATGACGATTTCCTTACAAAGGTTGATGCGAATCAAATCGCCTTCTCCAAGGGAGATATTCTTATCTGCGATGTGAGGGTAGTTCAAAAGCAGACGGATGCGGGACTGCGGACCGAGTACACTGTGATCCGAGTAGTGGAGCATCGCCCGGGCATTAGGCAACTGCCGCTGCCGCTTCCCACTCCTCCAGCACCTTAACCATATCGGCCAGTTCCCAGAGCTTCGTGGTGACACCAGCGGCCATCGCAGGCGTGCAGCGTAGGGTCTGGTGAATGCGGACGAAGTTGTAGTGCATGAAGTAGATCGCCACGGCGAACGCGTGGTTCTCTGCCTTCTTGCTAAAGCCGTTCGTTAATCTAGTGAACCGGCGTGTGCCCATACGCATTGAGAGGTTCTGCCGCTCGGCGAAGCTGGTGAAGATGTTCGACGGATCAGGGCGACCCTCAACCCGACGCTGTTCGGCACCAACACATACGCCGGGGCTGTAGCGACTTTCACCCGGCGCATCGCCATAGATTTTGATCAGCATGGCGTAATCAATGTCGCTGCCGAAGGACTGCTCTACCGCCTCCAGGTAGGGCTTATGGCCGTCGCTGGTAAGCTGGACGCGGTGGGCGAGCCGCATCGCGAGATCGCCGATAAGGTACTGTGCTGCGTCGCTGTCCCGGTTGCCTACCGGCCATGAGGGGATCAGCTTGGTGTCTGCGTCGATTGCGGTCCAGGTCCAGATATCTCCAGCTTGTGGCGGAGCCGACTTTGCGCGGGCGACATTCTTCTGCTTGCAGTGAACGAAGCTCCAAATCTCATCCACCTGGATGCGCTTGCAGGGGAGGCTCCGCAGAGTCTTGTCCCACTACCCGAGGCCGCCCCTGATTGCGCTTTCGCCATCCTCGCCGCTACGGTTCCCGCAATCATCATGCCGCGGAGGGAACCAATGGACGTCCCGGTCACGCGCGACCTCGCAAGCGATCTGGTCTGGCCACGCGACGGTGTCACGCGCGTGCCGTTCCGCATCTTCTCCGACCCCGAGATCTACGCCGCGGAGCAGAAGCGGCTGTTCCGGGGGCCGATCTGGAATTTCCTGTGCCTGGAGATCGAGGTGCCGAACGCCGGCGACTGGCGGCTGGCCAGCGTGGGCGAGGTGCCGGTCGTGGTCACCCGCGACGAGCACGGCGCGATCCATGCGCTGGTGAACCGCTGCGCTCACAAGGGCGCGTTGGTCTGCCTGCAGGAGCGCGGCAACGCCAAATCGCTGACCTGCGTCTACCACTCCTGGACCTATGACCTCGCGGGGCAGTTGCAGAGCGTCGCGTTCCGCCACGGCGTGCGCGGCAAGGGCGGCATGCCGGAGGATTTCGACGTCGCGCAGCACCGCATGGACCGGCTGCGCGTCGAGGTGTTCTGCGGCCTGGTGTTCGGCACGTTCTCCGACGAGACGGTGCCGGTGGAGGCGTTCCTGGGCGAGGTGGCGGCGCGCATGGTCCGCCGCAATCTCGGCCGGCCGCTCCGGCTGCTCGGGATGCACAGCCAGATCATCCACAACAACTGGAAGCTGTACGCCGAGAACGTGCGCGATTCCTATCACGCGACGCTGCTGCACACGTTCTACACGACGTTCAAGGTGAACCGGCTCGACATGGATGGCGGCATGCTGCTGTCGGATGACGGCCGCCACTCGATCAGCTACGCGCGCCGCGACACGCTGCAGCAATCCGAGGAATACCAGACGGTGCATGCGGCGCAGTACAAGTCGGGGCTGGCCGCGCCGCAATTGCTCGACACCTGGAACGAATTCGACGATGGGATTACCCATTGCATCCAGACGATCTTCCCCAGCCTGGTGGTGCAGAACACGCTGAACTCGCTGGCGGTGCGGTTCTACACGCCGCGTGGCATCGACAAGACCGAGCTGTTCTGGATCTACCTGGGCGCGCAGGACGACAGCGAGGAGCAGACCCGCAAGCGGGTGATGCAGGGCAACCTGACCGGTGCGGCGGGGCTGGTGTCGCTGGAGGATGGCTGCATCAACGAGTTCGTCCAGCGCGGCACGCGCGGCAGCGAGGATCGCAACGCGTTCCTGGAGATGGGCGGGCGCGAGGTGGGCACCTCGGACGGCTCGCGCGCCACCGAGACCGGCATCCGCGGCTTCTGGCAGGGCTATCGCGCGCTGATGGGCCTGTGACGGTGCGCGAGGCGATCGAGGACCTGTTCGCCGACTACGCCGAGGCGATCGATGACGGGCGGCTGGAGGCGTGGCCGGGGTTCTTCACCGCGGACGGCGAGTACCAGATCATCACGCGCGAGAGCCATGACGCGGGGCTGCCGATCGGCATCCTGTACTGCGACAGCCGGGCGATGATGGAGGATCGCATCCGCGCGCTGCGCACCGCCAACATCTACGAGCCGCACGCCTATCGCCACCTGCTCGGCCACCCGCGCATCGAGCCGCAGGAATCAGGGTTCGCGGTCCGCTCCAGCTTCGCCGTGTTCCGCATCGCGCAGGACGGCGACACGACGACCTTCGCGACCGGCCGCTACCTGGACCTGGTGGTGCGCGACGGCGCGGCGCTGCGGCTGCGCTCGCGGCGCGTGGTGCTCGACTCGCGCCGGGTGGACGTGCTGCTGGTGCTGCCGCTGTAGCATCGGACGGTAGCCGGCCGGCACGCGACAGGACTGTATCGGTCCGGCCAAAGCCGGTATCTGGGATGGGTTTCTGCCGTCCGGTGGCGGCACCCATTGGCATTTCTGAACGGACCCCGAAACGCATGAGCGGGCGCAGCATCAGCGGCACCTACACAGCAGGTGTCGCCCTCACCAACGCCGACGACAATCCCGTCACCATCCTCTCCTCGGCCAGTATCGCGAACGCCGCCGGCGTCGCGTTGCAGGCCGCTCCGCCGACCGACTGGGCGATCGACAGCGCCGGCACGATCAGCGGTTATTCCGTGGGCGTCTCGCTCGCCGGCAGCGGCACGCTCACCAACACCGGCAGCATCGGCGCCAGCCGGACCACCGGCGCGCCCGGCTACACCTATGACCCCGCCAGCCACATCTTCACGCCACTCAGCGGCGGCGTGCTGCTGGGTGGCGGGCGCGTCAGCAATGCCGGCCTGATCGCCGGCTATTTCGAGGGCGTGGCGCTGGGCGGCGCCGGCAGCCTGGTCAACACGGGCGCGATCCAGAGCGGCACCGCGGGGTTCGGCGTGGTGCTCACGTCCGGCGGGGCGGCGAGCAACGCCTCGGGCGGCACGATCTCCGGCGGGCGCTACGGCGTCGCCGGCTTCGGCAGCACCCAGGCGACGCTGACGAACGATGGCGCGATCTTCGCCCAGCGCGCCATCGGCGTGGCGCTGTTCGCCGGCGGAACGATCGCCAACGGTGCCTCCGCCGTCATCCGGGGCGCGAGCCGCGGCCTGGCCATGACCGGCGCCGCGAGCACCCTGACCAACCAGGGGATCATCTCGGGCGGCACGGTCGAGGGCGCGCTGCTGGCCGCCGGCGGCTATGCCTCCAACGCCGCGACCGGAACCATCACCGGCGCCTATTTCGGCCTGCGCATCACCAACGTCGCCGGCTCGGTGAACAACCTGGGCTCCATCTCGAGTTCCCGCACCTTCACCGGATCGGGCGGCTTCGATGCGGCGGGCGTGCAGTTGTCGGCCGGCGGCACGCTGAGCAACGGCGTCTCCGGCAATATCCGCGCGACCTGGAAAGGCGTGGAGATCGGCAACGTCAACAGCACCATCGGCGGCACGGTGTTCAACCAGGGCACCATCTTCGCCAGCAACCCGGCCGGCAACACCGGCGCCGCCGTCTGGATCCACGGACCTGGCCTGATCAGCAACGCCTCGACCGGCACCATCGCCGGCGGCCCGTTCGGGATCGTCACCTATTTCCAGACCACGATCGTGAACCACGGCTCGATCGGCGGCAGCGCCTTCGCCATCGACGCCCTCGGCGGCTTCGCCATCCGCGTCATCGCCGGGCCCGGCGCGCGCTTCACCGGCACCGTCACCGGCGGCAACAGCATCGGCAGTTCCATCGTCAGTGCACTGGAATTCGCCTCCGGCGCCGCGACCGGCACGATCAGCGGCCTCGGATCGCAGTTCATCGACTTCGCCGACATCTCGATCGACGCCGGGGCGGTGTGGACCGCGTCCGGCGCCAATACGCTCGCGTCCGGCGTCACGCTGAGCAACCGCGGCACGCTGCTGCTGAACGCCGGCACGATCAGCGGCGCAGGCTCGGCAACGATCTCCGGCCCATCGGCCTACGCGGCGGTGAGCGGTGCCGGCGCGCTGTGGACCGGTGCCGCCGCCATGGTCGTGGGCGGCGACGGCAGCGGCACGCTGCTGATCGACAACCACGGCACGGTGCAGACGGCGGTCGACGGCCAGGGTGTGGCGCTGGCGGACGCCGCCGGCGGCATCGGCCGCGTGGTCGTCAGCGGCGACGGCTCGCGGCTCGGCAGCAGCGGCCGGTTCGTGGTCGGCAATGCCGGGTTCGGCAAGTTGGCGATCCAGAACGGCGGCACCGTCATCACCACGCCGGGCGCGTCGGGGGCCGTGTCGGGCGCCGTGATCGCGGCGCAGGCCGGCGCCGATGGATCGGTGGTGGAGGTGACCGGCGCCGGCTCCGGCTGGGATGTCACCGGCACGCTGGTGGTGGGCCAGGCCGCGTTCGGCTCCCTCGCGATCACCGCGGGCGGCACGGTGACGGCGGACGCGCTGACCCAGGGTGCGGGGGATGGCGGCGCGGGGGATGGCGGTGCGGGGGATGGCGGCGCGGGGATCGTGTCGGTGGTGGGGGCCGGCAGCCGGCTGGCGCTGGACGGCTCGCTGGTGGTGGGGCTCGCCGTCAGCGCCGGCCTGGCGATCCTGAACGGCGCCACCGTGAGCGCGGCCCGCGCCAACATCGGCGGCGGTGCCGGCGGCACCGGCAACGTCGACATCGAGGGCGCCGGCTCGCACCTGCAGATCGCCAGCGACCTCGACATCGGCGTGGCCGGCGTCGGCGTGCTGACGCTCGGCGGCGGCACCGAACTGACCGTCGCCAGCAACCTCAACATCGGCGCGACCGGCGTGCTGAACCAGTTCGGCGGCATCATCGACCCCGAGGTGGTCAGCAACCAGGGCCGCATCGGCGGGTCGGGCGCGATCGAGGCCACGGTCTCGTTCGTCAACGACGGCACGCTGTACGCGATCGGCGGGAGCGAGACGGTGACCACGCCGCTGCTGACCGGCAGCGGCGTGCTGGAGATCGACGCAGGCGGCACGCTGGTGCTGAACGCGGGGTCGGTCGCGGCGACGCAGACGGTGATCTTCGCGGATGCCACGGGGGTGCTGAGCATCGGCCGGCTATCGGGATTCGCCGCGACGATCGGGCGTTTCCAGGCGGGCGACGCGATCGAGGTGCAGGACGCGTCGGTGGCGGCGACCAGCTTCGATCCGGTGGCGCATGTGCTGACGCTGTTCGATGCGTCGCACGCGGTGACGGGCGCGCTGCGGTTCGGCGAGACGGTGACCGACGGTGCGGCGATCCGGGTGAACGGCGTGGCGCCGTGCTTCGCGGCCGGGACGCGGATCGCGACGGAGCGCGGGCCGGTCGCGGTCGAGGACCTGCGCGTGGGGGGACCGCGTGTGGGTGCTGCCGCGGCAGGCGGTGCCGGTCACGTGGATCGGCCATCGCCGGGTGGACTGCGCGCGCCATCCGGCGCCACGGCGTGTGTGGCCGGTGCGGGTGGCGGCGCACGCCTTCGGTGCGGGCCGGCCGGAGCGGGACCTGTACCTGTCGCCCGACCACGCGCTGTATGTGGATGAGGTGCTGATCCCGGTGAAATACCTGGTCAACGGCACGACGGTCGCGCAGGTGGTGCGGCGGTCGGTGCGCTATTACCACGTGGAGTTGCCGCGTCACGCGATCCTGCTGGCGGAGAACCTGGCGGCGGAATCCTACCTGGACACGGGCGACCGCTCGGGCTTTGCCAATGGCGGCGGGGCGGTGGCGCTGCACCCCGACTTCGCCTCCCGCATCTGGGAAGCCCAGGGCTGCGCGCCCCTGGTGGTCGCGGGCCCGAAGCTGGCCGCCGCAAGGGCCAGGCTCCAACTTATCGCACGGAAGGTCGCCGCATGATCTACATGGTTGAGATGGCGTTGCTCGACATGCCGCGCCGCGCCGAATGGGAAGCCTGGTACACCGCCCACCAGCACCGTCTGCTGGCGATCCCGGGCATCCATGCCAGCCAGCGCTTCGAGTGCACGCACGCCGTGCCGGCGCCCTTCGTGGCCATCCACGAGGTCGACGGGCCGGAGGTGTTCACCTCGGACACCTACCGGGCGCATGCCGGACCGTCGAACACCGGCGAGTGGCAGGCGAAGATGACCAACTGGCACCGCAACCTGTTTCGCGGCATCGATCACACGCCCGACGTGGCGCCCGACCAGCGCCTGGTGGTGATCGAGCGCAACAGCGAATCTGCCCTGCCGCGCGATGCCGACCTGCGCTGGATGGAGGCGGTGGGCCTGGACCAGACCGTCCGCCGCCGCGGCCTCGCGGTGATGGCGCCCGCGCAGGCCGACCTGCTGGCGGGCACGCCGGGCATCCGCGTGCTGAAGCCGCTGGGTCCGCGCCTGGTCAGATGACCAGGCCGCCGTCCACGTGGAGCACCTGGCCGGTGATGTAGCCCGCCGCCGGCGAGGCCAGGAATCCGATCGCCGCCGCCACCTCGTCCGGCAGCCCGACGCGGCCCAGCGGCACGCCGGCCAACTGCCGGCGCAGCCGCTCCGGGTCGATCGCGGCATGCGCGCCGGCATCCTTGCGGATGAACCCGGGCGCGACCGCGTTCACCGTCACGCCCGACGATGCGAGTTCGATGGCCAGCGCGCGTACCAGCGCCTCCAGCCCCGCCTTGGCCGCGGCGGAGGCGGCGAACACCGTGGTGTCGGTGCGGAACGCGTGCGCGACGAAGCTCGACACCGCCACCACCCGCGCGTCGCGGCCCGCCTTCAAATGCGGCACGGCGGCGCGGGCCAGGCGGAAGAAGCCGCCCTGGATCGCCTCCACCGAGGCGACCATCGCCGCATCCGTCAGGGCCGAGAACGGCGTGCGGTCGGCGAAGCCGGCATTGCTGACCAGGACATCCAGCCCGCCGAAACGCTCGACCGCCTGGGTGACCAGCCGATCGGCCACGGCGGGATCTGCCAGGTCGCCCAGCGCCACGTCCGCCACCGCGCCGGCATCCCGCGCCTCCACGGCGACACGCTCCGCTCCGTCCTGGTTCTTCCGGGTATGCACCAGCAGCGCGACGCCGGGTGCCGCCAGGGCGCGGCACGCAGCGGCGCCGATCCCGCTCGCGGCACCGGTCACCAGGATGATGCGCCCGTGCGGCATGCCTCAGACCACGTCGTGCGGCCGCAGCCGGCACAATTCGGCTTCGTCGCCGTTCTCGATCTGCAAGGTGGCGTGGCCGATGCCGAAACGCTCGCGCAACTCGCGCGTCACGTCGACCAGCCGCCCCTCCGCCGATGTGCCCGCGAAGACCAGGTGCGCGGTCAGCGCGGTCTGCGTCGTGCTCAACCCCCAGATATGCAGGTCGTGCACCTCCTGCACGCCCGGCACCGACGCCAGGTAGGCCTGCACATCGTCATGCGGAACGCCGCCCGGCACCGCATCCATCGCGAGGTCGATCGACTCGCGCATCAGGCCCCAGGTCGCCATCACGATGACGACGCCGATCGCGATGCTGGCCAGCGGGTCGACCCACAGCCAGCCGGTCAGCATGATCAGCAGGCCGGCGACCACTACCGAGGCCGACACGCCGGCATCGGTCATCATGTGGAGGAACTGCGCGCGGATGTTGATGTCGTCGGCGCGGCCCCGCAGGAACATCAGAGCGGTCGCGCCGTTCACCGCGATCCCGACCGCGGCGACCACCATCACCGTCCATTCCTCCACCGGGGCCGGCGTGAACAGGCGCTGCACCGCCTCCACGCCGATGGCGCCGACGCCGATCAGCAGGATCGTCGCATTGAGCAGCGCGGCCAGGATGGAACTGCGTCCCCAGCCATAGGTGCGCCGCTGGGTCGGCGGCCGGCGCGCCAGCCAGGCCGCCCCCCAGCCGAGCAGCAGGCTCAGCACGTCGCCGAAATTATGCGCGGCGTCGGCCAGCAGCGCCACCGAGTTGGCGGTCAGCCCGAACACGATCTCGGCGGCGACGAAGCTGACGTTCAGCAGCGTGCCGATGGCGAAGGCGCGATCGTGCCCCGCGGGCGGCGCGCCGTGGTGGTGGTGCGCGTGACCCTGGGCGCCGTGGTTATGGGCGCCGTGGTCATGCGAGCCGGGCCCGTCGGAGCCGTGGTTATGGGGGCCGGGTGCGGGGGTGCCCTGGTCGTGGTGATGGTGCGCCATGCGCGTGTGATAATGCCCGGCCGCGTCACGCTTGGCCAACCCGGAGTGCGTCCCGACCATGAAACGTCTGCTCAGGCCCGTCATCGAGCGCATCCTCCGCCGCCTGCCCGTGGCGCGCGTGGCTTACTGGGAGCGTGACGCGCTCGCGGCACGGCTGCGCGCGCTGGAGACGCCGCTCGAGGGCGCTGCCGATGCCGCCCTCAGCGCGGCGGCGCAGGTCGCGTCGCTGGACCCGCACCGGCTGGAGGATCTCGTGCCGGAGTCGCGCAGCATGGAGGAGCGCACCCTGATCACGCTGCGCTGCCGCGATGCCGATGTCCTGCCGCGCGCGCCGCATGCGGGCGAGGTGGTGCGCCAGGCGGACGGCACACAGGTGCAGATCATGCACAACGGCATCAAGGTGCTGGCCGGCGGCTATTACGGCCCCTGGATGCAGGACCTGATCGCACGCTGCAAAGGCCACCACGAACCGCAGGACGAGGTGCTGTTCGCCGAGATGCTGCGGCATGTGGGCGACGATGCGACGATGGTCGAACTGGGTGGCTTCTGGAGCTTCTATTCGATCTGGTTCCTCACGCAGGGCACCCGCCGCCGGGCGTTCGTGGTGGAGGCCGATCCGGCGCATGTCGAGGTGGGCCGCACCAACGGTCGGCTCAACGCGTGCGACCCGGTGTTCGTGCAGGCCACGGTGGGCGGCCGCTCGGCCCCGCCCGCGCCGTTCGCCACCGAGGAATCCGGCGTGGTGGACCTGCCTGCCGTATCGGTGTCGGACCTGATGGCGACGCACGGGGTTCGCCATCTCGACCTGCTGCACTGCGATGCGCAGGGGGTGGAGCTCGAGGTGCTGGAAAGCTGCCTCGACCTGGCCGCTGCCGGGCGGATCGGCTGGCTGATGGTCTCCACCCACTCGCACCACATCAGCGGCGACCCGCTGACGCACCAGCGCTGCCTGGCGGTGCTGATCCGCGCCGGCGCCACGATCCTGGCGGAGCACGACGTGCAGGAATCGTTCAGCGGCGACGGTCTGATCGTGGCGAAGTTCGGCGCGGTGCCGGCCGGCTGGCGGACGCCGAAGCTGACCCAGAACCGCTATTCCGAGAGCCTGTTCCGCAATCCGCTGTACGACCTGGCCGCCGCCAACCGGCAGGCCGCGACGCCAGCCGCGACGGCGTCCGATGCGCCGCCTGCCGATCCGCTGGCCGCCAGCGGCAGCCTGGCGCTGCGCGGCGGCATCGCGGCTATCACGGCGGACTGCTCGCTGGGGCGTGCCGGCGACACGATCGCGCTGCCATTCGACAAGGCGATGCTGCCGATGATCGCGCGCGACAGCGGCTGGGCGCTGGAGACGCAGGACTTCGTGCAAACCCATGCCAATCCGGCGCAGCGATACGCGGTGCTCGACATCGGCGCCAATATCGGACTGTTCACCCGGCAGATCGCACTGCGCCTGCCGAACCTCGCGCGCTTTCTCTGCGTGGAGGCCGAGCCCGGCAACTTCCGTGCGCTGCGCTACAACGTGGCGTCACTCGGCGACCGCGTCACGACCTGGAACCTGGCGCTGGCCGATGCCGATGGCGAGACGCGCTTCTTCCGCGACGCCGGCAATTTCGGCAACTACTCGCTGAACGAGGACGCGATGCGCGGCCAGGCCTTCGACACGGTCAGCGTGCAGCGCGCCGCGACCGGACGCTGGATGCGCGACAATGTCCGCCTGGCCGACGATGAACGGCTGATCTGGAAGTCCGACACGCAGGGCTACGACGAACTGATCATTTCGCTCACGCCGATGGAGCTCTGGCAGCGCATCGATGTTGCCGTCGTCGAGTTGTGGCGGATCAGGAAACCATCGTTCGACCAGGCGGAATTCGCCCGGCGGATGGACGACTTTCCGAACCGTTCGATCGGTGTCGGCAACCGCAGCAGCACCGCGGACATCCTGGACTACCTGAGCGGTGACGACTGGCAGTTCGAGGACCTGTATCTCTGGCGCTGATTGCGCCCTTGCCGAATCCGATGCCTTCGGTCAGGAACGCCGCATGAGCGCGCTGGAAGCCATCATCATCGCCATCCTGCAAGGTGCCACCGAACTGTTCCCGGTGAGCAGCCTGGGCCACGCCGTCGTGCTGCCCGCCTTGCTGCACTGGCCGATCAACCAGAGGTCGCCCGAGTTCCTGCCCTTCCTGGTGCTGCTGCATTTCGGCACCGCAACCGCCTTGCTGCTGTATTTCTGGCGCGACTGGTGGTCCCTCGCGACCGGCGTGCTCGGCCTCGGCTCGGCGCACCAGGTGAGCGAGAGCCGGCGCGTGTTCGTGCTGATCGTGGTTGCCACCATTCCCGCCGTGGTCGTCGGCTTCCTGCTGGAGAAATTCGTCCGCGGGCTGTTCGGCACACCACTGGTCGCCGCACTGTTCCTGATCGTGAACGCCTTTGTGCTGCTGGCCGGCGAACGGTTGCGGACGCACAGCCACCGGCCGCTGTCGAGCCTCACGATGGCCGACGCGCTGGCGATCGGCTGCTGGCAATGTGCCGCACTGATCCCCGGCATCTCGCGCTCCGGCGCCACCATCGTCGGCGGCCTGCTGCGCGGCATCGACCACGAGGGTTCGGCGCATTTCTCCTTCCTGATCGCGACGCCGATCATCCTCGGCGCCACCGTGCTGGAAGTGCCGCATCTGCTGCACGAGAGCGTGCCGCTCGGCACATTCGAACTGGCCGCCTTCGCCGCGGTGATCGCGGGCATCACCGCCTATGCCAGCACCTGGTTCCTGATGACCTATTTCCGCCGGCACGATGCGTGGGCGCTGAACCCGTTCGCGTATTACTGCCTGGCGGCCGGCGGCCTCAGCGTGGTGCTGCTGCTGATCATCTGAGCCGCGCGCTCGGGATTTCACCCCGGACCCCGACCAAGCGGCTCCGCCCCTCGGAACCCCGCCGAGGGCACAGCCCTCGGAACCCCCGACTTTGGCCTGGGTGGCGGGGTTGAGGATTGCAAAGGCTACGCCTTTGCTGGAGGTCCAGGAGGCAAAGCCTCCTGGCGGGTTTCAGGGCGGCCCTGAGCACTGCGCCCGATTGCGCCGGGCGCGGCGCCCGTGCAACCTGCCGGCCCGTGCGGAGGAACCGCCATGTCAGCCACCACCGACATCGCATTCACCAGGCTGGGCGAGAACCTGGCGATCGCGGTCGAAGGCGTCGACCTCCACCATCCGCCGGATCAGGCCCTGGCCTCCCGCCTGCGCCAGGCGCTGCTCGACAACCTCGTGCTGTGCATCCGCGGCCAGCGCATCGGTCCCGGCGAGTATCACGCAGCGATCGCCACGTTCGGCACGCCGCTGCTGCGCCCCGAGATCCCGCACGTGGCCGGCCATCCCACCGTGACCACGCTGTCGAGCGACGACCGCGACACGAAGGGCGACGGCAAGCGGCTGGTGGCCGGCGCACAATGGCACAGCGATGACACGTTCATGGCGGAGCCCTGCTCGCTCACCTGCCTCTATGGCATCGAGGTGCCGGAGACCGGCGGCGACACCGAGTTCGCCAACATGTACGCCGCCTATGAGGCACTGCCCGCGGCGGAGCGCGCGCGCCTGGATGCGCTGCGCGTCGTGCACATGATGAAGCCGGACAGCCGCGCCGTCGGCCGCACGCGGACGATCGCGCCGGAAATCCTTGCCGCCCGGCCGCCGGTGGTGCATCCGCTGGTGCGCACGCATCCGGAGACCGGCCGCAAGGCGCTGTACATCAGCCGCAACCGCATGGATCACATCATCGGCATGGAGGTGGCGGAGGCGCACGCGCTGATCGATGAACTGGTGGCGCATGCAACCCAGCCACGGTTCTGCTATCGCCACAAATGGCAGCAGGGCGACATCGTGATCTGGGACGACCGCTGCACCATGCACAAGGCCAACGGCGACTACCCGGAGGGCGCGCGACGATACATGAACCGCATCATCGTCGCGGGCGACGCACCATTCTGATCGCAACAGGAGGCAGCCATGGCAACAGGTCCGCTCCCGAACATGGACTTCACCAAGTTCTTCGCCGAGATGAAGCTGCCCGCGCTGCCGGACATGGAGGCCTTCGTCTCCGCCAGCCGCAGGAATATGGAGACGCTGTCAGCCGCGAACCGCGTGGCGCTCGAGGGCGCGCAGGCCGTGGCGCGGCGTCACATGGAGATCGTGCAGAGCAGCATGGGCGAGATGACGGAGGCGATGAAGGCGCTGTCGACCGTCGATGCGCCGCAGGTCAAGGCGGCGAAGCAGGCGGAACTGCTGAAGCAGGCCTACCAGCACGCGGTCGCGCACATGAAGGAACTCAGCGACCTGATCCAGCAGTCGAACGCCGAAGCGCTGTCGCTGATCAACCGGCGTTTCGTCGAGGCGATGGACGAGGTCAAGGCGCTGGCGGACAAGTCGGCGCGCTGAGGCTCTGGCTGCAGGTCCGGGGCTGACGGCAGCAGCGCACCTGCGCCGGCTCTTCGTCTGGTAGGGTGATGCGGATCGCGGGCAAGTCCGCGCCCGCCTCCGCTCAGCCCGCGCTACACGGGCAGCCTGATCCGCGCGCGCAGGCCGCCGAGCGGGCTGTCTTCCAGCACGATCTCGCCGCCATGCGCGCGGACGATGTCGCGGGCGATGGTGAGGCCGAGACCGGTGCCACCGGTGGAGTGGCTCTCGAACGGCCGGAACACGCTCTCGCGCCGGTCGGGCGGGATGCCGGGACCGTCATCGTCCACGGTCACGAACACCATGCGTCCCTGCGGCATCGCCGCCAGCGCGACGCGATGCGCGTGGCGGCGTGCGTTGTCCACCAGATTGGTGATGGCACGCCGCACCGCGTCCACCCGCAGCGACAGCGTGAGGATGGCCGGCACATCGACCTCCACCGCCGCACCGGACCGGCGGGCACCGGCCGCAACCTCCTCCAGCACGGCCGAGAGGTTCACCGGTTCGGCCTGCTCGGCGCCCTCGCCACGGGCGAAGGCGAGGTAGCCGCTGATCATCCGCTCCATCTCTTCGACATCGGCGGTCATTTCGGCGACGTCCTGCCGCAGGTCGTCGTGCGGCGGCATCATCGCCAGCGCCAGGCGGAGGCGCGTCAGCGGCGTACGCAGGTCGTGCGACACGCCGGCCAGCATCTCGGTCCGCTGCACCAGGAAGCGGCGCACGCGTTCCTGCATGCGGTTGAACGCCGCGGCGGCCTGGCGCACCTCGGTGGCGCCCTCCGGCCGGATCGGCCCCGGATCGCGTCCCATGCCGAATGCTTCGGCGGCCGACGCGAGGCGGCGGATCGCGCGCACCTGGTTGCGCATGAACAGCGCGGCGATGCCGAACAGCACGATCGCCATGCCGACCAGCCAGATGACGAAGATGTAGATGGTGCCTGCATAAAGCCGCTTGCGCGGGGTGTTGACGTTCAGCACGCCGTCGGGAAGCTGCACGCGGACCAGCACGAAGCGGCTGTCGGACAGCCAGTCGGCGAAGAACGGCATGCCGATCTTCTCGCTCAACGACGTCGCGAGGTCATCGTCCATCGGGCCCAGGATGTTGGTCCGCCGCATGTCGGACAGCACCGCGCCGGCATCGATCGTCATGTGCAGATCGAAGGCACGGTTGGCGCGCGCCAGGATCCAGGACTGGTCCTCGGGATCGGGATAGCGGCGCAGCATCTCCAGCGTGAATGCGACCTCGCTGACCACGGCACCGGCCAGGCGGCGCGACACCACATCGAGGTGGCTGCCGTAGAAGATCTGCAGCGCGACGGCCTGCAGCAGCACCAGGGGCAGCAGGATCATCAGCAGGCTACGGCCCAGCAGCGACCGCGGCAGCACCTTGCGGATGCCGCGATTGACGATGCGTGAGGGCCGGATGTCGGAGGGGCGCATCTAGACGCCCGGCTTCAGCACATAGCCGCGGCCGCGCACCGTGTGCAGGAAGCGCGGCTCGCGCGGGTCGGCTTCGACCTTGCGGCGCAACCGAGTCACCTGCACGTCGATCGCCCGCTCGCCCGATTCGTCCATGCCGAGGGCGGCGGCGATCTCCTCGCGCGACAGCACCTCGTTCGGCTTGCGGGCGAGCGCCGCCAGCAGCGCGGCCTCACCGCCGGTGAGGCGCACGACGCCGTCCGGGCCGCTGAGTTCCGCGCGCTCGATGTCGAAGATCAGCACGCCAAGCTGCATCGGTCCGACCGGCGTGTCGTGCACCGGCGCCGGCGCGCGGCGCAGCAGGGCGCGGATGCGCAGCACCAGTTCGCGCGGCTCGAACGGCTTGCCGAGATAGTCATCGGCACCAGCCTCGAAGCCGGCGATGCGGTCCTCCGGCGCGCCACGCGCGGTCAGCAGCAGCACCGGCACCTCGCTCGCCTGATCGCGGCGCAGCGATTCGGTGAGCGTGAGGCCGCTCTCGCCCGGCATCATGACGTCCAGCACCACCATGTCGGGATGGATCGCGCGAAGCTTGGCGCGCGCATCGATGGCGGTCTCGGCCGTGGTCACGCGGAAGCCCTCGCCCGCCAGGTAGCGCGACAGCAATGCCCGCAGCCTTGCGTCATCGTCCACCACCAGGATGTGGGCATCTTCCGCCATCACTCGTCCCTCGCATGATGCCCATCGATATAGGCACGCGCCTCGCCATCCATGATGGCGCGCATCACGCGGCGAAAGCCATCCACGGCTTCGGCGCCGGCCTCCCGATAGGCCGGCCGCAGGCATTCCTGCTGGCGCTCGAACAGCCGCCGCTCCAGCGCCGCACCGGTTTCGCTGAGGCGCAGCAGACGCTGGCGGCGGTCGGTGCGCCCCTGGGACTGGCCGACGAAGCCCCGCTCCATCAACTCGCCCAGCACGCGGGCCAGCGACTGCTTGGTGATGCGCAGGATGCCGAGCAGGTCGGAGACAGTGATGCCCGGATTGCGTCCGATGAAGTGCAGCGCCCGGTGGTGGGCGCGTCCCAGGCCGAGTTCGTCGAGCGCCAGGTCGGCGGCGTTGGTGAAGTCGCGATAGGCGAAGAACAGCAGGTCCTGCGCCATCCGCAGTTCCGATTCGCTCGGGATGGCCTTCGATTCGGACATGGCAGGCATTCCTTGGACGGACCGATTTTATGACAGCATTATTGACTCATTGGCCGAAGGCTAATATGTATCCGCCTGTCGGAGACATAATCTTGCGAGGATACGCCATCATGGAACCGCTTCCTTTCGACGACCGGGACGGCTGGATCTGGTTGGACGGCGCGCTGGTGCCCTGGCGCGACGCTCGTCTGCACGTGCTGACGCATGGCCTGCACTATGCCAGCGCGGTGTTCGAAGGCGAACGGGCCTATGGCGGCACCATCTTCCGGTTGCGCGACCACACCGACCGGCTGCTCAATTCGGCGCGCATCATGGGGTTCTCGATCTCCTATTCGGCGGACGACATCGATGCGGCGTGCCAGCAGGTGGTGGCGGCGAACGGCCTGACCGACGCCTATGTGCGGCCGATCGCGTGGCGCGGGTCGGAGATGCTGGCGGTCGCGGCGCAGCGGACGCGCATCCACGTGGCGATCGCCGCGTGGTCCTGGCCCTCATACTTCCAGGGCGACCGGATGGCGGGCATCCGTCTCGGCATGGCGGAGTGGCAGCGCCCGCCGCCGAGCACGGCACCGACAGCCGCGAAGGCCACCGGGCTGTACGCGATCGGCACGCTGTCCAAGCACCGGGCGGAGGAGCAGGGCTATGCCGATGCGCTGATGCTGGACTGGCGCGGACGTGTGTCGGAGGCGACCGGCGCCAACGTGTTCTTCGTGATCGACGGAGAACTCCACACGCCGGAGCCGGACTGCTTCCTGGACGGCATCACCCGCCGCTCGGTCATGAGCCTGGCGCGGCGGCATCAGATGAAGGTGGTGGAGCGCGCGATCGACCCGGCGGAGCTTGCCCGGGCGACCGAGGTGTTCCTGGCCGGCACTGCCGCCGAGGTGACCCCGGTGCAGGAGATCGCCGGGCACTTCTACCGGCCGGGCCGCGTCACCGGGACGTTGCTGGCCGGATACGACGAACTGGTGCGCCTGCCGCCGGCGGAGGCGGCGAGGACGCTCGCGGCTTAGAGCGCGATCCGCGTCGGTGGAGGGACCGGCGCGGTGAAGCGCTCTCTCGGACACCGAACTGGAGCGTGATTCGCGTAGGTGGGATCACCGAACCGTCGGATCACCCTCTCGGACGACGGGCCAGGGGCGTTATCCGAACCATAACTGCTCCCGCGGCGACTACGGACCGGCGCTCGGCTCCAGCAGGTGGAGCGAGAACAGCCCGGCCGGGTCGGTCACATCTCGGCGCTGTGCCAACCGGCCTGTTCGGCCAGGGCCGCGAAGTGTTCCGGTGCGTATTTGTAGCTGTTCTCGGTGTGGATCGTCTCGCCCGCGGCGAAGTGGACGGCGTGGCCGGCGACGCGCACCGTCTGCTCGCGCAGGCTCTCCAGGTGCATCTCGATCCGGCTGTCGACGTCGTTCCACACGGCGCGATGGCGGAATGAGGCGAGATCGAAGTCGGCGTCCGCCTCGCGGTTGAGCCGGTCCAGCAGGTTGAGGTTGAACGCCGCCGTCACGCCCTGCGCGTCGTCGTAGGCGGGCAGCAGGATCGCCGGATCCTTGCGCAGGTCGACGCCCACCAGGAACCAGGACTGGCCGCCGAGCGCCTGGCGCGCGCGCTGCAGGAAGCGGCACGCCTGCGACGGATCGAGGTTGCCGATCGTCGAGCCCGGGAAGAAGCCGAGCCGCGGCAGCGCCGGCACCTCATGCGGCAGGGCGACGATATCCATGAAGTCGGCCGCCAGCACGCAGACCGTCAGGTCCGGCCGGTCCTGGCGCAGCCGGGCACGGAGCGCCAGAAGCTGCGGCGCCGCAACGTCGATCGGCACATAGGCCCGGAACACCGGGTCATGCCGCGCCGCAGCGGGGCTGGATTCGCGCAGCAGGAAGCCGGCCTTCGTCTCGTCGCTCGCGCCGTATTCCACCAGCACCGCCGGACCGCCCACCGTCGCGGCGACGCGCGGGGCGACCTTCGCGAGCAATGCAAGCTCGGTCCGCGTCAGGTAGTATTCCGGCAATTCCGTGATGCGGGCGAACAGGCGGCATCCGGCTTCGTCGTAGAACAGCTTGGCCGGCAAAGTCTTCCGCGGCTGCAGCAGGCCGGACAGCGCCGCATCGGCGACGTCGGACCCCGCGAGGACCACGGCGGCATCATCGGGCATCGATTGCTTCCCTTGTCAGACGTCGCGCGCCAGCCGGACGCCGCTGAACTGCCAGCGCTTGTCGGGGTGGAAGAAGTTCCGATAGCTGCGGCGCGCGTGTTCCGGCGGCGTGGCGAGCGAGGCGCCGCGCAACACCATCTGGTTGATCATGAACTTTCCGTTGTATTCGCCGACCGCACCGGCAACCGGGCGGTATCCCGGATATGGTCCGTAGGCGCTGGAAGTCCACTGCCAGACATGCGAGGTCCGTTCGGCGATATCCTCGCGCTCGGCGGCGGCTTCCCATTCCGCCTCGGTCGGCAGCCGCGCACCGGACCAGCGGGCGAAGGCGTCGGCCTCATACCAACTGATGTGGCGCACCGGCGCATCGGGATCGAGCGGCACCAGTCCGCCGGGCCCCATCTGCCACCAGCCGTCCTCGCCCTGCCGCCAGTGCAGCGGGGCGTCCCAGCCATTGGCCCGCACGCAGCCCCAGCCGTCGGACATCCACAGCGTGGCGGCGCGGTAGCCGCCGTCCTGCATGAATGCCAGCCACTCGCCGTTGCGCACCAGGCGCGAGGCGAGGGCGTACGGCTGTAGATACTCGGGATGTGCCGGGGTTTCGTTGTCGAAGCAGAAGCCGCCGTGGCGATGGCCGATGCGCACCATCCCGCCGGGGCAGGTGACGAACCGCGAGGGACCTGGCACGCCGGCCGGCTCGCGCCAGTCGGGCAGCACCGCCGGCGCCAGCGGGTTCTGCGCGAAGGCGTGCAGCATGTCGGTCAGCAGCAGTTCCTGGTGCTGCTGCTCGTGCTGCAGGCCGAGTTCCACCAGGCCGGCTGCTTCGGCGGGGAGCTGCTCCAGCAGGGACAGCATGGCCTGGTCGACATGCTGGCGGAACGCACCCACGCGTTCGGTCGGCGGCCGGGTCAGCAGGCCTCGGCTCGGTCGCGGATGCCGTGGGCCGACCGCCTCATAGTAGGAGTTGAACAGGTAGGCGAAATCCGGATGGAACACCTGGTAGCCGGGCAGGAAGGGCGTGAGCACGAACTGCTCGAAGAACCAGGTGGTGTGGGCGCGGTGCCATTTGGCCGGGCTCGCATCCGGCATCGACTGGACGCACTGGTCTTCATCGCTGAGTGAGGCAGCGAGCTGGTCCGTCCACGACCGGATGGCCCCGTAGCGGCGTCGCAGTGCCAGCGTGTCGATTGACTGTACTGCTCCAGCCAGATCGTTCATGACGTTCTCCCGGCGGGCGTCGCCAGATCACTGTCGCCAGGTCACTATGGCAGCACGGCGCCCCGTACAAAAGATGGGCGGCTCATCGCCGCCCATCCCACGTAGCCGGATCCGGTGTGGCGTTCCAGGATCAGGTTACGCGTTCGTGTAGCGATACTCGGGCATCCCCTCGAGCGAGGCCTTGGTGGCGCCCGGCATCACGATCCGATCGTTCTCGATCTTGAGCTGGTCGAACGGCACCGACACGAGCTTGCTGCCCATGCCGAGGAAGCCGCCGACCGAGATCACGACGGTCGCCGCCTTGTGATCCGCGTCGCTCATCAGCAGGTCGTCGATCGAGCCGACCGACTGGTTCTGGTCGTTGTAGACGCTGGCGCCCACGACCTTGCTCACCCGCACCTGACGGTCGGCGGTGAAATACTTCGGCGAGGTGGTCAGTGCGGAGGACCCCATCGTCGGCGACGTGCTGCGCGGCGCGGTCGTCCCCACGGGCGGGGTCGGCGACACGAGGCCAGGGCTGCTGGGCGGGGTCGTCGTCGTGGTGGTGGTCGTGCCCGTCGTCGTCTGGGCCAGCACCGGCCATGCAATCAGCGCCGTCGCGGCGATCATCGTTCCAATCGAAGCATGTCGAGCCATCGTATAATATCTCCCTTTGGGACATGCACCGAACGGGTGGGGGGCGCCTTGCGGTTGCGCTCGGTTCGGCCACAAAAGAACGTGTGGCTGCTATGGGTGGCGCAGCGTCCGTGGCATCCCAGATTCGCTCTTTCGAGGCCGGGAGACCATCATGGCGGAACGACCGATCTGGCGCGGACATCTGAGGCTGGCGCTGGTGAGCTGCCCGGTGTCGCTGCACAGCGTGCTGCGCAGCAGCGGCAACCTGCGCTTCCACTTCATCAACCCGGAGACCGGCCACCGGGTGCGCACCGTCACGCTCGACGCCGAGACCGACAAGGAAGTCTCCCGCTCGGAACTGGTGAAGGGCTACGAGTTCGAGAAGGACCGCTACGTCCTGCTGGACGAGGAGGACTTCGCCAGCGCGCGGATCGAGACTTCGTCGACCATGACGGTGGACAAGTTCGTCACCCGCGACGCGATCCATCCGATCTATTTCGACACCAGTTACTATCTTGTGCCGGACGGCGAGGCCGGGCGCGACGTCTATGTCGTGCTGCGCGATGCGATCGCCGCCTCGGGCGTGGCGGCACTCGCCCGGGTGGTAATCTCGCGCCGCGAGCGCCCGGTCGCCATTCTGCCGCTGGAGGACGGCATGGTGCTGCACACGCTGCACGAGCCGCACGACCTGTATGCCTATGACACGCTGTTCGACCGCGTGCCGGATGCGGCGCCCGATCCCGAGATGGTCAAGCTGGCGCGCCAACTGATCGAGCGGCAGGAAGGCAAATTCGATCCGGCCGACACCGAGGACCGTTACGAGGCGCGGCTGCGCGAGGTGATCGACGCCAAGCTGAAGGGCGAGGGCATCGAGCCCGAGCAGCCCGAGGAGCCGCGCGGCGACAATGTCATCGACCTGATGGCGGCGCTGAAGCGCAGCCTCGGCCAGGGGGGCAAGGACCCGGGGGACAAGGGCCCTGGGAACAAGGACCCCGGGGACAAGGACCGGGGCGGCAAGACCAGGAGACCAAAAGCCCGGGGAGCAAGGCCACGGAAGCAAGGCCGAAGCGAGCAAGAGCGGCACGAGCAAGACCCGCGCGGCGGCGGCCGCCACGCCGGCGCCCAAGAAGGCGGCGGGCGCACCGGCCAGGAAGGCGGCGCGAACCCCCGCACGCAAGCGCGCCTGACCATCCCGTTCGCGGCGCGGCGCGCTGCCGCGTGATCGCCTCCTACGGACTCGCGCCGGACGGCAATCACGCGGCAGGACCAGGCTCCGGCGCGGGTTCGCTGCTTCATTCACCCGCGAACATGCTCTAGCCTGCCGCGCGATACTGGGCGGGGGAAGCAATGGGCAGGACGGTCGCGATCACCGGTGCCGCATCGGGGCATCGGCCGGGCGGCAGCTTCACGCCTGCTGGATGAAGGCTGGACGGTGTTCGGCCTCGACGTGTCCGAGGACCGGCTGCGCGACGTCAGCCAGCACCCGCAATTCAAGCCGATCGCCTGCGACGTCGCCGATGCCAACCGCATCGTCGCGGCGTTCGCCGACATCGCCTTCGCCTCGGGATCGCTCGACGCGCTGATCTGCTGCGCGGGCGTCCTGCGCATCGGCCCGCTGGAGACCATGTCGGTCGAGGATTTCGACCAGGTCTTCGCGGTCAACACGCGTGGCACCTGGCTCTGCGTGCGCGAGGCGCTGCCGCTGCTGCGCAAATCCGCCACGTCCGCACAGCCCGCGCGCGTCGTGCTGCTGTCCTCGGTCGCCCGCGCTGCGGCCGAAGATCCAGGGCGGCGCCTATGCCGCCTCGAAGGCGGCGGTTGTCGCATCTCTGCCGCGTGCTGGCAGCCGAAGTCGCGGGGCAGCTTCGTGCTGGTGAACGCGCTGGCGCCTGGCACGGTGGACACGCCGATGATCCATGCGGTGAGCGACGCCTCGCAGACCGGGCGCTACCGCCCGTCGGGCGCGTCGCCGATCGGGCGGATCGCGACCGCCGATGATGTGGTCGACGTCATCGGCTTCCTGCTGAGCGACGCGTCGCGCTACGTCACCGGCACCACGATCCCGGTGGACGGCGGCACCCAGGCCCGCGTTCATCCCGCCGGCGGGAGGCTGACGGTGGGGCCTGGATGGCGACGGCGCACACCGGTCCGGTGCGGATGGATCCGGCGAGGATGGGGGCGATGGCTGCTGGCAGCCCTGCTGCTCGCCGCCGCGCTGCCGGCACGGCGCAGGAGCGCGTGCTGAACATCTACAACTGGACCGACTACATCGATCCCGCCGCGCTCGAACGGTTCACCCGCGAGACCGGCATCAAGGTGAACTACGACGTGTTCGACAGTCTCGAGACGCTGGAAGCGAAGATGCTCGCCGGCCACTCGGGCTACGACATCATCGTACCGACGGCGGAACCGACCTTCTCGCGCCTGATCAAGGTCGGCGCGCTGGCACCGATCGACCGGACGCTTGTGCCGAACTGGAAGAATCTCGACCCCACGCTGATGCGCCAGGTGGAGACGTCGGATCCCGGCAACCGGTTCGGCGCGATCTATCTGTGGGGGCACCACCGGCCTGGGCGTCATCGCCGACCGTATCAGGCAGCTTGCGCCGGATGCGCCGATGGATAGCTGGGACCTGCTGTTCCGCCCGGACTTCGCCCGGCGCATCGAGCCGTGCGGCATCGTCATGATGGATTCGCCGATCGATGTGATTCCGAGCGTGCTGAAATACCTGGGCAAGAACCCCAACAGCACCGATACCGGCGACCTCGCGCTGGTGGAAACGCACGCTGATGGGCGTGCGCCGCTATGTCCGCAGCTTCGCCTCGGGCGGCATGATCGAATCGCTGGCGACAGGGCAGGGCCTGCCTGGCGCTCGACTATTCCGGCGACGTCATCCAGGCGAATGCGCGCGCGCAGGAGACCAGGCGCGGCGTCGCGGTGCGCTACGTCGCGCCTAAGGAGGGCGCGCAACTCGGCTTCGACATGCTGGCGATCCCGGCTGATGCCGCGCACAAGGAGGCGGCCCTGGCGTTCATCAACTTCGTGCTGCAGCCGGACGTGATGGCGGGCATCACCAACGTGGTCGCTACGCCAACGCGGTGCCCGACAGCCGGCCGATGATCAGGCCGGAGTTGCTGGCGGACACCAGCATCTTTCCCTCGCGCGAGTTGATGGAAACGTTCTTCACGGTCGGCCCGATCGCGGCCGCCGTCGCGCGCCAGCGCACCCGCATGTGGGCCAGGTTCAAGCCGGAAACTGATCCGGTGCTGCGGATCAGCGGCCTGCGGGTCCGCTTCGGGCCGGTGGTCGCGGTCGACGATCTCGATCTGGCGGTCGACCGCGGCGAACTGTTCGTGCTGCTCGGCGGCTCCGGCTCCGGCAAGTCCACGCTGCTGCGCGCGATCGGCCGGCTTCGTGCGGCCCGACGCCGGCGGCATCCTGCTCGATGGCGGCGACCTGACCGCGCTGCCGCCGCACCGGCGGCCGGTGAACACGATGTTCCAGTCCTACGCGCTGTTTCCCCACATGAGCGTGGCAGCCAATATCGGCTTCGGTCTGCGCATGCGCGGCATGACCCGCGGTGCGATCGCCGCGCGCGTGGCCGAGATGCTGGACCTGGTGCGCCTGCAGGGCTTCGGCGCGCGCCGTCCGTCGCAACTTTCCGGCGGCCAGCAGCAGCGCGTCGCACTCGCGCGCAGCCTGGCGCCGCGGCCGGACCTGCTGCTGCTCGACGAACCGCTGTCGGCGCTCGACCGCAACCTGCGGCGCGATACGCGCGAGGAACTGGTGCGGCTGCAACGCGACCTGGGCATCGCCTTCATCCTGGTGACGCACGACCAGGAGGAGGCGCTGACCATGGCCGACCGCATCGGCGTCATGCATGAGGGACGGCTGGCGCAGGTCGGTACGCCGGCCGATGTCTACGAGCGGCCGGCGACCCGCCTGGTCGCGGAGTTCCTGGGTGCCGCCAACGTGCTGCCGATCGAGGTGCGCGACGGCATCGCCGTGCTGGCGGATGCCATCCCCGTCACCACCGCGCAGCCGGTGCCGGACGATGCGAAATGGCTGGCGATCCGGCCGGAACGGCTGAGCATCGGCGCGGCGGATGCGCCCAACCGCCTGACCGGCGAGGTGGTGCAGCGCAGCTATGCCGGCGAGACGCTGACCCACGTGGTCCGGCTGGCGGACGGGACGGCGCTGCGTGCGACGACCATGCTGCGGCGTGGGCTGGCCGGCGGATGTGCCCGCGTGGGCGAGGCCGTCACGCTGTCCTGGCAGCCCGAGGCCTGCATCGTGCTGCGGCGATGACCGATGCACGGACGCCCCGGGCGCCGATGACCCAGGGGCGGATGACACGCGCGCGGATCGCGGTCCTCGCGGTGCCCTGGGCGTGGCTGGTGGTGCTGCTGATCCTGCCGGCACTGATCGTGCTGAAGATCGCGCTGTCCTCGCCGGCCGACACCGTGCCGCCGTACACGCCGCTGCTGCAGCCGGACGGCAGCCTGCACGTCAGCACCGACGCGTTCGCGCTGGTGCTGACCGATCCGCTGTATCGCCGCGCGCTGCTGCTCAGCCTCAAGGTGGCGGCGCTGTCCACCGTGCTGTGCCTGCTGATCGGCTACCCGATGGCGCTGGCGATCGCGCGCAGCCCCGTGCGGCAGCGCAGCCTGCTGCTGCTGCTGGTGATGCTGCCGTTCTGGACCGGCTTCCTGATGCGGATCAACGCCTGGATCGGCCTGCTGCAGGCCGATGGCTGGATCGATCGCGCCGGGCGGGTCCTGGGCCTGGCGCCGGAGCGGCTGCTCTACACCGACACCGCCATGTATCTCGGCATCGTCTACAGCTACCTGCCCTTCATGGTGCTGCCGCTCTACGCGCGGCTGTCGCAACTCGATGCGCGGCTGCGCGACGCGGCGGCCGATCTCGGTGCGCCCCCCTGGCGCGTGTTCCTGTCGGTCACGCTGCCGCTGTCACTGCCGGGCGTCGCCGCCGGCGTCATGCTGGTGCTGATCCCGGCCGCCGGCGAATACGTCATCCCCGACCTGCTGGGTCCGCCGCAGGCACAACTGATCGGCCGGATGCTGTGGCAGGAGTTCTTTCAGAACGCCGACTGGCCGACCGCCTCCGCCATCGCCTGCGTCCTGCTGGTGCTGCTGCTGCTGGTGCCGGCCGCGGCGATCCGCCTCATCCGGCCCGGAGCGTGATCGCGGCCCAGGAGCGCGCGCATCGCTCCGAGTGTGTCCGACCGCCGGCGACGCCGTCTCCGGCCGTCGCGCGCTACTTCGCTTCCGACAGACGCCGCTGCACCATCGGACGCCAGGGCGCATCCGGCGGCGCAGCCTCCAGCGCCCGCCGGAACAGATCCGCCGCCTGTTCGGTGACGCGGCCCTGCACCTCGGTGATCGCCTCGGCGGCCTCGACCGCGATGGTGGGATCGAACCGCGCGGCGAGGGCGACATTCCACGCATCCGCCGCCTCCTGCAGCCGGCCGCGGCTGGCTTCGGCATTGCCGAGCAGGATGTAGCCGTTGCGGGCCTGGTCGGTGCGCGGATCGAGGTCGCCCAGGCGGCGACGCAACTGCGCGATCAGCGCATCCTCCTGCGCGGCCCGCGCCCGCGCGGCGGCCAGGCGGTCGGCCAGCGGCACCGACGGAAGCTGCGGCGATCCCCCGAGCAGATACAGCGCGAACGCGCCCAGCGGCAGCAGCATCAGTGCGAACAGCGCGGGCGCGCGCGAACTGTCGCGCGGCGCGGTCTCGGTGCCGGCGGCGGCAGCGAGCAGCCGGCGCTGCACCTCCAGCACCGCGCTGGCGTGTTCCGTCGCGGCGATGCGCCCCTCGGCCAGGTCGCGGTCCAGTTCGGCAAGCTGGGCACGGTGCAGCGCCAGCGCCGATTCCTGCCGGCCGCGCGCGGTGGCGTCGCGGCACAGCGACAACGCCAGCGGCGCCAGCGCGATCGCTGCGAGCACGGCGATGGCGAGCCAGATCACGATTTCAGCAGATCGGCCAGGCGCTGTCGTTCCGCCTCGCTCAACGGCGGGGGCGCCGCGGGCCGGCGCCGCCGCGCCACCACGACCGCCGCGACACCCGCCAGCAGCGCGATCGCCGGCGCCCCCCACAGCCCCAGCGTCATGAGGTTGAACGGCGGGCGCAGGCGGACGAAATTGCCATAGCGCGCCACCATCCAGTCCACCACCTGCTGGTCGCTGTCACCGGCCACCACGCGCTGGCGGATGATGCGGCGCAGGTCGCGGGCGAGGTCGGCATTGGATTCCTCGACGCTCTCGTTCTGGCAGACCAGGCAGCGAAGCTGATGGCCAAGCGTCTCCGCGCGCTGTTCCTGCACCGGGTCGGGCAGCAACTCCGCAGGATCGCTGACCGCGCGGGCAGGCAGGGCGAGCAGGCAGGCCAGCAGCGCGACAACCAGCCGCGTCACGCCAGACTCTGCAGCAGCGGACCGAGCGACTGGCGTACCACGGCCTCGCTCAGGCCGCCCGCCCAGCGCCAGCGCACGATGCCGGTGCGGTCGACCACATAGGTCTCGGGCACGCCGTACAGACCGAAATCGATCGCCGTGCTGCCCGGTTCGTCCCGCGCGATGCGCGTATAGGGATCGCCGTTCTGCGCCAGGAAGTCGCCCGTCGCGGCGGTCTTGTCCTTGTAGGCGATGCCCCAGATCGGCAGGCCCTGCTGCTTGAGCGCCATCAGAACCGGCGCCTCCTGCACGCAGGGGATGCACCAGGAGGCGAAGAAGTTGATCAGCGCCGGCTTGCCCGCCGCCGTCACATCGGCACTGGAGAAGCCGCCGCCGGGCGATTGCCCCGGCAGCGTGAAGGCGGGCAGCGTCTTGCCGATCAGCATGCTGGGGATGCCGTGGGGATCGTAGCTGCCCTCGCGCATGCGCTGCAGCAGCAGCCAGAACGCGGTGCCGCCCAGCGCCGCGGCCCCCAGCGGGGCCAGCAGCAGCAGGCGCCGCTGCACCCCGGTCATGCCGCACCTCCGTCCCGTCGCCTCATCGCGCCACCTCGGCCGCAGCGGCGGCGGCGGCGCGGCGGGCCGGCGCACCGATCCGCAGGCGGCGGTCCGCCAGCGAAAGCGCGCCGCCGAACGCCATCACCAGCGCGCCCAGCCAGATCCACGGCGCCAGCGGATTGACGTGGAGCCGCAGCACCGCGGCGCCGTCGCGCTCCTCCCCCAGCACCGCATACAGGTCGCGCAGCCCGTTGGTGGCGATCGCCGTCTCGGTCACCGTCGTCTTCTGCACCGTGAACGTCCGGCGCGACGGATGGAACAGCGCCACCTGCTCGCCTCCCCGCGTCACCAGGATATCGGCGACGCGCGCCGTGTAGTTCGGCCCCTCCTCGTCGCGCAGCCCCTGCAGCGTCCACTGGTAGCCGTCCAGCGCCACGCTCTGCCCCGGCTGCACCGCCACGATGGCGCTGGCGGCCAGCGACATGCCGGCGATGCCCGCGACCGTCACGCCCATGCCGGCATGCGCCACCGCCGATCCCCAGACCGAGGCCGGCTGCGCGCCGAGACGGCTGCGGAACGTGGCCAGCGGGGCACGGAACAGCCGCGTGCGCTCCACCACCTCCGCCAGCGCGCCGAACACCAGCCAGGCCGCGGCGGCAAAGCCCAGCGACGCGAGTCCGGCCCGCAGCCCCAGGGCCGTCACAACGCCCACGCAGGCGGCGATCAGCGCCGCCCACCACAATTTCTGCAAGGCCGGCCAGAGCGCCGCGCGCTTCCACGGCAGGACCGGCCCGAGCGACATCGCCAGGAACAGCGGGAGCGCGAGCGGGAACACGGTGCTCTGGAAATACGGCGGCCCCACGCTGAGCTTGGCGCCGAACACCAGCTCGGCGAACAGCGGATAGGTCGTGCCGGTCAGCACCACGGCGCAGATCGAGCACAGCAGGATATTGTTGAGCACCAGCGCGCCCTCACGCGAGACCGGCGCGAAGATCCCGGTCGCCGTCATCACCGGCGCGCGGAATGCGAACAGCAGCAGCGAGCCGCCGATCACCAGGGCGAGCAGCGCCAGGATGAACACCCCGCGCGTCGGATCGTTGGCGAAGCTGTGCACCGAGTTGAGGATGCCGGAGCGCACCAGGAACGTGCCGCACAGCGACAGCGAGAACGTGCCGATCGCCAGAAGGATGGTCCAGATCTTCAGCGCCTCGCGCTTTTCCACGACGATCGCGGAGTGCAGCAGCGCGGTGCCGGACAGCCAGGGCAGCAGCGAGGCGTTCTCTACCGGGTCCCAGAACCAGTAGCCGCCCCAGCCGAGTTCGTAATAGGCCCACCACGACCCCAGCGCGATGCCGCCGGTCAGCAGGCACCAGGCGGCCAGCGTCCAGGGGCGCACCCAGCGGCCCCAGGCGGCATCCACGCGGCCCTCGATCAGCGCGGCGACGGCGAAGGCGAAGGGGATCGCGAAGCCGACATAGCCGGCGTAGAGCACCGGCGGATGGAACGCGAGGCCCGGGTCCTGCAGCAGCGGGTTCATGTCGCGGCCGTCGATCGGCGGCGGCCAGACGCGCTCCAGCGGGTTGGAGGTGGTCAGCGCAAACAGCAGGAAGCCGGCCGATGTGGCGCCCAGCACGCCGATCACGCGGGCGCGCAGCGAGGATGGCAGGGCGCGCCCGAAGCCCGCCACCGCGCCGCCGCACAGCGAAAGGATCAGGCACCACAGCAGGATCGAGCCCTCGTGGTTCCCCCAGGTGCCGGTGACCTTGTAGATCAGCGGCATCAGGCTGTTGGAGTTCTGCACCACGTTGGCGACCGAGAAGTCGTCGACCACCGCGCTCCACACCAGGCAGCCATACGCGGTCGCCAATGCGATGAACTGGCCGATCGCGAGCGCCGGCGCGGTCTGCATCAGGCGGGCGTCGCGCACGTGGGCGCCGATCAGCGGCAGCACCGCCTGGGCGCCGGCGAGCACCACGGCGAGCGCCAGCGCAAAATGGCCGAGTTCAGGGATCATCCGCCGGTTCTCGCCGTCGGCATCGTGTTCCCCGGCGACATCGTGTTCCCCGTCGGCATCGTATTCCACGTGGCGGCGGGCGGCGGCGGTCCGGCGGCGGGATTCCAGTGCCCCGCCTTCTTCAGCGCATCGGCGACGTCGCGCGGCATATAGGTCTCGTCGTGCTTGGCCAGCACCTCGGAGGCGCGGAACGTGCCGTCCGGCTGCAGCGTGCCCAGCGTCACCACGCCCTGACCCTCACGGAACAGGTCGGGGAGGATGCCGACATAGGTCACCTCGACGCTCGCCCCGCCATCGGTCACCCGGAATTTCGCGGCCGGCCTGCCATCGTCGGTGGTGCGCTGCACGCTGCCCTGCTCCACCAGACCGCCGAGACGGAAGCTGCGGCCGGGCGCCGGCGCCTTGGCCGCCAGGTCCGACGGTGCCAGGAAGAAGACCAGGTTGTCGCGGAACGCGGTCAGCGCCAGGGCGGTGGCCGAGCCGAGGCCGAGCCCGCAGGCAACCAGGATCCAGAGACGGCGGCGCTTGCGCGTCATGGACGGCGCGGATCCACCACGGCCAGTCGCTGGCGTGCCGCCCGCATGCGCATGAATGCTGCCACTGCGAAAGCTCCGGGGATGGCCACGCCCAACAGATAGGTTGCCACGATATAGGGCAGATGCGTCACGGTGCCATCTCATGCGCGCGGGCCATCAGCAGCGCCCTGATCCGCCGCTCCATCACCGCGGCGCGGGTGCGGGCCACGACGATGGCGGCGAACACCAGGGTGTAGCCGAGCGCGGCCAGCAGCAGGGGCCACAGCATGCCGATATACATGCTGGGGGCGCCGGTCAGGCCGATGGTGGCGGGCTGGTGCAGGGTGTTCCACCAGTCGACGCTGAACTTGATGATCGGCAGGTTCACCACGCCGACCAGGGCCAGGATCGCAGCGGATCGGTAGCCGCGCTGCGGATCGTCGAAGGCGCGCCCCAGGGCGATGTGGCCCAGATACAGGAAGAACAGCACCAGCACGGACGTGAGCCTTGCGTCCCACACCCACCAGGCGCCCCACATCGGCTTGCCCCAGATGCTGCCGGTGAGCAGGCAGAGCGCGGTGAAGCCGGCGCCGACCGGACCGATCTCGGCCGCGGCCAGGTCCGCCAGAGGGTGGCGCCAGACCAGCGACAGCACCGAGCACACCGCGAGGGCGACATAGCCCGAGGACGCGAGCCAGGCCGCCGGCACATGCACGTACATGATCCTGACCGCGTCGCCCTGCTGCCAGTCGGCGGGTGCGAAGAACAGCCCCCAGCCCAGTCCCGCCAGGGTCAGCAGCGCTCCGGCGGCGGCCAGCCAGGGCAGCACGACGCCGGACAGGCGCAGGAAGCGGCCCGGATTGGCGAAACGGTGCAGCGAGCGGGCGCCGGGAGGTCGCGCAGCACGCTGGGCCGGCGTGCGCCCCTGGGGGCCGCCGGGGTTCCGCCCGCTCGGAGGCGGGGCAATGGCGGAGCGCGCATCCACAGGCCCAACCTACCGCATGGCGCGCCCCGTTAGAAGCGATCCGCGGTGCCGGGTTAGCCGGGCCTTAACCCAACCCTGCGCCAATGAGCCTGGTACATCACCCGGTTCGGAGGTCCGCGATGCGGCGTCTCAAGCTCTTCTGCGCGTTGGCTTTTTTTGCGATCCTGGCACCGCTTGCCACGGCCCTGGCGGACGGGGAATACGGCACGAAGGCTGATGCGGCGGCACTCGTGCACCGGGCGATCGCCCGCGTGGCGGAGGTCGGGATGACGGTCGCGGCCCCCGAACTCATGGACCGCACCGGCAAATTCGTCGACCGGGACGTCTACCTGGTGGTCGTCGACAAATCGGGCGTGCGCGTCGTGCATGGCCAGAACCCGAAACTGGTCGGCAAGACGTACTACGACGCGATCGACGTGAACGGCAAAGAATACGGCAAGGACGTGATGGCGATCGGCGCCGGTCCAGGCAAGGGCTGGGTCTCCTTCATGTTCAAGGACCCGATCACCGGCAAGGTGCTGCCGAAGGAGAACTACGTCGAGAAGGCAGGCGACTACATCTACCTGGCCGGCGTGTACACGCGCTGACGGCGGGCGGCCCCGATGCGCGCGCGATCCTTCGGGGACCTGCCCCTCTGGGCAAAGGTGCTGATTGCGCCGGCGGCGGGGATGGCCTCCGGATTTGTGGTCGCCGCCTCCATCTGGCTCGGTGCGACCGAGACCGAGAGCCGGCTGGCGGAAGTCGCTGCCACGACATTGCCGACGACCGAGGCGAGTGCGCGGCTGCTGGACGCGGTCGACAAGATCCAGGCGACGGCGATGCGCGCTGTGGTGTGGCAGCAGGCCGGCGTGCCGGAGGCCACGATCGACGGGCTGGCCAAGGATGTCGGCGCCGCGCTCGCAGCCCTCGGGACCAGCACGGCCGAGATGGCGCAGAACCGGCCGCAGGACGATCCCGACCTGCCGCGGCTGACCTCGATCGCGGCGCGGGCGAAGGAGTACACCCGCCAGCTTGGCGATGCGCTCGACCTGGTCGGCGACCCGCCGATCGCCGTCGGATATTTCCGCCGGGCCGATACGGTGTTCGAGGCGCTGCGGGGGGATATTTCCGGCCTGGCGGCGGCGCATCGTGCCGCCGAGGCGATGTCGGTGCAGGCGGTGCGGGACAGTTCGCGGGCGGCGCTGATGCGGTCGTACTGGATCTTCGGCACGTCCGGCGTGGTGATGGCGATCCTGCTGCCGCTGGTGGTGTCGGCGATCGCCCGGCCGGTGCGCGCGCTCACCCGCACCATGAGCGAACTGGCGGGCGGCAACCTGGAGGCCGATGCGACCGGACGGGAGCATCGGGACGAGCTGGGCGACATGGCGCGCGCCGTGCACGTCTTCCGGCTGAATGCGATCGACGCGCGGCGGCTGACCGATGAGCGGGGCGCGGCGCAGGAGGCAAGGGAACGGCGGCAGGCGGCGCTGGCCGACTGCACGGCGGCGTTCGGCCATTCGGTGACCGGCGTGCTGGCGTCGCTGGGCGGCTCCGCCGAAGGGATGCGCCGTGCGGCCGATGAACTGGCGACGGCCGCGGCGGGCGTTCGCACGCAGGCGGGCGACACCGCGTCCAATGCCGGCAACGCGTCGCGGGACCTGGCCGGGGTCGCCGGCGCGGCGGGCGATCTGGCGGCCAGCATCGATGCGATCCTGCGCCAGGTGACCGCGGCCTCCGAGGTGGCCCGCGAAGCGGTGGAACGGGCGGCTGCCGGGAATTCCAAGATCGCCGGCCTGACCGAGGCCACCGCGCAGATCGGCGACGTCGTCAGCCTGATCAACGAGATTGCCGGCCGCACCAGCCTGCTGGCGCTGAACGCCACGATCGAGGCGGCGCGCGCCGGCGAGGCGGGCAAGGGGTTCGCCGTGGTCGCCAGCGAGGTGAAGGCCCTGGCCGCGCAGACCGCCAAGGCAACCGCCGAGATCGCCGCCCAGATCGCGACGATCCGGACCGCGACCGGTGAGGCTGTGGAGGCGATGGGCGAGGTGGGCAAGTCGATCGGACGGATGGACGCGGTCACGGAAACCATCGCGGCCGCGGTGGAGCAGCAGGGGACGACGACCCGCCAGATCGCCAGCAGCGTGAAGGCGGTGACCGGGGCGACGGAGCAGACGACGGACGCGATGCGCCGGCTGACCGAGGTTGCCGACGGCGCCGCCACGCTCAGCGATTCGGTGCTGCAGGCCGCGTCGGGCGTCGGGCGCGAGGCGGACACGCTGCGCGCCGAGGTCGACCGGTTCCTGGCGGCCACGCGGGAGGACGGAGCGGCGCTGGCCGCGTAGCGGCGATCCCCATATCATTGCCGGTATGGCAAGACAGTCCGCGACGACAAGACAGTACTGGCTGGTGAAGTCGGAGCCCGACGCGTTCTCCTGGGACCAGCAGGTGGCGAACGGCGTGGAACCCTGGACCGGGGTCCGCAACCACGCGGCCAAGCTGAACCTGAAGGCGATGAAGCTGGGCGACCTGGCGTTCTTCTACCACTCGAACGAGGGCAAGGAGATCGTCGGCGTGGTGGAGGTGGTGCGCGAGGCCTACCCGGACCCGAGCGCCGAGAAGGGCGACTGGGTGTGCGTCGACATGAAGGCGGTGGCGCCGATGCCGAAGCCGGTGACGCTGGCCGCCATCAAGGCCGATCTGGATTTCGCCGACCTTGCGCTGGTGCGGCAGTCGCGGCTGTCGGTGCTGCCGGTGTCGAAGCTGCACTGGGACAGGATCTGCCGGATGGGCGGATGGAAGGGCTGATCCCGCCGCGCCTGCGGGCGCTCTGCCGGATCGACGACATCGCCGATGGCACGTCGAAGGGGTTTCCGCCGGCACCCGGCGGCTACACCGGCCTGTTCGCCGTCCGCCAGGGCGAGACGGTGTTCGTCTACGTCAATTCCTGCCCCCATATCGGCATCGCGCTCGAATGGACGCCGGACCGCTTCCTCTCAGGCGATGGCAGCCGTATCGTCTGCGCCACACACGGCGCCGAGTTCCGCATCACCGACGGCGAGTGCCTGCGCGGCCCCTGCTTCGGCGACCGGCTGGAACACGTCGCGGTCCAGATCGAGAACGGCACCATCTACGTGCCCGAAGATGCCGGGCTGTAGATCAAGAACGGAAGGGACGCGTTCATGCCAGACATTCATGCTGCCGATGGTCAGGTGTTTCCGGTCCGGCCGGAGATCGCCGCCAAGGCGCACGTCACCGCCGCGCGCTACCAGGACATGATGGAGCGCGCCGCCCGCGATCCCGACGGGTTCTGGGCGGAGCAGTCGCGCCGCATCGCCTGGATGCAGCCGCCGACCAGGATCAAGGACACCAGCTTCTCGGGCAACGTCTCCATCAAGTGGTTCGAGGACGGCACCCTCAATGCCTCGGCCTCCTGCCTCGACCGCCATCTCGCGACGCGCGGCGACCAGACCGCGATCATCTGGGAGGGCGACGATCCCACCGTCTCGCGGCACGTGACCTATCGCGAACTCCACGAGCAGGTGTGCCGGCTGGCCAACGCCATGAAGGGGCTCGGCGTCCAGAAGGGCGACCGCGTCACGATCTACCTGCCGATGGTGCCCGAGGCGGCGGTCGCGATGCTCGCCTGCGCGCGCATCGGCGCCATCCATTCCGTGGTGTTCGGCGGGTTCTCGCCGGACAGCCTGGCCAACCGTATCCAGGATTGCGATTCCGCCCTGCTGATCACGGCCGATGAAGGCCGGCGCGGCGGCCGGCGCGTGCCGCTGAAGGCGAACGCCGATGAAGCGCTGAAGGCCTGCCCGAGCATCAAGAGCGTCATCGTCGTGAAGGTGACGGGCGGCGATGTCGCGATGCATCCAGAGCGCGACTACGACTATGCGACGCTGTGCGCCACGGCATCGCGCGACTGCCCGCCGCTGGAGATGGCCGCGGAGGACCCGCTGTTCATCCTGTATACCTCGGGCAGCACGGGGAAGCCGAAGGGCGTGCTGCACACCACCGGCGGCTACATGGTGTGGGCGAGCTTCACGCATGAGTACGTGTTCGACTACCACACCGGCGACATCTACTGGTGCACCGCCGATGTCGGCTGGGTGACCGGCCACACCTATATCGTCTATGGCCCGCTGGCGAACGGTGCCACCACGCTGATGTTCGAGGGTATTCCGAACTATCCGGACAGCTCGCGCTTCTGGCAGGTGGTGGACAAGCACAAGGTCAACATCTTCTACACCGCACCCACCGCGATCCGCGCGCTGATGCGCGACGGCGAGGCGCCGGTGCAGAAGACCTCGCGCAAGTCGCTGCGCATCCTGGGCAGCGTCGGCGAGCCGATCAATCCGGAAGCCTGGCTCTGGTACAACCGCGTCGTCGGCGACGGCCGCTGCCCGATCGTCGATACCTGGTGGCAGACCGAGACCGGCGGCATCCTGATCTCGCCGCTGCCGGGCGCCACGCCGACCAAGCCGGGTTCGGCGACGCGCCCGCTGCCGGGTGTCAAGCCGATCATCGTCGATGGCGACGGGCATGAGTTGCACGGGCCGTGCGAGGGCAACCTGTGCCTCGCGGATTCCTGGCCCGGCCAGATGCGCACCGTGTTCGGCGACCACGAACGGTTCATCCAGACGTATTTCTCGACGTTCAAAGGCCTTTACTTCACTGGCGACGGCGCGCGGCGCGACGCCGATGGCTATTACTGGATCACCGGCCGGGTGGACGATGTGATCAACGTGTCGGGCCATCGCATGGGCACGGCGGAAGTCGAGAGCGCGCTGGTGGCGCACCCCAAGGTGGCCGAGGCCGCGGTGGTGGGCTTCCCGCATGAACTCAAGGGCCAGGGCATCTACGCCTATGTCACCCTGAAGCTGGGCGAGGACCCGACCGACGACCTGCGCAAGGAACTGGTCGCCTGGGTGCGCAAGGAGATCGGACCGATCGCCTCGCCGGACGCGATCCAGTGGGCGCCGGCACTGCCGAAGACTCGCAGCGGCAAGATCATGCGGCGCATCCTGCGCAAGATCGCCGCCAACGAGACCGACAGCCTGGGGGATACCTCGACGCTGGCCGATCCCGCGGTGGTGACAGAACTGGTGGACAACCGGGTGGGATAGCGCGCCGCGCAGTCCGGATCGCCAGAGCGGTGCATCGCGCGCTCATGCAAGGTCTCGGCGAGCGCGACCTGTCCCCTCATGGCGGGGCTTGAGCCTCGCCATCCACGTTCTTCGTCACAGGGAGTGGGAAACGCGTGGATGACCGGCCTGGGCCGGTCATGACGGGAGGGGTCACGGTCGACGGGGTTCGGCAGCGGACAACGCGGTTCCTGACCCACCTGCCCCGCGCGGGAGATGATCCGCGCGGGCCAGGCCGGCCGGTCAGAACGAGCCGAGGAAGTCGCGCTTGCCGATCTCCACGCCGCGATGGCGCAGGATGTTGTAGGCGGTCGTTGCGTGGAAGAAGAAGTTCGGCAGGCCGAAATGCAGCAGGTAGGCGCGGCCCTTGAACGACATCTGCCGCTGTCCCGCGGCCCAGGTGATGTCCTTGTCCTCGGTGCCGTCGATCTGCTCCGCCGTGAACCCCTTGACGTACTCAAGCGACTTGTCGAGCCGCGCCTTCACATCGGCGAATGACGCGGCGTCGGTGGCGGGGAAGTCCGGCAGCGCCCCGCCCGCCAGCCGGCCCGGGATGTTGCGGCCGAAATCGCTCACCTGGCGGAACTGCCGCGCCAGCGTGAACATGTCGGGGAACAGCCGGTCGGACAGCAGCGCGGCCTCCTCGTATTTCTTCTCGGCGCAATGGGCCGCCGCCTTCTCCGCGATCGCCGACATGCTGCCCAGGATCTGCACGCAGACCGGCACGCTGGCCTGGAACATCGAGAATGCCATGGGTTCTTCCTCCGTTGCGGTGATGCCGGCGCGGTTCAGTGCGTGTGCAGCAAGGGCCCCAGCACATCCTCGACGCCGGTGATCAGGATCTGGACGCCGATGCAGAGCAGCAGGAATGCCGACAGCCTGGTGACTGTGCGACTGCCCGACGGCCCCATCCAACGTTCGATGCGATCGGTGGAACGGTACGTGATCCAGACCAGCAGCGCCAGTGCGAGTGCCACGCCGGTCATGCCGAAGAAGAAACCGGCGAAGCCGTCCAGCGTGGTCGGCCGGCTGGAACTGAGCGCGATCGCCACCGAGATCGTGCCGGGCCCGGTGGTGATCGGCATGGTCAGCGGGAACATCGCGATGTCGTCGCTGCCGGCGACCGGGTCCGTCGCGTGCTGGTTGCGGTCCTCGTGGTGGTCGGGCCGGTTGAGCAGGTTCCAGCCGGTCAGCGCGACGACCAGGCCGCCGGCGACGCGCAACGCCGCCAGCGTGATGCCGAAGAACGCCAGCACGAAGGAGCCGGCCCATAGCGACCCCATCAGCACCAGCAGCGAGTAGAGCGCCACCTTGCGTGCCAGCCGCTCACGGCCCTCGACCGGCATATAGGCCGTCATCTGCCCGAAGATGAACGCCCCGCTGATCGGGTTGACGATGGAGAACAGCGCGGGGAAGCCGAGCAGGAACGCGTGTACTGCCGCGTCCATTCAGGCAAGCTTCGGCCGCTTGTCGGCCCAGGGCTGCACCTGCTCGAACGCCGCCGCCGCCTGCAGCACACCCAGGTCGTCGAACCGGCGGCCGACAACCTGCAAACCCACCGGCAAGCCTTCGGCGGTGAAGCCGCAGGGCACGCTGGCGGCCGGGTTCCAGGACATGTTGAACGGGTAGGAGAACTCCGCCCAGGACAGCCAGTCCCAGTCATGCTGCGGCCAATGGTCGGGCATCAGCTTCTCGGCCGGGAAGGCGGCGACCGAGACGGCGGGGGTGAGCAGGAAGTCCCAGTCCTCGAACCAGCGATGGATGGCGGCGATATAGGCCAGCTTGCGGACCCGCATCGCCTGGTATTCGGACACGCGGAAATCGCTGCCCGCCTTCACGCAGGCAACCAGGCCCGGGTCCATCTCGGCTTCCCACTTCGCCAGGTGCTGCACCAGGTGCGTCTGGTGCGCCGCCCAGAAGAAGCGGATCAGTTCCGGCCCGGGCGCGGCCCAAGGCGTCTTCACCTCCTCGACCGTGGCGCCGAGTTCGGTGAACCGGTCGGCGGCGGCTTTCACCAGCGCGGCGACGTCGGGATCGACGCGGGCATGGCCCAGGTCGGGGCTATAGGCGATGCGCTTGCCGCGCACGCCTTCGCCCAAACGGGTGAGATAGTCGGCAGGCCCCGCCTCACACGTCGTGTGGTCCAGCGGATGCGGCCCCGCCATCACGCCCAGCATCAGCGCGCTGTCGGCCACGGTGCGCGTCATCGGCCCGACATGGGAGGTATAGTCGCCGGCGCCCACCGGATGGTACGGCACGCGGCCGAACATCGGCTTCAGTCCGAACACGCCGGAGAAATGCGACGGCATGCGGACCGAGCCGGCGCCGTCGCTGCCCTGGTGCAGCGGTCCGAAGCCCGCCGCCGCCGCGGCGCCCGCGCCGGCCGATGAGGCGCCGGTGTTGTAGCCGTATTTCCACGGGTTGTGGGTGATGCCGGTGAGCGGGCTGCGGCTCACGCCGGTCCAGCCGAACTCCGAGGTCGTGGTCTTGCCGATCACGATGGCGCCTTCGTCGCGCAGGCGGGTGACGAACGGGGTGTCCTCGCTGGGCCGGTTCCCGGCGAAGATCTTGCTGCCCATCTGCGTGGGCATGTCCTTGGTGATCGCCAGGTCCTTGATGGTCACCGGGATGCCGTGCAGCCGGCCAATCCGCCCGTCCTTCATCAGCGCGGTCTCGGCCTGCCTGGCGCCGGCCATCGCCGCATCGGCGTCGAGATGGGCGAACGCGTTCACCCGCGGGTTCAGCGCCTCGATCCGCGCGAGCAGTGCGGTCATCACTTCAACCGGCGATAGTTTCTTCTGCCGGATCATCTCCGCAAGCTGCACGGCCGGCGTGAACGCGAGTGTCTCGGAATCCATGCGTGTTGCCCCTGTTTGTCAGTACGTCGCCCGGCCACCGGAAATATCGAACACCCCGCCGGTTGAGAAGCTGCATTCCTCGCTGGCCAGCCAGCACACCAGGGCAGCGATCTCGTCGACCCCGCCGAAGCGGCCGAGCGGGATCTTCGCCAGCATGAAGTCGATGTGCTCCTGGGTCATCTGGTCGAAGATCGGCGTGCGGACGGCGGCCGGGGTCACGCAGTTCACCCGGATGCCGGTCTTCGCCAGTTCCTTGCCCAGCGACTTGGTCAGGCCGATGACACCCGCCTTGGAGGCGGAATAGGCGGCGGCGTTGGGGTTGCCCTCCTTGCCGGCGATCGAGGCGATGTTGACGATGCGGCCGTAGCCGGTGCGCAGCATGTGCGGCACGACGGCGCGGTTGCAGTAGAAGACGCCGTTGAGGTTGACGTCGATCACGCGGTCCCAGTCGGCGACCGGATAGTCCCACACCGTCGCGTTGGGTCCGGTGATGCCGGCGCAGGCGACCAGGATGTCGATACGCCCGAGCGCACCGGCGGCATCGTCGGCGGCAAGCTGGACCGAGGTCGCGTCGGTCACGTCCACCACCACGCGGTGCGGCGCGACCGCCCCGGCGAGCGATGCCGCGTCGTGGTCCCACAGGCTGACGCGAGCGCCCTCCGCGGCGAGCCGGGCGGCGATGCCGGCGCCGATGCCGGAAACGCCACCCGTGACGATGGCCACGCGATCCGCAAACCGTCCTGGCACGCAAGCCTCCTGCCGCTGATGAGCGCCTATCAAGGCGCCCCGGCGGCGATGCCGCAAGCCGTGCCGGTCGCGGCGTCGCATTGACCGGCACGCACCGCCTGGGCGAGTGAGGCGCCGATGGCGGACTGGATCGGTGGGAGCAGGAGGCTGGGCGCGGTGGCGATCGCCGCGCTGCGTGACGCGAGTTGGCTGACCGGCGAGCGCATCGTGGTGTACTCGGCCGGGCTGCTGTGCCTGTTCGTCGGCGTGCTGGCGGTCGGCCTGGCACGCAACGTCGCCCCGCTGGCGCAGGATTTCTGCAGCTTCTACGCGGCGTCCGCGCTGGCGCTGGCCGGCGACGCGGCCGGCGCCTATGCGGAAGCGTCGCACGGTCTGGTGCAGGCGCGGATCGCCGGCTGCGCGGTGGTGCCGGGATGGTCGGCGTTCTTCTATCCGCCGCCGTTCCTGCTGGTCTGCCTGCCGTTGGCCCTCCTGCCGTTCGCCGCTGCCGCCTGGTGCTGGACGCTGGCGACCGGCGCGCTGTTCGTGGCCGCGGTCCGCGCGTGGCTGCCGGCGCTGTTCACGCCGATGCTGGTGACGCTGGCGGCGCCGGCGCTGTGGTCGAACGTCGCGGCCGGGCAGAGCAGCCTGCTGTTCGCCGCCGTCATGGCGTTCGGGCTGCGCTGGCTCGACCGTTGGCCTGTCGCGTCCGGCATCTGCCTGGGATTGCTGCTGTGCAAGCCGCAATTCGCGGTGGTCGTGCCGGTCGCGCTGGCCGCGGCGCGGCGCGGGCGCGCGCTGGCCGGCATGGCGGTTGCGGCAGCCGGCCTGGCGACGCTCTCCCTGGCGGTCTTCGGATCCGCGACGTGGCATGCGTTCGCCGGCCAGTTGGCAATGCCCTACACCGTTCTGGCCGCCGGACGCGAGAACCCGCGGAACATGGCGAGCGTGCTCGGCGCGGCGCTGATGGCGGGCGTTCCGCTGGACCGGGCGATCGCACTGCAGAGCATCGCCACCGTGGCGACGGCAATTGCGGTCGGCGTGTTCGCCTGGCGCCGGCCCTCCGCGGGCGGGCTCACCGCCGCAACCGCCACCTCGGCGATGATGGCCAGTCCCTGGCTGCACTATTACGATCTCGCGCTCGCCGCGGTGCCGCTCGCCTGGTTCGCGCGCATGTGGGTCCGCGGCGGCGCGCGGCCCTGGGAGGGCAGCGTGCTGGTCGCGACCTATCTGCTGCCGTTCGCCGGGCTGGCCCTGGCGCGCCTGGCGGGGATGCCGATCGCGCCCGCCGTACTGGTGGCGCTCTTCGTGCTCATCTGGCGGCGCGAATCATGGGATAGGTCCCGGCAGCACCAGGGCAGGAGCGTGGAGGCGGCATGACCCGGTTCATCGGCGCCCTCGACCAGGGCACCACCAGCACGCGCTTCCTCGTGTTCGACCGCAGTGGCGAGACCATCGCCAGCGCGCAGATGGAACACCGGCAGATCTATCCGCAGCCCGGCTGGGTGGAGCACGATCCGGTGGAGATCTGGCGCAACACGCGCGCGGCGATGGCCGAGGCACTGCGCGGTGCGGATTTGGCGCCGCGCGACCTGGCGGCGATCGGCATCACCAACCAGCGCGAGACCACGCTGCTGTGGGACCGTGCCACCGGCACGCCGGTGCACAACGCGATCGTCTGGCAGGATACGCGCGTCGATCCGCTGGTGGCGGCCTATGCGCGCGATGGCGGGCAGGATCGGTTCCGCGCGCAGACCGGCCTGCCGCTCGCCAGCTATTTTTCGGCGCTGAAGCTGCGCTGGCTGCTGGACAACGTGCCGGACGCGCGGCGCCGCGCCGAGGCCGGGGCGTTGGCGTTCGGCACGATGGATAGCTGGCTGCTGTGGCATTTCGTCGGCGAGCACCTGACCGACGTCACCAACGCCAGCCGCACGCAGTTGATGAACCTGGCGACGCTGGACTGGGACCCTGCGCTGCTGGCGGCCTTCGGCATTCCGCGCGCGGTGCTGCCGCGCATCGTGGCGTCCTCCGCGGTGCACGGCATCAGCGACGATGTGCCGATCGCCGGCATCCTGGGCGACCAGCAGGCGGCGCTGATGGGCCAGGCGTGCTTCGCGCCGGGCGAGGCGAAGAATACCTACGGTACCGGCTGTTTCCTGCTGATGAACACAGGCGAGGTGCCGGTGCCGTCGGCCAGCGGCCTGATCACCACCGTCGCCTGGCAGCTTGGCGGACAGCCGCCGTGCTACGCGCTGGAGGGATCGATCGCGGTCACCGGCGCGCTGGTGCAGTGGCTGCGCGACAATCTCGGGCTGATCCGGTCGAGCGCCGACATCGAGGCGCTGGCTGCGTCGGTCGCCGACAATGGCGACGTGTATCTCGTGCCGGCCTTCTCCGGCCTCTATGCGCCGTATTGGCGGGCCGATGCGCGCGGCGTCATCGCCGGCCTGACGCGTTACGCGACCGCGGGCCACATCGCGCGCGCCGCGCTGGAGGCGACCGCCTATCAGACGCTCGACGTGATCGAGGCGATGCAGCGCGACGCCGGCATCCCGATCAGCACGCTGCGGGTCGACGGCGGGATGGTGGTGAACGCGCTGCTGATGCAGTTCCAGGCCGACATCCTGGACGTGCCGGTGCTGCGGCCGCGCACGATCGAGACCACTGCGCTCGGTGCGGCCTATGCGGCGGGGCTCGCGGTCGGCTACTGGCGCGACACCGACGACCTGCGCGGCAACTGGGGCGTCACGCGCACCTGGACGCCGGCGATGGCGGCGGAGCGGCGCGCCACGCTGGTGGCGTCGTGGCACAAGGCGGTGGGACGCTCGTTCGACTGGGCGTGACGCAAGGCTGGGGCGCGACACGCGACTTGGGCGTGACTCGGCCTCAGTGGCGCTTGAGGCCGCCGTTGACGGGATCGACCCAGAAGATCGACTGGGCAAAGACCGGAATCGAGCGGTCGAACGGTTGCGCCGCCTCCGCGGCACTCCGTTCCGCATCGGCGCCCGCCGCATCGCCATTCGCCGCCAACAACTGCGCCAGGTAATAATGCGGCGCCTCATCGCCGGGCAGTGCGGCGATCGCAGCCCGGAACAGCGCCTCTGCATGCGCCATGTCGCCCGCCGACCACGCCACCAATCCGCCGAGCAGCGTGATCCGGGCATCGAAGTCCGGCAGGCTGATGCCGGCCGCCAGCTTCTTGCCGGCCGCGAAGTACGCCTGCGCATCGTCCGGCCGCCTGGCCGCCACGGCGAGGAAGGCGCGGTTGAGCGCCACCACGCCGCGCGCCTCCGGCAGCACGTTCGGGATCGGATCGACCTGGCGCAGTTGGTATTCGGCTGTCGCGACCTGCTCATCGAGCAGCGCCAGCATCGCCACCAGATTGTGGAGCATGGCGCGCTCCGACGCCCGCGCGGGCTCCCAGGGACGCTTGAGGTAGCGCAGCGCCGTCTCCCTGGCCTCCTTGAGCGCCGCGGGATCGCTGTCGAGGCCCCTGATGTAGTGCGCCTGCGCCACCCGATAGGGCGAGACCCGCGCCATGGTGATGTCGGCGCCACGCCTGACCAGGGCCGCGGGATCGCCGTCCGCCTGCGTCACCTGGATCTGCTCCGGTGGCTGCTGGGGCTGCTGCACGACGATCAGCATGCGCATCGTGCCGCCGGTGTCCGACACGACGGCGCCGTTGACCACCAGGCGGTCGTAGCCGAACTGGTCCTGCAGCGCGCCGACCACCGTGTCCAGCTTGAGCGGCGCCGCCAGGGCGCTCATGACGGTCGGGCGCGAACTGACGCGCAGGGTCGGGGTGGGGATGATCGACTCGCCGCGGACGATGCGCGCGGATTCGGCGATGAAGATCTGCTCGGCGGTGGCGGCGTCGAAGCCCGTTTCCACAACCTTCGGCGAGACATTGATGCGCAAGGTGAGCGTGTCGCCATACAGCGCAGCCTCGCCGGCGATGAGGCTGACCAGCATGCCGGTGAACAGGACGACCGTGGTGAGGTCGAAGGGAAACATCGCGGGCCTTCCAGCCAGTGCTCGGCGTGGCGATCCCGTGCGTCCCGCGCCAGCTTCCGCCGCAATGACGCTCGACCAGGTCTCCGTAAGCGCGCCCACAACCGTCATGGCATGGCTTGGCTGTGACATCCACGCCTTTCGTCGCGGCCAGCGGGAAAGGCGCAGACGACCGGCCCGCGCCGGTCAAGACGGTATGGGGAATGGTCGCCAGGGCTCGGCGTTAGAGCCTGGCGCCAAAGCAAAGCGCCGGGACCGGCCGCCCGAATCAGGGGACGGCGAGACGGAAGTGCGCCGTTGCCTTCGCCGCCGTCCGCGTCATTCCCCGGCTCCAGCCCTGTTCGAGGATGACGGGGAGGGATGAATGGCGCGGTTCGGACGACGAAAGGTCTCTACCGCCGGGTGCCCAGGGCAAACAGCAGCCCGCCACCGATGGCACTGCTGGCGCCGAACGCCAGGTACCACATCGCCTGCTCGGTGTAGCGGCCGGTCAGCCCGCTGGAGACCCGTTCGATCGGCGCACTCGAGGTATCATAGGCCATGAACAGCAGGACGGCCCCCGCCGCGAGCAGCACAGCCCCCACTATCTGGCCGGTTCGCATCGCACGACCTCGCGATTGTCCATGTCAGGATGCCAGGGCGGCGTCGATGAGCTTGATCGTCTGGGCGATGTTGCCGGTGCCCAGCGCGCGGCGCGCATCCCTGATCTGGGAAACGAACGGACTGGTATCCGCCACATTGGTCTGACCCGCGGCAACCGAGCGATCGAGCGCGCGGGTCTCAGCCATCTCCAGGGATTGCTGCGCCTGTCCGGTGTGGCGGCCGGCGACCAGCAGCTTACGCGCGGTCCGCAGGTATTCGTGGGGCACCGCATTGGCGATGACGGCAGGCGCGGGCAGCGTCGGCGCGATGGTGGAGTGCGTGTCGCCGGGTCCGATATTGCTTGCCTTGCTGGACCGCGGCAGCGAATCGCCGACACCGGGTTCGTGGCCTGCCCGTGCGCCGGATGGCGCCTGCGCGAGGGCGGACAAGGCGGTCAGCCCGAGCAGTGCGGCGGTCGCAACCGTAAGTTGGTACATGGGATAATGCTTCCTTCAATGTTGCACGACGCCTGGCGGCCGCGCATCGCTGCGCGTCGCGTGGCCGGCCCGCGTCATGATGGTGACGGCAAATGTGCCGTCAGAGACTGGTGCGTTGTCCCGGCGGGTGGTGCAAGCATGTGGGCTGGCCGCGTGACTCAGCGGAAGCGATCTCGCGTTGTCTTCGGCGTCTTCCCGCGCAGGCGGGCTGCACGGACCACGCCTCCCTAGATCCCCGCCTGCGCGGGGGATGACGGGTGAATGGCGCGGCCCACCGGCTAACGCTTCTTCGATCGGCGGGACTAAATCCGGCCCGCCAGCATCAGCACCACCACGACGACGAGTACCAGGCCGAGACCGCCGCTGGGCAGGTAGCCCCAGCTTGCGCTGTGCGGCCAGGCGGGGAACGCACCGATGAGCAGGAGAACGACGATAATGAGTAGAATGGGGTACATGATCTGAATAATCCTCAGCGCCGAAGTGTATCCTTCGCGCTGCCTACGGCATTCTGCAGCTTGCCGTCGGCTCGCTCGATGCTCCCGTCAACCTGCAGCTTGGTGTCGCCGATCAGCTTGCCGACGGCATGTTTCAAGGCACCAATGATCTGCTTGCCGGTACCGACAATCCTGTCTGTGTCCATGTTATTTCGCGCCTCCCTTGGTGGCCGGCTGTGCGTTGCCCGGCTGCGGCCGAAGAAAGGTCGGGGCAGCCTGGGTCGGCTGCTTCACCGCCTTCGGTTTCTTGGTCTCGCGGCTTTTCTTGTTGCGACCTTTGGCCACCGCCGTTCTCCCGACTGTTGGTTACGGCGTCGCCTTCTGCGCGCTGTTGGTCAGCACGTGCCCGGTGGCACTGATGTCCTGGCCCGCGCCGGCGGTGGTGTGGCAGGCACCGAGCAGCGGCGCCGCGGCTACCAGGGCCAGCAGGGTCATTACGATAGAGGTCTTGTTGCGCATGATGGAAATCCCTTCAGATAGAGGCGTTAAGCGGCTGAGGCGGCCCTGGCATCAGCGCCAGATCGGACGGCCCAGGTCGATGTCGTTGTGGCTCGTCGCCGCGCCGCCGAGCGCGCCGACGCCGCCGCCGATGAGGGCCCCCGTGAGAGGGCTGCCGCCCGTGACGGCACCGATCGTGGCACCGGCGCCGGCGCCCAGCAGGCCGCCCGAGGCAGCGCGGTCGCCCGTGCTGTAGCCGCAACCGGACAAGCCGGTTGCGAGGCCGGCGAGCATCAGCGCTGCCGCAATGACACGGGACATATCGGGGACTTTCTTTCGTTGCGCGTGATGGAGTGCAGCCGGCCGGACGATGCGACGGCCGGCCCGAAGAGGCGGCTTTCGCAATCAGTCAGTCACTGCAATTCACGATGGTTATGCGAATGCGCATTCCGCGTAGAGCGGATTGGCTTTGCCGTGGTGTCGATCGCCTATGCGCTACAACGATATCGGCACGTACCGTGCCGATACAAGGAGCCGCCCGGCTGCAATATGCCAGGCAGTCCCGCATCGCGGTCCTTCCGCGAGCAACTACCGGCGATGCGGGCGCGGTCGCCGGACCGCGCCCGCTGCCGTCACATGCCGATCGAATACCCGCCGTCCACCGGAATCGCCGTGCCGGTGACGAAGTCCGAAGCCGTACTGGCGAGGAATGCCGCAATCCCCGACATATCGGGCGGCGCACCCCAGCGGCCCGCCGGCGTACGCTCCTGCACGCGCTGCTCCAGCCCCGGCACCTGCTGGCGCGCACGCTTCGTCAGGTCGGTGTCGATCCAGCCCGGCAGCACCGCGTTCACCTGGATGTTATCCTTCGCCCACGCAGTCGCGAGGCAGCGCGTCATCTGCACGATGCCGCCCTTGCTCGACGCGTACGGCGTCGCGTACGGCGCGCCGAACAGCGACATCATCGAGGCGATGTTGATCATCTTGCCGCCGCCCGCCTGCTTCATCGCGGGATAGGCCGCCTGCGAGCACAGGAACGCGCTGGTCAGGTTGGTGTCCAGCACCTCATGCCACTCGGCTTCGCTGTAATCCTCTGGCATCTTGCGGATCGACGTGCCGGCGTTGTTCACCAGGATGTCGAGCCGGCCGAACTGCGCCACGGTCTCGGTGACCAGCTTCACGCAGTCGACCTTCTTCGTCACGTCGCCGGTGACGAAGCTGCATTTCACGCCAAGCTCGCGCAGCGAGGCGAGCGCGCCTTCCGCCTTCGCCTCGTTCCGTCCGGCGATCACGATGGCGGCACCGATCGATGCCATCCCCTGCGCCATCGCGAGCCCGATGCCGCCATTCCCGCCGGTGACCAACGCCACCTTGCCCGTCAGATCGAACAACTTCATGCCTGTCTTCGGGCGCAAGCCCGTCCCCCATTCGTCATGGCCGGGCCCGTCCCTGCCATCCACGTCTCTGCTGCCTCACGATCGGAACGGCGTGGATGGCCGGCACAGGGCCGGCCGTGACGGTGAGCAGGACGCCAACGCCTGCACAGCCGAATCCACCCATCGTCGCCTATGCCGCTCCCCGCTTCAGTTCGGCACGCGATTCCGCGAGGTGGTCGAATTTCCGCCGATACGTGCCGAGGCCCAGTGTCTGCGAGCGAAGCTCGATGATCAAATCGTGCAGTTCCGCCTCCGGCACGAGCGCCACGACTTCGTCCCAGCCGGACCAGCCCGCCTTCTCGGAGAAGCCCAGGATCTGGCCGCGCCTGCCGGTCAGCAGCCGCTGCGCACGGGGGGTGAACTCGCTGGGCACGCTCACCGTCACGTGGTCCACCGGCTCCAGCAGGATGGGATCGGCCTTTGCCAGCCCCTCGCGCATCGCCTGCCCGGTCGCGGTCTTGAACGCCATGTCGGAACTGTCCACCGAGTGGAACCCGCCATCCACCAGCGTGACCGAGATATCCACGACCGGATAGCCGAACGGCCCCTTCTTCGCCGAGTCCTCAGCCGCCTCCGCCACCGCCGGGATGAAGTTGCGCGGCACCGATCCGCCGACGACCTTGTCGACGAACTCGAAGCCTTCGCCGCGCGGCCGCGGCGCGATGTCGATCTTCACATCGGCGAACTGGCCGTGTCCGCCACTCTGCTTCTTCAGCCGGCCATGCTCGTGCACGGCGCGGCGGATGGTCTCCTTGAACGCCACCTGCGGCCGATGTGTCGTCACCTTCAGGCCATAGTCGCGCGCCAGTTTCTCGACCGTCGCGTTCAGGTGCATCTCGCCCTGGCCGAACATCACGGTCTCGCCGGTGTCCTGCTGCTGCTCCAGCGACAGCGTCGGATCGGCCTCCCGCTGCTTCTGCAGTGCGCCGCTCAGCTTGGCATCGTCCTTGTGGTCCGCGGTGGTGATCGCCAGCGCATAGACCGGCTGCGGCGCCGGCGGGAACGCCAGAGGCTCGGGCGTCGCGCCAGGCGACACGGTGGCGCCGGTGGCCACGCCGTCCAGCCGGCCGAAGGCGACGATGTCGCCGGCCGCCGCTTCGGGCACCTTGGAAAGTTCGCCGCCCGGCATTCGATAGATGCCGCCCAGGCGCGTGTTGGCGAGTGTGGCGCCGTCCTTGATCGTGCCGCGCCAGACGCGGGTGTAGGACAGCTTGCCGGTGTGCCCCGCGTGCACCGTCTTGAACACCTGCGCCAGCGGCGAGCCCTCCGCATCGACCAGCCTGCGCTCCGCCGTCTCGGCCACCATCGGCGTATCGTGGCGCAGCGCCTTCCACAGCCGGCGCACGCCACCGGCATTCTCCGCCGAGCCCAGCAGCACCTCGATCACCGCACCCGCCGCGAGGTCCTTGCGCAGATCGCCGTAGATTTCCGCTGTCGTGGGCTTCACATCCTCGAGCACCTTCTCGAGCAGCGAATCGTCGCGATCCGCCAGTACTTCGACCAGCCTGTTCAGCGCGTCCTGCTCATCGTCCTGCATCTCCGAGGGGATCTGGATCAGTTCCGAGGCCTGGCCCTTGCGGTAGCGGTACGCCCGTTCGCTCACGACATCGACATAGCCGGCCACCGCTTCGCCATGCATGATCGGCACCTGGCGCAGCACCAGCGGCGACTTCGCATAGGCCTGCAACGCCGCGAGCGTGTCGCTCACGCTGCCTTCCAGCGTCTCGATCTTGTTGATGAACAGCATGTGCGGCACGCCGTCATCAGCTAGTTGTTTCAACAGCGGTGCGATCGTCAGGGCACGCGCCGGCGCCGGCTCGCACACCACGACGGCCAGGTCGACCATCGCCAGCGCGCAGCTCGTTTCATAGGCGAACTCGACCGAGCCCGGGCAGTCGAGCACTGTCCAGGTATCGCCGAGATAACTGCAATGGCCGACACGCACTTCGGTGGTCGCGGGACGGTTGCGCGGATCGGCCGGGCGCTTGACCGGCGCGCCGGCGGCTTCCATCAGCGCCTCGAACAGCGTCGACTTGCCGCTGCTGTAAGGTCCCACCAGCGCCACCGAGCGCGGACTTCTGCCGTTCTGGTTTCCTGACATGCGGGCGCCCTCCCATGAGCTTTTTGCGCCCCGATCCTAGCGAAGTTTCCGTGACAGGCGAGTCCGGCGATCAGGCGGCCGAGGTATCGTGACCGTTGCCCTCGACGCCCTTGACGTGCGCATTGAGCTTGTCGAGCGCCTTCAGCAGCACACTCCATTCCGTGCGACTGAGGGCCTCGGCAAGCTGGTCCTCGAGCTCGCATGCCAGCGGCACCATTCCCTGATGCACCGTCATGCCGCGGCGCGTCAGGCGCAGCAGGCGGCCGCGGCCATCCTGCGGATCCTGCGTCTGCCGCAGCAGCCCTCGAGTAACCAGGCTTGCCGCGGCGCGGCTCACCTTCACCTTGTCCATTGCCGTCCATTCACCGACCGCACTCGGCGACAGCGTGCCGAATCGGCCCACCACCGCCAGCACGCGCCATTCCGGAATACCGAGGCCATAAGCCTCGGAATAGCGACGCGCACATAGCCGCGCCACGCGATTGGCGGCGACCGACAAACGATACGGCAGGAAATCCTCCAGCTTGAAGGCGGCGCCGTTCGCCGTCGGCGCCTCCTGACGCGTCCTCCCCGACTTTGTTTTCATTTGTAACTATCCCCAGGGCTAGTCCACCCCGATATAGCGCACTTGCGACAGGCTGGAAACTGGTTGAGAAATCAATCTATCTCCGTCTGGTCATGACCCGGTAGGAGATTTCGGAGCCAGATTGCGGAGGTTCCTGGCAGGCCAGGCGGCACCCGCGACAGCCTAGGCCGGCGACAGTGCCAGCAGGCCGTATCCCGTGTTCATCGGCGCATGATAGGTCCGGTGCATCCGTTGCACCGCCGGGCCGAGCGACGAGCGCATCGGCAGCCAGTTGATCATTTCGATCCCCTCGGTGCCGCCGCGTTCCATGTAGTCGCGGTGCGACAGTGCCGCCAGGGGCTCGGGGTCGCTCTCGAGTTGGTCCATGAACGCATTGTCCCATTCCGGATTGACGAAGCCGAAACGCACGCCCTGCAACTGGTGCGACAGGCCGCCGGTACCCATCACCACCACACGAAGGTCCTGGTCATAGCTCTCCACGGCACGGCGCAGCGCGTGGCCCAGCCGGTACAGCCGCCGCGCGGTCGGCAGCGGGTGCTGGATCACGTTGACCGCCAGCGGCACGATCGGCACCGGCCGGCGCATGTCGGTCAGCATCGGCATGAACGACATCACGCCGTGGTCCACCGACATCTCCTGGCAGATCGTCGGATCGAATTCGTCTTCCACCAGGCTGCGCGCCAAATGCCAGGAGAATGCGGCGTCGCCCGGCATGTCCGGCAGGTCGCGCTTGCCCCAGCCTTCGTCCGCCTGCGGATACATATCGGCCGCACCCAGCGCGAAGGTCGGGTAGGCGTCGAAGAAGAAACGGTTCATGTGGTCGTTGTAGACCACGATGAACAGGTCGGGCCGCAGCGCCTCCAGCCACGCCCGCACCGGCACGTAACCATCGAACAGCGGCGCCCACATCGGCTCCTTCTGCTGGCCCTTGTCGTACACCGTCCCGAAGGTCGGCGCGTGCGACGAACCGATGCCACCCACGATGCGTCCCATGATCAGCGTCCTTTCCGGCGTGCCATGAATTCCTCGAGCGTCATGCCGGCGGTATGCGCGCCCACCTGCTGCAGCGTGATGCCGAGCGCGCCGGCGATCTTGATCAGCAGGTAGATGCTGCCGCCCGCATCGATCATCGCCTTCCAGTCGCGCCGGCGCAGCAGGTCGATCTCGCCGTCGCTCAGCCCCATGCCGCGCGCGTAGCCGGTTTCGTCGGCAACGAATGCAGCGCGTTTGGCCGGGTCGATCAGCGACATCGCCATGCGGTTGAGCCGGTAGCCGTCACGCGAGCGCTCGCCGGTGAAGACCAGCGTGCCCGCCACCTCATTCAGCATGTCCGGCCTCCGCTATTTCAGGTGGCGGTCCCACAGCGCGAAGATCTTCGTCCAGGTCGTCTCGGACGCCTCCGTGTCGTAGACCGCGCGCTCGGGGAAGCAGAACCCGTGATGCGTGCCCGGGAATACCTCAACCGTCGCCTTCACATCGGCCTGGTTGAGCGCCGCCTTCAGGTCCGGGATGACGTTCGCCGGAACGCCCTGGTCGTGCTCGGCGAAGGCATAGTACAGCTCGCCCTTGATCCGGTTCACCGACAGATGCGGCGAATCCTCCTTGTCGGTGACGATCTGCACGCCGTACAGCGAGGCCGCCGCCGCCATGCGGTGCGGGAACGCCGCTGCCACCGACGTGATATAGCGCCCGCTCATGCAATGCCCGACGCAGCCGACGGCGCCGGGCTTCACCCGGTCATTGGCATCGAACCAGGCCAGCATCGCCGCGGTGTCGTCATTCACGAACGGGATCGACAGGCTGTTCATCGAGGCGCGGATCACACCCGACATGCCGTCGTCGCGCCGGGGGATGTCGAACCGCACCGTGCCGAGACGGTAGTACATGTCGGGCAGCAGGCAGACATAGCCGTGCTTGGCCACGCGCCGCGCCATGTTGCGCAACTCCTCGCGGATGCCGGGCGCGTCCATGTAGAAGATGATGCCGGGATGCTGCCCCTCGCCGTCGGGCGCCGCCATGAACGTTGGCATCCGGCCATGTTTCGTCGTCACGATGAGCTCGCTTTCGAGCATTTGGACGGCTCCCTTTATCTGTACTGCGAGTATTCTCGCGCCGCTGGCCAGACGGCGCAACAGCGCGGCATACTACGGCAAATCAGGAGGGTGCGGATGACCGATGACATGGACCGCCCGCTGCGCGCGGCGGTGGCCGATGGACGCGTGCCCGGGGTCGTTGCAATGGCGGCGGATCGGACCGGGATCATCTACCAGGGCGCCTTCGGCCGCCGCGGGCTCGGCACCGAGGCGCCGATGACGCTGGACACCGTGTTCCGCATCGCCTCCATGACCAAGGCGGTGACCGGCGTCGCGGCCATGCAGTGCGTCGAGCGCGGCCTGCTCTCGCTCGACCAGCCCGCCGGCGAGATCATGCCGGAACTGGCGGAGCCGCAGGTGCTGGATGGTTTCGACGGCAACGGCGAGCCGATCCTGCGGCCCGCCCGCCGCCAGGTCACGCTGCGCAACCTGCTGACCCACACGGCCGGTTTCGTCTATCACACCTGGAACGCGGCGATCGACAGCTACATCGTCAAGACCGGACATCCCACGATCATGTCGGGCCGCCTCGCCGCGCTGGGCGCGCCGCTCGCCTTCGATCCCGGCGAGCGCTGGGAATACGGCATCAACATCGACTGGGCCGGCCGCATGGTGGAGACGGTCAGCGGTATGGACCTCGAGCAGTTCATGCGACGCAACATCTTCGCGCCGCTCGGCATGAACGACACCGCCTTCGTCTGGGAGGCGGAGCACCTGACCCGCCGGGCGCAGGCGCACAGCCGCGCCGCGGACGGCTCGTTGCAGCCGATCCCGCTGACGCCCCCCACGCCGGCGGAGTTCTTCGCGGGTGGCGGGGCCCTGTTCTCCACCGCGCCCGACTACATGGCGTTCCTGCGAATGCTGCTGGGCGGCGGGGCGTTGGACGATGTGCGCGTCCTGCGGCCGGAGACGGTCGCGCTGATGACCGAGAACCACATCGGCGACCTGCTGGTGGGCAAGCTGCCAACCGCGCATCCGGAACTGTCCTACGACGCGGAATTCTTTCCCGGCATGGCGAAGAAATGGGGCCTCACCTGGCTGATCAACACCGAGGACGTGCCGGGCCGGCGCAGCGCCGGCAGCCTCGCCTGGGCCGGGCTGTTCAACACCTACTACTGGCTCGACCCGAAGCAGCAGGTGACCGGACTGCTGATGACGCAGATCCTGCCTTTCGCCGATCCCATCGTGCTGCGACTGCTGGATGACTTCGAGACCGAGGTTTACCGGACAACGACGGAGAAACTGCCCCATGCCTGAGCCGACCGACAGCAACGCCAATCCCTATCTCGCGCTCGGCGTGCGCCCCTTCATCAATTGTTGCAGCGTCCGCACGATGCACGGCGGCAGCCTGATGCTGCCGCGCGTGCGTGCCGCGGTGGACGCGGCCTCGCGCCAGTTCGTCAACCTGGACGAGTTGATGGAGGCCGCCGGCAAGCGGCTGGCCGAACTCACCGGCGCCGAATGGGGCCTCGTCACCTGCGGCAGCGCCGCCGCGGTCGCGCTGGCATCGGCCGCCTGCATCGCCGGCAACGACCCGGTGCGCATGCTGCGCCTGCCGTTCACCGACGGCTGGGTGAACCGCGTCATCCTGCCGAAGAACCAGCGCTTCGCCTACGACCAGGCGATCCGCATGGTGGGCGCGCATATCGTCGAGATCGACTCCATCGCCGACCTCGAGGACGCGCTGCGCGAACCCGTCGCCATGGTCGCGATCCTCGGCACGAACGAGGAATTCTCCAAGGTACGGCTCGAGGAAATCGTGGCGCGGGTGAAGCCGCTGGGCATCCCCATCATGGTGGACGCCGCCTCCGAGCATCTCCAGCGGCCGAGCCCGTGGCTGCAGCGCGGCGCCGACCTCGTGGTGTACAGCGGGGGCAAATTCCTGCGCGGCCCGCAGACCAGCGGCCTGCTGCTGGGCAAGAAGAACCTCGTGCAGGCAGCCTGGCGCAACGCCTCGCCGCACCAGGCGTTCGGCCGCCCGATGAAGGTCTCCAAAGAAGACGTGATCGGCGTGCTCACCGCCGTGCAGTACTGGATCGAGGAGCGCGACGAGGCCGCCGAACTGCGCCACTGGCATGAGGACCTGCAGGAGATCGCCCGCCGCGTCGCCACGGTGCCGGGCGTCACCAGCGCGGTGGTGGAACCGAAGGGCGTCGTTCGCGTCCCGGTGATCCGCGTGACATGGGACGGCATCGCGCTGGACGGCGTGGCGCTGCGCCAGCGCCTGCTCGACGGTACGCCGCGCATCATGACCGACGACACATCCGCCACCGGCAATTCCATCACGCTCGATCCGTTTCAGTTCCAGCCTGGCGAGGCGGCGCAGGTCGGCCAGGCGGTCGCCGACACGCTGACCGCCGCGCACAACCTGCAGCCGGAACAGTCCCCCGCGGCCGCGGCCGATGTGACGGGGACCTGGGACGTGCTCGTGCGGTTCCTGCACGGCGAGCGCAAGCACACGCTGCGGCTTCAGCAGCAGGGCAGCAGCCTCAGCGGCAGCCAACACTCCGAACAGTTCGAGGGCGGCGTGGTCGGCAGCCTGACCGGGCGTGGCGTGCACATGGAGTTCGAGACGCGGCACGAAGGCAGCGCCATCGCCTATCGCTTCGAGGGCACGGTGAACGACGGCCGCATGACGGGCGATGTGTTCCTGGGCAGTGCGACCGACAACCACCGTGGCCCGGTCAACCTCAGCCAGTTCGGCAAGGGGGAGTGGCAGGCGTCACGCTCGGCATGACGCTGCGGCGGCGGCCCTGATCGCGCAGGGCCGCCGCCCCACTGCCGACTCGTCCGCCGGTGCGCGCTTCGCAACGACCGGCCGGGCGGGTTAGGGTTTCGGCCGCGAACCAGGAGGAACCGACATGCAGTTCGGCGCGGCGATGTTCTTCACCGACTATTCGATGGCCCCGGCCGCACTCGCCCGCGCGCTCGAGGAACGCGGCTTCGAATCGCTGTGGGCGCCCGAGCATTCGCATATTCCGACGTCACGCACGTCGCCTTTTCCGAATGGCGGCGACCTGCCCAAGCAGTACTACGACGTGATGGACCCGTTCGTGACGCTGACCGCAGCCGCGGCGGCGACCGGGACGCTGAAGGTCGGCACCGGCGTCTGCCTGGTGCAGCAGCGCGATCCGATCCAGACCGCCAAGCTGGTCGCCTCGATCGACCAGGTCTCCGGCGGACGCTTCCTGTTCGGTGTCGGCTCCGGTTGGAACGCCGAGGAGATGGCGGATCACGGCACGCCGTTCAAATCGCGCCACAAGATCGCGCGCGAACGCATCGAGGCGATGAAGGCGATCTGGACGCAGACCAAGGCCGAGTACCACGGCGAGTTCGTGAACTTCGATCCGATGATGGCCTGGCCGAAGCCGGTGCAGAAGCCGCATCCGCCGGTGATCGTCGGCGGCGCGTTCCCCTACGGCGCGCGGCGCGCGATCCGCTACGGCGACGGATGGGTGCCGCATGCCAGCCGCCCCGAATACGGCGACGTCAGCGACTTCCTGCCGCAGTTCCACCAGATGGTGAAGGATGCCGGTCGCGATCCCGCGTCGATCCCGCTCACGATGTTCCGGGTCGTCGAGGAACTCGACCGGCTTCGCCACTACCGCGACATCGGCATTGCCCGCGTGGTGATCACGGTACCGTCCGCCGGCGAAGCCGAGGTGATGCCGATCCTCGACCGCTGGGCGGAGAAGATCAGGCAGGTCTAGAGCAGATTCCGTTCGTGTAGGCTCACGGAATCCGCTCTCGCTCTATGTCTGAGAGCGTGATTCACCGCTCCGGTGATTCCACCTGTACGGATCACGCTCTAGCGCCGACCTCGCGAAATTCCAGCGTGACGCCGAAGGTCGCGGTCGCCGGCACGAGGATACGGCCGGGCAGGTGACGGCAATCGACGATGCCGCCGGCCGCCAGTGCCGCGGCCGCGCGCTCGAGCGAGCGCGTGCGGATGGTCAGCGCCACCATCGCCTCCTCGCGCCCATCGTCGGCCGGCGCCGCGCTGCCGAACTCGGCAATCACCTCGTCGACGGCCATCACATGGAAGTGCGACAGCCCGACCGCAAGGACAAATCCCGATCCGGCCCGCCGCACGGCATCCGCACCGAACATGCGCGCGAACAGCCCGGCCAGGTTCGCCGGATCGCGTGCTGCGATCACGGCGCGTTCAACGCCGATCGCACCGTTGGGATGGTGACGCCACTCGTCGCGCCATACAAGGTCGCGCGTCAGGTGATGACAGAAGTAGATGCGTCCGGCCGGCACCACACCCGGCGTGATCCGCACCGTGCGGAAAGCCGCATCGCGCGCACCGCCAGGCAATTCAACCGGCCGCGAGAACTCCAGCGGCGGCTCCACCGGCACCTCCGCGGCGTGCAGTGCGGCGTACACCGCGGTGGAATCCTCGGTCCCGAACACCAGCCCATTCAGCCCGAACGGCGATGCCAGGATTTCCGTCCGGCGCGTCTCGCCTGGGGCGGCAGCGATCAGTTCAAGGTATTCGCTGCCAAAGATCGCCAGATGGTTCATCGACCCCAACGTGTGATAGCCACGCGGCGTCATCGTGAAGCCCAGGCGCTGATAGGTTTGCAGCGCCGCATCGATCTGGTCACGCACGTTGACCACCACATGATCAAGCGTCGGTACCGGCAGAATGGTTGTCATGTTCCCCGCCCCTGTCTGTCAGCGACCGATGCTAGAACAGATTCGGTCCAAATTAGCTCACGGAATCCGTTCCGACCCCTTGTCTGAGAGTGTGATCCACCGCTCCGGTGATTCCACCTGTGCGGATCACGCTCTATCACGTTGAAATAAAATGGCGACGCTCCGAAGAGCGTCGCCAAGTTTGGGGGGGAAACGTCACGCGGCGGTGGCGGGGAGCCATCCGCCGCGCTTCAGACATTGGGCCGTGCACCCGCAAATCAAGCTCACAGTTGCGCGCGGCGGATCATCCGCGTCGACGCGGTCGTGCTGCGGTGACAATTGTCGATTTCCGCTTGCCGGAGGACGCGGCTGCCGGCTTCGCCGCATCCGTATCCACGTCCGCATTCTTCAGTGCCGGCAACGGGGTGCGTGCCGCATCGAAGCCATCCCACGGATCGCCGCCCAGGTGCTCCAGCCTCTCCGGCACGCTACGCAGCGTGAACGTCGACGGATCGAGGCTGCTGGTGACTTCATCCCACGCGAGCGGCGTCGCGACCGTCGCACCCGGCCGTGCACGCGGCGAGAACGAAGCAACCGCTGTGGCACCAAGCCCGTTGCGCAGCCAGTCGATCAGGATCCGGCCCTGACGATCCGCCTTCTTCACCGTCGACAGGAACCGCTCGGGCTGCTGCTGGCTCAGTGTCTCGGCGAAGGCGCGGCAGAATGGTTTCACCTGATCCCAATCCGCCACCGGCCGCAGCGGCACCACCAGATGCAGGCCCTTGCCGCCGGTGGTGCGGCAGAACGGCGTCAGACCAATTCGCTGCAACTGCTCGCGCAGATCGAGCGCGGCAGCGGTGACGTCGGCAAAGGTGACGCCCTCGCCTGGATCGAGGTCGAACACGATCTGGTCCGGGTGCAGCGGCTTCGCCTCCGTGGCGCCCCACGCATGCAACTCGATCGCCGACAACTGCGCCATCGCGACCAGCCCATCGGCATCGTCGATCGCCAGGAACGGCTGCCCTCCGGCCTCGCCCTGGCGGATCGCGGACGGCAGTGCGCGGTTGCCGTGCTTCTGGAAGAAGTGCTCGCCGGCGATGCCCTCGGGACAGCGCACCACCGCAAGCGGGCGCTGCGCCAGGCCGGGCAGCGCATGATTGGCGACCGTGGCCCAGTACTCGGCGAGGTCCCGCTTGGTGACCCCTGGCCACAACTCGCGCTCCGGATGCGTCAGCGCGATGCCGCCGACGGTCACGCCACGCCGCTCCGGCGCGCGTGCCGATACGATTGTAGAGCCGCGACGAGGCGGCACCGCGATGCTGGGCCGCCGTTTCGCTGCGGCACTGTCGCCGGGCCGCGGCCGCACCGTCTTGCGTGAAGCCTCGGGATCCGCTGGTTCACGCACCACCTCCGCCGCCGTCTTATCCTCACGCACGCCAAGATACACCGCCTGTCGCACGCGTCCCGCACCGGACCACGCCGTGAACTGTACTTCGACCACCAGTTCGGGCTTTACCCACTGGATGTTCCTGGGCAGCGGTTCGCCGCCGACGATCAGCGCCTTGGGCGGTTCCGCCGCGAGTGCGCCGAGACGCTCGCTGATATGGGTCAGCTCGTCGTCGGAAAATCCCGAACCGACGCCGCCGGCATAATGCAGTCCGCCCTGCGCGTCGTAGTAGCCGAGATGCAGCGAGCCCAACCCGGTGCGCGAACCCGCCGGCGGCGTCCAGCCCAGCACGATCAGTTCCTCGCGGCCGCGGCACTTCACCTTCAGCCAGCTACGCCCTCGGCCACCGCGATACGGTGCATCGGCCTGCTTGCAGATGATGCCTTCCAGCCCCATCCGGCACGCCTCGCGCCGCATCCGCGATGCGTCCCCGTCGTGATGGTCGCTGTAGCGCAGCATGCCATGCCAGTCGCTCAGCCCGGCCAGGACACGCTTGCGCTCCAGCAGGCTGCAGCCGCGCAGGTCCCAGCCATCCAGGTACAGCAGGTCGAACAGGAAGAGATGCAGGGTGGCGTCCTTGCCGGCCGACAGCGCCGCCTGCAACGCCGGGAAACTCGACGCGCCGCCCTTGTCGACGGCGACCAGTTCGCCATCCACCAGCGCGCTGCGGACGCCCAGCCCCGCGATCGCCTTCGCCACCGCCGGCAGCCGGTCCGTCCAGTCCAGCCCGTTGCGGGTCAGCACGCGCGCCTTGCCATCGTCCAGCCAGCACAGCAGACGGTAGCCGTCGAACTTGATCTCGCTCACCCAGTTCTCGCCCTCGGGCGCCTCATCGGCCACCGAGGCGAGTTGCGGCGCCTGCTGCTGCGGCAGCTTCGCCCGCACCGCGCCTACGGCCGGCGCCTCCACAGACGCATCGACAGGCGCATCCACGGGCACGTGCGCTGCCTCGGCAGGCGCGGCGGCGCGCGCACGACGCGAGGAAGGCGTCCGCCGCGGCCGGGCCGGTGTCTGCTGCTCGATCGCCAGGGCATCGGCGCCGGCCCGCTCGGCTTCGTCGTGGCCCTTGATCAGCAGCCAGTTGTCCTGCCGGCTGCGCTGCCCCGCCCGCGGCTTCAGCCGTATCAGCGTGAACCGTCCATGCAGGCGGTTGCCGTCCAGGACGAACCTGATCTCGCCCTTGCGCATGGCGTCCTCGGGATCGTCCAGCGGCTGCCAGGTGCCGCGATCCCACACCTCCACGGTGCCGGCGCCGTACTGGCCGTCCGGGATGGTGCCCTCGAACCCGGCATAGTCCAGCGGATGGTCCTCGACATGGGCGGCGATGCGCTTGTCGGCCGGATCGAGCGAGGGGCCCTTGCGGACCGCCCAGCTCCACAGCACCCCGCCATGCTCCAGGCGGAAATCCCAGTGCAGGCCGGCACGGTGCGCCTGGTGCTTCTGCACGACGAAGATCGGTGCGCCGCGAGGCACGGAGCGAGCCTCCGGCGCGGGCTCGCGCGTGACCGCGAAATCGCGTTTGGCCCGATAGGTGCGGATCGAGGTATCGCGTGCGGCGGGGGTGGACGGCATGGCTGTGCTGAGCCCTCGAATGAACAACGGCTAACACGAACGTAGATGGGGGCTTGTCCGAACGAATGGCGGCTGGCATTCGCACGTGGAATTGAAACGCGGTTGAGCGAGGCGGCCGTGAAGCGGTGCCCCGCCGCGGTGGCGAAATGGTCCGCGCCCCGGCCGGCTACTCCATTTCCTGTTCCAGCGCCGCGATCGCCGCATCGCTGAAGCCGAAATGGTGGGCGATCTCGTGGATCAGCACGTTGCGCACGAGGTGGAACAGATCCTCGCCGGTCTCGATCCACTCCAGCAGGATCGGCTGGCGATACAGGAAGATCAGGTCGGGCTGGCGTGCGATATCGCTGACGCTGCGTTCGGTCAGCGGCGTGCCGCTGTACAGGCCGGTCAGTTCCCACGCCGATTCGATGCCCAGTTCGTCGAGCGTCGCATCGTCCGGCAGTTCCTCCACCGCGATGCCGACGTCCCGCACATGCTCGGCCAGCCGCGCGGGGATCGCCGCGAGCGCCCGCTCGGCCAGTCCGGCGATGTCATCGATGGTGGGCGGTGTCATGTCCGTCATGCTCGGCTAAGCTCCCGGCGCAGCCGAGGGGGAGGGCTTCCAACCATGACCGCGCAATTCCAGTTCGGACTTGTCGTCCGGGGCCAGGCCGGGCCGGACGAGGACATCTCCCGCCGCTTGCAGGAGACGCTGGCGATGGTCCGCCTGGCCGATCGTCTCGGCTACGATTCCGTCACCAAGACCGCGCATTACAGCGCCCACCCGTTCCAGATGCTGCAACTGGTGCCCATGCTGGCACGCTTCACCGCCGAGGCGCCACGGCTGCGCCTGAACGCCGGCGTGCTGCTGCTGCCGCTGATGTCGCCGCTGCATGTCGCGGAGGAGTTCGCGACGCTCGACGTGCTGTCCGGTGGCAAGATCATCCTGGGGGTCGGACTTGGCTATCGCGACGTCGAGTTCAAGGCGTTCGGCGTGCCGCGGGCGCAGCGGGCGCGCCGGTTCGAGGCGGCGCTGATCGCCATAAGGCGGCTGTGGACCGAGGACAAGGTCGCCATGACGACCCCGTATTTCGAGCTGGACGATGCGTCCTGCCTGCCGAAGCCGCTGCAACGGCCGCATCCGCCGATCTGGGTGGGGGCGAATGCCGATCCGGCGGTGGAGCGGGCGGCGCGTCTGGGGGATTGCTGGTATATCGGGCCGGCGGTCGAGATTCCGGCGCTGGAGCGGCAGATGGCGCTGTATCGCCGCGCTCTCGATGCCGCCGGCAAGCCGTTCCCGGCCGAGTTGCCGATGCGGCGGGAGGTGTTCGTCGCCAAGACCCGGGCGGAGGCGATCCGGCTGTGCGCGCCCTACCTCAGCGCCAAGTACAAGGCCTATCATGCCTGGGGCCAGGACATGCCGAGCGACGACCGCGGCCTCGACCAGGAGTTCGAGAGCCTGATCGGCGACCGCTTCCTGATCGGCTCGCCGGACGAGGTGGCCGAGCAGATCGTGGCGCTCCATCGGCGGCTCGGGGTGAACCACCTGGTCATGAGCTGCGAGTGGGCGGGCATGCCGGAGAGCCTCGCGCTGGAGACCATCGAGCTGATCGCCAAGGAGCTGTTTCCGCGGGTTCGCCAGGCCCTGTAGCCGGAAGCGCCATAGCCAGGAGAATGCCGATGCCGACTCGCCTGACCGATGCTGAAAGAGCCACGCTCGCGCGGTCGCTGCCCGCCTGGTCGCTGGTGGACGGCCGCGACGCGATCGCCCGCAGCTTCCAGTTCCGCGATTTCAGCGAGGCCTGGGGCTTCATGAGCCGCGTCGCCCTGCTCGCCGAGAGCCAGAACCATCATCCGGAATGGTCCAATGTGTGGAACCGCGTCCGCATCGAGCTGTCCACGCATGATGCCGGCGGGCTGACCGGCAACGACGTGGCGCTCGCCGGCGCGATCGACGCGCTGCTGGCGTGATCCTCCCCAGCCTGCCGGAGCGCGCCTTCGCCATCCGGCGTGCCGCGGCGCGGCTGTGCCTCCGCCTGGGCTGGGCGCCGCTGCACGAGGTGGCGCTGCCCAACGGGCGGCGCGCCGACATCCTGGCGCTGCGCCCCGACGGCTGCTTCGCCTGCATCGAGGTGAAGTCGGGCCCGCGCGACTTCCTCACCGACCTGAAATGGCCGGACTACCGCGGCTTCGCCGATGAGTTGTTCTTCGCCGTCGACGTCGACTTCCCGCAGGACCTGCTGCCCGTGGAGACCGGCCTCATCGTCGCGGCCGGCCTGGAGGCCGAGTTGCTGCGCGAGGCGCCGGCGCACCCGCTGCCGGCCGCCCGCCGCCGCGCGCTGCTGCACCGGTTCGCCCTGCTGGCCGCCGGCCGGCTGGCGACGATGGAGGATCCGGGCGGCGTGGCGGACATCCGCGCCGCGCTGCGGGTGGAATAGCGGGTTATCGCTCCGGCGGGATGACGACGTCCGGCTGGAGCGCGGCGACCAGGGCGTCGGTGGTCGCGTCGGTGAACACGGTGACCAGATCGACGCTGGCGAGGCTCGCCAGCATCGCGGCACGCGCTGCCTCGGGCTGCGCCCCTGCGGGCGGCCCCCCTCCGGACAGCACCCCGGCCGGCTGCCCGCCGGGCAGCGAGCGCATGCCGACGATCAGCCGATCGCAGGCCTCGCGCGCCTCTTCCAGCCGGTGCAGGTCGTCCGGCACCAGCGGATCGAACACGCCGTCGATGAAGCCGACGCGCCAGCCCTTGTGGTGCCAGCGCTGCACGTGCTCGACCGCGGCCTCCCGCGAGACGATCTTGCGCAGCGCGCCGCCCTGGGGCGACAGCGCGGCCAGCAGGTCCGACTCGCGCGCCACCGCGGTGCCGATCTTGCCCACCACGACGCCAGCCGCCAGGTTCGCCAGCCGCACCGCCACCGGCAGTTCCAGCCGCGCCGCGACGCCGGCGGCCAGCGTCGCCGCCGCCGTGTCGCCGGCCCCGGCGATGTCGTAGACCTCCGCCGCTTCGGCCGGGAAATGCCGCGGGCCGCTGTCGTCCAGCAGCGTCATGCCGTCATTGCCGCGGGTCACCAGCACGGCGCCGAAGCCGTGGCGCTGGCGCAGCGCGGTCGCCGCCGCGACGATCGCCGCCTCCCCGTCCGTCGGCATCCCCGTCGCCTCGGCCAGGTCCGTGCGGTTCGGCATGATGATGTCGGCGCCGGCGTAGCGCGAATAATCCGGCCCCTTGGGGTCGACGATGACGGTGCGGCCGGCCTCGCGCGCCGCGGCGATGAGCAGGACCGGCAGTTCGCCGGACAGCAATCCCTTGCGATAGTCGGACAGCACGGTGACCGAGGTCGCGGCCATCGCGTCACGCGCGATCCGCACCAGCCGCTCGGCGAGCCGCGGGTGGATGGGCGAATCCTCCTCCCGGTCGGCCCGCAGCAATTGCTGGCCGCCCGACAGGAAGCGGGTCTTCATGGTCGTGGTGCGGCCGCCCTGCACCAGCAGCCATGGCTCGACATTGGGCTGGCCGCCGATCAGGCCGGTGAGGTCGGACCCTGCCATGTCGTCGCCGACCACCGAGATGAAGGCGACCGCCGCGCCGAGGGCGGTGAGGTTGCGCACCACGTTGCCGGCGCCGCCCGGCATCTGCAACTCGCGCTCGATGGTCAGGATGGGGACCGGCGCCTCAGGGGAGATGCGGTCGACGGCGCCGTAGATGTAGCGATCCAGCATCACATCCCCCACCACCAGCACGCTGGTGCGGCCCAGCAGGCGTATGGCGGCGGCCAGGCCGGCGTCGGGGTCGCTGGCGTTGGTGGGGTGGTCTGTCATGGAAACGCCCTAGCGTGCGGCCGGGGGCGAAGCAAGCATTCGACGCGCGGCGCTACAGCAGATTCGGTTCGCGTAGGCGCAGGGAACCCGCTCCTGCCCGTCGTCCGAGAGCGCGACTCACCGCTCCGGTGATCCCACCTGTAAGGACCACGCGCTAGATCCAACCCGCCAGGATCGCCGCGGCAACCGCCAGACCAGCCTCGCGATTGGCCTTGAACAGCCGCAGGCATCCGGCGGGGTCGTGGATGTCGAGCGCCGCCACCTGCCAGGCCAGCAGCGCCGCCGGCAGCGCCAATGCCGGATAGAACCAGCCGCCAAGGCCGGCCAGCCACCCGGCCAGCGCCAGCAGCGCCACCGTCCCCGCATAGCAGGCGGCGAGGAACGGGCGCGTCCGCTCGCCGAACAGCCGCGCGGTCGACTTCACCCCCACCAGCGCATCGTCCTCCCGGTCCTGGTGCGCGTAGATCGTGTCGAACCCGAGGTCCCACAGGATCGCCGCCCCGTACAGCACCGCCCAGGCGGCACCCAGGTGGCCGGCGCCGGCGGCGTAGCCCATCGGGGCGCCGAAGCCGAAGGTGACGCCCATCATGAGTTGCGGCCACCAGGTGATCCGCTTGGCCAGCGGGTACAGCGCCACCAGCAGCAGCGACGCCACGCCGAGCGCCTGCGCCAGGTGGTTCAACTGCAGCAGCACCGCCAGCCCGGCCAGCAGCAGCACGACCAGGAACGCCAGCGCCTGGCGGGCCCGCAGCATGCCCGACGCCAGCGGCCGGCCCGCCGTCCGCGCCACCATCCGGTCGATGTCGCGGTCCCACAGGTCGTTGACCACGCAGCCGGCAGACCGCATCGCCAGCGCGCCGATGGCGAACAGCAGTGTGAGGCGCAGCGCCTCGCCGGCCGAGGGCCGGGACAGCAGGATCCCCCACAGCCCGGGCAGGAACAGCAGCCAGACGCCGATCGGGCGATCGACCCGGGCCAGCAGCAGATAGGGCAGCCAGGGCCGGGGCAGCCGCGCCACCCAGCCCGTCGCGTCGATATCGGTATGCGCCTGCATGCCTGTTACTGTGCGACCTGCGATGCCCGGGTCAATCCGCCTGTTCCTCCCTGCCCCCCTGGCCGACGGCGCCCGCGTTGCCGCAACGCCGGCCCAGGCGCATTACCTGGCGAACGTCATGCGCCGCCGGGTGGGCGATCCCGTGCTGCTGTTCAACGGCCAGGACGGCGAGTTCGCCGGCCACATCGACGCCCTGCGCCGCGATCGCGTCGACCTCCTGGTGGGCGCACGCACCCGCGTGCAGGCGCCGGAGCCCGATCTCTGGCTGGTGTTCGCCCTGCTGAAGCGCGACGCCACCGACCTGGTGGTGCAGAAGGCCACGGAGCTTGGCGCCGCCGCGCTCTGGCCGGTGCTGACCGAGCGCGGCAACACGCACCGGATGAATGCCGAGCGGCTCGGCGCGATCGCGATCGAGGCCGCCGAGCAGGCGGAGCGGCTGACGATTCCCGTGCTGCATCCGCCGCGGCCGCTGCACGACCTGCTGGCGGACTGGCCGGCCGAGCGGCCCCTGTTCGCCGCGGTCGAGCGCAGCGACGCGCCTGGCCTGCGCCCGGCCACGGGTCCCGCCGCGCTGCTGGTCGGCCCCGAGGGCGGTTTCACGGCGACGGAACTTGACGCGATGCGCACCCGGCCGTTTGTAACGCCGGTTTCCCTCGGTCCCCGAATCCTCCGCGCGGAGACCGCCAGCATCGCCGGCCTGGCATTGTTGCAGGGGGTCGATGGCCGCGAGTACGATGACGCGAATAGGATGACGTGAATAGTATGACGCGAACCCGACACGCCTCGGAGCGACATGTCCAATCCCGGAGACGCCGACCAGACCCCGATCACGTCGCTGAAGCAACTGGCCGATCACCTCGCCGCCGGATGCAAGCCGGCTGACCGCTTCCGGATCGGCACCGAGCACGAGAAATTCGGCTTCCGCCTCGGCGACCTGGCGACCCCGCCCTATGAACCGGCCGATGGCCAGCCCGGCGCGATCCGCCCGCTGCTCGACGGACTGCAACGATTCGGTGGCGTGCCGATCACCGACGGCGGCAAGATCATCGGCCTGAAGCAGGACGCCGCGGCGGTCTCGCTGGAGCCTGCCGGGCAACTCGAACTGTCCGGCGCGCCGCTCGAGACGCTGCACGATACGCTGGCGGAGTTCGAGGCACACTATGAGGAGGTGCGCAGCGTCGCGCGCGGCCTGGCGGTCGGCTTCGCGCCGCTCGGTTTCCATCCGATGGCCACGCGCGAGCAGATGCCGTGGATGCCGAAAAGCCGTTACGCGATCATGCGGCGCTATATGCCGAAGGTCGGCACGCGCGGCCTCGATATGATGACGCGAACGTGCACGGTTCAGGTCAACCTGGATTACGCGTCGGAAACCGACATGCTGCGCAAGCTGCGCGTGTCGCTGCTGCTGCAACCGCTGGCCACGGCGCTGTTCGCCAACTCGCCGTTCACCGAGGGCCGGCCGAACGGGTTCCTCTCCGCCCGCGCCTATGCCTGGACCGACACCGACAACCAGCGGTCCGGCATTCCCCGGGTGATGTTCGAGCCGGGCTTCGGCTTCGAGCGCTACGTCGAGTGGCTGGTCGACGATGTGCCGATGTACTTCATCTCGCGGGACGGCCGGTACATCGACGTGGCCGGCGCCTCATTCCGCGACTTCATGGCGGGGCGCCTGCGCGACCACCCCGGCGAGGTGGCGACTGTCGGCGACTTCGCTGACCACGTCACGACAGTCTTCACCGACGTGCGCATCAAGCGGTTCCTGGAGATGCGCGGGGCCGATGCGGGGCGCACCGACATGATGGTCGCGCAGTCGGCGCTGTGGGTCGGCCTGCTGTATGATGAGGCCGCGCTGGGTGCGGCGGATGCGCTGCTGCGCGAGGCGACGTGGGAGGATGCCGTTGCCCTGCGCGCCAGCGTGCCGCGCGAGGGTCTCGCCGCTTCGTGGCGGGGCGGCAGGCTGCGCGACCTGGCGCGCGAAGTGGTTGCCATCGCGCAGGACGGGTTGCGCGCCAGGCAGCGGCTGAACGGGGCCGGGCAGGACGAATCCATCTACCTCGCGCCGCTGGACGCTATTGTGGCGGGGGCGCCAACCCAGGCAGAACATTGGCTGGCGCGATACCATCAGGCGTGGCAGGGTGACACGCAGAGAATCTTCGCGGAGGCGGCAATCTGAAAGGGGCACGTAGGCCATCCCGTGCTGAAGCCCTAAGCCGAGGCAGCAGAAAATTCCACCGATGACGCAATGATGGCTGGCGCTTCACATCGACCTTCAGCCCACATGACGCCGCCCAACTCGGCTGGGCAGGTCGTTGTCCGCATGCGGCTGATCGGGCAGATGGAAGCCTGGACGCTGACCAGCGAGAATGTGCTGCCAGCCGGGCGTAAAACCCGCGCGCTCCTCGCCGTGATTGCACTGTCATCGCCGCGTCCCGCCTTGCGGGGTCGCCTGGCCGAACTGCTCTGGAGCCGCCGGCCCGAGGAGCAGGCGCGGGCGTCGCTGCGGCAGGAAATCCACCGCCTGCTCGAATCGCTGGCCCCGGCCGGGACCGAGATCCTGACCGTGACGCGCGACCACCTGTCGTTGCGGCCGGGCGTGGTCTGGGTCGATGTCGAAGAGGTGATGCGCGCCACCACCGACCAGCCTGCCTCCCTGTCGCTGCTCGACGGCGACCTGCTCGAGGATCTGGACGGCATCGATCCGACCTTCGACGCCTGGCTGACCACCGAGCGCGAGCGGTTGCGTGACCGTGCCCGCACCGTCGCCGAAGCGCTGCTGCGCGAGCAGGTGGAACCCGAGGCGGCGATCCCCGCGGCCCAGCGGCTGTTGCAGATCGACCGGGCGCACGAGGGTGCCTGGCGGGCGCTGATGCGGGCGCATGCCGCGCGCGGCGAACGGGGCATGGCGATCCAGGCGTATGACCGGTGCCGCGCGGTGCTGGCCGACCTGCTGGATGCCGCGCCCTCGCCGGAGACCCAGAAGCTGCTGGCCGAGATCCGCGGTCCCTCGGGCAGCCGGATGCCGCTGCGCCCCCCGGCGCCGCCGCCGCGCCCCGTCGCGGTCGAGGAGCCCGAGGAACCGCCGGCCGTGCTGGAGCCGCGGACCCTCGACATCAGGCCGACCCGCGGCGGCGCGCATGTCGGGGTGATGCCGCTGCAACTGGTCGGCACCACCGAGGAGGAATCCCACCTCGCACCCGGCCTGGCCGAAGAGATCACCACCGCGCTCGCCCGCTTCCGCTGGATGTTCGTGGTGGCATCGAACTCGCTGGCGCGGTTTGCCAGCGAGACGCGCGACGAGGCGGCGATCCGACGCACGTTCGGGATCGACTTCCTGCTGGATGGCTCGATCCAGCGGGTGCGCAACCGGCTGCGCATCACGGTGCGGCTGCTCGACCTGCGCGCCGGCAACCAGGTGGTCTGGGCGCGCCGGTTCGACCGGCAGTCGAACGACCTGCTGTCGCTGCAGGACGAGATCGCGTCGGAGGTCGTGGCGCAGATCGATCCGGAGATCCTGCTGATCGAGGCGAAGCGCAGCGCCAGCCGCGGCCCGATGGACGCCACCGCCTACGACCTGATGCTGCGCGCCATCCCGCTGATCGGCCGGCTGGAGCGTGAGCCGTTCATGCGGGCGGGCGAGTTCCTGATGCACGCGATCGAACTGGAGCCCGACTACGCTGCCGCCTATGCCTGGTACGCCTACTGGCAGATGTTCCTGGTCGGCCAGGACTGGGCGGACGACCCGGCGACGGTGATGGAGGAGGCCGGGCAGCACGCCGAGCGCGCGGTGGTGCTCGATCCGTTCGATGCACGCGGGCTGACCATCGCCGGCCATGTCCGCGCCTTCCTGCATCGCAGGCTGCGCGAGGCGGTGTCGCTGCACGAGCGCGCGCTGTCGCTGAACCCGAACCTGGCGATGGCCTGGGCGCTGTCGGCGATCGCCTTCGCCTATATGGGCGACCCGGAAGAGGCCGAACGGCGCAACAACCGCTACAAGAAACTGTCGCCGCTCGACCCGCACGCCTTCTTCTTCGACGCGTTCTTCATCCTGATCCACCTGCTGAAGCGCGACTACGAATCGGCGGTGGCGGTCGGACGCGCAGTCAGCGAGATGAACCCGTCCTTCTCGGCCACCTACAAGCCGTACCTGTCGGCGCTGGGCCATCTCGGCCGCACGCAGGAAGCCGCTGTGGTGCGCCGCCGGCTGATGGCGATCGAGCCCGACTTCAGCGTCGAGCGGTTCATCATGACCTCGCCGCTCGAGCGCGAGAGCGACCGTGCGCATTATGCCGAAGGCCTGCGCCGCGCCGGCGTGCCCGAGACGGCGGGCGTGTCCACGCACCACTACCAGGCGCAGGAAGCGCACTGAGCGTCTGCCGCCGCCAAGGGGGAAGCCGATGATGGCATTCCGCTTCGATCCGGTCGAACTGCCACCTGCCGCCAGGTCGCTGCGGACCGAAGTGCGGGCGTTCCTCGACGAGAACCGCGACTCGCTCGGCAACCGGCGCGACTACGACCAGGCATTCAGCAGCAAGATGGCCGAGCGCGGCTGGATCGGCATGACCTGGCCGAAGCAGTACGGCGGCGGCGAGCGCACCGCGTTCGAGCGCTACGTGCTGATCGAGGAGATGCTCGCGGCGGGGGCACCGGTGGGGTTCCACTGGACCGCCGACCGGCAGAGCGGCCCCAACATCCTGCGCTACGGCACCGACGAGCAGAAGGACTGGTTCCTGCCGCGCATCACGCGGGCGGAATTGTCGTTCTGCATCGGCATGAGCGAGCCGGACAGCGGTTCCGACCTCGCCGGCACTCGGACGCGGGCGGTGAAGGTGGATGGCGGCTTCCGCATCAACGGCAGCAAGCTGTGGACGTCGAACGCGCACCGCGCCGACTACATGATCCTGTTCTGCAAGATGGCGGGCGACGGCCAGGAGGAGGTGGACCGCCACGCCGGCGCCACGCAGTTCCTGGTGGACCTGAAGCACTCGCCGGGCATCGAGATCCGGCCGGTGATCAACCTGCTGGGCGAGCACCATTTCAACCAGGTCTTCCTCACCGACCTGTTCGTGCCCGACAACCGGCTGTTCGGCGAGATCGGCAATGGCTGGCGGCAGGTGTCCAGCGAGCTTGCCTTCGAGCGCAGCGGGCCGGACCGCTTCCTGGTGCTGTTCCAGTTGCTGACCGAGATGGTGCGCGTGGCCGGCCCGAACCCGGATCGTGCGACGGCGGCGGCGCTCGGACGGCTGGTGGCGCAGCTTGCCACGCTGCGGCGCATGTCGCTGTCGATCGCGGGCATGCTGCAGGAAGGCCTGCAGCCGCTGAACGAGGCCGCGGTCACCAAGGATCTCGGCACACGATACGAGCAGGACTTGCCGGTGATCGCGCGGCAGTTGTTCCCGGCCGAGCCCGAACTGGAGGCAGTGGATACATATGTATCGATGCTGGCGCGCGCCACGATGAACGCGCCGCGGCTGTCGATCCAGGGCGGCACGCGCGAGATCCTGCGCGGCATCATCGCGCGCGGCCTCGGGCTGCGCTGAGGGGATGGCGATGCGCGACGAGACCCGCATGCTGCTGGAGAGCATCGGCCGGCTGTTCGAAGACCATTGCACCAAGTCCGTCGCCGATACCGCGGAGGCCGGCACGTTCCCCGCCGCGCTGTGGCAGGCGGTGAGCGAGACCGGCGTGCCGCTGGCGGGCGTCGCCGGCTCCGACGTCGAATGGTCGGACCTGTATGCCGCGCTGCGCGTCGCCGGCCGCTTCGCCGCTCCCATCCCGCTGGCCGAGACGATGCTGGCGGCGTGGGTGGCGTCGCATGCGGGGCTTGAGGTGAGCGAACGGCCGATGACCGTGGGACCGGTGCGCGGCGGCGACCGCCTGACGCTGGTGCGCGACGGCAATGGCTGGCGTCTGTCGGGCTGCGCCGGCCGGCTGCCCTGGGCGTCCGACGCGGCACGGATCGTGCTGCTGGCGGACGGGCCGGACGGCGTCATGGCGGTGGCGCTGGACGGCACGGCGGGCGCCGAAGTCGCGGCCGGCCGCAACATGGCCGGGGAGCCGCGCGACACGCTGAACTTCGCCGATCTGCGGGTCGCGGGGGACGCGGTGGCGCCGTCCGCGGCCGGGGTGGATCGGGCGGCGCTGTACCGGCGTGGCGCGCTGGCGCGGGCGGTGCTGATGGCCGGCGCCATGGAGCGCGCGCTGGATACCGCAGTGAGCTATGCGCTGGAGCGCCGGCAGTTCGGCCGCCCGATCGCCAAGTTCCAGGCGGTGCAGCAGAACCTCGCGGTGCTGGCCGGCCAGGTGGCCGCCGCCGGCGCCGCGGCCGATGCCGGCGTGGAGGCGCTCGCCAGCGACGATCCGGCGAAGCAGGAATTCCTGGTGGGGATCGCCAAGGCGCGGGTCGGCGACGCCGCCACACTGGCGGCGGAGATCGCGCATCAGGTGCATGGGGCGATCGGCTTCACCAAGGACTACGCGCTGCAACTCAGCACGCGCCGGCTGTGGGCCTGGCGCGACGAGTTCGGCGGCGAGGTCGAATGGGCGGCGAAAGTCGGCGCGCAGGTCTGCGCCGGCGGCGCGGCCGCGCTATGGCCGACGCTCACCGCGCTGTAGGCCGGACCGGCAGCGGTAAAGACGTGGATGGCCGGCACGGGGGCCGTCCACGACGATGGGACGCAGTGACGCGCGGAGAACGTCTGCATCGAACCGGCGCGACCCCAGCTTCCGTCACGCTCGGCGCAGACCTCCTGGTTCCGTCGTGACCGGCCTTGTGCCGGTCATCCACGACTTCGCCGCCAACGGCAGGGTCGGAGTGGCTGTCGGGCCTACTCCGCCGCCTTCGCCAGTTCCATCATCGGGCGACGCTTGCGATTGCCGATCGCCATCTCATAGGCATGCGCCGTCTGGAACAGCATCTGCTCGGCGAACGGCTTGGCAATCAACTGGATCGCCACCGGCAGTCCGCCGGCGCCGAAGCCGGTGCACACGCTCATCGCCGGATAGCCGGTGAGGTTGAACGGAATGCTCAACGACGGCTTCTCGATCGTGGCCCAGCGGCCCACCTCGGTGATCTTCGGCGCCTCGGTCGGCTGCGACGCGGAGACCAGGATGTCGTAGCTGGCCATGGCAGTCTTCAGCTCCTCGCAGAGCAGCCGCCGCCGGCGCAGCGCCTGCACGTAGTCGGAGCCGCGCACGAACCCGCCCAGCGCCAGCCGGTCGCGCAGCAATTCGCCATAGTCATTGAACTTCGTCTTCAGCCACGGCTCGTGCACCGCAAAGGCCTCGGCTGCAATGATCAGCCAGCCGCAGGCGTGATAGTCGGCCATCGGCGACAGCGTCACGTCGCTGATCTCGGCGCCCAGGTGCTCGAACACGTCGAGCGCATGGTCGATGCCGGCGCGCGTCGCCGGGCTGACCGGATTGTCCTTCTCGAAGAAGTGCCGCACCACGCCGATGCGCAGCCCCTTCACGCCCTTGCCGATGTCGGAGACGTAGTCAGGCACCGGCTTGTCGGCGCAGGCGGGATCGGCCGGATCGTAGCCGGCCATCGCCTGCAGCAGGATCGCGCAATCCTCCACCGTCCAGGCGAGCGGGCCGGCATGGTCCATGCTCTGCGACAGCGGCAGCACGCCGGCGCGGCTGACGCGGCCATAGGTCGGCTTGATGCCGGCCAGGCCGCACAGCGCCGCCGGGTTGCGGATCGAGCCGCCGGTGTCGGAGCCGGAGCCGCCGAGGACCATGCCCGACGCCACGGCCGCACCGGTGCCGGAGGACGAACCACCAGTGAAATGCTCGGGATTCCACGGATTGCGCGGCGGCGGCCAGGGCAGGTCGAACGACGGCCCGCCCATCGCGAACTCATGCGTCGCCAGCTTGCCCATCATCACCGTGCCGGCCTCGGCCCACTTCGCGACGGTGAAGGCGTCCTTCGCCGGAACGTTGTCCTGCAACTGCTTCGAGTGCCCGGTCGTGCGGATGCCGGCGGTGCAATAGATGTCCTTGTGGCCGATCGGGATGCCGTCCAGCGGTCCCTTCAGCGCACCCGCCATCATCCGCGTCTCGGCCGCGCGCGCGTCGGACAGCGCACGGTCCTGCGTCGGCAGGATGAAGGCGTGCAGCGTGTCGTCGAGCGCCTCCATGCGCGCGATGCAGTCCTTGGCCAGCTCGACCGGCGACAGCTTCTTCGCCGCGATCAGCTTCGCCGCCTCGGCGATCGTCAGGATCGGTTCCATCACCGCACCTCCGGAATGAACACGTGCGCGGGCTCGATCTCGATCGGCATCGGCGTGGTGATGCGCGCGATCATGTCCTCGATCATCCAGTAGGCGTCATACAGAGTCGCGGTCTGCTCCTTGCTGAGCGGCAGGCCCGTCTGCTTCACCATGGCGTCGAATTCCGTCTCGCTGACCTTTGGCTTCATGCGGGAACCTCCTGGGCTGGGACGGGCACGGCACGCACGCAGCGCACCATGGCTCCGGTTGGGGCGATCGTGACCGGCACCTCGCCCGTGGTGCAGATATCGGCGGCATACCGGCACCGCGGCGCGAAGGCGCAGCCCGGCGGCAGTTGCGCAAGGTTGGGCGGCGAGCCCTGGATGGTCTCCAGCACGCGACCGCGCAGCCCGCCATGCACGGTGGAGGACAGCAGCCCCTGCGTGTACGGATGCTTCGGCGTGCGCATGATCTCGCGCGCGGTCGCCGTCTCGACGAAGCGGCCGGCATACATCACCGCGATACGATCGGAGATCTCCGCCGCCGCGCCGACGTCGTGCGTGACGAACACGATCGCCATGCCGAGTTCCTCCTGCAACTGGCGCAGCAGCAGCAGGATCTGGATCTGCACCGTGACGTCGAGCGCGGTGGTCGGCTCATCGGCCAGCAGCACCGACGGCGAGCACGCGAGCGCCAGCGCGATCATCGCGCGCTGCCGCATGCCACCCGACAATTCATGCGGATAGTTCTTCAGGCGCCGCGCGGCCGATGGGATCTTCACATGGTCCAGCAGGTCCAGCGCGCGCTTCATCGCCGCGCCACGGCCGATACCCTCGTGCTGGACGATCGTCTCGGCGATCTGCGCGCCGATCGTATACACCGGGTCGAGCGCCGCCATCGGCTCCTGGAAGATCATCGAGATCGCGCCGCCGCGCAGCTTCGCCAGTTCCGCCGGCGGCATGTCGAGCACCGAGCGGCCGTCGAGCCAGACCTGGCCCTCGGTCCGCGCGTAGTTCGGCAGCAGGCCCATCAGCGCCTTCAGGCTGACGCTCTTGCCGGAGCCGGATTCGCCCAGGATCGTCAGCGTCTCGCCGCGCGCCAGCGAGAAGGACACGCCGTTGACCGCGGCAACGTCGAGGTTGCGGCGGCGGAAGCGGACCGTGAGGTTCTCGATGCGCAGCGCAGGCGGCTGCAAGGGGATCGCGTCAGGCATGGAGCGCCATCGCCTCCTGTGCGGCCGGCACGTGGCAGGCAACGAGATGGGCGCCGCCGTCATCCTGGCCGTCGAGCGGTGCGGCGAGCGGCGGCACGAGTTCCGCGCATACCGCCTGGGCGAACGAGCAGCGCGTGCGGAAGCGGCAGCCGGACGGCGGGTTGATCGGGTTGGGCGGATCGCCGGTCAGCGGCATCTCGGTGGTGCGCCGGTCGGGATCGAGCGTCGGCTTCGAGGCGAACAGCGCGCGCGTGTACGGATGGCGCGGCCGTGCATAGATCGATTCCACCGGCCCCGTCTCGACCACGCGGCCGAGATACATCACCAGCACGCGGTCGCTGACATACTCGACGACGTTGAGGTCGTGGCTGATGAACAGGTAGGTGAGGTTGAACCGCGCCTTCAGTTCGGACAGCAGGTTCAGCACCTGCGCCTCGATCGACTTGTCGAGCGCGGACACTGCCTCATCGAGGATCACCAGGCGCGGCTCCAGTGCCAGCGCGCGCGCGATGTTCACCCGCTGGCGCTGCCCGCCGGACAGCTCGTGTGGATACCGCCGAGCATACTGCCGCGGATTGAGCCCCACCTGCGCCAGCAGATCCTCGGCGCGCGACAACGATTCCCGCGCCGACACCCCGTGCATCCGCGGCGCATACGCGATGCTCTCAGCCATCGTCATGCGCGGGTTCAGCGATGAATAGCTGTCCTGGAACACCATCTGCATCTGCCGGCGCATCGCGTTGACGGTGATGCCGTGACGATCGCCGACCGGATCGCCATCGAACACCACGTCGCCGGCGTCGGGCTCGATCAGCCGCATCAGCAGCCGCGCAGTGGTGGATTTGCCGCAGCCGGATTCGCCCACGATGCCCAGCGTCTCGCCCTTGCGGACGGAGAACGACACGTCATCCACCGCCTGCACGGTGGCGACCTGGCGGTTCAGCAGGCCGCCGCGGACGGGAAAATGCTTGCGCAGGCCTTCGACCGTCAGCAGCGGCTGCGCCGGTCCGCCGCGGTCGCGCGGATCGCTCGTCGTGAACGCACTCACTTGTTCAGCCTCACGTCCATGGCGCTGCGGAATCCGTCGCTCATCAGGTTGAAGCACATCGAGGTGATGAAGATCATCAGGCCGGGCAGCGCCGCCACGTAGGGCTGCACGTAGATCGCCTGGCGCAGCGAGTTCAGCATCAGCCCCCACTCGGCCTGCGGCGGCGTGACCCCGAGGCCCAGGAAGCTGAGGCCGGCCGACAGGATGATCGAGACGCTGATCAGGCTGGTGGCATAGACCAGGATCGGGCCGAGCACATTCGCCAGCACGTGGTAGCGGATGATCTGCATCGTGGTGGTGCCGGAGGCGCGCGCCGCCTCGACGAAATCCAGTTGTCGCGCCTGCGTCGTCACGGTCTCGGAAATGCGCACCATCGGCGGGATGAACACCACCGAGAGCGCGATGACGGAGTTCGACAGGCCGTTGCCCAGCAGGCCGCAGATCGCGATCGCCAGCAGGATGGAGGGGAACGCGTAGAACACGTCCATCGTGCGCATGATCAGCGTGCCGATCAGCCCTCCGGCATAGCCCGCGAGCACGCCCAGGAAGCCGCCGATCATCAGCGAGATGGTCACCGGCAACACACCCGCGAGCAGCGACAGCCTGCCGCCGTAGCAGAGGCGCGTCCACAGGTCGCGGCCGGTCTCGTCGGTGCCGAGCCAGTGGCCGGCAGTGCCGATCGGCTTCAGCCGGGTCAGCACGCTGCCGACATAGGGATCGTAGGAGGAGACCAGTGGCGCGCCGATCGAGATGAAGATGATGCCGAGCAGCACCAGCGTCACGATGATGGTGACGGGGTCGCGCAGCAGGCGCTGGCCGACGGCCTTCCAGTAGCCGGGCGCGGCCTGCACCGGCGCGGTTTCGGGAGGTGCCAGTTCGCGGCGGGCAAGATCGATGGTGGCCTGGGACATGTGCGGGCGCTCAGCGGCGGATGCGCGGGTCGATCGCCGCCTGGGCGATGTCGACCAGCAGGTTGAGCACGACAAAGAACGATGCCAGCACCAGGATGGTGGCCTGCAGCACCGGGATGTCGCGGCGGAAGATGGCGAGGTTCAGCAGGTTGCCGGAGCCGGGCCAGTTGAACACGGTCTCCACCAGGATCGAGCCGCCCAGCAGGTAGCCGAACTGCAGCCCCATCAGCGCCAGCACCGGCGGCGCGGCGTTCTTGCAGATGTGGCGGATCACCGGCCAGCGGGTCAGGCCCTTGGCGGAGAGGGCGCCCACGAATTCCTGGCTGATGATCTCCAGCACGGTAGCGCGCACGAGGCGGCCGATAACGCCCATGGGGATCAGCGACAGCGTAACGACCGGCAGGACGAGGTAGTCCAGCCTGGCGTAGAGCGGCAGTGAATCGTCGCCCATGCCCTGCGCCGGCAGCCATTCGTGCAGTACAGCGAAGGTGAGCACCAGCACGATCGCGCACCAGTAGTGCGGCAGGCTGACGCCGGTGGTGGCGATGGCGGAGAACAGCTTGTCGGGCCAGCGGCCGTGGTACATCGCGGAGACCAGGCCGAGCACGATGCCGAGGGTGAAGCCCAGGAGTGCGCCCAGGATCGCCAGCACGAAGGTGTTGCCGAGGGCGGTGATCAGCATGCCCCAGACCGGCGTGGCGTTGAACACGGACAGGCCGAAATCGCCGCGCAGGGCGCGACTGAGCCAGAGCAGGTACTGCCAGTACAGAGGCTGGTCGAAGCCAAAGGCGGCCTTCATCTGCGCAATGACCTCGGGCGAGGCCTCGGGCGGCATCAGCAGATCGATCGGGTTACCCGGCACGATGTGCACGAGGCCGAACACCACAAGCGAGACCCCGAGCAGGATGGGGATGGCCTGGATGATGCGGCGGGCGGCAAAGACGAGCATGTCGCGGTCAGGCTCCTTTGGCGGCAGCTTATGCTGCATCGCAGCAATATGCACATCTTCAGCGCAGCTGGTCGCCGCTGTCCACCCTCTTTCTTCGCCTAGTTTTCATTCATTTGCGTTCCTGCGTGGCTTCTCGCTAAGATGTTGCAACGCAACATGGCGCTTCAGAAGGCAGTAGCGAGGCCGATCATGCACAAGACATCCATTCATCCCGACGTCGTCAGCCGGGCCATGCAACGCCGGGGCCAACTCCGCGTGTTCGACAGCCTGGTGCCGGAACGCACCGCCCACGTGGTGGTCGACCTGCAGAACGGCTTCATGGCGCCGGGCCAGGTGGCCGAGATCACCACCGCCCGCGAGATCGTTCCCAACGTCAACCGCATCAGCACCGCACTGCGCGCGGCCGGCGGTCTGGTGGTGTATATCCAGAACACCTTCGATCCGATCGCGGTCGCCACCTGGTCGACCTTCTTCGAGCATTTCTGCACGCCGGAGCGTCGCCGCCGCATGATCGAGGCGTTCAGCCCCGGCGCGTTCGGCCACGCGATCTGGCCGGGGCTCGAGGTGCTGCCGCAGGACCTTCAGGTGCAGAAGCGCCGCTTCGGTGCCTTCGCGCCCGGCTCGTCCGACCTGCACGCCATCTTGCAGGAACGCAACATCGACACGCTGATCGTCACCGGCACCGCGACGCAGGTGTGCTGCGAGTCGACGGCGCGCGATGCGATGATGATGAACTACAAGGTATTCTTCGTTGCTGATGGCAACGCGACGTTCAACGACGATGAGCACAACGCGACGCTGTCGGCGATGGCGCATGCGTTCTGCGACGTGATCGAGACCGACACGCTGGTCGGCATGATCGAACGCGTCGGCGCCGAACCGGCGCTGGCCTGACACCCCTCGTCTTTCCCGCGCCGGCGGGCACCCGGGGCTGCCGCACACCGCCCGCGGCTCCGGGTCCTCGCTGCCGCCGGGATCATTCCGGTTGAGCTCAACAAAAAAAGGATGCTTCATGTTCACCAGACGTGGCTTCATGACTGCCGCAGCGGGCGCCGCGGTCATTCCCGGGGTCGGCCCGGTTGCCGCCGCCTCGCCGCAGATCCTGCGCATCGGCATGACCGCGGCGGACCTTCCCACCACCCACGGCATTCCCAACAACGGTGGCGAGGGCTTCCGCTTTCTCGGCTACCCCGCGTACGATTCGATCGTGAACTGGGATTTCACCCGCACCGATGCGCTCGCCGACATCACGCCGGGCCTGTTCTCCGGCTGGCACGCCGATGAGAGCAACCCGCTGCGCTGGATCTGCGACGTGCGGCAGGGCGTGAAGTTCCATGACGGCTCGGACTTCAACGCCGACGCGGTGATCTGGAACCTGCGGCGGATCTACGACGACAAGTCGGCCCAGTATGACGCGCCGGCGGCGCCGATCGTGCGGGCGACCGTGTCGATGGTCGATACGTTCGAGAAGGCCGACGACAAGACGGTCGTGATCACCACCAAGTATCCGTTCAGCTTCCTGCCCTACCTGCTGACCCGCATCCTGATCGCCAGCCCGGCGCAATGGGAGAAGGTCGGCAAGACCTGGGCCGAGTTCTCCAAGCAGCCGTCCGGCACGGGTCCGTTCAAGATCACCAAGGTGGTGCTGGGCCAGTACGCCGAGATGACGCGGAACGAGCAGTACTGGGACAAGAACCGCATCCCGAAGCTCGAGAAGATGATCGTGTATCCGATGCCGGAATCCACCACGCGCGTGGCCGCGCTGCGCTCGGGCCAGGTGGACTGGATCGAGGTTCCGCCGCCGGATTCCATTCCCTCGCTGAAGCAGGCTGGGCTGAACATCAGCCTGTGGCCGTACCCGCACACCTATCCCTATGCGCTGAGCTGCCTGGATGATTCGCCGTTCAAGGACGTGCGCGTGCGCCAGGCGATCAACTACGCGGTCGATCGCGAAGGCCTGTGCAAGCTGCTCAACGATTCGGCCAAGCCGGCGTTCGGCCTGTATCCGCCGGAGAGCCCGATCTTCGGCACGCCGAAGAACAAGTACGGCTACAATCCAGAGAAGGCGAAGGCGCTGCTGAAGGAAGCCGGCTACGGTCCCGGCAAGCCGATGAAGGCGAAGATCATGATCTCCACGTCAGGATCGGGGCAGATGATGCCGATTCCGATGAACGAGTTCATGCAGCAGAACTTCAAGGCCGTCGGCATGGACATCGACTTCGATGTCGTCGAGTGGGGCACCATGCTGGTGGCGGTGCGCAACTCGCCGACCGCGCCGCAGTCGCATGGTGTGCACGGCATCAACATCAGCCTGAGCTATACCGATCCTTCGTCGATGTTCCGCTACTACGCGATCGATAGCTTCTCGCCCACCAACTACAACTGGGGCCATTGGAGCAACCAGGAGTTCACCGACCTGGTGAAGAAGGCGCAGGCGTCGTTCGACCCGGCGGAGCAGACCAGGCTGCTGGCGGCGGCGCACGCGCTCGTGGTGGATGAGGCGCCGTGGCTGTACATCGTGCACGACCTCAATCCGCGTGCGATGAACAAGAAGGTCAACGGCTTCAAACCGGCACAGAGCTGGTACCAGGACTTCACGCAGATCACGATAGCCTAGGACTGGCCCCTGTCATCACGAGCGTAGCGAGGCAATCCCCATCGACGGCATCCACCGTCATGGGGCTTGCCTCGTCGCTCAGGCACCGCGCGATGACAGGACGGCCATGAACTCGCGCAGTGCCGGTGCCCATTTCCCGGCATCGGTACCCGACGCGAGATGGCCGTGCTCGCTGTCGATCTCGACATAGCTCGCGTCGACTCCCGCCTTGTGCAGCATCGCCATCACCTCGGGCGCCAGGCTGGGCGGGAACAATTCGTCGGTTCGCGACAGGACGTACAGCACGGGCACGCGGATCCGGTTCAGCGAGGGCGTCACGTCGAAACTCTCCATCGCGCGTGCGAGGATCAGCAGCGAATTGGCATCGAACTGGCTCGCCCATGCCGATGCGATCCGGGTGAGCTCCGCCTCCGGGACGCTCATCCCGTAATTCCGCAGCGTCTCCATGCGGATCGCGAGCATCGTCTCGCCCATGCCCGGCGTGTCGTAATAGTCACCGCCGTGCCAGTTCGGATTGGCAGCGAAACGCGCCAGCAGCCTGGCCACACGATCGCCCGCCTGCACGCGCGGCGCGGTGACCACCGGCACGATGCCGTCCATGTCGTCCGGAAATGACACCGCCCATTGGAACGCCTGGAACCCGCCATAGGACGGACCCACCACCGCGCGCAGATGCTGCACGCCGAGTTGCCGCAACAATGCCCGTTGCGCCGTAACGATGTCGGCCACGGTGATGCGGGGAAACTGGGAGCCGTATGGCCGGCCGGTGCGCGGATCGGACGAGGCGGCGTTGGTCGAGCCGTAGCTCGAGCCCAGCATGTTGGAACACACGACGAAGCTGCTTTCGGTGTCGATCGGCGCGCCGGGTCCGACCAGTTCGCTCCACGCGCCTTCAGAAGAGCCTGCTCCCGGCTCGATCATGCGGTGGCCGCTGGTGTAGCCATGCGTCACCAGCACCGCGTTCCGCCCGTCCGGCGCGAGCGTCCCGCGCGTGCAATAGGCGAGCGTGACCTGCGGCATCACCTCGCCGCTCTGCAGGCGGAAATCGGCGAAGGTGTAGCTGCCGTGCCGCGTGTCGCTCATGCTGGTCCTCCTGGCGCGTGCGGATTAGGCTAGAGCGTGATCCGCGCGGGTGGAACCACCGGAGCGGTGAACTACGCTCTCAGACGACGAACTGGAGCGGGTTCCGTGCGCCACCACGAACGGAAACTGCTCCAGTGGAAAATCCATCATAGAGGAGTCCACGATGCCCGTGCTGCGGCGCCCGGATGGCGAGATCCACTACGAGGAATACGGCCAGGGCTTTCCGATCCTGCTGTTCGCGCCGGGCGGCATGCGCTCGCGCGCCGAGATGTGGCACGATCCGGTGGAGGGGGCCCCGCGCCCGTGGAGCGACTGGACGAAGTCGCTCGCCGGCAGCTACCGGGTCGTTGCGATGGACCAGCGCAATGCCGGCCGCTCGCGCACGGCGATCGAGGCGGACCATGGCTGGCAGACCTATGCCGCCGATCACCTCGCGCTGATGGACCATCTCGGCCACCGGCAGTTCCATACGCTGGGCGGCTGCATCGGCGGCAGCTTCTGCCTGAAGCTGTGCGAGATCGCGCCGGACCGGATCACCGCCGCGGTGCTGCAGAACCCGATCGGCCTGCACCCCGACCATCCGGAATACTTCCCGGAAAGCTTCGCCGAATGGGCCGCGGAGATGAAGGCCGAGCGGCCGCATCTGGACGATGGCAAGATCGCCGCGTTCGGCAGGAACATGTGGGACCATGACTTCGTGTTCAGCGTCAGCCGCGAGTTCTGCCGAAGCTGCACGGTGCCGACATTCCTGTTGCCGGGCACCGACAAGCCGCATCCGGCGGTGACGTCGGACGAGTTGAAGCAGCTTCTGCCCGGCCTCGAGGTGCTGGAGGACTGGCGCGGCCCGCAGCACCTGGACGAGCAGTTGCACCGCGTGAAGGCGTTCCTCGATCGTCACACGCCGCAGGAGGCGAGGCGGGCGGCCTGACGCTGCCGGAACATATTCGCTGCGGAAAGCAGCGGCGAACACGCGCCGGATCAGATCGCCGCCAGCAGCCGCCGTGCCTCCGCCGCATCGGCGGCGATCTGCGCCTTCAGCGCATCGAGGCCGGAGAAGCGGCGCTCCTCGCGGATATAGGCGTGCAGCGCGACCGCCAGGTCAGCGCCATACAGGTCGCCGGTGAAGTCGAAGATGTTGACCTCCAGCCGGCTCTCGGGACCCTCGTTGACGGTCGGGCGACGGCCGATATTCGCCACGCCGCGATGCCACCGTCCATCAGGGTCGCGGATCGTCACGGCATACACGCCGCGCGCCGGCTCGAGGTGCCGCCCGAGTGCGATATTCGCCGTCGGGAAGCCGATGGTCCGGCCGCGCGCATCACCGTGCGCGACCACGCCGCGGATGGTCCAGGGCCGTCCGAGGTCGGCGGTGGCACGCTCCGGGTAGCCATCCTGCAGCACGCGGCGGATGCGGGTCGCCGAAATGGGACCCGCACCATCGGCCAGCAGCGGCACCAGCGTCAGCCCCATCCCCAGCGCCTCGGCGCGGGCCGCGAGATACTCCGTGCTGCCGCCGCGTCGCCGGCCGAAGGCGAAGTCCGGACCGCACACCAGATGCCGCGCGCCGAGCCCCTGGTGCAGCACGTCGGTGACGAAGTTCTCCGCCGGCATGCGGCTGAACTCGTGGTCGAACGGCAGTTCGTACAGCAGAGTAACGCCGAGCGCCGCCAGCGCCTCCGCCCGCTCCGCCGACAGGGTCAGGCGGAACGGCGGATCGTCCGGGCGGAAATGTTCGCGCGGATGCGGCTCGAAGGTCAGCACCGCCCGCGGCAGGTTCGGCCGCGCCGCATGCGCCACCCTGACCACTTCGGCGTGGCCGCGATGCACGCCGTCGAAATTGCCCAGCGCAACGGTGGCGCCGCGTGCATCGGCGGGCAGGTCCCGCCAGTCCCGGAAGATCCGCATCAGCCGCGCGAGGGGACCTGGACGTAGGCTTCGCCGTCGATCACCACCTCCTCGCCCACGGTGCACACCGTGCTGAGTGTTGCGCGCTTCTTCTCGGGGTTCAGGGCCGTCACCGTCACGGTCGCCTTCACCGTATCGCCGATGCGCACCGGCGCGGCAAAGCGCAGCGACTGGCGCATGTAGAGCGAGCCCGGTCCCGGCAGCCGCGTGCCCAGCACGGCGCTGATCAGGCCGGCCGACAGCATGCCGTGCGCGATCCGCTCGCCGAAGATGGAGGACTTCGCCGCTTCGGCATCGATATGGATCGGGTTGGTGTCGGTGGAGACCGCGGCGTAGAGCAGAATGTCGGTCTCGGTGATGGTCTTTCCCAGGCTGGCACTTTGGCCGATCCGAAGGTCCTCGAAGAAGGTGGTCATTGCCGGGCCTCGCTTCAGTGCGGCCGGCTTTCTGGGCGCATGCGGCCGGTAAATCAACAACTGCGCATCCCGGCCGGTCAATCAACCGCGAGCCGGCGAGGCCGGCGTGGAACCCGGTGAACGTCACGGCTTAGCATCATCGGCATCACAAGAGGGGGGAACGCCCATGCGCCGATGGATCATCCTCGCGACGCTGCTGGTCACCTGTGTCCCGGGCGCCGCCGCCGCACCACTGGATCCAGCGCTGCAACAGGACCTGCTCGCACTCTATGACCGTTACAACAAGGCAATCCTTGCCGGCAAACTGGACGCGGCGATGGCACTGCGCGGGCAGGAGCGGCAGGCGCAGGCCAAACGGGAGATGAAGACCGCCAAGCAAAAGCGCGACATGCTCGAAATGGCGCAGGCGATGACACCCGACTCCATCGATGTGAAGCACGCCACGATCAACCGCGCCGGCGACAAGGCCGAGATCATCACGGTGGGCGCGAAGACGGTCCCCAAAGGCAAGCTGCTGCCGGGCGCGCCGCCGCCGGGCACCGTCGTCCATGTCGGGCTGACGCTGTCGTTCATCAGGGAGAAGGGCGTCTGGAAGTTCGATACCCCAACCTTCGGCGCCGCTCCATCGCAGATCGCCGCCTGCAAGGATGAGACCTACGAGCCGGATACTGCGTATGACACGGATCGCAACCTCTCGATGGGCGGGCCGATCGCGCGGGTGGACTTCAAGCCGGAGTACACGCTGGTCGTGGTGCGCGTGGTGGATGAGGAGAACTGCACGTTCCTGCCCAACCGGGCTGAGTTGGAGAAACTCGGCCTGCTGACGGACAAGCTGGTGCCGTACGCGATCGTCGAGATCGAGGGCAGCCCGCACAAGACCGACCCGCAGAAGGTGCTGGTCGACAAGCTGAGCGTGCAGGAGGAGGACTGATCCCGCGGCGGTGGCAGGGCTTCCACGCCCGCACCCCTGCCAGCGGTGCAGATTGGCCGCCCTCGACAACAGCCGCCGCCCTCCGTCGGATATATTGCGAATGACTTGCAATTGCAGTATCGCGGACCGCGAAACCGGGCGGGAGCGGATAGCCAATGGGACGCACGATCGTCGCAGCGTTGCTGCTGGGGCTGGGCCTGGGCCACCCCGCGGCCGCCCACATGGTCTGGCTCGAGCGCGACGGCACCACCGTCCTGCTGTTCTTCGGCGAACCGGCGGAGAACCTGCGGGAACGGTCGGGCGGTGCGCTGGACCGCATCGCCTCCCCGCGCCTGGTCGGCAGCGATGCGACCGCGGTGCGCGGCGCCGACCATGTCGCGTTCAGCCCCGTCACCGGACCCGACGTGCGTGCCACGGAGGACGGCCTGGCGCCGCGTGACGACCGCCAGAACGGCGGCCGGACGCGCACCGTGTTCCTCGCGCGCGAAGGCCGCTCCGATCCGGCCACGGCGATGGAACTGGAACTGGCACCCGCGGAACCTGGCGGCACCACCTTCACGCTGACGTTTCGCGGCCAGAAGCTGCCGAAGACCGAAATCGACCTGATCGGTCCGCCTGGCTGGTCCAAGACCCTGCGCACCGATGCCGAGGGCCGGGTCACCCTGCCGCTGCCCTGGTCCGGCCGGTACGTGGCGGAGGTGCAGCACCAGGCGGACAGCGCCGGCGGATCGGGCCCGGGCGCCTATGACCGCACCCGCTACGTCTCGACGCTGTCCTTCGTGGTGACCGGCGGCATTCCCTGGCCGCCCAGCCGCTGAGCAGCAGCCCGGCCGCTGAGCAGCCAACCCGGCTACCCCAGATACGCCCGCTTCACCCTCTCGTCGCCCAGCAGGTCGGCGCCCGGCCCGTCGAGCACCATGTGCCCGCTCTCCAGCACATAGCCATGATCGGCGATCGCCAGCGCCATCGGGGCATTCTGCTCCACCAGCAGGATGGTGACACCCTCCGCATTGATCTGGCGGATCGTGTCGAACACCTGCTGCACCAGCATCGGCGCCAGCCCCATGCTGGGCTCGTCCATCAGCAGCACGCGCGGCCGCGCCATCAGCGCGCGCGCCGCTGCCAGCATCTGCTGCTCGCCGCCCGACAGCGTGCCGGCCACCTGCCGCAGCCGCTCGCGCAGCCGCGGGAACAGCACCAGCATGCGCTCCTTGTCCTCGGCGATCGCGCGCCGGTCGCGCCGGGTGAACGCGCCCATCTCCATATTTTCGGACACCGTCAGCCGGGCGAAGATGCGGCGGCCCTCCGGCACGTGCACCACGCCGATCGCGGCGATCTCGTGCGCGCCGAGCCCCGCGAGCGGACGGCCGTCGAACCGGATCGTGCCCTGGCGCGGATGCAGCAGGCCGCTGATCGCGCGCAGCGTGGTGGACTTGCCGGCGCCGTTGCCGCCGACCAGCGTAACGATCTGGCCCTGCTCCACACTGAGGGAAACGCCCTTCAGCGCCTCGATCTTGTCGTAGAATACGTGGATGTCGTCGATCTCGAGCAGCGCCATCACACGGCGGCCTTGCCGAGATAGGCCTCGATCACCGCCGGGTCCTGCTGCACCCGCGCCGGCACGTCCTCGGCAATCTTCACGCCGTGGTCCAGCACGGTGACGCGGTCCGACATCGACATCACCACGCGCATCTGGTGCTCGATCAGCAGGATGGTGATGCCGAAGCGCGACCGCACCTCCTGGATGAACTCCATCATCGCCGAAGTCTCGGTCGGGTTCATCCCGGCGGTCGGCTCATCCAGCAGCAGCAGCTTCGGCCGTGTGGCGAGCGCCCGGCCGATCTCCAGCCGCCGCTGCTCGCCATAGGCCAGGTTGCGCGCGAGGATATCGCCGCGGCCGCGCAGGCCGACGAATTGCAGCAGCCGCAGCGCCTCCTCATGCGCCGCCCGCTCGTCGCGCCTGGTGTGCGGCGTGTGGAGCACGGCGCCCCACCAGGTGGAGTGCAGGTGCAGATGCATCCCGACCAGCAGGTTCTCCAGCGCGCTGATGTTCCGGAACAGCCGGATGTTCTGGTAGGTGCGGCTGATGCCCACGGCCGCCACGCGGTCGGGTTTCAGCCCGTCGATCCGCTCGCCGGCGAACCACACCTCGCCCGACGTCGGCCGCAGGTTCTGCGTGATGCAGTTGAACACCGTGGTCTTGCCGGCGCCGTTCGGGCCGATGACGCTGTGGATGCTGTGCTCCGCCACCGCCAGGTCCAGCCCGTCGATCGCGACCAGGCCGCCGAACCGCATCGTCAGCCGGGTACAGCGGAGCAACGGCCCGGTCACGACGCCTCGCTCACTTCGTCCCCGCTCACCATGCCCCCGCTCACTACGCCCTGCTCACGCAATGCCCTACTCACGACGTGCGTGCAGGCACGGCATCGGCGCCCGCATCCAGCGCGAGCGTCTCGTCGCTGGCGTGCAGTTCGCGCTGGCGCACATCCGACGGCCACAGGCCTTCGGGCCGCAGCCGCATCATCACGATCAGCACCGCGCCGTAGAACAGATAGCGGTACTCGCCGAACTCGCGCAGCAGTTCCGGCAGGCCGATCAGCGCGATGGCACCCAGCACGACGCCGGGCAGGCTGCCCATGCCGCCCACGATGATCAGCGCCAGCACGTTGATCGAGATCAGCAACTGGAAGCTGGAAGGATACACGGACGACAGCATGGTGGCGAAGATCGAGCCCGCCAGTCCGGCGAACGCCGCCCCCAGCCCGTAGGCCAGCAGCTTCGCGCGCACCAGGTTGATGCCGAGCGCCTGGGCCACATCCTCATCGTCGCGCAGCGCCATCCACGCGCGGCCCAGCCGGGAATTCTCCAGTCGCCAGGCGACGAAGGCGGCAACGGCCGATGCGGCGAGCGTCAGGTAGAACAGCGACACCGGACTGCTGAGCACGAAATCGCCGATGCGCGGCTTGGGGATCTGCAGGATGCCCTGCGCGCCACCCAGCAACGGCGCGGCGAAGTCGGATTGCACGATGACGCGGACGATCTCGCCCAGCCCCATCGTCGCCACCGCCAGGTAATCGCCGCGTACGCCCAGCACCGGCAGGCCGAACAGCACGCCGACGCAGATCGACAGCAGCACGGCGATCGGCATGGCGCCCCAATAGGGCAGGTGCGCCAGCGCGTGCGGCGCATCGGCGGTGAGCAGGGCGGTGGCATAGGCGCCGACCGCGAAGAACGCGACGAAGCCCAGGTCCAGCAGCCCGGCCAGCCCGACCTCCAGGTTCAGGCCCATGCCCATCAGGATGTAGAGGCCGACCAGCATCAGCACCTGGCCCACATAGGAGCCGGCAACCGCCGGCAGCAGCGCCAGGATCAGCAGCACGATGCCGGCCCACACCAGCCGCTCCCGCCGGTGGTTGCGCTGCTGCATGCGGGCGGTGCGGCGCCGCCAGACGGAGCCCAGGACCTCGGAGCCGATCGCCACAACGACGAAGATGGTGACCGCGCCCTGCACGCTGAGCCCTTCCCAGGTGTAGATGAACTCCCGGAAGTCGACGATCGCATCGTCGTACTGCTGCAGCATGAGCTGGATGAGTTCCTGGAACACGCCGGCCACGATGACGGCAATCGCGGCGGGTCCGACCGCGCGGCGCAGCGCCGGCGGGCTGGAACGCACGGCGGCGCCCAGCAGGCCCGCCAGCGCCCCGCCGCCGATCAGGATGGCGATGCCCCCGGCGAGACCCTCATCCACGGTCAGCATGTCGAACAGCGGCTGCGACAGCGCGATGAAGATGCCGTGCAGCGGCACCGTCGCCATCGCCACCGTCAGCGCCGCGAGTGGCACCGCAGCCGTGGCGCCCGCGAGCAGGCCGGCCAGCTTCTCGCGCATCATGGCGCCGGCCCCGCCCGCCAGCAGCAGCAGCGCGGCCTGGCCGAGCGTCAGGACCTCCACCACGATCCAGCGCTGGTGCATCGCCAGCAGCACGCCGACCACGGCCAGATGCACCCCGCCCGCGCCGAACGCGAGGCCGGTGAGGATAGCCCGGCGGATCACGCGCGCTTCCTCGCCATGCGTTCGCCGAACAGCCCCTGCGGGCGGAAGATCAGCACCATGATCAGCAGCGTGAAGGCGATCAGGTCGCGCAACTGGTAGGGGGCGGTGATGCCGATGCCGTCGAGGAACAGCGTCGGGCCGACCGATTCCACCATGCCCAGGAAGAAGCCGCCCAGCATGGCGCCCGGGATGTTGCCGATACCGCCCAGCACAGCGGCGCCGAACGCCTTGATGCCGGGCGTGAAGCCCATCAGGAAATATACCTGCTTATAGACGAAGGCATAGAACACACCGGCGATGCCGGCCATCGCGCCGCCCAGCGAGAAGGTGAACACCACCACCTTGTTCACATCGATGCCCATCAGCGCAGCGGCCTCGCCGTCCTCGGCCACCGCGCGCATCGCCGTGCCCATGCGCGTGCGCTGCACGATCAGATACAGCCCGCCCATGAAGAACAGCGCGAGGCCGATCACCAGCACGTCGATCCGCGGCACGTTGAAGCCGAACACGTCGAACGCGGCACGTTCCCACTCCGGCTCCGGGTAGGATTTCACCGCGGAGCCGAACATGCCGCGGAAGGTCTGCTCCAGGAAGAACGAGACGCCGATTGCACAGATCAGCGGCGCCAGCCCGCCGGTGCGGCGGAACGGCCGGTAGGCGATGCGCTCGGTCAGCACCGCAATCCCGGTGGAGGTGGCGACCGCGACCACCAGGATGGCCGCCATCCCGAGCACCGGCTGGCTCTCCAGGAAACCGGACCGATCGAGCGGCGTGGCGACGAAGTAGCCGGCGAAGGCGCCGGTCATGACGATGTCGCCGTGCGCGAAGTTGATCAGCCGCAGCACGCCGTAGACCATCGTGTAGCCGAGCGCGATCTGCGCGTAGATGCTGCCGATGGTCAGGCCGAACATCACGAAGTCGAACCACTGCTCGGCGGTGTAGCGGCCCTTGATCAGGGTGCCGGCGGTGCCGAGCACGACCACCGCGACGACCGCGATGCGCATGGTCCAGAGGACGACGTCGACCGCACTGAGGCGCGAGAGACCTCGGATCGTCATGTCCGGCGAAGGCCGGCCATCCACGTCGTCCCGTCGACCCGGCAGCGCAGGCGCGGATGGCCGGCCCGGGCCCGGCCGTGACGACGGAGCCGGAGATCGACCATCCGGGCTGCTACGGCCAGATCTTCTTGGGGTTCTTGCCTATCCCGAAGGTCTTCGAGTCCGCCGCGGTGAACTCCAGCACCGACGGCTTGAACTGGGCGCACTGGCCGTAGGCGTCGCAGGCGATCGGCCCGCCGATGCCGTCGAACTTGGTGGCGAACACCGCGTCGCGCAGCGCTTTCTTGCCGATATAGAGGTTGCCGGCGCTGTCGGTCTTGGCGACCTTCTCGATCGCCTTCACCGCCAGCATCGCGCCGTCATAGGCGTTGGCGTGGTAGCCGGAGATCGGCGCCTCGTTGTAGGCCTTCTTGTACTCGTCGACGAACTTCGGATAGTTCTTGCCCATCGCGTCGGGCGACAGGTCGGGATAGCCGATCCGGAAGCCGACGATCGAGGGTCCGGCCGCCTCGATGAAATCCGCCGACAGCAGCGATCCGCCGCCCATCAGCGCGACCTTCTCCAGGCCGGGCGTGGACTTCGCCTGGCGCAGGATCTGTGCCGCCGCGGCGGTGAACACCGGGAAGTAGATGAGGTCGGGCTTGCTGCTGGCGATGCGGGTCAGCAGCGGCTTCATGTCGACGTCGCTGGGGGCGACCGCCTCCTGCGACAGCACCTTGCCGCCCAACTGGCGGAAATTATCGGCGAACACCTGCTGAAGCTGCTGCGCGTAGGGGCTGCCGTCGTGGATGGTGACCACCGACTGCGCCTTGGCCACGTTGTGCACGAAGGTGGCATCGGCCTTGCCCTGCTCGCTGTCGCTGAACACGGTGCGGGCGAAGCCGGCATATTCCGGCTTGCGCGTCGCCGCGGTCAGCGCCGGCGCGGTGCAGGCGGTACAGATGTTGACGATGCCCTGCTGCCACAGGATGGGCGCGCCGGGCGTCGCGGCGGACGAGCAGGCCGGGCCGAGAACGATCACCGTCTGCGGATTGGCGGCAAGCTTGGTCGCCGCGGTCTGGCCGCCTTCGGCGTTGCAGCCGTCATCCTCGACGTTCAGCTTCAGCGGATGGCCGAGCAGCTTGTTGCCGAGTTCCTTGAAGGCAATCTCGACGCCGCGCTTTTCGTCCAGGCCCAGCGCGGTGTCGGCGCCCGACAGGACCCAATACGCGCCGATCTGGATCGGTGCGCCCTTGGCGATGCGGATCACGCCGAGATCGTCGGTCACCGGGCCGACGGTGACCGCGCCGGCGGTGTGTGCAGAAGCCAGCAGGAGCGCCGCGGCGGATAGTTTCATTACGGCTGAATGCATCGCTCGCAACTGCACCTCCTGATGACGGCGGATCGCTGACGCAAGGACTGTGCGGTGTCGCCGCATGCCAAGTCAACACTGACTTACTGCATCGCGCGCACGGCCTTCATTGCGGGCCTGGCCGCGACGAAGCAAGCTGGCGCGGAAACCGGACGGGACGCCAGGACATGAGCAGCGCACTCGAGCAGGAGGTCGCCGATCTGTGCGCGGTGCTGCAGCGCTACGACGCGCGGCACCGGCGGATTCCCGACATCACCTGGCCGAACGGCGCGCGCGTCGCGGTGAACTTCACCGCCGATTTCGATGCGATGCTGCTGCGCCGGCTGCTGAACGAACCGCCGATGCAGCTTGCCAAGGGCGAGTTCGGCGGTCGCGTCGGCATCTGGCGGCTGATCGAGCTGTTCGATTCGCATACCGTCAAGGCGACGATCTTCGTGCCCGGCCGTATCTGCGAACTGTATCCGCAGGCGTTGCGCGCCGCCGTGCGCAGCGGCCACGAGATCGCCGACCACATGTGGGAGCATCATGTGCCGAAGGATCCGGCGCTGGAGCGCGACCACCTGCTGAAGACGTCCGCCGCGCTCGAGGCGATCAGCGGACGCCGCCCGGTCGGCACCCGCAGCGAGCACTCGCTCGGGCTGCTGAAGCAGGAGGGCTTCCTGTACACCTCGCATGAAACCGCGGATCACCGGCCGTACTACCTCAGCGATGCGGACGGCGCGAACGCGATGCTGAACCTGCCGTTCCACTACGTGATCGACGATGCGATGTTCTACAGCTTCGCCTGGCTGGGCAGCGGCAACGCGGCGCAGCGGATCACCGATCCGGACCGGGTGTTCGACCTGTGGTGGGCGGCGTTCTGGCAGCAGTACCGCACCGGCGGCTATCTGAACGTGGTGGTGCATCCCTTCGTCTCGGGCCGCGCGCTGCGCATCGACATGATGGACCGGCTGATCACGCGGATGAAGACGCTGCCGGGCGTGTGGTTCGCCTCATGCGAGGACGTCGCGCGCCACTGCCTGGCGCAGCATCCGATCTGAACTGGGCCGATCTGAACTGGGCTCATCTGAACTGGGCCGATCTGGACGGGGGGCAGGGCGATGCCGTGGAAGCAGGGCTATACGATCTCGGATGAAATCGGCTTGCGCGACAGCGAGGTGCGCTGGCCGGAGCAGCGTCGCTGCTGCCTGACGGTGGTGGTCGACCTCAGCGTGGCGCGCGGGCCGGAGGGCATCACGCCGGCCGATCTCGAACGCCCCGATGCCTATTTCGCAGCCCACGACGGGCTGGACCAGTTGCTGGCGGTGCTGCGGCATTTCGCCATCCGGGCGACGTTCGCAGTGCCCGCGGTGATCGCCGCGGCGCGGCCGGAGCGGATCCGGGCGCTGCTGGCCGACGGCCACGAGATCGCCGCCAACGGGCTGCGGCATGAGGATGTCAGCGGGCTGAGCGCCGATGACGAGAAGGCGAGGCTCGACCTCGCGACCTCGATCCTGACCGGCGTGACCGGCACGCGCCCGACGGGCTGGTTCTGCCTGCCGCGGCAGGACGACAGCTTCGCCGGCGGGACCATCAGCCCCCACACCGTCGACCTGCTGATCGCGGCCGGCTACCAGTATCTCGGCAACGGGCTGGCCGACGACATCCCGCACTACTGGGTGGCCGACTTCGCCGCGCGGCGCGCGATCCTGACGCTGCCGTACTATTACCATTTCGACGACCAGTGGTTCCTGCTGTTCCCGCGCAAGGGCACGGGGCTGGAGCACGCCGACGATCTGTTCCGCAACTGGCGGGCCGAGTTCAGGGCCCAGTACAAGCGAGGTCGCCAGTTCAGCATGGTGCTGCATCCGGGCGCGATCGGCTGGTGCAACCGGGTGCAGATGCTGGAGGAGTTCCTGACCCTGGTGCGGGAATTCCCCGACGTGTGGAACCCCACGAGCGGCGAGTGCGCCCGCTACTGGAGCGAGGCCTATCCGCAGGACCAGCACCTCAGGCTGGCACCCAGCATCTGGCGCGACCATCCGGGCAGCCTCAGTTGAGCGCGGTTGCTGAACGCGCCCCGGCTCTGCCATGTTGCCGCCGACACAACAACGCTGGCGCCCTGACCCTGATGCGATCCCTGTTCCCGCTATCGGCCCTGCTGGTGCCGGCCCTGCTGCTGGCGGCCTGCGCCGATGACGGCATGACGCGGCCGTTCTCCACGTCGCGCAATTCCGCACCGGAGACGACGACCTCGACGCAGGTGCCGCTCTCCACGCCGCCCAGCTTTGCCATCCGCCCGACCAGGGGCGGCGCGCTCCCCGGGGGTCGTGACGGCGGGCCGGCGGGCGATCAGGCGGCCGGCAGCCGCGGGCAGGACGCCCTGCTCCAAGCGGCCGGTCCGGCGGCCGAGTCCGACATCCGTGCGGTGATCAACGAGAATTCCGGGCTGATCTATCCCGGTCCGGCCTTCGTCGACCAGTTGATGTCGTGGTCGCCGCCGCCAGGCTACGCGCCGGTCATCAACCCGCCGACGACGAGCGGGGGAAGCTGGTTCAGCCGGATCTTCTGAGCCGCGCCAGCACGTCATGCCTCGTGGCGCCGCCGGCCCGCAGGTCGCGCAACGTCGCCGCCCGGTCCCGCTTGGCCAGCCGCCGTCCCGCATCGTCGGTCAGCAGCGCATGATGCGCATAGTCCGGCACCGGCCAGCCCATCAGCGCCTGCAGCAGGCGATGCACATGGGTCGCCGGCAGCAGATCCTCCCCGCGGGTCACCAGCGTGACGCCCTGCGCCGCATCGTCGTGCGTCACGCAGAGATGGTAGCTGGCCGGCGCATCCTTGCGCGCCAGCACCACATCGCCGAACGCCGCGGGGTCGCAGAGGATGCTGCGTCCCGCCTCCTGGAACGCCAGCGTCCCGGTCACCGCCAGGGCCCGCGCCATGTCGAGCCGCAGGGCGTGCCGCTCGCCGGCGGTGATCCGCTCGGCGCGTTCGGCCGGCGACAGCGCGCGGCAGGTGCCCGGATAGCGCGGCGTCCCGTCCGGCGTGTGCGGCGCGGCGGCGGATTGCTGGATGTCGGCCCGGGTACAAAAACATGGGTACAGCAGCCCACGCTCCGCCAGCATGTCGAGCGCCGCCCGGTAGTCCGGCAGGTGCTGCGACTGCACGCGGACCTCGCCGTCCCAGTCCAGCCCGAGCCAGGCCAGGTCCTCCAGGATCGCCGCGGCGAACTCCGGGCGGCAGCGGGACGGGTCGATGTCCTCGAGGCGCAGCAGGAAGCGGCCGCCCGCCTCACGGGCGCAGCGCCACGCGGTCAGCGCGCTGAACGCGTGGCCAAGATGCAGGTAGCCGGTGGGGCTTGGCGCGAAGCGGGTGACGACAGACATGGGATGCGGCGTCATGGGATGCGGCGCAACGTAGGAGCGGACGATGCCGGAGTTGGATGGACCACGCTGGGGACCTGCCTCGAAGGCATCTCCGAAGCAACTGGTGATACTGTGCCACGGCCTCGGCGCCGACGGCCACGACCTGATCGACCTGGCGCCGACCTGGTCGCATGCGCTGCCCGACGCGCTGTTCGTGTCGGTGGACGCGCCGTTCCCCCACGATTCCGGGTTCGGGCGGCAGTGGTGGAGCGTCGCCGACCGGACGCCGGCGGTGATGGAGGCGGGCGCCCGGCGCGCCGCCGGTTTCCTCGACGCCTTCATCGACGCCGAGTTGGCGCGGCTGGGACTGCCGGCCGATGCCTATGCGCTGATGGGGTTCAGCCAGGGGGCGATGACGGTGCTGTTCACCGGCCCGCGCCGGCGGGCGGCGCCGCGCGCGATCCTGGCATTCTCCGGCGCGCTGATCGCGCCCGACCGGCTGGCGGCCGAGCTTGCCAACCATGCGCCGGTGCTGCTGGTGCATGGCGAGGCGGACGATGTCGTGCCGGCGCAGCGCTCGCGCGACGCCGAGGCGGCGCTGCGTGCGGCGGGCGTGCCGGTGGAGGCGGTTTATGTGCCGCGGCTCGGCCACGGCATCGACGACACCGGCCTGGCGATGGGGGCGCTGGCGTTGCAGCGGGGATTCTCCGAGGCGTGAGGACGGCGGCCGACCCACGCCGCCGCATGACCGTGGCGTGAATCCCGCACGCAGTCGTCTTGCGGCCCGCCGCCCGCTCTGCGATAAACGGGGCGGTTTTCGGCGGCGCACAATATCTGGCGGGTCGGTAACGGATTGTCCCCCAGCCTTTGCGCTCCGGACGCAGAGGAGCGGCGCTTGCCTGACGGTGGCCAATTCTATCCTGCGCTGGTGCTGAACGCGGATTTCCGCCCGCTATCGTATTTCCCGCTCTCGCTCTGGTCGTGGCAGGACGCAGTGAAGGCGGTGTTCCTGGATCGGGTCTCCGTGCTGTCGGAGTATGAGACCGAGGTCCGTTCTCCCTCGCTGACCATGAAGCTGCCGAGTGTGATCGCGCTGAAGGATTATATCCCTTCGGCGCGGCGTCCGGCCTTCACCCGGTTCAACGTGTTCCTGCGCGATGCCTTCGTCTGCCAGTATTGCGGCGACCGCTATCCGACGCACGACCTGACCTTCGATCATGTGGTGCCGCGCAGCCGTGGCGGCCGCACGACCTGGGACAACGTCGTGACGGCATGTGGCGACTGCAATCTGCGCAAGGGCTCCCGCCTGCCGCGCGAGTGCCACATGTTCCCGCGCGAGCACCCGCGCCAGCCGACGACGTGGGAGCTGCAGGACAACGGCCGGGCATTCCCACCCAACTACCTGCACGAGAGCTGGCGCGACTACCTGTACTGGGACAGCGAACTGGAGAGCTGACGCGCCGCGCTGCCCCGTGCCCTCAGTGCAGCCCCTCGCAGAACGCCGCGATCCGCCGGCAGCCTTCGGCCAGCGAGGCATCGTCGGTGGCGGTGCTGACCCGCAGATAGGGGCTCATGCCATAGGCCGCGCCGTGCACGGTGGCGACATGCGCCTCCTCCAGCAGGGCCAGGCACACATCCTGGTCGGTCTCCAGCTTCCGCCCGCCCGCGGTGGTGCGGCCCAGGCAGCCGGCGACGTTGGGGAACACGTAGAACGCGCCCTCGGGCTTGTGGCAGTTGATGCCCTTGCAGGCGTTCAGCATCTCAACCGCCATGTCGCGCCGGTTGCGGTAGGCGACGATCTGCTCGGCGACGCCGTCCTGCGGGCCGTCCAGCGCCGCCGCCGCCGCCGCCTGGCCCACGCTTGAGACGCCCGCCGTCGCCTGGCCCTGCATGTTCACCATGGCGCGGATCAGGTTCTTCGGCCCGCCGGCGAAGCCGATGCGCCAGCCGGTCATCGCGTACGCCTTCGACGCACCGCTGATCGTCACCGTGCGATCGCGCAGTTCCGGCGCCACCGCGGCGATCGTCGCGTGCTTGAAGCCGTCGAACACCAGGTGTTCGTACATGTCGTCGGACATGATCCAGACATGCGGATGCTTCAGCATCACATCGGCGATCGCCCGCAGTTCCTCAGCCGAGCAGCAGGCGCCCGAGGGGTTGTTCGGGTTGTTGAGGATCAGCCATTTGGTGCGTGGCGTGATCGCCGCGTCGATGTCCTCGGGCCGCGGCTTGAAGCCGTTGTTCTGCGGGCAGGTGACGAACACCGGCTCGCCGTCGAACAGCTTGGTCATCAGCGCATAGGCGCTCCAGGACGGTACCGGGATCAGCGACTCATCGCCCGGGTTCAGCGTGGCGCCGAGCGCGTTGAAGATCGCCTGCTTGCCGCCGTTGCTCACGCAGATCTCGTCGAGCGCGAACTCGAGCCCGCTGTCGCGGCGGAATTTGCGCTGGATCGCCTGCTTCAGCGCCGGCGTGCCGTCCTGCGGCGGATACTTGGTCTCCCCCTTCAGGGCCGCCTGGTGCGCCGCCTCGATCGCGTGCGGCGGCGAGGCGAAGTTCGGCTCCCCCAGCGTCAGCGAGACGATGTCCACGCCCTGCGCGCGCAGTTCGCGGGCGCGGATCGTCATCTGCACACTGGCGGCGACCTGGACCCGGCCCAGCCGGTCCGAGAATCCCGGCATCAGCGGAGGCCTTCACAGAAATGCTGGATGCGCGTGCAGGCGTCGCGCAATTCTTCCGTGGCATTCGCATACGCCATGCGGAAATGGCCGGGGAAGCAGAACGCCGTGCCGTGCACCGCGGCCACGCCGGTCTCGTCCAGCAGCGCCAGCACGAAGCTCTCATCGTCGGTGATCGTCGTGCCGTTGCGCGAGGTCTTGCCGATGCAGCCATGGATCGAGGGGTACACGTAGAACGCTCCCTCGGGCTTGTGGCAGTAGAGGCCGGGCGCCTTGTTCAGCATGTCCACCACGAGGTTGCGCCGCTCCTCGAAGATCTTGCGCATCGCCTCGATCGACTCCTGCGGCCCGGTCAGCGCTTCCACCGCAGCGGCCTGCGCGATCGAGTTCGTGTTCGAGGTCGACTGGCTCTGCAGCTTGTCCATCGCCTTGATCAGCGGCAGCGGCGCGCCGGCGAAGCCCAGCCGCCAGCCGGTCATCGCATAGGCCTTGGAGCAGCCGTTCATCGTCACGGTGCGGTCGCGCAGCCGCGGCTCCACCTGCACAATGGTGGCCGGCTTGAAGCCGTCGTACGCCAGCTTTTCGTAGATGTCGTCGGTGAAGATCCAGACATCCGGGTGGCGCAGCAGTACGTCGCAGATCGGCCGCAGCTCTTCGGCGGAATAGGCGGCGCCGGTCGGGTTGCACGGATTGTTCAGCATGAACCACTTGGTCTTCGACGTGATCGCCTGCTCCAGCGCCTCGGCGCGCAGCTTGAAGCCGTGGTTCTGCTCGCACGGCACCAGCACCGGCTTGCCGTCCGCCAGCGAGACGATGTCCGGGTAGCTCACCCAGCAAGGCGTGGGGATGATCACCTCGTCGCCCTGGTTCAGGGTGGCCAGCATGGCGTTGAAGATCACCTGCTTGCCGCCGGTCGAGATGATGATCTCCTCCGGCTTGTAGTCGAGCCCGCTGTCCCGCTTGAATTTCTCCGCCACCGCCCGGCGCAGTTCCGGCGTGCCGGCGACGTCCGTGTACTTGGTGTCGCCGTTCTCGATGGCGCGGATCGCGGCGTCCTTGATATTGCGCGGCGTCTCGAAATCCGGCTCGCCCTGCGAGAGGGAGATGACGTTCTTGCCTTCCGCAATCATGTGCCGGGCCTTGGTCGCGATCGCGATGGTGAGGCTGGGCTGGATGCGGTCGAGCCGTTCGGCGGTCAGATGCATGGACGGAGTTCCTGGAGCTTCAGCGGGCGCGGAACCTATCGGAGCGGGGCCGGAGGGGCAACGTCCAGGCGAAATGGGCTGCCCGGCGCGGGGTGCATTGGATCGGACCGGACCGTCCCGCCGAGTTACCCCGCCTGCCGCGCCGGCCCTCGCTGCACCCGCCACACCACCAGCAGCATGGCCGCCACACCCGCCACGATCACCGTGGCCAGGGCGTAGAGTTCCGGGGTCGGGCCGAGCTTGATCGAGGAGAACACCACCATGGGCAGCGTCGAGGCGCCCGGCCCCGAGGTGAAGCTCGCCACCACCACATCGTCGAGCGACAGGGTGAAGGCCAGCAGCCAGCCCGAGACCAGTGCCGGCGCCATCAGCGGCAGGGTGATGCGCAGGAACGCCTGCCAGGGCGGGGCGTAGAGGTCCATCGCCGCCTCCTCCAGGTCCGCCGGCGTGCCGGCCAGCCTGGCCCGCACCACGACCGCCACGTAGGCGACGGACACCGAGGCGTGCGCCAGCGTCACCGTCCCCGCCCCGCGCCCGACTGGCCAGCCGATGGTCTGCTGCAGGGCCACGAACAGCAGCAGCAGCGACAGGCCGGTGATCACCTCGGGCAGCACCAGCGGTGCGGCGAGCGTGGCGGCAAAGGCGCCGCGGCCCAGGAAGGGCCCGAACCGGGCGAGGGCGAAGCCGGCCAGCGTGCCGACGATCAGCGCCAGCGTGGCGGAAACCGCGGCGATGCGCAGCGACAGCAGCGCGGCGCCGATCAGTTGCGGGTCGTTCCACAGCGCGATGTACCAGCGCAGCGAGAACCCGTCCCACGCGGTGACCAGGCGCGAGGCGTTGAAGCTGAGCAGCACCAGGAACGCGATCGGCGCGTAGAGGAAGGCGTAGCAGGCGATCAGCCAGGCGGTCAGCGCGGACGGCGCGGCGGGTCTCACGGAAAGATCATCCGGACCCGCCGGTTCGCTTCGGCGATCGCGTCGGCCGCCAGCTTCCCCTCGTACTGGATTGCGCGTGCCTGATAGTCCAGCGACCGCAACTCGGAGAGGATCGCCGCCCCGTTCACGCGTCGCACGCGCACGGCAAACTCGAAATCGCTCAGCTTGCCGACCTTCGAGGTCACCGGGCAGACCACGACCAGCCCTGTGGCCACGTTGTAAAGGTCGGCGGACAGTACCAGGGCATAGTGCGGTCCACGCATCTCGCGTCCCTGCGACGGCGCCCAGTCGAGATGCACCACGTCTCCCAGTGCCGGCGTATACCCGCGGGCGAAATCGTCGCCCCGGCGAGGCACGTCAGAGCCTCTCCTTCCCGACAGGCGCATCGTCGAGGAATTCGCGTGTCAGCGACTTGACCTTGACCGCGTCATAGTCGCGCAGCAGGTCCTGCAGCGACTGCGGCCGTCCTTCGCGGGCGGCCTCCAGCATCCTGGCCAGGGTCTCCTCCCGCATCAGCACATAGGACGTGCCGCGGCGTTTGATCCTGACGGCACCGTCTCCCGCATCGTCCAGGACCTTGCCGCCCGACTTGTTAAGGTCGGTCGCGGTATAGGTCGCAACCACGCCCAGAGGGTCCATCGGAAATTCCTGCTTTTCCAGACTTTCGGGAAAATGGTCCTCGAACGATCGGACCGCAACCATTACGCCACGCGGTGCAGCAGCGTCTCCCCGGCTTCCAGCCTCCGGCAGTTCTCGGCGGCGAGCGCGAAGCTGCGGTCGAACGTGCCGGTGGTGACCCAGGCGATGTGCGGCGTCAGCACCACGTTGGGCAGCCGGAACAGCAGCTCGGACGCGTCGTGTGGCTCGTGCACGAACGCGTCCAGTCCCGCACCGGCCAGCCGGCCACTGGCCAGCGCCTCGGACAGCGCCGCCTGATCCACGACGCCGCCGCGGGCGGTATTGATCAGGATGGCACCGGGCTTCATCCGCGCCAGCGCCGCAGCGTCGATCAGCCGCGCGGTCTGAGGCACCAGCGGCACGTGCAGGCTGAGCACATCGGCTTCGGCCAGCAGCACGTCCAGCGGGCGCCATTCACCCACGGCATCCGGCTTCGGCGACCGCGCCGTATAAAGCACCCGGCACCCCAGCGCGCTCAGCACCGGCGCCAGCAGGCGCGGGATGGCGCCGTAGCCGACCAGCCCGACGGTGCTGCCGCCCAGTTCGCCGATGCCATTCTGCAGCACCGGATCGTCCCACTCGCCCCGCCGCATCGCCGCGTCGAAGCGGGGCAGGCGGCGCAGCACCGCCAGCATCAGGGCCAGCGCAAGCTCCGCCACGGCACGCGAATTGGCGCCGGGCAGGTTGCACACCGGCAGGCCGCGCGCGCGTGCCGCCTCCAGGTCGATCGTGTCGACGCCGACGCCGATCTTCTGGATCAGCCGCAGGCGCGGCGCCGCGGCGATGATCTCGGGCGTGCAGCGCCGCAGCACGTGCCACAGCACATCGGTCTCCGGCAGCAGCCGGGCCAGCAGCGCGTCATCGTCCTCCGGGCAGATGGTGATGCGCAGGTTCGGCACCGCCGCCAGGCGCGCCGCGACGTCGGGGCCGGCGGCGTTGTGGAACAGGACATTCACGGCTGGGACTCTCGCTCGGGCATTCGGAGGCAGAATTTAACACGGACGCGGTGGAGGATCACGAAGGACGACCGAGGAAGCGACGACGCGCTGCCCGCGACGCGCACTCCCTCTGCACCCGTCGCCCCCCGCTGCCACCGTGCCGGGAACTCAGCCGCCCTCCCGGGTCACGCCCCCTGGCGTGACCGCCCCAGCACGCCGCCGCCGGCGAACTGCGCGCGCGCGCCCAGCGCCTCCTCGATGCGCAGCGCCTCGTTCCACTTCGCCATCCGCTCGCTGCGCGCGAAGCTGCCGACCTTGATCTGCCCCACCCCCCAGCCGACGGCGAGGTGCACGATCGTCACGTCCTCCGTCTCGCCCGACCGCGCCGAGACGATGCCGGCGAAACCGGCCTGCTGTGCCGCCTGCCAGGCCTCCAGCGTCTCGGTCAGCGTGCCGCGCTGGTTCGGCTTCAGCAGCACCGCGTTGGCCGCGCCGCGCAGCGCCGCCTCGCGCACCCGGGACGCCTGCGTCACCAGGAAATCATCGCCGACCACCTGGACCCGCCCGCCCACCGCATGGGTGAACGCGGCGAACCCCATGTCATCATCTTCGGCCAGAGGATCCTCGATGGACACGATCGGATAGCGCTGGATCCAGCCGGTCAGCAGCTTCACCATGCCGTCGCTGTCGAGTTCCCGATCCTCCAGCGCCAGCTTGTACTTCCCGGCGCGGCCGAACTCCGAGGCGGCGACATCCACCGCGATCGCGACCTGGCTGCCGGGCGTGAACCCGGCGCGCTCGATCGCCGCGAGCAGCGTCTCCAGCGCCTGCTCGTTGGTGGTGAAGGCCGGCCACCAGCCGCCTTCGTCAGCCACGCCCTGCAGCGTGCCGGCCTCCTTCATCAGCAGGCCGGCGGCGCGGTAGACCTCCGCCGTCCAGTCCAGCGCCTGGGCGAAGCTCTCCGCGGCGGGGCAGGTCACCATGAAGTCCTGGATGTCCACCCGCCGCCCGGCATGCGCGCCGCCGCCGAAGATCTGGATCTGCGGTAGTGGCAGCATGTGCGCGTCGGGCCCGCCGAGATACCGGTACAGCGGCTGCCCCACGGCGGCGGCCGCGGCATGGGCGGCCGCCATCGATACCGCCAGCACCGCGTTGCCGCCCAGGCGCGACTTGCTGGGCGTGCCGTCGAGTTCGATCAGCCGCCGGTCGAGCCCCGCCTGGTCGGCGGCATCCAGCCCGGTGACCGCACGTGCGATCTCGCCGTTCACGTTCGCCACCGCACGCGTCACGTCATAGCCGCCGAAGGCGTCGCCGCCGTCGCGCAGGTCCAGCGCCTCGCCGGTGCCGGTCGAGGCTCCGGCCGGCGCGATGGCGCGGCCCACGCTGCCCTCCTCCAGCAGCACTTCGGCTTCCACGGTGGGGCGGCCACGGCTGTCCCACACGCGGCGGCCATGCACGAAGGCGATCGTGGTGTCGGTCATGCGGCTAGCTCCTCTGTCCAGGCCTGGCGAACCTCCTCCAGCGTCTCGACCGGATGGGCGAGCAGCGCACGGGCGGTGCGCCGCACCCGGTTCCTGTCCTGGTCCGTCGTGATGTACTCGACCGGCGACTTGCCATCCACCCTGGCCAGGAAGAGGCCCGGCAGCAGGTGCGCCGCCCGCGCCTCCAATGCCGCCGATGGCTCCCAGGCGACCCCAGCCAGATAGGCCGCGGCCAGCGCATCGAAGCAGGCCAGGAAGCCGTCTGTCGCCGCGGGCGTCCACAGGCATTTCAACAGCAGGTGATTGAGGCAGAACGCCAGGTCGAAGGCCGGATCGCCCCACCAGGCGCATTCAGCGTCCAGGAACACCGGCCCGGCAGGACCGCGCAGGATGTTCTTCGGGCTGACGTCGCCGTGCACCAGGGCGCGCTTGCTGCCCTGCGTCGCCGCCACCAGCGCAGCGAGCGGCCCCGCCAGGTCCGGATGGGCACGGCCGGTCGCGACCAGGTAGGGCTCCAGCCGGATGTCATGGAAGATCCGGTCGGTGGGGAAGTCGGCGGCGACGGACGGATCGGCGGCGGTGGCGGCATGGATGCGCGCCAGCGTGCCGGCGACCTGCCCCGCAAAGTCCGGATCGGCGTCGCCGTCGCGAAGCTGCGACTTCCACAGCGCATAGCGGTCGGCCGGCAGGAACTGCATCGCCAGCGCGCCGCTCGGTTCATCGCTGCCGAGCAGCGCCGGCGCAGCGCCCGGCACAGCGGCATTGGCACGCTGCATCCAGCGCGCCTCGTAGCGGTTGCGCTCGACCGGCGCCTGCCAGTCGGCCGCCACGCGCAGCTTCGCCAGCGCGCGCTTCACGCACACCGGTCTCGCCGGCAGGTCGATGCGCCAGATGTCCGACGAAACGCCGCCGGTCAGCCGCTCGCCCGGAACGCCCGTGGCGGCGTCCAGCAGCGCCATGCGGCGCAGTGCGTCGAGAATCTCCCGCGGCGGCGTCTCGATCATTCCCCCTCATGGCGGAGACGAAAGCCGTAAGGCAATCCCCGGAACGTGGTAAACTGGTGCCGGCAAGGGAACGATTGTCATGCTCAAGCTCCTGTGGACACCCGCCGCGGCGGCTGCGCCGGACGCCGATGCCTACAAGCGGGCCGCCGATACCCTCAGTTCCGGCGACGCCATCCTGGCCGTGCCGCGCGACCGCGACACCGCCTTCACCGGGCGGGACGCGCTGCGGCAGGCCATCCGGGACTGGCTCGCCCGGCGAAGCCTGTCGGACCAGCCGGTGAAGCTGATGCTGCACGGCTTCGACTACGATCCGCGCGAGGCGGCCGGCCCCGACGAGGACCCCTATTCGCTGGTGTACGGCTATCCCGGCGAAGCGGGCCCCAACCATCGGTTGAGCTGGCTGCCGCTGGTGCGCGAGTGCGATGAGGCAGGGCGCAGCCGGCAGGAGACGGCGATTGCCTTCGCCTGGGTCTCCACCGGCTCGCTCACGGACTACGCCGGCGCGGGCTGGGGGGAGCCGTACCAGTATGCCTGCGTCGACCTCGTATGCCTGGCCGCCCGGGCCGTGGCGGAGGTGCTGCGCATCCTGGCGGACGAGGGTGCGAGGGTGGACGTGCTGGCGCATAGCCTGGGGACGCGGCTGTTCACCCAGGCGGTGGCGGCGTTCGGACCCGGCGACGGCACGCTGAACAACGTGGTCCTGCTCGACGGCGCAGAGTTCTCGGTCGATGCGGCGGCCACCTTCGCCGGCCGCGGCTTCAGCGTGGTCAACGTCACCAACGAGGAGGATAAGGTGCTGGTGGCCGGCGCCGAGCAACTGGGCGACCCGTCGCGCCTGCCGGGTACCATCGAAGCCTGCAGTCTCGGCCGCTATGGCCTGGGCACGGTGCAGGGCTGGGAGGGCATCGCGGCCTATCCGCCCAACTGGGTGGACATCGCATTGGACCGGCAGGACGTGCAGGCGTGGTTCAAGGCCAATGGCGGCTACACCCTGACGGCGACCGACGGCGACCGGGTGCATCCCTCGGGGGGCCTCAATCACTGGGCGTGCTACACGGAGCCCGGGAATCGCGCCTGGCTCACCGACCTGCTGTGGAAACCCGGCTGCAACGGCGCGGCCTTCGCGGCGATTGCGGGGCTGCCGAAGGGCCGCAGGCGGGCCAGCCAGCCGGTGTTCGCCGGGGTCGGCATCCCCGGCGGCACGCCGATGACGATGGACGCGCGGATCGCCTTGCAGCGGGGCAACCAGGGCGGGGCGATGGGGTAGCGGGTCAGCGCCGCCCCGCCGCGGTTGACTTGCGGGACGGCGCCTCGCAATGAACTGGGTAACAGTTTCCTTCAAGCGGGCCGGATGAACAGCATCTTCAAAGGCGATGTGAGCACTACGGGGGGCCGTGCGCTGGCGTGGGTCGATGCGCTGCTGATCGACCACGCGGTGTTCCGCCTGGTGTGGAGCAATTTTGCCGCCGTCGCGCCGGGCCGGCTCTACCGCTGCAACCACCCCACGCCAGGCCGCCTCGCGGTGCTCACCCGGCGCTATGGCCTGAAGACGCTCATCAACCTGCGCGGCCAGACCGGCAACGGCTCGGACGCGCTCAGCCGCTCGGCGGCGCGGGAACTCGGGCTCGACTTCGTCGATGCGCCGCTGGAAAGCCGCGGCGCGCCGCAGCGCGACCGGATCCTGCGGCTGTACGACACGTTCCGCCACATGCGGGCGCCGGCGCTGGTGCACTGCAAGTCGGGGGCGGACCGTGCCGGCCTCGCCGCCGGACTGTTCGTGCTGTTCCAGGGTGGCAGCGCACGCGACGCGCTGGGGCAGCTTTCTCTTCGCTTCGGCCATATCCGGCAGGCGCGCACCGGCATCCTCGATGCGTTCTTCCACCACTATGCGCGTGAGGCCGAAGGGCGGAAGCCGTTCCTCGACTGGGTGCGCGAGGACTACGACGAGGTGGCGCTGCGGCAGAATTTCCGCGCCAACGGACTGGCGAGTTTCGTCAACGACTGGGTCCTGGTGCACGAATAGCGCGATGGACGTCATCCAGACCTTGCCGATCGAGGCGTGGCACGGGCCGTTCGATCCCGCGCTGCGCGACACCGCGGCCGATGCGCTGGAGGCGGGGCGCGTGCTGGTGCTGCCTCGCCTGCCGTTCCGCATGGCGCCCGAGGAGGCGTTCCTGGCGTCGCCGAGCGCGATGGGCAGCGAGCGCAAGAACATCAGCTTCGATCCCGCCACCGGGAACGTCGGCAATTCCTCGCTGACCGGTGCCGATGCCGACAGGCTGCGCGACATGCTGCGGCGGTTCGGCGATTCGGCCGAGGCACTGCTGCGTGATCTGCTGCCGGGCTATGCCGCGGGCCTGGAGCGGGCGCGCACCAGTTTCCGGCCGGCGGAGATCGCCGGGCGGGACTACTCGCCGCGGCATGACGACAGGCTGCTGCACGTCGATGCCTTCCCCAGCCGGCCGATGCGCGGGCGGCGCATCCTGCGCCTGTTCAGCAACATCGCGCCCGACGGCGCTGCGCGGCACTGGCGCGTCGGCGAGCCCTTCGCCGATTTCGCCGGCCGGTTCCTGCCGCGCGCCGGCACCGCGCTGCCGGGCAGCGCCTGGCTGATGCAGCAACTTGGCCTCACCAAGGGACGGCGCAGCGAGTACGACCGGCTGATGCTGTCGCTGCACGACACCGGCAAGCTGGATGCGGCCTACCAGGACACTGCGCCGCGCGCCGATCTCGCGTTTGCCGCGGGCACCACCTGGCTGTGCTTCACCGACCAGGTGCTGCATGCGGCACTGTCCGGGCATTGCGCGCTGGAGCAGACGTTCCACCTGCCGGTCGAGGCGATGGTGCATCCCGAGCGTTCGCCGCTGCGCGTGCTGCAGTCGCTGACCGGTCGCGCGCTGGCCTGAGGTGGCGCCGCGGCCGGCCGCACAGCGTTGCTTACCCGCGCCGGCTGTCCTCATGCACGCCGGCAGTCCTCACGCGTGACCAGTCCTTGCGCGTGACGTGCAAGACAACGGCGACCGTTGCGGGGCCGGATTCGCGGCGGCGGCGGTCCCGGCAGGCGGGCCTGCGAACGTTATGTTTTGTGACAACATGCCGTGCCAATCGAGAAGCCTCGCGTCCAGCGGATTGCATATTCCTTCGTATCTCGCCCGGACCTCACCACGCTGACCTGCGTGCCGGCGATCATGTCTGTGCAGGAAGGGACGCTATCCGATGAACATCCTATCGCGCCGCTCGATGCTCGCCGCGGGTGCCGCCGGGGGCATTGCCACCGCCGCGGCTGCCGCCAAGGCCGCCGGCTTCGGCAATCCCGATACGCCGCCGGAAGGCAGCGTCAACGTCACCAACCCGAAAGCGCTGGCCGATCCGGGGCCGAACGACCCGAGTCTCGCGGACAACGAATCTGCATTCCTCAATCCGCCCGCCACCGACGTGAACGGCATGCCGCAGTTCTGGTCGTCGTTCAACCTGGCGCCGAAGCGGGTGCAGAATGGCGGCTGGGCGCGACAGATCACCGCGGACGACTTCAAGATCTCCACGACGATCTCGGGCGTGAACATGCGGCTTGGCCCGGGAGGCGTGCGCGAACTGCATTGGCACCAGCAGGCCGAATGGGCCATCATGACTTTCGGAAGCTGCCGCGTCACCATCCTCGACCAGGACGGCAGGCCGCAGGTGGCCGATGTGACTGCGGGCGACCTGTGGTACTTCCCGGCCGGCCTGCCGCACTCGCTCGAGGGCATCGGACCGAACGGCTGCGAGTTCGTCATCGCCTTCGACGATGGCTATTCGTCGGAGTTCAACACGCTGCTGGTGACCGACTGGATCGCGCACACGCCGCCCGACGTGCTGGCGAAGAATTTCGGTTTCCCGGTCGAAGCCTTCAAGAACATCCCAGTGCACAACAAATGGATCTACCAGAGCAGCGAACCGCCGCCGCTGAAGACGGTGCAGGCGCAGGTGATTGCCGGCACCACCGCGCCGCCCAACCCGTTCGTGTTCAACCTGGGCGGGCTGCAGCCGAACTATGAGACCAAGAGCGGCTCGGTGCGCATCGCCGACAGCCGGAACTTCCATGCCTCGAAGACCATCGCCGCGGGGCTGGTCACGGTGAAGCCGGGCGGCATGCGGGAGATGCACTGGCACCCGAATGCCGATGAGTGGCAGTACTACCTGAAGGGCAAGGCCCGGGCGACGGTGTTCAACACCGGGCCGGCGGCGATCACCGCCGACTTCCATGCCGGCGACATCGGCTACGTGAAGAAGGGGCTCGGCCACTACGTGGAGAATACCGGCGACAGCGACCTGGTGTTCGTCGAGGTGTTCCGTACCGACCGGTTCGAGGAGGTGTCGCTGGCCGACTGGCTGGCGCACAGCCCGCCGGAGATGGTGGCGGAGACGCTGAACCTCGATCCGAAATACGTCGCGCAACTGCCGCGCAGCCGTCGCGAGGTGGTGCCCGTCTGAGTGCCGGCGCGCGGTGCAACCACGTCGAGCTCCCTGGCCAGGATTTCCGGCCAGGGCGCCTGCCGTGCCGCGGGCGCCGTCCGCGCGGTCCGCCATTGCCGCGCGGGATCGGCGGCATTTCAGCCACCGTGGCGGCGCGTTAAGCTGGCGGAATGATCGAGACCATGCTCCAGCCTGAAGGCCGGCTGGAATCGAGCGCGCGGCCGGCCTTCGAGCACCGCCTCGCCGAGGTGAGCCTGCTCGGGACGGAGCGGGTGCTGATCGACCTGTCGCGGGTCAGCTTCATCGGCAGCGCCGCGCTGCGCGCCATCCTGGTGACTGCGAAGCGCCTGGTCGCGACGGGCGGGCGGCTGGTGATCTTTGCCCCGCCGCCGGTTGCCCAGATATTCGCCGTGTCCGGGCTGGACATGGTGCTGCCGGTGCACCTGAGCCTGGGGCATGCGCGGGCCGCCCTGGCCGACTGAGCGGCCGGGCCCCGCCTCGCAACCCCGCAGGGCCCGTTGCCGTTTGCGGCTCAGTGCGGTTGAGGGTCCCAGCGCTGCTGGCGGGTTCAGTGCAGTTGCAGGAAGGCGCCCGGGCTGCGATAGGAGGGCGGCGCGATCAGACTGGCGGAACCGACACGCACCGAATGAACTTCCCCTTCCAGTTCGCGGCGCCAGAAGTCGAGGAACTTGTGGAGCACGGGGAATTCAGGAGCGAGGTCGAGGTCCTGCCAGATGTAGGTTTGCAGGATTTCGGGGTGGTCGGGCAGGCGATATAGGATTTCGGCGGTGGTCAGCGATAGTCGTTCAATTGCAGGGCAAGGCTCATGTGGTCTCCCTCCGATATCCCCCCGGGTTTCTTGACAACAGCATGACACGACCTCGCGTTGCTTTGGCAAGGATAAATCGCAGCAATTTCAAGTAGTTGGCACTCACCGCTGGAAAGTGCTGCTGAATGCTTGACTCCCCACGGAAACGCGACTAGATCGCTGGCACTCTCCAAGGGGGAGTGCTAACAGGCAGCGCCCGCGGCGCCCGAATGGGGCCTGGGCGTGCTGTTGGCAACAAGCACTCATCCATTGACGAGATCACTCAAGGAGCGATCCGAATGAAGTTCCGTCCCCTGCACGACCGGGTCGTGGTCCGTCGGCTTGAAGCCGAAGAGAAGACCGCGGGCGGCATCATCATCCCCGACACCGCCAAGGAGAAGCCGATGGAAGGCGAGGTCATCGCCGTCGGCCCCGGCGCGCGCGACGAAGCCGGCAAGCTGGTGCCGCTCGACGTCAAGGACGGCGACCGCATCCTGTCGGCAAGTGGTCCGGCACCGAAGTGAAGCTCGATGGCGAGGATCTCCTGATCATGAAGGAGTCCGACATCATGGGCATCATCGAGGGCCAGCCCGCCGGCAAGCGCAAGGCCGCTTGAGCTACAACGACAAAGGAATCTGATTCATGGCAGCCAAGGACGTAAGGTTCGGCGGAGAGGCCCGTGCGCGCATGCTGCGCGGCGTGGACATCCTGGCCGACGCAGTGAAGGTCACGCTGGGCCCGAAGGGGCGCAACGTGGTGCTCGACAAGAGCTTCGGCGCGCCGCGCATCACCAAGGACGGCGTCACCGTCGCCAAGGAGATCGAGCTGGCAGACAAGTTCGAGAACATGGGCGCCCAGATGGTGCGCGAAGTGGCCTCGAAGACCAACGACATCGCCGGTGACGGCACCACCACCGCGACCGTGCTCGCCCAGGCGATCGTGCGCGAGGGTTCCAAGGCGGTCGCCGCCGGCATGAACCCGATGGACCTGAAGCGCGGCATCGACCGTGCCGTGGCCGCCGTCGTGGAAGAGCTGAAGAAGAAGACCAAGAAGATCACGACCCCGGCCGAGACGGCGCAGGTGGGCGCGATCGCCGCCAATGGCGAGACCGAGATCGGCAAGATGATCTCCGACGCCATGCAGAAGGTCGGCAATGAGGGCGTGATCACGGTCGAGGAAGCCAAGGGCATCCAGACCGAGCTCGACGTCGTCGAGGGCATGCAGTTCGACCGCGGCTACGTCAGCCCGTACTTCATCACCAACGCCGAGAAGATGACGGCCGAGCTGGATCAGCCCTACATCCTGATCCACGAGAAGAAGCTGTCGGGCCTGCAGCCGATGCTGCCGCTGCTCGAGAGCATCGTGCAGTCCGGCCGCCCGCTGCTGATCATCGCCGAGGACGTCGAGGGCGAGGCGCTCGCGACGCTGGTGGTGAACAAGCTGCGCGGCGGCCTGAAGGTCGCGGCCGTGAAGGCGCCGGGCTTCGGTGATCGCCGCAAGGCGATGCTCGAGGACCTCGCGATCCTCACCGGCGGCACCGTGATCAGCGAAGACCTCGGCATCAGAGCTCGAGAACGTCAAGCTGGCCGACCTCGGCAAGGCGAAGAAGGTGCTGATCGAGAAGGAGAACAGCACCGTCGTCGAAGGCGCCGGCAAGAAGGCCGACATCGTCGGCCGCTGCAACCAGATCCGCGCGCAGATCGAGGAGACCACCTCGGACTACGACCGCGAGAAGCTGCAGGAGCGCCTGGCGAAGCTCGCGGGCGGCCGTCGCGGTGATCCGCGTCGGCGGCTCGACCGAGGTCGAGGTGAAGGAGCGCAAAGACCGCGTGGACGACAGCCTGCACGCGACCCGTGCGGCGGTCGAGGAAGGCATCGTTCCGGGTGTGGCGTCGCGCTGGCGCGTGCGTCGCTGATCCTGGCGAAGCTGAAGGCGGACAACGACGACCAGCGTTTCGGCATCGAGATCGTCCCGCAAGGCGATCCAGATGCCGCTGCGCCAGATCGCCGAGAACGCCGGCGAGGACGGTGCGGTGATCGCCGGCAAGGTGCTGGACAAGGACGAGTACAACTGGGGCTTCGACGCGCAGAGCGGCGAGTTCAAGGACCTCGTGAAGTCCGGCATCATCGACCCGACCAAGGTCGTGCGGACGGCGCTGCAGGATGCCGCTTCGGTGGCCGGCCTGCTGGTGACGACCGAGGCGATGGTGGCCGAGAAGCCGGAGAAGAAGGGCCCGCCGATGCCTCCGGGCGGTGGCGGCATGGGCGACATGGACTTCTGAGTTTCGAAGTCCGAGTCGCTGCGAGTTGGGAGGGGCGGGCCGCAGGGTCCGCCCCTTTCTCTTGGCGCGCACATGCGGACAGCAACGGGAGCGGCCCTGGGTCCCTGGGGTCCCTGGGTCCCTGGGTCCCTGGGTCCCTGGGTCCCTCCGATGCGCACGCAAGCGGCTCCACGCAAGTGGCACTCCCTTGACCACGCCTTCAACCCACCGCATTCTGCCCGGCTACCGAGGGGGGCCCCGCCGTCAGGGCTGAGATACCGCCACATCCCGCATCCAACGCGGCGGCGCGGTGACCCTTGAACCTGAACCGGGTCATGCCGGCGTAGGGACGGGTGCTTCAGCCATCGCAAACAACCCGCGCCCTGCCCGCAAGCCCCGCGAGCGCGATGGAGGAGCCCGCCGATGACCGTCCAATCAAAGACCGCCGCACGTCCAAGCAGCGTCACCACCGGCCCGATCGCCGGGTCCCGCAAGATCTACACCTCGCCCGCCGACCGCCCCCGACATCAGCGTGCCGTTCCGCGAGATCGCGCTCGACCCGTCGGCGCGCGAGGAGCCGTATCGCGCCTACGACACCTCGGGCCCCTACACCGATCCGGCGGTCACCGTCGACCTGGAGGCCGGCCTGCCGCCGATCCGCGCCGGCTGGCTCGCGAAGCGCGGCTTCGAGCGCATCGCCCCCCGCGCCCGGTGAAGGACGTGGACAACGGCGGCGCCTCGGGCGACCGCCTGGTGCCTGCCTGCCCGGCCGACCTCGCGATCCTCGGCGGCAAGCCGGGCCAGTTGGTCACGCAGTACGAATTCGCCCGCGCCGGCATCGTCACCGAGGAGATGATCTACGTCGCGCACCGCGAGAACATGGGCCGCCAGGCGGCAATCGCCGGCGCGGCCGAGCGCGTGGCCGATGGCGAGAGCTTCGGCGCGGAGATCCCCGACTTCATCACGCCCGAGTTCGTCCGCAGCGAGATCGCCCGCGGCCGCGCCATCATCCCGGCCAACATCAACCACCCGGAACTCGAGCCGGTCATCATCGGCCGCAACTTCCTGGTGAAGATCAACGCCAATATCGGCAACTCGGCCGTCACGTCGGGCGCGGCGGAGGAGGGTCGAGAAGCTGGTGTGGGCGACGCGCTGGGGCGCCGACACGGTGATGGACCTGTCCACCGGCCGCAACATCCACAACATCCGCGGCTGGATCCTGCGCAACTCCTCGGTGCCGATCGGTACCGTGCCGATCTACCAGGCGCTGGAGAAAGTGGACGGCGAGCCGGACAAGCTCGACTGGGAAGTGTTCAAGGACACGCTGATCGAGCAGGCCGAGCAGGGGGTCGACTACTTCACCATCCATGCCGGCGTGCGGCTGGGCTACGTGCCCGCTGACCGCGCGGCGCGTCACCGGCATCGTGTCGCGCGGCGGCTCGATCATGGCGCGCTGGTGCCTGGCGCACCACAAGGAGAGCTTCCTCTACGAGCGCTTCGACGAGATCTGCGACATCATGCGCAAATACGACGTGTCTTTCTCGCTGGGTGACGGGCTGCGCCCCGGCTCCAACGCGGACGCCAACGACGCCGCGCAGTTCGCCGAGCTGGAGACGCTGGGCGAACTGACCAAGGTGGCCTGGGAGAAGGGCTGCCAGGTGATGATCGAGGGCCCGGGCCACGTGCCGATGCACAAGATCAAGGTCAACATGGACAAGCAGCTTCGCGAGTGCGGCGAGGCGCCGTTCTATACGCTCGGGCCGCTGACCACCGACGTGGCACCCGGCTACGACCACATCACCAGCGCGATCGGCGCTGCGATGATCGGCTGGTTCGGCACGGCGATGCTCTGCTACGTGACGCCGAAGGAGCATCTGGGACTGCCCAACCGCGACGACGTGAAGGTGGGCGTGATCACCTACCGGATCGCGGCGCACGCGGCGGACCTGGCGAAGGGGGCATCCTGCCGCCAAGCTGCGCGACGATGCGGTGAGCCGCGCGCGGTTCGAGTTCAGGTGGGAGGATCAGTTCAACCTGTCGCTCGATCCCGACACGGCGCGGCAGTTTCCACGACGAGACGCTGCCGAAGGAGGCGCACAAGGTCGCGCATTTCTGCTCGATGTGCGGGCCGAAATTCTGCTCGATGAAGATCACCCAGGACCTGCGGGCGGACGCCGAACGCATGGCCGGGATGGAGGAAAAGAGCCCGGGAATTCGCCGAGAAGGGCAAGGCGATCTACCTGCCCGCGGCGGCGGCCGAGTAGCCGCACGCAACGGTTACCGAACGGAGAGCGGCGCCCTCGGGCGCCGTTTCTTTATGGGCCGGTCCCGCCCGGCGAGGCGATGTCAGGCGGGACGGTTCATTTCCGGCGCGGCGCGCCACGCCCAGGCCGGCGAGGCTCAGGCCCAGCACGGCCAGTGTCGCCGGCTCAGGCACGGTCGCGAACACCTGCACGTTGATGTCCGATCCCTTGTCCCAGCCGATCCCGTCCGGATTGTTCGCATTCGAATCGAACACCCCGAATAGACGGGCGCGTCGCCGATAGTGCCGGTCCAGGAGTATTCGGCCATCAGGTCATCGGCACTGTCCTGCGGAATGGCGCCGCTGAGTGCCGCATTGCTGGCGTGGTTGTACCACGATGGCGCGTCGGTGCCGGTGCCCTCGACGCCGAACGAGATCGTCGTGCCGCCCGTCGCCACGATGCTGAGGCCGGTGAAGTCCAACTGGTAGATGAAGCGGGTCTCTCCGCCGAAGGATTGATAGTTCTGCGCACCGGCATAGGCCGTCGGCGTGATGGTCAGCGACGCTGGGGTGGCTGAAAGCGTCGTGCCGGTGCCGGTGAACAGCGTCACGCCGGTATTGAACACCGACTGCAGTGCGGTCACGTTCGGTGCGGTCGACACTGCCCAGGTCCGGATCGTGTCGATCGAATAGATCGACCCACTGCCGCCGGCCAATTGGAAGTTGTCGCCGTAGAACCACGGCACAGGATCGTCCGCCCACGCGACGTTGGACCGGTTACCGCCGGCGGCGTTGTTCAGGTTGCTGATTGGCAGGCCCCGGTCCACCACCAACGTGCTGGCCGACGCAATCGCAGGTAGCGCAAGCAGGCAAAATCCGATCGCCGCTGCCGGGAGGTTTGCGCATGACAATTCTCCATCGCAGAGTGCAACTACAGCGCAACCCCCAATTGCAAGAATAGTGCCAGCACTCGTTGTCGTTTAATTTCAACCAGCTATTAATTGATAATCGGTAATTATCCGGTCGAGTGTAAAGTCTACCGACAAATCTCGGCCTTGCGGCCCGATCCCGCGGGATCGGGCCTGCGCCCTCGCCTGGCGGCGGCCGGCACCACCCCCGTCGACCCTTTTCGTGCTCCCGCCAACCCCGAGCCGCGACTGCGGACGGATCGGATCATTCGTCGCCCGGTTTATCACGGGCCCGGAAACAACTGGAAAGCCACAGTCGAGACCGCCCCGGGACTCATGTGTCAAAAATACAGCTATTCTTCTCCAAGAAGATACGATTTCTTCACTTTGGGCGTTGACTCGTTACCGAACCCCGTGAGAACGTCATGGCAGACATCCCATAAATGAGGGGAAGACCGTAATGAGACTAAATTTCAGCACTGCGCTGGCCGGCGCAGCAATGGCATTGGCCCTCAATGGGGCCGCGTCAGCAGCAACGATCTACGATTCGATCCCGTCCCCGCTGCCGCCCAACCTGCCGAGCCAGGGCTATCAATGCTGCTCCGCCTCGGAGGTCGGTGACGCGATCCACTTCTCGGGAACCGAGCGGTCGCTGACGACCGTCACCCTCACCATGAGCAGTTGGGCGCTGGCGGCCGACTACCCGCTCCTCTCGCCCACCGGCTTCAACGGTCCCCCTGACGCTGACCCTGTACAGCACTCTCGGAACCGGCTCGACCCCGACCGTCGGCCCGGCCATCGCAAGCCAGACGATCAATGCGTTGATCCAGTGGCGGCCCCCGGCATCCGGGCGGATGCGGCAACCGGATTCCTGTCAGGGCGCAAGCTGCTACAATGGCCTCGCCAGAACGTGACGTTCGACTTCACCGGCACCGGCGTTCCGGACGACATCATCTATGGCCTGTCCTTCAACACCCAGAGCTATGGGGCGACCCCGACCGGCGTCCCTGGCCCCTACAACTCGCTGAACTTCGCTCTCACGACGGTCCCACCGACTGTCGGCACGGACATCAACGGCAACGTGGCCTACTGGAACACGTCCAACGCCGGCTTCCTGACCCCGTCCGTCCGGGCCAGTGTGAACGTGTTCGGGCCGGACACCGGCTGGAGCCCCTACACCCCGTCCATCCATGTTCCAGGCAGTGGCCGGAGCCGGCCACCTTGACGGTTCTCGGCATCAGCCTGCTCGGCCTGACCGCGGTGCGTCGCCGTCGCAACGGCTGAACTCCCACCTCGTCGACCAGGCAGCGGGCGCTCTCCCACCGGAGGGCGCCCGCTTCCGTTTCAGCTACAACAGATTCTATGCGCGGCGGCTCAAGGCATCCGATTCAGCACGTTGTCTGAGAGCGTGATTCACCGCTACGGCGATTCCACCTCTGCGATCACGCTCTAGCCGCCCTGCAGCAGCCGAATCGCCCCGCGTCGCCATGAAGGGCTGCGCGTCCAGCAGGGCACGCACATCCTCCGGCTGATCGATGTCGAGTGCGATGCCCGGCAGTTCGACCACCGTGGGCTCGATGCCCAGCGCGCGCGCCGCCGCCAGGTGCGGCACGAAACTGTCGTCGCCGAACCGCAGCGGCATCACCAGCGGCGGCGAGCACAGCACGGCGTTGGAGCCGCGCCGGTCGTGCGCCGGAACAATCGTGACCGACGGCGCCGCCGCGCGAGCCTCCAGCACGCTCGCGACCTCCGCCGCCGTCACCCCGCGGAATGTCACCGGGCACAGTCAGCATGTCGCAGCCCTCCGCCGCGAGGATCCGCGCCATCGCGGTCACCGCCCCCGTGTGGCCGCTGCGGGCATCGTCGGTCACCACCCGCGCGCCGTAGCGCTGCGCCAGCGCCACCGCGACCGGCTCCAGCGTGTTCAGCATGATGCCGGCCAGCGGTGCCGCGGCGAGGGCCGCCAGCACATCCTCCAGCATCGCCGCCGCCAGCGCCTGGCGCTGCTCCGGGCGTCAGCAGCGGCGAAAGACGCTGCTTGGCACCGGTGAATTCCTTCACCGGCACCGCCGCCCAGACACCGCGTGTCATCGCCGGCGCCGCAGCAGGCGCGCGGCACCCAGACCGTCCGCGCCAGCGCCTCCCGGTCGGCCAGCGTGGTCATCAGCGTCTGCCCGAGCGTCACCTTGGCACCGATGCCGGCCACCTGGTCCATGTCGGCAAAGTCGCAGACATAGCCGTCGATCATGTCGTCGTAGCGGCGCGCCACGCCGCCGGCACTGGGCGTCATGCCAAGCTCCGCCATCATCTTTGCCGTCGGACCCTTGATCGCCCGCCCGCCGATGATCGGCGACACCGCCACCACCGCGCCGTCCGGTCGGCCAGAGCGGCGCGCACGCCCGGCACCGCCAGGATCGGCTCGATGCTGATGAACGGATTGGACGGACAGATCACGATCGCCGTGGTCGCCGGGTCGGTCAGCGCGGCTAGGAACTCGGGCTGCGCGCGCGCCGTGGTCGCACCGTGGAAGGCCAGTTCATGCACCACCGGCTCGCAGCGCTGGCGAACGAAATAATCCTGGAAGTCGATCCATCCGTCATCGGTCCGCACCCGCGTGCGCACCGGATCGTCGCTCATGGGCAGCACGCGCGGCGCCACGCCCAGGCGGCGGCAGAGATCGGCGGTGACGGTGGACAGCGTCTCGCCGGCACGCAGACGGCGGGTGCGCTCCACATGCACCGCCACGTCGCGGTCGCCCAGGCGGAACCAGGTCTCACCGCCCAGCGCGCCCAGGGTCTCCATGAACGACCAGGTCTCATCGGCGCGGCCCCAGCCGACCTCGGGGTTGGCGACGCCGGCCAGGGTGTACATCACCGTGTCGATATCCGGCGATATACAGAGGCCGAGATGGTCGAAGTCGTCGCCGGTGTTGCAGACCACCAGCAGATCCTCCGCCGGCACGACGCGGCTCAGGCCGAGCGCCAGCTTGGCGCCGCCGACGCCGCCGGACAATGCGACAACAGTCACCGGAACAGATCCTCCTCCAGCGGGCGCACGAGGTCGGCGGCCGGTGCGAGCGGCGGCCGACCAGGCGAGGCCGCGCACCAGCACCACCGGCTGCGCCTCCGCCGCCTGGCCTTGCAGCAGCGATGCCGCGGCGGCGATCTCGTCGGCAAAACCGATGATGCTGACTTCCAGCGTGCGGCCGAACAGGTCGGGCTGGCCGCGCAGATCGATCAGGCTCGGCAGGCCGGCGGCACCGATCGCGATGCCGCAGGTGCCGCGGCGCCAGGCGCGCCCGAAACTGTCGCTGACGACGACGCCCACCGCCGCGCCGTACTGGCGCTGCAGCCGCGCCCGCAGCGTCTCGGCCGATGCATCGGGATCAAGCGGCAGCAGCAGCACGCGATGCACGCCATCGGCGGGCGCGACGTTGGACTGGTCGACGCCGGCATTGGCCATGACGAAGCCCAGCCGGTGCTGCACGATGATCAGGTTCGGCCGCGAACGCACCACGCGCGTCGATTCCGACAGGATCACCTCGACCAGCCTCGGGTCCTTGCCGACCTCCTCGCCCAGCCGTTCCGCCTCGGGCGAGGCGGTGACGGTGGCGAGGTCCACGGTGCGGCCTTCGGCCTTGGACACGATCTTCTGCGCCACGACGATCACGTCGCCGTCGCGCAGTTCCCGGTCGCCGAGGGCGGCGATGATCAGCGCGGCGAGGTCGTCGCCCGCCTGCACCATCGGCAGCCCACGCAGGGCGATCAGTTCCAGATTGGCGCTCATTCCGATGCGATGCCCGTTGATCAGCCGAGACCCTGGACGCGACGGTACAGCTCGGCGAGCGGCACCGTGACCGCGACCTCGGGCAATACGAGGATCGCGTCCAGGCCAGCAAGCCTGGTCTCCCGCCATATGGCGCCGGACCGCTCGAGACTGATCGCCTCCGCCCTGCCCTGCTCGAGCATCACACAGCGACGAATGGAGGGCGTCGCGTGGTACTCCGCGGCCTTCACGTTGCGGTCCACCAGTGCGGTGCCGGGCGAGAGTACTTCGAACACGATCAGCGGCTCGGGCACGATATCGGTCTCGTCCGCGACCGGCGCGCAGGTCACCACGGCGTCCGGATAGCGCACCCGACCCGCCACCACGATCTTCAGGTCACCGCGAAACACCCGGCACGGGCCGGTCAGCCGGTCGTCGAGCGCGCGCACGACATTGGTGGCGATCACCGAATGGGCGACCGATCCGCCGGTCATCGCCACCGGCTGGATGCCGTCGAACTCGAAGCACAGCTCCTGGCGACGCTCCCAAAGCAGGAACTCGTCCAGCTCCATCGGCTGCGCCAGGGGCAGGTTCATGGTCAGTCGAACCGCCGGCGCAGCTTCGGCAGCACCTGCTCCCCGTACAGCTTCAGGAAGCGCTCCTGGTCGGGGCCCGGCGCGTGGAACACCAGGTGACGGAAGCCCATCTCCACATACGGCCGGATCTTCTCGATATGCTCGTCCGGGTCGGACGACACGATCCAGCGGCTGGCGGCACGCTCCACCGGCAGCGCATCGGCGAGCTTCTCCATCTCGATCGGATCCTCGACCGTCACCTTCTCCTCGGGCGTCAGCGCCAGCGCCGCCCAGTGCCGCGTGTCCTGCAACGCGCGCTCGGGATCGGTATCGAATGAAACCTTCATCTCGATCAGCCGGTCGTACTCCGCCGGCGGATTGGAGGCGAGCTTCAGGCCTTCCTCCACGTTCGGCAGCAGCGTCTCGGTGTACAGCTTCCACGCCTTGCCCGATGTGCAGATGAAACCCTGCGCCGACCGGCCGGCGTATTTCGCGACCTGCGGGCCGGCGGCGGCGACATAGATCGGCACCGGCTGCGCGGGCTTGTCGTAGATCGTCGCCTTGTCGGTCTTGTAGTACTGGCCCTCGAAGCTCACGCGGTCCTCGGTCCACAGCTTGCGGATCAACTGGTTGGCCTCGCGCAGGCGCGCGAAGCGCTCCTTGGTCTCGGGCCAGACCATGCCGGTGGACGGCACCTCGTTCAGCCCCTCGCCGGTGCCGACGCCCAGCACGACACGGCCGGGGAACATCGAGCCCAGCGTGCCGAAGGCCTGCGCCACGATCGACGGATGATAGCGGAAGGTCGGCGTCAGCACCGACGTGCCCATGATGATGCGCTGCGTCGAGGCACCGAGCGCACCCAGCCACACCAGCGCGTTGGGCGCGTGGCCGTCGGTATGCTTCCACGGCTGGAAATGGTCGCTGACGAACACCGAGTCGAAACCCGCCTTCTCGGCCGCCACCGAGAATGCCAGCAGCTTCGAAGGAGCGAACTGTTCGGCCGAGGCCTTGTAACCGAGCTTGAGCACGCTGCGTCTCCTCTTGTCCCGCGCACGCTACTGCCGGCGCGCCAGCCGCGCCAGACGGGTCAGTTCCTGGCGGACGCCGTCCGCGTCCGCCACCGGCGCCGACCAGGCGATGCGCAGCACGCGCTCGCCACAGGCCAGATCGCAGCCGTCGACGTCGACCGCCGCCATCACCCATGGATCGGCCGTTCCGGCGATCAGTGCCAGCGCATCGGGATGGTCCGCGTTGCAATGCGCGATGATCGCCGCCGATGCCGCCTCGACCGCCGCCACCGAGGCGGCGTCCGGCGCGAGGTCGGCCGCGCGCAGGCGTGCCGCACGGCCGAAACCGCCGACATACAGGCCACCCAGCGGGCGGATGCGCCACAGCGCGAAGTCGCCGAAGCCGGCGTACTGCGCGGCATAGGGATGCATCGCGAGATAGCGCGGCAGCAGCGCTGGATCGGCCGCCTCGGCCACCCCGGTGACGGTGACCCGCGGCGCGGTCTGCGGATTGCTGTCCTCTGCCACGCCCATCACCAGCACCGAGCAGCGCGGATCGGCGCGCAGATGCCGCGTATGGCCCGAGAGGTCGGACAGCAGCAGCAGCAGCGCCAGGTCGGGCGCGCAGGCCGGCGTCACCAACGAGGCGAAGGGCTGGCCGTCGGCGACCGTCGCCAGCGTGCCGACGCGGGCCGCCCGCAGCAGCCTGCGCGCCTCCCACGCCACCTCGCTCATGGTGCGCCCTTCATGCGCGGTGATTCATGAGTGGGCCCTCATGCGGCGGTTCCGGGCCGCCGGGCGAGCAGCGCGCTGGTCGCGACAACCTCGGTCAGCATCCCATCATCGGCAACCGGGCGCAGCAGCGCCTCGATCTCGGCGGCGAGCTTCGGCGCCCGGTCGCCCAGCCGGTCGGGCGCAGTGCTGGAGCGCGAAAACGCCCGGTCGACAAGCTGCTCGATGCTCACCTGCCGCCGGTCGATCGCCGACACGTGGTCCAGTTCGCTGAAGGCGGAGTCGAGCAGCACCGCCTCATGGCGCACCCAGTCGCCACCGCGCCGCCGCGCATGCGTCGTGTCGTCCGACGCATAGCGCCGCAGCAGCGCGCGGTAGTCGGCGGTCCAGGCGTTGGCGGGAACGTCGAGATGGTCGCTGTCGAACAGCGCCAGCGCGCCATCCGGCTCGACCATGCCGTCCAGCCGCCGCAGCGTCTCCGCGCGATCCATCCAATGGAACGACCGCCCCATCGTCACCAGGTGGAACCGGCCCAGCGCCGATGACAGATCATAGGAACTGCCGCGCACGAAGCTGATATGCCCCGCCGCGGCAAACGCTTCCTCGGCGATCCGCAGCATCTCGGGCTCGGGGTCCATCGCCACCACCGCGCCGGCCAGCGGCGCGAACGCACCCGAGAGGACCCCGGGCCCGCAGCCGAGATCGAGCACGCGGGCATCCGGCGCCAGGCCGGTGAGGCGCGCAACCATATGGATGAGCCGCGGCGCATACGCCGGCCGGCCCGACAGATAGTGCCGCGCCGCGGCGCGGAACCGGTGAGGTTGGAAAGCCAGTGTCTCCGCCATGATCTGTTCACCTCCCGTCCGCAATGCGCCACAATCCGCTGCCACATTCGGCCAAGATCACAGGACGGAGCCGGCCATGACACTCGCCCCGAAAGACCCCCCGATGAAGCAGACCATCGCCCTCGTCGACGATGACCGCAACATCCTGACCAGCGTACAGATGACGCTGGAGCAGGAGGGTTTCCAGGTCCGCACCTACACGGACGGCGAGAGTGCGCTGCAGGGGCTGAACGCCCGCCCGGTCGACCTCGCGGTGCTGGACATCAAGATGCCGCGGATGGACGGCATGGAACTGCTGCAGAAGCTGCGCCAGCGCAGCACGATGCCGGTGATCTTCCTGACCTCGAAGGACGAAGAGGTGGACGAGCTGATGGGGCTGCGGCTCGGTGCGGACGACTACATCACCAAGCCGTTCAGCCAGCGGCTGCTGATCGAGCGCATCCGCGCGCTGCTGCGGCGGAACGAGGCGAGCCGGGCGGAAGGCTCGGGCGCGGCGCCGGGCGGGGTGATGGTGCGCGGCGAACTGACGCTGGACGAGACCAAGCACCAGTGCATCTGGCACGGCCAGGACATCCAGCTCACGGTCACCGAGTTCCTGCTGGTGAAGGCGCTGGCGGCGCGGCCGGGCATGGTCAAGAGCCGCGACCAGCTCATCGACGCGGCGTACGGCGAGAACATCTACGTCGACGACCGCACCATCGACAGCCACATCAAGCGCATCCGCAAGAAGTTCCGCACCGGCGACGACGACTTCAACCACATCGAGACGCTGTACGGCATCGGCTACCGCTACAAGGAACACTGAGCCACCGCCATGCCCGACGGCTCCGCCCTCTCCGTGCTGGCTCCACCTGCTGCCGCGCAGCAGAAGCGGTTCCGCACGCGCTGGGTGTCGCCGCTGCTCCGCCGCATCCTGCTGGTGAACGCACTGCCGCTGGCCCTGCTGGTCGCGGCGCTGCTGTACCTGGACCAGTACCAGAACGGCCTGCTCGAGGCCCAGGTCTCCGCCCAGCGCGAGCAGGCGCGGATCTATGCCGGCGCGCTGGGCGAGAGCGCGGTGCGGACCGCCGATCCCGACAATCCCCGGCTGGTGCCGGAGATCGCCCGCCCGCTGCTGCGGCGGCTGACCGATCCGACGCCCGGTGCCCAGGCCAAGCTGTATGCGCCGGATGGCACCGTGATCGCCGACTCCCGCGTGCGCGATGGACCGAGCGGCGCCGTCAACATGGAGCCGCTGCCCCCGGCGATCGAACAGGGGCCGATCGTCGGCGCCATCGGCTGGGTGTACGATCGCGTGCTGGGGCTGCTGCCGCACGAGACGCCGGCGCCGCTGGTGGTGGACATGACCCCGGGCGCCGCCGGCCCGGAATGGCAGCCGGACGTGAAGGAGGAACTGCGGCTCAACAGTTCCGGCCAGAGCCGGCAGATGCCGCCCTATATCCGCCGCACCAAGGACAACCGCCTGCTGGTGACGGTCGCCGAACCGGTGGAGCGCGACCGCAAGACCGTGGGCATCATCCTGCTGACGCGCGATGCGCGCGAGGTCGATGCCAGCCTGTTCGTGGTGCGCATCTCCATCCTGGCGCTGTTCGGCCTGGCGCTGGCGCTGACCGTGCTGCTGTCGTGGTACCTGTCGCTGACCATCGCCCGGCCGATCCTGCGCCTGGCCGGCGCCGCGGCCGAAATGCGTGAGGGGCACGGCCGTGCCAGCAGCGTGCCGACGCCGCTGCTGCAACGGCGCGACGAGGTGGGGGCGCTGGCGACCGCGCTGTCGGACTCGGCGCAGGCGCTGTTCGCGCGCATGGACGCGATCGAGCGCTTCGCCGCCGATGTGGCGCACGAGATCAAGAACCCGCTGTCCTCGATCCGCAGCGCGATCGAGACGCTGCGGCGGATCGAGGACCCCGAGCGCCAGCGGCAGTTGCTCACGATCATCATGCAAGACGTCACGCGGCTGGACCGGCTGATCAGCGAGGTGAGCGACGCCTCGCGCCTGGACGCGGAACTGTCACGGGTGACCGCCGAGCCAGTGGACCTGGTGCCCATCCTGCACGCGCTGCGCGACCTCGACGAAGCGACGCGGGACGCCGAGAACGATCCGCGCGTGGTGGTGGACGCTCCGCCCAGCCTGATGGTGTGGGCGGTGGAGGACCGGCTGGTGCAGGTGCTGCGCAACCTGATCGGCAACGCCCAGTCGTTCAGCCCGCCACGCGGCCGCATCGCGCTGATCGCGCGCGAGGCGGGCGGCATGGTCGAGATCAGCGTGGAGGACGATGGGCCGGGCATCCCGGAGGGGAACCTGGAGCACGTGTTCGAGCGGTTCTATTCCGAGCGTCCCAAGGGCGAGAAGTTCGGCCAGCACTCCGGCCTCGGCCTGTCGATCAGCCGGCAGATCGTCGAGGCGCTGCGCGGACAGATCCTGGCGGAGAACCGACGGGGGATCGGCAACAAGGTGCTGGGCGCGCGTTTCGTCGTGCGACTGCCGCGGGTGTAGTGACCTGCGACTGCCGCGGGTGTAGTGACCTGCGACTGCCGCGGGTGTAGTGACCTGCGACTGCCGCGGGTGTAGTGACCTGCGACTGCCGCGGGTGTAGCGACCTGCGACTGCCGCGGAGGTGGCGCTCAGGTGCGCCAGGCGGTGGCGCCCTCACGGGTATAGCGCACCGTCTCCGCGCGATAGCCGGCATCGGTCAGCGCCGTCATCACCGCACGTTTCCGCTCAAGCGGCGCCAGGAACATGATGAACCCGCCGCCGCCGGCGCCCGACACCTTGCCGGCACTGGCCCCGGCCGCCATGGCGATCTCCAGCGCCCGTTCGATCCGGTCGTTGCTGATCCCCTGGGCCATGTCCCGCTTGCTGGTCCAGCCGGCATGCAGCGTCTCCGCCAGCCGCCGCAGGTCGCCCTTCAGCAGCGCCTCCTTCATCTCGATCGCCGCCGCCTTCAGGCGGTGCATGGCCTCGATCGACTTGGCGGCGCCCGATTCAACGTTGCGCGCCTGCTCGGCGATGATCGACGCACTTTCCCGGCTGACCCCGGTGAAGCACAGCACGGTCTGCGCCTCGAGTTCGTTGATCACCTCCCGCTTGATCCGCAGCGGGTTGACGATGACGGTGTCGTTGGCACGGAACTCCATGAAGTTGAAGCCGCCGAACGTCGCCGCATACTGGTCCTGCCGGCCGCCCTGCAGGCCCAGGTCCTGGCGCTCGATCACATAGGCCAGGTGGGCCAGGTCGTATTCGCCGAGCGGCAGGGCGAGCAGTTCCGTGAAAGCCTGCAACACCGCGACGACCAGGGTGGAGGAGGAACCGAGGCCGGAACCGGCCGGCGCCTCGGAGTAGGTGGCGATGCGCAGTGGCAGCGCCCGGTTGTCCAGGTAGTCCGCCGCGATCCGATTGTAGATCGCCTTCGGCAGGTCGAGGCGGCCATCGAACGGCAGCGGCGCCACCGCGGGATAGCGCACAGTGAGACCGAGATCATGGCTCTCGAACTCGACCTCGTCGCCCTCGCGCCACTCGATCGTGGCATAGATGTAGCGGTCGATGGTGGCGTTCATCACGGCGCCGCCATGCAGGTCGGCATACGGGGAGACATCGGTGCCGCCGCCGGCGAGGCCCAGCCGCAGCGGCGCCCGAGCGCGCACGACCAGGCCACTGCGCCCCGGCACTCCGAGGACGACTGCCGCCGCCGGCCCCGTGGCAAATTCCTGCGCCATCGTCGGCCTCTCCGCTCGGCCCGCCTGATGCAACCCATCCGCCAGGCTCCAGAGCGGATTCCGTTCGCGCTGGCTCACGGAATCCACTCTGGCTCGTTGTTTGAGAGCGTGATTCACCGCTCCGGTGACTTCACCCGTACGGATCACGCCCTGGGGTGACCGGCGCTCCTTGCCAGCAGACAGCGGCTTTGCCAATAGCGTGCCCCCCGCAGCAACAGGCCTGGCCGTGATCCTGATCTTTGAGATGACCTGGACAGGCGTGGTCCACGCTCCCGGCAACAGCGCAACGATCCACATCATCGCCCGCGCCTGGCCGGAGCAGATCGTGCGGGTGCACGCCGAAGTCACGCACCTGACGGAGTTGCGGCGTGACGCGGTGCTGGCGGCGCTGCCGAACGTCGAATTCGTGGCCATCGAGGTGTCGCCGCAATGGCGGTCCCACCCACAGATCGTCTCGTTCCGCCGGCTGGCACAGGAATTCCGCACCGTTCGGGCGGCCCTGGCCCGGGTGCCGCGCGCGGAGGCCTGCCTGGTGTTCATGATCTCGGCGACCGCGACCGGTGTTTTCGCCGCCGCCTGGGCCGCGCGCCTGTCGGGCCATCGCGCCGGGCTGCAGATCGGCTTCCATGGCAACCTCAACGACGTGGCCGGCTGGCGGCCGCGCAACCCGGTGACACGGGCGCTCGACGCCCGCAGCGGCATCGAGGCACGCCATCCGGTCACCACGCGTTTCCTGGTACTGGAGACCGCCATCCGCATCGCGCTGGCCGCGAACCTGCCGGCGGCGGCGGCGAGGACCGACGTCCTGCCGCACCCGATCGCCACGGGGGAAATCCCGGCAATGGCGGGACGGCCACTGGCTCCGCCGGTGCGCATCGGCTTCGTCGGCCTGGGAACGGCCGCGAAGGGCATCGACATCTTCCTGTCGGTCGCCGGCCGCATCCGCGCCCGCTGGGGCGACAAGGTGGAATTCGTCCATGTCGGGCGCATCCCGCCGGACATGGACGCCCGGCCGCTCGACGTGCTGGCGCATCCGCCGTCCACCGAACTGCTGACACGGGATGAATTCACCGCCAGGCTCGCGAGCCTGCATTACGTCTTCCTGCCGTTCCGCTCCGGCTATTACGATCTGTCCGCCAGCGGCGCGCTGATCGATGCACTGACCTGGCTCAAGCCAATCATCACCAGCCGCATTCCGCTGACCGAACAGTTCTTCCGCGAATATGGCGACATCGGCGTGCTGGCGAACGACGAAACGGGCCTCGAGGCGGCGATCGACGAGATCCTCACGGAGATGGACACAGCGCGCTACGCCCGGCAGATCGAGGCGCTGCGCGCCGCACGCGATGCCCGCCACGTCGACCGGCTGGCGCAGCGCTACCGCGACATCGTCACGCGCGGCTTCCCTGGCCTGCTAGACTAGCGGGCGGCCCGGCCTGAGCCTCGCCGGCGTCAGGGCCGCAATGCGACGCCCTGCAGCCGGATCAGCCCGTCCGCCACCTGACGGAAGCCGGTGACGCCGCGCTTCATCCCGACCAGGTTCCTGCCGCTCCACAGATAGATCAGCGGCAGGTCCTGCCGCTCCTGGGCCCACACCTTCGCATAGAAGGCGCGCCGCTGCTCCACCCCCGCCACGGTCCGCGCATCGTCGAGCGCCCTGTCGACCTCGGGATGGCTGTAATGGCCGTAGTTGAACGTTCCGCCGGTGTGCAGCATCTGCCACATGTTGCCGTCGGGGTCAGCGCGGCCCGACCAGCCGATCAGGTAGGCCTGGAAATCCCCGGCATAGGCCGCCTGCAACGACGAGGCGAACTCCATCGCCTTGATCTTTACGTCGAACCCGGCCTCGGCCGCCATCGACTGGATCACCTCGCCGGCCTGCTGGATGTCCGAGCCGTTGGTGATGGTCAGCGTCACCGGCACCGGCAGCGTGAGACCGGCCTGGCGCAGCAGCGCCTTCGCCTTCGCGGTATCCCGCGCCGGCACTTTCAGGTCCTTGAAGAAATACGGCGAACTCGGCGGATTGGCCTCCACCGTCGGGGTGAACATGCCGCTGTACACGACCTGGATCAGCGCCTCGCGATCGATCGCCAGTTCGAAGGCCTGGCGCACCAGGGCATTGCGGCCGAGGGCCGTGTCCTGCGCCGGCCCGTTGCCGGTGTTGATGGCGATGCCGGTGTAGGCCAGGGAATCGCCGATCGCCATCGCCAGGCGCGGGTCCTTCTGCACCGCCGGCACATCGGTCGGCAGGATGTATTCGACCATGTCGAGCGCGCCGGCCTGCAGGTTTGCCAGCCGCACCGCGGCATTGGGATTGGGCAGATAGACCACCTCGTCGAAATGGATCGACGCCGCGTCCCAGTAGCCGGGAAAGCGTTTCAGCACGATGCGGTCCTGCGCCACGCGCGAGGCGAAGCCGAACGGGCCGGCACACACCGGGTGCTGGCCGAAGCGGTCGCCGGCAGCCTCCGTGGCTTTCGGCGAAATCATGATGCCGGCGCGGTCGGTAAGCTGCGCCAGCAACTGCGAGGCCGGCGCCTTGAGGTTGAGCTGCACGGTCAGCGGGTCGATCACGTCGATGCTGTCGATCGCGTTCACCTCGCCCCGCCGCATGCTGCCCTTGGCGGTGAGGTCGCGCATCAGCTTGTACTTCACCGCCTCGGCGTCGAGCGTCTCGCCATCCTGGAACCGCACGCCGTCGCGCAGGCGGATCAGCAGGTGCGTCGGGTCCTTCCATTCGTAGCCGGTCGCCAGCATCGGCACGATGTTGAGGCCGACATCGATGTCGAACAGCTTGTCGCACAGGCCGGCAAAGACGATGCGCCCGACATAGGAGGAGCCGAGGGTGGGATCGAGCTGGTCGGGATCCTCGCGCAGGCCGATGCGCAGGATGCGGTCCTGCGCCATCGCCGGTGCGGCGATCGCCAGCGCACAGAGCAGGCCGAACGCGAGACGGCGCATGGATGCCTCCTGGTGGGTTGAATGGAACGCGCGGTCAGCCGGGCGGCGGCCGGTACCACGCCGGACGGCGCTTCTCGCGGAACGCAGTGGTGCCCTCGCGGCCCTCCGGCGACTGGCGCTGCATCCAGCCCTCATGCGCCAGCAGCATCGCCTCCCGCTCGTCCAGCAGCAGGCCATTGGCGCCAAGGAACGACAGCTTGGTCTGCGCGATCGCGCCCGGCGCGCCGAGCATGATCGCATCGACCACATCGGCCAGCCGCGCCTCTAGGTTCTCCGTCGCCACCACCTCGTGCACCAGCCCGATGCGGGCCGCCTCATCGGCGCCGAACCGCTCGCCGGTCAGCGCGTAGCGGCGCGTCTGCCGCAGCCCGAGCGCGTGCACCATGTGCGTCGAGATCGGCGTCGGCGCGATGCCATGGCGGATCTCGCTGATGGCGAACAGCGCGTCGGGCGTCGCGAGCGCCACGTCGACACAGCAGGCGATGCCCACGCCGCCGCCGAAGCAGGCGCCGTGGATCACCGCGATGGTCGGCTTGGGCAACTCGTTCAGCGCCTTGCTGAAGCGCACCGTGACGATCGAGGCCTCGTAGTTCTCCTCCGGTCCCTGCCGCGACAGCCGGTTCAGCCAGTTGAGGTCGGCACCCGCCTGGAAATGCCTGCCCGCGCCGCGGATCACCAGCGCGCGCACCGCGTCATCCTCCGCCAGGCGGCCGAACAGCGCGGTCATGCCGCGCAGCAGGTCCTCGTCGTAGGCGTTCGCCACCTCGGGCCGGTTCAGCGTCAGGGTCGCGACGCCGCGGGCGTCCGTGGTCAGCAGGAAGCGGCCGTCGCCGGAGGGGGCATTGCCGAGGGGGGCATCACTGGAGCGGGTGTCACTCATATCGCAACCACCTTCGCGGGATCGGTATTGGCGCCGCACACCAGCACGCCCACCTGTGCATCATTGGGCGGTCGGAACGCACCGGACAGCAGCGCGGCGAGCGCCGTCGCACCGCCCGGTTCGGCGACCAGCCGCAACCGGTCCCAGATCAGGCCCTGCGCGGCGGCGATCGATGCGTCCGGCACCAGAACGGCGGTGGCGACATGCGCCTGAGCAATCGGAAACATCAGTGCGCCCACCTGGCGCGCGCCCAGGCTGTCGGCCGCCAGGCCGCCGACCGGGGCGGCGACCGGATGGCCGGCAGCCAGCGCGTCGTGCAGCGCGGGGCAGCCGGCGGGCTCGACGCTGACCAACTGGACGGCGCCGGCATACCAGGCCGCCATCCCGCCGATCAGCCCGCCGCCGCCGGTCGCCACCAGCACGTGCGTGAGGTCCGGCGCGTCGCGCTCGAACTCCCGCGCCACGGTGCCCTGGCCGGCCAGCACCGCCTGATGGTCGTAGGCGTGCACCTCGAGCGCGCCGGTCTCGGCCTGCCGCTCACGCGAGGCGGCGAGCGCTTCGGCATAGGCCGCGCCGGTCTGCACCACGCGGGCGCCGTAGCTGGCGATCCGCGCCACCTTGGCCGCGGGCGTCGTGGCCGGCACGAAGATCTCGGCGACCACGCCGAGCGCACGAGCGGCATAGGCGACGGCGGCACCGTGGTTGCCGCCCGAGGCCGCGATCACCCCGGCCTCGGGCAGATCGGCCGACAGCATCCGGTTGAACGCGCCGCGCGGCTTGAAGCTGCCGGCGTGCTGCAACAGTTCCAGCTTCAGGGTGACGGGAAATCCCAGCCCCACCTCATCGGCGGCGAGCCGGAGGACAGGCGTATGGCGGACCCGGCCGGCGATGCGGCGGGCCGCGGCGGCGATGGCGGTTCGGCTGATCATGGCGGCGGCGACGCTGGCATTTCCGATCGGAAGCGACAAGCCGCTTCCTTTCCGCGACGTATCAGCCCAGAGTGCCGGCCCATGCAGATCCACGGGAGCTGCGCCAGCCGTGACGGTGACGGCGTGCTGCTGATAGGTCCATCGGGTGCGGGCAAGTCCGACCTGGTGTTGCGACTGCTTGCGCGCGGCTTCGATCTGGTGGCGGACGATTGTGTCGATATCGAGGATGGCATGGCGCGCCCGGCCGTTTCGCTGGCCGGCCTGCTGGAGGTACGGGGACTGGGGATCGTCCGGCTGCCTTACGTCGCGGCGGCGCGGCTCGCCCTGGTGGTCGAGCTTTGCGGCTGCGACCGCCTGCCCGTTCCGGTGCGTCACGGCGCCACCGGCCTGCCGCTCGCCCGGATCGATCCGGCCGCCGCCTCCGCACCGGAGCGGGTCGCGCTGGCGCTCGACTGTGCGCTGGGCCGCGTCGCGCAGGTCGCCGGAGCGTTCGCGGCATGAAGCCCGAGCGGCTGCGGGTCGTGCTGGTCACCGGCTTGTCGGGCGGAGGCAAGGCCTCGGTGCTGCGTGAGCTTGAGGACCTCGGCTATGAGGCGGTGGACAATCCGCCGCTGACGATGCTCGAGGAGATGGTGGGACGCAGCGATCAGCGGCTGGCGATCGGGGTGGATGCGCGCACGCGCGGCTTCGATGCGGCGCTGGTGCTGGAGACGCTGGACCGGCTGCACGACAATCCGGCGCTGCGGCCGGAACTGGTGTTCGCCTGGGCCGACGAGACGACGCTGCTGCGCCGCTACACCGAGACGCGCCGGCGGCACCCGATGGCGCCGCAGGGCCGCGTGAGCGACGGGATCGCGCAGGAGGAGACGCTGACCGCGCCGCTGCGCGAGCGGGCGGACCTGGTCATCGACACCACGGGCCTGCCGCTGGCATCGCTGCGGCGGCTGATCGACCGGCATTTCGGGGTGGAGAGCGACGCCGATGAAAGCCGGCTGGTGGTGTCGCTGATCTCATTCGCTTTCAGGCACGGACTGCCGCGGGAAGCAGATCTGGTATTCGATGCACGCTTTTTGCGTAATCCGCATTACGACCCCATCTTACAGCCACGGACCGGACTGGACGCGGACGTCGGGGCCTTTATCGAGGCCGATCCGGACTTCGCGACATTCTTCGCCAAAATGGCGGATTTGATCGACATGCTCTTGCCGAGGTTCGTCCAAGAGGGCAAGAAATATGCGACGATCACGATCGGGTGTACTGGCGGGCGGCACCGGTCGGTTTACGTGGTTGAAAAGCTCGCGCACCATCTGGCTGACCGGATTGCCGCCGACCAGGCATCCGGGCTTACGGGTCAAAGTTGGCGACTGCACGTGACGCACCGTGAACTGGCCCGTGAGGGGCTTGAAGCGGCCTATTTGACCGACCGATCGGTTCCGCGGCCGGCGGACGCCGGAGACCTGCGTGACGCGGCTGCAATGGCCGCGCCGGTTCAGGCACAGGAGGCCTGAGGCGACATCATGATCGAGATCGAGCGAAAACCACTCCCCACCAGGGAAGCCTGTCACCTCCGATGATCGGCATGGTCCTGGTGACCCACGGCCGGCTGGCCGAGGAACTGCGATCCGCCATGGAACATGTGGTGGGCTCGCAACGGAACGTTGACACTGTCTGCATAGGACCCAACGACGACATCGACCACTGCCGCGCGGAGATCGAGGCCTGCATCAGCCGGTGCGACACCGGTGACGGCGTCGTGCTGCTGACCGACATGTTCGGCGGCACGCCGTCCAACCTGGCGATCTCGATGATGCAGCGCGGCGGGATCGAGGTGATCGCCGGCGTGAACCTGCCGATGCTGGTCAAGCTGGCCAAGGTGCGCTCCAAGCAGCCCTTGGCGGATGCGGTGAACTGCGCCGAAGAAGCCGGCCGCAAATACATCGCCGCCGCCTCGCACGTGCTGCACGGGTGCGGCAAGCTGGACGGCTCCTGCGGATGACGCCGGCGGACGGCGACCAGCCCTCCGAGGAATCAGGTTCGGCCGCCAACGCCCCGGTGCTGACCAGGAACGTGACGGTTCCCAACAAGCGCGGCCTGCACGCGCGGGCCGCGGCCAAATTCGTCATGCTGGCCGAACGCTTCGACGCGTCGGTCGACGTGATCCGCGAGGGACAGTCGGTGCCGGCCCGCTCCATCATGGGGCTGATGATGCTCGGCGCCGGCCGCGGCGCGGTGATCGAACTGCGCGCCGAAGGATGGGACGCCAAGGAAGCCCTCGATGCGCTGGCCGCGCTGGTCGAGGCCGGCTTCGATGAACAGGAATAGCCCGCCGCCGCCCCAGCACAAGCGCCTGTCTGCGCCACCCACCGACCAGACCCGGCAGGAGCGGCGTTTCAGCGGCCTGCCGGTCTCCGCCGGTGTCGCCATCGGGCCAGTGTTCCGCGCCTCCGAGCCCGCCCTCACGATCACCCGCACCAAGATCCTGGCCGCCGACTGCGCAGCCGAAGGCACCCGCCTCGATGCCGCCGTCGCCCAGTCGCGCAAACAGCTTGGCAAGCTGCGCAAGCGGCTTGTTGTACTGCCGGAGGAAAGCCAGGCGGAACTCGCGCCGCTGATCGACGCTTACATCCGTATGCTGGGTTCCACGCGTCTCATCCGCGCCGTCCGCCGCCGCATCGACGAGACGCTGCTGTCGGCGGAAAGCGCCGTGGTGGCGGAGGCGGAAGCGATCGCATCGGCGATCATGGCCCAGGCGGAACCCGGCATGCCGGCGGAAGACCGCGCCAGCCTGACGCGGCGGGCGGAAGAGGTACGCGAGATCGGCCGGCGGCTGGTGCGCAACCTCACGCGCGCGCCGTTTCGCAGCTTCGCCGGGCTGCCCGCCGGCGCCGTGCTGATCAGCGAATCCCTGCGGCCGTCGGATGCCGCGCTGCTCGACCCGTCGCGGCTGTGCGGCGTGGCGACCGAGGAGGGCGGCGCCGAAGGCCACACCTCGGTCATGCTGCGCGCGCTCGGCGTGCCGGCGGTGCTGGGCGCGGCCGGCATCGCCCATGCCATCCATCCCGGCGACATGGTGGTGGTCGACGGCACGACCGGCACCGTGGTGCTCAACCCGCAGCCGGAGACCCTGACGGCGGCGCGCCGCGCGGTCACCACCTTCGCCCGTGAACGCCAACGTCTGTCGAAGCTCCGGCGCCTGCCGGCCGAGACACTGGACGGGGAGACGGTGGAGTTGCAGGCCAACCTGGAACTGCCGCTCGAGTTGCCGCTGATCGCGCAATCGGGCGCCCTGGGGATCGGCCTGCTGCGCACCGAGTTCCTGTTCATGAACCGCGAGACGATGCCCGACGAGGGCACGCAGATGGAGACGTACCGGACGATCGTCGAGGCGATGAACGGCGATCCGGTGGTGATCCGGGTGCTCGACTGGGGCGGCGAGAAGGACATCGAGGCACTGTCCAGCGCTGGCCTGGTGCCGGACGTCGCCGATGCCAATCCGGCTCTCGGCATGCGCGGGATCCGCCTGCTGCTGCGCCAGCCGGAACTGCTGGAGACCCAGTTCGCCGCCATCCTGCGCGCCGCTACGGCCGGCACGGTGCGGGTACTGCTGCCGATGGTCACCAATGTCGCCGAGGTGCGCGAGGCGCGCGAGGTGTATGAGCGGGTGGCGCGTCGGCTGCGGCGTCGCGGCGAACGCATCCCCGACAAGCTGCCGCCGCTCGGCATCATGATCGAGACCCCGGGCGCGGCCCTGTCAGCCGATGCGCTGGCGCTGGAGGCTGATTTCTTCGCCATCGGCACCAACGACCTGACCGCCTACACCCTGGCGGTGGACCGCGGCGAGACCGATGTGGCGGAACTCTACGACCCGCTGCACCCCGCCGTGCTGCGCCTCGTGCAGTTCGCCACCGAGGCCGCGCTGCGGATGCGGATGCCGGTGTCGGTGTGCGGCGAGATGGCCGCCGATCCCCGCCTGACGCCGCTGCTGCTCGGGCTCGGGCTGCGCAGCTTCAGCATGACCGCATCGGCGGTGCCACGGGTGAAGCAGGCGATCCGCACGGTGGAAATCGACGCCTGCGCGCGGTTCGCCCGCCACGTCATGGAACAGTCTGATCCGGTGAAGATCGCCGAGCTGATCGCCGGGTTCACGCCCGCCGGCGGTCACTGACGGCGATCCGGCCAGAGCGGATCCAGTGAGCCGCCGCGAACGGGATCTGCTCTAGGCGCCGTCAGATTGGCGCGTGCGGCGTGAGCTTGCTGTCCACGAAGTCCGAGAGGCGCGTCAGCATGCGGTCGCGGAACTGTGCCGCCTCGCGGGCGCTGTCGCGGACCGGTTGCAGCACGCCGCTGCGCTCCAGCACGGTGACGACCCCGGTGCGGTAACTCGGTGTCACGTTGAGGGCGCACATCACCGCCGGTGCGATGACCAGAGCGATCATCAGGTACCCAAGGATAAAGCCGCCGAATATCGTACGCATCACGCTGTCTCACGCCAAGAGGACGTATGCGCGTTGGTAGATCAGCGACCCTTGTGATGGCAAGTTCCTTTAACCTTGAATCGTCTCAGGACATGACGACACCGTTGCTGCGGAGAAACGCCAGCAGCGGCAGCAGCGGCAGGCCAAGAATGGCGGAATGCTCGCCTTCCGCTGCATCGAACAGGTGCACGCCCAGGCCCTCCAGCCGGTAGGCGCCCACCGTCGCCGTCGCGGCCTCGCCTTCCGCGGCCAGGTATCTGTCGACGAAATCCTCGCTGAAATCCCGCATGGTGAGACAGGGTGCCTCGACATGTTCCCAGGCGTCGCGGCCATCCTGGTGGCAGACGACAGCGGTTGCCAGCGTATGGCGGCGGCCGCGCAGTGCCAGTAACTGTGCGCGGGCAGCGGCGAGCGTGGGCGGCTTGTCGAACCAGGTACCCTCACACACCAGGATCTGGTCGGCGCCGATGACCAGCGCGCCGGGCATGCGCCGCGCGACCGCCGCAGCCTTCAGGTGCGCCAGGCGAAGCGCGGCCGCCGCCGCATCGGCCCCCGCGGCGCGGGATTCCTGCTTGACCGGCGCCTCATCGATGTCGGCCGGACAGGCATCGAAGGCGAGGCCGGCCGCCGCCAGCAGCGCGCGGCGGGAGGCCGATGCGCTGGCCAGCACCAGCCGCGGCTCCGGCCGTTGCAGCGTCACTTGCGAGCGGCCGCATCCTTCCGCCGCCGCTCGTGCCAGGCCTCCATGAGTTGCAGCACGGTCGCCGCCGTCTCCTCGATCGAACGGCGGGTCACGTCGATCACCGGCCAGCCGCGGCGATTGCACAGCCTCCGCGCCCACAGCAGTTCCGACTTCACCGCGTCCTCATCGATGTACTCGGTGCTGTTCTGCCGGGCGATCGCCACCGCATTGCCCGCGGCGATCAGTCGCAGCCGGTGGCGCCGGATCTCGATCAGCGCCTCGGCTTCCAGCGTGAGGCCGATCACCGGGCATTCCACCGTCTCCAGTCCCGGCGGTTCCGGCAGGTTCGGCACCAGCGGCACGTTGGCCGCCTTGATCCCCCGGTTCGCCAGATAAAAGCAGGTCGGCGTCTTGGAACTGCGCGAGACCCCCACCAGCACCACATCGGCCTCGGCAATGCCCGGCTGCGCCTGTCCATCGTCATGCGCCAGCACGTAGTGCATGGCATCGATCCGGCGGAAATAGTCGGCGTTCAGAGCATACTGCCGGCCAGGGCGGGCGGCGGCCTCCTCGCCGATGAACTCCTGCAGCAGGTTCATCACCGGGTCGAGCACGTTGACCACCGGCACGTTCAGGCGGCGGCAGGTGGTCTCCAACTCGCCGCGCAGCGCGCGATCGACCAGCGTGGACAGGACCGGGCCGGGTTCATGCTCGACACCCTCCAACACCCGGTGAAGCTGGAAGCGCGTCCGGATCAGGCTCCAGCGATGATAGACGATGTCGGCCTGCTCGAACTGCACGGTCGTGGCGCGGGCGATCGCATTGAGCGTCTCGCCGGTGGCGTCGGAGACCAGATGAAGATTGATGCGATGGTCGGACATGGGGGCCAGGGACCAGAGGGAAACCGAGGATAACGGGGATAACTGGCGCCGCCAGCAGATTGTCACAGCGCCGGGAGGAAAGCCGGGGATGACCGTGTCGTTCGCGGGTACGGTGGAGGACTCCGTACCGGCCGTTGGGGGAGATGGGGACAGGTCCGCCAAATGTGGTGGAATCAGCCGACTGGACCGCGATCTCCACGTGGACAAGCCAGGCCGGGAGCGGGGGACTACTCAGTCCCCACGATCCACAGGCCTTACTACAGCATCATCCATTCCTTTATCTTTCTTTCCTGTTAAAGCGAGGACCATGGAGAGATCGGCGAAGCCTCTGCTGCGGGCGCTGTCGGGTGAGGCGGTGTGGCCGCCGCCCCTCTGGCTGATGCGCCAGGCCGGGCGCTATCTGCCGGAATACCGCCGCGTGCGGGCACAGGCGGGCGACTTCATTGCCCTGTGCACCACGCCGGACCTGGCGGCCGAGGTCACGCTGCAGCCGATCAGGCGGTATGGCTTCGACGGGGCGATCCTGTTCAGCGATATCCTCATGGTGCCCTGGGCTCTCGGCCAGGGCCTCGCCTACCGCGAGGGCGAGGGGCCGATGCTGCCTCCCCTGCGCTCGGCCGAAGACGTGGCGGCGTTGCAGCCGACGCGGCTGCCGGGCGCCATCGCGCCGATCCTGGAGACGGTGCGGCGGGTACGCGCGGGGCTGGCGCAGGACTTTCCCGACTGCACGCTGATCGGCTTCGCTGGCGCCCCGTTCACCGTCGCCTGCTACATGGTGGAGGGCAGCGGCTCGCGCGACTTCGCCGCGACCCGCACGCTGGCGCTCACCCAGCCCGAGGTGTTCGACCGGCTGATGGCGCTGCTGGTGGACGCCACCGTCACCTACCTGTCCGCGCAGATCGACGCGGGGGCGGACGCCGTGATGCTGTTCGACACCTGGGCCGGCATCCTGTCGCCGATGCAGTTCCGCCGCTTCGTCATCGCGCCGGCGCGCGCGATCATCGCGGCGCTGCGGGCGCGGCATCCCTCGGTGCCGGTGATCGGCTTTCCGCGGCTGGCCGGCCTGCTGGTGGGGGAATACGCGTCCACCACCGGCGTCGCCGGCATCGGGCTCGATACCTCGATGGACCTGGCGCTGGCCGGCGCTGCCGTGCCGTCCGGCATCGCGCTGCAGGGCAACCTCGATCCGCTGTCGCTGGTGGCGGGCGGAGCGGCGCTGCGGCAGGAGGCGGCCGGCGTGCTGGCGGGGCTGCGCGGCCGGCCGGCGATCTTCAACCTGGGCCACGGCATCGTGCCGCAGACGCCGCCCGAGCATGTCGGCGCGCTGGTGGAGCAAGTGCGTGCGACCTAGGGTTGCCATCGTCCTGTTCAACCTCGGCGGGCCCGACGGGCCGGAGGCGATCCGTCCGTTCCTGCTCAACCTGTTCCGCGACCCGGCCATCCTGCGCGTGCCGTTCTTCATCCGCCCGTTTCTGGCGCGCCGCATCGCCGGCGCCCGGCTGGAGCCGGCCCGCGCCAGCTATGCCCTGCTGGGCGGGCGCTCGCCGCTGCTGGCGCTGACCGAGGCGCAGGCGGCGGCGCTGGAGGCCGAACTGCCCGAGTTCGACGCGAAGTGCTTCATCGCCATGCGCTACTGGCATCCGCAGAGCGACGTGACGGCGCGGGCGGTGCGCGACTGGGCTCCGGACGATATCGTGCTGCTGCCGCTGTATCCGCAGTATTCCGGCACGACCACCGGCAGTTCCCTGTCGGCGTGGCGCGCCGCCGCCGCCGCTGCCGGCCTGGTCGCCGACACCGCCACGCTGTGCTGCTATCCGACCGACCTTGCCTTCGTCGGGGCCACGGCCGGCCTGCTGGAACGTGCCTGGCAGGCGGCCTCCGCCGAGCTTGCGCCCGGCCTGCGGCTGCGGGTGCTGTTCTCGGCGCACGGATTGCCGGAGGCGATCGTGGCCGGCGGCGATCCCTATCAGTGGCAGATCGAGCAGACCGTCGCAGCGGTGCTGGAGGCGTGGGGCGAGGCGGTGGACTGGGCGGTCTGCTACCAGTCGCGTGCCACGCCGCAGCGCTGGATCGGCCCCAGCACCGAGGAGGAGATCGAGCGCGCGGCACATGACGGCGTCGCCATCCTGGTGGTGCCGATCGCGTTCGTGTCGGACCACTCCGAGACCCTGGTGGAACTCGACATCGACTACCGGACGCTGGCCGAGAAATTGGGCGTGCCCGGCTATTTCCGCGTGCCGGTGCCGAACACCGATCCGGATTTCATCACCGCGCTGGCGGCGCTGGTGCGCTCGGTGCGGGCGCGCGGCCCGGGCACGTGCAGCCATGCGGGCGCGCGCATCTGTCCGGCGGATCGCTCCGGCTGTCCGCTGCCATGACGATCGCCGCGTTCGCCTGGCTATATCCCTGGACCAAGGCGTTGCATGTGATCGCCATGATCGCCTGGATGGCGGGCATGTTCTATCTGCCGCGGCTCTACGTGTATCACTGCGAGCTTCGCCGCGGCTCGGCCGAGAGCGAGCGCTTCAAGGTGATGGAGCGGCGCCTGCTGAAGCAGATCATCAACCCGGCGATGATGGCCACCTGGACGTTCGGGGTGGTGCTGGTGCTGACGCCCGGCATCATCGACTGGTCGGCCGGCTGGTGGCACGTGAAGCTGACCATGGTGCTGCTGATGTCCGGCTTCCATGGCGCCCTGTCGCGCTGGCAGCGGGATTTCCAGGAGGATCGCAACCGGCGGCCGCAGCGTTTCTATCGACTGGCGAACGAGGTTCCGACCCTGCTGATGGTGATCATCGTCGTGATGGTCATCGTCCGGCCGTTCTGAGCCGGGGGCGAAGCCCTTGACTTCGGGGCGTCTTCGTCCCACCTGCCCGTTGACGGAGGGGAGCCGGACCGCCTAGCCTGGGTTTCTCTCCGCGCGATGGCGATCGGATCGCCATTCGATTCTCCCACCCAGACGGGACCGAACCCGGCCATCGATCGGACGATGGTCGGCAACGACAATCCGGGCGTCCGCCCCTGTCCCGCATCATCATTGGACTGCGTCCATGCATCTTGCCGAACTCAAGGCCAAATCCCCCTCTGACCTCCTGAGCTACGCCGAATCCCTGCAGATCGAGAATGCATCGTCGCTGCGCAAGCAGGACATGATGTTCGCGATCCTCAAGAACCTGGCCGAGAACGACCAGGCGATCCATGGCGAGGGGACGCTGGAAATCCTGCCCGACGGCTTCGGGTTCCTGCGCAGCCCGGAGGCCAACTACCTGCCGGGCCCCGACGATATCTACGTGAGCCCGAGCCAGGTCCGCCGCTTCGGCCTGCGCACCGGTGATTCGGTCGAAGGGCAGATCCGCGCGCCGAAGGACGGCGAGCGTTACTTCGCGCTGCTGAAGGTCAACACCATCAACTTCGAGCCGCCGGAATCCGTGCGGCACCGGATCAACTTCGATAACCTCACGCCGCTCTATCCGGACGAGCGACTGAAGATGGAAGTGGAGAACTTCCAGTCGGTGGCGAAGGGTCCGAACAAGGACTTCACCCCGCGGGTGATCGACCTGATCTCGCCGATCGGCAAGGGCCAGCGCGCGCTGATCGTGGCGCCGCCGCGCACCGGCAAGACGGTGATGCTGCAGAACATCGCCACCGCGATCGCCGCCAACCATCCCGAGGTGTTCCTCATCGTGCTGCTGATCGACGAGCGGCCGGAGGAGGTCACCGACATGGCGCGTTCGGTGAAAGGTGAAGTCATCAGCTCCACCTTCGATGAGCCGGCGACGCGGCACGTGCAGGTGACGGAGATGGTGCTGGAGAAGGCCAAGCGCCTGGTCGAGCACAAGCGCGACGTGGTGATCCTGCTGGATTCCATCACCCGCCTGGCGCGCGCCTACAACACCGTGGTGCCCTCGTCCGGCAAGGTGCTGACCGGTGGTGTGGATGCCAACGCGCTGCAGCGGCCGAAGCGCTTCTTCGGTGCGGCGCGCAACATCGAGGAAGGCGGGTCGCTGACCATCATCGCGACCGCACTGATCGACACCGGCAGCCGCATGGACGAAGTGATCTTCGAAGAGTTCAAGGGCACCGGCAACTCGGAAATCATCCTGGACCGCAAGCTGTCGGACAAGCGCACCTTCCCGGCGATCGACATCACCAAGTCGGGCACCCGCAAGGAAGAACTGCTGGTCGAGAAGAGCACCCTGTCGAAGATGTGGGTGCTGCGCCGAATCCTGAACCCGATGGGGACGGTGGATGCGATGGAGTTCCTGTTGGACAAGCTGAAGTACAGCAAGACCAACAACGACTTCTTCGACGCGATGAATACCTGACGGCACTCGCGTCGCTCGCAATGACACGGGGCTTTTGCTCCGCGTCATCCCGCGCCGCTACTCCGCCTTGAGCGGGGCGTGCGGCTCGGTGCCGCGGCAGATGATCCCGCCGCGATTGCCGACCTCCACACTGCCGTAGCGCTCCGCATACGCCTGCGGCAGTTCACGGGCACCTGGCGCGGCGAGCCATAGCCGCAGCAGGTGGCGCTTGCGCTCCGGCTCCGGCCAGTCCTCGAATGCGGTGCGGTCGTGCAGCACCGTGTGGTTGTGCACGAACTGGATGTCCCCTGGCCGGAACGCCATGTCCAGCCGCAGCGTCGCGTCCTCGGCCAGCGCATCGAACGCATCGAGCGCCTCCAGGTCCGCCGCACTCAGCCGCGGCGCGTCCGGGAAACGTTGCGACGACCGGATATAATGCGGCGCGTAGATCGCCGACAGCAGCCCGCCGTGCTCGTTGTAGATCGGCGTGTTGAACCAGGGCAGCTTGCCCTCGGGCACCTCGCCGCGGCGGTCCGTCGGCATCGGCCGGAACAGCCGCCACACCAGGTCCGGATGCCGCTTCGCCATCTCGTTATAGACCGACATCGAACTGGTCAGCGACGACAGCCCGCCCGACTTCGCCGTCTTCAGGCACAGCAGCGAGACGATGTCGCAGGAATCGGTGTGGAAATTCTGCCGTTCGGAGGTCTGGTAGATGCGTACGTTGGGATTCTTCGACGACACGCCCAGGTCGCGCACATGGCCCAGCACGTGGCCCTGGGCGTTCTGCGATCGCGCACTGCCGAAATACGTTCCGATGCCCCAATAGGCGGTGGCGCTCTCGCCGATCGGCCGGCCCTCCACCGGCAGCCCGCGGATCAGCAGGAAGCCGCGCCCGTTCAGCACCTCATCGCGCAACTGCTCGAGCACGGGACCGAACGTCGGCAGGGGAAACTCCTCGCGCCGGATCGAGGCGATGTCGCGGTCCCGCACGGCGGCGGCGGCCGCCTCGATCTCGGCGATCTGCTCGGCCGACAGCGGATAGATCCATTCCTCCGGCCGCTTGGCCAGGTCGGCGCCGATCCAGGCGGAGCGGCCGGTGACCGGTGGGAGTAGCGTGTCCTGCTGCATTGGCGACCTCCGTCGACAGAGCTTGCGGTGTTGCCGCAATCCTCGCAATGCCGATCAGCAGGCGTGGCGATCCAGAGGTGCGCCGTCGAGTGCGACCGGCGGCCAATGCCACCGGCGGTCAGCGCGACTGCCCCCCGATGGCCGACTGTCAATGCGACTGTTGGGCGGGCCGCAGCCCGGGCGGCAGCCGCCAGGCGATGACGCAGGTCGCCACCGCCAGCAGCGCACCGAGCAGATAGGCCGACGTGATCGCGTTTGCCGCGATACCCGCCAGGTGCATCAGCACCGGCGGCGACAGCTCCGCTCGCCGCACGGGCGCCATCAGTTGGTAGAGCGTGTGCGAGGTGCCCGGCGCCGCGGCCTGCAGGCTCAGCAGCACGGCCGCTCCCAGCACCGCCGCGCCCATCGCCTGCCCAAGGCAGCGCAGGAACATCACCGAGGAGGTCGCCGCGCCGCGCTGCTGCCATGGCACCGAGGACTGGATCGAGACCAGGAACACGGTCTGGCAAAGGCCGACGCCGGTGCCCAGCAGAGCCGCGCCGGCCATCGGCCACAGCACACCGGCCTGCGGCGTCATGGCGCTCAGTTCCAGCACGCCGGCCAGCAGCAGGATTGCGCCCAGCGTGGCGATGCCGCGGTAGCTGCCGTGCCGCAGCAGCGTGCCCGAACCGATCGCCGACAGCGTCCAGAACACCGACATCGCGCCGAGCACCGCGCCCGACACGGCGGCGGAATGACCCATGACGCCCTGCACGTAGACCGGCAGGAAGGCGCAGACGCCCATCATCAGCGCGCCCACCGCGCCGCTGCCGAGACTGCCGGCGCTGACGATGCGCTCGCGCCAGAGTTGCAGCGGCAGAATCGGTTCCGCCGCACGCCGTTCGTGCCACAGCAGGAACAGCAGCGCCGCGACGCCCACCACAGTGTCGCCCAGGACCGTGAGCCGCGTCATTTCATGACCGTGCGCGAAGGCCAGGCCGGCGGAACTGAGCGCCAGGGCGAGCGCGCCGGCGGCCAGCATCAGCAGGGCGGAGCCGGTGTAGTCGACGCGGCGCGGCTGTGGCTGCACGGTCTCGTGCAGGAAGCGGTGCACCATGGCGAGTGCCACGATGCCGATCGGCAGGTTGATCCAGAACACCGCCTGCCAGCCGGCGTGCTGCACCAGGAGCACGCCGAGCGACGGGCCGGCGACGGCGGCGGCGCCGTAGACCGTCGACATGACGCCTTGCATGCGCGCCCGTTCCTCCGGCGCGTAGATGTCGCCGACGATGGTGCTGGCGATCGGCTGCACGCCGCCGGCGCCGAGACCCTGCAGGGCGCGGAACACGACGAGCAGCGTCATGTCGCTGGCCAGGCCGCACAGGGCGGAGGCGACCAGGAACAACCCGGTGCCGGCATAGAACATGCGCTTGCGCCCATACATGTCGGCGAGGCGGCCGTAGATCGGGATGCTGACCGCCTGGCTCAGCATGTAGACCGAGAACACCCAGGAGTACAGGTTGAAGTTGCCGAGCGCGGCGACGATGCCGGGCATGGCGGTGGCGACGATGGTCGCCTCGATGGCCGACATGAAGGTTGCCATCAGGCAGGCGGCGAGGACCGGCGTGCGGCGCACCGCCAGGCGTTCAGCCGAGGTGATCGAAGACGAACTGGACATGGGGCAAAGTAGACCGTCTGAGCGGCTTCAGCACCGTTACGCCGACGGCGATCAGCCCAGCCAGGGAAGCCCGATGTCGTTGTTGCCGCCGGCCGTGCGGGTGCGCCAGTTCTGCACGGTCCGCACCAGTTGCTCGGTGAACACGAAGCGATGGCGGCCCATGTCCGCTGGGTTGCGGTAGAAATGCTCGGGCGCGCCGAAATAGAGGTCCGCATGCGACAGGTACGCGTAGCAGGCGGCCTTCACCGAGTCGAAGCGCAGCGCCTCCGACACCAGGAAGATCAGCAGCAGCAGCCTGCGCTTTTTTGCATCGTCGCCCATCAGCCCGTCGAAATTGCCAAGCTCCTGCAGCAGCAGCCACGGCTGCATCACGACGTCGGTTCCCGCGGTGAGCCCCAGGTTGGAGTAGGTCGCCGGGCCGCGGGCGATGCGGGCGGCCGGGGACAGATGCGGCTGGTCGCCGTCTGGCTCGAACTCCCACCAGCGCTGCTCCCCCTGCCGCCGCAGGCCGAGCACGTAGAGGCTACGTCCATCGATCGCGATCTCGATCACCGGTGAGGTGATCGGCGCGGCCAGGTAGACGGTGACCACGCCACGCTCCCGATGGGCCGCCATGTAGCGGCGCGCGTCGGTGATGTTGCGGTTGTAGTATGGTCCGAGCTGGATGAACGTTGCCGGCATGCCTGCGAGCCTGTGACCAGGGCGGCCTCGTCCTGGGGCGCTCAAATTGCCGGACGCCGCCGCCCCGGTGCAAGCAATCTCCCGCAGGTCACGGCTGACAATTTCTTGAAGCTAATCCTCCGAGCCATCCAGCGCGGCCTCGGCCAGTGCCTTCGCCGCGGCGAAATCATAGTTGCGGTAGACGTGCAGCTTGTTGCCGATGGCGGGGCCGCCATAGAATTTTTCGTACTGCTGATGGCGCCCGCCGAACTCGCTGCCGATCAGGTCCCAGGCCAGCTTCAGCAAAGCAACCCGCCGTTTCGACGGATAGCCGGGCGAGGCGACGTAGCGCTCCAGGTCGCGCGCCGTCTCCGGATTGTCGTAGTCCAATCGTGACGAGGGCAGCATGATCATCGCGCCGCCGCTGAGGTCGCGCGCCATGTCGATCAGCCGCGGATTGATGTCGGATTGCAGCGCCATCACCGAGTAGAGTGCAACCCGCGACGGCCAGACCATGCCGTCCTCGACCGTCGCGCGGGTCTCCTGCGCCTCGACCATCATCTCCACGATCGAGGCGAGCGCTGCCATCTCGCCAAGCTGTGCCTGGCTGGCCGGCAGCGCATCGACGCCGGTGATCTCGCAGTGATGCTTCATGACGCCGATCAGAAAGCGCAGCTTGGTGGCATAGCGGATCTGCGCCTGGTAGTTGCCGTAGCTGTGCGACGGCGTCTTCCGCCACTGGTCGCGGCAGAGTTCGATGTTGCGGTAGATGAAGACCCGCTCCCACGGCACGAAGACGTTGTCGAGCGTGATCAGCGCGTCGGTTTCATCGAACCGGCTCGACAGCGGATAGTCGAACCCGCTGACGGCATTGGTCGCATAGGACCGCCGCGCATAGACCTTCAGTCCCGGCGCGTTGATCGGGATCGCCACGCTGATCGCATGCGCCTCGTCGCCCGGCACCTGCGGATGGATACAGCTCAGGAACAGGTAATCGGAGAACGGCGCACCGGTCGCAAGCTGTTGCGCGCCCTTGAGGATGATGCCGTCATCCCGCTCGCCCACCACGCCGGCGCACAGCGTTGGGTCGGACTGCGCATGCGACGGTTTGCTGCGGTCGATCTGCGGCGGCACCAGCGCGTAGGAAATATACAGATGGTTGTCGCGCGCATACTGGTAGAACGCCGTCAGGTTGTCGGCGTAACGTTGCCCGCCGGACGCGAAGAACCCGGGATTGGCCGCGAAACCGGCAAAGAACCCGGCGACGTGGTCGGGCGTGCGGCCCATCAGGCCGAAGGTGTGCTCGGTCCAGCGCTCGAGCATGCGGCGGCGAGGCCGGAGATCCTCCGGACGTTGCGGAATGTGCCAGCACCACAGCACGGGCTTGCCGGTGGCCGGCGAGGGATATGTCATCAGGTCGCGGTTGGCCGGGTCGGCCGCGATGTCCCACAGGCCGGCGATCGATCGCGCCGCGCCACGGAACGCCGGATGCGTCGTTACGTCCTTGACGATCTCTCCGTCGTAGACGACCTGCCGTCCGTCATTGGCGATGTCCGCCAGGTATCCGGCACCGGTGCGCAGGCCTGTGGCGGCTTCGGACATCGGCGCTCCGTGCTCGAATGTTGCGAAGCCGGCCGGCCGGACGACCGCCGGCCGGGTCTCGGAAGTCCGCGTCAGTTCGTCAGGTTATAGAACTTCGCCGCGTTGTCGCAGGTGATCTTGCGCACATCGTCGGCCGACAATCCCTTGAACTGCTCGTCGATATACTTGGTGGATTCGGGCCAGATGCCGTCGGTGTGCGGATAGTCCGACCCCCACATCAGCGTCTCCGTCGTCATCAGGTTGTTGACGTTCAGCAGCTTCGGCCCGATCGGATCGAACTGGAACGTCGCCTTGCACTGGCGCTGCCAGTATTCCGACGGCTTCAGCTTCATCAGGTCGCGGAACCGGTCCTCGAACTCGAAATCCATGCGGTCGAGCGCGTAAGGAATCCAGCCGATGCCGCTCTCGCCGAACGACACCCGCAGCCGCGGATAGCGCTCGAACACACCGGCGCCCATCATCGCCGCCAGGATGTGGATCAGTCCCATCTGGAACGCCGACACGCCGGTGAACATCGCCGCGCGGCGCACCTGCCCTGATGCCATCTCCCGCGCGCGCGGCGGCGTGGTCGGGAAGGTGTGGAAATGCAGCGGCAACTGCACCTCATCCACCGCCTTCCACAGCGGCTCCCAGCACGGGTGCCACATCGGCTCCATGTCCCACGAGCAGGACAGTTCCAGCCCCTTCAGTCCCATCTTGGCGGTGCGATGCACCTCCGCCACCGCCCAGTCGATGTCGCCATAGGGCAGGCACGCCAGGCCGATATGCCGGTCCGGATAGTGGCTGCAGAAATCCTTCAGCCAGTCGTTGTAGATTCTGAACATCTCCGCGGCCGCGGCACTGTCCTGCAGCTTCGACGCCGACCCCAGGATGCCGAAGATCACCTCGGCGTCGACGCCGTCGCGATCCATGTCCTTCACCCGCAGATGCGGGTCGCTGACGCGGCGGATGTCCTTGGCACCATCGGCGAACAGCCCGGTCTCCGCCATGATGTCGACGCGCCGGTTCTGGCCCGGCACGAGCTTGGCCCCGCTCGGGCCGACACCGTTCTTCAGGCCGAAATTGGCGCCGCTCTTGGTGACCCACATCGGTCCGTCGGGACCGTCGGTCACATAGGGCATGCGGTCCTTCATCTCGTGCGACGCGTTCTCCACGAACAGCGTCGGCGGCATCCAGGGCATGTCCAGGTGGCAGTCGGCAGAGATACGATTGTAGCGCATTGTCCGTTCCCTCCTACGAAGCTGACCCGCAGGAGGGAGCTTCGGCCTGTGCCGGCCGGCTGGCAAGTTTCGCCGCCCGGCGCGCCCCCCTGTCATTGCGAGGAGCGCGAGCGACGAAGCAACCTCCATGAGGAGTACCCTCATGGAGATTGCTTCACTGCGCTCGCAATGACAGGAGCGCGCCCGCCGCCGCGGGCTCCGGCACGGGTCAGTCCATGCTGATCTTCGCCGTCTCGATCAGCTTGCGGTTCGACTCGGTCTCGCGCGCCTGCACCGCCGCCACCTGCTCCGGAGTCTGCAACGGCACCACCACGTTGATCTCCCGCATGCGCTGGATCATCTCCGGCGTCGCGGCGATCTCGACGATCTTCTTGTTGAGCGCTGTGACGATCTCCTTCGGCACCGCGGCCGGCGCCTGCAGCGTGAACTGGATGGCAACGTCGGTGTCCGGATAACCCGCCTCGGTCAGCGTCGGCACGTCGGGAAAGTCCGGATGGCGGCTGCTGTAGTTGATGTCGAGTAGCTTCAGCTTGCCCGCCTTCACGTGCGGAATGACGTTGATCTCGTTCATCAACTGCACCTGCCCGGCCAGCAGGTCGTTCAACGCATCGGCGCTGCCGCGATACGGCACGTGCAGGATGTCGATACCCGCCTTCAGCTTCAGCATCTCGATACGCATGTGCGAATAGGTGCCTGGACCCGCCGATCCATAGGCGAGCTTGCCGGGATTCTTCTTGGCGTAATCGACAAGCTCCTTGATGGAGTTGATGCCGAGCGCCGGCAGGATGACAAAACCGCAGACCAGGTCGCCGACATCGGCCACCGGCACGAAATCCTTCTGCGGACTGTAGTTCACCTTGCGCAGCAGCGGCAGCACGGTCAGCGTAGCACCCGGTGTCAGCAGGAACGTGTAGCCGTCAGGCGCGGACCGCGCGACGGCCTCGGTGCCGATCGCGCCGGATGCGCCGCCGCGGTTGTCGATGACGAAGGGCTGGCCGAATGCCTGCTGCAGCTTCTCGGCCCAGGGGCGTCCGATGAAATCGGTGGCGCCGCCAGGCGCATAGGGCAGCACCAGCTTGACCGGGCGTGTCGGCCAGGCCGCCTGCGCCCAGGCAGGCGCGGCGGCGCACAGCGCCAGCAGGAACAGGCCAGCCAGCGGGATCAGGTTAATGGAACGGAACGAACGGCGAGGCGGCACGGCTTGGCGCGGCATCGTATTTTCCTCCCTATTTGATCAGGAGTGTTGTCGAGCGCGCTGGTTTCAGCAAGCATATAGCCAACGAAAAAGCCTTGGGAGGGCAACGGATGGGCCGCACGGACCTCGTGAGGGGTGGCCAGGATGCGCTCTGCGGCCTGCTGTTCCTGGCGATCGGGGCAGCCGGGTTGTGGATCGGCCGCGACTACCCGATGGGAACGCCGCTGCGTCTCGGCACCGGCGTGTTTCCGCGCATCCTCTGCTGGGGACTGATCGGCATCGGCGGCATCGTGCTGGTGCGCGGCCTGCTGACGCACGGGCCGGGCCTCGGCCGCATCGCCTGGCGCCCGGTGCTGCTGGTGGCGGCCGCCGCCGTCTCGTTCGCTATGCTGATCGAACCCGCCGGCCTGTTCGTCGCGATGGTGGTCATGATGGTGTTGGGCGCGCTTGCCGGCACCGGCCACCGGCTGAAGGAATTCACCGTCTTCGCCGCCATCATGCTGGTCCTCGCCTGGGTGATCTTCATCTGGGGCCTGGCAATGCCGATCAAGGTGTTCCCGTGGAGCTGAGCGACCTTTTCTCCAATCTGGGTCTGGGCTTTTCCGTTGCACTGAGCCTGCAGAACCTGTTCTGGTGCCTGGTCGGTGCCGTCGTCGGCACGGCGATCGGCGTGCTGCCCGGCGTGGGCCCGGTGGCCACGATGGCGCTGCTGCTGCCCGCGACGTACTACCTGCCGCCCGAGGGCGCGCTGATCATGCTCGCCGGCATCTACTACGGTGCGCAGTACGGCGGCTCCACCACCGCGGTGCTGGTCAACCTGCCGGGTGAAAGCTCGTCGGTGGTGACCTGCCTCGACGGCTACCAGATGGCGCGCCAGGGCCGTGCCGGTGCGGCCCTCGCCATCGCCGCCATCGGTTCGTTCTTCGCAGGCTGCGTTGCCACCATGCTGATCGCGGTCGCCGCCCCGCCGCTGATCTCGGTGGCGCAGCAGTTCGGCCCCCGCCGACTATTGCTCGCTGATGGTGCTGGGCCTGATCACCGCCGTGGTGATGGCGCATGGCTCCGTCATCAAGGCCCTCGGCATGGTGCTGATCGGGCTGCTGCTGGGCATCGTGGGCACCGACGTGAACACCGGCAACCTGCGCTACACATTCGACATCGGGATCCTGTTCGACGGCATCAACTTCGTGCCGATCGCCATGGGCGTGTTCGGCATCAACGAGATCATGGCGAACCTCGCCAACCCCGAGCATCGCGACCTGGTAAGCTCGCGCGTCACCGGCCTGATGCCGACCCGCAAGGACCTGCGAGCCTCCGCCCCGGCGATCCTGCGCGGCACCGCGATCGGCAGTGCCCTCGGCATCCTGCCCGGCGGCGGCGCGGTGTTGGCATCGTTCGCCTCCTACACCATCGAGAAGAAGGTCGCGAAAGACCCCAGCCGCTTCGGCCGCGGCGCGATCGAAGGCGTCGCCGGCCCGGAATCGGCCAACAACGCCGCGGCGCAGACCTCGTTCATTCCCATGCTGACACTGGGGATTCCGTCGAACGCGGTGATGGCGATGATGGTCGGCGGCATGATGATTCACGGCATCATCCCCGGCCCGCAGGTGATGAACGACAAGCCCGGCCTGTTCTGGGGCATGATCGCCAGCATGTGGATCGGCAATCTGATGCTGATCATCTTCAATCTGCCGATGGTCGGCATCTGGGTGAAGATGCTGATGGTGCCATACCGGCTGCTGTCGATCGCGATCCTGTTCTTCTGCTGCATCGGCGTCTACAGCCTGAACAATTCGGCGGACGAGGTGCTGCTGATCGCCTTGTTCGGTGTCGTGGGCTACATCTTTGTCAAGCTGGACTGCGAGCCCGCGCCCATGCTGCTGGGCTTCATCCTGGGTCCGATGATGGAGACCTATCTGCGCCGTGCGATGCTGCTGTCGCGCGGCGATGCGACGGTGTTCGTGACGCGTCCGCTCAGCCTCGCCTTCCTGATCGCCGCCGTGGCGCTGCTGGTCCTGGTGGTGCTGCCCAATGTGCGCAAGACGCGCGAGGAGGCGTTCCAGGAATAGCTCCGCTCCGACCTCGTGCCGTGTCGTGCCGTGCCGCCACCACAAGTTCATCTTGCAGGGAGCACGCCGCCATGCCGATCAACGGAACGCCCGTCCTACGCCGCCACGCCATCGCCGGACTCGGTGCCGCATTGTCGATCCCCGCTATCGCCCGCGCCCAGGCCGCGTGGCCCACCAAGCCGGTGAAGATCATCGTGCCCTACGCGCCCGGCGGTGCCGGCGACACCGTCGCGAGGCCATGGGCCGATCGGCTGACGCAATTGTTCGGCGTGCCGTTCGTGGTGGACAATCGCGGCGGCGCCTCGGGCACGATCGGCAGCGAGGCGGTGGCCCGCGCCGCGCCCGACGGCACCACCTTCCTGCTCACTCCCAACTCGGCGCTCAACGTCGTGCCGCAGCTTCGCAAGGTGGGCTACGACGCGCGCAAGGACCTGGTGCCGGTCGCGCGCGTCGGTGACGTCGTGGGCGGCTTCGTCATCATCAAGGATCTCGGCATCCGGACGATGGCGGAACTGATCGATCATGCGAAGCGGAATCCCGGGAAGATCGCCTATGGCTCGGCCGGGCTCGGCACGTCGACGCAGCTTCGCATCGAGACGCTGAAGCTGCGCGCCGGCATCGACATCCTGCACGTGCCGTATCGCGGCAGCGCCGATGCGCTGGTCGACCTGCTGGCGGGCAGCGTGCAGATGATGAATGAGGTCGTGGTGTATCCGCACGTGAAGTCCGGCCGGCTGAACCTGCTCGCGGTGAACAGTCCGGGGCGGCACTGGGATTTTCCCGCTGTGCCGACCATGACGGAGGCCGGTTTTCCCGACGCGGACGTGCCGATCTGGTTCTCGATCTGGGCGCCGGCGGGCACGCCGAAGGATGTGGTCGCAGCATTCAACCGCAAGGTGGTGGAGACCGCGAGGACGCCGGAGATGGTGCAGAAGCTGCGCGACATCAGCTTCCGGGCCGTGGCGCAGTCGCCCGAGGAGATGGCGGCGTTCTTCGAGCAGGACTGGAATGCCAACAGCACGGTGATCCGGGAGGCCCGCATCACCCTGAGCTGAACGCGCGAACCGTCCTCGTCGCGGCGGGGATCCACGACGAGGACGGCGCGGTGGCGTCAGTGCGCGGCTGCGTCCAGTACCGCGCGACCGTACTCGGCGAGGCTCTTCGCCTGTGCCACCGCCAGTCGCCTGTCGTCTGCGGACAGGCGCTGCATCGTCTGTTTCACGGCATCCAGCGCCGGGACATGCGGATGCTTCAGTTCGACGTAGATGAGGTACGCCTTGTCCGAGAGCACCAGCGCCATGGGGTCGATTGCCACATAGGTGTTCATTGAGCGGCTCCTTGGTGAGCGCCTGTTCGACCGCGCGTGTTCAGCGGTCGACGAAACCTATCGAGGCAGCCTGCGCGCGGCGTATGAGCTGGATCACAGTCCGCATCACACGGAATCGCGAGGGGCCATGGCCGTGTCAGGGCCCGGATTCCTCCAGCGTCATGCCACGACGATGGAGTGCTGGCCATCCAGTAACGGATGCAGCCCCGACAGAAGCCGGAGCCGAACGTTTTCCACCGTCATGGCATGGCTTGGCCGCGGCATCCACGTCTTCATTCGCGCCACGAAGGGCGTGGATGGCATGCCATGACGATGGAGTGCTGGCCATCCAGTAACGGACGCAGCCCCGGCAGAAGCCGAAGTCGGACAGAGCCGGCGAGACTCCGCACGCTCTCTATGCGCGGTGTTCCCAAGCGGCGTTCGGAACCCGGTTCGGCCCCCCTCGCCGGAAAGGCCGTCCCGGAGTCCCGAGCCGCTGTCTCAGGCTTCCGGCTGCTCGGGTTCCGCGCCGGTGTCGAAGATCGCCGCCGCGTCGAGGGCTTCCTCTTCGTCCTCGGCCTCCACGCCCACCCGCTCGCCTCGGGCCTGGCGCTCGGCCTCTTCCTGGCTGCGCGCGACGTTGACGATGACCGGGATCGACACTTCGGGATGCAGCGCCACGCGGACGCGCGCGAGCCCCAGCGTCTTGATCGGGTGCTCCAGCATCACCTGCTGACGGTCGATGGTCAGCCCGGCCGCGGTGGTCGCCTCCGCCACGTCGCGCCCCGAGACGGAGCCATACAGCGAGCCCGACTCGCCGGCCTGGCGGATGATCACCACAGACAGCCCGGTGACGCGCTCGGCGACACGCTCGGCCTCCTCGCGCCGCTTCAGGTTCTGCGCCTCGAGCTGGGCGCGCTCCTTCTCGAAGCGGGTCAGGTTGTCCTTGCTGGCGCGCAGAGCCTTCTTCTGCGGCAGCAGGTAGTTGCGGGCGAAACCAGGTTTCACCTTCACCACGTCGCCCATCTGCCCCAGCTTTTCCACACGCTGGAGCAGGATCAGTTCCACATTGGCCATGGTCCGCTCCGTCAGCTCACGATGTAGGGCAGCAGGGCGAGGAAGCGGGCGCGCTTGATCGCCGTCGCCAGCTCGCGCTGCTTCTTGGCCGACACCGCGGTGATGCGGCTCGGCACGATCTTGCCGCGCTCGGACAGGAAGCGGGACAGCAGGCGCACGTCCTTGTAGTCGATCTTCGGCGCATTCGGGCCGGAGAACGGGCAGGACTTGCGGCGGCGGTAGAACGGCCGGCGGGCACCGACGGCGGCGCGGCGGGCAGCCGGGTTGATCTCGGCAGTCTCTGACATGGTCTACTCCTCTGCGCCGGGACGGAATTCTTCGCGGAACTCCTCGCGAGCCCGGAATTCCTCACGGTCGTCGAAGCCCCGCCGGCGGCCGCTGTCGAACCGTCCGGCCGGCTTCGGGCCGCGGAATCCGCGCTCCCGGTCGTCGGACTTGCGCGACAGGATGGCGGACGGCGCCTCCTCGATCTCATCGACGCGCAGCGTCATGAAACGGAGGATGTCCTCGTTCAGGCTGAGCTGACGCTCCATCTCGGTCACGAAGGTCGGCTGGGCGTCGAGGCCCAGCAGCATGTAGTGGCCCTTCCGGTTCTTCTTGATCCGGTAGGCCAGGCCGCGCAGACCCCAGTATTCGCGCTTCTTCACCGCGCCGCCCTCGGATTCGAGCTGGCTTGCGATGCCGTCGGCGACGCCTTCGACCTGCTGCTGCGTGACATCGTTGCGTGCGATGAGCACGCATTCATATAGCGGCATGTTGTTCTCCCTATGGCTGGAGGCCCGCGGGATGCGGACATAGCCGGGGACGATGCCGTCAGCCCCGGCAGGGAAGGGGCGCGGTTAAGCACGGACGGGCGCAGGAAGCAAGCGCGGCGGGTGAGACGATGGCGCTCAGGAGCCTGGCCCAGCCGTGCGGGGAGCGGGTGCGTGCCATCGTCATGCCGTGGCCACGGCCGTGCCATGACGATCCATAGCGGACATCAGGCAGCGGTCGCAGGCCAGGCCAAGGCAAGCACCCGGCCCGTGACCGTCCTACGCCAGGGTGGAGATGACCCCGCCGTCCACCCGCACGGCCGCGCCGTTGGTCGCCGAGGACAGCGGGCTGGCCAGATACGCCACCAGCGAGGCCACCTCGTCGGGATCGATCATCCGTTGCAGCAGCGACGCCGGGCGAAACTTGGCGATGAACTCCGCCTCGACCTGCTCGGTCGGTACGCCAGGCGCCATGTTCCGCAGAAGCTCGGCCACCCCGTCCGAACGCGTCGGCCCGGGCAGCACGGAGTTCACCGTCACGCGGGTTCCCTTGGTCAGCTCCGCCAGCCCGCGCGCGACGGCAAGCTGCGCCGTCTTGGTCATGCCGTAATGCACCATCTCGACCGGCGTGTTCAGCGCCGACTCGCTCGACACGAAGATGATGCGGCCGGCGTCGCGCTCCAGCATGCCGGGAAAATAGGCGCGGGCGAGCCGGATGCCGCCCAGCACGTTCACCTCGAAGATCCGCCGCCAGTCGTCGTCGGTGATCGCGGTGAACTCCTTGGCCTCGTAGATGCCCAGGTTGTTGACCAGGATGTCCACCCGCGGCACCGCGCGCAGGATGATGTCCGCGCCCTCCGCCGTGCCCGCATCGGCCAGGACGCCGCGAACGCTGCCGCTGCGGGTCGCGCGGATCGAATCGACGGCCCGGTCGAGCCGCATCGGATTGCGCCCGGTGATGATGGCCTCGGCGCCTTCGGTGGCGAGCCGTCGGGCGATCGCCAGCCCGATCCCGCTGGTGGCGCCGGTGACCAGGGCGATCGTGTTGTCGAGTTGCAGGTTCATCGGCGGATCTCCGGGCTGGGATGTCCGCAGCGACTACTCCGCGGGGGGCAGGTTTGGCCTGTCCACCCGCACGGAGTCTTGGCAAATCGTGCCACGCACCGCCCCGGCCCTCCGGTCCACCTCACGCAGGCCAGCACCCGGCGCCGCCGCACCGTCGCTGACGCTGGACGCTCCGCCCCAGCCCCCGCGCCATCGCCCTCCCTATCGCGGGATCAGCGCCGCGACCTCCGCCTCGCCATCGGCCAGCAGCCCCTCCGCCACGCCTGCGCGGTCCGCGGCGGGCCGGTTCTGGCTCATTTTCCACTTGCCCTCGATGCGCGCGATCGGGATCGAGAACCCGACGATGCCGCGCAGCATGCCGTCGATGAAGTCGGCCGGTGCGTCGGTCACCGCCCAGGGCTCGGCGCGCGGCGTTTCATGCCGCTCGGTCAGCCGGGTGACCACCTCGCGCAACCGCGCCGCATCGTCGAAGAACTCCGGCACGCCATAGGCATGGATCGCCACATAGTTCCAGGTCGGCACGACCTTGCCGCCGTCGCGCTTGGTCGCATACCAGGACGGCGTGATGTAGGCGTCCGGCCCGTGGAAGATCACCAGCGCCTCGCCGACCGCCCCCTTCGCCTGCGGGTTCGGACGCGCCAGGTGACCCACCAGCGTGCCGTTCGGCGCCGGCTCCGGGTCGAGCAGCACCGGCACATGGCTGGCGATCAGGCCGTCCGTGCCCTGGGTCACCAGGGTGGCGAGGCCGGCCTGGCGGATCGCCGCGTGCAGAATGTCGAGGCGATCCTCCCGGAACAGCGGCGGGGTGTACACGTGGGCTCTCCGATCGAGGCGATCCGCAGCTTATGCGGCGGACGCCCGACGGATGCCAACGCCACTTGCCGGCCCGGCGCCGGGACCAATTCCGCCCGGAGCGTGATCCGGGCAGGTGAACCAACCGGCCCGGCGGATCACGCTCTCAGACGAGGAACTCCAGGATCAGGCCGCCACGCGGATCGCGGCGGCGCGCACATCGTCGCCGACGCCGGCCTCGAACCCGGCGAAGTTCTTCTCGAACCGGCCGATCAGGTCCTTCGCCATCCGGTCATACGCCGCCTTGTCCGCCCACGCCTCGCGCGGATCGAGCACCTCGTCCGGCACGCCGGGCACGTGCTCGGGGATCGACAGGCCGAAGAACCGCTCCTTGCGGAATGTCGTGCGCGCCAGGCTGCCGTCCAGCGCGGCGCGCAGCAGCGCACGCGTGTGGCGGATGCTCATGCGCTGGCCGACGCCATACTGCCCGCCGCTCCAGCCGGTGTTCACCAGCCAGCAATCGGCGCCGTGCCGGTCGATCAGGTCCGCCAGCATCCGCCCGTAGACCTCGGGCCGGCGCGGCAGGAACGGCGCGGCGAAGCAGGTGCTGAACGTGGCGACCGGCTCGGCGCCAAGCCCCTTCTCGGTGCCGGCCACCAGCGCGGTGTAGCCGGACAGGAAATGATACATCGCCTGCGCCGGCGTCAGCTTCGCGATCGGCGGCATCACGCCGAACGCGTCGCAGGTCAGCATCACCACGTTCTTCGGCTGGCCGCCGCGCAAGGAGGGCTGGATGTTCGGGATGTATTCCACTGGATACGCCGACCGCGTGTTCTCCGTGAGCGACTGGTCGGTCAGATCCAGCCGGCCGTACTGGTCGGCGACCACATTCTCGAGCACCGTGCCGAACCGGTGGCTGGCCGCCCAGATCTCCGGCTCGGCCTCGGCCGACAGGTTGATCACCTTGGCGTAGCAGCCGCCCTCGAAGTTGAACACGCCGTTCTCGCCCCAGCCGTGCTCGTCGTCGCCGATCAGCTTGCGCTGCGGATCGGACGACAGCGTGGTCTTGCCGGTGCCGGACAGGCCGAAGAACAGCGCCACGTCGCCATCGGCGCCGATATTGGCGCTGCAATGCATCGGCATCACGCCCTTGTCGGGCAGGATCCAGTTCATTACGGTGAAGATCGACTTCTTCACCTCGCCGGCGTACTCGCTGCCGGCGATGACGATCAGCCGCTGCTCGAACGACAGCGCGATCGTGGTGCCGCTGCGCACCCCGTCCACCGCCGGATCGGTCTGGAACAGCGGCGCGTGCAGGATGACGTAGTCCGGCTCGAACGTCGCCAGCTCCGCGGGCGCGGGACGGATGAAGATGTTGCGCGCGAACAGCGCCTGCCAGGCCCCGGTGGTGACCACGCGGACGCGGACGCGATGCGCCGGATCGGCACCGGCGTACAGGTCCTGGGTGAACAGCTCCTGCCCCTGCAGATAGGCCTGCACGCGGGCCTTCAGCAGCGCGAACTTCTCGGGCGCCAGGCGGTTGTTCACCTTGCCCCACCAGACCTGGTCGCGCACCGAAGCCTCATCGGCGACGAACTTGTCCTGCGCGGAGCGGCCGGTGTGCTGGCCGGTCTTCACCACCAGCGCGCCATCCGCCGAGAGCTGCCCCTCGTGCCGCCGCGTCGCCTCCGCCACCAGCGCGGGCGCAGGAAGGTTGACGTGCACCGGCCGGGAGGCGTGGACGCCGGTCCCTGCGAGCGCCTCTGCGGCGATGGTTCTCCAGGTCCGGTGCTTCGGGTGCGCGATGTCGGCGGCAAGCGTCAACTGTCTGGCTCCTGCTCGTGGGTGGGGCGTCGCGGGATAGGGTCGAATTGTGGCGATGATACGAGTGAAAACACGCAACGATCCAGCGTGACGTGCAACTTTGAATTGTGCGCCGCAGCATTACCGAATGGTCAGAATTCGCGGCCCCGCGGGTGGCATGAGGGCGGTCCGGCACGCCCCGCCCCGTGACTCGCGCCCCGTGACCCCCGGCCGCACGTGCGCTATGACGCGGCCAAAGGAGACCGACGTGAACCAGCCGCCTGGCGTGAACAGCCTGCGCAACGGCCCCGACGGACGCGGACGCTTCGGCGAGTTCGGCGGACGCTTCGTGGCCGAGACGCTGATGCCGCTGATCCTGGAGGTGGAGCAGGCCTATCTGGCGGCGCGCGCCGATCCCGCGTTCCGCACGGAACTGGATGCCTACCTGAAGAACTACGTCGGCCGCCCCAGCCCGCTGTGGTTCGCCGAACGGCTGACCCGCCAACTCGGCGGCGCGCGCGTCTACTTCAAGCGCGACGAGCTGAACCACACCGGCAGCCACAAGGCCAACAACTGCATGGGCCAGATCCTGCTGGCCCGCCGCATGGGCAAGACGCGGATCATCGCCGAGACCGGCGCCGGCCAGCACGGCGTCGCCACCGCCACGATGTGCGCGCTGTTCGGCCTGCCCTGCACCGTCTACATGGGCGCCACCGACGTCGCCCGGCAGGCGCCCAACGTGTTCCGCATGAAGCTGCTGGGCGCGGAGGTGAAGCCGGTGACCTCGGGCGCCGCCACGCTGAAGGACGCGATGAACGAGGCGCTGCGCGACTGGGTCGCCAATGTCGAGGACACCTACTACCTGATCGGCACCGTCGCCGGCCCACATCCGTACCCGATGATGGTGCGCGACTTCCAGTCGGTGATCGGCGAAGAGGCCAAGGCCCAGTTGCAGGAAGCCGAGGGCCGGCTGCCGGATGTGGCGGTGGCGTGCATCGGCGGCGGGTCGAACGCCATGGGGCTGTTCCATCCGTTCCTCGACGATCCGTCGGTGCGGCTGATCGGCGTGGAGGCGGGCGGCCACGGCATCGAAAGCGGCCAGCACGCTGCGAGCCTGACCGGCGGGCGGCCCGGCGTGCTGCACGGCAATCGCACCTACCTGCTGCAGGACGATGACGGCCAGATCATCGAGGCGCATTCGATCAGCGCCGGCCTGGACTATCCCGGCATCGGCCCGGAGCATTCCTGGCTGCACGACATCGAGCGCGTGGAATACGTCTCGGCCACCGACGAAGAGGCGCTGGCGGCGTTCCAGCTCTGCACGCGGACCGAGGGGATCATTCCGGCGCTGGAGCCGGCGCACGCGCTGGCGCATGTGACGAAGCTGGCGCCGACGCTGGACCAGGACCAGATCATCCTGATGAACCTGTGCGGCCGCGGCGACAAGGACATCTTCGCGGTCGCCGAGCATCTGGGGGTGAAGCTGTGAGCCGCATTGCCCCTCGCTTCGCTGCGCTGAAGCGCGAAGGCCGCGGCGCGCTGATCCCGTTCATCGAGGCGTACGATCCCGACGGCCCCACCTCGGCCGAGTTGCTGCGCGGCCTGCCCGCCGCCGGCGCGGATCTGATCGAGATCGGCATCCCGTTCACCGACCCGATGGCCGATGGCCCGATCATCCAGGCCGCCGGCAAGCGCGCGCTGGCGTCCGGCGTATCGGTGGTCCATGTGCTCGGCATGGTGCGGGCGTTCCGCCGTGACGATGATGCGACGCCGATCATCCTGATGGGCTACCTCAACCCGGTGCTGTCCTATGGCGTGGAGCGGTTCTGCGCCGATGCCGCGGCGGCCGGCGTCGACGGGCTGATCATGGTCGACCTGCCCACCGAGGAGGCCGACTTGCTGGTGCCGCAGGCGACCGCCCACGGCCTCGACATCATCCGCCTGGTCGCGCCGACCACCGACGACAAGCGGCTGCCGCTGGTGCTCGATGGTAGTTCGGGCTTCGTCTACTACGTCAGCATCACCGGCATCACCGGCACGCGCAGTCCGACGGCCGACCACCTGGCCGCCGCCATCCCGCGCATCCGCCGCGCGTCCGACCTGCCGATCGCCGTGGGCTTCGGCGTCCGCTCGCCGGCGCAGGCGGCCGATGCGGTGCGGGTCGCGGATGCCGCCGTGGTGGGCTCGGCGCTGTGCAGCACGATCGCCGCGAACCTGGGCCAGCCCGGCCTGGTGCGCGCGGTGCTCGACCAGGTGCGCGACCTGGCGACCGGCGTGCGCGGCGCGCGGGTGCCCCAGTGACGCGCCAGCGCAGCAGCTCCGGCTGAGACGCCCTATCCGGCATCCTTGCCGACGTCGGCAGGTATGTACGGGATGATCCCTTCGTCGAACGCGATCTGTTGCACCTCGCGCGGCATGGTACGCAGGTCGACCAGAAAGCCGTTGAGCTTCGCCATCCAGACCAGCGGATTTTCTGCGACCAGACTGGACAGCATCCATTCGGGACCCATGCGGGTCGGCTTGATCGCGGCGTCGATCGCCTTCGCCTTGGCGAATGCGGTGCTCTGCCCGACGCCGAGACCCGCGGCGATCTGGGCCGAGGTCATGTGCGGCTCAGTGGAGGGGTCGGTCAGGAAGTTGATCTGGCCCAGGACATGGATGATGCCGCAAGCCCAGGTGCGGGGCTGGCCCGAGGCCAGCGGACTCGGGCGCTTGCGCGACAGGGCCGCGGCCATTCGGCGCGCAAGGTCGCGATATTCCGGGTTCAGGTGTTGCGCACAGAACGCGTCGGTCAGCGCGACGATCGCCTCATAGGCCGGCCGCATGGCCAGCGGGGGCTGCGGCGCGGATGTCTGGTTCGAGGCGGTTGGCATGCGTCGGTTGGCTCCCATCCCTCTGCGTCGCCGGCGTCATCGGCCGGACTGCGCCCGCCGTATGGCCGCCTCGACCCCACACCGGTGGAGCGGGACGCACCGCCATGATAGCGTGCCGGCATGAGCTGGCTCACCGAATATGTCCGTCCCAAGATCCGCACGCTGTTCGCGCGGCGCGAGGTGCCGGACAATCTCTGGCACCAGTGTCCTGCCTGCCAGCAGATGATCTTCCATCGCGACCTGATCGCGAATCTGAAGGTCTGCCCGCATTGCGGCCACCACATGCGCGTCGGCGCGATCGAGCGCCTGGCCTACACTTTCGACGAAGGCAGCTTCACTCGCATCGAACTGCCGAAGGTGGTCGCCGACCCGCTGCGCTTCCGCGACACCAAGCGCTACTCCGACCGGCTTAAGGAGGCGCGCGACAAGACCCACCTGGACGATGCGATCGTCGTGGCGCATGGCCGCATCGACGGCCTGCAGGCGGTGGTGGCGGCGATGGAGTTCGAGTTCATCGGCGGCTCCATGGGCGCGGCGGTCGGCGACGGCATCCTGGCGGCGGCGCGGCTCGCGGTGCTGCAGGAGGCGCCGCTGATCGTGTTCACCGCATCGGGCGGCGCGCGCATGCAGGAAGGCGCGATTAGCCTGATGCAGATGCCGCGCACGATCATCGCGACGCGCCTGGTGAAGGAGGCCGGCCTGCCGTACATCGTGGTGCTGACCGACCCGACCACCGGCGGCGTCACCGCCAGCTTCCCGATGCTGGGCGACATCCACATCGCCGAGCCCGGCGCGCTGATCGGCTTCGCCGGCCCCCGGGTGATCGAGCAGACCGTCCGCGAGAAACTGCCCGAAGGCTTCCAGCGCGCCGAGTATCTGCACGAGCACGGCATCGTCGACATGGTGGTGCAGCGCACCGAGATGAAGCCGACGCTGGCGCGGGTGATCTCGCTGTTGCGCATCAAGGAAATTCCGGCGGCCGCGTGATGGCCCCGATCGCCATTGCCGTCTTCCCACCCAACCCCGGCGGCGCCCGCGCATGAGCGCCCGCATCGAGGGCATCGTCGCGCGGCTGCACGGACTGCATCCGCGGCTGATCGACCTCAGCCTGGACCGGCTGCGTACGCTGCTGGCGAAGCTGGACCATCCCGAGCGCCGCCTGCCGCCGGTGATCCACGTCGCCGGCACCAACGGCAAGGGCAGCACCTGCGCCTTTCTGCGAGCCATGGCGGAAGCGGCGGGACAGCGTGTGCACGTCTACACCTCGCCGCATCTGGTGCGCTTCAATGAGCGTATCCGCCTGGCCGGCACGCTGGTGTCGGACGAGGCGCTGGCCGCGGCGCTGGAGCACGTGGAGCGGGTGAATGCCGGCGATGCGATCACCGTGTTCGAGGTGATCACCGCCGTCGCGTTCCACCTGTTCGCCCAGGTGCCGGCCGATCTGTGCGTGCTGGAGGTGGGTCTCGGCGGCCGCGGCGACGCGACCAACGTCATCGACCGTCCGGCCGCCTGCGCCATCACCTCCATCTCGCTCGACCACCGTGAGTTGCTGGGCGAGACGCTGGCGCTGATCGCGGCGGAGAAGGCCGGCATCCTGAAGCGCGGCATCCCGGTGGCGATCGGCGCGCAGCCGCCCGAGGTGCTCGGCGTGCTGCTGGCGGCCGCGGCGGAGGCCGGCGCCCCGGTGAAGCTGCGTGACCGCGACTGGCGGATCGGCGGCGGGCACTACGCCGATGCGCAGGGCGCGTTCGACCTGCCGCCGCCGTCGCTGCCCGGCGCGTTCCAGGTGGACAATGCCGGCATCGCGATCGCCGCGCTGCGGGCGTCGGGCCTGCCGATGAACCCGGCCGGCATCGCGGCCGCCGAATGGCCGGGCCGGCTGGAGCGCCTGCGCGGCCGGCTGGCGGAGTTGCTGCCCGCGGACTGGGAACTCTGGCTGGACGGCGGGCACAATCCGGGGGCGGGCGTGGTGCTGGCCGACCATGTGCGCGCGTGGCACGACCGTCCCGTGCACCTGGTCATCGGCATGAAGCAGAGCAAGGACGCCGCCGAGTTCCTGCGCCCGTTGGTTCCATGTGCAACGACCGTCTGGGCGGTCGCCGAACCGGGGCAGCACGACGCCCGTCCAGTGGCGGCGATCGTCGAGGCGTCCGGCGGTGTTGCCCGCCCAGGCCCCACCGTTGCCGATGCGCTGCGGGCGCTGCCGCGCGGCGCGCCCTCACGCGTGCTGATCTGCGGCAGCCTGTACCTGGCCGGCGAGGTGCTGAAGCTCGATGCGGGACTGGCATAAGCAGGGCCGCCGTGCTGAATTGCGGGCGGGAGACAAGGAGCAGGCGGCCCCATGAATGATGCATCGCAGCAGCCCGTGACCCAGGGCAAGGGGCTGGCGAGGTCCCCCGGCGCACTCGCCGGCCTCAAGGTCATCGACCTCACCCGTGTCCTCGGCGGCCCCTACTGCACGATGATCCTGTCGGACCATGGTGCCGAGGTGATCAAGATCGAGCCGCCGCAGGGCGACGAAGTGCGCGACTGGGGCCCGCCGTTCCACGGCGACGATGCCAGCTACTTCATCGGTATCAACCGCAACAAGCGCGCCATCGCACTGGATATCGGCAAGCCGGAAGGCCGCGCGGTGCTGCTGCGCCTGCTGGAAGGCGCCGACATCCTGATCGAGAACTTCAAGCCGGGCTCGATGGAGAAATGGGGCATCGGCTACGACACGCTGTCGCAGACCTTCCCCCGCCTGATCCATTGCCGCATCTCCGGCTTCGGTGCCGATGGCCCGCTGGGCGGGCTGCCCGGCTATGACGCGATCCTGCAGGCGATGACCGGGCTCATGAGCGTCAACGGCGACGCCTCCACCGGGCCGCTGCGTCTTGGCACGGCGATCGTCGACATGGGCACCGGCCTCTATTCCGCGATCGGCATCCTGATGGCGGTGCATGAGCGTGAGCGTTCGGGTCAGGGCCAGTATCTCGACATGACGCTGTACGATTGCGGCATGGCGCTGCTGCATCCGCAGGCGGCGAACTACTTCCTGAACGGCAAGCGGCCGGCGGGCACCGGCAATCCGCATCCCAACCTGGTACCGTACGACAAGTTCCCAACCAGGACCTGCGACATCTTCATCGCGTCGGGCAACAACGGGCAGTTCCGCAAGATGGCCGAGATCATCGGCCGGCCGGAACTGGCAGACGATCCGCGCTTCGCCGACAACGGCAAGCGCAACGTCAATCGTGTGGCGCTGACGGAAGCGCTGGCCGCGGCCTTTGCCGAGCATGACGGCAACGAACTGGCGCTGAAGCTGATCCGCGGCGGCGTGCCGGCCGGCCCGGTGCTGCCGGTGGATGAGGCCACCGCCGCGCCGCATACCGCGCATCGCGAAATGGTCACGGAACTGGACTGGTATCGTGGCCTCGGCACGCCGATCAAGCTGCGGCGCACGCCCGGCGGCACGCGCCGCCCGCCGCCGAGCTTCGCACAGGACGGCGCGGAGGTGCTGACCCAGCATGGCTATTCGGCCGAGGAGATCGCCGAGTTGCAGCGTGCCGGCGTGCTGCTGACCGAGCGCCGGCGCTGACCGCGAGGCTCGATCCGGCATCATGCCAGACGCGGTACTGCCGGCCCACGAACTGCTGAAGCCGGCCGGCGAGGCGCTCGCGGCCTGGGCCGTGTTCGACCCGGCATGGTACCTCGCGGCGTATCCGGACGCGCGCGCCGACCTGGGTGAGACCGCGCCGCAGGCGGCGGTGCTGGAGTTCTACCTGGAGCATGGCCAGCGGCGCGGCCACTCGCCCAGCGTCTGGTTCGACGAGGCATGGTACCGGGACATGTACCCGGACGTCGTCGATGCGGTGCGCGACGGCCGGGTGCAGTCCGGTTTCGATGCCTATTGCCGCGGCGAGTATCGAATGCGCTCGCCGCACTGGCTGTTCAGCGATCCGCTGTACCGGATCTGCTCGCCGGACCTGTCGGAGGAGGTGCTGGCGGCCGGCGGCAACCTGAACTTCTACGACCATTTCCTGAAGACGGGCGCGCGGGAAGGCCGTATCGGCCATCTGCTGTTCGACCCGGCGACCTACCGCGCGCAACTCGACGCCGGCGACGCGGAGGCGGCGGATGCGATCGGCTGCCATCTGCATTATCTGTCGCACCTCGCGGCAGACCGGCCGGAACCCGCCACCTCGATCTGTTTCGATGCGGTCTGGTATCTGCTCCGCTACAAGGAGGTGGCGGCCGCCGTCGCTGCCGGCGCGTTCCTGGGCGCCCTGCACCACTATCTGGCGAACCCGACGCCCAGCGCGTTCGATCCGCTGCCGGAATTCTCCGAGGCCTGGTATCTCCGCCAGTACGGCGACATCCACGGCGTGGTGCAGGCGCGGGCCCGGCGCAACGGCTATGAGCATTTCCTGCTGCACGGCGCTGGAGAGTTGCGCTCGCCGGGCCCGACGATCGACCTGGGCTACTACGTCAGGACGCACGAGGCGGTGCGCGCGGAGATCGCCGATGGCCGCGTGGCGAACGGTTTCCTCCACTACCTGACGGTCGGCCGCAGGCTCGGTCTCGCGCCACTCCCCGCTGCGCCACTTCCCCCTGGACCGCCCGCCGTCACGGAGCAGCAGGCGGCCGTGCTGCACGGGTTGCGCGCGGAGGCGATGCTGGCGGGCGCGGCGCGTGCGGTGCTCGATTTCACCGGCGAGACGCCGGCGGTCAGCGTCATCATGCTGCTGCGCGACCGATTCGCCTTGACGCTGACGACGCTGGCATCGTTGCGCGCGAGTTATCGCGGTGACATCGAACTGATCCTGGTGGACGCCGGCTCCAGCGACGACACGCGCCGCATCGGCCGCTTCGTCCGTGGCGCGCGGGTCCTGCGCTTCGACGTGGCACTCGACTTCAACCGTGCCGCCAACGCCGCACTGAACTGCGTGACCACCGATGCGGTGCTGCTGCTGGACAGCGCCGTGGAACTTGCGCCCGGCGCGCTGGATGCCGCGCTGGGCCGGTTGCTCGGCGATCCCGGCATCGGCGCGGTTGGCGGCAAGCTGATGCGCGCGCATGGCCGGCTGGAGGCCGCGGGCTGCATGGTCTGGGGTGACGGCACGCTGCTGGCCTATCAGTGCGATGCGGACCCGCTGGCGCCCGAGGCCAACTTCGTGCGCGACGTCGATTTCTGCTCGGCGCAGTTCCTGCTGCTGCGCGCCGACATTGCCCGCCAGGTCGAGGGTTTTGACGATGGGCTGCCGGCGGGATTGGCGGCGGATGCCGATCTCGGCCGGCGCATCGCCGCGGCGGGCGCGCGCGTCGTGTATGATCCGGCGGCCCTCGTCACGCGGCTGACTGCGACGACGGCGGACGCGCCTCCGGACACCGCTGAGGATGACGCGCCGGCCGCTGCGTTGCTGCGCCGGCATGGCACCGTACCGCGGCCGCGTGGCTCGGCCGAGCCGAGGGCGCAGATCTTCGCGCGGACGACGGAGACGGCGCGGCGGGTGCTGTTCATCGACGATACGATTCCGCTGCGCGCGCTGGGCTCGGGGTTCGTCCGCTCGAACGACCTGATCCAGGTCATGACGCTGCTGGGCTATCGCGTGACGGTGTTCCCGCTGAACCCGGTGCCGTCCGGGCCCGCCACGATCTACGCCGACATGCCGGACACCGCCGAGGTTATGCACGACCGGTCGGCCGATGCGCTCGAGGCGCTGCTCGACGAGAGGCGGGGGTACTACGACGCCATCTGGGTGGCGCGCACGCACAACCTCGACCGGATCGCGCCCTTGCTCCGCCCGATCGCCGCGGGCACGCGCGGCCCGCGCATCGTGCTGGATACCGAGGCGGTGGTGGCGCTGCGCCAGGCGATGCTGGCGGCGCTGAAGGGAACGCCGTTCGATACCGGCGCGGCGCTGGCTCAGGAATTCGCCAACGCCGCCCTGTGCCACCGCGTCGTCGCGGTCAACGCGCAGGAGGCCGGGACGCTGCGCGGCTGCGGCCTGGCGAACGTGGCGGTCGTCGGCCACTGGCGCGAGGCGCAGCCGTCGCCGCGCAGCTTCATCGACCGCGGCGGCATGCTGTTCCTGGGCGCGATCCATGAGGACGACAGCCCGAACCGCGACGCGCTCGACTGGTTCGTCCGCGACGTACTGCCGCTGGTGGAGCAGACCCTCGGCTGGGAGACGCGGCTGACCGTCGCCGGTTTCGCCGCCCCCGGGGTTTCGCTGCAGGCGTACCGCGACCATCCGCGCATCACCCTGCGCGGGCCGGTGGACGACCTCCTGCCGCTGTACAATGCCCACCGGATCGTGGTCGCGCCGACGCGCTATGCCGCCGGCGTTCCCTACAAGGTGCACGAGGCGGCCTCCTACGGCGTGCCGGTCGCCGGCACCACGCTGCTGTGCGCCCAGCTTGGCTGGCAGGACGGGCGGGAGATGCTGGCGCTCGACCCTGCCGATCCGGCCGCCTTCGCCAAAGGCATCGTCGCGCTGTACCGCGACGCGGCGCTGTGGCAGACGCTGCGCGACAACGCGCTGGCCCGCATCCTCACCGAGAACGGCCGGGCGAACTACGAGACGGCGGTGCGGCAGGTGCTCGAGGACTGACGCTTCCCCTGCGCGCGGACCGTCTGGTATCGTTTCCAACGCAACGAGGACCCGCCATGCGCAACGACGCCGCCCCTCGCAAGATCCATCGCCGCCAGCCGGTGCACGGCATCACCATCGGCATCATGGTGCTCGACACCGGCTTCCAGCGGCTGCCAGGCGATATCGGCTACGCGCCCACCTGGCGCTTCCCGGTGCAGTTCGCCGTGGTGCGCGGCGCCACGCCCGACCGCATCGTGAAACCCAACGCCGATGGGATGCTGGACCTGTTCCTGCGCGCCGCCGACGACCTCGTGGCGCTCGGCGTGGACGGCATCACCACAAGCTGCGGCTTCCTCGCGATCCTCCACCCGCAGCTTGTCGCGCATTGCCCGGTGCCGGTCGCGACCTCCAGCCTGCTGCAGATCCCGCTGGTGCAGAGCATCCTGCCGGCCGGCAAGCGGGTCGGCGTGCTGACCGCCGATGCCGCCGCGCTGTCGCCCGACCATTTCCGCGCCGTCGGCTGTCCGACCGACCTGCCGGTGGTCGGCATGCCGCCCGACGGCATCTTCCGCCACAACAACCGCACCGGCCAGCCGCTGGTGGACTATGCCGCGCAGGAGCGCGAGGTGCTGGGCATGGCCGAGACGCTGCTGCGCGACAATCCCGACGTGGGCGCGATCGTCAGCGAGTGCACCAACCTGCCGCCCTACTCGGCCGCGATCGAAGCGACCTTCGGCGTACCGGTCTACGACATCATCGGCTTCGTCGAGTGGTTCCACGCGGGGCTGAAGCCTCGCCGCTACAACAACGACGGGGGCTGATCATGCAGACACGACGCAGGCTGGGCGCCGCACTCGGTGCCATCACGGTGGCCGGGACCGCCGCCGCACAGACACCGGCCGGGCCGGAAGCCACCTTCGACCGCATCCGCCGCACCGGCGTGCTGCGCGTCGCCGCTCTGCCCGGGGAGCAGCCGTTCTTCCGCAAGGACCTGGCGACCGGCGAATGGTCCGGCGTGGCGATCGACATGGCCAAGAGCATCGCCGCGGCGTTCAACGCCCGGCTGGAATACATCGAATCCACCTACAGCAACTCGGTGCTCGATCTGCAGGCCAACAAGATCGACCTGGCCTTCGCGCTGAACCCGACGCCGCAGCGCGCGCTGGCGATCGGCTTCACCCGCGCCTATTACCGGCACCCGTTCGGCTACGTCGCCCGCAGCGGCTTCGCCCCGCGCACGTGGGAGGATCTGAACCGGCCGGACATCCGCGTGGTGTCGCTGATCGGCTCGCTGTCCGACGTGCTGCTGGCCCGCTACGCGCCCAAGGCGCAGGTGATCGGCGCCAAGGCCGGCGACGAGGCGGTGCTGCTGATGCAGGCCGGGCGGGCCGACTGCATCATCTACGCGCTGATCCAGGCGCTCGGCGTCAGCGCCAAGGCGCCGATGCTGGACCAGGTGACGCTGCTGGAAGGCCCGTTCGTCGCCCTGCCGAGTGCGATGGGCGTGCCGATCGAGCCCGACCGGCGGTGGCGCGACTTCCTCGATAGCTGGACAGATTACAACACCGGGACGCGCCAGGTCGGCACCTGGATGCGGCAGTCGCTGCTGACGATGGGCGTGAAGCCGGACAGCATTCCGACGAACGCCGACCTGTAGGCGGGTCGTGCTGGTTTCAGCATATTTCTGACGAATTCTGCGCTGCGAGCGCACGCGGCCGTGTGCAAACGTGGTCGTGAAGCCGTTTGAGCGGCTCGGGACCTCAACTGGGGGAGGTGCGCCACTTAATATTGCCTTAACCAAATCAGCCGCAAAAAAAGCGGGCCGCCAGCACGCCGGAGCCACATGAAAGTTTTGTTCGCAACCAGCGAATTCGCCGACTTCGCCAAGGCCGGCGGGCTCGGAGAAGTCTCCGCGGGGTTGCCCCGCGCATTGCGGCGCCGGGGCGTCGACGTGCGCGTCGTGCTCCCCGCCTATCCCGAGGTGCTCGCCAAGGCCAGGGAGATCACCGTCGTGGGCCATCTGCCGGGCCATGCGGGGATCGATCCCTGCTGTATCGGCCAGGCGAGGACGGACGATGGGCTGGTGCTCTACCTGGTGCTGGAACCCTCGCTGTACCAGCGCACCGGCAGTCCCTATGCCGGCCCCGAGGGGCTGGACTGGCCCGACAATGATGTGCGCTTCGGGCGCCTCTCGCTGGCGGCCGCGCAGATCGCCGCCGGCCGGGCCGGCATGGCGTGGCAGCCCGACGTGCTGCACGTCAACGACTGGCCGAGCGGCCTGGCGCCGGCCTACCTGCGCTGGCAGGGCGCCCGCGTGCCGAGCGTGCTGACCATCCACAACATCGCCTACCAGGGCCTCTACGGCCGTGACCGCGTCCAGACCCTCGGCATCCCGGAGGACGCGTTCCACATCAACGGGGTGGAGTTCCACAATCGCGTTTCGTTCCTCAAGGCCGGGATGTACTACGCCGACCACGTCGCGACGGTCAGCCCCACCTACGCGCGCGAGATCACGACCGAGGCGCTGGGTGCCGGCCTGCACGGCCTGACCCAGGGCCTCGCCGCCGAGGGCCGCCTGTCGGGCATCGTCAACGGCATCGATGAAAGCTGGGATCCGAGCCGCGACCCCTACCTGCCGCACCATTTCGAGGCGGACGACATGTCCGGCAAGCAGCAGAACGCCGACCTCGTCCGCACCGGGCTTTGCCTGAAGAACTCCGATGGGCCGCTGTTCGGCGTGGTCTCGCGCCTCGTGCACCAGAAGGGCCTGGATATCGTCGCCGACACCGCCCGCGACATCGTGCGCGAGGGCGGCCAGATCGCCATCCTGGGGCTCGGCGATCCGGACACCGAGCACATGCTGAGCCGGCTGGCGCGCAGCCATCGCGACAATATCGGCCTGCTGATCGGCTTCAACGAGCCCATGGCCCGGCGGATCGTCGCCGCCAGCGATTTCTGCCTGATGCCGTCGCGCTTCGAGCCGTGCGGGCTGACCCAGATGCAGGCGCAGCGCTACGGCACGCTGCCGATCGCGCACCGCACCGGCGGGCTGGCCGACACCATCGAGGACGGCGCCACCGGCTTCCTGTTCTCCGACCTGTCCGGCGAGGGGCTGTTCGAGGCCTGCCGCCGCGCCTTCGATGTCTACGGCGACGCCGACATGCTGGCCGAGATGCGGCACGCGGCGATGGGGCGCAGCTTCCACTGGTCCGGCGCGGCGGCGGAGTATGAGGCGCTGTATGCCCGGCTGTCCGGCTGCCGTCCGGAGGAGGCCCCACCCGCCCCGGCGCCGCGGCGGCGCGCCCGTGCCGCGGCGGAGGCACTCCCGGTGGCCGCCTGAGCGCCGGCCCCCCGCAACAGGCTGGAGCGGTGAAGCACGCTCCCGGACGACGAGCCAGCTACCCGCCGCGCAGCCACTGCCGCCACCGTGGGCGCGGCGCCTCCTGGCGGAGAGCGTCGAGCGCCCGCAGATCCACCTTGCCGGTCGGCGTGCGCGGCAGGCGCTCTACCAGCCGCAACTCGGCCGGATGCATGTAGCTGGGCAGCGCCTCGCGCACCCGCCGCAGCAAGGCCTCCTGCAGCCCTGCCGTGGCGGCACGCGGCACCACGAACGCGGCCAGCGCCAGGTCCTCGCCACTGCCGCGGACCACCACCGCCGCCTCCGCCACGCCGTCCGAGCGCAGCAGCAGGTTCTCCAGTTCCGCCGGCTCCACCCGATTGCCGCGCAGCTTCACCTGCGCATCGACGCGCCCCAGCAGGTCCAGCAGTCCATCGTCGCGCAGCCGCACACTGTCGCCGGTGCACAGCACCTGGTTCCTGTCGTCGGCGGGATCGGCCAGCAGGCGGCCTGGCACACAGCGCCCGCCCTGCCATTCGCCCGCCGACAGCAGGGGGCTGCGCACCCACAGCGCGCCGTCCTCGCCGATGGCGTACTCGTAATCCGCGTTGAGGTGGCCGGCGGGCAGCCGGGCCTGGCCGTCGCCCCAGCCTTTGGGTGGAAACCAGCCGCCCAGCGCGCCCGCCTCGCCCATGCCGTAGTTGAAGCTGATCGCGCAATCGTCGCGCAGCGCCCGCCGCCAGGCGTCGAGGTCCGCCGCCAGCAGCCATTCGCCCGTCGTGTACAGCGCGCGCAGGCTCGCGAACGCGCCGCCGCCGTCGTCCAGCGCGAACAGCACGCGCAGCAGCGACGGCGTGCCGGTGAGCAGGGTGATGCGCTCGCGGCGCGCGGCCTCCAGCACGGCGCGCGCGCCGACCGCCGGCACGTTCATCGGATGGAACGCCGCGCCGGCGCACAGCGTCATCATGAAGCTGACCAGGCCGCCGCCGGTGGTGAGCGTGTAGGGCGACAGCACGCGGTCGCCGGGATTGAGGTGGAAGCGCCGCACCTGGTTCCAGCCGAGATACAGCACCTGGCGCTGCGACCGCACGATGCCCTTGGGCCGGCCGGTGCTGCCCGAGGTGTAGATCACCAGCGCCGGCGCGTCCGGGTCCGTGGCAGCAAGCTGCGCGTCACCGGCCGGCGTTTCCTGCATCGGGATCGCGCGGATCCCGGCCGGCAGGTCCCAGCCGGCCGGTTCGGCGGGGACCACGACGCCACCCGCCGCCGCATCGTCGAGGATCGTGCGGACGCGCTCGGCCGGATACTGGACGCTGATCATCAGGCAGACGCGGCCCGCGGCGATGCAGGCCAGCATGGCGGTCGCGAGTTCGATGCCGTCCGCCATCAGGATGCCGACCGCCTGGTCGCGCGGCACCGCCTCCGCGATGCGTGCGGCGAGGCCCAGCACCTGCTGGCGCAGGCCGGCGAAGTCGAGCGAGCGGTCTGCGTCGCGGATGGCCGTCGCCCGGGGTTGCCGCGCCGCGATCGCCGTCAGCAGGTGGAGGATGGGACGGTCGAGCACGCCGCGGTCGAGCGGCTGGAAGGGGATGTCCACCGGTCCGTTGAGGTCCGGTGCGATGGCCGCCGGGCGCCACCATTTCAGGTCGGAAGGGGCCGGTGCCCTGGTCTGCATGTTGCGGCGCCGTGTCGTGTCGCCGGCGACTGTAGGAAGCGTGCGGCGGCGTCGCAATCCGGCCGATGCCGCATGTGCCGATGCAACGACCCGCGATTGTTATTCCAGCGGGACGTTCCCACTGTCTGACTAAGGATCACAGGGAGAAGCATCATGAGCATCAGCCATCCGCCGCTGCCGCCATTCACGGCCGAGTCTGCCGCGCAGAAGGTGCGCATGGCAGAAGACGGATGGAATACCTGCGATCCCGCGCATGTCGCGCTGGCCTACAGCATCGACAGCCACTGGCGGAACCGCGCCGAGTTCCTGCAGGGGCGCGACGCCATCGAGGCGTTCCTGACGCGCAAGTGGCAGCGCGAACTGGATTACCGCCTGATCAAGGAACTTTGGGCGTTCCACGACAACCACATTGCCGTCCGTTTCGCCTATGAATGGCGTGACGACAGCGGCAACTGGTTCCGCAGCTATGGCAACGAGAACTGGGAATTCGACGAGACCGGGTTGATGCGCCGCCGCATCGCCAGCATCAACGATCTGCCGATCGTCGCGGCCGATCGCAAGTACCACTGGCCGCGCGGCCGCCGCCCGGACAATCATCCGGGACTGAGCGACCTCGGTCTGTGACGCGGCGCCGGCGCGACGCCTTGCCGTGAGGCCCAAGGTGGCGGAATGATCCCTCCGCATTCGGGAGGGAACCGCCACATGAGCACCACGACGCAGCCTGCCAGCGCACCGTACCTGCCGGTCCGTGACGACTGGCTCGCCCGGCGCACCGAAGCGATCCTGGAGCCGGACCTGCCGATCGTCGACCCGCACCATCACCTGTGGGAACGGCCAGGCTGGGTCTACATGCTGGACGACCTGCTGGCGGACCTGAACTCCGGCCACAACATCATCGCGACCGTGTTCCTGCAGTGTTTCTCGATGCATCGCGCGTCGGGGCCGGAAGCGATGCGGCCGGTGGGCGAGACCGAGTTCGTCAACGGCGTCGCGGCGATGAGCGCCTCGGGCATCTACGGCAAGACGAAGATCTGCGAGGGCATCGTCGGTCATGTCGATCTGCGCAACGGCGTCCGCTCCCGCGACGTGCTGGAGGCGCATATCCGTGCCGGCGGCGGGCGGTTCCGCGGCATCCGCCACATCACCGCCTGGGACGCTGACCAGTCGCTGCTGAACCCGGCGCACACGCCGCCGGCGCATCTGCTCGCGGACCCGACCTTCCGCGAGGGCTTCGCCTGCCTGGCACCACTGAACCTGAGTTTCGACGCCTGGCTGTACCATCCGCAGATCGACGAACTGACCGCGCTGGCACAGGCTTTCCCCGGGACGCAGATCTGCCTGAACCATGTCGGCGGGCCGCTGGCCATCGGCGCCTATGCCGGCAAGCGCGACGAGGTGTTCGGCGTCTGGTCGAAGTCGATCCAGGCGCTGGCGAAATGCCCGAACGTGACGATCAAGCTGGGCGGCATGGCGATGCGCATCAACGGCTTCGATTTCCACCGGCAGGAGGATCCGCCGGCGTCCGAGACGCTGGCGGCGGCGTGGAAACCCTATGTCGAGACCTGCATCGCTGCGTTCGGCGCGTCGCGCTGCATGTTCGAGAGCAACTTCCCGGTGGACAAGGGTTCCTACGCCTACGCGCCGTTCTGGAACGCCTGCAAGATCCTGGCACGTGGCGCGAGTGCGGCCGAGAAGACCGATCTGTTCAGTGGCACCGCCGCACGCTTCTACCGGCTGGAGATCTGACATGCGCAAGCTGCAGATCGGCGACGTCACCATCACCAGCATCATCGAGCGTGACGGTCCGTGGCGGAAGCCCGAGGACATGTTCCCGGCCTACGACCCGGAACTCGGCCGCCGCTACCTGGCGGACATGGACCCCGAGGTGTTCGATCCGGCGTCGGGGCGCATGGTGATCACCTACCAGACCTTCGTGGTGCGCACGCCGCACCACACGATCCTGGTGGACACCTGCACCGGCGAGGACAAGGGCTATCCGGCGCCGATGGATTTCCCGAAGCAGCCCTGGCTGGAGGGCTTCAAAGCCGAGGGCCTGAAGTTCGAAGACGTGGACTATGTCTTTTGCACGCATCTGCACATCGACCATTGCGGCTGGAACACCGTGCTGCGCGACGGGCGGTGGGTGCCGACGTTCCCCAAGGCGAAGTACATCTTCCACAAGCGCGAGTATGCCGCGTGGGAGGCGGCGTCGGCGCGCGGCGAGCAGCCGCCCGGCGATGTGTGGCGGTTCAACTGCGAGCCGATCGTCGCGGCGGGGCAGGCGCTGCTGGTCGATGACGACTATACGCTCGACGATACGGTGTCATTGACGCCGACACCGGGTCACTCGCCCTGCCATTGCTGCGTGAATATCAGTTCGGGCGGGCAGCGCGCCTCGGTCACCGGCGACATGATGCACCATGCGCTGCAATGCCGGGAGCCTGACTGGTCCACGATCTTCGATTGGGACGCCAAGGAAGCGGCGGCGTCGCGGCGGAGTTTCCTGGCGTCGGTTGCGGACACCTCGACGCTGATCCTGCCGATCCATTTCCCGACGCCCACCGTCGGACGTGTGACGGCGGACGGCGAGCGGTTCCACTACCGCTACGTGCGGTGACTCCGTCCGTCCCCCTGTCATTGCGAGAAGCGCTGCGACGAAGCAATCCCCACGGAGATTGCCTCGTTGCTCCGCGCCTCGCCGCGATCCATGCGTGAGGCTATGACATGCGTATCTACACCTACGACCACGTGCACCTCCGCAGCCCCGACCCCGACGCGACGGCGCGGTTCTTCGAGACGATGTTCGATGCGGAGGTGACGCGCAGCGTGTATCCGCCGGGGACGCTGTATCCCGGACAGATGCGCGTGACGATGAAGGTGGGCGGGCAGAAGGTGCTGATCGCGCCGACGCATCCGCACGATCCGATGACGCCGGCGCCGAAGTTCCCGTATTACGGCCTGGAGCATATCGGCCTGACGGTGGACGATGTCGACGCTGCCTGCGAGGAACTGCGTGCCAAGGGAGCCGATGTTGCGATCGGCCCCCTGACGCGCGACGCCGGCACGCGGCTGGCGTTCATCCGCGGGCCGGAGGGGATCATGGTGGAATTGGTGCAAACCCGCTGACCCCTCGGGGGGTGCGGCGCCGGCGGGGGCCAGGGGCGCCGCACTTGCCTAGGTCTTGCCGGCCATGAAGCGATCGATGCCCAGCGCGGCGCGCCACTCTTCCGTTTCGGCGAGTTTGCGGGGCTCGACCGGTATGCCGGTGGCGTCGGCGATCCTGGTGATGCCGTTGAACCCCGCGATGATGGCCGCGGCGTCCACCATCGCGTCGACGCCCAGGGAGTCGACCACAAGCTGTCGCGCCGACGCGAGTTCGCTCTGCTCGCCGTTGACGGCGGCATCGGCGAACGCCAGCAGTTCGTCTTCCTGGTCGACGCCCACCGCTGCGTCCTCGGTGATCACGCCTTCCAGCCGATAGTCATCGTCAGTCGCTTTGCCGCTCGCACGGAGCCGGTTCAAATGGCTGACGGTTCAGTAGGTACACTGGTTGAGCGCGGCGACGCGCGCGGCGACCATTTCGATCTGGGCGTTTGAGATTGCCCTGTGCTGGACCAGGTAGTTGGCCATCTGGGCGGCATTGAGATACATCGGCTCGTCCAGGTCCCACCAATGCGTCATTGCATCGGGGACGAGGCTGAGGGCGAGGTGGATGTTGGCCGCTCCCCGCGGGCGGGGCACCTGGCTGTCGAGGTAGAGGTCGGGGTCCTCGGGGCTGCGGTCGTCGGGCAGCAGCACGGGAACCCAGGCGATGCCCTCGGTCAGTTTGCGCGGGCGATGTCGCGTGGGATCGCCGGGCTGCACAGGCGGCAGCGTCCATGGCTCGAGTCCTGCGGCGGCGCGGAACGTATCGACCGTGACGGTCACCGCGACGATCGCGACCAGTTCGACATAGTGTTCGTCGGACAGCCCGGCCGCACCCAGGGTGCGGAACCAGGTTTCACCGATCCGCCCGGGATCGGCGACAATGCGATGGATTGCCTCGATCGCCGTGCCGGGAAGTTGGTTGAGCGAGTCGTGGTCGCCGGCAACCATCGCGGGAGACACCACTGCGCGCCGCGCCGTGCACAGCGCGCAACTCCGGCTGTGGCGGGTTTCGGCGGCGATCGCGACCCGCTCGGCGCCGGTCCACCAGGTCCCCGGCTGCCCCATGAGTTGCCATGCACGTGCCTGCGCCGCAGCCAGGTCCGCACGGATCTCCATCGCCCCCTCGTTTCCAGGACACTGCCCGATCATTAACACATCGCGCTGGTGATCGAAATCTGACCTTGGCATCGCATCGCGAGATTGTCTCTGCCTTTCGCGTCCGCTACGCGGGATGATATCGGGAATCGAACGGACATTTTCGCAATGAGGCATGGCTTGCGATGAGCGAGATCGGGTTGGGCGCCACCTTGCTGCAGTTTCTCGCGAGCGGCCTCGTCATCGGCATGATCTATGGCCTGGCCGCCATCGCCTATACGACGATCTTCAACGTCACCGGCGTCATCAACTTCGCCCAGGGTGACATGGCGACCATTCCAGCGCTGACCGCCATCACGCTCTATGACCGTGGCTGGGGACAGGGTCCGGCGCTGCTGGGCGCAATGGCGCTGGGTGGCGCTATCGCCGCGGGAATAGAGCGCGTGGTCGTGGCACCGTTGGCCGGCTCGGTGATCCGCACGACAGTTGCAACGATCGGGGTCGGCATCGTCCTGCAAGGCACCGCCGTGCTGGTGTTCGGCACCGAGGCGCGCACGCTGCCGAGCCCCTTGGGCGGCGGCACTGTGGCACTGCTGGGGATCGCGCTGCCGCTCCAGGCCGGTGTGATCTTCGGCGCGACGGTCGTGCTCGTGTTCCTGCTCGGCGCATTGTTCCAGATGACCTATCTCGGACGCGCCTTCCGGGCGTGCGCGATGAACCCCTACGCCGCGGGCTTGTCCGGCATCGACGTCGGCGCCATGCGCACGCTGGCCTTCGTGCTCAGCGGCTTCGTCGCCGCGGTGATCGGCGTGCTCGTGGCGCCGCTGACGCTGATGCAGTACGACACCGGCATCGCGATCGGGATCAAGGGCTTCGTCGCCTGCATCATCGGCGGACTGGGCAATCCCCTGGGCGCCATCGCCGGCGGCCTGCTGCTGGGCGTCCTGGAATCCTATGCCACCTGGATCGTCGGCTCCGGCTACAAGAGTGCGATTTCGCTGTCGCTGCTGATCGGCTTCCTGTTGCTGCGGCCGGGCGGATTGCTCGGTGCGCTGGAGCGGTTGCCACGATGAGGCATCTGCGCCTCGCGCCGATGATCCTGCTGATCCTGGCTCTGACGCAGGTGCGCAGTGCGTACGTGCTCGACCTCATGGCCGTGGTGGCGGTGCAGAGCCTGCCGGCGATCGGGCTGGCGCTGCTGCTCGGCTACACCGGCCAGATCTCGATCGGGCATGCGGCGTTCTATGGCCTCGGTGCCTATGGCAGCGCTTTGCTCTCGCTACGCCTCGGTGTCACGCCATTGCTCGCAGCCTGTCTCGCCATCGCTGCCACCGGAACGTTCGCCTACGCGCTCGGCCGGCCGATCCTGCGGCTGCAGGGTCACTATCTGGCAATGGGCACGCTCGCATTCGGCAGTATCGTCTCGATCGTGTTGACGGAGTGGCGCAGCCTGACCGGCGGCTCGGCCGGGCTGCGCGGCGTGCCGCCGCTGACCCTGCTCGGCTGGTCGCTGTCGGACACTGCGATCTTCGCGCCGGTCGCCTGGACGGTCCTGCTCGTTGCCCTGGTGCTCGTGCTCAACCTGGTCGAAAGCCCGGCGGGCATGCTGATGCGCGGCATGGGCGACAGTGAACGCGCGGTCAGCGCACTCGGCGCCAACGTGGTGCGGTTGCGCAGCCAGGTTTTCGCACTCAGCGCCATGCTCGCCGCGACCGGAGGCGCGCTCTACGTCCATTGGATCGGCTTCGTGAGTCCGCAGCCATTCTCCATCGGATTCTCCGTCCGCCTGCTGGTGATGGTCGCCATCGGCGGCTTCCGCAACCTTGGCGGCGTCATCTTCGGCGTGGCATTCGTTTCGATCGTGGCGGAGCCGTTGCAGGATTTCGGATACTACGACGTCCTGACGCTCGGCGGGCTGCTGGTGGTGATCGTCGTGCTGTTTCCCGACGGATTGTTGACCGGCGCGATGCGCCTGGTCCGGCGGTTCCTGCCCGCCAGGAAACGGATCGCATGACGATGCAACTGGAGGTCGCCGGCGTCTCGGTTCGATTTCGCGGCTTGCTTGCGCTGGACAACGTATCCTTCACCCTGCACGAGGGCGATCTCGCGGCGCTGATCGGCCCGAACGGCGCGGGCAAGAGCACGTTGGCGAATGTCGTCAGCGGCGCATTGGCGACGACAGCGGGGCGCATCAGCTTCGCCGGGCGTCCCGTTCGGGCGGGTCGCGCGCATGAGGTCGTGGCCGCAGGGCTGGCGCGAAGCTTTCAGGGCCTCGACCTGTTCACCGGCCTGACGGTCGAGCAGAACGTCATCGCCGGCGGCGCGACCGCGGCGGGGATCGGGTTCTGGCGCAATCTCCTGCGCCCGAGGGAATGGGATCCCGTCGCGGCGAGGCTGCGCGAAACCGCGCGCGAGGCGCTGCGGTTTGTCGGACTGGCCGATCGCGCCAGCGACCTTGCGGCGGTGCTCCCCGCCGGACAACGACGGCTGCTCGCGGTCGCCCGTGCCTACGCGACGGGCGCGCGCTTCCTGGTGCTCGACGAACCCGGTGCCGGACTGAACGAGCGAGAGAAGCAGTTGCTCGTGGGACTCATTGCCCGACTGCACGAGTCGGGCCGCACGATTTTGTTCATCGAACACGACATGACAGTTGTACACAGCCTGGCACGCCGCATCCTGGTGCTGGATCGTGGGAGGCTGATCGCGGATGGTGCGCCGGCACAGGTGCGAAAGGACGCCAGCGTCATCGCGGCCTATCTCGGGGAGACGGTGACGCGCGAGCCGGCGGCATGCGGCGCGGGACCTCGCCCGATGCCATTGCTGCGGACGGCGGGACTCGGTGTCGCCTATGACGATGTATGGGCACTGCGGGGACTCGCTCTGCAGGTCGGTGCAGGTGAACTCGTGGCGGTGGTGGGGGCAAATGGCGCCGGCAAGAGCACGCTGCTGAAGACATTGGCTGGCGTCCTGCGACCGCGCGAAGGCCAGGTGCTGCTGGGCGGAAGTCCTGTCGCCGGTCTCGGAAGCGAGGCGATGGTGCGGCGCGGCGTCGCGCTCGTGCCGGAAGGACGCGAATTGTTCGCCTCGCTGAGCGTCGAGGACAACCTGCTGCTCGGCGCCTGGGAACGATCCGGAATGCGCGCGCGGCTGGGCACGCCCGGCGCGCGCCGCCGATCCGCCGCGCGGGAGGGAGTGCTGGACCAGGTCTACGCCATGTTCCCCGCCCTCGCCGAGCGCCGCCGCCAGCTTGCCGGCGTGTTGAGCGGCGGAGAGGCACAGATGGTCGCGATCGGCCGCGCGTTGATGGCGCGCCCAACCCTGCTTCTGCTGGACGAGCCATCGCTGGGTCTGGCGCCGATGCTGGTGCAGGAGATCATGGGCCGGCTGGTGGAAATGCGCAGCGCCGGCCTGGGGATTCTCCTGGTCGAGCAGTTGGCTCATGCGGCACTGAGCGTGGCAGACTACGGCTATGTCCTGGAGCGCGGGCGTCTCAGCGACGAAGGGACCGGTGCGATGTTGCTCGGCCGCGCCCGTCTTGCCGACGCCTATCTTGGTGCTGCCGTGCCCGCCAGGCCCAACCTTGCGGCGGAGGCATTGCCAGGCTCCCAGGTTTGAAGACTGGACAGAAACGAATTTTCCTTAGAGGGAACCGGACCATGCTTGCGACACGACGCGCCTTGACCACCGGGCTTCTGGCCTTCGCCGCGACGCGAGGTGCGGCCCAGGCCGCCGAACCGATCGTGATAGGAGGCATGGTCGAGACCTCCGGGTTTCTGGCCACCCTCGGGAACCAGGGGCTGGAGGGCATGCAGCTTGCCACCGACCAGATCAACGCGGCCGGCCAGGGACCTCAGATCCGCCTGGTCAACGTCAATACCGAGAGCGACGAGACCAAGGCCGTCACGGTCGCCCGCCGGTTGATCGAACGCGAGCAGGTCGTGGGCATCATCGGCGCCATGAACAGCGGCGCCAATCTCGCGATCCTGGACCTGGTGCAGCGCGCCGGCGTGCCGCTGATCTCCAACGGCGCCTCCCGCGCGATCGTTACTCCGGCGAGCGAACGCAGATGGGTCTTCCAGGTCCCGCTGAACGACCTGCTGGCGACCCGCACCATTCTCGCCGCGATGCGGGCGAAGGGCATCTCGAAGGTGGCGCTGATCGCCGCCGACAGCGCGTTCGGCGTGAGTGGGGTGCAGGCCTGGGAGCAACTCGGTCCCGAATATGGCGTCGCGATCGTCGCACAGCAGACCTACGGCAATCTCGATCAGGACATGACGCCGCACCTGACCAATCTGCGCGGCAAGGGGGCGCAGGCCGTCGTGCTGTGGGCCACGGGTCCTGGCCAGTCGATCGCCATCAAGAACTACCGCCAGCTTGGCATCGACGTGCCGCTCTATGCCTCCCCCGGCGCGGCGGATCCGAACGTCATCAAGCTGGCGGGCGCCGCGGCGAACGGGGTACTGTTCGCGGCGTCCAAGCTGTACGTGGCAGACGCGCTCACCGGCGACGACCCGCAGAAATCCATCGTCCAGGCCTTCGCGAAGGACTTCGCCGCGCGCTATGGCCGGCCCCCGTCACCGTTCGCCGGCTACGGCTATGACGCGGTGCGGATGCTGCACAACGCCATCCTGAAGGGCGGAACGGACAAGGAGAAGATCCGCGATGCGATCGAGGCGCTGACGGACTATCCCGCCGTCACGGGCATCTACAGCTACTCGCCCAATGATCATCTCGGACTGAAGCCGGGAAGCGCGATCATGCTGACCATCGCGGACGGCGCCTTCCGTCTTGCGCCAGCCTGAGGCGCGGCGCGGTCCTGTACGGCGAAGCAACCTCAGCGGCCTGGATCACACGGGGACGGTGATTGCTGTTTCGTCCGGCGCGCCGGCGGCGGGATACACGAGCGATGCGCCCTCCGCACGCGCCGCATCGTTCATCCTCGCGACGTCGGCGCGGGCGGGGCCCATCAGATGGAAGACATCGCGTCCGCCGTACAGGAGATAATCGGCGACGAAGCGTCGATGGCAACGCCACCAGACGGCTTCCGAGCACATGATCGCGCACCGCCAGTGCAGGCTCAGTTGCTGAAGCTGGGCCAACCCCCGGTGAAACGCGTCGGAGAGGGCATAGTCCGCATAATTGTGGAAACTCGCATTGGTCCAGAAGCCGTTGACCTCGGGCGGGACCGTCTTCGATCTCGCACGGAGACCGCCGAGTTCCTCGATCCGGGCATGGCCGATCTGCCATGCCGAGAGCGCGTCAGGCAGCACGTCGAGGTTGTACTGCGGATTGGTTCGCGATCGCGGGATGTGGCGGATATCGACCACCATGGTGACCGAACCAACTGACAACAGCGCGACGAACTCGACGATGCTCCGCGTCGAATGGCCAATCGTATAGATGGGAGGGGCCTCGCCCGGCATCATGTCCGCGCGGATCGCAGCGTGCTGCGCAGCGCCCGACACAGCAGCCGCGGAACCATAACATCAGCGTTGGTGCAGGAGATGCGGAGCTTCGCCGACGAGGTATCGATCGTCTTCACACGGCGCAGATGGGTACCTAAGTGGCGTTTGTGAATGTCCGAACCGACGCATCGACAGGGAGAGCGACCATGGCCTTACGCTTCAAGATTGGCGATCGCGTCCAATGGAACTCGGAGGCAGGCGAGGTCAGCGGCACGATCATCGGGATCCATGTCGAGGACTTCGATTACAAGGGCTATACGCACCATGCGAGCCCGGAATCCCCGCAATACGAGATCAAGAGCAGCGCGACGGAGCATATTGCTGCGCATCGGGGCTCGGCCCTCACTCTGCTGGACGACTGAAAGTCTGGCGCCGGCGATGGCGCGGTCCCCTGGCATTCCCGTGCAAGCGGGAACGCGGGGCTGCAAACACCAGCGCCGGCCTCAGTCCTTGTCCAGCCCGCCCGACGCGTTCAGCCGTTCGGCGGTGATGTAGTCGGGCGCATCGAGCGCCAGCCAGACGATCATGCTGGCGACCGTCTCGCAATCCGTGCGCCGCCCCAGCGGGATGCGGCGCGTGCGCTCATCGAGGAAGACGTCGATGTCGTTGCGTCCCTCGATCGCAGCAAGTTGGCGTTCGGTGATGCGCTGCATCGCCGTGTCCATCATCCCCGGCGCCACGCTGTTCACCGTCACGCCGAACGGCGCCAGCGCGACCGCCGCGCCGCGCGTCACCGCGTCGACGCCGGCTTTGCTCGCCGCATAGGCCAGGTAGTTCGGCAGTGCCATCCGCGACGCCGGCGATGTGACATTGACGATGCGCCCGCCGCCGCGTCCGCGCATGTGCCGGCCGGCGGAGGCGCAGATCAGTGCGAGCGCCTTCACGTTCAGATCGAGCGTGCGGTCCCAGGTCGCTTCGCGCATTTCCAGGAATGCCTCGCCGGCACCGTAGCCGGCGTTGTTCACCACGATATCGAGCGCGCCCAGTGCGGCGATGCTGCGTGCGACGGCCGCCTCCGCACCGCCCGACGCCGTGAGGTCCTGCACGATCGCCTGCGCATCGCCGCACTCGCGCGCCACGGTTTCGGCTGCCGTGCCGTCGATGTCGACGATCGCCAGCCGGCAGCCGCGGGCGGCGAGCGCCAGGGCGGTGGCGCGGCCCAGGCCACCGCCCGCGCCGGTCACCAGTGCAAGTTTCGTCATGCGCCGTACTGTGTCATGCGCCGTACAGGGCGCGGGCATTGTCGATGAAGAACTGCTGACGCCGCGTTTCGTCGAGGCGGAACGGCAGCACCGCCGCCGGATCGTCATAGTCCCAGTGTGGATAGTCCGTGGCGAACAGCAGCCGGTCCCAGCCGATCCAGTCGATCGCGTCGAGCACGTGCTCACGCTGTTGCGGCTCTTCCATCGGCTGCGTGGTGAGCCAGACATGGTCACGGATATACGCCGATGGCGGGCGCGTCAGATGCGGCGTTTCAGTTCGCAGCCGATGCCACAGCTTGTCGAGCCGCCACGCCAGCGGCGGCAGCCACGCGAAGCCCGCCTCGATCAGCACCACCTTCAGTGTCGGCCAGCGCTCGAACACGCCCTCCATCACCATGCTGGTGAGCACGGATTGCTGCGATTGTGCGTGGCCGACCATGTCCTCCAGGTAGAAGGACGGCCAGCCGCCGCCGGTCACCGGATAGCCGCCGAAGCCGAAGGCGTGGATGCCGATCGGCAGTCCTGCGTCCGCGGCCGCCGCATAGATCGGCCAGTAGCGTTTGGAGCCGAGCGGTTCCGCGGTGCGGCTCAGCAGCAGCACCTGCACGAAATGCGGATCGCCGGCATAACGTTCGATCTCACGCGCCGATGCCTCACCATCTTCATACGGCACCAGGATCGAGGCTTTGAGCCGAGGCTCCGGCTCGGCCCATTCGGCGACCTGCCAGCGGTTCATGGCCTGGCACACCGCATCGGCCAGGTGGAAGTTCTGGAAGCTGCCGGGATGCGGGCGGATCATGTTCAGCACGCCGAGCGCGATGTTGTTCGCGTCGAGGTGGTGTGAGCGCATGAAGTCGAGGTCGCTGCCCGGGCGGCTGCCGTCGGGTGGCCAGGAATCGCGTCGCGACGCGTCGGGCTGGCTCTTCGGATAGGCAGGTCCGGACTGGAACGCCTGGCGCGGCAGCGGCCCGAATGCATCGAGATGGTCACGCCAGCGCTGTTCCAGGTACGGATAGAGTCCCTTCATGCCGCGCTTGGGGCTCTGATGGATATCGCAGTCGGCGATGGCGAGTTTGCTCGCGCCGGCCGGCTGCGACACGCGGTCGCGCACATCGACGTTCATGGCTGCCTCGGACGTAATCAGCCCCACCCTATCCTGAACCCCTCGTCATTGCGAGCGCTGGCGCACCTCGCCGCGCTCGCAATGACAGGGCGGCGGAGTTCGGCTAGACTGGCCCCAGTGGAGGAATGCCATGCTGACAACCGAGCAGATCAAGCAGTACCACGAGATCGGTGCCATCGTCGTTCCCGACGTCCTGAGCGTGGACGAAGTGCAGCGGCTGCGCGACGTGACCGACGAATTCGTCGAACGCGCGCGCGGCGTCACCGCACACAACGAGATCTACGACCTGGAAGACAGCCACACGCCGGAGACGCCGCGCGTGCGCCGCATCAAGACCGCGCACCTGCACCATCCGGACTATGCCCGCCTGGTGCGGCATCCGAAGATCGTCGCCGTGCTGCAGGACCTGTGGGGAGCGGACATCCGCTTCGATACCGCCAAGCTCAACCTGAAATGCGCCGGGTTCGGTGCGCCGGTGGAATGGCACCAGGACTGGGCGTTCTATCCGCACACCAATGACGACCTCGCCGCCGTCGGCGTGATGTTCGACGACATGGAAATGGCGAACGGACCGCTGATGATCGTGCCGGGCAGCCATCGCGGCCCGATCCACGACCACCACACCGACGGCGTGTTCTGCGGCGCGATGAACCCAGCGAACCGCGAGGTTGACTACGCCAGCGCCATTCCGCTGCTGGGCAAGGCCGGCTCCATCACCGTGCACCACGTGCGCGCGATCCATGGCTCGGCGCCGAACGTGTCCGACAACGACCGCCGCCTGCTGCTGTTCCAGTTCCGCACCGCGGATGCCTGGCCGCTGCTGGGCTATCCCGGCGGCATCGAGAAGTTCAAGGACCTCATGGTGTGCGGCCAGCACCGCGAGCCTCGGCTCGAGCACGTGCCGGTGCGCCTGCCGCTGCCGCCGGCAAAGCTGCAAGGCTCGCTCTACGAGAACCAGAAGGGCATGAAGAGTCGTTACTTCGCCATGCCGGCCGACACCCGCCAGCCGGTCGTCGCGAAATGAGACGTGCCGTACCGCTGCCCGTGCCTGTCGTCGACTCGACATTCGATGCCACGCTGCCGCTGACCACCGCGCCGCTGCCCGGCCCGGTGGTCTATGACGGTTCGCCGCGCGCCATCCGCCAGCGCACGGTGAACTTCGCCGCCAAGCGCTTTGCCGACATGATGTACGTCACCGGCCTCGACCGCTCCACGGCGGAGGAGCATTTCCGCTGGCGGGCGCTGGGGATTCCAGGAGGGCTGACGGCGCGGCCCGACACGTCGGACGGCCAGGCGGAGTTGGTGGAGGCATATCGCGCCGGCCGCCTCACCATCGAGACCAACGACGCCGACCGCCGGGCCTCGGTCCAATGGAGCGACCCGGCGTTCGGCGCGCCGCTCACCGGGACCGCGATCGCGCGCGCCGGCTATGGCGGCATCCTGCTCGGCACGCGGACGAAGCCGTCGTTCGATCCCGTCCCGCTCGAGCGCCCGCCGGCCGACCCGTCCCGCGCCTGGCCACTCGGCGACGCGGTCGAACCGCCGGCGCCGCCGTCGGTGAAACTGATGGCGGCACTCAACGCGCTGTTCGCCAACTCCACCGGTATCTACGGCATCCTGATCGCCTCGCCCGAGGGCGTGCTGGCCGAGCGCTACAGCGCGTTCGGGGCGGCGGGCCGCGCAACGCCAAGCTGGTCGATGACCAAGGCGATGACCTGCACGCTGTTCGGCCGGATGATCCACGAGGGCTGGCTCGGCTCGGTCTACGATCCCGCGCCCGCGCCGCTGTGGGGCGATCCGCGCGGCATCCACCGGCTGATTACGATCGACCAACTGTTGCGTATGCGGTCCGGCCTGGGCTTCCCGGTGCTGGACGAGCATGGCGGCAGTACGATCGGCTTCGAGAACAGCGCCGTCTACCAGGACGCCGCGGACGCCTTCGACATGGCGCAGCGTTCGATCGTCGCCACGCTGCCAGGCTCGGTGTACCGCTACATCAACGCCGGCATCAACGTGCTCGGGTCGATCCTCCGCGACCGGATCGAACGCCGCGCCCTGCCGTACCACGCGACAGTGTACGGCCTGCTCGCCGACCGGCTCGGCATGAGCAGCTACCAGCACTCGGCTGACTGCGTCGGCAACTTCATTGCCTCCGGCTCGGGCTTTGCCACGCTGCGTGACTACGCGAAGCTGGGCGTGCTGTACGTGCAGGACGGCGTGTGGAACGGCGAGCGCCTGTTGCCGCCGGGCTGGGTGGACTACGCGCTGACGCCGACGCATGCCGGCAGCAGCTATGCGGCGTGTTTCCGCTCCAACGCCGATCGCAGCTTCCCCGACCTGCCGCCGGACACCGCCTGGGCGTCCGGCGCCTCCGACCAGCGCATCTTCATCCTGCGCCGGCATCGCCTCGTGGTGGCCGTTGCCAATGAAACCGACCACCCCATGGATCTCGCGGCGCTCAATCGCGTGATCGCCATTGCCACCACCTCCACGTGGCACTGAACCCGAAGGATTCGTCCATGCCCACCATCCGCAACGTCGCCCGCGAGAAACTCGAGCAGGGCCAGCTTTCGCTCGGCTGCGGCGTCCGCCTGACGCGCAGCGTGGAGATCGCCATCGCCATGAAGACGGCCGGGTTCGACTGGCTGTTCCTCGACCTGGAGCATGGCACCATGTCGATCGACGCCGCCGCAGAGATCGCGACCGCGGCGCTCGATGCCGGCATCGCCCCGCTGGCGCGCGTGCCGAACGGCGAATACTCGATCGCCACCCGCCTGCTCGACAACGGGGCCCTCGGTATCGTCGTGCCGCATGTGGACACCGCGGCCGAAGCGCGCGAGGTGGTGGAGAAGCTGAAATATCCGCCGATCGGCCACCGCTCCATGGGCGGCACCGGGCCGCACTACGGCCTGCGCGCGGCCAGCACCGGCGACGCGGCCGCGGCACTGAACGCGGCCAATCTCACCGTCGTGATGTTGGAGACGCCGACCGCCATCGCCAATGCAGCCGAGATCGCGACGGTGCCCGGCGTCGACGTGCTGCTGATCGGCACCAACGATTTGTGCGCGGAGATGGGCATCCCCGGCGATTTCGCCAATCAGCGCGTTGTCGAGGCGTACCAGACCATGATCGAGGCGTGCCGCAAAGGCGGCAAGTTCCCCGGGATGGCCGGCATCTACAACGAGCCCATCATGAAGCGCTACATCGACATGGGCGCGCGCTTCATCCTTTCCGGCAACGACGCCAACTTCCTGTTTGCCGCCGCCGCACAGCGCACCGCTTTCCTGCACAAGCTGCTGGGCTGATTGCCGGTCCGACCGCGCGTCGCACCGATGTGAAGCGTGACGCCTGCCGGGGTTCCCACGTTGTACCCGCCGAACCTCGCGGGAGAGTGGAACCATGGCACCCAGCGTCACGCGCCGCATCGTACTTGGCGGCACGGTCACCGGACTGGCGATACGTCCGGGATACAGTTACGCCGACTATACAGCACCGGCTGCCGCCCCGGCCACCTCACCGACGGTTCCAGCCGAGGACCGCCTGGACCTCGCGCTGCAGGTCAACGGCCGCCGGCTGGAGTTGGCGCTCGATCCGCGCACCTCGCTGCTCGACGCGCTGCGTGAACACGCCGGGCTGACGGGCACCAAGAAGGGATGCGATCGCGGCGCGTGCGGCGCCTGCACCGTGCATGTCGATGGCCGCAGGGTTCTGTCGTGCCTCACCCTGGCCGCGCGCTGCGAGGGTAAGGAGGTCACCACCATCGAGGGGCTTGCCGCGGGCAGCGCGTTGCATCCCGTGCAGGCGGCCTTCCTGCACCATGACGGGCTCCAGTGCGGCTACTGCACGCCGGGTCAGATCATGTCTGGTGCTGCATTGATCAAGGAAGGCCATGCCGGCTCGGATGCCGAAATCCGCGAGTGGATGAGCGGCAATATCTGCCGCTGCGGCGCCTATCCGAACATCGTCGCGGCGATCCGCGATGCCGCGCGGGAGGGCTGAGCCATGCAGGCATTCCAATTGACGCGGCCGGCCTCGCTCGCCGATGCGCTCGCCGCGGCGAACTCGGATGGCGCCCGCTTCATCGCCGGCGGCACCGACCTGATGCAATTGCTGAAGGACAAGGTCGAGGCGCCCTCCCGCCTGGTTGATCTCGAGCGCGTCGGACTGACAAGGATCTCGACCGGGCCGAAGGGACTGCGGCTGGAGGCGATGGCGCGCATGAGCGACGTCGCGGCGCATCCCGAGGTGCGCGCTGGCTGGCCGGCGATCGCCCAGGCGCTGGAGGCATCCGCTTCGCCGCAGGTGCGCAACATGGGGACGATCGGTGGCAACCTGTTGCAGCGGACGCGCTGCGGCTACTTCCGCGACACTGGTTTCGCCTGCAACAAACGCGAGCCGGGTTCCGGCTGCCCCGCCATCGCCGGCGAAAGCCGCATGCTGGCGATCCTCGGCGGCAGCGACCGCTGCATCGCCACGCACGCTTCGGATCTCGCGGTGGCGCTCACCGCGCTCGATGCGGTGGTGGAGCTGCGCGGCCCGGGCGGCACGCGTGAAGTTCCGCTCACCGAGTTCTACCGGCTGCCGGCCGAGACGCCGGAGGTTGAGACGATCATGCGGCCGGGGGAACTGATCACGGCGGTGTCGGTGCCGGCCGATGCGGCCGCGCGCAATTCGCACTACCTGAAGCTGCGCGACCGCGCGAGCTTCGAGTTCGCGCTGGTGTCGGTGGCGGTGGCGCTGGAGGTGCAGGACGGGACGCTGCGAACCGTTCGCCTCGCCGCCGGTGGTGTCGGCACGCGACCCTGGCGCCTGCCGGAGGTGGAGGCGGCGCTGCGCGGCCAGGCGGCGGGCGATGCCGCGTTCCGGCAGGCGGCCGGCCACGCGTCGGATGGCGCGCATCCGACGCGACAGAACGGTTTCAAGCAGATCCTGCTGCAACGCGCCGTGCTGCGATCATTGCAGAACGCGACCGCCTGAGGCGAAGCGACCCCGAGGAGAAGCGATATGGCAAGCATTGGACAAGGGATAGACCGCGTCGACGGCCGCCTGAAGGTGACCGGCCGCGCGCGCTATGCGGCGGAGTTCGCAGTGCCGGACGTGGTACATGCCGTGCTGGTGCAGAGTACGGTGGGGGCCGGCACGATCATCGGCTTCGATAGCGACAAGGCACGCGCGATGCCCGGCGTGCTCGCGGTCATTACGCCGGAGAACGCGCCGAAACTGAACGCGAAGGGCCTCGCCGGCCAGCCGGTGAAGGCGCCGCTGTTGCAGGATGGCGCGGTGCACTTCAACGGCCAGCACGTCGCCGTGGTGGTTGCGGCGACGCTGGACCAGGCGGAGGCCGCGGCGTCGCAGGTGCGCGTGCGCTATCGGCGGGAGGAGCCGGTGACGTCGATGGAATCGGTGCTGGGTCAGGCCTACACGCCGAAACAGTTCCGCAACGGCGAGCGGCCGCCCGACTCTCGCCGTGGCGATCCCGAGGCGGCGTTCGACAGTGCCGCGGTGAAGCTGGAAGCCACCTACGTGACTCCGATCGAGCACCACAATCCGATGGAGCCGCACGCCACGATCGCGCGATGGGACGGCGAGCGGCTGACGGTGTGGACCGCGACGCAGGCGATCACCGGCACGCAGCAGGCGCTGGCCGCGATGTTCGGCCTCGACAAGGGCGATGTGCGGGTGATCTGCCCCTATGTCGGCGGCGGGTTCGGCTGCAAGGGCAGCACCTGGCCGCCGGTGACCCTGGCGGCGATGGCGGCGCGCGTGGTGCATCGGCCGGTCAAGCTGGTGCTGAGCCGGGCGCAGATGTTCACCTCCAACGGCTATCGTCCGCGCACTGTGCAGAAGCTCCGTTTCGCAGCCGATCCGCAGGGCCAGCTTGTGGCGATGCGGCATGACGGGTTTGCCCAGATGTCGCAGCCTGCGCTGGGCGAGTTCGCCGAACCGATGGGGCTGGCGACCGAGATGCTGTACGCCTGCCCGAACGTGGCGGTGACCCATCGGCTGGTGGCGACGCATGCCAGCCTGCCGACATTCATGCGCGCGCCGGGCCTGGCCAGCGGCAATTTTGCGCTGGAATCGGCCATCGACGAGCTGGCGGCGGCGCTGAAGATCGATCCGGTGGAGTTCCGACTGCGCAACTACGCGGAGACGGAGCCCCACCAGGACAAGCCATTCGCCAGCAAGGCGCTGCGGGATTGCTATCGCCAGGGGGCGGAGGCGTTCGGCTGGTCGCGTCGCAGCATGGAGCCCCGCTCGATGCGCGACGGCCGTACGCTGGTGGGCTGGGGGATGGCGACCGCCACCTATCCGACGCACCGGATGCCGGCGAGTGCGCGGGTGCGGGTCGGCGCCAACGGCACGGCATTGGTGCAGGTGGGCACTCAGGATCTCGGCACCGGCACCTATACCGTGATCTCCCAGATCGCCGCTGACGCGCTGGGCCTGCCGGTGGAGCGCATCGAGGTCGAACTGGGCGACAGCCTCTTCCCGGCGGCGCCCGTCTCGGGTGGCTCGATGACCGTGGCGAGCGTCGGTCCTGCGGTGAAGGCGGCGTGCGAGGCGGTGCGCGAGAAGCTGCGTATCCTGGCGCAGGGTGATGCCGATTTGCCGTTGCCCACGCTGCTGGCACGGAATCGGCTGGAATTCGTGGAGGCCACCGGCGATGCGAAGGCGGGCGAGGAGGAGAAGCGTTACGCCATGCACTCCTTCGGCGCGCAGTTTGCCGAGGTGCGGATCGATCCGGATTTCGGTGAGATCAGGGTGAGTCGTTTCGTCGGTGCGTTCGATGCAGGGCGCGTGATGAATGCCAAGACCACGCGCAGCCAGTTGATCGGCGGCATCGTCTACGGGCTCGGCATGGCGCTGCTGGAGGAGACGCATGTCGATGCGGAATCCGGGCGCATCGTGAATGCCAACATCGCCGAGTACCTGATGCCGGTGAATGCCGACGTGCCGGACATCCAGACGATTGTCGTTGCGAACGACGAACTGGTCTCGAACCCGCTGGGGGCGAAGGGCGTTGGCGAACTGCCGATGGTCGGCGTGGCTGCCGCGGTGGCGAACGCCGTCTATCACGCCACCGGAGTGCGCGTGCGCCACGTGCCGATCCGGATCGAGGATCTGCTCGTCGCGCTGTAGCCGGGTCCGCGACCGCTGACGGTTCCGCCGCAGCGAGAGCGGTGGACAGGATTTTGTACAAGGAGGTTTGACCATGCAAAGGTTGCCACGAGTGTTTGCCGCGGCGGGATTGCTGGGGCTGGCCGCGCTTCCCGCGTTCGCCGCCCCGAGCGCGGCTGACAGGGACTTCATGCAGAAGGCGGCGGTCGGCGGACTGGCCGAAGTGCAGACGGCTCAGCTTGCGCAGCAGCGCGCGGGGTCGCCCGCGATCAAGGAATTCGCGCAGCGGATGATCGCCGACCACACGCAGGCCAATACCGAGTTGCAGCAGTTGGCGCGGCAGCAGAGCGTGACCTTGCCAGCCAGGCCGGACGCGAAGGAGGCGGCGGCGGAGCATAGGCTGACCGGTCTGAACGGCGCCGCCTTCGACAAGGCCTATGTGCAGCAGGAATTGCAGGATCATCAGCAGACCGTGGCGCTGTTCCAGAAGCAGGCCAGCACCGGTCAGGACCCTGCATTGAAGGCGTTCGCACAGAAGACGCTGCCGACGTTGCAGCAGCATCTGCAGATGGTGCAGGCGCTCAACACGGCGCGCTGAGACTGGTCACACGCGTTGCGGGCAATGGCCGGCGCCCGTCCGTCGGCCATTGGCCTGTGTACGCTGCGTCACTGTTGTGTAACCGTCACGACTGCTGTAATACTGCCGGCGTTGCCCGAACAGTTCCCGATAGGATGAAGGAATAAGAAAAGCCGACATCTCGATTGCCCACTTGGGAGTCTCAAAATGGCAACGTTCACCTGGACTGCGGGGACAATCGGGGCGTGGGACGCTGCCTCATCGTGGTCGGGTCCAGGGGGTATCCCGGGTACGATCGACATCGCCGTCCTTTCCAGGGCCGGCGGTGGGAACTGCCCTGCTGAATGTCATCGATGGTCCGGGCAGCGCGGCGGATCTCATTGTTACCGGCGCCGTTCACCTCGACGGGCGGTTTGATCTCCAGCACACTCAGATCGATCGCATCGCAGCCCTCAACATCGGTGCCGGCGATACCCTGCAGACCCAGGACCTGTATGGGGACCGCAATTCCCGGATGGTCGTGAACGCCGGCAGCGTGCTGGTCGACGGGACATTGATCTCGAGGGGGGGAATTGCTGTTGCGCAACGGGGCGGCCGTCCGTGTCGGCAATTTGGTCGTCGGCGACGGTGAGGTCACGTTCGACGCCACCGCAAGCCTCAACATCGGCTCGGTCGGGGCGGCGATACCGGGCACTGTGGTGGTGGATGCCGATCACACCCTAAGGGTGCAGCCGTTCACTCCCCGCACGTTCCAGGGCATGGGGTTCTTGAACAACGGAACGATCCAAGGCGACGGGTATCTCAAATCCTTCAACGGTGAGGCGGACATCGCTTTCACCAGCGGGACGAACAACGGAACCATGACTGCGGTCACACTACAAGGCGGGCCGCAGCCCGATGGCGGCGTCAACTGGATCACCAACAATGGCGTTATAAACTGTGGCCCCGTCACGTCCCTGAGTTATGTCAATGGCCCGGGCACGATCATGGCTTCGGACCGGGGGGGCTACCTCTCGGTCGGCCAATTCGTAACCGCACTCGTCGATTTTGCCCCTGGCCAGGGAACGCTGGACCTTCAGGCGGAGGCGTGGGGCAAGTCGCCGAGTGCGACCGTGAGCATCGACCTGACCTTGGTGTCCCGGCCCGGGACCTGTGTCTTTCGCCCAACCATGCTGTCCATGCCGAGGGCGTTCTGATCCCGATCAAGCACCTGGTGAACGGCTCGAGCGTGGCGCCGATGAAGGTGGACGCGTATTCCTATTGGCATGTCGAGCTTGACCAGCACGACGTGCTGGTGGCCGAGGGACTGCCGGCGGAATCGTATATTGACATAGGCGACAGGGGATTCTTCGCGGACGCGGGGGATGCCGTCATTCTGCATCCTGCGTTCAGCACGTTCACGTGGGATGCGCGGGCCTGTGCGCCTTTGACGGTGACGGGACCGAATGTGGACAAGGTTCGCGCAACGCTGGCGCAACGGGTGGCGTCACCCCGACCGACGTCTCACCTGCGCAGCGCGTGAGGCTGCGCAGCGCGCCCCGCCGGCAAGCCGCCCCTTGCCTTTCCCTGCCTGCTGCGCGACCCTGAACGCTGCTCCGGCAGTCCAGGACAATCAGGCGAGGTAGCTGTGAACGACACAGTCGTAACCGACTCGGTGAAGCGTTTCAAATGGGTGGGCACCAGGCCGCTCCGTCCGGACGGCATCCCCAAGGTGACCGGACGTGCGATGTATGGCGCCGACTACAAGCTGCCCGGCATGCTGTATGGCAAGATTCTGCGCTCGCCGCATGCGCATGCGCGGATCAGGTCGATCGATACATCGGCCGCCGAAGCGCTGCAGGGCGTCAAGGCCGTGATCACGGCGAAGGACTTCCCCGACCAGAAATTCGATTACATCGGCCCTGAACGCGTCGCGGTGAATTTCTGGCACGTCACGCGCAACATCATGGCGCGCGAGAAGGTGCTGTATGAAGGCCATGCGGTCGCCGCCATCGCGGCGATCAGTACGTCGATCGCCGAAGAGGCCGCGTCGCTGATCAAGATCGACTATGAGGTGCTGCCGCACGTCATCGATGTGGACGATGCGATGGCCGCCGATGCACCGCTGCTGTTCGATGACATGATTACGCGCGGCGTGGAGCCGGTGCCGACCAAGCCCTCCAACGTGTCGAAGCGGCTGGAGTTCGCCGTGGGCGACGTGGAGGCCGGCTTCAAGCAGGCCGATGTCGTGATCGAGAAAGAATTCAAGACCGCGGCCGTCCACCAGGCCTATATCGAGCCGCACGCCTGCATCGCGCGCTGCGACGCCGATGGCCAGACCGAAATCTGGTCGTCGAGCCAGGGTCACTTCCAGATGCGCGCGCTGACCGCGCAGATCCTGAAGAAGCCGGTGGGTGACCTGCGGGTCTACGCGGCCGAGATCGGCGGTGGCTTCGGCGGCAAGACCGTCACTTACCTGGAGCCGGTCGCCACGCTGCTGTCGATGAAGTCGGGCAATCCGGTGCGGCTGATGATGAGTCGCGAGGATGTGTTCCGTTCCACCGGCCCCACCTCGGGTTCGTCGATGTGGGTGAAGGTCGGCGTGACGAAGGACGGCAAGATCGTCGCCGCGGACGGCGTGTTCAAGTTCCAGTCCGGCGCGTTTCCCGGCTCGCCGGTGATGAACGGCTGCCTGTGCGCCTATGCGCCGTACGACATCCCGAACCAGCGCGCCGTGGGCTATGACGTGGTGAGCAACCGCCCCAAGGCGGCGGCGTACCGCGCTCCCGGCTCGCCGATCTCGGCCTTCGCGGTAGAGAGCGTGCTCGACATGTGCGCCACCGCCATCGGCATGGACCCGCTGGAACTGCGCCACAGGAACGCCTGCCGCATCGGCACGCCGACCATCTTCGGGCCGAAGCACGCGCATGACGGCTACGCGCAGACCATCGAGGCGTTGCAGAACCACCCGGCCTACAAAGTGAAGCTGGGGCCGAACCAGGGCCGCGGCGTCGCCTCGGGCTACTGGTTCAACGGCGGCGGCGACAGCAGCGCCACGATCCAGGTGAACGCCGATGGCACCGTGCTGGTGGCCACCGGCAGCCCCGATGTCGGCGGCTCGCGCGCGTCGATGGCGATCATGGCGGCCGAGACGCTGGGCGTCGATTACAGCACGGTGCGCGCGATCGTCGCGGACACCGGGTCGGTCGGCTACACGCACGTCACCGGTGGCTCGCGGGTCACCTTCGCCACCGGCACTGCGGTGGTGAACGCGACCAAGGGCGTGATCAAGGACCTGTGCAAGCGGGCCGCGCTGATCTGGGACGTCGATCCGGAAGGCGTGATCTGGGAGGACGGGTTCGCCAAGCCGGCAGGCAGCAACGTGGGCGACTTCGAGCCGCTGTCACTGAGGGCACTGGCGGCGAAGGCGAGCGCGACCGGCGGGCCGATCACCGCCGCCGCGTCGGTGAATGCTGGCGGCCAGGCTCCCGGCTTCTCCACCCAGTTCTGTGATGTGGAGGTCGATCCGGAGACCGGCAAAGTAACGATCCTGCGCTTCGTCGCGGCCCAGGACGTGGGGCGGGCGATCCACCCGAGCTATGTCGAGGGCCAGATCCAGGGCGGCGTGGTGCAGGGCATCGGCTGGGCGCTGAACGAGGAGTACATCTACAACTCGAAGGGCCAGCTCGATAACCCGGGCTTCCTGGACTATCGCTGCCCGGTCGCCTCGGACCTGCCGATGATCGACGCGGTGCTGGTGGAGGTGCCGAACCCGGCGCATCCGTACGGCGCCAAGGGCGTGGGTGAGGTGAACATCTGCCCGCCGATGGCCGCGATTGCCAACGCGATCGAGGCCGCGACGGGATGCCGGCTGACAGAGCTGCCGATGTCACCGCCCAAGGTGCTGGAGGCGATGGACGCCAAGGGCGCCTAGGTCGTGAGCGATGCCCCCGCGCGGGTCGTGTTCACCACGGGCTTCTCACGCCGCTACACCGGCGGCGTGACGGAGTTCGCCGTGGCGGCCAAGAACCTGCGCGGGGTGATCCGCGAGATGGATCGCAAGTTCCCTGGCCTCGCTGAGACGCTGGAAGAGGAAACCACGGTCGCCATCGACGGCGAGTTGTACGAGATCGACTTCCTCCGCCCGGTGAAGCCGGGCGCGGAGGTGTTCTTCATTCCGAAGATCGAGGGCGGGTAGCGCTGGGTCAGGCTTGATCGAGCAAGGCTCGCAGAGGACCGGACAGCGCAGGCACTTCATCGACGGCGGTGCGCCACAGGATGTCGTGGTCGATGTCGAAATAGGCGTGGATCAGTCGGTTGCGCATTGCGGCGATCTGGCTCCAGGGAATGCCCGGGGCAGCGGCCCGGGTTTCGGCTGAGACCTTCGAGGCAGCCTCACCAATGACCTCGATGGCGCGCACCAGTGCGAAGAGCAGCATGGTGTCGACATCGAGATCAGCCCGGACGCGGCCGGCGATGAATGTCGCGACCGTGTCCGCGGCCTTGATCATGTGCAACAGGCGGTTCTGATCGTCAGGCCGCATATTGCAGGTCGGCAGTCCGCAGTACCTCACTGCGGAACAACGGACTGAGATCTTGCGGCGTTCGAAGGTCGACGCGCCGCCCGCCAAGCAGCGCGGACAACTCCGCTTCGATGCCGGCAAGCGCGATCAGGCCAGGCGCCTGGCCCGGCTCGAAATCCACCAGCAGATCAATGTCGCTGCCCGGCCCGTCGGTTCCTTTCAGAACCGAGCCGAAGAGCGACAGGCGACGGATGTGGTGCCGCCGGCACAGCGCCCCCAGTGCAGCGCGATCGGCAAACACAGTCTCGGCCATGGCGATCGCTCCCGATTGCCCATCATGCGGACAGCCGGGATATATCGCAGGGCTGTCCTGTGGCGATAGGCTGCAACACGTCCGTCCCTGGGAGGCTCCCATGTCCCTGTCCCGCGACCTCGCCGCCTTCGTGGCCGGGCTCCGCTTCGAAGACCTCCCGCCCGACGTCGTCGATCGCGCGAAGGGCGTCACGCTCCAGGCGCTCACCTCCGCCCTGTTGGCGCACGACATGCCGGCGTCGCGGCAGGCGCTCGCGCTGATGCAGGATGAGGAAGCGGGCGGCGCCGGCGTCGCAAGCGTACTGGGCTCGGGTGCGAAACTCACCGAGGCCGGCGCCGCCTTCGTCAATGCCGAGATGATCCTGGCCGGCGGCAAGTGGGACACGTTCCGCATGCTGACCCATCCTGGCACCGCCATCATCCCCGCAGCCCTGGTCAGCGCCGAACTCGCCGGCGCCTCCGGCCGCGAATTCCTCACCGCCGTCGCCGCCGCCTATGAGGTGATGGAGCGGATGGCCGCCGAACACATCCCGACGGTGATGGCGCGCGGCTTCCACGCCGGCCCGGTGTTCGGCATCTTCGGCGCCGCCATCGCGGCCGCGAAGTTGCAGCGCCTCGATGCCGGACAGGTGCACAGCGCGATCGCACAGTGCGTGAACCTCGCCGCCGGCAACCTGGAAGGTGCGCGCAGCGGCGGCCGGTCACTGCGCGAGGGCGGCGCCGTGCGCAATGCGCTGCTCGCCGTCGCCATGGCCCGCCACGGCACGCCGGGCGGCGAGACCACGCTGGAAGGCGAGGCCGGCTTCTACCACGCCTATGCCGGCAACAATCTCGGCCGGCTGACCTACAGCTTCACCGGCCGCACCGCCACCGATCTCGCCCTCATCACCAAACACCTCGGCCAGGACTGGATCTTTCTGGAGACGCTGTATCGTATCTACTCCACGGCCGGCTTCAATATCGCCCATGTCGACGTGACCGCGCGGCTCTGTGAGGAGCACGGCATCGCCTATGCCGACATCGACCGCATCGAGGCAGTGGTGAACTGGTTCGAAACCGAATACCCGAGCCCGGCCTTCCCGACGCCCGGCAGCGACGGCAAGCCGCGCGTCGGCAGCACGCAGTATTTCACCGCCTATGGCGCGGCCACCCGAGGCTATCCGCTGTTGCGCGGCGCACAGCCAGGCCCGGGTGAAACCGATCCACCCGAGGTGCTGGACCTGATGCATCGCGTCACGCTGATCCCGATGGTCCGCCGCACGCTGTTCGGTCCGCGCATCACCGTGTTCACCAAGGATGGACGCAGCCACACGCGCGAAGGCACCGGCCGCGAGTTCATCTGGCCGTTCGCCGAACTCGCCCGGCGACTGGAGCCGGTGATCCCCGGCCTCGCGATCTCCGCTGCGCAATACGCCGACCTGGTCGAGACCTGCCGCACGCTCGAGGACATCGACGCAGCGGCGTCCCGCCTGATCGCGCTGACCGTTCCGGCCTGATCCGTTACTTCAGCGTTCGCCAGTATTCGGCGACGAAGCCGCGCCGGTCGACATGCGCGGTCTGTCGCGCGACCTGCGCCACGCCGCCGCGGCAGCGCCATTCATAGAGCGAGTCATGCCCGGTCGCGACCGCGGGCACGAAATCCGCATCGGGATTGTCACGGCACCACTGCACCGTGCCTGGCCCGGCCGTGCGGCTGGCGTTCGCCTTGCCGCACGGCAGGTTGGCGCCGGTCGTGCACACCAACACCTGGCGGTCGGCGCAGCGGAACACCGTGGTGTCGATCGCCATCCGTGGCGGCAGCGCAGTGCCGAACAGCGCATTGACGGCCGGCACCATGGCCTCGGTGATCGGTCGCAGCGTATCGCTGGTGCCGAGACGCCGGCATGTCGCGGCCGCCGTCTCGGCCCGCGCGGTCGCGATGCCGCCGACCGCGACCCACACCCCCAGTACCATCAGCCGCAGCCCCCATCGCCCATGCCCGCGAGCAGCAGGTCCACCCGTCAGCACCACTATCGTCACGTGGCGAAACGATCGCCGTCCGGCGGCACCGGCACATCGAACGCGTTCACCACGCCGCTGAGGGCCACGTAGAAGTTCGCGACCGTGATCAACTCCACCAGCCACTGCACGTCATGCCGCGACAGCAACGCGTCGAACACCGGCTGTTCGATGCGGTTGCCGCGCATGAGTTGGCGCATGGCTACGACAATATCGCGCTCGTCGGCAGGCAGCGCAGATGGCTCGCCCTTGATGCGCAACAGGTCTATGACCTCCTCCCGCAGGCCGACGCGGCGGGCGACATCCACCTGCGCCGCCCAGACGTAGTTGGCGTCGCGCTCGCGCACCGCGGCCAGCACGGCGATCTGCCGCAGCGGCGGATCGATCACCGTGCCCTCGCGCGCGAACGGCACCATCGGCAGCAGGCGCTCGGCCAGCTTCGGGCTGTGCAGCAGCACGCTGAACGGACCGCGCACGCGGCCGAACACCTCCATCACCTGGTCGAAGACGTACTGGTGCTCCGGCGCCATGTCGGTCTTGCTGGCGACCGTCGGAATCCTTGCCATGCCGGCCCCCTCAGTTCATCGCGGCGTAGGGCTTGCCCCAGGTATCTTCGTAGACGATGTCAGCAAGTTTGCCGCGGCCCACCGGACCGAACTTACCCATCGGATAGCCGATCGGCAGGATCGCGTAGGAGTGCACGCCCTCCGGCAATCCCATCGCCGCCTCGGCTTCCTTCTCATACAGCAGATGCCGCGTGGTCAGCGTCGAGCCCAGTCCCAATGCCCGCGTCGCCAGCAGCATGTTCTGCACCGCCGGATAGATCGATGCACCGGACGAGCGCGATGGCTTCGCCGAGCCTTCGTCGATGCAGGCGACGATCCAGACCGGTGCCTCGTGGAAATGATCGGTCAGGTATTCCACGGCGGAGTGCTGGCGCTTGTAGCGCTCCGGCGTCACGCCGGGCGGCGGCGCGCTGGCGGCATAGCGCGGGCCGACGACTTCATCGAACGCCTTCTTGTACCAAGTCTGCACAGACTGCTTGATCTTCGGATCCTTGAGCACCAGGAAGCGCCAGCGCTGCGTGTTGCCACCGTTCGCCGCGCAGGCACCGGCCTCCAGGATCTTGCGGATCAACTCGTCCGGCACCGGATCGGGTTTCAGCCGGCGCATCGAGCGCGTGGTCTGCATGATCTCGAACAGGTCGTCCATGGCCGCCTCCTCGTTTCGTCGCGGGGAGGCTAGGACAAAACCCGCCGTGCCGGAAATCGATGGAGCGGGGAGCGCCCCACCGCGGTTCATTCATCACGCGCGCCGCGGCGCAAATGCGGCGCGGAGTTCGGTGGCGAAGAGTTCCGGTTCTTCACAGGCGGCGAAGTGGCCGCCTCTGTCGACCTCATGGAAGTAGTTCAGGTTGCGGTAGGTGCGGCGAGCCCATGTCTCCGGCGCGCAATAGGTCTCCTCCGGAAAGATCGTGATGGCGACTGGCAGCGCGATCTCCGCGGTCCGCTCCGCGGCGGCGAGAACGACGCTGCGTCCGCCGTATTCCCAATAAAGCCGGGACGTCGATGCGGAGCGGGCGAAGCGTGTCGGCCGTGTCCCTCATGCGGGCGGTGTCAGTTCGACTGGAACGGCTTGAACGCGGTGCGGAGTTCGGCGCTCAGAAGTGCCGGCTGTTCCCACGCGGCGAAGTGGCCGCCCACGGGGAGCCTGTCGATGAGCGCGCCCCGAGTCGCCGCCTTGCGCCACGACCTTCGTATAGCCGAGGCTCTTCATCAGGTGGATCCGAGCCGCTGACCAATCCCACTGCGTTGGGCGGAACGCATGGGACGCGTTCCACCTGGTGATCCCAACGATGCCCGGCCATGGCTTCTCCGCCAAACCCACTGCCGCCGACCGGGGTTCTGCCCACATAGCCCACGCATGCGATGACCGAGCCGGGCCATCCGTGCGTCACGATCAGCGGCAGGGCGTTCAGCCTCGCCTCGCACCTGCGCCAGTCGTGCTGCGTTGCCCAGTACTGAGCGAGCTTCTGCATCGTTGCGAGCTGCACGCCTTGCGACGGGCCCGTAACAGTCTCACGCTCCGGCCACTGCGTCGCCGCCACGCGCCGGTGCAGGTCGACCAGCGCCTCGTCCGGAATGCCGATGTGGAACGGGCGGATCGAGGCGTCCGCGCGCGGCGCAGTAGACGCAGTCGTGGCCGCGGCCACGACTGCGGATGAAAGTTTGCTCTTGTTACGGGCATCGCCCGGGCCGTTCGATGGCCGCCGTCCGCCGCGTATTCGGGCGTCCGATCGGCGTGTGCCATCGTCAATTCATTGCGGAATGATTTGTGGGCGCGTCGTTCGCGGCCCGCTTGTACGCGCGCGGCGCGATTTGGCTGAACACGCGGTTTGGCAACCGGAATGGCAGGCCGCGCCGATCCAGTCAGACGCGGCTGGCTCAGCGATCGGGATAGGGCGTGCCGTCCTTGTGGACGAACCGGCCATCGGCATTGGAACTCATCATGTCGACGTCCGAGCAGATCGTGACATCCTCTGGTGAGCGCGAGCCGACCTCGAGATAGATCGCCGTTGTGGAGGACCGGTTGATCAGGTGGTGGCCGTTGCCGGTGCCCTTCGGAAACGCGGCGCTCTCGCCGGCACGCAGCATCGTCTCACCGCCATCCTCGATCAGCGTCAACTCGCCTTCGAGCACATAGACGAACTCATCTTCGGATGTATGCCAATGGCGTTGGCTCGACCAGCCGCCAGGTGGCAGACGCATGAGGTTGACGCCGAAATCGGTGAGCGCCCCGGCGTCGCCCAATCGTTGCCGGATGCGTTGGGCGCAGGCGGCGTCGAACGGCGGCGGATACCCGGTGCCCTTGCGTTGCGGCACGGCGGCGATGTCGATCTTGGGCATGGCAGGCAGCCTGTTGTCCGGTTCTGGTAAGTCACGAAGCGGAATGTATCGTCGCATTCCTCGCCGACAGCGTCATTCCCGCGCACGCGGAAATGACGCTGTCGCACGACCGAGACGGCATCGACCTCGGATACTAGATGGGCAACTTCACCGCCCCGTCTGCGTCTCGCTCCAGCGCGGCCACCGCGACCACGGCGGCGACCGGCAGGGGGCCATGGATGTGCGGGAATAGCTGCCCGCCGCGCGCCGGCTCCCAGCGCACGGTGTCGCCAAGTCGGGATACATCCACCGCGGCCAGCATGAGGCCTTCGACGCCTTTGAAATGCCTCTCCAGCGTCGCGGCGAGTTGCGAGGCACATGAGAGGTGGATGTAGCCATCGGCAATGTCCACCGGCGAGCCGTGGAACACGCCGTCACGCTGCATCTGCGTCAGCTCCGCGGCCGACATCACCTTGTAGACGATCCGATCCGGCATGGCGCCTCACTCACCTCGCGGCCGCATGTGGCGGGCAACGCTGACAGTGTTGGCCTCGCCAGTCCAGGATCGGTGCGCCGGCAGCCGAAGCATGGGCGCGCGCGCATGGCTTGACCCGCGATTCCGCAACGCTCAACGTCCGCGCATGGAGGAACCGCCAATGCGCAACAGCCACATAGAGGTTTCGCCGATCGCCGGCGCACTGGGTGCCGAGATCGGCGGCGTCGATGTCGCACAGGATCTCGATGATCGCGTGGTCGGCGAAATCCGCCAGGCGCTGCTCGACTACGGCGTGATCTTCTTTCGCGACCAGACGCTCGACCGCGACCGGCACAAGGTCTTCACCCGCCGCTTCGGCGAGATCTTCATTCATCCGAACTACAAAGGCGTCAGTGCCGATCCGGAGATCGTCGACATCAAGCGCGAACCGGGCGACCGGAAGATCGTCGGCGAGGACTGGCATACCGACACCACGATGGTGGCGGAGCCGCCGCTCGGTGCCATTCTCTACGCCATCGAGGTGCCGCCCTATGGCGGTGATACGCTGTTCGCGAACCAGTATCTCGCCTACGAAAGCCTGTCGCCTGGCTTGCGGCGGACGCTCGAGGGACTGCGGGCGGTGCACACCGACCGCATGGTCGCGGGCGCAGCCAACATGAACGCCCACCGGTCGACCAAGGTGCGCGAGGACGCCGACTGGCAGGAGACGATCAGCGTCCATCCCGTGGTGCGCACGCATCCGGAGACCGGCCGCAAGCTGCTGTTCGTCAACCGCTCCTACACCGTTGGTTTCGAAGGCTGGACCGAGGCCGAGAGCAGGCCGCTGCTGGAGTATCTGCTGGAGCATGGCCACCGGCCGGAGGTTCACCTGCCGCTTCCGCTGGTCGAACGGATCGATTGCGTTCTGGGACAACCGCTGCACCAAGCACCTGGCGGTGCACGATGCCGGCCCGTTCCGGCGGATGATGCGGCGCACGCAGATCAGCGGCGACGCGGTCTACTGACCGGCCGCGCCGGCCAAGCCACGGCATGACGAGGGGGAACGTCCAGTCCCCCACTGCAACGCCATGGCATGGCCGCGCCATTCGCGTCGTACGCGTCGCTGACGAGGGAGACTGCCCAGTCCTCCGCTCCGTCGTCATGGCATGGCTTGGACATGCCATCCACGCCTTCAACACCGTAGACGCAGACGTGGATACCGCAGTCCCCCACGCCATCGCAACGGAACGTCCAGTCCCCCACTGCAACGTCGGCCTGCCCATCCCTCACCGTGCTGGCAGGCGGGGAACTCAGTCGGTCCGCGCCAGCAGTTTCTCCAGGGCGGCGAAGAATTGCGGCAGCCGTACTGGGCGCCCTGGTAGGCCTGCTGCTGGTCCGGCCGGAAGCGGTCTGCTCCATGCGCAGCAGCGTCCCCGTGCGCGACGGCGTGAGGGTCCAGGTTGACGACACTCTCCAGGCCATACGCCTGCCACGTGTAGGACAGCGTCCGGTGCGGCTCGACCGCCACCACCTCGCAGCCGACACTCCCCCAGTCGCGCGCAGATCGAAACGATGCCCCACGACTGGCTGGAAGTCGTTCTTCATCAGCCACGCCTCGATCAGATGCGGCTCCGTCAGCGCGCGCCAGATCTTCTCCGGCGGGTGCGGGATCTCGCGCTCCACAACGACGGAGCGCGTCACGGTCCGACGTTTCGTTCATTGATCCATCCTTTTCAGCAGGTCCTCGAGGTCGTCGAACCGGGCTCTGCCAGAACCCGGTCATCTGGCTGGTCCAGTCGCTCAGCGGGGCCAGCGCACCGACCTGCGCGCTGTAATGCGTCTGGCGGCCGGCATGCCGGTCGAGCACCAGCCCGGCCTGCTTCAGGACGCCAAGATGCTTGGAGACGGCCGGTTGCGAGACGCCGGCCCGCGCCGTCAGCGCCGCGACGGTCTGCTCCCCGTCGCGACACAGCCGCTCGAAGAGCGCGCGCCGCGTCGGATCGGCCAGGGTCTTGAACAGCGTGTCGGGACTGGGGCGGCATGGGTCGCATAACTCATCGGCTATGGATCAAACCCATAACCGGATGGCTATTGGTTGGTCAACCGCCAACGTTGCGCGCTCGGCGGCTGCGGCATGCCGGCGAGTCTGGTGTCCGTCCCAGGAAGCGTCCCATACGTCTCGCGTGACTGCCGCAGGTTGCGTGCGGCGGGACGATGGGAACGCCGGGGTTACTCTCAAAAACCGCGGCACCAGTCAGGTCATGCCACCGGGCCGCGAAGTGCAGCTTGCCTGCTTCTTCAGACTGGAGAGTAATGGCCGCCGTGTGATCCGGGATCGTGTGCAGTTGATCGGAGCCGCACCGTCACGGGCTCGCCGTCCCAGATAGCGCAACTGCCGTGGTTCGCCTGACAGGAGGCCGCTTGGCCGGAAATCTGCGCGTCGTCGGTATCGGCGCCTCGGCTGGAGGGATCGAGGCACTGCGCGGCCTCTTCCAGCACATGCCCGACCCGGACGGACTCGCATTCGTGGTGGTGCTGCACCTGTCGCCGGATCGCACCAGCATGCTGGCCGAAGTGCTGCAGCAATGGACCACAATGCCGGTGTGGCAGGCGACGGATGAAGCCCCGGTCGCGGCCGGGGAGGTGTACGTCATCCCGCCGAACATGCTGATGACGATTGAGGGCGGCCGGCTGCGCGTGCGTCCCCCCCGCCACCACCGTGCGCGGAGAACAAGCCGATCGACCTGTTCTTCACCTCCCTTGCCGCCGGACCAGAAGGACGCCGCGGTCGGCGTGGTGCTGTCGGGGTACCGGCACCGATGGTTCGCTGGGACTGAAGGCCATCAAGCAGGCCGGTGGACTGTCCCTGGCACAGGGCGGCGACGGGCGCGGACCGCAGTATAGCGGCATGCCGGACTCCGCGATCGCGACCGGCGCGGTGGACCTGATCCTGCCGGCCGAAGCGATGGCGGAGCGCATCCTGAACCTGCGGATGCCGCCCGAGCCGGCATCCGAGGACGCTGAGACATCGGCCGACACGTCATTGATCGATCTGGTGCCGGAGATCTGCCGGGTCCTCCGCGACCAGGTCGGCCACGACTTCAGCGGCTACAAGCGCCCCACCTTCATCCGGCGCGTGCAGCGGCGGATGCAGTTCCTGGGGCTGGAAGCGTCCGACTATGTCAGGCGGCTGCACGCCGATCCGAGCGAGGTGCTGCTGCTGTTCCAGGACCTGCTGATCCGGGTCACCAGCTTCTTCCGCGATGCCCCGACCTATCACGCGCTCGAAAACGGTCATCATCCCGCGCATGTTCGAGGGCAAGGGCCGTCACGACTCGGTCCGCGCCTGGGTGGCCGGCTGTGCCACCGGCGAGGAAGCCTATTCGATCGCCATGCTGCTCTACGAGCATCGCGCGAAGCTGAGCAATCCGCCGAAGGTCCAGGTCCTCGCGAGCGATATCGACGAAATGGCGATCGGCGTGGCGCGCTCGGGCCGCTATCCCGCGCTGCTGGTGAAGGACATTCCACCGGAGCGGCTGGCGCATTTCTTCACCAGCGCCGATGGGTCCTATCAGGTGCGCAAGGAGGTGCGGGAACTATGCACCTTCTCGATGCACAGCATCATCCGCGATCCGCCGTTCTCCCGCATCGATCTGATCTCCTGCCGCAACCTGCTCATCTATCTGGACTCCGAATTGCAGAACCGGGTGATCCCGGCCTTCCACTATTCGCTGGTGCCGAGCGGCCACCTGCTGCTGGGCAGTTCGGAGATGGTGTCGCGGCACATGAACTGTTCACGCTGACCGACAAGCGCATCGGATCTTCCAGCGCCGCAACACGCCGAGCCCGTCGCTGCAGGTGTCGTCGCTGGCGATGGCGCGGCGCCATCCCGGCGCGCTGACGCCACGTCCCCAGGACTCCGTCAGCGGCTGGTCCGGCATCGCACAGGCCGCCAAGGAACGGATTCTGGACCGGCACGCGCCGGCCTCGTCGTGGTCGATGCGCTGGGCGAGATCCTGCACTTCTCCCCGCGCACCGGACGCTACCTGGAACCGGGCGGCCGGGATTCCGACGCGCGATGTCGTATCGATGGCGAAACGCGGCCTGCGGCTCGAACTGCGCGCGGCCTTGCGCAAGGTGCTGGATACCGGCCAGCCAGTCGAGCGCCTGCCCGTTCAGATGGAGGCCGAAGGGATTGGCCGTTCGGTGGGACTGAGCGTGGAGGGCGTTGCAGCCGCGCGAAGGCAAGCGCCTGTACATCGTGGTGTTCAGCGAAAGCGCCGGTGCGCCGCATCACGAACGGACGCCGCCGCGTCCACCCTCGAGGATACCACTGAGCTGGAGCGCGAGCTGAGCGTCGCGCGCGAGGAGCTGCAATCGACCGTCGAGGAGTACGACACGGCGCTGGAGGAGCTGAAATCCGCCAACGAGGAATTGCAGTCCACCAACGAGGAACTGGAAACTTCGAAGGAGGAGATCCAGTCGGTGAACGAGGAGCTGCAGACAACCACGCGCAACTGAGCGCGAAGGTGGAAGAACTCGATCACGCCAACAGCGATCTGCGCAACCTGTTCGAGAGCACCCAGGTCGCCACCATCTTCCTCGATCGGTTCATGGTGGTGCGCAGCTTCACGCGGCGGTGGCCGGTATCTACAACCTCATTCCCAGCGACCGCGGCCGTCCCCTGGCCGACATCGTCAGCCAGGTCGACTACACCGAATTGCAGGACGACATCCGCCGCGTGCTGAACACGCTTCAGCCGTTCGAGCGCCGCGTGGTTCGGCACGACGGGAGCGCGCACTACCTGATGCGCGTCCTGCCGTATCGCGCCACCGACAACCTGGTGGACGGCGCGCTGGTGACCTTCACCGACGTCACCAGCATGGTGCAGGCCGAGCAGCAGCAGCGGATCATGGTGGACGAGCTGAACCACCGGGTGCGCACATGCTGACCGTGGTGATTTCGATCGCCACGCAGACCGTTCGCCAGGCCGGCAGCCTGGAGGAGTTCTCCGAAGCCTTCATCGGCCGCGTGAATGCCCTGGCCTCGGCCTATACGCTGCTAAGCCGCGACAACTGGACCCGCGTGCCGCTGCGCGACGTGTTGGAAGAAGAGTTGCGGCCCTTCGCCTCGCCCCTGGAAGAGCGCTTCGTCCTGGAAGGCGAGGCGGTGCTGCTGCTGCCGCGCGCGGCGCTGGCCTTCGGCATGATCTTCCACGAGCTTGTGACCAACGCGGTGAAGCACGGCGCCCTGTCGGTCCCGGACGGCAGGATCACCCTGCTCTGGCAGGTCGAGCGGCAGAATGCCAAGGACCATCTGGCCTTCGCCTGGACCGAACGCGACGGTCCGAACATCGGGCATCCCCTGCGAAAAGGCTTCGGCCTTGCGCTCATCGAACGCAGCGCGCGCCACGAACTGAAAGGCGAGGCGGTCGCCGACTGGCAGTCCGACGGGCTGTCGGTGACCCTGAAGGTGCCGCTCGAAGCCGTCGGCCACGTCACAGCAAGAGCAGGACGGTGAGGCGATGACCCATTCCGAGCTTGCCGGACTTCGCGTGCTGGTGGTCGAGGACGAGCTGGCGATTGCGATGATGGTGGAGATGGCCCTCGAGGACCAGGACTGCATCATCGTCGGCCCGTACGGCAGCCTGGATGAGGCGCTGCATGCGGCGCGCACCGAGACGATGGATGTGGCGCTGCTGGACATCAACCTGGCCGGCGAGATGGTGTTCCCGGCGGTGGAGGTGCTGGCCGAGCGGGGCGTGCCGTTCCTGCTGCTGTCGGGCTACGGCGACGCGCGGCTGCCGCCGGACCGGCGCGACTGGCCGGTCTGCGCCAAGCCGTTCAAGCTGGACGATCTGTTCGCCCGCCTCGCCCGCGTGGTCCGCGGCGGCTGAGCGCGCACGGCTGGTTTGGCCGCCCGCGCCGCCCGGCTGGAGGTCCGCACTTCAAGGGCCGCAACAGAGCCGTATCGGTCGGGGGTATCGGCTGAGTGCATGCCGTCATGACCGAGCCTGGCCCGGGTTATCCATGTCTTACTTCGCCGGGCCGCCGCGTCATCGGCAAGGCCGCACCCTTATGGGTGGGCGTAGAGGGTATCGGCTGAGTGCATGCCGTCATGACCGAGCCTGGCCCGGGTTATCCATGTCTTACTTCGCCGGAGCCGCGCCGAAGCCGTGGATGGCCGGCACAAGGCCGGCCATGACGGGGCAGCAACGACCCACCGCCCCCGCCTCACCCCGCCCCGTCCGCCAGCGCCCGACCCACCGCCTCCCGCAGCGCCGGCAGTACCTCCTGGCCGAACCACGGATTGCGCCGTTCCCAGCCCGATGTCCGCCACGACGGGTGCGGCAGCGGCAAATACCGCGGCAGGTGGGCGCGGAACCCCCGCACGTGCTCCGTCATCGAGCCCGGACCCAGCACATGCGCCAGCGCGTAGCCGCCCACCAGCAGCGTCAGCCGCACCGACGGCATCAGCGCCAGCAGCCGCGCCCGCCACAGCGGCGCACACTCCCGCCGCGGCGGAGCGTCGCCGCCATTCGGCAGCCGCCCGGGATAGCAGAACCCCATCGGCACGATCGCCACGCGGCTCTCGTCGTAGAACGTGTCGCGGTCCATCTGCAGCCACTCGCGCAGCCGGTCGCCGGACGGATCGTTGAACGACAGCCCGGTCTCGTGGACCTTGGTGCCCGGCGCCCTGGCTGGCGATCAGCAGCCGCGCCGTGGCGCGACACGCGGATGACCGGCCGCGGCCCCAGCGGCAGGTCGGCGCAGGATGCGGCAGGCACGGATCTCGGCAGCCAGGCGGGCCAGCGCATCGTCGCCGGCCTCAGTCAATGATCCCCCGCCGCCGCAGTTCCTCGACCACCCGCTCGGCCAGCACCTCGGGCGCCGAACTCAGCGTGGCCAGCCGGATCTCGGGGTCGAGCGGCTCCTCATACGGCGCGTCCACGCCGGTGAAGTTGCGGATCTGCCCGGCATCCGCCCGCCGGTACAGCCCCTTCGGATCGCGCCGCCGGCACTCGGCCACCGGCGTGTCGACGAAGATCTCCAGGAACTCGCCGTCCGCCACGCAGTCGCGCCGCCAGCATCCGCTCCGCCCGGTACGGCGAGATGAACGACACCAGCACGATCAGCCCGGCCCTCGACGAACAGCTTCGAGACTTCGGCCACGCGGCGGATGTTCTCCACCCGGTCGGCCTCGGAGAACCCCAGGTCGCGGTTCAGCCCGTGCCGCACGTTGTCGCCGTCGAGGCTCATGGTGTGGCGGCCCCTGCGCGGTGCAGCGCCTTCTCCACCAGGTTGGCGATGGTGGACTTGCCGGCGCCCGACAGGCCGGTGAACCACAGCACCGCCGGCTTCTGCCCCATCAGCCCGGCGCGCGCCTGCTTGTCCACGTCCAGCCGGTGCCAGTGGATGTCGCCGGCGCCGGCACGCAGGTCGGTCACCATGCCGGCGCCCACCGTGTTGCGCGTCAGCCGGTCCACCAGGATGAAGCCGCCCAGGTCGCGGCTCTCGCATAGCGCTCGCACGCCACGCGCTGCGCCAGCGAGATCGTCACCCGGCCGATCTCGTTCAGCGCCAGTTCGCGCACCGGCGCCTCGGCCAGCGTGTCCACGTCCAGCCGGCTGGCGATCTCGGTGATCGTGCCCACCACCATGCGCGAGCCCAGCATCACCATGTAGGCGCGGCCGCGGAACAGCGGCGTCTCGCCCATCCAGACCACCCAGGCCGTCACCTGGTCGGCGAGCGCCGGCGCCGGCCGCCGCGGCCAGCACGTCGCCGCGCGAGCAGTCGATCTCGCGGTCCAGCACCAGCGTCACCGCCTCGCCCGGCGCGGCCTCGGGCAGGTCGCCGTCCATGGTGACGATCCGCGCCACCCGCGCCTCGATGCCGGACATCGCGTTCACCACCGGCGCGCCCGGCCGGATGGTGCCGGTGGCGACCGTGCCGGCATAGCCGCGGAATGTGTGGTCCGGCCGCGCGACAAGCTGCACCGGCATGCGGAACGGCCGCTCGGGCAGCAGCGCGGCCGCTCGCCGCCTCCAGCGCGGCCAGCAGCGTCGGGCCCGCGTACCAGGGCATGCGGGTGCTGGGCGTGGTGACGTTTGTCGCCGTCGCGGGCGCAGACCGGGATCGCGGTGACCGACAGCGGGGCCAAGGCGGGTCGCGGGAAGCCGTAGAACGCGGCGACGATGCGGTCGAACACCGCCTGGTCGAAGCCCATGAGGTCCATCTTGTTCACCGCCAGCACCACCTGGCGGATGCCCAGCAGCGAGGCGATGGCCGCGTGGCGCCGCGTCTGCACCAGCAGCCCCTTGCGCGCGTCGACCAGCAGCACCGCGAGGTCGGAGGCGGACGCGCCGGTGACCATGTTGCGGGTGTACTGCTCGTGGCCCGGCGCATCGGCCAGGATGAAACGCCGGCGCGGCGTCTCGAAGAACCGGTAGGCGACGTCGATCGTGATGCCCTGGTCGCGCTCGGCGCCAGCCCGTCCACCAGCAGCGCGTAGTCGGTTGGCGCCGGGCACCGTGCCGAACCGCCGGGAATCGCGCTCCAGCGCCGCCAGCACATCGTCGGGAATGGTGCCGCATTCGAACAGCAGCCGGCCGATCAGCGTCGACTTGCCATCGTCCACCGAGCCGCAGGCCAGGACGCGCAGCAGCGAGTCGGGCATCAGAAATACCCCTCGCGCTTCTTCTTCTCCATCGAGGAGTCCTGGTCCTGGTCGATCAGCCGACCGGCGCGCTCGGACACCCGCGTGGTGCGCATCTCGGCGACGATCTCCTCCAGGGAGGCGGCCGAGGAATCCACGGCGGCGGAGAGCGGGTAGCAGCCGAGCGAGCGGAAGCGCACCAGGCGGTCCACCGGCACCTCGCCCTCGCGGAACCGCATACGATCGTCATCAACGACGATCAGGAGGCCGTCGCGCAGCACCGTGGGCCGGCGCGCGGCGAAATACAGCGGCACGACGTCGATGCGTTCGGCCAGGATGTAGGTCCAGACGTCGAGTTCGGTCCAGTTGGACAGCGGGAAACGCGCAGCGTCTCGCCCGGCGCCAGGTTGGCCGTTGTACAGGTGCCAAAGTTCCGGCCGCTGCCGTTTCGGTCCCAGGTGTGGCCCGGCCCGCGCACCGAGAACACCCGCTCCTTCGCCCGCGACCGCTCCTCATCGCGCCGCGCGCCGCCGATCGCCACGTCGTAGCGGCCCTCGGTCAGCGCCTGCTTCAGCGCGTCGGTCTTCATCACCTGCGTGTAGATACTGCCGTGGTCGAACGGGTTGATGCCCTGGCGCAGCCCGTCGGGATTGGTGTGCACGCGCAGATCCAGCCCGAAGCGCCGCACGGTGGCGTCGCGGAAGGCGATCATGTCGCGGAACTTCCAGGTGGTATCGATGTGCAGCAGCGGGAAACGGCGGCGGCGCGGGATGGAACGCCTTGCGCGCCAGGTGCAGCAGCACCGAACTGTCCTTGCCGATGGAGTACAGCACGACCGGCCGCGCCGCCTGGGCGGCGACCTCGCGCAGGATGTGGATGCTCTCGGCCTCGAGCGCCTTCAGATGGGACGGGGGCTGGGTGATCAAGACGCGTCTATGCTGCTCAACCTGTCGTCAGCGGGACGCCGGTCCCGGGAGGGGGCGGAAGCGGGTGCCTCTAGTCCAGTGGCAGCCCCGGTGTAAATGCCGTCACCTGCCGGCATGATATGCGCTAAACTGTAACGCGCTGCGGTACGCAGGAGTGCGATGGCAACCGGTCTCGGACGAAGACGGCTGATGGGGATGGGGAAAGCCGGCCGACGTGGTGGAGCGTGCGCCGCGCGCCGAAGTGGATGTGGCCCTGGTGCTCGCGGTCGACAGTTCGGGCAGCATCAGCGAGCAGCGGCTGAACATGCAGATCCAGGCTACCTGGATGCGCTGGCGCCATCCGGAGTTCATCGATGCGGTCCGCGGGCGGCCGGCGCGGCCGGATCGCCCTGACATTCGTGACCTGGACCGATGCGCGGCGGCAGGACCAGGTGGTGCCGTGGCGGGTGATCGAGGATGCCGAGGGCGCCAACGCCTTCGCCGTGGCGGGTGCGGGATTCGCTGCGGCCGCTGCCGGCTGGACCTCGATCAGCGCGGCCATCGATTTCTCCACCGGCCTGCTGCTGAGCAGCGGTTTTCATCGCCAACCGGCGGGTGATCGACGTCTCAGGCGACGGCGCCAACAACGATGGCCGCCCCGTCACCGACGCCCGCGATGCGGCGGGTCGCCGCCGGCGTCACCATCAACGGCCTGCCGATCGTCGAGGTGGAACCGAACCTCGAGCAATATTATCACGACAATGTTATCGGCGGCCCCGACTCCTTCATCGTCGTGGCGCGCGACAGCCGTGCGTTCGGCGCGGCCGTGCTGCGCAAGCTGCTGGTGGAGGTCGCCGGCATCGCACCCCCCAGCGCGACCTGAAAGCCGGCCGGCCGCGCGCATGCGAGAGGGGGCGTCGCGTCAGGCGGTATCGAGTACGCCGCGCACCACGCTCGCGAGGTCCTGCCGGCGGTACGGCTTGCGGATCGTCATCCCCGCCTCGGGCCCCCTCCGGCGGGGTGTCCGGCTCGGTGCGGAAGTAGCCCGTGGTGAACAGCACCTTGAGGCCCGGCCGCAGGATGCGCGCCGCGGTCGCCAACTGGTGCCCGCTCATGCCGCCCGGCATCGCCAGGTCGGTCAGCAGCATGTCGAGGTTCGCGTCGCCGCGCAGCAGGGCCAGCGCGGCGGCGCCGTCGGATGCCTCGCTGACGCGATAGCCGAGCGACACCAGGATGCGGCGCGCCATCGCCCGCATGTCCTCGTTGTCGTCGACCAGCAGGATCGCCTCCGCCCCCCAGTGGGGTCGGATCGGCCGCGGCTCGGGCGGATCGGACAGGTCGGGGCCGTGGGCCCGTGGCAGATAGAGGGCTGACCATCGTGCCGTGGTCGGGCTTGCTGTCGATGTGCAGGTGCCCGCCGGATTGCTGGGCGAAGCCGAACACCATGCTGAGCCCCCAGCCCGCTGCCCAGGCCGGGCCCCTTGGTGGTGAAGAACGGCTCCACCGCGCGCTCCAGCACCTCCGGCGTCATGCCGGTGCCGGTGTCACCCACCGACAGCACGACATAGTCCCCCTGCATCTCGGCGCCCTGCACGAAGCGGGCATTGGCGGTCGCGATCACCAGCGTGCCGCCGAACGGCATGGCGTGGCGCGCGTTGATCGTCAGGTTCAGCAGTGCGTCGCCGATCTGCGAGGGATCGGCCCGCGTCGGCCACAGCCCGTCCGCCAGGCTGGTCGTGATGGTGATCGGCTCGCCGAGCAGCCGGCGCAGGATGGCGATGTGGTTCGGCAGGTAGGCGTTGAGGGTCGATCCGGCGCGGCTGCAGCGTCTGCCGCCGGGAGAAAGCCAGCAGGCGCCGCGTGAGGTCGGCCCCGCTCAGCGCGCTGCGCAGGATCTCCCGGCTCAGTTCCTCCTGGTCGACCCCCGAGAGCGGGTCCAGCAGGAACTCGACGTTGCCGATGATGACGCCGAGCAGGTTGTTGAAGTCGTGCGCGATGCCGCCGGTAAGCTGGCCGATCGCCTCCATCTTCTGCGCCTGGCGCAACTCCGCCTCGACGCGCTTTTCGCGGGTGATGTCCTCGGTGAGGGCGAGCATCAGCCCGGGCCGCCGGTGCGACCCGCTCAGATGCGCCAGGCGCAGGCTGGTCCAGGCGATGTCGCCCGAGGGCTTGGCGTAGCGCACCTCGATCCCCTGGGCGGGGGCATCATCGTCGCGGATGGCATCGGCCAGCAGGTCGTGGTCCTCGACATGCACGAAGTCGGCGATGCTCCGGCCGAGGGATGCGGCTGTCGTCGGCGCCGACCATGCTGCGGAAGGCGGGGGTTGACCTGGACGATCGTCTCGCCGTCCTGCTCCGCGAGCAGGATGCCGAGCGGGCTTTCCTCGAAGAGTCTGGCGGAACCGCTGCTCGCTCTCCGGCGGCGGCGCCAGGCGGTCCGCGCCGCGCCGCAGCAGTCGCCGCCAGGTCGCGCCGCATCACCAGCAGGATGGCACCGATCAGCGCCATGCCGGCCACTGCGCCGAGGCCGATGCTGCTGAGGACGGCGGTGTGAGCGGGCATCGGCGGCGGCGCTTTCCACCGTGAGCAGTGCCCGTTCGTTGACGATCAGGTCGTCCACGGCCGATGCGATCACCTCGGTCCGCGCCAGGTCGGCCGAGAGTTCCGGGCCGGCGAGGGTGATGGCGGTGCCCGGCTCGATCCGCGCCTGCTCGGCGCTCAGCCGGGCACTGTCCAGTGCGACCAGCGATTCCAGCGCGCCAGCCGGTCTATCTGGCCGCGATCCCGAATGACAGGCTGCGCAGGCGGCCGAGCACCATCGGCAGTTCGGTCCGCGCCTCGCGATGCTGCTCCAGGTCGTGCATGTGCCCCAGGAGCCGGTAGGCGTGCAGGTTGTGGAGGCTGCCGTCGGTCAGGTCCTCGACCTGCCGCATCATGACGATGGTCTGCAGCGTGGCGTCGAGGCGCGCACTGGCGTCGCCCATCTCATGGAGCGCCACGACCGTGACGGCCGCGATCCCGAGGCCCGGGAGGCAGGGCGACCAGAAGCCAGGCCTGATGCGGCAACCGGTGATGCGCGGGTCCTGGCCATGCGGTTGCCGCTCATGCTGCAACCGTCCAGAGGTCGACCGGCAACAGGCTACCGCGTTCGTGCGGGTGGGGCAATCGGGGCTCCGCCCCGCACCCCGCCAGGTGGCTTTGCCCCCTGGACCCCCCAGCAAAGGCGGAGCCTTTGCAATCCCAATTTGGGCTCTGGGGGAGGGAGCCCGTTCCTCTGATCCATCATGGTCCGGGTATCGGGCTCCCTCCCCCAGGGCCAAGTCGGGGGGTCCCAAGGGCTGCGCCCTTGGCGGGGCTCCAAGGTGCAGAGCCCCTTGGTTGGGTTCGGGGTGAAACCCCGAACGCTCCCCGTCACGTCGCCGGGATCAGCCTGACCCCGCCGTCCCGCCACTCCGAGCGCGATGCGTCCCTGCTTCAGCGCCAGCGCATCCTCGCCGAACACCTCCCGCCGCCAGCCGTGCAGCGCCGCGATGTCCGGTGCGTCCTCGGCCGCCAGCCGGTCGATGTCGTCCGAGGGTGGCGACCAGGCGCGGCGCCACGTGGTGGTCCTCGCACTTCGCGGCGAGCAGCACCTTCAGCAGCGACACCAGCGCCGGCGACGGCCGGTGCCCCTTTCCCCGCCCGCGCGGCGCCTCGGGCAGCGCGTCCTCGGGGCAGCGCCTTCGCCTGCGCGATCGCCTCCAGCAGCGACGCCCCGGTGCGACCCTCGGCGAAGCCCCGGCTGATGCCGCGGGCGCGCGCCAGGCCCTCCGGATCGCCCGGCGCGGTCGCCGCGATCTCCAGCAGCGTCTCGTCGCGCAGCAGGCGCTGGCGCGGGATGTTCACCCGCTGCGCCTCGCGCTCCCGCCAGGCGGCCAGCGCGCGCACCATGCGAGGAAGCGGCGGTTGTTGCTGCGCGGACGCAGCCGTTCCCACATCGCCTCCGGGTCCGGCCGGTACATCGCCGGATCGGCAAGCTCCGCCATCTCCTCGGCGACCCAGTCGAGCCGGCCGTCCTGCCGCAGCCGCTCGCACAGCCGCGTATACACGGTGCGGAGATAGGTCACATCGGCCGCGGCATAGGCGATCTGCGACGCCGACAGCGGCCGCGCCGACCAGTCGCTGAACCGGTGCGCCTTGTCGATCGAGCCGCCGGCCAGCGCCGCGACCAGAGCGTCGTAGCCGACCTGCCTCGCCGAAGCCGGCCACCATCGCGGCAACCTGGGTATCGAACAGCGGCCGCGGCACGTCGCCGAAGCGCAGCACGAAGATCTCGATGTCCTGCCGCGCGGCGTGGAACACCTTCATCACCGCCTGGTCGGCGAGCAGGCGCACCGAGCGGGGGCGAGGTCCAGATCCGCCGCCTCGGCGTCGATCACCGCGACCTCATGGTCGCCGGCGACCTGCACCACGCAGAGTTCGGGCCAGTAGGTGCGCTCCCGCATGAATTCGGTGTCGACGGTGACGAAACGCTCCCCGGCGAGACGGTCGCACAGGGCCTGGAGGGCTTCGGTCGTGGTGATCAGGGTCGGCGGAGGGAATCCGGCGCGCGGCGGACGAGGCATGGATGCGTTTGTACACACTGCGCGCCGGAAACGCCAAAGCCTGACGGCGAATCGGGCGACGTCATCGCCGTCGCCCGACCGTCGCCCCCTTCGCCACGGCCGCTACCAGGCCTCGGTCGGCGCGACCCATGCATCATGGATGTGGCCTGGCCCGGCCATCCTCGCCTTTCGTTTCAGCGAGCGGCAAAGAGGCGGATGGCGCACCCTGCGCCGGTCATGACGGTGCGCGTCACGGTCACCGGGGCTCGGTATCTGAGATCAGGGCTCGGTATCCGCAGGCGCGATCCGCCGCGCCGGTGATTCCGCCTGCGCGGTTCGCGCGCTACGGGTGGCCGGCGGCGCGCCGGCTGAGCAGGACCGGCGCCAGCGGCAGGGTGGCGGGAAAGGTGCGCTTGCCGCTGGGCAGCCGGTTCCACGGCAGGTCGAGCCACGGCGTGTGGGTCGTGCCGGTCACCAGCGGACGCAGCCGGTATTTCGGCGATGCCGCGAACCTGACGCCGAGCGTCTGGAGTTCGCCCATCATCCACTCGAGCGAACAATCCGCCAGGCAGCCGTCCGTCTCCGCCGGATAGCCGCCGCCGACATCGGCGTGCGCCCCGGGGAACAGCATCTGCGTGATGCGCGGATCGTCGTCCCACAGGGTGGGGGTGAAATCGCCACGCTGCTCATCCACCGCGACGGCGTGCAGGCCGCGCGCGACCTTGCGGCTCAGCGCCGTGTCGGCGAACTGGAAGGCATCGACGCGGCCCTCCTTGAGGGTGAACTCCGGGATGCCGAGAGAGCCCACGGTGTCCCACACCGCCACCGCCGTGATCGGCGCGTCCACCAGGACGACATCGGCGGGCGGTTCGGAGACGAAGTGCGGCAGGTCGAGCAGCAGCGTCTGCAGCCGTCCCAGCAGGCTGCGCTTCGCCTGCAGCGCGTTCTCGCGGTACTCGTACCAGACCGAGGCGCCGAGGCGGTAGGCGGCCCTCGGTCAGGTCGTGGTGGCGCGCGTCGAGCAGGCCCTGCGCGGCGATCAGCCCGCCCAGCGCACGCGCGGTATAGGCGCCGCGGCTGAAGCCGACGATGACGATGCTGTCGCCGGGAAGGTAGTTGCGCGAGATGAAGGTGTAGCCGCGGACGATGCGGGTGATCAGTCCGGCGCCCATGGTGCCGCCCAGCGCCTTGACCAGGAAGTTGCCGGAATCGCCGACGCCGTGGATGTACTTGGCAACCTGCACGACGGTGCCGTCGGCGTCCACCAGTGAGGATTCCTGCTCGTTGGCGAGCAGGGCGGTCTCGGTCGTGCTGCGGCCCTCGAGGTTGACGAACAGCTTGAAGACGTTGGTGGTGGGGCCTGCGGTATCGTCGCCGGTCAGCGACCCGGGGCCGTTCCAGGTGCCGTCGGCGCAGAAGATGATGGTCTTCGCCATGGTTGCCTCCCGTTTCGACGCGTTGGCGCAACCTTAGCGTGCGGCGGCAGGCAAAGGGAACCGGAATGTTCCGGACACGGGAGAAATGCATCGGCAGGCCACGGCCCGGGCGCCGGCGAGCGGGGCCGGTTCCACGTAACTGCGGCGTCGCTGCAGCGCGTTGTCCGAGAGCGTGATTCACCGCTCCGGTTGATCCATCTGTGCGGATCACGGCCCTGGCCGGGCGTGCGAAGCGGCGGGCGGGACGGCAGCAGTCATCGCAGAATCTGGAGCGGCGGCGAGGTCGGGTAGAACAACCGCTTCTCCGGCGTGGGAACGCTCTTCGGCGCACCGGTGATGGTCTGTGGAGGCTTGCCCGCTTGCGTGGCGCCGGGCGTGTCACCGGGAGGTCCCTTCCGTGCCACCTCGGTTGTCGCCAGCGTCCAGAGAACGAACAGCGATCTCAGGCTTATGCTTTTCAACGGCCCAGTGGTGACGTTCTCCCCGTTGACCGAGCCTCGCTGCCGGTTATCCGCGAAGCAGATGACATGCCCGCCCGACAGTGCCCTTGTCGCATTGTCGTTGCAGCCGCCGTTGTCGCCATTGAGAATGAAGGGACCGTCCGGGAGCGCGCCGATCGAGGCTGAGAGCGCGGGAACGGTCGGCTCGATCGCGGTGAACTGCCTCTCGAAATCTGCGAAACGCGTTGGCGGCGCGGCGCCGTCGTCGGCGGGTTGCCCGGACCCCAGCGCATAGTTGTAGAGCAGTTGGAGGCGGGCGATCTTGTCGAAGTCGACGACAGGGATCGTCGCCCAGCTTTGCTGCAGCACATTGTTGCTGCTCAGTTCAATGCCCGTCAGGGCAATCGCCCGGAATGCGATGTTGGGAGCAATCCCTGTGGTGACGCCATTCTGGACCTGGGTCGTCCCCTGAGCGAGCAGGATCTGGTTTGGGATGGTCAGCGGGTCGTCAATGAACGGCCCGAGATTTGCGATCGCCTGGTCCTCGAAGACGCGGGATATCACGGAGCGTATCCTGCCCGTGCTGTAGGCGATTTCCTCTTCGCAGGCGCCAAGCAACACCACGAGCAGCAGGCAGCAGACCTTCCCAATTCCCATGCCGGAACCGTTGTTCTTGATGTCGTTGCTTGAACGCTACGTGTCGTCTCGCTGAAAGGCAATGGGACGGCGGCATGGCCGCGTCAGGCAGCCGTTCCGCCCGTGTGGTGCTCGCGCTTGCGGTCGCAGTACGACAAGACTCCGCACGACGACGAACCTGGCGTCCGACGGCTGAGCGTTCGCTGCTCCGTGTTCAGCCGAGGCCGCCTGCGCATGGGAGCCGAGATGACCGAGGTCCGGGCCGACACCAGGCTGAGTGCAGGCCTCGGCTTGCCGCCGCCGCCCTATCGCCTGCGCCACGCCCGGTCGCGAGCCTGGTTCGTGGCGGGCTGCCTGGCGGTGGCGGGCCTCGCAGCGGCCGGCATCGGCGTGCTGGTCGCCTATTACGGCTTCACCACCACCGGGCGCGGACTGATCGTGGACAGCGCGCTGGCCGCCGGGTTCGGCACGACGCTGCCCGATGCGCAGGTGGTCCCCGGCGAGTGCGCGTATGAAGGCTCCCGCGCGGGCAGCCGCATGCCGGGCCAGTGGCGCTGCGTCGTGCACGTCACCGCCGCGGGCGAGCAGGTCGACCTGCCGATCACCACGGTCGGCTGGATCGAGAACCTGCAGGCGCTCGGGGCGGGCCGGATCTGGGGCGTGACCGGTGTCCGCTGGTCCTTCGGCACGCTGGCCGCGCGCTGGTGGAACGACGCGCCGCTGCTGCTGATCGGCTTCGGCCTGATCGCCATCGCGGCCATGGCGTCCGGCTGGATGCGTGACGCCTGGCGTCTGCTGCACATCACGCGCGGCGTCGTCGCCGATGTGGACCTGCTGACGTGGCAGGGGCGCCCGTGGTTCGCCTTCGTGGACGCCGGCGGCGTCCGGCGGTTCGAGCGCTCGGCGCAGGCCATGACGCCGCTGATCCTGGATGGCGTGCGGACCGTGGGCGCAGCGCTGGTGCACGGGCGCGCGGCGTTGCTGCTGGGGGCGAACCTGTCGCCGCTGATGTTCGAGGAGGCGCGGCGGATGGAGATCCAGGCGCGGGTGACGCAGGTGCAGCGCCAGGGCCAGGTGCGTGCGCTGCTGCCGCCGCAGCAGGGCGACCCGGGCACGCTGGCCGGGCGGATCGAGCGGATCGAGCAGCGCCTGGCCGGCCGGCCAAAAGCGGGTGAGTTGGGTCGGCTGTATGACCAGGCGTGGCGGCTGGTATGGGACAGCAACGATGCGGCGATCGCCGACCGGGCGCTGGCGGCGCGGGACGCGATCGCCCGGCGGCTGGGGCCGGCGGCGACGTTCGCGGCGCTGGAGGCGTGCCGCCGGAGGTATGCCGCGGGGTAGCGGGCGGGCGCCGGTGGCGGTGGCGGGATTGCTGGCGCCGATGCCGTTGGCCCGGGCGCGGCGGGCATGTCGCGTGCGGGCGCGGATGGCGGCCTTCGGGTCCGGCGGTCATCCGTGCGGACCGGTGATCGACCGGCCGCACATCTTGCCGTGAACGGGCGTTCGAGAGATTTTTCGTTAACACTGTGGGGAGTCGAACAGACCGGACGGCGCGGATGGCGCTTCATAAGAACGCGTTAATTTGCTGTATACCTCTGCGTTCTGCGGAGCGGCATCCGTCGCGTCGGTTGACGGACGTGGTTTGTGTCGGTTGCCGCGGTTGCGGGTCGCGTATGTCGCTTGGGGAGGCACATGCCCACCTTCCGCTACTACTGCATGGACGAGGTCGGCACGATTTTCGTCGGCGATTATGTGGACACGCCCGACCTGCAAGGGGCGGTCGCGCAGTGCCATCACCTCGCTCGCCAGCATCATTCGGACCGCGTCAGGCGGGTCGAGATCTGGGAGGGTACGGCGCTGCGCTACCAGAGTCCGGTCGAGGCGGACCGGCCTGATGGTCCGGCGCCGCCAGGCCAGGCAGTGTCGATGACAGGCGGGACACGCGGTGAGGAGTTGATCGCGCTGGCGGAGGCGATGCAGCGGCTTGCGTCGGTCATTGACGAGCCTGCGATCAGCCAGCGGCTGACGGCGATGGCCGAAGAACTCCTGGACAGCCTGTCGATCGACCGGGGAGCGCCGCACCCTGCCCCTGTGCCATCGGTGGACGACGACGCGTCGGCACGTTAACCGAATATTAGGCGCTTGCATCGAACATCGCGGTCCCACGGAGTGGTGTTCTTAGGAGTTTGCCATGGTCCTGGTGGTTGGCGCGCCCTTGCGGGGGGCCGCAGCAATCATCGATGCTTGACGTGATGGTTCCCTTGTCCCAGCGGACCTTCACCGGGTTGCGCGCGCGGGCCGTTGAATTGCGCCGGATGGCACATACGGCCACGACGCAGGAGACACGGGCCGCCCTCCTGGTGCTGGCGGCCCGCTTCGATGCCCTGGCCGACCGGCGTGCCGCGGAGGCGAATGAATCACGCGACTGTTGAGGCGTTGAAGTCCCGAACGTCGCCGTGGCGGTGGCGCGGCCATCCAGTCCGACCACTCCTGCGGGTGCGATGCCATGCGCACCAGATCGCGGGCAAACCCGATAGTCTCGGTGCGGACTGCCGCCAGGTTCGGCAGTTCCAGGCCGTCGACGTCCTCGAATGGATGACGTTCGTGCCGCTGAAGTGGCAGCGGCTCATGCGTGACCCATCGCGTCGCACGGAGAGCAGGAACGTGGTCGACGGTGCCCGTGTGGCGCTGGCAGGGGCGGCGGCGTGCCCGCGACCCTTCCCGCCCCGCCGCGCGGCCACCATCGGCCATGTCACCCACGGCTTCCGTCGCAGCGAGCGGCCAAGCCGTGGAAGACCGGTCGACACCGGCCATGACGGGATACGTCACGGCCATCGAGGCTTGGCCTCAGACAACGAGCAAACGGGCCCTCCGTGAGCCAGCGCGGGCGGCCACGAGCTAGAGCAGATTCCGTTCGTGGTGGCTCACGGAAGCCGCTCTAGCTCATTGTCGGAGAGCGTGATTCACCGCTCCGGTGATTCCACCTGTACGGATCACGCTCTAGGAAAACACGCGTTCCATCTGGCTGCGGACGGTCGAGTAGCATTCGCACGCCTTCTGTTCGATGCCGCGGCGGTCGACGATCTCCACTCGGCCGTGCCGGTAGCGGATCAGCCCGGCGTCCTGCAGTTGGCGGGCGAGCAGTGTCACTGTGGTGCGCTGGACGCCGAGCATCTCGGAGAGGAATTCCTGCGTCAGGGGAAGGGTGTCGCTGGGCGTGCGATCCCGCGTCTGCAGGAGCCAGCGGCACAGGCGCGCCTCGACGCGGTGAATGGCGTTGCATCCGACGGATTGATACACCGCGCTGACCTGCGCCTCATTGTAGCGGACGATGAGGTTCCTGATGGAGGGGCTCTCGTTGGCTGCGCTCTGGAAGCGTGAGGCGAGGATCTGCGAGGACATGCCCGCAACCTGGACGACGGCCCGGCCCGCGGCGCGGCGCCCGCCGAGGCCCGCCATCGTGTTGACGGCTCCTTCGCGTCCGATGGTGGCGGTTTCCACGCCATCGCCGGATTCCATCACCGCCAGCAGCGAGATCATGCCGGTGTGGGGGGAAATAGACCACCTCGATCGGATCATGCGCCTCTTGCAGGAGAATCCCCTGGTTGAGGCGAACGTCCTTGAGGTGCGGCAGCAGCAGCGAGAGGTCCACCGGGGCGAGGGAACCCAACAGGCGGTTGCGCCCATTCGGGTTTGCAGTCTCAGTGGGCATCGCAGGGTTCCTAACGCTCTATCGGTTGAGCCCGAGGACCGCGATGGCAAGGGTGCTCCGAACGGCACCGCACGGTAATCGTACTCAGATATACACCAGTCCGGGAGGGATTGTCGGGATAATCAACCATAGTCATCGCATTGTGCCCCGCCGGTGGTATTGCCACGCGGTGCGGACTGCATTGATTAATATTGCCGGGTGGGACGAAGCAGGTTACCGCCGCGGTTCGATCGGGCCGACCCCCGGCGTGGTGGGCGGAAAGCGATCGCCGGGCGGCGCGGACCTGCGGCGGCGTTCGCGGTGCAGGAGGCATGCCAGAGGGGTCATTCCGAGACGCATGCACCGCCGCCGGGCCGCCTGTGGCGGGCGCATGCCGGCACGGGTCATTGGCCCTGTATCCCACATCCGGCAGCGCGACCTCATTCCACCTTCTTGCCCGTCGCGGCGGCACTCGCAGCCCACATCGAGCGCATGTCACGCAAGACCCAGGTGAGCGCCTCGTCGGGGATCAGATATCCGCCGACACCATCCGTGAACAGCACGTCGTAGATCCGCCGGCTCGCGGCATCGATGTCCGCCGCGGTCGGTTCGCCCTCGGCCGGCGGCGCCGGCAGCACGATGGTAATCGTGCCGGGCTCTTGCGGCACCACCTCGATGCGGTAATCACCGTCGGGCACCGAACCGAAATACTCCTTCAATCCGGCGACCGGATCGTCGATCAGCCGCCGGCGCGCAGCGGCATCCCGCCGCAGCAGGGAATAGTGCTCGGTGAAGAAGTCGTGCTCGTCACTCATGGGTTGTTCTTCCGGAAGCTCTGGCGCATGCGCAACAACTCCAGCTTGAGGGCCTGCGGCATGATCCAGCAGAACAGGTCGCCGCTGTTCCACAGATCCATCTGATTGATCACTCTCCCCGCATCCTCGGGTTTCGGCGCGAGCGGCGGGATCACGAAGTAAAGCGTGTCGCGCCGCTGCTGCCGGACATCGATCTTGACGCCGGGCGAGACCTCCACGCCGATCGTGGCCAGCGCCTGTCGCGGATCCTGCCGCAGCAGTTCGGCGAAGGCGGGATCCGTCCAGGCGAGTTCCACCAGGCGTCGTTCCAGCGAGGTCTCCCCCACAGCTTTGGTTTCGTTCGACACTTTATCCTCCCTCCGTGCGTCGGGCTCGCCGGCGCTCAAGGCTCGCGATCGATGATCAGGAAACTCGGTCCCGGATGCGCCAGCGCGCGATCGAGGACCTCGCCGATCGACTCACGATCTCCGATCCGTTCAGTCCGTGCCCCGAACCCCTCGGCAATGCGCTGCATGTCCAGATTGGGATTGGCGAAGTCGAGGCCGACGAACCGGGTGGTCTCGATCGTCGTGCCCATCACGTTGCACCACAGGTCCTTCAGCAACCGGTATTCGTGGTTCACGAAGCAGACAAAGATGGATGGGATGGCATACTTCGCCGCCGTCCACAGCGCATGGATCGAAAAGAGACTGCCGCCATCACCAACGAAGCAGACGGCGTGCTTTCCCGTCGCCAGCCCGATGCCGACGCCGAGCGGCATGGCCCAGCCCAGCCCTCCGCCACGCGGCGAGAAGTGGACATCGCGAAAGCCAAGCCTGACGGCCATGTCCTGCACGATCGGGTCCTCGGACGAGCCCTCGGTGATGATATGGGTCGCCCGATCGAGATGACGCAGCACGCCGAGGATCAGGGCATCGGTGGGGCGTTTGCCGGAGGACGAATACTGCGCCTCCAGCCCCGCCACATCGGCGATCCGCTCCCCCATCGTTCCGGCCGGTGCGCCGATCAGCGTCGCAAGCGCATCCAAGGTCGCGTTGATCTCGCCGAGCACCGCGATGTCGCAGGGATAATCGAAGCCAAGCTGGCTGCCGGCAGGCGCAATCTGGATCACCTGCAAATCGCCCGGTATCGCTGCGAGGCCATTATAGGTGAACGTATCGATCTTCTCGCCGATCAACAGCATCGTGTGATAGCGGCTCAGCGTTTCATTGATCTCCCTGGTGGTCGGAGGAAGCTGGCCGCGGAAGTTCGGATGCAGCGGATCGACGGTGCCCTGGACATGGAAGGGCGCAGCAAAGAGGCTCGCACCGAGCGCCGTTGCGATGCGGCCCACGGCGCCAACGGCATGCGCGGCGCCGACCGCATAATCGGTGACGATGGCGAGCCTGCCTGAAGGAACGGCCTGCAGGGCCTGCGACACGTCGGCGAGGGCGCGCGGCACCGCGTCCTCGATGATCCGCGTCGTCTTGAACGTCGTGTTCCCGGTCTGCTCCAGCATGAAGTTCATGGGGATCGACAGGAAGACCGGACCTGTCGGTTGCAGCCTCGCCTGCAGGTAGCAGCGCTGCAGCGCCACGGCGAGGTCGTCGGTGCGGGTCACCTCATAGGCGTATTTGCTGGCGGTCTCCGCAAGCTGCACGTTGGGCGCGCCGAGGACCGGGTTGTGAATCAGGAAGCGTGAATCCTGCTGCCCGTTGATGACCAGCAGCGGCACCCCGGACATCAGCGCATTGCGCATATTGAACATGCCGTTCGCCAGGCCCGGATAGGTGTGCAGGCTGACGATGGACGGCTTGCCGGTGATGAGCGCGTAGCCGGCGGCAATGCCGACCGCGCTCGATTCGTGCAACGACAGGATATAGGTGGCCTTCGATGCCGCGACGGCTGCAAGGAATGTCGTTTCTGTTGTGCCCGGATTGCCGAAGACGAAGGGAATTTCGTACGTCTCCAGGAAGTCCTGGATGAGTTCGCCGCCTGTCCGACCGGTCATGACCCGCCCTGTGTCGTGGGATAACGAGGAACGCAAGATCCATCCGATCGCGCAGCCCGATGGATGGCGGGAGTGCATCACACGCCGCAACGTTGGACAATGTCCGTTCAGACGGCGCGATGGCGTTGATCCTCTGCCCGGGTTTGTCGGTGGGACGCTTGCGTGGTGCGGAGGGTACGGCTTGTCCTCCGCGGACAGGCGCTGCATCGGAAGATGATCGTTGGCGACAAGGACGAGACGTTTGTCCTTGGTGCGCGCCGTAGTGTCAGGTCCGGAAGCGGGGGTGTTACGCCTCGTCGACGGTGGCGACCTTTGGTCGGCCGACGGACGATGCAGCTTCGCCGACTACGGGCGATGTTGCGGTGCTCCCGGCAACGCTCCTCATGACCGCGTTGCCATGGCGGTGCATGGACCGGCGCGGCGTTGCGGTGGCGTTGGCCGTTAGGGCCGAGGTCAGCTTGGCCGGCTTCGCGGGAGCGATGCGGAACGCGCTCGTGGATCGGACGACACTCTATGCATGGGGGGCGAGGCGGTGCGTCGAGGTCCGCGTGCGCCGAGGAATGTGCGTGGCCGGCTCATTGTCTGGCGCCGACGGTCCGAACACGCGTCGCCTTGGCGCAACATGACATGTCCCGGGCACGATCAAGGCGGATGGGCACGCACGGTCGTCAGGTGGCGAGCCGTGTCCGGTCGCGGGAAAGCACGATGGTCGTCCCAACCGGTTGGCGCCGGCCGAAGGAAGTCTCTGGCTTGGCGTAGCCAGGCGCTCCCGATTCCGACAAAGTCTGGCCCGGTATCGGTCGAACGCCGCATCCGCCGAAGGCCAGTAGCGGCACTCGACGGCGGCGCGATGACCCCGGATGCCGGAGCGCCGTTGCCGGGTAACGGCAGCGGCCGCGGGCCTCGAAGGCAACGCTACTGAGGATTGTCCGCCAGCGTCCGGTTGGCCGTCACGTCGTACGGTGCGGGGACAGGCGCCCAGATGCCGACTGCGAGGTTGCCGAAGGTTGCCAATGGCCTCGGCCGCTGCGACACGATGGGGGCAGTGCTGATGGCGCTGCCGCCGAAGGTCGTGGCGCCGGGCGCGGAGATCTGCGGCTCGGCCTGCGCGACCGCCGTCGTCATCAGCAGGGCCAGCGCTGGAAGCAGGTTGCGTGCGGTTCTCATGGCAGATGCTCCTATGACACCTGCGGAACATATGGGTTGTCAGCGCGGCTATCGTTCATGCCGTGGCGCGTCTGCCCACATGCAGATGCTGCATGTTGAAGTGGGCAAGCCGCGCGCAGTATCCCGGCCGATACGCACTGCGCGAGTTGGTCGACTACTGGAATTTTGTCCGTTCTGATCAATAACGGGGCTCCGCCATGCGGTATCGCGGACGCCTGTTGTTGGAGGGTGCGCCATAGTCCGACGATGTGCGACATCGTTGCACCGAGGGTAGTCGATACTCTTAGCAGGCTGCTGAAAAAGTCCGGCGAGCAGGCAACGAGTGACGGAAATGAATCGCAGACTCCTCGTAGGCGCATCACCGTTTCGCGCCGGGCATCACGCGCGAATCAATATATCCCGGGCGGTGGCCGAAAGGCGTTCTTCAGCAGCCTGTTAGAGCCCGCGCGGTGCAGGTGCGACAGGATTGCCGTGCGGCTGACGTCGGCGGTGCGGCTTGCGGTGCTGGAAGGGCGCCGTGGTATGTGCGGGCGGGACAGGGTTACGGTGGCGGTATGGATCCAGCGCCATTTTTGCCTGTCATCAACGTCGTCCGAAGTAGGTCTTACAGGACGTTGCGGACGGTGGCCGGATCCCTTGTATTACTTCAACGCATTCCGACAGCCTGGGTCCAACCCCTACAACAACCAATTCTATTTACACTTGCGGCAACAGTAGAAACCGGCGTTGTGTCCGTGTCAGCTCCTGAACCGACTTTGCACTAAACATCGATGTGTAGACTTTGGTGATGCAGTTTCCTGCCCATTGATCGAGCTGAGCACTGAGCATTCGGAAATTGTCAGCCGCTTGATAAGCGGTGCGGTAGCCCGATTTCATATTTTCCAGGCGCTGGAGTAGCTTTGGTAGATTTAAATCCTCCTTCATAACCAGATCAACATCATGAAATTTCGTAAACTGCTCACGGATCTTCGTTTGCTGCTGTTTCGATATTGTGAGGCAATACCTAGGCGTTCCAGGTTTAGGGGCCAATTCCATCCCCAGGAACTCGACCGGTTCGGCCGGTGTCCGTATTTCAGTCTTCTGTTCACTTAGTCCTAGACCAAGCTTTAATAACTCTGTCCGGGTAAGTACCTCAGCATCTGCGCTCTCTTCGGGTGTGGACGCCAAGATAATGAGATCGTCAGCATACCGCACTAGATCGTAACCTGCCGTTATGAAGGCACGGTCGAAATCGCGCAGCAGAAAATTCGATAGTATTGGAGAAAGAGGCATACCTTGTCGTAAGCCTTCGCCACGTTTAATGCCACTCTCGGAGAGTACTCTGCGGATACGCGGGTCGTGATCATCTACTTCACAAGCCACCGCCGCAGATACTAGGGAGGTGAGTGACCGGAGCTGGAATGATTTCCGAAAGCTTACGATCAGAGCTTGTCGATCTATCCGATCGAAGAATGACGCAATATCGGCTTTGAAAGCCCAAGGCTTGGCTTGGCGATGCCGGATCGCTACGGCACGCGCCGCCGCCGCACCTCGCTTGGTGCCTGGCGTATCTTTGACAAAGCCAAAGCTTACATCGTTGGCAATTCGTAGGCGGGTGGCTTTGCCTTCGATCGCACGCAGCAGAGCGCGTTGAACAACTCGATCCTTGATGGTGGGAACACAGATTATCCGGAACTTTGTCGGATCCTTCTTAGGAACAGATACGCCTCTCAGTGCGGAGAATACATAGCCCTTTCTGACTTCTTCCTGAATTCGGGCGATCCACTGTGTTAGATTGTCGTCGAATTGTCTTGGGGTGACGCCATCAATGCCTGCGGCCGATCCGGCCGCGCGTGGTTTGTACTCTTTCCAAACTTCCCTAAGGTTAGCGACCGAAATCAGACGGTCAAGAGCGGTCGAAGCCATCCCGCCCTCCGCGCATACCCAGCTCCCCGCACGCCTGTCTTGTGCCCTCAGCCGTGCGGCTTCTCACTGTTTTCGCAGCTGACGCGTTGCCAGCCACGAATTCCGTTTCACCTGGGCGGGGCGACCGATGATGCCTGGGCACCTGCACGCCATTGGTGGCGCGACGATAGTCAGGCCTTTTGTCGCCAATACCAGGTTCGCCTTGCCCCCAGCCGTCCACGCTCAGCTGAGCGTGAACCACCACGAACAACGCGGGCGCTGCACTTAGAGCCCCGAGCGTATGATACGCCACTAAGGCGGCAAGTACAAGAGCCGTCGCGCGACGCCGACCTGGCGTCCTCCGTTCCTGTCCCCTCTCTACTCCCTGCCCCTGCATGTGTAGCCTAGCTCCCTTTTGACCGACCTTGCAGCCGGAGGGCTCAGCGAGCCTGCGGACCTTCCGGGTTTTCGCAGCTGACGCGTTGCCAGCCACGAATTCCGTTTCACCTGGGCGGGGCGACCGATGATGCCTGGGCACCTGCACGCCATTGGTGGCGCGACGATAACCTGAACTCGGGCGTCCTGACCTGTCCGCGTACACTATGGCCGGTCGAGAAATGAACAGACCGAAGCCGACTCGGACATTGTACGACTTTTCGCGGGGATGTTCAATAAATCCGACGAAAGGGCGAATAGGCGACGTGGCGCATGTTGTTGCGGTCAGGCAGTTACCTTGGAGGCCGATTGTGAGTGTGGGTGCCTCTGATAACCTGGGGAATGGCAGCGATCCCAAGGCCGCCCCTCTAACATTGACATCATTCTTACTAACACCCACATCCGCTGGTTACCCCCAGAACCAGCGGCGAACCCCATGCACATCGAAACCTCCCTCCCCGACCCTCTCGCCCGCGACATCTTCAACATCCTCTGCGGCGGCCTGCCGCCGCCGGTCACCGACGCCCCCGCCGCCCGCGCGATACGCGACGAAGCCGCCATGGCAGCGGCCGCCGCCCTCAACCCCGTCGACGCGTTCGAGGCACGTCTCGCCGCCCGCATCGTCGCCATGGACGCCCACGTGGCCGACTGCCTGCGCTCGGCCGGCCTCGCCGTGGACGATCCCGACGAACGCCGCCGGTGCCGCGCCCAGGCCACATCGATGTCCCGCCAGTCGGACGCCGCGCTGCGCGCGCTGCTCCGCATCCAGGCCACCCGCGAAAAGCAGGAGGCCGCGATGCACCCCGCCGCGATGGAGCGCGCCGGCTACTGGTTCCAGGACGTCTCGGTGCCCCTGCCACCGCCCTCTGCGTCCCAGCCCGAAGCCGAACCGCCGCCCGCGGACCCGGACGCCGAGGCCGCGACCTATGTGGTGATGTATCCCGACCGCGCCGCGCGCATCCGCGCCGCCGGCGGCCTGCCCGCGCGGCTCGACTTCGGCCCGCCGGAGCCGGCGATCGTCGCCGCCCTCCTGCGCAGTGCCGGCCGCCACCAGAACGCCGCATAGGTGGCCCGATGTCCCATGCAGAGCGACGGAGTCTCGCGGCAGCCATCACTGAGACGAAGATGAAGCCCTCGGGGTGTCAGCCCGTCCCCCAGGCCAGGTCCGGGATTGCAAAGGCTCCGCCTTTGCTGGAGGTCCTGGAGGCAACGCCTCCAGGCGGGGCTCGGGGCAGCGCCCCGCCTTGACTCGCCGGAACCCAGGGGGTTTGTCTGCCCGCCCTCGATCCAGCCGGGATACCGCCATGCACGCCTACCGTACCCACACCTGTGGCGCGCTGCGCGCCAGCGACGCCGGCCAGCCGGCCCGCCTCTCCGGCTGGGTGCACGCCAAGCGCGACCATGGCGGTCTGCTGTTCATCGACCTGCGCGACCATTACGGCATCACCCAGTGCGTATTCGCGGCGGGTTCGCCCGCCTTCGCCGCCGCCGATGCGGTCCGCCCGGAAAGTGTCATCACCGTCACCGGCCAGGTGGTCACCCGCGAGGCCGGCACGGTGAACCCGCGCCTGCCCACCGGCGAGATCGAGTTGCGCGTGGCCGACCTGGTCGTCCAGTCGGCGGCCGAGGTGCTGCCGATGCAGGTGGCCGGCGACGAGCGCTTCCCGGAGGATATCCGGCTGAAATACCGCTTCCTCGACCTGCGGCGGGACAAGCTTCACCGCAACATCATGCTGCGCGCCGGCGTCATCGCCTCCATCCGCCGCCGCATGATCGAGGCCGGCTTCGTGGAGTTCCAGACGCCGATCCTGACCGCCGACAGCCCCGAGGGCGCGCGCGCCTTCCTCGTGCCGGCCCGGCTGCATCCCGGCAAGTTCTATGCGTTGCCGCAGGCGCCGCAGCAGTTCAAGCAGTTGGCGATGGTGGCCGGGTTCGACCGCTACTTCCAGATCGCGCCGTGCTTCCGCGATGAGGCGAGCCGCGCCGACCGCTCGCCCGGCGAGTTCTATCAGCTCGACTTCGAAATGAGCTACGTCACGCAGGAGGATGTGTTCGCGACGATCGAGCCGGTGATCCAGGGCGTGTTCGAGGAATTTGCCGAGGGCCGAGCGGTCGATCCGGTGGGGTTCCGGCGCATTCCGTATGACCAGGCGATGCTGGAGTTCGGCTCGGACAAGCCGGACCTGCGCAACCCGCTGCGCATCAGCGACGTGACGGCGCAGTTCGCCGGCTCGGGCTTCGGGCTGTTCGCGCGGATCGCGGCGTCGGGCGGCGTCGTCCGCGCGATTCCGGCGCCGGGTGCGGCGGGCCAGCCGCGCAGCTTCTTCGACAAGCTGAACGACTGGGCGAAGGCCGAGGGCGCCGGCGGGCTCGGCTACATCGTGTACGACGCCGAAGGGCCGAAGGGGCCGATCGCGCGCAACCTGGAGGCCGACCGGGCGGAGGCGATCCGTGCGGCGTGCGGCCTGGCGGCGGGCGATGCGGTGTTCTTCGTCGCCGGCAAGGCGGACGTGGCGGCGAAGTTCGCCGGCCTGGTGCGCGCGCGACTGGCCGAAGAGCTGAAGCTTGCCGAGACGAACGCGTTCCGCTTCTGCTGGGTCACCGACTTCCCGATGTATGAGCTGAACGAGGAGACGAAGCAGGTCGATTTCAGCCACAACCCGTTCAGCATGCCGCAGGGCGGGCTGGAGGCGCTGAACACCCAGGACCCGCTGACGATCAAGGCGTTCCAGTACGACATCGTCTGCAACGGGATCGAGCTGTCGTCCGGGGCGATCCGCAACCATCGCCCAGACATCATGATCCGTGCCTTCGAGATCGCCGGACATCCGCCCGAGGAGGTGGAGAAGCGCTTCGGCGGCATGCTGAACGCGTTCCGCTACGGCGCCCCGCCGCACGGGGGCTCGGCGCCGGGCATCGACCGCATCGTGATGCTGCTGGCCGATGAGCCGAACATCCGCGAGGTGATCCTGTTCCCGCTGAACCAGCAGGGCGAGGACCTGATGATGGCCGCACCGGCCGAAATCCCGCCGGCGCGGCTGAAGGAGCTGCACCTGAGGCTGGACCTGCCGCCCAAGACGCGCGGTGGGTAGATCGCCGCACCGCCCATCGCTGGCGGATCAGCATCCGCCTCCTTATGTTCCATCGACCCGCAGTGGAGTCCCCCGATGCGCCCCCTTGCCCTGTCGGCAGCCGTTCTGGCTCTGGTCGCCTCCGCTTCGCTTCCCGCCGCCGCCGATGGTCTGAACACCACATCGGCCGCGCATCGGGCGATCTATGAGCTGACCCGCAGCAGCAGCCGCGGCGGCGACATCATCGCCGCCAAGGGCACGATGGGCTACGAGGTGATCGACGCCTGCGACGGCTGGGCGGTGCGCCAGCGGCTGTCGATGGTGCTGACCAACAGCGATGGCCAGGACATCCAGATGGTGTCCGACTATGCCACCTGGGAATCCAAGGACGGCCTCAAGTTCCGCTTTCACATGAAGCAGACCACCGACACCGCGGTGACCAGCCAGACCGACGGCGATGCGACGCTGGAGCGGCCGGGCGGCCCGGGTGTGGCGCACTACACGGTGCCCGACGACACCACCAAGCCGCTGCCCGAGGGCACGCTGTTCCCGATGGCCCACACCTCGGCGATCATCGCCGCGGCGCAGGCCGGCAAGCGGTTCCTCACGATTCCGCTGTTCGACGGCACCGACGATGGCGGGGCGGAGGACAGCACGCTGGTGGTGCTGGACTGGAAGAAGCCCGAGGCGAACAAGTATCCGCTGCTCTCCAGCCTGCCGAGCACGCGGGTGCGGCTGGCGTTCTTCGACCGCGAATCCAAGAGCGAGGTGCCGACCTACCAGGTTGGCATGCGCTACTGGGAGAACGGGGTGGCCGACAACCTGCAGATGGATTTCGGCGACTTCGTGATGGACGCCAAGATCACCGAGCTGACGCCGCTGCCGCACAAGTGCTGAGGCTGATCGGCGTCAGATCAGCCCTTGGCGCTGGAACAGGTCGATCAGCACCAGGTTGACGTTAAACTTGAAGGCGTCGGTGTCGCGCACCGCCGCCACGGCCCGGTCGATCGGCCACAGCTCGAACGCCTCCACCTCGCCGTCCGCGGCCAGCGGCTGGAACGCTTCGGGCAGGTGCAGGTCGTAGCAGTGCAGCAGGTCGCGGCGCAGGCCCTCGGGCCGCTCCATGGCGTAGGTGATCCTGGCGACCGGCACGGCCTGGCTGGCGAGCGCGGCCGGGATTGCCGCCTCCTCCGCCGCCTCCTTCACCAGCGTCTCCTGCGGCGTGAGGCCGGCGGGAACGCCGCCCGCGACGATGTGATCGAGTTTCGAGGGGTCGAGCAGCTTGTTGGCGGCGCGGCGGGCGATCCACAGATACAGGCCGTCCGGGCGGCGCACCAGCCCGTTCACGTGCACGCCCACCGCCAGCACGCCGAAGCTCGGCAGCGCCCCGCGGTCGAGCTGGGCCAGGACGGGCCCCTCGGGCTCGGCGCGCACATCGAACGCCTCCCGCCGCCAACGGTAGCAGCCGGCATCGGACAGGGAGCGCGCGATCACCGGCAGCGCGGCGCCGTCCGCCAGGGTGACATCGGCCGCCACGCGGATCTCCGGGAACGCCGCGAGCCGGGCGGCGAAGTCGGGCTTCACCCAGCCGACCTGGGTGGCGCCGATGCGGAACGCCAGGCGCTCGCCCGGCAGGATGGCGTTGTTGCAGGCACGCATATGCCGCTCGTAGCCGGGGTGCATGGTGTGGCCTTTCAGACAGGCGCGTCGCCTTTCAAAGCGCCGGTCCGCGTGCCACATGCGAGGCATGCGACAAGCCTTCTCCGGCGCTGCTGCTTCGCTCAGTCTGCCACGTCCGCGACGCTCCGCCATCGCCACCGTCGGCGCGATGCTGCCCTATCTCTGGCCGCGCGGCGACCGCGGCGCCAAGATCCGCGTCGCCCTGGCGATGGGATTGCTGCTGCTGGCGAAGCTGGCGACGGTGTTCGTCCCGGTGATCTACGGCCGCATCGTCGATGCGCTGGCGCCGCGCGACGGTGCCGCGTTCATCGTGGCGCCGCTCGCGCTGGTGGCGGGCTACGGCCTGGTGCGCGCCAGCTCCGCCGTGTTCGGCGAATTGCGCGACGCGCTGTTCGCCAAGGTGCAGCAGCGCGCGGTGCGGACCGCGGCGCTGCAGGCGTTCCAGCACCTGCATGCGCTGAGCCTGCGGTTCCATCTCGACCGGCAGACCGGCGCGCTGGGCCGCGCGATCGACCGCGGCTCGGCCGGCATCCAGTCGGTGCTCCGGCTGGGCGTGTTCAACGTCGTGCCGACGATGATCGAGCTGCTGCTGGTCACCGCCATCATCTGGCACCTGTTCGACTGGCGCTTCGCCGCGATCACCTTCGCCGCGGTCATGAGCTATGCCGGCTTCACCATGGGCTTCGCCGCCTGGCGCTCGCGCATCCGCCGGGCGATGAACGACACCGACAACGACGCCAGCACCAAGGCGCTCGATTCGCTGCTGAACTACGAGACCGTGAAGTATTTCGGCAACGAGGCGCACGAGGCGGAGCGCTACGACACGGCGCTCGCGCGCTACGAGCGGGCGGCGGTGCGGGTGCAGGTGTCGCTGAACATGCTGAACATCGGCCAGGCGTTCATCATCGCCGGCGGCCTGACGCTGATCATGCTGATGGCCGCGCAGGAGGTGCAGGGCGGCACGATGACCGTCGGCAAGTTCGTGCTGGTCAACACCTACCTGATGCAGCTCTACCAGCCGCTCGGCTTCCTCGGCATGGTCTACATGACGATCCGCCAGGGGCTGGTGGACATGGAGCAGATGTTCAACCTGCTGGAGGTCGACCGCGAGATCGCCGACCGTCCGGATGCCGTGGTGCTGGCCGCGCATCTGTCGGATGGCCCGGCCGGCGAGGTGCGGTTCGAGGGCGTGCATTTCGGCTACCGCCCCGACCGGGCGATCCTGAAGGGCGTCGATTTCACCGTGCCGGCGGGCCACAAGCTCGCGATCGTCGGGCCGACCGGCGCCGGCAAGTCGACCATCAGCCGCCTGCTGTTCCGCTTCTACGACGTCACGCGCGGGCGCATCTGCATCGACGGCCAGGACATCCGCGACGTGACCCAGTCGAGCCTGCGCGCGGCGATCGGCGTGGTGCCGCAGGACACGGTGCTGTTCAACGACACGATCCGCTACAACATCGCCTATGGCCGCGTCGGCGCGACGCAGGCGGAGATCGAGCATGCCGCGCGCCTGGCGCAGGTGCACGATTTCATCGTCTCGCTGCCGGACGGTTACGACACGCGCGTGGGGGAGCGTGGGCTGAAGCTGTCGGGCGGCGAGAAGCAGCGCGTGGCGATTGCTCGCACCATCCTGAAGGATCCGCGTATCCTGATCCTCGACGAGGCGACGAGTGCGCTCGACACGCAGACGGAACAGGAGATCCAGGCGGCGCTCAGGGCAGTGTCGCGGCATCGCACGACGCTGGTGATCGCGCACCGGCTGTCCACCGTGGTGGACGCGGATGAGATCATCGTGCTGCGCGACGGCAGCGTGGTGGAGCGCGGGCGGCATGCGGCGCTGCTGGCGCATGACGGGCTGTATGCGCGGATGTGGGCGCTGCAGGCCGAGAGCGAGACGGAGCCGGAGATTGCGGATTAGGAGACAGCAATGAAGACCGACGAACAGCCGCCCCAGGACCTGAGCCATGCGGGTGCGGTGGTGGACAAGGCGATCGAGTACATGGTCGGTCAGAACATCGGTTCACTCTCCATCGCCTCGGCGCTGCTGGGCGGTGCGCTCGCCCTGCTGGCCCGCAGCGTCGCGGATGAAGCGATCGTGCAGATCCTGCACAACGCGATCGCCAGCGTGCGAAGCGGGGAACTGCGCGGCGGCGACCACGCGGACGAGTAGCGGGCCGGCGCCGCTTGCCCCTGCGCGCCGGTCATGCGTAGCCTGCCGGCGCCGGGAAAGACGGCGCCCGATCGCAACGGAGACGCAACATGGGGAAACTCCAGGACAAGGTCGCTCTGGTCACCGGCTCCGGCCGCAACATCGGCCGCGCAACGGTGCTGAAGCTGGCGGCGGAGGGCGCCCACGTCGTCGTCAACGCCCGCTCCAACCAGGCCGAGGCGGATGCCGTGGTGCGGGAGGCGCAGGCCCTCGGGGTCAAGGCGCTCGCGGTGATCGCCGACATCGCCAGCAAGGATCAGATCGAGGCCATGGCGGCCCGCGCGCTGTCCGAGTTCGGCCGCGTCGACATCCTGATCAACAACGCCGCCATCCGTCCGCACAAGCCGTTCACCGAGGTGACGCAGGAGGACTGGGAGACGGTGCGCGGCGTGGTGCTGGACGGCGCGGTGTACCTGACGCGCGCGCTGATCGGTCCGATGGTGCAGAACGGCTATGGCCGCATCCTGTTCTTCACCGGTGAGGGCGCCTTCGTCGGCGGCTCGGGCCGCGCCCATGTCTCGGCCGCCAAGATGGGGCTGGTGGGATTCGCCCGAGGCCTGGCCTCGGAGTTCGCGCCGCACAACATCCGCGTCAACGTCGTCTCGCCCGGCAGCATCGACACGCAGCGGGCCAATCCCGAATGGTACCAGGGCCACGTGCCGAACGCCGCCGGCATCCCGCTGGGCCGCCAGGGCAAAGTGGACGAGATCGCCGCCACCTGCCTGTTCCTGGTGAGCGACGATGGCGGCTTCATCACCGGCCAGACGATCCACGTGAACGGCGGCAGCGGCTACTACTGAGCGCGGCCGCCCGGCTCCCGGCGCCCGCCTCGACGATTGCCGCGCCGCGGGCCTAGGATGCCGGGGCGTCCAGGAGGAAACAGATGAACGAGACGATGACCCTGTCCGAGCGCGCCGATGCGCTCGAGGACCAGATGAGCCGCGAGCTCGACTACATCGTCGTCAAGTCACGCCTGTACAGCATGGCCGAAGGCGACATGGGGCCGGCGGTGAACGCCAACGCGATCATGGCGAAGAACCCCAACGCGCGCGTGCTGATGGGCGACGATCCGCGCCTGCCGGCGATGCCGGAGAAGCCCACGCTGATGGACTTCTTCAAATACCGCTTCGGCCCCGCCGCGCACCTGCTGCAGAGCGCCAGGCACGCGGTGAATGCCGGGCTGCCGGACAACATGGTGCTCGCCTGCCTGCTGCACGACGTCTCCACCATCGGATTCATCCGCGGCGACCATGGCTACTGGGGCGCGCAGCTCGTGGAGCCGTACGTCGATGAGGAGGTCACCTGGGCGATCCGCGCGCACCAGGTGCTGCGCTTCTACCCCGACGATTCGGTGGGCTACGAGTATCCGCAGTCGTATATCAAGGCGTTCGGTGCCGACTACCGCCCGGACCCGTATGTCGAGGCGGACTACCGCCGGATGCGCGCCCACAAATGGTACATGTCGGGCCGGATGATCACGCTGCACGACATCTACTCGTTCGATCCGGACGTGAAGGTCGAGCTCGAGGAGTTCACCGACGTGATCGGCCGCTGCTTCCGCCAGCCCGAGCAGGGTCTGGGCTTCGACAACAGCCCGGTCGCGCATATGTGGCGGGCGATGATCCGGCCGGCGAAGTACCTGTAGACCACCACCCCTGGGACTCCCGCCCGTGCGGGAGTGACGCCCTCGACCGTGAGTGGACACGTCGACAACCCGTGGCGCGGCATCGGGCTCAACCTGGCCGCGTCCGTCATCTTCTGCGCCGGCGACACGATTGCGAAGCAATTGGCGGGCGAACTGGCGATCGTGCAGATCGCCTGGACGCGCTACGTCGTGTTCGTGGTGATGGCGCTGCTGCTGACGACGCGCATCTCGGGCGCCTCGTTCTATGTGCGCTCGCCTTGGATGCAGGTGGCGCGCGGCATGTGCCTGGTCTGCTCCTCGCTGCTGTTCGTGCTGGGCATCCGCGACGTGGGGCTGGCCGAGGCGGCGACGATCGGCTTCATCGGCCCGATCCTGGTGACCGTGCTGTCGATCCCGTTGCTGGGCGAGAAGGTGGGCGTCTCGCGCTGGATCGCGCTCGCCGGGGGCATGCTGGGCGTGATCGTGGTGCTGCGGCCCGGCGCGGGGACGTTCCAGCCGGAGGGGCTGTACCGCGTCGCCTCCGCCCTCTTCTGGGCGCTCGGAACCATCCTCACGCGCCGGATGGTCGCCATCGAGCGGCCCGAGACCACGATGTTCTGGTCGGCCATCTCGGGCCTGATCGTGCTGAGCGCGATCATCCCGTTCCATTTCGTGTCGCCGACGGGGCGACAGGTATGGCTGTCGCTGGGCCAGGGCGTGCTGTCGTCCGTCGGCCAGTGGATGGTGATCCTGGCGCTCCGCAACGCGCCGGTGTCCACGCTGGCGCCGTATTCCTACGTGCAGCTTCTGTGGATGACGCTGGCGGGCTTCCTGGCATTCGGCGCACTGCCGGACGGGTGGACGGTCGCTGGCGCCGCCATCATCGTCGCCACCGGCCTGTTCACCGCCTCGCGCGAACGCCGGCGCTGAGGGCGCGCCAGAGTTCGCGTTGGCTCACGGTATCTGGCTCGTTGTCTGAGAGCGGGATTCACCGCGCCGGTTGCTCCACCTGCGCGGATCACGCTCTACCGGTCGCTGCCGATCTCCGGGAAGTTCGCGGTCAGCAGGGCCGCCGGCGCCTTGCCGTGCGCCGATTGCGCCCAGTAGATCTCGTTGCCGTAGGCGAGCAGCGGCTTGGCCACCGCATGGACAGTGGCGACCGCGACGCCCTGCACCGGGCTGCCGGTGAAGAACATCTGCACCGCGGCACCATCGAGGTAGGCCGCGACCCGGTAGGTGGCGACCTTGAGGAACGAGCGTCCCCAGAGTGACAGGCGCTGCTGCTCGCGGTCGGCCATTGCCGCATCCGCCACGGCCAACTGCCGCTCGAGTTCAGCCTGCGGGATGATGCCGGCGGCTCGCAGGTCCAGCAGCGTGGCGCGGCCCTGGGCGACGGTCGCGGCCTGCACCGCCGCCATCTCCCACGGCCAGGGCAGCGGCTCGGCATCGCCGGGCAGCCGGCCGCGGACGCCCTGCTCCATCGGCTCCTGCACCAGGTCCGCCCAGGCACGCAGAGCGGTGTCGGGATCGTCCGCTCCCAGGGCGAAGTAGTAGCGGGCGTCGATGAAGTTCCGCTGGGTGCGGGCGCGCGCGCCCACCATCAGGAGATGTGCGGGAACGCCGATCCCCTGGTCCGCCAGCTTCTGCGCCGCCTCGGCCCACAGGCGATTGTCGCGCAGGGCACGCTCGTCGGACGCCATCGGCATGACGCGCTTGCCGTAGACGCAGAAGCCGTCCTCGGGCGTGTCGTAGCGGGTGACGGCGAACGCGATGTCGCCGCGGCCGCACTCCGCCGATGGTCCGAGGATACCCGGCGTCTGCTCGATGTTGCTGTGGATCACCACCAGCCCGAGCAGGTCGTGGCCGTCGAGCCTGCCGAGCACCGTGCCGGTGAAGCCGCCGTTCGCGGTGCTGTGCAGCACGGTCCAGCGTCCGGCCGGCAGCGGCACCTGCTTGCCGTCGACCGGATAGCGGCCTCGTAGCGGCATGGTGCCGGCCGGCAGCGTGGCGGAGTTCGCGGCAAGCTGCACCAGCGAGTCATCATCGGCGGCAGGGACGGCGCGTCGCGCGACCGGTACTGGCGGGCTGGCCGGCGTGCCGACCAGCCGCATCACCGGCGTGGCGGTCGGCCACTCCCAGGCAAGCTCGTTGCCGAGAAACACCGCGCTGTGGGTCAGCGACTGCCACAGGGTGATCCAGGCGCCGAAATAGATGTTGCCCACCGCGATGGTGGAGACCGCGAGGCCGAACGCGGTCGACGGTACGCGATAGGTCGCCAGCTTGTAGAGCCCGAGTTGCAGGGCCGAGATCTGCTCCTGTGCCGCATCGCGGGCGACATCGCGCATGCCGAGTGTCACGGGCGGCAGGGCGGCGACCTGCGTGGCCGGGTCGCGCAACGACGCCTGCGCCGCCTTGCGTGCCGCCTGCGCCCAGTCGCCCAGTTCGCGCACCACGCTGCGATAGGCCGGGAGGGTCGGCGGCTGGTCGGCGAACCACGCCCCTGGCTCGGGCCGGCGCGGCGCGATGCCGTAGCGGATGTCCAGCATGTCGCGGCGGTCGCTGACGCGGAAACCGCTGACCAGCGCCCAGGACGGCAGCATGTCGTCGAGCCGCGCCGCATCGGCGATCGAGGCGATGGCCGGCAGCCCGGAGTGCAGAAGCTGTGCCCGGCGCAGCGGCAGCACGAACGAGCACGCGTTCTGCAGGTTGCGCGGCTCGCCGACGCTCTGGAACAGCGCCTTGTCGTCGGTGCATTCGGATGGTTGGCCCCAGCCGCCACGAACCGGCAGAAGGTTGGTGTGCAGCAGCAGGAACTCGCTGGACTGGCTGTCTGGCCGGATCAGCAGCACGCCGCCGATCGTGCCGTAGGGGCCGGGATCGCTGCCGGTGACCCGGCCGTAGCCTGTGGAGGCCACCTGCCATGCGCCGGGAGGCAGCGGGACCGTCCGGCCGAAAAGCTCGATCGTCGCGGTGACGCGCTGTCCGACCGGCGGGAGCGAGACGGCACCCGCTGCCCCGCACAGCAGAGGCAGCAGAATCATGGACAGCAGCAGGCGTCTGATCACCGTATCCTCGAACCACCCGATATTTGGTTCCAAGTGTGGCACGGAATGATTGCGGATTGATATCCTCGCGCGGCCGGATCGCGCACGCCGATCGCCCGAGCAGCCGAGACCGGTTCCGGTGCTGCCTCGGCCACCCGATGGCGGCTTGTCGCATGCGGAGGACGCAGAGCGGCGCAGTGGATTTCCGATGCGCTCTTGCGTGAAGCCCCCGATCACTTCCTCCGCGACCTCTGCGCCGCTCCGCGTCCCCTGCGTGAATAAGCCGGCCGACCACCGCACGACCCACACCACAGGCCCCGCCCCAGCGATGACCGCGCCGGATCACCGTGCAGGGCGCACCGCCAGCGACAGCGCCGCCTGGCCGAGCAGCGCCGAGCCCAGCAGCACCACGGCGACGGTGAACACCGAGCCGGGATGCCAGGTCTCCACCACCACGGTGCACAGCGCGCCGTAGGCCATCTGGGTGAAGCCGTACAGCCCCGACGCGGCGCCGATCGCGTGCGGATTGACGCTGACGGCCCCGGTGAGCGCGAACGGGCTTGCCATGCCGGCGCCGACCATGAACACCACGATCGGCGCGATCACGCTCACCACGGTCAGCCACCCGCTCAGGTCGGCGATCATGAAGGCCGCGGCGCCGGCGATCGCGAAGCCGTTCGCGATGCGCAGCGCGACCTGCGTTCGGACGCGTCCGGCGAGGCGGTTGGCCGAGAGGCTCCCCACCGCGACGCCCGCCATCAGGAGCAGGTAATAGACGCCGACACGCTCGGTGGGCTGGTGCAGCAGGTCCACCAGGATGAACGGCGAGGCTGCCATGAAGGCGTAGAACGACGTGGTGGTGCAGGCGCCGCCCAGCACGTAGCCGCAGAAGGCGCGGGAACGGAACAGCCGCAGCGAGCCGACCAGCATCGAGGCTCGGGTCCCGGACGTCGTCGCGTTGGTCTCCGGCAGCAGCAGCAGCGCGAGGGTGAGCGTCACGGCCCCGACACCCGCCAGCAGGGCGAAGGCGGCGCGCCATCCCAGCCAGGCGGTGGCGTAGCCGCCCAGCACCGGCGCGATGGCAGGAGCGGCGGACATCACCAGGGTCAGCATGGCAAGCTGCGCCGTCGCCCGGTCGGGCGTTGCGGAATCGCGGACGATGGCGCGGCCCAGCACGAGCCCGCTGCAGGCGCCGATTGATTGGAGGATGCGGGCGATCACCAGGGTCCAGGCATTGGGCGCGAAGGTGGTGGCGATGCCGGCCAGCGTGAACAGCGCCAGCCCGCCCAGCAGGACGGGCCGGCGGCCGAACCGGTCGGATATTGGGCCATAGGCCAGTTGTCCGATCGCCAGGCCGATGAGATAGAGCGTGATGGTGAGCTGGATCGTCCCCGGTGACACGCCGAGTGCCTTGGCGGTATCCGGCAGCGCCGGGATGATCAGATGCATGCCCAGCGTGCCGCAGGCAGTGATCGCGACCACCAGCACGAAGGGCGCGCGGTCGCGTCTGCCGTAAGGCGGCGTTCTGTGCCACTCCATGCTGTGCGCTTCCTGTCAGGATCGATGAATGTCGAGTGGTGATGCAAGCAGGTTGCCAACCGCCGCGCGCGAGCGGCGCTGGGGGCTGATCGCGGCCATCGCCTCGGTCACCGTGTTCGGGCTGAGCGTCGGCCAGGCGGCGCCGTTGCTGCCGCTGCTGCTGGAGCAGCGCGGCCTCGATGTGACGCTGAACGGTCTGAACGCCGGCGCCACCTTCCTGGGCGTGATCGCAGGCCCGCTGCTCGCGCCTCGGCTGGTGCGCTGGTTCGGCGTGCGCGACCTGCTCGTGGCGTGTTTCGTGCTGGACATCGTGCTGACGCTGTCGCTGAAGCTGTTCGACAGCCTTGGTGCGTGGTTCGTGCTGCGCATCCTGCTCGGGCTGGTCGGGTCCACCATCTTCACGTCGGCCGAGGCGTGGATCAATCAACTTGCCCGCGATGGGGAGCGCGGCCGGATCATCGGGATCTATGCCGCGGCGCTGTCCGCAGGGTTCGGCCTGGGACCCGTCCTGCTGACGCTGACGGGCATCAACGGTTGGGCGCCGTTCCTGGTGAATGCCGCGGTCGTCGCCGTGGCGCTGCTGCCGCTGTTCGCCGCCGGCAAGGAGGCGGGCGGGTTCGGGCGCGAGCGGGGCGGGAGCCCGATCGGCATGTTCCTGCGCGCGCCGCTGATCATGGTCACCGTGGCGGCGTTCGGGCTGTATGAGGCGGCGCTGATGTCGTTGCTGCCGATCTGGGGCCTGCATACCGGATTGGGCGAGCAGCTTGCGACGACGATCCTGTCGGCGGTGTATATCGGCTCGATCATCATGCAGGTGCTGATCGGCTGGCTGTCGGACCGGCTGTCGCGGGTGCTGGCGCTGTTGCTGTGCAGCGTGGTGGGATTGCTGGGCGCCACGCTGATGCTGGTCGTTCCTACGGTTCCGCTGCTGCTGTTCGCCCTGGTGTTCGTGTGGGGCGGACTGGCCTCCGGCATCTATCCGGTCGCGCTGAGCATGGCCGGCGACCGGTTCCGTGGCCCTGACCTGGTGACGGTGAACGCGGCGATCATCATCTCCTATGGTGTCGGCGGGCTGGTGGGGCCGGCGCTGGGCGGCATGGCGATGCAGATCGACGATCCGCGCGGGCTGCTGTGGCTGTTCGTCGCATTGTTCGGCGGGTTGCTGGCCACGACACTGCCATCGGCGGCGCGCGTGGCCAGGCAGGACCGGATCCGCCGGCGGGCGCCGGCTACAGCAGGTCCGCCACCGCCGCCCGGTACCGCGTGATGGCGGCCAGGTGTTCGGCGGCGCTGCGGCCGTCGATACGTTTGTGGTGGCTGCTCACGTAGGTGGTGTGCGCCGTCACGTGGGTGACGCCGGCCTGCTTCCAGAAGGCGAACTCGCGCCGCCAGTCGTCCTCGTTGCCGGTGCCGAGCGACGCCCAGACCTCGATGCCCATGGCGGCGGGATCGCGGCCTGCCTCGCGCGTGAGGCGGCGCAGTTTGTCGAAGGCGGCCAGCGCGGCATCGCCGGCGGGATAGGCGAGCGGCATGAACCCGTCGCCGTACTGCGCCGCGCGGCGGAACGTCGCTTCGGCATGGCCGCCGTACCAGACGGGCACGCGGCCGGAGGCCGGACGCGGATTGATGCCGGCGTCCTCGATGCGATGGAACTCGCCGGTGAAGTCGACGTGGTCGTGCGCCCACAGCGCCTGCATGACGCGGACCTGTTCCTCGGAGCGTTTGCCGCGGTTGTGGAAGTTCTCGTTCAGGCCGACGAACTCGACCTCGTTCCAGCCGACGCCGATGCCGAGACGGAAGCGGCCGTCGCACAGCACGTCGAGGCTGGCAGCCTGTTTCGCTACCAGCACGGCCTGGCGTTGTGCGAGGATCAGCACGCCGACGGCGAAGCCGATGCGCTGGGTGCAGCCGGCGAGGAAGCCGAACAGCACGAACGGATCGTGATAGGCACTGGCGGTTGTGCCGACGCGACGGCCGCCGGTGTCCTTCGCGGGATTGGCGCCCAGCACGTGGTCGGGCGCCACGAGATAGGCAAAGCCGAGGCCTTCGGCCGCCTGTGCGTAGTCGCGCACGGCGGATGGACCGGTGCCGATATCGACCACCGGCAATGATGCGCCCAGTTGCATGACCGTTTCCCTTGCTGTTCCGCGTGATGGTAGCCGGCGTTGACGCCCTGGGCCATCGCGTTCAGCCTGCCCGCACGAAGGCTGCGAGAGGGGAAACGAACATGCCGCTACCGGCAGAAACGGATGCGACGACACCCAAGTACCTGCGCGACAAATACGCGATCGTCGGGGTGGGCGAGACGCCCTATACGCGCGGTTCCGGCAAGACGACGCGCGCCATGGGGACGTTTGCCGTGCGAGCGGCGATGCAGGATGCCGGGCTGAAGCCGTCCGATGTCGACGGCATGCTGTCCTATTCCGGCAACGACTCGACGCCGTCGCCGTTCCTGGCGGGCGATCTCGGCATCCGGCTGAATTTCTTCATGGACGTGAACGGCGGCGGTTCGTCGACCGAGGCGCTGATCGGCATTGCGATCGGCGTGATCGAGGCTGGACTGTGCAAGTGCGTCGCGATCTTCCGCTCGATGAACGGCTATTCGCAGGTGCGCATCGGCGGCACCGGTGCCCGCTCGGCCGCGCCGGTGAACGGTGACGCGCTGCACAGCCGGGCCTATGGCTGGCAGAGCGCGGGACAGATGTTCGCGCCGACCTTCATGCGCCACATGTACGAATACGGCACGAAGCCTGAGCAGGTGGCGATGGTGAAGGTGGTGCATTCCGAGCACGCGTCGAACAACCCGAAGGCGTTCTACAAGAAGCGCTATACGGTGGACGATGTGATCAACAGCCGGATGATCTGCAAGCCGCTGCACCTGCTGGACTGCTGCGTGGAGACCGATAACGCCACTTGCATCATTATCACGCGTGCGGAACAGGCGCGCGACCTGCGGCATACGCCGGCGCTGATCCGCGGTGTGGTCGGGAGGTGCAGCAAGCCGCGCACCGACATGCACTACCAGCACGGTCCGATCTCCCGCGTGGCGGGGGTACTATGCAAAGGACATCCTGTGGCCGAATGCCGGCGTCGGGCCGGAGGATGTGGATGCTGTCGGGGCGTATGACGCGTTCACCTTCACCTCGATGCTGCAGCTTGAGGATTACGGTTTCTGCAAGAAGGGCGAGGGCGGTGAGTACGTCTCGTCCGGCATCACCAGGCTGGGTGGCAAGCGGCCGCAGAACACCTCGGGCGGCCATCTGTGCGAGGGCTATACCCATGGCATGAACATGGTGATCGAGAACGTGCGCCAGTTGCGTCACGACGTCGACGACTCTTGCCCTGTGGGACCGGACGGGAAGCGGCAGCACAGTTTCGACTATCGCGAGGGTGGCTGTCGGCAGGTGCGCAACATCGAGGTGACCGCCAATCTGGGCTGGGCCAATCCGATGACCGGATCGGCCATGGTCATGCGGCGCGGCTGAGGGAGGGACCCATCATGTCAGTTCGCGGCACTTACCTAGACATGGCGCTGTCGGTCGACGATCTGGACGGCGAGAACCTGGAGTATTTCCGTCACTGCTCGGAGCATGATTTCCATCTGCAGCAATGCGACGACTGCAAGTTGTTGCGCTATCCGCCGACGACGGCTTGCCCCTGGTGCACCTGCCTGACGTCCACGTGGACGCCGGTAGAAGGAAAGGGGGCGGTGTATTCGTACGAGGAGGTGCGGCACGGCATCCAGCCGGCGTTCCAGGCGCGCGTGCCGTACATGGTGCTGCTCGTGGAACTCGATACGCAGAAGGGCACGCCGACGGAGCACCAGGCTTTGCGCGTGGTTGCCAACCTGACCACTCCTGACGGCATTCTGGCGCCGCCCGATGTGGTGAGGGGGGTCGGGATCGGCTCACGCATGCGTATGGTGTTCAGTGATGTGGCGCCTGGACTGTCATTGCCGCAATGGACGATCGACGAGACGGCAGTGCAGCCGGAGAAGCCATGGCGCTATCCGCAGGAATGACTGTAACTGTTGGTGGGACTATTTGGCCAGGGCGGTGGTTGGGCTGGTATACTTATGATGACGGGTCGTGACCGGGGCGGGGTGTCGGCCACGAGGTCTGCGTCGTCGATGATGGGTCAACCGTCCGGTGGCCTGCTATAAGGCTGGCCGGACGGATCGGGTGCCCGGGCGATGACGGAACGGTTTGACGTGGTGGTGGTGGGCGGCGGGCACGCGGGGTGCGAGGCCGCCGCCGCTGCCGCACGAATGGGTGCGCGCACGTTGCTGGTGACCCATCGCCCTGAGACGATTGGCGAGATGTCCTGCAACCCCTCGATCGGTGGCATCGGCAAGGGACATCTGGTGCGGGAGGTGGACGCGCTGGATGGGATTATGGGCCGGGCCGCGGACGCTGCCGGCATCCATTTCAAGCTGCTGAACCGCAGCAAGGGGCCGGCTGTGCGCGGTCCTCGGGCGCAGGCCGATCGTCGGCTTTACCGGAAGGCGGTGCAGGGTCTGCTGGCGGAGACGCCCGGCCTGACGGTGCGGTCAGGTGCGGTCGAGGATCTGTCCATCGGTCCGGAGGGCCGGCTTGCCGGGGTGATCTGCGCGGACGGGACGCTGGTGAAGTGTGTGGCGGCGGTTCTGACGACCGGGACGTTCCTGCGGGGCGTGATCCATATCGGCGAGCAGCAGATGGCGGCGGGCCGGGTGGGGGAGGCGCCGTCGGTCGGTCTTGCGCAGACACTTGGGCGCCTGGCGCTCCCCCTGGGACGTCTCAAGACCGGGACACCGCCGAGGCTTGATCGGCGCTCAATTGATTGGGACGGACTGGATCGTGATCCGGGCGATGTTTGCCCGGAGCCGTTCAGCACGATGACCCGGGAGATCACCAACCCTCAGATTGAATGCCGCATTACTCATACGACGCCGGCGACGCATGCGGTGATTCGCGCCAACCTGCATCGGTCGGCGGTGTACGGCGGACGCATTGCTGGCACCGGGCCGCGATATTGTCCTTCTATCGAGGACAAGATCGTTCGTTTTGCGTCACGTGAGAGCCACAACATCTTCCTCGAGCCCGAGGGTCTGGAGGATGACGTGGTCTACCCCAACGGCATTTCCACCAGTCTTCCGGCGGAGGTTCAGGCCGCGCTCCTGGCCACCATCCCGGGCCTGGAGCACGCCCGGATCGTACGGCCGGGCTATGCGGTCGAGTACGACTATGTGGACCCGCGGGCCTTGGCGCATTCGTTGGAGGTGCGGGCACTGCCTGGGTTGTTCCTGGCCGGGCAGATCAATGGAACGACCGGTTACGAGGAGGCGGCGGCACAGGGCGTCATTGCTGGAGTGAATGCGGCGCGCCTCGCCGGTGGGAGCGCTGCTGTCGTTCCGGACCGTTCGGAGGCCTATATCGGAGTGCTGCTCGATGATCTGGTAACCCAGGGCGTGAGTGAGCCTTACCGCATGTTCACCTCCCGGGCGGAGTATCGCCTGACGCTGCGTGCCGACAACGCGGATCTGCGGTTGACGGGCAAGGGCATAGGGTGGGGATGTGTTGGTTCTCACCGCGCCGCTGCATTCGCCGAGTATGCGATGGAGGTTGCGGCGGCGCGGCAGCGGGCGAACCAGGAGGGTGGTTTTCCGAAGGAGCTTGCGGGTTCGGGCGTGACGCTTCGCGCGGATGGTCGGTGGCGCTCGGTGCTCGATCTGCTCGCTCATCAGGAACTGGCGTTGGATGCCATTGCCGCGGCGTTTCCGTGGCTGGCTGGGCTCGACGGTCGTGTTCTCGGCCAATTGCAGACCGAGGCGCGCTATCAGGGGTATCTTTCGCGGCAGGATTCCGACATCCGCACCTTTCGGCGGGAGGAGGGCGTTTCGCTGGACGAGGTCGCGTTTGCCTCGATTGGCGGCTTGTCGGCGGAGATTCAGGCGAAACTCATTCAGTTCCAGCCGAAATCGCTTGGTGCGGCGTCGCGGATCCAGGGCATGACTCCCGCCGCTTTGGCCAGCGTCGCCGCCCACGCCAGGAAGCATCGTGCGGCGCGCGCCTCGTGAGCGATGGTTCGATATCGAAGGACGTTCCACGTGAAACATTGGAGCGGCTTCGACGCTTCGAGGGTCTCCTGCTGAAATGGAATCGCAGAATCAATCTCGTCTCACCGCGCGATGAAGCGCATCTCTGGCAGCGGCATATCGAGGACTCGCTGCAACTTCTACCCTTGCTGCCGCGGGCCGCCACGCGCGCGATCGATCTTGGGTCGGGCGGCGGCTTTCCGGGCCTCGTGCTGGCAATCGCTTCCGATCTCGATTTCGACCTGATCGAGGCCGATCAGCGAAAGGCGGCGTTCCTGCGGGAGGCGGCACGGGTTACCGATGCGCCGGTCCACATTCATGCATCCCGCATCGAAGCAACATCGCTTCCCGCCGCTCACTTGGTCACGGCGCGTGCGTTGGCCCCATTGGGTAGCCTGCTCACGTTCGCGGCGCCATTTCTGACCCAAGATGGCCAGTGCCTTCTGCTGAAGGGCGCGAATGTCGAGGCGGAATTGACGGACGCCGCCAGCGAGTGGCACATGCAGGTGGATCGCATCCCCAGCCGGACCGCTCCCCAAGCCTGCATCCTCCGGATCAGCCATCTCAGCCGTGTCCATCAAACAACCTGAGACCAAGTCCTTGCGCATCCTGGCCGTCGCCAACCAGAAGGGTGGCGTGGGCAAGACCACGACTGCCGTGAACCTGGCAACCGCCCTGGCAGCCGTCGATGAGCGCGTGCTCCTGATCGACCTCGATCCACAAGGCAATGCGTCGACGGGGCTCGGAATCCCGCGGTCGGATCGCGCCGTCGGCAGCTATCGATTGATCGCAGACAATCTTCCGGTGCTCGCAGCCTCGCGCGCCTCCAGCATTCCCAACCTGGCGGTGATCCCAGCCGAGGAAGATCTCGCAGGAGCGGAAATCGAACTCGTGGGGCTGGAACGACGCGAATTCAGGCTCCGCGACGCGCTGACCCCCCTGCGAACGGCCCCATCGCCCTACAGCTTCGTGCTGATCGACTGCCCCCCAAGCCTCGGCCTGCTGACCCTGAACGGACTCATTGCGGCTGACGCCGTGCTTGTCCCCCTGCAATGCGAGTTCTACGCCCTGGAAGGAATCAGCGGCTTGGTGCGAACCATCGAGATGGTGAAGCGGGGCTTCAATCCGGCCCTCCGCCTCCAGGGCATCGTTCTGACGATGTTCGACCGCCGCAACAATCTGTCGGACCTGGTCGCCGCGGATGCCCGAGCGTTCTTCGGCGGGACGGTCTACGACACTGTTATTCCGCGCAACATCCGCGTCTCCGAGGCGCCGAGCCACGGTAAGCCCGTGCTGTTGTATGATTTCAGGTCTCCCGGCGCGCAGGCGTATGTCCGCCTTGCGGGCGAGGTGCTCCGCCGCGAACGGGCCAGGCCATGAACGCCCGTCGCGATGGCGGTCCGCGCCTCGGACGTGGTCTCGCGGCGTTGCTGGGGGATGCCGCAGTACATCCTCCTGCCGCTGGTGGCGCAGTGCGCCATGTGCCGCTCGATCTGTTGGAACCCAACCCGTTCCAGCCGCGCAGCAGCATCGACCCCACAGCGCTCGAGGAACTCACTCAATCAGTTCGCCTGCGTGGGATTCTCCAGCCGCTGCTGGTCCGGCCTCACCCCACGGCGGCCGGCCGGTTCCAGATCATCGCGGGCGAACGCCGCTGGCGCGCCGCAGGCGCCGCGGGGCTGCATGAGGTGCCGGCGCTGGTACACGATATCAGCGACACGGAATCGGCCGCCGTCGCGCTGGTCGAGAACCTGCAGCGGCAGGACCTCAACCCGATCGACGAAGCCGAAGGTTTCGACCGACTGCTCACCCAATTCGGCTATACGCAGGAAGCACTCGGCACGGCCGTCGGCAAATCGCGCAGTCACATCTCGAATACGCTGCGCCTGCTGAACCTGCCGGCCCCGGTAAGGGACGCGCTACGGAATGGCATCATCACGGCCGGCCACGCGCGCGCCCTGCTGGCACACCCCTCCCCCGAGGCTGGCCTCCGCGACGTCGTCGACCGGCAGTTATCGGTCCGTCAAACCGAGGCCCTGGCTGCCCGCGAACCGCCAGCGGAACGCACCGCGGCTGCGGAAGCCCAGCGAGGGCACGGCCCCGACGCAATGGCGCTGGAACGCCAGCTCACCGAGCAACTCGGCCTTGCCGTGAAGGTGACCTTCAACGGCAGGCGCGGCATGATCCAATTCCAGTATAACGATCTCGATCAACTGGATCACCTACTGCAAAGACTTGGGCTCCAGCAGTAAAGCCAAGAACAGCGCAGAACGAGACCGCGATGCGCGGGGTTCCTGGTGCGCCTTGCATCAGTGCCTTCACGGCGCCGGCACGTCGTAATCGGCCAGGTCGGGCGTCATCGCCTCGATGACGAAGTCGACGAATGCCGCCGGGGCATCGAGGAAGAATTCACGATCGGAATAGCTGCCGACCGAGGCCTCCAGTCCGCGCGCCAGCGCCCAGGCTGCGAGATCCTCCAGTGCCGCCCGCGGCGTGTCGCTCAGGAACGACACCTGGGAGCGGCGCTTGTCGGCATCTCGGTTGGCGGTGTCGCTGAGGCTGAACTGCAGATCCACATTCGCGCCCGGCTGACGCAGCCAGATGGAACGCTCGGTACGCCGCAGTTCGATGAAGTGCAGCTTCTCCTTCAGCATGGCGACGACGGTCTCGAAATGCCGAGGGTCCAGCCGGTTCGCGACATGATTCAGTTGCATCTGTGACGACCCCGACCGCGATTGCCCTGCAGACTATGCCGCAGGTGCCCGGCATCGGCAAAACGCCACCGTCGCATGACCCCGACAGGCATCGACGTGCGGGACGCGAAGCCGATCGCTCTCCTCGCCCCAGTCCGAGGCGCGGCATCGGTCCGTGACCAGAACCCAGCACGTCACGGACCGAAACGGAGTGGCGTACCAGGAGCGGTCCAGGTCCGGTACGATAAAGGCGGAGAAACGAGTCGGTCCCAGCTTACGCCACGTGCGACCGTCCATCCCGAAGACCCCGACCGGCATGGCGAACCCCCGACAGCGGTTCAGCCAACCCCTCCGGCGCGCAGGATCTCGCGCCTTCGCGGTTACGTCAGGCCCACGCCCAGCCGCTACCCGCGCAACGCAGCCTCGATCCAGCCTGCCACCGCGAACAGGTCGGCATCTCCTTGCGGGAATCCCAGCACCTGAAGCCCCAGCGGCAGGCCGTCATCCTCCAGCAACGGCAGGCTCACGCCGGTCGCCCCCAGCATGGAGCCGGGCACCACGAAGATCGGGTTGCCCGTGGTCTCCAGCCCGATCGGCGCCGCCCCTGACGCGGTGACGCTGACCACGGCGTCCACCTCGCCGGCCAGCGTGGCATAGGCAGTGCGTGCCGCGTCACGCCGGGCCAGCAATGCGGCATAGTCGGCCTGCGTCATGGCGTTCGACCGCGTGTGCCGTTCCAGCGCGCTCGGGCTCAGCAGCGAGGCATCGCGCGCCGCGAAACTCCCCAGCGGCCACCGCCACTCCCAGGCATTAATGCCCAGCGTGATCTGCTGGGCCTCGGCCGTCGCGGCCTCCACCGCGGCGAGCGGGGCGCAATCCTCCGGCGTCAGCACCGTCACGCCGGCGGCGCGCAGCCGATCCAACGCAGCCTCCAGCGAGGCACGGGCGGGCGCGGCCAGGATCGGCCATCCCGCCGTGCGCAGCAGCGCCAACCGCGCCGGTCGTCGCGCGGGCGGCAGGGTCAGCGGGCCGGTCAGGCCCGGGTAGCCCGGATCGCCGCCCACCCGATCGGCGACCGCGCGCGCCATCGCCCAGGCGTCGGCGAGGCTCCCCGCGATCGTGCCGGTGACGCTCTGGCTCAGATAATCCAGGCTGCCGCCGCGATTGATGCCACCGACCGAGGGTTTGAACCCATAGGCCCCGCAGAACCCCGAAGGCCGCAGGATGGAGCCGACCACCTGCGTGCCGAGGCCGCCGCACAGCATGCCGCAGCCGACCGCCGCGGCCGATCCGCTGCTGCTGCCGCCCGGCGTGCGGGCCAGGTCCCAGGGATTGCGTGTCCCGCGCGGCTGGGAGGAGGCGAATTCCGTGGTGACCGTCTTGCCCAGGATGACCGCACCGGATTCGCGCAGCCCCTGTACGCTGGCGCTGTCGAAGCGCGGGCGGTAGCCGTCGAACAGCGGCGACCCCATGCCGGTGACCATGTCGCCGGTGTCGATCATGTCCTTCACGCCGACCGGCATGCCGTCGATCGCCGACAGCGGCTTGCCGGCCCGCCAGCGCTCGGCCGATGCCGTGGCTGCGGTGCGGGCCGCGGCGGCATCGATCACGGTGAAGGCGCCAACCTCGGCCTCGCGCCGGTCGATCTCGGCGAGGCATTCCTCCAGCACCTTCACCGGCGAGTCGGCGCCGCTGGCAAAGGAAGGGGTGCGGCTGACATAGGGGCGGCGCTGGGGCGTGTGGCTCATGTGGCGAGCTTATGGCAGCAGACCGGACCTGTCATGCCCACCCCGCGGAGCAGGCACCAACGCCATTCATCCCGGATGCACCACCTATTCCGGCAGGTCGCGCCGCGCGCTGGCGAACATCCGCAGCGCGGCCAGCATGGCCAGCAGGCCGAGGACGAAACCGACCGCGCCACCCCAGATTCCCGCCGAGGTTCCGCCGACGATCCCGCCGCACACTGCGCCGATCACCGTCAGCAGGAAGGGGATGAGGCAGCCGACCGCGGCCATCCTCGCTATCGTCCGTCCCTGTCATCGCGCCGCGCGCGCAGGATCGTTCCGCCGTTGGTCGCCGGGCTCGGGCGGCATGGCTGCCGTGGTCTACACAGTCGGTCAGGAAGGCCGGTTCCCGGGAGGGGCGCGTCACCCGACGGCGACGGCGGCCGATCCGGGCCCGCCACCGTCACCATCCGCCAAACCACACGCCGATGCCGTGAACGATGCCGACCGGGAAGAAGGCCGCACCAGCGATCAGGAGCGGACGCATCCCGTTTGCGGCACAGAAGACGATCGATGTCAGCCACGCCGAGTAGCCGAACATGCAGGCCAGCAGAAAACCGGCGGCCAGGCGCAGATCGAGCGTCCCGCTGTCCCGCCATGTCATCACTCGTCGCGCCATCATTCCTGACCCCGCTTCCATGCACGCCCACCGGCTGCCGAGATCATCCAGCATGCACCGGACATCCTGGTGCACGGCCGGCAAAATGCCAAGGCGGCAATACGTACTTTCGCAGCCGGCCGTGATCCGCAATCACGCCGCGAATGAGTGCAGGCGGCAAGCGTTGAAGCATGACATTTGCCGATCAACCGCTGCGCCGGCAGATGCGCTGCCAACGGCGGCCCCGCATTTCCGCAAGTGCCTGCGGCACAGGCTTTGCTTCGGACACCGCAATGGATGGGGCGGCAACATTTCCGGGAGCGCAGACGGGACTCCAGCGCGGCCACCGGCTGGACATCGATTCCGTCCGGCTGGGATATGGCGGCACGCCGGTGGTGCAGGATGTCAGCCTCACGGTGGCACCCGGGGAGTTCGTCGCCCTGCTCGGACCCTCCGGCTGCGGCAAGACTACGCTGCTGCGCGCGATCGCCGGCTTCCTGCGACCCTCCGACGGTCTCATCGCGATCGATCGCCGCAGCATCGACGACCTCCCACCTGGCCGCCGCAACGTCGGCATCGTCTTCCAGAACTACGCGCTGTTTCCCAACCTGTCGGTGGCGGAGAACGTCGCCTATGGCCTGCGCGCCCGCCGCACCCCCCGCGCCGAAACCGCGCGGCGCGTGACGGCGGCGCTCGACGCCGTGCGCATGACCGAGTTTGCTCACCGCCTCCCGCGCGCGCTGTCGGGCGGCCAGCAGCAGCGCGTCGCCCTGGCGCGCGCCATCGCCACCGAGCCCTCGGTGTTGCTGCTGGATGAGCCGTTCGCGGCGCTCGATCGCGCGCTGCGGCTGGACCTGCAGCTTGAGATCCGGCGGCTCCAGCGGCGCCTGGCACTGACCACCGTGATGGTGACGCACGATCAGGACGAGGCGATGAGCATGGCCGACCGCGTGGCGGTGATGCGGGCCGGGCGGCTGGAGCAGGTCGATGAGCCGGCGCGCGTCTATGACGAACCGGCCAGCCTGTTCGTCGCCGGTTTCGTGGGCGAGAGCGTGATGCTGGCCGGCCGCGTCGCACAGCGCAGCGCGACCGGTTGCGAGGTGGTGCTGCGGGCCGGTGCGACATTGATCGTTCCTGCCGCCGATCCGCCGCCGCCCGCGACGGACGTTGTGGTGGCGGTACGTCCGGAACAGCTCATGCTGCACGATGCGCCCGCCGCGGATCGCATCCCGGCGGAGCTTCGCCAGTCCGCGCCACTCGGTGCCGCGCTCGTGCACGACATCACCGCCGCCGGCGTCGAGATGAAGGTCACCGAACCGCGGCGTGGCCCGTCGCGCCCCCCGGGGCCGGTCCATGTCGGGCTGGTTCCCTCCGCTCGCCCGGCCCTGTTCCCCGCATCTGGAGAAAGCGCATGACCCTCGGACGCCGCGCCCTGCTGGCCTGCTCGCTTGCCGCTCCGACATTGCTCGCACGGCGGGCAGATGCCGCCGGAAGTGTCACGGCGGCGATCTACCCCGGCCCGTGGGAGGAAGCCTATCGCGCGATCGTTGCTCCGGCGCTGAAGGCGGATGCCGGCATCGACGTCGCCTTCGAGCCGCTGTTCGCGGTGGATGAGATCGCCAAGGTGCGTGCCGCCCGCGGCAACCCGCCATTCGACGTCATGGTGCTCGACCCGGGGCCGCGCGCATCCGGCATCGATTTCGAACTTTACGAGCCGTTCGACGGCACGAAGCTGAAGAATTCGTCGAAGGTGCCGGCGGGGCTGATCGACAAATACGGCGCGGCCGTCGCGGCGCAGGTCGTGGGGATCGCCTACAACCCGAAGAAGGTGGCGAAGCCGGCCGGCTGGAAGGACCTGTTCAAGCCGGAGTTCGTTACCCATCTCGGGCTGACCGGCCTGCAGACCACGTTCGGCACCATGTGCATCATCGAGAACGCCAAGGCATTCGGCGGCTCCGACACGAACATCGAGCCGGCCTTCGCCGAGATCAAGAAAGTGCTGCCGCAGGTCGCCGCCGTCGCCTCGCCGGCAGCGCTGCCCGGGCTGTTCCAGCAGGGCCAGATCGACATCATGTACATCAACACGCAGACGGTCACGACGCTGAAGTCGCGCGGCGTGGACGTGGAATTCGTCGTGCCCGACTCCGGCGCATCGGCGTTCGTGACGACGATGCATATCGCCAAGGGCTCGCAGCATGTTGCGGAAGCCTATGCCTATATCGACACAGTGCTGGCGACGCCGATCCAGGACAAGCTGGCGGCCAAGCCGTATTACCTGACGCCGGTGAACAAGGAGGTCGATCCCGGTTCCGACGTGCCGATGAAGAGCGTCGAGGAGATCGGCAAGTTCATCACCTACGACTGGCAGAAGATCAACGTGCAGCGCGCGAAGTGGATCGACCGCTTCAACAAGGAGGTGGCGAAGTGACGACGGCGCCAAGCGCTCTCGTCATGCCGGTGCGGGTGGGCATCCACGTCGTCCCACGCCCCGACATGGTGCGATGACGGAAACCCGCCGCGCGCTGCTGCTCGCCACGCCGCTCGTCCTGGCGCAGCTTGCCTTCTTCCTGGCGCCGCTGCTGATCCTGGCCGCCACCTCCTTCGCCACCGACGAAAGACTGCGCGCCTTCTCCATCGAAGCCTGGTCCGAGTTCGCCGGCGATCCATTCAACCTGCACGCGCTGTTCGACACGATGAAACTCGGCGCCGCGGTCGTCATCGTCACCGCCTGCCTCGCGCTGCCGCTCGCCCTTCTCCATCTGGTGAGCGGACCGCACCTGCGCCGGCTGATCCTGATCGCCGCGGTCCTGCCGCTGCTCACCTCCGTCGTCGTGCGCAGCTTCGCCTGGATCGCCATCCTCGGCCGCGACGGCGTGCTGGCACAGGCCAGCGTGGCACTCGGCTTTTCCTCGACGCCGGTCGTGCTGCTGCAGACCGAGCCCGGGCTGATCCTGGCGCTCACCCAGATCGAGATGCCGCTGATGCTGCTGCCGCTGCTCTCGACGCTGGGCAAGCTCGACCCCGCATTGCTCGACGCATCGGCGGTGCTCGGCGCGTCGCTGGCACGCACGCTGCGCTGCGTCGTGCTGCCCGCCGCCATGCCCGGCCTACTCGCCGGCGCCACGTTGGTGTTCGCCTCATCGTCCACCGCATTCATCTCGCAGAGCATCATCGGCGGCAGCCGCCTGGTGTACCTGCCGTCGCTGCTCTGGCAGCAGGCGATGGTCATCTTCAACTGGCCGCAGGCCGCCGCCATCGCGCTGACGCTGATGCTGTCGGTGATGCTGGTGGTGACCGCGCTGAACATGGCCGGACGCCGCCTGCATGGCTGAGCGCCGCATCGGCGCGCCGGTCGTCGCCGGCATCGGCCTGGTGGGCGCCGATCTCCTGCTGGCCTGCGTGCTTGCCCTGCTGGCAATGCTCGCCCTGGTGATCCTGATCGGACCCGTCGTCGTCGTCCTGCTGACCTCGTTCAGCACCTCCACCGCACTGCGTTTCCCGCCGCCCGGCCTGACGCTGCACTGGTACGCCGAATTGCTGAACCCGGTCTCCTCCGCATTCATCCATGCTGCGGCACTGCACAGCCTCATCGTCGCCGCCGCATCGTCCTGCCTCGCCGCGGCGCTCGCCACATCGGCGGCCCTCGCGCTGGCCCGCGCCGGCGGTCGCGCCGCGCGCATCGCAGACAGCCTGTTCATGGCGCCGCTGCTGCTGCCCGGCATCGCCTTCGGCCTCGCCGCATTGATGTTCGTTGCCTGGCTGGGACTGCCCAATTCGCTGCTGCTGATCGCGCTGGGCCACACCGTGGTGATCGCGCCGTTCGTGCTGCGCACCGCTGGCGCCTCGGTCGCCCATCTCGACCCCGCATTGTTCGAGGCCTCCGACTCGCTCGGCGCCTCGCGCTGGTTCGCCTTCCGCCGCGTGGTGTTTCCGCTGATCAGGCCGGGAGTTCTGGCCGGCACCTTCCTCGCCTTCATCGCCTCGCTCGACAACGTCCCGGTCTCCCTCTTCCTGGGTTCGGCGCGCACCGACATGCTGCCGATCCGCATGTGGGGCATGATGGAGAGCACGCTCGACGTGCGCGTGGCCGCCGTCTCCGGCCTGCTCGTCCTGTTCGCCATCGTCGTGCTGCTGGTGATGGAACGCGCCATCGGCTTCGCACGCCAACTCGCACAGTGAAGGACGCCATGAGTTACGACCGCGACCTGATCGGCTACGCCGACACGCCCCCCGATCCGCAATGGCCCGGCGGCGCGCGCATCGCACTGAACTTCGTGATGAACTACGAGGAAGGCTCGGAGCCGTCGGTGCAGGATGGCGAAGGCTTCTCCGAATCCGGCCTGACGGAATCGCCGGGCCTCGATCCCGACATCCAGGGCCGCGACCTCGCCGCCGAAGGCATGTTCGCCTATGGCAGCCGCGTGGGGTTCTGGCGGCTGATGCGACTGTTCGCCGAACGCAACCTGCCGCTGACGGTGTTCGGCTGCGCGCTCGCACTGGAGCGCAACCCGCGCGCCGCGGCGGCAATCCAGGCGGCGGGCCATGATCTGTGCTGCCACGGCTGGCGCTGGATCAAGCATTACGCGCTGGATGAGGCGACCGAGCGCACGCATATCGCGCGCGCCATCGAGAGCCTGCAGCGCACGATCGGCAGTCGGCCACTCGGTTGGTATTGCCGCTATGGACCGAGCGTCAACACGCGGCGCCTGCTGGTGGAGGAAGGGGGCTTCCTCTACGACAGCGACGCCTATGACGATGAACTGCCGTATTGGGTGAAGGTGGACGGCAAGGCGCATCTGGTGGTGCCGTATTCGCTCACCAACAACGACGGCAAGTTCCTGCGCAGCGGCATCGGCACCGGCGAGCAGTTCTTCGCCTTCCTGCGCGACGGCTTCGACATGCTGTGGGAGGAAGGCCGCACGCAGCCGAAGATGATGTCGGTCGGCATGCACATGCGCCTGCTCGGCCATCCGGCGCGCGCGGCCGGGCTGCGGCGCTTCCTCGACTATGTCGCGCAGAAGCCCGACGTGTGGATCACGCGCCGGATCGACATCGCCCGCCACTGGACCGCGACGCATCCATGCGAATCCTGCTGATCAATCCGAACACCACCGAGGCGGTGACGCAGCGCATCGCGGACGCCGCGCGCGGTGTCGCCGCGCCGGACACCGAGATCGTGCCGGCGACTGCACAGTTCGGTGCGGCGATCATCGGCAGCCGCGTGGAGGCCGCCGTCTCGGCCGCGGCCGTCGTCGAACGGCTGGCGGCGTGCGCCGATGGCTGCGATGCGGTCATCATCGGTGCGTCGGTCGATTCCGGCCTGGCGGCGGCGCGCGAGATGCTGGACATCCCGGTGGTCGCCATCACCGAGGCGGCGCTGCACACCGCCTGCCTGCTGGGCGGACGCATCGGCGCGATCACGATGGGGGCCGGCAACGATACGTTCATCCGCGAGCAGGCGTGTGCCTATGGCCTGGGCACGCGGGTCGGTGCGGTGCACACGCTGCCGATGACGCCGCTGGAGTTCCTCGCCGACATCGCGGCGGGCGCGCGCGCCATCGGCGCCGTGGCCGAGACGATGGTGGCGCAGCAGGGCGTGGATACGATCGTGCTGATCGGCGCGGTCATGGCGGGGATTCCGCCGCTGGTGCAGCCGATGCTGCGCGTGCCGGTGCTGGAGGGCGTCACCGCCGCGGTCGGCCTGGCCGAGGCGCTGGTGCGGCTGAGGGTTCCGCCGGCGCGGGCTGGCAGCTATGCGGCCCCGCCGGCCGCGCGGGTCGCCGCGCTGGTGGGCTCGCTGGTGCGGCGGTCCGGGTGACGTCGTTCTGCTACAGTGACAGACACGCGGTCCCCCGGATGGCATGCGATTTGCTGCGGTTTCGTCATCAACGATAGAGGCTGAACAATGCCATTGGCCCGCATGACCCGTCGTTCCCTCCTCGCATCATCCGCCGTCCTGGCGATGCCCGGCATCCTGCGTGCGCAGACCCGCGATATCGTCGTCGGCGGCGCTGCCGGCATGGCCGGCTACATGAAGGAATTCATCTTCCCCGTCGTCGAGAAACAGCTCTCCTGCAAGGTCGTGTTCGACGGCACCCGCTCGCTGGTGAACCTGGAGAAGATGCGCGCCGACAAGGCCGCGCCGAAGATGTCCGTCGTGCTGATGGACGATCCCATCATGCTGCTCGCCTGGAACGAAGGCCTGATCGAGAAACTCACGCCCGCGATGGTGCCGAACCTCGGCAAGATCGTTCCCGCCGCGGTGCAACTCGATGGCGCCTGGGCCAACTACCAGCTTCCCTGGGCGGGCGTCGCCTACAACAAGTCCGCGATGCCGAAGGGCGTGGCGAGCTATGCCGCGCTGTGGGATCCGGCCAACAAGGGCAAGGTCATCCTGCCGTCGCTGCAGAATACCGAGGGGCTGTGGACATTCATCGTCGCCGCGCATCTGGAGACCGGCAAGCCGTTCAAGGAAGCCCAGTACGACACCGACGCCGCCTTCAAGAAACTCGCATCGCTGAAGCCCAACGTGCTGACCATCTACACCAACCAGCCGCAGGCCGAGAACCTGCTGGAATCGGGCGAGGCCACGCTCATGGCAGGCCAGTTCTCCTCCTACACACTGATCCGCACCGCGGCCGGCGCGCCGGTCGATCTCGCCGCGCCGCAGGAGGGCGTGTTCGCCATGCCGTCGGGCATCTGCAAGGTGAAGGGCGCACCGGCCGGCGACCTCGCGAACGCCTTCATCGACGCCTACCTGTCGCCCGAGGTGCAGACGCTGCTGGTCGAGAAATCCTTCGTGCTGCCCACCAATCCCGCCGCGAAGATCCCCGCCGGCTTCACCGTGCCGGCCGCGCCGTTCGCGCCCGACTGGGCCAATGTGAACGCCAAGCGGGCGGAATGGATCCAGCGCTGGAACCAGACCATGGGCTAGCCGGCGCGTGGCCTATCTTGCCGTCGAACGCGTCTCCAAACGGTTCCGCAGCACGGTCGTCCTGGAGGAACTCTCCCTCCAGGTGGCGCGCGGCGAGTTCGTCTCGCTGCTCGGTCCGTCCGGCTGCGGCAAGACGACGCTGCTGCGCATCCTGGCCGGGCTGCTGGCCGCCGATACCGGGTCCGTGGCACTCGACGGCCACGATCTGGGCCGGCTGCCGCCGCACCGGCGCAACGTCAGCGTGGTGTTCCAGAACTACGCACTGTTCCCGCATCTGACCGTGGCCGAGAACGTGGCGTTCGGCCCGCGTGCGCGCGGCCGTTCGGGCGGCGATATCGCGCGCACGGTGGAACGCCTGCTGGCGCTGGTGCAACTGCCGGACATGGGCGACCGGCGCATCTCCGCTCTGTCGGGCGGGCAGCAGCAGCGCGTCGCCATGGCGCGCGCGCTCGCCACCGAGCCCGACCTGATCCTGCTGGACGAGCCGCTGTCGGCGCTCGACCGCAAGCTGCGCGAGACGATGCAGGTGGAGTTGCGCCGCCTGCTGCGCGATCTCGGGATGACGGCGATCTTCGTCACCCATGACCAGGAGGAGGCGCTGGCGCTGTCCGACCGGGTCGCCGTGATGAACGCCGGCCGCATCGAACAACTCGATACGTCGGAGGCTGTGTATGCGCGTCCGGCGACGCCGTTCGTACTCGACTTCGTCGGCCAGTCCACCGTGCTGCACGGCACGGTCGGCGCCAGCGACGGCCGTGCGCTGACCATCGACACCGCGCTCGGCCCGGTCCATGCAAGCGGACCGTTCGCGCGCGGCAGCCGGGTGATGCTGGCGGTGCGGCCTGAGCATATGCAGCCCGGCGCGGCAGCCGATGATAGCTGGACCTCGGTGACCACGCCGGTGGCCGGCCAGACCTTCCTGGGCCGCATCTGCCTGCTGTACTGCAGCGGCGGGCCGGCCGACCGGATCATCGTCGAGGTGCCGGCGCAGGTGGCGGCCTCGCTGTCGGCCGGCGGTTCCGCCACGGTGTCCTGGCGCATCGCCGATGCGCTGGTGTTCCCCGCACCATGAACGGCGTCCGCTCCTCGATGGCGCTGCTGGTGCTGCCGGCGCTGCTGGCGGCCACGCTGCTGTTCGCCCTGCCGCTCTGCCTGCTGCTGGCCGGCAGCCTGCGCGGCCCCACCGGCTGGACGACCGCGAATTTCATCAGCTTCCTGGGCAGCGCCTATTCCTGGCAGGTGATCGGCCGCACGTTGCGCCTGGCGACGCTGACCACGCTGGTCTGCCTCGTCATCGGCTATCCCGCCGCGTTCGCGCTGGCCCGCACGCGCGGCGTCGTGCAATCGCTCTGCGTCGCGGCCCTGCTGCTGCCGCTGTCGGTCTCGGTCATCGTCAAGGCATTCGGCTGGACCATCCTGCTGCGCGGCAACGGCGTGGTGAACCTGCTGCTGCAAGGCATCGGCCTGACCAGCGGCCCGGTGCGTTTCCTGTTCACCGAGACCGGGCTGCTGATCGGCATCAGCAACATCTTCCTGCCCTACATGGTGCTGCCGCTCTACGCCGTGGTGCGGCAGATCGATCCGCGGCTGGCCGATGCCGCAACGACACTGGGCGGCGGGCCGTTCCACGTGTTCCGCCGCGTGCTGGTGCCGCTCAGCATGCCGGGCGTGGTGGCCGGCGTCTCGCTGGTGTTCTCGCTGGCGACCGGCGCCTATGTCATTCCGACGCTGCTGATGGGCGACGCCTACCAGACGCTGCCGGTGGAGATCGCGACGTCGTTCCTGTTCCTGCAGGACCCCGCGCGGGGCTCGGTCGCCGGCGTGGTGCTGCTGCTGCTGTCGCTGCTGGTGGTGGCGGCCAGCGGACGACTGGCGAGGCCGCTGCGATGATGCGCCGGCTTGGCCACGTCCTGGCCTGGACCGCACTGGCCGCGAGCCTGGTGTTCCTGCTGGCACCGCTCGCGGTCACCATCGCCGTTTCGCTGTCGCCCTCGCCGGTGTTCGCCCTGCCGACCAACGGGCTGTCCTGGACCTGGTATCGTCGGGCGGCGGCGCTCGAGGGGCTGGTGTCGTCCGTCATCCTGTCGCTGGAGGTGGCCGCATTCGCCACCTGCGTCGCGCTGCTGCTTGCCACGCCAGCGGCGATCGCCGTCGTGCGCGGCCGCTTCCCGGGGCGCGAGGCGATCATCACCTTCCTGGTCTCGCCGCTGATGCTGCCCGGACTGGTTCTCGGCATCGCCATGCTGCAATCGTTCCGCGCGGCCGGACTGCACGATGCCGTCACCAGCCTGCTGCTGGCGCATGTCATCGTCGTGCTGCCGTTCGTGATGCGCACGCTGGTCGCCGGTCTGTCGCTGTTCGACTTCGCACTGATCGATGCGGCGCGCACGCTGGGACTGTCCTATCCGAGCGCCATCCTGAAGGTGATGACACCGGTGCTGGCGCCGTCGTTCCTGACTGGCGCGCTGTTCGGCTTCCTGGCCTCGGTCGACAATTACCCGGTGTCGATCTTCCTCACCGACGTCTATCACCGGACCTTGCCGATCCAGTTGCTGCAATATCTCGGCGAGTCGCCCGATCCCGCGATCGCCGCGGTGTCGTCGCTGGTGATCGCGCTGACCATGCTGGTGCTGCTGGCCGGCGACCGGCTGGTGGGCCTCGACCGTCTCGCGGGGGTATGAATGCTGGAACGTGACCTGCTCGGCTATGGCGGCGCCTTGCCCGACCCGGCCTGGCCCAACGGCGCCCGCATCGCCGTCTCCTTTGTGGTGAACGTCGAGGAGGGCGCCGAACTGTCGATCGCCGATGGCGACGAGCGCAACGAGGCGGTGTACGAGATCACCGATGAGGTGCGCGATGCGCCCGATCCCTGCCGCGACAGTCATTTCGAATACGGCACGCGCGCCGGCTACTGGCGCATCATGCGGGCGCTCGACGACAACGGTGCGCCGAGCACGCTGAACGCCTGTGGCCGGGCGATCGCGCGCTCGCCGTGGCTGGCGCGTGACGCGGTGGCGCGCGGGCATGAGGTGGCGTGTCACGGCTGGCGCTGGGAACGCCATGCCGGGATGGCTGAGGCGGCCGAACGCGAAACGATCGCGCGGGCCGTGACGGCGATTGCCGAGGCCGCGGGGACGCCGCCGCTGGGGTGGCACACGAAGTCGGCGCCGTCGGTGAACACGCGCCGGCTGGTGGTGGAGCATGGCTTTCTGTACGACAGCGATGCCTACAGCGACGATCTGCCGTTCTTCGTGCCGGTGGCGGGGAAGCGGCATCTGGTACTGCCCTATGCGTTCGACACCAACGACATGAATTTCCAGCAGGCGGGGCATCATTTCGCGACGGCGGCACATTTCGCCGAGTACGTGATCGACGCGTTCGATGCGCTGTACGCCGAGGGCGGGCGGATGATGTCGGTGGGGCTGCATCTGCGCATCATCGGCCGGCCCGGGCGGATCGCAGGATTGACCCGCGTGTTGCGCCACATGCGCGATCGCGGCGGCGTATGGTTCGCGCGGCGCGACGCGATCGCGCGGCACTGGCTGACGCGGTTTCCGGAATAGGGCGGCGGTTCCAGACCAGGGCAGAGCCCCTGTCATTGCGAGGAGCGAAGCGAGGAAGCAATCCCCATGGAGATTGCTTCGCTGCGCTCGCAATGACAGCGGCTGCGGTCGCCACAGGGCGGTGTGGGGGGTGGAGTCCTGGCTAGGCTGCCGGCCTGCTGTGCAACTGGCGTACGTCGTAGGCGATCTGGGCATCTGACCGCCCCTCTGGAACCGGCAGCCGCGGCCCGGTGCCGCATTTCCAGGCGGGACGGGCTGCGAATTTCCGGATTCCGGCCAACATGGTACGCATGTTGCTTCTCGCCTGCTGCAAAGTGCAGCAGGACGGGCGGGGCACATGGACATTGGCGTATTCATCCCCATTGGCAACAATGGGTGGCTGGTTTCCACCACCTCGCCGCAGTACCGGCCAAGCTTCGATCTCAACCGCGAAGTGGTGCAGAAGGCCGAGCAGTACGGCTTCGATTTTGCGCTCTCGATGATCAAGCTGCACGGCTTCGGCGGACCGTCGCAGTACTGGGACTACAATCTCGAATCGTTCACCCTGATGGCTGGCCTCGCCTCGGTGACGACACGCATCCAGTTGTTCGCCTCGGTCGCCGTGCTGACCCTGCCGCCGCCGCTGACCGCACGCATGGCCGTCACCATCGATTCCATCTCGCATGGGCGCTTCGGCCTGAACATCGTCACCGGCTGGCAGAAGGCCGAGTATGAGCAGATGGGCATCTGGCCCGGCGCATCGCACTACGAGCATCGCTACGATTATTGCTCGGAGTATGTGGAGATCCTGCAGGAACTCTGGGCGACCGGGCGGAGCGACCGCAAGGGCGAGTATTTCACCATGGACGATTGCCGCCTGCTGCCGATGCCGCAGGCCAAGATCCCCATCATCTGCGCCGCCCAGAGCGATCGCGGCACGAAGTTCGCTGCGAAATACGGCGACTATAATTTCTGCGCGAGCTTCGGCCTGAACGAACCAATGCGCGTTGCCCAGAGCGTCGCCCGCCTGGTCGAGGCCAACAAGGAAGCCGGTCGCAACGTGCCGGCGCTGGTGCTGACGATGGTGATCAGCGATGAGACCGACGAAGCGGCCATGGCGAAGTGGCAACACTACGTCGAGGGCACGGATTTCGAAGCGCTCGCCTGGCGCGATGCGCAGGCCACGGCGGACCCGAGCCAGGATCCGTACTCGTCGGCGCGCCGTCGCCTGTCGCATGGCGCCGCGAGGCTGCCGTGCAGCCACGGCGTGCTGGTGGGCTCCTATGCCTCGGTCGCGCGCATGCTGGACGAACTCTCGACGGTGCCCGGCGTGCAGGGCGTCATGCTAACCTTCGACGAATTCGTCAGCGGCGTGGAGAAGTTCGGCCGCTACATCCAGCCATTGATGGCCTGCCGCTCGGCCCAGCGCGCCGCGGCATGAGGCATCGGCCGATACCGCAAATCCCAGGAGAATCCGCATGATCCCCATGACCAGCGGAGCCGGCCGATGAGCGCGCTGCCGAAGGTTGCCGTGATCGGCACGGGAGGAACCATCTCCGGCGTCGGCCGCGACCGGCTCGATCTCTACGAGTACGGCACGTCGGGACGGTTCATGCATGTCGACGAACTGATCGCCGGCGTGCCGGAACTCGCGCGCGTCGCCGAGGTGGTGGCGGTGCGCTACAAGAATGTCGGCAGCACGGAAATCGGCCCGGCCGACTGGCTGACGCTCGTCAAGCTCATCGACGAGACGGTGGCGGCCGATCCGGCGATCGCCGGCATCGTCGTGACCCACGGCACGGCGACGCTGGAGGAGACAGCCTATTTCCTGAACCTGACGGTGCGCGTCCCGGTGCCCGTGGTGGTGGTCGGCGCGATGCGGCCGTCCTCCGCGCTCGGTGCCGATGGCGGCATGAACCTGCTGAACGGGGTGCGCGTCGCGGCCTCGCCGCAGGCACGCGGCATGGGCGTGATGGTGGTGCTGAACGACGAGATCAACGCCGCGCGCGACGTCGCGAAGACCTCCAACTATCGGCTGAACACCTTCATCTCGCGCGATTTCGGCATCCTGGGCAGCACCGACGGCGATGCGGTGACGTTCTATCGCAAGTCGCTGCGCCGGGGCGCGCCCGACACGGAGTTCGACGTGGCGGGGCTGGCCACGCTGCCGCGCGTCGACATCGTGCTGGCCTATGCCGGCGCCGATGCGGCGCTGGTGGAGGCCGCGGTGGCGGCGGGCGCCAAAGGCATCATCTCGTCGGGACTGCCGTCGGGCTCGGCGACGCCGGCACAGAAGGACGCGCTGAAGCGGGCGGTGCAGTCCGGCGTCGTGGTGGTGCAGTCGTCACGCTCGGGCAGCGGCCGGGTGATCGACGACAAGGTCGCGTTGCGTGCCGCGGGCTTCCTCGCGGCCGACAGCCTTACGCCGCAGAAGGCGCGCATCCTGTTGATGGTGGCACTGACGAAGACCTCCGACGCCGACGAACTGCGCCGCATCTTCGCGGAGTACTGATGGCCGCAGACCGCGCCGCGGTCAGCGGCCGTGGCGGCGGCAGAGCGTGGTGAGGTCGTCGACGCTCGCCCACGAATCGCAGCGGTCCACGGCCATTTCCACCGCGGTCACGCCCTCCGCGGTCAGCACCTCGCCGGCGAGTTCGCGGAACTTGTCGCGCAGTTCCGCCTCCGTGAACGGCTGCTGGAAATCGCCGCGGTGGCTGTCGCAGGAATGCGTCGCGCTGCGGCCGTCGGTGAGGACCATCGTCACGCGGGCGGGCCGCAGTCGCGGCGCCACCTCGCTCATCGCCGGGTCCTCGGTGACCGTGACGCGATGGCGGAGCGCCGCGATGGCCGGATCATGCACCGCAGAATCATCCAGCGCCGCGTGGCCCGCGTGGCCGCGCACCGCCATGGTGGCGGCGGCATGCGGCAGCGAGTATTTCGAGGCGAAGAAGTTCGGCGGGTCCGGATTGCGCATGACGGAGGCGAACCGGTACGTCGCGATGTCGATGCGGGCGATCTCGTGCGGCCGTGGCTGCAATTCCGCCAGGACCTGGTGCACGCAGTCGAGCGCGGGATGGATCGGGTTGCAGCATGCGTAGAGACGAAAGTAGTTGCGCGTGATGTGCCAGGCCACGCCGAGTTCATCCAGCAGAGCGTCGGCCGTGAAGCCGTTGCCGACGAGTTGGCCGAGCGCCAGTTCGATCGCATCGTCCTGCGCCTCGAAGCCGGCGAGCGCCAGTTCGGGGGCGAGTGCCGCGGCAAATCCGCTCATGCCGCCGGCGACGTTGAGCGTGGTCGCGCCGGCCACCGCGTTGGTATAGCTCGGCGTCAGCAGCAGCGTCGTCGCGAGGCGCATCGAGCGTGCGATGCCGGCCGCATCGAGCTTGCGCAGGCGAGCGCCCGCCGCAGCGGCTGCCAGCAGCGACACCTGGCCGTTCTGGTGTGCCAGCGGCCGCGGCGTGAACCCGCCGGCCAGCCGTGCCGCGACGTCGTAGCCGAGCAGCAGCGCCATCAGCAGGTCCTGGCCGGTGCTGCGTGCGTGCTCGCCCACCGCCAGCACGCCCGGCAGCACCTGCATGGCGGCCTGGCCCGAGACGAAGCGCAATCCTTCGCAGAGTTCGATCGACCGACCGGCAATCCCGTTGAGCAGCGCTGCGGTGCGCGGATCCTGCGTCGACCAGCCGGGGGCATAGACCGTGGCGCCGCTGCCGGTGCCAAGCTGTTCGCGAAGCTGGCGCACCTCGGGCCGCTGTGCGCCGGCCAGGATCACGCCGAGCGTATCGAGCAGCACGAGCCGGGTATGCTGCTGCACGTCGGTAGGAACGTCCTGCCACTCCGCCGTCGCGACGAACGCTGCCAATTCCTCGATCTGCCGTGCCACCGCAGGTCCCCTCGTCCACCGAACGCGACGGACATCCTCGCATCGCGATCGCTCGATGCCTACTCATGCAGTGTCGAGGATTGCGAGGAATGTGGCTGCAGCAAACGGGATCGAGGTCAGCGCTGCGTTGGCGACCAAGTGCCTTGCCCCGATGGTACGGGGCGCGCGGGATCGCCCGTTGTGCCATCTTGTGCAGGTGCCGGCGGCTTCACCGGCAGCAGCCAGGTCAGCATGGCGTGGGCTATCTCGCGTTCGCCCATGATCGTCTCGTCCGCTCCCAGCCGCACGAGGTGTTCCACCTCCGCGTCGGAATGGGCCCGCGCGATGATGACGATCTGCGGGTTGGCGTTGCGCGCCTGCTCGACAATCCCGCCGGCCTCGAAACCGTCGGGAATGGTGATGACCAGCCGCCTGGCCCGCGCGATGCCGGCGAGAGCGAGGAACACCGGGTCCGCGGCATTCCCGCCCAGCACCTCGATGCCCTTCTCCTTCGCCCGCCGCTGTCCCGCCTCATCCACTTCGAGCACCAGGAACGGGTGGCCCGCGCGCTCCAGTCCCGCCGTGACGACCGATCCGACGCGGCCGTAGCCGACGACGATGATGTGCCCGCCCTGCGTGGTGGCCAGGACGTCGCCTGGCGGTGCGGCTGCCGTTGCCACATCCTTCGGGCGCCGCTCCGGGCGGGTGACCGCGCCGAACAGCACGGGGTTGACCATGATCGAAACGATTGCGCCGCCCAGGATCAGGTCGCGCCCCTGTGCGGGCAGCAGGCCCAGTTCCACGCCGAGCGCCGCGAGGATGAAGGAGAACTCGCCGATCTGCGCCAGGCTCGCGGCGATGGTGAGGGCGGATCGCATGTCATAGCGGAACAGCCTGACGATGGTCAGCGCGGCCACCGATTTGCCGAGGATGATGATGGCGACTGTGGCGAGCAGGGGCCATGGATCGTTGAGGATCACGGCGGGATTGAACAGCATGCCGACCGAGACGAAGAACAGCACCGCGAACGCGTCCCGCAGCGGCAGGGTCTCTTCGGCCGCCCGCTGGCTCAGTTCGGACTCGGCCAGCACCATCCCGGCGAAGAAGGCTCCCAGGGCAAAGGACACGTTGAACAGCAGGGTCGCGCCGAACGCCACGCCGAGGGCGATGGCGAACACCGCGAGACGGAACAACTCGCGCGAGCCGGTATGGGCGGTGTAGTGCAGGATCCAGGGAATGACGCGCCGGCCGATGATCAGCATGAACGCGACGAAGGCGACGACGCGGGCGATGGTGGCGCCCAGCGGCAGCAGCCACGTATCCATTGCTCCCGTCGCGCCGGTGGCGCTCGCGGATGGCCCGAGCACGCCGGCGAGCGCGGGGATGATCACCAGCGCCAGCACCATCGCCAGGTCCTCGACGATCAGCCAGCCGACGGCGATGCGGCCGCGATCGGTCTCCAGGATGCGGCGTTCCTGTAACGCGCGCAGCAGCACGACCGTGCTGGCGACGGACAGCGCGAGGCCGAACACGAAACTCGCGATGGGCGGCCAGCCCATGGCATAGCCGAGACCGATGCCGAGCAGGGTCGCCACCACCATCTGCGCGAGGGCGCCGGGAATGGCGATGGCGCGTACGGCGAGCAGTTCCTTCAACGAGAAATGCAGTCCCACGCCGAACATCAGCAGGATCACGCCCATCTCGGCGAGTTCGTTCGCGAGCGCCTGGTCGGCCACGTAGCCCGGCGTGAACGGCCCGACGACGACACCTGCCAGGACGTAGCCGACCAGTGGCGAGACCCTCAGCCGCTGGGCCAGCGCGCCGAGCACGAAGGCGACCGTCAGGCCGGCCACGATGGTGGCGATCAGCGGCGTGTGGTGCGGCATCGGTCCCCCGTCTTCGTTGCGGTTTCTATGCAATCGCGATCGTCACGCCGGCAGAATGGCCGCGGCACAGGTTAGCATGGCCCCCTCGGCCACCCGCCGATCACGTTGACGCCACGGGCGCTTTAGGTTGCAACAGGTCAACCCAAAGGAAGCGTCCCGTTTGACCCCAATGCTGATCGCCATCGTGGCGATGTTCCTGCAGCAGACCTGCGGCTCGATCGGCCGCGTGCTGCCGGCCGTCCTGGCGCCGCTGATCATCCTGGAACTGCACGCCGATCCGTCGTGGGTCGGGATCTATTTCAGCCTCACGGCGGTGGCGGCGCTGGTCGGCCAGCTTGGCTCGGGCGGCTTCATCATTCGCCACGGCGCCATCCGCATGAGCCAGATCGCGCTGCTGTCGACCGGCGGCGGCATGGCGGCGGCGATCCTCGGCGGCGCGGCGGGCTTCGTGCTGTCGGCCCTGATCGGCAACGGCATCGCCGCCGTCGCGACGCCCGCGAGTTCGCAGTTGCTGGGCCGCTGGGCGGTCAGGCGCTATGCACCCTTCGCCTTCTCGGTGACGCAGACCGCCATCCCCGCCGGCATCCTGCTGGGCGGCTGGCTCGGCCCGGCGCTGGCGCATTCGCTGGGATGGCGCGGCACGATGCTGGTGAGTGCGGGTGGCTGCTGGTTCTTCGCGCTGCTGTTGCAGCCGCTGCACGGCCGTCTGGATACCGATCCGGTGCCGACCCATCCGATCCGGCTGTCGGATTTCGTCACCACGATCACCAGCGTCCTGGCGGTGCGCGAACTGCGCGCGCTGTCGTTCGCCTGCTTCGCCTTCAATGGGCTCCAGTCGGTGTTCATCGCGTATTTCGTGACCTATCTCACGGCACTCGGCTACGACCTGGTGTCGGCGGGGGCGCTGTTCTCCATGGTGATCGCGATCGCCATCCCGTGCCGCATCCTGTGGGGCTGGGTCGGCAGCTTCTATGTCGCACCGCAGATCGTCATGTCCTGCCTGGCGTTCGGCATGGCGGCGAGCGTGCTGCTGACCGGCGCCTTCACCGCGGCATGGTCGGCGCTGGCGATCGGTGTGGTGACCGGCGTGCTCAGCGCGACGGCGATGTCGTGGCACGGCATCCTGCTGTCGGAGTCCGCGCGCCTGTCGCCGTTCGGCCGGGCGGGAACCGTCACCGGTGGTGTGCTGTCGTTCGGCCAGATGGGCGCGCTGCTCTGTCCGCTGGTCTTTGCCTTGCTGCTGCACATCACCGGCGGCTATGCGGCCGGGTGGGCGGTCTGCGCGATTCCCGCGGTCCTGGTCGGGATCAACCTGCTGCACAGCATGAGGTCCGGCGCGCGACGGTAGTGCACGCGGCACCGCCCTGAAACCCGGGCGCCATCGCTTGCGCCTCGGCGGAATTGGCGGGACCATGCGCGCGTGACGATCATCCGGTTCGAGGAAGACGGCCGCCCCCACGATGACGTGGTTGCCTCGCTGGAGGCGATGCGCGCGGGTGATGCGGACTGGCGCAATGGCCGCGTGCCGCTCTACGTGTTCAGCGGGCCGCCGGACGTGCAGGAGATCGGCAGGCAGGCGTTCAACATCTTCTTCACCGAAAACGCGCTCGGCGCACGGCGCGCCTTCCCCAGCCTGATGCGCATGGAGCAGGAAATCGTCGGCATGGGACTCGACCTGTTCCATGCGCCCGACGGCGCGGCCGGCAACATGACCTCCGGCGGCACCGAGAGCATCGTCATGGCGGTGAAGGCCTGCCGCGACTGGAGCCGCGCACGGCGCAACGATCCGGCATTCCGCGGCACGATCGTGTTGCCGGGAACAGCGCATCCCGCCTTCGACAAGGCGGCGGCGCTGATGGACCTGACGGTGCGCCGCGTCCCCGCGCGCGCCGATTTCCGCGCCGACGTGCCGGCGATGGCGGCGGCGATTGACGACAGCACCATCATGCTGGTCGGCTCCGCGCCGTGCTTCCCGTTCGGAGTGATCGATCCGCTCGAGGAACTGTCGGCGCTCGCGCTGAAGCACGACGTGTGGCTGCACTCGGACGCCTGCGTCGGCGGCTGGATGGCCCCCTTCGCTGCCGAGATCGGCCGCGACATTCCAGCCTTCGATCTCGGCCTGCCGGGCGTCCGCTCGCTGTCGGCCGACCTGCACAAGTTCGGCTTCTGCCCCAAGCCTTCGTCGGTGGTGTTCTACCGCTCGGCGGCACTGCAGGCGCATCAGGAGATGGTCTTCGACGTCTGGCCCAGCGGCCGCTTCGCCACCCAGACGCTGGTCGGCACGCGCGCCGGCGGTGCGGTGGCCGGGTCATGGGCGGTGATGCGCTACCTGGGCCGCACCGGCTATCGCCGCATCGCACGCCAGGTGCTGGCAATGCGCGATGCCTACGTGGCGGATCTGTCGGCAATCCCCGGGATGGCGATCCGTGGCACGCCGGAACTGGCGATCATCGCGTTCGGCTGCGACGACATCGACATGGGCAAGGTCGCCACCCGCCTGGCCGAGCGCGGCTGGGTGCCGGGAATGGTACGCTCGCCGCCCAGCCTGCACCTGATGATGTCGCTGCATCACGAACAGGCGCGCGCAGCCTATGTGCGCGACGTCGCTGAGTGCGTGGCAGCGGTGCGGCATGACGGAACGGTGCGCAGTGCGGACGTCGCCTATAGCTGAGCACACCGAGCCGGCCGGCGGCCCGCGCAACCTCCGGTCCCGGAGGTAGCCGACGCCGCATGCTGACGCGCAGCAAGAGCCTGATGCTTGGCGTCCTGTCGGTCACGGCGGGACTGCTGGCGTGGTACCTGCTGGGTGCCACGGGCATGGTCTCGTCGGACCTGCTGGCCAGCCCGGCGGATGTCGCGGCGGCCTTCCTCGACATCATGCGAAACGGCTACCGCGACACCACGCTGACGCAGAACATCGTCGCCACGCTGACCCGCTGCCTCGCCGGCTTCGCGCTGGCAACGCTCGCGGGCGTGCCGCTCGGCCTGTGGATGGGCACCAGCCGGATCACCGCCGCCGCGGTGAACTACATCATCCAGTTCCTGCGTCCACTGCCGCCGCTGTCCTACCTGGTACTGCTGATCCTCTGGTTCGGCGCCGGTGATCTGTCGAAGGTGGCGCTGCTGTTCATGGGGGCGTTCCCGGCGATCACCACGGCCGCGATGGCCGGTGTCCGCCAGGTGAGCCGGCAGCGCATCCAGGCCGCCCGCTCGCTGGGCGCGACGCAGGCGCAGGTGTTCCGCTTCGTGCTGTTCCCGGCATCGCTGCCGATGATCTTCACCGGCATGAGCATCGCGCTCGCCGGAGCCTTCTCCAGTGTCGTCGCCGCCGAGTTGATGGCAGCCAGCGACGGCCTCGGCTGGATGATCTTTTCCGCCAGTCGTTTCCTGCGCAACGACATCATCATGCTGGGCATCATCCTGCTCGGCGTGTTCGGCATGATGCTGACCTGGGGACTGGCACAGATCGATCGGCGGATGATCCACTGGCGCGGCCGCGACTGATGCGCCTGCGAGGTCCCTGGATCGCGACGGCGGCGAGCATCGCCGTGCTGCTGGCCGGCTGGGTCGTGCTGACCCGGGGCGGGCTGGTCAGCGACCTGTTCCTGCCGGGCCCCGATGAGTTGTGGGACGCGATCGTCGACCTGGTGGAGAACGGCTACAAGAGCGGCTCGCTCTGGCAGCACATCGCCGACAGCCTGGTCCGCGTGTTCGCGGGCTTCGGCACCGGTGCGGTGGTGGGCACCATGCTCGGCCTGGCGATGGGCTACTTCCCCACGGTGGACGCGCTGTTCGCACCGTTCGTGCAGTTCCTGCGCCCGCTGCCGCAGCTTGCCTATCTCGTGCTGCTGATCATCTGGCTGGGCATCGGCGAGACATCGAAGATTACCCTGCTGTTCCTCGCAGCCCTTCCCGTCTCGGCCGTGGCGGCGCGCGATGGCGTCCGCAACGTTGCCGTCGCGCGGCTGCGCGTGGCCCAGTCGCTGGGCGCGAGCCAATGGCAGATCTTCCGCTACGTCGTCTTCCCATCGGCGCTGGCTGAGATCTTCACCGGTGCCAGGCTGGCCATCGGAATCGTCTACGGCACCTTGATCGCGGCCGAGATCATCGCCGGCAACGGCGGGATCGGCTGGATGATCCTGGATGCCGGACGGTTCCTGCGCTCGGATTACGTCTTCGTCGGCATTCTCATCATCGGGGTGATGGGCGTCGCACTCGACCGGTTGCTGCTCGCCGTCGAGGCGCGGATCGTGCATTGGGCGGGCAGACAGTGAAGGGGACGACGCGATGAACAGGATCACCATGACACGACGCTCGCTGCTGCGCGCGGGCTGGGCGGGCGCCGGCATGCTGGCCATGCCCGCGCTGGTGCGCGCCGCGCCGGCGCAGGTCAACATCGCGTTCTTCCTCAGCACCAGCCCGTTCATGATCGCCAAAGGGACAAGGCTGGATCGACGAGGCGGCGAAGACCAAGGTGAACTGGATCGAGGTGGGCAGCGGGGCGGGAGATCAATACCGGCGTGGCCGCCGGCAGCATGGATCTGGGCTTCGGCATCGGTTCGTCGCCGACCGCCTCCGGCATCAGCCAGGGCATCCCCTACGAGGTTGTCGCCATGATGGACAACATCGGCCCCGCGGAAGAAATGATCGTACGCAAATCCGCGGGTATCAAGACGGCGGCCGACTTCAAGGGCAAGAAGGTGGCGACGCCGTTCGGCTCCACCTCGCATTTCCGGCTGCTCGGCTTCCTCAAGACCAACAACCTGACCCAGCGCGACGTCACCGTGCTCGACATGCGGCCCGACGCGATGGTGGCGGCCTGGACCCGCGGCGACATCGATGCGGGTTATGTCTGGAGCCCAGCAAAGTCGAAGCTGATCGGCGCCGGCGCGAGTTGTTCAGGACCTACGACAAGCTGGAGGCCGCGGGCTACGTGATCGCCGATGTCATCATCGCGCGCACCGCCTTCGCCACCGCGAACCCGGGTATGATCACCGCCATGCTGGCGGCGTATGGCCGGTCGCTCGATGTCTATACATCGAAGCCCGACGAGGCCGCCGCGATCGTCGGCCAGCAGGCGGGCGTGTCTGCCGCGGTCGCCAAGGCCGACATGGCGGATTACGACTTCGTGCCGCTGAAGGCGCAGCTTACGCCGGCCTGGCTCGGCGCGCCGGGCGGGCAGGGGAAGTTCGCCTCGGTGCTGAAGGGCACAGCGGACTTCCTGGTTGAGCAGAAGAGCATCCGTTCGGCGCCGGCGGTCGGCGCGTTCGCCAAGGCGATCAACACCAGCTTCCTCGCCAAGGCGGTCGGGTGACGGGGCGACTTCGTTGCGTTCGACGATGTGTGCGTGCAGTACGGGGCGGGCGCCGGCGCGGTGCGGGGCGCTCGACCATGCGACCCTGTCGTTCGGACACGCGATTTCATCTGCATTGTCGGCCCGTCCGGCTGCGGCAAGACGACATTGTTGCAGACGCTGGCTGGGTTCCTGACGCCCAGCAGCGGCCAGGTGAGGGTGGAGGGCGCGCCGGTCGCTGGGCCGGGACCCGACCGCGGCGTGGTGTTTCAGCAGCCGGCGCTGTTCCCGTGGATGACGGTCGAGGGGAATGCCGGCTTCGGTCCGATGGTGCGCGGCGCCGGTCCGCGGCGAGCGCAGCCGGCGTGTCGAGCACTGGCTGCGCCTGGTGGGACTGTGGGAATTCAGGGCGCGCTATCCTTACGAATTGTCGGGTGGCATGCAGCAGCGCCTGGCGATCGTCCCGCGCGCTGTGCAACGAGCCGAAGCTGCTGCTGATGGATGAGCCGTTCGGCGCGCTCGACGCGCTGACGCGGGAGAAGATGCAGGAGGAACTGCACGCGGTCTGGCGGAGCAGCGGCATGACGGTGCTGTTCATCACCCACAGCGTGGACGAGGCGGTGTATCTCGGCACGGATGTGGTGGTGATGTCGCCGCGGCCCGGACGCATCATCGAACGCATCGCCTGCCCCTTCGCGGCGCAGCAGCGCGAGCGCGATATCCGCGCGATCAAGTCGAGCGCCGAGTTCGTCGAGTTGCGGGGAGCGGGTGCTGTCGCTGATCTGGCAGATGCCGCACGAGGCGTAGACCGGGGGCCTGCGTGACGGCGATGATCGCCGCGCCCGATTGCTCCTGGCGCGCCATCAACGCATGCTGCGCCGACAGGGAGGACGCGCATGAACGACGTCGTGGATGTGCTGATTATCGGCGCCGGTGCCTCGGGCGCGGCCGTGGCCTGGAGCCTGGCCGATACGCGCATGCGCATCCTCTGCCTGGAGCAGGGCGACTGGATGAACCCCGCGACCTATCCGACCACCGGCCGTGACTGGGAGGCGCGCTTCTATGGCGACTTCTCGCCCAGTCCCAACATTCGCGGGCGGCCGGAGGACTACCCGATCAACGACGCCAACTCGCCGATCAAGGTGGTGAACTTCAATGGCGTCGGCGGCGGCACGGTGATGTACACGGCGCATTTCCCGCGCCTGCATCCGTCCGACTTCCGCGTCCGCACGCTCGACGGCGTGGCCGACGACTGGCCGGTCGACTACGCCACACTGGGCGCCGTTCTTTGCCGAGAACGATCGCATGATGGGCGTGTCCGGCCTGTCCGGCGACCCTGCCTTTCCGCCCACCGAACCGCCCATGCCGCCGTTGCCGCTCGGCCGCTCCGGCACGCTGCTCGGCGGCGCGATGAACCGGCTCGGCTGGCACTGGTGGCCGTCGGACACCGCGATCGCGACCCGTGGGACTATGAGGGCCGCGCGCGCTGCATCAATCTCGGCCATTGCACGCCGGGGCTGCGCGCAGGGTGCCAAGGCGAGCACCGACATCACCTACTGGCCGGCGGCGCGGCGTGCCGGAGTGGAACTGCGGACCCATTGCCGGGTGCGCGAGATCACCACCAACGAGCATGGCATGGCCGCGGGCGTCGTCTATTACGATCCCGACGGGGTGGAGCGTTTCCAGGCGGCCGAAGTCGTCATCCTGGCGTGCAACGGCATCGGTACGCCGAGGCTGCTGCTGAACTCGGCGTCGGCACGGCATCCGAACGGGCTGGCGAATTCCAGTGGCCTGGTCGGCAAGAATCTGATGTTCCATCCCCTATGCGCAGGTCTACGGCTATGTCGATGAGCCGACCGACAGCAATCGTGCGCCCGCCCACCTGCCTGTGGAGCAAGCAGTTCTACGAGACCGATCCGTCCCGTGATTTCGTGCGCGGCTACGCCATCCAGTTCGGCCGCGGCGTCGGCTCGGTGGTGGAGGCCGTCACCAGCGCGGCGTGCGGATTGCTGCCGTGGGGCGAGCAGCACCATGCGGTGTTCCGCCGGCTGAACGGCCATCGGCTGCACGCCTCGGCGATCTGCGAGGACCTGCCGGAGGAGCACAATCGCGTCACGCTTGATCCGGTGCTGAAGGATTGCCACGGCATTCCCGCGCCGCGCGTCGACTACCGGATCGGCGAGAAACACCGCCCGGATGATGGAGCACGGCATCGCGCGGGCGAAGGAGATCATGACTGCGGCGGGGGCGCACGATGTGTGCGTGAACAGCCCGATCCTGTACGGCGGCTGGCACCTGCTGGGGACGGCGCGCATGGGCGACGACCCGGAGCGGTCGGTTGTCAACGGCTGGGGACGCTCGCACGACGTGAAGAACCTGTTCATCGTCGATGGCAGCGTGTTCGTCACCTCCGGCGGCGTGAATCCGACATCGACGATCCAGGCGCTGGCGCTGTACATCGCCGACCAGATGAAGCAGCGCCTTGCCACGCTGTTCGACTGACCCTGCGACCCGGACAGGCGCGGTTACTGCGCGAGCAGGTCATCGGCACCGTAGGTCCGGTAGTCGACCGTCAGTTCCTCGCCCTCGAGGATGCGCCGCCGTGCGGTGAACGTGAACCCGTCGGTGGTGCGCAGGTTGGGCGCGGCCGAGTGATTGAGGTACGCGATGAGGTAGACGATGTTGGTGCCGCTCGTGGGCAGCCACATCGTGCCGTCGGTCGGGACGAACAGGTCGCGCAGCATCGTGCGCAGCCGGCGGGGAGCGCGTCGAGTTCCGCCTCGGTGATGCGCACATAGCCGGGCCGGGCGTAGCGCGGCAGCACCTGGAACGGGTTCCTGCCGCGCGCGATCGGACGGACGGCGAAGACGCCGATGCCATGGATCGATGAGGGCCGAAGTCTGCAATGGCAATCCGCGAGCACCTGGCGGAGCAGTTCGGGACGTTTCATGCCCCATCGTAGCAGAGGGGTAAGCTGGGGATCGGGCGGCCGAGCCATGCGAGTTTGCCGAACGCAACGGATACGGTGATGACGAGGGCCAGCGAGGGGGCAGGCCAAGCTGCGGCAACCCCGACCTCCATCGTCATGGCCGTGGCTTGGCCCGGCCATTCACGTCTTTCGCGACTGCGCGCGGAAAAGACGTGGATAACCGGCCTGCGCCGGTCATGACGGGATGAGTGAACGGTCGGTGCGGGCCTCACCGTCAGCGAGTAAGAGACACGGCCGGCGAGTATGAGACACGGTCGGTGAGGCATGAGCACACCGCGGCCTCCATCGTCATGGCCGTGGCTTGGCCCGGCCATCCACGTCTTTCGCTGCTGCGAGCGGAAAAGACATGGATAACCGGCCGGCGCCGGTCATGACGGGATGGGGAACGGTGCGTGCGGCCTCACGGCCAGGGAGTATGAGACACTGTCAATGAGCAATGAGCACCCTAGCGCTACGCCCCGCGGTATCGCCGCGCGCCCGCGGCGGCGCGGCGTGCCAGCGCCAGCACCGCGTTGCGCGCCAGCACATCGTCGGGGGCGCCGGTGCGCTTGCAGGCGCGCTCCGCCTCCGCCAGCCCCGCCATCGCCGCCATCAGTGCGGGTGACGACCAAAGCTCGACGGCCCGGGTGAAGGCGCCGGCCCGGCGGAAGAACACCGGCGGGCGAGCCCCTCTGACCGCGTCCGCCGCACCCTGGCCATCGTCGACGACCAGCCGTACGCGATGGAGACGCTGGAGGTGCATCAGCCCGGCGCGCAGCACCCCGACCGGCGACGCACCCTCCGCCAGCGCCAGTTCCGGTCGGCACGCGCCACATCGCCCTCGGTTGCGGCGAACAGGGCATCGTCCAGCGACAGCCCGGCCAGGTCGCCGATGCATGCCATGGCCGCATCCAGGTCCACCCGCCCCCCAGGCCCGACATACAGCGCCAGCTTCTCGGCCTCGGCGCGCGTCGATGCGCGATCCGCACCCAACTGGTCGGCGACCCAGCCCAGCGTGTCGGCGTCGATGCCAACCCCCGCCTCCGACAGGACCGTCCGGATGGTCTCGGACAACGCCCGGCCTTCCTCGGGATAGCAGGCGATCGCGGCCCCGTCCGGCGCGGCCTCCACCAGCGTCCGCAGGCGCGAGCGCGTCGCCAGGCCCGGCGCCTCCAGCACCACCAGCGCAGGCGCGCGGCCCTTGAGGATCTGGCCGACCTGGTCGGTCGCGGCATCGGTGGCGTCACGCATCCGGACGACGCGCCTGCCTCCGGTCAGCGACAGGGAGGCAGCCTCGTCGGCCAACTGGCTGATGTCGTCGCGGGTCAGTTCGGCGACCAGGAACGGATCGTCGAGCGACCCGGCAACCAGCTTCACCAGGCCGGCCGCCCGGTCGCGGATCATGCCGTGATCCTCGCCGTGCAGCAGCACCACCCGGCATTCCCCCGGATCGCGCAGGAACGCCGCAACCCGCTGCGGCGCCAGCTTCACCCGTTCGCGGCCGTGGCGCGCCTGCGGAAGAAGGCGGCAAGCTGGATGGTGATCTGGTCGGCCAGCGCATCGGCCAGCCGGTGCTGGATCGTCTCGTTCTCCAGGTCGGCGGCGAAGTATTGCGAGTCGAGGATGTTGTAGGCGTCCACCGCGGTCGCAAAGCCGGTGCCGAGCCGTGTGTGCGCCGGGTCCTGCGCGATCAGCGTCCAGGTGGCGCGGCCCGTGGTGCGCACACGCGTCGCGGTGTTGTCCGGCTGGATGCTGAGGCCCTCGCCGGTGATCAGGTAGCCGACCGACAGGTCATAGCGCTGGGCGACGCCGGTCGAGGCCCGGGCGAAGCGGTCCTGCAGTGCCTGACGCAGCAACTGACCTGGGCGATCCGGGATGACGTTCACCTGGATCGCTGCCAGTTCGCGCTGCGCCACGCCGGCATTGCCGCCGGCGGTCGGCATGTAGATCGGCTGGAAGCCGCAGCCGGACAGCAGTCCCCCGCCAGCCAGGCCCAGCAGCGATCGTCGCAGGATCATGCGACCACGAAATTGACGATACGGTTCGGCACGTGGATGCGCTTGACCACCCGCCGGCCTTCCAGCGCGCGCGCCACGTTCGGCTCGGCCTCCGCAAACGCAATCACCGCATCGGCCGGCGTGTCCGGCGCCACGGCGATGGTGCCGCGCAGCTTGCCCATCACCTGCACCGCGATCGTCACGCTCTCGGCCGCCAGCAGGGCGGGATCCGCCTCCGGCCAGGGCAGATCCGCCACCAGCGCGGCGGTCCCGGGATGCAGCCTTCCGTACACCTCCTCGGCCAGGTGCGGCATCATCGGGGCGATCAGCCGCGCGAGCATCTCGACCGCCTCCCGGCGCGCGGCGCCGAGCCCAGGGGTCGGCATGGCCCGTTCGGCGTCCGCGATCGCGTTGGCGAACTCATACAGCCGCGCCACGGCGACGTTGAACGCGAAGCCGTCCAGCGCCTCGCTCACGGCGGCAATGGTGCGGTGGGTGACCTGCCGCAGCCGGCGCGCCACCTCGGATGTGCCGTCCTCCCCGGCATCATCGAGCGTCCCGGCCAGGTTCTCGGCCAGGCGGAACAGGCGCTGCGTGAAACGGTAGGCGCCGGCGACGCCCGCCTCGGTCCACTCCATGTCCCGCTCGGGCGGGTTGTCCGACAGGATGAACCAGCGCGCGGTGTCGGCGCCGTAGCGGGTGATGATCGCCTCGGGGTCGATGGTGTTGCGCTTCGACTTGCTCATGGCCTCGACGCGCCCGACCACCACGGGTTCGCCGGTGTCGCGATGCACCGCGCTGCCGTCGGGCTGCTTGACCACTTCCTCGGGGTACAGCCAGGTGCCGTTCGAGCCGGGAGCCGAGCGGTAGCTCTCGTGCGTCACCATGCCCTGGGTGAACAGCCCGGCGAACGGTTCATCGACGTTCAGATGCCCGGTCCGCTTCATGGCCCGCGTGAAGAAGCGCGAGTACAGCAGGTGCAGGATCGCGTGCTCGATGCCGCCGATATACTGATCGACCGGCATCCAGTGATCGACCGCGGCACGGTCCACCGGCACCTTGGCCCGCGGCTGCAATAGCGGGCGAAATACCAGGAACTGTCGACGAAGGTGTCGAACGTGTCGGTCTCCCGCCGCGCCGCGCCGCCGCAGACCGGGCACGCGACGTGCTTCCAGGTCGGATGATGGTCGAGCGGGTTGCCCGGGCGGTCGAAGGTCACATCGTCGGGCAGCTTCACCGGCAACTGCTCGTCGGGCACCGGGACCACGCCGCAGGTGCCGCAATGGATCACCGGGATCGGGCAGCCCCAGTAGCGCTGCCGGCTCACGCCCCAGTCGCGCAGCCGCCAGTTCACCTCGCCATGCCCGGCGCCCAGCCGCTCCAGCGCGGCGATCACCGCGCGCTTGGCGGCATCAACCTCCATCCCGTCCATGAAGTCCGAGTTGAAGATCGTGCCCGGACCGACATACGCCTCGTCGCCGACCGCGAAGGACGCCGGATCGCCACCCGGCGGCAGCACCACCGGGACCACGTCCAGGCGGTACTTGCGGGCGAAGTCCAGGTCGCGCTGGTCATGCGCCGGACAGCCGAAGATGGCGCCGGTGCCGTATTCCATCAGCACGAAGTTGGCGATCCAGACCGGGAAGGTGGCGTCCGCCAGGAACGGGTGCCGCACCGCAGGCCGGTGTCGAAGCCCTGCTTCTCGGCCGTCTCGATGGCGGCCTCGGACGTGCCCATGCGGCGGCATTCGGCGACGAAGGCGGCGGCCTGCGGATCGCGCGCCGCGACCGCCGCCGCCAGCGGGTGCTCCGGCGCCAGCGCCAGGAACGACATGCCGTACAGCGTGTCGGGGCGCGTCGTGTAGACCTCGACCTCGTCGATCCCGTCCGCGGGCGCATCGAGGCTGAAGTTCAGCCGGGCGCCCTCGCTGCGGCCGATCCACTTCGCCTGCATCAGCCGCACGCGCTCGGGCCAGCGGTCCAGCGTGTCCAGCGCGTCCAGCAGTTCCTGCGCATAGTCGGTGATCTTCAGGAACCACTGGTTGAGCTGCTTCTTCTCGACCAGCGCGCCGGAGCGCCAGCCGCGGCCGTCGATCACCTGCTCGTTCGCCAGCACGGTGCCGTCGGACCGGGTCCCAGTTGACCCAGCTTTCCTTGCGCTCCACCAGGCCGGCGCGCAGGAAATCGAGGAACAGCTTCTGCTGGTGGCCGTAATAGGCCGGATCGCAGGTGGCGAACTCGCGTTCCCACTCCAGCGACAGCCCCATGCGCTGCAACTCGGCGCGCATCGCGGCGATGTTGTCCCAGGTCCACTTCGCCGGGTGGATGCCGCGTTCGCGCGCCGCGTTCTCGGCCGGCAGCCCGAAGGCGTCCCAGCCCATCGGGTGCATCACCGCGAAGCCGCGCGCCCGCTTGTAGCGCGCCACCACGTCGCCCAGCGTGTAGTTCCGCACGTGGCCCATGTGGATCTTCCGCTGGGATACGGGAACATCTCCATGACGTAGTATTTCGGCTTGTTGTCCGTCGGCGCCGTCGTCGACGCGAAAGCAGCCGCGCTCGGCCCAGGCACGCTGCCAGCGCGGTTCCGCCTCACGGAAATTGTAACGCGGCGTCTCGGCCGCGACGGTTACGACCTCGTTCATGGCGCAGTTATTTGCCTCCGGCCGCGCCCGCGCAAGAGGCCCGGCGCTGGAGCAGATTCCGTTCGCGTTGGCTCACGGAACCCGCTCCAGCTCATTGTCCGAGAGCGTGATTCACCGCTCCGGTGATGCCGCCTGTGCGGATCACGCTCTAGCTGCTGGCCTGTGATTGCTCGCGCAGTTCGCGGGCGCGCGACAGCACCTTGTTCTCGATTTCGCCCACCGTGACGGCGCTCACGGGCGCGTCGACCCATTGGCCGCCTTGCAGCACCTGGCGGAAGATGCTGATGCGCACGCCGTCGCTGCGCAGTTCGCGGCCGAGGATATAGGCCGTGGCCTTGAAGCGCTCGCCGTTGGCGGCGGCCGGCGTGTACCAGTCGGTAATGATCACCCCGCCGAATGGATCGGCCGAGGCCAGCGGCATGAAGCTAAGCGTGTCGAGCGCGCCGCGCCAGAGATAGGCGTTCACCCCCAGCGCGCCGCCGCCGGTATCGCCGCCGCGGCCGCCGCCGCCGGGGCGGTCCTTGGCGGTGCCGAACACCAGGCTGCTGTCACCCAGGACGCTGCCGCCCGGCATGGAGCCGCTGCTGCTCGGACCCTCGCGGCCCATGTAACCGGGATCGGTCGGATTGGGTTTGGCGCCGGAACACGCAGCGAGCACCGCCATGGAAAGGGTAAGCCCGGCCAATTGCTTTAGTCTGATGGGCATCCAGGAAACTCGCGCCAAAGAGTGGCCTCCCTTAGCGCCTTGCGTTCGCTGCGCCAAGGTTTCGTACCATGATGAGCAGGCAGGAAAAGGCGGCGAGGATTGCTCCCCGCCGCCCCATGAGACGAAGTCCGTCGAGGTTCAGAAGTTCACGACGTTGCCGATGATGAAATTCTGGCCCTTGAAGTTGTTGTTCAGGTTGGCCCCGGCCGCGGTGCCGACGGCGCCGCTGATCAGGTTGTTGCCGCCCTGCTGGATGTCGTTCCACAGATATTCGGCCGCCACCGCGAAGCCCGGGGCGACGTTGTACTGCACCGCCGCCGCGATGCCGCGACCACGACGCTCGCTGAAGCCGCTCAGCACCGGGTTGCCCTGGTACCAGCCGATTTCGCCCACCACACCGACGGTGAACGGACCGGTCACGTACTTGGCGCTGAGCACGTAGGCCAAGGTGCCGACGCCGCCCTTCGGCGCCGCTGCCAACTGGCCGTTCACCCGGCCGCCGATGACGTTGCCCGCCACGGTGAAGCCGGCGTAGGTGATGGCAAGACCGCCGCTGCCGAAGCTCAGGCCGTCATACTTGCCGTTGAACTGGCTGCCCGGGACGGTGGTGGTGCCGAGGATCGCGGGAGTCTGCAGGCCGGTGTAGTTGGTGACGCCGCTGAACTCGTAGACGCCGTAGGCGAGCACGCCGACGTCGCCGAACTTGCCCTGGTAGCGCACGCCGAGCGCGGTCTGGTTCATCACGCGGGCGCCGTCCTGGATGCCGGGGCCGGAGGACAGCGACGGGCAGCCCGAGTTGGCCACGCCGCAGCCCGTGCCGGTGCCGGTGCCCGAACCGGTGATCGAGCCGTTCAGCGGGTTGCCGGTGCTGAGGCCGAAGCCGTTCGACATGTTCGGCGCGTATTGCAGGCCGAAGTCGAAGCCGGCGATCTGCGGCGACAGGTAGACGGCCTTCACGTTGCCGTATTCGGCGCCGGCCTGACCCAGGAACCAGAACGGCGGGTTCGGGCCGGGCATGTTCTGCGCGTCACCGCCGTTCAGTTCGCCGATGATGGTGAACTGGCCGGTGGTCACACCGTTGTCGAAGATGCCGATGATGCCGTCGGTGACGCCCAGTCGGAACAGGCCCCACTGGTCGCCGGCGGCGTAGGTGAAGGCACGCCGGACATACAGGGTCTGCAACGACGTGTAGCCGCTGGCGGCGTTGTTGGCGTTGCTGCTGAGCTGACCGGTGAAATTCTGCCGGACTTCGATCGCGGCACCATAGCGCAGGCCGTTGGTGGCCATGCCGTCGGCGCCGAAATACAGACGGGCGAATTCGTTCAGCGCGATCGGCTGCAGCTTCACGACGCCGGTGCCGTTGTTGCCGAGGATCGCACCGGCCGAGCCGGCCGCGGGCGCAGTCGCCATGCGTGTGTCAACGCTGGTCCAGGCGGCCTGGATTTCGGTCTGCACCTTGCCGTTGATGTGGACGACGATGGTGCCGGGTGTCGGGTTGGGCAGGGCGCCAGGCAGGGCGGCGGCCTGGTAGTTGTTGTTGTTGTTCACATAGGCCGTCGGGTTGGCCAGCGGGTAGGCCATCTGGCCTTGGCTCGGTGCCCCCTTCGGCGGTGCCGGCGCCTGCGCCAGCGCGACATCGATCAGTCCACCGGTCGCCCCCAGCGTGGCTACGCTCGCCAGCAGAAACTTACGCATTTCCTTCTCCTCCTTGCGCCGGCGGACCGGCGGCGTTCAGGTCCCGGAGACCATATCCCTGGCCAAATGGTGTGCAAATATTCTTCTTCCCCTGCGCGCGGCATTACTGAGACACCGTGGCAGGAACGCAACACAAATTGGAGATGGGCGCAAAAATCAGAAGTACAAATGGAAGCAGCGCGCAGTAATACTATTACTGCACGCCCGGTTATTGCTGGTGATGAGGATTAACGGAAGGGTGAGGCGCCTAGGCCGTCGCGAGCCTCCCCTGCTGGAGATCGGCCCGCACCGCCGCACCGCCGGGCCGGACGAACTGCGCATCCGGCCACGTGCCATCGGCGGCGAGCCGCGCCATCGAGTCACCCGCCATCTCGGCGAAGGCCGCGACCAGCGTGTTGGAGGCGGCGCGATGGAACGCGAGCGTGCGCGTGCAGGTCAGGATCGGCCGGCCCACCGGCCGGAACGCGACGGAGCCGCGGGCGATCTCATGCTGGACGGAACTGCGCGGCAGGATCGTGGAGCCCAGGCCGCCCCGCACCATCGTCATCGCCAGCATGGCGCTGCCGGCCTGCAGCACCGGCTCGAGCTTCAGTCCGCCCTGGCCCGCGGCATGGTCGACGCGGCGGCGGATCCAGTGCTCGGGGCCGGGCAGGATCAGCGGCTCGCCGGCCAGTTCGCTCAGCGGCAGCGGGCGGGAGTCTGATGCCAGCCGCGAATGAACCGGCGCCACCAGGCCCAGGCTCTCGGTCAGGATGGGGATGACGGTGAAGTCGGGCAGCGCCGGCGGGTCCTGCAGCAGCGCCAGGTCGACGTGCCGCCGCAGCAGCCAGTCCTCGAGGTCCGCGCCATCGGCTTCGCGGATGTCCAGGGTCAGGCGCGGCCAGCGGGCACGGAAGGCGGCGGCCAGCGGTGCCACCAGTGGGGCGCCGATATCGGCGGGAACCGCGAAGGAGATCGTGCCGGTGGCCGGCTCGGGCTCCCCCTCCTCCAGCGGCGATGCCAGCAGGCGCATCACCGTGTGGAGCCGGTCGCGCAGGCAGGCGCCCGCCGGCGTCAGGGTGACTCCGCGCCCGTGCCGCAGCAAAAGCTGGGTGCCGAGCCCCTCCTCCAGCTTGCGGATCTGCAGCGAGATCGCCGGCTGGCTGACATTCAGGTCACGGGCGGCGCGCCCGACATTGCCGGTCTGCGCCACGCTGAGGAAGTAGCGGAGGTCACGCAGCCCGAGCGCCTTCTCGCGCGCCTCGCTGCGGAGCGAGGCGACGGTGGCGTGCGTCGGAAACGTGACGGCGTTCATCCCCTACTGCCCCCAGGCACCGCCGAAACGGCGCGCCGGTTCCGCACCACGATGGAGCGGTCAGCCGGCGTCGGATGGGAGCGTCATCGGGGGGGTGTCAGGTAGCCGGGAAGCGCGGTGCGGGGTGACGGGGTTTCCCGTCCGGGAACGTCAGTGAATTCCCTGACGCGGGCCTACTGCTCGAGCAGCCAGCCCTGGCCCGCGGCATAGCGCACCACCTCGACCCGGCTGTGGAAGCCGAGTTTCTCCATGGCCCGGGCCTTGTAGGTCTCGACCGTCTTGACGCTGATGGCGAGCCGGGCGGAGATCGACTTGTTGCTGTGGCCGGTGGCGACGAGCCGCAGCACATCGGCCTCGCGCTCACTGAGTTCGGCGGTCTGCCCCGATTGCAGCGGCGCGCCGGCGCGGTCGAGCCGGCCGACCGCCTTCCCGGCGATGGCGGGATCGAGGTACACGCCGCCGGCGGCGACCGCGAGGATGGCCCGCCGCAGCTCATCGGCGGCCGAGCGCTTCAGCAGATAGCCGCCGACGCCGAGTTCAACGAGCTGGCGCAGATAGGCGCGCTCCTCGTGCACCGTGAGCACCAGCACGCGGCACTCGGGCCGTTCGGTGCGCAGCGCGGCGGTCAGTTCGATGCCGTTCATCTCCGGCAGCGAGATGTCGAGCACCACGACGTCCGGGACGAGTTCCTTGGCCAGGCGCAGCGCGGTGCGGCCGTCGCGCGCCTCGCCCACGATGACGAAATCGGGATCGGCCCCCACCAGGGCCTTCAGCCCGGCGAGCACCACCGGATGGTCGTCGACCATCAGGATCCGGATGGGCGTCGCGATCATGCCGGCCTCACAGGGGGATCCGGACATAGACGGTGGTGCCGCCCAGCGGGCTCGATTCGACCTCCAGCGTGCCGGCGACCAGTCCGAGCCGCTCGCGCACGCCCAGAAGTCCGAGATGCTCGATCCCGGGCCGCCGCCCGTCCGCGCCGGTATCGAGGTCGAAGCCCTTGCCGTCATCCTCGACGACCAGGCTGATCTCGCGGCTCGTGGCCTGGAGGACGACACCGACGCGATCGGCGCCGGAGTGTTTCACGACGTTGGTGATGGCTTCCTGCAGGACCCGGAACAGTGCCGTCTCCATCCGTTGGGGCAGCCTGCGCTCGGGCAGGTTGATCTCCAGGTCGATCTGCAGCCGCGAGCGCTCGGCCCATTCCTCGAGATACTGCGTCACCGCGCGCTGCAGGCCGAGATCGTCCAGCGCCATCGGCCGCAATTCCCACGCCATGCGGCTGAGTTCGCGCCCCAGATCGGCCGCCAGCCCCTTCAGCTCATTGAGGCGCTGCTGCGCGGTGGCGTTGTGGGCGCAGTACGGCTCCACCGCGCCGAAGCCCAGGCGCAGCGCCGTGAGGTACTGTCCCAGGCTGTCGTGCAGTTCCCGCGCGATCCGCTTGCGCTCGGCCTCCTGCGCCGTGACGGTGCGATCCAGCAGGACCGCACGCTCCTGCGCACTGTGACGCAGGCGCTCGCCGGCCAGGTGGAGCGATTGCGCGACGGCGTCGGTCTCGCGGATGCCCGTCATGCGGAGTTCGATCGGCTCGCCGCGTCCCACCGTTTCGGCGTAGCGTACCAGGCCGGTGATCGCGCCGGCGATGCGGTGGCCGATCAGCACGCCCAGTCCGAGCGCGAACACCAGCGTGGGCACCGCCCGCCAGGATCAGCGCCCAGGTCGATCGGGCGACCGGTGCGTAGAGCACCTCTTCGGGGATGCCGACGGCGATGGTCCAGCCCGAGAAGCGCACATGGGCGAATGCATTGTACAGCGGGACGCCGTCGCGCGAGGCGATCGACAGCGAGCCCTCGCTCTCCTCGCGGAAGCGCTGGATCACCGACGGCCGGCCCATCTGCCCGACATAGCGATCGGCCTCCCGGCTGCGAGCGATGGTCCGGCCGGCCTTGTCGGTGATGGTCACCAGCCACTCGGGCGGCAGGTCGAGTTCCGCGATCATGCTGGGGAGCAGGGGCGCGAGATTGAGGCTCAGCACATAGGCGAGCGCGCCGTCCCGCAGCACCGGCACGTTCAGCCCGATGAACATCTCGCCGGTGACGGCGCCCTGCGTGAGGTCGGACACATCCGGCAGGCGGGTGACCGCGAGGCGGCGGACCGCATCCGGGTCGGGCGTCTGCGGCAGTTTCGGGCCATACGGCGCGCGCGTGTTGACAAGCTGCTGGCCGGTCGGGTCGGTGAGCACCAGGGTCGCGCCGTGCGACCGGGCGGCTTCGGCAGCGATGTCGTGGAACATGGCGAAGTCGCCTTCCAGCAACTGGCGCGAGCCGGCGAGCAGGAAGAGGCGCGTGCGCAGGCTTCCCAGGCGCTGATCGATCGCGGCCGCGGCCTCCCGCGTGCGGCCGCGCACCGCATTGGCCATCACCTCCTGCTCGTGGGCGGCGGAGCGCAGCACCAGGAAGGCGCTGAAGCCGAGCAGTGGGGTGACGATGGCGAGGATCAGGCCCACGACGTGGGTGCGGACCGAGAACGGCGCGGGCAGCAGGGCGCGCAACCATGTCGCGCGGATCTGGCGCCCCATGGCGAATCCGCGGGCGGCGGCTGCCTCGACCATCCTGGCCTCTTAGAACGCGGGGTGGCTCGGCTGGCAAATGGAACGCCGGGCTCGTCGCGGATCACGCGCTCGCCGGCGCCGGAAACGAGAAGGGCGGCGGGGATCGCTCCCCGCCGCCCTTCGAGGCGAAGTCCGTCGAGGCTCAGAAGTTCACGACGTTGCCGATCATGAACATCTGGCCATGGAAGTTGTTGTTCAGGTTGGAACCGGCCGCGGTGCCGACTGCATTGCTGACCAGGTTGTTGGCGCTCTGCTGGATGTCGTTCCACAGGTATTCGGCGCCGACCGAGAAGCCCGGGGCGACGTTGTACTGCACGCCCGCCGCGATGCCGCGACCGCGACGCTGGCTGATGCCGCTCAGCACCGGGTTGCCCTGGTACCAGCCGATTTCGCCCACCACACCGACGGTGAACGGACCGGTCACGTACTTGGCGCTCACCGTGTAGGCCAGTTCGCCGACGCCGCCCTTCGGGGCCAGTGCCAACTGGCCGTTCAGCCGGCCGCCGATGAGGTTGCCGGCCAGGGTAAAGCCGGCATAGGTGACCGCAAGACCGCCGCTGCCGAAGCTCAGGCCGTCATAGCTGCCGTTGAAGCTGCTGCCGGGAACCGTGGCAGTGCCGAGGATCGCCGGGGTGGTCAGGCCGGTGTAGTTGGCGTGGCCGCTGAACTCGTAGACACCGTAGGCGAGTACGCCGACGTCGCCGAACTTGCCCTGGTAGCGCACGCCGAGCGCGGTCTGATGGATGGCGCGGGCGCCGTCCTGGATGCCGGGGCCGGAGGAGAGCGTCGGGCAGCCCGAGTTGGCCACGCCGCAACCCGTGCCGGTGCCGGTGCCCGCACCGGTGAGGGATCCGTTCAGCGCCTGGCCGGTGCTGAGGCCGAAGCCGTTCGAGGTGTTCGGCGCGTATTGCAGGCCGAAGTCGAAGCCGGCGATCTGCGGCGACAGGTAGACGGCCTTCACGTTGCCGTATTCGGCGCCGGCCTGACCCAGGAACCAGAACGGCGGCACCGGACCGGGCATGTTCTGCGTGTCACCGCCGTTCAGTTCGCCGATGAAGCTGAACTGGCCGGTGGTCACGCCGTTGTCGAAGATGCCGATGATGCCGTCGGTGACGCCCAGGCGGAACAGGCCCCACTGGTCGCCGGCGGCGTAGGTGAAGGCGCGCCGGACATACAGGGTCTGCAACGACGTGTAGCCGCTGGCACCGTCGTTGGCGTTGCTGCTGAGCTGACCGGTGAAGTTCTGCCGGACCTCGATCGCGGCACCGTAGCGCAGGCCGTTGGTGGCCATGCCGTCGGCGCCGAAATACAGACGGGCGAATTCGTTCAACGCCACCGGCTGCAGCTTCACCACACCGGTGCCGTTGTTGCCGAGGATCGCCGCGGCCGAGCCGGCGGCGGGGGCGGCGGCGAGACGGGTGTCGAAGTTGGTCCAGGCGGCCTGGACCTCGGTCTGCACCTTGCCGTTGATATGGACGACGATGGTGCCGGGTGTCGGGTTGGGCAGGGCGCCGGGCAGGGCGGCGGCCTGGTAGTTGTTGTTGTTGTTCACATAGGCCGTCGGGTTGGCCAGCGGGTAGGCCATCTGGCCCTGGCTCGGTGCGCCCCTCGGAGCCGGCGCCTGCGCCAGTGCCGCATTCATCAGTCCACCGGTCGCCCCCAGCGTGGCTACGCTCGCCAGCAGAAACTTACGCATTTCGCCCTCCACGTTGCGCCGACGAATCGGCGGAATGACCTGCCCCCTCGATATGCCGTCGATGCATACGTGCATCGCGCCGGGCAGCTAACCTGACGGGAGTATGAGACGAGGCTCGCCGACATCGCAACCAGCGATCAGGATTTCTCATGGCAATTGCGGAACACTGTGTCAGATTAGACACATGGGCTCAGGCGAGCGCGCCGATTGCTCCCAAAGCCCGGCAAATCCGCCGCGGCAGCCGTCCGACACTGGTTCCGTCAATACCGCCCAGGGCGGCGGTGGGCAGGCCTGCCCGCCGCGCGAGCGATGTCCAGCGCGCCGGTCCGAGGGCCGCGCCGCCCGGATGGCTGCGGGTCGGAAACGCCGGCGAGAGGAACGCGAGATGGGCGCCGGCCCGTCGCGCCCGGCGCAATTGGGCCGCATCGTGCGCCGAACTGGTGACCGGGCCGCGCCGGGGCCGCACGGCGTCCGGCCAGCGGCCCGCGCGGAGATGGACGCCCGCCCCCAGCGCGGCCGCCAGCCGCGTGTCGCCGGCCACCACCAGCACGAGGCGGCGGGCGCGGCAGATCCGCCACAGGTCGCGCCCCAGCGCCACTCGCCCGGGATCTCCGTCATGGCGGAGCACCACGCCGGCAAGGCCGCGCGGCAGCCGGGCCACGGCAGCGCGCGGATCCGGTAGGCGGCGTTCGTCGGTGAACAGCCAGAGCGGCGGGAGGCCGCCTCGCCGCCGGCCGGCCAGGGCCCAGGCGAGCAGACGCCTATCCATCGTGCGCCGATCGCGGCTGTGCTAACGGGACGGCAACCATGAGCAAACGGAAGCACGCAATCGAGGCGCATTACCAGACCGGGGTCCGGCTGCATGGCGCCGGCCGGCTCCAGGAGGCCGAAGGCGTCTACCGGCAGATTCTCACGGCGGCACCCGGGCACGCCGATGCGCTCCATATGCTGGGGGTGATCGCCTCGCAATGCGGGCAGCCGCAGGCGGCGCTGGCGTGCATCGACCAGGCGCTCGCCATCAGGCCCAGCGCGGCGATCTTCCATGTCAACCGCGCCGCCGCGCTGCTGGCCCTGCACCAGCCCGACGCCGCCGCTGCTGCCTGCCGCGAGGCCCTGCGGCACAAGCGCAACTCGGCGGAGGCGTACCAGGTCCTGGGCCATGCGCTCAGCGACCAGGGCCAGCCGGAGGAGGCGATCGCCGCCTACCAGGAGGCGCTGCGACACAAGCCGGACCTGCCGGACCTGCACAACAACCTGGGGCTGGCGCTGCGCCAGGCGGGGCGGCTCGAGGAGGCGGCGGCGGCGTTGCGCCTGGCGGTCGGACGGGCGCCGCGCGATCCCCAGGCGCAGAGCAATCTGGGCGGCGTGCTGAAGGAACTCGGGCGTCCGGATGAGGCCATTGCGGTGTACCGCGACGCGCTCCGCTGGCAGCCGGACGATCCGGTCCTCCACCTCAACCTCGGCGTGGCACTCCTGCTGGCCGGCCGGCTCGAGGAGGGGTGGCACGAGTATGAGTGGCGGTTCCGTGCGGGCGCGGCGCGCCTGCCGCCGACCGCCGGGCCGCAGTGGCAGGGCGAGGACCTCGGCGGCCGCACCCTGCTGATCCGCGCCGAACAGGGCATGGGCGACACGATCCAGTTCGGCCGCTACGTCGCGATGGCGGCGGCACGCGGGCCGGTGGTGCTCGATGTGCAGCCCGGCCTGCAGCATCTGATGCGCAGCCTGCCGGCCGCGGTGCGTCTCGTCGCGGTCGGCGAGCAGATGCCGGCCTACGACACCTGGTCGCCGCTGCTCAGCCTGCCGCGGATCTTCGGCATGCAGGCGCCGCCGCCGCCCTATCTGCGGGCCGCCGCCGACCGCGTGGCGCGGTGGCGCGAGCGGATCGGGCCGCACGGCCGCCGGATCGGCATCGCCTGGCAGGGCAATCCCGCGAGCGCCGCGGAACTCGGCAGGTCCATCCCGCTGCGGGCCTTCCTGCCGCTGGCGACCTTGCCCGGCGTGCGCCTGATCAGCCTGCAGAAATACCATGGGCTGGAGCAGCTTGCCGACCTGCCGGACGGCATGCGGGTGGAGACGCTGGGCGAAGGGTTCGATGCCGGCGCCGATGCGTTCGCCGACACCGCGGCGGTGATGCAGTGCCTCGACATGGTGGTCACGTCGGACACCTCGATCGCGCACCTCGCCGGCGCGCTGGGGTGCTCTACATGGGTCGGCCTGCAGCACGTGCCGGACTGGCGCTGGCTGCTCGAGGGCGAGGCGTGCCAGTGGTATCCGGCCATGCGCCTGTTCCGCCAGCCGCTGCGCGGCGACTGGGACAGCGTATTCGCCCGGATGGCGGCGGCGATGGCGGCGGCGGGATGATCCCGCTCGTGCCGGTCTCCTGGGGGGAACTGATCGACAAGATCACCATCCTGGAGATCAAGGCCGACCGGCTGCGGTCGGCGGAGGCGCGCGCCCATGTGGTCCACGAGCTTGGCCTGCTGCGCGCGGTGCTGGCGGAGCGTGGGGCGGAGCCGGCCGGTCTCGCGGCGCTGCGGGCGCACCTGGCGGCGGTGAACCGGCGGCTCTGGGACACCGAGGACGCGATCCGGCGCAAGGAGGCGGCGCGCAGCTTCGACGCCGGCTTCATCGCGCTGGCCCGGGCGGTCTATACTGACAACGACGAACGCAGCCGGATCAAGCGATCGATCAACGTGCTGCTGGGATCGGCGATCGTCGAGGAGAAGCAGTATGTCGGTTACCGAGACGCTGACTGAGACGGCGGATATTGCCGGCAACCTGCGCCGGGTGCGCGAGCGCATCGCGGAGGCGGCGATCCGGGCCGGCCGGCGGCCGGAGGACGTGACGCTGGTGGCGGTCAGCAAGACCAAGCCGGTGGAGGCGGTGCGCGCCGCGCTGGCGGCGGGCCAGGCGGTGTTCGGCGAGAACCGGGTGCAGGAGGCGGCGGGCAAGTTCCCGCTGCTGCGCGAGGAGCACCGGTTCCGGCTGCACATCATCGGCGGCCTGCAGACCAACAAGGCGCGCGACGCGGTGCGCCTGGCTGACGTGATCGAATCGCTGGACCGGCCGCGCCTGGCCGATGCGATCGCGGCGGCGATGGAGAAGGAGGCGCGCACCCCGATGCTGCTGGTCGAAGTGAACACCGGCGACGAGGCGCAGAAGGCGGGGGTGGCCCGGGCGGACGCGGACGGTTTCATCGATGACTGCAAGGGCCGCTTCGGTGCGGCGCTCGCCGGACTGATGTGCGTCCCGCCGGCCGGCGAGGACCCGCGGCCGCATTTCGAATGGCTGGCCGGGCGGGCGGCGCACCATGGGCTCGGCGTGGTGTCGATGGGGATGTCGGCGGATTTCGAGACCGCCATCGCCTGCGGCGCGACCTGGGTCCGCGTCGGCAGCGCGATCTTCGGGCATCGGTAGGACGCATCGTCGACGAAGGGTCGTGCGGAGCGGGGCTTCGTCGTCGAAATGACCGGGTAATAGCAAGCCCTGGTGACCCGGACTCATACGTCACGACCGGCGCAGGCCGGTCATCCACGTCTTTGTGCCAGGTGCGACGCAAGACGTGGGTGGCATGGCCAAGCCATGCCATGACGATAGTTGCCGCGATAGGTCCCGCTTACTGAGACTTGGTATAAGAAGGCGCAGGTCCGTTTCGCGGTTGGCTGAGCCTCGCATCGCACGAAGGCCAACGCACGGGGGCGCCCCGGGTCAGCGCGCCTGCATCGTTATCGCGGCGTCATCCGCACCGACACGTCTTGCATGGCGGCCCGGAAAGGACGTGGGTGACCCCGCCTCAGCGTTTCATAACGGCTGAGACACGGTCAGATGCCGGACGATCACCCGGACCAGGCCCTCGCAGCCGGCCTGGTCCACTGCGTCGAAGCGCGCCAGCACGGGGCTGTCGAGATCGAGCACGCCGAGCAAAAGGTCGCCGGCGAGCAGCGGAACGACAAGTTCCGAGCGGGATGCCGTGTCGCAGGTGATGTGTCCGGGAAAGGCCTCGACGTCCGGCACCAGGACCGAGCGTCGTTCCGCCGCCGCAGTGCCGCAGACACCCTTGCCGACCGCGATGCGGACGCAGGCCGGACGGCCCTGGAACGGTCCGAGCACCAGTTCCCCGTTGCGCAGGAAATAGAAGCCGGCCCAGTTCAATTCGGGCAGGGCATGGTAGATCGCGGCCGCAGCGTTGGCGGCGTTGGCGACGCTGTCGGGCTCGCCCGTCAGCAGCGCATCGATCTCATGCGCGAGATCGTCGTAGAAGGAAGTCCTGTCGTCCGTGCGCCGGACCGTGGTCCAGGGCGCGGGGCGGGAGGTGTCGTGCATCGCGCGGGTCCCCGGTGGCGGTAGCGGATGATACCGCCAACCGGGACGCCGTGTCAGTGAGCCGCGGCGCGGACCTCGCTGCCCGAGCGCTGCCGGCCGGCCGGCGCGGGCTCGGCGGTTATGCGCATGGCGGTCGCCGCATCACGAAGAATCGTACGCAACTCACGCAGGAAAGCCATGCCCGTTGCGGTCCGCTGCACCAGAACGCTGCGGCGATCCAGCGGATCGGTCTTGCGGCGTACCAGGTCGAATTCCGATAGCCGATCGAGTGCGCGCGTGATCGCGGGCTTGGAGACGCCGAGTTTCGCCGCCAGCCCACGGACCGTCTGCGCTTCGGTCTCGAGATAGCAGGTCAGGAAAACTCCTAGTTGCCGCGCCGACAAATCCGGACCGTCGCGCCGGACCAGCTCGACGATCGCGGTGCGCAGGATGCCGGCAAGACCGTCGCTTACTTCGTTGGTGATCATGTTCAGACCTTTCCTGAACCGAATGGTGGTGCCATGCCGGATCGGCGTGGCAACCATCCATCGGAGCCTGTCACAAGGAACGGATTCATGTCGCGTAACGAGTGGGTGACCCGCACGCCGTAACCCGCTACCGTCGCCGTGGCGATTTGCAAAATGAGGGCCGACCCGACCGGGAGCGGCACCACCAGGGGAGCGGTTCCGCAACCCGATCGCGCCGGCCGACATCCTGCGCTTCACGGCGACAGGACCGACATGATGTGACTCACCGTCTGTCGCAAGTTATGCCGCCACATTACGAACCCGTCAGGACGGTCTTTACGGCGGTCGCAATAGTCACATCTGCGATAGCGGACCGGTCGGCTGGTGACAGGGGGAACGTTCGGCGGCAGTCCGGGACGGATCAGATCGCGACGCGGACGCCGAGCTCGACCACGCGATCATACGGGATACGAAAGAATTCCGTGGCCGGCACCGCATTGCGCGCCATCACCAGGAACAGCCAGTGCCGCCACCACGGCAGCTTCGGCACGGTCGCCGGCACCAGCACCTCGCGGCCGAGAAAATAGCTCGCCTGCATCGGGTCGAACGGCACGCCGGCGGCATTGAGGTCCTCGAGCGCGCGCGGAATGTTGGGGCTCTCCATGAAGCCGTAGCGCAGCACGACGCGATGGATTCCCGGCGCCAGCTCGGCCACCTCCACGCGCTGATCGGCACCGGCCTCGGGCACGTCGACGTTCAGCACGGTGACGAACAGCACCCGCTCGTGCAGTACCTTGTTGTGTTTGAGGTTGTGCAGCAGCGACGTCGGCACGTAGTCGGGGTTGCCGGTCAGGAACACCGCCATGCCCGGCACGCGCACGGTACGTGACTGCGGCAGTCGCGCGAGGAACGGGGCGAGCGGCAGGCTGTCCTGCTTCCAGCGCGCCAGCAGCAGGTCGCGGCCGCGCTTCCACGACGTCATGAGCGCGGTCAGCGCGACGCCCAGCACCAGCGGCACCCAGCCGCCCTCCGGCACCTTGAGCAGGTTGGAGGCGAAGAAGACCACGTCGATTACGAAGAAGAAGCCGAACACCGCGACCGCCGTCAACCGCGACCAGTGGAACTGACGGCGGAACACGACGATCGCCAGCATGCTGGTGCACAGGAACGTGCCGGTGACGGCGATGCCGTAGGCGGCGGCGAGGTTGTCGGACGTGCGGAATGCGAATACCAGGATGACCACGCCGATGAGCATCATCGCGCTCACCTGCGGCAGGTAGATCTGGCCTTCCTCCATCGTGCTGGTGTGGCGCACCGTGAGGCGCGGCACGAAGCCCAGTTGCACGCATTGCCGCGCCATGGAGAAGGCGCCGGAGATCATCGCCTGGCTGGCGATCACGGTGGCCGCGGTCGCCAGTACCACCATGGGCAGGCTGGTCCAGTGCGGTCCGAGCAGGAAGAACGGATTGGCCACGGCGCTGCGGTCGGAGATCAGCAGCGCCCCCTGGCCGAAATAGTTCAGCACCAGGCAGGGCAGCACGAAGTACAGCCAGGCGGCGCGGATCGCGTCACGGCCGAAATGTCCCATATCGGCGTACAGCGCCTCGGCCCCGGTGACGCACAGCACGACCGAGCCCAGCACGATGAATGCCAGCCATCCATGGTGCAGGCACAGCGTCACCGCGTAGGTGGGTGACAGCGCCAGCAGCACGAACGGGTGCTGCACGATCTCCCAGATCCCCAGCAGGCCGATCGACAGGAACCAGAGCGCCATGATAGGCCCGAACACCCGGCCGACGCTGCCCGTGCCATGCGACTGGACGGCGAACAGCAGGATGATCACCACGATACTGATCGGCAGGACGTACTGCGCCAGTTCGGGAGCCGAGACCTCGATGCCCTCGACCGCCGACAGCACCGAGATGGCGGGCGTGATCACGCCGTCACCGAAGAACAGACAGGCGCCGATGATCCCGATCAGGGTCAACGCCCCGCGCGCACGGGTGCCGACCGAGACGCGCTGCGCCAGCGCCATCAGCGCCAGGATGCCGCCCTCGCCGCGGTTGTCCGCGAGCATGATCAGCAGCACGTACTTCACCGTGACGACCAGCACGAGCGACCAGAAGATCAGCGACAGGACGCCCATGATCTCTAGATTGGTGACGCCGCCGGGCGGGAAATGCTGCAGGCTGGTCTTGAAGGCGTAGAGCGGGCTGGTACCGATATCGCCGTAGACCACGCCCAGGACCGCGACGATTACGCCGAGCTCCGGCGAGGCTTTGCGCAGGGGCTCGGTCGCGGTCGCTACGGTCATCGCCGGTAACGCTCTGCAATCATGTGGGAACGCATACGCGTCCCGCCTGGACGAAACAAGCGCCGGTCGAGGAAGCTTCGGCACGGGTTGCCAGGGCGGCGGATCGGTCGTTAACGTCGGTGCCATGAGCGACCTGACTGCGTCCGATCGGCGGCGACCGCGCACGGCGTGGGGCTGGTTCGTTGCGCTGGGTGTTGCCCAGCTCGTGCTGGGTATCGTCGCCTGGTTCGACGTGATCGCCTTCACCATCGCAGGTGTGATCTTCATCGGCGCCCTGCTGCTGATCGCCGGCGCGTTCCAGATCATCCACGCGTTCATGGACCGGGAATGGGGCGCCTTCGCGCTGCACGTGCTGATGGGCGTGCTGTACGTCATCGGCGGCGCGCTGCTGATGGCGGAGCCGCTCGAGGGGTCGGTCGTCATCACGATCCTGGTGGCGGCGGCGCTGATCATCGGCGGTGTCCTGCGCGTCATCATGGCCGTGCGGCATCGAGGCATGACGGGCTGGGGATTGTTGCTGGCCGGCGGCCTCATCAGCCTGGGGGTCGGCGTGCTGCTGTACGTGACGCTGCCCTGGTCGGGGCTGTGGGTCGTCGGCACGCTGATCGCGGTGGAACTGATCGTGCAGGGCGTGGGCTGGCTGCAGTTCGGCCTGGCGCTGCGGCGAAGCGTCTGACGCGATCCGCGTGCCGTGTCGCTCCGCGGCGCGTGTCGCCGCGGCGTCCGTGCCTGCCGGCCGTATGTCGTTGCAGTGACGCTTGCGTGGCAAAGGGAGGACGCCCATGGCCCGTCTGATCGGTGCATTCGGCTCGTCGCACAGCCCGATGCTCGCGGCGACCGTCGAGGAATGGCAGACCGTGTTCCTCGACCGCGACCGGCGGCGGCAGTTCGTCGACCTCGACGGCCGCGACTGCGACTACGAGACGCTGCTGGCGCGTGCGCCGGCGGATGCGCAGGAGCGGATCGCCCCCGTGCACCTGCTCCGCCGCCGTGCCGAGGCGACGGAGGCGATGGCGCGGCTGCGCGACGATGTGGCGGCGGCGCGGCTGGATGCGCTGATCGTGGTGGGCGACGACCAGGAGGAACTGTTCCAGCACGACAACATGCCGGCGATCGGCATCTATTACGGTGCGGCCATCCGCGGCCGCCTGCCCTACCAGCGCGACATCGTCGAGGCGGATTTCCCCTGCGAGGCAGCACTCGCGCGACACCTGATCGGCGCGCTGCAGCAGGACGGGTTCGACCTGTCGGTGATGGCGTCGCTGCGGGACGGGCAGCGCGAGGGCCACGCCTATTCGTTCATCCACCGGTTCTACCTGCCGGACGGCGTGCCGATCGTGCCGGTGTTCCTGAATGCGTATTACCCGCCGAACCAGCCGTCGCCCGCGCGCTGCGTGGCATTGGGCGAGGCGCTGCGCCGGGCGGTCGAGGCGTATCCCGGCGACGGCCGCATCGGTGTACTGGCCTCGGGCGGGCTGAGCCATTTCGTGGTGGATGAGGCATTCGACCAGGCGCTGATCGAGGCGCTGCGCCGCAAGGACATGGCGTTCTTCCGCAGCGCGCCGCTGGCGAAATTGATGTCGGGCAGTTCCGAGATGCGCAACTGGATCTGCCTGGCCGGCGCGCTGGGGCCGCTGTCGCTGGACTGGGTGAGCTATGTGCCGGGCTATCGCACGCCGGCGTTGAGTGGCACGGGACTGTGCTTCGCCAGCTTCCGATGACCGCCGCGCCCAGTTTCGCGCGTTCAGATGCGCGCCGTCAGATGCCCGGGCTCAGATGCCGTCGAGCTTCGCCTCGCCGTCGAGCACCACCAGCCGGTGCTTGAACAGCCACTCGCCGGCGACCTTGGCGAGCTTGCAGTCGTAGCGGCCGGGCGCCATCAGTTCTGTCTTGCCGCCGCGCGTAATGACGGTGAGCAGGTAGCAGGTGGCGCGCGCTTCGTCGCCGTTCACCTGCACGGCCATGTTGGAGATGAAATGGCGAAGCTGGGAGCCATTCGCATGGAACCGTGCGAAGCGCTCGGCAAAGTCGCGGATGCCCTGGCGGCCTGCGTAGATGCCGACGGCGGGGCTTTCCAGCGCGCCGTCCTCGGTGAAGCAGCCGACAATCGTATCGACATCGCCGGCGTCCAGCGCGGTGGTGTAGCGCACGAACAGGTCGTTGATCAGCGTCCGGTCGTCCATGCGCCTGCGTAGCGCCGCTCGCTTGCCGAGTCGAGGGTGCGGGCACTAACGTCGCCGCATCCACCGACATGGGGAAGCGACCGATGATCATAGAAATGCGGACCTACACGCTGAAGCCGGGGAACATCCCGACCTTCGAGGAGCGCTTCGCCAGCGCGCTGCCGATCCGCGAGAAGTTCTCCAAGCTGGCGGCGTTCTGGCACACCGAGGTCGGCCCGCTGAACCAGGTCATTCATGTCTGGCCGTATGACAGCCTGGACCAGCGCGCCGCGGTGCGCGCCGAGGCGTCGAAGGCGGAAGGCTGGCCGCCGAACACGCGCGAACTGACGCTGGAGCAGAAGAGCGAGGTCTTCCTGCCGGCGCCGTTCTCGCCGCCGCTCGAGCCGCGCTCGCTGGGCGGCATCTACGAGATCCGCATGTACACCTACGCGCCCGGCACGCTGCCCACGGTGATGGAGCGCTGGGCCGAGAAGGTGCCGGGCCGCGTCGCGCTGTCGCCACTGGTCGGTGCCTGGTATTCGGAACTCGGCGGGCTGAACAAGTGGTGCCACATCTGGGCCTACAAGGACGCCGCCGAGCGCTTCCGCGTCCGCGCCGAGGCGGTGGCGAAGGGCATCTGGCCGCCGGGATCGCCGCCGGGCGCGCTGCTGAAGCAGGAGAACATGCTGGTGGTGCCGGCGGCGTTCTCGCCGCTGAAGTAGCGTCTGGCACGGTTCATGCTGCACCTCACGCAGTTTCAGTCTCGCGAGGTGCAGCATGTTTCCACTCGTAGCCATTGGCGGCGTCATCGGCGCCGTCGTGTCGGTCGCCAGAGGCGTGTCCTGGCTGGCCGAGCAGTTGGATTCGTCGCGATCCTCGGGCTCGGCCGCCGCCAAATCCGAGGTGAAGACGGCAGGCGAGGCGAAACCGTCACCGTTCGAGGCCGTGTTCGCGGCACAAGTTGCCGGGCAGAAGGCGCCGGTCGGCACGCCGGCCGCGATCAGTTCGCCGCTGGTGGCCGGCCCGGAATACGACACGGTGGCGCGGATGAAGGCCGGGATGATCGCCTACAGCCATATCGGCGAGCGCCACGGCAGTCATGCGAAACCGCTGACCGGCACCGTCGAGGACCGGCCGGTCGCGCAGGCCTAGCTCGGTTCCCGTTGGCGCTGGGCCGCGGAATCGGCTCCGGTGCGTTGTCTGAGAGCGTGATCCACCGCTCCGGCTGATCCACCGGACCGCGCGGATCACGCCCTAGCTCCTGCCGACGACCCCCACGGTCCAGCAGTCGCCGCCGGCGGTGCGCAGCCTGGCGCAGAACTCGCTTGCGTCGCCGACGCTGGTGAAACCGCCGGTGCGCAGGCGCCAGTATTTCCGCTCGCGCACATCGGCCTGGACCACGGCCGGCTCATGCCCGGTCAGCAGGTCGGGCCAGCGGGAGCGCAGCTTCTGCCACTCGCTGCGGGCCGCCTGCTCGGAATCGAGCGATGCGACCTGGACGTAGATCCCCTCCATCACCGCCCTCGGCCCGGCCGAAAGAGCGGGCGCCTCAGCCGTGGGAGCCGTCGGCGCCTCAGCCGGTGCGACGGCGGCCGCTGCCAGCGCGGGCGCCGCGACGGCGGTCGCCAGGGCCGGCGGAGGTGGCTCGGGCTGCTGCACGACAAGTGCCGCCCGCGCCACCGGGACCTCGGGTGCGGGCTGCGGCACGGCATCCGCCATAGGACGCAGCGGCCGGGTGGCCACCGCGGCGACCGGCGCCGTGCCGATCGCCAGCGGCGCGTCGTAATGGGCGGTCGCGGTCTGCACCGACTGCTCCTTCACCGGGCCCATCGGGCCGGTGTCGCGCGCCTGGGCCATCGCCACGGCGAGGTCGGCGCGCTTCATCGGCGTGGCCTCCGGCGCCGTCGCCAGCGGCTGCAGCACGCGCACGGCCTGCTGGCCCTGGCCGGACAGCGCCAGCGAGAGGCCGAGGTTGGTCTTCACGTCCGCCATGTCGGGCATCAGCGCCAGCGCCTCACGGTACGCCTGCTGCGCATCGGCATGGCGCCCCTGCATGTCGCGGGCGATGCCCAGGTTGTTGAGCGCGATCACGTTGTCCGGCTGCTGGGCGAGGGCCGCACGGAAATGCGTCTCGGCCTCGCCGGGGTCCGATCGCACCAGCGTCCGCCCCAGACCGATCTGCGCGGCAATGTCCTTGCTGTCGGCGGCCACCGCCAGGCGGTAGGCGGCGCGCGCCGGCTCCGCCGCGCCCAGCGCATAGAGCGCGTCGCCCCTTGTCACCAGCGCGTCGACATTGTCGGGCTGTTGCTGCAGCACGAGGTCGGCGATCCGCAGCGCCATGTCGGGCGCGCCCGACTGGAGCGCGGCATCGGCAACCCGCAGCGTCACCTGGCCGCGCGGCTGGGTATCGGCGGTGCGGAACATCCCGCATCCGGCCAGTGCCAGCGTGGCGACGGCCAGCGAAAGCGCCGGACCGGTCCTCATGCGCAACTCCTTGCGGATAGGTACCTGTATTGTCCGCCGAACATGACAGGTCTGCAAGAAGCGTTTGGCAGCGTTAATCGGCGGCCTGACCCATCCGGGGCGATCCGAGGCGCCAGGCGATGATGCAGGCAAGCCCGGCGATCGGAATCCCCGTGGCGAACACCCAGACGCCGGCCGAGGTGGCGGCCTCGGGCGAGAAGCCTTCCGCGAACCCCCCGAGATTCGCCACCGCGGCGGCCATTGCCGATCCCGCCGCGGCGCCGGTCAGCCGCACCGTCGCGATGCCGCCACCGCCGAGTCCCCTCTCGTCGCCCTCCAGGCCGCCCAGGATGCGCTGGCTCATGAAGGCCCAGCACAGGCCGAAGCCGCTGCCGATCACGCCGCATGCGGCCACGATGACAATGAGCGGACTGTCGGCGTTGAACACCAGTGCGCACAGCGCCAGGCCGCCCAGGATCGCCACCACGCCGAGCCGGATCAGCCGGCCTGGCCACGGCCCGCGCAACCCCGCCACCGGCAGCGATACGAGGGTCCAGAACAGCGCCTCCGCGCTCACGACGTAGCCGGCCATCAGCGCCGACAGGCCATGCAGCGTCTGCAGGATCGCCGGCCCGTAGACCGGCAGTCCCATCGAGGCGGCGTTCAGCAGGAACAGCGTCGCGTACCCGGCCCCATGGGCAGTTCGCAGGTCGCTCGACCCCCTCGGCAGCAGGCGCACCGCGGCCGGGGCATCGACGCGCATCGCGAGCAGGAACGCGGCGATGCCCAGCGCGATCAGGACCGCCATCGCACCGGCGTTGCCGACCAGATCGGCGGCCGCGATCAGCGCGACGCCAAGCGCGACCAGGCCCAACTGACGCCATGCCACCGCCGCGGCGCCGCTGGCGGTCCCGGCGCCCGGCAGCATGGCGAGGGCGGCGAGCGCGACCATGACGCCCTGCACGGCGAACGCCCAGAACACGGCACGCCAGGAGCCGGCATCGGCGAACAGCCCGCCCAGCAGCGGCCCCAGGAGAACCGCGATCCCCCAGACCGAACTGATCGCGCTGTAGACGCGGGGGAGCAGGCGGTTGGCGAACAGCAGGCCGATCGCCGCCGAGCAGAGCCCAACGACCCAGCCGCCACCGATGCCCTGCAGCACGCGTCCGGCCAGAAAGCTGAAGATGTCCGGCGCCACGGCGCTCAGCACGCATCCGGCGGCATAAAGGAGTGCTGCGGCCGATGTCGCGGCGCGCAGGCCGAAGCGCAGCGCGAGCACGCCCGAACTGGCGCCGGCCAGTACCGAGCCAAGCATGTAGCCGGCCGTCGCCCAGCCAAAATAGGCGTATCCGCCGAGCGAGCGGCCGACGCTCGGCATGATCGTCGCGGTGACCAGGCTGTCCGCGGCATTCAGCCAGACGCCGAAGCAGATCAGGGCGAAGCGCGGCAGCCGGCCCTCGCCCACCACGTCCGCCCAGCTTCCGCGCGCCGGCACCGCCACGGCCATGTCTGCAATCCTCGAACCTGGGAGGGTGTCTGGCAGGCGGCACGGGGATAGACGCGCATCGTCGGTTTTGCAATCCTGTGATTGTCAAAAGGCAGCGCGTTGCAGTCCACCGCCGACCAGATCCTGTTCGAGCTGAAAACCCGCGGGCCGATGAAGACCCGCGACCTGGCCGCGCGCTGCGGCGTGACGCGGCAGGCGGTCAGTAGCCATCTGGAGCGGCTGGCAGCCGATGGGCTGGTGGCGCATGTCACCGCCCCGGAGGGTATCGGCCGGCCGCGGCAGACCTGGTCGCTCACCGCGGGCGGCCATGGCCGGTTCCCCGACACGCATGCGCAGATGACCGTGGAACTGATCGCGGCGGTGCGCGACGAATTCGGCGAGGCCGGCCTGGCCCGGCTGGTCGACCGGCGCGAACAGGCAATGGCGGCGCAGTATGAGGCAGCCTTGCGCGACGCTGCCTCGCTGGAGGAGCGGGTGGCACGGCTGGTGCGGCTGCGCGCGGCCGAGGGCTATATGGCGGAGGCGTCGGCTGACGCCGGTGGCGGTTTCGTCATCATCCAGAACCACTGCCCGATCTGTGCGGCGGCATCGGCGTGCCAGGGATTCTGCCGGTCGGAACTGGCGCTCTTCGCACGGCTGCTGGCGCCCGCCCGGGTGGCGCGGGTCGATCATATGCTCGCGGGTTCGCGGCGTTGCAGCTATCTGGTCACACCGGCGGAAGAAGGATGACGGTGATGGACGATGCGGTGGATGTGCCAGGGCAGTCTGGGGCGCAGTCGGCGGATCAGCGGTTCTGGACGCGTGCCCGGCGGCACATGCTGGGTTATGGCGGCGATTTCGTGCCCTTCGTGCCGGTGCGGGCCGCCGGATCGTTCCTGTATGACGCGGGCGGCCGCCGGGTGCTGGATTTCACCTCCGGCCAGATGAGCGCAATCCTGGGTCACTCGCATCCCGAGATCGTCGCCACGGTGCGCGAGGCGGTGGGGACGCTGGACCACCTGTTCTCCTCGATGCTGAGCGAACCGGTGGTGGCGCTGGCCGAGACGCTGGCCGGCCTGGTGCCCGACCTGCCGCGGGCGATGCTGCTGTCGACCGGCGGCGAGGCGAACGAGGCGGCGATCCGCCTGGCCAAGCTGGTGACCGGCAAGTGGGAGGTGGTGGGCTTCGCGCAGTCCTGGCACGGCATGACCGGCGGCGCGGCGGCGGCCACCTACAAGGCGGGCCGGCGCGGCGTCGGGCCGGTGATGCCGGGCAATTTCGCCATTCCGGCGCCGAATGCCTATCGCCCGCGCTTTCCCGGCGTGGGCTGGCGCGAGGAACTGGACGATGCGTTCGACCTGCTGGACCGGCAGTGCACCGGCAACCTGGCGGCGTTCATCGCCGAGCCGGTGCTGAGCAGCGGCGGCATCATCGACCTGCCGGTGGGCTACCTGGCGGCGCTGGCGGCGCATTGCCGGGCGCGGGGGATGCTGCTGATCCTGGATGAGGCGCAGACCGGCGTGGGACGCACCGGGCTGATGTTCGCGTTCGAGCGCGACGGCGTGGTGCCGGACATCCTGACGCTGTCGAAGACGCTGGGGGCGGGCCTGCCGCTGTCGGCGGTGATGACGTCGGATGACGTGGCGGCGGAGGCGGCGCGCCGCGACTTCCTGTTCTACACGACGCACGTGAACGATCCTTTGCCAGCCTGCGTCGGATTGAAGGTGCTGCAGATCGTGCAGCGGGACGGCCTGGCGGAGCGGGCCCGCATGATGGGCGCGCGGCTCGCGGCCGGGCTGCGCGGGCTGCAGCAGCGCTTCGACTGCATCGGCGACGTGCGCGGGCGGGGTTTGCTGATGGGCGTCGAATTCCGCGCGGGAGGCGGGCGCGACGCGGCCGCGGTCTCGGACGCGGTGACCGACCTGGCGCTGGATCTCGGACTGTCGGCGAACATCGTGCGGGCCGGGGCATCGCAAGGTGTCATGCGGATCGCGCCGCCGCTGACGGTGAGCGAGGCGGAGCTGGACCTGGGGGTGGAGCTTCTGGGGCAGGCCATCGCGCAGGTGGCCGCAGCGGGCTGAGGTGTGTGTGGGGCCGTCGCGCCGGTTGGACCGGTGCGGCCGGCTGCCCTATCCTCACGGCGAGACAAACGTCCACGGAAACGCGCATGTCCCTCATCGAACCCGGCGGCATCGACTGCGACATCCATCCCGCCGTGCCGAACATCCGTGCGCTGCATCCCTATCTCTCGGACCACTGGCGCGACATCGTGGTGCAGCGCGGCGTCCACGAGCTGGAATCGATCGCGTATCCGAACAACTCGCCGCTGACCTCGCGTCCCGACTGGCGGCTGCCGAACGGCAAGCCCGGCTCGGACCTGGATGCGCTGCGTGCGCAGGCGCTGACGCCGTTCGGCACCTCGATTGCCATATGCAATTGTCTCTACGGCGTGCAGTTGCTGTTCAGCGAGGACATGGGGGGCGGGCTTCGCTCGCGCGCTGAACGACTGGATGGCGGCGGAGTGGCTGGACAAGGAGCCTCGGCTGCGCGCCTCGATCGTGGTGCCGATGCAGAACGCCGAACTCGCGGTCGACGAGATCAACCGCATGGCGCCGGACAAGCGCTTCGTGCAGATCCTCCTGCTGGTGATGCACGACCATCCGCTGGGCAAGCGTCACTACTGGCCGATCTACGCCGCGGCCGAGAAGCATGGCCTGCCGGTGGGCATCCATGCCGGCAGTGCCTATCGCCATCCGGTGACGCCGCTGGGCTGGCCGACCTACTACACCGAGGACTATGCCGCGCAGGCCACCGCGTTCCAGTCGGCGCTGTCCTCGCTGGTGTGCGAGGGCGTGTTCACCAAGTTCCCGGACCTGAAGGTAGTACTGCTGGAATCCGGCTTCACCTGGCTGCCGGCGCATCTGTGGCGGCTGACCAAGTTCTGGCGCGGGCTGCGCATGGAGATCCCGTGGGTCGACCGCGCGCCCACCGACATCGTGCGGTCCAACGTGCGGCTCACCACCACGCCGTGCGACGCGCCGCCCTCGCCCCGAGATGTTCGAGCGGCTGATGGACCATTTCGGTTCGGATGAGATGCTGCTGTTCTCGACGGACTATCCACACTGGCAGTTCGACGGCGACGCGGTGCTGCCGGACGGATTGTCGCGCGACCTGGTGCGCAAGATCATGATCGACAATCCGCGGCAGACCTATTCGCGGCTGGCCGAGGGCTGAGGCGGGGCGGCGAGCGCAGGTGCGTCGCGCGGCGCGCCGAACCACACCTGGGCGGCGACCGCGGCGATGACGATGATGCCGCCGGCCAGGCTGGCGGCGGCCGGCACCTCGGCGAAGCACAGCCACACCCAGGCGACGGCGAGCGGCATCTCCAGCGTGTTGAGCAGCGCGTTCTCGGTGGCGGAGATCGCGCGGCTGCCGAGCATCAGCAGCACCATCCCCAGGCCGAACTGCGCTGTGCCGAACAGGAAGAGATAAGCCATGTCCGTGGCGCGACCGCGAACGGCGCGGCGAACGGCCAGGCCACCAGCGGGCACAGCGCTGCCGACAGACAGGCGGCGGGCAGCATCGGCGTGGCCTCGTGGCGGCGCAGGATCAGCAGCATGACCGCGAGGCACACCGTCGTGCCGAACGCCAGCAGGTCGCCCAGGAGCGAGCCGTCCGCGGCCGATCCGCCGACCATGATGCTGACGCCCGCCAGTGCCGCGAGGCTGGCGAGCAGCGTCGTGCCGGCGCCCGGCAGCCCGAGCCACAGCCAGGCCAGGCCGGCGGTGACGAAGGGCGCGGCGGCGAGGATCACCGCGACATCGGCGACCGACGTGTGGCGCAGCGCCGTGAGGTAGAAGATGGTGGCCGCGGTCGAGCACGCCGCCACGGCAAGGCCCGGGCGGCCGATCGCGCAGAGTGCCGCAAGGGTGCGCCGGCGTTCCTGGATCGCGATGATGGCGAGGATCAGCGGTGCGGCGAACACGCCGCGCCAGAACAGCAGCGTCCACGCATCGAGCGGGATGAGGCGCGTGAAGAAGCCGGCCGAACTGAATGCGACGGTCGAAAGGACGATCAGCAGGATGCCCCGGGCGCGCCGGTCCATGTCCGTCCTTGGGTCCCTATGTGCCGGTCGGTCCATACAGGCATCTATCCCTGACCGCGGTTCCGACGATACGCTGTCGCCAGGACTGGCGGCAGGAGCAGCCAATGGACGCCGTGACCGAGGATACGCGCCTCCCCGCGGACATCGATGCGGAACCGCTGGTGCGGCAGGCTGCCGCACTGCGGCCCGAACTTCGCCGCTTCCAGCAGGAGTTCGAGCGCGAGCAGCGATTGCCATCGGCCCTGGTGGAGCAGCTACAGGCGGCGGGATTCTACCGCATGGTGATCCCGCGCAGCCTGGGCGGATTGCAGGTCGATCCGCTGACCTACACGCGGGTGGTCGAGACGCTGGCGGAAGGCGCCGGCTCGGTCGGCTGGAACATCGCCAACAACTCGATCGGCCAGCTTGTCACGCTGGGCCTGCCGGACGAGGGGGTGCAGGAGATCTACCCGTCGGGGCATGCCACGGTGATGGCCGGCACCGCGGTGCAGGGCGGCGGCACGGCGGTGGTGGTGCCCGGCGGCTACCGCGTGAGCGGGCACTGGACATTCGGCAGCGGCTGCCAGGAGGCGTCGTGGATGCTGGGCAGCTTCCAGATCCTCGACGATGGGGAGCCGCGCCGGCGGCCGGACGGCGGTTCGATGTACTGGCGCGGCGTGTTCCCGCGAGCCGAGGCGACGATCCTGCCGGGCTCCTGGGACGTGGCGGGGCTGCGTGGCACCGGCAGCTTCGACTGGACGGTAGAGGACGTGTTCCTGCCGGAACGGCGGAGCATGATCCATGCCGGGGTGCCGGTGGACAACCAGTGGAACCGCTGGCCGGGGCTCACGTATGCGCTGCCGGCCGTGGCCTGGGTCGGGCCGCACCATAGCTCGGTGATCACCGGTATCGCCCGCGCCGGCATCGATGCGCTGATCGAACTGGCGGGCGGCAAGATGCCGCGCGGGCGCAGCTTCCTGCTCGCCGACAATCCGCAGGTGCAGGACGATGTGGGGCGGGCCGATGCGATCCTGAACGCGGGGCGGATCTATCGCAGTGCGATGATCACCGAGGTGTGGCATGCGATTGCCGCCGGCGGTGAATCTTCGCTGGAGCAGCGCGCCCGCTGCCGGCTGGGCGCGGTGTACGCCGCCGACAGCGCGCGCGAGGCGATGGACCTGATGTACCGCCACGGCGGCAGCACGTCGTTCAAGCGGGCGAGCCGGCTGGCCGAATGCTGGCGCGACCTGCATGTGGTGGGGCAGACGGTGACGGTGGGACCGGAATGGTATCCGATCGGCGGACGGGTGTTCCTCGGCATGGATCCCGGCCCTCGCCTGCGTTAGCCGCCGTTGCCCGGGAGGTTGTGCCCCATCCGATTCTGATCGTGCTTGCGCCGAAGCGTGGCTCGGGATCGGCTGTGTCGGAGGCTGTGGTTGCAACGTTGGGACCTGTGGGCGAGCCCGGATCGCCATCGTTTGATCGCGTGATTCGGACCGCCGGCGAACCCATCAGGCTCTGGCGCGACAGGCGGGACTTGCCACCCGCCCCCGGGCGGACGATCATGGAGGGTAATCCGCGGGACATGCGCCCGCGCCTGACGGAGGCCGTCCCATGAACGTCCAGGTCACCAGCCGCCCCACCGTCCAGTCCGCCGCAGCGTCCAAGCTGGCGATCGCGGACGGCGACATCCATCCGCAGCGGAATTCCTACAAGGACCTGTTCCCCTACATGGAGGCCCGCTGGGTCGAGATGGCGAAGACCTTCGGCTCGCGCCCGCGCCAAGCGTACCAGGCCGGGCCGGCCTACCCGAAGGGCCAGCCCAACGCCTCGCGCCGCGACGCCTGGCCGCCCGAGGGCGGACGCCCCGGCTCCAGCCTGGCGTTCCTGCAGAAGCAGTTGCTGGACGAGAACAACATCCAGTTGGGCATCCTGAATCCGACCGGGGACAACGGCGCCAGTTTCCAGAACCGCGAGTTCGGCGCCGGCGTGGCCAGCGCGATGAACCGCTGGGTGGAAGCCGAGTGGCTGATCGAGCCTCGGCTGAAGGGCTCCATCGTGGTGGCCTACGAGGACGCCGATGCGGCGGTGGCCGAGATCGAACGCTGGGCCGGCGATCCGCGCTTCGTGCAGGTGCTGATGGTGACCCGCACGGCGAACCCGCCGGGCCAGAAGCAATACTGGAAGATCTACGAGGCGGCCGCCGCGGCCAACCTGCCGATCGGCGTGCACGCCTTCGGCTTCGGCGGCTATCCGGTGACCGGCGGCGGCTGGCCGTCGTTCTACATCGAGGACATGGTGGGCCACGCGCAGTCCTCGCAGTCCTTCCTGACCTCGCTGGTGATCGAGGGCGTGTTCGAGCGCATCCCGAACTTCAAGCTGGTGATGATCGAGTCGGGCTTCGCCTGGCTGCCGCCGCTGGCGTGGCGCCTCGACAAGCTGTGGCACCGGCTGAAGCAGGAGACGCCGCATTTGAAGCGCGCGCCGTCCGAATATATCCGCGAGAGCGTGTGGCTGACGACGCAGCCGATGGAAGAGCCGCAGCCGCGCGAGCACGTGCTGGATGCGATCGAGTGGATCGGCTGGGACAAGCTGATCTTCGCCACCGACTATCCGCACTGGGACTACGACGATCCGACTTCGGTACTGCCGATGCCGCTGCCCGAGCAGCAGCGGCGGGACTTCTTCTTCAACAACGCGATGAAGCTGTACCGGCAGGCGTGACAGCGGCGTATCCATGCCGATCCCGGTACGGATACGCATCGTAAACGGATTGCGGGGCGGGCGGCTGCGGCCTCCCAAACATTAAGGCCGCGCCTGTCCCGGTCATACCCGCCTTCCTCCGGCGCAGGCACGGAAAATCCGTGCTGCCCGGTCACGACAGGCGCGCGGGCAGGTTCCGCAACCTGACGTTCCGCTCGCGGCTCCATCGCGAAACCAGCACGTAACATCCACCTAACCAGATTGTGGATTGTGGCGCTGGCGGGATTGCCCGTATCGCAGCGGCCTATGCGCGCAACCAGATGCACCGCGCGGCGGGGACTTTGCCCGCCGCCGTTGTGCCAACCCATCGAGATTTCCCCTGCATGGCACCCCTCCCGAGTTTTCTCAGCTCTGATCAACGCGGCACGATCGAATTTTCCACCGGCCTCTCATTCAGCGGCACCCTCAACAGCATCAGCGGGCTGGACCTGGTCGGGCTCCACGCCGGCGCTGTACGCGGGCACGGAGTCGGGCCACAAATGGGGTGGCGGCCTCGCCGGCACGCCGGGCGGCGCCGTCTCCTACTACTTCGACCCGGGATCAGGCTTCTCCCCCAGCGTCGCCAGCATGTTCGTCAGCGCGCTGACGCTGTGGTCCGACCTCGCCAACATCAGCTTCGTGCAGACCACCGACCCAGCGCAGGCCCAGTTGAGCCTGTACCTGTTCAACACCGCCACGCCGAACGTACCGCTCGACAACGGTGCCTACGCCACCGCCGTCTACCAGCCCGGCAAGCCCGGCGACGCCGTCATCCCCGCCACCCAGGCGGTGTCCGTGTCGATCGAGCAGACCGGCGGCTGGGCGCAGCTCGATTCGCTCACCTACAACGGCGGCTACGGCCCCTCCACCATCGTGCACGAACTGGGGCACGCCGTCGGCCTCATGCACACCGGGCCGTTACAACGGCAACGTCAATGCCGCCGTGCAGCAGTACAACACGACCGACACGTATCTCTGGTCGATCATGTCGTATATCGAGGCGGACGAGACCAGCGCGAAATACTACAGCTATTATTCCGTCACCGGCACCAGCTATACGCCGCAGCTCTCGTCCACCACGCCGCAGATGCTGGACATCATCGGGCTGCAGCAGCTCTACGGGCTGCCGGCCAGCACGACCTTCGCCGGCGGCCAGGTGTTCGGCTTCAATACGAACATCACAGATGCCGCCGGCATCTTCTACGACTTCACCCGCAACGTCGATCCGGTCGTTACGCTGTGGGACTCCGGCGTCGGCAACACGCTGGACCTGTCGGGATTCTTCACGCCGTCCGTGGTGAACCTCAATCCCGGGACGTTCAGCAGCGTCGATGGCATGACCAACAACATCGCCATCGCCTACGGCACGGCGATCGACCATGCGATCGGCGGCGCCGGCGCCGACACGTTCATCCTGAACGCCAGTTCCGATGTCATCGATGGTGGCGGCGGCAGCAACACCGCCACGTTCCGCGACGCTTCGGCCGCCTATGTCATCAGCGCGACCATCGGCGGCTACAACGTCAGCAACGGCGCGGTCACCCACCGGCTCAGCAACATCCAGACGCTGGCGTTTCCGGACGCGGCCATCGCCGTCGCCGCGCTGCCCGCCGGTGACACGTTCCAGTGGCGCACCGGCAACGGCGCGTTCGGCGATGCCGCGAACTGGACCAACCTGACCACGGGCGGGCCGGCAGCCACGCCACCGGACGCGGACGACGTCGCGCTGCTGCCGGGGCCGGTCTCCGGCGGGCCGCAGATCGTCTCCGGCGACGGCAAGGCCGCGCAACTGGTGTTCACCGGCCTGGCCGGCGTCACCGGCGCCCTCACCACCACACGGCTCACCATCGGCCAGGGCGGCGGCCAGTCGGCGATGCTGACCATCGCCCCCGACGCCACGATCACCTCCGACAGCGCCGCCGTCGGCAACGGCACGCTGCGGGTGAACGGCAGGCTCACCGCCGCCGGCACTGTGACCATGTCGCCGATCGACGCGGCGTCCAGCGCGGTGATCGAGATGCGCCTGGGCGGCGTGGCCCAGGTCGGCGCGCTCGTGCTCAACGGCGGCACGGTGACCGTCGATGCATCGTCCGCCTTCGAGGTCGGCACCGCCGGCGGCGCGGCGGCCGGCAAGATCACGATCGACGCCGATGGAACGATCAGCGGCAACGGCGCGCTGTCGAGCGTGGTCGACGAGGGCACCGTCATCGCGGCCGGCGGCACGCTCGGGATCGGATCGCTGACCGGCAGCAAGGGCGTGGTGCGCATCGCCGCCGATGGCACGCTGCGCCTCGCGGACTCGACCGCCGTGCCGATCGCCTTCTCCGGCGCCGGCGGCACACTCGCGCTGAAGGCCCCGGTCAGCAGCCTGCTCACCCTCGGCAGCGTCAGCGGCTTCGCTCCGGGCGCCGCGATCGCCATCACCGCGCTCGAGGAAGGCAAGGCGCTGTCGCTGCTGCAGCCGGTCTACGACGCCGGGACCGGATTGCTGAGCGTACGAACGGCGGAAGGGGCGGGCGTTGCGGCCAAGCTGGTCGGCGACTTCGGCGACGATGTGTTCGTCCTGCGGCCGACAGGCACCGGCACCTTCACCCTGCTGGCCGCGCCCGGCACGCTGAACGGCAGCACGACCCCGAGCGCCGGGACCCAGGACGGCAGCGTGTTCGCCTGGGCGACGAACGGGAGCGGTGACTGGAACACCGCGGCCAACTGGAAGGACCTGGGCACCACCCCGCAATCCGTCGCGCCGGGCGCCAAGGACAACACCGTGGTGCAGGGCGCGATCCTGCCCAACACGGTGCAGGTGCTCAGCGGCACGGCGAACGCGCTCAATCTGCTGTTTCTCGGCACCAATGCCGTGTCGGGCCAGATCACCGTGGGCGAGACCCTGGCCGTCGGCATGATCGGCGATCCGGCGACGCTGTCGCTGATCGGCAGCGCCACGATTGCGGCCGCCACCGTCAGCGTCCCGGCCGGCACGCTGCTGGACGTGGCGGGCGGCACGCGCCTCGCCATCACCAACGACCTCACCCTCGCCAGCGATCCGTTGCAGTCCCTGGCTCCCTTGCAGGTGCATGGCGGCGGCATCGTGCAGGCGGGGTCGCTGGTGCTGAGCGGGTCGGCGGCGCCGATCGCGCTCGACCGGATCTCCACCATCGAGGTCGGCACGGGCGGCGATGCGGCAGCCGGGATGCTCACCGTCGATGCCGGCCACGCCGTGAGGGGCAGCGGCGATCTCTCCACCATCGCGGTGGCGGACAACGGTACCGTCCTGGCCGATGGCGGCGTGCTGTCGCTGGGCATGGTGAGCGGCAGCGGGTCGCTGCGGATCGGCGGCAACGCCACGCTGTCGCTGGCGGGCGCGGAGGCGAATCCGATCGACTTCGCCGGCGCCAACGGCACGCTGCTGGTGCGCAGCACCGAGGCGACGCTGGGCATGGTCACGGGCTTCAACCTGGGCGAGACGATCGCCGTGGCCGCGCTGCCGCAGAGCCTGCCCACCACGGTGAACTACACCCCGACCGGCACGCAGCTTGGGACGCTGAGCCTGACCAACCAGTTCGGCACCAAGGTGACGATGACGCTGGTGGGCGACTATTCCGGCGTCGATTTCGTCCTCGGGTCCGGTGCGACGCCCTCGGTCGCGACGGTCACGGTCACCTGCTTCGTGGCGGGCACCCGCATCGCGACGCCGGACGGCGAGGTGGCGATCGAAAGCCTGCGTCCGGGCGACCTTGTGTGCACGCGGTTCGCGCCGGAGCCGCAGCCGGTCGTCTGGATCGGGCGGCGCCATCTCGATTGCCGCCAGCATCCGGCGCCGCACAGGGTCTGGCCGGTGCGCGTGCGGGCCGGCTGCTTCGGGCCGGGCATGCCGGCGCGCGACCCTCCTGCTGTCGCCCGACCATTCCGTGTTCGTCGACGGCGTCCTCATTCCCGTGCGCTACCTGGCCGATGGCGTGGCGATCGAGCAGGTGGCGGTGGACGAGGTGGAATATTTCCACCTGGAACTGCCGCGCCACGACGTGCTGCGCGCCGAGGGAATGCCGGCGGAGAGCTACCTGGACACCGGCGACCGCGGCAACTTCTCCAATGGCGGCGTGGTGCGGGCCTACCCCGACTTCGTCAGCCGCACCTGGGAGGCGGAGGGATGTGCGCCCCTGGTGGTGACCGGCCCGCTGGTGGAGGCCGTCCGCCGGCAGGTGCGGCGCCATGCCTCGCCGCCGAAGCGCCGGCGCCGGCGTGCCGCATGACTGGGGCGGCGTGGCGCTCGACAGGCGCCGCATAGCAACAGCGTAATTGACCCGCTCCTGCGCCGTACCTACCTTGCGACTGGAGTCTCTGGTCATGAATATGTCGTTTGGCCCAGGCAGCGGGCGCTCTTCAGGGTTTGCGGGCGTTCTGCCGCCGGGCCTGGATGCCCGCTCGGCCGCCGTCCTGCGCGAAATCGTCGAACAATATGTCGAGACCGGAGAACCGGTCGGCAGTCTTGTCGCGCCGGCTGCCGATGAACCTGTCGCCGGCGACCATCCGCAACGTGATGGCGGACCTGACCGAGGCCGGCCTCCTGTTCGCGCCGCACACCTCGGCCGGCCGGCTGCCCACCGACCAGGGCCTGCGCCTGTTCGTCGATGGCTGCTGCATTTCGGGGAACTGGCCGAGGACGAGCGTGAGGCGATCACCGCCGCGCTGGCCGCCGCAGGCCGCAGCCTGGAGGACACGCTCGCCGAGGCCAGTTCGATGCTGTCGGGCCTGTCGCAGGCTGCCGGCCTCGTGCTGGCGCCGAAATCCGACGGTGCGATCCGCCATATCGAGTTCGTGCCGCTGGGTCCTGGCCGCGCCCTGGTCGTGCTGGTCAACGCCGATGGCCATGTCGAGAACCGGGTGATCGAGACGCCGCCCGGCTTGCCGCCGTCCGCCTTGCAGCAGGCTGCCAATTACCTGAATGCCCGGCTCTCCGGCCGCTCGCTGGGCGACCTGCGGCTCATCGTGAGCGAGGAGATGGCGGCCAACCGGACCGAACTGGACGAGTTGTCGGCGGCGGTGGTGGAAGCGGGCCTCGCCACCTGGACCGGCGAGGGCCGGCCCGGCAGCCTGATCGTGCGCGGCCAGGCGCGGCTGCTGGCGGACGTGACCCAGATCGAGCGCCTCTCCGCCATCCAGGTACTGTTCGAGCGGCTGGAGACGCAGGAGACCATGCTGCGCCTGCTGGAACTGGCCGAGCAGTCGGAGGGGGTGCGCATCTTCATCGGCGCCGAGAGGCGGGCTGTTCGGCACGTCGGGTGTGTCGATGGTGGTGCGCCGGCGCGCAACGAAGTCGGGCGGATCGTCGGCGCCATCGGCGTGATCGGCCCGACCCGGATCAACTACGGCCGGATCATCCCGGTGGTGGACTACACGGCGCGGGTGATCGGCCGGCTATTGGGATGACGGCTGGCGCCGGGCGGGACTCCAGGCCTCTGGCCGGGACGCCATGTCGCCGGCCTGTGCCGGATGAACCGGTCAGCGGTAAACCCGCCGTTCATTCTTCGCTGCTATGGTGGTTCCCCGTGCCGTCTGCCGTTCGCGGCTTGTCCCCCACTGATCGGCATCCTAACTGATCGCGTTATGAGCAACGAAACCAATCCGATGAACCAGGATCCCCCGTCCAACAACAACACCGCAGGCCGAGAGGTCCCGCCGACCCCGGAGCAGATCATGCAGGCCGCGACCGCCCGCATCGCGGACCTGGAGGCGGAGCTTCAGGAAATGAAGGACCGCTGGATGCGTTCGGAGGCCGAAATGGCCAATGTCCGCGCCCGGGCGCAGCGCGAGGTGAACGAGACCGGCAGTACGCCGTCCAGAAATTCGCCCAGGATGTGGTGGAGGCGGCCGACAACCTGAATCGCGGGCTCTCCAGCCTGCCCGCCTCCGCCGACGGCGAGCCGGCCATCGTCACCCGCCTGCGCGAAGGGCTGGAGGGTATCGAGCGCAACTTCATCGCCATCCTGGAGCGCAACGGCATCAAGCGGGAGGACCCGACCGGCAGCCCGTTCGATCCGAACCTGCACCAGGCGATGGCGGAGCAGGAAAGCGCGGCGCATCCTCCGGGCAGCGTCATGCAGGCCTGGACGCCGGCCTGGACGCTGCACGGACGCCTGTTGCGGCCGGCCATGGTGGTGGTCGCCAAGGCCCCTCCGGCCGAGTTGACCGCATCGGCCAAGGTGGACAGTCCGGCGTGACCGGGTCATGCCGCGAGCGCATGAGAATCGCCGCCGAATCAGCCACCCTCCCCTTGCCCGGCCCGCCCCCACCCCCATACATCCACGTCATCTGACCCCGTAGGGATGCGAGCGGTGCTTCGGGCCGCCGGCATCCGCTGAAAGGAGCCAAAATCACATGAGTAAAGTTATCGGCATCGACCTCGGCACGACGAATTCCTGCGTCGCCCTGATGGAGGGCAAGGACGTCCGCGTGATCGAGAATGTCGAAGGTGCGCGCACCACCCCGTCGATGGTCGCCTTCGCCGACAACGGCGAACGTCTCGTGGGCCAGTCCGCCAAGCGCCAGGCGGTGACCAACCCATCCAACACGCTCTATGCCATCAAGCGCCTGATCGGCCGCCGCTACGACGACCCGATGGTCGCGAAGGACAAGGGCCTGGTGCCCTACACGATCGTGCGCGGCGAGAATGGCGACGCCTGGGTCGAGGCGCGCGGCGAGAAGTACTCGCCCAGCCAGATCAGCGCGTTCATCCTGGGCAAGATGAAGGAGACCGCCGAGACCTATCTCGGCGAGCCGGTCACCCAGGCGGTGATCACCGTGCCGGCCTACTTCAACGACAGCCAGCGCCAGGCCACCAAGGACGCCGGCCGCATCGCCGGCCTGGAAGTGCTGCGCATCATCAATGAGCCGACCGCGGCGGCGCTCGCCTACGGCATGGACAAGAAGGACCTCCGGCACGATCGCCGTCTATGACCTGGGCGGCGGCACCTTCGACATCTCGGTGCTCGAGATCGGCGACGGCGTGTTCGAGGTGAAGTCCACCAACGGCGACACGTTCCTGGGCGGCGAGGATTTCGACGCCCGCGTCATCGACTACCTGGCCGATGAGTTCCGCAAGGAGCAGGGCATCGACCTGCGCAAGGACAAGCTCGCGCTGCAGCGGCTGAAGGAAGCCGCCGAGAAGGCGAAGATCGAGCTGTCGTCTTCGCGCGAGACCGAGATCAACCTGCCGTTCATCACCGCCGATGCCTCTGGGCCGAAGCACCTGGTGATGAAGCTGACCCGCGCGAAGCTAGAGAGCCTGGTCGACGACCTGGTCAGCCGCACGCTCGATCCGTGCCGCGCCGCACTGAAGGACGCCGGCGTCACCGCGGGCGAGATCTCCGAGGTGATCCTGGTCGGCGGCATGACCCGCATGCCGAAGGTCATCGAGACGGTGAAGACCTTCTTCGGCAAGGAGCCCGCGCGCAACGTCAACCCCGATGAGGTGGTGGCGATCGGCGCCGCGGTGCAGGGCGCGGTGCTGTCCGGCGACGTCAAGGACGTGCTGCTGCTGGACGTGACGCCGCTGTCGCTGGGCATCGAGACGCTGGGCGGCGTGTTCACCCGGCTGATCGAGCGCAACACGACGATCCCGACCAAGAAGAGCCAGGTGTTCTCGACCGCGGACGACAACCAGGGCGCGGTCACCATCAAGGTGTTCCAGGGCGAACGCGAGATGGCGGCCGACAACAAGCTGCTCGGCAACTTCGACCTGACCGGCATCCCGCCCGCCCCGCGCGGCGTGCCGCAGATCGAGGTCACCTTCGACATCGACGCCAACGGCATCGTCTCGGTGCAGGCGCGCGACAAGGCGACCGGCAAGGAGCAGCAGATCCGCATCCAGGCGTCGGGCGGCCTGTCCGAGACCGACATCCAGCGCATGGTGAAGGAGGCGGAGGCGAATGCCGAAGCCGACAAGCAGCGCCGCGAGCAGGTTGAGAACCGCAACCAGGCGGACGGCCTGATCCATCAGGTGGAGAAGAACCTGAAGGAGTACGGTGACAAGATCCCGGTGCAGGAGAAGGGCGAGGCGGAGGCGGCGATCGCCGCGGCCCGTTCCGCCATGGACGGCAGCGATCCGGCCGCGCTGAAGCAGGCCACCGAGCGGCTGAGCCAGTCGGCGATGAAGCTTGGTGAGGCGATGTACAAGGCGCAGCAATCCGAGCAGGCGGACGGCGCGGCCCAGGCCGGCGGCAGCCAGCCGGGTGCGGGCAAGCCGGACGACAAGGTGGTCGACGCCGAGTTCGAGGAAGTTGACGAGAAGAAGAAGAAGTCTGCCTGATACACCTGGGCGGACAGGATGACGGATCGCGCCCGCGCTTCATCGAAGGCGGGCGCGACTTCGTTCAGCGCCAGTAAGAAGGGCTGACATGGCGAAACAGGACTACTACGCCACCCTGGGTGTGGCGCGGGAAGCAGGAGCCGAGGACCTCAAGCGGGCCTACCGCAAACTGGCAATGCAGTACCACCCCGACCGCAATCCGGGGGACAAGCAGGCCGAGGCCAAGTTCAAGGAGGTCAGCGAGGCGTATGACATCCTGAAGGACGACCAGAAGCGCGCCGCGTATGACCGTTACGGCCATGCCGCATTCGAGCAGGGCGGCGGCGCCGGCTTCGACTTCTCGGCCAGCGGCGGCCTGGGCGACATCTTCGATCAGATGTTCGGCGAATTCATGGGCGGCCGCCGCGGCGGCGGTGCCGGCCGCACGCGCGCCGGCAACGATATCCGCCAGGCGGTCGAGATCGACCTGACCGAGGCATACTCCGGCACCAAGGCGAGCCTGCGCGTGGCGACGCGTGTCGTCTGCGACGCCTGCACCGGCTCCGGCTCCGAGGACAAGAACCGCGCCGCGGACACCTGCGCGACCTGCCGCGGCGCCGGCAAGGTGCGGGCGCAGCAGGGCTTCTTCCTGATCGAGCGCACCTGCCCGACCTGCGGCGGCCAGGGCCGGGTGGTCCGCAACCCGTGCAAGGTCTGCCAGGGCGTCGGGACCGTCCAGCGCGAGCGCTCCTTGCAGGTGACCATCCCGCCCGGCGTGGAGGACGGCACGCGCATCCGTCTTGCCGGCGAAGGCGAGGCCGGCGGCCAGGGCGCGCCGCCCGGCGACCTGTATGTGCATGTCGCGATCCGGCCGCACCCGATGTTCCAGCGTGACGGCCAGAACATCTTCATGCGGGTTCCGCTGCGCATGACCCAGGCGGCACTCGGCGGCGAGGTGGAGGTACCGGCGATCGACGGCACCAGTGCCAAGGTGAAGGTCCCGCCGGGCACGCAGACCGGCGACCAGTTCCGCCTGCGCGGCAAGGGGTTTTCTGTGCTGCGCAGCGCGGTGCGCGGTGACATGTACATCCAGGTGGCGGTCGAGACGCCGCAGAACCTCAGCCGCCGGCAGCGCGAACTGCTCGAGGAGTTCGAGGCGGAGGCCGAAGGCCACGGCAAGGGCAGCCCGGAGAGCGAGGGCTTCTTCGCCAAGGTGAAGGAATTCTTCGAGGGCGGCCGGGGGTAGCCAGGGCTGGCTAGAGCAGATTCCGTTCGTGTAGGCTCACGGATCACGCTCTAGCTCATTGTCCGAGAGCGTGATTCACCGCTCCGGTGATTCCACCTGTGCGGATCACGCTCTAGCGCATCGCGTCCAGGCGCGCGAGGTAGTTCTGCATCACCGCTGCCCGCTGCTCGCCGCTGACCCAGCAGAAATGCACGAGGCCCCGCCGGCCGGCGGGCGTCGCATGCACGTTGGCCAGCCGCACGTAGCGGCTGATCCAGGTCGTGTCGAAGCGGGCGATGCGATAGGACACGTAGTTGGCCACCTCCTGGTCCGCCCATGCCAACGCGTTGCGCCCGTGCAGCGTGCCGAAATTGGTCAGGATGCGACCGATCAGCGCCAGCGTGCCGCCATGCTCCGCGAGGCTCGGAATTGCCAGGGTGCCACTGTTGAAGCCGTCGCCGAACCCCGGCGTGCAGCCATCGGCCGCCAGCAGGTTCGCCCCGATGAACGTGGATGAGCGCAGGGCCTCGCCACGTTCGGCCGGTGCGGCGATATGCTCCGACATTGCGGCGGCGCGGAGCAGCGGTGCCGCGTCCATGTCGAACAGGATGTCGGTGTCCAGGTAGAGTAGCGGCTGGTGGTGCCATGCGTCCGGCCAGCCGGTGATCGCATAGCGTGCGCACATGAACCCGATCCGATCCCTCGCATCCAGCCGGATCACCGCCACCCGTCCCGCGAGGCCCGCCGGCAGCAGACTGTCGATCTCCTCAGGAGTTTTGTCGGTCAGCACCGCGATGGAGCCGTCGTAGCCACCCGCGGTGCACAGCGACCGCACGCTGAGGGCGAACTGCCGCATGATCTCGGCACCGCCGAACGCGGCGTAGTAGATCAGCGGGCGGTAGCGGCGGACCGGTTCGATGCGCCAGCCGTCGCGCAGCAGCATGATGCGGTTCGGCCATTGCGAGAGGTCGAGCGGAAGCTGCCATCGCAGATCGACTGCGAGCGGGCCAAGCCGCAGGGTGAAGTCGGGCTGCATCGCCGACTGCCCCGGATCCACCAGGTCGCCGGCGTCACCGACCAGCCACTCGCGCGTCAGCAGGCCGCGCAGCGCATCGAGGTCGGCGCCGCTCAGCGGCAGGAACCGCTCGTTCGCCGCCGCAGTCATGGCATCGAACCCGACGCGGTCGGTCGACGGATCGGCGGTGAGGTACCGCTCGCCGAAGGCCAGATGAAGGGACCGGCCATCGCCGGCGCGGGTCACCCGCGCGCCAGGCCATGGCCCGAACGGCACCGTGAGGTCGAGATCGTCCACGTCCCGCCGCAGCAGATGGCCGAGACCGGATTCCTGGATGCTGACCGGTCCGCCGATCGGCACCAGATGCGTCCCCGGCGCCGTCAGCGCATGCTGCCGCGGCGCGCCCGCGGCGGCGTCCCAGCCGATGACGGTGCCATGCGCGCTCAGCAGCCAGGTCTCGGACAGACCGCTCAAACCACCCCCTCGATCTGCCGCAGATAGTCGCGCATCGCGGCGGTCCTCTCGGCCGCTGCCCGCCCGTGGAACTGCGCCAGTCCGGTGCGGCGCACGGGATCGGATCCTGCCTCCACGTGACGCACGAACGAGGACAGCAGGCCCGTGTCGAACGGAGCCCGGCGGGTCGCCACGTAGTTGGCGATCTCCTGCACAGCGAACGGCAGGTGACGGCCGTGCAGGACCGCACTGTTGGCCAGCACGCGGCAGATCAGCGCGAGCGGCCCGCCGTGCCGCTTCATGTTGGGGATGCCCAGCGCGCCCGCATCGAAGGCCTGCCGGAACTGCGGCGGACAGTCGTCAAGCTGCAGCAGGCCGGCGGCGGCAGGCAACGATCTGGCCAGCGCCGGCAGGATTTCTGCAGGGGCGCCGAGCCGGTCTGACATCGCGAGCGCATGCAGCAACGGGGTGACGTCGGCGTCGAAGATAGTTGCGGTATCGACATAGAATAGCGGCTGGAACACGGCCGCGTCGCTCCAGTCGCCGATCGTGTAGCGCGCCGCCCTGGCGTCGAAGGTGTCGCGTGCCGGGTGGGACGCCAGGATGAAGTTTCCCGGCACGCCTGAAGGCAGGAATGGCACGATCTCGGCCGGGGCAAGGTCAGAGAGCACTGCCACGTCGCCATGATAATGGCCGACCTGGAATAATGACCGCACGCTGAGCGCTAACTGCTCCCGCGCCGCCAGATCGCCGAACACGGTATAATAGACCAGCGGCCGGTAGCGGCAGATCTGCTCGATCCGCCATCCGTCGCGCAATAGGGTCACCCGTGACGGCCAGTCGGTCCGATCGAGCGGCATCTGGAAGCGCAGATCCACCTCCAGGTCGGCCGCGCGCAACCGGAACTCATCTGCCAGGAGCGGCCGGTCGGCGAACCCGCCGGTGGAGCGCACCAGCCAGGACGCGCCGGTGATCCCATGCAGGACCTCGAGGTCCGCCTGCGAGACCGGCAGGAAGGATTCCCAGCCGGCTGCCTCGGGCCGGAACAGGCCGACGCTGTCGCCGCCCCCTTCGGCCGACAGGAACGCCGAGTCTCCCCGGAACGTCAGGGTGCGCTGGTCGCTCGCCCGCTCCATGCGCAGCCCGCTCAGCGCACCGGGGGGTGCGGCGGGCAGATCGGCCGTGGTGGAGCCGCGCAGATGGTGGAGCAGATCGGCCTGGAGCGTTCCGATCGGCAGGTCGAGTGCCAGCGGCTCCACGTCGTCTCCCAGAGACCAGGGCGGACGATGGAGCAGAATGCCGCTGTGTCGCTGTCGGCACAGCAGGGTGCCGTGCCAGGTGAGCAGGAAGGCCATGCCGCAACCTGATCAGTTCCGCCGTGCCGTTCAACCGTCTCCTCTGCTGGACGCGCCTGCCGGACACAAGCAGGATCGCGCCGAGTTCGGGAGGATGACATGACAACCCGCATTGGCATCGCCGGCATGACCGGCCGTATGGGTCATCTCCTGATCGAGGAGGTTGCGGCGGCCGGCGCGATGCTCGTGGGCGGTATCGGCCGGGCCGAGTCGGCGAAACCCGCGCCCGGTGGGGCCGCACGGTTCGCCGACATCGCGGCGCTGGCGCGGGCGTCCGACGTGGTGGTCGATTTCACCAATGCCGCCGCCGCGCAGTCCCACGCCGCGGCGCTGGCGGACGCGGGAACCCCCTGGGTGTTGGGGACCTCCGGCCTGTCGGACGCCGATGAGGCGGCCGTGGCGGAGGCGGCCCGCCGGATCGCCGTGGTCTACGCGTCGAACTTCTCGGCCGGGGTCAACCTCGTGCTGGCGCTGGCCGAGCGGATGGGCGCCGCGCTGCCGGCCGATGGCTATGACGCGGAGATCGTCGAGATGCACCATCGCCAGAAGGTCGATTCGCCCTCCGGCACGGCGATCGGCATCGGCCGCGCGGTGGCCAAAGGCCGCGGCGTGGCGCTGGCGGACGTCATGGAAAGCGGCCGGCATGGCCATGGCGGCGCGCGCAAGACCGGCGCCATCGGCTTCGCCGCGCTGCGTGGCGGGCAAGTCGTGGGCGAGCACACGCTGATCTTCGCCGCCGGGGCCGAGCACATCGCGCTGACGCATCGTGCCTTCGATCGCCGGACGTTCGCGACCGGCGCGGTGCGCGCGGCGCTGTGGGTGGCCGGGCGGCCACCAGGCCTCTACTCGATGATGGACGTGCTGGGGATGGCGTGACTGCCGGGGATGCCATGACCGGCGGCCGCGCTCGGTTCGCCGCTCGCTTCCCACGGGTCTGGCACGTGATGGAGGCGGAGGGTGCCGGCCCGTGGCTCGCCGAGACCGGCCTGTTCCCGGCGGCGGCACTCTACCAGGGCGAGGACCGCGGCGGGGCGAACCGGGACGGTTTCCGCCGCATCGACCTGGGTGGCGGCCGGGTCGCAATGCTGCGCCCGCAGGTGATGCCGGACCGCAGCCTGGTGCCGACCCTGGCCGGTGCGTTCGCCGGGCAGCCCGAGCAATGGCGCCGGCACGTCGACAGCCATGTGTTCTTCTGGACCGCGCCACGCCGCCGCGACGCCTTCGCCCGAGCCTGCGTGCGCCTGCGCGGTACCGGGCCGCCGCCAGCGGTGCTCGCGCTCGACACCGGGGCGCTGCTGGAGCATCACGGCGCGGCCGCGTTCTACGCGACGGTCAACACCGGCTCCACGGTGCGCGGCGGGGCCCGCATCCGGCGTGATGAGCACACGCTGCGGCCGGTGGCCGCCTATCGGTCGGGGCCCGTGGCCGAACTGGCGATACGCGGGCGGGTCGATCTCGCCGTTACACTTGACCCTTTGGAACCTTTCCGTCACACACCGGCCGCCCACCAGTAGCGGCCAACCCTTTCCGCGACACGAGAGAACCCTGCACATGCGCGATACGGGCGAGTACCTGTTCACCTCTGAATCCGTGTCCGAAGGGCACCCGGACAAGGTCGCTGACCGGCTCAGCGATACCGTGCTGGATGCCTATCTGGCCGCCGATCCCTATTCCCGCGTGGCCTGTGAAACCCTGGTGACCACCAACCGTGTGGTGTTCGCCGGCGAGACGCGCGGGCCGTCCACCGTCACCCCGGAACTGCTCGCGCATCTGGCGCGGATGGCGATCCACGACATCGGCTATGACCAGGAGGGCTTCAGTTGGAGCAAGGCGGATATCGCCTGCCACCTGCATGCCCAGTCGGCCGATATCGCCCAGGGCGTCGATTCGGCCGGCAACAAGGATGAAGGCGCCGGCGACCAGGGCATGATGTTCGGCTATGCCTGCCGTGAGACCGATGCCCTGATGCCGGCGCCGCTGCACTATGCGCACGCGATCCTGCATCGCGTGCGCGATCTGCGGCAGATCCACGACAAATCGGTCGCGGGCCTGCTGCCGGACGCCAAGAGCCAGGTCACGCTGCGCTATGTCGACGGCAAGCCGGTCGGCGCCACCGCCATCGTGGTGTCCACCCAGCACGTCGAGGACCTGGAGCAGCCCGAGATCAAGCGGATGCTCTGGCCGATCGTCGAGAGCACGCTGCCCAAGGGCTGGATGTGCAAGGAGTCGGAGTTCCTGGTGAACCCGACCGGCAAGTTCGTGGTCGGCGGCCCGGACGGCGACTGCGGCCTGACGGGGCGCAAGATCATCGTGGACACCTACGGCGGTGCGGCCCCGCACGGCGGCGGCGCGTTCAGCGGCAAGGACCCCACGAAGGTGGACCGGTCGGCCGCCTATGCCTGCCGCTACCTGGCGAAGAACGTCGTGGCGGCCGGCCTGGCTGACCGCTGCACCATCCAGATCAGCTACGCGATCGGCGTGTCCCGGCCGCTGTCGGTCTATGTGGACCTGCAGAATACCGGCAAGGACGTGGAGGAGGCGCGGCTCGAGAAGACGCTGGGCGAACTGATGAACCTGTCGCCCCGCGGCATCCGCGAGCACCTGCACCTGAACCGGCCGATCTACGTGCCCAGCTCGGCGTATGGCCATTTCGGCCGTATCCCCGATGAGGAGAAGGGCACCTTCACGTGGGAGAAGACGGACCTGGTGCCGGGCCTGAAGGCAGCCTTCGGGCGCTGAAGCCACCGCCGGACCGGCTGTATGGCCGCGGTCGCGGCCATCGGCTGCGTCCGCGCCAGGAACGCCTGCTCGAGGTCACTCTGCCGCGTCTGGCCTTCCCGCCGGATTGCGCAGGCGAGCCTCGGGCCGCGTTCCCGCGACCGCTCGACGCGCTGTGGCTGGAGGTCGGCTTCGGCGGCGGGGAGCATGCCCTGGCGCAGGCCGCTGCGCATGAGCAGGCCGGGCTGATCGCCTGCGAGGTGTTCGACAACGGCATCTGCTCGCTGCTGTCGCGTCTCGTGCCGGAGGGAGGCGAGGCCGATGCGCCGCTGCCCGGCAACCTCCGCCTGTGGACCGACGATGCGCGGCCGCTGCTGCGTGCGCTGCCGGATGGCTGCCTCGACCGGCTGTTCCTGCTGTTTCCCGATCCCTGGCCGAAGGCGCGCCATACCAAGCGCCGTTTCGTGCATCCCGCGATGCTGCCGCTGCTGGCGCGCGTGCTGCGGCCTGGCGCCGAGTGGCGGGTGGCGAGCGACGATCCGACCTACCAGGCGTGGGTGGCGGAGGTGATGGGCGCGCAATCGCTATTCGCGGCGCCACCGCCCGCCGCGGAGCGTCCGCCGGGCTGGCCGCCGACCCGCTATGAGGCGAAGGCCCTGCGCGAGGGACGCGCGCCGCTCTACTGGTCCTTCATCCGGCGTTGACCGCGGCGAGCGCCACCCCTCGGCCATAGCGTTGCGCTGGCAATTCGACCTGATAGTGCAACCACCAGGCGGCCAGCAGCGGCAGCGCGATCGCTCCCGGGATCCACAGGGCAGTGAACAATGTGGCGTTGCCCTGCACCAGGGCGGCCAGCCCCACGCCGAGGACCTTCTGGACCGGCTCGTTGACCAGATAGAGGCAGTAGGACACGGCGCCGAGCCACACCAGCGCCCTGGATTGCAGCAGGCCCGCCAGTGCCGCCAGCGGCAGCCGCACGACGGCCGTGCCCGACCGGGGGAACATGGAATGGCTGCTCCAGGTCCGGTATGACGCTGGCACCATCTGCGCCGCCAGGCACAGCGTCCACATGATGGGCGGCAGCAGCTTGTCGATGCCCCCCTGCGCGGCGGAGAGCGCCAGCGTTGCCGCGAGCACGGCGCAATAGCCGGCCAGCCCGGCCCGTCTCTCGCGCACCACGAGTGCGCTGATCACGCCGAGCGCGAAATACTGCGCCTTGTTCGGCAGAAAGGCGCGGCTGAATTGCCATGCCTCGGGCACCGTCGCGTGCCAGGCGACGGACGCAGCGGACAGCGCGACGAACAGCCACGCCATCCGCGACAGTCCCAGCCGCGCGCCCACCAGCAGCGCCAGCAGGTAGAACTGCCATTCGGTGGACAGGCTCCAGGCCGCGCCCAGGAAGCTCACCCACACATCGGGCAGCAGGCCGTTGGGGAACAGCCCGTGCGTCATCGTCAGGTGGGTGGCGATGAGCACCTGCCAGTCGCTGGGCCAGCCGCTCGACCAGATGCTGCGCGCCTGGCTCTCGGTTCCGATCCACGCCATGTTCCCGAAGCCGGTCGCCAGCGGCTGCACCGCGACGGCCATGGCGAACACCACCAGGAACACCGGGTAGATGCGCGTGACCCGCGCGATCAGGAACGGCAGGCTGCGGTATTCGAAGCTGGTGAGCGACCGGACGATCACCAGCCCGCTGAGGATGAAGAACACATCCACCGCCGCCCCGCCGTGCTGGAACAGCCAGTGCAGCCAGGCCGGCAGCGGCGCGAACGGCAGCGTGTGGCTGAGCAGGACGTAGAACGCCAGCGCACCGCGCACACCATCGAGCAAGACCATCCGCTGCATGCGCCGAAGCATGCCCGCCGGCGCTTAACAATCCGCGAAGAGGCGCCATCTCGTCGCTGCGCCGGGCGGTGCTCGCTCGGCGAGCGCGGCGCCGGGCGCTACTCCGGCAGGATCTCGATCGCGTCGCCCACCGCAAACCGTCCGCTCTCGATGACCTCGGCGTGCACGCCCAGTTCCACGTGACCGTAGAGCGTCCGCAACTCGGCCACCGGATCGGCGTCGCGCTCCGCGGTCTCGGGGTTGACCTCGGTCGCCGGGCAACGGGTGATGGGCTTCACCACCCGCAGCACGGCGCCGCCCATCTGCAAGTGCTGTCCGACCCAGGCGCGCTCGTTCCAGGCCGGCGTGCCGCTGAACCAGACATTGGCACGGAACCGCCGGCGATGCCGCCGTGCCCCCACCTTCGCCTCGAAGTCGCGCAGGCTGGCGAGGTTGATCAGGCTCACCACCTTGCCGCGCTGATCGCAGAAGCTGTGGCCGGGTATGTGGTGGAAGCGAGGAGTGCCGCGGACCTCCTCACCCAGGTAGCCGGTGAGGAAGGCGCCCACCCGTTCGCGCCCGGCCTCAGTCAGCACATTCTCCACCACCGACGAACCGTCCGGCGCGCGGATCGCCAGCATACCGGTGTGCGGCTCGAAGAAGGAGAACAGTGCGGCGGCGCGGGCGTTCTTCATCAGGCACATGAAGTTGGCCTTCTGCAGCCAGCGCGGCGTGGCCGGGTCGAAGCCGGAATCGCCCTGCGCCAGCGCGAAGGCGCGGTCCCAGGGGATGCAGCCGCCCGCCTCCACATCGGCCGCCTCCAGCGCTTCGGCGGTCAATCCCTTCACCGGGTAGCGATACAGGTATTCGATCCGCATGGCTCATTCTCCCTCTTGCGAGGCATCCTGCCGCGACCCAATTCCAGGCCAAAGGTTCACGTTTCCGTCGCCTGATCAGGGGCGGGACAGGGCCTGTCGCCTACGACCAGGGACATGGACATGGACATAGAGAAATTCACCGAAAGGGCGCGTGGATTCCTGCAGGCCGCACAGACGATTGCGATCCGGGAATTCCACCAGCAGATCACACCGCAGCACCTGCTCAAGGCGCTGCTCGACGATGAGGAAGGCGCCGCCGCCGGCTTGATCAAGGCGGCCGGGGGCGATCCCAAGGCCGCGCTGGCCACGGTCGAATCGGAGCTTTCGCGCCAGCCCAAGGTGCAGGGCTCCGGCGCCGGCCAGCCGCAGATCACGCCGGACCTCGTGCGCCTGCTCGATGCGGCGCAGCAGGCCGCTACCAAGGCCGGCGACGAATATGTCGCGCAGGACCGGCTGCTGGTCGCGATCGCTGCGTCCGACACGCCTGCGGCGCGTGCACTGCGGAGCGCCGGCGCCACGCCGCAGACGCTGGAGAAGGCGGTCACCGACATCCGCAAGGGCCGCAAGGTCGACAGCCCCAACGCCGAATCCAGCTTCGACGCGCTGAAGAAGTATGCGCGCGACATGACGGCGCTGGCGCGCGACGGCAAGCTCGACCCGGTGATCGGCCGAGACGAGGAGATCCGCCGCACCATCCAGGTGCTGGCGCGGCGCACCAAGAACAACCCGGTGCTGATCGGCGAGCCTGGCGTCGGCAAGACCGCCATCGTCGAGGGCCTCGCGCTGCGCATCGTCAACGGCGACGTGCCGGAGGCGCTGAAGGGCAAGCAGTTGCTCTCGCTCGACCTGGGCGCGCTGGTCGCCGGCTCGAAGTTCCGCGGCGAGTTCGAGGAACGGCTGAAGGCGGTGCTGAAGGAGATCGAGGCTGCCGAAGGCAAGGTGGTGCTGTTCATCGACGAGCTGCACAACCTGATGGGCGCGGGCCGGGCCGAAGGCTCCATGGATGCGGCCAACCTAATCAAGCCGGAACTGGCGCGCGGCACGCTGCACTGCATCGGCGCCACCACGCTCGACGAGTACCGCAAGCACATCGAGAAGGACGCGGCGCTGGCACGGCGGTTCCAGCCGGTGTTCGTGGGCGAGCCGTCGGTCGAGGACACGATCTCGATCCTGCGCGGCATCAAGGAGAAATACGAACTGCACCACGGCGTGCGCATCACCGACGGTGCGCTGGTCGCCGCGGCGACGCTGTCCAACCGCTACATCACCGACCGATTCCTGCCGGACAAGGCGATCGACCTGGTGGACGAGGCCGCGAGCCGGCTGCGCATGGAGGTGGATTCCAAGCCGGAGGAGCTGGATGAGCTCGACCGCCGGGTGATCCAGCTCAAGATCGAGCGCGAGGCACTGAAGAAGGAGAGCGACGCGGCTTCGCGCGACCGGCTGGTGCGGCTGGAGAAGGAACTGGCCGACCTCGAGGACGAGTCGAATGCGCTGACCGGCAAGTGGCAGGCCGAGAAGGAGCAGGTGCAGGAGACCCAGAAGCTGAAGGAGCGGCTCGACCAGGCGCGCAGCGAGGTGGAGATTGCGCAGCGCCGCGGCGACCTGGGACGCGCCTCCGAACTGCTGTACGGCGTGATCCCGGACATCGAGAAGAAGCTGGCGGCATCGGCAGACGGCAAGCTGGTGAACGAGGCGGTCACCGAGAGCCAGATCGCCGGCGTGGTCTCGCGCTGGACCGGCATTCCGGTGGACAAGATGCTGGAAGGTGAGCGCGACAAGCTGCTGCGCATGGAGGACCAGTTGCGCAAGCGGGTGGTCGGCCAGGAGGAGGCGCTGAAGGCGGTCGCCAATGCGGTGCGCCGTGCTCGGGCCGGGCTGCAGGATCCGAACCGGCCGATCGGCAGCTTCCTGTTCCTGGGTCCGACCGGCGTCGGCAAGACCGAGACCTGCAAGGCACTCGCCGAGTTCCTGTTCGATGACGAGCGCGCGATGGTGCGCATCGACATGAGCGAGTTCATGGAGCGCCATGCGGTCGCCCGGCTGATCGGCGCGCCTCCCGGCTATGTCGGCTACGATGAGGGCGGCGTGCTGACCGAGGCGGTGCGCCGGCGGCCGTACCAGGTGATCCTGTTCGACGAGGTGGAGAAGGCGCACGAGGACGTCTTCAACGTGCTGCTGCAGGTGCTGGACGATGGCCGCCTGACCGATGGCCAGGGCCGCACGGTTGACTTCAAGAACACGATCATCGTGCTGACCTCGAACCTCGGCAGCGAGATCCTGTCGGCACAGCCGGACGGCGAGGCGACGGCGATGGTGCAGGGCCAGGTGATGAACGTGGTGCGGCATCACTTCCGGCCGGAGTTCCTGAACCGGCTGGACGAGATCATCCTGTTCCGCAGGCTGCAGCGCAGCGACATGGCGAGCATCGTGTCGATCCAGCTCGAGCATCTGCGCAAGCTGCTGGCGGACCGGAAAATCGGGCTGGAGCTGGACCGCAGCGCGCTCGATTGGCTGGCGGGCGAGGGCTACGACAGCACCTACGGCGCGCGTCCGCTGAAGCGGGTGATCCAGCGCAGCCTGCAGAACCCGCTGGCGTCGCTGATCCTGGAAGGTGCCGTGAAGGACGGCGACACGATCCACGTGTCCGCCGGCGCGAAGGGGCTGACGATCAACGGCGAATTGGCCGAGGCCGCCTGACGATTCGGCAGGGAGCGCCCCCCTCGCGCTCCCTGCCGCGCGTTTCCATTGCAATCATCTGGTCATGGCCGCGTAACAGCGGCATCTCACATTGCGCCCCCGTTCCGTTGGTGGAATGCGGAGTGCGACATGGAATGCGTATGGACGGGTGTATCCTATCTGCCGGCTGACCGGTCCTACCCGGTGCTGGAACGAACGGTCGGCGATGCGCTGCGCAGCGCAGCGCGAGCCTGGGGTGGACGTGCTGCGCTGATCGAAGGCTTCGGCGAATTCGCCAGCCGGCGACGGTGGAGTTTCCAATCATTGCTGGAAGCCTCCGAACAGGTGGCGCGCGCGCTGCTGACCTGCTTCACGCCCGGCCAGCACGTCGCGATCTGCGCGGCGAACTGTCCTGAATGGACAATGATGGAATTTGGTGCGGCGCTGGCCGGCCTGGTCCTGGTCACCGCCAATCCCGCGTCCTCACCGCGCGAACTGGGCTACCTGCTGCGGCAGTCGCGCGCCAGCGGCATCGTGGTGCAGCCGGAGCATCGCGGTCACGACCTGCTGGCGACGGTCGGATCGATGCGTGCCGACCTGCCGGGACTGCGGCACGTGATCCCGCTCAATGCCTGGCCGGCGTTCATGGCCGCGGCGCCCGCCCCGTACGAATTGCCGCCGGTCGCCCCGGGCGACATCGCGCAGATCCAGTACACGTCGGGGACGACGGGCGCGCCGAAGGGGGCCATGCTTACGCACCGCGGCCTCAGCAACAACGGCCGCTTCTATGCCGAGGCGATCGGCGCGCGCCCGCAGGACGTGTGGATCAACCCGATGCCGATGTTCCATACCGCCGGCTGCGGCCTCGCGACCCTCGGAGCGTTGCAGACCGGCGGCTCCCTCGTGATGGCCGCCAGTGCCGATGCGGCGCACCTGCTGGACCTGTTCCAGCAGGAACGCGGCACCATCATGCTGTGCGTGCCGACGATGCTGCTGCGCGTGATGGACCATCCGGCCGCTGCCGAGCGCGACCTGTCGTCCTGGCGCCTGTGTACGCTGGGCGGCGCGCCGGTCGCGCCGGACCTCGTGCGGCGGGCCCAGGCGCGCTTCGGCCTGGATGTCGGCATTGGGTTCGGTCAGACCGAGGCGTCGCCCTATGTCACGCACACCCGGCCGGGCGAGACGCATCCCGACTGGATCACGACGGTCGGCCGGCCGCTACCGCAAACCGAGATCAAGGTGGTCGATCCGGCCAGCGGCCAGGTGCTGCCGGTCGCCACGGTCGGTGAGGTCCTGGTGCGCGGCTATGGCGTCATGCAGGGTTATTTCGACAACGAGGCCGCCACCGCAGCCGCCCTGGATGTGGAGGGCTGGCTGCACACCGGCGATCTCGGCAGCATCGACCGGCACGGCTACTGCCGCATCCAGGGACGGCTCAAGGAGATGATCATCCGCGGCGGCGAGAACATCTACCCGCGCGAGGTGGAGGACATCCTGCTGACCCATCCTGGCGTCGCGAACGCAGCGGTGATCGGCCTGCCCGATCCGCACTGGGGCGAGGTGGTCGCCGGGTTCGTGCGGTTGCAGCCACACCAGGCGCCGGATGTCGACGCGCTCGTGCTGTTCTGCCGCCGGCAGCTTGCCGCCCACAAGGTGCCGCGCGTTTGGCACTTCGTCGACGAATTTCCGCAGACCGCGTCTGGCAAGATCCAGAAGTTCCTGCTGCGCGAGGAGTACCTGCGGCAGCCACGAAAGTAGGCCAGGGCCCGCGTTTACCGGTTGTTAGGGATCGCGGACCCCAAATCGGGGCGCACGAGCGGCGCCACCGGATGCTCCTGCAAAATCTCGGGTGGGAGCCTCCAGAACATTGGCCAGCGAACGCAGCAGCTTTCCGGCCCCGGCGACCTCGCCCGCGCGGCGACGGTCGGAACTGCTGGTGTTCGCGCTGCTGGCGATCGTGGTCTGGCCGGTAGTGGCGGTCGGTGTGGTGGGCGGCTGGGGGCTGGGGGTCTGGATGCACCAGCAGGTCTACGGACCGCCCGGCCCGCCGGCAGCGCGCTCCTAGCGATGCACCCGACGCGACGCTCCCTGCTGAGCTTCGGCCGTCCGGCGCCGGTCGCCATCGCCGATTGCTGCCTCGCGCGCTCCTTCGTGCATTGCCAATCCTGCGGCGATGCCTGTCCCGCGCAGGCGATCCGCTTCACCCCGCGCCTCGGTGGGCCACCGCTGCCGCGCATCACTGCCAGCCTGTGCACCGGATGCGGCGACTGCGTCCCGGTGTGCCCGGTCGGTGCCTTGGCCCTGACGGTGGAGGCGGCGCATGGCTGACACGATCCTGCACATCGCTTCGGTGGTGGTGAAGGCGCGGCCGGCCGTGCAGGACGCTGTCGCCGCGCGCATCGCCGCACTGGCGGGAGCCGAGGTGCTCATGGTCGATCGCGGGCGGATCGTCGTGGTGCTGGAGTCCGACCGGCCCTGCGACCTGGCCGATATGCTGAACCGCATCGGCGATCTCGACGAGGTGATGTCGGCAACGCTGGTCTTCGAACATTCCGAGCCTGATGGAGACGAGGTATGAACCGCCGCGACCTGCTGAAGGCGCACGCCGCCGCGATGGCGGCACTGGCGGCCGGCGTCGTGCTGCCGGCCCGGGCACAGCCGGTGGCGGGCGGCATCGATTCGCTGAAGATAACCTGGTCGAAGGCGCCGTGTCGCTTCTGCGGCACCGGCTGTGGCGTGATGGTCGGCGTGAAGCAGGGCCGCGTCGTCGCGACCCATGGCGACATGCTGTCCGAGGTGAACCGCGGCCTGAACTGCGTGAAGGGCTACTTCCTCTCGAAGGTCATGTACGGTGCGGACCGGCTGACGCAGCCGCTGCTGCGCAAGCGCAACGGTGCCTACGCGAAGGACGGCGAGTTCACGCCGGTCACCTGGGACGAAGCGTTCGACGTGATGGCGGAAAAGGCCAAGCGCGTGCTGCGCGCCAAAGGCCCGGCCGCCCTCGGCATGTTCATGTCCGGCCAGTCCACCGTCTGGGAAGGCTACGCCGCCACCAAGCTGATGCGCGCCGGCTTCCGCTCCAACAACCTAGATCCCAATGCGCGGCACTGCATGGCGTCCGCCGCCTACGCGTTCATCCGCACCTTCGGCATGGACGAGCCCATGGGCTGCTACGACGATTTCGAGCAGGCCGATGCGTTCGTGCTGTGGGGCTCGAACATGGCGGAGATGCATCCGATCCTGTGGACGCGGCTCACCGACCGGCGGCTGTCGGCGGCGCACGTGCAGGTCGCGGTGCTGTCCACATTCACCAACCGCAGTTCCGACCTGGCCGATCTGCCGATCGTGTTCCGTCCGGGTACCGACCTCGCGATCCTCAACTACATCGCGAACCACATCATTACCACGGGCCGGGTGAACCAGGAGTTCGTGCGCAGCCACACGATTTTCCTGCGTGCGCAGACCGACATCGGCTACGGGCTGCGGCCGGACGATCCGCGCGAGCAGCAGGCGAAAGGTGCCGCGGATCCCGGGGCGACGACCCCGCTCGACTTCGACGGCTACGCCGCGCTGGTGCGCGACTACACGCTGGATAAGGTTTCGCGGCTGACCGGGGTGGAACCCGACCAGCTTCGTGCGCTGGCCGAACTCTATGCCGACCCGCAGCGCAAGGTCGTTTCGCTGTGGACGATGGGCTTCAACCAGAACGTCCGCGGCGTATGGCTGAACCAGCTTTGCTACAACCTGCATCTGCTGACCGGCAAGATCGCCGAGCCCGGCAACGGTCCGTTCTCGCTGACCGGCCAGCCATCGGCGTGCGGCACCGCGCGCGAGGTCGGCACCTTCGCGCACCGGTTGCCGGCCGACATGGTGGTGACCAACCCCGCACATCGCAAACGTGTCGAGGAGGTCTGGAAGGTTCCGCAGGGGCTGCTGCCCGACAAGCCTGGCTACCACGCCGTGCAGCAGGATCGCATGCTGAAGGACGGCGCGCTGAACTGGTACTGGACGCAGACCACCAACAACGTGCAGGCCGCGCCGAACAGTGCCAACGAGACCTATGCGGGCTACCGCAACCCGGACAATTTCGTGGTGGTCTCGGAAGTCTATCCGACCGTCACCGCGCTGGCGGCGGACCTGATCCTGCCGGCGGCGATGTGGGTCGAGAAGGAGGGCGCCTACGGCAACGCCGAGCGGCGCACGCAGTTTTGGCACCAGCTTGTCGATCCGCCCGGCGAGGCGCGTTCCGATCTCTGGCAGATTGCCGAGTTTTCGCGGCGCTTCACGACCGATGAAGTGTGGCCGGCCGAGATCCTGGCGGCCAATCCGGGCTTCCGCGGCAGGACGCTGTTCGACGTGCTGTTCCGCAACGGCCAGGTGGACCGCTACCCGGCGGATGAGTGCGACGCGGCCTACCCCAACGCCGAGGCACGGCATTTCGGCTTCTATCTGCACAAGGGGCTGTTCGAGGAATACGCGTCGTTCGGCCGCGGCCATGGCCACGACCTGGCACCGTTCGATGCCTATCACCAGTCGCGCGGCCTGCGCTGGCCGGTGGTCGACGGCAGCGAGACGCGCTGGCGCTATCGCGAGGGTCACGACCCCTATGTGAAGCCGGGCGAAGGCGTGCGGTTCTATGGCCGGCCCGACGGCCGCGCCGTGATCCTCGCCGCCCCGTACGAGCCGCCGGCGGAATCACCAGACCACGACTATCGATTCTGGCTCGTGACCGGGCGCGTGCTGGAGCATTGGCACTCCGGCTCGATGACGATGCGCGTGCCCGAATTGTATCGCGCCTTCCCCGGGGCGCGGGTGTTCATGAATCCGCTGGACGCCCGCACGCTGGGGATCAACCAGGGTGCGGAGGTGCGGGTGATCTCGCGGCGCGGCGAGATCCGTTCGCGCGTCGAGACGCGTGGGCGCAACCGTATGCCTGAGGGCGTGATCTTCGTGCCCTGGTTCGATGCAAGCCAGTTGATCAATCAGGTGACGCTCGACGCGACCGATCCCATCTCCAAGCAGGCCGACTTCAAGAAGTGTGCCGTGAAGCTGCTGCCGGTATGAGGGCGGGTCGTGCGCTGATGCTGGCGCTGCCGCTGGTGGCCGGCTTCGCGGCCATGGCCCAGCAGGTGCTGGATGCGCCGAGGCTCATCGGCAATCTGCCGCCGACCGTGCCCGTCGCCGCGCCGCAGGTGCCACGGGTGATCACCGACGATGTGCGGCGCGGCCGCAGCTATCCGGAGCAGCCGCCGATCATTCCGCACACGATCGACGGCTACCAGGTGACGCTGCATGCCAACCAGTGCCTGACGTGCCATGCGCGACAGTTCATCGAAGGGTCCGGCGCGCCGATGATCAGCGTCACGCATTTCATGGACCGCGACGGCCAGGTGCTCGCGGATGTGACGCCGCGGCGCTATTTCTGCAGTGCCTGCCATGTGCCGCAGAGCGACGTGCGACCGCTGGTGGTCAACACGTTCCGCGACGCGCTCCAGGTGCGCTAGGGCATGCGCGCGTCCGGTAGAGTCGCGCTCGGCGCGAATCACGCGACAGGACAAAGTGCCAGCGCCTGTCCCGGGCTGATTTCAGCAGCGAGCAAGCTCTGACATGCGTGCGATGATCGCCTGGCTTGGCGCCCTCTGGACGATCGTACGGCGTCCTGCCAGCGGATTGAGCCTCGGCTTCCTGACACTGGGCGGCTTCGCCTGCGGCGTGGTGTTCTGGGGCGGCTTCAACACCGTACTCGAATTCACCAACCGCGAGACGTTCTGCCTCTCGTGCCATGAGATGCGCAACAACGTCTATCAGGAACTGTCGCGGACCGTGCACTTCGCGAATCGTTCCGGCGTGCGGGCGATCTGCTCGGACTGCCACGTGCCGCACGACTGGACCGACAAGATCGCGCGCAAGATGCAGGCCTCGAAGGAGGTCTGGGGGCATCTGTTCGGCACCATCGACACGCGGCAGAAGTTCCTCGACCACAGGCTGACGCTGGCCCAGCACGAATGGGCCCGGCTGAAGGCGAACGATTCGCTGGAGTGCCGGAACTGCCATCTTGCGGCGGCCATGGACGTGTCGCGGCAGACCGTGCGAGCGGCACGGATCCATCAGCAATATCTGCTGACCGGGCAGCGCACCTGCATCGACTGCCACAAAGGCATTGCCCACGAACTGCCCAGCATGGCCGGGGTCCTGCCCGGCTGGACCGAGCCGCCCGAACTGGTGGATACACGCGCCCCCGATCGGTGAGGCGGCGTATCGCTGGCTGGTTCAACCCAAGCGTGTCGCTCCCGCGACTATTTCGCCGTATCGTCCTGCGCACTTGATGCGCATCAAATCCCGCGTGGTGAAGCGCGTATCGCTGATGCAAATGTGTTGCAATCGCAGCGTAAACGTTGCCAGTCTGCGCGCTTCCGACGTGTCGCCTATTCGCGGCGGTGCATGCAAGCGCCGCCAGGGAGTCCTTATGAAGAAGTCCGTTGTTGGCGGCATTGCCGCCGCCGCGCTGGCATTGCTCGCGGCCGGCGCAGCCCGCACCCAGCCTGCCCAACCCAACCTCGCCGACCTCGAGAAACTCGGTGCGCGCATCGCGGCCAAGCTGGCACAGGCCTGTCCGATGGCCGCGCGTGACGATGTCGATGCGCATGCCAAATGCGCGGCGGCGCTGCGCACATCCGACGAGGTGCCGATGGCCTCGAGCGGCATTCTCTGGGGCGGCGATCAGCCGGAACTGCGGCTCTCGAAGCGGAAGCTCACGCATTTCAAGCCGGACATCTTCCGCCAGGTCTATCTGTCGCTGTTCAGCTTCACCGGCCAGTGGTCCGCCAGCATCGATCCGCGCGAGCGGGTCGGCGTCATCAGCGTGCAGGCATATTTCCGCAACGCGCTGCCGCCGGGCGAATTCCCCTACCCGTTCTGGCACAGCGCCGACAAATGGAGCGCCTATGAGACGGCGAACGTCATCCGGTTCTACTTCAACCGTGAGGGGCAGGTGTTCGTCGTCACGCGCTCGAAGGACGGCAGCGAGGCCAATCGCGGCACCTGGGCGCATGTGACGCCGCCGACCTTCACCGACTGGCAATGGAGCGACCCGGCCGGCGGCCTGCAGCCCCACGCGACGCTGTTCTCCAACCGGTACAGTGCCGGCAATCCGCATCTCGTGGCACTGGACAAGGCGTATCGGGACTTCGCGGCCGAGGCGCGGAAGGGGACGTGCCTCACGTGCCATGCGCCGAACAATGAGGCCGGGATGGATCACCTGGTGCTGTTGCAGACGCCGGTGCATGCGTCGGGCGAGATCGACGATGTCCTTGAGGAGGTCCGCAGCGGCAAGATGCCGCAGGACGATCTCGGCATGCGCAAGCCGCTGCCGGCGGACCTGCGGGCGGCGATCCTGCGGACGGGCGGTGAGTTCAAGCGCGAGCTCGACGCGGCCGACCAGTGGGAGGCTGCCCGCCACTGACGCGGCGCGGACGAGAGGCTGTCGCTGCGCGGCGGTGTGCTGCTTTGCAGCATGCCGCTGCTCACGCGCTGTGATGTTGCCGGATCGAGCGCGATGCGGCGTTACACATTCAGATGCATGCTGATCCGGAGCGTATCATTGCAATTTCGGGTCGTTCTTCGGCGCTTGCGATGGTGCCCGATGTGAACTGTTTTGGGTTGCCAATCGAGACCCTTTCAAGCGATGCTGCCTGCGTTGCCCGATGAGCAGCCGTGGTCTCCAGAAACGGAAAGTCGCGGTCCGCCGAACAAAATTCCACGTGGGGAGACGCCAGGTCGCGTTATGTCGCGTGCTCACCTCAACCATTGCGCGCACCGACGCTATGGCGTGCAACTTTTCACATTGATCACAATGCCGCGAGCGAAATCGCCGCCGGCGAATAATTGCCTTCTCGCCGATGTCGAAGCGATTGCGCAACGGCATTCCTCTGCCATCACCGTCTTCAGCCCGTAACGGAGCGTTCCGCCATGCCCTGGCCGTTTGGAACCGCCCACGCCAACAACCAGCAATCCGCGCCGAACCGCCGCGCGCGGCGCCTCGCGCGGCGCACATCGTCCCCCGGCTCGCAGCCTGTGCTGCTGTTCGAGACGCTGGAGCAGCGTGTCCTGCTGAACGGTGCGGTCCCGGTCGGGACGGTGCTGTCGAGCGACACGGCGCCTGCGGTGGTGGAGGACGCGGACAAGACCTCGTTCGAGGTGTCGCTGTCGGGTCCCGGCCACTGGCAGGTGATCCAGGGCGTCGGGGGCCCCGAGCTGAAGGTCACCGACACGACATCGGCCTCGGCGATCGCGCTGAAGGCGGGCGGCGGCGACGGGCGGTTCCTGCTGACCGGCATCGACGTCGAGGGCCCGGCGCAGTCGCTGACCGGCACGGCGATCAACCTGGACGGGCCGCTGACGCTGAACGGGCCGGTGGGCTCGCTGTTCCTGGGCGACGTGAGCGCGGTGAACGGCGGCTCGCTGAGCAACAACGACGCGCGGTTCGACACGGAGCGGTTCATCGCCGGCGACGCCTCGCCGTTCCACTTCGCGATCCAGAACGGCGGCCGGCTGATCACCGCACCCGGCCCGGGCGGCAGCGGGCCGGCCGGCGTGATCGGCGCGAACCTGGGCTCGGCCGGCTCGCAGGTGTCGGTGACCGGCACGGATTCGCTGTGGCAGCTCAACGGGCAACTGGTGGTGGGCGGCGCCGATTCCGGCTCGCTCGCGATCACCGCGGGCGGCGCGGTGGTGGCCGGCTCGATCGAGGCGGGGCAGGCGGCGGGCGGCAGCGGCATCATCTCGGTGACCGGCGCGGGCAGCCGGCTGTCGGCGACGGGCGACCTGCTGCTGGGCGACGGCTCGGCGGCGGACCTGTGGATCCTGAACGGCGCGGTGGTGACGGCGGCGAACGCGACGCTCGGCGTGCTGGCGGGCGGGTCGGGGGTGATCGACCTGGAGGGCGAGGGCAGCCGGCTCGACATCACGGGCGACCTGACGATCGGCGGCGCGGGCAGCGCGGTGCTGGTGCTGGGGGCCGGGACGGAGCTGAACGTCACCGGCAACCTGAACATCGGTCCGGGCGGCGTGCTGACCTCGTTCGGCGGCTCGATCGGCTCGCCCGGGGTGAACCGTCCGACGCTGAACGTGGCGCTGGTGAACGACACGGGCGCCAACAAGACGGACCGGATCACGGCGGACGCGACGACCGCGGGCAAGGCGGTGGCGGCGAACGGGGTGGCGACGCTGCGTGCCGCGCTCGGCGGTGCGGCGGATGCCGACTATGTGGACCTGACCGACGGGCTGGCGGCGGACGGCACGTTCACCATCAGCGCGGCGCAGCTTGCCGCACTGAACGGGGGTGCGCTGCCGGACGGCGAGCACACGCTGCACCTGATGCTGACCGACCGTGCCGGGTTCCGCCAGCAGGCGGACCTGACGCTGACGCTGCTGACGGTGGCGCCTGCGATCACCTCGTTCGCGCTGGCGCCGAGTTCGCAGACCGGTGCGCCGGGCAGCAACAGCACGGCGTACAGCCTGGTGTCGCTGACCGGTGAGGCGTCGCAGGGATCGACGCTGACGCTGAACGGGCAGAGCGTGCTGGCGGGCGCGGGCGGGGTGTTCCAGATCCCGAACGTGGAGCTGGCGTCGGGCGAGAACACGTTCACGCTGACGGCGACCAACCAGATCGGTCTGACATCGACGCGGACGCTGACGGTGACGCGGACCGGGACGGTGGGGGCGGACGTCGCGCTGACGTGGAACCAGATGACGCTGGATACCATCGCCGGGATGGCGCTGTATCCGACGGACGGCAGCCGCCTGCTGGCGATCGTGAGCCTGGCGCAGTACGACACGCTGGCGGCGATCGAGGGCACGCCGGCGTACATGGTGCATGCGACGCCGAATGGTCCGGTGAACGAGACGGCGGCGCTGGCGCAGACGGCGTATGAGGTTCTGGTCAGCCTGTTCCCGTCGCGCAAGGCGCTGTACGACGCGGCGCTGGCGACCTCGCTGACGGGGATTGCGGACGGCGCGGAGAAGACCGCGGGGCTGGCGCTGGGCAGCTTCATCGCGGACACGATCCTGGCGATCCGCGCGAGCGACGGATCGTCGGACTTCGTGACGATCGAGGGCGGGGAGGATCCCGGGGACTGGGAGCCGACGGCGCCGATGTTCCTGCAGGCGATCGATCCGCAATGGGGCAGCGTGACGCCGTTCGCGATCGCGAGCAGCGATGCGCTGGTGCAGGAGATCGGGCCGCCGCCGGCGCTGGATTCGGCGGAGTGGGCGGCGGCGCTGAACCAGGTGGAGAGCCTGGGTTCGGCGACCAGCAGCACGCGGACGGCGGACCAGAGCCAGATCGCGCAGTTCTGGAGCGGCGGCACCGGGACGCCGACGCCGCCCGGGCTGTGGAACACGATCGCGCAGGTGGTGTCGCGCCAGCAGGGTCTGAGCCTGTCGGGCAACATCCGGCTGCTGGCGGAACTGAATGCGGCGATGGCGGATTCGGCGATCGCGTGCTGGGACGTCAAATACGGCTACGACGGCAGCATCGCATCGTTCCAGCAGGACGCGACGGGGACGTGGCGGCCGATCCAGGCGATCCCGGTTGCGAACAGCGTGAACCCGGCGGCGACGTCGGACCCGAACTGGACGCCGCTGCTGATCACGCCGGCCTTCCCGGAATACGTGTCGGGCCACTCGACGTTCAGCGCGGCGGCCTCGGTGATCCTGGGCTCGGTGTTCGGCGATGCGACGTCGTTCAGCTTCGGGGTGCCGAACCTGCCGGGCGTGACGCGCAGCTTCGCGAGCTTCAGCGCGGCGGCGGACGAGGCGGGGATGAGCCGTATCTACGGCGGCATCCACTTCATGTTCTCGAACACCGGCGGCAAGGCGCTGGGCCGGCTGATCGCGAACGAGGTGCTGGCACGGTTCGCGCTGAGCGCGGACACGCAGGCGCCGGCGATCGTTGCGCAGGCGACGCCACCGGACGGCAAGGCGAACCTGACGCTGGCGGGCCAGATCGTCGACAACCTGTCTGGCGTGCAGAGCGCCACGGTGTCGATCGACGGTGGTGCGGCGCAGGTCCTGGTGCTCGACGCGCAGGGCAATTTCTCGATCGCGACCGGCTTCGCGCTGAACGGCAGCGCGGACGGCCCGCATGTCGTCGACATCAGCGCGAGCGATGCCGCGGGCAACGTCGCGTCGTTCAGCCGCACCTACCTGCTGGACACCAAGGCGCCGGCGCTCAGCCTGACCAGCCTGGCCGATGGCGATATCCTCGCCGCCGACAGCCGCCTCATCGGCATCGCCAACCCGACCGGCACCACGCTCGTCGCGCTGCACTACACCATCGACGGCGGCGTCAGCACGCCCGTCACCTTCAACGCGACAACCGGGGTGTTCGATCAGGGGGTCAACATCAGCGACCTCTCGATCGGTGACCATACGATCGTCTTGACGGCGCAGGATTCCGCGGGCAACACCGCGACCCTGTCGCGCGCGGTATCGGTCGCGGCGCTGGCGCCCTTCGTCGTCTCCGGCTTCACGCCGAGCGCCGCCGCGACCGACATCGGCAGCACGTTCCGCCCGCGCATCAGCTTCTCGCGCGCGGTCAATCCCGACACGCTCACCGCGACCAGCTTCTTCGCGACAGGCCCGGACGGCAGCGTGCTGTCCACCACGATCGTGCCGGCGCAGGACGGCAGCTACGCCTGGATGTTCTTCAACGACCCGATGCCGAGCGGCGCGCAGATCACGATCCACGTGCTCGGATCGATCGTGCGTGCGGCGGCCGATGGCGCCTTCCTCGACGGCAACCAGGACGGTGCGGCGGGCGGCGACCTGACCTACAGCTTCGTCACCGTGAGCCTGACGTCGGTGACTGGCACCAAGCTGGTCGGCCGCGTGATCGATCCCGGCCCCGACCTCACGCCGATGACGTTCGACGACATCCGCCGCGGGCCCGACGGCATCATCCATACGCCTGACGACGTCTTCGTCAATTCGATCGCCCACGCGAAGGTCTTCATCCTCGGCCGCGAGGATCAGGTCGTCTACACCGACGCCAACGGCTTCTTCGAACTCGACAACGTGCCCGGCGGCACGGTCAAGGTGGCGATCGACGGCCGCACCGCGACCAACGCGCCGGCCGGCGTGTTCTTCCCCGAGATGGTGATGGATGCCGAACTGGTTCCCGGCATCACCAACACGCTCATGGGGACGATGGGCAGCCAGGAGGCGAGGGTCGCCAACGCGGACCGGCTCGAGGTCTATCTGCCGCGCATCCCGACCAACATCCTGCAGGACGTCAGCGACACCGCGCCGACCGTCATCACGGCCAGCCAGGCTGCCGCGCCCGACCTGTCGCCCGAGGACCGCGCCCAACTGACATTGACGGTGCAGCCCAACTCCGCCGTTGGCGAGGACGGGCAGGTGCTGACCGACGTGCAGATCGGCATCAGCACGGTGCCGCCCGAGCTGGTGAAGGACATGCTGCCGCCGGGTGTGATGCAGCACACCTACGACATCACGATCCAGGCGCCTGGCGTTGCGACCTTCACGCAGCCGGTGCGCATCACCTTCCCGAACGTGTTCAACGCACCGCCCGGCAGCAAGCTGGAGGTGATGTCGTTCGACCACACGACGGGCCGCCTGGTGCTCAACGGCACCGCGACCGTCTCGGCCGACGGCAAGACCGCGGTCTCCGATCCGGATATCGGCGTGCTGGCACCCGGCTGGCATGGCCTGGCCCCGCCCGGCCCGCGCGGCGGCAGCGACAAGCCGCGTGGCCCGACGCCACCGCCGCCGCCCGGCCCGCCGCCTGGCCCGCCGCCGCCACCCCCGCCACCGCCGCCGATCATCATCGTGCCGCCGCCACCGCCGCCGGTCGTGGTGCCGCCGCCGATCATCATCATCAACCCGCCGCCGCCGCAGCCCCCGCCGCCGCAAGGCCCGGTCGGACTGCCACCGGTGTTCAACGGCCGGTACGACATCGATCTGGCCAAGCCTGCCACCGGGCTGACCGCATTGCAGTCCTTTGCGCTCGACGTGGCCGCCTGGGACTGGGAGCAGATCGTCGTCGTCGACCTGCCGGCCGATCTCACCGCGGTCGGGCTCGTCGACGACCTGCGCATCAACATCGTCGTGGGTGCCCTCGATGGTGCCGGCGGGGCGCTCGCCAGCACGCAGCTTCTGCAGGTGCGCGCCGGCGCCAACGGGCTGCCGTCGCTCGCCCAGATCACGCTGGACGCCACCGACATCGCCGGGATGGATTTCGATACCCTGCGCGCGGTGTTCGACCACGAGATCGCGCACGCGATGGGCTTTGGATTCCTGTGGAGCTCGCTGGGCCTGCTCAACCCCGCGACACCCAGCAACCCGGGCTTCATCGGCAAGAACGCGGTCGCCGCCTACGACTCGATCTTCGGCACCAGCGCGACCCAGGTGCCGGTCGACGACCGTAGCGGTGCCGCGCCGACGCATTGGCGCGAATCCGTGTTCGGCAACGAACTGATGACGCCGCTGCTGGACGCGACCGGTCCGTACCGGATCAGTGCCGTCACGATCGGCGCGATGCGCGACATGGGCTACGGGGTCAATCTCGCGACCGCGCAGGGCTACATCAAGCCGGGCCCGAGCTTCGTGTTCCATCCCGGCACGAACCTGCCGGCCGGCAGTTCCGACGGTGAATTGCTGGACGGCACCGGCGGCGCCGGCGCCACGCTGGAGATCGCGGCCACGCCCGAGGTGGGTCCGCAAACCCATGCGTTCGATTTCGGTCCCGGTGGATCGGCGGTCGCGACCGGCTTCACCGCCGTCGCGCCTTCCTCCGCGTATTCGGCGGCGATCGGCTATGGCTGGAGCGTGACGGGCGACGTGTCGGCAAGTCCGGCCGCGCCGGCCGATACGCTGCAGCCGATGATGGCCGACTTCGTCCAGGCGAGCGATGCGACGTTCCGCGTCGACGTCGCCAACGGCACCTACGACCTGTTCATCACGCTGGGCGACGACGGCGCCGCGCACAGCAACATGGGCTACGAGATCGAAGGCGTGCAGCGTGGTGCGGTCACCACCGACGAAGGCCAGCACGTCCAGATCTACCACCGTGTCGAAGTGTCCGACGGTCATCTCGACCTGCGGCTGCTCGGCAATGGCGGGCGGGCGGTGCTCAACGGCCTCGAGTTCGTCAAGGTCAGCGACTACGTCACGCCGCCGGGCTTCCCGAGCGAGCCGAGCGGCCGCTTCTTCCTGGCGATCGAGAATCTCTCGACCGGCTTCGTCATGCGCGACTCGGTCGATCTCGAGGCGGGCGGCTCGCTGTGCCCGGATGGCGTGCTGCTGTCGCCGAATACCGCGTACCGTCAGTATGTCTACCACGTCGACACCAACACGGTCGGCATCAGCGATTTCGTGACGCCGGCCTCCGGCGCGGATTTCGACATGCCGGACATCGTGCTGGGCAATCGCTTCACCGGCGATACCGACGGCGACGGGCTGGAAGATCTGGCCGAGTTCATCATCGGCACCAACTCGAGCAAGGCCGACAGCGACGGCGACGGCATCAGCGACTTCTCGGAGGTGAAGCAGAACCAGGATCCGCTGGGCGGCAAGAGCCTGACCACCGGCGTGGTCGGCGCGGTCTCGGTACAGGGTTCGGCCGAATCTGTGGTGGTCACTGGATCGTCGGCCGATCCGACGAAGCTGACGGCCTATGTCGCGACCGGCACGTTCGGGCTCGCGGTGATCGACGTCTCGCAGTTCACCTCGCCGTCGCTGCTGTCGGAACTGGACTTGCCGGGCGCCAGCACCGACCTGGCGGTGGACGAGGCACGCGGCCTCGTTGCGCTAGCGAGCGGCACGGCCGGGCTGGCCATCGTGGATGTATCGGTACCTGGGGCGCCGACGCTGCTGCGCACGGTGCTGTTCGCCGATCCGGTCAGCGCCGTCGTGGTCAATGACGGGATCGCCTATGTGGCGGCCGGCGCGACGCTGGCCGTGGTAGACCTGCTGACAGGCGACATCCGCTCCTCGCTCGACTTCAGCACGGTGGGCGGCGGCACGCTCACCGATGTCGTGCTGGCCAATGGCGCACTGTTCACCATGGACAGCGGCCACACGCTGCGTGCGGTCTCGCTGATCGGCGACACGCTGACGGCGCGCGATTCGATCACGCTCAGCACCGGCAGCGGCCGTATCTACGTAGCCGGCAACGTCGCCTATGCGGGTGCCGGCACCGGCGCCGGGCTGGCCGGCTATGAGACGGTCAACGTCGCCAACCTCGACAACCTGACGCTGCTGTCGGACGTCGACCTCAACAGCATCGCCGGCCTGACGATGGTGCTGAACGGCTCGGGTCTCGGCATCTCGGTCGGCAGCAACAACTTCGTGTTCGGCGGCTTCCAGTCGCTGGACGTGAGCGACGTGAGCGATCCGACCGATACCGGGCGCTTCATCAGCCGCTACACGCTGCCGGGTGACCCGCGCGACGTGGTGCTGGCCAACGGCCTGGCGTTCGTGGCCGATGGCACGGCTGGGCTGCAGATCGTCAACTTCGCGCAGTTCGATGCCAACGGCGTGCCGCCGACCGCCTCGGTCGCTCCGGCGCCTGGCACTGACCTCGATCCCGGCACTGCCGGCGTCCAGGTGATCGAGGGCAGCACGATCCGCGTTGTGCCGACGGTGTCGGACGACGTGCAGATCCGCAACGTCGAGATCCTGGTCAACGGCCAGGTGGTTGCCGACGATCCTGCGTTCCCGTTCGACTTCAGCGTGCAGGTGCCGACGCTCGCCGCCGGCGGCAGCACGATGACGGTGCAGATCCGCGCCACCGATACCGGCGGCAATGCGACGCTGTCCAACGTGCTGACGTTCAACGTCAGCCCCGATACCTTCCCGCCCACCGTCTCCAGCGTCAGCATCGCCCAGGGGGACAGCCGCTTCTTCGTCCATTCCGTCGAGGTGGCGTTCAGCGAGCGGCTGGATGCGTCGCTGCTGAATGCGTCCGGCATCACGCTGGTGAATGTCGGCGCGGACGGCACGGCCGGGACCGCGGACGATATTGCCGTGGCCTACAAGATCGATACGCGCGCCAGCGGGCAGATCCTGTCGGTGGTGCCTGACGGCTTCCTGCTGCCGGGCAACTACCATCTGGTGATCAACCCGTCGGTCATCGCCGATCCGGCCGGCAACCACCTCGCGGCGCCCATCGTCCGCGACTTCAGCATCCGCCCGGCCAGCAACATCAAGGCGGCGGCCGGCGTGCCCGAGGTCAATCAGGCGCCGTCCGCGAATCCCGGGCAGGTGATCGGCGTCACCGTGCCGTTCGATCCTGCAACGGCGCACATGACGTTCGCGGTCATCGACTCGAATGGCACGCGGTCGACGCGCGACGTCGGCGTCTCGCGCATCGATCCGGAGACCGGCACGGCGTTCTTCCAGGTGCCGTACGACGCGGTCTCGTCCGAGACCAACGTGGTGTATGGCCTGGTCGGTGCCACGCGGACGGACTTCCCGGACGGAACGTTCCCGCTCCAGATCGTGCCCATCGTGACCGGCATGACGGTCACCGGCGTGGCGGCGGATGGCACGAGCGCCACCGTGCAGTTGCGCGGCTACGGCTTTGCCGAGGGCGCGGGCGAGTACCATTTCGGAACGACGGTGGTGCCGGATCTCGGCAACAGCACCGGGCCGGATGTGTTCGGCAGTTCCGTGGCGAACGACACGGTCAACCTGACGGTGCCGCTCGACGACACGACCTACGGCGCGATCACCGCGCGCACGGCGGCGGGCGGCACGAGTTCGCCATTTGGCGTGACGCTGTCTGGCGTCATCGGTTCCGCCCTGACGGGTGTTGCGACGAACGCGGGAGCGGCGTCGGGCAATCCCGGTCAGGCTGTGACGCTGGTTGGGACTGGCCTGTCGACGGCGACGGGCGTGATCGTGAACTACACGGACAGTGCGGGTACGGCGCAGTTCCGGCTGCTGCATCCGACGGCGGCGTCGGGCGACGGGACGTCGGCGACGCTGGTGCTGCCGCTGTATCTGAACGGGGTTGCGACGCTGCGTGTGCTGGGCTCGGCGGCACCACAGCTCGTGCAGATCGTTCCGGTGGTGACGAGCTACAACGTCTACAGCACGGGCGCGCTGCAACTGTGGGGCAGCGGGCTGGTGGAGGGCGGCTCGAAGTATCAGTTCGCCGGCGGGTCGCTGAACGACACGGCGGTGGACAGCGGTGCGGACGTGCTGTCGTACAACTACGACAACAACTACGTGAACATGGCCGAGCCGGTGCACGGGTTCGGCAGCGTGACGGTGACGACGGCTGGCGGCACATCGGCGGCGTTCGCGCTGAACGAGATGCAGACGGGCCAGGGCTCGCTGGGCGACGTGGCGTTCGATCCTGCGACCGGCCATGTGTGGGTGTCGGACAACAACAACCCGGGCAACCTGCGCCGGCTCGATCCGGCGACGGGAGCGATCGTGCAGACGATCGCGATGACGAACGGCCTTGGGACGCCGTATGCGTTCAACTACGCCGGGCTGCAGATCGCGCCGGCGGCGCTGACGCTGGGCGGGACGGCGGTGCCTGCGGGCAGCCTGCTGGTGTTCAACGGCTACCCGAACCCGGACCAGGTGACGGCGGTGAACCCGACGACGGGTGCGATCGTGGCGTCGGCGTCGCTCGGGGTGAACTACGACCTGCGGGCCGGGGTGTATGACGCGGCGACGGGGCATCTGTTCGTGATGGACGGGCGGACGAGCCCGGCGCGGATCGTGGAGCTGGATGCGTCGGGCGCGACGGCGTCGCTGGTGAACAGCTTCGCGCTGCCGTTCAACGCGAACAGTTGGGTCGGCATGGCGCTGGACCCGGTCAACGGTCACATCTGGTATGGCTCGGACGGCAGCACGGACATCGTCGAGCTGACCAAGGCGGGGGTCGAGGTTCGCCGTGTCAGCGTGGCGCTGCAGGGCGCGGACCAGGGAGAGATCTCGGGTCTGTCGTTCGACGCGTCGGGCCGGCTGCTGGTGTCGTCGACGCAGGGTGTGATCTACCGGATCGCGCTGAACTACGACGCGGCGGTGCAGGCGCCGACGCTGACGCAGATCGTTGCGGCGGCGCCGGACGGGAAGGCGGCGGACGGGACGAAGGCGTCGGCGAATGTCGGCCAGGTGATCGAGCTGGACGGGACGAATTTCGGTCCCGGGACGCAGGTGGTGTTCAACACGCTGGACAATGCCGGGACGGCCGGCCAGGTGGCGGTGCAGCCGCTGTCGATCAGCGGGGACGGGACGCGGCTGCAGGTGGAGGTGCCGGACCTGGCGACGACGGGCGGCGTTCAGGTGGTGAACGTCGGCAGCCAGAACTTCGGCTACAACAGCTATCCGGATGCGATCTACCGCGGCGTGACGATGCAGTTCACGGCGGGCGGCAGCACGGCGTCGCTGGTGTTTGCGGACGGCGGTCTGGAAGTGGACGTGAACAACGAGTCGTGGGGCCTCGACAACGTGTCGGTGCGCCAGGGTGCGACGACGGTGTTCAGCGACAATTTCGAGGCTGGCGCGAAGGCGCAGTGGGTGCAGGGCGGGACGGATGAGAGCCTGCCCGGTGTGCTCACGCGGTATTCCGGGCGGTTCAACAACAACTCGCAGACGCTGAACCTGAGCGGCCTGACGGCAGGCAAGAGCTACACGCTGTCGTTCGACCTGTATGTGCTGGATTCGTGGGACGGGACGAACACGAGCGCGGGTCCTGACCTGTTCCAGGTGACGGCGGACGGGACGCTGCTGATGCGGTCCGCGTTCAGCAACTACTCGATCGGGAACGTGCAGACGTACAACGGCAGCGCGACGAAGACGCTGCAGATCGTGCCGACGCTGACGGGTCTGGTGAACGGCCGTCCTGGGACGGAGAGCGGGTTCAACCTGCAGGGCTCGGGCTTCATGGAAGGCCAGAGCACGATCACGATCGGCGGGACGGCGCTGGCGGACCTGTATACCAACCAGGGCCAGTTCGACGTGACGGGGGCGCAGAACGGCGACTACCGCGTGACGGCGCCGCTGACGGTGGAAGGTCCGATCACGATCACGACGGCGGGCGGTTCGGCGACGCTGTCGGGTCCGGCGTTCGGGACGCAGCCTGTGGTGCAGTTCAGCGGCATCGTGGGGACGGCGCAGAGCGGGACGGCGACGGACACGTCGAAGGCGTCGGCGAATGTTGGCCAGACGGTCACGCTGACCGGGCAGGGGTTCACGTCGCAGACGCTGGTGCAGTTCGCGGCGCAGGATGCGAACGGCACCACGGGTGTGGTGACGCGGACCGGGACGGCGAGCGCCGATGGCACGCAGCTTGTGGTGCAGGTGCCGGAACTGGCACGGACCGGATTGCTGCACGTGCTGGGCAGCAGCACCTCCTTCACCCTCCAGGTCGTGCCGCTGCTGCGCGCCGTCGGCGGCACCATCGCCGCAGGCAACACCATCGAGATCGAGGCAACAGGCCTCGTACGTTCCGAAATCGTCGTCCAGATCGATGGCCGCGGCGTCGGCACGTTCAATCTGCAGAACGTGTTCGACAACAACCGGTCCAACCCGAGCAACGCGATCAACGGCCAGCAGCTTCTGACCCTGACCGTCCCGCCGGCGATCGGCGCGGGCCAGATCGTCATCACCACGGCCGGCGGCACCAACACGCTGCGCCTTGGCGCGACCGTGGGGGCGTCGACCCTCACGCCCGCGGCGGATGTCGGCGACACCCTGGCCCTCGGCCAGGTCGTTGCGCTGGCGGCGGAAAGCCAGACCACGATCAGCGCGCAGATCGGCGACGGCGCGGCTGCCGGCCTGGATGTCGACCTCTATCGGGTGACCCTGGCGACGGGCGACCGGCTGACCACCGACCTGACCACGGACGGCTACCGCCATCTCCGGCTGTTCGACACCACCGGCAAGCAGGTGTCCGACGCCTATGTCACGCCCGGTACCACGTCGCTGGTGCTCACCGCGCCGTTGGCCGGCACGTACTACGTCGGCGTCAGCGGCTACTACAACAACGCCTACAACCCGACGGTGGCGGGCAGCGGCAACGACGCCAGCAACGGCGGCACCTATCAGCTCCATCTGGAGCGGATGTCGGCGGGCACTGCCCGGGTCAGCGCCATTGCCGGCGCGGCCGCCTCGGGCACGGCGGCGCAGTCGGGCGTCGCATCGGCCAATATCGGCCAGACGATCACGCTGAAGGGCAGTGGCTTCGACGCCGATGACCAGGTGGTGTTCACCGCCCTGGACACCGACGGCAACCTCTACACGACGACGGTGGCCCCCGCCGGCATCGCCGCCGACGGCAAGAGCCTGACGGTCGTCGTGCCGGTCGACGCGACGACAGGCGAGGTGCGCCTGGCGCGCGAGACCACCGGCGTGCTGCTGCAGATCGTGCCGACGCTCACGCATGTCGACGGCACCGTGAATTCCGGCTTCAACGGCGGATCCATGGCGCTGCGCGGCACGGGCTTCGCGGAAGGCGCCAGCACGGTGCATTTCGGCAGCAAGACGCTGCCCGACGTGGCGCGCGGCGACGGCCTCGATGTCTATTACGACTTCACCGGCGGCAAGACCGTGCAGAACGGGTCGATCTCGCTGACCACTCCGAACGGCGTCGCGACCGGGCCGATCTGGGTCAGCACCGTCGGCGGCAGCAGCGCGCTCTATGGCCTCACGTTCACCGGCATCACCTCCGCCGCCGGCCAGGGCGTGGCCGCAACGGCCGAGGCCTCGGCCAATCCCGGGCAGGCGATCACCATCCAGGGAACCGGCTTCGACGCCACCACGGATGTCGTGTTCGAGACCATCGGCAGCAGCGGCGAGCTTGGCCAGGTGGTGGTCAGCCCGACCATCGTGAGTGCCGATGGCAAGTCGGCCACCGTCGTGGTGCCGCTGGGCGCCGTCACGGGACATGTGCGCGTGGTGGGCGACGCGGATGCCACCGAGGCGGTGCTGCAGATCGTGCCCATCGTGACGGGCGTCACGGTCACCGGCGTGGCCGCGGACGGCTCGAGCGCAACGGTGACGCTGACCGGCTATGGCTTCGCCGAGGGCAACAACAGCGAGTACCGGTTCGGCGGAACGACGGTGTCGGACGGCAGCACCGGCCAGGGTCCTGACGTGGGCGTCGGCGCCCCGACCTTCGTCGCCAACAACGTCGTCAACCTGTCGGTCCCGCTGAGCTCCGCGACCTACGGACCGGTCACCGCGAAGACCGCCGGCGGCACCAGCGCGGCCTTTGTCACCAATCTCACCTCCGTCATCGGTTCCGCCCTGACGGGTGTTGCGACGAATGCGGGAGCGGCGTCGGGCAATCCTGGTCAGGCGGTGACGCTGGTTGGGACTGGCCTGTCGACGGCGACGGGCGTGATTGTGAACTACACGGACAGTGCGGGTACGGCGCAGTTCCGGCTGCTGCATCCGACGGCGGCGTCGGGCGACGGGACGTCGGCGACGCTGGTGCTGCCGCTGTATCTGAACGGGGTTGCGACGCTGCGTGTGCTGGGCTCGGCGGCACCGCAGCTCGTGCAGATCGTTCCGGTGGTGACGAGCTACAACGTCTACAGCACGGGCGCGCTGCAACTGTGGGGCAGCGGGCTGGTGGAGGGCGGCTCGAAGTACCAGTTCGCCGGCGGGTCGCTGAACGACACGGCGGTGGACAGTGGTGCGGACGTGCTGTCGTACAACTACGACAACAACTACGTGAACATGGCCGAGCCGGTGCACGGGTTCGGCAGCGTGACGGTGACGACGGCTGGCGGCACATCGGCGGCGTTCGCGCTGAACGAGATGCAGACGGGCCAGGGCGCGCTGGGCGACGTGGCGTTCGATCCGGCGACCGGGCATGTGTGGGTGTCGGACAACAACAACCCGGGCAACCTGCGCCGGCTCGATCCGGCGACGGGAGCGATCGTGCAGACGATCGCGATGACGAACGGCCTTGGGACGCCGTATGCGTTCAACTACGCCGGGCTGCAGATCGCGCCGGCGGCGCTGACGCTGGGCGGGACGGCGGTGCCTGCGGGCAGCCTGCTGGTGTTCAACGGCTACCCGAACCCGGACCAGGTGACGGCGGTGAACCCGACGACGGGTGCGATCGTGGCGTCGGTGTCGCTCGGGGTGAACTACGACCTGCGGGCCGGGGTGTATGACGCGGCGACGGGGCATCTGTTCGTGATGGACGGGCGGACGAGCCCGGCGCGGATCGTGGAGCTGGATGCGTCGGGCGCGACGGCGTCGCTGGTGAACAGCTTCGCGCTGCCGTTCAACGCGAACAGTTGGGTCGGCATGGCGCTGGACCCGGTGAACGGTCACATCTGGTATGGCTCGGACGGCAGCACGGACATCGTCGAGCTGACCAAGGCGGGCGTCGAGGTTCGCCGTGTCAGCGTGGCGCTGCAGGGTGCCGACCAGGGAGAGATCTCGGGTCTGTCGTTCGACGCGTCGGGCCGGCTGCTGGTGTCGTCGACGCAGGGGGTGATCTACCGGATCGCGCTGAACTACGACGCGGCGGTGCAGGCGCCGACGCTGACGCAGATCGTTGCGGCGGCGCCGGACGGCAAGGCGGCGGACGGGACGAAGGCGTCGGCGAATGCCGGCCAGGTGATCGAGCTGGACGGGACGAATTTCGGTCCCGGGACGCAGGTGGTGTTCAACACGCTGGACAATGCCGGGACGGCCGGCCAGGTGGCGGTGCAGCCGCTGTCGATCAGCGGGGACGGGACGCGGCTGCAGGTGGAGGTGCCGGACCTGGCGACGACGGGCGGCGTTCAGGTGGTGAACGTCGGCAGCCAGAACCTCGGCTACAACAGCTATCCGGATGCGATCTACCGCGGCGTGACGATGCAGTTCACGGCGGGCGGCAGCACGGCGTCGCTGGTGTTCGCGGACGGCGGCCTGGAAGTGGACGTGAACAACGAGTCGTGGGGCCTCGACAACGTGTCGGTGCGCCAGGGTGCGACGACGGTGTTCAGCGACAATTTCGAGGCCGGCGCGAAGGCGCAGTGGGTGCAGGGCGGGACGGATGAGAGCCTGCCCGGTGTGCTCACGCGGTATTCCGGGCGGTTCAACAACAACTCGCAGACGCTGAACCTGAGCGGCCTGACGGCAGGCAAGAGCTACACGCTGTCGTTCGACCTGTATGTGCTGGATTCGTGGGACGGGACGAACACGAGCGCGGGTCCTGACCTGTTCCAGGTGACGGCGGACGGGACGCTGCTGATGCGGTCCGCGTTCAGCAACTACTCGATCGGGAACGTGCAGACATACAACGGCAGCGCGACGAAGACGCTGCAGATCGTGCCGACGCTGACGGGTCTGGTGAACGGCCGTCCTGGGACGGAGAGCGGGTTCAACCTGCAGGGCTCCGGGTTCATGGAAGGCCAGAGCACGATCACGATCGGCGGGACGGCGCTGGCGGACCTGTATACCAACCAGGGCCAGTTCGACGTGACGGGGGCGCAGAACGGCGACTACCGGGTGACGGCGCCGCTGACGGTGGAAGGTCCGATCACGATCACGACGGCGGGCGGTTCGGCGACGCTGTCGGGTCCGGCGTTCGGGACGCAGCCTGTGGTGCAGTTCAGCGGCATCGTGGGGACGGCGCAGAGCGGGACGGCGACGGACACGTCGAAGGCGTCGGCGAATGTTGGCCAGACGGTCACGCTGACCGGGCAGGGGTTCACGTCGCAGACGCTGGTGCAGTTCGCGGCGCAGGATGCGAACGGCACCACGGGTGTGGTGACGCGGACCGGCACGGCGAGCGCCGATGGCACGCAGCTTGTGGTGCAGGTGCCGGAACTGGCACGGACCGGATTGCTGCACGTGCTGGGCAGCAGCACCTCCTTCACCCTCCAGGTCGTGCCGCTGCTGCGCGCCGTCGGCGGCACCATCGCCGCAGGCAACACCATCGAGATCGAGGCAACAGGCCTCGTACGTTCCGAAATCGTCGTCCAGATCGATGGCCATACCGCCACCGGCCTGACGCTGCGCACCATCGCGGGTGTGGTGGCCGGCGATGACCCGGCGATCGACGGCCAGCAGCTTCTGACGCTGACCGTGCCGGCCGGCGTCACCGTCGGCGCGATCACGGTCACCACGGCCGGCGGCACGGGCGTGCTGGGCGCCGCGCAGTCGCACCTGCGGGCAATCTCCGGCACCGCCACCTCCGGCACGCCGGCGGTGACCGGCGTCGCCTCGGCCAATGTCGGCCAGTCGGTCACCCTCCAGGGCACCGGCATCCCGGCCGATGCCAGCGTGGCGTTCAGCGCCATCAACTCGGCCGGAGACCGCTACGTCGTCGTGGCGACGCCGACCAGCATCGCCGGCGACGGCAAGAGCCTGACGGTCGTGGTGCCGAGTGACGCGACGACGGGCGTGGTGCGCCTGACGGCCGACAAGGCCGGCGTCCTGCTGCAGATCGTGCCGACCCTGACGGACGCCGCACTCGGCGCCGGCAGCACCTTCGACGACGGCATCCTGTCGCTGACCGGCTCCGGCTTCGCGGAAGGCGCCACCAAGGTCAATTTCGGCGGCAAGTCGCTGACCGATACCTCGCGGTCGGACGGGATCGACATCTTCTACGCCACCACCCCGACCTTCAGCGAAAATCGCCAGATCACGCTCGACACGCCGCCCGGCGTGCCGGTGGGACCGATCAGCGTCACCACGGCGGGCGGCACCAGCGCGGCGCTGTCGCTCAACTTCACCGCCATCACGGCGACCGCCACCAAGGGAACGCCGGCCAGCGCCGGTGTGTCGTCGGCCAATCCCGGCCAGGCGATCAGCATCGTCGGCACCGGGCTCGACACCTCGGTCGACGTCATCTTCGAGACCATCGATCAGTCGGGCAACAAGGGCCAGATCGCGGTCCATCCCACCACGGCCGCGCCCGACGGCAAGTCGGCCAGCGTCACCGTGCCGCTGACCGCGATCACCGGCCATGTCCGCGTGGTCGGCGACATCGACGCGACCGAGGCCGTGCTGCAGATCGTCCCGGTGGTCACCGGCGTGACCGTCACCGGCGTCTCGGCGGACGGCTCGATCGCCAGCGTCGTGCTGAATGGCATCGGCTTCGTGGAAGCCAACAACAGCGAGTACCGCTTCGGCTCCACGGTGGTGCTGGACGCGACCCCGAGCGAGGGGGCCGATGTCCAGTTCGGCGCGCCGTCGTTCAACTCCAGCAACGTGGTCTCGCTGGGCGCCGTCCCGCTGACGGCCGCGGCCGCCGGCTCCGTCGTGGTGAAGACCGCCGGCGGCACCAGCGCGCCGTTCGTCACCACGGTGACCGGCGTCACGGCGACCGCATTGTCCGGCACCCCGGCGAACGGCGCCGTCCCGTCCGCCAATCCGGGCCAGGCCATCACGCTGACCGGCTCGGGCCTGTCCACCAGCACCGGCGTCATCGTCGACTACACCGACAGCAGCGGCACGCGGCAGTTCCGCCTGCTGAACCCGTCATCGGCGGCGGACAACGGCACGTCCGCCACGCTGGTGCTGCCGATGTACATGAACGGTGTCACCACGCTGCGCGTCATCGGCGCCAGCACCTGGCCGCAACTGCAGGTCGTGCCCGTGCTGACCAGCTACAATCTCTACAGCACCGATGCGCTGCAGCTCTGGGGCAGCGGCCTGCTGGAAGGCGCCTCGACCTTCCAGTTCGCCGGCGGCACCACGACCGACACCGCAATCGCGGCCGGCCCCGACGTCGGATCGAACGCCTACGACAACAACTATGTGAACCTGGCCGAACCGGTCCACGGCTTCGGCAACGTCACGGTCACGACGGCGGGCGGCACATCGGCGCCGCTCGTGCTGAACGAACTCGAGACGACGCTGGGCTCCCTGGGCGACGTCGCATTCGACACCACCAACGGCCAGCTCTGGGTCTCTGACAACAACAACCCGGGGCACCTGCTGCGCCTCGATCCGGCGACCGGCGCGGTGGTGCAGACCATCAACATGACCAACGGCCTGGGCACCCCCTACGCCTTCAACTACGCCGGCCTGCAGATCGTGCCGTCCGCCCTGACGCTGGGCGGAACGGCGGTGCCGGCCGGCAGCCTGCTGGTGTTCAACGGCTACCCGAGCCCGGACCAGGTGACGGCGGTGAACCCGACGAGCGGCGCGATCGTCGCCTCCATCGTGCTCGGCGCCAATTACGACCTGCGGGCAGGGGTCTACGACGCCGCGACCGGCCATCTGTTCGTGATGGACGCCCGCAGCAACCCCGCGCACATCGTCGAGATCAACGCGGCGGGGGGTGACCGCGACCGAGGTGAACAGCTTCGAGCTGCCGTTCAACAGCAATAGCTGGGTCGGACTGGCGCTGGATCCGGCCAGCGGCAATCTCTGGTATGGCTCGGACGGCAGCACCGAAATTGTCGAACTGACCAAGTCCGGCGCCGAGGTGCGGCGCGTCAACCTGGCGCTCCAGGGCGTCGACCAGGGCGAGATCTCGGGCCTTGCCTTCGATGCCGCCGGCAACCTGCTGGTGTCGTCGACCCAGGGCGTGGTCTATCGGGTCGACCTCGAGTTCGATCCGGCCATCGAGGCGCCGGCGCTCTCCAGCATGGTCGCCGCCGCCACCAACGGCACGCCGCCCGTCGCTGCCCAGCCTTCGGCCAATCCGAACCAGGTGATCGAGCTGCACGGCGCCAACTTCGCCGCCAACAGCGAGGTGGTGTTCACCACGGCAGCCGGCACGACGCCCGCCGCCCCGCTGGCGGTGAATGCGGCCGGCACCGTGATGCAGGTGAGGGTCCCGGCCACCGCCACCACCGGCGCGGTCGAGGTGGTGAACCTCAACGCGCAGAACCTGGGCTTCAACGGCGGCTACCCGGACGGGATCTACCGCGGCGTGACGCTGACCTTCACGCCGTCGGCCGCCACCGCCAGCCTGAGCTTCGCCGATGGCGGCGGCCTGGAGGGGGTCGGCAACGAAAGCTGGGGCTTCGACAATGTCGTCGTGACCCAGGCCGCAGCCACGAAGTTCTCCGACAGCTTCGAGGGCGGGGCCAAGGCGGCGTGGAGCAGCGCCACCACCGACACGTCGAGCAAGGGCATCTTTTCGCAGTTCTCCGGGCCGTTCAACGGCACGCAGACACTGAGCCTGACGGGCCTGACGCCCGGCGTGGCCTGCACGCTGACCTTCGACCTCTACATCCTGGACTCGTGGGATGGTGTGGCGGCCGGTGACCGGTTCAAGGTCTCGGCGGACGGCACCGTGCTGATGGACGATGCGTTCAGCAGCTCGGCGGCGCAGGTGCAGACCTTCAACGCGAGCGCCGGGATCAACCTGCAGATCGTGGCACCGTCCCCGCCGGCCTGACGCCGGCGGGGGCGGCGATCTCAGCCGGCGGCGGGCGCCGGGCCGAAGCGCAGCTTGCACTTCAGCCCGGCCGGCAGCTTCAGGTCCGGATTGGGCAGCGCGAGGCGCACGCCGAACGTGCCCGACGCCGCGTCCATCACCCGGTCCACCACCGTCACGATGGCGCGGTAGCTGCCGCCGACCGGTTCCTCCGGGTGGATCTCCGCCACCGCGTTGGCGTGCACCTGGCCGTAGAACGCGGTCGGCAGGAAAGCCTCGACGCGCAGCGGATCGATCTGCGCCAGCGTCATCACCGGGGTCTGGTCGTTGCGATACTCGCCGGGAACCAGCAGCCGCTCCACCACCACCCCGTCCACCGGGCTCACGAAGATCCGCTGCTGCACCACCGCCTCGGCCTGCTTCACCTCGAGCTTCGCGATCCGCTGGTTCAGCTCGGCCGTCTGCAACTGCTGCGCCGCGACCTTCATGTCGGACTCGGCTTCGTCGGTGGAACTCTGCGACACGATGTTCGTGGTCACGAGTTGCGCGGCACGGCCATATTTGCGCGTGAGGAACTTCAACCGTGCCTGGGCCGCAATGATTTCGTGATCGTTCACCGCCTTCGCCTCGGCCAGCGCCAGGTTCGCCATCTCCACGCGGTCGTCCAGCTTGCCCAGCACCTGGCCCTTGTGCACCAGGTCGCCGCGATCGACGTCGAGCGAGGCGATCACGCCGAGCGCGGTGCTGGCGAGTTTGACGATCTGCTGCGCCTCGATGACGCAGTCGAACTCCTGCCCGTCGATCGGCGGCGCGGCATGCGTGCCGGTGGACAGCGCGGTGAAGCCGAGTGCCAGTCCGGCCAGGCGGATCGCCATCGAGCGCACGTCGTGCTCCTTCGAAGTGTTCGCGTGAATGACCAACATTTACTCGATTGTCTCAGGAATATCGATCAGAATAGGCCATCATGCCTGATCACGTGGTGACCACACCGTCCCTGCCGGCGGACCAGCCCGCGCCCGCGGCGCGGCCATCAGTCGCGGCACGCGATGCGCAGTGGGACGCAATCGCCAGTCCCGACGGCGACCGCGGCGCGTTCTGCCAGGCCTGGCTCGGTTTGCTATGCACGCAGGTGCCCGGCACGACCAACGGGCTGCTGGTGCTGCGGCGCGAGGACGGCGGCAACATGGTTGCCGGCACCTGGCCGATGGACCGTGTCGCGCCCAACGAACTCGGCCGCATGGCGGAACGTGCGATCGCGGCAAAGCGTTCGGTGGTCGCCTGGGGCCGCCGCCGTGCGACGCCCGACCGGCCGCTCGCGGTGGACCTCTTCGTGGCCCAGCCGATCGGGCCGGCGGATCAGCCGGTCGGCGCCGTCAGCGTCTGCGTGGGCGTCGCCGGCGGCATTGATGCCGCCGATCCCGACGCCATTGCGCGCCAGCTTCGCTGGGGCGGCGGCTGGATCGACAGCCTGTTGTGGCGGGTGCGCAACCAATCGTCGAGCGAAACCATCTCGCGCGCCTCGGTCGGGCTGGACCTGCTCGCGGTGGTCAGCGAACACCGGCGTCTCAAGCGCGCCGCGATGGCGGTGGTGAACGAACTCGCCATCCGGCTGCGCTGCGACCGGGTCTCGCTCGGGCTCCTGCACCGCGGTGGGGCCAAGCTTGCCTCCATGTCGCACGCGGCCACGTTCCAGAACCGCAGCCAGGTCGTTGATGCGATCGAGAGCGCGATGGAGGAGTGCCTGTTCCAGGGCGCCCCCGTGACGTTCCCCGCCCTTCCCGCCACGCAGCGCATGATCGCCGTGGCGCATCGCGACCTCGCCACCGCCGCGGGGCCAGGCACGGCGGTGGCCACCGTCGTGCTGCCGGGTCCCGGCGGGCGGCCGATCGGCGCCATCACGCTGGAGCGGCAGGGCGGCCAGGAGTTCGATGCCGACACGCTGAAGCTGGCCGAGACCACGGCCTCCTTGATCGGCCCGGTGATCCACCTGCAGCATGAGGCGAATGGCTGGATCGGCGGCCGCGCCGTGGACTCCGTGCGGGACGGCGTGCGGATGCTGCTCGGCCGCGGCCGTCCCAGCCTGAAGCTGGCGGCCATCGCGGCGGTGGCCGTGGTGCTCTACCTCACCTTCGCCACCGGGGAATACCGCGTCACCGCCAAGAGCGTCCTCGAAGGCCAGGTGCAGCGCGCCGCCGCCGCCCCGTTCGACGGCTTCATCACCACGGCGCCGGTACGGCCCGGTGATCGCGTCCGCGCCGGCGCCCTGCTGGCGACGCTGGACGACAAGGACCTGACGCTGGAGCGTGCCAGGGCGCGCGCCGAACGCGAGAAACTGGCCGACAAGTACCGCGACGCGCTGGCCAAGCACGACCGTCCGACCATGGTGATGGCGGCCTCGCAGCTTCAGCAGGCCGAGTCGCAACTGGCGCTCGCCGACTACAAGCTCTCACGCACGCGCATCACCGCGCCGATCGACGGCCTCATCGTCGCCGGCGACCTGAGCCAGATGCTTGGTTCGCCGGTCGAGAAGGGCAAGGTGCTGTACGAGCTTGCGCCGCTCGAGGATTACCGGCTGGTGGTGCAGGTGGACGAGCGTGACCTGCGGCACGTGGAACTTGGCCAGCAGGGCAGCCTCGCGCTCGCCGGCATGCCGTCGCAGCGCATGGGATTCACGGTGACCCGTGTCACGCCCATCTCCACCGCCGAGGAGGGCCGCAACTTCTTCCGCGTCGAGGGCAGGCTGACCGATACCGCCGATCCTCGGCTGCGCCCCGGCATGGAGGGTGTCGCCAAGATCGACGCCGGATCCCACTCGCTGGTGTGGATCTGGAGCCATTCGGTGATCGACTGGCTGCGCCTCGCCGCGTGGAAATGGCTGCCCTGAGCGGCTGATGGCGAGTTCCGGACGCTTCCTGAGTTCCTCCTGGTATCGCGTCGCACGATTGCGCCCGAAGCTGCGCGAGACCGCGCATGTGCGCCGCCACCGCTATCGCGGCAGCGCGTGGTACGTGGTCAGCGACACGGTCAACGGCCGCGTGCACCGGCTGGCGCCCGCCGCCTACGCGATGGTCGCCGCGATGGACGGCCAGCGCACCATCGATGAACTCTGGACCGACTCCGCCGAGCGCCTGGGTGAGGAGGCGCCGACGCAGGACGAGGTGATCCATCTCGTCGGCCAGTTGCACAGCGCCGACCTGTTGCAGGGCGACGTCCCGCCCGACGCGCAGGAACTGTTCGATCGCGGCTCGCGCCAGGACCGCGCGCGCATCCTGCGCTACGTGACCAACCCGCTGTCGATCCGCCTGCCGCTGATCGATCCTGACCGGTTCCTGGCCGCCACCCTGCCCTATGTCCGTCCGCTGCTGGGCTGGTTCGGCGCGGTGCTGTGGCTCGCGGTGATGCTGCCGGCGCTGGTGCTCGGCGCGCAGCACTGGCCGGAGCTGACCGAGAACGTCGCCGACCGCATCCTGTCGGCCGACAACCTGCTGGTGATCGCGCTGGTCTATCCGGCGGTGAAGGCGCTGCACGAACTCGGCCACGGCTACGCCACCAAGGCGCATGGCGGCGAAGTCCACGAGATGGGCGTCATGTTCCTGGTGTTCTTCCCGCTGCCCTATGTCGACGCATCGGCGGCCGCCGGGTTCCGCGGCAAGTGGCGCCGTGCCGCGGTGGGGGCGGCCGGCATGCTGGTGGAACTGTTCGTCGCCGCGCTGGCCCTGTTCGTCTGGCTGGCGGTGGAGCCTGGCCCGGTCCGAGCCCTAGCCTACAACGTCATCATCACGGCCGGCGTCACGACGGTGCTGTTCAACGCCAATCCGCTGCTGCGCTATGACGGCTACTACATCCTTGCCGACCTGGCCGAGATCCCGAACCTCGCGGTGCGCGGCGGCCGCTACTGGGGCCACCTGATCGACCGCTACGTGTTCGGTACCGAGAACGTGCCCGACTTCTCCTCCACGCGGGGCGAGCGGGTGTGGTTCCTGCTCTATACCCCGGCCGCGTTCATCTATCGCCAGGTCGTGACGTTCTCCATCGCGCTGTTCCTGGCCACCCATTACCTCGCGGTCGGCGTCGCGCTGGCGATCTGGGGACTGATCACCGGACTGCTCATGCCGATCGGCAAGGCACTCTGGAACGTGCTCGCCGGGCCGCGCCTGGCACGTCGCCGGATGCGCGCCGCGGGCGTGACGTTCGGTGCCCTGGGCGCGCTCGGGCTGCTGCTGCTGTGGCTGCCGGCCCCGCTGCATACCGTGACCGAGGGCGTGGTGTGGCTGCCCGACAGCGCCATCGTGCGCGCCGGCACCGACGGCTTCGTGCGCGCCCTGCTGGCCGGGGCGGGCACCGAGGTGCGCGCCGGCCAGCCGATCATCGCCAGCGAGGAGCCGGAGTTGCAGGCGCGCGTGGATACGCTGCGCGGACGCGTCACCGAGTTGGAGGCGAAGCTCGCCTCGCAGCGTTTCACCGACCGGGTCGAGGCGGCGGTGACCGAGGTGGAGCTGGACCAGGCACGCGCCGAACTCGCGCGCGATGTCGACCGCATGGGGCTGCTGACGGCGGTGGCGGGGGCCGATGGCGTGCTGGCCATGGAGCGGCCGGACGACATGCCGGGCCGCTTCGTCAAGCAGGGCGACATCGTGGCCTATGCGCTGCCGCGGTCCGGCACCCAGGTTGTGCGCGCCACGGTGCCGCAGGACGACATCGACCTGGTGCGCCACCATCTGCGCCATGTCGACGTGAAGCTCGTGGGCCAGGCCGCCGATTCCTGGCCGGTCCGGCTGTTGCGGGAGGTGCCGTCCGGCCAGGACCAGTTGCCGCACAAGGCGCTGGGCAGCAGCGGTGGCGGTGCCTCCGCGATCGACCCGCGCGACCAGAAGGGCGTGCGGCTGCTGCAGCGCGTGTTCCAGGTGGACCTGGAACTTCCCGCCGGCGCTCCGTCGCAAAGCTACGGCAGCCGCGCCTATGTGCGCTTCGAGCACGACTGGGAACCGCTGGGCGCGCAGATCTGGCGGCGCCTGCGACAGCTTCTGCTGTCGCACATCCAGGAATAGCCGCGCATGGTGACGCAGGCCGCCGGGACACCGTATTTCGAAGCCGAGGACCGGCGGCAGAACCAGCTCGACGAGATGATGGCCCGAAGCTGGGGGCGGGTGGCGCCGCGCGTGACGTCGCCGCTGATGTTCCGCCGGCTGGGGCAATTGGCCGATGCGGTCGAGGCGGTGGGCCGCGACCTGCGCGACCTCAGCGACCGCCACCTGGTCGCGCATGCGCAGTCGCTGCGTGGCCGGCTGCTGCGCGAGGGCATGGCGCTCGGGCCGGCGGCTGCGGCGTTCGCGCTGACCCGCGAGGCCTGCACGCGCCAGATCGGGCTGCGGCACCATCGCGTGCAACTCATCGGCGGCGGCGCGATGCTCGGGCGCACGCTGGCCGAGATGGAAACCGGCGAGGGCAAGACGATCACCGCCCTGCTGCCCAGTGTCGCGTTCGCGCTGTCGGGGCGTCCGGTGCACGTGGTCACGGTGAACGACTACCTGGCCGAGCGCGACGCGGAGCAGTTGCGGCCGGTCTACAACGCGCTGGGATTGAGCGTGGGGCTGGTCGTGCAGGGCCAGTCGCCGGAACAGCGCCGCGCCGCCTATGCCTGCGACGTCACCTACTGCACCAACAAGGACCTGGTGTTCGACTACCTGCGCGACCGCCTGGCGCTCGGCACCCGGCGCGCACGCTCCCGCCTGCTGGTGGACGAGGTGCTCAGCGGGCGAAGCGGCGACCGGCTGCTGCTGCGCGGACTGCACGTCGCCATCGTCGATGAGGCGGACAGCGTTCTGATCGATGAGGCGCGCACGCCGCTGATCCTGTCGGGCAGCGACGGCGGGGAGGAGGATGCGGCGGTCTACGAGGCGGCGCTCGACATCGCCCGGCAACTGCGCGCCGGCGAGGATTACGAATTGCGGCCGCAGGACCGCGACCTGACCCTCACGCCGCGCGGCAGGCTGGCGCTGCAACGCCTGGCCGGCGGCCGCGGCGGGCTATGGGCTGCGCGCCGGGCCCGCGAGGAACTCGCCGAGCGGGCACTGTCGGCGCTGCACTACTACCGCCGCGACGAGCAGTACATCGTGGTCGACGGCAAGGTGCAGATCGTCGACGAGTTCACCGGGCGCGTGATGCCCGATCGGGCCTGGGAACACGGGCTGCACCAGATGGTCGAGGCGAAGGAGGGCTGCGCCGTCACCGGCCGCCGGCTCACGCTGGCACGCATCACCTACCAGCGCTTCTTCCGCCGCTACGAGCATCTGTGCGGCATGACCGGAACCGCGGCCGAGGTGAAGGGCGAGATGCGGGCGGTCTACGACCTGGGAGTGCTGCGGATCCCGACGCACCACCGGCTGCTCCGCCGCGATGCCGGGGTTCGCGTGTTCGCCGACGCGGAGCGCAAATGGGCGGCGGTGGCCGAGAGCGCACGCGTCGCGATGACGGCCGGACGCTCGGTGCTGATCGGCACGCGCTCGGTCGAGGCATCGGAGCATGTCGGGCGCGTGCTGCAGGCGGCCGGCATGACCCCGCTGCTGTTGAACGCGCGCCAGGACAAGCAGGAGGCCGATGTCGTGGCCGCCGCCGGCCAGCCGGGCCGCATCACCGTGGCGACCAACATGGCGGGGCGTGGCACCGACATCCGCCTGGCGCGCGCGGTGCGCGAGGCTGGCGGGCTGCACGTCATCCTGACCGAGTTCCACGAATCCGCCCGCATCGACCGGCAGTTGTTCGGCCGCGGCGGGCGCCAGGGCGACCCGGGCAGCTTCGAATCGATCGCCGCGCTGGACGACGAATTGTTCCGCCGGTTCCTGGTTCCCGCCTGGCGCTGGCTCGCCGCGCGGCTGGTCCTGCCGGGTGAACTGCCGCTGCGGCTGGCGCACCGGTTCGTCCGCAGGGCGCAGCAGCGGGCCGAGCGGAACAATGCCCGCACGCGGCGGGAGACGCTGGCGAACGACGTGAATCTCGACCGGATGCTGGGGTTCGCCGGCAAGGGCGAGTAACGCCGGCCGCGTCCCCCCACGCGGTCACCGCTGGCCGATCTGCGCGGCCACGTTCGCCTCCCGCAACGCGTGCACCACCCGGTTGCGGGCCCGCATGGCACCGACCGTATGGAACTTTGCCGCATCGGAGTCGGGTGCCGCCGCCGCAAGCTCGTGCAGCGGGCGCAGCACCGGCCAGGGTGGCAGCGCGAGCGCCGGGTCGTGCGCGAACCGGTCGCCCGACGTGTAGCTGATCGGCACCAGCGCCCGCGCCATCCGCATCAGCGCAGCGTTCACCACGGCGGCGTCGGACGCGCCGGCCAGGCGGGTGGCATTGTCGCGCAGCGCGGTGGCCGCCAGCGCCACCGTGTCGAGCGACAGCCGCTCGCCCAGCGCCGCCTGCAGCCGTTCCAGTTCCGCCAGCAGGTCATCGGCGTAGGCCGCATAGTCGAGCGGCAGCACCAGGTCGGTGAGCAGCCGCCACGTCGCATGCACGTAGATACGCGTGTCACGCACCAGCGTTGGCTCGTCGATCTTGTCGGCGAGGTCGTCCGGCGTATGCCACCACCAGCAATGCGGTCCGACCGGCGTCGGCACCGGCTCGCTGATATCGCCGAACAGCGCCGGCAGGCCGAGACCGTTGAACGACTGGTCGGCGCCGCGGCTCATGCGCTTGCCCAGCAGGCGCTGCCCCGACTGCGCCGCGATCGCCTCCGTGGCCAGTGCGCGAAGCTCGCTCATGGAGCCGACATTCTCCAGGATGTCGGCGCCACGCGCACCCGGGGAATCGACGTTGATATGCGCGACGCAGCGCGTGTCCAACTCGTCCCAATGCCGATCAAGATACCAGGAGGAGCCGGAATAGCGGCCGTGCGAATGGCCCGACCAGAAGCACAGCCGCAGCCCGCGCTGCCATTGGCCGCGCTGGGCGCCGCATAGCCGCGCCACCTCCAGCATGGTGGCGTTGGCGCTGCCGTTGTCCATCACGCCGTAATACCAGGTGTCGTGATGGCCGGAGAACAGAACAAACGGCGCATCACCCTCGGTGCCCAGTTCCGCCACCAGGATCGGCGTTTTCCGCCAGCCGGTATCGACCTCGGCCTGCAGCGTGACCGACGGCTGTTCGCCGCGCGCCAGGCGCTCTCGCAGCGGCGCGCCATCCGACGGCAGCACGCTGCACACCACAGTGGAGGGCAACTGGTCCACCGTCTCGGCCGTCGGACTGCCCCAGACCGGTGAGATGCACATCTCGTGCAGATGCTCGTGCGGGCTGATGTGCAACTGGCCGATCGCGCCGGCCAGTGAGGCGCGCCGCGTCACCGGCGGCGTGGCGATGCCGTCCACCAGCACGATGCAGCCGCGCAGGTCGCGCCCGGCGAAATCGGCGTCATTGCCGGCGCCGACATGCACCAGCGGACCCTGTACGCCGTCCGGCGCCGCACGCGAGAATGAATGCGTGATGCTGCGCAGCGCGGCATTGTCCACCTGCACCAGCGAGCGTCCCGGCAGGCTGATATACGCATCGTGCGACAGAACCTGCGTGCGGAACCCGAGCGCATCCAGTTCCCCGCGGAGGTAGCCCAGGCTGTCAGCCTCACCGGCCGAGCCCGACAGTTTCTGCCACTGCGCGAGGGCGCCGACATGACGCATCAGCGTGCCGCCATCGACCGCCGTGCATAGACTCTCGATCGTTGCGCTCATGTCGCCGAATGCCCCAGGGCCGCGACCGCCGCCCGCGTCGCGCTCGCGCCGTTCCGTATCGCCACGCCCAGTCCCCGCTTCTGCTGTTCTGTGCCGCGATCTTTGCGTGGATGGCGTGACGCCGCAATGCTCCTGCCCGCTGCGATTTGCCGCGTCACGCCGGCCCGCGCACACTCCGCCGCGGAGGAACCAAGGAGCGGGCAATGTCGGAATCCCTGGTCGAATACGCGTGCAGCGAACAGATCGCCACGATCACGCTGAACAGGCCGGACAAGCTGAACGCGGTGAACGACGACATGGTGCGGCAGATCGCCGCCGCGCTGAAGCGCTTCGACACCGATGCCGATGCGCATGTCGCGATCCTGTGCGGCCGCGGCCGAGCCTTCTCCACCGGCGCCGATGTGCGCCAGCGGCAGATGCGCACGCGCGAAGAGTTCGAGCGTCATGGCGGCGCGCAGGCGCAGGATGCCTCCAGCCACGACCTGCTGTTGCGCGCGGTGAACTGGAAGCCGGTGATGGCCGCGGTGCACGGCTATGTGCTCGGCCTGTCGCTCGGCGTGACGCTGGAATGCGACCTGATCGTTGCCGAGGCGGGAACGCAGTTCCAGGTGACGGAGACGCCGCGCGGGCTGTCGGGGGCGAAGTACTGGGCGCTGCTGAACTTCCGCGGCGCCGGCGCGTTCGCCACCGACGTTGCGCTGACCGGCCGCTTCTTCACCGCGGAGGAGGCGCATGCCGCCGGCGTCATCGAACGTGTCGCGCCGACCGGATCGCTGATGGCGACGGCGCGCGCGCTGGCTACGGACGTGGCGAAGAACCCGCCGCTCGGCGTGCGTTCCACCATCCGCGCGCGGCGATCGTATCTTGAGAAACTATCGCGCGAGGTGCTGATGCAGGTGAACCTGGCGAAGTTGCACCTGACCGAGGATTTCGCCGAATCCGCCCGCGCCTTCGCCGAGAAGCGCCCGCCGCGTCCCTACAAGGGGCGCTGAATGCTCGACCCCGACCGGCCCGACGCCGTGCGCCTCAGCGTGGTTGAGGCGCGTGCGCTCGGCGAGAGTGCGCTGCGACGCATCGGCTATGCCGCGGCCGATGCGGCGGTCATCGTCGACCAGTTGATCGACAACGCGCTATGCGGCTACCGCTTCGCCAGCCTGCCGCGCATCCTGGCGATCGCGGCGGATGAGAAGACCGGCCGGCCGCGCATGCCGGTGCGAGTGGTGCACGAGACGCCGGTGTCGGCGATGGTGGATGGCGGCAACCAGGTAGGCTACCTCGCGGCGTATCGCGGCGCGGAGATCGCGGCGGCCAAGGCGAAGGCCGGCGGCATCGCGCTGGTGGGCGTGCACAACAGTTACTTCAGCGGCCGCAACGCCTACTACGTGGAGCACATCGTGCGGGCCGGACTGGTGGCGATCCATTCCGCCAGCGCACGGCCGCACGTGCTGCCGCCCGGCGGCGCGCGGCCGGCACTCGGCACCAACCCATTCAGCGTCGGCTTTCCGTCCGCCGATGGGCCGGTGATCTACGACATCGGCACCGCGTCGCTGATGTGGGGCGAGGTGCTGCTGATGGCGCGTCTCGGCCAGCCGATCCCGGAGGGCATCGGCTTCGACGCCGCAGGCAATCCGACCACCGATGCCGGCGCGGTGGCGGCGGATGGCGGCGTCACGCCGTTCGGCGGCCACAAGGGCTACGGCCTGTCCTTCATCGTCCAGGCACTCGGCCTGCTGGCGGGTGCCGCGCTGCCGAAAGGCAATGTCCAGGACTATGGTTTCCTGTTCATCGCCATCGATCCGGCGATCATGCTGCCGGATTTCCCGGCGCAGATGGCCGAACTGGTGGCGCGCATCAAGGCGACGCCGCGCCAGCCTGGTGTCGAGGCGATCCGCATCCCGTCCGAGCGCGCCTTCCGCGAACGCGAGCAGCGCCGGGTGGAGGGCATCCTGCTGGACCGCAAGGTGGTGGAGGCGCTGAATGCGCTGTAGCCTGCGGCCGGAGGACAGGAGCGCTGCATGACATCACCGATCGACCAGATCCGCCGCTACCACGCCGACCTCACCGGCATCCGCCAGGACATCCACGCCAACCCCGAGCTTGGCCTGGAGGAGCATCGCACTGCCGATCTGGTGGCGCGCAAACTGGAGGAATGGGGTATCGAGGTGCATCGCGGCGTCGGCCGCACCGGCGTGGTGGGCGTGCTGCGCTCGGGCAACGGCGAGGGCTCGATTGGCCTGCGCGCCGACATGGATGCGCTGCCGATCGTCGAGGCGACGGACCTGCCTTACAGCAGCACCAACAAGGGCGTCATGCACGCCTGCGGCCATGACGGCCACACCACGATGCTGCTCGGCGCGGCACGCTACCTGGCGGAGACGCGCAACTTCAACGGCACGGTGAACTTCATCTTCCAGCCCGGTGAGGAAGGTGTCGGCGGCGCGCTGGCGATGCTGGAGGATGGGCTGTTCGAGCGGTTCCCCTGCAACGCGGTGTACGGCATGCACAACCGGCCTGGCATGCCGGTCGGCAAATACGGCATCGCGCCGGGCACAGCGATGGCGGGCGGCGGCTTCTTCGACATCGCCATCACCGGCAAGGGTGCGCACGGCGCGCGGCCCGAGGAATCGATCGATCCGGTGCTGGTCGCGTGCCATATCGGCACCGCGCTGCAATCGATCGTGGCGCGCAATGTGTCGCCGCGGGAGACCGCGATCCTCAGTGTGACGCGCGTGCTGTCCGGCGACGCCTACAACGTGATCCCGCAGACCGCGACGATGGGCGGCACGGTGCGCACCATGTCGCGGACGACGATGACGCTGATCGAGCAGAACATGCGGCGCATCGTGGCCGGCGTGGCCTCGGGTTTCGGCGCGACGGCGGAACTGGATTTCCGCCTGATCTTCGCGCCGCTGTTCAACCATCCGTCGGAGTTCACCGCGCTGGCGGACGCTGCCGCGGAGCTGGTGGGGGACAGCAACGTCAACCGCCAGCAGGCGCCGGCGCAGGCGTCCGAGGACTTCGCCTTCATGCTGGAGAAGGTGCCGGGCGCCTATATCAACCTGGGCAACGGCGACTGCGCGCCCGTACACAATCATCACTACAATTTCAATGACGAGGCGATTCCGTTCGGGTCGGCGCTGTATGCGCGGCTGGTGGAACGGCAATTGCCGAAGGGCAGCGAATAACAGGAGGATTGCATGCTGAAGTTCGGCGCGTCGATGTTCTTCACCGACTACTCCATGGCGCCCGGCGAACTCGGCACGGCGCTGGAGGAGCGTGGCTTCGAGTCGGTCTGGGCACCCGAGCACTCGCATATCCCGCTGAGCCGCAAGACGCCGTTCCCTGCCGGCGGCGACCTGCCGAAGAAATACTACGACGCGATGGACCCGTTCGTGACGCTGACGATGGCGGCCGCGGCGACCAAGACGCTGAAGGTCGGCACCGGCGTCTGCCTGGTGGCGCAGCGTGACCCGATCCAGACGGCGAAGCTGGTGGCCTCGATCGACCAGGTATCGGGCGGCCGGTTCCTGTTCGGCATCGGCAACGGCTGGAACCGCGACGAGATGGAGAACCACGGCACCGACTTCACGCAGCGCCACAAGCTGGCGCGCGAGCGCGTGGAGGCGATGAAGGCGATCTGGACCCAGTCCAAGGCCGAGTATCACGGTGAGTTCGTCAATTTCGATCCGATGATGACCTGGCCGAAGCCGGTGCAGAAGCCGCATCCGCCGGTGATCGTCGGCGGTGCCTTCCCGTATTCGGCGCGCCGTGCGATCCGTTACGGCGACGGCTGGATCCCGCAGGCGGCGCGCGGTGGCTACGCCGAGATTGCCGACATGATCCCCGAGTTCAAGACGATGGCGGCCGAGGCCGGCCGCGATCCGGCGTCGATCGAGATCACGGTGTGGTTCCCCAAGAAGGACCCCGACCTGATGAAGCGCTACCAGGATCTCGGCGTGGCGCGCGTCGTGTTCAACCTGGAGTCGGAGAAGGCGGACAGCATCCTGCCGGTGGTCGATTCGTGGTCAGACCTGATGCGGCAGGTGAACGGCTGAACCGCCGGCGAATTCCCTACGGCCTCGACCGCCTGCCGCGCGATCCGGCGCTGCGGTCGGTCGAGGCCGGCGCGGCGCCGCTGCGCCTGAACAGCGAACCGGTGCCGATGGACGCGATGCCGCCGGCGACCGGCGACCATGCGGCGAAGGTCGCGGCGGCCCAGGCGTGGCTGGAGAGCCAGTGCGGTGATTACGCGCCGCTGCGGCGGCAGTTCATCGCCGCGTATCTGCGCTTTGCCGCGGCGGAGATCGTGGCGCATCACGCCGCGCTCGCCGATCTGGTGCAACCCTATGACGGCCTGTTCGCGCCCGAGGATTTCCTGTGGTCCGCGCTGCGTCCCTTGCCGCGCGGCTGGGCGCCCGCGGGCGCGACTTTCCTGCCAGCCGACATCGTGTTCTGGGACGGTGCGCAGCCGGTCGCCGTGGAACTGGGCGCGCGCGACACGGACCGGCAGCGCGCGCTGCGGACGGCCGGCGTGGAGGTGCTGCGCATCGAGCCGGCGGCATTCGGCCGTCTCGATGCAGTGCTGCCCGAACGCTTCCGCGGCTTCTGGCAGGGCGTGGCGCTGCCGTCGAGCCCGTTCCGCCGGGCGATCCCGCCGCTCCCGCCCCTCGGCGAAGCGGCGCCCGCCGGTCAGACCGTCATTTCCAGCACGTAGAGCCCGCCCGCGAAGCGATCCACCGCGTAGACCAGCCGGTTCTCGTCGACGTACACGTCGTTGATCATCGCCGCGTGCATCGGTGATCCCTCAGGCGCCTCGGGGATGAACGACGCGATCTCCTTTGGCTGCAGCGGGTCCGTCGTGTCGTGCACGCGCAGGCCGCCGCCGAAATACGTGCCGAATACCAGTGTGCTGGACTGGAAGGATGGCCCGGACCGGTTCTCATGGATGTTGTGCGCGCCGTAGCGGCCGCCGATCGCGTAATCCTCCATCGGCGGCAGCGGCAGCGTGGCGATCGACACCAGGTTGTCCTCGCGCCGCGCGTCCAGCAGCCACACCAGCTTCGGCCAGTCGGCACCGTCGGTCCGCACGCATTCGTCGCTCACCACCAGCAGGTCGCGGTCGAGCAGCGGCATCACCGTGTGGGTGAATCCCGGGAATGGCGGATGCGGATTCCAGTGCCCGACCAGCTTCGGGCTGCCGATGTCCGAGATGTCGAGGATGCAGGCGCCGCCGTCGATATAGCCGACATAGGCACGGTCCGGCCGCTCCGGATAGACATTCGTATTGTGCGCCCGCCACCCCGTATCGAACTTCGGATGCCGCGGCACCGGCGGTGCCTCGTCGCGTTGCTCGGTTCCGGGATACCACCAGCGCCCCAACTCATGCGGCCGCGCCGGATCGCTCACGTCGAACGCCGTGTAGCACTGGTCATCCTTCAGGTCGCGCGGCATGAAATCGGCGGCACCACTCGCGCAATGGATGGTCTTGCCATCGATGAACCACACCTGGTGCACGCCGCGCGACCGCGGGCCGGAGCGGTCGATGAAGCTGATGCTGCGCGGTGCCTCGGGGGTGGAGATGTCGAACAACTCGATCCCCGCCGGCGTCGCACCGTGCGTGCCGGTCTGGTAGGCCACCGCCATCACGTCGCCGCACACCTCGAGCGAGTTGGACCGCACGTTGCGATGCGGCAGCTCGGTCTGCACGATGACACGCGGCTTGGCGGGATCGGTGACGTCGACGCCGGTGAAGTTGGTCGGCGCGCATTCGTGCGCCAGCCACATGATGCGCCGCCCGCCAGACGCCAGTTGCAGGCTCATGCCCTCACCGACATTGCCGAAGCCGCGCAGCGTGTCGTGTGAGATCAGGCGGAAATTGTGTATCTCGGATTGCGCCATGGCGGATCCTCCCCGATGCTGCGCGCATGAACGCGGCAGCGAACGCTGTACCGGTGACGATCCTCACCGGGTTCCTGGGTAGCGGCAAGACCACGGTGCTGAACCACCTGCTGCGCCAGCCTTCGCTCGCCGACACCGTGGTGATCGTCAACGAGTTCGGCGCCGTCGGGCTCGACCACCTGCTGATCGAGCAGGCGATCGAGGACGCGGTGCTGCTGAAGAACGGCTGCATCTGCTGCACGGTGCGCGGCGACATCGCCGACACGCTCGATACGCTGTGGCAGCGCCGCGAGGCAGGTGAGTTGCCGCCGTTCCGCCGCATCGCGATCGAGACGACGGGCCTCGCCGATCCCGCGCCGGTGGCGCATGCACTGCTGCCCGAGCCCGGCGCGCGCCACGCCTGCCGGCTCGACGGTATCGTCACCACGGTCGATGCGCTGCACGGCGCGATGCAGCTTGATCGGCAGCCGGAGGCGCGGCGGCAGGTGGCGATGGCCGACCGCATCCTGCTGACCAAGACCGACCTCGCGGATGCCGGGCAGACCGCCGCGACCATCGCGCGCATCGCGGCGTTGAACGAAGGCGCGCCGCTGCGCTACGTGGCGGGCGGTGCGGTCGATGTGGCGGACGTGTTCGACCTGGGCCCAGACCCCGACCGGCTGGAGCAGTGGCTGCGCCCGTTCGATACCGCCGGCCATCACGGCCACCAGCATCTGCCGTTCCGCCATGGTGAACAGATCGGCTCGGTGGTGCTGCGCCGCGACCGGCCGATCGCGTGGGAGGCGCTGCAGCGCTGGCTCATCGCGGTGCTGTCGCTGCGCGGCGACGCGGTGCTGCGGCTGAAGGGCATCGTGTGGCTGGAGGGCGAGCCGCGGCCGGTCGTGCTGCAGGGCGTGCACCATGTGCTGCATCCGCCGACAAGGCTGGAGCGGGCGGCGGAGCCCGAGGGCCAGACCAGGATCGTGCTGATCACGCGCGGCCTTTCGGCGGCCGGACTGCGCGCGAGTTTCGCCGCTTCCCTCGGGTCGGCTACCGCCGCCTGACGTGCGCCTACGCTATGGCACGTCGGCCTCGCGCATCTCCTCCGCCTCGCGCTTCAGGCGATGGAAGCTGCGCACGCTGAACGGCAGCATGCCGAGATAGATCAGGCTCCCGGCTGCCAGCGCCGCCCAGGGATCGGCCACCAGCACCGCGGCGAAGGTGACTGCACCCAGCAGCAGCGGCAGCACGTATTCATGCGGCACCTTGAAGTTCTTGAAACTCCAGACCGGCAGGGTGGAGACCAGCAGGAACGCCGTGCCGATCAGCAGAACGGCGCAGAACAGCGGGTGCTGCGACACGGCCAGAAGCCAGTCCCAGCCGAGCGACCGTGCCTCCAGCCCGAGGAACAGCGGGAACAGCACCACGCCGGCGCCGGCGGGCGCGGGCACGCCGGTGAAGAAATTATACGCGTAGGCCGGGCCTGGCGCGCCATCCAGGGCGGCGTTGAAGCGTGCCAGCCGCAGCGCCATGCAGACCGCGAAGATCAGGCAGGGCGTGTAGCCGAATCCCCCCACGTGCTGCAGCGACCACAGGAACAGGATGAAGGCGGGGGCGACGCCGAAACACAGGAAGTCGGCCAGGCTGTCGAGTTCGGCGCCGAACCGGGAGGTTGCCTTCAGCAGACGCGCCAGCCGCCCGTCCAGGCCGTCGATCGCGCCGGCCACGACGAGGGCGACGGCGGCTGAGCCGAAGCGGCCCTCATAGGCGAAGCGCATGGCGGTGAGGCCGGCGCACAGGCCGATCAGCGTCAGCAGGTTGGGCACGATGCGGTTGAACGACTGGCCCTTGAAGCGGGGCCGGGCGCGTGGGCGCAGCCGCCGCAGGCGCCGGATCGGCGACACGCGCCCCGGTCCGCCCTGCCAGTCGCGCGGCGAGCCGCTCATGGCGCGAGTTCGGCGATTACCGTCTCGCCGCCTACCATCGTCTGACCCACCGCGACCAGCGGACGCACGCCCTCGGGCAGATACAGGTCGGTGCGGCTGCCGAAGCGGATGATGCCGAAGCGTGCGCCGGCCTGCACCGCGTCGCCCTCGCGCAGCGTGCAGACGATGCGGCGGGCGATCAGGCCGGCGATCTGCACCACGGCGATCTCGCGGCCATCGGCCAGGCGGAGCGCGATGGCGTTGCGTTCGTTCTCCTCACTGGCTTTGTCCATGCTGGCGTTGACGAAGCTGCCGTGGCGGTAGGCGATGCGAGTGACGATACCATCGGCCGGCACGCGGTTCACGTGGACGTTGAGCACCGACAGGAAGGTGGAGACGCGCCAGCGCGGGATGCTGCCGAGCCCCAGCTCGGAGGGTGGCACGGCCGGCGCGATGGAGACGACGCGGCCATCGGCGGGCGCCACCACGGCGCCGGACCGGCCGGGCGGCACGCGCTCGGGGTCGCGGAAGAAAAACAGCGAGAACAGCGAGAACGCCAGTCCGAGCCAGGCCAGCCACGGCCCGACCGCGAGGCCGAGCATGACGGCCGCCAGCCCGCCCAGGATGAAGGGGCGGCCGGCGGGATGCGGTGGGGCAAGCACGTGCCCGATGTCATCGACCAGGGACATGTGCGTCGGAGTTTATGGAAGCTTCACCTTGATGGGGCAAGACTGGCGGCGGTCAGGGAGGCGCGTGATGCCGTTCAATGCACCCTTCAAGCTGGGGCCGTTCTCGGTCGACTCCGCCGGCCGGCTGTCGCCCGGCAAGCCCGGCGCGGCCCCTGCCTTCCTGTTCCTCTGGCACGACCGAGCGGTGCGAGCCCGACTCGCCCAGGCGGACGCCGAAACCGGGCGGCTGGTCCTCCAGGTGGCGCTGGCTCGGGTCCGCAGCACTGCCAGTGCGGCGGCGGACGGCACGCTGCGGCCGCGCTCGTTCACGCTGCTGCACTGGCTGGAAAACGCGGTTCCCCGGGGCTGGCACGTCGGCCTTCTGGCGGACCACACCGTGTGGCTGAAGGCGGACACGCTGGTGGGCATGCCGATCACCGCGGTCGGCCTGGTGACCGAGATCACCCGCTTCGCGCTGGAACTCGCGCCGTTCCTGGCCCTGATGGACGAAGTCGGCCTGACAGTGGCGGATCCGGGGCCGGCCTCGCCGGGGGAGCCGGCGCTGGCCACGGCCGGGTGACGCCGCGCGCGCGCTGCGCCAAGCTTACCGCGCGATCAGCGAATCGAGGGTTGCGCACGTGAGCGAACGGACCTTGCCGATGCGCGTCTGGGACGCGCCGACCCGCCTGTTCCACTGGGTCCTCGTCATCCTGCTGGGGGTAAGCTGGCTGAGCGTGAGCCGCGGCTGGATGGAACTGCACTTCCTGTCCGGCTACAGTATGGTCGCGCTGCTGCTGTTCCGCCTGGTGTGGGGGATCGTGGGCAGCGAGACGTCGCGCTTCTCCCGCTTCCTCAAGAGCCCGCTGGCGGCGCTGCGCCACTTGGCCCACCTGCACCGCCGCGAACCGGACACCGAGATCGGCCACAACGCCGCCGGCGGCTGGATGGTGCTCGTGCTGCTGGCGCTGCTCGTCGTGCAGGTGGCGACCGGGCTATGCGCCAACGACGACATCAGCCTCGAGGGGCCGCTGTACAAGTATGTCGGCAAGGACTGGAGCGACTGGCTGACGCATATCCACGGCGCCAATTTCCAGTACCTGAAGATCGCCGTGTTCCTGCATGTCGTCGCCGTGCTGGTCTACCTGGCGGTCAAGCGGCACAACCTGGTGGGTCCGATGATCACCGGGCGCAAGCACCTCCCCGCCGGGACGGTGCCGCCTGCGCTGGTCAACCCTCTGCTTGCGCTGGTGGTGTTCGTGATCGTCGCCGGCGTGGTGGGCGTGCTGGTGAACGTGCTGTAGCCGCTGCCGTCCCGTCTGCTACCGTCCCGTCGGCTACCGTCCCGCTTGGGCCGCGAAGCGCTGGCGGCGCCATTGCAGCAGCCGCCATGCCGTCTTCGCGGACAGGTCCGACAGGCGTCCGCGCGGCTTCAGGCCGACCGCCTTGAAGACCATCCCCATGCCGCGCTCGATGTGGCGGAACCGGTAGAAGCCGATCGCGGGCTCCATGTAGGCGGCGATGCAGCGCGCGCGCACGTAGGTCTTCTCGGCTGGCTCGTTGCCGCAGTGCCAGGCATAGGCCAGTTCGTCGTCCTCGCTCTCGCCGATGCGTCCTGCCGCGATGCGCAGCCGGCGCAGCAGCCCCAGATTCTCGCGCACCAGGTAGCGCCGCATGTGGTCGTAGAAGAGCTTGAAGTGGCGGAACTCATCGGCGGCGATATGGCGGCAGATCTGCTGCAGCACCGGCTCCTTCGTCGCCTCCGCCAGCGCGGTGTAGTAGCTGGACGTGCCGGTCTCCACCATGCAGCGCGCGATCAGCTCGCCTGTGCGCGACCCGCGCACCGAGGCATCCGCATCGAGCGGCAGGCGGTAGCCGGCGCGATAGCGGGCGAACGCCGCCTGATAGTCCCACGCCGGATCGGCCAGCATCGCCCAGCGACCCAGCGCGTCGCCATGCTGCACCTCCTCCTCGGCCCAGGTATCGGCAGCCGCCTGGAAGGCGCTGTCGTTGCCGAATACCCGGTTGAGATAGATGGCGTAATCGGTGCCGTTCCGCTCCACCATCGCGGCAGCCTTCACCAGCGGAATGAGCTGGGGGTCCACCTCGGCGGGATCAAACCGGCCCCAGGCGATGTCCTCGATACGCCAATGCTTCATCGCGGTGTGCGGAGTGTCCGACCCATTATCGTCAATGCTGCCACCGATTGATTGGATTCGAAAGGGCAGCACGGTCAGGGAGATGTGAGCGGCGACGCGCCGCCTCCGGTCAGATCGCGACCATCTGCCCGCGGCCCACCGCGGCCAGGAATGTCGCCACCCCCGCCACCTCGACCCCCGCCAGCAGCGCCGCCGCGTCGCACCCCTCGGCGCGCAGCCCGGCCTCGCAGGCGATCATCCGCACGCCAAGTTCGCCGCACGCCTCCCGCAATTCCTCCAGCCCCGCCACGCCGGCGGCGCGCACGCGCCCGTCGCGCGCCGCATCCGTCAGGCCCGTCCAGTCGGCGGCGAGCGCATGGCATCCGCCATTGGTGGCGAACAGCACGACCTGCCGCCCGAGCGCCGCGGCGCCGGACGCCAGCACGAATGCATAGTGCGCACGGTCGTGCGCGCCCGACAGCAGCAGGATGCCCAGCGGCAGCGTGCTCAAGGGTTCAGGCGGCACAGATGGCTCAGGCGGCACAGATGGCGGCTGGCGCGGCGCGGTGCTGCGACAGGTCCTTGATGGTGGCGGCCGGCCCGCACAGCGCGCAATCGGGATCGGCGCGCAGCCGCACCGTGCGGAAGCGGGTCGCCAGCGCGTCCCAGATCAGCAGCTTGCCGGACAGGCTCTCGCCCACGCCCAGGATCTCCTTCAGCACCTCGGTCGCCTGCAACGTGCCCATGACGCCGGTGACGGCGCCCAGTACGCCGGCCTCGCTGCACGAGGGGACCACGCCTTCGGGCGGCGCCTCGGGATACAGGCAGCGGTAGCACGGCCCGCCCGCGTGGAGATGCGGCTTGAACACCGAAAGCTGACCCTCGAAGCGCAGCACGGCGGCCGAGACCAGGGTGCGCCGGCCCAGCACGCAGGCATCGGCGAGCAGGAAGCGGGTGGCGAAATTGTCGGTGCCGTCGCACACGATGTCGTAGCGCTCGATCAGGCCGGCGACGTTGCCGGCGTCCAGCCGCTCGCCATGCGGCTCCAGCCGGACACCCGGGTTGATGGCGTGCGCCGTCCGGGCGGCGGATTCGGCCTTGGGCTGGCCGATCCGGTCGGTGGTGTGCGCGATCTGCCGCTGCAGGTTGGACAGCTCCACGTGGTCGTGGTCGACGATGCCGATCGTGCCGATGCCGGCGGCGGCCAGGTACAGCAGCAGCGGCGAGCCCAGGCCGCCGGCGCCCACCACCAGCACCCGCGCCGCCTTCAGCTTCGCCTGGCCGATCCCGCCCACGTCCTGCAGCAGGATGTGCCGGGAGTAGCGGCGGATTTCGTCTTCGGTGAAATCGAGGTCCATGGCGCTAGAATATGGTGACACTGCCGTGCAGGGACAGAGGCCGGAGCCGCGACATGAACGACCACGCACTCGTGCTGTTCTCGGGCGGCCAGGACAGCGCCACCTGCCTGGCCTGGGCGCTTGCCCGCTACGCGCATGTGGAGACGGTGGGGTTCGCCTACGGCCAGCGCCATGCGGTGGAACTGGCCTGCCGCCCGCCGGTCCGCGCCGGGCTGGAGGCGCTGTGGCCCGGCCGGCTCGGCGCCGACCACACGATCGACCTCGCGTCCACAATCGCCGGGCTGGGGGCGACCGCCCTGACCAGCGACACGGCGATCGCGATGACGGAGGAGGGGCTGCCGAACACCTTCGTGCCGGGCCGCAACCTGCTGTTCTTCACCGCCGCCGCCGCGCTGGCCTACCGTCGCGGGCTGCGCCGGATCGTCGCCGGCATGTGCGAGACCGACTACTCGGGCTATCCCGACTGCCGCGACGACACGATCAAGGCCATGCAGCTTGCCCTCAACCTCGGCATGCAGCGCCGCTTCGTGCTGGAGACGCCGCTGATGTGGCGGGACAAGGCGGCCACCTGGGCGCTCGCCGCCGATCTGGGTGGGGCGGCTCTGGTGGAGTTGCTCCGGGTCGAGACGCATAGCTGCTACCTGGGCGACCGGTCACGGCTGCACGACTGGGGCTATGGCTGCGGCGCCTGCCCGGCCTGCCAGCTGCGGTCCGCCGGCTGGGAGCGCTGGCGCGCCGGCACCCGCTCGGGCTAAGAGGCGGCCGAGCCGCCAGGAGAACGCCATGAAGGCCATCGTCCCCGCCGTCGCGCTGACCGCCCTGCTGCTTGCGCTGCCGGCGCAGGCCCAGAAGAGCGTCAACCTGCAGGCCCGCACCGCCGGCGACCTGGCCGAACTCTGCGCGGCCAACGTGAAGGAGGCGCTGGGCGACGCCAAGATCAATTTCTGCCACGGCTTTGCGCAGGGCGCGATCACCGTGGAACTGCGCCGCGACGGCGGCAACAAGACATTCTGCTTCCCAAGCTCGCCGCCGACCCGCACGGCCACGATGAACGAGTTCGTGAGTTGGGTGCGCGCCAACCCCGATCGCAAGGGCGTTCCCGCGGTCGACGGGCTGTTCCGCTTCCTGGGCGAACGCTTCCCCTGCAGATAGCCACCCTTGCGGGTGCGCAAGAATCCTGGCTAACCCCGGCCCTGCCGTTGCTCGGCAGGGAGGTCTCATTTTGACGCCAGCAGAAATCGCCCTCGTTCGCGAGGGATTCGAGCGCATCGCGCCGGACGCCGAGACTGTCGGCCTGGCGTTCTACCAGCGGTTGTTCACCCTGGACCCGGCGCTGCGTCCGCTGTTCGCCGAGGACCTGCGGCCGCAGGTGGGACACCTGATGGGCGCGCTGACGCTGGTGGTCCGCTCGCTCGACGACCTCACGCCGGTGCTTGGCCAAATCAGGCTACTGGGCCGGCGTCATGCCGGCTACGGCGTCAAGCCGCGCGACTTCGATACCGTGGGTGCGGCGCTGCTAGGCACGCTCGAGGCCGGTCTCGGCGACGCCTTCACCCCGGAGGCGAAGGCCGCCTGGACCGCCGCCTATACGACGCTCGCCGGCGCGATGGTTGCGGCCATGGCGGAAGCGACAAGAAATTGATCTATATCAACCCCGTGCTATGCCTGCGTTCATAGACATTCCGCCACCACCGTGACCAAGCATCCGGCTCAAGGGGCATGAGCGGGTGTGTGATGGGGAAGCGGCTGCTGATCGTCGATGACGATGCGGGACTGACCAGGGTGGTGGCGCTGACGGCCGAGTGGCTGGGGCTGACGACGCTGCAGGTGAACGATCCGATGCGCGCCATCGATGTGTTCATCGACTTTCAGCCCGAAGCGGTGATGATCGATCTCCTGATGCCCGAAAAGGACGGCATCGACCTGTTGGACGAGATCATGCTCACGGGCCTGCCGACGCGGGTCATCCTGACTTCGGGGAACGGCGAGGAATTGCTGCCCCTCGCCCAGGACGTCCTGGCGTTCCACGGCGCGCAGGCGGCCGTCCTGTTGCAGAAGCCGTTCCGTCGCGCCGAGTTGGTGGCGGCACTCACGCGCCTCACCTCGTGCGGGTCCAGATCACCGGCCTGACAGCCGGCCGTCGCCGGCGTGCGCGTCGCGGCCGGTCTCTTGCCGGCGCGCGGGCAAACCCGTTGAATGCCGCCGCCGTGGCCGCAATGAGGAGGATGCGTCGATGCCGAAACTGGCTGGGAAGATCGCCTGGATCACCGGCGCCGGTAGCGGCATCGGCGAGGCCGCCGCGCTGGCGCTGGCCGAGGAGGGCGCCACCACGGTGCTGACCGGCCGCACGGCGGAGAAACTGGAGCGGGTCGCCGCGCGCATCCGCCAGCAGGGTGGCGAGACCTATGTCCAGCCGGCCGACCTGATGGAGGCGGCACAGGTGCAGCAGGTCGGGGCCTTCATCAAGGACACGCTCGGCCGCCTCGACATCCTGGTGAACAATGCCGGCCTCAACATCCTCGATCGCCACTGGGACAAGCTGACGCCCGAGGGCATCGATCAGTTGGTGAACGGCAACCTGACGCAGGCGCTGTACTGCGTGACCGTCGCGCTGCCGATGATGCGCGCGCAGAAGGACGGGCTCCTGATCCACACCGCCTCGATGGCCGGCCGCTTCATCGGCGGCTTCTCCGGGCCGATCTACGGCGCAGCGAAGCATGGCGTGGTGGCGATGAGCCACTCGATCAACATGCAGGAATGCGTCAACGGCATCCGCTCCACCGTGTTCCTGCCGGGCGAGGTGGCGACGCCGATCCTCGACAAGCGGCCGAACCCGGTGGGTCCCGAGGAGCGGGCGCGCATGGTGCAATCCGAGGATTGCGGCGACCTGATCCGCTACATCGCCTGCCTGCCGCGCCACCTGGTCATGAGCGAGGTGATGCTGGCGCCGACCTGGAACCGCAGCTACGTCGCGGCCCTGCAACAGAAACTCTGAGGAAACGATGGCGTCCAACCGCAAGAAGGTGATGCTGCCGCACACGATGGGCGAGTCCGGCGTCTCGCTGATCAAGGCACGCGACGATATCGAGACGGTGATCTATCCGGCCGACATCGGGCAGGCCGAGTTCCTGCCGATGCTGGCGGACGTGTCGGGCATCGCGCTGTCCGGCACGCCGTACCGCCAGGCCGCGATGGACGCCTCGCCGGTGATGGAGGTCGTGGCGCGCATCGGCGTGGGCTACGACGCGGTGGAGGTGCCGGCGCTGACCGCGCGCCGCGTGCCGCTGATGGTGGCGGGGACGGCGAACTCCACGTCGGTCGCGGAGCATGCGTTCCACATGATGATGGCGCTGGCGAAGCGCAACGTCGCGCTGGACGCGATGGTGCGCAACGGCGCCTGGGCCGACCGGCATGGCGGTCTGCCGATGGAGATGTCGGGCAAGACCGTGCTGATCGTGGGTTTCGGCCGCATCGGCATCCGCCAGGCGCGGCGCTGCCTGGGCTTCGACATGACCGTGCTGATCTACGATCCCTACGTGCCGGCGGCGACGATTGCCGCGGCGGGCTGCGAGCCGGTGACCGACCTCGATGCGGCGCTGCCACGCGCCGACTTCGTTTCGATCCACTGCCCGAAGAATCCCGAGACGATCGGCCTGTTCAACGCCGCGCGCTTCGCCCGCATGAAGCGCGGCGCGCTGATCGTGAACACCGCACGCGGCGGCATCATCGACGAGCCCGCGCTGTATGACGCGCTGACGTCGGGACATATCGCGGGGGCGGGGCTGGACGTGTTCGACCTGGAGCCGACGCCGGTGAACAACACGCTGCTGCAACTCGACACGGTGATCGCCTCGCCGCACATGGCGGGCGTGACCACCGAATCGGTTGCGGCAATGGCGCGGGTGACCGCCGAGAATATCCTGAGCGTGCTGGACGGCAGACCGAACCGCGACAATGCGATCAACCGGGAGGTGCTGGACTGATGCCGCCGCCGGCCGCGCCCGAATCCGCGCGGCCATTCCGATTGGCAACCAGTGGTGAGTCCGATGCCGCAGCCCGACCATATCTCGAAACTCGGCGTTCCCGATCCGGCGACGCTGGATGACGATCTGCAGGCCATCTGGCAGAAATGCGTCGACAAGCTGGGGTTCGTGCCGAACGTCTACAGCACGTACAGCCTGCGGCCGCAGCGGCTGCGCAACTTCATGGCGATGTACAACGAGATCATGCTCTCGGAATCCGGCCTGTCGAAGCTGGAGCGCGAGATGGTCGCCGTCGTCGTGTCGTCGGCCAACCGCTGCTACTACTGCCTGGTGGCCCACGGCGCCGCGGTGCGCATGCTGTCCGGCGATCCGCAACTCGGCGAGATGATGGCGCTGAACTACCGCGTGGCGAAGCTCGACCGCCGCCAGCGCGCGATGCTGGATTACACCTGGAAGCTCACCACGACGCCGTGGCTGGTCGACGATGCCGACCGTGCCACGCTGCGCAAGGCGGGGCTGTCGGACGCGGACATCTTCGACCTGTCCGAGACTGTGGCGTTCTTCAACCTGTCCAACCGCATGGCATCGGCGACCGACATGATGCCGAATCGCGAATACCACGCGGCCGCACGATAGCAGCACCGGCGCGGCGCCCGGTCATCTCCTGCCCGGGTCGTGTCAGGCCAGAGTCACTTCACCTTCAGCACCCAGGCCTTGAGCGCGGTGAGGTGGGCGGCGATGAAGTCCCGCGTCGCCTGGTCGGTCAGCTTGCCCTCGGCGTCGAACTTGGTCTGCACCGCGGGGATCATCACCTCGGGCCGGTTCATCACCAGGCCGTTGAGGAAGATGAAGCATTGCCGCAGATGGTACTGGGCCCGGCCGGTCCCCATCGCGCCGGCGCTGCCGCCCATCAGGCCGATCGGCTTGCCGTCGAACGGCTGCTCCGGCGGACGCGACGCCCAGTCGATCGCATTCTTCAGCACGCCCGGGACCGAGTAGTTGTACTCGGGCGTTACGAACAGCAGCCCATCGGCCGCCTTGATGCGGGCGCGCAGATCCTCGACCGGGGCGGGGAAGCCCTGCTGGCGCACGTCCTCGTTGTACAGCGGGATCGGTGCGATATCGAAGATGTCGATGGTCAGTCCCGCCGGCGCCAGTTCCTGCGCCACGCGCAGCACCGCTGCGTTGTGTGAGCCGCGCCGCAGGCTGCCGGCAATGCCCAGGATGCGTACCGCTGCGGTTCCGCTCATGTCCGTGGTCTCCTGTTCGTTCCGCGACGGCTTATCACGGCGGCCGTGGCCCGGCTATCGCGCCTCGTCCAATACTTCCCGCACCGCGCGCCGCAGTTCCTCCTTGCGGTAGGGCTTGCTCAGCAGCCGGCCGCCGGTACGGGCGGTGCCGACCGAGCGGGCGTCGGGAAAGCCCGACGTGAGCAGGATCCGCAGTGACGGGCGACGTGCGACGGCGGAATGCGCGAGGTCACGGCCGTCCATCGCGCCCGGCATCACGACATCGGTCAGCAGCAGGTCGATCGGCTCCGGCGTGTCGATGATGGTCATCGCGGCCGCTGCATCCGGGGCCTCGAGCACGCGATAGCCCGCCTCCCGGAGCTGGCGCAGCACGATGCGGCGCAGACCGGGATTATCCTCCACCACCAGGATCGTCTCGCTGCCCCCGCGCGAGGCGGGCTCCTCGGGCCTGGCGTCCTCCGCGCCGCGGGAGGCGTCCACCCGGGGCAGGTACAGGCGGAACGCGGTGCCCTTGTCAGGTTCGCTGACGACGGTGATGTGTCCGCCGGACTGTTTCATGAAACCGAACACCATGGAGAGGCCGAGACCGGTGCCCTTGCCCTGCTCCTTGGTGGTGAAGAACGGCTCGAAGATGCGCGAGGCGATGTCGGGGGGCATGCCGGTGCCGGAATCGCTGACCTCGACCACGACGTATTCGCCAGGCGCCACGTCCGAGTGCGCGGCAGCGTAGTTCGCATCGAGCAGGTCGTTGCGAGTGTTGATCAGCAGCGCGCCGCCGCGCGGCATGGCGTCGCGCGCATTGGTGGCGAGGTTGGCGATCACTGCCTCGAACTGCGCGCGGTCGATCTGCACCGGCCAGACATTCGGCGACAGCGACAGCTCGATCGAGATGTTCTCGCCCAGCGTCCGCGCCAGCAGCCGCACGATCGCGCCGATCACCTCGTTGATGTCCATCCGTTCCGGCTGCAGCGGCTGGCGGCGGGCGAAGGCGAGCAGGCGCCGCGTCAGGTCGGCGCCTCGCAGTGCCGATTCCATCGCATCGTGCACCAACTCGTCGGTGACCGGATCCTCCGCCCCCATCTCCCGCAGCATGTCGAGATTGCCGATGATGATCGCGAGAAGGTTGTTGAAATCGTGCGCGAGGCCGCCGGTGAGCTGGCCCACCGCCTCCATCTTCTGCGACTGGCGCAATTGCTCCCGCTGGGTCTCCGCCTCTCGGCGCTCGGTGAGGTCGCGCACGATGCCGACGAAGGCGTGGATGCCGGCCTCTGGCGATTCGCCGACGGCGAGTTCCATTGGAAATGTCGTGCCGTCCTTGCGGCGGCCCATGACCTCGCGGCCGATACGGATGATCTTCGGCACGCCGGTGTCCAGGTAGGCAGCGATGTACTGATCATGCTCGCCATGGTAGGGTTCGGGCATCAGCATCCGCACATTCCGCCCGATCACAGCATCGGGCTCGTAGCCGAACAATGCGACGCAGGCCTTGTTGAAGGACTGGATCGTGCCGATACGATCGATGGTGATCAGGCCGTCGACGACGGTGTCGAGGACCGTTGCGATCAGGCTCCGCAGTCCGGCCTCACTCGCCTTCACCGTGGCATCGGCCTCGGCATGGGCGGTGACGTCGCGCGCGATCTTGCCGAATGCCAGCAGCGTTCCATCGGGGCCGCGGATTGCCGTGATCACGACGTTCGCGGTGAAGCGGGATCCGTCCTTGTGAACGCGTTCCCCGACCTCCTCGTATTGGCCGTTCGCCGCCGCCATTGCCAGGACATGCGCCGGCTTGCCCGCGGCGACGGCGTCCGGCGGATACAGGCATGCGAAGTGGCGTCCGATAATTTCGTCCGGGCGATAGCCCTTGATCAGCTCCGTGCCGAGGTTGCAGGACAGGATGTAGCCGTCGGGGTCGAGCAGCAGCAGGGCGTAGCTCCGCACGGAGGCCACGAAGGCAGGCCAGAGGCGTTCGGGTTCAGGCGAGGTCGCGCCGGCGGCATGGTTCAGTGACATGATCGGCCCGATAGTGAGGGTGCGAGGCCGGCCAACAGAACACCCCGGAGGGTAAGGATCGGTAAAGGACCGGATAAAGCCTTCCCCGAACGGACGTCACAATCATTCGTTCAGAAGATCAGTCGATGCCGGCTTTGCGGCATTGTTCCGGAAAGGCGATTGGTCCGGGCGGGCTGGAACCCAGCCGCCGCGGTAGAACTTGCCATCGGCTGGGACGGCAACTGCCATGCCGGGAACCGCCTTATTCATTTATATAGTATAAATCTTTCCGACCGGGCATGAATACGAAATCCCCCTATACAACCGTCGCATAAACGCTGGATTGCGATTATTTTTGGCTGCATTTGTTGGAATTGTAAGCGACTATGCCGTTTCGCGGAGTGGTATATGAGGCTCCCGGAATATCCGACCCGGCGGGGAGGGCCGTTACGATGGCAAAGAAGCTGCTGGTGATCGATGACCAGACCGGCATCACCAAGGTCGTGGAGATGATCGCGCGTCAGCTCGGGCTCAACGTGCGCTCGCTCAACAGCTCGGCCCAGGCCACCGAAACCTTCATCGCGTTCAAGCCGGACGTCCTGATCCTCGACATGATCATGCCGGAGAAGGACGGCATCGACGTCCTGAACGAGATCCTGCTGACCGGGCTGCCCGTGAAGGTGGTGCTGACGTCGGGGTTCAGCGACTCCTACCTGCGGCTGGCCGAGGGGGTGGCGAAGTTCCACGAGAACCCGGACGTGTCGGTCCTGCGCAAACCGTTCCGCCGCCAGGAACTGGTGAAGCTGCTGACGGAGCTTACCGCCGACTGATCACCACGCCGCGTCGAGCAGCATCCGCACATCCGCCGGTCCGGCGATCGGGCGCGGATTGGTGTGCACCCAGCGATCGTGCATCGATTCCACCGCGATCCGGTCGAGCAGCTCCGGTTCCACACCGGCAGCGCGCAGCGTGCCCGGCAGACCGAGATCGGCAACCAGTTCGGCGACCGCATCGGCGGCGCTCCAGCCAGGCCGTCCCATCGCGTCGCTGACCCAGGCCTGCCGATCGGCGTTGACCGATGCATTGAAGCGCAGCACGGGCGGCAGCATCACGCATGAGGTGTAGCCGTGCGGCACGCCGGCGGTGCCGCCCAGCACATGGCCGATGCCGTGGCTGGCGCCTTTCGTCACCCCCGTTCTGCGATCCCATGATCGACATCCACGAGCCAAGCTGGCAGTCGAGCCGAGCCTCCAGGTTGGCCGGATCGGACCGTACGGCGCGCAACCCGGCGGCGAGCAGGCGGAGCGCATGGATCGACGTCCCGTCGGACAGCGGCTGGGCGTTGATCGAGCAGATGTCCTCGACCGCGTGGTCCACGGCGCGGATGCCGGTGGACAGGAACAGCCACTCGGGTGTGTGCAGCGTGGCGGCCGGGTCCAGGATGACGCTGCGCTGCATCATCTCGGCGTGGGCATAGCTCTCCTTCACCGCGCGCAGCGTATCGGTGCAGCCGGCCGATGCGGTGAACTCGCCGGCCGACAGCGTGGTGGGCACGGCGATCGAGCGGACGGCGGGCGGGCGCACCTGCGGACGTTCCGTGCGGCCGTCGGGATGGATGGTGTTGCGCAACGCGTCGAGCTGTGCCGGATCGGTCACGTCGTTGCCGAGACACAGGCCGACCATCTTGGCCGCGTCCGTCACCGAGCCCCCGCCGACGGTCAGCAGCGCATCGGCGCGCGCCTCGCGGGCGGCATTGGCCGCGGCGACCACGTCGATGCGCGGCGTGTGGGCGGCGATCTTCGCGCAGACGCCGGCCAGCCGGTTGCCGAGGACGTCGCGCACGCGGTCGATCATGTCGGTCTCGCGCGCCAGCGTGCCGCTCGCCAGGACATATACGGAGCTGGCGCCGATCCGCTCGACCTCCTGGGCCAGCGCCTCGGTCAGCGGGATGCCGTAGAGCACCCGCTCCATCGGCGGGTAGCGATGCGTACCCTGGCGCATCGCGTCAGCCCTTCGGCCGGCAAAATGCGTCGAGCGCCGCGATTTCCCGGTGGTCGCCCTCGAAATCCGCCGCCAGCCGTTCGTACAGCCGGGCCGCCCCCTGGAAGAACTGCCGCGCGGCGGGATCCTCGCCGACGAACTGGGCGATCTCCTCCATCTCGGCCACCCAGCGATACGCCTTGGAGTACATGTTGGGGGTCTGCCGCGTCAGCCAGGCGAACAGCGCCGGCTGGCTGGCCGACAGTTCCGCCTTCAGGTCCTCGGCCGTGCCGGCGCGGGTGGCGGCCAGCATCATGGCCGCACCCAGGGCGGTGAAGCCCTTGGTGATGCCGGCATACGACATCTTCATCGCCGATGCGGCGCCGATCGGGCCGGGCTGGATCGGCATCTCCAGCCCATAGCGGGCGAGTTCGGCCACGCGCGGTGCCGCCTCGCCGGACAGGTAGATGCGGGTGCCGGTCGATCCCGGCTTCGGCGGCCCACCGATGATCCCGCCGTCGACGAAGGTGGCGCCGGTCTCCTGCACCACGCGCGCGATGCGCAGCACCGTCGCGGGATCGAGCGCATTGCAGTCGACGTAGATCGGCTTGTTCGCCGCCGCGCGCAGCACCGGCGCCAGCCTCTCGGCCAATCCGAGCGCGTCGCCGGGCGGCAGGATCGACAGGATGATGTCGCTGGCGGCGATCTGTTCGTCGGACACCCCCACCATGCCGGCTGCGCTGGCGCGCGCGGCGGTTGCCTCACTGCGGCCGGTGAGCGAGGTGCGGACCTCGATGCCGTTCTCGACCAGGCGCTGGCCGACCCCGCTGCCCATCATGCCGGGTGCGATCACTGCGACGACCGGTTGCATGGCTGACCTCCTGTCCGTTCGGGGCGAGAGTGTCAGCATCCGGCCGGCACTGGCAATCGGCATGGCAAAATCGCGACCTAGCAGGGCGACTTGGCCTGCGCGGTGCGCGCCACGTTGAACAGTGCCGACCACACCGTCGTGCGGCACAGGCGCGACAGCGACAGGAAGGTGAGCACCGTCTGGCAGGCGGCGAACAGCGCGCCGATCGTGACCAGCGCCAGCAGGGAGTGGACGTGCCCCAGCGGCAGGAGAGCGTCGCCGATCAGCCAGGCGATCACCGCGACTCCGAGCGGTGGCAGGACCGCGCGCAGGTAGCGCCGCGCCGGCAACTCGATCTGGCGGCAGACATAGCGCGGCAGGACATAGCCCTTGACGACGATCATCGGGATCGCGGTGCCGAGGGCGGCGCCGAGGATGCCGTAGAAATGCAGCAGCACCAGCGTCAGGATCACGCTGACGACCGCCTCGATCGCGTTGGACTTGGCGTCGAACGGGTGCTTGTAGATGGCACCGAGGGACGTCGCGGGTCGGCGTCTGCAGCAGGTTCGTGGCGGTGGCGAGCGTGAGCGGCACCAGCGCGGCATAGCTGTCGCCGTAGCCCGGCCCCAGCCACAGCGCGATGAAGCGCTCCCCGAACACCAGCACGCCGGCGGCGGCGATGCCGCACATCGAGGCGCAGATCTCGGAGACCAGCAGGAAATTCTCGCGGATCGCGCCGCCCTCGCCGCGGCCGGCATGGCGGGCGAAGATCGGTCCCGGCAGCGACACGACGCGCAGCACGAGGCTCTGGAAATAATCCGACAGGCGAACCGCCACCGCGTAGTGGGTGACCGCCGACAGGCCGATCAGCGGGGCGATCAGGAGATTGTTGAGCCGGCTGCGCGCGGTGGTGCCGAGACGCAGGAACAGCACGTATTTGCCGAAATGGATGAGTTCCCGGGCGCGCGGACCCTCCCAGCGCGACAGGCGGAACACCACCTCGGGCGCCAGGCGCCACTTGGCGAAGCCCAGCAGTGCCCGGTTGGCCAGCGACGTCCCGAGGTCCGCCAATGCGACGCCGACGATGCCGTAGCCCTGCTGCACCGCCAGGTAGACCAGGAGCAGCCGGGTGACCGTGCTCACCATGCCGCAGACGATCAGCACGTTGATCCGCAGCTTCGCCGTGAGCAGCCCGCCGACAACCATGAACGGAAAGCCCAGCGCCGCATTCACCCCTGAGATCAGCAGCGCCCAGCGGAACGCGCTGATGTCGGCCGGCGCGGTGAACCAGAACGAGGCAAACGGCAGGATTGCCGCGACGACCAGCAGCGCCAGCAGCCCCACCACCCAGAACAGGATGATGGAGGTGGAGTAGATGCCGGAGATCTCCTCGGTGGCGTTGCGTCCGAGGGCGTTGGCGATGAAGCGCTGCGTGGTCGCTGCCAGGCCGAGATCGAGCAGCCCGACCTGCCCGATGATGGTGCCGATGATGATCCAGACGCCGTAGTCCCGATCGCCCAGGCTGTGGATCAGGAACGGCATCAGGAACAGCGCGGTGCCCAACTCGGCCGCGAAGGCCACGAGTTGCAGCGCGGACCCGCGCATCAGGAACCTGATCATGCCTGGACTGCCACCCCGGAGCGGCCGGCATGCGGCCGTTCCGGCATCATCCGTGCCGCCGTGCGGCGCGGGTCAGCTCGCGTAATCCGGCTCCTCGCGGTCCAGGATCCGCCGCCACGCATCGAGGTGCATGCGGGAGTCCACCTTCTCGGCCCACGGCCCGTTCCAGCGCCGGCGCGAGGTCTCGGGCAGCAGCCGCAGCTTCTGCCCGGTCATCATCGCCGTCATCTGGTACATGCAGGTGCGCTCAGCCTCGTAGCATTCGTCGAACGCCTCATGGACCGTGGCGCCGACCACGGTGACGCCGTGCGCACCCATCACCATGATGGTCTTGTCGCCCATCAGCTCCGCCAGCCGGTCGCCTTCGTCGTTGTCGTCCACCGGCGCGGGTCGCCCAGGTGTCGTACACCGTCCGGTCGTTCAGCAGCAGGTTGTTGTGGTGCGCCAGCAGCAGGGACGGATCCTCCAGCATCGACAGCGCGGTGAGGTATTGCGGGTGCACGTGCACGATGCAGGTCGCGTTCGGTTTCTTCAGGTGGATGCGCGCGTGGATGTGGAACGCCACCTTGCGCAGTTCGCCCTTGCCGCGCACCACCCGTCCATCGAGGTCGCACACGATCAACGAGCTGGCCGTCAGCTCCTGGAACAGCATCCCGCGCGGGTTGATCAGGAACAGCGGACCCTCGTCGCGCGCCGTCTGCGGCAGCACCAGCGAGTTGTGGTTGCCGATCTGCTCGTTCCACCCGAGTCGCGCCGCCACCCGGAACACCGCCGCCATGTCGCAGCGCAGCCGCCACTCTTCGGCTTCGGTTTCGCTGGACGTGAGGGCGTGGACGACTGCGGCCATGGGATGCTCCGTTTCCGATGCAACCGGAACCTGCCCGTCCAGAACGTTCTTGCCAAGGGCAGGTTCGCGCCGCAGCATTGGCCCGACCATTCCATTGGCCAGGCCACCCCGGGGAGACCACATGATGATCCGTCGTCGCACGTTCGGTGCGGGATTGCTCGCGACCTCGCTGCCGCTGCCGGCGATCGCCCAGTCAACCGGCAGCGCAGGCAAGCGCGGCGGCGACGTGATCGTGGCGCAACAGGCCCAGCCGCCGTCGCTCGACGCGCAGACCACGACGGCGCAGGCGGCGCGCAACATCTCGCTGCATGTCTACGAATCGCTGTTCACCCGCGACGAGGCGTCAAATCCGAAGCCGGAGCTGGCCGAGGGGGTGGATATCGCGGCGGACGGCCTGACCTACACGTTCACGTTGCGCACCGGCGTGAAGTTCCACAACGGCAAGGTGATGACCTCGGCCGATGCCAAGGCCAGCATGGAGCGCTACGCCAAGGTCGGTGGCTCGGGCGACGCGCTGAAGCCGGTGGCGGCGTTCGAGACGCCGGATGCCAAGACCCTGGTGATGAAACTCTCGCGTGTGTTCCCCGGCATGATCGAGGCGATCAGCTCGCCGCGCGCGCCCTACGTGATCATGCCGGCGGAGGAATGCGTCAAGCCGGCCGGCCAGACCGCGCCGCCGATGATCGGCACCGGGCCGTTCCGCTTCGTCGAGTACCGGCCGGACAGCCACGTGAAGCTCGCGCGGTTCGACGACTACTCGGCCAACATGGCCTACGAGAAGCGCGACGGCTTCACCGGCCGCAAGACGCCGTATTTCGACAGCGTGACCTTCCGCTTCATGCCGGAGGGCGGCGCGCGTACCGCCGGCCTGCAGACCGGTGAGCTGCACGTGCTCGAGAGCCTGGACAACGCCGCCGCCAAGCGGCTCAAGGACGACAAGAACATCCGCGCCTACACCATGATGCCCTGGGCGTTCATGACGCTGATGCTGAACAACAATTGGGGCCTGACGGCGAACGTGGAACTGCGCCGCGCCATCCAGGCGGCGCTCGACCTGGAGGAGATCATGGCGATCTCCACCGACGGCCTGTACCGGCTGGATCCTGCCTGGCAGTACCCGGATACCAACTACTTCCCCGGCGTGGCCGGCCTGGACGCCTACGTGAAGCAGAACCAGGACAAGGCGAAACAGCTCCTGAAGGCCGCCGGCTACAATGGCGAGGAACTGGTGCTGGTCGCCGACAACAGCTTCAAGGCGCACCTGGATGCCGCCACCATCGCCTCCGAGCAGCTTCGCGCCATCGGCATGAAGGTGAAGCTGAGCGTGATGGACTGGCCGACGGTGACCGCGACCCGGCAGAAGTCGGAGGGCTGGAACATGTGGCCGCTGATGATGGGCATCGAACCATACGAGGGGCCCTACAACGTCGTCGGCTTCTTCGCCGGCAAGCAGACCGTGCAGATCAAGCAGGACCCGGTGATCGAGGACGCCAACACGAAGCTGAACACCGAACTGAAGCTGGACGACCGCCGCGCCGCGGTGAAGCAGTTCCAGGCGCGGGTCTACGACCAGGCGATCTCGGTCAAGGTCGGCGATGTCGGCATCATCCAGGCAACCAGGGCCAATGTGATGAACTATGCGCCCTACCGCATCCCGCGCATGTGGGATTGCTGGTTCGCCTGATCCTTGCTGCGCATCGTCATCCCGCGCCTGCTGGGCGCGGTGCCCGTCCTGTTCGTGGTGTCGCTGATCGCGTTCGGCCTGACTCTCCTGGTGCCCGGCGACATGGCCGCCGAGATGCTGGGACCGTCGGCGACCGCGAGCGACCTCGCGCGCGTCCGCCATGAACTTGGCCTCGACCAGCCGCCGCTGGCGCGCATGGCGCAATACTATGGAGGACTGCTGCACCTCGATCTCGGCCGCTCCATCCTGCTGAACCAGAGCGTGACGCAGGCCATCCTGGAGCGTCTGCCGGTCACCATGTCGCTGACCTGCCTCGGTCTCGGCATGGCCATGCTGGTCGGCATCCCGCTCGGCCTGTTCGCCGCATCGCGCTCCGGCCACCTGAGCGACCAGGCCGCGATGGGCGTCGCCCTGATCGGCCTGTCGCTGCCGGAGTTCTGGCTGGGCCTGGTGATGATCTGGGTGCTGGGCGTGAAGCTGGGCTGGCTGCCGACCGGCGGCTGGGTGTCGCTCGCCGATGATCCGCTGGGCTGGCTGCACCACATGGTGATGCCCGCCGGATCGCTGGCGATCGCCCAGCTTGGGCTGATCGCGCGCATGACGCGCTCCGCTGCCCTTGAGGTGGCGAGTTCGGATTTCGTCCGCACTGCCCGTGCCAAGGGCCTGGCCGAGCCCAGGGTCTTCGTGCGGCACGTGCTGGGCGCCTCGCTGGTGCCGATTCTGACCGTGGCCGGCATCGCCTTCGGCGTATCGCTCGGCGGCGCGCTGGTGATCGAGCAGGTGTTCAGCCTGCCCGGTGTCGGGCGGCTGGTGATCGGTGCCGTGCTGCGGCGCGACTGGCCGGTGATCCAGGGCGGCCTGCTGCTGACTGCCACGGTCTTCGTGCTGGTGAACCTGATCGTGGACCTGCTGTACCTGTGGGCCGACCCCCGGCTGCGCGGCCGATGACCTCTGCACGGCAGACTGGACGGAGCGCATGAAGTCGCTGCTCCGACGTCCCGCATTCCTGATCGGCGTCGCCATCGTGGTCGCGATCGCGCTCGCCGCCCTGTTCGCCCCCTGGCTCGCGCCGTACGACCCGGTGCGCAACAACTATCGCTATCGCCTCGGCGAACCGAACGACCTCTTCCTGCTGGGCACCGACCGCTACGGGCGCGACGTGCTGAGCCGCATCCTGTACGGCGCCCGCGTCTCGCTGCGCATCGGCATCGCCGTGGCCGTCGTCTCGGGTGTCGTCGGCAGCCTGGTGGGCCTCGCCGCCGGCTGGTGGCGCCGCATCGATCCTGTGCTGATGCGGGTGATGGACGGGCTGATGGCGTTCCCCGGCATCCTGCTGGCGATCGCCCTCGCCGCCACGCTCGGCCCCAGCGAGATGAACGCGGTGATCGCTCTGACCGTCGCCTATGCCCCGCGCACCGCACGCGTGATGCGCGGCGCCGTGCTGGTCGCCGCCGCGCAGGACTATGTCGAGGCGGCGCGCGCGGTCGGCGCCGGCACGACTCGCCTGCTGTGGCACCATGTGCTGCCCGCCTGCACCGCGCCGCTGGTCGTGCAGCAGACGTATATCTTCGCCATCTCCATCCTGGCGGAGGCGGTGCTGAGCTTCGTGGGCGTCGGCCCGCCGCCGCCCACCGCCACCCTGGGCTCCATCATCGCCGATGGTCGCGATGCGATCGTCGAGGCGCCCTGGGTCACCCTGTTCCCCGGCCTGGTGATCTCGGCGCTGGTCCTCGGCCTGAACCTGCTGGGCGATGGCCTGCGCGACGCGCTCGACCCGCGCATGCGGCGCATGGTGCGGTAGAGCGCGATCGCGCCGAGCGGAATCGCGCCCCGGACCAAAGAGCCGGGGCAGGTTCGATGCTCCGCCGGCGGCGAACCTGGTCCGGTCAGGCCGGAACCAGATCGGTGACCACCGTCACCGCCGATGCATCGCACAGCGCCTGGCGCATCGTCCCCTCGTCCTGGAACCGGCCGGGCAGAGGACGGCCCTCGCAGACGACCCGCACCGACCGCAGGCGGAACGGCCAAGGGTCCATCCGCAGGCGGCACGGATCGCCGGGGGCGCTCTCGAGGGGCATCAGCGCGATCGCCGGCAGCCCCGCCGCCTGCACGGTGACCGGCGCGGTGACCCCGCCGCAGATCGCCAGCGACAGCCGGTCGGTCAGCGCGATAAGCGCCCGGCTGGCGGCGAGGCGCTCCGGCGCCACCGCATCGCGCCAAGCCGGATCAGCGGCAAGCTGCGCGACCAGGCGATCCTGCAGAGCCGTCTGACTGGCCAGGAACGCGCGCACCACGGCGGCATCCCCGGGAGGGGCGTGCGCGGCGTCGAATGCGGCATACAAGCCGGTGCCATGCAGCGAGACCAGCAGCGCCGGATAGCGTCCGAACGCCATGGCGGTCGCGACGCCCTCTCGCCACAACCCCGTGTGGGTGCCGACCGGAAGCTCGCGGAACATGTGCGGCCGGCCGGTCGCCGGGTTGAGCGTCGGCATCCGCTCCCACGCATGCCAGCCCAGATCGTGCTGTTCGGCCGCCAGCGACACCGGTTCGGCCGGATCGGGGGCGGGGAAGCCGGAATTGCCCCAGGCGCGGACAAGCTGGCCGGCAAGCCAGGCATGCGCCGGCTGCGCGATGGCCAGGCAATCCAGCGAACGCCACAGCATGGCAAGATCCTTCCGTCCATCGGGGCCCAAGAGGCAGCAACGCCCCAGCGTAAACGCCGGCAACACCCGGCGAGCGATGTTTGCAAACCGGCCGGCGCGGCGCCACATGCGGCGCATGAATCGACGCGACCTGATCCGCCTCCTCCCCGCCCTGCTGCTGGTCCCGGTGGCCGCGCGCGCGCAGCCCCGGTTCGAGCCGACCGCGCAGGACCGTGCCGACCTCACAAGGATCGAGGCCTATCTCGACGGGCTGCGCACGCTGAAGGCGCGCTTCCTGCAGGTGGCGCCGAACGGCGCGCTGGCGCAGGGCGAGGCCTGGCTGGAGCGGCCCGGCCGCATGCGCTTTCAGTACGACCCGCCCAGCCCGCTGCTGCTGGTGGCCGGCCACGGACTGGTGGTGTTCCACGACAAGTCGCTGAACCAGACCACCAATATCCCGATCGGCCAGACGCCGCTGGGCATCCTGCTGGCCGACAGGGTGCGGCTGCTGGGCGCCGGGGTCACGGTGACCGGCATGCAGCGCCTGCCGGGCCAGATCCAGGTGAGCGTGGTGCGCACCGCCTCGCCGGGCGACGGCACGCTGACGCTGGTGTTCGCCGACAACCCGCTGGCGCTGCGGCAATGGACCGTGCTGGACGCGCAGCGGCAGGAGACTCGGGTGACGCTGTTCAACGTGGAACTTGGCGGACAATTCGACTCGAAGCTGTTCGAGTTCATCGATCCGCGCGCGTTCCAGCCCAATCCCGGGGGGTGATGTGGCAACACTGCACCACATTCATGCCGGCCATCGCAGAAAGTGTCTTCATTTTGCCGCGAAAATCGCAGATGATTTCTTTTGATGAGGTCGCTCCGGGTCGTCAAGCCGCTAGTCGGCATCAGTTGCTGCACCAAACAGTTCGGCATTTTCGGCATGCCGAACCACGCCGCCTCCAACACATACGTCGAGGCGACCGACCGGGTGCTGCATGCCGTGCCGGTGCTGATCCCGGCCAACGGACCCACCGCCGACATCGAAACCCTGCTCGAGCGGCTCGACGGCATCATGCTGACCGGCAGCCGGTCCAACGTGCACCCCAGCTATTATGACGGCCCGCCCCACGCCGAAGGCACGTGGGAGGATATGGCGCGCGACGGCACCACCCTGCCGCTGATCCGCGCCGCCGTGGCGCGCGGCGTGCCGGTCCTGGCGATCTGCCGCGGCTTCCAGGAACTGAACGTCGCGCTGGGTGGGTCGCTGCACCAGCGGTTGCAGGACCTGCCGGACCGGATCGACCACTCCTCGCCGATGGTCGCCTCGCGAGAAGTGCGGATCGGCAAGGCGCACGCGGTCCGCATCACGCCGGGCGGCTGGCTGCACCGGCTGTCGGGTGCCAGCGAGATCGCGGTGAATTCGCTGCACAACCAGGGCGTCAACAAGTTGGCGCCCGGCGTCCGGGTCGAGGGCGTGGCGCCGGACGGCACGATCGAGGCGGTGCAGGTGATCGCCACCGCCGCCGGCGCGGTGCCCGGCTTCGCCGTCGGCGTGCAGTGGCACCCGGAGAATGACTGGCAGACCGACAGCGTCTCGCGCCGCATCTTCGAGGCCTTTGCCGCCGCGGTGCATGCCTATGCCAGCGGCGGCCGGATGGGCGGGGTCTCGGCCGCCGCCGACTGACCCCGTGTGGCCGCGCCGCCGCGTCTCAGTGCGCGTGGGACTCAGACGCCGTAGACAGCACCGGACACGTATGCCGGGGTGATCTGCGCCACCTCCACGCCGTTCCACCCCAGCACGGCCCGTGGCGGATTGAGCGGATCCTGCAATTTGGCCACCAGCTTGCGCATCTGGTCGGGGTCGTTCAGCCAGCGTCCCAGCGAGAGGGGGACCGCCTCCTTGAACGTGCGGTTGGCCGGGTCCTTCACCGCCAGGCGGCCCGATTTGCGTGAGCCGTCGGCGTTGGTCATCAGTTTCTCCCGCACGCTCTTGCGGTGCTCATTTTCCTTTTCGATGACCCGCTCATAGGTGCGGTGCTGCAAGCGGGTGTAGCCGCGCATCATCTGGATGCGCCAGTAGTCGCGGTCGACCGCGGGCATCTCGGAGACCCGCTGGTCGAACACCTTGCGGGTGTCGGGCAGGGCCGCGACGAGCCCTGCGATGGCCGCATCCTTCGCGCCGGCATCGCCGCCGAGATAGCCGGCGATGCTGACGCCGCCGGCCCCGGTCCATGTCGCGGCCACGGCCCAGACGCGGAAATGCACCGGGATCCGCGCTTCCTCCCAGGAGAACAGTTTGTCGCCGCCGGCGAAGTCGTCGTACTGCTGCTGCCACGACTTGGCGAACGGTCCCGGCCCGTAGGCGACGTCCACGATCAGCACATCGGCGTCCGTGCTCATGTTGTAGACGGCCTTTTCCATCAGCCGCCACGCGCCGATCTCGCTGCCCTGCCACTGGCCGTATTGCGGGACGATGTTCTCGCTGGTGTCGCAGCCGCCGAGTTCCAGCGCCATGACATGGCCGAGCGCGAAGGGGGTGCCGGCCGTGTCGAACTCGTTGAGGCAGGCGGGCGGGCTGTCGCGTCCGCCCGTCGACTGGCGGAAGATCCGTCCCACCACGCGCATGGCCGAGCGTTTGCCGCCGGCATCGCCCAGGTGGATGAAGCAGTTGTCGGCCGTCTGGGTCAGTCCTCGGCCGTTGAACGGCATGCTCGATCCTCCGGTCCGCTGCGGCCAATGCTGCGTTGCAGCGGCGGATTGTGCCGTTCCGGCACTGATCCCGCAACCATTATGCCGTGGAAGACGCGCGGGTGGAATCGGCCTGCGGCGAAGTCCTGAGGCGCCCGGCGGCCAGGTCGCTGGCGAGGGCCAGCAGGAGGGCTGCGGCGCCACAGGCGAACAGCAGGGGATAGTCGCCGGTCCGGCTGAACAGCCACGAATACAGATAGGCCGATCCCGCCTGGAACAGCGCCCAGGCCATCGTCGTGCGTCCCCAGACCAGGCGCTGCGCCACCGGATCGCCGGGCAGCAATTCGTGTACCCGGCCGAGGGCCAGCGGCACGATCCCGGGCGTGAAGGCCCCGGTGACGATGCTGGAGACCAGCAGCCAGGCTGGCGCGTCGGTCACGGCCGGCAGCGCGACTGCGCCGGCCTGCAGCAGGAAGGCCACCCGAAGCGCGGTGCGGAAGCCCACGCGATCCGCCAGCATTCCGGCCAGCAGCGGTCCTGCCATGGCGCCGAGTCCGAAGGCGACCCAGTAGCCCGCGCCAGCGGCGAGCCCCCGGTGCAGGTAGCGGGCGACGAAATCGACCAGGAACACCATGTGCGGCACCAGGCCTGCCGCATTCAGGCCATAGGCCACCAGCAGGACCCAGACGATCGGATGATGCGCGTGGCGTGAGGTTGCGCCGGTCCGCGGGGTAGGCGGCGTTGCGGGCCAGCAGCCCCAAGCCGCGGCGGTCAGCATCAGGCAGACGACGCCCAGGCCGCACCACGTCGCCACCAGGCCGAATTGCAGGAGGAGCGGCACCAGCGTGCCGGATGCCGCGATGCCGAGTCCGACGCCGGTGAAGATCAGACGGCCACGAGGCCGCGTCGCCGCGGATCGGCGTGCGGCAGCACGCTCGGGGCGGCCAGCACCATGATCACCCCGCCCGCCAGGCCGGCGGCGAAGCGCCAGACGAAGAACCATGCCGGCGAGACCGGGCTGGCACAGGCGAAGAAGGCGAGGCTGGCCAGCAGCATCATCGCCCGCAGAATGGCGGCCGGCGGCAGCCTTGCCGCCAGCGGCGAGGCGATCAGTGCACCGGCGAGGTAGCCCGCCAGGTTGGCAGCGCCGAGAAAGGCCACCTGGGAGGGTGAGAACCAGCCCGCCTCGATCAGCGGCGGGATCAGCGGCGTGTAGGCAAATCGCCCCAGGCCGATGCCCACCAGGCTCGCCGAGAGCCCGGCCACCGCCGCATGCCAACCGCCCTGTCGCATCGCTGTCCCCTCTGCCGACGCGGGGAAGGTGGGCGTTTCGCCGCCGATGCGGGAATGATTTGTTGCGATGTGCCCCATCACTGCCGGCGATGGGGGGGGGGCGCGCGCAAACGAAAAGGGCCGGCGTGGTGCCGGCCCTTTTCGTGCGTCGGATGGGGGCGGTGGGTCAGCCGTTGCCGTTCTCGGTCGGCGCGAAGATCCAGGTGCCCTGGTTGGCGCGCGTCGCATAGGCCCGGACAACGTGGCCGTTCTGGGCGGTTGCGATGGGCGGGAGGTTCTGCGTGGGCGCCTGGGCGACCACGCCGGGAATCTCGGTGAATTCGGTGTTGGCGGCCGGGCCGCCCTCATTGGCGAACGCGGCTCCCATGCTCAGGGTCAGGGCTGCGGCAGTAAGCATCATGGTCTTCATCGTCGTTCTCCTCGTTGCTCCGCGTGGGCGGAGGCTTTGGCGTGGTCGATGGCGTGGATTTAGGCCTCCGTCCTCTCCGCGATAATTCGGTGTGGGTGCAGAAGATTGTTGCGGATAATGGGGAGGTGTCGGCCCGATGGGGCGGGCGCAAACGAAAAGGGCCGGCGTGCTGCCGGCCCTTTTCGTGTGTCGGATGAGAGCGGCGGTTAGCCGTTGCCGTACTGCGTCGGCGCGAAGATCCACGTGCCGTTGTTCGAACGGGTCGCGAAGCTGTGGGTCACCTGGCCGTTCTGCGCGGTCGCAACCGCGGGGAGGTTCTGCACAGGGGCCTGGGCAACGACGCCCGGGATCTCGGTGAATTCGGTATTGGCGGCGGGGCCGCCCTCGTTGGCGAACGCTGCGCCCATGCTCAGTGTCAGGGCGGCGGCGGCAAGCATCATGGTCTTCATGGTCTTTCTCCTCATTGTCCTCCGTCACAGCCGGCGGAGGTTTTGGCCTTGTCGATGACGTGCATGTAGACCTCCGCGCGGGTCGCGATAATTCGGCAAATGCGCAGAAGATTATTGCTGGGATCGATGAGGTATTGTGCCGATCTTCGACCAGCGTCGGCCGGGGCAAACGAAAAGCGGCGCCGACATTGCCGGCAATCACCGCCAGGCCTCTCTCCCCGTCGCCATTCCGGGCCAGCGGGAACTAGGGAGACACGTGCCGCTCCCTCGGATTCGCGCCTGCGCACCAAAAGAGAAGCGCCGGGGAGCGTTGCCGGCCCGGCGGGGGGGCAAACGAAAAGGGCCGGCATAAGGCCGGCCCCTTGTTCGTGCGTCAGATGGTGGCGGCGGTTAGCCGTTGCCGTATTGCGTCGGCGCGAAGATCCAGGTGCCGTTGTTCGAACGGGTCGCGAAGCTGTGGGTCACCTGGCCGTTCTGCGCGGTCGCAACCGCGGGGAGGTTCTGCACAGGGGCCTGGGCAACGACGCCCGGGATCTCGGTGAATTCGGTATTGGCGGCGGGGCCGCCCTCGTTGGCGAACGCTGCGCCCATGCTCAGTGTCAGGGCGGCGGCGGCAATCATCATGGTCTTCATGGTCTTTCTCCTCATTCGCTCCGACATTGGCGGAGGCTCTTGATTCGCTCCGACATTGGCGGAGGCTCTTGGTTCTGATCGCGACCAACTCGGCGTCGTCGATGGGCAGGGATATGAACCTCTCTGATCGTCGCGATAATCCGGATCTGCGCAGAGGATTATTGCCATTGGTAGGGAAATGCTGTTGGCTCGTGCCAGCCCTTGTCACACCGACCGATTCATCCGATGTATCGGTGTGCCGACCGGACCGCACAGGTCCGGTTTCGGCACGCACAGACATCAGGCAGGCGCCATGTTCATCGAGACCGAAGGCACGCCCAATCCCGCCACCCTGAAGTTCCTGCCAGGCCGCTACGTCATGGGCGCCGGCACCGCCGATTTCGCCTCGCCGGGCTCCGCCGAGCGCAGCCCGCTGGCGTCGGCGCTGTTTGCGCTGCCAGACGTCGCGCGCGTGTTCCTGGGCGGCGACTTCATCACCGTGACGAAGTCCGACGCCGTCTCCTGGCAGGCGCTGAAGCCGCAGGTCCTGGCTGCCATCATGGACCACTTCGTCGCCGGCCTGCCGGTGGTCGAGGGCGGGGCCGATGACGACCTGGTCGAGGAGATTGCCCCGGAAGACGAGGAAATTGTCGCACAAATCAAGGAGTTGCTGGATACGCGGGTGCGCCCGGCGGTGGCCGGCGACGGCGGCGATATCGTGTTCCGGGGCTACCGCGAGGGGGTCGTCAAGCTGCACATGCAGGGCGCATGTTCGGGCTGCCCCTCGTCCCGCGCCACGCTGAAGCACGGCATCGAGAACATGCTGCGCCACTTCGTGCCCGAGGTAGTCGCAGTCGAGCAGGTCGACCTCTGAGGAGACTATCGCATGACGCTGGACGCTGCCGGCCTCGACCTGCTGTTCCGCGAGGCCCGCACCCATAACACGTGGTCCGACCAGCCGGTCACCGATGAGGAGTTGCGGGCGCTGCACGACCTGCTGAAGCAGGGCCCGACCTCGGCCAATTGCTCGCCCGCGCGCTTCCTGTTCCTCCGCACCAAGGAGGCGAAGGAGAAGCTCCTCCCGGCGTTGTCGAGCGGCAACGTCGCCAAGACCACGAGCGCGCCGGTCACCGCCATCGTCGCCTACGACCCGAAATTCTACGACCGGCTGCCGACGCTGTTTCCGCATAACCCGGAGGCGCGGACCTGGTTCATCGCCAATGAGGCGCTGGCCGCCAGCACCGCGTTCCGCAACGGCACGCTGCAAGGGGCCTATCTCATCCTCGCATGCCGGGCGCTCGGGCTGGACGCCGGGCCGATGTCGGGCTTCGACAACGACAAGGTGGACGAGGCCTTCCTGGCCGACCGCGGTTGGCGGTCCAACTTCCTGTGCAACATCGGCCATGGCGATCCGGCTGGCCTATACCCGCGCTCGCCGCGGCTCGATTTCGACGAAGCGTGCGTGCTGCTGTAGTCCGTTGCGGACACCCGGCCCGGCCACGCCACCAGGGCGCGCCGCCCGGATCTGCTGCCCCGATCCGCCGCCCTGGACGGCCACTCTTCCACAACGTCGGATCGTGACCACGGGCGGCCGTTGCCATGCGCGTTCTGGCGCTTGATTCGGCCCTGGGGCGGTGTTCCGCCGCCGTCGTCGTCGACCGCGAGGTGCTGAGCGTCCGGCAGGAAGATGCCACGCAGGGCCAGGCCGCGCTGCTGCCTGTCATGGTACGCGACGTGCTGGCCGATGCGGCGCTCGACGCCGCCGACCTCGACCTCGTGGCCGTTACGGTCGGGCCCGGCAGCTTCACCGGCATCCGCGCGGGGCTGGCGCTGGCACACGGGCTGGCGTTGGCGGCGGGGGTGCCGCTGGCCGGCGTCACCGTGGGCGAGGCCCTGGCCGATGCGCTGCCCCATCTGGGCGAGCGGCAACTCTGGGTCGCGATCGACAGCCGGCGTGGCCGCGTCTTTATCGAGTGTGGCGGCGCCGTCGTTACTGTGGCGCTCGACGCGCTGCCGCCTGCCGCCGGCAAGGTCGCGGTGGCCGGCAATGCGGCGCCGGGGGTGGCCGCACGGCTTGCCGCACGCGGCGACAACGTGATGCTGACCGATGCGCGGCTGCCGCTGGCCCGCCATGTCGCCGTCGCCGGGGAACGGCGGCTGCGCGGCGAACTGCCGCCGCTGCCGGCCCAGCCGCTCTATGTGGACCCCCCCGAGGCCAGGCTGCCCGCCGGCGGACTGCGCCCGCCGCCAGGCGGATGATCGGCGCCGCGACGCCGTTCCACGCGCCGGCGCTGGCGGCGATCCATGCGGCGGCTTTTCCGCCGCGCGAGGCCTGGGGTGCGGACGCCATCAGCCTGCAGCTTGCCCTGCCGGGCGCCTTCGGCCTGGTCGATTCGCGCGGCGGCATGCTGCTGGGGCGTGTGGCGGCGGATGAGGCCGAGGTGCTGACGCTCGCGGTGGCGCCGGCGGTGCGGCGGCAGGGGATCGGGGCGGCTCTGCTGGCGGCGGCGAAGGCCGCGGCCGCGGCGCGTGGGGCGCGCGCGCTGTTCCTCGAGGTAGCGACGAACAACGCCGCGGCGCTGGCGCTCTACCTCCGGGCGGGCTTCATCGAGGTGGGCCGCCGCCGCCGCTATTACGCCGATTCGTCGGATGCGCTCGTGCTGCGGGTGAATCTTTTGTGATCTCGTGCGTGGCGCCCCGAGCGGCGCCGCGTTGGGTCTGAATCGCGAAGCAAAACAATGCGCTAGGGCACGTTCGCGGCGTCCCGCGGCACCGAATGTGCTCCACCCGGTCAGCCGGCGGGTCCGCGCCGCAGCAGCAGGGTGGTGATGCCATCGGCGCCGGTCTCCAGCGACAGCACCTCGTGGCCCTGCTCGCGTGCGGTGCGCGGAACGTTGCGCAACGGTTCGTCGCCGCGCAGGCGGACGCGGAGCGTCTGTCCCGGCGCCATGCGATCGAGCGCCAGGCGCGTGCGCACGAAGGTCATCGGGCAGATCTCGGTGGTGATGTCGAGTTCCTGGTCGACGGATTGCTTGTCTGTCATGTTATTGTCCGGGTTCTTTATCGGCCAAATATCCATTGCGAAACGGCCGCGATTTCTCCTATATGCCGCCAGTTTAGTGTCATGAAAGGTCCTCTGATGCCCGAGCAGACGCCGCCTAACAATGTCCTCGGACTGACGGCGCAAATCGTCTCGGCGCATGTCTCAAACAATGCCGTGACTCCCGACGCATTGCCGTCGCTAATTCAGGAAGTCTACAAGACGCTGGCCGGCGTGGGCAAGGAACCGGCACAACCGGACCGGCCGCAACCGGCGGTGCCGGTGAAGAAGTCGGTGTTCCACGACCATATCGTCTGCCTGGAGGACGGCAAGAAGCTGAAGATGCTGAAGCGGCATCTCAAGACGGCATACAACATGACGCCGGAGCAATACCGGGAGCGTTGGGGCCTCGGCGCCGACTACCCGATGGTCGCGCCTGACTACGCCAAGCATCGCTCCTCGCTCGCGAAGAAGATCGGTCTTGGCACGAAGGCACGCGACACCGCCCGCCGCTGACCGCCGGCCGGCCCGCGGGTCCGGATACGGTACCCGCGGCCGACCCGCGTTCCTGCCATGGACTCCGCCCGCCGGCATGGCCGGCCGCGCGTGACATTGGACAGCCCCGACCCTGATCGGCTACGCCGGTGCCGACCGGCGGCCCCGATCGCCTGCCCTCGGATCCAGGCCGCCGAGGGCGTGGGCCGGGGTCTGGCAGCGGACGTCCGTGGCGGGTAGGCTGATCGCAAGGAATCCGATGGAATCGCGCATCGAGCGCCTGTGCGTCGAACGAGGCCTCAAGATGACCGGGCAGCGCCGCGTCATCGCCCGCGTGCTGTCCGAGGCGTCCGACCATCCCGACGTCGAGGAACTGTACCGCCGCGCCGCCGCCCTCGATTCGCGCATCTCGATCGCCACCGTCTATCGCACCGTCCGGCTGCTCGAGGAGAAGGGCATCCTGGAGCGCCGCGACTTCGGCGGCGGGCGCGCGCGCTACGAACCGACCGAGCACGGCCACCATTTCCACCTGATCGACATCGACACCGGCAAGGTGATCGAGTTCCAGGATCCCGAGTACGAGCGGCTGATGCAGACCATCGCCGAGCGGCTGGGCTTCGACCTGGTCTCGCTCCGCCTCGAACTGTTCGGCCGCAAGCGGGAGCCGGCGCAGACGCGCGTGCGGGAGGCGCGCCGGCGCCTGTCGCGCCGGATCGCCGAGGCGGCGCATGATCCAGACCCAGCCATGGATCAGGAAAGGGCGGCGCGATGACGGTCGAGCAGATGATCGCCGGCAAGCGCCCCGAGCAGCAGCGTCCGATCCCGGAGTTGCGGGTTGGCAACCTGGGCGTGCGGATCGCCGAGACGCCGGCCGAAGTCGATGCGGTGCAGGCGCTGCGCTACCGGGTGTTCTACCAGGAGATGGGCGCCCAGGCCGATGCCGCGGCCGCCGCCAGCCGGCGTGACCGCGACGCCTTCGATGCCGTCGCCGACCATCTCCTGGTGATCGACCATGCCATCGGCGCCGGCCCGGAAGGCGTGGTCGGCACCTACCGCCTGATCCAGCGCGAGGCCGCGGCGCGGCTGGGACGCTTCTACTCGGCCGACGAGTACGACATCAGCCCGATCGTGCATTTCCCCGGCCGCATCCTGGAACTCGGCCGCTCCTGCGTCGACGTCGCCTATCGCGGCCGCGTCGCCATGCAGCTTCTCTGGCGCGGCATCGCGGCGTATGTGTTCCACTACCAGATCGACCTGATGTTCGGCTGTGCCAGCCTGCACGGCACCGATCCCGACGCGCTGGCGGCCGACCTGACCTACCTGTACGACAACCACCTCGCGCCGCCGGCGGTACGCCCGCGCGCGCTGCCGCACCGCTATGTCGACATGCGCCGCATGCCGCCGGGCCTGATCGATCCGAAGCGGGTGCAGGCGCAGTTGCCGCCCTTGGTAAAGGGCTACCTGCGACTGGGCGGATTCGTCGGCGACGGCGCCGTCATCGACAGCCAGTTCAATACGATCGACGTGGCCGTGGTGGTCAAGACCGACCTGGTCACCGACAAATACTATCGTCACTACGAGCGGCAGCTTCGCGACGCCCTGGACTGAGGGTTTCACACGCGACCGCATGACGGCATATCCGTCATCGCTCTGACGCCAAGATGTGATCACGGAAAGTTTCCGCACGGCATCAGAAATCGCGTAAGGAAGCCGCGGTTAGTCGTTGACGCAACTGCAACGTTTCAAGAAGCTGCGCGCCGGGGCGGTCTCCGGATCGCGTGGCACAGAAGGCAGAAACGTGAACCAAGGGGAAGGCGGCCTGCCGACGGGCCGGGAAACGGAGTTCACCGCGCGCGCCGTCGGCTGGCTTGCCGCGGCGTTCTTGCTCGCCGGCGCCTTCGCCCTGCCGTCGCGGGCCGAGGCGCAGCAGTTCAACCCCGTGCCGCAGGGCTCGCCCGTGCCGCGGGTGCTGCCGCCCGCGCCGCCCTCCGTGGGGCCGGGCGCCGTCGTGCCGCCGCCGTCGCTCGGCGGCAGCGAGATGCCCAACCGTCCGGTGCGCGTCACCAGCGTCACCGTCGAAGGCGTCACCGCCTATCCGCAACCGGAGATGGAACAACTTGCGGCCGGTCTCATCGGACCGGCGGTCGCGCTGCCGCAGATCGACGCCGCGCGCCAGTCCATCCTGCAGCACTACCGCGCCGACGGCTACGTCCTCACCACCGTCTCGGCCAACCTCGACGCCGCCGGCCACCTGCGCTTCGTCGTCACCGAGGGCCGCATCGGCAGCGTCAAGCTCGACGGCGACATCGGCCCGGCCGGCACCCAGGTGCTGCGCTTCCTCAACAAGCTGCTCGAGAAGCAGCCGATCGATACGGTCACACTGGAACGCTATCTGCTGCTGGCGCAGGACGTGCCGGGCGTCACGCTGCGCGCCGTGCTGGAGCCTTCGTCGGACCAGCCGGGCACGCTGAACCTGATCGCGCAGGTCAGCCGCCAGAGCGTCTCCGGCCTCGCCACCCTCGACAACCGCGCGTTCCGCGAGACCGGCCCGCTGGAATTCCTGGGCCTGCTCGACTTCAACAGCTTCACCGAGTTCGGCGAAAAGACCGAGCTGTCCTTCTACCATGCGTTCCCCAACACGCAGAATTTCGGCCAGGCCTCCACCGAGTTCTTCATCGGCGCCTCGGGCCTCAAGGGCCGCGTCTATGGCGGCTACGGCACCACGGTGCCGACCGGCAGCCTGGGCGATCTTGGCTACAACGGCACCACCACGGTGTTCGGCGCCTCCTTGAGCTATCCGGTGATCCGCTCGCGCCAGCAGTCGCTGAACATCAATCTGGTGTTCGACGCGCTGGAATCGGACATCTCCACCACCTCGACCGGCGTGCGCGCGCGCTCCAGCTTCGACTCGCTGCGCGTCGCGCGGCTGGGTGCCGACTACGCGTTGTCCGACATCTGGCTCGGCGCCGAGCGCTCGGCGATCAACGCGGTATCGGTGCGCATCTCGCAGGGCATGAAGCTGCTGGGCGCGACGAATGACGGCGTGGCGCAGGATTCGCCGCGCGTCGGCGAGCAGACCGGCTTCACCAAGATCGCCTTCGAGGCGAGCCGCACGCAGACGCTGTTCTCGCCGTGGGAAGGTGCGAGCGTCGGCCTGATGGGCCTGCTGACCGGGCAGTGGTCGGGCAACGTCCTGCCGCCGGCCGAGCAGTTCTATCTCGGCGGCGCGCGCTTCACGCGTGGCTATTACGCAGGCCAGGTCCCCGGCGACAAGGCGCTCGCCACGACCGTGGAATTGCAGCTCAACACGGGTTTCGAAACGACGGTGTTCGACAAGTCGTTCGACATCTCCACCCAGTTCTACGTGTTCTACGACTGGGGCGAGACCTGGCAGAATCTCAGCACCGACCATAACGCGATGATCAATTCCGCCGGTGGCGGCGTGCGCGCGCAGATCACGCGCCACGTCGAGGTCGACCTCGAAGGACTGGCGCGATTCAACCGCTTCCCGAACGGCGGCAACTCCCCCGGCAGCGGCGTCTCGGCCCTCAACGGCGCGGCGTTCTACTGGCGGGTGTTGACCAGGTTCTGACGACGGAGACCGACGATGGCCAAACATAAAGACAAGATCAGGCTGCTGGGGGTCGTCCGCCGCAACCGCCCGGCGCTGATGATGAGCACCGCACTGCAGGCGACCGTGCTGCTGGTGCTGTCGGTGCCGGCGCAGGCGCAGCCCTTCCCCAACGCGCGCCCGACCGGCGGCACGGTCGTCGCCGGCACCGCCGCGATCAGCCGCACCGCGACCAACACGCAGATCGACCAGTCCACCCAGCGCGCCGCGATCGACTGGAAGACCTTCAACGTCGGCAGCCAGCAGAGCGTCACGTTCAACCAGCCGTCGGCCAGCGCGATGACGCTGAACCGGGTCACCGGCCCGGATCCGTCGCACATCGCCGGCCGCATCACGGCCAACGGCCAGATCGTGCTGGTCAACCAGTCGGGCGTCACCTTCCACAAGGGCGCGCAGGTCAACGCCGCCGGCGTGATGGTCAGCGCCGCCAACATCAGCAACGCGAACTTCATGGCCGGCGTCATGAAGTTCGACCAGCCCGGCAATCCGAACGCGAAGATCGACAACCGCGGCAACATCACCGTCAAGGAAGCCGGCCTCGCCGCGCTGGTGGCACCGCAGGTCGCCAATTCCGGCACCATCACCGCGACGCTGGGCCACGTCGTGCTGGCGGGCGCCAGGACCGCGACGCTCGATCTGTACGGCGACGGATTGCTGTCGCTGAACGTCAACGACCAGGTGGTGCAGGCGCCGGTCGGCAAGGACGGCAAGAGCGCGACCGCGCTGGTGACCAACAGCGGCGTCATCATCGCCGATGGCGGCACCGTGCAGCTTACCGCGCGCGCCGCCGACGGCATCGTGCAGAACCTGGTGCAGGCCGGCGGCACGATCCGCGCAGGCAGCGTCGGCGACAAGGCGGGCGTGGTCGCGCTGAACGGCGTCGGCGGCTCGATCATCGTCGAGGGCCAGCTTGGCGCGCCAGGCGATGCGCCGGGCACCAGGGGCGGCAGCGTCGAGGTCGTCACCAACGGCAACGTCATCGTCACGCCGACCGCGAAGATCGACGCGTCGGGCAAGGCGGGCGGCGGTACCGTGGCGGTCGGCACCACGCTGGCGCGCGGCCGCGACGTGAAGGCCGTGCCGGCGCAGACCGCCGCCGGCACCGTGATCCGCCAGGGCGCCACCATCAGCGCCGATGCAACACAGAAGGGCGACGGCGGGCGCGTCACCGTGCTGTCCCAGAAGGCCACCAGCATGGCCGGGACGATCACCGCCAAGGGTGGCGCGCAGGGCGGCAATGGTGGGTTCGCCGAGGTCTCGGGGGCCGGCGTATTCTCGCTGACCGGGGTGATCGATACATCGGCGCCGCTGGGCAATCCCGGCACCATCCTGCTCGATCCCGACACGCTCACGATCATCAACAACGAGGTCGGCGGCGGCGACCAGGACACCGCGCTGATCGATGCCGGCGGCACCATCGTGTTCGCCGATCCCAACACCGCGAAGAACACCGTCTCCAACTCGCTGATCAACTCGCTGAACGGCACGATCCTGCTGGAAGCGAACCTGACCATCACGATCGAGGCCGGCGCGCCGATCACGCTCCAGAAGGACGCGGGGCTGATCCTGCAGACCGCGACCGGCAACATCACGCTGGGTGCCGGTTCGCCGATCACCGCCTCGGGCAACGGCTTCGTCATCCTCGATGCCGGCCTGACCGCGGGCTCGGGCGGCCGGATCGTGCTGGGCAGCGACATCACCGCGGACGCCGCCACCGGCATCATCCGCCTGCAGGCCGATGGCGGCATCGATCTCGCCACCTCCAAGCTGAGCGCGGCGGCGATCGACCTCAGCAACATCACCGCGGGCGGCATCACCCAGGCGGCCGGCGGCGCGCTGATCGCCAGCGTGCTCACCAGCACCGGCGGCGTGGCCGGCGACACCACGCTGATGTCCACCGCCAATGCCGTCAGCACGCTCGACGTGTTCAACGTGACCGGCGGCAGCTTCGCCCTGACCGACAATTCGGCACTGACCGTCAGCGGCACCGTCGCGGCCTCCGGCAACGTCTACCTGCAGAGCGCCGATGCCGCCGGCCTGACGATCGCCGGCACGGTGACCGCCGGCGCGGCCGGAATCGCCGGCCTCCAGGCCAATGCCATCGCGATCGGCGCGGCCGGCACGGTGACCGCGGGCACGGTCGAACTGGCGCCGAACAGCGCCCTCGTCGTCAATCTCGCCGGCACCGGCGGGCTCGAACTGCCGCAGGCGACCTTGAGCCGCATCGGCGCCAACCTACTTCGCATCGGCGCGGTCACCGTGCCCACGCTCGGTGAGGCCGCGACGGCAGGCGCCATCGCCATCGGCGGTGCGGTGGACCTCGCCGGCATCGCCACCACGCTCGACCTGCATGCGCGCGGCGCCGTGCTGGAGCAGGCAGGCGGCACGCTGGCCAATGTCGGCACGCTCACCGGCGCCAGCGGATCGTTCGACGTCACCGATGCCGGCGCGGCCAACACGGTCGCGACGGTCGGCAGCTACGCGGTGTCCGGCGACTTCAAGCTGACCGCGGGCGGCGGCATCACCGCCGCCGGTCCGCTCACCGGCTCCGGCATCGACCTGAAATCCACCGGCTCACCCATCGTGGTGGGCGGCACCGTGCAGGGCACCACCTTCATCGCGCTGGACGGCGGCACCGTGACCTTCGGCACCGGCGCCAACGTGGGCGCGCCGATCGTGGTCGTCGCCGGCGAGACCGGCATCGCGCTGCAGGGCAGCGCCGTCGTCGGCCAGACCGGCGCCGCGGTGGACTTCAACACGATCGGCGGCGACGTGACGGAGGCCGCGACCGCCAGCATCGTCGCGACCACGCTGCAGAGCACCATCGGCATCGCCGGCAGCGCCACCCTGCTCGGCACCAATTCGGTGCTGAACATCGGCAGCCTCGCCGTCACCGGCGACTTCGCCCTGGCCAACACCACGCCGCTGACCGTGGGCAGCACGCTCAGCGCGGGCGGCAACACCTTCCTGCGCACCAGCGACCCGGCCGGCATTACCGTCGGCGCGGCCGGCCTGGTCGCGGCCGGCGCCGCCAGCCGCGCCTCCTTCCAGGCGCCGGCGCTCGCCATCGCGGCCGGCGGCCAGGTCACCGGCGGCACCTTCGAGTTCGCCCCCGACACGGCCGCCGCGCTCACGCTGGGCACCGGCGGATCGTTCGCCTCGCTCGCCGGCATCTCGGCCACCAGCGTGGTGATCGGCGGCGTCACCGTCCCGGTGTCGGGCTTCGCTGTCACTGCCTCCTCGATTGACACCGTCGGTACGTTCAACGGCAACAACCTGTCCCTGGCGCTGCACAGCACCGGCACGATCGGCGAGGCCGCGGCCGCGCCGATCATCAACGTCGCCACCCTCACCGGCAGCGCGTCCGCCGCGACGCTGAACGCCGCCAACGCGATCGCCAGCCTGGGCAGCTTCGCCACCACCGGCGACTTCCTGCTGGCCGATGCCGGCCTGGCCGGCACGCTCACGGTCTCCGGCCCGTTGACGGGCGCCAACGTGACGCTGAGCGGCGCGCCGGCGATCGACGTGACCGGCAGCATCGGTGCCACCGGCACCGCCTCGCTCAGCGGCGTGGCGCTGCTGCTGTCCGACGGCGCCGTCGTGACCGGGCCCACCGTCGCGCTCAGCGCCGGCGCGGGCGGCGTCACCATGACCGGCACAGCGGCCATCGGCCAGGCGGGCGGCACCGTGGACCTCACCTCCGCGGGCGGCGTCACGGAGGCCGCCACCGGCGTCATCACCGCCGCCACGCTGCTCAGCAGCGGCGGCGTCAGCGGCGACGTGACGCTGCCCGGCACCGCCAACGCCATCGACGCCATCGGCAACTTCCAGGTCCTCGGCGACCTGGCACTGGTCGACGGCAAGGCGCTGCAGGTGACCGGCAGCGTCGCCGTGTCCGGTGCGCTGAACCAGCTTTCGATCGAGGCGAGCGGCGTCACCATCGCCGCCACCGGCCTGCTTTCCGCCGACGCCGCCAGCGGTCTCGTCTCGCTGCACACCGACAACTTCGCCAACAGCGGCAGCGTCGCAACCGCGGTGCTGGAACTCGCGCCGCAGACGGTCGGCCGCGCCATGACCCTGGGCGCGCCCGGCGGCTTATCCCTGCTGTCGGCCAGCGGCATCACCACCGGCAGAATCGTCGTCGGCGCCGTCACGCCGCCCGGCGGCGCGCGCACCACGACCGCCGGCGCCATCGCCATCGGCGGCACGTTCGACACCACCGGCATCCCGCTGCTGGTGCTCGACGCGACCGGCGCGGTGACGCAGAGCGCGCCGCTGATCGGCGGCAGCCAGGTCACCGGCACCGCAGCCAGCTTCACGCTGATGAACGCCGCCAACGCGTTCAGCGCCCTGGGCGTGACCGCGACCGGCGGCAACATCCAGGTCGCCGACACGACCGCCCTGACCCTCGGCGCCAATTCGGCCACCGGCGACATCTTCGTCCGCACGCCCGCCGCCACGCTGGGCGGCACGGTGTCGGCCAGCGGCACGCTCGGCCTGCAGACCGACGCCTTCAGCTTCGTTTCGGGCTCGCTCGGGGGCAGCACCTTCGAGGTCGCACCGCTGACCGCCGGCACCCTGGAAACCCTGGGCGCGGCCGGCGGCCTGTCGCTGCTCGATGCGTCGTTCATCACCGGCAACCTGCGCATTGGCGCGGTGACGATCCCTGGCCTGGGGTTGACCACCACGGCCGGCACCATCGTGGTCGGCGGCAATTTCGGCACGCCCACCCTGGTGCTCGAACTCGACAGCCTGGGCTCCATCAGCCAGGCGGTCGGCGGCGCGCTGACCGCCGGCACGCTGTCCGGGAGCGCCGGCCTCGACCTGAACCTGGCGATCGGGCCGAATGCGATCGGCACGCTCGGCGCCTTCAGCAGCACCGGGGCGTTCTCGCTGGACGATGGCGGCATCGCCGGCAATTTGGCGGTGAACGGGCCGATCGGCGGCACCACGATCACCATCCGCAACGCCCCCACCATCACCGTGGGCGGCAGCATCGGCGCCAACGCCGCCGTCACATTGGCCTCCGGCGCGGGCGGCGTCGTGGTCGACACCGGCGGCATCGTCACCGGCCCGACCGTCACGATCGACGGCAGCACGGGCGGGATCGCGCTGACCGGCACCGGCCGGGTCGGCAGCGCCGGCGGCATCGTGGATCTCACCACCACCGGCGTGGGCGTCAGCGAGGCGGCGGGCGCCATCGTCACCGCCGGCACGCTGCGCAGCACCGGCGGCGTGACCGGGCCGTTCGACCTGTCGCTCGGCGCCAACGCCATCGCCAACCTGGGCAGCATCGCGGTCAGCGGCGGCGCGTTCACGCTGAACGATGCCGGTCGGACCGGCACGCTGGGCGTCGCCGGCCCGGTCACCGCGACCAACGTCACCCTGGTATCCGGCACCGGCGCGCTGACCGTCGGCGGCAGCATCGGCGCCACCGGCACGGTCTCGCTCGACGGCTCCAACCCCACCGCCGGCATCGTGCTGGGCAGTGGCGCGCTGGTCACTGGCGCGACCATCGACCTCAACGGCGGCACGATCGGCATCGCCCTCACCGGCACTGCGTCGCTGGGCAATGCCGGCGCCATCCTCGACCTCACCACCACCGGCGGCGGCGTCACCGAGGCCGGGGGCGCGGTGATGACCGGAACGCTGCAGAGCACGGCGGGCGTCGTTGGCAACGTCGACCTGCTCGGCACGGCGAACGCCGTCGACACGCTGGGCAATTTCGCCGTCACCGGCGGCCGCTTCGCGCTGAATGACGGCGTGGCGCTGACCGTGGCCGGCACCGTCACCTCGCCCGGCCAGGTCTACCTGCAGACCACCGATGCCGGCGGCGTCGCGATCGCCGCGGCCGGCAGCATCGGTGCGGGCACGCTGGCGAGCGTCCAGGCCGACCAGTTCCTCAACGCCGGCACGGTGACCGGCACCATCTTCGAATGGGCGCCGGCGACCACCCTCGCGACGCAGACCCTGCTGGCGCTGAGCGGCGTGCCCGACAGCATCCGCATCGGCGCGGTGACGCTGCCCGGCTCCACCACGCCCACCATCACCGCCGGATCGATCGTGGTCGGAGGCGCCTTCGGCAGCGCCACCACCAGCCTCGAACTCGACAGCCTGGGCGGCATCGACGAGGCGCCCGGCGGCGCGATCACCGCGGCCAACCTGGTCGGCCAGGCGGGCACGACGGTCGCCCTGACGAACGTCAACACGATCCAGAGCCTGGGCAATTTCCCCGTCACCGCCGGCAGCTTCACGCTCGACAACACCGGCGCGGCCGGCATCTTCTCGGTGAACGGCTCCGTCTCGGCCGCCGGCATCATCATCAGTGACGCCGCCACCCTGAGCGTGACCGGCACCCTGAACGCCGGCAGCGACACGCTGCGGCTCACCGCTGGGGACGGCGGCATCCAGGTGAATGCCGGGGCGCTGCTGAGCGCCGGCACGGTGGACCTCAACAGCATCGGCGGCATCGGCCAGACCACCGGCGTCATCGCGGCGGGCACGCTGCTGAGCAGCGGCGGCGTCACCGGCAGCGTGGCGCTCGACGGCCCCAACAACGTCGCCACCCTCGGCGCCTTCACGGTGACCGGCGGCAACTTCCTGCTGCTGGATTCCGCCAGCGCGGCGGGTCTGGCCGTCACCGGCCCGGTGGTCGCCGACAACGTGACGCTGGGCGGCCTGACCGGGCCGCTGAGCATCGCCGGCAGCATCGGCGCGACCGGCACCGTCGCGCTCGACGGCTCGGGCGCCGCCGCCGGCATCGCTCTGACCGACGGCGCGATCGTCACCGGCAGCACGGTCGCCCTGAACGGCGGTACCGTCGGCATCGTGCTGACCGGCAACGCGGTGCTGGGCCGCGCGAGCGGGGTGGTGGACCTGACCACCACCGGCGGCGGCGTGGCCGAAACCGAGAGCGCGTCGATCATCGCGGCCACGCTGCGCAGCACCGGCGGCATCACCGGCGACGTGGCCCTCAACGGCACGGCCAATGCGGTCGCCACGATCGGCTCGCTCGCGGTCACCGGCGGCACGTTCAGCCTGAACGACGCAGGCCCCATCAACGTGATCGGGCCGCTCACCGGCAGCGACGTCACCATCATCGACAACGGCGTCCTGACCGTCTCCGGCAGTCTGATCGCCAGCGGCACCGCCGCCCTGGTCGCCAACAGCATCGACCTGCCGGGCCGCCTCGACGGCGGCACCGTGGCGCTGTTCAGCCTGGCGGGTGGCATCACCCAGACCGGCTCGCTGAACGCCGGCACGCTGATCGGCAACGCGGCCGGCGCCGTGAGCCTGACCGGCACCAACCAGGTCTCGATCGTCGGCGACTTCTCCGCGGCTGGCTTCACGCTGACCGACGGGATCGACCTGACGGTGGCCGGCGTGCTCAGCGGCGGCAGCGGCGTGACGCTGACCGACCAGGGCACGCTGACCGTCGCCGGCACCGTCTCGGCCGCCGCCATCGCGCTGACCGCCGGCGACATCGCCATCCCCGGCCTGGTGACCGACGGCGGCGCCGGCACGACCTCGCTGACGGCGACCATTGGCACCATCAGCGAGACCGGCACGCTGGTGGCCGGCACGCTGAGCGGAAGCTCCATCGGCGCCACCACGTTCGACGGCGCGACTCCCACGACCAACCAGATCGCCGGCCTCGGCGATTTCTCCGCGGCCGGCTTCACGCTGAACAACGGCATCGACCTGACCATCGGCGGCACGCTGGCCGGTGGCCCCGTGGTCACCGTGGTCGACGCGGGCGCGCTGGCGGTGACCGGCGCGGTGACGGCCGATGCGATTGCCCTGGTCGGAACCTCGATCCAGATCAGCGGTCTGGTGAGTGACGGCGGCGCGGGGACGACGGCGCTGGTGGCGACCGCCGGCGGCATCAGCGAGACCGGCACGCTGGTGGTCGGCACGCTGTCGGGTGGTGCGACGGGGTCGGCGAGCCTGCTGGGCGCGACGGCGACGGCGAACCAGATCGCCGCGATCGGTGACTTCTCGGCGTCCGGCGTGACGGTGAACGACGGGATCAGCCTGAGCGTGGTGGGCACGCTGAACGGCGGTCCGAGCGTGACGGTGCTGGACAGCGGCACGCTGACGGTGGCGTCGGGCGGCACGGTGACGGCGACGTCGATCGGCCTGACGGCTGATGACTTGGTGCTGAGCGGCCTGGTGAGCGATGGCGGCGCCGGCACGACGTCGCTGGTGGCGACGACGGGGACGATAAGCGAGAGCGGCACCTTGGTGGTGGGCACGCTGAGCGGCAGTTCGGTGGGTGCGACGAGCCTGCTGGGTGCCACGGCCACGGCGAACCAGATCGCGACGCTGGGCGACTTCACATCGTCCGGGTTCACGCTGCGCAACGGGATCGACCTGAGCGTTGCGGGCACGCTGGACGGCGGGCCGAGCGTGACGGTGCTGGACAGCGGCACGCTGACGGTGGCCTCGGGCGGCACGGTGACGGCGACGTCGATCGGCCTGACGGCGGCCGACCTCGCGATCGCCGGCCTGGTGAGCGACGGCGGCGCCGGCACGACCAGCCTGGTGGCGACGACCGGCACGATCAGCGAGAGCGGCACGCTGGTGGTCGGCACGCTGAGCGGCAGTTCGGTGGGCGCCACGAGCCTGCTGGGCGCGACGGCGACGACCAACCAGATCGCGACGCTGGGCAACTTCACCTCGTCCGGGTTCACGCTGCGCAACGGGATCGACCTGAGCGTGGCGGGCACGCTGGACGGCGGGCCGAGCGTGACGGTGACGGACAGCGGCACGCTGACGGTGGCGTCCGGCGGCACGGTGACCGCAGGTGGCACATTGACGGCGGGCGCGATCAGCCTGACGGCGGCGAACCTCGTGCTGAGCGGTCGGGTGAGCGATGGCGGGACCGGCACGACCAGCCTGGTGGCGACCACCGGCACGATCAGCGAGAGCGGCACGCTGGTGGCGGGCACGCTGTCCGGCAGTTCGGTGGGCGCCACGAGCCTCCTGGGTGCCACGGCCACGACGAACCGGGTCGCGACGCTGGGCAACTTCACAGCGTCCGGGTTCACGCTGCGTGACGGGATCAGCCTCAGCGTTGCGGGGACGCTGAACGGCGGTCCGAGCGTGACGGTGCTGGACAGCGGCACGCTGACGGTGGCGTCGGGCGGCACGGTGACGGCGACGTCGATCGCCCTGACGGCGGCCGACCTCGCGATCGCCGGCCTGGTGAGCGACGGCGGTGCGGGCACGACCGGCCTGGTGGCGACGACGGGGACGATCAGCGAGAGCGGCACGCTGGTGGCCGGCACGCTGAGCGGCAGTTCGGTGGGTGCGACCGGCCTGCTCGGCGCGACGGCCACGACGAACCGGGTCGCGACGCTGGGCGATTTCACCGCGTCCGGGTTCACGCTGCGCGACGGGATCAGCCTGAGCGTGGTGGGAACGCTGAACGGCGGTCCGAGCGTGACGGTGACGGACAGCGCCACGCTGACGGTGGCGTCGGGCGGCACGGTGACGGCGACGTCGATCGCCCTGACGGCGGCCAACCTCGCGATCGCCGGCCTGGTGAGCGACGGCGGCGCCGGCACGACGAACCTGGTGGCGACGACGGGGACGATCAGCGAGAGCGGCACGCTCGTGGTCGGCACGCTCTCCGGCAGTTCGGCTGGCGCGACCAGCCTGCCGGGTGCGACGGCGACGGCCAACCAGATCGCGACGCTGGGCGACTTCACGTCGGTGGGCTTCAGCCTGCGCGACGGGATCAGCCTGGGCGTGGCCGGGACGCTGTCCGGCGGCCCGAGCGTGACGGTGCTGGACAACGGCACGCTGACGATCGCGTCGAGCGGCACGGTGTCGGCGACCGCGATCAGCCTGACGGCGAACGACATCGCAATCGCCGGCCTGTCGACCGACGGCGGGTCGGGCACGACCAGCCTGGTGGCGACGACGGGGACGATCAGCGAGCCGGGCTTCCTGATCTCGGGCACGCTGAGCGGCAGCGCCGCGACGCGGGCGGACCTGAGCGGGGTGAGCCCGTCGGTGAACCAGGTGGGCACGCTGGGCAGCTTCACCGCGGTGGACTTCGTGCTGAACGACGGCATCGCGCTGAACGTCGTGGGGCCGGTCATCGCGAGCAGCAGCGTGGCGATCGAGGACGCCGGCGCGCTGCTGGTGAGCGGGACGATCGCGCCACCGTCGGGCACGACGGCGATCGCGGTGAGCCTGATCGGCGAGACGATCGACATCCCCGGGCTGGTAAGTGACGGCGGCGCCGGCACGACGAGCCTGGTGGCGAATGGCGGGACGATCGGCGAGACCGGGACGCTGATCGCGGGCACGCTGAGCGGTGAGGCGACGGGCGGCGATTCGACCCAGGCGGTGACGCTGGTGGGGGCGGGTCCGACGGCGAACCAGATCGCGACACTGGGCAGCTTCGTGGCGTCGGACTTCACGCTGGTGAACGGCATCCCGCTGGTGGTGCAGGGCCCGCTGCGTGCGGCGTCCAGCGTGACGATCACCGACGCGGCGTCGCTGAGCGTGACCGGCACCATCGTGCCGGTGTTCAGCAGCCCGATCCCGATCGCGCTGACGGCAACCTCGATCCAGATCAGCGGTCTGGTGAGTGACGGCGGCGCGGGGACGACGGCGCTGGTGGCGACCGCCGGCGGCATCAGCGAGACCGGCACGCTGGTGGTCGGCACGCTGTCGGGTGGTGCGACGGGGTCGGCGAGCCTGCTGGGCGCGACGGCGACGGCGAACCAGATCGCCGCGATCGGTGACTTCTCGGCGTCCGGCGTGACGGTGAACGACGGGATCAGCCTGAGCGTGGTGGGCACGCTGAACGGCGGTCCGAGCGTGACGGTGCTGGACAGCGGCACGCTGACGGTGGCGTCGGGCGGCACGGTGACGGCGACGTCGATCGGCCTGACGGCTGATGACTTGGTGCTGAGCGGCCTGGTGAGCGATGGCGGCGCCGGCACGACGTCGCTGGTGGCGACGACGGGGACGATAAGCGAGAGCGGCACCTTGGTGGTGGGCACGCTGAGCGGCAGTTCGGTGGGTGCGACGAGCCTGCTGGGTGCCACGGCCACGGCGAACCAGATCGCGACGCTGGGCGACTTCACATCGTCCGGGTTCACGCTGCGCAACGGGATCGACCTGAGCGTTGCGGGCACGCTGGACGGCGGGCCGAGCGTGACGGTGCTGGACAGCGGCACGCTGACGGTGGCCTCGGGCGGCACGGTGACGGCGACGTCGATCGGCCTGACGGCGGCCGACCTCGCGATCGCCGGCCTGGTGAGCGACGGCGGCGCCGGCACGACCAGCCTGGTGGCGACGACCGGCACGATCAGCGAGAGCGGCACGCTGGTGGTCGGCACGCTGAGCGGCAGTTCGGTGGGCGCCACGAGCCTGCTGGGCGCGACGGCGACGACCAACCAGATCGCGACGCTGGGCAACTTCACCTCGTCCGGGTTCACGCTGCGCAACGGGATCGACCTGAGCGTGGCGGGCACGCTGGACGGCGGGCCGAGCGTGACGGTGACGGACAGCGGCACGCTGACGGTGGCGTCCGGCGGCACGGTGACCGCAGGTGGCACATTGACGGCGGGCGCGATCAGCCTGACGGCGGCGAACCTCGTGCTGAGCGGTCGGGTGAGCGATGGCGGGACCGGCACGACCAGCCTGGTGGCGACCACCGGCACGATCAGCGAGAGCGGCACGCTGGTGGCGGGCACGCTGTCCGGCAGTTCGGTGGGCGCCACGAGCCTCCTGGGTGCCACGGCCACGACGAACCGGGTCGCGACGCTGGGCAACTTCACAGCGTCCGGGTTCACGCTGCGTGACGGGATCAGCCTCAGCGTTGCGGGGACGCTGAACGGCGGTCCGAGCGTGACGGTGCTGGACAGCGGCACGCTGACGGTGGCGTCGGGCGGCACGGTGACGGCGACGTCGATCGCCCTGACGGCGGCCGACCTCGCGATCGCCGGCCTGGTGAGCGACGGCGGTGCGGGCACGACCGGCCTGGTGGCGACGACGGGGACGATCAGCGAGAGCGGCACGCTGGTGGCCGGCACGCTGAGCGGCAGTTCGGTGGGTGCGACCGGCCTGCTCGGCGCGACGGCCACGACGAACCGGGTCGCGACGCTGGGCGATTTCACCGCGTCCGGGTTCACGCTGCGCGACGGGATCAGCCTGAGCGTGGTGGGAACGCTGAACGGCGGTCCGAGCGTGACGGTGACGGACAGCGCCACGCTGACGGTGGCGTCGGGCGGCACGGTGACGGCGACGTCGATCGCCCTGACGGCGGCCAACCTCGCGATCGCCGGCCTGGTGAGCGACGGCGGCGCCGGCACGACGAACCTGGTGGCGACGACGGGGACGATCAGCGAGAGCGGCACGCTCGTGGTCGGCACGCTCTCCGGCAGTTCGGCTGGCGCGACCAGCCTGCCGGGTGCGACGGCGACGGCCAACCAGATCGCGACGCTGGGCGACTTCACGTCGGTGGGCTTCAGCCTGCGCGACGGGATCAGCCTGGGCGTGGCCGGGACGCTGTCCGGCGGCCCGAGCGTGACGGTGCTGGACAACGGCACGCTGACGATCGCGTCGAGCGGCACGGTGTCGGCGACCGCGATCAGCCTGACGGCGAACGACATCGCAATCGCCGGCCTGTCGACCGACGGCGGGTCGGGCACGACCAGCCTGGTGGCGACGACGGGGACGATCAGCGAGCCGGGCTTCCTGATCTCGGGCACGCTGAGCGGCAGCGCCGCGACGCGGGCGGACCTGAGCGGGGTGAGCCCGTCGGTGAACCAGGTGGGCACGCTGGGCAGCTTCACCGCGGTGGACTTCGTGCTGAACGACGGCATCGCGCTGAACGTCGTGGGGCCGGTCATCGCGAGCAGCAGCGTGGCGATCGAGGACGCCGGCGCGCTGCTGGTGAGCGGGACGATCGCGCCACCGTCGGGCACGACGGCGATCGCGGTGAGCCTGATCGGCGAGACGATCGACATCCCCGGGCTGGTAAGTGACGGCGGCGCCGGCACGACGAGCCTGGTGGCGAATGGCGGGACGATCGGCGAGACCGGGACGCTGATCGCGGGCACGCTGAGCGGTGAGGCGACGGGCGGCGATTCGACCCAGGCGGTGACGCTGGTGGGGGCGGGTCCGACGGCGAACCAGATCGCGACACTGGGCAGCTTCGTGGCGTCGGACTTCACGCTGGTGAACGGCATCCCGCTGGTGGTGCAGGGCCCGCTGCGTGCGGCGTCCAGCGTGACGATCACCGACGCGGCGTCGCTGAGCGTGACCGGCACCATCGTGCCGGTGTTCAGCAGCCCGATCCCGATCGCGCTGACGGCAACCTCGATCCAGATCAGCGGTCTGGTGAGCGACGGAGGCGCGGGAACGACGGCGCTGGTGGCGACGGCCGGCGGGATCAGCGAGACCGGCACGCTGGTGGTCGGCACGCTGTCGGGTGGTGCGACCAGCGGCCCGGTGCTGCAATCGGCGACGTTCGTGGGTGCCAACCAGATCGGCACGCTGGCGGCGTTCAGCGCATCGGACTTCCTGCTCACCGACGACATCGGCCTGACTGTCGCCGGTCCGCTGACCGCCGGGACCAGCGCCACGATCGCGAGTGACGGCGCGCTGCTCGTCAGCGGCACGATCGCGCCGCCGGTGACCGTGTCGTCGATCGCCGTGGAACTGTCCGGGACCTCGATCAACATTCCCGGCCTGGTGAGCGACGGCGGCGCCGGCACCACGGCGCTGTTCGCCAACGCTGGCACGATCAGCGAGACCGGCCGGCTGCTCACTGGCACCCTGACCGGCAGCGCCAGCAACGGCGATGCGCTGCAACCGGCCAGCCTGTTCGGCGCCGCCCTCGGCATCAACCAGATCGCCACGCTGGGTGACTTCGCCGCCTCCAGCTTCACCCTGTTCAACGGCATCGCCCTGAATGTGGCCGGCACGCTCACCGCCAGCGCCGGTGCGACGATCGTCGACACGGCCTCGCTGCTGGTCAGCGGCGCGATCGTGCCGGAATCCGGGGTGGCGGGCATCGCCGTGGGGCTGACCGCGGCGGCGATCACGATCCCTGGCCTGGTGAGCGACGGCGGCGGCGGCTTCACCAGCCTGGTGGCGACCAGCGGCACGATCGGCGAGACCGGCACGCTGGTCTCCGGCGCGCTGAGCGGCAGCGCCACCGGAGCGGTGGACCTGGCCGGCGCGTTCCCGACCGCCAACCGGATCACCACGATCGGCAACTTCACGGCACCCAGCTTCAACCTCGCCAACGGCGTCGACCTCGCCGTGACCGGCACCCTGAACGGCGGCCTCGGCGTCACCCTGGTGAATGCCGGCGCGCTCCTGGTCGGCGGCGGCGGCACGGTGGTCGCCGACCTCGCCAGCCTGACCGCCGCCAGCATGAGTATCGCCGGCCTGGTGACGGACGGCGGCGCAGCCGGCGGCTCGGTCGGGCTGTTCGCCAACAGCGGCACGATCAGCGAGACCGGCACCGTGGCGGCGCGGACGCTGTTCGGCAGCGCCGCGGCCTCGGTCAGCCTGCTGGGTGCCACGCCCACCGCCAACCGGATCGACACCATCTCCGAATTCACCTCGTCCGGCTTCACGCTGGTGAACGGGGTCGACCTCACCGTCAGCGGCCCACTCAACGGCGGGCCCGGCGTCACGCTGTTCGACAACGGCACGCTGCTGATCGGCGTCGGCGGCCGGGTCACCGGCACGGCGATCGGCCTGACGGCGAACAGCCTCAACATCGCGGGCGTCGTCAGCGACGGCGGCGCGGGCACGACCAGCCTGGTGGCGACCTCGGGGGCGATCGGCGAGACCGGCACCATCGTGTCCGGCACGCTGTCCGGCAGCGCCGCAGGTGCAGCCAACCTGCTGGGCGCATCGCTCACGGCCAATCAGATCGGCCGGGTGAGCGGCTTCACTGCATCCGGCCTCGCGCTGAACGATGGTGCCGACCTGACGATAACCGGCAACGTGATCGGCGGACCCAGCGTGACACTTCTCGGCGCCAGGACAGTGACCGTGGCCACGGAGGGGGTGGTGGCCGGCAACGTGATCGCCGCCAACACCGCCGGCGACCTGGTCGTCGACGGCCAGATGAGCGGCGCCGGCATCAGCGTCACCAGCGATGCCAACATCGTGGTCAACGGGCTGCTCAGCGGCAACGTCATCAGCGCCAACAGCGGCGGCGGCATGTCGGTCAACGGCCAGATCAACGGCAGCGCCGTCGATGCCGTCAGCGGCGGCGGCATGTCGGTCAACGGTCAGATCAGCGGCAGCACCATCAATGCCACCAGCGGCAGCGACATCGCGGTCAACGGGCTGATCAGCGGCAGCACGATCAGCGCCAACGCGACGGGCGGTTTCGAGGTGAACGGTGCGGTCATCGGCACCGCCGTCACCGCCACGACGAATGCCACGATCGGGATCAACGGCACGCTGGAGGGCAGCAATCAGGTCATCCTGCGCAGCACCGCGGGCGACATCACCGGCACCGGCACGCTGGTCACCGACCTGATGACCGGCAGCGCCGGCGGCGAGGTCGAGCTGACCGGCCTGGGCAACCGGGTGGCGCAGGTCGGCAGCTTCTCCGCCGCCGGCTTCACCCTGTTCGACAGTGCCGCCCTGGCGGTGACCGGACCGGTGACCGGGGCCAGCGTGATCAACCTCACCGCCAATGCCGCGGGGGCCGCGGTGACGATCGACGGCGCGTTGCAGGCACCCACCATCATCATCGACGGCGGCGTCAACCCGATTGCCTTCACCGGACATGCCACGCTCACCACGGGCGGCACGGCGCGCCCGCCGGTGGTGACCAGCTTCCCGGGCGAGCCGGGCACGCCGCTCGTCAACGGCGCCTTCCTGACCACATCGGCCGGCTTCACCCAGACCGGGTCGTCGACCATCACCGGCATCGGTGGCGGGCCGAGCGTGCTGCGAATCAACGCGTCCGGCGGCGCCAACATCACGTTCGATCCGAACGCCGGCCTGCAGGGCCGGGACTCCACCTGGCTGATCCTGGCGATCGATACCGGCCGGGCCTCGGGCCAGGTCAACGTCCAGTACCTCGACGTGATCCGCGCCGGCGCCACCGGCAGCACGGAACTGACCGGCACGGTGGCCGGGCTGGCGGGCTCCGCGGCGGCCGGGGCGGCCGGCATCGAGCCCAGCCCCAACTCGAACTTCCGCTTCAACGCCTGCCCGATCCGTTCGGTGAACTGCGTGCTGCTGCCGACCCAGGGGATTCCGCTGGCCAATCCGCTCAACGACATCTACTTCGGCTCGCTGTTCAATCCCGACGATGAGGACGACCTGCTGCTGCCCATCGTCTCCGACCAGGACTACTGACCATGCGCGTCGCCGCACCGTTCCGCCTGCTGGCCCTGCTCGCGCCGCTGCTGGCCGCCTGCGCCACGCCGCCGCCCGAGGCGTATACCCAGGCCGGCGTGCAGACGACGACCGGTAAGACCATCGCCCAGGTGCAGATCGGCAAGAACTCGGTGGGCGAGGAGTGCACGCAGCAGGCCGAGGCCGGGCAGAGTGCCGATGTGTTCTGCGGCACGTGGCAGCAGCCGAGCGCGCGCGTGCGGTCGGGCGGGCCCGGCAGCGCGGCCCAGCTTGGCCAGCTTGCCACCGCCAGCCAGTGGCGCACCGGCATCGACAACCGCTTCCACTGCGACCAGCCGGTCGCGACCACGGTGCTCGGCGGCAATCCGGCGCAACTGATGCAGTGCACGCGCCTGGTCGGCGGCTGGGCGCACGTCGCCATGGTGGCGCTGGTGAACGGCACGGTCTGGTACGCCGATGGCGTGCTGCCGGCGGCGCAGGTGATGGAGCGCTCGATCGGCGTGCTGGCGGGCGTGCTGCGCGCCGATGCATCGGCACCCACCTCCGGCGCCGATGCCCTGCTGGCCAGCCGGCTCGCCGCGCGGGCGTTCAGCTCCGGCGATGTCGGGCAGTTCGACACGCTGATGGCCGCCGGCACGCGCGCCAACCTGTCGGACAACCCCGGCGCGGCGGAAAGCGCGTTCCGTGCCGCTCTCGCCTTGCAGCAGAAGGCGCTGGGCAAGGACAATCCCAACACCTCGACCGCGCTGATGTCGCTGGCGCTGCAGCTTTCCAACGAAGGCCGCTTCGCCGAGGCCGATGCGCTGTTCGCCGACGCGGACCGGCTGGCGCCGCGGGCGGTCGATGGCATCGCGCAGGCACGGCTGCTGCATTATCGCGGGCTGGACTCGCTGAACCAGGGCCAGCTCGAGCAGGCGCTGTCGCTGCTCGACCAGGCCGACGCCGCCTATGTCAGCCAGGTCCCGGCCGATGCGCTGGCGGCCAAGGCGCGGCCCGCTGGCCCGACCAACAGCTTCTCGCGCGGCTCCGCCAGCCGGTTGGCGGAATTGATGCCGAGCCAGGACCTGATCACCGATCCGCGGGCGCAGTCGGCCCTGCTCGGCCTGGTGGAGGTGCGGCGCAACCGCGGCGTGGTGCTGCGGATCCTGGGCCGCGCGCAGGAAGCGGATGCCGCCCTGCGCTCAGCCTCCGACCTGGCGCGCGGCAATGGCTTGGCGCGGCCGATCCTGACCGCGCGGCTGTATCGCTCCAGCGGCATGACGGCGGCGGCGCGCGGCGAGGACGACCAGGCGATGCAGGACCTGCTGCAGTCGACCGCGGCGTTCGACCGCTCGCTGCCGGGTTCGAAACCGCTCGCCGACACCTACCTGTTGCGCGCCCGGCAACTGGTGAAGAGCGGACGCGCCGACGCCGCCCTGCCGATCTGCCGCAATGCGGTGCAGTCGCTCGCCGCGCTGAAGGCGGGGACGACGCCCGTGCTGATGGCGTCCTGCCTCGATGTGTATGCGGCCGCGGCCGACCGCCAGCGCGACCAGCGGGCGGTGCTGCTGTCCGAGATGTTCACCGCGGCCCAGCTTGCCCAGGGCGGCATCACCAGCCAGCAGATCGCCCAGGCCACGGCGCGGCTGTCCGAGAACTCCCGCGATCCCAAGGTGGCGGAGGCGATCCGCCATCGCCAGGACGCGTCGGCCAAGCTGTCGGACCTGTACCGCCGGCGCGACGAACTGGCCGAGGTCCAGCGGCAGCGGTCGGGCGGGGCACCGGGCGCGGCGGCGGCGGCCGATCTCGACAAGCAGATCGCCGATGCGCAGACCACGCTGGCGGATGCCGACACCGCACTGCAGGCCGCATCGCCGAATTACGGTCAGCTCGTGCAGCAGGTCGTGCCGGTGCAGGACATCTTCGCCGCGCTGCATCCCGGCGAGGCATTCGCCGCACTGACCCTGAGCGACCAGGACGGCTGGGTTTTCCTGCTGCGCGACGGCAGCATCACCATCTCCCGCATCGACGCCGGCCTGAAGGACGTCGCGGAACTGGTGCGCCGGGTGCGTGCCGGCATCGAGCTGACGTCCGCCGGCCTGCCGACCTTCAACGTGGCCGATGCGCAGAAGCTGTACCAGTTGACGCTGGGCGGCGTGGCGTCCTCGATGGAGGGCGTGCGCTCGCTGGTGGTGGCACCGACCGGGCCGCTGCTGTCGCTGCCGTTCGAGGTGCTGCTGACCGGGCCGGCGGAGCCGAACAACCTGGCGGACGCGCCCTGGCTGGTGCGCCGGTTCACTCTGGCACACGTGCCCGCGCCGTCCAACTTCGTGTCGCTGCGCAAGATCGCCGGCGGATCACGCGCCACCCGGCCGTGGTTCGGCTTCGGCGACTTCCGCCCGGTGACGCTGGCCCAGGCCGAACGCACCTTCACCGGGCCCGGCTGCCGGGAGAGCGCCCAGTTGCTCGCCAGCCTGCCGCCGCTGCCCTACGCCCGGAAGGAACTCGACGCGGCGCGCGCGCTGCTCGGCGCCGATGCGTCGGACGAACTGCTCGGACCGGCGTTCACCGCCGATGCCGTGCTGAAGACGCGGCTCAAGGACTACCGCATCCTGCAATTCTCCACCCATGCGCTGCTGCCGGCGGAACTGCGCTGCCAGAGCGAGCCCGCGATCGTGACATCGGCGCCCCCCAACGCCACCAACGCCTCGGGCGCGCTGCTGACCGCGACCGAGGTCGTTGGCCTCGACCTGGACGCCGACCTGGTCATCCTGTCGGCCTGCAACTCGGGCGGACCCGGCGGCACGACGGCGGGCGAAAGCCTGTCCGGACTGGCGCGCGCGTTCTTTTATGCCGGAGCGCGATCACTGGGCGTGACGCACTGGGCGGTGAACGACCAGGTCGCGGCGTTCCTGGTGGCCGACACGCTGCGGCGACTGCGCGAGACCCCCAATATCGGCACCGCCGGCGCGCTGCGCGATGCGCAACTCGGCATGCTGGCCGATGCCGGGAAGGGCCTGCCCGCCGACATCGCGCACCCGTTCTTCTGGGCGCCCTTCGCAGTCATCGGCGAGGGCGGCGCACGCGCTCCCGCGAGTGCTGCGGTCAACATTCCATCGCCACGGCTCGCCGGTCTATAAGCAGGCCGCATGGAGACACTGGAGACCCTCGGCAAATATGAGATCAAGCGGCCGCTGGGACGCGGTGCCATGGGCACGGTGTATGAGGGCTGGGACCCGATCATCGCCCGGCGTGTCGCCATCAAGACGGTCAAGCTGCCGGACAACGCCGACCCCGAGACCGAGGAGGCGCTCGCCCGCTTCCGCCGCGAGGCGCAGGCCGCCGGCCGGCTGACCCATCCCAACATCGTCGGCGTGTTCGACTACGGCGAGACCAGCGACCTCGCCTATATCGTTATGGAATACGTCGACGGCCCGCCGCTGAAGTCGCTGCTCGACAAGCACGAGCGTTTCGCGCTGGCGGACACGATGCGGGTCATGGAGGATCTGCTCGCCGGCCTGCAATTCAGCCACGAGCGCGGTGTCGTGCATCGCGACATCAAGCCGGCGAACGTCATGATGACGAATTCCGGCCAGGCGAAGATCGCGGATTTCGGCATCGCGCGGATCGAGAGCAGTTCGATGACGCAGGCCGGCACGGTGCTGGGCACGCCGGCCTATATGTCGCCCGAACAGTTCATGGGCCAGGTGGTGGACGCGCGCACCGACATCTATTCGTCGGGCGTACTGCTGTACCAGTTGCTGACCGGCGAGCGGCCGTTCGAGGGCGGCATGTCGGCGATCATGCACAAGGCGCTGAACACCGACCCTCCGGCGCCCTCGCAGCTTTCCGTCACCGCCCCGCCGGCCTTCGACGCCGTGGTGCGGCGCGCCATGGCCAAGCGGCCCGAGGACCGGTTCCCCTCGGCCAAGGTGTTCTTCGAGGCGATGCGCACCGCGCTGGCGAACCAGGCCGAGCCGGCGGAGAACGAGGACGAGTCGACGATGGTGGCGGCCGCGCCGGCGACGCGGGCGGTGGCTCCGGCGCCGCCCTCGCGCCCCGCCGCGCCGGCACAGTCAAGGCCGGCTGAGGCCGCCAGCCAGCGTTCCGGGGCGAGCCTGCCGGTCATTGCCGGCGCCGCCGTGGTGCTGCTCGCCGCGGCCGGAGGTGGCACGTGGTGGCTGTTGCAGGGTGCGTCGCAGCCCTCTCCCGCGCCGCAGGTGATCGGGTCGGCGACGCCGGCGGCCGCTCCGCCGGCGAGCCAGCCCGCCCAGCCGACCACGCCGCCGCCCAGCACCGTCGTGGTCACCCCATCGCCGCAGTCGCCGGTGCCGACCCAGGCGCAACCGCAGCCTGCGGCGCAGACCCCGGCGCCGACGCCGCCCGCGACGCCGGCCCAGGTGCCGCCGGCGCAGCCACAGCCGGCGGCGATCGCGCCCCTGCCCCAGACTCCGACGGCCACGCCGCCGGCCGTGGTGCAGGCACCGGTGCCGCAGCCACCGCCCGTCCCGCAGTTGCAGCCCAGCAGCCAGCCGGCGGCGCCGGTGTTTCCCGCCACGCCGCCCGTGTCCAGCCAGGCGGTCGCCACGCCATCACCCGCGACGCCACCCGCCGCCACGCCACAACCCGCCACGCCACAGGTTGCCACGCCGGCCGCCCCGCCGGTGGCGCAGCCGAACAGCCAGCAACTGGCGATGATCAGCCTGGAGACGCTGCGCCGGCAGATCGCGCAATGGGCCGCCGGCCAGACCTGCGCCACGCTGGGTGGCGACGTCGCCGACGGCGGCGCGGTGACCGTGAACGGCCTCGCCGGTGCCCGCTCCATCGACACGCTGCGCCAGGGGCTCGGCGCGATCGTGCCGGCCACCCAGGTGGACTGGCGCGTGGCGGATGTCGACCCGGTGTTCTGTCCGGCGCTGAACGCGCTGCACCCGATCGTCCCAGCGTTCGGCGTGACGCGCGGCACGCGGCTCGGGCTGCAGATGGCGAATGGCCGGACCCGGCTGCGCGACGGGGAACCGGTGCGGGTGCGCCTGGTGATGCCGGATTTCGCCGGGCGGCTGCGGGTGGACTACCTCGCGCATGACGGCGCGGTGCAGCATCTTTATCCGCAACTGGCCGATCCGAAGGACGGCATTGCCGCCGACCCGCCGCGAGTCTACGCCGCCGGCGAGCCTATCGACCTGGGCAATCCGGCCTGGATGGTGAGCGAGCCGTACGGCGTCGACATGATCATCGCCGTCGCCTCCTCCGAGCCGCTGTTCGACCGGCCGCGTCCCGCCAACGCCGAGACCGCGGATGTCTACCTGCGCGACCTCCAGGCGGCGATCGATGCGCTGCGCCAGCGCGGTGCCCGCGTGGCCGGCGCCGCCGTCACGCTCGAGGCGCTGCCGAAATAGCCTTGCGGCGGGGGTGGCCGGGGGCCGGGCTCAGCGTCCCGATGCCAGCGTGTTGCGCAGCCATCCGTCCGGCATGCCCGACAGGAAGCGGCCCTGCAATTCCGCCAGCCGGGCGGGGACGAGGCCGGCCATGTCGGGGCGGAAGAACAACGGATCGCGGGTGAACATCAGGTAGGCCTGCATCTCGTTGTACATCAGTTCTTCCTCGCGGACGTCGTACTCGTCCTTCGCGAGGAAGGCGCGGATCGCCCCGCGCTCCTCGCTGGTGAGTTCGCGCAGCCAGAAACTGTGGACGTACTCGGCATAAGCCGGATTGGCGAAGAACTCTCCGTGCGACAGTTCGTGCCGCAGGATCGCGGCGCGCGCCGAGGCGGTGACGCGGCCGTCGGACCCCACCGCCGGCACCGAGATCAGGCCGGCCATGACGCCGGGCGCGAACCAGCCCTCCTGGCGCATCAGCGCGCGCAGCACCTCCTCCTGAGGGTCGAGTTCGATCCGCTGGGTGTCGGCGGCCGCGAAGAAGCGCGCCAGCGACGTCGCGGCGTAGTCGTGGCCCAGGTAGAATGTCTCCACCGTGTCGCCACGGGCGCGGATCGCTGCGTCTAGTTCGGCGTCGGTCAGCACCCGGTCATGCGGCAGGCCGGCCTTTTCGGTGAACGCCGCGACCCGGTTGAGCATGCGTCCCTGGTCGCGCAGCGAGGCGAAGTCGAGCACCAGGACCCGGGGATTGTCGGCGAAGCGGAACACCGTGAGCGAGGTCGCGACGTGCTGGGCGATCTCGGTTTCCGAGGCGGTGGTGATCCGGAAGGCCGGCGCGACGAGGGCCTGCGGTGCGGCCACAATCGGCGCGGGGGCCGGAACGGGCGCGACCGTTACCGGCGGGGCGGGTCGCAGCAGCCAGAAGGCCCCGGAACCGCCCAGTGCGCCGGCCACCACCGCCGCGGCCAGGATCAGCCAGGTGGCGCGCGCGCGATGTGCCGGAAGGACACGGACCGTATCGTCGGCGCCAGGCTCTGCCGGCCTCATATGTGCGGGGCGCCGGCTCGGCGCTGCTAGGCGCCGAGGTTGATGACCTGCACCCGGCGGTTACGCGGCTCCGGGGTCTGCGGCGGCGTCGGCACCAGGGGGCCGTCCTCGCCCATGCCGACCGCCTGCAGGCGGGTCGCGGCGACGCCGTACTTCCTGGCCACGTACTCCACCACGGCGATCGCCCGGCGCTCGGACAAGGCGCGGTTGTAGTCGCGCGAGCCGACCGTGTCGGTATGGCCCTCGATGCGGAACCGGTAGGCTTCCAGATCCTTGCTGGCCAGTGCGCGGCCGAGTTCATCGAGCGTGCGGATCGCGTCGGGCGTCAGGTCGGCCGACCCGTTGGCGAAGTTGACCGTCAGGTTGACCGTCGGCCCAGAGGTGGAGGCCGCGGCCGGAGCGGCGGCGGACGGCGTCGGTGCGGGTGTCGCGGCGGCCGGCCGGCTGGTCGCCACGCGCGGCTGCTGCATCGGCGCGGTGGCGGCCGCGGGTGTCGCCTGCTGCTGCGGTGACGTGGCCTCGGCCGGCGGTGCCGCCAGCCTGATCCCACGGGTGCCGCCCGCTGCGAGGTTGCCGCTGGGCCGCAGCGACTTGATGATCTGATCGGCCGACGGGTTGCCCTGCGCGAGAGCCGGCAGGCTGCCAAACATCAGCGGGGCGAGAATGATCGGGGTTATCAAGGAACGCACGGGTACACTCCTCCCAAGTCCAAGACCGTATAGCACGGGCGCCGCGCCGACGGGCGAGGATTGTGCAGTCAGCGCCTTCAAAACACGCCTTGCGCCCGCAGGATCGGCAGCCGGGTCCGCAAAGTCCTGCTGAACACCTCACGCAACTTGCCGCGCCCCTCATCTTCCAGGTTCGGACCGAGCGTGGTGATCCAGTCCTCGACGCGCGAGGGGTCCTCGCCGGCCATCAGGCGGTCGATCACGAACAGGTCGAACAGCGTGCAGGGCGCGCCGGTCCCCAGCGCATGGCTGGCGGCGGCGATCGGGCGGCCCAGATTCTCGGTGCGCGACAAATTAGCGCTGGTCACTCGGTTGAAGCGCAGCGCCTGGGCGGAGGGTTCCGCACCGGGCCGCGCCGCCGGTTCGGCGATGTCCAGCCCGACCAGGATGCCGATCAGCTCCGCCGGGTTGTCGCGGCGTCCTTCCAGGTCGGGCAGCGCCAGCAGGTCGCCGACCCGGCGCGGGCCCGCCGCCATCGCCTCGGTGATCGGGCCGTAGAAGCTGCGGTTGAGCGCGGCGCGGCCGGCCGGCATGTCGGCCTCGTACGGCATGTCCCCGGGCGCGATGTTGAGCGCCAGCCACACATCCATCAGCGCCGCGTCGCGCGCCGCCGGGTTCATCCGCCGCGCCCCGCGCACGAACACGTCGTGGCGCAGCGAGCGGTCCAGGCACATGTCCTTCACCAGTTCCCGCAGGATCGGATCGTCGAACCGCTGCGCGATGTCGCGCTGTTCGGGCGTGAGCGTCAGTTCCGGGAAGTTCTCGATCAGGCTCACCGAGCCCACCCAGTCGAGCTTCGCGCCGGCCAGCGCCTCGGCCACATCGGCGTGGAAGCAGGGCGCCCAGGAATCGTTGATGTACTCATGCGCGAGGTACTGCACCGGCAGCTCGCCCATCCGTTCGACCAGCGAGTTCACCCAGGGCTGGCGGACGATCTGCAGCGCATCGGCCGATTTCAGCGCCTGCACCAGCTTGAGGCCTTCCTCCGCCTGGCGGTCGCTGCGCGAGGCCAGCCGCTTGCCGCAGTCGCGCAGCGTGCGCTGCATGCCGAGCGCGGCACCCCAGGCGGGCAGCGCGTTGTAGCTGAGATGCACCGCGCCGCCCGGCTTCACCTTGGAGCGCAGCAGCCGCACGATGCCGGCCTGCACCACCGGGGGCACCCAGCTCCACAGCCCGTGCATGCTGACGAAGTCGGCCTCCGGCACCCGCGCGGCGTCGCCGTGCTCGGCCAGCGTGGCGAGGTCGGCTTCCAGGAAGGTGACGTTGCCGATGCCGGCCTGCGCCGCCCAGCCGCGCGCCGCCGCGATATGCGCCGGGTTGAAGTCGATCGCGGTGACCGTCCAGTGCGGGTTGCTCGCCGCCAGCACCAGCGCGCCCAGGCCCTGGCCACACCCGAGTTCCAGGTAGCTCAGCGGGTCATCCGCCGCCGGCAGCGGCGAGGTGACGCCGCCCAGCATGCTCGCCAGCGCGATGATCGGCGGCGATTGCTGGCGGTAATAGCCGCTCATGTAGGTGATATCGGTCACATAGCCGCTGCCCCAGCCGCTCATGCTGCCGTCTCCTTGCCGCGCCAATCCACGCGCTGTGCCTCGATGACCTCGGCCTCGAACACCGCGTCCGCCGCGTCCTGGGCGATGATGCGGCCGGCGCCGCCGGGCGCCGCGGGAACCCATGTGTTCCACCCCAGGCGCGGCGGCGGATCGGCGGATGCGTCGAGCCGCAGCGGCGGCACCTCGCGCGCGGCCAGCACCGGGTTGATGGCGAAGCCAAGCTCGAAGCCGAGATAGGCGCGCACCAGCGACACCAGCCGGTGCAGCGCCACCCGGTCCGGCATCAGGCGCTGGAAGCCCTCGAGGTCGAGCGGGCCGATGCGCAGGATGATGCGCGCCTGCGGATCCCAGGCGCGCACGCCCGCCGCGGCATCGACGCCGAGCCGGCACCAGGCGCCGTTCACCGCCAGGCGCGTGCGCTGGTCGGGCGGCAGCGGCAGCCAGGCGCCGGCGAATTCCACCACCTCGACCCGCATGCCGAGCCAGTCCGAGATCAGCGCGCCCAGGCGTTCGGCCGAGCGGGGACGCAGCGCGAACAGGCCGGCATAGTGCAGCAGCGGCTCGGTCCCGGCCGCCAGCCGGTCCGTGAGGTGCGGCGTGCCGTAGCCGGTCAGCGCCAGCAGCACGCGCGCCACCGGGTCGCGGGTGGAGACGCCGGCCTGTGGCGCGACCTCCGCCACGCGGGCCGGCCGGTATTTCATGCCGCCGCGGGCAAAGAACGCGACGAAGCGGTGGGTCAGCAGGTCGAGGAAGTCGCGCAGCGCGGTGGAGCGGTTGCGCAGCGTCTGCGTGACGATCTCGGAATAGGCACGCGGCAGCACGCCCGAGGGCCCGGTCAGGCCCATCACGCCGATGGTCACCTCGGGCAGGCCGCCGTCCTGCTGGCGCACGTCGAGCACATCGGCCGCCGGGTAGACCAGGCCGGCCGGCGAGTGGAAGCGCGCCGCATCGGCCGGGTCCTGGGTGCGGCGGGCATGGTTCAGCACGCGGATCGCCGCGTCGAAGCGGAAGCGACGCGGCGTGGCGGCCAGCGCGGCGAGGGCCGAGCGCATCGTCATGCCAGCACGCGGGTGCCGCTGCGTGCCGGCCAGGCCGCGGCGGTGCCCGAGCGGCCGCGCAGCACGACGCGGGTGCGGGTGAAGCTGTTCACCGTGCCGTGCAGCGCGAGGAAGCGTTCCACCACCGCCGCCAGCAGATAGAGGCCGCCGGCCTGCCAGGAGCGCGGATCGAACTCCAGCGTCACATCGAGGCCGCGGCAGAAGCCACCGGCGCGGCCTGGCGCGCGGGCGGTGCCCGGCCCCGCGCTGATGCCGGTGATCGCATCGACCGCGGCACGCGTTTCCGCGGTGTCGCGCAGGTCGTAGAGCCGGAGCACCTCCTTCAGCGCCGCGGCCCCTTCCGGACCGCCGGTGACCGACAGATGGCCCAGCGACAGGTGCGAGATCAGCCGCCAGAAGCCCGATTCGCGCAGCGGCCGGCGCAGCGTCGGCGTCGCCGCGGTCACCGCCCCCAGCGCCGAGACGGCGGCGACGCCCTCCACCAGGCGCAGCCGAGGATGGCCGCCGCCGAACGGCAGGTCGGTGGGCAGGTCGCGGTTGACGCACAGCGCGTCGACCGACAGCACCGCATCGGCCGGCTTGTCGGGGTCGAAATCGGGATCGTGCGGCGCCAGGAACACCTCGGTGCCCGGCACGCCCGGCGCCGCGGCACGACGGGCAACGTGGTAGAAGCCACCTGGCACGCCGGGCATCGGATCGCTCTCGGTCAGCCGGTGGAACGGCCGCCACGGACGGAACGAGCCATCGGCCAGCGTCTCGCGCACCCGCTCCACGCTCCAGACCTCGGCCGCGCGTGGGCGGCGGGCGTCGGGCACGATGCGGTACTCGGTGTCCTGGTGGGTCAGCGCGACCGGCTCGCAGCGCTGCGGATACAGGTTGATCAGCGGCGTGCAGCCGAGCGCCAGCGAGTGCTGGCCGATCGTGCGCTCCAGCTCCGGCAGCGAGCGATCCAGGTAGATGAAGATCTCCAGCCGGTTGCCGGCGGATACCAGGGTCTTGGTGTCCAGCCGCGTGATGTCGAAGAACAGGAACTTCTCGGGGAAGGCGAAATACTCGGTCAGCAGGCGGAAGCCGGCGAAGCCGCGCGCCGACCAGGGCAGCAGCGCCTCCTCGGGGGCGAAGCCGACGGGCTCGATCGCGGCGGGCGGCACGATCACCGGTGACGGATCGACGGCGTTGCCGGCATAGGCGACCGAGATGGCGTGGACGCCCAGCAGTTCGTACAGCGCCAGCGCCTGGTTGGTCGGACCGCGCAGGAAGAAGCGCAGCCGGTCGACGCCGAGCTGGGTGAAGGTGACCTCGGGGGCGGCGCATTTCAGGGTGATGCGCAGGACGCCGGCCGCCCCCGCCGCGGCGGGGTTGGGCGGCGCCACGATCGGCAGCCCGGTGAGGCGGACATTCTCCACCTGGACCGGCCACAGCGTGACGGGCGCGGTGGTGCGGTAGCGTAATTCCTCGCCGCGCACCGGCTCCGTGTCGATCGCCAGGCCGGCGGGCAGGTGCGCCGGCTTCATCAGGTCCGGCTGGCAGTCGAACTGGGCGATCATGCAGGACGGGACGGGTGCCAGGTAGTGCGGATACAGCAGCCCCAGCAGCGCGTCGGTCAGTTCGGGGAATTCATCGTCCAGCCGGTGGTGCACGCGGGCGGCCAGGAAGGCGACGCCCTCCAGCAGGCGCGCGACATGCGGATCGTCCACCGCATCGGCCGACACCCGCAGGCGGCCGGCGATCTTCGGGTGCGTGTCGGCGAACTCGGCAGCCAGGCGCTTGATCGCATCAAGCTCGCGTTCGTAGTACGGAAGCAGCGCGTCGGACACGTCAGCCGCGTCCCGAGCTCACGCGGCGCGCGGGCGCGGTGACTTCACGCTCAGACCACATGGCCGGGCCGCACCACCACATCGTCGGTGGTCGGGTCCACCAGCGTGTCGAACGTCACCGATTCGGGCGCCGGCTCGGCATGCAGCACCGCCTCGATGCGCAGGCGAAGTGTCGTCTCCAGCCGGTCATGCGCGTCGACGAGCTGCACGCGCACCGTGAGGAAGCGCGGCTCGAAGCGGCGGATCGTCGCCTCGATCTCCAGCCGCAGCTCCTCGCGCCGCCCGGCATCGCTGAACGCGCCGGAGGCGAAGTCCGGGATGCCGTAGCCGATCGGCGAGGTGGTGAGCTGCGTCATGTGCCGCGGCCAGGACCGCCAGCGTCGCCGCGCATTCAGCAGCGCCTCCAGGTCGCGCCGCACCGAGTTGCGCAGCGCCGCCATCGAATCGGCGGCGGAGAGCACCGGATCGCGATCCTGGTCCGGCGCATCGTCGATCAGGCGGTCCAGCAGCGGCGCCTGGACGCGCGCGGCCTGCCGGTTGCCGGTGCGGCCGCTCATGCGATCGAGAACTGGAAATTGCCGAGTTCCATCATCGGCACGGCATCCTCGCCGATGATGAACAGGCGCTGGCCGACGCCGCGCACCGGGGCGCCTTCCGCTTCGCGCCAGTCGGTCTCGCGGCCGAGACGCAGCGCATCGGTCACCGCCGTATCGTCGCCGGCATAGACCGCCGGCAGGTAGACCTCGCCGTCCGGCCCTTGGGCGACCGACATCGACGCGCGGCGCCACAGCAGGTCGCGCGGGCGCTTCGGCGCGTGGAACTCCAGCGTCTGCACGCGCTCGACCGGGATCCAGAAATACTTGCCGGTGGTGGTCAGCACCTCGAAGCTGCCCGCCAGCAGGTCGTCGGCGTCACGCATGTCGTCGAACGCCACATCGCCGTGCCGGCCCGGCGCGCGCGGCCGCACCGCCTCCGCTGCCTGTGCCTGGCGCGAGGCTTCCGCCAGGTTGCCCTCGCGCAGCGCGACCAGCGCGGCAAGCTGCAGCCGCTGCGTCTCGGTGGGATCGGCGAGGAACTCCGGCACTCGGCCGTCGCGGAACAACTGCCGGCGGGCCATGTCGGCGCGGATGAGCTGGCGGAACTCCGCCACCACCATCGCGGTCGACGGGTCGATCGCCGATGCGGCGTCGAGCACGACGTCGGCGCGTTCCAGGTTGCCGGTGAAGGCGAGCAGTTCGCCCAGCAGCACGCGTGCGTTCAGGTCGGTGGGCGCCTTGCGCAGCGCCGCCTGCGCCGCGGCGACGGCGTCGTCGAGCCGCCCGGCGCGAAACAGGGAGGCTGCCGTCTGGTCAGTGCCGCTCATGGTCCCCCCAGGGGTTGTTGCGATGCCGCGCCACGCTCATCGGCCGCTGAGATCGGTGACGAGCTGGAAGGCGGCGGAGATGTCGTCGAGCTGGTAGTGCGGCTGCAACTGTACGACGCAGCCGAAGCTGCCGGGCTTGCCCGGCATTTCGCTCACGCTGACCCGGCCGGCGACGAGCGGGAAGCGCGCCCGGCTGTCACCGCTCGCGGCGAGGTTGCCGTTCACGTACTGGGTCAGCCAGGCCTGCAGGAAGCGCTCGATCTCGCCGGCCGTCTTGAACGAGCCGACCATGTGGCGGCCCTTCATCTTCAGGTGGTGGGCAAAGCGCGAGGCGCACAGGATCGAGTTGATCTGCGTCGAGAGCCGCGCATTGGCATCGGCGGCATGCGCGGTCGGACCCTGGTAGCGCTGCGGCGTCTGCAGGCTGCGCACCGCGCCGAACACCAGTTCCTCGCTGAACGGCACCGCGGACAGCGGCATCAGCCCGGCATCGAGCAGTGAGCGCTCCTGCCGGTCGGTCAGCACGATCTCCACCGGGTTGCGCACCCAGACTAGGTCGGCATCGGTGGTGAACGGCTCGAGCGGCAGGCCGGTGACCAGGCCGCCGCCGATGCGGTCGGTCTCGACGCCGCGCACATCGGCCGGCCAGGCGTAATGCGCGAAGGCGCGCGCGACCACCGAGGCAAAGGCATAGGCCGCGTTCATCCAGACGCGTTCGTCGTTGCCGGGCGCGTACTCGCTGTAGCGGAAGCCATCGGCGCGCGTGCCGTCGTCCTGCCACGGCGGCCGCGCCAGCACGTGCGGCAGGGCGACGCCGACGAAGCGCATGTCGGCGCGCGCGGCGAGGCTGCGCCACCGCGCATGCTCGGCGTTGCGCAGCGGAGCCGCGAGGTCGGTCGAGGTCGCGAGGTCGGTGAAGCTGTCCACCTCCAGCAGCGCCGGTGACGCGCCGATCACGACGGGTGAGAAGGCCGCCGCCGCGACGCCCGACAGCGAGGCGAGCGCGGTCACGTCGTCGGTGCGGAATTCGGCGCTGGGGCGGTGGCGCACCTCGTGGTCCACCACCAGAAGCCCGTAGGGTTCGCCGCCCGGGGTGCCGAATTCGTCTTCGTAGACCTTGCGGAACGTCAGGCTCTGGTCGAACTCGATGGCGCGTTCCAGGTCGCGGCAGAGTTCCGGCCAGGCGACGTTGAGGATCTTGATCTTCAGCCGGTTGGAGAGGTCGACGCCGTCGCACAGCCACGCGGCGCCGCGCCAGGTGCCCTCCAGCTTGCGCAGCCGGCGGTGGTGCAGGATGGCATCGAGCTGCTGCGACAGCATCGCGTCGATCGCGGCGATGTCGCGGTCGATCGCGTCGCGTAGTGCCTGCGCATCAATCCGCAGCCGGACGCCGCGGTCGGCGCCGAACCACGCATCGATCGCATCGCCTGACGGCGCGCCCAGGAATTCGGTGAGCGCATCGGCCATGGCCGTGTCGCGGCTGCCGATGAAGCGGCCGGACAGGATGGCGTCGCGCACCGCAGCGGTCGTGATCTGCTCCGGCGGCGCCGCGACGGCGAGGTCGATTTCGTTCACAGTGCTGCTCCCGCATCGTCATGGCCGTGCGCCGGCCATGACGATGAAACAGCCATCCGCGCGTCCATGCCCCGCCATGACGACAGGCGAGGCATGGTGTTGCTGCGGCGGTTCAGCTCGCCGCGGCGGGGATGCGGGCCACCATGCGCAGGCTGGTGGTCAGCTCTTCCATCTGCAGCCACGGACGTAGATACGCGACCGCGTTGTAGGAGCCCGGCTTGCCGGGGATCTCCTTGACCTCGACGCGCGCCTCGCGCAGCGGGAAGCGGGCCTTCATCTCCTGGCCGGCATTCTCGTTGCCGTTGACGTAGTTGTTGATCCAGCGGTTCAGCCAGCGCTCGACGTCGCCCGCCTCCATGAAGCTGCCGATCTTGTCGCGCGCCATCACCTTCAGGTAGTGGGCGAAACGGCTGGTGGCCATGATGTAGGGCAGCCGCGCCGAGATCGCCGCGTTGGCAGTGGCCTCGGGCCGGTCGTACTTCTTCGGCTTCTGCACCGACTGCGCACCGAAGAACACCGAGTAGTCGGTATTCTTGTAGTGGCACAGCGGCAGGAAGCCCAGGCTGGACAGCTCGAACTCGCGCCGGTCGGTGATGGCGATCTCGGTCGGGCACTTCGCGTCCTGGTCGCCGTCATCCGAGGTGAACACGTGGTACGGCAGGTTCTCGACCTTGCCGCCGCCTTCGGCGCCGCGGATCGCGGTGCAGAAGCCGTACTGCGAGAACGCCGCCGTCAGCCGCGTGCCCATCGCATAGGCCGCGTTCATCCAGCAGTACTCGCGGTGCTCCATCGGCTTCGCCGCACCGGTCGCGTCGTACGGGGCTTCCTCGTAGTTGAACTCCTCGACCGGCTTGGTCGCCGCGCCATACGGCAGGCGCGCCAGCGTGCGCGGCATCACCAGGTTGACGAAGCGCGCATCCTCGCTGTCGCGGAAGCTGCGCCACTTGGTGTATTCCTGCGTCTCGAAGATCTTCGCCAGATCGCGCGGCTTGGCGAGTTCCGGCCAGCTATCGAAGCCGAACATGCCGGCACCGGCCGCTGAGACGAACGGCGCGAAGGCCGCGGCGGAGACGTTGGACACCAGGCGCAGCGTCTCGATGTCGTCCGGATGCTGCGTCCATTCGTAGTCGCCGATCAGCGCGCCGTACGGCTCGCCGCCCGGCGTGCCGAACTCGTTCTCGTAGATCTTCTTGAAGAGCTGGCTCTGGTCGAACTCCACCGCGCGCTGCAGGTCGCGCGACAGGTCGCGCTTCGGCATGTTCAGCACGCGCAGCTTGAGGCTGGTGCTGGTCTCGCTGTTCATCACCAGGTAATGCAGCCCGCGCCAGCTTCCTTCGAGCTGCGAGAACTTCGGATGGTGCATGATCGCATTGAGCTGATCCGACAGCTTGCGATCGATCGCGGCGATGGCGCGGTCGAAGGTGCGCGTCAGGTTCTTGTCGAACGTGACGGTGCCGGCGAGCGCCTGCTCGACCAGGTTCTTCACCAGATCCTGCGCCTGGTCGGGCGCGGTCTGCTTGGTGGCGGCGACGACCTGGTCGAGGAAGGAAGTGCCGTCGGTGGTCGTCGCCCCGGCCGTCTGCGGTGCGGTCTGCGCTTCGGACATCGATCAGCCCTCCTGCTTGTCCAGCCCCAACTGGCTGGACAGCGACTTCAGATCAGTCTCGTTCTTCAGCACCTGCTCGAGCAGGCCTTCCAGTTCCTCGGAGCGATCCACCTTGCTCATGAGGTCGCGCAGCTTGGCACGCGTCTCGAGCAGTGCGCGCAGCGCCGGCACCTGCTGGGCAACGCGCGCCGGCTCGAAATCGTCGATCGAGTTGAACTTCAGGTCGACCGCCATCTCGCCGCCTTCTTCAGACAGCGTGTTGTCGACTTTCATCTTCAGGCCTGGATTCATCCCGGCCATGACATCGTTGAAATTGTCACGATCGATCTGGATGAACTTGCGGTCCGCGAGCGGACGCAGCGGCTGCGTCGGATCGCCGGAAAAATCACCCATGATGCCGACGATGAACGGTAGTTCGCGCTGGATCTCTGCGCCTTCCGTTTCAACATCGTACGTGATGTGGACGCGTGGCTTGCGAACGCGATTGAGCTTGTCGTGGATGCTTGCACTCATGGTCTGGCCTTCCCCATCCCTTGTGATCAGGCTCTGATCCCGCTGCCCTCACGGCGCTGCGCGCATGTCGGCCCGCTTCGCAAAGATTAGACAGTCGTGATCACTATGGTCAATAATTCCCTGAGTCTGTGACCTTCTTCACACACCCGTTATCACCGGTCCGTGTCTCACTCCTCGGGCTGCGGCGGCCGGATGCCGAGTGAGGTGAGAATGGTGTTGCGCGTATCGGTATCCGCCACGACTTCCGCCAGCAGTTCCGGCCACGTCATGCGGCCGCGCCGCACCGCCTCGTCCAGCGTATAGGACAGCGGCGAATGCGGCTCCGTGCGGCGGAAGAAATTCGCGATCTCGGCCAGTGCGCGCAGCGCATCCTCACGCGTGGCACCCTGCCCTTGCGCGACGGCGATGCGGCCGAAACCGCCGCCGCCCGCCACCGCTTCCGCGCCGCCGGCTTCGCCATCGGCCGGCGCTGCGACTGCGGATTCCCCAGGCTCGGACGGCGCGAAACGCGCGGCGACCTCGATGATGCCGGACAGCAGGTCGCGTACCGCGGTGGTCGACGGACCATCGGCGCCGGCCTTTTCGTCCATCAGGGTGGCCATCGCCTGCCAGGCGTCGCGCGCCTCCCGCGCTTCGGCCATCAGCGCGGTGAACCGCCGCACGCCGGCCGCACGCGCCTCGCGCTCCACCTCCTCGAACGGCACCGCACCCGCCTCGACGCGCTGCTGGCGCCGCTCGGCATCGAGCCCGCCAAGCTGCTCGGACTGGCGATACTGGTAGTAGGCCAGCGGCGATCCGTCGGTACGGTTGAACAGCGGGATCAGATACAGCGGCTGGATCAGCGAGCCGTTGCCGTCGCGGCCGTTCAGCCCGGTGACCGGCGAGACGCGCGTCTCCATGCCATAATCGTCGGGCAGTGGATACAGGCCGTCCCAGTAGCGCTCCGCCAGACCGCCCATCACCAACGCACCGGCGGTCAGCCCGGCCAGGCCGTGGCTGCGCACATAGGCCTCGGTCATCCAGGCCGCGACCTCGAGATCCTTGGTGGTCTCCGCCAGCGTCTTCTGCGCGAGGTCGCGCACCGTGCGCCACAGCGGCCCCGCGTCGCGGGCATCGGCATCGCCGGCATCCTGTCCACGCTCCGCATCGCGCGCCTCGGACCGGGCGTCGCGCAGCCGGTTGTACGGCGAGGTGGAGGAGTAGTCCTCACGGATGTCGGTGCCTTGCGGGGCGTCGCCCGGTATCGGAGCCAGCAAGGCCTCGAGGTCGAAACCCTCCGGCAGGGCCATTCACGCGCCTCTCATTGCTGGACAACGGTTCCGCGTAACACATAGTCTTGAGACACGAAAAGGGGGAGTTTCCCCGGGGGAAATCCGCATGGCCGCCATCGATCTGAAACAACTTGTCGGCAGGCTCAACGAGTCTTCCCGCCGGGCACTCGAGGCAGCGGCCGGCATGACGCTGTCGCGCACCCACTACAACGTCGAGATCGAGCACTGGCTGCTGGCGCTCGCCGATCGTGCCGACGGCGACATCGCCGCCATCCTGCGCCACTACGAAATCGACCAGGGCCGTTTTGTTACCGATCTCAACCGGGCGCTGGAGAAGCTGAAGACCGGCAATTCGCGCGCGCCGTCGCTTTCGCCCGACATCGTCGAACTGGGCAAGCAGGGCTGGCTGCTGGCGTCGCTGGAGCAGAATGCGACGCGCATCCGCTCGGGCCATCTGCTGTGGGCGCTCCTGGCTGACGAGACGCTGTCGCGCCGTGCGCGCGAGGCCTCGGGGCAGCTTCTGAAGATCAACCCCGACCTGCTGAAGCGCGACTTCGCGGCGATCACCGAAAACACCGCGGAGGCGCAGGAGGCCCAGGTGGGCACGCCGGGCGAGGCCGGTGCTGCGGGCGACGGTGCCCCGGCGGCGCCACGTGGCTCGGCGGCGCTCGACCAGTTCACCACCGATCTCACCGCGCAGGCCCGCGCCGGGAAGATCGATCCGATCCTCGGCCGCGACACCGAGATCCGGCAGATCATCGACATCCTGACCCGGCGGCGGCAGAACAATCCGATCCTCACCGGCGAGGCCGGCGTGGGGAAGACCGCGGTGGTGGAAGGCTTCGCGCTGCGCATCGCCTCGGGCGACGTGCCGCCGGCGCTGCAGGGTGTCACGCTGCGCACGCTCGACCTCGGGCTGCTGCAGGCAGGCGCCGGCGTGAAGGGTGAGTTCGAGAACCGGCTGCGCGGGGTGATCGACGAGGTGAAGGCCTCGCCGAAGCCGATCATCCTGTTCATCGACGAGGCGCACCAGTTGATCGGCGCGGGCGGCGCGGCGGGGCAGGGCGATGCCGCGAACCTGCTGAAGCCGGCGCTGGCCCGTGGCGAGTTGCGTACCGTCGCAGCCACCACCTGGGCGGAATACAAGAAGTATTTCGAGAAGGACGCGGCGCTGACACGGCGCTTCCAGGTGGTGAAGGTGGACGAACCGCCGGAGCCGATGGCGGTCGCCATGGTGCGCGGGCTGGTCGCGACGCTGGAGAAGCACCACAAGGTGCGCATCCTCGACGAGGCGGTGAGCGAGGCGGTGCGGCTGTCGGCGCGCTATATCCCGTCGCGCCAGTTGCCCGACAAGGCGGTGAGCCTGATCGACACGGCGTGCTCGCGCGTCGGCATGAGCCAGGCGGCTGTGCCGCCGCCGATCGAGGACCGCCAGCGCCGCATCTCGCTGATCGACACCGAGACGGCCATCCTGGACCGCGAGATCGCCGCCGGTGAGCCGCACGCCGCGCGGCGTGAGGAATTGCTGGCGGAGCGCGGCACGTTGTCGCAGGAACTGGTGGACCTCGATGCGCGGTGGGAGCAGGAGAAGGGCCTCGCCGCCGAGATCACCGAGACGCGCGCGAAGATCGAGGATCCCGCCGACACCGAGGACAAGGACACGCTGCGCACGAAGCTGACCGGTGCGTCGAAGAAGCTGCGCGACCTGCAGGGCGAGACGCCGCTGATCTTCCCGGTGGTGGACCGCCAGGCGGTGGCGGAGGTGGTGGCTGGCTGGACCGGCATCCCCACCGGCCGCATGCAGTCCAACGAGATCCGCACTGTGCTGAACCTCAAGAGCGCGATGGAGGCGCGGATCGTCGGCCAGCCGCACGCGCTCGAGGCGGTGGCCGAAGCGATCCGCACGTCGCGCGCGGGGCTGACCGATCCGCGCAAGCCGATCGGCGTGTTCCTGATGGTGGGCACCTCGGGCACCGGCAAGACGGAGACCGCGCTGACGCTCGCCGACCTGCTGTACGGCGGCGAGCAGAACATGACGACCATCAACATGACCGAGTTCAAGGAGGAGCATAAGGTCAGCCTGCTGATGGGCAGCCCGCCCGGCTATGTCGGCTATGGCGAGGGCGGCATCCTGACCGAGGCGGTGCGCCGGCGGCCCTATTCAGTGATCCTGCTGGACGAGATGGAGAAGGCGCATCCTGGCGTGCAGGACGTGTTCTTCCAGGTGTTCGACAAGGGCAACATGAAGGACGGCGAAGGCCGCGACATCGACTTCAAGAACACCGTCATCATCATGACGTCGAATGCAGGCACCGACCTCATCACCCGCCTGTTCGCCGATCCGGAGACCGCGCCCGACGCGCCAGCGCTGGCGGATGCGCTGATGCCGGAACTGATGAAGGCGGGCTTCAAGCCGGCGTTCCTGGGCCGCGTCAACCTCGTGCCGTATTTCCCGCTGTCGCCCGAGGTCATCCGCATGATCGTCGGGCTGCAGCTCAACCGCATCCGCCGCCGTGTCCAGGAAGCCTACGGCGCGAGCTTCGCCTGGGACCAGGACCTGGTGGAGACCATCGCCGAGCGCTGCACCGAGACATCGTCCGGTGCCCGCAACGTCGAGAAGATCCTGTCGCGTACACTGCTGCCCGAGTTGTCGGCGGAGGTGCTGTCACGGCTGGCCGACGGCACGACGATCGGCGGCATCACCGTGGGTGTGGACACGTCAGGTTCGTTCCAATACAGGATCGTCTGAACCAGGGAGTTCATCGTGGCAATCTACATGAAGTGGGATGGGATCGACGGAGCCGTGACGACCAAGGGCTTCGAGAAGTGGATCGAGCTGAACTCGTTCCAGTGGGGCGCGGGGCGCGCGATCGGCACGGCGGCACGCGGTGCGGCAACCCGTGAAGCGTCCGAGCCGAACATCAGCGAGGTCGTGGTGACCAAGCGGCTGGACAAGTCGTCGACCAAGCTGTTCCTCGACGCGGTCGCGGGCGATCTGAGCGCGACGGTGAAGTTCAAGTTCACCACGACGACGAAGGACAAGGTGGACACGTTCCTGGCCTATGAGCTGACCAATTGCGGGCTCAGCGGCTACAGCGTCTCGAGCGGCGGCGACGCGCCGGCGGAGAGTCTGTCGCTCAATTTCACCAAGATCATGTTCACCTACACCGAGCGCGATCCGAAGATCGGCGGCTCGCCCGACACCGTGGGCTACGACCTGCTCACGATGGCCAAGGTCTGAGGCCGCAGGCTGCATGACCGGCGTTCTCGCCGGTCATGCGCCGTGGCGCCGAACGTGAATTTGCCCCCGTATTTTCCTGGCATGTTCCAGGCCATTCACGGCCTGATCCGCACCAACCCGGCAAAAGCAATGCAATCACGCGGGTTTAGCTGAACTGGGCGCATTGCCGGACCGCTGCATCGCCGGTAATTCCCAGTCGTATTTGCAACGAACAGCCCTGCGCTCTCGTTTACGTTATTGCCGATGCCACCCGCGAAAGTGCTATTTCGCCATCGCCGACGACGCAACGATCAACGGGGTCACCGTGGGCGTGGACGCGGCGAGATCGTTTTCATGACTGCATCGGCTGACACCCCCTAACCGCCTCGCCGGAAACAACAGGAGCGCATCGTGGCAATCTACATGAAGTGGGATGGAATCGACGGAGCCGTGACGACCCAGGGCTTCGAGAAGTGGATCGAGCTGAACTCGTTCCAATGGGGCGTGGGGCGCGCGATCGGCACGGCGGCGCGTGGCGCGGCAACGCGTGAGGCGTCGGAGCCGAACATCAGCGAGGTCGTGGTGACCAAGCGGCTGGACAAGTCGTCGACCAAGCTGTTCATGGATGCGGTCGCGGGCGATCTGAGCGCGACGGTGAAGTTCAAGTTCACCACGACGACGAAGGACAAGGTGGACACGTTCCTGGCGTATGAGCTGACCAATTGCGGCGTCAGCGGCTACAGCGTGTCCAGCGGCGGCGATGCACCGGTGGAGAGCCTGTCGCTCAACTTCACCAAGGTCATGTTCACCTACACCGAGCGCGATCCGAAGATCGGTGGCTCGCCCGACACCGTGGGCTACGACCTGCTCACGATGGCCAAGGTCTGAGGCCGGGTCACAGCAAGCGCTACCGCTATCGTCATGGCGCGACCTGACCTGGTTCTATCCGGTCAGGTCGCAGTCAGGGACTGGCATTCCTACAACGTTATGGCCGGCGCAGGCCGGCCGTCCACGTCCTCGGTGACGACGCACCGAACGACGTGGATGGCGGGGCCGAGCCCCGCCATGACGGAATGCGTCGTACCGGCGAATGCCGGCATCCGCGTCCGTCCCTGCGTGCAGCAGCAAAGATGTGGATGCCCGGCACCGCGCCGTGGGTGGCCTTCACCCTGCTACAGCAGATTTCGTTCGTGGTCTGAGTGCGTGATTTACCGCTCCGGTGCTTCCACCAGTGCGGCCTTCACCCTCTAACCGGTAAACTCCACCGTCACCGCCGTGACGTTGTCGCTGACCTTCGCCGCCAGCGCCGCATCGACCAGAGCCTGTGGCGGCGTACCATCCAGCGTTCCCAGCAGGCTCGCGAGTTCGCTCTCAGGCAGCGTCTTGCACAGGCCGTCGCTGCACAGCAGGAAGCGGTCGCCCGGCACCAGCCGGTCGCTCACCTTGTCCAGCATGAACTCATCGAGTTCCGCGCCGACCGCGCGCGTGATCACATTGCCCCGCGGATGGTTCATCACCTCATCCGGCCCGATGGCACCTGCCTCCAGCAGTTCCTGCACCAGGCTGTGGTCGCGGGTGATCTGCCGCAGCGTGCCGCCGCGCAGCAGATAGGCACGCGAATCGCCGGCCCACAGGCAGGCGAAGTAGTCGCCGCGCGCCAGCATCACCACGACGGTGGAGGCAACGATCTCATCCGGACCGCGCCGTGCCGCCTCCTCGCGCAGCGCGGTGTGCGTACGCTCGATCGCAAGCCGCACCTGCGCCAGCAGTTCCGACGCGGACAGCCCTGCAGGGATCGCCTCCAGCGCATCGGCGATCATACCCGAGGCGACCTCGCCGGCGGCATGGCCACCTGCGCCATCGGCGACCGCCCAGATGCCCAGGTCCGGCCGGTCCACGAAGGTATCCTCGTTGTGCTTGCGTCTGGCGCCCGGATGGGTCATGGCCCAGGAGCGAAAGCGCGGGGCCGTCATGACGTCGACTCCCATTTCCCCTCTCCGGGTGCGGCTGCTTCGTCCGCACCTTGCGTTCTCGCCCCCAACATCGCCGCATAGGTCGCGGCGCCCGGCATGGTCCGCAGCGTGATCCTCGCCGGCGCGACCCGGTCCGAACCCTCGCTCCACCAAATCGCGTCCGGCGTGCCGCTCACCGCTTCCGGCAAACGTATCATTGCCAGCATACCGGCAATCTCTTGCGGGGGCGTATCCTGTTCCAGGGCCGCGCGTCCAGCGGCTTCGCACGCATCCAGCCAGGTGTCCGCCGGTGTTGCCTCGATGCCCCGCGCCGAGAGTGCAGCGAAGGTCAGCGGGAAGTAGCGGCCGGCGCGGTCCACGCTCGGCAGCATGAGGCCCAGCACCGCCTGGCTGCCGCACAGCCCCGCCGGCAGGGTGAAGCGCCACACCGGCGCCTCCAGGAACGCCGGCAGCCAGTCGTCGCCCATGATCGTGCGGCTGCCCGTCATGACCGTGGCGAGCCAGGCATCCCAGGGATCGGTGAAGTCGCGCGGCAGGCCGGCGCGGACGAAGTCGCCGCGCGCCGGCAGCTTGCCGTAGAAACCCGACGCTACAGGGCCGGGCACCGGAAATCTCGCAACACCCCCGGGGCAAACGGATTGAGCACCGATCCGGCGCGCAGTTCGAACGAGGCGTGGCGATCGCCCACCGTGAAGCTCAGCGTATAGCGGTCCGCCCCACCGCTCTGCGTCAGCGTACCCTGACCGAACAGGCGGAACAGCGACCACGGGCCGTTCGCCTGCAGCACCGGCTGGCCGCTGGTCGGCGGCGGATCGAACACCAGCCGCGCATTGTTCATGCGGTTCGGGCCGGGCCAGGTGATCGACGTCGCCCGGATCGGTCCGTGCGCATACACGACCGTCTGGCCGTCGAGGTCGAGCGTCACCTGCTTGGCGTCGGTCTCGATCGGCGTCACGTCGAAGCGCACCGTCGGCTGCGCGCCACCGGCGGCGAAGAAGAGGTCGCGGATCTGCGACGCGCGCTGGAACTGTGCCACGTCGCCAGGCGAGACCGGCGGTGCCACGCCCGCGACCGGCTGCGCCTTCCACGCGGTGCCCGAGGTGTCGACGAAGTTCTGCAGGTTCTCGTTGAAGAACTTGTCGAGCAGCCCGCCGGTGGAGAACAGCCGCGCGAAATCGTCGAGCGGGATGTCGTTGCTCGATCCGGGGGTGAACGGGTAGCGCCCGGCCACCGCCTGCTTGCACAGCGACGCCGGCCCGCCCGGCGCGCCAAACGCCTTCTTCACCTGGTCCGCCGCGCCGCCGCCACGCAACTGGTTGCCGCTGAATGCCATCGCCTGGAGCCAGCGCGACACGGGCTGCGGGTCGCGGCTCGCCTCCGCCTGCAGCAGTTGCGCCGGGTCGTCGCCGCCGCCGAGCGCCGCCGGCCCGCCCGCCGGCGCCCCCGCCAGACGGGCAAGCTGCACCTGCAGGTCGTTCAGCAGTTTCAGCACACCGTCGAGCGGTGCGCCGGGCCCCTTGCCCACGAAGGCGATCAGCGCCGCGTAGCGGTCGTCGATCGCCTTGCCGGGCGGCTCGGGCGGCGCGCCAGCCTGGCCGAGCAGCCCCTGGAGCCGTGCCGCTGCGCCGCTGGTGGCCTGGCTGGCTGCGGCCGTGGCGGCCTGCGCCGCGCCCTGCACCGCACCCACGGCGCCCGCCGGCGGCGGTGGTGCCTGGGTCAGTGTGAGCTGCCGCGTGATGCCGCCCAGCAGATCGCGCATCGGCGACTGCGGCGAGGCCAGGATGTACAGGTCCTGCACCGCCTGCGGCAGCGTGCGCAGCGGGGCCACGTCCAGGTCCGCCAGCAGTGCGTCCCACGCCTTGGCATACTCGCCGGTGTACAGCGCGATCACGTCGCGCTGCAGCGTCAGCACCTGCGGGCTGGTGGGGTCGATCTGCGACTCCTTGCCCAGCACCCAGCTTTCGCTCGCGACCTGCATGGTGGCGGCGGGCAGGTTGGGCAGCAGGACCTTGTGGAACCCGTCGACCGTGTAGAAGCCGGGAATGCCCTCGGTCAGCGGCTTGCCGGAGCCGCGGACGAACACCCGCACCCCGGACGCGCCGGCGGCGTCCGACGGCCGCCACGGCGGCAGCGCGCGGGCCGGCTGCGAGCCCTTGATCGTGCCGTAGACCCGCTCGGCCAGCGTCACGCGGCTGAAGGTGCGCCTGGCATCCTCGATCAGCGCGCCGTCCAGCGGCACCTTTTCGAGGGGCAGGTCGAGCAGCGCCGCCAGATGCCGCTCCAGGCTGTCGCGCAGCGGCTTGGCGGCGGGGCCGGCGAACTGCACCTGCCAGTCGAGGCTCATCCATTCCTTCACCAGGTCGCGGTCCAGCGGACCGGCGGAGCCCAGCATCAGGTAGATGCGCGTCGCCTCGTACAGGAACGACGGCTGGTCGAAATGCGTGCGCATCTGGCCTTCCAGCCGCACCAGCAGCCGCGGCAGCAGGATGTGCTGGAGCGCGTGGTGATAGACCTCGCGGGCGCCGGCCCCCAGCTTGCCGATCTGCGACAGGCCGGGGAACCACTGCGTCGGCGCGGGGCCGGCATCGACGCCGAACGGCAGCGCGCGCGCCTGGTCGAGCAGCGGCTGCACCGCCTGAAGCTGCGGCTCGGCCACCGGATCGAGCGGCACGGCCTGCGCCGCCTTCACATACGCCGCCAGCGCCGCGTTGGATTGATCGACCGCCGCCTGGTTGGCCTGGCGCGTCTGGATCAGCGCCGCCGCCCCGCCGAGAGCGACCAGCAGCGCCACCGCGGCGGCACCGGCGCGCATCATCACGTTGCGCCGCACCTGCGCCGGATCGCGCGACACCAGCGTCGCCTCGCCGAAGATCACCTCCTTCAGCAGCCGGCCGAGGAAGTAGCTGCGCCCCTGCTCCGGCCGCAGCGACGGCGCGCGCTGCGAGTCGATGCCGAAGCTGCGTGCCATCGCCCCGGTCAGCCGGTCGATCGGCGTGCCCTCCTGCGTGCCGGAGGTCAGGTAGGCGCCACGCAGCACCGGCGCCGGGTCGAGCCGGGAGCCGCCGAATGCCTCGGTCAGGAACTCCGTCAGCGGCGCGGCGAGGCTCGCCACCTGGGCCGGGAAGCCGGCGATCAGCGTGCGCCGGTCGGGGCTGCGCTCGGTCTGCAGCCGCTCCAGCAGGCGCTGGTTCAGCCGCTCCACCAGCAGGGCGAACTCGCCGCCGAACTTGCCGGCGGTGCCGGCCTCGGATTTGTCGAGCGGGAAGGTCACGCCCCACACCTGGCTGCGCTTCTCGCGGTCCAGGTCGTCGAAGAACTCGGTGAAGCCGGCGATCAGGTCGGCCTTGGTGAACAGCGCGTAGACAGGCACGCGCACGCCAAGCTGGTCGTACAGCTCCTTCACCCGGCGGCGGATGGCGCGGGCATGCGCGAGCCGCTCCGGCGCCGGGGCGGCGGCGATGTCGGACAGCGCGATCGCGACCAGCACGCCGTTCAGCGGCTGGCGGGCGCGGGTGCGCTTCAGCAGGCCGAGAAAGGCCTGCCAGCCGGCGCGGTCCACCGCAGTGTCGGAATCCTGCGTCGTGTAGCGGCCGGCAGTGTCGATCAGCACCGCGCTCTCGGTGAACCACCAGTCGCACATGCGCGTGCCGCCGACGCCGGCGACCGCGCCCTGTCCCATCTCGGCCGCCAGCGGGAAGGTGAGGCCGGCATTCAGCAGCGCGGTGGTCTTGCCGGCGCCGGGCGGGCCGATGATCGCGTACCACGGCTGCTCATACAGGTAGCCGCGGGAGCCGGAGGCCTTCTTCAGCAGTGCGAGCGCCGTGGCGAGCTTCTCGCGCATCGCCGCGGCTTCTTCGGCCGAGGCGGCGGCGGACGGGTCGGCCTGCGCCTGGGTGACGCCCTCGACCAGCGCCGTCTCGGTCTTCTTGCGGCGGCCGTCGAGCCAGAGGTTCACCCCGGCCCAGATCAGCACCATTCCGAAGATCACCGCGGCGCGCGGAATCCAGTCCTCGAGGAAGGCCAGGTACGGCCCGAACCACCACACCAGCGTGCCCAGCAGGGCAACGCCGATGAAGCTCAGGAACCAGCGGGAGCCGAGAAAGCGCAGCACGGCACGCATGGATCAGCCCTGCCTCCGCAATACCACCTCGATGCGCCGGTTCAGCTCCCGCCCCTCGGCCGTCGCGTTGGAGGCGATCGGGTCGGCATCGGCGTGGCCCTGCGCGGTGATCCGGCCGGGATCGCCCAGCGGCCGCATGATGATCTCGCGCGCCGCCTCCGCACGCGACTGCGAGAGCTGGAAGTTCGACGGGAATTTCACCGTCTTGATCGGCTGGTTGTCGGTATAGCCGTTCACGGTGATCGGCCCCTTCTCACCCTTCAGCGCCTCGCCGATGCGTTCCAGCAGGCGGACATAGCCGGGCGCCACCGTGGCGCTGCCGGACGCGAACAGGCCGGAGTTGCGAATCCGCACCACCGCCACGGCGGCGTCACAGGCGACGCTGATCAGCCCCTGGTCAGCCTCCGGCTTCAGGAAGGCGCACAGTTTGTCGGGCTCGGGCGGCTTCGGCGCCGGTGGCGGCGGCTTCACCGGCGCCGCGCGGGTGATCTGCGGCATGGTCGCCAGCGGCGCGGCCAAAGCGGTCGCGAAGGTTTCGTCGGAGGCTGCGTTCAGGCTGGAGGAGAACCAGACGAACAGCCCGCCGATCACGGCGAGCGCCGCGGCCCCCATCACCCAGGTCGGCACCGTGGCGCGCGCCGGCCGGTAGGGCGCGTTTCACACCCCCTGCCAGTGCGGCGCCAGCGCCGGATCGGCCGCCTGACGCTGGCGCGCGATGATCGTGTAGAGATCCTCGCGCAGCCGGTCGAGCTCACCCGGCCCGCGCGGCGACAGCCGGTAGCGGCCCTGGAAACCCAGGCTGAGGCAGAGATACATCAGCTCCAGCACCGGCAGGAACGTGCCGGGATTCTGCCGAAGCTGGGTCAGCAGGTCGAAGAACCGCTCGCCGCTGCGCACCTCCTGGTGGAATGACGACACCAGCGAGCGCGCCGCCCAGGCGCCGCTGCTGCCCCACGGCGTGTTCAGGACCACATCGTCGAGGCTGGCGCACAGCGCGTAATGCGCCGGGCGGAGCTGGTCCATCGGGATGTCGGCATCCCGCGCCGCCTGCTCGAAGGCGCGGATCTGATGGATCGCCCGCTCGCGCAGGTCGCCCGGATCGGGCTGGCTGTAGGTGTTGCGCAGCCGACCGAGAAGCTGCAGCAGCGGCGCCGCCGCCTCGATCAGCTTGTTGAGGCCGAAGGTGATGCGCTCCGCCCCCTCCGCCGTGATCGGCGCCGCGGCGCGGTTCGGCGCGGTTGGCGGTGGCGGCGCGTCGTGGAACGCGGACGGTGCGGGCGCGGGCGCCGGGGCGGCGCGACGGCCGCCTGGCACCGGCCGGATCACCGTGCGGTCGGAATCGTCCGCTCCGAGAAGGGATTGTCGCTCATTGCTGCCTCACCCGCGGATCGCCCAGAGTTCCAGCCTGAGGTTGGGGAAATCGCCCGAGACGTGGATCGCAAAGCCGCCCGAGTTCTGCATCTGCAGCCAGTGCGGGCTGGCCCGATCCAGCTCGAAATACGTGGCGCCCGCGTAGAACGGCAATTGCCGCGGCGCCACCGGCAGCGGGCGCACCGCGATGCCCGGCAGCGCCACGTTCACCAGTTCGCGGATATGCTCCACCGCGCCGATCTTCACCTGCGAGGGGAACAGCCGCCGCAAACTGCTCGGCCTGCACATCGGCCTGCACCGTCAGCACGAAGTTCGACGCGCGCAGGATGGAACGGTCGGTGATCGGCCCCACCCGCACCCCGTGCCGCGCCTCGCGCAGCGGGATCGGGATCGCCGTCGCCTCCAGCACGGCCGACAGCGCGCGCCGCAGGTCGGCGACGACGGGCGCGAAGCTGCGCTGCAGGTCGTCGTGGCGATACGCCGGATAGGCATTCGGCCGCCGCGTCTCCAGGAAGGTGGCGAACTCGCCGGCCATCTGCACGAGCGAGGTGTAGAGCTGCTCCGGATGCAGGTTCGCCGCGTCCGCCCCAGTGCGCCAGCACGTTCTGCCAGCCGTTGATCGATTGCAGCAGCAGGAAGTCGGCCACCTGCGCCACACCGGCCTGGCCGGGCGCGGTCATGCGCGCGGCCAGCGCCTCGCCGCGCTGGTTGAGCATCCCGGACAGTTCCGAGATCAGCCCGGCCAGCGGCGGCGCGGCCGAACACACGAGCGACGGCGGAATCCAGCGCTCATCGAGGATGATGCGGCGGTCGGCGGTCACCTCCGTCACCCGCGCCAGCGGGATCGCCAGGTAGCCGGTGCGCTCGTCGGTCTCCAGCAAATAGCGCATGCGCAGCCGCCCGACCTGCAACTCGGCCGGCTGCGGCGAGGCGGAGTGCGTGTCGTATGCCTCGAACGGACGGGCGGCGTAGCGGCCCTCGGTCGCGGCATCGGCCACCTCCACCGCGCCCGCCTGGCGGATCGGCAGCGCCATGTAGACCAGCACGTTGCGCGCGCTGTCGGGCAGTTCCAGCGGCGGCGGATGATCGGCCTCGCCGGGCAGGGCGAACGGCGTGCCATCCTCGAACACGCCGGCGGCGGAAGCCAGGGGCGAAGCGCCCGGTGCCCAGCAGGTCGCGGTCCAGCGCGTAATCGACCAGCCCCCAGGGATGCGGCCGCAGCGCCTGCACGCGCCCGCGCACAAGCTGCTCGGTCCAGCGATCCTGCTGCTGGAAGTGCTGCGTGCGCAGGAACATGCCTTCCTGCCAGACCACGCGGTTGGTCCAGCTCATCGCTTGTCTTCCCCCACCGCCCCGCGCCACGGTCAGCCGGGCTTCAGCGCTATCGCAAGCCTGCCGACAGTGAGCGTGAGATTGGTCGGCCCGCTGGTCGCGACCGGCGACACGGCGCGCCACTGTGCGCGGTCGATGTCGCGATACAGCACGACGACGCCGATCGCCTGCACGCCGGCCTTCAGCTCGAAGGTCTTGGTCTGCGTCTCGCCGGGCGATAGCACGAACTCCTGCGAGCCGGCATTGTCCTGGCCCAGCGTCTGCGCCTCGCGCTCGGTCAGCGCGAACACGTCGCCGCGCTCGAACTTCGCCGTCTGGGTAAGCTGGTAGATGCGCACCGCCACAGGCGATGGCTTGCCCGACAGGTCGGGGTTCTGGTCCGCGCCGCCGATCATGGTCAGCGTCAGCACCGCCGGTGGCTTGGGCGCCGGCGCGCAATAGGCGAGGGCCAGCGCGGGCAGCAGCGCAAGCAGGGGACGGCGGCGGATCATTCTCGCTCCTTCGCGGCAACCTCATCGAGCGCGCGTTCATAGGCGCGGGCGAACGCCTTGCCGAACACGCTGTCGAAATCATCAGCCAGCGCCTGCACCGTGCGGGTGTACAGCGCCTCGTAGGTGTCCCAGGCGCGCGCCTTGCGCTGCGCCGGCAGCACGGTCATGCCGGCATTCTGCTCTGCCTGGGCCCGCAGCTTCGCCGGGTCGAGGCCTTCCAGCAACGTCCGCACGCCCGACTGCATCGCCGCCATCGAGGCCAGTTCGTGCAGCCTGATGTCGCGCAGCGCATCGGCCACTGCGGCGTGCGGCGTCATGTCGGTCCGCCGCCCGGTGCCGAGCAGCGCCGCCAGCGCGTCATCGTCGCCGGCGGAGAATTTCAACGGATTGTTGCCGCGCGCCTGGATCATCGTCTGCTCGATGCGGAACTCGCTCTTGATCGCGGCGCGGGCGATCAGCGTGGCGCGCAGGCCGGACACCAGGGCCCGGAACGCCTTGCCCAGTGCCAGCATCGTGGCCGCGGGGTCCTTCGGCTGCGCGTCCTGCAATCCGGCACCCTCGAGGAAGGCCGCCAGCAGCGCGCCGTCGGTCATATCGGGCTCCGCCGGCGGCGGGGCAGGCTGGGCGGCCGGGCGGGGAGCGGGACGGGCGGCGGGCCGCAGCGGCGCCACGGCCACCGGCGGGGGTGCCACGTCAGGCTCGTCGAACGGATCGACGTCGAACGGATCGGCGACCGGCGGGGCCGCGTCCAGGGGGGCGGGCACCGATGTGTGGGAGCCAGGCGTGTGGGAGCCAGGCGTGTGGGAGCCAGGCGTGTGGGAGCCAGGCGTGTGGGAGCCAGGCGAGTGGGGTGGCGGCGCCAGTGCCCGGCGCGAACGGAGCGGCGTCGAACGGGCGCTCATCGAAGGCGGGCGCATCGAAGGTGCCGGCCTCGAACGCGCCGGTTTCCTGGGAGGCGGCGTCGTCCGCCGCGTGCCCGGATTGCCGCATCGCCGGCATCGGCGCGGGTGCCGGCGGGGCCACGGCCGGCAGCATCGGCGCCGGAGGGGCATGCTGCGGGGCCGGGGCGTGCTGCGGGGTCGGCGCGTACTGCACCGGCGGAGGGGCATGCGGCGGCGCGGCGCGCAGGGGGGCCGGCTCCGGGCCGCTGCCGATGCCCTCCAGCAGATCCTTGTCCCAGTCGTCCGGCAGCAGGTCGTCGCCCGGGATCACGCCGCCGGCGTGCAGCGGCATCTGCCCAGCCGGGGCCGGCGGGCGAAAGGCATCCTGCATCACCGGCGAGTTGTCCGCCTGCGTCGGACCGCGGAACGGCGCGTCGTGCTCGTCGGGCGTCAGCGGATCGAAATCGGCGGGAAGCTGCGCCGAGGAGGAGGCCATGTGGAGGCCGCGCTGGGGCGGCTCGTCGAACGGGTTGCGCTGCGGCTGGGCCGGCGCGAACGGGTCCATGCTGAACGGGTCGCCGAACGCGCTGCCTCCCGCGCTGCCGGCGCGCGGCGCCTGCTCCTCGGTCAGCCGCACCTCGATTTCATAGGCGCCGACGCGCAGCCGGTCGCCGTCGCGCAGGCTGCGCACGTCGCCGCCGCCGATCGGATCGCCTTCGCGGTTGAGGAACGTGCCGTTGGTGGAGGTGTCGGCCAGTTGCCACGTGCCGCTGCGGAACGCGACGGCGAAATGCCGCTTCGACAGCAGCCGCTCCGGGTCGGGCAGCACCCAGTCGACACCCGGGCCGCGGCCCACCGAGAACTCGCCGCCGGGCACGTTGCGGGTTTCGGGCGCCACGGTATCGGGGCAGCGCAGCACCGTCAGGGTCAGTTGCATGTCAGGCCCCTCCGATCGGGCTGCGATCCCGGCGGGAATGCGGGGTGAGGTCCCGACCGTGCCGGTTCAAACGACCGCCCCTTCGCATGATCATGCCGTTTCAGCGGGCAAGCGGCCCGGGCCGCCCGCCGCGATATTACGCCCACTTTCCAGGAAGCGGTGCAATCGCGCCTCGCGCCGCGTCGGGTCGCCGCGCACCGAGGCGAGCGCCACCGCGCCCGGCGGCGGCGGTGCCGGCCAGGTGCGTGGCAGGCGGGACCGCCGGCTGGCCCTCGGGCGACATCGAATCACCGCTCCAGAACGCCGAGATCGCAGCCCCATGCCTCCGGCGTGCCGCAGCCGGCCGCCTGCGCCAGGTCCCACGCCGCGCGGCGGGCCTTGTCGGATTGCTGGCGCACCCCATTCCTCGGCCGCCTCGCGCGCCTTGCGGTCGGCCTCGGGCAGGTCCGCCGGGGCGGTGTGGAACGCGCACATGCAGGCCCACCACACCGCCTCGCGCTTCGGCAGCGCATGCGCCACCAGCCGCGAGGCCTCGGTCAGGAAGCCGCCTGCCTCCAGCCGCTCGAGCGCTTCGGCGATCTGGCCGCAGCCCTCGATGGCCTCCACCGCCGCCGGGTCCAGCGCCAGATGCGGCCGCAGGGCGGCGAGATCGGCGGCGGTCAGCTTGATCAGGGTCTGGGACATGGCGGGGCGTCAGTTGATCATCGTGATGGCGCCCTTCACCATCAGCATCGCATCGCCGTTCACCTGGGTCATCAGGCCCTTGATCTGCGTCTGGATCTTACCCTCGATCTTGATCATCATGCCGGTGAGCGTGATCCCCATCTGGTCGATCTTCAGCGAACTCTGGCCGACCTTCAGCTCGATCGCCTGCATCGCCTCGTTGTCGATCTTGCCGAGGCCGGCCTTGAGGCTGACGTTGCCCATTTTCACGTCGGTGGCCAGGTTGCCCATGGCGATCTTCATGTCATGGTTGCCCATGTCGATCTTCACGCTCTGATTGCCCTTGCTGACGATCACGGCGTGATTGCCGTCGGTGACCGTCATCTTGTGGTCCATCTTCACTTGATCGTCTGGTTGTTCTGCACGTCGACGGTCTCGTCCTGCTTCACCGTGACGATGCGGCAATTGTCGATCTTCAGCGTCTGGTCGTGCTTGACGTAGGTGGTGTGGTCCTTCTGCGCCTGCACGTAGACGAGTTCGTTGCCCTTCTTGTCATCGAAGGTGAATTCGTTGAACTCGGAGCTGCCGCCCTTCAGGCTGGACCGGCTGCGGAAGCCGAGCTTGGTCTTGTCGGCCTTGGTGTAGATCGGCTTGTCACGACCGTTGTAGAGGCCGCCGATGACGATCGGCCGGTCGGGATCGCCATCGACGAAGGCGACCGCGACCTCGGTGCCCACGCGGGGCGTGAACTGCGCGCCCCAGCCGTTGCCGGCCCAGGGCTGGATCACCCGCGCCCAGATCGCATCGCCCCCGGTCGCCTCGGCCCGGTGGTCCCAGTAGAACCGCACCTTCACCCGGCCCAGGTCGTCGGTGTGGATCTCCTCGCCGTCCTGGCTCTTGATGTCGCCGCCCTTGGCGCTCTGCGGCCCCATCACCAGCGCGGTGTGCACGCCGTCCATCCGCGGACGCGGCGTGGTCATCGGCTCCCGCCACGTCACCGCGGAGGGGAACGCGGTGAACCGCACGACCGAGGTCTGCGTGCCGCTCTGGTTGATCCAGGTGTCGTCGCTGGCGTGGTGGTTGGTGCTGCGCACGACATAGCTGCCGTCGAACGGGCTGGCGGGCCTGCTCGCCACGTTGAACTTGGCGCCTGGGATCATGCCACCGAACCGCGTGACGCCGTCATACACCGAGGCGAGGGCTTCGGCGGCCTCCATCTGGAAGCGGGTGCGATCCTTCAGCGCGCCGTTGTCCGAACGACACGGCGGGCCAGCGGAAATCGTCGCGCGCCGCCGCGCCGCCGGCCTTCAGCGTGGTCGGCTGTTCGTTCTGCAGCAGCGTGTCGGTTTCTCGGGATCGTAATCCTTGAACTTCATCTTGCCGCGCGCCACGGTCGCGGCGTGGTTGAAGTCCATCAGCAGCGTGCCGTCGGTGTCGCCGCCGCCCAGGTGCAGGTCGGCTCCGGGGATGTCGCTGAAGGCGCTGTTCTGGTTGACGATGATCAGGTAATGGGCGCCGGCCTCGTGCCCGAAGAAGTAGTACCAGCCTTCTTCCTCCATCAGGCGCGTGGCGAATTGCAGGTCCGATTCGTTGAACTGCACGGTGTACTCGCGCATCGTGCCCGATGGCACGAGGATCAGGTCCGTCAGTCCGGCGTCCTGGAACAGCGCCCGCAGGATGTCGTCGGTCTTCTGCTTCTGGTACACTCGGCAGTCGATCGTCTGGCCGAGAAACCACAGCCGGGGGACCAGCGACAGCCGGTACAACTGGTTGTCGTCCGCGCTCGCGGCACTGCGCACCGGGCCTTCGGCCGCCACGCTGCGAACGATGCCGTGGAAATGGCGCAGCGGAATGCCGTTCGCCTGCAGCGTGACGCAGACCGGCTGATTGAGCAGCTTGTCGGAATCGATGACGCCGGCCTGGCTGACCGCCCGCACGTCGAAATAGAACGGCTGGCTCATGGCCTCATGCGCATCGAGCGCGATCGGTATCAGCTTGTCCGGCCCGAGCGGCGAGGTCATGGTCAAGGTGGCGGAGGCGCGCGTCCACGTTGGCATGTCAAGCGTCCAGGGGCATGTCAGATGTCCAGGGGCATATCCCAGGGGCATATCAGGTGTCCCAGGCTCAGCGGTTCATCGATGGTCATGGCGTCACCGTTGCTCCGCTTCCTTGGATCCATCGTCGCGCGTCACGTTACAGTACTGCAAACTGTCGTCGCGATAACATTCTTGTGCCAATGGCATGACCGTAACTATCGGCCGCCGAGCGGATTGATTTCGACGCTGGCGAACGATTCCCGCACCGAGGCCGCCTTGCCGATGTCGTCCGTTTCCTTGCCATCGGCGGCATAGTAATGCTGGTCGGTATTGATCACGACATCCATCGTGTAGGTCCCCGGATCGCCTTTTCTCTTGGCCAGCACTGAATAAGGCCCGACCCGGGTGCTGCCGAGCCGAGGGTTGACATCGGCACCGATCGTGACGCCGCTCGCCTGGCGGCTGAATTTCCAGTGTGCTCAGCAGGAAGTCGGCGAACACCGGACGCTGCTCCAGGAGCGGCATGATCCCGCTGTCGAACAGCACCGTGCCATCGCCCCGGCTCGCGGATGTGCCCCCCAGCATGGCGGCCAGCGCCAGCGTCGCGATCGACAGGGCGCGCCGGAGCTGCCTCATCGATAAGCCAGGAACTTGACGTCTTTGTTGGTGATGCCGCGCGCCAGCCACGTGCGCACCACCGCCGCGCCGAAACCCAGGTAATTGTCGATGTGGTGGTCCTGGATCGCGCTGCCGCGGTCATCCGCCCGGCGCGCGCCGACATCGACGATCTCGAACCGCGCGTGCGGCGGGATGACGTGCGGATCGACCGCCGCCGACAGATCGGTCTGCAGCGTCGCGAACGCGCCGTGCACGCCGTCGGTATGGGCGAACCGCACCTGCGCACGGTCGGCCACCGTGTCCCGCGCACCATGCGCGTTGCGATGCCAGCCGCCCGTCATGCTGGACAGCCTGATCAGCCGCCCGTCCAGCGCCCGGCCGGTGCCCTGCATCGGCACGCCCCGTGCACCGAACAGGAAATCTCCCGGTGCTGCTCGGCCAGGCCATTCCCCGCCGCCATCGCACCCGAGAAATCCGCCTCGTCGCAGACATTGTAGCCGGTGATCTGGAACGGCTCTCGTACCAGGCCTCGGTGATGTCGAGCGTCGGCAGCATCACGCTCATGTCGACCGTGTTGCTGGCGATGTCCACCCGTCCGGTCTCGCGCGTTTGCAGCACGACGGTGGTGTTGCCCTGCGCGTCGGTGGGCGTGGCGGTGATCGTGTCCGCCGCATTGCCGGTGTGCAGCGACAGCGCGCGACCGGCCGCCGGGGAGCCGAAGCGATCGGCGACATGCGCATCGAAGGTGAACTGGAACAGCAGCCGCCCGCGATTGTCGACGCGCGATGCGGTCGGGATGATCGGCAGCAGATCCTGCTTGCGGTTCTGCCGCACGGCCAGCGTGCAGGTCGTGTAGGCCGACCACGGGATGAACCGGGCGGCCAACTGCCCCTGCGCGACGGCCGAGCCGACCAGTCCCGCCACGGCATCGTCGGTCAACCGGTACGGCCCGGCGTCGACAGCCCGAGGTAGGGCCACAATCCGCGCAGCCGCCAGACCGCCAGGGGGTTCTGCGAAATCGAATGGGCAATCCAGAACGGATCGGAGGCGGCGCTCGCGGGAAGCCCGGGAGACCAGGTCAGCAGCGGCGGGCCAAGGCTGAAAGGCGGACCGATGATCAGCATACCTTGCGGCAGGCGCACCTCGGTTGACGTTGAGGCGGTGTTGGCCATTGCCGGACATCCCTAGGGCGTGATCGCTTCCGGTGGAATCCCAACAAGCGTGAATCACGCGACAAAACAGAGAAGCAGGTGCGGTGTCGCGCAGGATCGTAGTCGCTGCGGCAGCGCCGCAACAAGCATTCCGCGACGGCATTTTAACCCCGGGATTATTCGCCCGTGGCCACGCCCTGCAGCGTCAGTTCCCTGGCTCGCAGGCAGCGTGCCCAGTGGCCGGGCACCACCTCCTCCAGCTCCGGCACCGCCTCGCGGCATTGCGCCACGGCGTAGCGGCAGCGCGGATGGAACGCACAGCCGGGCGGCGGATCGGACGGGTCGGCGACGTCGCCCTCCAGCACGATCCGCTTGGCGCGCCGTCGCGGATCGGGCACCGGCACCGCCGACAGCAGCGCCTCCGTGTAGGGATGCAGCGGCGTGGCGAACAGCGCGCTGGTCGGTGCGATCTCGACAATTTTACCGACATACATCACCGCCACGCGGTGGCTGACATGCTTCACCACCGACAGGTCGTGCGCGACGAACAGGAAGGCGATGCCCAGCCGGTCCTGCAATTCCAGCATCAGGTTGACGATCTGCGCCTGCACCGACACGTCCAGTGCGGACACCGGCTCATCGGCCACGATCAGCGACGGCGACAGCGCGAGGGCCCGCGCGATGCCGATGCGCTGGCGCTGCCCGCCGGAGAACGCGTGCGGAAAGCGGTTCAGGTACGCGGCCGGCAGGTGCACGAGGTCGAGCAGTTCCGCCACCCGCGCGTTGCGCTCGCGCGCGTCCGTCATGCCGTTCACCTGCAGCGGCTCGCCGATGATCTCGGCGATCGTCATGCGCGGGTTCAGCGAGGAGAACGGGTCCTGGAAGATCATCTGCATCTGCCGCCGCAGCGGCCGCAGTTGCTTGCGTGGCAGGTGCGCCACGTCGATCTCGACGCCCGATTCGCTGCGGAAGCGGATCTCGCCCGCGGTCGGCGTCAGTGCGCGCAGGATGCAGCGCGAGGTGGTGGTCTTGCCGCAGCCGGATTCCCCCACCAGCGATAGCGTCTCGCCGCGGTCGATGCTGAAGCTCACATCGTCCACCGCGCGCACCTGGCCGACCAGGCGGCCCAGCAGCCCGCGATGGATCGGATAGAACTTCTTCAGCGCGCGGACGTCGAGCACGCGGGTGGCGGTGCTCATGCGGCTTCCTTTGCGCCCTGCGTGTACAGATGGCAGGCCACGTCGTGGCGCTCGCCGATGACGACCTCCCTCGGGAAGGACTGCTCGCACACGCCGGCGATGCGTTCGGGACAGCGCGGATGGAACGGGCAGCCCGGCGGCCGGGCATAGGGATGCGGGATCGACCCCGCGATCGTTGCCAGGCGCGAGCGCGGCTCGGCCAGCACGCTCGGGATCGAGCGCAGCAGCGAGCGCGTATAGGGATGCCGCGGCGCGTGGAAGATCGCGTCCACCGGGCCCGTCTCCACCTCATGGCCGAGATACATCACCACCACATCGTCGGTCATTTCGGCGATCACACCCATGTCGTGGGTGATCAGGATCACCGCCAGGCCACGCTCCTGCTGCAGCCGCTTGATCAGCTCCAGGATCTGTGCCTGCGTCGTGACATCGAGCGCGGTGGTCGGCTCATCGGCGATCAGGATGCGCGGCTCGGCAGCCAGCGCCAGCGCGATCATCACCCGCTGGCGCAGCCCGCCGGACAGCTCGAACGAATAGGCATCGACCCGCTGTGCCGGGCGGGGAATGTCGACCAGCGCCAGCAATTCGATCGCGCGGGCGCGGGCGGCGCGCTTGGACAGCGTGGAGTGCAGGCGGATCGCCTCGATGAGCTGGTTGCCGACGGTGTGGTAGGCCGACAGCGAGCTCATGGGCTCCTGGAACACCAGGCCGATCTCGCCGCCGCGGATCGCCCGCATGTCGGTGCCGTCGGACGGCAGCTTCACCAGGTCCACGCTGCTGCCGTCGGCGCGGCGCAGCAGGATCTCGCCCGACACGATGCGGCCGGGACGCTCGACAATGCGCAGGATGGAGCGCGCGGTCACGCTCTTGCCGCAGCCGGATTCGCCGACGATGCCCAGCGTTCGCCCGGGCTGGAGGTCGAACGAGGTGCCGTCGACCGCGCGCACCACGCCCTCCTCCTGGAAGAAATGCGTGTGCAGGTCGCGAACGGATAGGATCGGATCAGCCATAGGGGTCCGCCGCGTCGCGCAGCCCGTCGCCCAGGAAGTTGAAGGCCAGGATCACCACCACCACCGGCACTGCGGCGAACAGCAACCAGGGCGCCAGGCCCAGCGTCTGCAGGTTCTGTGCATCCTGCAGCATGACGCCTCCAGGAGATCGCCGGCGGGCGCAGGCCGAGACCCAGGAAGGACAGCGTGGTCTCGCTGATGATCATCGCCGGCAGCGCCAGGCTGACCGCGGCGATGATATGCGACAGGAACGACGGCACCATGTGGCGGAAGATGATGCGCATGCGCGATGCGCCGGCGAGTTCGGCGGCGGTGATGAAATCCTCCTCGCGCAGCGCCAGGAAGCGGCCGCGCACCACGCGCGCCAGTTCGGTCCAGCCGATCAGCGAGATGATCAGCGTGATGGCGAAATACACCTGCTGCGGCGACCAGCTCGACGGCACCGCGGCGGCGAGGCCCATCCAGAGCGGGATGGTCGGCACCGAGCGCAGGATCTCGATGATCCGCTGGATGACGGTGTCGACCCAGCCGCCCTGCAAGCCGGAGATGCCGCCCAGCGTCACGCCGAGCAGCAGGCTGAGCGCCACGCCCGCCAGGCCGATCGTCAGCGAGGTCTGCGTCGCCAGCACCAGCCGCGAGAACACGTCGCGCCCCAACTGGTCCGTGCCGAGCAGGAAGATCGCGTCCTGTGGCCGGCCGTCGGTGAGGCCCAGCAGATGGCGGTCGGTGGGGATCAGCCCGAACAGCTTGTACGGATAGCCGCGCGCCGGAAAAGCTGCAGGTCGCGCGGGTCCGAGGGATCGGGCGCGTAGGACAGCTTGAACGTGCGCAGGTCGCGCTTGCCTTTCAGCGCGTAGACATGCGGGCGGAAATTGCCATCGGCGTCGAACCAGTGGATCGGCTGCGGCGGGATGTAGCTGCGCGACGCCTCGGTGTCGAACGGCTCGGAATAGGCGATGAAGTCGCCGAACGCCGCGACCACGTAGAACGCCGCGACGATGCAGGCGCTGATCAGTGCCAGCCTGTGGCGTTTGAAACGCCACCAGATGAGCTGGCGCTGGGTGGCGACGGCGACCCTGGTCTCCGCCTCGGGTGACCAGAGGCGGCGCATCGTCGGTCATCGCGCTGCTCATCGGCCGCGGCCGAGACGGATGCGTGGGTCGATCCACATCAGCAGCAGGTCGGACAGCAGCGTGCCGACCACGGTGAGGATGCCGACCAGCAGGATGATGGTGGAGCCCAGCAGCATGTCCTGCGACAGCAGCGAGCGCAGCAGCAACGGGCCGACCGTGTCCAGGCTGAGCACGATGGAGATGATCACCACGCCGGACACCATGAACGGCAGCAGGTAGCCGATCGTGCTGGCGAACGGGTTCAGCGCGGCGCGCACGGGGTATTTCATGATCACCCGCCGCTCCGGCAGGCCGCGGGCGCGGGCGGTGACGACATAGGGCTTGCGCAGTTCATCAGCAGGTTGGCGCGCATGATGCGGACAAGCTGGGCGGTGCCGGCGAGCGCCAGGATGAAGATCGGCACCGGCAGGTGCGCCAGCAGGTCCCCGAGCTTCGCCCAGGACCATGGCGCCAGTGCGTATTCGCCGAGAACAGGCCGCCGACGTTCAGGTTGAACAGGCGCAGGCCGAAATACATAATGATTAGCGCCAGCAGGAAGTTCGGGATGGCCAGCCCGACGAAGCCCAGGAAGGTGAAGACGTAGTCGCCCAAGCGAATACTGCCGGACGGCCGAGTAGATGCCGATCGGCAGCGCCACCAGCCAGGTGACGATGATGCCGCCGAGCGAGATGGCGATGGTGAGCCAGAGGCGGTCGCCGATCACCTCGGTGACCGGGCGGCCGTATTCGAAGGACAGGCCGAAATTGCCGGTGGCGACCAGGCTGAGCCATTTGAAGTACTGGATGTAGATCGGCTGGTCGAGGCCGTACGCGTGGCGCAGCGCATCGGCCTCGGCCGCCGAGATGGCGCTGCCCATGGCGGACGCCTGCGCCACATAGGCGTCGACGAAATCCCCTGGCGGAAGCTGCATGATCAGGAAGGTGACCAGGGTGATCGCCCACACGGTGATGAGCGCCAGCACCAGCCGGCGGGCGAGGTAGCTCAGCATGTGGCGGCACGACACGACGAGGATGGCTGGGCCGGCCCGGCCATGACGCGGGAGGACGGGCGGCCGATACACCACAGCCATCACGGCCGGTCTTGGGCCACTTCTGTCCGGTTGATGTTGCAGTGGGGGGCCGGACATTTTCCAACGTCATGCCGTGGCTTGGCCACGGCATCCATGTCTTCATTTGCGGCGCGAGCGACGTGGCTGGCCGGGCCGGGCCGGGCCATGACGTGGGAGGACGGGTGGCGATCCCGATCCCGCCAGCCACGTCCTGCGATGCGGCGACTGGCGCAGCCACGATGGTCATGCCTTGTAGTACCACGTCTCCGGATGCGAATTGCCCGGCGTGCGGCAGTGCTGCGCCAGGCAGACGCGGCTGGCGATGTTGCCCAGCCGGTTGCTGACCAGCCGCACCCCCATGCCGCCCGGCGACTGTCCCACCGTGCCAATGCCGATCTGCTGGTCGATCAGGATCTTCCAGATCTCCTGCGCGTTCTTGTTGCGCCCCTCGGTCTGCAGGCTCGCCGCCCTCGGCGAACAGCTCCCAGATCTCAGGATCGCCGGATCCTCCGGTTTGCTCCCCTGCTTGCCGCCCGACGAGTAGTACTGCGCGTAGTCCGGCCCCATGAACGCCTCGGTCGCATCCACCGGGATCGCGTGGCGCGGGAACAGGTACAGCAGCTCCGTCCCCGCCATTGTTCCAGATGAAGATATGATGCTCGTTGTTGCGTACCCGGGTGAAGGCCAGGTTGCGCTCTGCCTCCCGCACATCCGCCTGGATGCCGATCTTCTGCCACTGGTTGGCGACCATCTCGGACATCTTCGGATACGGCATGAACGCCGCCACCGCGAGGATCTGGATGCGCAGCCGCTCGCCGTTGTCGGTGCGCAGGCGGTAGCCCTGCGCGTCCTTCTTCGCCAGCCCCGACCTTGTCGAGCAGCGTATTGGCCTGCGCGATGTCCAGGGTGGACCACTTCTTGCGCCATTCCTTCCCGGGGTTCTGCGGCATCGAATCGGCGGGCGCGATGGAGCCCGGCGTGCCGATGCCCAGCCAGAACGTCTCGTTCAACTGGTTGCGGTCGATACAAGCGACAGTGCGCGGCGGAAGTCCGCGTTGGTCAGCCATTTGCGGATTTCGGGGTCGGCCTTGAAGCTGAGATTGCACTGCAGCAGGAAGTCGGTGCCGCCCAGCCCCAGGTCGAGGTGGACCGTGTAGTTGCCCTTCTTCTGGTTGTCCAGGATCACCGGCAGCTTGCCCAGGTCGATGTGCCGCTCCTGCAGGTCGTACTCCCCGGCCATCGCACGCAGGTTGATCACCTCGAGGTCCTGCACCAGCGTAAGCTGCACGCGGTCGATATAGGGCAACTGGTTCCCGGCGGTGTCGACGGCGTAATAGTATGGATTGCGCTCCAGCAGCCAGACCGGCGTGTTGATCGGCTGCACGGTCTTCCACGGCCCCAGCGTCGGCAGTTCCGGGTTGAGCGACCAGTCCTTCTTGAAGTGCAGCAACTGCACCCAGTTCTCGTATCCTGCCGCCTTCGCCTTGGCGTTCACTTCGTCCACCGACGAATACTTCGGCAGGAACTGCTTCAGGTAGTGGGCCGGCGAATAGGCGCCGAAAGTGAACTTGGACGACTGCCGCACCGACTGTCCGCCGCCGATCAGCGTGTCGCCGGCCATCATCTCCTCGATCAGGAAATACGGCACGTCGAACTCAAAGCGCACGGTGGTCTCGTCCACCTTCACGATACGGCCCGGCTTGCCCTGCGGCTGCATGTCGGCGATCGGCGTCGGCACGATCTCCTTGTTCGAATACAGGTCCTCGAACCAGAACACGAAATCGTCCGCGGTGAACGGCGATCCGTCCGACCACTTCATGCCCTTGCGCAGGTGGACCGTGTAGGACTTGCCGTCCTCGGCCAGGTCGTAGCCCTTGGCGACCGAGGGCACGATCTTGCTGCCGTCCGCGCTCCAGAAGAACAGCTTGTCGGAGGACGCGATGCGGTTGCCGTTCTCCACGTCGCCGGGACCGGTGAAGGCGCGGCGCCAGGTGCCGCCGTACTTGCCGATCTCGTTGAGCGGCTGCCACACCATCGGCTCGGCCGGCACGCGCTGGTCAACCGGCGGCAGCTTCCCGGCCTTCACCTGCTCGGCCAGCATCGGCGCCTCGGCGAACTTCTTCGGCCACTTCGCCGGGTCGGTGATCATCGTCGGGCCCTGGAATTCACCCACCAGGCCCGACTGCGCCAGGCTGGTCTGCGCCTCCGCGACCGCGCTGCGGAGGAACTCCACGGCGGCCGGGCTGGCGGCGAGGCCGGCCATGACGGCACGGCGTGACAATGTGGCTTTCGACATGGGCGCTTCCCCGTATTTGGCAGTGTTGCGCGCAATCTACCGGTGCGGCTTACGGCTTGCCAGGGCCAGATACGCCGGAGGCACGTAAACCTTTCCTTAACCGGAACGCCGCCCAAGTGGGAACGGGCGAGCCCGCCGCCGGTGCGGCACCGCCAGCAACCGCCTGGGGGCACGATGTGGACTGCGAGCAGGCTGCCGGACGCGATCGACGCCGGCAGGCGCGAGGCCGGCAAGTCTCATGAGCTTGCGTTCTGGGCCGGGTTCATGCAGTCGGAGCGGTTCCGGCTGTGCTGGTGCGACCTGACGCCCAATCCGGAATGCGACCGGGACATCTATACCGTGCTGCGGGCGCTGGCCGCTTGCTACGCTGCCCAGGGCCGGACCATCGACGTGCTCGACATCGGCTCCGGGCCGGCCAGCATCCTGGGAACGATCTTCCACGGACTGCCCGCCAACCTGACGGGCCGCCGATCCGCTGGCCGACGACTACGAGCGGCTGTGGACCGACAGCGCGCGGCACGCCAAGGCGGTGCGGCCCGTCGCGGTCGCCGGCGAGGACCTGGCAGGCCATTTCGGCACGCAGGTTTTCGACGTGGCACATATCCGCAATGCCATTGATCACGCCGTCCACCCCATGGCGGTGGTCGAGCAGATGCTCGCGATCACCCGGCCGGGCGGCTTCCTCATCATCCACGGCTTCGAGAACGAGGCGATCGCGGAACACTGGCATGGGTTCCACCAGTGGAACATGCGCGTCGGACCGCGACGACCTGGAATTCGAGGGGCGCCACGCATCAGAAATACCGCGTCATGGCGAGCTTCTCGCAACAGTTGCGGTTGATCAGCGCCTACACGGCCGTGCTGGTCGATACCAAGCGGTGGTCCACCCTGATCGCCGCCGTCGCATAGCCCAGCCCAGGCAAAGGTTGTCCCCGACGATGCCCGATGCAGCGACCGATGCGGCGACCGTCCCGTCGCCGCCGGCAGGCGACCTGCTGGACCTGACGGCCGCGGAGGTCTGCGGCTTCATCGCTGGCAGCTTCGATCCCGCATTCTACCTCGACCGCTACGCCGACATGCGGCGGGCTACTGCGATCCGCTCGAGCACTATGCGATCTTCGGTTGGAAGGAAGGCCGTGATCCGTGCGACTGGTTCTCCACCAGCCGCTATTTGTCCTGCCACGTCGATGTGGCGGACAAGGGCGTCAACCCGCTGCTGCACTACGTGCTGTACGGGCAGCACGAGGGACGGCGGATCTGGCCGGTGCATACCGACGGCCGGATCGAGCTGCAGGTGGATCCGGACGCCACCCTGGTCGCCGACCTCAATCTGCGGGAGCTGATGCAGTTCCCGCAGCGCGCGCTGCGCCCGCCGCGCACCAGGCTCCGTCCGGACCGGCTCGTCATCCACTGGCTGATCCCCGACTTCGCGCCGGGCAGCGGCGGACACATGACGATCTTCCGGCTCGTACGCTGGCTCGAGTTCATGGGGCATGATTGCTCGATCTGGATCACGGCGCCGACGCACACACACCGACGCCGCCCACGCGTATGACGACATCGTCAGGTTGTTCCAGACGATCCGCGCATCGGTCGCCTTCTGTCGTGACGGCTTCGATGCCGCCAAAGGGGATGTCGTGGTGGCCACCGGCTGGCAAACCGTGGCCCGCGCGCTGAATGCGGTGCATTTCCGCACCCGCTGCTACCTGGTGCAGGACTTCGAGGCGAGCTTCCACGCGATGGGCAGCAGGGCGCTCATGGCGGAGTGGACCTACACACAGGACCTGGGGTGCATCTGCGCCGGCCCCTGGCTCGCGCGCACCCTGCGCCGACAGTTCGGCCGCTGGACGCGGCAGTTCGACCTGGCGCTGGAGCATGAGGTCTATTATCCGTCCAAGGACGACAGGCGGCCAGGCAAGGACAACGGGCGCGGGCCACGCCGGTCGCAGAAGCGCATCGTGCTGTATGCCCGCAGCGGCACCGCGCGCCGAGCGGTCGAACTGGCACTGCTCGCACTGGAGCACCTCGCCGCCAACGGTGCGGACATCCACGTGGACCTGTTCGGTGAGGAGGATACGGCGACTCGCGCGCCCTTCCCGTGCGTGAGCCATGGCATCCTGAACGCGAAGGAGTTGGCCGAACTGTATCGCGGTGCCGATATCGGCATCTGCTTCTCGGCGACCAACTATTCGCTCGTGCCGCAGGAGATGATGGCGTGCGGGCTGCCGGTGGTGGAGATCGACGCCGAGAGTACCCGTGCGGTGTTCCCCGATGGCGTTGTGACGTTCGCCGGACCGCATCCGCTGGCGATCGCCAGCGACCTGTCTCGGCTGCTGCAGGATGCACCGCGGCGACGGCGGCAGGCCGCGGCCGCCCTTGCCTGGGTGGCGCCGTTCAACTGGGAGGCGTCCGCCCGTGCGGTGGAGCGGAGCCTGCTGGAACGGCTCGGACTGCGACCCTCAGGCCGGCGCACGGCAGCAGTCGCGCGCCCCATTGGGGAGCCGCCCAAGGTGACGGTCTGCATCCCCACCTACAATGGCGGGAGGCTGCTGCGCCAGGTCGTGGCGCGCGTGCGGTCGCAACGCGCCCCCTGGCCCTTTGATATGGTCATCATCGACAGCAGCTCGACCGACGGCTCGATCCGCCGGCTGCTCGCCGACGCCATGCCCGAAGCGCCGCCGCTGCAGGTCGCCACTATCGCGCAGGCCGAGTTCCAGCATGGGCGGACCCGCAACCTCTGCGCCGACATGGCGCGTGGGGAGCTGGTCGCCTTCCTGACCCAGGATGCGCTCCCGGCCGATGATTTCTGGCTGTACAATCTCGTCACGATGCTGGAGCGGTTTCCCCGGGCGGCCGGGGCGTTCGGCCGCCACGTCGCCTGGCCGTCGGCGTCGCCGTTCGTCAAGCGCGAACTCGACGAGCATTTCGCCGGGCTGGCGCGCGCCGGGTTGGTGCTGTCGCGCGATACCGACCGCGAGCTGTGGCGGGCCGGCGACCCGGAATGGCGGCAGGTGCTGCACTTCTTCAGCGACAACAATGCCTGCCTGCGGCGCTGCATCTGGCAGCAGGTGCCCTATCCCGAACTCGTCTTCGGTGAGGATCAGGCCTGGGCCGACGGCATCATCCGTCTCGGCTACGAGAAGGTGTACGTCCCTTCGGCAGTGGTCTACCATTCGCACGACCACGGCGCGGACGAAGCGTTCGCCCGCGCCGAGACCGAGGCGCAGTTCTTCGCCGGCGTGTTCGGCTACCAGGTCTACGATCCGGCGCGCGGCTTCGACGATCAGCTTGCCGCGATCCAGTACGCCGATACCGGATGGGCGCGCAGCCACGGCATCTCCCAGCAGCAGCTCGAGCGCCAGCTCGTGCTGAACGAGGCGCGGCTGCGCGGCCGTGCGAGCGGCGCCCGGCGCGCCCTTGAGGGCGCCGGCGGATGAGGCTCGCGGTCATCGGCAAAAGCCCGTTCGTCGTGCGCACGCCCGATAGCACGCCGACCGACCTGTTCATGGCGACCGGGTCGAATACCGGCAACCTGGCGTTCGGTTTTGCCGCCCACCAGATCATGGCCGGGTCGAAGACCTATTTCGACTGGGACTTCGATCCGGCGACGCTCAATCGCAGGTTCGACGCGGCGGTCCTGGTGTGCGCCAACATGATCAATCCGGCGCTCGACCTCGGGCAGCTTGCCGACCGGCTGGCCGCCCTGACGGTTCCGCTCTGCGTCTTCAGCATCGGCTGCCAGGGGCCGCTGGGATCCGGCCGCTTTGTGCTGCCGCCCGGCAGCATCCGCTTCCTCTACGTCGTGGCGCGGAAGTGCCGCAGCTTCGGTGTGCGCGGCGCCACCTCCGCCCGGTTCCTGAGCGCCCTCGGCATCGAGAACTGGCAGATCGTCGGCTGCCCGTCGAACATGCTCGCCCCGCCGCCCGGCGCGCGCAGGCGCATGGAGCAGCGCGTTCGGCGCGATGGTCCGGTGTTGCTGCACGTCGACCTCGTGGGCGATTTTCCCGTCCTGATGGGACAGCTCCGCGCGCTCGCCGGCGGTCCGGTCCACTACATGGCGCAGTCGCCCTTCACGCTGGTGGACCTCGCACTGGCCCGCTCCGGTCCGCTCACCGCGTCGCAACAGGCGCTGGTGGCGAAGTTCGGCATCGGGGACGGGCCGGATGCGACTGCCGTCCTGCGCGACACGCTGCATGCGTTCTTCTCGGTCGAGGAATGGTGCAGCTTTACCAGCCGCTTCGATTTCTCGCTGGGGGTCCGGCTGCACGGCAACATCATCGCCATGCGCTGCGGGGTGCCGTGTCTGGTGGTCATGCATGACGAACGGATGCGCGAACTGGCCGAGACGCACGCGCTGCCGGCGCTGACCATGGAGGACTTCCTGGCCACCCGGGCCGCAGGCGATCTTCGCACGTTCGTTGCCGACCGGCTGGACGCCTACTGGGACAGGAGCGCGGTGCTCGCGCGGCGCTTCACGTCGCTGCTGCGCGAGAACGGGATCGGCGTCGTCGAAGAAACCCCGGCCCCGGTGTGCGAGGCAGCGGCATGACCGCCGCGACGAAGGCCCGCGAGGAGACCGACATGCACGACGACCTGCGGTTCATCAGGACGCCTGACGCACCCCATGTCTACTGCATCGTCAACGGACGGCGGCGCTTCGTCCCCTACGCCGAATGGTTCCGCGACGAGGGGCTGGCCGGCATTCCGCACATCGAGATCATCGAGTGGGCGGAGCTGGCAAGGATTCCGCTGGGGCCGCCCTGTCCCGTCACAGCCGCGCTGCGCGCCAGGTCGATGGCGGAGGTGCTGCGGGAGCCAAATCTGATGCGGCTGTACCTGGCAAACCTGGTGCGGGGCGAGGGCATCGAGTTCGGCGCCGGCCGGCGGCCACTGCCGGTGCCGTTGGCTGCGTCGGTCCGCTACGTGGACGCGTTCGCCTATGGCAGCGACGAATCGCGCTCGTTTCCCGGAGTCGCGGATTTCGAGGACTTCGTGGAGGTCGACCTGGTCGGCCGGATCGAAACGATGGAGCCGCTGGGGAACGGCAGCGTGGACTTCGTGCTGGCCTCGCACGTCATCGAGCACACGCCAGACCCGATCGGCGCGCTGGTCGCGTCGCATCGCGTGCTGCGCGACGCTGGCCGCCTGGTGCTGGTGGTGCCGGACCGCGACCGGACCTTCGACCAGCCGCGCGAGGTCACGCCGATTGCGCACATGGTCCTGGACCACGAGGACTACCGCCGGGAGCGGGACCTCGCCCACTACGAGGAATGGCATTCGCTGGTGATGGCCGGGCCAGGCGGCGCCGCCAGGACCGATTGGGAGATTGGCGCCGACCTGCACTACCACTGCTTCACGCCGGCCTCGTTCATCGCCCTGGTCGCGGCCAGCATGCAGTACGCCCGCTGGTCCGGGGCGGAGTTCTTCCTGCCGCCGCCCGACGCGCCGCCCGCCTCCATCGAGTTCTATGCCGTCCTGCGGAAATGACCGCTCAGCGGCCCAGGCGCGCCTCGTTCAAGGTGTCGCGCACGCGCTGGACCTGCACCAGCGCGCGGACCAGGGTCGGTGCGATGCGGTGCCAGCCGAGCGGCCGCAGCGGGCTCAGCGGGAACACGGTGGCGTCGTCGCGCCCGCCGCGCACCAGCGTGGCCAGGTCGCGCCCCATCATCGTCGCCGCCGCGATGCCGCGGCCGTTGTAGCCGAGACCGGCGTACAGTCCGGGCGCCAGTTCGTGCAGGCGAGGGAAATGGTCGGTGGTCATCGCCACCCAGCCGCTCCAGGCCTGCTGCCACTTCACCGCGCCAAGCTGCGGGAACAGCCGGCGGATGCGCGCATCGACGCGGCGCCAGTCGGCCCGCGGCTCGGCGCCGAAGCTGGGGCCGTGCGCGCTGCCGTGCAGCCGCCCGTCGGGCAGCATGCGCACGCCGGAATACAGATGCCGCGTGTCGGTCAGCGACTGGCGCTCCGGCAGGATGGTGTGGCGCACATTGTCCGACAGCGGCTCCGAGACGAAGCCGTGGCCGCGCATCGGGATGATGCTCTCGCGCAGCCCGGGCCACAGGTCGCCGGTATAGGCGTTGGTGGCGATCACCACGTTGTCCGCGGTCAGCCCACCCTTGCCGGTGTCGACCGCCCAGCGCCCGTCCTGCCGCTTCAGCGAGCGCACCTGCGCCGGCGCGTACAGCGTCGCGCCGAACCGCGCGGCGGCGTGCGCGAGGCCGCGCGCATAGGCGAACGGATTGAGGTTGCCGCCGCGCCGCTCCAGCGACGCCACGGTATAGCGCGGCGACCCGATGGCCTCGGCGCAGCGTGCGCCCTCCAGCATCTCGACCGGGGCGCCGCGCTGCTGCCAGTAGCGCGTGCGCGCCTCCAGCCCACGTTGGCCGGACGGCGAGTGCGCAGCGAAGATCAGGCCCGAGCGCAGCGCCCAGCACTCGATGCCGTGGCGCATGATCAGTTCGAACACCAGGTCGGGTCCCTCCGCCACGGCGTCGACGATGCGCTGGCCGCGTTCGGCCCCGTAATGCCGCAGGATCGCGTCGTGGCCGGGCTTCAGGTACGGCACCACCTGGCCGAAGGCGCGGCCTGAGGCGCCCCAGCCGAACGCCTTCGCCTCCAGCACCGCCACCTCGACGCCGGATTCCGCCAGGTGCAGCGCGGTGGACAGGCCGGTGAAGCCGCCGCCGATGACGGCGACCGCGACGTGGCGCTGGCCGTCCAGCGTCTGGGTCGGCGGCGGCGGCGGGGCGCCGCGGACATAGACGTCGGGCGGGCCGTTACGATCGGACAGGGGTTCGTGCATGCAGCCGACGATGCGGCCGGTTGCCGGGTTGCGCAACCCGAAGCTAGGCTCCGCGCCATGCCGTTCATCGCCGATCGCCTCGACCGTATCAGCCCGAGCCAGACCATCGCCGTCCGCCAGAAGGTCGCCGCGCTGAAGCGGGAGGGCCGCGACGTGCTGGGCGTGTCCTCCGGCGAGCCGGACTTCGATACGCCGGCCCATGTGAAGCAGGCCGCGATCGACGCCATCGAGGCGGGGGACACGAAATACACCGACGTCGCCGGTACGCCGGCGCTGCGCCGCGCGGTGGCCGAGAAGTTCCGCCGTGATTCCGGACTAGACTACCGGCCGGAGGAGGTGATCATCGGCACCGGCGCCAAGCAGGTGCTGTTCAACGCCATGCTGGCAACGCTGAACGCCGGCGATGAGGCGATCATCCCGACGCCGTGCTGGGTGAGCTATCCCGACATCGTGGCGGTGGCGGGCGGCACGCCGGTGTTCGTGCCGTGCAGCCAGAACAACCGGTTCCGGCTGCGGGCCGAAGACCTGGAGGCGGCGATCACGCCGCGCACGCGCTGGTTCATCCTGAACAACCCGTGCAATCCAACCGGCGCCAGCTACACCGAAGATGACCTGCGGCCGCTGTGCGAGGTGCTGCTGCGGCATCCCGGCGTGTGGGTGCTGACCGACGACATCTACGAGAAGATCGCCTACGACGAGAAGCCGGCGACCATCGTGCAGGTGGAGAAGCGGCTGCGCGAGCGGACGGTCACGCTGAACGGCTGCTCGAAGGCCTATGCGATGACCGGCTGGCGGATCGGCTTCGCCGGCGCGCCGCTGCCGCTGATCAGGGCGATCGACAAATTGCAGAGCCAGTCGACGTCGAACACCTCGACGGTCGGCCAGGCCGCGGCGCTGGCGGCGCTCAGCGGGCCGACCGACTTCATCGACAATATGGTGCGCACCTTCCGCGCGCGGCGCGACATGGTGGTGACGCTGCTGAACGCCGCACCCGGCATCGTCTGCCACAAGCCTGAAGGTACGTTCTACGTGTTTCCCTCGATAGCCGGATGTCTGGGCCGCACGACGCCACGCGGCACACGTATCGACGACGATCTGACCTTCGTCACCGCGCTGCTGGAGGAGGAAGGGGTGGCGACCGTGCACGGCACGGTGTTCCTGTGTCCCGGCCATTTCCGCCTGAGCTACGCTGCCGATACTGAAGTCCTGCGGGAGGCGTGCCTGCGTATCCAACGCTTCTGCAGCAATCTGACCTGAAAGGAAACGTCCCAATGGCGCCCAATGCGAAGCGCGTATTCTACGTGAAGTACCTGTCCGGGCCGATCTTCGCCGACATCCTCGCGAAGCGGCCGGACATCCAGCTCGACAAGCTGGAGAACGAGACGCCGGACGCCGAAGCCGATCCGGTGCTGACGCAGGCGCACGCCTACCAGATCGGTGCGTCGCGCCAGGTGATCGGCAAGCATCTGCAGGTGACCGACGCGCTGCTGGCGAAGACGCCGAACCTGGTCGCGGTGTCGTCGAACGGTGCCGGCTACGACACGATCGATGTGGATGCGTGCACGCGCAACGGCATCATCGTGGTGAACCAGTCGGGCGGCAACAAGGAGGCGGTGGCCGAACACGCGCTGGCGATGCTGCTGACGCTGACCAAGCGCATCATCGAGGTGGATCGCCATCTGCGCCGCTCCTCCGACATCCGCGCAACGCGTTCATCGGCACCGAACTGCTGGACAAGACGATTGGCATCATCGGCATCGGCAATGTCGGTGGCCGGCTGGCGGAGCTGTGCAAGGGGTTGTTCCGCATGCGCGTGCTGGCGTACGACCCGTACCTGACGGCCGAGCAGGTCGCCGCGAAAGGCGCCGAGAAGGTCGACAACCTCGACGACATCCTGCGTGTCGCGGACTACGTGTCGGTAAACGCGCCGTACACCAAGGAGACCAAGAATATCATGGGCGCGCGCGAGTTCGCGCTGATGCCGAAGCACGCGTATTTCGTCACCACCGCGCGCGGCGGCATCCATGACGAGAACGCACTGGCCGATGCGCTGGAGAAGAAGCAGATCGCCGGTGCCGGCCTCGATGTGTGGGAGGATGAGCCCCCGCCGCACACGCATCGGCTGATGGCGTTCGACAACGTGCTGGTCAGTCCGCACACCGCGGGCGCCACCGTGGAATCGCGCGACAACATGGCGCGGTTCGCCGCCGAGCAGTTGATCGACATCCTGGACGGCAAGCGTCCGCCGCGGCTGATCAACCCCGAGGTCTGGCCGGCCTACCGCGAGCGGTTCGAGCGCATCCTGGGCGTGGCGCCGGCCGAAGGCTGAACGACGGAGGGGGGCCGCCCGGCGCGCCCGGTCACAGCGGGCGCCGCCGGGCCGCCGCTGCCATCACCGCGGGCGGCAGCAGCCCGGCGAGCCGCGCCAGCAGCCCCATCCACCTCGGGAACACCACCCTGCTGCGCCCGGCCGCGACGCCGCGCAGGATGATGCGCCGCCGCCCGGCCGGCGTCCATCAGGCCCGGCATCGGCAGCCGGTTGCCCGCGGTCATCGCCGTGCGGATATAGCCGGGGCAGACGCTGGTCAGCACCACGCCGCGCCGCAATGCCGCTGGCGCGCTGCCCACGGTCCACAGGTCGGCTGCCGCCTTCGAGGCGGCATAGGACGGCGCCCAGGGCGTGGCCGCGAACGCCGCGATGGAGGCGATCACCGCGATCCGGCCGCGCACGCCATCCGCACCGGGCGGCTGGCCCGCCATCGCCGCCATCGCCGGCAGCACGGTGTTCAGCATGCCGTCGAGGTTGATGCGAAGATGCTCCGCACCGGCTCGGGCGCGTCGGGCGTGCCGCCCAGCGTCCCCGCCGTCACCCCGGCATTCGCCACCACCAGATCGAGCGGCGCGGCCCGGGCGATCTAGGCCGCCATCGCATCGGCATCGCGTACGTCCAGCACGGCGCACTCCACCGTGGCACCCAGCGCGCGGCAGGCGGCGGCCACCCCCTCCAGCCGTCCGGCATCGCGGCCCGACAGATGCAGCGTCACTCCAGGCCGCGCCAGCGCCTCGGCGAGCGCGGCACCGATGCCGGCCGATGCGCCGGTGATCAGGGCGGAGCGGATCTGCATGCGCGCAGGATATCCAGCCAACCGGCCCGCTGGTAGAACACGCGCCGCATGAGCAACGCACTCGCCTCGATGACCGGCTTCGCCCGCACGGAGGGCAGTGTCGGCGACCATGCCTGGGCCTGGGAACTGCGCAGCGTGAACGGCCGCGGCCTGGACCTGCGCTTTCGCCTGCCGTCGGGCTGGGACGCACTGGAGCCGGCATTGCGCGAGGCGGTCGGCAAGGCGCTCAAGCGCGGCAACGTCACCGCCAATCTCACGGTGAAGCGTGAGAGCGAAGCGCGGCTGGTGGCCGATCCGGCGGCACTGGAACAGGTGCTGGCGCTGGCGATGGACCTGCATGCACGGCTGCCCGGCAGTCCGGTGCCGCGGGTGGAGGCGCTGCTGGCGCTGCCCGGCGTGCTGCGTGCGGCCCAGGCGGAGGAGGCGATCGACACCGCGCCGGTCGCCGCGGGCTTCGGCCGGGCGCTCGCCGCGCTGGTGGCGGCGCGCGAGGCCGAAGGCGCGCGGCTGGCCGGGACGCTGACCCGCCTGCTGGGCGAGATTGCCGTGCTGCACCGCCAGGCCGCCGAGGAGGCCGCCGACCAGCCGGCGATGCAGCGGGCCAGGGTGATGGAGAACCTGGTCGCGCTGCTGCGCGAGGCGCCGACCCTGCCGGAGGAGCGCATCGCGCAGGAGGTGGCGCTGCTCGCCGCGCGTTCCGACGTGCGTGAGGAACTCGACCGGCTGGCGAGCCATATCGAGGCGGCGGCTGCGCTGCTGCGCGAGGCCGGGAATATCGGCCGCCGCTTCGACTTCCTGGTGCAGGAGTTCAACCGCGAGGCCAACACGCTGTGCAGCAAGTCGGCCTCGGTGGCGCTGACCGCCACGGGGCTGAAGCTGAAGGCGACGATCGAGCAGTTGCGCGAGCAGGTGCAGAACATCGAATGAGCGCGATCGCCCGGCGTGGATTGTGCCTGGTGCTGTCGGCGCCGTCTGGTGCCGGCAAGACCGCCATCGCCGATGCGCTGCTGGCTAGCGAGCCCGCGTTGCGACCTTCGGTCAGCGTCACCACGCGGGCGGCGCGGCCCGGCGAGATCGGCGGCACCCACTATCATTTCCTCGACCAGGCCGAGTTCGACCGGATGGCCGCGGCGGGCGAGTTGCTGGAATGGGCGCGCGTGCTCGGCCGGCACTGCTACGGCACGCCGCGCGGGCCGGTCGAACAGGCGCTGCGCGCGGGCCAGGACGTGGTGTTCGACATCGACTGGCAGGGCCATCGCCAGTTGCGCGAGGCCCTGCCGGGCGACGTGGTCGGCGTGTTCATCCTGCCGCCGTCGCTGGCCACGCTGGAGGCACGGCTGCGGCGGCGGGCCGGCGACGACACGGCCGAGATCGCCCGCCGCATGGCACTGGCGCGCGACGAGATCGCCCACTGGCCCGAGTTCGACCACGCGGTGGTGAATGCCGACCTGGATGCCGCGGTCGCTGCGGTGCGCAGCGTGCTGCACGCCGCCCGCCTGGCGACGCCGCGGCTGACCGGCATGGCGGAGTTCGTGCGCGACCTGGCGGGCTGACGCAGCCGGCGGTCACTCCCGCCAGACGGTGGCCTCGGTCCAGCCGAGGGCCCGGAACTCGGTGTCGCGCAGCGGCGCCTCGGCCACGGAGAAGAACTCGTCGAGTTGCGGCGGCGCGACGCCGGTGCCGCTCAGCATCGCGTGCGCCTGGCCGCGGTGGTGCACCTGGTGCTGGAACAGGTGCAGCAGCAGCCGGTCGGCACGCTCCTGCTGCACGCGCGTGTTGCGGTGGACGAGAATGATGCGGTCGGGGCCGGTGTCGTCCAGCGCGTCGCACCAGGCGACCAGCCGCCGGTCGACCGCGGCCTGGGCGGCGTGCAGGTCCGCGACCCCCGGGCAGGGGATCTCGTTCGCCCAGGCGGCGGGTCCCAGCGTGCCGCCCTCCAGCGCATCGACGTAGAACCAGTCGATGACCAGGTTGTGGTTCAGCGTCGCCTGGATCGACGGGAAGAAGCTGACGCGCGGCGCCGCGAACTCGGCCTGCGTCAGTGCCGCGCATGCCGACAGCAGGCGGTGGTTCGCCCAGGCGTTGTTGTAGGCCATCGCCCGCAGCGTCTGCAGCAGCGATGCGGGCATGCAGGTGCTATCCGACGATGTCGGTCTGCGCGAAGAAGAAGCCGATCTCGATGGCGGCGTTCTCCGCGCTGTCCGACCCGTGCACCGAGTTCGCCTCGATGTCCTCGGCGAACTGCGCGCGGATCGTTCCGGCGGCGGCCTTCTTCGGATCCGTCGCGCCCATCGTCTCGCGGTTCTTCGCGACCGCGCCCTCGCCCTCCAGCACCTGCACGACGACCGGGCCGGAGATCATGAACGCGACCAGCCCGTTGAAGAACGGCCGCTCCTTGTGCACGCCGTAGAACGCCTCGGCCTGCGCCTGGGTCAGGCGGATGCGCCGCTGCGCCACGATGCGCAGGCCTGCGCCCTCCAGCACCGCGTTGATCTGGCCGGTGAGGTTCCGCCGCGTCGCGTCGGGCTTGATGATGGAGAGCGTGCGCTCGGTCGCCATGGGGGCGTGCTCCTGGTGATCGGGGTGGGGCGTGTGACTAAGCGGGCTGGCCGATGAGCGCAAGACCTTCGGCCACGGACACGAACTCGCCGCCGCCTTCCAGCCTGCCGGCGCCGAACCGGTCCTCGAACAGCCGCCGCACCGCCGGCACGAAGGCGGTGCCGCCGGTCAGGAACACGCGGTCCACCTGGTCCGCCGGCAGTGCGGCCTGCGCCAGCACCTGGTCGACCGTCGCGGCGAGGCGGGCGAGGTCGGGCGCGATCCATTGCTCGAACTCGGCGCGGGTGACCTCGCGTTCCACCACGAAGTCCTTGTGGCTGAACCGCAGCACCGCCACATCGGCGCGCGACAACTCGGCTTTGGCGGTGGAGACCGCCTGGTACAGCGCATAGCCGAGGCCATCCTCGATCAGCGCGATCAGGTGGTGCAGCCGTTCCGGATGCTCGGCCGTCCGTGCGACCTCGGAGATGGAGCGCAGCGTCCGCGGGTTGCGCATCAGCGACAGCAGATGCCAGCGGGCGAAGCCCGAGTAGTATTCCGGCGGCACCGGCAGTGGCTTGCCCATGATGCGGTAGGAATCGCCCTTGCCGAGCAGCGGGGCGATGGCGCGGTCGATGATGCGGTAGTCGAACACGTCGCCGGCAATGCCGATACCGGCGTGTCCCAGCGGCGTCACCCCGGCCACCGGATCGAAGCGCATGATCGAGAAGTCGCTGGTGCCGCCGCCGAAATCGCCGATCAGCACGGTGGCCGGCTCGGTGAGGCTGCGGGCGAAACGCGTGCCGGCCGCCTCGGGCTCCAGCGCCAGCGTCACCTTTGGCAGCCCCGCCTCGGCATAGGCGCCGCGCAGCCGGTCGGCGCCCAGGCTGTCGTCGACGAACTCGCCGGCGAAGCGCACCGGGCGGCCGACCACCACATGCGGCGCCTGCGGGGCATCGGCCAGCAATGCGCCCAGGAAGCGGGCGATCAGGCGTTCCAGGGTGAACGGATGGCCGAAGATGCGAGTCTCGGTGAAGCTCTTCTGCGCGAGGTAGGTCTTCATCGACATGATCAGCCGGCTGTCGAGCGGATCGTCGAGATAGGCGGTGATCGCCTCCGGCCCGGCGGCGTGGCGCAGCATCTGGCGGGCCGGCGTTTCCTCGGTCCAGAAGCAGAGCACCGAGCGGAACACATCGAGCGAGGAGTGGCGCTGCGTGGTGACGCGGCCATCGTCGTGCAGCACGGCCACCACGCTGTTGGTGGTGCCGAAGTCGATGCCGATCGCCTGGACCATGGGCCGCTCCGCGCGAAAGCCGCGGGTTCAAGCGCAATCGGCAGCGTGAGGCAAGGGTATTTCCAACCGGGCCGGCGCTACGACGGCGGCTCCACCGGTCTGTCGTGGCCGCAGGGCGGGTCGGTGGGCACGATCACGAGTCACCGCCAGCCGGACGACGCCGGGCAGGCGGGTGTTGGCCGGATCGTGTCGGAGGAAGCGTCGCGGCCGGTGTCCGGTCGGCGCAGTCGGGGATGCAGAGCGCGGTGTCCAGGGGCAGGGATGCCGCATCACGGCCTGTCGCCGTGGCGCATCGGCGCCATCGGGGCCGGCGCCGCGGATGGTGCCGATGCGGGCAGGCCGACCGCCAGGCGCATCGCCGCAATCTGCTGCTGCTGCTCGACGACGATGTCCCGCGCGATCCGGCGAAGCTGCTCGTTACGACCATGACGCAATTCCGCTTCGGCCATGTCGATCGCCCCCTGGTGATGCGCGATCATCATCAGGGCGAAGTCGCGGTCGACGTCGCCCGACGGCTTCACGTCCATGCCGGCCATCATGCGGTCCATCGCGACCTTGCTTTCCTGCTGGAAGGCCGTGTCGGCCGGCGATGCCGCAAGCGCCGGCGTCAGCCATGCGACAGGCGCCAATACCAGACATAGCCTGCGTACGCAGTGGAGCGCTTGCATACTTCCCTCTCGCTTTGTCGATGATCGCCACGACCGAGGCGCCCGAAACGCAACGCTGCCTCCCGGCAATTGGAGGAGCGGTTGCGACGTGAATCATGCAGAGTTCTTCTGCGCACATGTGGATTTGGAATGAACATGTCCCTGACGCAGTCCGACCGTCTGCGGCCACCGCAACTCGCCTCGAGGGCGAGCCAGCTCAATTGGAGTGCCATCGATCTCAATCTGCTGATCGTGTTCGACGCACTCATGCAGGAGCATAATCTCACACGCGCGGGACGCCGCCTCGGCCTCAGTCAACCTGCCACAAGTCATGCGCTGGCGCGACTGCGCCATATGCTGCATGACGAATTATTCATCCGCGCGCCAGATGGCATGCAACCAACACCGCGCGCCTTGCAGATGGCCGAGCCGATTCGCGAAGCATTGAGTGTGTTGCGGCTGACTCTGGAACCGGAGGATTTCGACCCAGCCGAATCGTCGCGCAGCTTCACGCTGCTCGCGAACAACTATGCGGCGCGCGCCGTGGTGCCCATGCTCGCGCGCAATGTCGGCAACGTGGCGCCGAACGTCACGCTGGATGTTCGCCCCGTCGGCCGTACCGAAGTGCTCGACCAACTCGATTCGGGTGCCGCCGATGTGGCGCTGAGCCGGCTGGTCGACGGCGGCGACCGCTTCAAGTGCGTGCGGATCACCGATGACGATTATGTGGTACTGCTCGACCGGCAACATCCGTCGCTGAATGAACCCGGCTTCTGCGCGGAGCGCCTGGCGCGAATTCCGCATGTCATCATCACATCCAGCGGCGATGACACGAGCTTCGTCGATGAGGCGCTGGCGCAGCGCGGGACTGTCGCGCCGGGTCGCGACCCGCGTGCCGTTCCTGTCGCTGGTGCTGATGCTGGTCGGCGCCGACCGGCTTGCGGTCGTGCCCCGCCGGGCGGGCCTCGATCTGGCGCAGATCTGCCCGCTGGCGGTGCGGGAATTGCCGTTCCCCTCGCCGCGCATCGCCCTGTCGATGATCTGGCATCGGCGGCTCGACAGCCATCCCGCCCAGCGATGGCTGCGCCGCATGATCCGGGAGGCTGTGCAGGACTAGTTCGCACAACGCACTGCATTCCCCGCCGGCATGTGCGCATGCCGGTCATGGCGCCTGAAGCATGCCCCCGCCGCCTCGATATTGCGCCGCAGCATGGCCGATAGGAGGCACAATGCGAAATTCTCTCTGGCGGTGGGGGGCTACCGCCCTCTGCGCCGCGGTCGCGGCCGCCGTCATCATCCACACCTCATCCGCCCAGCGAGCGGATCCGCCCCAGGACACCGGCGCGTCATCGACCATCCCCGCCGTTGTGGCCAAGGCGCAGCGGCAGGACGTGCCGATCTACGTGACCGGCGTCGGCGCCGTGCAGGCCTTCCAGTCGGTGCTGGTGCGCGCCCGCGTCGACGGCACCCTGATGAAGTTTCCCGTCACCGAGGGCCAGGAGGTGAAGCAGGGCGACCTGATCGCGGTGATCGACCCGCGGCCCTACCAGGCGGTGCTGGACCAGGCGATCGCGAAGAAGGGGCAGGATACGGCGCAACTGGCCAATGCACGCCTCGACCTCGCACGCTTCCAGTCGCTGGCGACGCAGGACTTCGCCTCGCGCCAGCAGGTGGACACGCAGCAGGCGCTGGTCGGCCAGTTGATCGCCACCGTCGCCGGCGACCAGGCCGCGATCGAGGCCGCACAGCTCAACCTCGACTATTGCTCCATCACCTCGCCGGTGGATGGCCGCGTCGGGCTGCGCCAGGTCGATCCCGGCAACCTGATCCACGCGACCGACACCACCGGCATCGTGACCATAACCCAGATCCACCCGATCTCGGCCACGTTCACCCTGCCGCAGGACGACCTGCCGCGCATCCAGCAGGAGATGGCGCAGGGCACGCTGCAGGTGATCGCCTATACCGGCGACGACAGCGTCGAACTGGACAGCGGCACGCTGCTGACGCCCGATAACACGATCGACCCGACCACCGGCACGATCCGCCTGAAGGCGACCTTCGCCAACCCGCACGACAGGCTGTGGCCCGGCCAGTTCATCGACGCCCATCTGCGGGTCGACACGGCGAAGAACGCGATCACCGTGCCGCCCGCCGCGATCCAGCACGGGCCTGACGGCCTCTACGTCTATACCGTCGATGCGCACGACACCGTGGCGCGCACCCCGATCGACGTCGGCTACCAGACCCCCGCCCTCGCCATCGTCACCAAGGGCCTGGCGGCCGGTGACACCGTCGTGATCGACGGCCAGTCGCGCCTGCAATCGGGCACCCGGATCGCCACGCGATGAGCATCTCCACCCCGTTCATCCGCCGCCCCATCGGCACGTCGCTGCTGATGGCGGCGGTGCTTCTCGTGGGGCTCGCCGCGTATCCGCTGCTGCCGGTGGCGCCGCTGCCGCAGGTCGACTTCCCGACCATCACCGTGACCGCGAACTATCCGGGTGCCAGTCCCGACACCATGGCCTCCAGCGTCGCCGAGCCGCTGGAGACGCAGTTCAGCCAGATCAACGGACTGGCGCAGATGACGTCGATGAACGTGCTCGGCACCAGCACCATCACGCTGCAGTTCGAACTCAACCGCAACATCGACGCGGCGCAGACCGACGTGCTGGCGGCGATCAACGCGGCGGCCGGCCAGTTGCCGAAGAACCTGCCCAACCAGCCCACGGTGCGGAAGGTGAACCCCGCCGATGCACCGATCTTCGTGCTGGCGGTGCAGTCGGATTCGCTGCCCCTGACGGTGGTGGACGACTACGCCGAGAACATCCTGGCGCAGCATCTCTCGAAGGTGTCCGGCGTCTCGCAGGTGCTGGTGGGCGGCCAGCAGAAGCCGGCAATCCGCGTGCAGGTCGATCCGGCGAAGCTCGCCTATATGGGCCTGACGCTGGAGGACGTGCGCACCGCGCTGACCAACGCCACGGTCAACAGCCCCAAGGGCTCGATCGACGGGCCGGACAAATCCTACACCGTGCTGGACGACGACCAGCTTACCGACCCCGAGCCGTACAACGACGTCATCATCGCCTGGCGCAACGGCGCGCCGGTGCACGTCGGCGATGTCGGCAAGGCGGTGCGCGGCCCGCAGAACCGCGAGATCGCGGCCTGGCAGAACGGCGGCAGCGGCGTGCTGCTGCTCGCGTTCAAGCAGCCCGGCGCCAACGTCATCGACACGGTGGAGCGGCTGAAGGCGGCACTCCCGGCGCTGCAGGCATCGATCCCGCCATCGGTGCATGTCAGCACGATCATCGACCGCACGCAGACCATCCGTGCCTCGGTCAGCGACGTGGAGTTCACGCTGGCGCTGTCGATCGGCCTGGTGGTGATGGTGATCTTCCTGTTCCTGCGCAACGTGTGGGCGACGATCATCCCGAGCGTCACGGTGCCGCTGGCGCTGGTCGGCACGCTGGGCGCGATGTACCTGCTGGGCTTCAGCCTCGACAACCTGTCGCTGATGGGACTGACCATCGCGGTCGGCTTCGTGGTCGACGATGCGATCGTGATGCTGGAGAACATCTACCGCCATATCGAGGACGGCATGAGTCCGATGGACGCCGCGCTGAAGGGCGCCGGCGAGATCGGCTTCACCATCGTCTCCATCAGCCTCTCCCTCGTGGCGGTGTTCATCCCGCTGCTGCTGATGGGCGGCATCGTCGGCCGCCTGTTCCGCGAGTTCGCCATGACGGTGTCGATCACCGTGCTGGTCTCCGCCGTCGTCTCGCTGACGCTGACGCCGATGATGTGCTCGCGCTTCCTGGCGCCGCATCACGGCACCCATGGCCGGCTGTACCGCATCGTCGAGGCGATGTTCGACGGCATGCTCGGGTTCTATCGCCGCACGCTGGATATCGCCCTGCGCTTCCGCTTCATCACGCTGATGGTGTTCGTGGCCACCGTCGCGGTGACCGGTTTCCTGTTCGTCATCATCCCCAAGGGGTTCTTCCCCACGCAGGATGTCGGCCTGATCATCGGCATCTCGGAAGGCGCGCAGGATGCGTCGTTCCAGCAGATGGTGAAGCTGCAGAAACAGCTCAATGAGATCGTCGGCAGCGACCCGGCGGTCGCATCCTACGGCTCGCAGGTCGGCGCCGGCGTCGCCGGCCAGCAGGGCAACGACGGGCGCTTCTACATCAACCTGAAGCCGTGGGATCAGCGGCCGGACGACGATGTGATGCATGTGATCGCGCGCCTGGCGCAGAAGGCGCGTGCGGTGCCCGGCGTGCAACTGTTCATGCAGCCGGCGCAGGACATCAACGTCGGCGGCCGCCTGTCGCGCACGCTGTATCAATACACGCTGCAGGATTCCAGCACGGCCGAGTTGAACGCCTGGGCGCCGAAGGTGTTGGACCAGATGCGCGCGCTGCCGCTGCTGCGCGACGTCGCCACCGACCAGCAGATCGCCGGCACCACCGCGACGCTCACCATCGACCGTCGCACGGCGCAGCGCTTCGGCATCCAGGCGCAGCAGATCGACGACACGCTGTACGACGCGTTCGGCCAGCGCGAGGTCGCGCAATACTTCACCCAGCTCAACTCGTATTTCGTCATCCTGGAGGTGCCGCCGAAGCTCGAGGGCGATCTGGCGACGCTGGACAAGCTGTACGTGCGGGCACCGAACGGCCAGGCCGTACCGCTGTCGGTGCTGGTGCACGTCGACACCAAGCCGATCACGCCGCTCGCGGTGAACCACCAGAGCCAGTTCCCCGCGGTGACCATCTCGTTCAACCTGGCACCGGGCGCGGCCCTCGGCGACGCGGTCGCGGCCATCAACCAGATCCACGATTCGCTGCACGCGCCGCTGTCGCTGCAAGGCAGCTTCGAGGGCTCGGCGCAGGCCTTCCAGACCTCGCTCAGCACGGAGCCGTACCTGATCGCCGCCGCACTCGCCGCGGTGTACATCATCCTGGGCGTACTCTACGAAAGCTACATCCTGCCGCTGACCATCCTGTCCACCCTGCCCTCGGCCGGCGTCGGCGCGCTGCTGATGCTGATGCTGGCACACACCGACCTGTCGGTGATCGCGATGATCGGCATCATCCTGCTGATCGGCATCGTGAAGAAGAACGGCATCATGATGGTGGACTTCGCCATCCACGCCGAACGCAACGACGGCGCGCGGCCGCTGGATGCGATCCGCCAGGCCTGCCTGCTGCGCTTCCGCCCGATCCTGATGACCACGATGGCGGCCCTGCTGTCGGGCCTGCCGCTGATGCTGGAGAGCGGCGCCGGTTCCGAACTGCGCAAGCCGCTCGGCTATGCCATGGTGGGCGGGCTGATGCTGAGCCAGGTACTCACGCTCTACACGACGCCGGTGATCTACCTGTATCTCGACCGGCTGCAGCTTTGGCTGATGCCGCGCCGTCACGCCCGGCTGCCGCGGCTTGCCGAGAAGCTGGAGGAAGCCGGTGCGGATTGACAGGGCCGCCACGAATTGTCTGTCCAGGCCTTTCGCCGGCCGCCGTGTGCGCTATCTAGTGATCGAGGATCGGCAGCGGTCGCGCGGGGCATCCCCCAGCCGACTGTCGCCAGACCGGCTCTTTGTCTTTCCTGTTGCGGGCATTTTCGGCCGATCGCGGCGTTGCGTGCGGCCATCCCCCGATGCAGCCTCTGCATGGCAGGCGGCATTGGCAGCCCGGTCATTTTCCCCATCTATCGCGCGCAGGACAGGAAGGTTCGCTGCATGCGCATGATCGCCGTTTTGTTGGCATCCGTTGCCGTCACCGCGCCCGCAGCGGCGGCCGGTGACGCCGCTGCGGGACAGCGCGCGTTCAGCCGCTGCACCCCCTGCCATTCGATCGAGCCCGGCCGTAACGGGATCGGTCCGTCGCTGGCCGGCATCGTGGGAAGCCGCGCCGCCACCGTGCCCGGCTACACGTTTTCGCGCCAGTTGGCGGCGGCCGACCTCACCTGGGACGACGCGACCCTCGATCGGTTCCTGGCCAACCCCCAGGGCACCGTCCGGGGCAACAAGATGTTCATCGCTGTCCCCGAGGAGCAGCAGCGGCAGGACATCATCGCCTACCTGCATACCCTGAAATAGGCTGAAGGAACCGCCAATGCCCGACATGACGATCAACGGCGTCCGCCACAGTGTGGACGCCGATCCCGCCATGCCCCTGCTTTGGGCACTGCGTGATCTCCTCGGCCTGCGCGGCACCAAGTTCGGCTGCGGCATCGGCGCGTGCGGTGCCTGCACCGTCCACCTGGACGGCGAGGCGGTGCGCGCCTGCGTCACCACCGTGCAGGACGCCGCCGGGAGGCAGGTGCTCACCATCGAGGGTCTCGGCATGCAGGGCGAGCACCCGGTGCAGCGTGCCTGGCGCGCCGCCAACGTGCCGCAATGCGGCTACTGCCAGCCCGGCCAGATCATGCAGGCGGTGGCGCTGCTGAAGCAGACGCCAAAACCCACCGACCAGCAGATCGTCGACGGCATGAGCGGCAATATCTGCCGCTGCGGCACCTACCAGCGCATCAAGGCCGCGATCCGCGCCGCGGCCGGGGAGCAGGCGTGATGAGTACGATCCAGAACCTGAGCCGGCGCAACGTCCTGAAGGGTGTCGTGCTGTCGCACTTCCTGCTGGGCGCGCGCGTCGCCACCTGGTCGCCGGTCAGCCAGGCGAACGCCGCGACCGCCACCTTCATGCCCAACCTCTTCGTCGCCATCGCCCCCACCGGCCAGGTAACGATCGTCGTCTCCCGCTCGGAGATGGGCACCGGCATCCGCACCAGCCTGGCGATGGTGCTGGCCGATGAGCTCGATGCGGACTGGCACGACGTGCGCGTCGAGCAGGCGCAGGGCGATGCGAAATACGGTGACCAGAACACCGACGGATCGAAGAGCATCCGCCTGCTGCTGACCACCATGCGGGAGGCCGGGGCGGCGGCGCGCCACATGCTGGTGGCGGCAGCCGCGCAGCGCTGGCAGGTCGCCGCCACTGCATGCCACACCGAGGCCGGCGCCGTCGTGCTGGGCGCCGCCGGCAAGCGCCTGCGCTACGCCGACCTGGTGGACGATGCGGCAAAGCAGAAGGTGCCGGGCTGCATCCGAGGTCCAGGTGAAGCATCGCGCGGCCTGGCGCTATATCGGCAAGCCGATGCCGATCGTCGACATGGACGACATCATCCACGGCAACGCCGTCTACGGCATTGACGTGATGATCGCCGGCATGAAGTTCGCCTCGATCGAGCGCCCGCCCAGCTATGGCGGCCATGTCGCGAGCTTCGATGCCAAGGAGGCGCTGAAGGTGCCGGGCGTCGAGCACGTCATCGAGGTTCCGGGTGCGCCGCCGCCGTCCGGCTTTCGTCCGCTGGGCGGCATCGCGGTCGTGGCCAACAGCACCTGGGCGGCGATGCAGGGGCGGCAGAAGCTGCAGATCGTGTGGGAGCCGGGACCCAATGCCGGCTACGACAGCGGCGAGTACCAGACTGCGCTGCAGAAGACGGCCCGGCAGCCCGGCAAGGTGGCGCGCGACAACGGTGATGCGATGCAGGCCCTGACGACCGCCGCCAAGCGCGTCAGCGCCGATTATTTCGTGCCGCACCTGGCCCACGCCACGATGGAGCCCGAGGCTTGCACCGCGGTGTTCGCGGACGGCGCCTGCACGGTCTGGGCGGCAACGCAGAATCCGCAGCAGTCGCGCACCACGGTCGCCGAGGTTCTCGGCATCGACCAGTCGGACGTGACGGTGAACGTGACGCTGCTGGGCGGTGGCTTCGGCCGCAAGTCGAAGCCCGACTATGTGGCCGAGGCGGCGTTCCTGGCGCGTGCGGTCGGCGCGCCGGTGAAGGTGACATGGACGCGGGAGGACGACCTCACGCACGGCTACTACCACGCGGCCGCGGCGCAGCACCTGGAAGGCGGCCTGGACGGCGACGGCAAGCCGGTCGCCTGGCTGCACCGCACGGTGTTCCCCTCGATCGGCTCCACCTTCAAGGAGGACACGGTCTATGGCTCGGCCGGCGAACTGAGCCAGGGCGTGATCGACATGCCCTACGACATTCCCAACGTGCGCTGCGAGAACGGCCGCGCGGAAGCGCACGTGCGCATCGGCTGGTACCGCTCCGTCTACAACATCCCGCACGGCTTCGCGGTCGGCTCGTTCGTGGACGAACTGGCATCGGCGGCCGGCAAGGATCCGTTGCAGTTTCTGCTGGCGATGCTCGGGCCGCCGCGCCGGCTGGACCCGCAGCTTCTCGGCCAGGGCTACAGCAACTACGGCGCGCCGATGGATGAATACCCGATCGATATCGGCCGGCTGCGCAACGTGGTGCTGCTGGCCGCGGCGCGCTCCGGCTGGGGTTCGCCGCTGCCGCCGCGGCACGGCCGGGGCATCGCCGTGCACCGCAGCTTCCTGACCTATGTCGCGGCGGTCGCCCAGGTGGGGGTGGCCGATGACGGGACGGTGTCGGTGCCGCGCATCGATCTCGCGGTGGATTGCGGCATGGTGGTCAACCCCGACCGCGTCGCGGCGCAGTTCCAGGGGGCCGCCGTGATGGGTCTCGGCAACACGCTGTACAGCAACCTGACGTTCAAGAACGGCCGTGCCGAGCAGGCGAATTTCGGCGACTACCAGGTGCCGCGGATCGATGCCACGCCCGATACGCATGTCTATGTCGTGCGCAGTGATGCGCCGCCGGGCGGCGTGGGCGAGCCGGGCGTGCCCCCGGTGGCCGCGGCGATCTGCAACGGCATCTTCCACGCAGTCGGGCAGCGGGTCCGCACCCTGCCGGTCGATCCGGCGCAATTGCGGGCCGCCTGACCGGCACGGCAATCTTGGACAGCGAGGGCTCCGCGCGGCGATGGCCCCGCCACCGGACGGCGGGTCGTGTCATGCGGCGGGTGCAGCGACCGCCTGCGGCCACCGCCCGCGCGCGAAGCGCCCAATAACTTCCTCCGCGACCTCGGCGTCCTCTGCGTTGAATAAGCCGGCTGCCACCGCACCGGCCCGAGCCCTGACCCTCGTTCAAGGTTCCCGCGCCGCCTGACCGGCAGGCGAAGCGGCGGCTCGTGATGCGCGATGTTGTCACATCGTGCTAGAATCACCACCGTGACCTGCCAGCGAGGAGCCGTGCCATGGCCATCCGTAAGCTGCTGCTGCCCCTGACGGGAACTGCCGCCGGCGAGGCGGCGCTCTCGACGTGCCTGATGATCGCCCGGTCGTGGAACGCGCACGTGACGGCGCTGCACGTCCGTGTCGACAGCCGCGACGTGGCCCCGCTCGCCGGCGAGGGCCTGTCCGGCGCGATGATCGAGGAGATGATGTCCGCGACCGAGAAGGAGAGCAGCGAGCGGGCGCATGCCGTCCGCTCGATGTTCGACCGGTTCGTGACCCAGCACGACGTGATCCTGTCCGAGGCGCGGGCCGGAGCGGGCTGCGCCACTGCCAGCTTCGCCTCGGTGACCGGCCGCGAGGAGGATCTGGTCGCGCAGCAGGCGCGGCTTGCCGACGTGACCGTGGTGCCGCACCCGGATGCCGGTGAGGACGTGTCCTCATCGGATGCGCTGCATGCGGTGCTGTTCGATTCGGGGCGCCCGGTGCTGATCGCGCCGCAGATCGCGCCCACCACGATCGGCACGCGCATGTGCCTGGGCTGGAACGGCACCGCCGAATCGGCCTCTGCCGTCTATGCCGCGCTGCCCTGGCTGCAGCGTGCCGAGGCGGTGCGCATCCTGTCGGCCGAGGGCTACCAGCGGCGGGGCCCGGGCGCGCCGGACCTGGCGGCGTATCTCGCGCTGCACGGCGTGCACGCCGACATCGTGATGTTCCAGCAGTCCGGCATTTCCGTCGGCGCCGGCCTGCTCGCCGCGGCGCATGATTTCGGCTGCGACCTGCTGGCGATGGGCGCCTATTCGCACTCCCGCCTGCGCCAGTTGATCCTGGGCGGCGTGACGCGGCACGTGCTGGAGAACAGCAACCTGCCGGTGATGATGAACCGCTGACCGCCGCCGGCGCAGGTCGGCGCCCATGGACGAGCCAGCTTCCGGCCAGGCGCGTGCCGCCTACCTGGCCGTGCTGCAGGTGGGCCGTATCCTGCAGGCGCGCGCGGAGCCGGTCTTCGCATCGGCCGGCCTCACCGCCACGCAGTTCGGCGTGCTGGAGACGCTGCTGCATGGCGGCCCGCTCGGCCAGCGGGCGCTGACGGCCAAGGTGCATACCAGCGCCGGCAACATGACGGACGTCATCGACAAGCTGGAGGCGCGCGGCCTGCTGCACCGGGCGCGCCAGCGGGCGGATCGCCGTGCCGTGCTGGTGGAACTGACGCCGGCGGGGCGCAGCCTGATCGAGGCGGTGTTCCCGCGCCACGAAGCCGCCGTCGCCGATGCCCTGGCCGCGCTGGACGACCAGGACCTGCGGCTGCTCATCGCGCTGCCGGCGAAACTCGGCGACGGCGCATAGCGCAGTTGTGAAGCGCGTCATGGCGGCGCAGCCGCGCCAAGCGGTATTGTCCGCCCGCTACTCGCCCGGGAGGGATCGGCCGTGCAGTTGTTCCGTCGTGTCGCGCTGTGCCTGCCGCTTCTCGCCCCAGCCGCCGCCCACGCCGAGGACCTCGGTCCGGCGCAGGCGGAGGCATTCCAGAAGCAACTGAAGGACTCGCTGGCCAGCCTGCTCGGGCCGTCGATCAAGCTGCCGGACCTGCCCTGGAAGGTCACCGGCGAGCATGACCACTACCTGATCACCTGGCCGATCAGCGGTGCGACCGGTCCGGACGGCGGTCCGCTGGTGTCCACCACGCGCCTCCGCCCGCTGGATGGCGGGCGCTGGGGGATCGATCAGGTGAGCGTGCCGCCCTCGGGCAGCTTCACCCTGGATCTGCCTGACAAGGCCGATGTCGCGGGCGGCCCGATGGACGTCACGTTCTCGATCGGCAAGCAGGACACCCACGGGGTGTTCGATCCGGCGTTCGCCACGCCGTCCAACCTGCATACCGAGGTCGGCGACCTCGTGGTGACGACGAAGAACGCCAGCCAGCGGCAGGAGCAGCGGTTCGACCGCTATCTGGTGGACACCAGCCTGAAGCCCACCCAGAACGGCCGGCTGGACCTCACGATCGACGCCGCCGTGGATGGCTGGAAGTCGGCGTCACAGACCAGTGGCGGCACGCCGGTGGCGATCGGCATCCAGGCGCTGCGCGCGACCGGCCGCATCGACGGCGTGAACCGCGAGCGCGTGTCCGCCCTGGTCACCGCGGCCGGCAGCCTGGTCGGCGCGCTGCCGCCGGACTTCACCGGCAAGGGCGCCAGCAGCAAGCTGCCCGAGCCGGCCAAGGCACAGGTGCGACTGATGGTGGCGGCGCTCCAGGACATGCTCACCGGCGTGAGCCTGGAAGAAACGCTGGACGGGCTGCAGGTCGAGATCGCCGGCATCGGCGGCCTGTCGATCAAGCGCTTCAAGCTGGGCTTCGGCGGCGAGTCGCTCGACGGGCGGCTGAAGGCGTGGCTCGACCTCGGGCTCGACGAGCTTGCCAGCCCCAGTCTGCCGCCGAAGATGGCGGCCTATCTGCCGCACCGTATCGCGCTGCGGCCGACGCTGTCCGGCATCCAGATGGCGGATCTGCACAAGCTGGTGCTGGACGCGACCGACGATGATGCGGGCAACGACCGCCTGGGTCCCGACATCGACGCGATCTTCGCGCATGGCGGCGTCGATATCGGCGTGGAGACGCTGTCGCTCGACCTGGGACCGGCCAGGATCGACGGCACCGGCCATGTGAAGGTGCTCTCGCCGGGTGCCTGGCGTGGCGAGGCACGGCTGACCGCCACCGGGCTCGACGACCTCACGACCGAGGCGCGGACGCATCCCGAGTTGCAGCAGGCGCTGCCGGTGCTGATCATGCTGCGCGGCCTTGCCCGGCCGGAGGGGCAGCGGCTGGTGTGGGATGTCGTCAGCGACGGGCCCAAGATCACGGTGAACGGGCTCGACCTGTCGCAACTCGGCGGTGGCGGTCCGGGCCCCAAGGGGCGGCCGCCGGCCAGGCCGCCCGCGCCTCCGCCGGCCAAGCCGCCCGGTCAGCCGCCCAGTCGGTAGAGCGTCACGACCCGCTCGGTGCGGTCCTCCAGTTCCAGGCTGGTGGGCACGCGATAGGTGGCGAAGGCCGTGAGACCGTCGGCCGGCAGGTAGGCGCGGCCAGGATCGGCGACCCAGACCTCCGCCTCACCGGCCATGCGGCGCAGCCAGGGCAGGATATGGGCGGTCATCGGCGCCTCGTAGCAGACGTCGCCGCACAGGATCAGGTCCCAGCGGGAGGCGCTGCCGACCACGTCGCTGTCCGGCAGCCCGACGTCCACGCCGTTCGCCGCGGCGTTCAGTGCGATCGCGGCGCGCGCCATCCGGTCGATCTCCGCCGCCTCCACGAAGGCCGCGCCGGCCTGCGCGCAGGCGATGGCGGCGATCCCTCCGCCGGCGGCGAAATCCAGCACGCGGCGGCCGGCGACGCAGGACGGGTGGTCCAGCACGTGGCGCGCCAGCGCCTGCCCGCCCGGCCAGGCGAAGGCCCAGAACGGCGGCTCGACATTGTGCTCGGCGAGCCATGATTCGGTCGCCTGCCAGATCGGCGTGATCTCGCTGGCCAGGTGCAGCGCGATCTCCGGCACCAGCGGTGCCTGCCCGAGCACGGCATGGGCCGCGATGAACGCCGGGTCATCGTCCATCCGGCGTCAGTTCGCCCGCACGGCCGGGCAGCGGAACTCGGTCAGCAGTCCGGCCGCGAGCGGGTTGGCCGATCCCGGCAGCCGCAGATCGAACACCGCCTGCCGGTCGCCGACCTGGAACGTGAGCATGAAGCGGTCGGCCGAGCCCGGCTGCGGCTGCATCCGGCCGCGCGCGAACAGCCGGAACAGCGCCCACGGCCCGGTCTCCTGGAGCGTGGCGGGACGGCCGGTGGGTGGCGGATCGAAGGTGAGCCGCACCGTCGGCTGCAGGCTGAACCCGGGCCAGGTCACCTGGGTGGCGCGTTGCGGCCCTCGCACGTAGCTGATCGGCGTGCCGTCGATGTCGAGCACCACCTGCTTCGTCGCCGCGTCGGCATTGGCGGGCGTGACGTCCAGCCGGAACCGCGGCCGCGTGCCGCCATCGGCGAAGAACGCATCGCGGATCGCCGCGGCGCGCTGGAACTGCGCGAGATCGGCCGCCGTCACCGGGGCGGCGGCGGTATCGGCCGACAGCAGCCGCCAGGGCCGGCCGGAGATGTCCACATAGCGCCGCAGCAGCGTGTTGACGAACCCGTCCAAAGCCGCGCCCGGCGCGAACAGCCGGGTGAAATCGGCGATCGGCACATCCTCCGCCGCGGCCGGCGCGAACGGGTAGTGGCCGTTGACCACCGCCGGGCACAGCTCCGCCGGCCCGCCACTGGCGTTGAACACCGTCGCCAGTTGCTGGCGCGGATCGCCGCTGCGCAGCGCGCTGACACTGGCGGCGATCTCGGTGAGCCAGCGGCCGAACGGCTGCGGCTGGCGTGCCGCATCGGCGCGCAGGGCCAGCAGCGGATCGGCGGCGCCGCCGGCCGAGGCCGATGCGCCGGAGCTGACCAGGGTCGCCGCCAGCTTCGCCACCTGCTGCTGCGTGTCGCCGAGGCTGCGGAGCGCGAGGTCGATCGGCGCCCCCGGGCCGTCGCCGACCAGGTCGCGCAGCGCCTGGTAGCGCTCATCGATCTCGTGGCCGAGTGCCAGCGGCGCGGCCTGGGCGACGGGCGGCGGCGTGCCCAGCAGCGCCTGCAGCCGGGACGCCGAACCGGGGTCGGGCTGCGGCGCGGCAGTCTGCTCCTTGCCCTCGGGCGGCTCCGACAAGGTGAGCTGCCGGCTCGCGGACGCCAGCAGCCGCCGCATCGGCGATTCCGGCGAGGCCAGGATGTAGAGGTCCTGCGCCGCCTGCGACAGGCTGCGCAACTGCACCACGTTGAGGTCGCCCAGCATCAGGTCCCAGGCGGGCGCGTAGTCCGCCTCATACAGCGCGACGACATCGCGCTCGAGCGCCTGCATCTGCGGCCCGCTCGGGTCGAATGCGATGCGGTCGCCGAGCACCCAGCTCTCGGACACCACCGACTTCGCCGCGCTGCCGAGCGACGGCAGCAGCACCTTGTGGAAGCCGTCGAGGGTGAAGAAGCCGGGAATGCCATCGGCCAGCCGCTTGCCCGAGGCGCGGACGAACAGCGGCACGCCGGCCGCCCCCAGCTCGTCGCTCGGCCGCCATGGCGGCAGGCGCTGCGCCGCGGCGGACGGCCGGATGCGGGAATAGACGCGCTGCGCCAGCGGCACCGTGGCGATCCGGCTGCGTGCGGCGGCGACCAGTTCCCCGTCGAGCTGCACCTGCGGCAGGGGATTGGCCAGCAGGGCATCGAGATGCACCAGCAGCCCGTCGCGCAGCGGGACGAAGCCGAGACCGGGCCAGGCCGCCTGCCAGTCCAGCGTCATCCACTCGCGCACCAGCGGCGCGTCCAGCGGGCCGGCATTGCCCAGCATCAGGTAGACGCGCGTCGCCTCGTAGAGGAAATCAGGATTGTTGAGGTTGCCGCGCAACTGGCTCTCCAACCGCCAGACCAGCCGCGGCAGCAGCGCCCATTCCAGCGCATGGCGGTAGACCGTGCGCGCCGACGCATCGAGCTTGTCGCGCTGCGACAGCAGTACCGGCAGCCAGGCCGGTTCGTCGCTGCCGCGCGGCAGGGCGCGCGCCTGGTCGAGCAGCGGCACCAGGCGCGGCAGGTCGTCATCGGCGACCGGATCGAGCTGCAAGCCGCCCGCCGTCTGTTCGTAGCGGGCGAGGGCGGCCTCGGACGCGTCGATCTGGCGCTGCCCGCTGCTCCGCGCCTGCCAGAGGACCCCGGCGGTGGCCACCACCAGCAGCCCGGCCATCGCATAGCCGGCGGTGCGCAGGAGCAGCCGGCGGCGCTCGGCGGCCGGGCTGCGGGCGACCAGCAGCGCCTCGCCGAAGATGACCTCCTTCAGCAGCCGCTCGAGGAAATAGCTCCGCCCCTGCACCGGCTGCAGACTCTGCGTCCGCGTCTGGTCGACGCCCAGGGCGCGGGCCAGGGTGCCGGTCAGCCGGTCGATCGGGGTGCCCTCCTGCGTGCCGGAGGTGAAATAGACGCCGCGCAGCAGCGGTGCCGGATCACCGGATCCCCCGGCGAAGGCCGCGCGCAGGAATTCCGCCAGCACCGGCTCCAGGCTCGCCACCTGGCCGGGGAACATCGCGATGCGCGCCCGCCGGTCGGCATTCCGCTCGGCTTCCAAGCGGTCGAACAGCCGAGCGTTCAGCCGCTCCACCAGCGCGCGGAACTCGGCGGGGAAGCCGGCGAGCGGTGCCTCCGCGTCCTGCGCCAGGTCGAACGTGGCGCCCCACACCTGGGCGCGCCCGTCGCGGTCCAGGTCGTCGAAGTATTCGGTGAAGCCGGCGATCAGGTCGACCTTGGTGAACAGCACGTAGACCGGCATCCGCACGCCAAAGCGCGCCTGCAGCTCGTCGATCCTGGCGCGGATCGTGGCGGCATGCGCCTTTATGTCGGCTGCCGATGCCTGCGCGATGTCGCTGAGCGGGAAGGCCACCAGCAGCCCGTTCAACGGCTGCTTCGGCCTGGTGTCCTTCAGCAGCGTCAGGAACGTCTCCCACCCGGCGCGGTCGACCGCGGCGTCGGAATCCTGCGTCGTGTAGCGGCCGGCGGTGTCGATCAGCACCGCCTCCTCGGTGAACCACCAGTCGCATAGCCGCGTGCCGCCGATGCCGGCGACGGCGCCCTGGCCCATCTGCTCGGCCAGCGGAAAGCGCAGGCCGGCGTTCAGCAGTGCCGTGGTCTTGCCGGCGCCGGGCGGTCCGATGATCGCGTACCAGGGCTGTTCGTAGAGGTAGCCGCGGCGGCGCAGCGTCTGCCGCAGCAGGTCCAGGGCCGCCGCGAGCCTGGCCCGCAGCGCCTGTGCCTCTTCGGATTGCTCGGCGCTGGCGGCGATCCCCCGGGTCAGCGCCGCATCCCGCCGCCGCCGGCGCAGGTCCAGTAGCGCGTTGGTGCCGCCCCAGGCCAGCAGCAGCACGGCGACCAGGCCGAGGCGCGGCAGCCAGTCCTCGAAGCCCGGCAGCAAAGGGGTGAAGAACCAGGCGAGGCCGGCGAGCAGCGCGGTCCCCAGGAAGCTGACGCACCAGCGCGAAAGGACGGCGTCGAGGAGCGGCTGCACGATGCGCTCAGTCCTGCCGGCGCAGCACGATCTCGACCCGCCGGTTCCGCTCCCGCCCATCGGCCGTCGTGTTCGGCGCGATCGGGTCGGCATCGGCCCGCCCCTCGGCGCCGATCCGCGCCGGGTCGCCGACCGCGCGGCCCAGCAGCGTGCGCACCGCATTGGCGCGCGCCGCCGAGAGCTGGAAGTTCGACGGGAACTGCACGCTGCGGAACGGCTGGCCGTCGGTATAGGCCAGCACCTGGAGGCGCCCGGTCTCCGGCCGCAGCGCCGCGGCCACGCGGTCCAGCAGCGGGAGCGCGGCGGGCTGCACCGTGGCGCTGCCGGCGGCGAACATGCCCTTCCCGGCGATGCGGATCACCGGCGTGGCGGCGGTCCCCAGCAGGCTGACCGCGCCGCTGTCGATGTCAGGCCGCAGCCCGGCCTGCAGCCGGTCGAGCACGGTCGGTTCCGGCGGCGCGGGCGGCGGTGGCAGCGCCTGGACGACGGCGGTGCGGGTCAGTTGCGGCATGTGCGACGGCGGCGTCGCGAGCGCGCGGGCCTGCAGCCCGTCCGACGCGGCGTTCAGGCTGGTGGACGCCCAGAACACCAGGCCGCCGCACAGCGCGAGCGCACCGGCCAGCGCCACCCAGGCGGGCAGCCCGCGCCGCGCGGTCTGGTACGGCGCCGCCACGCCGCGCCAGTGCCGCGACAGCTCCGGCTCCGCATGGCGCATTGCCGCGATCGCCGCATAGGCCTCGGCGCGCACCTGGTCCAACTCGCCGTCGCCGCGGGCCTGGCGATAGCGCCCCATGAAGCCCAGCGACAGGCAGAGATACATCAGCTCGATCACCGGCAGGAACCGGTCGGGCTCGCGGCGCATCTGGCGAAGCTGGGTGAAGAACTGGTCGGGCCCGGAGCCGGGATGCAGCGCCGCCACCAGCGTCTGCTCCCGCCAGCCATCGGCGGCACCCCACGGCGTGTTCAGCACCACATCGTCGATGCTGGCGCACAGCGCGTAATGCGCCGGACGCAGCAGGTCCATGGCGATGCCGGCGTCGCGCGCCCGGCGCTCGAAGTCGCGCAGGTCCTGCTGGACGCGCGCGCGTAGCGCCTGCGGGTCCGGCGCCCGCCGCATTGCGCGCAGCCGCGGCAGCAATTGCAGCAGCGGCGAGGCCGCGGCGATCAGTGGCGAGACGCTGATCGCCGGCGGCCCATCGGGATCGGCCACCGGCAACGGCGCCGCCTTCGGCGCGGGCGCCGTGGCGGCTGGAGGTGCGGCAGCCGGACGCTGGGCAGCAGGGCGCGGGGCAGGGGCCGCAACCGGGGAGGGTGCGCCAACGGGTGGAGCGGCAGGCGGCGCGGCAGTGGGCGGAGCGGCAGGGGGCGTGGCCGGGCGACGGCTTCCCGGCCGCGGGCGGATCACCGTCCTGTCGTCATCCGCGGGTTCGGAAAACGGATTGTCGCTCACTCGCCTGGTTCCGCTCGCGCCGGTGCGTGCTCAGCGATCGTACTGGCCGAGGCCGTAGTTCTGCATCACCCATTTCAGCGTGAAGCCGTAATTCGGGTCGGTGGCATAGACCCCGGTCAGGGCATCGGCGAAGGCCTCGGGGTCCGCCGCCTGCTTCATTGCGTTCTTGTAGACGGGCGCGGTCGCCAGCAGGCGGCCATGTTCATCAAATGCCTGCGAGAGCGAGTCGAACGCGCGAAAGCGGGCGGTGATGGTGATGTTCTCGCCGTTGATCACTTCGCGCGTCGGGCTTTCGACGGACGGCTGGTCGCCGACGGCCTTGATGCCGAACGGGTTGTTGCTGCCGGGCGGCATCGAGGCGCCCCAGGCGCTCTCCACCGCCCACTGCGCCACCGTCACCGAGGCCGGCACGGTCCATTTCTGGCGGGAGGTCATGGCCGCGTCCGCAACCTCGGGCGGCACCTTGCCGAAATGCCCGACCGAGGGGGGAGGCGCATTCTCGACCAGCGGCCGGGCGGCGAGGGCGTAATAGGTCGGGCTGCCCGGATCGATGCGCCCCGAGGGCGGCGTCATCTGCAGGATCACCGCCTGGTAGGTCTCGATGGCGAGCGTGGTGCCGACATCGGCGACGCCGTTGACCGGGATCGGCGCGTGCGGCTTGGGCAGCCGGTCGTTGAGCAGCGACTGGACGACGAACACGTCGCCCGGCGCGTTGGCGCCGCCGCGGCCGACCGAGGTGAAGATCGGCGGCGCGATGCGTCCCATCTCATCGACGCTCAGGATCGTAGGTGACGGAACCAGTCCCACGGCGGCATTAGTGCACAGCCGGGGCCGGCGAGGCCAGTCAATCAGTTGTCGCCGCCGGCAGTTGTTTGCCGGCCGGCTGCCCGGGGGCTGCGGCAGAGGCGGCCTCCTGGCGGCCGCGCTCGGCGCAGGTGACCGCCGGCTCGTGCGGGCCGCTGGGCGGAGTGGGGGCGAGTCGGGCGAGATCCGCCTCGCTCACGGAGTACAGCAGGATCGAGCGTCCCACCCTGGCGACCGGGACAACCTGGCGCAGCCAGGCATAGCCGTCGACCACGTACAGCGGGTGGTAGCTGGCCGCGATCCAGCCGGTCTGCGGGTGGTCCGGCAGCAATTCAGTCGTGGGCGGGAAATGGTAGTCCGCCGGGTCGTGGCGGCCGACCTCGGTGCAGGTCTGGAAGCCGGACAGCGCCACGGCCACCTGCGGCACGCGGCGCTCCCGCAGAGCATCGGCCAGGCGGAAGAAATCCTGTGCCAGGTCGAGGTCGCTGATGATCAGCACCGGCTCACGGCGCAGCAGCGCGAGTTCGTTGAAATAGGCGATGTAGTCGGGGTGCCAGGCGAGCCCGGCGGCCACCTGCCAGGCGCACAGCAGGCCGACGAGGGCGGGGACCCGCCATGCACCGGCGCAGGCCGTTCCACAGCCAGGCCGCGCCGCCTCCGGCCGCCACCGCCATGAAGCAGTACACCGGCAGGGCGTGGCGCACGCCGATGGTGATGTGACTGGCCAGCAGGACGGGGGCGAAGGCGAGCATGCTCAGCGGCGCGGCGGCCAGGCTCCAGCGCCGCTCGCGCCAGGACCGCCGGATCAGCACGCTGGCGCCGATCGCGGCGAGCAGCAGCGTCGGCAGCGGCGTCTTCACCAGCAGCGCGACCGGGAAGAAGTACCACCAGCCGGTCTCGCGCACGTCGCCGAGCAGGTAGCTCCAGTGGCCTTCCTCGTTGTGGCGATAGACCGCCTGGATGCCGCGGACGAAGCCGGTGGCGGGCAGCGGCAGGGTCACCACGGCGTCGACCGCGTTGTTGAGCAGAGAGGCCGGCCCCCACAGCCGGCGCGACCAGTCCGTGCCGTTCGCCGCGACGGCACGGAGCGGCTCCAGCGAGAAGCGGTAGCTGGCCCAGATCACCACGAACACCGCCAGCGCCGCCGCGATCGCCCCGCCCGCGCGGCGCAGCAGGGCCAGTGGCGGCCGGTGACCGGTCCGCTGGCGGATCAGCAGGTACCACGCGGCGAGCACCCGCCATGACGGGCGGCAGGAATGCGATGCAGGAGAATTTCGCCATCACCGCCAGCCCGGTCGCGGCGCCCAGCAGCACCGCGCGGAGCAGCGCCGGATCGTCGAGCCAGGCGATGAACGCGAGCACGGCCAGCGCAGTCGTCGCGGTCGGCGCCATATCGGTGGTCGCCAGGCCGGCATGCGCCAGCACCGGCGGCAGCGTGCTGAACAGTAGCAGGGCGAGCAGGCCGCAGGATGTCCCGATCGTCCGGGCCGCGAGCAGGAAGACCGCGATGCAGGCCAGGAGGAAGAAGGGGAGGTTGCCGATGCGGACCAGCCAGAGATTGTGGGCCGGGGCGTCGCCGTTGAAGAAGATGGCATCGCCGACCAGCAGCGGCCGGATGATCTCGCCGCCGCGCGTGCGTGCGATGGGCGGCACGTTGCCCTCCAGGAACGGGCCGAGTGCCGCCAGCGCGCGGCTGACGGGCGGATGCGTGATGTCGAAGGTGTAGCGGCCATCGGCGAGCCACTCCATGCCGCTGGTCACCTGCGCCCTTTCGTCCCAGGTCACGCTGACCGCCGCATAGCCCGCCACGATCCGCGCGACGCCGGCCAGCACCAGCAGGAGGCAGATCAGCAGGGCGACGGGTCTGGTGAGGGCTGGCATGCGCGGCGGCTTGCTCTGCGGGCGGAAGCTGCGCTCCTACAACAAACCGCGGCGTCCGGCACCCGCCCGCTATACGGCGGGTGCCGCCGGCGGCATGATCGGAGGCGACACGACGGCCTGCGACCTCGGGAGGCACTGCCAATGGACCGCGACCTCGACGCCCTTCTCGGCTTCGCGCCGGATTACGATTCGCCGATCCCCTACATGCAGCGGACCCGCGAGTATTACGCGGCGATCGGCTACACGACGCCGTACCGCTGGGCGCACCATCTCGCGGCGCCGTTCACGCCGCTGCGCAGGCCGCTCGCCGCCGCGCGCGTCGCCCTCGTCACCACCGCCGCGCCGTACCGGGCGGACAAGGGCGACCAGGGGCCAGGCGCGCCCTATAACGGAGGGGCAAAGTTCTACGAGGTCTATTCCGGCGACACGTCGCAGGACCACGACCTCCGCATCTCCCATATCGGCTACGACCGCGTGCATAACCTCGGCCGAGGACAGCGGCACCTGGTTCCCGCTGCCGGCGCTGCGGCGGGCCGTCGGGTCGGGCCGGGTCGGCAGCCTTGCCGCCCGCTTCCACGGCGCGCCCACCAACCGCAGCCACCGCGTGACGGTGGAGACCGACGCGCCCGAGATCCTCCGCCGCATCCGCGAGGACGGCGCCGATGCCGCCATCCTGGTGCCGAACTGCCCGGTCTGCCACCAGACCTGCAGCCTGGTCGCGCGCCACCTGGAGGCCAACGGCATTCCCACCGTGGTCATGGGCTGCGCCAAGGATATCGTCGAGCACGCCGCCGTGCCGCGCTTCCTGTTCAGCGACTTCCCTCTCGGCAACAGCGCCGGCAAGCCGCACGACGCCGCCGCGCAGGACCAGACGCTGGAGCTTGCGCTGCGCGTGCTCGAGGCGGCACCCGGCCCGCGCACCACGATGCAGTCGCCGCTGCGCTGGAGCGAGGATGCGTCGTGGAAACTCGACTACCTCAACCTCGAGCGCATGCCGGCCGAGGAACTGGCCCGCCGCCGCCGCGAATTCGACGAGCAGAAGGCGGTCGCCCGGACGCTGCGGGTGGAAAAGGCGGCATGAGCCGCGCCGGGCGCCGCGGGCCGTACGGTTGAAGCTTGGCGTCATCACGCTGATCCGTAACGAGATCGACATCGTCGGCTCGTTCCTGCGGCATATCGACGCGCTGTTCGACTATGCGCTGCTGCTGAACCACCACTCGATCGACGGCACTCGATCGTTGCTGGAACAGGCGTGTGCCCGGCGGCCGGGCTGGACGGTCTGGCAGGTGGAGCCGGTCGGCTATCACCAGACGGCGTTCAGCCAGTTCGCACTGCGCCACCTGCTGCTGCACACCGACGCCGATGTCGTGATGTTCCTCGACGCCGATGAGTTCATCGACGTGGCGGACCGCGCGAGCCTGGAGGCTGCCTTCGCCCGGCTGACCGACGCCGATCGGGTTGGATACCTGCGCTGGCGCAACATCATCCCGGCGCGGCTCGACAGCCGCACGATCGTCCCCGGCGAGGCGGTCTGGCGTGCGCCGACGCGGTTGCAACTGGGCAAGGTCGTGGTGCCGCGGCCGTTCTATGCCCGGCACTGCGAGACGGTGCGTCTGACCGCCGGCAACCACGCCTTCTACTTCGAGCCGGAGGAGAGCGTGCCGATCATCGATGTGGGCGAGATCCTGCATTTGCCGATCCGGTCGCACGAGCAGATCAAGGGCAAGGTGCTGGCCGGCGTGTTCTCCGTGATGGCGCGAGCGGAGCGCGAGCCGCTCCAGTGCTGGCACTGGTATGACATCCTGTGGCGCATCGGCGATGGCACCCTGCGCGACGATGACGTGATCGGCATGGCGGTGCATTACGGGGTGCCCGGCAGCCAGACCACGGTGCCGGTCGCGTGGGACGACCTGCCGGCCCGCGACTTCACGCCGACGCATCTGGGGGTGGCGTTCGGCCCGCCCATGTCTGCCGTCGTCGACGCACCGCCATCGATCGAGACCGCGCGCCTGGTCGCAACCGTGCTGCGCGGCTTCCAGGTGGAGGACGTGCGGGGCAGCACGCTGGCGCTGGACGGCAACCGGCTTCGTTTCGTCACCGACGAGGGCAGAGCATGACACGACCCTTCTCCCATGTCCGCGTGCTGGACTTCACCCAGGTGCTGGCCGGCCCGTACGGCAGCTACCAGCTTGCACTGCTCGGCGCCGATGTGATCAAGGTGGAGCGGCGCGAGGGGGAGGACATGCGGCGCACGCCGCTGTCGCGCGAATGGGCGGACCGCGGCATGGCGCCGTCCTGGCTCGCGATCAACGGCAACAAGCGAAGCCTGACGCTGGACCTGCAGAAGAAGGCGGCGATCGAGGTCATCAACCGGCTGGCCGCCAAGGCCGATGTGGTGATGGAGAATTTCCGGCCCGGCGTGATGGACCGCCTCGGCATCGGTTACGCTGCGCTGAAGACGATGAATCCGCGGCTGATCTACTGCACGATCTCGGGCTTCGGCAGCACCGGTCCGTTCCGCAACGAGGCCGGCTACGACGGCAAGATCCAGGCGCTGTCGGGCATCATGGCGCTGACCGGCCATAAGGAGATGGGCCCGACGCGCGCCGGCTTCGCGGTGTGCGACGTGCTGTCAGGCATGACCGCCGCCTTCGCGGTGTCGTCGGCGCTGTTCCAGCGCTCCCAGACCGGCCAGGGCCAGTACATCGACGTGTCCATGCTGGAGGCGAGCCTGGCGTTCCTGTCCACCCAGGTCGCCGACTTCACCGTGGCCGGCCACCGGCAGGAGCAGTTCGGCAACCAGGCGATCAGCCGCAAGGTCACCGCGAACCTGTTCCGCGCCAAGGACAGTTGGCTGCTGCTGGCGGTCAACAACGACAAGCAATACGAGTGCCTGATGCACGCGCTCGGCCTGTCGGCGGTGCTGGACGATCCGCGCTTCGCCGACTGGTTCCTGCGCAAGGAGAACGAGGCCGCGCTGCGCGTGATCATCGAGCAGGCGCTGGCCTCGGCCGATGCCAAGACCTGGGACCAGCGGCTGAACGAGGCCGGTGCGCCGTGCTCCAGCGTCTGGCGGGTTGAGGATGCGATCGATCATCCGCAGATCGCCGCCCGAGGCTCCGTCCAGACGGTCGAGACGGAGTATGGCCCGCTGCGCCTGATGGGGTCCGGCTTCCAGATGGCGCATGGCGGCGGCAAGCTGGACCATGCGCCGCCGCGGCTCGGCGCCCACACCGAGGAGGTGCTGCGCGAGGCCGGCTATTCCACCGATGAAGTCGCGGCGCTGCGGCGCGAGGAGGTGATCTGATGGACCTGCATCTGCGCGACAAGGTGGTGCTGGTCACCGGTTCCAGCCGCGGCATCGGGCTGGCCACCGCCCGTGCCTTCGCCGCCGAAGGCTGCCGGCTGATGCTGTCGGCCCGCTCGGCCGATGCCCTGCTGGCGGCGGAGGCGGAACTGCGCGCGGCCGGCGCGACGGTGGCGGGCGAGGTGGCGGACGTGACCCAGCCGGCGGATGCCGAACGGCTGGTGGCCGCTGCGGTCGCGGCGTTCGGCGGCATCGACGTGCTGGTCAACAATGTGGGCGGCGGCGGCGGCGGGCGCACGATCGCCGACAGCACCGACGAGGACTGGCAGTCGACGCTGGAGATCAACCTGTTGCAGACCGTGCGCATGATGCGGCTGGCGCTGCCGCACATGACCGGCCGGCCCGGTGCGTCGGTGGTGAACGTGTCGTCGATCTCCGGCTGGTCGCCGCAGCTTGCAGGGTCCGGCCAGTATGGGGCGGCCAAGGCGGCACTGATCTTCGATGCGGAACGCTGGGCGCTGGAGTTCGTGCCGCACGGGGTGCGGGTGAACACCGTATCTCCCGGCTCGATCCTGGTCGAGGGCAATGGCTGGGACCGCTACCGCATCGCCAGCCAGGCCAATTACGACGACTACGTGCGGCACGGTTTCCCGATGGGACGGCTGGGCAAGGCGGAGGAGGTGGCCGACGTCATCGTCTTCCTGGCCTCGCCGCGCGCGCATTGGGTGAACGGGCGCAACGTGCCGGTGGACGGGCTGGAGCAGCCCTACGCCGCGATCGACCGCCGCCCGTACTAACGGGGGCTCCCTCCGGCGATGCTGGCCGGGACGCCGCTACTCCAGGTCGCGGGCGACCTCGGGCCGGTGCAGCAGACGGTTGATGCGCATCGCGTAGTCGAGCGCATGGTCCGGCTGGAAGCTCAGCGCCGGGACGAATTTCAGCCGCAGCGCGCGCGCCACCTCGCTGCGGAGGTAGGGGGTGGCGCGCTTCAGCGCCGGCAGCAGAGCGGCGACGTCCTCGCGGCCCAGGCGCGACACGAAGGCCGTCGCGTGCTTGAGGTCCGGACCGATCCGCACCTCTGCCACGGTGACCTGCGCATCGGCCAGGTCCGGGTCGCGAAACCCACCGCGGGCGAAGACGCCGGCCAGGACGTGGCGGATTTCCTCCGCCACGCGCAACTGCCGCTGCGTCGGGCCGGCAGGCGGCTTCTTCACCCCGGGACCATCTCCACTTCGAAGCACTCGACCACGTCGCCTTCCTGCAGGTCGTGGAAGTTGGCGAACGACAGGCCGCACTCGTAGCCGCGCGCCACTTCGCGCACATCGTCCTTGAAGCGCTTCAACTGCGATAGCTCGCCGTTGTGGATCACCACGTTGTCGCGCAGCACGCGCACGCCGGCACCGCGCTTCACCAGGCCCTCGGTGACCATGCAGCCGGCGACCTTGCCGGTCTTGGTGATGGTGAACACCTTGCGGATCTCGGCGTAGCCCAGGAACCGCTCGCGGGCCTTCGGCGCCACCTTGCCCTGGACCAGCTTCTCGATGTCGTCCGACACCTCGTAGATGATCGAGTAGTAGCGGATGTCGACGCCCTCGCGCTGCGCCAGTTCGCGGGCCTGCGACGTGGCGCGGACGTTGAACGCCAGCACATAGGCGTCGGACGCCTTGGCAAGCTGGATGTCGCTCTCGGTGATCTGGCCCACGGCCGAGTGCAGCACGCGGACCTTGACCTCCTCATGCGCCAGTTTCAGCACGGTGGCCTGGATCGCCTCCGCGCTGCCCTGCACATCCGCCTTGATCAGGACGGCAACCTCTTTCTGCACGCCGGCCTGGATGCGGGCGAGCATCTCGTCGAGCGTGCCGCGGGCGCCGGCCGTGACGCCGGCTGCCTTCTCGCGCAGCTTGCGGGTGCGGAACTCGGTGATCTCGCGCGCCCGGCCTTCGTTCTCGACCACGACGAACGGCTCGCCGGCCGATGGCACCCCGGCGAGGCCCAGGACCTCGACCGGCGTGGAGGGGCCGGCCTCGGTGAGGGCGCGTCCCTTGTCGTCCAGCATCGCACGCACACGGCCCCATTCGGCGCCGGCCACCACGATGTCGGCCTGCCGCAACGTGCCCTTCTGCACCAGGATCGTCGCGACCGGGCCGCGACCGCGGTCCAGCCGGCTCTCGATCACGGTGCCTTCCGCCGTCCGTCCGGGATTCGCCCGCAGGTCGAGGATTTCGGATTGCAGTGCGATCGCCTCTGCCAGGTTGTCGAGGCCGGTCCGCTGGGTCGCGGACACTTCGACGTCCTGCGTCTCGCCGCCCATCTCCTCGACCACGATCTCGTAGCTGAGCAGTTCCTGGCGGACGCGGCCCGGATTGGCGTCCGGCTTGTCCATCTTGTTGATGGCCACGATGATCGGCACGTTGGCCGCCTTGGCGTGGCGGATCGCCTCGATCGTCTGCGGCATCACGCCATCATCCGCCGCCACCACCAGCACCACCATGTCGGTGACCGAGGCGCCGCGGGCACGCATGGCGGTGAACGCCTCGTGGCCCGGCGTATCGATGAAGGTGATCCTCTCGCCCGTCGGCATCTCGACCTGGTAGGCGCCGATATGCTGGGTGATGCCGCCGGCCTCGCCGGCCGCGACGTCGGTGGACCGCAGCGCGTCGAGCAGCGAGGTCTTGCCGTGGTCGACATGGCCCATGATGGTCACCACCGGCGGGCGCGGCTTCAGTTCGTCCGCGGTATCCGTGGCGCCTTCCAGGCCGATCTCGACGTCCGATTCGGAGACCCGGCGTGCCCGGTGGCCGAACTCCTGCACCACCAGTTCGGCGGTGTCGGCGTCCAGCGTCTGGGTGATCGTCGCCATGACGCCGAGCTTCATCAGCGTCTTGATCACCTCGGGAGCGCGCGCGGCCATGCGGTTCGCGAGTTCCTGGACCGTGATGTTGTCCGGCAGAATGACGTCGCGCACCACTTTCACCTGATCTGAACGCAGCCGCTCGAGCTCCGCCTGGCGGCGCTCGCGCTCGCGCTGGCGGCGGACCGAGGCAAGCGAGCGGACGCGTTCGTCCTCACCCTCGATGGCCGCCTGCACGTCGATCCGGCCGGCACGGCGTCCGGCGTCGGTGCCCTTCTTGGCGACGACGGTCTGCGGCTTGCGCGGCAGCACCACGCCGCCCGGACGACGGACCGGACGCGCCTCTTCTTCCTCTTCGCCCTTGGTTCCCGGGCGCAGGCGCAGCGTCTCGGTCGGCGTGGCGGGCGTCGGCGTCGCGGCCGGGGTCGCCGGCGCGGCCGGTCGTCCCGGCTCCTGGCCCTCGCGGGCAACCGGGGTTGCGGTCTGCGGCGACGTGGCAGCGACGGCTTCCGCCGCCTGCCGGGCCTTTTCCTCGGCCTCGCGCTGCACCGCCTCTTCGGCCTCGCGGCGGGCGTCCTCTTCCGCGGTCTTGCGGGCCTCCTCCTCGCGCCGGCGGGCTTCCTCAGCCGCCGAGAGGATGGAGATCTTTTCCTGCTCGCGGCGCTCCGCCTCGCGGCGGGCGGTCTCGCGCTGCTGCTCGACCAGGGCACGCTGGCGCGCTGCCTGCTCGGTCGCGGTCAGGGCACGCGGCACGGAGGTGACCGCCGGGCGCTCGGAGCCGCCCGACCGTCCGGTCGGCGTCGGCTGCGTGGGCGCCTGGGCACCGGTTCCCGGCGTGCTGACAGGGGCCCGCTTCTTGCGTACCTCCACCTGCACGACCTTGGAGCGGCCATGACTGAAGCTTTGGCGCACGGAGCCGGCATCGACCGTGCGGCCCAGCTCCAGCCGGCCTGCCGGCCGCAGCGAGAGCCGGCCCTTGCCGGTATCCTGATCGTTGGTTTCGCTCATCGACTACCTGTTGGCCCCGTCCGCATCCATTCGTTCGTTTCCGGTCTTGCCGCCGGTGGCACGTCCTCGCAAGCCCTGAAGCCGCGCCGCCTCGATGGCAAGCCGTTCGCCCAGCCGCCCGGACGAGATCGCGACATGCACCACATGGTCACGACCGAACACCCGGCCAAGCGCCGACCCAGGAAGAGGATCCAGAACTGTGATCCCCTCCCCGGCACCGGCGAGAAATCGCGCGCGCTCCGCCGCGCTGCCGTCCGACGCCTGCAGGATCAGTCGACCCCGACCAGCCCGCAGCCACTCACGCGCCCTGTCAAACCCGGCAACCGCCTGGCCGGCCCGTCGAGCGAGCCCGAGAAGCTCGCCGATCCGCCGCGCCAGCGCCGCATCGAGTTCAGCCGGAAGATCGGGGGGTACGATGACAGGGCCACGCGCAGCCCTGGCGAAAGCACGCCCCAGGCCTCCCTGGGCGCGAGCGGTTTCTAACACATCTCCGCAGGCACTCAACCAGATTCCCCGTCCGGGCAGGGTTGCGGTCAGGTCGGCCACCACCGCACGGCCCGGCCCGACCACAAATCGGATCATCCGTTCCTTCGGCAGCCGCTCCCGCGTAACGATGCAGCGGCGGAGCGGACCGCTCTCCGGTTCATCGTCGAGGGCCTGTTCCGCCGCCTCAGTCGTTTTGAACCTCCTGCGGGGCCGCCTCGGCCCGCTGCCGGTTCCCCGGCGCCCGCCTCGCCCTCGTCGAACCAGTGGGCCCGCGCCGCCATGATCACTTCGTTGGCAGTCGCTTCGTCCATGTTGTCGGCGCCGACGATCTCGATCAGCTCGTCGGATGCCAGGTCGGCCAGGTCGTCCAGCGTCTTCACACCCTTGGCGCCAAGCGCCACCAGCATCGCCGGCGTCAGCACCTCGATCGCGGCCACCTCGTCGGTGACGCCCAGCTCGACGCGCTGCTCGGTCAGCTCCGTGTCGCGGCGCGTGATGAACGCCTCGCGCGGCGGATCAGCTCGCCGGCGATATTGTCGTCGAAGCCCTCGATCGCCGCCACTTCCTCGAGCGGCGTGAACGCCAGCTCCTCCACCGTGGTGAACCCCTCGGTCACCAGCAGCCCGGCGATCACATCGTCCACATCCAGCGCCTCGACGAACAGCCCGCTGCGCCGGCGGAACTCCTCCTGCCGCCGCTCGCTCTCTTCGGCCTCGGTCAGGATATCGATGTCCCAGCGGGTGAGCTGGCTCGCCAGCCGCACATTCTGGCCGCGACGGCCGATGGCGAGCGAAAGCTGCTCGTCCGGCACCACGACCTCGACGCGGCCGGCCTCCTCATCCATCACCACCTTGGTGACTTCGGCCGGCGCCAGCGCGTTCACCACGAAGGTGGCGGCCTGCGGCGACCAGGGAATGATGTCGATCTTCTCGCCTTGCAGCTCCTGCACCACCGCCTGCACGCGCGACCCGCGCATGCCCACGCAGGCGCCAACCGGATCGATCGAGCTGTCGCGGCTGATCACCGCCATCTTGGCGCGGCTGCCGGGATCGCGCGCCACCGCCTTGATCTCGATGATGCCGGTCGTAAATCTCCGGCACCTCCTGGGCGAACAGCTTGGCCAGGAAGCCGGGATGCGTGCCGGCTCAGGAAGATCTGCGGCCCGCGCGGCTCCTCGCGCACGTTCATAGATATAGGCGCGCACCCGGTCGCCGTTACGGAAACTCTCCCTCGGGATCAGCTCGTCGCGCCGCAGCAGCGCCTCGGCGCGCCCAAGCTCGACCATCAGGTTGCCGTACTCGGTGCGCTTGACCACGCCGTTGATGATCTCGCCGACACGGTCCTTGAACTCGTCGTACTGGCGCTTGCGCTCATACTCGCGCACCCGCTGCACGATCACCTGCTTGGCGGTCTGCGCGGCGATCCGGCCGAAATCGATCGGCGGCAGCGGGTCGACCAGATGCTCGCCGATCTGGATCTCCGGCTTGAACTTGCGCGCGATGTGGACCGGGATCTGCGTCTCTTCGTTCTCGACGGTCTCGACCCGCCTCGGTCCAGCGCGACAGGCGCACGTCCCCGGTCTTGCGGTCGATCGTGGCGCGGATGTCCTTCTCGTGGCCGTACTTGGCGCGGCCGGCCTTCTGGATGGCCTGCTCCATGGCTTCCAGAACTTCCTCACGGTCGATCGACTTTTCGCGCGCGACGGCGTCGGCGACCAGGAGCAGCTCGGGGCGGGCGATGGCTGTGTCCATTCTGGCCTCTGTTTCCTAGTTGGTCCGAGGGTGGATGTCGGTGGCGGCGATCAACGCGTCCGTCAGCACCAGCTTGGCACGGCGGATCAGATGCAATGGCAGCACGATCTCGTTGCCGTCGTCGAGCCGCAGCCGGGCGCCGGCCTCATCGGCACCCAGGGCAACGCCCGAGAACCGCTTGCGGCCCTCGACCAGTACGGCCGTCTCGGCACGGGCGAGATGGCCGGCGAACCGGTTCCAGTCCTTCATCCGCGTGAGCGGCCGGTCGATGCCGGCCGAACTGATCTCGAGCGACCAGGCGCCCGGGATCGGATCCTCGACATCGAGCACGGCACCCAGCGCGTGACTGATCGCCTCGCAGTCCGAGACGGTGATCTGGCTGCCGTCGGCCCGATCCGCCATCACCTGCACGGTCGGACGGTCGCGTCCCAGCACGGCGACGCGCACGAGTTCATAGCCCATGCCCTCGAGCGTGGGGGCGATGATGGCGGCCAGCCGCGCTTCCAGGCTGTTATGTTGTGGTTCGGCTGCGTCCAAAACAAAAAAGGCGGCCGGTTAGGGCCACCCCCCGTAACTCTGCGGAGAATGATTTGCGAAGAACTGATAGCGATCCTGGCCCGGATTGGCAAGGCCGTCCTATACCGCGGCCGCATGGCCGGCAAGGACGCTCCTGATCGTCTATCAGTCACGCACCGGCGCACCCGCCAGATGGCGGAGGCCGCCGCGACGGCCGCAGGCGCGGAGCCGGATATCACCGTGCGCCCTGCTGGTGGCGGACGATGCCGATGGGGCTGATCTGCTGGCCGCCGATGGCTGCATCTTCGCCGCGCCCGAGAACCTGGCGGCGCTCGCGGGCCGCATGAAGGACTTCTTTGACCGCAGCTATTACGATGTGCTGGACCGCATCAACGGCCGGCCCTACGGCATGATGATCTGTGCCGGCAGCGACGGGACGGGCGCCGCGCGGCAGGTGGCGCGCATCGCCACGGGCTGGCGGCTGCGCCTGGTCGCAGAGCCACTGATCGTGTGCACGCACGCGCAGTCGGCGGAGGCCATCCTGGCGCCGAAACGGATCGCTGCCGCGGACCTGGCGCGCTGCGCCGACCTGGGCGCGGCGATGGCGGCGGGCCTCGCGACCGGCGTGTTCTGAGGCGGTCATCCGCAGAATTTACTGCGGGATTTTACTGCGCGCGACCGCAGGAAGGCGTGGCGGAGCGGTCTGGGGCGATCGACGCCGCGGCGGGCTGCGGTCCGCCTGCATCGGGCATTGCCGAACCACCCGGCGATGGGTCTGTCATGCAATGGGCTGCAGCAGTCGACCGCGCGCGCTCAAACCGCTCAGCGCAAACCACTCAGCAATGAACCGGCGGCACTATGGGCGGTCGCTGCATGCCTCTCGACCGCTGGCGCCTGACGGGAGATGGGCGAACCGAAGCCCTCGGGACCGGTCCGGCACGTCGCGGTTGCCAAACAAGCAGATATCTTTATAGCGCGCCGACCCAGCCAGGAGCAAACGGACATGGCAACCGAAGACTACAAGGTGAAGGACATCTCCCAGGCCGAATGGGGCCGCAAGGAGATCTCCATGGCCGAGGACGAGATGCCTGGCCTGATGGCGACCCGCGCCGAGTACGGCGCCAGCAAGCCACTGAAGGGCGCCCGCATCGCCGGCTGCCTGCACATGACCATCCAGACCGCCGTGCTGATCGAGACCTTGCAGGCTCTCGGCGCCACCGTGCGCTGGTCGTCCTGCAACATCTTCTCGACCCAGGACCATGCCGCCGCCGGCGTCGCCGCGGCCGGGGTGCCGGTGTTCGCCTGGAAGGGCATGAACGAGGAAGAGTTCTGGTGGTGCATCGAGCAGACGGTGCGCGGCCCGGACGGCTGGACGCCCAACATGATCCTGGATGACGGCGGCGACCTGACGCTGCTGATGCACCAGAAATATCCCGAGATGCTCGCCGATGTGCGCGGCATCTCCGAGGAGACCACCACCGGCGTGCACCCGCCTGCGCGACATGGCGCGCGACGGCAAGCTGCTGACTCCGGCGATCAACGTGAACGACAGCGTGACGAAGTCGAAGTTCGACAACCTGTACGGCTGCCGGGAATCGCTGGTGGACGGCATCCGCCGCGGCACCGACGTGATGATGGCCGGCAAGGTCGCCGTGGTCGCCGGCTTCGGCGATGTCGGCAAGGGCTCGTCGGCCTCGCTGCGCAATGCCGGGTGCCGCGTCATGGTGACCGAGGTCGATCCCGATCTGCGCGCTGCAGGCGGCGATGGAGGGCTACCAGGTCGTGACGATGGAGGAGGCTGCGCCGCTCGGCGACATCTTCGTCACCGCCACGGGCAATGTCGACGTGATCACGCTCGACCACATGCGGGCGATGAAGCATCGCGCCGTGGTCTGCAACATCGGCCATTTCGACTCCGAGATACAGATCGAGTCGCTGCGCAACTACAAGTGGGAGAACGTGAAGCCGCAGGTGGACGAGGTGGTGTTCCCCGACGGCAAGCGGCTGATCGTGCTGAGCGAGGGGGCGCCTGGTGAACCTGGGCAACGCCACCGGCCATCCGAGCTTCGTCATGAGGTGCCAGCTTCACCAACCAGGTGCTGGCGCAGATCGAACTGTTCAACGCGCCGGCCGGCACCTACGAGCGGCAGGTCTACACGCTGCCGAAGTCGCTGGACGAGAAGGTGGCGGCGCTGCACCTGGCCAAGGTCGGCGCGCACCTCACCAAGCTGACCCCGCAGCAGGCCGAGTATATCGGCGTCGGCGCGACCGGACCGTTCAAGCACGACCTCTACCGTTACTGATGCGTATGCCGTCATTCCCGCCGGCGCGGGGGAATGACGGCATCGCGTCGAGCGTGAATCACGCGGCAAGAACAAGGGGCTGAAACATGTTCGCTGCTTCCTTCAGCAGCGGACATGCTCTAGCATCCGGCCGCAACGGGGCTTTCTGGGAAAGGCGAACGATAATGAACGAGCAGGGTCTGCGCGGCCTGATCGAAGACGTGCGGCGTGGCAGGCTGTCGCGGCGCTCTTTCACTCTCAGAATGATCGCGCTGGGCCTAACCGCCCCGCTGGCAACCCAGATGCTGATGTCGTCCGGCGTTGCTGTGGCGGCGACCGCGCCGGCCTACAAGCCGACCAAGCGTGGCGGCGGTGGTGCGCTGAAGGTGCTGTGGTGGCAGGGCCCGACGCTGCTGAACCCGCATTTTCGCCGTCGGCACCAAGGACCAGGACGGCTCGCGCGTGTTCTACGAGCCGCTGGCCGGCTGGGATGCCGATGGCAACCTGAAGCCGGTGCTGGCGGCGGAGGTTCCCACCGTGCAGAACGGTGGCCTGGCCGAGGACGGCACCTCGGTCACGTGGAAGCTGAAGCGCGGCGTGAAATGGCACGACGGCAAGCCCTTCACCGCCGATGACTGCGTGTTCAACTGGGAATACGCCGCCGATCCGGCCACTGCGGCCGTAACGATCGGCAGCTACCAGGACGTCAAGGTCGTCAAGCTGGACGACTACACGATCCGCGTGGAGTTCAAGAAGCCGACGCCGTTCTGGGCCGATGCGTTCGTCGGCACGCGCGGCATGATCATCCCCAAGCACCTGTTCGATGCGTACAAGGGCGCCAAGTCGCGGGAGGCGCCGGCCAACCTGGCGCCGGTCGGCACCGGGCCGTACCTGTTCGTCGACTTCAAGCCGGGCGACCTGGTGCAGGGCAAGATCAACCCGGAGTACCACGAAGCCAACCGGCCGTATTTCGACACGTTCGAAATGAAGGGCGGCGGCGACGCGGTGTCGGCCGCGCGCGCGGTGATGCAGACCGGCGAATACGACTTCGCCTGGAACATGCAGGTCGAGGACGACATCCTCAAGCGCCTGGAGGCGAGCGGCAAAGGTCACGCCGAGATCCTGGTCGGCGGCAATATCGAGCACATCCAGCTCAACAACACCGATCCCTGGACCGAGGTCGACGGCGAACGGTCCAGCATCAAGACCAAGCACCCGTTCCTGACCGATCCCGCGGTTCGCCAGGCGTTCAACCTGCTGGTCGATCGCGGCTCGGTGCAGCAGTACATCTATGGCCGCACCGGCATCGCCACGGCCAATTTCATGAATGCGCCCGAGCGCTTCGTGTCGAAGAACACCAGCTACGAGTTCAACGTCGACAAGGCGATCAAGCTGCTGGACGATGCGGGATGGAAGCCGGGCGCCGGCGGCCTGCGCGAGAAGGGCGGCGTGAAGCTCAAGGTGGTGTTCCAGAGTTCGATCAACGCGCCGCGGCAGAAGACCCAGGCGATCGTCAAGCAGGCCTGCCAGAAGGCCGGCATCGAGGTCGAGATCAAGTCGGTCACCGCCTCGGTGTTCTTCTCCTCCGATGTGGCGAACCTCGACACCTATCCGCACTTCGCCTGCGATGTGCAGATGTACACCACGACGATGACCGAGCCCGATCCTGGCATCTTCATGCGGCAGTTCCTGTCGTACGAGGTCGCGACCAAGGAGAACAAATTCCAAGGCCGCAACGTCGTCCGATGGAAGAGCGAGGATTATGACAAGCTCTACCAGGCGAGCGAGAAGGAACTCGACCCGGTCAAGCGCGCCGCGCTGTTCGTCGCCATGAACGACCTGCTGATCAAGAACGTCGTGGTCATCCCGGTGGTGGCGCGGCCGAGCGTCGCCGCGGTGTCCAACGCGCTGCGCGCGCCACTCAGCGGCTGGGACAACAATACCTTCGCACTGCAGGACTGGCACCGCGACGCCTGATGCGTCCTAGGTTCGGCCTGCCGGACAACGACGGGGAGAGGCGCGGCGCATGAGCCGCTACCTCCTCCGCCGCCTGCTCATCGCGATCCCGAGCCTGATCGGCATCAGCGTCGTGCTGTTCACGGTGCTGGCGCTGGCGCCGGGCGATCCGTTCGGAGAACTGGCGACCAACCCCGCGATCCCGCCCGAGGTGCGCGCGGCGCTGCGCGTGAAGTTCGGGCTCGATGACCCGATCCCGATGCGCTACCTGCACTGGCTCACCGCCATGCTGCATGGCGACTGGGGCTTCTCCTTCGCCAGCCGCATCAATGTCGACACGCTGATCCTGCAGCGCCTGCCGACGACACTGGTGGTGATCGGCGCCTCGCAGGTGCTGGCGCTGGCGATCGCGCTGCCGGTCGGGATCTACGCGGCGACGCGGCCCTATTCGATCTTCGACCAGATCGCCAGCACCTTCGCCTTTATCGGCTTCTCGCTGCCGACCTTCTTCACCGGCATCGTGTTCATCCTGATCTTCAGCGTGTATCTCAACTGGCTGCCGTTCGTGTACCGCTCCGACCTGCACGCGACGGGCCTCACCTGGCTGTGGCTCGAGATCAAGCAGTCCATCATGCCGGTCGCCGTGCTGGGGCTGTTCCAGGGGGCGTCGTGGACGCGCTTCGTGCGGTCCGCCGTGCTGGACGTGATCCGGCTGGACTACGTCACCACCGCCCGGTCGAAAGGCCTGCCCGAGCGGGTCGTCGTCATCAAGCACATCGTGCGCAACGCGATGGTGCCGGTGGTGACGCTGGTCGCGCTGCAGATGCCGATCGTGTTCAGCGGCGCCATAGTCACCGAGCAGATCTTCCGGATTCCGGGCATCGGCTCGCTGCTGATCAGCGCCATCCTGGCCAACGACACGCCGGTGATCATGGCGGTAACCTTCGTGTTCGCCGCCCTGGTCATCACGTTCAACCTGATCGCGGATCTGCTGTATGGCTGGCTCGACCCCCGCATCTCCTACCATTGAGGCGCCGGCCGCGGCGGTCCGCGCGCCGTCGCGGGCGCGGGTCACGCCGTGGTCCGACGCCTGGCGCCGGTTCCGCCGCCATCGCCTCGCGCTGGCGAGCGCCGTGATCCTGGCGCTGCTGGTCCTCGCGGTCGTGTTCGGGCCGCTGGTCTGGCGCGTCGCCGTCAACGACATCGATTTCACGGCGCAGTTGCAGGGCCCAAGCTGGGCCCATCCGCTCGGCACCGACGACCTGGGCCAGGACCTGCTGGCGCGCATGCTGTACGGCGGCCGCATCTCGCTGGCCGTCGGCCTGGCCGCCATGTCGGTCGCGGGTGTTCGTCGGCGTGGTGGTCGGCGCGATCGCCGGCATCTCGCGCGGCAGCGTCGATGCCGGCCTGATGTGGCTCACCGACCTGTTCCTGTCGCTGCCGCAGCTTCCGGTGCTGCTGCTGGTGATCTACCTGTTCCGCGACACGCTGAAATCGCTCGCTGGACCGGAGTTCGGCGTGTTCATCCTGGTGGTCGCGGTGATCGGCGGCTTCCGCTGGATGCCGGTGGCACGGCTGGTGCGGGCGCAGTTCTTCTCCCTGCGCGAAAAGGAATTCGTCGAGGCCGCCCGCGCCCTCGGCGCCTCCACCTTCCGCCGCGTCGTCCGCCACATCCTGCCGAACGCGCTCGGGCCGGTGATCGTCGCCGGCACCATCGATGTCGCCAGCGCGATCATCGCCGAATCCACACTGTCCTTCCTGGGCCTGGGCTTTCCGCCCGACATCCCGACCTGGGGCCGCATCCTGTTCGACGCCAAGGACAACCTCGACGTGGCGCCGCACTGGGCGCTGTTCGCCGGCGGCGCGATCTTCCTCGCCGTGCTCACCATCAACTTCATCGGCGACGGGCTGCGCGACGCGCTCGATCCGCGGCGGGTGCTGTGACGCATGGCTGAGCGGCTGCTCGAGATCCAGGGACTGAAGACGCATTTCAGTACCGACGATGGCATGGTGCGCGCGGTGGACGGCGTCGACCTGGTGATCGACCGCGGCGAGACGCTGGGCGTGGTGGGCGAATCGGGCTGCGGCAAGACCGTCACCGCGATGACGGTGCTGAAGCTGATCCAGATGCCGCCCGGCCGCATCGTCGCGGGCCGCATCCTGTGGCAGGGCCGCGACCTGGTGCCGTTCAGCGCCGAGCAGATGCGCGCGATCCGCGCCAAGGAGATCGCGATCATCTTCCAGGAGCCGATGACCTCGCTGAACCCCGCCTACACGGTGGGGGAGCAGATCGCCGAGGTGCTGCGCCTGCATGAGGGGCTGAACCGGCGCGACGCGTGGGACCGCACGATCGAGATGCTGCGCCTGGTGAACATCCCGACGCCGGAGCGGCGGGTGAGAGACTATCCGCACCAGTTCTCGGGCGGCATGCGCCAGCGGGTGATGATCGCGATGGCGCTGTCCTGCAACCCGAAGCTGCTGATCGCCGATGAGCCGACCACGGCGCTGGACGTGACGATCCAGGCGCAGATCCTCGACCTGCTGGCGGAGATGAAGTCGCGCTTTGGCATGGCGATCATGCTGATCACCCACGCGATGGGCGTCGTGGCCGAGACGGCACAACGGGTGGTGGTGATGTATGCCGGCCGCGTGGTGGAGGAAGCGACGGTCGAGCAACTGTTCGCCAGCCCGCTGCATCCCTACACGCAGGGCCTGATCCGCTCCATCCCGCGCATCGACCGCGACGCCGGGCGGCGGGCACGGCTCGAGGCGATCGCCGGCGTGGTGCCCAGCCTGATCTCGCCGCCCCCTGGCTGCCGCTTCGCGCCGCGCTGCCGCTTCGCCACCCCCGCCTGCACCGAGGCGGTGCCGGAACTGCGCAGCGTGGAGCCTGGCCACCGGGTCGCCTGCATCCTGTATCCGGCGGCGGCGGCATGACCGAAGCGCTGCTCCGCGTCGACCGCCTGGTGAAGAACTTCGACATCAAGGGCGGCATCCTGCGCCGCACGGTCGATCAGGTGCACGCGGTCGACGGCGTCAGCTTCGAGATCGCCGCCGGCGAGACGCTGGGCCTGGTGGGCGAGTCGGGCTGCGGCAAATCCACCACCGGCCGCTGCATCCTGCGGCTGATCGAGCCGACCGCCGGCGAGGTCTGGTTCGAAGGCCGCAACGTGGTCGAGTTCGACGGCGGCGAGTTGAACGCGCTGCGCCGCGACATGCAGATCATCTTCCAGGACCCCTACGCCTCGCTGAACCCGCGCATGACGATCGGCGCGATCATCGGCGAGGCGCTGACTATCCACGGGCTGGCGAAGAACCGCGCGGCGTTCGAGGACCGCGTGGTGGAACTGCTGGAGACCGTGGGGCTGAACGCCGACCACATGCGGCGCTATCCGCACGAGTTCTCGGGCGGGCAGCGCCAGCGCATCGGCATCGCCCGCGCGCTCGCGGTCTCGCCCAAGCTGATCGTGTGCGACGAGCCGGTATCGGCGCTGGACGTGTCGATCCAGGCGCAGGTGATCAACCTGCTGGAGGATCTGCAGGACCAGTTCAGCCTGACCTACCTGTTCATCGCCCACGACCTGTCGGTGGTCGAGCACATCAGCACGCGGGTCGCGGTGATGTATCTCGGCCGCATCGTCGAGATCGCGCCGTCGCGCGCGTTGTATGACTCGCCGCTGCATCCGTACACCGAGGCGCTGCTGTCAGCGGTGCCGATCCCCGATCCGACGATGAAGCGTCAGCGCATCCGGCTGCAGGGGGATGTGCCGAACCCGATCCGCCCACCTTCCGGCTGCCATTTCCACACCCGCTGTCCGATCCGGGAGCTGCCGCTGTGCAGTACCGAGAAGCCGCCGCTGCGCCATGTCGGAGCGGACCACTGGGTGGCGTGCCATTTGCGGGGCTGACATGCATCGCGGCGATGTGACCGCACACTCTTAATTAACCACGACGTCACTCTACTAGGCTGGCGAAGCGCGCCAAGGAACCCTAACTGCCCGTGCGCTAATGGTTCCGAAGGGGGACGCCGATGGGGGATAACGTCGAACAAAGCGGTCCGCGCACCGAGGCGCTGCGTCGTGCATTGCGCCAGGTGCAGGACGAAGCGGCGGCGGCCGATCTGCTGTTCCTCGAGGACTGGCAGAAGCAGCGCTATCCGGGGATTGCCGCGTGCCTTCGCGCCAGCCAGATCCGCCGCGCCAACCCGGTGCTGGCGGCGGAGATTCATGCCGAGCTGACGCGCCGATAGGGCCTTGCCTCCCGCGGCGGCCCGATGGCACGTTGCACGCGCATGTGAGGTGGCGCGATGGCGGTCAACAAGGTCTATCCCGATGCGCAGGCGGCGCTGGCCGATGTTCTGCGCGACGACATGGTCATCATGTCGGGCGGATTCGGCCTGTGCGGCATCCCGGGCACGCTGATCGAGGCCATCCGCGCGAGCGGCGTGAAGGGCCTGACGATCGTCTCGAACAACGCCGGCATCGACGATGCGGGGCTGGGCGTGCTGCTGCAGACGCGGCAGGTGCGCAAGATGGTCAGCTCCTATGTCGGGGAGAACGCCACCTTCGCCAAGCAGTACCTGGCCGGCGAACTGGAGATCGAGTTCAACCCGCAGGGCACGCTGGCCGAGCGCATCCGCGCCGGCGGGGCGGGCATTCCCGGCTTCTATACGGCCACCGGCGCCGGCACGCAGATCGCCGAGGGCAAGGAGACCAAGGAGTTCGACGGCAGGACCTATGTGCTGGAGCGTGGCCTGCGCGCCGACCTGGCGGTGATCCACGCCTGGAAGGCCGACCACGAGGGCAACCTGATCTATCGGAAGACGGCGCGGAACTTCAATCCGATCATGGCGACCGCGGCCGAGATGGTGGTAGCCGAGGTCGAGGACCTGGTGCCGAACGGGCAGATCGACGCCGACCACATCATCACCGCCGGCATCTTCATCGATCGCATCGTGAAGCTGGCGACGGTGGACAAGCGGATCGAGCAGCGCACCGTGCGCAAGCGCTTCTGAGGGAGGACGGGATGGCCTGACGCGCGATCAGATGGCGGCCCGCGCGGCGAAGGAGTTGCGCGACGGGTTCTACGTGAACCTGGGGATCGGCATTCCGACGCTGGTGGCGAACCCACATCCCGGAGGGGATGTCGATCCAGTTGCACTCCGAGAACGGCATGCTGGGCATGGTCCGTTCCCGTTCGAGGGCGAGGAAGACGCCGACCTGATCAATGCCGGCAAGCAGACGGTGACCGAACTGCCGACCACCAGCTTCTTCGACAGCGCGGCGAGCTTCGCCATGGTGCGCGGCGGGCATATCGACATCTCGATCCTGGGCGCGCTGCAGGTGCGCGAGAACGGCGACCTCGCGAACAGGATGATCCCCGGCAAGATGGTGAAGGGGATGGGCGGCGCGATGGACCTGGTGGCCGGGGTGAAGCGGGGTGGTGGTGCTGATGGAGCACACCGCCGGCGGCAAGCCCCAAGCTGCTGACACCGTGCAACCTGCCGCTGACCGGCGCGGGCGTGGTGGACCTCGTGATTACCGACCTGGGCGTGTTCGAGGTGGGCGCCGCCGGCGACAACACGGGCCTGCGCCTGGTCGACATCGCGCCCGAGGTGACGGTGGACGAGATCCGCTCGAAGACCGAGGCGGCGTTCAGCGTGGCGCCGGAGCTGAAGGCGGCGGCGTAAGGAAGGCGGGGGTCGCCGGCGGGCTGGCCAGCACCGGCTCCAGCGGATTGCCCCACAGCGTTTCGCCGGTGCGCGCCAGCAGCATCACGTCGGACTTCACCCCGTATAGATCCGGCCGCGCGCCTCGGGCGACAGCGGCCCTCCCGTGGCGACGATGCTGCGCAACCCGGCGAGATCGGGTCGGGCGAGGTCGCCGGAACCCGGCCGTCGCTAGTGCCTGGGCCGGTGCGACCAGGACGGTGGCGTGCTCCTTCTCGCCGCCGCCAGAACGTCGCCGGTTGCGGCCTGCACGACCGCTGGTGCCCCAGTGGCGCGCCGGCAGCCCATGGCAGCACCGGGCCGGCCACCACCACCGCATCGTCGGGCGCAGGTCGGCGTGCAGCAGCAGATCGGCGAGCAGCCGGGCCGGTGTGGCCGCCGCCGCGCGCCGCGAGCCGCCGAACCCGGTGTCAGCAAACCGGCGCCTGCAAACCCGGCGCCTGCAAACCCGGCGACCGCGGCGCGGAATGCCTGCGGCTGCGCGACCGACCAGCGCTGCAGCGCGCGCCATCCGTCGAGGTCCGCCCCCCGCCTCCAGGCGCAGCCAGTGCAGGAACGCCCAGGCATTGGTGGTGACCACCCGGTCCCGGTCCGGCGCATACAGGATTTCGGCCATCGGCGCCCCTTGATCGGCCCGGAGGCCAGGGGCTATATGCCGCGCTCCGCTCGGCCGGGGCCATAGCTCAGTTGGGGAGAGCGCCTGAATGGCATTCAGGAGGTCAGGGGTTCGACTCCCCTTGGCTCCACCAACCCCGCCACAACTCTGCCGCCATGTTGCCCACTCTATGGTGAGGTCACGTGGAGTTGTCCCGATGCGCGGAACCTGTGTCGCAGTCCTCGCTCTCGCCGGTTTTCTGGCGCTCGCAGCTTCGCCGGCGCACGCCGAATGGCGTGGCCGAGGCGGCGGTGGCGGTGGATGGCATGGCGGCGGATGGCACGGCGGTGGCTGGAATGGCGGATGGCGTGGCGGCGGATATGGCTGGCGCGGCGGCGGCGGAGGTTGCTGCTGGCGTGGCGGCGTGTTCGTTGGCGTCGTGCCGCCGGTCTATGTGCCGCCGCCGGTGTATTACGCCCCGCCGCCGGCCTATTACGCACCCCCGTATTACGCGCCGCCCTACGCCTACACCTGGCGCGGCTACTGAGGCAGTTCCGGGCGACAAGCTCGGCGGCAATACCCGCCTCGCCTGTGCTGTAACCCGCGCCTGGCGCGCGCCGTGCTGAACCGGTCGGCGGGGAGGGCCTCGGGCGGCTGACCGTCGGCACGCTCGGTAACGGCGCCGCGCGCATGCGGCGGCGCGCCCGATCCGGCGGCGCCGCGGCGCTGGCGGACCTGGCTTAGCCTGCCGCCGCCCCTGTGCCATAACGGTCGCGAATAGCGTAACGAGCAGGACGGGACGGTGCAGATGGGGGTCAGCGCGCGCAGGCAGCCGGCTGTGCGAGGCGCGGCATGAGCCAGGCCACGCAATTCCCCGGGCTCGCATCGCATTCGCGGGCCCGGCCGGTCCGCCAGGTCCTCGCCGGGGCGGTCGGCAACATGCTGGAATGGTACGACTTCGCCGCCTACGGCTATTTCGCCGCCATCTTCGGCCGTAACTTCTTTCCCGGCACCGATGCCGTCGCCTCGCTCGCGGCCGCGTTCGGCGTATTCGCCGCCGCCTTCCTCATGCGCCCGATCGGCGGCGCGCTGTTCGGCCATATCGGCGACCGCTTCGGCCGCAAGCGGGCGCTGCTCCTGTCGGCCGGCCTGATGACGATCTGCACCGTCGCGATCGGCGTGCTGCCGACTTATGCCAGCATCGGCGCCGCGGCGCCGCTCCTGCTGGTCGCGCTGCGGCTGCTTCAGGGCCTGTCCGTCGGCGGCGAATACGCCACCTCGGTCGTCTACCTGGTCGAGCAGAGCCATCCCGGCAAACGCGGCCTGATCGGCAGCATGGCGGCGATCAGCGCCACCTTCGGCACCCTGATCGGCTCCGGCGTCGGTGCCCTCGTCGCCTCGATACTGGACGCCCAGGCGCTGCAGGACTGGGGCTGGCGCGTGCCCTTCCTGGCCGGCATCGCGCTCGGCGGCAGCGCGTTCCTGCTGCGCCGAGTGATGACCGACGATGAACCTCCGGCGGGCGCCCATCGGGGACGGCTGCCGCTGGCCGAGGCGTTCCGCGTCGAGTGGCGCGACATGCTGCGGGCCCTGGCGCTCAACGCGTCCTTCGCGGTCAGCTTCTACCTCGTGTTCGTGTATCTGACGACGTACATGCAGCAGGTGGACGGGCTGCCGGCGGGCCGCGCGCTGCAGATCAACACGGTCAGCATGCTGCTGATGCTGGCGGTCACGCCCGGCTTCGCCATCCTGTCGGACCGTATCGGGCGGCGGCCGATCCTGCTGGCGTCCACCTTCGGCATGGTGGTGCTGTCCTGGCCGCTCTTCCTGCTGCTGGAGCAGCCGCAGGCCGGACTGGTGCTGCTGGGACAATGCGGCTTCGCGCTCCTGGTCGCCGCCTATTGCGGCACGATCCCCGCGACCCTGGTGGAGATGTTCGGCAGTGCCACGCGCTGCACCGCGCTGTCGATCAGCTACAACGGCGCCTTCGCCCTGCTGGGCGGGACGGCGCCGGTGGTGGCGGTGTACCTGGTGAACAACGAACACCTGGACATCGGCCCCGCGTTCTACCTGAGCGCCACGGCCGCCGTGTCGGTCATCGGCGCGCTGGCGCTGCGCGACCGTACGGGCCGCCCGCTGCGCTGATCCGGATCGCGCGCCGTCTGGCGCCGTGGGCGCCGGGATGGTAGACGCTCGCCTCAAGCGCCGGCCAACGAACCGGTTAGAGCGCGACCGACAGAGGCTTTGCGTCGATACAGGGAGAGAATCGGATGAAGCTGCGCCTTCTCGCGGCCTGCGCGATCGGCTGCGTCGTGGCCGTCGGCGGAGGGGCTTCGGCCCAGGACAAATATCCCACCAAGCCGATCCGCCTCGTGGTGTCGTTCGCCGTCGGCGGGCCGACCGACATCGTGGCGCGGATCATGGGCGCCAAGATGGCCGAGTTGCTGGGCCAGCAGGTCGTGGTCGACAACCGGCCGGGCGCCGGCGGCAACCTCGGCGCCGACATCGTCGCCAAGTCGGCGGCCGATGGCTACACGCTGCTGATGGCCACGGTCTCCACCCACGCGATCAACCCCGGCCTGTACAAGAAGATGCCGTATGACCCGGTGAAGGATTTCGAGCCGGTGGGACAGGTCGGCGTCACGCCGTCGGTGCTGGCGGTGAACAAGGACGTGGCGGCCACCGACGTGAAGAGCCTGATCGCGCTGATCAAGGCCAATCCCGGCAAGTACAGCTATGGCTCGTCTGGGATGGGCAGCATCCTGCATCTGTGCGGCGAGCAGTTCAGGACGATGGCGGGCGGGCTCGACATCGTGCACGTGCCCTATCGCGGCTCCGCGCCGATGATGAACGACCTTGCGGCCGGCCAGATCCCGATGGCGTTCGACGGCACGCCCACCGTGCTCCCGCAGGTCCAGTCGGGCACCATCCGGCCGCTGGGCGCCGGCATGAAGACGCGGGCCCGCGCGCTGCCCGATCTGCCGACGCTGGATGAGCAGGGGCTGGCGGGCTTCGAATGCTATACGTGGAACGCGATCTTCGCGCCCGCCAAGACCGCGCAGCCGATCGTCATGCAGCTCAACAAGGCGATCAACGCGGCGCTCGAGGACAAGGTGGTGTTCACCCGCCTGCAGGACGTCGGCATCGACCCGACGCCCGGCACCACGCCCGAGAAGCTGGCCGCCTTCACCAAGGCCGAACTCGCGAAGTGGGGCGCCGATCATCAAGGCCTCCGGCGCGGAACTCGACTGAGCGCGCCATGATCCGGCTGCGCAATCCGCAGGACCTGGCCGCGGGCCTGTTCCCTGGTCCTGGTGGCCGGGCTCGCCTGGCTGTTCGCCGCCGACCTGTCGGTGGGACGCCTGGTGCGCATGGGCCCGGGCTATATGCCGATCCTGCTGAGCTGGCTGCTGGGGCGGCCTGGGTCTGCTGATCGCCGCCCGCGCGTTCGCGATCGACGGTCCGCGGCTGGCGCCGTGGGCATGGCGGCCGGTGCTGGCGCTGACCTGCGCGCTGGTCGTGTTCGCCCTGCTGCTGGAGCGTGCCGGCCTGGTCGTCGCCATCATAGTCACCACGCTGCTGGCCGCGCTCGCGGCGCCCGGCATGCGGCCGCTGCCGGTCCTGGCCCTGGGCGTGGTGCTGGCGATGGCTGTCCACCCTGCTGTTCGCCTGGCTGCTCGGCCTGCCGCTGGTGGTCTGGCCGCCGCTGGGGGACTGGCCGCTGGGGAACGGGCCGTTGGGGGGCTGAATGGACGGGGCTGTTCGGCAACCTCGCCCTGGGATTTCGGCGTCGCGTTCACCCCCGGCAATCTGGGCTTCTGCCTGATCGGCGCGCTGCTCGGCACGCTGATCGGCGTGCTGCCGGGGATCGGCCCTCTGGCGACCGTCGCCATGCTGCTGCCGATCACCTTCAACCTGCCGCCCGAGGGCGCGCTGATCATGCTCGCCGGCATCTACTACGGCGCGCAGTACGGCGGCTCCACGACGTCGATCCTGCTCAACGTGCCGGGCGAATCGTCCTCGGTGGTCACGGCGCTGGACGGCCATGCGATGGCACGCCAGGGCCGCGCCGGCGCGGCACTCGCGGTGGCCGCGCTGGCTCGTTCTTTGCCGGCTGCGTCGCCACGCTGGCCATCGTGCTGGTCGGCCCGCCGCTGGCGCGCGTCGCCCAGCAGTTCGGCGCAGCCGAGTATTTCGCGCTGATGGTGTTCGGCTGATCGGCGCGGTGGTGCTGGCGCACGGCTCGGTGCTGAAGGCGGTGGCGATGATCGTGCTCGGCCTGCTGCTGGGGCTGGTCGGTCAGGACGTCACCTCGGGCCAGGGGCGCTACACGTTCGGCCTGCCGCAACTGGCCGACGGCATCGGCTTCGTCGGCCTCGCGATGGGCCTGTTCGGCCTGGCCGAGATCATGACCAACCTGGAGCGCGCGCAGCGCGCCGGCCCGGGCCATGGGACGGTCGCGCCGGTGCATGGGTTGATGCCGTCCTGGCCGGATCTGCGCGCCTCGTTCGGCGCCTGCCTGCGCGGGACCGGGGTGGGATCGGTGCTGGGCATCCTGCCGGGCGGCGGCGCGGTGCTCGCGTCGTTCAGTTCCTACACGCTTGAGAAGAAGCTGGCCCGCGACCCGTCACGCTTCGGCCGCGGCGCGATCGAGGGCGTCGCCGGCCCCGAATCGGCCAACAATGCCGCGGCACAGACCTCCTTCATCCCGCTGCTGACGCTGGGCATCCCGTCCAACCCGGTGATGGCGCTGATGATCGGCGCGATGACGATCCAGGGGATCGCACCAGGGCCGCAGGTCATGACCAAGCAGCCGGCGCTGTTCTGGGGCATGATCGCCAGCATGTGGGCCGGCAACCTGATGCTGGTCATCATCAACCTGCCGCTGGTCGGCATCTGGGTGCAGTTGCTGAAGGTGCCGTACCGCTGGCTGTTCCCATCGATCATCATCTTCTGCGCGATCGGCGTGTACAGCCTCAGCAACGCGCCGTTCGATGTGCTGCTGACCGCGCTGTTCGGGGTACTCGGTTATATGTTCGTCAAGCTCGGCTTCGAGGCCGCGCCTCTCTTGCTCGGCTTCATCCTCGGCCCGATGATGGAGGAGAACCTGCGCCGCGCGCTGCAGATCTCGCGCGGTGATCTGACCACCTTCGTGACGCGACCGATCAGCCTTGGGCTTCTTCTGGCGTCGGTGGCGCTGTTGGTGGTCGTGGTGCTGCCTGCGGTGCAGCGCGGTCGCGAAGAAGCATTCCAGGAGTAGCTGACCCGGCCATGCTGAGCGAGCTGACCGCGACCAGGTTCTGGTTGGACCTGGCGGAGATCACCGGCATCAACATCATGCTGTCCGGCGACAACGCTGTGGTGATCGCGCTTGCCTGCCGCTCGCTGCCGCTGCGCCAGCGCAACTGGGCGGTGATCGGCGGCAGCGCTGGCGCGATCCTGCTGCGCGTGCTGTTCTGCCTGGTGATCGTCTGGCTGCTGCGCGTGCCGTACCTGAAGCTGATCGGCGGGCTGCTGCTGCTGTGGATCGGGGTGAAGCTGATCGTGCCCGAGGACGGCGACGGCGAAGGCGGCCTCAGCGCCAAGTCGAACCTGTTCGGCGCGATGCAGACCATCATGATCGCCGATGCGGTGATGTCGCTCGACAACGTGGTGGCGATCGCGGCGGTGGCGCGTGACAGTGTGCTGCTGATCGTGCTGGGCCTCGTCATCAGCGTGCCGCTGATCGTGTTCGGCAGCCAGCTCGTGCTGCGTTTCCTGGTGCGCTTTCCGCTGCTGGTGACATTGGGCGGCGGGCTGCTGGGCTGGATCGCCGGCGAGATCATCACCGGCGACGATGCGGTGGAGCGCTGGGTGCCGGCGGCGCAATTCCACACGCTGGAACAGGTTGCCCAGCCGGTGCTTGCCGTGCTGGTCATGGCCATCGGCACGCTGCTGGCCCGTCGCGCCGCCTCACGGCCGAAGGAAGTCGCCGACCTCGCCTCGGAGGAACGGAAATGACCGCGCCGCTCCTGATCCTGCTGCCGACCGACGATTCGGCCTCGGCGCTGCGCGCGGCCGACCACGTCGTGGGGCTTGCGGCGCGCGGCCTGGCGGTCGAGGTGCATCTGCTGAACGTGCAGGCCCCGCTGCGTGGCGCGGCGGCGTCGCTGATCGGGCGTTCGACGCGCGCGGACTACCACCGGGACGAGGGCATGAAGGTTCTGGCGAGGACCCATAGGGTGCTGGAGGAGGCGGGGCTTGCCGTGCACCCGCATGTGGCGGTCGGCGATGCGGGCGAGACCATCCTTGCGTTCGCGCGCCGCCTGGCCTGCCAGCAGATCGTCATGGGCACCCGCGGGCTGGGTGGCGTGGCCGGCGCGATCCTGGGGTCGGTTGCCAATCATGTCGTTGCCGCCGGCGATCTTCCGGTGACCCTGGTGAAGGCGGGCTGATCCGCAGCCCTACGGAACGCGGGCGAAGGTGATGATGCTGCGCGTCATGCCCTTGTCGGCCCAGTTCGGCATCATGCGCCATGGCGTCAGCACCTGCAGCAGGTCGCCCTCGCGGCGGAAATTGCGCACCTGCTCGGTGCCGACCCATTCCGGATTCCAGGCGACCTCGACCTTGGTGATCCAGGTGTCGCCTTCGACGCGATACGTGCCGGTATAGGCGACCAGCGTGCTCAGCAGGTCGGCCCGCTCCTGCTCGGTCTTGCCCGGCTTGCGCCCATCGGCGGTCAGAACGAAGAACACCCGCCCGTCCGGCATGAAGGTGGTGTAGCCGGTCGGGTGCGGTCCCATGACCGGCAGCGTCTCGCCGGTCGCCTGTACCTCGACCACATAGGATTGCAGACGCCATGTGCCGCGAACCGCGTCGGTGTCCTCGGCGTGGCCTGGCCGGGCGAGCAGGCAGGCGAGCAGGACGATGACGGCAAGCCTGGACATCAGCACGTTTCCTATCGGAGTGAATGGACCCCAGTAATACCGCACAGGTGCTAATCGAGGATTAATGCCGGTCGCCACCGGAACCGCGACCACTCGATACACTACTTGGAGTCCCCGTTCGACGGGCAATGGTATTCAAGCGGGTATTGGCGAATATTCTCCGATTTTAACGGTTACGCAAAACATATGCGTAATAAAGCGCCCAGAGCGAGATCGCTTCCAGTGGAATCACCCGAAGCGTGAATCCCGCGGCAAAACAAAGAGCTAGAGCATATTCGAGGCATTTTTGGGCAGCGAACATGCTCCAGGACCCCATAGGGCGCCCTATTCGTGGACAGAATTATACATGCCCTGCTCATCGCGCTTGCGATGGGATTGGTGGGGTGTGACGCCGGTCTCTCGGGCGCCTTGCTCGCGACGGAGCAGGACGGCGCAAAGACCGTCCTCATCACAAGCAGTCCCGGCGGCAACATCGACGCGTTCGACCGGGCGTTCCGGAACTGGAGCGCCATTCCCGGCGTGAAGGTCGAGATCCGCCGCTGGTGCGCGAGCGCGTGCACCCAGGTGCTCAGCCACTTCCAGCCGGAGCAGGTCTGCCTGTCGCCGGGCGCCAGGGTCGGCTTCCATTCGGCGACAGGCCGCGCGGCACAGGTCTTTCGTTCAAACTTCGGCAGCGGCGTGTCGGCGGCGGCGCCCGACACGGACGCCATCAGCACGCTCATCCTGTTCGCCGGGTACCCCGGCTGGGTCCAGCAGCGGCTCGCCGTGGCCGGAGTCATGGGTCGCGCGGCAGGCAATCCGGCCACGAGCATCGGTGCCGACGAGTTCTGGTATCACGGCTATCTCGTCTGCGCCGAGCCGACGGTGACAACCGCGGGCCGCAGCGTGGCCGAGAGGCGGGGTGGATGAGCCGGGCACGACTGATGGCAACCGCCATACAGGGCACGCGGCTGGTGCCAGGCCGGCGATGCGGGTGGCACGCGCAGCCGCGACCCGTTCGTGCCGGACGGCATCAGCCCCGACCGCAGCAGCGGCGGCGCGGTGCCCAGTTCGGGCAGCGGCACCGCGCCGCTGGGTATCGATCCGTGCGAGAGCCGGCGCGCCTGACGCCGGCTGCCCGCCAGTTACTGCATGGTGGATTTCGGGGTCGAGACGATACGCTGGATGTGCATCTTCTCGCGGTCGAGGCAGGCCGGAACCCGCGGTGCGATCTGGGTCTTCCAATATTCGGTCTCGTAGACCGCCTTGTACAGCGCCTCGCGCTCGGCTTCGCTGTCGAAACGGCGCAGCCACACGTACGTGGACTCCTCGGTCTCGCCGCGGAAGCTGCCACAGATCACCATGCCCTTGGACACCTGGAAGGGGATGATCTCCTCCTCCATGATCTTCACCCACTCGTCCATTTTGCCGGGCCGCACGAAATACTGGCGGAGCTCATAGAAGGCCATTGGGATCCGTCTCCTTTCGGTTCTGCGAGGCCGATCATAGGCGGAGGTTCGTGGCCGACCAACCGCGGTGCGCGGCCGAATGCCCAAAGCCGGCACATGCGACGCGCCCGCCTCTGGTCTCCCGCGGCCGCAACGCATACATCCTGTCGGCCCAGTGACCTGCGAGGCAACCATGGCACCTCCGTTCCCCACCACCCGCCTGCGCCGCCTGCGCCGGTCGGACGCACTGCGCGGCCTGGTGCGCGAGACCGCCGTGACGGCCAGCGACCTGATCCAGCCGCTCTTCATCGAGGAGGGCATCGACGAACCGCTGCCCATCGCCGAGATGCCGGGCGTCTCGCGCATCCCCGAGCGCAAGCTGGAGCACGCGGTCGAAGGGCTGGCGCGCGACGGGGTGAAGGCGCTGATGCTGTTCGGAATTTCGCACAACAAGGACGCCTCGGGCAGCGACGCATGGAACCGCGACGGGCTGGTGGCGCGCATGGTCCGGCGGGCGAAGCGGGCGGCACCCGAACTCGTGGTGATCCCCGACATCTGCTTCTGCGAATACACCGACCACGGCCATTGCGGCGTGATCGAGCACGACCACGTGGTGAACGACGTCACGATCGAGAACCTGGCGCGCCAGGCGGTGGTGGCGGCCGAGGCCGGGGCGGACCTGGTGGCGCCATCGGCGATGATGGACGGGCAGGTGGCGGCGATCCGCCATGCACTCGATGCGGCGGGCCACACCGACACGCCGATCATGGCGTATTCCAGCAAATTCGCCTCGGGCTTCTATGGTCCGTTCCGCGTCGCCGCCGGCTGCGAGTTGAAAGGCGACCGCAAGACCTACCAGGCGGACCCGATGAACGGGCGCGAGGCGCTGCGGGAATCGCTGCAGGATGAGGCCGAGGGCGCCGACATGCTGATGGTGAAGCCGGGTCTGGCATACCTGGATGTGCTGGCGCGGCTGCGTGAGCGGACGCTGCTGCCGATCGCCGTGTACCAGGTGAGCGGCGAGTACGCGATGATCAAGTTCGCCGCAGCAGCCGGCGCGCTGAACGAGCAGGTGGTGGTGCGCGAGACGCTGGGCGCGTTCAAGCGGGCCGGCGCCGACCTGATCCTGTCCTATTTCGCGCGCGACGTGATCCGCGAGGGGTTCTGACCCTCGCCGCGGCTACCACCCCTCCGGCTGCCATCTGGCCTGTCCTGCCACCGCCGGCCGCCCAACCCCCGGCTGACATGCGGCCGGCCGGGGGCGAAGCGGCAATCGGATTACCTCGAGTAGTACTCGACCACGAGGTTCGGCTCCATCTGCACCGGATAGGGCACGTCGGTGAGCTTCGGCGCCCGCGCGAAGCGGCCCTTCATCGCCCGGTGGTCGACCTCCAGGTACTCCGGCACGTCCCGCTCCGGGCTCTGGGCCGCATCCAGCACCATGGCAAGCTGCTTAGAGCGCTCCTTCACCTCGATCGTGTCGCCGTCCTTCACGCGATAAGACGCGATGTTCACCCGCCGCCCGTTCACCTGCACATGGCCGTGCGAGATGAACTGCCGCGCCGCGAACGGGGTGATGGCGAATTTCATGCGGTACACCACCGCATCCAGCCGGCGCTCCAGCAGTTCGATCAGCAACTGCGAGGAGTCGCCGCGCACGCGCACCGCTTCCTGGTAGTAGCGGCGGAACTGCTTCTCGCTGATGTTGCCGTAATAGCCGCGCAGCTTCTGCTTCGCCATCAACTGGGTGCCGTAATCGGTCGCCTTCTTGCGGCGCTGGCCGTGCTGGCCGGGTCCGTATTCCCGCTTGTTGATCGGCGATTTCGGCCGGCCCCAGAGGTTCACCCCCAGCCGGCGATTGATCTTGTACTTACTCTCGGCGCGCTTGGTCATGTGCGCGTTGCCCTTTCGAGTGGCTCTTGTTGCACCGGTAGGTCCAGCAAGCCGTGCTGGACGGGCGCGGAACCCGGGGTTCCGTCCACGTTCCCGGCAGTGAAGGGGCCGCTTCTAGGGGCCGCTCCCCCGGCTTGTCAAACCGGGCGTCGCCACGTAGCACGCGCGGCATGGTCAATCGTGGCGAGATCATCTGGCTGGGCATCTCCTCCGGCGTCATGGGCTGCCTGGTCGGCGGCATGATGCTGGGGATCGGCATGGACCTCATCGTCAACGGCCAGCCCCTCGGCTGGCTGCTGCTGCTGCCCGGCGCGCCAGTGTCCGCCTTGCCCGGCTGGCTGCTGGCCCGCAAGCTGGCGCGGCAGCTCTGACGCTGGCCGGCGGGACGGACGGTTGCGCGTGTCGGTGACCACGCACGCACGCAGCCATCTCGACATCGGTGCGGACGGCAGGTCAGATCGGAAACTGTGCGGCGTTGCCCGCCGAATCATTGTGCGGCGTTGCCCGCCGAATCATGAGGAGCGTCCAGAATGGAACAGGTGGTTGCGTCGTCCCGTGGCTCCGGCCCCCTGACGCTGGCCATCGACATCGGTGGCACGCGGCTGAAGGCGGGCATACTGTCGCCGGCCGGGAAGATGATCGCCGGCCCCTCCCATGTCGACACGCCGCATCCCGCCACGCCGGACGCGGTGGTCAGCGCGTTGACCGAGGTCGTGGAACCCCTCGGGGCCTTCCAGCGGATCTCCATCGGCTTCCCGGGCGTCGTCCGGCGCGGCGCGGTGCTGACCGCCCCCAATCTCGGCACCGAGGCGTGGCGCGAGATGCCGCTCGCGAAGACGCTGGCCGAGAAATTCGGCGCGCCGGCGCGGATGGCCAACGACGCGACTGTGCAGGGGTTGGGCGTCATCGCCGGGCAGGGCCTGGAGTGCGTCATCACCCTGGGCACCGGCCTCGGCTTCGCGCTGTTCGAGGATGGCCGGCCAGCGCCGCACCTGGAGCTCAGCCAGCACCCGGTGCATGGCCGCAAGACCTATGATCGCTATCTCGGCAACGCAGCCCTGCGCGAGGTCGGCCGCAAGCGCTGGTGCCGCCGGGTGCACAAGGCGATCGGCTTCATCGCCACGCTGACCAGCTTCGACGTGCTGTATATCGGCGGCGGCAACTCCCGCCACCTGCAGGGGGAGATGCCGGCGAACGTGCGGATCGTGTCCAACGAGGCGGGCATCACCGGCGGCATCCGGCTGTGGGACAGCGCGCTGAACGAGTTGTTCCTGGCCGCCTGATCCTACGCACCGCCTGAGCCGGACGCGGCCTCCGCCGGCCAGTCGCCTGATCCCGCCGGCGGCCTGCTGCTACTCGGCGGGCGCCGTCACCGGATGTGGCCGCGCGCCGGAGCGGGCCGAGCCGACGCAGAGCAGGCTCGCCAGCAGCAGGGCGGCGACCAGCACCAGGATCAGCTCGGGGTGTCCGCGGTCGATCAGGAAGCCGAACGGCACCGGCGTGAGCGCGCTGCCCAGCGGCAGCCCGGCGCTGACGAAGCCGAACACCTTGCCGATCTGCCCCGGCGGCGCCGCGTCCTTCAGCATCACGTCGCGCGGCGTCCGGCTGGCGCCGAGCGCGAGGCCGGAGGCGAACATCAGCATGATCACGACCAGGCCGGACACCGGCGCCCATTCCACCGCCAAGGTCAGCATCGCCGAAGTGATGGTCAGGATGACCGCGAAGGCCAGCACATGCCGCTTGTAGGTGTCGGCGAACCAGCCGCCCACCAGTACCCCCCACGGTCGAGCCCGCCATGTAGCCGGTCAGCGCCGAGGAGGCGACCTCGAGCGTCAGCCCCTTCATCGTGTGCAGCACGGTGATCAGCCAGGACTGCACGCCGGCGCCGGCCATCGATCCCAGCAGGAAGAAGCTGAAGAACAGCAGCATGGTGCGGCTCATGAGCAGCTCGCGCCCGGACGGCGAAACGCCGGCATGCTTTGGCTCGTGGCGCACCTGATCCCGCAGGATCGAGCTCTGCAGCAGGATGGACAGCACCACCGGCACGCCCAGCAGCCCCACCAGCATGACGCTGGAGCGCCAGCCGATCGCCACCATCAGAACCGCCATCACCGGCGGCGCGGCGGAGAACCCCAGATTGCCGCTGAACGTGTGCAGCGCGAAGGAGCGCCCCATCCGATCCTTGTCCACCGAGCCCGACAGGATCGCGTAATCCGCCGGGTGGATCACCGAATTGCCGACGCCCGACAATGTCGCGAGCACCAGGATCTGCCAGAAGCTGGTCGCGAACCCCATCGCCGCGATCGACAGCGACATCAGCAGCGCGCCGCCCACCAGATAGGCGCGCGCGCCGTGGCGATCGACCAGGAAGCCGACCGGGGTCTGCAGGATGGCGGTGGTGCCCGACATCAGCGCCACCGCCAGGCCAAGTTCGGCAAAGCTGACGCCGAACGCGGTCTGCCATGCGATGAAGAGCGGCGGCAGGCACAGCACGTAGAAGTGGGACAGGAAGTGGCCGTTGCCGATCAGCAGATTGACACGGGTCGTGCGGCTGAGGGCCATCGTGCGGCGTCTCCGGGAGGCGTCGCAAGGATGCGAGCCCGAACCGAAGCCGTCAACCGGCCTCCTGCAGCACCCCCACCTGCCAGTTCGTCGTCGTGGTCACTTCGCCGTTCGCCATCGGCGTGACGCTCGCGCGCCGCAGCATCACGCCGGTCGCGCGGTCGATCGTGTAGCGCGTCTCGGCGCGCACGTCGGGGCGGCCGAAGGCGTCGTGGCGGACCACGCGCAGTTCCACGGCCGGACGGCGGCGGCCGGCCACCTCGACGGCGGTATTGCCGATATGGGCGATGCTGACGCGGCTCCAGAGCCGGGCGCGTCCCGTCTGGAACGAGGCCTCGGTGCCCACCGGGCCGGTGAGCACGGCACGGAAGGCCGCCCGCGCCTCGTCGCTCATCGGGGTCTGCGAATCCACGCTCCAGAAGCCGAAATACAGCGGATAGGAGCGACCGGACCAGCGCAGCAGGCAGCGCTGCGGATCCTCGGGATCGCTGCCGAGATAGCCGATGCGGACACCATCGGCCAGCGTGGCGGACACGCCTTCGGCACAACCGGGAACCGCGCCCAGGCCGGCGGTCACGGCCGGTGCGGCCGCGTCGGGCGTCGGCTGCGCCTGGCAGGCGGCGAGGAGCGGGCTGAGCAGGGCGAGGCCACACAGACCCAGGCGACCACGCAGGCCCAGGCGGCCAAGCAGGGTCAGGTCACGCAGGCTCGGTCGAGGCGAACGCGCGGTTATCATCCCTCGCAGCTACCATGGCGCATGCGAGTCGGGGAGCAGGGCCCTGATTAAACGTCGTTCATTCGGCCGTGGTGCCGTGTCAGGACGCGTGGACCCCGCCGCCAGCCGCTCGGGCGTCCCTGGCGTTGTGGCACGGCGGCTGCAATGAACGCCTCATGATCTCCTTTCCCGCCTGGCTCCCCATCCTGTTGGGCTTCCTCACCGCGGTCGGGCCGGCCACCACCGACATGTACCTGCCAGCCTTCCCGGCGATCGAGGCCTCGTTCGGCTCCCGCGCCGGCTCTGCCCAGCTTACCCTCGCCGCCTGGTTCGCCGGCCTCGCGCTGGGCCAGATCACTCAGGGCACGCTGTCCGACCGGTTCGGCCGCAAGCGCCCGCTGATCTTCGCCACCGCGCTTTACACGGTCTCCTGCCTGGGCTGCGCGCTGGCGCCCTCCATCGAGTGGCTCGCCGGCTTCCGCGCCCTGTCGGCGATCGGCGCATCGGCCGGGATGGTGATCCCCCGCGCCATGGTGCGCGACCTGGCCGAGGGGCATGCGGCGGCGGTGATGCTGTCGCGACTGTCGCTGGTGATGGGGGCGGCGCCGATCCTGGCGCCGACGATCGGCAGCGCGGTGCTGGCCTTCGCCGACTGGCGCGGGATCTTCTGGATCCTGACGGCATACGGCGCGATCTGCTGGATCCTGGTCGTGCTGCTGCTGCCGGACACGCTGCCGGTGGAGCGCCGCGTCCGCCTCCATCTGGGCGAACTGCTCGCCCGCTACCGAATCATCCTGTCCGAGCGCGGCTTCCTGAGCCACGCCGCCATGGGCGGTTTCGCCACCTTCGCGTTCTTCGCCTATCTCGGCGGATCGTCGCCGGTGTTCATCCAGGGGTTCGGCCTGGCACCCGGCGAGTTCGCACTGATCTTCGGCGCCAATTCGGTCGGGCTGATCGCCTGCGCCCAGATCAATCCCATGCTGCTGCGCCGCCTGGGCCACGACCGCGTGCTGCGCGGCGTGGGGCGCGTGCATCTCTGCGCTGTCGCGCTGCTGGCGGTGATCGCCTTCGCCGGCTGGCATTTCCTGCCGCTGGTGCTTGTCCCGGTGTTCGTCGCGATAAGCTGCATGGGCATGCTGAACCCGAACACCATCGTGGGGGCGCTGGCGCGGCACCAGCATCACGCCGGCAGTGCATCCTCACTGATGGGGACGTGGCAGTACATGCTGGGCGCGTGCAGCGGCCTGCTGGTCGGCCTCGCCACCGACGGCACGCCGCGTGGGATGGCCGTGTTGATGCTGCTGGGCTCGATCGGCATGGCGTTCGCCGACGCGCAGCGGCCGCGCATCTGATGCGATGCACCTGATCCGGCGGCCGGTGGCGCGCCCGTGCGGGCGGGACTAGAGCAGAGTCCGTTCGCGTAGGCTCACGGAACCCGCTCCAGCTCGTTGTCTGAGAGCGTGATTCACCGCTCCGGTGGTTCCACCTGCGCGGATCACGCTCTAGCATCGCTCCGATCCTGGGAGGGAGCGCAACAATGTCCATGGCCATGCAAGCCGTGCGCTGCGAGATCCGGCCGCTGTCGCCGGTGCTCGGCGCGGAGGTGATTGGGCTCGACCTCGCGCAGCCACTCGACGTGGCGACGCGGCGGGAGGTGTACGCTGCCTTCTGTCGTTACCACGTGCTGTGCTTCCGCGCCTTCTGTCGTTACCAGGTGCTGTGCTTCCGCGACCAGCGCCTGAGCAAGGAACAGCAGATCGCGTTCACCGAGCAGTTCGGCACGCTGGAGCGGCACATCGCGCGCAACCGCGGCTCCGACAACCCGCTGGTGCACACCGTCTCCAACCTCGGCGCGGACGGCAAGCCGAGCGGCAAGGTCGGCTCGCAGGAATGGCATACCGACAAGTCGTTCCGGCCGGAGCCGTCGCTGGCGACCATCCTCCACGCTATCGTCATGCCGCCCGACGGCGGCGACAACTGCTTTGCCGACATGTACGCCGCCTATGAGGCGCTCGACGATGGGGAGAGGGCCGCGCTGGACGGCGTGCGCGTGGTGCATAGCTGGGAATTGTCGCAGCAGAAGCACGGCCGCACAGCGACGCCCGAGGAGATCGCCGACGCCCCGCCGATGCACCATCCGCTGGTGCGCGTGCATCCCGATACCGGACGGAAATGCCTGTTCATGGGCGTTCACGCCTCGCATTTCGACGCCATGCCGATGGCGGAGGGTCGGGAGCGGCTGGCGGCGCATGCGACGCAGGACCGCTTCGTCTACCGCCACCGCTGGCGCAGCGGGGACCTGTTGATGTGGGACAACCGGTGCCTGCTGCACCGGGCCGATGCGAATTTCGACGCGGCGCATTTCCCGCGCGTGCTGCATCGGACCTGCCTGCGGGGGACCGCGCCCGCCTGAGCTGCCCGGCGAGCCGACGCCGCGTGCCATGCCGTCCGAACGGGGCCATTCCCGTCATCCCAACATGCGCGAGGATGGCGCGCTTGCACATACATAAGCGCACACAGATGCATACACATACACTCGGCTAGGAAAGCCGCCGCAGCAGGCAGCGCTGCATGCCGCGCGCACTCCCATCGTCATGGCCGGCGCAGGCCGGCCATCCACGTCGTTGCCATCCCTACAACGCCAAAGACATGGATGGCCGGGCCAAGCCACGGCCATGACGAAGTGGGTCGTGGGTCGCAGTCCTGGGGAGCGGGGATGACCGATCCCGCACGCTACACGTAGACGCTTTTCATGCCGCCCGCCGGATACCGCGTGCCGGCAGCCGCACCCTTCGGAATCGCCGCCGACATGCGCGCGACGTCATCGGCCGTCAGCCGCACCCGGAGCGCACCGACATTCTCGTCCAGCCGCGCCGCGTAGCGGGTGCCGGGAATTGCCACCACGTCTTGTCCCTGCGCCAGCAGCCAGGCCAGCGTCACCTGGGCCGGGGTGCAGCCCTTCTCCTGCGCGATCGCCTCGATCCGCGCGACCAGTTCGCGGTTGCGGTCGAAGTTCTCCTGCTGGAACCGCGGGTGCGCGGCACGCCTGCCGTCGATGTCCGAGAAGCTCTGCAGCGCACCGGTCAGGAAGCCGCGCCCCAGCGGCGAATAGGCCACGAAGCTGATCCCCAGCCCGCGCGTCGTCTCCCGCGTCTCCTCGGCTTCCTCACGATACAGCAGCGAATACTCCGTCTGCACCGCGGCGATCGGATGCACCGCATGGGCGCGCCGGATAGTGGCGGGCGATGCCTCGGACAGCCCGAGATGGCGCACCTTGCCCTGCTGCACCAGTCTGGCCATCGCGCCGACGGTCTCCTCGATCGGCACCGAGGGATCGACGCGGTGCTGGTAGTACAGATCGATCACGTCCACGCCCAGCCGCTGCAGGCTGGCCTCGCACGCCTGCTGCACATACTCGGGACGGCCGTTCACGCCATTGGCCCCGCCGGGGTTCTGCGTCTGCCCGAACTTGGTGGCCAGTACCACGCCGTCGCGGCGCCCCTTCAGCGCGCGGCCGATCACCTGCTCGTTGTGACCCCAGCCGTACATGTCCGAGGAATCGAAATGATCGACGCCCTGGTCGATCGCATGCCGGATCAGATCCTCGGAGGCCGCATCATCGGCCGCGCCATAGACGCCGGACAGCGACATGCAGCCGAGCCCGACGGCCGAGACCGACGGCCCGCCGGTGCCGAGTGTGCGATGTTCCAGCTTTTCCGTGGTGGGCATGTCCGCCGCCTCCTGTCCCAGTGCCAGTCCGCGGTATAGTCCCGGGAACGACGCCGAACCAAATGCCGTTCCGCCGCTGCCGCATCTCGCCGGCCCCGGACGCGGGTGCTATGCCCGTACTCCGGAACGGGAGAATACGGCATGGCCTCCGGGGCGACCGACTTCGACATCGCGACATTGCGTGCGCGCCGCACCAACAAGTGGCACAAATTCCCCGACGATGTGCTGCCCGCCTGGGTGGCAGACATGGATTTCGGCGTGGCGCCGGCGATCTCCGAGGCGCTCGACCGGCTGACCCGCAACCAGGAATATGGCTATGCCGCGCGGGAGGGCGCGCTCGCCGCAGCCTTCAGCCGCCGCATGGCGAGCCGGTTCGGCTGGCAGACCGATCCGGCCGATGCCCATCCGATCGGCGACCTCGTGCAGGCCAGCTTCTCCTCGGTCATGGCGTTCAGCGATCCGGGCGATGCGGTACTGCTGCAACTGCCGTCCTATCCGCCGTTCATGGCCGCCATCAACGACACCGGCCGGCGGTTGGTGGCCAACCCGATGCGCGACAACGGCACGCGCTGGATGCTCGACCTGGAGGCCTACGAGGCCGCACCCGATCCGCGCGCCCGGGTGCTGATCTTCTGCCATCCGCAGAATCCGACGGGACGATCGTATACACGCGCGGAACTCGAGGCGGTGGCGGCGTTCGCCATCCGCCACGACCTCATTGTGGTGTCCGACGAGATCCACGCCGACATCGTCTATCCGGGCAACACGCACATCCCGCTGGCCTCGCTGCACCCGGACATCGCCGCGCGCACGATCACCATCACATCGGCCACCAAGAGCTTCAACATTCCGGCGCTGCGCTGCGCGGTGATGCATTTCGGGGCGCCGGCGCTGAAGGCTCGCTTCTTCGCCCGCGTCCCGATGCGGCTGCTGGGCTCGCCCGGCGTCACCGGCGTCGATGCCACCATCGCCGCCTGGGACCACGGGCAGCCCTGGCTCGACGAGATCATGGGACAGCTTCAGGCGAACCGCGACTGGCTGGCGCAGACCCTCGGCAACGAATTGCCGGGCGTGGCGATGCGGCTGCCGGAGGCCACCTACCTCGCCTGGCTCGACTGCTCCGCGCTCGCCTTGCCCGGGCCGGCGGGGCAGTTCTTCCTGGATAACGCGCGTGTCGGGTTGAACTTCGGCGAGACGTTCGGTGCGCAGTATGCACACTTCGCCAGGCTCAATTTCGCCTCGCCCGCGCCGGTGCTGCGCGAGGTCGTCGGACGGATGGCCGAGGCGCTGCGCCGACGTTAGGCCGCCGCCAGCACGTGGCTGCGGCTGGCCATGCGCGGCTGGATGTGTTGGCCGAACTTGTCCATCCCCTCGATGAAGTCGTCGAAGGTCAACATCACGCCGCGCACGCCGGGCACCGTCGCGTACTCGTCCAGCAGTGCCGCGATCCGCTCGTACGACCCCACCAGCACGCCGTGCATCGTCGGCATTCGGTTGCGCAGCTTTTCGGCGAAGCGGCCGGCGCTGGCGTATTTGTCGCCGCCCGGATCGTCCGCCGCCTGCGACTGGCGCCAGCCCATCGCCTGCATGTCGATGCCGTCGCGGTAGCTCTCCCACTTGGCGAAGGCTTCGTCATCGGTCGGCTCGGCGATCACCATCATGACCACCAGCGCGCCGCAGTCGCGCCCGGTGCGGGCGGTCGCCGCCACCAGGCGTGCGGTGCTCGGTGCCACCGCGTGCGGGTCGTTGATGCCGAAGCTGGAGCAGAAATTGTAGTCGGCGTAGGTGGCGGCGAACTCGGTGCCGCGGTCGCTCTGCCCGGCGCAGATGATCGGGATGCGGCCCGACGGCATCGGCAGGCAGCGACAGTCGTCCATCTGGAAGAACTCGCCCTTGAAGTCGCTGCGACCGGTCTCCCACAACTCGCGCATGATGGTGACGTATTCGCTGCAATACTCGTAGCGTGACTGGTAGTGCCGCTCGCCGGGCCAGATGCCCATCTGCGAATACTCTTTCTCCTGCCAGCCGGTGATCATGTTGAGGCCGAACCGGCCGTGCGAGATGCTGTCGACCGTCACCACCATGCGCGCCGCGAAAGCGGGCGGCAGCGTCAGCACCGAGCAGGTGGCGAACAACTGGATGCGGCTGGTGACGGACGCCAGGCCCGCCATCAGGGTGAAGCTTTCCAGGTTGTAGTCCCAGAACTCCGAGGGGCCGCCGAAGCCGCGCAGCTTGATCATCGACAGCGCGAAGTCCATGCCGTAGCGCTCGGCCTTCTCCACCACCGTGCGGTTGAGGTCGAAGCTCGGCTTGAAGTGCGGCGACGTCGTCGAGATCAGCCAGCCGTTGTTGCCGATGGGGATGAAGACGCCGACCTGCATGATTCAAGCCCTCCCGTCACAGTGGCGGCGTTCCTCCCGATTTTTGTGCCATCCTGCATGTTGTGCGGACGTTCGGCCAGCGGATTGTGCGGCGCCCCACCCTCCTGCCGTGCCGCGTCCGTTACGGGCGCAGGGATGCCTGCACATAGCGCAGGAAATGCGCGACCGGCGGCGTCGGCAGGTTGGCCACCTTGGCGTCATCGTCGAAGCGGCGCAGTTGCACCGCCGCCGCGGCGTGCGGCAAGGCGCCGAACACCGCCACCTCATCGGCCGACATCGGCCCGCCCTGTAGCGACAGGCTCAACACGCTGTCCGGCGCCAGCCTGGCGAAGTAGTCGGCCTCGGTCGCGCACAGATAGCGCTTCGCCGGCACGTGCAGGCGCACCGGCTCGGTCACCTCCGGCCCGAACAGAGGTGCCAGATAGGCACGGCCAAGTTCCTCATGCCGGTCATCGATGCCGGCTTCGGCCGGGTTCTCGCCGAGACCGTGCACCATGTGGCCGATATCGTGCAGCAGCGCCGCGGTGATCAGCGGTGCGGGGCATCCCTGCTGCTCGGCCAGCAGCGCCGCCTGCAACGCGTGCTGCAACTGGTTCACATCGCTCAGCCCGTAGCGGCGGGCGCCTTTGCCTTCCAGCAGCCCGGCCAATTCGGTGAGGACGTCGCGTGCCATGTCGTTCCATCCGACGAAGGGGAGGCGCGCACCCTAGGCACTGCGCACGCGCTTGTCAGCCGCGGCGGTCTCACGCCCTCCGTCGCTACCCCACCGTCTGCGCCGCGCCGTCCACCGTCATGGCCCGGTCTCGTGCCGGCGGCTGGCAGGAACAAGCCCTGCCATGACGATGGGGTCGGTTCGGCGCTACTCGGCCGCCTTGCGTGATGCCAGCCGGTCGATCTCCGCCTGGACCGCGGCGCTCGACTGGCCGATGAACTCGTCGTGGTGGTCGCGGGCATAGGCGTAGGACACGCGGCGCAGCTCGCGTGAGCGCTGGAAGTGCGGGTGCACGTAGCGCGCCATCAGCTCGTAGTGCCGCTTGGTCTGCTCCCAGTCCGCCCAGTTGTGCGCCAGTTCCATGATGGCGCCGAAACCGCCCGAGCCCTTCTGGAGATTCTCGATATAGGCGATCGCGTCGTCCGGCGTGCCGATGCAGGCCGCGCCGCTCTCGGTCAGGAAGGTGTACGGATCCTTGATGTCGGGCGGCACGATCGGGAAGGTCGCGACATCGGCGAAATAATCGCGGAATGCGTCGAGGCCGAACCGCACGTTCTCCCGCGCCTGCTCGCGCGTCTCGGCCACGTGCAGCAGTGTCACCAGCCGCCACTTGCTGCGATCCGCAACCTTGCCGTTGAGCCGCGCCTGCTCCTCGTACAGGCTCCAGTTCAGCGTGTGCTTGGCCATCGATTCGGGCGAAGTGCCGCCGATCGACAGCATGCCGATGCCGTGCCGCCCCGACGCCAGCGCGCCCGACGGCGAGCGCGACGCCGCCACCGCCATCTCCATGATCGGCTGCGTGTAGCAGGGAAGTTGCAATTGCGCGTCCACCAGATTGTACCAGTCGGTCTTCTCGGTGACGACCTCGCCGTGCAGCAGCTTCATGATCACGTCGAGCGATTCGTTCATCATGCGCCGCTGGTCGGCCGCCTTGATGCCGATCTTCAGGGCGTCATGCACCAGCGCGCCTGGCCCCACGCCGAACATCGCGCGCCCGCGCGTCATGTGGTCGAGCTGCACCATCCGGTCGGCCAGCATGAACGGGTTGTGGTACGGCAGCGACGCGACGCCCGTGCCGAGCCGGATGTGCCGCGTGCGCTCGGCGGCGGCAGCGATGAACATCTCGGGCGCGGCGATGATCTCGAAGCCGCCTGAGTGGTGCTCGCCGATCCACGCCTCGTGGTAGTTCAGCCGGTCGATGTGCTGCAGCAACTCCATGTCGCGCTCCAGCGCGAGCGTCGGGTTTTCCTTCATGCTGTGGAATGGAGCGAGGAAGATGCCGCTGCGCAGATAGCTCATGGGTGGCCTCTCGGAGTTTCTGCGCCGTAGGATACCGCGGCAACCGTGATACGGCCATCCCAGGAGGAACCCATGACCATCCGCTTCGACGATCGCGTCGCCATCGTGACCGGCGCCGGTGCCGGCCTTGGCCGCTCCCACGCCATGCTGCTGGCCAGCCGTGGCGCCAAGGTCGTGGTCAACGATCCGGGCGGCGCGGTGGACGGGCGCGGCGGTCAGCACGCGGTGGCCGACCAGGTGGTGGCCGAGATCAAGGCGGCCGGCGGCGAGGCCTTGGCCAACTACGATTCCGTCGCCGATGCCAAGGCCGCTCAGGCCATCGTCGATACCGCCGTCAACACCTGGGGCCGCCTGGACATCCTGGTGAACAACGCCGGCATCCTGCGCGACAAGGCGTTCAACAACATGACGCTGGAGGATTTCGCGTTCACCGTGCAGGTGCACCTGATGGGCACGGTGTATTGCACCAAGGCCGCCTGGCCGATCATGCGCAAGCAGCAGTACGGCCGCATCGTGGTCACCACCTCCGGCTCCGGCACGGTGGGCAATTTCGGCCAGAGCAACTATGGCGCCGCGAAGATGGGCGTGAACGGCCTGATCAACGTGCTGCGGCTCGAGGGCGCGAAATACAACATCCTGTGCAATGCGATCTCACCGTCGGCTCACACGCGCATGACCGAGGGATTGCTGCCACCGGACATGATCAAGTTCATGCGGCCGGAATTCGTCTCCCCGGCGGTGGCCTGGCTGTGCAGCGAGGCGTGCGACGCGAGCGGCGAGATCATTGCCGCGACCGCCGGCAACTACGCCCGGGTGCAGTATTTCCAGTCCGAGGGCGTGCAGTTCGATCCCGACCAGCCGGTGACGCTCGAGATGTTCGCCGACAAGGTGGCCACGATCCGCGATCTGTCCAAGGCGAAGCCGTACACCGGCTTGATGGGAACGGTGGAGGCAAGCCTGCGGGCGATGGGCAAGATCGACTGATCGCACGACGGCATGGACCCGCGGATCAACTGGGTCGTGCAGCAGCCCATCCGCCGCCGGCAGTAACCGGCGCGCAAGGCCGGCACGCGGGACAAGTGTTGGAGCCAGGCCTCGATCGGGATTGCGAGGAGCGTCGCGCGCCACGATCGCCGCCAGACGGCTTCGGAAGGTTCATCGCAATTCCACCACGGCCTCGGGGTTCTGCGCGCGATGTCGGGGTCGTGTCGACAACTGGCAGCCACTTCGCCCGCCGATGCGGCCGAGCATTGCATGCTCGCCATGCTCCGCCGCATCACCGGTCGTCACAACTCTGGCAACCCCAATGAATAAGACGGGATAGGCAATTTTCGAGACTATCTAGTACGTCGGCCGGCGCGTAACGTCGGCGATAGCCCCATCGGGCGAGCCCAGGAGCCGGTGATACGCTCCTGAAAGGGTATTGCCATGATCCTCCGCGTGCGAGTCGCGTTTCGGTCCTCCCAATCGCGCAGCGCGTGAGCCGCTGGCTCGCATGATCGGCGGCAGCCCGCGACCCGACCCCTCCTGGTCCACCTCCCATGCGCGCGCCGGCCCGAACCCGATCCTCCGGCGCTCGGACGAGACCACCGCGACCGACCGCGTGCCGCTCGGCCACAGCCTCACCGTCGGCCGCCAGGCGATGCCCGGCCAGGTGGTGCTCGACCATCCCAACGTCTCGCGCCGTCACGCGGCGTTCGAGGTCTCCGGCGACAGCATCGTGCTGCGCGATCTCGGCGGCGCCAACGGCACCTATGTCAACGGCGCACGGGTGCGCGGCGCGCGATCCCTGGTCGCCGGCGACCGCATCGATATCGGCCCCTTCCAACTCACCTTCGACGGCACCGCACTCACGCGGGCATGGCGCGTCGGCAATGTCGAGCTTCTCATGCGGGGCGTGAGCTATGACGTGCGCGGCCCGCGCGCCGACCGTGCGCCGCATCGCATCCTGCATTCGGCAAACCTGCGCATCAGCCCGTGCGAGTTCGTCGCCATCATCGGCGCGAATGGTTCCGGGAAGTCCACGCTGATGAACATCATGGCCGGCCGTGCGCTGCCGAGCGAAGGCACCGTCCTGCTCAATGGCAGTGACCTGTTCGGCAATTTCCAGGCGTTGAAGCAGACATCGCCTTCGTGCCGCAACAGGACGTGCTGCACGAGCAGCTTACCTTGCGCCAGGCGCTCGACTATGCGGCGCAGCTTCGCCTGCCGCCCGATACCTCGACGGCGCAGCGTCACGCGGCGGTGAGCGAAGCGGCGCGGAACGTCGACCTGCACGACCGGTTGGACCAGCGCATCGCGGCGCTGAGCGGCGGGCAGAAGAAATGCGCAAGCCTGGCCGCGGAGATTCTCAATCGTCCCAGTCTGCTGCTGCTGGACGAGGTAACGAGCGGGCTGGATGAGAGCACCGACTGGGAGATCATGCGCCTGTTGCGCCGCCTGGCCGATGACGGGATGACCATCGTCCTGGTCACCCACACCCTGGCGAACGTGGCGGAGTTCTGTGACAGGATCGTCTGTCTCGGCCGCGGTGGGCACCTGACCTTCGTGGGCGCACCCCCCGAGGTGCTGACCTTCTTCTCCGTGTCACGGCCTGGGGGCGGGGTGTTCGCCCGGATGGACGAGCGCGGCCCCGAATACTGGCGCGCGAGCTTCGAGAAATCCGTGGCCGCAGTGCCGAACTCACCGCGGGCGGGCGAACTGCCTGCCGATACGCAGCGTGCCGGCCTGCAGCCTGCCGATACGCAGCGCGCCGACGCGCAGCGTGGGCACGATCCGGCGCTCGTTACCTTGCGCCGCATCATCCGTCAGAGTGCGATCCTGCTGCAACCGGAACACGTGCCTGCTGCTCTCGGACGGTCGCACCCTGGTGATGGCGGCGGTGCAGAGCGTGCTGATCGGCGGGATGATCGGCTACGCATTCGGCAACTTCGGCACCGGACAGGAGCAGGTCAACGCCAAGAACGCCCTGCTGCTGCTGCTGGGCCTCAGCGCCATATGGCTCGGCTGCAATGCCGCATCGAAGGAGATCGTCGGCGACCTCGCGATCTATCGGCGGGAGCATGACATAAACCTGTCCACCGCGGCGTTCGTTGGCGCCAAGTATTGCGTGTCCTGCGCGTTCACCGTGATGCAGCTTGCTGCCGTCTATGTACTTGCGTCGGTGCTCTCGGCGGGAGTGCCGGGCGACCGGTGGGGGCAGTTCCTGCTGCTGACGATCGGTGCGATGGCGGGCACGGCGATGGGGCTGGTGATCTCAGCGTTCGCCAACACGCGGGACCAGGCGACCACGATCGTTCCGCTGGCTCTGGTGCCGCAGCTTTATCCTGGCGGGGTGCTGGTGCCCAAGCTGCCGGAACCGGCGACGGTGGTGGCCAAGGTCGCGGTGAGCGGCTACTGGCTGACCGAAGCCATGCAGTCGCTGTTCATTGCCGCCGAAGGACCGATCCCGGTGATCGACGTGCGCACCAGCGCGCTGGTCGACATGACCGCGGAACCCACGGCCCGCTGTGTCGCGATCATCGTCGCGCACACGCTGGCCTTCCTGCTGGTCGCGTATCTGGTGACGCGGCTGCGCCATGGCCGACGCACCGGCAATGCCGATGGCCGATAGTGCAAGCGCGACCAGGAACGATGGCTACGCGAGCGACGTCGTCGCATTCACCTGCTGACGCTCAGACATCCAGACGGTACGCCCCGCCCGTCCTGCACGATCCGCCCGGCCGTCGCGCCGGCGAAATGCGTGCCGATCACTAGCACCGGCGTGTCCGCAAGCTGCGCGAACATGCGCCGCCGCGTGGCGACGCCCATCGCCGGATCGGAATCGGCGGCGGCGGCCCATTCCGGATGGGCGATCTGGCATGGGTGGTGCAGGAAGTCGCCGGTGATCAGCGCCTCCTCGCCGCGCGAGCGGATGCGCACGCTGACATGGCCCGGTGTATGGCCAATTGTCGGGACGAGGCCGATCTCCTCACAGATCTGTGCGTCGGTTTCGACCAGATCGACCAGCCCCGCTTCGAACACCGGCCGCACCGAATCGGCGAACACCGCGGCCATGTCCTCACGGCCCTGCGGCTTCGACCAGTGTGCGAACTCCAGGCGCCCCATCAGATAGCGTGCCTGGGGGAAGGTCGGCACCCAGCGGCCGTCCACCAGCATGGTGTTCCAGCCGACATGGTCCACGTGAAGATGCGTGCACAGCACGGTGTCGATCGACTCGCGCGGAAAGCCCGCCGCCGCGAGATCCTCCAGGAACGGCCCGTGCAGATCGTTCCACGCCGGGATGCGCCGGCTCTGCTTGTCGTTGCCGAGACAGGTGTCGACGACAATGCGCCGGGTCGGGGTCTGCACGATGAAGCTGTGGATGCTCATGCGCAGCCGGCCATCGGCATCGGCGAAGTGCGGCACCAGCCAGGTGATCGGCTGCACCGCCTCGCGCGTCGCGTCGGGCAGGATGAAGCGGCTGCCGCCGGTGACCTCCAGTTCCACGACCTTGGTCACCGTCACGTCGCCGATCCGCCACTGCATCGCCGGATCCCTTCCCCTTGGATCAGCCGGCAAACGCCGGCATCACCTGCTCGCTGAAGCGGCGCATCGAGGCCAGGTTCTGCTCGTGGCTCATGTCGCCGAAGCCGGTCTGGCACAGCAGGTGCCGCACGCCGGCATCGCGCAGTTCCGCGACCTGCTCGCGCACCCGCTCCGCCGAGCCGAAGATCGACCCCGTGCCCAGAATGAACGGCAGGGCCTCGGCGTCACCGATCGCGGGATTGGTCCCAGGGGTTCAGCATGACGGGGTCGATGTGGAAATCGGCGGGGTTGTACTCGTGCCGCACATGCATCATGTGCTCCCGCGTGCGCAGCAGCAGCGCGGACAGTTCGTCCTCCGCCTGGGCATCCGTTTCCGCGACATAGACGTTCCGCCACAGCGCCGCCTGCGCCAGCAGCCGCTCCCGCGTTGCGGTGTTGTGGCCGCCTTCGGCCAGGCCCGCCTCGTACAGCGCCCAGCGTTCCCTGATCCGTTCCACCGGCAGGCGCGCCGTCAGGATCGGGATCGCGCGGCGGCCGCATTCCTGGAACGAGGCCGGCGAGATCACGCTGCGCCAGATCGGCGGGCCGGGCTGCTGCACCGGCTTCGGCCGCAGTTCCGGCACGCGCACATTGAAATACTGGCCCTCATAGACCAGCGGCGATTCACGCCAGGCGCGCTCCAGCACCTCGAACGCTTCGGCCATGCGTGCGCGGCTGTCGTCGCTGCGCATGCCGTGGCCGACGAATTCGTATTCGTTGTAGACGGTGCCTTTGCCGATGCCGACGTCGATCCGCCCCTTGCTGAGGTTGTCCAGCAGCGCCAACTGCACCGCCAGCCGCACCGGATGATGGAACGGCATCTGCAGCACGGCGAAACCGATGCGGATGCGCGTCGTGCGCATCGCCAACGCGGAGGCGAACAGCAACGCGTCGTTGTAGACGCTCTCGCCGGTGAAGTAGTGCTCGGTCAGCCACGCATCGTGGAAGCCGAACGCTTCGGCGGCGCGCACCAGGTCGATCTGCTGGTCGATCCGGATGGCGTCCTCATCCGGCGATGGCGACAATGCCAGCGTGAGCCATCCGAACTGCATCGCCGTCCCCGTTGTTCCGCCGGGCAACCTGCCGGCTGGCAGGTGTGGGGTCAAGGATGCGGCGCCGGCACGGGGCGGGCCGCTGTCGCCATAGGCCGCCAACTCGGCCAGCAGGCAACCCAGGCTGTAGGACGGGCGATACCCCAGCCGATGCACCGTCTCGGCGATGTCGAGCCGACGCGGCTTCTGCGCCGGATCGAGGCCGTGGGACACCGCAAGGTCGTAGTGCTCCGCATAGTGTTTGCGGAAGGTGGAGCCGGGGCCGGCGGCGTCCCACTCGGCCAGGTCGGCGTCGGTGTACTCGTAGGCGCTGTCGAGCGTGAGTACCAGATGCTCCTTGGGCGGCTCGCGCGACAGCAGGTCCACCGCCAGCAGCACCGCCGCCGCCACATCGTCGATGTGCACCGCGCCACCCCAGAACCAGCGGGCCCAGTCGCTGAACTTCGTGTAGACGTCGCGGTTCCAGTGCGGAATGAAACCGCGCGGCCGCAGCGTGACGACGGTCATCGCGTCGTGCGTCGCGAAGTCGGCGGCGATCCTCTCGGCCAGGATCTTGCTGCGTCCGTACAGCGATCCCGCCCGGAACACGCTGGTCGTCGAGATGAAGACGACATTGCGGATCCCGAGCGAGGCGGCGGTCTGCAACACCTCGAACGTGCCGCGCACGTTCAGGTCGAAGAAGTCGTAGGCATCCTTGCGATCCTCGTGGATGCCGTGCCAGGCGGCGATATGCACGATGGCGTCGCAGCCTTGCAGCGCCGTGCGCAGCGTCGGCCGGTCGAGGATGGAGCCCGGCACGAACACCGCCTGCGATGGCGAATTGGCGGGGGCGCGGATGTCCAGCACCACCGGCGTATCGCCGCGATCGATCAGCCGCGGCACCAGCGCCTGGCCGAGATCGCCCGCGCCGCCGGTCAGCAGAATGCGCATCGCCTCGCTCCTTGTGCCCCGCCCACCGCCGTATCACGATCCGCACCGACCAGGGAGGCAACCGACGTGGCCGCGCATATCGACTACTACGCATCGCTGAACTCGCCGTGGACGCATCTGGGGGCGGCGCGGATCGAGGGCCTGGCGGCCAGGTACGGCGCGAGCCTGCGAATCTGGCCGGTCGATTTCGGTACCATCTTCCCGGCCTCGGGCGGCTTCCCGCTGCCCAAGCGCGCGCCACAGCGCCAGGCCTACCGGCTGATGGAACTGCGCCGCTGGCGCGATCTGCTCGGCGTGCCGATCAATATCGAGCCGAAATACTTTCCCTCCAGCGAGGCACTCACCTCGGGCTGCGTCATCGCACTGCGCGAGACGCAGGGCGACGCGCCGGCCATCGCGCTGGCGCATCGCGTGCTGAAGGCGGTGTGGCAGGAGGAACTGAACCCGGCCGATCCGGCGACGCTGGCGACGCTGATCACGGAGGTGGGACTGGATGCGGAGGCGGTGATGGCGCTGGGAGGCGAGCCGCGCTGGGCCGAGATGCGCACCGCCGACACCCAGGCCGCGCTCGACCGCGGCGTGTTCGGTGCCCCCAGCTATGTGATCGCGGGCGAGATCTTCTGGGGCCAAGACCGGCTGGAGTTCGTCGACCGGAAGCTGGCGGCCGGATAGGGTTGCCGGGCGGCGGCAGCGTCCGGGGTGGATGCCTGGTGACGCGGCGGCCCTTGGTCTGTTATTATCGCTAACTAATGCGCCGCACCCCTCTCCCGCCGGAACGCCGCCGACCCCGCCTCTCGCCGGGTGGGATTTTGTCTCGCCAATGCGTACATTGAGACGGAAACGGCAGGGCAGCCTCCCGCCGCCGGCGGGTTCCCGCATGCGCCGGAATCACGTATGCATCGCGGGATGACGTCCGAGCCAAGAAGAATGACCGAGAGGCGCGCGCTCGCCCTGATCTCCGTCGCGCACATGGTCAGCCACTTCCACTACCTGTCCTGCCGCCGCTGTTCTTCGTGCTGCGGGAACGCATGGGTGTCGGCTTCGTCGAACTCGGCCTCGCGATCACGATGTACAACGTGACATCGGCCGTCGTGCAGGCGCCGATGGGCTGGATCGTCGACCATATCGGGCCGCGCCGCGTGCTGATCGCCGGCCTGTGCCTGTCCGGCCTGGCCTATGGCTCCGTCGGCGTGTTCCCCAGCTATCAATGGCTGCTGTGCGCCTCGGTGATCGCGGGCATCGCCAACGCGGTGTACCACCCGGCCGACTACGCCCTCCTCGGATCGGTGATCGACCCGTCGCGGGTGGGGCGCGCCTTCTCGATCCATACCTTCTCGGGCTTCTTCGGCGGCGCCATCGCCCCCAGCGTGATGCTGCTGATCGCCTCGCTCGCCGGCTACCGGGCGGCGCTGCTGTTCGCCGGCGTGCTGCCGGTCATGGTTGCCATCCCGCTGCTGCTGGCGCCCGGCCTGGACCAGGCCGGCACGAACCCCGCGCCGCATCCGCAGGCGGCCGACCGCTCGCCGGTGCGCGCCGTGCTGTCGCCCGCGGTGATCGGCCTCACCGGGCTGTTCGCGCTGCTCAGCCTGTCGTCCGGCGCGATCACCACCTTCTCGGTGGTGGCGCTGATCGCGCTGTACGGCGTGCAGCTTTCGGTCGCGAACGCCGCGCTGACGGCCTACCTGATGGCGACCGCCGCCGGCGTGCTGGCCGGGGGCTTCATTGCCGATGCGACCCGCCGTCACGCGGAGGTCGCCGCCGTGGGTTTCGGCGCCGCCGCAGCGCTGACCTTCGCGATCGGCACGTTCGATCTCGGCGTCGTGCTGCTGGTGATCGCGATGGCGGCCGCCGGCTTCCTGGCCGGCCTCATCATGCCGTCGCGCGACATGCTGGTCCGCGCCGCCGCGCCGCCCGGCATGGCCGGCCGCGTGTTCGGGGTCGTCACCACCGGGTTCAACATCGGCGGCGCGATCGGCCCGATGATCGGCGGCTGGCTGATGGACCACGGCGAGCCGCGCTGGATCTTCTACAGTTCCGTCTGCTTCATGACGCTGACCGTCCTGGCCGTGCTCGCCGGAGACTGGCGCTCCCGCCGCCGCGGCGGCCGCACGGCGAATTTGGGCCAGGCCTCGGTCTGATCCCGGAGGCGTGGCCGGCGAGGCTTGCGTGGGCCGATATCGTCCACTATTGATGACATATGGACACTATCGAAGACGATCCCGGGCCCCGGCTGGCCCGCGGCATCCGCGCCGAGCGCGATGCGCGGGGCTGGTCGCTGGCGGATCTGGCCGAGCGGTCGGGTGTCTCCAAGGCCGCCATCAGCAAGATCGAGCGCAACGAGATGAGCCCGACGGCCGTCATCCTGGTGCGGCTGGCAGGCGCCTTCGACCTGACGTTGGCGGGCCTGCTGCTGCGCGCCGAGGGCGAGGGGCAGCTTCTGTCGCGCAGCGGCGACCAGGCGGTGTGGAGCGATCCCGCCACCGGCTACCGGCGCCGCCAGGTGTTCAGCCGCCCCGACCATCCTCTCGAGATCGCCCAGGTCGCCCTGCCGGCCGGCCAGCGCGTGGCGTTCCCCGCCTCCTCCTACGCGCGCATCCGCCAGGCCGTTTGGGTGCAGGACGGCGGCCTGACCGTGCAGGACGGCGACCAGCGGCACGTCCTCGGCGCCGGCGACTGCCTCGCCTTCGGGCCGCCCGCCGATGTGGTGCTGGCCAATGAGACGGCCGCGCCCTGCAGCTATCTCGTCGTCATCGCCAGGACATAGAGCGCGCCATGCCGACCTCGACATCCTCCCCCTGGCCCCATCGCCCGCCACCGCCGCGCAGTTGGCCGAGATCCTGCAGGAGGTCGTGGCGCATGGCGGGTCGGTCAGCTTCGTGCATCCGCTGCCGCCCGCCGCTGCCGCCGCCTTCTGGGATGCCGCTCTGGCATCGGCGGCGCGCGGCGAGCGTATCGTGCTGGGCGCCTGGGATGGCGCGGTGCTGGCGGGCACCGTCAGCCTGCTGCTGGACTGTCCGCCCAACCAGCCGCACCGCGCCGAGATCGCCAAACTGATGACGCGGCTGAGCCATCGCGGCCGCGGCGTGGCAACGGCGCTGATGCGCGAGGCCGAGCGGCTCGCCATTGCGCACGGGCGGACGCTGCTGGTGCTGGATACCGCGACCGAGGGTGGTGCGGCGCCCCTGTACCAGGCGCTCGGTTTCACCCTGGCGGGCGAGATTCCGGACTATGCGCTGAAGCCGCATGGCGGGCTCACGGGTACGCTGATCTACTGGAAACGGATCGGCCCACTGCCGTTTGCCGCAGGCGGGCAGAGGCAATACGCTGCGGCGGCGCAACCGGAGTGAGACGATGAGCGAGCGGATCCGCAGCGATGAAGAGCAGGCACTGATCGATCTGGCGCAGCAGGTGCTGCCGGCGGGCAGCTTCGGCAACCTGCCAGGCGACATCGTCATCCGCCAGGGCAGCGGCGCGCGTGTGTGGGACGTGAGCGGCAACGAGTATATCGACTTCCTGCTCGGTTCCGGCCCGATGTTCATCGGCCACTGCCACCCCGACGTGGTGGCCGCCGTGCAGGCGCAGATCCCGCTCGGCACCACCTTCTTCGCCAACAACGAGCACGGCATCAAGCTGGCCGCCGCCATCGTCGACGCGGTGGCCTGTGCCGAGAAGGTGCGCTTCGTCTCCAGCGGCACCGAGGCCGATGCCTATGCCATGCGCGTCGCCCGTGCGTTCCGCGGCCGCGAGAAGATCCTCAAGTTCGAGGGCGGCTACCACGGCATGAGCGACTACAGCCTCATGAGCCTGGCGCCCAAGCGGCCCGGCAACTTCCCGCAGGCGGTTCCCGATTCGCCCGGCATCCCGCACAGCGTGCGCGAGGCGATGATCATCGCGCCGTTCAACGATCCGGTGATGGCGGCCAGCCTGATCCACGAGCACGCCGAGGAACTGGGCGGCGTGATCGTGGAGCCGTTCCAGCGCCTGCTGCCGCCGCAGCCCGGCTTCCTGCAGGCGCTGCGCGAAGCCTGCACGGAACACGGCATTCCGCTGATCTTCGATGAGGTGGTGACCGGTTTCCGCTTCGCGTATGGCGGCGCGCAGGAGTTCTACGGTGTGACGCCGGACCTGTGCACGCTGGGCAAGATCATCGGCGGCGGCTTCCCACTGGCGGCGATCGCCGGGCGCGAGGACATCATGTCGCTGTTCGACCGCGGCCGCGCCGGCGACGAGAAGTTCCTGACTCAGATCGGCACGCTGTCCGGCAATCCGGTGGCCGCCGCGGCGGGTCTGGCCACGCTCGAGGTGCTGCGCCGGCCCGGCGCCTACGACAAGGTGTTCGCGACCGGCCGCGAACTGATGGCGGGCATGACGGGGATGCTGGAGAAGGCCGGCCTGCCGGCGCAGGTGATCGGCGTGCCGCCGCTGTTCGATATCGTCTACGCGGCCGGCGACGTCGCCGACTATCGCGCGACGCTGCGCGCCGACCCGGCGATGCAGCGGCGCTTCAACCGGGTGTTCCGCGAGAGCCGCATCCTGAAGGGCGAGAGCAAGTTCTACGTGTCGCTCGCCCACGAGGCGGCCGATGTGAAGCGCACGCTCGAGGTGGTGCAGGCGGCGGTCGACGCGGAACTCGCCGAAAGCCGCGTCGCCGCGCAGTAGAGAACCCCCAGCCAGCAGGCCACCATCCCACAGGCGCTGACCTGCGGGCGGGGAAGCGAGGGTCCAGGTCATGGCATGGCCTGGCCCGACCCACCACGTCTTGCTGTGCCGGGTCTTGCTTTGCTGACCCGGCACGAAGTCGTGCTGGCCGGCACGCGGCCGACCCCTATAGGTGAAACAACGATCGCGCCCTGTCGGGCTCCGCTCGGGAAAGCTGGCGCGGCACGGGCGAAAGCCTGTAGGGAGTCCACCATGTGTTCCTTCTCCCGCACATGGCGCGGATCTCCCTCCCAGACGCACCATCCGTCGTAGCCGGCCACGGCCGCGCCGCGATCTTCACCGCAGACGGCGAGTTGCTGGTGTTGCCGGCTGCCGCCGCCGCGGCCCGCCTGCGCAGCCTGCCGCCGCCGATCCTGGTGCACGCCCCCGCCACGTTCCGCCGCCTCGGGATTGGCGGCGCGCCGGCCTTCGACCTGCTGGAACTGTTCGCCTTCGCCCTGCCGGCGCGCGCCGCGGCGCCGACGCCCCGCGGCCTCGCGCTCGCGCTCGACTTCGACCTGCCGCACGGTGGGCTGGAGGCGGAGGCGGCGCTGCTGCCGGAACTCGTCGCCGCCCTGCTGCATCGCCTGGCGCAGGGTGCGGAGGTTGCGCTGAACCGCGACGCCGCCGGGCTGGCCGCGCGCATGGGGCAGGCCGGCTGGGGCTGGGCGCCGTTCGTCACCGCGGCGCTGGGCCGGCCGGACGCCGCACCCTCGAACGAGGCGCTCCGCGTCTGGAAGCGCCTCCCCGAATGGGAGGATGCCGCGCCGCTGCCGCCCCCTTCGTCGCTGCCGGTGGCGGAGGCGGAGGCGCGTTCCCGCCTGGCCGCCATGCTCGGGCCGCACGCCGAACAGCGGCCGGGCCAGGCGGACTACGCCGGGGCCGCCGCGGCCGCCTTCGCGCCGCGGGAGACGCGCGGCGATCCGCACCTCGTGCTGGCCGAGGCCGGCACCGGGACGGGCAAGACGCTCGGCTACCTGGCGCCGGCCAGCCTGTGGGCCGAGAAGAACCACGGCGGCGTGTGGATCAGCACCTTCACCCGCCATCTGCAGCGCCAGATCGACGCCGAACTGACCCACCTGTTCCCCGACCCCGCGCAGCGCCACAAGCGTGTCGTCGTGCGCAAGGGGCGCGAGAACTACCTCTGCCTGCTGAACCTCGAGGACGCGCTCGCGCCGGCGATGTCGGGCCTGGCGCCGGCCGCGGTGATCCCGCTGGGCCTGGTCGCGCGCTGGGCGCTGGTGACCGATGATGGCGACATCCAGGGCGGCGACCTGCCCGGCTGGCTGGCGGAACTGTTCGGCGCCGCCACGCTCTGGGGTCTGGCCGACCGGCGCGGCGAGTGCATCCATGCCGCCTGCCCGCACTGGCGGCGCTGCTTCGTCGAGCACACGATTCGCCGGGCCCGCACCGCGCAGCTTGTCGTCGCCAACCACGCGCTGGTGATGACCCAGGCCGCCTGGGGCGGGCTGGACGACAACGCCGTGCCCACCCGCTACGTGTTCGACGAAGGCCACCATGTGTTCGATGCGGCGGACAGCGCCTTCTCCGCCGTATTGTCCGGCCAGGAGACGGCCGAACTGCGCCGCTGGCTGCTGGGCGCGGAGGGCGGCCGGTCGCGCGCCCGCGGCCTGCGGCGGCGGATCGAGGAACTGGTTGCCGCCCGCCCGATGCTGGAGGCGCCGCTCGACGCCGCGCTGCAGGCGGCGCGCGCGCTGCCCGCCCCCGGCTGGCAGAGCCGCATCGGCACCGACCATCCCGACCTCGGCGGCCTCGATGCCGGCCGGCCGAATCCGACCGAGGCGTTCCTCCACCTGATCCGCCACCAGTTGCTGGCGCGGACGGCCGATGCGGAAGCGGCCAGGGGTGCGCTGGAATGCGACGTCTTCCCGCTCGGCCCGGGTGTGGCGGAGGCGGCGGAACGGCTGGCGCGCGCGATGGCACGGATCGCCCTGCCGGCCGCTACTCTGCGCGAGCGGCTGCTGGCGCGGCTCGACGAGGAGGCGGACGACATGGACGCCGCCACGCGCAACCGGATCGAGGCGGCCGGCCGTTCGCTGAACCGCCGCGTTCTGGCGCCGCTGTCGGCGTGGCAGGCCATGCTCCAGTCCTTGCCCGAGCAGCAGCGCGAGCACGGCACAAGGCCGCACCAGATCCTGTTCCTGCGCCTGGCGCGCGTGGAGGGCGGGCGCGAGATCGATGTTGGGCTGCACCGCCATTGGCTGGATCCGACCATCCCGTTCGCCGCCACCCTCGCCGCGCCGGCTCAGGGGCTGCTGGTCACCTCCGCGACGCTGCGCGACGCCGGCGACGCCGATACCGAGGCCGCCTGGCTGTCGGCGGAGGCCCGCGTGGGCGCGCCGCATCTGCCGTCGCCCGCGATCCGCGCCACCGTCGCCAGTCCGTTCGACTATGCCGCGCAGACCCGTGCCTTCGTCGTGACCGACGTGGCAGGCGGCGACATCGCCCAGCTTGCGGCGGCCTATCGCGCGCTGTTCCTGGCGGCGGGCGGCGGCGGGCTTGGCCTGTTCACCGCGATCCGCCGGCTGCAGGCGGTGCATGCCCGCATCGCGCCGGACCTCGAGCAGGCCGGCATCCCGCTCTACGCCCAGCACGTCGATGCGATGGGCAACGCCACGCTGGTCGACATCTTCCGCACCGAGGAAGAGAGCTGCCTGCTGGGCACCGACGCGATGCGCGACGGCGTCGACGTGCCGGGCCGCGCGCTGCGGCTGGTGGTGTTCGAGAAGGTGCCCTGGCCGCGCCCCGACATTCTCCATCGGGAACGCCGCGTGCATCTCTCGGACGGCGATCCGAAGGGTTATGACGATCGTATTGCACGGCTTCGCCTGCGCCAGGCGTTCGGGCGGCTGATCCGCCGCGCGACCGACCGCGGCGTGTTCGTGCTCCTGGACCGGCAGACGCCGTCGCGGCTGCTCTCGGCATTTCCCGCGGGCGTTGCGGTCCGGCGCGTCGGGCTGGCCGAAGCGGTCAAACAAGCGCGTGCTTTCCTGGATGAATCGCTGCGTGCTTGAACTGCACTCCCGCTTCCATCAGGTTCGCGGCACGCAACACGGAGTTCGACGATGCGCGCGCGCGAGGCGCTCGATGCGCCCGAGGCACTGATTCTGACGATGGTCCTGGTGGCCGCGGCCGACGGCGGCATGACGGATCGCGAGATCGGCGTGATGGCCGGTCAGGTCCAGACACTGCCGGTGTTCCACGATTTCACCACCGATCAGCTCAACATCGCGAGCGACGCCGCGGTGACGCTGCTGAACGAGGACGATGGACTGCGGCATGCGGCGCGGCTGATGCGGGGCGCGCTGGAGCCCAGGCTGCGCGAGACCGCCTACGCGCTGGCGTGCGAGGTGGTCGCCGCGAGCCAGGTGGCGCAGCAGCGGACGCTGGAGATGCTCGATTTCGTGCGCAGCGAATTGCGGCTCGATCCGATGGTTGCGACGGCGATCGAGCGTGGCGTGCGTGCCAGGCACCAGCGCGCCGAGCCCGGCAAATAGCGATGCGGATGCTGGGGGCTGCGGCGGCGCTCGCCGGAGTCCCGGTTCTGGCCCTGGGCGCCCTGGCGGCGACCGGCCAGGCGCCGGCCGGACCGGTGGCGGTCGCGATCGGCGTGACGCTGCTGGCCGTGGTGGCGCTGGCCGTGCGCTGGGTGCGCGACATCGACATCCTGCGCGACACGGCGCGCCGCATCGCGGCTGACGAACCGATGATCGGCAGGATGCCCGTGCTGCCCGGCCTGCACGCCGTCGGGGTGGACCTCGAGCGCCTGGCGCGCCGGGCCACCGCCCGCACGGCGCTGATCGAGCAACTCCGCCGGGCCGATGCGACGGTGGTGGAGCGGCTGCCCGATCCGCTGATCGTGCTGGCGGCGGATCGCGCGGTGCGGCGCGCCAACTCTGCCGCGCGCTCGGCGTTCGGCAGCGAGATGCCGGCGGTGCTGCGGCATCCCGACCTGCGCGCCGCGCTGGATCGCGCGTTCGCCTCCGGCCAGACGCAGTCGGCGGAACTGGTGCTGCCGGTGCCGGTGCCGCGCGAGGTGCACGCCGCCGTGGTGCCGATGGACCCGCCGATCGCCGATGGCGGGCGCATCGTGGTGGTGCTGTCGGACCGTACGCGCGAGCGCGCGGTCGAGCGCATGCGGGCCGACTTCGTCGCCAATGTCAGCCACGAACTGCGCACGCCGCTGGCTTCGCTGATTGGTTTCATCGAAACGCTGCGCGGTCCCGCGGCAGACGATCCGCCTGCGCAACAGCGATTCCTGGGCATCATGGGCGAGCAGGCGGCGCGGATGAACCGGCTGATCGACGACCTGCTGAGCCTGTCGCGCATCGAACTGGTCGAGCACCAGGTGCCGTCGGCCAGCGTGGACCTGCGCGCGCTGGTGACGCGGCTGGTGGCGGGCTTCGAGCCTCGGCTGCGGGATCGCGCGGTCAAGATCGACCTGCATCTGCCAGGCGACCTGCCGATGGTGACCGGGGACGCCGACCAGTTGACGCAGGTGCTGCAGAACCTGCTCGACAATGCGGTGAAATACGGCCGCCGCGACGGCACGATACGGGTGGAGGTGGCGGCCGCGGCCGGACGCCCCGGCATCGTGCTGCGTGTCGCCGACCAGGGGATCGGCATCCCGCGCGAACATCTGCCGCGGCTGACCGAGCGCTTCTACCGGGTGGATACCGGGAGGTCGCGTGCGGCCGGCGGCACCGGGCTGGGGCTGGCGATCGTCAAGCACATCGTGAACCGCCATCGCGGGCAGTTGTCGATCGAGAGCGAGGAGGGGATCGGCACCACCGTCAGTGTGTGGCTGCCGCAGGCGGGCGACGCAGCCTGTCGTCGCGCCCGTGCAGGCGTAGTTCGCGGGAACAGTAGGTGGCGAAGCGGGAGGCGCCGTCGCCGCCCCGCCCCCCGCTTGCGCGACGATGACGGAGGCACCAGCGGCTACCACGCAGTCCGCATGACCCCGGACCTGCGATCATCGGCAACCGCCTCGGGCGCGATTGCGCCGCCGGCGGCTGCGCGCGACAGTTGCCCCGGGCAATCCGGAGGATATCGCCATGGCAGCGGACAAGAAGGTCGCGATCGTGACGGGCGCGGCGAGCGGGATCGGCCGCGCGATGACGCTGGGCCTGCTCGGTGCCGGCATCGACGTCGCGGCGGTTGACCGCAACGAGACGCTGCTGGCGGCGCTGGCCGCGACGGTGCACGACAAGGCCGGCACGATGCAGACCGTTCCCGCCGACCTCGCTCGGCCCGATGCGTTCGATGCGGTGGTCTCGGCCGTGCTCGGCCGGTTCGGCAAGATTGACGTGCTGGTCAACAACGCCGGCATCGGCCAGGCCTCGATCAAGGCGGACCAGCGGCGCAATCCGCTGCGCTTCTGGGAGGTGACGCCCGAGCAGTGGCAGCGCTTCCTCACGGTGAACGCCACCGCGCCGATCATGATGGCGCGCGCCGTGGTCCCGCACATGCTGCGCGCGGGCACCGGCCGGGTGATCACCGTCACCACCAGCCTGGGGACGATGGTGCGCGAGGGCTACCTGCTGTACGGCGCGAGCAAGGCGGCGGCCGAGGCGGCGATGGCGGTGCTGGCGGCGGACCTGAAAGGCACCGGCGTGACCTGCAACGTGCTGGTTCCCGGCGGCGTCACCAACACCCCGCTGGTGGGCGAAGGGGCCGGCGATCCGGCGAAGATGCTGCAGCCCGACGTGATGGTGCCGCCGCTGCTGTGGCTGATCTCGGATGCCGCCGCCGGCGTGACGGCGCAGCGCTTCGTGGCGATGGACTGGGACGGCTCGCTGCCGGCGGAGCAGGCGGCTGAGAAGGCAGGCGTGCCGATCGCCTGGCTGGGCATTGCGCGGATGCCGGTCGAACCGGGATAGACGTGATCCGCGCAGGTGGATCAGTCGAGGCGGTGAATCGCGCGGGCAGACAACGGGCTGCGCGCCTCAGCCCACCAGCGCGTAGGCGGCGAGGATGACGATGCCGCCGATGGCGACGCTGGCATGGACGGCGATCGCCAGTCCCAGGCCGCGCCGCCGCAGGAAGGGCAGCACGAGGCCGAGTGCGAGGGCGATGGCGAACAGGACCGCGGCGATCTCGCCGAATGCCGCGACGCCCATCGCCTGACCGCGCGGTGGCCCGCGCAGCGCCAGCAGCAGGACGACGAAGCCGGCGAGGCCGATGATACCGTGCGGCAAGGCCCGCCAGGATGCCGGCCGCGTCCCGCCGGCGCGCAGGTGCAGCGCGCCGAGCAGGCTGCCGTAGAGGCCGGCTGCCAGCAGGAGCCAGAGCGATGCCGACAGCACGCGGCGGCGGACGCTGCGGGTGCTATGCCGTGCGGTACTTCTCGACGAAGCTCCAGTCGATCTCCATGCCGAAGCCGGGCGCCTCGGTCAGGTGCACCATGCCGTTGCGGACTTCAGCGCCGCCGCGATGGATGCCGTGATGGATCGGGTGCCGCCCATGGTCGCCGATCGCCTCGGCCCCGAACGCGGCATCGCCGAACGCGGAGACCAGGTGCGCGTGCACATGCAGCGCAGAATGCGGTGCGATCACGACGCCGCGCTGTTCGGCATAATGTGCGATGCGCAACGATTCCGTGAATCCGGCGGCGCGCGTCGAGTCGAACTGCACGAAGCGGATGGCGCCCGAATCGATGAAGTCGCGCACCGTGTAGCGGTGCCATTCCCGCTCGCCGTGCGCGAGCGGAATCGGCGAGGCCGCGGCGAGCTGCACATAGTCGGCCGGCTGCAGATACCAGTGCAGCGGCTCCTCCAGCCAGAAGATGTCGTAGGGCGCCACGGCCTCGGCAAAGCGGATGCAGCCGGCAACGTCGTACGGCGCATTCATGTCGAGCATCAGCTTCACGTCGGGGCCGATCGCCGCGCGCACCGCGCGGACCCGCGTGACCTCATCGGCCAGCGAGAGCGCGCCCGTCTTCAGCTTCACCGCCCGATAGCCATCGGCGACGAACCGCACATAGTCCTCGGCACAGCGCTCCAGCGGCTCGTTCTCCAGGTAGTAGCCGGCGGTCGCGTAGGTGAACACCTCGGTGCGGGTGCCGCCCAGCAGGCGGAACACCGGCACGCCGAGGGCCTTGCCCTTCAGATCCCAGAGCGCGATGTCGATGCCGCCGATCGCCGCCATGGCCTGCGGCCGCTGGCCGCGCGGCAGGGGCGCGGGCATGCCGTCCCAGCCGCCGACACCGCCGGGCCGCGGCGACGTGAGTGAGAACAGCGTCTGCCAGATCTCGGTGTGCCCGAGCGGATCCATCCCGGCGACCACAGTGCCGAACAGTTCGACCAGCTCGCAGATCAGCTTCTGCGGGCCGCCGGCGATCTCGCCCAGGCCGGTGATGCCCTGGTCGGTGCGGACCTCGACCAGCACGAGCTGATCCCGCTCCATCCGTTCGTGCGCGGTCCAGCGTGGCTGCGCATAGGGCACTGACAGGGGATAGGCGCGGATCTGGGTGATTTTCATGCTATGCATTCCTCGGACGGACGCCGGGACGACACGCCGGGTTCGCGGCCCCGCGGCGGCCCTGGCGCCGCCGATTCAAGCGCATCGGAGGGAGTGGAACAATGGGGAATGGCCCGGGAAATGCCGCGCGGCGGCGGTGCAACGATTGCCCGCGCCACGCAGCGCAATTATTGTCCGGCCTCCCCCGAACCAGCCATCCACGGTGACCTGACTTGGCCTTTTTCTCTGCTGCATGGAGTGGTTTCGCGGTGGCCTCGCTCGCCGTCACGCTGCTCGCGCTGGTGAGCCTGCTGGTCGCCATCACCATGGTCCACCGGCTGCGGCGTGACCACGGCGTGGTGGAAGCGGCCCAGCGGAACGAATTGGTCAACCTGAGCAGGGTGGTGAAGCGGGTACCTGCCCGGCGAGCAGCAATCGAACAAGCCATCCGAGGAGATGCCGCTGGTCAAGCAGGCGATCGAAAACCTGCTGCCGCGGTGGCGGCGCGTCACCATGGTGGCGGCCGGCGTGACCCTGTTCGCCGGGATCGCCGCGGCATTCTTCACCTACCGCAACGTCCAGGCCATGGCGGCGAATGTCCCGCCGCCGCGGGTCCCGGCGAACCTCGACGTGCTGAAGGTGATCCCGGGCGTATGGGGCTGGAAGTTCGACTTCATGCAGTCGTGCACGGAGAATCCGCAGACGATCACGGTATCGAGCAACCGCCAGCGGGTTGCCGTCCGCTATGCCAAGCCGATCTGGAACGGCTCCAAATCGGTCGACCTGATCGAATTCGAGGTGGTCACGACGAGCCCGGATACCCTGGTCCTTGGGGTTCCCGCACAGGGCGGCGCCACCTCGCGGGCACGGGTGACCCTCCGGTTCGACGACGCCGACAATTACGATCTCAAGCGGAGCGATATGGCGCTGCCCATGGCGGTGGTCCGCTGCCCCCCCTGACAGGATTCGCTCCCTGACAGGGCTGGCGCGTCGCGCCTGGCCCCTGGTGCCCCCGGCGTTACGGTTTCAGCGGTAACCCGGTCGGCCGCCCGCTGACATCGTTGCGAAATCGCCCTGGCGCAGTTTGGGCCATCGGCACGAAGCGGACCATCGACAGGACAGTCGGGTCCGCCGGCGTGCCGCATGGCTCAGCAAGGGAACTCGGTATGAACGGTTCATTGGTCGCGGCGCGGAGGCTGCGGGACGTGCGCTACGGCGACATGCGCTGGACGTATGACGGCCTGATGCGGGCGGCCGGCCTCGCCTTCGCCTGGATAAGCTCACGTGGATGGTGGCGCAACGACCTCGACGCGCTGCGGACGATGGATGACCGGCTGCTCGACGACATCGGCCTGACGCGGGAACACGTCACCTATGCGGTGCACCATGGCACGCTGCCGGACTGGGGCGGCGATCCAGCGTCGCGCCGGCGCCGGAGGCAGCCATGACGCGCGGGCCGGCCGGGCCCGGGCCCGGCGCTGGTGTGGCCACGGCGCCGGCGGTGGGAAGCCGGCCGTGATGGCCTGCCACGTCGTCCGCTGGCCGGGGGGCACGCTGTGTGGCCGTCCCGCCGCGTTGCCGGCACCGGGCGAGATCGCGATGCGGCTGCTGCACAGCACGCCGCTCGGATGGGTGTATGGCGCGCTGATGCCTGGCCTCGCGGGCGGCTCGTTGCCGTGGCACAGCGTGCCGTCGCTGCTGTCGCTCGTCGCCGCACTGCTGTCGGCGGATGGCTGGACGGCGGCCGACCATGCGGTGTCACGGGCCTGGCTGCTGGCGGCCGCACACGGACCGGCGGCCGAGGCCCTGGCCGTGGGCGCGCTGCCCTGGCTGGTCGCCGATCTGTCGGGCATGGCCGCGGCGCTGGCGATGTGCCGGGGCGGCCGCAGTCCCCGGTGACGTGGGCCGGGGCGAGCCGCGGCCCCGGCACGGCCAGTGTGCGCGCTACGCGAAGATCTCGCCCAGGCGGCGGATCGAGGCCAGCACCTTCTCCTGCTCCAGGCCCGGCCACTGCACGCGCATGACGAAGTGGTTGACGCCGAGCGTCTCCTGCCAGCGGGCGATCTCCTCCTTCACCGACACCTTGTCGCCGATGATGAAGCGGTCGCGCGCCATCTCCTCGAAGGTCATCGAGGCGGTGGGGCTTTCCATGCCCCAGGCGGCGTAGGAGTTGTACTTGTATTCCAGTGCCGCGCGGCATTCGTCCATCGCGGTGGCGTGGCTGGCGCCGACGTAGCATTCGCGGGCGATGGGGAATTCCTCCACCGTCTTGCCGGCCTCCTGCAACGCGGCGCGGTAGACCCGCATCAGCGGTTCGGTGGCGCCCAGGGTGGTGGCGTTGGCGATCAGCCAGGCGTCGCCGATCTGCGCGGCGCGCTGCACTGCGGCGTCCACCAGGCCGGCGACCCAGACCGGCGGGCCGCCCGGCTGCACCGGCTTCAGGCTGATGCCGTGGTCCTTCACCTGGTAGAAGCGGCCCTCGAAGGTGACGCGATCGTCGGTCCACAGGCGGCGCATCAGCGCGATGCTCTCGGCGAAGCGCGGCGCGCGGTGGCGGAGCGAGATGCCGAACGCATCGAACTCGCCCTGCCGGTAGCCCAGCCCGACGCCCAGGATGAATTTGCCGCCGCTCAGCACGTCGAGCGTGGCGGCCTCTTCGGCGACATGCACCGGGTTGAGCAGCGGCAGCAGCAGGATGTTGCCGCCGATGGTCATGCCCTGCGCCTCGCGCAGCAGGTAGCCCATCAGAGGCGTGATCTGCAGCATCTGCAGCGGCGCGGTCAGGTAGTGGTGGGGGAACAGCAGCGAGGAGAAGCCGCTGTCGCGCGCCAGGCGCACCTGCTCGACCAGTTCGGGAACGCGGGCGGCGACGTTGTCGCCCTCGGGGAACTGGGTGTTGATGAACATGCCGACTTTCATGGGGACCCCCGCGTTTGGCGGCAGTGTAGCCCGCGCGCCTCGGCTTCGCACCCTGGGCGCGCGGGCGTCGCGCCCACTTGCGGCCTGCGGGCGTCCTTGGTGGCGGCCACGCGCCGGCATGATTGCACGCAGGATCGCTGATTTTGGCGTGACCGGCGTTGACGTGGCGAACCGCCGGGCAGCATACGGCGCCTCCCGCCATCCCACCGAAAGACCGCTTATGTCCCGCCGCAAGCCCCGCGGCCGTCCGCTCGACGGCTGGTTGATCATCGACAAGCCGCCGGGCCTCACCAGCACCGACGTGGTCAACCGCGTCCGCCGCGCCTTCAACGCGCAGAAGGCGGGGCATGGCGGGACGCTCGACCCGCTCGCCACCGGCGTCCTGCCGATCGCGTTCGGGGCGGCGACCAAGACCGTGCCGTATGTCATGGACGGCACCAAGCTGTACCGCTTCACGCTGCGCTTCGGCGAGGCGCGCGACACCGACGATGCCGATGGCAAGGTGACGGCGACATCGGCCTTCCGTCCGACGGACGAGCAGATCCGCACCGCGCTGCCGGCCTTCATCGGCGATATCATGCAGGTGCCGCCGATCTATTCGGCGGTGAAGATCGCCGGCGAGCGGGCGTACGACATGGCGCGCGAGGGACGGCCGCCGGCGCTGGAGCCGCGGCCCGCCCGGGTCGACAGCTTCGAGTTGATCGAGCGGCCGGAGCCGGACTCGGCGGTGTTCGAGGTGGCGTCTGGCAAGGGGGTCTACATGCGCAGCCTGGCGCGCGACCTGGCCCAGGCCTGCGGCACGCTGGGCCACATCGCCGAACTGCGGCGCCTGCGCGTTGGTCCTTTCGCGGCCGCCCAGGCGATACCTCTGGACAAACTCACCGCAACAGACGATACCCCGCCCGCTTCCCCGGACCTCCTGCTTCCGGTCGCGACCGCGCTGGCCGACATCCCGGCGCTGGCCTTGACCGATGCGGAGGCCGGCGGCCTGAGGCAGGGCCAGGCAATCAACCTGGTCACGCTGATGGGCCGCATTCCCGGTTCGGCCGATCCCGCTGGGGGTCTGGTCCGTGCCATGGCGGGGCAGCGCGTGATCGGACTCGCCCGGCTGGAAGACGGCTGGATGAAGCCCGAGCGCATGCTTTAACCCTTACTCACGGAGATCATCCGGATGTCGATTACTGCGGAGCGTCGTACGACGCTCATCGGCGAGTACGCCAACGTGCCGGGCGATACCGGCAGCCCCGAGGTTCAGGTGGCCCTGCTTTCGGAACGCATCGGCAACCTGACCGAGCACCTGAAGATCCACGCCAAGGATTTCCACTCCCGCCGTGGCCTGCTGATGCTGGTGGGACGTCGCCGCCGGCTGCTCGACTATCTGAAGGCGAAGGACAGCTCACGCTATGAGGCGCTGATCGGCCGGCTGAATCTGCGGCGCTGACCGAGGGGGGCGTCGCAGGCGGCAGCGTTCGGGTTGCCGTGTCCATCGGAGCGACACCTCAGGCCAGCACCTTGCGGTTGCACCGCCAGATATAATATGCCCCATCATGTGGGGCATTCCGATGCCTACCCCCGGTCCATGGTGGAACGGGGAAACGCCGAAGGGAGCCGGCGACTGCTCCCAACGCCGCGACACGCGGCGGACCGATAGACCGCCGTTCCGGCGACCCGAGGTGCGGGTATCGCGACGGCGTTTCCGGCCACATGGCCCGCGGCTGCGCCCGCGCATCATCGCAAACGCAGCCCGCGCCTTCCATGCGACCCGAGACGCCGCCTCCCGCCCAGTTGGGCCACTGGCGCGTCGGGCTCTCCGTCCGCCGATGCCGCGCATCTATAAGGACGCATGGATGTTCAATTATTTTCGCAAGGAACTCGACTGGGGCGGCCGCAAGCTGGTCCTGGAGACCGGCAAGATCGCCCGCCAGGCCGATGGCGCGGTGCTCGCCAGCTACGGCGACACGATCGTGCTGTGCACCGTCGTCGGCGTGAAGAGCGCCCGTCCGGGCCAGGATTTCTTCCCGCTGACGGTGAACTACCAGGAGAAGGCCTTCGCCGCGGGCAAGATCCCGGGCGGCTTCTTCAAGCGTGAGGGCCGGCCGTCGGAGGCCGAGGTCCTGAAGTCCCGCCTGATCGACCGGCCGATCCGGCCGCTGTTCCCCGAGGGCTTCCGCAACGAGGTGCAGATCGTCGCCACCGTGCTGAGCCACGACCTGGAGAACGACCCCGACATCGTCGCGCTGATCGGCTGCTCGGCGGCACTCACGCTGTCGGGCATCCCGTTCTTCGGCCCGGTCGCCGCCGCGCGCGTGGGCTATGAGGACGGGCAAGTACGTGCTCAACCCGACCACCGAGCAGGCGAAGCGCAGCCAGCTCGAACTGGTGGTCGCCGGCACGTCGGACGGCGTGCTGATGGTGGAATCCGAGGGCGCGCGAGCTGACCGAGGACGTCATGCTGGGCGCCGTGACCTTCGGCCACCAGAGCTTCCAGCCGGTGATCCAGGCGATCATCGAGCTGGCCGAGCACGCGGCGAAGGAGCCGTGGACGCTCAGCGAGCCCTCGCCCGAGGAGCAGAGCCTGAAGACCCGCGTGGCCGATATCGCGCGCAACGGCCTGATCGAGGCGTATCGCGAGCCGGACAAGGGCCTGCGGCACGGCAAGGTCGACGCGGTGCGCAGCAAGATGGTCGAGGCGCTGGCGATCGACGGGCTGGACACCGAGAAGGGCAAGTCGCTGTTCCACGACCTGGAGGCGGACGTGGTGCGCAGCGCCATCCTCGACACCGGGCTGCGGATCGACGGGCGCGACACCAGGACGGTGCGGCCGATCGTCGCCGAGGTGGGCATCCTGCCGCGCGCCCATGGCTCCGCGCTGTTCACGCGCGGCGAGACGCAGGCTTTCTGCGTCGCCACGCTGGGCACCGGCCAGGACGAGCAGGTGATCGACGCGCTCGAGGGCGAGTACCGCGAGCACTTCATGCTGCACTACAATTTCCCGCCCTATTCGGTGGGCGAGGCCGGCCGCATGGGCTCGCCGGGCCGCCGCGAGATCGGCCACGGCAAGCTGGCCTGGCGTGCGATCCACCCGCTGCTGCCCGAGAAGGACCGGTTCCCCTACACGATGCGGGTGGTCTCCGAGATCACCGAGAGCAACGGATCGTCCTCGATGGCGACGGTGTGCGGCAGTTCGCTCGCGCTGATGGACGCCGGCGTGCCGCTGAAGCGGCCGGTGGCAGGCATCGCCATGGGGCTGATCAAGGAGGACCGCGGCTTCGCCGTGCTGTCCGACATTCTGGGCGACGAGGACCATCTCGGCGACATGGACTTCAAGGTGGCGGGCACCGAGGTCGGCATCACCTCGCTGCAGATGGACATCAAGATCACGTCCATCACGCCCGACATCATGCAGATTGCGCTGGCGCAGGCGCGCGACGGGCGGCTGCACATCCTGGGCGAGATGAGCAAGGCGCTGACCGGTGCGCGCGGCGACGTGGGCGGCGACCGCGCCGCGCATCACCATCATGAGCGTGCCCAAGGAGAAGATCCGCGAGGTGATCGGCACCGGCGGCAAGGTGATCCGCGAGATCGTCGAGCAGACCGGCTGCAAGGTCGACATCGAGGACGATGGCACGATCAAGATCGCGGCGACCGATGCGTCGCAGGCGCAGCGGGCGATCGACTGGATCCGCGGCATCGTGGCGGAGCCGGAGATCGGCGTGATCTACAACGGCAAGGTCGTGAAGACGGCCGAGTTCGGCGCGTTCGTGAACTTCCTGGGCTCGCGCGACGGGCTGGTGCACATCAGCGAGCTGCAGCAGGGCCGCGTCGGCAAGACCACCGATGTGGTGAATGTCGGCGACCCGGTGAAGGTGAAGGTCGTCGGCTTCGACGAGCGCGGCAAGGTGAAGCTGTCGATGCGCGTGGTGGACCAGGCCTCCGGGGCCGACATCACCGAGCAGGTCGGCGCCAGGCCGGGCCGCAGCGATCGCGACCGTGGGAGCGCGGCGATCGCGACCCGGGGGGATCGCGGCGAGCGGCGTGAGCGCCGCGACGCCGATGTGCCGCCCGAGGGCGCGGAGCAGCCTGTGGTGGGAGAGTAACCGCCCGAGGCAGTGGACAGCTTCTGGCGCGATAGCTGGAAGTCATTCAAAGCGGTCTTTGGTCCCATCCTGGCCGGGGCCGCCTTCGTCCTGGCCTTGCTGGACCGGTCTACGCGCCGGCGGCGCCACTCCAGATCGGCATGATCTGGGTGGCAGTGCTGGCGTTGACGCTGCTGACCATTCTGCTCACCGCGGTGAAATATGGTAATTGTGGCCCGTAGTCTGGTCCGTGGCCGCCTGTCCCGGGTGCTGCAGGTGTTTGTGACAGCGCTACATGAGGGGCAGGCTGAGGCAGTCACGACGCTCGTTCTCGGTCGATCCGATCTCTTCGGCGTTAACATACTGGTCACAATCTACTATGTAGAGCATCTCGGACCAGGGCGCGACGACATGTTCGAGCGGCAGATCGGCATCGGCCTCGTCACCAACGTTCAACAGAATGGGCTGGTCCAGGTGACAGTGCTTGAGGAGATACCGGCGCACGCCGGGGTGTGGCAACGTGTTCGCAACAGGGAGGCGACGGTACTTTCACAGCTCGTGGTGAAGCCGTCGATTTCCCCTGGTGAGGCAGGAATCAGGGTTCGGTTCAATGAGTGACGTGACCACGATGACCCGGTTGGCAAAGGTCGTGCATGTCGTCGACCCGGATTACACGCACGCTCCGGTCGAGGGTCGTCATCAACCGCGGAGCACGTCAGGGAGTTAAGCCTGGCGACCGGTTCCTGGTGTTTGCCGAGGGACCCAGTATCGCCGACCCTGACACCGGTGAGAATTTGGGGTAGCCTGGAGATCGTTCGCGGCCGCGGCGAGGTGGTGCATGTGCAGGAAAATCTAGCCACGATCCGTACGACGGAGCGACGGCAGGTGCGCCCCCACGAAGCGCACCATCCGGGAGAGTACGGGGAGCGCCATTGGCGGTATCATAACGCGAGGATTTGGCCCCCGCGGCGGCACGATTGTCGAAGAGGAATTGCCCCCGGAAACCGAAGCGCCTTTCGATGCAGTGCGTATCGGCGATTTCGCCAAGCCGATCTGATTGTCATGAGAGCGATCAACGCGATCCGCATGGGAGGCACCGAGGTGCTGCCGCTCGTCGAGGGGCGGCAAGGGCGTCTCGATTTCGAACGGCATCTCGTCCGGTAGCTGGGGCGTTTGCCGGCGGCGTCGGCACGTTCAGCGCCGTCAACGCCGACAGCTTCGATGCGCAGGGCCGCCGTATCCCCCAGGTATACCACGGCCGCACCCGCCGGGACCGGCATGAGGAACTGGTGGCGTACGCCATCCAGGGCGCGCTGACCCAGGCACGCCGCGCCTACGACCTGGCCTGCGGCAAGGGCCGCATCCACGCCAACATCCTGTGGGAGATGGGCGCCGCCGAACGCATCATCACCGAGGTGCTGGAGCAGGCGAAAGGCATCATCAACGGCATCACCTGCGGCGCCGGCATGCCGTACCGCCTGTCCGACATCGCCGCCCGGTTCAACGTCTACTATTACCCGATCGTCTCCTCCGCCCGCGCCTTCAACGCGCTGTGGAAGCGCGCCTACTGCAAGGCGGCGTCGCTGCTGGGCGGCGTGGTCTACGAAGACCCCTGGCTCGCCGGCGGGCATAACGGCCTGTCCAACAGCGAGGACCCGGCCAGGCCCGAGGACCCGTATCCCCGCGTGCTCGCACTGCGCAAGCTGATGCGCGAGTTCGGCCTGCACGACACACCGATCATCATGGCGGGTGGCGTGTGGTGGCTGGAGGAATGGCAGGACTGGATCGACAACCCGGAACTCGGGCCGATCGCCTTCCAGTTCGGAACCCGCCCGCTGCTGACCAAGGAAAGCCCGATCGGTGACGCCTGGAAGGAGCGGTTGCTCACGCTGAAGGAGGGCGACGTCTTCCTGAACCGGTTCAGCCCCACCGGCTTCTATTCCAGTGCCGTCAACAACGGCTTCATCCAGGAATTGCGCGAGCGCAACGAGCGCCAGGCGGCCTACACATCCGAGGTGATCGGCGAGCATGTCGCCGAATACGGCGTGGGGCCTCGCAAGCGGACCGTGTACCTCACGCCGGCCGACCTGGAGCGCGCGCGGACGTGGGAGGCGCAGGGCTTCACCGAGGCGCTGCGCACGCCGGACGCCACGCTCATCTTCGTGACGCCCGAGAGGCGCGCGAGATCCTCGCCGATCAGGTGGCCTGCATGGGCTGCCTCAGCCAGTGCCGTTTCTCCAACTGGGAGCAGCAGGCGCCGGATTTCAGCACCGACAAGCGCCCCGATCCGCGCAGCTTCTGCATCCAGAAGACGCTGCAGGACATTGCGCACCAGGGTGACGAGGTGGCCGCGCTGGAGCAGAACCTGATGTTCAGCGGACACAATGCCTACCGCTTCGCCAAGGACCCTTACTACTCGAACGGGTTCATTCCCACAGTGAAGCAACTGGTCGAGCGCATCCTGACCGGCCGGTGAAACTCCTTCTCATCAACCCCAACATCACCGGGGCGATGACCGACGCGATGGCGGAGGAAGCCCGTCGCTTCGCCTCGCCGGGCCACCGAGGTCACGGCCGTCACCGCGGCATTCGGCACACAGTATGTGGAGAACCGTGCCGAGGCGGCGATCGCATCGCACGCTGTGCTCGATGCGCTGGCGAAACACGAAACCGGCTGCGATGCGGCGATCGTCTGCGCGTTTGGTGATCCGGGCCTCGCGGCGGCACGCGAGTTCGCCGACATCCCGGTGGTCGGCATCGAGGAATCCGCCATCCTCACAGCCTGGATGCTCGGCCGCCGCTACTCGATCATCTGCCTCACCCCCCGGCTGCGCACCTGGTACATCGAGTGCGCGCAGGAGCACGGCTTGGCGGGACGGCTGGCCAGCGTGCGCGCGCTCGACGCGCCGATCGCCGATATCACGCGCGCCAAGGAGCAGTTCCGCGACCTGTTGCTGGAACACTGCATGCGCGCGATCGAGCAGGATGACGCCGAGGTCATCATCTTCGGCGGGGGACCGATCGCGGGGCTGGCACGCGAACTGCGCGACACCATCCCGGTGCCGACATTGGACGGCGTAAGCTGTGCGGTGCGCATGGCCGAGGCGTTGGTGGGCCTGCGGCCGCGCCCCGCATCGCGCGGCAGTTTCGCCCGTCCGGCACGCAAGCCGGCCAAGGGACTGGCTCCCGAGATCATGAGACGCATCTCCGGCGAGGCGTGATAGCCTGCGCGCCATGGCCGACCAACCGATCGTCCTCGTCGATCACGATCCCTCCTGGCGCGACCAGTTCGTTACCCAACGCGATGTGCTTCTCCGCCTGCTGCAGCCATGGCTCGCCGCCGCACCCGAACATGTCGGCTCTACGGCGGTGCCCGGTCTCCGCGCCAAGCCGATCGTCGACATCGTCGCGCCGGTGCGATTCTTCGCGGAGGCCTGGCAGGCGGTGCCGGTGCTGGAACGCGATGGCTGGCTGTTCTGGCCCGAGGATCCCAACCGATCCTATCGCCTTTGGTTCCTGCGTCCCTCGCCCGCCGCGCGCACGCACCACCTGCAGGTCATGCAGCACGACCATCCGGAGCTGCACAAACTGCTGCTGTTCCGCGATGCGCTGCGTAACGATCCGGCGCTTCGGCGCGCCTATGCGGCGCTGAAGGAAGAGCTGGCCGAACGTTACCGGTCCGAGCGCGACGCCTATACCGACGCCAAGGCGGGGTTCGTCCAGTCCGTGCTGCCTGCGGCCGGTGCGCCCGCATCCTCGCGCCGGCCGTTGACCTGAGCGATCATCCCCGCTCCCGCAGGAAGCCGTCGAGGAATGCGGTCAGGTTGTCGCCCAGCTTCTCGACGATATAGCCGCCTTACTGCACCAGCAGCGTCGGTAGGCCGGCCGCGCCGATGCGTGCGCCGATGGTCCGGAATCCCTCGCCGGTGACTGCAAGGTTGGCGGTCGGATCGCCCGCATGGGCGTCGAAACCAAGCGAAACGATCAGCACCGAGGCGCCGAAGCAGTGGATCGCCGCCAGGGCGCGCTCGACCGCATCGGTGAAGCCGGCATTCTCCGTCCCGGCCGCCAGCGGCAGGTTGAGGTTGCAGCCGGCGCCGCGTCCCGTGCCGGTCTCGTCCGCATAGCCGGCGTACCAGGGATACAGCCCGCGCGGATCACCGTGCACCGAGCAGAAGAACACATCGTCCCGCTCGTACAGGATGCCCTGCGTGCCGTTGCCGTGTTGCACGTCCACGTCCAGCACCGCCGGCTTGGCGCCACCGCCGCCAGCACCTGCGCCGCGATCGCCGCGTTGTTCAGGTAGCAGAATCCACCGGCGATATCGGCATAGACGTGGTGGCCGGACGGCCGGCACAGCGCGTAGGCCTCGTGCGCACCGGCCAGGATGCGCTGGGCACCCTCGACCGCGACATGCGCCGAGGTCCTGGCGGCCTGCCAGGTGCCGGCCAGCAGCGGTACGGTTTCGCCACTGAGATAATAGCCCGCCTGGCCGGTAATGGCGTCGGGGCAGCGCTGCATCGGCCGGACCGCGAAGCTCAGCGCGCGTACTGCCGGCCCGGCGAGCGGCGTCGCCTGCCAGCGCTCGAACGCCGTCTCGAGGAAGTGCAGGTAGCCCGGATCATGCACGGCGGCGATCGGCGCCATGCCATGGTCGGGCGCCGCTACGGTCGGCAGGCCCAGACGGTTGACCGCCCCCAGCAACTGGTCGACCCGCGCGGCCCGGTCGTAGAATGGCCGGCCACTCGGCGACGGCGCCATGGTGGCAGGGTCGTGCGCGGCGTGCGCGCTGGTGGTGATGACGATCATGGTTGCGGTCCGGCGGTTCGGCATGAAACGCGTTGTCCTCGTGATCCTCGACGGCCTGCGGCGCGACTTCGTCGATCCGGAGCGTACCCCGCATCTCGCGCGCTTCGCCGCCCGCGCCGAGAGCTTCCCTGCCTATCGTACCGCCTTTCCTTCGGCCACACGGGTGGTGACCGCGACGCTGGCGACCGGCTGCCATCCCGCGCGGCACACGCTGCAGGGCAACGCCATGGTGCTGATGGAGGACGGCAGGCTGGTGCCGCACGATGCGGGCCGGCCCGACTTCCTGCAGCACAAGCGGGCGGTCACCGGCCATTCGCTGGCGGTGCCGACGCTGGCCGAGCGCCTGGCGCCGTATGGCGGGGCGATCGTCTACAACAACGTCTCGCCCGGCGCGGCCTATGCCCACGACCCCGACGGGTTCGGCCACGTCTACCATCGTGCCGGATCGTTCGCGCCTGGGCGCGTGCCGCTCGGCGCGCTGGAGGTGGAATTGGACGCCGCCGGCGACCACGCGATAACCGAGCGCTTCATCGCCGATGCGCTGGGCGAGCGGCGGCCGGCGCTGGCCGTCCTCTGGCTCGGCGAACCCGACCACATCCAGCACAACACCGCGCTCGGCTCGCCGGAGCACGTGGCGGTGCTGCTCGCGGCGGACCGGAACGCCGGCATGGCGATCGCCGCCGTGGACGCCTGTCGCGACGCTGGGGACGATGTCCTGCTGGTCGTCGGCTCCGACCACGGCCACGAGACGGTCTCAGGCGTGGTCGATGGTCGAGGCGGAACTTGTCGCGGCCGGCCTGAAGTCTGGTGAGGCGTCGGACGATGTGCTGGCGGTTTCGAGCGGTACGTCGAGCCTGATCTATCTCCATCCGGATGCGGAGCGGAAACGCGAGCGTATCGGTACCTTCCTGGCAGGCTGCCCCTGGGTGGGCCAGGTGATCGCCGCGGCCGATCTTGCGACGATCGGCCAGGCACCGCATTACGGCCTGGGCTTTGCGGTCTCGCTGCGCGCCGATGCCGAGACCAACGAGTTCGGCGTGCCTGGCCGCTCGCTGGCCGCCAGGCCGCGCTGGGGCAAGCCGGATCGTCTCGGCTGCGGCCAGCACGGCGGGCTTGGCCGGTTCGAGCAGTCGCCCGTGCTGCTGATCGAGGGTGCCGGCTTCGACGCCGGCGGGGGCGCGCGCGGACCCGGTGCACGTCGTCGACCTCGCGCCCAGCATCATGCGGCATCTCGGCGTCGCGGCGGCGGGGATGGACGGCCGCGCCTTGCAGCGTGCTCCGCGGCCAGCGCCTTGAGTGCCGCTGCGACACGCTGCACCACCGGCCCCCACTCCCCCAAGCGCTTCTGGCGGAAGATGCGCAGCGTGGGATACCAGGGACTGTCGGTCCGCCCGCTCAGCCAGCGCCAGCAATTGTCGTAGCGGTCGAGCAGCAGCACCGGCTTGCCCAGCGCAACCGGCGAGATGCGCCACCGACGTATCGACGCTGACCACGACATCGAGGTTGGCGATGATGGCGGCGGTATCGGCGAAGTCCGTGACCTCCGCGGTGGGGTCTGCCGGTGTCAGACCGGCCGGTGGTTCGCCCGCCTGCGCGCCGGCCGGGCCGAGCTGCAGGCTGACGAAGCGAACGCCCGGCACCAGCCGAACGGCGCCAGGGTGGCCAGGGCCATGCTCCGCCGGCCGTCCACCACGTCGAAACCGGCGAGATGCGGCCGCGCCTGGCCAGCCCAGACCAGCCCGGCGCGCAACCCGTCGTCCGGTCCGGGCAACTGCGCCGCCCAGTGTCCGGCGAGATGGGGGCGACCCGGATATACGGCACGTCGTGCGGGATGCTGGCCAGGTCGGTCGCGAACACGCGCGGCAGGCTGACGAATGGACACTGGAAGTCGAACGGCGGCAGGTCGCCGGCATCGCACAGCACCTGAGCGACGCCGTCGAGGGAGGCGGCGATGCGCACCAGGGCTGCGGCACCCAGGCAATCACCCGCATGCCGCGTTCTGCCAGGAGCGGCAAATAGCGCATGAATTGCAGCGTGTCGCCGAAGCCTTCCTCATGCACGACCAGCACCGTGCGGCCGCTGACGTCACCGAGTTGCGACAGGGCCGGCATCAGGCGGTCCACGCCCATGCCGCGATGTTCCGGCAGCGCCAGGCGCCATTCGAACTGGCCCCACGCCTCCTGCAGCCTTCCCGCATGCAGCAGCGCCACGGTGCGGTTCACGTGGATGCGGGCGTCCTGCGGGGCGAGTGCGATGGCCCGGTCGTAGGCCTGCAATGCGGCGGGGGATCCTGCCGGCCACCTTGAGCATGGCGCCCAGGTTGGCCCAGCCCGCGGGCTGTTGCGGTGCGAGCGCCGTCACCGCGCGGAACTGTCCGATGGCCGCGCCGATGCTGCCGAGTTCAGACAGCGCGATGCCGAGCAGCAGATGTCCGCCGATCCAGTCTGGATCGCGTTGTAGCGCCGGGACCAGCAGATCCCTCGCAGCATCCGGCGCATGTGCATCGAGCAGCGATTCCGCCTGCTGGTAGCAAAGGGCGGCGTGGTCGGCCTGACTCCCGTCCGGCATCACGGAATCCATCTGCGCTCCGACGCGCAGTCCGGCACTGCAAATCTCCCACGCCTGCGCTGGAACGCGACTATCGGCCTCGCGCATTAAGAGCGGGTTATCGGAGGCGCCGGCGGCCTTGGCGCGTGGTGTGAATGTGATATGACGCGCCACCGCGCCTGGCCCGCGCGCCGCGGGAAGACGGTCAGAGGAGATGTCCTGATGCAACGACGCCGTTTCGTGTCCGCCACCGCCCTGGGCGGGGCAGCACTGGGCGCAGCCGCCTCGGTACTGCCGAAGCCCGCGATCGCCCAGAGCATGCCGGAAGTCAAATGGCGCCTGGCATCGAGCTTTCCCAAGAGCCTGCCGACCCTGTACGGCGGCGCCGAGTACCTGTCGAAGCGGATCGCCGCGGCGACCGACAACAAGTTCCAGATCCAGTCCTTTGCCGCCGGCGAGATCGTGCCGGCGTTGCAGGTGCTGGACGCGGTGCAGAACGGCACCGTCGAGTGCGGCCAGACCGCGGCGTACTACTATGTCGGCAAGGACCCGACCTTCGCCTTTGCCAGCACCGTGCCGTTCGGCTTCAACGCGCGCCAGCAGCAGGCGTGGATGCTGGCCGGCGGCGGGCTGGAACTCACCAACGACCTGCTGAAGAACTACAACACGATCGGCTTCATCGCCGGCAACACCGGCGCGCAGATGGGCGGCTGGTTCCGCCAGGAGATCAAGACTCCGGACGACATCAAGGGGCTGAAGTTCCGCATCGCCGGACTGGCGGGCCAGGGTGATCGCCAAGATGGGCGGCGTGCCGCAGCAGATTGGCGGCGGCGACATCTACCCGGCGCTGGAGAAGGGCACGATCGACGCCGCCGAATGGGTCGGCCCGTACGACGATGAGCGGCTGGGCTTCTACAAGATCGCGAAGTTCTACTACTACCCGGGCTGGTGGGAGGGGAACGCGCAGCTCTGGATGTATGTGAACCGCGACCAGTGGGGAAAAGCTGCCGACGCCGTACAAGGCCGTGTTCGAGGCCGCCTGCGCGGAAGCGAACACCTGGATGCAGGCCAAGTACGACGCCGAGAACCCTGCCGCGCTGCGCCGCCTGGTGGCCGCCGGCACACAGCTTCGGCCGTTCTCGCGTGAGATCATGCAGGCCGCCTACAAGGCCTCGTTCGAGGTCTACGACGAGATCGCCGCCAAGAACCCGACCTTCAAGAAGACCTTCGAGGCGTGGAAGGCGTTCCGCGAGGAAGAGTACCTGTGGTTCCGCGTCTCGGAGAACACCTTCGAGAACTTCGTCTATACCCAGAACGCGGCGGAAGCGGCCCGCAAGGGCTGAGACCGCCCGCGTGCGGGGCTGGCTGCACGTCAGCGGCGCGATCGATCGGAGTGAACGACCTGCTCGGCAGGTTGGCCAACCTGCTCGTGCTGCTGTCCTGCCTGATCAGCGCCGGCAACGCGATGGTACGGTACGCCTACGACTACAGCTCCAACGGCTGGCTCGAGGCGCAGTGGGTACATGTTCGCCGCCGTGGTGATGCTGGGCGCGTCCTACACGCTGCGGCGGAACGAGCATGTGCGGGTGGAGCTGTTCTACCTCTACCTCAGCGAGCGCGGGCAGCTCTGGCTCGACCTGATCGGGGCCCCTGGTGTCCTGATCCCGGCCTGCGTGCTGCTTGCCGCACTGTCCTGGCCGTTCTTCCTGCAATCCTTCGCGGTGAACGAATGGTCCAGCAATGCCGGCGGGCTGCTGCGCTGGCCGATCAAGCTGCTGCTGCCGGTGGGCTTTTCGCTGATCGCGCTGCAAGGCCTGTCCGAGGTGATCAAGCGCATCGCCGCCCTGCAGGGCTACGTGCTGATCGACGCGCGCTACGAGAGGCCGATGCAGTGATCCCTCCGACCGCCGTGCGTCCGCGTCCATGATCACCCTCGACATGATGCCGCCGCTGATGTTCGGCGGCCTCGTGCTGTTCATGCTGTTCGGCTACCCGGTGTCGTTCTCGCTCGCCGCGCTGGGCATCGCCTTCGGCTTCGTCGCGATCGACCACGGGTTCTTCACCTTCTCCTACCTCCAGGCGATCCCCGGCCGCGTGTTCGGCAACGTGCTGTCGAACGACCTGCTGCTGGCGGTGCCGTTCTTCACCTTCATGGGCGCGATCCTGGAACGCTGCGGCCTGGCCGAGGACATGCTGGATTCGATGGTGCCAGTTGTTCGGCCCGATCCGGGGCGGCCTCGGCTACTCGGTCATCATCGTCGGCTTCATCCTGGGCGCCATCACCGGCACCGTCGCCGCCCAGGTCATCGCCATGGCACTGATCTCGATGCCGGTGATGATCCGATACAAATACAATATCCGCTACACCACCGGCGTGCTGGCCGCGTCCGGCACCATCACCCAGCTCGTGCCGCCGTCGCTCGTGCTGATCGTGCTCGCCGACCAGCTCGGCAAGTCGGTGGGCGATATGTATCTCGGCGCCTGGGGCCATCGATCATCCAGATCGGCTGTTTGCGCTGTATACCTTCGCGCTGTCGATCGTGAAGCCGGACTGGGTGCCGGCGGTGCCCAAGGAGGCACGCACGCTCACCGGCTGGGCGCTGTGGAAGAAGTGCCTGATGGGAATCGTGCCATCGGCGGTGCTGATCTTCGTGGTGCTGGGCACCATGATGCTGGGGCTGACGACGCCGACCGAGGCTGGCGCGATGGGCGCGGTCGGGGCGATCGTGCTCGCGGTCATCCACCACCAGCAGTTCAGCGCCACCGGGAAGAAGATCTTCCTGATGGGCCTGGCCGCCACCGGCATCGCTCTGATCATCGGCCTGTTCCACGTCTCCTCCACGCTGTTCCGCGTGGCGATGTCGGTGCTGTATGTCGCTGTGGTCTGGCTGTGCATCGAGGCAGTGCGCATCCCGGACCTGCGCGGCCTGATCCGACAGGGCTACCAGACCACGATGCGCATCACCACGATGGTGACGTTCATCCTGATCGGCTCGACCTGCTTCTCGATCGTGTTCCTGGGCGTGGACGGCAGCCGCTGGCTGGAACACCTGCTGTCGTCGCTGCCCGGCGGCGTCTGGGGCTTCCTCGCATTCATCAATCTGTTCATCTTCTTCCTGGCGTTCTTCCTGGATTTCTTCGAGATCGCCTTCATCATTCTGCCGATGATTGCGCCGATCGCGCAGAAGGTCCTGGCGCCGGTGGTGGGTGCGGATGCCGCGCTGGTATGGTTCGGCGTGATGCTGTGCGTGAACATGCAGACGTCGTTCATGCATCCGCCGTTCGGCTTCGCGCTGTTCTACCTGCGCGGCGTGGCGCCCCGGTCGGTGAAGAGTTCCGACATCTATTGGGGGGCGCTGCCCTGGGTCGGGCTGCAGCTCATCATGGTCGCGCTGGTGATCGCCTTCCCGGTGCTCGTCACCGGACTGCTGGACGCGCCGTCGAAGGTCGATCCGAGCACGGTGAAGATCGACATCCAGTCGCCGGAATCGGACGAACCGCCTCCGCTGGTGTTTGCGCCGCCGAAGTAGCGGCTACTTCCCCTCCCGCCGCCACGCCAGCACCATCAGGCCGAGCATCAGCGGCAGTGCGGCCCAGGCCGGCAGCAGCCCCAGCGAGGCCACGCCGGTCACCACGTGGTCATGCCGCCGCTCCAGCCGATCCATGAACTGCCGGAGGCTGCGCGGTCCTGCTCGGTCCGCCGCAGGTCGGGCACGTCGGGCGCGGCGCCGGCCGTGCCGGTGCCGATGAAATGCACCCCGCCGCCCGACACGCGCGCCAGCTTCCGCATCGGGCCCGCGGTCGCGCGCAGATCGGCGAGTTCCGGCGGATTGGCCGCGCCCGCCGCGGCATAGGCCGTGCGGACGCCATCGCTCGCCTGCCACACGCCCGGGCGTGGTCGCCGGCAGCGCGGCGGGTACTGCGCCCGGGGCTTGCCGGCACCAGCGTCAGCGTCTGCGTCTTGCCGTCGGGATCGGTCACCGTCACCTGGCCGGGCGGTGCCGGATCGGTCGAGCGCCGCTCGACCGCCAGCCGCCCATCGGCGACGCGCGCGGTCAGCGCATTCTCCTCCAGCTCCGGCTCCTGCATCAGCCAGTGCGCCACGCGCCGCAGCAGCTCCGCCTGCGGCCCGCCGCCCTCATGGCCGCGCGACCACAGCCAGATCTGGTCCGACAGCAGCAGCGCGACGCGCCCCTTGCCGACGCGGTCCAGCAGCAGCAGCGGCTGGCTGTCGCGCGTGCCCAGCAGCACCTCGCCGCGCACATCGGCCGGCTGGATGCGGCGGTACCACGGTCCCCAGTCGGGCGCGGCATCCGGCCGCGCCGCCGGGTTCGCCCCCGTCAGCCCCTCCGTCACCGGATGGCGCTGCCCTAGGTCGGTCACGCGCGGCCGAAACTCGCCCTGCACCACCGCGCTGAGGGGAGGCCGGCACACCGGGCAGCACCTGGCCGATCGGCGTCGCCGCCAGGCTGGAGGCGCCGGAGAACTCCGGCCCCACGCTCATCAGCAGCGCCCGCCCTCGCGCACATGCTCGGCGATGTTGGCGATGTAGGGCATCGGCAGCAGGCCGCGATTCTGGAACCGGTCCAGGATGACCAGGTCGAACTCGTGGATCTTGTCGAGGAACAGTTCGCGCACGGGGAAGGCGATCAGCGCCAGCTCGTTCAGCGGCGTCAGGTCGTCCTTCTCGGGCGGGCGCAGGATGGTGAAGTGCACCAGGTCCACCGACGGATCGGCCTTCAGCAGCCGGCGCCAGGTGCGTTCGCCAGGATGCGGCTCGCCCGAGATCAGCAGCACGCGCAGCCGGTCGCGCACGCCGTTGATCTCGATCACCGCACGGTTGTTGATGGTGGAGACCTCGCCCGCGAGCGGCGTCCGCCGACAGCTCCACCACGGTCGGGCCGGCACGGGTGATCGGCAGCTCGATCCGCTGCTCGGCGCCGATCGGCACGTTCTGCACCCGCGGCGGCTCGCCGTCGCGGCGGATCGTCAGGTTGGCGGAGGGCACGGGATGCGCCACGCCCAGATCCTCGATGGCGACCCGCAAGGTGACGGTCTTGCCGACCAGGCCGTAGCCTGGCGCCTCGATCACGCGCAGGCGGCGGTCGGTCTCCTCACCCTTCGCCGGCACCAGGACATTGAGCGGCGCGCCGCCCGGTGGCGTCTCCGGCACGTCGTGCACCTGGCCGTCGGTGATCGCGATCGTGCCGGCCAGCCGCGAGCGCGGGATATCCGCCAGCGCCCGGTCGATCGCGCCGAACAGCCTGGTGCCCGCGTCGCCGCCCTCGGGCACGGTGACCGTGCGAAGCTCCAGATCCGGCAGCTTCCCGGCCTGCTGTGCGATCTCGGCGCGTGCCGCCTCGGCCAGCCGCGCACGCTCGCCCACGCCCATCGACGCGCTCTGGTCGACCACGAGCAGGCCGATATCGGGCAGGTTGTCGCGGCTCTCCTGCACCACGCGGGGGCCGGTCAGCCACAGCAGCAGCACCGCGAAGGCGGCGAGGCGCCACACGGTGCCGCGCGCACGCCGGAACGCGGCCAGCGCGACGGCGAGGAGGGACAGCACGCCGAGGGCGGACGATCAGCCACAGCGGCAGCAGCGGCTCGAAGCGGAGGGCGGCGATGACGTCCTGGGGGTGCATCTACTGCCCCAGCCGCTGCAGGATGGCGGGCACGTGAACCTGGTCACCTTTGTAGTTGCCGGTCAGCGCGTACATCACGAGGTTCACGCCGAACCGGTATGCGAGGGTCCGCTGGCGCGATCCGCCCGGGATCACCGCATAGGGGTTGCGCCCCGCCTCATCGATCGCCCACGCCGATGCCCAGTCGTTGCCGCCGATGATCACCGGTGCTGACGCTGTCGTTGGCGCGGTCCTGGTCGCGCTGCACCCACACCGAATCGCCGGTTGTAGCGGCCGGGAAAGTCCAGCAGCAGGTAGAACGCCCGGGCCAGCACGTGCTCGGTGGTCAGCGGCGCCAGCGGCGGTATCACCAGCCCCTGCGCGACGCGCTGCAACGCCGAGCCGGTGCCCGGCGCGAAGCCCGCGCCCGAGCCGGAATCGCGCGTATCGACCAGGATGATGCCGCCGCGGCTCATGTAGTCGTTCAGCGCCGCGGCCTGCGGCGGGGACAGCGGCTGTGCGCTGGCGCTGATCGGCCAGTACAGCAGGGGGATAGAGGCTGAGGTCGGTCTTGCCCGGCTCCACCGCGTCCGGTTCCACCAGCGTGGCGGCGGTGCGGCGGTTGACGTATTCCGACAGCCCCTCCAGCCCGGCGCGCGCCACGCTGTCCAACTGACTGTCGCCGGTCGTGATGTAGCCCAGGCGTGTGGCGACGGCGGGGTTGGGATTGGCGTCCAGCGCATGCGCCGCCGGCACGAGCAGCAGTCCGGCCAGCAATCCGGCCGCCACGCGGCTGGGCCGTAACAGGCCCGCGCAGGCCGAGGGCGATCAGCATGTCGAGTACCAGCAGAAATGTGGCGGCAGCGAGCATGGCAGGTCCGAGCGCGCGTTCTGGCGCATTCCCGGCATATTCCTCGACCCGCGCGCCCGACACCGGCGGTGCGGCCTGCGGCGCCGGCAGGTTGGCGCCGAGGTTGAGCGCCCGCCTGCCGTTCTCGGGTCCGTACAGGCCGGGCGGATGGCGCGGCGAGGCTTACGGTGCGCGCGATCGCATCCGCCGCGAGGCCGGTCGCCGCTTGCGGCGGGCGGGACAGCAGCCCGAATCCGTCCAGCGTCTCGGCCGGGGCCAGCACGGTGCTGTCCGCGGTGGGCGCGACGCCGACCGACAGCGCCACCAGCCGGCGCAGCATGTCGACGAACAGGCCCGACAGCGGCAGGTTCGACCAGTCGGCATTGGCGGTGACGTGGAACAGCACCACGCGGCCCGCCCCGCGAGTCGTCTGCGTCACCAGCGGCGTGCCATCCGCCAGCGCCGCCCAGGTGTGGCTCGCGAGGTCGGCCGAGGGCTCCGCCAGTACCTGGCGGTTTGACCTTCACTTCGTCGGTGACCGTCAGCCCGGAGAACGGCGAGCCGGCGACGAACTGCGCGACGCCGGCCGGCTCGGCCCAGGACAGTGCCCCGCCAAGCTGGCGGTCGCCGCGCAGCAGCTTCACCGGCATCAGCGGATCGATCTCGCCGATCGGCTGCTCGGCGGTGCGCGGGCCGGCGAAGCGGATCAGCAGCCCGCCCTGCTCCACCATTTGGTCAGTGCGTCCCGCTCCGCGCCGGCCGGCAGCGGCCGGGTCCGCCAGGATCAGCCACAGAGGCCTCCCGCTGCAGCAGCGTCGTGAGGTCGGCGGCCTCGCGCACCTCGGTGAATGGCGCCAGCGCGCGGCGCAGGTAATAGAGCGCACCGGCGAACGGCGTGTCCGCGGTGGCGAGGTCGCCGGCGAGGATGCCGACCGGGCGTCGCCGCCAGCGCTCGTCCAGCAGCACCACGGAGCCGGCGCCGGGCGGTCCCTCCAGCACCAGGCGGCTCAGCCGGTTGCGCAGTTCAGGTGGCAGTTGCATGGCGGCCGTGCCTTCGCTGGTGCCCGCCGGAAGTTCCAGCAATGTTCGTGCCAGCGTCCGGCCGTCACCGCTCTGCGCCAGGATGGAGGCGCGCGTCGGCAGCGGCTGCGGCACCTGGGCGAGCCGCGCCACCAGCCGGTCGGCCTCATTCTGTGGCGGCAGCAGCAGGCGCCGGCGTGGCCTGGGCGCGCAGTTCGGTCACCGCACCGGCCTCGGCCAGTGCCGCGGCGAAGCCGGCGAAACCGTCGCCATGCGTAAGGCCGTCGCCGAGATAGACCACCGCCCCGCCGGGGCTGGCGCCAGGCCCGCAGCGCAGCGGCGGCGGAGGCGCGATCGGGCGGCCAGGGTTCCGGATGCAGGGCGGCCAGCTTGGGCCGCAGGTCGACGACCGGCATCGCCGCCGTTACCTGCGGGGCGGCGCCCGCCTCATCGGGCGCGGTTGCCAGCAGCGCCACAGGGCGGCCAGCGCGTTCCGCGCGATCCAATACATTGTCCGCCGCCTGCATCCGGTGCTGCCAGTCGCCGGCGGCGGCCCAGCCATTGTCGAACACCAGCAGCACCGGGCCCGATCCCGCTAGGGTCGAGCCGGCGTCCAGCACCGGGCGGGGCCAGCGGCCACGATCACCAGCGTCGCCGCCAGCATCCGCAGTGCCAGCAGCCACCAGGGCGTGCGCGCCGGCGTCTCCTCCCGCGCGCGCAGGCCCATCAGCAGGCGGATCGCCGGGAAGGATTCGCTGCGCGGCGCCGGCGGCAGTGACGCGCAGCAGCCACCACAGCAGCGGCAGCGCCGGCAGCGCGAGGAGGACCCAGGGGGCGGCAAAGATCATGCGTCGTTCCGGGCGGCAGCCCGGCCTTCAACCGTCAGGGCCAGGCTTGATCCGGTACTCATCGCGCGGCGGGAGACCATCGTGCGGCCCGATCTCATCGTGCGGTCAGCGCCGTGTAGAGCCCGAGCAGAGCCGCCTCGGGCGAATGGTCGGTACGATGCACCGCAAAACCGAACCCGGCAGCGGTGCAGATCGCCGCCAGGCCCTCCTGCTGCGCCTTCAGGCGGCGCGCGTATTCCTCGCGCACGCCTTCCACCCGAGGGATCAGCGCATCGCCCTCACGCTCCAGCCCGCGGAAGCGGATGCGCCCGGTATACGGCAATTCGGCTTCGGCAGGATCGAGCACCTGCAGCAGATGGCCACTCACCGGCGTCGCCGCCAGCCGGCCGACCGCCGCCTGGATCTCCTCGAGCGGCGAGAGGAAATCGCCGAACAGCACCACGCGCGCATGCCGCGGCAACGGCATGCGCGGCGGCAGCCCCCGCATCGTCCCTCGATGCCGGTCGCCAGCGTCTCGGCGAGCCGGTCGACGCCCGCGCGACCCTGGATCGGCCGGGGCGCCGGTGCGATCATCACCACCCGCTCGCCGCCGCGCAGCAGCAGCGAGGCCAGTGCCAGGAGCAACAATCCGGCACGGTCGCGCTTCTCCACCTCTGCAGCCCGCGAGCGCCAGCGCATAGAGGCGGAGACGTCGCGCCACAGGCAGACGGTCTGCGCCGCTCCCATTCGGTCTCGCGGATGAACCAGCCCTCCGGCATGGGGCGGCCGGACTTGGCCGACTGCCGCCAGTCGACGCGGGTAACCGGGTCGCCCGCGACGAAGCGGCGGAACTTCCAGAAGCTGTCGCCCTGGCCGACGCGCCTGCGGCCGTGCACGCCTTGCGCCACGGTGGCCGCCACCCGCTCCCGCCGCCACCAGCAGCGGTGGCAGGCGCGCGCCCAGCGCCTCGGCACGTCTCGCTTCGGCCGCGGGCTGCGCCGGGCCGCTAGGCAAGACGGGCAACCAGGCGGTCGATCACCTCGGTCAACACCACACCATCGGCCCGGGCGGAGAAATTCAGCGCCATGCGATGACGCAGCACTGGGCGCGCCAGCGCCACGACATCGTCGACGCTCGGAGCCAGGCGTCCGCCCAGCAATGCCCGCGCCCGCGAGGCCAGCATCAGCGCCTGCGCCGCACGCGGACCCGGGCCCCCAGGCGATGTGGCGGCGGACCGTCTCATCGTCGCTGGTCTCCGGCCGGCCGCCGCGCACCAGGGTCAGGATGGCGTCGACCACCTTCTCGCCCACCGGCACGCGGCGGATCAGCGCCTGCGCGGCGCGCAGCTCTTCGGCGTCAGCGTCTGCTCGGGCGGAATCTCGGACGTGCCGGTGGTCGCGAGCAACATGGTCCGCTCCGCCTCCAGCGCGGGATAGGTCACGTCGACCTCCAGCAGGGAAACGGTCGAGCTGCGCCTCGGGGAGCGGATAGGTGCCCTCCTGCTCGATCGGGTTCTGCGTCGCGAGCACATGGAACGGGCGCGGCAGCCCATGCTCCACCCCCGCCACGGCGACCCGCTGCTCCTGCATCGCCTGCAACAGGGCCGACTGGGTGCGCGGGCTGGCGCGGTTGATCTCATCGGCCATCAGCAACTGGCAGAATACCGGACCGGGAACGAAACGGAAACTGCGGCGGCCTTCCGATTCATCCAGGACCTCACTGCCGATGATGTCGGCTGGCATCAGGTCCGGGGGTGAACTGGACCCGCTTGGTTCCCAGCCCCAGTTACGATGCCCAGGGTTTCCACCAGCCGGCTCTTGCCCAGCCCGGGCACGCCGACCAGCAGCGCATGGCCCCCCGACAGCAGCGTGATCAGCGTCTGATCCACCACCTCGTCCTGGCCAAAGATGATCCGCCCGATCGCGGCCCGCACGCGCGCGATGCGGGTGCCGAGTGCCTCGACCTCCGCAAGGATCGTGCTGGCGTCGACGGGCGCCTTGTTGCGTGGCAGCCATACTCACTGACATACGGGCATAGACCTCTGACAAAACTTACCAAGCCGTCATATAGGCACTTTCACGCGCAGGGGGATGCTACCTATATCGGCCGACAGGATTAAAGATCGGCAGGGGATGGAGACGTGAGACGTGAACGAGGCCAGTTCTCCCGTTGCCACTTGCCCAAACCCTTGGTTCGCGGTCAGCCGCGGCGCTTGCGCCGGGACTTTGCCCGCAGAAGCAGCGCCCGCCCCGCCCGCCGCCCGCCGATGGAATGCGGCGACCTGCCGTTCCTGATCCGCCGCGACGGCACCTGGCTGTATCGTGGCAGCCCGATCGCGCGGAAGGAGCTGGTGTGCCTGTTCTCCAGCGTGTTGCGGCGGGAGGCCGACGGCTCCTTCTGGTTGCAGACGCCGGCCGAGCGTGGCCGCATCGAGGTCGAGGACGCGCCGTTCATCGCCGTCGAGCTCGACTGGACCGGCGACGGCCGCCAGCAGGTTGCTGTCGTTCCGCACCAACGTCGACCAGGTGGTGACGGCCGGGGGCCGAGCATCCGATTCCGCATCGCGCACGACCTGCTCACCTGCGAGCCGACGCCCTACATCCTGGTGCGACCCGGCTATGGGCGACCGCGCCATCGAGGCCACGCATCAACCGCGCCGTCTACTACGAGCTGGTGGCGCTCGCCGTGCCGGAATGGGTCGGCTGCCGCCGCATGCTGGGCGTGTGGAGCTGCGGCCGGTTCTTTCCGCTCGGCGAACTGCCTCCCGGCGAGGAGTGACCCAAGCCCGATGACGGCCGACGAGCTGCGCGCGCGGCTCATTGCCATCGCTGCCGAGCCCCTGCAGGGCGACGTCGCGCACGGCGACGACGTGCTGGAGGTGATGGACCGTTGCGCCGGTGCCGGCCGCGGTGCTGGTGCCGGTCATCCTCGGGCCGCTCCCCGGCATCCTGCTCACCAAGCGCAACGCGCATCTCAACCGGCATGGCGGGCAGGTGAGCTTCCCGGGCGGCCGCATCGACGCCGACGATCGCGATGCCGAGGCGGCCGCGCTGCGCGAGGCGGAGGAGGAGATCGCGCTCGATCCGTCGCGCGTCGAGGTGCTGGGCCGGATGGCAGATTACGTGACCGGCACGGGATATCGTATCACCCCGGTGCTGGGGCTGCTGCCGCCGGGCCTGACGCTGCGGCCGCCCCCGACGAGGTGGAGGCGGTGTTCGAACTGTCGATCGACGTGCTGCTCGATCCCGACGCGCCGAAGCGCCAGCGCCACCATGTGCGCGGCGCCTGGCGCGAATACTGGGTGTGGCCGCATCCCGACCATTACATCTGGGGTGCCACCCGCGGCGGCGGCGACGAGGCCGACGGCTTGCGTGCGCCCGCCCGCGCGGCGTCCGCTCACCGCCGTGCGCGAGCTCGCCCCGCTGACGGCGAAGCCCTGAGAGAGTGCAGAGGCAATGTTTGCCGCGCCGAGCGCAGCAAAATCCTGATCAGGATCAACATCATATCCGTTCTTGGCGGCAAAGCTGCGCGCAGTGAGCATCATGCTCGAGAAGGTCACGAGGCGAGGCCAGCCGCCTCGGCCGCGAGCGAGGTCAAGAGCGCTGGATCGGGATAGGGAACCGGCCTTGCGCATCGCCCCGCCGGCATTCTTCGACGATCCCGCCCTGGCGGCGGTGCTGGCCGCGCTGCCCGGCGCGCGGGTGGTGGGCGGTGCGGTGCGCGACACGCTGGCGGGCCGCGACGTGAGCGAGATCGACCTGGCGACCCCGCTGACGCCCGAGCAGGTCGTCGCGGCACTGGCGGCGGCCGGCCTCAAGGCGGTGCCGACCGGCATCGCGCATGGCACGGTGACCGCGGTCGCGCAGGGGCGCGGCTTCGAGGTCACCACGCTGCGGCGCGACGTGGCGACCGACGGGCGCCACGCGGTGGTGGCGTTCACCGGCGACTGGCGGGCCGATGCGGCGCGACGGGACTTCACCATCAACGCCATGTCGCTGGCGCGCGACGGTGCGGTGTTCGACTATTCGGCGGCCTCGCCGACCTGCGCGCCGGCCTTGTGCGCTTCGTCGGCGATCCCGCCACGCGCATCGCCGAGGACTACCTGCGCATCCTGCGGTTCTTCCGGTTCTTTGCGCGGTATGGCGCGGGGCCGGCCGATCCCGCCGCGCTGGCGGCGATCCGCGGCGGCGTGCCCGGCATGGCACGGCTGTCGGTGGAGCGCGTGTGGGCCGAGTTGTCCGGCCTGCTGGCCGCGCCCGACCCGTGCGCCTCGGTCCGGCTGATGGCGGAACTTGGCGTGCTGGCGGCGGTGCTGCCCGAGGGTGCCGACCCGGCACGCCTGGCCAGATTTGTCGCGGCCGGGGCACCGCCCGATCCGCTGCTGCGGCTCGCTGCCCTGCTGACCGGTGTTGCGGCGGCGCTGGCGGCCCGGCTTCGGCTGTCGACGGCCGAGCGTGACCGGCTGGCGGTGCTGCGCGGCCGCGCGGTGCCGCGGCCCGGGGACGACGATGCGGCGCTGCGCCGGATGCTGGCGGAGGAGACGGCCGCGACGCTGCTCGACCGGACCTGGCTGGTTGGCGATGCGGGCCCGGAGTGGCGCGCGCTGCGCGAACGGATTGCGGCGCTGCCGCGGCCGGTTTTTTCCGCTGGAGGGTCGCGACGTGCTGGCTCTCGGCGTGGCGCCGGGGCCACGGGTCGGCGAATTGCTGCGCGACGTCAGGCGGTGGTGGCTGGCGGGCGGCTGCGTCGCCGACCGGGACGCCTGCCGTGCCGAACTGGAACGCGCCAGCCGCTCCGGCAGCGGAGGCGGATGACGGAGGCGCGCCTCGGGCGATTTCCCGCGGGGCGCGACTGCTCTAGGTTGCCGGCCGCTTTCCACTGCCTGGGATGATGGCGTGAACGGTGCGAAGAATCTGATCCTGGGCTTCTGCGCGCGCCAGCCGTTCCGCAGCCTCGCCCCGTTCATCGCGACCCTGCGCCCGGGTCGGATACGCCGGCGATGTGTGGCTCCTGGTCGAGGATACCTCGACCGATACGGTGGCTCGGCTGCGCGAGTACGGCGTGATCGTGGAGCGTGCGGCACGTTCGGCACAGCCCGGGATGGCGGCGATGTCGAGCCGCTATTTCAGCTATCTGGATGTGCTGAGCCGGGCCGGCGACGGCTACGACCACGTGCTGCTGGCCGATCCGGCGACGACGGTGTTCCAGGCGGATCCGTTCGCCGCGCCGCTGCCGGCGGACATCGTCTTCACCAGCGAGGGGCGCCACATCGGCGATACGCCCGCGGTGTACGAGGCCGTGGTGCGCGCCTATGGCGAGGCGGTCGCGCACAATATCCGCCACTGCGTGGTGGCGGAATCCGGCACGACGATCGCCACCCGGTCGGGGATGCTGCGCTACCTGGCGGCGATGACGCGCCAGTTCGGCGGGCGGACCACGCCGATCACCGGTGCTTTTGATCTCGGGGTGCACAATTACGTCGTGCACATGCACAGGCTGCGTGATGCGTGGCTGGATCCCGCCAACCGGATCGTGGCCACGCTGCACGCGGTACCGGATGAGGCGCTGGCGATCACCGACGATGCGGTGCTGGTCGGCGGCGCTGCGACGCCGGTGCTGACGCGGTGCGATGCCAACGCGCGGATGGTGCAGCAGCTTCGGACCGCCCCGCGCTTCCGCCCGGACGAGCCGGTGCCGATCGTGGCCGCGCCGGGACCGCGCGATGCGGTGGTCGCGTACTATCACCGCGAGCGCGATGAGGGCTGGCTGCACCTGTTCTTCGGCAGCCTGCGCGGCATCGGCGAGACGATCGCCGCACACTGCATCGGCGACTTCAACGAGGCCGAACTGGCGATCCTGCGGCGCTATGGCTGCGTCCCGCATGTGGTGCCGCCGAGCGATCTCGGCATCGCCGAGAACGTCGCGCATTTCTACATTAGCCAGGCGCTGGACGGCATGGAAGCGGAGGCGGTGCCGCTCGGCCAGGTGCTGGTGCTGGACAGCGTCCGCGCCCTCTTCCTGCGCGATCCGTTCCTGACCGGGATGACCGGCTTGTCGGTGTTTGCCGAGGGCCCGACGCGGATCGGTGATTCCGACTACAATCGGGACCGGCTGGGGTTCTTCGTCCAGCCGATCGAACCGCTGCTGGAGAACCCGGTCGTCTCGTCGATGGCCATGCGCGGCGAACTGCCCGTGCTGCGCGCGTTCTATCGGCGGATGTTCAACGAACTGGTGGCCCCGCGCCGAGTTGCTGCAGATCCACAAGGTGGTGCAGGGCGCGGTCAACAAGATCTGCCACGGCGGCGGCCTGGAATTTCCGGTGACCGTCCATCCGAACGGGTCCGAGGTGTATTTCGAGTTCCTCGAGCCCGGACTGGCAGTGGACATGCGGCATGGCATCCGGTTCGGCGGCGCCGTTCCCGCTCTGGTGCTGAGCGGCCATCCGGAAACGCCGCTGATGATCAGGCTGCGGATCGACCTCGGTCTGGCCGACGACTAAGGCGTCCCGGCGATAGGTGTCATCTACAATTCGCCGATTGCCCTTGCGTGCAGGGCTGACCACCTGACCGCTTGAACCGCCCCGCCCAGGGTTCCCGGACAGGGGACCGCACGGGTGCTGGAGGCGCCAGAGCGTGATCCGCGCAGGTTGAACCACCGGAGCGGTGAGTCACGCTCAGACAAGGAGCCAGAGCGGATTCCACAAGAACGGAACCCGCTCCAGCCGGACCGGATGTGGCGCCGCGGGCGCGCAGGCCGGTCATTGGAAGGATCGATACCATGAACCCAGCAAAGAAGCTGGTGCGCTTCGCTGGCATGGCGATGGTGCTCGCCCTGCTGGCTGGCTGTGCCTACGACCAGGGTCCCTACGGGGCCGCCTACGCAACCAACTATCCCTATTACGACGGTTACGACGACGGGTTCTTCGGTCCCGACGTGATCATAGGCGGGGGCCTGGGTGGTCATTTCCACCATCATGGTTTCCACGCATCGGGCAACCGTTTCGCGCATGGCTTCAACGGTGGTCTCGCCCATGGTGGCTTCCCACATGGCGGCTTCGCTCACGGTGGGTTCGCGCATGGCGGCTTCGGCGGCCACGGTCGCGGGTGACGGAGGCGGAGGATGATCCTGTTTCGCAGATTGGCCGGACTGGCGGTTGCCCTGGCCCTTGCCGGCGGAAGCGCCCTTGCCGGCGGAAGCGCATCGGCGGCGCCGAGCCCGGTCGGCACATGGCAGACCGAAAGCGGCCACGGCGTGGTGGCGATCGCGCAGTGCGGTGAGGCCCTGTGCGGGCGGATCGTCGGCATCGACCGCGATCCTGGCGAGGCGATGCCGACGGACGTGGAGGGCCGCCCGCAATGCGGCCTGACCATCATCACCAACCAGAAGCCGACCGACGATGGCGCATGGCTGGGCAACATCACCGACCCGCGCAACGGTGCGACGTACCGCGCGAAGCTCTGGGTCGACGAGGGCGGCAACCTGCACCTGCGCGGCTTCATCGGCATTCCGCTGCTGGGTTCCACGCAGGTATGGCGGCCCTACACCGGACGGCTGACGCAGGAATGCGGGCTGGCGTAACGACGCGTCCCCTGCGCGCCGACCGCTATCGCAGCATTGCCAGCAGCGCCTGACCGTCGACCTTGCCTCCGGCCAGGCGGGGCAGCGCGTCCAGCACGATGATGCGGGACGGCACCATATAGGCCGGCAGGCTGGCCTTGAGCCGCACGCGGAGCGCTGCGTCGATGGCATCGCCCTCACCCGCCCCGTGGCGGCGCGCCACGAATGCCACGAGCATCGTCGAGTCGCCGGTGGCGTGCGGCAACACCACCGTCTCGGCCACGTCGGGTGACAGGCGGATCGCCGCCTCGACCTCGGTCGGCTCGACGCGGTAGCCGTTGATCTTGAGCATGCGGTCCTTGCGTCCCAGGACCACGAAGATGCCAGCGCGGGTCTGCCGAGCCAGGTCGCCGGTGAAATAGATCCGCGCGGCGGGGTCGGCGGCATCGGGGATCATCCGCCCGGCGACCAGCGCGCCGTCGCGGAATTCGCCGAGCGCCGCGTAGCGGCTGCGCACCACCAGTTCGCCCACCTCCCCGGGGCCGCAGGGATTGCCCTCATCGTCCACCACCACGGCGTCCATCGCAGCGTGGGGCACGCCGGCCGGCATGCGGATCGGATCGTCGCTGGCAGCGTCCCCGGCGACGAAATTGAAGCTGCCGCACTCGGTGGAACCGTAGGAATTGGTAATCCTGCAGCCCGGCGGGACCAGGCGCCGGATCATCGCCACATCGTCCCAGGTGGGCTGTTCGCTGCCCAGGCGCAGCAGGCGGATGCCGGCGAATGCCTCCCGCGCACCGTCCAGCGACCCGAGGACACGGAGCATCGATGGCGGTGCACGCAGTGCGGTGATGCGATGGTCGCGCATCCGCTCGAACAGACCATGGATGCCGGCCGTGCGCAGCGTGAGCAGGTGTGAGGAGGCGCCGACCCGGAGCGAGGCCGAGAGGTAGCCCAGCACGGGATAGCTGCCGGTCGCACCGCTGCCGGTGATCATGCGGTCCTCGCCGGTCAGCCCGAGCGAGTCGCCGAACTGGCAGGCGCGATGCGCGATCGCACGCTGGCTGTATCCCACGAGCTTGGGATGGCCGGTGCTGCCGGAGGTCGTGGCGATGAAGGCCAGGTCGTCCATGCCGACGCGGCAGCCGGTGATGGGCGGAGGCAGGGACGCGATGTCGCCGATCTCCAGCGTCGCGCGTCCGTGGGCGATGTGTCGCGCCGTGGTGTCGCCGACCGCGATTACCACCAGCCCCGTTCCCGCCTGCGACAGGATGCGTGCATTGCGCTCCGGCGGGTTGCCGTCGTCCAGCATCAGGACCGCACGCCCCGCCACCAGGCCGGCATACAGCGCGGCGGCATACAGCACGCTGTCCGGCAGCAGCAGGGCGAGCGGGCCAGGCGGCGCCGGCTGGCCGGCGATCGCCGCGCCGAGACGGCCGACCAGGTCGAGGAACTCGGCGTAGGAGAGCACGCGGCCTGCATCGGCCACCGCGAGATGGTCCGGCCTCTGCCGCGCCGTCAGGTGCCACGATTCGGTCAGGGGACGCGAGATGAAAGCCGCGTCCAGCGGCAGGCGGCCCAGGTGGGCATCGGTGTCGTAGGCCTGCGACCATCGCTCCGCCTGCTGCCAGGCCTGCGCGGAGGGCATCCGGCGGTCGGAGGTGTCGGGGTCCGCCGCCATTGTCGCGCCGTGCGTCATGCGCCTGCCTTCAACTCCCCTGCCTGCAACTCCCTGCCCGCAACTCCCCGGCTTCAATGCAGCGGCGGTTCACTGGCGACCGCTCTGCTCCGGTGGATAGCGCCGCAGCAGCACCAGCATCAGCGCCATCGAGGGGAGCGCGGCCAGCATGCACAAGGCATAGAACCACACCCACCCCACCTGCGCCGCCAATACCCCGGACGCCCCGCCGATCGTGTGGATGGCGATCGCCGCGAGCGACGACAGTAGTGCGTAATGCGTGGCGGTGAACGAGCGCGAGCACAGACCTGACAAATACGTGATGAAGGCGGCATCGGCCATACCCTGGGCGAACGCCTCGGTGGTGACCGTCAGGTAGAGGATGTGCCGTTCGCCGGCCGACCAGGCGAGCAGCAGGTAGAGCCCCATGGCCACGGTCTGCGTCCAGCCGGTCCACAGCAGGGCGCGCCCGGTGCCGAGACGCGCCACCAGCCAGCCGCCCAGCGCGATGCCGGCGAGCGTGCCGCCCAGCGAGAACCAGCCGTTCGCCGCGATCGCCTCACGCGAGAAGCCGAGCGCACGGTAGAATGGCGCGGTCATGATGCCGGCCATCGCCTCGCCCAGCTTGAACAGCGCGACGAAGGCGAGGATCAGCACGGCGCCGGGACGGGTCAGGAAGTCGCGCAACGGCTCGATTACCGCGCGGACGAGACGGTTGCCGAGGCCGGGCGGCGCGGCGGCGCGAGGGGCCGGCGCAGGTTCTGGCGCGACCAGGGTGATGAGCAGGCCGAGCGCGATCAGTGCGGCCACGCCGAGCAGCGCCGTGTGCCATCCGACGGTGCCGACCGCGGAGATGACGCCGGTGGTGGCGACCAGCAGTGCCACGCGATAGCCCCAGACATAGGCCGCCATCGCGGCGCCCTGGCGGTGCTGCGGGAACGCCTCGATGCGCCAGGCATCGACCACGATGTCCTGGCTGGCGGACAGGAAGGCGACCAGGGCGGCCAGCGCCAGGCACAGGAAGGGCAGCCGCGCCGGGTCCGACAGGGCCAGCATCGCGGCGGCGGCGGCGAGCGTTGGCTGGATTGCGGCGAGCCAGCCCCGGCGGCGGCCGAGACGGCGCAGCGGGCCGGGCGCGGCGGCGTTGTCGAGCACCGGCGCCCACAGGAATTTCAGCGAATAGGCCAGGCTGATATTCGCCGTGAGGCCGATCACGGCGAGCGGCACGCCACCCTCGGACAGCCAGAGCCGGAAGGTGAAGCCCGACAGCGGCAGCGGCAGGCCCGCGACCACGCCATAGGCCGCCATCAGCCACAGTGCCGGGCCGGTCGCGGTCGATTCTCCTGGGGCGGTGGACCTATGGGATATCCGCGTCACCCCGACCGAGCGGCCGCTGCATCGACACGACGTCCACCCAGCGGCCGAACTTCAGCCCGACCGCGCGCAGCGTGCCGATCATATGGAATCCCAGGCTGGCATGCACGCCGATCGATCCGGTGTTCTCGGAATCGCCGATCACCGCGATCATCTGCCGCATGCCGTGGCGGGTCGCATCGTCGATCAGGCGTGCCACCAGCGCCTTGCCCACGCCCTGCCCACGCACATCCTCGCGCACATAGACACTGTCCTCGACGCAGAACCGGTAGGCGGTGCGGTCGCGGAACTGGGTGAAATAGGCGTAGCCCAGCACGCCCGTCGCGTCGGTCGCGACCAGCCAGGACCAGCCGTGCCCGACCACCTTGGCGAACCTCGCGGCCATCTCCTCGACCGACGGCGGTTCCTCCTCGAACGTGCCGATGCCGGTCAGCACGTGGTGGGCATAGATCGACTGGATCTCGGGGATGTCTGCCTCGTTTGCCGCCCGGATCTGCATGGCGCCTCTGCTTTCCGCTCAGACCGGGAGTCCAAGCACGGCTGCCGCGTCGCAGGCAAACGCGAGCAGGCCGCGGTCCAACCCCGGACCGGCGACCAATGACAGGCCGACCGGCACGCCGTCTACCGTCCCGACGGGCAGCGTCACCTCCGGCAGGCCGCAGAAGCCGGCGATCGCCGTGACGCCGATCGTCGCCTGGCGCACCGCGTCCTGTTCCTCCAGGCTCGCCGAGAGCAGCGGCGCGGGGCAGGGGCTGGTCGGGAAGATCAGGACGGCGCCACCGGCGAGCAAAGGGCGGATGCGTCCCTGCAGGACGCGCCGGAATCCGCGCCCGGGCCCGGCCACGGCCGAATCGGTGGTGCGTGCCGCCGCGAAGCGCTCGCGCACGCCGGGTCCGAAGCGTGGCCTGACCGCCTCGATCCAGCCGCCGAGACAGGCCCAGGCCTCCTCCGCCTGCACCGTGCGGAAATGGTCGTAGAAGCTGTCGATGCCCTCCGGGGCGAGCCGCATCCCGACCGCCCTCCCACGCAACTGCTCCAACCGCTCCAGCGCGGGATGCAGCGCCTCGGCGACCTCAGGCTGCGCGTTGACCCAGGCCTCCTCGACCCGCAGCAGAGGGCCGTCCACCGCCTGGCGGCCGCCCGGCAGCAGGACCTCGCCGACCCCGGCCAGCAGTGCGGCCCCCCGGGTGAACCAGCCGCAGGTATCGAAACTGGGCGCCAGCGGGCAGGCGCCGGCCAGGCTGACCGCGCCATGGCTCGGCCGGATGCCGAACAGGCCGCAATAGCTCGCGGGGATGCGCACCGAGCCGCCGGTGTCGGACCCCAGGGCGAAGTCGACCAGGGCGGCGGCGACGGCGGCGGCGGAGCCGCAACTCGATCCGCCGGGGAAGCGGTCCGGCGCGCGCGGGTTGAGCGGCGTGCCGTGCCAGACGTTCTCGCCAGTGAGGCCGTAGGCCAGTTCCACGGTGCGCGTCTTGCCAGCCAGCCGGGCGCCGGCCTGCAGCAGGGCCGTGACGACGGGGGCGGTCGCGGTGGCGACCGGATGCGTGCTCGCCCAGTCGGGGTTGCCGTAGGTGGTCAGGCTTCCGGCGACGTCGAACAGGTCCTTCACGGCGAAGGAGAGGCCGGACAGCCGGCCGGCGGCGAGGGGCGGGCGCTCGAGGCGCGGGCCTGGCACGAAGGCTCCGATGGTATCGTGAACCACCATTTGTTTGTTCCCGCCTGCCGGCTGTGTCATAAGCCGCTTGTCGAACCGTGCCCGAGCAGGGCCGCCGGCGCCCGATCGAGGATTTGTTGGCAAGTTGTAGACGGAATAGGGCATACTGCCCACGGCTTCCCGCCTCCGATGATCCGGTCGGCGGCGTATGGCGCCCGATCGGACATATTCAATCCAGGTCGGCACGCCATGAGGGCAATAGGCCCGCGATCAAAAATGCCTCCGAGGAGGACTGCGCGTGGATATAAATGACGGACACACCTCCGGTACACCGGGGCAGGGTCCTCAGTCCGCGGGGGGCGCTGGTGCGCGGCCGCCGACCCATCTCGAGCTGGCGGAGCCGCAGCCGATAAACCCACGGCTGGTCGCGATGATCAATGCCGGCCGCTATCACGGCATCGAACTCGACCCCAACGAATTCCGCGGTGCGGCCGGTGACACCTCGCCGTCGGCCGCGTCGCTGTCGACCTGGGCACAGAGCGCGGGCATGTGGTCGCGCGCCGTCCGGCTGCGCTGGCGCCACCTGATGCGGTTCCACAACACCGGCCCGGTGGTTCTGCTGTTCAACGACGGCACGGCCGGACTGCTGACCGGGATCAATGCGGAACACAAGGTTGTGTTCGTCAAGGATCCGGCCAGTCCTGCGGCCGATGCGCCGGTGCCGGTCGACGAGTTGCGGCTCAGCGAAGTGTGGAACGGCGAAGCGGTGCTGGTGCGCGCGAGCCGCGGCTATGCCGAGAACGATGCGCCGTTCTCGTTCCGCTGGCTGGTCAGCCTGGTGATGCAGGAGAAGCGGTCGCTACGCGAGATCGGTTTCGCGTCGCTCGCGCTGAGCCTCCTGACCGTCTTCCCGCCGTTCCTGATCATGACGGTCATCGACAAGGTTCTGACGCATAATTCGTACTCGACCCTGACGCTGATCGCTGCATTGGTTGCCGTCGCGATCATCTACGAAACGCTGCTCGGCCATGCGCGCCGGCTTATCGTGCTGGTCGTCGGCACCCGGATCGATGCCAGGCTGAACCTGCACGTGTTCAATCGGCTGCTGCGGCTGCCGCTCGACTACTTCGAGCGCCACCCAGCCGGCGAGACGATGTACAAGATCAGCCAGATCCATCGGGTGCGCGAGTTCATCACCGGGCGGATGCTGTCGGCGTTCCTGGACCTCATGACGCTGTGTGTTCTGCTGCCGTTCCTGTTCTGGCTGCAGGCCTCCCTGGCATGGGTTGTCGTTGCCTGCGCCTGCCTGATCGCCATGATCATCATGGCGTTCCTGCGACCCATGAGCGCGCTGTTCGGCCGGGTCGTTGCGGCGGAGACCGCCAAGCAGGCTGCCCTGGGCGAGACCGTATTCGGTGTGCGGACAGTGAAGTCGCTGGCGATCGAGCCGCAGCGCAAGGCGCTATGGGACGAGCGGATCGCCGAGGCGGGCAAGTGGCGGCTGGCCTACGGCAGGCTGAGCAACTGGCCGCAGACCCTGGTGACGCCGATCGAACGCTTCATGTGGATGGGCGTGATCCTGGTCGGCGTCTACTGGGCGCTGTCGGATTCGAGCGGCGCGGGCGCCGGTGCGCTGTTCGCCTTCATGATGCTGTCGCAGCGGGTGGCGCAGCCGCTGGTGGCGTTGGCGCGGCTGACCGAGGAATACCAGGACGTTGCCTCCTCGGTCGGGGAGACCGCGTCGGTCCTGAACCGGCCGCTGGAGGTCGACGCGGCCTCCGGCGGATTGCGTCCGCGCTTCGGCGGCGAGATCAGATTCGACGACGTGACGTTCACGTATCCCGGAACGAAGCTGCCGGCGCTGGATCGGATCGGCTTTTCGGTTCCGGCCGGCACGATGCTGGGCGTGGTGGGGCGGTCCGGATCGGGCAAGTCGACCATCACCCGGCTGCTCCAGGGCATCAACCGTGAATACTCGGGCTTCGTGAAGATCGACGGGATCGATCTGCGCGAGATCAACCTGCGCCACCTGCGGCAGAGCTTCGGTGTGGTGCTGCAGGACAACTTCCTGTTCCGCGGCTCGATCCGCGACAACATCCTGGCTGGCCGTCCCGGCCTGACGCTCGAGGATGTGGTGCGTGCGGCGCGGCTGGCCGGCGCGGAAGAATTCATCGAGCGCATGCCGAACGGTTACGAGACCTATATCGAGGAAGGCTCGCCCAACCTGTCGGGTGGCCAGAAGCAGCGGCTGGCGATTGCCCGGGCGCTGATCTGCGACCCGCGCATCCTGATCCTGGATGAGGCCACCAGTGCGCTGGATCCGGAGAGCGAGGCGCTGGTCAATGCCAACCTGCTGCGCATAGCGCGCGGCCGAACAATGGTCATCGTGTCGCACCGGCTGTCCTCGCTGACCGAGTGCGACCAGATCCTGGTGCTGGAGAAGGGCAAGGTGATGGACATCGCGCCGCACCGCACCCTGCTTGAGCGCTGTGTCGTCTATCGCCAGCTATGGGCACAGCAGAACCGTCACCTCGACAGTCAAGGTCCCCGCCATGCAGCTCTCGCCCCGACCCTCGTCCAAGGCGATTAGCACCGTCGTCGATGACCGGGGCGATCCAACGCTCCCGGCCATCCTCGAATTCCAGTTGCCCTCCACGACCATCACGTCGGCGCCGGTGCCGCTGCTGGCGCGTGGCATCGTCTGGATCGTCGTCTCGATGCTGGCTGTCCTGGTGATGGCCATGGGGCTGATCCCCGTCGATCGCGTGGTGGTCGCGCAGGGCCGCGTCGTATCGCGTGCGGCGACCATGGTGCTGCAGCCGCTGGAGGCCGCGATCGTCCGGTCGATCGACGTGCGGGAGGGTGAATCGGTGCGCGCCGGCCAGGTGCTGGCGCGGCTGGATCCCACCTTCGCGGCGGCCGATGTGGGTGCGCTGGCCGCCCAGGTGTCCACGCTGCAGGCGCAAGTCTCGCGGCTGCAAGCGGAGGCCGGCGGGCAGCCGTTCACCTATACCGGGCTCGATCCGAATCTGTCCTTGCAGGCGGCGATCTACGGCCAGCGGCAGGCGGAGTACCGCTTCAAGATCGAGAACTACGCCCAGAAGATCAATGGTATCGTTTCGGGTATCGCGCGGGCAAACTCCGACGCGGCCGCCTATCGCAGCCGCCTCGTGGTCGCGACCAATGTCGAACAGATGCGGCGCGACCTGGAGAGGCTCCAGGTGGGCAGCAAGCTGAACACGTTGGCAGCGACGGACAACCGCACCGAAATGGAGCGCTACCTGCGCAGCTCGGAGGAGACCTCGTCGAGCCTGCAGCGCGACCTCGCGGCAATGATGGCGGAGCGGGACGGTTACGTGCAGTCATGGCATGCCGATGTCTCGGAGAAGCTCTCGGATGCCACGGGCAAGCTGTCGGACGCCCGTGAATCGCTGAACAAGGCACAGCTTCGCCGGCAGTTGGTCGAACTGCGCGCGGAACGCGACGGGACGGTGCTGACGGTTGCCAAGGTGTCGGTGGGCTCGGTGCTGCAATCGGGCCAGCAGTTCATCACCCTGGTACCGGCGGATGCGCCGTTGGAGATCGAGGCGAATATCGCGGGTCGCGACGATGGGTTCGTCCATGTCGGCGACGAGGTCGCGATCAAGTTCGATACGTTCCCGTTCATCCAGTACGGGATGGGCTACGGGACGGTGCGGACGATCAGCGCGGACAGCTTCACGGCGATGGACGAGCAGCGCAATCCGACCGGTGCGGTGCCGATGCCGAGCAACGGCGGCGAGTCCTATTATCGTGCCAGGGTCGAGATCAATCGGGTCGACCTGCACGGCACGCCACCCAATTTCCGTCTGATGCCGGGTATGCCGGTGACGGCGGACATCAAGGTCGGGAAGCGGACCGTGCTTACCTATCTGCTGGGCCGTGTGCTGCCGGTCGCGCACGAGGGCATGCGCGAGCCGTAGCGTCATGTCCTGGACAGACCGGCTGCTAGCGCCGTTCTCCGCCGGTGCCGCGTTGCGGCGGGCGGTGCGGCTGACCGAACAGGGGCGCGTCAAGCAGGCCTTCCCCCTGCTGACCCGCGCCGCGCGCGCCGGCATCGCGGAAGCCGAGTATCGCGTCGGCCGCTGCTACCTGGAAGGCAGCGGGGTGCCGCCCAGCCGGGCCGAGGGCGCGCGCTGGCTGGAGCGTGCTGCCAACCAGGGCTATGTCGACGCCCAGGCACAGCTTGCCACGCTCGCGATCCATGGCCTGCTGTCGACGGTCGACACCGGCCCGACGCCAGGCCTGTTCGCCTCGACCGCGGTCACCGAGCCGGATTTCGAGACCAGTCTGCGCTGGGCGCGCAAGGCGGCCGAAGGAGGCTCGGCGGACGGCCAGGCGGTACTGGCCTATATCCTGACCTCCGGCCCGGAGGAGGTGCGCGACCTCGACCAGGCCCACATCTGGTATGAGCGATCAGCCGCCGCCGGCCGTCCGCAGGGCGAACTGGGCTACGCCCTGTCGCTCGCGCGCACCGCCACCGAGCCCGAACAGCAGGCCAAGGTGGCCGAGAACCTGCGGCGAGCGGCGGATGCGGGATTGCCGACCGCGCTGTATCTGCTCGCGCTGATGACCGAGCGCGGCATGGCCATGCCGGCGGACCGCGCCGCCGCGGTGCAGTTGTTCCGCCAGGCGGCCGAGAAGGGCAATCGGCCGAGTCAGGCGCGCTGGGGCCTGGCCCTGATGGAAGGCCAGACGGTTCCGGCCAATCAGGTGGAAGGCGAATCCTGGCTGCGCCGCGCCGCGCTCGCCGGCGATCCCGAGGCGGCGGCGGTGGTCGGCGATCTTTACGCGCGCGGCGGCAAGCTGCCGCCGAACTACGCCGAGGCCGCGATGTGGTTCCGCCGCGCCGCCGAAGCCGGCCATCGCGGCGGTGCCCGGGCGCTGGGCATGCTGCATCTGACCGGCGCCGGCGTGCCGCGCGATGCCGATGAGGCGGCGCGCTGGTTCCGGCTCTCGGCCGAGGCCGGGGACGGTACCGCGCGGGTGGACCTCGCCAACCTGCTGCTGAAGGGCGAGGGCGACAACGCCGATGCCGTCCGTACGCGCGAGTGGTTCGAGCAGGCGGCAGCGTCCGGCGATCTGGTGGCGGCTTTCAACTTCGGCGTGTGCCTGGCCGAGGGCGTGGGCGTCGAGCGCGATGACAGGAAGGCCGCGGAGTGGCTGCGCCGTGCCGCCGACGGTGTGGTGAACGCGCAATACTGGTACGGCCGCATGCTGGTCGAAGGCCGCGGCCTGGACGCGAACCCCGAGGAGGGACGCGCCTGGATCACGCGGGCCGCCGATGTCGGCATGGTGGAGGCCGAGATCCTGCTCGCCGAACTGATGCTGACCGGGCGCGGCGGGCCGAAGGACCATCCCGCGGCGCTGGTCCTGTTCGAGAAGGCGGCGCAGCGCGGCCATGTCGGTGCCATGTTCGCCATGGGCGCGATGCATGGCGGCGGCCACGAGGTGCCCACCGATCGTCCCACGGCGCAGCGCTGGTTCCGCGCGGCGGCCGAGGGTGGACACGCCTATGCCCAGATGATGTACGGCCGCTATCTCGCGCGCGGGCTTGCCGGGGAGCGGGACTACGATCGCGCCCGGATCTGGCTGGAGCGCGCCTTGGCGCAGGGGCTCCAGGAGGCGCGCAACGACCTCGCCGCCCTGCCGCCACCGGCCGATTCGGAACAGGCGGAACCGCAGGCGGTCGGCCACTGACCGAGCTTGCTGAGACCGCGGCACTCGCTTTCGAGGCGTTCCAGCGTGGCCAGGCGGAGATCGCTGTCGGGCTTGGGGCGGAGGCACGGCGCTGGCTGGATCGCGCCTCCCGTCTGGCGCCGCGCGACCAGACCCTGAAGCTGGCGCTGGCCACCGCCTGCCTCGGCCATGACGACATGCGGGCTGCGGCGCTGTTCGCCGCCATCACCCAGGAGAACGACGTCCGGGAGGCCTGGCTGGGCCTCGCCACGGCGCGCCGTCGACTTGGGGACGCGGCCGGCGCGGCGGAAGCGCTGGCGGGGGCCCTGCGCCGGCACGTGCCCGACCCGGCCGTGGCGGCGCTGGCCGATGCGATCGCCCGCGAGGCGGGTGCGCCCGGCTGGTGCGGCCTGGCGAGCGACGGCACGCTGATCGTGCGCGCGGTGCCGCCGGCCACCGCGCGGCAGCGCAGGGACTGGCGGGGGCCGGTGGTGACCGCCGCTGATGGCCGGCACTTTCTCGGCAGCCCGATAGACGAAGCGGCGATCGCGGCCACCGCGGGATGCGTGACCTCCCGCGAGGGCGGCCTCGCCGGCTGGGCGTGGCATCCCGGGGATCCGGACCGCGACCCTCTGCTGACGATCCGACCGGCGAAAGGGTCCGGCCGGATCGACTGCGTCGCCACCGAGATCGACGTGCAGATCGACCATAGCGGACTACTCGGCCGGCCACGCGGTTTCTTCGTGCCGTCCGCCGACCTGGCAGGCCTCGGCGGCCTGCTGCATGTCCGCGGCCGGGATGGGCGCGACCTGCTGGGCAGTCCGCTCGATCCGCGTGCCGAACAGGTGGCCGCCGCCGCCGCGGCCGCCACGCTGGCCGCGCTGTATCCGGCAGCCGTGACGCGTCCGCCGCGTCTGGCGCCGCCTGCCGCCATGCCGGTGGCGGCGCATGTCGCTACACGCCCCGCGACCACGTCCCGGTCGTCACCGCCGGTCGACGTGGTGGTGCCGGTGCATGGCGGCATCGGCCACACGCTGGCATGCCTCGAGAGCGTTCTCGCCGACCTGCCGCGTTCGAGCCGGCTGGTGGTGGTCGACGATGCATCGCCTGATCCCGAACTCGTGGCGGCGCTCGATGGGCTGGCACGGCGGCGGCGCATCCGGCTGGTGCGCAATGCGCGCAACCTGGGCTTTGCGGCCAGCGCCAATATCGGCATCGGCTTCGCGGCGGGCCGCGACGTCGTGCTGCTGAATAGCGACACGCTGGTGCCTCCTGGCTGGCTGCAGGCAATGCGCGCCGTCGCCTACGCCGCGCCGGACATCGGCACGGTAACGCCCTTGTCGAACGACGCCACGATCCTGAGCTACCCGGACCCTGGCGGCGGCAATGACACGCCGGACCTCGACCAGACGATCCGCCTCGACGCGATGGCGCGCCTGCAGAATGGCGGATTGTCGGTCGAGATCCCGGTGGGCGTCGGCTTCTGCCTGTATGTCCGGCGCGCCTGCCTCGACTCGGTCGGCCTGTTCCGTGCCGACCTGTTCGCCCAGGGCTACGGCGAGGAGAACGATTTCTGCCTGCGCGCCCGCCATCTCGGCTGGCGGCACGTGGCCGCGCCGGGCGTGTTCGTCGCGCATGTCGGCAGCGGCTCGTTCGGTGCCGCGGCGCGGCATCTGAAAGCGCGCAATGCCGCCCTGCTGGAGCGACTGCATCCGGGATACGAGGCGCTCGTCGAGGCCTTCGCGCGGGCGGATCCGCTGGCCGAGGCGCGCCACCGGCTGGACCTGGCGCGCTGGCAGGCAGGGCGGCGGCGCGGTGGCCGGGCGATCGTACTGGTGACCCACGGATCCGGCGGCGGGGTGGAGCGGCAGATCGCGGCGTCGGTCGATCGGCATGGCGATGCGGGCCTCCGCGCCGTGGTGCTGCGCCCCTCCCGGCGTCCCGACGGCACACGCTGCGTCACCGTCGGCGACGGCACCGGGCGGGGCTTCCCCAACCTGCGCTTTGCCATGCCGGACGAGTTGCCGATGCTGCGCCGCCTGCTGGCGCGCGAGCGTCCCGTGGCCGTGGAAGTACACCACCTGGTCGGCCATCATCCCGCGGTGGCGGGCCTCGCCACCGGTCTCGGCGTGCCGTACGACGTGCACGTGCACGACTATGCTTGGCTGTGCGGGCGCGTGGCGCTGGTCGGACCGACCCAGCGCTATTGCGGCGAACCGGCCGTGACGGCATGCGAGGCGTGCGTTGCCGACGCCGGCGGCCTGATCGATGAGACCATCACCGTGGCGGCGCTGCGGCAACGTTCCGCGGCGCTGCTGGCAGGCGCCCGCCGCGTCGTCGTCCCGTCCGAGGATACGGCCGCTCGGTTGCAGCGGCACTTCCCGGCGATCCGGCCCACCGTGCAGCCGCACGAGGCTGATGCCGAGATCGGCGATCCGCCGCCGCCGCCGCCGCCATCGCCGACATCGGCCTGCCGCATCTGCATCGTCGGTGCGATCGGCGTTCACAAGGGCTACCAGGTCGTGCTGGACTGCGCGCGCGATGCCGCCGAGCGCCGGCTGCCGATGGAGTTCGTCGTGGTCGGCCACACGATCGACGATCGGCGGCTGCTCGCCACGGGCCGGGTCTTCATCACCGGCAGCTACGATGCCGATGAGGTCGTGACATTGATCAAGGCGCAGAACGCCACCTACGGCATGCTGCCGTCGATCTTTCCGGAGACCTGGTGCCTCAGCCTGGCGGAGGCGTGGCGTGCGGGGCTGCGCGTTGCGGTGTTCGATATCGGCGCACAGGCCGAGCGTGTGCGCCGCACCGGCCGAGGCGTTCTTCTGCCACTTGGCCTACCGGCGCATGCCATCAACAACGCGCTTATTGCAGCGGCGGGTCTGTCGCGTCATGAATGACTTTGGTAATGATGCCGCGCCCATCGCATCGCCAGTCCAACTCGTCGCGTCAGCGGATCAATCGCACCCGACAGCCGTAACCGAGAAGAGAGCGAGACCACATGTCCGAAGCCGGCACCGCCGTCCCCAACCCTCCCGCTCCCCAGGAGCGGGTCGCGGAGCTGAAGGTGTCCGGGCACCTGATGACGTTGGACACCGGCGTGTTCTGCGTGTTTCAGGTGCCGGGTGCGCCGGCGGCGAATGATCGTTCGGGCTTGCCCGGCGTGCGCATTTCGTTGCCGCCAGGACCGGCCGGCCGGCCCGAGGTGGTCAGCATCAGCACGTTCCGTGACGACGGCTGGATGAATGGCAGCGACACGGCGGCATTGATCCGCGTGGCCGAAGGGCCGGCGCAGGTCCTGGTCACCGTCTATCAGTCTCCGTCGGCGCCGCCCGACACGGCCCCTCGGCTGCAGGTGATGCGCCTCGGTGCGGATGCCGCCGGCGAGGCGCCAGCCGCGGCACCCGCCCAGGACGCGCCCGACGCGGCGGCCCTCGAGGAGGCCGATGTCGTGGTGCACGTGCAGCGGACCGGCGACATGCCGGGCAAGCTGGGCGATTGGGCCGGCGCGCGCGGCAGCCGGCAATGGATCGAAGGCTTCAGCCTGACCCCGCACGACGGCATCGACGCGTCCGACGTCGAGTACCAGGCCGTTCTCGGCCGTGGCTGGCTGTCGCCGTGGATCGAGGGCGGCAAGTTCTGCGGCAGCCGTGGCATGGCGCTGCCGCTGCTGGGCCTCAAGGTGCGCCTCAAGGGCAACGCCGCGAAGACCTACGAATGCAGCTATTCGGCGACCTTCGTCGACGGCAGCACCGTCGGGCCGGTACCGGCCGGCGAAACCTGCGAGGCCGAGAGCCTGGCCGCGCTGGAAGCGTTCCGGGTGGTGATCGACCGCCGCGGCGGCGAGGCGGCACCGCGCACGCCGCGAAGCCGGACCAGCGATCCCGCACCGGCCACCCGGGCAGCAGCGCCCCGTCCCGCAGCGCCGGCGAAGCCTGCCGCCAAGCCGGCAAAGCCGACCAGGCGTACGCGCTGACCCGCTCAGCCGGGCTACGCCTTATTCGCCAGGCTGAGGTCGCCACCGCGTGAAATACCTGTTCGTCCACCAGAACTTCCCTGGACAGTACCTGCACATTGTCCGGCATCTCGTCGCGTCCAAACAGCACGACGTGGTGTTCATCACCGAGCCGAACGGCAACCAGTTGCAGGGCGTCCAGACGGTGCCCTATCCGAAGCCGCACCCCGCAGCGGCGGAGGCGCATATCGTCACGCGCGAACTCGATGCCGCGGCGCGGCGTGCGGAGGTCGTGGCGCATACGGCCGGCAATCTGAAGCAACTCGGCTTCGAGCCGGACGTCATCCTTGGCCACCACGGCTGGGGCGAACTGCTGAACATCCGCGACGTGTGGCCCGATGTGCCGCTGCTGGGTTATTTCGAGTTCTATTATTGCCCGCACGGCATCGATGTCGGTTTCGATCCGGAATTCCCGACGCTGGTGAGCGACTTCCCGCGTATCCGCGCGAAGAACGCGGTCAACCTGCTGGCGCTCAATCTCGGTGGCCGTGGCCAGACGCCCACCAAATGGCAGCGCTCCACCTATCCCGAGTGGTCGCACGAGTTCATCTCGCTGCTCCCGGAAGGCGTCAACCTGGACATCTGCAAACCGAGCGCACAGGCACGGCGGCGCAGCCTGAAGATCGGCGATGTCACGATCCGGCCGAACGAGAAGCTGGTGACCTATGTCGCGCGCGACCTGGAGCCGTATCGCGGCTTCCATGTGATGATGCGCGCCATCCCGCATCTGCTGCGGGCGCGCAAGGACATCCGTGTCGTGATGGTGGGCGCCGACGGCATCAGCTACGGCATGCCGCCGGCCCAGGGCACCTGGCGACAGAAGATGATGGCGGAGGTCGGCGACGACATCGATCCGCAGCGCGTGCTGTTCCCCGGCCGCATCCCGTATGAAACCTATGTCGCGATGCTGCAGCGCTCGGATGCGCACGTCTACCTGTCCTATCCGTTCGTCGCATCGTGGTCGCTGCGCGAAGCGCTGGCCGCCGGCTGCGTGGTGATCGGCAGCGACACGCCGACCGTCAGCGAGTTCATCACCCACGACGACAACGGCCTGCTGGTCTCGTTCTTCGATCCGAAGGGCGTGGCGGAGAGCGTACTGCGGGTGCTCGAGGATGCGGCGCTGTCACGCCGCCTGCGCGAAGGGGCGCGGCGCTATGCGGAGAAGCATCTCGCGATGGACGCCTACCTCAGCGCATACGAGGCGATGATCAATCGGGCCATTGCTGGCGGGTGATCGGCAGCGGCTGGTGCCGGCGGGTGATGGCAGACTGAGCCGTCAGAGCGTGATCCGCGCAGGTGGAACCACAGGAGCGGTGAATCACGCTCTCAGACAACGAGCTGGAGCGGATTCCGTGAGCCTGCACGAACGGAATCCGCTCTAGCCCTCGGCCGTCAGCCGCGCCGCCTGGTCCTCGGCGATCAGCGCATCGATGAACTCGTCGAGTTCGCCGGCCATGATGCGATCGATCTTGTACAGGGTCTTCTCGATCCGGTGGTCGGACACGCGTCCCTGCGGGAAATTGTAGGTGCGGATCCGTTCCGAACGGTCGCCGGTGCCGACCTGCGACTTGCGGTCCGCGGCGCGCGTGGCGTGCAATGACGCACGCTGCTGCTCATAGAGCCGCGCGCGCAGGATCTTCATCGCCTTGGCGCGGTTCTTATGCTGGCTTTTCTCCTCCTGCATCGTGACCACGATGCCGGAGGGAAGATGCGTGATGCGCACGGCACTTTCGGTCTTGTTGACATGCTGCCCGCCGGCGCCCGAGGCGCGGTAGACGTCGATGCGCAGATCGCCTTCGTCCACCTGCACGTCGACCTCCTCCGCCTCCGGCAGCACCGCAACCGTCACGGTCGAGGTGTGGATGCGGCCCTGGCTCTCGGTCGCCGGCACGCGCTGCACGCGGTGGACGCCGGACTCGAATTTCAGCCGCGCGAACACGCCGCGGCCGGTGATCTCGGCGATGCCCTCCTTCAGGCCGCCAAGCCCAGTGTCGTTGTATTCCAGGATTTCCCAGCGCCAGCCATGCGTTTCCGCATAGCGCTGGTACATCCCGAACAGCTCGGTGGCGAACAGCGCGGCCTCGTCGCCGCCCGCCGCCGGACGGATCTCCAGGATGGCGGCCCGCTCATCCGCCGCATCCTTCGGCAGCAGCGCGATGCGGATCTCGTGCTCCAGCGCAGGAATGCGCTCCTTCAGGTCGCGCAACTCGGCTTCCGCGAGTTCGCGCATCTCCGGATCGGCGAGCAGTGCCTCGGCGTCCTCCTGGGCGTGCTCCGCGGCCCGCAGGTCGCCGATGCGCGCCACCACCGGCTCGATGTCGGCCAGTTCGCGCGACGCCTTCACATAGGCCTCGCCCGACAGGCCCTGCGTCAGCAGATCGCGCAATTCATCGGCGCGCGCCGCGATCCGGTCGAGTTTCAGGTCCAGGCTCATCGCAGGCGGTCGATGAGCCCCGCGAGCGCCACCGCCTCCTGTTCACCCGTCGCCAGGTCCTTCACCTGCGCCACGCCGCGGGCAATGTCGTCATCGCCGATGACAACCGCGGCACGCGCGCCGATGCGGTTCGCGCGCTCCATGCGGCGGCGCAGATTGCCGCGATACGCCATCTCGGCGCGGATGCCGGCACCACGCAACGCCTGGAGCACCTGCAACGCCGCCGCTTCCGCCGTGTCGCCCACCGGGACCACCGCGACCGGAGCGGGCAGCCGTGGCGGGTCCGGCAGCAGCATGGCCAGGCGCTCGACGCCGGCAGCCCAGCCGACGGCCGGCGTGGCCGGACCGCCCATCTCCTCCACCAGGCCGTCATAGCGCCCGCCGCCCATTACCGTGCCCTGCGAGCCGAGCTTCGTGGTGACGAACTCGAAGGCGGTGTGGCCGTAATAGTCGAGACCGCGCACGATGCGGGGGTTCTCGCGGAACGGCACGCCGAACCGGTCTAGCTGGGTCTGCAGCCCGGCATAGAAGGCCGCGGCGGCCTCCGTCAGGTAGCCCGCAATGGTCGGCGCGCCGGCGATCACGCGGCGGTCACGCTCGTCCTTGGAATCGAGGATGCGCAGCGGATTGCGCTCCAGCCGCGCCAGGCTGTCCTGCGAGAGCTGATCCTGGTGGGCGGTGAAATAGGCCACCAGCGCGTCGCGATAAGCGGCGCGGCTCTCTTTGTCGCCGAGCGTGTTGATCTCCAGCACCGTCTCGCCGGCGACGCCCAGGGCCTGGAGGATGGTCCAGCCGCAGGCGATCACCTCCGCATCGGCCAGCGGCTCGGCCGGACCGATCAGTTCGATGTCGATCTGGTGGAACTGCCGGTAGCGGCCCTTTTGCGGCCGCTCGTAACGGAACATCGGGCCGGCGCAGAACACCTTCTGCGGCAGCGACTGCGTCAGGCCGTTGCTCACCAGCGCGCGGCAAACGCCGGCAGTGGCCTCCGGACGCAAGGTGATGCCTTCGCCGCCGCGGTCCTGGAAGCTGTACATCTCCTTCATCACGACGTCGGAGGTTTCCCCGAGCGTGCGGGAGAACACGCGGGTGTCCTCGAAGATGGGGGTGGTCCACTCGTCGAAGCCGTAGACGGCGGCGATGCGACGGGCGGTGTCGATCACGTGCTGATGGCGGCGCTGGTCCTCGCCGATCAGATCGTGGGTGCCGCGGGCGGGCTGGAGTCCTGACACGTGGTTTCCTGGCTGGTGGCGGCTAGAACGTAGCTGTGTGGCTTCGCGGCGCAAGGAATACAACGGTCGTGTTTCGCACGCCATTTGCAAGCAGCCGCAGTATCCGCGTAAGGCCTGCCCGCCTATAGTGTCCGGATGCCGTTCGACGTTCGCGACTTCCCCGGGGCCCCGCCGGAAGACCGCGCGGCGGGCCGGGGCCGCCGGCTGGTCGCGATGTGGCTGTTCGGCGTCGCCGCGATGGTGCTGGTCATGATCGCGCTGGGCGGCGTGACGCGGTTGACCGGGTCCGGTCTCTCGATCATGGAATGGGCGCCCTTCGCCGGCGCGCTGCCGCCGTTGAATGAGGCGGAGTGGCACCGGCTGTACCGCCTCTACCAGCAGATTCCGCAATACGCGCTGGTCAACGAGGGTTTCGGCCTCGACGGGTTCAAGCGGATCTTCTGGCTGGAGTGGAGCCACCGGCTGTGGGGCCGGCTGATCGGCATCGCCTTCCTCGGGCCGCTGATCTGGTTCTGGGTGACCGGGCGGATCGAACGGCGGCTCCGCCCGCGTCTTGCCGTGCTGTTCGTCCTCGGCGGGCTGCAGGGGGCGGTCGGCTGGTTCATGGTGGCGTCCGGCTTCCTGCCGGAGGCGACCGCCGTCTCGCCCTATCGCCTCGTGATCCACCTGGCCCTCGCACTCGTCCTCTATGGCGCCATCGTGTGGACCGGCCTGACCGTGCTGCGGCCGCTCCCGCCATACCCGTCAGCCACCCGGTGGCTCGGCAGGCTGAGCCTGGTGCTGTGCGTCCTGGTGTCGCTGACCATCCTTGCCGGCGGGTTCGTGGCCGGCACCCATGCCGGCCTCGACTACAACACCTTCCCGCTGATGGACGGCCGGCTGGTGCCGGCGGGCTATGCCCAGCTCAGCCCGTTCGTCCGCAACCTGACCGAGAACACCGCCGCCGTGCAGTTCGACCACCGCCTGCTGGCGACACTCACGGCGTTCGTCGCCATCGCCACGGCGGCGCTGGGCCTCGCCTCGCGCCCGCCGCGCGCGGTCGGCATCGCGCTGGTTGTGTTCGCGGGCGTGGTGGCCGCACAGTACGGGCTCGGCGTCGCCACCCTGCTGGCCGTGGTGCCGGTGTCGCTGGCGACGCTGCACCAGGTGGGCGCGGTATTGCTGCTGACCGCGTCCCTCCTGCTGCTGCACGCAACGCGGCAGGCGCCGGTCGGACACCCATGACGGCAACCCAGGCACCGGCAACGGAGGCACTGGCAACGGAGGCACCGGCGTCGGAGGCATCCGCATCGCTTCCGACGGAGGCACCCGCGCCGCTTCCGGCAGAGGCGGTGCTGGAGGCGATGCCGATCGGGGTCGCCGTCGTCGATGCCGACCGCCGGGTCGTGCTGTTCAACGCCGCGTACTACGAATCGCTCGACCTCCCGGCCGGGAGCTTTCCGCCCGGCACGCCAGTGGCCGATGCGCTGCGGGTGTCGGCCTACCGCGGCATCTACGGCCCGGGCGAGCCGGAGGACCAGGTTGCCGCCTTCCTGGCCTCCGACCGCACGCGCGCCGGGCGGCTGCGCCGGCGCACCCATAACGGGCGCAGCTTCGATGTGATCCAGGCGCCGCTGCCGGACGGCGGCTACGTGGTGTGTGCCGTGGAGACCACCGCGCTGATCGCCGCCCAGGAGCATGCCGAGAGTGCGATGGCGCGGGTCGGCTCGGCCCTCGCCACGCTGCGCACCGGCCTGGCGGCGTTCGGGCCCGACGGAGTGCTGCTGTTCGCCAACCGGCGGTTCGGCGAACTGTTCGGCCTGGCGCACGACCGGCCGCGAGATGGCGTGCATTTCGGTGCCCTGCTGGACCTGATGGCGTCCCGCGAGGAGTTCACCGGACTGGACGGGGTCGCATTCATCGCGGCCCAGCGCGCCGCCGACCGCTCGCTGCCCTTCGCGTCGCGGCGCGTCCGTTCCGGCGGCCAGGTCATCGACTTCGGCTCCGATCCGCTCGCCGGCGGCGGCTGGACGATGACGGTCACCGACGTGAGCGCGCTGGCCCAGGCCGAGGATGAGGCGCGCCGCCGCGCCGCATTGCTGCATTCGATCGTGCACGCGTTTCCCCACGGGGTCTGCGTGTACGGCGCGGACCGCCGCGTCGCCATGTTCAACCGCGCCTACATGCAGGTGATGAAGGGGGCGCCGGTCAGCGTCGGGGACCACGTCGAGGACATCATCCGCCGGCGCGCCGAGGCCGGCGAATATGGCCTGGGCGACCCTGAGGAGATCATCGCCCAGCAGCTTGCCTTTGACGTGACGCGCCCGCAGATGCGCAAGCGGCGCCGGCCGAACGGCACGACGGTCGATGTGCGCACGACGCCATTGCCGGACGGCGGCTACATCAGCGTGGTCACCGACATCACCCAGCTCGCCGAGGCCGAGAGCGAGGTGTCGCGCCGGGCCAACGAGTTGGCATTCATGCTGTCGAATATCCGGCACGGCGTGATGCTATGGGGGCCCCACCGGCGCCTGATCGCCAGCAACGCGGTCGCCTCGCAGCTTCTCGAATTGCCGCCGGGACTGCTGACCCCGGGCTGCAACGAGGACGAGTTGGCCGAACTCATGTTCAAACGGGGCCATTTCGGGCAGGGGCAGCAGGCGGTGGACCGGCTGCGGGCGCTGCGTGCGATCGACCGCTCGGTCCCGGTGGTGCGCCAGGCGGTGACGCGGTCGGGGCGCGTGCTGGACTTCCACTCGGACCCGACCCCGAACGGCGGCTGGGTCAGCACCTTCACCGACGTGACCGAGGCGCGGGCGGCCGAACACGAACTCCGCCGGGCAAAGGAGGCGGCCGAGGCGGCGAACGAGGCCAAGTCGCGGTTCCTCGCCACCATGAGCCATGAACTGCGCACGCCGCTCAACGCGGTGATCGGCTTCTCGGATGCGCTGCTGCATGAGGCAGCCAATCCCACGAGCAGCCGCGTGGCGGAATTCGCCATGCAGATCAACGATGCCGGCCGCCAGCTTCTCGGGCTGATCAACATCATCCTGGATGTGGCCCGCATCGAGTCGGGGCGGTTCGACTTCGCGTCCGACACCGTGGACGTGCCTCGCCTGCTGCGCCACTGCATGCGGCACGCGGATGCGGCGGCGCAGGCGGCCGAGATCGCGCTGCGGGTCGAGGTGCCGGCCGACCTGCCGGCGCTGCGGGCGGATGAGCGGCGGTTGCAGCAGGCGCTCAACCACCTGGTGTCGAATGCCGTGAAATTCACCGAGGCGGGCGGCACGGTGACGCTCACGGCAGCGATGGAGGGGGACGGCAGGCTGCTGCTGTCGGTGCGCGACAGCGGCATCGGCATTCCGGCGGCTGACCTCGAACGGGTGTTCGAGCCATTCACCCAGCTCGACAGCAGCCTCGCCCGCCGCTTCCAGGGGGCCGGGCTGGGGCTTTACGTGTCGCGGGCGCTGGTGATCGGCCATGGCGGCGAATTGCTGCTGCGCAGCGCTCCCGGGTCGGGCACCGTGGCTGAGATTCGCCTGCCGGCCGAACGGATGGTGAGCGCTCAGTAGCGAAGCTGGCGTCGAGCCACCATTTCTCGGACCATCGACCAAGAGATACGACCAACAGAAAGGGTCACGCCATGACGCCGCTCGCCGCCACGGACAAGCTGTTCTTCGAGCGTGCCGACGCGGCCCTCGATCGCGCCGCCGCGGAGGCGACGCTGGGCACTGCGCTCGCCGGGAGCGATGACGGCGAGCTGTATCTCGAATATCGCGAGAGCGAGCAGATCAGCCTGGACGATGGCCGTATCCGCAGCGCGGGCTTCGACACGTCGCTGGGGTTCGGCCTGCGTGCCGTGGCCGATGAGGCCACCGGCTATGCGCATGCCGGCGAATTGTCCGAGCCGGCACTGCGCCGCGCCGCCGAGAGCGTGGCGGCGGTTGCCGCCGGTCACTCCGGCACTGCCGCGGAGCCGCCGCGCGCCACCAACGCGCGCCTCTATTCCGATGCCAACCCGCTGGGTGCCACCGAATTCCCCGCGCGCACGGCGCTGCTGGCCGAGATCGACGCCTATGCGCGCGGCAAGGATGCGCGCGTGGTGCAGGTGATGGCCTCGATCGCCGGCGAGTGGCAGGCGGTGCAGATCATGCGCGCCGACGGCACGCGGGTGGCCGATCTGCGGCCGCTGGTGCGGCTCAACGTCTCGGTCGTGGTGGAGAAGGACGGCAGGCGGGAGACCGGTAGCTATGGCACCGGCGGGCGCTTCGCCTACGACCACGTCACGGCGCCCGGTGTGTGGCGGGGCGCGGTGGACGAGGCGCTGCGGCAGGCGCTGGTGAACCTCGACAGCGTGCCGGCGCCGGCCGGCGAGATGGAGGTCGTGCTTGGCTCCGGCTGGCCCGGCATCCTGCTGCACGAGGCGATCGGCCACGGGCTGGAGGGCGACTTCAACCGCAAGAAGACATCGGCCTTCGCCGGATTGCTGGGGACGCGGATCGCCTCGCCCGGCGTCACGGTGGTCGACGATGGCACGCTGCCCGACCGGCGCGGCAGCCTGACCGTGGACGATGAGGGGACGCCGACCAGCCGGACGGTGCTGATCGAGGACGGCATCCTGGTGGGCTTCATGCAGGACCGGCTGAATGCGCGGCTGATGGGGATGCGCGCCACCGGCAACGGCCGCCGCCAGTCCTACGCGCATGCGCCGATGCCAAGGATGACCAACACGGTGATGCTGGCGGGTCCGCACGCGCCGGAGGAGATGATCCGCTCGGTGAAGCGGGGGCTCTATGCGGTGAATTTCGGCGGCGGCCAGGTCGACATCACCTCGGGCAAGTTCGTGTTCTCGGCGAGCGAGGCCTACCTGATCGAGGACGGCAAGGTCACCGCGCCGGTAAAGGGCGCGACGCTGATCGGCAACGGGCCGGACGCGCTGACCAAGGTGGCGATGGTCGGCAACGACATGGCGCTCGACCCGGGAATCGGCACCTGCGGCAAGAACGGCCAGGGCGTACCGGTGGGCGTCGGTCAGCCGACGCTGAAGCTGCGTGGCCTGACGGTGGGCGGGACCGCGACGTGATTGCGGCTGCCAGGCCTTGACTGGCACCCAAACGAAAGCATTCTGATAGTAGATCGTTAGCGAGCCGGGTCGTCCGGCGTCGAATTCGACGTCAAACGGCCCGGCTACGCCAGATTTCGCTCGGGTTCACGACCGGTTTCGTTCACCGGCTGAGCCGCGTGCGACAAAACCCGCCCGCGATCGCAGTGCATGCGAGCCGTCTCAGCAAAGACAGCGCTCCGCGGCGCATCTTCACCTTTGAAGGCCGATTCGGCGATCTATTCGCGCCGCCACCGATTTGACGGACGGATAACGTCAAAACAACGATAAAAAATCCTCAACGTGGAATCATCGCTCTCATGGCACTGGGAGCGAAACGCTCCTTTCCGTGCAAGAAACTGGACGTTGACCTTGTAAAAGGAAGGGTTTCCACACATGCCGTTCTTCACAGTCGCCCTCGCCTCTGTCACCGATGCCGGCAAGGTCCGCCTGGGCGCATTCGCCCCGACCCTGTCGCCGGTCGCAGACGCGGGCAAGGTCCGCCTGGGTGCATTTGCCCCGACTCTGTCGCCGACCGCCGATGCCGGGAAGGTCCGTCTGGGCGCGTTCGCTCCGACGCTGGCGCCGACTGCCGATGCCGGCAAGGTCCGCCTGGGTGCGTTCGCCCCGACGCTGGCGCCGACTGCCGATGCCGGCAAGGTCCGTCTGGGTGCGTTCGCCCCGACGCTGGCGCCGACTGCCGATGCCGGGAAGGTCCGCCTGGGTGCGTTCGCTCCGACGCTGGCGCCGACCGCCGATGCCGGGAAGGTCCGCCTGGGTGCGTTCGCCCCGACGCTGGCGCCGACCGCCGATGCCGGGAAGGTCCGTCTGGGCGCGTTCGCCCCCACGCTGTCGCCGACCGCCGATGCCGGCAAGGTCCGCCTGGGCGCGTTCGCCCCGACGCTGGCGCCGACTGCCGATGCCGGCAAGGTCCGTCTGGGTGCATTTGCCCCGACGCTGGCGCCGACTGCCGATGCCGGGAAGGTCCGTCTGGGTGCATTCGCTCCGACGCTGGCGCCGACCGCCGATGCCGGGAAGGTCCGTCTGGGTGCATTCGCTCCGACGCTGGCGCCGACTGTTGATGCCGGGAAGGTCCGTCTGGGTGCGTTCGCCCCGACGCTGGCGCCGACTGTTGATGCCGGGAAGGTCCGTCTGGGTGCATTCGCTCCGACGCTGGCGCCGACCGCCGATGCCGGGAAGGTCCGTCTGGGTGCATTCGCCCCGACGCTGGCGCCGACCGCCGATGCCGGGAAGGTCCGCCTGGGTGCGTTCGCCCCGACGCTGGCGCCGACCGCCGATGCCGGCAAGGTCCGTCTGGGTGCATTCGCCCCGACGCTGCCTGCCGCGCGCTGAGGCCAGCCGAAACTTGCTGACGGGCGCCGTCACCGCCGCCAAAGTCCGGACCGGGCAATGCTTGCCCGGTCCATCGTCTTTATCTGCCTCTGACCAGGACGGCGTCCGGAAGCCATGACAGCATCCTCATCGCGCCCCGAACCCCGACAGCCGGAGAAAAAGTCGCCGCTGGTGACCTTCCACCGCTTCGTGCCGAGCGCGCGCCTGCCCCAGAGGGCCGACCGGTCGGCGGCTGGCTCATTGCCCACCCGCGCCTTCCGCTACTGTGAGCCGTCCACCAGTGCATCCGGTTACGGCTATTACATCTTCCCGCCTATCAGCTTCAGCCTGCAATGGGATGGCCGGGATGTGATGTGGACCTGGGAAGGCGCCGGCACCTGGCTGCCGCTGCGATCCGCGCAATTCCCGAATTTCCGGGAGCGTTTCGATTCGGTCGCCCCGGAAGAGATCCGCGAATACGCGCCACCGTTTCTAGGCGCGCTGCAGGAACCAGGCCTCATCCAGTGCTGGACCGGCCTGGTGGCGCGCACCGCTCCGGGATGGAGCCTGATGGTGCGCGCGCCCTCCAACATTCCGCGCAGCGGGGCTTATGAACTGTTCGAGGGCATCATCGAGACCGACCAGTGGTTCGGCCCGCTGATCACCAACATGCGGCTGACCAAGACCGACGTGCCGATCGATTTCCGTGCCGATTTCCCGCTGTTGCAGGTGCAGCCGATCCCGCGCCACGCCTATGACGATGCGACGCTCAACAACTACGAACTGGTTCCCGACCTCGAACAACTGACCCCCGAGGACTGGGATGACTATTACGACACGGTGGTCCGCCCCCATGTCCAGGACGTCCGACCGCGTGGCCAATACGCCGCGGCGGCACGGCGGCGGCGGTCGGAGGATGGCCGGGGCCCCGGCGGCTGAAGCAGATTCCGTCGCGTTGGCCCACGAAATCCGCTCCAGAGGTTGTCTGCAAGCGTGATTAACCGCTCCGATGATTTCACCTGTACGGATCCCGCTCTAGGCGGGTAGGCCGCCCGCCGAATCGGTTCCGCGGCCGCGCGAAATTAATCAACTGGACACGCCTGCTCGCCTATAGTTGAACCCAGTCATGCACATCGCTTCACGATTTCGTGCCGCGCTTTGCGGCCTCGCCCTGCTGTTGCCCACGGCTGCATCTGCATCCGGAGGGCCGGTCTGCCCGATCGCGGCCCCTGCTCCGGCAATGTCGCTGCCGCACCTGCGAAGCGCCGTGAGCCAGGGCGTCGAGGGCGTGATCGTCGCGCTCGGGTCCTCGTCGACCCAGGGTGCCATGGCCTCGAGCCTCGCGAAGTCGTATCCGGCGGTGCTGCAGCAGGAATTGTCCGCCGGACTTCCCGAGGCCCATATCGCCGTGATCAACCGCGGCATCGGTGGCCAGGACGCAGCGGAGGAACTGGCGCGGCTGGAAGCGGACGTGCTGGCGATCCGGCCGCATCTGGTGGTCTGGCAGGTCGGCGCGAACGGCGCCCTGCGCAACACCGATCCCACCCTGTTCCGCGAGATGGTCACCACCGGCGTCCAGCGGCTGCAGGCGGCGGGAGCCGATGTCATCCTGATGGACAACCAGCAGTCGCCGGCCCTGCTGGCGAAGCCGCAAGGATCCGCCTTCGACCGGGCGCTGGCCCAGGTCGCCACGGAGACGGGCGCGGCACTCTTTTCGCGCCGGAGCCTGATGCTGCAATGGCACCGCGACGGCGAGTCGCTGGCCGAGTTCATTGCGACCGACGGACTGCATCACAACGATCGCGGCTATCTGTGTGTGGCGCGCTCGCTGGCACATGCGATCCTGCAGGGCATCGCGCCACGCGCGCCGGTGACGGCCTCGCTCAGCCGGTGACAGGCGGCGGGCGGTTCAGACCGGCCGCCCGTGCGTGATACGACATTGTTGCGCATTCCAAGGCATGTTCGCGGCTGACGAAGCCTCGAACATGCTCTTGGTTCTTTGTTTCGCGGCGTGATCCATGCTTAACGTGTTTCCACTGGAAGCGATCACGTTCTAGGCTGCTCCCTTCGGTTGTGCGGAAGGGGATCGGCATGGAATTCGGCATTTTCCACGAGTTCCCGTCGTTGCCGGGCCGCTCCCACGCCGATGCCTTCGCGCAATCGTTCGAACTGGTGGACGGCGCGGAGCGCTGGGGCCTGGACGCCATGTGGCTCGGCGAACTGCACTTCGATCCCGGCCGTTCCGTCCTGTCGGCGCCGCTGTGCATCGCCAGCGCGATTGCCGCCCGCACACAGCGCATGAAGATCGGCCTCGCCGTGCAGGTGCTGCCGCTGTGCCATCCGCTGCGCCTTGCGGAGGAGGCCGCGACGGTCGACCAGATCAGCAATGGCCGGCTGATCTTCGGCGTCGGGCGCAGCGGTGTCGCACGCACCTATGAGGCGTACGGCGTGCCGTACGGTGAAAGCCGTGATCGCTTCACCGAGGTCCTCGACATCGTGCAGAAGGCCTGGACGCAGGAGAAGCTGTCGTATCGCGGCCGCTACCATCGCTTCGACGATGTGGCGGTGGTGCCGAAGCCGTTCCAGCAGCCGACGCCGCCGATCCGCGTCGCCGCCACGAGTGCCGATACGTTCGTATCCATCGGCCGGCAGGGCATGCCGATCTTCGTCGCCGTCCGCTACGAGACCGCCGATGAGATCGCGCCGCAGATCGCGGCATACCGCGCGGCGGTGGCGGAGTCGGAGACACCGGAGCGCGGCGGGGTGTTCCTGCGCGTGCCGGCCTATATCGCGGAGACCGACGCGCAGGCGCGCAGCGACGCCGAGCCGAGCCTCATCCATTTCTATCGGCAGCAGGCGGCGCTGCTGGCGGATTCGGCGAAACGCGCCGGGGTCGATGGGGCCGAGAAGCGTGCGGCGACCGCGCGGCGGCTCGAGACGATGACCTATGAGGAGGCGTTGCAGGGTACGCTGCTGGTAGGCTCGCCGGCCTCGGTCGCCACGCGGCTCGAGGAACTCCGCCGCCAGCTTGGCCTGGACGGCGTGCTCATGGAGTTGAACTGCGGCGGGCGGATCCCGCATGCCAAGGTGATGACCGCGCTGCGCCTGCTTTGCCAGGAGGTGATGCCCGCGTTCGCGCGGGCGTAGCCTCTCACCCCTTGATGCGCGTCATCGCCTGGCGGTACGCGCCCTGCAGCACCTCGGTGTCGCTCGAATAGGCGAGCAGCAGCGCGCCGGCCGCCTTCCACTGTTGCGCCTGTTCATAGCTGGAACACAGCATCGCACAGGTCTTGCCGTGCTTCTTGGCCGCGGCCAGCACGAGATCGCGCTTCGCATCCAGCACCTTCGCCTGGTCTGGCGAGCCGAACACGCCGAGATCCTGCGCGAGATCGGCCGGCCCGATGGTCAGTGCGTCGATCCCGTCCATCGCCGCGATCTCGTCCAGATCGTCGAAGGCGGCGCCCGTCTCGAACATCACGGTGACGTAGACCTGGCGGTTGGCGAACTCGCGCCGTTCGGCGGCGGTGCCGGTGGGGTCGAAATCGGTGCCGGGGCTATGGCCGGCATTGCCGCGCAGCCCACGCGGGGCGTAGCGCGACGCGGCGACGATCTCGCGGGCATGCGCCGCGTTCTCCACCTGCGGGCAGTGCAGGTTCCAGACGCCGACATCGAGCAGCCGGGTGATCCACTCGCGGTTCGCCTTGGGCGGCCGCACCGCGATGGGGAAGTTCAGTGCGCGCGACAGCAGCGCCAGGTTGGTGATCTCCTGCATGTCGGCGCCGGTGTGCTCCATGTCGACGCGCGCGAAGTCGAGTCCGGCGGCCTTCAGCAGCGGCAGGATGCCGGGGCTGCGCACCAGGTTGACCCAGGTGCCGATCTGCAGTTCGCCGCGTTCCAGGGCGGCCCGCATCGGGTTGGCTTGCATTGAACGTTCCTTCTACTTGTCGGATTTGTCACCTGGCAGCTTCAGCGTCCTGGTGACCTGGTCGCTGACCTTCTCGGCCAGTGCATCGGCCGCGACGCGGGCCTGCGCGTCTTCGAGCCAGCTCGCGAACAGCGGCCGGAATGCCTCGCCGATCTGCCTGGTCTGCTCCACCGCCCCTGGCAGGTCGATGTCGGTGAGCCGTGTCGATGCCGACTGCAGCAGATCGTAGGACGGGTCCGCGTCGGGCGCGCCGGCGGGAGCGCTGCGCAGCCGCGTCCAGTTCGCCAGGCGTCCCATCCACGATGGGCTGCCCGTGGCTTTGGGAACCTGTTCCAGCAGGCTGCGGAATTCTTGGCGAAGCTGGCTGGGGCCCGGGATACCCGTTTCGGCATACGGTTCGATCTGGTCAAGCAATGGCTTCAGGTCGCCGAGATCGTTGCCACTGGCACGCGCCACTGCCAGTTCCGCGGCGAACGGCATCGGCCGGCGCAGGGTGTCGCTGAGCCGGACCAGCGCCATGGTGCGCACCAGCGTCGCGGCCGCATTGGCGCGCTGCATTGCCGCGGTGAACTCGGATTGCTGCCGTGCCACCGCGGCGGTGGCGGCGAGCAGGCGTTGGGAAATGTCCTCGGTCCGCCGTTCCTGCCGGATCACCGCGAGCGTGCTCTGCTCCGTCGCGCGGCCCATCGGCGTCCGGATGCCGAGGGTGGACAGCACGCTGTCCTCCCAGAACGGCGTGGTGAGTGCGACGGCCAGCGCGAGGACCGCGAGGACCAATCCGCGCTGCGACCGGGCTGGCCGGGGCGCGGAGGGTGGCGGGTACGGCGCCTCAGGATCGGCCGGCGGGGGCGCCAGGGGCGGTTCCGGCGCCTGCGCTTGCTGTGGCGGCGCGAAAGGTGCGGGCGGAGGGGCCGGGGGCGCGGCGGGTTCCGGCGCCAGCGTTTGCTGCGGCGGCGCGGAGGGGAGCGGTGGTGCGGGCTGATCCGCTGGTGTCGGCCGTTCGTCGATCACCTGCGGCAGGTCTTCGATCGCGGTGCCGCGCGACGGTGCGGCGCCGGGCTTGGCGAACACATCCGGCAGCGAGGGGGGTGGTTTCCTGGCCATAGTCGTTTCCAGTCTGTTGCCAGGTCGTCCTGACGTTCATACGGCTCCCTTCTAGAGCATGTTCGCTGCCGAAAGAAGCAGCGAGGATGCTCTAGTTCTTTGTTTTGCCGCGTGATTCGCGCTTAGCGATTCCACCGGAACGACCCCGCTCTCTAGGCGTAGGCGGGCGTCACTGCCGGTTGGGTTTTCCGGAGTTCCACCGACACGAACTTCCATAGCTCGCGAATCTCCATCGCCGCCTTGCCGTCGGGTTCGAATTCGGTCGTGGTCTGGCCGGCCGCCGCGGCGGTCGGGAAGGCTGTGCGGAAGCGCAACACCCCTGCGACGCGGCCCTGTCGCGCCAGGATCGGGATCGCCTCCTCCACCGCCCGGATGCGCCGACCGGTGGGCGCCTGGGTCAGTGCGAAGGCGTAGCGCTTGCCCGACTGCTCGATCATCTCCACCACCGCCGGCAGTGCGTCGAAATCGTCGCTGGTCGGACGCGACGGCACCAGGATGAAGTCAGCGGCGCGCATCACGCCCAGCAGGAAGCTGTGCACCGAGGGCGGCACGTCGATGATCACGAGGTCGGCAGCATCCGCGTCGCGCATCCGGTGCAGCACCGCGAAGATCTGATCGGGTGCCGGGGTGGCGAGCGCCGGGTTGGGCGGCTGATCGCTGCCGGCGGTGCGGCGGTTCCACCACTTGGACAGCGACGCCTGCGGGTCGAGGTCGATGAACACCACCCGCTGGCCCTCCGAGGCCGCGAGCACGCCGAGTTCCCGCGCCAACGTCGATGCGCCGGCGCCGCCCTTCTCCTTGGCCAACATGAGGATGTGCATGGCGTGCGTCCCCGGATGATCGCGTCACTGTCAGTCATTCCGCTACGGATTGCCACAGACTCATGACCGGTACTGGATCGGTTCCGAAGTCCAACTATAGTGGATCATGACTTGGCTATGCTGACGTGCCGATGCTCGGATCGCTCTCCGCCCTGGTCGTGCTGGTGCTGTCCTCTGCCGTGATGGTACATCGTCGCGGACGCGTGCGGGCTGCGATTTTCGCGGCAGTTGCTCGACCATTCCACGTTCGCCTGGCCGTATAACGGGCTGGTCCATCTGTTCTCCCGCGTGCCGAACGTTGCGTACCACGACACCGGCGATTTCCCCGCGCTGGCGCCGCTTGCGGCCAACTGGCAACTCATTCGCGACGAGGGCCTGCGGCTCCTGGAAATGGGCGCCATCCGTGCGGCGACCGGCGCCAACGATGTCGGGTTCAACACGTTCTATCGCCGCGGCTGGCGACGATTCTATCTGAAATGGTACGACGAGCCGATGGCGTCGGCCGAACGGCTCTGCCCCGGAACGGTGCGCCTGCTGCGTTCGCTGCCGCTGGTACGTGGCGCGATGTTCGCCCTGCTGCCGCCTGGTGGAAGGCTCGGGCGGCACCGCGACCCGTTCGCCGGCTGTCTGCGCTACCACCTGGGTCTCGCGACCCCGAATGACGATGCCTGCTGGATCGAGGTCGACGGCGCGCGGTATTCCTGGCGCGACGGCCAGTGCATCGTATTCGACGAAACCTATGTGCACAGCGTCGAGAATGCCACCGCGACGGGGCGGCTGATCCTGTTCTGCGACATCGAGCGTCCGCTCCACTGGCCGATGTCGTGGATCAACCGGGTCGTGAGCCGCACAGTGATGCGTGCCACCGTGACGCAGAATGAGGCCGGCGAGCGGATCGGTCTGATCAACCGCATCGCCGCTCCGTTCCTGACGCTGCATGCGATGACGCGGCAGGTGAAGACCAGCGACCGGCGCGGCTACTACCGCATGAAGCGCATGGTGGGAGCCGTCGTGCTCATCGCCCTGCTGGCGCTGCTCTGGGTCCTGCCGCGTGGTTGATCGCCGCGGCGCGTGCGATGACGTTGCGGGCGCGCTGCACGACGGGGACGTCGATCATCGCGCCCTCGAACTGCACCGCACCGAGACCGCGCGCGAAAGCATCGTCATAGGCAGCGACCATGCGTTTCGCACGCTCCACCTCGGCCTCGGACGGCGAGAACTCCTCATTCAGCACAGGTATCTGCAAGGGATGGATCGCGCTCGCGCCGACGAAGCCGAACCGCTTGGAGCGGCGGACGATGGCGCGGAACGCGTCCTGGTCACGGAAGTCGGCGATCGATCCGATGAAGCCGAACGGCAGGATGCCGGCGGCGCGCGCGGCGAACAGCGTGTGCTGCTTGGGATACAGCAGGCCTTCCGGATCGGGCAGCATGCCGACATCGGCCGTGAAGTCCTCGGTGCCGAGACTGATCGCCACGATGCGCGGGTGTGAGCGGGCAATGGCCTCGATGCGGAAGAATCCCGCCGCCGTCTCGACCAGCACGACGAACTGGATACGGCCAGCCGGCAGTCCGCGTTCAGCCTCCAGTTCCTCGACGATCTCGGCGACGGCGTGGACGTGTTCGGGGCTGTCGACCTTGGTCAGCATCAGCGCCGCGACGCCGGGGATCACCGCGGCCTCGAGGTCGCGCACCAGTAGGCGCCAGGGACGGTTGACGCGCACCAGCACGTCGCCGCCGTTGCGCGCGACCTGTGGGATCGCATCGGCGATCAGCGTGCGCGCGCGTTCCTTCTCGGACGGCGCGACCGCATCCTCCAGATCGAGGATGATGCCGTCAGCGCCGCGATCCGCACCGCTGCGGACGAACTTCTCCGCGGTGACGGGAACGAACAGGAGCGAGCGCCAGGAAGGCAGGTCGGTGCGCATGGTTTGTCACCTCTTGTCATTGCGAGGAGCGTAGCGACGAAGCAATCCCCATGAAAGGAGCCCGGGTCGAGCGCTCAAAGCAGGTCCTCAAACAGATCGCGCCAATCGGGGTTCATGGCGTTCACCAGTGCGATTTCCTGGCGCGTGATCCACCCTTGATCTGCTTCTCGCGTGCGATCGCCGCGTTCACGTCATGGGTTTCCGCGAAATACACCAGCCTGTCCACGTTGTATCGTGCGGTGAATGCGGATGCGGTCTTGGTTCGATGCTCGTGGACCCGACGCGCCAGGTCGTTGGTGACGCCGACATAGAGCACGTTGTGGTGGCGGTTGCTGAGGATATAGGTGAAATAGCGGTGTTCCATCCTGTACCGGACATGCAGGGTGCGTTACGGCGTGGGGATTGCTTCGTCGCGGCGCTCCTCGCAATGACAGGGGCATCAGCCCATCTTCACCACGCCGTCCGCCGCCAGCGCGGCCACTCTGTCGGGTGAGTAGCCGACCTCCTGCAGCACCTCCTGCGTATGCTGGCCCAGCCCCGGGGCGGGACGCCGCAGCTTGCCGGGTGTGCCGGACAGTCGGGGGATCACGTTGTGCATCAGCACCGATCCTGCCTCCTCATCCGGTGCCTCGACGATCACGCCGCGTGCCTGGATGTGCTCGTCCGCGACAAGCTGATCGATCTCGTACACCGGCGTCGCCGTCACCTCGGCCGCCTGGAACACCGCCATGTTCTCATTCAGCGTGCGCGCCGCGATGAACGCCGCCACCGCCCCCGTCGCACTCGTCGATGTTGCGCACGCGGTCGGTGTTGGTGCGGAACCGCGGATCGTCGATCATGTCCGGCCGGCCGATCGCACGGAACAGCCGCTCCGCCATCGCCTGGATCGACGCCGAGATCGCGATGAACCGCCCGTCGCTCGTGCCATACACATTGCGCGGCGAGGTGGTCAGCGAGCGGCTGCCGGTGCGCTGCGGCAGTTCGCCGGACACCCGGTGGATCGCCGCCTCCGGCCCCAGGATCGAGATGATCGGATCGAGCAGCGGCAGGTCGATCACCTGGCCCTTGCCGCCACGCTCCACCTCGCGCAACGCGATCATCACCGCATAGGCGCCATACAGCCCGGCTACCATGTCGGCCAGCGCCAGCGGCGGCAGCACGGGCGGGCGATCGCCGAAGCCATTCTTCGCAGCGAAGCCGGACATCGCCTCCACCAGCGTGCCGAAGCCCGGCCGGTCGCGATACGGACCGTCCTGGCCGAACCCGGTGATGCGGACGATGATCAGGCCGGGATTGCGCGCATGCAGAACATCGGGGCCGAGGCCCATCTCTTCCAGGGTGCCCGGACGGTAGTTCTCGATCAGCACGTGGCTCTGCGCCAGCACGTCCAGCAGTGCGTCGCGGCCGGCCTGCGGCCGCAGGTTCAGGGCAAGGCTCTTCTTGTTGCGGGCATAGACCTTCCAGTGCAGCGACAGACCCTTGACGCGCCATGCGCGCAGCGGGTCGCCGGTGCGCGGATCCTCGACCTTGACCACCTCCGCGCCCTGATCCGCAAGCTGCAGGCTCAGCATGTTGCCGGCCACCAGTCGCGACAGGTCCACCACCCGGATCCCGTCCAGCGGCGCGCCGGCATCCGGTTCGAATTCGATGCGAGGGATCATTGCGTGCTCTCTTGGATCGGCTAGTCTGGAAGGAGACGCAGGTGGCCCGCAAGGGCTGAAACGGGAAAGCGAAACCCATCGGGCGAGGCCCGTGGGCGAGGCTGCTGCCCCCGCAACTGTGAGCGGCGAGGCCGGTGCCATGATGCCATTGCCGCAAGGCGAGAAGGCGGAGCCGGTGCGATGACCCGCGAGCCAGGAGACCGGCCGGCGTCGAGACTGCGCGTGTGCCTCGGGCGGGGTGAACCGATGCGGCGGGGGTGAACCCGCAGGCGGGCTGTCGTTTCATGCAACGACGGAGTAACCGCGTGCGCCGATCCAGCCTTTCCACGTCATCCCCGTGCAGGCGGGAACCCAGGCCAGCACCATCAGTCCTGTCGCGACTCCTCTGGCTGTCAGCCTTTGCCGCAATGACGATGGGGGCAGCCCAGACCCCCGAACTCGTCGTCACCGCGACGCGGGTGCCGACGCCGGTGCTCGACATCCCAGCCGGTGTCTCGGTGATCGACCGCCAGACCATCGAGCAGCGCGGTTACCTCTCGCTGACCGACGCGCTGGCCGCGATCCCCGGCGTGCGCGTCAGCCAGTCGGGCGGACCCGGCGGCAACGCGAGCGTGTTCGTGCGCGGCAGCAACTCCAATCACGTGCTGGTGCTGCGCGACGGCATGCCGCTGAACGACGCCTCCGATTCCTCGGGCGCCTTCAACTTCGGCGTCGACACGCTGGCCGATGTCGAGCGCATCGAGGTGATCCGCGGGCCGATGGCGGCGCTGTACGGCTCGGGTGCGATCGGCGGGGTGATCAACCTGATCTCGCGCCAGGGCCGCGAGCCTGGCCTCCACCTCTCCGGCGAACTCGCCGGCGGCTTTCCGGCGCAGGGCGAGGGCAACGTCAATGCCTCGGGCATCGAAGGCCCGGTCGACTATTCGGCGACGTTCCAGAGCCAGATACTGCAGGGTTTCGATGCCACGCCGCGGCGGATGTCGATCTATACCGGCGTGCCGGACGGGTATCGCGAACTGATCGGCACGCTCAATCTCGGCTACACGCCCGTCGAGGGAACGCGGCTGTCGCTGTTCCTGCGCGCCCGTCGCGCGATCTTCGGCTTCGACGCGCTGGGGGCGCCGACCTTCGACAACAGCAATTCCACCGGCCACGACGACTCGTTTCTCGGCCGCGTCGGGGTGACCTCCAAGCTGTTCGACGGCATCTACGAGACCAGTGCCTTCGTCGGCCGGCTGAACACCGCCCGGCGCTACACCGAGGCGCTCAATCCGGTCGACAACCAGAGCAACGATTCGCGGTACTACGGCTACCGCACCGACGTGCAGTGGAACAACACGGTGCACCTGTCCGACCTGATCGGCGCGGCGCCGCTGTCGGCCACCGACTTCACCTTCGGCTACGAGCATATCGACGACACGATCAACGTGAAGGTGAACCAGTCCTTCTCGGGATTCCCGTTCCAGCAGGCCGCGCGCGCCTCGATGACCACCGATGCGGTGTACTCCGGCCTGCAGACGACCCTGTGGCAGCGCCTGACGCTGATGGGGCAGATCCGCCAGGACTGGGTGGCGGGCAACACCCCCTTCACCTGGCGGCTTGGTGCGGTGCTGGACGTGTCGGAGATCGCGACGCGACTCAAGGCGGCGTACGGCACGGCCTTCCGCGCACCGTCGCTGTTCGACAGGTTCGGGATCGACTCGTTCGGCTATGTCGGCAACCCCAACCTGAAGCCCGAGAGCGCTCAGGGCTGGGAGTTGGGCTTCACCACCACTGTCGATGCGGTGAGTTTCGGCGCGACGTATTTCAACCAGCAGGTGGAGAACCTGATCGTTGCCCAGTTCGCACCGGTGAACACCGCGATGAACATCGGCTCCGCGCATATCCAGGGCGTCGAGACCGAGTTGACGCTGCGGCCGGCGGGTTGGCTGGCGCTGACCGCCAGCTATACCTTCACCGACGCACAGGATGCCGACCAGAAGAGCCGGCTGCTGCGACGGCCGCAGAACAGCGCCGCGGTGAATGCGACGATCACGCCGCTGCCTGGCCTCACCATCGCGCCGGAACTGCTGCTGACCGGGGCGTTCCGCGACTTTCTGGTGGACAATGCCGGTACCGCGACGGCGGCGGTCATCAACTCGCCGCACGGGCTGATCGCCAACCTGACCATCACCTATGACGTCGAGCCGCGTGTGCAGCTATTCGCCATCACCCGCAACCTGTTCAACTCCCGGTTCGAACCGGTGAACGGGTATCAGACGCCGGGCGCATCGGTGTTGGCGGGGGTGCGTGTGCGGCTGTAGCAGCCACCGATTCGTGATCCGTTCTGCCACCGATCTGCCACGCATTGCGCCGATACCGTTGGTATTGCAACGGTTGAGGTTCGACATGCGCGGCATTCTGCTGTGGGCACTCGGCATTCCGATCCCCATCATCATCCTGCTCTATCTGTTCCACGTCATCTGACAGGCGAGCATCGTGGCGGCGGGTCGCAGGGCCCGCCGCCAAATGCCCATACATTAACTCGGACTTCAGGAGTTCGTGACCATTGAAGGAGTGCTCGAAGGGAGCGCTCCATGCTGTCTCGCTTCGCGAGGTTATTAGCCCTCGTGGGCCATGCCCACGCCCGGTCCACGCTGATCGCCTGCGGCGTGCTGCTCGGCAGCGTTCTTGCCGTCGCGGCGGCCTGGCTCAGCATCGAACTGCGGTCGATCGTTATTGCCGATGCCGAACGCGAACTTACCAACCTTGCGCTGATCCTCGCCGAGGAGACGGATCGGGGGTTCCAGGCCGCCGAGTTGGTGCAGGGTGGTCTGATCGAGCACATGCGAAGACTCGGCATCAATACATCCGACGCACTCGGCGATCGCATGGCCTCGTTCGAGGTACATAGGAATCTTGGCGACCGGATCGACGGACTTGCCCAGATCGATACCATAGGCCTGATCAACGCCGAGGGCCGCATCATCAACCGGTCGCGTGTCTGGCCTGTGCCTGACATCAATGTCGGTGACCGTGACTTCTTTCGCGCGCTCAGTACGGACGTGAACCTGACGTTCTTCATCGGCGAGCCGGTGCAGACGCGGGTGGACGGGACCTGGACCATCCTGTTGTCGCGCAAGATCGTCGGTGATTACGGTCAGTTCATCGGATTGGTGAACGTCGGGATGAAGCTCGATCATTTCGAGCAGGTATTCTCGCGCATCTCCCTGCAGAAAGGCAGCTCCTTCACGCTGTTTCGGCAGGATGGGCTGCTCCTGGCGCGCTGGCCGCACATCGATCCGAAGATCGGCGGGGCGTTTGGCACCACGGCAAATTTCCGCCGGCTGATCGGATCGGTGGACCATGGCGTGCTGCGGATGCGCAGCATGCTGGACAACCAGGACCGGCTGATCGCGGCGCACTGGCTGCCCCATTATCCGCTGCTGATCGGCGTCAGCAATACGGTGAGCGCAACTCTGGCGTCGTGGCGGTCGGAGGTCTGGGTGTTCGGCTCCGTCACGGCGCTTCTGGAACTGGTGATCGCCGCGATCGTGCTGCTGGGCGTCCGCCATCTGCGCGGCTACGAAATGTTGCGCACGGCGGAGGCCGCGCAGGCTCGCGCCGAGGCGCAACTCGTGGTTGCGCAGGAGCGCGAGCATTCGGCACAGGAATTGCGGGTGCAATGTTCGCATTTCGATCTGGCCTTACGCAACATGCGGCAGGGCCTCTGCATGTACGACGATGAGAACCGCATCCTGGTGGTCAACCATCGCTTCCTGGCGATGTTCGGCCTGTCCGAAGGGATGGTGACGCCCGAGATGCGCTATGACGACATGACCACGAGCGTGGTCGCGGCCGGCATCGTCAGCCCCGATGACATGCGGGAGATCCGCGATCGTCGGACGGCATTGGTCGAGCGGCGCGAATGCTCGACATTCAACTGGATGCTCGCCTGCGGCCGCACCATCACGGTGACGCACCAGCCGATGCAGGACGGCTGGCTCACCACCTACGACGACATCACCGAACGGTGCCAGGCCGAGGCCAGGATGGCGCATATGGCGCATCACGATGCGCTCACAAGCCTGCCCAACCGCGTGCTGTTCCGCGAACGGCTCGACACCGCCCTGGCCTATGCCCGCCGCGGCCATCTGCTGGCATTGCTGTGCCTCGATCTCGATCAATTCAAGGCGGTCAACGACACGCTGGGCCATCCGGTCGGCGACGCGCTGCTGCAGGCGGTCGCCGTGCGGCTTGCCGATCACACGCGGGAGACCGACACGGTGGCGCGCCTCGGCGGCGACGAGTTTGCCATCGTGCAGATGGAGATCAGGAAGCCGATCGAGGCGACCGCCTTCGCCTATCGCCTGATCGAACTGCTTGGTGCGCCCTACGAGGTCGACGGGCACCAGATCGTCATCGGGGTCAGCATCGGCGTCGCCTTTGCGCCCCAGGACGGTCTCGATCCGGATCACCTGTTGCGCTGCGCCGACCTCGCGCTGTACCGGGCCAAGCTCGATGGCCGGGGCATCTACCGCCTGTTCCATGCCGAGATGGATGCGCAGATGCAGGCCCGGCGGCTGCTGGAGCTCGATCTGCGCCAGGCGCTGCGCTGCGGCCAGCTCGAGGTGTTCTACCAGCCACTGATCGATCTGGAGCAGCAGAGGGCCACTGGCCTGGAGGCGCTGTTGCGGTGGCGCCATCCGCAACGCGGGATTGTGCCACCGAGTGAATTCATCCCGCTGGCAGAGGAGATCGGCCTGATCGTTTCGATTGGTGAGTGGGTGCTGCGGCAGGCCTGCATGGAGGCCGCGACATGGCCGGACGGAATGCGGATCGCGGTCAACCTGTCGCCGGCACAGTTCAAGAGCCGCGACCTGGTCGATGCCACCGCCATCGCACTGAGCCAGTCCGGTCTGTCACCCTCGCGCCTGGAACTTGAGATCACCGAAACTGTGATGCTCCAGGACACCGATGCCACCTTGGCGATCCTGCACGAGTTGCGCGCCCTGGGGGTCCGCATCGCGATGGACGATTTCGGCACCGGGTACTCCTCGCTGAGCTATCTGCGGCGGTTTCCCTTCAACCGGCTGAAGATCGACCAGTCATTCGTCCGCGAACTGGGCAAGCGCCAGGATTGCGGGGCGATCGTGCGTGCCGTCGCCGGCCTCAGCAGCGAACTGGGGATGGAACTGACGGCCGAGGGCGTGGAGACGCGCGAGCAACTGGATGCCCTAATAAATTTCGGGTGCACCGAGGTGCAGGGCTACCTGTTCAGCCCGGCTGTACCCGGCGCCCAGGTCGCGGGACTGCTGAAAAGGATTCCCGGGATGTTCGCGCCGCCCGTCCACCAGGACGATCACGCCTCGGTTGTTGCGACGTTGACGCGCGATTGAGCTCTTCCGCTCGCGCAAGAGTGCGAACTCCCGATGTCCCGCTGACCCAATATTTGCCATCAGCACCGATCAGGTTGCACATCGGCACAACCAAGGGAGTGGCACCATGGACATGGACGATACGCACGGCCAGATCGCGCGCCTGCGCGAACAGGTGGAGACGCTGATGAAGGACCGTGTGACCCCTGCGGTGGCTGACGCCGCCGGTCGGGCCGAATCGGCGGTCTACGGGGCGGCTGGGGTCGTGCGCGACCAGGCGGAGGCCGTCTCCGGCAGGGTCCGCGAGCAGCCGCTGGTGGCGATCCTGGTCGCTGCGACGGTCGGCTACCTTCTCGGCCGCGTGATGCGCTGAGCGATATGCGCGCCCTACGTCTGGCGCGGGTGGCGGCGGAGGCGGAGGGTCTTCGCCTCCGCCATCAGGCCCGCCGCATGGCGACCCGGGTGGCCTTCGGCATGGTCGCCATGGGCTTCCTGCTCGGCGCCCTGGTGTTCGCCCATCTCGGTGCCTGGTACTGGCTGCGGGAATCACTCGAGCCGCGGCACACCGCGCTGATCCTCGCCGGCGTCGACCTGGTGATCACGGTCGTACTGGCCATCGCCGCCAGCCGGTCCTCACCCGATCGGATCGAGATCGAGGCCCTGGCGGTGCGCCAACGCGCCCTGCAAGGCGCCGCCGGCACCATCGCCTGGTCCACAATCGTCGTTCAGGTCTTCCGCATCCTCGGCAAATTCATGGCCCGCCCGCGCCGCTGACCGGCTTGCCGGATCAGCAAGTGCCGTCCGGCCTGCACCGGCCGGACGGCACGGACGGGCGCTGGCCCCCGTAGGGGCATGGGTGGGGCGGCTGAAACAGCTTCCGTTCGTTGGCTCACAGAATCCGCTCCAGCTCGATGTTCGAGAGCGCGATTAGCCGCTTCGGTGATTCCACCTGTGCGGATCAAGCTCTATCGCATGCTCTCCCACATGCCGGTCTCCTGGTCGAGCCGGTCCTGCTCCAACCCGCGCAGGTCGCCGCGCGATACGATGCCGACCAGCAGGCCCTCATGCACCACCGGCACGTGCCGGAAGCCGCCGTCGCGCATCAGGCGCAGCGCGTCGATCGCCGTGTGTCGGGGCGGCAGGCAGTCGGGGTTCCGGGTCATCACCGTATCGAGGGGGATGCTCTTGCAGTCCTGGCCCTCCGCCACGAACCGCACCGCGTCCCGGCCGGTGAAGATGCCGATCAGGGAGCCGTCGCGATCGGTGATCAGCACCGCTCCGACACGCCGTTCATGCATCGCCCGACAGGCTTCCTGCACAGTGGCACTCGGCCGCATCGTCAGAGGCGTCTGGTTGCGAATGATCTCCGCCATGTCTCGGTTCATGGTCGTCCTCCAGCCTGTTCCTCAGGCTTGAGTTAACGTTTCATGAAATGGCGTCGTTGCCATTGATCCAGATCAAACCGGCGCCCGCGTCGCGGCCAGCCGTTCAGCATATTCGATCGCTTCCAGCAGACTCTCCTCGTTGGCCACACCGGTTCCCGCGATGTCGAACGCCGTGCCGTGATCGACCGAGGTGCGGATCACCGGCAGCCCGAGCGTGATATTGACGCCGGACAGTGCCCGCCAGGTTCCGGTCGACGGATCCACGTCGAAGCCAAGCAGCTTCACCGGGATGTGCCCCTGGTCGTGATACATCGCCACCACCGCGTCGAACTGCCGAGCGCGGAGCTTGACGAACACCGTATCGCCCGGGACCGGCCCGATGACATCCATCCCCTCCACCCGGCAGGCCGCGACCATCGGCACGGTGATATCCAGGTCCTGGCGTCCGAACAGCCCGCCCTCGCCGGCATGGGGGTTCAGCGCGGCGATTGCGATCCGCGGGCTGGCGATCCCGAGGTCGCGCATCGCGGCGTGGGTCAGATCGATGGTCCGCCGCAGGCGTTCCGGCGTGAGCAGCTTCGGCACGTCCGCCAGCGCGACATGCGTGGTGACGTGGCTGACCCGCATGTCGCCGTGAGCCAGCAGCATCACCGAACTGCGTGTGCCGGTCAGCGACGCCAGCATGTCGGTATGGCCGGCGAAGTGGTAGCCGGCGAGGTTCAGCGCCTCCTTGTTCAGCGGCGCGGTCACGATGGCGTCGATATCTCCGGCCATCGCAAGTTCGACCGCGCGCGCCACCGCCAGGTAGGCAAACCGCCCCGCCTCCGGCTGCACGGTGCCGAAGCCGATCGGCGTGTGTTCCTCGCCCGCCGGCAGGAAGCGCAGCGCGGCGTCGCCGGTCTCCGGCAGCCGCAGCCCCGGATCGAGCAGCGCCAGCGCCGCGTTTAGCGCCGAGCGGTGGCCAATCACGAGCAGGCTGAGGTGGCCGGCCTCGATGCGAGGCAGCAGCCGGCGGCAGGCCTTCACGATGATCTCCGGTCCGACTCCCGCCGGATCGCCCATGGTGATCGCCAGTCGGGGGGGCTGGATGCTCATGATGCGTCTCCAAGAAGTCGTGCGAGAAACCCAGTATCGCCGAACGCGCCGGATTTGGAGATCAGGCTCTGGCCGTCCCACGCGCCGCCGCGCATCCAGGAGGCCGGCACGCCCGGCTCGATCTCGCCATGCACCTCGAGGAACGCGACGTCCAGAGCATCGCAGAGGTGCCGCAGCGTGTGCCCGCCTGCGACGAACAGCGTGCCAGGCCCGGGAAGCTGCATGAGCAGCGTCCTGAATGCCAGCGTCACCGCGGCTGTGGCAGCTTCCCGCCCGATGCCGGCGGGCAGGGCCACCGTCACCACCGCACTGCCCCCGTCCAGCCGTCCGGCCGGGACCGCAGGATTGCCCGGCGTCAGCCGATGATGCCACGCAGGCACGGCCGCAACCTGCGCCACGGAGACAGGGTGGTCGCTGCCGATCAGCGCCAGGATCGGCCGCTTTGACACCGGCCGTGGCACCGGGCGCCAGCCGGCGAGCGCGCCGGCCAGGCCACCGCTGCCGCACCAGAGGACCCGGCCCCGCAGCCGCAGGCCATCGGCCACGATCGCGGCCAGGTCAGCATCGGTCTCGGCATCGCGCAGCAGCGAGCGGAGCGGCGGCGGCAGTGTTACGCCTGTGTCGCGCCACCCGTCCGGATGACGCACAAGCTGGCGGCCCCGTCGCGTGACGCGCCCCTGGAACGGAAACGCCGGCGCCAGGATGCAGTGGTCGAACCGCGGCAGGCACACGGCAAGCTCCGCCGCGACATGGCCGCGCAACAAGCTGTCGATCTTCTTGAATGCGGGGACGCCGTCCTCCAGCGAGCCGGCGAGGCGTTCGACCGTGGAGCGTGCGGCGGCCTCGGAGAGGTCGCGGGTGCCGCTGTCGACGGCCAGCGGACCCGCGGGAAAGTCGCCGCCCCACACGCAGGGAACGGGGCCCGCGAAGGGCACGAACCGAGCCGCACTGTCCAGTGCGCCGGTGAGGTCGTCCGCCAACAGGCGCAGCCGCTCCATAGGCCCAGCGTAATGGCCCACATGGCAGCGGGGAACCAGTCTCCCGACCGGCTCCCCGCGTCCGTTCACATGCCTGCCGTGGAGAGACCGCCGCGCCGCTATCGGCCCGGAGGGTCGTCGCTCTCCTGGTGGTACGCCGTCTCGACCGCATGCCGGTCGTCCGTCGGCGTCCCCTTCGGCCGCGCCTCCGGGTCCCGGTGATCCGACGTCGGCGTGGACAGCCGAGGCCCGACGATGCCGCTGTTGGCGGGGGGATCGCTGGCGGGGAAACTGTCCTTCACCACCCCGTCCTGCTTGTCGTCCTCGCGCTTCTTCTGGTCACGCAGGGTGTCTGTTTGCTTTTCCATCACGCCCTCTTCCGTTGCAGGGCGCGCGCCAGTTGCGCCTTGTTCATCCGCGAGCGCCCGGGGATCTGGCGCTTCTTCGCCTCGCGATACAGCTCCGCCCGGGTGCGGGACGATGCGCTGCCCGCCGCCCGCCTGCCTTCCTTCTCCTGCTGCGCGGTCTGGCCGCGCCGCTCCTTGGTCTTGGTCCGGGTGAGCTGCCGCCGGTTCTGCGAGCCGGACCGGTCGCGCGAACTGCCGGCTTCGCTCAGCGCGATCGCCACTGCCTGGCGGCGGCTCTTCACCTTGCCGCCCTGGCTGCTCTCGAGTTCGCCATGCTTCCATTCGTGCATGACACGGCCGACGGTTTTCTTCTGGGCGCCTGATTGTTTTGGCATCTTCATTGCTCCTCCACCGCTCATGCGGCCTGCTTCACCGCCTGTGGATTGATCCCCTTCTTCGCCAGATTGTTCAGCAGAGTGTCGGCGTTCTTTTCTTCCTGCAGCGTCTCGTGCATCAGGCTCACCACCTCGGTGGCACCGCACGCCTTGGCCCAGGCGACGATGGTGCCGTAGCGCGCCATCTCGTAGTGCTCGACCGCCTGCGCGTTCGCCAGGATGCCGGCGTCGCGGACCACACCCTCGGGCATTTCCTCGAGCAGTTCTTCACCTTCCTCGATGATCCCGTTGATCGCTTCGCAGGTCTGGCCGCGTGCGCGCTTGCCGAGTGATTCGAACGCCTTCTGCAGGCGTTCCACCTGGCCCTGGGTCTCCTCGCGGTGATGCAGCAGGGCCTGCTTCAGTTCCTCGCTCTCGGCGGCCTTCGCAAGCTTCGGCAGAGCCTTCAGGATCTGGCGCTCGGCGTAATAGATATCCTGCATGAAGCTGACCAGAAGATCGTTCAGATCCTTCATCATGATGCTTTCCCTCGCGTTCGTCTGGATGGAACGGGAATGCAAACTTTGCCGGCGGAACGCCGTTCACCTGGGGTCGCGCAAATCGCCGTGTCCCGCGGGCTCACTGGCTTACGAGTTCGGTGCCGCCCGCGGCGCGCAGGATGGCCTCGGCTTCGGCGCGCTTCGCAGGGTTCGCCGCCCGCACCGCGAGGATCAGATCGCCGTTCGCCGCCTGTTGCTCGCGGTCCATCTGCTCCCCCTCATTGGCCGCGCTGCTCAGCGTGAAGGCGAGCCCGCCGGCCAAACCACCGCCGACCACCGCCGCCGCCACTGCCGGTGCCGCGGCCCCGCCGGTGGCAATCACCACGCCTGCCGCCGCTATTCCGACGACCGCGGCGGCGCCGCTGGTGTGCAGGGTGCGCGCCTGCCGCGCGTCCTCTTCAGTGTCGACCGCCCTGGCGCTCGTTTCCGGCGTGGTGAGCGCCGGTCCGGGTCTCATTTCAGGCAGGCTCAGATCAGCACGGTCGAAGCCCGAGAGTTCCAGGCGCGAGACCGCCTCCTGCATCGCCTCGGGGCTCAGGAAGCTCGCGCGCACTTCATGCAATGTGCCAATGGCGGGCCCGCGGTTTCCGTAGGTTGTCTGTGACATCGCTCGCTCCCTTGATCGCTGAAAAGGGAACACACGACTGCGCACCGCGTTGCCCGGCCCGCGCGACAGTGAAGGCAGGCCTATGCGGGAATCGCCGGTGCCTTCGACGGCGGTTCGCGATTCTCGTCGCTCTGCGGGTCGGCCGGCAGGCCGCGCAGCGTTCCCTGTGGCAGGGCGTCGCGCAGTCCCGGCAGACTGTCGCGCGCGCTGTTGATCCGTGCCTCCACGCGTCCGGGACGCTTGGATGCCTGTTCTGGTCCGGAATGTTCCATGGTGTTTGCCTCCGTACACGCGACGGGTCGCCGGCATTGCCCGCGACCCGTCCGTTAGATGCTAGAGCAGATTCCGTTCGTGTAGGCTCACGGATCACGCTCTAGCTCATTGTCTGAGAGCGTGATTCACCGCTCCGGTGATTCCACCTGTGCGGATCACGCTCTATCAGCGCTGGCCCTGGCTGGATTGCCCGCCCTTGCGCCCCGCCTCGGCAGCGCGTTCACGATCCTGGGCAAAGTTGCCCGGGTTGTGCCCGGCGCCTCCGCCGCCATGGCTGTGCTCGCCGCCCTTGCGCCCCGCTTCGGCGGCCCGCTCGCGGTCATTGGCAAAATTGCCAGAGCTGTGCTGGCCGCCCACGTGCCCCGCACGCGCGGCCTTCTCGCGGTCCTCGGCGAAGTTCCCGGGATTGCCGGTATGTCGCTGCTGTTCCGCCATATGAAGTTCTCCTTCTTGAAGCATTGACGAGCATGGCCCGTCGTGGATTCAACGAAGGCAGTGGGACACGGTTGTCTTCACGTTTCCCGTGATCGGGTCGGCGAGCAGGTCCAATCGCGCGGCGTCAGGCGAGGGCGCGCAGGAACGCCCCGACGGCTTCGAAAATCAGCTCCGCCTCCTGTTCGGTATATTTGTCGGCCAGCGTGAGCCGGCTGCTCCGCCAGCGCCGCCGGATGCCGCCCAGCGCCTCCAGGGCGTCGCCGAGACCCTGCTGGGCCGCGCCGCGGAGCAGCCGCAGGATGATCTGCCAGTCGCGCTCGCCGGTGGCCAGCGGGTCGGCGGCGCCGGACCGCCGGGCCAGGACGCTGATGCCGCGCTCGATGACCCGCATGCAGTGGTAGACGGAAGCCGTGGGCCGCCGCAGCGCGAGGCACATCGCGGCCTCCTCGACGTCGTAGGCCGCACCCGGCACCGCCGCTGCGGTACTCTCGGAGACCGCTGCCTCGCCGCGCAGCAGCCTGGCGTATGGCAGCGGCACGATCACGCAGCGGATCAGCGAGAGTTCAGCGCGCAGCCGCTCCTCCATCCGTTCCAGGATCGCCGGGTCGGGGCGCACCAACGCCGCGGAGACATGGGCATCGAGCGCGTCAAGCGCCTCCCGCAGTTCGAGCACGCGCGCGGCCGCGTCGCCGGACGATGGGTCGGCCGCCGCGTCGCGCGCCTCCCGCAGTGCGGTCATGGCGCGCTGGTAGGTTTCGCCGACCGCGAGCAGGGAACCGGGCGGCGGCGCCTCGCTGAGCGCCTCCGACTCGCCTGCGTCGCCGTGTCCGGCTGGATCGGCGGTCTCTAGCGACAGCGCGCCGGGGAACAGCCGCTCGCGATGCAGGCCGCCGATCGCGGCATCCTCGATGGCCTTCCGCCACGTCTCCACACCGTCGATATCGACGTGGTGCCGCCAGATCTGCCCGCTCGAATCGCCGGTCAGCACCAGCAGGTCGTCGCTGTCGCCGTCGCGCCAGGCGTCGAGCACGGTCAGTCCCTCATAGGTCTCGGCGTAGCGCATCCAGCGCTGCTGGTCGGGACCGCCCAGGTCCCGCGACGCCGTGTAAGGCTCGATCCGCACGTCGCCGGCTGACGGCCGCAGCAGGAACAGGTCCTCGCTGCCGCGCCGGCGGGCGAGGACCACGAGGCCGCGCGCATCCAGCCGCGCCTCGCCGCGGACCAGGCCGTGCATCCGGGCGGCCGCGTCGACCGCGGCGGCGTCCTCCTCCAGCAGGTCCAGCGCGACGGCATGCCGCGGAAAATCCGCCTCCAGCACGAACGCCATGTCGCCGTGCCAGCCGATGCCGCAGCCGACCTCACGGCCCTCGGGGGTGCGGATATGCGTGATGCTGGACAGGCCGACCATGTCCTCGAACAGCGTCGGCTCCCGCGTATCGAGCACGCGCACGGCCTCACCGAAGCGCGCCTCGATCGCCCGGTGCTCGCCGGCGAAGTGTTCCGGCACGCGCAGGCGCGGCGGCGAACTGTCGGCGGTGGGGGCGGTCTCGATCAGGCGGCCATCGGGCCGGCCGCGATACAGCCGGACCGCGCTGGCCGCGCCGGCGAATTCGACGCGAACAGGGTCGCCGCAGAACGGGCCCTCCGCCGATCCCCGGCGGCGTTCGATCGTGCATTGCAGGACCAGGCCGCGGGTATCGAGGATCTCGCGGATCACCATGACCGCGACGGCCAGGCGGTCGATGCTGCTCTGCTGGCGCGCCAGCCAGTTCTCCAGGCCGGGCGTGTCCAGCAGCGCGGTTTCGCCGGGAACGCTGTATCCCTCGACCAGGGTGCCGTCGATCCGTCGGGTGGATCGGAAGATGACGTGGCGCACCGGGTCGGGGGCGACGCCCCGCAGCGCGACCAGCCTTGCGGCCAGTCGGGCTCCCGTCCCACCTCCACCGGATCCGGCAGACGACATTGGCATTTCCCTATGCCTGGCGCTCACCATTCAGTGGGCCTTGCATAGCAACGATCTGGTTTCGGCATTCTTTTCGGTGAAGCCCGGCTCATATTGCGAGACGTGCGCCAAGGTTGCTTGTTGCGTGATGGCGCAGCCATAGCAGGACGGCAACGGAAAGTTAACGCATAGTAAACGATGAAATGATCTTGTGATGGGCGGCGAAAAGCCAAACCCAGCGGAAACAGGATCTTGGCAGGTCTTGCCTGGCGCCGGGTTCGACGGAATGGCCGCAATGTTCTGGTAGCCCAATACCTTGTCTGCCGATAGAGTGCCACCATAGCGCGATGTGCAAGCCTGGCCTCGCGCATACCGCGAATTGTTGCCTCACCAAGGCTTGATGACGGGCCGCGCCCAGGTCGCGCCGTCCGTCTCCGCGGCAACATCGCCGATTAGGGCGATCGCCATTCCCGCCCCAAGCCGCCAGCGTCGCCGGCGACCAGCGCCGCCATCGTGCGCTACTCGAGGATTTCGAGCAGTCCTGCCATGAAGGCGGCCCGTGCCGCCAGATGCTGCCACAGGATGTGCTCGTGGCTCGCATGCGCGCCCGAGCCGGGACAGCCCAGACCATCCAGCGTCGGCACGCCCATCGCGGCCGTGAAATTGCCGTCCGACCCGCCGCCGCGATGCTGGCGCGGCAGCGCGATCCCCACCTGCTCCGCCACGCCGCGCGCCTTGTCGTACAGCGCCATGATACCGGGCGACTCGGTGTAAGGCGGACGGTTCATGCCGCCCTCCACCGCCACCCGGCAGCCGGCGGTGATCGCCCTCGTCTCCAGCAGCACACGCTCCATGTGCACGCCGTCGGCGACCGAGTTCACCCGCAGGTCGATCTCGCAGCCGGCGTCGGGCGAGATCACATTGGGCCGCGAGCCACCCCACACCGGTGCCGCGTTCAGCGTGATGCCGCGGTCGAGGTCCACCAGGCTGTGGAGCCGCACGATCTGGCGCGCCAGTTCCACCACAGCCGATGCGCCCTCCTGGAAGGCGCCGCCAGAATGCGCGCCGCGCCCCTCGATCCGCATGACGAAGCGGCCCACGCCCTTGCGCGCGGTGACGCAGGCGCCGCCCTGGCCGGCCGGCTCCGGGATCAGCACGCAGGCGGCCTCGGCTCCCTCACGCTCGATCCACTCGCGCGACGTCGGGCTGCCCACCTCCTCGTCCGGCGTCAGCAGCAGCACGATCGGCCGGCGCGTCGCCACCCCCTGGCGCAGGATCGACCGCACCGCGTGGAAGGCCAGGAAGCTGCCGGCCTTCATGTCGTAGATGCCGGGCCCGTGCGCCTTCTCGCCGTTCACCTGGTAGGGCATGCCGTCCAGCGTGCCATGCGACCACACCGTGTCGAGATGGCCCGCGACCAGGATCGGGCGGCCCTCGCCCGGAGTGCGCGCGATCAGGTTGTCGCCGTAGCCGTCGCGCCCGGGGATGCGGGTCAGCGCGGCGCCGGCCTGGTCCAGCTCCGCATGGGCGATGTCCATCAGGCGGTTGACGGCAGCCGGATCCGTCGTGGGCGTTTCCAGCGCCACCCACCCAGCCAGTTCGGCCAGGAGATCCTCGGAGCGGCCCACCTCGGTCTGCGGCATCGTCTGGTCCTGGTCGGTTGAGCGCCGCGAGTGTGTGCGCCCGCCCGCCGGCTTGTCCACGGCCGCATGCACGCAGCGACAGTGGCGATCCTGTCGGCGGCGTCAGCGCATCGCCGACAGGATCGCGACCGGATAGGCGTAGTTGATCCGCTCCCCGTCGCGCTGCACCGGCAGGCCCAGCCGATCGTCCTCGGCCGATGCAGCGAACATCGCGATGATCGTTACATCGTCGCCAGGATTGGGGAAGGAGCGCGCCAGCAGGTTCCTGATCTCGTCGCGCAGTTCGTAGAAGCCGGCCGAGGGCGCCGGAAGTCCCACGCGCCCGAACAGGCCTTTCAACTCGGGCAGCGTCAGGCAGCGGACATGCGAGGGATCGCGGAGCTTCTCCGCGCGGTTCCATTCCGCGGCCTTCGCCGGATCATCCGAGGCATACATGTCCACGACCACCACCCGGCCGCCGGGCCGGCACACGCGCATCATCTCGCGCAGCACGCCCAGCGGATCGAGGAAGTGGTGCATGGAGAATCGCGTGACGACGATGTCGAACGTCGCGTCGGCATAGGGCAGCGCGCCGACGTCGCCCTGGTCCCAGGTGACGTTCGCCACCGCTTTCTCGGCCGCAAGCTGGCGTGCGCGGTCCAGCATCGCCGGGGTCATGTCGATGCCGGTCGCGTGCCGCACATGCGGGGCGAACGCGCACACGATGATGCCGCCGCCGCAGGCGACATCGAGCACGGTGTCGCCGGCGTGCGGCGACGCGGCCTCGACGATCATCCGCAGCGCATTCGCATCGGTGATCGTGCCCGCGGTGCTGAACGGCGTCGCCTGGCGGGTGAACTGGTCCAGGATCCGGTCCTGGTGCGTGGCGTCGCTCATGTCCGCTGATCCCTATCCCAGCCGGTAGACGCGCTGCGCGGTGTCGTGGAACAGCGCGCGCTTCTCATCCGCCGAGGCACCGGCGGCGATGCGCTTGAAGGCGTTCCAGAGCGGGACCCAGCCGATGCCCATCTTCTCGACCGGGAAATTGCTTTCGAACATGCAGCGATCAGCGCCGAACAGCTCGATGCATGTCTCGATGTAGGGGCCCCATTGCGCGGCAAGTTCCTCGGACGTGACCGGCCGCTCCACCGAGCGGTACTCATAGAAGGCCGCGCGCATCATCATGCCGCCGAGCTTCATGGTCACGTTGGGGCACTTGGCGAGTTCGGTGACCGAGGCCTTCCACGACCGGAAGATCTCCTCGCGCCTGCCGGCATACGGGCCGTAGCCGAGTACGCCGCCGACATGGCCCATGATGATGTTGGTGGCCGGGAAGGCGCGCGCCAGGTCGATCACATCGGCAAGTTGCGTGTGGAACACCCAGGCGTCGAGCGACAGGCCATAGGCGCTCAGCCGCGCAAGGCCGCGGCGGAAATCGGCGCGGCGATAGATGTCGGGGCCCGGCGCGCCGTTGCCGATGATCGGGTCGGCGTCCCAGTTGCCCGAATCGCGTACGCCGCGGAAGCGTCCGCCGCCGGCCCTGATCTGGGCCTCCAGCACCGCATCGACCCGGTCGCCGAGCGTGAGGTCGGCGTAGCCCACGATGCCGGCGGCGACCCGCGTCGATCCGTAGGCGCCGCTGTCACTCATCGCGGCGATGCCGGCCACGAATTCCGTCTCGCCGACCGGGCGCAGTTCCTCGGAGCCATCGGCGCGGTACATCGCATGGCATTGCAGGAACACTGTGGCGACCACGTTGTGTCCGCTGCGCAGGTCCGCGAGCAGTTCATGCAACAGATAGCGATGATCGGGACGCTGCCAGAGGTGATGGTGCGTATCAATAATAGGCAGGTCGGGCTCGATCACCGGCTCGGCGGGCGCCTTTGCCAGCCACGCCTCGTCAGGTGGATAGATGCGCCCGAACTGAGTCGGTTCCCTGCCTGCCGCCATGCGACGTCTCCTCCGTCATACTTTGCATCGACCTAGAGCATGTCCGGTGCTGAAGGAAGCATCGACCATGCCCCAGCGCATTGTTTTGCCGCGTGATTCACGCCTGAGGTGATTCCACCGGCGCCGTTCCCGCTCTACCATGTCCCTGCGGCCCCGGCGACCACGCCGGGTGATTGCGGGATTATTGCGCACCCTGCGCTTTTTTCCCCAATGTCACGCCAAAGTGGGTTAAGTCGGCAGCGCGGAGGACGGCATGACCGGGGCGTGCTGCTCTCCTGCATGGAGGGGCTTATCGACCAGGACCGTCATTCCCGGAGCGATGGGCGCAGCATGATGCCTGCGCAGAGCCAGGCCGTACGCCGGTTCGGCCGTGCCGGCATCATCGTCGCCGCCCTGCTGCTCGTCGCGCTCGCCTGGATCGGTGCAAGGGATGCGATCCTGGCCCACCGCGGCGAGGCGCGCGCGCGCGTGCAGGCCGAGATCCTCGCGCGCACGCTCGCCTTCGAGGAACAGCTCCGCCGCGAGCTGCTTTCGATCGACCAGACCTTGCGGATTCTGGAATACGAATGGCAGCGCGACCCCGAGCACTTCGATCTTGCCGCGCGCTCCAGCCAGGTCGTCGTGCTGAGCGACGTGTCGCTGCAACTGTTCATCGCCGATGCCACCGGCACGGTGCGCAACAGCTCGCGCACGGCGATCGTCGGCACACGCATCGACGGCCGTGACTATTTCCAACACGAAGCGAAATTGCCGGCCGATGATGGCCGTATGTTCGTAGGCGAACTGACCCAGGGGAAGGTCACGCAGCTCTGGCAGATCAACATGGTCCGTCGTCTGGACAACCCCGACGGATCGTTTGCCGGTGTCATCGCCGCCTCTTACGACACGAACTCCTTCGCCCGCTTCTACCGGGAGGTCGATCTCGGCGCGCATGGCCTGATCGCGGTGGTCAGCATGCGCGACGGCGATGCCTGGACGCTCGCCGGGCCGGGCCAGACGCAGGGCGTGACCAACATCGCCGACATGCCGATCTTCACCGTGATGCGCGGCGCGGCGGAGGGCACCTGGACCGGAGTCTCGGGCCTCGACGATGTCGAGCGGATCTACGCCTTCGCGGGCGTGCCGGACCATGATCTGAAGGTGGTGGTGGGACTGGACCGCGCCGAGGCGCTACGGCCGTCGGTGGCGTGGGAACGCAACGCCCTGGTGTTCACCGGCGGCATCACGGTGCTGATCGTTCTGCTGGCGATCCTGCTGCTGCGCGCCCAGGACTCGGCGCGCCGCCGGCATGAGGCACTGGCCCGCGAGCGCGCGATCCTGGCGGCGACGCTGACCGGCATGAGCGACGGCATCATGATGGTCGACGCCGACCTGCGCCTGATGGCGTGGAACCAGCAGTTCCCGGACTTCACCGGGGTTCCGCCGGAGATCCTCCGCGTCGGCCTGCCGATGGAGGACATCCTGCGCGGCCAGGTGGCCGGCGGCGAGTTCGGCCCGGTCGACGTCGAGACCGAGGTGGCGCGGCGCATGGCGATGCTGCGCTCCGGCGCCAGCATGGGCACGATCGAGCGGCCGCGGCCGAGCGGCCGGCAGCTCGAGATCAGGCGCAACCCGCTGCCCGGCGGCGGCTTCGTCACGCTCTACACCGACGTCACCATCCGCCGGCAGACCGAGGAGCGACTGCGCCAGGCGCAGACCATGGCGGCGATCGGCCGCCTCACGGCCGGCGTCGCGCATGATTTCAACAACCTGCTGGTGGCGATCAGCGGCAACGCCGAGATCGTGCATCGGGAACTGCCCGAGGAATCGGTGCAGGCCCGCCGCCTCGCGGTCGTGCTGCAGGCGGCCGGCCGCGGCGCCGACCTGGTGCGAAGGCTGCTGGCGTTCTCGCGCAAGCAGCCGATGACGCCCGAACTGGTCGACCTGAACCGCGTCGTGCGCGGCATGGGCGACCTGCTGCGGGCGACGCTCGGCCGCACCATCCGCGTGGAGACGGTGCTCGAGGACAGTCTGTGGCTCGCGCTGGTCGACACGGTGCAGATCGAGCACGTCATCCTCAACCTCGCGATCAATGCGCGCGATGCGATGCCGCAGGGCGGTACGCTGACGATCGCCACCGCGAAGATGACGCTGGGGCGCAATAGCGCGGCGGTCGATCTGCCGGCCGGCGATTATGTTGCCGTGTCGGTCAGCGACACCGGCACCGGCATGACCGAGGAGGTGCTGCGCAACGCGTTCGAGCCGTTCTTCACCACCAAGCCGCCGGGCCAGGGATCGGGCCTCGGGCTGAGCCAGGTCTACGGCGTTGCCAGCCAGTCGGGCGGCGGTGTGCGGATCGACAGCGCGGTGGGCCGCGGCACCACCGTGAGCGTGCTGTTCCCGCGCGCGCGGTCGGGCGCGGATGGCGAGCCCGTGTCCGGCCTGGAGCGCGCGATGATATCGGTGGTCCGGCCGGAGATACCGACCTGGAACCGCACGATCCTGGTGGTGGACGATGAAGCGGATTGCCGTGAGACGCTGTCGGCAATGCTGACGGCGAACGGTTTCGGGGTGGCGCTGGCCGAAGGTGGCGAGGCGGCATTGAGCCTGGTCGAGGGCGGCCTCGACTTCCACCTGCTGCTGGTGGATTTCGCGATGCCCGGCATGAACGGCATGGACCTGGCGCAGGCGGTACGGGCACGGCGGCCGTCGGTGCCGGTCGTGTTCTTCACCGGCGGCGATGCCGGCTGGATGAGCGGCGAGCGCTGGGTGCTGATGAAGCCCTTCCTCAGCCGCACGCTGACCGACACGCTGCGTGCGGCGCTCGGCCTGGCGCAGGATACGGACGAGATCAGGCACAGCACGTCGCAGACGGTGTGAGTGGGACGCTACGTCGCCGCCCGCCTGGTCCAGTTGGTGTTCGTGCTGGCCGGGGTCAGCGTCGTGGTGTTCGTGACCATGCACTTGTTGCCCGGCGACGTCGCACAGCTTCTGCTGGGCGACCATGCGACCAACGAGCAATTGCAGCGGCTGCGCATCCAGCTTGGCTTGGATCAGCCGGTGTGGGTGCAGTACGCGCGCTTCATGGCCGATGCGCTGCGCGGCGATCTCGGCACGTCGATCCAGAGCAACCGGCCGGCGCTGGATGACGTGCTGGCGGCATTCCCGGTGACCTTGCAGCTTGCGCTGGCCTCGCTGCTGCTGGCCACGCTGTGCGGCGTGCCGGTGGGCGTGGTCGCGGCGGTGCGCCATGGCTCGCGCTTCGACACGGCGGTGATGACGCTGACCCTGTTCGGCGTGTCGATGCCGATCTTCTGGCTCGGGCTGATGCTGCTGGTGCTGTTCGCCGCCGGCCTGGGCTGGCTGCCGGTGGGTGGGCTGATGCCGATCGGCCTCGATCCGCCGCGCATCACCGGCATGAGCGTGGTGGACAGTGTGCTGTCCGGCGATCCGGCGGCAATCGGCGCCTCGCTGCGCCACATGCTGCTGCCGTCGGTGACGCTCGCGAGCGTGCCGCTGGCGCTGATCGCGCGCATCACGCGGGCCGAGGTGATGGCGGCGGCGACGGCGGATCATGTGCGGACGGCGCGGGCGAAGGGCGTGGCCGAGCCACGCGTCGTGCTGCGTCACGTGCTGCGCAATGCGGCGATCCCGATCGTCACGGTGATCGGCCTGCAGCTTGGCCTGCTGCTGTCGGGTGCTGTGCTGACCGAGACGATCTACTCGCTGCCGGGGCTCGGCCGGCTGATGGTCGATTCGATCCTGTCGCGCGACTATCCGGTGGTGCAGGCCGGCGCGCTGTTCATCGCGCTGCTGTTCGTGGTGGTGAACCTCCTGGTGGACCTCCTGTACGCCGCGCTGGACCCGCGGATCAGCCGCGCATGAGCGCCACGGTCGCTGCGCCGCCCGGCGTGGTGCGGCGCGCGCTGCGTGGAATGGGCGCGCGCTTCGGCCTCGCCATCGCCGTGCTGTTCCTGCTGGTCACGCTGTTCGCACCGCTGCTGGCGCCGTACGACCCGTATGAGCAGGACCTGTCCAACGCGCTGTCGCCGCCATCGGCACAGCATTGGTTCGGCGCCGACCAGTACGGCCGCGATACGCTGAGCCGCATCCTGTACGGCACCCGCACCGCCTTGCTGGCGATCGTAATGGCGGACGGGCTGGCGCTGCTGCTGGGAGGCGCGATCGGCCTGGTCGCCGGCACGCTCGGTGGGCGCGCCGATGCGCTGCTGATGCGCGTGGTCGACGTCCTCCTGGCGTTCCCCTATCTCCTGCTCGCGCTGATCATCGTCGCCGCGCTGGGGCCGAGCCTGACCAATTCGGTGATCGCGATCGGCCTCATCTACACGCCGCAATATGCGAGGCTGATGCGCGGCCAGGTGCTGACGGTGCAGGCGGCGGATTTCGTGGTCGCCGCGCGATCCGTCGGCGCCAGCCAGACGCGGGTGATGCTGCGCCACGTCCTGCCGAACAGCTTCACCCCCGTGCTGGTGCTGGCCACGCTGCAGTCGGGGGCGGTGGTGGTGGAGACGGCGGGGCTGTCGTTTCTCGGCCTCGGCGCCCAGCCGCCGTCGCCGGACTGGGGTGCGCTGCTCGCCGACGGGCATGGGTATTTCCTCACCGCCTGGTGGATCGCGACGTTTCCCGGGCTGGCGATCTTCCTGGTGGTGGTCGGCTTCAACCTGCTGGGAGATGCGCTGCGCGATCAGTACGATCCCCGCCTGCGCTGATCCCCGCCTGCACTGATCCAGTTCGCTTCACCCAGGTGCAGCCGGGCCTCCGCTCTGGACGCCGGGCGCGCCGGGCGGCATGGTCGCCGCAACCGCCGCTCCGCGCTTGTCTGGCGCGCGTGGCGCAACATCTATGCCTCGATAGTACCAAGGCCAGGAGACCCCAGGGGACCATGGACGAATTGATCATCGGGCAGAACCCAGCCGCCGCCGGCGGCAACGGCGCCGCCATGATCGTGGACGGCGACCAGAAGACCTTCATGAAGGAGGTGGTGGAGGCATCCCGCACCATTCCCGTCCTGGTGGATTTCTGGGCGACCTGGTGCGGGCCGTGCAAGCAACTGACGCCAACGCTCGAGAAGGTGGTGCGTTCCGCCGGCGGCCGCGTGAAGCTGGTGAAGATCGACATCGACCAGAACCGTTCGCTGGTGCAGCAGCTTGCCCAGCTTGGCCTGCCGATGCAGTCGGTGCCGACCGTCGCCGCGTTCTGGCAGGGCCAGATCGCCGACCTGTTCCAGGGCGCGCTGCCGGAATCCGAGGTGAAGCGCTTCGTCGAGGCGCTGCTGAAGATGGCCGGCGGTTCGATGCCGAGTGCCGACCTGCTGGCCGATGCCAAGGCGGCGATGGAGGCGGGCGATCCGCAGCAGGCTGGCGAACTGTTCAGCGAATTGCTGCAGCAGGAGCCGGAGAACGGCGATGCCTGGGGCGGTCTGATCCGTGCCCTGATGGCGTTGGGCCAGGAGGACCAGGCGCGCGAGGCGCTCGAGCAGGTGCCCGAGAAGCTGGCCGAGCACGCCGAGATCGCCGGTGCGCGCAGTGCGCTGATGCTGGCCGAGGAAGGCCGCCAGGCGCAGGGCCAGTTGCAGAGCCTGCAGGCGCGGGTCGCCGCCGATCCGGCCGACCTGCAGGCGCGCTACGACCTGGCCACTGCGCTGAACGCGATGGGCGAGCGCGAGCAGGCCGCCGATGCGCTGCTGGAGATCATCCGGCGCAACCGCACCTGGAACGAAGAGGCGGCGCGGCTGCAACTGCTGAAGTTCTTTGAGGCGTGGGGCTTCGACGACCCGGCGACGGCGGCCGCGCGACGGCGCCTGTCCGCCGTGCTGTTCAGCTAGATGCCGGCCTTCCACCCGAAGGTGGAGGACCTGCCGGTCGAATTTCCGGTGTTCCCGCTGCCGGGTGCATTGCTGCTGCCGCGCGGCAAGCTGCCGCTGCGGATCTTCGAGCGGCGCTATGTGGCGCTGACCGAGGATGCGCTGGGGCACGGCCGCCTGTTCGGCATGATCCAGCCCGACGCGACCGCGTCGGAGGCGACCAACGGCCCGGCGTTGTTCCGCATCGGCTGCCTGGGCCGGATCTCGTCGTTCAACGAGACGGAGGAAGGCCACTACCTGATCACGGTCAATGGCCTCATCCGCTTTGCGGTGGCGGCCGAAGTGGAGATGCGGCGCGGCTACCGGCGGGTGCGGGGTGATTTCGGCCCGTTCGCGGCCGACCTGGACCTGGCGGCGCCGCCCGTCGGCATCCCGCGGGAGGCGCTGCTGGGCGCGCTGCGCGGCTATTTCACCCATCGCGGCATCGACGCCAACTGGGACGCGATCAAGAAGCTGCCGGATGACATGCTGGTGGTGACCCTGGCGATGGTGTGTCCGTTCGAGCCTGCCGAGAAGCAGGCGCTGCTGGAGGCGCCGGGCGAGGCGGAGCGGGCGGCGGCGCTGCTGGCGCTGCTGCAGATGGGTGCGCTTGCCCCCGACACCCAGGGCGGCCGCAGCGTAAGCTGAAACGGGGGTAGCGCCATGGATGAGACTGTCGAAGTGAAGCGCCAGCCGCCGATCGATCCGAGGCTGCTCGAGATCCTGGTGTGTCCGCTGACCAAGGGGCCGCTGGAATACGACCGTGAGGCAGGCGAACTGGTCAGCCGCAAGGCGGGCCTGGCCTATCCGATCCGTGACGGTATCCCGATCATGCTGCCCGAGGAGGCACGCAAGCTGGAGGAGTGATGGCGGCCGCGACCGAGATCCGCCTGAACAAGGCGGAAGGCGTGTTACACGTGGCATTCGACGATGGTGCGCGGTTTGCGCTGCCGGCCGAGTACCTGCGGGTGGAAAGCCCGAGCGCAGAGGTGCAGGGCCACGGGCCGCATCAGAAGAAGACCGTGCCGGGCAAGCGGTCGGTCGCGATCATCGGCATCGAACCGGTCGGCAATTATGCGGTGCGGCTGCTGTTCGACGACACCCACGACACCGGAATCTATTCCTGGGAGTACCTGCACGAGCTTGGGCGCGAGCAGGACCGGCGGTGGGCGGCGTATCTCGATGCTCTCGAATCGCGCGGGATGAACCGCGACCGCGGCTGACGCTATCCGGCGAGCACCAGGAGTTCCGTGGTGCCTGCCGCCAGTACCTGCCGCAGGTCGCCGAGGGCGAGCGCGATGCAGCCCTCGGTCGGGCCGTAGTCGGGACGGGCCACGTGCAGGAAGATCGCCGATCCTCGCCGGCGTTCGACGGGCGAATCGTTCCAGCCCAGCACGCCGATCACGTCGTACAGCGCGTCCCGCCGCCATAATTCCTCGAAGCGGCCGTCATGCGGCAGCCGGATCATCCGGTTGTAGTCGCGCTCGGCCGGATCGTCGCACCAGCCATCGGTCGGCGCGATCGGCTCCACCGGCACGGCGCACTCCGGCGCCCGCACCCGATCGGCGCGGTACAACACGCGGCGCAGCGGCAGCAGCCCGGCAGGGGTCGCGCCGTCGCCCTCCTGCTTGTCCAGCCGCACGCCGCCATGGCCCAGGGCGGCACGGAAGACCAGGCCGCGCAGGATCAGCCGGCCATCGGGATGCACCAGTGCCTGCATGCGCTCAGTCCAGCATGTGGCCGAAGCGTTCGGCCTTGGTCGCCAGGTAGTCGTCGTTCACCCCGTTGGGCGCGAAGGAATGGGCCTCGCGGCCGACCACCTCGATGCCACAGGCGGCGAGGGCTGCCAGCTTGTCGGGATTGTTGGTCAGCAGCCGTACGCGGTGCACGCCGAGGGAGTCCAGCATGGTTGCGGCGATGAGGAAGTTGCGCTCGTCGGCCTCCCAGCCCAGGGCGCGGTTGGCATCCAGCGTATCCAGGCCGCGATCCTGCAGCGTGTAGGCCCGCAGCTTGTTGACCAGGCCGATGTTGCGGCCTTCCTGCGAAAGGTAGAGCAGGACCCCGACGCCTTCTTCGGCCATCCGCGCGATCGCGCCGCGAAGCTGCACGCCGCAGTCGCAGCGCAGGCTGCCCAGCAGGTCGCCGGTGAAGCATTCGGAATGGATGCGCACCAGCGGCGCCTCCGCGGCCTCGGCCTCGCCCACCACGATGGCGAGATGTTCGATCGCCGATCCCTCGGTGCGGAACGCGACGACGCGCGAGTTGGGGGCATTCTCCAGCGGCACGCGGGCGGTGGCGATCCGCCGCAGGCCGGCGGCGGCGGCGGCCGGATAGTTCAACAGGTCTTCGGCCGGCACGCTCAGCAGGCCGAGCCTGGCCGCTTCGGCCGCGCCGCCGGGCCGCAGCGGGGCCGCCAGAACGGCCGGCAGCAGGCGGCCGAGCTTGGCCAGGACCAGGGCCGGATGCGCCAGATCGGGAAGCGGTGCGGGTTCCGGCTGGGCCGGCAGCACCGCCTCCACCGTGGGGTCGGCCAGCGCACGCAGCGATCCGGGTTCGAGCAGGGAGACGGCGAGTTGCAGCGCGACCGCCGGGACCGCCTGCTCGACCGGCCGGTGCAGCACCGCCGCGGCCCGCATCGGGGCCAGCAGCAGGACCGGGGCCTCCGCCGCCAGGGCGCCCAGTTCAGCGAGGCCGCGCGCGCTGCCGGTCTCGGCCGCCAGCACGACCAGCGAGGTTTCGCCGCTCACCACCACGGGGATGCCTCGGCGCAGGTCCGCCGCCGCACGATGGACGGTGCGCAGCCGCAGGACCTCGGGGTCCGGCTCGATGGTGGGTTCGGTGTCAGGCATGCGAAGGGCTTGCTTCATCGGATTACACGAAAAGGGAACAATGCCGGCCAACTTTCGTCACGTTTCGAAGGCAGCCTGCCCGGGACCGACAGACGGAGCACAATCTGCTATGTGATGCCGCCGCGGTAACTATATGGCGGGTCGGACGGAATGTCTCGGCTGTGCTCACAGAAATGTGAGCTTCTTGCGACGGCCCGAATCGCAGTGGCAGGATGCTCTTGTGTTGGCCGTGCTGCCGGGATGGGGACCGGCTGCGCGGCCTTCGTCGCGGCAGACGGGGTGCGGCGCAGGTGAATTGGAAGCGAGAGGAAGTGGAAGATGTCGGCTGAGCGACCGATCCTGATCGTGGATGACGACAGTGTGCTGCGCGAGACTCTGGCGGACCAGCTTGCGGTGGATGGAGAGTTCACCGCGGTGGCGGCATCGACCATCGGCGAAGCAGAGGAGAAGCTGAACGCCAAGGACGCCAGGTTCGACGCGGTGATCCTGGATGTCGGACTGCCGGACGGCGACGGACGTGATCTCTGCAACCGGTTGCGCAAGCAGGGTCAGAAGATGCCGATCATCATGCTGACCGGCTCCGATGCCGAGAACGACGTGGTGCGCGGGCTGGATTCCGGCGCCAACGACTACATCGCCAAGCCGTTCCGGCTGAACGAGTTGCTGGCGCGGCTGCGGGCCCAGCTTCGCATCTTCGAGAACAGCGAGGATGCGGTGTTCACCATCGGCCCCTACACGTTCCGGCCGTCCGCCAAGCTGCTGCAGGACCCGGCGAAGAACCGCCGCATCCGGCTGACCGAGAAGGAGGCGGCGATCCTGAAGTTCCTGTACCGCGCCGGCACCCGGGCGGTGGCGCGGCAGGTGCTGCTGAACGAGGTGTGGGGCTACAACGCCGCCGTCACGACGCACACGCTGGAGACGCATATCTACCGGCTGCGGCAGAAGATCGAACCCGATCCGGCGAACGCCCGCCTGCTGGTCACCGAGGGCGGCGGCTACCGGCTCGACCCCGACGGCGTCCCGGCATCCGTCGCCGCCGCCTGACCACGAACCCCTGTCATTGCGAGGAGCGTAGCGACGAAGCAATCCCCACGGGGATCGCCTCGCCGCGCTCGCAATGACTGGAGTCTAACCGACCAGTTCCGCCACCTTCCGCAGGTCGGCAACGAAGGCGCGGTACTCGCGCGCCTTCGCGTCCTCATCCGGCACGCGCAGCAGGAAGGACGGGTGCACCGTCACGAACGCCGCCTGGCCGTCGGGCAGTTCGATCGGGCGGCCGCGCTCGCGGGTGATGGTGACGGCCCGGCCCAGCAGCGCACGCGCCGCGGTGCCGCCCATCGCCACGACCAGCTTCGGCTTCAGCCGCACCAGTTCCACGTCCAGCCAGAAGCGGCACGCCTGGATCTCCGGGCCTCCGGCGTCTTGTGGATGCGCCGCTTGCCGCGAGGCTCGAACTTGAAGTGCTTCACCGCATTGGTGATGTAGATCGTGCGCCGGTCGAGACCGGCCTCCTCCATCGCCCGGTCCATGATCTGTCCGGCCGGCCCGACGAACGGCCGGCCGATGACATCCTCCTGGTCGCCCGGTTGCTCGCCCACGAACAGCACGCGGGCATGGGCTGGCCCCTCGCCGAACACCGTCTGGGTCGCCGCCTGCCACAGATGGCAGCGGCGACAGTCGCCCGCCTCGTGCACCGCCTCCTGCAGCGGCGCGTCGGGCCCGAGCGGCAGCACCACCGGCCCGAGCGGCGGCCGGTCCGGTGCGCGCGGCGCCTCATCCAGCGCCTCGGCTTCCGGGACCGCGGTGCCGACCCGCGCGTCCCGCAGCAGCGCCGCCTGGTGCTTGTCCCACCACGCCTGCAATCCCGCATCGTCATGCACCGAGCGTCGTGTCGCCCCGGTCGAGAAGCGCAACGCCGACCCATCCCAATGGGCGCCGCCCTCCGGCGTCAGGATGGAGAAGACCAGATCCGGAAACCGCCGGGCGATCAGTTGCGCATTGGCCTCCAGCACGAAATGCGCCGGTTCGTACCAGCCGAGATAGCGGGTGGCGGTGCCGTCCGGCACCGGCAGGAACCGGACATGCGTGCGCATCCGGTGCGCCTCGGCGCGCACCCGCCAGCGCCAGACCCTGGGCGCGGCGCATATCCGCCTCATCGGTGCCGCCGCATTGGCGCGCCATACCAGGCCGTAGAGCAGCCCGAAGCGCTCAGGTTCGCGCGCCTGGATCGCCAGCGACGCCAGCGTCACCAGCGCGCGCGACACGTTGAAGCTGCCCTCGCCCTCTTGCAGCGGATCGCCGTCCTCGTCGTGCGAACGCACCGACCAGCGGATCTCCTCGGGCGGCACGCCAGCGAGGATCAGGGAACGGGTGGGCCTTGCGCCATCCTGCCCAGTCGTCTCGTGGCCAGCACCACCCGCCGCATCGCCCGAGCAAACCCTATCCCGCCAAGCTTTCCAACCCCGGAGGGCGCGTATGCTCGCGGTATGACGCAAGACCCGGCTTCCTTCGTGGCCATCGGCGCCGCGACCGCGCCCGCCTCTCCCGCGATGGCAAACGCTGTTCCACCTGCGCGGTTCGGGCCTGCCGCAGTGTGGGCGCTAGACCTCGGGTCCGGCGCGGCGAGGCAGCTTGCCTCGCACGACGAAAAGGTGGCGATGCTGCGCCGCTCGCCGGTTGACGACCGGCTGATCTATGGCATCGACCGCGGCGGCGACGAGCGCCAGCAACTGCTGCTGATCGACCCGCAGGCGGCGCAGCCCGAGCCCAAGGCGCTGACGGACGACCCCGGCAGTAATCCATGATTTCGGCGGCTGGGCGCCGGACGGCAGCCGCATCGCCTATGCCGCCAATGCGCGCGACGTAGCGCATTTCGACGTCTACGTGCAGGACGTGGCGACCGGCACGCGCCGGCGCGTCTACGACGGCAGCAACATCGTCACGGTCGCCGGCTTCCGGCCCGACGGCGCCAGGCTGGCGCTGCTGCACGACCGCGGCTACGGCGACACGACGCTGCTGCTGCTCGATCTCGACTCCGGCACGGCGTCGCCGTTCGGGTCCGCCCGCCAATTTCTCCGCCGTCCGCTGGTCCAGTGACGGTGCCACGCTGCTGGCGCTGACCGACCTCGGCTGCGAGTTCCTGCGTCTCTGCCGGCTGCATCCCGAGACCGCCGAGGTGACGGCGCTGTACCAGTCGCCGGCCGCGACGTGGAGGCCTGGGCCATCACGCCCGACGCCGCCCTGCTGGCGACGGTGGAGAACGACCGCGGCTACAGCGTGCTGCGCGTCGGCCCGCCTGGACGGCGAGCTGCGGTGGTCGCCGGCCTGCCGCGCGGCGTGGTCACCGATCTCGCCTGGTCATCCGACGGCACGACGCTGGCGTTCAGCGCATCGGCGCCGACCGAGCCGCCTTCGCTGTTCCTATGGCGCGACGGCGCGGCACGTCCGGCGTGGCGGCCCGAACCGACGCCGCATGATTTCGTCGATCTCGACCTGGTGGCGTGGGACAGTTTCGACGGCACGCGCATTCCCGGCTGGTTCGCGCTGCCGCGCACGCCGAAGCCGGCCGGCGGCTACCCGGCGGTGATGTGGGTGCATGGCGGACCCGAGAGCCAGACGCGGGCCAATTTCCGCCCCGACATCCAGATGCTGCTGGCGCAGGGGGTCGCGGTGTTGCTGCCGAACGTCCGCGGCAGCACCGGCTACGGCCGCGCCTATGCCGCCAGCGACAACGTGGAGCGGCGGCTCGACAGCGTCACCGACCTCGCCCACGGCCGTGCCTGGCTCGCCGCGCATCCCGCGATCGACGCCGAGCGCATCGGCATCATGGGCCAGTCCTACGGCGGCTTCATGGTGATGTCGGCGATCACCGAGCATCCCGGGCTGTGGCGCGCCGCGGTGAACTATTACGGCATCGCCGACTTCGCCACGCTGCTGGCCGGCACCGGCCCGTGGCGGCGCAAACCATCGCGCGGCGGAATACGGCGACGATGCGGACCTGTTCGCGCGGATTTCGCCGATCCATCGCATCGGCGAGGTGCACATCCCCGTGCTGATCGCGCACGGCTCGCGCGATCCCCGCGTGCCGATGGGCGAGAGCGACCAGTACGTGGGCCGCACTGCGCGAGCGCCAGCAGAAGGTTTCGTATGAAACCTTCGACTATGCCGGCCACGGCTTCATCCGCCCGGACGACCGGCGGCGGATCTATCGCGTGGTCGCCGAGTTCTTCACCTCACATCTCGCCTGATTGGAACCGCCGATGTACCTCCCCAGCCGCACCTATCGCGTTCTGATCATGGGCCGCAACGGCGCGGTCGGCGCCAACCAGCCGCTGGCCACCCAGGCCGGGCTCGACACGCTGCGCGCCGGCGGCAATGCTGTGGACGCCGCGGCGGCGGTCTCGCTCGCGCTCAGCGTGGTGGAGCCGGGGCATGTCGGGGCTCGGCGGCGACGGGTTCTACCAGGTCTATACCGCGGCCGATGCGACCCGCGCGCTGCTACAACGCGACCGGCGCGGCACCGCTCGCCGCGACGCCGGAACGCTTCCGCGCCGCCGGCATCGCGGTGCGCGGGCCGCTCAGCGTCTCCACGCCCGGCCTGCTCGCCGGCGTCGGCGCCATGCACGCGCCCACGGCCGGCTGCCCTGGCGGCAGCTTTGCGCGCCGGCGATCGCCCACGCGCGCGACGGCTTCGCGGTGACCCCGCACTACCGGCACTTCGCCGGCGACGTGGCGCGCGATCCTCGCCGCCGATGTCCGCTCGCGCGCGGTCTTCCTGAGCAACCTCGACATCGGCGTGCCGCCGCTCGCTGGCCTGGTCCGCCAGCCGGACCTGGCCCGCACGCTGGAGGAGATCGCGCAGGACGGCGCCGAGACGTTCTATCGCGGCCGCCTGGCACAGCGCCTCGCGGCGGGCATGCACGAGGCCGGCGTGCTGGTGGACGAACGCGACCTGGAGGCGTGCCACCCGCAGGTGCAGGAGCCGATCGGCATCGCCTATCGCGGTTTCCGGGTGACGCAGACGCCGCCGAACTCCACCGGCTTCACCATGCTGCAGATGCTGAAGATCGCCGAACGTTTCGAGCTCGCGGAACTCGACCCGGTGCAGCGCATCCACGTGCTGGTGGAGGCGAAGAAGCGCGCCTTCCAGGATCGCGAGCGCTTCGGCACCGATCCGCGGTTCGGCGAGGTGCCGCTCGAGCGCCTGCTGTCCGACGCCTATGCCGATGAATGCGCCGCCTCGATCGACCGGACGCGCGCGGGCCGACCTGACCCTGGCGGAGCCCGAGGCGGCGGTCGGCGACACAACGTATTTCTGCGTGGTCGACGGTGAGGGCAACGCAGTCTCCGGCATCCAGAGCCTGAACTCGGGCTTCGGCTCGGGCGTGACCGCGGGCGATACCGGCGTGCTGCTGAACAACCGCATGGCCTACTGGCACCTCGCGCCTGGCCACGCCAACCGCCTGGCGCCGGGCAAGCGGGTGCGCCACACGATGAATGCGCCGATGGTGTTCAAGGACGGTGCGCTGTGGGCGGTGGAGGGCACGCCCGGCGCCGACAACCAGGTGCAGGTGAATCTCCAGGTGCTGACGTCGATGATGGACCTGGGCGCCGATCCGCAGACCGCGCTCGAGGCACCGCGCTGGACCTCCAGCCAGCAGGGGCCAGGGCGCCAACTGGCCGCACGAGGGCGACGGCCGGCTGACCATCGAGCCCGGCTTCGGCGCCGATGTGCTCACCGGGCTGGAGCGTCTCGGCCACCGGCTCAACCGCGTCGGGCCGCTGGAAGGGCCGTGCAGCGTGCAGGCGATCCGCATCGCCGAGAACGGCGTGCGGATGGCAGGCTCGGACCCGCGGCGTGACGGCTGGGCCGGAGCCTATTAAGAGGGGCGCGCCATCCGGCTTTCCCGCGCAGACGGGAAACCAGTCCCGCCACTCTGGGTCTCCGCTCGCGCGGGGATGACGAAACGAGAGTTGGGAACCCGGTCGAAGCCCGCATGCGCCGTTTCTGGAATTCCGCCTGGCCGCTGCTGATCCTGGCCAACCTGTTTTGGTCGTGTAACATCGTCCTCGGCCGCGGGGGGTGGTGGGCATGGTGCCGCCGATCGCGCTCGCCTACTGGCGCTGGACGGGCGCCTTCCTGGTCGCGATCGGCTTCGCCTGGCCGTACCTGAAGCAGGACCTGCCGGTGCTGCGCCGCCACTGGCCCATGCTGCTGCTGCTCTCGGCCACCGGCATCGCGAGCTACAACACGATGTCCTATATTGGCCTCACCAGCACCACCGCGCTCAACGTGCTGCTGCTGCAATCGGCCGGCCCGCTCATCATCATCGTCTGGGCCTTCGCCCTGTTCGGCGACCGGCCGTCGGCATGGCAATCGGCCGGCGTCGCGCTGTCGCTGATCGGCGTCGCGACGATCGCCGGCCATGGCTCGCTCGACATGCTGCTGCATCTGCAGGTCAACGACGGCGACATCTGGATCCTGGTCGCCATGGTGATCTACGGCATCTATGCGGCGATGTTCCGCCGCCGTCCCGCCCGCCCATCCCGCTCAGTTTCCTGGTGGCCACCATGGGCATCGGCTCGCTGATGATCCTGCCGTTCTACCTGTGGGAGGTGGCGGAGGGCGGCCTGCATCCACGGCGGCGTGCCGGCCTTCCTGTCGATGGCCTACATGGCGGTGTTCCCGTCCTTCGTCGCCTACCTGTTCTTCAACCGCGGCATCGAACTGGTGGGAGCGGCGCGCGCCGGCCAGTCCTGGCACCTGATGCCGGTGTTCGGCAGCATCCTGGCGGTGCTGTTCCTGGGCGAGACGTTCTATTTGTACCACGCGGTCGGCATCGGCCTGATCGGCGGCGGCATCGCGCTCGCGTCGATCCGCGCCGCAGCCCATCGCCAGCCGCAAGGGAACTTGAAGCGGAACGCCCGCGCCGACGCTTGACAGGACTGCCGCTGGTGCCGCCTTAGTGGACGATGCCCCATCGGCGCTGCGGAGTGCTGTTTGCCTTGTTGCTGACGGCGGCCGCCTCGCCGCCCGGCGAGGTGCAGCACGTCCCGCCGGATCAGGCGCTCGCCATTCTCGGCCATCCCGTCGCCGACCCGGACGGCAAGGACATCGGCCGGCTGGTCGATGTGCTGGTCGGCGAGGACGGCGTCCCGCAGGCCGGCGTGATCGATTTCGGTGGGTTCATGGGCGTCGGCAGCCGCAAGATCGCGGTGCAATGGAGCGCGCTGCATTTCGCGCCGGCCGATGCGAAGCGCGCGATCACGCTCGACCTCACCCAGGAGCAGATCAAGGCGGCGCCGGAATACCGGGACGTCGCGAAACCGGCGCCTGTCGTCGTGGCGCCGGCCGCGATCCCGCGTCAATGAATGGTGCCACGCGACGGAACCCTTCCCGCACGCGGCCCGCGTGCTCTCGACCTGCTCAACTTCTTCATCGCCGATGTGCAGACCGGGTTCGGGCCGTTCGTTGCCGTCTACCTGACGACGCAGAAATGGACCCAGGTCGAGATCGGCTTCGCGCTGAGCCTGGGCACCGCGGTGGCCCTTATCAGCCAGCTTCCGGCCGGGGCGCTGGTGGACGCGGTGCACAACAAGCGCACTGCCGTGAGCGGCGCGCTGCTGGCGGTAGCGACCGCGGCGCTGCTGCTGGCCTTCCTGCCCACGCCGCTGCCGGTGATGGTCGCACAGATGCTGCACGCAGTGGCAAGCTGCGTCCTGACGCCCGCGATCGCCGCCATCAGCCTGCAGCTTGCCGGCCACGCCGCGCTGGGCGAACGGCTGGGGCGGAATGCGCGCTATGCCTCGGTGGGGAACGGGCTGGCCGCGGCGGTGATGGGCGCGACGGGCGCCTGGCTGTCCAGCCAGGCCGTGTTCCTGCTGACCGCGGTGCTCTGTGTGCCGGCCCTGCTGTCGCTGCTGGCGCTCGGCAACGACCAGCCAGCGCCGCCACCCGGTAACCGGCCGCGATTCGATTTTGCCGGCCTGGGGGCGGCTGTTCACCGACCGGCGCCTGCTGATCTTCGCCGTCTGCGTGGTGCTGTTCCACCTGTCGAACGCGGCCATGCTGCCGCTGGTGGGGTCCGCCATCACGATGCGCGCCGGCGACGTCGCCAACCTGATCATCGCCGCCTGCATCGTGGCACCGCAGATCGTCGTGGCGATATGCTCGCCCACCGTCGGGCGTAGCGCGGCCCGGTTCGGCCGGCGGCCGGTGCTGCTGATCGGGTGGGCGGCGCTGCCGCTGCGGGGACTGCTGCTGGCCGTGCTGCCGGGCCCCTGGCTGCCGATCGGCGCCCAGGCGCTGAGCGGCATCAGCGCCGCCGTGTTCGGCGTCATGCTGCCGCTGCTCGCCGCCGACATCACTCGCGGGACCGGGCGTTTCAACCTGTGCATGGGCACGCTCGGGCTGGCGGTCAGCCTGGGGGCAGCGCTCAGCACCACCCTTGGCGGCTGGATCGCGGATGTGGCCGGCGTGCGGCCGGCCTTCCTGGCGCTGGCCCTGGTGGGCGGGCTGGCGACCCTGGTGATGTGGTGGGCGATGCCGGAGACAGGCGAGCGATCAGCCTGACGAACGGGCCCGTTCCGGATACCAGCCGGTGAACTTGATGGCCCCGACGATGGCGAGGATCGTGACAATGATGCCGACGCGCGTCGGCACTTCCGGCACATAGAGCAGCACCAGGTCGGCGATCACCAGCACCGCGAAGGCGAGCGCCCAAACCGCGGTGATCACGTCGTTGGTGCGGACGAACTCGGGGCTGTTCCAGAGATCCGGGCTGACCTGCTCGCGGGCATATTGCAGGGTGAAGGGGCGGCGGACCGCCAGCGAGGCCAATACGATCAGCAGCAGGCCGGAATCCACCCACAGCCGCACGCCGACGATCGACCAGGTGGGGTCGCCGAAACTTGCGTACAGCGCGAGGCCACCGAACAGGATGAAGCTGCCGATCTCGAGGATCTTCGGCGAACGTCCGGGCGTGACCCAGTCGCGCACCAGCAGTGCCGCCGAGACCGCCGCGCCGGCGATCAGTCCGATGGTGGCGTCGACCAGCCGGTCGAACAGCGCGAATACGATGAATGGCGCGAAGGCCAGCAGGGTCCCCATGGATCGTCGGTCCTCTCCAGATCGTGACCGCCTAGAGTGCACCGACGTCGCGCGTGAATCACGCGGCAAGTCAAAGACCGGATCAGTTCGGGGTCTCTTCGGCGGCGAACATGGCCCGGCAGCGCGGTGTCAGTCGTCGTGGAGACGATCGGCCGGCACGGCGGCACGCGCCTGGTGCAGGGCGGTTGCGGCATCGGTCGCGTCGAGCGAGGTCCAGGTGCCGGCCTGCGCGCCGCTCTTGCTCGCCGCGTGCAGGATCGCGACGGTCGCGTCCGAGGCGTCACCACGGCGCGCGGCGATCCGTGCCTCCAGCACCGGCATCGGCGCCTCGAGCCACAAGCCGAGGAACGGCAGCCCTGATGCATTGGCGGCGTTTTCGAGCAATGCGCGATGCCGTGGATCGATGAACGTCGCATCGGCGATCACGCTGTGGCCGGCGGACGCGGCGATACCGGCCAGGACCGCCAGTTCGGCGAACACCGCGTCGCTGGCGGCCTCGCTGTAGGCGGTGGGCGGCAGGCGCTGTTCCGGTGCCGCGCCGTGGCGGCGTTTGCGGATCTCGTCGCTGCGCAGCACCAGCGCGCCCGGTGCATTGCCGAGGATGGGGGCCAGCGCACGCGCCAGGGTGGACTTGCCGGTGCCCGGCAGCCCGCCGACGGCGACCAGCACCGGCAGCGTCGGCCTCAGGTATCCGGCCGCGGCGGCGAGGTAGCGTGCTGCCGGTTCCGGGTTGCCGCGCTTCGCCTCGACATGGGCGCGGACCATGGCACGCAACGACAGGAAGGCGGGTAGCCCGCGCGTCAGCGCCGCGTCGCCGGTGCGCGCGACGTAGCGGTTCAGCACGCGGTTCGCGGCGGCACGCGACACGCGCTGCTCCAGATCCATCAGCAGGAACGCAAGGTCGTAGCCGAGATCGATCGTCGCCATGGCCTCGTCGAACTCGAGGCGCGTCGAACGGCACCGGCCGGCCCTGCCACAGGCAAAGATTGCCGAGATGCAGGTCGCCATGGCCACGCCGGACGAAACCGGCCTGCTCCCGCCCGGTCAGCCAGGGGCCGATGCCCTGCAGGGCGGCGAGGATTGCGGTCTCCCAGGCCTGCACCGCATCGGCCGGCAGACCGGCATCGAGTGCGGAACGTGCGTTGCCGACCGCGACGTCGTGCATCGCGGCAGCGGCCCGGGGAGCGGCGCCCATCGGCTGCGATGGCGGCAGGGCGACATGGTACGCCGCCACCGTGTCGCCAAGCGCGTCGAGCAGGTCCGGCGTGAGCCCACCCGTCTCGGCGATCGTGTCCAGGAACGCATCCGCCGGCACCCGCGCCATGCGCAGCACCCAGTCGATCGCACCCGCCGCGCCTGGCGTAACCGCAGCATCTGGCGCACCCGCCGCGTCTGGCGCACCGGCGGCTTGTGGCGCGCCCTCAGTGTCCGGCGCGCCGAACCCCAGCGTCCCGTCCTGGCGCCGTACGACCGGCACGACGTCGCGGTACATCCCGGGCGCCGCATCCCGGTTCAGTTCGAGTTCGCGCAGCGTGAAGCGCCGGCGCGCCTCCATTGCGGTGAAGTCGAGGAAGGCGAGACGCACCGCCTTCTTCAGCTTCCACACCGTGTCGGCGCCGATGAACACCAGCGAGATATGCGTCTCGGTCGGCGCCGAGTTTGCCAGCGCGCCGAGAAAGCGTGCGACTTCCGCCTGGTCCGGCGGAACGCTCATGGGTGGCTCAGGGGAACAGCTTGCCGCTGGTCCAGCCGCCGCCGGCCGCCCTGGTGAACACGGTGCGGTCGTGCAGCCGGTACGGCATGTTCTGCCAGAACTCGAACCGTTCGGGCACGATGCGGAAGCCGGACCAGTTGGGCGGCCGCGGAATGTCGTCGCCCGGGAACCTCGCCTCGAGGACCGCGAGGCGGCGCTCCAGTTCCGCCCGGTTGGGCAGCACGCGCGACTGGTCCGACGCCCAGGCGCCCAGCCGGGAGATTCTCGGCCGGGAGATGAAATAGGCATCAGCCTCGGCGTCGGTCACCGGTTCGACGCGTCCTTCGATGCGCACCTGCCGGCCGAGCGGCTTCCAGTGGAACAGCAGCGCCGCGCGGGCATTGGTCGCCAGTTCGCCACCCTTGCGGCTTTCCCTGTTGGTGTAGAACACGAACCCGCGCTGGTCGGTCCCCTTCAGCAGCACGATCCGCGCGGACGGCACACCATCCGGCGTGGCGGTGGCCAGGGTCATCGCGTTGGCATCCTCCGGCTCATGCGCCCAGGCTTCGTTCATCCAGTCGTGGAACCGGGCGAACGGGTCGGTGACGAGCGGGGCAGAGTCGGGCATCGGTGGTGTCCTTGCGATCGGCTGCACTCTGCAAGGAACGCCCGGTTCACGCCAGAACCATAACGCGGCCCCATCTCCGCATCGCGTCGGCCCTTCAGTGACCGGTCCTGGCGACTATCCGCCTTTTCAGGATGTTGTGGCGTTGTTTCGACATACTTTCTGATATAGTCCCCGCAAGTCGCATCCAGTGAGGGGCGCATGCGCCGATGGAGCCTCCTTGCCCTGCTTTTGCTGGCGCTGTCGGCCTGCGCCTCGCGCGGGCCGTCAGGGGATGCGCACCTGGGTGATTACGTCGGCGGCAGGGTCGCGGTGGAATGCGCGCCGTTCGCCCGCGCGCTCAGCGGCGTCAGGCTGTCCGGTTCGGCGGCCGACTGGTGGGGCCAGGCCGCTGGACGCTATGACCGCGGCGAGGCGCCGAGCGTGGGCAGCGTCCTGGTGCTGCGCCGCTCCGGCCGCCTGCCGAGCGGGCATGTGGCTGTGGTCTCGCAGGTGCTCGGAGAGCGGCAGATCCTGGTGACCCAGGCGAACTGGGTGCACCATCGGGTGACCGCCGACCAGCCGGTGATCGACATCTCGCCGGACAACGACTGGTCGCTGATCCGCCTTTGGTGGCCCCCGTCCGGCCAGATGGGCATCACCGACTATCCCGCCTACGGCTTCATCCGCGCCGCCCGGCCAATGACGCACGACCAGATCGCCGCGGCGACGCCGCGAGCGGTCCGGCTGGCGGCGAGCGAGTGACGCAGCCCAGAGCGTGATCCGCGCAGGCGGCATCGCCGCAGCGGTGAATCACGCTCTCAGACAACGTTCCAGGGCATATCCGCTGCTGGAGGATGCATCGAACATGCTCTGGCTCGTTGCTTGGCCGCGCGAGGCACGCTCGACGTCATGCCGTTCGAAGCGATCGCGCTCGGGTCAGGCCGCGTCCTCCCGACGGTCGCGCACCTTCACATAGGCAAGTTTCACGTGCTCGGCGCAGTACGGCTTGCCGGGATCCGAAGCCTCATCGCAGAACCGGAAACTGCGGGTTCCCGGCTCCCCGAGCGGCCAGCAGCAGGTCACGATCCGGCCGTACGGTCGTGGCGGCGGCATGACCCGCGCGGGCGGCGACACGGCGACCGGCTTCGGCACCAGTGCCGCGACCGGCGCAGCCACCACCACGACCACCGGTCCTGGCGCAGGAGCCCCGGCCGGCGCGGCACTGGACAGCGGCGGCAGGGTCGGGCCGGCGAGCCGGCGAGGCGTAGATCGGCGTGGTGCGGCCGGCCCGTTTCCGTCACGCCGGATCGGTGACGGGCGTGCCGGCAGGTCGAGCCGATGCGCCTTCCCGACTACCGCATTTTTTGACACTCCCAGCCGCCGCCCGATCTCGGCGGTCGACAGTCCTTCATCCCAGAGCGATCGCAGGCGAACGATTGTCTCTTCGGCCCACTCCATCTCGTGGTCCCCCCGATGGTGCAACCACAAGATACGGTAAAGACGGCAGCGCCCGCGTCAACACGTGACTGGCGCAGAACCACAAAAACTTGTGGACAACACTACGGATGACCACAACAAACTGTGGGCGGCCATAAGAATCGGCTGTTTTGAGGGAAGCGCCAGGCGCGCATACGTAAAGCCTGCCCACCGCTTATGGTGGGCAGGCAGCCGGTTCGATGGCCGGTGGGCGGCGCTCAGCGCGCCGCGGTGTGCTCGCGGGCGGCCGCGTTCGCCTGGCCGGCAGGACCCGAGATCGTGCCGGACGGCTTGTCGGTGCTGGCCTCCATTGAGGCATCGTCACCCTCAGCCATATTCTTCTTGAACGACTTGATGCCCTTGGCGAAGTCGCCCATCAGGCCGCTGACCTTGCCGCCGCCGAACAGCAGCAGGACGACCAGCAGCACGACCATCCAGTGCCAGATGCTGAAGCTACCCATAAATCCTCCGACGTGCGGGCCACTCTAATGGCGCAGGTGCCCGCTGCCAACGACATGGCGCGATGCTTCTGCGGATGCAAGCGGATTCGGGACCGGTCCGCTCAGGCCGGTCCCGGCGTGGGGAAAATCCAGTGTGGGAAAGGGTTTGCCGGTAGGAACGCAACCGGAAGGAGCGGTGCTTGCCGGTGCATGCGGGCGGCCCCAGCGGCACGTCCGGCCGGCCGCCGACGGCCGAACTTGGATTTTGTCAGATCGATTGCGGGAAACCTTGGGGACAAGTATCGTGCTCCCCGGTTGGGCAATACCGTCGGCTCGGTAACATAAATGACGGAGGTTCAACCACAGGGGTGGGAGCGTCGTGGAGTCTTTCTCTGTTGCGCTCCTGTACAATTGGGCGTCCGTTCCGCATTGCGGAAAGGATAAGCCCGTAGGCAGAAAGGCAACGCGTCGATGCCCAAGGGCACCGTTAAGTGGTTCAATCCAACCAAAGGCTATGGGTTCATCGCGCCTGACACAGGCGGGAAGGACGTTTTCGTTCACATCAGCGCCGTGCAGAAGGCCGGGCTGAGGAGCTTGAGTGAGGGCCAGAAGGTCGGCTTCGATGTCGAACAGCAACAGAACGGCCGTACTGCGGCCGTGAACCTGGCGCCGTCCGACTAGAGCGTGATCCGCGCAGGTGGCAGCACCGGAGCGGTGAATCACGCTCTCAGACCACGAGCTGGAGCGGGTCCGTGAGCCAACGCGAACGGAAGCGACTCTAGGCGTCTCCGTCACGTCAGGCGGATCCGGCGGGTCTGTCTGACGACGGCAGCACCACCCCTTGTCCCTCTGCGTTCTTTAGAGCGCGGAGCGCCAGGCATGCCCGGCGCACCGCCTCACAATTGCGCCAGCGCCAGTGCCGCTGTGAGTTTTGTCACCCTCCGCTTCCGGGCCAGACGATAAAGTCAGCGCGTGGAACAACCGGCCGACCCACTCACCGGGCGGCCCGTCACAGAGGGGGGAGTAACGCGCGTGGCCTGGTTCACCAGACTCACTCGGTTTGGCGACGTCCATCTCGTGTATGGCCAGGAAGCCAACATGTCGTGCGGCATCGCCAGCGTCATGATGTGCGTATTCAAGGTCAACAAGCTGACGCCCGGCGCCGATTCCGTCACGGTCGAGAAGGACATCTACCAGAAATACTCGGCGGCCCTCGGCTCCGGCTACGCGCCGGAGACGACGGGCACGTTTCCGCAGCACCTGGCGACGGTGATGACCAATTTCACGCCCGGCACCTGGCGCTGGCACAACTATGCGCCGACCGACGTGCCGCAGAAGCTGCTCGACAAGGTCGGCACCAACGCGGGCTTAGGCGCCGTCGTCACCGTCGAGCCGGTGATCCTGGGGGTTGACTGGGACCAGGGCGGCGCCCACTGGATCGTGGTGGACACCATCCGCGACATGTTCGGCAACCACTACGCCACTGTATGCGACCCGTGGGACGCCAACGTGCACATGCAGAAGTTCAACGTTGGCGGGCCGTTCTACTATGATGCCGGGAGCGGAGGGTTCATGATGAATTTCTGGGGCAACTCGCCGAAGGGGGAGACCCAGCCCTACCAGGGCAACGCCGCGAAGGGACAGGTCAAGAATTGGGGCATGATCTGCCGAGATTGAGCATCGGCCGTCCTTCCGCATGACGCGGACTGCCGCGCTGTTCCTCCGGCAGTTCGTGCAATCGCCACGAACCGTCGGGGCCGTGCTGCCCAGTTCGCCGGCGCTCGCGCGGACGATGCTGGCGCCGATCGACTTCGCCACCGCGCGCACGATCGTGGAGTTCGGGCCGGGCACCGGCGCGTTCACCCGCGAGATCGCCGCGCGGCTGGCGCCTGGCACCCGCTATCTCGGCATCGAGCTGAATCCGGCCTTCGTGGCCAGGCTCGCCGCCGGATTTCCGGGGCTGACCTTTGTCGAGGGAAGTGTCGCGGACCTGTCGAGCATCCTCGCCGCCGAGGGCATCGAGGCGATCGACGGGATCGTGTGCGGCCTGCCCTGGGCGACGCTGCCCATTTCGCTGCAGCAGACGGTGTTCGCGGCGATCGACCGCGCGCTGGTGCCGGGCGGCGTGTTCACGACGTTCGGCTACGTGCAGAGCCTGGTGCTGCCCGGCGCCTGGGCGCTGCGCCGGCGGCTGCGCCGCAGCTTCGCCGACGTGAGCCGCTCGCCGGTCGTGTGGGGGAACGTTCCTCCGGCCTTCGCGTATATCTGCCGCAAGCGGCGGTGAGCCTTGCGGGACGGCACGGTGGGCATTCGTTCGGGATGGGATTACAAGACGGACACTTTGGACGAATCGCCCTGCCTGCGTTGCCGCACGGCCACGGGAGGAAAACGAGCTAGATGAGCGATATCCTGGATCGCCGCCCGCAAGGGCCACGGCCCGCCATGGACGCGGAGGCCGTAAGGGCGGCGTACCGGCGCTGGGCTGGCGTCTACGACGCGGTGTTCGGCGGCATCTTCCTGCGTGCGCGTCTGCGTGCCGTGGCGATGGTGAACCGCCTGCCCGGCCGCGAGGTGCTGGAGGTGGGTGTCGGCACCGGCCTGGCGCTGCCCTATTACGACGCCGACCGGCGCATCACCGGCATCGACCTGTCCAAGGAGATGCTGGCGCAGGCGCGCAAGCGGGTGGCCGATCGCGGCATCGCCAACGTCGCCGCGCTGCGCGAGATGGACGCGGAGGCGACCGATTTCCCCGACGCCTCGTTCGATATCGCGGTGGCGATGTTCGTCGCCTCCGTGGTGCCGCATCCCCGCCAGTTACTGGCCGAGATGCGCCGCGTCGTGCGGCCCGGCGGCAGCATCCTGTTCGTCAGCCATTTCACCGCCGAGAAGGGCCCGCTGTGGTGGGTCGAGCGCGCCCTGGCCCCGGCCTCGCGCGCCATCGGCTGGCACCCGGATTTCCGCGCCGATGCGCTGTTCGAGCCCGAGGACCTGGCCCGCATCTCTTCGACGCGGGTGCCGCCGTTCGGCATCTTCCGCCTCGTCCGCCTGGAGGCGTGACCCGGCCAGCACACCCGACGGGACGGATGTTGCGCCACAACACCAGCCTGCCTTCCGACGCTCGTGCATCCCTTGATCTCGCGCACGCGGTCCGGTAGGCCACAGTACCGAGAGCCGGCCCGAGACGGGTCCGGGTTGGGGGACCGAAGCGGGATGAATCGGCGGATGTCACGATACCGGCGGTTGTTCGCCGCGCTGTTGATGATGCTTCTTGGCGTGCCGTGCGGCGGCACGGCCTGGGCCCAGGCGGTCGGCGCGCCCAAGCCGTGGGAGATCGGCATGCAGCCGGCCTTCGGGCCGCTGAAGGAGCAGCAGATCGCGCTGCACGACCTCGTGCTGGTGATCATCACGCTGATCACCATCCTGGTGGCCGGCCTGCTGCTTTGGGTGATGTGGCGCTACAACGCCAAGCGCAATCCGGTGCCGACGCGCACGTCGCACAACACGGTGCTGGAGATCGCCTGGACGGTGCTGCCGGTGCTCATCCTCGTGGTGATCGCCATCCCGTCGTTCCGCCTGGTCTACTACGAGGACCGCACGCGGGACGCCGACATGACGGTGAAGGTGACGGCACACCAGTGGTACTGGGAGTACACCTACCCGGATAAGAACAACATCAACTTCACCAGCTACATGATCCCGGACGACCAGTTGAAGCCGGGCCAGCGCCGCCTGCTCGAGGTCGACAACCAACTCGTCGTGCCGGTCGGCAAGAACATCCGCGTGCTGCAGACCAGCACCGACGTGATCCATAGCTGGTTCATCCCGTCCCTGGGCGTGCAGCGCTACGCGATCCCAGGGCGGACGATCGAGACCTGGTTCAGGGTGGACAAGCCGGGCGTGTTCTACGGCGAATGCAACCAGATCTGCGGCACCAACCACAGCCGCATGCCGATCGTGGTGCGGGCGCTCCCGGAGCAGGAGTTCAACGCCTGGCTGGTCGAGGCGAAGACCAAGTTCTCGGATGCAGGACAGCCGGTCCAGCGGCTGGCGGCGGCAGAGGTTCGGCACTGACCCCGGTCGGTGCGTGCAGGAGAGACTGACGATGTCGGCAACCACCCACGACCATGCGCATGACCACCACGACCACAAACCCGGGTTCTTCGTGCGCTGGCTCTGCAGCACGAACCACAAGGACATCGGCACACTCTACATCTGCTTTGCCGTGGTCGGCGGCCTGGTGGGCGGCATCCTGTCGGAGATCATGCGCGCCCAGTTGAACTTCCCGGGCAGCCACGTGGTCACCGACGGCCAGCAGTGGAACACGATCATCACGACGCACGGCCTGCTGATGATCTTCTTCTCGGTGATGCCGGCGCTGATCGGCGGGTTCGGCAACTGGTTCATCCCGCTGATGATCGGCGCGCCCGACATGGCGTTCCCGCGGCTCAACAACATCAGCTTCTGGCTGCTGCCGCCGGCCTTCCTGCTGATCATCATCGGCCTGTTCATGAACGAATCGGGCTCCGGCTGGACGCTCTACCCGCCGCTGTCCAACGCGACCTACGAGACCGGCCTCGGCATGGACTGCACATTGTTCGCGCTGCATCTGGCCGGCGCCAGTTCGCTGCTGGGCGCGATCAACTTCATCACCACCATCTTCAACATGCGCGCGCCCGGCATGACGCTGCACAAGATGCCGCTGTTCATCTGGGCGATGCTGGTCACCGCGTTCCTGCTGCTGCTGTCGATCCCGGTGCTGGCCGGCGCCATCACCATGCTGATCTGCGACCGCAACTTCGGCACCGCGTTCTTCGATCCGGCCGGCGGCGGCGACCCGGTGCTGTTCCAGCATCTGTTCTGGTTCTTCGGCCACCCCGAAGTGTACATCATGATCGTGCCGGGCTTCGGCATCATCAGCCACGTGATCGCGACGTTCAGCCGCAAGCCGGTGTTCGGCTATCTCGGCATGGCCTACGCGATGGTGGCGATCGGCGTGATCGGCTTCGTGGTGTGGGCGCACCACATGTTCATCTCGGGCATCGACGTCGACACCCGCGCCTACTTCATGGCCGCGACGCTGGTGATCGCGGTGCCGACCGGCATCAAGATCTTCTCCTGGATCGCCACGATGTGGGGCGGCTCGATCGAGCTGAAGACGCCCATGCTGTGGGCGATCGGCTTCCTGTTCGTGTTCACCGTCGGCGGCGTCACCGGCGTCGTGCTGGCCAATGCCGGCATCGACCAGGTGGTGCACAACACCTATTACGTCGTCGCGCACTTCCACTACGTGCTGTCGCTCGGCGCGGTGTTCTCGATCTTCGCCGGCTTCTACTACTGGATCGGCAAGATGTCGGGCCACCAGTACCCAGAATTCTGGGGCAAGGTGCATTTCTGGCTGACCTTCATCGGCGTCAACCTGACCTTCTTCCCGCAGCACTTCCTGGGTCTGTCGGGCATGCCACGGCGCTACCCCGACTATCCGCAGGCCTTCGCCGGCTGGAACTTCGTGTCCTCGATCGGCGCCTATCTCGGCGGCATCGCGTTCCTGGTGTTCCTGTACGTGGTCTATCGCACCTTCACCTCGAAGGAGCATCTGGCGGACAATTACTGGGGCGAGGGCGCGACGACGCTGGAGTGGACCGTCTCCTCCCCGCCGCCGTTCCACACCTTCGCGGAACTGCCGCGCATCCGCTGATCGATGAGCGAGGCTGTCACCGATCGGGTTCGTGCCCAACCGGCTGAGCTGAGCGACTGGATCGCCCTGCTCAAGCCCCGGGTGATGACGTTGGTGGTGTTCACCGGCCTGATCGGGCTGGTGATCGCGCCGGGACACCTGCACGTCGTGCTGGCGTTCACCGCGGTGCTGTGCATCGCGGTCGGTGCCGGCGCGTGCGGCGCCATCAACATGTGGTACGACCGCGACATCGACGCGGTGATGCGGCGGACACGCAACCGTCCGATCCCGGCCGGCCGCATCGAGCCCGGCGCCGCTTTGGCCTACGGCGTCACGCTGGCGGTGGGGTCGGTGATCCTGATGGGGCTGGCGGTGAACCTGACGGCCGCCGCGGTCCTCGCACTCTCCATCGGCTTCTATGTTTTCATCTACACGATGTGGCTGAAACGCCGCACGCCGCAGAACATCGTCATCGGCGGCGCGGCCGGTGCGTTCCCGCCGGTGATCGGCTGGGCCGCGGTGACCGGGTCGGTGGACATGCTGCCGCTGCTGCTGTTCGCCATCGTGTTCTTCTGGACGCCGCCGCATTTCTGGTCGCTGGCGCTGTTCGCCAACAGCGACTACCAGCGGGCCGGCGTGCCGATGCTGCCGGTCGTGGCCGGCGCGCGCGAGACGCGGCGGCAGATCGTCCTCTACACGCTGGTGCTGGTGCCGCTGACGCTGCTGCCGTGGCTGACCGGCTTGAGCGGGCCGATCTACGGCCTCTCGGCGCTGGTCCTCGGTCTCGGCTTCCTGGCGGCGGTCTGGCGCGTCGCGCGAGACCGGCAGGACGCGTCGGGCGTCAGCCTGACCAATGACGCGCCGGCGCGGCTCGCGTTCAAATACTCGATCCTCTATCTGTTCGCGCTGTTCACGGCGATCGCTGCCGACCGGCTGGCCGGGTGACCCCAGGCGTGGCACCCGACCCGGATGATCTCCGCCGCCGTCGCGCGCGCAACTGGGCGGTGCTCGTGGTGCTGGTCGCGCTGTGTGCGCTGTTCTACGCCATCACCATCGTCAAGATGACCAAGGCATGAGGATGCCCAGGTCATGAGCGCCCGCGGTTCCAACCGGACCATCGGCATGGCGCTGGCCGGCGTCGTCGTGGCGATGGTCGGCGTCTCCTTCGCCTCGGTCCCGCTGTACCGGCTGTTCTGCGCCGTCACCGGCTACAACGGCACGCCGCAGATCGGCCCCGCGGCCGCGCCGGGCGCCGCGCCGCAGCACATCACGGTCCGCTTCAACGCCAACACCAACCCGAACCTGCCCTGGGACTTCCGTCCGGTGCAGGAGGAACTCCGCGTGCCGCTCGGCGAGGACCACCTCGCCTTCTATACCGCGCGCAACGAAGCCAGCACGCCGGTGACCGGCATCGCCCTGTACAACGTTACGCCCGACACGGCCGGCAAGTATTTCCATAAGACCGCCTGCTTCTGCTTCAACCAGCAGACGCTCGCCGCGGGACAGCAGATGCAGTTCCCGCTCACCTTCTGGGTGGACCCGGAGATCGCCAAGGACCCCAACACCGCGGGCATCCGCACGATCACGCTGTCCTACACCTTCTTCCGCACGCTGGACGATGCAGCGAAGGCCGGCGCGCTCGCGCAGGCCGGCCCGCATGTCGGTCCGCTGACGCGACAGACCCCTTGAACGCGCAGGTGATTTGGCGATGATGCGCCAGCCGCTTCGGGGCGGATTCCTCGACAATACGGGAACGGGTTCGGCATGAGCGACCACGCGCACGGCACCAGCACGATCGAAAGCTCCGGTCTGCGGCAGCCCTACCATCTCGTCGACCCAAGCCCGTGGCCCATCGTCGGCGCACTCGGCGGTTTCTTCACCGTCCTCGGCATCATCTTCGCCGCCCATTTCGGCAGCTACCTGGTGCTGATCCTCGGCACCGTGCTGGTGCTCGGCACCATGTTCTTCTGGTGGCGCGACGTGATCCGCGAAAGCCGCACGCCCGGCCTCCATACGCCCATCGTGCGGCTCGGCCTGCGCTATGGCATGCTGTTCTTCATCTCGTCCGAGGTGATGTTCTTCGTCGGTTTCTTCTGGGCGTTCTTCAACTTCGTCATCTTCCCGGAGACCCAGGGCAACGGCGAGACGGTCTGGCCGCCGTCCACCATCCACACCTTCGATCCATTCCACCTGCCGTTCCTCAACACGATGATCCTGCTGCTGTCCGGCACCACGATCACCTGGGCGCACCACGCCCTGCTGGAGAACGACCGCAAGACCCTGGTCACCGGCCTCGGCCTGACCATCCTGCTGGGCCTCTCCTTCACCGTGTGCCAGGCGATCGAGTATTCCGACGCGCCGTTCAAGTTCGTCGGCGGCGGCATCTATCCGTCGACCTTCTTCCTCGCCACCGGTTTCCACGGCTTCCACGTCATCGTCGGCACCTGCTTCCTGATCGTCTGCTGGTTCCGCGCCCGCGCCGGCCATTTCACCCCCGAACGCCATTTCGGCTTCGAGGCCGCCGCCTGGTACTGGCACTTCGTCGACGTGGTCTGGCTGTTCCTGTTCACCTGCATCTACTGGTACGGCGCCAGCCCGGTCACCGCCACACACTGACGGGCGGTGGCGCAGCCGGCGCCTTCCCTGCTGCGCGCCGTCCTCATCGGCCGCTGCCCGCGCTGCGGCCAGGGCAAACTGTTCCGCGGATTGCTGGAGATCCGGGAACGCTGTGACGTCTGCGGTCTGGACCTGCGGGCCCACGACGCCGGCGACGGCGCGGCCGTGGGCGTCATATTGGTGCTCGGCGCGATCGTGGTGGGCCTGGCATTCTGGGTGGAGTTCCGGTTCGCGCCGCCGCTCTGGCTGCACGCCGTGCTGTGGCCGGTGGTGACGCTCCCGCTCGCGATCCTGCTGATGCGGCCGGCGAAGGCGGCGCTGGTGGCCGTGCAGTTCCGCCACCGGTCGAGCGAGATGGGGTTGTGATCCGGCAGTTGCGCCGGTTGGCGGTGCCCGGCGTGATGACGATCGTGATGCTGGCGGTGCTGCTCGGTCTCGGCACCTGGCAGGTGGAGCGGCTGCACTGGAAGCAGGCCATCCTGTCGCAGATCGCCCGCGCCGAGGCGGCGCCCGCCATCGACCTGCCGGCCAGCCCCGACCCGTTCGCCAAGGTGCGCGTGAGCGGCACGCTGCGCGAGGACCTGGCCGCGTCCTATGGCGCCGAGGTGCGCGACACCAGGGCGGGGCCGCAACTGGGCAGCCACCTGATCGTGCCGCTGGAGCGCGACGCGAGCGACGCGATCCTGGTCGACCGCGGCTGGGTGCCCGACAGCCGCCCGGCGCCGATCGCCCGTCCCGAGGGCGAGGTGATGGTCGAGGGCTATGTCCGGCCGAGCGACACGCCCGGCCCGTTCAGCGCCACCGACAGCCCGCTGACGCGGCGCTTCTACACGCTGAATGCCGCCGCCATCGGCGCCGCCCTGGGACTGAACCGCGTCGCGCCGTTCGTGCTGGTGGCGATGGGCCAGCCGCCGCCCGAGACCTATCCGGACCCGGCGCGCCACCTGCCGCGCCCGCCTAACAACCACCTGTCGTACGCCATCACCTGGTATGGCCTCGCCGTCGCTCTCGTGGTGATCTTCGTTCTCTGGGCAAGGAAGGTGTTGAGCGAATGACGGCCTATGATCGGCTCACCGCCCGGTTCGCGCGCATCGCCACCTTGGGCGAGGCGTCCTCCATGCTGAGCTGGGACGCCGCCACCATGATGCCGCGCGGCGGCGGTGCGGCACGCGGCGACCAGCTTGCCGTGCTGGCCGGCCTGTCGCACTCGCTGCTGGTGGCGCCGGTGGTGGGCGACGACCTGGCCCAGGCGGAGGCGGCAGGCGAGGCCGATCCGTGGCGGGCCGCCAACCTGCGCCTGATGCGCCACGGCTACACCCGCGCCACCGCCATGCCGCCCGACCTCGTGGAGGCGCAGGCGCGGGCCAATTCCGCCTGCGAGAAGGTGTGGCGGGAGGCTCGCCGGCTGTCGGACTTCGCCATGGTGCTGCCTCACCTGGAGGAGGTCGTGCGCCTGATGCGCGAGGCCGCCGCGGCCCTGGCGCCGGCGCTCGGGCTCGATCCGTACGATGCGCTGATGGACGGCTATCAGCGCGGCATGCGCACCGCCGATGTGACCAAGGTATTCGCCGAATACGAGGCCTTCCTGAGCCATGCCCTGCCGGTGGCCGAAGAGCGCCAGGCCCGCAATCCGCCGCCGCTGCGGCCGCAGGAGCCGTTCCCGGTGGCGGTGCAGGAGGCGCTGTGCCGCCGCCTGTCCGAGCGTCTCGGCCTCGACTTCGCCCATGCGCGGCTCGACCGCTCGGCGCATCCCTTCTCCGGCGGCACGCCCACCGACGTGCGCATCACCTCCCGCTATGAGGAAGCGGATTTCACCCAGGCGGTGCTCGCCGTGGTGCACGAGACCGGCCACGCGCTGTACGAGCGCGGGCTGCCCGCCGCCTGGGCGCGTCAGCCGGTGGGCGAGGCGGCCGGCATGGCCGCGCACGAGAGCCAGTCGCTGATCGTCGAGATGCAGGCCTGCCGCTCGGACGCGTTCCTGGGCTGGCTCGGGCCGGAGCTGCACGGAACCTTCGGCGGCGAGGCGGAACCCTATCGGCCGGCCAACCTGGCGCGGCTGTGGCGGCGCATCCAGCGCGGCTTCATCCGCGTCGACGCCGATGAGATGACCTATCCGGCCCATGTCATCCTGCGCTTCCGCCTCGAGCAGGCGCTGGTTGCCGGCAGCCTCGCGGTCGCCGATCTGCCGGGCGCGTGGAACGATGGCTTCCGAGCGCTGCTCGGGCTGGTGCCACCGGACGACAGGCGCGGCTGCCTGCAGGACATCCACTGGTATGACGGCGCGTTCGGCTATTTTCCGTCCTATACGCTGGGCGCGATGGCCGCGGCACAGCTCATGGCGGCGGCCCGGCGGGAGGTCGCCGACCTGGATGCCGCCCTCGGACGCGGCGACCTGGCGCCGCTGCTGGGCTGGCTGCGCGCCAAGGTGCACGGCCAGGGCAGCCTGTTCGGCTTCAACGACCTGCTGGCCGAGGCCACCGGGAAGCCGCTCGACCCGGGCGACTTCGAGGCGCATCTGACCGCCCGCTACCTCCAGTGAACGGACGATAATGGACGCACTCCGTGTGAGCCTGTGCGCGGCGTTCTGCGCTGCGGTGACCGCCTGCGCCGCGCCGCCGCCGCCGCCACCGGTACCGCCGCCGGTTCTGCCGCCCAACGTGGACGGGGAGTATCGCGGCACCAGCACGCGGTTCCAGGCGGACAGCCGAACCTGTCCGCGCCCGGGTCTCGTCCGGCTCGAGGTCATCGGCCAGGCCTTCCAGTACCGCTGGGACGGGCGCACCTGGGTGGACGCCACGATCGCCTCCGACGGTTCGATCACCGGCGGCGCCGAGCGGATCACGCTGGTGGGCAAGCTGGCCGGGACGCGGATCATCGGCGACGTCACCAACGGGGAGTGCGGCCTGCATTTCACGGTGACCCGGCAGCCGTAGCGCGACGGCGCCGGGTGAGGGCTGGGGTGCGCGGGCCGCTGCACTGGACGGGTTCCGTTCGTGCAGGCTCGCGGAACCCGCTCCAGCTCGATGTCCGTGAGCGTGATTCCACCGCTCCGCTGGTTCCACCTGCGCGGATCACGCTCTACTTGTATCCCCATGCGCTACATCTCGACCCGCGGCCAAGCCCCGATCCTCGATTTCCCCGGTGTATTGCTGGCCGGGCTGGCGGAGGACGGCGGCCTCTACGTCCCCGAAACCTGGCCGCATTTCCTGCCGCCGGACTGGCGAGCGATGCGCGGCCTGCCGTACCACGCGCTGGCCGCGCGGGTGATCCAGCCCTTCATCGGCGACGCCATCCCGTCCACCACGCTGGCCGCACTCTGCGAGGATGCCTATGCCGGCTTCGGCCACCCGGCCACCGTGCCGCTGGTGCAGCTCGAGACGGGGCTGTTCGTGCAGGAGCTGTTCCATGGCCCCACCCTGTCCTTCAAGGACATGGCGCTGCAGCTTCTCGGCCGCCTGTTCGACCACGTGCTGACCGCCCGCGACACCCGCGTGACCATCGTCGGCGCCACCTCCGGCGACACCGGCTCGGCGGCGATCGAGGCGTGCGCCGGGCGCGATCGCGTCGACATCGCCTTCCTGCACCCGCGCGGCCGCGTGAGCGAGGTGCAGCGCCGGCAGATGACCACGGTGCTGGCACCGAACGTCGGCAACATCGCGATCGAGGGGACGTTCGACGACTGCCAGGACCTGGTGAAGGCCATGTTCGTCGACGCGCCGTTCCGCCAGGAGATGCATCTTTCGGCGATGAACTCGATCAACTGGGCACGCATCGCGGCGCAGGTGCCGTACTACGTCGCCGCCGCGCTGGCGCTGGGAGCGCCCGACCGCGAGGTGGCCTTCGCCGTGCCGACCGGCAATTTCGGCAACGTGCTGGCGGCCTGGGTCGCGCGGCGGATGGGGCTGCCGGTGGCGCGGCTGATCGTCGGCACCAACCGCAACGACATCCTGACTCGCTTCCTGGCCGCGAACGACATGTCGATCGCCGAGGTCGCGCCGAGCGTATCGCCCAGCATGGATATCCAGGTCAGCTCCAACTTCGAGCGGATGCTGTTCGAGTTGCTGGACCGTGACGGCGACGCGACTGCGGATACCATGGCGGAGTTCCGCCGCACCGGGCGGATGGCGGTGCCGGACGCCGCCTGGCACCGCTGCCGCTCGCTGTTCCACGGCTTCCGGCTGGACGATGAGGGGATCTGCGGCGAGATCAAGCGGCTGCACAAGGCGACGGGCTACGTCGCCGATCCCCACACCGCGGTCGGCGTGGCGGCGGCGCGGGCGCATCTGCCGCAGCACGGCGTGGCCACGGTCGCGGTCGCCACCGCGCATCCGGCGAAGTTCCCCGACGCGATCGAGCACGCCATCGGCCTCCGCCCGCCGCTGCCGCCGCGGCTCGCCGACCTGTTCGAGCGGCCCGAGCGTCTCGTCACGCTGCCGAACGCGCTGGCGCCGGTCGAGGCGCAGGTCCGCACCCTGGCCCGGCGCAACGCATGAACCGCTGCGGCCGTGCGGCGATCGTCGCCGCGGCGCGGAGTGCCCTGTGCCACGGCGCCAGGGTGGCGCATTGTGGCGGACGCGTGGTGCAGCGTGTCGAAGGAGGATTGCTGCGATGAGCCTCAGCCTCGATGGCGTGCGTGTGCTGGAACTGGCGCGCTACCAGGCCGGGCCGCGCGGCGGCATGATCCTGTCGGATCTCGGCGCGGAGGTGATCAAGATCGAGCGCCTGGGCGGCGAGGAGACGCGTCGCATGGCGCCCGTCGTGCGCGGGCAGAGCATCTATTTCACCGTCTACAATCGCGGCAAGCAGAGCATCTGCCTCGACCTGCGCACGCCGCGCGGCAAGGAGGTGTTCGCCAGCCTGGTGAAGACCGCCGACATCGTGCTGGAGAATTTCCGGCCCGGCACGATGCAGGCGATGGGCTTCGACTATGAGGCGCTGCGCGCGCTCAACCCCGGCATCGTCCTGGTCTCGGTCTCCGGCTTCGGCCAGTACGGCCCATACACGGACCGCCCGGCGTTCGATCCTCTCGGCCAGGCCATGAGCGGCCTGATGGCGCTCACCGGCAAGCCGGTGGGCCAGCCACTCGGCACCGCCTCATCGGTCGTGGACCGTTACACCGCGCTGCACGCCACGATCGGTGCGCTGGCCGCGCTGCGCCATCGCGACCGCACGGGCGAGGGGCAGCTTGTCGATGTCTGCCTGCTCGATTCGGCGCTGACCATGGTGGAGATCCCCACCGCCTATTATCTGGAGACCGGCGAGGAGGGCGGTGAGGGCGGCCGTCCGCCGTATCGCGCCCAGGACGGCTGGGTGGTGATCTCGGCGACCGGGCGGGAGATGGCGGCGCGGCTGGGCCAACTCGTGACGGGCGAGGCCACCGGTGGCGTCGAGCGCGAGGCGCTGGAGGCATGGTGTGCCGCCCAGCCGGTCGCGGCGATCTGCGCGGCGCTGATGGAAATCGGCGTGCCGGTCGCGCCGGTCCGCTCGATTCCCGAGGTCGCGCGGGACCCGCATGTCTGGGAGCGCGAGATGCTGGTGAAGATCGACGACCCGATCGCCGGCGAGATCCACGTGCCAGGCGTCACGGTCAAGATGTCGAAGACGCCGGGCCGGATCGGGCCGGTGCCGATGCCCGGCGAGCATACCGATGCGGTGCTGAGCCGCCTGCTGGGCTACGACGCCGCGACCCTGGCCGCGCTGCGCCAGGACCGCGTCATCGGGTAGGACCTTCACTCGAAGCGGCAAGAGGCCGCGTCTCCGTCACGCGCTAGAATCGCTGCGTGAGCCCAGCCAGCACCGTGCGGCGCAGGCCGAACTGCGGTGCGCCGACACCGACGCCGCTGCCGTCCCGGATCTGGTATACTGTATCGCCGACATTGAGCACGTCGAGCCGAAGCTCCGTGCCCGTCGCCAGTTTCTGCACCACCGACAGGTTGACAACGGCATAGTGCGGCAGCGCGATCCCGTTCGGCGCGCCGCCCGGGGCGGTGGATCGCAACCCGCTTTGCACTAGCGCATCGGCGGCGAAGCGTGTCGGGTGGTCGCTCTCCCGGTTGAGCGTGTAGGCAACGCCGGCGGAACCCGTCCATGTCTGGTCGTGGTCGAGATGGATGAAGTTGTCGGCGATGAAGGCCAGTTCGTCGGGGTCGAAGTTGAACTGCGCGGAGGTGATGCGCTTCCCCAGCGCGCGTGACCACGCGAGATTGCCGTAGATCGACCACGGGCCACGATCGTAGCTGCCGGTCACCTCGATGCCGTATTGCCGGCCCTGGTCATAGTTGAACGCCGTCAGCACGATGGGTGCGCCGAACTGCCCCTCATCCAGCACGTTGTGGGTAATCTTGTAGTAGCCATCGATGCCGATCGTCAGTCCCGGCACCACCACCTGGCTCGCGCCGACATCGAAATAATGCGAGCGCTCAGCGCGTACCGGATCGTTCTGCGTCAGCGCCGGCGCGGCTGTGGTATCGAGGAATTTCGACACCGTTGCAGGCGATACCAGTTCGAACGGCGGCGGCACGAAGTAGCGCGCATAGCCCGCATGCAGTGTGGTCGTCGCGGTGGGCTGCCAGACGACGTTGACGCGCGGGCTGACCTGGCTCTCGTGGGTGAACTGCTCGACCGCGTCGAATCGCAGGCCGGCATTGATCGTCAGCACCGGCAGGATGCGCCACTCATCCTGGATATACACGCCGTACAGCGCGCCGGTCTTGTTGAAGCTGTCGGCGATGCCCATCGGGATGTCGGTCGTCGGCGCGCCGGCCGCGTCTACCGGCAGCACCTGCGAGAATGTGTTGGAAGTGGTGATCGCCTGCTGCACCAGCACGCCGGCGCGCAACGTGTGCTGTTCGCTGACCCGCCAGCTTGCGTCGGCCTGCACGCCGTAGGCCGCGCTCGATCGTGTCGCCTGCTGTGCGATGCCGTTGAACAGCAGGTCGCCGAGGACGTCGGGCGAGAAGCGGAGCCAGCTATAGCGGGTATAGGCGGAGACCTGCACGTCGATGTCGCGGACATGCTTCTGCAGCGACAGGATGGCGAAGTCGTTCCGCTCGCGCTGATTCTCGTTGAGGCTGGCGCTGTTGAAACCGGTGATGCCGTTCACCGGAAAGCCCAAGGTCGGCTGGCCCGGGTTGTTGGGAATCTGGAACTGCCCGTCGAAGCCGCCGAGGATCATGCTGATCCTGGTGTCAGGGTCGATGATGGCAGAGGCGTAGGCGAGGCCGTGGAACTGGTTGGTCTTGTCGTGGATCGCACTGGACGCCGATGTGGGATTCTCGATGCCGCGGTCGTTGTGCAGGAAATCGCCGGTGACGAACCAGTCGACCGGACCGCTGCGGCCACCGTACTCGAAACTCGGCTGCAGCCAGTGGCTGCTGCCACCGTACATCGATAGTGCAAGGCCGGGATTGGTGGTGCCGGTCTTGGTCTGGATGTCGACCACGCCGGCGGTCTGGAAGCCGTACTGCGCCGGCAGCGCGCCGGTGATGAGTGACATCCGTTCCGCGAAGCGCGACACGATGGCCTGGCCGAACACCGAGAGCCCTTCAGGCAACTCGACGCCGTTCAGGCGGAACTGCACGTTGGCATGCTCACCGCGCACATGGATCTGGCCGAAGCTGTCCTGCGCCACGCCGGGCGCGCGCAGCAGCACCTGATTGAGCGGCGCATCGGCACCCTGCGGGATGATCTGCAGCGCCTGCGGTGAGAAATCATAGACGCTGGCGCCAAGGCTCGGCTGGATCTGGTGGCGCGCCTGGTCGAGGCGGCGCGCCACAACGTCGAGATCGAGCGAGACGGGGGCGCCGTCCTGTGCCGGGTCCTGGGCATGCGCCGGCGGTGCCAGTGCGGCGACCAGGCAAACGGAGAGCAGAGCGTGACGATGCCGCATTGGCGGTGACCCTTCCCATCTTCGCGCCTTGCGGCGAGACTGCGTTCGTTATGATACATTATAACGTACTAATTCTGCCGGCTCGGCAACCCGTTGGAATGCCGTCCGGTGACGCTTCTGGGCGGCGGGTTGCCGCGGTGGCGCTGTCGTTGCTGCTGCACGTGCTGGTGGCCTGTGGCGTCACGCTCTGGCTGGAGCGACGAGAGGTGGCGCCGTCACCGGTGGCGCAATCGCCGGTCGAGGTCGTGTTCCAACGGTTGCCAGGGGGGGCGAAGGCGGAGCCAGCCGCGCCGCCGATCACCCCGCTCGAGGCGTCACAGTCCGCGCCGTTGCCCGTGCCGCCGGCGCCACTCGAACTCGCATCGCCCGTGCCACCGCCGCCGACACCGATCGTGGGAGCGCGACCACCCGAACCGCCACCGCCGGAGCGGCTGCCGCCACTCGAACCCGCACCGGCCGTGCCGCCGCCGCCGGCACTAATCGTGGAACCGCGACCACCCGAACCGCCACCGCCGGAGCCGCTGCCGCCACTCGAACCCGCACCGGCCGTGCCGCCGCCGCCGGCACCGATCGTGGAACCGCGACCACCCACGCCGACGTTGCCGCCGTCGCCACTCGAACGCGCGCCGCCACTGCCGACCGTTGGACCGCCAGCACCCGCGCCGCCGCCACTCGAACTTGCGCCGTCCACGCCACCGCCGCCGCCGATCGTGGAATCGCAACAGCCCGAACCGGCGCGACCCAAGCCATTACCCCCACCGCCCCAACCGCCGCCGTCGGCACCGCCATCCGCGCCGCCGCGGCCGCCGTCCCGCCCGGCTCCGCCCCCGTCAAGTCCCCGCCCAGCGGTTACCCTTCGCCCCAGGTTGACCCCTGCACCGCCGACACCACCGGCCACCGTGCCATCCATCGACCCCCCGCCATCGCCTCCCGCCGCACCGGCACTGGCGGCGGTCAGCCCCTCGTGGCGGCAGGACCTCGCAGCCTGGTTGGCGGCCCACCGGACCTATCCCGCCGAGGCACGGCGGCGCGGGGAGACCGGCAGCGTGGTGGTGACATTCACGGTGGAGCGCTCGGGCCGGGTGCGCGGCGTCGCCATCTCCCGCGGGTCGGGCTCGGCGATCCTGGATGCGGCGGCGGAAGCGATGCTGCGCGAGGCGATGCTGCCGCCGTTCCCCGCCGCGATGCCGCAGGACCGCATGACGGTCACGGTCCAGGTCCGGTTCGCGTTGCAGGACTGATCCCGTTGCGTCATCGAAGCCACCGCAGCACTGTGCGCGGTGTCCCAAGCAACAGCGGCAGGCATGCCGGAAAGGCCTCCATGAGCAACGAACCGCTCTCCTACGGCACCTGGCACAGCGACGCGGCGCGCGAAGCGGCCATGGAAGAGGGCCATCGTCCGCTGTGGCGGCATTTCATCGAGAAGGTGCCGGAACGCGACCTGTCGACGCGCGAGGTGGTCGATTTCGGCTGCAACCGTGGCGGCTTCCTGCGCCTGCTGTTCGCGCTGCGGCCGTTCCGTCATGGGTTGGGCGTCGATATCGCGCACGAATCGATCGCCGCCGCACGCTCGCTCGCCGGCACTGCGCCGGTCGACTACGAGGTGGCGGCCGAACTCGCATCCTGGCCAGGCCGCTTCGACCTCGCCTTCAGCTATGAGGTCATCTACCTGCTGCCCGACCTCGTCTCCCACGCCGCCAGCGTCCATGCCGCATTGCGCGCCGGGGGCGTCTACTACGCGGTGACCGGATGCCACACCGACAGCCCGCTCTGGCCGCGCTGGCGCGATGTGATCGGCGATTCCACCAATGCACCGGTGCAGGACCGCGCGCCCGAGGACTATGCCGATGCGTTCGCCGCCGCCGGGTTCGATGTCGCCGTGCGGCGTTTCGGCTATGAAGGCTTCGTCCCGGCGCCCAAGGACCGGCGTTACTATCCGCGGCTGATGGATGCGGTGGACTACGCGGTCTGCGACAAGCTGCTGTTCCGCCTGGTGAAGCCCGCCTGACAAATGGCCGTGATCCGCACAGCGTGAGGCGCGGGCGGCGACGTTCCAGGCCTGTTGCGACCGACATAGGGTTGCGACCGACCTGTTTGCCGAAGGTGCAGATCCGCCATGACCCGCGTCCGATGATCCGCCGCATGCGCCACGTCCGAACGGCGCGACCGATCGCCCTCCTGGTCGCCGCTCTGGCTGCCGTCCTGCTCGTCCCGCTCGCCGCCGTGCGGGCGGAGCAGCCGATGCATGATCCCACCCTGCCTTCGGCCAGGCCGGAGGCCTTGCAGCAGCTTTCCGACACCCGCGTCCGCCAGCAGATCATGCAGCAGAGCCAGGCCGCCTATCCGGGCCGGTGCGTCTGCCAGTACCAGACCCGCGATTCGAAAGGGCGCTCCTGCAAGGGCCGTCACGAAGTCGTCAGGACGCGGCCGCAGCCGATCTGCTACCCCTCACAGGTCACTCGCTCGATGATCGACAAATGGCAGCAGCGACCGGTGTCAGAGCGCACGCCGTAAAGCGTGGCCGGGCCAGGGTTACGCTCCGGAAACCGTGTCGACGGCGGCGCGTTGTGCTGCCGGTGCACAGGACATCCCCATGTTCGGTCGGATCGGGCAATTGCTGCGGGACACGGTCGAGGCGTTCATCGCCGATGATGCGCTGAGCCGCGGCGCGTCGATCTCGTTCTACACCATCACCTCGATCGGCCCGGTGCTGTTCATCGTGGTGGCGATCGCCGGCCTCGCCTTCGGGGAGGAGGCAGCGCGCGGCGCGATCGCCGGCCAGCTTCGCGACCTGATGGGCAAGGACAGCGCCGATCTTGTGCAGACCGCGATCCAGAGCGCGTCGGGCAAGTCGACCGGCATTCTCGCCACCATCCTGGGGTTGTTCACCCTGCTGCTCACCGCGTCCGGCGTGTTCGGCGAGATGCAGTCGGCGCTGAATGCGATCTGGAAGGCCGAGCCGCGCGGCACCACGGTGTCGCGGCTGATCCGTGCGCGGGCGGCCAGCCTGGGCCTGGTCGCCGCTCTGGGTTTCCTGCTGCTGGTCTCGCTGGTGATCAGCGCGGTGCTTTCGGGGCTGGCCGATTACATCAATGCGCGGCTGCCGTTCGGCGCCCTGGTGCTGCAGGCGATCAACTTCCTGATCTCGTTCACGCTGATCTCGGTGCTGTTCGCGGCGATCTACAAGGTGCTGCCGGATGCCGCGCTGGCCTGGGGCGACGTGCTGGTCGGCGCGCTGGTCACCGCGCTGCTGTTCAATGTGGGCAAGTCGCTGATCGGGCTCTATCTGGCCAACAGCGCCGCGGCGTCGAGCTATGGCGCGGCGGGCGCGCTGATCGTCGTGCTGCTCTGGGTGTACTACTCCGCGCAGATCTTCCTGCTGGGCGCCGAGTTCACCAAGATCCACGCGAGCCGGCGGGGCAATGCGGCTGCCATCCAGGCGGTCACCTGACCCGCGCGGGTGCGGCTTGACCCTCCCGCACCCCCTCCCCATAGTCCGCCGCATGGCCCAGGTGTATAGGCAGGCGCGAATTACCGGCCCGGCGGCTCGCTGAGCCCCGGGACCATCGACGCGCGCCCACACCCAGACCGCGGCATCTGCCGCCCGGACAGGCCATGAACGACGCCCCCTCCGATCCCGCCGCCCCAGATACCGCCCAACGCGACTATCGCGATACCGTCTTCCTGCCGCAGACCGGCTTCCCGATGCGCGGCGACCTGCCGAAGCGCGAGCCGCAGATCCTGGCGCGCTGGGAGAAGATGGACCTGTGGTCCCGTCTGCGCGCGGCCTCCCAGGGGAGGCCCAAGTTCATCCTCCATGACGGCCCGCCCTATGCGAACGGCAATATCCATATCGGGACCGCACTCAACAAGATCCACAAGGACGTCATCAACCGCACCCGCCAGATGGCCGGCTACGACGCCGACTACATCCCCGGCTGGGACTGCCACGGCCTGCCGATCGAGTGGAAGATCGAGGAGCAGTACCGCGAGAAGAAGAAGGACAAGGACGCCGTCCCCGTCCTGCAGTTCCGCGCCGAATGCCGCGACTACGCGCAGCACTGGCTCGAGGTGCAGATGGCGGAGTTCCGCCGCCTGGGTGTCGAGGGCAACTGGCGCGAGCGCTACGCCACCATGGACCATCCGTCCGAGGCGGCGATCGCGGCGGAGATCTGCAAGTTCCTGCTGAACGGCGCGCTGTATCGCGGCCTGCGCCCGGTGATGTGGTCGCCGGTCGAGAAGACGGCGCTGGCCGAAGCCGAGATCGAGTACCACGACCACACCAGCGTCACGATCTGGGTGCGCTTCCCGGTGCTGCCGGCGCCGGTGCCCGACCTGCTGGGCGCCTCGGTGGTGATCTGGACCACCACACCCTGGACCATGCCCGGCAACCGCGCGATCGCGGCCGGTCCGGAGTTCGACTACGCGCTGGTGCATGTGGACAGTGTCGCCGCGGGCTCGCTCGCCCGTCCCGGCGAGAGGCTGCTGGTGGCGCTGGACCTGCTGCCGCAGGTCCTCAAGGACACCGGCATCGAGACCCATCATGTCGACCGCGTGATCAAGGGCGCCGACCTGGTCGGCACCGTCACCGCCCATCCGCTGCGCGGGCGCGGCTACGACTACGACGTGCCGGTGCTCGCCGGCGACCACGTCACCATCGAGGCCGGCACCGGCTTCGTCCACATCGCGCCCGGCCATGGCGAGGAGGATTTCGATCTCGGCCGCCGCAACAGCCTGGAGGTGCCGGAGACGGTGGGCGGCGACGGCACGTTCAACCCCTGGGTGCCGCTGTTCGCCGGTCTGCATGTCTACAAGGCCGCCGATCCGGTGTGCGCCGCGCTCACCGAGGCGGGCGGGCTGCTGGCGCGCGGCAAGGTGGTGCATTCCTACCCGCATTCCTGGCGCTCCAAGGCGCCGCTGATCTTTCGCGCCACGCCGCAATGGTTCATCCGCCTGGATGGCCCGGAGCGCATCCGCGAGAAGGCGCTCGACGCGATCGCCAAGACGCATTTCGTGCCGGAGCAGGGCCGCAACCGGCTGGGCTCGATGGTCGCCAGCCGCCCCGACTGGTGCATCAGCCGACAGCGCGCCTGGGGCGTGCCGATCACCGTGTTCGTCGACAAGCGCACCGGGGAACCGCTGCGCGATCCCGCCGTGGTGGCGCGCATCGTCGAGGCTTTCACGACCGAGGGCGCCGATAGCTGGTACTCCTCGCCGCCGCAGCGCTTCCTGGGGAACGACCGCAATCCGGACGACTACGAGCAGGTGATGGACATCGTGGACGTATGGTTCGAGTCCGGCTCGACCCACGCCTTCACCTTGGAGGCGCGCAAGCTGCCCTGGCCGGCCGACCTGTATCTCGAAGGCTCCGACCAGCATCGCGGCTGGTTCCAGTCCTCGCTGCTGGAGGCGGTCGGCACGCGCGGCGTGGCGCCGTTCAAGGCGGTGCTGACCGACGGCTTCGTGATGGACGAGCAGGGCCGCAAGATGTCCAAGTCCCTGGGCAACGTCACCGCGCCGCAGGAGGTCGCCGACAAATACGGCGTCGATATCCTGCGCCTGTGGGTGATGATGTCGGACACGTCGGAAGACCTGCGCATCGGGCCGGAGATCCTCAAGCAGCAGGTGGAACTCTATCGCCGGCTGCGCAACACGCTGCGGTGGCTGCTGGGCTCGCTCGACGGTTTCACCGAGGCCGAGCGCCTGCCGTATGGCGAGATGCTTGAACTGGAGCACTGGGTGCTCCACCGGCTCACCGAACTGGATGCCCGCATCCGGAGCGCGGTGCAGAGCTACGACTGGACCGGCATCTATCCCGAGATCCACAATTTCTGCGCCACCGACCTGTCGGCGTTCTACTTCGACGTGCGCAAGGACGTGATCTACTGCGACCGCCCGGACAGCCTGCGCCGCCGCAGCGCCCGGACCGTGCTGGATCATCTGCACCGCTGCCTGGCGATCTGGCTGGCGCCGGTGCTGTGCTTCACCGCTGAAGAGGCGTGGTGCGCGCGGTTCGGCGAGCAGGACAGTGTGCACCTCCAGCTTTTCCCCGAACTGCCGGCCGAGTGGCGGGTGGAGCCGCTGAGCGCGCGCTGGGAGAACCTGCGCGCCATCCGTCGCCGCATCACCGTGCCGATCGAGGAGGCGCGGCGCACCGGGCTGATCGGCTCCTCGCTGCAGGCGGCGGTGACGCTGTCGCTGGACGAAGACAGCCGGTCGCTGCTGACGCCGGAGCAATGGGCGATGATGGCGATCGTGTCGGACGTGCAGGTGGTGCCGGGCGAGGGCGAGGCGCTCGCCGTCGTGCGGCCGGCGCCAGGCGAGAAATGCGCCCGCTGCTGGCGGGTGCTGCAGGAGGTCGGCAGCCAGCCGAAGCACCCGATGCTGTGCGAGCGCTGTGCCGATGCCGTGGAATCGGGGCTGGTCGGCCGGGCGTGACGGCGGCACGTCCGTGACCCGCAACGCCCTCACCCTGCTGGGCCTGGCCGTCGCCCTTGTCGTGCTGGTGGCGGACCAGGCCAGCAAGTGGTGGATTCTCGAGGTCGTCCGGCTGCCCGAGATCGGCCAGATCGTGCTGCTGCCGGTGCTGAGCCTCACCATGGTTTGGAACCGGGGCGTCACCTTCGGACTGTTCAACGGGCTCGGCCAATGGAGTTCGCTGGCGCTCGCCGCCGTGGCACTCGCCGTGGTCGCCGCCCTGGGCGTCTGGCTGCGCCGCGCCGAATCGCGCCTGGTTGCGGTGGCGCTGGGCGCCATCGTGGGCGGCGCCATCAGCAACGTCATCGACCGCCTACGCTTCGGCGCCGTGGTCGACTTCATCCACGCCCATGTGGGCGAGTGGTCCTGGTACGTCTTCAACGTTGCCGATGCGGCGATCGTCTGCGGCGTGGCGGCGTTGATCCTCGACAGCCTGCTGCCCGGCACGCGGAGGGCCCGCCAGGCTGGATGACATCCTTGCGAGACCTCGCGGAGTAGGGCTAAAAAATCCCGCGATGCTGCCATCGATCAGACGCTGGGCCCTGGGCCTTCTGCTGGCCACCTCCGCCGCGCCGCTCGCGGGGTGCAGCGGCGACCAGTTCGGCCGCACCTTCGGCTTCATCCGCGACGCGCCCGACGAGTTCACCGTGACCACGCGCGCCCCGCTCGCCATGCCGCCCAGCTTCGCCCTGCCGCCGCCGGCACCCGGCGCGGTCCGGCCGCAGGAGCAGTCGGAACGCGAGAAGGCGGAACTCGCCCTGGTGCCCCAGATGGCGCTCACCAGCCCGGCCGACGGCACCAGCGCCGGCCAGCAGGCGCTGGTCCAGGCTGCCGGTCCGCCGGCATCCTCGGCGATCCGGAACCAGATCGACCAGCAGGCGCGCAACGACCGGCCGTCGGATGGCTTCGCGGACAAGCTGATGTTCTGGCGCAAGACGCCGCAGCCCGGGATCGTCGTCGACCCCGAGAAGGAGGCGCAGCGCCTCCGCGAGAACTCCGCCCTCGGCCAGAGCCAGGAGACCGGCGACACCCCCATCGTCCAGCCGAGAAAGCGCGCCTGGCTGGACGGGATCTTCTAGCGATCGAACCGGAGCAGGACGCGCCGCACTTCATCCAGGTCGGCGCCGCGCCCATCTTCCAGGGCGGCGGCCGCGATGCCCTGTCATGCCGGTGCGGCGAGTCGGTGCTGGTGACCGGCTACCTCCCCGCCAACCTGGTGGCGATCCGCCTCCGCTGCGCCCGCTGCGGCGCCATCACCACCACGCCCGGCCTGGTCCCGACCGAAATCCTGCCGCGTACGGCGGTACCGATCGAGCCGATCGGCCAGCCGATGCCGACGACCGCCGGCCTGCGCCCGGGCGATGTGCTGGTGTGCGCCCGCACGCTGGCAAGCGAGTATGCCGGCAACCGGCCGCTCCCCTGGCCGGACGAGCCCGTCGCGGTCACGCAGGCGCTGCTGGAGGATGCCGCGCGGGGGTATGACCGGCTGGCCGGTGGGCGCCTCGCCGCCCAGATCGAGGCATCGCCGGCGGCTGACGATGCAGAGCACGGGCCCTATCCGTTCGCATGGTCGGTCGCACGCCTGCGGACGAAGATCGGCACGCCCGGCTGGAGTTGGCTGAACCAGGACGATGACGCGATGGCGACGATGCATGTCGTCGCGCTGCGCCACCTGATGCGATGCTGGGGGCAGCATCCTCTGCTGCCGCGGCTGACGGCGGCGCTGGCCGAGCCCGATGGGCTGATCCGAACGCTGGTGACGCTGGGCACTGCGAAGCTGCTGTATGACGCCGGCAACCGGGTCGGCTTCACTCTGGCGGACGCTGAACCCGGCCTGCACTTCAGCACGTCGGCGGGTGACCCGCTGACCCTCGCGCTCCTGGAGCCCGAGGCGCTGAAATGGCGGCAGCGGGACCGCCGCACGCCGGCGTCCTTGCGGGCCGCGGTGATCGAGGCGGTGAACGGCGTGCAGAGCCGCGTCAACCGCACCCGGCCGGGGATCGTCGTGCTGGCGTCCTCCATCCTGCAGCCCGACTTCGACCAGATGCTGGTCGATGCGATCCACGCGGCGTTCGACGTGGCGGGACGTCGCAACCGCGGCGTGGCGGCCGTTGCGGTGGTGATGCCGAAGGTGCTGCAGGCCGGCCATCCCGACTGGGTGGGCTTCGGCTACGCCTTCTACCCGATCCTCAACCCGCGCTTCATGGGACAGAACCCGATCCGGCTGCACGCGGCCTGACCGGTTTCATGTGAAAGGATCGCGGCGGGGAATGGCGCTCCGCCGGCGTCGCGTCCATGCTCGCCGCATGTGAAACCCTGTCACAGGCGCCCCGCATGACGATCCTCCGACTGGCCATCGCGCTGCTGCTTCTGCCGTTCGCCGCCGCTGCGCAGGACCTGCGCATGGGCGTGCAATCGGCCTTCGTCATCGACCCGCACATCCTGTTCATCGGCCCCAACATGGCGGCCGCACGGCATCTCTACGATTCGTTCGTCGGCAAGGATGCCGATGCGCACTGGGTGCCAACGCTGGCCGAGAGCTGGACGCAGGTCGATCCGATGACCTGGGAGTTCAAGCTGCGCCAGGGCGTGAAGTTCAGCGACGGCTCGCCGTTCACCGCGGATGACGTGGTCGCCAGCGTCAGGCGCATCCCGTCCATCCCGAACAATCCCGGCCCCTACACCTCCAACCTGCGCACCATCGTCAGCACCGTCGCGGTCGATCCCTACACCGTGCGCGTCACCACCGACCGCGCCAACCCGCTGCTGCCGGGCCAGTTCACCAACGTGTTCATCGTGCCCAGGAGCGTGGTGGGGGCGTCGCCCGAGGAGTTCTCCTCGGGCCGCGCCGCGATCGGCACCGGGCCGTTCCGTCTCGTATCGTTCCGCTATGGGGACACCGAGGTGCTGGAGCCCAACCCGTACTGGTGGGGCGGCAAGCCGGCCTGGCAGCGGGTGACGGTGCGCGTGATCGGCAACGATGCGGCGCGTGAGGCGGCGTTGCTGGCCGGCGACCTCGACCTGATCGAGAACGTACCGCCCGACGATGTGGCGCGGCTGAGGGCGACCAAGGACATTGCGGTGTTCGGCCGCCCCGCCGACCGCGTGGCCTTCCTGCTGCCGAATGTCGGGCAGGACTCGCTGCCGCTGCTGACCGACCGGCAAGGCCAGAAGCTGGAGAAGAACCCGCTGCGCGACCTGCGCGTGCGCCAGGCGATCTCGCTGGGGCTCGACCGCCACGCGCTGGTGGAGCGTGCGATGTCCGGCCAGGGCGCCGCCACGATGCAGCTTGTGCCGGAGGGTTTCGGCGGCTGGGATCCGGCGATGGCGGTGCCTGCCGTCGACGCCGTGGCGGCGAAGCGGCGGCTGGCGGAGGCGGGCTATCCCGACGGGATCGGCATGACGCTCGCCTGTCCGAACGATCGCTGGGTGAACGATGCGCGCGTCTGCCAGGCGGTGGCGCAGATGCTGTCGCGCGCCGGCTTCGCCATGAAGCTGGAGACGATGCCGGGCAGCGTGTTCTTCCCGCGCTCGCGCGCCGGCCGCAACGAATGGCCGCTGATCCTGTATGAGCTGTCGCTGTCCTCGCTGCGCGACGGCCAGTACATCCTGCAGGTGGTGGCGCAGACCGTGGACGAGAAGCGCGGCATCGGCGACGGCAATCGCGGCAGCTTCTCCGACCCGGAGCTGGACCGGCTGATCGAGGCGGCGGTGGTGCGCAACGATGCCGGCCGCGATGCGGCGATCCGCGGTGCGCTCGCCGCGGCGGTGGAGCGGCTGGGCGTCATTCCCATGTATATCGAACCGACCATCGCAGCGACGCGCGGCGGCATCACCTATCGTCCGCGGCTCGACCAGCAGATGGTGGCGACCGAGGCTGTGCCGAAGTAGCTTTTGCGCACAGCAAAGAGCCGGATTGCCGCGGTGCATCCGGCGCACCGGATGGTGCCTTGGAAGGCCGCGGCAATGCCTCGGTCCGCAGCGTCGCTGTAGCCATCCAGGCATAGCTTGGTTTGACAGACCGTGCGGTAACAGTAAGTTACCAGGGTTAATCGTTCCTCCCTTCGGTCAAACCAGCTTCCCATCCGGCTATAACGCTATCGACAAAGGACCTCGACGATGCCGCACGCATTGCAGCGCGCCGTCTGCGCTGCCATGGCTTCCCTGACGGGAGCCTCTTTCGCTGTCGCCGCCCCGCTGCCCAGCAACCGCAACATCGACATCGAGGTCGCCAACGACGGCGGCGCTCTGTACGGCACGGGAATCGATGATACCTATCGCATCTATGCGCCGGGCGGCGGGTTGAACCAGCTCCACATCTCGACCGATCCCACCAACGCCGGCGTGTTCGGCCAGGTGACCACCCGGAACATCACCACCTCGTCCACATCCGGAACGTTCTGGGTCACGACGACCGGCGGCCGCGGCTACAACGACGACATCATCCTGATGTTCTCGATGAAGGGGCCGATCGCCGACAATTTCAGCCTGAGGATCAAGTCCAGCGGCTATCAGTGGACGGCGTCGTCCTCGGGCGTGGTCGACCCCGTGTATGCGAACGGTGCCGTCGACGAGATCTTCACGAAGGACGACCTCGCCTACGGTCCGCAGACCGCCAAGCCCGGACCGGGCGAGGGGTGGATCCTGCCGTTCTATTCCGGCCAGGACATCAACGATCCCTCGACCGCCGAGTACCTGATGTTCGTCGACCTTTATGTCGGCAACCACAGCGATCGCAGCAGCACCGACAGCGGCAATGCCAAGGTCGAGTTCGACCTGTCGGGCATCTACCAGACCACCGCCGCGTTCAACGCCTACGCCTGGGCGTACAGCGCGAACATCGCTGATGCCACCATCAACTGGACCAACCGGCTGTCCACCAATCCGTCGGATGCGGGCCAGAGCGGCTACTCGATCAATACGACGGCAGTGCCGGAGCCCGGCACGCTGCTGCTGCTCGCGGCCGGCCTGGGCGCACTGTCCGTCGCGGGCCTCCGCCGGCGGACGCAGAAGGATGGCGGGGCCATCGGGTGAGGTAGCGGGGCGCCAACCTGGGTTCCCGGATCGTTCGTTCATCGTCATGGCCGGCCTCGTGCCGGCCATCCACGTGTTCTACGCCACACCGGAACACGTGGATGCCGCGGCCAAGCCGCGGCAAGACGCTGAAAACGTCCGGTCCTGCACTGCGACCTTGACCGGACAGCCGGCGGCCAGACTTGGCCATGAGGCAAAGCAGCGCCTCTGGTCAGGGTTCGAAGTGACACTCCGGCGCACCGCCGCCCCATCCGACAGCATCAGGTCTGGACGCTCCTGCCGGATTGCCGCACGCTTGCGCATCGTCCTGCCAGGAGCCGTCCCATGTCCCATCGCCCCACCGTCTACGGCACGCGCCATGCGGTCTCCGCCGGTCACTACCTGTCCGCCGCTGCAGCGTTCTCCGTCCTCGAGGCCGGTGGTAACGCAATCGACGCCGGCGTCGCCGCGGGCATCGCACTCGGCGTGCTGCAGCCCGACCTGGTGAACGTCGCCGGCGTCGCACCGATCATGATCCGCCTGGCGAACGGCCATGTGGAGAGCATCGCGGGTCTCGGCTGGTGGCCGAAGAAACTGCCCGCCGACATCTTCATGCGAGAGCATGGCGGCAAGATTCCCGATGGCGTGCTGCGCACCGTCGTCCCGGCCGCGCCCGATGCGTGGATCACCGCGCTGGAGCGCCACGGCACCATGCGCTTCGCCGACGTCGCCTCCTATGCGCAGCGCTACGCCGAAGAAGGCTTCGCCGTGTATCCGCTGCTGGTGACCTCGATCGCGTCGCACGAGCACGAGTATCGCCGCTGGCAGTCCAACACCGACGTGTTCCTGCCCGGCGGCCGCGTCCCCCGCTCAGGCGAGAAGTTCGTGCAGTCCGATCTCGGCCGCACGCTGCAATACATGATCGACCAGGACCGCGCCGCCGGCCCTGACCGGATGGCCGGCCTGCGCGCCGCCCACGACGCATTCTATCGCGGCGACATCGCGCGCGAGATCGTCCGCTTCCAGGAGCAGGAGGGCGGCTATCTCTCGATGGACGACCTCGCCGCGTATCATTCGCCCGTCGAACCGGTGGTGCGGCGCTCCTGGCGCGAGCACGAGATCATCACCTGCGGCCCGTGGTGCCAGGGGCCCGCGCTGCTCGAGGCGCTGGCGCTGCTGGAGCGTGTGGGCATCGCAGGCCTCGAACACAACTCGGCCACCTATCTGCACCGCATCGCCGAATGCGTGAACCTGGCGATGGCCGATCGGGAATATCATTTCGGTGACCCGGCCTTCGTCGACGTGCCGATCGACTACCTGCTCGATCCCGCCACCATCACCCGGCGCGCCGCCGCGGTGCGCGACGATCGCGCGTTCGGTGAGATGCCGGCGCCGCTCGATCGTTCCAACCGTTCCTATGAGGCGGCGCTCGCCGATCTGCCGAAGGTCGAGGCGGATACGTCGTATTGCTGCGTGGTCGATCGCTGGGGCAACGCCTTCAGCGCCACACCCTCCGACGGATCCGGCAACGTCCCGGTGGTCCCCGGCCTCGGCATCACGCCGTCCGGCCGCGGCTCGCAGAGCCGGCCCGATCCGCGCCATCCCGCGGGCGTCGCCCCCGGCAAGCGTCCGCGGCTCACGCCCAATCCGGCGATGGTGGTGACCGGCACCGGTGGCGTGATGCCGTTCGGCACGCCGGGCGGCGACGTCCAGACCCAGGCGATGCTGCAAGTGCTGCTCAACATCTTCCAGCACGGCATGGAGGTGCAGGACGCCATCGAGGCGCCGCGCATCGCCTCCTATTCCTTCCCCTCGTCCTTCGCGCCGTTCGAGTATTTCCCCGGTCGCCTCGCGGTCGAGGGCCGCATCGACAAGGCGGTGCAGGCGGACCTCGCCGCGCGGGGCCATGAGGTGAAGACCTGGCCGGAATGGACCTGGCTCGCCGGCTCGGTCGAGGCGGTGCTGCGCGATCCGGTCACCGGCATGATCGCCTCCGGCGCCGATCCCCGGCGCCCGGCCTACGCGATCGCGATCTGAGGACAGGGCAGGGAGACCGGCCCTGGCCAGCCGGCCGGTCTCCCCGTAGACAATGTGGCGGCATCGTCCGCCGCCGCATCGCCTGCCGCCTCATAGTCCACCGTCTCATCGTCCACTGGAGAGCCGCCCATGGCACGCGCGTTGAAAGTCGCGGTCCAGATGGACCCGATCGAGACCATCAACATCGACGCCGATTCCACCTTCGCGCTGATGCTGGAGGCGCAGCGCCGCGGCCATGCGCTGTGGCACTATGAGGTCCGCCATCTCGCGCTGCGCGAGGGCGTCCAGCGCCAGGGCGAGCGGCGCGAGGAGCGGCTGATGGCCCGCGTCCGCCCGGTGACCGTGCAGCGCCAGCGCGGCGCGCACTATGCATTCGGCGAGCAGGCGCAGGTCGACCTCGCAACGATGGACGTGGTGCTGATGCGCCAGGATCCGCCATTCGACATGGCGTACATCACGGCCACCCACCTGCTGGAGCACATCCATCCGAAGACGCTGGTGGTGAACGACCCGGCCGCCGTGCGCAACGCGCCGGAGAAGCTGCTGGTGACGCACTTCCCCGACCTGATGCCGCCCACCATGATCACCTGGGACCTGGAGGCGATCCGCGCCTTCCGGCTCGAGTACAAGGACATCATCGTCAAGCCGCTGTTCGGCAACGGCGGCGCCGGCGTGTTCCGCATCAAGCCGGACGATGAGAACCTGGCGTCGCTGCTCGAGATGCACTTCGCGCGGTCCCGCGAGCCGCTGATGTTCCAGCGCTACGAGCCCGCGGTGCGGCAGGGCGACAAGCGCATCATCCTGGTCGACGGTGAGCCGGTCGGCGTGGTGAACCGCGTGCCCGCGGCGGGTGAGGCGCGGTCGAACATGCATGTCGGTGGCCGGCCGGAGAAATGCACGCTGTCCGCGCGCGACCGCGAGATCTGTGCGGCGATCGGCCCGACCTTGCGCGAGCAGGGCATGATCTTCGTCGGCATCGATGTGATCGGCGACTGGCTGACCGAGATCAACGTGACCTCGCCCACCGGCATCCAGGAGATCGACCGCTTCGACGGCATCAGCATCGAGGCGATGATCTGGGACGCGATCGAGGCGAAGCGGGGCGCCTGACGAATAGCCGCTGCCGGCCCGCTTCAATCCTCGCCGGGCTCGGCGGCGTTCTTGCGCACGATGGCCGCCGCGATCAGCAAAAACGCCGCGACCCGCAGCAGGTAGAACCAGGTCCGCCGCTCGTGCGGTTCCGGCCACATCACGACCAGCGCGGCATTCAGCGCCAGCAGCCAGAACGCCACGGCGAAGGCGACGAACAGCAGGTCGCGGCTGCGCCACCAGAATTTCAGGAAGAACAGGCCCGACGCGAGGAAGCTCGCCGTGACCATTCCCGCCAGGTACGTGTTGAGCTGCAGATTGCTCATCACGCCTCCCAGATGAAGCCGTACAGCAGCACGCTCACGGCCACCAGCGCGGTGACGATCCGGATCAGCGAGAGATCGATCTCAGGCAGCAGCAGTGCGTCCACCGCCAGGACCAGGTTGTTCACCGCCAGCAGGGCGAAACAGAGCGAACTCCAGACCAGCAGCCTGTTGCGCTCACGGCGGTAGGCGCGCGCCAGCAGGTATGCACACAGCGAACTCGTGGCCACGCACAGCAGGTAGATCACCACCTCGATCAGCGATCCGCTTACCGCGATCGGCATCAGCGCTCGGTCAGGTTCATGCGGAGGCGCGTACGGCTCAGGTTCCGCGGCTGCGCCTGGGGCGCAACCTGAAGGCATCGCCGAAGACCTTCTCCACCGGCGGCGGAGCGGCAGCGCCGTTCGCGGAAGCCGGATCGCCGGCGCCGGCATAGGCCCGCAGGCTTGCCACATCATGCAGCAGCACGCGGGAGCCGTGGGTTTCCACGCCATACGCACGCAGCGCCATGAAGGCGCGCGACAGGTTCTCGGCACGGCAGCCGAGCCATGGGGCCAGCAGGCCCTTGGTGACCGGGAGGCGGAAGTCGGCCTTGGTCGCGGCCGGCTCCTTGACCTGGCTCAGCAGGTACGTCCCCAGCCGCTGGGCGGCGACGCGCACCTTCAGGTCGGCCACCTGCCGCGTCATGTTGCCGAGTTCGGCGGACATCGCCCGCATCATCGCCATCGCGGCGGCCGGCTGGGCGGCGACGATCTGGCGCATCGGTTCGGCGGCGATACGCACCAGCAGCGATCCCACGATCGCCTGCGCGCCCATCAGGTAGGGTTCGTCCGCCAGCACGTTCGCCAGCACGAAACTGCTGGCCGGTCCCAGGATGTCGATCACGGTGCTCGATGCATCGGCCGCGGTCCCGGTCAGGCTGACCCGGCCGTCCAGCAGCACGTACAGCGCCTGCGGGATGGTGCCCTCGTGGAACAGCACGTTGCCGGCCGCCACCTCGCTCAAGGTGCCGGCCGCGGCCACATGCTGCAGCGACTGGCTGTCCAGTTGCGCAAAGCCCGGCACCGTCCGAAGCATCGTCTCGATCGACTGCATTGCGATGTTGGCTTCGCCTATCCCCACCCTTTGCCCCAGGGTGATACAGGCGACTTAACGCGTTTGCCAGTCAATACTCGAACTGGTAGGTCAACCCGACGCTGGTTCCATTGGAGGCACCGGCCGATCCGGTGGCGGAACTTGCGCCGGTGCCGGCCGTTCCCTCCAGCTTCAGTCCCTTGGCGATGTCGAACTGCACGCTCGCCTGCGTGCCGCCCGAGGTGTTCTGCTTGGCCCCCAGGTAGACCCGCGGCGCGATGTAGCGTCCCGCCTCCAGGGCCGGGCTGCCACCGGCGCCGTTGCTGACCGTCAGCCGGTCCAGCCCCAGCCCCTGGCGCACCTTGTCGAGCGGGTCGCCGATCCCGCCGGCACCGGTCAGAGTCGCGAGCGCGGAGGCGATCTGCGCCACCTCGAGCGCTCCCAGCCGCCCGATGCCGCTGCCGAACAGCAGGTGCGCCAGCACTTCATCCTGCGGCAGCGGCGGCGCGCTGGACAGCGTGATCTTCGGATCATGCGCCGTGCCGTCGATCGCCAGCGTCGCGGTGACCCCGCCGCCGGTGCTGTTGGCCACCAGGTGCAGCGCCGGGTCCGTGATGCTGCCGCCGTTGAAGCTGATCCGGCCCTCGGAGAAATCCAGCGACCGGCCGCCCAGGCTGACCTCGCCGCGCCGCAGGTCGAAGCCGCCGGTGGTCAGCGGCGCCGCCGCCGTACCGCCTAGCTGCATCGCGCCGCCGAATTCGGCCAGCACGCCGCGCCCGCGGATGAACACCTGGCTCGGGGCATCGAGCGCCAGGTTCAGCGCGATGACCGACGGCGCGGATGGCGGGGGGGCCGGCCGCGCGCCTGGCCGGCGCACCGGCAGCACGGCGATCGTCGCGGGCATGCGCTCTGGGATGCGGATTTCGGCACGCCGGACATGGACCTTCCCGCCGGCGGTGAGCTGTCCGAACGCCTCGCCCCGCAGCGTCAGGTCGGCGTCGATGACGGCGGTGATCAGGTCGCTCGACAGCGGCTGGGCGTTGCGCGCCGTCAGCGTGAGGTCGAGTGGCAGGCCCGGCTGCAGCACGTCGATCCGCCCGCCGCCGCCGAGCGTGCCCTGTCCCGCCTTGGCGCTGAACTGGGTGATGCGCAGCGAGCCGCCGGCGCCCTGCACCCGCAGCGCGATGTCGCTGAGATGCACCCCGGTGCCGTAATCCTGCACCTCGCCGCCGGCAAGCTGGACCGTGCCGGCGATGTTGGGCGCGGCGATCGTGCCGGTGATCGTGCTGTCCAGCGTGACCTGGCCGCGCACGCGCCGTCCACCGGCCGCCAGGATCGGGTCCAGCAGGGTCAGGTCGACCCGCCCGCCGGCCTTCAGGTTCAGCGCGCCCGCGGTGGCCAGCGGCGCCCGCCCGGTCACCGTGAGCGTCGAGCGGCCGGCGGTCAGCCGGGTGTCGATCTGCGCATCGCCGCCGTTCAGGTCGAGCCGCGCGGTGACGGCGGCCGGCGGCAGCGCCCGGCCCGGCCCGGTGCGCGCCCGCAGCCCGGTCGCGGACAGGCGCACCTGGCCGGTGGGCCGCGCGGCCGTGCCGGTGATCCGCGCATCCCCCTGCAGCGTGCCGTCGACCGCCGCGGCCGGGGCGAACGCCGCCGCGATGTCGGCTGGCAGGTTGCGCAGCGACGCCGTGATGTCGAGCGTGGCGCCCGCGCGGCCGGCGACATCGATCACCGCCTGGCGCAGCCCGAGCCGCAGCCGGTCGATGGTGACGCCGTCGGCGAAGCCGATCTGCACCGGCGCGAGCAGCCGCAGCGTCTGCTGGTGCCACTCCGCCTGCATCGAGGCGAGGCGCAGCGACTGGCGGGTGGCATTGACCGTGCCCGCGGCGTCCAGCCGTGCCGGCGCACCCTGCAGGTTCGGCAGTGCGGCGCCCAGCTTCACCGCGAGCGCATCGGGCTCGCCGGTCGCGGTCGCACGCACCGATCCGGCGATGCCCGCCGCCTGCAACCCCTCGACGTCGACCCGCGCGTCGAGCACCGGCAGCTTCGGGCCCGGCGATGCCTGGAAACTCGCCTTCAGCGAGCCGCCGACGGGCCGGCCGAGCAGCGGCGACAGATCGGCCAGCCGCGTCATGGCGAGCCGCACGCTGCCGGTCGGGATCATCGTCGCCGTCGGCATCTCCAGCGCGCCCTCGGCCTTCAGACTCTGCCAGGTGGCACGCTCGATCTCGACCGCCAGCCCGGCGGGCACCTGGCGCAGGCCGACCTCGACGTTGATCGGCGCGCCGAGCAGTTCGCCCTGCGCCGAGATCCGCCCGCTGGGGCTGTCCGGCAGGCCGGCGGCCTCGACATGTACCTTGAGCGCGCCGGACGACATGGCGTGCGCCGCGACATTGCCGTCGATGTCGGCGGTCAGCGCCAGCGCGCCGATCTTCCCGGTGACGCGGCCGTTGGCGCGGAGCTGACCACCCAGGCTGCTGGCCGCCGCGGCAAGGTCGCTCACCGCCAGCGACCACGCGAGATCGACAGCATCGTCGGCGATGCGTCCGCTGGCCTCCATCTCGGTGGCGCTGCCGGTGAAGCGCAGGCGCGACAGGGTCAGGTCGCTGCCGCGCAGCGTGGCGGCGAGGCTGAGATGGCCGGTCTCGCCCACCAGCGCCTTCGCCTGGGGCTGGCCGCCGGTGACCTGGATCGTCGCCTCGCTGGTGACGGTGGTGGTGTCCCCCTCGCTCGCCGCATGCAGCGTGAGCGACAGACCGCCGTCGAGCGGCACCTGGCCGAGCGCTGCGAACGGCGACAGGTCGGGCAGCCGCAGCGTGGCCTCGACGCTGCGGCGCGCGCCGGTGAGTGCATCGGCATCGGCGGTGAACAGCTTGTGCCGCAGCGTCACGTGCACCGGCCGGTCCGGTGCCGCAAGCTGCACATCGGCATGCACCGCGAGCGGTTCGCCGGCCAGCAGGTCGGGGGCCGGGCCCGGCACCCGCAGCCCGGTCAACTCGCCATCGAGCCGCACGCGGCCGGTGTCACCGGCGATGGTCGCGGCGAACCTGCCGATGGCCACGCCGGCCGCGGTCAGCCCGTCGATCTGCACGCGGCCGGTCGCGTCGGGCGCGGTGAACGGCCCGCGGACCTGCGCATCCACCGTCACCGACTGCCAGGCGATGTCGGGCCGCGGCTGCATCGCCGGGGCGGCGGCCGCCACCGTGAGGTCGGCGGCGCTGTGCTCGAGGTCGAGCGTGCCGCCGACCGTGGCATGCAGCGGGCCGGCGGCGAGGGTCAGCCGGGTGGCGATCGCCGCGAGCGGGCCTTCGAGTGAAGCGTCGAGCCGGATCGCCCCTAGGTCGGGCAGGTCCGCCAGGCCGGCGACCAGGCCACCCGGCGGCTCGGTCGCGGTGAGCCGCGCGCTCAGCTTGCCCGCCCGTGACGTGCCGGTCACCGCATAGCGGCCCTCGCCCTCGAGCGGGCGGACGGTCAGCGTGCCGCCGAAATCCGTGAGGCTGTCGAGTTCGCCGCTGCCGTCGAGCGCGACGGCCACCGGCTTGCCGGCCAGCGCGGCGCCCACATCCAGCCGCGCCACCTGCAGCGACCGCAGGGTGACCGGAGCCGGCACGACGAACCCGCCTGACGATGAGGAGCCGCCCGGCATGCGGATGGCGGCGACGCGCGCGGCGGCGAGGCGGTCGATCACGATCCGCCGGTGGACGAGTTGCAGCGGCGACCAGTCCAGCGCGGCGCCTTCCACCACGGCATAGTCGCCATCGGCGTCGCGCAGTGCGATCCGCTCGATGCGCAGGGCGTCGGGGAAGCGGCCGGAGATGCCGATGAGGCGGACGGTGTCTCCGGTCAGCCGCGGCGTCAGCCAGGCCACGGCGGATCGCCCGGGCGGCGTGTTCAGCGCGAGCACGAGCAGCACCGGGAGTGCCACCAGTACCAGGACGATGCCGCCGATCCATTTCGCTGCGCGCCGCATGTGTCGGTAGCGTCTCAACCTGCCTGGGGTTCGCACTTGTTGATGTCGGTGCGGCCCGCGGGCCGGTCAAAGCCGGCCGGCCCGCCGCAACGGCCGGCCTCTCCCGGGGCCGCCACGGAGCGTACCCTGTCGGCGGTCCGCCGGGCGCGACAAATCTGCGCGCGCGGGGAGGCCTGCAGGGCGATGGTCAGAATGACTGCCCGATCCCGACGTACAGCTCGAACGAATCGTCGTTCCGCCGCTTGTTCAGGGGGACGGCGATGTCCAGCCGGATCGGGCCGATCGAGGTGTAGTAGCGCGCGCCGATCCCGGCGCCGATCTGCCAGTTGCTGGTGAACGGCGCGCCCTCGGCGGTCACCTGGCCGGCATCGACGAAAGCCACCACGCCGTAGCTGTCCAGGATGCGCTGGCGGAACTCGATCGAGCCGGCGCTGACGGCAGTGCCGCCGGTCGGCTTGCCGTCCGCGAATTGCGGCCCGACCGACTGGTAGCGGTAGCCGCGCACGGTGGCGGAGCCGCCGGCATAGAAGCGCTGGTCGGGCGGCAGTCCGAACTGGTCGGCGCCGAATGCCTTGCCGACCAGGCCCCGCAGCGCCACCACGCTGCGCCCGCCGCCGGTCAGGTCGAGATACGCCGAACCGGAGAGCTGGGCGATGACGAAGGTGCTGCTGGGGGAGCCGAACGACTGGGTCGGCGTCACCAGCAGGGCCGCGCGGAAGCCGCTGGTGGGATCCAGCAGGCTGTTGGTGTTGTCGAACCGTGCCGACAGCGGCAGGCCGATCAGGTTGTAGCGGCGGGAGATGCCCTCCTGCACAATCTCCTCCTGCTCGCCGCTGATGCCGGCGCCCACCGTCCAGTGCGCCGACAGCTTGCGGTCGAGCGCGATCTTCTGGGTCAGCGCCTTCTGGTCGTAGGCGTCGAGGCTCTGCTTCACCGCGCCCAGGCTGATCTCCAGCGCCTGGTCCCGCGCCAGGAAGTCGGGCTTGATGAACTGGATGCCGAGATTGTAGCCCGGCTTGTGCACCGCGTTGCCGCCGAGCTGGATGCCGCCGGTGATGTTGAGCTGCTCGGCGTTGCCGAACAGGTTGCGGTGGTGCCAGCCGGCGTTGAGGTTGACGCCGAGATCGGTGGAATACGCCGCCCCGACGTCGACCGCGCGCAGCGGACGCTCGGTGACCTCGATCAGGATCGGGATCGTGCCGTCCGGGTCGAGCTTGGCGCCGGGCTCGATGCGGACCACCGAGAAGACGCCGATGCTGGCCAGGTCCTCGCGCGCCTTCTGCAGGCTGGTCGGGCTGAACCGCTCGCCGGTGTGCAGCAGCAGGCGGCGGCGGACATACTCCTCGTTCACCGTCTGCAGGCCGGTGATGCGGATCGGGCCGATGGTCGCGAACGGGCCCTCGGCCGCGACGAAGCCCACGTCCAGCAGGTTCTCGGCCGGCCGCAGCGTGACCGGCGGCAGGTCCACCGTGGCGAGCGGATAGCCGGCCTCGCGGATCGCTGCCAGCAGGCGCTGCTGCGCCGCCAGCACGTCCGCCGCGACCGCCGGCGCGCCAGGCGCCAGGCCAAGCTGCTCGCGCGCCGTCGGCGGCACCTCGCCCTGCACGGTGACCCGCCCGAGATGGAACAGCGGTCCCGGGTCGAAGGTCGCGATCACGGGCACCGGCGGGTCGGCCGGCGCCTTCTCCAGCAGGTCCGGCAGGTCCGCCTGGTCTATCGGCCTGCCGTCGATCGTGAGGCTGACCGTTCCCTTGTAGTAGCCGAAGCTGTTCAGCGCCGTCAGGAACCGGCCGGCGTCGTCGCGTGCCCGCGTCACCAGCGCGAACGGGCCGGCGGGCGCCTTCTCGCGCAGCGAATCGAGCTGCGAGGAGTCGTGCAGCGCCTGGTCGAGCGCAGAATTGCCGGTCGGCTTGAGCGTCACGGTATAGGGTTGCGGATCGGCTCCCAGCGTCACGCCGGGGCTTGCGGCCAAGGCGAGGATGATGGGGAAGGCAAGCGCATGACGCATGTCGTGAGGTTTAGCCGGTGCGGTGTTGCGGGGAACGGTAGCGGGGGTGGTGTTCCGCCAAGTGTCACGGTTGCGCCATTGTTAGGAAACTGTTGGCGAGCTATCCCGGCGACATGAGGGAGACCGCCCGCCATCCGCGCCGTCTCGCTGCGCGCCGGCCGCTGCTGGCACGCCAGGATGCGGCCGATAACGATGGAATCATTCCGGCTACCGGCTCGCGCCTGGGTGTGCTGCGCCCGATTCGCGTGGCCCGCCGCGGTGGCGGCGTCCTGCTGTGGACGCTGCCCTGCATGATGATCCAGTCGATCTGCCTGCTGCTGCCCGGCCGCGCCAAGGTGGTCCACGCCCGGTTCTACTGGGCGACGGTGTGCCGGCTGCTCGGCCTGCGCGTGCGGGTGATGGGCGCCCCGGCGCGCGTGGCCGGACGCTCGGTCGTGTTCGTCTCCAACCACTCGTCATGGCTCGACGTTCCCGTGCTGGGCGGCCGCATGGACGGCTGCTTCGTGTCGAAGAACGAGGTCGCCGGCTGGCCGCTGGTGGGAACCGTGGCACGGCTCGGGCGCACGGTGTTCATCTCGCGCAACCGCCACGCGACCGGGCGGGAGCGCGACGTGATGCGCGAGCGGCTGGCGGCCGGCGACAGCCTGGTGCTGTTCCCCGAGGGCACCACGTCGGACGGTTCGCGCGTGCTGCCGTTCCGCAGCGCGTTCTTTGCGGTGGCCGAGGGCGAGGACCCGCCGCTGATCCAGCCGGTGTCGGTGGTGTACGACCGGCTGGACGGACTGCCGGCCGGGCGGGCCAGCCGGCCGGTGTTCGCATGGTACGGCGACATGGACCTGGCGAGCCATTTCTGGCGATTCGCCCAGCATCGCGGGCTGCGGGCCAGCGTGCTGTTCCATCCGCCGCTGGACCCGGCGCGCTTCGCCAGCCGCAAGGCGCTGTCGCACGCGGTGTGGCAGGCCGTGGCCGATGGCGCCGCGACACTGCGGCAGAATCGGGCGGTGACCCTGCCGCCGAACGCCGATGTGACGGCCGAGCCGGCCTTCGCATGACGCGGCCGATGCAGGCTCGGCCTTGCGGCCGGGATACCAGACTTGCTACGAATGGCGTCGGGTGGCGCCTTTATCAGGAGCACAGCGCACACTGCAGAGCTTGACCCAACGGACCGGCCTGGGGCTTCCTTCACCTTCATGAGCGACATGGAGGCTGGCCCGAGACGTCTGCACGTCATCACCTGGGGCTGCCAGATGAACGTGTATGACAGCGGGCGCATGGCGGACGTCCTGGCGCCGCTGGGCTACATCCCGTCACCGGCGCCTGAGGGCGCCGACATGGTGATCCTCAACACCTGCCACATCCGCGACAAAGCGGCCGAGAAGGTGTTCTCCGAGCTTGGCCGCCTGCGCCGGCTGAAGGAACAGCGCGCCGCGGAAGGCGGCAGGATGATCCTGGCGGTTGCCGGCTGCGTGGCCCAGGCGGAGGGCGTCGAGATCCTCGCGCGCGCGCCGTTCGTGGACATCGTGCTGGGGCCGCAGACCTATCACCGGCTGCCGGAGATGGTGGCACGTGCCGCCCGGGCCGGCGGCGCGGTGATCGAGACCGAATTTCCCGCCGAAGACAAGTTCGACCACCTGCCCGACGCCGCGGCGCCGCAGGGGATCACCGCGTTCCTGACCATCCAGGAGGGCTGCGACCGGTTCTGCAGCTTCTGCGTGGTGCCGTATACCCGTGGCGCGGAGCAGAGCCGGCCGGCGGGCGCGGTGCTCGCGGAGGCGCGGCGGCTGGTCGCCCAGGGCGCGCGCGAGATCACCCTGCTGGGCCAGAACGTGAATGCGTGGCACGGCGAGGCGCCGGACGGCACCACCTGGGGCCTCGGCAGGCTGCTGTTCGCCCTGGCGGACCTGCCCGGCCTGCTGCGGCTGCGCTACACCACCTCGCACCCGCGGGACATGGACGATGGGCTGATCGCGGCGCATCGCGACGTGCCGATGCTGATGCCGTTCCTGCATCTGCCGGTGCAGTCCGGTGCCGACCGGGTGCTGGCCGCGATGAACCGCCGCCATACCGCGCTCGATTACCTGCGCCTGGTGGAGCGGCTGCGCGCCGCGCGGCCCGACCTGGCGTTGTCCTCGGACTTCATCGTTGGCCACCCCGGCGAGACCGAGGCGGATTTTGCCGCCACCCTGGACCTGGTGCGGGAGGTCCGCTTCGCCCAGGCCTACAGCTTCAAGTATTCCCAGCGGCCCGGCACGCCGGCCGCCGGGGCGCCGGACCAGGTCGCGGAGGCCGCCAAGGATCGCCGCCTGGCGGAGCTTCAGGCCCTGCTGCGCGACCAGCAGGCGTCGTTCAATGCGGGCTGCGTCGGGCAGACGCTGCCGGTGCTGTTCACTGGTCCGGGCCGTCATCCGGGGCAGGTCGCCGGCCGCTCGCCATTCCTCCAGCCGGTACATGCCACGGGGCAGGCCGCGCTGATCGGCCAGGAAATCCCCGTGCAGATCGTCGCCGCACTCCCCAACTCATTGTCCGGAACCCTCAACGAGGAGAGATCCAGCGCTTGAGCCACGCGACCGCCGTCCCAGCGATCTCCGGCCCCTCCCCTCACGGCAAGGCCGTGACCCTCCAATTCGGCGACAACTCGCTGCTGCCGCTGCTGCTCGGTGACCACGATCGTCACCTGGTGCGCATCGAGCAGGCGCTCAGCGTGCGCCTGTCGTGTCGCGGCAACCGCGTGGCGATCAGCGGCGAGGCGGCGCGGGTGGACGCGGCGCAGGCGACGCTCGAGGCGCTGTGGCGGCGGCTGGAACGCGGCGAGACCATCGGCCGTCCCGAGGTCGAGGCCGCGATCCGGCTGGCCGATGACACCGATCCGCGGCTGCCCTTGTCGGATATCCCCGCGATCCGCACGCGTCGCGGTGCGGTAGGGCCTCGCAGCCCGGGCCAGGCAGCCTATATCGAAGCATTGGCCACGCATGAGATGGTGTTCGGCGTCGGACCGGCCGGCACGGGCAAGACCTACCTGGCGGTGGCGCAGGCGGTCGCGATGCTGCAGGCCGGCAGGGTGGACCGCATCGTGCTGTCGCGGCCGGCGGTCGAGGCTGGAGAAAGGCTGGGCTTCCTGCCCGGCGACATGAAGGAGAAGGTCGATCCGTATCTGCGCCCGCTCTACGACGCGCTGCACGACATGATGCCCGCGGATCAGGTGACACGGCGGCTGGCCAATGGCGAGATCGAGGTCGCGCCGCTGGCCTTCATGCGTGGCCGCACACTCTCGCATGCCTATGCGATCCTCGACGAGGCGCAGAACACGACCGCCGCGCAGATGAAGATGTGGCTGACGCGGATGGGCGAGGGCACCCGCATGGTGGTGACCGGCGACCTGACGCAGGTGGACCTGCCGGCGGGCACCCGCTCGGGCCTGCGCGATGCGCTCGACACGCTGGAGGGGCTCCAGGGCATTGGCGTCGTGCGGCTCGGCGCGCGCGACGTGGTGCGCCACCCGCTGGTGGCACGGATCGTGGATGCGTATGATCAGCGCGCCGCGGCGGAGGGCGACAAGCGGCGCGAGGCGCGTCGCCGTGGCGAGAGCAACCAGCCGGGCGAGGGAACCGGCAAGTAGGCGATGGACTCCTATCCTAGTAGCTGCCCCGCGCAAGCGGGGATCCGAGACGAGATCAACGTCATTGTGGCGGAGCCGGCCTGGCGCCGCCTGGTCCCGCATGCCGAGCAGGTGGCGGCGCGGGCGGCCCGGGCGGCCGGCGCGCACGGCACGGTGGTGCTGGCGGGCGACCGCATGGTGCACCGGCTGAACGCCCGCCACCGGGGACGCAACAAGCCGACCAACGTGCTGACCTACACCCTGCCGGCGCCGGAGATGCTGCTGGCGCTCGGGGTGATCCGGCGAGAGGCGGCTGCGGCGGGGCGGCGGCCCGCGCATCATCTGGCGCATCTCGTGGTGCACGGTGCGCTGCACCTGGCCGGTCACGACCATCATCATCCCGGCGACGCCCGGCGCATGGAACTGGCCGAGGCGCGTATCCTGCACCGGCTGCGCGTGCCCAATCCGTGGAAGCGCACATGAGCAACGGCAACGGCGCGCGCGCCTCCTTGCTCGACCGGCTGAAGCAGATGGTGGGTCGGGCGCCGGAGCACAGCCTGCGCGAATCGATCGCCGAACTCGTGCAGGAGGCGGCGGACGAGCAGGTCGTGGCGGGCGAGCAGCCCGAACTCGACCGGCAGGAGCGGGCGCTGATTGCCAACGTGCTGCGGCTGCGTGAGACCACGGCCGATGACGTGATGGTGCCGCGGGCGGATATCGTGGCGATGCGGGCCGACGTCACGCTGGAGCAGGCGCTGGAGCAGATCCGCGCCGAGGGCCATTCGCGGCTGCCGGTCTACCGCGAGCAACTCGATGACATCGTCGGCATGGTCCACATCAAGGACGTGTTCGCCTATGTCGGCCGGCCGGAGGCGTTCTCGCTGGAGGCGGTGCTGCGGCGCCCGCTGATGGTCGCGCCGCAGATGCCGGTGCTGGACCTGCTGCTGCAGATGCGCCAGCAGCGCATGCACCTGGCGCTGGTGATCGACGAGTACGGCGGCGTCGACGGGCTGGTGACGATCGAGGACCTGGTCGAGACCATCGTCGGCGACATCTCGGACGAGCACGACGAGGTGCAGGCGGCGATGGTGGTGGAGCGCGCGGATGGCACGCTGGACGTGAATGCGCGGCTGCCGGTGGAGGATTTCGAGACCCGCATGGGCCAGGTGCTGTCCGAGGATGAGCGGGAGGCCGACATCAACACGGTGGGGGGCCTGGTATTCACGCTGGCCGGGCGGGTGCCGGCGAAGGGCGAGGTGATCAGCCATCCCTCGGGCATCGAGTTCCGCGTGCTGGACGCTGACCCGCGGCGCATCCGACGCGTGCGGGTGCGGCGCCCGCCCGAGCCGGGGGCGGAGGCTGCCGAGGCAGCCGAGTGATGCCAGGAGCGGCATCGGCCATCTGGTTGGGACTGACGCGGGCCACGGGGCACCGCGCGGGTGGTTGCGAGTCACGATCTGCTCCCGTGAGCTTCCGTTGCGTGTCGGGAGCCTCGGCCGACGTATCGGTCATGACAGACTTCGCGTACATGACAGTGCCGCGCCAATCGGCACGGCTGTGACATGAATGCTACCTGATGGCTTCACCTCCGACTTCATCGAAGCGTCGACTTTCTGCCGCTGAATGACGGTCCGCGCCGCACTGCCTCGAAGCGTCGCCTCCTGCGCGCGATTGCGGACAACGCGGCCTCCCGGGGGCGTCTACCGAAGTTCGCCACTGGCCGTGGTTGAAGCGCCTGGAGTGCGATGCACTTCACGGGGGCCTGTGTTCGACGAGCCTGGGCCGCAGGCCGTGCACGGCCAGCGTTTCAGGTCCGCGAATGGCCGCTCGATTGGGTGGGAGACCTGCATGGATCCGGTGCTGTCCGAGGGTGGGCGGGAGCCGACATCGAGCCGTAAGGCGGCGGCGCGTTCACGCGGGCCGGGCGGATGCCGGCCAAGGGCGAGGTGATCGGCCAACAGTCAGCGCGCGAGGTGCGTTCGCTCCGGTCGCGCAGGGGAAGGCCCGCTTGCTGTCCGCTCCGTGCGGTGGCTTAAGCCGGCCTGATGAGGAACGACATCGACGTTCTTGCCTTCGCGGCGGACTGCGCACCGGTGCCTCCCGCCGACTTCGTCGCGGCACTGTTGCGGACCGGCTTCTCGCCCGAGGCCTACCGCGACGCCTACGGCGATCTGCGCCAGCAGGGCATGGGTGCCACCGATGCTCTCGCCCATTACCTGCGCGTTGGCATCCACGAGCAGCGGCCGGTTTCCGTTCGCCCCGATCGGCGCGCGCTGGCTGCCCTGATACGCCTGCCGCTCGCCGATGGCGACCTGATGGCGCAGTTGGTCATGTCGCTGCTCGGTCGGCCGCTGGCCGATGCCAAGCCCCCCTTCGGTGCCGCCCTGACCGAACGCTGGCCGCTGATCCGCGACCTCGCGCGCGAAGGCGCCTGCCCCTACGTGATCGCCGGCGACAGCCATTCCAGCAACTATTCGCTGATGGGACGCCGCGGCGGCCGCTGGCTCGTGCCGCTGCACCTCATCTGCCATGGCGGGTCCGCCCGCGGCCTCGGCAATCCCGCTTCGCGCTCCGGCTACGGCACCGCGCTGCGTGAGGCGGTGCGGACGATCCGCGGCCTGCCATGCGCCGACGACCTGCCGTTCCTGCTCCAGTTCGGTCAGGTGGACATCGAGTTCGTCCACCATTTCCAGCGCGTCCGCGACGGCCGGCACAGCCTCGACCTGGCGGAGTACAGGGCATTCTGCGCCACCACCCTGCAGCGCTACATCGGCTTCGTGACCGACCTGTTCGAGCCGTCGCGGCGCGACAATGTGCACCTGGTGTCGGTGTTTCCCCCGGCGCTGACGGACGATGCCTGGCGACACGGCCACCTGAACGACGACATCGTGCGGCGCGAGTCGGAGATGTCGCGCGAGGAACTCGCCGCCGGGATCCGCGGGCTGGAGGTGGCGAACCTGGCACAGCGCACCGCGATCCACGCCGCCTACAACGAAGCGCTGGAGGCGGCGTGCCGGCTGCACGGCTTCGGCTACGTCGACGGCTTCACGCCGCTGCTCGGTGCCGATGGCATGCTCGATCCCCGCTACCTGATCCCCGAGGGGCACGGCTTCGAACACCATGTCGATTCGCGGCGGACCTACAACGTCCTGTCACGCCTCGTCTGGCGCATCGGCGGAGGCGGCGGGGAGCACGCCGACGGCTGAACTCGCCCGCCGCGCTTTCGCTACGTGCAGGCCTTGTCGCGGAATTGGCGCGACATGCCGGCGGTGCGCGTGAGGTTGGCGGCGCGGACGTAAGGCAATGCCTCGAACGAGGTCAGCGCGGCGGAGACCGGTTCGCGATCCCGTGGACGCATGTCGCATTTCGCATCACAACGGCCGTGCGACCGGGGCGGCGCCGGCATCGCTTGTCGCCACCCCCCCGAAGCATGATATGCAGTCCTGGGAGGTCGGCGGCGGACGGGCGCCTTGCCAACCCGGTCAGGTCCGGAAGGAAGCAGCCGCAGCGAGTTTCCGCTCGGGTCGTTTGCCGGCCTCCCACCGTTCGCCACTCAACAGGGGGCCGCCGCGGCGGCTGACATCCGCCCCGCATGTCCGGCCTGTTCCAGGACGACAGCCAGATCGAGGCCCCGCCACCGCCGGACGGACCCGGCCTGTTCGGCGACGCCCCCGCCTCGGCGCCGCTGCCGCCACCGGAACAAGCCGCGCCCTACCGGGTGCTCGCCCGCAAATACCGCCCGACCCATTTCAACGACCTGATCGGCCAGGAGGCGATGGTCCGCATCCTGCGCAACGCCTTCGCCACCGGCCGGGTCGCCCACGCCTTCATGCTCACCGGCGTGAGGGGGGTGGGAAAGACCACCACCGCCCGCATCATCGCCCGCGCGCTGAACTGCACCGGGCCCGACGGCCAGGGCGGCCCCACCGCCGACCCGTGCGGCGTCTGCCCGAATTGCGTGGCGATCCTCGCCGACCGCCATCCCGACGTGGTGGAGATGGATGCCGCCAGTCGCACCGGCGTCGACGACGTGCGCGAACTGATCGAGGCGACGCGCTTCCGGCCGATGCAGGCGCGCACCAAGGTGTTCGTGGTCGACGAGGTCCACATGCTGTCGCGCAATGCGTTCAACGCGCTGCTGAAGACGCTGGAGGAACCGCCGCCGCACGTGAAGTTCGTGTTCGCCACCACGGAACTGCGCAAGGTGCCGGTCACCGTGCTGTCGCGCTGCCAGCGCTTCGACCTGCGGCGGGTGCGCATCGCCGAGTTGTCGGCGCATTTCGCCCGCATCGCCGAGCAGGAGGCGGTGCAGGCCGAACCCGCGGCGCTGGACCTGATCGCGCGCGCGGCCGATGGCTCGGTGCGCGACGGGCTGTCGCTGCTCGATCAGGCGATCGCCCAGGCGGACGGCCCGGTGACGGCGGAGGCGGTCACCAACATGCTGGGCCTGGCCGACCGCGGCACGGTGTTCGACCTGATGGACGCGGTGATGGCGGGCCAGCCGCGGCAGGCGCTGCAGATCACCGAGCGAGCGCATGAGCGTGGCGCCGATCTGGGCATGATCCTGCAGGACCTGCTGGAGCTGACCTATACGATCACCCGGCTGAAATCGGTGCCCTCGCTGCGCGACAGCCAGGAACTGCCGGAGGCGGAACGCACGCGCGGCGCGGCGCTGGCCGAGAACCTGTCGGTCCCGGTGCTGTCGCGCGCCTGGCAAATGCTGCTGAAGGGGATCGGCGAGGTGGAGACGGCACCCGACCGCCGTGCCGCCGCCGAGATGGTGCTGATCCGGCTCTGCCATGTCGCCGACCTGCCCACCCCCGGCGATCTCGTCCGCCGTCTGGGCACGGGGGCCGCCCAGGCTGGCGGTGGTGGAGGTCAGGGCGCCGCTGTCTCGTCGCCCTCGGGCGGCGGTTCTCCCGGGGGCGGCGCGCGCGCGGTCGCCGGCGGTGCCGCGGTCGCCCTGGCCGAAGGGGTGGCCCCGCGGCTGACCAGCTTCCGCGACGTCACCGCGCTGGTGGCCGAGCGGCGTGAGGCGATGCTGCACGCGCACCTGATCCACTCGGTTCACCTGGTGCGCTTCGCCCCGCCGGTGATCGAATTGCGGCCGCAGCCCGAGGCGCCGAAGGATCTCGCCGCGCGGCTTGGCACCCTGCTGACCGAAGCCACCGGCACGCGCTGGACGATTGCCCTGTCCGCCGCGGCGGGCGAAGCGACCGTGGCGGAGCAGGGCAGTGCGGCGGACGCGGCGCGGCGGACGGCGGCGGCCGATCATCCGCTGGTGCGCGCCATCATGGATGCCTTCCCGGGCGCGCGGATCGACACGGTGCACGATAGCGCGGCCGATGCGTATGGCCTGCCGTCAGCTTATGTGCCTGACGCCGAGGAACCCTCCGACGAAATGGAGACTGACGAATGAAGAACCTGACCGGACTGATGAAGCAGGCCCAGCAGATGCAGGCCAAGATGGCCGAGATGCAGTCGAAGCTGGAGAGCCTGGAGGTCGAGGGCGAGGCCGGGGCCGGCCTGGTCAGGGTGACGCTGAACGGCAAGGGCGACATGCGGCGGGTGAAGATCGACCCGAAGGTGATCGATCCGGCCGACGCCGAAATGCTCGAGGACCTGATCGTCGCCGCACACGCCAACGCCCGGCAGAAGGTCGACGCCACCGCCGCGGACGAGATGCAGAAGGTGACCGGCGGGCTGCAACTGCCGCCCGGCATGAAGCTGCCGTTCTAACTGCGGCGGCGCGGCGGTTCGGACGTCGTGTCCGGCGGCCGCCACTTCGGCGGCGCAGGTGGCCGCGTGCGACGCCCTGCGGGACTTGGCCCGATCGCCGCGACGGGGGATCATGGTCGCCATGGGCGGCCCCGAAATCGACCGACTGATCGGCCTGCTCGCCAGGCTGCCCGGCATGGGGCCGCGCAGCGCCCGGCGGGCGGCGTTGCGGATGCTGCAGCAGCCGGAGGTGCGCATGCTGCCGCTCGCGGTGGCGATCGCCGAGGCAGCGCGTGCCGTGAAGCCGTGCGGGCTGTGCGGCAATCTGGACAGCCGCGACCCGTGCTCGATCTGCACCGATCCGCAGCGCGACCGCTCGCTGGTCTGCGTGGTGGAAGGCGTTGGCGACCTCTGGGCGCTGGAGCGCGCCGCGGTGCATCGCGGGCTGTATCACGTCCTGGGCGGCACGCTTTCGGCGCTGTCGGGCGTCGGACCCGAGGACCTCAATGTGCCGCCGCTGCTCGACCGCATCGCCGCGGGCGGTGTGGCCGAGGTGATCCTGGCACTCGGTGCGACGGTGGATGGGGCGACCACCGCGCACTGGCTCACAGACCGGCTGCGGCCGCTGGGCGTCGCCGTCAGCCGCGTCGCGCAGGGGGTGCCGATCGGCGGCGCGCTCGATGTGCTGGACGACGGTACGCTGGCCGCCGCGTTGCGGGCGCGCCGGCCGTCATGACGCAGTTGATACTCCGCCGGCCATGACCCTCGCACGGCGCGATCTGATCCACGCGGTCGGCCGGGTGGGCGGCATCGCCGCCGTGTATCGCACGATGGCGGCGATGGGGCTCCTGGCGGTGCCGGACGCCTATGCCGGCCCGCCCCCGCTGCCGCCCGGCCAGAACCGGCGCATCGTCATCATCGGCGCTGGCATCGCCGGCATGGTGCTGGCGCTGGAACTGCGCAAGGCAGGCTACGCGCCGCTGGTCCTGGAGGCGCGCTCCCGCGCCGGCGGCCGCAACTGGACGCTGCGCGGCGGCGACTCGGTGCGCGAAGCCGGCCACGTCCAGCGGGTCGCGTGGGATGCCGGACCGCATATGTACTTCAACCCCGGGCCGGCGCGGCTGCCCTACCACCACACCGGTATCCTGTCCTATTGCCGCGACCTCGGCGTGCCGCTCGAGGTCATGAGCAACGACAATCGCGGCGCGCTGCTCCAGTCGGACGCGGCGTTCGACGGCAAGCCACAGCGCAACCGGCAGGTGGTCAACGACATCCGCGGCTACGTCGCCGAACTGGCCGCCAAGGCACTGGACCAGGAGGTGCTGGGCCAGGCGGTGACGCCGGCCGACAAGGACCGCCTCCGCGCGCTGCTGCGCAGCTTCGGCGCGCTGGACAAGGACATGGCCTATGCCGGCTCCGGCCGCGCCGGCTATGCCGAGCCCCCTGGCGGCGGCAGCCAGCCCGGGGTGCCCGCCCATCCGTTGGACCTGCGGGCGATCCTCGATGCCGGCTTCTGGCGGTTCCACAGCAATTTCGGCGAGGGCTGGCACCAGGCGGCGACGATGATGCAGCCGGTGGGCGGCATGGGCCACATCGGCGAGGCGTTCGGACGCCGCCTGGGCGGCACGATCACCTACGGGGCGGAGGTGCGTGCGCTGCGGCGCAGCGGGCAGGGCGCCCGCGTCGAGTGGCGCGATGCGGCGTCCGGCCGGGACCACGCCGTCGAGGCGCGGCTCGCCGTGGTGACCGTCCCGCTGCCGGTGCTGCGCGGCATTGCCGCCGACTTCGCCGCCGAAACAACGGCCGCGATCGCGGCGGCGGACTACGTGCCGGTCGTGAAGGTCGCCTTCCAGGCCGAACGCCGGTTCTGGGAACTGGATGATGCGATCTATGGCGGTATTTCGTGGACCAGTCGCGACGTCACCCAGGTCTGGTACCCCTCCGCCGGGATGCAACAGCGCAAGGGCATCCTGGTCGGCGCCTATATCTGGTCCGACGACATCGGCGAGCGGATCACCGCGATGGCCCCGCCGCAACGCCTGGAGGCGACGCTGGCCGATGGCGAGCGGCTGCATCCGGAATACCGTCGCCACCTGACCAGGGGCGTGTCGGTTGCCTGGAAATCCATCCCGTTCAGCGGCGGCGGCTGGGCCGAGTGGAGCCGCGAGGCGCGCGCCACGCACTACCGGCGCCTGCTTCAGGGCGATGGCCCGTTTTTGTTCGCCGGCGAGCACATGTCCTACGTCACCGGCTGGCAGGAAGGCGCGGTCCGCTCGGCGCACGACGTACTGCGCGTCATCGCCGCCCGCATGCAGGGCTGAGGCCGGCGCTACAGGTCGGGCCGCCGGCTCCGCGTCCCGGCCGCCAGTTCGAAATGGTGCCCGACGCGCAGCACGGTCGCGTCGCCCCAGGCCGGTCCCATGATCTCCAGCCCCAGCGGCAGGCCGGCCGGGGTGAACCCGCCGCACACCACCAGCGAGGGCACCGCCGCGACGTTCGCGACCGTGGTCAGCAGCGGACGCGCGAACCCATCGTCCGGCCGCTGCTCGGTCAGCAGCGGGGCGGTCCCGGCGGTGGGGACGGTCAGCAGCACGTCGAACTTCTCGAATGCCCGCGACGTGAGGGCGATCAGGTCTGTGCGGCGCCGCTGGGCGGCTATGTAGTCCGCCGCGCGGACCAGCGCCCCGGCCAGCACGCGCACCCGGAAGACCCGCGAATAATCCGACAGCCGCGTCTTCAGCGTGGCCTCATGCAGCGCATACGCCTCGGCCGAGATGATCACGCGGCCCACGGCATTGTAGTCCTGCACCGGCGGCAGCGTCGCGTCCTCGACCTTGCAGCCCAGGCCGCGCAGTGTCGCGGCGGCCCGGTTCACCATCTGCAGCATCTCGGGCGAGGCCGGCACGTCATGTTCATGGAACCGCCGCAGCAGCCCGACCCGCAGGCCGCGCAGCGGCGGTGCGATGGCCGCGGCATAGGACACCGTCGGGCCCGGCACCGAGGCCGGATCGGCCGGATCGTAACCCGCCAGCGCGTCGAGCAGGATGGCGCAGTCCTGCGCCGTCCACGCCATCGGCCCGGCGGTGTCCAGGCTCGGCGCCAGCGGGATCACCCCGCGGCGCGACACGAGGCCGGGCGTCGGCTTCAGGCCGGCGATGCCGCAATAGGCGGCGGGCAGGCGGATCGACCCGCCGGTGTCGGAGCCGAGCGCGCCGAGGACGAGACAGGCCGCCACCGCGGCACCGGACCCGGAACTGGAACCGCCGGTGAAGCGGCGTGGATCCCAGGGGTTGCGCGCCGGCGGCCAGGGCAGGTCGAACGACGGGCCGCCGATGGCGAACTCATGCGTCGCGAGCTTGCCCATCATCACGGCGCCCGCGGCGTGCAGCCGGCGGATGGTCTCGGCGTCCTGCTTCGGCACGTTGTCGGCTAGGATGCGGGAATGCGCCGTGGTGCGGATGCCGGCGGTCTCGTAAATGTCCTTGTAGCCGAGCGGGATGCCCAGCAGCGGCGAGCGCTTGCCGGCCATCACGGCTCGTTCCGCGGCGCGCGCGGCGGCCAGCGCCTGGCGCTCGGTGACCTGGAGGAAAGCGTTCAGCCGCGGGTCGATCTCGGTGATGCGGGCCAGCAGGTCCTTCACCAGTTCCACCGGCGACAGCCGTTTCGCGGCGATCATCTGGCCGGCTTCGGCAATGGTGGGAAACGGCGTCGAAAGACCCGTCATCGCCCGCGGCGGGCACTCTTGCGGGCGGCGGGCTTTGCCGCGGCCTTGCGCTTTCCGGCAGCCTTCGGAGCGGCGGTCTTCGGAGTGGCCCTCTTGGGAGCCACGACCTTCTTCCTTGCCGGCACCGACTTGGCCGAGGCCTTCGCCTTCGGGCTGGCTGGCTTGCGGGCGGGGGTCCCGGTCGCGGGCCTTGCCACGGCCGGCGCCGGCGGGGGCAGTCGGAACACCAGCGCCATGTCGTCCGCCAGCGGCCGGTCGTGCGGCAGCGAAGCGATCAGGCCGGCAACCTGCCGCCACGCCAGCACCAGGTCGGCGACCTGGCCCGGGTTCAGCACCAAGCCGGCACGCGAGAGCAGAAGCTGCATCTCGCCGGGGCTGATCGTCGGGACAGGCGTGGCCGGAGACGCTGACATGGAATCGGCGAACCCTGTGGGGAGCGGCCCGAAACCCTAGTGAGCCGTGCCCACAGCGGCAAGCGGCGCCGTCGCGGTTTCCCCTCCCACCGGATCGATTCTGCGGCCGGACGCGCGGTCGAACACGTGCAGGTGCTCGACCTGCGGGGCCACCGATAGCCGGTCGCCCGAAGGTCCCGGGCCGGCCAGCCGCACGGTGACCGGCTGGTCGCGCGGGAATCCCTGCACCCGGCCGTGCACCAGCGTCTCCGATCCCAGCGGCTCCGCCAGGTCGATGGCAAGGTCCAGCCCGGCGCCCGGCGCCAGGTGCTCCGGCCTGATGCCGATGGTGATGCGGTCGCCGTCCGCGCCGGGACGCCGGCCGTCGGCGAAGGGCAGCAGCAGGCCGGTCGCAAGCTCCGCCGCGGCGGCATCGCGCGCGAGGGTGGCCGGGAGCAGGTTCATCGCCGGCGCGCCGATGAAGCCGGCCACGTAGGTGTCGGCGGGGCGGGCGAACACCTCCATCGGCGTCGCCAACTGCGCCGGCCGCCCCTGGTGCATCACCAGCAGCCGGTCGCCCAGCGTCATCGCCTCCACCTGGTCGTGCGTCACATACAGGCTGGTGACGCCCAGCCGGCGCTGCAGGCGGCGAAGCTCCGCACGCATCGCCAATCGCAGGCTGGCGTCGAGGTTGGAGAGCGGTTCGTCGAACAGGAACAGCCGGGGATGGCGCACGATCGCCCGGCCCATCGCCACGCGCTGGCGCTGCCCGCCGGAAAGCTGGCGCGGCTTGCGGCCGAGCAGCCCATCGAGCCCCAGCAGGTCGGAGGCGGTGGCCACGCGCTGGCGGATATCGTCGCGCGCCAGGCCGCGGATGCGCAGGCCATAGGCCAGGTTGTCGAACACGCTCATGTGCGGATAGAGCGCGTAGTTCTGGAACACCATGGCGATGTCGCGGGCCGATGGATCGGCGTGGGTGACGTCGCGGCCGTCTATCAGCACGTGCCCGGCGGTGGGCTGCTCCAGCCCGGCCACCAGCCGCAGCAGGGTGGACTTGCCGCAGCCGGAGGCGCCGACGATGACCAGCATCTCGCCGCTGTCCAGCGCGAGATCGACCCCGTGCAGCACGTCGACCGGCCCGAAGCTCTTGCGCAGTCCACGCAGTTCCAGCGTCGCCATGGCGGGCAGACTGGCACCGCGGCGAGGGGTGCGGATATCGCGGTTCGGTGACGGTCGATGCCGACCGGCCGATCGCGATCCGCATCCGTGCCGCTCGGGCGGGCGGTGGTCCGTCAGTGGTTCCAGTGGCCGCCGAACGGTCCCTGGCCCTTGCCGTGGTCGTCGTGGCCGCCGCCGAAGCCTTTGCCGCCGCCAAAGCCGTCGTGGCTGTTGGGGTGGCCGTGGCCGTGCTGTCCGGCGTCGTGTTTCCCGTGGCCGCCGCCCTGGTGGCCGTGTCCGTCGCCGCTGCCGTCACCGCTGACCGAGAAGTCGCTCGCCGACAGGCCGTTGATGCCGGCGAAGGTGATCCTGGTGTTGTCGGACAGCGTGATGGTGTCGGAGCCCCCCTCCTTGTGCTGCGACTTCAGCGCCTTGGTCACCTCGTTTCTGCCGTAGCCTTGCAGGTCGATCTTCTCGCCCTTGGTGAAGTCCTCGATCAGCACCGTGCCGCCGGCCTGGCCCTTGGTGAACACGAACATGTCCTTGCCGAAGCTGCCGCTCACGGTCGCCGCGCCGGTGCCTGCGACGAACGTGTCGTTGCCCATGCCGCCGGTGATCTGCGCCGACCCGGAGCCGCCGTAGAACGAGTTGGCGCCCGAGGCGAAGAACCCAGACAGCGTCTCGTTGCCCGCGCCGGCATGCAGCGCCTGCCGCTTGCCGCCCTCGGCGTAGAGTTGGTCGCCGTCGCCGCCACCGAACAGCGTGGCCTGGCCGTTGCCGGCGAACAGCAGGTTGTGGCCGCCGCTGCCGCCATAGACCAGGTTCTTGCCGTCACCGCCGTAGAACGTGTCGCTGCCGCTGCCGCCGAACAGCGTGGCGGAGCCCTCCCCGCCCACGAACAGCAATTTGCTGGCATTGCCCTGGATCAGCACGTCGTGCTTGCCGATCGCGCTGATCGTCGCGTGGCCGGAGCCGGCGAGGATGCTGTCGTCGCCGGTCGACTGCACGAAGTCCTTGCCGCCGCCCAGCATGATGGCGTTGTGGCCGGCACCGGCACTGATGGTGTCGTTGCCGCTGCCCAGCGCGCTGACCGTGTCGTCGCCCTTGCCGGTGTTGACCGACCAGCCGCCCTTGTCGGTCGCCGCGATCAGGATGCGGTTGTCGCCGCCGCCGGCCACCACCGTGCCGGACCCGGCGGACGCGAGGAACCGCAGGTTGCCGGTGCTGGACAGCACCGATGTGTCGTTCTCGCCCGAGCCGAAGACAGTGGCATCCTTCGCGGTGTTGACGTAGGCCTTGTAGCCTGCGGTCAGGACGGCGGTGCCGGCGTGCTTCTGCACGAACTCGCCGGTCTTGCCGGGGGCCAGCGGCGGGGGCGGGCCGTCGGTGTCGACGGCGGCCAGGATGCTGCCTCCCTGCACCCCGGCGGTGATCGCCGCCGCGAGCTTGCGGGCCAGGGCGGCATTCGCGTTGGTATCGAAGTTCAGGGTTACGGTCTTGCCGTGCGCGCCCTCGACGGTGACTGTCGGCATGTCCAGATCTCCCGGGGTCCCGTGCTGAAGTGCCGGGACGATTGGGAGGGAGTGTGCAGGCGGGTCCGCAGTGGCACCGGAAGTGGGGCGTTATTGCACTGCAACACGCCGCTAATTGCCAGGTAGATCGTCGCCTATTGTGCGGCGCGCAGCGTTAAAGTGCCGTTTGTCAATAAACTGTCAATCGCCCGCGCAACACTCCGGCGGAATCACAGAATATTCCGTCATGCCGGCGCATGCGGCCGTCATTCGTGATCAGTTGTAGAATTCCCAGCGCGGGTCCGGACGGATCATCTGGCTGAGATTGGGCAGCTTGTAGAACGAACTGGCGAAGCCGCCCGCGTCCCAATAGGGCTCGATGCCCCGCCGCTCGACCTCGTTGAACCACAGCGGCGCGGACGTCGCCGGGCAGTAATGCGTGACGCAGGACAGGCGCGGCGTGCCCGACGGGAGCGACATCGGGTGGCTCCGGTGCACCAGGTCGGCGGCCCAGAAGAATACGTCGCCCTTCTTGGCGAGCAGCCGGTGGTGGGCAAGCTGGCGTGACTTGCAGGCTTCTTCCATCGCCTGGGAATAATCCTCGGTCGCGCCGTCGTGGTGCTTGGAGCCGTTGCCGAAGATGTAATGTGGCAGCCGGTGGCTGCGGTCGTAGTAGGCCAGCTCGCCGCTGCCCTCCTGGATGTCCTGCAGCGCGATCCAGGTGGCCGCCAGGAACGTCGGCACGTCCACCGCGACATAGGCCGGGTCCTGGTGCCACTGGTGGCCGTTGGTGGTCTGGAACAGGAGCTGCTGGAAGGCCAGGACCCTCGACTGGAACACCAGGCTGAGGAAGCGCGTGATCTTCGGATGCATGCAGACCTGGCGCGACGACTGCATGTTCACGTAGAGGTCATAAAGACTCTCGGTCGTATCCGGCTGGTTGCCGTTGAGCTTCTGTGACCGCCTGCCGCGGAAGTCGGTGGTGGCGAAGTAGCCGGGAAACTTGTGCATGTTGCGGATGTCGCTGACGAACGCATCGACCAGGTCGGGCTCGATCGCGCGCTCCATCACCAGCCAGCCGTGTTCGGCGAAATGCGCAAGCTGGTCCGCGTCGGTCTGGTTGATGTGCCCGGTGGCGGCGAGGGCGCGCAGATGGGTCAGCCATTCCGGCCGATCGGTCCACAGCGCGGGGAGCGTCACCTCAGGCTTGAATGAGCCGGGCATCAGCGGTTCCTTGATCGCAATCCGTGATCTGGACTTCTAGCCAATCGGCGCGGCGGCGGCCAGGGCGAACCCGCGGTTCATGCCGCCCGCGTCAGGCGTTTCATGAACGCCGACAGCCGGTGGCGCCGCAGTTCGCTGCGCGCCTTTGCGTCCGTCGTCATGTAATTGAGCTGCACCGAGTAGCGCTGCCCGCAGAACCGGCGATGCCCGTGCCAGGCAGCCGGCCCGTTGGGAAACACCAGCAGCGTGCCGTTCACCGGCGGCACCTCCACCGTGTAGTCCTCCAGGTCGTCCGGCCCGCGCAGCAGCCGCAGGCAGCCCTCGTGCTGCGCCCAGGCATCGGTCGCCGGGTTGAGGTACAGCAGTACCGTCACCCGCTTGGCGGTCGAATCCACATGGACGAAGCCGTCACGCTCGTTGGTCCGCCCGCGCAGCGTCAGCATCGTCGGCGCATCGCCCAGGTCGAGGCCGAACTTCGCCGCGATCGCCTCGCGCAGCGCCGCCCCCTCCAGCTCCTCCATCAGCGCCCTCGCGCTGGGTCCCAGGGTCAGCGCGACCAGCGGAAACGATCCGCGCCGGCCCATCGGCGGCAGGTCGGCCACCACCGCGCGCAGCGCTGCCGGCGGCACGAAGTCCGGCACCACGACGTGGGGGAACGGATCGGCGGCCATCGGCGTGGCGCGCAGCGCAGCGTAGTCGAGCAGGGTCATGCGGCGCTGCTTACCACGGTTGCCGACGCGTTGAACCCCGGCCGCCGACGCGCTATCTGCGGCGCCGACATGGACAGCCCGGGCGCCGACACCGCTGCGCAGCGTGGGCCGCTGCCAGCCTTCCGGGCGCTGGTGGCGGCTGGCGACCTTGCGCCCGACGCCTCGCAGGAGCGTGCCGCCGAGCGGCTGCAGACCCTGTGGGAACGGCTGGACGGCTACGATCCGCCGCCGCGCGCGCCGGCGGCCGGCAGCCTGTTCGCCCGTCTGCTGCGCCGCGAGACCCCGGCAGCGCCGCCGCACGGGCTGTACCTCGTGGGTGAGGTGGGACGCGGCAAGTCCATGCTGATGGACCTCTTCTTCGCCGCCGCCCGCGTCCGCCGCAAGCAGCGCATCCACTTTCACCGCTTCATGCAGAACGTCCACGCGCGGTTCCACGCCTTCAAGCGCGCCAATCCGGGGATCGACGACCCGATCCCGCCGCTGGCCGATGCGCTCGCGGCCGATGCGGCGCTGCTGTGCTTCGATGAGTTCCAGGTCAACGACATCGCCGATGCGATGATCCTGGGCCGGCTGTTCCAGGCGCTGTTCGACCGCGGCGTGGTGGTGGTCGCCACCTCCAACGTGGTGCCGGACGACCTGTTCAAGGGCCAGCCGGGCCGCGATGCCTTCCTACCGTTCATCGCGCTGATCAAGCAGCGGCTCGACCTCGTGATGATGGACGCCGGCCGCGACTTCCGCCGCGCGCGGCTGCGCGGCCTGCGCACCTGGCTGGTGCCGGCGGATGCGCGCGCCGACCGCGAACTCGACCGCAGCTTCGCCGAACTCACCGGGGGAGCGGCGGGCGCGCCAGAGACGCTGTGGGTGATGGGGCGGGCCTTCGTCGTGCCGCTCGCCGCCGATGGCGTGGCGCGCTGCGACTTCGACCTGCTGTGCGGCACGGCACTCGGCGCCGGCGACTACCTGGCGCTGGCCCAGCGCTTCCACACGCTGATCCTGGACGGCATCCCGCGCCTGTCGCCCGACAACTACGACAAGGCGCGGCGGTTCATCGTGCTGGTCGACACGCTCTACGACCAGCGGGTGAAGCTGATCGCCTCGGCCGATGCGCTGCCCGACCAGCTCTACCAGCGCGGCGAGAACGCCAAGATGTTCGAGCGCACCGCCTCGCGGCTCGACGAGATGCAGAGCCAGGACTGGCTGGAGCAGCCGCATCTGGCCTAACCTTCAGGCACCGCCCGCGATCCACAGCTTCTGCTTGGGAAACTGCGCCAGCAGCGCCTCGGTCAGGCCGAGATTGTTGCTCAGCACATAGGGCGGCACCTTGGCGATCCACTCGGACAGCGAGCTGTCCTGGTAGACCGGGTTGTCGAGCGCGGTGACGATCTCGCAGGGCTCGCTGCCGAGGGCCTCGAAGGAATGGCCCCAGCCCTGGGGGAAATAGCCGACGTCGCCCACCACTGCTTCGGCCACCGCCATCCGCTTGTCGGCCCCGAACAGCGTCGCGCGCACCCGCCCGCGCGAGACATAGAACCACTCGTTGGCGTTGGGATGCCAGTGCAACTCCTGCATGGCGCCCGGCTGCAGGCGGATGACCAGGCCCGTCATGGTGCTCGACACCGGGAACTCGCGGCCCGAGGCGAGGTGCAGCGAGCCGCCCGGGAAGCTGCGCCACGGCTTCTCGGCCATCAGCCGGTAGCGGTGGCTGCGCGTGGCCGGAAGCTCGGCGACCGACTGGGCGATGGCGCCGTCCAGCGGGATCACCTCGCCCTGGTTGATATAGGTCTCACCCTGCGGGAACGCCGCGGCACTCGCCGCCGGCACCCCGAAATTGCGCCCGAGCGTCGCCGCGTCGAGCCGGCTGACCCAGTCGCTGATGCCGAACGTGCCGCGCTCCGAGAACAGGCCATCGTCGAAGATCAGCAAGGAGTGGCAGGGCTCCTCGCCCAGGGTCGAGATCGCGTGCGCGTGCCCCTTGGGAAAGAACCAGACGTCGCCAGGCCCGAGATTGGCGACCTCCACCACGCCGTCGGGGTCCAGCACGACGATCTGGCAGTGGCCGGCGAAGACGAATGCCCATTCGGCGGCCGAGCCATGCCAGTGCATCTCGCGCGAGCCGCCGGCATTGATGAACAGGTGGGCGGCGGCGATACCCTCGGACAGCGGCAGGTGGCGTGCCGTAACCTCGCGCGCCCAGCCGCCGGAGGTCGCCTTCGCCGGGTTGCGGTCGAGATTGGCGGTGAAGGTGACCGGATCGCCCGGCTTGCGCGGCACCGTCTTCATGACGCTGCCTGCGGGCGCGGCGTCGTAGCCGGTGGCGTGGCCGTCATTGCCTGCCGCGGCGGCGTCATAGCCGGCGGCAAGCGTCGCGGCGCCGAGTGCCATGCTGCCGAGAAACCGGCGGCGGGCAGGACCGGGCGATTGCTGGGTCATCGGAGCGTTTCCCTGAGGCCGATCGTTCTGGCGGGCTGTGCGGCCTGCCGGCCAGATGGCGCGGGGCATTGCGCAGTGTCAACAAATGCCGGCGGCGATGGGCAGCGGCGGCTCGGCCGTCCGCCACGGCTGCCGTCGAGGACGTGCCCTCGGCGGTAGCGGCCGGTCAGCCGCCCGCGCCAGCCAGGCCCGCGCCGCGTTCCATATCGGCGACGATCCGCCGCGCCGCCTCGGCGGGATCGGCGGCCTGGGCGATCGGCCGGCCGACCACCAGGTAGTCGGCGCCGCGCGCGATCGCCTGCGCCGGCGTCGCCACGCGCTTCTGGTCGTGCACGTCCCCGCCCGGCTCGCGGATGCCCGGCGTCGCGATCAGCAGCCCCTCGGCGCCGGCCATCGCGCGGATCGCGTTCGGGTCATCCGCGGCCGATGCGATCATGCCGTCGCAGCCGGCCGCCACCGCCTGGCGCACGCGCAGCCGGATCAGGTCGGCGACTGGCAGCGCGTAGCCCATCTCTTGCACCGCTGCGTCGTTCAGGCTGGTCAGCACGCTGATCGCGAACACCTTGGTGCGCGTCGCGGCGCCGCGCCCGGCAACCGCCGCGCGCATGATCTCCGGGTCGCCGTGCACGGTGACCAGGCTCACCCCGCGCTCCGCCGCTCGCGCCACGCCCTGCCGTACCGTCTCGCCAATGTCATACATCTTGGCGTCGAGGAACACCCGCCTGCCGCTCTCGATCAGCCCGTCGATGAAGCGCTCGGCGCCCGGCGCGTACAGCAGCCACAGCCCGACCTTGAAGAACGACACGACGCCGTCGAGCCGGTCGGCCAGCCGCGCCGCAGCCTCGATCGTGGGCACGTCGAGCGCCACGATCAGCCGGTCGGCCATCGCGGCCGGGATGTCGCGCGCCGCCATCAGGCCGCCCGCCGCCGCACGATGAGTTTGGGGGTGAAGCTCTGCACCGTCTCGCCCTTCTGGTTCCTGGTCAGGCACCGCACCACCACCGTGCCGCGATCCGGCCGCGAGCGCGACAGCGTGATCTCCAGCACCTCGCACTCCACGTGCAGCGTATCGCCGGGCCGCACCGGCGTGGTCCACATCAGTTCGCCGCCCGAGCCGATGATGCCGCCGGCGATCGGCAGCCCACCCGCCACGATCAGCCGCATCGTGGTGGCCGCGGTGTGCCAGCCGCTCGCCACCAGCCCGCCGAACAGCGAGTCCCGCCCCGCCGTATCGTCCAGGTGGAACGGCTGCGGATCGTACTCGGCGGCGAAGCGGGTGATCTCGACCGCCTCCAGCGTGTGGCTGCCGCTGACGAAGCGCTGTCCGACCCGCAGGTCCTCCAGGTACAGACTGTCCATGGCGCCAGCATAGCGGGACCGGCGCGGCCGGACTACGCTGCCGCGCGGAGGTCCGCCCATGTCCGACGCCGCCCTGCTCGAAACCATCCGCACCATCGTGGGCGGACCCGGCCTGCTGACCGAGGCGAGCGACACCGCCGCCTATGTCGAGGACTGGCGCCGCCTCTACCGCGGCCGCACCCCGGCGGTGGTCCGGCCCGGCTCCACCGAGGAATTGGCGCAGGTGGTGCGGCTGTGCGCCGAGCAGCGCGTGCCGGTGGTGCCGCAGGGCGGCAATACCTCGATGGTGGGCGGCGCTACGCCGGCCGACAACGGCCGCGAACTGGTGCTCAGCACGTCGCGGCTGACGCGCATCCGCGACATCGACCCGCTCGACCTCACCATGACGCTGGAGGCCGGCGTCACGCTGAAGGCGGCGCAGAATGCCGCCGCCGAAGCGCGCTGCCTGCTGCCGCTGTCGATCTCGTCCGAGGGCAGCGCGCAGATCGGCGGCGTGCTGGCGGTGAACGCCGGCGGCAACAACACGGTGCGCTACGGCAACGCGCGCGACCTGGTGCTGGGGCTGGAGGTGGTGCTGGCCGACGGCACGGTGTGGAACGGGCTGCGCCGGCTGCGCAAAGACAACACCGGCTATTGCCTGCGCCAGCTTTTCGTCGGCTCCGAGGGCACCCTCGGCATCATCACCGCCGCGGTGCTGAAGCTGGTGCCGCGCCCGCGCGAGGTGGCGGTGGCGTTCTGCGCCGTCGCCTCGCCCGAGGCGGCGCTGAACCTGTTCGGCCGCTTCCAGTCGCACGACCCCGCCGCGATCAGCGCCTTCGAACTGATGTCCGGCCTCGGCACGGAGTTCGTGCTGCGCCACATCGAGGGCGCGGTGCTGCCGCTCGCCGCGCCGGCGCCCAACTACGTGCTGGTGGAACTCGCCACGCCGCGCCCGGATGCCGGGCTGCGCGCGACGCTGGAGGCGGTGCTGGAGGGCGCACTCGCCGATGGCGTGGTGACCGACGCGGCGATCGCGGAATCCGAGGCGCAGCGCGCGGCGATCTGGCGGCTGCGCGAGGAGCACTCCGAGGGGCAGAAGCGCGAGGGCGCCAGCGTGAAGAACGACGTGTCGGTGCCGGTCTCCAAGGTGCCGGAGTTCATCCGCCGTGCGACCGCTGCGTGCGAGGCGCTGATGCCGGGCATCCGCGTCGTGCCGTTCGGCCACATGGGCGACGGCAACATCCACTTCAACCTGGAGCAGCCGGTCGATGCGGACGGCGCGTGGTTCCTCGCACAGGACCACGCGATCATGGACACGGTGAACGAGGTTGTGCGTGCGCTCGACGGCAGCTTCTCGGCCGAGCACGGCATCGGCCGGCTGAAGCCCTACATGATGCCGGACTGGCGCGGCGGGGCGGAACTGGCGGTGATGCAGCGGATCAAGGCGGCGCTCGATCCGCTGGGCATCATGAACCCGGGCAAGGTGCTGCCCTGACGCGCACCTTCGTGCCGCCATCGCGCGCCATGCCGGTGAACGGCGGGGGCAGCGCGCGTCCTTGCCTCAGGTCAAAAGCTGATTGAACAACCGCGTCCGGTCCCCATGTGCGCAGCCGACCAGTGAAGGACCCATCGTGACCCGGGCCTGGCTGAACCGGATCGGCACCGCGGTGCCGCCGCACGACATCCACGCCGAGTTCGTCGACTTCGCGAGTACCGCCCTCGCCGATGAGCGGATGCGCGCATTGTTCGCGCGCATGGCGGACCTGGCGGACATCCAGCACCGCTTCTCGTTCCTCGCGCCAGGCCCCAAGCCACGCGATCACGTTCTCGACAGCGACGGGTTCTATGTGCGCCGCGCCTTCCCCTCGACCGGTGCGCGGATGGCGCTGTACCGCGACACCGCGCTTTCGCTGGCACGCGCCGCGATCGCTGCCCTCGGCATCGATGGCGAGCGCGGGTCGATCACCCACCTGATCGTCGCAAGCTGCACCGGGTTCACCGCGCCGGGGCTCGACTTCGACATCATGCACGATGCCGGCCTGCCGACATCGGTGGAGCGCACGATCGTCGGCTTCATGGGCTGCTTCGCGGCGGTCAATGCGCTGAAGCTTGCGCGCCACATCGTGCGGTCCGAGCCGGACGCCCGCGTGCTGGTGATCAATCTGGAACTCTCCAGCCTGCATCTGCAGGAACAGTGGGAGCTCGAGAAGATGCTGAGCTTCCTGCTGTTCGGCGACGGCTGCGGCGCGTGCCTGGTGTCAGCGGAACCCGTGGGACTGGCACTCGATCATTTCCATGCCGCGGTCATTCCGCGCAGCGCCGAACTGATCACCTGGCATATCGGCGACCAGGGGTTCGAGATGCACCTGTCCGGCCAGGTGCCCGGCCGCATCCGGCGCTGGCTGCGTGAGCACGGCGCAAGCCTCCTTGGCGGACGGCAGGCGGGCGACATTCCGCTCTGGGCGGTGCATGCCGGCGGACGCTCCATCCTGGACGCCGTGCAGCACGGGCTCGCTCTAAACCCCGAGGCGTTGCGATTTTCGCGTGATGTACTGCGCGACTTCGGCAACATGTCGTCGGCGACGCTGGTCTTCGTGCTGGAGCGCATCCTGCGCGCCTCCCCGGCCACCGGCGACGGGTTGGCGGTTGCCTTCGGTCCCGGGCTCACCGTCGAGACCTTCGCGTTCCACCGGCCATGAGTCTGGCGCTGCGCAGTTCCGCAGCGGAACGGATGGATACCGACTGCACCGGCTACGAGGATTATCGCCGCTGCCTGCGCGACCTGTCGCACGTCAATACGGTCACATGGACGCACCGGCCGATGCTCGCCTGGCTGGCGCGCGAGACCCGGGGAATGCCGGCGTTCTCGCTGCTCGACGTCGCCTGCGGCCACGGCGACGCGCTGCGGCGCATCGATCGCTGGGCGGGACGCGCCGGCATCGCGGCACGGCTCGAGGGCATCGACCTCAATCCATGGGCGACGCGCGCCGCGCGCGAGGCGAGCCCTGCCGGCATCGGCCTGCGCACCGGCGACGTGTTCGCGATCGACGCCGCGGAGCGCTTCGATTTCATCATCAGTTCGCAGTTCACCCATCATCTGACCGACGCGCAGATCGTCGCGTTCATCCGCTGGATGGAGGTGCACGCGCGACGCGGCTGGTTCATCGGCGACCTGCACCGACACTGGTTCCCCTACTACGGTTTCGGCCTGCTCGCCTGGGCCGCGCGCTGGCATCGTTTCGTGCTGAGCGATGGCCGCATCTCGATCGCCCGCGGCTTCGTCGCGGCCGAATGGCGCCGGCTGGTGCGCGAGGCGGGGCTGGCGGATGGCGATGTGACGATCACCTGGCACATGCCGTTCCGCCTGTGCGTGGCACGGCGATGCCCGGCCCGGTGATCATCGGCGGCGGTCCGGCCGGTGCCGCCGCCGCCATCGCACTCGCGCGCGCCGGCCGCGAGGTCACGCTGATCGAGCGCCATGCGGCACCCGCCGACAAGGTGTGCGGCGATTTCCTCAGTGCACGGGCGGTCGCCGCGGTCGCCGCCCTGGGCATCGACCTCACGCCGGCTGCGCCGATCACCCGGCTTCGCCTGATCCACCGGCGGCGTATCGTCGCGACGCGCCTGCCGTTCGCGGCGTGCGGCCTGTCGCGGCGCGTGCTCGACGAGGCGCTGCTGGGCCGCGCGCAGGCGGCGGGCGCGACGGTACTGCGCGGGCAGCGGGTCGGCAGCGTCGCGCCGGACCGGGGCGGCCTGAGGCTCGATTGCAGCATGCACGGACGTATCGTCACCGATACGGTCCTGCTGGCGACCGGCAAGCACGAACTGCCCGGTGCGGAACGCGCCTCACGCGGCACAGGGCTTGTCGGAATGAAGATGTATTACCGGCTCGAGGCCGCGCAGACCGAATTGCTGCGGGATCACATCGAACTCACGCTGTTCGCCGATGGCTATGCCGGGCTGCAGCTTGTGGAGGCGGACCGCGCGGTGCTGTGCATGCTGCTGCCGTCCGCGCTTGTCCGCGGTCTGGCGGGGGATTGGAACCGGCTCGTCGAGTCGCTGGCCGACGGGTGTCCGCATCTGGCGCAGCGGCTGTCCGGCGGCCATGCCATGCTGGCGCGCCCGCTCGCCGTGAGCGGGCTGCCGTACGGCTTCGTGCACGCAGCCGGCGAGCGCGATCTGCCCGGGTTGTACCGTGTCGGCGACCAGGCGGCGGTGATCCCGTCGCTGGCCGGCGACGGCGTTGCCCTCGCGCTCGCCAGCGGGTCGTCGGCCGCCCGCATGTGGCTTGCGGGTGCCGGCAGCCCGGACTACCACCGGCAACGGGCCGCCTGCGTGGCGACGCCGATGCGGGTCGCCGCGATGCTGCACCGGCTGTGCCTCGATGCGCGCGTCCAGCCCTGGCTGATGGCCGCATGCGCCGCGTGGCCCGGAGTGTTGCGCCTGGCCGCCGCCGCGACCCGCACCGGCGGCGCCGATATGTGACCGACAGCGCCCGCAGGTGAGCCGGAGGGCCGGCGTTCTCGCGCCGCGGAGCTGCGGATTTTATGGGGCTCGTTCTGGTCCTGCGCGTGATCGCCGCTGCGGCTTGCATCGACGCGCCCGCTGAAGCACAACGCTCAGGCCGTCAGGAAGGGGACCGTTTCGCGCGATGCGCTCCGGCAGGCTGATCACGCGGGTCGACCGCTACATCTTCCGGCAGCTCGCCTTCGCGCTGGTCGCCGTGACCGGCGGATTGACGGCCCTGGTCTGGGTCATCCAGTCGCTGCGATTCGTCGAGCTGGTGGTCAACCATGGCCTGTCGCTGGTGGTGTTCATCGAGCTGACCGGCCTCTTGGTGCCGAGTTTCGTCGCGGTGATTCTGCCGATCACCACATTCGTGGTGGTGCAGTTCGTCTACCAGCGCCTGGCCGGCGACCGTGAGATCACGGTCATGCGCGCGGCCGGGCTTTCCCCGTTCGCGCTGTCGCGTCCGGCGATGATGGTGGCGACGCTCGCGGTGGTGACGGGTTACGCGCTCACCTTGTGGATCGTGCCGGCCAGTCTCGCGTCGTTCCGCCAGTTCCAATGGGAGATTCGCAACCGCATGGCGGCCTTCCTGTTGCAGGAAGGCGTGTTCACGCATGTCTCGGACGACCTGACCGTGTATGTGCGCTCGCGCGATCCGGACGGCACGCTGCGCGGCATCCTGGTGGACGACGCGCGCGACAAGACCGCACACGCAACGATCCTGGCGGAGAGCGGGCGGCTGGCGGAAGGTGTCAGCGGACCGCGCGTGCTGCTGGTGAACGGCAGCCGCCAGGAGATCGATCATCGCACCGGGCGGCTCAACGTGCTGACGTTCCGCGAGAACGAGATCGATCTCGCCGACAACAAGGGCAGCGTGAACGAGCGGTTGCGCGACATGTCCGAGGTGTCATTGGGTGAACTGCTCGACCCGCATCCGAGCAACGATCGCGACATCCCGAAATGGATCGCGGAAGGCCACAAGCGCCTGTCGACACCGCTCACCGCGATCTCCTACACGCTGGTCGCGCTGATCGCCGTGTTGAGCGGAACGTTCCGGCGCCATGGCAGTTTCGTCCGGCCCCTGGTGGCGGTGGCGGTGATGGTGGTGCTGCTCGCCTCGGGTCTCGCGATCGGCAACCTGGCCGCGCGCGACAATGCGCTGATCCCTGCGCTGTGGCTGCATGCCGTGGCACCGGGCCTGATCGCGGCCTGGCTGCTGTTCGGTCCGAATTGGCTGCCGATCCGCCGCTATTCCCTCGAGGCGACCTGAGCGGATGACGCCGCCCATCACGCTGTCGCTCTATATCGCCCGGCAGTTCGCGGGCTCGGTGATCGGCATGCTGCTGGCGCTGTCGGGCCTGGTCGCGCTGTTCGATTTCATCGAGCTGCTGCGGCGATCGGTGTCGAAGCAAGAGGCAAACTTCACGCTGGTGGCCGAGATCGCCGCATTGCGCCTGCCCTATGTCTCGATGCAGGTGCTGCCGTTCGCCGTGCTGCTCGGCGGCATGCTGTGCTTCTGGCGGCTCACGCGGTCATCGGAGCTTGTCGTGGCGCGCGCGGCCGGCGTCTCGGCGTGGGAATTCCTCGCCGCGCCGACGTTCTGCGCGCTGCTGTTCGGTGCCATCGCGACCACGGCGATCAGCCCGCTGTCCTCGGTGATGTTCGGCCGCGCCGAGGCGCTGGACAATGCGTACCTGAAATCCGGCGGTGGCCCGCTGGCGCTGAATGGCGGCCAGCTCTGGCTGCGCCAGTCGGACCGCGGGCTGACGCCGCAGGGCGTCGCGATCCTGCACGCCAACGGCGTCGAGTTGCACGGCGAGCGGCTGACCGCCTCGCAGGTCAGCGTGTTCCGCCTCGATGAGCGCGACCGGCTGCTCACGCGGATCGAGGCTGGTCGCGCCACCCTCACCGAAGGCTCCTGGCGGCTGCAGAACGCGCGTGCCATCCGGCCCGACCAGATGCCGGAGCCGCCCGATACCGTCATCCTTCCCACCGATCTGACAGTGGCGCGCGTGCAGGAGAGCTTTGCCTCACCCGATACGCTGTCGTTCTGGACGCTGCCGGATTTCATCGCCTTGCTGGATCGTTCCGGCTTCTCCTCGATCCGCCATCGCCTGCATTTCCAGGCGCTGCTCGCGCTGCCGCTGTTCGCCGCCACGATGGGCCTGGTCGCCGCCGGATTCTCGATGCGCCCGGCGCGGCGCGGCGGCGTGGCGCAGATGATCGCGAGCGGCGTGGCGACCGGGTTCGCGCTGTTCCTGGTCTCCAAGATCGCCGAAGAATTCGGCCAGACCGGTGCGCTGCCGGTGGCGCTCGCCGCGTGGGCGCCCGCGGTATCGGGCATGATGCTGGCTGTCGCGTTGCTGCTGCACACGGAAGACGGCTGATGATGGCGCGAGCCCGCCTGCCTGCGATTTTCCTGTTCGCCCTGCTGCTGCTGGTGGCGGTGACCGCTGCGGCGCGCGCGCAGCTTGGTTCGCTGGCGGCCACCGGATCGCAACAGCAGGGACCGCGGGACCAGCCGGTGACGTTCACCGCCGATGCGGTGACCTATGACCGCGAGAACGCGCTGGTGATCGCGGACGGGAACGTCGAGGCCTGGCAGGGCGACCATGTGCTGCGCGCCGACCGCATCACCTTCGACCGCAACACCGGCGTCGCCGCGGCGCGCGGCAACGTGGCGCTGCTGGAGGCCGATGGCCAGGTGCTGTTCGCGGACTATGCCGAACTGACGCAGGACATGAAGAACGGCGTGCTGCGCGACATGCGTGCGATCCTGGCCGAGAACGGCCGGCTGGCCGCGAACGGCGCGCGGCGCACCGACGGCCAGATCAACGAATTGTCGCGCGTCGTGTATTCCACCTGCAACCTCTGCGCGGAGGATCCGACCAGGGCGCCGCTGTGGCAGATCCGCGCGCTGTCGGCGGTGCAGGACCTCGAGCACAAGAAGATCGAGTACCAGGATGCCGTGATGGAGATGTACGGCATCCCGATCGGCTACTTCCCGTATTTCTGGCATGCCGACCCGTCGGTGAAGCGCGCCAGCGGCCTGCTGATCCCGTCGTTCGGCGGCTCCTCGCATGTCGGGGCCTATTTCGCACAGCCCTACTACTGGGTGATCGACGACCAGTCGGACGCCACGTTCACGCCGATGGTGACCAGCCGCGCGGGACCGCAGCTCGACGTCGAGTACCGGCGGCGGTTCAACACCGGCTCGCTGCTGCTCGACGGCTCGGTCGGCTATCTCGACAACTCGGTGCAGGCGACGCTGTACGCTCAGGGCCAGTTCAGCCTGAACGACACCTGGCGCTGGGGCTTCAACATTGCCCGCGCCTCCTCCGCCGACTACGTCCGCGACTTCCGCCTCGGCGGTCGTCTCGGCAGCGATCCGAACCTGCTGGCGAGCCAGGTCTATGCCGAAGGCTTCGGCCAGGGCGCCTATTCGCGGTTCGACGTGCGGTTCTATCAGGGCCTGAACGAGACGATCGTCGGCAGCAAGCTGCCGCTGGTCCTGCCGCGCTACGAGTACAGCTATTTCGGCCAGCCCGACTCGTGGGGCGGCCGCTTCAGCCTCGACATGAGCGCGTTCAACGTGCTGCGCACGGTCGGCACCAACACGCGGCGCCTGGCACTCACCACCAACTGGACGCGGCCGTTCGTCGGCAAGTTGGGCGATCTGTGGAAGGTCACGCTGCACAGCGACGTCGCCGCCTACAACGCCACCGCCTTCGACCAGCAGCCGAACTTTGCCCCGCAGGCCCAGATCAACTCGGCGCGTGCCCAGCCGCAGGCGGCGCTGGAGGCCCGCTGGCCGTTCATGCGCGATTCCGGTGCCTGGGGCACCCAGCTTATCGAACCGATCGCCCAGCTCATCGTGGCGCCGCAGACCGGCAACAGCCAGATCAACCGCTTTCCCAACGAGGACAGCCTGGATCTGGAGTTCACCGACGCGAACCTGTTCTCGTTCAACCGCTTCCCCGGGATCGACCGGCTGGAGGGCGGCGTGCGCGCCAACGTCGCGCTGCACGGCGCCTGGTATCTCGGCGGCACCACCTTCGACGGCCTGATCGGCCAGTCCTATCGCACCACGAAGGACAATCTGTTCCCGGTGGAGACCGGCCTGCACGACCAGGTGTCCGATGTGGTCGCCCGCGCCTCGCTGGCGCCGACCACCTGGCTCAACCTGACCTACCGCACGCGCCTCGACCACCGGGACCTGGCGACCAGGATGGCGGACGCGCAGGCCACTGTGGGCGTCGCCAAGTTCGCCGTCAGCGCCGGGTATTTCTACAGCACCTACAACCCGTACACGCTGTTCGACCAGCCGCTGCCGCCGCCGCCGAACTCGTCATTCTTCACTCCCCGCAATGAGGTCACGGTCGGCGTGTCATCGAACTGGGGCAAGTACCGGATCAGCGGCTACGCCAGGCGCGACATCCAGTTGCGGGAGATGGTCGCCGTGGGCGCCGATGCCGCCTACGAAGATGAGTGCTATATCTTGGATTTCCGCTTCTCCAAGCGTTATACCAGCTTCAACGGGGATAATGGCGCAACGACGGTGCTGGTGCAGATGACGTTCAAGACGGTCGGGCAGTTCGGTTTCAAGGCGCTCTGACCAGCGGGAGATTGCTCCACCTGCAAATGCTCGTCTGCAAACACCCCGCCTGCAAATAGCCTACCGGGAGATAGCGAGGTCCATGGCTACCACACACTCCGTTTGCTGCGCGCTTGCGCTGCTGCTCGCGCAACCGATCGCGGCGCTCGCGGTCGCCGCCCCTCCGCCGCCGGCCTCGGCCGCGCAGGCGATGCGGATCGTGGCCGTGGTGAACGGCGAAGTGATCAGCAATGCCGATGTGGACGCGCGGACGCGGCTGTTCGCGCTGTCGACAGGCCTGCCGATGACGCAGGAAGTGCTGGACCGGCTCAAGCAGCAGATCACCCGCCAGCTCATCGACGAGAAGCTGCGCATGCAGGAAGTGCAGCGCCGCCATATCGTCATCCCCGACAAGGCGATCGCCGATGCGATCCACGATATCGAATCGCGCAACAACCTGCCGTCGGGCGCGCTGCGCGCCAGGCTGGCGGCGGGCGGCGCCGGCTATCGCACCCTGATCGACCAGTTGCGCACCCAGCTTGGCTGGACGCAGGTCCTGCGCGAGCAACTCGGCGACCAGCTCAAGGTCAGCGACGCGGAAGTGGCCGAGCAGCAGCGCCTGCAGTCGGGGCTCGTGGGCAAGCCGGAATACCGCATCGGCGAAATCTTCATTCCGGTCAACGATCCTGCCGCTACCGCCGATGCACAGCGTTTCGCCGAGACCGTCATCACCGAACTGCGGGCGGGCGCACCCTTCCCCGTCGTCGCGGCGCAGTTCAGCCAGAACCAGACCGCACTGGCCGGTGGCGAGTTGGGATGGGTGCAGCCGAACCAGCTCGATCCGGCGATCGCACGCATGGTCACCGAGATGCCGGTCGGCGCGATCAGCAATCCGGTAAAGGTGGCCGGCGGATTCTCCATCGTGACGATGCAGGGCAAGCGTGAGATCGGCCGCGACATCGGCACCGTGGTGGCGCTGCGGCAGACCTTCCTGCCGTTCACCGCGCCGCTCAATCCGCAGGCCCCGACCGATCAGCAGAAGCAGATGCTGGAGAAGGCAAGAGGCCTCAGCGCCAGCGTCCGTAGCTGCGAACAGATGGAGCAGGTCGCCAAGGCCAACAACTCCCCTCGCCCGGCCGATCCCGGCGACGTGCGGCTCGAGGCGGTCAACCCGCCCGCATTCCGCCAACTGCTCGCCAGCCTGCCGTACGATCGCGCCAGCCAGCCGCTGGTCACCGGCGAAGGCATCGCAGTACTGATCGTCTGCTCGCGTGAACAGAAGAACCTGGCGCAGCAGAGCAAGCAGGAAGTGACGGCGCAGTTGCTGAACGACCGGGTGGAGCTGCTGTCGCGCCAGTTGCTCGCGAACCTTCGCCGCCACGCCAACATCGACATGCGCGCCAGCGGCGCGTGACCGCCGCCCCGAAGCTGCGCGACGTCATCGCGCGGCACGGGCTGGCGGCACGGCGGTCGCTGGGACAGCACTTCCTGCTCGACGCCAACATCACCCAGCGCATCGTGCGCGAGGCCGGCCCGCTCACCGGCCGTCACGTGGTGGAGGTCGGGCCGGGACCCGGCGGGCTGACGCGCGCGCTGCTCGAGTCCGACGCCGCCAGCGTGACGGCGATCGAACTGGACGCCCGCGCGGTGGGTGCCATGCAGGAACTCGCCCAGGACGCCGGCCCGCGGCTCCGTGTGCTGGCTGGCGATGCGCTGGCGATCGACATTCCCGCCCTGGTGCCGGCGCCGCGGCAGGTGGTGGCGAACCTGCCGTACAACGTGGCGACCCCGCTGCTGATCGGCTGGCTGCGCCAGGCGGCCTCGTTCGAGCGCCTGACGCTGATGTTCCAGCAGGAGGTCGCCGACCGCATCTGCGCCGCGCCGGACACGTCGGCATATGGACGATTGTCCATATTGGCGCAGTGGACCTGCCGCACCGACCTGCTGCTGCGCCTGCCACCCTCGGCCTTCGTGCCGCCGCCCAAGGTGTTCTCCGCCGTGGTCGGCTTTACGCCGCTGCCCGAGCAGCCGGACCCGGCACTGTTCGCCGCGATGGAGCGGCTGACGGCGGCGGCGTTCGGCCAGCGGCGCAAGATGCTGCGCGGCTCCCTCAAGTCGATCGGCGGCGAGGCACTGCTGCGCGAGACCGGCATCGCGCCGGAGCGCCGTGCGGAGACGCTCAGCGTTGCGGAATTCGACCGCCTGGCGCGGCACTCCCTGGCCGCGGGAGCGCCGTTGCACCCCGTCGGCGGCAGCGCCTAGGCTTTCCCCCGGGGAGACGGAACGTCCACCAACAAAATCTGGGGGACTTCACATGCAGCGACGCGCCTTCCTCGCCACATCACTGGCCTCACTCGCGCTGCCCGCCGCAGTGCGCGCGCAGACCGCCACCACGCTGCGGTTCATTCCGCAGATCGACCTGGCCTTCCTCGATCCGCACTGGACCACCGCGTACGTCACGCGCAACCACGGCTACCTCGTGTTCGATACGCTGTTCGGCCAGGACGGCAATTTCAAGATCTCGCCGCAGATGCTGGAAGGCTTCGTCACCGAGAACGACGGCAAACTCTGGAAGCTGACCCTGCGCGAGGGCCTGTTCTGGCATGACGGCGAACGCGTCCTGGCGCGCGACTGTGTCGCCAGCATCAAGCGCTGGGCCCGACGGGATGCGATGGGCGATGCGCTGATGGCGGCGACCGACGAACTCTCGGCACCGGACGACCGCACCATCCAGTTCCGCCTGAGGAAGCCGTTCCCGCTGCTGCCGGACGCGCTGGGCAAGTCGCCCTCGCCGATGTGCGCGATGATGCCCGAGCGGCTGGCCAACACCGATGCGTTCAAGCAGATCACCGACATCGTCGGCAGCGGGCCCTATCGTTTCGTTGCCAACGAACGCGTGCCCGGCGCGCGCAACGTCTACCAGCGCTTCGACAAGTACCAGCCGCGCAGCAGCGGCACGCCCGACTGGACCGCCGGCCCCAAGGTCACGCATTTCGAGCGCATCGAGTGGACCACCATCCCCGACGCCGCGACCAAGGCCGCCGCGCTGCAGAACAATGAGCAGGACTGGTGGGAAAATCCGACCACCGACCTGATGCCGCTGCTCAACAAGACGAATGCGATCAAGGTGCGCGTGCTCGACCCGAGCGGCGGCGTGCAGATGATGCGGCCGAACCACCTGCAGGCGCCGTTCAACAACCCCGAGATCCGCCGCACGCTGATGGCCAGCATCGACCAGGCGGAGTTCATGCAGGCGATCGTCGGCGACGATCCGTCGATGTTCTACACGCCGCTTGGCATCTTCAGCCCGAAGACGCCGATGGCCTCGGATGCCGGACTGGAGCCGCTGATGGGCAAGCGCGACTATCCGAAGCTGAAGGAGGCGATGAAGCGGGCTGGCTACAACGGCGAGAAGGTGGTGATGCTGATCGCCACCGACTACGTGCAGATCAAGGCAATGGGCGACGTGATGGCTGAGACCATGAGCCGCATCGGCATGAACGTGGACTACGTCGCGACCGACTGGGGCACCATGCTGCAGCGGCGCAACAAGAAGGAGCCGACCGAGCAGGGCGGCTGGAGCAGCTTCATCACCGGCTGGGCCGGCACCGACCACCTGAATCCCGCCGGCCACATCGCCATGCGCGGCAACGGCGACCAGCCCTCGTCGTGGCCCGGCTGGTGCGTCAGCCCGCGCATCGAGGAACTGCGCAACGCCTGGTTCGACGCACCCAACCTCGCATCGCAGCAGGCAATCTGCGCCGACATCCAGCGCCAGGCGATGACCGACGTGCCCTACTACCCGCTGGGCCAGTACACACAGTTGACCGCCTATCGCACGAGCCTCACTGGCATCCTGAACGGCTTCGCGACATTCTGGAACGTCAAACGCGCCTGAGGCTCGCATGGCGAACGGACCACTCGGCCTGCACCATCCCGTCGTCATGGCGGACGACCTCGATGCGCTGGCCGGGCGGTTTCGCGCCCTGGGCTTTGCGCCGGCGCCCAAGTTCTATCATCCGTGGGGCACCGCGGTGCAGCACGTACGGTTCCCCGACGGCGGCATCGCGCTCGCCGGCATCGACGATGTCAGCCTGATCGACGAAGCGGGCGGCTCCGGCCTGCGCCTGGGCCGGTTGGTCGCCGAGCAACTCGGCCGCCGCGAGGGCATCGCGCTGGTCGCGCTGCACAGCGACGATGCGCGGGCCGACGCGGATGTCGTCGCGGGCCGCGGCGTGGAGCCGGATGGAATGGTGGATTTCGACGCCGAGGTGACGCTGGCGGACGGCGCGACGGTCGCGGCGGCGGTGTCGCTCGCGATGCTGATCGACTGGGACCACACGCCGCTGTCCTTCGCCATCCGCCAGCAGCACCGGCCGGCGGCGGTCCCCACACCGGCCTGGATGGAGCATCCGAACGGCGCGCATGCCTGCGCCGAGGTGGTCTATGCGGTGCCCGAGCCGTACGCCCTCTGGCAACGGTTTGCCGGCATCTGGGGGGAGGCGGCGCTGGCCGACCTGGGCAATGGCTTCACCGTCGCGACCGCCGGCGGCGACCTTCTGGTGCTGGACCGGTCATCGGCTCAAGCGCGGTTCGCACCGGTGGAGATGCCCTATGGCTGGCGCGACGTGCCGTGCGCAGTGGCGATGACCGTGCGCGTCGCCGATCTCAACCGTGTGCACATGCTGATGATGCAGAACGGCGTGCCGCATCTGCGCATGGCGGAGGTCGTGCGCATCCCGCCGTCGCACGCCGGCAACGTCATCCTCGACTTCGCGTCCTAGAGCGTGATCCGTACAGGTGGAATCACCGGAGCGGTGAATCACGCTCTCAGACAACGAGCTAGAGCAGATTCCGTGAGCCTACACGAACGGAATCTGCTCTAGCGGCTACAGCAGGAACACCGCCATCGCGACCAGCAGGATGATGATGGAGACCGTCGACCACAGGGTGAACTGGGTGAAGCCGTTCCAGAAGTTCTGCCGGTCGGCCAGGAAGGCTTCCGGCGTCTCGGCCCGTGTCGGCGGCTGGGCGGCGTGGCTATGGTCGGACATGCGGCCTCGGCTGGGGAAATTGATCTGTTCGCGTTCTATGGCAGCCGGGCGGGAGCGGGCAACCCTCTAACCGCCGATTAACCGATCGGGCGGATAGTGCCGGCCGTGTGGCAGATACTCGACCGGATCAGCATTCGTTCCAAGTTCATCGCCGGCTTCGCGCTGGCGTTCCTCTGGACGCTCGGCCTGGGCGGTTTCTCCGTCGAACGGCTGGCCGCGGTGGAGCGTGCCGCCGCCGATCTGCGGGATGGTTCCCTCCAGGCGGCAGTCGCGCTGTCGCGGATCGGCCAGACAGCAGAGAGGCTGCGGTCGGTGGAGCAGGTCCTCGTGGCCACCGCGGCGGAGGAGCGACGGAAGACATTGCTGGCCGACCGTGAGGCGCAGGCACAGCAGGTTCAGGCGGCGTTCGCCCTCTACAGGCCGAGTGTCGCCGCCGGTGAGGAGCAGGCGCTGGCCCAGACGCTCGCCGCCGCCTGGGCCGGCTATATGACGCTGGGCGCGCAGCTTGTCTCCATGATCGGGCAGGTGCAGCCCGACATCCAGATCGGCCTGCTGAACGGGCGGATGCTGCAGGTGATGAACCGCTTCCGCGAGGCGCTCACCGCCACCATCGAATTCAATATGCAGGAGGGGCGCGGCGCGGCGGCACGCGGTGCGGCGCTGGGCAACGCGGCGCAGCGCTGGATCGGTTATGCGCTCGGCACGAGCCTGCTGATGTGCCTGATCGGCGGCTGGTTGATGATCGTCAACGTGGCGCGCCCGCTGGGCGCCATGAGCGCGTCCATGCAGCGCCTGTCGCGGCACGAGACGGACGCCGCCGTTGTCGGGCTGGGCCGGCGCGACGAGCTTGGCGCCATGGCCGCCTCGGTCGAGCAGTTCCGCCGCGGCATCATCGAGGCCGATGAGGCCGCGGCCGAGAGGTCCGCGGAACAGGCTGCCAAGGCATTGCGCGCTGAGACGCTCGAGGGGCTGGTGCGTGGCTTCGAGCAGCAGGTCGGCACGCTGGCCGGCAGGCTCGCCGGTGCGGCCGGCACCATGCAGGCGACCGCCCGCTCCATGTCGCAGTCGGTGGAGGTGGCGGGCCAGGAGACCAGTTCAGTCGCCGCAGCGGCCGAACAGGCGCAGGCCAACGTCCAGGCGGTTGCGGACGCGACCGAGACGCTGGCGGCCGCGATTGCGCAGATCGGCCGGCAGGGTACCGAATCGGCACAGATCGCCGGCGAGGCTGTGGCCGATGTGCAGCGCACCGACCGTGTCGTCCAGGCGCTGGCGGTGGCGGCCCGCAAGATCGACGAGGTGCTGCGGCTGATCGGGGATATTGCCGGGCGGACGAATATGCTGGCGCTGAATGCGACGATCGAGGCGGCGCGCGCCGGCGAGGCGGGACGGGGATTCGCGGTCGTGGCGTCGGAGGTCAAGAGCCTCGCCGCCCAGACCGCGCGCGCGACCGGGGAGATTGCCGACCAGGTGCGCCACATCCAGGACGCGACCAGCGAAACCGTGGCGGCCGTGCAGGGTATCGGCGCCGTCGTAGAGCGCGTGGGAGCGATCGCCGGCAGCATTGCCTCTGCGGTCGAGGAGCAGGGGGCGGCGACGGTCGAGATCGCCCGCAATGTCCAACAGGCCGCGTCCGGCACCCGCGGGGTCAGCGGTGGCATCGAGCAGGTCAGCCGTACCGCCTCGGCGACCGGTGCATCGGCTGAAGCCGTATTGGCAGCCGCCACCGACGTGGCCGCGCAGGCCGATGCCCTGTCCGAGGAGATGCGCCGGTTCGGCGCGACGTTCCGCGCCGCGTGACTTCAGGCGCCGTAATCCCCTGGAGGCGTGGTCCCCCGGGCGCCCAGGCGCGGCGGATCAGGGCGGATTGCGCAGTGCTGCCTCCGCGGACGGCGGCGGCGGGGCGATGCCCGCGGCAAAGTGCCGTAATGCCAGCGGATAGACGATGTGCTCCTGCACCAGAACGCGGGCCGCCAGCGTCTCGGCTGTGTCGTCCGGCATCACCGGCACCGCGGCCTGGGCGAGGATCGGTCCCTCATCCATCGTCTGGGTCACCAGGTGGACGGTGCAGCCATGCAGCCTCACCCCCGCTGCCAGCGCGCGCTCATGCGTGTGCAGACCCGGGAAGGCCGGCAGCAGGCTGGGGTGGATGTTCAGCATCCCGCCGTTCCAGCGGTCGACCAGCAGCGGTGTCAGCAGGCGCATGTATCCGGCGAGGCAGACGATCTCCACGCCAGCCTCGCGCAGCGCCGCGTCGATCGCCGCCTCATGCGCGGCGCGGTCGCCGCGGAACGGGCGGTGGTCGATCGCCAGCGCCGGCACGCCGGCATCCCTCGCCAGGGCGAGGCCAGCCGCATCGGGCCGGTTGGCGACCACCAGCACGATCTCCGCCGGGTGGTCTTGTGCCTGGGTCGCGGCAATCAGCGCGGCCATGTTGGAGCCGCGGCCGCTGATCAGGACGGCGGTCCGCCGCCTCACGCAGGCCAGCCTGGCGGCAGGTCGATCCGGACCGACGGCGCGCCGCTGCCGGCCGCGATGTGGCCGATGCGCGCGACGCTCTCGCCCAGGTTGCGCAATACCTCGGTTGCGGCGTCAGGGTCGGCGACCACGACGGCCATGCCGATCCCGCAATTGAACACGCGCAGCATCTCCTCCGGCGCGACACCCCCGGTGCGCGCCAGCCAGCCGAACACCGGCGGGACGGTCCAGTAGGGCTCCAGCACTGCCACCGTATCGTCCGGCAGGACCCGCGGCAGGTTGCCCGGCAGCCCACCGCCGGTGATATGCGCGGCGGCCTTCATCAGGCCGGCGCGGTGCAGCGCCAGGAGCGCCGGGACGTAGATCCGCGTCGGCACCATCAGCGCCTGGCCGAGCGTGACCGCCGGATCGAACGGCGCCGGCGCCGACCAGGGCAGCCCGCTTGCCTCCACCACGCGGCGAACCAGCGAATACGCGTTGGAATGGACGCCGGAACTGGCCAGGCCCAGCACCGTATCGCCCGGGGCGACGCCGCGCGGCAGCAACGCGCCACGCTCCGCGGCACCGACCGCGAAACCGGCCAGGTCGTAGTCGCCGTCCCGATACATCCCGGGCATCTCGGCCGTCTCGCCGCCGACCAGCGCGCAGCCGGCCTCGTTGCAGCCCGAGGCGATGCCGGCGATCACCTCCCGCGCCTGCCGGGCGTCCAGCCGGCCGGTGGCGAAATAGTCGAGGAAGAACAGGGGCTCGGCGCCCTGGACCACGATGTCGTTGACGCACATCGCCACCAGGTCGATGCCGACCGTGTTGTGGATGCCGGTCTCGATCGCGACCTTCAGCTTGGTGCCGACGCCGTCGGTGCCGGACACCAGTACCGGGTCGGCGAAGCCCGCCGCCTTAAGATCGAACAGCGCGCCGAAGCCGCCCAGGCTGCCGACGACACCGGTGCGGTGCGTCGCCCGGGCGAGCGGCTTGATCGCCTCGACCAGCGCATCGGCCGCATCGATATCGACGCCGGCGGCGCGATAGGTCAGCCCGTTGCCGGGCATTGACCCATTTCCGGGGATTGGCTTGGATTCGTGATCACCACTGGTCATGGCCGCCCTCGATACGCTACTGCCTTGGTTTGCGGAACCGGACGCGGGCGGAGACAACCATGCCCCGTGCGCCCGGCGCAACGCGTGGGGTGCAATCGGGGGACAGCGGGCCGATGCCTGACGGATCGCAGATCGGCCGCAGCACCTCGACCACGCTGCTGACGCTGCCCAATGTCATCACATTCGCCCGGCTTTGCGCCGTGCCGCTGTCGGTCTGGCTGGTCGTGGAGCACCGGTTCGCCACATCCTTCTTCCTGTTCGTCGCCGCCGGCCTGTCGGACGCGGTCGACGGCTGGCTCGCGCGCCGCAACGGCGGCGGCAACACCGTGGGCGCGCTGCTCGATCCGGTCGCCGACAAGGCCCTGCTGGTGACGATGTATGTTGCCCTCGCCGTGGTGAAGGTGGTGCCCGACTGGCTGGCGATCCTGGTGGTCTTCCGCGATGTCGTGATCGTTGGCGGCGTCGTGGTGCTGTCGCTGCTCGGCCACCCCGTGCTGATCCGCCCGCTTTACGTCTCCAAGCTTAACACGGCGTTGCAGATCGTGCTGATTGCCGCGTCGCTGCTGCTCTCGGGCTTCTCCCTGAGCGCGCCGAACCTCATGGCCGTGCTGGTCTGGCTGGTCGCCGCCACGACCCTGGGCTCCGGGGCCGCCTATGTCTGGGTCACGGTCCGGCACCGATGATGGATGACGGCGATCCGCCGCGCCCGCGGCCGCGTGGCTGGTTCGGCGAGGTCGCGCCGATCCCCGGCCAGGCGACCCGAGGCCAGCGGGTGGCGCTGGTGGTGGGGCTGGTCGTGGTGGCCTGGCTCGCCCTGCAACTCTTCGCCTCGGTGCTGGCGCCGTTCGTCGCCGCCGCCGGCATCGCCTATGTGCTGGACCCGCCGACGACGCGACTGACGCGCCTTGGCATGGCGCGGAGCCTGGCGGCGCTGGTGATGATCCTCACGCTGCTCGCCGGCGTGCTGCTGTTCGCCCTGCTGCTGTATCCGCTGATCCTCCAGCAGATCGGCCTGCTGCTGGGCCGCATCCCGCAATACGTGCTGCTGCTGCAGCGCTGGGCCAGCGAGGTCATCACCGACCTGCAGCAGAATTTCGGCTCCGACGTGGTGAACGACAAGCTGCGCGACCTGGTCAGCAGCCAGGCCGGCAACATGCTGAGCTTCATCGCCTCCTCGCTCACCAGCGTCACCGGCGCGGGCTTCGCCATCTTCAACGTGCTGACGCTCGCCGTGGTCACGCCGGTGGTCGGGTTCTACCTGCTGCGCGACTGGCGGCGGGTGATCAGCATGGTGGATTCCTGGCTTCCCCATCGCTACGCCGATGTGATCCGCGCCCAGGGGCGGGAGGTCGACCGCATCCTGTCCGCCTGGGTACGCGGCCAGGCGCTGTGCTGCATCATCCTGGCGCTGTACTACGCGACCGCGCTCAGCATGGCTGGACTGGACCTGGGACTCATCGTCGGCATGGCGGCCGGACTGCTGTCGTTCATCCCCTATGTCGGCTCCATCACCGGCGGCGTCACCGCTCTCGGCCTGGCGCTGGCGCAGTTCCCCGACTGGCGCGGCGTCATCATCGTGGCCGCGGTGCTCGTGTCGGGCCAGCTTCTGGAAGGCTACGTGATCTACCCGCGCTTCCTGGGCGACCGCGTGGAACTGCCGGCGGTGTGGGTGATCTTCGCCCTGTTCGCCGGCGGCGCGGCGTTCGGCTTCCTGGGCGTCATGCTGGCGGTGCCGGTCGCGGCGACCATCGGCGTGCTGTGCCGCTTCTGGCTGCGCCGCTATCTGGCGAGCCGGCTCTACCTCGACCCGCCCAGCGGGTGACCAGCCACGCGTCGTGGCGGCTCACCGCCCTCCCGGCGCCGACACAGGAGGAGACCATGTGGAACGCCTGGCAGCCACGCGCCCTCAGCGTGCTGCGCCTGATGACCGGGCTGCTGTTTCTCGAGCACGGTACCGCCAAGCTCCTGGGTTTCCCGCCGGGAACGGCCAGGCCAGCGATGTTCGGTCTGCTCTGGGTCAGCGGCGTGATCGAACTGGTGGCCGGCGGGCTGGTGACGGTGGGGCTCTACACGCGTATCGCCGCGTTCATCGCGTCCGGCGAAATGGCAGTGGCGTATTTCCAGGCGCACGCGCCGCAGAACTTCTATCCGCTCCTGAACCGGGGCGACGCCGCCATCCTGTACTGCTTCGTGTTCCTGTATCTCGTGGTCGCCGGCGGTGGAAGCTGGAGCCTCGATCGCATCGTGCGGCGCCGGCCATGAGGGATTTCGCTCCGCGGCGGCGGGCGCTACGCTCATCGCCATGATCGACAAGTTCGTTCATTCCATGGCGGACGCCGTGGCCGGCATCGCCGATGGTTCCACCATCCTGCTCGGCGGCTTCGGCGATGTCGGCATCCCCACGCCACTGCTCGACGGCCTGATCGCGCAGGGTGCGACCGACCTCACCATCGTGGCGGTCGCCGGCGGCCGCGACGGCAGCGCGATCGAGCGGCTGCTCTCCCTCGGGCGCGTGCGCCGGCTGATCTGCAGCTTCGTGCGCCCGGCGAGCCTGGCCGGCCGCCTGTTCCAGCGCGGCGAACTCGAGGTGGAGATCATCCCGCAGGGCACGCTGGCCGAGCGCATGCGCGCAGCCGGCGCCGGCATCACCGGCTTCTACACGCCGACCGGCGCCGACACGCTGCTGGCCGAAGGCCGCGAGACGCGGGAGATCGGCGGCAGGCTCTGCCTGCTGGAATACCCGCTGCCGGGCGACGTCGCGCTGATCGAGGCCTGGAGCGCCGACCGCTGGGGCAACGTCACCTACCGCGACAGCGCGCGGAACCTCAATCCGGTCATGGCCATGGCGGCGCAACTCACGATCGCCATGACGCGCAACGTCGCGGCGCTGGGCGAACTGGCGCCGGAAACCATCGTGACGCCCGGGATCTTCGTCAACCGCGTGCTGCACGTGCCGCTCTGAAAGAGGGCCCCATGGACATCTCACCGCTCGATCGCAACGGCATGGCGGCGTGGTGTGCCCGCGACATCCCCGAGGGATGGTTGGTCAATCTCGGCATCGGCATCCCGACGCTGGTGGCCGATTTCGTGCCGGCGGACCGCGAGGTGATCTTCCACGCGGAGAATGGCGTCATCGGCGTCGGCCCGGCGCCCGCGGCGGATGCGGTCAACCCGTTCCTGATCAATGCCAGCACGACGCATGTCACGCTGCGCACCGGCGGATCGTATGTGCACCACGCCGACAGCTTCGCCATCGCGCGCGGCGGCCATCTCGATCTCTGCGTGCTGGGCGCCTTCGAGGTGGCCGAGAACGGCGACATCGCCAACTGGGCGCGCTCGGCCGATGAGCCAGTGAAGCAGGTCGGCGGCGCGATGGACCTGGCGATCGGCGCGCGGCGCCTCTGGGTGGTGATGGAGCACACCACCAAGGATGGCGAGCCGCGGATTCGCCATCGCTGTTCCTATCCGCTCACCGCCAAGGCTGTGGTGAGGCGCGTCTATACCAGCCTGGCGGTGCTGGACCTCGAGCCGCGCGGCTTCGTGGTGCGGGCCATGATCCCGGGGATGACGCTCGAGGCGCTGCAGGCGCGCACCGAGGCGAAGCTGCATACGGCATGACGCTGTCCGTCGGCTGTACCCCTGTCATTGCGAGGAGCGCAGCGACGCAGCAATCCCCATGGAACCGCACATCGGCAAGGGGAACCGCTGCGTCGCGTCCGCAATGACAGGGCGGCGCGAGCAGGCATAGGAGACTGACGCATGATCACCGCGATCGAGATCACCGCACGCACCCCGTTCGTGGGCGGCGCCATCTTCGGCAGCACCGGCGCCTATGAGCGCCTGGACGGCATCGCGATCGGCGAACTCGATCCGGCGCATCCCGCCAACTGCGGCATCGTCAACCTCGCCAAGGCGCCGCGCAATGCCCGCGGCAATGTCGAGTACCGCAGCGACATCTGCATCCTGCGACCCGCCGACCCGGCGCGCGGCAACGGCCGCCTGCTCTACGAGGTGAACAACCGCGGCCGCATCATGCTGTTCGCCAACCTGTGTGCCGGCAAGCCGGGCAACCAGCCGGCGGTCGCTGGCGATCTCGGCAACGCACTGCCGCTGCATCTCGGCTTCACGCTGGTCTGGTCCGGCTGGGATCCGGGCGCGCCGCGGGCGAACGGCGGATTGGGCCTCGATGCACCGGTCGCCACCGACGATGGCGCGCCGATCGTGCGGCGCATCCGCGAGGAGTTCATCTCCGGCACGCGCGGCGGCGATCTGCAGCAGTTCCGCCTGGCCTATGCCGCCGCCAGCCGCGACGATGCGGTGCTGACCGTGCGGAGCGCGCAGACCGCGCCACGCCGCGACGTGGCGTTCGCGTTCGCCGACCAGCGCACGGTGCGCCTGCTGCCGGAGGGAACGCGGCCGGAGCCAGGCGCGATCTACGAACTTCGCTACACCGCGAGCAACCCGCCGGTGCTCGGCATCGGCTTCGCCGCAACGCGCGACCTCATCTCCCACCTCCGCAGCAGCGCCGGGGGGCGCGACGTTCTCGGCCGCCAGCCCACCCACGCGCTCGCCTTCGGTATCTCCCAGGCGGGCCGCTATTTGCGCGACCATCTCGCGCAGGGCTTCAACCGTGATGAAACCGGCGCCCGCGTGTTCGACGCCATCTTCACCCACGTCGCCGGCATCGGCCGCGTGTTCTGCAACACCGAGTTCGGCCAGCCTGGCCGCACGCGCACCTGGCACGAGGACCACGATTTCCCCGAGGTCGCGTTCCCCTTCGCCACCGGCGACCTGCTGGCGGGCGACGACACCAAGGTGATCGAGACCAACACCTCGACCGAATACTGGCAGAAGGGCGCCTCGCTGCTGCACACCGATCCCGACGGTGCGCGCGACGCGACGCTGCCGCCGAATGTGCGCGGCTACCTCCTGCCGGGCACCCAGCATGGCGGCAAGGCGGGCATGCCGCGCGACGCCGGTCCGTGCACCAATCCGCGCAACTGGCACGACCCGATGCCGGCGATCCGCGCGCTGCTGGTGGCGCTCGACGAATGGGTGGTGCAGGGAAGCGAGCCGCCACTATCGCGCCTGCCGCGCATCGCCGACGGCACGCTGGTGCCGGCATCGGCGGTGGCGTGGCCGAAACTCAAGGCGCTGGTGCCGCCGCGCGCGGCGAACGATGTGGCGGAGCCGGACGACTGGACCGATCCGCAGCCGCCGGCGCGGACGTGGCCGGCACTGGTGCCGCAGGTGGATGCCGATGGCAACGAGATCGCCGGCATCAGGCTGCCCGACATCGCCGTGCCGCGCGGCACCTTCGCTGGCTGGAACCTCTACCAGGCGCCGCTGCCGGCCGGCGAACTGGCCGACCGCGACGGGACCTGCCTCCCCTTCGCTGCCACCGAGGCGGAGCGCCGCGCGCAGGACGACCCGCGGCCGTCATACGCGGAACGCTATTCCGATCATGCCGGCTACGTCGCGCAGGTCGAGGCGGTGGCCGCCGCGCTGCAGCAGGATCGCCTGCTGCTGCCTGACGATGCGGCGGCGTATGTGGCGCGGGCCAAGCAGCAGGCGTAGCGGAACCGGCCCGCGGATCAGTACCCCGTTCGCGTCGGCGCCACGGTGTAGTGCTTGCGGGGGAACTCCTCGGTGTAGCTGCGCAGGCTCTTGCCGCCGCGCGAGCCCATGTCGCGATACGGCATCTTGCGCAGCCGCTCCACATCCAGGTCGATCCCATGTCCCGGCGTCGTCGGCAGTTCGACGAAGCTGTCCTCCACCACCAGCGGGTGCACGGCGATTTCATCGCATGCCGGCTTCAGGTTGATGAAACACTCGGCGATCCAGAAGTTCGGGATCATCGCCGACAACTGCACCGTCGCAGCAAGCCCGACGAGGGTGGAGTTGTAGTTGTGCGGGGCGACCGCGACGGCGTGCGGCTGCGCCATCGCGGCGATGTCCAGCATCGCGCTGATGCCGCCGCAGTTGCAGATGTCGGGGTTGATGATGTCGGCCGCCCGCGCCGCCAGCGCCTGGGCGAAGCCTTCCTTCGAGTAGATCGCCTCACCCGTCACGATCGGCACGCCCGGCAGCGCACGCCGCACCTCGGCGACCAGTTCGATGTTGTCGCACAGGCACGGTTCCTCGTACCAGCCCACATCGTATTCGGCGATGCGCTGGCCGATACGGATCGCGTGCATCGGTGCCAGGCGGCGATGCACCTCGACCAGCAGCCCGAAGTCCGGACCCAGCGCCTCGCGCATCGTTTTCACGTAGCGCACCACGTGGTCTTCGTCCTCACGATGGATGAAGCTGCGCCATGGTCCCGGGAACGGATCCCATTTCAGTGCCGTGAATCCCTGCTGCTTCACGCGCAGCGCGCGCTCGACGTTCTGCTCGATCGAATCCGTGCCGCTCGACCAGCCATTGGCATAGACCTTCACCCGCTCGCGCGATGCGCCGCCCAGCAGGTTGTACAGCGGCAGGCCGGCGTGCTTGGCGACGATATCCCACATGGCGATCTCGATCGCGCTCCACGCCGAGAGCAGGTCGAGCGACGCGCGCCGCATCGCAAAATCGTCGAACAGCACCTGCGCGGTGTGGCGGATGCCGAACGCGCTGCGGCCGATCATGTATTTGGCCATGCCCTGCAGCAGGAGTTCGATTACCGGCTCCTTACCCGGCGTGACATAGGCCTCGCCCCAGCCGTGCACGCCTTCCTCGGTCTCCACGCGGCAGAACAGCAGGTTCTTGGCGAGGCCGGGATCGAACAGGAACGTCTCGATCCGCGCGATTTTCAGTTCTGCCATTGCTTCCTCCAGGCCGCGTCGTTGAGGTCGACAATACAGCGGAGGGGACGACATGCAATTCGCCGCTCACGGGCACGTGCGGGCGCGCGGAGGTATGGGGGTGTGTCAGTGATTGCTCTTGTTCCCGAATAGGTGAACAATCGTGCAAGAAGTCTGTAACCTTTCAAAAAATAGGTTGCGGACCCTTCATGACCCCGGGCGCCGCCATGCCGTCGAATGCCGACAACGTCATCCTCACATTCCCGCCCCGACCGATTTCGCAGTGGGAACGGGCGCTGCTCGCCGAGTGGTTCGCCGCCACGCAGCGCGACACCCTCGATGTAACGCGCGCCTTCGTCAGCGAACGGCGCGGCGACGATCCCAAGATCGTCGGCCGCATCGTGGTCGTGCTGCGCGCCAGCAAGGACCCGGCCTATCTCGTCTATTCGCCGTCGGAATCCGCCTTCTGGGTCGTCGCCTCGGCACCCGATTGGAATGAATTCCAGCGCTTCCGCACCCTGCGGGCAGCGCTCAATTCGATCCGTCCGGTGCTCGAGATGCCGGAGGTCGGGGTCACGACGGAGCCCGCCGGCAATCTCGCCTGACGCGTGACGGCGGACGGCGCCGTCGTGTCTGACCGCGTAGGTCGGACGTTACGGCGAGCCCCACCTCCGATCATCGCTCTCTATTGCAGGACAGAGTAACCGCGCCCTCTTGTTCAGTGTCTTCCGCGCGCACGGGGCTCAGGAGGGGTTTGCCGCTTCCTCAGGGTTCCAGCCTGCGCGTGCATCCCATTTCGCCATCCACCGAACCTGAACGCCTGCCCTGGAGCGAGCCGGAATCCTATTCCCGGAATGGATCACGTCGCGACGCGAACCCGCAAGGTCATCAATGCCAGTGCGAGGACGCCGATCAAGCCACCGGCGGTCGCTGTCGCCGACCAGCCACCCCAGTGATACGTCAGGCTGCCGAGGATCGATCCAATAGCGCCACCGCCGAACAGACACGTCATGTAGATGGCATTGACCCGTCCCCGCCTGTCGGACGGGACAGCAAAGATCAGGCGCCGACTGATGATCTGCGTGGTCTGCACGGCAGCATCTATGAGGATCGCCAGCAGCACCAGCACGGCGACGAGGCCTGCCGCCGTCGCCCAGCGCGTGCCGTAGAACGCCAGACCGAGCGCCACGACGGCGCTGATATTCGCTGTGCGCCCGAGGCCTCGATCGGCAAGCCGTCCCGCGATCGGCGCCGCCAGCGCGCCGCCGGCGCCGGCCAGCGCGAACAGCGCGATATGACGCTGCGTCATGCCGAACCGGTCCGCCAGCATCAATGGTGCGGCCGTCCAGAACATGTTGAACGCGCCGAACATCAACGCCTGGATCGCCGATTGCCACCGCAGTACCGGCATGGTCCGAAACAACTCGATCATCGAGAGCAGGATCCACCCGTAATGCATGCCACCGCGCGGCGCATGGCGCGGCATCATGCGAATCAGCAACAGCCCGATCACCAGCATCAGGACTGCGGAACTTCCGAACACGGCGCGCCAGCCAAAACTCGCGGCGATGAACAGCGCGACCGGTCTGGCGAGCATGATGCCGGTCAATACGCACGCCATCACATTGCCGAGCACGCGCCCCCGGCGGACCTCCGGCACGAGATAGGCGACGAAGGGCAGCAAGACCTGCGCGCCGGTGGAGCAGAAACCCACCAGAAACGATGCCATGAAGAATGGTACGGCGCTCGTCGATAGAGCCGTGGCGACCAGCCCAACAGTCGTGAGGGTGAGCGTTATAAGAACAAGTCGCCGGTTTTCGACAAGATCGGCCAATGAGACGAGCAGGAACAGCCCGATGCCGTAGCCAATCTGTGTGACGCTGACGATGGCGCCCGCGAGGTCGGAGTTGATGCCGATGTCTGGTCCGATGGATGCGATGAGCGGTTGTGCGTAGTACAGGTTCGCGATGAGCGCACCGGTGGCGACTGCCAGGATGGAGATCAGCGCCGTGGTAGGGCCGTGCTCGGCATCCGTGGTCACGTCCGTCGAACGTTCAGGCATCGTAACTCCTGGCCAGATCGGAAAAGCATCGGCACGATTCTGATATTGGCGAGCCAGGGTCACCGATACACCCCGCGCATAGTTGGTCTCTGATGCCGCGTCCCGCCGCCGGAAATGCTGCATGCCTGCGTGGAGCCGGAAGCAAGGCCCGATCAACATCGTTCAGCGCCGGAGTCGCGCTGCGGGGGACACGATGTCGGTTTCAGAAGGTACCTATCGGGCCGTCCAGGCAGTGGCACCGGGCAAGCTGGAGTTGACGGAAAAGCCGCTGACCTCGCCGGGTGATGGTCATGTGCGCATTCGTGTCGAGGCGTGCGGTGTGTGTCACTCCGATGCAGCCACGGTGCAGGGGATGTTTTCATCGCATGGCCGCGTGTCCCGGGCCATGAGGCCGTCGGGGTCATCGATCTGCTCGGCGCAGGCGTTGAGGGCTAGAGCGTCGGGTAGCGCGTCGGTGTCGGCTTTCTCGGCGGAAATTGCGGCCACTGCCGGCAATGCCGCGGTGGTCACCTGGTGAATTGCGAGAACCAGGGATTTACCGGTGTTCAGCACGACGGCGGCTATGCCGAGGTGCTGACCGCGAAGGCAAGCGGGTTGATTTCGATTCCGAGCGATCTGTCATCTGTCGATGCCACCCCGTTGCTGTGCGCGGGGTTGACGACGTTCAGCGGGATCCGCGGCACTCCGGCCAAGGCCGGCGATCTGGTGGCGGTATTGGGCATCGGAGGACTGGGGCATCTCGCAGTCCAGTATGCGCGTCGCATGGGCTTCGAGGTCGTGGCGATCGGCCGCGGCGACGACAAGGCGGGTCTCGCCAGGAAGCTTGGCGTCCATCACTACATCGACAGCAAAGCTGGCGGACTGGCCGAGACGTTGCAGGGGCTCGGAGGCGCCATGCTCGTGGTCTCCACGGCGTCGGACGGGCAGACGTTGGCCGAGTCCGTCAGGGGGCTGGCTCCGCGTGGCATGCTTCTGACGCTTGGCGTGACTGCGGATCCGCTGGGCACGTCTGCCAAGGATCTCGTGTTCGGCAACAAATCCATTGCCGGCGCGCTGACGGGTGACCCGGCGACTGCCGATCTGACCCTGAAGTTCAGCGCCATGGCCGGTGTCGCTCCGATGATCGAGACGCTGCCCTTGGAGCGCGCCGCCGAAGCCTATGCGAGGATGATGGCGGGCGACGTCCGGTTTCGCATGGTCCTGACCATGGGGGCGTAGCGGCGGCGCTGACGATCGTCAGCGGGACCAGCTACCCGCACGGCGTGACGCGTGCCACCGTTCGGGAGGGACAGGGCGAAGGCACGGTCCTTGCCGTTTCGCGGTTCGCTGATCCTGACTGCTAACGTGCCAGATGCGGTGCGACGGCCGCCGCCAGCCACGCGGTCGTCGCCCACAGCACCAGCAGCACGCCATAGGCCCGCCCGGTCAGCGTGGGCACCGGAGCATCCTGCCGCAGCGCATGGCCGCCGTTGAGCGCGAGCGCCGTCAGCGGCACATAGACCAGGAAGCTTGCCAGGCTGGCGATCACCAGCGCCGCGATGCACGCGGGCCAGCCGAACGCTAGCCCCGGCGCCAGCGCGGTCACCACGAAGGGCAATCCGAGCAGCCGCCCCCGTGCGTGGCGCAGCGAGGGCCACGCCAGGTCGTTCGTCGACTGTGGCAGATAGCGCATGGTCAGCTCCCCAGTTCGGGTGCGAGGTCGGAGTGGAACGCATTGCCGGCGGTGGTCGGCTGGATCGCGCCGGCGCGGATCGCGTAGTCGCCGAACCGCTCGCCCGGCGTGCGGTGTTCGGCATAGGAGCGGAACAGCGGGGCCAGGGCGGTGACGATGGCATCGCCGCCGATGTCGCGGCGGTACAGCTTGTTCAGCCGCGTGCCGTCGAACGCGGCGCCGAGATACAGGTTGTACAGTCCGGGGCTGCGCCCCACGAGGCCGATCTCCGCCAGATAGGGCCGCGCGCAGCCGTTGGGACAGCCGGTCATGCGGATGGTGATGTCATCCTGCGCAAGCCCGGCACGTTCGAGCTCTTCGTCGAGGCGCGTGATGAGGTCAGGCAAATAGCGTTCGCTCTCGGCCAGCGCGAGGCCGCAGGTCGGCAGCGCCACGCAGGCCAGCGCATTGCGCCGCAGACCGCTCACCGGCGCATCCAACCCATGCGCCTTCAGCAGTGCCGCGACCTTCGCCTTGCGCCGCGGCGGGATGTCGGCCAGCACGAGGTTCTGGTTCGGCGTGATGATGAAGTGGCCGATGCCGAGTTCGGCGATCGCGTGCAGCCCGGCGCCCGCGGGCACCCTGCCATTCTCGACGAACAGCGTGAAATGCCAGTTGCCATCGTCGCCGTGCGCCCAGCCGAAATGATCGCCGTTGCCGGTGAACGCGAAGTCGCGCGCTGGTGCGAGCGCGTGGCCCAGCCGCCGCTGCAGCTCCTCGCGGAATGCGGCAAGCCCGATGCGCTCGATCGTGTATTTCAGCCGCGCATGCTTGCGGTCCGAACGGTCGCCGAAATCGCGTTGTACCGTCACGACCTTTTCGGCCACGTCGGTCACCTGGTCCGGAGTGCAGAAGCCGATCACATCGCCGGTGCGCGGGAAGGTGTCCGGCTCGCCATGCGTCATGCCCATGCCGCCGCCGGCCACCACGTTGTAGCCGATGATGCGCCCGGCCTCCTCGATGGCGATGAAGCCCAGGTCGTGCGCGAACACGTCCACGTCGTTGTGCGGCGGCAATGCCACGGCGATCTTGAATTTCCGCGGCATGTAGGTACGGCCGTAGATGGGTTCGTCTTCCTCCTCGCCGCCCGACTGCTTCTCGCCGTCGATCCAGATCTCGTGCCAGGCACGGCTCTTCGGCAGCAGGTGCGTGGCGATCGCATCGGCCGCGGCCATGACATCGGCATGCGCGCGGCTCTGCCACGGATTGACCCGCGCGATGACGTTGCGGTTCACGTCGCCGCACGCCGCGATTGTATCGAGCATCGCCTCGTTCAGCCCCTGGATCGCGCGGCGCAGGTTGCTCTTGATGATGCCGTGGAACTGGATGGTCTGCCGTGTGGTCAGCCGCAGCGTGCCGTTGCCCCGCTCGATCGCGATGCGCTCCGCCGCCAGCCATTGCTGCGGTGTCAGCACGCCGCCCGGGATGCGCAGCCGCGCCATGAAGATGAAGGCCTTCTCCATCTTCTTGCGCCCGCGCTCTGCCCGCAGGTCGCGGTCATCCTGCACGTAGATGCCGTGGAACTTCGTGAGCTGCTGGTCATCGTCCGACAGCGAGCCGGTCTCGACCTGGGTCAGCCCTTCGGCGATCGTGCCGCGCAACAGGCGGCTGCGCGCCTTGATGCCCTCATTCGCCGACAGCGGCCGCTGGTCGGCAAGCTTCTCGTCAGTAGACATCGCGGAGATACCTTCCCTCGCGCCGCAGCGCGTCGAGTGCTGCCACGCCGTCGCGACCCTGTTCGCCGAGGATCTGCTGGAGCACTGCGTGCACGTCCTTGGCCATGGCGTTGGCGTCGCCGCACACGTAGATCGCGGCACCGTCCTGCACCCACGCATGCAGCTCCCGGCGGGCGTCCCACAGCGCGTGCTGCACGTAGCGCTTCTCCGGCTGGTCGCGGGAGAATGCGACATCCAGCCGCGTCAGAACGTTGCGCTTCAGCAGGTCCTGCCATTCGAGCTGGTACAGGAAGTCGTGCGTGTAGTTGCGATGGCCGAACACCAGCCAGTTGCGCCCGCGCGCGCCGACCGCATCGCGCTCCTGCATGAAGGCGCGGAACGGTGCGACGCCGGTTCCGGGACCGATCATGATCACCGGCCGCGCCGGATCGGCCGGCAGGCGGAAATGCGGGTTGGGCTTCAGGAACACGCGCAGCCGGTCGCCCGCCTTGCGCCGCTCGGCCACATCCACCGAGGCGACGCCGCTGCGCTCCCGCCCATGCGCCGCATAGCGCACCGCCGCGATCAGCAGATGCGCCTCGTCCGGCACCGCCTTGCGGCTGGAGGCGATCGAGTAGTAGCGGGGCGCCAGCGGCCGCAGCAGCGACAGAAGCTGCGGCTCGGTCAGCTTGCGCGGCGCCGCTTCCAGCATGTCGATGACCTGCCAGCCGTCCTGCCGCACCAGCGAACCGTTGCCGTTGTACTCGGCGAATTTCGGCGCGGTCAGCGTCGTGAGGTCGTACTGCTCCAGCAACTTTGTCCGCAGCGGCGCATCGCCGAAATGCCCGGTCGCGGCGAGCACCGCGTCGACCAGCTTCGGATCGTTGACCGGAACGAAGCCCAGGGAATCGCCTGGCTCGTAGTCGATGCCGGCGCCGGCGAGCGACAGTTCCACATGCCAGGTATCCGAAGTGGACCGGCTGCCGGACAGCCGGATGCGCTCGGTGATCTCGGCCTCGAACGGGCGCGTCCGGGTCCAGGCGGCACCGCCGGCGGCCGGCCGGGCGAAATCCACATGGATGACGGCGCCCGCCTCCTTCTCGCCGACCTCCGCCTGGAGCGTGCCGAGCGTCGCGTCGAGCCATGCCGCGGCCGGCGCCTCGTAGTCCAGGTCGCACTCGATCCGGTCCGCCACCCGCTTCGCGCCCAGTGCTGCGAACCGCTCGTCGAACAACCGGCCGGTCTCGCAGAACTTGGCATAGGCGCGGTCGCCCAGCGCCAGCACGGCATAGCGCACGCCCTCGAAGCGCGGCGCGTCATCGGCCATCAGCGCGGCGGAGAAGTCGATGGCGCGCTGCGGGGGGTCGCCCTCGCCCCAGGTGCTGGCGATCACCAGGAGGTTCTGCGCCGCGGCCACCTGCGCCGGCGTGGCATCCGCCGTGTCCAGTACGCGGGCGGCGAAACCGAGCTTCCCCGCCGCCTTGCGCGCTGCATCCGCCAGCGCCTCGGCATTGCCCGACTCGCTGGCGAACAGGATCGTCAGCGGGGCACGCCGCGCCGGCGGGGCGGCGGCGGCCGGCTGCGGCGCGGTGGCCGCCTGGTAGCCGGCGAGGAACCCGCTCAGCCACGACCGCTGCTCAGCGCTGCTGCCGGAGATGATGCGGTTCAGCGCGGTGATCTGATCTGCCGGGAAGGGCGCGCTCTCAGGCAGCATGACGTTCTCCTTCGGTCGGCGGCGCGGTCTCCTGCCAACCGGCGAGCAGCGGTCGCAGCGCGACCACCGGCCCGATCACGATCAGCGTCGGCGCGTCCTGCGGAATCGTGGCGGCTGCGGTCGCCGCGTCGCCCAGCATGGTGACGAGGACGCGCTGACGTGGCGTGGTCGCCTCGGTGACGAAGGCCACCGGCTCATCGGCGCCGCGGCCCGCCGCGCGCAGATGGGCGGCGATCTCGCCGATCCGGCGCAGCGCCATGTAGAGCACCAGGACATCGGCGCCGCGCGACAGGGAAGGCCAGTCGAGCGCCGGCAGCGCGCCGCTCGCATCGTGGCCGGTGACGAAGGCGACGCTGTGCGCCAGGCCGCGATGCGTGACCGGAATCCCGGCCGCCGCCGTGCCGCCGATGCCGGCGCTGATGCCGGGAATGATGCGGAAGCGGATGCCGGCGGCGGCGAGCGCCAATGCCTCCTCGGCGCCGCGGCCGAACACCAGCGGGTCGCCGCCCTTCAGCCGCACCACGCGCTTGCCTTCCTGCGCCAGCCGGATCAGCCGCTCATTGATGCGAAGCTGCGGCGTGCTGCGCCCGCCCGCGCGCTTGCCCACCGGCTCCAGCCGTGCCTGCGGTGCGAGCGCCAGGATCTCCGGCGAGACCAGTGCGTCGTGCAGCACCACATCGGCCGCGGCGAGGGCGCGCGCGGCGTGCAGCGTGAGCAGGCCGGGATCGCCGGGACCCGCGCCCACCAGCCAGACGGTGCCGGGTGCGACGGTCATGCCAGCCATCCGCTGGCCTGCAGCAAGGCGTCGGTCTGCGCCTTCACGTCCTGGCCGTCATGGCGCCAGGCGGCCCGGCGGGAACGCAGCAGCGTGAGGCGGTCGGCCCATTCCGGACCGAACTCGGTCTCCAGTCGCGCGCGGATGCGCGCGGCGAGGCCGGGGCTGGCGCCGGCGGTCGAGACCGTCAGCAGCAGGTCGCCGCGGCGCACCTCGGCGACGTTATGGAAGTCGCACAGCGCCGGGCGGTCCTCGACGTTGACCAGCACGCGTGCCGCTCGGGCCTGGGCGGCAAGGCCTGCGGCCTGGTCGTCGGGCAAGCCGACGATCCACAGCGCGTGCAGTGCCGCCAGATCGCCACACACCGGCAGCCGTGGCCGGAGGGCCGCGCCGGCCGCGGCCAGGTCCTCCGGATGGTCCGAATACAGCGTCACCTCGCGCGCGCCGGCACGCAATGCGAGGAACCGGCGCAGCGCGGCGGGACCGCGTCCCGCGACAGCCACTGCCACCGCCGATGCATCCAGCGCGACAGGAATCATCGCAGCACACGCCGGGAGAGAAAAATTGCCTTGCGGGCCATCGGATACGTCCGGCTCCTCTGCTCCGGCGAGCATGCTGCGCCGGTAATAGTCCTACAGAAGAGAAGGAGTTTTCGTGGACAGGCAAGGAGGGGTGGTCAAAAAGCGATAATCTTCTCTTGTGACCCGTGCGCAGAGGAACCGATCCAACTCCCGTGCCGGCGGGCGAGGCGTCTGTCCTGCCGCGACCTGCCGGATCGGCGCGGTCCCGGCAGCGACCTACTCCTCGGAACGGCGCGAGGCGTCACGGTCGCGGTCGTAGCGTCGCGTGAGCGGAAACGGCGGCAGCCAGGACTCGCGACGGATGGTCCAGCTTTCGTAGGTTGGCATCAGTTGGTCGGGCGCATCGAAGGCGCCGAGGTTCACGCCGATCTCGTCCCCGCTGCGCCCGAGAACGGGCGAGCCGCAGCGGGGACAGAACGACCGCCCGGCGTAGTCGCGGGTTTCGCCACTGATCGTCACCGCATCCTGGGGGAACCACGCCGATGCGTGGAACAGCGCCCCATGGTGCTTGCGGCAGTCGAGACAGTGACAGACCCCAACCCGGTATGGGCGGCCCGATGCCACGATGCGGACGTCGCCGCACAGGCAACTCCCGGTAAATCGGTCCATGCCGCGTCGCCTCTCCAGTCAAGCAGGCGGATGATAAAGACGAACGGCACAATCATCGCAATTGCCCGCTGCGGCGGGGACGCATGAGGTGATGATCCAGTGCCATGTGAACCGGCACGAGGCGGCCGTCCGGTCAGGAGTGTGTTCGTTCCTTTGCGCAACGCAGCGTCGCTCGATCGTCGTGGCCAGCACGGGGCCGGCCACGACGGGAGTGCGGGCTACTTCGCCAGTTCGGGCTGCCGCGCCTCGGTCTTGCGGAACGCCGGCATCACCTCCTCGGCAAACCGCTGCAACTGCTCGAGCGCCTCGGATTTCGGCACGCCGACCGACAGCGACACGGAGATGCGGTCGAGCGCCGGATACTTCTCCTCCAGCGCCTTCAGGTGGTCGATGACCTCCTGCGCATTGCCGGTCAGGAAGCCGCCCGCCGCCACCGCGTCCTCGATCTTCGGCAGCTTGGCGAACGGCGCGCGCTTGGGATCCCGCATGACCTCCACCTGCTCGTCCGTCATCGAGCGCACCAGGCGCAGTTCGCCGAACATCTTCATGTTTTCTTCGTAATATTTGCGTGCGCGATTGATTCCGTCGGCGCGGCTGTTGCCCATGTAGAAATGGAAGCCGAAGCACAGCCGCTCGCCGAGTTCGATGTGCTTGCCTTGCTTCGCATGCGCCTCCTGCCAGCCCAGCACCACCTTGTGCATCGCACCGCCCTCGGCCGAGCCGCCGCCGACCATGCCCTGGATGCCGTGCTTGGCCATGAATTCCAGGGCGCGCGCGCTGCCGCCCTGGATCGGCTGCCACGTCTCCACCGGCAGGCGCAGCGGCCGCGGCACCAGCGTCAGTTCCTTCAGCGTATAGCCGCGATACGGCACCTCCGGCGGCAGCGTGTAGTGCTTGCCCTTGTGGCTGAACGACTCTTCATTGAACGCCTTGAAGATGATGTCGGTCTGCTCTTCGTACAGTTCCCGGTTGGCATCCTGGTCGAGCAGCGGCGCGCCGAACGTTTCGACCTCGCGCGTGTGGTAGCCGCGGCCCAGCCCGAAGATCACCCGCCCGTTCGAGAGGATGTCCGCCATCGCGTAGTCCTCGGCGAGGCGCAGCGGATGCCACATCGGCGCAATGTTGAAGCCGCAGCCGATCTTCAGGTTCTTGGTGACATGCGTGAGGTGCAGCGCCATCAGCAGCACGTTGGGGATGCACTCGGTGCCTTCGCGCTGGAAGTGGTGCTCGGCCATCCAGAACGCGTTGTAGCCGTGGCGATCCATCAGCGTGGCCATCGACTGCGCCTTCTCCAGCGCGGTGGCCAGATGGGCGTTGTCATAGCGCCGGTCGTTGATCGGCGTGCCGGCGTAGCCGATGTTGTCGAGGTCGACATGGCCTGCGTACAGGCTGTCGAATTTTGTGATCATTGCGTTGTCCTCCCAGGAGCAGGTTTGCCTACTGCATGGTAGGGCGGACATCGGGAGGCGCAAGCGTGGCCGCTATGCGGCGCTGCGGACGACCCAGCAGGCGGCATGCCTGGTCTGCAACTGGCCGCAGAAGGCGATGGCCTCAGCCGTGCTGGGAAAGCCGCCGGTGCGCAGGCGCCAGAGCCGCTGCCCGTTCATCTCCACCGGCAGCACCAGCGCGACGCGCTCGGCCATCAGGTCGGGCATGCGCTGCTGCAGGTGCTGCCACTCGCTGCGCGCCGCGTCCTCCGATCCGGCGGCCGCCAGTTGCACCAGGATGGTGCCGGCGGCGGGTGCGGCCGGTGGCTGCGGGGCCTGCCGCACCGGCGCGTCGGGCGGCACGTCCTGGCGTTGGGAAACTTGCCGCATCAGTGGGTTCAGAGGCTGTGTGTCCGGAGGCTGGCTTTCCGGAGACTGGGTTTGCGGGGCCGGTGTGTCCGCAACCCGCGTGCGCGCGGCCCGTGTGTCCGCGAGCGAGGGTGGCGTGTGTGAGGCCAGCGTGTCGGCGACCGGCGTGTGGGCGATCGGTGTGGCGGTGGGCAGCGTGTGCTTCAGGAACGCGAGGTCCGCCCAGATGTCGCCCGGTTCCGGCAGCAGCGGCGCCGCGTCCACATTCTGGCCCATCACAAGTCGCACGGTCGGGGCGAGCCGCATGGCCCGGTCGGCCGGCGGCGGCACGGGGCCGGCGCACCCCGCCAGCGCCAGCGCTGCGCAGACGAGGGAGACGCGGTGTGCGGACGGCCCGGCCATTTTGCGGGGATCCAGGAGGTGCCGGACCCAGCGCAGCGCGAAGAGGTTGAGATTGCGTTAACGTGCGCCCGCCGCCTCCCAGCATCAGCCGTGCAGCGATGGTGCATCCGCGATGGGGACAGGCCCGCACGGCCTGCTGCGGCGCAGGCCCGCGCACGTAGGGCGACGGTGTGCTCGCGGCGCAGCGGCGTGACGGCGTCCATGATGCCGGCAAGAACCGTGAGCGCCACGAACGCCACGTGGCCCGAATGCTCGCGGGAAGCGGCGGGACCGTGCAGCAAGGCAGCGATCCCGGTGACGTCCTGCATCTTGCACACCCGAGTGCGCGTGCGATGCTGGAACTCGATCGATCGGGCCGCTTCACGCCGTAACGAAACGGAGGAATACCGTCATGACAGACACCGGCACGGCGCTGCCGACGCCCCTCAGCCTGCAAGGCCGCCGCGTCCTCGTCACGGGGGCCGCGAGCGGCATCGGCCGGGCCGCCGCCCTGGCGCTCGCCCAGCTTGGCGCCGACCTGCTGCTGGTGGATCGGGCGCCGCTGGCCGACACCTGCGCCGATATCGCCCCGCTCGGCGTGGCCTGCACCGCCGAACAGGGCGACCTCACGTCGGACGCGGTCATCGCCGGGCTGTTCGCCGGCGGCCGCATCCACGCCCTGGCGCATTGCGCGGCGATCCTGGCCAGCGGCTACTGGCGCGAGGACGCGGACTGGCAGGAACGGTTCCACCGCGTGATGGACATCAACGTGCGCGTGCCGCTGACCATCGCCACCGCCGCGATCGACCACATGGCCGAGCACGGCGGCGGCGCCATCGTCCTGGTGGGATCGGTGGCCGGCCGCACGGGCGGCACGGCGCTGACCACACCGCCGGACTATGCCGCCTCGAAGGGCGCGGTGCACACGCTGGTGAAACTGCTGTCGCGCCAGGCGGTCGGCCGCGGCGTGCTGGTGAACGGGGTGGCACCGGGACCGGTGCAGACGGCGATGACCACCGGCTTCACCCTCACGAACCAACTGCCGCTCGGCCGCATGGGACGCGCCGACGAACTCGCCTGGCCGATTGCCTTCCTGTGCACGCCGGCCGCGAGCTATTTCTCCGGCGCGATCCTGGACGTGAACGGCGGCGCGTTCGTGGGCTGAGCCGCCGCTCTCACCGCGCGCGGTCGCCGCCGTCCGCATCGACCACGCCCGCCTCGCCGCCGTCGCTCTCGCCGGCATCGACCACGCGGCCGTCGACGATCCGGATCATCCGGTCGCCGGCGCGGGCGAACTCGGGGTCGTGCGTGACGGTCACCACCGTCTTGTTGCCGGCCCGCACGGCGGTCTTCAGCGTCTCCTGCACCATCCGGCTGGCCGCCGTGTCGAGGTTGCCGGTCGGCTCGTCCGCCAGGATCACCAGCGGCTCGTTGGCCAGCGCCCGCGCGATCGCCACGCGCTGGCGCTGGCCGCCCGACAACTGGTCCGGGTGCTTCGCCATATGATCGGCCAGGCCGAACTCCACCAGCAGCGCCTCGGCCCGCCGCCGCTGTTCGATGGCGGGCAGGCGGCCCAGCTTCGCCATCGGCAGCACGACGTTCTCCAGCACCGTGAATTCGGCGAGCAGGAAGTGGAACTGGAACACGAAGCCCAGCTTCTCGAGGCGCACCTGCGCCAACTGGTCCTCGCCGAACGCCGATGTGTCGACGCCGTCCAGCCACACCTTCCCCGAGGTCGGCACGTCCAGCAGCCCGAGCAAATACAGCAGCGAGGATTTGCCCGACCCGGACGGCCCCTGGATGCAGACGAACTCTCCCCGCCGGATGGAGAGCGAGACGCCGCGCACCAGGGGCACCGGCACCTCGCCCGGCAGCACGCGCGTGAGGTTCTCGGCGCGCAGCACCTCAGTCATGCCATGCCGCCGCGCAGGATCTCCACCGGATGGACGCGCCCTGCGCGACGCGCGGGGATATAGGCGGCACCGGCGGCGGACAGCACGGCGAATCCCGCCGCGAGCAGCACCTGATCGATCCCCCAGTACATCGGCATGTTGATCGGTTCCGTGAGTTCCGGCGTCTGCACCGTGATGGCGCTCAGCACGGCGATCAGCCCGTAGCCGATGGCGACGCCGAATGTGCTGCCCAGGGCGCCGATCAGCACGCCCTGCACCAGGAAGATGCGCCGCACGTCGCGCGCGTGGAAGCCGATCGACTTCAGGATGGCGACGTCGCGCCGCTTCTCCAGCACCACGGTGGAGATCACGTTGAAGATGCCGAAGGACGCCACCACGAGGATGGCGCTGACCACGCTGTACATGATCACGTTGCGGATCAGCAGCACCGACATCAGGCTCTGCTGCGCCTCCTGCCAGGATTCCGAGCGATAGGCGATGCGCTGTTCGATCACGCGCGCGACGTCTGCCGCGGCGTAGGGGTCGTCGAGCTGGATGATCAGCCGGTTCGCCCGTCCGGTCCGCTCGAACATCGCCTGGGCGCGTTTCAGCAGCACGAAGGCCTGGCCTTCGTCCACCGCCGTCGCGCCGGTGGAGAACAGCCCGACGATCTTCATCGTGCGCACCTGGCCGGTCTGCGCCGAGACCGAGACATTGTCGCCCATGCCGAGGAAGAGCTTCCGTGCGAGGCCGCGGCCGATGATGATGCCGTTGGGATTGGCCGCGACCGCGTCGAGCGTGCCGGCCACGATCTTCTCGTCGATGTCGCTGACGCCGGCCATCTGCGAGGGGATGATGCTGTTGAGCGTCAGCGCCTGCTCCTTGCCGGCGAAGGTCAGGATCGCCTGGCCGGTCAGCACCGGCGCCACGCGCACGCCCGGCAGGGCGACGATGAACGCGAGCTTTTCCTTGTAGCCGCGGATGCCGCGCCGCTCGGTCTTCGGCTTCAGGCTGCGCAGTGCGATGGCGCCGCCGGCATAGGCGGTCATCACCGGCTGCTCGGAGGGCTGGCGGAATTCGTCGCTGACCGTGATGTGCGGCGAGGAATCGATCAGGCGCTTGATGAAGTCCTGCTCCGAGCCGCGCATCAGCGAACTGACCGCCACGAAGAACGCGACGCCCAGTGCCACGCCGAGCATCGACATGATCGTCTGCCGCCTGCGGTGCGACAGGTGGGTCAGCGCGATGCGCAGGCCGAGTGGCACGCTCACGGTCTGCCCATGTTCAGAGGCTGCTCATGTTCAGGGCCCACGGGTGATGCGCGCGGCGCGGCCGTGACGCAGCGCGCCGTCCGGCCGCAGGACGATGAGTTCGTCGCCGGTGAGGCCCGACTTCACCTCCACCATGCGGTCGCCGCCGACGCCCTGGGCGAACGGCTGGCGCACCAGCGCGCCGTCCTGCACCAGCCAGACCGCGCCATCGGTCACCGCGGTCGCCGGGACCAGCAGCGCATCCTGCCGCTCCGCCAGGATGATGTTCACATCGGCGGTCATGCCGATCATCAGCGGCGCGTCCTGCGGCAGGCGGATGCGCACCCGGAAGCTGCGTGCGACCGGATCGCCTTTCGGGGTGATCTCGCCGACCGTCCCCTGGAAGGTGCGGCCCGGAAAGGCATCGGCGCGGATCACCACCTTCTGCCCGGGCCTCACCTGGTCGATGTCCTCCTCGTCGATCTCGGCGGTGATGCGCAGTCCCTCGCAGCACAGCATCCAGAACAGCGTGGTGGACGGCAGGATCAACTGACCGATCTCGCCGTCGCGCCGGATGATCAGGCCATCGGCGGGCGCGGTGAGCGTCATCTCCGCAAGCTGCCGCCTGGCGCGTTCGAGCGCGGCCACCGTGGTGTCCAGTTCGTTGCGCGCCTGGTCGAGTGCGGCGGCGGAGCCGGTGCGGGTGCGGAACAGCTCGCTGGCGCGGCGGAACTGCGCGTCCTGGTAGCGCACCCGCGCCTCCCACTCGGCGACCGAGGCCGCGAGTTCCCGATTGTCCAGCTCTGCCAGGACCTGGCCCTGGCGCACCTGGTCGCCTTCATCGGCGGCGAGCCGCGCCAGGCGGCCCATCACCTTGGGGCTGATCGGCAGCATGACGGAGGCTTCCACGGTGCCTGGACCGTAGACCGCCTCCACGGCCGGTCCGCGCACCGGGCGCGCCACCTCGACGGCCACCGGCCCGACGAAGTGCCAGGCGAGCGCAGCCGCCGCGCCGAGCGGCAGCAGGACGTAACCCAACCTGAAGGTCCACCTGCGCACGCCGGCTCTCGTCATTCGGCCCCGGATCTCCTTCGGCGTGCGCGGTCAGCATCGGCGTGCGCCTTCATACATGGTCGAACCACTGGCATGCGGCAGAAATCCGGTGTCTGCTGGCGCCGGCGTCGAGGAGGAATGGCGCATGGCGGACCGGCAACTCGACCTGTTCTCCAGCATGTCCAATCGTGCGGCACGGCGGAAATCCGCGGCCGCGCCGGTGCAGGAATCAGCGGCTCCGCCGATCCTGGAACCTGCGCCGCCGGCGCTTGCATCTGCTGCTCTGCCGACTCTGGACCGCGCCACGCCGCAGAGCGACGAACCCGCCGCTTCGCCGCGGGCCGCACGGCCGGTCGACCTCGACGATGCGGCGCTGCTGGCGGCGATCCCGGCGGCGCGCGTCGCGGATGGCCCTGGCCTGGCGGCGGAGGCCGGCCGGCGCCGTCTCGCCGCCGCCGTCCCCGTGCTCGAGGAGTATTGCCGCCGGTTCGCCGGCTTCGGCCTGAACCGCGCGCTGCCGGAGCAGACCGCGGCGCTCGGCGCGCTGGCTGCGATCGGCGGTCCGCAGGCGGCCGGCAGCGTCGCCCGCATCATCGCGCGAGGCTGGGTGCGCGGCCCCGGCATCGCCGCCGCCGTGGCCGCCGCCGCCCGGCTCGGCGCGCATCTGCCGGCGGAAGCCATGCCGCCGCTGCTGCGCCATGCCGATCCCGCGGTGCGTGCCGATGCCTGCAGGCTGGCGCGGCAGGGAACCGAGGTGACCGCGATCCTCATCGAGCTGCTGAACGACCTGCATCCCGACGTCAGCCTCGCCGCCGCCTGCGCGCTCGGCCATATGGGCCGGGGGGAGGCGGTGCCACCGCTGCGGCAGGCCCTGCGCCAGGCGCCGTCGCCCCCGGTGATCGAGGCGGTGACGCGGGTCGCCGACGAAGCCTGCATGGTGGAGCTGGGCCGCATCGTTCGCGCGATGCCCGACCTGGCGGATGCGGCACGCGGCGCGCTGGAGGCGATCGACCACCCGCGTGCCGCGCGCCTTCTCGAACGATTGCGCGAATGACGGCCTGCCGCGGGTGCCCGCCGGCTCACCGGGGCAATTGTATCAAGCCGTGTTGCTCACTTTCCGACCCCATGCTAGGAGCCGCGCACCGGTCGGGCGGCCGGTCCCCAACAACGCCCGCGCCTCCGCGCGGCCTCACAACAGGGAACGGCACGTGGCCCCCAGCGGCACATCAGGCGGCACATCGAGCGGCGCGACGACCATCGCATCCGGCGGCGGACTGGCCGACCGATATGCCGCGGCACTCTATGCTCATGCCGATGAGCAGCACATGCTGGACACCGTGGTCGCCGAGATGGAGACCCTGGGCCGCACGATCGACGTCAGCGCCGACCTCCGCCGCCTCCTGGAATCGCCGCTGATCGACGTGAACCAGGCGACGCGGGCCGCGCTCGCGGTGCTGGAGCAGGAAGGCTATTCCAAGCCGGTGCGCGACTTCGTCGGCGTCATCGCCGCCAACCGCCGCCTGCGCAGCCTGCGCACGATCGTCGGTGCCTTCGCCCACCTGGTCGCCGAGCGCCGCGGCATCGTCACCGCGCATGTCGCCTCCGCCCATCCGCTCACGGATGTGCAGCGCCAGCAGTTGCGCGCCCGGCTGATCGAGGCGGGCTACGGCAACGTCAACATCAACGAATCCGTGGAACCCGATCTGCTCGGCGGCCTTGTCGTGCGCATCGGGGCCCGGCTCTACGACACCTCATTGAAATCCCGCCTCCAGCGCCTGCAGTACGCCATGAAGGGAGCCGCCTGATATGGAGATCCGCCCCGCCGAGATCTCGGAGATTCTGAAGAAGCAGATCGCCGCGTTCGACACGGAAGCCAATATTGCCGAGACCGGTCAGGTGCTGTCCGTCGGTGACGGCATCGCCCGCGTGTTCGGCCTGCAGAACGTCATGGCCGGCGAGATGGTCGAGTTCCCCGGTGCCGGCATGCGCGGCATGGCGCTGAACCTCGAGACCGACAACGTCGGCGTCGTGATCTTCGGCGACGACAAGCAGATCCGTGAAGGCGACACCGTGTCGCGGACCGGCTCCATCGTGGACGTGCCGGTCGGCAATGCGCTGCTCGGCCGCGTGGTGGACGGGCTGGGCAATCCGATCGACGGCAAGGGCCCGATCGCGACCACCCAGCGCAGCCGCGTCGAGGTGAAGGCGCCCGGCATCATCCCGCGCAAGTCGGTGCATGAGCCGATGCAAACCGGCCTGAAGGCGATCGACGCGCTGATCCCGATCGGCCGCGGCCAGCGGGAGCTGATCATCGGCGACCGGCAGACCGGCAAGACCGCGGTGATCATCGACACGATCATCAACCAGAAGGTGATCAACTCGGGTACCGACGAGACGAAGAAGCTGTACTGCATCTACGTCGCGATCGGGCAGAAGCGTTCCACCGTCGCGCAGCTCGTGCAGACGCTCGAGGAATACGGCGCGATGGAATACTCCATCGTGGTCGCCGCCACCGCGTCCGATCCGGCGCCGATGCAGTTCCTGGCGCCGTACACCGGCTGCACGATGGGCGAATTCTTCCGCGACAACGGCCGCCATGCGGTGATCTTCTATGACGACCTGTCGAAGCAGGCCGTCGCGTATCGCCAGATGTCGCTGCTGCTGCGCCGCCCGCCGGGCCGCGAGGCGTATCCGGGCGACGTGTTCTACCTGCACTCCCGCCTGCTGGAGCGGGCGGCGAAGATGAACGAGGAGAATGGCCTCGGTTCGCTCACCGCATTGCCGGTGATCGAGACGCAGGCCGGCGACGTCTCGGCCTACATCCCGACCAACGTGATCTCGATCACCGACGGGCAGATCTTCCTGGAGACCGAGCTGTTCTTCCGCGGCATCCGCCCGGCGGTGAACGTCGGCATCTCGGTGTCGCGCGTGGGATCGGCCGCGCAGGTGCGGGCGATGAAGCAGGTCGCCGGGCGCATCAAGCTGGAGCTGGCGCAGTACCGCGAGATGGCGGCGTTCGCGCAGTTCGCCTCGGACCTCGATGCCTCCACCCAGCAATTGCTGGCGCGCGGCTCGCGGCTGACCGAGCTGTTGAAGCAGCCGCAGTTCCGCCCGGTTCCGATCGAGGAGCAGGTGGTGGCGATCTTCGCCGGCGTGCGCGGCTACCTGGACCGGATCGATATCGGCCGGGTCGGCGCGTTCGAGTCGCAGTTGCTGTCCGAGCTGAAGTCGCGCGAGCCGTCGATCCTCGAGACGATCCGCACCGAACTCGAGATCAAGCCGGACACCGAGAAGAAGCTGACCGGGTTCCTGGACGGTTTCTCGAAGAGCTTCGCCTAGTGCTGTCATCGCGCGCGCAGCGCGGCAACCTCCATGGAGATTGCCGCGCTGCGCTCCTCGCTATGACAGTGGTCGCTGGTAAGGTGGTGCAATGCCCAGCCTGAAGGACCTCCGGGTCCGCATCAACAGCGTGAAGTCGACGCAGAAGATCACCTCCGCCATGAAGATGGTGGCGGCGTCGAAGCTGCGGCGTGCCCAGGCGCAGGCGGAAGCCGCGCGCCCGTATGCCGAGCGCATGGAGCGGATGCTGCGCGCGCTCGCAGCCTCGGTCGCCGATATGCCGAACGCGCCGCCGCTGCTGGCCGGCACCGGCCGCGACCAGACCTGGCTGCTGGTGCCGGTGACTGCCGATCGCGGCCTCGCGGGAGCGTTCAACTCCAATATCGGCCGCTACACGCGCACCCTGGCGCGCCGGCTGGAGGCCGAGGGCAAGACCGTCAAGATCCTGCCGGTCGGCCGCAAGGGGCGGGACTATCTGCGGCGGGAATTGGCCAGCCGCATCGGCAGCGACATCTCCTATGCCGGCAAGCGGCGTATCGAGTTCTCCGATGCGGCGGATGTGGCGTCGCGCATCACCGAGATGCTGAACGCCGGCGAGATCGACGGCTGCATCCTGATCTACAACCGATTCCGTTCGGTGATCTCGCAGATCGTCACCGAGCAGCAGCTCATTCCCGCGCCGCCGCCGCCGGAAGGCGAGGGGGTCGACCTGGGCGGCGCTGCCTACGAGTTCGAGCCGGACGAGGAGACCATCCTGGCGCGGCTGCTGCCGCAGGCGCTGGCGATCCAGATCTATCGCGCGCTGCTGGAATCCGCGGCCGGCGAGCATGGGGCACGCATGAGTGCGATGGACAACGCGACGCGCAATGCGGGCGACATGATCAAGCGCCTGACGCTGAACTACAACCGTGCGCGCCAGGCGAATATCACCAAGGAACTGATCGAGATCATCTCCGGCGCCGAAGCCGTCTGATAGGGGCAATCGAGATATGGCAACCAACATCGTCGGACGCGTGACGCAGGTCATGGGCGCCGTCATCGACGTACAGTTCGACGGCGAGCTGCCGTTCATCCAGAACGCGCTGCACACCAAGCTGGGCGACCACACGCTGGTGCTGGAAGTGGCCCAGGAGCTGGGCGAGCGCACTGTGCGCTGCATCGCGATGGACAGCACCGACGGCATCGTGCGCGGCCAGGAGGTGGTGGACACCGGCGGACCGATCACCGTGCCCGTGGGACCGGAGACGCTGGGCCGCATCCTGAACGTGATCGGCGAGCCGATCGACGAGCAGGGGCCGGTGAACACGACCAAGCGCTACCCGATCCACCGCGACGCGCCGTCCTTCGAGGAGCAGGCGACCTCGGCAGAGATCCTGGTCACCGGCATCAAGGTCGTCGACCTGCTGGCGCCCTACCTGAAGGGCGGCAAGGTCGGTCTGTTCGGCGGCGCCGGCGTGGGCAAGACGGTGATCATCCAGGAGCTGATCAACAACATCGCCAAGGCGCATGGCGGCGTGTCGGTGTTCGCCGGCGTGGGCGAGCGCACACGCGAGGGCAACGACCTCTATCACGAGATGATCGAGGCCGGCGTCATCAAGATGGATGCCAACCACAAGATCATCGAAGGCTCCAAGGTGGCGCTGATGTACGGCCAGATGAACGAGCCGCCGGGTGCGCGCGCCCGTGTCGGCCTGTCGGGCCTGTCGCTCGCCGAGTATTTCCGCGACGAGGAAGGCCAGGACGTGCTGTTCTTCGTCGACAACATCTTCCGCTTCACGCAGGCGGGCGCCGAAGTGTCGGCGCTGCTGGGCCGCATCCCCTCCGCGGTGGGCTACCAGCCGACGCTGTCCACCGACATGGGCGCCCTGCAGGAGCGGATCACCTCGACCAAGAAGGGCTCGATCACCTCGGTGCAGGCGATCTACGTGCCAGCCGACGACCTCACCGACCCGGCGCCGGCCACGTCGTTCGCCCACTTGGACGCCACCACCGTGCTGTCGCGGCAGATCGCCGAGTTGGGCATCTACCCGGCGGTGGATCCGCTCGACTCCACCTCGCGCTCGCTCGATCCGCGGATCTGCGGCGAGGAGCACTACCTGGTGGCGCGCGAGACGCAGCGCATCCTGCAGACCTACAAGTCGCTGCAGGACATCATCGCCATCCTTGGCATGGACGAGTTGTCGGAAGAGGACAAGCTGGTGGTGGCGCGGGCGCGCAAGATCCAGCGCTTCCTGTCGCAGCCGTTCCACGTGGCCGAGGTGTTCACCGGCTTCCCGGGCATCTTCGTGCCGGTGGCCGACACGATCCGTTCGTTCAAGGCGATCTGCGCCGGCGAATACGATCACCTGCCGGAGGCCGCATTCTACATGGTCGGCACGATCGAGGACGCGGTGAAGAAGGCCGAAACGCTGACCGCGGCGGCCTAAACCTCGCCCCCATCGTCATGGCCGGGCCTGGCCCGGCCATCCACGTCTCAAGGACACGCGTCGTCATGCCAGTGAACCTGGAAATCGTCAGCCCGGAGAAGCTGCTGCTGTCGCGGCCGGTCGACATGGTGGTGATCCCCGCGGCAGAAGGCGACATGGGCGTGCTGGAAGGCCATGCGCCTGCGATCGTCGTGCTGCGCGGCGGGCTCATTTCCCTGTACGACGGCGAGCAGATCACCGACCAGATGTACGTCGCCGGCGGCTTCGCCGAGGTGACGCCAGAGCGCTGCACCGTGCTGGCCAATGAGGTGCTGGCTCCGGCCGACCTGTCGCGTGACGAAGGCGAGCGGCGGCTGGCGGAGGCCGAAGCAGCCTATGCCACGATCGACGCGAACGACATCGTTGCCGAGGAACTGGCGCTGGAGCGCATCCAGTCCGCCCGCGCACTGGTCGAGGCGGTGGACGCGCTGCTGACCGGCCGGTAGTCACCGGCCGGCCGCGCCGCCGCGCCGGTCAGAGCACGAAGTTGTTGTTGCCGAGAGTCTGCGATCCCAGCAGCAGGACTCCGAAGTCGGGCAGCCCGTCACCGTTCACGTCGCCGAGCAGCATGGTGTTGCCATCGGCATCGAGCGCGGCCAACTGTCCGGCAACGCCGGAGAGCGGGGCGGTGCCGATGAAGCTGAAGGCCTGATCGCCAGCCAGGTTCGCGTTGGCGTCCAGCAGATGCAGATCGATCTTCTCGCCGATCAGCGGCGCGAAGTCCGCGATGATATCGAGGCCATCCGTCACAAGCTGCGAGTCCGTGAGTGCGGCAAAGGCGAACGTATCCACGCCGCCGCCGCCGGCGATGCCGTCGCCCCCGCCGCCGCCGGTCAGCGTGTCGTTGCCGTCGCCGCCGATCAGCAGGTTGTTGAACTTGTTGCCCGTCAGCGCCACGCCCGTCGCGCCGGCATCGGCGATCATGAACTCGATCTCCGACAGCGCGGGTAGGGTGTAGCCGACGGTCGCGATGATCGTGTCGCTGCCCTGTCCGACGCTCTCGTTCACGATGTCGCCGGAATTGGCCACGACATACAGGTCGTCGCCGGCACCGCCTTCCATCGTGTCGTTGCCGTCGCCACCGATCATCAGGTCGGCACCGCCCGCGCCGCGCAGCGTATCGGCGCCGTCGCCGCCGACGAGCGTGTTGTCGGCGCCATTGCCGGTCAGCGTCAGGCCGGTCGGCCCGGCATTGGCATAGAGCGATTCGACCTCACTGCCGGTCGCCAGCGTGTAGTTGACCGACGCCGCCACGAGATCCTGTCCGTCGCCCGGCTTCTCGAGCACCACATCGTCGCTGTTATCGACGGCATAGACGTCGTCGCCGCCCAGGCCCGCCAGCACCTCGCGACCGGGCGATCCGATCAGCAGGTCGCCGCCGGCGGTGCCGAGCGTGACCAGGAGGGACGATGAGGCGGTGCTGACATTGCCGGCCGTGTCGGTGGCCTTGGCGGTGATGGTGTGCACGCCGGTGGATTTCAGCGCCGATGCGGCGACCGACCATTTGCCCGTGCCGTCGACGGTGCTGCTGCCGATGACGGTCGCGCCGTCCAGCAGGCTCAGCGTGGTGCCAGCGGGACCGGTGCCGGTGAAGACCGGCGCGTCGATGCCCGTGGTGAGGTCCGGCTTGCCCGGCGCCGCCGGTGGGGCGGTGTCGATGGTGACCGTGAGCGAGGGCGACGCCAGGCTGAGATTGCCGCTCACCGTCTGCTTGGCGGTCAGCGTGTGGACGCCGTCCGCCAGGGCCTTGCTGGTGATCGACCAGTTGCCGGAGGCGTCCGCGGTGGCGGTGCCGACCGAGTTCGCGCCGTCGAGCAGGGTGACGGTGGCGCCGGCGGTGGCACCCTTGCCGGTGAACACCGGAGTGGTCGCCTTGGTGATGTTGTCGGTGTTCGACGCGCCGCTGTCCGACGCGGCCGCGAGATCGGGTGCGCCGGGGGCCGGCGTCGTGGTGTCGTCGTTCTGGATCGTGCCTGTGGCGGATGCCGTGGTGATGGTCGCCCCGCCGGTGGCACCCGACAGGGTGACGGCAAAGGTCTCGTTGGGTTCGACGACGGTGTCGCCGGCAACGTTGACGGTGATCGTCTTGCTGGTCTCGCCGGCGGCGAACGTGACGACACCGCTCGGGAGCGCGGCACCCTGGAAGTCGGCGGCTGCGGCCGGGCTGGCACCCGATCCGGCGACCGCCCAGTTCACGCTGGTCGCCCCGGTGGTGACGCCGCTGCGGGTGACGGTGAAGGTCAGCGGCGTGGCACCGCTCTGGCCCTCGGCCTTGGACGCCGCGGCTGCCGCGATCGCCAGGCTGGTGTCGTCATTCAGGATCGTGCCGGTGGCAGCCGCCGTGGTGATCGTGGCCCCACCAGTGGCACCGGACAGGGTGACGGCGAAGGTCTCGTTCGCCTCCACCGCGATGTCGCCGGCAACGTTCACCGTGATTGTCTTGCTGGTCTCGCCGGCGGCGAACGCGACGACGCCGCTCGGCAGCGCGGCGCCCTGGAAGTCCGCGGCCACGGCCGGGCTGGCGCCCGACCCGGTGACCGCCCAGTTGACGCTGGTCGCGCCAGTGGTGACGCCGCTGCGGGTGACGGTGAAGGTCAGCGGCGTGACGCCGCTCTGGCCCTCGGCCTTGGACGCCGCGGCCGCTGCGATGGCCAGGCCGGTGTCGTCGTTCAGGATCGTGCCGGTGGCAGCCGCCGTGGTGATCGTGGCCCCACCAGTGGCACCGGACAGGGTGACGGCGAAGGTCTCGTTCGCCTCCACCGCGGTGTCGCCGGCAACGTTGACGGTGATCGTCTTGCTGGTCTCGCCGGCGGCGAACGCGACGACGCCACTCGGCAGCGCGGCACCCTGGAAGTCGGCCGCCACGGCCGGGCTGGCGCCCGACCCGGTGACCGCCCAGTTGACGCTGGTCGCCCCGGTGGTGAGGCCGCTGCGGGTGACGGTGAAGGTCAGCGGCGTGACCCCACTCTGGCCCTCGGCCTTGGACGCCGCGGCCGCCGCGATGGCCAGGCCGGTGTCGTCGTTCAGGATCGTGCCGGTGGCAGCGGCCGTGGTGATCGTCGCGCCGCCCGTGGGACCCGACAGCGTGACGGCGAAGGTCTCGTTCGCCTCGACCGCCGTGTCGCCGGCAACATTGACGGTGATGGTCTTGCTCGTCTCGCCGGCGGCGAATGCAACGACGCCACTCGGTAGCGCGGCGCCCGTGAAGTCGGCCGCCGCCGCCGGGCTGGCGCCCGATCCGGTGACCGCCCAATTGACGCTGGTCGCCCCCGTGGTGACGCCGCTGCGGGTGACGGTGAAGGTCAGCGGCGTGACCCCACTCTGGCCCTCGGCCTTGGACGCCGCGGCCGCCGCGATGGCCAGGCTGGTGTCGTCGTTCAGGATCGTGCCGGTGGCAGCGGCCGTGGTGATCGTCGCGCCGCCCGTGGGACCCGACAGCGTGACGGCGAAGGTCTCGTTCGCCTCGACCGCCGTGTCCCCGGCAACGTTGATGGTGATGGTCTTGCTCGTCTCGTTGGCGGCGAAGCTCAGCACGCCGCTCGGCAGGGCGGCGCCCTGGAAGTCCGCGGCCACGGCCGGGCTGGCGCCCGACCCGGTGACCGCCCAGTTGACGCTGGTCGCCCCGGTGGTGAGGCCGCTGCGGGTGACCGTGAAGGTCAGCGGCGTGACCCCACTCTGGCCCTCGGCCTTGGACGCCGCGGCCGCTGCGATCGCCAGGCTGGTATCATCGTTCAGGATCGTGCCGGCGGCGGTGGCCGTCGTGATCGTGCTGCCAACCGACGCGCCCGACAGCGTGACGGTGAAGCCCTCGTTGGCTTCGACCGCCGTGTCGCCGGCGACGTTCACCGTGATCGTCTTGCTGGTCTCGTTGGCGGCGAAGCTCAGCACGCCGCTTGGCAGCACGCCCCCGGCGAAATCCGCCGCGGTGGCGCCATTGCCGGTGACCGCCCAGTTCACGCTGGACGCCCCGAGATAGCCGGTCCGCGTGACGGTGAAGGTGAACGGCGTGCTGCCGCTCTGCCCCTCCGCTTTCGAGGCCGCCGTCGCCGCGATCGCCAGTGTGTTGTCGTCGTTCAGGATCGTGCCGGTGGCGAGGTCCGTCGTGATCGTGGCGCCGCCCGTCGGATTCGTCAGCGTGACGACGAACTGGTCCTGGCCCTCGAGCGCCGTGTCGCCGGCGACATTGACCGTGATGGTCTTCTTGGTCTCGCCAGGGGCGAAGGTGACGGTGCCGCTCGGCAGCACGCCGCCGGTGAAATCCGCGGCGTTGGCCGGGCTGGCGCTCGGGCTGGCGCTCAACACCGTCCAGGTGGCGCCCTGCTGCTGCGTGGTGTCGCCCGTGCGGTTCACGGTGAAGGTGAAAGGCGTGCTGCCGCTATGACCTTCCAGTTTGGTCGTGTCGGTGGCGGTGATCGCCAGGGTGCTGTCGTCGTTCAGGATGGTGCCGGTGGCGCTTGCGGTGCCGATCGTCGCGCCGCCCTTGGCGTTGCTAAGCGTGAGGGTCAGCGTCTCGTCGGGCTCGACGACGGCGTCCGGCAGCACCGGTACGTCGATCACGCCGAACAGGCTGCCGGCGGCGATGGTGAGCGTGCCGGTCGTCGTCGTGTAGTCCTTCCCGGCGACCGCGGTGCCGTCGGCCGTCGCGTAGTCGATCGTCACGGCCGACGTCGCGGCGTAGTCGAGGCCGACCAGGAAGTGCAGCGTGTTGCCGACCAGCGTCCCCTCGGTGACCGCCGCCGCGCTGACCCGGACCACGGGCGGCGGCCGCGTGTCGTCGTTCAGGATGGTGACCGTGCCGCTGGCATCGACGATCGCGCTGTTGACCGGGTTTGACAGCACGACGCGGAAGGTCTCGTTGGGCTCCCAGAGCGTGTCGCCGTTGTAGGTGATCGCGGCGGTCTTGCTGGTCTCGCCCGGCGCGAAGGTCAGCGTCCCGCCGGCGGATTTGTAGTCGCCGGGTGCGATGGCGGTGCCGTCCGAAGTCGCCCACGTCACGCTGACGGCCGCCGCCGCGGGACCGCTCAGCGTCACCGGCACGTTCACCGTGAAGGTTCCCGCGTTGCCCTCGGTGACGCTCGCGTCGCCCACCAGGAAGCCGTCGTCGTTGGCGATGGTGGCCTGCGCCGTGGCCCGGCTGATGCCGGCATTGGCCGATGGGGCCGACAGGTCGAGGAAGAACGTCTCGTTCGGCTCCGGCGTGCTGTCGGTGCCGATCGCCACGCTCACCGTCTGGGAGGTGACGCCGGCGCCGAACGTGAGCGTGCCCGACGCGGCGGTGTAGTCCGATCCCGCGGTCGCGGTGCCGTTGCGCGTCGCGTATTTGACGGTCGAGGTGGCCGCCAGCGCCGATTGCAGGGTGACGGTGAAGGTGGCGTTGACCGTCCCGCCGGTGCCCTCGGTGATGGCGAGGTCGGACACTTGGAATCCGTCATCGTCGATGATGGTGACCACGCCGGTGCCGTCGACGATGGCGCTGCCGACGGGATTGGACAGCACGACGTTGAACGATTCGTCGCCCTCCACCAGCGCGTCGGCGATGACCGGAATGGTGATCGTGGTCGTCGTGGCCCCTGCCGCGAACGTCGCCTTGCCGGAGGATGTGGTGAAGTCGCCGGGCGTCGCCGCGCTGCCGGGCTGTGTCGCCCAGTCGACGGTCACCGGGGTCGCGACGGCGGTCTGCAGCCGCAGTGTCACCGTGGCGGTGGTCGGGGAGGCGCCGGTGCCCTCGGTGATGCGGACGTCCTGCACCACGATGCCATCGTCGTTGGTGATCGTGCCGAGGCCGGCGGCGTTGACGATCGGCGCACCGGTCGCGTTGCTCAGTTGCAGCGTGAAGGTCTCGTCCGGCTCGACGGCGGCATCGGCGGCGACCGAGACGACGACGGTCTTGGTGGTCTCGCCCGGCGCGAAGGTCAGCTTGCCGGACGTCGCCGTGTAGTCGGTGCCGGCCAGCGCGGTGCCGTTCTTGGTCGCGTAATCGACCGTGACGGTCTGGGTCGACGCGGTGAGCAGCGTGACGGTGAAGGCGAAATCCGTGGTGCCCGCGCCGGTGCCCTCGAGCTTGGTGACGTTCGAGACGGTGATGCCGTCATCGTTGACGATGGTGACCAGGCCGGCGCTGTCGGCGATCGACACGCCGGTGGAGCCGGAAAGCTGGACGAAGAACGTCTCGTCCGGTTCGGGGACCGTGTCGCCGATCACCTCCACGTAGACGTTCTGCTGGGTGACGCCCGGCGCGAAGGTCAGCGAACCGCGCTGGAAGATGTAGTCCTTGCCGGCAAGCGCGGTGCCATCGGCGGTGGTGTAATCGATCGTCACCTCGGTGGTGGACGCCGCCGACAGGCGGATCGGAACCACGACGAAATGCGTGCCCGGACCGTTACCCTCCGCGGTGGAGGCATCGTCGGCGGACGCCGCGACGACGGCCGAGCCGTTGCGGACCGAGAACTGGTAGAGGCCTGGCTGGCCGACGTTGCTCGCCTGGTCGAGCGCAAGCAGCGCCGCCTGGTTGCCGGATTGCGGCAGTTCCAGGTAGTTCACGCCGTTGCCGGAGGAATAGCCGGCATGCGCCAGCACGCCGCCCAGGCCGCCGCTGCCGCCCGACGCGTCGCCGGTGGTCCAGTTCATGTCCTCGTAGCGGAATTCGATGTCGAAATCGCCGTTGAACGTGCCGTCCGGCGCCTGGATGGCGGTCAGCCGAAGCTGGAACGCGTCCAGCTTGTCGACATGGAACGAGTAGTAGCCGACATCGTCCCAGGTCGCGGTGAAGGCGTGATTGGCGGTGTCGAGGTCGTACCAGAGCAGGTTCGTGCCGGTCGACGTGCCGCCGGGCGTGATGTTGCCGGCCGGTCCCCTGGTGTCCACGTCGGCCCAGAACGGCGCGATGATCGGGTTGTTCGTCGTGCCGGTGATCGCCGTCGGCGTGTATTGCGACGTCGAATTGCCAAACGTGACGCTGCCATTGTTGTTGAGCCAAAGGCCGTTATAGACATTGCCGAAATAATTCAGGCCGCCCGGGAACACTGCAGAGAGGCTGATAAAGAGCGTCGAGCCGTCATCATTCTTGGCTAGCGAATTCTCGCCGAACCCCGCAGGCCCGCCCAGGCCGGTTACCAGCGAAGTCGACATGACAGTTCCCTCCAGGTCCAAAATAGCGATTAACGAAACCCTAATGGTCGCGCACGGTCCAGATCAACGAGAATCCTGTGCAGGCCGGCGTATGTTTTGCGACAACCGTCCGAGAACCACCGCGTGACACGTCGTCGCGGGACGAATCGGCTCACGATGCCACACGATACCGCGCGGGGCGCTTGACCCGGCTCGCGGCATGTTGGCAGGCAGGGGCCATGACCAGAGCCGCGTCCGTGTCGTTCGGCCTGCTGCTGTGCGGCCTGCTGCTGGCTGCGCCGGGCGCCGGCGCGCAGAACGCGGGCCAGACCGGCCAGGCAGCCCCGCAGCCCGTGCCGGCCAGGCCCTCAACGCCATCACCGGCCAAGCCGCCATCGGCAGCACCGACCAAGCCGCCATCGGCAGCGCCGGCGAAGCCGCCATCGGGAGCGCCGGCGAAGCCGGTAGCGGCAGCGCCCGCGAAACCAACGCCGGTGGTGCAGCCGCACGGCACGACGCACCCGCAGAAGCCGGCCGCGAAGTCACCGGCCGCCGCCGCGCCCGCTCCCGTCGAGCCGCCGAAGCCGGTGGAGGGTGAGACCAAGGGCTCCAACACCGGCCTGCCGCTGCCGCGCTTCGCCGCACTGCGCTCGGACGAAGTGAACCTCCGCGCCGGCCCGGGCACCCGCTACCCGATCCAGTGGATCTACAAGCGCCGCGAACTGCCGGTGCAGATCCTGCGCGAGTTCGAGGTATGGCGCCTCGTGCAGGATCCGGACGGGATCAAGGGCTGGGTGCACCAGGCGACGCTGACCGGCCGGCGCAGCTTCGTGGTGACCGGCGGGGACGCCACGCTGCGGCGCAGCGCCGATGACGGCGCCTCCGCCGTTGCTGTGCTGAAGGCGGGCGTGATCGGCCATATCCGGTCCTGCCCGGCCAACGCGGACTGGTGCCAGGTGCAGGCGGGCGATTACCGGGGCTATCTGCGGCGCGGCCAGATCTGGGGGACGCTGCCCGGCGAGGTCGTCGGCAACTGATCCTTTCGATGGCTTGAGTCCCATGGGACAACTGATCCTTTGGCAGCCGGCGGCAGCCGCGCTATCGTTGCCGCCATGGACAAGCCCGCCACCGACAAGGATGTGCCGCGTGCCCACCACGACCTGGGGGGCGTCTCAAAGTTCCTGTGCGAGCCGGTCGACGTCGAGTCGCACGCGCTCACCGACTTCGACCGGGAAGTCGACGCGCTGCGCGGCATCCTGGGCGCGAAGCAGGTCATGACGGTGGACGAGCTGCGGCGCGGGATCGAGGCGATCCCCGAGGGCGAGTACCACCGGCTGAGCTACTACCGCCGCTGGATCCGCTCGATCGCCGACAATCTCCTGGCCAAGGGCGTGATCACCGAGGCGGAGCTTCGCGCGACGCTGGATCGCGTGTGATGGCCGAGCTTGCGGCCGGCGCGCGGGTGCGGGTGAAGGACGACTGGCCGGAGACGCGCGGGCCGGTGCACATCCGCACGCCGCACTATCTGCGCGGCCTGGAGGGCACCGTGGTGCGGCGATTCGGCGCCTACCCGAATCCCGAGGACCTCGCGTTCGGGCGTCCGGCGGCGCGCCGCGTGCTGTACCACGTGGCGTTCGACCAGCCCGCGGTCTGGCAGCAGGGCTCGGCGGGCGACGAGTTGCTGGTGGAACTCTACGAACATTGGCTGGAGCCGGCATGAGCATCATCGAGACTGACGGCGAGAAGCTGCTGGTGGCGATCCGTGAGCTCCTGGCGGCGAAGGGCCTGGTGAGCAATGCGGAGATCGCCGAGCGGATCGCGATCACCGATGCAGCCAATCCCGGCCAGGGCGCCCGGATGGTGGCGAAGGCCTGGACCGATCCCGGCTATCGCGCGCGCATGCTGGAGGACGGCACGAAGGCGGCCGAAGAACTCGGCATTCCGATGCGCGGGGCACCGCCGCTCGGCGTGCTGGAGAACACCGGCGCGGTGCACAATCTGGTGGTCTGCACGCTGTGCAGTTGCTATCCGCGCGCCGTGCTGGGCTACCCGCCGTTCTGGTTCAAGTCCGCGGCCTATCGGGCTCGGGCGGTGCGCGATCCGCGCGGCACGATGGCCGAATGGGGCACGGTGCTGCCGGACGGGGTGAAGATCCGCGTGGTGGATTCGACGGCGGACTATCGCTGGATGGTGCTGCCGCTGCGACCCGCGGGGACCGATGGCTGGAGCGAGGACCGGCTGGCGGCGATCGTGCGCGAGGGCGACATGATCGGCGTCACGATACCGGCTCTGCCGCCGCCTGCGGCACGGGCTGCGTGATCCCGCTCGGGGTATAGCGCTCCACCAGGTAGAGCGGCCGCCGCTTGGTTTCGTTGAACACGCGGCCCAGGTATTCGCCGATGATGCCCAGCGTCACGAGCTGGGTGCCGCCCAGGAACAGGATGACCGCCATCAGGCTCGGATAGCCGGCGACGGGATTGCCGAAGATCAGCGTCCGCAGGATGAGCTGTGCGCCGAACAGCACGGCGAAGATCGCCACGGCGAGACCCAGATAGGTCGCGAGTTTCAGCGGCGCCACGGTGAAGCCGGTGATGCCCTCGATCGCCAGGTTCCACAGCTTCCAGAACGACCATTTCGTGCAACCGGCGGCGCGCGGCTCGCGGTCGTACTGCACCGAGGTGGTGGGATAGCCAACCCAGGCGAACAGGCCCTTCATGAAGCGGTGCTGCTCGCGCAGTTGCTGTACCGCGTCGACCACGCGGCGGCTCATGAGCCGGAAGTCGCCGACATTCTCGGGCAGCGGCACGTCGCCCAGGTTGCGCATGAGCCGGTAGAACACGGCGGCAGTGGCCTTCTTCACCCAGGTCTCACCCTCCCGCCGGCGACGCTGCGCGTAGACCATGTCGTGGCCGGCACGCCAGGCGGCGACGAGGTCCGGAATGACCTCAGGCGGGTCCTGGAGGTCGGCGTCCATGACGATGACCGCGTCGCCCCGGGCGTGATCGAGACCGGCGGTGGTGGCGATCTCCTTGCCGAAGTTGCGGGACAGGTTGATCACCGCGATGCGGCTGTCGGCCTGGCGCAGCACCTCGACGGCATACAGCGAGGCATCCTGGCTTCCGTCGTTGACGTAGATCGCCTCCCACGTCGCGCCCAGCGTGGCCATCACAGCGGCGAGGCGGCGGTGCAGCGCGCCCACGTTCTCGGCTTCGTTGTACATCGGGACGACAACGGAGAAGACCGGTCGGATCTGTGCAAGCATGTCCATCGCGCGCCGGCATTCTTGCGCCGACAGCGGTGAACATCGGGCTAATGCCGGGTGTGAATCGCCGAGCGATCCCCGTATGGGCCGACAGCAGGGAGTGTGGAACAGCAAGTCACGCCAACCACGCCAATGAATACAGGGGTGGCCGCTGAATACAGGGGTGACCTCGTGTCAGCAGCCCTACACGCGCAGGAAGCCCACCAGCCTCTCGGCTTCCGCCACGATCGGATCAGCCACCGCCGCCGCGCGTTCGGCGCCGTCGCGCAGCACCGCGTCCAGCGACGCGGGATCGTCCAGCAACCGCTGAGTGGTTTCGGCGATCGGCCGCAGCTTCTCGATCAGCAGCCCGGCCAGCGCCTCCTTGAAGGCGCCGAACCCCTTGCCGCCATGCTCGCGCAGCACCGCCGCATGATCGCTGCCGTCCAGCGCGGCATAGATGCCGACCAGGTTGCGCGCCTCGGCACGGTGCTCGAGGCCCTGCGGCTCGGACGGCAGCGGCTCGGGATCGGTCTTCGCGCGCCGGATCTTCAGCGCGATGGCGTCGGGCGTGTCGTTCAGGTTGATGCGGCTCTGGTCGGAGGAATCGGACTTCGACATCTTCTTCGTGCCGTCGCGCAGGCTCATGACGCGCGGCGCGGGACCCATGATCAGCGGCGCGACAAGCGGGAAGAATTCGACGCCGTAATCATGGTTGAATTTCTGCGCGATGTCGTTGGCGAGTTCCAGGTGCTGGCGCTGGTCCTCGCCCACCGGCACGCCGGTGGCGTGATAGGCCAGGATGTCGGCCGCCATCAGGTTCGGATAGACGTACAGCCCGGCCGATGCATGCTCGCGGTTCTTGCCGGCCTTGTCCTTGAACTGCGTCATGCGGTTCAGCCAGCCGATGCGCGCGATGCAGTTGAAGATCCAGGCAAGCTGGGCGTGCGCGCGGACGCGGGACTGGTTGAACAGGATGTGCCGCTGCGGATCGATGCCGCAGGCGAGCAGCACGGCCGCCATCTCGCGCGTCTGCTGGATGAGCTGCGCGGGCTCCTGCCACTCGGTGATCGCGTGGAGGTCGACCACGCAGTAGATGCAGTCGTGGCTGTCCTGCAGCGCCACCCAGTTGCGGATGGCGCCCAGGTAGTTGCCGAGATGGGCGATGCCGGACGGCTGGATGCCGGAGAAGACGCGTTGCATGGCGGACAGATCGCCGATCCTGGGCGAGGGCGCAAGCAGCGGCAGCGCGCGGGGTTCACCCAGGCCCAGCCCAGAGGCGCTCCGGGCGGGGCCGGATGACGCCGCCCGGCCGGATTCACTTGCCGTAACGCCTGTGCCACACTCCCGCCAGGACGGGCACAAGCCCGGTCTTCAAGGGGCATGGCGGTCCACGCCATGCCACCGCACTAGGGAGTGAAGGTTCAGTGGCAACACAGAAAGTGCTGATCATGGGCGCGTCCTACGGGTCGCTGCTCGCAAGCAAGCTGCTGTTCGGCGGGCATCAGGTGACGCTGATCTGCCTGCCCGCCGAAGTGGAGGCGATCAACTCCGACGGCATCCGCGTGAAGATGCCGATCCGCGGCCGCGCGGCACCAGTCGAGATCCACTCCAAGTCGCTGCCCGGCACGGTTACCGCCGCCGGTCCCGCCGGGATCAACCCGGCCGACTACGACCTTGTTGCACTGGCGATGCAGGAGCCGCAGTACCGCTCCCCCGGCGTGCGCGAGTTGCTGGATGCGGTGGCGAAGTCCGGCAAGCCCTGCATGTCGATCATGAACATGCCGCCGCTGCCCTACCTGAAGCGCATCCCCGGCCTCAACACCGACTCGCTGCACCAGTGCTTCACCGATGCCAGCGTATGGGCGAACTTCGAGCCGGGCCGGCTGACGCTGTGCAGCCCCGATCCGCAGGCGATCCGCATGCCGGACGACAAGATCAACGTGCTGACCGTGACGCTGCCGACCAACTTCAAGGCGGCGCGCTTCGAATCCGAAGCCTCCACCAACATCCTTCGCCAGTTCCAGCGGGAGATCGAGGCGATCCGCTTCGATCCGGGCGACGGCCCGATCGACCTGCCGGTGAAGCTGAAGGTGCACGACTCCATCTTCGTGCCGCTGGCCAAATGGGCGATGCTGTGCACCGGCAATTACCGCTGCGTGCGCGCCGACAAGGCGGTGACGATCAAGGAGGCGGTGCACACCGACATCGAGGCCTCGCACCGCATCTACGACTGGGTGCGCGAACTCTGCCTGCTGCTCGGCGCCGATGCCGCCGACCTGGTGCCGTTCGAGAAATACGCCGCCGCCGCCAACGGGCTGATCCGCCCCTCCTCGGCCGCCCGCGCGCTGTTCGCCGGCGCGCCGAACATCGAGCGCGTGGACCGGCTGGTGCAGAGCATCGCGGCGCAGAAGGGCATGCGCAACGCGGAACTGGACGCGACGGTGGCCCTGGTCGACGCCCGGCTGGAGCAGAACCGCAAGGCCGCCGCCTGACGGGTCAGGCCGGCGGTGGGGCAGGGCGCGGCTTCGGCTGCGCCCTGCGGCGTAGAATGAGCCGTGCCAGCGCGCGCGGATCGCCGGCGCCGAACGCCACCGCCGCCGCGCCGTAGGCCACCAGGCCCGTTACCACCAGCACCGCGAGCGACACCAGCCGCGCGGTGCCCGACATGCCGTCGCTGAACAGAAGGCGCTGGGCGAACCACAGCACCACGCCCATCGCCACCGCCGCCGCCGTCATGCGCAGGCATCGGCGGCGAAGCTGCGCGTCGGGGACCAGTTGGCCGCGCCGCGCCAATGCCAGCGCCAGCCAGCCGACGTTGAACACCGCGGCCAGGCTGGTCGCCAGCGCCGGTCCGACATGCTGCAGCGGCACCATGAAGGCCACGTTCATCGCCAGGTTCAGCGCCACCGAGGTGATGCCGATCTTCACCGGCGTCGCCGTGTCGCCGCGCGCGAAGAAGCCGGGCGCCAGCACCTTCACCAGCACGAAGGCCGGCAGTCCCAGCGCATACGCCGCGAGCGCCTGGGCGGACAGGCGCGCGCTCTCGGCATCGAACGCGCCGCGGCCGAACAGCGCCCACATCACCGGATAGGCGCTGACCATCAGCGCCACCGCCGCCGGCAGGGTCAGGAAGAGGGCATACTCGATGGCGCGGTTCAGCGTGCCGAGCGCGGCCGCGGCCTCGCCGGCGCGGACCTGGCGCGACAGCAGCGGCAGCAGCGCGGTGCCCACCGCGGTGCCGATCACCCCGAGCGGCAATTGCTGCACCCGGTCGGCGTAGTACAGCAGCGAGACCGTTCCCGCCGGCAGCAGGCTGGCGATGATCACGTCCACCGCGAGATTGAGCTGCGTCACGCCGGCGCCCACCAGGCCGGGCAGCATGCGGCGCAGCAGCACGCGGATCTGCGGCGTCAGGCGCGGGCGCGGCAGCGAGAACCCCATGCCGGCGCGCCGCAGCGCCCACATCAGCAGGCCAAGCTGCGCCACGCCCGAGGCGGTGACGCCCCAGGCCAGCGCGTGGCCGGCGGTCGGCACATAGGGTGTCAGCCACAGCATGCAGGCGATCGAGACGACGTTGAACAGCACGTAGGAGGCGGAGGCGGCGGTGAACCGGTCGAGCCCGTTCAGCATGCCGGACACCAGGGCTGCGAGGCAGATCAGCAGCAGATAGGGAAAGGTGATGCGCGACAGGTCCACGGCCAGGGCGAACTTGTCGGGCGTGCCGGCGAAGCCCGGCGCCAGCACCGCCATCATCTGCGGCATGAACACTTCGCCCAGGATGGTCAGCACGCCCAGCCAGAACGCCATCACCGCGAAGGTCTCGCGGGCGAACTGGCGCGCTGCCGGCGGGCCCTCGGCGGCCAGCATGCCGGCGAAGGCGGGGACGAAGGCGGCGTTGAAGGCACCCTCGCCGAACAGCCGGCGGAACAGGTTGGGCAGCTTCAGCGCGACGAAGAACGCATCGGCGATCGGGCCGGCGCCGAGGATCGCTGCGATCAGCATGTCGCGGGCGAAGCCGAGCACGCGGCTCACCATGGTCCAGCCGCCGACGGTGAGGACGCCGCGCAGCACTATTCGTCGCGCCGCGGCCGGGCGAGCAGCGCCGCCATCGCCTCGGCCAGGGTGGCCCGGCCGGCCAGCAGCGAGGCGACCGCGGTGCACACCGGCATCTCCACATCGGCGGCACGCGCCACCAGCGCCGGTGCCGTGGCGACGCCCTCGGTCACCGCGGAGCGCGCCGCCAGCACATCGGCCAGGTGCTCGCCGCGGCCCAGCGCGACGCCGAGGCTGAAATTGCGGCTGGCCGGGCCGGTGCAGGTCAGCAGCAGGTCGCCCAGGCCGGACAGGCCCATCACCGTCTCGGCGCGGCCACCCAGCGCCACGGCGAGCCGCGCCAGTTCGGCGAGGCCCCGGGTGATCAGCGCGGCGCGGGCGTTCTCGCCCAGCCCGGCCCCGGTCACCGCACCCGCGGCGATGGCGATCACGTTCTTCGCCGCGCCGCCCACCTGGGCACCGATCGGGTCGTCGTTGCCGTAGAGGCGGAACGCGGGTGTGCCGAGTACGGCGGCGATCCGCTCGCGCAAGGCCGCGTCGGTTGCTGCCACCACTGCGGCGGCAGGCAGCCCGGCGGCGATCTCGTGGGCGAAGTTGGGGCCGGTGAGCACCGCCGCCGGCATCCCGGGCCGCAGATCCGCCACGACCTCCAGCGGCAGGCGGAAGGTGGCGGCCTCCACGCCCTTGGCGCAGACCACCAGCGGCGCCGGCGGCAGGCGCGGCAGCACGGCGCGGATGTGCTGCATCGGCACCGCCAGCAGCAGCAGGTCGGCGGCCGGCGGCAGCGCGGCATGCACCAGGATGGGTTCCGGCAGCCGCACGCCCGGCAGGCGCGGGTTCTCCCGGGTGACGGTGATCAGCCCGGCCCGCTCAGGATCGCGCGCCCACAGCGTGACCGCGTTGCCGGCTCGCGCCGCCTGGATGGCGAGGGCGGTGCCCCAGGCGCCGGCGCCGATCACCGCGACGCTACTCATCGACGATGCGGGTCACCGAAGCGGCCTCCCCCGGCTCGCGGTCGCCCAGCCGGGTCCGCAGGGCCTCGAGGATCGCCGGCACCTCCTGCTCGAACCGGTACGGCGGATTGACCACGGCAATGCCGCAGCCGTTGAGCCGTGCCGCATCGACCGGCTCGCGCAGGCAGAACTCGGCGACGACGACATCGCGGATGCCGCTCTGGCGCAGGTCGGCGTGCAACTGGCGGACCGGCGCGCGCTGCTTGATCGGATACCAGGCGGCGAACACGCCGGTGCGGAAGCGCTGCCAGCCGGTGGCGAGGCCCCGTGCCAGCTCGGCGAATTCCTGCGGATCCTCGAATGGCGGATCGACCAGCACCAGGCCGCGCCGCTCGGCGGGCGGCAGCAGCGCACCCAGCGCCTCCCACGCATCGCGCCGGTGCACCGCCACCTGCGGATCATGCGCGAACAGGCGGCGCAGCGCCGCGGCGTCCTCGGCATGAAGTTCGCAGCATGCGAGGCGGTCACCCGGGCGCAGGAGCGCCCTCACGATCGCCGGCGACCCTGGATAGAGGCCAAGCGAGCGGACGACGCCCACATAGTCGTCGAGCGCGGGAGGCGGATCATCGGCCAGGCGCGCGATCCCCTTCTGCCATTCGCCGGTCCGCATCGCCGGGCCGTCGGTGAGGTCGTATCGCCCGGCGCCGGCATGCGTATCCAGCACGAACAGCGATGCAGGCTTGCGCTGCAGCGCCCGCAGCAGCCAGACCAGCACCGCATGCTTCACGCAATCGCCGAAATTGCCGGCGTGGAAGGCGTGGCGGTAGTTCACAGCGGCCACCGCGGCCGCGGTGCGAAGCCCAGGTCGTCGGCCAGGCCCAGCCGCAGCCGCTCGATGCCGGTCCACGCCACCATCACCGCATTGTCGGTGCAGAGCCGCACCGGCGGCGCCACCAGCGTGAACCCCTCCGCGGCGGCGGCGTCCGCCAGCGCCGCGCGCACCGCGCCGTTCGCCGCCACTCCGCCGGCCACCACCAGCAGTCCCGCTTTCGCCGTCTCTGCATCCGCAGCCCGCGCCTCCGCAGCCCGGGCACGCATCAGCGCCATCGCGTGGCGGGCGCGGTCGGCCAGTACCTCCGCGACCGCCGCCTGGAAGCTCGCCGCGATGTCCGCCGCCACTGCAACCGGCAGCGCGCCTGCACCCTGCCGCGCCACCTCCTGCGCCACCGCCGTCTTCAGGCCCGAGAAGCTGAAATCGCACCCCATCCGCCCGAGCAGCGGCCGCGGGAACGCATAGCGCCGGGCATCGCCGCCGACCGCCAGCCGCTCCAGGGCCGGCCCGCCAGGCCAGCCCAGCCCCAGCAGCTTCGCCACCTTGTCGAACGCCTCGCCCGCGGCATCGTCCATCGTACTGCCGAGACGCACGTGGCGGCCGACGCCCTCCACCGCTACGCACTGGCAATGCCCGCCGGACACCAGCAGCAGCAGATAGGGGAACGCCACGCCGCCCTCGACCAGGCCGGGCAGCCTTGCGGTCAGCCCATGGGCCTCCAGGTGGTTCACCGCCACGTACGGCAGCCGGTGGGCGATCGCGATGCCCTTGGCGACCTGGCTGCCGACGATCAGGCCGCCGATCAGCCCCGGCCCGGCGCTCGCGGCCACCCCGCCCAGGGCCGCGAATCCCAGCCCGGCCCGCGCCATCACGCCGCGCACCTGCTCGGGCAGGAACGCCAGATGAGCCCGCGCAGCGATCTCCGGCACCACGCCGCCGAACGGCGCGTGCTCGCGTTCCTGGCTCAGCACGGCTTCCGCCAATACCCGCCCGGTTTCGTCCAAGACCGCGGTGGCGGTCTCGTCGCAGGAACTCTCGATGCCGAGCACCGGGCCCATTCGTACGAATCCCATCTTTCCACGTGCCCGCCGGAGTAATAGGACGCGCCCATGAACGCCGCCATGCCGCCCACGCCAGCCGACCGTCCCCTGCAGCACCCGATGGTGCGGCCGCACAGCCGCGCCCTGCCGCTGCGCGTCGGCACCAGGGGGTCGCCGCTGGCACTCATCCAGACGCGCTTCTTCCTCGACGTGCTGGTGCGCTTCTGTCCGGTGCTGCGCAACATGAACGTGTTCGAGGAGCACGCCATCCGCACCACCGGCGACGCGGTGCAGGACCGGCGTTTGGCGGATATCGGCGGCAAGGGTCTGTTCGCCAAGGAAATCCACGAGGCGCTCGCCGACCGGCGAATCGACTTCGCAGTGCACAGCCTGAAGGACCTGGAGACCGCGCTGCCGCCCGGCATCGTGCTCGCCTGCACCCTGAAGCGCGAGGACGCGCGCGACGCCCTGATCCTGCCCGCGGCCGATGAGCAGCCCGATCCTGCCGATCCGTTCGCCTGCCTGCCGGCCGGCGCGGTGATCGGCACCTCCTCGGTCCGCCGCCAGGCGCAGTTGCAGCACGCCCGCCCCGACCTCACGATCACCACGCTGCGCGGCAACGTCCAGACGCGGCTCGCCAAGCTGGCGGCGGGCGCGTGCGATGCCTCCATGCTGGCCTATGCCGGCCTGAAGCGCCTCGGCATGGCCGAGCGGGCGAACGTGGTGCTCGACCCGGATGCGATGGTGCCGGCCGCCGGCCAGGGGATCGTCGGCGTCACCGTTCGCGCCGACGACACCGAACTGCACGAACTGCTCGCCGCGATCGAGGATCCCGAGGCGAAGGCCGTCTCCACCGCCGAACGGGCCATGCTGGAGCGGCTCGACGGCTCCTGCCGCACGCCGATCGGCGGCTACGCAAGGCTGCTGCCGACCGGGGAACTGCACCTCACCGGGCTGGTGGCGCGCAGCGACGGCTCGTTCCTGCTGAAGCGCAGCCTGCACGGCGCGGTGTCGGACGCCGAGCGGATCGGCGCCGAACTTGGAACCAGCCTCCGGGCAGACAGCCCGCGCGACATCTTTGCCTGACGCCGGCGCCGGCGTCCTGATCACCCGGCCGGAGCCCGGGGCCAGCGAGACCGCCGCGCGCGTGGCGGCGCTGGGCTATCAGCCGGTCGTGGCGCCGCTGATGGCGATCCGGATGCTGCGGGCCAACCTGCCGCCATCCGCCCGGGTGCAGGCAGTGCTGGTCGCCAGCGGCAACGCGGTGGCCGCCCTGCCGGAGAGCCACCGCCACCTGCCGCTGTTCGCCGTGGGCGAGGCGACGGCGGCACGCGCGCAGGCGGCCGGCTTCGCCTCGGTCAGCAGCGCCGATGGCGACGCCGCGGCACTGGCCGCGCTGGTGGCGGCGCGCTGCGACCGGGATGCAGGACCGCTGCTGCTGGCCGCCGGCCGCGGCCAGGGGCTGGAACTGACCGACCGGCTGCGTGCCGAGGGGTTCGGCGTCGTCCGCCGGGCGGTGTACGCCGCTGTGCCGGCGGCCGAATTGCCTGAGCCGGCGCACGCCGCCTTTCTGGCGGGCCGGCTGGCGGCCGCCCTGCTGTTCTCCGCCGAGACCGCGCGGCACTGCGTCCGCCTGCTGGATTCCGCACGACTGCATGAGGCGGTACGGTCGGTCGACGCGCTGGCTATCGGCCGGCCGGCGGCCGTGGCATTAGAGGCGCTCCCCTGGCGGCGGATCCGCGTCGCCGACCGGCCCGATCAGGACGCGATGCTGGCATTGTTGCGATGAGTGAAACCAAGGCCTTGCCGCCGCCGGAGCCGCCCACCGAGCCACCTACGCCCGAGCCAGCCCCGCCCCCGGCGAACCGGCTGGCATGGCTGACCGGCGGTGGGTTCCTCGTGCTCGTGGCGGCTCTGCTGCTGGTCTGGCGCAATCCCGTCATTCCACCGCCCTCGACGGAACTGACCGACGCGCTCGCCCGGCAGGTCGCCGTGCTCGACGCGCGCGTGTCGCGGCTCGAGCAGCGTCCGCCGCCGCCGGCACCCGATCTCGCGCCGCTGGCCGCGCGGATCACCGCGCTCGAGCAGCGGCCCGCCCCCGCTGCCGCCCCTCCGGCCGGGGCCGCCCCGCCGCCGCCGTCGCCCGACCTGGCGCCCGACGTCGCGGCGCTGTCGGCGCGGATCGCGACGCTGGAACAGCGCCAGCCGCCCAGTTTGGCGCCGCTGGAGACGAAGCTCGCCACGCTCGAGGCCGATGCGCTGGCCGCCCAGAGCGACGTCGCGCGTCGCCTCGCCGCTGATGAGGCGCGGCTGGCCGCCAGCGAGAAGCGCGCCGTTCGCGCGACGCAGGTACAGGCCGCGTCCCTGGCGCTGGACGCCGGCCGCAGGCTTGGCGACCTGCCCGGGGCGCCCGCCGCCCTGGCCCGCTACGCCGCGGCACTGCCGCCCACCGAGGCCGCGCTGCGCCTGGCCTTCCCCGCGGCCGCGCGGGAGGCGCTCGCCGTCGCCCAGCCGGCGACCGACGGCAAGCCGCTGCTGAACCGGCTGTGGTCGCAGGCGCAGGAACTCGTCACGATCCGCCAGGGCGACCACGTTCTGCTGGGCGATCCGACCGCCGGCGTGCTGCAGCGCGCGCGCGCTGCGCTGGACGCCGGCGACCTGCCCGCTTCCGTCGCGGCGATCGCCACGCTGGAGGGACCGCCAGCCCAGGCGATGGCGGCCTGGCTCGACCAGGCGCGCGCGCTGCTGGACGCCAGGGCGGCGCTCGCCGCGTGGGCCGCGGCCGGCTGATGCGACGCATCCTGCTCGTGGTTCTGGTGGCGGCGGCGGTGCTCGCCCTCGCCTGGGGCCTGGCCAGCCTGCCGGGGCGCATCGACGGCGAGGTCGGCACCGTCAGTTTCGAGGCCCCGGTCTCGATCGTCGCCCTCGGCCTGCTGGTGCTGTTCGTCGTGCTGTACTGCCTGTTCCGCCTGCTCGGCGCTGCGGTGCGCCTGCCGCGCACGCTGCGGACGCGCCAGCAGGCCCGGCGGCGTGCGGCCGGCGAGGTCGCGGTGACCCGGACGCTGCTGGCGCTGGCCACCGGCGAGAGTGCCGATGCGCGGCGCGAGGCGAGCCGCGCGCGGCGCCTGCTCGGCGATACGCCGGCGACGCTGCTGCTGGCGGCTGAGGCGGGGCGGCTTGCGGGCCGTGCCGACGAGTCGGAGATGGCGTTCCGCGCCTTGGCGGAGCGCGACGATGCGGCGTTCCTCGGGCTGCGTGGCCTGCTGCGCGAGGCGATCGAGCGCGGAGACTGGAATTCGGCGACGGCGCTCGCCCGGCGTGCCGAGATGGTGCAGCCGGGAGCCGCCTGGCTGCGGCGCGAACGCGCGCGACTCGCCGTGCGGGCCGGCGCCTGGGCCGATGCGCTGGCGCTCGCGGATGCCGATGCACCGAAGGCGGCGCTGGCCACGGCGGCGGCGGAGACCGAGACCGACCCGGCGCGGGCGATGCGCCTGGCGCGCCAGGCCTGGCAGGACGATCCCTCGCTGGCGCCCGCCGCGCTCGCCTATGCCACGCGACTGCGCGCGGCGGGGCGCGAGGCCAGGGCGCTGGCGGCGGTGCGGCACGGCTGGACCATCGCGCCGCACCCGGACCTCGCGACCTTCGCGCTGGCGCCGATCGGCGAGCCGCTCGCACGCATGCAGGCGGCACAGCGGCTGGCGGAGGCCAATCCCGAGCATGCCGAGAGCCGGCTGCTGCTGGCCCGCACGGCGCTCGACGCCGGGCTGACGGGCGAGGCGCGCCGCCATGCGGAGGCCGCTGCCGCGGCGGGCCTCAACCAGTGCCGGCTATGGCTGCTGCTGGCGGAGATCGAGGAGGCCGAGGGCGGCGATACCGAGGCGGGCCGGCGGGCCCAGCGCGATGCGCTGCGCCGTGCCGCGACAGCCGATCCCGATCCGACGTGGCGCTGCGAGGCCTGCCATACCGCGCATGCGGCCTGGAGCCCGAACTGTCCGGACTGCTTCACCGTCGGCAGCCTGCGCTGGAGCACGGCGCCCCTGGCCGCGGCGCGGACGATGGATGATGGCGGCGCGGCGTTGCTGATCGGCGGCGCGGTGCGCGGAACCGCTACCGGTCGCGTCGCCGAACGTCCGGTGCCAGCGCCTGCTCCAGCGGCTCGGGAGCCGGGCGTTGGCACGGCGCCAATGCGAGATACGGCCTAGGGTCCACCGCGCGGCCGTTCACCCGCACCTCGAAATGCACGTGCGGGCCATGCGCCCGCCCGGTCGCGCCGACCCAGCCGATCAGGCCGCCGGCTGCGATCGGCGTGCCCGGGGCCATGCCGGGGGCGAACTCGGACATATGAGCGTAACGGGTGATGAAGCCATCGGCATGGCGGATGTCGATGATCTTGCCGTAGGCGAAATACCAGCCGGCATAGAGGATCGTACCGCCTGCCGCGGCGCGGATCGGCGTGCCGTACGGGGCCATCAGGTCGAGCCCGGTATGCGCGCCGCCGAACCCCCGCGAGACGTATTTGAGCTGTTCGGGGGGCATCGCCATGGCGCTGCACGCAGAATCTCCGCCTGGGGCTGCCATGGCGGGGTAGGCGACGCACAGTCCAATGAGAAGGGCTGCCGCACGCATAGCGGCAGGTAACAGGGTTGTGAGAACCGAGTCGAGTCTCCGGCGAGGATTGATGCACTGCAGCAACGGGCGGCTTCCTCAGGACCAGCGCATCTGATCCGAAACCTGCTAATGCCAGACTAACGCAATCGTGAGTGACAGCGTGGAATCCTGATTGCGGCGTGCATCGATGGCGCGGCCGTCGCGGGGTGACTATTGGTTCGCCATGCCGGCCGTGCGCGGGGGCTGTGTCGCGAGATCGGCGCGTGGCGGGGATCGGCCTGCCTGGCACCGTGGCACGCCAAGCCGTGGCGCCGGATCGATCGGCCGGCCGTCGACCAGCATGCCGAAGAACAGGTGGGTGCCGTAGGTCACGCCGCTGCGGCCGATCACGGCCAACTTCTCGCCGGTCGCCACGGTCCGCTTACCCTCCGCAAACGCGGGCGCGATGATGCCCAGATGGCTGTAGATGCCGATGAAGCCGTCATGCTGCACCAGCATCTCCAGACCGCCGGGACCCTTGCGCTGGATGCGCAATACGTGGCCGGGCGCGACGGCGCGCACTGCCTCGCCGGCCGGGGCCGGCATATCGATGCCGCCATGGAAGGTGCTGGCCTTCGGCAGCCCGGCCAGGAAGCGCGGGCCGAACGGCGAGGAGATGCAGGCCGAGCGGACCGGCGACGGCAGGCTCTCCGCGGCCTTCTGCGGGGGCTCGGCATGGCCGGGCCTCGGCAGCAGGAGCAGCAGGACGAGCCAGCGGCGTGACGGCATCGATGGCGGCGGTTCGGCTAAGCCCGGTGCACGGTGGGTTCGGCCATCAGGTAGCGGCGCATCACCTCCATGTCGGGGTCACGGCCGAGCCCGGGGCCGTCGGGGACGGTCACGCGGCCGTCCTTGGCCAGCACCAGGTCGTGCAGCGGGCTGGCCTCCAGGTCGATGAACAGGCGCTCGAACGGCACGTCTGGGGCGATGGCGGCGTTGACGTGCAGCGAGGCCAGGAAGCCGGAACCGAAATAGGCGTTGTGCGGCACCACGCGCACACCGTGCGCCTTGGCCAGCGCAGCGATCTCGAACATTGCCGACGGCCCGCCGATCTTAATGACGCTGGGCTGCGCGACGTCGAGGGCATCAGCCTCGAACGCGGCGAGGAAATCGTGCAGGCCGGCCGCGTTCTCACCGGCGGCGATCGGGATGCCGCCCTCGCGGCGGACGCGGGCGAGGCCCTTGTGGTCGGCCGGCGGCGAGACCGGCTCCTCCAGCCAGGTCAGGTTGCAGTCGCGCAGGCGGTGCGCCATGTCGATCGCCTGCCAGACGGTCCAGGGACAGTTGGTGTCCACCATCAGTTTGGCGTCGGGGCCGATCGCCTCGCGGGCGGCGCGGATCTCCGGGACGGTGATCTCGTGCAGCTTGATGTCGCGGTAGCCGCGCGCGGTGGCACGCTCGCAGGCGGCGGCGACCATGCCGGCCTCGCCGTAGCGCAGCAGGCTGGCATAGGCGGTGAGATGGGTCACCGGCGTCGCGCCGAACAGCCGCCACAGCGGCAGGCCGGCTGCCTTGCCGGCGATGTCCCATAGCGCGATGTCGAGCGCCGACAGCGCGAACACGTGCGAGCCGTTGCGGCTGTACAGGTGGAACACCTTGGACAGCCGGTTGCGCAGGCCGGCGATGTCGCGCGCGTCCTGGCCCAGGATGGCGGGCGCAAGCTGCGAATCGAGCGTCGCCATCGTGGTGGCTGCCGAGCCGTGGCCGAACGCCTCGCCCCAGCCTTCCAGCCCCTGGTCGGTGATGATGCGCAGCCACACTGTGTTCATGCTCTGCCAGCCGATGCCGCCCGTGACGAGGGGCTTGCCGCCCATGTCGAACGGAACGCGGGTCCAATAGGTCTCGACGGCGGTGATCTTCATGGCTGGGGCCTCCCTCGCGCGCATCTTGCTTGCATCGACGGCGGGAGGCCAGACGTGGCGTGGGTCCGCTGCCGGGCCCATGGCATTGCAGGTCTATGACATCGCAGGTCTACGGCGTCAGCAGCGTTCGCAGGCCCTGCCAGCGGGTCATGGCGGCGCCTCCGGCCATGGCCTGGCGCTCTCGGCCAACCCCGCCGGCGCCAGCCCGTCATCCTCACCGGCGCGCACCACGGCCGCAAACAGGCGAAGCGCCTCAGCGCCGCCGCGATCGGGCAGCGTGCCGCCGTCGATTTCATCGGCCAGCACTTCGGCCTGTCTGGCGATGGTCGCCGCCGCGCGGATCAGCGCTTCGCGGCAGAGCGCGACCTGAAGCAGGTCCGGCAGGTCCTTCCATTCGAGGAGCATGGCGCAGCCCTCCATGCTGCCTGGCGCCCAGTATCGGCCGCGAAGCTTAACGGAGCGTCAGGATGGCGGACGCGGCCCGGTCAGGGCCGCCGGCCTAACTGAACGTCACCTGCACCGGCGGCAGCGGCGAGAAATCGACGGTGATGCTGGCCGGCCCGGTCAGCCAGACCGGCGGCGTGACGCTGCCCAGCATGACCACCTGGCCCGCCTTCAGTCCGCCGAACGCGGCGGCGACGGACGAACCGGCGAGCCAGGCGAGGCAGTTCATCGGATGGCCCATCAGGTCGGCGCCCACGCCTTCGTCGCGCTGGTGGCCGTCGACGATCAGGCGGCCCCGCAGCGCGCCGATGTCGAGCGTGCGCCAGTCCTGCGTGGCGGTGTCGCCCAGCACGGCGGCGGCATGGAACACCTGGTCGGCGATCAGCGTGGGGACCCCGAGTTCGAGCAACTCGCCGTAGCGGTTCTCCACCAGTTCGATACCGGCGATCAGGTCGCCCACCGCGGCGGCGGCGGCCTCCGGCGTGCAGGGGCCGGGCGGCAGGTCGCGGGCGAGGCGCACCGCAAGCTCGCACTCAACTCCGGGGCGGATGAAGTCGGCGAAGCGCACCGCGGCGCCGCTGCGGTGCAGGTTGCCGGTGGCCATGAAACCGGCGGCCGGGCCGCTGAGGCCAAGATACTCCTGCATGCGGCGCGCGGTCGCACCGATCTTGAACCCGGCCGGCGGCATCGCGCCCATGCGCCCGGCGAGAGCGTGCTGTGCGGCGGCGCCCTCAGCCTCGGTGCGCGGGGCGATCGCGGCGGCCAGCGGCGCAAGCTGGATGCGGCGGTCGCGGGCATCGTGCAGGGCGGCCGCGGCGGCGTCGGGCTGGAAGGTCATGCGCGTCTCGTCAGCTCATACAGTGCGACCGTTGCGGCGGCGGACACATTCAGGCTCTCCATCCGGCCAGGCATGTGCAGGCCGGCGACCTCGTCGCAGGTCTCCCGCGTCAGCCGGCGCAGGCCCTCGCCCTCCGCGCCCAGCACCAGCGCGACGCGGCGGTCGGCGAAAGACGGTCCGGATAGCGTCGTCCCGCCGGTGTCGAGCCCGATCGTCCAGACGCCGGCGGCCTTCAGCGCGATCAGCGTGCGCGCGATGTTGACGGCGCGCAGCAGCGGAACAGTCTCCAGTGCGCCGGACGCGGCCTTCGCGAGCGCCCCGGTTTCCTCCGGCGCGTTGCGGTCCTGGGTGATCACCGCCGCCACGCCGAACGCCGCGGCCGAACGCAGGATGGCGCCGACATTGCGGGGGTCGGTGACCTGATCGAGTACGAGTAGCGGTCCCGGACGGTCGAGCACCGCCTGGAGGCTGGGTGTGGCGAGCGGGTCGGCGAGCAGGGCCGCCCCCTGGTGGGCGATGTCGCGGCCCAGCAGGTGGTCGAGCCGCCCGCGGTCCACCTGTTCCGGCTGCAGCGGCCAGGGCGGCGGCTGGCGCTGCGTCAGAGTCTGCTGCGCCTCCTCGGTCAGCATGAGGTGGCGCAGGCGGCGGCCCGGGTTGGCGAGCGCGGCGGCGACCGCGTGCAGGCCATAGAGCCAGACGGCGCCGCGCGGAGTCTCCGGCGGGCGCGGCCCCTGGTCGCGGGGGCGCTCCGTGCGGTGGAAGTCGCTGCGCGGCCGGTCGCGCGGTGGGCCGTCCTGCTTCGGCCGCGGCTGGAAAGGCTTGCCGTGGGCCTGCGAGCGCGGGCCGCGATGATCCGTCTGGCCGTCGGGGCGCGGCGGGCGAGGTCCCTCGGGGCGTGGACCGTCCGGGCGCGGACCGTCCGGACGAGGGCCCTGGGGTCGGGCACGCAGCGTGTTGGCGCCGTGGGACTGGCCGGCACTGGCGGGGCGAGGCTGGCGGTCGCCGGCCTGGCCATGGGGGCGGGACGGGCCGCCGGGCCCGCCGCCGGACGGCGGCCGTCCGGAGCCTGGTGGGCGTCCCGAGCCGGGCGGTCGCCCAGAGCCTGGCGGCCGGCCTGCGCCACCGTGGCGGTTGGAATGGGGAGGTTTCATTGGCGAGCGGTATAGACCGCGTGCGGGCGGCTGCCCAGCGGTGGCCGCCTCGGCGTGCGTCGCCGCGCCCGGTGATGCGAGAGGCGGCGATGCGAAAAGATGGCGACGAATGCGGTCGGCGCAATTGACCATGTGCAACGACTCCGCCAGCATTTCAGATGCAGGATGATGATCGCTGCGACCCCCCACTGACCAGGAAGCCGTCGTGACGACACTGAACGTTGCCCTCAGCCCGACCCTGCAGAGCGAACTCGCCACGCCCGGCGTCTGGGCCTACGCCGTCTACTTCGATTCCAGCGGCAACAACCCCGTCTGGACCGACCTGGTGACCAACGGCCTGGTGCAGGGCGGCGGCAATCAGATCGGCATCCCGCTGCCGGGCACTCTGAACGGCGGCAAGATCTACTTCATCGTGCAGAGCCAGCCTACGGCGCAGCCCAATGACCTGCGCTCGCTGATCACCACCGAGAGCCGGATCAACTGGGACAACGCCGGCACCTGGGACTTCCGCTTCGACAGTTTCGAGGTTAGCCTTCTCGGCAAGCCGACGGACGCTGGCAACCTCACGTCGGTGAACGGCTTCGGCCTGCCGATGGAGGTCAGCGTGCCGTACGACAACGGCACCACCGGCACGGTCGGCTACGGCATCACCGCGAGCGACCTGGTCGGCGACATCAATGCGATAGACACTACAAAGACATATTCATTCACCTATACCGAAGGACCGCTGGCCAACAAGTTCCGCATGGCGCTGTCGCCGGCGCAGGCGGTGTCCGGCGTCGCCAACCCGCCGTTCACACCGGGCGATTGGTCGGACTACATCGCCAGCCTGGAAGGCCCGGGCGCGCAGGCGATCGTGCTCACCGGCCTGTTCAACGGCGCACCCGATGCCGCCAACGAGTGGCACAACGGCGGCTTCTTCGACTACCGGCTCGAATGGGACTCGACGGCACAGGCGTTCTGGCTGGTGCCCCAGGCGGACAGCCAGATCAAGGGCGCGATCGAGCTCACGGTCCAGGACCTGGAGAACAGCATCTACTCGACGCTGGGCAACGCAGGCATCTACACCGACAAGTCCGACGCGGCGCCGTACCTCGTGATGAACACCGGCGCCAACAACCAGTGGGGCAAGGTGCTTGCGGAGTTCCTCACCGGCTTCACCGGAGGATTCTACGGCACCAGCGGCAAGCCGCTGAACGACCAGCTCACCGATCCGGTCGACCTCAACGTGAACCGCAACTGGGACCCGGACTACGCCTTCGGCAAGAACCTGACGCAGCCGGCGCCCGCCTACCAGGCCGACGATCCATATTCCGAGATCTTCTACCAGTACAGCAACTCCTACGGCTCCGGCTATTCCGACGCACTGATGAGCCAGTACGCGGTGGGCGGTCCGCTGATCTCGGTCAGCAATCCCATCGCGGGCACCAACGTCGCCAACATCAACCTGACGATCTTCGCCGATGGCGAGACGCCCTCGGGCTACGTCCAGCCGCGCATATACAATTATATCGCGCCGCCGGGAGACGCCTACGCGGTGCCCGGGCTCGGCGTGAGCACGGTCAACATCGTGCTGAACTTTGCCGCCAGCGTGGCCAACAACGCCGGCGTCGTGCTCGACGGCACCGCGACGGTGACGCTGCGCATCCTGACCTCCGATGCCGGCGGCACGCCGGTCTGGGCGCCGGTCGCCATCGACGGCAGTGCCGCCGGCCAACTGGGACTGTGGCAGAACTGGAACATCGTCTACCACGCGGACACCGGCACCTTCACGGCTGAGCCGTTCGCGACGCCCGTCGCCCAGCCCGCGGGGTCGATGCTGCTGAACCAGCTTCCGGTCGCCGCCAACGGCGTCGCCTGGTACCAGATCGTCGTCGGCGACAAGACGTACAACCTCTATACCACCACCAGCGGCTCGCAGTTCCTGAACCCGGCGATCGCCGGGCAGGAGGGCGCGCTGGCGATCGACGGCCTGGCAACCGTAACGCCGCAGGTGTCGACCAGCCCGACGATACCGACCTTCTCGGTGAATTTCTCGGTGGGCGACACGCTCACCTACGGGCCGTCGCAACTCGTGCACAACACCTCGCTCGTCGCCGGGCTGCCACTGCCAAACGCGCCGGTGGTCGGCACCCTGTCCGGCGACACGTTCACGGCGCTCCCGGGCCAGACCAGCCCGGTGAGCAACACGGTCACCGCGGTCGAGGGCGACTTCGCCTTCGCCTGGACCGGCGAGAACCCCAACGCGCTGATCGGCGCGACGCCCTGGGTCATGAGCTACACCAACAAGATCGACGCGCTGACCATCGCGCGCGTCACGGTCACGCTGGCCGGCGGCGAGCCGATCGTGCTGGCCGCGACGGCCGATGTCGACGGGCAGTGGCAGACCTCCGCCGTGCATCTCAGCATGGGCAGCTACACCGTCACGATGGCGGAGTTCCTGCCTGGCGATACGTCGTACACCACGCCGCTCACGCCCGAGAGCAGTATCCTGACGCTGAACCTCGAGGCGGTGTGCTTCGTCCGCGGCACGCGCATCCGCACGCCGGGCGGCGACGTGGCGGTGGAGGACCTCGCGGCCGGCGACAAGGTGGTGACCGCGGGCGGCCGGGTGCGCGGCATCACGTGGGTCGGCGTCGGCAAGGTGCTGGCGACCCGCGGGCGGCGCACGGCGGCGACGCCGGTGATCGTGCGCAAAGGCGCGCTCGCCGACAACGTCCCCAACCGCGACCTGCACGTGACGAAGGGCCACTCGCTGTATCTCGATGGCGTTCTGGTGCCGGTGGAGTGCCTGGTGAACCACCGCTCCATCGTGTGGGACGACAGGGCACAGGAGGTCGAGGTCTACCACGTCGAGCTGGTGACCCATGACGTGCTGCTGGCCAACGGTGCACCCGCCGAGAGCTATCGCGACGATGGCAATCGCTGGCTGTTCCGCAACGCCAACGCGCGGTGGGATGCGCCGCCGGTGGAGCCCTGCGCACCGGTGCTGACGGGCGGGGCGGTGGTCGACGCGCTGTGGCAGCGCCTGCTGGACCGGGCCGGATCGCGCCCCGGCACGCCGACGACCGAGGAGCCCGACCTGCACCTGCTGGTGGACGGCGTGCGGGTGGACGGCCGCGACCTGGGCGGTGGCGTCCATGCCTTCCGGCTGACGCGGGCGGCCAGGTCGGTGCGGATCGCCTCGCGCGCCGCGGCCCCCGACGAGCTGGGCACTGCGCGCGACCCGCGTCTGCTGGGGGTGGCGCTGCGGCGGATCGTGCTGTGGCATGGCCGGCAGGTCAGCGTGCTCGAGGCGGACGATGTGCGGCTGTGCGACGGGTTCCACGCATTCGAGGCTTCAAATGGCTGGCGGTGGACCGACGGTGACGCGGTCGTGCCCGAGGCGGCGTTCCTGCCAGGCGACGGCGCCTGCGAACTGGAACTGCATATCGGCTGCACGGCGCGCTATCCGCAGGACGGCAGACGGGCGCGGACCGCGGCCTAGGTAGGACCACAGCCTGGGAGCTACCCGGAAGACGGCCAGCCTTCCCGCCGCTCGCCGCCGCGCCTATACCCCTCCGCATGGCGCGGTTCCTGAAGATGCACGGCTGCGGCAACGACTTCGTCGTCTTCGACGAACGCGACGGGTCGCTCGGCCTGACGTCGCGACGGGCCGCGGCGATCGCCGACCGGCGCACCGGCGTGGGCTGCGACCAGTTCATCGCCATCGAGCCGCCGCCGCCCGGCTCGAACGCCGATGCGTTCATGCGCATCCGCAACCCGGACGGCAGCGAGGCCGGCGCCTGCGGCAACGCCACACGCTGCGTCGCCCATCTGCTGGCGCAGGAGAGCGGCCGCCGCGTCCAGGTGATCCGCACGGTCGCCGGCAACCTGCCCTCCGAGGCGCTGCCGGACGGCCGGGTCCGCGTGGACATGGGACCGGCGCGGCTCGACTGGGCCGACGTGCCGCTGGCGCGGCCGATGGACACGCTGCACCTGGACCTCGCGGCCGGGCCGGTGGCCGATCCGGCGGCCGCCAGCATGGGTAATCCGCACGCCACCTTCTTCGTCGCCGATGTGGCGCACCTGGCGGTCGCCGACCTCGGCCCTCGCCTGGAGCACGATCCGCTGTTCCCCGAGCGCGCCAATATCGGCTTCGCCCAGATCCTCGCGCCCGACCGCATGCGCCTGCGCGTGTGGGAGCGCGGCGCCGGCCTGACACTGGCCTGCGGCTCCGGCGCCTGCGCTGCCCTGGTGAATGCGCATCGCCGCGGCCTGACCGGCCGGCGCGCGACCGTCGCGGTGGACGGCGGGGAGCTGGAGATCGAGTGGCGCAGCGACGGCCACGTGCTGATGACCGGCCCGGTGGCGACGTCGTTCACCGGTGAGATCGACCTCGCGGCGTATCCGGCATGAGCGTCGAGATTCTCACCTTCGGCTGCCGGCTGAACGCCTACGAGAGCGAGGTGATGCGCGGCCACGCCGCCGCGCTGTCCGACACGGTGATCGTCAACACCTGCGCGGTGACCGCTGAGGCGGAGCGCCAGGCGCGCCAGGCGATCCGTCGCGCTGCCCGCGACCGGCCCGGCGCGCGCATCGTCGTCACCGGCTGTGCCGCGCAGATCGACCCCGCGGCCTGGGCGGCGCTGCCCGGTGTCGCGCGCGTGCTGGGCAATGCCGACAAGCTGCGTCCGGAAAGCTGGGCGCCGGATGCGCCGGGCGGCGTGTCCGACATCATGGCGGCGCGCGAGACGGCGGCGCACCTGGTCACCGAGTTCGCCGGCCGCGCGCGGGCCTTCGTGCAGGTGCAGCAGGGCTGCGACCATCGCTGTACCTTCTGCATCATCCCGTTCGGCCGCGGCCCCAACCGCAGCGTCCCGATGGGCGCCGTGGTGGCGCAGGTCCGCGCGCTGGTCGCGGCGGGCTACCAGGAGGTGGTGCTGACCGGCGTCGACATCGCCTCCTACGGTGCGGACCTGCCCGGCGCGCCGCGCCTCGGACAGCTTGCGCGCCGGCTGCTGGCGCTGGTGCCGGACCTGCCGCGGCTGCGGCTCTCGTCGCTCGACCCCGCCGCCATCGACGCCGACCTCTGGCGCCTGCTGGCCGAAGAGCCTCGGCTCATGCCGCATCTGCACCTGTCGCTGCAGGCGGCCAGCGACCTGATCCTGAAGCGCATGAAGCGCCGCCATTTGCGCGCGGACGCGGCGGCGGCGGTGGCACGGGCACGGGCGCTGCGGCCGGGGATCGCGATCGGCGCCGACCTGATCGCCGGCTTCCCCACCGAATCCGAAGCGCTGTTCCAGCAGACGCTCGACTTCGTGGCGGAGGCGGAACTGCCGTTCCTGCACGTCTTCCCTTACAGCGAGCGTCCCGGCACGCCGGCCGCGCGGATGCCGGCGGTGCCCGTGGCGCAGCGGCGCGAGCGTGCGGCGCGGCTGCGGGCGGCGGGGGCGGCGGTCGCGCGCCGCTTCCTGGCCGGCCAGGTGGGACATACCGTGGCGCTGCTGACCGAGGCGGCGGATGCCGGCCATTCCGAGCACTTCGCTGCGGTGCGGCTGGCGGCCCCGGCCGCGCCCGGGCGGCTGATGGCGGCGCGGGTCACCGGCGTGCTCGACGAGACCCTGCTGGCGGAGGCGGCCTGATGGCACTCGGCTTCTTCTCGCGCCTCAAGGAAGGCCTGACGCGCAGCACGCAGAAGCTGACCGAGGGCCTTGCCAGCATCACCTCGGTGATCCGCAAGCGCCGGCTGGACGATGCGGCGCTCGAGGAACTGGAGGACGTGCTGATCGCCGCCGACCTCGGCACCGAGGTGGCGCGGCGGGTGATCGCGAGCTTCCGCCGCTCCCGCTTCGGCAAGGAGGTGACGGACGAAGAGATCAAGCAGGCGCTGGCGGAGGAATTGTCGGCGATCCTGGAGCCGGTGGCGCAGCCGCTGACGCTCGACCCGGCGAAGCGGCCGCATGTCGTGCTGGTGGTGGGGGTGAATGGCACCGGCAAGACCACGACGATCGGCAAGTTGGCGCAGAACTTCCGCGACCAGGGCAAGCGGGCGGTGCTGGTGGCCGGCGACACGTTCCGCGCTGCGGCGGTGGAGCAGTTGCAGATCTGGGGCGAGCGCGTCGGCGCGCCAGTGATCGCCGGCGGGCAGAATGCCGATGCCGCGGGGCTGGCGTTCGACGCGCTGACCCGGGCGAGGGCCGAAGGGGCGGATGTCCTGCTGGTGGATACGGCGGGACGGCTGCACAACAAGGCGGTGCTGATGGAGGAGCTGCGCAAGATCATCCGGGTGATCCGCAAGCAGGATGCGACGGCGCCGCACAGCGTGCTGTTGGTGCTCGACGCGACCACCGGCCAGAACGCAATGCAGCAGGTGCGCGTGTTCAAGGAGATGGTGGATGTGACCGGCCTCGTGGTCACCAAGCTGGACGGCAGCGCGCGCGGCGGCATCGTCGTGGCGCTGGCCGAGACGTTCGGATTGCCGGTGCACGCGGTGGGCGTCGGCGAGAAGGCGGGCGACCTGCGGCCGTTCGATGCGGCGGACTTCGCACGAGGGCTGGTGGGAACGTAGCGGCCGGGTGCCACGCGCCCCTTGTAATTAGAGTGTGTTTAGATATATCTGATCGTGTTGAAACCCAACACGTCAGGAGACGACGATTGTTCCACCCACACTCACACCACAGGCATTCCCGCCACGATCATGGCCACGGCCGCCGCTTCGCACGCGGCGAGCATCGCGAGGGCGACCGGCACGGGGGGCATGACCGCCACGAACGTCGCGGCGGCCGGTCCGGGCTCGGCCGGTTCTTCGCCCACGGCGACCTTCGGCTGGTGATCCTGCACCTCATCGCCGAGAAGCCGCGGCATGGCTATGAGATCATCAAGTCGATCGAGGACCACGTCGGCGGTGCCTACAGCCCGAGCCCGGGCGTGATCTACCCGACGCTGACGATGCTCGAGGAACTCGGCCATGTGACGGTCAGCGTCGGCGAGGGCGGCAAGAAACTGCATGCCATCACGCCGGAGGGACAGGCCGCGCTCGATGCGCAGCGTCCGATGCTGGATGGGCTGCTCGCCCGCATGGCCGAGGCAAGCCGCACCCATGGCGGTGGGCCTGCCCCGCAGATCCTGCGCGCGATGGAGAACCTGAGGCTCGCGCTGCGGCTGCGCCTGGGGCGCGGTCCGCTCGATGAGAACCAGATCAATGCGGTGGCGGCGGCGATCGATGCCGCGGCGACCGGCGTCGAGCGCGTCTGACCGGGAAGCGCTCAGGGCTCTGCCCTGAAACCCCGAGCACTTCTTGGCCCGTGCGTCACGATCCCGTGCCTCACGACAACGAGACGGTTCCAGGACGGGGATGCATGCGTGCCCTGGCCCCGGCGATACCATTTCGACTCTCGCAGAGGTGACGCGGAAGATACCGAATAGTCGTCATCGCCCCGCAGACGCCGACCGGGCAAAAAAATGCAGTCTTGTGAACCGGTCTCCCCGTTTATTGGGTGAATGACGACGCGCAATACGGTCGCCAAGGGCGTCGTTTGAATGCGGGTATCTTCTGATGTGGTGTCGCTTCATTGCATCGGGAGGAATCAGTCTTTGTCAATTTTTACTGTCACCAACCTGAATAACTTGGGCGTCGGTTCGCTCCGCGCGGCCATCGACGCCGCGAACGCGGACCCGGCCGCCAGTTCGACCATCACCTTCACCGTCAATGGCACGATCAGCCTCGCCACGGACCTGCCCGCGATCGCCCAGAATGTCACCATCGACGGTGCCTCCGCGCCGACCCATGTGCCTGGCGGTCCTCCGGTGGTGGAGATCGACTGCAACGGCCATGGCGGACTGGTGTTAGCCGCCGGCTCTGAAGGCTCGCAGCTTCTCGGCCTGGCGATCTGCCGCGCGTCCGGCGCCGGCGTCACGCTCAACGCCGGCTCGATCTCGCTTGATGGCAATTACATCGGCCTCGATCTCGCCGGTGCCCCCGCCGGCAATGGCGGCGACGGCCTGCATGTGTCGGCGACCTCATCCAACAACCTCATCGGCCTCAATCCCACCAAGGCGTCGCACGTCGTCTCCAACGTCATCTCCGGCAACACCGGCAACGGCATCACGTTCGACGGCTCTTCCGGCAACACGCTGGTCGACAACCGGATCGGCACCAATCCTGCCGGTACGGCGGCGATCGCCAACGGCGGCAACGGCATCCGGCTGACCGGCGGCTCGAACGGCAACACGATCGGCGGCAATGCCTTCACCGATACCGGCACCGGGGCCAAGAACGACCCGACCGGCGACAAGGGCACCATCGCGCCCACCTTCGTCGTGCCGCCGCTTGGCAACCAGGTCTCCGGCAACGGCCAGAACGGCATCCTGATCGACGCCAACTCCCGCAACAACGTGCTGAGCGGCAACTTCGTCGGCACCACGTCCGACGGCAACGGCGATCTCGGCAATGCACTCGACGGCGTCGCCATCAACGGGGCCGACAACAACTCGCTGATCGGCTGCACGTTCATCGAGAATCCGTTCGTCTACTACAACGTGCTGAGCGGCAACGGCGGCAACGGACTGCACGTCACCGACTCCGACGGCACCACCGTGCAGGCGAACTTCTTTGGCGTCGGCGCCAATAATTCGACGATCGTCAGCAATGCGTTCGACGGCATCCTGGTGGACGGCTCGTCGATGAACACGCAGGTTGGCGGCGTCATCCCGCTCGGCAACGTCTCGGCGGGCAACGGCACCAACGGCATCGAGGTCAAGGACACCGCCAGCTTCTTCACCAGCTTCAACACTTTCGGCGGCCTGCTGGCATTCCAGGGTGCAGCACCGAACGGCGAGGATGGCATCAAGATCACCTCGACCGGCGGCAATCAGACCCTGCAGACCAACGTCCTGTCGGGCAACCTGGACGACGGCATCGAGATTTCGGGCAACGCATTCGGCGTGACGGTCGACCCCAACATCGTCGGCCTCGACACGAACGGACAGAATCTGCTGCCTAACGGGGGCAACGGAATCGAGATCGGCGGCAATGCCCATGACAACGTGATCGGCGGGCACCAGGTCTCGGTGATCCCGCGCAACGCCTTCTCCGGCAATCTCGGCTACGGCATCGTCATCAAGGACAATGCGCACGACAACTGGGTGCTCAACAGCGACGTCGGCACGAACGTGCTGGGGATCCAGCCTTTGGGCAACAAGCTTGGCGGCATCCTGATCGCCGGCACGGCCAACCACAACAAGATCGGCGATGTTACCGCCCCGCCGACGCAGCCGGTCGCGGTGCTGGTCAGCGGCAATGGCGGCAACGGCATCACGCTGGACGACGGCACCAGCTTCAGCACGATCCTCAACAATATCGTCGGCGCCGATCGCTTCGGCATCCCGATGCCCAATACCGGCGAGCCGATCGACGTGAATGCCAGCGCCGACAACACGATCGAGGGCAACCAGGTGGTCGCCTGCTTCACCCGGGCGACGCGGATCGCAACGCCGGATGGCGACATCGCGGTCGAAGATCTGCGCGAGGGCGATCTGGTGCGGACTCTCGCTGGCCGCGCGGCACCGGTGCAGTGGATCGGCCATCGCCACGTCGATTGCCGCCGCCACGCCGCGCCCACCAAGGTGCAGCCGGTCCGCATCGCGGCGCACGCCTTCGCCGACAATCAGCCGGCGCGCGATCTCTTCCTGTCCCCCGATCACTCGATCCATGTCGACGACGTGCTCATCCCGGTGCGCTACCTGATCAACGGCACCACGATCGTGCAGATGGACGTGGATACAGTCGGTTATTTCCACGTCGAGCTGGACCGCCATGACGTGCTGCTGGCCGAGGGCCTGCCGACCGAGAGCTATCTGGATACCGGCGACCGCGGCTCGTTCGCCAACGGCGGTGGTGCCGTGGCGCTGCATCCCGCCTGGGGCCGGAGCGAGGTGATGCTGGTCATCGACGCGCTGGGCGTTGCGCCGCTATATGTGACAGGGCCCCACGTGGAGGGGGCACGCGCCATGCTCGCCGCACGGGCGCGCCGCGGCACGGCGAAGGTCGCCGCCGGCAAGCCGGTCAGGCGGCGGGGCGCGTCGCAGCCTGCGACCGCAGGCGGCAAGGCCGCCCGTCGTGCCGGCGGCGGGGGGACATAACGCCGACCGGCGACGGAGGGACCAGGATGCAGATCATCGACGCCCAGATCCACCTGTGGGGAACCGGCCTGCCCAGCAACCTGTCGCACCGCCAGGTGACGCATTTCACCGCGGAGGAGGCGATCCCGTTGATGGACGAGGCCGGCGTCGATGCCGCCGTGATCCATCCGCCGGGCTGGGATCCGAACTCCATGGAGATGGCGTTCAAGGCGGTGCGGGACTATCCGGGCCGTTTCGTCATCCTGGGCTCCCTGCCGCTCGAGGCCCCCGACTCGCGCGACCACATCGCCGCCTGGCGGGACCAGCCCGGCATGCTGGGCCTGCGCTACACGTTCCTGCACGACCCGGCGCGGCGGTGGCTCGCCGATGGCACGCTCGACTGGCTGTGGGCGGCAGCCGAGAGGGCGGGCGTGCCGATCGCCATGCTGGCGACCGATTCGCTGGTGGAGATCGGCCGCCTCGCCGAGCGTCATCCCGGGCTGCGGCTGACCATTGACCATCTGGGCGGACGCGGCGGGCTGACCACGCTGAAGGACGACGCGGCGATGGAGCACATGCCGCGTCTCGTGGCGCTGGCGAGGCATCCCAACATCGCGGTGAAGGCCACCGGCGCGCCCGGCTACTCGGCCGAGTCGTATCCCTATCCGAAGATGCAGGGGTATCTACGGCAGATCTACGACGCGTTCGGTCCGCATCGCATGTTCTGGGGCACCGACATCACCAAGATGCCGTGCTCCTGGCGGCAATGCGTGACGATGTTCACCGAGGAACTGCCGTGGCTGGACGAGGCGGACCAGCGCCTGGTGATGGGCGATGCGCTGCGTGCCTGGTGGGGCTGGGACCGCAAGGCCTGACGACAGACCAACAGCAAAATAGGGGAAACGTAGATCGATGAGCCAGACACGTACTCGGAACACCGAAGGCAGGCCGGTCGCGGTGGTCGTCGGTGCCACCTCCAAATGGCAGTCGGACGGCCGCAACACGCGGCTGGCGCATGGCAAGGCGCTGGACGACAGCGCCATTCCCGTCGGCGCGCGATGGGGCGTGGGCGGCGCGATCGCGCAGAAATTCGCCAGCGAGGGTTTCTTCACCGTGCTGACGACGCGATCGGAGGGCAATGCCGCGGGGCTGGCGGCGGCGATCCGCGAGCAGGGCGGTGCCTGCACGGTCGTGGAACTGGACCTGATGTCGGATGACTCGATCGCATCGGCGTTCGCCGCGATCCGCCGCGACGCGGGTGAACCCGATGTGCTGGTCTACAATGCCGGCTATTTGGAGGGCCGCGACCTGCCGGCCGACAAGGAACTGCTGGAATACATCCCGGTCGAGATGTTCGATACCGCACACCACATCGCCAGCCGCGGCCCATTCCTGGTGGCGAAGGAGGTGCTGCCGGCGATGCGGCAGCGCGGTGCCGGGTCGTTCTTCTTCTCTAACAACTCCAAGTCGCTGCGCGGCAAGAAGCGCTACACCGGCGAGTCGCTGTACTATCCGCGCGTCATGATGCGGACGCTGGCGCAGGTGCTGACCGAGGAATACTCCGAACTCGGCGTGCACGTGGCGAATGTGGTGATCGACGGCACGATCGATTCACCCGGCACGCGGGCGCTGCCGAAGATCCAGAACCGCCCGGACCTGGTGATGAATCCGATGAAGATCGCCGAGGCGTTCTGGTACTTGCACACGCAGGACCGGTCGTGCTGGACGCATGAATTGCAGCTTACGCCGTCGTCGACGATGCCCAGCTACTGACGACACCCCCTCCACGTCTTCGGGCCGCACAGGAAGACGTGGATGCCGCGGCCAAGCCACGACATGACGATGGGAATGGGCGCTCCCCGACTGCAATCCATGGCCACTGCGCTGGCCATCCGAGTCCTTGCCGGTGAACGCCGGATCAGCGCGTGACGAACCGCTCCAGCCAATGGATCGTGTAATCGCCGCGCTGGAATTCCGGATCGTCGACGATCCGCTGGTGCAGCGGGATCGTCGTCTGGATGCCGACCACGGCGAACTCGTCCAGCGCGCGACGCAGGCGGCTGATCGCCTCGGCGCGCGACGGCGCGTGCACCACCAGCTTGGCCACCAGGCTGTCATAGTAGGGCGGCACGAAATACCCCGCGTACAGCGCCGAATCGACGCGCACGCCGAGACCGCCGGGCGCGTGGAATGCAGTCACGCGGCCCGGGGTGGGGGTGAAGGTGACCGGATCTTCGGCGGTGATGCGGCACTCGATCGCATGACCGGTGAAGCGGACGTCGCTCTGGCCGTAGCCTAGCGTTGCGCCGGCGGCGATGCGGATCTGCTCGCGCACCAGATCGATGCCGCAGACCATTTCGGTGACCGGATGCTCGACCTGGAGCCGTGTGTTCATCTCGATGAAGGAGAACTGCCCGTCCTGGTAGAGGAACTCCAGCGTGCCGGCGTTGCGGTAGCCAAGTGTGGCGAGGGCCGCGGTCGCGGTGGCGCCCAGCCGGTCGCGCGCGGCGGTGGTCAGCGCGGGTGAACCTGCCTCCTCCAGCAGCTTCTGGTGCCGCCGCTGCAGGGAGCAGTCGCGCTCGCCGAAATGCACCACGTTGCCGTGGGCGTCGGCCATGATCTGCAGCTCGATGTGCCGCGGATGGTCGAGGTACTTTTCCATATACACGGCATCGTTGCCGAAGGCGGCGCGCGCCTCGGTCCGCGCGATGCGGAACGCGTCCTCCAGCGAGGCGGGGTCGATGGCCACCTTCATGCCGCGCCCGCCGCCGCCGGCGGATGCCTTGATCAGCACCGGGTAGCCGATACGGGCGGCCACATCGCGCGCGGCCGCCATGTCAGGCACCGCGCCGTCGGAGCCGGGCACCAGCGGCACGCCGAGCCCGCCCATCGCGGCCTTGGCAGCGATCTTGTCGCCCATCATGCGGATATGGTCGGGCGAGGGGCCGATGAAGGTCAGTCCATGCGCCTCCACCATCTCGGCGAAGGCGGCATTCTCGGACAGGAAGCCATAGCCGGGATGGATCGCCTCGGCGCCGGTGATCGAGGCGGCCGACAGGATCGCCGGGATGTTGAGGTAGCTCTCCTTGGCGGGCGGCGGGCCGATGCAGACGCTTTCATCGGCAAGCCGCACATGCATCGCTTCGGCATCCGCCGTGGAGTGCACTGCGACGGTCGGAATGCCTAGCTCGCGGCAGGCCCGCTGGATACGAAGCGCGATCTCGCCCCGATTGGCGATGAGGATTTTCTGGAACAACCGATCATTCCAGAATCAACAGGACTTCACCGTATTCCACCGGCGTACTGTTGGCCACGAGGATGCGTGCGACGGTGCCGGATTTCGGTGCCTTGATCTGGTTGAACGTCTTCATCGCCTCGATCAGCAGCACGGTCTGACCGGCGGCGACACTCTGGCCCACGGTGATGAAGGGCGGCGAGCCCGGCTCCGAGGACAGATACGCCACGCCGACCATCGGGCTGAGCACGGCGCCGGGATGGCTCGCCTCATCCGGGGGGGCCACCGGCGCGGGCGCCGCGGCGGGGGCGAGCGCCATCGGGACCGCCGCCACCTGGGCCGGCGCGATGGCACGGACGACGCGGATGCGGCTGTCCTTCTCGGCGATCTCGATCTCGCTGAGGCCGGTTTCGACGAGCACGGCGGCAAGCGCGCGGATCGCGTCGGGATCGAACGGGATGCGGGTCATGGGCAATTCCGGGCGCAGACCCGGCCTTCTCCCGTTTTGGCCGGACCTGATCGGGCCATCATGCGTCGGCCTCGAGCAGGAGGTCGGCCATGGCGGTGAGCGCCAGCACATAGCCGCGCACGCCCAGGCCGCAGATGACGCCGACCGCAGCCTTGGAGACGTAGGAGTGCTGGCGGAACTCCTCGCGGCGGTGGATGTTGGTGACGTGCACCTCGATCACCGGCAGATCGGTGGCGAGCAGCGCGTCCATCAACGCGATCGAGGTCGTGGTGTAGCCGGCCGGATTGATCACGATGCCCTGCGCGCGGCCGCGGCATTCCTGCACCCAGGACACCAGTTCGCCCTCGCCATTCGTCTGGCGGAAGTCGATCGCCAGCCCCAGCCGTTCCCCCGCCTCGGCGCAAAGCTGTTCGACATCGTCGAGCGTCGTGCTGCCGTAGAGATGCGGCTGGCGGAGGCCGAGCACGTTCATGTTCGGGCCGTTGAGCACGACGACGAGGGGCGGAGTCGATTGGGACATGGTGCGGCGCGTAGCATAGCTGGCCGCGCCGGTCCAACCGCGTGGCTGCGCGACCGGCGGGATGCCCGAAAGCGGGGGCGATGTCAGTGCGGGACCGCTCAGATCACCTTGCGGTCGATGTCCTTGCCGATGACGCTGCCGAGGGAACGGCCGATGAACTCCGCCAGCGCGCCGGGGTCGCTGGTCTGGACCCGGCAATCGAGCGTGCCGACCCAGGACTGCGCGGTGGCGGCGTTGTCGGTGAGGATGGCGCTGATCGAGAGTGTGGCGGAGCGGATGCCGGGGGACGGTGCCGCGGTGGCGGCGGGCTGGCCGCTCATCCACTCGAAGCCCTTGTAGGTGCCGCTGGTGACGCCCCGGCTGCCTGCCGCCGCGGTGACCGAGACCGCGATCGCGAGGGTGGTGCTCGCCTGCTCCGCCAGCGTGAGGCCCGCCTTGCGCAGGCCCTCGGCGAAGCGGCGGGTGAGTTCCGGGTTGGCCGTGTCGCTGATGTTGCGTGCCGTGCCCACGGTGAGCGGCGTGGGCAGCTTGTGGACCAGCGACGCGCGCAGGACGCCGGCACACATGCTCTGGGCCTGTGCGCCAGAGCCGATCGCGGTGGCTGCCGCGAAGCCGAGCACGGCCGCTCGAATGGACGATGACATGGAAGCTCCGATGCTGTCGCGTCACGAGTCCTTAGCGCACCTGGAACGTTGCCGCCAACGTCCCTTCCATGGCGGTCGCAGCGCATCCCGGGCCGGGTGCGCCTTCCTTGCCCCGCCGCCCCGGCGCGCCCATACTTGACGGATGCAGACTGCGGTTACTCTGACCTTGAATGGCGAGACGCGAGCCTTCGACGGACCGATGACCGTCGCCGGCCTGCTCGCCGCGCTCGGGCTGGAGATGCGCAAGGTGGCGGTGGAGCGCAACGAGGAGATCGTGCCGCGCTCGGTCTACGCCGAGACCTGGCTCCAGAGCGGGGATGCGCTGGAAATCGTGCATTTCATCGGGGGAGGCTGACGATGGATGGAACCCTGCCGCAGGACGACACGTGGACGGTGGCCGGCCGCCGCTTCCGCTCCCGCCTGATCGTCGGCACCGGCCGCTACAAGGATCTGGAGGAGACCGGCGCGGCGATCGCGGCGTCGGGCGCCGAGATCGTCACCGTGGCGGTGCGCCGGGTGAATCTGTCGGACCCCAAGGCGCCGATGCTGCAGGACTATGTCGATCCGAAGAAATACACCTACCTGCCGAACACCGCCGGCTGCCACACGGCACAGGAGGCGGTGCGCACGCTGCGCCTGGCGCGCGAGGCAGGCGGCTGGAACCTGGTGAAGCTCGAGGTGCTGGGCCCGCCGCCCACGCTGTATCCCGACATGAAGGGCACGTTCGAGGCGGCGGAGGCGCTGATCAAGGACGGCTTCGAGGTGATGTGCTACACCGCCGATGACCCGGTCGCATGCAAGCGCCTCGAGGAGATGGGCTGCGTCGCCATCATGCCGCTGGGCGCGCCGATCGGTTCGGGGCTCGGCATCCAGAACGCGGCGATGATCTGGATGATCCGCGAGCAGACCAAGGTGCCGTTCCTGGTGGATGCCGGCGTGGGCACGGCGTCCGACGCGGCGATCGCGATGGAACTGGGGTGTGATGCGGTGCTGCTGAACTCGGCGATCGCGCACGCGAAGGACCCGATCCGCATGGCGATGGCGATGAAGCTGGCGATCGAGGCCGGGCGGCAGGCGTTCCTGGCGGGCCGGATGCCGCGTCGGCTGGGCGCCGATCCCTCCAGCCCGCTGACCGGTTTGATTCGGTGATGCCGTCTGCTCCGGGACATAGCCGCCGCCACGGGTGACCTCGCGGTGCTGCGCCCCCGCGAGCGCCCGCAACTCTTCGTCTTTTGTTACCACAAGTCGGGGACGCAGCTTTTCGCGAAGCTGCTGGCCGATCTCGCGCGACGCTTCGATCTGCGGATGGTGCGGCTGCTGGGACTGGTCGAGCAGGTGGACCCGACGGCGGACGTGGCACTGTTCAGCCACTCGCTCCTCGGGTTCTCGCTTGCCGACGTCGAGTATCGCGGCGTTCGCATCGTGCGGGATCCGCGCGGCATCTGGACGTCGGGCTACTGGTACCACCGGCGGTGTACCGAGCACTGGTGCGTCAACACCGACTTCGATGCGACTGCGCCGATCGGGTTTCCCCAGGTTCCCTACTCGCAGGCGCATCGCCCCGAGGTGTGGAAGCGCGAGTACCTGGCGGGCCTGGACGGGAGGTCCTACCAGCAGAACCTACTGACGCGCGACCTGCGCGAAGGCCTGAGCTTCGAGGAGCAGCGCTATGCGCGCTGGACCGCCGATGCGATGGCCCAGTGGCGTCCCGATGACAGGACGATCGATGTGCAGCTTGAGACGATCACACGGAGTTTCGATGCGTCGATGGCGGCGATCCTCCGGCATCTGGGCTTTGCCGGCGAGCGCCTGGCCGAAGCGCTGGAGATCGGTCGCGCCCACGACATCGCGCGAATGAGCGACGAAGCCGTGTCGCGCAATCCGCACATTACGTCGCGCAACATCAGCCATTGGCATGAGTGCCTGCCCGCGGACATGCGGCACGGCTTCGAGCAGCGTCATGCGGCGCTGATCGCTTCGCTCGGCTATACGGTGTGACCGATCCCGTCGAGCCGTTCCCCGGCAAGGGGACGCTATGGGTGCCCGACCATTCGGGCGAGCACTACCTGGACGTCCTGCGCCGGCTGCACGAGTTCCTGCAGCCGCGGGCCTATCTGGAGATCGGCTGTGCCAAGGGACGCTCGCTGTCGCTGGCCAACTGCGCGTCGGTGGCGGTCGATCCCCGCCCGCGCCTGGCGGACATGACGGCCGTTGCGGACAAGCCGGTCTTTGCCTTGTATCAGATGACCAGTGACGAATTCTTCACGGGGCATGATCCGGCGGCCATCCTGGGATCGCCGATCGACCTGGCATTTCTCGATGGCATGCACCTGTCCGAGTACCTGCTGCGGGATTTCATCAACGCGGAACGCTGTTGCCGCCGCGACTCCGTCATCGTGCTGCACGACTGCCTGCCGGTGGAATGGCCGATGACCGAGCGCGTTCGAAATGCCCAGCCGCCGATCCGCGAGCACCACAGGTTCTCCTGGGCGGGCGACGTGTGGCGCACGGCGTTGCTGCTGAAGCGGCGACGTCCCGACCTGCGGATGACGGCGTATGCGGCGCCGCCGACCGGCCTGCTGTGCGTCACCAATCTGTCGCCCATGTCGACGGTGCTGTCAGGCGCGTATCACGATTGCGTCAGCGAGATGATGGGACAGTCGCTCCGCGAGCTTGGAATCGATGCGCTTTACACGGCCCTTGGCGTCGAGCCGACATCGGTGCTCGAAAGCCGCGAGGAACTGGCCGCGCGCTTCCTCTCCTGACGGCGTGCTGGCCTGACGGCGTGCGCGCCGAGCGCAGGCGTCAGATCGACGGCGTGTCGTAGCCCAGGGAATTCATCCAGTCGCCGAGCCGATGCTCGATCTCGGCGGCCTGCCTCGGCTCGAGTGTCCGGCGCCACCGGCCGACCTCGCCGGTGCGGTTCGCGTGGTGGCGGTGCCACTTGGTGACGGGGTCGACCAGGTCGTGGGAGGTGGGGCGCAGCGCGCGAGGCAGTTGATCGAGCCCCTGGATGAAAGCTTCGATCGCCGGGCGGCGGGTTTCGCTGAAGATCCGGTCCCGGTCCGCCGCCGCGAGCGTCCCGTCGAAGCCGGCGGCGATGCGGTCGATCGTCGCGGGCCGGTCGGCAAACCCGGCCTCGTAGCGGAACAGGCGTGCCCGCGGGTGGGCGATGAACTGCATGCAGAACCGGGCATCCCGCACCACCTGCCCGAGCGCCGCATCGAACCGGAGGTCGTGGTACTGCATGAGCGAGGCAATGCAATCGCGCGGATCGCGGATGGAGATCCAGATGGTCCGTGCGCGGCCGCCCAATGCATCGGCCGCCGCCTGATCGGTGGCGTGCGACTTCACGATGATGAGTTCGGCAGGGTCGGTCGCATCGGGCAACTCGGCGCCGCGTTCGACATAGGGTCCGACGATCGTGCACTGCGGTGCAAGGACGGTCGCTATCTTGCGGACAACGTTGAAGATCCACGTCGAACCGCTGCTGCGCATGCCCAGGCACCAGTACATCGACTCAAATGCCTACTCTGAAGCGGGTGGTCCCGGCGGAGGCGTATAGCATTTCCCGGGCGGCGGAGGACATCCGGGCGGACTCCAGCAGGAATCATGGTCTCCTTGTCGGCAAATTTTACAGTGCGGCGCGGAGGGGCTACCCGGTCCAGATCAACGCACTGGAAAGACGCTGTTTTTGTGCCTGGCACAGCGATTGCTTACCTAGTGGGTGAGTGGCACGAGATGACAGGGGTTCAGGGTCGATGATTAAGACGTATGCACTGCTTGCCGGAGCGGCAGTAGCGCTGCTGGCGACACCGGCGAGCGCAACTGTTCTCTACAACACGATTCATCCGATCACCCAGGTCACTGGTGTCAACCAGATCAGCGCGACGGCCATCGCGCCGGCCGCTGGGCCTCTCGCGGTGTCGTTCTATGCCCCGACGGCGACGACCATCCGCAACATCCAGATGCTGATGAACGCCAACAACCCGCTGGACGGTGGTTCGGTCACGGTGTGGCTGGTGCCCAACGTCGGCGGCAGCACCGGCGTCGCCGGCACGCCCCAGAACAACGGCCTGACCGGCGCCAGCTTCGCCTTCACCGGCGCGACGTCCCTCGGGACGATCCTGGACTCGCAGCTTGTGACGGCAGGTGGGACCGGCGTGGGCCAGAGCGCCTCGGTGGTTGGGCTGAACGTCTCCGTGCCGGTCACGGCCGGCGAATACTGGCTGGGCTTCACCAGCACCAACAGCAGCGCGAAGCTGGCGTTCGACGTCGCGGCGTACCTGGCCGGCGTCGGCACGACCGGCCAGTTCGACTTCACCCAGACCGCGTTCGGCCAGTACTCGGTCGTCACCGGCGGTGGCCCGAGCAGCCTGGCGCCCGGTATGCGCGTCTTCGAGGTGTCCGTCTCGACCCCCGAGCCCGCCACGCTGGCAATCCTCGGCTTCAGCCTCGCCGGCCTGGGCTTCGTCCGCCGCCGTCGCACCTGAATATCGCCATCGACCCCAGGCAGGCCACACTGCCTGGGTCTTCCGAGAGCAAGCAAAGATGCGGGTCGCGCAAGCGGCCCGCATCTTTTTTGTGGCCAACCTACGGCTGCATGCCGCGCGCATCCCCGCCGCGGCCGAACGCTAAGCGTGCGTCGGCCCCAGCACCTGGGCGAGTGCCGCGCCTACCAGCGCCTCGTCAACGATCCAGCGGTCACGGCCCGGCTGCCCCTGGGGCACCCACACATGGTACGCGTCATGCTCCCGCAGCGCGTCCAGGATAAGCTGGTTGCGAACCAGACGGTGATCCAGCGACACGATGACGGCGCGCTCGGCGAACGCCGCAAGATGCATGTTGGAGCCGGCACAGCCGGCCAGCATGCGCGCACCGGCCGCGATGGCTACCTGCCGCAGGAACGGCAACTCCTCCGGGATGACAATATCGAAGCCGGCCTCCTGGAAGATCCGCTCGATGGCGTCCTCGTTCTCGGCCCTGCGCGTCTGGCGCACGCGCGACAGGTAGACGCGCTCCGCGGGTGCCCCGAGGCCGGCCGACGGCGCGGCCCTGGCCCGGTCGGTGATCTCGCTCAGCAAGCCGCCGAACCGCCGGGAGGCGTGCCGGTTCACCTCGAACAGTTGCTGCGGCACGACACAGTCCGCGAGCACCAGCCCCGACTCCGGGATGAACCGCACGCGCTCGGCCGGGATGCCGAGTGCCGCAAGGCAGGTGGCGACGAACTCGATGTCCAGCCAACGCCGGTCCGGCGTGCCCTCCCAGGCGTGGAAGTAGTAGGCCTCGAACGACTGTCCCAGGCTCTCCACGGCCCAGAGCCTGGACAACGATTCCAGGAGGAAATGGCCGAAGTGCAGAAAGAAGTTGCCCAGGTAGATCGACCGCGCCGTTTCCACCGAGGCCGGCACCGAGCCGGCTTCGATGATCGCCGGATCGACCGGCTGGAAGGCGGCCCCCGACGATGGCCGCTGCGACAGCCGCACCAGGCGACCGTCATTCGCGTAGAGGCAGCCGGTGAACTGCGAACCTGGCAAGTGCCGGCGGGGCGTCGCGATACAGCCGGTGTGATGCTCCAGCGCGGGCGGCATGTCGTGGACCAGCCGGTCGACGGCGGGCACCTGCGGGTAGTTCAGGAAATGCAGCCGTCCAGGCATGGGTCGCAGGCGGCTGTCTGACAGGGTTCGATCCACCGGCCGTGGTGTCGGCGTGCAGCCGGCGGCGGTCCGCACGGCTTGCACGCGACGGACGATATCCATAGAACCACCGTGCAGTCGAGAGCGACGGCGCCGTCCGGATCACCCGCAATACCTGGCCTCGATCGGCTGCAGATGAAACTTCCTGACGACATCGCCCTGCTCGCCACCGTCTGCAACACCACTCCGAATGCCGTGCCCTTTACGCTCTGGTACGCGTGCGGCGCCGATGAATACTTGGTTGACCTGTCCGATGTTCTGGGATTGCCCGGCGATGGCGGACTGACCGGCCTGGCCTGCGTCGGTGACCGCATCTATGCCGCCGTCCAATCCAGCGATGCACCGCGCATCCTGGTCCTCGACCGGGCGCTCGCCCATGTCGCGACCATCACCCACCCCCAGTTCAAGGATATCCACTCCCTCCACGGCATGGAATCCGCCCTGCTCGTCTGCTCCACCGCGGCGCAGTCGGTCCTGCGGGTCGATATCGATCGCCACGAAGTCGCCAGCAGCGGGGTCACGACGCTCTGCACGTTCGACAGTCCGGTCCACCTGAACTCCGCCTGCTTCGACGGCGCGGACCTGCTGGTCTGCTGCCACTACCCCGAGCGCGTCATCGCCGGCGCGATGGGCGGTGGCGTGATCAATGCGACGCATCGGCAGGTGGTCTTGGGCGGACTGACGCAGCCGCATTCGCTGACGCCGAACGGCAGCGGCTACCTGATCCTCGACAGCGACGGCCGGCGCATCATCCGTTTCGATCATACCGGCGTCACCGGGCAGCAGGCACTCTCCGGATTTCCCCGTGGCATCGCCACCGCCAATGGCGCCCTGTTCGTGGCCAGCAGTGCCGGGCGCGTCATCTCCCGCAAGAACCCCGTAGCGCCGCCCGGCAGGCAGTTCTGGCAGGCGGTCGCGGAACCGCCGGCGATCCATGAGCTCGATGAGTGGAGCCTCGCCAGGCGGGCGATGCACATCCCCCTCATCGCGGGGTTCGAGATCTACGAGCTCCTGGCATTCTCCGGCGCGGGAGCGATCGCGCCCGCGCCGGACCGGCTGATCAGGCCGGACCCGCTATCCCTCGCGCGCGCCTACTACGAGGCTGCCAAACACGCGCTGGCACAGCGGCACCAGCGCCCCTAGCAGGCTGCTGAAAAAGTCCGGCGGGCAGGCAACGAGTGACAGAAATGAATCGCAGACTCTTCGTAGGCGCATCACCGTTTCGCGCCGAGCATCACGCGCGAATCAATATATCCCGGGCGGCGGCCGAAAGGCGTTCTTCAGCAGCCTGCTAGAGCAGATTCTGTTCATGCAGGCTCACGGAATCCGCTCTAGCTCGTTGTCTGAGAGCGTGATTCACCGCTCCGGTGATTCCCCACCTGTACGGATCACGCTCTCGTCACCCGACGATCCCCAGGCGCCGCAGGATCGGCACGCGCCGCGCCAGCATCCCGGTCACCGCCTCGGTCACGATCCGCATGGTCTCCGCCGGATCGGTCACCGGCTTGCCGTCGCGCTGCACGCTGCGCCCGCTGCGCCCCAGCAGCACCAGGATCTCGCTCGCCAGCGGACCCACCTCCGCCGGCTTCCCAGCCAGCAACTCGCCCACCAGCATCGTCTCCAGGATGTCCGCCCCGATCGCCGAGCCGATCGCCGGGGCGGACAGCCGCGGCAGGTCGGCCGCATTGGCGTTCGCCTGCGCGATCGCCAGGTTCAGCCGCCGCGCCGCCTCGTGCCCGGCGGCCGTGCCGCCTCCCGGCAGCATCGGATGCGCGTAGCCGCCCGCCACCAGCAAGGTGAACGCCTGCATCAACTCGACCAGCGGACGACCGGCAAAGGACGGCGATTCCCGTGCCTGGCGCACACTCATGGGGCCGGCCTCGAGCATCGACAGCAGCGGCTGGTAGACCTCCTGGCGTCCCGTCACGCTGCCGATCGGCGTGGCGAAGGCAGGGCCGGTCTCGGGCACCGGCAGACCGAGCCCGACGATCGTGAGGTTCTCCAGCAGCACCTGCTGTTCGGCGGCGGGCATCGGCGCCATGCCCTTGCGGTACAGGTCGCGGCGGAACGCCTGGCCACACCCGAGGTCACGCAGCGTCTCGCGCAGCAATGGGTCGCGCGTCTCGCCCAGCAGCGGCGCGACATTCGCCGGCACCGACACGGTGTCGATGTTCTCGGCCAAAGTGGCGCTGCCGATGAAGCGGCATTTCGCCTCCATCAGCTCCGTCGCCACGTCGGCGAACATCAGCGGGTTCCAATCCTGGTTCATGTATTCGTGCGCCAGGTAGCGCGGCTCCTGCTTGCGCAGGTCGTTCAGCCGGTTCTCGATCGCCGGGTTGGCCTGGAAGAAGAGTGCCCCGGCCTGCTTCAGCCGGTCGACGTAGTCGAGCACGGCGGGCACGGCGACATCGGTCCGCTCGGGACTGGCCGCCGTCAGCATGCGCATCAGCCGCCGCACCGGCACCATCGCGGTCCAGCCGGTGGCGACATTGTAGCTCAGATAGACCAGCCCGCCCGGCTTCAGCCGCTTGGTCAGCGTGCCCATGAGGTGGCGGCGATTCTCCGCCGAGATCCAGCTCAGCACGCCGTGCGAGACCATGAAGTCGAAATCCGGCAGCGTGCCGTCCGGCAGCGAGTCGAGCTCCGCGAACGAGCTTTCCATGAACCGCACGTTGGTCAGGCCGGCCCGCGCCGCCAGGTTGGTGGCGAACTCGATATGGGCGGGATTGAAGTCGAATCCCCAGACCTGCGCGTGCGGACATGACGCGGCCACCACCAGCGTCGTGAAGCCGTTGCCGCAGCCCAGGTCGGCATAGGTGAACGGCTGCGTCAGGTCGGGTGGCCGGTGCCCCAGCAGGAGGCTCGTCATGGCCAGCCAGGTCGGCGTGATCTCGCGGTAGAAGTTGCTCGTGTAGACCACGTCGGTGACGTAGCCGTCGTCCCATTGGGCCATTGGCCGCGCTTCCTCGCTGCAGGCGTTCGCTGGTCAGGTAACAGGCGGCCGCGTCATTTGCCAGACGAGATGACGTGGGGCTCTTCGCCGGTCTGCTCGATCTGCGCGTTCACCTCCGCGCCCAGCAGCACCGCGTAGGCCGAGAGGTAGAACCACAGCATGATGGCGACCACCGCGCCGAGCGGCCCGTAGGTCGCGCCCAGGCTGGCGATGTGCGACACGTAGAACGACAGCCCGACCGAGGCGACCAGCCAGAGCAGCGTCGCCAGCAGCGCGCCGGGAAACACCTGCAGATTGTGCGGCGGCGGACGCGACGGCCCGTAGCGGTACAGCAGGGCGATCGTGCCGCCCACCAGCACCACCAGCAGGCCCGTGCTGAGCAGCCTGATGAGCGCCGCGTTGTGGTCCGACAGCCACAGGAACGAAATGACGGTCGGCAGGAACACCAGCACGGCGATCGCCACCACGGCCGCGGCGACCGCGCACAGCGTCATGCCGAGCGCCACCAGTTGGAAGCGCACGATGCTGCGCTGTTCGCTGGTGTCGTAGGCGACGTTCAGCGCCGACAGTACCGACTTCACGCCGGCCGAGGCGCTCCAGCAGGCGAGCAGGACGCTCACTATCAGGCTGATCCCGAGGGCGTCGGTCGGCTGGCTGACCAGTTCGTGCACCCGGTCGTCGATCAGTTGGAAGGCCGGCGCCGGCAGCAGGTCGCGCACCACCTCGAGCTGCTGTTCGACCGACATGACGTCGAACGCCAGGCCGTACACCGAGATCAGCATGCTGATCGCCGGGAACAGCGACAGCGTCGCGTAGAACGCGCAGCCGGCCGCGGCGAGCGCCACCTGGTCGCGCGTCGCGTCGCGCAGCGCACCCACCACCACCAGGCGCCACCGCGACGGTGCTGGCCTGGCGCCTGCGTCGGGAACCGGCGGTTTGGCGCCTGCGTCGGGAACCGGCGGTTTGGCGGCTTCGTCGGAAGCCGCCGGCTTCGCTCCGCTGTCCGGCACCGCCGCCTTCGCGCCGCTGGCTGGTGGCACGATGTCCACGCCGTCTCCTTGTCATCTGAGTCATCTGGCCGTCCGGCATCATGGCAGGGCAATGCCCCTGTGGGCGGCGCGATCTTGGGATTGCGACACTTTCTTGCGGATTGATCGAGATTTCATCTTGCGCCCCGGGGGGAGGGGTCCTATGTCGCCCCCACGCAGCAACGCACGTGCCTCTGGCCCTCGTGGTTACGCAACGACGTCAAGCGTTCTGGCAATCGTTCTGGTCGCTGGTTCGTTCGACCGTTTCGTCAACTCACGTCCCGCCGCCTCGTTCAGGCGGGCGTACAGCCATAGGAGGCCCGGCGCGATGACCCCGAAGATCGCCCGCTTTCTTGCTGAGCAACAGCCGGCCACGCCGTGCCTGGTGCTCGACGTGGACCGCGTAGAGGCCAATTTCCGTGCCCTGCAGCATGCGCTGCCGCTCGCGCGGATTTATTACGCCGTCAAGGCCAATCCGGCGGCCCCGGTGCTCGAGCGGCTCGCCCGACTCGGCTCCAGTTTCGACGCCGCAGGCCTCGAGGAGGTCGTGGCCTGCCTCGACGCGGGGGCCCGTCCCGACGCGATCAGCTTCGGCAACACCATCAAGAAGTCGTCCGCGATCCGCGCCGCCTTCGCCCGCGGCGTCTCGCTGTATGCCTTCGATTCGGCCGAGGAGCTGGAGAAGCTGGCCGAATGCGCGCCAGGATCGCGGGTGTATTGCCGCATCCTGGTCGAGAACGAGGGCGCCGACTGGCCGCTGTCCCGCAAGTTCGGCACCACGGTCGAACTCGCCCGCGAACTGATGCTGCGTGCCGGCGACCTGGGCCTCGATCCGTACGGCCTGTCGTTCCATGTCGGCAGCCAGCAGACCACGACGCGCGCCTATGAGGTCGCCATCGCCAAGGTGGCCATGCTGTTCACCGACCTCACCGAGGCCGGCGTGAACCTGCGCATGATGAACCTGGGCGGCGGATTCCCAACCACGTACCGCGATCCGGTGCCGGAGATCGACCAGTTCGGCGACGCCATCATGACCTCGATGACCGAGCATTTCGGCAACGCCATGCCGGAGATGCTGATCGAGCCGGGACGCTTCATCGTCGGCGACGCCGGCCTGGTCAGCGCGGAGGTCGTGCTGGTCAGCCGGCGCGACCGCAACGATCCGGTGCGGTGGGTGTATCTCGACATCGGCCGCTTCGGCGGCCTGGCCGAGACCGAGGGCGAGGCGATCAAGTACCGCGTCACGACGCCGCATGACGGCAGCCCGATGGGGCCGGTGGCAATTGCCGGTCCGACCTGCGACGGCGCCGACATCATGTACGAGAAATCGAACTACCGCCTGCCGCTGGCGTTGCGCCACGGCGACCGGGTGGAGCTGCTGTCGACCGGCGCCTATGTCACCGCCTATGCCAGCCAGAAGTTCAACGGCTTCGCACCGCTGGCCGAGCACTACCTCTGACCTTCGGGTGTGAGACCTTGGGGCGTGCGGCCGGCCTGAGGTAAGGTCCCCATCGGAGTACGCGGGCGTGGCATAGGCCACCGCCCGCGTGTCTTCGTGGTGAACCCCCGGAGGACGCGCCCATGCCGAACATCACCATCGCCGCCTCGGACGGCTCCGGCAGCTTCTCGGCCTATCTCCTCGAACCCGGCACGAAGCCGGCCGGCGTGGTCGTGCTGATCCAGGAGATCTTCGGTGTGAACCAGGCGATGCGCGACACCGCCGCCTGGGTGGCCGATCTCGGCTTCATCGCGGTCTGCCCCGACCTGTTCTGGCGCCTCCAGCCGGGCGTCGACATCACCGACAAGTCGGACGCCGAATGGCAGCAGGCGTTCGACCTGTTCAACCGGTTCGACCAGGCGAAGGGGATCGAGGACCTCAAGGCCACAGTCGCCGCGGCGCGCACCCTGCCGGGTGCCAACGGCCGCGTCGCCACCATGGGCTACTGCCTCGGCGGCCGCCTCGCGTTCATGATGGCCGAGCAGTCCGACGCCGACCTGAACATCTCCTATTACGGCGTCGCGCTCGACGGCCTGCTCGGCGACCTTGCCAAGGTGACCAGGCCGCTGGTGGTGCACATCGCCGACAAGGATGAGTTCTTCCCGACCGAGGGCCGCGCCAAGGTGGTGGCAGCGGTCAAGGACCATCCGCAGATCGCGGCCTGGGTCTATCCCAACGCCGACCACGCTTTCGCCCGGGTCGGCGGCGTGCACTGGGACGGCCGCTCCGCCGCCATCGCCAACGGCCGCAGCGCAGAGGCGCTGGTCGCGGCGCTCGGGTGAGCCGCGTCCTCTGGCTGGCGCTGGCCGGCGCGCTGCTGCTGGGTATCGCGCCGGCGCGCGCCTGGGACGACTACCAGATCATCTACTGGCAGGCGCGCAACCAGGCGCAGCTTGCCACGCTCAAGCGGCTGGGCATCACCGCCGCCACCGTCATGGCCAACCGCGACGGCACCGGCACGCCGGTGCAGCAGCAGTTCGCGCCGATCGTGGCCAACGGGCTGCCGTGGTACGTAGAGAACATCGCCACCGATTTCTATGCCTCCTACCATCGCTGGACGCCCGGGCGCGACGTGAACTGGCGCTTCATCGAGGCGCAGCGCCGCTTCCTGCAGAACCCCGACGATGAGACGGTGTTCCTGCGGGAACCCTCGTTCGCCGACACCGCGTGGCAGCAGCGCATCCGCGACCGCCTGATCGCCACGGTGCGCGAGCAGTCCGCGCACAAGCCGCTGTACTATAGCCTGGGCGATGAGACCGGCATCGCCGACCTCACGGCATTCTTCGACTTCGACCTCTCGCCCGGCTCGCTGGCCGGCATGCGCGAATGGCTCCGCCTGGGTTACGGCTCGCTCGAGGCGCTGAACGCCGAGTGGGGGACGTCGTTCAGACGCTGGGACGATGTACGGCCCGAGATGACGCGCCAGGCGATGCGGCGGAGCGACGGCAACTTCGCCGCCTGGGCGGACTTCAAGGCTTGGATGGACGTGGCCTTCGCCCGCGCCCTGCGCATGGGCACCGATGCGGTGCATGCGGGCGATCCGGCGGCGCTGGCCGCGATCGAAGGCGTGCAGATCCCCGGCTGGGGCGGTTACGACTATTCGCTCCTGGCCGACGCCGTCGACGTCATGGAACTGGCCGACCTGCCGCTCGCCCGTTCGCTCAATCCGCGGCTGGTGATGCTGAACACCTCGTTCTCCGGCCAGCCGCGCGGCATCCACGACATCTGGCGCGCGTTGCTCAACGGCAGCCGCGGCACGATCCTGTGGGACGATTCGGAGGAGATCGTCCAGGCCGACGCCGCTCCCGGTGCCCGCGGCCTCGCCTATGCCGATACCTGGGCCGAGATCCGTGGCGGCCTCGGCCGGCTGCTGATCGCCGGCGAGCGGCAGACCGACCCGGTCGCCATCCTCTATTCGCCCGCCAGCTTCCGCACCCAGTGGATTCTGGAGCGCCAGCCGCAGGGCGACGCCTGGATGACGCGGAAATCCGAGACCGAACTCGAGAGCAACACCGCGCGCGACTCGATGTGGGCGTACCACCGCGCGATCACCCGTCTGGGCCTCCAGCCGGTCTACGTCACCGCCGCCATGCTGACCGCCGGCGACCTCGGCAGGCGTGGGTTCCGCGCGCTGGTCCTGCCGCATGCCATTGCCCTGTCGCCAGGCGAGGCGGCTGCGATCCGCGACTTCGCCGCCGCCGGGGGGACCGTGGTCGCCGACACGCCGCCCGGCGGCTTCGATGCGCACAGCCGGCGCCTGCCCGCGCCGCTGATCGATGCCGGCCTGCCGCGGATGATCCCGCCCGCCCAACTCTCGGCCGCCGCCCTGGGCGTGCAGCCCCGCATCGGCGTCGAGGCGCCGAACGGCGACGTCATCGTCCATGTCTGGCGGCGTGGCAGCGATACGGTCATCGGCGTGCAGCGGGACTTCGCCCCGGGAGATGGCCGCGAATCGGTGGTGCTCACGTTGCCGCAGCCCGGCGAGGTGCAGGACCTTCGCGCCAGGCGGTCGCTGGGACGCACCGGCCGGATCGTCGTGGACCTCGACGGAGTGTCGCCGGCACTGCTGCTCGTCAGCCCGTGATCCGGCGGCCCGTGCGTCGGCGGCCGGGGCTCCTGGCGATGCTGGCGGCGCTGTGGCTGCCGCTGGCGGCGGGCTGTGCCATGGGGGCGTGGACCGAGCCCAAACCGGTCGCGTCCGACAGCGCGCCCGGCACGCTGCTGCGGCAGCAGGCGATCCCCGGCGCGCCCGATGACGCGGGCGCGTTCCGCGTGCTGTACCGCTCGGTCGGTCTCGATGGGCAGCCGATCGCGGTCTCGGGCCTGGTGATCGTCCCGCCCGGGCCGCCACCACCAGGCGGCCGGCCGATCGTCGCCTGGGCGCATCCCACGACGGGGGTGGTGCCACGATGCGCGCCCTCCGAGGCGATCTTCCGCTTCCAGCAGATCCAGGGCCTGCGCGACATGGTCCAGCACGGCTTCATCGTGGCCGCCACCGACTACCCCGGCCTCGGCAGCGCGGGCACGCATCCCTATCTCGTGGGGGTCAGCGAGGCCCGCGCGGTGCTCGATTCGGTCCGCGCCGCACGGGCACTGCCGGACGCCGGGGCCGGCGGCGACTTTGCTGTTTGGGGACATTCGCAGGGCGGCCAGGCGGCGCTGTTCACCGGCATGCTCGCCGCCGCCTACGCGCCGGACCTGCGGCTGGTCGGCGTCGCCGTGCCCGCGCCTGCGACGGACCTTGCGGCCCTGCTCCGCGCCGACCGGGATACGCCGGCCGGGCGGAACCTCACGGCCATGACGTTGTGGTCGTGGTCGCGGGTCTACGGCGCACCGCTCGACGCGGTCGTGGCGCCCGCGGCCATGCCGGCGATCGACGACCTTGCCGGCGACTGCATCGAATCGGTCTACGACGTCGCTGTCCGGGGCCGCGTCGAACGCCGGCTGGAAGGCGGCTATCTCACGGTTGCCGACCTCGCCGCAGAGGAGCCCTGGGCGGGACTGATCGCCCGCAACACGCCGGGTACGCTGCCGGCCGGTCTTCCGGTGTTCATCGCCCAGGGCAGCGCCGACCGGGTCGTCCCGCCGCGTATCACCGAGGACTACCTGCGCCGCCTGTGTGCCGCCGGCAGCCCGGTGGAGTTCGTCAGCCTCGCCGGCATCGGCCATGCCTTCGCCGCGATGCACAGCGCGCGTGAGGCGGTCACCTGGATGGCCGACCGGCTCGCCGGCCGCCCGGCGCCGAGCGGCTGCCGTTGAACCAACGGGTGGCGAACGCGCTGGTGTGGGGCTTGCTGGCCGTCGGGCTGGCCTCCTGCGCGCCTGCCGCCGATGCATTCTACGACGCGCCCGTCCTGGCCGCCGCGACGGCACCCGGCGAGGTGCTGCGGCAGCGGCCGTTCCCCGGCGCGCCGGCGGGCAGTGCGGCAACCCGACTGCTGTATGCCTCGACCACTGCCGAGGGCACGCCTGTCGCCGTCTCCGCCCTGCTGATCGTTCCCACTGCGGCAGCGCCCGCCGGCGGCCGCCGGGTGCTGGCGTGGCTGCATCCGACGACAGGCGTTGCCCGCGGCTGCGCGCCGTCGCTGGGGCCCTCACCCTTCGCCCAGATCCAGGGCCTGCCGGCATTCCTCGCGGCCGGCTATGCCGTCGTGGCCACCGACTATGCCGGGCTCGGCGGCTCGGGCGCTCATCCTTACCTGGCCGGCATCAGCGAGGCGCATGCTGCCCTCGATTCCGTCCGTGCCGCCCGTCGCGTGCCACAGGCCGAGGCCGGCCGCCGCTTCGCCGTATGGGGCCATTCACAGGGCGGGCACGCTGCGCTGTTCACCGCCGACCTGGCCGCGGGCTATGCGCCGGACCTGGATCTGGTCGGCGTTGCCGCGGCGGCCCCGGTGACCGATGTCGCCGCGCTCGCCGAGCCCGCGCCGGCCAATCCGCTGCGCGGCGCCCTGCTGTCCTACCTGGCGTGGTCGTGGCCGCGGACACTGGGCCTCGATCCGGCCGGATTGCTGCCGCCATCCGCCCTGCCGGCGGTGACCCGCGCGGCCGCGGACTGCCTGGAGACCGGCGAACAACTCGCCCGCCTGGTCGCCGACGCCGCGCCGTTGCAGGATCAGCCGGTGATGCCCACGGCGCCGTGGCGCGCGGCGTTTGCCGCCAACGCGCCGCGGGGAGGCTCGGGCCGCGTGCCTGTCTTCCTGCTGCAAGGCGACCAGGATCCGGTCATCCCGCCGCACCTGACCGGCGACTTCGCCCAGCGCCTGTGCGCCACCGGGGCGCCGGTCCGCTATGCGGTCTTCCCTGGCGTCGATCACTACCGGATTGCAATGCGCGGCGCCGCGATGGTGGCGGACTGGCTTGCCGCGCGGTTCGAGGGAACCGCTCCGGCCAGCGACTGTGCCGCGCTGGCCGGGCTCAGGCCTACAGCGGCCGTGGGAAGCCGCCGGTAATCACGAAGCCAGTGCTGCGTCGCCCGCCTTCGTCCGCATCTCCTGCGCCCCCGGGGGACCCAGCGCGGCGGCGCGAAGCGATCCCTGGGTCCCGGCCTGCGCGAGGGTGACGCCGGTGGCGGACGGTCAGATGTTGGCGGCGATCCAGTCCTTCAGGCGGCTCTTGGGCAGCGCACCAACCTGGGTCGCCGCCGGCTTGCCGTCCTTGAACAGGATCAGCGTCGGAATCCCGCGCACCGCATAGTTGTTCGGCGTCACGGGGTTGTCGTCGATGTTCACCTTCGCCACGGTCAGCTTGCCGGCAAACTCGCCGGCGAGTTCCTCCAGCGCAGGTCCGATCATCTTGCACGGGCCGCACCACTCGGCCCAGAAATCCACCAGCACCGGCCCTTCGGCCTTCAGCACGTCGGAAGAGAACGACTGGTCGGTGACGGGTTTCGTGTTCGTGCTCATGTCTCAGCCTCGATGGTTCTGTTGCAGATCAGGTGGGGACCGCCGCCGGCAGGTCAAGCAGGATGTCCGGGAGCATGACGACCTGCGATGTCTGGGTCCAGACCAGCGCACAGCTCACGGCGCGACCGGGGAAAATCGCCCGCAGCACCGAGCGGTAGGCGGCCATCTGGCGCAGGTACAGCACCGGCGTGTCCTCGATGCGCACCGGCGGCCGGCGGTTGGTCTTGTAGTCGGCGATCAGCACCCGGTCGTCCAGCACGGCCAGCCGGTCGACCAGGCCACCGACCACCATCCCGTCGACCAGGCCGGTGAGCGGCACCTCCGCGCGGCTGCCGGGCCCGAACAGCGGCGCGAGCCCGGGGTGGTCGAGGATCGCCAGCACCTCCTGCGCGAGGGACGCGGCCTCGCCGTCCGGCAGGGCGTTGCCCGGCCGGTCCAGCCAGGCCAGTGCCGCATCGGCGCGCTGGTCCGGCGGCAGGTCCGGCAGGTGCTGCAGCAGCGCGTGCAGGAGCGTCCCGCGGCGGAACCGGTCGTGTCCGGCCTCCCGTGCCGCGAGCGGGGTGGTCGCCGCCGGCACCGGCCCCAGGCTGGCATTCTCCGGCCGGCTGGGCGCCAGCCGCTCCGGCCGCGCGGGCTCGGCGGGCGGCGCGGTCGCGACCCAGGCCGGCAGCGCCTCCGGGGCCGCCGCATGGTCGTCCACGTGCCGTCCGTCCGGCGGCGCCACCTGCGGTGCGGCGTGCCGCCGCCGCTCGCCCTCCCAGGCGTCGAACGGCGCGCGCTCCGCCGCCAGCGCCTCAAAGCCGTGCTCGATCAGGCGGTACCAGCACGCCTCATCCAGGCCGCGCCGCGTCTGCCAGCCACACACCAGCAGCCGGTCCTCGGCGCGGGTGAGCGCCACGTAGAGCAGGCGGTTGTGCTCCTCCATCCGCCTGCGTCCCGCCGCATCGCGCAGCCGCTGCGCCGCGGCGCAGCGGATCTCCCGCCGCGGCGACCAGACCGGCACCTCATGCCCGCTCACCGGGTCGGCGGCCCACAGGATCGCGCCCTCGTCCGGCGGCAGGGAGGTCGTGTCCGGCAGGATCACCAGCGGCGCCTGCAATCCCTTGGCGCCGTGCACCGTCATCACCCGCACCAGGTTGCCCGCCCCCTCGGTCTCCCGCTTCACCTCCGCGCTCGAACGCCGCAGCCAGTGCAGGAAGCCCTGCAGCGATGGCGGATGCATCCGTGCATACGCCAGCGTGGCATTGAGCAACTCGTCCACCGGCTCGGCGGCTTCCGGCCCGAGCCGCGCATAGAGCCGCGCCCGGCCGCCCAGCGGGCCCAGCGCCTCGGCGAACAGCGCATGCGGCGACACGTAGTCGACCCGCGCGAGCAACGCGGCGAAGAACGTCCAAGCCGCCTGCCAGTCGGTGCGCTCGCCGGCCCGCGCGCGCAGCGTCTCCCACAACGGCGCCCGCCGCCCGATCGCCAGGTCCATCAGGCTGTCGTCGGAGATGTTGCCGAGCGGGCTGGTCAGCAGGCAGGCGAAGGTCAGGTCGTCCTGCGGCAGCAGCAGTGCATCGGCCAGCGCCATCAGGTCCTGCACCGCCGGCTGCTCGGTCAGCATCAGGCGGTCCAGTCCTGCCACCGGCACGCCCCGCGACTTCAGCGCGCGCACCAGGGCGCGGCCAAACTCGTTGCGGCGGCGGACGAGCACCATCACGTCGCCCGGGCCGAGCGGGCGGCCGCGACTTTCCAGCATCACATCTCCGGCGGTCTCGCGTGCGATCCACTCCGCCAGCGTCTCCGCCAGGTGCTGCGGCGCGGAGGCGTGGCTGCGATTGTGGTCGGGCACCGACCAGGGTTCCGCCTCGGCGATCTCCGGCAGCGGCGCGAGCGGCCACAGCTCCACCGCTCCGGCATGTTCCGCCCGGTCGGCGATGTGGCTCAGCGGCTGCTCCGCCTCCACCACGCCCGCGGCGGCTGCGGGATTGGCGAACACGCGGTCCACCAGGTCGAGCACCGGTCGCGTCGAGCGGAACGACACGTCCAGCGTCGCCTCGTGCCAGGCCTTGCCGGGCATCGCCATGACGCGCTCGCGCAGGCGGCGATGCGACGCGTCGAACGCCCCCACATCGGCCCCCTGGAACGCGAAGATCGACTGCTTGCGGTCGCCCACGGCGAACACCGTGCGGTGCGCGTCGCGTGCCGCCTCGCCGGCGAAGAACTCCGCGGTCAGCGCATGGGCGATGCGCCACTGCTCCGGCGCGGTGTCCTGCACCTCGTCGAGCAGCAGGTGGTCGAGGCCGCCATCCATCTTGTACAGCACCCAGGCCGCGCCGGGATCGACCAGCAGGGTCGACGTCCTGCCGATCAGGTCGTCGTAGTCCAGCAGGCCGGACACCTCCTTGTGCGCGCCGTACGCGTTCAGCACCGGGGCAGCGAGCGTCACCAGCGCGGCGGAGACCCGGGCGACCTGCAGCGCAAGGCAGGCATCCATCGCCGCGATGATGCGATCGCACTCGTCCTGGAAGTGGCGGCCGAGATCGGGGTGCGCCTGGAGCACCGCCTTGGACACGAAGGCGCTCGCCGCGCGCGGCTCGCCCTTCTTGGTCAGGAACTCCTCGCACCACCGGCCCCAGTGCTCGCCGCGATCCGCCGCGGCCAGGCTGAGCCAGTCGAGCATGCGGGCGGCGCGCTCGGCACAGCCCTTGGCGCCGAGCGTTCGCACGATCTCCGCGGCACCGCGCAGCGAGGCTTCCGCCTGCCAGTTCACCGCCGCCGCGATGATCTCCGCCTCACTGCCGCCGGTGACGCCCAGCGCGCGCCGCAGCGCGTCCTCCAGGCCGGCGCCGAGCGTGAGGGCGCCTTGCAGCCGCGGCAGCGCGCCTTGCAGCGTCGCGACGTGATGGCCGAACTGTTCGGCCGATGCCAGGCCGGCGAGCGCCTCCAGCGCGGCCCGCATCGCCGGTGCGCTGGCATCCGCCAGCATCGCCTCGCGCGCCTCGGTCAGCGCGTCCTCCGCGTCGCGGTCGTCCACCAGCCGGAAATGCGGCGACAGCGCCGCCTCGAGCGGAAAGCGCCGCAGCAGCGACTGGCAGAAGGCATGGATGGTGCCGATCCGCATGCCGCCCGGCAGGTCCAGCACGCGGGCGAACAGCGCGCGGGCGGCGGCCAGCGTCGCATCAGCCGGCTCGACCGCGAGCGCGCGCAACTCGCGGGCCAGCGCGATATCGTCGAGCGTGACCCAGCGACCCAGGGTGCGCTGCAGCCGCACGGCCATCTCGGCGGCGGCGGCCTTGGTGAAGGTCAGGCACTGGATGCGCTCCGGCGGCGCGCCCGCCAGCATCAGCCGGAGCAGGCGGTCGGTCAGCAGCTTGGTCTTGCCGGAACCCGCGGAGGCGCCGACGAAGGCCGACACCGAGGGATCGGACGCCTCGAGCTGCTTGGCGTTGGCCCGTTCCCGGGCGGTGGCGCTCACCCCTCGTCTCCCGCCGCGGCCCATTCGGCGACCCGCGCGAGCTGGGCATAATGGGAGAAGCGCGGGGCGAACCCGGGCTCCGGCTGCGACAGGTAGCAGCGATCCGGCGCGTCATAGGCGTCGATCAGGGCGCACAGGGCCGCGCGCGCATCGGCCACCGCGAGGCTGATCGCCGCCGCATCGCCCTTGAACAGGGTGCGCAGCTCGCCTTGCAGGAAGCCGCCGGTCAGGTGCCAGTAGGTCAGCTCGACCGCCGGCCCGGCGACCGCCTCGCCGAACGCACCCGCCTCCGCCATCGCGGCCTCCAGCAGGAGCTGAGGCGCCAGGCCGGCATCGACCTCCTTCTGACTGGGCGGCGTGCCGGTCTTGTAGTCCAGGATCGCGAGGCCGCCGTCGCGCAGCCGCTCGATCCGGTCGGCGCGGCCGGCGAGGCGGAACAGCCCGCCGGGCCGCGGCAGTTCCAGCGTTCCGCTGGCCTCCGGCAGCAGCGCCACCGGCGGCCGCTCGCTGCGGCGGTCGGTCTCGACCTGCGCCACCCAGTCGGCGATTCGCCCGAGCCGCGGTGCCCACCAGGCGGCGAGCGCCTCCCGCAGATCAGCTTCCGCCAGCGCCCGGTTCATCGCCCGCCGCAATGCGCCCGCAGCGTCGGCCGGCCAGCGCGTGCCGAATTCCCGCAGGAAGTGGTGCAGTCCGGCGTGCACCAGGCTGCCGTAATCCGCCGCGTCGGTCGCTTCGTCGAGCGGCCGCAGCCGCTCCAGCTTCAGCACGTGCCGGGCGTGGATGGCATAGGGGTCGCGTAGCCAGGTCTCGATCTCGGTGACCGTCAGCCGGCGTGGGCGCAGCGCGGGCGCCGGGCAGGGCCGCGGTGCCCGCACGGGGTGGGGCCCGTCGGACGGCTGGTCCAGCAGGCGGGCCCACGCGCCGGCAGGATGGCGCGCCAGGCGTCGCCCGTGGCCGGCGAGGAAGGTCTCCAGGCGGGTGAGCCAGCGGGCCGGCACCACGGGCGCGCCGTCGCGCCGGCGTGGACACGACAGGACCACGGTGGGCGCCGCCGCGGCGCAGGCGATGAAATCATGCGCCGACTGGCCGATCAGCTCCTCCGGCGAATTGAGCCCGACCCGTGCGCGCATCGGCCGCGACAGCCAGGCGCCCGGATCGCTCGCCGGCGGCCAGATGCCCTCCGCGAGCCCGCCCAGCACCATCACGTCGGCCGTCTGCAGCCGCGCCTCGAGCAGTCCCCAGATGAACACGCGCGGATGTTCCGTGCCGCCGCGCCCGCGCAGCGCCCGGCGGCTGCGCACGACCTCACCCTCGATCACCGCATCGAGCAGTCCCGGCAGCACGCCGTGGCGCTGGTCCGGCAGCAGCCTCAGTGCCGCGAGCACGGTCGACAGCCGGTTCGCCAGTGCCTCGCCCTCTTCGCCGGCCCACAGCCGTGACGGGCCGGACAGCGTGTCGGTGGCGGCGAGGCTCTCGCCGGCTTCGATCAGCGCCGCCATGGCCTGGGCCGGCGGCAGTTCCACGGCGGTGTCGATACGCAGCAGCGGCTCGAGGCAGGTCTCCAGCCGGTCGAGCAGTGCCGCGGCGTCCGCATCGCGACCGCGCGCCACCCCGAGGCGCAGTCCGGCCAGCCCCTTGCGCGGACGCGGCCCCCGCAGGCAGGCGAGTTCCAGGGCGCGGGCGGCGGCGCGGCATTCGGCCGGCGGCAGACCGGCCGCCGCCAGCGGGTGCTTCAGCACGGCGAGCAGCGGCACCGGCGCCAGCCCTTCAGCGATCGCCAGCGCCAGCAGGCGCAGGAACACGGCGGGCGGTGTCTCGGCCAGCTTCTCGCCGGCGCTGTCATCGGCCACCACGCCGTGGTGCAGCAGTTCCGCGGCAACGCGGCCGGCGAGGTCGCGGTCGGGCGTCACCAGGGCGGCGGTCGCGCCCGGCCGTTCCAGCGCCTCGCGCAGCACCAGGGCGATCGATGCGGCTTCCTCGCGCTGGTCGGCGGCCGACAGCAGCAGCAGGCTGCCGGTGTCCGCGGTCGCGGCCAGGCGCCACTCCGTCAGCGCGCCGGCCGGCAGCAGCGCATGGCCGAGCGTGGCCACGCGGGGCGTCACCGTGTCCGGCGTGCCGGGCCAGGGCCGCACGTCGGCGCGCGTGGCGCCGAGGCCGTGCAGCAGGGCGGCGAGTCCGGATTGCGGGTGGGGTTCGTCGAGCGCCTCCCAGGCCCCATCCGACATGGCGGTATCGAGGCCCGGCAGCACGACCGCGCCGCCCGGCATGCCGGCGACCACCCGCAGCAGCCGTGCGACCGCCGGGATCCCGCTGGTGGTGCCGGCCACCAGCACCCGCCCGGCCGGCGGCACCCCCGACCAGGCGCGGGCCTGCGCATCGAGCAGCGCGACCAGGCGGGCCGCCGGGTTCATCAGGCCCTGCTCGGCCAGCCAGTCCGGCCAGGCCCGCGTCACGATGTGGAGGAACTCCAGGGTCTGCGCCCAGTGCGCGGCGTAGGCGGGATCGGCGGCGTCGGGCAGCCGTGTCGCCAGGTCGATCTCGGCGCGCTCCGCTTCGTCCATCAGCGCCGCCAGTTCGGCGGCCAGCGGCCAGGCGCGGTCGGCGCTGCGCGGCGCGCCGCCGGTGCCCTTCATCGCCAGGATCAGCCGGGACAGCGCGGCCAGGCGATGCGCCGGTTCGACCGCCGGCGGCAGGTCGAGCGCTCCGGCCAGCGCGAGCGGCGCTTCGTCCAGCGCACCGAGTGCGGTGATCCGCGGCAGCAGCAACGGGCGTCCCTGCGAGGCGCGCAGGAACGCCTCCGCCAGTGCGCGGGCGGCGCGGCGGGTCGGCAGCAGGATCAGGCCGCGAGACACCACCAGCGGATCGCCGCCGGCCTGCGCCAGCCACTCCGCCGCGACGGCATCCAGGAACGGCACGCCCAGCGGGATGGTGAACAGGTTCACCGCGTATCGCCGGTCAGCCGTGCCTGCAGGATGCTCTCCGCCTCGGCCAGGTCGGCCGGCGTGGAGAGGTGGAACCACAGGCCGTCATGCACCACCGCGCGCAGCCGGCCAGCCGCGATCGCCGCATCCCAGGCGAGGTTCATGCTGAACGCGCCGTCCGGCGTGCCCGCCAGCAGCGCCGGCGCGATGAGCTGCAGGCCGGCGTAGATGTACGGCACGATCTGCCGCTCGCCGCGCCGGCGGAGCGCGCCCCACTGGTCGACCGCGAAGTCGCCGAAGCCGACATCGGCATGTACCTGGAAGGTGCGGTGGACCAGCAGCACGCCGTCCACCGTGGCCGGGTCGAACGCCGCCTTCAGCCGGGACAGCGCCGGATGCGGCCCGTCCACCCAGAACGCGTCACCGTTGACGACGAAGAACGGGTCGGTGCCGAGCAGGGGGAGGGCAGCTTTGACCCCGCCGCCGGTGTCCAGCAGGCTGGCCTCGCGGCGCAGCGCGATCCGCGGCCGCGTCCTGCCGGCGAGATGCGCCGCCACCTGGTCGGCCTGCCAGTGGGCGTTCACCACCACCCTCTCGACATCGGCCTCGGCCAGCCGGTCCAGCGCGTGGTCGATCAGCGCGCGGCCGCCCAGCGGCAGCAGCGGCTTGGCGGTGCGGTCGGTCAGCGGCCGCATCCGCGTGCCGAACCCGGCAGCCAGCAGCATGGCGGAATGGGGCGGCGTCATGCGGTGGCGTCCGGTGGTGGGTTGCGGCGGAAATCGGGCGGGATCCAGCGGTCGAGCGCGGCGGCGAGCGGCGTGGCGGCCGGCTCCCGCAGCGCCTGGTCCAGCAGGCGCCAGGTGCGCGGGCCGTGGACCAGGTAGCCAGGCCGGCCGTCGCGGCGGGCGAGGCGCACCCACTGGCAGGTGACCCGCAGGTGGCGCTGCGCCGCGCAGGCGGCATAGGCCGCGCGGAACGCCGCCGGGTCCAGTTCGGGGCGGGCCGCCAAGTAGTGGGTGACGGCGCGGCCGGCGATGGCGGGCGGGATGTCGCGGCGGGCATCCTGCAGCAGCGACACGAGGTCGTAGGCGGGATGGCCGACCGCGGCGCCCTGGACGTCGATGACGCCGATCCGGCGCATGCCGTCGCGGCCGGGCAGCCAGAGCAGGTTCTCGGCGAAATAGTCGCGATGGACGAAGCCGGCCGGGCCGGCGGCGACGGGCGCCAGCGTGGCCTCCAGGGCGGCGGCGATGTCCTGTCGCGCCGCGGCGGGCGCTGCCGTGCCGAACATGGCCGGCCACCACCAGTCGAACAGGGTCCCGAGCGCGGTCGACGCCATCGCGCCGGCATCCCACAGCGGGAGGCCGGGTGGCGGCGCCGCGCGCTGCATGGCGACCAGCGCATCCACCGCGGCCTCGACCAGGGCGGGCTGGTCCATGCCCGGCGGGGGCGGGCGGATGCCGTCGAGGAACACCGACAGCAGGTCGTCGCCCAGGTCCTCCTCGATCAGCAGGCCGGCGGCCGCGTCGCTGGCGAAGACCTGCGGCACCGACACGCCGATGCCGGCCAGGTGCGCCACGACGTGCAGGAACGGGCGGACGTCCTCGGAGGGCGGTGCGTCCATCAGCACGGCCGGGCGGGGACCGCCGGCCAGGCGAAGGTAGCGGCGGAAGCTCGCATCCTGGGCGAGCGGCGTGGCCACGGCGGCGGCGTAGCCATGCCGGGCCAGGAACGCCGCGATCTCGCTGGCGCGCGTCACGCCAGCCGGTCCGGCCAGCCGGAGACCGTGGCGCGCCTGGCATCGGGTCCCACCTGATGCAGCGCCACCGTCAGGGCGTCCGCCGGGCGGAGGCTGCCGAGACGATCGGGCCACTCGACCACGACGATGCCGTCGCGCGCGTCCTCCCAGCCCAGTTCGCCGAGCGGGGCCGCACCGTCCAGCCGCCACAGGTCGAAATGGTGCACCGTGCCGATCGGCGTGTCGTAGGCCTGGACCAGGGTGAAGGTGGGGCTCGGCACCTCCAGCGCCGGATCGCCGGACGCGGCGCGCAGGAAGGCGCGGGCGAAGGCGCTCTTGCCGGCGCCGAGTTCGCCTTCCAGCAGGATCGCGTCGCCCGGCTGCGCCAGCGCGGCGACGCGGCCGGCGAACGCCTCGGTGGCAGCGAGGTCTGGCAGCTCGATCTGGCGGGGCGTGGCGGCGGCTAGCATGGCGGCAATCTGCCCGAGGGGTGGAGTCGCGGACAACAGCGCCGTCGGCTAAGAGGGCGGCAGGATGGCAAGCGACCTCGATACCGACGTGGCGATCATCGGCGCCGGCCCGGTGGGCCTGTTCGCCGTGTTCGAACTGGGCATGCTGCGGCTGTCCAGCGTGCTGATCGACGCGCTGGCCGAAGTGGGCGGGCAGTGCGCGGCGCTGTATCCGGAGAAGCCGATCTACGACATCCCGGCGCATCCGGCGATCCAGGCGGCCGACCTCGTCGGACAGCTCGAACGCCAGATCGCGCCCTTCGCGCCGCCACGGCTGCTGGGACGGCTGGTGGTGGGGCTGGCGGGCGGGCCTGGCGGCTTCACGCTGACCACCGACCAGGGCGACACGGTGCGCGCCAAGGCGGTGGTGGTGGCGGCGGGCGCCGGCGCGTTCGGGCCCAACCGGCCGCCGCTGGAGGGACTGGAGCAGTACGAGGCGTCCGGTGCGGTGCAGTACTACGTCCGCCGGCGGGAGGAGTTGCGCGGCCGCCGGGTGGTGATCGCCGGCGGCGGTGATTCGGCGGTGGACTGGGCGCTGGCGCTGAAGGACATCGCCCGGGTGGCGGTGGTGCACCGGCGCCCCAAATTCCGCGCCGCCCCGGAGAGTGCGGCGCGGCTGGATGCGGCGGCGGCGGCGGGCGAGATCGAGATGGTGATCCCCTACCAGCTCCACGCGCTGCATGGCGCGGCGGGGGCGCTGACAGGAGTGGAGGTGGCGACGCTGCAAGGCCAGACGCGGGTCCTGCCAGCCGATGTGCTGCTGCCGTTCTTCGGCCTGTCGATGGATCTCGGCCCGATCGCGGCCTGGGGGCTGGAGCGCGACCAGCACCATGTGAGCATCGATCCGGCGACCTGCCGGACCTCGCTGCCTGGCGTGTTCGCGATCGGCGACGTGGCGACCTATCCGGGAAAGCTGAAGCTGATCCTGCAAGGGTTCAGCGAGGCGGCGGTCGCCGCGCATGCGATCTTCGGCGTGGTGCATCCCGGCGAGGCGCTGCACTTCGAGTATTCCACCACGAAGGGCCTGCCGGGCGCGTGACGGAGGCTGGCGCGCGTTGACCCTACCGCACCGTAAGCGTAAGCAAACGCAACGGCTTGGCGCCCGGGTGGGCGGCCGGCAGGATGGAGCCACCCATTGAGAGACGTACGCGACGCGCTGATGGTGGCGCGCAACTCCGACGACAAGCTGATCCGTCGCCCGATCTCGCCGCATCTTCAGGTCTATCGCTGGCCGATCAGCATGGCGCTGTCGATCGGCCATCGCGTCACAGGCGTGGGCCTGTCGATCGGCGCCCTGCTGCTGACCTGGTGGCTGGTGGCCGCCGCGGTGTCGGACGAGGCGTTCGACAGTGTGCAGTGGTTCCTGGGCTCGCCGATCGGGCTGCTGCTGCTGTTCGGCTGGTCGGCCGCGCTGTTCTTCCATTTCTTCGCCGGCATCCGCCATCTGGCGTGGGACGCCGGCTACGGTTTCGAGAAGCCCTGGTATGACCGCTCGGCATGGGCGGTGGTGATCGCCACGGTGGTGGCGACGCTGCTGCTCTGGCTCGTCGGTTTCGCGATGTGGTGAGACGCAGCATGGCAAAGCCTCCGCAGATCGACATCATGCGTTCGCCGCTGGGCCGCGCACGCGGCCTGGGCGCTGCCAAGGCGGGCGCGACCCATTGGTGGGTGCAGCGGCTGACCTCGCTGGCGCTGGTGCCCCTCACGCTATGGTTCCTGGGCGGCATGCTCCACATGCTGGGCGGCACGCGCGACGACATGGTGTACTGGCTCTCGGGTCCGGTGCCGATCGTATTGATGATCGCGCTGGTGATCGCCACCTTCCACCACCTGCAGGCCGGGCTTCAGGTGGTGATCGAGGACTACGTGCATCACGACTGGCTCCGCATCGGCTCGATCCTGGCGGTGAAAGCCCTGTCGCTGCTGCTGGCGCTGGCCTGCATCGTCTCCGTGCTGCGCCTCGGCCTTTGAGGGAATACCGATGAACGCGATCACGCTGCCTTCGTCGCGCGCCTACAACGTCATCGACCACAGCTACGACGTGGTGGTGGTCGGTGCCGGCGGCTCCGGCCTGCGCGCCACGTTCGGCATGGGCGCGGCGGGACTGAAGACCGCCTGCATCAGCAAGGTGTTCCCGACCCGCAGCCACACCGTGGCGGCGCAGGGCGGCATCGGTGCCGCGCTGGGCAACATGGGCGCGGACGACTGGCGCTGGCACATGTACGACACCGTGAAAGGGTCGGACTGGCTGGGCGACCAGGACTCGATCGAATACATGTGCCGTGAGGCGATTCCCGCGGTGTACGAGCTGGAGCACTACGGCGTGCCGTTCAGCCGCACCGAGGAAGGCAAGATCTACCAGCGCCCGTTCGGCGGCCACATGACGAATTACGGTGACGGCGCGCCGGCGATGCGGGCCTGCGCCGCGGCCGACCGCACCGGCCACGCGATCCTCCACACGCTGTACCAGCAGAGCCTGAAGCACGACGTCGAGTTCTTCATCGAATACTTCGCGCTCGACCTGATCATGGACGAAGAAGGCGTGTGCCGCGGGGTGACCGCCTGGAACCTCGAGGACGGCTCGATCCATCGCTTTCGTGCGCAGTCGGTGGTGCTGGCGACCGGCGGGTATGGACGCGCGTATCTCTCCTGCACCTCGGCGCACACCTGCACCGGCGACGGCAACGGGATGGTGCTGCGCGCTGGCCTGCCGTGCCAGGACATGGAGTTCGTGCAGTTCCATCCGACCGGCATCTTCCCCGCCGGCTGCCTGATCACCGAGGGCGCGCGCGGCGAGGGCGGCTACCTGACCAACGCGCAGGGCGAGCGTTTCATGGAGCGCTATGCACCCTCGGCGAAGGACCTGGCGAGCCGCGATGTGGTGTCGCGCTCCATGACGATCGAGATCGCCGAAGGGCGCGGCTGCGGTCCCAACAAGGACCACATCATGCTGCATCTCGAGCATCTTGGCGCCGACATCCTGCACGAGCGGCTGCCGGGCATTTCCGAGACCGCGCGGGTGTTCGCCGGCGTCGAGGTGACCAAGGAACCGATCCCGGTGCTGCCGACGGTGCACTACAACATGGGCGGCGTGCCGACCAACCACCGCACCGAGGTGCTGCGTCCGACCGCGACCGATCCCGATGCGGTGGTGCCGGGCCTGATGGCGGTGGGCGAGGCGGCGTGCGTCTCGGTGCACGGCGCCAACCGGCTGGGCACCAATTCGCTGCTGGACCTCGTGGTGTTCGGCCGGGCCGCGGCGCACCACGCGGCGGAGACGATCCGGCCGGGCGCCTCGATGCCGTCGCTGCCGCCGCGCGCGGGCGAGCACTCGCTCGATCGGTTCGACGCGGCGCGCCATGCACGGGGCGGCACGCGCGTCGCCGACCTGCGGCTGGAGATGCAGCGCACGATGCAGCAGCACGCTGCGGTGTTCCGCAATTCGAAGACGCTGGCCGAGGGCGTGGCGAAGATGCGGGCGGTGTGGCGCGGCATGGCGGACATGTCGGTGGCGGACCGCAGCCTGATTTGGAACAGCGACCTCATGGAGGCGCTGGAATTGCAGAACCTGATGGGCAACGCGATGACCACCATGGTGGGTGCGGAGGCACGGCACGAGAGCCGCGGCGCGCACGCGCATGACGACTTCCCGGCGCGCGACGATGTCGAGTGGATGAAGCACACGCTGGCGTGGTGCGACGAGCGCGGCGAGTCGCACCTGGCGTATCGGCCGGTGAAGATGCAGACGCTGACGAATGAGGTCTCGGTCATTCCGCCCAAGCAGCGTGTGTACTGACTGTCTCCCGTGGTGGCCGGGCCTGACCCGGTCATCCACGCCTCTCATCGGGTGGCGTGGCGAAGGCGTAGTTGGCCGGCACAAGGCCGGCCATGACGATAAAGGCTGAGGATCCATGGCCACATTCACCCTCCCCGCCAACAGCCGCATCGGCCGTGGCCAGACCTTCAAGGCCCCGGCGGGCACCAAGCGGGTGCGCGAGTTCCGCATCTATCGCTGGAACCCGGACGACGGCGCCAACCCGCGCACGGACACGTATGAGGTGGATCTCGATGCGTGCGGCCCGATGGTCCTGGACGCGCTGATCAAGATCAAGAACGAGATCGATCCGACGCTGACCTTCCGCCGGTCCTGCCGCGAGGGCATCTGCGGCTCCTGCGCGATGAACATCGACGGCGGCAACACGCTGGCCTGCCTGAAGCCGATCGAGGAGGTTTCGGGCGCGGTGCGCATCAACCCGCTGCCGCACATGCCGGTGGTGAAGGACCTGGTGCCCGACCTGTCGCAGGTCTACGCGCAGCTTCGCAGCGTGGAGCCTTGGCTGCAGGCCGACAGTGCGCCGCCGCCCGACGGCGAGCGCCGGCAGAGCCGCGAGGAGCGCGCGAAGCTGGACGGGCTGTGGGAGTGCATCCTGTGCTTCTGCTGCTCCACCGCGTGCCCCAGCTATTGGTGGAACGGCGACCGCTACCTGGGGCCGGCGGTGCTGCTGCAGGCGTATCGTTGGATCGCCGATTCGCGCGACGAGCACACCGGCGAGCGGCTGGATGCGCTGGAGGATCCGTTCAAGCTGTATCGCTGCCACACGATCATGAACTGCACCGATACCTGCCCCAAGGGACTCAACCCGGCGAAGGCGATCGGCGAGATCAAGAAGCTGATCGTCGAACGGCAAGTGTAGGCGCTGAACAACACGGATGACATAGGCGCATAGCTCCTCTACACTGGATGCAATTCTCCGCACGAGAGAACATCCAGGGAGGCGACGATGAGCCAATCCGCATTGCGGTCTGGCGCCACGGTCCTGGACGGCACGGCAGGACCACCGACCCGACGCACGTTGCTTGCACTCGCCGCGCTGGGGGCCATGAGCCGCCCGGCTACCACCAGGGCGGCCCCCCAGGGCCAGCTTACCTACGGCGTGCATGTCTCGCTGCCGCCCGCCTGGTTCGATCCGGCGGAGACCACCGGCATCATCACGCCCTTCATGCTGCTGTATGCGCTGCATGACGGCATGGTGAAGGCGATGCCGGGCACGTTGCAGGCGCCCTGCCTCGCCGAATCGTTCGACGCCTCGGAGGACGGCCTCACCTACGACTTCGTCATCCGCCAGGGCGCCCGCTTCCACAATGGCGAGCCGGTCACGTCGGATGATGTGCGGTTCTCGTTCGAGCGCTATCGCGGCGCGAGCCAGAGCCTGCTGAAGCAGCGTGTAGCGGCAGTGGAAACGCCCGATGCGCGGCATGTGCGGTTCCGGCTGAAGGAGCCATGGCCCGACTTCCTCACCTTCTACGCCGGCGCCACGGGGGCTGCCTGGATCGTGCCTCGGCGCTACGTCGCGCAGGTCGGGGATGACGGGTTCAAGAAGGCGCCGATCGGTGCGGGTCCGTACCGCTTCGTCTCCTTCACGCCGGGTGTGGAACTGGTGCTGGAGGCGTTCGACCAGTACTGGCGTGCCACCCCTCGCATCAAGCGGATCGTCATGAAGGTGATCCCCGACGAGTCGACGCGGCTGGCGGCGCTGAAGCGGGGCGAGATCGACATCGCCTACTCGATCCGCGGCGAACTTGCGGGGGAGCTGAAGCAGACGCCCGGGCTCGATATCAAGCCGGTCGTCGTGCAGGGCACCTTCTGCGTGTATTTCGCCGATCAGTGGGACGCGAAGTCGCCGTGGCACGATCTGCGGGTACGGCGCGCGGCCAACCTGGCGATCGACCGCCAGACGATCAACGAGGCGCTGACAATGGGATTCTCCCATGTCACCAACAGCGCCGTGTTTCCCGACATGTTCGAGTTCTACTGGCAGCCGCCGGCGGCGGTATATGACCCGGGGCAGGCGAAGCAGGCGCTCGCAGCAGCGGGATTTCCGAACGGCTTCGATGCCGGCTTCTATTACTGCGATTCCTCCTACGCCAACATCGCCGAGGCGGTGGTGAACAATCTGGGCGAGGTTGGCATACGGTGCCGGCTGCGGCCGATCGAGCGGGCCGCCTTCCTGAAGGGCTTTGCCGACAAGGCCTACAAGAACCTGATCCAGGCGGGTCCCGGTGCGTTCGGCAACGCGGCGACGCGGCTGGAGAGCCTGGTGGTGCAGGGCGGTCCGTTCGCCTACGGCAGCTATCCGGACATCGACGCGCTGTTCCCGCAGCAGGCGGTGGAGTTGCACCGGACGAAGCGCACGGAGTTGCTGCACCGGATGCAGCAGATGGTGCACGAGCGCGCCATGTACGCGCCGATCTGGCAGCTTGCGTTCATCAACGGCATCGGGCCGCGGGTGGCCGAATCAGGCTTCGGGCACATCCCGGGCTTTCCCTATACGGCGCCGTACGAGGACCTCTCGCTGAAGGGCGGCTGAACGTGGTGCGCGGACGCCGGTTGGCGGATTGCGCAAGGATCGCGCGGCGCGGTAAAATCCGGGCTGCGCGGGTGTAGTTCAATGGTAGAACGGCAGCTTCCCAAGCTGCATACGAGGGTTCGATTCCCTTCACCCGCTCCAAGCCACCGGGTGGTTGCATGCTGACCGGCAATATCGCCGGGGCGAGAAAGGCTGCGCCAGGCGACGACACCGAGGCCGAGCGCGTGGCCGCGAGAGGCTCCTGCTCGGTGGTGCGTTCGACGAGGCTGTGTTCCACCTGAAGGCCTGCGATGGGAGCCGCGCCGCTCAGTTCGGCGATGGTCACGGCCCTCGCCACGCGCCGCGCGGGAAAGTCGGAGGGATCCGCGTGGAGGATCTTGCCGGCCCGGACGAGATCGTCGAAGCCCCGCACGATCTCCTCGACCGGCGTGACGCCATCGGCCATGCGGACCGAGTAGAGGTCGAGCCGATCCTCATTTCCCGCGTGTCAGAGGCGCCGCCTGGCGGTTGCCGCTGTTGTCGCACAGATGGGTGCTGTCGCCGTATCGCGCGCCGTCGCCAAGGCGGATGCAGCACTGGCCGATGAGGTATTGCGGATCGCTCGAGAGATGATCGGCGCGGCGCACGAACAGGAAATGGGCAACGCTGGATAGGTTGTCGAGGTTGCCCGCGCTGTGCGTGCGCTGGAATCTGGAGCGGGCGAAGGGATTCGAACCCTCGACCCCAACCTTGGCAAGGTTGTGCTCTACCCCTGAGCTACGCCCGCGCTCCGTGCCAGGGCGCGGTTTCTAGGCGGCTTCACCGGCGATTGCAAGACATCGCCGCACCGCTCCCCATCGCCGCCCCCTCCACCTTCACTGCAGCGCAGCAATATTGCGATAGACACACCATTCGCCTTCCGCCACCCTGCCGGTCCGTGAGCACGTTCGACTTCATCGTCATCGGCAGCGGTCCCGCCGGCCGCCGCGCCGCCATCCAGGCCGCGAAGATCGGCCGCTCCGTCCTCGTGGTGGAGAAGGGTCGCCGTGTCGGTGGCGTATCGGTCCATACCGGGACCATTCCGTCCAAGACCATCCGCGAGACCGTGCTCAACCTCACCGGCTGGCGGGAGCGAGGCTTCTACGGCCGCGCCTACCGCGTGAAGAAGGACATCGGCGCCAAGGACCTGATGATGCGCCTGCACATGACCCTCGACCATGAGGTCGACGTGCTGGAGCATCAGTTCGCCCGCAACGCCGTCCAGACGGTCCTCGGCACCGCCCGCTTCCTCGACCCGCATCGCATCGAGGTCACCTCCGACGCCGGCGACATCCGCATCTTCCAGGGCGAGCGCATCCTGATCGCCGTCGGCACCCGGCCCTACCGCCCCGACAGCGTGCCGTTCAACGGCACCTCGGTCTTCGACAGCGACGAGATCGTGGAGATCCCCCGCCTGCCACGCAGCCTCACGGTGATCGGCGCCGGCGTCATCGGCGTCGAGTACGCCACCATCTTCAGTGCGCTGGACGTCGCCGTGGCGCTGGTCGAGGCGCGTCCGACCATGCTCGACTTCGTCGACCACGAACTGATCGAGGACTTCACCCATCAGCTCCGCGACCGCGGCGTGGCGCTGCGCTTCGGCTCCAAGGTGGAACGGATCGAGGTCGAGAACGACTGGCCCGTCACCATCCTGGAAGGTGGCCGCCGCGTGCGCTCGGAGATGGTGCTGTACACCGCCGGCCGGGTCGGCGCGACCGATGTGCTGAACCTGGGTGCCTGCGGCCTGGAAGCCGATGATCGCGGCCGGCTGAAGGTCGATCAGCAGACCTTCCAGACCGCCGTGCCGCACATCTACTGCGCCGGCGACGCCATCGGCTTCCCGAGCCTGGCCTCCACCTCCATGGAGCAGGGCCGCATCGCCGCCTGCCATGCCTTCAATGTGCCGGCACCCCACGCGCCGGAGTTCTTCCCATACGGGATCTATTCGGTGCCCGAGATCTCCACGGTGGGCATGACCGAGCACGAGGCACGCCAGCGCGCCATTCCCTACGAATGCGGCATCGCCCGCTTCCGGGAAACTTCGCGCGGCCACATCATGGGCCTCAATGCCGGCATGATGAAGATGCTGTTCTCGATCCGCACGCGGCGGCTGCTCGGCGTCCACATCGTGGGCGAAGGCGCCACGGAGCTGATCCATATCGGCCAGGCGGTGCTGAACCTCAAAGGCACGCTCGACTACTTCATCGAGAACACCTTCAACTATCCGACGCTCGCCGAGGCGTACAAGATCGCCGCACTGGATGCCTGGAACCGGATGACGGCGTGAGCCGGGCGAGCCGGCCCACGCCGCCGGCCATTACGCGTAGGCCAGCTCGTTCATCTCGGCCATCACCCGTTCCCTGAGCTCCGGGTCTCGATAGGCGCTGATCGGTTTCAGCATGTGCCAGACCTCCACCGTCAGGCGCTGCACGGCCGCGTCGCGCTCGGCGAGGCGGAACAGCGCGGAGAAGAATGCCAGCGACTGGTCGAGGTCCGCCGGCCGTTCCCCGCGCGTGCCAGGGCAGGCGAAGTCAGGGATCGCCGCCATGCTCCAGGGCGTCTCGACCAGCCGGCTCGCGGCAGCCAGGAACACCCGCCCCAGGCCGGCAAGCGGATCCGGCTCGGTCGCACGCTCGCCCAGCACCTGGTTCAGCAGCACCGCCTCCTTGGCGGCGACCGACATCCCCTGGCCATACACCGGATTGAAATGGCAGATCGCGTCGCCGATCGGCACCAGCCCGTCGGGGAACGTCTCGAGCCGCTCGAAATGTCGCCAGGAGCTGCCGGGAAAACCGAAGCGCATCAGCCTGTCCGACGGCGCCAGGTCGCGGACGGCACGGTAGATCGTCGGGGTGGCGAGGCTCCGCAGACAGGCGAGCAGCCCCTCCCATCCGCCAGGCGGACGCTCGTGGCCACGTCCGGCCACCGTCAGCATCCAGCGGTTCCCCTCGATCGGCAGCAGGATCGCGCGGCGCGTGGAGTCGGGCATGCGCGGATGTGTCAGCACCAGCTTCCAGTCACTCGGCGCATCGGCGGGGATGGGCAGGATCGCGGTGGTGTAGCCGAGATCGATCCCGATGGTCTCCTCCGGCGGCAGCGGCCGGCCGAGCGATTGCAGCAGCGCCATCGTCGGCTGGCCACGCCCGGACGCGTCCACCACGAGATCGGCGGACAGGGTCTCGCTGCGGTCTTCGTCCTGCACCATGAAACGGGCGCCGGTCACGCGCTGCCCGTCCACATCGGTGACGATCCCCACCACCCGGCTGTCGGCGCGGATGGTCACGTTGCGGTGGCGCTCGAGGCGCCGGCGCAGCGTGAATTCGAGCAGCGGCCGCGACATCGCGTAGCCGGTCATGCCGAAATCCCGCTGCGGCATCGGCCCGTGATCTGGGCGTTCCTCGCGGACATCGCCGTTGACCCGCAGCGGCAACGCACCCGCGGCGGTGAGGTCCATGCCGAGACCGGGAAACAGCTCATCGAGCGCGCGCTGGCCACCGACCAGCAGCCCGTGGCCATGCCAGGCCTGCGGGGTTCCCCAGCGAGGCGCCGGCTCCGCAGGCAGGCTGTCGCGCTCCAGCACCACGACGCGCTCGAACCAGTTGGCCAGCAGGCCGGCCGCAGCCAGCCCCGCGATACCCGCCCCGATCACGATGGCCTGCCCGCCCGATGAACATCGGGTTTGTCGCCGTCCTGCCACGTTCAGCGTTGAACCGACCCATGTGAACTCTCCTGTCTTGCGGACAGGCGAAGGCTGGATCGCCGCGGCTACCTGATCGTGTCTACGGCCGGGGTTGTCGCTACGGCGGTAACGCGCAGCCGGGCGGCGCGCGGGCGAAGGATCAAGGGACCCTTTCTCGGCTGCAGGGCGCGTGCTACCGCCCGTGCGATGAAACGGCTCCTCAGGCATCCGACCACGCAGGCCGCCCTGGCGAGGCTGCTCGGGCTCTACCTGGCGTTCGCGCTGCGCACCACGCGCTGGTCGCTGGACGGCCAGGAGCACATGGCCCCGCACGCCGCCGGCGCGCCCGTCGTGGTGGCGTTCTGGCATGAGCGGCTGCCGATGATGCCGATGCTGTGGGTCCTGGCACGGCAGATGCCGGAGGGCCGGTCGGTCGGCAACCGGGCGCATGTCCTGGTGAGCCAGCACCGCGACGGCCGCTTCATCGGCGCCGTGGTCAGCCGCTTCGCCCTCGACGTCGTGCTGGGCTCCTCGTCGCGTGGCGGCGCCAAGGGCCTGCGCATCCTGCTCAACCTGCTCGCCGGCGGCGATCATATCGCGATCACGCCCGACGGACCGCGTGGCCCCCGTCGCGTCGCCGCAGCCGGAGTGGCCCAGCTCGCCGCCCTGTCCGGTGCGCCGGTGCTCCCCTGTGCGGCGCAGACGACCCGGCATTGGGTGCTGCGCACCTGGGACCGCATGGCGGTGCCGAAGCCGTTCGGACGCGGCGTCGTGGTGTGCCTGCCGACCATCGCCGTCTCGCGCGAGGGATGGCAGGACTCGGTGCCGGCGATCGGCGACGCCCTGACCGCCGCGGCCGAGCGGGCGGACCGGCTGTGCCTGGCCTGAACCCGCTCGGCGTCGTGTGGGCTGCGGTGGCGACCGTGGCGGCTCCCGGCCTGCGCCTGATGCTGCGGGTGCGCCAGGCGCGCGGCAAGGAACTGCGTGGCCGGCTCGCGGAACGGCGCGGTATCGACCGCTCGCCACGGCCGCCCGGGCGGCTGATCTGGCTGCACGCGGCGTCGGTGGGCGAAACGATGTCGCTGCTGCCCGTGCTGCCGGCGCTCGCCGATGGCGCGCCGGACGCCACCATCCTGTTCACCACCGGGACGGTCACTTCGGCCGACCTGCTGGCCCAGCGGCTGGAACCGCGGCTGGCGCGCCGCGTGCTGCACCGGTTCGTGCCGCTCGACGTGCCGGCCTGGACCGCGCGGTTCCTGGAACACTGGCGGCCGACCGTCGCCTGCTTCGTCGAGAGCGAGCTGTGGCCGAACCTGCTGGCTGCCTGCCAGCTCCGGCGCATCCCGATGATGCTGGTCAACGCACGCCTGTCCGATCGCAGCCTGGCACGCTGGCGCCACGCACCGGGGCTCGCCAGGCAGGTCCTGGGCGGGTTCGCCCGCGTGCAGCCACGCACCGAATCGGACGCCGAACGGCTTCGCACACTGGGTTGCAACCGGTTGGAGGCGCCCGGCGACCTCAAGCTGTCGGCGCCCCCGCTGCCGGCCGATCCCACGGAACTCCGCCGGCTGCAGGATCGCCTCGCGGGGCGTCCGGTGTGGCTCGCGGCCAGCACCCACCCGGGTGAGGAGGCGCTGGTCGTCGCCGCCCATCGCCTGCTCCTGCCGGCGCATCCCGGGCTGCTGACCATCATCGCACCCCGCCACCCCGCGCGCGGGGTCACCATCCCGGCCGATGGCCACCGGTCGCGCGGCGACGACCCGCCCGAGGAGGGCGTCTGGATCGCCGACACGCTAGGCGAACTCGGGCTGTGGTACCGTCTCGCCCGGGTCGCCTTCATCGGCCGCAGCCTGGTCGATCCCGGCGGCGGTCAGAATCCGCTGGAGCCGGCGCGGCTGGGCTGCGCCATCCTGGTGGGGCCTCATACCGGGAACTTCACCGATCACGTGGCCATGCTGCGGGCGGCCGGCGGGCTCGATGTGGTGCACGACACCGCCGCCCTGGCCGATCGGGTGGATGCCCTGCTGCGGGATCACGAGCAGTGCCGGGTGATGGGCGAGGCAGCCCGTGCTGCCGTGCAGCGGCACGGCGACCTGCCAGGCCGCACGGCGGCGGCACTGATCGAATTGCTGCGCTGAATGCGGTGGGGAACGCCTGGGGGCATGTCGTAGCGAATGCCGCGCGCGCCGCGCTTCTGGGATCATGGCGACCGGCTGTCGCGCCCGCTGTCGGCGCTACTGTCGCCCCTCGGGGCGATCACCGCCGCGGCGACGGCCGCCCGGGTGGCACGGCCCGGCTGGCGCCCTCCGGTTCCGGTGATCTGCTGCGGCAATGTCACCATCGGCGGTGCGGGCAAGACGACGGTCGCGCTGGACCTGGGTGGCCGCCTCGTCGCCGCAGGACGCGCGGTGCATTTCCTGTTGCGCGGCTATGGCGGTGCCATCCGGACGACCCATCGCGTGACCGCTCAGGACGCCGCCGCGGACGTGGGTGACGAGGCGCTGCTACTGGCTGAGGTGGCGCCCACCTGGGTCGGCGGCGATCGTGCGGCCAGCGCGCGTGCCGCGGTGGCGGCCGGTGCCGAGGTGCTGGTGATGGACGATGGGCTGCAGAATCCGGGGCTGCACAAGGATCTGTCGCTGCTCGTGGTGGACGGTGCGTCGGGATTCGGCAATGGCAGCGTGCTGCCGGCTGGCCCGTTGCGCGAGCCGGTGGCCGCCTGCGCCGCACGCTGTCAGGCCGTAGTGCTGATCGGCGCCGACCGTACCGGGGCGGCGGCCGCGACGGGGCTGCCCGTTCTGCGCGCCTCCCTGCGCCCGGCACCCGGGATCGGCGAGTGGGTGCAGCGGCCCGTGCTGGCATTCGCCGGCATCGCCCGGCCCGGGAAGTTCTTCGCGATGCTGGAGGCCGCGGGCGTCCGGCTCGCCGGTACCGCGCCGTTTCCCGACCACCATGCCTATACGGAGCCGGAACTGCGCGGCCTCGCCGAGACCGCGGCGAGGCTGGGCGCCACGCCGGTGACCACGCCCAAGGATGCCGTTCGCCTGCCCCCCGCCTGGCGCGATCGCGTCGGCGTCGTGGGTGTCTCGCTGGCCTGGGAGGATGCGGACGCGGTGGACGCGCTGCTGGCGCGCCAGGGTTAGCCTGACGCCGGCAGCGGCAGGTGCTCCTCGATCGCGAAGCCATCGGCCAGGTCGTGGCCGTCCTCCACCACCCAGGTCGCCGTGCCGCTGAACGACGCGGTCCCCGCCACCCGGACGCGCCACGCGCGATGCGGCCCCAGCCGCTCCTCGGCCAGCAGCGTACCGTGGAAAGGCACCCCCGAGGCGCCGGCGAAGCTGCGCGCCGCTCCCGGCACGATCAGGCCGCGCGCGGCATCCACCGCCATCCGCGCCGTGACGCCGCTGCCGGTGGCGCTGCGATCGATCTGCCCGTCGCCAAACACGCAGAGGTTGCGGCTGGGCCGGTCCGCGTCGACCGGTGTGTCGTCGGTCAGGATCGCACTATAGAGGAAGGACAGCTCCGGCTCGGTGGGATGCTGCACGGCGCCGCGCGCGCGGATCGCCCGCATGATGCTGAGGGCGGCGGCGCGAAGCTGCCCGACCGGCGTCTCGCGCAGGTCGAGACCGAGGCGGGAGGCCGGCAGGATGGCGTAGAACGCGCCGCCATAGCCGATGTCGCAGGTGACGCGGCCGGTCCCCGGCACCTCGATCTGCGCATCGAGTTCCGCGGCGAAGGCGGGGACGCTGATGAATGCCACCGACCTGCCATCGTCGCTCACCTGGACGGTGACGGGACCGCACGGACATTCCAGGACGAATTCCGCGCCGCCGTCCCGCAAGGCGACCCGCCCGGAGGTGACGGCCCAGCGACCCAGGGCGATCGTGGCGTGGCCGCACATCGTGCTGAACCCGGAATGGTGCATGAACAGCACGCCGAATGCGGCGGGCGCGGCGGCGGGCACGGGAAGCGCACCGTACATCTCGGCATGGCCGCGCGGTTCGAGCATCAGGCGGCGCCGGTGAACGTCGAGCCTGGCCGATGCATCCTCGCGGCGCTGGAGGACCGTGGCGCCGCGCGGCTCGGGGAAACCTTCGATGATGATGCGCACCGGCTCGCCCCCGGTATGCATCTCGACGGTGCGATACGTGGCGAGGGGGCTGAGAGGGAGCTGCATCATGCCGGTGGGTGTGACCCGTGCCGGCTTCGTTGACAATGCCCGTGTTTGGCCATAGAGGCGCGGTTCTGCGGAGGGGTGCCCGAGTGGCTAAAGGGGACGGACTGTAAATCCGTTGGCGCACGCCTACGTTGGTTCGAATCCAACCCCCTCCACCAGCGAAATCCTCTGCGAACCCAGCCGCTTGCGGCGAGTTCCGCGATGGCGGTGCGGCCAGCCGCGCGGTGTCGTCGGTCGCCCGCCGCACGACCGTTCGCCGTTTCATTGCATGCTTCACGTGCCGCACCGTCGACAGGAGAGGCTCTGGTCCCGGCTTCCGCACAGGGCCTGTACGGTGCTGCTATGCGCCGCGCAGGCGCAGCCGTTGCGGCATCAGCCGATCTTTTGCACCACGCCCTTGAGCGTATCGGCGATCATCTTCACGGTGGAGGATTCGAGGTTCACCGCGAGCGACCAGTTGTTCATCATCCGCATAGCATCCATCATGTGCGTCGGATTGGAACTGTCGAAGTTGTTGTTCATCCGGTCCGTCAGCGCGCTGCCCGCAGCATTCGTGTTGTTGCTGAGAGCATTTCCGACCGAATTGAAGCTGACGCCCGACATGGATGCTGCCCTTCGCTACGCGCCTTCGCGGATATGATACATTTTCCAGGTATTTGCAACGACTTCGCCGGCCGCCGTGGCGGCGTCCAGCAGCGTGGTGAGCTTGCGGAATTCATCGGGCGGCGCACCGGCATCGAGCCTGCGCTTCAGCGTCTGGCGCAGTGTGGCCAGTTCGGCCTCAAGCGACCGCCGTGCGCTGCCGTCCTTGTCGGCGGCCAGGCGATCCTGAATGTCGAACAGCGCGGTGGTCTCGCTCACGGCTTGTCCTCCAAGATCCAGTTTGGCGTCTGTGCATACGGCAGGTCCACGTCACCCGAGGCGGTCCTGACCCTGACCTTCGCAGCGTCGATCGCAACGATGCGGCCCGCGCCGCCCAGCATGTCGCCGATGCCGACGCGGCTGCCGTCGTCGAGGATGACGAACGGGTCCTTGCCGAGCCGCACGCCGCGCGGCGTGGCGGCGGCGACGGTGACGAACTGGGTCTCCAGACGGATGCGGTCGCCGAATTCCTTACGGAACCGCTCCTCCACCGCAGCCCAGCGTGCCGCCCGCGGCCGATCCAGAAAGCCCGCCGCCTTGATCGCGCGCGGCATCTGCGTGAGCTTGACGACATCGGACAGGTTGGCCGCGGCGATCGCCTGCTCCAGCGACGTGCGCGCCCGCTCCGGCGTCACGATCCGGTTGGTGGTGCCGCGCAATCCGGCCACGTCGGTCTTCAGGCGCTGCAGCAGTGCGTCCACCCGCGTGCCGTCCTCGGCGTAGCCCGTCAGGATGATGCGTCCCGGGCCGTCGGCCTGCACGGCGCCGTCGATGCCGAAGGCCTTCAACACCGTGGTGACCATGTCGAGCAGCGCGGTCTGCGACATCACCTGGGTATCGGCATCCACCCCCTGCCGCTTCAGCGTCTCCACTAACCGTGCCACCTGCTCGTCGGTCGCGGCATAGCCACTGATGACGACACGGCCTTTGACCAGGCTGGTGGCGAGATCGTCGAGGTGCAGTTCAGCAAGCACCGCGCGTGCCTGCTGCAATGGGTCGGGCGCCTGCGCAGGAGCCTCGGGCGGCCTGCCCGAGACCAGCCACGCCAGCCCGGCCACGGCGAGCACGACGACGGCGAGGGCAACGACCGGCAGGACCAGTCGCGCGCGCCGTGGCGGGACGACGGATAATCTGTCAGAGGCCGCCACCTGTACGTCGGCCACCGGGTCCGGGGCAGGCGCCGCGGGCTGTGCTTCGGTCGCGGGGCCGGGTACCGCCGGGGCCAGCGCAGGGTCCAGTACCGCAGCGGGGGCCGGAGCAGCCTGCGCCACGGCGGACCAGTCGCTGCCGGCGGGTCCGATGGCGAACACCGTATCGCCGATCGCCACCGGCCGCAGTGCCGCCAGGTCACGTTCCGCACCCACCGGCAATGCCTCGTTGCCCAACCGGACGCCATCGGCCATCGCAACGATGCGGCATTTGCCGCCGGCGACCACGATGCGGAGATGCGTCTCCGCCAGCGCCGGTTCGGCGAAGGTCAGATCCGCGCCCGCACCAGCGCCGATGATCCAGGCGCCATCATCCAGTGGCGCCTCCGCACCCTGGTTCGGTCCGGACACCACGTGCAGCAGCGGCCGCGCCCCGGTGGTACGGCGGCCGCTCACGACACTGGTGACGTCATCCGCCATCACAGCGCGACCTTCGCCAAAGGCTGTACCGCAATCTCGGTCGTGAGTTCCTGGTAGGACAGCACCGGCAGGTCAGCGCATTCCACCTCGATGATCTTCCGCATGTAGCGGCGGATATCCATCGAGGTGAGCAGCACCGGCTTGCGCGGCTGGCGCGCGACGTCGCCCATCGCCTTGCGCACCTTGTCGACGATCTGCTTGGTGATGCGCGGATCGAGCGCCAGATAGCTGCCGGCCGAGGTCTGCCGGATCGCGTTGCGAACGGTGTCCTCGAGTTCCGGCGTCAGCACGTAGGCGGGCAGGATGTTCATGCCGCTGGAGTAACGGTAGCAGATCTGCCGCTTCAGCGCGCCGCGCACGTATTCGGTGAGCAGGACGGTGTCTTTCTCCTTCTGCCCCCAGTCGATCAGCGCGGTCAGGATGGTACGCATGTTGCGCACCGACACGCCTTCCGACACCAGCCGCTGGAAGATCTCCGACGTCTTCTGCAGCGGCACGACGCGCTGCACCTCTTTCACCAGTTCGGGGAACCGGTCCTCCATGCGCGACAGCAGGAAGCGCGTCTCCTGGATGCCGATGAATTCGTCGGCGTAGCGGCGCAGCACATGGGCGATGTGGTAGCTGAGGATCTGCACCGGTTCCATGAACGGGATCGACGCGCCCCGCATCGCCTCGCGATGCGCCACGTCCACCCAGATGGTGTCGACGCGCGGCAGGAACGCCTTTTCCTTGGTGTAGGGGATGCCCACCAGGTCGAGGTTCTCCGGCGTCTCGCGCGCCAGGACGTATTGCGCGTGGAGCTGTCCCTCGCCGCACGGCACCTCCTGGATCAGGATGCTGTAGGCGCCGCCCTTCACATGCTCGTTCAGGCGCAGGCTGATGCCCGGGAACGGCACGCCCAGGTCGTAATAGAGCGCGCGGCGTACCGAGGCCAGTTCCTCGTTCAGCACTTCGGGCCGGATGACCGTCTGGATGTCGGTGCCGACGTCCACCATCAGCGGAACGGTCAGCGAGAATTCATCGGCGTCGCCCGAGGCCGGCTTGCGGGGTGCGGCAACGCCGCCGCCGGAGACTACTGCCGGCACACCGGCCGAGGAATACGGATCGGGTGTCGCGGGGGGACGCGTGGCGGCACGGTGCATCATGTAGCCGCCGCCGCCGGCCAGCGCCGCGAGCGGCAGGAAGATGAACCACGGGAAGCCCGGGATCATCGCGAAGATCACCATGATGACCGCGCCGACCATCAGCGCCTTCGGCTGCGCAGTGACCTCCCCGCCGATCTCGTCGCCCAGATTGGAACCGGTGTCCTCGTTGCTGACGCGCGTCACGATGAAGCCGGCGGTGATCGAGGTGAACAGCGCCGGAATCTGCCCCACCAGGCCGTCGCCGATCGTCAGGATCGAATAGACAGTGCCCGCCTCGGCCAGCGGCATGCCCTTCTGGAACGAGCCGATGGCGATGCCGCCCAGGATGTTCACCGCGATGCAGATCAGGCCGGCGATCGCATCGCCCTTCACGAACTTCATGGCGCCGTCCATGGCGCCGTAGAGCTGGCTTTCCTTCTCCACCATGCCGCGGCGGCGGCGCGCCTCCGCCATGTCGATCGTGCCGGCGCGCATGTCGCCGTCGATGCTCATCTGCTTGCCCGGCATCGCGTCCAGCGAAAAGCGCGCCGCGACCTCCGCCACGCGCTCCGAGCCTTTGGTGATCACGACGAACTGCACGATGGTGATGATCAGGAAGATCACTGCACCGACCACGAGGTTTCCGGCGACGACGAAGTTGCCGAAGGTCTCGATGATGGCGCCGGCATAGCCGTCGATCAGGATCAGCCGTGTCGCGGCGATGGTGAGCGCGAGGCGAAACAGCGTGGTCAGCAGCAGCAGCGAGGGGAACGACACGAAGGACAGTGGCGACTTGATGTAGACCGCCACCATCAGCAGGATCGCCGAGATGCCGAGATTGAGCGCCTGGAGGAATTCCAGCAGATGCGTCGGCAGCGGCAGGATCATCATGAAGATGATCGCGATCAGCAGCACCGCCAGGATCAGGTCGTTGCGGCCCGCCAGCATCGCGCCGATCTTGCGCACCCAGATCATCGTCCGGTCGGCGTCCTGCGCATGACGGTGACCGCCAGCAACTTCTTCACCGCCTGCTGGTGGATTCGCGCCTCCTCGGCCAGTCCGAGGTTCCAGCATGCGCGCGCCAGGATGCGCAGCAGGTGGCAGCGCCGCGTGTCGTCAACCGGTGCTTGCAACAGGCGGGTCGCTGCCTCGCGCGCTTCCGCATTGCGGCCGGCCATGACCAGCGCGAGGCATCGCCCGCATTCCGCCCAGGTGGGATCACGGTCGATGCGGGCTAGGGCGGCGAACAGCGCAGCCGCATCGCCGGCGCGGTCGAACTGAAGGTAGATATACGCCAGCACCGCCAGCGCATCGCGGGTGCGCGGTTCGACTGCCACGTCCAGCGCCCCGCTCATGCCCGCATCAGCAGCAGCGTCGCGGTATCCAGGATCACGCGGACGTCCTGCGCCTCATCCAGCACGGCGAGCGCTTCGGCGAACACGGCACGGTCGGTCTCGGGGCCGGCGTCGGCGAGTTCCGCCATGGCCTGGCGCGCATCGCGCAGCGCCGCGGCATAGACCGACGGATCGAGCACGGCGGGGTCGGAGATCTCGGGCGCCACCGCCGCGAGGATACGTTCGTCGAAGGTCGGCGTGTCATACAGCGCATCGAGCAACTGGGTCGGCCGCGTGTCTATCGCCGGCGCCACGCCCTCGTCCGGCAGGCGATGGATCTCGTCCGCGCGGCGGACCGTGCTGATGCCGATGTCGAACCGCAGCAATGGATCGCCGATGCGTGCCATCGTCGTCAGGTCCGGCCGGCCGCTTCGGCTTCGTCGGCAAGCCGGGTCAGCAGGTGCATGACAGAATCGAGCATCGGCACGTCGACGTGTTCTTCCGCGATGCGCACCAGCAGCACCAGCGTCTCCTCGCCGCGGAATGCCGCCTTCACCGTGAAGGGCAAGCCACGGTCGGGATGCACCAGCCGAAGCGCCGCGGCCGCGACGCCCGTGCGATACTCCGGCACCTGGCGCGCCAGGTAGATCACGATGCCGCCGTCCTGGCGCTCGATGTGCAACTCGCCGGACCGCTCGAAGCGCAGCACCAGCGGCAGTTCGCCGGCCCGCACGCCGATGGCGGCACACAGTTCCTGCACGGCGGCTTCGGCACTCATACCGCCTGTTCTTCCTCGCGTTCGATCGTGATGTCCATCGCCTCCTGCATGCCGCGCAACAATGCGGCGCGCGCATCCATGTCACGATAGATCGCCACCGGCATGATGGTCATCACCTCGCGAGCCTCGCGCAACAGGGTGATCTGCGCGTCCAGGCGCGAGGCGGGGATGTCGAGCTTCTCCGGCACGGCGAGGATCTTGGAGGGACCGTTCACCGTCTCCTCGGTCAGCGGCAGCAGGGCCTGCAACACGTCCGTGGGCGCCAGCCTCACCTGGTTCTGCCGGTCCAGCCGGTTGGCCAACTCGGTGCACCGTTCATGCACGGTGTCGAGCACGCGCAGGGTGGACAGGTCGCGGATCAGTTCCTGCAGGCGGGCTGGATCGACGGAGGGGCCTTCCGCCGCCAGGTCGTCGCCCGCCGCATGGGTCAGGAAGCGCAGCCGGTCGGTGAAACCCTCGACGCCGAACTGCCCGATCATGCCCCTATAGAGGCCGGCCGGTCCCGGCTTGCCGAACACGGTGGCCCGATAGAGGTCGCGCAATTCGCCGGCCGCCGCCTTGTCGCCGGCGGCGATCTCGAACGCGGCCCCGGTGACGTTCAGGCCGGCGCGGATCGCGGGGCCTTGCTCCGCCTGGAAGCGCGCGCGCGCCCCGGTGACACGGTCCGCCAGTTCGTCGCGGCCGGCGAGGTGCAGCGCCTTCTCCAGCCCGTCCATCGCCACATCGGCGTGGGTTGGGTCGCCGAACCGCTCGCCCACCATCCGCAGGATATCGTCCTCGGACGCGACCGGATCGGCCAGGGACGCGACCGGATCGGCCAGCAATTCCTCGAACAGCTCCCGCAGCGCCTCGAGGTCGAGGTCGGGAGCAGCTCCTCCTGAAACTTCCAGACGCCCTCTATCTCGTTGACCCGGTCGCTGTAGCGGCCTTCGTCGACGGACCGCTCCTTGAGGTCCTTGGCCTCCATCTCCTCGGACATCGCGAAGCTGAGTTCCTCCTTCGCATCGTCCAGCAGCGAGCGGGCGTCGCGCGACGCCACCTCGACCGACTCGCCCTGCCAGTTGCCGCGCATGTCCCGGGCACCGTCCGGCACCTGGCCGTCCGGAAGCCGAAAATGGGTCGATACACTCTCTATCCGATCCGACATGCGGGAGGTTGTCCGTCTCGCCCCAGCGGCTGCTGCCCGTGACTTACTCCGCCACCGCGAGATCGCGTAACGCGCGCAATACTTCGGCGAAGGGTTCGATCAGTTCCGAGGGAATATATTCGTCCACCGTCGCGTTCTCAAGCAAGCCATGCGCCAGGGGAACGTTCTGCATCACGGGGACACCGGCCTGGGTCGCTGCCTCGATCATACGGCGCGCCAGCAGGTCGGTGCCACGGCGGTGACGATCGGCAGCGGCGTTTCGCCCTGGCGGTAGTAGATCGCAACCGCAACGTGTGTCGGATTGGTGACCAGGACGGTGGCCTTGCGCGAGCGGTCAACCTGACCCTCCATGATCATCTGCTGGTGCAACTGCTTGCGCTGCCCCCTTGATGATCGGATCGCCCTCGCTCTCCTTGTATTCCCTCTTCACCTCGTCCTTGGTCATCTTGTTCTTCTTCATGAAATTCCACTTCTGGTAGCCGAAGTCCACGGCGGCCACGATGATGAACGGACCGGCCGCCCAGATCGCAAGCTGCTGCAAGAGTACGCCGACCACCTCCGCGAGGCAGCCAAGTCCGCAGGCTGGCGCACGGATGATCGCCTGCATCCCGTCGCGCAGGATGATCACGATGACGATGCTGAGGATGGCGATCTTGATCAGCGATTTCAGGAACTCGACGAGGTTCTGGAGACCGAACGTCTTCTTGAGGTAGCCGCCCGGGTTCATCTTCTTCAGCGATGGCTTGATGCCCTCGGGCGGAGAACAGCATGCCGTACTGCGCCACGCTGGCGACGATCGGCACCACGATGCAGATCAGCAGGAAGGGCGCGAGCATCAGCGCCATCGCCTTGACGTAGCCCTGCAGCAGCTTGGTCGCCGCGGCGGTGAAGTCGTCACCGAGCAGCGGCACCGGCATCAGGATGATGGCCTCGAAACTGCTGGACCATGGTCGGCATCGTGCCGATCAGCAGGCCAAGAAAGGCAAGGATCAGCGCAGCCGAGATGATCTCCTTGCTGGACGCGACCTCGCCCTTCTTGCGGGCGTCGCGCAGGCGTTTCGGCGTGGGCTTCTCGGTCTTGTCGCTCATCGCAGCCAGCCCGCGAGGCCGCGCACCGCCTCGACCGGGGATGGCAGGTGCTGCCCCGCCTCGGTCAGCACGAGCGCCATCGAGAGGATCAGCACCAGCAGTCCGACGGCGCTCTTCAGCGGCATCGCCATGAAGAACACCTGCAACTGCGGTGCGAAGCGGCTGGTGAGCGCGAGGCCGAACTCGGTGAGGAACATCGCCACGATGGCGGGGCCGGCGATCAGCACGCTCAGCGCCATGACGGAGTCGAGCAGACGCAGGATGGCGGGCGCAAAACCGGCGCTGAATGCGGGGACGAAATTCCACATCGGCCAGATCTTCTCCGACTGGTACAGCGCATCCAGCATGAGCAGGAAACCGCCGGTGACGAACAGCCAGGTGGTATAGGCCTGGCCCAGGAGAATTCCGACGGGTGAGGTCTGGTTGCCGGTGGCGGGGTTGAGCGAACTCGCCATCGTGGAGCCGCGCTGGTTGTCGATGAAGAACCCTGCCGCCTCGAGACCCCAGGAGGTGACGGCGATCGGCATGCCCAGAAGCACCCCGATCATCAGTTCCTTGAGCACGAGGCCGAAAGTGAGGAAGAGGTCGGTCGAATCAAAGTCGCCGGACGGGTATCGTAGCCAGCTTCAGCAGCGGCAGGCTCAGCGAAAGGATCACGCCGTTGCGGGCAAAGCCGGTGACGATGCCCTTGCCCAGGAATGGTGTGATCAGCATCAGGCCGGTGGTGCGCGCAAGGCCGATCGCGACCAGGGTGATGCCGGTGCGGATATCGGCGAGATCGATCGGCAGGCCGGGGATGGTGTCCATTGGCGGCGCAGCCGCATCCTACAGCGAAGCGGTCGGCCGTTCGATCCTTGCCTCATCGAGCAGACCGGATAGCGCCACCAGGTCGCCCAGCGATACCTGATCCATGTTCTCTGCGAGGAACTCGGTCGCCAGCCTGTCCAGCCGGTCGGGCGCTCCCATGGCGACGCCCAGCCGGGCGAGGTCCCGCGAGATCGCCAGGTCGCCGCGCTCCATGTATCGGTTGGACGCGTCGAGATCGGCCTCGGGCGGGCAGCGCACCATGAGGACGCGCGAATAGGAAGGCAGCGTCTCGTGCGCCACGAAGGCGACGCCGGACATGATGCCGCAGAGCAGGCTCACCGGTGGACCGGGCAGGAACATGCTGAAGAACAGCGGAAGGTCGCTGTCGGGCTCCCGCATGTGGCAGTGCATGCTGCGGCCGGCGATGTTGATGTCGCCGGTCAGGCGCACCCTGCGCCCGAGCAGGCTCTCGGTATACGTGGCGAGCAGGCCGGTGCCCCTGCTGGGCGAGATCTGCATGCCGCCCCGGATGAGGTGACCGCGGAAATGTGGTGACCACGCATGCGAATAGCACGCGAAACTGCCGCACAGCGCCATCGCGCCACCAAGCAGCGACAGCTTCCCGGTGCCCGGGCTGGCCCGCGACCGGGCGGCATCCAACTGCCGCAGATCGTCGACCGACACGCCGAACAACGAAGATACCTCGGCACGGAAATCGTCGACCGAACAGGCGATGAGCCAGGTGCCGGAGCGCTCCGTGCCGAGAACCTTTGCCCAGTCATCATAGAGTTGTGTCGAGCGTGGCAGCGCGCGGCCCTGGATCCATTTGTGCAGTCGTTCCAGATCGCACTGGGTCGCCGGGTTGACTGCGCGGAATCGGGCGCACAGATCCTTGCGGCTGGTACAGTGCAGTGCCGCAGCCGTCAGGCGCAGCTTTTCCGCGAAGTCTCCGCGGATGCGCGGCTCCGGCATCGACTTGAACCTCGTCCCCAACAATCGGCATGCTATGCCGGACGGGCGCGGAATTCCACCATTTTCCAGGAAAAGCACGCGCAAATAATGGAATGGCGGTTGCCGTGGATCGTCTGGTAATCCAGTGCCCAACATCCGCCGGTACCTTATGTACTGGTGCGCAAGACCGGTATTGGGTCCTCGAGACCGCCACCCTGGGGGTTCCTGCTGCGGTCATGGTGTCGTCATTTCAGCATAGCGCCAGGATGTTGCTGCACCAACTTTCTGGAATTCCATGAAATTCCATGAGTCCTGCTGGCAGTCCGGCAATCGTGCGTCTAGTTTGACCAGGCACCCGGGTTAGAATCGAGCATAGTCGAACCGTCGCGATTGGGAGCCGGTGGAACGGGGGACGGACGATGTCGATCGATATCATGCGCGGCCTGCTGCGAGATTTCGGCGCAGGGATCGGGCTGCCGCAACTGTCACCCGATGAGCAGGGTTATTGCTGCCTGCGGATCGGCGAAGAGATCACCATCTCCCTGCAATACGAGCCGGAGGCGCAGAACCTCGTGCTGTTCGCCCGGCTTTGCCAAATCGACGAGACGGCATCCGAGGCGGCAAACGAGATGATGCTCGCGGGCAATATGTTCTGGGGCCAGACGCGGGGTGCCACGCTCGCGGTGGAGCCGGTGGAGCGGATCGTGTTCCTGCTCGCCAAGGAAGCCGTCGTATCGCTCGACCTGCCGAATTCACCCGGCTGCTGGAAGGTTTCGTCGAAACCGGCGAGTCATGGCGTCGCCGGCTGAGGCCGTTCGAGGCGGCGGCGGCACCTGAGCCGACGCCCGCCGCGATTCCACTCGACTACATCAAGATGGTCTGACGAGGGCGGGGCGGGAGCGCGTGCGATGAGTGGCATCGGCATCCACGACTTCCGGTCGCTGGTCACCGACAATTCGTTTCTGGAGAACCGCCGGATCACGGTGGGCGGCGATGGCGAACAGCCGACGGAGGTGAGGGCGCCCTTCAGCCTGTTCGGCCGCTTCATCGACTGGGTGAAGGGCCTGACCGGAGGCGACGTCGGCGAACGCGAGGCGACCGAGAACCAGAACGCTCGGGCGGCATTCCATTCGGCGCTGGTAAAGGCAGAGGGCGGCTCGGAGGAATTCGCCAGCCGCGTGCTGTCGAACGCGCTGGGCGTGAGCAGCGCGCAATTCCTCCAGCAGAGCGGCACGCTCGACGCCTCCCTGGTGAAGCTGGTGCTGGATGAGGCGCAGACCCAGCGCGACCGGCACGTGATGAAGACCTACGGCGAGGGCGGGGCGTTCGCGCATGGCAGCGCCCTGTCGGATGCGGCGTTCTGGATCGCCAAGAACAGTGGGTTGCCGCGGCTGGCGGCGGACGATCCCGATCTGCTGAAGGCCTTCGAGCGGCGGATCGCGACAGATCCCGATTACGGTCGCCGCGACTACAGTCACGACGATTACCTCGCCTTCGCCGAAGATGCGGTGAAGTCCGCGTATACGGCGAAGCAAAACCGGTTCGACGAGCAGTATTCCGCACTGGGCACGCTCGACAACGGCCATTTCCACGACGCCGGAACATTCTTCCAGGAGACCAAAAGCGATCTCGCCAAGGCGCCGCTGAACGGATTGCGCGACGACCAGAAACTATGGGTCAGCGACGCCCTCGACGGCATCCGCGACACCGGCACGGTTCTGGCCAAGATGTCGTTCGATCCGCAGGGTGCCGGGCGGCTTCAGGAGGAGGTGGAGCAGGCACGCGACCGCCTGCTGCTGCTGCGCCAGGCTGACAATGCGCAGGACCGGACGCTGGTCGTGAGCACGTTCCAGTCGGCGGTGCGGACGGCGCTCGGCGGGGACCGGGCTGAACTCGCGGACCAGATCTGCGACCGTCTCACCGGACAGCTCGACGCGTTCATTGCCCGGTTTCAGGAGGCCGGTGGCATCGTCGATGCAAATTTCCTGCAGAACGATGTCCGCGAGGAGCTGCATAATTCCGTCGCCGTGTTCCTCGCGGAAGATCCGCCGCAAGGTCTAGGCTATTCCTATCACGACGCCCTCGAGGTGCAGGACGCCGTCGATCAGCAACTGATTGGGCACACGGCGCAGTTCCACGCCGAGCTGAATGCCGTGCCGGAGTTCAGCACGACCCAGATCGGCGCCCCGCGCGATATCGGCTTCGATGATGGCTCGAGCGAGTTCGACTACGGCGACGTCGATGTATCCGGCAGCGACCAGGAGGATGATGGCCTGCTGGAGACCGACCATGGCCACGACGACGACTTCGTGGCCGATGATGTTGCCGAGAACATGCTCGACGACGCTGGCGGGGTACGGCCGGAGGCGCGTGACGAGCAGCCGTCCGGCCTGCGCCAGGCACTGCGGCAAGAGATCGACCGGCAGGTCGAGAAGCTCGATGCGAAGCTGCAGTTCCTCGATGAGTACCGCAAGAGCGACCCGCTGTCGGAGAAGAATGTCGCCTATAACAGCCTGATCTGGGCGCAGGCCAGCAAGGTCGCGCTGGACGACGTGCACGGCTTTCTGACCGGCGAACTCGAGCAGGCGATCGGCAATGGCCAGGTCGATCGGGCGGCCAAGCTCCAGGATCACCTCGACAAGATCCAGGAAAAGCGCGGCGAGGCGGAAGAGCGCGTGGCGAACGCCCACCAGGCGTGGACGCAGTCCAGCACCGAGCGCAGCGACGTCTCGCCGAAGAAACCAGGCCGGTTCGAGAACCATCCATTCAAGCAGGCCCGCGTCGATGAGACCAACTTCCTGAAGGCGGCACTGGAGGATGCGAAGGTGCTGGTGCCCGGCGGCGCGTCGGACTTCATCAAGGCGAAGCGCACCAAGGCGCTCGATACCATGCAGGACTGGCAGCCGATCCGCCGCGACATGGTGGTGAACCGCGACGGCGTGACGCGCACCTATGTCAGCCAGCTCACCCCTGCCAGCAACATCGGCCACGGTGTCGGCGCGAGCTACGAGGGGCGCGGGGGGCGTCAGTTCCAACAACCGAGCCGAGCAACTGCATCCGCGCAACATGCTGGTGAGCGAGCTCTTCCGGGTGGAGCACAACGCCGAGACCGGCGAGGATGAGACGGTCCGCGTCTCCCAGACGATCCGCCACGGCGTACTGGATTCCTACAAGATCAAGGACCGCGACGAGAGACGCACGGCGAGCGAGGGTCGCTGCGCGCGAGGTGGTGACTGCCGCCATCGTGTCGAACGAGAAGTTCCTTGCGCGTGCCAAGGAGAACAGCCAGCCGGGCGATCTGCCCAATGGCGAACCGAGGCCGCAGAGCAAGCTGGTGCACGTGAACCTCAACCTCACCACGGCGGATACCACGCTGCTGCGCCAGATTCGGCCGTCCAGCCGCGAGGGCGACTTCACGAAGCACCAGTTCGCGGCGTTCGAGGCGCAGAACGGCGACCAGACATTCGGAATCGACGGCGAGGACGTGAACATCCATGTCGACACCATCACGTTCTCGTTCGGCGTCAACGTGGTGGCGATGGGCAAAGGCATCTTCGCGCATACCGGCACCGACGAACGCTGGCCGCCCGCGATCATCGAACACAACCGCCAGAACCTGCTCAAGCTCACCGGTGACCTCACTGTCGGCACCTCGCCCGGCGGCGTCGTCGGCGACGTGGTCGATCGGCTGAAGCAAGAAGCCGCCAACCCGGAGACGGCTCCGGAGCGGCGGGAGGCGCTGAACCGGCTGGTCGGACAGATCCAGCGTGAGACCGATGTCGTGCGCGGCATGTTCAACGGCCGCGAATATCAGCAGGGCATCGAGGATGCCTACAAGATGGACCGCCATATCATGCGGCTGTGCAACCTGACCTCCGAGGGATTGCAGACTTTGGGCGAGGACAACACGGCGCTGTCGGTGTCACAGGGCTGCCTGAGCAACAAGGACGCGGCGCGGCATGGCCGACGTGGAACACAAGGCGCAGTTGATCATCGAGGACATGGGCGGACGGGTGAATCCCGGCGAGGATTTCGAGGACCAGGACCGCGTCATCTACAACACGGTGCTCACCAGCTCCGGCCAGGCGGAGTTGCAGCAGCGCAACACCGGCCTGCCGGGCAGCAAGAACGCCAAGGACCTCGGCGTGCGCATCGATGACAGGGAGGCTCAGCGCTACGCCGCCGGCTTCGGCGTGCACAACAAGACCTGACCCCAGGTTGCGTCAGATCGCGCCAGCGCTCTCAAAAATGCGCAGCGTGTAGCGGTAAAGTTCGCCGCCCACCCAGTGCGCTGTCAGCAGGATCACGACACTGGTGCAGATCAGCTTCAACCGCGAATGACAGCGTCTGCTCCTGGATCTGGGTCAGTGCCTGGAGCAGGCTGACGATCAGCCGACCAGCGTCGCGACGATGATCGGCGGCATCGACAGGATCAGTGTCAGCATCAGCGCATCGCTGGTCAGCCGGGCGACCTCGGATTCGTTCATCCGGCATGTCCCGCGTAGGACAGCACCAGGCCGTGGATCAGCCGTTCCCAGCCATTCACCGTGACGAACAGGAACAGTTTGAACGGCAGCGATATCGTCATCGGCGACACCATCATCATGCCCATCGCCAGCAGGATGTTCGACACGACCAGGTCGACCACGATGAACGGCAGGAACAGCAGGAAGCCCAGCTTGAACGCGCTGGTGAGTTCCGAGGTGGTGAACGCCGGGATCAGGATCATGAAGTCCCGGTCGGTGACCGACGCCGCATCCTCCGGCGACCAGAGCTGCTTCGTGTATCCACGAAGAACGTGCGCTCACGCATTCCCGTGTGCTTCTCCAGGAACGCGCGGAACGGTTCGGCGCCGCGCTGCACCGTCTCGGCCACCGTCTTCGGGTCGTTGAGGTCCATCGGCTGGTCGCGGACAGCGAGGTAGGCGTTCTGCGCCACGGGCTGCATGATGTAGGCGGACAGGATAATGGCGATCGCGTTCAGCGCCATGTTGGGCGGAATGCTCTGCACGCCGAGGGCATTGCGGATCAGCCCGAGCACGACGACGAGCTTGATGTAGGACGTGACGAGAACGGCCAGAAACGGCAGCATGGCGACTGCCGCATCAGGACGATGAGCGTGACGGGATTGGGAATCCCGTTCATGCGAGGCGGCTGAGCAGTACGTCCGTGATTCGCACGCCGGTCCGTTCGGCAATCCGTACCAGTTCGCCGGTCGCGATCGGCTGACCGTTCAGCCGCAGCGTCACGCGGCTGGTCGCGTCGAACCCGAGATCGAGCACCTGGCCCGGCGACAATTCGCGCAGCCGCGCGATCGTCAGGCTGATGCGCCCGACATCGCATTCGATGACCAGGGGCACCTCGTCGATCGACGCGGCGGGTGGTGGCGAAGGAGTGTCCATGGCGGCATCCACAGGTGATTCGAGACTCGCGCGCCCGCCTGCGATGCGGGTGCGGAAACCGGGAAAGCCCGGCATGCAGAGGATTGCGGCAACAGCGCCGGCGGCGTCGACCGGCGACTGGTCGAGCAGCACCACGTCACGCGGCAGAAGGCCAGCCAGTTCCGATCGGCCGATGACGATGCGGTCCACCAAAAGGGTAAGCGGCAGTGTGAGCGCATCGATCATGACGGCATGAAGCGGCCAGCCGGTGCAGCGTCCGGCAAGCCAGGCAGGCCGCGCTCGTCGAACTCGACCAGCGCGACGGGAGCACTCGATTCGGCCTGCGTCACCAGCAGCGCGTGCGGCAACGGCTCGGGGGCGGTCGTGGGCGTCCAGCGCGGAGCCTCGCCCGCCCAACCGGAGACGCTATCGGCAAGTTCAGCGAGCAGCACGTCGCGCAGGATGTCGCGCAATCCATCGGGCACGCCGACCTGTTCGATCTCCGGCCAATGCGCGACCGCCGCTTGCGGCAGCAGGTCCGCCGCGAAGGTTGCCGTAACCTGGTGCGTCGCAAAGCGGGCGCCAACGCGGGGGCCAATCATCTGGCAAATGCGGCCGGTCGCCGATCAGCAGCGTGGCCGCAAGCGTCCTGCCGGCGACGGTAAAATGCACCGGTAGCCGCGGTGCCAGATCGCTCAGGGCACGGGCCGCCGTCGCACTGCAACTCGGCAGTTCGATCAAGAACGCGACTCTGCGACGTAGCGAAGGATCTGCTCGTAACCGCGCGAACGCTGCCGGTCGTCACCGCCCTGCCGCTGCATCTGATCGGCTGCCGTCGTGGCGTGGACCTCCAGCGCGACCGGCATGCCGAGACGCTGTGCCAGGTCGCCGGCGAAGTCTGCCGCGTTGTCCTGCAGCAGCTTCTGCATCGGCTCGGACAGTGTGTCGATGCGCAGTTCGAGCGCGCCCTGGTGCTGCGCCAGGCTGACCTCGGTCGTTCCGAACATCTCGCTGTTCAGCGTGATGCGCAGTTCGTTCTCGCCGTCCGCCCGCTGCCCGACCAGGACGCGATCGACGATCTTGTCGGCAAGCTCGCGCAGTTCGATGCCCTGCGGCGCAGGATCGTTGCCCGCACCCGCAAGCGTCTCGACCGGCGCAGGCGGCTGGAGGCCGCCCATGCTCGCAAGGATCGCTTCGGCCGGCGAACGGGGCGGCGGCGGATCGCCCTGCGCCCCGCCCGACTCGTCGCCGGAACCACCACCGCCGCCGCCGTCCCCCGCATCGTCGTCGAGCAGATCGGCGAAGCGCTGAGCATCGCCAGCATTCGCTTCCGCCGGTGTCCGGCCGCTCGCGCCGGTCCGGTGCGTCGCGTCCGGCGTTGGGGCGGAACCGGCGCCTCTAGGCTGCGAAATCCCACTCATCGCCATCCCCATCATCCGCGGCATCGGAGCCCGACGCCTTGGCGAATTCCTCGAGTTCGAGATCCTCTTTGCGCTCCGCCTCCGCCAGGCTGGCACGGCGCAACATGTCGACGATCTCCTCGAACTTGCTTACGTCGCGGCGCGCCTGTGCCGACAGAGCGGCGGCCCTCATCCGCTGCCTTGCCGGCCTCACGCGCTGCCTCCTGCGCATCCCGCATCCGTTTGTCGAGCAGGCGCTCGTGTTCGCGCAATTGCACGACGCGTTCCTTCACCGCGTCCAACGTCTCGAGATCGACGACCCGCCCCAACACCTCGTCGTAGATTGCCGTCTCCTTGCGCGGCATGTCGGCGCGCCAATCCTCCAGCGTATGCTTCGCCGTATCGATCGCCGCCAGCGTCGCATTGTACACCGCGCGCCGCCGCCGATACTCCTCCTCGGCTCGGTCGGCGCGCAGCGTCTTGATGCGCAGCAGCGGGCGAATCACGTCGGCGTTCATTTCAATACGGCCTGCAACTGCTTCATCATGTCGTCGAAGCCGACGAGGTCGTGCGTCGGCTGGCGGAGGAAGCCGCGGATCTTCTCGATCTTCGCCACCGCCTCATCGGCCAGCGCATCGGATCCCTTCTTGTACTCGCCAATGCGCACCAGCAACTCGACCTCGTTGTACTTCGCCATCAACTGCCGCATGCGGCCGGCGAGGTCACGATGCTCCTTGGTGGTGACCGAGCCCATCACGCGGCTGGCGCTCGCCAGCACGTCGATCGCCGGGAAGTGGTTGGCTGCCGACAGTGCGCGTGACAACACGATATGGCCATCCAGGATCGATCGTGTTTCGTCGGCGATCGGCTCCGACATGTCGTCGCCTTCGACCAGCACGGTGTAGAAGGCGGTGATCGAGCCCTTGTCGTTGTTGCCGACACGCTCCATCAGCTTTGGCAGCGTCGCGAACACCGAGGGCGGGAAGCCGCGGCGGGTCGGCGGCTCGCCGGCGGCCAAGCCGATTTCGCGTTGCGCGCGGGCGAAGCGGGTGACGGAATCCATCAGGAACAGCACGCGCAGCCCCTGGTCGCGATACCATTCGGCGATCGCCGTTGCGACATAGGCCGCCTTTGACCGTTCCATCGACGAGCGGTCCGAGGTGGCGACGATGACCACCGACTTCTCGCGGCCTTCGGGTCCGAGGTCGCGCTCGATGAACTCGCGCACCTCCCGGCCGCGTTCGCCGATCAACGCCATCACCGTCACGTCGACCGCGGCGCCGCGCACCAGCATCGACATCAGCGTGCTCTTGCCACCGCCGGCCGCGGCGAAGATGCCCATGCGCTGGCCCTCCCCGCAGGTCAGCGTGGCATCGAGCGCGCGGACGCCGAGTGGTACTGGCTTGTCGATCACCCGCCGCGTCAGCGGATCGGGTGCATCGGCATAGACCGGCACCAGCGCCTCGGGCACCAGCGGCCCCCGTTGGGCGGTGTCGAGCGGCCGCCCCAATCCATCAAGCACGCGGCCCAGCAGTGACCGTCCCGCCGGCGCCATATGCGGACGCCCGGTGGGGATCACCTCGGTGAGCGTGGACAGGCCTTGCAGATCGCCGAGTGGCGTGAGGATCGCGGCGTCGCGCGCGAGGCCGACGACTTCGGCGGGAAGCTCGAAATCGTCCTCGGGATTGCGCAGCATGCAGAGATCGCCGATCCGCGCGCCGGGTGCCGCCGCACGGATGATCGTGCCGACCACCTGCAGCACGCGGCCGCGCACGGTGATCGGCGCCGTCTCGTTGATGACGCGCTCGCCGATGCGGAACACATGGTCGAATTCGGCCGTCTGGCCCGATGGCATGTCCGTCGCCTACGCCTCCCTCGCCACGGTGTCGTTGAGACTGCGGCGCAGCCCGCGCTCGATCGCGGCAAGCTGGCTGTCGATCGTTGCGTCGATCAAGCCAGCATCGGTCTCCATGATGCAGCCGCCGCCATGCACGCGGCCGTCGCCGATCACCTCGATGGCGGCACTCGACATCGCCGTCGGCAGGATCGCGTCCAGCCGCTCACGCAGCGGTTCGACGGCACTCGGCGCGACGCGCAGCCGGATGAAGCCGCTGTGCGCCGACAGGGCCAAGCTCTTCTTCGCCACCCGTGCGGCGATCTCGGCCTCGTCGAACGCGCCGATGATGCGGCGGGCGATATGCATCGCCATGTCGATGATGCGTTCCTCTGTCCGCGAGATCGCGTTCGCCGATGCCTCCGCGATGGCGAACAGCCGGTCCTGGATTTCCTCGGTCGCCTCTTCGATCCCGGCGGCGCGCGCTGCGGCCTGGATCGCGTCCACCTGCGCCTGCGCCGAGGCGACCATGTCGGCGGCACGCAGTTCCGCGTCTGCCAGCAGGCGCTCGGCATCCTGCATCCCGTCCGCTGCCGCGCCGCGCAGAATGCGCCCCGGACCCTGCAGCGCGACATGACCGGATTTCAGTTCAACCAGGTCAACCATTCTGGCGCTCGATCACGGATCAGACGTCGTACGGCAAGCCAGGCATCATCACCCGCGGCGTCGGTGCGGCAATGGTCCGCCAACATTGCCCAAACTTCGAGCGGCTGGCGCAGCCGCAGCCGCACGAGCGCGCTGGCCGGTGCCAAGCCGATTGCGAGTCCGAGGGCGACGGCGCCGCGCCGCAACAGGCAGTCCACATCGATCGGATCCGGCATCGGCACCGCGCGATCCACCGCCTCGGCCAGTGCCAGACCCGGGCGCGCGAGCAGGCCGCTGCGGCGCGTCGCGAAGTCCCAGCCATCGTCGCCGATGGCGGTCCGTACCACGTCGATGTCGCGGCGGCGGATCAGGCCGGCAAGCCGCGGAGCATCGAGCCAGATACCAAGACGGCGGACGAGATCGAGCGCGTCCTGCGTCGGAATGAGCAGCAAACGCGCGCGCGGTGCGGCAAATGCGGCGACCAGCGCGGCCGGGTCATCCTGCGGGCCCACCCACCAGCGACCGAGCCTGCCGCGGATCGCCGGATGCGCAAGCGCGCTGCCGATCGGTGCCCAGTCGGGCCAGCCGGCGGGCGTCGTGCCGGCCGCATTCGCCGCGGGGTCGGCGACGAAGCGGAACAAGGCCGCAGTCCAAGGGGCATCGAGCCACGCCGCGCCGATAGCCGTATCGCTCATGTCGTGGTCGCCACCGGTGTGAGCGGCCGCTCGCCGCGGCGCCACAGCAGCCAGCCGAGGGCCGCATTGCCGAGCAGTGCCGCCACGAGCAGGCCCGCCAGGCTGTAGGTTACGTAAGGTGCCAGGCCACGATCGTCGGTCGCCGCCTTCAGTTGCGCGGCCTGGATGTTGGCTGCGTCCTCCACGTTCGCCTTCACCAGCACGACGGAGACGCGGTCGTACGCCAGACCCTCGACGCTGTTGACCACGAGTTCCTTGATCTTCGGCACCAGCGCGTCGATCGAAGCGTCCGGCGAATAGCGGATCAGTACGGCGGCCGATGAGGGCTTCGTCTGGCTGGTGGGATCGTTGCCCGGCAGCACGATGTGCACGCGGGCGCTCAACACGCCGTCGATCGCGCTCAACGTGCGCGCGAGTTCCTGGCTGGTGCCATAGATGTAGCGAACGCGTTCCTCGGAGGGCGAGGAGATCATGCCCTCGCGTTTGAACAGGTCGCCGATGTTCGCGTATTCCTTGTGCGGCAGGCCGGCCGCGGTCAGCAGCGCCACGGCGTCGGGCACACGGGAACTGTCGACCGAAATCGTTACGCCGGCCTTGGCCGCCACCTTGTCCGTTGCGATGCCGGAGCGCAGCAGCAACGCCAGCATCTCGTTGGCGTCGCGCTCAGTCAGGCCGGTGTACAGTTCGGTCTTGCCGCATCCGGCCAGCATCACGGCCAACAGCAACGCCGGCCATGCCGGGCGGCGGTTCCGTCGTGACGTCATCATTGGTTTTTCAGCAGCGTGTCCATCGTCTGAGTCGCCTTGCCGACCACCTTCGACGTCACGTCCTGCTGGATGGAGACCTGCATCAGCGAGTATTGCGCCTTCAACAGGTCGCCGGGGCTGATCTCGCCCTGCGGACCGACGCTCGCCTGCACCTGATCGATTGCCGCCTTCGAATCATCGCTGAGCCGGCCGAGACCGTTCAGGATACGGTCGGCAAGCGAGGGGCCGGAACCTGCCTGCGTCTCATGCACTGCCTGGACCCGCGCATCGGCCGAGGAATCGGCCAGGGGATCGCCTGGGGTGGGGCCGGGATGCGGCGCATTGCCCTGCGAGTTGAGCGCGTTCTCCAGCGCTGCCACTGCGTCCGGCGACGCCTCCGTGCCAGGCCTGGCGGCGGGCGAAGCGGTGCCGGTCTGGTTGAGGGCCTGCTGGATCGCCTGTCCGGCGACTGATCCGATCTCCATGTCGCGTTGCCCCTGTCCCGTGGCAGCCGGTTATCGCAACGCGCCGGCCAGCGCTTCGACCGCCGCATCATCGTTTGGCAGCCGCGACAGCACCGCGTCGCACTCGCTGGTACGGCCTGCCAGTTTCAGCGCGAGGCCGAGAAAGACCATGCCGTGTGCATCGCCGGCATCGGCGAGCGGCCGCAGGCGCCGGATCGCGGCTTCGAAGTCCCGCAGCGTCATGTCGGCCAGTGCATAGCCGATCACCGTCGGAGCACCGTCGGGGTCGATGGCGGCCAGGCCATCGACGATGCGCCGTGCGCGGGCAACGTCGTTCGACATGCTGGCGAGATAGGCCAGTTCCGCCAGCAGGCGTCGTGTCTGTGCATCAAGATCCAAACGTGCGCTCTCCGTCAGTCCTGCAACCGATGCGCGCGCTACCGGCATTTGCGACAGTAGCGCAAACCGATACGGATGCCACGCGGGAAAACGCGAGTGCCAAGCCGATCATTCTGCGCGCTTTGCACGGGATCGTAGTGGACAAGGGCTTGAAGTCAATACATAATCAACATGGTCGCAATGGGGGCGGGAGCATTTGCAGCAGGCGCTTGGCACGAACGGTGGCCCGCCGGTTGGAGCGTCGATGTTGGCAGCGGTTTCGCGGATCGTCTTCGGCCGTGAGACATGGCAGCAGGATGGCGACAGGCTGGAATTCGTTATCGACGGTGTGCGGATCGAGGCCCGCTCGGACGGGCCGCGCAGCGTCCGCCTGGTCTGCGTGATCCTGCCGGAGTTGCCAGAGCGGGAGGTGCAATTGCGCAAGCTGATGTCGCAGTATCTGCGGTATTGCGATGTCGGAACCGACGTGCTTTGCACCGACGGCGAGGGGCGTTTGCTGCTGGTCGCGGAGATCGGCGCGGGCGATCGCCTGCGGGATGGTGTGGTGTCGTTCTGCGATGCAGCGATCCATTGGACGAAGATGGCCGAGCGCCAGCGCGAGGTAATTGAGCCGATGCGCGGCCCGATGATGATTTTCCCTTGAGGAGCATGGAGGCACGGAATGGCTGAGGACGTTGATGCGACGCTGCGCGAGAGCGAGGCGACGATCGCAAAGTCGGAGGCGCTGCTGAAGCAGGCTGCGGACCTGCTGGCGCAGAACGACAAGCTGCTGGCGGACAACAATGTCAGCGCCGATGGTCTGCAGACCTTCATCGGGCAGCAGAACCAGCAGGGGCAAGCGGAGTACGCCAAGGAGGTGCAGGCGATCCACGAGGAGATCGAGCGGGACCTGCCGAAGCAGCAGGAGGCGCAGCGCACTGCGCGCGTTCGCCCGACGCGGCAGATGGTCTGACGTTCTCTCCCGAGGGGGCTGACATGAGTGGCGAGACCACGACGGGTACTGCGACGGACGAAGTGGCGTCGGAGCTGGCCGACATCGTCCTCGATATCGCGGAGGGTCGTACCGATCTCGCCGCAGTGGCCGGGCTGACCGATCGCGACCTGGAAGCGATCTATGCTGTCGGGCATGGCCTGTACACTGCAGGGAAATACGATGAGGCGCTGAATTTCTTCCAGGTACTGTGCATCTGCCGACAGACGGAGTCGCGCTTCTGGTTCGGCCTCGGAGCCTGTGCCCAGGTTCTGGGTGACGCCGGAACCGCGCTTCGCGCATACGGCATGGCGGCGGTGTTCGATACCGAGAATCCGCAGATCTCGCTGCGCGCCGCCGAATGCCTGATCAAGCTGGGTGACGCGACGACGGCGCGGACGGCGTTCGAGGCGGTTGTCGAACTGACCGAGGGCAAGCCGCAATTCACGGCCTACCGTGAGCGTGCGCGGCTCGCGATACAGCAACTGGACCGGAAGGGGGCCGCCGCGTGAGCGACCTGACGGTCCGTCGGACGGGTTACACGTTCGGGGTTGGCGCCGCTGCGACGGACGATCGATCGAAGCGGACCGAGGGTGCCCCGACGAACGATGGTGCGCCACCGGTGCCGACGCACGGTGCCGGCGCGCCCGACATCCCCGTGCTCGATCTGCCGAGGCTGTCGCTGGATGCATTGGGCGACATCGCCGAACGGTTCCTGTCGCTGAAGCTGAAGACCGGCGATCTCCAGCTTGAAGGTTCGATGCGGGACATCAAGGACCGCGGCGCTTCGCTGAAGTCCAGGAACGACGAGATCGCACGGAAGCTGAACGAGGCGGCCGACAAGATGGCCGAGGCCGAGAAGGCCAAGACGGCCACCAAGGTGCTGACGTGGATCGCGGTCGCGCTGTCCATCGCCATTGCGGTTGCGACCGGCGGTGTCGGTGCGATCATCGGCGCGGCGGTCGCCACCACCATGGCGATCCTCAACGAGGCCGGCGTGATGGACAAGCTGACCACCGCCATTGCGGACAGTATACAAAAGGACTTCCCAGGGACCGATTCGGCAACGGCCAAGAAATGGGCGATGGGGATCGTCATCGGTCTGTCGATTGCCGTGTCGGTCGGTGCCGCGGGTGCCGCCTTCATCAGTGGCGGCGCGCAGATCGGCGGCCTGGTGGCAAAGCTGCCGGACATCGCGACGAAGCTTGCCGACAAGCTGGGGACCTCGATCACGACTGCCACGTTGCGGAGCATGGCCGAGGTCGCACAGAAGGCGGTGACCGGCGCGAAGGTCATGGGCGCTCTGGTCTCGCTGGGGCAGGCGGGATCCAACGTGGGTGGCGGCGTGCAACGGCATAGTGCAACGATGCTGCAGGCCGATGTGATGGACGATCGTGCCTTCGCGCGACGGTTGCAGCAGAGGATCGAGGACGAGCAGGAACTGGTGCAGCAGATCGTGGAGATGATGTCGGGCGCGGTGACCAAGGTGATCGAGACGATGAACAGCCAGTCCGAGTCTGCGGAGAACGTCATCCGCCAGATGCGGTCGCAAATGGGATGAGGGCAGACGGGATGAGGGTGGAGAACCTGTCATGCAAATGAGAGTTGGCGACACTGCCGGGCCAACGTTCGTTAATCCGAACGACCAGTCTGTCGGCAAGGGCGCGCCGGGCGTCACCCCATCCACCACGCCATCCGGCAACCTGAACGCCACCGAGCAGGTTCAGCATGGCGCACCGCCGCGAATGCAGAGCGAGCCGTCGGAGACGCCGGTGCTCGAGGATGCCGAGGATGCGACGCCCGACCTGCGGGGGGTGACGGCAAAGATGCTCGCAGGAATCGGCGGCGGTGTGAACCTGCAGGAGATTTTCAAGGAACTTCTCGAGGTCGGCCGGACGCTGAAGACCGCGGGGCGCATCGATCGCGAGGCCCATGTCAGCGCAGTGGAGACGAAGTCGAAGGCGGCCGCTGAGGAAATGCGCGTCGCCTCCTGGTTCTCACTGGGCGCGACGCTGGTTGCCGCCACGGCGCAGATCGTGGGAGCGGGCATCAGCCTGACCGGTGCCAAGGCCTCGCAGTCGGCATTCGACGAGAAGTTCAAGTCGATGCTCCAGCCGAAGCCCGATGGCCAGGGCGGCACGCTGCCGTTGCAGCCGACCGACGTCCAGATCGCCGCCGACTCGGCGCGTCAGGCGGCTGCCAGCGCCGGTGCCGTCTTCAATTTCGGTGCGACGCTGAGCACCGAGGGCGGCAAGGTCCTGGGTGCCGGCGGCAACATCGTTGCGCAGTACATCGAGGCCCATAAGGCCGAGCTTCAGGCGGATTCGCAGCGCGAGTCATCGCGCGCCGAGGATGATTCTGAATTCAAGCAGGCGGCCGAGAAGATGATTGCCACGGTGATGGACAAGATGTCCGAGATCGAACGCGCCCAGGCGCAGACCATGAGCAGCATCGCGCGCATCGGCGGCTGACCGGCACCGCGCAGCAACGCAAGACGACCAGCAATATGTGACTCTTCAACCAGAACCGATGCCAGTCAACGCGTAGAAAGGAACTCAGACCATGGCCGTGCAGCCCGCCACCCAAGTCTACAGCGCCGCGAGCGCGGTGATGAACCGGTTCGGCAGCGACGTGAACATTCCCGAGATGGGACTGCTGATCCAGATGGAGCGCAGCAACATCCTGTCGGGCCAGGTGAAGGACCAGTTCGCGGATATGCAGAAGCGCAACGAGTGGTTGAAGCAGGCCACCGACATGCTGAACGATCTGCGCGCGCGCCGCCCGGCTTCCGAGAACGGCAAAGGCTGGATCAGCAACGAGTTGCATGACTTCCTGACAACCAACGGCGTCAAGGTGCCGGTCGGGCGCGGCGAAAACAACCCCAACATGTCGGCGACCCAGTTCGACAACCTGATCTCGTCGCTGAAGGCCTCGATCGATACCGTCAATACCAACTCGCAGATGGACATGGTGCGGATGCAGGGCCTGATGGACAAGCTCAACCAGTCGTTCGACTTCATGACGAACTGGATCTCGAAGAACGACAAGTCGCTCGACAGCATCATCGGCAACATCCGCTGATCGGCGCTTCGGCCACGACACTCTGAGACCGCGCCTGGACCGGAATCGCGACGGAGCGTTATCCAATTGCGCTCCAAGCGGTTCCGGCCAGTGGTGCGGCATAGTGACTCCAAGAAGCAGGTCCTGGTGACGACGCGATCCGCGCGATGGGGAGACGCGCACGCGGCCCGGCGGTGCCTGCGCACGGCGCTGGCGCTTTTGCTCATGCTGGGCGTCGCCTCCTGCGAGGCGCCGCTGTCGGTCGGCGAGCGCGGCCTGCTGCCATCGCCCGCACCGGGCGAACGGACAGCGCCACCTACCGGCCCGATCACCCTTGCACCGCGAGGCACTCGGGCGGTCGAGCGCCTCGGCCAGGCAACCTCGCTCGCGACCCGCGTCACCACCGGCCGGACGATCCCGGTGGTGACCGGCGATCAGCAGGTGAGGCTCGACTATACCGATGCCGCCATCGCCACCGTCGCCACCGACGTCGTGCGCGACGTCCTGGCGCTGCCGGTGGAGGTCGACAGCAGTGTGCAAGGTCGCATGACCCTGAAGACACCGGGCCGCGTGCCGATCACCGAGGTGCCGCGGCTCCTCGATCAAGCCCTGCTGCCGTACGGCTACGGCATCGCCATGGTGAACGGACGCGTTCGTGTCGGTCCGCTTGCCGACCTCGGCGATGCCGGCGACGGCCCGCCGGGCAGCCGCACCATCAGGCTGCATTATGTCACCGCGAACGACCTCATCGTGGCACTGCGGCCCGCCCTCGCCAACAGCGTCCGGCTCGCACCGGCCGACAACGGCAACGCCATCGTCGCGACCGGTCCGGAACAGGCGGTGGATGCGCTGCAGGACATGGTCAACCTGTTCGACACCGACATGCTGGCGAGCCGGTCGTTCGGCATCTATCCGCTGACCAACGCCAGCCCGGTGGCCGTGGCCCGCGAACTCACCCAGATCGTGGGACAGAGGGCAGGGACATCGTCGGTACGCTTCGCGCCGATCCAGCGCCTGAACGCGGTCCTTGTGGTAGCTGATCAGCCGCGCGCACTGGCGGAGGCGCGGCGGCTGATCACCGACATGGATGTGGAATCCGCTGCCACGGCCTACATCCATGTCTATCCGGTGATCAACCGGCGGGCCGGCGATCTGGCCGATGTGCTGGCCCTGACCTTCGGCGCGCCGCAGCCTGGCCGTGGGTCGCGCACGCCGCCTGGCGGTGCGTTCGGCCAGCTTTCCGTCGGATCGCCGACGACAAGCCGCTCCGGGCTCGGTGTGCGCGTGCCGGGTATGTCTTCGGGCGGAGGGGGACAGGACCGCAGCGCATCGTCGCCCGCGGATAGCGGGCAAGGCCTGCCATCGGGCGGGGACATCCTGCTGGGTCCGCTCGATGCCGGCGGAGCCGGCGTGAACGCCCTCGGTCTCTCGGCGCCGGTCCGCATCCAGCCGGACCCGGGACGCAACGCGCTGGTCGTGCTTGCCTCGCCGTCGGACTACAAGATCATCGAGCAGGCGATCCGCGCGCTGGACGTCCGTCCGCGCCAGGTACTGATCGAGGCGGTCATCGCCGAAGTGCAGTTGAACGAAGGACTGAAATACGGGCTCGACGTGCTGTTCAACGACAGCAGCAATACCGCGTCGCTGCAATCGGGCGTCAACCCGCTGACCACGCTGCTGTCCGGCGCGCCGGCGGCCGCGACGGTCGGCCAGGGCCTGGCCTATCTGTTCCACAACAAGAACGTGAAGGTGGTGGTCCAGGCGCTGGGCACGCTGGTGAACATCAATGTCGTGTCGGCGCCGCGGGTCCTTGTGCTCGACAACGAGACGGCCACCCTGCAGGTGGGCGATCAGGTGCCCATCCTGGTGCAGCAGCAGCAATCGACCGACAACGCGGCGGCGCCGCTGGTGAACAGCATCCAGATGCGCGACACCGGCGTCATCATGTCGGTCACGCCGCGCATCGGTGCGGGCGGCAACCTGTCGCTCGACATCTTCCAGGAGGTGAGCTCGGCCACTCCCACCCTGTCGTCCGCGATCGATTCGCCCACCATCTCGGTTCGCCGCATCGAGAGCACCATCAATGTGCAGACCGGCGATACCATCGCCCTTGGCGGGTTGATGCAGGATCAGGCATCGCGCACCAAGGCCGGCGTGCCGTTCCTGTCCAACATCCCGTTCCTGGGCTGGCTGTTCGGCTCCCTGAACAACACGACCCGGCGGACCGAGCTGCTGGTCATGCTCAATCCGCGTGTCGTCGAGGAGGAAGGGCAGGCGCGCGCATTGACCGAGGAATTGCGCATGAAGCTCTACTCGATCTCGCCGGGCCTGGCCGAGAAGCTCGTGCCGCCGCGCTCGCCGCGCACCATCCCGGCGCCGCGCCTGCCGGCAACACCGAACGGACCCGGTCAATACTTCGAATGACGCGGCGGCGCAGATGACGCAGCGGCGCAGACCGTCGTGACCGCCTTCCCGCTCGTCGGCCGGCTCGCCCTCATCATGATCGTGGTGACGGGCGTTGCATGCGGCGTCTCGATCGCACTGAGTGTGGTCACCTGGCGCCACATGCTGTACGACGAAGCCTACGCGTCCTGCCGCGCGACGGCGGCCGACCTCGCGCAGGTGATCGAGCAGAACATGGATCTCGGTGTCCCGCTCGCCATGCTGGGCAACACGCAGCAACTCATCGAGCGCAGCCGCAGGGCGAACCCGAGCATCGCGCATATCGCAGTGCTGGACACACAGGGCGTCACCCTGTTCGACACCGAACCGTGGCGTGTGGGCGATGACGCCCCGCGGGAATGGCGGCCGCGCATCGCTTCGGAAACGGTCTGGTCCGGCACGTGGGAGGACACGCTGCTCGCCGGCAATCTGGTGCGGAACGATCTCCGCCGCCCGATTGGCTCGATCGTCGTCCTCTACAATGCAGACGAGATCAGGGCCAAACTCAGCACCGCCCTGCTGGAGATGGTGCGGTTCGGCGTACTGCTGCTGCTGCTCGTCATCATCCTGGCGGCGCTACTATCGAGCGCATTGCTGCGCGAGTTGCGCCGCTGGTCGCGCACGATCCTGGAGGCGGTGGATGCCGATGGCCCCGTGGGGCGAGACCCACCGCCGCCGGATACGCCCCTCGTCCATGCGTTGCATGCCGCGAAGGGCGCGCTGCGCCGGTCCGAGCAGGAGTTGATGCGGCTGGGAACGACGGATGACGAACGCGTCTGACCTGGTCGCACAGCAGGATGGCATGCGGCGGCGGCTGCTGGGCCGAGCCGTCGCGGCAGCCTCGCTGATGCTCGCCGTCTGTCTCGCGGCGATGTGGGTGGCGGCGATGCTGACGTTCCGGGAAGAAATCGTCCCCGAGTTCCGCCACCAGGCACAGGGCGTGGGCGCCGACCTCGTCATTCAGATCAGCCGCGCGCAGGAACTCGGCATTCCGCTCGGCAGGCTGGTCGGAGCGCAGGAACTGTTCGATACGTTCCTGGATAATCATGCCCGGCTCGACTACGTGGCACTGCGCGACACCACCGGCAAGACGCTGTTCGTTTCCCGTCGGGGCGCCCAGCAGCCAGGCGGCAGTCCCGCCGCTATCGGCGTCGACCCGGATCGCGACGTCGCAATCCAGATCGACGTCGAAGGCCGCAGGATCGGCAGCCTGCACGTGGGGGTGGCCAGCCTGCGGACGAGGGAATTCGCCCAGGAAAGCCTGTGGTACTCCGTGATGCTGCTGCTCGCCGGCACGGTGGCGGCCGGGTGCCTGCTGCGCGGCTTCATCGAACGCGCGGTGGCGGCACCGCTCGCGCTGCTGCAACGGTTGCTCACCGACTTTGCCGCGGGAAACTGGGGAGTCCGCGCCGAGCGGACCGGCGCGCCGGAGCTCCGCCGGGTGCTGGGTGCGATCAACGGCGCGCTCCGCCAGGTGGCCGAGCACTGGCGCCGTGTGGCATGGCTCGCCGCCGAGGTCGGTCACAGCGAAGCGCGCGCGCAACTGGCGCAAGCGCAACTCGCGCGAGTGCCTGGCCGGGTACCGGCACAAGAGTACGTGCTGCCCGCGCCGCCGGGGACGTTGGCGCGCACTCTGCTGCTGTTCGCCGGCGGCAGTGCGGACCAGCTCATCGCGTGGCATGCGCCGCAAGAGACCGGCGCCGCCCTCGTGCTCGCCGAGTTGGCAACATTGCTGCTCCTGACTGGATTTGGACCGAGGCTTGCCGCAGGCATTCCACACGGCGTGCTGTTCGTCGCGGGCTGCGTGACCGGCGCCGTCGGCGAGGCGATCTCGTCGGGGGCGGTCACGCCGCAGGCGCTGGTGCTGGGACGTGCAATCGCCGGACTTGGCGTCGGACTGCTGGTGCTGGCGTGCGTGCTGTCGTCGCGTGTATCGCGGGAGGCCGGTGGACGCGCACCGGGGACACGTGAGCTGGCCGCCGCAGTGGCCGCAGGCATTGCCGGCGGGGCGGCGTCCGGCTCCCTCCTGGTCAACTACACCGGGTCTGAGGTCACCGGCTATGTAGCTGCCGCCCTGCTGTTACTGCTCGCCCCGCTGGGCCTGCGGCTCACCACACGCTCCGTCCGCGCACGCCAGCGCCAGCTCGACGCGCCGATGCTGGCACTGGGCGCGGCACTGGGTGCAGCCGGCGTCATCGGGCTCGCGGCGGACCGCCTGCTGCCCGACGATATTGCGACCCCGGCCGACCTCGTTGCGCTGTACGGATTCGTCCTGCTCGGCTCCCTGGCCGTGACGCGTACTCGCGCGGCACAGCGGCGGACCGTGCGGTGACGCTGGGGCGGCGCCTGTTCCATCTCGGCGGACTTGCCGCCTGCGGCCTCTCGCGCCGCGCCAGGGCCGCCGAGAGCACCGCGCGTCCACCGTTCCGCATCGTCATGCTGCTGCCGGCCGGCTGGGACGATGCGTGCAGCGGCTTCCGCGACTATCTCGGGCAACATGGGATTCCCGCGGAGCTGATCGTGCGCGATGCCGCGAACGACATGGCGAGGATCGCGGGTTTCGTGCAGGAGATCAACGCAACGCGGCCTGATCTCGTCTATGTCTCGGGCACCGTGGCGGCGCTGGCGGCCCTGGGCCGCTACGACGCCGTCGATCCCATGCGGCATATCACCGGTGTGCCGGCGCTGATCAGCATGGCGGTCGATCCGGCCGCCAGCGGTATCGTACGTTCGCTCACCGAGCCCGGGCGCAATGTCACGGGCGTGCTGCACGTCGCTCCGGTGGCCGCACAGCTTCGCAGCCTCGGCGCATACCGCGAGTACGACAACGTGGCGGTGGTCTACCATCGTGACGATCCCGACGCGGTGGTCGCGGTCCGGCAGTTGCGGGAGCTGCTCGCGGCGGATGATCTGACCGTGCTCGATGTTGCGGTGAGCCCGGAGGATCCGGTGGACGTCCTGGCCGATGCGTTGCGCGCGGCGAAGCGGGATGGAGCGGACTGGCTGTATCTGCCGCCCGATCCGCGCCTGGAAGCGGTTCGCATGCCGCTCACGGTCGCCGCGCTGCAAGCGGGCCTGGCGTCGTTCGCCTCCACGGAGCCGTTCCTGACGGACGGCAAGGCGCTCGCGGGCCTGGTATGTCGTCGTAACAATGTTGGAGTGCTCGCCGGCCGGCAGGCGGGCCGTATTCTGCTGCAAGGGCAATCGGCATCGCAATTGCCGTTCCGGCGGCCCAACCGGTTCGTTGTGCTGATCAACATGGAAACCGCGCGCACGCTCGAGCTGTTTCCGCCGATGACGGTGCTCCGCTATGCCGAGGTGCTGTGAGAGCTGCGCGGCCTCCGGTGCTGCTGCGCAGGCGCATCGTGCTGGTGTTCAGCCTTTCCGGCCTGCTGCTGATGGCGGTGGCCGGTGGTTCCTTTGCGCTGCTGTGGCAATGGAGCCAGACGCAACTGGCGAATGCGGAACAGGAGACGGCGCGTGCGCGGTGGAACCTCTCGCTGGAGCAGGTGGCGGCTTTCTACGAGGCCATCGTGGTCCCGCTCGCCGAGGGCGCCGATTTTGCTGAGGCGCTCGGCCGTCTCGATCGCGAGGCGATCAGGCGGCGGCTGATCGAGGCGATGAAGATCGATACGGGACTGGCGCCTGTCCTGCGTATCGATGCCGCCAATGATGACGGCGATATCATTGCCTCGACCGCCGGCCTGGCGGTGGCGGCGCCGCTGGTCGATGTGGAGCGTACCGCGCTCGCGTTGCAGCGCGGCTATCCGATCGTCGGGCCGGAACTCGATCCCAATGGGCGTCAGCTTCTGGTGGTGACCGTGTCCGGTCCTCGGAGGACGCTGCTGTCGCTCGCGAGCGATCTGGCCACGCTGCTGCCCGACCTCGCGAGCGGCCAGCGTGCCGACCTCTTCCTGCTGGATCGCGACGAAAACCTGGTGAGCGCAACGAACTCCGATCTGTGGTCGGAGCTGCGATCGCGGCGGCAGATCCGCACGGACGCGACATCCTACACGACCACGTATCGCAGCGGGTTCATGCTGGTTCCGCTGCCGCTGACCAGTTCGGGCGGAGCACTGATCGGGACCCTCCTCGTCGTGCGCGACGTCACGTTCAACCTGCAACGCTCGCGCCTGATCCTGCTGATCGGCGGCGTCACCGCCTTGCTGTTGCTCGGCGCCACCAGCGTCGGCGTCTATGTCTTCACCCGCGGTGCGCTGGATCCGCTGGGCGAGGTCACACGCGTGGTGCGCGCGCTGGCCAGTGGCAACCTGTTCGTCACCACGGACGTGCGGCCCACCTCCAGCGAGGTCGGCGATATTGCTGCGGCGGTCGAGGTGTTTCGCGCCAACGCGGTCGAACTTGAGCGCGGCCGGATCCGCGAGACGCTGCGCGATGCACAGCAGCACGCGCTGATCCGGCGCGAGATGGCGCGCCTGGCAAGCACACTCGACGAGCCGGCGCGGGCGGAGGTGCTGGCGGGGCTGCAGGATATCCAAGCTGGGATCGGCGGCGATGCGGCGACGGGTGCTTCCGCGCTCGCGGCCGGCTTCAGCCTCATGGCTGGGCGCGTCGCCGAGCAGCATCGGCAGTTGAGTGCGCTGTTGCAGGAGAGGACGCGCGACCTGCAGGTGGTGCGCGACGCGCTGGCCGAGCGTGAGCAACTGGGCCGACTGCGCGAGGAGCTAGAATTCGCCCGCCACCTGCAGATGTCCAGCCTGCCGGCGATTTTTCCGCCGTATCCGGATCGCACCGATTTCACCATCTACGCCGCGATGCAACCGGCGAAGGAGGTCGGCGGCGATTTCTACGATTTCGTCCTGCTGGATGACGACAGGCTCGCCCTGATGATCGGCGACGCATCCGGCAAGGGCGTCTCCGCCGCCATGTTCATCGCGACCTGCCGCGCGCTGGTGCGGTCGGCCGTGGTGCGTGGTGCCACGCCGGCCGATGCATTGGCGATTGCGAACGCGGCGATGACGACGGACAACGAGATGAGCATGTTCGCCACGGTGTTCCTGGCGATCCTCGACCTGCGCGCAGGAATCCTGCGCTACGCGAATGGCGGCCACAATCCGCCCTACGTCCTGCGGCCTGACGGTGGGTGCCACGCGCTGGACCAGGCCGGCGGCATCGCCCTGGGTGTCATCGAACCGTTTGAATTCTCCGAGGCGGACGTGGTCCTGCACGCCGGTGACCGGCTGTTCCTGTTCACCGATGGCGTGACCGAGGCGCACGACCCGTCGTTCGCGATGTTCGGTGAGGCAAGGCTGGAACATGTGCTGGACGGTGGTGCTGATTGTGACGCGGAAGGCATGATCCGGCGGGTCTCGCAGGAGGTCGCGCTCTTCGTGCGCGATGCCGACCAGGCGGATGACATCACGATGCTCAGCCTGGTCTATCGTGGGGCGAATGGGGGAGCCAGCGATGCAGATCACACGTGAGGACCATGCCGACGCCATCGTGGTGCGCGTCGAGGGATGGATCGATGCGGACAACCTGCAAGGACCTCGAGCGGGAATTGCTGGCCATGATACGGCCCGCAATCGTCGCGCGCATCGCGCTGGGACTTCCGGTCGGTTGGCCTATGTCTCGTCCGCAGGCCTGCGTGTCCGTGCTGGCCGCCGCCAAGCAGATCCGCACATTGCGCGGCGGCTTTGCCATCTTCGGTGCGGAGGCCGCAATCCAGCGCGTATTCGACATCTCCGGCTTCTCGCGGATCATTCCCATGGTGGCCTCGGAAGCGGAAGCGCTGCAGGCCATCGGGCGTTAGCGCGTGATCCGTACAGGTGAAATCACCGGAGGTCGTACCGAGGCCAGTCGGCGCGACCTGTATCGCCCTGGTGGAGCTTGGTCCCCCAACCACGTCGGACAGGGAGCCCGGCGGCGTCGGGCCTTCACTGGTTCACGCGATCGGTGAACGCATCCGCTGCCGCCGGGCAAAATCACGCATCACCACCGCGTCATACTGTCATTCTGACGCGGTGCCCGACCGTCGCTCAGCGTTCGGCGGTCCAGCTTTCGGAGAAGGCGAGCGCGCTGGTGCTGAACGGGCGGCCTTCGCGCTCGCCGCGCCCAGGGCTGGCCCACCGCCTGCACGCCGTTCCGTGTCAGTCGCGCGCCGAGGGCCGGGATCAGCACGGTGCAAACGCCCGTACGGACGGACGGGATCGGCGTTCGGCTGAGTATGGATCAGCAGCGGCTCGCCGATATCGTACCAGGTCAGCGCCACCTCTTCCTCCAGCGCCGAGACGCGCTCGGTCCAGAAGTAGCGCGGATCGCCTTCCTTGGAGAACTCCGCGTCGACCACGGGGATCGACGTGTCCAGGAGTTCGGAATTCAGCATGCCCTGCACCGTCGTCCTGCAGCCAGCGCGCCATCGCGATGTTGTCCGAGTAGATCCGCCAGCGATCGTCGGTGAGTTCGCTCTTGACGTACAGCACGTGGCCGGGGCCAGCCGGGGAGAAGATGATGCGCCAGAAGCTGGCATTGGTGGTGATCGGCGCGCCATCCGTTCTCGCTGAGGCGGAATGAACGGGTTTTCACCAGTCAGGATCGTCTGGTTGGGGTCGGCGACGCTCATGGAAGTCTCCTGTGTTCAATCGGGGATCAGGCCGCCATCGACGTTGAACGACTGGCCGGTGTATATTGCGCGCACCGGCGGAGGCCAGGAACACCACCATCGCGGCAATGTCCTCGGTGGTCGTTCACGCGCTTCAACGGGATCACTGCGGCGCGGCGGCGCTCCATCTCCTCCACGCTAACGCGCACGTGAAGGTTTGCGTCCGACAGTTCCGTTCGCGTCACGCCGGGGCAGACCGCATTCACGGTGATGTCGTGGCGGGCAAGTTGCTGGGAAGCGGTCTTGGTGAGACTGATGACGGCTCCCTTGCTCGCGGCATAGGCAGCGTTGGAGGCGCCCTCATAGCCTTTGCCGGCAATCGAGGCCACGTTGATGATGCGGCCGCTGCGACGCGGGATCATCTCGCGTGCCACGCGCTGCAGGCAGAAGAACACCGCCCTTGGCGTTGACGCGATGGATGCGATCCCAGTCCGCTTCGGTGATGTCCATGATGTCGGCGCGGCGGGTGACGCCCGCGTTGTTCAGCAGGATGTCGATCTGGCCGAACCGTTCGAGCGCCTCGCGCACCATGCGGTCGATCTCCGTTAGGTCGCCGACATCCGCCTGCACGGCGAGCGACCGGCGCTGCGTCGCGCCGATCGCATCGGCAACGGCCTCCGCCTTGGCGCGGTCGATATCGGCGATGATGACATGCGCGCCTGCAGCGGCCAGCGCCTCGGCTGATGCGCGGCCGATGCCCTGGCCGGCACCAGTCACCAGCGCCACCTGGTTGGTCAGGTTGATCACGGCATTCCCTCCCGCTTTGCGCCCAGTCAAGCCGCGATTGCCGAGGACGTCCAGCGTCGCAGGGACCGGTGGTCCCGCAAGTGCACGGCGTTACTTCATCTTGAAACCGTTCTCGACGATGCCGGCACCAAGCCCGAGGGCGCGGTCGCCGACCTGAACATTCAGGCCATCCGGGTCACGCACGTGGAAGCTCTCGAGATCCTTCTGCGGATCGAGGCCGTTCGCCAGGAGATGGGCTTTCAGCGCCGCTTCGTCATACCGCTCCAGGCCGAACATGAAATGCGAAATGGTGCCAGGGTTCGGATCTTCCCGCAGCACCAGCATGCTCTCGCCGAACCCCAGCAGCGCACTCTGTTCGGACTGCTGGATCACCCGCAACCCGAACATGCGGCAATACCACTCCGTCGATCGACGCAGGTCCGACACCGATATGGCGATATGATTGACGGTCGCTGCCTTCACCGTCGTTTCCGGTTCATCCAACACGCTTCTCCGCGGCAATGGTCAAAGCACGATCATAGACCGTTGCAACAGACAGGGCACGGTCGAGTTCGCTGCCCGCGCTATTGTTCGGGATGCCAGTGCAGCCTTGTGGTGGCGGCCGCATGGCTGATCGGCGAGGCCGAAGGCAACGCCTGGTAGAGTGCCGCGTCGCGGACCGGAATTGCAGTCCCGTACAAGGACTCCAGACGATCGACGGTCGGTTCCTGCGCGAACGAGGCTTCGGCGGCCAGGAAGAATGTCTCGAACCCCTGATACGCGACGGTCGCCGCCGCGACGACGCCGCGCGCACAGTCCTCCGGTCCGACATAGGCCCGCAGGTAGGGCAGCGGCTCATCCCGTCCCTCCGGTCGGGCCTGCCCGCCATGAAGTCCGCCATCTCGGGAAAGGCGACGAAGCAGGGGCGGATGACGATGACTTCCAACCCGCGCCGTGACGCCGCCTCGGCTATCTGTTCGCCGCACAGCTTGCTCAACCCATAGGCATCCGTCGGTCGCAGCGGATGCGCTTCGTCGATGGGCAAATAGCGTGGCGGCATGCGTGGATTGCTGGCATCCAGCCCTAGCGCCGAACTGCTCGAACAGTGGACCACACGGCGAACCCCGTTGCGCAGTGCAGCCTCGAACAGGTTCCATGTCCCGATCGCATTCACCTGCATCGTCAGCGCATCGTCGGTGGCGACCGATCGGTCGATCCCGGCGAGATGCACGACCACCTCACATCGCGCAGGCCGGCGCACAGCGCGTCGAGGTTGCGCAGATCGGCCGCGTGGTAGTGGGCAGGCGCCTGCGCAGGTGCGGCGCTATCGAGCACGCGCACCTCGTGCGGTGCCAGCGCCTGCACGACATAGCCGCCAAGCCGGCCGGCGCCGCCAGTGACCGCGATCCGCATGGCGCTCAATCCCGCAGATGGTCGCGCAGCGTGGTGCCGGCGTAGTCGCGGCGATACAGCCCCCGCGCCTGCAGCACCGGCACGACCGCGCGCACGAATTGTTCGAACATGCCGGGCATCAGCGTTGGCGTCAGGATGAACCCATCGCAGGCATGCTCTTCGAACAGGTCCTGCAACTGGTCGGCGATGCTCTCCGGCGAGCCGACGATCTGCGGGCACAATTCGCTCGTGGCGAAACGACGTGCGGCCTCGCCCAGCGTCAGGCCCTGAGCCTCCGTGCCCTGCAGGATGACGTCGAGCGAACCGCGTGATCCTGCCTCGATCTCCATGTCCGCGAGCGGCTGGTCGGGCGGGAAGCGCGACAGGTCAACGCCGAGATGGCCGGACATCTGCGCCAGCCCCGCCTCGGTCTGCACCAGGTCGTTGACGAATGCCTGGCGCTCGCGCGCGATCGAATCCGTTTCGCCGACGATGATGTCGATCGACGGCAGGATCAGGCACTCCTCCGGGCGCCGCCCCAGCGCGACGACGCGTGCCTTCAGGTCCTGGTAGAAGGCCTGCATGTCGGCCTTGCTGTGCTGCAGGGTGAACACCAGTTCGCCCCAGCGCGCGGCGAAGTCCCGCCCGCGCGACGAAGAGCCAGCCTGCATGATCACCGGCCGTCCCTGGGGCGAGCGCGGCACGGTCAGCGGCCCACGGGTCTTGATCCAGCGACCCTGGTAGTTGGCGTAGTGCACCTTGTCCGGGTCGGCGAAGACGCCGCGCTGTTTGTCCAGCACCAGCGCGTCTGAATCCCAGCTTTCCCACAGCCGGCACACCGCTTCCACCACCTCATCGGCGTATTCGTAGCGCACGTCACGGGCCGGCAACTGGTCGAAGCCGAAATTCTGCGCCTCGAGATGGCCGTGCGAGGCGACCACGTTCCACGCCACGCGCCCGCCGCTGATCAGGTCCAGCGTGCCCAGCGAGCGCGCCAGGTGATAAGGCGGATAGAAGGTGGATGACAGAGTGGCGCCGAGGCCGATACGTGAGGTGACGCGCGACATCACCGACAGCAGCGGCATCGGATCCAGCAGCCCCATCTGGCCGCCGCAGCGCAGGGTGGGTGGCGAAGCTGCCGCCATAGAGGTCGTACAGTCCCAGGATGTCGGCGAAGAACAGGCTGTCGAACTTGCCGGCTTCGAGCACGCGGGCGATGTGCTCGTGCCATTCCGGCGTGAAGAAGCCGAGATCCGCCTCGGGGGTGGCGCCACGCACCGTGATGGTGCGCCGTCGGCCCTGCCAGCAGGAAGGCAACGAAGTGCATCTTGCGGGCAGGCGGTTTCGTCTGGACCATGCTTGGACACCAATGGGAGAGATGCAGTGAGTCTGACCATACCGCCACGCCGCACGCCAGGCACGTTCCTTGGCGCGACGCCGGTGACGACACTGGATGATCTCGCTGCCGACATCGCTTTCCTGGGCGTGCCGTACGGCTATGCCTACAGCTACGAGGACATCACCAACGACCAGAGCAATGCGCCCACCGCGCTGCGCGAGGCCTCGTCGCGGATCGTCCGCTCGCTGGAGCGCTATGATTTCGACCTGGGCGGCCCGCTGTACGACAACCGCCCGATCCGTACGGTGGACTGCGGCGACATCCGCAGCGAACCGGGCGACGTCGCAGGCCATTCGCGCCGTACCGAGGCTGCGGTGCGCGCCATCCTGGCGGCCGGTGCACTGCCGATCGTGCTGGGTGGCGATCACAGCATCCCGATCCCGGTTCTGCGCGCATTCGACGCGCATGGTCCGATCACGCTGGTGCAGATCGACCAGCATATCGACTGGCGCGATGAGGTGAACGGCGTGCGCGAGGGGCTGTCGAGCCGATCCGGCGAGCGTCGGAGATGGCCCATGTCGGCGAGATCTTCCAGATCGGCCTGCGCGCCACGGGCAGCGCGCGGCAGGAGGAGGTGGATGCGGCGCTGGCCTATGGCGCACACCTGATCCCGGCGTGGGAGTTGCACGAGGTGGGCATGGATGCCGTACTCGCGCGCATCCCCGACGGCGGCCGCTATTACCTCACCGTGGACCTCGACGGGATGGATGCGTCGATCGCGCCGGCGGTGGCGGCCCCGTGTCCGGGCGGGGTGACGTTCGCGCAGGCGCGCCGGCTGATCCACGGCCTGGTGCGCAAGGGCCGCGTCGTCGGGATGGACGTGGTCGAGATCACACCACGCGACGATGTCAATCATATCACCTGCATCACTGCCGGCCGCCTGATCGTCAACCTGATCGGCACGGCGGTGCGCACCGGATACTTCGAGCGCTGACCTGCAATCTACCGCTGCAAGGGGCGCGGCGGTCGCGAGCCTGATCTGGGAGGCAAGCTCCATTGCAGGCGCGCATTCACCCCGGGGCTTGCTTCGTCGCTTCGCTTCTCGCAGTGACAGGGGGGATGGCGGTGGCGACCGGCACCTGGATCCTGCGCAGGAATTCGCGGGAGCGCGGATGGTCCGGGCTGGAGAAGAACCGCGCCGGAGCCGCATCCTCCAGCACCCGGCCGCTGTCCATGAACAGGATGCGCGTGCCCACCTCGCGGGCGAACTGCATCTCGTGCGTGACGACCAGCATCGTCATGCCGTCCTGCGCCAGGGTCCGGATCACCTCCAGCACCTCGCCCACCAGTTCTGGGTCGAGCGCGGACGTTGGTTCATCGAACAGCATCAGTACCGGCCGCATCGCCATGGCACGCGCGATCGCCACGCGTTGCTGCTGGCCACCCGACAGTTGCCGCGGGCCGCTTCGCGGAATGCTCCGACACCCGCACGCGCGCAAGCTGTTCGGCTGCCAGCGCGCGTGCATCCGCCTGCTTCATTCCCAGCACGCGGCGCGGACCGATCGCGACGTATGTCCAACGCGGTCAGGTGGGAGCGAACAGGTTGAAGCGCTGGAACACCATGCCGATCTGGCGACGCTTGCGCGCGGTGGCGACCGGGCCATCGGCGACGAGTTGCCGTTGCGCCGCTCGCCGGCCATGTTGATGCCGTCCAGCAGCACCTCGCCCTCGGACGGAATCTCGATGCGGTTCACGCAGCGCAGCAGCGTGGACTTCCCCGCACCGCTCGGGCCGATGATCATGACGATCTCGCCCTGCGTGACAGCAAGATCGACGCGATCGACGACGGGGATGTCGCCGAAGATCTTCGACAGGCTCTTGATATGCAGCAGCGGCCCGGCCGACTCAGTCGCCGACTCAGTCATGCAAGCCGCTTCTCCACGAACTCCGAGAACCACGACAGCAGCGAGATCATCACGAGGTAATATACCGCCCAGTTCGGCGTACAACTCGAATGGCGTGAACCTCTCGGCGATGATCACCTGCCGCCGATCGCGTCAGCTCGGTGATGGAGATCACCGACAGCAGCGAGGAACTCTTGACCAGCGTGATGACCTCGTTGGTCAGCGGCGGGGTGATGCGGCGCAGCGACTGCGGCAGCAGGATGAACAGGATCGACTGCCGGTTGGTCATAGCCGATCGACAGCGCCGCCTCGGTCTGGCCGGCCCTCGATCGATTGCAGGCCGGCGCGGACGATTTCCGAAATGACCCCCCCTGCGTTGAACGCGAGCGCCACCACCCCGCTCCAGAACGGTGACAGCTCGAAGCCGATGCGCGGGCAGCGCGAAGTAGATCAGGAAGATCTGCACCAGCGCCGGCGTGCCGCGCACGAAATACACATAGCCGCGCACGAACGCCTTCGGGATGGCCAGGTCGGAGACGCTGACCAGCCCGCACACCAGTCCGACCACCGTCCCCAGGATGAGGGCGCAGATCGAGATTTCCAGGGTGACCAGGGCGCCCTGCAGCATATAGGGCGCCGCGTACCACAGGACGGCCCAGTCGAAATCGGGCATGGGGAAACTGGTGTCAGGGCAGCACTTCGGGCAGCGTATTCGGCACGTCCATGGTGGACCCGAACCACTTGTCCTGCAGCTTGGCCAACTGTCCGCTCTTCTTCAGATCGGCAAGCTGCTCGTTGGCGAAAGCCTGAAGCCGCGTGTCCTCCTTGCGGAACGCCATGCCGAAATAAGCGGTGAATGTCCGAGATGCCCGGCATGATCTTGAACTTTCCGGGCGCGTCCTTCATCACCACCAGCATGGTGGAGCGCGAGTTCACCACCGCATCGATGCGCCGGTTCAGCAGGTCCTGGTACGCCTCGGGGTAGTGCTCGTACAGCTTGACGTCGGTCGTAGCCAGGCTTGCCCTTCTCCTTCAGCTTCGCCTCGAACGTCTTGACGATGCCCGCGGCGGCGCTGCCGATCTGCGCGCCGATGATCTTGCCGGACAGGTCATCGGCGGACTTGATGCGTTCCTCGTTGGCGCGCAGCAGGATGGCGTTCGACGCATCCGCGTAACGGCATGGAGACAGCACCTTCTCGGCCGTTCCTTGGTGATCGTCATGGCGGAGATGATGACGTCGAACTTCTTGGCGTACAGCGCCGGAATGATACCGTTCCACGCGGTGTCGACCAGTTGCGCCTTCACGCCGAGCTTACCGACCATGTACTCGATGATGTCGGGGTCGTAGCCGATGATCTTGCCGTCCTTGAAGAATTCGTAGGGGACGTACGCCACCTCCATCCCGACGATCAGCGTGCCGCGCTTCTTCACCCTCGTCCAACGTGTCCGCGTGTGCGGCGCGCGTGCCTCCGAGGCCCAGCAAGGCAGCCGAACCCGCCCCGGTCAGCACTGTGCGTCTCAGCATGAAGTCGCCCCCTCTATTCCTGCGTTCGTGCCGGATTGGGAAGCAACCCATGTGCCAGGGAGGGCTGGCCCGGGATTTGCTGGCATGGCAGTGGCATTCCCCCGAGCAGGAGGCACAGGCGATGGCGAGCAGACCGCTCCATCTGGGCTGGTTCATGAACTTCACGGCCGGCGAATGGGACAGCCCGATGGCCGCCGGCGGCTCACCCTGGGACGGGAAATTCTACGTCGACATGGCGCAGGCACTGGAGCGGGCCTGCTTCGACTACATCATGATCGAGGACACGCTGATGGTGTCCGAGGCCTATGGCGACAGCGCCGAGGCGGCGCTGAAGCACGGGCTGCAGGTGCCGAAGCATGATCCGGCGCCACTCGCGGCGATGATCTCGGCCGCGACCTCCCGGCTGGGCGTGGTCGCGACTTTGTCGACGCTCGCCTACCCGCCGTTCATGCTGGCGCGGCTCTGCTCGACGCTGGATCACATCGCGAGGCGGCCGGTTCGGCTGGAACATCGTCACCTCGGGCGAGGACTCGGCGGCGCAGAATTTCGGTCTCGACAAGCTGCCGCCGCGCGAGCAGCGCTACGAGATGGCCGATGAATACGTCGACCTCGTGTGCAAACTGTTCGATTCCTGGGGATCCGGACGCGGTGGTGATGGACCGCGCGACTGCCACCTATGCGGACTTCCGCAAGGTGCGGCCGATCCATCACGAGGGGAAATACTTCAAGGTCCGCGGACCCCTGAACACGGTGCGCTCGCCGCAGGGCAAGCCGGTGTTCGTGCAGGCCGGCGGATCGCCGCGCGGCCGTGCCTTCGCCGCGCGCCACGCCGACTCGATCATTGCCACCGCAAAACGGCATCGTCGGCATGAAGCAATACCGCGACGATGTGCGGCGCCACGCTATGTCGTTCGGCCGGAACCCAGACGACATCAAGGTGCTGTTCCTGATCTACCCGATCCTGGCGGAGACGGATGAGGAGGCGGAGGCAAAGCGGCAGCGCATGGTGTCGTCACCGCATTTCATCACCCGCGCGCTGGCCAGCACGGCGACCGTCACCGACATCGACTTCTCGAAGTTCGACCTCGACCAGCCGTTGCCAGCGGCTGACCACCAACGGCGAACAGGGGTCGCTCGACAAATTCGCCCAGTGGGGCACCGGAAAAACGCTGCGCCAGCTTGCCATGGAGCGGTTCGGTGCTCCGGGGTCCGAGGTGGATTTCGTCGGCTCCCCCGACACGGTGGCGGAGCGGATGGGCCAGGCGATGGAGGCGATCGGCGGCGACGGGTTCCTGATCAGCACACCCCTTCCAGCGCACCAACCGGCGGTTCATTGTCGAGGTCACCGAGGGGCTTGTGCCGGCACTGCAACGGCGGGGTCTGATGCGCACCGAATATGTGGGCCGCACTCTGCGCGAAGTCCTGACCGAATATTGATCATATCGCCAAAATCCTAGGCGCCGCCTGCCACGAACGGCGGCGTCAGGTCCTCGTCTGCCCTCTCTGTTGCAGAACCGCTGGCACGTCGCTTGCTGCTGGTCTCCCAGGACAGCGCGGCGGGTGACATGAACACGCAATGGCGCAGACGGCGACGTGAACTGATCGAGGCCCCGCCCAGGCGGCAGGCCACGGATGATTCGTTCGCGACCGCGATCCTGATGCTGCTGACCGGAGCATTGCTGACGGTGACGACCGGGCTGTGGGTCATGCTGCAGCTTGAGCAGCTTGGTCCGTCGGTCGGTGGCATCATCGTGTTCAAGCGGGGACGCCGCCGCGATCGAACGATGGGCGGTCACCGCCACCCTGGCCGATCCGTCCCAGGTCGGCTGGCCGCAGGCCGATGGCGGCCGCCGGTGCAGCCTCAGTCCGGCGGTGATGGCGGCGCGCGGGGGCAGCCTGGTGATCGAGGCGCGGGCGGCTGAGCCGGCCACCGGCCTACCGTGTCCACTGGTCGGGCGGCCGCACGGACAGTGGCTCCGCCGATTGCGGCACATCCGCCGACCTGATCCTGACACGCACCGAACTGATGCGACTGGCCAACGTCGCCGGCGGGTTCAACAGCGGCATCCGCCTGATCGGGCCATGAGGCCGGGCGCCTTCACTCCGGTGGGCAGCCGCACCAACGGTTGATGTGCCACGGCGCATGCGTGAGCGATGGGCAGAAATCCGTCAGGATTGGCGCGACCGCATCGAACCGCCGCCGGCTGCCAACGGCGCGGGCATCGATATCCGCGCGCAACGCCGCCGCGCGCGCCGCCAAGGCAGGCAGATCGACGGTCAGCAGCTTGCGGTCGCGCACCACGAAACGGCCGCCGACCATGACGTCGCACACGCTGGTGCCGTCCTCCCCCCATCACAAGCTGCGTGGTCGGCTCGTTCAGCGGAATCAGGGTCGGCGCGTCGAGATCCAGGAACACGATGTCGGCGGCATAGCCGGGCGCGATGCGGCCGATCCGCTCGAAGCCCAGCGCCCGCGCGCTGCCCACCGTGGCCGCGGCTAACACCTGCGGCGCGGCGATCCAGCGTTCGGGATCGGGGCCGCGCGCGTGCGACGCGATCGCCGCCAGGTGCAGCGACTGGTACATGTTGAGGTTGTCGTTGCAGTCGTTGCATCTGTACCGATCGCCAGATTGATGCCGGCGCCCAGCATCCCGACCGAATCGGCGACGCCGTTGCCCAGACGCATGTTGCTGGCGGGATTGTGCGCGACCGAGGCGCCATGCGCGCCCAGCCGCCGCATGTCATCGGCGTCCAGCCACACGCCGTGCGCGGCGACGAAGCGCGGTCCCAGCAGGCCAAGCTGCTCGATATGCGCGGTCATCGAGCGGCCGTAGAGCCGCGAGCCGGCCACGGCCTGCAGCTTGGATTCGGCAAGATGCGTGTGGATGCCGACGTCGAACTCGGCCGCCAGATCGCGGCACCCCACCATGAACTCGTCGCGGCAATGCAGCGGGATGGTCGGCGCCACCGCCGGCCGCACCATCGCGCGGTCGCCCTGCCAATTGCGCAGGATGCTGCGCATCCGCTCCAGCGTCTCCTGCCAGGGCGGCAGGCCGAGTGGGGCGACCGCGGCGCGCAGATGCGGCGGCAGCGCGTCCATCAGTCCGGGGATCGCCTCGTAGAACGTCATGTCGGCCATCATCGGCGCAATCACCGCGCGCATGCCGGCTCGCGCATAGGCATCCGCCACCGCGGCCATGCCCTCCTCGGTCGGCAGCGGCAATTCGACGAAGAGGTCGTAGCAGGCAGTGCAGCCCTTCAGCAGCATCTCGGCCGCGCCGATCGTTGCCGAGACGCTCTTCTCCTCCACGAACTGGTACGGCGTCGTGTGCGGTGAGGACGCGAGCAGCAGTTCGAGCGTCCAGCGGTCGCCCATCGAGCGCGCCAGGTTGCCGTGGCCATGCGTGTGCGCGTTGATCAGTCCTGGATGCAACAGCCGGCGCGCCGCATCGACGACCTTGGCGTCGTCCGGTGCCGGCATGCCGGGTGCGCCGATCGCAACGATGGTGCCGTCCTGCACCAGGATGTCGGTCGGCCCGAGATAGCCGGTGGCGTCGAGCACCAGCCCGCCGCGAATGACCAGGGGCTGCATGGCGTCAGGCCGCCAGCAGCGCAGGCGCGGGAATCAGCGGACTGTCGGTCGCGGCTACCTTGCCGGCGCGGATCGCGAAGGCCGGCGTCAGCATCTCCGGTGCGATCACCGTCTCGCCGCTGTTGTCGGACAGCGTGAAGCGTCCGCGCAACAGATCGAGCACCGAGATGTCCGCCTCACGCCCGGGTGCCAGAGTGCCCAGCGTGTCCTGCATCTGCACCATGCGCGCAGGGTTGCAGGTAACGGTCGCAACCACCTCCTGCAGCGGCAGGCCGAGTGTCAGCAACTCGGTCATCGCGTGAGTCAGGTTGAACGGGGCGACACCGGCGAACGGATTGTCCCGCCGCGCCGCCGCGTCGCCGTCGCCCGGCACACGCACATTGTAGCCGTGCATGTCGGCGCCCAGCGTGTGCGGACGGATGCCGGCGGCGATGGTGCGCCGCGCCATCTCGAAGCTGAAATGCGAGCCGTGGCCGACATCGACCGTCACGCCGCGATCGAGTGCCGCCCACACCACCGGATGTACCTCGCCGGTCGCCGCGGAGACGAAGCCGCCGGGATGGCGGGTGAACGGATGCGCCAGCACGTCGCCCGGCTCCATCAGCGGCATCAGCGCCTCCACCACCTCGTCCGGATCGATCGTCGCGCCGTCCTTCACCGGCCATAGCTGACCGAGATGGATGTAGAGCGGCACGCCAAGATCCTTGGAGATGCGCTTGCCGAGCTTGATGACCTCCAGCCCCCAGCGCGAGGCGCCGCCGATCTCGGCATGCGCCTTCACCCCGCGCACGATGTCGGCATTGGCGCGGCCGGCGCGGATGGTAGCCTTCACATCCACCTGCTCGGGGCCGTACAGCGATGGATAGAGATGCCCCTCCAGCCCGCCCACCAGATAGGCGGAGATGAAGCACAGCACACGGGTTTCCGCCTGCTCCGCGACGTAGTGGCGGAAGCCGGGCAGTGTCATGCAGCTAGGCCCGCCCTGGTCGACCACGGTGGTGACGCCCGAGCGCACACCGACCATGTCGGCATTGAGGCCGAAGCGGCCGGTGACGTGCTGGTAGACATGCGCGTGGGTATCGATCATGCCGGCGGTGACGATCTTGCCGGCGGCGTCGATGACCTGGCGCGCCGCGTCCGCCGGCAGCGACGGCTCGATCGCCGCGATGCGTCCCTCGCTGATGCCGATGTCGGCGATGCCGTCGCGGTTCGATGCGGGATCGATCACCCGGCCGCCGCGCAGCAACAGGTCGAAGCGAATGTCCATTGGCGTCGCCTTTGCGCGTTGTCGGTGACTGTGCGTCGTCAGTATACTGGTCGTCATCAGTATGCTGACGGCCTCGCAGCATGCGCAAGCGGAAAGGCCGCGTCATGGATGGGTCCGCCAGCTTCCAGGGCGTCGGCGTCTCGGTTCCTCGGCTCGAGGATGATCGGTACCTGCGCGGCAAGGGCGAATTCATCGCCGACATCCGCCTGGCCGGCATGCGCGATCTCGCCTTCGTGCGCAGCCCCGTCGCGCACGCGCGAATCCGCGCCGTGCACAAGCCGGCGGGTGCTGAAAGGGTCGTGTTCACCGCACAGGATCTCATCGGCGTGCAGCCCATCGTTGCGGTCTCGGGCCTGCCAGGATTCAAGGTGTCGTCGCAGCCGGTGCTGGCCGATGACAAGGTGCGCCATGTCGGGGAGGCGATCGCGGTCTGCGTGGCGGCGACACGCGCCGAAGCCGAGGACCTTGCGGCGCAGGTCGAGGTGGAGTTCGACGAACTGCCGGCTGTGGTGGACATGCGCGCCGCACTCGCCAGCGAAACCAGGCTGCACGAGCACTGGAGCGACAACGTCTTCCTGGAGACCTTCGTTGCGGTGGCGCCGGAACGGTTTGAGCATTCGGCGCCGATCGTGGTGCGTCGCCGCCTGCGCACGGCGCGGCAATGCATGTCGCCGCTGGAAGGCCGCGGCGTGGTCGCCACCTGGGATCGCCGCGCCGAGCAGTTGGTGGTGTACAGCTCGACACAGATGCCGCACATCGTGCGCACCGGCCTGTCGGGCTGTCTCGGTCTCGAACATGCGCGCATCCGCGTCGTGGCGCCGGACGTGGGCGGCGGCTTTGGCTACAAGGGCATCCTGCTGCCCGAGGAGGTCTGTGCCGGCTATCTCGCACGCCGCCTGGGTCATCCGGTCCGCTGGATCGAGGACCGTCGTGAACAGCTTACCGGCAACGCCAACTGCCGAGAGCACGACTACGATATTACACTGTACGCCGAGGCGGACGGTAGGCTGATCGGCATCGACGCGGAGGCGGTGGTGGATGCCGGTGCGTACTCGGCGTATCCGTTCTCGGCGTGCCTGGAGGCGGCACAGGTCGCATCGATCCTGCCGGGTCCTTACACCATGCAGGCCTATCGCTGCCGCACCTGGTCGGCGGCGACCAACAAGCCGCCGATCCTGCCGTATCGCGGCGTCGCGCGGTCCGGTGTGTGCTTCGCATTGGAGGTCGCGCTGGACGCGGTCGCGCGCCAGGCGGGGATCGAGCCGCACGAGGTGCGGCTGCGCAACCTGGTGCCGGCGTCGGCGATGCCGTTCGAGAACATCACCAGCAAGTATTTCGACAGCGGCGACTACCCCGAATGCCTGCGCCGCGCGATCGACGCGATCGACCTGCCGTCGGTGCGGCGGCGGCAGGCGGAAGCGACGGGCCCACTGCGCATCGGCTTCGGCTGCGCCATCTTCTGCGAGCAGGCGGCGCACGGCACGACGGTGTACGCCGGTTGGGGGATCCCGATGGTGCCCGGCTTCGAGCAGGCGGTGGCGCGTATGACGCCGGATGGCGGGCTGGAACTGCGGGTCGGCATCCAGAGCCATGGCCAGGGATTGGAGACGACGCTGGCGCAGGTGGCGCATGAAGTGCTGGGGATTCCGCTGGCATCGATCCGTGTGGTGCATGGCGATACGGCGCTGACGCCGTATTCCACTGGCACCTGGGGCTCGCGCTGCATGGTGATGGCGGGTGGCGCCGTCGGCACCGCGTGCCGCGAACTGGCAGAGCGCATTGGCCGGATCGGCGCGCATCTGCTGCAGGCGCCGGCCGATGCGGTGCAGGTGGGAAGCGGCGTGGTGCGCGGGCCGGTTGGCAGCGTGCCGATCGCCGAGGTGGCGCGCACCTGGTACCTGCGGCCGCAAGGACCTGCCGAGTGACGTCGCCGCCGGAGGGCTGGAAGTGACCGCCGGCTACAAGCCGCTGCGTGATTCCGGCACGTTCAGCTACGCCGCGCACGCCGCGGTGGTTTCAGTCGATACCGAATTGGGCGAGGTGCGTATTCTGGACTACGTGATCTGCGAGGACGGCGGCACGCTGGTCAACCCGCAGATCGTCGACGGCCAGGTGATCGGCGGCACTGCGCAGGGGATCGGCACCGCGCTGTACGAGGCGATGGCGTATGACGCCGCCGGCCAGCCGCTCGGGTCGACGCTGGCCGACTACCTGCTGCCTGGCGCGAGCGAGGTTCCATCGCCGCGCATCCTGCATATGCAGACGCCGTCGCCGCTGTCGCAGTTCGGCCAGAAGGGCATCGGCGAGGGCGGCGCGATCGGTCCGCCCGCCGCTCTCGCCAATGCGGTGAACGATGCGCTGGCGCCGCTGGGCGTGGAGATCACGGAACTGCCGATCACGCCGCAACGCATTGTCGCAGCACTGCTGGCGCGATGAAGGCGGCTGCCTTCGATCTTGTCCGACCAGCAAGTCTGGCTGATGCCATCGCCGCCCTGGCCGCTGAACCTGATGCGCGCCCGCTGGCCGGCGGCCAGTCGCTGGGGCCGATGCTGAACCTGCGCCTGGCGCAGCCGCGGCTGCTCGTGCAGGTGGCGCATCTCCCTGAACTGGCCGGGATCGCCGTGGACGCCGATGGCGTCACGATCGGCGCCGGGGTGACGCATGCGGCGATTGCCGACGGCCGGGTGCCTGACATCGGTAGCGGTGTACTGGCGCGCATCGCCGAAGGGATCGCGTATCGCGCAGTACGCAATCGCGGCACGATCGGCGGCAGCCTGTGCCATGCCGACCCGGCAGCCGACTGGGTTTGCACGCTGCCGGCGCTCGGCGCGAGCGTGACGCTGCAAGGGCCGCAGGGCGTGCGCGAGCTTCCGGTGGCGGATTTCGTACAGGGCGCATTCCGCACGGTGCTGCTGCCGGGCGAGATCATGCGCGCGGTCCGTGTGCCTCGACTCGTGGAAGATGCAGGCTGGGGCTATGAGAAAGCGTGCCGCAAGCCGGGAGATTTCGCGCACGCCATGGCCGCGGTGTTGATCGGCGGCGGCATGCGGCGTGCGGTGATCGGCGCGCGTGGTACACGGCCGCTGCTGCTCGAGGGCGACGCCGTGTCGATCGAACACGCTGAAGCCGCGCTGCACGATCTGGACGCCGTGCATCGCCACATGCAGCTTGTGCTGCTGCGCCGCGCGCTGGCCAAGGCGCAGGCATGAGCCGCGTCGCGTTCACCGTGAACGGCGAGGCGGTCGCCGCCGATGTGACACCGCGCACGCATCTGGCGGATTTTTTGCGCGAGGACCGGCTGCTCACGGGTACGCATCTCGGCTGCGAGCACGGCGTGTGCGGCGCCTGCACGCTGCTGATCGACGGTGCGCCGGCGCGGTCCTGTATCGCGTTTGCCGCGGCATGCGACGGTGCCGATGTGCGCACGATCGAGGGGCTGGAGGACGATCCGGTCATCGTCCGGCTGCGCGCCGCGTTCACCGCGGACCATGCGCTGCAATGCGGCTACTGTACGCCCGGGATGCTGGTGACGGCGCGCGACATCGTGCTGCGCCTGCCCGCGGCGGACGAGGCACGCATCCGGTTGGAACTGGCGGGCAATCTCTGCCGCTGCACTGGCTACGCGGGCATCGTGCGCGCGATCCAGCGTGTGCTGGCCGAGGGCATTGTGCTCCCTCCGCCCGTGCAAGTACCGCTGCCGGCATTGCCCTTGGTGCACGCAGCGCGCCCTGTGCATATGCCAAGGGGTGCCCAATTGTCCAACACGATACAATTGGCTGTTCCCGTCGAGATGGCCTGGTCTGCGCTGCAAGATCCCAAATTGCTGGCAGGCTGCGTGCCCGGGGCACGGTTGCTGTCGATCGACGGTGAGCATGTGCGGGGCGAGGTGCAGGCCTCGCTTGGCCCGATCGTGGCGCGGTTCACCGGCGAGGGGCGTATCCGCTACGACGCGCCGAAGTATCGCGCAGAGATCGAGGGGGATGGTCGTGACAGCCGGACCGGCACACGGTTGAGCGGTCGTGCCGTGCTGCAATTGCGCGCCGCGGGCAGCGGGGCGACGGAGGCGACCGTAACGGTGGAACACGTCATGCGCGGGCCGCTTGCGCAGTTCGCGCGAGGAGCGGTGGTCGAGGGAATGGTAGCCGAATTGTCGGCCATGTTCGCAGCTAATCTCGAGGCACGGCTGCTGATGCGCGATCCCCAGGTGAGGCGGCCACTGTCCCTGGGGCGGCTGATGCTGCGTGCCGTCTGGCGGCGGATGCGTTCCTTGGTCGCAGCGAGATAATCAAGCGGCCTACACGATTGTCATGACGCGCCTTGGGCGGCACGAGACAGCCATGAGGCAGAAGCCGCTACGCCTTGTCGATCAGGCTGACATGCGCCGCGACGATCCGCCAGCCTTCGGGCATCCGCGCCCAGGTCTGCATCTGCCGCCCGATCTTCCCCGGTACCGTATCGCGCTCGAACAGCGTCGATGCTGTGGCGTAGTCGCGGCCATACGTCGTGACCACGGTGCGCGAGATGCGCCGCATCAGCCCCACGGGCGACCGCGCTGCGCGGAAGGCCGAGATTTCGTCGTGCCCGTACAGGATCTCCGCAATGCCGTAGCGGATCGTGTGCTCGCTGCGCCAGAACAATTCGCCGAGCGTGGCTACGTCGTTGGTCACCAGCGCCGTCTCATACCGCATGAATGCCGCCTCAACCTCGGCGTGCACATCGGGCAGGTTGATCTCCATGGCTACTCCAGCGGTTGCGGCGCACGCACGACGCCGCGCGCCTCCAGGTCATATGCTATGCGCAGCGCGACGTCTTCGCGCCAGGGAGCGGTGATGATCTGCACCGCAATCGGAAGGCCGTCCGGCTGCGGCACCGGCACGGCCACCACCGGCAGGCCGATGAACGAGATCGGCTGCGTGTAGATACCGATATTGGGTCGCAACGGCACCTCCTGCCCGTTCAGCATGAAGGTCTTCTGGCCGATCGGCGGGGCGCTGAACGGCGTGGCGGGTGCGATGATCGCGTCCACGTCCTGAAACAGCCGCAGCACCGCGTCGCGATACCAGCGGCGGAATTTCTGTGCCTGCGTCACCCAGGCGGCAGGGACCATGGCGCCGGCGATCAGCCGGTCGCGCACATCGGGATCGAAGTCGCGCGGTCGCGCGCGCAGGCGTGGGAGATGCAAGGCGGCACCTTCCGATGTGGTGATGATATAGGCGGCGGCACGGGCACGCGCGGCCTCGGGGATTTCGATCGGTCGTGTGGCCCCGAGCGCCGCCGCGACGGTGTCGAGCGCCGCCAGCGCCTCGGGCGCTGCGCCGGCGCGGAAATAGCCGCCGGCGTGGGCGATGCGCAGGCCGGCGATGCCGGCAGCAAGCGTCGGCAGCACCGGCGCATCGACCCTGTCCGCGCAGACCGGATCGCACGGATCGGGACCGGTCATCGCGTCATAGGCAAGTGCGAGATCGGCCGTGCACCGAGCGAAGGGGCCGAGATGGTCGAGGCTTGAGACGAACGGAAAGCTGCCCGCGCGCGACAAGCGGCCAAATGTCGGCTTCAGGCCGAAGATGCCGCAGAACGACGCGGGGACGCGGATCGATCCGTTGGTGTCGGAACCCAAGGCGATCGGCACCAGCCCGCCAGCCACCGCGCCGCCCGACCCGCCGGAGGAGCCGCCGGTCATCCGCGTCGTGTCGTGCGGGTTGCGCGATGGTCCTTCGTGGCTGTTCTCGCCGGTGAAGTCGTAGGCGTACTCACCCATGTTGAGCGCGCCCACCAGGATCGCGCCTGCTGCCTCGAGTCGCGCCACCAGCGTGGCATCGGCTGCGGCAGGTGGATGTTCGCGGTTGATCTTCGACCCGGCGAGCGTCGACAGGCCGGCCACGTCGATCAGGTTCTTCACTGCGAACGGCACGCCGGCGAGCGGACCCGCGGGCTTTGCCGCGGCGCGTGCCTGCGCGCGATTGGCGGTCACCGCAGTGAATGCGTTCAGCACGGGGTTTCGTTGGTCGATGCGGGCCAGCGTCGCATCGACCACCTCGCTCGCCGTGGTGTCGCCCCGCGTGACGGCAGCGGCAATCGCGGCTGCCGATGACCAGGCGTGATCGCTCATGCGCGAAACACCGGCGCAGGGTCGGCTTCGTCGGACAATGGGAACTCCATGACGCGCTCGGCCAGGTCGTGCGTAATCCGCAGATGCAGCCTCACGGTTTCCCGCCATTCGGGTGCGACGGTGATGCCGAGCAGGGCAGCGTTGGCATCCAGCCAGGCGTCGAGAGCATCGTCATTCATGCTGCCTGCTCCGCAAGCCAGCCACGCCAACCGCCGAGGCTGGTAATGTCGCGCGCGTCACCGATCCCGCCGGCCTCGGCGAGGAAGCCGAGACAGGGGCCGTCGCGCAATTGCACGGTGCCGAAGCCGAGCGGCGGCGGAACCCGCGCGAGCAACGTGCCGATGGCGACGGTGGGAAGTGCCCAGATCTCACCTTCGATCACGGCCCCATCGCCGCTGCGCACCATGCCCGGACGGTTGCCGAGGGCGAACAGCCGGTACGCCGGCTCGGTCCGGGCTGCACCGACAAAGCGGCCGCCGAGTTCGGTCAGTTGATGGTTCAGCGGCAGGCCCGACATGTGGGCGCCGATGCAGAACAGTGCCGTCTCATTGGCCGCGAGTGCGTCGGGCAATGCCGGTGGCGTCAGGGGTATGCCGGTCGCGCCGACCAGGTCCGTTCCGCGACGGTGGATCGCATCGGCCAGAGCGGCAAGCCGGCCCTCGGACCAGGCGGGACCGATCAGCGTAACGCCGTGCGGCAATCCGTTGCTGTCGAAACCTGTGGGCACCGCGACGGCGGCGAGGTCGCACAGGTTGACGAAGTTGGTATAGGTCCCGAGCCTGCTGTTCACGCCGATCGGATCGTCCGCGACCTCGGCAAGCGTCGGGCAGAACGGCGTCGTCGGCAGCACCAAAGCATCGTAATCGCGGAACAGCGTCGCCGCGACACGGCGGGCTTCGGCAAGCCGATGGAAGGCATCGAACGCGTCCACGGTGCGCCGGTCCAGACCCGCCTGCAGGATCGCACGCGTCACCGGATGCAGGATGTCCGGCCGTTCCATGACGACATCGCGCAGTCCGGCAGTACGCTCCGCGACCCAGGGGCCGTCGTACAGCAGGCGCGCGATTTCCAGGAAGATCGAGATATCGACTGTGTCCTGTGTGGCGATGCGCGGTGCCGGCGGGGCTGCACCGCGGCGCAGATAGGCGAAGGGTGCGGCGCGGGAATAGGGATCGTCTCCATCGAACGCGGCGATCACGCGTTGCACGGCGAGCGCTTCGTCGACCGTCGGCGCGAAGACCGAGATCGTGTCGAGCGAGCGGCAGGCCGGGACGACGCCACGCGTCGAGATGCTGCCGAGCGTAGGCTTCAATCCGACGATGTTGCCGAACGCGGCGGGAACGCGGCCGGAGCCGGCGGTGTCGGTCCCGAGCGAGAAGCGGACGATACCGGCGGCCACGGCGCAGGCCGAACCGGATGAGGAGCCGCCAGGAACGTGGTTCGCGCTGAAGACATTGCGTGGCACGCCATACGGGCTCCGCGTGCCGACCAGCCCGGTGGCGAATTGGTCCAGGTTGGTCTTGCCGATCAGCACGGCCCCGGCGTCCAGCAGGCGCTGCACGGCGGGCGCTGTCATAACCGGCGTATAGGCATAGCCTGGGCAGGCCGCGGTGGTCGGCAGGCCGGCGATGTCGATGTTGTCCTTGACCGCGAAGGGCACGCCCCATAGCGGCCGGTCCTGCGGGCCTTCCGCGGCCAACGCGCGTGCCCGCTCCCGGATCGCCTCATCCGGCAGGCGGGTGATCCAGATCGCCGTGTCGCCGTGTGCGTAATCGGCGGCGATGGCGGCGTCGGCGGCCTCGACTGGAGTCACGCGGCCTCGCGTACGTGGTCGGCATGCAGCATGGCACCCAGGCGGCGGCGGATGTCGTTGAATGCCGGCGAAGACACGTCGCGCGGCCGCTCCAGCGTGATGCGCTCTTCCGACACGATGCGGCCGGGGCCGGGCGACATCACCACCACGCGGTCGGCGAGATAGATCGCCTCCTCCAGCGAATGCGTCACGAACACGACGGAGAGTTCCGTCGCACGCCAGATCGCCAGCAATTCCTCCTGCAGGCGCTCGCGCGTCATCGCATCGAGCGCGCCAAAGGGCTCGTCCATCAGAGCGAGATGGGCGTCATTCGCCAGCACGCGTCCGATCGCGACGCGCTGCTTCATGCCGCCAGACAATTGGTGCGGAAAGACATCGGCGAACCGCTCCAGCCCCATCATCGTCACGAAGCGCTCGGCAATCCGCGCGACCTCCGCTTTCGACTTGCCACGCGCCGCGGGGCCGAAGGCGATGTTGCCGCGCACGGTGAGCCACGGGAACAGCCCATAGTCCTGGAACACCATGCCGCGGTCGGGGCCGGGACCTTCGACCGGCTTGCCGCGCATCACCACTTCGCCCTCGGTCGCGGTCTCGAAGCCGGCGATCATGCGCAGCAGCGTCGATTTGCCGCAGCCCGAGGCACCGATCAGGCAGACGAACTCGCCGCGCTCGATGATGAGGTTGGCCTTGCGCAACGCCTCGATCCCGCCGGGATAGCGCTTGGACGCATCGCGCACGCGCAGCAGAGGTTCAGCCATGCAGTGGACTCCAGGCGAGCAGTCGGCGTCCGAGCGCCTGCACGGCGAGGTCGGACAGATAGCCGGCGAGACCGATGACAGCCATGCCGGCGATGACGATCTCGGTGCGCGAAAGCTGCCGCGCGTCCATGATCATAGCGCCGAGCCCGGTCTGCACGCCGGTCATTTCGCCGACGACGATTACCACCCAGGCGAAGCCGAGGCCGAGGCGCAGGCCGGTGAAGATGCCCGGCAGCGAGGCGGGGAGCACCACCTTGGGGAACAGCCGGGCGGGCGAGACACCCAGCATCTGTGCGGCTTCAAACAATCGCGGCTCGACACTGCGGACGGCGAAGATGGTGTTGACCAGGATCGGGTAGAAGGCGCCGAGGGCCACCAGGAAGAAGGCACTGCGCGGACCGAGGCCGAACATGATCATCGACAGCGGCAGCCACGCGGTCACGGGAATCGGGCGCAGCAATTGCAGGGTCGGTTCCAGCAGACCGCGCACGATGGCCAGGCGGCCGATCAGCATGCCGAGAGGCAGTGCGATCGCCGCCGCCAGCAGGAAGGCGCCATAGACGCGGCTGACGGAGGCGACGACGTTCATCAGCAGGCTGCCGCTGAACGCGTCGTCGTTGATGCCGCCGAATGCGAGATCCCATAGCGCTTCGCCCACGATCGGCGGCGGTGGGATCAGGCCATCGGGCTGGTTCGCGGTGCCGAGCCACCACAGCCCCAGCAACAGCACCGGCACGATCAGGGCGAGCGGCTTGCCGGTGAGTGCCAGCCGCAGCCTGGGCTTTTCGGTGACCGGGGTGACGGCCGCCTGCTGCGTGGTGGCGCTCATGCCGACTGGGACAACTCGTCGGAGAAGCGCGTATCGAGGAACGTCGCGAAATCCGGCGCCGCCTTGATCTGCTTCAGTTCTACCATGTGCTCGGCGTAGGTCTTCGCCGCGGTCACCATCTCCGGCGTCATGCGCCAGTTCAGCTCGACGTTGTTGACCGAGATCTCGACTGCCTCTTTCCGCATGCCGAGTTTGGCCACCGTCATCGCCGCCATCTCGGCCGGATGCGCCATGGCGTATTCGCTGCCCTGCTTCTGCAGCTTCAGCACCAGCTTCGCCAGGCCGGGATTTTGCGCCAGCATGTCGCGATGCGTTGCCATCACCATGTTCAGGCTGCCCATGGCGGTGGAGTAGGGATACTCGACGATCTTGCCGACGCCGGTCGCCAGCGACAGGCCAGGGCCCGGTTCCGCGCCGACATAGGCGTCGACGTCGCCGCGCTGCAGGGCGGCCGGCATCTCGCTGAACGACACGCGCACGTTCTCGACGTCCTTGATGGACATCCCCTCCATGCGCAGCCGTTCGCGGATGAACACCTCCTGCGTGGAGCCTGGCCAGATCGCGACGCGCTTGCCCTTCAGGTCCTTCAGCGACTCGATCGGGCCATCCTTGCGGGCGACGACGGCCATCCCTTTGTTGCACTCCGAGCCGAAGACCACGATGGGTTCGCGGGCCGCCGCGCCCAGGATGGCGGCGGCGATGCCGAAGGTACCGAAGTCGACCGACTTGGTGACCACGGCGGACTTGCCGTCCGTCGGGCTTTCGAACGGGATGATCTCGATGCGGTAGCCGTCCGGCAGGAAGCGCTCATAGAAATACGGCGTGATCGAGTGAATGAGCTTCAGCGCGCCGATGCGGATGGTCGTGGTCTGCGCGCGCGACGGGCGCGCGGCGAGGATGGCAGGGGCGGCGAGCACAAGGCGGCGGGTCAGCTTCATGCTGTGGTTTTCCTTGTTGATTCCGGCAGGGGTCATTCGGCGGGGCTTTCTTCCGCCAGGAGTTCGGTGGGCTGTTCCATGGCCGCGGGGTAGCGGCTGAGGCCGAAGCACATCAGGCCCATCAGCGCATAGCCCAGGGCGACGGGTGCGGAGTTGGCGAAGCCCAGCGCGGTCCCGTTGATGAAGCCGAAGAAGGCGAGGATGGCGCCGATCGCTGCATAGGTGGCGGCTCGGTCGAACCGCCGGTCGATGATGAAGGCGGCGATCGAACCGAGCACCATGCCGGCAAGCGTTGCACCGCCGCCGAACAGGCGCATGCCTTGATACACCACGCCATGTCCGGCGAGGACGCCATAGCCGACCTTCTCGGCGGTCGTTCCGGCGGCGGCGAGGGCGCCATCCACCTGGCTGTGCGCCCATTCGGCGACATTGGGCAGCAGTGCGAGGATCACCGCGGGCGCGTGTCGCACCGGCGTCGCCTCGAACGCCTGCGCGCCAATCACCAGGCCGATATACAGAAGGATAGGCAGGATGGAGACCAGCGGCACGACGGCGAGCAGCAGCGCGACCAGGCCCAGGAAGCACAGGATGCCGATGCCGACGCCGGTCGCCATGGAATAGCCGACACGGCCGCCGACGGACTTCCAGCCCGGATGGCCGATATAGACCGCGGGCGGAAACGGCGAGCCCAGCACCGCGCCGGCGATTGCGCCGATGCCATCGGCCAGCAGCACGTGGCGCAGGTTGTACTCGTCGCCGGCGGCGGCGGCACTTTCGACGTTGTTCATGCCTTCCGTGAAATTGTAGATGCCGAGAGGCACGGCAGTGACCAGCAGCGGGCCGATATCGGCGAGGCCGTCGATGAAGTGCAGCGACGGTATCGGCGGGTGGATGCCGAACTGATGCAGTGCACCGCTGACGGCATGCGGGTCCATCACCGGGTCGATGCCGGTGAAGGTGGCGAGCCAGGCGAGGACGGTACCGACCAGCACCGCGGCGAGGCCTCCCGGCACGCCGCCTGGCAGGCGCACGTGCGCGCACCAGGAGATCAGGATGATGGCCAGCGACAGGAACGCCAGCAAGGGGATCTGCCAACTCTGGAACGCGGGGCGCATCGAGATGAAGGCGATCGAGATGCCGGCGAGCGCACCCAGCATCGCCGCGCGCGGGGTATATTTGCGCACCGTGGGGCCGACGAAGGCGCCCAGGAAGATGATGATGCCGATGACGAAGGCCCAGGCGAGGCCGGCTTCCCACGCCAGCACAGGATCGTTCGTCTTCAGGTAGGTCGGCAGCATGACCACGAAGACGCAGATGAACATATGCGGCACGGATGGGCCGTACGGCAGCGCGGTGACATCGTCGCGGCCCTGGCGCTTCGCCAGTCGCCAGGCCAGCCAGCCATAGAACAGGTTGCCGATCGGCAGCGCCACGCCGAGGGCCGGCAGGATGCGGCCGAACACCACATCGTCCGGCAGTTTCACGACCCCGAGGCAAAGGCCGGTCAGCACGATCACGTTCAGCGCGACATTGGTGAACAGGCCGAAGAAGCCGTTCCAGTCGCCTGGTACCCACCAGGCTGGCGACGCCGCGCGCGCGCTCATGCCGACCTCCTGTCGAGCGCGGCGAGCAGCGCGTCGGAGGGCGCCACCCAGCCGAAGATGCCGCCCTGTGCCTTGATCATGGCAAGTCCCGCCGCCTGGAATTCGGGGAAGTAGGAGCCGGTGCAATCCTCCAGCACCAGGCAGTCGAAGCCGCGGTCGTTGGCTTCGCGCACCGTGGTGTTGACGCAGACCTCGGTGGTGACGCCGCACACCAGAAGCTGGCCGATGCCTCGGCTGCGCAGCATCGCCTCGAGGTCGGTGGCGTAGAATGCGCCCTTGCCGGGCTTGTCCACCACCGGTTCACCGTCGGCCGGGGCGAGTTCGGGAATGATGTCGTGGCCAGGCTCGCCGCGCACGAGGATGCGACCCATCGGACCCGGGTCGCCGATGCCGGTGGCGAAGTTGCCGCGCACGCGCTTGGCGGGGGCGAGGTCGGCGAGGTCGGGTCGATGGCCCTCGCGGGTGTGCACCACCATGACGCCGGCGTCGCGGCAGGCAGCCAGCACGCGTGCGGTCGGGGCGATGGCAGAGCGGAGCAGGGAGACGTCGTTGCCCAGGGCGTCGCCGAAGCCGCCGGGTTCCAGGAAGTCGCGCTGCATGTCGATAATGACGAGGGCCGCGGTGCCTGGCTGGAACGTGAACGGGTAAGGTTGCGCGTCGACCTGCATCATGCCTGCTTCCTGGGCAATTGGCCTTTGGAAGCGGCTGAATTCGTTCCGACTGAGGCAGATTTTGTCATCGTCGCTGGCCCGGCGGCTCCCCGAAACGATCCGAGCAAAAAGGGGGCCAAGCGCTGGACGTCGGATGGCAGGGAGCGGGGAGGTTGCCGGATAAGGCAGTGCTCCTGCCTACAAAATAACCCAACCGGCTATCTATTGGTCATGTTTCAAACTACCGCGGGCAACGCAGGAAATCGCCTTGCAATCATGCTCACTATCGGTGCATGCTGCGCCGCAACACACCAATTCGGGGGGCGTCAAACAAGGGCCGCGTGAGCCAACACGCGCGGGCTATTGCTGGGACGCGCAGGGGGCTACGCAAAATGAAAACTGGGGCAGGCAGGGTTTCACGTCGGGCGGTGCTGAAGGGCGCCGCCGCCGCGGCAGGTGTTGCCGGCGGGTCGGGGGCCATTACAGGCTTCCCGACGATCTGGGCGCAGAACCTCAAGGACCTGACCCTCAACTATATCGGTCCGCCGGTCACCGCGATTCCGGCCATTGCCGAGCGCGCCACCAAGGACCTGGGCTTCACCATTCATATGCAGACGGTCGAGAACGCCGATCTGCTGAACCGCTTCCTGTCGCAGTCCACGTCGTTCGACTGTGCCGATGTCAGCATCACGTTCATGAAGTACCTCGTGGGACGCAACGTGCTGCAGACCATCCCGGTCAACAAGGTGAAGGACTGGGACAAGACGATCCCGCTGTTCACCAAGGGCGTGTATCCGGACGGCCGCGAGGCGTCGAAGCAGGGCGTCGCGCCATACACGGTGGTCTACGCCGAGGACAAGGCGGGCATGAAGTTCGCCGCCGAGCCGACCGACTGGCTCAACGGCCTGCCGACGGTGACCAACGCGGACACGCTCGGCATCCGGCCTGACCTGGTGGGCCGGCCGATCACCAGTTGGGCCGATCTGGTCAATCCCGACTTCAAGGGCAAGACGGCGCTGCAGGACCAGCCGACGGTGGGCGTGATCGACGTCGCCATGGCGATGGAGGCGAGCGGCCGCGTCAAGTATGTCAACAAGGGCAACATGACGAAGGCCGAGATCGACAAGACGATCGACGCCATGATGGAGGTCAAGCGCTCCGGCCAGTTCCGTTCGTTCTGGACCACGTTCGACCAGTCGGTGAACCTGATGGCGTCGGGCGAGGTGGTGATCCAGTCGATGTGGTCGCCGGCGGTGGCGGCGGTGCGCTCACGCGGCGTGCCCTGCACGTTCCAGCCGCTGAAGGAAGGCTATCGTGGCTGGGGCTACACGTTCGGCATCATGAAGCACGCGAGCGGCCTGAAGCTCGACGCGGCGTATGAGTTCATGAATTGGTACACCTCGGGCTTCCAGGGCGCATTTATTGCGCGGCAGGGCTACTACTCGGCGCAGCCCGAGAACACGCGCAAGTTCCTGACCGAAGCCGAGTGGGATTACTGGTACGGCGGCAAGCCGGCCGCCACCGACATCTTGAGCCCGTTCGGCAAGCTGATGGAGAAGGCCGGCAACGTGCGTGATGGCGGAGCTTTCTGGAACCGCATGGGCAACATTGCCGTGTGGAACTCGGTGATGGACGAGGACCGCTACCTGACCCGGCGGTGGAACGAGTTCATCACGTCGTAACGGAGTTCATGATGCAGCTCGGCGTCTTCATCCCCATTGGCAACAATGGCTGGCTGGTTTCCACGACATCGCCGCAATACAAGCCGAGCTTCGACCTGAACCGCACGATCGTGCAGAAGGCCGAGGGGTTCGGCTTCGATTTCGCGCTGTCGATGATCAAGCTGCACGGCTTCGGCGGGCCGTCGCAGTTCTGGGACTACAACCTGGAATCCTTCACCTTGATGGCCGGGCTGGCGTCGGTGACGTCACGCATCCAGTTGTTCGCGACCTGTGCCGTGCTGGCGATGCCGCCGCCGATCGCGGCGCGGATGGCGGTGACGATCGATTCGATCTCGCACGGGCGGTTCGGGATCAACATCATCTCGGGCTGGCAGCGGCGCGAGTATCAGCAGATGGGCATCTGGCCCGGCGCCGATCACTACAATCGTCGCTACGATTACTGCGCCGAGTACGTCACGGTGATGCAGGAGTTGTGGGCGAAGGGTCAGTCCGACTTCAAGGGCGACTTCTTCCAGATGGACGACTGCCGCTGCCTGCCGCTGCCGACGGCGAAAATTCCGATCATCTGCGCCGCCCAGAGCGACAACGGCACGCGGTTCGCGGCGCGCTACAGCGACTACAATTTCTGCTCGAGCTTCGGCATGAACACGCCGACCGCGGTGGGACAGAGCGTCGCGCGGCTGGTGAAGGCGACCGAGGAGGCGGGCCGGGCCTGCGGGGCGCTGGTCTCCATCATGGTGATCGCCGACGAGACGGACGAAGCGGCGCTGGCCAAGTGGAACCACTACAAGGCCGGCACGGACACCGAGGCGTTGGCGTGGCGCGATGCGCAGGCGAGCGACGATCCGACGCGCGATCCGTTCGCCGGCCCGAACAAGCGCCGGGTATTCGGAGACGTGCGGCTGCCGACGCAGGGCGGCGTGCTGGTCGGCTCCTATGCCTCGGTCGCCGGCATGCTGGACGACCTGGCCGAGGTGCCGGGCGTGCAGGGCGTGATGCTGACATTCGACGATTTCGTCATCGGCATGGAGCAGTTCGGCACACGCATTCAGCCGCTGATGCGCAGCCGCAACGAGACGCGGCGCGCGGCATAGGGAAGACAGCACATGCAACTCGGCGTTTTCATTCCGATCGGCAACAACGGCTGGCTGATTTCCACCACGTCGCCGCAGTACAAGCCGAGTTTCGACCTGAATCGCACGATCGTGGAGAAGGCCGAGGGGTTCGGCTTCGACTTCGCGCTGTCGATGATCAAGCTGCACGGGTTCGGCGGGCCGTCGGGATTCTGGGACTACAATCTGGAATCCTTCACGCTGATGGCCGGCCTCGCGTCGGTGACCTCGCGCATCCAGTTGTTCGCCACCTGCGCCGTGCTGACCATGCCGCCGCCGATCACTGCGCGCATGGCGATGACCATTGATTCGATCTCGCATGGCCGCTTCGGGGTGAACATCATCTCCGGCTGGCAGCGGCGCGAATACACCCAGATGGGCATCTGGCCGGGCGCCGAGCACTACCGGCGGCGCTACGAATACTGCGCCGAGTACGTCACCATCATGAACGAGCTTTGGACCAAGGGTCAGTCCGACTTCAAGGGCGACTTCTTCCAGATGGACGACTGCCGTTGCCTGCCGCTGCCGACGGCGAAGATCCCGATCATCTGCGCCGCCCAGAGCGACAACGGCACGCGGTTCGCGGCACAATACGCCGACTACAACTTCTGCGGCAGCGGCGGCATCAACGAGCCGACGCGCGTGGGCCCGAGCATCGCGCGCCTGGTCGAGGCGACGAAGGAGACCGGCCGCAAATGCGGTGCGCTCGTGCTGCAGATGATCATCGCCGATGAGACCGACGCGGCGGCGATGGCGAAGTGGGAACACTACAAGGCCGGCACCGACGTCGAGGCGCTCGCCTGGCGCGACGCACAGGCGAGCGACGACCCGAATCAGGATCCCTATGCCCAGGCGAACAAGCGCCGCACGCTGGGGATCGACAAGCTGCCGACCAACCAGGGCGTGCTGGTCGGCTCCTACGCGTCGGTGGCGCGGATGCTCGATGAGTTGTCGGAAGTGCCGGGCGTGCAAGGCGTGATGCTCACGTTCGACGACTTCGTCATCGGCATGGAGCAGTTCGGCACGCGGATCCTGCCGCTGATGCGCTGCAGGAACGAGATCAAGGCGGCGGCGTGAGCGCTTCCGCATCCTGGCGGACCAAGGGGCGCGCCTCCTGGTTCGCCTTCGGGTCCCGGCGCCGCGGCGTGGACGGCATGGGCTCCCCCGCCATGCGGATACCGTCCTGGCTGGTGTCGTGGCTCCAGGTCGGACCGCTCGCATCAATCCTGATCGTGCTGTTTGCGCTGCCCACCTTCCTGTTCCTGGTGGTCAGCTTCTTCGACTATGACCGCGTCGGGCTGTACCCCGCGTTCATGTTCGACAACTACCGTGACCTGCTGACCACGCCATCGACCCTGCGCGTCTACATCAGTTCGCTCAAGTTCGCCGCGATCGTCTGGGCGATCACGCTGTTCCTTGGCTTCAACATTGCCTACTTCCTGATCTTCCACGTGCGCAGCGCCACGATCCGCACGGTGCTGTTCCTGCTTTGCGCGATACCGTTCTGGACGTCGGGCATCATCCGCACCATCGCGTGGATCCCCTTCCTGGGGCGCAACGGTGCGTTCAACACGATCCTGCAGGACATGCACATCACCTCGCAGCCGCTGGAATTCCTGCTGTTCTCCGACTTTGCCGTGGTGGTCACCTATGTCCACCTGTTCACGCTGCTGATGGTGGGACCGATCGCCAACTCGCTGTCCAAGATCGACCCGGCGCTGATGGAGGCTGCACGCGACGCCGGTGCCAGCCGCTGGCGTACCATGGTCGATGTGGTGATACCGCTGTCGAAGACCGGTATCGCGCTCGGTTCGATCCTGGTGTTCACTCAGGTGATGGGCGACTACTTCGTGGTGAAGCAGATGAGCGGCGGTCAGAGCGCCTCGATCGTTTCAATGCTGTCCACCGAGATCCAGGCCATGCAGTACCCGCCGGCCTCGGCCAATGCGATGGTGCTGGTCATATTCGTCGCCGTCATGGTCGCCTTCATGATGAAGGTGGTCGACGTGCGCAAGGAACTGGTGAAATAGCGCCATGATGGTCGGCGGTTCCTCCCGGTCCTACGGCCCCAGCGATGCCAGGCCATGGACGTTCTATGCCCTGGCGTTCCTGTTCGGCGCCTACCTGATGTTCCTCTACGGGCCGATGTTCGTCATCTACGTGCTGTCGTTCCAAGGCCCGAACGGCGGCGTGACGTTCCCGATGGTCGGCGTTTCGCTGGATTGGTTCCGCGACGTGTTCAAGAAGGGGATGATGGCAAACATCCCCGCCTCGTTCACGCGCTCCATGCAATTGGCGGCCCTGGTCAGCGCGATGACCGTGGTGTTCTCGGTCGCCGCGGCGCTCGCCTTCCGCCGGCGCTTTCCCGGCTCCGGCGTCGTGTTCTACTTCGCCGTTGCCAGCCTGGTGATGCCCAGCCTGCTCGTGGGCTTCGGCATCGGCTTTGGCTTCCAGGTCCTCGGCTGGCAGACCGGCCTGTTCACGTCGGCCCTCGGCGCGCAGCTCACCTGGACCCTGCCGTTCGGCCTGTTCGCGATGTTCGCCGTGGTGAACCGATTCAACCGCAGCTACGAAGAAGCCGCCAACGACCTGGGTGCCAGCTCGTGGCAGCGCCTGCGTTACGTCACGCTGCCGATCCTGATGCCCGGCATCATCGGCGTCGCCATGGGGGCATTCACACTCTCCTACGACGAGTATGCGCGCACCACGCTGGCGATCGGCCGCGAGAACACTCTGCCGCTCGAGATCTACGCGCTGATCTCCAGTGCGACGTCGCCGGTGCTGTTCGCGATCGGCACGTTGACCACCTCGGTGTCGTTCCTGATCATCGGCATCACCCTCATCGTGGTCTGGCGGATGCAGAAGCGCCGAGCCCTGATCAAGACCGCTTAGGAAGAATGATGGAAGCGCGATCCGATATCGAACTGGTAGCCGTGACCAAGCGCTTCGGCGCGACCACGGCGGTGAACCGCGTGTCGCTGCGCATTCCAGGAGCCAGCTATTGCTGTCTGCTGGGTCCGAGCGGCTGCGGCAAGACCACCACACTGCGCATGATCGCGGGCCATGAGGCGGTCACCGAGGGTGACATCCTGATCGGCGGACAGAACATCACCCTGCTGCCGCCGATCCGGCGCGGCACGGCGATGATGTTCCAGAGCTATGCGCTGTTCCCCCATCTCAACTGCCTCGACAACGTCGCGTTCAGCCTGAAGATGCGCGGTATCGCCAAGGCCGAGCGGCACAAGACGGCACGCGAGTTCCTGGCGCTCGTGCATATGGAGGCGCTGGCCGAGCGTCTGCCCTCGCAACTCTCGGGCGGGCAGCAGCAGCGCGTGGCCCTCGCGCGCGCTCTGATCACGCGGCCACGCGTGCTGCTGCTGGACGAGCCGCTGTCGGCGCTCGATCCGTTCCTGCGCATCAAGGTGCGCGAGGAACTGAAGCGGCTGCAGCGAGAGCTTGCCATCACCTTCGTGCACGTCACGCACAGCCAGGACGAGGCCATGGCGATGGCCGACCTGATGGTGGTGATGGACGAAGGCGAGATCCGCCAGGCCGGCCCGCCGCGCGAGGTGTTCGAACGGCCGGTCAATGCATTCATCGCGCGGTTCATCGGTGGCCACAACGTGCTGCCGAGTGATCGCGGACTGATCGCGGTGCGCGCCGATCGCTGCCGGCTGGGTGCGGTGGGCGCTGGCCCGCACGTATCGGGCCGCGTTGCGGCCGTGGAATACCAGGGGGCGATGGTGCGCGTGGCGCTGGCGACCGATCGTGGCGAGGAAGCCTCCGCCCTGCTGCCGGACGGCGACTTCTACGCCCGGCCGGTCGAGCCGGGCGATGCGGCGACGCTCGTCTGGTCGGAGCGGGATGCGCACGTGCTTGCGGAGGCATGAATGGACAGCGCAACGACGACGGTGAATGGTCGGAGCGCCAGTTTCCCCATCGATCCGCTGTTCCTGGAGCGCTGGTCGCCGCGTGCCTTCACCGGTGAAGCCATCGATGAAGTCGAACTGCTGACGATGTTCGAGGCGGCGCGCTGGGCGCCGTCCTCGCATAATTCGCAGCCATGGCGGTTTCTTTACGCCCGCCGATTCACGCCGCATTGGGAACGGTTTCTTGGCCTCCTGAGCGAGTACAACCAAATGTGGGCGCACAGTGCCTCGGCGCTGGTGGTGATCGTGTCGAACACGCTGATGCTGCGGCCCGGTGCGGCGGTGCCGATCCCGTCGCCGACGCACTCGTTCGATGCCGGTGCCGCCTGGGCCATGCTGGCGTTGCAGGCGGCGCGGTCAGGGTGGCAGGCACACGGCATGGCGGGCTTTGACAAGGAGCGCGCGCTGCTGGATCTGAACGTGCCGGAGGGCTATGCCGCCGAGGTGGCCATCGCTGTCGGCCGCGTCGGTGATCCGTCCACCCTTCCGGAGCGGCTGCAGGTGCGGGAATTTCCCAGCCATCGCTACTCGCTCGAGGAACTGGTGATGGAAGGCGGCTTCCCAGCCTAGACCAGGATCACCAGAGGCGCGCGCCGAACCAGAGGTGATGGCTGCCCATGGGGCACGGCTGTCCGTCCGACTTCGTCACAGCATGGTCGCCCACTCAATCCACGTCTGTCGCGCCGCAAATGAAGACGTGGATGCCGTGGCCAAGCCACGGCATGACGATGGGGAAAGTCCAGTCCAGCACTACGACTTTGACCAGGCAGCCGCGCCCTTGTGGTGGCCATCCACGTTTTCGCTGATCCGCACAGCAAAGTCGCGGATGGCCGGGACATGCCAGGCCACGACGCGGAGCCCGGTTGTCCCAAGCGGGGTCATCGCGTGCGGCGCGGTCACCGCGCGATCTGGATCCCCTGCACGCGGATCAGGCCGTCCGGGATCGGCGTGAAGCCCTGCACCTTGGCCGACAGTCCGGCGATGTTCTTCCAGGTCCACAGGTAGGTGATCGGCAGGTCCTGCCCCTCGATCGCCCACACCTTCTCATACAGCGCGCGCCGGGCCGCCATGTCGGTCACCTGCCGCGCCTGCTGCATCAGCCCGTCGAGCGCGGCGTTGCTGTAATGGCCGTAGTTGAGCGGCGCCCCGGTGGTGAGGAAGGTGTACATGTTGCCGTCAGGATCGATGCGACCCGACCAGTAGCTGACCACGGCCTCGAAATCGCCGGCGATGGTGGCGGTCAGCAGCGCCCGCGATTCCATGGCCCGCAGCTTCACGTCGAACCCCGCCTCGGCTGCCATCGACTGGATGACCTCGCCCACCTGGATCATGTCGGGACTGTTCACCACGGAAAGCTGCACTGGCACGGGGGCGGTCAGGCCGGCCTCGCGCAGCAGCGCCTTCGCCTTGGCGATGTCGCGCGGCGGCGGCGCGAAGGAGGCGATATGATAGGGCGAGGTCGGCGGGATCGCCTGCGCCGAAGCGGGGTAGAGGCCATTGAACACGACCTCGAGCAGCGCATTGCGGTCGATCGACAACTCGAATGCCTTGCGCACGCGCGCGTCCTTGGCATAGGGCGTGCTGGCGCGCGCGCCGTTGTCGAGGTTGTTGGAGATGCCATGATAGCCCAGCGCATCCGACACCACGAGCTTCAGGCGCGGGTCGGCCTGCACCGCCTTCGCGTCGGTCGGCACGATGTATTCCGAGATGTCGATGGAGCCCGCCCTCAGATTGGCCAGCCGGATCGATGAATCAGGCATCGTCAGGTAGATCACGCGATCCACATGGATCGCGCCGGCGTTCCAGTAATCGGGGAAGCGCTCCAGCGTGATGTGATCCTGCGGCACGCGTTCGACGAAGCGGAACGGACCACTGCACACCGGGCGCGTGCCATAGGCCTTTCCCGCCTTCATCGCCTCGGGCGCCAGGATCATGCCGGCGCGGTCGGTGAGCTGCGCGAGGAACGGCGCCGATGGCGACTTGAGCGCGATCCTCACGGCCAGCGGATCGACGATGTCGATATGATCGATCTGGTTGATCTCCGGGCGGCGGAAGCTGCCCTCCATCGTCAGGTGGCGCTCCAGGCTGGCCTTCACCGCGGCCGCATCCATCGTGGTGCCGTCATGAAACTTCACGCCATTGCGCAGCCGGATCAGCAGCGTCTGCGGATCGGTCCATTCGTAGCCGGTGGCAAGCTGCGGCACGATCGCGAGCTTCTGGTCGATGTCGAACAGCTTGTCGCACAGGCCGGCGAACACGATGCGGCCGGTGTAGGTGGTGGCGAGCGTTGGATCGAGGATGTCGGGATCGTCGCGCATGGCGATGCGCAGATCGGTGGCCGATGCCGCGCCGGCGGCGAGTGAGAGCGCGAGTGAGGCTGCGGCCAGACGAACACCGAACATCGAAAACTCCCCGAATCCCTCGGGATCGCTAGCAAGCTGCATACCAGTGGAGATCATCGGGCACGGCATGTCGCTTGCATGCGAATTTGCTGAAAGGCGATCGATGGAGTGGACGGATGGCGGCGAAGCCGTTTCACCTTGGCTGGTTCCTGCAAGGCTCCAGCGTGCAGGCATGGGGTGAGAGCTGGACCGGCCATATCGGCAGCAGTTGGATGGTGCCGGAACTGTTCATGGATATGGCGCGGTCGCTGGAGCGTGCCTGTTTCGACTACGTCCTGCTCGAGGATTCGTCCTATGTCGGCGAAAGCTGGGGCGGTTCCACGGACCTCTATCTGAAGCATGCGATCGCCACGCCGCGGCAGGACCCGTCCGTCGTCGCATCGCTGATGACGCAGGTCACCTCGCGCATCGGCATCGTTCCCACCTTCGGCACCTACGCCTATCCGCCGTACCTGCTCGCACGCCTGATCGGCACGCTGGATCAGGTCTCGCAGGGCCGCATCGGCTGGAACGCCGTCACCGGCAGTTCCGACTTTGCGGCGATGAACTTCGGCTTGCCGGGCATGCCGGAACACGACCTGCGCTACGACATGGCCGACGAGTATATGGAGGTGTGTCGCAAGCTGTGGGCGTCTTGGGAGCCTGGCTCGATCATCGCCGACCGGCATAGCGGCATCCTGGTGGATCCCACCAAGGTGCATGCGGTGAACTATGAAGGCCGCTTCTTCAAAAGCCGCGGACCGCTGAACTCCGGTCCCTGCCCGCAGGGCCAGCCGGTGATCGCGCAGGCCGGCGGCTCGCCGCGCGGGCGTCAGTTCGCGGCGCAGTACGCCGACACGATCGTGGCGCACACCAAGGGCGCTGCCGGCATGAAGGCCTATCGCGACGATGTCCGTGCGCGCATGGCGGGCCTCGGGCGTGATCCCAATTCGTGCAAGGTGCTGTTCCTGGTGGCACCGATCATCGGCGAAACGGAATCCGAGGCACAGGAGAAGAAGCGGCTGCGCGAGGCCCGCGCCCAGGCGCAGATCCCGCAGCGCCTGGCGCATCTCGGCAAGGTGACCAACATCGATTTTGGCCGCTTCGATCTGGACCGGCCGCTGCCGGACGATGTCACCACCAACGGGCACCAGCAGACGCTGGACGAGTTCCGCCGCAAATACGCCGGCAAGACGCTGCGCGAGGCGATGATGGACCACAACACCACCGCGCTGTCCGTCGAGCTTGTCGGCACGCCCGATTCCGTCGCCGCGCAGATGGCCGAGGTGATGGAGGAAGTCGGCGGCGACGGTTTCCTGTTCTCGATGCCCAACGTGACCCGCCGCCTGCTGGCGGAGGTCGAAGATGGCCTGGTGCCTGCGCTGCAGGACCGGGGCCTCGTGCGCGCCGCATATGGCCACAGGCACTTCCGCGACAATCTGCTGGAATTCTGACGGAGACCCGTATGACACCGGATCTGGATCGCCGCCGCTTCCTGGCACTCGCCGCGTGGGCGACCGCGGGCATGACCGCGATGGGCGGCACCCAAAGCTTCGCGCAATCGGCGCCGCCGCCCAACATGCCTGAGCTCACCTCGATTCCGGAGAAACTGAAGGGCACCGGCGAGGTGCGCATCGTCGCGTTCGGCGGCACCGCGCAGGATGCCGAACGCACCGCGTATTTCCAGCCGTTCGAGAAGCTGAGCGGCATCAAGGCACGCGACTTCCCAGGCGCCGACATCAACAAGGTGAAGGCGATGGTGGATACCGGAAACGTCGAATGGGACGTCGTGCAACTCGGCCGGTCCACCGTGAAGAACCTGCTGAAGAAGGGCGATTACTTCGAGAAGATCGACTACGAACTGGTCGACGTCGACAACATCGATCCGCTCTACCGTTACGAATACGCGCTGGACATGCTGGTCTGGTCGCAGGTGATGGGCTATCGCACGGACGCGTTCAAGGGCGCCGTGCCGACCGGCTGGGCAGATTTCTGGGACACGAAGAAATTCCCCGGCGATCGCTCGCTGACCGGCGCCGGCCCGTCGACGCCGGAACTGGAATTCGCGCTGATGGCGGCCGGCGTGCCACCCGACAAGATCTATCCGATCGACATCGACAAGGCGTTCGCCAGCTACGACAAGATCAAGTCCAGCGTGGTGAAGTGGTGGGAAACCGGCGCGGTGCCGGTGCAGTTGCTGACTGACCGCGAGGTTGTGCTGACGTCCGTGTGGAACGGCCGCATGGCCGCGCTGCAGGCGGCCGGCGTACCCGCCGCGGTAAGCTGGGACCAGGGCCTCCTGAAGCGCGACTGCTGGGCGGTGCCGAAGAACGCGCCGAACAAGGCCAATGCGATGAAGTTCATCGCCTTCAGCACGCTGGCGATCTCCCAGGCGCGGCTGTCGATGCTGATCCCCTATGGCTTCGTCAACAGCAAGTCCGCCGGCTACCTCACCGAGAAACAGCTCGAGGTGCTGCCGAGCGCCCCCACCATCCAATCGAAGCTGATCCCGTATAATTACGATTGGTGGGTGGAGAATCGGGACGCGGTGGTCGCGCGCTGGAACAAGTGGATCCTCGCCTGACGCGGGAGCCGCGGTGATGGACGGAACCGTGCTTGCCATCGGCGCCAGTGCTGCCCTGCAAGGCGCCGCGGTCTCACTGACCCGCATCGAGAAGCGCTTCGACAGCGTGGGCGCCGTGCGCGGCGTCTCGCTCGACATCCGCTCCGGCGAGTTCCTGACGCTGCTGGGTCCCAGCGGTTCGGGCAAGACAACCACGCTGATGATGATCGCGGGTTTCGAGACCCCAACCGCCGGCGATATCGCGATCGATGGCCGGTCCGTGGTCGCGCTGCCGCCGCACCGGCGCAACATCGGCATGGTGTTCCAGAACTATGCGCTGTTCCCCCATCTGACGGTGGCCGAGAACATCGGCTTCCCGCTGAAGCAGCGCGGCGTCGATCGCACCGAACGGGCAAGGCTGGTGGCCGAGACGCTCGAGCTGGTGCAGCTTCCAGGCTATCAGGCGCGCTATCCGCGGCAGCTTTCCGGCGGTCAGCAGCAGCGTGTCGCGCTGGCCCGCGCCATCGTGTTCCGCCCGCGCTTGCTGCTGATGGATGAACCGCTGGGCGCACTGGACAAGCAGCTTCGCGAGAACCTGCAGCTCGAGATGCGGCGGCTGCACGCCGATCTCGGCATCACCTTCATCTACGTGACGCATGATCAGGAAGAGGCGCTGACCATGTCCGATCGTGTGGCGGTGATGAACGAAGGCCTGGTCGCGCAGGTCGGCACGCCGGAGGATCTGTACGACCGGCCCTGCGACCGTTTCGTTGCGTCCTTCATCGGCGAGTCGAACTTCCTGCCGGGCATCGTGCGCGGCAGCGAGGACGGCATGATGATCGCCGAGTGCGGCGGCGCCACGATCCGCGCCGCCGCGTCGCGTCCGTCATCGCCGGGCGAGGCGATCACGGTCGCCACCCGTCCCGAGCGCATGCGCTTTGCCGATACGGGGTCCGTTCCGCCGCGCCAGAACCGCATCGCGGCAACGGTATCGGAGGCGGTGTTTGCCGGCGAGCGGTGCCGCTATCTCTGCGAATGCGATGGCGGCATCACCATCGTCCTCAAGGAGCCGTCCGGCGCGACGATCCGCCGGCGCACGGTGGGCGAGCGGGTCGAACTAGCCTGGTCGGTCGACGACACCGTCATCGTCTGATCCATGACCGCCGCCGCGACAGCACTTGCCCCGCCGCTGCGTCTCTCCTGGCCGCGGATCGGCCCGGTGCTCCTGGTGGCGCCGCTCGCCGTCTACATGGTGGTGTTCTACGCGGTGCCGCTTGCCTCCATGCTGCTGCGCAGCGTCGCCGACCCGAACTGGACGTTGGAGAACTACCAGCGGCTTGCCGGCGACGATGTGTTTGCCAGGGTATTCTGGAACACGCTGCGGACCGCCGTGGTGGTCACGCTCGGCACGCTGCTGCTGGGCTACCCGGTCTCGCTGGCCCTTTCCCGGCTTCGTCCCGCCGCCGCCACCGTCGTGCTGATCATCGTGCTGCTGCCGTTCTGGACGAGCGTCCTGGTGCGCAGCTACGCCTGGATGGTGCTGCTGGGCCGCAAGGGCCTGATCAATGAATCCCTCATGGCGACCGGCCTTATCGACGCACCGCTGAAGCTGCTGAACACGCCGCTCGCGGTGCATATCGCCATGATCCACATCCTGCTGCCGTACATGATCCTGCCGATCGCCAGCGTGCTGCGGCAGATCGACCCGGCGCTGCTGCGCGCCGCCGCCGGTCTCGGCGCATCGCCGCGGCGGGTGTTCGTCCAGGTGGTGCTGCCGCTGTCGATGCCGGGTGTCGCGGCCGGCGTGCTGCTGGTGTTCGTGCTGTCGCTGGGCTTCTACATTACGCCGGCGCTGGTCGGCGGCCCGCGCGATCTGATGCTGTCGATGCTGATCGCGCAGCAGGTGGACCTGCTGAACTGGCCCTATGCCGCCTGCCTCTCCGTCGCGCTGCTCGCGGTGACATTGCTGCTGATCGTGGTGTTCCAGCGGCTTCCCGGCGTGCGTGACGTGCTGCGGTCGGCAACGCGATGACGGCGGGACGTTGGGGCTTCCACGCGCTGTGGGTCGGCGTGCTGGCATTCCTCGCCTTGCCGATCCTGATCGTCGCCGCCCTCTCGTTCTCCTCGGCCAGCTATCTGACCTTTCCACCGCCGGCATTCGGCGTGCGCTGGTACCGCGCCTATCTCGGCAGCCGCGAATGGCTCGATGCCACCTGGCTCAGCCTGGCCGTTGCAGCCTGCGTGGTGGTGGTCGCGACCGTGCTCGGCACGCTGGCGGCGCTGGGCCTGGCAAGGCTGCCGGGGGCGATGCGGGCCGCGGTCGGTGCACTGGTCCTGTCGCCGCTGATCGTGCCCGGGATCGTCGTCGCGATCGGCATCTACTATGTGTTTGCCCGCTATCGGCTGGTCGGCACGCCGGCGGGTCTTGTCCTGGCGCATACCTGCCTCGCGGTGCCTTTCGTCGTGACCAGCGTCAGCGCCAGCCTGGCACGGCTCGATCGCCGGCTGGAGCAGGCGGCGCTCAGCCTGGGTGCGACGCCGTGGGGCGCCTTCCGCCAGGTCACGCTGCCGCTGATCCGGCCGGGCATTCTGGTCGGCGCGCTGTTCGCCTTCATCGCGTCCTTCGACGAACTGATCGTGGCGCTGTTCCTGTCGGGATCCGGCGCCGTCACCCTGCCGCGCCGCATGTGGGACGACCTGCGCTTTGCGATCGATCCGACCATCGCGGCCGTCTCGACGCTCACGATCGTTCTGACAGCGCTGCTGCTGGGTGGCGCGCACCTGCTGCGGCGACAATCGCCGCGGTAGCCGCTACCGGGACGCCCCGCTTCGCTCCCGGGCGCGCTGGGGCAGCGTCCAGACGCTCACCGGGTCGGGCCGATCTGCGTCGGGCCGGTCCGCGGCCGCGATGGCCTGCTGGCGTCGTCCTTCGCCGGCCAGGGCCAGCCGCACGAAGACCGTGGTGCCGTATCCCATGCGGGCGTCGATCTCCATCGTTGCCCCCTGCAGCGCGGCAAGTCGTTCGGCCTGCCGCAGGCGGCTTGCCCGCAGGGCACGGTCCGTGGTCGGTCCATCGTCCGAAACAGAGAGATGAACGCGGGCCCCGGCCCGTCTGGCCCCGAGCAGAATCCTGCCGCAGGGCGCCTGGTCGATGGCGCAGGCGAGCAGAGTGCCGACGATCTCGCGGAAGGCGCGCAGGTCGGCGCGGACGATAAGGTCGGGCTGAATCGCCATTTCGAGCGACACAAGCTGCTGGGCGGCCAAGCCCTCATATTGCCGCAGCACCTCCCGCGCCTCCGCCGCCACGTCGAGGCTTCCGGCGGCGAACGGCGTCTGGACCAGGTCCACCCGTTCTATATTGGCCGGTCGACCCTGGCGTTGCAGCACGTCGCGGCGCCGGTTCCAGCCGGCGACCGCGACCGCGGCGGATGTGGTGAGGGCGAGCAACACCAGGGGCATGGCCACAGCGCCCGCGGCGTCGACGATAATCAGAAAACCGTAGTGCAACATGATGCAACCATGCATACCACTTATGGTTGTATGTTGCAAAGGATATTCGCCGAAACGGATAGCCTCTGCGAGCTGCGTCGAGCCCCACAGGCCGACATTTCTCACATTGCAATCGTTTGCGTCAGGTGAACCCGCGTTCGCGCGACTGTGATCGCGCTCCCGTATTCAGCTCTTGCCCGGATATTCCGCATCGTTCAGGAACGGATACGGTCCCGGATAATCGTCGACGTATACGGTGTGGGATACCACGCCATCGGCATCGGTCCAGCGATGGAGCTGGTAGGCCGGCGGCTCGAACAGGAACGCTCCTTGGTCCTGCGGATCGAGCGTCATCTCCACCTGGTGTGCGACTGACGGAGAGATCGAGGCGATCGCGTGCGCGACGCGCGCCACGATCGGACGGTGGTGGTGGCCGCAGATGATCCGCTCCACCTGCCGGTGCCGTGCCACGATCGCCGCGAATTCCAGGGTCGTACGCAGGTTGATGCGGTCCATGTGGACGATGCCGCAGGCGAACGGTGGATGGTGCATGCCGATGATCGTCGGCTTGTCTGGTGCCGCCGCGAGCGTCCGGTCCAGGAACTCGAGTTGCTCGGGACGCAGTTCGCCATGGCCGGCACCCGGGACCAGCGTGTCCAGCATCACCACGCGAACCGGATAGTCCTCGATGGCGTACTGCACATAGGTCGGATCGGCGGTGACGCCAGGCAGGTGCTTCAGCCCCTCGCGCAGGTTCTCCCGCCGGTCGTGATTCCCGGGAATCACGAACACCGGCATCGTCAGCCACTTGCGCAGCAGTCGCGCGAGGTTGGCGTACTCGTCCTCGAGCCCGCACTCCGTCAGGTCGCCGGTCACCAGCACGATGTCCGGCTGCGGCTTGAGCCGTGCGACGGCCCGGAAGGCCCGTTCGGTGAAGAGATTGGTCTCGGATACGCGGTTGGCCGGCTTGCCCACCGGCCGCACATGCAGGTCGGTGAGCTGGCAGATCAGCATCGAACGCTCCCTCGGGTCTGGCGCCGCTATTATGGCATCTTCAGGGCAGTTTGTTCCACATACGGTTTCATGAGCGCATCTGCCTGTTTCTGCGCCGTATCCATCGCCGCCTCCGGCGTGGCCTTGCCCGACAGCACCGACTGCACCCCGTCCTCCAGCGCCTTGCGCACGCCGACGGTGTTGTAGGTGGCGAACCAGCCGCGCGCATACGCAAGCTGGTCCAGCGCGACCTTCGCGTCCGGGTGCTCGGCCATGAAGCTCTTCATCTCGGGCAGATCGTAGGCGGCGATGCGCGGTGCGAAATAGCCGGTGAAGCGGCTCCAATGGCCTGCCGTCTCCGGGCTCGTGAGCCACTTGATCAGCGTCCAGGCCGCCGCCTCGCGCTCCGGCGAGTTGCCCTTCGGCAGGATCAGGCTGGCGCCGCCGATCGGCACGGCGTTGGCGATGTTCTTCGGCAGGAACGCCGTGCGGTACGGCGTCTTCATGTTGTCGCGCACGAAGGACAGGGAGCCGGTGGACAGGAGCATCATGCCTGTGCGCCCCTGGAAGAACGCGGTGGTCACGGCGTTGGCGTCGGTCACGCCCTCGGGCATCACCTTCCATTTGTGCACCAGGGCGTCGAGGAACCGCACCGCACCGATCGTGCTGGGCGCGGTATAGTAGACCTCCCCGCCGAAGTCCGGGTTGTAGAACTGCCCGCCGTTCGACATCGCCAGGCCCGACGTGATCCAGCCGCAATAGTCATAGGTGCCCGGCATCATCAGGCCCCAGCTTGCGGTCTGGTTGCCCTCGCGCCTTGTCAGCTTGCGCGCGGCATCGGCCCATTCCTGCCAGGTGACGGGCGGCCGGTCGGGATCGAGCCCCGCGGCCTTGAAGGCATCCACACTATAATAGAGCAGCGGCGTCGAGTTGTGGAACGGCACGCCATAAACGTGGCCCTGGTCCATCGCGTTCTGCCGCAGTGCCGGCCAGAACAGCTCCATGAACTGCTCCGGTGTCTGGCCATCCTTGCGGATCAGCGTATCGAGCTGCACGACCTCATTGTTGATGACGTACTCGCGCACGAAATTGGCGCTCATGATCGCCGCCGCCGGCGGCTTGCCGGCCTGGATCGCCGCATGCGTCTTCAGGTTGGTGTCGTCATAGCTGCCGGTATAGACGGCGGTGACGGTGATATCCGGATGCTCCTTGTCGAACCGGTCGATCATCCGCTGCATCTCGACGGCGAGCTTGCCCTGCACCGGGACGGGAAAGAACAGGTCGATCTCGGTCGCCGCATCCGCGGGACCCATGGCCAGCGTCATCGCGAGGAGCCCGGCGGCGAAGCATCCCGCGTGACGGCGCGGCCCGGGCAGCTTTGGCATCCGTCCGTGGCGATTGCTCCGCTCCGCCGGCGAGGACAGGTGGGTTCGACGCATGACAATCTTCCTTACTTGATGCCGGAGAACGTGAAGCTTGAGATGAACTGACGCTGGAACAGGACGAAGATCACCAGCAGCGGCGCGGCGACGAAGAACGTGCCGGCGGCGATCACACCCCATTCGGATCCGGCCTCGGCGCCCGAGGTGAAGGACGCGAGCCCGACCGTCAGCACCTGGCGAGACGGTGAGGATGTCGCCATCAGCGGCCACAGGAACTCGTTCCAGTGCGCCGTCACCGACACGATGGCGAAGGCGATCAGCCCCGGCCGCGCCAGTGGCAGCAGCACGCGGAAAATGATCGCCAGCCGCGATGCACCGTCGACCAGCGCGGCTTCCTCATACTCGCGGGGGATGGTGCGGAAGGTCTGGCGCATCAGGAACACGCCGAACGCTGACGCGAAATAGGGCGCCGCCACGCCGGCCAGCGTGTCGTAGAGATGCAGCGTCACCAGCGTGGTCATGTTGGGCACGATGAGGATCGGCGGCGCCAGCATGAGCTGCAGCAGGAACAGGTGGAACAGCGTGTCCCGGTAACGGAACCGCAGGCGCGCGAAGGCATAGCCCGCGAGGCTGACCGTCACGCACTGCACCGCCAGGATACCGCCGCACAGCAGGACCGTGTTGAGGTACCACAGCGGAAACCGCCCCGAGTCCCACGCGTCCGCGAAGTTGACCGGCGACAGCGCTCCGGACGGGATCAACGAGGCGAGGTCTGGCGCGCTGGCCCCGCCCGGCCGCAGGCTCGCGACCGCCATCCAGGCGAACGGGATCGCCCATAGCAGGGCCGCGCATCCCAGCAGCAGCGGAACCAGGCTACGCCTCATAGTGGATACCGCGCTCCATCGTGCGCAGCGACACGATCGAGATCACGAACAGGAACGCCACGCTGACGACGGTGGCGGCCGATGCCAGGCCGATGTCGTAGTTCTGGTGCGCCTGCTGATAGATGTAATAGAGCAGCAGCGACGTCGCGTCCGACGGCCCGCCATGCGTCATGACGATGACGTGGTCCACCTGCGTCAGCGCGTTGAGCAGCGCGATCACCAGCACGAACGCGAGCGTCGGTCCGAGCAGCGGCAGCGTCACGTGGCGGAAGCGCTGCACGGCGTTGGCGCCGTCGATCTTCGCGGCGTCCAGCATCTCCTGCGGAATGCCGGCCAGGCCGGCGAGGAAGAACAGCATGTAGTAGCCGGTGTTCTTCCAGACCGTGATGGCCATGACGGAGCCCAGTGCCAGCGACGGGTCGCCCAGCCAGTTGGTCTCGGCCAGGCCAAGGCGCGCGAGGTGGTAGTCGAGCAACCCGGCGCCGGGCAGGAAGATGAAGATGAACAGCGAGGCGGCGGCGACCAGCGGGATCAGCAGCGGCAGCACGAACAGGGTGCGCAACAGGCCAGTGAGCCGTGTGGACTCACGCAGGCCCAGGGCGAACAGCAGGGCAAGCGCCAGGCTGGGGACGATGGTGCCGGCGGCGTAGATCAGGTTGTTGCGCAGGGCGTTGGCGAAATGCGGATCGGCGAGCAGGCGCGCGTAGTTGCCGGCGCCCCAATAGGCGGTGCCGCCGAACACGCGCACCGTCAGTGACCCGACGGCGACCTGGAGCACGGGCCAGTAGGTGAAGGCCGCCAGGAAGATGCACGACGGTGCCAGCAGGGCATAGCCGGACCAAGCCCCTCTGCGCCTTGCGCGTGGCCGTGCCACGGCGGCCGGTGCGGCGGCCGCGCCGAGGGTCGTGCTGCTCATCGGGTCCACTGGCTGCTGCGTGCCGCTGATACGCGGCGAGCCGTGACGCTCGCGTGGCAGTACGGAAACAGTTCGGTGACAGAGCGGCCCGCGGGCCGTACGTCAGAACCCGTAGAGCCTGGCTGGATTGTCCAGCAGGATGCGGTGCCGCAGGGCGGCATCGGGCACCCAGTCGACAAACCGGTCGAGCAGCAGTGCGGCCGGCGGATGGTAGGCGCGGCCTGCATCCAGCGGGAGGCGGTCGTACGGCCCGAAGATGTGGCAATCGCAGATGAGCGCGGGCGCCTGCTGCCTGGGCAGGCGCGTGGGGCTCATCGGTTTCCCCCTCGATAGGCGATGCGCCAGATCGTACCGTTGCCGTCCTCGCCGACCAGGAGCGCGCCGTCCCGCGCCACCGCGATGCCCACGAGGCGCGCCCACACCGCGCGATCCGAGGCGACGAAGCCGGTGAGGAAATCCTCGTACTCGCCGGTCGGCCTGCCGTCGGCGAAGCGCAGGCGGATCACCTTGTAGCCGGTGCGGCGGGCGCGGTTCCACGACCCGCGCAGCGTGACGAAGGCATCGCCGCGATAGGCCGCCGGGAACTGCGTGCCGTCGTAGAACGCGATGCCGAGGGGTGCCGAATGCGGCTGGATCAGCACGTCGGGGACGGTCATGCGGCCGGCGAGGTCGGGCCGCTGGCCCTTCAGCCGCGGATCCTCGTGTTCGCCGATATAGTACCAGGGCCAGCCGTAGAAGCCGCCCTCGCGCACCGACGTGGCATAGTCCGGCGGCAGGTCGTCGCCCAGGCCGTCGCGCTCATTCACCACGCACCAGAGTTCGTCGCTGCCTGGCCGGATCGCCTCCGCGGCACAGTTGCGCAGGCCGGTGGCGAACACCCTCGGATCGCCGCCATCCGGATCGAACGCCAGCACATTGGCGCGCCCCTGCTCGTAGTCCCAGGTGGCGCCGGTTCCGTGCGCGGCGTCCCAGGCGCTCACCTCTGCCGCATCCTTGGCCGGCATGCCGGTGGCGACGTTGCTGCTGGAACCGACCGAGACGAACATCCGCCTTCCGTCCCGCGAGAACACCAGATCGCGCGTCCAGTGGCCGCCGCCCGCCAGCCGCGGCACCACGATCTCCGCCGCGCCGCGCGCCTGCAGATCGCCCGACTGGTAGGGCAGTCGGACCACCTGGGTGGACAGCGCCACGTAGACGAAGCGCGGGCTCGGGCCGGGTGGCCAGAAGGCGATGCCGAAGGGCTGCGACAGGCCGGTGGCGAAGACCGCGGACTGGGTCGGCCGCGTGGCGCCATCGGCTGTCCGGAACACCCGGATGCGGCCCGCGCCGCTCTCGGCCACGAAGACGTCCCCGTTGGGCGCCACGCGCAAGGTGCGTGGCCGATCCAGCCCGGAGGCGAACTCATCGACCACAAATCCCGCCGGCACCTGCAAGGCGGCGCCGGCCGGCCGCGCCACCACCGAGGGCGGCTGTGCCGAGGACCGGGTCTCGAACGGCGGCGGCATGGCGTCAACGGTGAAGCGCCGCACAACCCCCGGCGCGTCATCATGCCAGTCGCCGTAAGCGGCCGTGCCGGTGCGCACATCGGCCGGCGCGGCGGCGAGCAGCAGCAGCGCGAGCGCCGCGCGCAGGCGGGTCGCCGTTCCGCCCCGAGGCACCGGCCTACCGAGGGTCATAGTCCCACCGTGCGCGCCGCCGCCGCATAGCCGATGCGGCGATGTGGCGGCAGCTTCTGGCGTCCGCCGACGCGCTCCAGCAGCATGCGGGCTTCGTCGTGCAGTTCGGCGCGCATGGCGGCGTCCAGATAGAGCTGTTCCAGTACATCCTGCTGCGCGTGGCTGCCGCCGAGACGGTACATGCCGCCCAGCGCGGGCCGCATCGCCTCCACCGCCTCGGCAAAGGCGCCGTGCGCGTGGGCGAGCACCGCCTCGCAGATCGGCAATGCGTAGCGCGCGACCAGCGAGGCCGTGATTCCCGGACGATGGGCAAAGGCGCGCATGGCTTCCAGCATGCGGTGCGCGGCGGCGTGCCGGCCGGTGGCAGCCAGGGCCATCATCCAGTGCGGCAGCGTGAACGCCGACAGGCAGTCGCCGATGCGGCGCTCGGCATGGTCGGCCAGTTCCTCCCACCGGTCGCCGGCCGGAACACCCTGAAGCTGCAGGCGGAACAGCATCGAGGCCGCGTTCTGAATGTCGATGTACAGGTCCGGCTGCGCCTCGGTCAGCCGCGACATCAGGTTGCGGAATTCGCCGTCGTACAGGCCAAGCACGCGATCCGTCTCGCCCCGTTCGAGATGGAACATCGCGGCGTGCCACCACAAATGGTGGCGCAGGTTGTTCGCCTCCTCCCAGTGGCCGCCGAGCCCTTCGATCCAGGCGATGCCCTCGCCGCGGCGGCCCTGCATCTCCATCACATGCGCGACGCCGTGCGCCGCCCACAGGTCGCCAGGATCGCGGTCGATCGCCTCGCGGCCGGCGGCCTCGGCCTCGGTGTAATAGCCGCACTCCTCATGCGCGAAGCAGCGGCAGCCGAGGATGGCACCGAAGCCGGGCAGGGCGTCGCTCCAGTGACGTTCGACGCCGCGGACCGACGACAGCATCAGGTCCGGCCGGCCTAGCCAGAAATTGACGAAATGCGCCAGCCGGAATGCCAGGATGTCGCGCGGATGCTCGTCCAGGATCTGCTGCCAGATCGCCGCGGCACGGTCCGGTTCGCCGTCGATCCAGCGCCACAGCGCGGCGACATGCGCCCGCTCCCGCGACGTCGCGTGCTCGGTGAGACGCGCTGCCTCGGCGGCCGCCGCCTCGGCGATCGGCACCGCCGCCTGCTTGTATGCGAGCATCGCGAAATAGCCCTTCAGGCAATGGGCCAGTCCGAAATCCGGATCGGCGTCGAGCACCGCCGCCATGCGCTGCGGCGTATCGGCGCGGTAGCCGAGATAGCCGCTCACTGCCTGGTCGAACGCCTGCGCCGCGTGCGCCGAGGCCGTGGTCACCGCCAATCCGTGCGCGTCCTGCACCATCGCCGCGTCTCCCCTGGTCGTTCGCCAGCATGCCAGCTTTCCCATCCCTGGACACGCGCGGCACCGCGTGGTGACGGTGCCGGCGCAATGATCGGCACCCTTCTCGTCGCCGTGTTCGGCGTATTCGCCGCGGCGCTGCTGCGCGGCTTCACGGGCTTTGGCTTCGGCCTCGCCGCCGTGCCGTTGCTCAGCCTTGCCCTGCCGCCGGCCAAGGTGGTGCCGTTCGTCGTGGTGCTACAGGTGATCGTGGGGGTGGCGGGCCTGCGGCAGGCGTGGCGGCTGTGCGACTGGCGGGCTGTGGGCGCCCTCAGTCCGGGGCTCGTGCTCGGTATCCCGATCGGCGTCGCGGTCCTCGCCACCAGTCGGCCCGACATGGTGCGCCTCGTGATCGGCGGCCTGATCCTGGCATCGGTGCTGGTGCTGTGGCGCGGCTTCCGCCTGCCGCCGCGGCCGTCCGGCCTGATCACCATGGGCGTCGGCCTCACCGCAGGGATCATGAGCGGCCTCGCCTCGATGGGCGGGCCGCCCATCGTCGTCTATCTCATGGCGCTGGCCCACCGAGTGGCCGTGGTACGAGCCTCGTCGATCGTCTATTTCATGCTGGCGGCAAGCTGCTCGCTGCTGCTGATGCTGGGCCAGGGACTGGTCGACCGGACGATCCTGCTGTGGTCGCTCGCCTCCATACCGGTGCTCGTCGCGGGAACCTACGCGGGCAACTGGGGATTCCACCGGTCACAGCCGCGGTATCACCGAATCACGGCGCTGGTCACGCTGTCGGTGCTGGCGGTCCTGCTGATCGCGCGCGGTTTCGGCGCCTGGTGACGCGGCCGGTCAGCCGTCCTCCGCCGGGTTGCCGCGGCGCTGCTTGATCCGGGCCCGATGCGCCTTGTCCTGCAGGCGCTGCCGCCGGGATGCGATGCTCGGCCGTGTCGCAATGCGCCGCACCGGCGGCGTCGCGGCACGCTCGATCAGGCCGATCAGCATCTCGAGCGCAGCCTGCCGGTTCCGCTCCTGCGTGCGGAACCGCTGTGCCGTGATCAGCACCTCGCCAAGCTGGGTGGCCCGCCGGCCAGCCAGGGACCGCAGTCGCGCCTGCACATCCACCGGCAGACCGGAGACTGCCGGATCGAACCGCAACTGCACGGCCGTCGCGACCTTGTTTACGTTCTGCCCACCCGGACCTGACGAACGCACGAAGGTTTCAACGATGGCCTTCTCGTCGATCGCGATGGCTGGCGTGATCTGGATCATGCCATCGCCGACGAGGCTGTGCCCGGCTTAGACCCGCTTGCGGCGCAGACTGGCGCGCTTCGCCGGTCGACCAGCCTTGCGGCCCAGACCGATCTTCTTGGCGAGCTCCGATCGCGTCTCCGCATAGGCCGGCGCCACCATCGGGTAATCACGTGGCAGACCCCATTTCTCTCGATATTGCTGCGGCGTGAGCTTGTGGTCGGTCATCAGGTGCCGCTTCAGCATGGAGAAACTCTTGCCGTCCTCCAGGCAGACTATGCGATCCTGACGAATAGACTGCTTCACCGGAACCGCTGGCGCAGGCTTCTCTGTCTGTACCGGCTGCTGACCGATATTCAGCAGCGCTTTGTATACTTCCTGGATCAGCCCAGGCAGTGCATCCGGCGCAACGGAATTGTGCCGTACGTGTGCAGATACGATCTGGGCGGTCAAGCCCAGGACCTGATCGGTCGATTCGCTCATTGTTTGCCCCATTCAACCCGGCAGCACCCTAACGTTATTTCACCGAAGTCCGCTAGTGGGTTGTGAACACAGTGAATTTTGCCAAGTTCCGCCACCTGGGGATGCATTTCGTTAATCTTGCCGCCGCCTCGCGCGCAATAGGCATCCCACCCAGCACGGCCAAGCATGAGTAGCGGCGATTTATTCGTATATAGGATAAATGTCGGGCATTTCCGGTCCCCGGATTCGATGGCACGCTCGCCGTCCAGATCGGTCAAAAAAGAGGGACGGCCATGACAAACGCGATCAATGGGCTTTGGGCAGCCGCAACGACGGCATCCGATCGGGCCGGATCGATCGACCATGCGGCACTGGCGCGACACGCGCGGCGGCTGCTCGACGAGGGATGCGACGGTCTCGTGCTGTTCGGCAGTTGCGGGGAGGGTCCTTCGTTCTCGAGCGCCTGGCTGCCGCAGAGGCCGTCCTGCGGGCCGGCATCGCGCCGGACGCGCTGGCGATGGGTACGGGATGTCCCGCGATCGCCGATACCGTGGCGCTGACCAAGGGCATGCTGGGGCTCGGCATTACCCGAAGCCTTCTCCTGCCACCCTATTATTTTGCCGGTGTCTCGCCGGAGGGCATCGAGGATGCGTTCGCCGCGGTGCTGGATGCGGTTGCCGACCCGCGGCTGAGCGTATGCCTGTACCACATTCCGCAGGTCTGCGGCGTGCCCGTGCCGCCTGCCGTGCTGGGACGGTTGCGCGTGCGTTATGGTGCAGTCGTGACCGGCGTGAAGGACAGCAGCGGCGACTTCTCGGCGTTCCTGGCGTTTCGGTCCGCCGCGCCGGATGTCGCGGCGCTGGTCGGCGATGAGCGGCTGATCGTGCGCGCGCTCGCGGCAGGCGGGCAGGGCACGATCTGCGGCATGGCGAACCTGGTGCCGAAACTCCTGCGCCGTCTCCTCCAGGACGCGACCGCCCAGGGTGCGATCGAGCAGGCCTGCGCGGCGATCGACGGGATCCCGCTGCTGAAGGCCACCCAGGCGGCCATGACCGGAGAACCGATCTGGCGCAACGTGCGTCCGCCGCTGCGCGCCCGCGACGCGGAGGCCGGCGCACATGCGGCCGCGATCCTCGATGCGGTGCAGTCCGCGGGTGACGGCCGCGGGCTTATCCGGTAGCGTTTCACAACGATGCGCGAAGCACCGTCGTCACCGGAGGATCACGCCATGTTCGAGCGGCCGGCTCCCGGCCCGGCGGTTGTCAGAGCCATCGGTGTGATCGTCGAACGACTTGCCGTCGAACCATCCTGCCGCGCCGTGGAGTTCCGCACATGAGCGACGTCGATTTCATCCAGCGTGCCCGCGGCCTCGCACCCTTGCTGCGCGAGGCGGAGGACGAGATCGAGCGCCGCCGGGAACTGCCCGAACATGTCGTGGCGGCGCTGATCGAGGGCGGCTTCTTCCGCATGCTGCAGCCGAAATTCCTGGGCGGCGCGGAACTGCGGCCGGTCCTGTTCACCCAGGTGACGGAGGCGCTCGCATCGATCAATGCCTCGGTCGGCTGGTGCGTCGGGCAGAACAACGGCTGCTCGACGACGGCGGCCTATCTGGACCGCGAGGTGGCGCAGGAGATGTTCGGGCCGCCCACCGGCATTCTGGCGTGGGGGCCGCCCGGCTCACCCTATGAGGCACAGCCGGTCGAGGGCGGTTATCGCATCAGCGGCAAGTGGCGCTTTGCCAGCGGCTGTCATCACGCGCGCTGGCTCGGCGCGCACATGCCGGTGGCCGGCACGGGCAAGGTGCGCACCATGCTGTTCCCGAAATCCAGCGTGCAGATGAACGATATCTGGCACACGATCGGCCTGCGCGGCACGGCGAGCAACGAGTATGTGGTGCAGGACCTGTTCGTGCCGGCGCGGTTCTCCACGTCGCGCGACGATCCGGCCGAACGGCGCGAGGACGGGCTGCTGTATCGTTTCACCAGCAACCAGTTGTACTCCTGCGGCTTCGCCGGCGTCGGGCTGGGGATCGCCCGCGGCTGCATCGACGACTTCCTCAACCTGCCGGCCAACAAGGTGTCGCGCGGCGCCTCGAAGCCGATGCGCGAGAACAATGTGGTGCAGTCGCAACTGGCGCAGTGCGAGGCACGCTGGCGTTCGGCGCGCGCCTTCCTGCACACCACCTGGGAAACCGCCTGGGGACATGTCGAGGCGACCGGCGCCCAGACGCCGGAGGACCGGGCGATGATCCGCCTGGCATCCACCTGGGCGATCCAGCAGTCGCGCGAGATCGTCAATACGCTGTACCATGCCACGGGATCGATCGCGGTGTTCGAGGAACAGCCGTTCGAGCAGCGGCTGCGGGACATCCATACCGTGGCGCAGCAGTCCCAGGGACGGCAGTTGCACTTTGAATCGGTCGGCCAGATCCTTCTCGGCATCGAGCCGGAGAACCAGTTCTGACGGAGGTAGACAGATGCCCGCAATGTCGCTCAACCACTACACGATCCTGACGCGCGACCTGGAGGCGACGAAGAACTTCTACACCGGCGTGGTCGGCCTGGCGGTCGGCGACCGCCCGCCGCTGAATTTTCCGGGCTACTGGCTGTACTGCGGTGGCATCCCCACCGTACACCTGATCGGCTACCGGCCGGAGAACGAGCCGATCAACGACGCCCAGTCCGAGCCGGCGAAGACCGGACGGCTGGACCACATCGCCTTCGCCTGCGAGGGGCTGCAGGCGATGAAGGCCAACCTGGAGCAGCACGGCATCCGCTTCGACGAGCGCGTGTTGCCGCGGCTGAATATGACCCAGTTGTTCTACTTCGATCCGGACGGGATCGCGGTGGAGTGCAACTTCCCCGCCGCGGAGACGCCCGCCCAATAGCCTGCCTGCGTCGGCGCGTCGGCGCTACAGAGGAGGGAACTGCGGGGCGGCAGCTTTTCATGCAGCCGCCCCGGGACCCCTGGTTCGCGAGATAGGCGGCGCTATTCCGCCGCCAGCCTCTCGGCGCCGGCTTCCTTGATCGAGACGCGCCAGTGGATGCGGTCTTCCTCCGGCGGATAGTCGCCGGCCGCACGATGATAGGAACAGCGGTTGTCCCAGATCACGATGTCGCCGACCCGCCACTTGTGGTGGTACTCGCCGTCGGGTTGGATCATGTAGCCGGTCAACTCGTCGATCAGTTCATCGCTTTCCTGCGCTGACACGCCTTCGATCGATTCGATCTTGCCCGGATCGAAATATAGCGACTTGCGGCCGGTCTCCGGGTGCGTGCGGACGATCGGGTGGAACACCGGCTTCCAGTCGCGATCCTCCTCGTTCAGCAGCGCCTGGTTCTTCTTCCGCCCGCCATAGGTGAACGCACCGAGCCGACCTTCCAGCCGCTGCTTCAGCCGTTCCGGCAGAGCCGCATAGGCCGAGTAGCCGTTGGCGAACAGCGTGTCGCCGCCCCTGCTGGGAATGGCCAGGCCATAAAGCTGCGTGGCCTTGAACGGCACTGCATCATAGGCGCCATCGGTGTGCCAGCCTTCGGCACCGCGACGATAGATCGCCTGGTTCAGCTTGCCGGCGGCGTCGAACTTGTTCGTTCCCAGCAGCGTGATCTCCGGGATCTCAGGGTGCCGCGTGCTCTTGGACGGGTGCGGCACGACCAGGCCGAAGCGGCGGCTGTAGCGGAGAAATTCCTCAATTGTCAGTTCCTGGTCGCGCACGACCATCACATTGTAATCCAGCCACGCCTGGTAGATCGGTGCGAACCCCGCATCGTCGAGCGTCTTCACGTCGACCCCGGTCACCTCGACACCGATCTGCGGCCCCATGGGGCGAATCTGAACCATGGCTCGTTTCCTTCTGTCGTCTTCGGCGGATCATGCAGTTCGCCGGCCCGATGGTCAAAGTGCGCGGGTCGGCGCGGTCTTGAGATGCTCGACCAGAGCCGAGGCCTGATCGACGATGTAGTCGGCGAACTGCCTGCCGGCTTCGGCGTTGGCGAGGCTGGGGTCGCCGCCGACCACGGCATCGCAGTGGTCGACCATGTTGATCGGAACATTGACCTCGATGCTGCCGAATTTCACACTGGTCAGCCCCGACGTGGGCAAGCCCAGCAGGGTCTTCGCTGCCTCCGGCGGGCCGGCAAGCTCGCGTCGCGTCAGTTCGGGAAGGACGTATTCGTAGACCGAGCCGATGGGATCGGACCCATGGCCGAAGGCGCGGCCATAATTGTCGCCATGCACGGATCGGCGGAGCGACGCCGGCACCAGCGGCCAGATGTTCAGCCAGGGTATGATGACGCCGCGCTCGCGTCTGATCTCCCGCAGCGTCTGGTTGATCAGCGGGTTGTTGCCGGTATGGCCGTTGAACACCAGCAACCGTTCCAGCCCGTGGTCGAGGAATGCACTGACCATGTCCCGCAGCACGCCGCAGAAGGTTGCCGATGAAACCTGTATGCCGCCGGGCACGTCGCGGAAATAGTCGGCGTTGCCGAACGGGAAGGTGGGCGCCACGATCGCGCCGGTACGCTCCGCCACACGCAGTGCCAGCGCGCTCGCGAGGCGGAAATCGCCCATCGGGTTGCACGGTCCCTGCACCTCCACGCTGCCCAGCGGCAGCAGGATGACCGGATCCTCGGCCATGCGCTCGCGGAACTCCAGAAAGGTCATTTCCTCCAGCAGGTGCTTCATGATCCGTCCTGTCGACATGATGATTACATCTACTACTATCGTCGCGGCGCCATGGCGATATACTGATTGCGCACCTCGCTCCGCACGACGGGAGAGCCTTGATGAGCAGCACCAGGCAGCAGATCAAACTCGGCCTGTCGATGCGCGGGCTCGGCTACCACGCGGGCGCCTGGCGCCTTCCGGACGTACCGCCGGGCGGGGCGATGGACTTCCGCCACTACCTCAACGTCACCCGGCTGGCCGAAAGCGGCAAGTTCGACATGGTGTTCCTGGCCGACGGCATCGGCATCCGCGGCCGTGACGAGCCCGCCGGCGCGCTGTGCCGGTCCAACCAGAATGCCGAACTGGAGCCGCTGACCCTGTTGTCGGCGCTGGCACCGATGACGCAACATATCGGCCTGGTCGCCACCGCTTCCACGACCTACAACGAGCCGTACCACATCGCGCGCAAGTTCGCCTCGCTGGACCACATCAGCAACGGCCGCGCCGGCTGGAACGTGGTGACCTCATGGTCCGAGGCCGAAGCCCGCAACTTCAACCGTGACAAGCATCCTGAATACGACTTCCGCTACAGCCGCGCGCAGGAGTTCATGGAGGTGGTGAACGGCCTGTGGGATAGTTGGGAGGAGGACGCGTTCCTGCACGACAGGCAGGCCGGCGTGTTCTACGACCCGGACAGGCTGCACACGCTGAACCACAAGGGCGAGCATTTCTCTGTCCGTGGCCCGCTGAGCGTCGCGCGGACGCCGCAGGGCCGGCCGATCATCGTGCAGGCGGGTGCGTCGGACCAGGGGCGGGAACTCGCGGCGGCGACGGCGGATATCGTGTTCGCCGCCCAGCAGGACCTTGCCACCGCCTGCGCCTATTACGCCTCGATCAAGGACCGGCTGCCGCGCTATGGCCGGTCGCCCGAGCACGTGAAGATCATGCCGGGCCTGGTCGCGATCACCGGCCGCACGGGGCAGGAGGCACGCGACAAATACGAGCGGCTCCAGGAACTGATCGACCCGCTGGTGGGCCTGGCCACCATCTTCGGCCAGATGGGCGACCTGTCGGGTTATCCGCTCGACGGACCGGTGCCCGACATCACCGATCCGGCGATGCGCTCCCGCGCGCACCTCATGCTCGATCTGGCGCGGCGCAACAACTACACGATCCGGCAGCTTTACCTGGCGGTTGCCGCTGGCCGCGGACATCGCGTGGTGATCGGGTCGCCGACCGAGATCGTCGATGCGATGGAGGAGTGGGTGGAAGCCGGCGCCGCCGATGGGTTCAACATCATCCCGGCCACCCTGCCGGGTGGCATCGAGGATTTCATCGCGCTTGTCGTGCCGGAACTGCAGCGTCGCGGCATGTTCCGCACCGAGTATGAGGGCAGCACCTTCCGTGAAAATCTGGGCGTGCCGGAGCCGGTCAACCGCTACACCGCCGCCAGAGCAGCCGAGGACGCTGCCTGAGGCAGCTCATTTCTTCTCAAGGTTTCGGAGAACCGTGACCAGCCATGGGGATTCCACGCAGCCGGACATGGTCTTGCGCCACGCATAGAGCTGTGTCCGCCGGCCCAGCATCACCGTCGGGATCACCTCCCACAGACGCCGGCTGAGCGGCTACAGCAACTCATTCTGCCTCGCCGGGTCGGGCCCATGAATGTAGGCGTCGCGAAGCCTGGTCCACCACCTGCCGCGGCGGGTGAACTGGCAGGGTTGCCGCCTTGCGCCTATAATGCCGGAAAGCCAGCGTCCGAGGATGTCCCATGCATCTGTTCCAGCAGCACGCGGTCAAGGACCTTGCCGCCGCGGCGGCGAAGGTGCCCGTGATCGATTTCGGCCCGTATTTCGCGGGCGAGCCTGATGCCCTGCCGCGCCTCGCCGAAAAGCTGCGGTACGCCTGCGAGAATATCGGCTTCTTCTATGCGCTGAATCACGGCGTGCCGCAGGAGATCATCGACCGCGGTTTCGCCGCATCGAAGCGGTTCCACGCGCTGCCGCTGGAGGACAAGCTCAGGCTGGGGCTCAACCAGAACAACATCGGCTACATGCCGATCAACGCCTCGGTGCAGGCCGCGTCGCAGGTGCACAAGGCGACCAAGCCGAACCACAACGAGAGCTTCTTCATCAGCCATGATCGCGGGCCGGGCCATCCCGATGTGCGGGCAGGGCTGCCGCTGCGAGGTCAGAACCAATGGCCCGACGGCATGCCCGAGCTTCGCGCCGACATGACTGCCTATTTCCGTGCCCTCGGCGGGATGTGCGACCGGATGCTGCCGGCCTTCGCCGTGGCGCTCGATATGCCCGAGGATTTCTTCGCGCCCTACTTCGCTGATGAGGCGCATGCGAACCTGCGATTCCTGCACTACCCGCCACAGGCGGACACCAGCGAGAACACGTTCGGCACCGCGCCGCACACCGACAATAGCTTCATGACCGCGCTGGCGCGCACAGATGTGCCTGGCCTGGCGATCCGCCTGCCGAGCGGCGAGTGGTTCCCGCCGCCGGTCATCCCCGGAACGTTCCTGGTCAATCTCGGCAACATCATGCGCCGCTGGTCGAACGACCGGTTCCTGTCCACGCCGCATGGCGTGATCAACGACACGGGCACCGACCGCTATTCGATCGCGTACTTCCACAGCCCGAACGTGAACGCGGTGATCGACTGCCTGCCGAGTTGCGTATCGGATGACAATCCGCCGCGCTATCCGAAGGCGGTGTATCGCGATCTGGTGCTGGCGTTCTATCGCGCCAACTACTTCCACCAGCAGGGTCACAAATCCGCAGCCGCCGCGCTGGCTGCGGCTGAATAGTTCCAGGGGAAATCAAGAACGATGAAAGTTTACGAAGCGATCGCGCAGTCCCTCATTGCCGAGGGTGTCACCGACTTCTTCGGCCTGATGGGCGATGGCAACATGTGGCTGTGGGGTGCGCTGTGCCGCAACCCGTCAGTCAAGCCATACAATGCGCGGCACGAGTCGATGGCGGTGTCGATGGCCGATGGCTATGCACGTGCCACCGGCAAGGTCGGGGTCGCGATGGTCACCTGCGGCCCCGGCCTGACGCAGTGCGCCACCTCGCTGATCGCGGCGTATCGCGGCAAGACGCCGGTGGTGCTGATCGCCGGCGAGATCGAGCAGGGTGCCAAGAACCGTACGCAGTCGATGGATCAGCGCCGCTTCGTCGAGGCGAGCAGCACGCGCTTCCACACCGTCACCAGCCTCGACAACATGGCGGAGGAAATTGCCGAGGCGTTCTACGCCGCGCGGCTGCATCGCGGGCCTGTCGTGCTGAACCTGCCGATGGACCTGCAGGAGGAAGACTTCGACTGGGACTACGAGTACCGTCCCTCCACCCAATTCCTGCCGCCGCGCCTGGAGACGCCGGCGCCCGAGCACCTGGCGCCGGTGATCGAGAAGCTGCTCGCGGCGGAACGCCCGGTGATTGTCGCCGGCCGCGGCGCGCGCTGGTCGGGCGCCAAGGACGAGATCGTCAAACTGGCGGACCGGGTCGGCGCGCTGCTCGCCACGTCGCTGCAGGGCAAGGGGCTGTTCGCGGGGCATCCGTGGGATGTCGGCATTGCCGGCGCCTTCGCCTCCGCGCCGTCGGAGCAGTTGCTGGCGGAGGCCGACTTCGTGCTCGGTGTCGGCGCCGAGCTTGGCTACTACACCACGGAAGGCGGGCTGCTGTTCCCATCGGCCGAAGTGGCACGCATCGACATCAAGCCGATGCCGGAGGAGATCGGCGTCATCCCCGGGCTGTATGTGCAAGGTGATGGACGCAAGGCGGTGGCGGCGATCAACGAGGCGCTGGAAGCGCGGCAGGTGCGGAAGGAGGGCCTGCGCACCGCGGCCACCCGCGCCGTGCTGGACGCGCCCGACCACCAGTTCGAAGCGCCGGCCGATGGACTGGACCCACGTGCGCTCGCCCACAACCTGGGCAAGGGCTTGCCGAAGGGGGCGCTGCTCACCTGCGGTGCCGGCCACTTCTTCTCCTGGGTCGGCATGTACACGCCGCTGCCGGAAGGCGTGGAGATCCAGTACTCCTACGGTTTCGGCGCCGTAGGGCAGGGGATCGGCGTGGCGATCGGCACGGGCGCCGCCAATCCGAGCCGTCCGCACATCGCCGTCGAAGGCGATGGCAGCCTGATGTTCAACATCCAGGAACTCGAGACCGTCGTCCGCCACCACATGAACATGGTGCTGGTGGTGTGGAACGATGCCGGCTACGGCGCGGAAGTACACAAGCTGGTGGCGAAGGGCTTCAACGAAAAGCTGGCGCAGTGGGAATCACCCAACTTCGTCGCGCTCGCCAAGGCGTTCGGCGGCGACGGCGTATTGCTGAAGGACCCATCGGAACTGCCGGGTGCGATCGCGGAAGGCCTGCGCAAGGGTGGGCTCTACCTGATCGACGCGCGCGTCTCGCCAAGCGAGCCGACCGAGCCGTACGCCAAGGTGCATTTCGGTCGTGAAAGCCACGCTCCGCTGCTGCGCCCTGTGAACTGATCCATGCATTTCGAGGGTGAGTTCAGCGTTCCCGGCACGCCGGATGACGTCATCCGGCGCTTTGCCGACGTGGAGCGGATGACGCGCTGCATGCCGGGGGCGGCGATCGATGGCCGCGATGAGGACGGCACCTATCTCGGCGGCATGCTTGTGGCCTTTGGACCGAAGAAGATCAGGTTCAAAGGCCGGGTCAGCGTCGAGACGGATTTCGCGGCGCATACCGGGTCGCTGCGTGGGCGTGGCGCGGCCGACATGCGTGCCGCCCGGATCGAGGTGCGGATCGCCTATGCGCTGCGCGACGATCCGGCGGTGGCTCGCGCCACGCTGGTCAAACTGACATCGGATGCGGAGCTTGGCGGCGTGCTGGCGGACTTCGCCCGCACCGGCGGGGTGCCGTTCGCCAATGCATTGATGGCGGATTTCTCCAAGCGTGTGGCTGCGGAATTTGCCAAGGACGAAGCGCCGCCACCGCCCGCACCGGTGGAGACGCAGGCCACTTCGGCAACACCCGCGGTTGCGGCAACGACAGCGGCGCCACGACTGCCGCCGGCGCCGCCGCCCGAGCCCGAGGCACTTCAGGCGCATGGCCTGTTGTGGGCTGTCATCAAGGCAAAGCTCGCGCAGTTCGCCCGCTGGCTTGGCTTCGCGCGGGCCTGAGCGATGGATGCCGACTATGTCGTGATCGGTGCCGGTTCGGCGGGCTGCGTCATCGCCAGCCGGCTGAGCGAGACCGGCGCCAGTGTCACGCTGCTGGAGGCCGGTCCGCGTGACTGGCATCCGATGATCCACATCCCCGCCGGCGTGCTGAAGTTGTTGCATCATCCGGTAGTGAACTGGAACTACAGTGCCGATGCGGGTCCCGGTACCGCCGATCGCGCCATCCACTGGCCGCGTGGCAAGGTTCTCGGCGGGTCGAGTTCGATCAACGGCATGCTGTACGTGCGCGGCAATCCGGCTGACTTCGACGGCTGGGCGCAGATGGGCTGCCGCGGCTGGAGCTTCGACGATGTGCTGCCGTTTTTCCGTAAGTCGGAGCACTACGTGCAGGGTGGCGATTCGGAGTATCGCGGCAAGGGCGGGCCGCTGAAGGTTGAGGACTACCGCACCGTCCTGCCGCTGACCCATCGCTTCGTGGAGGCCGCGCAACAGGTGGGGTTTCCGTTCAGCAAGGACCTGAACGGGCAGATGCAGGAGGGCGTCGGCTATTCGCAGATGACTCGGAAGGGACGTTTCCGCGGCTCGACGGCGCAGACATTTCTGGCCGAGGCACGCAAGCGTCCGAACCTGCGGATCGAGACGGAAGCACTGGCGACACGCCTGCTGCTGGACGGCAAGCGCTGCGTTGGTGTGGCCTTCCGCCAGCGTGGCGTCGATCATGAGGCGCGTGCCGCGCGTGAGGTTATCCTGTGCGGCGGTGCGGTAAACTCTCCCCATCTGCTGCAGATTTCCGGCATCGGGCCGGGTGAGCATCTGCAGTCGATCGGCGTGGCGGTGGCGCACGAACTGCGTGGCGTCGGCGCGAACCTGCAGGACCACTATGTCGCGCGCATCTCGCATCGTGCGAAGGATGCGGTCTCGATCAACCAGCTTGCCCATGGCGCGCGCCTCGCGGCGGAGGCGGTGCGCTTCGTCGCCACGGGCCGCGGCGCACTGACCTTCGGCGTCACCAGTGCGCAGGTCTTCTGCCGCTCGCGTCCGGAACTTGCCAGTCCGGACCTACAGCTTCTGTTCACGCCGGCGAGCTACGACCCCTCGCGATTCGGCGAGTTGGAGCGTGTGCCGGGCATGACCGTGGCAGTGTGTCCGGTGCGGCCCGACAGCCGCGGCACGATCATGGCGCGCTCGACGGATCCCGCGATGCCGCCGGTCATCACACCGAACTACCTGTCGGATCCGAACGACCAGCGCGTGCTGAATGCCGGCATGCGGATCACCCGCAACATCTTCGCCGCCCCGGCGATGGCGCAGCATAGTGTGGACGAGATCCTGCCGGGACGCACGGTGGTCTCCGACGAGGCGCTGGCGGAGTATTCGCGCCGCTTCGGCACGACGATCTTTCACCCTGTCGGTACGTGCCGCATGGGTGATGGGCCAGCCGCCGTCGTCGATTCACGGCTGCGCGTGCATGGGATGGGCGGGCTGCGGGTGATCGACGCCTCGGTGATGCCGACGCTCACCACCGGCAACACGAACGCTCCCACCATCATGATCGCCGAGAAGGGTGCCGCGATGATCCGCGAGGATGCCGCGTGAGCACGGCGTGCGGCGGCATGAGACCTTCATGTCCGGAGTAGCGGGAATCCAGGGACGCCGCACCGGGTCAGCGCTTTTGGGGCGGTGACGGCGGGGGCGCAGCGGTGACTGGTTGCGCGATCCGCGCCTATCCCGCTGGCCAGCCGCGCTGCTGGTAGGCACCGTCCCAGAACAGCCACTCGTACTGCGTGGAACGGATGAACGCTGTCATCATGCGAGCGCGGATCGCCTCGGTCGTCGCCTCCGCCGCCCGGTCGGTGATTGCGATGACGCTGCGCACCGCCTCGCCGAATCCCTCGTCGGCATAGGTATCGATCCAGGCACGATACGGATTGTCGGGTGCCGCATGCTGCGCGACTCGCGTGCCGACATCCCAATAGATCCAGAAGCACGGCAGCAGCGCGGCGACCAGCACCTCCCATGGCTCATGGTAGGCGGTCGCCAGCAGGAAGCTGGTGTAGCCCAGGCAGTCGGGCGAGGGTTCGGCATCGGCCAGGCGCGCCGGATCGACACCGAACTCCGTCAGGTAGCGCTCATGCAACGCCTGCTCGACGGCAACTGCCTCCAGCGCGCAGGTGCCGAAGATGCGCAGCGTCTCGCCGTCGAGTCCCCGAGCGCCGGCGATCGCCAGGACGCGCGCATACTGCGCCAGGTACAGCGCGTCCTGCACGATGTAGCCCTGGAAACGCTCGCGACCCAGGTGGCCCGCCGCAAGCTCCAGGTTGAACGGCAATTCGTCGATGGCACGACGCAGCGGAGCGGTGCGTTGCCAGGCGGCGTCAGTGAAGCTGGTCATTGCGCTGGCTCCTGCGTCCAGAGTGCGTGGAAGTGGTGCACGGGTCCGTGGCCGCTGCCCACCGCAAGCTGTCCGCTCGTGGCGATCGCGTCGGTGAGATAGGCCTTCGCGCGGCGCACCGCATCGACGACGCCATAGCGCGGCAGCAGCGCGGCGATCGCTGCCGAAAGCGTGCAGCCGGTGCCATGGGTGTTGCGCGTGTCGATCCGCCGCCCTGGCAATTCCGTGACCGTGCCGCCATCGAACAGCAGGTCGGGACTTTCGGCGCCGCTGAGATGCCCACCCTTCAGCAGCACCCAGGCCGGGCCAAGCCGATGCAGATCGCGCACCGCCCGCTGCATGTCGGCGAGCGTCGCGGGCTCCGCTGCATCCAGCAGCACGCCGGCCTCGGGCAGGTTCGGCGTGATGATCGCGGCCATCGGCACCAGTGTGGTGCGCAGTGCGGCGACCGCATCCTCGCGCAGCAGATGATGGCCGCTCTTCGCCACCATCACCGGGTCGAGCACGATGTTGCGCGCGCCGTGATGGCGCAGCCGGTCGGCGATTGCGGCTGCGATCTCGGCCGTCGCAACCATGCCGATCTTCACTGCGTCCACCCGCACATCGGCGAAGATTGCGTCGATCTGCTCGGCGACGAAGCCCGGATCGACGGTCTGGAACGAACGCACACCCTGCGTGTTCTGCGCGGTCAGTGCAGTGATCGCCGCCATGCCATAGGCACCGAGCGCGGAGAACGCCTTGAGGTCGGCCTGGATGCCGGCGCCGCCGCTGGGATCGGAGCCGGCGATCGACAGCACATTGGCGATCATGATGTCTGCTCCCATAATCCGCGTGCGACCTTGGCACCTTCGTAGATCGCCTGCTCGAGCTGGCGCGGTGCCCAGCAGTCGCCGATCGCGTGCAGCGTCGCCACGTGTCCCTTGAGTTCCGTGTAGAGATGCCGGTCGGCGTGCCCGCGATGGCACAGCACGACGCTGTCGGTGGCAATCTCCCGCGATGTGTGGTTGATCCTGCGCGTCACCACGACGCCGTCGTCGATGCGCAGGAACTCCTCGAGCGGCGTCAGCACCACGCCCAGATTCTGCAGCCGCTCGATCGCCGGGCGCCAGGTCAGCAGGTCGGCGTCCATGCCGATGTAGAAGGCCGCCGATACCAGTTCCACCGCGTGCCCGCGTGCGGCGAGGTATTCGGCAACCGAGATGCCCATGTGCTTGCCGTCCCAGTCGCCGACCACGACGCGGCGGCCGAGATTGGCGCCGGAGAGCACCTGCCGCGCGGTGAACACGTGCGGCCGATCGGCCCCGTCCACGGCCGGTCGTGCGTCGCGCGTGCCGGTCGCCACGATCACCGCGTCCGGTTCGTCGGCCAGTATCGTGGCGGCGGCCGGCGCGCTGTTCAGCCTGACCTCGACACCGTGCTTGCGCACCTGATGTTCCTGCCAGTCGGTGATCTGCGCATAGGCCTCGCGCGTCGGTGTCCGCGCCAGCAACGGCACCTGTCCGCCCAGCCGGTCGAGCCGCTCATGCAGCGTCACGTGGTGTCCACGCTTTGCCGCAACGCGTGCGGCCTCCATGCCTGCGGGACCGCCGCCGATCACCATCACGCGGCGCCGCCGTGCCGCCCGGGTCAGTGGCGGCCAGAGATGCTCGCGGCCACTGCGCGGATTGTAGACGCAGGAGATGTCGCCAAACCGCTGCTGCCGGCCGAAGCAGCTCTCGTTGCAATAGATGCAGACGCGCACATCATCGTTTGCGCCTCGCCTGATCTTTTCGAGCAGCGCCGGTTCGGCGATGTGCGCGCGCGTCATTGCCACCATGTCCGCCTCGCCGGCTGCGACGATGGCATCGGCTTCCTCGGGCGTGGCGATCTTGGCGACGCAGAACACTGGTACGGACACGGCGGCCTTCACTGCGGCGGCGAGATGCACCAGCGGACGCTTCGGCGAGGAGATCACCGGATAATGGATCGACCGGCTCCACATGTTCGCGTTGGTGCCGGCACTGACGTCGATGAAGTCCAGCGCGCCCCATTCAACGAACAGCTTCGCATAGCGGATGCCGTCCTCCAGCGTATAGCCGCCGGGCACCAACTCATCCGCCGTGTAGCGGATGCCCAGGATGAAGTCCGGCCCGACCGCGGCGCGGCACGCCTCCAGCACGCGGCGCGGAAACCGCAGCCGCCGCTCTTCATCGCCACCCCAGTCATCGTCGCGATCGTTCGACCAGGGCGAGAGGAATTCCTGCGCCAGATTGCCGTGCGTGAACGACAGCGCCACGCCATCAAGGCCACCCGCGCGCACCCGTGACGCGGCGGCGGCGAAGGCGGCGATCACACCCTCGATCTCGTCCGGATCGAGCCGGTGCGGCACATCGCGCGTGCGGTCCATCGGCACTTCGGTCGCCGCCCGCGGCGGATTGCCGTCGGCATCCATCACCTGGTTGCGGCCGGTGTGCGACAGCAGCGCGAATACGGCGGCGCCTTCGTCATGCACTGCATCCGCCAGGCGCCGGTAGCCGGGCAGGATCGCATCGCTGGTGTTGCGGATGTTGTAGCTGCGCAGCGGGGCGTCATCGATGCCGGTGGCCTCGGTGACGATCAGCGCCAGGCCGCCATGGGCGCGGGCGCGGTGATACGCGATGTGGCGGTCGCCCACCACGCCGCCGACGCCGAAGCCGGTGCCGTGGCCGCTGGAGAACACGCGATTGCGCAGCGTCAGGTGGCGAAGCTGCAGCGGGGAAAACAGATTGGCATAGGGCGTCATGACGCATTGATTCTAGCCCGCGTCATGCCGCTCTGCCAGGATGGCACCGGGGCAAGACGAGGGACGATGATGCGTCGACGTGATGTGATGGGTGGCATGCTGGGTGCCGCGCTGGTGCCGGCCGCGTCCGCCGCGACGGTGTCGTTGTGGGACCAGATCAAGGAGACTGGTGTCATCCGTTACGGGCTGATCCCGAGCCGCGTGCCCTATCAGTGGGAAAAGGACGGCAAGCTCGCGGGCCTGTCGGTGCGCATCGGCGCGGATATGGCGGCGGCGCTGGAGAAGGCGATGGGCCGCCGCATCACGGTGGAGCACGTCATCACCACCTGGGCGACGCTGATCCTGGACCTGCAGGCCGGCAAGTCCGACTGCATGTTCGGCCTGACCGATACCGAGGAACGCCGCAAGGCGGTCGACATGTTCGGCCCTCTCTACGCCGTGCCGGATGTCGCGGTGCTGCGCGGCGACGGCCCGCCCGGCGCGACCTGGGAGGATTTCAACCGCCCGGATATGGTCGTGTCGGTCACCATGGGCACCAGCGATGAAGACGCGGTGCGACGCTTCATGCCGAAGGCAACGGTGCACGCGATGAAGACCGCGACCGAGGCGATCCTCGACGTGCAGTCGGGCAACGCGAAGCTGTTCGTCACCCCGCTGCTGATCGGCGCGCCGCTGATGCAGCGCAATCCGAACATGAAGCGGATGGTGGTGCTGCAGCCGCCGTACGCGCTGCCGTCCGGTGGCGCCGCGCGCAAGGACACCGACCGGCGGTTCGCGGAGTTCGCCGCCGCCTGGGCCACGGACTATCGCGAGTCCGGCCGCAGCCGGCAGGCGATCGTCGATGCGATGCTGGAATGCGGCTTCGACATGGCCAAGCTGGAAGGCGGCGTTTCGTTCTGACGGTGGGGGCTGTCTACCCGCCGCACAGATGCGTGACGATATCGGCGTGCAGCGCGGCGATCTCCGCCTGCATCCAGTCCAGGAACGGCGACAACCCACGTCCGAGGATGTCGTCCACCGTCTGGCTCGCGAGCATCGTGCGCAGATGATCGAGGCGGCCGAGCGCGTGCGTGACGCCGCGCAGATGGTAGCGGCTGCGCAGCATCGTCAGATGCCAGTCGAGCTGTCCCAGGCTCAGCCCGGCGGAGCGCGGGAAGGCCGCGTTCAACAACAGGAAGCCGGCGACCTCGCGCGGCACGTAGCCGTGCGGATATTCGCGGCGATAGGCATGGTAGCCGGCGGCCGCACGCAGCAGCGCGTTCCACTCGCCGGCGTCGATCGTCGCATCCGTGCTGGCGGAGGGCAGCAGCGCATTGAACTTGGTGTCGAGCAGCCGGGTGATCTGATCGGCGCGCTCCAGATGGCGGCCCATCATGTAGAAATGCCAGCACTGATCGCGATAGAACGTGCCCTCCGTGACGCCGTTATGCGCCTGCACGCCGTCCTTCAGCATCGCGCAAACGCCCGACAATTCCTCGGACGCGATGTCCTCGGCGCGCAGCGCGCGGATGCGGCCGTGGAACACGTTGATCTGCAGCCACATCTCGGTGGAAATCAGCGCGCGCAAGGTGCGGGCGTTCTCGCGCGCGTAGCGGATCGAGGATTGCACCGAGGTCGGATTGTCGCCGTCCAGCAGGTAGAAATGCGCGACGCTGGCCGCCTCGGGCGTGACGTGCTTGGCGAAGAACGCGGTCTGATCGCCGTTGATGCGCAGCAGCGACAGCCAGTTGCCGCCGCCCTCGGCATCGCCGGCAAAGGTCTTCGTCACGTCGAGCAGGCGTGCCAGGTTCTCGATGCGCTCCATGTAGCGCGCGAGCCACAGCGCGCTGCCCGCATGGCGCGCGATCAGATGCTTGCTGACGGTGACGGTCTCGCTCATGCCAGCACCCACGTGTCCTTGGAGCCGCCGCCCTGCGAGGAGTTGACCACCAGCGATCCCGCGCGCAGGGCAACGCGGGTGAGGCCACCGGGCAGCACCCAGGTGTCGCGCCCGGTGATGGCGAACGGCCGCAGGTCCACGTGGCGCGCCGCCACACCGTCGCCGCTGAGGGTGGGGCTGACCGACAGCTTCACCATCGGCTGGCTGATATAGTTCGACGGATTGGCGATCAGCCGCGCGCGGAATTCCTCCAGCTCCGCACGGGTGGCGTGCGGGCCGATCAGCAGGCCATAGCCGCCGGATTCCGCCACCGGCTTCACCACCAGCTCGTGCAGATGCGCCAGTGTATACGCGAGCCCGTCCGCCTCGGCGCAGCTTCGTGTGTCCACGTTCTGCAGGATGGCGTCCTCGCCCAGATAGTAGCGGATGATGCGCGGCATGTAGGCGTAGACCGCCTTGTCGTCCGCGACGCCGGTGCCGACGGCATTGGCGATGGACACGGCGCCGCGCCGCCAGGCGTCGAACAGGCCACGCACGCCCAACTGGCTGTCCGGGCGGAACACATCCGGGTCGAGGAAGTCGTCGTTCAGCCGGCGGTAGATCGTGTGGACCGGGGCGAGGCCGGCAGTGGTGCGCATCCAGACGCGGCCGTCCTGCACCAGCAGGTCCTCGCCTTCGACCAGCGGCACGCCCATCTCGCGCGCCAGGAAGACATGCTCGAAATAGGCGGAGTTGAAGATGCCGGGCGACAGCAGCACCACCTGCGGCTCGCTCACGCCCGCCGGTGCGATCTCGGTCATGGCGCGATGCAGCCGCAGTCCGTAATCGTCCACGCTGCGGACCCGCAGGCCCGCCATCAGGTCGGAGAACACGCGCAGCGTCATGTGCCGGTTCTCGATCACATAGGCGACGCCGGACGGCGTGCGGGCGTTGTCCTCCAGCACCAGGAACTGGCCGCTGTCGTCGCGGATGATGTCGGTGCCGCAGACATGGACATAGGTACGGTGAGGCGGTTCGAAGCCGATCATCGCCTCGCAGTAGCCGGCGTTGCCCAGCACCAGTTCACGCGGGATGATGCCGTCGGCGAGGATCTTCCGGTCGTGGTAGACGTCGTGCAGGAACATGTTCAGCGCGCGCACGCGCTGGATCACACCGGCCTCCAGCATCCGCCATTCTTCCGCCGTTATCACGCGCGGGATCAGGTCGAACGGCAGGATGCGATCGATCGCGGTCGCGTCGGAGTAGACGGTGAAGGTGATGCCGCGCTCCAACAGGTCGCGCTCCGCGTCCGCGGCGCGCCGCCGGAGTGCATCGATCGGCAGATGCTGCAGCCGCTCGCGCAGTAGCGCCAGGGCCGGATGCGCGGGCTCGCCGGGGCGCAGCATCTCGCAGAACAGGCTGCCCGGATCGTATTCCGCGAGAACTCCGCCCTGCCCCATCCGTTGCTCCCGACCGGGTTTTCGTAGGCCACAACCTTGCACGATCCGTGCCGATCCGCCACGGCGCTGCAATAACCGCTGGCGGAAGTGATGCCCAATTCAAGGACGCGGCGTGCCCGTTCGCTGGGCACCCGACCGAAGGCGGCCCAGCAGGGCCACCCCGCCGCCCAGCATGGCGACGCCCGCCGCCAGCGGGCCGAACCCGGCGAACCCGTGGCTGCCGATCATCCAGCCGCCCAGCGCGGCCGCACCCAGCCAGCCGACACTGTTGGACGTGACGTTGAGACCCATCACCGTGCCGCGCACGTGGTCCGGCACATCGCCCAGGGAGGCCATCAGCGACGGCCGGGCGATTGCGTTGCAGAACACATAGGTGAAACCGAGTGCGACGGAGGTCGGCATGTCCGCCTGCCAGCGGAACAAGGCAAGGGCAGCCAGCGCGGAGGTCAGCATCGCCGCGGCAAAGATGGCCAGCCGGTCGGGCAACCGGTCGGCAAGCTGGCCGCCCAGCAGCGTTCCCAGGATATTGCCGATGGCGAACACGGCTAGCGGCAGCGCGACCGCCTCGAGCGACAGGCCGTAGGTGGATTGCAGGAAGGTCGCATAATAGACCGCGACCAGGCCGTAGCAGATCCGCTCCGCCACACCCATGATCAGCAGCCGCATCACCGGCCGCGAAAGCGCCGCACGGAGTGAGGGGACCCGTCGCCGGGCGGCGGCCTCGGCCCGTGCCCGAGCGGTGGTGGCGGTGGTCGCCAGCAGGCCGAGTGCGGTGACCAGCGCGAGTCCGGCGATGCAGAGGCTGACGCCGCGCCAGCCGATCCAGGAGCCGAGCCACGCGGCGAGCGGCACGCCGATCAGCAGCGTGAGCGACTGGCCGCTCATGACCCAGCCGAGTGCCCGTCCCTGCTGGCTCGGCAGCACGCGGGACGACACTTCGGCGAAGACGGTGCCGCTGAACAGGCCGCAGCAGCCGCCGGCGATGGTCGCCCAGACGGCGACGCCCAGGAAGCTGCCGGCCGTCGCGACGCCCAGGGTTGCCAGCGCGAGCGCCAGCGGGCCGCCGAGCAGGAATGGGCGCGTGCCCCAGCGGTCCGATCCGGCGCCGGCGAACAGCGATGTGATCCCCCAGGCGATCGACGTGATGGCGATCAGGTTGGCCACGAGCGGCACGCTGACCAGCAGATCGCGGGACATGTCGATCAGGAACGGCGCGCGCGTCGTGCCGCTGGAGGCGACGGTGAACATCGCGAGCGAGGCGGCGAACAGCAGCGGCCACGGCATGCGCTCACCGCGCGCGACGCGTGTCGCGACGACCCTCATTGAAAAACCCTTCGGAACGCTCCTCCGCCGGCGAGTGTGGCGTGGTTGCGCGCGGCGACCAAGCCCTCGCGCCGTTCCGATCGCAATCAGGCGTGGGCGGCGAGGGCCTCCGGCGTGTGTGCGATGGCGCGGATCACGTCAGCGCGGCTGACGACACCGACCAGGCTGCCGTCGCGCACGATGGGCAGGCGTTTGATACGGTGGCGGGTCAAGAGGTCGGCAAGTTCGCCGATCGGAGTCTCTTCCGTCGCCGTGACGATATCCGTGGTCATGAGATCGCCGATGCGGTGGCGGTCGGCGCGGACGTAGTCCAGGAACTCCGGCGCGAGATCGGTCCCGTCGGCCAGCAGCGTGAGCCACCAGGTCCGGCGCGCCACATTGCTGTGCAGGAAGGGCCGCATGAGGTCGCCCTCGCTCACCATACCGAGCAGCGCACCGGCCGGGTCGCAGACCGGCACGGCGCTGATATGGTTGTCGGCCAATACGCGGGCGACCGCCGCCACCGTGTCGTCTGGGTGGGCGGTGATCACTTTTCTGGTCATGATGCTGGCGGCGTTCAACATATCGTTCCCCCGGTCTGGTGCCACCAGAATGACCGCCGCCCGGGGACGGCGCATTGATCCACGTCAACGCCAGCCTGGAGTCCAAGGGCCGCCAGCCTTGTCGGATTCGGGTCGCATATGATACCAAGCGGCCACCCCTGCTAGGATCATGGTGCCATGGGTGGGACCGTTAGCGCGACGAACGATTCGCTGAATAGCTGGCATGACGTCGTACTGCAGGAAGCGTTGCCTCTGCGGAATATCGGGCCCTTCGCTCCGGATCAGATCTTCTTCGGGGAGGCACGCAGCGAGGCGGCCTTCGGCGGCGAGGCCGGGCTGGTGCAGGGGCCCTCTTTCAAGCCTGACGAACTCGAGTGGATCCGCCACCTGATCAAGGCCCATCTCATCGAGAACGCGCACGCCGTCTCGCCCGACGCGGCTTCGGCGATCGCCGACACGTCGCTCGACCAGTATCATCGGGTTGCGCCGGAGCGCGACCACGGCAAGCTGCTGTCGAAGCTGGGCCGCGTGCTGCCGGAGGCGGCGGTTGACCAGATCCGGCAGATGTCGTTCTTCGACTATGTGCGCGACGCGTTCGGCCCGTTCTACCTGTCGGACGAGGAGAATATCGGCCACGAACAGATCTGCTTCAGGATCGTGCGGCCGAACCGGCGTGAGGATGTGGGTTCGCTGCACCGCGATTCATGGTTCTGGGATTACTTCAGCTTTCCGGTGCCCGAGGGCGAGAGCCGCGCGAAGGTCTGGGTGCCGGTGTGCGGCGAGCCGGACCAGGCGGGCCTGTTGCTGGCGCCGGGATCGCATCGCAAGCACACCGGTTATCGCACCGAAACGAACGACGGCAAGCTGGCCTTCCTGCCGATGATCGAGGACGGGCAACTCGACCTGCGCAAGTTCCGCGGCAACCCGGGCGATCCGGTGATGTTCAATTACGACGTCCTCCATGTCGGGGCGATGACCCGTGGCGACGTGAGCCGGGTCAGCTTCGAGATCACCATCATGTTCAACACCGAGCGCGCGTGACGCGGCTTCGCGCGTGGGAGTGACCGTGGTCGCCTGTCCGGTCTGCGAAGGCGTTGCCCTCGCTCCGTTCTTCCGTTCGCGTGAATGGTCGAGTTCACTCGTCTATCTGGCGGACGACACGTCGTATGCGCCACGCGACCCACTTCCGATCATGCTGGAATACTGCCGGACCTGCGGTTTCGTGCGGCAGGCGCCAGGCTTCGAGGTGACGCTGGACTATACCGGACGGGAGCGCGACACCGCCAAGCAACTGCCCGACTACGCCAGTCGCATCATCGCCAGCCTGGCCGAATCCGCGGTGGCGCCGGATGACCTCGTGGTGGAGGTCGGTGCCAATGACGGCACGTTCCTCAGGGCCCTCCGGGCGACCGGCCATCGCCACCTGATGGGCGTGGAGCCGTCGACCTGGCTGGCGGCGAAGGGACTGGAATCCGGCCTCGCCGTCGTGAACGACTATTTCGGCAGGCGCGTGGCGGCCGACCTGGTGCGCCTGCACGGCCAGGCGCGGGCCGTGTTCTGCCGCCATACGCTGGAGCACGTGCCCGACATCAGGGACCTCACGCAGGGCATCGCCGATCTCCTGGCGCCCGGGGGCCTCGGCTTCATCGAAGTTCCTGACACGGACTGGATCATCTCCGATCTGTTCGCCCATGAGATCTGGGACGAGCATATCAGTTATTTCCGTGCAGGCTCGCTGGCCAGGCTGTTGCGCTCCTGTGGCCTGACGCCGCTGCGCATCGAGCGCGTGCGGTTCCGCGATACGCGGAACCTGCTGTGCTGGGCCCAGCGTGATACGGCGGAAAGCGTCGCACCTGCGGCACTGCTCGGCGATGCCACCAGCAAGCAGGAGATGGCAGGCTTCCAGGAGCGTTGGGACGCATTTGCCGCAAGGCTGCGCGCCGTCGTGGGGCGTGCGCCGCGGCCGCTGATTGCCGTCGGCGCGTCCCACATCCAGGTGAACTTTCTCAACTATGCAGGGCTGGACGGCAGCGTCGACCTGATGATCGACGATGATCCGACCAAGGCGGGGCACTATGCGCCGCTCGCCCGGGCGGTGCCGATCCGCAGTACCGCCGACGTGCTGCAATCGGTCCGCGCCGGCACCGTGCTGCGAACCGCATTCCCCTATCCCGCTTGGGAAGACCGGATCTGCGACGCGCTCGCGCCGCATGGCATTGCCGCCATCAAGCCGTACGATCACCGGTAGGAATCAGCATCGATGAGGGGCTTGAAAAGCCTGTTGCGGCGGCTTGGGCTGGTTGGCGTCGCGCGCTTTGTGCTGGTGCGGCTGCTGGCCGTCCAACGCATGATGATTCGCCTGGGGCTGCTCGAGTACTCGTCGCTCAACCACGGCGTTCTGGTGCAGATGGGGAATGCGGCGCTGGCGCGTGGCCGGCACAGGCTGGCGATGGAAGCCTATGTCGCCGCGCTGGTGAAGCTGCCCGAGGATCTCCTGCTGCGGTTGCAGATCGGGGTCACCGCATTTCTTGCCGGGCAATACAAGGAATGCGAACGGTGGTTCGCGTCGTGCGAGCAGTCCAAGCAGTTCGACCTGTCCCGCTGGGGCCTGGGAGAATCCCGGTTCCGCGTGCTCGACCGCACCTGGCTGCTGGCCATCGGCCATGTCGCGTTCCTCGATACCTACATCAAGACGGCGAAACTTGGCTGGCTGCCGGAGAAGATCGCCGTGCTGGCCTACAGCCCTGTCGCCCCTCCCTCGGGATGGCCGATGTTCCGCTATTTCAGCGAGCACATCCGAATCCTGGCCAGCGCCACACCGAATGATGCGATCGACTCAGTGGTGCACGGTGCCGACTACCGCCAGATCGACGCGGGCAGCCGTGACCATATCCGTGCCGTGCTGTCGCAGCCGTTCTGGTACGGGCCGGACCAGGATCGGCGGGTGCGATGGTTTGCCCCTTACGGAGCGGCGGTCGAGGCGGCATGGAAGGCCGCGGGCGGCGGGCCCGTCCTGTCACCCAGCGAGAAGGACCGCAGCCTGTTCAGGCGCAGCATGGAGGATATCTACGGGCTGCCGGCGGATGCCTGGTTCGTGGTGCTCCATGTGCGTGAGCCGGGCTACCACGCAGCCTGGCACAAGCATCATCCCGGCACCCGCAACGCCGATATCCGCACCTACGGCAAGGTGATCGATTTCGTCCTGTCGAAAGGCGGATGGGTGGTCCGCGGCGGCGATCCCACGATGACGAAGGTCGCACCACGGGACCGCGTCATCGACTACGCCACCAGTGCCCGCCGATCCTCCGAGATCGATGTCCTGCTCTGCGCGGAATGCACGTATTTCGTCGGCACGAACTCAGGATTCAGCGTTGTGCCGCCGGTGTTCGGCACGCGCTGCGCCCTGACCAACTGGAGTCCGGTCGGCATCCCCAACTGGTATCTCGACGACATCTATATTCCGAAGCTGATCCGCCGGCGCAGCGGTAACCGGCACCTGACCTTCACCGAGATGTTCAGCTCCTTTGCCGGATGGAGCCAGTTCCAGCGTGACTTCGACAAGACCGATCTCATGATCGAGGACAACAACGCGGACGACCTGCTGGCTGTCGTCGAGGAACTGCACGACGAGGTATTCGGCGTGGCGCGCGCGATCAGCGACGCTGACGCAGCGCGGTTGCAACGGTTCAACGAGATTGCGATTGCCAATGGCGGTTATGTCGGCAGCCGGATGAGCTACCGGTTCCTGGAGCGGTACGCTCACCTGTTGCAATAAGGCAGGCGCTTCCAGAACAGCACCGAATCGCAGGCCTCGCCGCGGGCGTTCATCGTGAACCCCGGAATCCGGCCTGCCTCCTGCCAGGCCGCGCTGCGACAGAGCAGGTCGGCTTCGTCGCCGGCCCTGGTTTGCAGCGTCAGCAAAGTGCGGCCGCGCTGGCCCGCCTCGGCCTCCAGATGCTGCATGAGCGCGCGTGCCACACCGCGCCGGCGGGCGCCTGCATCGACCAGCAGCATCTGCACGTCGGCGCAGTGCGGCTGGTTCGGTGCAGCGGAGAACACCAGCATGGCGGTTCCGACCAGCCTCGCGTCCTGCCACGCAGCCAGCAGGATGCGCTCGCCTGCGGCAACGCCGGCTGCCATCCGTTTCCAGAACGCCAGGGACGTGTCGGCAGCGAGCGGTGGCAGGAACGAGACCGATGCACCGCTATCGACGCAGGCGCTCAGAAGCGCTGCCAGGGGACGCACCGCCGATGCGGCCGCGGCGGCGTCGAGCACCTCGATGCCGGCGACCGGCTTGGCGTAGCCAAACTCGAGGGAATTGGAGAGATCGTCCAGCACACGGATCGGACCCTGGCGCACGTAGTGGTGCTTTTCGTAGAAGCGGTGTGCGCGGTCGAAGCGCGTATCGCTCCACAGGAAAAGCCTCACTGCTCCGGCCTCCCTGGCGAACGCCTCCGCGACCGCCAGGAGGCGGGGCCCCAGGCCCGAACCGTGCCGGGACGGCTGCACATACACCCGGCAGATTTCCCACGCGTGCCCGTCATACGGCACGGTTGCGATCATGCCGTCGATGCGGCCGTCCGCCTCTGCCACCCAAAGCATGCCGCCCTTGCCGGCATAATGGGACGCGAGGGCGCGCAGTTCCGGCAACTCGGCGTCCACATCGAGGATAACGCCGGGATACTGCCGCCAGCAGGCGCCGATCAGCGCGATCAGCGAATCGGCATCAGTATCCCTGCCGGGGCGGATGGATGGCGGCATGCGATTCCTGTCGGATGAAGGCCACTGCCGGACGGGGCCATTCGGCTCGGGTCAAGCCTGGCCGCTGGCGCGCGCGGCCATGAATTCTTCCCAGTGCTGGCCATCGAACAGCGATGGTTTGAGGCGCGCGAGGTCGACGCCCTCCAGGCAGCGCACGTTCACGCTGATCCCGTCCGGCCTCGACCGCGGCGTATAGAAGGAATGGATGCCGCAATGCCTGCAGAACGTGTGCTTGGCCACGCCGGTGTTGAACGTATAGGTCGTGATGGCGTCTTCGCCTTGCAGCAATTCGAATTGCTCGCGCGTTACCACCATGTGCACGATTCCCTTCATCGTGCAGACTGAGCAGTTGCACACCGAGACCGCATCCAGGTCGCCCTGCACGCGAAACCGCACTGCGCCGCAATGGCAGCCGCCTTCGTAAGTCCGCAGCATGTCGTCTCCCTGTCCTAAACCTGCAGCACCTCGGCACCATCCGGCGCTTCCAGCTCGCACGCGTTCATCGTCATCGACAGCATCGCGTAATAGCCGATCGAACCGGTGAGCTGGATGTACTCGTCATTGCCGAACCGCGCACGCACTGCTTCGGCCATCCCATCATCGATGTGATGGCGGCGCAGCAGCGCGCGCGTGAACTCGATGATCTGCGCATCCTCCGGCGGCACCTCGCGCAGGTGGTTGTCGCGGATGGCGGTGATCGTCGCCTCCGGGACGCCCATTCTGCGCGCGGCACTCGTCTGGGCACCCCAGATGTACAGCGCCTCGTATTCCCGCCCGACCGTCATCGCGGCAAGCACCCTCACACGCATGGCGAGCGAGCCCTCGAAACGCACGAAGGCACCGACATGGGCGATCCTTGCCGCGATGTCCGGCGAATGCATGAACATGGTGAACGGCGCATGCACCGAACCTCGGCTGGCGACGATGGAGTCGAACGCCGCGTGATCCTGCGCGGCGATCTGTTCCTTGCTGGTGATGGGGGGCAGGCGGGCCATCAGGCGCGAGCCACACTGGCGAAATACAGCTTCGGGTCGGCCGCACGCACCGGCGCCTCCGGCAGTCCGAGTTCACGCCGCACGATGTTGGTGCCTTCCACCATGGAGACGCATTTGTAGTGCGCGATGCGCCGGCTCAGCCCCTCACGGCCGAAGCCGCAATCGGTGGTGATCACCAGGCGCTCGGGAGGGATGAACTCCAGTGCACGGCGGATCAGGCCGGCGACGTACTCCGGCGGTTCGACCACCGTGTTGCAGTGGTTCACCACGCCGATGCCGATCTTCTTGTCGGTCTTGTACTTGCCGAAGAGATGCAGGTCGCGGCCGTCGCTGCTCGCGCATTCGAAGGTGATCACATCGGCATTGAGCTGCAGCAGATGCGGCATCGCGCGCTCATAGCTGGGGACCTCCCAGTACACGCGCTGCTGGTTCGGATTGCCCCAGCAGGTGTGCACCCAGATCTCGGCGTTCACCCCGACGAGCTGCCGGTTGAACGCCTCGGTGAGGAATTCCAACTCGGCGTCGGTGCAGTCCGGACGGGTGGAACGTCCGTGATGCGGCGGCTCCTCCACCTGGATCAGCGGGCAGCCGGAATCGGCCATCTCGCGAAACTCAGCGTTCATGATGTCGCAGAGATCGAGCAGAAGCTGCTTGTCGTCTTCGTAGTATTCGTTCCACAGCATGCTCGCGAGCGCCGGCGCGCAGATGGCGCCGAACTTCACCGGCCGGTCCGTCATGCGCTGCGCCACCTGCCAGATCGCGGTGTATTCCAGCGGGCCGCGACCGAGCTTGTGCTTCACGACGCCGGGCTGGTACGCCTCCTGCACTTCCCACAGGATCTTGCCGGGACGCAGACCATGCCGGCTCATCCAGCCGCGCGAGGTGTCGCGATGGCCCTCGATGCCGGTGAGACGTTCGATCGGATAGAAGAACCAGGACTTGCCGCCGACCGCGAGATCGAAGCGACTGTCGCCGTCGGTGACGATGTCGAGGCCTGCCGCCTCTTGGGCGTTGATGATGGCGGCGACCGCATCCAGGTACTGTTCGCGAAACAGCGATTCGCCGAGGGCCGATTTGAACGAGCGGCCATCGAGGCTCATGTCGAACCACAGCGGCCGAGGATAGGACCCGGTGATCGCTGTTGGCATTATCATGTTCTGGGTAACGCTCAGCATTGGTTGTTCCCTCCCTGACCTCCTCCCGCAGCGCAGGAGAAGGGATCATTGTCAGTCGAACATCAGCACGGTGCGGGCGACCTCGCCGGCCTTCATGGCGCGAAACGCGTCGTTGATGTCGCCCAGGTGGCCGCGGCGGCTGATCATCTCGTCCAGCTTCAGCCGCCCCTGGCGGTAGAATTCCAGGTAGTTCGGGATATCGGTGCGGAACTGGTTGGAGCCCATGCGCGAGGTCTGCACCTTGCACTCGGGTCGGATCGCCATCCAGGGAAATTCGATCATGGCCTCGGGCGGCAGCACGCCCACGATGGTCGCGGTGCCGCGCACCGCGAGGCATTCGATCGCCTGGCGGCACAATGCGGCGATGCCGACAGCCTCGAACGCGTGGTCCACGCCCAGCCCGCGGGTCAGCGCCCGCACCGCCTTCACCGGGTCGTCCTGCGTGCTGTTCAAGGTGTGCGTCGCGCCCACGGCCGTGGCCATCTCCAGCTTGGAGTCGAACTGGTCGACGGCGATGATCTGCCGAGCGCCGCCGATGCGCGCTCCCTGGATGATGGAAAGCCCGACGCCGCCGCAGCCGAACACTGCCACCGTCTGTCCCGCCTGCAGCCCCGCGCTGCGCAGGGCGGCGCCGACGCCGGTCAGCACACCGCAGCCGACAAGCGCCGCGCGGTCGAGCGGGATCTCCTCGTCGATGCGCACCAGTGAATTCTCATGCAGCAGCATCTTCTCGGCGTAGCTGCCGATCTCGGCGAACGAGCGGCAGGGCACACCGTTCAGCGACAGCCGCGGCGCCGCATCCGCCGCGCGCGCGATGATGCCGCCGGTGCAGACATTCGGGTGGCCGCTGAGGCATTGCGGGCAGGTGCCGCAAAACCCCGAGAGGCAGGCCACCACGTGGTCGCCGACGCGCATCGTGGTCACGTCGGGGCCGACCGCCTCGACCACGCCGGCGCCTTCGTGACCCAGGATGAACGGCCGGTCGAGCGGGAAGCGGCCGAGGCCGTCGACCACGTGCAGGTCGCTGTGACAGACGCCGGTGGCGATGGTGCGCACCAGCACCTCGCGGCCACGCGGCTTGTCGATCTCCACCTGCTCGATGGTCAGCGGCTCGTGCACCTTGCGGAAGACGGCGGCGGTGATTTCCATCGTGGCGGTCCCTCGGTTGCGGTTGGTGCGAGATTAGCGGTCGGGAGGAAGGGGTGCCAATGGGCATCGTCCGATGCCGTATCAGTGTAAATATATTTAACCCGGAGCAAGATCGCGGGACACGCGGGGCCACGAAGGAAAAGTATTATACCCTCTGTGCAGAGCGCCATTCTTCCTTCTCTGCGGGTCTCCGCGATCCTCCTCTTCCCCCATGTTGAATCGGTGACGTTGCGCCGGCACGCGCGCCGGGAATATTGCGTTGCGCCCGGCGTCATGCTCACGTCCATGGGAATTCGTTCGCAGGGAGCGCGCATCGCATGATCAAGCTCACCGTCAACGGCACAGTCCACACCGTCGATGCCGACCCCGACACCCCGCTGCTCTGGGTCATCCGCGAGTGGCTGGGCATGACCGGCACGAAGTTCGGCTGCGGCATCGCGCAGTGCGGCGCGTGCACCGTCCATATCGATGGCGCCGCGACACGCTCGTGCCAGGTGCCCGCCGGCTCCGTGGCCGATGCTCAGATCACCACCATCGAGGGTCTGTCGGCCGATGGTCTCAGCCATCCGGTGCAGGTCGCCTGGCTGCAGCACGACGTGCCGCAATGCGGCTACTGCCAGTCGGGCCAGATCATGGCGGCCGCAGCGCTGCTCAAGGAAAATCCCAAACCGACCGACGCCGAGATCGACGACGCCGTCACCAATATCTGTCGATGCGGGACGTATCAGCGCATCCGCACCGCCATCCACACCGCCGCCGCACTCGGCGGCAAGGCATAGGAGGGCGGCATCATGAGCAATCGCCTCACATTACGGCGCCGTTCCTTTCTCGGCACGATCGCCGCGGCCGGCGGTGGCTTGGCGCTTGGCTGGCGCATCCCCGCCGGCGCCGCGCTCGCCCAGGGCAGCGGCCAGGCGGTGGGCATCTGGGTTGCGATCAGCCCCGACGACATCGCCACGGTGCGCATTGCCCGCTCCGAGATGGGGCAGGGCACGCTCACCGGCCTCGCGCAACTCGTCGCCGACGAACTCGACTGCGACTGGAAGTTCGTGCGCGCCGAGTACGTGTCGCCCGAGGAGAACCTGGCGAACAAGCGGGCCTGGGGCGACATGTCGACCGGCGGCAGCCGCGGCATTCGCGGCTCGGTGGACTATGTGCGCAAGGGCGGCGCCGCCGCGCGTGCCATGCTGATCCAGGCCGCGGCACAGCGCTGGAGCGTGCCGGTGGCGGAGTGCACCGCGGCGAACAGTGTGGTCACCCATACGCCTTCCGGCCGCACCTTGCGCTACGGGGAGATCGCCGCCGATGCGGCGAAGTTGCCTGTGCCGGCCGAGGTGAAGCTGAAGACGCCGGACCAGTGGACGCTGATCGGCAAGGGCGTGAAGCGGCTCGACACGGTCGAGAAGCTGTCGGGCAAGCAGATCTTCGCCATCGACGTCCAGCTTCCCGACATGCTGAACGCGGCGATCGCACAGTGTCCGGTCTACGGCGGCACGTTGAAATCCTTCGACGCCGCCAAGATCAAATCGATGCCGGGCGTGCGCCAGGTGGTCGCGGTCGGCGACAACGCCGTCGCCGTGGTGGCCGACAAATGGTACCAGGCGAAAACCGCGCTCGCCGAGTTGCCGATCGTGTGGGACGAAGGCGCCGGCGCCACGGTCGACAGCGCGCAGATTGCCGCCCTGCTCAAGGCCGGCCTCGACGCCAAGGACGCTGCCCTCGGCCAGAAGCACGGCGAGGTGGAGGCAGCGCTCGCCGGCGCGGCGAAGCGGATCGAGGCGGTGTATGCCGCGCCGTTCCTCGCTCACGCCACGATGGAGCCGATGAACTGCACCGCCAAGGTCGCCGACGGCAAGGTGGAGATCTGGGTGGCGTCGCAGAACGGCGACGCATCGCTGGCAGCAGCCGCGGATGCGGCCGGCGTGAAGCTCGCTGACGTGAAGGTGAACAAGCTGCATCTCGGCGGCGGCTTCGGGCGGCGCGGCCAGCAGGACTACACGCGACAGGCCGTGCTGATCGCGAAACAGGTGCCGGGCCGCCCGGTGAAACTGATCTGGTCGCGCGAAGAGGACATGACGCACGATTTCTACCGGCCGATCACGCAGTGCAAACTGCGCGCCGGGCTGGATGCCGATGGCAACGTGGTGGCGCTGCACGCGCGGCTGTCGGGGCAGTCGATCCTCGCCTACCTCATGCCGTCGCGCATGGAGAACGGCGTCGATCGTGCGATGTTCCAGAGCTGGACGGAGGAGGAGTTCGGCTACAAGTCGATCCCCCATCTGCTGATCGACCACGCGGTGCGCAACACGCTCGTGCCGGTCGGGTTCTGGCGTGGCGTGAACACCAACCAGAACGCGATCTACATGGAGTGCTTCATCGACGAGTTGGCGCATGCGGCAAGCAAGGATCCGCTCGAGTTCCGCCGCGCGATGCTGCGGGAGAGTCCGCGGCACCTTGCGGTGCTGAACGCGGCGGCCGCGAAGGCGGAGTACGGCAAGAAGCTGCCAGAGGGCGTGTTCCGCGGCATCTGCCAGAACTACGGCTATGGCAGCTACACCGCGGCGGTGGCCGAGGTATCGGTGTCGCCGAAGGGCGAGCTGAAGGTCCTGCGCATCGTTGCGGCGACCGATCCGGGTCACGCGCTCAACCCGCAGCAGATCGAGGCGCAGGTCGAAGGCTCGTTCGTCTACGGGCTGAGTGCGGTGCTGATGGGCGAGATCACCATCGACAAGGGCCGGGCGGTGGAGACCAACTTCGACACCTATCCGGTGATGCGCATCGCCGACATGCCGAAGGTCGAGACGGTCATCGTTCCCTCCGGCGGCTTCTGGGGCGGTGTGGGCGAGCCGACCATTTCGGTGGCGGGGCCGGCGGTGCTGAATGCGATCTTTGCCGCCACCGGCAAGCGCATCCGCACGCTGCCGGTGCGGCAGCACGACCTGTCGCACGCATGAGGTGCCTGCTGGCGGCGGTGCTGCTGCTGGGCGCCGCCGCGCCGCCGCCCGGAGCGTCGAGTTGCTCCGGCTGCCATGGCGGTGTCGCGCCGCTGCCGGCGTTGGCGGGTCAGGATGCCGGATCGGTGGTCTCCGCGCTGGATGCGTTCCGCGCAGGGACGCGACCAGCCACGGTGATGGATCGCATCGCCAAGGGGTTCAATCACGACGAGGTGGTAGCGATCGCCGCGTGGTGGGCGCAGCAGAAATGACCGGTGTCACCCGCCGCACCTTGCTTGGCGCCGCCACCGCCGTGCTCGCCGCGCCCGCCATCGCCCGCGCCCAGTCCACCGCCCGCGTCATCGTCGTGGGCGGCGGCTTTGGCGGCGCCACCGCCGCGCGCTTCCTGCGACGCGCCGATCCCGCACTGGACGTCACGCTGCTGGAGCCGAACGCCACCTTCACCGCCTGCCCGTTCAGCAACGAGGTGATTGCCGGCCAGCGCGATATCGCCGCGCAGCGCTTCACCTATCAGGGGCTCGCCGCTGCGGGTGTGCGCGTGGTGCCGGCCGCCGCCACCTCGATCGACCCGGCGCGCCGCAGCGTCACCTTCGGCGACGCATCGCTGACCTATGACCGACTGATCCTGTCGCCCGGCATCGACATCGCCTGGAACGCGCTGCCCGGCTACAACGAAGCTGCCGCGCAGCGCATGCCGCATGCGTGGAAGGCGGGCGAGCAGACGCTGCTGCTGCGCCGCCAGCTCGAGGCGATGCCCGACGGCGGGCTCGTGGTGATGTCGGCGCCAGCCAATCCGTTCCGCTGCCCGCCCGGACCCTATGAGCGCGCCAGCCTGATCGCGTACTACCTGAAGACGCAGAAGCCGCGCTCGAAGCTGATCCTGCTCGACGCCAAGGACGTGTTCTCCAAGCAGCGCCTGTTCCAGGCGGCGTGGAAGCAGCTCTATCCGGAGCTGCTGGAGTGGGTGTCGCTGTCCGACGGCGGCAAGGTCACGCGCGTCGATCCGGCGACCAACACGTTCGAGACCGACTTCGCCAGCCACAAGGCGGATGTGGCCAACGTCATCCCGCCGCAGCGCGCCGCCGCCATTGCCGCTGCGGCCGGCGTCGCGGACCGCACCGGCTGGTGCCCGATCGATCCGGTGACGTTCGAATCGCGGTTGCAGCCGGGCATCCATGTCATCGGCGATGCCGCCATTGCCGGCGCGATGCCAAAATCCGCCTTCGCCGCCAACGCCCAGGCGAAGGTCTGCGCCGATGCCGTCGCGGCGCTGCTCGCCGGCAACCAGCCGGTCGAGCCTCGGCTGATCAACACCTGCTACAGCCTGGTGGCGCCCGGCTACGGCATCTCGATCGCCGGCGTCTACCATCCGGCGAACGGGCAACTGACCGACATCGAGGGTGCCGGCGGTACCAGCCCGCTGAATGCCCCGCCCGAGCAGCGCGAACAGGAAGCCGAATACGCCGATGCCTGGTTCAAGACGATCACCGGCGAGACGTTCGGCTGATGCGCTGGCCGCACTGCTCGCCGGCGTGATGCTGATGGCCGCCACCGATGCGATCGACGCGCCGCTGACTGCGCAGCCGGGCGATCCGGCACGCGGGCGGCAGATCGTGGCGAACCGCGCGCTGAGTGCCTGCCTGTTGTGCCACGCCGGCCCGTTTCCCGCGCCGCACCTGCAAGGCAATGTCGGGCCGCCGCTCGACGGGGTCGGCGCGCGGCTCACCGAGGGCCAGATCCGCCTGCGGCTGGTCGATGCGCGGCTGGTGAACCCTGACACGGTGATGCCGCCCTACCATGTGGTGGAAGGTCTGAACCGCACGGGACATGCATGGCAGGGCAAGCCGATCCTGGACGCGCAGAAGATCGAGGACGTGGTGGCCTTCCTGGCCACGCTGCGCGCGCCATGATGCGGCGAAGTTTCCTCGTACTGGCCGGCAGTGGGCTGGTCGTGCCATTGGTGCCGCGTCCGGCCCGCGCGACCCCGGCGCAGGTGGCCGCGCTGATTGCGGACCTGGTGGGCGACGCGGCGCTGCGCGACGGCAGGGTGAAGCTCGACCTGCCGGTGCTGGTGGAGAACGGCAACTCGGTGGCGATGACCGTGAGCGTGGAGGCGCCGCCTGGCGAGGTACGCAGCATCGACGTGTTCGCCGAGGCCAATCCGCTGCCGCATGTGCTGCGCCTGCGGTTCGGGCCGCGTGCCGGCGCACCGCGCTTTGCCACGCGCATCCGGCTGGCGGACTCGCAGACCGTGATCGCGGTGGCGAAGCTGGCCGATGGAAGCTGCTGGCGCGACAGCGTGGACCTGCTGGTCACGCTCGCCGCGTGCATCGAGTGAGGCGGCGATGGTCCGTGTGCTGATCAACGTACCGAAGCAGGTGAAGCGCGGCGAGGCGTTCGAGGTGAAGCTGCTGATCTCGCATCCGATGGAGAGTGGTCAGCGGCGCGACGAGATGGGGCAGGCGATCCCGCGCGACATCATCAACAGTTTCATTTGCACCTATAACGGTGAGGACGTGCTGCGGGCGGACCTGTTCCCGGCGATCGCGGCCAATCCGTTCCTGTCGTTCAGTGTGGTGGTGCAGGAGAGCGGCACGCTGACGATGACCTTCACCGACGACCACGGCGTGGTGCAGACCGAGACGGCACGCGTCATCGTCGCATGATCTGGCTACCTCTCCCCCGTCCTGGCCACCCGCATTTTTTGCTGTCGGCGACAAGGAGAAACGTGGATCGCCCGGCCAGGCCCAGCCATGCCGCGGGGTGGGGGCCGCTGCGGGCACACGGCCCGGCGGCATGATCTGGCGGCTCGCCTTTGCCACTCTGCTGGTGCTGGCGGCGGGGGAGAAGCACTCGGGCTACCAGGATGCCAGTCCCGAGACGCGCGCGATGCAGGACGATGACGCGAGCAATCCGGGCTTCCTGTGGGTGCGGCAGGGCGAGGCCCTGTGGTCGGAGCGTGTCGGCACCGCCGGCCGAAGCTGCGCCGACTGTCACGGTGCTGCGTCCGTATCCATGCGCGGCGTCGCGGCGCGCCATCCGGCGTATGATGCGGCACTGGGGCGGCCGGTGACGCTGACGCAGCGGATCCAGCAATGCCGTGTCGAACGCCAGGGCGCCGCGCCGCTGCAACCGGAGAGCGACGCGATGCTGGCGCTGTCGGCCTATGTCGGGCTGCAGTCGCGCGGGATGCCGGTGCAGGTGGCGATCGACGGCCCGGCGCGGCCGTTCTTCGAGCAGGGCCAGGCGCTGTTCCACCTGCGCGAGGGCCAGCTCAATCTGTCCTGCGCGCAGTGTCATGACGACTTGGCCGGGCGGCGCCTGGCCGGCAGCGTCATTCCGCAGGGCCATCCGAACGGCTATCCCGAGTACCGGCTGGAATGGCAGGCGATGGGTTCCCTCGATCGCCGCATCCGCAACTGCATGATCGGCGTGCGTGCCGAACCGCTCGCCGCCGAATCGCCGGAACTGGCGGCGCTGGAACTGTATCTCGGCTGGCGCGCCAACGGATTGAAGGTGGAGACGCCGGCGGTGCGGCCGTGACGCTCAGCCCTCCTCGGAGCGGATGAAGCGCTGGCGTGCCTGGATCTCGGCGACATCGCCGGGACGCTCGAACGGCGCGGGCTGCGGCTCGCCTGGGCGGCGCGGGCGGCCGATGGCGCGGAACCAGTCCTCCAGCCCGGCCGGTGCGATCATCCACAGCAGGCGCATCTGGCCGGGACCGGTGTTCTGGATTTTGTGCTGCACGGCGCGGCCGATCAGGATCGTGGTCTCCGGCCGCACCTCGTAGCGCTGGTCGCCCACTTCGGCCCAGCCGGCGCCTTCGTAGCAGAACAGCACCTCGTGCTGGCGCTCATGCGCGTGGCGGCGGATATGCGCGCCGGGTTCCAGCACCTGGATGCCGAGCGAGAAACTGTCGTACGGGGTGTTGTACGGGGTGAGCTCGCTGGTGATGTAGCCGGTCGAGGGCAAGGGCTGCCAATGCGACTCACCCTCCTCCGGACCCAGGACCACGACAGGACCCTTGGCGAACTCGCTCATGCGTGCCTCCATACCGGTAGTTTCGCAGAAGGAGCCGACACCATGTCCGCAACCGCCGCAATGTGGCCGACCGGCGCGGCCTATATCGACGGCCGTTTCATGCCGGTCGCGGAAGCGATGATCCCGGTGACCGAGTGGGGCTACCGGCGGTCCGACGTCACCTATGACGTGGTCAGCGTGTGGGACGGGGCGTTCTTCAAGCTGGACGACCACCTGCGGCGGTTCCGTAATTCCATGGACCATTTCCGGCTGGACCCGCGGGTGAGCGACGCCGACATCCGCGGCATCCTGCACGAGCTGGTGCGCCGCACCGGGCTGCGCGAGGCGTATGTCGCGATGGACTGCCTGCGCGGCTCGGCGCCGCCCACTGTCCGGCGGCATCCGTCGAATGCGCGCAACTACCTGCTGGCCTTCGTGGTGCCCTATGTCTGGCTGATGCCGCGCGACGTGATCGAGCGGGGCGCGCATCTGATCGTGGCCTCCACGCCGCGCATCCCGGAGGCCTGCGTCAATCCGCGGGCCAAGAACTTCCACTGGGCGGACATGACCCAGGCGCTGTTCGAGGCGCAGGACAAGGGCGCCGACAACCCGGTGCTGCTCGACCTGGACGGCAACGTCACCGAGGGGCCGGGCTTCAACGTGTTCGCTGTGACCGACGGCGTGGTGGCGACGCCGGATCGCGGGGTGCTGGAGGGCATCACGCGGCTGTCGGTGATCCAGATGTGTGAGAAGCTCGGGCTGCGCTGCGAGGTACGCACCGTGCCGCTCGACGAGCTGCGCAATGCGGATGAGGTGTTCATCTCGTCGACCGCCGGCGGCGTGATGGGCGTGACGCGGCTGGACGACCGGATCCTGGGCAACGACCGGCCCGGGCCGGTGACCGAGACGCTGCACGAATCCTACTGGCGCTTCCGGCGGGAGGGCTGGGACTGCGAGCCGATCGACTACGCGCTGGCGCAGGCCGCGGAGTAGCATGGACGATCTGGCCGCGCTGCGGCTGCAGATCGAGTGGGGGGCGGACGAGGCGCTGGAGGATGCACCGGTCGACCGGCTGGCCGGCGCCGGCGGGTCGGTTAAGCCCCTCTCGCCTGCCCGCCCCAGCGCGTTCGACGCCACGGCCTCCGCACAACGGGGGGCGGTCGGGGAGGCAGGGCCGCCGGCCGCACCGCCGGCGACCGTTTCTCCCGCCGAGCGTGCCCTGCAGGTGGCTTCCGCCGCGGCTACACTGGAGGAGTTGCGTGCCGCCATCGCGGCTTTCGACGGCTGCGCGCTGCGCGACACGGCCAGCAACCTGGTGTTTGCCGAGGGCGATCCGGCGGCGGCGCTGCTGGTGGTCGGCGATCCGCCGGGGGCAGCCGAGGACCGGTCGGGCACGCCGTTCGCCGGACCGGCCGGGGCCTATCTCGACCGCATGCTCGGCTCGATCAGCCTGGCGCGCGGCGATCTGCTGCTGACGCCGCTGATCCCGTGGCGGCCTCCCGGTGACCGGCCGCCGAGCCCTGCCGAACTCACCATCTGCGCGCCGTTCCTGCACCGGCTGATCGCGCTCGCCGCGCCGCGCCGCCTGTTGGTCATGGGCCCGCTCGCAGCGCGGGCGCTGCTGCCGCCCGCTGCCTCCCGCCGGCGTCCGCGCGGCAGTTGGATGGACGCCGTCATCCCCGGCACCGCGCGGACCGTGCCGGTCTTGCCGACGTTCAGTCCGGCGGAGTTGCTGCGTTCGCCGAAGGACCGGCGCGCCGCCTGGTCCGATCTGCGGCTGCTGCGCCGCACGCTGGATGCCGATGCCGCCTCGGGCTGAGGGAGCTTCGCCGGCCAGGACTGTGTTTCCTCGCTGGAACCGGGGGCGTTCCATCAGATGGAACGATGCAGCGGCCTGCAGCCGGCTCGCGGTCCCCGGAAATTGCGGTGGAATGGCGTCTGTTTCAGCGGCAGTGGCGGGACCATCTTCGAGGGATGGAGCCGGTCCGCGGTGTGGTCTCCGGGGTGTCCCTGGCGAAGATCGCGCACCGGCAGTAGCGTCCGGCGGCACAGCGCCAGCCGCTCATCGACAGGAGGGTTTCCCCATGCCGCTCGACGAATCCCGCCGGTTCATCGCGGTCAACATCGCCGTCCTCACCGTGTCCGACACGCGCACCCTGGCGGATGACCGGTCCGGCGACACGCTGGCGGACCGCGTCGCGAAGTCGGGCCATCGCGTCGCGGCACGGGCGATCGAGAAGGATGATGCCGGCGCGATCGAACGCCACCTGCGTGGCTGGATCGCCGATCCGGACATCGACGTGGTCATCACCACCGGCGGCACCGGCATCACCGGCCGCGACGTCACGCCCGAGGCGTTCGACCGGGTGCTGGAGAAGCGCATCGAGGGGTTCGGCGAGCTGTTCCGCATGCTGAGCTACCAGAAGATCGGCACATCCACGATGCAGTCGCGCGCACTCGGCGGCGTCGCCGGCGGCACCTACCTGTTCGCGCTGCCCGGCAGCACGGGCGCCGTGAAGGATGCCTGGGACGACATCCTGGTGCACCAGCTCGACAACCGCTTCCGCCCCTGCAACCTCGTGGAACTGATGCCGCGGCTGCAGGAACACCTCAGGCCGGCAGCGGAGTGATCCGCGCCACGATCGCCTCGCGCTCCCGCCGCATGGCGGCGCCGCGAGCGCGGGCAGTGGCGACCACGTCGGGCGGCGCCGTCTCGGGCGTGCCTGCCGTGAAGGGCGGCGATGGAGCGTACTCGATCTGCAACTGGATCGCCTGGGCCGCGGCCGGGCCGGCGATCTCGGCCGCGATGGTCAGGGCGAAGTCGATGCCGGCGGTGACGCCGCCGCCGGTGAACAGGTTGCCGTCCCGCACCACGCGGCCATCGGTCGGTATCGCGCCGAACGCCGCCAGCATGTCGCGTGCGCCCCAGTGCGACGTTGCGCGCTTTCCGCGCAGCAGCCCCGCCGCACCGAGCACCAGCGAGCCCGTACACACCGAGCTGACATAGCGCGCCTCCGCGGCCTGGCGGCGCAGCCAGTCGAGCACCTCCGGATCCTCCATCAGCGCGTTGACGCCGGGACCGCCGGGCACGCAGACCACATCGAGCGGCGGGCAGTCGCGCAGCGTGGCGTAGGGCAGCAGGCGAAGTCCGGTATCCGCCTCGACCGGCTCCAATGTCTTCCACAGCAGCAGCACCTGCGCATTCGGCAGCCGGGTGAACACCTCGAACGGACCGGTGAGGTCGAGCTGAGTCATGCGTGGGAACAGCAACATTCCAATGCGGAACTCGGGCACGGGACAATCCTCCTGCTGGACAGCGGGACCGTGCCACGGCAGGCTTTGGCGGAAATGCCAAAGACCCCACAGATTCTGCCAGAGCCGCGCCGGGTGGAGATTCTGGCGTTTCCCCGCGTGCAGTTGCTGGATGTCGCCGGACCGCTGCAGGTGCTTGCCACCGCCAACGAACTTGCGCGGGAGGATGGTTCGCCGTCGCCGTACGAGGTCCACGTGGTCGCGCCACAGGCGGGAGCGGTCCTCGCATCCGCCGGCCTGGCGATCGTCGCGAAACCTCTGCCGCCGGCGCGACAGGGGCTCGACACGCTGCTGGTCGCGGGCGGCGCCGGTGTGCACGACGTGGCGGAGGATCGCCGCCTGTTGCGATGGATCGCGCGCCGTGCGGGTCAGGCAAGGCGTACCGCCTCGGTCTGCACGGGAGCGTTCGCGCTCGCTGCGGCGGGTCTGCTCGACGGCCGGCGTGTCACCACGCATTGGCGGCGCTGTACCGAACTGGCCGAGCGGTACCCGGCGTTGCAGGTCGAGCGCGATCCGATCTTCGTGCGTGACGGCAACGTCTGGACATCCGCCGGGGTGACGGCGGGGATCGACCTGGCGCTCGCCTTCGTCGAGGCGGATCGCGGCCGGCCGGCGGCGCTGTCCGTGGCGCGGCATCTGGTGGTGTTCGCCAAGCGGCCGGGCGGCCAGGCGCAGTTCAGCACCGGCCTGGCGCTGGCCACCGATCCCGGCTTCGACGCGCTGCACGCCTGGATGGTGGCGAATCTGCATCACGACCTGTCGGTACCTGTCCTCGCGGACCGCGCCGGCATGAGCGAACGCAGCTTCGCCCGCCACTATCGCGCCGCGACCGGCATGACGCCCTCGCGCGCCGTCGAGCGGTTGCGGGTGGAGGCGGCGCGGGACGTGCTCGGCAGCACGCGACGCTCGCTCAAGGAGGTCTCCCGGCGCTGCGGCTTCGGCTCCGAGGAGACGATGCGGCGAAGCTTCCTGCGCATACTTGCGGTGGCGCCGCGGGACTACCGGCTGCGCTTTCCCACCTGACGCCAATCGGCCGCGGTATCCACATCGCGCAGCGTACGCAGCAGGGCCACGCGGCGGTCGGCAAAATTCGCCAGCGTGTCGGCAAGCGCGTGCCTGGTGGACCAGCGCACCGCGGCGAACGGGCGGGCCGGCCGTCGAGGGGACATCGCCACGAGCCAGTAGCCGCCATCGGCCGCCGGTCCGAATGCTGCCTGCGCCGATCCCAGCGCGTGGAACGCCGCGCGCGCATCCGCCGGTCCTGCGTCGGGGATGTCGCAGCCGACCAGGGCGACCCGCGCGCGGGGAAAGCGGCGGAAGGCGCGATGCATGCGGATGCCGAGATCGCCGCGCCCCTGGGGGATGCGCGCCACGCGGGCCGGCAGCCGGAGCGGGGCATGGTCGGGCGTGATGGCGAGCACGGTGCGAAAGCGGCGTTCGGCGGCGAGCGCGCGAAGCAGGCGGGTCAATGTCGCGACATGGAAGCGCAGTGCCGGCCGGTTGCCGATGTCGCGTGCCAGGCGCCGCTTCACCGCGCCCAGGCGCGGGGCGCGGGCGAACACCACGACCGTGTCCTTCGCGCGCGCGGCCGTCATCCGTAGAGGCGGGCGATCAGCCGCGGCGGCATGCCGGCGAAATACAGCGACAGGCACGCGAGGTTGCGCAGCGAACGCCGATACCAGCCCTGCCGCTCCCATTTCGCGGCCGAGGTGAGGGCGGGGAGATCGAGCGCGACAAGGCGCCGGCGGCCTAGACGATGGATGAGGTCCACGTCCTCCATCAGCGGCAGTGCCCGGATGCCGCCGGCGGCCTCCAGCAGGGCGCGCGGGAGCAGCAGACCCTGGTCGCCGTACGGCAGTGCCATGATCCGGCAGCGCCAGGCGACCAGCCATTCCAACCGGCGGGCGCGCGGATCGTCCGAGTCGAGCGCGAACCGGAAATAGCCGGCGCGTCCCGGCACTCGCGCATTCCGCCAGCCCAGCGCCAGGCGCGTATCCGCGTGGAGCAACAGCAGCCAGTCGCCCCGCGCCGCAGCGACGCCGGCGGCCATCTGGCTGCCTCGGCCGCGCGGTGCCTGGATCACGTGCGCGCCGAATGCCGTTGCCAGATCCCGTGTGCCGTCCGTACTGCCGCCATCGGCGACCACCACCTCATCGGCCTCGGCGACCGATGCGAGGGTTGCCGGCAGCGATGCCGCGGCATTCAAGGCGGGGATCACCACCGACAGCATGGTCATGCCCGAGCACAGCCGTTCCACATGTTCCCATTATGTTCTTGACCGTCCGGCGGCGCTTTGCCAGTCTCCCTGGGCGAACGGACGGAGAACGCACCATGCGCGATGAGGCCGACTCTGGCAACATGCCCTCGCTTGCCCGCAAGGGCCGTGGGGCGGTGACCAACCCGCCGGTCCGTTTCGACAGCCAGGTCCTCAGCCCGTTCGATGACGGCTGGGATACGCTGACGGCGGAGTTCGGCGAGCTGCCCAAGCTCGCCACGACGCTCACGCGCGATGCGACGAAGTCGGCGATAAGCTGGAACAGCTCGCCGGATATCGGTTTCGATCGAGCGGTCAACCCATATCGTGGCTGCGAGCATGGCTGCATCTACTGCTATGCGCGGCCGACGCATGCCTATCTGGGCTACTCGCCGGGCCTCGATTTCGAGACCAGGCTGGTTTTCAAGCCGGACGTGGCCGAGTTGCTGGAGAAGGAGCTGCGCAAGCCGGGCTACACGGCGCGCACGCTGGCGTTGGGGTCGAACACCGACCCTTACCAGCCGGTCGAGCGCACCCTGAAGCTGACGCGGCAGGTGTTGCAGGTGCTGGACAGGTTCAATCATCCCGTCGGGATCGTCACCAAGTCGGCGGGCGTGCTGCGCGATCTGGACATCCTGGCCTCGATGGCGGAGCGCAAGCTGGCACGTGTGTATCTTTCCGTCACGACGCTGGATGCTGGGTTGGCACGCCGGATGGAGCCGCGGGCAGCGACGCCGGACCGGCGGCTGCACGCGATCGAGGAACTGACGCGTGCGGGTGTGCCGGCGGGTGTCCTGGTGGCGCCGATGATCCCCGGCCTGAACGACGCCGAGATGGAGAAGATCGTCGAGGCCGCGGCGCGTGCCGGCGCTCGCCACGCCGGCTATGTGCTGCTGCGCCTGCCGCATGAACTGCGGCAGATGTTCGAGGATTGGCTCGCGGAACATTTTCCCGACCGGGCGAAGCATGTGCTGAGCCTGATCCGCGAGACGCGGTCCGGCGCGCTGAGCGATGCGCGGTTCCATCACCGGTTTTCCGGCCAGGGCGTGTATGCCGACCTGCTGCTGCGGCGGTTTGCGCGTGCGACGCGGCAATGGGGGCTGGATGAGGCGCGGGAGGGGCTGGATTGCGGGAAATTCGCTGTTCCTGGCGGCGCGAAGCAGAGCGCCATCGAGGCACAGATGTCGCTGTTCTGAGGGCCTGTCCCTGAACGATCCGGGGACGGCGGCTTGATTTGATCAATCAGCGGCTGGATCGCCCTCGCGCGCGATCCAGCCAGTCTTCAGCCTAGAGCGTGATCCGTACAGGTGGAATCACCGGAGCGGTGAATCGCGCTCTCAGACAACGAGCTAGAGCGTGATCCGTGAGCCTACACGAACGGAACCTGCTCTAGAGCGTGATCCGCGCAGGTGGAATCACCGGAGCGGTGAATCGCGCTCTCAGACAATGAGCTAGAGCGTGATCCGTGAGCCTACACGAACGGAATCTGCTCTAGTCGATCATGCTGACCGCAATGCCAGACGGTCCAAGGTTGAGCCTCAGTCCGGCGGTCGCCGAATGGATGTGCATCACGACACCGTGGGGGTTCTGCATGGTCATGATGGAACCGCCACCGGCGACCGTCGCTCCCACGCCCGCGGCGACATAGTTACCATCGAAGTCAGCCATTTTCGCCAGATTGTAGACATTGCCAGTCGCATCGATCTTGACGATGCCGACGTCGCCGACGTTGAAGCCATCAATCTTGAAGTGGTGCGTCTTGCCTTGAAAGACGATGGTCCCTTGGCCCCACGACACGCCGACTCCGGCGGCCACGCTGCCGCCAGCGAAATTGACCGTGGCGACAGGCTCGCCGCTCGGCGTAGCGGCCATGGCCGGCAGGGTCAGACAGACCGCCGTCAGGGCAGTAATGATTGTACGTCGCACTGGATGTTCTCCTAAAGTATGTGGACGCTCGGCCCACCAGGCTGGCTCCGATGGCAAATGCGGGCCAGTAAACGTCCCCAGGCAACTCGCGGCCCGTGGAGTCGCTCCTTAGGCGCGTGACCGCGACTGTTGGCATTGATGTAGATCAACCCCGCCAGTCTGCGCGTAAGATCCGCTCAAGCTTGCGCTGGCGGTCAGCGATGCCAACGGGCGGAATGGCTCAACCATCTGCGCTGCCGGGCTTACCGCTCAATCGGCATCGTTGCCGGCGGATCGGCATCGTGGGCCGCGGCACCGTCCCGCGTTGGAGCGGCGCCGGAACCGGGGCGCTGCTGCTCTACCCCGCTGCTCCAGCCTGCCTCAGGCTCTGAAGGTTCCCGTCACCGCCAGGAACCGGTCGAGCATCGCATTCACCTGGTCGGGCACTTCAAGCTGGCAGAAATGCCCGGCACCCACCGTCATGCCGTAGTGCACGTGCGGTATCAGGTCGCGCAGCCGCGCGGGGTCGGAGCGCAGCGGCACCATGTTGGCGGCGATATAGAGGCAGGGCGCGATGAGACCGGCGGCCGCCGGCGCCGGATCGTAGGCGCGCACCGACGACATCGCCGACAGCATCACATGATGGGCGGTCGACGACATCTGTTCCACGATCTGATCACGGCGCGCCGTGTCGTCGCTGGCGATGAACAGGTTCCTGGCGATGTAGTCCCGCACCTTCGGCAGGTAGTCGCTGCCGCCCAGCAGGTCGAAGGCATTGCTGAAGCCGGCCCGCGACGCCGGCGCGACCGAGGAATCCACCAGCGCCACGGCCGCCGGCACGTGGGGAAAGCGGCCGGCGAGTTCGAAGGCGGCGATGCCACCCATGCTGTGGCCGATCACCAGCGGCTTCACCAGGCCGAGTTCGCCACAGAGCCAGGCCAGGTCGTCGGCGAAGCCCAGCATCGTATACTCCTGCTCGGGCCGGTCGCTCCGGCCATGGCCGCGCAGGTCGACGGCGACGACGCGATGGCCGCGGGCGGCGAAGTGCTCGAACTGCGGGGCGAAATGGCTGTGGTTGCAACTCCAGCCGTGCACCAGCAGCACAGGGGGACCATCACCCGCCGCTTCCTGGTAGAACAGCGCCACGCCGTCCCGGCTCACCGACTGCATGTCATCCCCCGCGCTTTTCGTTCTGCATAGCGCCGCCTGCGACGCGGAGATAGGGAGGCGGCAGGGACGGCGGTGAGGCGGTTTCCGCCTCAGACGATGTGGGGCACTGCCTTATGCAGGCGGGCGGCGCCGGCGGCGCAGCAGGACGGTCGCCATCGCACCCAGGCCGAGCAGGCTCAGCGTCGCGGGCTCGGGCACGCTTCCCGGCAGGTTGCTCGACGAACCGTCCAGCAGGCCGCCGGCGCCCGTGAAGAGTTCGTTGTGGATTTCGCCACCGCCGTTGAACTGGTTGGCGAATACCGATCCATTGATGGCGCCATTGGCGATCGCCAAGGTCGCGCTGGGCGCCAGGATCGAGGATTGCCAGTTGCCGACGGTGACCGAGGTGGCGTTGGAGAAGTTGAACAGCACGTTCTGCGCCAGCGTGTTCCAGTTCGCGCTGTTCGGCTCGGTGAAGTCTCCGGTGACATTCACCACCACGCTCGTCACCCCCACACCCAGCATGAAGCGGATGTTGGCGTTGGTCAGGGCGCTCTGCAGGGCCGAGCCTGTGATGTTGAAGACCGACATTCCGGTGGCGCCGGCGACCGCATTGAACGTGCCGCCGCTGATGGTGTTGCCCGCCGTCTGCATGAGGCCGGCAAGCTGGCTCGACAGGTTCATCAGCGGCGCAGTGTAGGTGCTGAGCGGCTGGCTCGGGCCGGTCGAGTAGAGGTGCCCGCCGCCATTGTAGTTCACATGCCCGCCCGGCGTGCCGTTCATGTAGAGGCTGCCGCCGTTGTTGAGGTTCAGGTTGCCGCTCTGCGAACCGTACAGATAGATGAACGGGCTGCCCGGTGCGTCGCCGTTGAAGAACGTCGCCCCGGACAGGTTACCGCCGATGACCGCAGAGCCTTCGACATCCGCCGTCGTCGAGACCTTGCCGTTGGTGACGAGGTTCACGCTGCCCAGGATCTGCAGGGCACTCAATTGCGGTGCCGCCGCGGCCGGGCGCGCAAGGCTGACGACCGCGGCGCAGAGCGCCATCAGGGCGAGCCCCGAGATCGGCCGTGACCTGAGAGACATGGAGGTGCCTACTTTCGTTGTAACGCACGGACGGCACAGCCTTGCCGCTCCTGCGCTTTCCGGCCTCCATTTCGTATTTTTCAGACGGAATACAAGAAATAATGAGATTAAATATTGGTATTAAGGCGATGATGCGGACAATGCGGCGCAGCTTGGCCATTTGGCGCCACAAATCTTCTGTCTTTCCGGCGGGTGCGTAATCTTATTGCGTGCGCAGGGCGTCGCGGCGCAAATTGGCCTCTTTGATAATTTCTGGAACGGCATCCGCCGCGGCCGCCGCGGCCGCCGCCACACAGGGTGTCGGTCTCCAGCTCCATCAGCCGCTGCGCGGCGAAGCCGATCATCTCGCGCAGCAGTGTCGTATCGGAACCCTTCTCCAGAAGCGCGCGAAGGGCGATCGTGTCGTCGGTCATCGTGGTGATCTCCAAGGTCAGAGTTGCGTCTCGCAACCCAACCCTACCGAGTAGCACCGCGGTGACCATCGCTGTGGATAAGTAGCCCGCCTCCGCCGTGACTCTTGGCGGTCGCTCCGGCGGGCTACTTATCCACAGCTCCTACACCACGTCCGGGAACACGACCGGCCACTGCCAACCGCATGAGCCACGGCGCGCAACGAAGCTGCAATCAGGTGACCGGCAGGCTGACCGCGGAGGGTGTCCCGCACGGCAGATGGACCTGGGCCTGTCGAGGAACGAGCAGCGCGTCCGGCGACGCTTCAGGGCGTTCCAGCGTAGGCTCGACCGGCCCGCCAGGCTCAGCCGTTTCGTGCGGCGCGCGCTCGCGGTCTGTGCCATAGCCGCCTCATGTGTGGCACTCGGCTACGTTACCCTCGCCACGCTCTCCCCGTGGTCGCCGCTGGTCACGCTCCGACACCTGACAGCGGCGCCCAACTGCGACGCGGCCCGCCTGGTCGGATTGGCGCCAGCCTGGAGGGGCGAGCCGGGCTACTATGTCCGGCACGACCGCGATGGCGACGGCTGGGCCTGCGAGCCCTGGCCACGGCCCTCGGTCGTCCGCCCGCGCCATCGGTAGCCAGTGCCGACACGTTACTTGATAGGAATAACCACGCGGACAACGTCAGCGAACGAGGGGACGGACGAACGCATAGGCCGGCAGTGCCATGAAAACAGGAGCCTCAGGCACCGCCACCCCCACCCCCACCCCCACCCCTAACCCTCGAGCCCCGCGTGCACCGCGCAGCCCGCAACGAAGCCGGCCAGCGTGCGGTGGAAGTCGGGCTCATCCAGCAGGAATGCGTCGTGCCCCTTGTCGGTCGGGATCTCGACGAACGACACGTTCGCCCCCGCCCGGTTCAGCGCCCGCGCCGTCGCGCGGCTCTGCTCGGTCGGGAACAGCCAGTCCGACGTGAACGACGCCAGCAGGAACCGCGTCTTCGTGCCGCGGAACGCGTTCGCCAGGTCGCCCTGGTAGTCCGCCGCCAGGTCGAAATAATCCATCGCCCGGGTGATCGTCAGGTAGGAGTTCGCATCGAACCGCTCCACGAAGGTCGAGCCCTGGTGGCGCAGGTAGCTCTCCACCTCGAACATCTCGCCGAACAGCGAGATCGCCTCGCTCGGGTCCTTCGGCGCGTTCTGCAGCCGCCGGCCGAACTTCCGCGTCATCGCCTCCTCGGACAGATACGTGATGTGCGCGCACATCCGCGCCACCGCCAGGCCCCGCGCCGGCAGCCGCCCGCTCGCCCAGTAGCGCCCGCCGTCCCAGTCCGGATCGGCGAAGATCGCCTGCCGCCCGACCTCATGGAACGCGATGTTCTGCGCCGAGTGGTAGGCCGCCGTCGCGATCGGCAGGGCGGCGAACACCGCGTCGGGATACGCCGCCGCCCATTGCAGCACCTGCATCCCGCCCATCGAGCCGCCCATCACGGCGAACAGCCGCGTGATGCCCAGGTGGTCGATCAGCATCTTCTGCGCCCGCACCATGTCGCCGATCGTCACCGGCGGGAAGTCGGTGCCCCACGGCCCGATGCCGTCACCGCCCATACCATCATCGCGCACGCCGTCATCGCGCGGGCTGCGCGGCCCGGTGGAGCCCATGCAGCCGCCCAGCACATTGGTGCCGATGACGAAGTAGCGGTCGGTGTCGATCGGCCGGCCCGGCCCCACCACCATGTCCCACCAGCCGCCCTTGCCGGTGATCGGATGCGTCTCGGCGACATACTGGTCGCCCGTCAGGGCATGGCAGACCAGCACCGCGTTGGAGCGTGCCGCGTTCAGCGTGCCATAGGTGCGGTAGGCCACCGTCACCTGCGGCAGCCGCACGCCGCAGTCCAGCGTCATGCCCTCCCGGAAGGTGACGTTGGGACCGTGGTCAGTGACAGCGAGTGCGGCTGGCGTATCCATCCCGCGGTTGCATAGGCCGGGTATCGGCCGCTCGCAACGGTCCGCTTGCTGTTTGCATGCCAGCCCGCTTCGGCTATCAGTGCCGGCTCCGTTCCGGCCAGTGTGATGCCCAGTCCCGCCTCCTTCGACACCCGCTCCGTCCCCGCCGCTTCGGCGGAGGAAGCACCGCCGCAGGATGGCTGGCCTGGCGGCCTTCCCGCGTTGCGCGCCGAACTGGACAGGATCGACGATGCGATCCACGCCCTGCTGAAACAGCGGGCCCAGGTCGTGGAACATGTGGCGCAGTCGGGCAAGCGCGCGGCGCATCGCCCGGGGCGGGAGGCCTCGATCCTCCGCCGCCTGCTGCGACAGCACAGCGGCGGTCTGCCGCCGCATACGTTGGTACGGATGTGGCGCGAATTGCTGGCGGGCACGACGGCGATGCAGGGGCCGTTCACCGTGGCGGTGTGTGAGCCCGACGGCGGGACCGCGTTCACCCAGGCCGCGCGCGAACATTTCGGCGCGCTGACGCCGCTGCATGCGGTCGGCAGCCCGGCCCAGGCGATGGCCGAGGTCACGCGTGGCTCATCGGCCGTGGCGGTGATGCCGCTGCCGTCGGAGACCGATACCGCGCGCGACGCCTGGTGGACCGCGCTGTTGCAGAAGGACGATCCGCGCGTGCACGTGATCGGCCGGCTGCCCTTCTGGGCGCCGCGCCCCGAGGGCTCCCCCACCGCCCAGGCGCTGGTCGTCGCCACCTCGGCGCCCGATCCCTCGGAACGCGATCGCACGCTGCTGGGCCTGGAACTCGAACTCGACGTCAGCCGGGCGCGGCTCACCGCGGCGCTGACGGCGGCCGGCCTGGCGCCCGAGGCGATGATCGTGCGCCGCGACGCGGGTGCCCAGGTGGCGCACGCCCTGGTGGAGATCGACGGCTTCGTGACCGACGATGACACGCGGCTCAGGGGGCTCGACGCGGTGCTGCACCGGCCGGTGGTGCTGGGCGCCTATGCGATGCCGGAAACCGGGGCCGCGGCATGAGCGGACCCAGCCCGCGTCCCGAGATCCTCCGCATCTCGCCCTATGTCGGCGGGGAATCGACCGTGCCCGGCGTGAACCGGGTGCTGAAGCTGTCCTCGAACGAAGGCGCGTTCGGCGTGCCGCCCGGCGCGGTCGAGGCGTTCCGCCGCGTGTCGGAGGACCTCCACCGCTACCCCGACGGCAGCGCCCTCGAACTCCGCCGCGCCCTCGGCACGCGCTTCCGCCTCGATCCCGAGCGGATCGTCTGCGGCGCGGGCTCCGACGACCTGATCTACCAGCTCTGCCTCGCCTATGGCGGGCAGGGGCGCGACATCATCATGACCGCGCACGGCTTCTCGATCTACCAGATCGCCGGAACCTATGCCGGCAGCCAGGTCATCAAGACGCCGGAGCGCGACCTGACGGCGGATGTCGACGCGATGCTGGCGGCGGTGTCGCCGTCGACGCGGATCGTGTTCCTCGCCAACCCGAACAACCCGACCGGCAGCATGGTGCCGCAGGAGGAGGTGGCGCGTCTGCGTGCCGGCCTGCCGCCCGAGGTGCTGCTGGTGCTGGACGCCGCCTACGCCGAATACGTCGACCGACCGGACTACGATCCGGGGATCCGGCTGGTGGACGCCGGCGACAACACCGTGATGCTGCGCACCTTCTCCAAGATCTTCGGCCTGGGCGGCATGCGGATCGGCTGGGCCTATGCGCCCCGGGCGGTGGTGGACGTGCTGAACCGGGTGCGCTCGCCGTTCAACGTCTCGCTCGCGTCGCAGGCCGCCGCGATCGCCGCCCTGGCGGAGCCTGGCTGGGTGGAGAAGGGCCGCGCGCACAACACCGAATACCGGCCGAAGCTGGCGGCGGGACTGACCGCGGCCGGGATCAAGGTCTGGCCGTCCGAGGGCAACTTCGTGCTGGCCGATTTCGCCACGGTCGAGCGGGCCCAGGCGGCGGATGCCTTCCTGCGCGGCCGCGGCGTGATCGCGCGCCAGGTCGGCGGCTACGGCCTGCCGCACTGCCTGCGCGTCACCGTGGGCACGGCGGAGGAGGTGGAGATCGTCATCGCCACGCTGACCGAGTTCATGTCCGCGGGTCGGGCCCGGGGACAGGCATAGTATGACGGAGCCGGTATTCCGCCGCCTGGCGCTGATCGGCATCGGCCTGATCGGCAGTTCGGTCGCCCGCATCGCGCGCGAGCGCGGCGACCTGGCGGCCGAGGTGGTGGTGAACGCGCGGACGGCGAAGACGCTGGAGCGGGTGCGGGAACTGGGCTTCGCCGACCGGATCGAGGCGGATGCCGCCCGGGCCGTCGAGGGCGCGGACTGCGTGATGCTGTGCGCGCCGGTGGGCGCCTTCGCCGAACTGGCCGCCGCGATCGCGCCGCACCTGGCGCCGGGCACGGTGCTGACGGATGTCGGCTCCACCAAGCAGTCGGTGATCCGCGACGTGGGGCCGCTGGTGCCGGCGGGGGTGCATTTCGTGCCGGCCCATCCGGTCGCCGGCACCGAGTATTCCGGCCCCGATTCCGGCTTCACCACGCTGTTCCAGGGCCGCTGGGCGCTGGTCACGCCGCTGCCTGGCGCCGATGAGGCGGCGGTGGCGAAGGTCGAGGAGCTGTGGCGCCGCTGTGGGTCGATGGTCCGGCGCATGGAGCCGGCGCATCACGACCGGGTCCTGGCGGTGGTCTCGCATCTGCCGCATCTGATCGCCTTCACCATCTGCGGCACCGCCGATGACCTGGAGGGCGAGACCCGGCAGGAGGTGGTGCAGTTCGCCGCCTCGGGCTTCCGCGACTTCACCCGCATCGCCGCGAGCGATCCGGTGATGTGGCGCGACATCTTCCTCAACAACCGCGAGGCGCTGCTGGAGATGCTGGCGCGCTTCACCGAGGACGCGCAGGCGATGGCGCGCGCGGTGCGCTGGGGCGATGCCGCCTATATCGAGGACAAGGTGGAGCGTGGCCGCAAGATCCGCCGCAGCCTCATCGAGTTGAAGCAGGCCTAACGGCGGGAGCCGTCGGGCGATGGTCTGGCGGAACCGCCGGGTGGTGGCCTGGCGGCATGCGGCGTAGGCTGGGAACGGCCGGGAATCGGCTGCGGGGAATGGCTGCAACGACCGGAGGTGGCGGTCCGTCGTGATCAGCGTGGGTCGCCTGAGGCTGGCCGGCTTGCTGGCGGTCGGTGCCGCGCTGATCCTATGGCAGGCCCTCCGGTCCGGCGACACCGCGTCATCCGCGTACCGTCGCCCGGCCGGCGCCATCGTCGGCTATGCCCGCGTCATCGACGGCGATACGCTCGACATTGCCGGCCGGCGCATCCGCCTGCACGGGGTCGATGCCCCGGAATCGAGCCAGCAATGCGAGGCCGACGGCACCTTCTACCGGTGCGGCACCCAGGCCGCCCTGGCCCTCGCGGACCTCCTGCGCGGGCAGATGGTGGAGTGCCAGCCAGTCGATCGGGATCGCTACCAGCGGATCGTCGCCCGCTGCCGGATCGCCGACGGCGGCACCAGGATCAACGCCTGGCTGGTGCGGCAGGGCTACGCCGTCGCGTATCGCCAGTATTCCTACGATTACATGCCCGACGAGATCGTGGCACGTGTGGCGCGCCGCGGCCTCTGGGCCGGCACGTTCCAGATGCCGTGGGACTACCGCGCCGGGATGCGGACCGGCCGGGCGTCGTTCTGACTGCAGCGTAGCGCGCCGAGTGCCGCCGCTGCGGCTGCGAATGCCAGGTCCGGGTACCCGCGACCCTGCCTCGACAGGGGCGGGGTCGCGGCCTCATGGGCGGGGGCTCAGGTCCCGGATCGCTCCCCAGTCGTCATGACCGGCGCAGGCCGGTCATCCACGTCTATCGTGCCGCAAACGAACACATGGCTGCCGTGGCCAGCCTGCCGCAGGACGGCGGGAAAAACCCCAGTCGCCGACTGCAACTTCAACCGGACGGAAGCCTCGCCACGACAATAATGGCGCGCGCTCCGGCCCCGCTCCGCCTCACCGCTCCACGCACATCGCCACGCCCATGCCGCCGCCGATGCACAGCGTGGCCAGCGCCTTCTTCGCGTCGCGCTTCTGCATCTCGTGCAGCAGCGTCACCAGGATGCGCGCGCCCGAGGCACCGATCGGGTGGCCGATCGCGATCGCGCCGCCGTTCACGTTGACCCGGTCGACGTCCCAGCCGAGGTCCTTGTTCACCGCCAGCGCCTGCGCGGCGAACGCCTCGTTGGCCTCGATCAGGTCGAGGTCCTCGACCTTCCAGCCGGCCCGCGCCAGCACCTTGCGCGTCGCGGGGATCGGGCCGGTGCCCATCACCGCCGGATCGACGCCCGCGGTCGCGAAGGCCGCGATGCGCGCCAGCGGCGTCAACCCGCGCTTGGCCGCCTCGCTCGCGCTCATGAGCACCAGCGCCGCCGCGCCGTCGTTGATGCCGGACGCGTTGGCCGCCGTCACCGTGCCGTCCTTGCTGAACGCCGGGCGCAGCCGCGCCATCGTCTCGATGCTCGCGTCGTGGCGGATGTACTCGTCATCGGCCACGACCACATCGGCCTTGCGGCCCTTCACCGTCACCGCGGCGATCTCGTCCTTGAAGCGGCCAGCCTTCTGCGCCGCGCTCGCCTTCTGCTGCGAGCCCAGCGCGAACTGGTCCTGCTGCTCGCGGGTGATCTGGTATTTGGTGGCAACGTTCTCGGCGGTGTTGCCCATGTGGTAGCCGTGGAACGCGTCCCACAGCCCGTCCTTCAGCATCGTATCGATGAACTCGACGCCGCCCATCTTCTGGCCGGCGCGCAGATACGCCGAGTGCTGCGACTGGCTCATGCTCTCCATGCCGCCGGCGGCGACGATGGCGCTCTCGCCGGTGCGGATCTGCTGCGCGGCCAGCGCGACGGCGCGCAGCCCGGAGCCGCACACCTGGTTGATGCCGAATGCGGTCTTCGCGTCCGGCAGACCCGCGGCGCGTGCTGCCTGGCGCGCCGGGTTCTGCCCCTCGCCCGCCGCCAGCACCTGGCCCAGGATCACCTCGTCCACATCGGCCGCCTCGACACCGGCACGTTCGAATGCCGCCTGCAGGGCGACCGTGCCCAGCGCGTGCGCCGACAGCGAGCCCAGCGCGCCGCTGAAGCTGCCAACCGGCGTGCGGGCGGCGGAGACGATGACGATGTCGTCCATGTCGAGCACTCCTTTTCCGGATCGGCAGCCTAGCGCCGCCTTGTCGCTCTGGCCATGTGGGCGCGAAACGGGACAATATCATCCCAGAGAAGACTGCCCGGAGAAACGTCCATGACCATGGCAGCGCTGAGCTACGTGCATGGCGCCAGCACGAGTCCGCTGCTCGGCGAGACGATCGGCGCCAATTTCGACCGCACGGTGGCGCAGTGGGGCGACCGTCCCGCGCTGATCGTGCGCCAGCAGGGCGTGCGCTGGAGCTACCGCGACCTGGGCGAGCGGGTCGATGCCTTCGCGGCCGGACTGATCGCGCTCGGGCTGCAGCCGGGCGAGCGGATCGGCATCTGGTCGCCCAACAACGCCGAATGGGTGGTCACGCAGTTTGCCACGGCCAAGGCCGGGCTGATCCTGGTGAACATCAACCCGGCCTACCGGCTGGCCGAACTGGAATACGCGCTGAACAAGGTTGGCTGCCGCGCGCTGATCACCGCGACGTCGTTCAAGACGTCGGACTATGTCGGCATGGTCAACACGCTTGCCCCCGAACTGGCACAGGCGACGCCGGGCCGGCTGCACGCGTCCCGCCTGCCGGCGCTCGAGATGGTCATCCAGATCGGCGGTCCGGCCGCCCCGGGCATGCTGCCGTTCGAGGCGGTGGCCGGGCTCGCGCTGGCCTCGCATCGCGCGCGGCTGGCCGAACTGGCGCCGCTGCTGCAGTTCGACGAGGCGATCAACATCCAGTTCACCTCCGGCACGACCGGCGCGCCGAAGGGTGCCACGCTCACGCATCACAACGTGCTCAACAACGGCTATTTCATCGGCGAGGCGATGAAGCTGTCGGAGCAGGACCGGCTATGCATCCCGGTGCCGCTGTACCATTGTTTCGGCATGGTGCTGGGCAACCTGGCCTGCACGACGCATGGCGCGGCGATGGTGTATCCGGGCGAGGGCTTCGATCCGCTCGCGACGCTGCGGACCGTGGCGGAGGAGCGCTGCACCGGCCTGCACGGCGTGCCGACGATGTTCATTGCACAACTCGAGCATCCGGAATTCCGCAGCTTCGATCTGGCATCGCTGCGCACCGGCATCATGGCGGGCGCGCCGTGCCCGATCGAGGTCATGCGGCGCTGCATGCGCGAGATGCACCTGAGCGAGATCACCATCGCCTACGGCATGACCGAGACGAGCCCGGTGAGCACGCAGACCACGACCGACGATCCGGTGGAGCGGCGCGTGACCACGGTCGGGCGCGTGCACCCGCATATCGAGGTGAAGATCGTCGACACCGAGGGCCGCGTGGTGCCGCGCGGCGCGCCGGGCGAACTGTGCACCCGCGGCTATTCGGTGATGCTGGGCTACTGGGCCGACGATGAGCGCACGCGCCAGGCGATCGATGCGGCGCGGTGGATGCACACCGGCGACCTGGCGACGATGGATGAGGGCGGGTACTGCAAGATCGTCGGGCGGATCAAGGACATGGTGATCCGCGGCGGCGAGAACATCTATCCGCGCGAGGTCGAGGAGTTCCTGTATGGGCATCCGAAGATACAGGAGGTGCAGGTGTTCGGCATCCCCGACCAGCGCTTCGGCGAGGAACTGTGCGCCTGGATCAAGCTGCGCATCGGCGAGGAACTGACGCCCGAGGAGGTGCGCGCGTTCTGCCGCGACCAGATCGCGCACTACAAGGTGCCGCGCCACATCCGCTTCGTCGACGAATTCCCGATGACGGTGACCGGCAAGATGCAAAAATTCATCATGCGCGAACGCATGGCCGCGGAGCTTGGCGTGAAGGAGGCAGCCACCGCATGACCCACCCCTCATCCCCCTGTCATTGCGAGCGAAGCGAAGCAATCTCCATGATGATCGCGTCCTCCCACGGCTTCGCGCCATGACCGAGTACGACTTCATCGTCACCGGTGCGGGGTCGGCCGGCTGTGCCGTCGCCTCCCGCCTGTCCGAATCCGGCCGTCACCGCGTGCTGCTGCTGGAAGCCGGCATCCGCGACCGCAACCCGTGGATCCACATCCCGATCGGCTACACCAAGGCCTTTGCCAATCCGCGCATCAACTGGATGTTCGACAGCGCGCCCGAGGAACGGCTGAACGGCCGCACGCTCTACCTGCCGCGCGGCAAGGTGCTGGGCGGCACAAGCTCGATCAACGGCATGGTCTACATGCGCGGCGATCCCGCCGACTACGACCATTGGCGCCAACTCGGCTGCGAGGGCTGGGACTGGGATTCCGTCCTGCCCTTCTTCAAGAAGGCCGAGAACAACGAGCGCGGCGCTGACGAATTCCACGGCGTCGGCGGGCCGCTGCGCGTGTCCGATCCGCCGTATATCTGGCCGCTCCAAGGCGATGGTGGACGCCGCGGTGCAGGCCGGCATCCCGCGCACGCCCGACTTCAACGGCGCGCAGAAGGAAGGCACCGGCCACTACCAGACCACCACCAACAACGCCCGCCGCTGGAGTTCCGCCGCGGCCTATCTGCGCCACGCGCGCAACCGTCCCAACCTTGCGATCGTCACCGAGGCGCATGCGACGCGCGTGCTGGTCGAGGACGGCCGTGCCGTCGGTGTCGAATACCGCACGCCATCCGGCCTGCACACCGCACGCGCGCGCGGCGAGGTCATCGTCTCGGGCGGCGCCTACGGCTCGCCGCACCTGTTGCAAATGTCCGGCCTGGGACCAGCAGAGTTGCTCACCGACCTCGGCATCGCGGTGGTGCGCGACCTGCCGCCGGTGGGTGCCAACCTGCACGACCATTTCAACACCTATGGCGCGTACCGCCTGTCGCGCGCCGTCACGCTGAACGACCTGGCGCGCAGCAATGCCCGCAAGCTGCTGGCCGGCGTGCAGTACGCGTTCGGCCGCAAGGGTCTGATGTCCACCACCGGCCTGTTCGCCGGCGCCTTCATCCGCACCGATCCGCGGCTGGAGAAGCCCGACCTGCAGATCAACATGTCGGCCTGGAGCACGGCCGAGCGCGACCGCAACGGCATCCATCCGCATCCGTTCCCCGGCATCACGCTGAGCCCGGTGCACCTGCGCCCCGAGGGCCGCGGCACGGTGCGCGCGAAGAGTCCCGATCCGCTGACGCCGCCGGAGATCCGCTTCAACTTCCTGCGCTCGGACTACGATATGCAGGCGCTGATCTACGGCATCCGCATGTGCCGCAAGATCGCCGCGCAGCCCGCGCTGGCGCCGTTCATCGCCGAAGAGGTCGCGCCCGGCACGCAGTTCAGCAGCGATGACGAACTGGCCGAGGTGGTGCGCGCCAGCGGGGTGTCGAACCACCATCCGGTGGGTACCTGCCGCATGGGCAAGGGCACCGACGCGGTGGTCGATCCAAGGCTGCGTGTCTATGGTGTGGAGCGGCTGCGCGTGGCGGATGCCTCGATCATGCCGGCGATCATTGCCGGCAACACGAATGCGCCGTCCATCATGATCGGCGAGAAGGCCGCCGCGATGATCCTGGACGATGCCAAGGCCGCATAACAGAAGGGGAAGAAACGATGCGCTGGGCTCGCTTCGAGCAGAACGGCACGCCGGCCTACGGCGTGGTGGAGGGCGACGAGATCATTCCGGTACGCGGCTCGCCGTTCGACATGTGGGAGCGTACCGCCACGCGGCTGAAACTGGCCGACGTGAAGCTGCTGGTGCCGGTGATGCCGGCGAATTTCTACGCCGCCGGCCTCAACTACGCCGAGCATGTGAAGGAGGCGGCAGAGAAGATGGGGCTGAAGGTGAGCCTGCCTTCCCAGGCGGATGCCGGCTACCGCGCGAGCAACGCGCTGATCGCCGATGGCGAGGCGATCGTCATCCCCAGCGACGCGACGGAGCAGGTGCAGTATGAGGGCGAACTGGTCGCGGTGATCGGCCGCCGGTGCAAGCACCTGACGCGCGACAACGCCCTGTCCGCCGTGCTGGGCTACACGATCGGCAACGACGTGAGCGAGCGCACCTGGCAGAAGAGCGACCGCACGTTGTGGCGCGCCAAGAACACCGACACGTTCAAGCCGATGGGGCCGTGGATCGAGACCAACGTGAAACTCGACGCCCTGGTCACGAAGATACGGCTGAACGGCACGCAGCTTATCGAGTTCCCCACCAATCACATGGTGTTCGGCGTGGTGGACTTCCTGGTGGCGATGACGCAATACCTGACGCTGTATCCGGGCGACGTGCTCTGGATGGGGACCGAGGGTGCCACTGCCAACATGAAGCACGGCGACGTCTGCGAGATCGAGATCACCGGCATCGGCACATTGCGCAATCCGGTGGTGCGGGAGGGCTGAAATGGACATGCAGCGCGAGGTGGTGGTGGTGTCGGGCGTGCGCACCGCGATCGGCGACTTCGGCGGCGGCCTGAAGGATGTGGCACCGACCGATCTCGGCGCGCAGGTGGTGCGCGAGGCGCTGTCGCGCGCCGGCGTCGACGGCGCCGAAGTGGGCCAGGTGGTGTTCGGCAACGTGATCCATACCGAGCCCAAGGACATGTACCTCGCGCGCGTCACCGCGATGAACGCCGGCGTCGCGAAGGAGGCGCCGGCGCTGACGGTGAACCGGCTGTGCGGATCGGGTCTGCAGGCGATCGTGTCGGCGGCTCAGACAATCCTGCTCGGCGACACCGATATCGCGGTCGGCGGCGGCGCCGAAAGCATGAGCCGGTCGCCCTATATCTCGCAGGGCATGCGCTGGGGCGCCCGCATGGGCGACGCCAAGATGATCGACATGATGCTCGCCGCGCTGCACGACCCGTTCGACAACATCCACATGGGCGAGACGGCCGAGAACCTGGCGGAGAGCCACCAGATCACCCGCGCCGACCAGGACGCGCTGGCGGTCGAATCGCACCGCCGCGCCGCCCACGCGATCGCCGAGGGCCGCTTCAAGCAGCAGATCCTGCCGGTGGTGATGAAGACGCGGCGCGGCGAGACGGTGTTCGACACCGATGAACATGTGCGTCCCGACGCATCGGCCGAAGACCTGGCGAAGTTGCGGGCAGTGTTCCGCAAGGATGGCACGGTGACCGCGGGCAATGCGTCCGGCATCAACGATGGCGCGGCCGCCGTGGTGCTGATGGAGCGCGGCACGGCGGAGAAGCGTGGCGCGAAGCCGATGGGACGGCTGGTCGCCTATGCGCATGCCGGCGTCGATCCGAAGATCATGGGCATCGGCCCGGTGCCCGCCACGCGCAAGGCACTGGAACGCGCGGGATTGGTGCTGGCCGACATCGATGTGATCGAGAGCAATGAGGCATTCGCAGCCCAGGCCTGTGCAGTGGCCAAGGATCTCGGCTTCGATCCGGCGAAGACCAACCCGAACGGATCGGGCATTTCGCTCGGCCATCCGGTGGGCGCGACGGGCACCATCCTGACGGTGAAGGCGCTGTACGAACTGGAGCGCACCGGCGGCCGCTACGCGCTGGTCACCATGTGCATCGGCGGCGGCCAGGGCATCGCGGCGATCTTCGAGCGGATCTGACGATCGTCGCTACGCCGCGGCCAGTTTCCATCCCCCGGTGCGCGGCATCGGCAGGCCCAGATTCTCCCGCAGCGTCGCGCCCTTGTAGTCAGTCTGGAAAATGCCGCGCCGCTGCAACTCCGGCACGACGAACTTGACGAAATCCTCGAACGTGCCCGGCGTGTGCGTGCCGCCCACCACATAGCCGTCGCAGGCACGCTCCACGAACCATTGTTCGAACCGGTCCGCCACCTCTTTCGGGCTGCCGACGATCGCCTCGCGCGGCCGTCCGCGCCGAGTCACCTCCAGGAAGTCGCGCACCGTCGGATTGCGGCCGATCACCCGCATCACCCGATCGCGCATCGCCTGCATGCCCGACATCCCTTCCAGTTCCTCACTCGAGAATGCTTCATCCATGCGCTTCTTGGCGAAGTCGAAATTCAGCGCCTCGGACAGCAGCGACAGCCCGTCCACCTCCCGGTACAGGCTGTCGATCAGCGCCATCTTGTCTTCGGCCTCGGCCCGCGTCGCACCTACGACCGGATAGGCGATCGTATTGACGCTCACCAGATCGGGATCGCGTCCGAGCTTCGCCACGCCCTCCTTGAACGACTTGTACTGGCGCTTGGCATCCTCGAAATCGGGATACGCCACGAACACCGTCTCGGCCCACCGCTCGGAGAACCGCTTGCCGCGATCCGAAGCGCCCGCCTGGATGATCACCGGATGCCCCTGCGGCGAGCGGGGCACGGTGAACGTCCCGCGTGAGGTCAGGAACTTCCCGCGATACTCCAGCCGATGCACCTTGTCGGGATGCGCGAACAGGCCGGTGTCCTTGTCGACCACCAGCGCATCATCCTCCCAGCCATCCCAGCAGCCGAGCACGATCTCCATGAACTCGTCGGCGCGGTCGTAGCGCAGGTCGTGCGCGAGATGCATCTCGCGGCCCATGTTGTGCGCCTCGCCGTCGTTCACCGACGTCACCACGTTCCACGCGGCGCGGCCGCCCAGCATATGGTCCACCGTCTGGAACCGCCGCGCCACATCGAACGGCTCGTAATACGTGGTGGACGCAGTGGCGCCGATGCCCAGACGCGTCGTGCCGAACCCCATCGCCAGCATCGTCGCCACCGGATCCAGCTTCACCACGCGCACGCCGTTCGCCACCACCTCGGCCGGATTGCCGCCATAGATGTCCGGCATCGCCAGGCGATCGTCGAAGAAGGCAAGCTGGAACTTCCCTTCCTCCAGCACCTGGCCGATCTTCTGGTAATAGGCGGCGGTCGTGAAATCGGTGCGACTCTCCGGATGCCGCCACGCACTCGCCAGCGTCGTGCAGTTCTGCGCTTGCAGGAATCCGACCAGAACCATCTGACGCATGACGTCGTCCTTTCAGAACTGATAGCGCCGCAGCCCGCCATCCACCGGAATGACCGTGCCGGTGATGTAACGCGCCAGCGGCGAGGCGAGCCACACCGCCATCACCGCCAGATCCTCGGGCTCACCCCAGAAACGCACCGGGATCTCCGTCTCGGCAAAGGTCTTGCGGAAATCCTCGGGATAGTTGCGACGGATCTGCTCGCTCATGATCCGCCCCGGCGGGATCGAGTTCACCGTGATGCCGAACTGCCCGACCTCGATCGACAGGCCCTTCGCCCAGGCATGCACCGCGGCCTTGGCGGAGAACGCGGCGTTCAGGTGATCCGGCTCCGACTTGCCGGTGATGTTGATGATGCGCCCCCAGCGCCGCTCTATCATCTTCGGCAGCAGCGCGTGTGCGATCTGGCGCTGGCGCGTGAAGTTCAGCGTCATCGCCTCGACCCAGCGTTCCTCCGGCGCATCGACCGGCAGGCGCCGGCTGCCGCCCGCGTTGTTCACCAGGATGTCGACATGGCCCAACTCGGCATAGGCCACGTCACGCAGCATCTCCGCCGCATCCTCAGACATGATGTCCTGGCGCACCAGAACCGGCCGCACGCCACCGGCGGCCACGACCTCTTCGGCCATCGCCTCCATCAGGTCGACCCGACGCGCCACGGCGGCGACGCGCACGCCTTCCAGGGCCAGCAGCTTGGCGATGGCGCGGCCGATGCCCATGGAGGCTCCGGTCACCACCGCCGTCTTGTCGCGTAGTTGCAGGTCCATGGCTACTCCTTCTGGGCCGGCCGCAGGTTCATCGCCTCCGACAATTCATCGGCGCGCGCCTCGTACACCAGACCCTTCTTCGCCGCCCAGGTGTTGATGGTGAAATACACCGGGATGACGCCCATGTCGCCCACGGCGATCTCCGCCGCCCGCGCGTACAACTGGTTGCGTTTGGTATCATCCAGCGTTCGCAGCGCCTCGCCCAGGGTCGCGTCGAACTCCGGGTTGGACCAGCGGCCGCGGTTGGACGGGCCCATGCCGGTCTTCGGATCATAGCTCGCCATCAGCGCGGTCAGCGGCGAGGACGCCTCGCCCGATCCCACCCAGCCGGCCTGGAACATGGAGAACTCCAGCTTGCTGCCGCGGCTGAACTGGATCGCCGCAGGCATGGTCTGCACCTCCGTCTTGATGCCGACGCGCGCCAGCATCTGGCCGACCGCCTGTGCCACCTGCGCGTCGCTGGGGAACCGGTCGTTCGACGCCGCCAGGATCACGCTGAACCCGTCGCCCCAGCCGGCCTCCTTCAACAGCTTCTGCGCCAGCGCCGGATCATACGGGATCGGCGGCAGGTTCGGACTGGAACCAGGCAGGCCCGGCGCGGTGTACTGGCCCGCCGCATGCGCCTGGCCGCTCAGCAGCCGCTCGGTCAGCGCCTGGCGGTTGATCGCGTAGCTGATCGCCCGCCGCACCCGCGCATCCTTCAGCGGATTGCGATCCATCTTGTTGCCGTTCACGTCGCTGATGCCGGGCGAAACGTCGCGCGCGGAATCCAGATGGATGTAGATGATGCGGAACGCGTCGCATTCGAACAGCGAAACGTTCGGCGCCGCGGCCAGGCGCGCCCGGTCGACGCCCGGCACGCCCTCGATGATGTCGACGTCGCCCGAGAGCAGCGCCGCCACGCGCGAGCCGTCATTGGCGATCGCCTTGCGCGTTACCCGCTCCCACGGCTCCTGCCCGCCCCAATAGGTCGGATTGCGCACCAGCGTGAGATGATCGCCGGACACCCATTCGACGAACTTGTAAGGTCCCGTCCCGATCGTTGCCGCACCGCTGTTGAAATCCGCCGTCGTCTTGCCCTCCGCGGCGCGCTTGGAGACGATGGCGATGAAGGTGAGGTCGACCGGCAGCGTCGGCGCGGGGCCCTTGGTGGTGATCTTGATCGTCAGCGGATCGATCACCTCGGTCGAGGCGATCAGCTTGGTATATTGCGCGAACGACGAAGGGCTGTTCGGCACATTCGGCGCACGCGCAATCGAAAACGCAACGTCCTCGGCCGTGAACGCGCTGCCGTCATGGAACTTCACGTTCGGCCGCAGCTTGAAGATCCACACATCGTCGCTGACCGGCTCCCACGAGACGGCGAGGCCCGGCATCGACTGGCCGCGCGGATCGCTCAGCACGAGCGTATCGAAGATGTGCCGCGCGACCGCGGTGTTCGGCGTGTAGACATGATAGTGCGGATCGATCGAACTGGCGTCGGTGCGGACGCCCATCTTGACCTCCGCCGCCTGCGCGGCCGATGCGGCGAGCAGGGCGAGTGCGAACAGAATGCAACGCATCGGATCAGCGTCCTTTGAAGACGGGCTTGCGCTTTTCGATGAAGGCCTGGCGCGCTTCCTGCGCGTCCTCGGTCTTGCTCAGCATCACGGTGATGCCCTGCTCGAAGCGATAGCCGTCACGGGCCGGCATGTGCATCGTGGTGTTCATCGACTGCTTGGCATAGCGCATGCCGATCGGGCTCTTGGACGCAATCTCGGTGGCAAGCTTCATCGCCTCGGGCATCAACTGCTCCAGCGGCACGCAGCACTCCACCACGCCGGTGCGGTACAACTCTTCGGCCGGTACGCGCCAGCCGGTGTAGAACATGCGCCGCGCGCGCGAGCGGCCGAACAGCGTCTGCAGCATGGCCGCGCCGCCGGCGAGGCCGATGTCGATCTCCGGCATGCCGAGTACGGCGTTGTCGGAGCACAGCATGATGTCGCACGACGCCGCCAGTCCGACGCCCGCGCCGAGCGCCGGTCCATTCACCGCGGCGATCACCGGCTTGGCGCATTCGGCGATGGCATTGAAGCACTCGCGCGCCCGCCTATTGAACTCCCAGTACTCGCCGGGATGCTCCGGATCGGGCCGTTCCTTCATGTCCGCGCCGGCCGAGAACATGCGTCCCGTGCCGGTCAGGATGGCGACGCGCACGTCGTCGCGGTCGGTGAAGGAGTCGAATGTGGTGATCAGTTCCTGGCGGAACTCGGAGTTCTGCGCATTCACCGGCGGCCGGTCCATCACGACGGTGGCGATGTAGTCCTGGACTGTTATTTTGACCGATCCGGCCATGGATGTTCCTCGCTTGGCGTTCTTGGTGCGCGTGACGTACGCTAGGCGACGCGAGTGTGCAAGGACGTCATCGTGTCAATCTATGAGCAGAATCTCGACCGTACGCCGGCCAATCACGTGCCGCTGTCACCGGTGTCGTTCCTGGTGCGCGCGGCCCGCGTCTACGGCCCGCGCGTCGCGGTGATCCACGGCGAACGGCGCATCACCTACGCGCAGTTCCTTGAGCGTTCGCGACGGCTGGCATCGGCGTTGGCGCAGGCCGGTGTGGGCAAGGGCGACACGGTCGCGATCATGGCGCCGAACATCCCCGAGATGCTGGAGGCGCATTACGCCGTGCCGATGCTCGGCGCGGTCCTCTGCTCGATCAACATCCGGCTGGATGCATCGGCGGTCGCCTTCATCCTGCAGCACTCGGAAGCCAAGGTCGTGCTGGTCGATGCGGAGTTCGCCGCGGTGATGGCGCGCGCCCTGCCGCAGACCGGACGCATCCTGCGCGTGGTGGAGATCGACGGTGACTATGAGGCGTTCATCGCCGCGGGCGATCCGGCGTTTCCGGCGAGCCTGCCGGATGATGAATGGCAGGCGATCGCGCTGAACTACACGTCGGGCACGACGGGCAATCCGAAAGGGGTCGTGCTGCATCATCGCGGCGCCTATCTGAATGCGTGCGGCAATGCGCTGACCTTCGGCCTGTCGCCGCGCAGCGTGTATCTGTGGACGCTGCCGATGTTCCATTGCAACGGCTGGACCTATACCTGGGCGGTGACGCTGGCAGGCGGCACGCATGTCTGCCTGCGCCGCGTGGAGCCCGCACCGATCTTCGCCGCGATCGCGGACCACGGCGTGACGCATATGTGCGGTGCGCCGGTCGTGCTGAGCATGCTGATCCACGCGCCGGAGGACACGCGCCGGAGCTTCCCGCAGACGGTGCAGATCGCGACCGGCGGTGCCGCGCCGCCGTCGACGGTGATTGCGCGCATGGAGGCGATGGGGTTCGCGGTCACGCATCTCTACGGGCTGACCGAGAGCTATGGTCCGTCCACCGTCTGCATGTGGCAGCCTGAACTGGATGACATGCCGGTCGAGCGCAAGGCGGCGTTCATGGCACGGCAGGGCGTGAACACGCCGACGCTCGAGGATGCCGCGGTGTTCGATCCTGCGACCATGCTGCCGGTGGCATCGGATGGCGCGACGATCGGTGAACTGATGCTGCGCGGGAACACGGTGATGAAGGGGTATCTAAAGAATCCTTCAGCCAGCGACGAGGCTTTTGCCGGAGGATGGTTCCATACCGGGGATCTGGCGGTGATGCATCCGGATGGCTATGTGGAGGTCAAGGACCGCGCCAAGGACATCATCATTTCGGGCGGCGAGAACATCTCGTCGCTGGAGGTGGAGGAGGTGCTCTACAAGCATCCCGACGTGATGGAGGCCGCGGTGGTTGCGCGGCCCGACGAGAAATGGGGTGAGACGCCGCAGGCTTTCGTTACGCTGAAGCCCGGCGCCAGCGGCGTGACCGAGGCCGACATCATCGCCTGGTGCCGCACGCACCTGGCGCATTTCAAATGCCCGCGCTTCGTCACGTTCGGCGGGTTGCCGAAGACGTCGACCGGCAAGATCCAGAAGTTCGAATTGCGGGAGAAGGCACGCTCCCAATAGCGTGCCTGCCCCATCGTCATGGTGGGGCCTGGCCCCGCCATCCACGTCCTCCTCTGCCACACAGCGAAAGACGTGGATGGCCGGCACGGGGCCAATCATGACGAGCGGCGGGGTCCTACTCCGCCGCGACGCGCTGCGCAGGAATGTCCGTCGAGTAGTTCAGATGCACCGGCGCATTCGCCTCCCACGGGTCCTTCAGGCCGAGCGTCTTGCCGTGCTCCTTCACCGCCGGCATCACGTCCTTCACCAGCAATTCGATGCAGCGGCGGCGATCGACGGCGGACACCGTGCCGTCGTTGGCCCAGACGCCCATGATGCCGGGACGCGTCTGCTCGATCAGCGTCTTGAGTTGCGGGATCACCGTGTCCGGCGTGCCGGCGATGATCATCGTGCTGGCGATCTGATCCTCGAAGGTCGGGTTGCCGCGCGGATTCTTGGCGCGCCCGACTGCGAACTCCACGAAACCGCGGCGGCCGGACGGTGAGAAATAGCCCGACGGATTGGCCCACACCGGATGCGCCAGGCCGGTGAACTCGCCCTGCATCCACATGAACTGGCGCGCGTTCTGCAGCGCCTTCTCCATCGTGTCCTGCACGTGCACGCGGATCAGGTAGCCGAAATTCTCCGGCCCCGCCTCGTAGCCGACTTCCTTGGCCGCCTTCGAATAGGTGTCCCAGATCACCTTGGTCGCGTCGATCGCGGTGTTCAGCGCGATGTAGGGATAGCGCTGCTGCGCGGTCCAGATCACCGTCTCGCGCGACAGCACGCCGGGTATCCACACCCGTGGATACGGCTTCTGCATCGGCACGGCCCACGGGTTCACCACGCGGTGCTGGTAGTGCGTGCCCTCCCAGCGGAACGGCCCAGGCTGCGTCCAGATCTTCTGGATCAGGTCATGCGCCTCGATGAACCGCTCGCGGTTGAATGCCGGGTTCACGCCGGTGGCCAACTGCTCCTGGCCGCCGCCGCGCACGAAGCCCGACACCAGCCGCCCCTTCGACACCATGTCGATCATCGCCAGTTCTTCGGCGAGGCGGATCGGGTTCTCGGCCAGCGGCAGCGGGTTGCCCAGCAGCACGATCTTCGCCCGCTTGGTCGCCGCGGCGAGGATCGAGGCGAACACGTTGCACTTCGCCTGCATGCAGAACGGCGCGTTGTGGTGCTCGTTCAGCATGATGCCGTCGACGCCCCACTCGTCGGCCATGATGTATTCTTCGAGGTACTCGTTGTACAGCCGGCTGCCTTCCACCGGATCGAAGTTGCTGTTGGAGAAGGTCAGGGCGGTCGCACCGTATTCCAGCCCCTTCTTGGCGTCGTAGGCGCCCATCGGCTGTTCGGTGAAGTACATCATGTGCATGGCGCGTTATCCTTCAGTTCGCGTTGACGAACGTGGTGACGAGTTTCGCCAACTCGTCAGGCTTCTCCATATCGACATAGTGGCCGCATCCGGCGACCGTCTCCAGCCGCGCATCGCGCAGCGCCTTCACGTAGGCGTCACCTGCGCTTTTCGGCACATGCCGGTCATCGTCGCCCCACACGACCAGCGCCGGTGTGCGCACGCCGCCCAGCAGATGCGGCAGCGTCTGGCTGTACATGTACGGCTTCCACGCGGTGCGGAACACCATCTCGCGGCAGACGTCCCACGCCTCGAGCTGGTCGGTGCTGATGTCCCCGTAGACCCGATCGAACGCGGCCTGGTCGTGGAAGCCGGCCTTCGGATAGTCCATGTACGACACGATCGCCTGGTCGGCGATGTAGCCCTCCGGCGGCTTGATGCCCATCGCGCCGACCAGCACCAGCCTGTGGTACGCGGTCGGCGCCTGGCTCGCCATCTCGGCCGCGACCCAGCCACCGAAGCCCAGCCCCACCAGCGACACGTCCTTGAGGCCGAGTTCCGCCAGCAGCCAGCTATGCGCCGCGGCGATGTCGCGCACGCTGCGCTGCCACTGCGGACGCTCGGATTTGCCCCAGCCCGGATGGTGCGGCACCAGCACGTCGAAGCTCTGCGCCAGCGTGTCGTAGAACGGCAGCCGGTCCGGCGTGCCGATGTCATGGTGCAGCACCAGCACCGGCCGACCGCTGCCGCCGCGCAGCAGATGCATCTTGCTGCCGGCGATCGTCATCGCGGTCTCATTCCAGCTTACGCCACTCGGCATTCGTTCCCCCTTAGGCCTCTTGGATGCCGTACAGGATACTCATCGGTAGCCTCGCTTGTCCAATCGCCCATCTGTGCCATAAAGCGAGACGGATACAGGGGGAGCCAGTCGCATGCCGAGTTTGATCGGGAAAGTTGCAATCGTAACGGGTGCGAGCCGAGGGATCGGTGCGGCGGCAGCGCTGGCGCTGGCGGAGGCGGGTGCGGCGGTGATGCTCGCCGCGCGCAGCGTGTCGCAGGTGGAGGCCAATGCCGCTGCGGTGACCGCTGCCGGTGGCAAGGCATTCGCGATGGAATGTGATGTGGCGGACTATGAGGATTGCGTGCGCCTGGTGCAGGAGACCGCACGGCGCTTCGGTCCGCCGGAGATCCTGGTGAACAATGCCGGTGTGATCGAGCCGATCAGCACCGTGGCGACTGCCGATCCGCGCGAATGGGCGCGCTGCATCGAGATCAATCTGGTGGGCGCGTATTACGCAGTCCGCGCCGCGCTGCCCGGCATGCTGGAGCGCGGCCACGGCACCATCGTCAACGTCTCTTCCGGCGCGGCGCTGCGGCCGCTGGAAGGCTGGAGCGCCTATTGCGCCAGCAAGGCCGGCATGGCGATGCTGACGCGCTCCATCGACCTGGAGCACCGCGCCGGCGGCATCCGCGTCTTCGGCTTCCAGCCCGGCACCACCGACACCGACATGCAGGTAACGATCCGCGCATCGGGCATGAACATGATCAGCAGGATCCCGCGCGAACAACTCACGCCGGTGGCGCATCCGGCACTCGCCATCGTCTATCTGTGCACGCCGGAGGCCGATGATTTCATCGGCAAGGAGTTCAGCCTCCGCGACGAGGACTTCCGCAAGCGCCTCGATCTGGGCTGACGGGACGGGGCCAGGCAAGCGCGGCCGCTGATCGACGACCCCCGCTCCATCGGCATGGCATGGCCTGGCCATCCACGTCTTTCACGCAGCGGATGAAGACGTGGATACTGTGGCCAAGCCTCGGCATGACGATGGGAAAGTCGGCCCCCGCACTGCAACTTTGGCCGGACGGCGTCGTCAGGGGTCGAGATCAGAACTCCAGCAGATTGTCGCGTAGCTGCGTGTGTTCATACGCGCGGCGGGTCAGGCCGCGCCGCTGCAGCGCCGGCGCCAGGCCGTCGGCGATCTCCGACGTGGTGCGGCGGTTGACGTTGGGCATGGAGAACAGGAACCCGTCGCCGCCGACCTCCTCCATCACCTCGCCCATCTGCGAGGCCACCGCGTCGGGCGAGCCGACCAGGTCGACCGAGGCGCCGCCGCTGGTATAGGCGACGATCGCCTCGCGCAACGTCCGCTTGCCCGCCTTGCGCAGGAACTGCGCCAGGCTCTGTTGATGCCCGTTCGTCGTCAGTTCGCCCACCGGCTGATCGAGGTCGAATTGCGAGAAGTCGATATTGGTGATCCAGCCAAGCTGGGCCAGCCGCTTGTCGACGCTCTTCCCCGCGTTCGCCACCCGCTGCGACGCCTTCTCCTGCGCCTCTGCAGTCGTCTCCGCCAGGATCGGCGAGACCAGGAACAACACCTTGCACCGGTCGGGATCACGCCCGGCCGCCACCATCTTGGCGCGCACGTCCTCGCGGTAGGCCTTCATCTGGTCCACGCCCTTCACGTGCGCCACGATCGTATCGGCGTGCTGTGCAGCGAAGCGGCGCCCGCGGTCGGACCCGCCGGCCTGCGCGATCACCGGCTGGCCCTGCGGACACGGTCCCGAGTTCAGCGGACCGCGGCTGCTGTAGTACTGGCCCTCAAAGTCGATCGTGTGCACCTTCGACGGATCGATCAGCACGCCGCTCTGCTGGTCGGCGACGATCGCACCCGGATCCCACGATCCCCACAGCTTCTTGCAGATCGCGATGTACTCGTCCGCCATGTCGTAGCGCTGGTCGTGCGGCGGCAGATGCGCCATGCCGAAATTCTTCGCCGACAGGTCGGAACTGCCGGTCACCATGTTCCAGCCCGCGCGCCCGCCGGAGACCTGATCCAGCGATCCGACGATGCGTGCGGTGAGGTACGGTGCATAGGCGAAGGTGGACAGTGTCGGCACGATGCCCAGCCGCTTGGTCGCCGCCACCATCAGCGTGGCCACCACCGTCGGTTCCTGACGCGGGATCGACATGCCGTTCTTCAAATACATGTCGCGCGAATTCTGCCAGGTCTCACCGACATAGATCGAATCCTCGAGCAGCAGGTAGTCCATGCAGGCCCGCTCGCAGCCGCGTGCCAGGTCCATGAACATGTCCGCCGACATCCAGTCGTTCGTGATGCTGTCGGTCCAGGGTTCGCCCCAGGCCTGGATGGAGGAGCCTTGCAGGAACCAGGCAAGATGGAACGGATCGGGCATGTCCGAAATTCCTTTTCGCTGCTAGACGTTGGCTGGTTCGAAGTCGGCGCGCTGGTCGGCCGTGTCGTGCGCGACGGCGGCGAGCAGCGTGCGGGTATAGGGATGCTTCGGCGCCGCCAGCAATTCGGCCGGCGTGCCAATTTCGCAGATGCGGCCTTGGAACATCACGGCGATGCGGTCGGATAGCTGCGCCACCACCGCCAGGTCGTGCGAGATGAACAGATAGGCCAGGCCGAGCCGGTCGCGCAGATCGGCCAGCAAATTGACGATGGTCGCCTGCACGGAAACGTCGAGCGCGGAGACGGGTTCGTCGCACACGATGAAGCGTGGCTCGGTGGCGAGCGCGCGGGCGATCGCGACACGCTGGCGCTCGCCGCCGCTGAGTTGGTGCGGATAGCGCTGCCGATACGATGCCGGCAGGCGCACCATGTCGAGCAGGTCCTCGACCCGTGCGCGGCGTTCGCCCGGTTTCGCCAGGCCGAACAGCACCAGCGGCCGCTCGATCGCCTCGCCGACCGAAAGACGCGGGTTGAGCGAGGACCCGACATTCTGGAACACGATCTGCGCCTGCTTGCGGAAGCCCGCCAGGTCGGCGCCGGAGAGCGTGCCGGGATCGGCGCCGTCGAACTCCACGCTGCCCGCCGACTGGTTCAGCAGGCGCAGCGCCACGCGGCCCAGCGTCGACTTGCCGCAACCGCTTTCGCCGACCAGCCCCAGGACTTCGCCGGGCGAAATGGTCACCGACACATCGTCGACCGCCGCGACCTGCGTCGGCACATAGCGCAGGCCGGTACGCGACAGGCGCAGCGCCGCCAGGCCGCGCCTTGTGGCAAAGCTCTTGTGTACATGGGTCACGTTCACCAGCGCGTCGCCGGCGCGGAACGCCTCCTGGAACACCGGCTCGACAGCCTGGCGCGGCCAGTCGCCGATCGTGTCCGCCTTCCAGCAGCGGGCCGTGTGCTGTGCCGCGTCGCCGGCCATGGCGACCGGCCCGGCCTCGCAGCGCGGCTCCGCGAACGGGCAGCGCGGCGCGAATACACAGCCCGCGTCGGGCTGCGCCGCGCTCGGCATCTGGCCCTGGATCGCCGGCAGCCGGCTGCCGCGCGAGGCGGCGGCGAGCGGCGGGCGCGAGGCGAGCAACCCCTTGCTGTACGGATGCGCCGGCCGCTCCAGCACGCCGTGCACGCTGCCAAGCTCGACGAACTGGCTCGCGTACATCACGGCGACGCGGTCGCACAGCCGCTGCACGACGCCCAGGTTGTGGCTGATGAACAGCAGGCTGACGCGCTTCTGCGCGCGCAGCCTGGCGAGCAGGCGCAGGATCTGCGCCTCCACCGTCACGTCCAGCGCCGTGGTGGGTTCGTCCAGGATCAGCAGCGGCGGCTCGCAGGCCAGCGCCGCGGCGATCAGCGCACGCTGCTTCATCCCGCCGCTCAACTGGTGCGGAAAGGCGCGCGCCACTTCGTCCGCGCGGCGGATGCCCATCTCCTGCAGCAGTGCCACCGCGCGCCGTGCGGCATCGACCGGCTTCACCCCGAGATGCCGCACGATCGGCTCGGCGATCTGCCGCCCGACCCGCAGCGCGGGATTGAGCGCGGTGAACGGGTCCTGGAACACCGAGCCGATCCGCCGCCCGAGCACGCCGCGCCGCTCGCCACGGGGAAGCCGCGTGACGTCGCGTCCCTCGAACAGGATCGCGCCCTCGATCGCCGCCGATGGGCCGAGAAAGTCGAGGATGGCGCCGGCGATGCTGGATTTGCCCGAGCCGGATTCACCGACGATGCCGAGGGCCTCGCCTGGTTGCAGATGAAACGAAACGTCGCGCACGGCCGCGGCGCCGCCATAGCGCACGGTCAGGCCGCGCACCTCCAGCAGCGGTGGCTCGCGCGCGACAACGTCGTTCATCGCCGGTTGCCGAGGGCGCGGGTCCAGCACCTCGCGCAGCCCGTCGCCGAGCAGGCTGATGCCGATCACCGTGATGCCCATGGCGATGCCGGGTGCGAGCGAGATCCATGGCGCCTTATCGACGAAGGCGCGGCCGTTGCTGATCATCAGCCCCCAGTCGGCGGCGGGTGGCTGCACGCCGAAGCCCAGGAAGCTCAGCACTGCGCCCAGCAGCACGGCGAACACGATGCGCAGGCTGGCCTCCACCATCAGCACCGGCCAGACATTGGGCAGCAACTCGCGCCGCAGCACATAGTGCAGGCGTTCGCCGCGGGCGCGCGCCGCCTCCATGAACTCGCCGCTCATCAGGTCGAGCGTGACGCTGCGGGTGACGCGCGCGATCGGCGGGGCCGACAGGATGCCGATGGCGAAAGCGGTCTTCATCAGCGTGGGTGGCGTGACGGCGAGGATCAGCAGCACCAGCATGATCGGCGGGAACGCCATCAGCAGATCGAGCACGCGCATGGTCACTTCGTCGGTCAGGCCGCGACGGTAGCCGGCGAGCAGGCCGAGCGGCACGCCGATCCCCATGCTGATCAGTGTTGCGACGACGCCGAGCAGCAGGGAAAGCTGTGAGCCGATCAGCAACCGGCTGAACACGTCGCGGCCGTATTCGTCGGTGCCGGCCAGGTAGCGCAGGCTCGGCGGGGCGAAGCGGTCGCGGATATGCATCTGGTCGAACGGATAGGGCGCGATCACCTGCGCCAGCGCCGCGGCCAGCAGCAGCACCGCGACGATCGTGCCGCCGATCAGCAAAGCCTTGGGCAGCCCGCGCGGCAGACCACTGGGCAGCAGCCTGCGGAGCAGCGGCGTCCGGTCGTGCGGCTCGACGCGGCCGGTGGCGGCGGCGTCACTCAACGGCGCCGCCATAGCGGATGCGCGGGTTGACCACGCCGTACAGCAGGTCGGCGGCGAGGTTGGCCAGGCAGTACACTGCGGTCAGCACCAGGATCGCTGCCTGCATCAGCGGCAGGTCCTGGCGCTGCAAGGAGAAGATCAGCAGCCGGCCGAGGCCCGGATAGGCGAAGATGGTTTCGATCGCAACGATGCCGCCGATCAGGAAGCCGAAATCCTGCGCCAGCACGGTGATCGTCGGCACCAGCGCGTTGCGCAGCGCGTGGCGCACGATCACCACGCGCTCCGGCAGCCCGCGCGCCCGCGCCACCTTCACATACATGCTGTCCAGCTCTTCGGCCATGCTGGAGCGGGTCAGGCGGGAGACGTGCGCCAGCAAGGTCAGCGTCAGCGTCACCACCGGCAGGACCAGGAAGGAGACATAGGTGCCGATACCATCGGCGAGGTCGGCGGCGCCCGAGGTGGGCAGCAGGTGGAAGGTGCTGCCGAACACCAGGATCAGCACCAGGCCCCAGTAAAATTCGGGCACCGAGATGCCGAGATAGGCGAAGAACGACACTGCGTGGTCCGGCCAGCGCCCGCGCCACACGGCGGCCACCACGCCCATGGTGACGCCGACCACCGCCACCACCGCCATCGACGCCACCGCCAGCACGGCGGAGCGCGCGAAGGCGTCCCACAGCATCGGCGCCACGGGGCGTTCCATCACCAGCGACTGGCCCATGTCGCCCTGCAGCAGTGCGCTCGCCCAGCGCCAGTACTGCACCGGCAGCGGCAGGTCGAGGCCGAGCCTGTGCTCGAGCGCCTTCAGCGTCTCGGGTGTGGAATACTGGCCGAGAATCAGCGCTGCCGGACTGGACGGCAGTGCATGCGTGGCCAGGAACACCAGCAGCGACATCGCCACCAGGAGCAGTACCACGGTGCCGAGACGGCGCAGCGTATAGCCGGTCATGGCGACCGGCGGCTCACGCGGTCAGCGACACGGTACTGATATCGGCCCACATCAGCGGCGAGCCGGCGAAGCCTTCGACCTTCTTGCTCACGCCGCAGGCGAAGTTCTGCACATAGACCACGGCGCCCGGGCCGTCCTTGGCGACGATCTCCTGGAACCGTCCGTACAGCTTGGCCTGTTCCGCCTTGTCGGCGGTGACGCGCGCGGCATCCAGGATCTGGTCGACCTCCGGATTCTTGTAGTGCCACAGTGTGTTGTTCCACGAGCCGGTGGAATGGTACCAGGCATACAGCATCAGGTCCGGCGTGGTGCGGCCGTAGAACTGGTCGACGTTGAAGGGCACCTTGCCCTCCATCTCGGCGAAGAACTTGTCCTGCGGCACGATGCGCAGCGACACGGTGATGCCGGCCTGCTTGGCGATGTCGCGGAAACTGGTGGCCAGCCGTTCCATTGCCGGTTCAGCGCCCGGAATGAACAGCTCGATCGGCATCCCGTTCCCGTACCCCGCCTCGGCCAACAGCTTCTTGGCGCCGGGAATGTCCTGCGCCACCAGCAGGTCCTTGCGGAAATACGGATGCGTCGGCGGGATCGGCGTCACCGTCGGCGTGCCATGGCCGAACGTTGCGATCTCGGTCAGCATCGGCCGGTCGATCAGCTTGATGAACGCCGCGCGCACCCGCGGATCGTCGAACGGCTTGAACTGGTTGTTGAACACCAGCCCCTGCCAGGTGCCCGACGTCACTTCGTCCACCCGCGCGACCTTGCTGGATTTGAGCTGGTCCACCTGCTCGGGCGCGATGTTGTAGACCAGGTCTATCGCGCCGCTCTCCAGCCCGGCGATCGCCGTGGTCTGCTCCGGAATGATCCGCATGACGGCGCGGTCCAGCTTGGGCACGCCGGCAATGAAATACTCGGGGTTCTTCTCCACCACCAACTGGTCGCCCGGCCGGTATTCCACGAAGCGGAACGGTCCGGTGCCGACCGGCTTGGTGGTCAGCGAGTCCATCGCGCCCTCGGTCAGGATCATCGCCTGGTAACCGGCGGTGACGGCGGGCAGGTCGGCGTACGGGATCGCCAAGGTGAACTTCACCGTCATCGGGTCCACCGCCTCGACGCCGGTCACCACGCTGAGCGCGGCGCGCAGGACGGAGCCGACCTCCTTGTCCAGCAGGCGCTTGTAGGTGAACACGACGTCGGACGCGTCGAACGCCTTGCCGTTGTGGAACTTCACGCCGGGACGCAGGTGGAAGATCCAGGTCTTGAGGTCCTCGCTGGCTTCCCACTTCGTTGCCAGTTCCGGCTGCACCTGCAGTTTCGCGTCCTGCGTCGTCAGACGGTTGAACACGCAGAGCGCGTAGTTGTACTCGAGCCCGCCGACGCGGAACTTCGCCGGGTCGAGCGTCGCGACCGGGGCGGGATACGCGACGCGCAGCGTGCCGCCGGACGCGGCGCGCGCCGGCAGCGAGGCGGCCAGCGCGGAGGCACCGGCGACGGCAAGTGCGGTGCGGCGGGTGAGGCCAGCGCGCGGCGATCCATGGCGCATAGTGAAGCCCTTTTATTATGCAGATGTCCTGGATGTCATCCAGCAGGCAAGCCTCATGCCATCTCTACTGGCGAATTTCGCCGCCGTTCAGCCGTGCCGAATCAGCGTAGGTCAATTTCCAGGCGGCGACCGCTTGCATCGCGGGCGAACTGCGCCTGGAGCGTGCAGAGTGGCCCGAGGGCGTGAAGCCGCGCCCCTCGATGCCGCACGGGCCGGCCTTGCGGTCCCGGCGGTTCGCCGGTTCCGGGCGCATGGACAACGCCATGCGGCGCCGTAGTCTTCGGGCTGAACCCGAAACACCCGCTCCAGCCAAACGAGGAAACGCCTGTGACGACCGCCCAGGACTTCGACTTCATCATCATCGGCGCCGGATCGGCTGGCTGCGTGCTGGCCAACCGTCTGACCGCGGACGGCAAATCCACCGTGCTGCTGCTCGAGGCCGGCGGCCGCGACCGCGACCCCTGGATCCACATTCCCGCCGGTTTCTACCGCAACATCTACAACCCGAAAGTCGCCTGGGCCTTCGAATCGGAGCCGGTGCCGGAGTTCAACAACCGCCGCGTCCCGCTGCCGCGCGGCAAGGTTCTCGGCGGCTCGTCCTCGATCAACGGCCTGATCTACATCCGCGGCCAGAAGGAGGATTTCGACCTGTGGCGGCAACTCGGCAACACCGGCTGGTCGTACGACGACGTGCTGCCGTATTTCCGCAAATCCGAGGACCAGGAGCGCGGCGCCGATGAATTCCACGGCAAGGGCGGCCCGCTCGCGGTGTCGGACCTACGGACCGATCATCCGCTGCACGATGCCTTCGTCGAGGGCTCGAAGCAGGCGGGCTATCCGTACAATCCCGACTTCAACGGCGCCGAGCAGGAGGGCGTCGGCCCGCTGCAACTCACGGTCCGCAACCGGCGCCGCTGCTCCGCCGCGGTTGGCTACCTGAAGCCGGCGATGTCGCGCGCGAACCTGACGGTGGAGGTCCGCGCGCTCGCCCACCGCGTCCTGACCGAGGGCAAGCGTGCGGTCGGCGTCGAGTTCAGCCAGGACGGCGCGATCCGCCAGGTGCGTGCGCGGCGCGAGGTGCTGCTCGCGGGCGGCGCGATCAACTCGCCGCAGCTATTGCAGCTTTCCGGCATCGGTCCCGGCGCGCTGCTGCAGCAGCACGGCATCGCGGTCGTGCACGAGTTGCCCGGTGTGGGCGAGAACCTGCAGGACCATTGCGGCGGGCGCATCATCTATCGTTGCGGTCCCGGCGTCTGGACGATGAACGAGGTGTACCACAATTGGCTGCGCCGCATTCACCACGGCATGCAGTATGTGTTCGCGAGCAAGGGCGCGCTGATGACCGGTGCCGGCCCGATGGGGCTGTTCGTTCGCACGCGGCCGGAACTCGCCTCGCCCGACGTGCAGTACCAGTTCCTGGCCGGCAGCGCGGAGAAGACCGGCGATGCGATGCACCGGTTCGCCGGCTGCACCCTGGTCGCCATTCCGTGCCGGCCGGAGAGCCGAGGCTGGCTGCGCATTGCGTCGCCGGATCCTGTGCGGGCGCCGGCGATCCAGCCGAACTACCTGGCGACGCAGGCCGACAAGGACACGATGGTGGCCGGGCTCAAGGTGTCGCGGCGCATCTTCAACACGCCGGCGATGCGGCGCTACGTGACCGAGGAGTACATGCCGGGACCGCTGGCGGCGTCCGACGAGGATCTGCTGAACCACGTGCGTGCGACGGCCGGGACGACGTTCCACCAGACCAGCACGTGCATGATGGGGCCCGGCCCGATGGCGGTGGTGGACGCGACGCTGCGGGTGAAGGGCATGGAGCGGCTGCGGGTGATCGACGCGTCGATCATGCCGACGGTGGTGTCGGGCAACACCAACGCCACCGCCATCATGATCGGTGAGAAGGGCGCCGACATGATCCTCCGCGCCGCCTGACGCGGGGCGTGGCGAGTGCGACCGTCGATGTGGGGGACTGGGTTTTTCCCCTCGTCATGACCGGTGCAGAACGGTCATCCACGTCTTCATGTGCGGCACGAAAGACGTGGATGGCATGGCCAAGCCATGCCATGACGATGAGAGAGGGGACTCCAAATGGTGATCGCCGCCTGGCCCGTCTTTTTGCCGACCGCCTGAAATTGCAGTGGGGGATTGGGTTCTTCCCCTCATCATGACCGACGCAGGCCGGTCATCCACGTCTTCATGTGCGGCACGCGCCGAAGTGGTGGACGGCCGACCCGCTGGTTCTCACAGCGTCGGACCTCCACCACAACCCTCGAAGTCTCTTCGCAATGCTGTCTCAGCGCGATTGGAATGACTCCGCACTGTCCGAAGAGCCCATGCCGGCGGCGGGACATCGGCTGCAATTCACCCCGAGGTGGCGGCTCACCAACTGACTGCGCAACGCCCGCCTTGGCTCGCCCGACCAGACTTCCTGAAAGCTTTGGGCGTACAGGTTGCCCATGGGAGGGCCGGTATGCCACCAACCACACGGAAAAACCGTTCCGTCCGGGTCGATGGCAATGAAATGCCAAGGAAACGGGCAACAGCTATTGGCTTCGTCTGTGGCGAACCGTTGAGGCAAAGCATGAGCTTCGCGGGCCTCGTCCATGTCAGCCAGATGATTGGGCGGCTGTTCCTGAGTTGACGTACGTGGAGGAGCGACAGCGATGCCGATCTGCCGAGTCCGTGGAAGCACGACATGGATGCCGTGCTGTCGTGCCAACAAGAAAGCCCGATCAATATACTGCTGGCACTCTTCCGAATCCGTTCCCAACGATTCGTCGATCGTTCCCAGATTATCGTAGGCAACCAGATGGGTGAAATAAGCCACGGCAGCGCCCAGCTCCGCGGCAAGCTCAACGAATTGCGGCAATTCCTCAATATTCGATCGCATCATGACAAAAGACAAATGGAGCCGCGGCAAACCAGCTTTCCGGGACGCCTTCTGGTCTCTGAGGGACGTCAGATTGCCAACGACGGTATCCCACTTGGCTCCCCGCCGGATGCGCTCAAAGGTCGCTTTTGTGCCAGCGTCGAACGAGACATTCAGTTCATCGAGACCTGCCTCGATCAAAGCACCGGATAATTTGGGCGTCAGCTTCATCGCATTCGTGCTGAAGTAGACACTGGGAACCCGATACTCTTTTGCTGTCTTGACGAAGGATAAAAGATTTGGGTTCAAGGTCGGTTCGGTGCCAAACAGCAGCCCCACAGCGGAGGCCCAACTGAACATCTCATCAGCCCAGCGTAAGAATGTCTCCTTACTGAGATCGCGCCTCTTGCGACCCCCGATGGCCGGATCGCTGAAGGGACACATCACGCATCTGATGTTGCATTGATTGGTTATGTCCATCTCGATCTTGAGCGGTCGTATTGCCAACCGGGCGCGAACGGCGCCGTCAGCGCGAAACAAGGAGATCGCCTCCTCGTCGTTGCTGCACGTACCTCGGAAAACCTGCACGTGGTGGTAGATTTCCGCCTGCGTTGGCTCGCGTTCAAACAAGAAACGATAGGCTGTCCTCACCTCCTCGATCGCAGGTCGGACAATTTCCACGTATTCCGGGCATTCGTACGCCACGTCGATCAGGCGCGCGAGGTCGATTGTCCCGCTGGTTACGAGATGAACGTAATGACTTAATCCGCCCATATCCGCAGGCCTGCAAAGCACCGTTCGGTAAATCTGGTCGACCAGTGTCGGGAGGACTTGCTCAAACCTGGAGGAGCCGTCGCCCGTATGCGTCATTGTATGGGCCTGTTGTGGGGATTATGCGCGCGCCACGCCGGCTACTGCGCCGCGGCATCATAGCGGCGGGGCGCCGAAGGACAATACAAATCAATGGCACTGGAGCAGTGCCGTTCGCGTCGGCGCACGGAACCTGCGCTCGCTCGTTGTCTGAGCACGTATCTCAGGGCTCAGCAAGCGCGACCGGGGCTCAGTAAGCGCGACCTATCGCGACCACTAGAGCGGGTTCCGTTCGTGGTGGCTCACGGAACCCACTCTAGCTCGTTGTCTGAGAGCGTGATTCACCGCTCCGGTTCATCCACCTGTACGGATCACGCTCTATCGTCATGGCATGGCTTGGCCCATGCCACCCACGTCCTTCGTCGCACCGGGTGGAAAAGACGGGATGACCGGCCTGCGCGGGTCATGACGGTATGAGTCCGGGTGAGGGTTTGGTATTACCCGGTCAGCTTTCTCCGGTGACGCCTGGCCGAGACCGTTCTTGCCGGCCACCCTGCCACCGCCTCCCGCCCCGCCCCGCCCCGCCAACGAAAAGGGCCGGCACATGGCCGGCCCCTTCGCCTCGATCATGTCACCGTCGTCAGTTGTTGGCGCCCTCGTTGCCGTTGGGCGGGAACAGCGACACGGTGTGGTTATGCCCCGTCACGAACGCCGCCGTGGGCGCGCCGGACGGTGCCTGCTGCGGCGCCTGGGCGAAGGCGCTGCTCGGGGCCTGCACCGGCGCCTGCGCAACCACGCCGGGCAACTCGGTGAACCAGGTGTTGGCGTGCGGGCCTTCGCCCTCCCCGGCGAATGCGACGCCGACACCCAGGCCAAGCACCGCAGCCGTGGCAAGAAACAAGGTCTTCATGGCTCTCTCCTCTGCTCGGTCGACCCCTCGCGGGGGACCATCGCGGGATATCCATCGCCAGCCGGAGGATCGGATCATCCGTCCGTCTGCGATGCCGCGGGAGATAGACCTTTGACCCTGAGAAAATAATCTGGCCGCTCTGGATTAGATCTTTGCGACAAACGGCGAAATCGAGCCCTTGCCGTTCCGCTGCGGCGGTCAGTCGGCGGCGGCGGCGAGCAGTTCCTCGACCGTGATCGGCTTCAGCGGCGGCCGGATGCGGTAATAGCCGACATCGGCCGGGGCGACGCCGCGCGCATCGGCGATGACCTCCACGACCGTCGGGCCGCACAGCCGCCCCTGGCACGGCCCCATGCCCGCGCGCAGGAACGCCTTCGCCTGGTTGGGGCCGAGGCAGCCCTGCCGCACCACCGCCCGCACCGCGCCAGCGGTGACCTCCTCGCAGCGGCACACCATGACATCATCGGCAGGCAGCAGGACCTCCCGCCGCGGCGCGTAGAGCGCGTCGAGGAAGCGGCGGATCGCCAGGTGCGCCTCGCGCTCCTGCCAGGGCGCGGTTGCCAGTGCGTCCCGCCGGCCGGGATCGATGCGTCCGATCCGGCGCAAGGCCTCGAGCCCCGCCAGCGTGCCGGCATACTCCGCCGCGCGCGCACCACCGATGCCGCCCGCATCGCCCGCGATCAGCACGGCGTCCACCGAACTCGCGCCCCAGGCGTCGACCACCGGCGCAAAGCAGCGCTGCACCGGGTCCCAGGCGAAGTCGCAGCCGATCGAGCGCGCCAGTTGCTGCGCCGGGATCACGCCCTCATGCAGGGCGACCAGCGATGCGGCGAGGCGGTGGCTCCGACCGCCACTGCGGAAGGCCACGCCACTGACCGCATCGCTGCCCTCGATGCGGAGATCGCCGGCGCCGCGATAGACCGGCACGCCGCTGCGGCGCAGGCCGCGCAGCATCGCCAGGCCCTTGGCCATGTAGCGCCGGCCCTCGGGGCTCAGTGCGGCGGCGGGCAGGTGGCGGAGTGCCGCCAGCAGGTTCAGCCGCGGCATGGTGTCGAGCACCGCCGCGGGCCGAGCACCGGCCGCCAGACATTGTTCCACCAGCAGATAGAGCAGCGGTCCGGAGCCCGCGACGATGAAGGGAACCGCCGGCACGAGGCCGGAGGATTTCAGCATGATCTGCAAGGCGCCGGCGGTCATCACGCCGGGCAGCGTCCAGCCGGGCACGGGCACCGGGCGCTCCATCGCGCCGGTCGCCAGGATCACCGCATCGGCCTGCACGTGGCAGGAGCGGCCGCCCTGGCTGAACCAGATCTCGCGCTGCGGCGTCACCTGCCAGACGCTGCTGGACGGCCGGTATTCGGCGCCGCTCGAGCGGCCGGCCGCGGCCAGCGCCTCGCCGCGCAGGTAGTCGGTGCCGAGAATGGCGCGCAGCCGCTGGTCCTTGGCCGCATGCTCGATGCGGCGATAGATCTGCCCGCCGGGCGCGGGCTGTTCATCCAGCAGCAGGACCCGCGCACCATGGCCCGCGGTGCACTGCGTGGCGGCGAGGCCCGCGGGACCGGCGCCGATCACCACGACGTCCCAGTGCTCGCTCACAGCACGCCTCGCGCGCCGCGCTGGCGCCGCACGCGCATGCCTGGAGCGACGGTCGTGAGGCAGGCCTGGCGGTTGCCGATGCCGTCGATCTCGATCAGGCATTCGAAGCAGACGCCCATCATGCAGTACGGCATGCGCGGCGCGCCCGACACCGGTGACAGCCGCAGTGCCGTCGCGTCCCATGCGAGCAAGGCCGCGGCGACCGTGTCGCCCTCGCGTGCCTCGATGTCGCGGCCTTCGAAACTGAAGCGGACCGTGGTGCCGGTGGCGTCAAGCCTGCGGAACATCGAACCGCCGGCTGTTGAAGGCGGTGAAGCGCTCCGGCAGGTCGCCCGCGAGGATCGCCGGCGCCAGTGCGAGGGCGTGCGCGCCGGCCAGCGTCACGCCGCTATGGCAGGTGGCGGCGAACGCGCCGGGAAAGGCCTCGGATTGCTCGTAGATCGGGAACCCGTCCGGCGACATGACCCGTAACGCCGCCCACACGCGCACGATCGATGCCTCCTTCAAGGCCGGGAACACCGCGGTGTTGCGTTCGGCCATGGTCTGCAGCACGGGCACGCCGACCGACGTGTCGAAGCCCGCATCCTCCTGCGAATCGCCCATCATCACCGAGCCTTCCACGGTTTGTCGCAGTGTGTGGCAGGTGTAGTCGAGGAACGGGCGCAGCCGCTCGGTGACGATGATCTGGCCGCGCAACGGTGTCACCGGCATCGCGAGGCCGACCATCGGCGCCAGGTCGCGCGAGCCGAGGCCTGCGGCGATCACCAGTTTCGCGGTGGTGTGGCGCTCGGCGCCGATGCGGACGGTGAAGCTGTGCGGTGCGGCATCGATCGCATCGACGGTGCGTCCGGGCAGGTAGTCGCCGCCCAGTTGCAGCAGGTGCGCGTGCAGGGCGCGCAGCAGGTACAGCGGATGCGCCTCGCCGTCGATCGGGCAGAACGACGCCCCCACCACGCGGTCGCCAAGACCCGGCACCATCGCCCGCACCTCGGCGCGATCGAGGATGCGCGTGCCGATGTCGCCGCTTTCGTTGTGCATGCGGTGCAGCAGCGCGGCACGGTCCTCGAGTTCCTGGTCGGACAGGCAGAACGCGAGGCCGCCGCGCTGGCGCAGCCCGACATCGACGCCGGTCGCGCCGGCCAGCGTGGCGGCGAGGTCCGGCCAGAGTTCGGAGGAGGTGCGGGTCCAGTGGGCGTAGGCGGGCATGCCGGCGCCTTTGCTCTGCACCCACACGAGGCCAAAATTGCCGCGTGCGGCGCGGAAGGCGATGTCTCCCTGGTCGATGAGTGCGACGGATGCGCCCTGTTTCGCGGCGCCCCAGGCGATGGCGGCGCCCACCAGTCCGCCGCCGATGACGATGAGGTCGTAGGCCATGCGCAAGGGTCGCATCCCGGGGGGCAGGGGGTCAAACGGGGCGCCTTCGTGGGCCGCACGCTGGCTTGGCGTTTGGCGCCTCGGTGTGAAGGCGTCCCGCCGGGAGCCGTCGACCCCGGCAGGTCACAGCCGCCTGCGCCTTCCCATGCCGCCACCACGCCGCCATCCGTGGTATTGGAATCCCAGCATGGGCCGGCGGTCGATGACCGGCGCGGCCCGGGGCCAGTGTGGGAACCAGTCGTGTGGGAGCCAGTGATGCCCGGTCGCCAAGTCCTGCTCTATTTCGCCTGGAGCCGTCCCGCTGAGACGGGCGCGCCGCTCACCGAGATCGACGATCGCTTTCCGGCGGTGTTCGAGTTGCGCAGGCTGTTCTATCCGAAGTTCGAGAGCCTGTCGGGCCGCGACGATGTCGATCCGGGCATCGGGGGTTTCCTCGACCATGTTCAGAAACCCAATTTCGCCGCTTTCGCCGAACAGGCGGCAGCGCTGACGGGCACTCCCGTCATCCAGGCCGAACGCGTGAGCGATGCTGGCGTCGCGACGCCGCTCGACGATGCGCTGATCGCGGACGCCGACACCATCGTCGTCATCAGCTTCGACTCGCTGCGGACCGGTCAGGTCGCGGCCGAGACGGAGGTCGAGGCGATCCGGCGCTTCCTCGCCCGTCCCGACCATCTGATCTTTGTGTGTCCCCATCACGACATCGGCGAGACCCCGGACGTGGCGGGACAGGAGCGCCAGGAGCGCCAGATCGCCGAGCACCTGCATCACGGCGACCCCGGCATTCCGCCGCGTCAAGGTTTCGGCCGGTTCGCGCGAACGCTGCTGGCCGGGCTCGGCGTGCCTGTCGAGAACCGCTTTGGCCTGCGTCCGGCCGCTGCTGCCGATGGGGCGCCGGCACCGATCGAGATCGACCGTTCGCGCGACGTGCTGGGGCTGCTCGAAGGCGTGGCGGCCTTCCATCTCCACCCGCATTTGCCGCAACTGGAGCGGATCGGTCCGGTGAGCGAACGGATGGAGGTGCTCGCTCGGCAGGCCATAGATCCCGCCGCCCCGCCTCACCCATTCACGCGCGACGGCCGCTCGACCTTTGATGCGCTGCTGCAATCAGGCCCGGATACGTTCGCCGGAAAATTGCTGGTGTGCGACACGACCATGTTCAGTTCCACCGCAGGCGGCGTCGAGAATCTTCGTCAACTCTGGTCCAACATCGTCCTGCGGCCGACGCGGCTCCGGCACCCTGGTCCCTGAGGCGCGACGGTGCCGAGCAGCGGGTTGGGCACGACAGGATGCGCCAAGCCCTACTCCAGTGACTCGAGACTCCTGGATGGTGGCAGATGGCGGTGCACTGCGATCAACCGCCGCGACCCCCTGCCTCCGCCGCCGCGCGATCCGCAAGCCGGTAGACGGAGACATGCGAAGGCGACTCCGCCGTGAAGACTGACCCGGCCCAATCCGCGTGCCGGCTCTCCAGCGCAAATCCAGCCAGCCGCGCCATCAGGTCCAGTTCCGCCGGCCAGACATAGCGATGCGGCGACCGGAACAGCGTCGCCCGCCGATCCTCGCCGAACTTGAAATGGTGCGATACGACGCGCTGGTGCAGCACATCGTAGGTGTCCAGGCCGATATACCCAGGCTCGGACTGCCAGACGACGGCGTGCTGACCGGGCGTCAGCTTGCGCAGTTCCGGCACCCAAAGCTCGACCACGAAACGCCCCCCGCGCGTCAGATGGCGGGCCGCATTGTGGAAACACGCGATCTGCTCATCCTGGGTCAGCAGGTTGGATATCGTGTTGTACACAATATAGACGAGGCTGTAGCTACCGGGGGCGACGGTGGTGGCCATGTCGCCGGGAACGACCGAAATCGTTACTTCATCAACTTTCGTGCGCAGCCGTGTGATCATCGCGGGCGACTGCTCGATGCCGACGACTGCAACGCCTCGTTCGCTCAGGGGCACCGCCACCCGACCCGTGCCGATCGCGAACTCAAGCGCTCGGCCATCGCCCGCAAGCTCTGCAAGCCGATCGACGGTCGGCCCCAGCACGTCCGGCGAGAACATGCCGATACCCGGCGTATCGTAGGACTCGGCCGTCTCACTGTCCCAGATATCGTCCTGCATAGCCCGGACCATGCGGCACCGTTTCGCACTCTGTCCAGTCAGCGTCTGGCGATCTCCGGCATCGGACGGCCCTGGCCGCAGCATCGCCGCTTTCGTATCAATCGGTCGTTGCTCATGGCGGGCCATTACCAGGCATGCTCCGCTCCGCTAGTGCCGCGGATGCGTGCACTTGCCATGGTCCGCCAGCACCTCGATGACACGGCAATCCGCCACCTTGCCATGGCGGCAACTCTCGATCATGACGTCGAGTTCATCCTTCAGCGCCTTCAGGCTCTCAATCCGCTGCTCGACCTCGATCAGCCGCGCCCGGGCAATCGCGTCCGCCGTGCCGCAGGGTTGCCCCGGGTTGTCCTGAAGCTCGAGCAAGGCGCGGATCGCATCGATCTCAAAGCCCAGTTCCCGCGCATGGCGAATGAACGCCAGGCGCCGCAGATCACCGTCATCGAAGGCGCGCCTGTTCCCATCGGTGCGCGGAGGCGAGGGCAGCAGACCAATCTGCTCGTAGTAGCGGATCGTCGGCACCTTCACGCCGCTGCGGCGCGACGCCACCCCGATCGAAATCCTCGCCGCCATCGGGCTTGCTCCTCTAGTCACTAGAGGATGTAGCGTCACCTCCGGCGGTTCAAGGGAATTCCGATGGCAGACATGGCGACGCTCACCCGCTATCGGGTCGAGGGCATGGATTGTGCGGCATGCGCCGCCAAGATCGACACCGCCGTGCGCCGGCTTCCGGGCATCGAGGATGTCGCGGTCTCCGCAACCGCCGGCACCATGAACGTTCGGCAGAACGCCCAAAGCGATCCGGCGCTTCTGGAACGGGCCGTGACGGATCTCGGCTACCGGATCATAAGCACATCGCCGCGGCACGATGCCGCCTCGGATATCGGCAGCGGCGATCTGCATGGTCACGATCACAGCCCGGCCGCAGGGTCGCTCTGGTGGCGATCGCCGAAGGCCCTGCTGACCGTTGCCGTGGCGCTCGCACTTCTCGCCGCCTACGGCTTCGGCACGCTCGCGCCGGCCATCGGGTCATGGGCCTTCGTCGCGGCGATGCTGGTCGGCCTCGTGCCGATCGCCAGGCGCGCCTTCATGGCGGCGCGCGCCGGCTCGCCGTTCTCGATCGAAATGCTGATGACGATCGCGGCGGTCGGCGCGGTCATCATCGGCGCGGCCGAAGAGGCGGCGGCGGTCGTGCTGCTGTTCCTCATCGGGGAATTGCTGGAAGGGGTAGCGGCGGGCCGGGCACGCGCCAGCATCCAGGGCCTCGCCGCGCTCGTGCCGAAGACCGCGCTCCTGGAGACCGACGGCCGCACGGCGGAAGTGCCGGCGGACTCTGTGGCGATCGGCGCGGTCATCCTTGTGCGGCCCGGCGATCGCATCGCGGCGGACGGCACCATCCTCGCCGGCGAAAGCTCGATCAATGAGGCGCCGGTCACCGGCGAAAGCACCCCGCGGCGCAAGCGGACCGATGACACGGTGTTCGCCGGCACGATCAATGGCGACGGGGCGCTGCGGATTCGTGTGACGACGACAGCATCCGACAACACGATCGCGCGTGTGGTGAAGCTGGTCGAGGAGGCGCAGGAAAGCAAGGCGCCGACCGAACGGTTCATCGATCGCTTCTCGCGCTATTACACGCCGGGCGTGGTCAGCGTCGCGGCACTCGTCGCCGTGATCCCGCCGCTGGCCATGGCCGGCGCCTGGGACGAGTGGATATACAAAGGTCTTGCCATCCTGCTCATCGGGTGTCCCTGCGCGCTGGTGATCTCCACGCCGGCCGCCATCGCCGCCTCGCTCTCGGCAGGTGCGCGGCGCGGCCTCCTGCTCAAGGGCGGCGCGGTGCTGGAAACCATCGGCAGGATCACCCTGGCCGCGTTCGACAAGACGGGGACGCTGACGGAAGGCAGGCCGCAGGTGACGGACGTGATCGGTTTCGATCGCGACGGGCCAGCGGTGCTGCGCCTTGCCGCGGCGCTCGAGACCGGCTCCAGCCATCCGCTGGCGACGGCGATCCTGGCGCGCGCCGCGCAGGACACCATCATCGTCCCGCCGGCCGAAGGCGGCGAAGCGCTCGGCGGCAAAGGCGTCACCGCACATGTCGAAGGGATCGAGGTCTTTCTTGGCTCGCTGGCTGCCGCGGCGGAACGTGCCGAACCGACGCCTGGTCAAACGGCCCAGATCGAAGCATTGCACGCAGCCGGCAAGTCCGTCGCCGTGCTTGTCGCCGATGGCAGGATCGCCGGTGTCATCGCCATGCGCGACGAGCCGCGCACTGATGCCAGGGAGGGCCTGAAACTTCTCGCAGATGCCGGCATCCGCACCATCATGCTCACCGGCGACAACCGGCGCACGGCGGAGGCAGTGGGCGAGCAACTCGGGATCGAGGTGCGGGCGGACCTGCTGCCGGCCGACAAGCAGCGCATCGTGCAGGAACTGCAACGCGAGGGTCATATCGTCGCCAAGGTGGGGGACGGGATCAACGACGCACCGGCGCTTGCGGCGGCGGATGTCGGGATCGCCATGGGCAGCGGCACCGACGTGGCGCTCGAGACGGCCGATGCGGCGGTGCTGCACGGACGTGTGCGCGATGTGCCGGCGCTGGTCGCGCTGTCGAACCGCACGATGCGCAACATCCACCAGAACATCACCATCGCCATCGGTCTCAAGGCGGTCTTCCTCGTGACCACGATTCTCGGTATTACAGGACTTTGGCCGGCAATTCTTGCCGATACGGGGGCTACCGTGCTCGTCACTCTCAACGCATTGCGACTTCTGAATCCCCGGTCGATCTGACGGCATCATGAGCACATTGATCGTGGGGCTGGTCGCCGGTGCGGTGTTCGCCGCACAGCCGGCCTTGCCTTGCGCCATACCGGGCCCGCCGTCTCCCCGCGTCGATGTGCAGATCGAGCAGCCCGTGAGGGCCCGCGACCTGACGCTCGTGCAGATCGCCGCGCTGCACGCCCTGCTGGGAGATACCTCACACCGGCCGCTCGGGTTCTACGCGTCACGTTTCGCCCTCGTCGTGCAGATCGAGCCGGACGATGCGGTCACGACATGTTCGGCCGTTCGCGTGCGGCTGACGCTGTCCAGCCGGAGGATCGAAATCGCGCATGAGATCGCGGACAGGCCGTGCCTCTCCGCGGCTGCGGTCACGCATTATGAAGGCCACGCCGAGGCCGAGGCGGCCGCGGTTGGGCAACTCGCGGAACGCGTAAGGCACAGGCTGATGACTCCGGAAGTCGCCGGTATTCTGGAGGCCAGTGCACCGGCCCAGGAGAAGCGCAGCGCGGTGACCAGATTGGCCATCGAGCCCGAACTTGCGGCGTACCGGGACTCGCTGGCGGCCACCTATGCGGCGCTCGATGACGAGATGAAGGTCGGAAACATCGATCAGACGTGTTCCGGTCAGCAATGACCGAGGCTGATCATGGCGTGTGGATACGCAGCGCTGGCAGACATCACGTCGCCGAAAGTGGTGACGCCTGTCGCCCGTACAGCTTCGGACTCCTGCCGTCATGACCGGCGCAGGCCGGTCATCCATGTCTTTTTTCCAACCGCTCCGACGAAAGACGTGGATGCCGCGGCCAAGCCCACGGCATGACGATAGTGGTCGCGATAGGTCCCGCTGACTGCTACCAAGCCGTGATGACCCGGACGCATGACCCGGACTCCTACCGTCATGACCGGCGCAGGCCGGTCATCCATGTCTTTTTTCCAACCGCTCCGACGAAAGACGTGGATGCCGCGGCCAAGCCACGGCATGACGATAGTGGGCGCGATAGGTCCCGCTGACTGCTACCAAGCCGTGATGACCCGGACGCATGACCCGGACTCCTACCGTCATGACCGGCGCAGGCCGGTCATCCATGTCTTCTTTCCAACCGCTCCGAAAAAGACGTGGATGCCGCGGGGAAGCCCACGGCATGACGATAGTGGTCGCGATAGGTCCCGCTGACTGCTACCAAGCCGTGATGACCCGGACGCATGACCCGGACTCCTACCGTCATGACCGGCGCAGGCCGGTCATCCATGTCTTCTTTCCAACCGCTCCGAAAAAGACGTGGATGCCGCGGGGAAGCCCACGGCATGACGATAGTGGTCGCGATAGGTCCCGCTGACTGCTACCAAGCCGTGATGACCCGGACGCATGACCCGGACTCCTACCGTCATGACCGGCGCAGGCCGGTCATCCATGTCTTCTCTCCAACCGCTCCGAAAAAGACGTGGATGCCGCGGCCAAGCCCACGGCATGACGATAGTGGTCGTGATAGGTCCCGCTGACTGAGACTTGGTATAAACGGCGCCTGCATGAGCGCCACCAAGAGGCAGCGAGCCTGATGGAGATCATCGCCAGAGTTGAACGGCGGCGGCGTCGGAGTCGTGCCGCCTGGCAGCGGCGAGGGCGTGCCACACGCGTTCCATGCCGGAGGCTTACGATGTCGCCAGTGGGATGGGACGCACTCGGGCAGTGGGGGGATGACGCCGCTCGCATCGAACCGCTCGCCGGCGGTGTCGCGAACGACGTGTGGCGCGTGCGCGTCCGCGGGCATCGTGCGGTCGGTCGCCTCGGTGCCAGGAGCGCCGCCGATCTCGCGTGGGAAGCCGCACTCCTCCACCACCTCGACCGTGCAGGCCTGAGCGTGCCGGTGCCGATCCCGACGATGGACGGACGGCTGTTCGCGGACGGTCTGGTGGTGATGACATACGTGGAGGGCGGACCGCCTGAGACGGAGGCCGACTGGCGTCGCGTGGCCGACACGCTCCGCGGGCTGCATCGGCTGACCCAGGGCTGGCCGCAGCGTCCAGGCTGGCGATCGTCGACCGACCTGTTGCGCGCCGAGACCGGGACGAAGATCGACCTCGGCGCGATGCCGCCCGAGGGCGTTGCCCGATGCCGGGCCGCGTGGGCGCGGCTCATCGGTCGTCCGACCTGCGTCGTCCACGGCAACCCCAATAACCCTGACAACGTCCGCATGACCGCCAATCGGGTCGCGCTGATCGACTGGGACGAGGCGCACGTCGATGTCGCCGACCTCGACCTGGTGCTGCCCCACAACGCCGCTGGTCTGGAGAGCGGCGCGCATGACATCGCCGTCCAGGCATCGGCCGCATGGGAAGCCGCCGTCTGCTGGGACGACGAGTACGCAATCAGGCGGCTTGCCGAAGTTCGAGCGGTCTGAGCAGCGGCTGAGAACCGAGAGACCGCATCGAATGCCGGACTGCGTGGCGGCGACCAGCGACTCCATGACCGAACGGCGGGAACCCCGCCGCCCCCCGCCATCTCTACTAACATTGAAATCCCCCATACTAACACCCACGTCCCCAGATTCCTCATCCCGGGAATCGCCGCCATGTCCCCCGAGCCGCCGGCCGCCGACTACGCCACCCCCAACGCCCGCGCGACCTTCGCCTATCTGCGCTCCATGCTCCCCGAGCAGGTGGACACCGACCCGGACGCCTGCGCCGAGCGCGACCGGCGCGCCATGGACGCCGTCGCCGCCCTCCGGCCGGACGATGAGTTCGAGGCGCGACTCGCGGCGCGTATCGTCGCCATGGATGCCCACGCCGCCGACAGCCTGCGCCTCGCCGGCCTCGCCGCCGATCCGGCCGCACAGTATCGCTGCCGCGCCCAGGCCGCCGCCATGGCGCGCCAGTCCGATGCCGGCCTCCGAGGATTGCTCCGCCTGCACACTCTCCGCGACCGGGCGCTGGCGGCAGCGTACCCCGACGGCCTGCCACGCGCCGGCTATCCGTTACAGCCTGCCGGCGTCACTGAACCGGCCGCGGTGCCGTCATCGCTGCCGGAAGCCGGCCTCGAGCCGCCACCGGAGGGCATCGCAGCCGAGGCGGACTTCTATGCGGTACTCTATCCGGAACGGGTGCGGCGAATCCGCGCGGCCGGCGGCCTGCCGGCCAGCCTCGACTTCGGCCCGCCGGAGCCTGCGCTGGTCCACGCACTCGTGCACGGCACCGGCGCCAGGCTGCGCGCCTGCGACCCGCCGTCACTCGGCGTCGCGGCATGACCCGTCTCACGCCATGCGCCATCGTCACGCCAATCGACGTTCTGAGACGCCGATGATCCAGACTGCAATGTTGCGCCGTCACGCCACCGGCCGGCCCACCGGATTCCGATGGCTGACACTCGCTCCGTCGCCTATCGTCGGCCGGTTTCCGCGAGGGAGGATTGGCGATGTCGGAGACCGTCGATGCGCTGCTGTGCGACATGCTCGCCTGGCTCGCGCGCCAGGCGCGGCCCTATGACGAGGTCATGGAGGCCTGGCGCACCTCCTGTCCGCGCCTGCCGGTGTGGGAGGATGCCAACGATCGAGGCCTCGTCGAGCAGGTTCGCATCGGCCGCCTGCCGATGGTGCGGATCACCGCGCGCGGCCATGCCTTCCTCGACCGGCGATGCTAATGGCGCGGATCGCGAGCGGAGGCCGCGGCGGCTTGCCTCACCGGATCGCCTCGCGCAGTCTCCGCCGCGCGTGAAACGGACCGGAGCCATGGCGAAGACCTACGCGACCCTGCTGCTAACGGAGCCTCAGCCTCACACGCTGCTGGTGACGCTGAACCGCCCCGACTCCGCCAATGCCATGAACACCCAGATGGGGCTGGACCTGCTGGACCTGTTCCACGCGATCGGCGGCGCGCCCAATCAGCAGCGCTGCGTCGTGCTGACCGGCGCCGGCACGCGCGCGTTCTGTGCCGGCGGCGACCTCAAGGAACGGCTCGGCATGACGGATCAGCAGTGGCAGGACCAGCATCTGATCTTCGAGCGGGCCATTCGCGCGATCATCGCCTGCCCGGTGCCGGTGATCGCCGCGGTGAACGGCGCGGCCTATGCCGGCGGCATGGAGATCGCACTCTGCGCCGACTTCATCTATGCCGCCGAGACCGCACGCTTCGCGCTGACCGAGGTGACGCTCGGGATCATGCCGGGTGCCGGCGGCACGCAGAACCTGCCGCGTGCGGTGGGCGCAAGGCGGGCCAAGGAGATCATGCTGACCGGCAAGCCGTTCACCGCGCAGCAGGCGCTGGAATGGGGCATGGTGAACCGCCTCTGCGCGCCGGAGGCACTGCTGATCGACGCGCTCGACACCGCCGTCACCATCGCCGGCAACGCGCCGATCTCGACGCGGCAGATCAAGCAGTCGGTGAATTACGGACTGAACATGGACCTCGCGAGCGGCATGATGTTCGAGATCGAGGCGTATAACCGCATGGTGCCGACCGAGGATCGCCGCGAGGGCATCCGGGCCTTCAACGAAAAGCGCAAGCCGGTCTACCAGGGCCGCTGAGCCAGCAAGTCAGGAGGAAGCGACATGAACGTGATCACCGACATCTCCGCCCAGGGCCTGACGCGCGCGCTGGCCGAGCAGGCGCGGACGCTGACCTTTGCCGACCTGCCGGACGATGTGCGGGCGCTCGCGCGGCAATGCGTGATGGACTACGTCGCCTGCACGCTGCCCGGATCGCAGGAGGACCTGACCGCGATCCTGCTGGCGGAGGCGGAAGAGCAGGGCGGCACGCCGGCAGCGACGGTGATCGGACATGCGGGGCGCCTGCCGGTGCTGTCGGCGGCGATGGTGAACGGTGCGGCGTCGCATGCGCTCGATTTCGACGATGTGAACCTGGCGATGACCGGGCATCCGACGGTGGTGCTGCTGTCGGCGCTGCTGGCGCTGGCGGAGGAGCGTGGCAGTCCCGGCCGCGACGTGATGACGGCGTTCGTCGCCGGCTATGAGTTGCAGTGCCGGCTTGGCCTGTTGCTGCAGCCGGGCCACTACAACGTGCTGGGCTTCCATGCCACCGGGACGCTGGGCACGTTCGGCGCGGCCGCGGCGTGCGCGCATCTGCTGGGGCTCGACGCGGACCGGTTCGCCACCGCCCTCGGCATTGCGGGGACCCAGGCGGCGGGCCTGAAGTCGATGTTCGGCACGATGTGCAAGCCGCTGCATGCCGGCAAGGCGGCGTATCACGGCCTGCTGTCGGCGCGTCTGGCAGCGCGCGGCTTCACCAGCCGGCCGGACGTGCTGGAATGCCCGCAGGGCTTCGCACGCACGCACAGCCCCGACTTCAATCCGGCCGAGGCGCTGGCGACGCCGGCGGGCGGCTTCTACCTGCGCAACAACCTCTTCAAGTACCACGCCGCCTGCTACATGACGCACGCGCCGATCGAGGCCGCGCGCAAGCTGCGGCAGTTGCATGATCTGACGCCGGAGCAGATCGCCGGCATCCGCATCCGGGTGGACGAAAGCTGCGACCGGATGTGCAACATCCCCGCGCCGCGCACCGGGCTGGAGGCGAAGTTCAGCCTGCGGCTGACCACGGCGATGGCACTGGCCGGTGTGGATACCGGCGGCCTCGCCAGCTACTCCGAGGCGACCGCGGCCGATCCGACGCTGATCGCGCTGCGCGACAAGGTGGAGTTCGACTTCCAGACCGGCGGGCGGAACACGGTGGCCGAGATGGACGTGGTGCTCGCCGATGGGCGGCGCGTGTCGACGTCATATGACTCCGGCATCCCGGCGAGCGACGTGCAGGAGCAGGGCAGGCGGCTCGCGGAGAAGTTCACGTCGCTGGCGGAGCCGATCCTCGGTGGCACAAAGTCGCGTGATCTGGCGGGCGAGATTGGCCGCTTCGAGCAGCTTGCCGACCTGCGCGCTCTGATGGCGCTGTGCGCCGCCTGATGGCGGCAAGGCGCGCGCACGGCCGCCGTCCCGGCCGCGCCCCTGTCATTGCGAGCGTCAGCGAAGCACTCCCCATGGGCGCGCGGGTGGCCCCGACGCCGTCGCGCGAGGCGACCGCGCGTTGCAACCTTCCCGGCCATGCGGCGTTCCTCTGGCTCGCAACAACGCCACAGGTACCAAACATGGCCAGCATCAATGATCCGAGCGACACGTCCGGCCGGCTGATTGCCGCCGACCAGGTCGAGGGGACCAACATCTACAATCCCGCCGGCGAGAGCCTCGGCAGTGTCGAGGACGTGATGATCGACAAGGTCAGCGGCAAGATCGCCTATGCGGTGGTTGGCTTCGGCGGCTTCCTCGGGATCGGAGATCGCCACTATCCGCTGCCGTGGGAGAAGCTGAAATACGACACCGCGATGGGCGGCTACGTGGTCGACGTCGACCGCCGCACGCTGGAGGGCGCGCCCTCCTACACCGACTCCGAGACCGTGGGCTGGGAAGATCCGGCCTGGGGCCGCCGGGTGTATGACTATTACGGCACCCGTCCGTACTGGGACATGCCGTAATCCGGCAAACGCGAGGGCGGCCCCAGGGCCGCCCTTTTTCGTTACCCGAACGCTGCGAAGATCTCTTCCAGCGCCTTGAGTTGGCCGCCCGACGTGGACGATGGCACGATCACGGGGGTGGTGACGCCGGCCGCTACCCACGCCTCGACTCCTTCGCGCACCTGCGCCGCCGGCCCGAACAGCGTCACGTCGGCCAGCCACCGGTCCGTCAGATAGCGCGGCACCTCGTCGCGCCGCCCGGCATCGATGGCGCGCTCGATCTCGGTCATTTCCTCGACGTAGCCTGCCTCTTTCCAATAGTTCCGGTAGTTGGGCAGGAACGCGTAGTGGGTCAGGGCCTTGCGGCACACGGCCTTCGCCGCCTCCACATCATCGCTGATGCAGGTCGGCAGCATGTTGCCGATGAAGAAGTCGGGGTCGCTGCGCTTGGTTGCCGGCAGTGCGGCCAGCGACGCCGCCATATGGGAGCGCGCGACATTGGCGAACACCACGCCCTGCGCGATCTCCCCTGCCAGGGCCACCATCTTCTGGCGCAGTGCCGCGATGATGATCGGCGGGAACTCGCCCACCCCCTCCACCGCGCGCAGGCGCTCCACGAAGCTGCGCGTGTCGCCGAGCGGCTTGCCGACGGTGACACCCATACGCTGGTGGCCCGGTGCGTGCGCGACGCCGATGCCGAGACGGAAGCGCCCGCCCGATACCTCATGCATGAAGGCCGCGCTCTGGGCGAAGTCCAGCACGGTGCGGGCATAGATCGGCGCGATGGCGGTGCCGAACGGGATGCGTTCGGTGTTCCAGGCCATCGCTTCGCATTGGGACATGTTGCCGTACATCGACGGCGTATAGACACCGGCATAGCCGCGACGCTCGATGTCGCGGGCGATCTCGATGGTTTGCCGGCGCCGTCCGGGAACGGCGACCAGCGAAATGGCGGGAAGCGTCATATCGCTGGTCGCCTTGGCCGGAAGCTACGCGGCGTGCATCAGGTCCAGGATCTCCTCATACACAGCCATGTTCTTGCCGAAGGAGATGGCCGCAGCCTGGCAGCCGCAAACCAGGTGCATCCAGCGCCACGGCTCACGCGTGTTGTGGTACTCCTCCACGACCGCCTGATGATGCTTGAAGGCATGCATCTCGGTGAAGTTGTCGTGGCAGACGATCTCGGCCAGCCGGTCGATCAGCACCTGCGGGTCGTAGCGCAGGTTCACGTATTGCTGTGCCAGGTTGATGGTGTTCTTCACCTCGGGCACCGCACGCATCATCCCCAGGTTGGACACCTTCGACCAGTCGGTCGCCGGCTGGGTGTAGATGCTCTGGGTGAGCACCTCCAGCAGGTCTGCCTGCGAGCGGTGCGGCAGGGCGGCCACGGCGGCCTCATCCGGCTGGACGGTGGGCTCCATGCGGTACTGGGTCGACTTCACTTCCGGCCCGGTGTGCCACAGCAGCAGCGTCAGCAGCTTGTTCTTCATGCTGAAGCCGTTGAGCCGGAGCAGGTAGCGCCGGAGGTTGGAACTGGTGTGCAGATGCACATCCATCGGGTTGCCGGTCAGCGAGCGCAGGAACAGGCCGGCCGCTCCGATCGACAGCGCCTCGCCGGCGCCTTCCAGCGACAGGCCATCGGCCAGCGCCTGGGCGATCAGCTTGGGGATCTCGTCGTAGCGCTTGCAGGAGCGGATGCCCTCGCCGAGTTCGCCGATCGCCGTCGTCTCATCGTCGCCGGTCCGCTGACGCAGCACGCGGCCCAGCAGGTTGTGCTTCTCGATCAGATCATCGGCCTCGGGCACGAGGCGCTGGGCCGGGAAGCGGGCGACGTAGCGCACCGCCGGACGGAACAGCACCTTGAGGTGCTCGGTGCCGAGCGTCTCGAGGCCGCGCCAGAGATAGCCGGGGAACAGGAAGTAGTGGTCGTCCAGCGCGTTCTTCGGCAGTGCGACCGACATCAGCAGGTCGAACGCCTCGATCGCCGGCACATGGTCCCAGAGCCACAGGAAGATGTGGTCGGCCTTGTTGCTCTCGCCGCGCGAGCAGGCCTTGAGGAAGGCTTCCTTCGCCGCCTCGATGCCTTCGGCGTTGATCTCGTCGCCACCACCGTCAGCGGCGAGGTCGGCGGTGCGGCTGACCATGGCGCCGGTCGGATCCAGCGGCTCGAATTCGAGCAGCGAGAACGGACCGGTGACCGGGTCGTTGATGTGCTTGTTGGACAATGCGACGTGCTGGAGGATCGGCATGAACCGGTCCTCGCCCTCGAGCCGGTTCACCAGGCTGGTGATGGCATGCAGGCCGGCGAGGGGATGCAGCGGGCCGCCGTGATGGCCGGGCGGCAGGTCCGAGGAGCGCACCACCGCGAGCGCCGAAGCGGTCAGCATGGTCTCGAAGGGGGTGCCGGCGCGGAGCTTCTCCAGCGTGCGGTCGACGATCTGGTCGGGCGGGGTGGTCTCGATGAACTGAACCAGGGGCTCGATCGATTCCGGGTACTGGACTCTTTGATGCATAGGGTGGGCTCCTCGGTCGTTGCGCCGCGCGATAGCAGGCGGATGGGGGTCTCGCCTTGCCTTGCTCGCGCTCAGCGCGTGCCGAAGGAGCGGGCAACACGAGGGATACTGTTGGTTTCTCGCGTAATCGTCGGACGAGTTGGGCGAGGTGTCAATCTTTGCGCCCGGCCACTGGCTCGGGCGGCAGCGTTCGGCCCCGCCCCACCGCAGCGAATATCCGCGGTCTGCCACGCGTCGATGGGTCGGCCAGCAGTACGGCGCGGCACGAAATATCCAGGCAGGTTCTACGATCTTTGCGAGCGGCGCAATCGGTCGCGTGGTTGTCGCATGACGATGCGCGCGACGGCGCGCGCGCACATACAACGTCGTTGCAAATTCATTGCTCTTCCGTCGTGACCGGGGCTGCGCCGTCCGCCGCCTGCGCCGTGTTCCGGCTGGACGCGCCCCGGTCCGAAGCGCCCCGGTCTGAAGCGTGTGTCGGGCGGGAACGCGGGGCGGCGGCGCGCGGGGGGCGCTCGGCAACGATTCGGGGACCCTTCTGCGGGCGCTCCAGGTCGTAGGTCGCGGTGAACTCGCGATAGCCGCCTTCGATATGCGCCTGCATCGCACGCATCGCCTTGCGGGCATCGCCGCTGCGCAATGCGTGGATCAGCTCGGCATGTTCGGCGGCCATGCGCTCGAAGCGGCGGGGAATCGCACTCAGCAGGTCGAACGGATACTTGGCCCACAGCACACGCACGAACTCGAGCGTCTGCGGCATGTCGGCATGCTCGTAGAGCTGATAGTGGAAGCGGAAGTTACTGGCGCGCACCGTTTCCCGCGTCTTGCGCTCGATCGCGACGCCCATGTCGGCATGCAGCGTCGCCAGCCGCTCGATGTCGGCCGCGCCGATCCGCTTCGCGGCAGCCAGGGTCAGCGTCCCCTCCAGGCTCATGCGAAGCTGGTAGAGTTCGTCGATGCGGTCGATCTGCAGCGGCGCGACGACCGCCCCGCGATGCGCGGAACAGCGCACATAGCCCTGCGCCTCGAGCAGCTTCAGCGCCTCGCGCACCGGCGTGATCGAGATGTTGAGCGTCTTGGCGATCTCGGCCTGCTTGAGCTTCTGCCCGCGCACGAAGATGCCGGCGAAGATGTTCTCGCGCAGGATCTCGGCCACCTGGTGCTCTTTGGTCCGGATCGCCGTTACCGGCCAGCCCAGCGTCTCGGCGGACAGCATCGCGCGCGCTGCCAGGCGCCCGTCCGCGGCATTCGTCCGAATTCGGCGGGTCGCTACAGCCATGAGCGAACCAGCGCTCCTTCGCAACGATACATTACTGTTCCCCGAGTAAAGGCGGTCGATGCGGTGGATGCAAGTATAATCCTATCATGCGCTGTCCAATATCCCGCCATCCAAGTGGCTGCCCGCCAACAGAACGTCATCCGACCAGACCCGCATGGCGCCGGACCCGCGGCAGCGGATAGTGTTGCCGGAATTGCTGCCAGCCCTGCTCGATATGTTCCAGCATCGCCCGCCCGGCGGCATCCGGATTGCCGCTGCGCAGCGCGCGCAGCACCGCCGCATGCTCCTCCACCACCGAGATCGACCGGTCGGGCATCGTCGTCATCAGGTCGAACGGGAAACGCGACCACAGCGACTGCATCTCGCTCAACAGGTCGGGCCGGTCGGCATGCCGGTACAGGCAGACATGGAACCGATAGTTGCAGCGCTGCAGGACCGTGATGTCCTGGCGAAGCTGCGCCTCCACCATCTCCTGGCTGAGCCGCTCCAGGCGTCGCAGCCCGAACGGCGTGATGAGGCGCGCCGCGCTGCGGGTGAGCGCATGCTCCACCCGGCGGCGTCGCAGCAACAATTCCTGGGCGACCAGGCGCAACGGCGCCACCTCGAACGTCCGGCCTGACGAATGCACATACCCTTCCTCGCCAAGCTGGCGCAGGGCGGCGCGGATCGTGCCGAACGGCACGCCGAAGGTCGCCGCCAGCTCACGGCACCCTTGCCGCTGCCCGCGCGCCAGCGTGCCGGCGATGATCGCCTCGCGCAGCCGCTCGGCAATTCCTTCGAGCAGAACTGCGGGCTGCGGCGGTCGCAGCGCATCGGCGCGCAGCCGCAGGACGTTCTCGCGAGGGCTCAGTTCCATCGAGGCCGGGGACCGGAATGCGCCGTGGCGTTGCGGCGCGACAGCCTCCGGAACGTGCGGGCGCGCCAGCCGGTGTCGGCTGTCTGGCGCGGCCGGTATGCGATCATGCGCGGCATCGGCGGACTGTGGCATCGATGCGCGCGCTTGCCCAGCCGCATGGCCGCGCGGCGCGTTGCCGGCTACGATGCCGCGCGGGCCCGCGCCAGGTCGCTGCAGCAGCGTCGCGCAACGACCGGCGCGCCCAACGATCCATCCGAAGAAGATGCATTGTTCGTATCCACGGCATGACAGAAAACCCCAGCGGAATTGCGCTGTGGCAAGAGTTTGCCCTCTGTCATATCGTGGAGAATGCATCATTTGAGCTTGACACTGACCCTGGCGGACGCCTAATCCTACCGGTGAGTAAGCGGCACGGACGACCGCGCCGCAGCGGAAGGGAACGGGAATGGTCGAAGTCAGACCCATCAAGCCGTTGATCGGCGCAGAGATCTTCGGTGTGGATCTCACCAACCTCAGCGACGCGGACTTCGAGGTCATCTATCAGGCGTGGCTCGATCACCACGTGCTGGTGATCCACGGGCAGAAGCTCGGGATCGAGGATTTCCTCAACTACAGCGAGCGTTTCGGCCCGGTCGAGCCGCACATCACCAAGCGCACCCGCCATCCGGTGTATCCCAAGCTCACCGTCATGGGCGAGAACAAGGTCCAGGCGGACGGCAAGGTCGACGAGATGGTGGCCAAGCGCGGCGAAGGCTGGCACACCGACACGCCGTATCTCCAGGAACCGGCCAAGGCGACGCAGCTTTATGCGCTGGCAATCCCGAGCTACGGCGGCGACACGCTGTTCGCCAGCCAGTATGCCGCCTACGACGCGCTGCCGGCTGCCCTGAAGGCACGGATCGCCAATCTCAACGCGACCTATCGCTACAGCGGCCGCGAGGGGAAGAACCTGGGGATGCTGGAGCCGGCGGATCGCGAGCGGCCGCTGACGGTGCATCCCGTGGTGCGCGTCCATCCCGAGACGGGCCGTCCGGCGCTGTACGTGAACCCGGGCCACATCATGGACATCGTCGGCATGGAGCGCGCAGAAGCCGATGTGCTGCTCGAGGAACTGTACAAATACAGCGTGCTGCCCGAGGCTGAATACCGCCACAAATGGCAGGTCGGCGACGTCGTCATCTGGGACAATCGCTGCCTGCTGCATTCGGCCGCCGGCGGCTATCCGCTGAACGAGGATCGCATCCACTGGCGGGTGACGATCATGGAAGACAAGTCCCGCTGGCTGAAGGGACTGAACGCCGCCGCGGAGTAAGCGCGCGCACTCTTTGGTGGTGAACAAGAAACAGGGCCGAAATCACCGGGATTGGCCTCGGGAGGGATTTGTGCGGAGAGTTTCTGGCTTGCGCCGGTGCCTGCTCGCGTTGGGGCTGGCGGCATCCATTCTGCCTGCATCGGCCAGGGCGGCCTCGGATGCGGTACTGCCTCTCAGGGTCGTTGCCGCCGGCAACACCCTGAACGCCTTCCCGCTGCTGCTGACGCATCAGATGCAGTTCTTCCGGGACGCCGGCCTGGATGTCTCGATCGTCAACTTCAACGGCGCCGCCCTGGCGCTGACCGCCATCATGAACGGCAACGCCGATGTCGTGGCATCGGTGTTCGACCGTTCGGTGGACTTTGCGGCCAAGAAACGACCGCTGCAGGCGATCTTCCTGATGGCGCAGTTGCCCGGCGCGATGCTGGCGGTCTCGCCGCGCGCCGGTGATTCGATCAAGAGCCTCAGCGACCTCGCCGGCAAGACGGTGGGCGCCAGCGCGCCCGGCGCATCGTCGGACTTCCTGGTGAAGTATCTGCTGAAGAAGGCCGGCCTCGATCCATCGAAGGTGCCCGTGGTCGGCGTCGGCATCGGGCCGAGTTCGATCGCGGCGCTGGAGCAGGGCGGCGTCTCCGCGGCCGTCCTGTACGATCCGGCCGCCACCGCGATGGTCTCGCGCCATCCGAACCTCGTGGTGCTGTCGGACAACCGCATCCTCGCCGAGGCGCGCAAGACGTTCGGCGGCGACTATCCGGGGCCGGCGATCCTGGCGATGCAGTCCTGGATTGCGTCGCATCCCGAGGAGTGCCGCAGGCTGGCGCTGGCGCTCGAGCGTGGCCTGCAATGGATCCACGCCCACACGCCGGAGGAGATCGCCGCGCAGGCGGCGCAGAATTATGCCGGCATCGATCCGGCCATCCTGCTGGAGGCGATCAAGCACACCCTCCCGGCCTGGGCCGGCAACGGCATGGTGGACCCCAAGGGCGCGCAGGCGGCGGTCGACGTGCTGAGCGCCTTCCAGCCCGACGTGGCGGCGGCCAAGGTCGATCCGAACCAGATCTACACAAATGTCTTCGTCCGCCAGGCGCTGCGCGAACTGCGCCTGCCTGGCGCGGATTGAGCGCCGTGACACCCGCTGTCGATTTCGACTCGGTCAGCATCCGCCTGGCGACCCCGTCGGGCGGGCTGACGGTGGCCACCGACCTCTCGCTGTCGATCGCCGCCGGCAGCTTCGTCACCATCGTGGGCCCCAGCGGCTGCGGCAAGTCGACCCTGCTCAACATGGCGGCGGGACTGCTGTTCTCGCCGGCCGGCGAGGTGCGCGTGTTCGGTGAACGGCTCACGGGCATCAACCGCCACGCCGCCTACCTGTTCCAGCAGGACGCGCTGCTGCCGTGGCGCACGGTGATCGACAACATCATGCTCGGGCCCGTGCTGCAGAAATGCCCGCGTGCCGAGGCGCGCGAGAATGCGCGGGGCTGGATGGCGAAGGTGGGGCTGACCGGGTTCGAGAACCAGTTTCCCTATCAGCTTTCCGGCGGCATGCGGAAACGCGCGGCGCTGGCACAGAGCCTGATCGTCGATCCGCGCATCCTGCTGATGGATGAGCCGTTCAGCGCGCTGGACATCCAGACGCGGCAGATCATGGAGAACGAACTGCTCGCCTTGTGGCAGGAGACCGGCAAGACGGTGATGTTCATCACGCACGACCTCGAGGAGGCGATCGCGCTGGCCGACCAGGTGGTGGTGCTGTCCGCGCGTCCTGCCCGCGTCAAGGGCATCTATCCGGTCGACCTGGAGCGGCCGCGCGACGTGACGGAGATCCGCATGCGGCCGGACTTCATGGAGTTGTACCGGCGGATCTGGTCCGACCTGCGCGAGGAGGTGGGGCCGCACCACGGCGCCTTCGGCCCGGCCGGGGCACACGCATGAAGGTCCCCGTGGGTGCACACGCATGAACGTCATGAACAACCGCCTCACCGAGGCCGCCGACGGCACGGTGTCCTCCGACGAGGACCTTGGTCTCGCCACCGCAACGACACGGCGCCAGGCCGGGCCGCGGACGATCGCGACGCTGCAGGTCGCGGTCTTTGTGGGCTCCATCCTGCTATGGCACGTGGGCACCGCCACCGGGCTGATGGATCCGTTCTTCTTCAGCCGTCCGCTCGATGTCGGCGAGCGGATCTGGTCGTGGCTGTTCGTCAGCGGCTACATCTGGATCCACCTGGCGACCACGCTGACCGAGGCTCTCCTGGCCTTCGTCATCGGCACCGCGCTGGGCGTTGCGTTCGGGCTCGGCTTCGCCCGCGTGCGGCTGCTGGCCGCCGTGTTCAATCCGTATATACGCATGTTCAATGCGCTGCCGCGCGTGATCCTGGCGCCGATCTTCCTGCTCTGGTTCGGCCTCGGCATGGCCTCCAAGGTCGCGCTCGGCGTGACGCTGGTCTTCATGGTGGTGTTCTTCAACACGTTCCAGGGCGTGCGGGAGGTCAGTCCCATCCTGCTCAACAACGTGCGCATGCTGCGCGCGTCGCCGCGGCAGTTGCTGCGCCATGTCTACCTGCCGTCCGCCATGGCGTGGATCTTCTCCAGCCTGCACACCTCGATCGGCTTCGCGCTGGTCGCCGCGGTGATCGGCGAATACATGGGCGCGGCGCAGGGCATCGGCTTCGTGGTGGCCCAGGCGGAAGGCGTGTTCGATACCACCGGCGTGTTCGCCGGGCTGATCCTGACCTCGCTGGTCGTGCTGGGGATCGACCTGCTGATCGAGCGGCTGGAAGCCTATCTGCTGCGCTGGCGCCACCAGCAGTAGCCGCGGCGGCTGGGGCCTTCCCATCCGCCACCCCCGCCGCTATACACCCGCCCCTCACGCGCGCCTGGGCCTGTAGGGCATGCCCGGCCGCGACCGCCTGTGCACTTGGCAGGCCCTGACCAAGAGGAGACCCAAATGCCCAAGATGAAGACCAAGTCGTCGGTCAAGAAGCGATTCAAGATCACGGCGACCGGCAAGGTGAAGGCCGGCCCGGGCATGAAGCGCCACAACCTGTCCGCCCGCACGCAGAAATCCAAGCGCAGCAACCGCCGGATGCAGACGCTGACCCCCATGGACGCCCGCACGGTGAAGTCCTGGGCGCCCTACGGGCTGGGTTGAGGAGGCAGGCACATGGCACGCGTCAAACGGGGCACCACCACCCACGCACGGCACAAGAAGGTCCTCGAGCAGTCGAAGGGCTTCCGCGGCCGCACCTCCACCACCTATCGCGCGGCGAAGGAGCGGCTCGAGAAGTCGCTGCAGTACGCCTACCGCGACCGGCGCAACAAGAAGCGCGACTTCCGCGGCCTGTGGATCCAGCGCATCAACGCCGCGGTCCGCGAGCACGGCCTGACCTACAGCCGCTTCATCGACGGCCTGAAGAAGGCCGGCATCGAGATCGACCGCAAGGTGCTCGCCGCCATCGCCTATGACGATGCGACGGCATTCGCGGAGATCGTGCGGAAGGTGCAGGCCGCGCTCTGACGTCCTCCCCGCGGCGCGGAAACCCGGGTGGGCCTCGCTCGCCCCGGGTTCCCGCCGCCGCGGGAATGACGATATGTAGCCGCCATGACCGACGACCTTCAGACCCTGCACTCCGAAACCGAGGCCGCGCTGGCCGCCGCCGGCGACCTGCGCGCCTGGGATGCGGTCCGTGTCGCCACGCTGGGCCGCAACGGCCGCGTCACCGCGCTGCTGCGCGACCTGGGCAAGCTGCCGCCCGACCAGCGGCGGGAGCGTGGGGCCGCGCTCAACCAGGTCAAGGACGCGCTGACCGCCCTCATCGAGGCCCGCCGCGCGTCGCTGGAGAACGCCGAACTCGATGCCCGCCTGGCGGCGGAGCGGCTCGATCCCACCCTGCCGCCGCGTCCGCGCGAGACCGGGCTGATCCATCCGATCAGCCGCACCATGGATGAGATCGCCGCGATCTTCGGCGCCATGGGCTGCGCGATCGCCGAAGGGCCCGACGTCGAATCGGACTGGATGAATTTCGGCGCGCTGAACATCCCGGCGCACCACCCCGCCCGCGCCGACCAGGATACGTTCTACCTGCCGCCGCAGGGCAACGGCCCGCCGCCGGTGCTGCGCACGCAGACCTCGCCGGTGCAGATCCGCACCATGCTGGCGCAGAAGCCGCCGATCCGCGTCATCGTCACCGGCCGCACCTACCGCGCCGACCACGACGCCACGCATTCGCCGATGTTCCACCAGTGCGAGGGGCTGATCCTCGACCGCGACCTGCATCTCGGCCACCTGAAGGGCACGCTGATCGACTTCCTGCGCACCTTCTTCGGCATCGCCGACCTGCCGGTGCGCTTCCGCTCCAGCTACTTCCCGTTCACCGAGCCCTCGATGGAGGTGGATATCGGCTGGAACCGCCGCACCGGCGACCTCGGCAAAGGCGGCGACTGGCTCGAGATTCTCGGCAGCGGCATGGTGCATCCGCGCGTGCTGGCCAATTGCGGCATCGACCCGCGCGAGTGGCAGGGCTTCGCCTGGGGCATGGGCGTGGAGCGTGTCACCATGCTGAAGCACGGCATGACCGATCTGCGCCCGTTCTTCGAATCCGACATCCGCTGGCTGCGGCATTACGGCTTCAATCCGCTCGCCCCCACCATGCTGCACGAGGGGGTGTAACGCGATGCCGGCGCACTCTCTCCTCGCATCCCCTCACCGAGCGAACGCCCCCGTCGCCATTCACGGAACGGCGGGGAACCGACGCCCACCGTCATGGCCGGGCCTGGCCCGGCCATCCACGTCTGCCTTTGCACCTGACTGTACCGGCCGTGCCAAAGTCGTGGATGGCCGGCACGCGGCCGGCCATGACGATGGCCAGCCTCTCGCCAACTCTCCCGGCGTCTCTGCCCTCCGGGGCTGCGAGGAGAGGATGCGGCCATGAAGTTCACCCTCTCCTGGCTGCGGACCCACCTCGACACCTCGGCCACCGTCGGCGAGATCACCGACACGCTGACCCGCATCGGCCTGGAACTCGAGGGCGTGGAGGATCGCGGCGCCGCCCTCGCCGCGTTCCGCATCGCCCGCGTGGTCGAGGCGGTGCAGCACCCCAACGCCGATCGCCTGCGCGTCTGCACGGTGGATACCGGCAGCGAGACGGTGTCCGTGGTGTGCGGCGCGCCGAATGCCCGGACCGGCATGACGGGCGTGTTCGCCCCACCCGGCAGCTTCATCCCGGGCACCGGCATCACCCTGAAAATCGGTGAGATCCGCGGCGTGAAGAGCGCGGGGATGCTGCTGTCCGCCCGCGAGATGGGGCTTGGCGACGACCATGCCGGCATCGTCGACCTGCCGGAGGATGCGCCCATCGGGGTGCAGTACGCAGAATGGGCGGGCCTCGACGATCCGCTGATCGATGTCAGCGTCACGCCGAACCGCGGCGACTGCTTCTCGGTCCGCGGCATCGCCCGCGACCTGGCCGCCGCCGGCATCGGCACCCTGAAACCCTGGCAGCCGGCGCCGGTCGCGCCCGGCTTCAGCGGCGGCCCGCGCTGGCAGATCGACTGGCCCCAGGCCTGCCCCTGGATCCTCGGCCGCGCCATCCGCGGCGTCCGCAACGGCCCGAGCCCGCAATGGCTGCAGGACCGGCTGACCTCGATCGGCCTGCGTCCGATCAACGCGCTGGTGGACATCACCAATTTCTTCACCGTCGATCTCGGCCGCCCGCTGCACGTGTTCGACATGGGCAAACTGGCCGGCGATGTGCTCAGCCTGCGCCCGGGTCGCGGCGAGACCTTCCGCGCGCTGAACGGGCGCGACTACACGGTCACCGAAGATGACTGCGCCATCGCCGACGCCGCCGGCGTGCAGTCGATGGCCGGCGTCATCGGCGGCGAGGCAACCGGCTGCGACGAAGCCACCACCGGCGTGTTCATCGAATGCGCCCTGTTCGACCCGGTCCGCATTTCCCTGACCGGCCGCCGCCATCAGATCGTGTCGGACGCCCGCCAGCGCTTCGAGCGCGGCATCGACGCGGCACTGATGCCGGACGCGGTGGAGGCCGCCACCGCCATGGTGCTGGAGCTTTGCGGCGGCGAGCCTGGCGAGGTCACCGCGGCCGGCACGCCGCCGGCCTGGCAGCGCACCGCCACGCTGCGGTTCGAGCGCATCGCCGGCCTTGGCGGTTCCGACATCCCGGCCGATGAGGCCGTCGCCTCGCTGCAGCGGCTTGGCTTCGCCGTGCAGGCGCGTGACGCGGCACGGGTCACGGTCGCCGTCCCCTCCTGGCGCAACGACATCGCCGCGCCCATCGAACTGGAACAGGCGCCGACGCTCGACCCGGCGCTCGCCGGGAAGGCCGCCCAGGGCTGCGCCGAGATCGAGCCGGAATGCGATCTGGTGGAGGAGGTGCTGCGCCTGCGCGGCCTCGACGCCGTGCCGCCGGTGTCCTTGCCGCGCGCATCGCCGGTGCCGCTGGCGACGCTCACGCCCTCGCAGGTGCGTGCCGCCCTGGCCCATCGGACGCTCGCCGCCCAGGGCCTCGCCGAGTGCGTCACCTTCAGCTTCATGCCGCAGGCGCAGGCCGCGCTGTTCGGCGCCACGCCCGACGCGCTGCACCTGACCAACCCGATCGCGGCCGATCTCGACCAGCTTCGTCCGACGCCGATCGCCACGCTGGCACTCGCGGCACAGCGCAACGCCGCGCGTGGCTATCCCGACGTGGCGCTGTTCGAGATCGGTCCGGAATTCGCGACCGACGCGGCGTGCAGCCAGCGCTGGATCGCAGCCGGGCTGCGCGCCGGGGCGACGCCGCGGTCCTGGCTGGCATCGTCACGCCCGCTCGATGCGATGGATGCCAAGGCCGATCTCTGGGCGGTCATGGCGGCGGTCGGCGTGCCGCTCGATGCGCTGATGCTGACGCAGGACGCGCCAGGCTTCTATCATCCCGGCCGCTCCGCCATGGTGCGCCAGGGTCCGAAGACGGTCCTCGGCAGCTTCGGCGAACTGCATCCGAGCGTGCTGGCCGCGCTCGACCTTGCGGGGCCGGTGGTCGCCTTCTCGCTCAACCTGGACGCTGTGGGCGAGCCCCGGCGGCGCAGGAGATCGGCGCCCGACCTGCCGCAGTTCCAGCCGATCCGCCGCGACTTCGCTTTCCTGGTCGATGTCGCCGTCACCGCCGATGCGGTGCTGCGGGCAGCGCGCGGTGCCGAACGCACGCTGATCACCGGGGTGTCGCTGTTCGACCTCTACCAGGGCGACCGGCTGCCCGACGGCAAGAAGTCACTGGCCATCGAGGTCACGTTCCAGCCGCGCGAACGCACCCTGACGGAGGCGGAGATCGAGGCCGCGTCGCAGAAGGTCGTCGCTGCCGTGGCCAAGGCGACCGGCGCCGTCCTGCGCTAGATCGTTGCCTGACTGCGTTGCCTCTCGGAACCCGCGCTAGCGCGTTGTCTGAGTGCGTGCTTCACCGCGTCGGTGACCGCATCCGCACGGATCACGCGCTGGCTCGTTATCGGGGAGCGCGCTGCACCACTCCGGTGAGTCGATCTGCACGGATCACGCTGTGGACTTGACCGGTCGCGGGTTGGCAGCCGCCGCGCCGCCCGGGTGACCGGACCGGCGTGGCGGCTGCCAGGCGATCAGCCGCCGAGCGCCTTCAGCGTCGCGGCGTCGACATGGCCGGTGGGCCGCAGGTTGTGCGCCTTCTGGAAATCTTTCAGCGCCGTAACGGTCTTGCCGCCCATCTTGCCGTCGACATCGATCTGCGCGCCGTTGGCATTCAGCGCCATCTGCAGCTTCGCGACGCGCTGCTGCGCCGGCGTCAGGTTGGCGGGCATGGCAGGCGGCGGCGGCGGGGCAGGGGCAGCGACCGGTGCCGGTGCGGGTGGCGGCGGCGGAGCCGGCGGGGTGGATGCGCAGCCGGCGAGGCCGGCGACCGCGAGGAAGCCAGCGGCGAGTGCTAGGGCGCGTACTTTCATGGGGTACCTCGGGAGGTGGGATGGTCGGGTGAATCGGTGGCGAACCGATTCCGCCGCAGCCTGACTCCTCATTGCGAAGCGGCACAAGTGCCCTGCGCGGTTCTCAGCCCTGCACTGTCCGCGCTACGTTGCATCGAATTGTAACGGGAGAGCGCTATGCTGCGCGAAGAACTGGTGTTCGTCGGCACCTGCGATATCGCCGGCCATGTTCGTGGCAAGGGCTTTCCTGCCAGCGAAATCGCGGCGCGGCGGCGCAAAGGCGTCGGCTGGACGCATTCGAACCTGATGCAGACGGCGTTCGGCCCGATCCTCGATACGCCGTTCGGCACCGGCGGCGACCTCATGATAGTGCCGGACGCCACGACCGAGGTGCGCGTCGACTTCGCGGACGGCTCGGCGCCCGAGCATTTCTTCCTGGGCGACATCCGCACCATCGACGGCACGCCGTGGGAGTGCTGCCCGCGCGAATTCCTCCGCCGCGCCATTGCGGCACTCGATGCCGCTGCCGGGCTGCGCCTGATCGCGGCGTTCGAGCAGGAGTTCGTCTACACCGGCAACCAGCACCGTGACGGCGATGCGTACAGTCTGAATGCGTTCCGTCGCCAGGGCACGTTCGGCGAGAGCTTCATCGCCGCGCTGCGCGCCGCCGGCGTACAGCCGGATAGCTTCCTGGCCGAGTACGGCACGCGGCAATTCGAGGTAACGGTGGCGCCGGCCGCCGCCCTGGCCGCCGCCGACCAGGCGGTCATCACCCGCGAGATGGCGCGCGCGGCCGCCCACCGGCACGGGTTCCGGGCGTCGTTCTCGCCGATGCCGGAGGCCTCGGGCGTCGGCAACGGCATGCATGTGCACATGAGCCTGCAGGACGCGGCCGGCGCGCCGGTGACCTATGCGCCGACCGGACCGATGGGGCTCAGCATGGCGGCCCAGCATTTCTGCGCGGGCGTCCTGCACCACCTGCCGGCGATCTGCGCCATCACCGCACCCTCGCCGGTCTCCTATCTCCGGCTGACGCCGAACCGCTGGGCGCCGACCCTCATCGACATCGTCCAGCAGGATCGCGGCGCGGCCCTGCGCGTCTGCCCGGTGTTCGCCGCGGCGGACGCGGCCGACACGGCGGCGCAGTTCAACCTGGAGTTCCGCGTGAGCGACGCGGCCGCGAGCCCCTACCTCGCGCTCGGTGCGATCATCTTCGCCGGGGCGGACGGCCTGCAGCGCAAGCTGGGCCTGCCGCATTCGGCCGCCGACGCCGATGAACTGCCGCATTCGCTCGGCGAGGCGCTCGACGCGATGGCGGCGAGCAAGGCGGTGGCAGGGTGGTTCGGTCCGGTCTTCCTGGAGGCCTATCTGCGCCACAAGCGCTCCGAGGTGCACCACGTCGCCGAATGGGCGATGAACGAACTCTGCAACCGATACTTCGAGATTTACTGAGGGAACCGCGAGGGGCTTTTGCCAGGCTTGGGCGCAGGCCCGGTCATCCGCGTCTTCACTCGCGTGAGCAAAGACGCGGATAACGGGACCAGGCCTCACCACGATGATGGTGGTCGAGCTTCCTGGGCCTCGGTGTCAGCCCTTCAGGATCAGCCCTGGCCGTCGCCGCCGTCGGCGCCTTCGGACGGCGGGAACAGGAAGATATGCGTGAAGTTGAGCCCGCCGATGCCGGTCGGGGTGGACGGCTGCGGCACCGGAATTGCTGTCGGCTCATCGCCCGACGGAGAACCGTCATCCGGGAACAGATAGCCCGAGTAGAAGCTGTCCTGGGCCGGTTGTGCGGTGCCCGGCGTACCAGGTACACCCGCCGCGAACGCCGCACCGGTGGTTACCGCAAGCCCGGCCGCGCTGGCCAGAAGCAATCGTTTCATGGTCTTTCTCCCGGAGGATTAAGCGGTTCAGCGCTTGTGCGCCGCAGCGGGACATAGCGCGCCGCCACATTTCCGACAGAAGCCGCGACCCGCCTCCAGCCATGCGGCGGAAGCATGCGGTCATGGCATGTCACAACGTAACCGAATGCTTCAGCAGAATTACCGGGTAATACCGGCTGTACTATAGCCGCTTTGCCATGTACACGCGGTCGTAGCCATTTTCCGTGATATTATGCGTCTCGACGAAGCCGATGCGCCGATACAGGGCAATATTCTCGGTCATCAGTGCATGGGTGTACAGACGGACCTCGGCGAAACCGCCACGCCGGGCTTCGGCCTCGGCGAACAACAACAACTCGTGACCGAATCCTTTGCCCTGGCAATCGGGCAGCACGGCGATGTTGTCGAGCAGGAATCCATCCGCCGTCTGCTCCAGCACGAGCACGCCCACGATGCGGCCCCCCTCATCCAGCACCCAGGCCTCGCCGGCAGCGATGCGCCGCGCGTAGTCGTCCAGCATCGGCCCGGGCGGCTTGCCGATGCGCGGGATGTAGGGGGCATAGGCGGCGCAGACGACGTCGCGCACGGTGTCCGTCTCGGCGGCCAGCGCGCGGCGGATCATCAGGCGGCCCGGTCGCGGGCAGCCTCCGTGGCGGCTTCCAGGCCGACCGCCTGGGCCAGGCGGTCCAGCCGCCGCATCACGCTCTCGCCGGCGAACACACCGCTGTCCTCGCGCAGATGCAGGGTCAGCCGGCTGCCGGACAGCGCCAGCCCGGTGCCCGCCAGCAGGTCGGGCGTGCCGGCCGACAGCGTGTAGGCCAGCCGCAGCGCCACGCCGAGGACTTCGGCGCGATGCATGCTGGCGACGTCCAGCAGCAGCCGTGCCGGGCGCAGGAAGCCGGCCTCGGAGTCCACCTCGTAGCGCATGGCAATGGTGAGGGCGAGAAATGCCCGCGCATGGTGGTCGAGCCCGATGCCGGGCTGGCGAAGCACGCGCAGGAACGCCTGCTCGGCACGGAATTCGGGATGGTCGTGGCTGCCGATATCCGACATCCAGCAGGCCGCCTCGCGCAGGCGGCGCGCCTCGCCGGTCTCACCGGGGAACAGCGGATCGGTCCACGCCATCAGCGCGGGGGGCAGGTCGGGGTCGCGTCCCAGACGGCCGGCGAAGTCCCGGCCGGCCGCCAGCAGCGGGTCCTGCCCGCTCACCGCGTCAGGCATGCGCTGCATGAACCAGCCCTCGCGCAGGCCGCTCGCGCTGAACACCACGCGGCGCACGCCGGTCGCGCGCAGCACGCGGCGCAGCACGACGGCGGCATAGGGCAGGTCGTCGATGCGCCGGCGCGACAGGCCCGGCAATCGCTCCAGCGCACGGCGGCCGGCGCCGGCGATCACGCCGGTCAGGTCGCGCGCCTCCTCGCGGCTGATCGTGTAGTGGTGCACCATCTGCAGCGGGTAGGCCGTTTGCGCCATATGGATGCGTGCCAGCGCCCGCCACGCGCCGCCCACCAGGTACAGGTCCCGGCCGGCGCCTTCCGCCAGCCACGGCACCGCGGCCAGGTCGGCCTCGGCGATCGCGCGCGCCCGCACGGGATCGTTGCCGGCGCGCTCGGACAGCCGGATCGCCCCCAGGCTGAGCGTCTGGGACACGCCCCGCGTGCCGCGATCCAGCCGCACCACCTCGAGCGAGCCGCCGCCGATATCGGCCAGGACGCCATCCGCCGTCGGGATGCCGCACAGCACCCCCATGGCGGAGAACTCCGCCTCCTGCACGCCGGTCAGGATGTGGATCGGCACGCCGGGCAGCCGCGCCTGCAGGCCGGCCACGAAGTCCGGGCCGTTGCGCGCATCCCGCACCGCCGCAGTGGCGAGGATCTCGAACGGGGCGGCGCCCATCGCGTGCGCCACCGCATGGTAGCGGTGCAGCACGGTGAACGCCTGGGCCATCCCTTCGTCGTTCAGCCGGCCGGTCGATTGCAGGCCGCGCCCCAGGCGGAGCACCGCCTTTTCGTTGAAGATCGCCACGGGGTTGCGGCAGTTCCCCTCATACACGACGAGGCGGACCGAGTTCGATCCGAGGTCGACGACTGCGCAGCGGGGCGCATCGGCGGGCGGCGTGAACGGCATGCGGTCAATCCTGGCGAACGCGGTCCTGGCGGCGATGATTCCCGAGCGGTGAGATGACTGTCCCGCCATGCAGAGCAGATCCCCGACCGGAAAGCGACGGATTGGTCATGAAGTAGTCGTGAGCCGAGATCGGCTTCCGGCCAGGCGCCACGCGCCGCCACTCGCCATCGGGACGCAACTCCCACGACTGCATCGTGTCCTTCAGGTTCACCACCATGATCTGGTCCAGTACCTGCGCATGCACCGTGGGATTGTGGATCGGCACCAACGTCTCGACGCGCCAGTCCATGTTGCGCGCCATCCAGTCGGCGGAGCTGATATAGACACGCGCATGGCGGCTGGGCAGGGCGTGGCCGTTGCCGAAAACGGTGATGCGGCTATGCTCCAGGAAGCGGCCGACGATCGACTTGACGCGGATGTTCTCCGACATGCCTGGCACGCCCGGGCGCAGGCAGCAGATGCCGCGCACCACCGCCATCACCTTCACGCCGGCGCGCGAGGCCTCATACAGCAGGTCGATCAGCGTCTCGTCGACCAGCGAGTTCATCTTCAGCCAGATGTTCGCGGGCTTCCCGGCGAGCGCCAAGGCGATCTCCCGCCGGATGAGATCCGTCAGCACCGGCCGCGTCGTGTGCGGGCTGAACGCGATGGCATCCATCAATTCCGGACGTGCATAGCCCGTCGTGAAGTTGAACAGCCTGGCCGCGTCGCGGGTCAGCGCCGGGTCGGTCGTGAAGAACGACAGGTCGGTGTAGATGCGCGCCGTGATCGGGTGGTAGTTGCCGGTGCCGAAATGCGCGTAGGAGCGCACGCCGCTGCCCTCGCGCCGCACCACCAGCGACAGCTTCGCGTGGGTCTTCAATTCGGTGAAGCCGTAGACCACCTGGACGCCGGCCGCCTCCAGGCTGCGCGCTAGGCGGATGTTCATCTCCTCGTCGAAGCGCGCGCGCAGTTCCACCACCGCGGTGACGAACTTGCCCGCCTCCGCCGCCTCGATCAGCGCCTTCACGATCGGGCTGTCGCGGCTGGTGCGGTACAGCGTCTGCTTCACCGCGATCACGCTCGGATCCTGGGCCGCCTGGCGGAGGAACTGCACCACCACGTCGAAGCTCTCGAACGGGTGGTGGACGATGATGTCCTTGGCCCGGATGGCGGCAAAGCAGTCGCCGCCGAAATCGCGGATGCGCTCCGGGAAGCGCGGGGTGTACGGCGTGAACAGCAGGTCGGGGCGGTCGTCCACGATCAGTTGCTTCACGTCGACCAGGCCCAGGATGCCATCGGCCACATGCGTCTCGTCGGATGAGGCGCCGGTCTCGGCGGCGACCAGCACGCGCAGCTCCTCCGGCATCTTGCCGTCCATCTCGAGATGGATCGCGACGCCGCGGCGCCGGCGCTTCAGCGCCGTCTCATAGGACCGCACCAGATCCTCAGCCTCTTCCTCGAATTCCACGTCGGTGTCGCGGATCAGCCGGAACGTGCCCTGGGCCGTGAGGCGGAAGCCGGGGAACAGCCGGTCGAGGAACAGCTCCACCAGATCGTCCAGCAGCACGAAGCGGATCGGCTCGCCAGGCACGCCCGGCAGGCGGATGAAGCGCTCCACCTGGCTCGGCAGCGGCAGCATCGCCCGCATCGCCTGGCCGTCCTCCTCGCGCAGCAGCAGGAGGGCCATCACCAGCCCCATGTTCGGGATGAACGGGAACGGATGCGCCGGGTCGATCGCCAAAGGGGTCAGGACGGGAAACACCCGCTCCATGAAGCAGGCGTCCAGCCAGGCCACGTCATCGGCCGAAAGCTCCTCCGGCTCGCAGACCTCCATGCCGGCCTCGCGCAGCAGGCTGCGCAGTTCCCGCCAGACGCGCTGCTGTTCGGCCAGCAGCGATTCGGCGCGGATCTTGATGCCGGCAAGCTGCTGCGCCGGCGTCCGGCCATCCGGCGAGACCGCCGTCACGCCCGCCTTCGCCTGGCCGATCAGCCCGGCGACGCGGACCGAATAGAACTCGTCGAGGTTGGAGGCGCTGATCGACACGAAGCGCAGCCGCTCCAGCAGCGGGTGGCGCGGGTTCTCCGCCTCCTCCACGACGCGGTGGTTGAAGTCCAGCCAGGAGAGTTCCCGGTTGATGAAGCGCTCCGGGCTGTGCAGCCCGATGGCGGGTTCGGCGGACGATGGGACCACCCGCACCGGCTCGAGCACGTCCAGTGCATCGGCGGCGTCTGTCGGCGGGCCTTGTTCGGGTGCGGTTTCCATGGCGCGATCCTACAGGAGAGGTGCTTCGTCCTGGGCGGCAAGGCTCCCTGTCCCGGAAATTTCATTCGGTTCCAGCATGTCCGCCAGCACGGAAGCGGCGAACGGGACAGTGATCCGGCGCTGCCGGTCGAGCGAGGCGGTATCCAGCCGGACCACCGCCTCACGCAGGGCATCGGCGCTGCGCGGCAGCCGCCGCACCAGCCACTCCTGCACCGCATCCGGCAGCCGGATCTGCCGGTCCGCCAGCAGGCGCGCCACCAGCGCACGCAGCAGCGTGTCCTCGGGCGCGCCGAGTTCCACCGCGGTGACGGCGCGCAGGCGGCTCGCCAGGTCGGGCAGCCGCACCGGCCACCGCGCCGGTGCCTGCCGCGCCGCCAGCAGGACGGGCAGCCGCGCCTCCCCCGCCGCATTCAGCAGATGCAGCAGCGCCGTCTCCTCCGCGACCGCATCGGCATCGTCGAGCGCGATTCCGGCCGGCGGCAGGTCGGGCAGGGCGCTCAGCGTCCGGCCCAACCACAGCGCGGCTCCGGTGCGCTCCGCCCAGATGTGCAGCAGGTGCGTCTTGCCGCGGCCGGCGTCGCCCCACAGCGCCAGCCGGTGGTTCGGCCATTCGGCGGTGCGGGTGATCCAGGCATAGGCCTGCGCGTTCGAGGGCGCCTCGCGGAAATCCGCCTCCGCGAAGCGGGGGGTAGGGAAGATCGCCAAAGCCATCTGGCCGGTGTCGCGCACCGGAGTACACCGCACCTGAAAGCCGCGCCCCGTCAAGCCGCGGTTGGTCGAGCAGCGGTTCGTCAAGTCGCCGGGGCCGATGCTATGCTCGCGGCAAAGGGGAGAACGACCATGGCAACGATCGTACTTGTTCACGGCGCATATCAGGGCGGCTGGATCTGGCAGCGTGTGACGCAGCGCCTGGCGGCGGACGGGCACCTGGTCCTTGCGCCCAGCCTCGATGGCTGCGCCGAACGCCGCCACGCGCTGCGGGCGGGCATCACCACCGAGACGCACGGCGCCGAGATCGCCGAACTGCTTTTCTTCGAGGACCTGCACGACGTCGTGCTGGTGGGCACCAGCAGCGGCGGCATGGTGGCGTGCAAGGCGGCGGAACTGGCACGCGAGCGGGTTGGCCGGATCGTGCTGCTCGACGCGCTGGCGCTGCTGGACGGGGAGTGCATCCCCGACATCGTGCAGCGGCGCAACGCGGTCACCACCGATCTCGCGACCGGGCCGTCGCCCGAGGATGCGGCGGACCGCATGTTCGCCAGCCTGGAGGGCGCGACCAAGGCCTGGGCGCTGGCGCGCTACACGCCGCATCCGGTGGCGGCGATGACCGAACGGGTGAAGCTGCCGACCTTCTGGCAGCAATCATGGAAGGCAACCGTGGTCTACTGCCGCCAGGCACCCAACCCCGGCCTGCCGCACCAGCGCCGCGCCGCCGAGAAACTCGGCGCGGGCTGGCACGAACTGGACACCGGGCACTACCCGATGCTGTCAGCGGTCGAGGACACCGCCCGGCTGATCATCACCGGCTGATCCGCGACGGGCTGACTAGTCGCCGCGCTCACGCGAGGCGGCGCGCGGCCGCGTGGACCTGCTGGAGGAACCGGGTGAGTTCGGGCCGCTTGGCGCGGTCCATGCCGTAGTGCACGCACCACGTGACCCGGCAGGCGCGGGCGCACAGCGCGCGCACGGCGCGGCCGATCACCTTGCGCGCCGGGTCGCCCATGGCGATGCGCACCATCCACCACGGACCGCCATAGGTCGTCACCACCAGGATGCGGCGAAGCTGTTTCAGCCGGTCGGTGTCCACCTTGCCGTCCGGCGTGACGTCGAACGCGACGCCCGGCAGCCAGACGCGGTCGAAATAGCCCTTCAGCATCGCCGGCATGCCGTACCACCACGACGGATAGACCAGCACCAGCGCCTCGGCCCAGACAAGCTGGTCGTCGTAGCGCTTCACCAGCCGCTCGTTGCGGGCCGTGTTGTGGTAGTCGATCCGCTCCTGCCGGCTCATCGCGGGATCGAACCGCTCGGCATACAGATCGACATCGGTGACCTCATGGCCCGCCTCGGCCAGTGCCTCGAGCACTGTGGCGTGGGCGGCGGCGGCGAAGCTGTCGGGGACAGGGTGGCAATAGATGACGAGGATGCGCATCCAGCCGATCTGGGTCAGCGCTCCACCAGCCGAAACCTTCCCGCGGAGACTTGATCCGCCGCCAGCGCCGCGCGCACGGCGGCCTCGCCGGCCGATGTCGCCAGCACGGCGACCGCGTCGAACCACGCGACCTCGCCGCGCGCCCGGGCGAGGAACAGGCGGCCGAACGCCTGGCCGACCGCACTGCGCGGCACGCAGCAGGCGCAGCCGGGCACGTGGCCGGCCAGACCGCCGGGCAGCGCGAACCCGGCCTGGGCGCGGGCCGGCGGGGCGGCGATCCCATCTTCGACCATCACGGCCTCATGCGGGGCCGGGTGGCCGAAGCGGACCGGGATACGGGCGTCACGCATCTCATTCACAGCCTGGACATAAGGATATGTTTATGTCACTTATACGCCATGGATCGCCTCCTGGCCAGCCTGCGCGCCGCCGCCGAACCGACCCGCCTCCGTCTGCTGGCGCTGGCCGGGCGCGGCGCCTTCTGCGTCTCGGAGTTCACCGAGATCCTGGGGCAGTCGCAACCGCGTCTGTCGCGCCACCTGAAGCTGCTGTGCGATTGCGGCCTGCTGGACCGGGTGCGCGAGGGGGCGAACGTCTGGTTCACCCTGCCGCATGGCGACCAGGGCGCGCTGGCGCGTGACCTGGTGGCGCGGCTGCCCGACGACGACCCGGTGCTGGAGACCGACCGGCGCCAGGCCGCGCGCGTGCTGGCCGAGCGCGCCCGCGTCGCGTCCGAGAGTTTCCGCCGCCAGGGCGCCGACTGGGACGAGATGCGTGCGCTGGACCTGCCGGCCGCCGCGGTCGAGGCGGCGCTGCTGACGCTGGTGCCGGAGCACGGCGCGGGCCGGTTGCTGGACGTGGGCACCGGCACCGGCCGCGTGCTGGAGCTGCTGGCGCCGCGGATCAGCCAGGGCATCGGTGTCGATGCGTCCAAGGCGATGCTGGCGCTGGCGCGCTCGCGCCTGGCGCGGGCTGGCCTGCCGCACTGCCAGGTCCGCCTGGCCGACATGTACCGGCTGCCGCTGGCCGATGCGTCGTTCGACACGGCGGTGATGCAGATGGTGCTGCACTATGCGGAAGATCCGCCCGGCGCGCTGGCCGAGGTGGCGCGGGTGCTGCGGCCGGGCGGGCGGCTGATCGTGATCGACCTCGCGGAACATGGCCGGGACGATCTGGTCAGCCGGCTGGCGCATCGCTGGCCGGGTTTCAGCGACCGGGCGATGCACGGGCTGCTGGACGCGGCCGGGATGCGCGCGGGCGAGGCGGTCTCGGTGACGGGCGCCGACCTGGCGATCCGCCTGTGGGCGGCGACGCGCGGCGCGGATGCCCTCGTCTCGCAGGCGCATGAGCTTGCCGTCTGATGGCGATCTCCGACGCCGTCATCCGCGGGCTGCCGAAAGCCGATTTGCACATGCATCTCGAGGGCAGCATCGAGGCCGAGCATCTGCTGGAACTCGCCGTGCGCAACGGCATGCGGCCGCGCTGGGAGACGCCCGAGGCGCTGCGCGCGGCCTATGAGTTCGAGGACCTGCAGTCGTTCCTCGACCTTTACTACGAGGGCTGCCGCGTCCTGTTGCGGGAGCGCGATTTCTACGACATCACCCGTGCCTATCTGCGCCGGGCGCATGCCGATGCGGTGGTGCGCGCCGAGATGTTCATGGGACCGCAGAGCTTCACCGAGCGCGGCGTGGCGCTGGCGGCGGTGATGGATGGCGTGCTGGCGGCGATCGACGATGCGGCGCGCGAGGACGGGATCAGCGGCGGCCTGCTGGTGAGCGCGCAGCGGCACCGCAGCGAGGCGGACGCGCTCGCGCTGCTCGATTCGGTGATGCCATGGGCCGATCGGATCGCCGGCTTCGGCCTGGGCGGCGCCGAATGTGGCAACCCGCCATCCCGCTTTGCGGGGTACTTCCGTGCGGCGCGCGAGCGCGGTTTCCCGATCACCGTGCACGCGGGCGAGGAAGGCCCGGCGTCCTACGTGCGCGAGGCGGTCGAGGTGCTGGACGTGGACCGCATCGACCACGGCAATTCCTGCCTCGACGATCCGGCGCTGGTGCGCGAACTGGCGGCGCGCGGCACGCCGCTCACGGTCTGTCCGCTGTCGAACCTGCGGCTGAAGGGCGTGGCCTCGCTGGCGGTGCATCCGCTGCGGGCGATGCTGGACGCCGGCCTGTGCGTCACGCTGAATTCCGACGATCCCGCGTATTTCGGCGGCACCGTCAACGACAATTTCACCGCCTGCCGCCAGGCTCTCGATCTGTCCGCGGACGAGATCGTCCTGCTGGCGCGCAACAGCCTGGCCGCCGCCTTCCTGCCGCCTGCCGAAATCGCGGCGCTGGTCGCGCGGCTGGATGCGTATCTCGCGCAGCACCAGCCGATCCACGCCGCCCGAGTTCCGACCGCCCGAGTTCCGACTGCCTGACACCCGATCGCCTGACACCCGACTGCCCGAGTCCCGACCGAAGGAAGCCCCATGCCCCGTCCCCACCTGCTCGATGCGCTGCGTGATTCCGTGCTGCTGTGCGATGGCGGCATGGGGAGCCGCGTGCAGAGCATGACGCTGGACGTCGAGCGCGACTACTACGGCAAGGAGAACTGCACCGACGTGCTGAACCTCTCGCGCCCCGATCTCGTGCGCGACATCCATCGCGGCTATTTCGAGGCCGGTGCCGACATGGTGGAGACCAACACGTTCGGCGGCTCGCCGGTCACGCTGGCGGAGTTCGACATCGGCGACCAGGCCTTCGAGATCAACAAGCGCGGCGGCGAACTGGCGCGCGAGGCGGCGGAGCAGTTCAGCGACGGCCGCCATCGCTGGGTGATCGGCAGCATCGGTCCGGGCACCAAGCTGCCCAGCCTGGGCAACATCGCCTACGACCCGCTGGAGGCGGCGCTGGCGTTGCAATGCCGCGGCCTGATCGCCGGCGGCGTCGATGCCATCCTGATCGAGACCTGCCAGGACACGCTGCAGATCAAGGCGGCGGTGAACGGCGCCAAGATCGCCCGCACCGAGGCGGACAGCGATATCCCGGTCTTCGTGCAGGTGACGGTGGAGACCACCGGCACGCTGCTGGTCGGTCCCGACATCGCCGCTGCGGCTGCCGTGGTGCACGCGCTCGATGTGCCGCTGATGGGGCTGAACTGCGCCACCGGCCCGCAGGAGATGGCCGAGCACGTGCGCTGGCTGGCGGCCAACTGGCCGGGCCTGCTGTCGGTGCAGCCGAATGCCGGCCTGCCGGAGCTGGTCGACGGACAGACACATTATCCGCTTGGCGCGGCCGATCTGGCGTCCTGGATGGAGCGCTTCGTCGCCGAGGACGGCATCAACCTGATCGGCGGCTGCTGCGGCACCAATATCGAGCACATCGCGGCGCTCGATGCGATGCTGCGCCGGCGGGCCGAGGCACGCGGGTCTTTCCGTCCGGTGCCGGTGCTGCGCAAGCCGGTCTGGGTGCCCTCGGTCGCCAGCCTGTACCAGGCGGTGCCGCTGCGGCAGGAGAATGCGTTCTTCGCCATCGGCGAGCGCTGCAACGCCAATGGCTCGAAGAAGTGGCGCGAGTTGCAGGAGAAGCACGACTGGGACGGCTGTGTCGCGATGGGACGCGAGCAGATCGGCGAGGGCTCCAACTCGCTCGACATCTGCACCGCCTTCGTCGGCCGCGACGAGATGGGGGAGATGAACGAGGTGATCCGGCGCTTCACCTCCTCGGTCAATTCGCCGCTGGTGATCGACAGCACCGAGACGCCGGTGATCGAGGCGGCGCTGAAGCTGCATGGCGGCAAGCCGATCATCAACTCGATCAACTTCGAGGACGGTGAGCATGCCGCGGCCGATCGCCTGAAACTCGCCAAGCAATTCGGCGCGGCGGTGATCGCGCTGACGATCGACGAGACCGGCATGGCGAAGACCGCCGATGACAAGCTGGCGGTGGCGCGGCGGCTGGTGGATTTCGCCTGCACTCGCTACGGCCTGCCGCAGTCGGACCTGCTGATCGATCCGCTGACCTTCACCATCGCCACCGGCAACGAGGACGACCGCAAGCTGGCGCAATGGACGCTGGAGGGCATCGCCGCCATCCGCGCCGAATTCCCCGACATCCAGATCATTCTCGGCCTGTCGAATGTCAGCTTCGGGCTGAACCCGGCGGCGCGCGCGGTGCTCAACAGCGTGTTCCTCGACCACGCGGTGCGGGCCGGCATGACCGGCGCCATCGTGCATGTGTCGAAGATCCGCCCGCTGCACATGATCGCGCCGGAGGAGGTGAAGGTCGCCGAGGACCTGATCTTCGACCGCCGTGCCGAGGGCTACGATCCGTTGCAGAAGCTGCTGGAGATCTTCGCCGATCGCAAGGCGGCTGACGCCACCAAGAAGAAGCGCGCCGACACGGTGGAAGGCCGGCTGAAGGACCGTATCGTCGACGGCGACCGCAAGGGGCTGACCGACGACCTGGCGGAGGCGCTGCAGACGCTGCCGCCGCTGGAGATCATCAACAACGTGCTGCTCGACGGCATGAAGGTGGTGGGCGAGTTGTTCGGCGCCGGCAAGATGCAGCTTCCGTTCGTGCTGCAGAGCGCCGAGACGATGAAGGCGGCGGTGGCCTATCTGGAGCCGCTGATGGAACGCGTGGAGGGCCAGGAGAAGGGCACCATCGTGCTCGCCACCGTGAAGGGCGACGTGCACGACATCGGCAAGAACCTGGTCGACATCATCCTGACCAACAACGGCTACCGCGTGGTCAATCTCGGCATCAAGGTGCCGCTCGCCGACATGCTGGCCGCGGCGAAGGAGCACCAGGCGCACGCCATCGGCATGTCGGGATTGCTGGTGAAGTCCACCGTCGTGATGCGCGAGAATCTCGAGGAGATGTCGCGCCAGGGACTGGAGGTGCCGGTGCTGCTGGGCGGTGCGGCGCTGACGCGCAACTACGTCGAGGACGACTGCGTGCGCGCCTATGCGAGTGGCCGCGTCGCCTATGCGCGCGATGCGTTCGACGGGCTGCATCTGATGGACAAGGTCACCGGCAATGCGTTCGACGACTACCTGGCGGTGGTCCAGTCGAAGCGCGCCGGCAAGGCACGCAACACCGCGCGCACGCTGGGCCAGGCGGATGCGCGGGCGTTCCGTCCGGTGGATGTCGGTGCGGTGCAGGCGCGGCGCCGGCGGCTGACGGGTGACGTGAAGGTGTCGGCGCCGCCGTTCTGGGGCGCGCGCGTGATCGAGGCGGCGCCCAAGGCGATCGTGCCGTTCCTCAACGAGCGCAGCCTGTACCAGTTCCAGTGGGGATTCCGGAAGCAGGGCCGCTCGCTCGACGATTTCCTGGGCTGGGCGAAGCAGGAACTGCGCCCGGTGATGCGGCGGATGCTGACGCTGTGCGAGGCCGAGGAAATCCTGCGCCCGCAGGCTGCGTACGGCTATTGGCTGGCGGCGGGCCAGGGCAACGACCTGATCATCTTCGACCAGGACGGCAGCACCGAGCTTGCGCGCTTCACCTTGCCGCGTCAGCCGAAGGAGGATGGCGAGTGCATCGCCGACTTCTTCCGCGACGTCGACGATGCGGAGCGCGACGTGATCGCGTTGCAGATCGTCACGGTGGGGCAGAAGGCGTCGGACTTCGCGCGTGTGTGGTTCGAGGAGAACCGCTACCAGGACTACCTCTATCTCCACGGCCTGTCGGTGGAGATGGCGGAGGCGATGGCGGAGTACGTGCACAAGCGGATCCGCGCGGAACTCGGTTTCGCGGCCGAGGATGACCGCGACATGGAGAAGATGCTTGGGCAGGGGTATCGCGGCTCGCGCTACTCGTTCGGCTATCCGGCGTGTCCGCGGCTGGAGGACCAGGCGCCGATCCTGTCGCTGCTCGGCGCCGAGCGGATCGGCGTGTCGCTGTCCGAGGAGTTCCAGTTGCATCCCGAGCAGTCGACCAGTGCGATCGTCGTGCTCAACCCGCACGCCAAGTATTTCTCGGTGTAGCTCCGGCCATCCGGCGGCAGCCTGAGGCGGCTGCGCCGGGTGGGTGTTACAACGAGTTCATGCCTTGCCAGAGCCGCAATTGCGCTACATCACCGCGCAAACTGGATGGGGCGCATCGGCATGCATCACGGGCGATTCGGGTTGGCGATTGCGGCGACGGCCCTGCTGGTGCAGGGCTGCGCCGACCAGCAGCCGTCCGCGCCCCCGGCACGGGTGTTCGCCGCCGACATGGCTGGTGCGGCCAAGTCCTGCACGGTGCCGCCGGTGAATGCGGCGGCAGGCAAGACCGTCGATGTCGCGATGAAGGCCGGGAATGACGGCGGCTGGTGCGCCGTGACGGTGAACAACAACGGCCGGCCGTATGACGCGGGCCTGCTCGCCGCTGCGCCGACCCGTGGCAAGGTGCTGATCCACACCGTCGGGAACGACACCAGGATCGACTACACGCCGAACCCCCGCTACGCCGGTGCCGACACCTTCACCGTGCGGCTGATCCCCGGCGATGCGACGCTGCGGGTCGCGGTCACGGTAACCCCGTAGGCAACGGCGCCGGTCGCTGGGGACCCCTGTTCAAGGCCCCCGGCGGTTCGGCTCAGTGGCGCTTGGCCGGGCTCGCGGCCGGCTTGCGCGTGGGCGCCTGCGCCACCTGCGGGCACACATCCAGCGACGTCGGCACCAGGTCCTTGCCCGCCGCGTAGGTGGCAAGCTCGGCAGCGGTGCGCAGCGACATCACCTCGGTGAAGATCAGGCTGTTGCGCGGGCAGAAATCGCTGCCCAGGCGCATGCCCGCGGATGACTCGCCGTTCGCCAGGTCGGTGGTGAAGCGGTCGTGCTCCTGCTGCGCCCGCTTGCCGTGCATGCGCTTGAAGATGGCGCCGACCTCGCGCTCGTTGCCCATCAGGTCGGCCTGGTATTTGCGGATGAAGGCGTTGTAGCGGTCGTCCTGCCGGCAGCCCGTGGCCAGCACCATGAGCTGGCTGCGCAGTGCGGCGACCTCGACGGCCGCCCGCTCATTCCCTTGCAGGCAGTCCAGTTGCGCGTGGGCCTGCTGTGCCGTCAGCAGCGAAATGGCGGCGAGGCTGGACAACAGGCGGCGCATGGGCTTCCTCCACTCAGCGGTGCTTTGACTTAGGGCAGATGCGGGTCACCGGGCAATAACCTTATCAGTGAATTCTGGGGATTAAGTCATGGACTTGACACCGAATCTGAGAAGCCGTGTCGCTTTGGTCACAGGGGCATCGCGCGGCATCGGACGGGCCGTCGCGCTGGCGCTGGCCGCCGCCGGAGCCGACGTCGCGGTGAACTGCCGCGACCGTGAAGCCGAGGCCGATGGGGTCGCGGCGGCGATCCGCGCGGGTGGCCGGCGGGCGGTCGTGGTGCGCGCCGATGTCTCCCTCGGCGATGCGGTGGCCGCCATGGTGCATCGGGTCGAAGCCGATCTCGGGCCGATCGACGTGCTGGTCAACAATGCCGGGATCGCCATCATCCGCGGCGTCGACGACCTCACCGAGGCGGAGTTCGACCTGACGCTGGCGGTGAACCTGAAATCGGTGTTCCTGTGCACCCAGGCGGTGCTGCCCGGCATGCGCGCGCGGCACTGGGGCCGGATCGTGAACATCTCGTCCGGCGCGGCGCGGGGGGGCCGGCGGGATCGGCGTCCACTACAATGCCTCCAAGGCCGGCATGGAGGGACTGACGCGCGGCTACGCGGCGCGCCTGGTGAAGGACGGCATCACCGTGAACGCCGTCGCGCCCTCGCTGATCGACACCGACATGATGAACGAGCGGCGCGACGAGTACGTGGCGCGTATCCCGCTCGGGCGGATGGGCACGGCCGAGGAGGTGGCGCAGGCGGTGCTGATGGTGGCCGGCAACGAATACATGACCGGGCAGACGGTGCAGTTGAACGGCGGGACGAACTTCATCTGACCGGCTGGCTTCGGGGCCATAACGGCGTGAACGGTGGGCCCGTGCGGTGATCGGCCGGCGTATTTCACGCAGAGGTCGCAGGGCGGCGCAGAGATCGCTGAGGACGTGATCAGGCGCTTCGCGCCGGCGTGCTGTCGGAGGGGCGGTCTCTGCGCCGCTCTGCGTGACAGCAGCCGGCATCGGCATCGGCGGCGGCGCCATCGCCGGAATTGGCCTTGCCGGGCAGGCGATCGCCGCGGGCGTCGGGCGCCATCTGGACGCGCCGGGCGAATAGCCCGCAGGATGGCCGTTCCACCCGGCTCCACAGGAAACGCCATGCGCATCGAGATCCTTTGCACGGGGGACGAAGTCCTCACCGGCAAAATCGTCAACACCAATTTCAGCTACATGAGCCAGAAGCTGGAGGACGCCGGACTGACGGTGTACTGGGGCACCACCGTCGGCGACGACCGGGAGGCCTTGCTCGCGGCCTTCCAGCTTGCGTCGCAGCGCGCGGACGCGGTGATCGTCAACGGCGGGCTTGGCCCCACCGTCGACGACCTGTCGCAGGAGATCGCCGCGCAGGCCGCCGATGTGCCGCTCGTGCTCAACGAGGAATGGCTGGCGACGATGGAGGATTTCTTCACCAAGCGCAGCCGCGTCATGCCGCCCAACAACCGCAAGCAGGCGATGCTGCCGTCGACGGCGGAGGTGCTGGACAATCCGATCGGCACCGCCTGCGGCTTCGCGCTCGATATCGGCCGGGCGCGCTTCTTCTTCACCCCGGGCGTGCCGCGCGAGTTACGGCGCATGCTGGAGGAACAGGTGATCCCGCGACTGCTCGAGCGCAGCGGCGAGCCCGCGACCATCTATCTGAAGCGCTTCCATTCCTACGGCATCGGCGAATCCCACGCCGATGCCCTGCTGGCCGGCATCGAGGACCTGGTGGCGGACGGCAGCGTGAAGCTGGGCTTCCGCGCGCATTATCCCCAGCTTGAGACCAAGCTCACGGTGCGCGGCACCGACATGGCCGATGTGCAGCGCAAGCTGGGGCCGGTGCAGGCCGAGGTGCGCCAGCGGCTGGGCAATTTCATCCTGGCCGAGGACGACAAGACGCTGGAAGGCGTGGTGCTCGCCGAACTGACGCAGCAGCGCGGGACGCTCGCTCTGGTCGAGACCTTCACCAGCGGGCAGATCGCGGCGCGCATCGGTCATCTGCCGGGCGCGGAACACGTTCTGCGATGCGGCGTCACGGTGCGCGATCGGACTGTTCTGCACACGGCGCTCGATCTCCCGGGCCTGGCGCTGGCCGGCGAGATGACGCAGGAGACGGTGGAGGCGGTGGCGCAGGCCGCGCGCCGCCATGCCGGTGCGACCCATGCGCTGGCGGTGCTGATCGACCTGGATGAGGGCGCGGACCGGATCGATTTCGGCGGCACCATCTGGCTCGCGATCGCGACGGCGGAGGAGGTGGAGTTCCGCCGCGCCCGCATCCTGGGCGGCCGGGAATGGGTGCGGCTCGGCGCGGTCGAGCTTGGGCTCGACTGCCTGCGCCGCTACCTGCAGCATCTGCCGGTGGTCGAGCGCATCGATTTCGAGAAGACCTGAGGCGTCCGGGGGGCCTGCTCCGGCGGCGCGGGCCTGTTCCGGCCCTTTGGTCTGCCGCGTGAAGCACGCATGACGCCGGCCCACCGGACGTGACCACGCTGTCGAGCAGATTCCGTTCGCGCTGGCTCACGGAACCCGCTCCCGTTCGTTGTCCGAGAGCGTGATTGACCGCTCCGGTGGACTTCACCTGCGCGGATCACGCTCTAGCGCCAGCGCGCCGCCGTCTGCTACCTCGGTCCACTCGCGCCGGGACAAGGCTGGCGCCGGGGACGAGGCTGACATTGAGCCGAGGAGAGCAGATCGCCGCCGGGAGCATCGCCGTCGGCTGCGTGGTCCTTGCCTTGAAGGGCGCCGCCTGGTGGATCACCGGCAGTGCCGCGCTGTACTCGGATGCGCTCGAGAGCATCGTCAATGTGGCCGCGAGCGTGATCGCGCTGGCCGCCCTGCGCTTCGCCGCGATTCCGCCGGACGCCAACCACCCCTACGGCCACGACAAGGCCGAGTTCTTCGCCGCCGTGATCGAGGGCGCGCTCATCGTCATCGCCGCCCTGTCGATCTTTCGCCATGCCTGGGAGGCGTGGCACGACCCTCACCCGATCGCGCAGCCCGTCGCGGGGCTCGCGCTCAACGGCGTCGCCACGGTGATGAACGCCGTCTGGTCGGCCGTGCTGATCCGCACCGGCCGGCAAGCACGCTCGCCCGCGCTGCTGGCGGACGGCCGGCACCTGCTGGCCGATGTGGTGACGTCGATCGGCGTCGCGGCGGGGGGTCGGGCTGGTGGTGCTGACCGGCTACCTGGTGCTCGATCCGCTGCTCGCCGCGGCGACCGGCGTGTATGTGCTGTGGTCGGGCATGGCGATGATCTCGATGTCGGTCGGCGGCCTGATGGACGCCGCGCCGCCGCCCGTGGTGGTGCGGCGCATCCGCGAACTGGTCGCGCAGAGTGCCGCCGGCGCGCTGGAGGCGCATGACCTGCGCATGCGCTACGCGGGCAAGCTGACCTTCCTGGAGTTCCACCTCGTGGTGCCGGGATCGATGACGGTGGCCGAGTCGCACACGATCTGCGACCACATCGAGGAGGTGCTGCGGGCGGAGATGCAGCATCTGGTCATCACCATCCACGTGGAGCCGGAGGAAAAGGCCAAGCAGCACGGCGTGCCGGTGCTGTGAGGGCGTGGGCCGCCGCGGCCGGGCTGTGCGCCCTCGTGGCAGGCCTCGGCGCGCCGCCGGCCCATGCCGTCGACCGCGTCGTCTCGCTGAACCTGTGCACCGATCAGATGCTGGTGCTGCTCGCCCCGGAGAAGGTGGCCGCCCTGTCGCCGCTCGCGCGCGATCCCGCCCTGTCGTTCGTCGCGCCCCAGGCGGCGCACCTGCCGGTCGTGCGGGCCTCCGCCGAAGCCGTGCTGCGGCTGCATCCGGACCTCGTCCTGGCGGCCCCGTACGGCGCGCAGGTCACGCTCGGGCTGCTGCAACAGGAGGAGGTTCCGCTGCTCCGCGTGGCCCTGCCGCAGGATTTCGACGGCATCCGCGCGATGACCCGTTCGCTGGCCGCGGTGCTCGGCGTGCCGGCGCGCGGGGAGGCGCTGGTCGCCGCGATGGACGCCCGCCTGGCCGGCCTGACGCGGCGGGACGGCCAGATCCGCGCGCTGGCCTGGCAGCCGCGCGGCTTCACCGCCGGGCCAGGCACGCTGATGGATGCGGTCATGCGGGCCGCGGGACTGGCCAATGCGTCCGACGGCGCGCGCGTGGGCCTGGAGGACGTGCTCCGCCATCCTCCCGATCTGCTGGTGGTGGCGACCGCGCCGGCCTACCCGTCGCTCGGGACCGAGGTGCTGCACCACGCGGCCCTCGCCGGCCTGGCGCGGCGCGTGGTGCCGCCCTCGCTCACCATCTGCGCGGGTCCGTTCAGCGCAGAGGCGGCGGCGCTGCTGGCGCAATGACCTGGCGCCTGGCGCTGCTGCTGGCGCTGCTGGCCGTGGCCTCGCTGTTCGTCGGCGACGCCACGCTGGCGCTGCCGGACGCGCTGATCCTGTGGCAGCTTCGTCTGCCGCGCATGCTGCTGGGCGTGCTGGTGGGCGGCGGGCTCGGGCTGTCGGGGGCCGCGCTGCAGGGCGCGCTGCGCAACCCGCTGGCGGACCCCGGGCTGCTGGGCATCACCGGCTGCGCCAGCCTGGGCGCGGTGGTCGCGTTCTATTGGGGACTGGCCAGCGCGTTCGCGCCCGCCCTCCTGGCCGGCGGCCTGGCGGGTGCCGGGATCGGGGTCGTGTTCCCTGCTGGGCTTCGCCGGGCGTGCGCCGTCGGGACCGTCGCTGATCCTGGCGGGCGTCGCGGTCTCGGCGATCGCGGCGGCGTTGCTGGCGCTGGCGCTGACCCTGGCGCCCAATCCGTTCGCGCTCACCGAGATCACCTTCTGGCTGATGGGGGGCCTCGCCGACCGGCCGCTGGCGCAAGTTGCCCTGGCGGCGCCGGCGATCCTGCTGGGCGGCGCGATCCTGCTGTCGCTCGGCCGCGGCCTCGACGCGCTCAGCCTGGGCGAGGATGCCGCAAGCAGCCTCGGCGTGCCGGTGGCCGGGACGTTGCGGCTGGCCGCGGTCGGCACCGCGCTGGCGGTCGGGGTCGGCGCGGCGGTGGCCGGCTCGATCGGCTTCATCGGCCTGGTCGTGCCGCATCTGCTGCGGCCCTGGCTGGGGGAGCGGCCAGGCGCGCTGCTGCCGGCCGCGCCGCTGGCTGGCGCCATCCTGCTGCTGACGGCGGACATGCTGGTGCGCCTGGCGCCGCTGGTGCTGCCGCTGTCCACCGCGCCGCCGGTCGGCGTCCTGACCGCGCTGCTGGGCGCACCATTCCTGGTCGCGGTCGCGCGGCGGGCGGCCCCATGATCGGCGTCACCCGCCTCAGCGCCGCGCTGGGCGGGCGGCGCGTGCTGCACGACGTCAGCCTGTCCGCCGCCGGCGGCGAACTGGTGGCCCTGTGCGGTCCCAACGGTGCGGGCAAGTCGACCCTGCTGCGGGCGCTCGCCGGCCTGCTGCCGGAGACGCCGCCGGCCGATCCGCGCCGCGTCGCCTACCTGCCGCAGGGCGCGCGCTGCGCCTGGGCGCTCACCGTGCAGGAGGTGGCGGCGCTGGGCCGCATCCCGCATCGCGACCAGGCGGTTACGCCGGTAACCACGGCCTTGCGGCTCTGCGGCATCGAGGCGTTGCGGATGCAGCGTGTGGACCGCATCTCCGGTGGTGAGGCGCGGCGTGCCATGCTGGCGCGCATCTTCGCCACCGAGCCGGAGGTCTTCCTGCTGGACGAGCCCACCGCCGATCTGGACCCGGCCGCGTCGCACGCCATCATGCGCCTGCTGCGGGCGACGGCGGATGCCGGCCGCACGGTGGTCGTCGTGCTGCATGCGCTGGACCTGGCGGTGCGGTACGCCCACCGCATGGCGGTGGTGGCCGGCGGGCGCGTGGTGGCGGACCTGCCGGCGGACCAGGCCCTGCCCGCCGCCGCGGCGGCTTTCGGGCTGCCCTACGGCGTCGACCCGGCGCCGCGGCTGCTGCCGCCGGCATGCTGATGCAGTTGCCGTCCCGTCCGCCGCGCACCGGCGGAGGACGCCGCATTGCGCGGGCCGGCATCATCTCGGTCGTCCTGCATGCCATCGCGCTGCTGGCCTTGCTGCTGTGGCTGCAGCGCACGCCACCCAAGGGCGGACGCCGCGGCGAACACCGGAGCGGTGGAACTGATGCTGGTGGAGCAGCAGGGCAGTGGTCCGAGCACGGCGCCGCCCGCGACGGCCGAGCAACCGGCGCCGCCCGCGCCACAGCCCGCACCGCCGGCCGCGCCTGCGCCCGCCCGCTCCGGAACTGGCGGCCCCGGCGCCGCCGGCACCCACGCCGCCGCCGCTCGATCCGCCCATCCCGCCGCCGCCGCCCCAGGCCGTGGCATCGGCCGCCACGCTGCCGCCGCCGCCGCCACCGCCGTCACCCCCGCCCTCGCCGCCGGCCAGCGTGCCCAGGACGTCACCGCCCGCTCCGCCGCCATCGCCCCCCGCCGCAGCCGCGCGCCACGGAGGCGCCCCGCATCAACATCGGCGGCACCGACAGCGACGCCAATGCGATCGCCTTCGGCCCGAACGTGGTGCCGGCCAGCGTCGATGCGAAGTTCCGCAACCGCCCGCCGGCCTATCCGCCGGAGGCGGCGCGGCGCTCCGAGCGTTGCTGGGACACCATCATCCGGTGGTGACCGAGGCAGTGCGCGAGGCGCTGGACGATGGCACCAGTTCGGTGCATCGCACCCCCGCGAGGTGCAGTGGGCCAAGGCCGTGCAGCGCCTCATCCCCTCGGCCGAGCGCATCCGCTTCACATCGTCCGGCACGGAGGCGACGCTGATGGCGGTGCGCCTCGCCCCGCGCCTTCACCGGCAAGCAGACGCTGATGCGGCTGAAGGGGCATTTCCACGGCTGGCACGACCAGATGCGAGCGGCTACACCAACCACTTCGACGGATCGCCGACCCCGGGCGTGCTGCCGGGCGTGGCCGAGAAATCGGTGCTGGTGAACCCGGGCGATCTCGACGCGATCCGCGCCGCCTTTGCCGGCAACAGCGACATTGCCGCGGTGATCTACGAGCCGACCGGTTCGTCGTTCGGCCAGGTGCCGCTCGATGCGGCGTTCGCACAGGAACTGCGCCGGCTGTGCACGCAGTACGGCGTGCTGCTGATCTTCGATGAGGTGGTCACGGGATTCCGCGCCTCGAAGGGTGGCGCGCAGATGGCCTATGACGTGCGCCCCGACCTGTCGAGCTTCGCCAAGATCGTCGCCGGCGGGCTGCCCGGCGCGTGTGTGGTGGGCCGCAAGGAGATCCTGGACCTGCTGGACTTCCAGGTGACGGCGAAGACCGGCCGCGAGAAGATCGCCCATCCCGGCACGTTCAATGCGAATCCGGTGTCGGCGGCGGCGGGCACGGCGGCGCTGACGGTGATCGCCGAGACGGACGCATCGGACCGGGCATCCGCGACGGCGGCCGACCTGCGCGAGAAGCTGAACGAGGTGCTGGCCGAGGCGAATGTGCCCTGGGCGGTGTACGGCACGTTCTCGGGGTTCCATCTGTTCGTCAATCCGAGCGGACTCGACATCGGGCCGCACAGCTTCGATCCGACGAAGATCCCGCTTGAGGATATGAAGAACCAGCCGAAGGGCCTGGTGAACAAGCTGCGCCTGGCAATGCTGCTCAACGGCGTGGACCTCAACCCGCGCGGCGGCGGCCTGCTGTCCTGCACCCACACGGCCGAGGAATGTCGCGAACACGGCCGCGGCGTTCCGCGAGGCGGTGCGCATGCTGAAGCTGGAGGCGAACTGGCGAACTGACACGGCTGCCCTCGGGCCCCCAAACAGCGGGGTTCCGAGGGCTGCGCCCTCGGCGGAGTCCAGAGGCGGAGCCTCTGGTCGGGGTTCGGGGTGAAACCCCGACCGCTACGCCGCCTGTGCCAGTTGCCGCGGCAGGTAGATCGCCGTGTGCGTAACCCGCGCCAGCGGCACCGCCTCATTGGCCAGCACCAGCGCGTCCACCTCGACTGAACTTATGCCCCTTATGCACGTAGTTCTGCGTCACCCGCGCCCGGGCGCTCTGCGTATCGCCGATATGCGCGATGCCGAGGTTCTGCACCGTGCTGCCGACATGCATCCAGGCCGGCAGCACCACGTTGTGCGACAGCACCCAGTTGCAGCAGCGCAGGATCGTGCCGGGATGCACGATCCCCTCCGCCCGGTACAGCGGATCGGTCTCGCGCGTGTCGCTGATGTCCTGCGCGTGGTATTCGGCGGTGACGGTCAGCGGATTGATCCCCAGCCACCGCCCGACCGCCAGCGACGTCTCATCGGCGGCAGGCCGCGCATCGTGTGCCGGCGGCGTGGCGGCCTGGAACGTGGCGACCGCGGCGGCGCGACCGGTTCCGGCAAGGCCGCCGACCCGGTGGCGCATAGTTCGCCACGGCTCAGCACCTGCAGCGCCAGCCCGCCATCCGTTTCATCCGCAACGATCTCGGCGATGTCGCCCTCGTAGACCGGCTTGCCGAACTTGCAGTCGCCGGTGCCGTGTTCCAGCCAGGCGCGCCCCCAGCGGGCCAGCGGCTGGTGCGTCATGTAGGCGTAGACATGCACGCCGCCCCACCAGTCCGCCGGTGAAGCCGAACCGGCGCGCCGTGGTATCGTCGTGGATCTTGTTCTCCGACGCCTTCGCCGTGTTGTAGGCGGAGACGCGGTAGGGTGCCGGCACCATCACGCAATTGCCCAGACGCCGACCTCATAGCCCGGGACGAAGTTGCGGTTGTCATGTCCGCATTGCGGTTGATGAAGGTGCGGTTGAACATCGGATGGCGCATGCTCCGCGTCTCGTGCTCGATCTGGAACAGCGGCTTGTTGCTGTCCACATCGACGATGTCGACGAAGCGGGTACTGGTGCTGGTCGCTCTCCTCGGTGATCAGGGCCGCGCTCCAGCAGCTTCTTGTGCGGGCCGGAGAAGTCCGCGAGCGTGATCTGGATGTGATGGCCGTCATACTCGGGGTGCTTGGTCGGGCTCTCGCGATAGATCACGCGGCTGTCCGCCGATGTGCTGGCCCAGGCATAGGCGCCGCGCTCGTCCGTGCGACGCCGGCGATGCCATCCAGGATCTCGACATAGAACTGCGCGATCTTGTCGAGCTTGGTGCCGACCGGCACGTCGAACTCGACATACGGCATGCCGAGACGCAGCGGACCGAAATTCTCCGGCTCCGGCCCGTGCATGCGGATCCGGTTGCCCCAGGGGCAGGTGGTCTCCACCACGTTGCCGGACCGGCTTGAAGCTGAACTGCGTGCCGTCGAGGAATTTTGTGACGTAGTCGAGCCGCTTCAGCAACGCCTCGAGGTCCGGCACGATCAGCCCGGTGGTGCCGCGCACGACCTGGGCCGGGCTGCGGGTCGGCAGGTGGAACTGGCCGCGCCCGACATTGACCCACATGTTCTCGAGGCCGGCCATCAGGTACGGATCGCGGGTCAGCCCAAGGCCCATCAGGTAGAAGGCGATCGCCTTGCTCTGGTCGGGCACCGTGACGTTGACATGCCCGAGTTCGACGATGTTGCCGAGATCCTCGGCCGTCCGATCGAACTGCGGCTTCATGGGCATCGTGTCGTTCATTTGCAGGGTCCCCTCTGCCGGAATATCGCCTTTCAGGGCATGATACCGCCGACAACCGGTTTCGGTCCACTGGGAGGGAAATGTCTCACACCGATGGCGTGCGCGCGCTGCTGTCCTCGCGCACCTACCTCCGCCTCTGGGCGATCGGCGGCTGCGCCAACACAATGCGCTGGTTCGAGATCCTGTCCGCCGCGCTGTTCACGCTGGACGCGACGGGATCGGGCCTGGCCGTCGCCGTGGTGTCGGCCGCGCGCACCCTGCCGATGCTGCTGCTCGGCGCCTTCGCCGGCGTGATGTCGGAGGCGGTGAACCGCAAGCACGTCCTGCTGATCGGCCAGATCGTCTCGGGCGTGGGATCGGCAACGATCGCGCTGCTCGCGCTGCGCGGCATCGCCCAGCCCTGGCACGTGGCGGTCGCCGCCTTGCTGGCGGGCACCGTCTGGTCCACCGAGATGTCGACGGCGCCGGCGCATGGTCGGCGAATGCGTGCCGGGTGAGATGGTGCCGCGCGCGCTGGCCCTCGACACGGTCACCAACTCCGTGACGCGGCTCATCGGACCGCTCGCCGGCGGCGCGGCCTACCAGTTGCTCGGGCTGGCGGGCGCCTATACGGTCTCCGCCGGCGTCTACCTGGTCGCCATGATCCTTGTCGCCGGGCTGCGCTACCAGCAGTCCAGCCGCCGGATCGCGCTGTCCGACGTGCCGCGCGACCTCGCCGAAGCTTTGAGTTTCGCGCGCGGCCATCTGGTGATCGGCGGCGTGCTGGCCGTCACCCATCGCCATGAACCTGCTCGGCTTCTGCTACTCGGCGCTGGTGGCGCCGCTGGGCCGGCAGGTGTTCATGGTCTCGCCGACGCTCACCGGCCTGCTCGCCGGCGCCGTATCTTTCGGTGCCCTGCTGGGCGGCCTCTGGCTCACCGGCGGCGGCCCGCGGCTCAGCGGTCGCACGCTGATGGTCGGCGGCTCGCTGCTGTTCCTGGTCTGCGTGATGCTGATGCCGTTCGCGCCCAGCTTCTCGCTGGCCTGCACGCTGCTGGTGATCGGCGGGTTCGGCTCGGCTGCGTTCGCCAACATGCAGACCTCGCTGATCGTGCTGCACGCGCCGCCGCATATCCGCTCGCGCCTGATGGGCCTGCTGACCGTGTGCATCGGCATGGGCCCGCTCGGCATCCTGCTGATCGGCACGCTGGCCGACCGCTTCGGGCCGCTGCTGGCGGTGGACATGATGGCGTCCACCGGCCTGGTCGCGGTGGCGGCGATCGGTCTGGTATGGCGCCGCAACGACCGGCGGCAGGCGGCGCCGCGGCGCCCTGCCCTGGCCACGGATGACATGAGCGTGCCAACCTTCCGCAAATCCTGCGGGAGGACAACGAAGATGCAAGACGTCAGCGCGGATGTGCAGTTTCTCTCCGGCGTGCGGGTGGTGGATTTCACCCAGTTCGAGGCCGGACCGTCCTGCACCGAATCGCTCGCCTGGCTCGGCGCGGAGGTGGTGAAGATCGAGAACCCCGGCGTGGGCGATCCCGGCCGGCGGCTGCGCAAGGGCAAGCCGGATGACGATCCGTTCTATTTCCAGCAGTTCAATGCGAACAAGAAGTCGATCACCGTCAACCTGAAATCGCCGCGCGGACTGCAGATCGTGAAGGGACCTGCTGCGCAAGGCCGATGTCTGCGTCGAGAACATGGCGCCCGGCACGATCGAACGCCTGGGTCTCGGCTATGACGATGTGAAGGCGATCAACCCGGGCATCATCTACTGCCAGGTGAAGGGCTTCGGCACCGGCAGCCCGTACGAGAAAGAACCTGGCGTTCGACATGATCGCGCAGGCGACCGGCGGCACGATCAGCGTGACCGGCGAGAAGGGCCGCATGCCGGTGAAGCCCGGCATCTCGCTCGGTGATACCGGTACCGGAATGACGATGGCGATCACCATCCTGGGCGCGCTGTTCCGCCGCGCGCAGACCGGCGAGGGCCACCGCCTGCAGGTCGCAATGCAGGATGCGATGCTGCACTACATGCGCACCAACTTCGCGACCCAGGCGCGCAGCGGCAGCGCGGTGGAGCGCGACGGCACGCATTCCGGCGGCGGCAGCAACGCGCCGTCGGGGCTGTATCCGTGCGCGCCGGGCGGCGCGAACGACTACGTCTGGATCATGACCAGCCGCGCCAACCCCGAGCACTGGTCGCGCCTGTGCAAGGTGATGGGGCGCGAGGAACTGATCGAGGATCCCCGCTTCCTCACGCCGCCGACCGGGTGAAGAACGACGTGGCGCTCGACGCCATCATCACCGAGTGGACGCGCACCCGCACCAAGCACGAGGCGATGGCGCAGGTGGGCGGGGCGGCATTCCCGCCGGGCGCGGTGCTCGACACGATGGAACTGATCAACGACCCGAGCTTCGAGCAGCGCGGCATCCTGCAGACGATGCAGCATCCGTCGTACGCGCCGTTCAAGATGCCGTCCTGGCCGGTGCGGGTGGACGGCAGGCCGCCGACGGTGAAGGCCTCGCCGATCCTCGGCCAGCACACCGACGATGTGCTGCGGGGCTGGCTCGGCCTGAGCGAGGCGGAGGTCGGCTCGCTGCGCTCGGATGGCGTGGTCTGACGGCGGAAGGTGCGACCCCGGGAACGTCCCATAGGGAACGTCCTCCCGGGGGAAACCGCCCGCCTCAGATATCCAGCGTGGTGTCGCGTTCCCACTGCGTCAGGTGGCGCGCGTAGTCGTCCCACTGCGCGCGCCGCTGGCGCAGATAGGAACGGGTGAAACCTTCGCCGAACGCCTGGGTCAGCGTCGGCGAAGCCTCCAGCGCCCGCAGCGCGTCGAGCAGGTTGAGCGGCAGGCGCGGCAGGTCCGGCACCGTATGGCCGTCGGTGTACATGTTGATGTCGAGCCGCCGGCCGGGATCGCGCGCCGCCTCGATCCCGTCCAGGCCGGCGGCCAGGATCGCCGCCTGCAGCAGGTACGGATTGGCCGCGCCGTCCGCCAGGCGCAGTTCGAACCGCCCGGCATCCGGGATGCGGATCATGTGGGTGCGGTTGTCGCCCGAGAAGCTGACCGCATTCGGCGACCAGCTTGCCCCGGACAGCGTCGGCGGCGCGTTGATCCGCTTGTAGGAGTTCACCGTCGGGTTCAGCACCGCGCACAGCGCCTGGGCATGGTGGATGACGCCGCCCATGAACCGGTAGCCAACTGCCGACAGGCCGAGATCGCCGGCATCGTCGGCGAACAGGTTGCGCTCGCCCTGCCACAGCGAGACATGCGCGTGGCAGCCCGAGCCGGTGAGGTTGGGGAACGGCTTCGGCATGAAGGTGGCGCGCAGCCCGTGCCGCTCGGCGATCGACTTCACCATGAACTTGAAGAACACGTGCCGTCCGCCGTCGCCAGCGCATCGTCGTACTGCCAGTTCATCTCGAACTGGCCGTTCGCATCCTCATGGTCGTTCTGGTACGGCTGCCAGCCGAGCCCCAGCATCGCGTCGCAGATCTCGGCGATGACGTCGTAGCGGCGCATCAGAGCGGCCTGGTCGTAGCACGGCTTGTCGGCCGCGTCCGATGCATCGGCGATCGCCGTGCCGTCGGGCGCGATGAGGAAAAACTCGCACTCGACGCCCGTCTTCATCCGGTAGCCGGCGGCATCGGCGCGCGCGATCATCCGCCGCAGCAGGTTGCGCGGCGCCTGCTCGAGCGCGGCGCCGCGATGCACGAGGTCGGCGGCGAGCCAGCCCACCTCGGGCTTCCAGGGCAACTGGATCAGGCTGTCAGGATCGGGGCATCGCCAGCATGTCGGGGTCCGACGGCGCCATGTCGAAATGCACCGCAAAGCCGGCGAAACCGGCACCGTTCGCCTGCATCGCGCCGATCGCGGCGGCCGGCACCAGCTTGGCGCGCAGATGGCCCAGCAGGTCGACGAACGAGATCAGGAATAGCGGATGCCGCGCGCGCGGGCGGCTTCGGCGAGATCGGTCACAGGCCGCTCCTAGCTTGCCCGGATACCAGTCGGTGCCGGCCAGCGGCACGCGGGCCCATCGCCGCCGCCTCCAGCGTCAGCGCCACCAGGTCCTCGGGCTCCAGGTGTGCAGGTGGCTCTTGCCCGCAGGCCCCGCGCGATCGCCTGCGCCTCCAGCGTCATCACGGCCAGGTAGTTGGCCAGCCGCCGCCCGCCCAGCACCGGATCGAGCCGTGCCGCCAGCGCCGGTCCTGCGTCGTGATGCCGGCGGGATCGCGCCCCTCGTGCCAGTCGTCATAGCTGCCGGCGGTGGTGCAAGTGCGCGGTATTCGTCCTCCAGCGCCGGGTCGTTGTCGCCGAGCGCGATCAGCGCGGCGGTTGCCGATGGCGACCGCATCGGCGCCGAGCGCCAGGACCTTGGCCACATCGGCGCCGCTGCGGATGCCGCCCGAGACCACGAGCTGCACCTCGCGATGCACGCCGAGTTCCTGCAGCGCGGCGACCGGCGGGGCGGATGGCGGCGAGCGTCGGCAGGCCGACATGCTCGATGAACACCTCCTGCGTCGCCGCGGTGCCGCCCTGCATGCCGTCGAGCACCACGACATCGGCGCCCGCCTTCACCGCCAGCGCGGTGTCGTAGTACGGCCGCTGGCACCGACCTTCACGTAGATCGGCTTCTGCCAGTCGGTGATCTCGCGCAGTTCCTCGATCTTGATGGTGAGGTCGTCGGGCCCGGTCCAGTCGGGATGCCGGCAGGCGGAGCGCTGGTCGATGCCCTCGGGCAGGTTGCGCATCGCGGCGACGCGCGGGCCGAGATCTTCTGGCCCAGCAGCATGCCGCCGCCGCCGGGGCTTGGCGCCCTGCCCCACCACGATCTCGATCGCATCGCAGCGCCGCAGATCCTCGAGGTTCATGCCGTAGCGCGACGGCAGGCACTGGTAGACCAGCAGGTGCGAGTGCTCGCGCTCCTCCGGCGTCATGCCGCCGTCGCCGGTGGTGGTGGAGGTTCCGGCGATGGTGGCGCCGCGGCCCAGCGCCTCCTTGGCCGGTGCCGACAGCGCACCGAAGCTCATGCCGGCAATGGTGATCGGGATCTTCAGTTCGATCGGCCGCTTCGCGTGGCGCGCGCCGAGCACCACCTCGGTGCCGCAGCGCTCGCGATAGCCCTCCAGCGGGTAGCGCGACATCGACGCGCCGAGAAACAGCAGGTCGTCGAAATGCGGCAGCTTCCGCTTCGCGCCGAAGCCGCGGATGTCGTAGATGCCGGTCGCCGCGGCGCGCTGGATCTCGGCGATGGTGTGACGATCGAAGGTGGCGGATTCGCGCGGCGGCGTGCGGGCGGCGGGACATGGCGGCGTCAGTAAGCCCCCGCGTTGTCGACGTGGAAATGATACAGCCGGCGGGCGGAGCCGTAGAGCCGGAAGCTGGCGGCATCCGCATCGACCGCGGCACGTGCCAGCAGGCCGGCCAGGATGCGCCGGTCGGCTGCCCCCATCTCGCGCTCCTCGCAATCGGCCCCCAGCGAGGCGACGCTGCCGCGCACGAACAGCCGCGCCTCGTACAGGCTGTCGCCCAGCGAATCGCCGGCGTCGCCGCACACGACCAGGTTGCCTTCCTGCGCCATGAACGCGCTCATGTGGCCGGCCGAGCCGCCGACCACGATGTCGATGCCCTTCATCGAGATGCCGCAGCGCGCGCCGGCATTCCCCCTGATCACCAGCAGCCCGCCTCGACCGCTGGGCACCGGCGGCCTGCGCCGCATCGCCGGCGACCCACACCTCGCCCGACATCATGTTCTCGGCGACGCCCTGGCCGGCATTGCCGGCGATGGCGATGCGGGCGCCGGCGTTCATCCCGGCACAGTAATAGCCGACATGGCCGCCGATCTCGATCCGCACCGGCGCATCGACCCCGACGGCCAGCGCGTGCCGGCCGCGCGGGTTGGCGACGTGCCACAACGTCGCGTTGCTGCCGGTGTCGAGGTGGTGCAGGCGGTCGTTCAGGTCGCGCACCGTGGCGGCGGCGAGGTCGACGGTGACGGCGTCCGGCACGCCGCTCAATGGCGGTGCTCCCAGAAATACACCCGCGCCGGCTCCGGCTCGAACAGCCGGTCCGCCTCGATGCCGGGCAGGTCGACCAGCGCGCGGTATTCGGAGGCGAAGGCGACATAGCGCGGCGTCTCGGCCATCACCGCCGGCTTGCAGGCGACCGGATCGCGCAGCACGCCGAAGCCGGTCTCGGTGCCGACGACGAAGGTGTAGAACCCGTCCAGGTCCTCCAGCGCGGCGTGCAACGCCTCATCGAGCCGCGCGCCCGCGTGCATGCGCCAGGTCAGGTAGCCGGCGGCGACCTCGGTGTCGTTCTCGGTCGCCATGTGCAGGCCCTCGCGCGCCAGGCGGCGGCGGACGCCGTTATGGTTGGACAGCGAGCCGTTGTGCACCAGGCACTGGTCGCGGCCGGTGGAGAACGGGTGCGCGCCTTCGGTGGTCACCGCGGATTCGGTCGCCATCCTGGTGTGGGCGATGGCGTGGGTGCCCGCCATGCCCGCCAGGCCGAAGCGCGCCGACACCTCGACGGCGTGCCGATGCCCTTGTAGAGTTCCATCCGCGTGCCGCTGGCGACGACGCGCACATCCGGCGCCAGCCGCGCCAACGCCTCCCGCGCCGCGGGTTCATCGGCAGACGGCAGCGACAGCACCGCGTGGTCGCCACGTGCCACCAGCCCCGGCGCGGCGCCGAGCGAGGGTGCCAGCAAGGCGGCGAGCGCGGCCCCAGCCAGTTTCGCGGGCGTCGCTGCCGAGGGGGGCACTCCCGGGCGGCGCCGCCAGCGTCAGCTTGGTGGTCCCGGCGCGGCCGTCGCCATAGACCGCGAAGCCCGCGCTGTCGGGGCCGCGGTCGCTGAGCACCGCCATCATGCCGGCGAGCATGCCGCCAAGCTGCGGCTCCAGCGCGGGGTCGGTCAGGAAGAGGCCGGCGATGCCGCACATCGTCAGTCGGCGTCCTCGTGCACGCGCGTCGCCGCCGCGATCGTCTCGCACAACTCGTCCACCATGCGGCCGATCAGCGCTTCGTCCTCGCCCTCCGCCATCACGCGGATCAGCGGTTCGGTGCCGCTCTCGCGGATCAGCAGCCGCCCCGTTTCGCCCAGCCTGGGCCCGCGGCGGCTGCGATCACCTGCTGGATGCGCTCGTTGCGCAGCGGCGACGCACCGGTGAACCGCACGTTCTTCAGCAACTGCGGCAGCGGCGTGAACAGCCGGCTGACCTCGCGCGCCGAGCGGCGCTGCTCAACGATGACCGCCAGCACCTGGAGCGCCGCCAGCAGGCCGTCGCCGGTGGTGGCGAAGTCGGACAGGATCAGGTGGCCGGACTGCTCGCCGCCCAGGTTCATGCCGGTCTCGCGCATCCGCGCGGCGACGTAGCGGTCGCCGACCTGGGTGCGGTGCAGCGTCAGGCCGCGGCCGGCGAGGAAACGCTCCAGTCCCAGGTTGGACATGACGGTCGCGACCACGCCATCGCCGCGCAGGCCGGCCGCTCTCGGCCCAGGAATGCGCGATCAGCGCTAGGATCTGGTCGCCGTCGATCAGTTCCCCGGTCTCATCGGCCACCAGCAGGCGGTCCGCGTCGCCGTCCAGCGCGATGCCGAGATCAGCCCCGTGCTTCACCACCTGGTCGCAGAGGAACTCCGGCACCGTCGAGCCGCAGCCGCGGTTGATGTTGAAGCCATCCGGTGAGACGCCGACCGGGATCACGGTGGCGCCCAACTCCCACAGCACCGTCGGCGCCACGCGATAGGCGGCGCCCGTGCGCGCAATCGACGACGATCTTCAGGTCGTCGAGGCGCAGATGCCGAGGGAAACTCGCCTTGGCGGCCTCGATGTAGCGGCCGGCGGCATCCTCCAGCCGGGCGGCGCGGCCGAGTGCCGCCGGGGGCCGCCAGCCGCCCGCGCAGGTCGGCGGCCATCAGCGCCTCGATCTCGAGTTCCGTCGCATCGTCCAGCTTGAAGCCGTCCGGGCCGAACAGCTTGATGCCGTTGTCCTCGAACGGGTTGTGCGAGGCGGAGATCATCACGCCCAGGTCGGCGCGCAGGCTGCGCGTCAGCATGGCGATGGCCGGCGTCGGCAGCGGCCCGACCAGCGTCACGTCCATCCCGGCGCCGATGAACCCGGCGGTCAGCGCAGGCTCCACCATGTAGCCCGACAGTCGCGTGTCCTTGCCGATCACCACCCTTGTGCCGGTGGCTGCCGCGGGTGAACAGCAGGCCCGCCGCCTGGCCGAGCCGCAGTGCGGTCTCGGCCGTCATCGGGTCGGTGTTGGCCGTGCCGCGGATGCCGTCGGTACCGAACAGGTGTCTCACACGCGCCATTCGACTCTTTGCCTTGATGAACTGATCTCCATGTTGCCCGTGCGCAGGGGCCAATGGAAGCATTGTCAGGCCCCGAGCGCCTGCCAGACGCGGATCGCCTGCACGGTTTCGGGCACGTCATGCACGCGCAGGAGCGCAGCCCCCCGGGCGATCGCGAACAGCCCGGCCGCCAGCGAGGCCGGCATGCGGCGCCGCGGATCGGCCTCGCCCGCCGCCTCCGCCAGGAAGGATTTGCGCGACACCCCCACCAGGATGGGGCAGCCGAGCGAGGCCAGTTCCGGCAGGCGGCGGAGCAGTTCCATGGAATGCGGCGGGCGCTTGGCTGAAGCCGATGCCGGGATCGATCACGATCCGGCTGTGCGCGATCCCCGCGGCGGCGGCGGCGGCCAGGCGGTCGGCCAGTTCGGCGCGCACCTCCAGCAGGACATCGGTGTAGCGCGCTTCGGCGTACATGTCGGCGGACGTGCCGCGCATGTGCATCAGCACGACGGGACAGCCGCGTGCGGCGACCAGCGGCGCCATGCCGGGGTCGAAGGCGAGTCCCGAGACGTCGTTCACGATGGCGGCGCCGGCGTCGAGCGCGGCGGCCGCGGTGTCGGCGTGGCGCGTGTCCACCGAGACTCGGACGCCGGCCGCCGCGAGGCCGCGGACCACCGGCAGGACGCGCATGCGCTCGATTTCCGGCGGCGTCGGCAGCGAGCGCGGGCGCGTGCTCTCGCCGCCGATATCGACGATGTCGGCGCCCGCCTCGACCATGGCGATGCCGGCGGCGATGGCGGCGCCCGGATCGAGGAACAGCCCGCCGTCGCTGAAGCTGTCGGGGGTGACGTTCAGCACGCCCATCACGCGCGGCCGGTCGAGCAGCAGGCCGGCCCACGAGGGACCGGCCCAGATGGGAGCGGCGCGGGAAGCGGCTGTGGCGGGTGAAGGGCCGTCGCCCGCCACGCTCCCCCCGCGGCGCGGGGGAGGCGGCGTCGGTACTCACCCCGGCTGCGGCGCCGGCCCCAGCCCGCCGGCCGGCTGCGTGGGCGCGGAGGGACGGCCGGTCGTCGGCACCGAGGCGCGGCGGTTCTCCGGCGCGGGCTCGTCGACCACCTTGCGGATCACCGGTTCGCCGCGCAGCACGGTGCGGATCTCGTCGCCCGACAGCGTCTCGTGCTCCAGCAGGCCGCGCGCCAGCCGATGCAGCTCCTCGATGTTCTCGGTCAGGGATGCGCTTCGCCTTGGCATAGGCGCGGTCGATGATGTCCTTGATCTCGGCGTCGATCTCGCGCGCGGTGGCCTCCGAGACGTTCTTGTTCTGCGTCACCGAGTGACCCAGGAACACCTCCTGGCTGTTGTCGCCGTAGGCGATCATGCCGAGTTTGTCGGACATGCCCCACTCGGTGATCATCCGGCGCGCCTGGTCGGTGGCCATCTTGATGTCGCCGGCCGCACCGTTGGACACCTTGTCCGGGCCGAAGATGATCTCCTCCGCGGCACGCCCGCCCATCGCCATGGTCAGTTCGGCCAGCAGCTTGGACTTGCTCTTGGAGTAGCGGTCGCCCTCCGGCAGCGACATCACCAGGCCCAGCGCGCGGCCGCGCGGGATGATGGTCGCCTTGTGCACGGATCGCATTCCGGCTCATGCATGGCGCACAGCGCGTGGCCGCCCTCGTGGTAGGCGGTCATCCGCTTCTCGGCCTCGGACATCACGAGCGAGCGCCGCTCGGTGCCCATCATGACCTTGTCCTTGGCGCCTCGAACTCGGCCATCGCCACCACGCGCTTGCCGATGCGCGCGGCCAGCAGCGCCGCCTCGTTCACCAGGTTGGCGAGGTCCGCACCCGAGAAGCCGGGCGTGCCGCGGGCGATCACCTTGGGATCGACGTCGGAGGCCAGAGGCACCTTGCGCATGTGCACGCGCAGGATCTTCTCGCGCCCGTTCACGTCCGGGTTCGGCACCACCACCTGGCGATCGAAGCGGCCGGGGCGCAGCAGCGCCGGGTCCAGCACGTCGGGCCGGTTGTGGCGGCGATCAGGATGACGCCCTCATTGGACTCGAAGCCGTCCATCTCGACCAGCATCTGGTTCAGCGTCTGCTCGCGCTCATCGTTGCCGCCGCCCAGGCCGGCGCCGCGATGGCGGCCGACCGCGTCGATTTCATCGATGAAGATGATGCAGGGCGCGTTCTTCTTGCCCTGCTCGAACATGTCGCGCACACGGCTGGCGCCGACACCCACGAACATCTCGACGAAGTCGGAGCCGAGATGGTGAAGAACGGCACGTTCGCCTCGCCCGCGATGGCGCGCGCCAGCAGCGTCTTGCCGGTGCCGGGGGGACCCACCAGCAGCACGCCCTTGGGGATCTTGCCGCCGAGGCGCTGGAATTTCTGCGGGTCCTTCAGGAACTCCACGATCTCCTGCAACTCACCTTGGCCTCGTCGATGCCGGCCACGTCGTCGAACGTCACGCGGCCCTGCTTTTCCGTCAGCATCCGCGCCCGCGACTTGCCGAAGCCCATCGCCCGGCCGCCGCCCGCCTGCATCTGGCGCATGAAGAACACCCAGACGCCGATCAGCAGCAGCATCGGGAACCACGACAGCAGGTAGTGCAGCAGCGGATTGACGTCGCTGTCCTCGGGTTTCGCGATGACCCGCACGCCCTTGTCGGTCAGACGGCCGACCAGCGAACTGTCCTCCGGCGTGTAGGTCGCGAAGGTGCGCCATCGGTCAGTTGACCGGAGACGGTGGCGCCCTGGATCACCACATCGCGCACCCGCCGCCGTTCACCTCATTGATGAAGTCGGAGTAGGCGACCTGCGTGGCGGCGGTATGGGTCGCGCCCGGCTGGAACAGGTTGAACAGCACCACCAGCAGCAGGGCGATGATCACCCAAAGTGCCAGGTTGCGGCCGAAATTGCTCATATGTGTTTGCTCATGTCCACGCGGTGCCCACAATGCCAGCCGGGTGCCAACGAAAGGTGAACCGGCCCGCCGACGGTTACGTCAACATAGGGTGTCGCCACCCGTCATGCATCCCCAAACCCGAACGGCGCGACAGCCGCCGGGGCGTGGCGGACTGAATAGCACGGTAATTCGTTCGCACAGTTTACGATCAGGATAGATCAGATGCGGAACGGCGAGAAGTGCCGAGCCTTGCCGCACCGCCGGCAGCGTGCGCAGCACCGCCGCCGGCAGCGGCGAAACCCGCCGCAGCCGCGCCCGCATCGTCACCGAGCGCCCCGAGCGTCGCGCCCGCAGGCACGTCGGCATCGGCACCCAGGCGGAACCGGCCGTCCCACACGATGCCGGCATCGGCCGCGACCGGCGGCGCCATCGCCGCGGCCTCCCGCACCACCAGCAGCCCCGGCCCCAGCCGCCCGGCCGCCATCAGCCGCACGCCACCCAGCGTCGCCGGCCGCGGGGCGGCGGCGAGCGGCGCGACCGAGCGCGTGGCCGGCGGATACGCCGCCCCACCGATCGCCTGCACCAGCGCCGCCAGCGACGGCGGCAGCATGGGCCGGCCGGACAGCACCGCGAACCCCTCCGGCCGCAGCGCCGCGTGCTCCGCCAGGTCGGCCGCCGCCTCGCGCTCCAGCGCGGCGCGGCGACGGCCCGACAGGCGCGCCGCGGCAGCGAGCGCCACGGTCGCCGGCCCTTCGCCGTCGCGGTCGCGGCGCAGCAGGCGCAGCCGCGGCCGCAGCGCGGCCGCGGTCGGCGTTGGAGGGATCCTCGACCCAGGCGATGCCGGCCGCCCGCAGCGTCGCGCGCAGCCGCGCCGGCGGCATCGCCAGCAGCGGACGCAGGATGCGCAGCCGCGCGGTCTCGGCCAGCGACGCCATGCCGGCGAGGCCGGCCGGCCCGGAGCCGCTCAGCGAGCGGATGAGCACCGTCTCGGCCTGGTCCGCCGCATGGTGGCCCAGCAGCAGATGCAGGATCCCCGCCTCGGCGCAGGCCGCCTCGAGCACCTCAAGCCGCGCCGCCCGCGCGCGTTCGGCCAGCGCCGGTCCGCGCGCCAGGCCGGCCACGCCGACCACCCGGGCGGCGATGCCGCTGGCGGCGAGGCGCGCGCGGGTCTCGGCGGCCTCGCGGGCTGACTCCGGCCGCAACCCGTGATCGACCACCAGCGCCAGCAGGAACCCGCCACGTTCGCGCACCCAGGCATCGGCCAGCACGGCCAGCGCCATGCTGTCGGCGCCGCCCGACACCGCGGCCGCGATGCGCGGTCCCGGCTCGAACGGGCCGAGGTCCGCCATTGCGGCGGCGAATTCGGCCGCGGTGATCAGCGGGGGTTCACCAGGGGGCCCTCACCAACCGCCGCTTACCAGCCACTTCTCACCGGCCGCCGCTCACCGGCAGCCGGCGCGCTGGACTGCCGATGGCGACCGGGTCGCGCAGGTCGGCGCGGGGGGGTCGGATACTCCGAGCGCAGCTTCACCAGCGTGTCGCAGGCCGCCTTCTTCTCGTTGATCGCGATCAACGAGTTGGCGAGCCCGAGCAGCGCGTCCGGCGCGTGCGCGCCCTTGCGGGAGCGGTTGTAGGTGTCGTCGTAGGCGATGGCCGCCTGGGAGAACTGGCGCTGCCCGAGCAGCGCCTGCGCCAGCAGGAACTGCGCGTCATAGGCGCGCGGCGAGGTGCGGTTGTTGGACAGCACCTCGCGGGCCGCCTGTTCGGCAGAGGCGTAGTCGCGGCGCGCCAGGCCGCGTTGCCCTCCTGGATCGCCAGTTCCGGCGTGCGGCGGACCGGCCCGGCCGGAGGCACCGCGGGCGGCGCCCCACCCGGCGCGACCGGCGGCGGCGTCAGCACGAGGCTGCCCGGCGGCGGTGTGGACCCGGACGGCGGATAGGGCGTCGGCGGCGGGTATGGCGCGGGCGGCGGCGCGCCACCGCCCGACCCCTGCGTCTGGAACGCCATGTCGTCGATCTTCTTCGACAGTTCGGCGCCCTGGCGCTGCACCTGGTTCTGCGTCTCGTCGACCCGGCCGCGAAGCTGGCGCACCTGCTCCTCGAGCGTCTCGACGCGCGACAGCAGTTGCGGCACGAGGTCGCCGCCGCCCGACGGATAGGAGGGGGCCCGGCCGGAATAGGCCGGTGCGCCGCCGCCCCGCGACATCTGGTCCTGCAGGTTCTGCACCTGGCGCCGCAGTTCCAGGATCTGGTTCTGCAGCGCGATGCCTTCGCGGCTCTCGACCTGCGCCCGCGCCGGCACCGCCACGGCGAGCAGCGCGAGCGCCACCGCCAGGCGGATCATGTATGCCGGCACGCCGCTGCGCCCGCCGCCGCCATGCCGCGCGTTCGCGCCATCCGCCACCCTGTCACCCGCGCCGGCCGTTCGATCTCGGACGAGGACTTCGCCGGTGGGCTCGCACGATTGCCCCGCCGCGACGATGTTCATGCCTGCTGTCTCCTCGCGGCGGTCAAAACGAGACCGGCGGCCCTGCGGCCGCCGGCTGGCATCGAGCCGCGCTGGGTCGGTCGATCGGATCAGCGGACCGAGGTGATGGCGTTGCGGTTCTGCGCCCACGACTGCTCGTTGTCGCCGAGCGCGGTCGGCCGGTCCTTGCCGTAGCTGATCGTGTGCGCGATCCGACGACGCCGCGAGCGACCAGGTAGTCGCGGGCGGAATTGGCCCGGCGCTGGCCGAGTGCGAGGTTGTATTCCTCGGTGCCGCGGTCGTCGCAGTTGCCGGCCACCTGGACGTTGACCTGCTGGTACTTGCCGAGCCAGCCTGCCTGGCGATCGAGCGTGGTGCGCGCGTCGGGCGCCAGCGTCGAACGGTCGAAGGCGTAGAAGACGCGATCACCGACGTTGGCGACCAGATCCTCCTGGCTGCCGGGCACCGGGCCCGAGGTGGCGGCGGCGCCGGTACCGGTGGTGGCGCTCTCATTCTTGTCCGCACACGCGCCAACAGGGCGACGGCGGCCAAAGCGCCGAGGAGCTTGCTGTTCATCGTAGGATTCGTCCCTGGTTGGGGTGGAGATATGCACGCCGGATCGGCGCAACGGTAATCCGTTCCGCCGCTGATTGCGATTAGCCGTTAGCCCTGAATCGGTCAAGTTCGCGAGAACCTGACGCCGCATTCCAGCGCAAGCCCCGACATTACGCCGCAAGCGGCGACCATGCGGGGTCCGACGCATCGGTCGGCGTCGGCACCACGCGCTCGTTGAAGCCGGTGATGTCGACCGACACCAGGCGCGACGAAAAGCCCGAGCCGCGGTTGTCGCGCGACGCCGTCTGCCGCCAGAACATCAGCACGCGGCCGTTCGGCGCGAAGGTCGGTCCTTCCACCGCGAAGCCCTCCGACAGGATGCGTTCGCCGGAGCCGTCGGGGTGCATCACGCCGATCGAGAAATTGCCGGACTCGCCGCCGAAGCGCGTGAACGCGATCAGGTCGCCGCGCGGCGACCACACGCGGCGTCGCATAGCGGCCGGAGCCGAAGCTGATGCGCTTGGCGCCGCCGCCGCCCGCGCCCATCACGTAAAGCTGCTGGTCGCCGCCGCGGTCGGAGTTGAACACGATCTGGCTGCCGTCCGGGCTGTAGCAGGGCGACACGTCGATCGCGCCGGAATCGGTCAGCCGGCGCGACGCGTGGCTGCCCAGGTCCACGCTGATGATGTCCGACCCGCCGCCGGTCGCGACCGACATCACCACGCTGCCGCCGTCCGGGGCGAAGCGCGGGGCGAAGGTCATGCCGGGGAACTCGCCCAATGGCCGCTGCGCGCCGGAGCCCAGGTTGAACAGGTAAACGCGCGGGCGGTTGTTGGCGTAGCTCATGAACGCGATCTCGTCGCGCGTCGGATGGAAGCGCGGCGTGAGCACCAGCCAGGAGCCGTCGGTGAGGAAGCGGTGGTTCTCGCTGTCCTGGTCCATGATCGCCAGCCGCTTGGTGCGCCGGTCGCGCGGGCCGGTCGCGGCGATGTAGACGATGCGGGTGTCGAAGTAGCCCTTCTCGCCGAGCAGCCGCTGGTAGATGACATCGGCCATGATGTGGGCGATGCGGCGCCAGTTGGACTGGCTGGTGCTGTAGGCGGTGCCCTGAAGCTGGGTGCCCGGCAGCACGTCCCACAGGCGGAATTCGACGCGGATCTGCCCGCCGGACGCTTCGGCCCGCCCGGTGACCAGCGCCTGCGCGCCGATCGCCTTCCAGTTCTGGAAATTGGGCGTGTCGCCGGGCGCGCCGCCGCCCTGGATGAACGCCTGCTGCGCGATCGGGCGGAACAGGCCGGAGCGCGCCAGGTCGTTGCTGACCACTGTCGCCATGTCCTGGCCAAGCTGGCCGTCGCCGCCGCCCAGGGCGGGAATCGCGATCGGGATCGGGTCGGTGCGGGCGCGGTTGACGTCGATCACCGCGCTCTGGCCGCCGGGTGCGGCGCCGCCGGGCGGGGGTGCGGCGGGCTGGGCATGCACCGCCACTGGCGCGGCCAGCAGCGCCGCCGAACCGGCGAACAGCGAGCGGCGGCTGAGCGGCGGCACGGGCAATCCTGTCATGTCGGAACGCTCCCTCACGTGAATCCTGTCACGGTCTGAATCGAAAGGTAAATACGCGCGTCTGCCCGAGCATCGTCTGCGGCAGAGGCAGGTTGGCGCAGTTGGGATCCATCACCGCGCGCACCGCGCGCTCGGCGAACACCCGCAGGCGCATGTTGCCGGAAACCCGGCCCTCATCCTCGGGCGCCACGGCGGCACGGCGGACGACACCGGCGCCGTCCGTGGTGACGGTCAGCATCACCTCCATCTTGTCGAGGTCCAGCATGCCGGGATCGGTGCTCCAGCAGCGCCGCACGGAATCGCCGATGGCGCCGCGCTGGGATGCGGTCAGCGCCGATGTGTCGTTGCTCTGCGGATTGCCGCCGCCGTTGGGCGCGCCGCCGGATTGCGGGTTGTAGCGCGCCTTGGGCGGCTGGGTCTGGCGCTGCAGGCTGCGCAGTTTCTCGAGCGTGTTCTCGAGCGCGGTGCTCTGCGGCGCCGGGTTCTTCGTCACGTTGGGCTGCGAGGTGGCACTCTGCGGGCTCGGCGGCGCCGGGGTGGGCGGCGGCGGCACCGGCAGGGCGGCGTGGGTCGCGGCGGCTGCGCCTGCGGCGGCGTGGGCGGCGCGCTCGGCGGCGGCGGCGCGGTCTCGGCGGCCGGGGCGGGCGTCGGCGGCGGCGTGGGCAAGGGCGGCGTCGGCAGCGGCGGCGCGGCCGTCTGCGGCGGGGGCGGCGGCGGTGGGGGCGGCGGCGGTGGCGGCGGGGCGGCCTCGACCGGCTGCGGCTTCGGCGGCTGCTGCGCCTGCGGGGCGGGCGTCACCTGGGGCGCGGGGGCCGGCGCCGGCACGGGTGCCGGGGCCGGCGCCTGGATGGAGGTATCGGCCGTGCCGTCGAACACCATGTCGACCGCGGTCTCCGGCGGTTCCTCGACGCGCCGTCCGACCTGCAGGCCGACCAGGAGCAGCAGCAGCACCACGAGATGGAGCGCCGCCGAGATCAGCGCGCTGCGGCGCATCCCGGCGCTGAGGCCCCGGTTCGGCCGCCTGGTGGTCCGCTCCGTGCAGGACGCGCTGCAGCACGCGGCGCCCTCATCCGGCCTTCGGACGAGGCGGGGCCGGAACCGGGGGCACGGCGGGTCGCGGCGCCTGTCCCGTCGGCTGCTCGGCCAGCAGCGCCACCTTGGTGAAGCCGCCCTGGGTGATCGTGCCCATCACCTCCATGATCCGGCCATAGGCGAGGTCCTTGTCGCCACGGACGAAGATGCGGCGTTCCTGGTTGTTCTGCGCGATCGCCTGCAGCTTGGTCACCAGTTCGGGAAGCTGCACCTCCTGGTCCTGCAGGAAGATCTTGCCGCCGGCGTCGATCGAGACGGTCAGCGGCTGGCTGTCGGTGTTGAGCGGCTTGGCGTCGGTCTTCGGCAGGTCGACCGTGACGCCCGAGGTCATCAGCGGCGCCGTCACCATGAAGATGATCAGCAGCACCAGCATCACGTCGACCAGCGGCGTGACGTTGATCTCGGCGAGCGGCCGGTAGCGCCCGCGCCCCCTGCCCCGGTTGTTGAACGCGATGGCCATGGGTCAGGCGCGCTCCTCGCTCTGGCGCGACAGGATGGCGCTGAATTCCGAGCCGAAGCCCTCCAGGCGGGAGGCGAAGCGCGCGAGGTCGTTGCTGATCTTGTTGTAGGCCAGCACGGCCGGGATTGCCGCCACCAGGCCGATCGCTGTCGCGAACAGCGCCTCGGCGATGCCGGGCGCCACCACCGCGAGGTTGGTGTTGTGCATGGCGGCGATCGCCGAGAACGAATGCATGATGCCCCAGACCGTGCCGAACAGGCCGATGAACGGCGCGGTGGCGCCGACGGAGGCCAGGAACACCATCCAGCGCTCCATGCGGTCCATCTCGCGCTGCACGCTCACGGTGATCGCGCGGTCGATGCGTTCACGGACCGAGGTCCGGCTGATATCGGCGCCCGCGACGCGGACCGAGCGGCGCCATTCGCCCATCGCGGCGCCGAACACGGCGGCCATCGGATGGGTGGGCGTGGTCGCCTCGCGGTCGAACAGCTCTTCCAGGCTGCCGCCGGACCAGAAGCGGTCCTCGAAGCTGTCGGCCTCGCGGTTGGCCTTGCGCAGGCTCGACCATTTCTCGAACACGACGGCCCAGACCCACACGCTGGCGGCCAGCAGGCCCAGCATGACGACCTTGACGACGATGTCGGCCTCCATGAAGAGGCCCCAGAGCGAGAGATCCACATTGGGCAAGGGAAGATTTGCCGCATCGACTGCCCGGTCCACTGCTACCCCCTCTCCTGCGCTGCCGCGCACATATCGCCCAGCACCGTCCGCCAGCGTTGCGGCAGCCGGCCCGGTTTCCCCTCCCCTGGCTTCACGCAGGCGAGCCGCACCGTGAGCACGGCACACGACCCTTCTGGCCCGCGCACGTCCTGGCGCAGCGTCACCGTGGCGCCTCCCACCGCGAGCGGTTCGGTCACGACGGTCAGCGAATCGTCGAGGCGGGCCGGACGGAGATAGTCCACTTCGATGCGCCGCACCACGAACATCAAGGTGAATCGGCTGACAAGTTCCGCATGCGGAATGCCGGCGTCGCGCAGCGCCTCGGTCCGCGCCCGCTCGGCGTAGCGGAGATAGGACGCGTGATAGACGACGCCACCGGCATCGGTGTCCTCATAATAGACGCGCACCGCATAGCGGTGGCGGCCATCCGGGACGATGGCGGGCGCATTGCCGTTCATTCACGCCGCAAGGGTGATGCCAGCAGGCAGGATCACGCCAGCAGGTCCGGCTGGTCCGGAGCGCGCGGCGGCGGCGTCATGTCGAGGTACCGCCAGCCCGGCTCGCCCAGCATGCGGCCGCGGCTGGTGCGCAGCACGAGGCCCTCCTGGATCAGGAACGGCTCGATCACGTCCTCCAGCGTATCGCGCGCCTCGGCCAGCGCGGCGGCCAGCGTCTCCACGCCGACCGGTCCGCCGCCATGGTGCTCGGCGATGCGGCGGAGATAGCGGCGGTCCATCGCATCGAGGCCGAGCCGGTCCACCTCCAGCCGGTTCAGCGCGGCATCCGCCGTGGCACGGTCCACCCTGGTGGCGCCGTCCACCGCGGCGAAATCGCGCACCCGGCGCAGCAGGCGGCCGGCGACACGGGGCGTGCCACGTGAGCGGCGGGCGATCTCGGCCGCGCCATCGGCGGTGAGCGGGACACCGAGCCGGCTGGCGCCGCGGCTCACGATCAGCTCCAGTTCCTGGGCGGTGTAGAACACGAGACGCAGCGGGATGCCGAACCGGTCGCGCAGCGGCGTCGCCAGCAGGCCGGCGCGCGTGGTGGCACCCACCAGCGTGAAGGCCGACAGGTCGATGCGGACCGAGCGCGCCGCGGGGCCTTCGCCGATGATCAGGTCGAGCTGGAAGTCTTCCATCGCCGGGTAGAGCACTTCCTCGATGGCGGGCTGCAGGCGGTGAATCTCGTCGATGAACAGCACGTCCCTGGGCTGCAGGTTTGTCAGGATTGCGGCGAGGTCGCCGGCCCGCTGGATCACCGGCCCCGAGGTCGCGCGGAACCCGACGCCCAGTTCGCGCGCCACGATCTGCGCCAGCGTGGTCTTGCCGAGACCGGGCGGCCCGTGCAGCAGCACGTGGTCGAGCGCCTCGCCGCGGGCGCGGGCGGCGGCGATGAACACCGCGAGGTTCTCCCGCGACGCCTGCTGGCCGACGAACTCCGCCAGCGTCTGCGGCCGCAGGCTGGCCTCCCCCGCATCCTCCTCGCGCCGCGCCGGCGAGATCGTGCGCTCCTCGTCGCTCACGGCCCGGCCACCCGCTGCGCCAGTTCCTTCAGGCTGTCACGGATCACCGCGTCGAGCGCCGCCGCCTCGCCCAGCCGCTCCAGGACACGCGCCACGACCGGCTGCACCTCCGGCCGGCGGTAGCCCAGGTTGAGCAGCGCCGATACCGCGTCTTCGGCGGTGCCGCGCACCACCGGCAGCGGCGCGGCATAGCCCGGCGCCGATGGCATCGCGCCCGCCTTGTCGCGCAGTTCGGTCAGCATGCGCACCGCCAGCCGCGCGCCGACCCCCGGCGCCCGCGTCAGGCTGGCACGGTCGCCGGCGGCGATGGCGGCCACCAGGTCGCGCGGCGACAGCGCCGACAGCACCGACAGCGCCACCCGCCCGCCGACGCCCTGCACCGTGGTCAGCAGGCGGAACCAGTCCCGCTCGGCCGAATCGACGAAGCCGTAGAGCAGGATGGCGTCCTCGCGCACATGCGTCTCGACCAGCAGGCGGGCGACCTCCGGCGGCTTCGGCAGCGCGCCGAGCGTGCGGGTGGAGGCATGCACCAGGTAGCCGACGCCGTTCACGTCGACGATGCAGCTTCCATCGTCGAGGCCGTCGATCCGCCCGGTGAGTTGCGCGATCACGCGGACCTCGCCGCGGCCGCCCACGCCAGCCGGCTCGCCCGGTGATGCGCGTGGCAGATCGCCACCGCCAGCGCATCCGCCGCATCGGCGCGGCGGATCGCGGCGCCGGGCAGCAGGCGGCGCACCATCATCTGCACCTGCGCCTTCTCCGCCCCGCCAGTGCCGACCACCGAGAGCTTCACCGATTTGGCGGCGTATTCGGTCACCGGCACGCCGGCCAGCGCGGGCGCCAGCAACGCGACGCCGCGCGCATAGCCGAGCTTCAGCGTGGCCGACCCGTTGCGGTTCACATAGGTCTCCTCGACCGCCGCCTCGTCCGGGCGGTGCAGCGCCATCAGCGCCACCAGCGCGTCGTGCAGCACCTTGAGCCGCTGCGGCACGTCGGTGGCACTGTCGGTGGCGATCACGCCATCGGCCACGTGGCGCAGGCGGTTGCCCTCGACATCGATCACGCCCCAGCCGGTGAAGCGCAGGCCAGGATCGATGCCGAGCAGTCGGGCCATAGGCGAATCGGCTCCGTGTTCATGACATGTGCTGGTATACGATCCCTCAGTCGACCGCAGCGGGCAATTATGGCTATAGTGATAGCCATAATCCTCCGAGACCCGACATGGCCAGCTACAGCGTCGCCGAAGCGAAGAACCGCCTGCCCGCCCTGATCGACAAGGCGCTCGAAGGCGAGGCCGTGGTGATCACCCGCCACGGCAAGCCGGTCGCCGAGTTGCGGCCGAGCCGGCGGCGGGAGGCGCCTGGTTCCCGGGCGATGCTGGAATGGCTGCTGGCGCGCACCCGGCAACGCAGGGGGGTCGGCATCAGCTCGGTGGAACTGCTCCGCCAGATGTATGAGGATGAAGACGAGAGGTGAGCCTGTACCTGGATGCCAGCGTCCTGATGCCGACGCTCGTCGCCGAACCGGCGACCGCATCCGTGGGCACGTTCCTGCTCGACTGTGCCGACAGCCTCACGGTCAGCGAGCTCGCCGCCGCCGAAGTGGCCTCCGCGCTGTCGCGGCTGGTGCGGATGGGCCACCTGACCGGACCGGACGCGACCGAACGCCTGGCGGATTTCGACGGCTGGCGCGCCAGCGGCACCGAGAGTGCCGACCTCGATGCGCATGACTGCCGCCTCGCCCATAATTTCGTCCGCCGCTTCGACCTCATGCTGCGCGCGCCCGACGCGCTCCACGTCGCGATCTGCCGCCGGCTCGACCTGGCACTCGTCACGCTGGACCAGCGGCTGGCCCGGGCCGCGCGCGCGCTCGGCGTCACGGTGCACGTCCCGACCGACCCGAAGGAGGCCGCTCATGAGTGATGACCTGGTGCTCTACACCCACCCGATGTCCCGCGGGCGGATCGCGCGCTGGATGCTGGAGGAGGTCGGGCAGCCCTACCGGGCGGAGGTGCTCGACTACGCCACCACGCTGAAGGCGCCGGAGTTCCTGGCGATCAACCCGATGGGCAAGGTGCCGGCGCTGCGGCACGGCGACACGGTGGTGACCGAGGCCGCGGCGATCTGCGCCTACCTCGCCGATGCCTTCCCCGCGGCCGGCCTGGCACCGCCGCCGGGCGACCGGCTGCGCGGCCCGTACTATCGCTGGCTGTTCTTCGGCGCGGGCCCGGTCGAGGCCGCATTCACCAACCGCGCGCTCGGCTTCGCCATCCCGCCGGGGCGCGAGCGCCTGGCGGGCTACGGCAGCATCCCCGATGTCATCACCGCGCTCGAGAGTGCGGTCGCCGGCGGCTTCCTGGTGGGCGACAGTTTCACCGCAGCCGATGTCTATCTCGGCTCGCAACTGATCTTCGGCATGCAGTTTGGCACGATCGAGAAACGTCCAGCCTTCGAGGCCTACGTGGCACGCCTGGTCACGCGGCCGGCCGCGCTGCGGGCCGCGGCGATCGACGATGCGCTGGCGCAGGGGCACTGAGACTGCCGTTTCTTCGTCAGATCCAGTTGATGACGAGCATCCCCTCGCGCCAGACCCAGGACATCCGCGGCACGGAACGCGCGGATGGCGATGCGGGCGTGGTGGAGGCCGGTGCATCTTGTTCTGCGCGGGCGACATTGCTGGCTTCGATATCGGCGGCAATGCCCGGTGCGTCGTGGTGCATCGGCACAGGATCGTGGAACGAATACCGCCATGCGGCCAAGCGTCCGATGCGGTAGTGGTCGTGGATTTCCAAGCCCTGCGAGACGCTGATCCTCGTCTCGCTGCGTCCATGGATGCGGATCGACCTGACGTGGACACCCATATTTCCCTCCTGCGCCAGATCATCACGCCTGGCTGCTGAATCCCCTCGCTGGCAACGGCTCCTGCATTGCGGGAACCGGTAGCCCGACTGCGTGTCTCGTGGATTTATGGCCCCTCTGAGGCGGCAAGGCCGCCATCACCCACGCGGCCACTGTAAATCTGCATTGCACGCATGAGAATGAATATTTGATGTAACCGAGCATCCCCACAATACGTGACACGGATACTACCAAGAACCTTACGGTACATTACCATATGGTCTGGTATATTACTTGGCGATGCACCGAATTCCCCGATCATGCCGGCTGGCACCTGGTGGCGCGGCATGTCACCGCCAGGTCACGTTCGTTCCGGGCTATTGCTGGTTGTTACCCTTGTGTTAGGTTACGGTTTCGTGAACGCTACGATCGGGAGGTCCATGCCGCGCCCGGAATCGCTTCGGGAACTCATCGAACCAGCATCCCGTCCCGATCTGCCTTACGATCTCGACCCCTGCTTCGACGGATGGCACGAACGGATCGCCCCTTTCGGCTGGTTTCGCCTGCGTTGCTACCGCCACACGATGGCGGACGCAGGGGTTTACCGGCGCGACCTGCTGGATGCCGACGTCCGCAGGCAGGCGGTCGCCGCCGTACCCGATTCCTGGCGTGCCTTCTGCCCCACCCATCCCGACGATATTGCCCGCTGGGGCACGCTCAGTGAGGACCGGGTCATCGAGGTGGTCGATGGCGTCACCAAGAAAAGAACCAGCGACCGGCGGCAGAATCCGTCGATCGGCGTGAGCTTCCACAAGGCTGCCCTTGTCATCCTGGCGCTCGAGATCGCCGCACATCGAACGCGGCCTGGATACGACATCTACCAGAGGGTGCGGATCTGCCCCACGATCTACCAGGTGCGAGGCTTCGACCGCGACCTCTGGGAGAACCTCGACGAGGCGAGGCGTGATGCGCTGGGCGAGGCAGCGCACCAGACGGAGGCCCACGCCCTGCAGTTGCTGGCCAGCGGCGACCGACCGGTCTCCCACGGCACGGCCGATCTGGTGGCGCGCCATCTGGGCGGGCCGCCAGGCCATTTCCGGGTCAGGCGGATCACGACGCTCGGCAGGCCGACCCGCGTCGTCAAACCCAATCATCTGGAAACGATGTACTGTCCGGTGACGGGCCTGTGACGTCCCGGCGGCGGTCAGGGCGCCAGGCGGAGGCCGAACGCCGTCAACACCTGCTCTATCTTGATGACGTTCTCGCGCGATGCGAGCGCGGCGAGGTCCGACCTGCCGATCCCGGCCAGTTGCCCCAGCGTCACGATGCCGTCCTCATGCAGCCGGCGCGCGATCCGCCGCAGGTCGCGGTCATCGTACAGCGCCTCGAATGCCGACAGATGGCTGCCGGCATCGCCGCTCATGTGCGGGTCCACAGCCGTCGCGCCTCGATTTGGATTGGCACTCGCGGCCGCGCGCTGCGCCTCGCTGGTTGCGCCGACGATTCCGGATGCCGTCCCGCCGTTCGTCTCTAGCATGTCGCTCCACCGAACCGGCGAAGACGAGGCTGGACCTCGCGCTCCGCGACTCTGTAATGCTGGCGTGGTGCTTATGATACGTCAAGCCAGCGCGCTCGCGCTGTCCGAGATTGCTGTGGACAACTCTCCGCTGGTGACTGCATCAGCCACCTGCACGCGCCGCTCTTGCATGTTCTGGCGGGCGATTGTCTGACAACCGTCAAGAAATGACCTGCCGCCACCGGCCTGGCGGCCCGCACGCAGCAGAACGTTACGCCGACAGCTTCTGCATCACCGCGTCCGGAATGTCGAAATTGGCATAGACGTTCTGCACGTCGTCGCTCTCGTCCAGCACGTCCAGCAGCTTCAGCAGCGACGCCGCACGGTCCTCGTCCAGCGTCACGCTGGTGGTCGGGCGCCAGTCCAGCCGCGCGCTCTCGGGCGCACCGAACCGCGCCTCCAGCGCATCGCGCACCGCGAAGAAATCCTCCGGCGCCGCCGTCACCTCATGCCCCGCATCGTCGCTCTCGACATTGTCCGCGCCCGCCTCGATCGCCGCCTCCAGCATGTCGTCGGCCGACCCGGCGGCGGCCGGGTAGCGGATCACGCCCAGCCGGTTGAACAGGAAGCTCACGGAGTTGGTCTCGCCCAGCGCGCCGCCATGCTTGGCGAAGGCCGATCGCACGTCGGACGCGGTGCGGTTGCGGTTATCGGTCAGGGCCTCGACGATGACGGCCACGCCCGCCGGGCCGTAGCCCTCATAGCGGACCTCGACATAGTCGTCGCCCGCGCCGGCGCCGACCGCCTTCTTGATCGCGCGGTCCACCGTGTCCTTCGGCATGTTGGCCTGCCGCGCCGCCACCATCGCCGCCCGCAGCCGCGGGTTGGATGCTGGGTCGGGCAGACCCTGGCGCGCCGCCACCGTGATCTCGCGGATCACCTTGGCGAATTGCCGCCCGCGGCGCGCGTCCTGCGCGCCCTTGCGGTGCATGATATTCTTGAACTGGGAATGTCCTGCCATGGTCCAATCGGCTGTGGTCGGTTATGGTGGCTCGGCTATCGTGCGCCAGGTTACGGCAGCATCAGTCTAACCCGGCCGGCGGCCCGGCAACAGGAACCGCGACCGTGATTCGCGTTCCGTTCTGTCATATGGAACCAGGACGAAACCCGTCATAGCCACCTATGATCGAAGCTTACCCATCCCCGACCGAGGCAGGAAGTGCCAGACGTGATATCCCGGCGGCCTGTCCGCCCCAAGCCGCGATGCTGGCGCTGGAGCGGGCGGAACCGCTGGGCCGATACCGCAAACGCCTGGCTCCGCATCCGCCTGATCGGCGTCGTCGTCGCCATCCTGGTCGTGGGCTTCGGCGCCACCAGCGTCATGAGCTACCGCGACGCCGTGCGCGCGCTGAAGACCACCATCCTGCACAATGAACTGCCGCTCACCGGCAGCAACATCTATTCCGAGGTGCAGTCCGACCTGATCCGCCCGGTGTTCATCTCCTCGCAGATGGCGACCGACACCTTCGTCAAGGACTGGCTGATCGCCGGCGAGCAGGGCAGCGACCGCATCGTGCGCTACCTCGAGGCGATCCGCGAGAAATACGGCGTCTTCACCAGCTTCCTGATCTCCGACGCGACCCGCCGCTACTACCATTTCAGCGGCAGGTCCCGCAGCGTCGACGAGAAGAGCCCAGACGACGTCTGGTATTTCCGCGTCAAGGCGATGACGGCGCCCTATGAGATCAACATCGACTACGATCAGGCGTCCGACCGGACCGTCGCGATCTTCGTCAACTACCGCGTGCTCGACTACGACGGGAAATTCCTGGGCGTCACCGGCGTCGGGCTCAACATCGACTCGGTGAAGCACATCGTGGAGCGGTACCGCACCGATTTCCGCCGCACCGTCTACTTCATCGACAAGACCGGCATGGTCACCGTCACCTCGGCCGAGGCGCCGCACTCGGGCGTGAGCATCCGCAACCTGCCGGGCATGGGGCCGATCGCCGACCGCATCCTGAATGCGCCGGAGGGCCAGTTCGAGTACGAGCGCGACGGCGAGAGCTACCTGCTCGACACCCGCTACATCCCCGAACTGGGCTGGTACGTGGTGGTCGAGCAGGCGGCGGCGGAGGCGACCAAGGAGCTATGGTCGTCGCTGGTGATGAACCTGTGGGTCGGCTTCGGCATCATCTTCCTGACCGCCGGCACGGTCGCGGGCGCGGTCGCGGTCTACCACCGCAAGCTCGACGTGATGGCGACCACCGACAAGCTGACGGGCCTCGCCAACCGCCAGGTGTTCGACGCCCGCATCGCCCATCTGCTGCGCTCGCGGCGGCGGGGCTTCCGGCCGTTCGCGCTGCTGCTCTGCGACATCGACCATTTCAAGCAGATCAACGACACGCTCGGCCATCTGCGCGGCGACGAGGTGATCCGCAGCGTGGCGGAGGCGACCATGGGCGTGCTGCGGGAAACCGACGTGGTGTGCCGCTGGGGCGGCGAGGAATTGATCATTCTGGCACATAACTGCGAAATGGAGGATGCCATAGAACTGGCGGAGGGGCTGCGGGCGACGATCGCCGACCGGGCGCTCTTCACGCCGGACGATGGCACGCGGGTCACCGTCAGCATCGGCGTCACCGCCTATGCGGCGGGCGATTCGATGGACATGATGCTGGCCCGGGTGGACAAGGCGCTCTACCGGGCGAAGCGGGAGGGGCGGAACTGTGTCAGGGCTGCGCATGAAACTACCCCGCCGGCATCGACCCTGGTGCCGGCCGAATAGCCCGAGGATCGCGGCGTGAGCGACGCGCCGGGCTGGCCGGGCATCGCCCCCCGCTGGACCTCGAGCGCCAAGAGCGGCGTCGGCACCGCCCTCTCGCCGGTCAGCCGCGTCTGGTTCACGCTCAGCCACGGCATCCTGGACGAGATCTACTATCCGCGCGTCGACCAGGCCTGCACCCGCGACTTCGGCCTGATCGTCACCGGCGGCGACGGCTTCTTCGCCGAAGAGAAGCGCGACTGCGTCTCGGAGATCGCCCGGCTCGAGGATGGCGTGCCGGCGTTCCAACTGGTCAACACCCACATCGGCGGCCGCTTCCGCATCCTCAAGAGCGTGCTGACCGACCAGCGCGCCGATGTCGTGGTGCAGAACATCCGGATCGAGGTACTGACCGGCGGGCCGCTGCGGGTGTTCGCGCTGCTCGCCCCGCACCTGGTGAACGGCGGCGCCCACAACACGGGATGGCTTGGCGAGTACAAGGGCCACCACCTGCTGTTCGCCGAGGGCGACGGCACCTGCCTGGCGCTGGGCTGCTCGCGCGCGTTTCCCGCCCGCTCGGTCGGCTTCGTCGGCACCTCGGACGGCTGGCAGACGCTGCACCGCTCCGGCCACCTGGCCGAGACCTACGACCGGGCGGCCGATGGCAACGTCGCGCTGACCGCCGAGATCGCTGCGCCGGAGGAGGAGTTCCGCCTGGTCGTCGGTTTCGGCCGCAGTTCGACCGAGGCGGCGTTCCGCGTGCGGGCCAGCCTGCAGACCCCGCCCGAGCGGCAGTTGGAGGAATACGCCACCCACTGGCGCGCGTGGCAGGCGCAGCTTCGCTCGCTCGACCGCAAGGTCGACGGCCACAACGTCTACCGCGTCAGCACCGCCGTGCTCCGCTGCCATGAGAGCCCGACCTTCCCGGGCGGGCTGATCGCCAGCCTGTCGATCCCCTGGGGCGGCAGCAAGGGCGATGACGACCTGGGCGGCTACCACCTGGTGTGGCCGCGCGACCTGGCGCAGACCGCCGGCGCCTTCCTGGCCTGCGGCGCGCATGACGAGGTGCTGCGCGTCGTGCGCTACCTGCGTGCCATCCAGGAGGAGGACGGAAGCTGGCCGCAGAATTGCTGGCTGGACGGCTCCGGCTACTGGCACGGCATCCAGTTGGACGAATGCGCCTTCCCGATGCTGCTGCTGGACATGGCCTGGCGGGAGGGTGCGGTGGCGCGTCCGGTCCTGCCGGCGTTCTGGCCGATGGTGGCGCGCGCCGCCGGGTTCGTGATCAGCCACGGCCCGCGCACCGGCCAGGACCGCTGGGAGGAGAATGCCGGCTACACGCCGTTCACCCTCGCGGTGCAGATCGCGGCCCTGCTCGCCGCCGCCGACATCGCCGATGCATGCGACGTCGAGGGCGTGGGCGAGTTCCTGCGCGAGACCGCCGATGCGTGGAACGAGCAGATCGAGGACTGGATCTACGTCGCCGACACGCGGCTGGCCCATGAGGTCGGCGTGGCCGGCTATTATGTCCGCATCGCGCCCGACGTGCCGGGCGAGTCGCGTGCCGAGACCCGCGGCACGGTGGAGGTGCGCAACCGCTTCGCCGAGGCCTCGCGCGTGGCGGCCGATGAGCTGATCAGCACCGATGCGCTGGCGCTGGTGCGGTTCGGCCTGCGCGCCGCGGACGATCCGCGGATGATGGACACGGTTAAGGTGATCGACCACGTGCTGCGGGTGGACCTGCCCTATGGGCCGGGCTGGCGGCGCTACAACGGCGACGGCTACGGCGAGTATGACGATGGGCGGCCGTATGACGGCACCGGGGTGGGCCGGGTGTGGCCGCTGCTGGCCGGCGAGCGGGCGCATTTCGAACTGGCGGCGGGGCGCCGGGCGGAGGCTGCGAAGCTGCTCGAGACGCTGGAGGCCAGCGCCAGTCCCGGACGGCTGCTGCCCGAGCAGGTGTGGGACGCGCCGGCGATCCCCGGGCTGGAGCTGCGGCCGGGCGAGCCGAGTGGTTCCGCGATGCCGCTGGTCTGGGCGCATGCCGAGCACATCAAGCTGCTGCGCTCGCTGTCGGACGGGGCGGTGTTCGACCGGCCGCCGCAGACGGTGCGCCGCTATCTGCGGGAGAAGCGCGGCGCGCGGTGCCGGCCCTGGCGGCCCGACTGGCGCACGCCGACCATCCCGGCGGGCCGCGTGCTGCGGCTCGACCTGCCGCGTGCGGCGCTGGTGCATTGGAGCATCGACGGCTGGCAGAGCCGCTGCGACGCCCAGACGCGCGATACCGGGCTCGACATCCACACGGTCGATCTGAGCACCGAGGGGCTGGTGGCGGGCCAGAGCATCGTGTTCACCTGGATGACCCTGGACGATGGCGTCTGGCTGGGCCAGGACCACTCGGTCGCGGTGGTCGGTCCGGTCGGGTAGTCCGGCGGGCGGCTGTCGGCGGCGCGGCTGCCGGCGGCGCGGATCGGGCGGGACTGCTTGGGCGGTAAGAACGCTACCCGCGCGGCGATGGCGCGGGTCAGGCGAGCACGCGTCTCCTGATGCTGGTCCTAGAGCGTGATCCGTTCGGGTAGGCTCACGGAACCCGCCCTAGCTCGATGTCTGAGAGCGTGATTCACCGCTTCGGTGATTCCACCTGTACGGATCACGCTCTAGAGCAGATTCCGTTCGTGTAGGCTCACGGAATCCGCTCTAGCTCATTGTCTGAGAGCGTGATTCACCGCTCCGGTGATTCCACCTGTACGGATCACGCTAGCGGGCGGTGCGGGCAACGGCTTCGCGGCGCTGGCGCGCCTGGGTCATGCCCTCGATGATCGCCTCGGCGTCCAGCACGGCCTGCCGCTGCCGCCAGTTCTCATCATACCGGACGAGCCCCTGTTCCGATGGTGCGGGCGACGATGTGCCGCAACCGGCGAGGCAAAGGGCGGTGAGCAGAACTGCAGCCAGACGCATCGCGCGCAATCCATCCCAAGGAACCGATCAAGTTCTAGCGATCTGATGAAGCCGATGCCAGCGGTTTTCCCATCCGAGGGTCCTCAATCCGCACCCGAACCGGGCGATAACCACCGAGTTCGCAACGAAATTGTCCATCCGTGCGTGATTGCGCCGTGGTTGTGCCGAACCGCCACCCGGTCAGGCCGATGTCGGCTTTTCCCCAGTGCCCGACTGGCCGATCGGCCCGTCATTCCGATAGAAGACTATTATCTCCCACGTAATGTCGCCGCAGCGGGACGGATTCGATCGCCCCGCGGCGGTGCGGGTCAGTCCACCACCGGAGGGCGGCGCAGCGCCCAGAACGCCACGCTGCCGCAGAGATAGAAAAAGATCGAGAGGCCGAACGCCACTTGGTAGCTGCCGGTGACGTCGAAGGTCCAGCCCGCCAGCCACGACCCCGCGGCCGCGCCGATCCCGGTGCCGATGGTGATCACGCCCAGGATGGTGCCGAGATGCGGCCCGGGGAACAGGTCGGCGGTCTTCGCGGTGATCGCCGGACCGCGCGCGCCCCAGGTCAGCCCGAAGAAGCACGAATGCAGCCACAGCAGCAGATGCTGGTCGGGCGAGGTGATCAGCATCGCGCAGGCCACGCCGAAGATCGAGGTGCCGTAGGTCACCACCGCGGAGACCTCGCGCCCGACATAGTCGGACAGCGTGCCGGTGACGATCACCCCGGGCAGCGACAGGAAGGCGCCGAGCCCCAGCACATAGGCCGCGTACAGCTTGTCGAACCCGATCGTAACGGCGAAGGCAAGCTGGTGCAGCGCCACCAGGAAGCTGCCGAGGCCGGTGAACACGTAGACCAGCGACAGCAGCCAGAAATGCGGTGTCCGCATCGCGCGCCGCAGCGTCCAGCCGCCCGCCGGCGCCGCCCGGCCGGCCGCCATCGCCGCGCGCTCCGACTCCTCGCGGCGGAACATCGCCGCCAGCGGCAGGAACGCCAGCGCCATGAAGCCGCCCTGCGCGAGGTACGCGCCGCGCCAGCCGAAGCCGTCGATCAGCATCTGCGACAGCGGCGCCGAGAAGGCGCGGGCAAAGCCGTTGGCCGACTGCACGACGGAGACCGCCATGCCGCGGTTGCGCACGAAGCGGCGCGACAGCAGCGGGACGAACACGACCAGGCCCAGGCAATTGGCGCCCAGCGTCATCACCACGCCGTACAGCAGCACCACCTGCCACAGCGCGTGGGAGAACGAGGTGGCGACCAGGCCGGCGGCCAGCAGGGCACCGCCGATCAGCACCAGCCGGCGCGGCCCGAGGCGGTCCACCAGCACGCCGACCAGCGGCGAGGTCACCCCGCTCATCATCTGCGACACCGAGTAGGCCAGCGAACTCTGCGCGCGCGTCCAGCCGAACGCCTCGATGAAGGCGACGAGGAAGACGGTGTAGGAGTGCATGCAGGCCGCGCCGACCGAGAAGGTGATGAACGCGGCGCCCAGCAGCAGCCCGGACTGGCGGGCGGTCGGGCTGATCGTCAGTGGGGCGGTCACGCGTTCTGCCTCGCTGCTTCGGGCCGGTGCCCCACGGCGGCGAGTGTGCGCGCCGCGCGGACGCGCCTCAACCCCCGGGCGCGACGACCCTGGACGCCGCGAGCCTGGGCGCGGCACCCCTGGGCCGGCGCAGCACGAGCACCGCGGCGGCAAGTTGCAGCGCGATGCAGACCAGCAGCGCGGCGCGATAGGAACCGGTCGCGTCGCGCGCCAGCCCCAGCACGGCCGGGCCGAAGGCGAGCGTCGCCTGGCTCACCATGGAACTGAAACCGACCACGATGCCGTAGGCATGCGGCGCGAACTCGCGCTGGATGATCAGTGCCGGCAGGGTGATGACGTTGCCGACCGACAGCCCGAACACCACGCTGCCGGCATAGAGGACCGCGGCCTCATCCGGCAGCAGCAGCATGGCGAAGAGACCCGCCGCTTGCGAGGCGAAGCTGCCGGCCGCGGCGATCCGCTGGTCCAGCCGGTCGATCAGCGGGGCCAAGGCCAGCCGGCCGATAGCCGCGGCGATCGCGGTGGCGGCGATCGCGTTGCCGGCGCCGTCGCTGCCGAGACGCGGCAGCAGGAACGCCACCTGGTGCACGATGAAGCCGACCTGCGCCGCGAGCGCCAGCGCGAAGGGCAGCGCCACGCTCCAGACATGCCGGCTGCGCAGCGCCGCCGCCTGGCTGGCGGGCGCCGTGCGCGACTCGAGGATTGCCGCGTCGCCGGTCGGCGCGGATGGCAGTGCGGCGGGTGGCAACGGGGCAGATGGCGGGCGGGCGAGTGGCGACCTGGCCGGTGGCGACCTGGCCGGTGGCGGCCGGGCGGAGGGCGCTGGGCGACCGATGCCGGCCAGCACCAGCGGCAGCAGGATCGCCAGCCCGCCGAGGGCGAGCAGCAGCACCGCCTGCTCGAGGCCGAGAAGTTGCACGAGGCGGACCAGCAGCGGCGCCACGATGAAGCCGCCGGCACTGGCGCCGGTCAGCGCCAGGCTCAGCGCCAACCCGCGCCGGAGGTCGAACCAGCGCGCCAGGGTCAGCGCGATCGCCGTGGTCGTGGTCGTCGCCCAGCCCGCCGCCATGACCAGGCTGCACAGGAAAAGCTGCCACGGCGCCTGGACGCGGCTGATGCCGATCGCACCGGCCGCCAGGATCGCCACGCCGGCCGCCAAGGTCAGCCGCGGCCCGACCGTTTCGAGCACCCGGTGCACGCGGGCCAGCAGCAGCGCGCTCATCAGATAGTACAGGGTGGTGGCCGATGCGATCAGCGAGGTCGGCCAGCCGCGCGTCGCATGCAGTTCCGCGAGGAACACCGACTGGCCGTAGAAGCCGAAGCCCCAGGCAAAGGTCGCGACGCCGAAGCAGGCCAGCACCACCGGCCAGCCGTCGCGGAACTCGTTGCCCGCGGCGGCGCCGGACGGTGCGCGGGTGAGCAGGCTCATGGCCCCACAGGCCCTAACGTGATGAAGGAGAACGGGGGTTCACGTCATGGCCCAGCCCGGAACCGACATCCATCGTGCGTCGTCATGGCATGGCCTGGCCATCCACGTCCTTCACGCAGCACAGGACGACGTGGATAACCGGCCTGCGCCGGTCATGACGGGGTCGGGGGAACCCACGACACTTCCCGTCTATGCCGCAGCCAGGCCACCCATGGCGAGGGGAAACCCACCACCACAGCCGCGGCCGGCGGGATACCGGTCAGGCCGCCCGCGCGTCCAGCCATGCCAGCAGCGCCGGCCCGAACGCCCTCAGGCTCTTGTAGTGCACCGTCGCCTCCGGCAGCGCCCGCACGGCCTCGGCCAGGCGCCGGGCCACGGACGATGAGTCGATGGCGCGCGCCATCGGATAGCTGTGCACGCGGATGCCGAACAGGACCGCCTCCGACCGCGGCAGCCGCCGCAGCGTCTGCCGCTCGACGCGCAGGTGCAGGCGCTCGCCGGCATTCTCCGGGGTGATCGCCGCGTTGGCTGCCTCGCGCCATTTGCCGGTCGGCTGGAACATCGCCGGGTCGTCCAGCACCGACCAGTTCAGCCGCGAGGCGATGTGGCCCGGCTTCACCTTCGCCATGAACCGGTCGACCGGCGAGGCGAGACGCTCGGCGTACTGCGGCACCGCCCCGTGCACCGCCGCGAGCGGCAGGCCCAGCTTCTCATGCAGCCGCCAGCGGGAGGGAAAGCACAGCACGCCGGCGGTGAACATCGGACCGGCGTCGGTCACCTGGATGAGGCAGAGATCCTCCTGCACCAGCCGCCCGGCCACCTCCAGCGGATCGCAGGGCGGCGCGGCGAGGTCCCAGGTCTCGCCGGTCAGCGCATTGTGCAGCACATCGCCGCCGCGGCGGAACCACTGTGGCGCGTGCTCCACCAGGTTGGCCGCCACCGCGTGCAGCGTCTCCGAGCGGGCGGCGTCGGAGGCCGGCAGCGTGCCGAACACGTCGTGGTGGCGGTCCGCCAGCAGGCGGCGGCGCTCGGCCATCTCATCGGCATAGCGGTCGTCGAACTCGAACCACGCTGTCTCGGGCACGGTCGTCAGCGCCATGGCCATCCGGTACGGCCCCGCCTCGAACGGCAGGTAGACGGCCTCGGACGGCAGCGCCATTCAGATCACGCCCTTCTCCCGCAGCCCCGCCAGCGCTGCCGCGTCCAGCCCGAGGCGCTCGGCCAGCACCGCGTCGGTGTGCTCGCCCAGCAGCGGCGGCGGCAGGCGGTAATCCGGCGGCGTCTCGGACAGGCGCACCGGGTTGGCGATCACCTTCACGCTCCCGCCCGAGCCATGCGCCATCTCGCGCACCACGCCGCGCGCGACGATATGCGGATCGGCGAATACCTCGGACAGTTTGTTGATGGGACCGCAGCCGATCTTCAGCGCCTCCAGCTTGTCCACCCACCACACGGTCTTCTGCGTCTGCATCACCGGCGTCAGCGTGTCGGTCACCAACTGGCGGTTCTCCACCCGGGCGGCGTTGGTGGCGAAGCGCGCATCCTCCAGCAGATGGGTCAGCGCGAAGGCCTCGCAGAACCGCTTGAACGTCGGGTCGTTGCCGATCGACAGCACGATGTGGCCGTCCTCGGTCGGGAACACCTGATAGGGCACGATGTTGGGATGCTGGTTGCCGAGCCGCGCGGGGTTCTCGCCGGTCGCCAGGTAGTTCATGCCCTGGTTGGCGAGCCACGCCACGTGGGTGTCGAGCATGCCGATGTCGATCTGCTGGCCGATATTGGTCCCCTCGCCCGTCGCGTCGCGATGGCGCAGCGCGGCCAGGATGCCGATGCAGCCATACAGCCCCGCGAACAGGTCGGCGACCGGCACGCCCACCTTCTGCGGCAGCCCGTCCGGCTCGCCGGTCAGGCTCATGACGCCGCCCATCGCCTGGATCAGCGAATCATAGCCCGGCCGCGGCGCGTACGGCCCGGTCTGGCCGAAGCCGGTGATCGAGCAGTAGATCAGCCGCGGGAATTTCGCGTGCAGTTGCTCGTAGCCGAGACCGTATTTCGCCAGCGCGCCGACCTTGAAGTTCTCCACCAGAATGTCGGATTGCGCGATGAGCTGCAGCGCGATCGCCTGGCCCTCGGGTTGCGCGATGTCGAGCGTGACCCGAGCGCTTGTTGCGGTTCACGCCGACGAAATAGGCGCTCTCCCTGGTGCCCGGCATTGTAGGGCGGCGCGAAGCCGCGGGTGTCGTCGCCGGCGCCGGGACGTTCGATCTTGATCACATCGGCGCCGAGATCGGCCAGCATCTGCACGCAGGTCGGTCCTGCCAGCACGCGCGTCAGGTCGAACACGCGCAGGCCCCCGCAATGGTCCCGTCGGAAGTGGTCCGGTGGGAAGTGGTCCGGTGGTTTGGGCGCCAATGGGGTCACTCATGCCGTCTCTCCAGCTTGCCGGGCTGCCACCCCGGGTCCATACCCGCCTGCCGCTTATACCCCGGGAGGAGAAGCCGGCAATGCCGGACACGTGCCGCCGGCAACGCGCGGCCAGCATCGAGAGCCGCGCGTCGTGGATGGCTGCGTGCCTGACGCTCGCGATTCCTGTCGCTCTCCTACGGCGCGCCCCTGCTGGTGGTGGTCGGGCTGAAGCCGATCCAGGAGGGGCTGGCGACCGATCGTTCCGTGGTGGCGCTCGCCGGCGCGCTGGTCTGGGTCGGCACCGGGCTGGGCGGCATCCTGATGGGCTGGCTCGCCGACCGCATCGGCATCCGCTTCACCGTCATGATCGGCGCCGTGATGATGGCCGCGGGCCTCGCGCTCTCCGCCACGGCAGCATCTGGGCGCTGTATGTCGGGCATGGGCTGCTGATCGGGCTGATTGGCAACGGGGCGATCTTCGCGCCGCTGGTGATCTATGTCAGCCGCTGGTTCGACCGCCGCCGCGGCTCGGCGCTCGCGCTGATCTCCTCCGGCCAGTACATCGCCGGCATCGTCTGGCCCTCGGCGTTCGAACTCGGCATCTCCCGCTACGGCTGGGCCGCCACGATGCTGGCCTATTCGGGGGTCGTGCTCGCGGTGATCCTGCCGCTGACGCTGCTCGGCCTGCGACCGGCGCCCGAGGCGCATGCCCTGCCCGCGCGGCCGAGGGGCACGCCCGCCGCCGCGGTGCTCGGCCTGCCGCCCAACATCGTGCAGGCGCTGATCTGCCTCGCCGCCTTCCTCTGCTGCATGCCCATGGCGGTGCCGAACAGCCACCTGGTGGCATTCTGCACCGATCTCGGGATCGCACCGACGCATGGCGCGGCGATGCTGTCGGTGCTGCTCGCCTGCGCCTTCGTCAGCCGGCAGTTCTGGGGGATGCTGGCCGACCGCATCGGCGGGCTGCGCGCGGTGATGGCGGGATCGCTCTGCCAGGCGGTGGCGATCGGCGCCTTCCTGCTGACGCAGAGCGAGATCGGCCTGTTCGCCGTGGCCGCCGCGTTCGGGCTCGGTTTCTCCGGCATCATCCCGTCCTACGTCGTGGCAATCCGCGAGCTGTATCCATCGGCCGAGGCGTCCTGGCGCGTCCCGACCTTGCTGTTTCTCGGCATGTCGGGGATGGCGTTCGGCAGTTGGCTGGCCGGCGAGGTGTATGATCATTTCGGCTTCTACGGGCCGGCCTTCGCCATCGGCGTGGTGTTCAACCTCGCGAACCTGCTGGTGATCGGCTTCCTGGTGTCGCGCCAGCGCGAGCGTGGCCGCCTGGCCTATGCGTGAGGCGGGCGCGACCGACGCAGGCGCTAAGACCAAACCCTGATGATCCAGACTCCCGCCGTCATGGCCGGCGCAGGCCGGCCATCCACGTCTTTTCCACTCGGTGCGACGAAAGACGTGATGGCCAAGCCATGCCATGGCGATGGAGAATATCCGGTCGCCCACTGCGATGTCGCCCGGGGAGCAGCAAGCCACGCCCGACGCGCTACCCGATCCGCTGGCCGTCCCACTGCCAGGTGCCGCCGGCATCCACATCGTTGGGATCCCATTGCCGGCTGCGCAGCAGAGCCCCGATCTTGGTGTCGTACAGCCGCATCTCCCCACGCTGGCCCTGCGGCACCGCGCCGAAATTCGCATGCCGCGTGAAGCTGATCAGTTGCATCAGCCCGACGACGTAGGCGCTATCGGGGGCCAGCGGCACGCCCGTACTGCTCTGAAACGCCGCTGAGAACAGTCTCCGTCTCTCGGTCACCGCCAGATAGAACGCCTTGAGTTCCTGCTGGCTGGCGCTGAGGACGCGCGAGCCCGGCACATTGAACCCGCGCCGCGCTCCCTCCGGGATCAGGCCGCCCACATGCAGCGCGTCGAGCACGCCGATGCCGCCGCCCACCGCCATCTCCAACCCGCTCCTGGTCGCCTGGGCCAGGTTGGCCAACGCCTCGAGGTCGCTGTACAGCGACACCATGTCCTGCACCGAAAGGGGCTGGGGCGCCATGTCGGGGGTCTCCTTACGGGAACCATAAGACTACTCCCCCGGAACGGCTGCCGGCGTTCAGCCGCCGTGACGCCACCTGCTGGATCGGCGTTATTTGCCGAGTTCCGTCCCCACCAGGCGCTCGCACAGCTTCGCCATCTCGGTGTGGTCGGCGTCGGAGCCGAACATCGCCTGCGCCGCCGCCACCATCTCCTTGGTCAGCGCCGACAGCGGCGCCGCGGTGCCGGTCTCACGCCCGACCTGCAACGCGATCGACAGGTCCTTCGCCAGCAGGCCCATGGTGAAGCCGGCATCGAACTTCCGCGACAACACGAACTGCTTGAACTTCTTCTGCGTCGAATTGTTCATGCCCGTGGCGGCATTCAGCACATCGACCATCACCGCCGGATCGAGGCCGAAACGCTGGCCGATCAGCAGCGCCTCGATGCCGATCAGGAAGCCGCCGGCGCTCACCAGGTTGTTCAGCGCCTTCATCGCCTGGCCGGAGCCGACCGCGCCGGTGCGCAGCACCGAGGTGCCCATCCCCTGCAGCACCGGCAGCACCCGGTCGATGATCGCATCGTCGCCGCCGACCATGATCGCCAGTTCGCCGGTCTTCGCCCGCGGCACGCCGCCCGACACCGGCGCATCGATCATGTGGCCGCCGAGTTCGGCGACGCGCTGCGCGAGCACCTGCGTGACCGAGGGCACGCCGGAACTCATCTCGATCACCACGGCGCCCGGCTTCATGCCAGCCAGCAGGTTGTCGTCGCCGTCCGCCAGCACCCGCTCCACGATGCCGCTGGTCGGCAGCATGGTGATCACCACGTCCGACGCCGCGGCCAACTGGCGCAGCGTGTCCGGCGCGTCGCCGCCGATCTGCTGGACGAAATTGTTGGCCACCTCGCGGCGCGAATCGTTCACGTGCACGGTGAAGCCGGCGCGCACCAGGCAGGCCGCCATCGGCCAGCCCATGTTGCCGACGCCGACGAAGCCGACGGAGAATTTGTCGGCCATCAGCCGGCACTCCCCTTGTTCGCCGGTGCGCCGTCGACATCCTTGAATACCTCGGTGGCGATGCGGAACGCCTCCAGGCAGGCGGGGATGCCGCAATAGGCGCCGATCTGCAGCAGGATCTCCTTGATCTCGTCGCGGCTCACGCCGTTGGTCAGCGCGGCGCGCAGATGCAGGCGGAACTCCGCCCCGCGGTTCAGTGCCGCGAGCATCGTCAGGTTGATCATGCTGCGCGTCTTGCGATCAAGCCCGGGACGCGTCCAGATCATGCCCCACGCGACCTCGGTGGTCATCTGCTGGAACGCCGCGTTGAAGTCATCGGCACGCGCGATCGAGCCGTCGACATAGTCGGTGCCAAGCACGCTGCGCCGGACCTCGAGCCCCTGCTTGAACAGGTCGCTCTGGTACTCTGGACGGTTCGGGATATCGGCCATCGCGCGGCTCCTTCGATGCGAGGGCGCGGACGGTAGAGATTGCGGCAGACAGCGGCAAGCCGTGCCGCGACGGGCGGGACGATCCCACGCAGAGGCGCGCAGCGGCGTCCTGATCGGCATCCCGCGCGCGAAGCGCCCAATCGCTTCGTCCGCGACCTCTGCGCCCCTCAGCGCCCTCTGCGTGAAACAAGCCGGCCAACCACCGCACCAACCGCCCCCACGGGGACCCGTTCAAGATCCAGCGCGAGCATCCGCTCAGGACGAGCGCGCCCGCGCCTCGACCGCCGCGACCAGCGAGGCCCGGTTGGCGTGCCCCCACTGGCTCATGAACCGCAGCAGCGGCTCCAGCGACCGCCCGGTCGCGGTCAGCGAGTATTCGACCTTCGGCGGCACCTCCCGATAGACCTCGCGATGGACCAGGCCGTCGCGCTCGAGTTCCCGCAGATGCAGGGTCAGCATGCGCTGGGTGGCCGCCGGCAGATGCCGCCGCAACTCCCCGAAGCGCTGCGTGCCGCCCAGCAGGCGATGCAGGATCGGCAGCTTCCAGCGGCCATCGATCACCGACAGCGTCGTCTGGACGCCGCAGGCCAGCGTGGCGCGCTCCTTCGCCAGGCTCGTCAATTCGGCGCTGTCCCAGCCCATCGCGACGGCTCCATGGTTCCCAAAATGATACTACGGCACAAATCTGTGCGTTCTTTCAATCCACGCAGCCGAGACGATATGGGCGCGATCGGAACCCACGGCAAAGGCCCGCATGTCCGCCCGCAGCGCTCTGCCCGCGACGTCGCGCGAACCGGATGCCTCCGCCGCCCTCGATCCCGACCGGTGGTGGATGCTGCCCGTCATCCTGATCGGTTCGTTCCTCGCCTTCCTCGACTTCTTCATCGTCAACATCGCACTGCCCGCCATGCAGGCCGAGTTCGCCGCGCGCCCGGCGCAACTGCAACTGATCGTGGCGGCCTACGGCATCGGCTTCAGCGTGTTCCTGATCACCGGCGGACGCCTGGGCGACATCTTCGGGCGCAAGCGGATCTTCCTGCTGGGCATTGCCGGCTTCACGCTCGCCTCGGGACTGTGCGGCCTGGCACCATCACCCGGCATGCTGATCGCCGCGCGCGTCGTGCAGGCAGTCTGCGCCGCCGCCGTCACGCCGCAGGTCCTGGCGATCATCCGGGTGGAATTCGCCGAGCACGAGCGACCCGTCGCGATCGGCCTGTACGGCGCCTCGATGGGTTTCGCCTCGATCACGGCTCAGCTTCTGGGCGGCGCGCTGGTCAGCCTCGACCTGTTCGGCCTGTCGTGGCGGCTGATCTTCCTGGTCAACCTGCCGATCGGACTGGTGGCGATCGCCGCCGCCGTCCGCATGGTCCGCGAATCGCGCGGAGCAGGCGGCGCCACGCTCGACCCGATCGGCGTGGCGCTCGCGACCCTCGGCCTCTTCCTGCTGATCTACCCGATCGTCGAGGGCCGCGAATCCAACTGGCCGCTCTGGTCCTTCGTCATGCTCGCCGCCGTCGTGCCGGTGATGGCAGGCTTCGTCCGGCATGAGCGGCGGGTCATCCGGCGCGGCCGCACACCGCTCGTGGCCCTGCACCTCCTGCGGATTCGCACGCTGCGCCTCGGCCTCGTGCTGTCCGTGCTGTTCTTCAGCACCGCGGGCGTGTTCTTCGTGGTACTGACGGTATACTTCCAATCCGGCCTCGGTTACTCCGCGCGCGCGACCGGGTTGATCTTCCTGCCGTTCGCCATCGGCTTCACCGCAGCGTCCGCCGTCTCCGGCCCGATCGCCGCCGCGCTTGGCCCGCGCATCGTCAACCTCGGCAGCCTGCTGATGGGCTGCGGCCTGCTCGGCATGATCGCCTCGCTCCGCTTCGCCGATGGCGCGGCCCTGCAATTCCTGACGCCTGCCCTGCTGGTCTACGGCCTGGGCCAGGGCCTCGCGCAGCCGGCGCTGATCAACACGGTGATCGGCACGGCGGGCATCAGCGGCGACGATGCCGGCGCCGCGGTCGGCCTCTTCCTGACGACGGCACAATCGTCGGTCGCACTCGGCGTCGCTGCGATCGGCGACGTGTTCTTCAGTGTCCTCGGACCGGCGCCCGATGCCGCGGCCTATCGCGATGCCCTGACGGCGGGCCTCTTCTGTCAGTTGCTGCTGCTGGCTGCCACCTTCGGCCTCGCGCTGCGCCTGCCCGCACGGTCCCGCAGGTGAGGCCGGATGCCCTGGCCGGATCGCAGTCCATCGCAGCCGAAAACTGCCGACGTGCGCAGCTAATCCGCCACACGTCCCCGCGCGAAGCGCCCGATCCACTTCCTCCGCGGCCTCTGCGCTCCTCCGCGACCTCTGCGTGGAATGAGCCGGCCAACCACCGCACGAATCCATCCAGCCGGACCGCATCCAACCGATCGCGCCCCACGGCCGAGGCCCGGCTTTGCCGCCTCGCGCCGCTCGCCGCTATTCTCGCGCAGGACGTGCCAAGGACCGACCTGCGATGCAAGAACCCGAAACGACGGACTCCACCGGGCCGCTCAAGGGCCTGCGCATTCTCGACCTGACCTCGGTGCTGTTCGGCCCGTTCGGGACGCAGACGCTGGGCGACTGGGGAGCGGAGATCATCAAGGTGGAGAGCCTGACCGGCGACACCTGGCGCACCTCCGGCCAGTTCCGCAACCGCGGCATGAGCGGCCAGTTCATGGCGGTGAACCGCAACAAGCGCAGCATCGCACTCGACCTCAAGCACCCCGACGGGAAGGCGGTGCTGCGCCGGCTGATCCCGACGGCCGATGCGCTGATCAGCAACATCCGCCCGGCCGGCCTGGCGCGGCTCGGCTTCAGCTACGACGTGTGCCGCGAGTTGAACCCGCGCATCGTCTACGTGTCCGCCGTGGGCTTCGGCCAGGACGGGCCATGGCGCGCGCGCCCGGCCTTCGACGAGATCATCCAGGCGGCGTCCGGCTTCGCCTCGGCGATGGGCACGGACGAGGAGCCTGCGTTCGTGCCGAGTCTGATCGGCGACAAGATCTGCGGCATGGCGCTGACATCGGCGGTGACCGCGGCGCTGCTGCATCGCGAGCGCACCGGCGAGGGCCAGATGGTGGAGGTGCCGATGCTGGAGACGCTGGCCGCATTCAACAGCATCGAGATGTTCGGCGGCATCGCCTTCGTCCCCCCGGTCGGGCCGTCGGGCTACAAGCGGATGAAGGCGCGCCGGCCGGTGCGCACCAAGGACGGCTGGCTGACCATGCTGCCCTACTCGGGCGCCAACTGGTGCGCGTTCTTCGAGGCGGTGGGACATCCCGAGTGCATCGAGGAGTACCAGGTGCGCGATCCGGTGGCGCGCGCGCGCAACATCGACCGCATCTACGACCGGATGCGCGACATCGCGCCGGGCAGGACCACGGCGGAGTGGGAGGAACTGCTGCTGCGCATCGACGTGCCGCACACGGCGTTCGCCAAACTGTCCGAGGTCATGGACCAGCCGCACCTGAAGGCGGTGGACCTGTTCCAGGAACTCGACCATCCGACCGAGGGCCGCATCCGCCAGGCCCGTCCGCCCGCGCGGTTCTCCGCCAGCCCGGCCGCGGTGCGGCGGCTGGCGCCGCAATTGGGCGAGCACACCCGCGAGGTGCTGCGCGAGGTCGGCTACGGCGAGGCGGAGATCGCGACGCTGGTGGAGGCGAAGGCGATCGGCGCCGCCTGACCCCCGCGCGCCTGATCCCGGGCGCCTGATCCCGGGCGCATGAACTCGGGCGCATGAACTCGGGCGCCAGATCGCGGGCACATGTCCGCAGGACAGATGAGCAGGGTGCGGCCGCGGCGCTACGCTCCGGCGGCGTTGCAGTGCTACCCTCCGCCCGAGCCAGTGCCAGGGGACCCGACGCATGAACGAGAACGCCGCGATCTGCCGCTCGGTGGTGCTGAAGCGCCGACCCGACGGCGCCCCCACCCGCCAGGATTTCGAGATCCGCGAGGAGGCCGTGCCGCAGCCCACCGCCGGCGAGGTGGTGACGCGCACCATCTGGCTGTCCATCGATCCGTATATGCGCGGCCGGCTGCGCGAACAGCAGACCTATGCCCAGCCGATCGGCCCCGGCGACGTGATGACCGGCGAGACGGTGGGCGAGGTCATCGCCTCCGCCCACGCCGACTTCGTCCCCGGCGACGTCGTGGTCGGCGCGCGCGGCTGGCAATCCCATTCGGTCACGCCGGCCGAGCGCCTGGTAAAGCTGCCGCGCCACGGCGCACCGCTCTCCGCCTATCTCGGCGTCCTGGGCATGCCGGGCGCCACCGCGTATCGCGGCATCAGCGAGATCTGCCAGCCGGTGAAGGGCGAGACCGTGGTGGTGTCGGCCGCGTCGGGCGCCGTGGGCTCGGTCGCCGGCCAGCTTGCCAAGCGCGCCGGCGCACGCGTCGTCGGCGTGGCGGGCGGCGCGGAGAAGTGCCTCTGGGTGCAGGACAGCCTGGGCTTCGACGACTGCGTCGACCACCGCGCGCTCGACCTGCGCGCGGAACTCTCGGTCGCCTGCCCCAACGGCATTGATGCGTATTTTGAGAATGTCGGCGGCGCCGTGCAGGCCGCGGTGTTCGACCTGCTCAATCCGTTCGCCCGCGTCGCGATGTGCGGGATGGTGTCGCAGTACAACGAGGCGGAATTCCCGCCCGGCCCCAATCTGGGCTTCGTCGTTGGCAAGCGCGTGCTGATCCAGGGCTTCATCGTCTCCGACAAGCCCGAGAAGATGGCCGAGTGGCGCGCGCTCGCGGCCCCCTGGGTGGCCGATGGCAACCTGATCTACCGCGAGGACACGGTCGAAGGGCTGGAGAACGCCCCCGATGCGCTGGCCGGCATGCTGAGCGGGCGCAATTTCGGCAAGCTGCTGGTGCGGGTGGGACACGACCCCGCCTGAGCGCCCGCCCCACCTGAACGCGGGACGCGCCGCGCGCCTGTCATCGCGAGCAGAGCGAAACGATCTCCCCGGGGATTGCTTGGCTGCGTTCGCAACGACACGTACGTCCGGATTGCCGCCTGCGGCAAAATCCGCTACCGCCCATAGCCGATGGACAGTTCACTCGCCGACCGACTGACCGCCTGGCGCCGCCACCTGCACGCGCACCCCGAACTCACCCTCCACGAGGCCAGCACCGCCGCCTTCGTCTGCGACCGCCTGGCCGAACTCGGCGTGCCCTTCGTCGCGGGCATCGGCGGCCATGGCGTGGTCGCAACGATCTCGCGCGGGCAGTCCAACCGCAGCGTCGGCCTGCGCGCCGACATGGACGCGCTGCCGATCACCGAGACCACCGGTCTGGCCCACGCCTCCACCAATCCCGGTGTGATGCATGCCTGCGGCCACGACGGCCATACCACCTCACTGCTCGGCGCGGCCGCGCTGCTGCTGCAGGATCAGTCCTGGACCGGAACGGTGCAACTGGTGTTCCAGCCGGCCGAAGAAGGCGGCGGCGGTGCCAAGAGCATGATCGCCGATGGCCTGTTCGAGCGTTTTCCGATGGAGCGGATCTTCGGCTACCACAACTGGCCCGGCCTCGAGCCCGGCACGGTCGCGGTGCATGACGGCGCCGTGATGGCCGCCGGCGGGCGCATCGAGTTCCGCGTCACCGGCCGCTCGGGCCATGCCGCCCTGCCCCACCTGACCCGCGATCCGATGGTCGCATCGGCGCATCTGCTGCTCGGGCTGCAGTCGATCGTCTCGCGCAACGTCGATCCGCTGGACGCGGTGGTGATCTCGGTCGCCACGATGCAGGCCGGCACCGCGGCCAACCAGATCGCCGACGAGGCGGTGATGCGCGGCACGATGCGGACGCTGCGTGATGACGTGTGCGATGCGGTGGAGGACGCGATCCGCCGCGTGGCCGCCGGCGTCGCGCTGAGTTGCGACGTGGCGATCGACGTGTCGCTGCGGCGGGGCAATCCGGTCACGATCAACAGCCCGGCCGAACGCGACCTCGCCGCGGAGGCGGTGACAGCCGCCGGCCTGCCGCTGCGCCGCGACCTGGTGCCAGCGATGACCGGTGAGGATTTCGCCTGGTACCTGCAGCAGCGCCCGGGTGCGTTCGTGTGGATCGGCAACGGCCCGTCGGATGGCGGGCGCGGCCTGCACAGTTCCAGCTACGACTACAACGATGCGATCCTGCCCGCCGCGTCCGGGTTCCTCGCCGGCGTGGCGAAGCGCGCGCTCGGCGGCTGAGCTTCTATACCGCCACGTTGTCGAGCAGCCGCACCGACCCGAGGCGCGCGGCAGCGACCAGCCGCGCGCCGGGCTGAGCCGCCATCAGCGGCACCAGCGTCGGCCCGTCGACCAGCGCCAGGTACTCCACGGCGAAGCCTGCCGCCGCCAGCGAGCGCATCTGCGTCGCCACCCCGTCGCCCGACCCATCGGCCAGGTCGCGTGCCGCAGCCAGCAGCGCTGCATGAAGCCGTGGCGCAACGGCGCGTTCGTCCGGCGTCAGGAACCGGTTGCGCGAGGACAGCGCCAGGCCGTCCGCCTCACGCACCGTCGCCACACCGATGATGTCGAGCGGCAGGTGAAGGTCGGCCGCCATGCGCCGCACCACCTGCAATTGCTGCCAGTCCTTCTCGCCGAAATAGGCGCGGTCGCAGCGCACCTGGCCGAACAGCTTGGCGCACACCGTCGCGACGCCGCGGAAATGCCCGGGGCGCGCATCGCCCTCCCACCGCAGCGCCGGCCCCGCCACGTCGATCGTCGTCACATCGTCCGGCGGATACATCGTCGCCACGTCGGGCAGCCAGGCAAGATGGCAGCCCGACTCTGCCAACTTCGCGAGGTCTCCCTGCTCATCGCGCGGATAGCGCGTCAGGTCCTCGGCCGGCCCGAACTGCAGCGGGTTGACGAAGATCGACGTCACCACCGCGGCGCCGCTGCCCACCGCCTGACGCACCAGCGCACGATGGCCATCGTGCAGCGCGCCCATCGTCGGCACCAGCGCCACCGCACCAAACCGCTCGCGCAGCGCACGGCAGGCGCTGCGCAGATCGGCTATCGTCCGCGCGATCTCCATGCCGCCAACTTGGCGCCACCTCCCGCACGACGCAACACCGGCCGACGACGCTTGTGCCCCGCTCACAGCATGTTCGGGCGAGCGGCGATGCGGGCCGGCACCGACCTCAGCTTCGGGTTCGCCTGGCCTGGTCGGCTGGCTCCGGCGCGTGGGGCTGTGACGGTGCCGCGGGGGCGGATACGCGCAGCGGGAACAGCAGCGTCGCGGCGGCCAGCCCCAGCGCGCCACCCAGCAGCGTCTCCCATCCGCGCGCCGCCAGCACCGGCACCGAGTGCTCGCCGGCAACGGCCAGTGTCACGATCAGGGTGAATGCGAAGGCGCCGCACGCGATATCGTAACGTTCCGGCAGCGCCATCGCGTAGATCACCATCGCCGATGCAGCCGCCGCCCAGGCGACGAACGGCATCGCCCCGGCCAGCGGCAGGAACAGCAGGCCCAGCGGCACGCCGATCGCGGTGCCGATGATCCGCCGCCTCACGCGGTCGATCGTTCCGGTGGCCGAACCGGCAATGACATAGGTGCAGGCGGTGATCGCCCAGGCCGACTGGATCAGCCCGATCGTTGCATTCAGCAGGACGATCAGCAGGGCGCCCGTGGCGGCCTGGATCCCCATGGCGAGTTCCGGCCGCAGCATGCCCGGGTGCAGCACCGATGGCGCGGCGAGCGGCGGCGGATGCTCGGCCGGACCGCTCAGCAGGCGCGGCACGACGGACGCGACCGCGGCGATCGCCCCTGCCGCCGCGACGGCCGGCAGGTCGGCATGGCCCAGATCCGCGCCGTAGGCGAGAAGCTGGCCGATATAGATCTGCGATCCGATGCCGGTGCCGGTCAGGCCGAAGCGCCGCAGGTAGCCGACGCAGAACGCCCCTGAGACGAGCACGAGTTCCGGGCCGACCCGTGCGAGATGCAGCAGCAACGGGGCGAGCACGATGAAGCTCGCCGCCCCGACCGCCGCCGCGAAGGACAGCAGCACGAGGTCGCGGCTCGACTCGGGGCGCGTGCCGCGTCCCTCCGACACGCTGCCCCACAGCGCGAAGCCTCCCGCCAGTGCGGTCAGCGAGGCGCCGTCCGGCATCCCGCGCGTGATGTCGCCCATCGCGCCGAACATCGCCGCGATGCCGTAGGCGGTGATGAGGCGCAGTCCCTTGATGCGGCGGTGCACGCCGGGATCGACGCGATCGAGCCACCGCGCCGCCGCCGCGGGCAGGTCACGCACGACGCGTATCGCCGTGCAGGCAAAGGTGGTTTCGTTCCGGTCCATGTTGGTGCATCCGTCGCCGAGGCTGGGCTGGTTCCCGGGATCAGTGAACCACGAAACGGACAGCGTTTGCTGCCCTCGCCGCCGCCGCGATCTTGGCCGCCGCCGCCGGCATTCCCGCGCGCACGGGATACCAGGGGCAACGTCCCATGCCCCTGGGTCCGCACCTGCGCGCGAACGACAACGGCGGCGGCAATGAACGCGCCACGTCACTCGCCCGCCAGGTCCGCGAGCAGCGCACGGGCCGCCAGGAGGTCCGCCGCGTCGAAGCCCTCGGTGAAGCGGGCATACACCTCGCCCAGCAGTTCGCGCGCCTCGGTGGTCCGGTGACGCTCGTGCCAGAACCGCGCAAGATCCATCACCGCGCGCAGTTCCCATGCGAGCGCGCCTTGCCGCCGCGCCAGGTCGCGCGACCAGAGGAACCACGTCTCGGCGGCATCGCGTTCGGGCCCGGCAGACCTCGCCAGCAACGCGCCCTTGATCCGCAGCACCTCCGGCGTGCACCACAGCGATTTCGATTCCTCGGCGTAGCGAAGTGCCGCATCCACCTCGGCCAGCGCCTCGGCGATCCGCCCGGATGCGCCGAGTACCGCTGCAAGTTCCGCCTGGAAGAACGCATCGAAGATAAGATAGCCGACGTCGCGCGATCGCGTCAGGCCGAGCCGCAGCAACCCTTCCGCCTCGCGCAGATCGCCACGCGCCGCCGCGAGCCCCCCTTTCGCACACAGCGCGAACGCATGGTACGGCGTCAGCGCGTTCTTCTCGGTGACGTCCATCAATTCGTCGATACGGTCGGCCGCCGCCGCCAGATGGCCCATCTTCACCAGCAGGATGCTGCTCGGCGCACCGAGCGCGTTGCACAGCGTCACGGGATGCTGCACCGAACGCGCTTCCTCGATCGCGTCGCGCCCGGCGCGCAGCGCCTGCTCGGAGAAGCCGAGCGTCCACGACGTCACGGCCTGGTAGCACAGCACGCAGGTCCGCACGTCGACGCCGAAGCGAACCGGATCGCCCGCACGCATCGCCATCGGATACGACGCCCACGCGCGCCGCAGGCTCGCCGCGGCATCGGCATGTTCGCCGAAATAATACTGCGTCTGGCCAAGCAGGAAATCCGCGACCGCCGTCACCAGCGCATCGCCCGAACACTCGCCCAATCGCCGGCAGGCATGCGCGAGCGTCAGGCATGCCGGATAATCCACCACGCGCAGTGCGAAAAGCCACAGCGCACAGATGGCACGGAACTGATACGGCGTGTCGTCCAGCGTCTCGGCCAAGGTGAGCGCGCGCTGCAACTCGGAGCGGATTTCGGCGCGCATTCCCTGGCTGAACGTCAGTGACTGGCCGAGGCCGCAGCGCAGCATCATTTCGTGGCGGGTGCCTTCCAGGGCGCCGAGGCGCGCCACGCCCTTCAAACCCCAGTCGCAGCATTCGCCGAGCATCGACAGGCGGATCCAGAAGTCGGTGGCAACGGCGGCGAGCGACACGGCAAGCTCGGCATCGCCGTCCGGCGAGAAGGCCCAATCCAGCGCCGCGCGCACATCGCCGATCGCCCTTCCATCCAGCGCCGCATCGGCCAGGGCGTCGCGGTACAGCGTCGCGTGCCGTCGCGCGATGCTGGGCTGCTCGCCGCTTTCGCGCTGGCACTCCGAGGCATAGGCGCGCGTCAGTTCGAGCAGGTGGTATCGCGTGACATCTTCGCCGATGTCAGCCGTGATCAGCGATTTATCGACCAGGTTGGCCACGCCGTGGACGATGGCCGCGCCCGTCAGGTCGGCATCGCCGGCGACCGCGATCGCCGCGTCGATGGTGAAGCCGCCCTGGAAGACCGCAAGCCGCCGCAGGATCGCCCGCTCCACCTCGGGCAACAGGCCATAGCTCCAGTCGAGCGTCGCCCGCAGCGTCTGCTGGCGGGCCAGCACGGTACGGCGGCCGCGCATCAGCAGGACAAGCCGGTTGTCGAGGCGCGTCAGCACCTCCCTGACGCCGAAGGTGGCGACATGCCCGGCGGCGAGTTCGAGCGCCAGCGGCACGCCCTCGAGCCTCCGGCAGATCGCCGCGACCGCCGAAACCTCCTGATCCGCTATGGCAAACCGGTCATTCGATGCGTGCGCGCGCTCATGGAACAGTTGCACCGCCGGGTAATCCAGCGCCTCGGCGGCGGAGGTCAGTTCCGTGTCGCGTGGGAACTCGAGCGGTGCCAGCCTGTGACGCCATTCGCCATCGGCGCGCAGCGGTTCGCGGCTGGTCGCCAGGATGCCGATGCTGGGCGCCGAGCGCAGCACGGCTTCCACGAGGTCCGCCACCGCCTCGATGACATGCTCGCAATTGTCGAGGACGATCAGTGCGCGCCGGCCGCTCAACCGGGCGGTCAGCGCACCGATCGGGTCGGCGCCGGAGAGCGGAATGCCCAGCACCGAACCCACGGCACCCGGCAACAGTCCGGGATCCGACAACGATGCCAGGCCGACGAACCAGACGCCGTCGGGATAGGAGTCGCGCGCGGCATTGGCGACCGCGGCGGCCACCGTCGTCTTGCCGATCCCGCCCGGCCCGACGATCGTGATCAGGCGGCGCTGCGCCAGTTGGCGCGTGAGTGCGACGATGACGGCGTCGCGCCCGATGATGCGCGACAGCGAGGCCGGGATGTCGTTGCCGGCCGTCGCCCGTGCCGGTGCCGGCGGCGGTGGCGATGCGGATGCGGATGCGGATGCGGATGCGGACGATCCGGCCTGCTCGCGCACCGTCCGGGCCACGAAGACATAGCCACGGCCTGCAACATTGACGATGAACCGGTTGTCGGAGCCGCGTTCGCCCAGTGCCTTGCGCAGCGCCGAGATATGCACGCGCAATGAGGCCTCATCGACGAACGTCGTCGGCCAGACCCGCGCCATCAGGTCCTGCTTGGCGACAGGATCGCCGGCCCGTTCCACCAGCGCGAGCAGGATGTCGAGCGCTCGGCTGCCGAGGCGCAGCGGCTTGCCGTCGTTCAGCAGGATTCGCTCGGATGTCAGAAACCGGAACGAGCCGAATGTGAAGACGTCACCGCTCATGCGATGCCGTCAGCCGGCATTCCGGTTCTCAACCGCTCCATGGCTCTGGTGCGAACGAACGGTCGGCGCGGATCGGCCTCCGGCCATCGCGCGGCATCTGTCCGACCGGAATTCGCCACGATGAACCCAAAGTGAACGACCTCGCCAGGCACCGAAGGCCCTCTGCCGAGGTCCATTCAGGCCGGCACAGATTACCACACGGGCACACGATCTGGCGAGCCAGCCGAGCTGTCGCCGAGCCACCCAGGGTAAGGCCGGTTTTGGGTGAGGCGCCGACCATTCAAGATGTTCCTGGGGACTCGCCCGATAGAGCGTGATCCGTACAGGTGGAATCACCGGAGCGGTAAATCACGCTCTCAGACAACGAGCTAGAGCGGATTCGGTGAGCCGACACGAACGGAATCTGCTCTAGTGTCACAGGAAATTGCATAACATAATGATCGGCGGCCCAGCACATGAGTCAGCAGGTTCCAGAAGCGGCTGTCGTCATGCCGCTTTCTTGGGACGCTTCCTGCAAATGATACCCCGACATTGAGGACCTGTACAATGCATTATTCCCTGGTGCTGCCATTTGCTTGCCTGGCTTTCAGCGGATGCGTCGCGCCGCCCACCACAACGACGTACGTGACGCCGGCAACCTCGACGACAACCTACACGCCTGCCACCAGCACGACCGTCCTCAATCCGCCGTCCGGCTATCAGCCGGCAGCGACGTACCTCGCGCCGGCGCCCACCACAACGACCGTGGTCCGCACGCAATAGGGCCAACCCCGCCCGTCCGGCCGGGTCGGGAGCACGCGACGCCGCTACGCTTGACGCACGGGCATCTTGACGCACGGGCATCTTGACGCACGGGCATCTTGACGCACGGGCATCGGGCCATGCGCATCGGCCCCGACCCAGACGCAATATTCGCCCTGCATTCAAAGGACAATACGATGACGGAGCGGCTGGTCGACGTGTCGAGTGGCAAGGGTGCTGTTCTCCACACTTTCCCGATAACGATCGAGACACCGGGGGGCAGCGGCGCGGTTGCCTCCGATGCCGATTACGGTGAAAAGGCGATCATGGCTGCCAAGTACGCGCGCCTGGTGCCGGATGCGGATACCAATGACCTCACGAGCCGCCCGCATGTCAGTCGCGGGGGAGCCCTGGCACCGTTCGGCGACGACCGGGACGTCCTGTCGCAAACCAAGCAGAGCCTGACGCAGGTCGTTCGGGAGCGCGCCTATCTGTTGTGGGAGAGGGACGGCTGCCCGCATGGCGATGCCGACAAATATTGGCATCGTGCCTGCGAGCAGCACGTTCGCGAGCGCGCCTACGTGCTCTGGCAGCAGGAAGGTTGTGTTGCCGGGCGGGCCGATGAACATTGGCACCGGACCCGGCAATTCGAGTCGCACTGACTCGGGATCCTGCAGCACCGTCATGACCGGCCTGCCCGGTCATGACGGAATGAACAGCCACGGCATGACGATGGAAATGTCCTGATCTCCACTGGGAGATTGATGGAATCAGTGGGCCCGGCCCGCCGTCCGGGCCCACTGTTGCCATCCACGCGCCGATCGCTCGCTACTTGGCCGCGACGCCCTGACCAAGCTCGGCACCCGTGGTCGGATCACTGTTGGGATCGGACATCGTGCGGGACGCCACCTTCTTCGCGATCGCCATGTCCTTGCGGCTGAGCTTCACGCTCGCCGATCCATCCCCGCCGTCGACCGCAGCCTGCTTGTCGCGGTCGGAGACGAAGTCCCAGTTCTCGCCCTGGTTCCACGGGCCTCGCGCGTCGCCGGCGCCTTGCGACATGTTGAAGTAGGTGTCGGTGAACTCCGGCTGCCCGGGCAGCTTGCCGGGCGGAAAGTTCACCTCCATCGCATAGAGCGCCTTCTCGAACGATTTCTGGTGGGCAATCTCGCGCGTCATCAGGAAGCCGAGCGCATCCTTCACGTCCGGATCGTCACACAGGTTGATCAGCCGCTCGTATATGATCTTCGCACGCGCCTCGGCTGCGATGTTGGAGCGCAGGTCGGCGGTCGGCTCGGTGCGCGAGTCGACATAGGCCGCCGTCCACGGCACGCCTGCCGAGTTGGTGAGCGCAACTCCGCCGCCGTACAGCAGGGCGGTGGTATGACTGTCGGTACCGCCCGTGATGGTGGCAAGCAACTCGGCCGTCTCGGCACCTTCGGCCATCCTGCCCTTCACCCCCTGGTTCAGCATCGTGACGATGCTGCCGACCACTTCGAGATGGCTCAGCTCCTCGGTGGCGATGTCGAGCAGCATGTCTTTGCGGCCGGGATCGATCTCGGCCAGGCTCTGGGTGAAATACCGCATCGCGGCGGCGAGTTCGCCGTCGGCACCGCCGAACTGCTCGAGGATCAGATTCGCGAGCCGCGGATCCGGTGCGGCGACGCGCACCGTGTACATCAGACGCTTGTTGTGCATGAACACGGCCAACACTCCTGTTGAGGCGGGCCCCTAACCAGGATCGGCAGGACGAGTTGCCTGAGAAACGACAACACATCCTCGTTGGCAGCCTCTGCCATATCGTGCAGTCCCCACCTGGGTTAAGCTGGCGCGCACGCCGGACCGGCGATCGGTGTCGCCCCCTTCCCCGCCGGCCCGCGTGACGCCCGGTCCGCGCAGTGCCGCCAGCAACGAGACTCGCGGCGAATTGGGATCGCAGAGGGATCGTGGGATGCAAAACTCTCGACCGATGCAGCCACATCCGCCACTGCCGACCTCCGTCGTCCTCGGCCAGCTCATCCGCGAGTCCCCGGGCGAACGGGTGAACCTGGCATGGTTGACCGGACGGCTCGGCGCGCGGGCGTTTGGGTTCGTCCTCCTGCTGCTCGGGATCTGCGGCCTGTTGCCCGTGGTGTCGCCGGCCGCGGGGCTGCTGCTCACCGTCCCGGCTTTCCAGATGATCCGGGCCTATCCGGCGCCTTCCTTCCCGCAGCGCATCGCCCAGCGCTCCATCCCGACGGACAAGGTCGTGGCGATGATCAGGCGGGTCATTCCGCCGCTGCACTTTCTCGAACGCTTCGTTCGGCCGCGCTGGATCACGCCCTTCCAAACCACGAAGCGCATCATCGGCGGCTTCGTGCTGGCCCTCGGTGCGTGTCTGCTGGTGCCCGTCCCCTTCAGCAACGTTCCCGTCAGCCTCACCGTCATGCTGATGGCGTTCGCGCACCTGGAGGAGGACGGCATCGTGCTCGGCGGGGCAATGCTGATCGCCCTCGTCATCCTGGCCACCGGCGCGGCCACCGCGTGGAGCCTGGTCGCTGGAGTGGTGTGGCTGGTGGCTTGAGCGCCCTGCATAACCCGGCTGCGCAAGCCGCCTCGCCCCGGGAAGCGTAGCGGCTCCCGGGTTCGTGTTGCCGCCGGGCCGGCGCGGAGATGTGCCAGCCATCATGCGGTCACACGCGGCGCGCACCCGACGCCCCGGTGGTCACAGGTTCCACCGGCCCTCTCGAACCCGGAGCCCGCTCATGTTCCTCAGGTCCCGGCGGTGGTGGCCCTGGCGCCGCTTCGCCGATGCCATGGCGTTTCGCCGCTTGCGGCGCAGATTGCCAGGCGTCCATCGTGCCTGGACGCGAACCGGCTCGACCGTCCGGCCGGAGACCGACGCGGAGTATCTCGAGCGGCTGCGCGCCGTGGCAGGGCAACGATCGTCACGGCGGACGCGCGATCGCTTCGGGTGGCCTCGCGTCGAGCGTGAATCACGCGGCAAGACCAAGAGCTAGAGCGTGATCCGTACAGGTGGAGAAACCGGAGCGGTGAATCACGCTCTCAGACAACGCGCTAGAGCGGATTCCGTGAGCCTGCACGAACGGAATCTGCTCTAGCGCGTGATCCGCGCAGGTGGAGAAACCGGAGCGGTGAATCACACTGTCGGCATCGCGAGTGTGAGCAGGTTCCCGAGCCAACGCGAACGGAGCTGCTTCAGCGCATGGGCGTGAACGCGGCGGCGCGCGTCGGCCGCTTTGGTTTCGGATGCAACCAGTCCGGCAAGGCCAGATGCGGCTGCATCGGACGGCAGGACAGGCGATCCGTCGCCCGCTCGCGTCGTCACGACGAGGTGGGCGACTTTCCTGCTGGTAGCTCGTTTCCATCGGCATCGTGGGATTTGCCGGCGTCGAGCCGGCGCATGGTTTCGGCAAAGGCATCGGCTTCATGCAGCGTGGCGAAGTCCCCCAGGACGATGTGCGTTTCGCTCGACCCCGCCGTGGTCACTTGGAAGCCCCTGGGGCCGGCAGCCGACACAACGTATTTCATGTACTGGGGATGACCGAGGCCCAGGCTCCGCACAACGCACGTCTGTGCGTGCCCCTGCGTCAGCGACACTCTCCCGCCTTCGTGCGTGGCTCCCGATCGATGTGGCCAGTCCTGCTATGCCACGGGGCTCCGCCGCCACCCGATTCCGCCGAGCACGAGCAGAGCCGTGAGGAGTGCCATCAGGGTTGAGGGTTCCGGAACCGCGGTGCTCGTCGGGCATGCGGAGATGTCATTGTCGTCAAGCGTGACGGAACCATTTCTCGCCAGGGCACGGCCACATGAAATGCTGGCACCGGTGTTGAGAGTGATGCTGGTCAATGCGAGGATGTTGCCCAGGAAGTCGGTGTTCGTCCCGAGTGTCGCCGAGCTGCCGACCTTCCAGAAGATGTTGTCATTGACACCGGCGCCACCCGGGCCGGTGTTGATTTCGGTGACAACCGAGTCGCTTGCGGTAAGCAGCGTGCTGCCGATCAGGAAGACGAATGCCTGATCGTCGAGGCCGTGCTCGTTCAGCGTCAGCGTCCCCGTCAACTGAGCGCCGCTGGCGAAGCAATAGACCCCCGGATCGAGCGGACCCAGGCTGCCGAGATCCGAACCGGTGATCGTCGTGCCACAAGGTAGATTCGCAAGGCTGTTGAAAGCCGAGGTGACGCTGGTCTGAGCCGTTTGGGCGGGACCGGTCCCGGCGTGCACCGTTCCGTTCACGATCCCAGGCGGGAAGCCCGTGATGGCTGAGCCTGGCCATACGCCGACGTCGCCATTGATCACGCTGGTGCCGGTATTCGTCACGGTCTGACCGGCCAGGACGGCGAAGGACGTTGCCGCGCCGAGCGACACAACCGCGGCAGACGCGGGCGAGACAGCGGCCATCGCCGCGGCGCACAGGGTCGAAAATATCAAGGCGGGGCAAAAGGAATTTCTCGGCATTGCGCAAGTTCCGGGGGAGATTTACGCGACCATCATGCAAAAGCCGAGCCACCTCAACAAATTGCACCAAATCAACGACCTCCAGCCGCCCGAATCATTTTGGATAAAGAAATTGTAAACTTTTCCGACCAAAAGACGATCATTGCACTTTATTCAGTAATACCCGGGCGTCGACTGACATCATGCTACATGACGGTTCACACTTATTTTGAGGCGCCCAACCATCGCCGGGATCATCCATAATTGATTGGCATTATCATAAATTGAGAGGAATTTGCGGAACCATTACATAATCTGTTCTAGCAATGACCGCCTCGCGGCCCCGTATATCTGTCCCGGTGGCAGCTATTGCAGAGAGGCCCCCGAATGACAATTCGCCGCCGGCGCCAAGCGTACCGCGCGCCAGGCCACGACATCCGACCCGCCGCCCTCCCCGGCCCCCGGCAGCCGACTGCCCGGCGTTGCCGATGCTCGCTATAACATCACGTTATATTGGAGATTGCCGAAAAGGGGCGGACGGACATGGCGCCACATCCTCAACGACTGACAGTCACCCGACGCGCGTGGGCGCTCGCGCGACCGATCACGACGCCCCACGGGGTCATGACCGCAGTCGACGTCGTCGTCGCGGAAATCTCCGACGGCGACTCACGCGGCCGTGGCGAAGCCGTGCCGCTCCCGCGCTACGGCGAGAGCATCGACGGCGTCGTCGCCGCGATCGATGCGATGAAAGGCGCAGTCTTCTCAGGGCTCAACCGCGACACGCTGCAACGCGCGCTGCCGCCGGGCGCCGCGCGCAACGCCCTCGACTGCGCCTTCTGGGACATCGATGCCAAGCGCTCCTATTGCAGCGTCGCGGAACTGGCCGGGCTCGCCGCCACGACGCCAATGGTGACAGCCTTCACGCTCGACCTCGATACCCCGGACATGATGGCCGAGCAGGCAGCCGCCAATCGCACCCGGCCGCTGCTCAAATTGAAACTGGGCGGCGAAGGCGACCTCGAACGGATACGCGCGGTGCGCCATGCGGCACCGGCGTCGCGCCTCATCGTCGATGCCAGCGAGAGTTGGAACGAGCACCAGCTTGGCGAATTCATCCCGACGCTCATCGACTCGAGGGTCGAACTGATCGAGCAGCCGCTGCCGGCCGGCGCCGACGATGCGCTGGCACGGCTGGAATGTCCGATCCCGCTCTGCGCCGATGCATCCTGCCGGACGCTGGCCGATCTCGACCGGCTCGACGGGAAATACCAGGCCATCGACATCAAGCTGGACAAGGTGGGCGGGCTGACCGAGGCGCTCGCGCTGGCGGCGGAAGCGAAACGGCGCGGCCTGCGGATCATGGTCGGCGGCACGATCGGCACGTCGCTCGGCATCGCGCCGGCGCTGCTCGTCGCCCAGCAGGCCGAGATCGTCGATCTCGACGGACCGTTGCACCTTACGTCCGATCGCGGGGCGGGGCTGCGCTACATCGGCAGCACGATCCAACCACCCGATCAGAACCTCTGGGGCGGCCCCGGCTGACCTTGCACCAAACGCTCACACCTGAAACGAGCCACTTCTCGGCGGGCACTCGCAGCCGTGCCACCGCCCCACCCCGGCCGGCCAGGCCCCGCGCCTCGGCAAAGTCCCCTGACAGGCCCCCGATCGTTCTAAACTGGATGCCGGGCGAGGTGGGCGAGAAGAAGTTCCGTGACCCGCTCCGGCATCTGGTCGGCAGCGTAATGGCCGACTCCCGGCAGCACCTCGAACCGGTAGGGCGCGTCGATGAAGGCCGCCGTGCCCTCGGCCGCCATGCGGCCGACCGTGTCATCCGCGTCGCCCCAGATGAACAGGGTCGGCACCCTGGTCGGTGCCAGCGCCTTGCGGTCCGCACGGGCGCGATACCAGGCAAGCGCCGCCTCCGTCGCCGGCGGATTGCCGATCACGGACATATGCCGGTCGATCGCCACGTCCGGCACGCCATTCCTGCGCAGACGGCTGCGATACCAGGCGGCATCGTCGGCCAATAGTTTCGTGCCGGCATCAGGGTCCTTCAGCCAGACATGATGCGCGGAGCGCTTCGGCTGCTCGGGATCGGCCTGCATGGCATGGGCGAACGACGCCGGGTGCGGCCGCGACAGCATGGTGAGGGAAGCCAGCCGCGCCGGATACCGGTCAGCGATGAGCCAGGAAATACTGCCGCCCCAGTCATGGCCCACCAGATGAAACCGGCGCTCCGGCCCCGCTGTCGCCGCGACAATGGCCATCGCATCATCGATCAGCCTGTCCACTTCATAGTTGGACACATCGGCCGGATCGGGCCGGGCCCCGGCCGCGTAACCGCGCTGGTTGGGCGCCACGGCGTGGAAGCCCGCATCGCCCAGAGCCTGCACCTGGGCATTCCACAAGTATCGCGACACGCAGAACCCGTGCAGCATCAGCACGAGCGGTGCCTTGTCATCGCCGGCAACCGAAGCATCGAATGTCAGCCCGGGCGCAGTCGTGATCCGGCACGTCTCGATCATCGGAGTGTCCCCATCGACCTGGTCCCGAAAGTCAGCACGCTCGTCGGTCCGATCGCAACCACGTGTGGACCATGGTCGCAGACCGTGGTGTCGGGCGAAACCCAGGCTGCCTCGGAGGTGCCACGCCGATGCCTCGCTCTCGCGCGGTTCGGCTGTGCTCCCGGCAATTCCGGGCGCACGCATGATGCGCGCCGCTTTGCCGGGAATGATGGCGCGTTCCCGCTGGGGGTGATTCAGTCCATTGTGAGCGAAACTCCAGCCCCCCGGCCGCAGTTACTTCCGTATGAAACCGATGATTCGCACAGCCCTTGGCGGCCTCGCCGCTGTTCTCCTGTTGACCGGGACGGCGACAGCCAAACCCTCGTCGAGAGATCGGGGTGTCGAGCGCGAGGTGCCCATGGGCACCACCGACGGGGCGCCGGTCGTCCTGGAAGCCAGGCCCGGCAGCGAAGCCGATAGGCTCGCACGCCAATTGATGGCACGAGAGATCGATCGCGCCTACGCCGAAGGGGCTGACCCGGTGGTGCTGGTCGGCATGGCACGCCTGAATGACGCGGTGGAGGTGCTGTTCGTGCAGCTTCAGTCGCCCGGCGAGTGCGGCTCAGCCGGATGCAGCACCGTATCGTTCAGCTACAAGGACGACAGGTGGGTCAGGATCATGGATACCGTCGGCGGGCCGGTGCGGATCGCCAACAAGAGCCATGGCATGCCCGACCTGATCGTGCAGGGCGGCTACCGCCTGGTGTGGGATGGCCGGAAATACGCGGGATAGCTGTGGTCGCCGTAGCGTTGCTCGCCACGAGGATCCTGGCCTGCTCTGGGAACCGATGACGGCCGCGGCACTCTCAGGACGCTCAGCGACCTCGACGAGTCCCCAAAGTTCCTGATATGTTCTCGCCATGGCCGCCGCCAATGCCTCCGCCCGCGGACAGCGGTCCGCCCTCCTGGCCAGTCCGCTTCGGGAGTTGTCCGGACTGTTCCTGGCTGTCGACTGCCGCGAACCAGGCTGTCGCGGCGAGCGCCGGTTCGCGATTGTCGAACTGGCGGCGTTCTACCAGGACCTCACGCTCGCCCAGACGCTGCTGCGCATGCGATGTGCGGACGGCTGCGGCGGTCCCGTAGCAGCAGCGTGGCTGGAAACCGGACAACTGCGCAACAAGCGGGCCAAGCCTAGGCGGGTGGCGCTGCGAGGGCCGGACGTGCGTGACTAGGCGACGAGCGGGAGGTCGCCGCTTCATGCTCGGTGCGAGACCGCGGCAAGTTCCCACGGTCCGCGGCGCACTTCGCCCCAGCGCCGGTGCCCCGTGCCGGCCCGCATCCGGACCACTCCGCAACCAACCGCCACCGACGTCCCTCATCGTCGGCCGCCGGAGTTCAACCGTCGCGTTGTGTGACCCTGGCAAGGCTCTGTCTCGCGCGCAATTCGAGGCCAAGCGAGCCGGCATCAACCGCAACCGCCACGGCGCGCAGGAGCGACCGTTCCGCTTCCATCACATCGCCTGCCTGCCATCGCAGCAATCCCTGCACGCGCAGCACCTCGGGCAGGCACCACGGCTCCTCCCGCTCGGCAAGGTCCAGCGCGAGTGGCACGTTCGCGCGCGCGATATCCAAGTCTCCGTGCTGCAGCGCGGCCTCCGCGAGCATGCTGCGAAACATCGGCATGCGGATCATCACGTTGCAGGCGACAAGTTCGTCGAGCGCGTCGCTCATCTGCCCCAGGCCTCGCTCGCCGCGAATCACTCCGGCGAAGAACCGGCTGAGCGGGCCCCAGATCGCAAGATCCCGCCGATTGAGGTTGGCGACCAGCATCGCAAGGTGATGTTCCGCAACCCCAACCTGTCCGGTCCACAACGCGAGTGGGATGATGGCCTGCGCCAGCGCGTTCGCCTGGGAAACCACGTGCTCGATCTCGATCGCGCCATCCAGCGCAGCCTGCGCCGTTGCCATCGCCTCCTCCGGCCGACCACACACCCAGGACACTGCGGCGAGCGAAACCCGGATCCCCACGTAGTGGTCCATCTGGAAGCGTGAGATGCGCGAGCGTCTGGCAGGACGGTCGTGGCGGCGGGCAAGACGCTCCAGCTTCTCGCGGGCGCCCTGCATGTCGCCGCAGTAGAAGCCTGTGATCAACCGCAGCCTCTCGCCCGCAGCAATGGCGGAATGATCGTGCACCTGTTCGGCCAATCGCTCGAAGCGCGCGATATCGCCCAGCGCCAGGCGATGCCGCCCGGTGAAAGAGCGCAACGACGCCAGTCCCCACAGCGCGCGCAACCGGTATTCGACATCGTCGATCTGTTCGGCAAGGCGCAAATTTTCGAGCCACGAGGTCTCGGCCGCGCCTTCCAGCCGCTCGGCGAACGCCAGGCCCCAGGCATGCGCGGTCATCAGTTTCATCCGCAGCGACGCGTCACAGCCGGCCAGCGCCTCCGATTGCACGCACGCTGCACGCGCAGCCGGCTTTCGCCCACCCAGGACATCTCGTCCCACAGCGGAATCGCCGCGGCAGTGAGCCGGACGCCCAGCAGCGGATCGCCTCCCTCCGCCGAATGCCCAGTCGATCGCCTTGCGCAGATCATTGAGATGGCGCCCGTAGATCGAAGTCCACTCCTCGCGCACGCGCCATTGCCACTCAGCCTCCGCGCATTCGAACCTTGCGAGCAGGAACCGCGCATGTGCCGCGGCGGCGCGACGGTGTTCGCCCGCGCCGCACAACCTCTCCGCCGCATAGGCACGCGTCGTCTCCAGCAGCCGGTACTGCAGCCCGGCATCGGAATACCCGAACGAGAGCAGAGACTTTGCGGCCAGGCTCTCGAGACTTGCCGACAGTTCCGCCGGCGTACGCCCCAGTGCCGCACCAATATCGACACTGTCCTTCAGCGTGAACCTGCCCGCAAACACCGAAACGAGTCGCAGCGCCGCCGCCTCGTCCGCCGATAGCAGCCGATAGCTCCAGTCCAATGTGGACATCAGCGCCTGCTGGCGGATAGGAGCATGGGAAGGCCCGCAACTCAGTGGCTCGAGACCGTGTTCCAGCAGATCGAGCAGCGTTGCGGCTGCGTAACCCCGCAGGCGCGCAGCGGCGAGTTCGATGGCAAGCGGCAGGCCGTCCACCCTGCGGCAGATCGCGGCAACCACGGGCGCGTCGGCATCGCTGATCCGGTAGCCCGCCGCCTCGCCGGCCCGCGCCACGAAGAGGGCAACCGATGCGAACGCGAGAGCCTGTTCGCTGCAGAGACCGTCGACGCTTTCGGGGCACGGCAGTGGCGCCAGGCGCAGCACGGTCTCCACGCGGGTCCGCAAAGGCTCCCGGCTGGTCGCCAGGATGGCAAGGCCCGCCACGCCCGCATGGATATGCCCGGCAATGAGGGCGGCCGCCTGCAGCACGTGCTCGCAATTATCGAGGATCAGAAGGCATCGCCGGCCGCGCAATGCTTCGAGTATGCCGGCCGGCAGGTCGTTCAGATTGCCGCCTGAGCCGACTGCGGCTGCGATCGCCGCCGGAACGAGTTGCGGGTCGCCGATCGCGGCGAGATCGACGAAGCAGACGCCGTCCGGGTACGCCGCTGCGGTCCGCCGCGCGGCGGCCACGGCGACCGTGGTCTTGCCCACGCCGGCTGTCCCGACGACCGTAACGAAACGCCTCGCCGCCAGATGGCCCGCGATTGTCGCAACCTCACCATCGCGGCCGATGACCGTCGTTGGCTCCGGTAAAGCGTTGCCCAGGACTTGCGACACGCCGGATGTGCCGTGCATCACGCTTTCCACCCGCACCGGTGCAACGAAACGGTAGCCTCGGCCCGGCACCGTGGCGATATAGGGCCCTTCGCCGCCCACCTCACGCAGCGCGCGCCGCAGGGCGGCGATGTTGACCTTCAGGTTGTCCTTATGGACGAAGGTGTCCGGCCAGGCTTGGCGGATCAGGCTGGCCTTACCCATCAATTCGCCCGGCCGCTCCACCAGCAGGCGCAGCAGTTCCAGCGCACGGCTGCCCACCCGGATGGAGCGACCGCCGTGCAGTAGCGATTGGCGGCCTGGAATCAGGCGGAAATTCTCGAAGCAGTAGACCTTTTCCGCGCCGTCGACCTGCAGTGCGTCCATGCCCTTCTCGTGCCGCGATCGGCCGGGATCTCGGAGGCTGATCCCTGGCAATGCCCGTCCCGATGCGTCGTCCGGCGATCGTGCCGTTCGCCGGGAATCCGCAAACTCCGCCCTTTTACCCCCCTTTACCCGCATGCCGATGCCGCCCCGTCATATTGGTGCGACGCGACGAGGTGACGGCATGAGAATCGGGATGGATCCGACCAGGCATGATCGGCTGGGAAATACCGGCCGGCTCCACGATGGCGACCCGATGGCCCGCCGCCGCCCGAAGGCGGTACCCGCCGGCAGGGCCGGGATGCCGCACATCGGCGGAATGTCGTCAGCGCGTTCCTGCCGGCCGCTCGGCCGGATGCCACGAGCGCGCGACACCGTTGGCGCGAAATCCGCGCAGGTGGAATGACCGGGGCGGCGATGCACGCGCACGCATAACGGGCGAGCGGATGCCGTGGGCCAACGCGAATGGAATCTGCTCTGACGCGGCTGCGGCCAGAGCCTCATGGGACTCGCGGACGCGACCCAGTCAGCAAGGGATAATAGAGGCATCATGAAGGGAAAGGTGGTGATCCTTGGTTCCAACGCGACGAGGATCGAGGCTCAGGGTGGTCGCTGGGGCGCGACGGGCCAGTATCTGAACGAGACCGTCATTCCGGCCATGGCGTTGATCGGGGCTGGCGACGACGTCGTGCGGGCCACCCCGAACGGTCAGAAGCCGCATATCGATCCCGCCTCGGGCGCGCCCGAGCACTTCGGCGGGGACAGGGCCGCCCATGCGGGCTCAGTATGTCGGATACAGGATGACCGTGTTCTCGGCGACCGAGGAGAAGGTCATCGAGGACAACATCCTGAAGGCCAGGATTTACTTCAACATGCCCTTGGCGCTGACGGTGGCCGGTGGCGAGGTGACCACCACGCCCGCAGATTTCGGACCGTCCGTCGTTGAGGATCGTGAGTTGATAACTGGGCAGAACCCGCGCTCGGATCATTCGATCGCTGCGGCCCTGATCGCTGCGCTTGACCGCAGGTCCGCCGCAGCGTGATGTGAGACGGTCCGCGGTGGAGGCGACGGGACCGGAACAATACGGTCATGGTCCCCGGAATGACCGTGGCCGCTTCGGGGGGCGATCGCATCGTCGTGGCCGGCGTCGGCGCGGTAGAGGCAACGCTGCATCGCACCGCGCGCGGCCGGAGGGCAACCCCGGCCGCCCTTCACTCGGGGCGCTTCGCAGGGCCGCAATCATTGCCGAGCCATTTGCCCTGCATCGTGCGCCTGACCGCCACAGGATTGGCATCGCTGTTGACCACAAGGTCCAGCCTGCCGTTGAAGGTCTGGCGATCATTGGCCTCAATGCTGAAGGTGCCGGTCGCCTTTTCCTTGCCGGTGCATTCCAGGCGCAGTTCAATCTGCCGCGAGGACCCATGCAGCAATGTGCGCGTGCAGTTGCCACGCTTTCCGGGGCTGAAATGCACGCCACGCCGCAGCGTCTGGTCGTCGATGCAGGCCTTGGCGACCTCCAGCTTGGACGAGCCTCCGGGGGTCTCGCCGGTCGAGGTGATCTCCCACAGTCCGGTCCGAACATCGAGCGTCTCCGCATGCGCCGCCGACCCACCGACCGCCACCCCAACGGCCACCCACAGGACGAGCCGCTTCATCACTTGCCCTCCACAGCAGATTGTCTGCCCGGGCCAGTATGCCCTCGATCACCTGCCGCGCGAACGGTGCGGGAACTGCTGAGCGATGAAGACATGCGTCCCCGCCTGTGCTGCGCGGCGGTCCGGATGCAGACGCACCGCTTCGACCGCGGCGTCCCCACGCCTCTCGGATGGAACGCGCTCGGCGATCGTTGCGACACGCCCTTCCATCGGCGCGTCAAAAGCCAGGCAGGATCAGCGTCGGAATGGACGCTCAGTCTGAGCATCGTGAAAAGCGTGGCCAGACTTCCGATGTGGGTAAATAGCCTGCCGGAGCGACCGCCACGACCCAGGCGCAGCCGCTGGCCATGACGATCATCACCACCAGACCAGGTAGATTCCATGCGACGCCTTGACGCAAATTACGGACAGCATGAAACCGCTGAGGCGCGAAGTGCATCGGTGCCCTCAGCCAGGCCAAGTCGATAAGCTCTGACGGTCGACGTCACATCCCGCGCCGGTATCGCCGAACACCACCTCATCGATCAATCACCACGGGACCTAGATGCGCGGGGTGCGGCGTATCCATCCGGCTGCCACCGCCCGGTTCGTCCGGCCGAGGTGTCAGGCGGCCACCTCGGATGGAATGCAGACCCGGCGGTCATGCGGCGGTACCTTGAGCCGGTACGTCGGCCGGCAGGGCGGGGCCACCAAGCGATCTGGCGTTGTTCAACATGCGAGGTTCCGCATGGCGACCGTTCCGCCCCCGAATGCTGAGGCCTGATTGTAACGGTGAGATCCCGCGCGGGGCGCCTGTTCGATACAGCGACCGGATTCGTTCCGTTTCCGGTTAACTTGACAATGGCCGGTCACCTCTTACACCCGGAAGCGGGGCACTGAGGAGATGACCTTGAGCGACAACCCGATCGCGGCTTCCTATCTGTATTTGCTGGAGCCCGAGATTCGCTTTCTTGAAGCCGCCGTCGAGCATCTGATTCCCACCGACGAGCTTGGCCCCGGGGCGCGTGATGCCGGCGTGGTCGTCTACATCGACCGCCAGTTGGCCGGCTCCTGGGGCACGCACGGCCGCATGTATCGTGGCGGCCCGTGGATGGAGGGCACTCCGCAGCAGGGCTATCAATCGCGGTTCACGCCACAGGAAGTCTACCGCATCGCGATTCGCGAGATCGACCAGCACTGCAAGGCCGCGTCCGACCGGCCCTTCGCCCAGCTTCCCGCTGACCGGCAACTGCACTTGCTCCAGCAATTGGAGAAGGACGAGATCGCGTTGCCGTCGCTGTCAGCGAAGTTCTTCTTCGACCTGCTGTTGCGCAACACCGACGAAGGGTATTTCGCCGATCCGCTGTACGGCGGCAACCGCAACAAAGTGGGTTGGAAACTGCTCGGATTCCCGGGATTGCCCAGTGGCGAATACCGCCACCTGGTCACCAGCAGTGAACCGTACCACGCCGAACCCGTCAGCGTGCTCGACGTCCAGACCGGCCGCGTGCCAGTCGACGCAGAAGGCTTTCCGAAGCACGTGATCATCAAGCGCGACAGGTCGAACTGAGATGTCGAATACGAAACTGAAATCCGTCGATGTCGTTGTCGTGGGCAGCGGCGTCGTGGGCTCGATCATGTCGATGGAACTGGCCGGTGCCGGGTTGAGCGTCGTGTGCCTGGAGCGCGGCAAATCCTTCGATGTGAACACCGATTTTTACAAGCCCAACGTGTACGACGAACTGAAATACGATCGCCATAGCGACATCTTCCAGAACCTGGCGCGCGACACCATCACATTCCGCAACAACGACGCGCAGACGGCCCTGCCGATGCGCGAGATGGGCGCATTCAAGCCAGGCGAGATGGTCGGTGGCACGGCCGCGCACTGGGGCGGCAATGCGCGGCGCTTTCTCCCGCATGATCTCGAAATGCACGCGCGCATCAAGGAGCGCTATGGCGCATCGTTCATTCCCGAGGACTGTCATCTGCAGGACTGGGGTCTGACCTGGGACGAGGTCGAACCGTACTACGACCAATTCGAGCATATCTTTGGCGTCGGCGGCAAGGCCGGCAACCTGGACGGCGAGATCCAGCCAGGCGGCAATCCGCACGAAGGGCCGCGCTCGCGTGAGTATCCGAACCCGCCGACCCGGCCCTCGTATGAAGGCAGGCTGTTCGCCGATGCGGTGACCTCGCTGGGCTACGTGCCGTTCCAGGGCCCGACTGCGGCGATGACGGCGGACTACCGGAACGCGTACCGCGTGCAGATGCTGGAATGCGCGCGCGGCGGATTCTGTTCGAGCCATGTCTGCGCGCAGGGGGCCAAGGCCAACCCGCTGACGTCGGTGCACCCGGCGCTGATGCGGCAGCCGACCTTCGAGTTGCGCCCGCTGTGCAACGTGCTGCGCGTCAACACGGATTCCACCGGCAGGCAGGCCACCGGCGTCACCTACATCGACGCGCGCGGCAACGAAGTGGAGCAACCGGCGAGCATCGTGATCCTGGGTGCGTATTGCTTCAGCAACACGCGGCTGCTGCTGTTGTCGGGCATCGGCACGCCGTACGATCCGCGCACCGGCAAAGGCGTGGTCGGCCGCAACTACGCCTATCAGCAAGGCAGCACGGTGCACGTGTTCTTCGATGATCGCGAGTTCAATCCGTTCATCGGCGGCGGCCAGCTCAACACGTCGATCGACGAACTCAATGGCGACGTGATCGACCGCGGCCCTCTCGGCTTCATCGGCGGCGCCTATGTCGAGACCTCGGCGCGCGGTGCGACGCCGATCAAGGGCAAGGTGGTGCCCCCAGGCACGCCGCGCTGGGGCGGCGAATGGAAGAAGGCCGTGGCATACAACTACCGCCGCAACATGGCGATCACCAGTCACGCCACCTGCCTGAGCTACCGGCACAATTATCTCGATCTCGACCCGACCTACAAGGACGCATACGGCCTGCCGCTCCTGCGCATGACGTTCGACTGGAACGACAACGAGCTGCGCATGATGAAGTGGATCGACGAGCGCTGTGCCGAGATCGGCCGTGCGCTGAACGGTTCGCGCCTGGGCGGCAAGAACAAGGGCACGCATTTCGGGCTCGTAGGGTATCAGAGCACGCACAATGTCGGCGGCGCCGTGATGGGCAGCGATCCATCGACCAGCGTCGTCAACAAATACCTGCAGTCGTGGGGCGTTTCGAATCTGTTCGTGGTGGGAGGGAGCGCGTTCCCGCAGCAGCCCGCGAACGGGCCGACTGAGACGATCGGGATGCTGGCGTGCTGGGCGGCCGATGCGATCAAGGAGAACTACGTGAGGAGTCCGGGGGCTTTGGTGTGAGCGGGGACGCCAAACTGGCGACACGACGCCACGGGAACTTGTGGCGGCCGTCATTCGGCCCATTGTCGATGACGGTCGAACACCGCTCCCCCGTCCCGCTTATCCAGGCCGTCCTTCGTCAGAGCGATCAACTTGCCGCAGGACGTCGGCCACGGCCTCGCGGATAGGGAGCAACGCCGCATCGTCCGTGTGGGTGTCTAGATGCGTTTGCAGCGCTGCGAGGCGCTGCACTGCTTCCGTTTCGGTTACTTCCGACTTCGAACCGACCCACGCCTGAAGCGCCTCGATCCACGCTTTCAGCAGCCGCTCCGCTTCGGCCAACGCTGGCGATTCGCGGTCATCATCATTCGCCACGCGAACGCCGAGCCCGCCCAGCACGCTGGGGATATCCGCCTCGCGTCCGGCGGCGCGGAGGGAGCGCGCAAGATCCCTGACCAGGTTTCCGAGCAGGTCGCCGAAGGCTGCGGGATGGACGCCGGCCAGGGGCCGGACCGCTTCGATGGCTTCGGCGAAGGCTTCGGAGGCTCTATCGGCCTGCTCGGCCGCCAACAGGGCGGACCCGTAGCCACCCAGGGCGAGCACGAGGTCGGGGAGGAAGGCGTCGCGGTTCTTGCCCACCAGGTCGCGCCGCAGGCGGACGGCCTCCTCGCTGGCGGCGAGCGCCTCCTCGCGCCGGCCGAGGTTGGACAGATCGCGGGAGACGTTGTTGAGCGCGCCGGCGAGGTCGGGGAGGAAGGCGTCGCGGTTCTTGCCCACCAGGTCGCGGTAGTGGCGGACGGCCTCCTCGCTGGCGGCGAGCGCCTCCTCGCGCCGGCCGAGGTTGGACAGCCGGATGCCAAGGTTGTTGAGCGCGCTGGCGAGGTCGGGGAGGAAGGCGTCGCGGTTCTTGCCCACCAGGTCGCGGTAGTGGCGGACGGCCTCCTCGCTGGCGGCGAGCGCCTCCTCGCGCCGGCCGAGGTTGGACAGATCGCCGGAGACGTTGTTGAGCGCGCTGGCGAGGACGGGGAGGAAGGCGTCGCGGTTCTTGCCCACCAGTTCGCGGTAGTGGCGGACGGCCTCTTCGCTGGCGGCGAGCGCCTCCTCGCGCCGGCCGAGGTTGGACAGATCGCCGGAGACGTTGTTGAGCGCGCCGGCGAGGTCGGGGAGGAAGGCGTCGCGGTTCTTGCCCACCAGTTCGCGCCGCAGGCGGACGGCCTCCTCGCTGGCGGCGAGCGCCTCCTCGCGCCGGCCGAGGTTGGACAGATCGCGGGAGACGTTGTTGAGCGCGCCGGCGAGGTCGGGGAGGAAGGCGTCGCGGTTCTTGCCCACCAGGTCGCGGTAGTGGCGGACGGCCTCCTCGCTGGCGGCGAGCGCCTCCTCGCGCCGGCCGAGGTTGGACAGATCGCCGGAGACGTTGTTGAGCGCGCGGGCGAGGTCGGGGAGGAAGGCGTCGCGGTTCGTGCCCACCAGTTCGCGCCGCAGGCGGACGGCCCTCGCTAGCGGCGAGCGCCTCCTCGCGCCGGCCGAGGTTGGACAGAAAGGCGGAGACGTTGTTGAGCGCGCTGGCGAGGTCGGGGAGGAAGGCGTCGCGGTTCTTGCCCACCAGGTCGCGCCGCAGGCGGACGGCCTCCTCGCTGGCGGCGAGCGCCTCCTCGCGCCGGCCGAGGTTGGACAGCCAGATGCCGAGGTTGTTGAGCGCGCCGGCGAGGTCGGGGAGGAAGGCGTCGCGGTTCTTGCCCACCAGGTCGCGGTAGTGGCGGACGGCCTCCTCGCTGGCGGCGAGCGCCTCCTCGCGCCGGCCGAGGTTGGACAGCCGGGTGCCGAGGTTGTGGAGCGCGCGGGCTTGTTCCGCCAACCCTGCATCGGAGGTGCTCGTCGCCAGCGTCGTGGCAACGTGCTGGGCGACGATCGCTGACAATTCCAGCAGCGCCACCGACGCCTCTGGCAGAGCGGACTCCAGCCGCGTGGTGTCCTCGGCGGAAAGCGTGGGGACGGTGGCGGTGACAGCAGCGATGGCCCGGATTGCCGCGGCTTCGATCCGATGTTCGTGCACCGGATGCGTCGAGCGGGTCAGCACGGTGAGAATCGCGGCAACGTCCCCGGCGAACAATGGTGCACCGGCCAGTGCGGTCCGCAGGGTCGCGGCCAGTAGCCCATCCGTGTCCCGACCGAGGACCATCATCGCGACGTGCTCGCCCAGCAGATCCGGCTCGATCGGAGCGATGAAATCAGCCTCTTCCGGAGCCTCCTGCCCCGGACGCGCGATCAGGACGCGGCGGCCATATAGCCGCCGAAGCTGCCGCAGCATCGTGCGCGAGTCCGCGTTGGCGCCGAACCGGTCGGCTCGGATCAATGCCAGGGCGCCGGCCTCGGTCGCCCCCAGCACCAGGGTGACCTGCGTCGCGGCGCGGGCGAGGGCTTCCACCTCGTCGGCCGCCGCCGCGCCGGCGACGCGCCGCCAGTGGCGCTGCTCTTCTTCGAACAGCACCTGGAACACCGATTGTTTTGGCGTGCGGGCGATGTCGCTGGCGTCCAGATAGGCTGTGGCGGCGATCAGCAGTGGGCTGTCCGCGGTGGATAGATCAGGGGACGATGCGATGTCGCGAATGGTAAGCCCGTGTGCCAGGCGTTGCTGGACAAAGGCGGTGCGGGCGGCCTCGAACAGCGCCTGGCGCTCCTCCGCATCCAGCGCACCCGCCATGTCCTGGCGCGGGTCGCGATCGGACACGACATCCGGGCCGTGACGACTGGCGAATTCCTCCCACCACCCTTCGGCCGAGCGCGCGAAGGCCAGGACCCGGATCGGCGGGCCGATTTTGTCCGCTGCCGCCGCTGCTTGCGCAACCCGTTCCAGGTTGGGGATCTGGCCCTCGGCATAGTCCAGGACAACACAGATGCCGGGAACTGTATTGGCGCGCATGTTGTCGGCCAGCGCGCCAGGCGGAAGCTGCTGGCCGTTGCGCTGCGACAGGAAGGTGGTACGCCAGCCGCGCCGGTGCAACGCGTCGATCAGTTCGATGCCGAGCCGGGTTTTGCCGGCGCCGCCAGGGGCGGTGTAGAGGCGACCTTGGGCGCGCGGTCCAGCGCTGTCGGCCGCCCAGCCGAGCAGGTCCGCCAGCAGGCCGCCACGGTCGAGGAAGGGCACGATGCAGTAACGGGCAATCAGCAACTCGGTGGGGCGATCCTTGATCCGCTGAACGCTTGGGGTTTCCTTGCCATCGTTGCGGTGGATGCCGAACCACTTCCGGGCTTCTTCGTCAATCGCGGCGACGATACTATCGACCAGATGGTGCGCAGCGGTATCGAAGCTGGCGAGGGCCGTTTCGATACGGTCCGCGATGCCGTCCAGGCTGGCGGCGGCGGCGCGGAGTTCAGCCAGTGCGGGTCCAAGCTGGGTCACGACTGGCTCCAGCCCGGCTTGCAGTGCGAGGACGGCATCCATCAGGTCCGCTTGGGTTTCCAGGATGCGTGCGATGCCCTGCTCGGCGAGAATGGCGCGAACGGGTTCGTTGTGCTTGATCTCCTCGGCCAGGAACGCGCGGAACAGGCGCCACCAGCCCGGGTATTCGCCCTTGGCCGGATCGCCGTCCTGTCGCAACAGCGCCTCGAACCGAGGCCAGTCGATGGCTGCGGGGACGTGCTGGCGTGCTTCGGTCAGAGTGAGGTCCAGCGCGATGTCGCGCAGTTCCTGCTGACGCCGGGCGGCGGACCCGTCGTGCGGTTCCGGATGAGTGAACGCGCGTTCGATACGGTGTTCGGTCTGACGCTGCTGCTCCGGGTTGGTGGTCCACGGCTCGTTTACGACCAGGGCACGATTGACCCACGAAAGCAGGGGCGTGCTGATGTCTTCGGAGGAATAGCCAGCGAAGTCCCGCCAGTTCGGGTGCGGCAGTTTGGTATAGAACGCGACGGCGAGTTTCAGGGCGAGCAACTGGGAGCGGCGGATCGCCCGGTTCAGGTCGCCGTTGCGTGGTTCGGCAGTGCCTTCTCTCAGCTTGCGCCAGACATTTTGCGAATGCATGCAAAACCAACCGTCGACACGGTTGCCGACGATTCCGGAGATGGCCATGGTAGCCAACGCGCCGAGCGTGATTGGATCCATTGCAGCGTCCTGGCAATTGCAGCGCGGAGCGGGCTCCAGTCGTATCGGTAGGCTTACTCATCGGCGCGGCACTCAGGTCGAGAGTAGGCGCGGCAAGTAATGTTCCGCAACTGGATGCCTGGCCAGACCATCGTCGACGATCCAGAATCCCACTCGTCAACATAGCCCTGGATGTCCGCGCTCAGCCTCCAGACCTTCCGCGAGTCAGGACTTCCGGGTCAACCATGAAATACGTGCGACAGCGACACTCACAATCGACGCCAACCCACCCCCTACCCCCGCCGCACCCCCAGAACAGCGGGAACGCCGCCTTCACGATGTCCCTGATGTCCGACCGGAACGGTTGCCCCAGCGGAATGCACGGCATGGTCGCCAGCACGCGCCTGAACCTGCGCCGCAATCGCCTTCTGTGCCGGCAGGTCCGGCGCGTCGAACCAGGCGGTGCGCAGGCGTTCCAGTTCCTCGTCGTCCGGCCAGCCAAACCAGGGCGCCACTACCATGCAGCTCGAAACTGCAGCCCGGCGTGCAAGCGCCCACGCCCAGCTAACACACCCGGCTCGGGTGGCCTCGGGCCTGCAGCAGCGCCACCGCCTGACGGTCGAACGAGACAAAGGTCCCACCGCCGAGCCAGGCGCCCTCGTGGGCGATAACGCCATCGGCAAAATCGCCGCCGGCATCGAGCAGCGCCAGTCCGGCCTCGGCGCCACCGCGATCGGCGGCAACGTTGGTGGCGGCAAGCAGCCGCCGGATGGCATCGGCGACGGTTGCGGCAGGCAGGCGGTAGCCGCGGGTCAGGACCCAGACAAGCTCGCACAGGGCCACAGGCGGGATCGCGACCAATTCCGCCTGTGCGAGTTCCGCCTGGGCGCGCAGGCTTTGCGCCGGATCATCGTCGGTGAGCGCCCGGACGAGGATGTTCGTGTCGGCGGTAATTTTCACCGCTTTCCGGCCCAGCCATCGGCGATGATGTCGTTCATCTGCCCGATCGACAGAGACGGGGCGCCGGGCCGCTTCAGCAGGCCGAACACGTCGGAAATCCGGCCGCCGGGCCGCGCGGCACGGACTTCGATCCGCCCATCCGGGCGGGTGTCGACCTCGATTTTATCGCCCGGACGAACGCCCAGATGGGCAAGGAGCTCCTTGCGGAGCGTGACCTGGCCTTTTGCGGTTATGGTGAGGATCGGCATAAGCGCTATGTAAGGCAGTAACGCCTTACCTTCAAGAATGCGATCCCCCTGCCAGCGCCAGCCCTCTACGTCCGCCGCACCCCCCAGAACAGCGGGAACGCCGCCTTCACGATGTCCCTGACATCCGACCGGAACGCCGTCGGCTGGAACAGTTGCCCCAGCGGAATGCACGGCAAGGTCTCCAGCGCACGCGCCTGAACCTGCGCGGCGATGGCCTTCTGTGCCGGCAGGTCCGGCGCGTCGAACCAGGCGGTGCGCAGGCGTTCCAGTTCCTCATCGTCCGGCCAGCCGAACCACGCCTTTGTGCCATTGCCGCGCAGCTCGAAACTGCCGCCCGGCGTGCAGGCCGCCACGCCCTCGATCTGGGTGATGAAGCAGCTCCAGCCGCCTTGGCTCACCGGTTCGCGGCTGGTGCGCCTTGTCACCACCGAGCCCCAGTCCATCGACCGGAAATCCACGTTCAGGCCAAGCCGGACGAACACGTCGCGCGCGACCTGCATCATCTGCGTATATACGGGCCGATCGGTCGGCGCCAGCATCACGACCTTCTCTCCCGCGTAGCCGGATTCCTGCACCAGTCGCTTCGCCAGAGCAACGTCGCGCGGCCCGGACAGGACCTCGAGCCCGGCACGGCTCGCCATCGGCTGGCTTTCGATGAAATAGCCGGTCGGCGCACGGCCGAGTTCGGTCTGGTCCCCGACCACCGATGCCAGGAACATCTTCTGATCGATCGCCGGCAGCAGTGCCCGTCGCAGCTTCGGATTGTTGAACGGCGGGTGCAGATGATTGAGCGCCAGGACCAGCGGCCAACCAAACGGATCGTTCACCGCGACCTGCACGCCCGGCGATTGGCGCAGCATCGGGCAAAGATCGATCAGGGGCACTTCGAGCCAGTCCACCTCGCCCTTTTGCAGCGCCGCCGCCGCGGTCCCCGGGTCCGGCTGCACGACCCATTCGACACGCTGGAAATTCGCCGCCTTGCCGCCCGCCAGGAAGCTCGGCGGTTCCTGCCGAGGCACGTATCCGTCGAACCGCGTATAGGCTGCGCTGATGCCCGAGACCCACTGGTCGGGCAGGAAGCGGAACGGTCCGGACCCGACCGTCTCCTTGATCTGTTCGGTGCCAGGCGTTTTCGCCACCCGCTCCGGCATGATGAAACATCCTCGCGCGCCCAGCCCGTACAGCATCTGGCTGAACGGCCGCTTCAGGCGGATGCGGAAGCGGCGATCGTCGATGGTTTCGATCTCGTTCGTCACGGCCAGCAACGGCTGCCCGAACGAATCGCGTGACCCCCAGCGCCGCACCGACATCGCGCAGTCCTTCGCCAGGACCCGTTCGCCGTCATGGAACGTCAAACCGTCGCGCAAGGTGAATGTCCAGGTCAGCCCATCGGCCGATACATCGTGTCCCGCGCACATCTGCGCACGCGTCTGGCCGGTTTCGTCGAGGCCGTACAGCGTGTCGTACACCATGTATCCGTGGATGCCCGCGACCAGGGCGGTGGTCCAGATCGGATCGAGCGTCGACAGGCCTGCGTTCGGAATGTAGCGCAGCGGCCGGGCCTGCGCGTGGGCCAGAGCCGGCATCATCAACGCGGGTGCTGCCTTCAGAAAATCGCGGCGCCGCATGGTAGTCCCTCCCGATTATTATGTGGCCCATATTCACGCTGGGTGCATGAGCTTGCTGCCAGAATTACCTCGGTCCGGAGCCGGCCTACAAGGACGGCTGCGACCTGCCGCTGCCACGGTTCCCACTGTCCCCGTGATGCGTCACAGTTTGCGAAAAGGAGAAATGGCCGATGAGAACAGGATCATGCTGCTGCGGCGCCGTCCGGATCGAGGTGCGCGATGAGCCGATCAGGGTCGGACTGTGCCACTGCACGACATGCCGGAAACAGAGCGGTTCGGCAGTCACCGCCAATGCGATCTGGCGCGCGGAAGACGTCACGATTCATGGTGAGACGAGAAGCTGGAAGGACACGACAGTCTCCCGCCATTTCTGTCCGGCCTGCGGGTCGTCCCTGTTTGGCATCTCGGATGGCGAGATTGCGATCGGCTTCGGCGCGCTCGATCAGGCGCCCACCGACCTCGTGCCGACCTACGAATTGTGGGCGGGCCGCAGGGAGAAATGGCTCAGGGTGGCCTCTCCAACCGAGGAGTTTCCGGAACACCGGACGGCGAAGGCGTAGCCACGGACAGCCGCGGAAGGGCAATGAAGCAAGCCGATGGACAGGGTCGCGAAGCCGCCATTGGCGCAAGCGATCCCTGAGCATCGGTCGCGTCGCGGCGCATCGGATGCCAACGACCGCGACGACCGCTCACTGATGTCGCTTGCGCCGGCACTTCGACCACCGCTTCCGAAAGGCAGGACGTTGGAGCGGGGCGTCTGGTCCCTGCTGGACCCCTCGACGCTGCAAGGACCATTCTGGCGCTGGGCATCGGAGTGCGAAGATGGCGGACAAGGTTGACGTCCTGATCATTGGGGCCGGCGCTTCCGGCGCCGCAGTGGCCTGGAGTTTGGCCGAGACCAAAATGCACATCGTGTGTCTGGAGCAGGGCGACTGGATGAACCCGGCCGACTATCCGGCCACGCGTCGCGACGTCGAGACGCGTAACGATGACAGCTTCGCCATCAACCCCAACCGCCGTGCGGGCTCGGCCGACTATCCGATCAACGAGGACAACTCGCCGATCAAGGTCGCAAATTTCAACGCGGTTGGCGGCGGCACCGTGCTGTACGGTGCCCATACGCCGCGATTCCACCCCTCCGACTTCCGGGTGCGAACGCTCGATGGCGTCGCCGCTGACTGGCCGATCGACTACGCGACGCTGGCGCCGTTCTACGACTTGAATGACCGGATGATGGGCACCTCTGGGCTTGCCGGAGATCCTGCCTACCCGCCGAAACCGCAGGTCATGCCGCCGCTGCCGATGGGCCGCGCCACCATGGCGCTTGCGCGCGGCTTCAACCGGCTCGGGTGGCACTGGTGGCCTTCCGATACCGCCATTGCCTCCCAGGAGTACCAGGGCCGGCCGCCCTGCATCAATCTGGGCAAATGTACCTTCGGTTGCGCACAGGGGGCCAAGGGAAGCACCGACATCACCTACTGGCCGGAAGCGGTCCGTGCCGGCGTGGAACTGCGCACCCGCGCTCGCGTGCGGGAGATCACACTGGGCCCCGACGGCATGGCCAATGGCGTGGTATACTATGACGCGGAGGGACACGAGCAGTTCCAGGCAGCGCATATCGTCATCCTCGCCAGTAATGGCATCGGCACGCCGCGGCTGCTGCTGAACTCGGCCAATGCCCGCTTCCCGCGCGGACTCGCCAATAGCAGCGACCAGATCGGCCGCAACCTGATGTTCCATCCCTATGTTTGGATCACCGGGTATTTCAACGAAGAGCTGGATGGCGAGCGAGGTCCCGACAACAGCTATTGGAGCCATGAATTCTACGAGACCGACCTGTCGCGCGGTTTCGTCCGTGGCTTCTGTTACGAGTTCAGCCGTGGCGAAGGCACCGTCGCGACCGCCGTCGAAGGCGTCGAGTCAGGCCGCATTCCGTGGGGCGGCGCGCACCATGACGCCTATCGCCGCCTGCACCGCCGCTCCACCGGCCTGGGCGCGATTCTCGAAGACCTGCCAGAGCCCCATAACCGTGTCACCCTCGACCCGGTGCTGAAGGACGGCCACGGCATTCCCGCGCCCAGGATCGACTACATACTGAGCGAGAACAGCCGTCGCATGATGGATTTCGCCATCGCCCGCGGCACCGACATCATGCAGGCTGCTGGCGCTTACGATGTCGAGGGTGGGCTGCTGGGCCGCGGCGGCTGGCACCTGATGGGCACGGCACGGATGGGCAACGACCCCGCAACCTCCGTGGTCAATGCCTGGGGTCGCAGCCATGACGTGCGCAACCTGTTCATCGTCGACGGCTCGATCTTCATCACCTCGGCCGGCGTCAACCCCACGCACACGATCCAGGCGCTTGCCCTCTACATCGCCGACCAGATCAAGCAGCGTCTCGGCACGCTCTTCGACTGATCGACCCTGAACGAGCTTTGCATTCAGGCAGTTGGGACCTTCAACCATTCGACTCACCAGGCCTCGGTCAGCGGGACCTGTCCCGACCACACTCGTCATGGCCGTGGCTTGGCCATGCCATCCACGTCTTTCGTCGCACCGGGTGGAAAAACGTGGCTGTCGGGCCTGCCCCGGTCATGACGGTACGAGTCACGGTCATCAGGGCTTGGTATGACAGGACACGAACCGGCGTATCCCGTTCGATCAGGCTGAGAGTGCCAGCCTTGGCGAGCGCCCCGTCCATTGCCTGAGCGTGGCTTGGTTGCGGCGGCAATGCTGCCGTGCTGTCATCTCCGATATGTCCACCTGGATATATCGATGCGTGGAGGCTGCCTGGCGCGATCGAGGACCCTCACCACTTCCGCCTGCAATTTTACCGAATGGCTGCCTCGAACTATCGTCGTGGCCCCATAAAAGGAGTCAGCAATGCAATACACCAAACTGGGCCGCACCGGCCTTGATGTCTCCCGGATCTGCCTGGGCTGCATGAGCTACGGCGGCGGCAATAGCGGCTTCCACCAATGGTCGCTCGGCGAGGAAGAGAGCCGTCCGTTCATCAGGAAGGCGCTCGAAGCCGGCATCAATTTCTTCGATACCGCAAATCGCTACTCGGTCGGCAAGAGCGAGGAGGTTCTCGGCCGCGCGCTCAACGATTTCGCGCGACGCGAGGAAGTGGTCATCGCCACCAAGGTCTTCAACCGCATGCGCCCCGGCCCGAATGGCGCCGGTCTTTCGCGGAAAAGCATCCTGTTCGAGATCGATGAGAGCCTGCGCCGTCTCGGCACCGATTACGTCGACCTCTACCAGATCCATCGCTTCGATCATGAAACGCCGATCGAAGAGACGATGGAGGCGTTGCACGACGTCGTGAAGTCCGGCAAGGCCCGTTATATCGGCGCTTCGTCGATGTTTGCCTGGGAGTTCGGCAAGGCCCTGGCGGTCGCCGAGCGCAACGGCTGGACCCGCTTCGTCAGCATGCAGAACCTGGTCAACCTGATGTATCGTGAGGAGGAGCGTGAGATGCTGCCGCTCTGCGCCGATCAGGGCATCGGCGTTATTCCCTGGAGCCCACAGGCGCGCGGCCGGCTGACCCGCGACTGGGACTACAAGAGCATCCGTACGGAGACCGACGAAGCCTTCGGCCGCATGTTCAAGAGCACGACCGAGGAAGCCGATAAGCGGGTCGTCGATCGCGTCGCTGCGGTGGCGAAGGCTCGAGGCGTGCCGCGAGCGCAGATCGCGCTGGCCTGGTTGCTGCACAAGCCGGTCATCACCGCCCCCATCGTCGGCGCAACCAAATTGGAGCATCTCGACGATGCGCTTGGTTCGCTCGAGGTGAAACTGTCGGCCGAGGAGATCGCCGCGCTGGAGGAACCCTATGCCCCGCACGCTGTGGCCGGGTTTGCCTGACGTAACCGCTCCGGCACCAAGCTATACTTAGGAGGCTCCGAAATGGCGCACATCAATATAGAGTTCACTTTGTTCTCTGCCTTCTACTCGCCGCTGATTTCAGTGATGTCCGGTGGCTTCCTGAAGGCTGAGGGGCTGGAGGCCGATTGGACAGTCTCGCCTCCCGGCGTGTCCGCGGTAAAGGCACTGGAGGAAGGACGTGCCGACGTCATCCAGTCCGCGCCAAGCCAGGCCTTCGCATCCCTCGCGAAGGGAGAAACGCCAACGGCCATTCATTTTGCGCAGATCAATGAGATGGACGGGTTCTTCATCACCGGCCGGGCTCCCGATCCAGATTTTGATTGGAAGCGGCTCGAAGGGTCAGAGGTCATCCTGTTCGGCGGTGGCCAGCCTTTGGCGATGTTCAAATATGCCTGCCACAAGGCGGGCATTGATTTTGCCAAGCTCAAAGTCATCAGCGTGGGTGGCGCCGAGGAGATGGACAAGGCGTTTCGGGAGGGCAAGGGCCAGTACGTTCAGCAGCAAGGGCCGTTCCCGCAGCAGCTCGAGGCCGATGGCGTTGGCCACATCGTTGCGCAGTGCGGCCCGAAGATCGGACCTGTCGCGTTTTCGAGCCTGGCGGCGACGCGGGACTGGCTGCAATCCGACGTCGCCAAGGCATTCATGCGCGCCTACGGGAAGACACGGGCCTACATGCTGGCGACGCCGGCCATTGAGATCGCCAAAGCGGAAAAGTCGTTCTTCCCCGCGATCGAGCTTGATGTCCTGGCGCAGTGTATCTCAAGCTATCAGCAACTGGGCTGCTGGACTCCCCATGTGGAGATCACACGGCCGGCGTTCGAGGTCGCGCTTGACGTCTTCGAGCATTTCGGTTCGCTCAAGGAGCGATATGCGTACGATCAGGTTTGCGCGCTGCCACCGTCCGGGGGATGAGACTAGAGCGTGATCCGTTCTAGGGGCGCCGAATCGCTTCTGGTGCTGGCTTGGCGGTTCCCCCAGCCCGGCGCGTAGCGCCAAGCGACCAATGCGACCCATCCCATTGATTCCAACGGGCATGCTCAGCTCGCTGCCCGCGCTGGCAGTGCCCCGCCAGCAAGTTCGTCGAGCCGCGCCTTCAGTGCCATCCGATCGAGGGAGGCGAAGGGTAGCGCTGCGAACATGTCGAGGGGCCGCCGCAGGCTTCCGTAGAGCTCGTTGAGCAGCGCCGCACGCTCAACGACGCTACCAGTGAACTTCGAGGGGTCCGGCAGCGGCCAGGCGCCGGTGACCGCCACGCCGCCGAAATCGGGGCAGAGCTGACCGTGCGGCGGATCGCAAAGGGTGATGACGAAATCCATTTGCGGCGCGTTCGGCCCTATAAATTCATCCCATGATTTGCTGCGTAGCTGATCGGTCTCATGGCCCAGTGTCCGCAGCTTGGCTATCACTCCGGGGTTTGGCCTTTCGATTGGTTGCGAGCCAGCCGAGTACGCGCGAAAGCGTCGGCCGCCATACTTCTGCAAGATGGCCTCGGCCATGATTGAACGAGCCGAATTATGCGTGCACAGGAACAGCACGTTGAATGCTGCTGTCGTGCCCTGATCCTCTTCTGGCCATGGAGGAAGGAGACGCGCGAGATCACCGCACAACTCGGGACGCCCGCCGCAACAGGTCTCCGTCAGAAAGCCGAGCAGACGACGCAATCCTGCGATCCGCGCGGCGTGGATGATCTGGCGACCTTGCCGGGTTGATTGCGTCAGGCCCGCATGTTCAAGCGCCGCGAGGTGGAAAGAAGTTGTCGAGGCCGGCAATCCGAGGCGGACAACGAGATCGCCGGCGGCCAGACCAGATGGCCCCGCCGCCATGAGCAGACGCATCAGGTTGAAGCGTGCATCGACGGAAAGGGCGGCGAAGGCAACAGCAGCCTCCGATGATTCCATTGTTCCAGTTTGGCAGAAAGATCAGGCATGCGCGACCGCCCATTTGGCGTTCGTGCCCGTCCGCAATGAATGTGGGCCCGCGGCCAGCAACGGTGTCACCCGTGTCCATTTCTTCCGCCTCGGATGAGGCTGCAAATGAGGACACGCCGCGTCACGCGGTGATCAGCAGTTCCTGCGCCCCGCGCGCGCCATCGCCGGCGGAGATCGTGTATGTCGTTGCCACGCTCTCGATGGCGAAGCCAGCGAACAGCGCGCGCACCTCCGGCCTGTCATTGATCGAGAGCAGGAATCGCCCGCGGATCCCGCGCAGCGCGTCGGCCAGGCGGGCAAAGTCGTCGTGCCCGAACAGCCCCAGTACGGCGGATCGAGGTGGAACAGCGTGTCCGGCCGGTCATACCGCGCCAGCATCTCGGCATAGGGCAGCCGCTCGATGATGACGCCGGCGAGCCGCTCGTGCACCGCCTCGAGGATGGCGGAGAGCCGGGTGATATCAAACCGGCCCGGCAGACCGACCGACACGCCGAAGTTCTGTCCCACCACCTTGCCACCGAACGCGGTGCGCTGGAGGTAGAGGAAGCGTGCCGCGCGCTCGAGGTCGGTCAGCGTGGCGGCATCCGTCGCCGCCAGGCGCTCGAACTCGGCGCGGCTGGTGACCTGCCAGCGCAGCATCTCCAGGAACGGCACGTAGTGACGCTGGAGGATACGGAACAGGGTGGCGACGTCCTGTCCGGCGTCGTTGATGACTTCGGCTGGCGCGCGGAAGGGCCGGCGCAGGAACACGCCGCCCATGCCGACGAAGGCCTCGGCGCAGGTCCGGTGCGGGATGTCGGCGATGCGCGCGATGATGCGCTTCGCCAGGCTGCGCCTGCCGCCGATATAGGCTGCGACGGGCGCCGCCGGTGCGCAGGGTGTCAGGCTGCAGAACGGCCATGAGATCCTTGGTTCAGGTGAGTGCCGATCGCCTGCGCCACGGGTCTCCGATGGAGGCTTGCGATGGCGGGTGCGAAGCGGGTGCGCCTCGCCGCGATCATGCCGGCGATTAGCTCAGCCGAGGCGAAGGTGCGGAATTTCGTGATCGAGCGGAAGCCACGAGGCCGGCCGGATAGCCGCCATCGTCTGAGAGCCGACCCAGCGTGACAAAGGCGGCAGCGGCGCACCTCAAAATATCGCCAATCCCTGGCGCCTGTTCTCCACAGCAGACGCCACATCCTCCGCGCTCATAACCGCCCTGCATCGAGTCAAGACTATCGCAGCATTTCCGTTGAACGCATCAATCCACGACTCTGCCGCTGTCCGCTCTGGCCACGCAAGTCAGGCGCAGCACAAAGAGATCCAGATGTGGCAGGCATCACCACGCAATTCATTCTCCAAATGACGACGGATACCGGGATCAGGCGAACCGTCTTCCGCGGCAATCGCAGCGACTCGTCGCCTGATCATCACAGAAGCCAATTCGTGAGAGCAGACATGCAGCAACAGGCAGAGATCCTTCCGTATCCGACCGAAGACGGGTGTCTTCGTCACACTCACCATGAGGGGCCGATGCGGGTGGTCATCATAGGCGCAGGCTTCGCGGGACTGAGCGCCGCCCAGTCCCTGTCCAACACGGGAGTGGCACTCACCGTCATCGACCAGCGCAATCACCATCTGTTTCAGCCGCTACTTTACCAGGTGGCGACGGCGGGGTTGTCGCCTGCCGACATCGCCACTCCCATTCGCGGCCTGTTCACCGGGCGACGCAATGTGCGCGTGCTGCTCGGCCAGGTGACCGGTGTCGATACCCAGCAGCGCGAGGTCCTCCTGGATGACAAGCGCGTACCGTACGACACGCTGATTGTCGCCACCGGTGCGCGGCATGCCTATTTCGGTCACGAGGAGTGGGAGCATTTCGCGCCAGGCCTGAAGCAGATAGAGGACGCCACATCGATCAGACGCCGCATCCTGATTGCGTTCGAGCACGCCGAGGCGGAAGAGGACGCCAACGAACGGCGCCGGCTGCTGACCTTTGCGGTGATTGGCGCCGGTCCCACCGGCGTCGAATTGGCAGGCGCCATCGCCGAGTTGGCCAAGGTCGCGCTGGCAAAGGACTTCCGCACGATCGATCCGCGCGACGCGCGCATCATGCTGATCGGAGCCGGCGACCGTGTGCTGCCGACCTTCCCCGCATCGTTGTCGCAAAAGGCCCGTGACTCGCTGACGGTGCTCGGGGTCGAAGTGCGGACTGGTGCCGCGGTCACCGAATGCACGGCCAACGACGTGACGGTGGGCAGCGAGCGCATTGCCGTCGGAACAATCCTCTGGGCGGCGGGTGTCGTCGCGTCGCCGGCGGCGCGCTGGCTGCATGTGGCGCATGACGCTGCGGGTCGCGTCAGCGTCGCCCCTGACCTGACCTTGCCCGATCAGCACGACATCTATGTGATCGGCGACACGGCCTCCGCGCTGGGAGCGGACGGCAAGCCGCTGCCTGGCCTGGCGCCCGTCGCAAAGCAGCAGGGACAGTACGTCGCGCGGGCAATCCGCGCGCGCCTGGCCGGCACGTCGGTCCCGCCATTCCGCTACCGCCATCTCGGCAACCTTGCCACCATCGGGCGCGGTCGCGCGGTGGCCGACTTTGGCTGGCTCCGCCTGTCGGGCAAGCTGGCCTGGCTCCTGTGGGGCCTCGTCCACATCGCCTTTCTGATCGGCTTCCGCAATCGTATCGTTGTGCTGATGGACTGGCTGTGGGCCTACGTCACGTTCAAGCGCGGCGCACGCCTCATCACCATGGGACCAATGCATTGACAGGGTCTAATCGGCCGACAGCAGCCTGACCGCAGCGAACTCGGCCGCGAGGAAGTCGATCATGGCGCGCACCTTGGCGGCCAGCAGCCGGCGTGACGGATACACGGCATGGATCGGCAATTGCGTCGGCTCGAACCGCTCCAGAATGATGCGCACGAGCCGACGCTCGATCTCGTCGGTGAACAGCCAGACCGGCATCACTGCGATACCGGCGCCGCCGATGACCGCCTCGCGCACGGCCTCTGAATTGTCGGCGCGGAAGCGACCATGCACGTCCACCTGGACCGGTCCGCCGCTGCTCTCGAAATGCCAGTGATTGCCCGTCGCCAGCCGTGTGTAGATCACGCAGTCATGGCGCGCGAGTTCCGACGGTGTGGCTGGAATGCCGCGTCGGTCGAGATACGACGACGACGCCACGGTCACCCGCCGCGTGGTGCCGATGCGTCGCGCGATCAGGGACGGGTCCGCGAGGTCGCCCACCCGAATGGCGAGGTCCAGTCCCTCGCCCACCAGATCGACGAAGGCATCGTTCATCACCAGCTCGATCTCGACATCCGGGTGGCGGTCGAGGAACGCCGGAATGCGCGGCGCCACGTGCAGTCGGCCGAACGCGACCGGCGTCCCGAGGCGGAGCAACCCACCCGGCCGACCGCGCCGGCGGCCGACGCTGCCCTCCGCCTCGGCCACCGCGTCCAATGCATCGCGGGCGCGCTCATAGAATTGTCTTCCATCGTCGGTCAATGTCACGGCGCGGCTGGAACGATTGAGCAGGCGTACGCCGAGATGTGCCTCCAACGCTGCGATCGTGCGGCTGATCGTCGGCTGCGACGTGCCGGTCTCCCGCGCAACGACCGTGAACCCCCCGGTTTCGACAACCCGCGCGAACAGCCGCATTCCCGCCAGGACGTCCATGGCCCCTCCATCGATACGCTGAGCGTATTGCTACTATCCATACCGTAGCTGTGTTGGCCGCAGGGCAAATAGACCCATACTCGAGGTAACGACGATTGGAGTGATCGATTGCCGCGCTCGACCGGCGTACTGGGTGGCTTCCTGGCAGGTTGTGTGCTGGCCCTGGGGGCACCGATCTCCTTCGCCGCCGCACGGGCTGGGATCCTCGCGGGCATAACGCCAGGCGATCTCGTCCTGCTGCGCTATCTCGTCGCCGGCCTGCTGTTGCTGCCAGTGCTGCTGTACTTGGGAATCGGCAACCTGGCCGGTATCGGCTGGGGACGCGGCGCGATCCTGCTGCTCACCGGCGGCCCGGTGTTCGCGCTGCTGCAGACCGGTGGCTATGCCTATGCCCCGCTGGCGCATGGGGGTGTCATCGCCCCAGCCGGCGTCACGATCTTCAGCACCATCATCGCCGCAGTCGCGTTGCACGAGAGGTTGAGCCGATCGCACCTGCTGGGAGCAGGACTGGTGATTCTGGGAATCGTGCTGATCGGTTGCGAGGGACTGCGAGCCGCGTCCGGCGAACGCATCTGGATGGGCGACATGCTGTTCGTTGCCTCAGCCATCCCGTGGGCAACCTTCACCGTGCTGGTGCGCTACTGGCGACTGGAGGCCGTGCGCGTCATCACCGTCGTCTCGGTGCTGTCGATCAGCGTGACGCTGCCAGCGTACTTGGCCGTTGCAGGAACCAATCATCTGCTCAGCCTGCCGATGGGCGAGCTTTCGACACAGGCCCTGGTGCAGGGCGGTGTGCAAGGCATTCTGGCCATGCTCGGCTACACCCACGCGATCCGCGTGCTCGGGGTGAGTCGCGCCGTGCTGTTTCCTGCCGCCGTACCGGCCGTTTCCGTCCTGATCGGCATCCCTTTGCTGGGCGAGATACCGAGCATGGCCCAATGGCTGGGCTTGACCCTCGTCACCATCGGACTGCTCGCTGCGGCAGGCGTCCCGCGCCGATTGCTGTGGCAGCGAAAGGTGTGCCTTTCGTGAGCGACATGAAAACAGGAGAGCGCCACCGTGGCACGCATCGAGGATATCCCGCAGCCGACACGCGACGTGGTCGCCAACCTGGTGTGTGAGCCGTTCGCTGCCACGCCGTTCGTCGCCGGACCGCCCCTGGCGGAGCGCCGGGTTGCCATCATCAGCAGCGCGGCCCTTATCCGCCGCGGCGATATGCCGTTCTCGTTCGGCAGTCCCGAAGTACGGTTCGTGCCGGCGGATACGCCGCCGGATGAGCTCCTCATCAGCCACGTGTCGATCAACTTCGACCGCAGCGGCTTTCAGCGGGATGCCAACACGGTCTTTCCGTTGTGGCGCCTGCGGGAACTGGCCGACGAAGGCTTCATCGGCGCTGTCGCACCGACCCACTATACCGTCATGGGATCGACCGATCCGAGTGCCATGGTGGAGTCGGCCGACCAGATCAGCGGACAGTTGCAGCAGGAACGGATCGATGCAGTGCTGCTGAGCCCTGTCTGACCAGTCTGCACGCGCGCCGTGAGCGCGCTGGCACATATGCTCGAACAACGCGGCATTGCGACGGTGGCGATTGGCCTCGTACGGCCCCACATGGAGCAGATACGTCCGCCGCGCGGACTCTGGACGCCGTTCCAGCTCGGCCGTCCTCTCGGCGAACCTGGAGACCCCGCCTTCCAACGCCGCGTCCTGCTGCAGGCGCTCGGCCTGCTCGAACGGCGGGACGGTCCGGTCATCCTGGAGGACTTTCCCGACGATCCCGCCAACTGGCCGGATACGCGCGGCTGGCTGCCACCGTCGTTGCCGGCGATCGATACGCCCACGAACACGGCGGCCTGGGAAGCCGCGCTGGTGCACGAAATGACCGCACTGCACCCCATATGGCAGCGGGCACGTGCGCGGTTCGGGCGCACCACCATCGGACTGAGTGGTCAGTCGCCGGAATCCTGGCCGGCCTTCGCCGTCCGCTTCCTCGCGGACGAATTGCCGACGGTGCCACTCCATGCGACCGCAGCGTTGGCCTTGCGCTTCCTGTGCGATGACATCAAGGCGATGTACAGCGAGGCGGCGCAAGCCGACGGCGCGCCACCGTCGAGCCGACAGATCGATACCTGGTTCTGGTCGGCAACGATCGCCGGGAGGCTATCGATCGCACTGCGGTCGGTCGCCCTCCAGAGCCAGAACAATGCACTGAAGACCGTGGGTGGCCGGTTCTTCGTACCGTCACCGTTCCTTCCGGGTTAGAGCGTGATCCGTACAGGTGGAATCACCGGAGCGGTGAATCACGCTCTCAGACAACGAGCTGGAGCATATTCCGTGAGCCTACACGAACGGAATTTGCTCTAGCCGATGGCGACTGCGGTTTCAGCCGGCGGATGGGTAATCTGGCGTCTCCCCGTGCTCGTCACCGCAATTCGCTGGCTCGGCAAGCTCTCGCAGCACCACGGGTGGCGGGATATTGAGCAACCAGGCCAGGGCCGGCGAGCGATCCCACACCCGAGTTGCCTGGACGGCACTGCACCAGTTGCTGCATGGCGCCGGTCCACCCATGTCAATGCGCCGTCCAGCCGCCATCAAGCGGCAGGGTGATGCCGGTGATCGACGCGGCCAACGCGACGCAGACGAACGCCGGGGCCGCGGCTACCTCTTCGATGATGGCGAAGCGTTTGCTTGGATGTTCCGTCAAAGAAACCTTGTGGATCACCTCGTCGCGGCTGGCCGCCGAGAGGTTGATCGCAAGCATCGCGTCCCACTCCTCAGAGGGATACTCCTCGAGTGGTGCGACATGTTGAATGCCGGCGTTGTTCATCAGGATGTCGACCGGCACGTCGTAGCGGGCGCAGAGCATCTGGCAGAGGGTCTCGATCTCCACCGGATCCGCCGGGTCACTGATCACGGTCATCGCACCGGATGCCGCCAGGACAGACGCGATACCGAGGCCGATCCCACTGGTCGATCCCACTGGTCGATCCTGTCATGATCGCAACTTTGCCGTCGAGCGGGCGTGGAGCACCGGCGCGCACCAGGCCCGCCGAAGTCATGATGGTCATCGCCGGGTTTCCTTTGTCAGGGCGTCCGATCGCGCCGATGATCCGAGACTGCCGATCGATGTGCTCGCTCACCAATGCCACGTGATGATCAAGCCGATACGTCGATATTATGAGCGCATCAGGCTCATGCCGTTCTACAATGGCGGGTCGATGCTGACACGGGAACGGGACAGTCGTCATGGAACTTCATGAGATCCGCTACTTCATGACGCTCAGCAAGACGCTGAACTTCACCAAGGCCGCCGAGATTTGCAATGTCAGTCAACCTGCGCTGACGCGAGCCATTCAAAAGATGGAAGACGAGCTCGGCGGATTGTTGTTTTCGCGCGAACGCAGCAACACCCACCTGACTGAACTCGGACGGCTGCTCGAGCCACATCTGAAGGAGGTGCTGGAGCGGACCGGCGCGGCCAAAGAAACGGCATCGCGTTTCCTGCGCCTGGACAGCGCGCAGCTTCGTCTCGGGGTGATGTGCACGATCGGTCCGGTGCGCTTCATCAGTTTCCTCAGCCGGTTCCGCACCGACAATCCAGGCGTTGAGATAACGTTGCAGGAGGCGGTTCCCGACAGGCTCTGCGACCTGCTGGTGAAGGGCGAACTGGACGTTGCCCTGATCGCCCGGCCCGGCGGCTTCCCATCACCGCTGCAGCCGCAGGCGCTCTACAGGGAGCGCTTTGTCATTGCATGCTCAGCCGGGCATAAGTTCGCGCGGAAAAATGCCGTGCGCATCCAGGACCTCGACGGTCAGCCGTACCTGGCGCGAATCAACTGCGAGTACCGCGATCACCTGCGGGACATATGCCACTCCAACGGTTCGCACCTGGTTGGCGCGTTCCATAGCGAACGGGAGGATTGGATCCTCACCTTGGTTGCCGCGGGCATGGGAATCTGCTTCCTGCCCGAGTTCTCGAACACGATCCCCGGCGTGATCAGTCGCCGCGTGATCGAACCCTCCGTCGAGCGCGAAGTCTGTCTGGTCACTGTGGCTGGTCGGCGCTGGTCATCGCCGGTTGCCGCCTTCGTGCAAGCCGTTCGCCAGTACAAATGGCCGGAGGCGGAACAGCCGGATGATCGCACGATGAGCGAGCCTCTGCGGCCAGCGATGAATTAGAGCGTGACCCGTACAGGTGGAATCACCGGAGCGGAGAATCACGCTCTCAGACAACGAGCTGGAGCGGATTCCGTGAGCCCGCACGAAGGGAACTGCTCTAGAGCGTGATCCGCACAGGTGGAATCACCGGAACGGTGAATCACGCTCTCAGACAACGAGCCAGAGCGGAGTCCGTGAGCCTATACGAATGGAATCTGCTCTGGCGTCTCGCTCGTACAGCGCACGGGATATTCACTTTGCCATAGCGATCGGGCATCGGACCAATCGGCTGCCGGCATTGGGCGCAGAGGCATCCCCATCCTAAGTCTTGCCGCGCTGATGACCCCATGGAGGACCTCATGGATCGCATTCTACGTCTGTTGACCTGGCCCGCCGCTCTCTACATCGCCGGTATCCTGCTGTGGTACGAACAGTACAAGCTCAGCGGCGCCGACGGCTCGGTCTTTCTGTTCACCGTCCTCTCAGACTGGCTGTTCATCCACGGACATGAGAAGGCATTCCGGCTCACCGTCGCGACAGCCGAAATCATCGCTGCCGTCCTTGTGGTATGGCCACGTAGCCGGATGTTCGGCGCCGGCCTCGCCCTGGGCATCATGTCCGGCGCCATCTTCTTCCACACCGTCAGTCCGCTGGGTATCGATCCCTACGGCGATGGCGGCCAACTTTTCAAGGAGGCATGTGAAGTCTGGCTGCTCTCGCTGTTCATCCTGTTCGTATACCGTGCCGAACTCCGCAGCCTGGTGCAGCGGATCGCGCATCATCGAGCATTCGCCTGGAGCTGAGCATCATGCCACGCGATCCACGACTGGATATCGTACGCGGCTGGCTGCAACTGACGATATTCGCCAGCCATGCCTTCGGCTCGTGGATCGGCGTCTGGCTGATCCACGGTGCGTGGGGCGTGTCCGACAGCTCCGAACAATTCATCTTTCTGTCAGGCCTCACTCTCGGAAGCCTATTCGATTACAAACTCACCCGCTACGGCTGGCGCAATGCCACACGCGATATGCTGATGCGCGCCGCACGGCTCTATCGAACGCATCTGGTCGTGCTCTGCGGATTTGCCCTGGTGGCGCTGACGCTGCGTCAGACGCCCGCCTTGTCCGATCAGATCTCCATGCTGCGCTGGTCGTATTGGTTCGTCCATCCAGTCCAGGCGAGCGCCGGCGCCCTGGCCCTGCTCTATCAGCCGACCTTCATGGATATACTGCCTCTCTTCATCCTTTGCATGCTGGCGCTGCCGGTGTTCGGGATACTATTGGCCCGCGTAGGACATTGGGCCTTGTTGCTCCCTCTCACCATTTATGCCGCCGTCGCCTTGTTCGGCCTGCGGCCGCCTTGGCTCGGCAATTCGCAAGGCGGCTTCAATGTCCTGGCATGGCAGATTCTGTTCATGCTCGGCGCATGGGTGGGACGCGCGATCCGTCGTGGTACCTGGCGAATTCCGCACCAGCGTTGCTTTGCCGCGCTGGCGCTGCTGATCGTGGTTGGCGCAGCGGTTCTGCGGCTGGATCAGCACGGGTTCCTGCCCTGGCACCTGTATGAGCAGTTCGATGCCTGGATCGACAAGCGAGACCTCGCCCCGCTGCGTATCATGCACGCGCTCTCCCTAGCATTGCTTGTCGCTTCCATTGTGCCGCGCGATGCGGTGTGGATGCGGGCTCGTGTCTTCGGGGTACTCGCCACCATCGGCAGGAACAGCCTTCGCGTATTCTGCCTGGGTCTGTTCCTGTCGTTGGCCTGCTCCCTGGTATTCCAACTGCAGCCCTATTCGGTTTGGCTGGATCTCCTGCTGATGGGCGGCGGTGCCGGGCTGCTTGCAGCTTACGCCGTTCTTGTCGAGCGGCGGGGTGGGGGTTCGCTGGCCTCTGCACAGTCGCCACAGCTCCGCAGCGCGACCGGTGCATGACCGTTCGCAGTGCCACTCATACCGCTCGAGCTTGTTGGAGCGACGGGTTGGAGGGTCGCCACGGCCTGCGCAAGACCACGCATTCGGCAGGCAAGAGGCTCGGCTTGGAAAACCGCCGCCTGCGGGCATTGCCGGGCCACGACTCCGATCGGAACCTCGAAGTCTACCTGGACGGCGTCGATGAATACGCGATGGCCCGCGATGGTCAGGATGCGCCCGGCGAGCGGTTCGGCAGCGTCCTATCCGAGTCCACGGCGGGCGCGAATCATCGCCGATGGTCTGGCGTGACTGGCCGCGCCGCCGCAAAGACTGGCGTGCAGGGCGAGGCCCGGCGCCGCGGGACCCGTGAACAAAGCGGCACCGGAGACTGCAAAAGAACTGCCAAATGCCAAACTCGTTCCGGCATCGGCAAGCCAAGTTATTGAATAGACCTGGCGTCCCTGGACGGAGAGGCTTCGAACGAGTTGTTCGAGGTTCTCACCGAATGGAACACCTACCTAGAGCACCGGAAATCGTATGATTCTCCGGTGCCGCCATGCAGTTAGGAACCAGTTTCCAGCCTGCGGCAACCGGCCAGACTCCCCAACCGAAAACCAAGGGACGCGCCAAGCGGCTTCCGCCCTTCAGCCTGCGCCTGTCTGGGGAGGAACGGGCGCAGCTGGTCGCGGAAGCGGCGGGTGCTCCGCTCGGGGCCTATATAAAGGCAAAGGTTCTCGGTGACAGCCGCCACACCCGGTCCCGACCGATCCGACAGGGACGGGTTGGCCTCGTGGTCGAGGACAAGAAGCTGCTCGGGCAGGTGCTGGGGCGGCTGGGCCAGTCCCGAATCGCCAGCAACCTGAATCAGCTCGCGCATCTGGCCCATATCGGAGCGCTTCCCGTCACACCGGAAATCGAGGCGGAACTGCGCGAAGCCTATCATGAGGTCCGGGACATCCGCCGCCTTCTGCTGACGGCGCTGGGGTTCAAGTCGGAAGCCGGGCCATGATCCTCAAAGCCTCCCAGCGCGGTGGCGGTCAGGACCTGGCCGTGCATCTGATGAACTCGCGCGACAACGAACATATTCTGATCCATGAGCTGCGCGGATTCCTTGCTGATGATCTTGAGGGCGCGTTCAAGGAGGCGGAAGCGGTCAGCCGTGGCACCAAGTGCCGCCAGTATCTCTTCTCCTTGAGCCTGAACCCGCCCGAACAGGAACGGGTGCCGGTGGAGGATTTCGAGCAGGCCGTTGACCGGATCGAGGAACGGCTGGGTCTGACCGGACAGCCTCGGGCGATCATCTTCCATGAAAAGGAAGGCCGCAGGCACGCGCATTGTGTCTGGTCCCGGATCGATACGGACACCATGACGGCGCGCCAGATGTCCTTCTTCAAGCGGAAGCTCGTCGGCATATCGCGCGATCTCTATCTCGAACATGGCTGGACCATGCCGCGCGGGATCGCCAATGCCCTCGAACGCGATCCCACAAATTTCAGCCTGGCCGAATGGCAGCAAGCCAAGCGGCAGGGGATCGATCCGCGCGCACTGAAACAGACCCTGCAAGACTGCTGGGCGCGGTCGGACGACGGGCGCACCTTCCGCCGCAGTCTGGAAGAGAACGGCTTCTTCCTTGCCAACGGTGACCGGCGGAGCCTGGTTGTTCTCGGCTATGACGACGAGGTGCATTCGCTTCCTCGGGCACTGGGCCTGAAGACCAAAGAAGTGCAAGCTAGGCTCGGTGATGGGAGTGACCTTCCCAGCGTAGCGGAGGCCAAGCTGCTGATCGGGGAGCGGATGACCCCCTCCATCAAACGCCATATCGACGAGTCCCGCGAACGCTTCCGGCAGCGTGCCGCCGTGCTCGGTCGTCACCGGACGGACATGGCAATCCGGCACCGGCAGGAACGCAAGCAGCTTCAGGAACGTCAGACGACGGAATGGGGCGAGGAAGTTCGGCAGCGTGCGGTTCAACGACCAACAGGGCTTCGGGCAATTTGGCAGCGGCTCACCGGCCAAAGCCGCAAGCTCCGTGCAGAACTAGAAGCGAGAGCTGAACATACTCGCCATCGCCATATGCAGGAACGGCAAACGGTGATCGACGCGCAGCTCACGGAACGCCGTCGCCTTCAAACGGAATACAAGGCTCTGCGGGAAAAACAGGCGCGCGTGCTTATCGATCTGCGGCGCGACCTGGTACGGTATAGACAGTGGCCTGCGATTGGTGCGCCCATGCGGGATGTGCTCCCACGGTCGAACGATATCCGTCGCACCTTCGATCGATAAAGAGGGTTACGCCGTTAAACCGCTCCTAGAACAACGGAACGCCCGAAGAACAGCTGCTCGACTCTTAGGCGATACCTCGGTAACATTACCGCCAAAGACCGAGGCTACAATGGAAGAACAAGACGACATCGCACGCGACTTGTTTGGGGAGCCGACGCGCCCGTCAACGTCGGGTCGCCGGAGGAAGCCCGTCATTCCTTATCGCTCATTGTCAGACCCCGTTGAGATTGCCAACGATCCAGCACCGCCCAAAATTGAATTGGCACTACCCGCGCTGCTGGCTATACACGGTTCAATCTCCAAGAATCCAATGTGCCAGTACGCCAAGCGAGCGAAACGGTGCTTAGGAACCCTGGAACATGCAGCACATGGGCGATCGTCGAGTTTTCGCTTTCGCTTGGCCTCTGGCGAAAGTGTACTGGTCGTTCCACGAAAGACTGCTGCCGTCAGCAACGGTGAGGCAGTGCTACTGGTGCCAGGGGCAATAACACCTGAGACAATTCGGGAAGGGCTGGAGAATCAAAGCGGCGTTTGGATCGCACCTACTCCACAAAAGGCGGGAGTTCACTCCGCCGCCGATGCACGAGAAATCTGTGGCACCGTGATCGAGTCGTGGCGCGATCAATTTAACTTCCGGGAGGGATCATCTGCGACGGAAACATCTCCCGAGATCCCTGGCTTGAGAACGCCTCAGGTTGGCGCCCTTCATGCGGCTCTCGCCCATGTGACAAGTTCGATCGAACCCGCGACAATCGTTATGCCCACTGGAACGGGCAAAACGGAGACCATGCTTGCGATTTATGCCCATGAGCGATTCGCCCGCATCATGGTGGTCGTGCCAACTGATGCGCTACGGGATCAAATAGCGGGCAAATTTGAGACCATGGGCGTCCTCCAGGATCAGCTTTGCCTATCAGAAAGCGTGAAATACCCTGTCGTGCTTAGGCTAAAGCATATCCCAAAATCAGTGAACGAAGTAGATGACTTATTTGACCGCGCAAACGTCATTGTAACCACTATGGCAGTAGCCGGTCGGGCGCTGCCGGACATACAAGAGCGCATGGCTCAGAGATGCGGTGCACTCTTCATCGACGAGGCGCACCATATCAAAGCGAAAACTTGGAGAGCATTTCGTGCATGGTTCGCGGAGGCCGCCCATGAGAAGCTAGTCTTCCAGTTTACGGCCACCCCATTTCGTGAGGATGGCGGTAAAGTGGATGGAAAGTTCATATACTATTATCCGTTGGCTAAAGCTCAGAAGGAAGGATATTTTGGACAGATCGCATTTCATGCGATCAGCGATCTTGAAGGTTCCGAGGCAGACGATGAGATCGTGCGCCTTGTCGGTGCAACTCTGGATCGAGACTTGGCTGCCGGACTTAACCATGTGGCGATGGCTCGCTGCAAGACCATCGACCGGGCACGCGACCTGCACAAACTCTATGTTCAAGAGTGCGAGCGATACGATCCGATAATCGTCCACAGCAATCAGGCGGACGCCGAGCGGCAACGCAATCTACGGAAGCTACGAAAATTCGAAAGTCGAATTGTAGTATGTGTTGATATGCTTGGTGAGGGTTTTGACTTACCTGAACTGAAGGTTGCCGGAGTGCATGATGTCTTTGCCAGCATAGCTGTCACACTTCAGTTCGTTGGACGGTTTGCTAGAGCGAGAACTGATCTCGGCGTGGCGACAGTAATCGCAAACACAGATCAGGATCGTATAGACCGAGCGCTGGCAAAGCTCTACGCGGAAGAGGCCGATTGGAACATCCTGATTTCGACAATCAACGCAGACCGCGTTGGACGCGAATTGGATCGAGCGGAAGTCTTGGCCGGATTTACCGGAGACCTCAAGGAAATCCCCCTTCAGACGATCGACCCGACAATGAGCACTCTGGTCTTCCGTGCGAAGGCCTGCGAGCAATGGGACCCCTATAAGATCGAGGATATTGCTCCTCATGGAGCTTTCGTCGGCATGAAGCTCAATCAGAGGGAGCGCATCGCTGTTTGCGTCCTTCGGCATGAGCAGACTGCCAAGTGGACAACATCAGCTACTGCTACCGACGTATCCTGGGAGTTGATTCTCGCTCATTGGGATGAGCAGAATGGCCTGCTCTATGTAAGCAGTACAGGTGGCTCAGCGACAGATGCACTGGCAAAGGCGATCTGCGGAGATTCAATAGTTCGAGTTCGAGGCCAATCCGTTTTTCGATGTTTCTACGACTTCAATCAGCTCGTCATCCGAAATCTGGGCATGACCCACCGTCAGGGAGGTGGGACGCGGTATTCGATGCTGATGGGGATCGATGTTAGCGATGGCATCGACAGCCTCATGAAGGCGGAGCGCATTCAGAACAACATATTTGGCTCGGGCTTTGAAGACGGCGAACCTCGGACCCTTGGATGCTCCATCAAAGGAAAATTCTGGTCACAGCATCGAGTGCATGACCTAACGGACTGGACCGCTTGGTGTCATCGGATCGGCTCTCTGCTCGACAATGACAGCATACCGGAATCGGCGGCTTTTGCTTCGGCGATGCGTCCAAAAGCAATCACCGAACGACCAGGTGCACATCCTCTTGCTATTCATTGGCCGATGGGATTGTTGTTGGCCTTTGAAGAGCGCGTGGAAATCTCGTTCAGTGGCAGCACCTACCCGTTCGCTGAATGCGACCTGGTCCTTTCGAACCACGATCGCACGGGGGCACTGCACTTTGAGGTTCGGGCGCATGATGATGTTTCTTGGTTTGAAATCGGATTCACCGCGACTGAGGCAACTTATACCCAGATTGCCGGACCACCGTGCAGCATTAAGACTCAGCGGCACAACTTGCCGATCGCGGATTTCTTTGCGGACGACGCGCCCCAAATAGACTTTGGGGATGGTTCCTTTTTGATTTATTCGCATCTCTATGTTCCTCCTGCGGAACTCGACCTCGCCCCGATAGTCGATAGCGCGATTGTTGCATGGGATTGGACTGGAACTGATCGCCATGTCGAGTCGCAGGGGCCGGAGCGGCGTCCTGATTCGATCCAATTCCGGGTGATTCGAGAGCTGATGAAGAGCGACCACGATATCATCTTCGATGACGATGGGACGGGTGAGTTTGCTGATGTCATCGCGATCAAGATTCAGGACACGGTCGTTAACGTGCTCATGTGTCACTGCAAGTTCGCGGGTACAGAAACGGGAGCGGCCCGGTTGGATGATGTCTATGCAGTCGCAGGACAGGCTCTAAAGTCGGTGCAGTTCTGTCACAAGCCCAAGCGGTTCATCCGCAACATGATCAACCGGGAGAGGCGTCGCTTGGCGCGCGGTGAATCGAGCCGTTTTGATAGTGGGACCATCAGCTCGCTGCGCCAATTGTATGCTCGCTGGGACCAATACCGTTTCGAGTACAGGGCTTGGATTGTGCAGCCAGGTTTGTCAAAACGGGCTATGAGCCAACCGATTCTTCAACTGCTTGGCTTCGTTGAAAAGGCGCTGATAGATCATCGACGCATTCCATTGACGGTCATTGTGCGTGAATAGATACTCGATGAAGAGTTACCTGGTCATCTAATGTGTAATTGAGCCGCGGCGTAGGTAGACCGTCCTGAATGGTATTGTCCTGCAACCCATGCAGGAAATCCACCGCCCGCTGGGCCTGGCTGGCCGCCGAAAACACAAAGCGCTTGTCGTCTTTGAGGACCTTCAGCCACGACGCGATATAGGCGGCATGATCTTCCCGCACCTCCGGCGTGATCCCAAGATCGGCACAGAGGAACGCCGCGCCCAGCTCAGCGACCAGCTCTTCGCGCGCATAGCCTTCGTCACCCCATTTCACGCGGCCCATGTCCCGCGCCAGGCGGTTTTCATGCTTGGTCCAGTGCGTCAGCTCGTGCGCCAGCGTCGCGGCATGGCTTTCCGCATCCCGGAAGGTCTCGAAGGGCGGCATCTGCACATAGTCGGGCTTTTCGGCATAGTAAGCACGGGTTCCGCCCTGCCGGATATCGGCCCCGGTCGCAGCAAAGAACGCATCGGCGCTGTCAATCCGCTGCGCCGGTGTCAGCGTTGGCGCTTGCGCCTTCGCGTAATACTGCGCGGGCAGTCCCTCACACTGCTCGGCGTTGAACACGGTATAGCCTTTGAGATAGGGAATTTCCCGCTCTTCCTCGGTGCCGTCCTCCTTGGCTTCCGTGCGCGTGATGCTGTTGGCATAGACCACCAATTCGCCGCTCTCGCCTTTCCGGACATGCCCGCCCAGCTCCATCGCCTGGCGGAAGGTCAGCCACAGCGGACAGGCGAAACCCTTGGATACAGACGCCGACCACAGCATGATGACATTGATCCCCCGATAGGGAATGCCGTTGTGGCGAAGCGGGCGCGCGATCCTGCCCGCCGCGTGCTCGGCGGACCATGGCTTCATCCAGGGCCGGACGCCCTGCTCCAGATCGGCGATGATTTTGTCGGTGATGCGCGTATAGACATCCGCGCGGGATGATTGGATGTTGCTTATCATGATCTTGCCTTTCGTTGACCAGCGGGAAACAGCTCGTCTGTTTCCCCTGCCCGTCGGCGAGACCGGGGTAGCAAGCGTCAACCGGCTTCGCAGGGACCCAAAACGCAACGAAATTGACCGCTCCCTTCGCGGGCAATTTCGTCTGTCGCTTTGGGTGGAAGCCGGTTGACGGGCGCGAGGGCAGCGCCCTTAGCCTTCCTTCGCGCGAAGGACCGTCACCCGCATGGGCCAAGACCCGCCCCTATACGGGGCTTGGGAAGGGCGCGCCTATCCGCGCCCGCGTAGGACCTGACCCGCCAGGGACGCGCCCAAATCCCTTGACGCTTGACTTATGTAGTCAAATATGACAACATGAGACTCAATGATAAACACGCGCCCGATAAGCTGGGTGAAGGCCGCCCGCAAAGACTTTGACGATTTCCCGGCGGGCGCGCAGGTCGAGATGGCGCGGGCGCTCACGATCCTGGCGGAAGGCAAGATGCCCGACATCGCCAAGCATCTAACCGGCTTTGGCTCGGGCGTGATGGAGCTGGCGCTCAAACACCGGGGCGATGCATATCGGGTGGTTTATGCCTTGCAGATCGATGACGATATCTGGGTGGTGCATGCCTTCCAGAAGAAATCGAAATCAGGGATCAAGACGCCCAAGCATGAAATCGACCTGATCCAGGAACGGCTGAAGCGATTAAAGGAGAGGCTGAAATGAACGACGAATTTGAAGTTATCCGGGGAAGCGGCAACGTCTTTCGTGATCTGGGGCACCCCGACGCGGACAAGGAGCAACTGCGTGCCCTGCTGGCGGCGAAGATCATCGGCGTGCTGGACGAGCGCAAACTGACCGTGCGCGCCGCGCAGGAACTGACCGGTGTTGCCGCAGCGGACTTTTCCCGCATCAGGAAAGCCAGGCTGGACCGCTTCACCATCGACCGGTTGATGAGCATCCTGTCCAGCCTCGGTCAGGACGTGGAAGTCATCGTGAAGGTCCATCCGAGGCAACGCCCCGCTGCGACCAGCGCGGAACTGCATCTCTGATCACTGGAAAGCCAAAACTACTTGACGCCAAGACAACAAAGAAGGACGCGTACTGCGGTTCGTTGATGCCTACATTCAGAGCAGATTTTGACGTCAGAGGTACCCTCGTTCTTCGGGATGGCAGTCCCACCCTGAACCTGCGCAACGATGATCCGCCTTTTGAGATAATTCTACGAAACGCAAAGCCGGACACCGGCGGGCATGTGCCGGGCTTGGACATCCGGGTTATAGGCCCGTGTGATTCCATCGACGATGTTCCCACGTCGTTTCGTGAGGTATTAGCGAAACAATTGGACATCCTGACCTTTGTGACCCATTCGAGCTTTGTCATCGATCAGTGTCGCAGGGTGATCGAGTGGGAGCCGTTCCAAAAGAGGCGGATGATTAAGGTGATGCAGAAGTTCGATCCGCTGTATCCGCCAGACCCAGAATTTCCGAGTGAATGTATCGACACGGCACAAGCCATCGTGCAGGCGAACCCGCCTCCTTATGTTCTCCGAGCACTTCGGTGCTTTCGAGTCGGCGTGCGCTTGGAGCAACCTGAGGAACAGTTTCCGCAATTCTGGCTTGCCCTTGAGACTATTGCCGAAGGACATAAGGACCGAGCACGCACTCCGATTAAGTGTCCGAAGTGCCAAGGACCATTGCAGTGCAAGCAATGCGAGGAGACGCCAACACGCAGGCCAATGGCGCAACAAGCGATCAGAGACTTGGTTGCGAAGGTGATGCCTGGTCACCAACCCGACCAGTGCTATCGCCGTCTGACTGACACCCGGAATCATCTCATGCACGGTCGAACGAAGAGATCGATCGAAGACGAGACTGGAAGGTCTCTCGACGATCTCGTGAATGAGGTGGCCTATGTCGCCTGGAACTCGATCTTGCTTGCAATCCCCAACCTCCAGGGCGCACTGCAATTTGCGCACAGAGACGGGGATTTTGCGCATCGTTTCCTAGTCGCTGGTCCGGTTCTAACTTTCGATCACACGGGAGTGGACGAGCACCCGCCGGATGAGGCGATCCCCGAGGTAAAAGTTGAGCTTCTGACGCGGTTTGACGTTCCCCCAAAAGGCTGAGCTGCCCACGTGGGGCGCCGCCGACCGCCTTCAGGCCGGACCGGTACGGCGTCCCCGCCGGTGCGAACGCGCGCCAAGCGGTTGGAAGGGGCTATTGTCGCTGGGAATGATAAGATAGGAGTCGTTGCATATATGCGCTAGTCTGCGCTGAAAGTGTGGCTCTGACAGATGACGATATTTGAAATCTCCCCCGAGGACATCGAACGGCTCAACGACACCGATCTAAGAACGCTTGTCGGCTACCTAGCCGAACAAGAGGTTCGCCTGCTCGGGCATTCACCGGCCAGCGTTACTTATGGCGGCGATCAGCGTGCCAAGGACGGCGGTATAGACGTTCGCGTGGAGCTAGATGGTGCAGCGATATCGGGCTATGTCCCGCGCACCAATACGGGCTTTCAAGTGAAAGCCGAAAACATGGCACGCGCAGAGATTATCAGCGAGATGCGCCCCAAAGATTCACTGCGACCTTCGATCATCGAGCTTGGCAAGTGCGGTGGGGCCTACATCATCGTCAGTTCGAGGGGCGCTGCGTCTGACACAGCGCTGAGCACACGGAAGAACGCGATGGCGACCGCTATCGCCGACACACCAGATGCCGCAGGACTGCACCTCGAATTCTACGACCGCCGCCGGATGGCGAGCTGGGTCAATCAGCATCCGGGATTGATTCCCTGGGTCAGAAACCAGGTGGGACGCCCTCTCTCCGGATGGCGCCCGCATGCTGACTGGTCAAGTTCGCCTGGGGGAAGCGACGAAGAGTACCTGCTCGGCCCAGGTGTGCGGCTCGTTGGCACTCAGATGGCAGACCGCGATGGTCTAAGCGGCGAAGATGGAATCAACCGCCTCCGAGTGATCCTTGGGACACCGAAGGGCATAGTCAGGCTGGTTGGCTTATCCGGTGTCGGCAAGACGCGCTTCGTGCAAGCATTGTTCGATGAGCGGATCGGTATGGCTCCGCTAAGCCGCCATTTGGCGGTATATACTGATGTCGCAGACTCTCCCGACCCATCGCCTCTCGATCTCCTGGCGCGGCTTATTGATCTGCGCCAGCAATGCGTTCTGATCATCGACAATTGTGGCGTCGAGCTTCACCAGAAGCTGTCAGCGCGACTTCGCGGTTCATCGAGCCTCGTTGGACTTATTACCGTCGAGTACGACGTGACTGACGACGAACCCGAAGGCACGGAGGTTTTCAAACTGGAGCCGTCCACTTCCGAGATCATCGAGAAAATCGTCGCTCGAAGGTATCCCGATCTCACCAACCCTGAGATTGGAACCATTGCGGCCTTCTCGGAAGGAAATTCCCGCATAGCTCTCGCGCTGGCCAGCACCGCCGAACACGGCGAATCGCTGGCTAATCTGAAGGACAGCGAGCTATTCAAACGCCTCTTCAGACAGAAAAATGAAGACGATCCAGCGCTGCTGCGGGCGGCGAAGGCGCTCTCGCTGGTTTACTCGTTCGATGGTGAAACCCTGGAAGGGGAAGAGGCGGAACTGCCGGTCCTTGCATCGCTCGCCGGGCAGACTGTTTCCGAACTACACGCTCACGTGGCTGAACTCCATCGGCGTCAGCTTGTCCAAAAGAGAGGCAGGTGGCGCGCGCTCCTTCCCCATGCGCTGGCCCACCGACTTGCTAGACAGGCTCTGGAAGAAATTCATCCCGATATCGTTCATGAGCAGTTCGCATGCCGTGCCAGGGAGCGGCTCATCAAGTCTTTCACCCGGCGGCTGGGTTGCCTCCATGACTCGCCTGCCGCGCAAAAAGTCGTCGCTATGTGGCTGCAACCGGATGGCTGGTTGTGGCAGACTGACAATCTCAGCCCCTTTGACCTTGTCGTTTTTGACAATATCGCGCCGATTGATCCGGACGCCATTCTCGTCGCGATCCAACGGGCGGCGGACGCCCTTGCCAAGACAGAACCGAGGAAGGAGTTGCCCGGCAAGATGATCCAAATCTTACGGTCGCTCGCCTACGACCCGCGGCTCTTCGATAAGGCGGTAACGCTAATCGGCGACTCTGCAAATCCAGCCGAGGACTCAAACAACTCTGCCGATGCCGTTAATGTCTTCTCCTCGCTGTTCCATATTTTTCTGTCAGGGACTCAGGCGCTCCCCGAACAGCGCGCAGCGTTCCTACGCCAGATGGCTGGCTCTGCTGCCCAGATTGATCGGCTGCTGGCCTTTCGCGGTCTGAAAGGAATGTTGGAACATGGCCATTTCTCATCATCCTATGGTTTCGAATTTGGCACTCGGAAGCGAGACTACGGATATCATCCCGGCACTGACGCTGAACGCTTGAACTGGTTCAAGGTCGCTTTGGACCTCTGCGCCGAGATGGCGCAAAAGCCTCTGCTCCGTACAGATGTGCGAACCCTGTTTGCAGATGAGTTTTCCGGGTTGGCCGGCATTGGCCTGGTGGATGAAACGATCGTAATCGCCGATGGCTTCGCAGCGGATGGAGGGTGGCCGGAAGGATGGGCTGGCGTTCGCAAGGCATACGGAGAAGCAAAAGCGGCCCAACGCAAGATCGAGGCTTCCAAGCTCAAGACCTTGGCAGAACGTCTCAGGCCAACGACACTGAGTGAGCGGATTGTAAGCTACGTCCTGCCGGAGGAATGGTCTACCCTTGATGTGGCCGCTTCGGAGGTGGACGACCCGCAGAAGTATGAAAAGGCCAGAGCGGCGGTTCGCACAGTATGCGTCGATGTAGGTAAAGAGCTTGCCGCTGCGCCGGGTCATGTTGACGGAACATCTTCCGTCCTTGCTCGAATCCCCGTCACTTGGGGTCTGGACAGTTGGAACTGCGCTGGGGCAGGAGGAGGTCGGCTCCCCAGAGGATGGTTGGCGGACCATCGTCGCTGCTTTCTCGGATCGCCCTAACGGTCGCAGACAAGCCACTCTCCTGGAAGGCTTCATTCATGGACTAGCAGGACGGGATCGCGCCTTGGCGGAGAAGCTTCTAGACGAGGCGCTCGATACGCAAGATTTGCACCGCTATTTCGTCCGCTTGCAAGCGATGGCGGGAATTGATGACATAGGATGTGATCGCCTCATCAAGGCTACTGCATTCCCCACAATTCCTACATGGACATTCAGTAATCTCCAGATGGGGTGTCTTTGCGATGGCCTGCCAGGAGCACGATTTAGGCAACTATTGCTGACGATTGCTGATCGCGAGGACGGTTTGGATGTCGCACTCGATATCATGCAGATGCGGGCTTTCAGCCTGCGATCACAGGGGAAAGGCCTCGACCCCGACGACCGCGCCACCGGGCGCGACTTGCTGAGCAAGGTGACATTTTCCAAATACCGAAACAGCGAGGGCTACAAGCTAGCCGAAATTGCGAAAGCCTGTCTGACAACGGCGTCCGACCACGCGGCCGCTGAGACGCTTTGCTCAAACCTGTTAGCTGCGACCGAAGCAGGCAAAGTTCACGCATCCGACTACGGTGAGCTGATTGGCGTACTGGCCGCGTCCTTTCCGCGCGCGGTCTTGGATGTGCTGGTGGATCGGCGACAAGCAGGGGATGAGGGTCGCCGAGACATCTTCCGAAGTTTTCGAAACCATGACCGTCGCTGTCCGCTTGCCAATGTGGACGACGAGACGATGCTCTCATGGGCACAAGAAGACCCAGACCGGCGGTTTATCTATCTGGCTGAGGCCATCCGCCCTTGGCGGAAGGCTGATGGAAGCGAGAATCATAACGAGCCGGGGCCACTCGTTTGGTCAGAAACCGCACTGCGGCTCGTTCGGGAATCCCACGACCCTATTCTGGTGCTCAGCACATATTTTAGGCGCTTCCGTCCCTCTATCTGGATGGGATCACTGGCAGACCTGTTGGAATCAAAGCTTCCGCTACTCCGGGAACTTAGCCGCGACCCGAACCCGCTGATTGCCCGTTGGGCCGATCAAGCAGTTGGTCCCCTCGCTGCGGAAGTCGAGAGCGCGCGGGCTTGGGAGGGGAAGCAGGACAGGCAGCGCGATGAGCAATTTCCGTGGTAGCCTTGCCTGACTGATGATGATCGGCACCGAATGGGCCGGGTAGGTCGATGCCGATTCCGAGTGTCATAAATCCTGGGCCGCTTCGTGCATTTCAACCAAACCACAACCAACGTCCGTGCAGTTGCGGGCCAGCAAGCCGCGCAGCTTCGCTGAGCTTTCGGTAAGCCCGCCGCTACCGGGGCCGGAGGCTGCGGGATCGAATCTCTTCACGTCGATCTCGCCCGCGCGCTGACGCATGACATAGGCGTCGTGCCATGCCTGCATCCGCAGCATCATATCCATGTCCACGCCGAACGCCTTTTCGAGGCGCAGCGCCATCTCAGGCGACAGGGCCGCGTTGCCGTTGACCAGATCGGACAGCGTTGCGCGCCGCACGCCAAGCACCTCGGCGGCCTGGTTAATGGAAAGGCCAAGCTCCTCCAAAATCTCGCCCCGGATAAACTCGCCGGGCGGCGAGGGCCGCATGCCAAGTTTCGTCAGTTTCTCGCTCATCAGTGATAATCCTCCAAGTCCAAGTCGTAGATTTCACCATCGGTGATGGTGAAGGTGATCCGCCAGTTGCCCGATGTGGATATGCTCCATGTTCCGAGCCGGTCCCCGGTCAGCCGGTGCACCCTCCAGCCCGGCGGCCCCTCAAGCTTTTCAATCTCCGCCGCGCTGATCACCGCCGTCAGGATACGCCGGACCCTGTTCACCAAATCGCCGCGAATGCCTTTGGGATTATCGTCTTCCAGCAGATTTTTCAGCCCCCGGTGCCTGACGGTCACAATCCTCATGCTCTAAGTGTACGGTATAGCCGTACGATTGTCAAGGTCTTGTGTCATAATTTGGACGGAGCGCTCAGGGCGTCATGCCCGGACCCAACCCGGTCTCCCGCATGAGCTTGTCCATATCGGCGGGAAGAACGGGGGTATCCCGGGACGGCGCGGCCTCGGCCTCGGCCTTCGGCTGTTTTTCCAAGTCCAGCTTTTGGCGGACGGCTTCGGGCATGCTGGCAGATAGGTCGTCCTTGAGCTTGTCGAGATCGGCTTGGGTGATGTCCCCACGGTCAAGGCGCTGGCGGGCTTCATCCAGTTTCGTTTGATAGTCATGCAACTGCTTGCGCTCTTCATCGAGCCGGGCCTTGGCCTCCTGCGCGGCGGCAAAATCCTCCCAGCGGGGCCGCTTCCGGTCGATAGTCGCGGGATCGATCTCCTGCGGCCCGACCTCCCCGCCCGGATTCGTCAAAGACTTGCCGCTCATCGCGGGTCAGGAAGACCCGCCGTCCATCGGGCAGCACATGGGCTTGATGGAGCATGTCGCGTATCCGGACCCCGAACGGCGTCAAGGGCTTCCTGATTGTCCATCAGCGCTTCAACGGTCTTGGCGTCGTAGCGGTCCAGCTGGACCCCGGAATTCGGCGACCCGCTCGGGCGGCGCGATCGCGCTGAAGATCAGCTCGGCGATTTGGCGGTCCTCGCGTTCTTCTCTGAGCTTGCGCTCCTTGCGGCGCCGCTCTTCCGCCCTCTCGAAGGCGGCATCCAGTTCCTCGCGCACACGCTCCTGGCGCTTGATGGCGGCAGCCCGTTCAAACTCCTCCTTCCATGATCTGAGTGATACCGTCAGCATCATTCACCGCATTTCTGCTTGGTTAGCACATGCACGACAGTGCCGGGCGGATAGGACGGATACCGCTGGAATCCGGCATAAATGGTCTGGAGCGTGTCCGGCGACTTATAGAACCAGTCATAGATGCACTGCATCCCCTGCGATTGTTTCTGATCCTTGGCGTAGCGCGCCATCGCAAGGCCCTCAATGATCCCTGCCACGAAGACGTAGCGCTCCTGCTCCTTCATCTTTTCCATCACCACCCCGGCAGTAAACTCGGTTGCCGGGGCGACGGCAGGCACAAGCGAGACCAAAGAAACTCCGACCACAACTGCTCGCGTCCATCTAATCCGGTAAATATACTTCTGGACTGTTTTGCTCACAACCGACCGATTGTGTGCGAATTTGAATGCTGACGCTACCCCATGCTAAGATATTATAGAAATTAATACTTTGCGTGATGGCCGCATTTGTCGGCAGCACAGGAGCAAAAGGGGTCCATTGTGTGAACCCTTGGTATCTTTAAGCGATTGAATAACATGAGAAAAATAGCCTACGCCCGCGTGTCCACCGCCGAACAGCGCCATGACCGGCAAGTCCTCGGCCTCCAGTCGATGTGTGACGAACTGCATGTCGAAACCCTCTCGGCATGCAGCGCCAAGCGCCCCGTCTATGATCGTGTGCTGGCGAGGCTGAAACGCGGTGACATGCTGGTAGTCTGGGACCTCGACCGCGCTTTCCGTTCGGTGGTGGACGCGCTCACCGAGGCAGAAAAGCTGCGGGCACGCGGGGTGCATTTCCAAATCGTGAGTGTCGATACGAGCACGCCCGCCGGGATGTTCGTCTATACACTCATGTCCGCGCTCGCGGAATTCGAGCGCCGGACACTGTCACAGCGGACGAAGGAGGGCCTTGCTGCCGCGCGGCAACGGGGCAAGAGGATTGGTAGGCCGCCAATTCTAACCGAGAGGCAGCTCCGGGACGCGCGCGAGTGGATCGAGAGCGGCGGGCGAACCGCAGCCAGCGTCGCTCGCGAGATGGGGGTTGGGCATTGGACGCTGAGCCGGTCGCTGCGGAGAGACACCCCGCGCCGCGCCGATAATGCCGGCAAGCTTGTTTCGAGTATGGCCGGGGTTTGCCGTCCACTCGACCGTGTAAGGCTCTTGCTCTTGCGTGGCGGAGATGACTTCCTTGGCAACGACCAGCTAGGCAAGCCAAGCGCCAGAGACACCCAAAATATGTGCGAGCACACGAGATGTTCGAACCCACAGCCCCAGCCTCGATAGGCAACCGTGCGACAAACACGATGGGCCGTACCTCTCTCTTGCGGACAGAACGCCAAGACGTTTCAATGACAAAAGAGCGGCGTAAGAGTTGGAGCGGCGCTCCAGCGAAGCGGGGATCGTCTGGATTGGAGATTCTTTCGAAAAATGGACAACGACAACGCTGCTATGTATGAGGTGTGCCATATCTCCGACCGGATTTTTGCGCTGCATCCGAAATTCCGTCGCGCCAATTTTTATTCTCAGCAGTTGAGAATTCTCAAACTTGTGGAAAACGTCTCAAGAAGGGTGAAGCTTCAAGGAAAGACAGCCGTCGTTGTGGGTGCGGGTGTTTCTGGACTGACAGCTGCCGCCGCGCTCTTTACCCTGAAGGCTTCGGTATCGATTATCGAGGAGCGATCGCCCCTCCATAAGTATCGCGAAGCCGTCCACAGAGAAATTCACCCGAATCTAATATTCTGGCCCTTTCAGGACCTCAGGGCTATTACCAATTTGCCATTTTTGAATTGGAGTTATGGGAGCGCCGATAGAGTTCGCGCGGAGATAATGACGCAATGGAATAAATACTATCATAGTCATGTGAATATCGAATCTGGTACCGTTTTGTCGGTCGAAGATAATGGCCATCATGCCACGATAAATCTCTCCTCCGGACGGAGGATGTATCCTGATCTCATTATCCTAGCGGTGGGCTTTCAACAGGAGAAGGATATAAGCGGGACCAAACCTTCTGCGCCAGAATACTGGGCACCATACTCAGCGAGGGAGATGCCAGTAATCGTAAGCGGAACCGGTGATGGCGGATTAATTGACGTAGCGTACCAGTTCTATGGAGTTTCCGCAGTTAAAGCGTCGCGGATTTTTGCATACAAGATGAACCCCACGCCCCTTAAGCGGGTGGTCGCTCTGAACGAACAGATAGCTATGGAGTACGTTAACAACAACGAGATAGATCGGGCATATAATTTTCTGAACGATTTTTACTCGAGAATACAGTTTTCGAACGAGGCCGTAGGCTTGCTGCGGCAATTTGAGACTGATATTTGGCCACATGTTATTCTGTATCACCGAGATCCTCACCCATACTCACCTTTTTCTGCACCGGTTAATAAATTGCTGCTATCACTTTGCGCCGAAAGATTTAACAGCTGCTTTCAGACCGAGCGAGCAGAGTTGACGATCTCCCCTTTGGGATGGCCCGTCCGTACGCTTGTGGGGTCTGATTCGACAGCGACTGAAGGTCAGTTACTTCTGGCCTTTGATAAGGGGTCCCCTTCTGGCATGAATCTTGTTCAAGGAACCACAATAATTCGGCACGGCGCCACACACGCTTTGGACAATATTTTGACCAATGCGCAAAAAGATAAGCTTAATGACAACATTCGAGATCATTCTGACATACTAAACGGAGTCACAAGAGATGAATTCAATTTCAAATTGTATTGTGGCATGAGTGCCAACCGCCTTTCTCCGACAAGTAGGCACAGTGGGGAGGAATTTACGGCGCTTATTTGGCGGCTTTTGGGTAGCATACTTGGTGAATCCCCCATCCCATTCAAGCCGGGCCAGACGGCCCGCGACAGGAATGGGAATCTCACCATATATGAGGCCAGCTCGCTCCCGCAGCATGTAAGGGAACAGTTTCCAATTACAATTCAAGGACTTACTATCCGGCTTGTCGCAGGCAGGCGGAAGCGGTACACTTATAACGCGAATCGCGGAGGGTAGGTTGCTAATTGACCAATTAGTTACGGGAGTTCGGCTATATTGTCTAGGTGCGGATGGCAGACGTACCCCGCTGACTCTGTCGTCGATGTTTAAACGACGCGCAGAGGATGGGATTTTTGGTCTGGTTGGCGCATTTGATAGCAAATCGCTTTATGGGAGCAAGGTATTTACTTCGCCTTTTGCAAGAGGAGACAACGAAAGCATTGGCGTCGTAACGGACGGGGGTTCAATACTGGATGGCGGTATCGGAGACCTATTTCGAGTAGTTGCCCTCCTTGAGAGGCATTCACAAAATGCTATCGTCAAACCTGTAGCTTACTCAAGAAACTTGTTCGAGGAAGCCTTTGGTGATCATCCTGTCACGATTCGAAGAGTCGGAAGGATTTCCGCAGTTTCCTCTATACGGCATGGGATATTGGCTGGCGATGTTGTGGGACCCGAGATAGAGATAGGAGAACGCATCGTGAGCTTGCCTAGGGCGATCCGTGCAAGAAGCTGCGGCGCAAGATACCTTGGAGAAGATGTCGAGGGCGGGGCTCCAGTGTTGTCGAAATCAAAAGCCCTATTAGGTTTCGTTATCGGTCATTCTGATGACGAGCTTCTTATACTACCAGCCGAGACTGTCGCGCAGCAATGCAAACTGGACTTCGTGGCTCCAGGTCGATCTACTAGCATTCGACTACCAAAGGGGAGTTCTGTTCTGACACATGAACTCGACTCCATAATGCCCGCGCAGGGGCCGACTTCGAACCTGCTTTAGCCCATTCCGGTAACAAACTGTTTCGCGTGGGCAATTTATATAAAGTTCGCTCCGCCGTTCCGATATTGCCGCTGTATGCTCGGGTCGCGTCAAGTCGGACGCTCAGACAGCCAACTGATTTGGCTTGTGTATGACGGCGATGATTCTTTCCGTGCCATTGGCCTGCGAGGCATGAGGTACACCCTCACGTCAAAATTGATCTGGGGGCAGCATAGGCCTTCAATCGTGGTCCCAGCGGTGAGATGCCTGGCGCACACCCAATCCGAGCAGGACTGGCCCCCCCGGGAGAGGCTGGGGTCCAGGGGGAAGGCACGCCCTTTGGTCGATGGGGGCCAGGGGAGAGCGCAATCTCCCCTGGGTCGTGGTTCAGGGGCGCGAAAAGCCCCTGATGCTGGGTCCAGGGCGGCATGAGCGCCTGGTCGTGGTCCAGCGATGAAACGCTGGCGCGCATCCAACCCGCGCAGGGTTGGCCATGGGTGTCGGGGGCACGGAGGCCCCTGACTGGCGATCCAACGGCCAGACGTTGGGCTGGGGGTGCACGGGGGCGCGCAGCGCCCCCTGCCAAGATTGCGGTACTACACAGCACATCTTGCGTAAGTGCACTGGCAGCCGCCTTCAGGTGTCCCAACACCTTCTCGGGCGAAATGGGACCATCCCCCAAGCGACCGTGCGCTCGTGCTTCAAGGCGAGACTTCCAGCATCACCAAAGATCGACGTTTATCATCGGATTAGGGTACCAATTTAGGTCCAGCCGCTGATTGGTCCACCTCATAACAAGATGGATAGAGCACCCTCGACAATAACTCCACGATTTCGGTATTTCCTATATTGGTTGCCATATCGATTGGGTCCCGACCAAACTGGTCCACAATCGTTAAATCGACTCCTGGAAATGCCAGCAAATGCCTTACCATCTTAAGGTTCCCGTCCCCAGCGGCTATGTGCAGTGCTGTCATACCGGTCGTCGGTTCACGTTGCACAATGGCGGCGGCATTCTCCGCAACCGCAAGATCCACTTCAATATAATCGTCCGTCTCAGCTCCAAGTATTATGTCGTGCATTATCCGGTCTTCTGTGGTATCCCTCCTGGTATTTCTGCTTCTCATTAAAATACCCCTCCGAATTTGTCAATCACATTGTGAATTCTGTTTATTACGGCATTGTCCCTCACTATCCTTAGATTGCCAGTTATCCAGTCTGTATCGTTGAATTTTGAGAAAAAGAAACTATACGATAGCATCGACTCGACGTGGTCCGGGAGGTTGATGTCGTCCGATGCTGTGAAGGCAAGCGTAGCATCACCTACCCTGCTAGCCAAATAAGACTCCCAGCGAGAAGAATCTCCCGTGTGAAGTAACAGCTTCCCCAGTCTGAGTCTGTGAAACTTGTAGTCTCGCATCACTAGGAGGGGAGAATGTTGATGAGGAATACATATCCCTGTAGTTAATCTTAGCGGCGAGTGAGCTGCCGACTGGCCAGACCCAATGCGCTGATGATCGAATTCGTAAACTAGTAAAAAATTACTAGATAAAGCTCTACGTAAAACAAAGTAGCGCTCCGGCAGCGGAGCAAACTCTTCGCGCGGAGTATCCTCAGATACGAAAGCGTACACTCCGAGTATCCGCTGAATAACGGCAGCGCGGTCAAAGTCAGTCACACTTTCTAGGTATTCACTTAATACCTCCCCTACGGTTTCTATATATTGGTCTACAATGAAAGTCTTTCGCAAGACCGGATAGGTGAGTTGTACAAAGACATCGAGAACCTCAATTACCGGCGATTGGGAGTTTGTGCCGTTCAAGTAGTTTCGTAGATTCTCTTCGCTCAGCGCGCCCACATTGACGGCGTTTGCAGCGTGCTCTCGGACTATATCGGTGAGAAGCCTGTGGTAGCGTGGCAACCCCCAATCACGGTATTTTTCGCGATCCATCCGGATGGTTCGGCGCAGCTTCTGCAAAAAGAAGGCGTCGTACCTGCCATAAGGCACGATGGGGCCATCCGGCCTTTCCGGCAGTTGGTAACGCGGCCGCGACGGGGGGGCGGGATTCTTTGGCACTTTTTTTCCGGTTAGGGCGATTCTTGGGTGATGAATTGATACATTCGATCGCCTGTCTCCGCAAGAATGCCCCAAGACGCTAAGTCTATGGGAATAATGAATATGTCCTCGGCCGAACCGAACAAATTGGCGGAACTGACCCGCCGACTTCGTCGCCTGAACCTACAGCTTAAGCACGAACTTAGCCCCTACCAGCGGGGTCCTCTTGGACACACAAATTAAGGGCGTGAAGGCTGAGATAGCAGCTGAACACCGGAAGCGGGGTTCGCCAATATGAGGCGCGCGCGCTTTAAGTGTTGGCTGCCGACTTCTTCCTGGCGCGCGTCAGTGCCGGTGTTCGCTCGTGAGTCAACAAGGCAGCACGCATGCGAGGCGGCTCTGCCGTCCGAATGTCTGTGATCGATACCGCCTCATACAGGCAGGCATCCGTTGAGAAGCGGGGCATCCCCGCTGCTGGGTGAGCAACCGCGCCATCATAATATCGTACTGGAGAACCAGCTTGATGGCCACACTCAAAAATTCTGGCGGGTCAAGTATCCGTGGCGGCGGCCCGGACCGTCTGGCCCCCAAACGAATGCCAAGGCTCATACCGACGATTGTCGCCACCCTCGCCGGCATCAGCGCGATGATGTTGTGGCTTACGGTGCCCAACCTGATCAGCGGTAGCGGCTTTATCCTCTATGCCAAAGTCACTCTGCTTGCGGGTGGCGGTGGTCTTGTCGCGTATGGCGTGAACCGGCTGGCTGTGGAACGCGGTGCGTTTCTGGCGTCCCGTGGCTTCTGGACGGCAGGAATTATGTCGCTGCTGGTGATCCTTATTGTGGGCGGCGGGTCAGCCCTGACCACCTACGCCGGTTTCACAGTAAAGAATGCATCCCAGCTCCGTCTCGATGAGCATGGCGACACCCTCACAGCTGCTGTTGACCGGAGCAACAGGGCATCGCTTCAAGCCTCGCGCATCGTGGCGCCCATGACGGCTATCGGTCGCGATTTGGCCATTAAGGCTGAATGCGAACCGAAGAACCACTGCGTGTCACGAATGGATGGTCCGAGCGCCAGTGGACAGGTCGCCCGCGTGTTGGTGACCAAAGCCGGCACCAATGACGCGATCCTGCGGGCGGTTACGGACGCCGAAGCCGCGCGCGCTGCCATCCTGAAACGGCTCAATGAGTTGGTGATCCGGTACCAGGTGATCGCGCAATCCACCGACAGGACCGTCGATGAAAAGTGGCCGCTCCTTCAGGCGATCGACGCACAAATCAGGCAGGCTCTTGCTGACCTTGAGGAGGCGATGCCGGTCAACCTGGTGGCGGGCTATGCCAAGAGCCTTGCAGATGTGGACATCGCTGGCCGGCCGGAGATCACGCGGCGCGTCATCGCTCTATTGCGAGGCTATGAGGCAACCTTGCGAGAGGCGCTTGACTCTGTCGAACCAGGCAGGCCGCAGCCTTCGGTCTTCCCCCGCAAGGTCCCCGCATCGGTGACGCTCGCCTACGTTACACACTTCAGCCCGGTGGCAACGGTCTGTGTGATCGTCGATGTCATCTTCCCTGTGGTCCTGTGGGTGTTTGTGTTCCTGAACTACCTCTGGGGCATTTACCGCAACGACCCCGACGATGATGACGACATCTATAGCAAGTTGCTTCAGGCGTAGCGCCTAACCGTTACAAGAACCGCTGGAGAAGAGTAGCATGATTTCCGATATGACCGGCCTGCCCGCGTTAGGCGGTGCAGCGCTGGGGCTGGGTGTCTATGCCCTTGTGTCGGCCTACGTCACCGGCCCGCTGGTGATGGAACGCACCACCGAAAAGTCCGGCTGGGCGCGGACCTGCCAGCAGCAGGTGCGTAACCAGACCGAACGGCAGCAATCGCCCGGCTTCGTCCTGCCCAAGCTTGATTACTGCGCGGCGATCCTCGGGGGCATCTATGGCGCACAGGGCGAAGCCTTCTGCGGCAAGCACGGTGGAAGCCTGCCCTTCAACATGCTGAACGACTTGCAGCGCCAACAAGAGGCGGCGCGGCAATCGCGCATCGATCAGGCGGCGTCGTCCGCCGCGACAAGGTGCGAGTGCGCGGTCAGCACCGTTCTGGAAGATCGGCGCACCGCGTTCGCGATCTATGCGGGGTCCTTCCGCCTCATCACGCCGATGCCGGTCAAGGCGCTGCGATCTGAGTTGCGCGTGGCCCTCAACTCCCCCGCCTGCGCGATGAAGGAGTGAGGGCATGATCCTCGGCTCGGTCACCGTCGATTACGATCAAGGCGCGGTCCACACGCATCGCGACACCTATCTGCTCGCGAGCCTGACCGTGGTCTCGGTCCGAAGGCCGCTGCTGCCGTTCGCCGCCGTTGCGGTGGGGGGCATGGGCGGCTTCACGGCGGCGTTCGGCGATCTGCTGTACCTATATGAAGGTGCGACCATCGCGACCCTCGCCGCCACCGCGCTGCTGATCGGCTGGCAGGCGGGACAGCTCAAGCTTCTGTCCCGCGATCTGCGCGGCGGCGAACTCTCCGGCGCGATCTGGGGCCAGGCATCCACGCTGAACGGCTTGCGCAAGGAAATCGCCCAGGCCGTCGCCAGCGCCCGGAGGGGGAAGTGATCAAGCAATCCTTCAGCCGCAGGCTCGCGACCACGGTCGCGATCAACACGCAGTTCTTCCTCTCGGCCAGCTTCGGCGTCACGGCCTGGGTCATCTGGCCGCAATCCCCGCAATGGTGGGGGCTGGGGATCATCAGCATCGCGCTTGGCATAGCGTCGCTCTCCTGCCTCAAGACCGCCATCGCGGCGATGATCCGCGCCTATGAGCTTGACCGCGCCATCGCCGATTTCGAGGCGCAGGGGCCGGGACCAAAATCCTCCCACATCGCCTCGCGCGAGCGGATGAAGCAGGCGGGCATGATCGATGACTAACCCCTTTGGCCGCGTGCTCGGGATGACCTTTGATAACAAGGTGATCCGGGAGCCAACGACGAATGGGTCGGGATTGATCTTCGCGGCGATGGGTGGCGGCAAGACGACGTGCGGCACGGTTCCCGCCGTTCAGGCGATGCTCGCGGATACGCAACAAGCGATCTTCCTGAACGATGTGAAGGACGGTGAAGTCGCCGCGCAGATCGGCGATATGTGCGTCAAGTACGGACGCAGGTTCGGCGTCGTCGATGAGTTTGAGGTGCTTGGTGCCAACTATCCGTACCGGATATCCCTCAACCCGCTCAGCGCGGCACTCAATGCCAAGCCTGACCATCTGCCCTTCCTGATCGACAACTTCAGCCACGCGCTGATCGCGGAGCCGCCCGACGATCAGAAGAACTTCTACTGGCGGGATGAGCCGCGTGGCTTTGCCGATGCCGCGACCAGAATCGTGCTCGATCATAGTCCAAGGCTGGCGACACCGGGCGGTATCGCATCCCTTCTGTCCGATCCCGAGACGTGGCAGTCGGCGCTTGAGTTGGAAGCGTCCGACCCGGATTCTCCCAACCGGCTGGCGGCGGCCCGCATTCTGGACCTGAAGCGATTCAACGCCGAACACTATGCGCAACATCACCGTGCCGCTGTCTCCGCGCTGAGAATTTTCTCGCATCCGCCGCTGAGCGAAGCCGGACGGTATGCCACGGTGACCCATGAAGAGCTGATCCGGGATCACTGGATCGTCTGCTTCGTCAACCCGCTGCGCTATGCCGACCGGATCGGGCCGTCCTTCGCGCTGCACTACCTGTCCCTGATGGATGCGCAGCTGTCGGGCAAGGCGGGCCGCTCGATGTGGATTCTGGATGAATACTGCAACGCACCGCTTCGCGAACCGGTGACCCGCATCACCGCGTTCCGCGCCTATGGCCTGCGCTGTCTCTACATCACGCAATCCCGCCTCGATAGCGTCCGCCGCTACGGCGAGCGGGAGACGGCGATCCTCGAAGAGAACTGCACCGTCAAGCAGTGGCTGAAGTTCTCAAATTTCGAGGAAGCGGAACGCGTCAGCCGCGCCATGGGCGAGTCCCTCAACGTCTCTCACGGCCTCGGGATGAACGCGGAGCAGTCCGGCTACACCGGATCGCTGTCCACCGGGCGCGACCGGCTGTTCACACCGTACGAGCTGATGAGCCTGCCCGACGATGAGCAGATCATCCATGTCGCGGGCATCGGCTTCATCCATGCCAGAAAAATCCGCCAGAACGAGATCGCCCCGACCTGCTTCGACCTGGCCGACAACCCGCTCGAAGGCGGTCGCCTGCCGCCCAATCCGAAGGTGACCTTGCCGGTGCCGCCAAGGAGGAAGCCATGAGGAAGGTCAGCTTCTTTCGGCTGCGATTCTTCGTCTGGGTGCCGTTGCTATTGACGCTGGTCTTCATCGTGCCCGGCATCGGCGCGCCGTATGTCATCTGGTCCTATGATTTCAACGCCGCCAGCATGACGGCCAGGCCGCGCGTCTATACGCGCTGCACCTATGCCGGGATCGATGGTGTCATCACCGAGTATCCCGATAACGGCCAGTGCGGCTGGCTGCGCTTCGGACCAAGGACCGGGGGCTTCTAATGCGCCCAGCGCCATTTTTCGATGGAGCGCGGCGGCAGCTTCTGGTCCTTGATGATGGTCAGTTCCGCCATCCGCTTCAGGACGCGCAGGACCGTATCCTCGGACGCACCGTTATCTATATCGTCATCGCAGCGGGTCCGCGCGGGAAGATCAAGCGCATACGGCCTGATCGCATCCCAGAACTCATCGTAGTCGAGAGGCTTCAGCCATTCTTCTACGTCTTCCCTGCTCCTGAACATTATCATTCCGGCATCGTGCCATATCCCTCACCGCCAATGCAACTTTCCTGCAAGAGGACTTGCACCCCATGACCTCCACCATCGGCGACGACATCCGTCAGACCTTCGCTCTCGCTGCGATGCAGCGCGAGGCGAAGCACCTCAAAACCTCGGAGCAATGGAACAGGACCAATGAGATCATGCAGCGCTGCGCGCGGCTGCGGGAGCAGGAACAGCTTCAGTTCCACCGCTTCTATGACACGCGGGTGGACGCCGCGCGCCGCCGCCTGATTGATGCCACCGGGCAGGTGCACCGCGATCTTCGCCCCCGCGACACCGGGTCGGACCGCTTCGATGCGGAAGCCATCCGCAGGCAGGCGGAACGCGAAGTGCGCGGCGCGCATGACCGCAAGCTGATAAAGATCGGCGAACTGGAATTCCAAAAACTGACGGCGCTGGTCCGTCAATCGGACCGCGAGAACAAGCTCCGGGATGAAGTGCGGATCGGCTTCCACCGGGCGGCGGACCGCCGCTCCGCGCAGGATCGCCGGAACGCGCCCGGACCGGAAAAGCCGACCGGCCCGGTCAAGGATTGAAACAATATTACCCAGAATCTGCTTGTACTGGTGGGAATTACATCCTATATTGTTCTTTTTATGTTCTAACTAAGAAAGGAGAACCAACATGAGCGAAAGTCAAACCAAGACAAAAGAAGACATGAACAGAGCGGCACGCGAGAGCTTCTCGGGTCGCCTGCTGACCGATCCCCAATTCGAGGAAGCCTACCGCATCACCTCGATCATCGAGCGCGAAATCCGCAAGTCCGGCACCTTCAAGGACAAGCTCGCGGACTATGCGCATGCCTTCGCCCGCACCGAGAAGTTCGATGGGGTGAGAGCGGAAATGATCATGCGGGACATCTTCAGGGAGCGGACCGGCCAGACGATGAACGGCCTGCGCGAAGCGCTGCTGGAGCGGGAAAAGGCCCTGACCGATCAGGAACGCCAGCGCGGCTATCCCTGCGCCGAAGCGGTCGGCCCGATGATCGAAAAAGGCAACGATGCGGAAGGTCGCCGGATGACGTTCCACCGCGCCGCCGCCTATCAGGCCCAAGTCCTGGGGCGGGAGCTGGGTGTCACCGACAACTGCGCCTGGGGCCTGATGAAGGAAGGCTTCAAGGCCCAGCGCGGAACCGAATTCTACGACTGGGGCAAGGCGCTGGAACAGCGCTTCTACACGCCGCTCGTGGAAGCGGAGCGGCAGCAGCGGGAAGCCAACGCGGATCGACCGCAGCGCAGTGCTCCAACGCGATCCGGGCCAAGCCGAAGTTGAGGGGATGGACCATGAGCAAGGATGATCTTGTGCCGCCTGGCACGCGGGACAGCATGGACGGTGACGCTTCTGCTCATGCCAGGATGGCGGAGCTGGATGTCGAGAAGTATCGTCCCTATGTCGAGGCGTTCGATCTGAGCGAGGCGCAAAAGGTCGAGCTTCTGACCACGCTCTGGTCCATCATGCGCAGCTTTGTCGAGATGGGGTTCAGCGTCAATCTTTGCGATCCCATCATCGAGAATTTCAAAAGCGCTGCAACTGCGCCTGCCGATGGTGTACAATCTGAAGACACAGCAACATCGGAGGGGCTATCAAACGCCAAAGGACCATGAAGAAGAAACTGAGAGACTCATTCGAAGGACCAAAGCAGGCCGTCATCTACTGCCGGGTGTCCAGCCTCAAGCAGACCACGGATGGCGATGGCATCCGCTCGCAAGAGACGCGCTGCCGCGAGTTCGCGCGCATGAAGCGCTATGAGGTGATCGAAGTCTTCCGCGATGAAATGTCCGGCAGTCTCATCGATCGTCCGGGGATGAAGGCGATGCTCGCCTTCATGCGCAAGCGCCGGGCGAAGGGCACCATTGTCATCATCGACGACGTATCGCGACTGGCACGCGGCCTACAGGCTCATTTGGAGCTGCGCCAAGCCATCGTCAGCGCGGGCGGCGTTTTGGAATCGCCCTCCATCGAGTTCGGCGAGGATTCGGATTCTCTGCTGGTGGAGAACCTTCTCGCGAGCGTCTCCCAGCACCAGCGGCAGAAGATCGGCGAGACGACAATCAACCGCATGCGCGCTCGCGTGATGAACGGGTTTTTCGTGTTTCCCGCGCCAGTAGGGTATCGATACACGAAAGCGCGCGAGGGCGGCAGGATGCTCTGCCGCGATGAGCCGGTGGCCAGTGTCGTCCAGGAAGCGCTCGAAGGCTACGCGTCCGGGCGCTTTGAAACGCAGGCCGATGTCCAGCGCTTCTTGCAGGCGCACCCGGCCTTCCCCAGAACCCAGCGCAATGTCATCACCGTCGAGCGTGTCACCCGGATGCTGACGCAATGCGCCTATGCCGGGTATGTCGAAGCGCCGAATTGGGATGTCTCCCGCCGACCGGGCCACCATGAAGGGCTGATCAGCTATCAGGCCTTCGTGCAGATTCAAGAAAGGATCGAAGGCCGACGCCGCGTGCCGATGAGGAAGAACCTGAATGAGGATTTCAGCCTGCGCGGGTTTGTCGTCTGCGGCTGCTGCAACACGCCGCTCACGGCCTGCTGGTCCACCGGGTCGCATGCCCGGTATCCGTATTACCTCTGCCCCAAGCGCGGCTGCGAGGCCTACGGCAAGTCGATCCGGCGCGAGAGGATCGAAGGTGAATTCGAGGCGCTGCTGCAATCGGTCCAGCCGACCGAAACCCTGTTCAGGGCGGCGAGCGCGATGTTTGAGGACCTGTGGAGCCGCCGCCTGGCCCAGGCGCAGGACGGCGCGAACGCGCTGGCCGCGCAGGTGGCCAAGGTCGATCGGCAACTCTCCCAGCTGCTGGATCGCATCCTTGATGCCTCGGTCCCCAGCGTGATCGCGGCTTATGAGGACCGGGTGAGGAAGCTGGAGGACGAGAAGCTTCTGATCCACGAAAGAATGGCCGGAGCGGGCCGTCCGGCATCGAACTTCAATACGGCACTTAGAACGGCGCTCAACTTTGTCGCAAGCCCTTGGAAACTATGGGCTTCCGGCGAGTTGGAGCAGCGCCGCACAGTGCTGAAACTGACCTTTGCCAACCGCTTGCAGTATGTGCGCGATGAAGGGTTTAGAACGGCAGATTTGTCCTTGCCGTTCAAGATGTTAGCTGGGTTTTCCGGTGCTGATTTCGGAATGGCGTCCCCTGCGGGATTCGAACCCGCGTTGCCGCCGTGAGAGGGCGGTGTCCTGGGCCTCTAGACGAAGGGGACCGCGATCAGGCCGCGCCTTCTAAGGCAGCCAGCGGACAAGTTCAAGGCCGCTCACCGAGGCCGATCCGACCCGCCACCGCCCCGGTGCGTGGATCGACCAGCACCACCCGGTCCGCCCCACCGCCCTGCAACTGCACGGCCAGCCGGTCCCCCGCCCCGGCGATCGCCACGATCCGCGTCCCGGACGGCTCGTCCAGCACCAGCGCGAGCGGCGCCGTCGCAGGGCCGGGACCGCCCAGCCGGCGCGCAATCGTCACCACCAGCACCGTCGTCGCCACCACGATGAGCACGCCCATGCCGATGGTGACCGCCTTCAGGAATTGCATGCGGCTTCCTCGTCGCAACCAATCGCGATAATCCGCTCCCGAGATGCAGCCCCCCGCACCCTCCGCCGGATCGTTCACCACCGTCGCGGAGCAGGCGGCGGGGGGCCAGCGGCTCGATCGCTACATCGCCGACGCCATCGGCACGCTGTCGCGCTCCCGCGTCAAGTCGCTGATCGAGCAGGGCTGCCTCCGCCGCAACGGCGCCGTGCTCGCCGAGCCCGCCGACCCGGTGCGGCCGGGCGCCACCTATGTCCTGGAATTGCCGGCGGCCACGCCCGCCACGCCGCAGCCGCAGGCGATCCCGCTCACGATCCTGTACGAGGACGACGACCTGATCGTGCTGGACAAGCCGGCCGGCCTCGTCGTCCACCCCGCCCCGGGCAACCAGGACGGCACGTTGGTCAATGCCATCCTGGCCCATTGCGGCGACCAACTCACCGGCATCGGCGGCGAGCGGCGGCCCGGCATCGTGCACCGGCTCGACAAGGACACTTCGGGCGTCATGGTGGTGGCCAAGACGCAGCTTGCCAACGCCGCCCTGACCACCGCCTTCGCCACCCGCAACCTCGATCGCGCCTATCTCGCGCTGGTCTGGGGGCTGCCCAATCCGCTGGCCGGCGAGATCGAGGGCGCGATCGGCCGCGACACGCGGGACCGCAAGCGCATGGCCGTGGTGACCCGCAACGGCAAGGCGGCGCTGACCCGCTATCGCACGCTTCGCGCGTGGGGGGCGGCGGTCTCGCTGCTGGAGTGCCGGCTGGCGACCGGGCGGACACATCAGATTCGCGTGCACCTGGCCTCCCGCGGCAACCCGGTCGTCGGCGACCCGCTGTATCTGCGCCGCGTGCCGGCCGTTTCCCGCATGCTGCCCGAGCCGGTCCGCCACAAGCTCCTGGAGTTCCCCCGCCAGGCACTTCACGCGGCCCGGCTCGGCTTTACCCACCCCCGCACCGGTGAGGCGCTGAGCTTTTTGTCTGAACCGCCCCCCGACATGCAGGCTCTGACCGAGGCTTTGGGTCAGGACATGCAATAACCGCAAGGCTGATCCAGGGTAGATTGATTGACAGGACTAATCCGGTCCGGTATATCGCACCTGTCGCTAGGAACGGGTGCTTTCTGCCGACGGGGACGTCCGGTAACACCGCCGCCAGGATGGGGTGGGTATCCGGGACGTGATGTCCCTTCCCGCATCCATGACTGGTTCAGTCACATTCCGGCCTCAGTCTTGCGCCGCACTGGGCAAGCCCGACGCCACGACGAAAGGAGCCTGCTGTGGCCTCTGCCGTCATTAACATCGCTCCTGAAGGTAACCTCTCGCGCTACCTCCAGGAAATTCGCAAGTTCCCAATGCTGTCGCCCGAGGAGGAGCTCGCTCTCTCCAAACGGTGGCGCGACCACCAGGATATGGATGCGGCACACAAGCTTGTCACATCACATCTGCGGCTCGTGGCGAAGATTGCCATGGGGTACCGCGGCTACGGCCTGCCGGTCGGAGAGCTGATCTCCGAAGGCAACGTGGGCATGATGCAGGCGGTCAAGCGGTTCGACCCGGACCGGGGATTCCGCCTCGCCACCTACGCCATGTGGTGGATCCGTGCCGCGATCCAGGAGTACATCCTGCACTCCTGGTCGCTGGTGAAGATGGGCACCACGGCCGCCCAGAAGAAGCTGTTCTTCAACCTGCGACGGCTCAAGGGCCAGATGCAGGCGATCGACGATGGCGACCTGCAACCCGAGCAGGTGGCCAAGATCGCCCGCATGCTGGACGTTCCCGAGCAGGACGTGATCAGCATGAACCGCCGCCTCGCCGCCCCCGACCACAGCCTGAACGCCACCGTGCGCCAGGACAGCGAGGGCGAGTGGCAGGACTGGCTGGTCGACGAGACCGAGAGCCAGGAGACCACCTACGCCGACCGTGAGGAACTGACCGGCCGCAAGGCCCTGCTGTCCAGCGCGCTCAAGACGCTGAACGAGCGGGAACGGCACATCCTCATCGAGCGCCGGCTGAAGGACAATCCGACCACGCTCGAGGATCTGTCGCAGCAATACGGCATCTCCCGCGAGCGGGTGCGGCAGATCGAGGTGCGAGCCTTCGAGAAGCTGCAGAAGGCGATGAAGGCCCAGATCGCGGAGCGCCGGCTGCAGTCGCAGTCACAGTCGGCCGCTGCGCGGCAAGGGACGGAGCGGCTGGGGACTGAGCGGGGAACCGAGCGGGTGACCGCCGGCGACTGACCCCGCCGGTCCGGGCCGGCGGATCACCGTCCGTTCGGTGGTTCGCTTCCCCCGGATTCCCCGGCACTCCAGGCTTCGATCAACCTGACGCGCTCCGACCGCAACTTCGCGGCGCGCGCCAGGCTGACCGCGTCCAGCACGGTCCGCACCCCGATCGGCATCAGTTCCGCGAGCAGCCATCCCCCGGCCGCCGCGACCCATGCCGTCGCCACGATCCGCAGATCGCCCGCCAGCGCCATCGCCAGGGCCATCGAGTGGCCGGATGTCCAGAGGACGCGCAAAGGCGCGACGGCGGCCGCCATGCTGCACAGCGCAATGCAGCGTGCCCTCGCCCGCCCCGATTCGCGGTCGAAGACGATCGCCAGCAGCGCCGGGCCCAGCAGCACCCCGATCAGCAGGGATGTCGGCGTCGCCAGCGTCACCATCCCGCCGCACAACAGGCCTTGCAGCCACACCAAGGAGTGCCGCCGCGGCGGAGCCGGAGCCGAATTGCGCTTGGCCACGCCGCTTCAGCCCAACGCGGCGAGCGCGAGCGAAATGGCGAGCGCGGCGAGCCCGGTCCCGGCCGCAATCTCCTGGCCGACGCGGGAGGCGGTGGTCGCCCGCTCCTCCGCACCTCCGGCGATGTGCACGAGTTCGGCGTCGATCCGGGCGACTTCCTGTCCCGCCTGCAGCGCCTCGTGGGCATCGGCGCCGCGGCTTGCGGGGTCTTCCAGCAGCAGCAGCATCGGCGCCAGGTAGCCGGCTTCGGTGAGCACCCGCAGTTGTGCCTCGATCGCGGCTCGGCGCACGCGGTTGCGCCAGGTCGCCAATACGGACCCGGTTTGCGCCGCAAGCCAGGCCGCGAGTTCGCGCAGCGGCCCCAGATGGAGCCGGGACTGCAACTGGGCGAGGATCCGAAGCTGGCTCAGGCTCGCAGCCGAATCGGCATCGGCGGCGCCCAGCTGGTCGGAAATCTCCTTGTCCATGCGACGTTCCAGCCGGGCCGAGATGAACGCCGACACATGCGCGTCGACCGGGCTGATGACCCGGCGATCCACCCGGCCGGCCGCCGCCTCCAGCGCAGGCAGCAATTCGGCCAGGCGCGTGACCCACCGGTCGCGCAACAGCGGGCTGGCGCAGGGCATGAGCGGATTGAGCAGGTAGCACAGGCGCACCACGCCGCTTCCCTGGCCACGCTGCTGCAACCAACTATGCTGCTGCCGGGCCTCGACCCGGAGCACAGCGAAGTCGCAGCGGTCGGAGCGCAGTGCCGCCCAGTTCGAGACCTCCTCGTGGACCAGCACCTCCTCGATGCGCACCATCTGCTCGGGATCGCTGTCCTGTGCCACGGCGAGCATCGGACCGATGCCATCCGGCCACAGCACGGTGCCGCGCCAGCACAGCGGCGCCAGCGGATCCAGCAGCGTGATCGTGCGCATCACCAGCCGCGCCTCGGCGTTGCCGTCCTCCGGCAGTCCGTCCTGGGCGCGATGGCGCACGAGTTCCTCGACGCGCGCGGCAAGCTGGGCATCACCCAGACCGCGACGCAGCCACTGCTCCACCGCGCCCGAGCGTAGCGCGTTCAGGGCCTGGTCCGGCGCCGATGCCATCGCCAGGGCCAGCGACCGCGAATCCCAGGCCTCCCCTCCGGCCAGCGCAATACTGCGCTGGGCTCGGCGCGGCGGGCGTGCGGCGACGCGGCGGCTGCGCGCGGTGCCGGGATCAAGCAGCAGGGTGGGGGTGGGACGATGCTCCGGGTCCTCGGCCAGCATGCCGCGCACGAGGTCGCCGATGATGGGCGGCAGGCGCGCGTCGCCGGTGAGTGCGGCGTAGGTGCCGACCTCCAGCTTGCGGCGGGAGATCGCCGCATCATCGAGTTGCCCCAGCGGGACATGGCCGAGCGCCAGGCACAGCAGCAGCACGCCCAGCGAATAGACGTCATCGGCGATGCTGCCGTCGCCGCGCCCGACCGGCAGGCACATCGCGGAATAGGGCGGCTCGAACAACGCCGGCTGCGCCATCGCCGGGGGCGCGGTCCAGGCGGTGCCAAGCACCACGGGTTCCCCCGGGCCGCTCTGGAACACGTTGTCGGGCCGGATGCCGCGGTGCGTGCAGGCACGTGCCTGGAGCTGTTCCAGCACGCGTGCCGCCGGCCGCAGCACGCAATCGAGCAGTTCGGCCTCCGGCCAGGCTCGGGCGCGCGCCTGCACGGCCGGGCCGGGCGGCGCCACGCAGATCGCGTAGCAGGCATCGCCCACCGGGCCATAGGCGACCGGCGTCAGCAGGCCCTCGATCGGGGTGGTCAGCGCCTGGAAGGCCCGCGGCCGCGCCGGCACCTGACGGCTGAGCTGGATGGCCATCAGGTCGGTGCGGCCACCCTGGCCGTCGATCACTCCGAAGGCGGGCAGCCCGGCCACCGGAAGCAGGCGCCTTCCCTCCTCCACGGCATACTGGCCGGCGATCAGTTCGCTGTCGGGTCTGCCTGCGGTCTCGGCCATCGCACTCCCGATCCTCCCCCCGAATGGTTGAGGATCGGTGACTGCGGCCGATGCGCTACCCCTCGAACGGGTCGCGCATGAGGATCGTGTCGTCGCGCTCGGGGCTGGTGGACAGCAGGGTCACCGGCGCCTCCACCAGTTCCTCGATGCGGCGGACATATTTCACCGCCTGGGCCGGCAGGTCGGCCCAGGACCGCGCACCGCGGGAGGACCCGGTCCAGCCCTCCATCACCTCGTATTCCGGTTCGGCCGCCGCCTGTGCCCCCGGTGCCGCCGGCAGGTGGCGATAGCGCTCGCCGCGGATCCGGTAGCCGGTGCAGATCTTCAGCTCAGGCAGCCCGTCCAGCACGTCGAGCTTGGTCAGCGCGAGCCCGTTGATGCCGCCCACCTTCACCGCCTGGCGCACCAGGACCGCATCGAACCAGCCGCAACGGCGCGGCCGGCCGGTCACGGTGCCGAACTCCCGGCCGCGCTCGCCCAGCAGCCGCCCGGTCGCGTCCGACAATTCGGTCGGGAACGGACCGGCGCCCACCCGCGTGCTGTACGCCTTGGCGATGCCCAGGACGAAGCCCACGACCGAGGGTCCCACGCCGGATCCGGCGGCCGCCGTCGCCGCGACGGTGCTGCTCGAGGTCACGAACGGATAGGTGCCGTGGTCGACGTCCAGCATCACCGCCTGCGCACCCTCGAACAGGATGCGCCGGCCGGCCCGCCGCGCTTCGTCGAGGCGAACCCACACCGGTTCGGCGAACGGCAGGATCTGCGGCGCCAGCGCGAGCAGCCGCGCCAGCACGTCCTGCTTCGAGAACGTCTCGGCGCCGAGACCCTGCAGCAACGTGTTGTGGTGCAGCAACAGCTCGTCGAGCTTGTCCGAGAGGGTCTCCGGCTCGGCCAGGTCGGCCACCCGGATGGCCCGCCGCGCCACCTTGTCCTCATAGGCCGGCCCGATGCCTCGGCCGGTCGTGCCGATCCTGCGCTCGCCCCGCGCCGCCTCGCGCGCGCGGTCCAGCGCCGGATGCATCGGCAGGATCAGGGTCGCGTTCTCGGCGATCCGCAGCGTGTCGGGCGTGACGCCCAGACCCTGAGCCGTCACCCGGGCGATCTCGGCCAGCAAGGCCTCGGGATCGACCACCACGCCGTTGCCGATCACGCCGATCTTGCCGCGCACCAGTCCCGACGGCAGCAGCGACAGCTTGTAGGTCTCGTTGCCGACGACCAGGGTATGGCCAGCGTTGTGGCCGCCCTGGAAGCGCACCACGATATCGGCGCGGCTCGCCAGCCAATCCACCACCTTGCCCTTGCCCTCGTCGCCCCATTGGGCGCCGATCACCGCTACATTCGCCATCGCTCAGTTTCCAGACGTCAGGGGGACCGCGCTGCCGTTGCGCAGGATGTGCGAGCACTTCAGCCGCCGCGCCTCCGCCACGGGATCGTCCTCCGGGGCGAGAGCGGCAATGGTGGCATAGCCGAGACCGCGCATCCGCGCAGCCTCATCCTGGTCGGCATCCAGCGGCACGAAAAGCCGCTGGCGAGGCTCGTTCGGCGGCGCCGCACGCAGCACGGCATCGGGGAAAAGGGTCAGGCCGGTCGCCGGCTCCGCCTCGCCGCACACGTAGCGCCCGCCGCGGCCAAGCTCCTCATGCCGGCCCGGCGCATAGATCGTGACCGACACGCCGGTCTCATAGCGGAAGCCGCGGAATTCCACCGGATCGACGGTCAGCCGCAGCGTCGGCGCCCGCGCATGGATCGCCGCCACCGCCGCGGCCAGCCGGTCCGCCAGTTCGCGCGCCGCTGGCGGCAGGCTCACCGTCCGCAGCGCCGCCAGCGCGCGCGCCGCCGGTCCCGCCGCCATCAGCAGTTCGGTCAGCGTGGGCGCGAGAAGTCCGCCATGATGCGCCACCGCGGCGGCATCCTTGCGGTCGAGCGCCCGCGCCAGCGCGCTGCGCGCCGCCCCAGCCACCGCCGCATCGTCGAGCAGCACCGGCACCAGCGTCGGCAGCGTGAGATCGAAGCTGGTGCGCGTAAGCCCCACCGCGGCCAGTGCTTCGGCGCCCACCAGGACGATTTCCGCATCGGCGGCGGGATTGTCGCAGCCGATCAGCTCGATGCCGGCCTGGGCGATCTGCCGGTCCGGCGCAAGCTGGTTGCCGCGCACGCGCAGACACTGGCCGGCATAGGACAGTCGCAGCGGCCGCGGCGCCTGCGACAGGCGCGTGGTCGCGATGCGTGCCACCTGCGGCGTGGTGTCGGCGCGCAGGCCCATCATCCGCTGGCTGTCCGGGTCCATCAGCCGGAAGGTCTGCTCCGCCACCGCGGCGCCGGACCCTGCGAGCAGGCTGTCCTCGAACTCCAGCAGCGGCGGCTTGACGCGCTGGTAGCCATGCGCGGCAAACACCTCCATCAGCGCCTCGACCGAGGCGGCCTCGGTCTCGGCGTCGGGCGGCAGCAGGTCGCGCAGGCCGGCGGGCAGCAGCGCCCGCCTGTTGGCTTCTTCGTCGCTCATGGCGGGCCTCAGCTACCAGCTATCGCGGCGCCACGAAACCGGGTGGTGCGCAGTTTGGGCAGACGCGTCAGACGGCACACCACTCCGCCGCAAAGGTCCATAGCTCCTCCGGGCGGGATAGACGGGCACCTCGTAGCAGTCACGAATGTCGAAGAGCGTGCACCGGAACATTCATGGCACTGCCCTCTTGACCATATAACACAAATACAAACAGAACAGTCCCACTATCATTGTTCTGCTTTCTTGTCCGGCACCCCTGCTGCAGCAATTTTGAGATAGTAGAATGCGTCGAAGTCAAGACCAACCTCGTTCCAGCGGGCACGGGCACCGAGCTTGCAAATCAACCAGAGAGCGACAACCGTCGCAACAAGGGTTGCCACAGCAAGCCGCCGTATACCACCAAATACCATGCAGGAGATGACATAAGCGATGCAGATCATAAGATAAGCAAGGCAATAGTCCTGCAACTTCCGTAGAAAATTGGCGGATTCGGCAACCTCGCGGCGGTTGACGAACGAGTCCCGGCCATCCCTGGCATTCTGCGAAAGCCAGGCAAGTACAATGCGGTGCAATTCAGCCGGCCCAAAAGCTTGGCGTGTCACCGGATTTACGAATTGCTGGCGAGCAAAGCTGAAACTAGGCCGATGCAGCACGTGATCTGGAACGAAATGCCAATCTCGATTCTCCATCGCGTCCGATACTGACACGGTATGAATTTGCTGACATCCGCTCCGGTTTGCGTGTGGTGCGTCAAACTGCGTAGCCGCGCATCGGCCCACAGATCGTCCGATTTTCGCAAACTGTCGCGTTGCCCATTCCACGACAAGCGCAACCACGAACAGTGCCAGCAGAAGAACAAAGAAGACGCCCCTGCCAGCCGAACTGGCAGCTCCCGCCCATGCTGCGACCGTCTTGCTATCGACACCGCTCAAGGCAGAGAGCAGTGCGTTCACCAAATTCCACCAATCCGCGAAGTATCCAGCGAGGAGGGTCTGCAATCTGCCTATATATGGTGACAGTGTATCTCCAAATGTACCTTCAATTACAAGACCCAGCAGCATGAGGTTCAGGATTGGTGGGACAATGAATAGCCAAACATGCCGTATAGCTGCAATCAGATTCTGGGCATTCATTACTCTTGCTCCCGAGACGAGCCCGCTACGATCAGATATCAGAACGATATAAGACTATTTCCATGGCCGCAAGCAATGTGACCGACGCCAACTCGAAGGCTAGGTATCAAACCGCGAGCATGGAAATTGGGCCGCGGTCCCTCGATTGCTTCCGCCTCGAAAGCCTGCCGGATGATCCAGCAGGCTTGCATGAGGACCAATACGCGACGAACCGCGGGGGCGGCGGCGCCGCCCCTGAATTCCCGAGCGAATGTTTACCCTTGGTTATGCCGGCGGCGGGACACTCCCACGCAGCCCATGCTGTTCAACTCCCCCGTCTTCGTCCTGGGCTTCCTTCCCGTCGCCGTGGCCGGGTTCTTCCTGGCCGGACGGATCGGGGGCGGTACCTGGGCGCTCCGCTGGCTGGTCGTCGCCAGCCTGTTCTTCTACGGCTGGTGGAATCCCCGCTTCGTGGGGCTGCTGGCCGGCTCGATCCTGGTCAATTACGGCATCGCCGAACTGATCCGGCTGCACCGCTCGCGCGCCTGGCTGATCGGCGGGATCGCCGCCAACCTCGCCGTCCTCGGCTGGTTCAAATACGCCAACTTCTTCGTTACGGCGTGCTGCGGCTCGACACGCCGGCGTTCGAGATCTTCCTGCCCCTGGCGATCAGCTTCTTCACCTTCCAGCAGATATCGTAAATCTGGCGGATTTCTGCGGACTATCGGGTGACCAACTATACAATATCAACTCGGTCCAGTCGGGGGATGCTGGTTTGTTGGCCGGCCCTGGATCCCGCGGCCGACAGCCCCACCCTCCCCGCCATGACCATCATCGCGACCGCGTAGTGAGTGATTGACCTGCATCAACGGACAGGCGCAGGGCTGCGTGTATCTCCCATAGATGGAATGGGACGAATACGGCCCCGGCGAGGCCGCTCCTGAGACGGGCCGGTATGAGGAATTGAACGTCTTTGGGACTCCTACGGGGAGGGTCCACCAGGCTACCGGCGGGGAGCCGCTGCCGGGCGCACCGCGCGGCTTTTCGTGGCGGCTCGTGGCAGATCCATGACGAAGACTTCGCCCGAGGGGAATCGCGCGCTAACCGCCTTGCGGTTGAGACGGGTCTCGGCATGCTGGCAAACATGCCCGAACGCCGTGTCGCCGAAAGATGGAAGAAGATGGCTGAAGAAGCGCGGGCGATCGCGGAGCGGCTGAGAGACCCGGCTTCCAAGCAGGCGATGCTGGAGATCGCGGCCGGTTACGACAGGCTGGCGACGAGGGCTGCGGAGAGCGCTCGCGCTCGCGGCGGACGCCGCAGCCAGGACCCGGGCGACTAGACCCCTGGGAGGGGAATGCGGATCATCCGCATTGCCGGCGCCACAGTCAGGCCGAGATGGATGGGGGCCACACCGGCGCTGCCTTGACTCCCCGGCCGCCGAGCTTGAGCTTCATTCATGGTCACGCTCCAGATGAGACCGGAGACCGCCAGGCGCCGCGTGGTGCAAGCGGAGGGCCGGCTTGCGCGCCAGCAAGCGCTGGTGACTCGAATGCGACGGGATGGGCGCGTTGATGCACTGCACTTGGCCGAGCATGTATTGGCCTCAATGCACATCACTTTGGCTCTGGCGCAGTGGAATGCGATGCTGCTTGAGAGCCCCCTGCCGGTCGCACGACCAACTCCACCCGGTCGCCGTGGTGACGGTTCGCCATAAGGATCCTGCCGACTTCTTGGAGCCGATGGGCGGTAATCACGTCGATGGGAGCGTCGAGGTAGGGGGTCCAAGTGAGCACAGCACCCGGCCCGGTGTGGCGAGGCCGCCAGGCGATGGGGGTCCAGGCGATCGGAAGGTTCGGAATGGGTGGGTCATGCTTCACATAGAGAACGTAGCCGCTTCCGCGGATTTTGAAATCATCGCGACCGATGCCGGCGCGGGGGCGCTATACCGATCAGAGGATAATGGAGGCAATCCCGGGATCACTTCATCCGAGCCGGCGCCTTCCCATCAGTGCGCCCGTGAAGCGGGCAGGTTGGGAGGCTCAGATCGCGCCGCGAGCTGCGAGGCGATCCCGCAATAGGCGCACCGCTTCAACCGCGACCTCGCCACGCTTCTCGGGCGGAACGCGCTCGACGATCGTTGCAACGAGCCCCTCGATCATCGCGCCAGAAAGCAGGTAGGGGTCAGCGTCCGAGCGGATGACCTGCTTGAGCATTACGATCAGGGCGGACAGCGGGTCGGCCTCCTGCGAGGCGGCCGCCTCCGCTTCACGGATCAGAGCGTCGAGTGCAGGAGACCGGGCTGACATTTCGGCACAGTGGCACGAGGCGGAGCGGGAATGATACTCAATCCGCCAACGCGACCGATCGATCGCGGCCGGCGACTCGGATTTCGGTCGCTGCGGTCGTCTGCCATCGATTGTTCCTGCCAATGCCAGCGAGCCAAACGCCCGAAGGGTTCCAATGGTTCGCCGGTGGCTCGGCGGCCGGCCGCGCCATCAGGTCGTTTCCGCCGGTGCCTCAGGTTTCTGGGCAACCTCCCTTTTGCGGCACCGGTTCACCCATGTCTGAGCAGCGTGCTCGCTCACAAAGCCGTCCTTGAGATAATGACCACCGTCCGAGGTGGTCACCGTTACCTGGAACCATCCCTTGCCGTATGGGCCAACGACGTATGTGTTCATACTGGTCAGTATGCCACAGTGCGACCTTGCGCCCCAAGCTGGATCGGCCGGGAACACTTTGGGGGCGGTCAGTCGTTCGACAGCCGCGACTTCGGGCTGATCGCCATTGCCGCGAAATACGGGGCCGTGGCTGGACGGGTGATTCGATCACAACTCCGGTGAGGTTGCGCTCTTCAGCCGCTCGGCCAGGGCGTCGAGGGTCATTGCCCGCTCCTGGGTTAGCCGCAGCAGGTCCACCCAGATGCCGACCGGCGGGTCGATCGTGCCGGACACCCAGCGCTGCACCGTGCGGACGTTACAGCCAAGGTCGCGCGCAATCTCAGATTGCCAACGAGGCCCATAAAGGGCCTCGCCAGCTTCGGTCAGCAATCGGCTCATGGCGTCATATCGTCCGCGAGATACCGGGCGAGCACATCTGCGGCGCTTGCCGCATCCGTCCACACAGTCTCGCCCGACGAACCGGAACCGACAAAGACGATGCCGCCGCGCATCTCCTCAGACAGGAAGGCGACGTGGTAGCGCTGGTTGCCGACCGTGGCCTGTTCGCACGGGACCTCGAAAGCTTCGGCCCTGGCGAGGGCGTCACCCAGGTCGTTGACCAGATTGCGGTCCAGGTCGGCGATGTCGATCTTGTGCATTTCGGCCTCCGTGCCGTTTCCGAGCGGCTCAACGCCGTCTCGATGTCGTAAAACTACGACATGCCGTTGCTGGTGTCAACGCTCATCCGCATCTCGGCGGCGCCAGAAACACGAAGGGCGCCGCCGGGTATCCCCAGCGGCGCCCAATTGAGCCGATCGAACCGGCGCTCAGGCCGGCGGCGACGTCTCCGCCGGAACCTCGCGCAGCGTCAAGACCCGGGAGCCATAGAGCCAGAACTCCCTGGCGGGACTGCCCGGCTCGAGCCGCTCCGTGGTGGTCGTGCCGTCATCCAACTGGCCTTCGGTGAGTTTCACCTCGATCCTGTGGCCGGCCGGGTCGACTGTGACTTTGGTCGTCATGTGGTGTTCTCCTGTCGATGGTCAGGGATTGCGCGATACCCTCGCGCGGAGATCAGGCGCCCGACGTGCGCGGCACCACCACGGCAACCTGAGGCGCCGCGGCCGGGTTGATCGGCGGCGACACCGGCACCCCGCCGGCGGCCGCGCATGTGGCGTCGACGTAGGCCTTGGCCTGGCCGGTGGCGATGATGGCGATCGGCGCTACTGCCCCGGCCTTGGCCTCGATCATGGCCGCGACGATGGGGCCGGATGTGGTGGCCGCGGCCTCCTGGACCTTGGTCTGCTGGGTCGTGCTGCAGCCGGCCAACGTGAGGGCGAGCGCGAGGGTGGCGATGATGGATCGCATGGTGGTCTCGATGCGGCCCGAGCGGAGGAAGTAGTGGCAGCGCTCGGCCGGGAACGTGACGCCTTCGTCCACATAGGCGCCCGTCGAAACCACCATGCTCGGCGAGAAGGTCGGCGCGTCGACGTTGCCGTCCCAGGTCCAGCGCGCGCCCTTGCGCGTCGGCCGATCGACGAAGAAGACGTGCATCTCCTGGCATCCAGGGCACCAGTGCGCCGGACCAGCGCCAGTCGACCGGAGCTTGGCGCTGAGCTGGCCCATCACGGTCAGGGATTGCCGTCCGGCAGCGGCAGGCGGGCCTCCGCAGCCGTCCCGAGCCGGACGGTACCGAGCACGCTGACGCTCGGATCGGCCGCCAGCTTGGCGCCCAGTTCGCCCAGCACCCGGGTCTCCGCGTCGACCGGTGTGGCGCCGATCGCAGCGGACTTCTCACGGTATGCGGCGAAGAAGGTCTGCCCTTCGGCCTCGGCGACCTGCCGCGCCAGGGACGACAGCGGCACGGTGGGATTACGGCGCTTGGCCTCCATCAACGCGATATAGCCGCGGCCGCCGGCGACGGCGGCGCCGTCCATCCACTGCTTGATCTGCTCGTTTTTGACGTGCGCTGCGATCCACTGGCGCGCGAGCACGATCAGCGCCGGCACAGCCAGGCTGGCGGCGCCGAGCGCAATGTTGGTCAGGACGTCGGACCACGTCATCTGGTCACTCCTTGGGGATTGGGAAAGCGCCGCCGGCGAGCGATCTCTCGTTGAAATCATCGGCGGAGTTGTCGGGGTGCGGCCGCGCGGTCGAGGCCGGGGCCGCTCCGGCGGACTTGGCGGCCGGGACGGCTGGCGCCAGCGGCGCGGCCCTTGCGGCATCGGCGGGGAACAGCACCGCCGCCTGGCCATACATGCTCAACAGCGAGGTGATGGTGCCGGAGCTGGGTTCGGCCGCAGCGGAGCCGGTCACCCATTCCTTGTAGTAGGCCCGCGCCAGGTCGCGGTCGCTGCGAACCTGCATCGCCAGCACCAGGTGCGTCGTGCCGCCGACGTAGAGCCCGCGCCGCTGCACCCGGTCGACCAGGAAGTCGATGCTGTCCTGCCAGCGCCGGAACGCCACGAAGATGCGCGGCCGCCCGGTGCCGTTCTCGGTGACGGTAACCGTGCCGGCGATCGCATCGTCCCACATGGCGGACCATCGGCCGCTGTCGGCCTGCGCCCCGACGTAGTTGTTGTTGATGCCGCTCTGGCCGTTGCCGGACTCGTTGCGGAACATGATGTAGGCCGCGCGCTTGACCTCCGCCGGCACCGCCAGGCCGCGCAGATAGGTGATCACGTCCGCCATCAGGACGGTCGTGCGGCGGTATGACACCACCGGCTTTTCCGGGTATGCGTTGGTCGGCATTTTCGTCCTCCGATTACGAGGTGAGAGGAACGCTCACGAAAGCTGTGCCGCGGGGCTGCGAGTGGATCGGTCCTCGTTCCGCGCTGGATCGGAGGCTGGGAGAATTTGCCGCTGCCTATGTTGAGGCGCGACCTCAGCTACCGGCGGTCCTCCTAGACTGAATAGGAGCTACAAATGCCCGTACAGCCTGCCGAGCACTGGGATGAGAAAGCCAAGCACGCCGAGGATTTGGCGGAGGCGATGCGCCACTCTCCGTCAAAAGAATCCATGCTTGAGATCGCCAAACTCTACCGCCAACTCGCCGCAGAGACCCGAAAGCTGCAGGGTGACCCCGACAAGATCCCTTGATTGCTGCGCCTCACCGCGAAGCAAGATCTGCGCCCGACCGCGCCGCTGGGCGAGTGTCAGCGCTGGCCTGCGATGGCATTCAGCCGTGCCAGCCTGCCGCGGCACACCTCGAGCGCCTGGACGGTCTCGCCCCTGCGCATCTCGACCTGCCGGGCCCAGGCGATCACGGCTTCGAATGTGCGCGGCGTGGCAGGCGGTTGGATGGCCGCCGGCGTGAGCGGGCACGATTGCAGTTCAGGAGAAATGGCCGGTCGCGTCGCCTGCCGCCGATCGGGCGTGGTGACGCCGCAGCCTGCCAGCAACAGCGCCAGCGCGACGGTCTTCATCGGCCCGACAGGCTCCGGCCCGCGGCGGCGATCCCGTCCAGCCGGACCTTCTGCTCCATGTATTGCAGCTCGAGGTCCCGGATGCGCTTCTCATATGCCTCGCGCATCGCGTCCATCCGCCCGTCCTGCTGAGCGTTGACGCGATACAGCTCCTGCACCTGTTCCACCCGCGGCCCCCTGTCGAGCCTGTCGACGATCTGCTGGAGCCGGCCATCCATCGACTTCTGCTGTTCCTCGAGCCGGCTGATGCCGCCCCGTGTGTCGGAGAAGAATCCGCCGCTACCGAACAGCGTGGTGCCGACCAGGAAGCCCAGCGTAACGAGCGCCACGACCACGGGCGTCCATTCCTTGAAGGGGGTGGCCATTCGCTTTGCTTCATCCACCATCGACCACCTCGCACGCAAAGGGAGAACGGTTGCGCTCATGGGACATCCTCATTGATGGCGTGCCGGCGATCCGGTTCGAGAGGAAATTCCTCTCCCTACGTCGGAAGGATGATGGAACGCCGGGCCAATGCGGCACGGATTGATGGAACAAGGCTGAGCAACTGCGGCTGGGAAAGCGCTCCGGTATAGGCAGCGAAGAACGCCAGGTCTGACACGGCCGTCCCTGTCACGTTATCGCTTCCGATGTTGAGCGAAGCGCCGGTGTTCGGAACATACGTCGTCATGTTCGACCCCCCGACACCGGCCAGGTTGGATGTCAGGTCGTATGTGTGCTGCGGGCTGCCAACGCCCGTTGCGACGCCGGCGACAAGCCTGAACGTGCTGCCGTTCAACGGACCGCCGGCCGTGACATCACCGAAGGCACCTCCTGAGGCGGCGGCATAGGTTCGGACAACAGAAGCCGTGGGGACGATCAGCTCCATGCCTTTCTGCCCGCCCACGCTTGTATATGTGCCGCCCACATTTCCCTGAAGGCCGGCCACCCAACGAACGGCGCCGATGAGCGTGATCGGCAGCAGTGCTGCGCCATCGACGATGCTCGTTGCGAGCGCGGTCGTGCCGCTTTGGAAGCGCCCATATCCCACGTTGTAGCTCGGGCCGGCTCCGATGTTCGACAGCGTGACGCCGCTGCCGGCCAGATTGACGTTGCTTCCGGCCTGAGTGCCGAAATAGGTCCAGACGAGAAGCCCGGGGAGGTTAGGCGGAATGAAATCGACCGCGTTCGCCGCGAAATTACCCGGAAGGGTGCGCCGTGCTCCACTCATATCACGAAACTCCGATGAGACGCGCCAGGATCGGCAACGTTCCTTGTTGCGAAAGAACGCCGTTCCCGGCGTTGTTCATGTGGGTTCCATCTCCCGTGTAGGCCGGATTGATGGCCCATGTGTCCGTGCCAGGATTGGCCGGCGGAATACCGATGATCGGGTCGCAATCCACAACGAACGTCTGACTGTCGCGCGACGCGTTGACCCTCGCGATGATGGCCAACCGGTTCTGATCGCCAGCATAGCTGCACGTCACGCTGGGCCAGGGCGTGATGAAGATGACGACCCCTCCGTATTCCTTCACCCGCTGCGCCAGCACGAGGCACCTGCGCCAGTAATCCATGCAGGAGGTGAGATTGGAGAAGTTCCCGGTCCCATCGACGGCGTTGATGGAGCCAACCTGGATGACAACGATATCCGGCTGGAGAGCGCCGATGACGTTCTCCGCGTTCCACAGATAGTCCAGGCAGGACATCCCCGTGTTGCCACCGTTCATCGGCTGCAAGAAGAAGGACGTCAGGTTCCGGAGCGTCTGGCACGTTTGGTAGACGTAGTTCCATGCGCTCTCGGTCGTGCCGACGCCCTGCATCGTGCTGTCGCCAACGTAGAACACCGTGATCGCCCTCTCCGAAGAGAGGAATTCGATCGCGAGCGGTTCGAGTTGATTGACAAGCGCTGTGCTCGTGAACAACGCGGGGTCCGAGACGCAGTCGCCTGGGTTGACAAACGCCCGCACGATGTCGCCGCCGCTCGCTGTCTCCCACGCCGACGTGACGGGGCATGCGCCTGGGATGCGCGTATCGCCTGTGATGTAGGCTCGCGCCATGATCAGCGGAAATGAACCGCCATCGGTTCTGTCGATCGAGGTGAGCGGGATCCAATCGCTATAGGTCTTCCCGCACATCATGTAGCCAACACCATCGCCGCCGCCGAACGGCGGCGTGTGGTTCGTGGCGCCGGCCGGCGCAGGCACAAGCACGCGTGAGAAGATTGGAGACGGTGGGGGAACAGCCTGAAGCTGGTCCCAATACGATACAGGATTGCCGCCGTTGTTGAACGTCACGCGCGTCCAGGCCTGCGGACCACCGGCAGCATTGAGCGGCTGGATGCCGTTGTTCGGGACGGACGTCGCGGCGACAAGTGCGCCCTCAATCGTCGAAACACCCTTGCCATCATAAGCGTAGACCAAGCGAACAGCCATGAACTTCCCGCGAAGCGCTCGCAAGGTTGCCCATGTCTGAGCCGACGTTCTTGCCGTGCAATATCCGTTGGAGAACTGCGCGGTCTGGAAAAAGCCAGGCTTGGCGATCTGCTGCGCGTTGGGGAGCGTTATCAGTTCCGACAGCCTGCCGCGTGACGTGCGCGCTTCGGTAATGCCGTCATCCGTGATCGTGAGGGCTGCGTTGCCGCTTTCATCCGTAATCGCGTAAGACAGCCCCTCAACGACCGGCGGCATATCGTCAAGCAACGAGACGCCGACCGCCAACGCGGCGAGGCTCAACTCCTCCAGCACGAGGTCGTGGATTACGGCACGTAGCACATCGATCTTGCCAAAAACGTGCGTGCCGTCGTCTTCGATTTTCTCCGAGACGTTGCCGAACTGGTCCGCGGTCAGAAGACTTCCGGTGCCGTTATACAGCGGCGAGATCGCGCCGCGTTCCACGCCGCCGGCATCGGAAAAATCGTTCGTGATTTGGTCAATCACGGCGCGGTCAAAATATGCAGCCGCATAGCGCAACGTGCCGTCCAGGGCGGTGCCGCCTGCGACGTTGCCTTCGCCGTCCACAACGTATTCCGCGAACGCCGAGATCAATGGCGAGAGCGTCCAGGTCGAGCCGGACGGATCGCCAAGAACGACGGTCGTCGTGACTGCTCCGCCAGAAATCGAGACGCCGGTGGCGTTCTGCACCGCCATCGATCCATACACGGACGACATCGGGATTTTCTGCCACACGCCTCCCGAGAACAGCGCTTGGTCGGAGATGTTCCAAGATGATATGCCGTTCAGTGTGGTCGTGCCGGCCTGACCGACAGCCCAGATGTCGCCGTTCGTCCCCACGCCGCTCGTGAGCGTCGGCGTGTTCGTCGCGGCGTTCCACACACCCTTCGGGTCGAAGCCGCTCGACAAGGCTGGGGGAATTTGAGCGGCGGAGAGGTAACCAGAGCCATCCAGCGTGGCGAGCGTGTTCGCTGTGCCGGCCAGCACGTTGACGGCATTGCTGCCCGTATCGAACGCAAGGAAGGTGCCGAGCGTGATACTCTTGGCCTGTGCAGCAACTGTGCCGGCGTTGCCGAATAGGCTGGACGGCGCAACAGAAAGGGCTGCCGCCGTGGACGCGCCGAGCGCCGTGATATCGCCCGACAAAGCGAGATCGGCGGCGGTGCGCGCGCTTGCCTCCGCGTTGATGTTGGCTTGCAGCGTGCCATCCGCGGCGATGCGGTTCGCCGTCTCGTTTGTCAGCGCGCTCGAGACGACATTGATCGCGCTCGTGTTGGCGTCGATCTCGCCGCCCTGCGTCTCGGTGATCTGCTGAAGCTCGGCAACATCCACCTGCACGGCCTTGAACTGTGCAGCCGGAAAGGGCGGAGGAGAAATTGCCATCTGTGCTCAAACCTCCGAGACGACGATCCACGACCCGACCGGAGCGCACACACGAAGGCGCCCTTTGAACGCAGGGTTTTCGTAGAAGCCGCCGGGCTGGCCCACGTCCGATCCAGGCGCCAGAAAGAACGCCGTCTGCTGTTGATCCTCGCCGTCGTCCTGGACGACCTGCACGAGCGACGCGCTCATGTTTTGCACTTGAATGTTCGCGCGCGATGGATTGACGGGCACGGTCACCAGCACCGCGAAGCCGGGGAACGGAATGGCGGCTTCGTTGACGGAATAGTCCTTGCCGGAGGTGCCGCCTGACAGGACCGGCATCGGGTTTTCGGCGTCAACCGGCGCGTCCCCAACGCGTGGGGTGCTCTGAATGGTCTTTTGGCCCGTGCCATTGGTTGTCGCCAAGAACGTTACCTGCTGCCCGGTCCCGTCGATCAACGTTACCGTAGACGGTGTATCGGCCATGCTCAGACCCCTGAGATGAGTGACGCGTATCCGCTGTTGAGCGACATGCTGAAGTTGAGCGACGGGACGTATCCGGGGACGGTCGCCACAATCGCTGGGCCGAACCCGGGATTTGGCGGTGGATGAATTGGCTTCGTCGCCAGAAGCGGATCGATCTTCAGCGAGATCAGGTATTCGAGGACGAGTTCGTTCGGAGCGACGATGAGCAGCTTCAGGATGTAGTCACGTCCGGCCACGCCGCCGGCCAGCCTTGCCGTGATCACGAGGTCATCGATCGACAGGCTGATCGCCTGCATCTCGCCCGCACCCGACGGGCGAATTGCCAGGCTGGCGATGATGATGGTCTCTTCGATGTCCTCCATCGGAATGGTGGCATCGGCCGAATAGTCGAGAGCAGACTCCGGCTCCTTTACGGGCCAGCAGTAGCGTTCCGGTGCGCAGCAGTCTCCTTCGACCAACAGCGTGATGGTCCGGGCGGTCGACGGCTTCATCTGATTGCCTACTCGCGGATGATGCTGGTGGTCAGGCGCTGGGCACGCCGAGCTGATACGACAGCCAGGTCGAACCAGTGTTCGCGATGTAGATGCAGCGCTTGGCATTCGTCAGCGTGACGCCGGTGGCGCCTGCCACACCGTCGATAGTCTGCGCGCCCGAGCCGTATACCTTCGCGGCGTTCGATCCCGCGTTGTCGATCAGCACCATGTCACCGGCCGCAACGACGGAACCGATCGCCGGCAGCACCACGCCAGTGGATGCCGCCACGGTGCCGAGCACGTTGAACCCAGTTGTAAGTCCGAGCGCGGTGGCTTGGTTGGAGCCGGTGGCGGTCAGGTTGTTGCTGGGGCGCATGCCGAGGAAGGTGGCGATGGCGCCGCCGTTCACCTGAAAGGCGTTGATGCCATCGTCGACCGGCAGCGAGCTTCCGAGGAAAAGCCTGCCCGCGCTGTAGAGCCTCATGCGAATGGCGCGGGTTGTCGTGCCGATTTGTGTTGTCGCGAAATCAATGGCCGTCCCTTGAGCCGTCGGCGTCCAGTTCTCCTGTGCCAAGAGCTGGATGTAGGCGGCGGAGGATGTGGCGTAGGTAGTTCCATCATGGCCGAAGCCGATGAGCTGGTTGAGCACCATGTTCGTCGTGGTGGCGCTTGGGGATCCCGGGGTGCCACCTGCGTGCGTGCCAGCATAGGACGGCGCCCCGGCGGCATAGGTCACCACGGAGTAGCCGCCACTGGCTCCGGCCGCCTTGGAGATTTGGACGTCCGTCGGAGCGAAGGCGCTCAGCGTGGGCTTGGTGGTGCCCGTGCTGTTGAGGTCGACCGTTCCAGCGGTGGCGATCGAGCCGGCTTGCAGCAACCCGCTGGTCGTCACCGCAGTCAGCGAGATCGACCCGGCAAGCGCGATGGTGCCAGCCGAGCCGATCGTCCCGCCGGAGAGGTTTGTGCCAGCGACAATCGAGGTGACGCTGCCGGTGCCGAAGTTGATGACGTCCAGCGTGCCGCCGGCCAGCGAGATGTGCGCGGGGTTGAAGTTCGTGATGCCGGTCGTTCCGCCCAGCGACAGCGTGCCGACGGAGGCGAGGCCGGACGTGTTTATGGTGCCACCGCTCAGCAGTCCGGTCGCCGTGACCGTGGCGCCCGTGACCCCGGTGGTGATGCTGGCGGAGTTGCCGATCAGCGCGCCGGAGGATTGGACCGTCCCGCCGTTCACAAGGCCCGTCGCGCTGAAGCGCGCGGCCGCGAGTGTCCCGGTGATCGTGACGGAATTGGCCAGATCGAGCGAATTGCCGGCTCGGATGGTCAGGTTGGTGGTGAGCGCCGCGACACTGCCGGCGTTCCACAGTTCGTTCACCCACGATGGATTGGCCAGCGTGCCGCCGGTCTTCAGCACCTGGCCCGCCGCGCCAGGCGCGAGCCCGACCCAGGCGCTGCCACTGCGGTAGATGATCTCGCCCTGCGTGTTGGCGATGACGAGGTCGAGCAACGTGCTCAGCGGTGTCGCGGCGGCGCCCGCGTCGACCGATCCGACATTGGCGAGCAGGTTGCCGGACGGGAGCGAATTGGGGAAAGGCGTGCCCCCGACCTGGAGTTCGTTGACGCTCGCGACCCCGCCGACATTCAGGTCCGTCGTGACATCGACCGCTTCGGCCGTCGCCGTTCCGAGGACGGTGACGTCCTGCAGCGTGGGGGACGGGAATGCCATCGGCTCAGGCCCCCGTCAGCGCCACGTAGGACACGATCGCCATGCCCTTGCCGCCATCGCCTCCCGCGTTGGCAGATACGGTGCTTCCGCCACCGCCTCCGCCGCCGCCCGGGATGGCGCCACCGGAGCCGACGCCGCCACTTGCCGGGCCGCCGCCGCCACCGAACGCGCCGTCGCCCCCTGGGCCGCCGTAATAGGCTGGGCCGCCGCCCGCGATGACCGCGCCGCCACCCCCGCCGCCGAACAGGTTCAGATCGCCGCCAGCCCCGGTCCCTGGCGTGGGATTGACGTTGTTCCCTCCGCCGCCGCCCGTGGCGCTGAACACCGCGCCGAACGTGGTGGTTCCGCCGGCGCTTCCCACGTTGGGCCCAGCCGCGCCGCCAGCACCCCCGGCGCCGATGCTGACCGATATGGACTGGCCGGCGACCAGTCCGGTGATGCGCTTGCGGGAATATCCGCCACCCGAACCGCCGCCCGCCGCCCCATTGGTGTCGCATCCCTGGCCACCGCCGCCGCCACCCCAGAGCTGGACGTCCGCCTCGGTGACCCCGGCCGGCACGATCCATGTGCCGGAATTGGTGAAATACTGGGGGATCACCGACGCCCGCAGCGCGCCGATCTGGATCATCGTGTTGGCCGACCCGGCGGTCCACCGGTTGGCGAACAGATCGCCGGCCGACCAGTTCTGTGCCGACGTCCCTTCCTGGGCGCGAACCATCGTGATGGTATCGCCCGTGACGTTGGTCACGTGCACGATTTCGGTGACGACACCGGTCAGCGCGTCGAAGAAGGACCCGACGAAGTACTCATTCGCGCCAGGATGCGGGAACAGCGCGCCGGACCCGGCGGCCAGCGTGGCCGTGACGGACACCGTCGAGATCGCGCCGGCGAGCGTGGTCCGCGCGTTGTTGGCGAACAGGATCTTCGCCATCAGCGGCGCCTCCGAAATTCATTCCGGGTCATTGCGTCTCCGTCGCCGCGGCGCGCGGCATCCATGGGGCTGTTGAACGGGCGGACCTTCGGCGTGGCCTACGCGATGCTGACCAGTCCGCCGTTGTTCCAGAGTTGGTTGGAGCCGGCAGCGGGCGCGGTGAGCGGCAGATTGCCGCCGCCAAGGGCTCGCAGGCCGGCCGCCGTGATGCTCCCGAAATTCACGGGCGGTGCGAACGGGTTCGGGACGACGCCGGGCACCACGGTGACGGCGAGGCCATTGCTCCACACCGCGCCGGGCAGTAGGCCGCCCGGCGCGGTCGGATAGGTCGTGGTGCCGAGGAACGCCAGCACGCCGCCGTCATTCCAGAAGGTGTTGAGCGGGATCGCAGTCCCGATCGACACGACCCAGGTGTATTGGAATGGCAGCTCGAGCGCGCCGGCCTCGATCGCCGCTTGAAGGACTGCGGCATCCTCGACCGGGGTGTATTGCGTGACCTCGGAAACCAGCTCGTTGAAATCGGCGCCGTTGAGGTCGAACCCGTCGAACGTGGCGCCGCCGACGTCGGTGCGAACCGCCTCGACGATGCGGATATTGACCTGTGATCCGGTGCCGAACGTGACGCTGATCTGGTAGGTCTGGTCGATGTTCGGGTTGGATCCGTTGACCCCGGTCAGGAAGCGCATGATCCGGCGTTTGAGCCAGCGGATGTTGAAGACCTTCCCGTCGCCCTTCAGGAAGTGCCAGGTGATGGCCCGCTTGTAGATGTCGTCGTTGGTCGCATAGACGTTCTGCGGCCCGATCGTGACCTGCCCGTTGAATTCCAGGCCGTTCAACTCATAGGTGTTGAACGGGCCCAGGTCCTGGTTTTGCCCGCTGGGAAGAATGGGCCGCGAGTAGCCATACAATCCCCAGCCGACCCAATCGAGCAGCGCCCCGGAGATCGGCGCGCCAGTGTAGATCGGCAGGTTGATGCTGTTGAACCAATCGAGATACTGCTGCGCAAGCGCGTTGTAGGCGTCGATGAACCCTTGCAGGTCATCATCATCGTCATACTGGCGATACAGATACGAAGGGATGATACCCAGCGTGCTGGTCACCCCCTCCGGCGGAAACGCCATGGCGATCAGCGGCCGCCGATGAGCAGCGTCGCAGTGGTGTTGGTCGCCATCACCTTGCGGATCGCCCAGCCCGTGATTGTCGTGCCGACCGGCACGGCGGTGAGCGTCACAGCATCCGCGTCCACCTGGCCGGCCGCGACGATGGCGACGTTGCCGGCGCCCCCGACGTAGAGGGCGGTCAAGGGCGGGTCATAGGCCGTGGTGTCGCTTTTCGTGACCGCCAGCGCTGTGCCCGCCGCGCCGGGCGCCTTCGGAGTGTATCCCGCCATGGGCTCTATCCCTGCGTGATGGTGATGCCGTCGACCGTGGCTTCGAAGAAGCTCTCCGGGTCGCCCGCGATGATCCCCGTGCCGGCCTCTGGCGAGACCCCGACGCCATCGATCGACACCGCGAAGATCATCCGGGTCAGCAGTTGCGGATCGAGCGCGCCGGACACCGCGTCCTGGAAGGTTCGCTCCAGCTCGAACAGGTTGATCGGCGCGCCGACCGGGATGGAGTTCACGTATTCCGCCAGCGCAGGCGCGCCCAACTGCGCGATTGCTGCCCCGCTGACGAAGTTCGGCGATGTGGTGTTCCACGTCACCGTCATCGTGACGTCCTGCTGCGGCGGGTTGACGTAAGGGATCAGGTAGGCATCCGGATAGTCGTTGATCGACACAACGACGTTCCGGAAGTTGGGCGTCACCACGCCGCCGGACACATACGCGCTGTAGCCCAATGTGTTCACGCCGATGCTGAAGTGCGTGGCGTCGATGACCGTGGCGACCAGAGGATCCCCGTTCAGTTGGACCATCCCGACGATGTCGTTGATTTCGATCGCCTGGCCCGTGGTGTAGCCGTGGTTGATCGCGGTGGTGACCACGCCGGGGTTCGCCTGCGTGATGTTCGAGACGGCGAGCACCGACCCGGTCAGGTCAGCGATGTCGAACAGGGCGGTGTAGATCGCGTAGCCGACCTCGTATGGATCGCCACCGCCGCAGATGATCTCCCAGGACGCGCCGACCTGGCGAACCGATACGAGCCTCGCCTGGACACCCTGCACGTTGGTCAGGAGCGTCTTCAGGAAGCGCGCCATGCCTTGGGACGCGGCCAGACCGGCGCGCAACACGCGGACCCGGTAGTTCTCCTCCGTCTCAGCCGCTGCCGCACCGATGCCGTCCTGCGGATTGGTGACGGTCAGGGCGATGGTCGACGGCACCGACGTGACGAGCTGCGTGATCGTCCCGGCCGGGACCGCCCATGAGCCAGGCTGGACCGCCAGCACGGCGAGCAGCGGTGACGTGCCGTCCGAACGGATGATGCCGCCGTCCGTCACGGTGTATTGGTGCGCGCCATCGCTCACCACGAAGCCCTGAGCGACCACGAAGCCGGGCGGCCCGCTGAACTGGACGAATGCGCTGGTCGTGGTCGCCGCGCTTCTCGGGACGCCGTAGACCTGCCCGAGCTGATTGAGCAGCCATGGATTGGCGGCATAGGGCGTCAGCGAGTTCACCAGATCGACGCGGGCTTGGTCGATCAGCACGATCGCGCCGACGTCCGTGGAGCTGATGTCCTCGATGAGCGACCCCGGCAGGTTCGCGGTGTAGCCCGGGTTGGTCGCTGCGACAGAGGCCAGCAACTGCGCGAGGATGTCGGCCGGCCGCTGCGGCGCGAGGCCGGCGCGCGTCATCACGGTGGGGAGGGTGCCGCTCATGTCGGGATTGGCACGGAAGCGTTCAACCGGACCCCCTGGTGCGTCGTGATCGTGAGGTTGTAAGTCGGCGGATCACCGGAGACGCGCGCGATCTGCAACGATGCGAACCGCGCGGCGAACTGCTGCTGGGTGCGCGCGACATAGAAGTCAGGGATCACCTGCTGGACGATCGAGGGGTGCGCCGGGATGCCGTAGTCGGCATAGAACGGCGAGTCCCCCAGGTTCAGCTTGAGGGTCTGCGCCAGGGTGGTGACGTAGACCATGTCGTTGAAGCCCTGGGCATCGGTGGTCACCTCGACCCAGGTCTTGTTGCCCATGGTGTCGGTGACGCGGCCATAGGTTCGCATCGGTCATGTCCCCGGCGTCGGCACCGTAGTCCCCGCCGCTGCCGCGCCGGTGCCGTGGCGATGCGTCTGCAACGAGACCTGATCGCCACCGCCGAAGCCCGCCACGATCGCGCCGCTGACGTGCAGATCGCCATTCTGGATCACCACTGCTGCCCCGCCCGCGTTGATGGTGATCCCCGCGCCGGTCAGCGTGATGGTGCACGTCGCGGCCTGATCCCGGATCACCACCCCGTTCGGGCCGTAGATCGTCACCGCATTCGGATCGACCGGCGACCATCCGGTGTTGCCGATCGGGAAGAACACCAGCGCGGTCAGGTTGGCCCTTTGGGTGAGATCGGCCACGCCGCCACCCAGGCCGGACATCCCGCCGAGATAGGCATCAGCCGGGAACACCACGCCCTTGCAACCTGGCTGGATCGGGTAGCGCACGTATTCCGGCCCGAACAGCGGGACCGTCACGTCCGGCAGGGTGAAGCCGGACTGGACCTCGAATTTCACCCTGACGATGGCACCCTGCACCGCCAGCACGGATGCCGGGAGTGCCCGGCCGGTGGATTGGATAGCAGCCGTCGCCTTGTCGCGGGCAAACTCGTTGAGCGAGAGCGCCAGCGGCGTCTTCTGGGCATTGGAAGCGATGGCGACCTCCCCGGGTCAGAACTGGCCGGAACCCTCGAACAGGGGAACGAGGTTGATCGTCGTGTTCCACGACGCGGCGTCGGGCTGCCGGAAGTTGCCGATGTGCCGCATGTAGATGATCGAATACTTGCCGGTGAACGTGGTCTTGTCGCGAAACCGGGAGAACGATGACTGCCCGGTCTGAATGATCGTCGGTGGCAATTCGACGGTCCCGAGCACCTCGAGATCGGCACGCATCACCAGCTTGCACTGGATCGTCAGAGGCTCGATCCAGGTGGGCTGGCCGATCAGATCCTGTGGCGCGATGCGCTTGGCCGTCGGCGGCGTGGTGCCGTCCGACACGACGATCTCGTTGCCGTTATAGGCGATCTCCACGCCGCGATAGTCGCCGCCCAGGATCGACCTGCTGAGCCGGCGCACCAGGTCGGCGAACTGCGACAGCGTCGATTGATACCCGACCTCGGCGTGCTGCAGCACCAGCTTGTCGCTGATCGCGATCTTCAGCGGCACGCCGGGGAACGCAACGGTGAGAGATGACCGGATCGCGGTTTCGAGCGACGACCCGGCCGGCCAGTTCAGCACCAGGTTGCGCGGCGCATCGGGTGTGCCGGTGGACGGCGTGATGATCAGGTCCAGCGTCTGGTCAGTGCCGATCCAGTTGCCGAACGCCTGGAAAATCTGCCCTTTGACCAGCAGGCCTGACTGCGCCGGGTTGGCCAGCGGCAACCCCTTCGCCATGCCGCCATAAATGGCGATCTGGAGGTCGTTGAGGTCGGCCGCGCTGCCGATGTCCCGAAGCGATATGCCCCACACCCGAACCAGGGCGCTGCCGGCGGGCGTCGCGTAGGTGATCACCGGCACGTCCAGTTCGATGTTCAGCGCCGATGGGTTGCTCATCCCATTGGCGAGCAGGCTCGTGTATTCGCGGGCCGTGGTGCCATCGTTCTTCGTGATGACGATGCGGTAGTAGCGCATCTACGGGCTGACCTCGAAGGTCTGCGACGACTGGCGGAACACCAGCGTGCTGATGAAGTAGCCCGCGACCAGCGAGATGTCGTGGTCATCGGGCGAGCCGACCATTGCGATGCTGAGCACCCGGTCACCCGCCCCTGTATAGACGCTGACATACCAGCGCTGCCCGGACACGTTCCACGTCACGATGACGGTGTAGGATTGGCCGTCCAGCACCGCGGCGAACTGAAATGGCCCGGCTGGCGTCGGGGCGAACGGAACGACCTGTGCCACCGGCTATCCCTTCACAGCGGCGGCAGCGGCGAGGACTGAACCGGTATCAGCGGCGCGGTGCCGGCGGCAGGCAGGCCGCCGGCGGCCGGGATCACGCTGGGCGCGGCCAGGCTGCTCGGATCGCCCACGGTGGGCGGCAGGCCCGACCACGATGGTTGCCCGCTGATCTGAGTCCCGTTCGACAGTTTGCTCATCAGCGAGTTCTGGGCGCGCGCCGCGTCCTCGAGCGTCAGCAGTGGCCGCACAAAGTCGAGTTGCCACTCCGCCTGCACCTGATGGCCGCTGCCGCGCGTGATGTCGCGCATCCCGGTCATGATCAGGTCGGTATAGAAGTGCGACGGCGTGACCACGATGTAGGTCCCACCCAGGCTGTTGTGCTGTGTGATCGCGCGCTCGAGCGCCATCATGGTCACCAGCTTGGACGGGTATCCCGCCCGATCGCGGGCCGGGCAGATCATCACCATCGACAGCACGAGCGGCTGCGCGATAATCGCATTGGCCGCGACGGCCTGGTTGGCGAAGGGGTAGTTGCCGATCGCGTTGTCGACCAGTGTGCCGCCCGGCAGCGGCTGGAAGTGCGCGAAGAAATTGTCGAGTTCGATGTTGTCGGTGCCGGAGAGCAGGCCGAGCGGAAAGTGCAGCGCCTCCGTGATAGCGATGATGGGCAGCATGCCGCCCGGGATGTTGCCGGCCAGACCGCCGCTCAGCACGATCGGCGAGAGTTCGAACGCCAGCTTGTAGGCGGCGAGGCCTGGGCTCATCGGACGGTCCTACGCTGGAAGCTGGCTGGCGGTGATGATCGCGTTGCCGCCGGTGTTGTTGTCGATGATGATCCGCATGCCGCCGGCCGCGCGCGCCGCCTGGGCCGGGCCCCCACCCATCCGCCTGGCATACTGCTCGGCCCATCCGCCGCGCTGCTGGGCGAGCGCGGCAAGCTCCCGAGGGGCCGGACGGCCATACGACCTAAGGACCTCCTCGGCGGCCTCACGCGGTCCGGTGGTGGCGCGCAGCCGGTTGCCCGCGCGCTTCTCGGTGTTCTCCAGCTCCCACTGCGTGAAGGCGAGCTGTTCGCCGAACGTGCCGTAACGGGGGTCGTGGCCATATATCCGGCGGAAGGCATCAATTCGCGGCCCTCGCCACTGCATGACGCCCTGCGCGCCCTGCCCTCCACCGGCCGGATTGAACGCGTCGGTCCGAAAGCCGGACTCTCCCTTCATCGCGGCCAGCAGCCCGGCGGTCTGCGCCTCGCTCCAGCCCTTTGCCCGGAAGAAGTCGTGCGCGGTCCGTTCCCGCCCGAAGGGTGCAGCGGAACCCGCGTCGGAGCCTTGCTGGCCGCCCCCGTCGGGCGGTGTCAGCGGCGTCCAGTGCCAGCCCAGCCCGGGCGTGTAGCCCCACCCCGGGAGGCCGGGCGCGCGCTCGCGGCGATGCGCGTCCGTGCCCGGCGTGTCAGCGTCCTTCTTCGCGTCCTCAGACGGCGCGAGAACCCCCAGGAACCGCAGCCCCTCGACGATGCCCGTGGCCAATCGGCCGACACCATCGACGAACGTCTCCACGTCCTTCTTGAACGCAGGAGTTTCGATGTATTCAGCGAGCATCTTGATTCCGGCCGCCAGATTGTCGATCCATTCCTTCACAACCGGACTACCCAGGAAGGCCTCGGCAAGTTTGCTGAACCCCTCGGACAACCGCGCGATCTGCGGCGCCAGCGGCGTGAGCCCGCGGATGAATGTCGCCTCGATCGAGCTGCCGGCGCGGGTGAGTTGCACCCGGAGGTCCTGCCATGCCCGGAGCTGATCCTTGGTCAGGTTCAGCCGCTCGGCGTCCAGCCGGAACTGTTCGCCATACCGGGCCAGCTCCGCGACCGGCGTGGCCTTCAGCCGCTGGGCATCCTGCAACGAGATGAACTGATCGAGCTGTCGGGAATGAAGGACCTGGGCTAGCATCTCGTCCGGGTTCTGGTCGACGATCTCCTTCAGCCGCGGCAGCAGCGCGGAAGCCACCTCCGCCGAGTTGCGGCCGCGCAGGTCGCGTTCGCCAAACCCGGCACCATATAGGCCGGCCCGCTTGGTGACGTCGTGCAGCGCCTCGTTGACCGACCCCAGGAAGCTGTCCGCGTCGACCACCCGACCATAGTTCACCCCGAACGCGCGCTGCTGGCCGGCTGTCACGCCGAGGCCAAGCGAACTGCGGCGTTGGCCCGCGGCCGATGTCGCGAGGCGCTCGATCCCGAACAGACCGCCGGCGCCGAGCAGTCCGGAGAACACCGTGGTGAGCGAGGCCCACCGCAGCAGCGATCGGGTCGCCGACGTGATGTGGCTGGCGAAGCGCCCGGCATTGCGCGCCATGTCGCGCCAGGACCTCGCCTGATCGGATGCGGTCCGCCGCGACTGCTGGCCCTGCTCGGCGATCCGGTGGGTCAGCTCTGTCTGCGCCAGCAGGAGCGCCGCCATCTTCTCGAAGGACAGCTCCGTCTGGTGCACCTCGGCGCCAACCTTGCGCCACGTCTCAGGCGACTTGGTGACCGCCTCGTGATACTTCGAGAACGACTCCCGGAATTTCTGGAAGGACTCGTCGTTGACCTCGATGTCGATTATCGAGCGGACGGCCACGGCCTATCTCCTTCCGCCGAACGCTGCCATCAGGGTGGCGCTCAGCTCCCGGATCGCCCGCACGGTGTGGCGCTCGCGGAACTCATGCGCGCTGGTCCATTCCCAGTCGTAGGCGCTGAAATACGTCTCGAAGCCGGTGCCGGTCACCCAGTCTAGGACGGCACCGACGATGCCACCTGGTTCGCGCCAGAACTGGCGGTTCCGCTCGATGTCGACAATGATCCGGCGAATGCCATACAGCTCGATGACGAGGTCTGCGCACCCCACAGTTTCACAGCGCCCGGAAGCATCTCGGCCAGCGTGGGACGCCGATGCATTGCCGAGGCGACTGTAAAAAAAACGAGGGCATTCTCGACCTCGCCCACGTCCTGGCTGTCGATCATCTTCCGATCGACGGCGTCCTGGTAGGGGATGGTCTGCCACCCGTTCGGGCCCGGCATGACCACGTTCGACAGGCGCCTGATCTCCGCCATCAGGCCGCGCTCGGCGCCGTTCGGCCCTTCCCACAGTCCGCTGCGCACCGCCACGTCGCGCAGCAGCATCGCGGCGATGCGCGGCCCGGCAATGTCGCTCAGCCCTTCGCCATAGATCGCGGAGAACGTCTTGGCGATCACCAGGTAATAGGTTTCGAACACCTCGCGGGACAGCGGCGTGGAATGCACGTAGATCGTGGTGCCGTCGGGCTGGTCGATCGGCACCACCAGGTTGAGAGTCTCGCTGATCTTCATCCGAAATGGTGCTCCGAATTATGCGCCGTCCTATGCGTCCCAAAGGCTGGCGTTCACCAGGTAGTAGCCCTTGAGCGTGACGGCGAAGCCGGCATCGGCACCGGAGAAATCCTGTTCGCGGACCGACTCGATCGCGCAGTTGACCAGCTCGTATGGCGAGAGCGTCGCGCTGTCGGGCCTGATCGTGCCATCGCCGATCGTGGCCAGCGTCTCAAGCCGGGCCTTGTAGGCATTGGCGAGCGCCTGCGTCTTCAGCAGGTTCAGCGTGAGGGTCGCCATCATGTAGGGCTCGGGCGAGGTCACCGCGCCGGACATCGTCTCCAGGAACACGGTGCTTTCGCCGTCGAGCGACAGCCGGATGCCCTGCCGGCCCAGGTAGGGCGCGGTGACGTTCAGCTCGGGGAAGGCGTTCCATGTCACGCTGCCGCGCAGGCGGTTCAGCGTGCCCTGGGCGATGAGGGGATTGGGCACTGTTACGCCTCCGATCGTTCAGCCGGTCAGACGGTCACAAAGTCCGTCACGTTCAGGTTGAAGATGATGTGGATGAAGCCGCGTGCCGGGATGTAGATCGCGGCGAGGCCGGCATACAGCCCGATCCGGTAGTCGCTCGGGTTCGCGCTGGCATACGGCACGAAGGGGACCGCGTTCACCACAGCCTTCGCAGCGAAGGCGCCGGAGGCGATCGCGTCGGACAGGTCGGTCGTGTCGAGGTCGGTCTGCACCACGGTGCCCAGCGCGAGACCGAACGTCACCGCCGACGACAGGACGCGGGCGGCAACGGCCTGCAGCCGGTTGATCCCGTCCTGATTGTAGTAGAGCGGGTTGATCGGGTTGTTCGAGCCGTTGATCACCGCATTCGAGATCGAGAGCTGGATGTTGATCTGCACCCAGTCGACCGAATACCAGTAGGTGAAGTCGCGGCCGTCCATCGTGGTGCCCCACAGCAGGATCGCCGTGCTGATGCCACCCTCCGCGCCGGTGCCGACATAGTTGACGTTGGCGTTCTTCAGCGCGGTCAGCGTCGCGTTGTTGCCGTGCGTCGGGTATGGCGTGACCCCGAACAGATACGAGAAGGCGAAGGGCGTCACCTTGTTCGTCGTGCTCGGCGCATAGTGCAGCGCCACCCAGAACGGCGCGGCCAGGCTGAACTCCGTCGCCGGAATGCCCGGCGCCTCGACCAGCGCGATCACGTCCTTCATCAGGGCGGTGTAGCTGTCGTAATTGTCGAGCGTCGTGGTGACCCAGAAATACTGCTTTGCCGTGGTGGACTCGAAGTCGGCGACCAGGGCGAGGAAATCGGCATTCGCGTCCCACGCGCGCGGCACGAGGAACGAATAGATCGTGTTCGGGTTTGCGGTCAGGTAGGCCGTGAGCGCCGCGACGCCGGCGGTGACCGACCCAGGCCCGAGTTCCAGCACGTAGACCGACACCGACGCGCCCTGTCCGAAGAACGTGGTGGCCATCGACAGCAGCTCGGCCGATGCCGCGGGCACGAATGTGCCGGCCACCGTCTGGGATCCAGGGTCGCTCACCTTCGCGTAGGTGAACGCGCTCGCACCGGTGATCGTGCAGGTGTAGGTGCCGTTGTAGGCCGCAGGCGTGACCCCGGCGATCGCGATCGGGAAGATCAGGCCGGTGGCATAGCCGTGCGGCGCCGTCGTCGTGGCTGTCACCGTGCCACCCGACCATGTCACGGTGGCGAGGGCGCGCGGCACGGAACGCACCGGGGTGAGGTCGGAAAGCTGGGTCAGCAGGGTCAGCGTGCCCGGCGCAGTGGTGGTGCCGCCCTGACTGATGAACGCGCCGGTCTTCTGCAAGCCATCGGGGATCGGCGCGATGTTCTGGCTGACGTTGACGGTAACGATCGACGGCATGGCGCGGTCCCCTTGGTTGTGCGGTCAGAGGCGGGCGGCGATCAGCGGTAGACGACCGTCACGTCCGCCGGTGTGCCGCCGGCGAGCACCACGAACAGGCCGGTCGCGAACGCGATGTTGTTGAAGTTGATCGAGCCGACCGCGGTCGTGTTGATCGTCGCCAGCTTCGTGCCAGCCGTGCTGGTGCCGTCATACAGCGTGGCGGTCGACGTCGCGCCGGCGGTGTTGATCGTCAGGCCGGCCAGCACACCGGCGCCCGTCTTCGCCGCGTCGCCGGCGGTGTTGGCCGCGTAGTTCTTCGCGCTGTTGCTCGGCGGCAGGCGGCCGAAGATGGCCTTGAGAATTGCCACCACCGTGCCGCTCCCGGTGCCGGTCCACGCGGTGTCGGCAATAGCGCCCTGCGTGGCATCGGCGCCGTTCGCCACCGTGGCCGCCGTGGTGCCGCCGCTCTGGCCGGCGACCTTCAGATTGCCGGACGAGTCCGTGGCCAGGAAGCCGGCGACGCCAGAGGGGTTCTTCGCCGTCGCCGCGAGGGTAGGACCTTGGGGCATGGATCACAGCACTCCGTTGGGGTTGGGATAGAACGTCACCGGCGCGCTCAGAATGAGTTGCCTGGCCAGGTCGTTCATGCGGGCCTGGTAGTAGCTGACCTCGAATTCGATGGTCTTCTTCTCGGCCAGGATGTTCAGCTCGTTCTGTGTCCGCTTTTCATCGCGGATGATCGAGGTCGACATCATCCCGATCGCATCGGTGTCCAGGCTGAACTGGTTGACCAGATCCACCCAGTCGAGCGCCGCATCGTTGTCGAGGCCGTAAAGCGTGACGCGCACCCGATCGCTCGCAAGCTGCGAGTGCGTCATGCGGCGGGTGAACGATGGCGACGCCTGCAACGCCCGTGTGCCGGACGGTTCGATGTGCACCGTCCCGTAGATCGGCTCCAGGTTGTCGGGCACGAGGAACGATGGATAGAGCACCACGACCGGGTTCGCCGGCTGCAGCCATACCGGGGAATAGTCGCGCAGGGTCAGCCAGGCGGGCAGGCTGTTGGAGACGATCCGCCGTGTCGGCCCCAGGTCATCCAGGGTGTCGACCAGCAGCGACGCCATGGCCGGATACACGGCATCGCCGGCGTAGTGGTAGATGCCGGCCGCGGCATAGAACGGGCCGCGCTGGCTGAACGCGAACCGGATCCCATCGATCGTTCCGATCCAGATCGTGCCCGGCGCGATCTCGTTGAACGGCTGGATTTCCTCGCCGGCCGTCAGCACCACGCGGTTGATCGTGGGGGACTCGTCCTCCAACTGCCGCGAGTCCGACGCGTAGTGCAGCGACCCCTGCCACGTGAAGGTGTCGCAGGTCTTTAGCCAGAAGACGTAGCCGTCGATCGGCAGCACGTGCCGGATGTAGCGCTCGAACGGGATGGTCTGGCCACGCGATAGCTGCCGGAACCCGGCGACGTCCGGCCCGTGCTGCGACAGCCCGGGCGACGTCTCGTCCAGGGTCGGCATCAGTCCACCCAGGCCTTGAAGTTCGCCTGATACAGGCCAGTGTCGATGAAGCTCGGCCGCGGCGCGCGCTTCGCGTGGGGATGGGCGAACCGGTGGGACACGCCAAGGAGCGCAGCCTTGGTCGGCACGCCTGGTATGCCGACCGCCTCGATCTCCTTCTGCGACAGGAACAGCTTGAACGCCGTCTCGATCTCGCTCATCGCACCGGCATGCGGATCGATGTCGGCCGGCGCGCCCATCGCGAGGCTCTCGATCGCGTCGGCAACCGAATGCTCGATGGCCTTCGCCACGGCATCGGCGCCCACGTCCTCGTAGAACACCTCCATGACGTGGTATTTCGCTTCGAGGATCTCGGCGACGTCACCGGTCGTCGTTGTGTTCGGCGCGGCGTTGTGCGGCGTGTTCGCCTTGCCACGGCGCGCTTGCCCGATCACCCGCTTCGGCGAGGTTGGGCCGCTGTAGGACGATGCGCTGTATGGCACGTCGATCGTGCCGAGGTGCAGCGTGGCCATCAGCTCATGCCCCACAACGTGCCGACCGACTGCGCCAACGCCAGATACTGCTGTCCGTATGACGTCTTGAGGTTCTGCAGGTTGCCGATGGTGAGCATTTTCATCTGCTCCGGCACGAGCAGCGTCTCGGACGTCGCCTGGTCCGCCGAGGCCGACACCACGCCGGGAATGAACTGCGTGATGTTGAGCGCCTTGCGGGTCTTGGCGAAGTAGCGCCGGCCCGGCTGGTCGGGCGCCCAGTTGATCAGGATGTCGGTCGCCAGGTTGTAGACCGCCAGCGAATAGATGCTGCCGCCGGCGACCCGCAGATTGTCGTTCACGATGGTGACGGCGAGACCGTATGCCATCGCGATGGATGGCGCGTTGTTCGGCAGGTCAGGCGGATTGATGCCGACCATCTTGCGGAGGAAGTCGAGGAACCCCGCGGCGGTCGGAGCGATCGCCGGCGTCACCTGCGGCGCGGCTTCCTGCCGCCGCCCTGCCGCGCCTTCTCCCGGCGCTGTTCCGTCGCGGCCTGATCGCGGGTCACCGTCACGGCCTCGTTCAGCCCCGGCTCGTGCGGGCCGTTCTGCACAACGACCTCGATCTCGACGCTGTCGAGCTGGGTCGGCGCGCCTTCGACCGATCGCTCCAGCATCTGGTGCAGCGCCGCGGCGGTGGCGACCCTGGACTCCGCGCTCGCGATCTCGAGCGCGCCCGTGTTGTGTTCGTCGGCCCGCATGATGGCATCGACCGGGATCGGCTTGTCGAACGAGTAGCACAGGCCGATGAACGGCTTGCAGCGGTCGATCTCGTCCAGCGGGACGATGCCATACCGCTCGTGCTGGGCGATGATCGCCTTCGCAGCCGGCAGGCCGAGGTCGCGCTTGAACACCATGATCTGCGCGCCGCGCTCGATCTGCTGCCGGCGCGGTGCGCCGATCTCCTCCGGCACGCGATAGGCGAAGTCGACCCGCTGCTTGGAGCAGTTGGCAACGTAGAGCGTCATGGGCTTCTCCCGGGCGGATGGATCAGTCGTAGGCCATCGACACGATGGTGATGGCCTCGGGGCGGACGCCCCAGCCCGACGTGGTACGCATCTCGGCGAGCACGTCGATGGCGCCGCCGGCGAGCGGCGTCGGGATTTCGCGCGGCGCGGCCATGTCGAGCAACTGCATCGTGCAGGCATCCAGGCCGGGCGACAGCAGCGCGAACTCGTTGGTGTTGATCGGGCGGCCGACCGGCTTCTTGACCTCGGGCATGACGATCAGGATGGCATCGGTGCCGCCCGAACCTTTTCCGATCAGGGTGTCGTCGTAGCACCACATGATCTCGTCATCGTTCATCTCACCGACCGCCTTGACCACGCCGGCGGTGGAGAGCGAACCGGCGCCGACGCGCTGGAACTGGGTCACCTGGACGATGTCCTGATATTCCCAGCTTCCCAGGACACGCTGCGGACCCAACACGACGATGCGATGCCCCGTGCCGAGCTGCATGGTGCGGGTCTTCAGCGCCGACACCTGGCCCAGCAGGAAGAACGCCATCGCGCCGTTGTCGTAGGTGACCACGGTGGTGTTGCCATACTGGTCCGGCGGCAGGTTGACCGCGGTCGCGCCGTTCGTGTTCAGCAGGCCCTCGCCGTTCGCGCCGTTGAAGCCATACAGCAGCGCGGAACGGAGAAGCTGAAAATGCCCCTGCCGCATGCCGAGCCGCTGCGCATCGACGATGGAGACACCCCAGTTCGACATCGCGGCGGTGTCGTGATGGTCATACTCGGCGCGGACACGCTGGAGATAGGTCGGCGTGCTGATCTGGCGCGGCACGATCGAGACGGACGGCAGCGAGTTATATTCGCTCTGGCCGGCCGCCATCGTGGTGCGGATGTCGAACGCGTCGATGTAGACGAAGAGGTCCCCCTCTCCCAGCCGCACGAGGGGATTGGCGCCGGCGAGTGTGTCGAACGCGCCAGAGGCCTGGTTGTACTGGATCAGCTTCTCCGGGACCTGGTAGCTCGGATGCACCATGACGCGGGCGGTCGCGAGGTTTGCCATTTCGGCATGCTCCTACATACGGAAGGAACTGCGGGCCGCCACGATGGCGACCAGCATGCGCGACAGGCGCGCGTGGTGTCGGATCAGATCTGGATCAGTGCGGCATAGCCGGAGTTGTTCCACTCGGCGACCTGGAGGTCGGGGTTCCAGTCGACGATCTTGCTGTTGCCCGCATTGATCCGAAGGATGCGGCAGGCCAGCGCGCCGGTGCCGAGATTGATGACGATGGTGCCGGCGATGGTGCCGATCACGCCGGCCGCTGCCGGCAGCAGGAACGTGAAGTGCGTGGAATCGGTCCACGTGTTGATCACGAAGTTGCCGTTCACCGCGCCATTGCCACCAGTCCCGGTGTTCGTGGCGCCCGACACGTTGAAGCTGTCGCCGACGTTCAGCACGGTCGGAACGGCCATCACCACGGCGACCTGGCCGCCATTGGTGTTCGACCAGGTCATCGAGGTGACTTCCTCGGTCGAGTCCGACGCGACATACGGCTGGAGCCGCTGGTTGTTGAAGTCCCAGGAGACAAGCTGGCCGACGCTGCCGTCCTCGAGGCCGATCAGCGACGGGTCCATCGCCACGGCGATCCGCGCTCCCGAGCCGAGCGGGAAGAACGGCACGAATGCACCGCCCGGCGCGGACGGCACCGGCGATTGCGGCGCGGTCAGGAACGAGTGCGCCTGGTTGAACACCGAAAAGCCGGTCAGACCGGTTGCGGCCGTCTGGGTCAGCGTGGTGGCGCGGCCGACGATCGGGCCAAGCTCCGGGTTCAGCGTCGGGATGCGCGCGAAGATCCCGATGCCGCCCCACATTGGCAGCGTCTCATCGGTCGAGAGGCGGCCACCGGCCAGCGCGAACCGGACGGCGGGATCATCCATCGCGACGCCCTGCACGAGGCCATCGGACTGCGCGGAAAACCCACCCGCGAACGTGGTGGTCATCATCGGGTTGAACGCGATTGCCGGAGTGGCCATCGGGTGAACTCCTGGGTTGGATGGTCAGCGCGGCGCGGCCGCGGTCGAGACGGCCCGGATCAGGCCGACGTGCGGGCCGGCTGGCGGAACATCGGCCGGGCCAGGGCGCGCGGCGTGGTGCGGAACTGGCCCATCCACGTGATCGGTTCGCCGACGAAGGTGCTGATCTGGCGACCGGTCGCGTCGGTGGTCCTGATTTCGCGCAGCGTTCCGGCCTCGGCCCCGTCCGGGCTGCGCGCCGCAACCATGGCGTCGGCGTAGATCGCCGTCTCCGCGATACCCAACGCAGCGTCCGGCAGGTCGGCCAGCTTGATGCCCTTCCACGGGGTGCAGTGCACCTGGAGCGGCTCCAGCATGCGGATGCGGTAGGCCTTGCCCGTCTCGCCCTGGAGCGGCGGCGGGGCGCGGTTGCCGAAGTGACCTAGCACGGCATCGGCACGGGCCTGGATCGATGCCATGTCGGCATAGGTGGCGTCGTTGGACGTCATCGGCAGCCGCGCCTTGGCCAGCGCCTCGGCCACGCCGCGCTCGATGGCCGACTGGATCGCCGCGGCGGAATCGGCGCGGGCCTTCTCTTCGGCGTCCGCTTTGGCCTTCTCGGAGGCTTCCTTCTCCTCCGCGTCCTTGCGAGCCTTGTCGGCCGCGATCTGCTCTGCGGACGGCATGTCGTCCGCGTCGCGGCGCCGCGTGCTGTCGAACCGCTTCTCCAGCGAGTCCATCCGCGCGCAGACATCGCCGATCGCGGCGAGCAGCTTGTCCGGCGTGAAGGTCGCACTGTCCTGCCGTGCCTTCTCCTTGGCCTCCTTCTTGGCCTCCTCTTCGGCCTTCGTCTTCTCGGCGGCCTCGGCGTCTGCCTTGGCCTTCATCTCTTCTTCGGTCATGACAGACCCTCCGATGGTTGATGAACTGACGCCGGCGGGCGCCCCGCCTTTGTCCCACACGCCCTGCTGGCAGATCGCGAGGTGGTCCAGCAGGCTCGGCTTGCCCTCGATCAGCAGCGTGGCGCCGGTCTCGAGTTCGATCTTGGTGTTCCCGTCCGTCTCGCGGAACACGACAGCCGGGGAGGTCGACCACTGCTCATTCGACAGCGCCTCGATGGCGGTATCGTCGTAGACCTTCGCGATACCCCACACCTCGTCGCCCACGATGTAGGGCAGCACGACGGTGCCGATGATGCGCCGGCCGAACTCCTGCGAGTTCAGCTTTGACCCGTCAGGGTGCAGCCAGATCACCGGCAGGCCGTTGCACCGGGCAAGGAATTCGTCGGCCAGGTAGTTTTCCGGCGGCCGGTAGACGTATTCGTCGAGCTGCTTGCGATACGCCGTGCCGGTGCCCGTGATGCGCATCGCGAACAGCGTGACGTTCGCGAAGGTCTGCGGGCTCGTGAGATCGCCGGCCGCAATCATGCGGGCGATGCCCAGTTCGTCGGCGGTCAGCTTGGCCAGCGCGACGCGCGCGCCGGGATGAAGGGGTTCCGGCGGCTCAGCGATCGAGGCCCATGCGTAGCCGGTGTGTTCGTCACACAGCGTCGGGATGAACTGCTCGGCGACCCGCGCGACGAACGTCGTGTAATCGACCAGCTCGCCAGGCACGACGATGGCATCACCCGGCGGCAGCGGCGGATTGATCGCCTGCCCCACTGCGCCGGCCACCTCCCGTGCCGCGATGCGCCGCGCGAACTCGATCGGCTCGCTGTAGGTGACCTCTCCGATCTCTTCGGCCAACTCCCGCCGCGCGGCCTCGATCGGCGTCTCGTCGCCCTCAATCTGGCCGCCGGGGAAGGCCCATTCGCCCGGATGATCGCTGCCCGGACCACGCTTCAGGAACAGGGCTTGGTCACCGGTGGGCGAGCGCCACAGGAGGAGAATGCCTGCAGCTCGGATCATCTGCCCCACCCCATGCGACCAGCTACGCCGCCTTGCGCTCCGCGGCGGCCCGCTCCATTTCGGCGCGGCCCTTGGCCGTCACCATCTCGCCCGGCAACCGGCGCAGCGCATACAGATACGTCCCGTAGCACCGGCAGAACGGCTCTTCGGCGAACGCGGTGACGTCTTCGTAGTAGCCGGCCGGGCCGGCCTTCATCAGGCCGCGCTCGAGCGCCCAGGATCCTCGGATCGCGAAGACCCGGCCGTCGCGTTCCTTGTGGTCAGGCCGGTAGTTGTAGCCGGCCTGGCGCCAGTGCGAATTCCACACCACCGCGATCGCGCCGCCCTCCACCGCCAGCAGGTTGGACAGGCTGGACGTCAGCTTGTGGCCCTGATCGATCGCCACGCGCCGCTCGGCGAATGGCAGTTGCGCCAGCGCCTTTCTGACCTCGGTTTTCGCCTCGGTTCGGCTGGCCGCGTCGGAACCGCCCGCCGGGATCGAGGTGGCCCACCCGGAGAAGCGCCGGATCGTCGTGTCGATAGCCTGTTCACGGTTCAGCTTGATCAGGTTTGCCGACGCCATGATCCGCCGGTCCAGCTCGGCGCGCAGCTTCGGCTTCACCCGCTCGAGGGTGAACCGCGAAACCCCGGGGTGCATCCGGAGGATGCCGTCCCGTTCGACCATGCGCCGGTAGATCGTCTGCATCGTCGCGTTCAGCTCGCGCGCCAGGACGTCGGGCGGCGTCATGCTGGCGATCGCCGACCGCCGGATCGCATCGATCCACTGCTCGACCCGCGCCATGCTGTCGAAGCCGTGCTCCACGATGTCGGCGATCGCAGCGCTGATCGTCTCGTAGAACGAATTCCGGACGATGAACCCGCCAAGGTCGTTGGGCGGAGGCATGGCTCAGGCGGCTCGGCGGAAGCGGCGTGACGCGGCGTCCGCGCGCTCTCCCTCGCCAGGTTCGATCGCCGGTTGCGTGGGCGGCACATAGGCCCGCAACTCGTCCAGGTCGAACTCCAGGGGGTTCGGGAACAGGATCTTGTTCTCGCCGATATTCAGCGCGGCCCAATCGAGCAGGCGGGCCTTGTTCTCCGGATCGAGCAGCGGCGCCACCACGCTGATGATGTCGACGATCGCCTCCTGCTTCACCTTCTCCGTCTTGCTGCGCTCGCTGTCCGGCTCGATCAGCAGCGACGGCCATTCCGCGGTGAAGGAGTTGCGCCAGCGATAGAACGCGTCGACGTATGCGACCTCCCCATATTCCTTGGGGAATGCGGCCTGGATCGTCTTGTAGAACTCAGGCGACCATGCCCGATGCTGCGCGATACGGTCGAAGTAGTCATAGGCCGGCTGCATCCAAATCCGGACCCGGTCGATGTATTGCGCGAGATCCTTGGCGTCCTCCGTCCCCTCACCGAAGCCTTCGGCGAACGTCTCCTGGTTGAGCATCTTCGCCGGCATGTCGGCCGCGGCGGCGACGTTCTCCAGGATGTGCCGGCGCGCGGACTCGGATGCCTTGTCGACGTTCTGAAGGTCGAGGGACTCGATGCTCTCCTCCGGCGCGACGGAGATCACGTTGTCGGTCTGCGCCTCACGGACGAGCTGGCGCTTGATGCCGGCCACGGCCTTCATGATGTTGTCGATGATCGACCCGGGCTGCGCGATCTTCGCGATCAGGACCCCGGCCTTCCGCGTCACCATGTCGTCGGTGATCATCGATTGGATGAACGACTTCAGCGGGAACAGCGCGCGCTGGTAGACCGACCGTCCCACGAAACCGAAGGCCGAGTTGGTGTAGGCGATGTAGATCGGCCGCTCATTCATCAGCACGACGGCGCGGCTGCGGTGATAGGGTTGGCCGGCCGCCGTCACCACGACGGGCTTCTGGAAGTCGGGGGCGTTCGGGTTCTGGTTGAGCACGAGCGACCCGGCTGTGTTCAGCGGGTCCAGCACGTTGAAGTAGATCGACAAGCCGGGGAGCTGGTCCGGCTCGATCGCCTGATCGGTCGGGATGTCCTTTCCGCCGAACACGATGGCACCGATGCCATAGATGCGGGCCGCGCCGGCGCACGCGGCGATATTCTCGTCCGCCTTGAGCTTCTTCCACTCCTTCAGGAAGGCTTCCCGCACCAGGTCTTCCGGGCTGTCCGGAATGGAGATGTCCCGCGCCTGGCTCATCGCCTTGCTCACCGGCGCATCGGCCATCTTCGCGCCGAGCGGGTGATACAGGTAGATCAGCTTTGCGAGCTGGTAGCCGACGTCCGATCCCGGTTCGATCGAATCGGCCATCAGCAACTGCTGCAACGGCGTGCCGAGCGCAGAGCCGGTGACCTTGATCTCGGCCATGGGTTACTCGGGGTGGCCCGGCGCGGCCCGGAGCGTTGGTTCACTCGCCTCGCCGGCCAGACGCTGATGCGCCGCCAGGTGCGCGTCGGCCGCGGCGCGCGCACCACCGGCCAAGGTCAGGCCGCAGCGCGCGAGCGCGGACCGCACGAGATCGGGCGCAATGTGCAGCTCGGCGGCGAGGGCCTGGATCGGGTCCGCCATGGTCAGTATCCCTCTCGGTTGCCGAGCGCGATCGCCACGCCATAGCAGAACGTATCGAGCAGATCGTCGGCTTGGTCCTTCACCCCCAGGCGGAAGCCGAAGACCTGGGAAAGCAGGTGGTTCTTGCTCTGCCCCTTGTAGATCGACAGTTTCTGGTGGGCCTGAGCAGCGAGCTTCACCATGCCGCGGTGCACGTAGCCAGATACCGATATTGCCCGCTCATCCTTGCCCATGGCGGTCAGCTTGCTGCTGATCTCGTGGGCTGCCCAACCACGACGCTTGGCCTGTTGGAGCAGGATGGTGCCGCTGGCCTTGTCCTCGACGTAGACGCCAACGGAGCCGGCCCGTGCGCGGAGCGTCCTGGCGTATCCCTCCAGCCGGTCGAACACGGTCGGCAGCCAGACCTCAAGCAGGCTTCCCTCGATCTGCACGATTTCCCAATCGATCAGGATGAGAGGATGGCCGATCCGCTTCGAGATTGCCCAGAACGCGACGCCGGTGCCGTCGTTCTTCGTGCCGGTCTTGACCGCGGTGTCCATCGTGGCGAACACGCCGTCGCAGATGGCCGGCATCGCGACGCCGGCGCCGTCGACCAGGACATTCGCGATGTCGAAGAAGGTCGACCCCGGCGGCTGAGGGTCCTGCTGGTAGAGCGCGCCGAACTCCCGTTCACCGATGGCAGCGCGGATGCCCGCAAGGGTCGCGGCATTGTATCGCTCGGGCCACAGCGGGGCATTGACCGGCCGACCGAGCGGATCATCGTTCGCAACGGCCACGGCAGGCAGCCGGATCACTTCCCACCGATCGCCACCCGCGTCAGCTTCGGCCAGCAGGCGGCCCGCCAGGTCATCCTGGTGCCACCGCGTCATGGTGATCACAACCGCGCCGCCAGGCATCAACCGGGTGTAGGCGGTGGAGGTGTACCAGGCCCACACCGCCTTGCGCGTGACCTCGCTCTCCGCCTCCGCGCGGTCCTGCACCGGATCATCGATGTTCAGGATGTCGGCGCCGCGCCCCGTGATGCCGGTTCCGACGCCGGCCGCGACATATCCGCCGCGGTGGTTCGTGTGCCACCGGTTCTTCGCCGAGCTATCGGGGGCCAGCCTGACGCCGGGAAAGACCGCCGCGAATTCGTCCGATGCCACAATGTTTCGGACGTCTCGCCCGAAATCCGTGGCCAGCGACGACCCGTAGCTGGCGCTGATGATCTCCCGTGTCGGGTTGCGCCCAAGGAACCAGGCCGGGAACCGCCGGGACACCAACTCCGACTTGCCGTGCCGCGGCGGGGTGAAGATCATCAGCCGGGGGCACTCGCCCCGCTCCACAGCCTCCAGCTTCTCGCAGATCAGGCGGTGGTGTTGGGCCGCCCGGTAGCCGGGCATCGTGTGCCGCACGAAATCCAGCAGGTGGGTCTGGCACCCGCGCTGCCATTCGGTCCGCGCGTCCGCATCGAGCGATTCAATCCGTCGCCGCTCCAGCTCCCTCTGGATGCTCTGGATCATCTCGCGCGACAGCTTGGGTGGCGAGGATGGCCACGAGCTGATCGGTGGATAGGTTGCGGACATCGATGGGGCCGCCATTCTTCCCGGCGATCTCGGCGCTCACGTTGCGACGGAAGCGCTCCGGGCGCCGGCCGTTCAGCATGAACATGAGCAGGGTGTCGGAGTATTCGCGGACGGTCCCGACCGCCTTGCCACCCTGGTAGACGGGCTTCTCCACCCCATCCCGGCCGCGGCGGATCGCCTCGTCCTCAAGCGCGTCGAGGCCAAGCTCAACCGCCTCGTCCCATGCAGCCTTGAACGCCGGATCAGACGCCCGCCATTCGTAGGCACTGGACCGAGCAATCCCGGCCGCGGTGCAGGAGGCGCTCACGTTGGCGGAGTTGGCGAGCGCCTCCAGGAAGGCCGCAAGATTTTCCGGTGTGCGTTCTGTCCGGCCATGCATGCGGGGAAACCCGGGCTGGCCAGAGGGCCGCCCGTCCATTCTGGATAGGTTTTTGGGATACGTCTCGCGACGCTACTTCTTCCTTACCAAGGTCTGCTGCAATCCGTCAAGCTGATTTGAAATTGGATGAGGCCATTCCAGCCAACCCTTTTCGTTGTAGGTCGGACGCGCGCCGATCTTCTCCAGGTAGGGCAGGAGGTGGGGGTAGGTTTCAGGCACGATGCCATCATGGTTGGCAGCCAAGCAGCCTTGGCAGGCCATCGCTTTCCAGTAATTCACCGGTTTGCCCGCATACCGGTGCGGCCCGAACTGGAATTCGCCGCAACACAGCAGGCAACGATACATCATCCGTCCATTAACTTCTCTAGCCATCCGCCGACCTCCCAGGGGTTTTCAGAACTGAGGATCGATGCATCCTGCCTTACTAGCCCAGACGCGGGAAGGCGTCTGTTGGATAAGGCTGGGAAGTTGCGTGGGACTTTCTGGAATGTAATGAGAACGCATACAGAATAACTATTTTGGTAATAGGGCTTGCGTGGGTGTGTGACTTCTTCTATTCGCATGCCCATGGAAACCGATCCGCTCATCGAGGCCACACGACGCCGCGACGAACACTTGGCGCAGGCGAGACGTTGGGACGCGTTCATCGAGATGTATCGCGAGTTGCAAGGATCGTCCGTGGGAGGTCCGCCCCCCGCATCCCGGGAGATCCATCACTTCCCGGAAGGGCCGCGTCTCGTAGCCATCGGTCGGGGACAGCTTTCGCGGACCGAACAGGTCGTGGGCGACATATTGCGCGAGCGGGGCGGTCATCCGATCACGACGCAAGCGCTACTTGGCATCCTCCCCAATCGCGGCATCATCATTGGGGGCAAAGACCCAGCCTCCACGCTTGCTGCCAGGCTTAGCCGGGCGCCTAGCCTGGTTAGCGAACGCGGAGTTGGCTGGAGGTTCAGGGATGAACCTCGCCAAACGAACGAAGCCGCAGGTCCAACTGTCCAGGCCGGTCCTGCGGCTTCTGCTCAACTCTCGGGAGTTCCATCCGAGGAGGCCCCCGGCGGCGCCGTAGAGGCGGCGGCAGGAGGTGGCACATGATAATATAGCTCGTAGGCTCCGCCGGGCGCAGCCTGGAACGCTGCGCTGCGGCGCCCTCTCTATTTACTGGGTCCTAGAAATTCATGCAAGGAAGCGGTTCGGCGTCCACGCCGCAATCATTTGCGGTTGTTCGTTCCTTGTGATTGTAAGACCGTAGTTGGAGGGAAGGCCAACCGGCCCAATCAAGACGCGTCCTCCATCGCCTTCTGACGCCGCCAGCGGCCCAACCGCTCCTGCGCCACGTCGACCACGTCGGGATCCACGGCCGCCAGCTCGGACACCTTGGACGCCGCGTTCTCGCGTGGCGGCGCGTAGTGCTCCCGGAGCCGCTCGAGGCCGCCCTGCAGCATGCCGAACGCCCGGTCCCGCGTGGTGCCGATCGACGCGGCCAGGCGGGTCATGGTCCAGTTGTCGATCACCACCAGCGACACGATCAACGAGGCCTGCTCGCCCATGGCGCGCACCGCGTCCCGGTATCGCTCGACGGCGTCAAGCCTGGCGTCCGTGATACCGCCAGCCGATTTCCCGTCGACCCGCTCGCCTTGGTGGCCGTCTTGGGTCGCGCCCTCGACGCCGAGCTCGTAATCCCCCAGCAGTCGGTTCGCCGCCTTCACGTGGGCTTCCGTGATCTCTCGCGGCGAGCCGTTGTGCAGGGCCAGGATGGTCGACGCCCGGCGCCAACCGCTGATGAGACGCGCGCCCTTCTTCTTCGCGTGCGCCGTGGTGTCGGCATGGTCGGGCCATATCGCGGGAACCACCAGCGGCTCGCGGTGGATCACCACGCCAGGGAGGCCTGGCAGACCCGGCGTGGGGCGAAGCTCCTGGTGCACAACGGTCTGCGCGTCCGGCGGCGCCATAGGCTCGATCGGAAGCGTCGACGGCCGTTCGGTCTTGCGCTTGGTCATCCTTCCTCCCGCGCCGGCGCCGATGCGATCCGCTCGAGCGTCCGCAGGCGCATCCTGATCTCGACGGCGGGGCCGGCGAGGATCTCGTAGACGTCGGCCGCCGACGGGAAGAACTTGAACGTCTGCAACGCCTCCCGCTGGGTCCCCGCGGTGAATGCGCCGACCTCGAGATGGCCAACAGCCAGGAGCACGGCGGCCACCCAACCCGGCAGGCGATCCTCATCGGCCGGATTGCGCACCGCGGCCTGGATCGGCAGCAGCCAGGCGCGCGCCTCGGCCTGCACCGGCGCACTGTAGGCGCGTGGCGGCCCGATGTCGGGGTGTGGCCGGCTCGTAGCCTCGAAGGCCTCCCACAGAGCGCCGGATACCCGTGGCGCAGGCATTGGCTCCGGCAGAAGCGATCTCGGTTTTTCGATCAGGTCAGCGCTCATGGGTCCAGTCTCCGGGGTCGGCATCAATGGTCGTCGCGGCGCCGTCCGGGGGCCCGTCACGCGGATATGGCAGGCCGGCGATGATGGCCATGCCGCGGGTCACGCGGCTTCCGACCGTGTCGCGACGCTCCGCCGTGACCGCGGGCATTGTGTCGGGCTGCCCCCGCCACCGCTCCTGGTTGAGCCAGGTGGCCGCCATGGGGATGAACTTCGGGTCATCGCTGAACGCATAGCGGGCCAGGCCGGCCATGATCTCGCCGGGTGAAGCCTTGGCCAGGGCCTTCTGCCACGCGGCCCGGCATGCCCCCGGCCCCTCCTTCTTCCGCGGGTAGGCGGCGACAAAGGCCAGGAACTCTGGCGACTCCCCGGCGGGGCGCCGCCGGCGGGGCGGATTGGCGCGCCCCCCGCCGCAGCCGTTCACCCGGCCCACCGTGGGAAGGTCTGGATCAGCGAACAGGTCGGCATCGACGTCGCCGAGGGGATCGGCATCGTCGGTATCGGCGGCGACGAGTACTGGTTCCCTGGTGGTTCCCTCTGATGGTTCCTTGGTGGTTCCGTGTCCCGTTTTCGGGACCCTTTCACGGGAAATACGGGACCCTTTCACGGGAAATACGGGACTGTTAGCCGGGAAATACGGGACGGTTCCGTTTTCGGGACCATTTTCTAATGGTGCCGTTTCCGGCACCGTTTCCGGTGTCGCCATAGGGCCGTCGATGGTCAGCCGGTAGATGACGATCTGCTTGGTCGCTCCCTTACGAATTCCGGTATCGACAACCAGGCCGCGATCGATCAGCCGGCGAAGGCCGGCAATCACCGTCTTTCGGTCGAGCGATGTGTCCCCGACGATCTTGGCCTGGCTCGGGAAGCACAGACCGGATTCGTCGGCATAGTTGGCCAAGCACACCAGCAGCAGCTTGTCGGTTGCCTTGGGAATGGGGGTGGCAAACGCCCAATTGAGGGCCGCATTGCTCATCCGAACTGCGCCTCCCAATCCGCCGGAGGCGCCTTGCTCCACAGGTCCTTGGTCGTGTCGTCGATCGGATCGGTAAACCGCGTGCGCGGCCCGTCGAACCGAAGCCACGTCGAACCTGTCGGCCCGAACCGGCGCTTGGCGAAGATCGCCTCCGCCTTTCCGCGCATCGCATCGCGGCGCTCCAACCATTTCCGGTCGTGTTCGGCGCGTTTTTCCTGGGCGATGCGGTCGGGTAGGGTCGGCGGCGCATCGCCCATGTGCAGTTCGGGGCGCCACAGCAGGATGATGTTGTCGCCGTCGCGCTCCCCGGCATACTGGATGTCGCTCACTCGCGGCCGCGCCGCGTCGGGACCGTCGCGCCGCTCGCCCTCGCGCGAGAGCTGGGCCAGCAGCAGGATGGGGATGCCGAGGTCGCCGGCGAGGTCCTTCAGTCCTTCGGTGATGCTCTGAACCTGCTCGAGCCGGGACAGCCGCAGCATGTGCTTGTCCGGCTTGATCCGGTGCAGGTGGTCGATCACCAGCAGCCCGACCCGCTTGCGCCGACGCGCCACCCTCGCCGCGATGCGGATGTCCGACAGCGTCGCGCCGCGACGGTCATGAACAACGATCGGCAGCGTCCGCAGGTCAGCGCGTGCCCGGAGGAGTTCCACCGCGCGCGCGCCGCCGATTTCGCCGGAGCGAATGTCGTCCGCGGAGATCCCGGTGTGGCCTGCCAGCATGCGCACGGCGAGGTCGGCCTTGGTCATCTCCAGCGAGAACACCTGGACGTGCTCGCGCTCGCCTGGCTCCGGACTGGCCGCGAGCATCCGGCGGGCCACGCCCTCGGCGATCTGCATGCCCAGCGCCGTCTTGCCGTGCTCCGAGCGCGCGGCGAGGATATCGAGCGATCCGGGGAACAGGCCGCGCCACATCTTGTCCAGCGCCAGGACGCCGGTCAGCAGACCGGCTTGCCCGACGCCGCGGTGTGCCGCATCGGCCGCCTCCAACGCCGCATCGAGGGCGTCGCCGAAGTCCCCATGGTCGGTGACGTGCGCGCTCTCGCCGAGCCGCAGCAGTTGGTCCATTGCATCGGACACCTGCTGCTTCCCGTCCAACTCGGTATCCGCGCCGAACGCGTTGTTGACGACGGTCTCGCCGATCTCGATGAGCTGGCGGCGCAGCCAGGCATCGTGGATGGCGCGCCCGTATTCGCCGGCATTGATGATGCCGACCATCGCGGTGAGAAGCAGCGCCAGGTAGGCCGTGCCTCCTGCTTCATCGAGGATACCGCTGTGCTCGAATTCGGCCTTCAGGGTGACGGCATCGGCGAGTTGACCCGTGCTGATCCGGCGAACGATCGCCTGGTAGATTCGGCCGTGGATCGGGTCGACGAAGTGCTCCGGCAGCAGGAAGTCCGCGACCCGCTCATATGCGCGGTTGTTCGCCAGCAGGGCGCCCAGCAGGGCCTGCTCCGCCTGCACATTGGATGGCGGCAGGCGCTGCGACATGCCCAGCAGAGGGCTGCCAGTCCAGCCATCGCGCTGCCCGTCATCCGGCATTGGAGGCCTCCACCGAGTTCCCGTGGCCGGTCATGATCCTGACGCGGTAGCCGCGCTTTCCGTTGCGCTCGTCTGGATCGAGCCGAAGCTCGATCGGGAACCCGCAGTATTGGCCGTCGCCGCCGATGCTGCCGTCCGGCTGCTTCGACACGAATGCCTCGCCGATGGCCGGTCGATCGCTCATGCCGGAACTCCCGCAAGGATCAGGCTGTGCGTCGGCCGGCTGGCCCCGGTGTAAAGGAGCTGCTGCGCCTCCAGCAGGTTCGATTGGACCCGCCGGCGGATGTCCATCACGTCCAGGAAGCAGTGCTTGAATGTGGATCCCTGCGCGGTGTGCACGGTCATTGCGTAGATCGATTGCAGGAACGCCAAGCCGTTCTGGAACGCGTGGTAGTCGCGCCAGCGCATCCGCTCGAGTGCGGCCTCTCGCTTGATCCGCTCGATCAGCGCGTTGTAGGGCCGCTGCTCGCGCACGAGATGCACCTCGATTTCGAGCCCGTCCTCATCGCGGAGGCGGGCGCGCCAGGTCGGCAGCGACCAACTCCACCCATCGATCTGTCCCGCGGCCTTGAAGTCGCCGCGATGCGTGTCGGCCGCGATCTCGACCACTACTACTTCCTGGTTGGTGGCCAGCACGACGGTCTTGTCTCGCACCACCGGCGCGCGCAGCAGCGCCCGCTCGCCCGGCATGAACGGCGTTGGGATGTCCTCGCCATAGAGCCAGTGCCGGACCTTGGTGTTGATCTCGGCGACCCGTGCGTTGGTCCATGCCACGTAGCGGAAGGCGTCCGCGTCGCCGGCGAACTCCTCGGATGTGAAGGCGCGATGTAGCCACGCGTCGAGCCGGTCACCGGGCAGATACACGCCACCCAGGTCGGACCGCGCCGCGCGACACCATGACCAGTCGATCGGGCCGCCCTGCTGCATCCTGATCGCGTGCGCCGCGGTCAGGATGGGGTTGCCCTCGGTCTGTCGCACCGGCGTGGTGAGGTGGCTGTGGCTGTCGTTCCGGAAGCTCTCGCTCTCAGTTTCGCCAACCGGCGGGATTTGCGCCGGGTCGCCGATGTCCACTACGGCGCAGTCCTGAAGATGCAGGCGCGTGTGATGCATCAGTTCACTGTCGACCATGCTGGTTTCATCGATGAACACCGCATCGGCATCCACCGCCGGGGCATGTTCGCGCCGCTCGAACCGGAGCTTGTCGCCCCGCTGCGAAGGCGTGAGGCTCAGCACGCTCTGAATGGTCGTGCACGGCACGTCGTCGATGCCGATGCTCCGGAGCTTCCTGCGCAGGACCGCCACCGCCTTGTGGGTCGGAGCGGCGAGGACCACGCGCTTCCGGCGCTGGCGCAGCGTGACGGCGAGGTCCTGGACCAGCGTGGTCTTGCCGAACCCGGCGTGACCGGTGATCAGGTGCCGGCGACGCGCTTCGATCGCGGCGAGCGTCTCGTCCTTCGCGCGCTGCTGATCGGCGTTGAGGGTGATGCCGAGGGTGCGCTTGCTCATGCGGCCTCTCCGGCGTCGCCCTGGTAGAAGCCAGGGAGGGTGAGGAAGCGCACTCCCAGGTGCCGCCCCATGAGCGGTCGACACGAGTTGCATTTCCAGCACCCGCGGTTGTGGTCCCACCAGAAAATGCGGCCTCCGCAACGGCACGGATCACCGGCTCCTGCCGCGGCGCCGTCGTGCTGCTTCAGGAAGGCCAGGAACGCTTCCGGCGTGCCGCGATGGATGTGGTTCCCGCGCATCCACTTGCCGGTGGTTGGCCAATAGTCCGTTCTTCCGCTGGCCGAACGGACGCACCAGTGGATGCCGGAGAACTGCTCCCATTCGACGCCCGCGGCGGACAGGACACTGCCGGCTTCGCTGATGGCAATTGCGGCCTTGGTCTTCATGGGGTGGGCACCACAGCGTCAACCCAGTCCAGTTGGCCGGAGGCCTGCCGCTGCCTCAGCGCGGCCCGATAGGACGCCCGCGTGGTGATCCTCGGTCGGCGGCGCGGCGCGCTTCCGTCCGGCAGTTTCGGGGGCCAAGCCTGGGCGGCGCGGCGCGCTTCCGTCCGGCAGTCGCAGCACAGCGACCCTTCCGGTGGGAACGGCGTCTCGCTTCGCAGCGACCCGCACGACAGGCAATCGCGACGGGCGCGCTGGGCGTCGCTGAGGCACGCGTCCGGGCCCAGCAGATACTGGCACTCGCCCGGGCAGCGGCGGCGCGGATGCCGGTGACAGCGTGGCAGGGACTGCCGCGTCATCGCTGGCACCGCGGGCATTTCCACGGCGAACTGGGACGCCCGTCGTCGGCCACGAAGCGATAGCCGACAGCGCCGCCGCACGAGATACACCGCCGCGCCGGGTTGTGGTTGCACTCCGGTGGCGCATGACTGTACGACATGCAAAACGTGCAGAGGAAGTCCGTCATGCGGCCTCCTTCCCATCCAGCAGGTCGAACAGCGACGGCATCGCGGCCCTGGCTTCCTCCGCCTGGCAATACCGGACGGCGTCGCGCCAATAGGTCGCGCTCAGTTCGACGCCCCATCCGGACCGGCCGAGCTTCATCGCGCGCAGCGGAACGGTGCCGATGCCGGCGAACGGGTCGAACACCACTTCGCCCGGCATCGAATGCTGGACGATCAGCCGATCGACGATATCGAATTGCAGCGGACACAGGTGGACCTCGCGGCCCTTCTGCACCTGCTCCGCGTTGAGGGTCCGCATCCGCGTGACGTCGGACCACACGTCGGGGTGCACCGAATGCGGGGGGAACAGCATGAACGTCGACGGCAGCCGCTGCATCTCGTCCAGCCGCTCGCACAGCAGCCGATGCTCGGCGTAATCGTAGACCGCGCTGGTCGAATGCCGCTCCCACCACTTGTAGAGCTGCTCATGCGGCATGCTGGCCAGCTCCTCCGTCGAGAGCAGCCTGTCGCCGGATGACCGTGAGAAGCCGTGCGCATCAAGCTGCCACCCAGCGCGCGAGTAGCCGGTGTCAGGCACCGGGTGCTTCCAGTTGTGGGTCTTGTCGAACGGCGCCACTACACCGTTGTTGTCGGTGCAGTGCGGCTTGTCCTTCACCACCGGCACATCGGCGTAGCCGGTCGTGGGATCCGTTGGCGGTTTGCGGAGCAGCAGCACATATTCCGGCACGCCGCACCCCATGCGGGTCCCATCCTTGCACTGCTCAGTCCAGCCGAGCCGGTAGGTCTGGTTGTTCTCGCGAACGACGTCCGTGGTGATGGTCTTCATGCTCAGCAGAGCGAAGCCGTGCCGCTGATAGTGGGCGATCGCCTCGGCATGGAACGGGTGCAGGGTCTGAAACCCCAGGCCGTTGATGCCGCCCGGCACGATCCGGTCCTTGACGTGCACCGCCATGTTGCGGCCGGGCTGCAGCATCCTGAACAGCGACGGCGTGAGGAAATCCATCTGCCGCCAGAAGTGGTCGTTGTCGTCGGTGTGGCCGAAGTCGTTATAGGTCGGCGTGTATTCGTATTGGGTGGCGAACGGGATCGAGGTGACGATCAGGCCGACGGAGTTCTCGTCGGCCGCGGCGCACTCGGGAATGCAGTCATTGTTGGCCAGCCTCCAGCCGGCTCCGGATTCCTCGAGCCGCTCGACACCCATCGACCGCTGAAGCGCCTGGCTGAATGCGATATCGGTCAGGCCATACTCGCGCACGATCTCGCGCATCCGGGCGACCAGCTCGACGTGGTTCTTCCACTTGGTCTCGAGCGTCCGGCGCATCTCGCGTTCGGCCTCGGTGTAGATCAGGTCGATCCGCACCGGCTGGGTCTGGCCGAACCTCTGGAGCCGGTGGATGGATTGGATCAGGTCGTGGAACTTGAACCCGATCCCGAGGTAGATGGCCCAGGCGCAATGGCGCTGTAGGTTGGTTCCGGCACCGATCATGCTGGGCTTGCCGGCCAGCTCCCGGATTTCGCCATCGGCAAAGCCCATGACGGCCGCCTCGCGGTCGGTCAGCGGCTGGCTGCCGAACACGCTGGTCACGTCGGGTATCGCCGCTTCGATCGCGCGCCGCTCGTCCTCCAGGTCGTGCCACAGCACGCGGTGCGCGTCGGGATCGATCGCGCGCAGCTCCATCATCTTCGCGATGCGCGCGTCCATGCTGCTGCGCTTCTCGGCTGCGGCGTCCGACACGCCGATCGCCGCGTTGCGGAACATGCGCCCCTGACCGTCGCGCTCCTGCCCGGCCTTGGTGTGGTCGGATGGCACCTCGTGCCAGTGCACCTCAAGGTCGGGGAGCACGTAGCTGTCGTCCGAGAAACCAAGGTCGGATGGCTGACCCAGGAAGATCGCCCAGGACGACACCCACAACCAGAACTCGCGCTCTTTATGAGGGTGCAAGGTCAGTTTGTCGGCGTTGCTGCTGTCGCGCTTGAAAAAGCGCGTCTTGGCCTGACCGACATCCATCACGCCAAGGAACGCGGCATAGGCCAGCAGCTCGATGTATTCGTTCGGGCTCGGCGTCGCCGTGGCGACGAAGCGATACCGTGTCCCTTCGAACAGCTTCATCATCTGGCGAAAGGTCTTGGTGCCGCCGAACCCGCGCAGCACCGCCGCCTCATCGAGTGACACGCTCTCGAACAGCGATATGTCGATCTTCTCTTCGCGGGCGCTCTCGTAATTCGTCAGGTAGACGCCGGGGCCGGAGACCTCTGCGGTGGTGCGGATGAAGGTGATCTGCATGCCGAGGCTCTCGGCGTCGCGCCGGAATTCCTGGCGCACGCCGAGCGGCGCCACGATCAGGGCGCGCTTGTCGGCGCCGGCGATGATGCGGGACAGCTCGAGCTGCACCGAAGTCTTGTGCAGTCCGAAGCTGGCGAAGATGGCCGCGCGACCCTTGCGCAGCGCCCAATGGGTCAAAGCCGCAGCGTGCGGCCTCAGCCACGAGTGCAGCGCGTCCTGCGGCACCTCGAACCCCTGGTTGACGCCGAACGCCACCTTGGCCGCCAGGAAGGCCTGGTACTCCTGCAGGTCGATGGGTGGCGCAGCGATCAAGCGGCCCTCCCCGCCTGCGGTGCGTCATCCGCACGCTGCCGCCGCCCCTGCCTGACGTGCCGCACGCCCAGCTCGTATGCCAGGCCGACCGCGGCATCCCTCGAATTGTGGTCGGTGATGCGCCAGCCCCGCGCGGCGACCCACGGCTCGACGATCGCCTTCTTCACATCGATGCGGGCCTGCCGTTCCGCGTCAGTGCGGTGCGCGCGACCGATCACCGCGGACCGGATGGTCTGCGACGATCGGCGCATCAGCGGCTTATCCCACCGGTAGCAGGCGCATTCGGTGATGGCGGCCAGACCGATCTGCAATTCCGCGGTGAAGGCATCGGTCTGCTGCGATGCCGGCAGCGGCGCCTCCATTCCGACCTTCGCGGGACCGTATTCCTCGAATGCGCGCAGCAGCTCGTTCTCGTAGCTGGCGAACACGCGGCCGAGTTCGAAGCCGGCCGGCAGCCGCCACACGCCCCACAGCGGCTCCGCCTCGGGGTCGGCGCCATAGGCCCATCCCACGGTGCGTGACAGGTCCAGGAAGAGAACGCCGCCGGGGCGGACCAGCATCAGTGCACCGTGCCCGCGGTAGCCTCGCCATCGGCGGGCGGGGCCTTCGCCTCATCGGCGCCGGTCGGATCGGCGGCGGCGCCCTTCTCTTCGGCCGCCGGCGCGCGCGGCTCGCGGCGCTTCCGATCGGTCGACGCGTGCGTCGTGTGCTCGGCGCCAGGCTTGAGCGCCTTGCGGTCATCCAGGCCGTCCTGCAGCCCGTCCCGCCAGCCGACGAACTCCGGGGAGCCAGGCCGCGCCTTGTAGGGATTGCTCTCCAGGCTGTGGCCCTTGCGGCCGGCCTTGTAGCCCTGCTGCTTCGCACGCGTCGAAGCGACACGATCGGCGACGTCGCCGGCGGCCGCACCGAACTCCATGCCGCTCTGCTTGGCCTTGGCGGCCCAATTCGCATCGGCCATCTGGATCGCGCCGGCGGCGACCAGATACTCGGTGCGCTTCGCGTGCCGGTCCGAGATCTCGGCGGCGGTGCGGTTCATCTCGCGCCACGTCGACTTGATGAACTCCGGGTCGACGCCCTGGGCTTCGAAGCGCGACAGGTTGGCGCCGCAGCGTGCGGTGGCGCGCGCAACGAGCGCCCGGTCCTCGCCGTATTGCGCGACGGCCTCGGCGATCAGCGCCGGCGTCGCGACCTTGTTGTCGCCGGCCTTCTCGGCGCCGGCCGTCTCTTCGGTCGCGGTGCGGCCGCGCCGCCCGCCGCCCGTGCCGTTCGCCTTCTTCGCCATACCCAGTCTCCAATCCTGTTCGCAGTTGCCGTCACAGAAGAACCGGTCGTCCGCCAACCGATTGCAGCCCTGCTCGCCGCAGGCCGTGCATCGGCTGTTCGGGAAAGTCGTGATGCGCATCAGCCCGTCATGCGCCCCGCCGCAGCGCCGGCGTTTCGATGGCGAATGGGCGATGGCCGATGCGGTGCGCCGTGGCATTGACTGCTGCGAGGTCGGCCGCCCCGTTGAACGTGACACCCCGCTGCGCGGCCCACGCGCGGATCGTCGTGGTGTCGGTCACGATCGGCGTGGTCGTGTCTGGCGGCTCCGCCGGGGGCGGTTGCATGGCGCCGGCAAGCGCGGACGGCGCTACCGGCGCGACCTGGCCGCGCCTCAGCTTCAGGACGACGTTGGCGTAGGTCGCGATGCCGTCCCAGTTCGGCAGGTTCGGCCCCGGCTCCGCCCCGAGAGCGGTCTTGATCTGCCCCGGCGTGGCCGGGCTGTCGAAGAGCCGGCGCAGGACCGCGCGGCGCGCTTCGGTGCACCAGTGAGGTTTGGGTGCGGGCGCGGCTGGCCTGCGGACCTCGGCTCGATCGGCGCCACCGTCTGCGCCTGCTTCTGGCGACGCCGGTGCGGGGACAGTCGAGGCGGCTGCGGCCGGGGTCGGCGCCACCGTCTGCGCCTGCTTCTGGCGGAGCTTCTCGCGCATGGCGGCGAGGTGCCGCTGCTGGGGTTCGCTCATCGGCGCCACGATGCCGTGTCGCGCGGCGTACCGTCTCACATCGGCGCGGTCGACCCTCGGGCCGGGCAGCTTGTTGAGCGCATCAGCGATGCTAACTGCATACTGCCCTTGGCGGCGCATGTCGGCGAGCATCGCGATCCGCGGCTCGGTCACCCAGTCATCGCGCGTTCGCAAGATGGCGCCCGTCGCCACTGGGGTCGGGCCAACGGCGGCGGGCGCCTGCGCCTCAGGGTAAGACGCCGTCGCCGCACGCTGTGGTGCAGCCGCGACGGCCCCGGGCGAGCCGGCCGGAGGCGCTTGGGGGGACGGAACCGGAAGCAGGGGTGCCTCGCCGCCCGCGGCGCCCACGGCAGCCGCGAACTCTCTGACGGCATCCAGCACGATCTCGCGCAGCGCAATGAGCGTGTCGCCGCTCAGCTTGATCTCGTGAATGATGGTGATGGGCGTCATGCCCGGTCTCCCGGCGGATCGAACGGGCAACCCGCGGTCCGCAACGTCTTGCCGGTCGCGACCAGCCGGATCGCCTGATGGCCCCGGTTCTCGCTCCGGGTCCCGCTGCGCCAGGCGATCACGCCAGCGGCCCGCATGCGATCCAGTGTCGACCAGACGACGTAAGCGGACGGCGCGCCGATCGCGTCGGCAATGCCGGTGAGCGATGGCAGGTCACCATCGAGCGCGGCGAGCCAGTCGAGCAGCAACTGCATGCCGGCCTCGCGGTCGAACGGGACGCGAGGCTGCATCACAGGGCGCGGCGGCTTGATCGCGGCGCAGTCGCCGCCGTTGCACCGCCGGCACATCCGGTTGCCGATCCATTTGGATGTGAACGGCCGCCGGCACGACAGGCAGTTCCGCACCGCGCGGGTTGATGCCGCCGCGCTCATGCCGTGCCCTCGATCCCGCGCTCGGGATTGCCGTAGCCGTAGGGGACGCGCCTGGTGAAGCAGACCGCATGGTGTTCCGGACACCACGACGAACCGGCCTTGGTCGGGGAATCGCAGAACCGCCACGGCCGCCCGTTGTTGGTCGGCCATTGGCAAGTGGCGAACGGCGAGTAAGGCACGGTCGTGCGCGCCGTTGGTGCGCGCTGCGGAGCGGCAACCACTGGCCGCGCGGGCGCTGGTGCAGCGACAGCGACCGGCGCTGGCTTCGGCGCCGCGCTGCCGAGACTGCGCAGCACCGCGAGCGTCGCAGCCGCTCGAACCTGGCGCGGCCTCACCGGCCGCGGTTCGCCGGACCTGATGATCGGCGAAGGGCGCGCGGGCAGGTCGAGCCGATGCGCCTTGCCGACCACGCCATTCTTCGACTTGCCGAGCCGCCGTCCGATCTCAGGGGTCGACAGCCCTTCGGCCCACAACTCGCGTAGGCGCTGCTCCAGTTCCTCAGTCCATGGCGTTGGATTGCTCACCAGCGCCACCCGATCTGCCTCGGGTCGGGTATCAGCCCTTCCGCTCGGCTACTCATTCTCGATGTTCTCGGGAACCAACAAGGACAGCAGGTCTTGCTGCCTATCCGAATGCGCGCGTCGAGCACGGCCATCGAGGCGACGGAGGGCAGTTCTGGCTGCTTCTGCCTGTTGCTCCAGCCGATCAACCCGCTCCGCCAACAGGGATCTGCATATCGCTCTGATCCGGTCAGCCTCATGCGCGCGGATTGCGGTCTTCGGGCTCATATACCAGAGCGATCTTGCGCGCCGTCCCGTGATACCGAGACGCTCTGCTGACCTTGCGATACGCTCCTTGGTCGTAGCGGTGGCAGGCAGGTCTTGGGATGCAAGAATGACGCTCTGCCGCATCTCCATAGCCAACTGCTGGTCGCGCCGTTCATTCTCCACCGCGTCGGCGACCAATGTGTCAGGGTCTGGCGGTATCACCGTGAGCATGTCTTGGTGGAAATGAAACCACTCGCCGCGCTTATGAACGGCAGAGAATCTGTCGTGCAGCCAACGTTCGGTATCACGAGTTCCTTCGACGACTCGCAGGACCTTCATAGCCTCGAATACGCCGGTCTTTAGCGACGAGATCCTCGTCGATAGATCAGTGCTGAACCCGATCTTGACCGGGCCGCCATCTCCAGCCTGAAGGAAATAGACAAACATTCTACTTACGCCCCTTCAGTTCTTCCGAAGCCGCAGCAAGCGCGTTGCGGAGAGACACAATCAGTTCCACGACCGACCCGGAACACGTCCAAACTCGGATAGCGCCGAGGCGCAGTTCCGGCACCAAGCCGCCGGCGTATCCCCACCCGCATTTGCCGATTTCGATTGCCCATGTGCGTCTCACCCGTCGCCTCGAGCGGCGCGGCGCGCTGCGACAAGACGGTTCACCTCATCGGCGAGTTCGGCACATTCAGCCATCAGGTTGATCAGTTTCTCGCCGTTCGGCGCGTGGCTGCCGGCGAGCCAGTTGTCGGCCGTCCGCGGCGTTGTGCGCGCATGGCGTGCCAGCAGCTTCGCCGCGTTCTTCAGCGGCGCGTATTCTCGACGCAGCACGCCGAGCACCACATCGGTGTATGTGGCAGCGTCAGGCGTCATGTCGTGGCTCCGAAACTTTCGGTGTCGATTCCCGCTATTGTTTCGCACGGGCACGCTCCATCGTTTGTGACGACGGAATGCGAGGTCCCAGTGAACATACAGGAGAGAACAGCGGGAAACGGAAGTGCAGCAGCGATGAACATCCGCGCGACGGCGGCAACCGTTGCGCGCGAGAAAGACGCCCAGCCACCGGGGTTCGTTACGTCACGATGGCTGGGCGCAAGTGCCGCAACGGCGCGATCCGTCGCGGTGGGGGAAGGAACGTCAGTCCGCCGGCCTATCACCCCCGACCGGCAAGGGGACACGCCGCCATCTTGCAAGGCGGCATATTCTGTTTGAGGCGCCCCGATCATGGCCACGGCCCGCCCGGCAGATGATCGTCCTCATCGTCGATCGGCGCGGAGAACACCGCAGCGATGACGCCGACCACGATGACGGTGCCCACGGCCACAACGGCGGCGGTGAGCCCGATCCAGATCACGTCGCCGACCGTCATGCCCGCCCCCAGCCGAACAGGTCGTGCTGCACGGCGACGCGCGGCTGTGCCGGCGCCATCCCGGCGCGCGCGTCGCACCACTCGGCATCGTCAAGCCACGCCGGCGCGAAGGGATCGGCAGGGTTGGCCGCGGCGCAGCGGCGGAGCCATGCGGCGATGCGGTGCCAGGGGATCATTCACACCCCCGGGTTATCTCGCTGCCGGACGCCGTGCGGGAGGCAAACACGTCATGACGCCGCCAGCCTTGCGGACACCAGAAACCCCAGGTGCGGATCTTCGGTCCGGTGATGAACAGCGTCCACACCGTCCGGCCGCCGTCGATCAGTTCGATGCGATGTGCAGCCACAGCACGTCGGAACGTCATCCGCCACGGCGCCCACGGCCGCCACGCCTTGCGCAACTTCACTGCGCCGTCCGGCAGATGCTCGAGATAGACGCCGGTCAAAATGATCGAGACGTTGACCCACGGATGGTCATGCAACGCCCGGTCATCGTCGGAGCGACAGAACCGATGCAGGTAGAGGTTCGCCAGCCGGTTCCGCGGGACGATCCACCAGCGCAGCAGGTAGGGCCGCTCCGCCGGTCCGATGACGAAGTCCGGCGCGCGCGGGATGGTGAGGCAGCGAGGCCACCAGCTCATGACCGCGCCTCCGCCAGTTCCGCGCCGAGGCACCGCTCGCACAGCAGATCGGACCCCAGCGCGTGACCAAGGCCATGCGCGTAGCTGACCGTCGCTGGCTCGCGGCGGCATGCGACGCACAGCACCGTCGGATCGGGCCGGGAGAACAGGAACCGGTAGCCGGTGGCGGGGATGGATGTCGGGGAGGTCATGCCGGCCGCCACAGCCCGTTGCCTGGCCTCAAGCTGCCGGCAACGATCTGGCGCCGCCGCCGTGCCGTCTCGCTCGCACCGTTCGGCGCATATTGCCGGTCACCGACGCGGACCCGGGCCGCGCCCCTCTTGCCCGTGGGGCGAAGCGGCTGCGGCGCGCTTCCCAGGCCCGCCAATCCGGCCAGCCGGAGCGCGGTCGACATGATGCTGCCGAACATCACGCGCCCCCCGGCGCCATGATGGGATGGTCATGACAACCACCCCTCCGCGCCCTACCGTTCTTGTTGCGACACAAGGAACGGGAGGGGGGGATGCCGGAATTTGTGACCATGGACGAGTTCGAGGCGCTCGTGTCCGAACTGGACCGCGTGAAGGACCTCTCCGCCGATCTGGCGTCGCTTGTCCAACAGACCGGGATGCGCACGCACGTGCTGGCGATGCTGCTGAACTTAGCGCTGCGCGAACTGGTGCTGGTGGCCCTCGATCCCGAGGAGATGCTTGGGCGCATCGCGGTCACAGCGGCCTCGATGGTGGACGATCTGAAGTCAGACGCCCGTCTGACCGGACACCTGGAGGCCGATCTGCATGCGTGGATCGGCCTGCTGCGCGACGGCCTGCCCACTCCCTGAGCGCGGCTTCCGTCGCCTTCAGGCGCTTCATCGCCTCCTCGAACCGGCACGGCCGCCTCGGCGCCGATCGGCCAATGCGCAGCGGCGGCGCCGTGCGGTGCGGTCCGGGGTGCATCATGCGGCCTCTGCCGGCGTCGACTTGACCGGCACCGGGCGCTCGACGCCGGCGGGCCACGGAAGGTCAGCCGGCCAATGATCGGAGAACCATTGGAGGCAGCGCTGGTAATTGCGCATCGTCATGCTGCCGCCTTCGGCCACCCGATCCAGTGCCCGACTGTCTTTCAAGATCAGGCCGGACAGGGTGGGACGGACGATCTTGCGCCTGGCGCAGTAGGCGCTGGCGCAGGTCAAGAGCGCATCTGTCGGGGTCATGCGCGAAACATGCGGGCATCTCCCCGCATCTGTCAACGGGGATGAACCCGGATGACTGGAAATACACCATGCGGGACTCTCCCCGCATGGCAAACGAGGAGCTGCTCCGACGGATCGACGAACATCTGGCGCGCACGAACCTGAGCGACCGAAAGGCGTCGTTGCGCGCTCAGGCGGGGGCGGACTTCATTCGAGACTTGCGGCGGCGAGGCAAGAGAATGCCGGCCGCCGATGCGCTGGTCCGGTTGGCCCGCGCGATCGGCGCGGCGCCTGAATATCTGCTTGAAGCGGTTGAAAAGAACGTCGCGCCACCCGAGGGGCCAATAGCGCTGACCAGCATAACGGTGCGCGGTGCAGTGCAGGCCGGCGTGTGGAGGTCGGCACTCGAATGGCCCGAGGATGAGCGGTTCAACGTCACCGTGCCGACTGATGACCGCTACCCGGCAGGTATTCCCAGGTTCGGCCTGCTGGTCCGCGGCAGTTCCATGGACAAGCTCTATCCGGAGGGCACGATCGTGGTCGTGATCCCCTTAGGGGATCTTGGGCGCACACCCAATGATGGCGAGCGGGTGGTTGTCCTTCGCCGCGATCGGAAAACCGGCGAATACGAGGCGACGCTCAAGGAGTTCGGCAAGGATCAACGAGGCCGCATTCTGCTGTGGCCCCGGAGTTCGGACCCCGAATTCCAGTCGCCCATCATTCTTGGCGGTCAGGTCCCAATTTCGTTCGGCGACGAACCTATGCCCGCGAGCGCGATTGCTGGGAACCTTCACGATGCCGGGGAGCCGGACATCATGATCACAGCGCTTGTCGTTGGTAGCTACCGGCCGGAATAGCTCCGGCGGACGACATGTCGAGAGGGGTAGCACGATGGTCGGTCGATTGTGGAACGAACGAAAGCTGGCTTATCCTCCTGACGACGCGAGCCTGACCGCCCGCGTTGAAGCGCAGGCAGAGAGGTCCGCCACGTGAGCCCGGCCGAGTACCGCACCGTTCGCGAGGCGTGCGGCCTGTCTCTCCAGGCGGCAGCCGTCCTTCATGGCGTACCATTCCAGACAGTCGAGGGTTGGGAAGTTGGGCGGCTCACCGTCCCGACAAGCGCCGCCGGCGACCTGCGCACCATTAACGCCCGGATCGAGCGCGGCGCTCAGATGGCGGTGCAGATTTGGGAAGACAGCACGGCCACCGAACCCGTGATGCTGGTCCGGTATCGATCGCCGGACGACTATGCCCGCCGTCGGGACTTGGGCGCAGACTTGGCGTGGCCATGCTACGAGGCGCTGGTCGTTCGGATGATGTTGGCGCTGGAACGGGCCGGCGCCACGGTGAGAGTGGAATACGCGTAAACGGGAGAGCGGTGTCTCATGAAACCACCTGCCTGCATCATGATGCAGCGCGACGAGGACGACCTCCTCGCGCCATGGCTCGCTTACCACGGCTATCTATTTGGCTTCGAGAACCTGTACGTGGTGGACAACGGCTCCACGCATTCCGTCACGCTCGACACGATCCGGCGGTTCCAGGCCGTTGGTGTGAATTTCGACCTGTCCCACAGCCGGATGGGCGACTACGAGAAGAAGGGCGAGATAACCAAGCAGATCATCAACACTCTGGCGGAACAGGGGAGGCACGACATTTACCTGCCCCTCGATTGCGACGAGTTCGTTGTTTCGCTTGGCGCCAGTGGCTTGACCTGCTCGCGGAACGACATCTGGGCACAGTTGGAGCCGTTGGCGTCGGCGCGCGGCGTGCTCGTCGTCCCGACCCTGCTTTGGAACGCGCCAGGCGATCCCACGGCTTTCTATTTCCAGGATCAACAGAAGGTCTTCTTCTCAGGTGGCGGAGTTGACCACCTGGATCACGGAAACCATCACGGCGGCGTCCCCGGGGCTGCGCCCCGCCGCGCGCGTTCTGTTGGCTATCTCCACTTCCACAATCGGTCCTTCGTGGAACTGCGGAACCGAGCGCTCGAGAAGCTTAAGAACAGGGTGGATATCGAGGACCGTGAGAAACTATTGGCCTACAAGGGCCATGGTGACCATCTGATCCGATATTTCACGATGACCGAGGATGACTACGTCAGATATTTCGCGACGCGCGACATCGTAGATTTTCCTGGGTTCATGGCATTGCTCGCGGTGCTGGGCGTCGATGAAGGGCTCCGGCGCGCCACGTATACCTCTGCGGCGCCAGAGCGCACGGGAGCCGTCTTCCCGGCCGAGTTCGATGGTGCGGCCTATTGGGATGCCAACCCGGATGTGGCCGAACTGGGCACGCCGGGCTTGCTCCACTACTTCCGCCACGGCAAGCGCGAGCGCAGGCGGCTGAAGCGCTGACCCTCATGCCGTGAGGCCTGATGCACGGCCGGCTATTGTGCTGCCGCCTGACTGAACCGCCAAGTAGACCAGCATCCACCATTCTGACCACGCCGCCAGGCCTGCGACAGTGGGACCACCCACCGGCCGTCAGCGCACGGGGCGCGGCCGGCTGCCGTTCATCTCGCCGTTAAGGGTGGGCGCTGGCTCCCTGGCGGCTCGATGGTCGCCGTTATTAATGCGGGCAACTCCCCGCTTATAGTATTGACGGGCGGGGAATTGCCCGCACATACTGCCTCCGTCACCCCGGAGGCCCCATGGCCCAGACAGCGCATATTGACGGCGAGGCGATCCGCAAATGGATCAATCAAGCGTGCTTCTGCAGCCAGGCGGAATTCGCCGAGTGCGTCGGATTGGACGGCCTCAAGCTCACGAAAATCCTGTCAGGCGAGCGGCGTCTTCAGATGGACGAGCTGGCCCGGATGGCGGCCGCACTCCATCGCGCGCCGTCGGAGATCGCCGCCGCCTTCGGCGTCGACCTGACGGCCAGCGCGCAGGCAATCGACGCCGACGTTCGGGCGGTCCGCCGCTATGCCTACAATCAGATGATCGGCGTATTGGGCCACAAGGTGTGGCGCGAGGAACCTGACTACTTCCTGGCCCGCGTCGACCAGCTCGCCAGTTACCTGCTGTCAGGCACCATCCGGCCGGTGTCCGTCCACGACGGCGATGACCTCGCGCAGAAGCGCGACAGCGGCGTCGCGATCGAGGGGGGCGTTTGCTCCATCGCTGTCGACTTTGATGCCGCTGATCTTATCGAAAAGGGCGAGGATCAGTGCCTCGCGGTTCAGGCTCTCGGCCATGACGATCTCTCCGTTGCAGGTGTCGCAACCGCAACGGTGGGCCAAGCCGGCGACGTCAGCAATGGCGCCGCCGGCGAGGGCGCCGGCCGATGAGCGCCCCCAACATCATCACCACCACGGACCACGCGGCCCTGGCCGACGCTCTGTTCGGCGGCCCGGCCGCGACACGCGCCGCGCTGAGGGTGGCGCGCGTCCAACTGTCGCTCGCGGAACAACGGCTGGCGGAGCACGACGCCGACACCGCGGCGGGAGTGCCGACCTGGATCGCGGGCGACCGGATTGCGCTCGCGGTGTGGCGCGCCAGTCGCGACGGCCGGGCGCGCCTGGTCGCATCGGTGGAGCGGTGGCGCGCCGAGATCGCGCGGTGCGAGGCGCGGCTGGCCGGGCCGGACAGCGCGATCTGCGAGCGGTGCGGCGAGACGCGGGAGAGCATGCGGGAGGCCGGGCCGTGCCGCGATCCGCTGTGCGGGTTGGACGGGAGTGCGGCGGCATGAGCGCGCGTCCCGCTTCCGCCGCGATCAGCCGCGATATCCACGCGATCGAGGCCGACATCGAGACGCTCCGCGGCATGCTGGCGCGCACCGACGGTCGACGCCTCATCGTGATGGGCCCCGGCAGCCACGGCTGCGACGCGCTTGACGCGCACGGCGGACCCTATGCGTTGCAGGCCGCGATCGAGGCCTACGACTGCGCCCGGCGGCATTTGGTCGACCAGCATTCCCGCGCCGAGATCACCGAGACGCTGGCACAGGTGCGGGCGCTGCATGGCCGCGATCGGGCGCAGGCGCGGCGATATCTGCTCGACCTGATCGAAGGATATCGCGACGAGCCGGCGCCGGTGCAGCGGAGGGCGGCGTGATGGCCGCCGACGCGCCGGCGATGCTCATCGTCACGGAGCACGTCTACCCGCCGATCCCGATCCGTCAGTTCGACTGGCGCGCGACGTTCAAGGAATGGGACCTGGGCGACCCGATGGGCGAGGGCCCGACCGAGTTCGCCGCGATCGTCGATCTGCTGGAGCAGGTCGAGTTCCCGTTGCATGGGAGCGGCGGGCGATGAGCACGGACACCGGCGAGACCACTGCCGTCATCTATGCTCGACGCGATCGCGAGGCCTGGGACAACCTGCTGCCACGCTTGCGCGCCGGTGTGATCATCAATCGGCCAAGCTCCAAGCTGCGAACCTACTACGTCGACGGTGACGGCGGCTTCCAGCCCTCATTCATCAAACAACTGGAACGCGAGGGCGTCATCCGCCGCGTCGGTGTGGAAGCCTACCAGTTGACTGAGTTCCTGGATGCCAAGGCGGAGGTGACATCGTGATCGCCCCCGCCGAACTGATCGTCGACCTGTTCGCCGGCGGCGGCCCCAACGAGACGCTGATCGATAATTTCTGGTCGCGCGTCAATCGGGACGGCCCCTGTTGGCTCTGGCAAGGAACCAGGCTCAGACGGAGCGATGGATCACTCTCGTACGGCATGTTCTCTCTCGGCAAGCGCCGAGACCGAATGCTGGCTCACCGCTTTGCATTCTGGATTGCTGCCGGTGAGCAACCGCCTGATACGATGAACGTCTGCCATCATTGCGACAACCCAGCATGCGTGCGGCCAGATCATCTGTTCTTGGGCACCCAGGCCGACAATCTGTCCGATATGCGATCGAAGGGGCGCGCGCATTTCAACAAGTTCTCTGTCGGGACACTTCACCCCAACGCAAAGATCGATGAGGAGACGGTTCGGCTGATCCGCAGTCTGCGAGCCGAAGGAATGAGCCTCACAAAGATCGGCAACGCCGTCGGTCTTCATGCCGCAACGATCCACGATATTGTTCGCGGAAGGACATGGAAGCACGTGGCGGCCGCGGCCGTCGTGCGCGCCAACTTCGCACCACCACGCATTCAGAGGGCTGCAGCATGATCGTGTTCGAGAACGGCGGCGAGATCGATATCGCCGCGATGACGACATTCGGCGTCAGCGTGAAGATCGGCGACAGCCCCATCGGTTTCTTTGGGACTGGTCTCAAGTATGCCATCGCTGTTCTGCTGCGGACGGGTTGTCGCATCATGGTCTTCTCCGGCGAACAGGAGATGCGCTTCTCGACCCGCCGCGGAAACATTCGAGGCAAAGACTTCGAATTCGTCGAAATGGCCGTGGGTGATGGCGTGCCGGCTCCCATTGGTTTCACCACGGAGCTGGGCAAGAACTGGCAGCCGTGGATGGCCTACCGAGAACTCTACTGCAACACGCGCGACGAAGGCGGCGAGGTCTACATGGCGGCATCTGCCAGCGCCGCCACCGATCCACGTCGGGACTTCACTCAGATAAGAGTGGAGGGAGCAGAGATCGAAAGCGTGCACCGCAGCCACGATGAATATTTCATCAGTGGTGAGCCGGACCTGACGATCAAAGACGTCGCCATCTATCGACGCCCGTCGAGCGCGCTGTTCTACCGTGGTGTGCGGGTGCTGACGCTGCCGAAACGCGCCGTCTTCACTTACAACCTCACGGGGCACGTCGAGCTGACCGAAGATCGCACGATGGCTCATCCGTTCATGGCGCAATACTACCTGCGCCGCGCGTTGGCCAAGTGCGACGATCCGGACATCTTGGAGGCGGCTCTTACCGCGTCGTCGGATGATTTCGAGCGCGACTTCGATTATACCAGCGACGGCGATCGACCTTCCGATGCCTTCCTCAGCACCGCGGGAAGGCTTGCAGACGTGGCGAGCGGATCGCTGGTCCCCAGCGCACTCAATGTGTGGAATGCCACGCGTCCCCGGACGTTCCGGCCCCAGGTAACGCCACTGACTGCGGCGCAGGTCGATACGGTTGCGCGGGTCCGGCAGCGCGCGCAGCGAGCCGGGCTGGATCGCCGCCCGATCGTAGTGGCCGACGCGATACCGGACGGCGCTCCCGGGATAGTGGTGGATGGAACGCTCTACATCGCGGCTCGGCTGTTGGGGGACGAAGCTGCGATTCTGCGTTCTGTGCTCTACCAACAGTCGCAGTCGGCCGCCGATGATGATCCGTCGCGAGAGCCGATTGATTTCCTGCTCGACGCCCTGACTGTGGAGCTGGGAGCGGTAGCCGCATGACCCGCGCCACCGTCACCCGCATCCCGCCGTCCCGCGCCGAACTGTGGCGCTACGGGTCACCGCACCGCGCGCCCGCCCGTCGTCGCGCCTGGCTATGGGTCGGCGGTGCGCTCGGCCTGCTGCTGATTGGCGCGGCGGAGTTCGCTGCCGCCGCGTGGATGTTCGATGAGATCGCGCCGGTGCACGTCATATCGCGTGTCGAACGGTCCGCGAGTTCCAATCCGTTCTGAGGGACCCACACCATGCCGAATGATCTCTTCGCCGGCAGCAAGCCGAGTGACGTGGGATACAAGATCGTCCGTCTCGAGGCCGAGAACATCAAGCGCATCCAGGCCGTCCAAATCTCGCCAGACGGCAACCTGGTCGAGATCACCGGGAAGAACGGCCAGGGCAAGACATCGATCCTCGACAGCATCTATTGGGCGATGCGCGGCCGCGGCGCGGTGCAGTCGACGCCGATCCGCAAGGGCGCGGACAAGGCCAGGATCGAACTCGACCTCGGGCCGATCATGGTGCGCCGCACGTTCCGCAAGGTCGACGATGGCGAGGGCTTCAGCACCAGCATCGTGGTCGAAGCGGCGGACGGCGCGCGCTACCCGTCGCCGCAGAAGATGCTGGACAGCCTCATGGGCGAACTGTCGATCGACCCGCTGGCGTTCATGCGGATGGACGGCAAGGCGCAGTTCGACATGCTGCGCGGGTTCGTCCGCGACTTCGACTTCGCCGCGCACGAGGCCGCCCAGCGCGAGGACTACGAGGCGCGCACGGCCGAGAACCGCGCCGCCAAGCAGCTTCAGACGCAGGCGGATGGGATCCAGGTGCCGGACGGTCTGCCGGACACCGAAATCGACGAAGCCGCCCTGACCGATGAATTGGCGCGCGCCGGCGAGCACAACGGATCGATCGAGACGCGCCGCGCGAACCGGCGGGCAGCCGAAGAGAGGATCGAGCGGCTTGAGGCTGATCGGCAGGCGCTTGACGACAGCCACCCGCGGCGCCGGACCGCGATCGAGGCGCGCCGGACATCGGCGGTTGCGGAGGTGGAGCGGCAGATCGAGGCGCTGCGGGCCAGGATCGCCAGCATCAACACCGCGGCCGATGCCGAGCTGACGAACCTCAATGACGAAACCGCGGACAGCCGGATGCAGATCGACACTGAGGTCGGCCAACTGCGCGCGCGGCTCGACGGTGCCGGTCTGCTGCCGGCGGCCATCGACACCGGGGAACTGCGCCAGCGCATCGCCGGCGCGCGGACGACGAATGCCGGCGTGGCGGCGCGTCGCCGCCGGGATGATCTGGTCGCGCAGGCGAAGGCCGCGGCTGAGAGGGCCGCGGCGCTCACCAAGGCCATGGAGGCACGGGAGAAGGCCAAGGCGGAAGCGACCGCCAAGGCTGAGCTGCCCATCCCGGGCATCGGGTTCGGCGATGGCGTGCTGCTGCTGAACGGCGTTCCGCTCGACCAGGCGAGCGACGCGGAGCAGCTCCGGGTGTCGGTGGCGATCGCAATCGCGCTGAACCCGAAGCTGCGGGTGATCCGGGTGCGCGACGGCAATGTGCTGGACGCGGACGGCATGAAGCTGCTTGCCGAGCTTGCGGCGAAGCACGACGCCCAGGTGTGGGTGGAAACGGTGCGCAGCGATGACCGCATGGCTTTCGTGATCGAGGACGGCCGGGTGCGCGCGCCTGGGACTGCGGCGGCATGACCATCATCCGCGTCATCGACTTCGAAACCAGCGGCACCGAACCGCCTGAGGCGGAGGTGTGCGAGGTCGGCATCTGCGACCTCCATCTTGAGGAACGGCGCGTCGGGCCGCCCATGACCTGGATGTGCCGGGTCAAGGCGATGCCGCCGGAGGTGCGCGCCGTGCACCACATCTCACTGGCGGAGTGCGCCGAGTGGGATCCATTCGACCCGGCCAGGATGTTCCGCGAACCCTGTGATGCCGTCGCCGCTCACAATGCCGAATTCGAGGCGATGTTCTTCACATCGCCGAAGCCGCTGATCTGCACCTACAAGGCGGCGCTACGGGTCTGGCCGGATGCGCCGAGCCACAGCAACGGCGCGCTGCGCTACTGGCTGGAGGATCAGGGCAAGGTCACGCTGGACCACGTGGCGACGCAACCCGCGCACCGTGCCGGACCGGATGCCTACGTCACGGCGCACCTGTTGCTCGCGCTCTTTCAGACCGGCGCCACCGGCCGCGAGATGGTTGCCTGGACAAAGGAACCCGCCCTGCTGCCGAAGTGCCCGATCGGCAAGTTCCGAGGCAAGCCATGGTCCGAAGTCGAGGGCGGCTTCCTTTCATGGATGCTGAGGCAGACCGACATGGAGCGCGATCTGAAGTGGAACGCGGAACGCGAACTCGCGCGCCGATCGGCTAGCGCGTGATGGCCCAAGCGATCACCCGAACCGGAGACGACATCATGGACGACACGCTTTTCGACGATGTGAAGACCGGCGATCCGGTGGTCGTCATGCCCACCGAGACAAGGGCTCTAGCGCCGGCCTCCGGAACCAATGTGCCGGCCCTGCCGAGCGGCGACGTGCTGGGCGCGATCATGCAATTAGCAGCCAATCCGCAGATCGACGTGGATCGCATCGACAAGTTGATCCAGATGCACGAGCGCATGGAAGACCGACAGGCCATGCGCGAGTTCAACGAGGCCTTCGTGCGGATGCAGGCCATGCTCCCGCGCGTGAAGCGCGACGGGACGCTGGAATATCCGAAGGACAAGAACAAGCCGCAGGGCGAGAAGTATTTCGTCTCGAAGTTTGCCAAGTGGGAGACGATCCACGGCGCGATCATGCCGGTGCTCACGGAGCACGGCTTCGGCCTGTCCTTCCGGATACGGCCTCGCCAGGGCGACGGCGGCGGCCTCGGCGTGAGCGCGGTCCTGCGGCACAACGGCGGCCACGTCGAGGAAGGCGAGCCGTTCCCCGTGCCGCTCGATACGTCCGGCGGCAAGAACAACCTGCAGGCGTACGGATCGTCGCTGTCCTACGGGAAGAAGTATGCCGCCTTCGCTGCGCTGAACATCGCCACCGAAGGCGATGATGATGACGGCAAGAAGTCTGGCGCGGCACCGCTGTCCGAGGATCAGGCGCACGACCTGCTGGCCAAGTTCGAAGAAGCCGGCATCAGGGGCAACAAGATCGATGCCTTCCTGGCACGTCACACGAACGGCCCGGCGACCACCGTGTTCGAGGTGGAGCAAGCTGACTTCGTCCGGCTGATCAACCTGGTCGACCAGATCATGCGGCAGCGTCTGAGGAAGGACGACGTCGGATGAAGATCTATCTCGACCACGAGGTGCCGCAGGGCAGCGTGCAGTGGCACGCGATCCGTCTGGGCATCCCGACCGCCAGCCGGGCCAAGGACGTGATCACTGCGGTGAAGGGCGACCTGTCCGAGGCCCGGCACAAATACGGCTACCAGCTCATCGCCGAGCGCATCCTGCGGGAGCCGTTCGCCACCGATGTTGGTCATCTGCAATGGGTGATCCACGGCAAAGAGCGGGAGAGCGAAGCGGCCAACGCCTACGCCGACATCATGGGCGTGGAACTGACCAAGGTCGGCTTCGTGTCGATCGACAGCGGCCGGTGGGGCTGCTCACCGGATCGGCTGGTGCTGACCGAAGGCGTCCGCGGCGCGGCCGAGATCAAGGCGCCGTCCGAGGTGGTGCAGATCGGCTACCTGCTGGAAGGCGGTCCGGGCAAGGATTACCGGCAGCAGGTGCAAATGCAGATATCGGTCTGCGACCTCAACTGGGCGGACTTCTTCAGCCACAACGAGCGGTGTCCGCCGCTGCGAGCCAGGTTCCACCCCGACGACGCCTACATCAAGAAGCTCGAAGCTGCTCTGCGGACTTTCGCCGACGAACTGGACGACGGCGAGGAGCGCATTCGGAGGCTCGGGCTGTTCTCGCCGGCGGCCAAGCTCGCCAACGATGCCGACCGGATGGCCGACGCCATGATCGCCGATATCGATCGGCTGCGCTCCTTGCAGGAGACCCTCGACAAGGGGGGCGACGCTGAGTTCGTCGCCGCGCTCGGCACGATGCCGCGTGAGCAGCAGCAGCGGGTGCGCGAGGCCATCGAAGCCAACCAGGCACTTCTCCGGATGGGGGCGTAGCATGCACGAAGTGCTGCCCGGCCAGATATGGGCCGACAACGACAAGCGGGCTGCAGGCCGGCGGGTGCAGGTGCTTTCCGTCGAGGGCGACTACGCGAACTGCGTGGTGGTCGCTGATCGCGATGATCCCGTGCGGCTGAGCGGCCGATACAACTGCCCGCGCCCGCCGGACTGGACACCGGTCGGCCACAACACACGGATCCTGCTGAGCCGGTTTCAGCCAACCAGCAACGGGTATCGCTACGTTGGCTGTGCGGCACCGTGAACAGCAAGCGCATGTCCCAGGCGCGCACCGTCGTCTTCGATCGTCCCGGCCAGGTCGCCAGGCTGGTGATGCGCGACGGCGAACGCTTTGTGCTTCTCGAGCGAGGCGAACAGCCGAAGGTCATGCCGATCACGGAAGGCGGGGAATACGAGATCGACTTCCAGGAATTGTGCCCCAACGCCGTCACCTATCCCATGGCGCTGATGGCGATCGAGGCGAACCGGGCGATCCTGAGGATGGGCGCATGAGCGGCGGCGAGGGAAACGCGATGGTCAATCAGCCATCCATCATCACCATGACGAAATCCGAGCGCGAGGCCCTGGCCAAGCTCATCCGCCAGCGCGAGAGGCTTGCAAAGACCGCCGCCGCCGAGCGGTCGAAGGCTCTGCTGGCCGATTTCGAGCAACAGGCCGACCGCGTCTACTCCTATGACGAAGACACCGTGTGGCAGCACGCCGTGCTGGCCGCCAAAGAGGAAGTCGCCAAGGCCCAGATCAGGATTGCAGAGCGATGCCGGGAGCTTGGCATCCCGCAGCCGTTCGCCCCAACCCTGAGCGTCGGATGGCACCAGCAGCGGGCCGCGGTTGGTTCCGAGCGCGCGAAGATGCGGCACGTTGCGAAACGACGCATCGAGCAAATCGAGGCCACGGCACGCACAGCGATCGAGCGGGCTTCGGTGGCGGCGCAGGAGGCCCTACTGGTCGGTGCCTTCACGACGGACTCGGCGCGGATGTTCGCCGAGACCTTGCCATCGGTCGAAGAACTGATGCCGCGGTTGGACATGGCGCAGCTACAGCAGGCGCTGATTGAGGAACGTCCGCTGCACCGTGGCTTCGGTGCCATCGGTTACGACGAATGATCCCCAAGGCCTCGCCCCGCGGCCGGATCGACAAGTCGGCCCTCGCCATCGGTGAGCCGCAGCGGATGCGGTCGCCGGCGCACCTCGCCTGGATCAGGCGCCAGCGGTGCGTGGTGCCGGGCTGCTGGCGGCATCCGTGTGACGCTCACCACCTGACATGCGGGCCGGAGGGCAAGGCGCGGGGCCTCAAGGCTTCCGATTGTTGGGCGCTCCCTCTCTGCCATGCGCAGCATCACATGGGCCCAGACAGCCCGCACCACGCCGGCAACGAGGCCCGGTGGTGGGCGCGGCACGGCGTCGACCCGATCGCGACCGCGGAGGAGTTCTGGCGGCGGTCGCCGGCGAACAGGGGCGCGGCATGATCACCGACGTGATCCTGGAAGACCGCCTGGCGATCGTCGGCACCACCGGCTCGGGCAAGACCTTCGCCGCCAAGGGCATGGCCGAGGCGCTGATCGCCGGCGGCGCCCGCGCGTGCGTGGTCGATCCGCTCGGCGTCTGGTGGGGGCTGCGCGCCGGCCCTGACGGTGATCCGGCCGGCGGCCTGCCGGTCACCATCTTCGGCGGCCTGCACGGCGACATTCCGATCACCGACCAGGACGGCCGTGCGCTGGCGCGCATCCTGGCAGACTCGGATCTCCGCTGCATCGTCGACGTGTCCGAGCTGGGCAGCGGTGCGGCGCGCCGGCGCTTCATGTCCGCCTTCGCCGAGGCCCTGTACGACGCCAACCGACGGCCCCTGCATCTGATCCTGGACGAGGCCGATCTCTGGGCACCCCAGCGCCCGCTGCCCGACCAGACCGCGCTGCAGGGCAAGATCGGCGAGATCGTGCGCCGCGGCCGCGTGCGAGGGTTCGTGCCGTGGCTGATCACGCAGCGGCCCGCCGTGCTCGACAAGGATGTTCTGAGCCAGGCCGACACCCTGATCGCAATGAAGCTGACCAGCAGCCAGGATCGCAACGCGATCGGCGCTTGGATCGAGGGCCAGGCGGACCGTGCCGAAGGCAAGCTCATGCTGGCGAAACTGCCGCGCCTGCCGGTCGGGACGGGTCTCGTATGGTCGCCTGGCCATGACGTGCTGCAGCAGGTCAGCTTCCCCGGCATCGCTACATTCGACAGCAGCAAGACGCCTGCCCGGGGCGAACGGGTCGCGGCGCGCAGCCTGGCGCCGGTAGACGTGTCGGCGATCGGCGCGCTGTTGGCTGCCGAGCGACAGGAAAGGCCGGCTGAGAAGCGCGGGGCGCGACACGATGCCGATGCTATCGCCGCGGCGGAGGGGCGCGGATATCAGCGCGGCCGAGACGAGGCCGCCGCCGAAATCATCGCGCTCCGGGAGAAAATCCGCGAGATGCAGACGGCCATCGACGGTGCGTTGGGTCTCCTTGCTGCTCACGTCCGGCGCGAGGATGGGATTGGCGTCATCGACGTCCGGCGGCCTGAGCCGCCGACGATCGAGGCAAGGCCGGCGCGGGACACGATGCCCCGCGGCAGGGGCACGGGCGCCGAGCTGCGCATCTTGCGTGTGCTTGCGCAGCGCCACCCGGCGAGGCTGACGGTTGCGCAATGGGCGACGCTCGCCGGCATGTCGCGCCGCGGCGGCACATGGGGAACCTACGTCTCGCGACTCCGCGTCGCTGGGCTGCTGGATGAGAGCGGCGGCACCGTTGCATGTACAACAGCAGGCCTGGATGTTGCCGGCGCCCAACCGGCTCAGCCGCTGACGTCCAGCGACGTTCGGGCGATGTGGCGGAATGCCCTTGGAGCCGGGCCCAATCGACTGATCGACATCTTGCTGCGCCACCCTACGGGGCTGCGCCGGGACGGGCTCGCCGCCGAGGCGAACATGGCGCCGGGCGGCGGCACGTTCGGCACCTACCTGTCGAGGCTGCGGACCAATGGCCTGATCCACGTCAACGGCCACCAGGTCACGCTGGCGGAGGAGCTGCGCGATGCATGACGCCCCCTCCCCACAAGACGATGGCCGCCGCTGGGGCTACATGCTGCCCGACGGCACGTTCCGCGCGATCCCGAAGCAGCCGATGCTGATGGGAGGATACGGGCCGCCGCCGTTCACCCTCGCCCGCCCGGACGGCCAGGTGCTGCACATCGTCAGCGAACCGGATGGCGGTGCCGATGCTTGACGCCGCCACCCCGCTCGACCTGTTCGCGGCCGCCTCCACCGTGGTCGAGAAAATCGACATGGCTTCCGCGCTGCCGTCGCCGTCCTGGCAGTGGGACCTGCTGCTGACCCGCCTGCCGCACGACGCGCCGGTGCTGGTCCACATCTCGCGCGCGTGGGTGCAGGTCGTGGTCGAGCAGCTCCACGATCCGCAGCTCGGCCGTCGCATCCTTTGGCGCACCGGCAACATCACCCGGTATCCGGCGTCGGCCGGGCTGCGGTCCTACCGGGTGATCTACATGACGGCCGACGGCGCGCGCGATCTGCACCGGCGCATGCCGCTGATCGATGCCGAGCGCGGCGAGACCTATGTGCGGCTTCGTGTGGCCCGGGCCGGCGAGGTGGGGCCGATGACGATGCTTGGGCAGGAAGCACTGGAGATGACGCCATGACAACCTGGATCGACATCAACGACGAAGACGTGCCGCGCGATGGGCGGCTCTATCGGGTCAAGGCTGAAGAAGTCGATCGCGGTTTCGCATGGTGGGCGCCGGAACAGGGCGGTTACGCCTGGGTAGCCGAAGGGGTTGTTCTCGATACCGAGAGCATCACGCATTGGGCGGAATTTGATTGCGGTCCGCCGCTGAACCCCACCGGAGACCGGCGATGAGCGCTAAGGCGGTTGTGTATACCTACATGGGGACAGGCGGCTGCGTCGATATTGTCGACGATGCAGAGGATGGCCGATGCACCATCGTCGAAAGCATGTCTGGGACGCCGAACCGACTGCGCATGCGTGCTGCCAAGAAGCTACGGCAAATGGCCGACCAGCTTGAGCACGACGCGAAGCGGAAGATGCCGGTGAGGGACTACATCGAGACGTTCAAGCCAGAGGGGGCCGTCGCCGGCGGCTCATCTGTCGCCAACAGGGAGCAGCGCGCGGACCTCACCCGAGAGCACTTTCTCGCCGCGTGGGCGCCCGAGTTCACCACCTCCATCGACGCCGCCGCATCGCTGATGCCGGCTGGCTTCGCAGTCACAATCGAGCAGCGATCCACCGGTTGGCTATGCGTCGCCTACACCGCGGATGATGGGCAGCGGGTGCACGCTAAGGCACCCACCGAGCCCCAGGCCCGCACCGCCGCTGCGCTTCGGGCGATGGCGGAGGTGCAGTCATGACGCGCTCCCGCATCGAGTGGACCGACCGCAGCGATTGGAACCCGATCCGTGGTTGCACCCGCGTCTCGCCGGGCTGCGTCAACTGCTACGCCGAGGCAATGGCGGCGCGGTTCTCCGATCCTGGCATGTGGGGACACGGCTTCGCCACGCGCACGCCAGGCGGCGCTCGGTGGACCGGCAAGGTGGAGGTCCAATGGGACCGCCTGACCCTGCCGCTGAACTGGCGCAAGCCCGCCAGGATCTTCGCCAGCAGCACGAGTGACTGGTTCCACCAGGCACTCCCGATGGAGGAGATCGCCACATTGACGGCCGTGGCCATCGCGGCGGTGCATCTCCGCGGGCACACGATCCAGGTCCTGACCAAGCGCGCAGACCGCATGCGCGCGGTCACCAACGATCCGGCGTTCTGGGATCAGGTGAACGCCGAGGCCGCTCTGCACGTACTGGACAACACCGACCCGCTGGCGCGGCGCAAGGGACGATGCCCGGGCCACGCTCGACGAATACGGACCCGACAATCCGCCGCCCGGCATCTGGTGGGGCGTGTCGATAGAAGACAAGGAGCGACCTGTTCGTATCTACGATCTCCGCAACACACCTGCCGCGGTACGCTTCCTTTCCTGCGAGCCGCTGATCGCAGACTTGGGGCCACTCTATCTCGGGGGCATCGACTGGGTAATTGCCGGTGGCGAGAGCGGCCCGAACGCGCGGCCGATGCATCCGGACTGGGTGCGGGCGCTGCGCGATCAGTGCGTCGCGGCCGGCGTGCCGTTCTTCATGAAGCGGTGGGGCGAATTCGGGCCGATCGGTCTGGCCGCGCAGAAGTGGATCGTCCGATCTGATGGCAGCAGCAGTCCGTGCCCGACGCCAAACGGAATAGGCCACCATGCAGCAAGGGATGGCAGCACCTTCGTCTATCGCGTCGGCAAGAAAGCCGCCGGTGCCCTGCTCGACGGCCGCGAGTGGCGCCAGTTCCCCGCGCGGCAGGAGGAGGCCCGCTGATGGCTGCCTACACCTACCCGTGAGGGGCGCGGCCGATGCCTGACCTTATGTCCCGATCAGCGACCCTGGCGGACGCCACCGTTCCGCGTCGACACAACGCCTACCTGAACCGGCTGAAAGCGACAGACGCGCGAGGGAACTTAGTGACTGTTCCGCCAGGCGCGCACCATGTCCGACGAAACGTCCTTGGGATAGCACAGGGGAGAAGCGCCGCCCGGCCTACTGTAGGCACTGCGCCCACCGCAGGCGGCTCCATTCCGCATGGCGTTGTATGGGCATGCGCAAGGATGTCCTGTTGCACGGTAGGCGTCGACGCTTTCCTTGACGATCTGCCGCCTTATCTGGTCATCGGTTAGTGATGATCGAGCGTTGGTCGTCGAAGCGAGCGTCACGGATAGCAATACAGCAACCGCGGCGACAGCGATGCTATTCACAGGTTGCATTGGCGCCGACCTCCCAGCGTTTCGATCTCGGAAGATGCGGGAAGCATGCGTTTGCTGCAATGATTGGGCATGCCGCACCGTGGCGTGCCGATCCCCGCGCAAGGGATACAGCGGATGGGTGAGCGTCCCCAACCACGATGGCTGAATGCTGAGGCTGCGGCAGCATACATCAGCGTGCGCGTGGACGCCCTGCCCCGCCTGGTGAAGCAGCACCGCATCCCTGCGCCAGATTACACGCTGGGGCCGCGCTCGCCCCGGTGGGACCGTCACGCGCTTGACGCTGCCTTTGACGGCGGCACAGCATCCACCGATCCTAGAACAGCGAGCCAAGCCGGTGTCCAAAAAATCCTCGCGCAAGGCAGGTCGCGTCGTCCGGTATCGGCTGAAGGACGGAACCCTCCAGGTCAAGCGCTACCCGGCATACGAGCCGAAGCACAATAAGCGGACGGGCGATACCGTTGGCGACCTCATCGCTGCTTGGGAGCGATCACCGCGATATCGCAGGCTCGCCGCGAACACCAAAAATCAATACGCCACCTACATGGGCGATCTATCCTGCATGTCCAATGTCGCGGTCGACCGGGTTTCGCGACGCGACATACTAGACCTCCGGGACGCGGTAGCCGAAGCTCGCGGCCACGGCGCAGCCTTTGGATTCGCCAGGTCCGTGTCCGCCCTGTTCTCCTTTGCGGTCGACCGGGAGTGGATCGAGCATTCGCCAGCCACGAAGCTGCAGCGTGACCTTCAAGGTGGCCATTGGCCGGCCTGGTCGCAGCCTGAGGCAGACCAGGCGATGAGCCACTTGCCGGAGCACCTGAGACGCGCGGTGGTCCTGGCGTTGCATACAGGGCAGCGACGGGGCGACCTCATTGCGATGCCCTGGTCAGCCTATGACGGTCGGAAGATCCGTTTGGTGCAGCAGAAGACCGGCGAGGAAAACGACGGGCCGATGGTCATTCCCGCCTCCGATGAACTGCGCGCCGAACTGGAGATGTGGTCGGCCGGGCCGGTCGTGCCGCATCCTGACCGCACCATCCTGGTCAACAAGTTTGGCCGGCCCTGGAAAGGCAGCAACCTCTCCAAGCAGCTCGGCGCCGCCCTTGCTGATATCGCTGGTTTCCCGCCGCACCGGAACATCCACGGCCTCCGCAAGCTGGCCGCCGCCAACCTGGCGCACGCCGGGTGCAACATGCAGGAGATCGTTGCGATCACCGGCCATCGTTCACTCGCAATGGTGCAACTCTACACCCGCTCCGTAGACCAGGAACGGGCAGCGGAGGCGGCTATCGTCAAGCTCGCCGAGGCCCGAAAAGGGCGGATCGGATTGTAGGATACAAGATGCATACAAAATCGGTGGATGCCTAGATAAAGGCTACGTTCACCATCCAGCAGATCATGTTCCTGATGGAAACCTGGCGCGGGGAGCGGGTGGCCGCCGGCCTCCTGCCCTATGCCGCATTCGTCGCGTTCTTCCCCCATCTGATCGCCGGCCCCATCGTCCGGCCGCGCGAGATCATGCCGCAACTGCTGGCAGCCGACCTCGCGACACCCCGCGCCGCGAACCTCGCCGAAGGGCTGACGATCTTCCTGCTCGGCCTGGCGAAGAAGCTCGTGCTGGCCGACACCTTCGGCCGGTACGCTGACGTGGGCTTCACCGCCGCGGCCGATGGCGCGACGCTCAGCCTGTTCGAGGCCTGGTATGCCGCGTCGGCCTACGCGCTGCAGATCTATTTCGATTTCTCCGGCTATTCCGACATGGCGATCGGCCTCGCCCGCATGCTGAACGTGCGGTTTCCGCTGAATTTCGCCTCGCCCTACAGGGCGGCGAACATCGCAGCGTTCTGGCGAAGCTGGCACATCACGCTGAGCCAGTTCCTGCGCGACCACGTCTACATCCCGCTGGGCGGCAGCCGCTACGGCGGGACGCGGCGCAATCTCAACCTCATGGCGACGATGCTGCTGGGCGGCCTGTGGCACGGCGCGGCGTGGAACTTCGTGCTGTGGGGCGGGCTGCACGGGCTCTACCTGGTCGTCTGCGGGCAATGGCGCTGGCGGCTGCCGCGGCCCGCCGCGACCGCATTGACGCTGGCCGCGGTGGTGATCGCCTGGGTGCCGTTCCGCGCCCCGGACCTGGGCGCGACGCTTGCCATGCTGCGCGGCATGGCGGGGCTCAACGGCATCGCGCTGCCGCAGATGATCGTGCACGCCTTCCCGCCGCTCGCGACCATCGCCACCGCGGTGCCGGTGCTGCCGTATCTGGGCGACGCCCGCACGCTGAGCTTCCCCGAGGTGACGGCCTGCCTGCTGCTGGGCTGGACGATCGTGCTCGCGCTGCCGTCGGTGCATGACCTGTCCGAGCGTGCGCGCGGCTGGACGCTGACCGGCGGCTTCGCCTTCACCGTGCAGGCACTGTTCTTCGCGCCGCACGCGACGCCGTTCCTGTATTTCCAGTTCTGATGCGCCGGCCCGCCTCGATCCGCCGGCTCGTTGCCGCCTGCCTGGCGTCGCTCGTGCTCTACGCAATCCTGTTCGGCTACGTCCTGGACCGGCCGCTCTCGCTGGGCTTCCTGCGCGGCCAGATCGACGCAAAGCTGGCGCGCGCCGCGACGATCGAGCGGCCGAAGCTGGTGATCCTCGCCGGCTCCAACGGTCCCTATTCGCACCGCTGCGAGGCGATGGAGGCGGTGCTCGCCATCCCCTGCGTCAACGGCGGCGTCGCGGTGGGCATCGGCCTCGACTACCTGTTCGCGCGATGGCGGACGGTGCTGCGTCGCGGCGATACCGTCTACCTGCCGATGGAGGAGGCGCAGTATGTCCGCGCGCACGATGCCACCGCGACCGGACCGGATGCCGCCATCATGTTCCGCCACGACTGGCGCACGCTGGCCGCGTTGCCGCCGGCACGCTGGCTCGCCGCCCTGTTCGCCTTCGACCTGCGCGCCGCGCTGATGGGGCCGGTCGAGGCCACGCTGGTGTTCGCGCAGTTCCACGATCCCCGAGCCGAGGTGACGGGTGCCACCAATGCGTGGGGCGATCATACCGGGCATACGGAGCAATTGGCCGCGGCGAGCCGCCCGATGCTGCTGGCCACCAGCCCGTACCACCCGACGGCCGCGCAGGTGCGGGCGGGCGACGGGAGTGCACTGATCGCTGCGTTCCTCCGCTGGGCCGCCGACCATGGCGTCCGTGTCGTGGGGGGCCTGCCGACCGGCTTCGCCGATGCGCCGATGCCGGAGGCGACGCGCGAGGCGATCGGTGCGATCTATCGTGACAACGGCGCCGAGTTCCTGGTGCTGCCCAACCTCAGCCGCTATCCGCGCGCGGCTTTCTTCGATACCGCGGAGCACCTGAACGAGACCTGGCAGGTCGTGCATTCGCGGCTGCTCGCCGAGAGGTTGCGATGGCATCATGCGCCCATTGCAGCAGTGCATCCGGCCGATCCAGCAGGTCCTCCGGCACCCCATAATACGCCGCCAGACTGACCTCGCGCTCACCGCGCAGGTAGCTGAACGGCCGGCAGCCCGCTTCTTCGAAGCGCGCGCGGGTGATGTCGTCTACGCGCAGGTACATCGCATCGCGCACCAGCAGGCCGAACATGATACCGCCATGGAACAGGCCGACGCCGCTGAACATGCGGCGCGCCACTGGGTCGAGCGGCGCCAGCAGGTCCATGATGAACTCCTGGTACTGGCGGGTGACGCTGCTCATCGGGCAGCCAGCGTGCGGCACCGGGTGAAAGGATTCAACACGGAGGCAGAGGAGGACCGCGCAGAACCACGGAGACAGGACGACATGCGCTTCGCGCGAAGCGCCGTACCTGCTTCGTCCGTGGCGCTCCGTGGGGTCTCCGCGTCCTCCGTGTTTACGTCTTGCCTCCTGGTCCGCGGCCCGACCGCGAGGCACCAAGCGCCTCGCCCCCACGTCCCGGCCCCACTCCGCCACAGTGGCGGCTCGCAGGTCCGCAAGGATTCAACACAGAGGACGCCGAGACTCCACGGAGTTCCACGGAGAAGAAAGGCATTATGCGCTTCGCGCGAAGCGCCATTCCTGCTTCCTCCGTGGTTCTCCGCGGTCCTCGTCTGCCTCCGTGTTGAATGCTGGCTTGCCGAGCCGCCCGGACACCGGGCGGGCAAGGGCTGCTCAGAACGCCAGTGTCGTCGCCTGCACCACCAGCGGCAGCGTGCGCACCATCGACAGCACGTCCTCCGGCACCTCCTCGTCGACCGACACCAGGCAGATCGCATCGCCGCCCTGCGTGGCGCGGCCGAGATGGAAGGTGGCGATGTTGATGCCGGCGCCGGCGAGGGTCGCGCCGAAGCGGCCGATGAAGCCCGGCTTGTCCTGGTTGGTCACGTACAGCATGTGCGGCGCGAAGTCGGCCTCGACCTTGATGCCCTTGATCTCGACGATGCGCGGGCGGGAGCCGGCGAACAGCGTGCCGGCGACGGAGCGGGTAAGCTGGTCGGTCTCCACCGTGACGCGCACCAGCGTCTGATATTCGCTGGGCCGGTCGTGAACGGTCTCCGCCACGTCGATGCCGTGGTCGCGCGCGGCGACCGGGGCGTTCACCATGTTGACGCCCTCCATCATCGGCGTCATCAGCCCGGCCAGCGCCGCGGCGGTCAGCGGCCTGGTGTTCAGCGCCGCCGCCTGGCCCTCATATTCGATCAGCACGCGGCGCAGCACGCCGTCCCGCGAATGGGTCAATTGCCCGGCGAACGCACCGAGCAGTCTGCACAATTCCATATACGGCTTCAGCCGCGGCGCGTCCTCGGCCGAGACCGACGGCATGTTGATCGCGTTCGCCACCGCGCCGGTCAGCAGGAAATCGCTCATCTGCTCTGCGACCTGCAACGCCACATTCTCCTGCGCCTCCGCCGTCGCAGCCCCGAGATGCGGCGTGCAGACGACGTTCTCCAGCGCGAACAGCGGCGACTGCGTGGCAGGCTCGGTTTCGAACACATCGAGCGCCGCACCGGCGACATGGCCCGACTCGATGGCCTCGGCCAGCGCCAGTTCATCGACCAGGCCGCCGCGGGCGCAGTTGATCACCCGCACGCCGGCGCGGGTCTTCGCCAGCGCCTCGCGCGAGAGGATGTTCCGCGTGGCGTCGGTCAGCGGCGTGTGCAGCGTGATGAAATCGGCGCGGGTCAGCAGGTCTTCCAGCTCAACCTTCTCCACGCCGAGATCCATCGCGCGCTTCTCGCTCAGGAACGGATCATAGGCGAGCACGCGCATCCGCAGGCCGATCGCGCGGTCGGCGACGATCGATCCGATGTTGCCGCAGCCGATCAGTCCCAGCGACTTGCCGGTCAGCTCCACGCCCATGAAGCGGTTCTTCTCCCACTTGCCGGCCTTGGTGGAGGCGGACGCCTCGGGGATCTGCCGCGCCAGCGCGAACATCATGGCGATGGCGTGCTCGGCCGTGGTGATGGTGTTGCCGTGCGGCGTGTTCATCACCACGACGCCGCGCGCGGTGGCCGAGCGGATGTCGACGTTGTCGACGCCGATGCCGGCACGGCCGACAACCTTCAGGTTGGTCGCGACGTCGAGCAGTTCGCGCGTCACCTTGGTGGCCGAACGCACGGCCAGGCCGTCATAGGCCGGGATGATCGCCCGCAGGTCGGCGGGCGACAGGCCGGGCTTGAGGTCGACGTCGATCCCGCGGCGGCGGAAGATCTCGACCGAGGCGGGCGACAGCTTGTCGCTGATCAGGACTTTGGGCATCTGCAACACCTTCGGGTCGGAGGAACTACGCCGCAGCCGTCACGCCGTGCGCCCAGTCAAGCCAGGGCAGCAGCGCCTCGATGTCGGCGGTCTCCACCGTGGCACCGCCCCACAGGCGCAGCCCGGGCGGTGCATCGCGGTAGGCTCCGATGTCGTAGGCCACGCCTTCCCTCTCCAGCAATGCGGCGATCTGCGGCGGCGCCTTGAGGCAGATCGAGGTGCAGGACCGCGTCGCTGCGTCCTCCGCCAGGAAGTCCACCCAGTCGGTGCGGGCGACCCAGCTTACGACAGCCGCCAGGTTGGCTTCGGACCGAGCGATCAGCCCGGCCAGACCGCCGACGGATTCCGCCCAGCGCAACCCGTCGAGCGCGTCCTCGACGCACAGCATCGACGGCGTGTTGATCGTTTCGCCCTTGAACACGCCCTCGATCAGCTTGCCGCCGCCGTCCTTGCCCCATTGGGTGAGCCGGAAGATCTTCGGCAGTGGCCAGGCCGGCCGGTGGCTGACCAGCCGCTCCACCGCGCGCGGCGACAGCGCCAGCATGCCGTGCGCCGCCTCGCCGCCCAGGACCTTCTGCCAGGACCAGGTGACGACATCGAGCCGGTCCCAGGCGAGGTCCATGGCGAACGCGGCCGATGTGGCGTCGCAGATGGTCAGGCCCTGGCGGTCGCGGGCGATCCAGTCGCCGTTGGGCACCCGCACGCCGGACGTCGTGCCGTTCCAGGGGAACACCACGTCGCGGCTGAAATCCACCGCGCCGAGATCGGGCAACTGGCCCGTAGGGTGCCGACAGCAGGCGGGCATCGGTCAGCCGAAGCTGCTTCAGCACATCGGCGGCCCAGCCTTCGCCGAAACTCTCGAACGCCAGCACGTCGACGCCGCGCGCGCCGAGCAGCGACCACAGCGCCATCTCGACCGCGCCGGTATCGGACGCGGGCACGATACCGAGGCGCCAGTCGGGCCGGCATGCCCAGGATGCTGCGCGAACGCTCGATCACCTCGGCGAGGCGGGCCTTGGGGCCGCTCGCGCGATGGCTGCGGCCCAGCATGGCGCCGGACAGCGCCTCCAGGGTGAAGCCGGGGCGCTTGGCGCAGGGACCGGATGAGAAATTGGCATTGGCCGGACGCAGGTCCGGTTTCGGCGTGCTCGCCATGTCGGCTCTCCCTTTCAGAAGACAAGCGCCCCGGTGGGGGGGCGTGGCCCGGGCGGGGCGTATAGCGAGAAGCTTGCCGCCGCGTCAACGACGCCGCGGATGGGGGGTAGCGCGGGGTTTCACCCCGGACCCCGACCAGGTGGCTCCGCCCCGGGACCCCCGCCGAGGGCGCAGCCCTCGGAACCCCGGACTTGGCCTTGGGGGAGGGAGGCCGGTTACTCGGACCCATCCTGGTCCGAGTAACCGGCCTCCCTCCCCCAAGGCCCAAAATCGGGATTGCAAAGGCTGCGCCTTTGCTGGGGGTCCGGGGGCAAAGCCCTCGGGCGGGGTTCGGGGCGGAGCCCGCGCCTGCCGCCACGATTCGTCATTGGCGTCGCGGCGGCACGCGTGCGAAGAGGGGTCCAGGTCCCCCAGCACGGCGAATCGCATGGACGAGGTCCGCACGCGGCACGAGGCGGCGACAGCCTCCGCGGCGGAGGCCAGCGCCGAACTGATCGCGGTGATCGTTGCAGTCACCGACGGTGAACCGCGCGTCCTCACCATCGACGCCGGCCAGGCACTGCCCTCGGGCCCGTTCGAACTGACCCACCGCTCACTGCAATCGGGCATGCGCTCCTGGGTCGAGCAGCAGACCCACCATCCGCTCGGCTACGTCGAGCAGCTCTACACCTTTGCCGATCGCGACCGGACGCGGACAGGGCAGCGCGTGGTGTCGATCAGCTATCTGGGCTGACGCGCGAGGCACGTACCTCGGGCGAGCGCGGTGTAAGCTGGCAAAGCTGGTACCGCTATTTTCCGTGGGAGGATCACCGCGGCGGCACCGCACCGGTGGAGGAGCCGATCGCCGCAGACTGCGCACCTGGGCCGATGGCGCGATGGACGTGGCGACGCGGAGCGAGCGGCAGCGGCGCGTTGCCATCTCGTTCGGCCACGACGGCCGGACCTGGAATGAAGAACTGATCCTGCAGCGATATGAGTTGCTGTGGGAGGCTGGTCTTGTGCCGGAAGCGCCACAGGTCGGCGAGCCGGTCGAGGGCCAGGCGATGACCCACGACCACCGCCGCATCCTGGCCACGGGGATCGCCCGGCTGCGCGCCAAGATCAAATACCGCCCGGTCGTCTTCGAACTGATGCCGCCGCGCTTCACCCTGCTGCAATTGCAGCGGGCGGTAGAGGCGCTGGCGGGCGGCGCCTGCACAAGCAGAACTTCCGCCGCCTCATCGAGCAGCAGGACCTGGTGGAGGAAACCGGCGACGTCACCACCGAGACCGGCGGCCGGCCGGCCAAGCTGTTCCGCTTCCGCCGCGATGTCGTGGCGGAGCGCGCGGTGGCCGGCAGCAAGCTGCCGCTGGCGCCATAGAGCGTCGCGGCCGGCGCGCTGGAGTGTGATCCGCGCAGGTGGAATCGCCGGAGCGGTGAATCACGCTCTCAGACAACGAGCTGGAGCGGATTCCGTGAGCCAACGCGAACGGAATCTGCGCTACCGGTCGGCCAGCCGCTGGTCCAGCGCGAGGTACTCGGGGAGCCGGATGGCGCTGGCCAGGTCGGCGCCACCCGCCATCGGCGGCTTCGGCCCGCCCTTCAGACCCGCAGGGCCGCGCGCACGGCGTGCACCGTCGCCGCCAGCACCTCCTGCGGATACACGACCAGCCGGATGCCGATCCGCGCGAGTTCCGCGTCCGCCGGCATGAAGTGCTGCGCCGCCGGCGCGTTGACCGCGATCGCCGGACGGCCCGCGCAGGCCGCGACCGACGCATGCATCTCGGCTTCCGACTGCGTGAATCGAGGAACAGGATGTCGGCCCCTTCGGCCACGAAATCGCCGATCCGCGCCAGCGCCTCCTCGAACCCGCGCGAGGTGCGCGCATCGGTGCGGGCCAGCAGCAGGATCCCCTCCTCGCGGCAGGCGGCCATCGCGGCCCGGCAGCGCAGCAGCGCCGCGTCGCGTTCCACCACGAGCTTCGCCCCCTGGTGCCCCAGCGGACGCGGCAGATCTTGTCCTCGATCAGCACCGCCGCGGCACCTGCGCGGGCATAGGTCCGGATGGTCTTCTGCACACTGAGCGCGTTGCCGTAGCCGGTATCGCCGTCCGCCAGCCACAGCACGTTCGGGGCGGCGGCGATCATGCCCTCCACCGCGTCGCGCATATCGGGAAAGGTAAGCTGGTCGACGTCCGGCATGGCCAGCCGCATCGCCGAGATTGACGAGCGGAGGCGAAACCGAGCTGAAGCCTGCTCCTGGATCAGGTGCGCGCCCATCGCATCGCCGCAGCCGGGCATCACCTGCAACGCGGGCTCGTTCAGCAGCGCCTTCATGGCGGCGGCCTGCGGACGCATCATCTTCCTCCTTACGCCGGCCGGTTCCATTGCAGATCGGGGTTCAGCGGGAAGGACCGGCGCGGCACCTTGCGGAACACCAACTGCCCGTAATCCGAGGTGCAGACGCCAACCCCGGCGCACTCGACGATCTCGCGCGCGATCTTGCCCAGGTCGGCGCGCCAGTGCACGCGGCTCTTGATCGCCACGTATTTCTTGCGAGCGGCGTCGATGCCCAGCACCTGCAGCATCTCCTGCGCGGTCGGCTCGACATGCCGGCTCAGCAGCACGATCTGCACCTTGCCGGTATCCAGCACCACGGTGCGGCCCATGTAGACCTGCAGCCCCGGCGTCAGGCCACCCTTCAGCCGGAAACTGCCCGACGAAATGGTCTGCACCACGCCGGTGACGGTCAGCGGCGCGCTCGCCACCGGCAGTTGCGGCATCGGCAGCTTCGCGCCGATCGACAGCGTGACGGTCGCACCGACGCCAGCCTCGACCGCCTGGCGCACCGCATCGGGGTCGTAGATGCCGAAGAACACCACGTCATCAAGGCCCTGGCGGATGATCTCGCGCAGCGTGTCGGTGGTGTCCATCGTGCCGCCGCTGGCGCAGTTGTCGTAGTGGTCCAGCAGCACACGGGCAACTGGCCCGGCGCGCCGAGCGCCTTGGCGCGACGCACCGACGCCTCGAGCGGTTCGATGTCGAACATGAACTCGCGGCGGGCCGCCAGGCGGCGCTGATCAGTTCGTCCACCATCGCCTGCGCATCGGCCGGATCGTTGTCGGTGACCACCACCGCCGACAGGCCGGCCATTTCCACATCGGCATGCGGGAAGCCACGAACAGGCTGGCGGCGAGCGCCCGGCCGCTCGCTTCCCACGCGGCGCACATCGCCTGCAGGTCCTTGTTCGGCGCGCGGTGGGTGCCCTGCGCCATCACATGCGGCAGCATGGGCGCGGCACCCCAGGCCGCACGCGGCTGCACCTCGCCGCGCATCACCCGCAGCAGCGCCCGCGCCGCGCGTTCGGCGGTCTGCTTCTGGTCGATATGCGGATAGGTCTGGTAGCCGGTGACGATCTGGGCATGGCGCACCATCGCGTCAAACACATTGGCATGCATGTCGTAGGCGACGCAGATCGGCGTGGTCGGATCGATCGCGCGGATGCGCCGCAGCAACTCGCCTTCGCCATCGTCGAACCGGTCGGTCACCATGGCGCCGTGCAGGTCGAGCCACACCGCGTCGAACCCGCCCTTGGCCACCTCGTCGGTGATCATCCGGCATATCGTCTCGAACGCGTCGCCTTCCACCGGCCCGCTCGGCGGGGAACTGGCGCAGACCGGCACGACGACCTCCGCGCCGATCTCATCGGCCACCGCCAGGTAGCCGCCCATGCAGGTGCCGGTGCCACGATAGAAATCGATCGCCGTCTGGCCGGTCAGCAGGGCCGTGCCGTCGCGGCAGAAGCGTTCCAGCTTCGTCGGCACCGGCGAGAACGTGTTGGTTTCATGTGACATGGTGGCCAGCAGCAGCCGCATCGGTTCCCCCGTGGCGTGGCGCGATGACCGGCATCATAGGCCAGCGCGCGGCACGATGAAGCGCCTGTTAAGACTGATGCGCTACATCCGGCGAATGGTCGATATTCCCGAGCAACCCGGCGACAGGCTGGGTGAGGCTGCCGTGCTGGCCGAACGCGGGTTCCTGGCCGCCGGTCAGAGCCTGGAAGGCGCCATGGGCATCCTGGACCGGCTGATCCAGCGTTTCGCCGACTGCATGGCCGGCCTGGCCGGCAGGACGCTCGACGAAACGCATCGCGACCTGGCCGCTGCCGGCACGCATATCGCCAAGCTCGATACGGTGCGCCGGCAGGACGCGGACGCGCTCGATGCACTCGGCACGATCGTGGCCGCTGCGGACCGTCGCGTCGCGGCACTGGAACCCATCACGCGCGAGGTGGCGGCGCTGTCGCTGAGCGCGCGCGTGGTGGCCGGCGGCATCGGCCTGGGGGCGGCCGATTTCGTCGCATTCGCCGGCAGCATCCGGGACGCCGCGGGACAGGCGCGCCTGTGCCTCGAGGAGGCACGCCTGGCGCTGCGCCGGGTCGACCAGGACGTAAATGCGGCGCGCGCCGAGGCGGCGGCGTTTGCGCGCTGTCATGGCGGCGCCATCGGGGCGATCCCGGCACGGCTGGCCGACAACCTCCACAGCCTCGCGGAGCAGCAGTCGCTGGCGACCGGGGCGGCCGATGCCGCGCGGCAGCGATCGGAGGAGATGCGCCAGCAGGTGGCCGGACAGATCGTCGCGCTGCAGCTTGGCGATATCACCCGCCAGCGGCTGGAGCATGCGCGCGCGGCTGCCCTGCTGGCCGTCCGTCCGTGTCGCTTGGTGGCTGATCTGCTGGCCGCCCAACTGCTCGACACCGCCGATGAACTGGTGCGCGAGGGCGAGCGGATCGAACAGGGGCTCCGTCAACTGGTCGGCACGGCGCGGGCCATCGGTGCGCTTGGCGTGCAGGTGCACGGGGAAACCCGCCATGGCGGCTTCGCTGCCGCGCTGGAGGTCGATATCCGCGACACGGCGGCGCTGTTCGCCGAGGTCAGCACCGGCGATGCGGCGACCGATCAGCGAATGGGGACGGTGCTGGACGCCGCCGCCGCGCTGACCGGACGGCTCGCCAATGTGCAGTCGGTGCAGGAGGACATCCGCATCATGGGGCTGAACGCGACGCTGAAATGCGGCCGGCTCGGGTCGGTGGGGCGCCCGCTCGCTGCCGTCGCGCAGGAACTGCGTGCCTGCAGCGGTCGGTTCGGCGCGAATGCCGGTTCCGTATTGCAGGATCTCGATCGGCTGCGCCCGATCGCCGCGGGCCTGCGCGATCCCGCGCGCCGCGGCGAGCATGCCGAGATCGTGCGCATGACCGACGCGATGCCGGCCTCGCTGCGGCGCCTGGGGCGGCTCGAGCAGGAGCTTGTCCGGGCACTGGCCGAATTGCAGGCCGACACCGATGAGGTCGCGTGCCTGGTCGACGCGGCGGTCGCGCAGTTCGGAGTGCGCCACACGCTGGCCGACATGCTGCGCGAGGTGGCTGCGGACCTGACCTCGCGAACCGGGACCGAGGATGCTGCCGGTGCTGCGGACAATGAGGCTGTCGGGGCCACGCTGGACCGGATCGCGACAGCCTATACGATGGCGCGCGAACGCGAGGTGCACCTGCGCTTTGCGCCGCTGCCGCTGGCGGCCGCGACCGAGGAATTTGCCGACGTGCTGTTCTGACGGTCGGAGCGTGATCCCTACAGGTGGAATAACCGGAACGGTGAGTCATGCTCCCAGACGACGGATTGGGGCGGGTTCCGTGCGCCTGCACGAACGGACTCTGCTCTAACCCGCCGGAATCGCGGCGCCGCAATCGACCCCGGCACCGCCCGCCAATTCCCGCACCAGCACGAGGCCGAGCGCCGTATGGAACCGCAGGAACAGGCCGCGCTGCCCGCCGGTGCGCCCGGGCGACCACCGGTATGCCATGTGACCGCAGCACATCGAGTGCGATGCTGAATTCTGCGTGCCGATCGTGCCGGTCTGGGTGCTGAACGGCAGCACGGCGGCGCCGCCGAACACCTTCGCCCGCAGATCGGCCGGCTGGCAGCCCCGCTTGCGCATCGCCGCGATCAAATGGGCAAAGGCCACGTCGCCGTAGCGAGGACTGGGGATGGCGTCGCCGCAGCGCGGCAGCAGGAAGTGGTTCATGCCGCCCCAGCCGGGATTGCCGGTCCCACAGGCAAACCGCCACGCAGGACCCAAGAATGGTGCTCACCTCCGCGGGTTCGGCGGGACAGCAGATGGTGCCAGGTGCCAGGAAGATCCGCTGCGTCACCACCCGGCCCGTACAATCTCCGCCGCCCAGCTTGTCGAGCGGCAGCACCTTGTCGGCCGCGCCGAGGGCGATCGCCTCCTTCGGCATGCCGAACACGACGGATGTCGTTTCGTCCTGCGCCACCGTCAGCGCGCCCATCTGCTTCATCTCCAGCAGTCCGTGCGCGCCGTCATCGCCCATGCCGGTCATGATGATGCCCACGCCATTGGCGCCGACACTGTGCGCGGCCGATCGGAACAGCACGTCGACCGACGGCCGGTGGCGCGACACCAGCGGCCCGTCCCTACCATGACGTGGTAGCGGGCGCCGCTGCGCTGCAGCAGCACGTGGCGGTTGCCTGGCGCGATCAGGACACGGCCGCGCAGCACGGCATCGCCGGTCCGACGCCTCCTTCACCTCGACCTCGCACAGCCCGTCCAGCCGACGGGCGAAGGACTCGGTGAACTTCTCCGGCATGTGCTGGACGATGACGATGCCCGGGATCGCCAGCGGGAGCGCTTCGAGCACGACGCGCAGCGATTCGGTGCCGCCGGTCGAGGCACCGATGCAGATCACGCGTTCGGTCGTGCGCGCCATCGCCCGGCCCGGGAGCGGAGGCGGCAGCATGACATCGGCGCTGAGCTTGCTCGTCGGCAGCGCCGTGAGCAGTCGCCGGGGCGGCAGCCGCTGCAGGCGAGCCTGCGCCGCGGCCTTCACCGCCTCACAGATGCGCAGCTTCGATTCCAGCAGGAACTGCGCGGTACCGAGGCGAGGCTTGAGGATCACGTCGACGGCGCCGGCCTCCAGCGCCTGCATCCTGCATCATGGTCTCGGACCCCTGCTCGGTGAGCGAGGAGCACATCACCACCGGGATCGCCGCTGCGACATCAGCTTCCGCAGGAAGGTGATGCCGTCCATGCGCGGCATCTCGACATCCATGTGATGACGTCGGGGACATCGCTCTGGATTCGCCGTGCCGCGACGAACGGATCCGAGGCCGTGCCGATCACGACGATCTCCGGATCGGCGGCGAGGACCTCGGACAGCGTCTGCCGCACGATCGCCGAATCGTCGACGATGAGCACCTTCACCGGTGGTTTCATGGCACGCGCCTGAGGACCGTATTGGCCACCGAGCGGAGCGGCAGGTCCATGCCGGCCAGCGACTCCGAATGCCCCGAGGAACAGGTAGCCGCCCGCGCGCAGATGCTGGCACAGCCGTCGCAACACCAGCCGCTGCGTTGGCTTGTCGAAATAGATCAGCACGTTGCGGCAGAAGATGACATCGAAGTCGCGGTCGACCGGATAGTCCTCGTCCATCAGGTTCAACCTGGCGAACCTCACCCAGGCACGCAGTTCCGGCACGATACGCACGAGGCGCCGCGTCCGGTCGCGGCTGCGCAACAGGTAGCGCTGGCGGAACTCCGGCGGAACCACGGCCACCATCGCCTCCGGGTAGATGGCGTCACGTGCAACGGCGAGCACCTCCGTCGACAGATCGGTGGCGAGGATGGAAATCCGCACGCCTGGCCGCGCATCGCGCCAGGCCGCCACCATCATGGCGAGTGTATAGGGTTCGGGCGCCGGTCGAGCACGCGGCGCTCCAGAGTTTCACCCGCGCCTGGTCGCCCGTGCGGCGGTCCGCCAGCACCGTCGGCAAGCGCCTGGTCCACCAGGACGCGGAAATGCTCCGCTTCCCGGAAGAAATCCGTCTTGTTCGTCGTCACCGCGTCGATCAGGTGCACGGCCTCGCCGCGCAGGCCATCCTCCTCGAACAGCATGCGGCAATAGCCCGCGAGGCTGCTTGCACCAAGATCGCGGACGCGGTGGCGCAGCCTGCCCTCCAGCATCGTGATCTTGCTCGCCGGCATCTTGATGCCGCTGTACTCCTGGATGAACGCCGCCAGGCGGCGGAAGTCTGACTGCCGCAGGCGGTCGACCGGCACTGCCGCGCTTCCGGACATCAGCAGCGCACAGCTTCACCGCCGGTGCCCACCGACGAACGTTGGAAGGTCGAGCGCACTTCCCAGCCGCCGCAGCAATTCGGCGCTCGATGTCACGAGCGGCCGCGGCGCCACCACCAGCACGATGGCCGTCTCCGTGAGCACGCTGGCAATCGGCATGCGGTGCGATTGCGCCTCCGCCGCGCGCGCTGCGCCGCGCTGTGCGGAACCACCGGCATGCCGATGCCGAGCGCGGTGAAGCTGCCGATGTCGAACCCGGCCATGGCGGCCGGCAACGCGCCGCCCCCAGGGCCAGGCTGCAACCAGGTTGTCAATCGCATCGTCGGCATCCTTCACCCATCAATGTCGGAGGGAGCGCGACCGCCCCGCTGATCCACCCCGCGCGGATCACGCCCTAGAGCAGATTCCGTTCGTATAGGCTCACGGACTCCGCTCTAGCTCGTTGTCTGAGAGCGTGATCGATCGCTCCGGTGATTCCACCTGTGCGGATCACGCTCTAGTAGCGGACGAATTCGGCGTCGCGCTCATCTTCGCTGGGCGTCAGGTCCTGCACCGCCCCGGACACGCCGCCCGCCGCCGGCCTGCCTCCCTTGTGCCGCGGGCATGGTACGCGTGCCAGGCTTCTCCTTCGCGGAATGCCGCGACTGCGACACCGGCCGCGCGCCATGTTGCGCGGCCTGTTCGATGCGGAAGTAGCCAATGCTGGCCTGCAACTGCTCGGCTTGCGCCGCGAGCTGCTCGGAGGTTGCCGACATCTCTTCCGACGCGCTCGCGTTCTGCTGCGTCACCTTGTCAAGCTGCTGGATCGCGACGTTCACCTGCTCCGCGCCCACGTCCTGCTCGCGACAGGCGGCGCTGATCTCGGCCACCAGCTCTGCCGTCTTCTGGATGTCGGGGACCAGGTGGGCCAGCATGTCGCCGGCCGCCTGGGCCGCCTTCACGGTGTGCGAGGATACCGTTGCGATCTCGGCCGCCGCGGCCTGGCTTCGTTCGGCAAGCTTGCGCACCTCGGACGCCACGACGGCGAAGCCGCGCCCATGCTCGCCGGCACGCGCCGCTTCCACCGCCGCATTCAGGGCCAGCAGATCGGTCTGTCTGGCGATCTCCTGAACGATGGTGATCTTCTCGGCAATGGTGCGCATCGCCTCGACCGCCTCGTGGACGGCCGCGCCACTCGACTCGGCATCCTTGGCCGCGAGGCGCGCGATCTTCTCGGTCTGCGAGGCGTTGTCGGCGTTCTGCTTGACGTTCGCCGCCATCTCTTCCATCGAACTCGATGCCTGCTCGCCCGCCGAAGCCTGTTCGCTCGCCCCCTGCGCAAGCTGCTGCGCGCTCGCCGACAGTTCCTGGCTGCCGGACGACACATTGTCCGCGGCGCTCAGCGCGTCCCGCACGACTCCGCGCAGCTTGTCCACCATGCGCTCGAGCGCCGTGCCGAGCACATCCTTGTCCGACAGGCGCCGTGCGGTGACGGTCAGGTTGCCGTTCGCCAGATGATCCGCCACCGCGGCGGTTTCCCGCAGCTTCTCCAGCATGCGTTCCAGCGCGATCCCCAGCTCGTCCTTGTCCGACAGGCGATGCACGTCGCTCGACAGATCGCCCCCCGCGATCAGTTCGGCCAAATGCGCGGTCGCCCGCAGGTTGGTCGTCATGCGGTTCATCGCCTCGACGAGATCCTGATCTCGTCGTTGCCGCGCACTGCGACATTTCGCGCGAGGTCGCCCTGCGCCACGGCGTTTGCCAGTTCGCGGGCATTCGCCAGGCCGCGGCCGATGCTCAGCGAGATCCACGTCGCCATGCCGACCGCGACCAGCAGCGTCGCCATCACCACGCTCACCAGCCAGAAGCGCGCCGTGACGTACTGCTCCGCCGCTTCGACCTGGGCAGCCGCCACCAGTTCACGGTTCAGCCGGACTAGTTCTTCAAGATGTTTCATCGCCTCCTGGATCAGCGGCCGGCCCTGCAGCCATGATGTGTTGCGTGCATCGGCGGCATGGCCCTGCGAATCCAGCTCGCGCACGCGTTCCTGCACCACGACAAGCTGCTGATAGGCACGATCGAACAGTCCCATCTTCTCTCGCCCGGTCGGGGTCGCCAGCGCCAGGTACGCGGCGCGGTGCTGCTGGACCTGCTGCATCGCCACCTGCTCCTCACCCTCGTAGCGCGCGTTGTCCTGGGCGGTGTCGGCAAGCAGCAGGTTCTTCTCGGCTCTGTCCTGCAGCAGGCGTCGCTGTACATCGACTGGATCAGTTTCCAGCCGCTGCGCCGGACCGCGCACGAGTTGCTGCAACGTGCCGTCGAGCGCCGCCGAGGCTGCTGACGCCCACCACCGCCATGATCCCGACAATACGATCACCGCGGCGAACGCCAGGATGAGCTTCAGCTTGATGGTCAGGCGCATATTATACCTCCTCGGGCACGGGCTGATTGACGTGCGGACCGGCGGCGCGGAGCAGGGCGATTATCGTCGCCCGACAGCAGCCGCGACAGGTCGAAGATCACGACGAAGCTGTCGCCGCGCCGGCCGATGCCGTCGATGTAGTCGCAGTTCCATGCGGTGCCGATATCGGGGCGGCGGCGCGACGCTGCCTTCATCGAGCGACGTGACCTCGAATACGCGGTCCGCAACCAGCCCGAGCGAGAGAATGCGGCCATCCACCGGAACGTCGAGCACCAGGATGCGCGTGTCGGCAGCAGCCTCGCGTTGCGGCAGCCCGAGCTTGGCGCGCAGGTCGATGACCGGGACAGCCCGCCCGCGAACGTCGATCAGACCCGCGAGATGCGCCGGCGCCTCCGGGATAGCGGAAGGGCCGACGCATGTCGAGGATTTCGCGCACCAGTTCCACCGGTACGGCAAAGACCTCCTGGTCCAGGCCGAGGGTTACGAACTGGCTCGACCCGTCGTGGCACGTCATGGCGCGAGTCCCTTCAGTGATGGACGCAGTCCCTGTCCCGAACGTTCGTCACGGCATCGGTCGCCGGTCTGCCGCGGGCCGCGGCGATCGGCGTCGCAGGCCCCGCGGCTCCGGTCATGTCGCAACGGCTGCCGCGTCGCCGCGCGCGAGCAGCGGGTGAAGATGCGGGGCATGTCGAGTACCGCGATGAACATGCCGTTGCGCTTGCCGATGCAGGTGATGAAGCCAGGCTCCCAGCGCAGCCCTATGCGCGGTTGTCGCCTCCAGCGAGGTGGCCGGGGAGTTCGGTCACCTCGTTCACCTTGTCGGCGCGGGATGCCGATGGTCGTGGGATCGCCGTCGATCGGCACCTCGATGACCACGATCCTGGCATCCCTGCCCTCTTGCCGCGGCGCCATGCCGAAGATCAGCGCAGATCCGCCAGCGGCACGACCCTGCCGCGCACGTTGATCAGCCCGTCCACGGTCCGGTCCGCCCCGGGCACCAGCGTGATCGGCACCGGATCGAGAATCTCCCGCACCTGGCTGGGTCTCGATGGCAAAGCTCTCGCCCTGCAGCTCCAGCACCAGAACGACGAGCGCGCGGGCGTTGGGTGGTGCCATGGCGGTCACTCCGCGGCCTGCGCCGCGTCGTCGCGCTGCTGGCCGTACTCGACGAGATGCGCAACCCTCCAGGATCAGTGCGACCGTGCCGTCGCCCAGGATCGTGGCACCCGAGAATGCCGCGAGGTCCGCATGCAGCTTCGACAGCGACTTGATGACCGTCTGGTGGTCGCCATGACCTGGTCGACCACGAGGCCGACGCGCTGGTCGCCAGCCGCCACGATCACCACCTTCTGGAAGGGTTCGGGCGGGCTGCCCGTGGCGAAACAGCTCGCGCAGCCGCATGAACGGCACCAGATTGCCGCGGATGTCGAGAAGGTGTGGCCGCGCGACCGGGTGTCATCGGCTGCGCTGAGTTCGACGCATTCCTCGACCGCCGACAGTGGAATGACGTAGCGCCCCTCGCCCACCCGCACGAGCAGCCCCTCGATGATGGCGAGCGTGAGCGGCGGTCGCAGCGTCATCTCGGTGCCATGGCCGTGCTGGCTGGCGATGTCGATCGTGCCGCGCAGCGCCTCGACCGCACGGCGAACCACGTCCATGCCGACGCCGCGGCCCGAGACGCTGGTGACGTGCGACGCCGTGGAAAATCCCGGCTGGAGAACGAGCTGGAACAGCTCCGCATCGCCGACCTTGGCGCCGGCGGCGAGCAGCCCCTGCTCCTCGGCACGCTGCTGTATGCGCACGCGGTCGAGCCCCGCCACCGTCATCGCCGATACTGACCAGCACCTCGTGTCGAGATGGCGCGCCGCGAGCGTGACACGGCCCTGGCGGGGCTTGCCTGCCGCCTCGCGCCGGTCGGGCGATTTCACGCCGTGGTCCACGGCGTTGCGGATCAGGTGGATCAGCGGATCCGCCAGCCGTTCGATCAGCGTCTTGTCGAGTTCGGTGTCCTCGCCCACCAGCACGAGGGCGATCTCCTTGGAGAGTTCGTGCGCCAGGTCGTGCACCAGCCGGCGGAAGCGGCCGAACAATTGGCCGATCGGCACCAGCCGCGCTCCCATGGTCGTGTCGCGCAACTCCAGCGCCAGCCGCTCGATCTCCTCGGAGATTGCCTTGACCTGGATGTCGCTGCTGGCGGCCGCGATCTGCTTCAGGCGCGACTGGGCAATCACCAGTTCGCCCACCTGGTCCATCAGATCATCCAGGCGTTCGGCCGGCACGCGGATGCTGCTGTTGGGATGTGACTGACATCGCCGCCGTCCCGGCGCGCGGGGACGCCAGTGCCAGCTTCGCCTCAGGCGCGTTCGCCGGGACCCCGGAACGGCGGCGGGCACCGGGTACGCCGCGGGCCACGGGGAGGTTCGGCGGTGCCGGCACGTTCGGAACTGCGGCAACGTTCCGGGACCGCCGGCACGGTGCCCGCGATCTGCTCGAGGTCGAGTTGCATCTCGTCGAGCACGAACAGGAAGACCTGCTCGATGGCCGGACCGCGGCTGCGCGGTCTCCAGTGTGACGTCCCAGCCAATATGGCACGCCGTCGGATCCAGGCGCCTCGAGCGGCGGCACCGCAGTGACTGCGGCGACCACGGCGCAGGTCCCCCAGCGCGCGCAGTTCATCGAGCAGCAGCAGCGGGTTCGTCCCCATCGCCATCGCGTCGTGCGGCAGGCGGATGTGCAGGCGCCATGGCACGACCGGCGCATGCCGTGCCGCGGCATCGGGTGCGCTCGACAGGATGGTTCCCAGCCGGTCCAGGATCGCCGCACCCTGGGCCGGATCGGCGCTGTCGGTTGCTCGATCAGCCGGCGGATCTGATCCTTTGCCGCGAGCGCCACCTCGATCAGCGGGACCGAGGCGGCAACCTCACCGTTGCGGGACGCGCGGTCGAACGCGGTCTCCACGTGGTGGGTGAACTCCGCCACGGCGTCGAAGCCGAACATCGCGCCGGACCCTTTCAGGGTGTGCAGCGCACGGAAGGCGGTGTTGATGAGGTCGGCCTCGCCCGGGTCACGCTCCAGGTCGAGCAAGGCCTGCTCGAGCTGTTCGAGCAGTTCGGCGGCCTCCTGCCGATAGATCTGGACCGGATCGGCGCCGCTCATGGGCCGAGAACCTTGCGGATCACCGCCAGCAACTGGTCCTGCTGGAACGGCTTGGTGATCCAGCCGGTGGCACCGGCAGCCTTGGCCTCCTGCTTCATGCTGGCGGCCGACTCGGTCGTCAGGAAGATGATCGGCAGTCCGGTGCACTGCGGCAGCTTGCGCAGTTCCCGGATCATCGCGATGCCGTTCATCACCGGCATGTTCAGGTCCGTCAGCACCATGTCGATGCCGCCGCCGCGGGCCTTCACCAGGCCGTCCGCGCCGTTGGCTGCCTGCACGACGGTGTAGCCCCCGCCGGCCAGGGTGAGCTTCACCATCTGCAGCACGCTGGCGGAGTCATCGACGCTGAGGATGGTCTTGCTCATGCGTCCCCCGACCAGAAGGGGTCGGCGCCGGATGGCGGCAGGAAGCCGCCCTGCGCCAGCGCGGCCGCGAGCGCGCCGCAGGCCGGCCCGGTGAGGCGCAGCGATTTCCCCGCCTGGCGCGCACTGAGCCGTGCCGCGAGCAGAAGCTGGATGAAGCTGAGATCGACGCTTTCGGCGGCTGAGCAATCCACCAGCACGGGTGCCGCGCCGGCCAGTGCCTCGAGCAGCGTGGCGCGTGCCGGAACAATCGTGCGAATGCTGAGCACACCGTCGAACAGCACGGCGGCTGGAACGGGTTCGGTATCGGTCACTTGCCAATCCTGCAAACCGAGGAGGCTGGGACGGCCGTTGTGGCACCGCGGGATTAAGAAACCGTGTGGGTGCCGCGCCCGTCCGGGAGGATTGGTCAGCCTCGCGTCAACGAATGCCGCGCGAACGGGCAATCGCTCTCCGCCCCGGGCTGGATTCGCTGGCACGCTCTGTGCACGCTGGCGGCTGAACGCTCGACGGCCGAACGCTCCACGGCCGGACACACGCCTGCCGGACACCCGCCTGCCGAACACCCGACTGCCGAACGAAACTCAACAGCCGACCAAACTCAGGGGATACGCCACAGCCATGACCGCTCCGCCCATCGGCCGCCGCCGCCTGCTCCGCACCGCCGCCCTCGTCGGCGCCGGCACGATCACCGGCTTCCCCACCGTCTGGGCGCAGAACATCAAGAACGTGACCCTGCGCCAGTTCGGCACCGGCGTGTCCAACCTCAATGCCATCGCCGAGAAGGTGAAGCAGGACCTGGGCTTCACCCTGCAGATGACCGCGCTCGACACCGACGCGGTGACGCAGAAGGCGGTGACCCAGCCGAAATCCTACGACGTGGCGGACATCGAGTATTTCGCCACGAAGAAGGTGTTCCCGACCGGCGTGCTGCAGCCGATGGACACCCGGCGAATCAAGCTGTTCGACAAGATCGTGCCGATCTTCACCACCGGCAAGCTGACGCCCACCTCGCAGGTCGCGCAGGGCACCGCACCGAACACGGTCGCCTTCGTCGACGGCAAGACCTCCACCAAGTTCGCCGCGCACCCGACGCAGTGGGCGACGCTGATCCCCACCATCTACAATGCGGACACCCTCGGCATCCGCCCCGATCTGGTGCGCAACTGGAAGGACCTGGTCGACCCGGCGTTCAAGGGCAAGACCGCGATCCTCGCCATCCCGGGCATCGGCATCATGGACGCCGCCATGGTGATGGAGTCGCTTGGCACCATCAAATACGCCGACAAGGGCAACATGACCCGCCCCGAGATCGACAAGACGATCGCCTTCCTGATCGAGACCAAGAAGTCGGGCCAGTTCCGCGCATTCTGGAAGAGCTTCGACGAAAGCGTGAACCTGATGGCGTCGGGCGAGGTGGTGATCCAGTCGATGTGGTCGCCCGCCGTCGCCGCGGTGCGCTCCAAGGGCATCGCCTGCACCTACCAGCCGCTCGCCGAGGGCTATCGCGCCTGGGCGGGAGGGCTGGGGATTGCCAAGCATCTCAGCGGGCTGGAACTGGATGCGGCCTACGAGTACATCAACTGGTACCTCTCCGGCTGGGTGGGCGCCTACCTCAACCGCCAGGGCTACTACAGCGCGGTGCTGGAGACCGCGAAGCAGCACATGTCGCCCGATGAATGGGGATTCTGGATCGAGGGCAAGCCGGCGCAGGCCGACATCAAGAGCCCCGAAGGCAAGGTGATGGAGAAGGCCGGCACGGTGCGCGACGGCGGCTCGTTCTACGAGCGCATGGGGCACGTGGCATGCTGGAACTCGGTGATGACCGAGGACCGCTACATGGTGCAGAAATGGAATGAGTTCATCGCCGCGTGACATGAGCGCTCAGCGCGGCGGCGCTTCATGGGTGGGACCGACGCGGTTCCGCCCGGCTGGAACTGCAGTTGAGAGCCCGATGTTTTTCGACGTCATCGCATGGCCTGGCCAGGCCATGCGATGACGACCAGGACAGGACAACGAGGAACGGTTGGCGGCTCGGAACATGCGTGACTCGGACAGCCGTGGGCCTGGCCCTGCCATGACGTCGGCAACGCGCAAGCCTCCGTCACGCCACGACAATGGGACTGCCGTCGCCGCATGAAGGCACCCTACCTCCAGGCCGCGCCGCTCGCGCTGATCCTCGGCGTGTTCCTGCTGCTGCCGATGCTCGCCCTCGTGGTGGTCAGCTTCTTCGACTACGACAGCGTCCAGATCATCCCGGGATTCGTCCTCACGAACTACCAGGACGTGCTGGGATCGGCCGTCACCTGGCGCACCTACCTCAACACCCTGCGCTTCACCGTCATCGTCTGGGCGCTGACCCTGGTGATCGGCTTCTGGGTGTCGTTCTACCTGGCCTTCGTGGTGCGCGGCCAGGTCACGCGCCTGGTGCTGTTCCTGGTCTGCACCATCCCGTTCCTGACGTCGAACATCATCCGCATGATCTCCTGGGTGCCGTTTCTCGGCCGCGAGGGGCTGCTGAACTCGGCCCTGCTGCGCATCGGGCTGATCCGCTCGCCGCTCGAATTCCTGCTGTTCTCCGACTTCGCCGTCGTGCTCGCCTTCGTGCACCTCTACACGCTGTTCATGGTGACGCCGATCTTCAACACCATGATGCGCATCGACCGCCGGCTGATCGAAGCCGCGATCGATAACGGCGCGCGCGCCTGGCAGATCATCGCCTATGTCGTCGTGCCGCTGTGCAGGCCGGGCATCGCCATCGGCTCCATCTTCGTGGTCACGCTGGTGATGGGCGACTTCATCACCGTGCGGCTCATGAGCGGCGGGCAGAGCGCCTCGGTCGGGCTGATGATCTCCAACCAGATCTCGCTGCTGCAATACCCGGCCGCCTGCGCCAACGCCGTCGTCCTGCTGGGCGTCGTGCTGCTGATGGTCGCAGCCATCCTGCGCATCGTCGACATCAGGAGGGATCTGTGACCCCTCGCTCCCGCGCATGACCTTCGGCGCCCCATGACCTTCGGCGCCATCGGCCGCACCGTGCTGACCGCGTTCTTCGCGCTGTTCGTGGTGTTCCTCTACGGCCCGACCTTCACCATCCTGGTGCTGTCGTTCCAAGGTCCCGACGGCGGCCTCACCTTCCCGATGAACGGCGTCTCGCTGCGCTGGTTCGCCCGCCTGTTCGAGACCCAGGCCGTCGGCGATTTCGGCGGCTCGCTCAGCCGCTCGCTGATGCTCGCCACCATCGTCATGGTGCTGACGGTGGTGATCTCGCTCGCCGCTGGCCTCGCCTTCCGCCGCCGCTTCACCGGCAGCTTCGTGCTGTTCACGCTCACCGTCGCCAGCCTGATCATCCCGTCGATCCTGGTGAGCCTGGGCATCGGCCTGCTGTTCAATCTCGCCAACCTCGATCCGGCCTGGTACAGTTCAGCCCTGGGCGCGCAACTGACCTGGACGCTGCCGTTCGGCCTTTTGATCATGTTCGCCGTGTTCAACCGCTTCAACCGCGCGTGGGAGGAAGCGGCGCTCGATCTCGGCGCCTCGCCCTGGCAGCGCTTCCGCTACGTCGTGCTGCCGATCATCGCGCCCAGCATCGTGGGCATCGCACTGTTCGGCTTCACGCTGTCCTATGACGAATTCGCCCGCACGCTGCTGACCGCCGGCAGCGACAACACGCTACCGCTCGAGATCTTCGGCATGACCACCAACGTGACGACGCCGGTGCTCTACGCGCTGGGCACCGCGACGACGGGGCTGTCGTTCCTGGCGATCGCGGTGGCGCTGCTCATGATCCGGTTGGTTCGGCGGTGATCTCCACGGAGACCTCCATGCCCTGAAAGGCATTCGCCGCACCGGTGAAGCTGCCGCCGAGCGGGATCGCCTGGGTCGGGTCGCGCGTCACCGCAACGCGGATCAGGTTGCGCCCGCCCACCAGCGCGTTGGTCGGATCGAACTCCACCCAGCCCGCGCCCGGCAGGTAGATCTGCACCCAGGCATGCGTCGCGCCGCCGCCCACCATGCCTTCCGCGCCCACCCGCTCCTCGTCGTACAGGTAGCCGGAGACGAAGCGGGCGGCGAAACCGAGGCCCCGGGCCGCCTCCATCAGCAACAGCGCGAAGTCGCGACAAGTACCGCTGCCGTTCTCCAGCGTCACCAGCGGCGGCTGCGTCCCCATCTCGTCGCGCGCGTTGTAGCCGAACTCGCCGCGGATCGCGTCGGTCATCGCGTGCAGAATCGCCATCGTGTCGCCGTCCTGCTGCTGCTCGACGAAGCGGCGGGCCCAGACGTCCAGCTTGTGCTCGGGATCGGATAGTGCCGCTCCACCGTGCGGCCGATGTCCGGGAATCTCCAGGGCGTCGTAGCTGAACGGGTAGTGCCGAGCGTACTCCTCCATCGTCACCGCTTCCTCGGACAGCGGATAATGTTCCGCCCGGAACGAGGACACCACGAGCAACTCGTTCGCCGGTTCGGCGAACTCGGCGATCGCGACGGAATTGCCGAACACATCATGCATCCAGCGCACGCTCGCGGTGGGCGAGAGGCTGAGCGAGGTTTCGAGCAGTCGCAGGTCGTGACTGTCGCGCGGCCGCATCATCATGCGATGCGGCCCAAAGCTGACCGGCTCGGCATAGCTGTACCGAGTGCGGTGGATGACGTTCAGGATCACCATGGGATCATACAAACCCAGGGCTGCGGTTACGGATGCATCACGTTTGCGCGGGTGCGGTCGCCTCTTCCAGCACCACCTCGACCAGCAATGCCTGCTCGCCGCCGCCCAGGATCACGCCACGCAGGGGCGTCACGTCGCCGAAATCACGCCCCCAGCCCAGCACAACATGCTCGTCGCGCACCACGATGCCGTTGGTCGGATCGACGTCCACCCAGCCATGCTCGGCGCCCAGCCAGCAGCCGACCCAGGCGTGCGACTGGTCGGCGCCCAGCCGCACCCGTCTCGGCCGCGTGCGGATATAGCCCGAGACGTAGCGCGCCGGCAGGCCGAAGCTGCGCAGCGCGCTGACCATCAGATGGGTGAAATCCTGGCACACGCCCTCCCGCCGGCGCAGCACCTCGGCGATTTTCGTGCTGGTGGTCGTGACGCCGGAGCGGAACGTGAAGTCCCGCTTGATCGCCGCGTTCAGGTCGAGCAGCGCCTCCAGCACCGGACGCCCCGGCCGGAAACACGGCGCCGCATAGGCGCGCGCGTCCGCATTGGCCGGCGCATGCGGGCTGTCGAACACGAACTCCGCGGCCTGCCAGGCGGCCGGGCCCGCCTGCCACGCCTGCTGCGCCACCGCCTCCCAGGACGGGGTTGCGGCGGGCGGCGGCGGGTCGGGAAAGCGCACGTCCACCATGGCATCGCCGATCACCTGGAACGCCGCGTGCGCCACGTCGAGGAACAGCCAGGTGACCTCGTTGCCGAAATGGTCGATGCCGTCGCGCCGCCACGACACCGCGGGCGCCGCATGCACGCCGGCCTGCAGCACCTTCTGGTGCGGCAGCGGCCGCGGCCGCAGATGCGCGAGGTGCGCGCCGAGATTGACCGGGGTCTGGTAGTCGTAGCGCGTGACGTGGCGTACCCGGTAGATCATGCCGCGCCACGCATCGACGAAGCCGGGGTCTCGATCCCCACCGTGCGCGCCGTCGGCAGCAGCGCGAAGTAGCGGCGCGAGACCCGGTCGCACAGATCCGCAACGGCGTCGCGCAGCGAGCGCAGCCGCCCGGCGAGCAGCAGCGCGGCTGCCGACTGGTCCACGGCCTCGCTCACGCTGCGGACCATCGCCTGCGGCTCCTCCTGCAGCCGCCGCCGCAGCCGAGGCGAGCGAGGCATCGGCCGTGCCGCCGATCTCGCTGAGCAGCGCCCGCATCGCGGCAAGCTGGAAGGCCAGGCCGCGGGGATTGCCGTCATCCGCCAGCAGCAGGTCGAGCGCCGGCGCCGGCTGCAGCACCGCCAGGTAGCGGCTGCGATAGGTGATCGAGGAGTCGCACAGTTCCAGCGCCAGCCGCAGCCCGTGCTCGATGCGCGCGGGCTGCTGCGAGGCGCCGGGAAACTCCAGCGTGCAGGCGACCTGGTCGGCCCACCGCCTGCGCGCGCTCCACGCGGCGGCCGAGATCCAGGAACAGCCGCCCGCCGCCGCGCACCATGTTCTCGGCGGCCAGCCCGGACAGCGTGGCGGCGAACGCCAGCACCGCGCCATCGCCTGGAATGTCGCATCCAGCGCCTGGCCCTCGCCGCGCGCCGGCACGCGATCCAGCGAATCCTCCACCTCGCGCAGGCCACGGGCGGTGACCGCGTGCATCTCGCCGGTCACCTGGTCGCGCAGCAGGCCGGTGACGCGCGAGACCTGGCCCAGCAGCGCATGGATCGAGCCCCAGCTTCGGCGACGCGCAGCAATGCCTGGCCCAGCCCGTGCGGCCCGAGGCCCGGGATCGCTTCGGCGTTCAGCAGGCCGGCCTGGGTCAGGCAATCGGCCAGCACCTGCAGTTCGGCCTGTTCGTGCGGCGTCGGCGCCGGGCGGCTGAGCCGTCCGATGGTGATGCGCAGCAGCCGCGCCGCGCCCTCCAGGCGTTCCAGATAGCGGCCGAGCCAGAAGAAATTGTCGGCCACCCTGCTCGGCATGTCGCCGGCGGTGCGGCGGATCGCGAGCGGTGGGGTGCGCGCCGCGGCCGGTCCTTCGATCGCCGCCGGGTTCTCGGCGAACACCCAGACATCCTTGGCGATGACCGGGCCGGCGCTCGGCCAGACCTGCGCATCGTCCGGCAGCACGCAGCCCAGTCCGCCCTGCATGGCCCGCCAGGTGTTGCGGTCGCGCACCAGGAACATCCGCACCAGGACCGGACGCGGCACCATGCCCTCGCTCCCGAGGCAGGGCGCGACCGAGGGCGCGATGCAGGCGCTGGCGGCATAGCGCCAGGGTTCGGCGACCATCCGGCCGAGCAGCGCGCGGCGGTTCTCCTCGCCCATGCCGACGAGCCGTGCCGGCGGCAGCGACGAGTCGAGCGCCGGGCGCAGGCACCACGCCTCAGGCGCCGCCAGCACCTCGGCGCGCGCCCGCGGCGTCATCCAGCCACTTCGTCGCGACGCTGGGCAGCGCCAGCGGCTCGTCGAGCAGGCGCGGCGCCAGCGTCGGCAGGAAGGCGGCGAGTGCGGGCGCTTCGGCCAGGCCGCTGCCAGGGTTGTTGACGATGCGGACGTGGTCGCGCGCGGCGGCGAGCAGGCCGGGAACGCCCATGCCGTCGGGCGACAGTTCCAGCGGATCGACCGAGCGCCCGGGAATGCCACGCAGCAGCACGCCGATCGGCTGCAGGCCGCGCAGCGTCTTCAGGAACAGGCCGCCATCGCGCACCGTCAGGTCGCCGCCCTCGACCAACGCGCAGGACAGTTCGCGCGCCAGCAGGACATGGCCGTACCAGGCCGGATCGGCGTGTCCCGGCGTCAGCAGCGCGGTGCGGCCCACCTCGCCCGCGCGGCGCACCAGGTCGAGGCACAGTTCGACGAACGGATCGATGTGGCAGAGCAGTTGCGAGGCGAACAGTTCGGGCACCACGCGGCCAAGCTGCCGCCGGTTCTGCAGCGCGTGCGCCAGGCCGTCCGCCAGGCCGGTGCGATCCGCCAGCACGGTCCACGCGCCATCCGGTCCCCGCACCAGGTCGGCCGCATAGAATTGCAGCGGCTCCGCGGTGGCATGCCGGCAGGGCCGCAGGAAGGTCGGGTTGGCATACACCAAAGCGGCGGCAGCGCGCCCGAGGCCAGCAGGTCCTGCGGCCCATAGAGATCGGTGAGCAGCGCATCGAGCAGCCTCGCCCGCTGCGCCAGCCCGGCTTCGAGCATTGCGAACTCGGCCTGCGACAGCGGCAGCGGAATCGGATCGAAGCGCCACGGATCAGGCGGCGAGCCCGGCAGCAGCGAGGCGACGCCGTCCTCCTGCATCACGCGCTCCAGCCGGCGCGCGCGCTCCGCCAGTTCCTCATGGCCGAGGCCGGCGAGCACGCCCAGGAGCGTGCGCCATTGCGGGCGCAATCCGCCTTTGCCATCCACCATTTCGTCGCGGGTCATGGCTGAAGGCTGACCAGTCAGCCGGCGCGGCGCAAGTCCAGCGTCCGCGGATGTTCGCGTGACAGCGTGAGCTTCGGCTCCGGCATCGCACCCGGCGTGTGGCCGATCGGGAAGAAGCGCGCTCGGCGGCGGGCCTCCGCCTCGTTGGCGTTCACCGGGAAGTGCTCGTAGTTGCGCCCGCCGGGATGCGCGACGTGGTGCGTGAGCCCGCCCAGGCTGCGGCCGGTCCAGCGGTCGTAGATGTCGAACACCAGCGGCGTCTGCGCCGGAATCGTCGGATGCAGCGAGCCGAGCGGCGGCTGCCAGGCCTTGAAGCGCACGCCGCCGACATATTCGCCGACCCGGTCGGTGGCGGTCAGCGGCACCGCATGGCCGTTGCACGCCAGCACGAAGCGTTCATCCACCCAGCCGGACACGCGCGTCTGCACGCGCTCCACCGAACTGTCGACGTAGCGGACCGTGGCCCCGCCGGCCGGCTCCTCGCCCAGCACGTGCCAGGGCTCCAGCGCGTGGCGCAACTCCAGCGTGGTGCCGCGCAGCGACACCTCGCCGATGCGCGGGAAGCGGAATTCGAAATGCGGGTCGAACCAGTCCGCATCGAGGCTGAAGCCCAGGTTGCGCAATTCCTCGAGCACGCCGGCGAAATCCTGCTCGACGAAGTGCGGCAGCAGGAAGTCGTCGTGGATGCGCGTGCCCCAGTGCACCAGCCGGCGCTCGTAGGGCGTCTGCCAGAAGGTTGCCAGCGCGGCACGCATCAGCAGGATCTGCGCTGCCGCCATGCGCGCGTGCGGCGGCATCTCCAGCGCGCGGAATTCCACCAGGCCCAGCCGGCCGGACGCAGTCTCCGGCGCGTACATCTTGTCGATCGAGAATTCGGTGCGATGGATGGGTGTTGCCGGTCATGTCCGCCAGCAGGTGGCGGAACAGCCGGTCCACCAGCCAGGGTGGCACGGCCTTCTTCGGCTCGATCTGCGCGAAGGCGATCTCCAGTTCCGCCAGGCTGTCCTGCCGCGCCTCGTCGATGCGCGGATGCTGCGAGGACGGCCCGATGAACAGGCCGCTGAACAGGTAGGACAGGCTGGGATGGTTGTGCCAGAAGCCCAGCAGCGACTTCAGCAGGTCGGGGCGGCGCAGGAACGGGCTGTCGGCGGATTCGGCCGCGCCCATCACCACGTGGTTGCCGCCGCCGGTGCCGATATGGCGGCCGTCCAGCATGAATTTCTCGGTGGTCAGCCCGACCTGGCGCGCCTCCTCGTAGAGTTGTTCGCTGCGCCCGACCAGTTCGCTCCAGTTCGCCGCCGGATGGACATTGACCTCGATCACCCCGGGATCCGGCGTCACGGAGAAATGCAGCAGCCGAGGATCGCGCGGCGGCAGATAGCCCTCCAGCACCACCGGCCGGCCGATCTCGGCGGCGGTGTCCTCCACCGCGGCGGCGAGCGCCAGCCAGTCCTGCGCGGCCACGAGCGGCGGCAGGAACACGTGGATGATGCCGTCGCGCGATTCCACGCAGAGCGCGGTGCGCACCAGTTCCGGCTCGCCGCGCCCCACCACGGGCAGGTCCTGCGGCATCGGGCGGAAGCCTTCGGCGCCGGCCGCCATCGTGTCGGCCGGCAACCGGCGGAAGGCCTGGCGCAGCGGCAGCGGATCGCGCGGCGCGAAGGGATCGGCCTCGGTCTCCTGCTCGATCGTCTCGGGATCGGCCCAGGGCAGGCTGTCGAGCGGCAGGCGCAGGCCGATCGGCGAATCGCCCGGAACCAGGAACAGCACGCCGCCGCGGAAGTGCCAAGGCCCGCTCTGCCACATGCGGGTCCCGTCGCGCATCACGCGGCGCAGCGGCAGCACGCTGCCGACCGGCGCGCCGAGGCCCTGGCCGAACACGCGTGCGAGGCGGGCGCGCTCGATCGGGTCGCCGAGTTTCGCCGCCTCGGTCACGACGTTCGCCGGCAGCCGGTGCTCGCGCCAGAGATAGTAATGGACGTCCTCGTACGCCGGTTGCGCCAGCGACGGATCGACCTGCAGCCGCTCGGCCAGCGAGGCACAGAACCGTGCCGCATCATCGGCGCCGGCCGTGCCGGTGGTGTCGGCGTCCGCCAGCAGCGACAGGTCGCGCCAGGACCCTGTGGCTCGCCGTCCTTGCGCCAGTGCGCGAACAGCGCCCAGCGCGGCAGTTGCTCGCCCGGATAATGCTTGCCGTAGACCGACTGGAACGCCGCCCCGGGTGCCCAGAGCGGCTGCAGCCGGCGGATCAGCCGAGTGGCGAAGACCTGCTTGGTCGGCCCCAGCGCATCGGTGGTCCACTCCGGCGCATCGAAATCACCGGCGGCAACGAAGGTGGGCTCGCCGCCCATGGTCAGGCGCATGTCGCCGGCCACGAGCGCACGGTCCACCGCAGCCCCCATCGCCAGGATGTCCTGCCACTGCGCCTCGCTGTACGGCTTGGTCACGCGCGGCGTCTCGCGCACGCGCGTCAGGTGCATCTCGAAGCCGAACTCGGTCTCGCACTTCTCCACCACGCCGGTGATCGGCGCGGCGGATTGCGGCTCGGGCGTGGCGGCGAGCGGGATGTGGCCCTCGCCGGTCAGCAGGCCCGAGGTCGCATCGAGCCCGACCCAGCCCGCGCCCGGCAGATAGACCTCGGCCCAGGCGTGCAGGTCGGTGAAATCGGCGGTGGGACCCGCGGGGCCGTCGACCGGCTTCACATCGGCCACAAGCTGGATCAGGTAGCCGGAGACGAAGCGCGCGGCGAAGCCGAGATGGCGCAGCAACTGCACCAGCAGCCAGGCCGAGTCGCGGCAGGAGCCCTTGCCGGCCGCCAGCGTCTCCTCCGGCGTCCAGACGCCCGGCTCCAGCCGGACGATATAGGCAACGCGGTCCTGCACCATGCGGTTGAGCGCCACCAGCATGTCGACGGTGCGCTCTTCGTCGCGCGGCACCTGGTCGTAGAGCCCTCGCAGCAGGCTGCCCATCGGCGCCAGGCGGCGGAACGGCGCGAGTTCCTGTTCCAGCAGCGGATCGTAGCTGAACGGCCAGGTCTCGGCCTCGGGCTCCAGGAAGAAGTCGAACGGGTTGATGGTCGCCATGTCGGCGACGAGATCGACCGTGACGTCGAAATGGGTGACGCGCTCGGGGAACACGACGCGGGCGAGGTGGTTGCCCTGCGGGTCCTGCTGCCAGTTGATGAAATGCGGCTTCGGTTCGATGCGCAGCGCATACGACAGGACCGGCGTGCGGGCATGCGGCGCCGGCCGCAGGCGAATGGTCTGCGGCCCCAGGGTGACCGCGCGATCGTAGCGATACGTCGTGCGGTGGGTGAGCGCGACGGAGAGCGTCATCGTTTGACTTTGCTGACGGGATGCGGGGGCAACGGTCATTCTGCGGCGGATTGTGCCATGCAGCAACCGTGCTGCGGTGTGGTCACGGCGGCGCGCGGTCAGGAACGGCAGGCGACCAGCAGCGCGGTGGCGTCCAGCCGGCCATCGTAATCGTAGGATTGCGGGTCGGGATACGGGAGGCTCCAGGGCCTGCCATCCCAGTCATAGATAGCGAAGCCGCGCGGGCCGCAGAGGTCGCCGGCCGCTTTGTAGCATAGGCCGAGCGCATCGACACTGATGGTGCAGGCGACGCGGGTCACCGGCAGGCCGGTGGCGAGATACGCCGGTTCGGTCGTGACGCAGCCGGTCAGCATCAGCAGCAGGCCGGCGAGACAGGCGCGGCGCATGGACGAAGACCCCGTTGGTTCACGCTGCCGGCACCTTGCACCGGCATGAACGCAGATTGCAGAGGTCATTGTGGCCGCGCAAGCAGCGATACTTCCATCGTGTGCGACCCCCATCGGGGCGTGAGATAAAAATCCGTTGTGGTATTATTTTAGCGACAATCGAAACGCTTAGATGCCCAAAAAATCGCCTACAACCGTTAATTCATTCCAATCTTGTTGACAACATACCGGTGTCGGCACAAAATTCGTCCTGTCCTTCGCGAGCCCTGTGGCTGGAAAGGATCAATTTTTGGAAAAGGGGATCCAAATGTTCCGGACCGCGCTCGTGGGAATGGGACTGCTGTTGGGGGTGGCAAGCCACGCCAGCGCCGCCACATGCACGAACATCTACAACGCCGACTTCGGTGCGACGTCCTATCCGGGGACCTTCATCGGCACGGTCAGCCCGACCGGGGTCTGCCAGCTTGGCAATCTCTCGATCAGCGAGAGCCTGCAGAAGGCACTCATCGATCCGACCCACCATCCATCCATGTACCGGTTCCACTTCGACGGCGGCTACCTGAGCATCGACGAGAAACTCGGCAACAACGGCTTCAACGTGCAGGTCGGCGTGAACCTGCTCGCGTGGGACGGCACGACCGCAACGCCGGTTCCCGGGGCATCGATGACGATGCCGGTGATGTCGGGACCGACCCCATTCCAGAACCTGATCAGTCACATGCTGCTGTCAGCCGGTGACTACATCCTGAACAACTACATCGTCGGCACCGACGTCGCGGATCCGAAATACCAGGTGAACTTCACCGTTGCGCCGGAACCGGCCTCGCTCGCCATCCTGGGCATGTCGCTCGTGGGCATCACGGCCCTGCGCCGCCGCCGCGCCAGCGCGTAACAGCGACCAGGCCATCCGTGCGGCGCTTCCTTCGCGGGCGGCGCCGCACGGATGGCTGTACGCGGTCGATGGCATCCGCCGTCTTGGCATCCACCGACTTGGCCGATCCGCCCTCTCCGGCGTAGATCGGCCAGGACGGAGGAAACAACCCATGCGCATCGTTCTGCTCGGCGTCTCGCACTGGCATACGCCGTTCTACCTGGACCCGGCCCTCAGCCTTCCGGACGTCACCGTGGTGGGCGTCAGCGACCCCAGCGGGCTCACGAGGTCGCGGCCAAAGCCGGCTGCCCGGCCTTCGACGACTACCGCGAAATGTGCGCCAGGCTGCGCCCGGACTTCGCCTTCGCCCTCGGCCGCCACTGCGACATGGCCGAGGAGGCACGCTTCCTGATCGACCAGCGGATCCCGTTCGCGATGGAGAAACCATGCGCCGTCACCGCGGCCGATGCCCATGACATCGCCGATCGCGCCGCACAGGCCGGCCTGTTCGCCGCGGTCCCCTTCGTGATCCGCTACAGCCCGCTGGTCGAGGCCATCCGCGACTCGGGCGAAACCCCGCTGTACGTCGTGTTCAAGTTCGTGGGCGGCATGGTCGACCGCTACCACGAACAGCGCGTCCCCTGGATGCTGCAGCGGGCCACCGCCGGCGGCGGCGCGCTCTTGAACCTGGGCGTCCATTTCGTCGACCTCTGCCGCGTCCTGCTGCCCGGCGCTTCGCTGCAGGTCGTCGCCGCCACGATGTCGAACAACTTCTCCGGGCTCGACATCGAGGACCATGCCGTGGTGCTGATGCGCGGCGGCGGGGCCACCTGCATGGTGGAGACCGGCTACCTGTATCCGGCGCCCAACTCGGTGTTCGACCTGCATTATTCGATTCGCACCGCCAGTCGTTACTTTGCCGCGCGCGACGACAGCACGCTGGAGATCGTGGACAACGGCCGCGGCCGCGAGGTGCGCGCGATGCCGCTGACCAACTCGTTCTTCTATCCGCGCTTCGTCGAGGACACGCTGCGCCGCCTCGCCCACGGCGAATCGCCGATCGCCGACCTGTCCGACATGGCCGCCGCGATGGACCTGGTCGAGGCCGCCTATACCGCCGGCCGGCCCTGACGCCGGCAGTTCCCAGGCCCCTCCCCCGGACCATTCCCCAGCCCTGGCATCAGGCCCGGTTCGCGCCCATGTTAACGCCAACCGAGAGGAGCGCAGGACCATGGACCAATCGCCCGGTGGCACGCGGATCGACATCGTCTCCGATGCGGTCTGCCCGTGGTGCTATATCGGCAAGCGGCACCTGGAACGGGCACTGGCGATCCTGGCGCAGGAGGGGCTGACCTTTTCGGTCCACTGGAATCCGTTCCAGCTCAATCCCGACATGCCGAAGGAAGGCCGCGACCGCGCCAGCTATCGCGCCATGAAGTTCGGCAGCCCGGAGCGGGTGCGCGAGATCGACGAGCGCGTGACCGGTGCGGCAGCCAATGCCGGGCTGGGATTCCGCCTCGACCTGATCACCCGCACGCCCAACACGCTCGATGCGCACCGGCTGATCTGGCTGGCGGGGCGTGAGGCAGCGCCGGCCAAGCCTGGTCTGCAGAATGCGGTGATGGAAGCGGTGTTCCACGCGTATTTCATCCGCGGCCGCGACATCGGCGACCGCGAGGTCCTGGCCGACTGTGCCGCCGAGGCCGGCATGGAACTGACGGCCGTCGCCGATTTCCTCGCCGGTGACGTGGCGGCGCAGGAGATGCTTGCGGCCGACCGCGCGGCGCGCGAAGCCGGGGTGAGCGGTGTGCCGTCGTTCTTCCTCGACGGCTACAGCCTGTTCTCGGGCGCGATGCCGGCCGAGACGATGGCGGAAGCCCTTCGCAAGGGACAGCAGATCCTTCGCCAGCGCGCCGCCTGACCCTGGCGGGCGGCCAACGTCGCGGCTTTCAGCCGGCGTCCGCGCGGTTATACTGAGCCGTATCAATCGGCTGGGAGGCCTTATGTCGAAGCATCCGGAAACGCTGGTGCTGCACGCCGGCTGGCGTCGCGACCCGGCGACCAATGCCGTCGCCGTGCCGATCTACCAGACCACGTCCTATCAGTTCGACAGCGCCGAGCACGCGGCGAACCTGTTCGGGCTGAAGGAACTCGGCAACATCTACACCCGCATCATGAACCCGACGCAGGATGTGTTCGAGAAGCGCATCGCCGCGGTGGAAGGCGGCGTGGCGGCGCTCGGCCTCGCATCCGGCCAGGCGGCATCGGCGTTCTCGGTGCAGAACCTCGCGCGCGCCGGCGACAACATCGTCAGCTCCACCGACCTGTATGGCGGGACCTGGAACCTGTTCGCCAATACGCTGAAGGACCAGGGGATCGAGACGCGCTTCGTCGACCCCGCCGATCCCGAGGCGTTCGCCCGCGCCACCGACGGCAAGACGCGCGCGTACTACGCCGAAACGCTGCCGAACCCGAAGCTGGTGGCATTCCCGATTGCCGAGGTCGCGGCGATCGGCCGCAAGTTCGGCATTCCGCTGATCATGGACAACACCGCCGCGCCCACGCTGGTGCGGCCGTTCGACCATGGTGCGGCGGTGGTGATGTATTCGACCACCAAGTATATCGGCGGCCACGGCACCTCGATCGGCGGCGTGGTGATCGACGGCGGCAACTTCCCCTGGGATGAGCACAAGGATCGCCAGCCGCTGCTGAACACGCCAGATCCCAGCTACCACGGTGCGGTGTGGGCCGAGGCCGCGAAGCCGCTGGGGCCGATCGCCTATATCCTGCGCATGCGCGTCGTGCTGCTGCGCGACCTCGGTGCGGCGATGGCGCCGATGAACGCATTCCTGTTCATCCAGGGCCTGGAGAGCATGCCGCTGCGGATGCGCGAGCACTGCAAGAACGCGCTCGCCGTCGGGCAGTACCTGTCGGGCCGCAAGGAGGTGACGCGGGTGATCCACCCGGCGTTCCACTCCGGCATGGCGGCCGAGCGCTCGGCGAAATACCTGCCGCACGGCCAGGGCGGGCTGCTGGGCTTCGAGCTTGCCGGCGGCGTCGAGGCGGGCCGCTCGTTCATCAACGCGCTGCAGATGTTCTACCACGTCGCCAATATCGGCGATTCGCGCAGCCTGGCGATCCATCCGGCGAGCACCACGCACTCGCAGCTCACGCCGGCGGAGCAGCTCGCGACCGGCGTGACGCCCGGCTATATCCGCCTGTCGATCGGCATCGAGCACATCGACGACATCATCGGCGATCTCTCGCAGGCCCTGGACGCCGCCGGCAGCGGACTGTAGGCGGCGGCGGAGTAGGCGGAGCGGCGACCGCTCCCGCGCGTGCGAAGGAGCCAGCGCCCCTGGTTCCCGCGCGCACGGGAATGGCGGGACGGCGGTTCACCCGCCGTCCTGCGCGAGTTCAGCGGCGATCCGCCGCACCACATCGTCCACTGCCGCCATCACCTCGGCGGAGGGTAACGCTCCCACAGTGAAGTCCGCCGCCTCGATCGCGTAGACGATGCAGTGACGCGGCAGGGTGCCCATGGCGCGCGCCAGCCCGATCGCCTGCGCGACGCCGAAGCCATGCGACGACACGGTGCAATGCGGCAGGAGCGCATCATCCATGGCCGGATCGATGCGATGGATCGCACCGGGCGGCGCACCGGATTGCGCCGCGTCGATCAGCCACACCCGGCCAGCCCCCTGCATCGCCGCGAGGACTGCCGTGGCCTCGCCGTCCAGTTCCAGCAGCCTGACGCCGGCCGGATCGCGCGCGCGCAGCCGGCGCAGGGCAAGACGGCCCACCGCATCGTCACCCCGGTCCGGATTGCCGATGCCGATCACCAGGCGATCAGCCACGCACCACCTCGAGCTTGAGGAAATGCGTCGCGCACGAAATACACGGATCGTGGTTGCGCACCGCCTGTTCGCAGCGCACGCGCAGCGATTCGTCCGGCAGGTCCAACCAGCCGCCGGCGAAATTCCTCAGATCGTCCTCGATGCTCGGCTGGTTCTGCGACGTGGGCGGGACGATCTTCGCATCCAGGATCGTGCCCTCCGGATCGAGCCGGTAACGATGGTACAGCATCCCGCGCGGCGCCTCGGTGCAGGCATAGCCGGTGCCCGGCCGCGGCTCCAGGTCCAGATGCGCCTGCTCCGGCTCCTGGTACGCCTCGATGATGCGCAGCGCCTCGTCGCAGGCGTACAGCACCTCAACCGCGCGCACCACGATGCTGCGGAACGGATTGTTGCAGGTCTCGCCCAGGCCCGCCTCACGCGCCGCCTCGCGCGCCAGCGGCGACAGCAGCGCCGAATTGAGGCTGTAGCGGGCGATCGGCCCGGTCAGGTAAGGCCGGCCATGGAGGTGCGAGTGCAGCGCGTTGGAGCGCCGCACATGCGATTCCTCGAAATTCGCGTCGTACTCGTTCGCCATGATGTCGAGGCCCCTGTTCGACACCACGTGGCCCGCATTGAACGGATACTCGCCCGCCATGCCGAGCGACACGAACTCATACTCGCGCTCGCAGTCGGGGAAGTCGAAGCCCGCCACCCAGCGCACCGCCCCGGCCGCGATATCGCGCGCGCGCTGCAGCGGCTCGGTCAGCGTGCGCAGTTCACGCCGCGTCGGCGCACGATAGAAGCCGCCCACGCGCACGTTCACCGGATGGATCGCCCGGCCGCCCAGCAATTCCAGGATCTCGTTGCCGGCCTTCTTCAGCTCGAGGCCCTGGCGGACGATCTCGCCATGGTCCTTGGCCATCTCGATGGCGCCCTGGTAGCCGAGAAAATCCGGCGCGTGCAGCATATAGATGTGCAGCGTATGGCTCTCGATCCATTCGCCGCAGTACAGCAGCCGGCGGAGTTCGCGCACCGGGCCGCTGACCGTGACGCCAAGCGCGTCCTCCATCGCGTGCACCGCGCTCATCTGATAGGCGACGGGGCAGATGCCGCAGATGCGCGCGGTGATGTCGGGCGCCTCCAGATAGGAACGGCCGCGCAGAAACGCCTCGAAGTAGCGCGGCGGCTCGAAGATGCGCAGTTCCACGTTGCGCACCTCCGTGCCGTCGAAGGTGATGCGTACACCGCCCTCGCCTTCCACCCGCGCGAGGTAGTCGACGTTGACCGTCTTACGAGCCATGGCGCGAGCTTTCCTGGCGGAACGGATCGGCGGCGGCGTTGAACGTGCTGTACACCCGCCGCAGATCACGCTCGCTCATGCCGACCTCGGCCAGCTTGCGGCTCAGCGCGATCGCGTTCGGCGTCTCCATCGGGCCGAAGCAGCCATAGCAGCCGCGGTTGTACGCCGGGCAGATCGCGCCGCAGCCGGCATGCGTCACCGGCCCGAGGCACGGCGTTCCCTTCACCAGAACGCACGGCGTGCCGCGCAGCTTGCACTCCATGCACACGCTGTGCGCCGGCGTGTTCGGCGCGCGCCCGTTCAGGAACGCAGTCAGCACCTCGAGAAGCTGGCGCTTGTTGATCGGACAGCCGTTCAGCTCGAAGTCGACATTCACGTGCTGGCGGATCGGCGTCGAGGTGGCGAGCGTGCTGATATACTCGGGATTGGCGTAGACCAGTTCGGTGAAGGCGCGCACATCGGCGAAATTGCGCAGCGCCTGGATGCCGCCCGCGGTGGCACAGGCACCGATGGTGATCAGCGTGCGCGACTGGCGCCGCACCGCGTGCAGCCGCTCCGCGTCATGCGCGGTGGTGACCGAGCCTTCCACCAGCGACAGGTCGTACGGCCCGCGGATCACGCCGCGCGTCGCCTCGGGGAAATAGGCGATCTCGATCGCACCGGCGACCGCCAGCAACTCGTCCTCGCAGTCCAGCAGCGAAAGCTGGCAGCCGTCGCAGGAGGCGAATTTCCAGACCGCGAGCCTGGGTTTGCGCGGCGTCTTGGCCATGTTCAGATCTCCCGCAGTGCCAGCATGTCGCGCACCGTGTCGTAGCGCATCACCGAGCCGTCCTTGCACGCGAAGCTGCCGGCGAACTGGCAATGCCCGCAGAGCCCGACTGCGCATTTCATGTTGCGCTCCAACGCCATCCAGATGCCGGATTCCGGCATGCCGGCGTCGTGCAGCGCGATCGCGCCATAGCGCATCATCACCTCCGGCCCGCAGACCATGGCGATGGCATCGCGCGGATTGACCGACATGCGCGGGATCAGCCGCGTCACCACGCCGACATTGCGCCGCCAGGTGCCGCCGGCGTGGTCCACCGTGACCTCGACGTCGAAGTCGAGCCGGCGGCGCCAGTTCTCGATCTGGTGCAGGAACAGAATCTCGTCGGGGCTGCGCGTGCCGTACATCAGTTCCAGCCGACCGAATTTCTGCCGATTGGCGAGAAGCTGGTAGATCGCCGGCCGCAGCGGCGCGAGCCCGAGCCCGCCCGCCATCAGCAGCACATCCCGCCCCTCGGCCGCAGCGACCGGCCAGGCCGTGCCGTACGGACCGCGGATGCCGAGCACGTCGCCCGCACTCAGCCGGGACAAGGCCGAGCTCACCGGACCGACCGCGCGGATCGTCTGCACCAGGCGCATCCGGTCGGCCGGATCGCCGCTGATGCTGACAGGGATCTCACCGACGCCGAACACATACAGCATGGTGAACTCACCCGGACGATAGGCGGGAAACGGCGAGCCGTCCGCCGTCGCGAGTTCCAGCGTGACCGTATCGGGAAGCTCGCGCGTGCGGCGCAGCACGCGCGCGACGCGCGGCAGCAGCGGATCGCCGTCCGGCGCGGCGGGCTCAGCGGGGAGCGCCATAGACATCCAGCATCTGCAGCCGTGTCGCCTGCAGCCGTTCCACCAGCACCGGCAGGAACCGCTTCAGCACCGCGTAGCCCAGATCGTGATCCGCCTCGCATTTGTCGCGTAGGCAGCGCGCGTCCATCGCCACCGCCCGCACCGGCTCGACGGCGCGCGCGTCGTAGCCCCAGCGAAACGGCGGCAGGAGCCAGGAGATGCCCACCACCTCGCCCGCGCCCAGCGACAGGAACTGCACCGCGCCACGGCCGGGCGTGACCACCTCGAGCGCCACGCGCCCGCCGCGGACCAGGTACAGCCAGTCGGCCGCCTCGCCGGTGCGGAACAGGTAGCCGTCCGCGTCGAACCGCACGTTCTTCGCGCATCCCGCGGCGAGTTCGATGAACCCTTCATTCAGCCCGGCGAACATCTTCTGTTCGCGCACGATGCGGGCGAGGCCCTCGATTGCCATCACGTCCTCACAGTTCGCGCACCGAGTACAACGCCTCGATCTGGTCGAAACGGTAGATCGGTCCGTCCTTGCACATGAAGGATGGACCGAACTGGCAGTGGCCGCACAGGCCTATGCCGCATTTCATGCTGCGCTCCAGCGTCACCCAGACGCGGTCGCCGGTCACGCCGCGTTCGCCCAGCGTGGCGACCGCCTGGCGTGTCAGCGCCTCGGAGCGGCAGACGAAGGCCTGGGTCGCGGCGCCGTCGATCCGTGCGATGTTGATCGCCGCCGCGACGCCCCCCACCCGGCCGCGATAGCCGCTATGCGCCGCGTGCACCGTGACATGGACGTTGGTGTCGAAGCGCGCGCGCCATTCGTGCAGGTCCGCCTCGAACAGGATGTCCTCGGTGCCGCGCGATCCATAGCAGATCACGACCTTGCCGAAATCATCCCGCCGGTGCAGCACTTCGACGATCAGCGGCCGCAGCGGCGCGAGGCCCACGGTGCTGGTGACGAAGATCACGTCGCAGCCGACCGCCGCCTCGATCGGCCAGGGCCGCCCGAACGGGCCGCGCACACCCACCACCGTGCCCGGCCGCGCCTGCTGCATCATGTTGGTCACCGGGCCGACCGCGCGGATCGTATGCACGAGCGTATAGGGCTCGCGGCAATCGCCGCTGATGCTGAGCGGGATCTCACCGACGCCGGGCAGCCAGACCATGTTGAACTGGCCGGGCTGGAAGCCGAAGCCGCGGCGGTCGAGCGATTTGAGCGTCCAGGTGAACACGCCTGGCACCTCGCGCGTCACCTGGGCGATGCGGAACTGCCGCGGCAGCATCGGATCGGCGATCAGGTCGGCGGCCGTCACGGCATTGAGCGCGTCCATCAGCGGATCACCGATGCTTCGGAGGCGGTGGTGCCGGCTCCATCGCCAGTTCCACCAGGCGCAGCCGGGTGGTCGCCAGCCGCTTGCCCATGATCGGCACGAAGCGCTTGTAGATCTCATAGCCCAGGGCGCGGTCCGCCTCCATCTTGCCGCGCAGGCAAGCGGCGTCGATCTCAATCAGGCGCACCTGTTCGGCGGCGCGGGCATCGTTACTCCAGCGGTACGGCGGCACCAGCCAGCTCCAGCCGAAGATCTCCCCCTCCTCCAGCGTCTCCACCACGATGGGCGCGGTCTGCGGCACGTGGATCTCGAGCGACACCAGCCCGTGACGGATCAGATAGAATTTCTGCGCCGCCTCGGCTTCGCGGAAGATGTAGGCGCCGGGCTTGTAGACCGCATTGCTGCAACAGCCGACGATCAGTTCCAGCACGCCCGCATCGAGATCGTGGGCGAACGGATGCGCCGCGAGCGTGGCTTCCAGTCCGACGACCTGCACCATGTGCCTATTCCCCGTGCTGTGGCGCGGACGTGGCGCGAATTGCGCGCACCTCCTCGGTGATGTCGATGCCGACCGGACACCAGGTGATGCAGCGGCCGCAGCCGACACAGCCGGACGAGCCGAACTGGTCCACCCAGTTCGCCAACTTGTGGGTGATCCACTGGCGATAGCGCGACCGCCCGCTGGACCGGATGCTGCCGCCGTGGATGTAGGAAAAGTCCATGGTGAAGCAGGAATCCCAGCGCCGCTTGCGCTCCGAGGCTTCGCCCGACAGGTCGTTCTCATCCCACACGGTGGTGCAGAAGCACGTCGGACAGACCATCGTGCAGTTGCCGCAGGTCAGGCAGCGTTCCGCCACATCGTCCCAGCGAGGATGCTCGAGGTTCTCGAGCAGCAGTTCGCGCACATCGTCCGAGCGCATATGGCGGCCCATGTTGCCTTCGGCGTTGGCGACGACACCGGCGGCGGCACTGGTGTCGGCGGACCCGGCCGGACGGTGCGGTACCGTCGCCAGCAGCGCCGCCCCCTGCGGGCTGCCCACCTCCACCAGGAATTCATGGACGTCGCCGAGCAACTCGGTGAGCGAGAGGTCGAAGCCCTCCTGTGCCCGCGGGCCGGTGTTCATCGAGGTGCAGAAGCACGTGCCGCCGGCCTGCCCGCAATTGACCGAGACGATGAACACGCCCTCGCGCCGCGCACGGTAGTGCGGATCGACATAGGGACCTTGCAGCAGCACCCGGTCCTGGATGGCGATGGCGTGGAGTTCGCAGGACCGGACGGCGAGGAAGGCATAGCGTTCCGCGGGCTCCGCCGCCGCCGTGACCGACAGCGCGCCGTCCGCCTTCTCGGCGCGCCACAGGCGGAGCAACGGCGGATGCAGGAAGCGCTTCCAGGCATGCGGGCCGACATTGTAGCCGAACAGGGCGGCATCATCGCGCCGCCTGACGCGGTAGTGGCCGCCGTCCTGCTCGTCGGTCCAGCCGGCGGGCAGGTCGGCGATGGAGTCGATGTCGTCATAGACGATCGTCTGCTCGCGCAGCCGAGGCCCGATGACGCGGAAGCCACCGTCGCGCAGGCCGCCGATCAGTGCGGCCAGCCCGTCCGGCGTAATCACTGCCACCGCGTGCTCGTTCATCAGGCCCTGACCTCCATCGTCTGCGTCAATCTCGCACGCGCCGGATCAGGCCACAGCAGGACATCGCCGGCCTTGACCTGGCTCAATGCGCATTTTGCGCGCCTGGGTGATTTTCCCCCCGACAGGTCAGCCGAGATTGGTAATCAATTGGTTAACGGCGCGACGCGAGTGCCGCCGATGTGCGAAATTTCCGCGAACCGGCTCAGCGACTCCCTGGCGCGCGCCGCTTTCCGGCACCCGGCGGTTGCCGGCACCTCTCCCGGAATGACAGAACGCAGAATCCGCGGAAACTGAAAACCTGCTGTAACCGGGGTTGGAGGGATCATCCCGCCCCAAGATGTCCTGGCGCTCCGAGGCATGGTCTGAGTCTGCGATGGACGCCCCGCGGCGCCCGCTGCGCGGACGGCTGGCCGTGCACTACATCATCGACCTCGTGGTGTCGGTCTCTCTGGTGCTGCTGGTCGGCTGGATGTTCCAGGCCTCGGTGGGCGATCGCAGCCTGCGCGACGCCCTGATCACCCAGAACGATCTTTACGTCGCGATCAGCCGCTTCACGCCGCACAACCTGCTGCTGAGCTATGCCGCGGCGATCGATCAGGCGGCGCGCAGCGTGGTGTTCTATCCCTCCTCGCATGACAGCCTGGGCTCGGCGATCGGACAGGCGGCGGCGACGGCGCTGCACATGACGGTGCTGCTGGTCCTCGCGATCCCCCGCACCGTGATTGCGATCTATCAGGAAACCAGCGGTGTCGCCGGCTGGGTCGTGCTCGCCGGCCTGGGTGGAACGGTCGGGACGGTGCTCGGGCTGCTCCTGGTGGCGCGGGTGTCGCTGTGGCGGCTGCTGCTGGCCTGCCTCCTCATGCCGTTCGCCATTCCCGTGGTGTTCATGATGCTGCAGGCCTTCATGGTGCTGATGCTCGACGCGTTCTTCTGGATCACCGCGCTGTCGCCCTTTGCCGTGGCCTGCCCCGTGCTGTGCACGCTCTACTGGATCGCGTTCCCGCAGGCCGATCGCGGTGCCACCGCCATGGTGGTGCTCGCGATCGGCCGGCTGCTGGATGTGCGGCGCTGACCGTTCAGCGCATCCCGGTCATCTTGTCCCATTCGCGGGCGAACTGGGTGTGCGTCTTCAGGAAGGCGTCCCAGTCGGTCGGTGCCAGCACCTTGAACTCGGTGATCGGAATCCCGCCGGGCGGCGGCGGCACGTCGGCACGCGGCGAATAGAGCGCGGTGGCCGCGGCGAGCGCCTTCTGCCCCGGCACACCCAGGATCCAGTCCATGAACAGGCGCGCCGCCTGCGGGTGCGGCGAATTCTCCAGCACGCCGTAGACGCCGGGCGTCGCAGTGAGGCCTTCGGGCGCATTGACGAATGCGATCGGCGCGCCCTTCGCCTTGAATTGCAGATAGCCTGAATACTGCGCGGTCGAGATGACCTGGTCCTGGCCGTTCACCGTGCGGTCGAACTGCTGGACGTAGGAGTCGAAGGCGCGCGGGTTCAGTTCGGCGAATTTCTTCCAGTAGTCGTCACCGTAGATCTGCTTGATCATGTACCAGGTGACGTGCTGCAGGCCGGAGTTCGACACCTTGACGTTGATCACGTCCTTCCATTTCGGGTCGAGCAGGTCCTTCCAGCTTTTCGGCGCCTGGTCGGCCGGCACAAGACTCGGATTGTAGGCGATGCCGGCGACGATGATGACGCCCCAGGTCCAGAGGCCTTCCGGATTGCTCTTATACTCCGGCTTGTAGGCGGCCAGTTCCGGCGACGCGTAGGGCACGTAGCCTTTGCGCTTCTGGAAATCGAGCACGAAGCTCATGTCGGTGATCTGCATCACGTCGGCCAGGTACTGCTTCGCCTGGCGTTCAGCGTTCACCTTGGCATACAGCGCGCCGGCCTGGAGGCGCACGTAGTTGGTGGCGATCTTCGGAAACATCTTGCGGAAGTCAGCAAGATACGCGGCCATGTTGGTCTCGGGGTCGGTGCTGTAGAGGATGAACTGGCCTTCCTTCTCGGCCGCCTCGACATCGGCACAGGTCTTGAAGCCATCCAATTGCCGCGGGTTGTCGCATGCGGCCGCCCAGGCACCGGGCGCCAGCAGCAGGGCAGCCGAAGCCGCCAGCATCGAACGCAGCCATTTCATTGTGTTTCCTCCGTTTTATTGCGCCGGACAGCTACTCCTGCACGATTGCCACCGCCCGCGTCCATCCGGCCGAAGCCCGATGCACCTTCACCGGAAAGCACACCACCTCGAACCCGTCGGCCGGCAGCGTCTCCAGATTGTGCAGCTTCTCCAGGTGCGAGTAGCCGATCTCACGCCCGGCCCGATGACCTTCCCAGATCAGGCCGGCATCGCCGGTCTCCGCCACCTTGCGGCGCGTGTGCGAAAACGGCGCGTCCCAACTCCACGCATCGGTGCCGACCAGGCGGACGCCGCGCTCGAGCAGCCACAGCGTCGCCGCCTTGCCCATGCCGCAGCCGGAATCGACGTAGTCGTCCTCGCCATAGCGGGCGCCGGCGGCGGTGTTCACCACGACGATCTCGAGCGGCCGCAGCGTGTGGCCGATGCGCTTCAGTTCCGCCTCCACATCGCCGGGCGTCGCGACATAGCCGTCCGGCAGATGGCGGAAATCCAGCTTCGCCGCCGGCTGGAAACACCAGTCCAGCGGCACCTCGTCGATCCGCCAGGACGGCTCGCCGCCCGGCGTCAGCCGGTGGTTCATCGTGGAGAAGTAATGATACGGCGCATCGAGGTGCGTGCCGTTATGCGTGCTGATGGTGCAGCGCTCCACCGCGGCATACTCGCCGTCCGGCAACTGATCGACGCTCACCCCCATGTACTCCGCCATCGCGGGCGCGGTCATGTGGTGGTCCATGTACTCGATCTGCGGCAGCATCTGCGGCGGGTCGCTCCTGATCCCCGCTTTCAGCGGCACCGAGATATCGATCAGCCGGCGCGGCATCCCTCGCTCTCCTTACTGCATGGCCAGCCTACTGCGCCGCCGGCATCAGCCGCGACGGATCGGCACCGACACGTCCCGTGTCGTTGGCCTCGGCACGCGCCAGGCGGAAGTCGTAGCGCACCGCCTGCAGACCCGGAATTGGCGAGCCCGGATCGTCCTTCGCCTGCACCACCAGCGAGCCGGAGACGCCGAACACCGTGTCGGAGTCGATATGCTCGTCATCGCCGAAGTAAAGTGCCGTGACAAGCTCGCGATAACCGTCGCCGCCGATCAGCATGTGGATGTGCGATGGCCGAAATCCGTGACGGTTCTGTGCCTTCACCATCTCGCCCACCGGCCCGTCCATCGGGATCGAGTAGCCGAGCGGACGCACCGTGCGGAAATGGTAGTGGCCGTCCGCATCCGTGCGGAAATTGCCGCGCAGGTCCATCACCTCGCCCGCGTTCTCCGCCTGCAGGTCATACAGGCCGTGCTCGCTGGTCTGCCACACCTGCACCAGCGCGCCCGCCACCGGCTTGCCGGCATTGTCGGTGACGCGGCCATACACCACGATCTCCGGCACCGAGGGCTTCGCAACGATCGAGGCGCCCGCCGGCAGTTCCGGCGCGCCCTCGCGGAAGAACGGCCCGAGCAAACTGCTCTGCGTGCCAAGCTCGCGCGCCTTCTGATCGTGCATCACGTTCACCAGCGCGCTCAGGCCCAGCACATCGGCCAGCAGGATGAATTCCTGGCGGAACGGCGTGCAGGCCTGCCCCACCGCGGTGAAGAACTGGATACCGGACAGCCACTCCGCCGGCGTCAACTGCACCTCGCGCGCGAAGGCGTGCAGGTGCCGCACCGCGGCATCCATGATCTCCTTCATGCGCGGGTCGGCCGTATTCGCCATTTGCGCGAGGGCCGCTTCGGTGACGGTGAATTCGTCAAGGTCCTGCATGGGACGCTCCTCTGGCTCAGCGCCGGCACCATAGCCCATCCCCACTGGCGTGCCACTCCGGCGAACCATAGGATGCGGGCAAGCAATCAATCGGGAGGAACCTGTCGATGCTGTCCAGGCGTCTTTTCGTTGCCGCCGCGGGCGCCTGCGCATGGATCGCGCCGGCCCATGCGCAGAGCACCCCCATCACCATCGGTTTCGGCATGGCACTGACCGGAGGGCTCGCGCCCAACGGCAAGGCGGCGCTGCTGGCCATGCAGATCTGGGAAGGCGACATCAACGCCAAGGGCGGGCTGCTCGGCCGGCCGGTGAAGCTGGTCTATTACGACGACCAGTCGAACCCTTCGACGATTCCAGGCATCTATACGAAGCTGCTCGACGTCGACAAGGTCGACCTCGTGGTCAGCGGTTACGCCACCAACATGATTGCGCCGGCGATGCCGATCATCATGCAGCGCAACCGCACCTTCCTGAGCCTGTTCGGCCTCGCCGCGAACAGCGAGTTCAAGTATGGCAAATACTTCTCGTTCACCCCGACCGGCGGCATGGAGCCGAAGCAGAGCTTCGCCGAGGGGTTCTTCGCCATCGCGATGGAGCAGACTCCGAAGCCGCAGACGCTGGCGCTGGTCGGCGCCGATGCGGAGTTCCCGCACAACGCGATGGAGGGCGCCCGCGCGCTGGCGAAGAAGCATGGCATCAAGCTGGTGTACGACAAGGCCTATCCGCCGGCGACGGCCGACTACACGCCGATCATCCGCGCCATCCAGGCGACCAGTCCGGACCTCGTGATGGTATGCTCCTATCCGCCGGATTCGGTCGGCATGATCCGCGCCGCCAGCGAGGTGGGCCTCAAGGCGAAGCTGTTCGGCGGCGGCATGGTCGGCCTGCAAAGCACGGCGATCAAGGTGCAGCTTGGCCCGCTGCTCAACGGGATCGTGGTGTACGACTATTGGCTGCCGTGGTCGGGCCTGGCGAGCGATGAGGCCAAGGAGTTCCTCAAGAAATACCAGGCGCAGGCTGCATCGGCCGGCGTCGATGCGCTGGGCTATTACCTGCCGCCCTTCGCCTTCGGCTACATGCAGGTGCTGCAGCAGGCGGTGGAGGGTGCCAAGACGCTCGACCAGGAGAAGCTGGCCGAGTACCTGCGCTCGCACACCTTCAAGACCGTGGTCGGCGACGTGAATTTCGGCCCGAACGGCGAGTGGTCCGAACCGCGCGTGATGCAGGTGCAGTTCCAGAACGTGAAGCCGAACGACATGGAGCAGTTCAAGGATCCGAAGACCGAGGTGATCCTCTGGCCGCCGTCGCTGAAGACAGGAACGCTGGTCTACCCGTACACCGACGCGAGGAAGTAGCGCGCGGTCGTTCGAGCGCGGTGACTGAGACCTCTCGCGAAGCCGCCTCCGCTCATCGCAGCGGCGGCAGCGGCGCGCCCGGTGCCGCGCGCCGCTGCGGGTCGAACGGCGCGAGGTCGAGCGGCACTGCCTGACCCAGCGCCACAGCGGACAGCAGGCTGCCGGCGAACGGTCCGATCGTCAGCCCCGCCGCGCCAAGTCCGTTGCCCACGACCAGACCCTCGACGCTGCGCAGGCGTCCCAGCAACGGCCGGATCCCCGGACCGACCGGCCGGAAGCCGACGCGTGTCTCGATGACCGTGGCATCCGCCAATCCGGGCGCCACGCCCAGCGCCTGCGCCAGTACCTCGGCCTGTCCCGCCGCGGTGACGCGGTGGTCGAACCCCGCACCGGTCTCGCGCGTCGCTCCGGCCACCACGCGAGAATCGTCGAACGCCAGCAGATAGTGGCTGCCCGGCGGAAGGATCACCGGCCAGTCGCCGGTCGCCTGGCCCCGCAGTCGCAGATGCACGATCTGACCGCGCTGCGGCTCGATCGGCAGTGCCACACCCACGCCGCGCAGCAGCGATGGAGCCCACGCACCGGCCGTGACGATGACGCCGTGCGCAGCTACGATTTCGCTGCCGACCTGCACGCCGGTGACGCGCGCGCCGGATGCGAGCAACACCGCATCGCCCTCGACCACGCGTGCGCCGAGTGCCTGTGCGGCACGCAGCAGCCCGGCCGACATCCTCCGCCCGTCGATGCGCGCGCCGTTGGCGACATGCAACCCCGCCAGGTCGCGATGCAGCGGCGGGAACAGCGCCCTTGCGTCGCGCGGCGACAGGATCGTGGTGGCGCCCATCTCGGGTGTTGCGGCGCGCCGGCGCTCGAGCATGCCGTTGAAGGCCCGCAATTCGCCGGTATCCTCCGACACCACCAGCGCGCCCGTGCGGCGGAAGCCCAGGTCGGTTTGGCCCAGTTCCGCCAGTGCAGGCACGAGGTCGGCGTAGTAGCGCGCGCCCCGCACGTACAGCCCATAGAAGGCCGGATCGTCGGCCCCGGAGACCCAGGGGCAGATGATGCCGGCGCCCGCGGCCGTCGCGCGTCCTGCGTCCGCCCGGTCGACCACCGTGACGGCCGCGCCCGAGCGCGCGAGATGAAAGGCCGTGCTGGCGCCCAGAATCCCCGCGCCGACGACAACGATGTGCATGGGCAACTCCCTTCGCTGGCATGATCCAGAGCAGGTTCGCGGGTATGATCTCAGCCCTCGCGCGAGGACACCCCGGTGTTTCGGCAGCATTCCACGCCGTGACGCGATGTCAAGCCATGCGCAGGACAGGAAGCGACCGATCGCCCGCTGTTCAAGCGGCTGCCGTGTTGTGCAAGACTCGCCGCAACAGAATTCGGGAGGACGGCGCATGACACCGGCGGAACTGGGCAAGGTCGACGTTCTGGTGATCGGTGCCGGCAATGCCGCCGCCAACGCAGCGCTCTCGGCGCACGCGGCCGGCGCCACGGTGGCCCTGCTGGAGACCGCGCCCAGGGAGGCACGCGGCGGCAATTCGGCCTTCACCGGCGGCGCGTTCCGCTTCAAATACTCGAGCGTCGATGACCTGCTGCGCCTCGCGCCGGACATCGCCGATCTGGACCTCGCGACCATCGACTTCGGCAGCTACACCGAGGGCCAGTATTTCGACGACATGGGCCGCCTGACGGAGTATCGCTGCGACGCCGACCTCACCGAAGTTCTGATCGGCAACAGTTTCGCTGCCGGTCTGTGGCTGCGCGAACAGGGCGTGCGGTTCCAGCCCGCACTCGGCCGCCAGGCCTTCAAGGTGGGCGGAAAATTCAAGTTCTGGGGCGGCCTCGCGTGCCACATCCTGGGCGGCGGACAGCATCTGGTTGCCGCGTTGCACGCCCGCCTGGAGCAGATCGGCATCCCGGTGCTGTACGAGACCACCGCCACCGCCCTGCTGCGAGGCGATGCGCGCATCGACGGCGTGCGCGTGCGGCACCGCTTCCGGGACTACGACCTGCGTGCGGGCGCCGTGGTGATGGCGTGCGGCGGGTTCGAATCCAACGCCGAGATGCGCGCGCGCTATCTCGGCTCGAACTGGGACCTCGCGAAAGTACGCGGCACGAAATACAACACCGGCATCGGCCATCGCATGGCGATCGACATCGGCGCCGCGGTCGCCGGCCACTGGTCCGGCGCCCATGCCGTGCAGTGGGACATGAATGCGCCGCCCTATGGCGATCTCACCGTCGGCGACCGGTTCCAGAAACACAATTACCCTTTCGGCGTGCTGCTGAATGCGCGCGGCCAGCGCTTCCTCGACGAAGGCCTCGACTTCCACAGCTATACCTATGCGAAATACGGCCACGAGGTGATGAAGCAGCCGGGCCTGTTCGCCTGGCAGGTGTTCGACGCCAAGATCGTCGGCCTGCTGCGCGAGGAGTACCGCATCGCCCGCATCACCAAGGAGCAGGCCGACACGCTGGAGGACCTGGTGCCGAAACTCGCCGGCGTCGATGCCGCGGCAGCGCTGGACACGCTGCGCGCCTACAATGCCGCGCCGCGCCCGGACGTGCCGTTCAACCCCAACATCCATGACGGCCTGCGCACCACCGGCCTGGCGATCGACAAGACCAACTGGGCGCAACGGCTGGATACGCCGCCGTTCCACGCCTATGGCGTGACGGCCGGCGTCACCTTCACCTTCGGCGGCCTGAAGACCAGCACGTCGGCCGAAGTGGAGGACGCCGCAGGGACGCCCATCCCCGGGCTGTACGCCGCCGGCGAGATCCTGGGCGGCCTCTATTTCCACAACTACGGCAGCGGCACCGGCCTCGTCGCCGGCGTGGTGTTCGGCCGGATCGCCGGCCAGCAGGCAGCCGACTTCGCCCTCAGCCCACGCTGATGCGCGGCGGGTTGCGCAAGGTTTGCAGGATGACACAGTAGCGCTCGGTCGTCTGGATCATGCGCTCCAGCTTCGCCGGGTCGGCGTCGCACTCCACCTCGAAGCGCAGGACGATATCGGTCAGGCCCACCGGCACGCTCCGGTCGATGCCCAGCGTGCCGCGCGCATCCCACTTACCCTCCGCGATCACCCGTCCGCCGCTGATGGTGACGCCAGACGCCGTCGCCACCGCGCGCAGCGTGACGCCGGCACACGCCGCCACCGCCTCCAGCAGCATGTCCGCCGAGCAGGCGAATTCGCCCGAGCCACCCGTGGCAGGATGCAGCCCGGCACGCACCTCGCCATGCCACGCAGGGACGGTGCAGCCAATCCCCTCGCCGTCCAGCCGCGCCTCAGCACGCGCCGGCACGAGCGCCGCCTCCGGCGTGTCGCGATAGCGCTGCTTGATCGGCGCCTGCATGGCGCGAAGCTGCTCGGCATTCATTCGGATCGCCCCCTCCCACGGATCGTGCTGCCGCGCAGTGTCTCATGCGCGGCAGCGGATGCGTAGGGGAGTGCTCAGGCTCTGCTGGATGGCAGCAGCGAACCCAACCGGCCGAACAGGTAGCCGAGTGCGAACACGACAAGGGCCGCGGTGATCGGCTGGGCGCGAATCACGGCGCGGACCTCACCGACGCCGTCATGCGCACGGCACGCCACATGCTCTGCCTGCTCCACAGCATTCTGCACGCCGCCAGCCACCCGCTGGGCGGCCGCACCGATAGAATCCTGCACCGAACCAGAGATCGAATCATCCATCCTCGTTGCCTCCTGCATATGTTCGCTCGACACTCGCACCTGGAGACGGAACCCGCTCCAGCTCCTCGTCTGAGAGCGTGATTCACCGCTCCGGTGACGCCACCTGCGCGGATCACGCTCCAGCAACGCCCCGCACGTCGAAAGCGTTGCGCCGATGCGCGTTTGTTGACCGGCGGCTGCCAGGCCGGGTTTCCTTGACAGGACCCCGCAGCGGTGCGTCCCTGGCCGCGGAACCAGGAAGGTCCCCCGTGCCGGCGCGCGTCGTTGTCGTTCATGACGACCAGCAATTCATCCGGGCCACCGTGACGGCGCTGGAGGCTGCCGGCTACGATGTCAGCAGCTTCACCGACACGATGTCCGCGCTCGACGCGCTGCAGGATGCACAGCGCTTCGATGTCCTGGTGACCCGCGTGCGCTTTGGCCCGGGCCAACCGAACGGCGTCGCGCTGGCACGCATGGCGAAGCTGCAGCGTCCCACCATCAGGATCCTGTTCGCCGCCCTGCCCGACACGCAGGAATTCACCGAGGGGCTGGGCGATTTCCTGGCAGCCCCCGTCGACCCTGACGATCTCGTGCGCGCGGTCACGGCGGCGTTGTCGCCGGGCTGAGGCTCGCTCCACGCAGGTCGCTTCGCGGAGCGGGGTGCCACGCTCTCAGATACGCGAACGGAATCGGCTCTGGCCGCACTCAACCGTTCACCACCGTCCCGCCGTTCGGATGCAGCACCTGCCCCGACATGTAGGAGGCCTCCGACGAAGCCAGGAAGATATAGCACGGCGCCACCTCGTCCGGCTGGCCGGGCCGCTGCATCGGGGCGTTGCTGCCGTGCTGCGCGGTCTTCTCCGCCGTGAAACTCGCCGGGATCAGCGGCGTCCAGATCGGCCCGGGTGCCACGCCATTCACCCGGATCCCGCGCTTGAGCAACTGCTTCGACAGCGAGCGGGTGAACGCCACGATGGCACCCTTCGTCGAGGCATAGTCCAGCAGCGTCGGGCTGCCCTGATACGCGGTGACCGACGTCGTGTTGATGATCGCGCCGCCATCCGGCATGTGCGGCAATGTCGCCCGCGTCAGGTAGAACTGCCCGAAGATATTGGTGCGGAAGGTCCGCTCGAGCTGGTCGTCCGGCAGATCCTCCAGCCGCTCCTGCACGTGCTGCTCAGCCGCGTTGTTGACCAGGATGTCCACCCGGCCGAACGCATGCACAACCTGCCGCACGGCCTCACGCGAGAAATCCGAATTGCCGATGTCGCCGGCGATGACCAGGCCGCGCTGGCCGGTCGCCTCGATCAGCCGCAACGTCTCCTGTGCATCCTCGTGTTCATCCAGGTAGGTGATCGCAACATCGGCGCCTTCCTTGGCAAAGCCGATTGCCACGGCACGCCCGATGCCCGAATCGCCGCCGGAGATCAGCGCCACCTTCTCCGCCAGTTTCTGCGCGCCGCGATAGCGCTCCATGCTGGCCATCGGCTGCGGTGTCATCTCCTCCTGCAGGCCGGGCTGGCGCTCCTGCTCCTGCGGCGGCATCGTTTGACTCATGACCGGTTCTCCTGGGCAGGCAGCGTGTCCCACATCACCCGCGTATAGCCGAGACCGAGGGCCATGCGTTCCACCCAGACCCTCACCTCGGCCACGCTGCTGCCGACGTGGCTGTCGGGGATCTCCCGCGCGTCAGGGTTTTCCGGATTGATCTCGCCGCTGTACTCGGCGCGGAACCCACCGTCCTCGACCTCGCGCATGCTGGCGTGCAATTCACCGAGCGGTCGTCGTTTCTCAAACATGATGATTGCCTCCGTTGGCCTGGCGTATCACCCACACCGGAATGGACTTTGCTGCGGGTATCGGCCTGCTTCTGCGGCGGTAACTCCGACGTACCTTCACCGCGCGGCTCCCGGCAGCACCGAGGCGAGGACCTCGCGCGCGGTATTCACGATCACGCTGCCGCGTTCCGGTTCCCCATACAGCGAGCCGGCGAACGCGCGCGCCTGGGCGAGCGTGATGTGCGGCGGCAGCGGCGGCACGTTCGGATCGGTATACGCCTCCACCACCACCGGCCGATCGGACGCCAGCGCCTCGTCCCACACCTTCCCGACGTCGTCAGGATCGTCGACGAAGATGCCCTTCAGACCGATCAGATCGGCGTAGCGCGCATAGGAAATGTCGGGGATGCTCTGCGAACCGAGGAACTTCGGATCGCCCGCCATCGCGCGCTGCTCCCACGTCACCTGGTTCAGGTCGCGGTTGTTCAGCACCAGCACGATGAAACGCGGATTGCCCCAGCGCTTCCAGTACTTGGCGACGGTGATCAGTTCCGCCATGCCGTTCATCTGCATCGCGCCGTCGCCCACCATCGCGATGACCGGCCGCTCGGGATGCGCGAACTTCGCCGCGATCGCATACGGCACGCCCGCGCCCATGCTCGCCAGCCCGCCGGACAGCGAACCCATCATGCCGCGCCGCATGCGCAGGTCGCGCGCATACCAGTTGGCGACAGAACCGGAATCACTCGTCAAGATCACGCCGTCCGGCAACCGCGGCGACAACTCCCAGAACACGCGCTGCGGGTTGAGCGGCTCCGCCGGCTGCATCGCGCGCGCCTCCAGCACGTCCCACCAGTCCGCGACGTTCTTCTCGATCTTCCGCCGCCAGCTACGATCGGCCGCCGGGCGCAACAGTGGCAGCAGCGCGCGCAGCGTCGCACGGCTGTCGCCCAGCAGGTTGACCTCCATCGGATAGCGCAGGCTCAGCATCCCGGCCGACAGGTCGATCTGCACGCCGCGCGCCTTGCCCTCGTGCGGCAGGAATTCGGAGTACGGAAAACCTGAGCCGACCATCAGCAGCGTGTCGCATTCCTGCATCATGTCCCAACTGGGCTTGGTGCCGAGCAGCCCGATCGAGCCGGTCACGAACGGCAGGTCGTCGGGCACCGCCGCCTTGCCGAGCAGCGCCTTTGCCACACCGGCCCCGAGACGCTCGGCCACCTCGATCACCTCATCGGCGGCACCGAGCACGCCAGAGCCCACCAGCATCGCCACGCGCTTGCCAGCGTTCAGGACCTCGGCCGCTCGATGCAGATCCGCATCGTGCGGCAGAGACTGGAAACCAGGCACGCCGATGCCCGAATGCACCGTGCCGTGCGCGTGCGGCGGCACCTCCACCGCGTCGCTTTCCTGCAGGTCGTTGGGCAGGATGATCGCCGTCACCTTGCGGTCGGTCTGCGCGATGCGCATCGCCCGGTCGATCAGGTGCCGCACCTGCGCCGCGGTGCTCGCCTGCTGCACGAAGGCGCCGGCGACATCCTTGAACAGGCTCGCGAGGTCGGTCTCCTGCTGGTACTGCCCGCCGAGCGCGGCGCGCGCCTGCTGGCCGACGATCGCCAGCACCGGCTGGTGATCCAGGCTTGCATCGTACAGCCCGTTCAGCAGATGGATCGCGCCGGGGCCAGACGTGGCCAGGCACACGCCCACCTGGCCGGTGAACTTGGCGTGCGCCGCGGCCATGAACGCGGCCATCTCCTCATGCCGCACCTGGACGAATTCGGGCTGGTTCTGGGCCCGGTCGAGCGCACCGATCAGGCCGTTGATGCCATCGCCCGGATAGCCGAACACGCGACGGACACCCCACTCGCGCAGCCGTTGCCACAGGAAATCGCCCACCGTCTTGCTCATGCGGTCCCCTTAGTCTGCTGGACACTGCGCGCCCTGCAACGCCCGGCGACGCGACGGCGTTGCCGCAACACGCTCAGTTGCGCGTGGGGAACCCGGCCAGCATCATGCCGGCCAAAGGGGGAACCATGGCACGCGACAGGATCAGGATCGGCTGCGGCGCGGGGTTTGCGGACGACCGCATCCCGCCCGGCGTGGAGATCGTCGAGCGCGGCGAACTCGACTACCTGGCGATGGAATGCCTCGCCGAACGCACCATCGCGCGGGAGACGCTCGACCGCGCGAAGGACCCGACGAAGGGCTACACGCCGGTGCTGCTGGAACGGATGGAGGCGATCATGCCGCCGGCGCTGCAGCGCGGCATCCGCATCGTCACGAACATGGGAGCGGCCAATCCTATGGGCGCCGCGCGCGCGGTGCGGAAGCATGCCGCGGACTGGGGCTGTCCCGACTACACCTGCGCCGTCGTCCAGGGCGACGAGGTCACCGAGGTGATGCGGGCGCATCCGGAACTGCCGCTGATGGAGGATGGCGCCCCGCTGGAATCGCTGCTGCCGCGCATGGCCTCGGCCAACGCCTATCTCGGCGCCGATGTGGTGGCGCAGGGCTTCGCCACCGGCGCGCATCTGGTGATCACCGGCCGCGTCGCCGATCCGGCGCTGTTCCTGGGGCCGATGCTGCACGCCTTCGGCTGGTCGTACGACGACTATGCCAAGCTCGCCAGCGGCACGCTCGCCGGCCACCTGCTGGAATGCTCCGGCCAGCTCACCGGCGGCTGTTTCGCCGATCCCGGCAGGAAGGAGGTCGAGGACCTCGCCGGTCTCGGCTACCCGCTGGCGGATGTCTGGTCGGACGGGCGCGTCGAGGTGTCGAAGACCCCAGGCTCCGGCGGGCGGCTCGACATCGCCACCTGCACCGAGCAGCTTCTCTACGAGATGCACGACCCCACCGCCTACATCACGCCCGACTGCGTGCTGGACGCCTCCGGCGTCACGTTCCGCCAGGTCGCGAGCGACCGCGTCGCGCTGGACGGCGCCCGCGGCAAGCCGCGCACGCCCAGCTACAAGGTCGTGGTCGGCTATTTCGACGGCTACATGGGCTCGGGCGAGATGGGCTTCGCCGGCATCAATGCGCTGGCCCGCGCCAGGCTCGGCATCGAGGTGGTGCAGGAGCGCCTGCGCCGCCGCGGCCTGAGCTATGAGGAGATGCGCGTCGACCTGATCGGCATGAACTCGCTGCACGCCAACGACGCGGCACAATGCCCGGAGCCGTACGAGGTGCGCCTGCGCATCGCCGCGCGCACGCCCGACCGCAAGGCGGCCGAAGCGGTGGGCGCGGAGGTGCGCAGCCTGCACATGCAGGGCCCGACCGGCGCCGGCGGCGGCGTCAATTTCGGCGCGCGGCAGATCCTGGCGGTGAAGTCCGTGCTGATCCCGCGCGAATGGGTCTCGCCCGAAATCGTCATGGAGCGCGCGGCATGAGCGTCCGCGTCTACGACCTCGGCCATGCCCGCGCCGGCGACAAGGGCAACACGTCGAACATCTCGGTCACCGCCTACAGCGAGGCGGCCTGGCAGGTGCTCCACCGGCAACTCACGCCCGAGCGCGTGCTGGCGCATTTCCGCCACCTCACAGCGGGGCCGGTGCGCCGCTACGAACTGCCGCAGCTTCGCGCACTGAATTTCGTGATCGAGAATGCGCTGGGCGGTGGCGTCACCCGCTCGCTGGCGATCGATCCGCACGGCAAGAGCCTCAGCGCGCTGATGCTCACCATGACGCTGCCGGGCCACAACGAGGAGGGCGAAACATGAAGCTTGCGGGACAGGTGGCATTGGTCACCGGCGGATCACGCGGGATCGGCCGCGCGACTGCGCTCGCCTTCGCCGCGGAGGGCGCCGACATCGCATTCTGCCACCTGGATGACGCCAAGGCCGAAGAGACGGCGGGGGAAATACGCGCGCTGGGCCGCCGCGCGATGCACCGCTCGCTGGACGTCGTGGACATCGCCGCCGGCCGGGCCTACGCGCAGGAGGTGGCCACCGCGTTCGGCCAGGTCGACATCCTGTTCAACAACGCCGGCATGAACATCCGCAAGCGGTTCGAGGACTACACCGAGGCCGACTACGATCGGATCCTCGACGTGCACATGAAGGGCATGTTCTTCATGGCGCAGGCGGTCTATCCGGCGATGGCGGCGCGCGGCCAGGGCTGCATCATCAACGTCGCGTCCCAGCGCGGCCTGAAGGGCGCGCCGAACTCGGCCCCCTATTGCGCGGCGAAGGCGGCGATCATCGGCTTCACCCGGGCGCTGGCCTGCGAGGCGGCGCCACGCGGCGTGCGGGTCAACGCCGTGGCGCCCGGCCCGATCGTCACCGACCTCACCGCGACCATGGCGCCGGACGACCGCCAGGCGTTCATCGACGCGCTGCCGCTGCACCGTTTCGGCAAGCCCGAGGAGATCGCCGCGACCGCCCTGCTGCTCGCCAGCCCGGACGGCGCGTTCTATGTCGGCGCCACCCTGTCGCCGAACGGCGGCGATATCATGTACTGACGGGTCCGCAACGCCGGCACGCCACGACGTCTTTCCGCGAAAGCCGGAACCCAGGCATGCGGCATGCGCTCATCGGTGCCGCGGCATGCGCTCGACCCGATCTCCCCCTGTGCAGCCCGCGCAAGCTGCTCTAATCCGGCCGTCATGCAACAGGCGCGCGAGGAGTTTGGTCAGATCCAGGCGAAGGCCTGGCTGCGGCGCGAAAGCCGCCACGGTGTCCGCGCGGCGCGCGGGGTGGCACTGCTGGGGCTGGCCGGCGTCGCCGCGTCCGTCGGCCAGGCCGCCTGCGCCGCCTGGGTGCTGGGCGCGGCGCTGCGCGGCGGCGGCGGCAGCCTGGCACTGCCGCTGGCCGGCTTCGGCCTGCTCGCCCTGCTGCGCGCCGGATTGTCGGTGGTGGCCGAGCGCGCCGCGTTCGCCGCCGGGGCCGCGGCACGGCGGCGGCTGCGCACCGACGCCCTGTCCTCGCTGCTGCATGCCGGACCGGCCGCGCTCAGGAGCCAGCACACCGGCGAACTGACCGCCGCCGTGGTGGACCGGATCGAGGCGCTCGACGGCCTGTTCGCGCGCTGGCTGCCGGCCTCGGTGCTCGCCGCGGCCGGCCCCGCGCTGGTCGGCATCGCCGTGCTGGCGGCCGATCCGGTAGCCGCGCTGATCCTGGTCCCGTGCGGGTTGCTGGTGCCGGTCGGGATGGCGGTCGCCGGCCTGGGCGCCGCCGCCGCCTCGCGCAGCCAGTTCCTCGCCCTGTCCCGCCTGCAGGCGCGCTTCCTCGACCGCGTGCGCGGCATCGCGACCATCGTGCTGTACGGCCAGGCGGACGCCGAAGCCCGCTCGCTCGCAGCATCGGCCGACGAACTCCGCCGCCGCACCATGCGCGTGCTGCGCGTCGCGTTCCTGTCCTCGGCGGTGCTCGACCTCGCGGCGGCATTGGCCTTCGTCGTGCTGGCACTGCGCTATGGGATCGAACTGGCGGCCGGCGGGTCGCATCCCGCCACCGCGCTGTTCGTGCTGCTATTGGTGCCGGAGTTCTTCGCGCCCCTGCGCGGGTTCGCCGCCGCCTACCAGGACCGGCTGCACGCCGTGGGCGCCGCGGAGGCGCTCGCCGTGCTGCCGCCCGCCCCGCCACCCGAGCCGCCGCGCGAGGTCCGCACCGTCGCCGCCCGCGGCCTCGCCGTCGCGTTCGAGGATGTCCACCTGACCTGGGACCCGGCCCGTCCCCCGGCGCTGGCCGGCCTCACCTTCCGCGCGCCGGCCGGCGAGACGCTCGTCCTCGCCGGGCCGTCGGGCGCCGGCAAATCCAGCGCGATCGAGATCCTGCTCGGCTTCGTGCGTCCCGACAGCGGCCGCGTCACCATCAACGGCGCCGACATCGCCGACCTCGTGCCGCAGGCGCTGGCGCGGCTCACCGCCTGGGTCGGGCAGCGGCCGGTGCTGTTCGCCGGCACCATCCGCGACAACATCCGCTTCGCCCGCCCCGAGGCGGCCGAGGCCGAGATCGAGGAAGCGGCCCGCAGCGCCAGGGTCACCGATTTCTCGGCAGCACTGCCCCACGGCCTCGACACGGTCGTCGGCGAGGCCGGCTACAGCCTGTCCGGCGGCCAGGCCCAGCGGGTGGCGATCGCGCGCGCCTACCTGAAGAACGCGCCGCTGCTGCTGCTCGACGAGCCCACCGCGCATCTGGACCCGGCGACCGAGGCCGATGTGCTGGACAGCCTGCGCCGGCTGGCGATCGGCCGCACCGTGATCGTCGCGAGCCATTCCTCCGCGGTGCACGGCTTTGCCGGCCGGCGGATCGACCTGCGGGATGGCCGGGCCCTGCCCGCGCGCGGCGCGGCATGACCGGCGTGTGGCGCATCCTGGCCCTCTGGCGCGGCCGCGCGCCCTGGCTGGTCGCCGGCGTCGTCGTCTCGCTGGCCGCGCTCGGCGCGGGCGTGGCCATGATGGCGCTGGGCGGGGCGATGCTCGCGGCGGGCGCGCTGGCCACACCTCTGTCGCTGCGGCTGCTCGGCTCGGCGCGTGTCGTGCTGCGCTATGCCGAGCGGCTGGTGACCCACGCGGCCACCTTCCGGGCGCTGGCCGACCTGCGGGTGTGGTTCTTCCGCAGCCTGGCGCGCACCGGCGCCGGCGGCCTGGGATTCCGCCGCGCCGGCGACGCCCTGGCCCGGCTGGTCAGCGACGTCGAGGCGCTGGACGGCCTGTACCTCCGCATCCTCGTGCCGCTCGCGGGCGCGGTCCTGCTGCTGCCGGTGCTGTTCCTGCTGCTCAGCGTCCAGGGCATCGTCCTGGGCTTTGTTGTCGCAGGGCTGTTCGCCGCCGCCGCGTTCCTGCTGCCCCTGCTGGCGGCCCGCATGACGCTGCGATCGGGGGCCGCGCTCGCCGGTGCCGCGGGCGGGCTGCGCATCGCCGCACTCGATGCGCTGACCGGGCTGCGGGAGGTGCGCGCGTTCGGGGCCGAGGGCCGCATGCTGGCCTCGGTGCAGGCGCGCGAGGCGACGCTGCTGGCGGCGCAGCACGACCTGGCGTCCCGCGCCGCGCTGGCCAATGCCGGCGCCCTGCTGTGCGGGCAGGGTGCGATCCTGGCGATCCTGCTTGCCGCCGGCAGCGATCCGGCGGCGGCCGTGGTCGGCGCCTTCGTTGCGGTGGCGGCGTTCGAGGCGGTGGGCGGGTTGTCGCGCGCCGGCGTGCTGGCGGGCCACGCCGTCGCGGCCGCGCAGCGTGTGGTCGAGGCAGCCGACACGCCGCCCGAGATGCGCGAACCGCCGCGCCCTGCCCGCGTGCCGGCGGGCTTCGCGCTGCGCTTCGAGGCGGTGCATTTCCGCTGGCAGCCGGACCGCGCGGCGGTGTTCGACGGCCTGTCGCTGGAGGTGCCGGAGGGCGCCCGGGTGGCGCTGCTCGGACCGTCGGGTGCCGGCAAGTCGACGCTCGCCGCGCTCCTGCTGAAGGTCGCCTCGCCGCAGCAGGGACGCATCCTGCTGGGCGGCACCGATATCGCGACGCTGAATGCGGCCGATCTGCGCGCGCGGATCGGCTGGCTGTCACAGGCGACGCATCTGTTCGACGACACGATCCGCGCCAACCTGGCGCTGGCGCGTCCCGATGCCGATGATGCGGCGCTGTGGGCGGCGCTGGATGCGGCGCGGATCGGCGAGGTGGTGCGTGCGCTGCCGGACGGGCTGGACACCTGGGTCGGCGAGGGCGGTGCGCGCCTGTCCGGTGGCCAGGGCCGTCGCGTGGCGCTGGCGCGTGCCCTGCTGTCGCCTGCGCCGATCCTGGTCCTCGACGAACCCTGCGCCGGACTGGATGCGGCAACCGAGCGGGCGTTTCTCGGCACGCTGAACGAGGTCGCGGACGGGCGCAGCGTGATCCTGATCACCCACCGGCTGACCGGCGTCGAGCGCCTCGACCGCATCTGGCGCCTGTCCGGCGGCAAGGCGATCGCCGCGGCCGCGTAGCGCCTGGCCGCCAACGCTGCGCCAGCGCTCCGACGCTGTACCATGCGCAGTTGACGCCGGGTTAACCGGGCGGCAGGAGGATGGTCCCACGCCCAACAAGGGAATCGGCAATGCACCGCCTCTGCCTCCTGCTCCTGGTGATGTGTGCAGCGATCGGCAGCGCCCGCGCCGCCGAAACGCCACCGCAGCGCTTCGTCGTGTTCTTCCAGGAATGGTCGGCGGCGATCGACGATCCGGCGACCGATGTCATCCGTCAGGCCGCTGCCTGGGCGAAGTCGCATCCCGGCGATGTCGCGCACGTCAACGGTTTCGCCAGCACGATCGGCAGCCGCGCCGCCAATATCCTGCTGGCCGACCTGCGCGCGCAGGTGGTGGTGGACCTGCTCGTGGCCGATGGCCTGGACGCCAAGCGCGTCCGCCAGCGTGGCCATGGCCCAGTGAAATACGCGCTGTCGCCGACCGAGAGCCGGCGGGTGGAGATCAGCGTCGGCCGGCCCTGAGCGCGTGCTGGAGGCGCTCGCGCAGGACGAGGCGTGGGATGATCCGGCGGCGGTGCTGCGCCGGGTGTTCGGCTTCCCGGGATTCCGCGGCCAGCAGGAACAGGTCGTGCGCCACGTCGTCGCCGGCGGCGATGCGCTGGTGCTGGCACCGACCGGCGGCGGCAAGAGCATCTGTTTTCAGGTACCCGCGCTGTGCCGGCCAGGCACCGCCGTGGTGGTCTCGCCGTTGATCGCGCTGATGGACGACCAGGTCGCCGCGCTGCGCCAGCTTGGCGTCGCCGCCGGAGCGCTGCATTCCGACCTCGATGCCGCGGAATCGCGCGGCGTGATGCGCGACCTGATCGAACAGCAGCTCGACCTGGTCTACGTCTCGCCGGAGCGGCTGCTGGCGAACGGCATGCTGGAGCGGCTGTCGCATCTCCGCCTCGCCCTGTTCGCGATCGATGAGGCGCATTGCGTGTCGCAATGGGGCCATGAGTTCCGGCCGGAATACCGCAGCCTCGCCTGCCTCGCCGATGCCTTTCCCGGCGTGCCGCGCGTCGCGCTGACCGCCACCGCCGATCCGCGCACCCGCCGCGACATCCTGCAGGCGCTGCGGATGGAGGCGGCGGAGACCTTCCTGTCCAGCTTCCACCGGCCGAACCTGCATATCGCCGCGGCGCCGAAGCTGAGCGAGACCACCCAGCTTCTCGACCTGCTGTCGCGCCAGGCAGGGCTCTGCGGCATCGTCTATTGCGGCTCGCGGGCGAAGACCGAGCGCGTCACGCAGCGGCTGGTGGACCGGGGGATCCCGGCGGTCGCCTTCCATGCCGGTCTCGATGTCGAGCACAAGCGTGCCGCACTCGCGCGCTTCCGCTCCGGCGAGCCGGTCGTGGTCGTGGCGACGATCGCCTTCGGCATGGGGATCGACCGGCCCGACGTGCGCTTCGTGGTGCATCTCGACATGCCGGACAGCCCGGAGGCGTATTACCAGCAGATCGGTCGTGCCGGACGCGACGGCGATCCGTCGGAGACGCTCCTGCTGTATGGCGGGCAGGACATTGCCCAGGCGCGGCACTGGCTGGCGCAGTCGGCCGCCCCCGAATCGCAGAAGCGCGTGATGCGCACCAAGCTCGAGGAGATGATCGCGCTCACCGAGGGGGCCGCCTGCCGCACGCAGGCGCTGCTGGGCTGTTTCGGCGAGGAACTGGCCGAGCCCTGTGGCCACTGCGACAACTGCGCCGCACCGCCGCTGGTGGCGGATGCGACGGTCGAGGCGCAGAAGGTGCTGTCGGCGGTGTACCGCACCGACCAGGTGTTCGGCGCGCTGCACATCATCGCCGTGCTGCGGGGCGAGAGCACGGAGGGCGTGCTCCGGCACGGCCACGACCGGCTGCCGACCTTCGGCGTCGGCAAGGACCATCCAGTGACATACTGGCGGGGGCTGATCCGCCAGCTCATCGCACTCGGCGCGCTGGACGTGGACACGGCCGGGCATGGCGGGCTGTTCCTGGTGCAGGACAAGGCGCGGCCGATCCTGCGCGGCGAGACGCGGGTGATGCTGCGCGAGGAGACCAGGCGGCGCGCGGAGGTCGTGCGGCCCGGTCGCGGGACTGCCGTTCCTGGCGTGCCTGGCGCGGCTGGGCCCCAGGTGGAGACCCTGTTCGAGGCGCTGCGTGCCTGGCGGGCGGCCGAAGCGAAGACGCAGCGCGTGCCGCCCTACGTGATCTTCCACGACACGGTGCTGCGCGAGGTCGCCGCGGTGCGCCCGGCGAGCATCGAGGAACTGGGCCAGATTAAGGGCGTCGGCGCCTCCAAGCTGCAGCGCTATGGGACGTCGGTGCTCGAGGTGATTGGCCCCACGGGGTGAGCGGGTCTACGCCCGCTCGGTCCCCTGGCGTGACCGGCCGGGCGTGGTGCCGAACACCGAGCGGAACGCCGCGCCGAATGCCGGTCCACTGCTATAGCCCACCGCGGCGGCCGCGCGTGCCGGGGTCTCGCCCTGCGACAGCGACGCCAGTGCCTCCGTGAGGCGCAACTGCCGCCGCCAGGCCTGGAAGCTCATGCCGGTCTCGCGGCGGAACAGGCGGGCGAGCGTGCGTGCCGATGCCCCCGCAGTCTCGGCGAAGGCGTCCAGGCCGCGCGGATCGGCCGGATCGTCGAGCAGCGCGTCGGTCACCCGCATCAGCCGCGGATCGCGGCAGGCGGGCACCGAGACCGGCCGCGTCGCCGCCCGGCTGATTTCATGCAGCGCCAGCGCCACGACATGGCGCACCGGCCCGTCTTCGTCCCACATCACCGGCTGCTCGCAGGCCGCCAGGATCAGCTCGCGAAGCAGCGGCGAGACAGCGACAACCGTCACCGCGCCGGGCCCGGCCCGCGCCGCGTCCTCGCGCAGGAACAGCGCGCGCATCGCGAGCCCCGTCGGCATGCGCGTCACATGCGGCGTGCGCGCCGGCATCCAGAGGCCGGTGCCGGGCGGCACGATGAACAGCGCGGCGTGCGTTGCCACCCGCATCACGCCGGCGGTCGCGTGCAGCAACTGCGCGCGCGGATGCTCGTGCCAGCCGGTGTCGCGGCCCGCCTCGTAGTCATAGGCGTAGCCGACCAGCGGGCGCGGCGCCTGCTCGAACGGTGCGAGGCGGGATCGGTCGATCGCGTGTCTGGCTTGCGACAAGGATTGGCCGTACGTCGTTGCCACGACAGATTAGCGTCCGCGCCCTGCCAACTCCAGCGGCCGAGGCGCGCATGAGCCCGAACACACGCCTGATCGCCTTCATCAACGCCGGCCACACCATCACGCATTATTCGCTGCTGGTGCTGCCGACCGCGGTGCTCGCCATTGCGGCGCCGGGCGGACGGTTCGGCGACGCCTACGGGCCGATCCTCGCACTCGCGACGGCGATGTTCGTGCTGTACGGCGCGTTCTCGCTGCCGCAGGGCTGGATCGCGCAGCGCATCGGCCGGCCGGTGCTGATGACGGTGTTCTTTCTCGGCACCGGCCTGTCGATGGCGGCGACCGCGCTGGCCGATTCGCCCCTGGTGCTGGCGATGATGCTGGCCGCGACCGGGCTGTTCGCTGCGATCTACCATCCGATCGGCACCGCGATGCTGGTGGAGGCGGCGGGCGACCGGCCTGGCCACGCGCTCGGGATCAACGGGGCGTTCGGCAACCTGGGCGTGGCGCTGGCGCCGGTGGTGACCGCGGGGCTGGCCAGCGTGGCCGGCTGGCGCGCCGCGTTCCTGGTGCCGGGCCTGGTCTGCGCCGCGATCGGGCTGGCCTGGATGCGGCTGAAGGCGCCGGAGGCGGTGGTGAAGCACGGCGCGCGGCCGTTCCCCGAGATCCCGCGCCACCTGGTGCGGCGGGCGGTCATCGTGCTGCTGCTGATCGCGGTCGTGTCGGGGCTGGTGTTCAACGCCTTCACCCTGCTGCTGCCGAAACTGATGGAGGAGCGGCTGGGCGGCGATCCGGACCTGCTGCCGCTGATCGGTGCGGCGGCGTTCGCGGCCACGCTGTGCGGCGCGCTGACGCAGTTCACGGTGGGCCGGATGATCGACCGCACGACGCTGAAGCGCATCTTCCTGCCGGTGAGTGCGCTGCTGGTGCCGGGTCTGGTCGGCGTGTCCTATGCGCAGGGCTGGCTGGTGCTGCCGATGGCGGCAGTGGTGGCCGCCGCGATCTTCGGCCAGGTGACGGTGAACGAGACGATGACCGCGCGCTACATCTCGCCCGCGCTGCGCACCCGGATGTATTCGGTACGGTTCTTCGTGGGGTTCCTGGGGGCCGCGGCGGCCGCGCCGATCGTGGCATGGCTGCACGAGCGGACCGGCAGCCTGACCATGGCGACGCTGGTGATGGCGGGCTTCGGCGTGGTGACCCTGCTGTGCGCGCTGGCCTTCCCCGACCGCGAGGAGGAATTGCGGCCGGAGCTGTGGGGCACCGCAGGGCGCGTGGCGGTGGCTGCGGAGTAAGGGGCTGTCATCGCGCGTGGAGCGATCGCCATGAGGATCGCTCTGCTCGCGACGACCGGGGGGTCGACCGCCTCAGATTCGCCGGCTGTCGTAGGCCCAGTGCAACAGAGCCTGCCGCTGGCGCCGGCGGCAGTCGAGGTCGCCGGGTGCGCAGTTGCGCTCGATCTGCCGGATGTGACGGCGCATCGCCTTCCATCGGGCGATCTGCCGCCGGTCCTCCTGCGGCAGGCGGCGGCCCATGTGGTAGCGGCAATACCATTGGAACCAGCCGCGCGGATCCTCGGGATGGATCCAGCCCTTCGCGCGCCAGACCGACAGAGGCTGGCTGGCATCGACACCGAAGAAGTTCAGCGCGCAATCACGCCGCTCCGGCGCCAGCTTCGCCCGCGCGAACCACGACGCCGGAAATTCCTCGCGCGTGTCGGTCATGTACTTGCCGCAGAATACCCCGAGTTTGAGCATCTCCTGCGGCGTCAGGTCCGGCGTGAAGCCCGGGTCGAAGGCGTCGCCGATGGGTGCCGTGCGCTGGTAGCGGTAGTCCTGCTGCATGCGGTCGTTGACGATGACGAGGGTCACGTCCGGCGCAGCATGAAGTCGCGGCCGGTGAGGGTCATGCCGATGCCGACCAGGGCGAAGGTGATCGCCAGCAGGATGCCGCCGAGCGCGGCCAGCACCTCGAAATTGCCGGCCTCGCTGAGGTCGTACAGCAGCACCGCCATCGTGCGCGTGTTCGGCCCCACCAGGAAGATCGCAGTGGACAGCTCGCGCGTCGCCACGATGAACACGATCAGCCAGCCGCCCAGCAGGCTCTTGCGCAGCAGCGGCGTGGTGATGCGGAGGATCGTCGCCAGCCGGCCGCAGCCCAGGATGCGCGCGGCCTCCTCCATCTCGGGATGCAGCGCGCCGACGGCGGCGCTGGCATTGGCGAAGGCGATCGGCAGGAAGCGCGAGGTGAAGGCCAGGATGATGATGGCCGCGGTGCCGTACAGCGCGAGCGGCGGCGCGGCGTAGCTGGCGTAGAAGCCGATCGCCATGACGATGCCGGGGATGACGAAGGGCGCCATGGCCAGGAAGCTGAGCACGCCGCCGAAGCGCACCAGGCGGCGGTTCACCACATAGGCCGCGAGCAGCGCGATCACCACGGCGAGCGTCGCCGCGGCGGCAGCGAACCACACCGTGTTCCAGATGGTGGACAGCGCCGTCTCGTGGCGGAAGATCAGGAAGCGGTAGTTCTCCAGCGTGAAGTTGGCGAAGCTGATGCCGCGGCCCCAGGCCTTGGCGAAGCTCGCCTCCAGCAACACCAGCATCGGCAGCACGACCGCGAGCAGGCCGACGAACACGCACCAGCCGAGCACCGGCCAGCGCCAGGCGCCGAGTGCGATGAGCCGGCGTTCGCCGCCCTTGCCGGTCTGCGAGACATAGCCGCGGCGGGCGAACACCAACCGCTGCGCGCCCACCATGGCGAGCGTGATCAGCAGCATCGGCATGGCATAGGCGGCGGCGACCTCGACGCGCACCGGGTATTCGAAGAACTGCCAAAGCTGCGTGGTGGCGACGTTGATGCGCGCGGGGATGCCGATGATGGCGGGTGTGCCGAACAGCGCGACCGCCTCCAGGAACACCAGGATGGACGAGCCGATGATGGCGGGCACCACCAGCGGGAGCGTCACCTTCAGCATGGCCTTCCAGGTGCCGGCGCCCAGGATGTTGGCGGCGTCCTCCATCTCGGACGACACCATGTCGAGCGCCGATTTCACGAAGATGAAGATCAGCGGGAAGGACTGCATCGCCATCACCAGGGCGAGGCCCTGGAACGTATAGACGTTGACCAGCGGCTCGCTGGCGCCGGTGAGCGCGCGCCAGGCCAGGTTGATGAAGCCGGAATTGGGACCGGCCAGCAGGATCCAGCCGATCGCGCCGAGGAACGGCGGCAGGATGAAGGCGCCGAGCACCGAGGCCCAGATCAGCGCCTTGCCCGGTATGTCGGTGCGCGACATCGCCCAGGCGATCGGCACGGCGAAGACCAGCGACCACCCGGTTGTGGCCAACGCCAGCAGCAGCGAGTTCCACAGCGCGTCGAGGTAGCGCGCCCGGCCGTAGGCGGTGAGGTAGTTGGCGAAGGTGAAGGCGCCGGCGCGGGTGGTGAAGCTCACGATGATCAGCTTGATCATCGGCAGTGCGACCAGGAACAGCAGGGCGGCGATCAGCAGCAGCCACACGAAGGTGGCGGGCTCGGGCCAGCGCAGCCAGGGTTCAGGACGGTGCAGTCCTGGCCCAGGCCGGCGCAGCGAGGTGGCGGAGACGCGGTCAGACGCCAAAGGTGTCGCGCCAGGCTTCCTTGATGTCAGGGACGCCCGCCTCGATTTCCTGCGGCGTCGCGCCGATCAGCTTGATCTGGTCGATCGGCTTGGCGCCGTCGGGGGGCGGCACGTCGCCACGCACCGGCATCACGTAGAACTTCCGCGTCGCCTCCGCGTAGCCCGGGCCGGTGGCGAATTCCATGAACAGCTTCGCCGCATTCGGATGCGGTGCGTTCTTCGGGATCGCACTCGGCGAGAACACCGCGAGCGTGCCGTCGGTCGGGTAGACGATCTCCAGCGGGTTGCCGCGCGCCTTATTCAGCAGCGGCAGCGCGAGCGAGACGCAGATGCCGACGGTCCGCTCGCCGGCGTTCAGCAGCGTCACCGGATCGTCGGACGAGCGGCCGATCTGCGGCTTGTTCTTCTCCAGCTTCTCGAACCAGTCCCAGCCGTACATGCGCTTGATCGCGACGCCGAACACGCCGATCGCGCCGCTGTATCCAGGATGGCCGATCGCCAACTGGCCCTTCCACCGCGGATTGAGCACATCATTCCAGCTTTTCGGTGCGTCCTCGGCTTTCACCTTTTGGGTGTTGTACACCAGCAGATACAGCCCGAGGTAGAACACCTGCCAGAAATTGTCTTTGTCCTGGTCGCGCACCGGCGCCAGCAAGCCATCCGCGTTGCGCGGACGGTACTGCATCAGCCTGCCCTCGCGCTTGAGGAACAGGTAATGGCCGTAATCGGTCGAACTGAACATGTCGCACTGGGCGACACCCGCCTGCATGTCCTGCGACAGGCGCTGGAAGGCAACCTGCGAGGTGCTGCGCACCACGTTGACCTTGATGCCGGGATAGCGCTCGGTGAAGGCGCGGCCCACCGCCTCGCCCGTCTCGGCGTTGACCTGGCCGGAATACCAGGTCAGTTCGCCCTCCTTCTTCGCCGCGTCATACAGTTCGCGCTCGTGGGGCGGCAGGTCCTGGGCACGCGCCGCACCCGCCAGGGCTGATCCCGCGGCGGTTGTCGCGATCAACTGGCGCCGGGTGATCAGTGGCATGCGTTTGTCTTTCAGCCGTTTCCTCTGCCGAAGTTGTTCCACAGAGGTCGCGGTGAAGGCAACAGGTCGGGGGCTAAGGAAGAATTTCGACACGGAGGACGTAGGAGGGGCGCGGAGGGCCACTGAGAAGGGAGGCCGATGGCGCTTCGCCGCGGCGCTGCTACTTTCCTCCGTGGTTCTCCGCGGCCCTCGCGCGTCCTCCGTGTTGAGATGCTTTCGGCTCAGGCCTCGGGCATCGGTCCGACATATACCGATTGCGGCCGGATCAGCCGCCCGCGCGCCTGCTGCTCCAGCGCGTGCGCAATCCATCCCACCACGCGCGCCACCGCGAACGCACCGGTGAACCCGTCGCGCGGCAGGCCCAGCGCCTCCAGCAGCAGCGCCGTATAGAATTCGAGGTTGGTCTGCAGCGACCGGTTCGGCTTGCGCTTCACCAGCACCGCCAATGCCGCCTGCTCCACCGCCTCGGCATAGCGCAGCCGGCCGATGTCGCGATGCAGCCGCTCCACCACCGATTTCACCACGTCGCTGCGCGGATCCTGCACCCGGTAGACGCGATGGCCGAACCCCATGAGCCGGTCGCCGCGCATCACCGCCGCGTCCAGCCAGGCCTCGGCATTCTCCGCCGGCCCGATCGCATCCAGCATGTCCAGCACCGGCCCCGGCGCGCCGCCATGCAGCGGTCCCTTCAGCGCACACAGCGCGGCAGTCACCGCGTCGGTCAGGCTCGCCCGCGTGGAGGCCGCCACGCGCGCGGTGAAGGTCGACGCGTTCAGCCCATGGTCCGCGGCGGTGACCAGATAGGTGTCGAGCGCGGCCGCCTCCTCCGGCGCCGGCGGCGTGCCCTTCAGCATGCGCAGGACGTCGGCGGCATGCCCCGCCAGCGGATCGGGCGGCACCGGTGCGCGCCCGTCGCGGATGCGAATCGCCGCCGCCAGCCCCACCGCCACCGTCGCCGTCAGCAACAGCGGCGCGTCCTCCGCATCGTCCGGCACCGCGGCCAGCAACAGCCGTACAGCGGCGAGCGGCGGCAGACGGCCGGCCATCGGCAGCAGGTCCTGCATCGCCCCAAATGCGCGGACACGCGCCTGGCCCAGGTCGCGGCGCAGAGCCGCCTCATCGAGCGGGCGGGGAACGAAATCCTGCCACAGCAATCCGGTCAGCCATTCGAAGCTGCGGTGTCCGGCGATCTCCTGCAGGGTGTGGCCGCGCAGGATCAGCACACCGGCCTCGCCATCGACCCTGCTCAGCACGGTCTCCGCCGCCACCACGCTGTCCAGACCATCGGCAACGGTACTCGTCTCGCCACGCGGCATGTGCATCCTCCTTGGCCGGTTGACGCAGCCATGGCATACACGTGGACAGCATCCGTCAATCTTGATCAATTCAATCAACATGCCACCAGACACCGCCGCCCCGCCCGCCCGCTGGCTGACCGCCGAACAGGCCACCGCCGATCTCGGCGTCTCGCGCCAGACGCTCTACGCCTATGTCAGCCGCGGCCGGATCGGCGTCGTTCCAGCCCCCGACGATCCGCGGCGCAGCCTGTACGACGCGGCCGATGTGCGCCTGCTGGCCGAACGCAATCGCGGTGGACGCAGCCGCCGCGCCGTCGCCGCCTCGACGATAAGCTGGGGTGAGCCGATCCTCGCCTCCGCCATCACCCGGATCGAAGGCGGGCGGCTGGAGTATCGCGGCCACGACGCCGTCGCGCTGGCCGATGCGGGCGCCACACTGGAGGACGTCGCCCTGCTGCTGTGGCAGGTCGATGCGCTGCCGACCCGCCCGGCGGCGCAGGCTTCCTGGCCCCGCGCGCCGGGCGACCCAGGGGGAGGTCAGGGGGCAGGTCAGGGGCCGGGCCCGGGCGCAGGTCCCGGGGCGGGCGCAGCCGAGCGCTGCATCGCCGCGATGGCCGATCTGGTGATGGCCGGCCGCTGGACCGGTCGGGTGGACAGCGTACTGCCCGACGCGGTCCGCATCCTCGACCGCATCGCCTGGTCGGCGTCCGGCCTGCCCGGCCTCGCCCACCGCGCGTCATCGTTGCCGCTGCACGTGCGGCTGGCCGAGGCCTGGGGGGTAGGCGTGAAGGAAGCCGACCTGTTCCGCCGGGCGTTGGTCGTGATCGCGGACCACGAACTGAACGCCTCGACCTATGCGACGCGCGTGGTGGCGTCCACCCGTGCGCCACTCGGTGCCTGCGTGCTGGCCGGGCTCGCGGCCCTCATCGGACCGTTGCACGGCGGGATGACCAACGAGGTCCGCACGCTTCTCGCCGACCCGGCGGTCGCCGCCGATCCGGCCGGCGCGATCGCGGTCAGGCAGGCGCGCGGCGAGGTCATCCCGGCGTTCGGCCACAGGCTGTATCCCGACGGCGACCCGCGCGCGGCGGCGCTGCTGGCGCATCTGCGGCCGTCCGCGCGGGCTCGGCGGCTGTGCGAGGCAATGCGGGCGGCGACCGGCATCGCGCCCAACATCGACTTCGCACTGGTGGTGCTGGAGGATCGGCTGCACCTGCCGAGAGGGGCCGCCTTCGCAATCTTCGCGGTCGGCCGGACCGTCGGATGGATCGCGCATGCGCTCGAGCAGTGGCGCGACGGCACGCTGATCCGGCCACGGGCGGCCTATCCGGGCACCTGACGCTCAGCTTCCGACGTTCACCACTAGCACGCGGCGGTTGCGCGGTTCCGGCGTCTGGTCCGGCGTCGGCACCAGCAGCCCGTCCTGGCCCAGGCCGATCGGCTGCAGCCGCGCCCGGTCCAGCCGGAACCGGCCGGCGAGGTATTCCGCCACGGTGATCGCGCGGCGATCCGACAGCGCCTTGTTGTAGTCGCGGCCACCGACCGTGTCGGTGTGGCCTTCCAGACGGAACCGGAAGCTCGCCAGCGTCGGATCGCTCAGCGCCCGGCCCAGATCGTTCAGCGTCTGGATCGCCTCCGGCGTCAGTTCCGCCGAGCCGGAGGCGAACAGGATATTGAGGCTCACGGCGGGCGCCGCGGCCGGCGGCTGGCCGACGCGGATGCCGCGCGTGAGCGGCCCGGGCGGCGGCGGGGTCAGCGAGCGCACCATCTCCTCGACGCTCGGGTTGCCCTGCGCGAGCGCCGGCGTGGCGGCAAGGCCGGCGAGCCCCAGCGTGGCGAACCCCAGAGCGGCGAGCGTGAGAGTGGTGCGCACAGTGGCGGAGGCGGCAGCGCAGCGACGTCGCATCGGTCAGCTCCCGATATTCACGACCTGCACCCGGCGGTTGCGCGGCTCGGGTGTCTGGTCCGGCGTGGGCACCAGCAATCCGTCCTCACCCATGCCGATCGCCTGCACCCGGGTCCGGTCGATATGGTAGTTGGCCGCGAGGTACTCGACCACCGCCGCGGCGCGACGGTCGGACAGCGACCGGTTTTCGTCGCGGCTGCCGACGGTGTCGGTGTGGCCCTCGATCCGGAAGCGATAGGCGGCGAGCGTCTGGTCGTTCAGCGCCTTGCCCAGGCTGTCGAGCACGCGGACCGCCTCAGGCAGCAGATCCGCCGATCCGGTCGCGAACAGCACGCTGAGGCTCACCGACGGTGCCGCGCGGGATGCGGCCGGCGGCGGGACATGGACGGGCGCGGTGGCACTGGCGTTCGCAGTAGAGCTTGCGCCGGCGGCGCCGGGGGTGACCGGCGCCATGCGGATGCCGCGCGTGGCTCCGGTGGTGCTGGTCGGCGTGAGCGACCTGACGATCTGGTCGGAACTCGGAGTTCCCTGGCCCCAGCCGGTTGCCGGCGCCACGGTCGCGGCAGCCAGCAGGGCGGCGGTTGCCAGCAGGACACGGGTTTGCATGCGAGGCTCCTCCCCAAGCAGGATCGTGTCGCTATAGCACGCGTCCGCCGCAACCGGCCGCGGGGATATGCCCGAGGTTATTTCGCCAAAATTGCCCGCCTCACCCGCCGGTTCCCGCCGCCAGTTCGCTCTGCACCAGCGTCCCCGGCCTGTCGCCCTCGCGTTGCAGCACGACCTTGCGGTCGTGGAACGCGGCGACCGATGGCCGGTGCGCGATGGAGACCAGCGTCGTGTCCGGCAGCCGCTCCTTCAACGTGCGGTACAGTTCCGCCTCCGCCTCCGGATCGAGGCTCGCGGTCGCCTCGTCCAGGAACAGCCAGTCGGGCTTGATCAGCAGCGCCCGCGCCAGTGCGACCCGCTGCTGCTCGCCGCCGGAAAGCTGCTGCGGCCAGTTCTCGTCGTGGTCGAGCCGCGGGACGAAATGCGCGAGGCCCGCATCGGTCAGGGCGGCGGTGATCTGCTCATGGCTGAAACTGCCGGGCGCCGCCGGATAGGCCACGACGTGGCGCAGCGTGCCGAGCGGGATATAGGGCCGCTGCGGCAGGAACAGGCAGCGTTCGACCGGTCGCTGCACATTGCCTCGACCGAACGGCCAGATGCCGGCCAGGGCCCGGAACAGCGTCGACTTGCCGGAACCGGAGCGGCCGGTGATCACCACGGAGTGGCCTCGCTCCAGCACGAGATCGGCCTCGCTGAGCAGCTTGGTGCCGGTCGGCAGTTCGATCGTGGCGCTGCGAAGCTGTACCGCGCCATCGTTCGTGTCCGTCAGCGTGATGCCGGTGCCGAACGCGGCCCGCGCGACGATCACCGCGCGATGGAACGTCTGCAGGCGTTCGACGATGGAATGCCACTGCGCGAGGTCGGGGTAGCGGGAGATGAACCACGACAGCGCGTCCTGCACCCGGCCGAACGCGCCCGCCGTCTGGGTCAGCCCGCCCAGCGGGATCTGGCCGGAGAAGTAGCGTGGCGCGGCCACGATGAACGGGAACACCACCGCCACCTGCTCATAGCCCGCGGTGAGCGCGTTCAGCAGCTTGGTGCGCTGCATGATCGCCCACCAGTTGCCGATCACGTTCCCGAAGCGATGGCCGAGAGTGCCCTTCTCCTCTGCCTCGCCGGAGTAGAGCGCGATGCCTTCGATGTTCTCGCGCACGCGCACCAGGGCATAGCGGAAATCGGCCTCCACCCGTTGCTGGCGGAACCGGAGCGAGGCGAGCGGCTTGCCGACCAGGTGGGTGAGCCATGTGCCTACAACCGCATAGGCAAGCGCCACCCAGACCATGTAGCCGGGGATCGCCACGCCGAACAGTTCGATGGTGCCCGACAGCGACCACAGGATGCCGAGAAAGCTCACCAGCGTGACGATGTTCGCCAGCAGGCTGATGCCGAGGATCAAGGTGTTGTCGACGAAGTCGCGGATATCTTCGGCGATGCGCTGGTCGGGGTTGTCGGTGCCGACGGCGGCGCGATCGGTGGTCAGGCTGATGCGGTAGTACGCGCGATCGGCGAGCCATTCATCGAGGAACTTCACCGTCAGCCAGCGCCGCCAGCGGATCTGCAGCCATTGCTGGAGATAGGTGAAATACACCGCGACCAGGATGTAGACCGCGGCGATCTCGCAGAATCCCGGCATGAAGCCGCTTTCGGTCTGGCGGTAGACGAACAGCAGTTCGAAGAACGCCTGCCAGTTCTTGTCCTGCAACGAATTGAAGAACTCGCGGTTCCAGAAACTGAGGATCACCGTCATGCCCACCAGCAGCAGGCGCAGCGCGATGATCGACACCAGCAGGCCCCAGGCGGACCATTTCTCCTCGGAACGGAAATACGGTTTGGCCAGCCGCCAGGCGTCGCGCAGGAAGGGTCTGATGCCGCGCATGGGCAGTTCTCTCGTCAGGGGTGATCGATATGGGTTCGCAGGGCGGCGAGCCAGGCATGCAGTCGCTGCCGGTTCGCGCCGAGATCGGAATAGCCGTATACGCTGCGTGAATACAGCGCGAGGGTGCTCGCCCCGGGCCCGGCCTCATCGGCCTGCGCGACGATCAGATCGGGGAAATTCAGCAGAGCACTGCGCGCCACGAAATGGGCCTGGCGCTCTGCCGGGAATTCCGCCGCGAGCCAGGTGCGCGGCTGTCCGGCGGCCACCGCGACGACCGCCGCATAGAGCCGCACCGCGGCCACCGGATAGCGCGGGGTCACCAGGTCGGGCGCTGGCACGGCGCCGGCCGGTGCGGCCAGCGCGGAATTGGGCGACGCGGGCCGGCGAAGCTGGCGCAGGTCCAGGCGTTCGGGCGCGGGCAGCCCGCGCGGCCCCGTTGCGCGACAGGCCGGCAGGAACAGCCCGACGAACCATGCGAGCGGGGTCATGCCATCGCAATGACGCGGATCACCTATCGGGGCAAGCTGCCGCGCCCTTACGGTCTGTTCACCTCCCTGTGGTGGGATGGGTGCCTCGAGAGGTTCGGGGGCACGACGATGAACATCGATCCGGGCGCCGCAAGCGCGGAGCAGTGCATTCTGGCCCACCCGCTGTTCAAGACATTCGAGGATCCGCTGTTCCGCCGTGCCGAGACGGACGGCGCGGCGGTCATGGTGGTGAAGCTCGGCGACAAGGAGGCAGCGATCCCGCTTCGATCGCTGCAGCGCGAGTTCGCCATCCCGGACGACTCGGATGACGGGCGCATGCTCGCGCTGATCGCCCAGTCGCTCGACTTCGTCACCGGGCTGCGGCTGGGCGATGCGCTGCCGAACGAGGTGCTGAGCGGCCAGGCAAGCTGGGAACCAGACGAGCTGCACTTCCAGATCGCCAAGGCGCGGCTGCAATGGCAGCTCGTGGTCTGGCTGAATTCGGGCACCGGCGGCGATGCCCCGGCGCTCGACGCGGATGCGCTGCTGCAGGTGGCCGACGATCCGACACGCCGGCAGCAGGTGCAGCAGGCCTTTGCCAAGGCCGCCGAGACCCTCGGATTGCCCTCACGCGAGTCGGTCATCCAACTGGTCGAGGAGCTTGCCCATGAACTGGCCTATATCGAGGCGCTGCGCGACCGGCTGCTGCGACGCGTCATGGCGATGAAGGAGAAGCTGAACCGCATGGCGCAGACCTATCGCGGCGACGGCCCGCATCTCGAGACGCTCACCCAGGTGCGGCGACTCGCCGGCGCGGCACTCCAGCAGATCAGCCCCCGGTTCGAGGAACTGGACGCCCAGACCGGCGAGGTGATGTCCGCGCTCCGCAATGCCGAGAGCCAGCGGACGTTCATCCGTTCCAACCGCGATTGGCTGTATCGCACGCAGCGGGCCTGGGATTCGCTGCTGCGCGAGTGGGACGTGGCGGGAGTAGGCTTCGACCAAGGCATCCTGGCGCTGCTCGCCCGCAGCTACCAGTTCCTCGCACCCCGCTTCATGCCGGTGACCGAATGGGCATCGTCCACACACCCCACCAAGACCAAGAAGACCGTGGATCGGCAGATGGTGTGGTGATCAGACCCGGCTGAGCCTGCTCACGGCGCGGTCGAACTGCGCGAGGTAGATGTTCTCCTGCGCGTCCAGCCAGATGCCGTGCACGTTGAAGGCGCCCTTGGCCGGTTCGTCGGGACCGAACTGCGCCAGCTTGTGGCGGTCCCTGCTCCAGATCGACAGGCCGTCACCGCCCGCGACATAGATTGCCTCACGCCCGAACGCGAGGTCGCTCGGCAAGGTGAAGCCGGTCCATTGCGCCAGCACCTCGCCCGAGGTGGCGAAGATCTGGATGCGGTGGTTCTCGCGGTCGCACACGTACAGCCTGTCGTCGGCATCGGCCGTGATGAAGTGCACCAGCGCGAATTGGCCAGGCCCCTCGCCCGGTTCGCCCCAGGAATATTTCAGCTCGCCGTCGGCCGAGAAACAATGGACGCGGCGATTGCCGTAGCCGTCGGAGACGAACACGTCGCCGCTGGAACTGAACGTCACGCCCGTCGGCATGTTGAACGGCTTGCCGTACAGCGTGGGTGACGCGCCGCCCGCCATGCCCAATGTGCGCAACAGCGTGCCGTCCGGCTCATGCTGGGTCACGGTGTGCAGACCGGAATCGGTGATCCACACGCGGCCGGCCGCATCGATCGACAGGCCGTGCACGAAGCCCGAGAACTGGCCCTCGCCCCATGACGTGATGAACCGGCCTTCGGCATCGAACACCAGGACCGGATGCGCGCCGCGGCACAGCACGTAGACGTCGCCGTTCGCCGCGACCGCGCCCTTGACGCTGGTGCGCGGCGGGCCGGGCTGGTCCGCCTCGCCGAAATTCCACCAGCGCGGCAGCTTCGCCCAGTCGCGCTGGAAGCGGTAGCGGTGGTTGCCGGTGCCGATGATGCTGTCGGTCATTGTTGGCGTTCCCCTCCGAACTCGTCCGGACGCAGCAGCCGCGCGAGGCGGTCGAGCACCGCATTCGCCATGCCGGGTTCGCCACCGGTGAAGAAGCCGCGCGCCACGTCCAGGTATTCGTTGATCACCACCTTCGCCGGCGGGCCGCCGCTCATGGCCAGTTCGGCCGCACCGGCACGCAGCACGGCACGCAGCACCGGGTCGATGCGGGCAAGCGGCCAGTCGGCCGGCAGCGTCTCGGCGAGCATGCGGTCGATCGTGTCCTGCTGCGCCACCGCCGCGCGCACGATGCGGACGAACAGCGGAACCTCCGCGTCGGGTACGCGGCCGTCCTCGAAGCCGCCGGTGCCGGGCAACTCGCCCAGGCGGTGGCGGACGAACTGGTCGATCACCGTTTCCGGATTGTCCTGTGCTTGCTCGCTTTGGAACAGCGCCTGCACCGCGGCCAGTCGGGAGGCGGTGCGGGTGCGGCGGGCCGGTCGGGTCAAGGGGAAGGCCAAGGGGCTTTGCCCCCTGGACCCCCACCAAAGGCGGAGCCTTTGGAATCCATCATGCTGCGCCGAGATGCCTTGCTGCGCTGATCTGTAGCAGGGCGGCCGCGGCGGCTTCCGCTCCTTTGTTGTGGCCGTCCTGGCCGGAGCGCGCCTCCGCCTGCGCCAGCGTGTCGCAGGTCAGCAGGCCGGTGCCCAGCGCCAGGCCGAATTGCAGCGCCACCTGCATCATGCCGTCCATCGTCGTGCGGCAGATGAATTCGTAATGGTCGGTCTCGCCGCGCACGATGCAGCCCAGCGCCACGAAGCCGTCGAACCGGCGGGAGCCGCGCATCGCGATGCGGATCGCCTGCGGGAGTTCGAAGGCGCCGGCCAGGTCCAGCTGCTCGAACGTGGCGCCCGCCTCGCGCAGGATGCGGTTCGCCCCCTCGGTCAGGCCGTCCACTACGTCGCGGTAGTATGGCGCGCGCAGCACCAGCAGGTGCGGCGGCGGCCCCTCGATGCGTGGCGCCGCCGGAAGCGGTGCGTCCTCGGTGCTCATCCGCTGTAGCCTTCACCAACGAAGTTGGGGATCGCCTTCTGCGCCACGATGTTCAGTCCGTAGCCCTCCAGCCCGATGATGGTGCGCCGCCGGTTCGACAGCAGCACCATGTTCTTCACGCCGAGATCGAGCAGGATCTGTGCGCCGATGCCGTAGTCGCGCAGTTCGCGCTGCGGCCGCGGCCCGCCGGCGGCTAGCTGCGTCACGCGCTCGGCCAGGGCCGTCCGGCGATGTTCGCGGATCAGCACGATGACGCCGCGGCCTTCACGGCCGATCATGTGCATCGCGTTGTGGATGGCGATCCAGTGCGGCCCTCCGGTCATGTCGTCCAGCAGGTCGACCGCGTGCATGCGCACCAGCACCGGCTCGGTGCCGCTCACGTCGCCCTTCACCAGCGCCAGGTGCTCCTGGTACTCGACGGTGTTGGCATAGACCACCGCGCGCCAGTCGCCGCCCGCGACGTGCTGGAACGTGCTGTCCGCGACCCGCTTCACCAGCCGCTCGGTCAGCCGCCGATGCGCGATCAGGTCGGCGATCGAGCCGAGCTTCAAATTGTGTCGCTGCGCGAAGGTCACCAGGTCGGGAAGCCGCGCCATGGTGCCGTCGTCGTTCATGATCTCGCAGATCACCGCGGCGGGGTACAGCCCGGCCTTGCGCGCGATGTCGACGCCGGCCTCGGTATGGCCCGCGCGCACCAGCGTGCCGCCCTCGCGCGCCATCAGCGGGAACACGTGGCCCGGCGTCACGATGTCCTCGCGGCCGCATTCCGGATTGATCGCCACCGAGATGGTGCGCGCGCGGTCATGCGCCGAGATGCCGGTGGTGACGCCCTCGCGCGCCTCGATCGAGATGGTGAACGCCGTCTGGTGCCGCGTGCCGTTATGCGCGCTCATGAGCGGCAGGCCGAGTTGCTCGACGCGTTGTCGGGTGAGCGCCAGGCAGATCAGGCCGCGCGCGTGGCGGGCCATGAAGTTGATCGCGTCGGGGGTGGCGAACTGCGCCGGCACCACGAGGTCGCCCTCGTTCTCCCGGTCCTCGTCGTCGACCAGGATGAACATGCGGCCGTTGCGCGCTTCCTCGATCAGCTCATCGGCGGCGGACAGGTACTGCGACAGCTCGACTGTCTTCAGGTTCTGCGACATTCACTTGAACTCCGCCAGGCGCGCAACGTAGCGGGCCAGCATATCGATCTCGAGATTGACCGCGTCGCCGGGGCGAAGCGAGCCGAAGCCGGTCACCGCGGCGGTGTGCGGAATGATGTTCACCCCGAAGGTATCGTCCGTAACCTCGTTGACCGTCAACGACACGCCGTCGACCGCAATGCTGCCCTTCACCGCGATGAAGCGCGCGAGGTCGGGCGGGACACCGAACACGAACCGTGTCGAGCCGTGTTCCGTGGCGGCCGACACCACCTCGCCCACGCCGTCGACATGGCCCGAGACGAGGTGGCCGCCCAGTTCGTCGCCCAGCCGGAGCGAACGCTCCAGGTTGATGGCTGTGCCGACCCGCCAGCGGCCCATCGTGGTCTTGCTGAGCGTTTCGGCCGAGGCATCGGCGGCGAACCAGTCCGGTCCCACCTCGATGGCGGTGAGACAGCAGCCGGAGCAGCCGATCGAGGCGCCGATCGCGATCGATCCGGTGTCGGGCCAGGGTGCGGCGATCACCAGACGCATGTCGGCGCTGTCGCCCAATGGGGTGATCGTGCGAATCGAGCCCAGGGCAGTGACGATGCCGGTGAACATTCAGCCGCCTCGCCCGCGCTGTGCGGGCTCCGGCGAACAGGCGGTGCATCGGGTCATCCAGGGGCCCTCCGGTATTCCGACAGCATATCATCGCCCAGTACGGTCGCGCCGACCCGCGCAAATCGCGGCATGGCAGCCAGATGCTCGACGCCGAACGCCTGCACCGCGGGCCAGGCGTCGCCGCCCATGACGGCCGGCGCGTGGAACCAGGCGATGCGGTCCACAAGATCGGCGCGCAGCAGCGAGGCGGCAAGTTCCGCGCCGCCTTCCACCAGCAGCCGCGTCAGCCCCGCCTGACCCAGCGCGCGCAGGGCCGCGGCCGGATCGACGCCGGTCTCCGCGCCGGCCACCTCGATCAGCGTGGCGCCGAGATCGGCGAAGGCGCGGCGGCGCTCGCGGTCGGTCCCGGCACGGATCAGCATCCAGGTGGGCACCTTGCCGGCGGTGGCCGCCAGCGTCGCGGTCAGCGGCGTTCGCAGATGGCTGTCGGCCACCACGCGGACCACCTGGGTGGAACGGAACCCCGGCAGCCGGCAGGTCAGCTCCGGGTTGTCGGCCAGCACCGTGCCGACGCCGACCATCACCCCGTCGTGCCGCCCGCGCAGCGCATGCGCCGCCCGGCGCGCCGCGGCCCCGGTGATCCAGCGGCTTTCGCCGGTGCGCGTGGCGATGCGGCCATCGAGGGTGGAGGCCAGCTTCAGCGTCACCAGCGGGCGGCCATGCTGCTGCTTGCAGCGGAAGCCCGCGACCACCTCCTCCGCCTCGTCGCGCAGCACGCCTTCCTCGACGAGGATTCCGGCGGCGCGCAACCTGGCGATGCCGTCGCCGTCGACGCGCGGGTCCGGATCGCGCGTCGCGATCACGACCCGCGCCACACCGGCAGCGACCAGCGCATCGGTGCAGGGCGGCGTGCGGCCCCAGTGGCAACACGGCTCCAGCGTGACGTAGACCGTCGCACCGCGCGCCGCCGCGCCCGCCGCTTCCAGCGCCCTGGGTTCGGCGTGCGGCCTGCCGCCCGGCGCGGTCACGGCGCGACCGACGACGCGGCCGTCCTTGACCACCACGCAGCCGACCGACGGGTTGGGCCAGGTGCTGCCGAGACCGCGCCGCGCCAGCGCCAGCGCCGCCCGCATATGGGCGGCATCGTCAGCGGCGGCGGTGCGGGACGGTTCGGTCATGGCCTGTCTTAGGTGGCGTCCCCCAGCGAGCCCAGGAAGTCCTCGAAGTCCTTCGCCTCGCGGAAATTCCGATAGACGCTGGCGAAGCGGACATAGGCCACCGGATCGAGTTCCTTCAGCGTATCCATCACCAGTTCGCCGATCTGCTTCGACGGGATGTCGCTCTCGCCCGAGGATTCGAGCTGGCGGACGATGCCGTTGACGATGCGCTCGATGCGCTCTTCCTGGATCGGCCGCTTGCGCAGCGCGATGCGGATCGAGCGCGCCAGCTTGTCGCGATCGAACGGCACGCGGCGTCCATCCGCCTTCACCACGGTCAATTCGCGCAACTGGGTACGCTCGATGGTGGTGAAGCGCTGGCCGCAATTGGCGCAGAACCGCCGCCGCCGGATCGCGCCGCCGTCCTCGGAGGGACGGCTGTCCTTAACCTGCGTATCCTCATGGCCGCAGAACGGGCAGCGCATGGCCGGCTACCTCGGACGGTACAGCGGGAACTGCGCGCACAGCGCCTGGACCCGCGCGCCCACCGCCGCCTCGGCCGCCGCGTTGGTACCGTCGTTGGAACGCGACAGCCCCTCCAGCACCTCATCGATCATCAGGCCGATCTCGCGGAATTCGGCGGCACCGAAGCCGCGCGAGGTGGCGGCCGGCGAGCCGAGCCGGACGCCGGAGGTGATCGCCGGCTTCTCGGGATCGAACGGGATGGCATTCTTGTTGGCGGTGATATGGGCACGCTCCAGGCTTGCCTCGGCCGCCTTGCCGGTGACCCGCTTGGGACGCAGGTCGGCCAGCAGCAGGTGGCAGTCGGTGCCGCCGGTGACGACCGCCACACCCTGCTGCACCAGCGTCTCGGCCAGCACGCGCGCATTCTCCACCACCGCCTTCTGATACAGGCGGAACTCCGGCCGCAGCGCCTCCCCGAACGCCACTGCCTTGCCGGCGATGACATGCATCAGCGGCCCGCCCTGCAGGCCGGGGAACACGGCCGAGTTGATCTTGCGACCGATCTCCAGGTCGTTGGACAGGACCATGCCGCCGCGCGGGCCGCGCAGTGTCTTGTGGGTGGTCGTGGTGACGACGTGGGCGTGCGGCAGCGGGCTGGGGAACAGGTCGGTGGCCACCAGCCCGGCGAAATGGGCCATGTCCACCATGAAGTACGCCCCCACCTCGTCCGCCACGCGGCGGATGCGGGGGAAATCGATGAAGCGCGGATAGGCCGAGCCGCCGGCGACGATCAGCTTCGGCCGTTCCGCCCGTGCGAGCCGTTCCAGTTCCTCGTAATCCAGCAGGCCGTCGTCGCGGCGCACGCCATACTGCACGGCGTGGAACCACTTGCCGGACAGGTTGGGGGCGGCGCCGTGCGTCAGATGGCCGCCGGCCGCCAGGCTCATGCCCAGCACCGTGTCGCCCGGCTGCAGCAGCGCCAGGAACACGGCCTGGTTCGCCTGCGCCCCGGAATGCGGCTGGACATTGGCGAACTCGCAGCCGAACAGTTTCTTGGCGCGGTCGATCGCCAGCGTCTCGGCCACGTCCACATAGACGCAGCCGCCGTAATACCGCCGGCCGGGATAGCCCTCGGCGTATTTGTTGGTCAGCACCGAGCCTTGGGCTTCGAGTACCGCCGCGGAGACGACGTTCTCGCTGGCGATCAGTTCGATGCCGTCCTGCTGGCGTACCAGTTCGGCGCTGAGCACCGCGGCAAGCTCCGGATCGGTTTCGGCGAGCGGCGCACCGAAGAACCGTTGCAGGCTGGCGGCGGGACGCTGTTCGTTCATGGACGGTCCACGGGCTGCTGATGCGTCGACCTGTAGCATGCGGCCGGTGGCGGACAAACGCCCCGGGGCGCAGGGCAGGCGGTCATTCATCCCGTGTTAGGCCTGCGCGCGCAGGCTGCGTAGATGGCCCTCGCCCACCAGCGCGGCATCGATGCCGAGGTCGCGGCGTGCCGCGCACTGGTCGCCGACGGGTGGACCGTGCTGGCGCAGCGGCTGCGCACGGCGGCGGGCGAGATCGACATCGTGGCGGCGACGCCGGACCTGCTGGCGATCGTCGAGGTGAAGGCGCGGCCGCGGCTGGCCGATGCCGCGCTGGCGCTGGGTCCCCGCCAACAGGCACGGCTGCTGGCCGCCGCCGAGATCGCCCTGGCGGAACATCCCGAGTGGCAGCGGCAGGGCATGCGCTTCGACCTGATCGTCGTCGATTCCGCTGGCACCGTGCGCCGGATCGCGGACGCCTTCCGGCTGGAGAACTAGACGGGCGACCCGACCCTCATCCGCGCCCGCCCTTCAGCCATGCCGGCCGCTCACCCGCGCCGGCCCGGCAGCCGGTGACGGAACGCCAACGCCTCGGCCACGTGCAAGCGCTGGACCAAGGCTGCACCCGCCAGGTCGGCGATCGTGCGTCCCACTCGCAGCACCCGCGTATAGCCCCGCGGCGAGAGTCGCAGCTTCTCCATCGCCTGCTCCGCCAGCGCATAGGCCTCGGGAACCATCTCCACGTCACGGCTGTCCGCTTCGGCGTTGCTGCCGGGTCCATCCGCGCCGTAGCGCGCCCGCTGTGCCAAGCGTGCGCGCGCCACCCGCTCAGCCAGTGCGGCACTCGGCTCGCCGGGCGGCGCACGCGCAAGGTCCGCGGCGGTTGCCGGCTGCACCTCGATGGTCAGGTCGATCCGGTCCAGCACCGGCCCGCTGATGCGGTTCTGGTAGTCCTCGGCGCAGCGCGGCGCCCGGCCGCACTCGCGCGCCGCATCGCCCAGGTAGCCGCACCGGCACGGGTTCATCGCCGCGACCAACTGGAAGCGCGCGGGATAGGTGATGTGGGCCGCCGCCCGCGCCACCGTGGTGCGACCCGTCTCCATCGGCTGGCGCAGCGCCTCCAGCGTCTGCTTGGGAAATTCCGGCAACTCGTCGAGGAACAGCACGCCGCGATGCGCCAAGCTGATCTCGCCCGGCCGCGCCCGCTGGCCGCCGCCGCTCATCGCAGCCTGGGAGGCGGAATGGTGCGGCTCGCGGAACGGCGGGCGCATCAGCAGCCGGCCGCCGTCGAGCATTCCGGCGACGCTGTGGATCATGCTGACCTCCAGTGCCGCGCGCGGCTCCAGGTCCGGCAGCAGGCCCGGCAGCCTCGCCGCCAGCATCGACTTGCCGGAGCCCGGCGGGCCGACCATCAACAGGTTGTGCCCACCGGCTGCGGCGATCTCCACCGCGCGCTTGGCGGTCTCCATTCCCTTCACCTCCGCCATGTCCGGCGCGCGCGCGGCGACGGCGACGCCCGACGTCTTCGGTGGCGTCAGCACCTGCGTGCCGCGGAAGTGGTTGATCAGCGACAGCAGGTCGACCGCCGCCAGCACCTCGATGCGGCCGGCCCAGGCCGCCTCGCCACCCTGGCTCGCCGGACAGATCAGGCCGAGATCGAGATTTGACGCACCAATCGCCGCCGGCAGCACGCCGGCGACCGGATTGAGCGTGCCGTCGAGCGATAGTTCCCCGAGCGCGGCGTAGCCATATAAATCCTCGCGCGGGACCACCTCCATGGCCGCGAGCACGGCCAACGTGATGGGAAGGTCGAAATGGCTGCCCTCTTTCAGCAGGTCCGCCGGCGCCAGGTTGATCAGCACCCGCCGGGGCGGAAGAGCGAGCCCCATCGTGCTGAGCGCGGCGCGCATCCGCTCCCTCGCCTCGCCCACCGCCTTGTCGGGCAGCCCCACCAGCAGCAGGGCGGGCGACCCGCTGGAGATCTGCACCTGCACCTCGACCGGTACCGCCTCGATGCCGGAGAAGGCGAAGGTCCGTACGCGGGCGATCGTGGCACTGGGCACATCGGCCACCCTAGCGAAGGATGGTGAACGCAATGGTAAAGCCGGTCGTGGTGTCGCGGCTGTTCGCTGCGGCCGTGGCGGTCTCGCTCACCGCCACCGGTGCACCGGCCGCGACCCGGCACATCCGCCTTGGACCCGCGACCGGCGAACTCACGTTCCGCGCCTACGGCCTTGGCCTGCTGCCGATCGACGCCCGGTTCACCCGCTTCGACGGGAACCTGACCTACGATCCGGCCGATCCCACCTCCTGCCGCGTCGACCTGGTCGCGCAGGTGGACAGCATCGTGACCGAGGATCCCGACCGGCGTGCGACCATCATCGGGCCGGATTTCATGGATTCGGGCCACTACCCGACCCTCACCTTCAGCGGTGCCTGCGGCACGGACGGGCTGGACGGAATGCTGGGCATGCATGGCGTGACGCGGCCCTTCACGCTGTCCCTGGAGTGGCGGCGGGACGCCGTCGAGGCCGAGGGACGGCTATTGCGCGCGGAGTGGGGCATGACCGCGATGCCGCTGCTGGCGGGCCGGACAGTGCGCATCCGAGTGACGGTGCCGCTCACCGGCAATGGGGCAAATTGACAGGGCAGCCATGGTGGAACGACACGCTACCGAAGCTTGACCGGAGGGCCCGTCGGTCCAATCATTCGCGTGCAAATGACCAGCGTGCCACCGCCTGACGCCATCGCCGGCTTCGTGGTCGAGGATCACGTTGGATTTCTATTGCGCCGCGCCCATCAGCGGCATGTCTCGCTGTTCACGGCGGAAATGGCGCATGTCGAACTGACCCCGACGCAGTTCACCGCCCTGTTCAAGACCGTGCAGTTGCGCCGGGTGACCCAGAACTTCCTGGGCCGGCAGGCGGCGATGGATCCGGCCACGATCCAGGGGGTGGTGCAGCGGCTGACCGCCCGTGGATTGGTCCGCCGGAGCCGCGATCCGATGGACCGCCGCACCGCGGTGCTGGAACCGACCGACGCGGGCATTGCATTGATCGCCGACCTCGTGGCAAGCGCGCGCCACGCGCACGAGGCGGCCCTGTCGCCCTTGTTGCCGGAAGAGCGGGCCAAGGTGCTCGAACTGTTGCGCAAGATGGGCTGATACCGTCATGGATGCCTTGCCTGCCGATGCTGTGACCCTGGGCTTCGGCTTCAGCTTCGCCGAACTTGCCAACCGCGCCGGCCTGGTGCGGCTCGACCGGGCGTTCCTCGACCGCCTGACGGCCGACGATGCCGCACTGCACCTGCGCCTGCTGGCGGCGCGCGCCGCGCCGGAGACGCTGGCGACGAAGGATGAGAGCGACCTGATCGTGGCGCTCGGGCCGCATGTCGATGCGTTCGTCGCGACGCTGTTCGGCGTCGAGGCGGAGGCCGCGGCGCTGGCGCGCGAGACCCACGAACTGGATCCCATCCACGCCTGCAAGCGGCTGTTCGTGCAGCGCCAGGCTGTGAAGAAGTATCCCGACCCGTCGGGCTTCGACGGCGCCGTGCTGCGCGCCGCCCTCGAGGCGCTGTTCCACGAGGCGCTGACCGAACGCGCCTTCGCCGGTCACGTCGCGGCGTGGGAACAGGCGGGCGATGCCGAGTCGCTCGATGTGGCGATGCGCTATGCCGCCTGGGCGACGCTGACCGAGGCCGGGCGGGCGGCGCATCCCGGCGCCACGCTGTTCCGCGTGCCGCACCGGCTGGACCCGCAGCACCTGGTCCCGGTGGAGACCGTCGAGCGCGACGGCGTCACCATGCTGCGCCTGCCGGAGCACGACTGGCGGCCGCGCGAGGGGTTCGCGCTGACCGATCCGGGGATGAACCGCCAGCAGGCGCTGGACCAGATCAACTACTGCATCTGGTGCCACACCCAGGGCAAGGATTCCTGCCGCCACGGGCTGAAGGACCGCAAGACCGGGCAGTTCCACAAATCGCCGTTCGGCGTGACGCTGGCCGGCTGTCCGCTCGACGAGAAGATCAGCGAGATGCACACGCTGCGCGCTCAGGGCAGCGTGATCGGCGCCTTCGCCACGATCGCGATCGACAACCCGATGATGGCGGCGACCGGCCACCGCATCTGCAACGACTGCATGAAGGCCTGCATTTACCAGAAGCAGGACCCGGTCGACATTCCGCAAGCCGAGACCAGCGTGCTGAAGGACGTACTCGGCCTGCCCTGGGGGTTTGAGATCTACGCGCTGCTGACGCGCTGGAACCCGCTCGATATCAACCGCCCGCTGCCGCGGCCGGACAGCGGGCGCAAGGTGCTGATCGTCGGGCTGGGTCCGGCGGGATTCACCCTGGCGCACCACCTGATGAACGACGGCCACACCGTGGTCGCGGTCGACGGGCTGAAGATCGAGCCGCTGGGCTTCGATCCCGCGGCGCCGGTGCGTGACGCCGACACCCTGTTCGAGAACCTGGACGACCGGGTGATGGCCGGCTTCGGCGGCGTGGCCGAGTACGGCATCACGGTGCGCTGGAACAAGAACTACCTGAAGCTGGTGCGCCTGCTGCTGGAGCGGCGGGCGCAGTTCGCGCATTTCGGCGGCATCCGGTTCGGCGGCGGCGCGACGCTCGGCATCGACGATGCCTGGGCGATGGGGTTCGACCATGTCGCGCTGTGCATGGGGGCGGGCAAGCCGACCGTGCTCGACATCCCGAACGGCCTGGCGCGGGGCGTGCGCGCGGCGTCGGATTTCCTGATGGCGCTGCAGCTTAGCGGCGCGGCGAAGCAGTCCTCGATCGCCAATCTGCAGCTTCGCCTGCCGGTGGTGGTGATCGGCGGCGGGCTGACGGCTGTCGACACCGCGACCGAGAGCCTCGCCTACTATGTCCGCCAGGTCGAGAAATTCGCCGCCCGCTACCGCACGCTGGTCGCCGAGCGCGGCGAGGCGGCGGTGTGCGGGCCCTGGAGTGCCGAGCAGGCCGGCATCGCCGATGAGTTCCTGTCGCACGCCGCGGCGATCGCCGCCGAACGCGAGGCGGCGTCACGCGAGGGGCGTGCGCCGCATCTGGCGCAGTTGCTCAACGGCTGGGGCGGCGCGACCATCGCCTATCGCCGCCGGCTGGTCGACAGCCCGTCCTACACCCTGAACCATGAAGAAGTGGCGAAGGCGCTGGAGGAGGCGGTGCAGTTTGCCGAAGGGCTGACGCCCGAGGCGGTGGAGGTCGACGCGTTCGGCCACGCCGCCGCCATCCGCATGAAGCGCGCCGACGGGTCCGCGGCGACGCTGCCGGCCCGCGCCATCCTGGTCGCCGCCGGCACGCAGCCCAACACGGTGCTGGCGCGCGAGGACGGCCGCATCGCGCTCGACGGCCGCTATTTCCAGGCGGTGGACGCGACGGGCGCGCCGGTGACGGTGGTGCGCGGCCTGGCGAAGCCCGAGCAGACGCATGTGCTGATGCATCGCGCCGAGGACGGCCGGTTCGTCAGCTTCTTCGGCGACCTGCATCCGAGCTTCTTCGGCAATGTCGTGAAGGCGATGGGCGGGGCGAAGCGCGGCTATCCGGTCGTGTCGCAGACGCTCGCCGCGCGCGAGGCGACGCCGGTCAGCGGGGCCGACCTGATCGCGCAGTGCCGCCGGGACCTGGTGCCGACGGTGCATGCGGTGAACCGGCTGACGCCCACCATCCTGGAGGTGGTGCTGCATGCACCGGCGCAGGCGCGGGCGTTCCGGCCCGGCCAGTTCTACCGGCTGCAGAACTTCGAGATGCTCGCGCCGCGCATCGCCGAGGCGGGGGCCGCCAGCACGGTACTGGCGATGGAGGGCCTGGCGATGACCGGCGCCTGGACCGATCCGCAGCGCGGTCTCGTGTCGGTCATCGTGCTGGAGATGGGCGGCAGTTCCGACATCTGCGCGCTGCTGAAGCCGGGCGAACCGGTGGTGCTGATGGGCCCCACAGGATCGCCTACCGAGATTCACGCAGACGCCACGGTGGCGCTGGTCGGCGGCGGGCTGGGGAACGCGGTGCTGTTCTCGATCGGCGCAGCGCTGCGGGCGGCAGGCTCCCGCGTGATCTACTTCGCCGGCTACAAGCAGATGCGCGACCGGTACAAGGTGGCGGAGATCGAGCGCGCCGCCGATGTGATCGTGTGGTGCTGCGACGAGGCGCCGGGGTTCGCGCCGACCCGTCCCCAGGATCGCAGCTTCGTCGGCAATATCGTGCAGGCGATGGCGGCGCACGGTGCGGAGGTGGGACTGGCCGAGGCGGACCACATGATCGTCATCGGCTCGGACCGGATGATGCAGGCGGTGGGTGCCGCGCGCCATGGCGTGCTGGCACCGCTGCTGAAGCCGGGGCATGGCGCGATCGGTTCGATCAACTCGCCGATGCAGTGCATGATGAAGGAGGTCTGCGCGCAGTGCCTCCAGCCCCAGGTGGACCCGGTGACCGGCGAGCGGAGCGTGGTGTTCTCCTGCTTCAACCAGGACCAGGCGCTGGACCGGGTGGACTTCCCGGCGCTGCATGAGCGGCTGCTGCAGAACGGCGCGCAGGAGAAGCTGACGGCGCAATGGATCGACCGCGCGCTACGCCGCCTGCACGCCCGCGGGGTGGCGGCCTAGCGGCCTCCGGTCATTGCAAGTGGCAGCGAAGCAATCTCCATGGGGATTGCTTCGTCGCTCCGCTCCTCGCAATGACAGGGGGCCCGGACCCCGTGTTACACGCCCGCGGTGGCGGCCACTTCGGAGGCGAAGTCGGGGCCCTCGGGCTTGTCGATGCCCTCGCCTAACTGGAAGCGCGCGAACCCGGCCAGCTTCACGCCGGCCTTGGCCAGCACCGCCTTCACCCGGCTCTCGCCGTCATGCACCCAGACCTGCTCGAGCAGCACGATCTCCTCGTAGAACTTCCGGATGCGGCCCTCGACCATCTTCTCGATGATGTTGTCCGGGCGGCCCGACGCCTTGGCCTGGTCCACCAGCACCGACTTCTCCCGCAACAGCGCGGCGGGATCGACGCCGTCGATGTCCAGCGCCTCGGGACGGCTCGCGGCGATGTGCATGCCGACCTGGCGGCCGAGCGTCTCCAGGGTCGTCATCTCGCCGGTGCCCTCGACCGCCACCAGCACGCCGATCTTGCCCAGGCCCGGCTTAAGCACATTGTGCACGTAGGTCGCGACGACGCCGCTGCCGACGTGCAGGACGCGGGCGCGGCGGATGTTCATGTTCTCGCCGATCGTCGCCACCAGGTGGGTCAGTTCCTCGGCGACCGTGCGGCCGGTGCCGGGGAACGACGCCGCCTTGATCGCGTCCAGATCCTCGCCGACCGACAGCGCAATCTGCGCCACCGCCTCGACGAAGGCCTGGAACGTGTCGTTGCGGGCGACGAAATCGGTCTCCGCGTTCACCTCCACCATCGCTGCGCGGTTGGGCGCCGAGGCGACGCCCACCAGCCCCTCGGCAGCGACGCGGCCGGACTTCTTGGCGGCGGCGGCGAGGCCCTTCTTGCGCAGCCAGTCGACCGCGGCCTCACTGTCGCCGCCGGTCTCGGTCAGCGCGCGCTTGCAGTCCATCATGCCTGCGCCGGTCTTCTCGCGCAGGTCCTTCACCAGGGCGGCGGTGATCTCAGGCATGGTCCGTCTCCTCAGGCGGTCGGGGCTTCTGCCGGCAGCTCCAGCTCCGGCATGGCCTCGGGCGGCAGTTCCTCGACGGCGCCCAGATCAGCGCCCGATGCGGCCATCTCGGCGCTGATGCCGTCCAGCACGGCACCCGCTACCAGGTCGCAGTACATGGTGATCGCCCGGATCGCATCGTCATTGCCGGGGATCGGGAAGGTGACGCCACGCGGGTCGGAGTTGCTGTCCAGGATGGCCACCACCGGGATATGCAGCTTGTTCGCCTCCTCGACCGCGAGCTTCTCCTTGTTCGTGTCGATGATGAACAGGATGTCGGGCAGGCCGCCCATCTCCTTGATGCCGCCGAGCGCACGCTCCAGCTTGTCGCGGTCGCGGGTGATGTCGAGCACCTCTTTCTTGGTCAGGCCCTCGACATTGCCGCCCACGAGTTCCTCGATCTGGCGCAGGCGCTTGATCGAGCCGGTGATGGTCTTCCAGTTGGTCAGCGTGCCACCCAGCCAGCGGTGGTTCACGTAATACTGGCCGCAGCGCTTGGCGGCCTCGGCCACGTATTCGGCGGCGGCCCGCTTGGTGCCGACGAACAGCACGCGCCCACCGGCCGCGGTCACGTCGCGCACGGCGCGCAGCGCGCGGTCCAGCAGCGGGACGGTCTGCTGCAGGTCGATGATGTGCACCTGGTTGCGCACGCCGTACAGATACGGCCCCATCGCGGGGTTCCAGCGGCGGGTGTGGTGGCCGAAATGTACGCCGGCCTCGAGAAGCTGGCGCATGGTGAAGTCGGGCATCGCCATGGGGGCGGTTCCTTTCGCTTGGTCCGGTTGTGCCTCCGCGGGGGTTGCGTCGCCGCACCGGACCCGCCCATGGCGAAAACGCCTGGTCGGGAAAGGCACCCCGCGTGTGAATTACCGGCTGTCGCCGGCGCGGCGGATATGGCGGAGAAACGGCCCGAAAGCAAGGCGCGGCTCAGTGCGCGCCGAGCCCCTGACGATGCGCCGGCCGGTCGGCAAGCCCGCCGAGACACCGCAGCGCATCCTGGGCGAGCCAGCGCGTCAACTCCTCCGCCGGCATGGCGCGAGCCAGTACGGCGCCCTGCCCGCACCACAGCGGCGTGAAGTCGACGCTGCCGGCACTCTCGGCCTGCGCGCGCAGCGGCACCAGCGGGCCCATCGGCAGGGGAAACCCGGGCAGCCCATCGGCGATCGGGCCGGCCTCGCGCACCAATCGGTTCACCAGCACCCGCGCGGGCCGCCCGGTGAACACATTCGTGATGCAAGTCATTCCGGCATCGGCGCCCTGGAGCGCGGCGCGATACAGCGGCGGCGTCGCGGCCCTCCGGGCACCGCAGATAGGCCGTGCCGAGTTGCACGCCGCTGGCGCCCAGCGCCAGGGCCGCCGCGATGCCACGACCGTCGCCGATCCCACCCGCGGCGATCACCGGCATGCGGACGGCATCGACCACCTGCGGCACCAGCGCCAGGGTTCCCGGCTGCTGGGCGAGGGCGGCCGACGCGATGAAGCTGCCGCGGTGGCCGCCGGCCTCGATCCCCTGCGCGATGACGACGTCGGCGCCTTGCGCCTCCAGCCAGACGGCCTCCTCGACCGTGGTGGCCGATGACATGACGATGCATCCGGCGGCCTTGACGCGCGCCAGCAGGGGCGGCGCGGGCAGGCCGAAATGGAAACTCGCCACCATCGGCCTGGTGGCCTCGATGACGGCACAGTGCGCCTCGCCGAACGGGGGGATGTCGAGCCGGGCCGGCGGCTCGGCGGAGGCCACGCCGAACTCCCGTCGATAACCGGCCAGCCGGTCCAGCCAGGCGCGTTCCCGGCCAGGATCGACCGTTGCGGCGGCGTGGCAGAAGAAGTTGACGCTGAACGGGGCGGTGGTCCGCGCTCGAAGGGCATGGATCGCGTCTGCCGCCGCCGCCGGGGCGAGGGTCGCGCAACTCAGCGATCCGAGGCCACCGGCGGCGCAGACCGCGGCGGCGAGGTCGACGGTGCCGATCCCTGCCATCGGCGCCAGCACGATCGGGTGGGGCATCCCGAGCAGATCGGTCAGGCGGCGGTTCGGCCACATCGCGCGTTCTCCAACGGCACTGACCAGAGCCAGTTTGGCCGTTGCCGGCGACGATCAAGCGCCGTCGGGACGCGTATGACAGTGGCAACGCGAAATGGCCGCGCCGTCATGGGCGGGTAGTCTGACGCCGCAATGTTCCCGGTGGCCGCGATCGGCCGTTATCGGGAGAATTCCATGCGATCCACCACTCCGCCCACCACACCGCGCGTGCTGCCTCCGTACCCGCAGCACGCCCTGCTGTTCGGCGCGCTGGCGCTGGGCGCGCTTGTCGCGGGCCAGCCGGCGGCGGCGGAAAACCGCGCGTCCATCGGCACGTCCCGCTCGCCGCAGGCCGCGATCGGCCAACTCGCCGATGCCGATTGCGCCGCGGCGCTGCAGGCCTGTTCCTCGATTGGGATCGGGCTGGCTTCGGAACGCCGGCCAAGCCCGGCCAGCATCTGGTACCGGGCCGCGCCGGGTTCGTGACGAGCGGACCGGGATACGCAACGCTGGTCGCGGCGCTGCGTTCGGCCTCGCGGGCCACGGCGGCGGGCTGCGGACGCGAGGCCCGGGCGGAGATCCACCGGGCCGGACGGCTCCTGGCCAGAAGCCGTCCGTTCAGTGATGAGCCGCTCCTGGCCTCCGCCAGCCCCGAGCGCGAAGGGTCGTGACCCTTGCCGCCGCCGGCCGCCGTTCAGGCGGTGCGCCGGCGGCGTGCGCCGATCAGCCCGAGGCAGGCGAAACCGAGGACGGCCAGGCTGGCCGGCTCGGGGGTGCTGACCACCATCGTGTCGCTCGCCAGGATCTCGGTCGGGGCGCTCGCCAGTGCCGCCGTCAGCGTGAATGTATAGACGCCCTGGGCATTCGGGTCGAAGAACCCGGCGAGCGGATAGTCGCCGAACTTGGGATTTTCGGAGTTCTGCGCCACCCAGTCGCTTGCGATGAGCCCGCCGACATGCTTGGCGACCATCGTATTGCCCGCGGTGTTGCCGTAGTACGAGTCATCGGTCCAATAGGTCACCGGGTTGACGGTCTGGGTATTCACGCCGTCGGAGATGGTCAGCCCGAAGACATACTCGGACAGCGTATGGGCTCCGACCCCACCTGGACGGACGTCGATCGAGAATTCGTAGTTCCAGAACGCCGCGCCACCGGAGAGACCGGTGGGGACGTAATAGAGGTTGTCGCTGTTCCAGTAGATGGGCAGTTGGCCACGCTGCTTTGCGCGCAGGCCAAGCTCGATGCCGTTGTCGGTGACCACGGTGAACCCGCCCTGCGGGTTGCCCGAACCGTTGAACCAGCTCGCGTTGTTGCCAGAGGTGCTGGTGCCGAGATCCGGTGGCGACCCGTTCGGCGAGGCCAGCGTGGTGTTGTAGGCGACCGTCGCGCCGGCATTGCCGGCCAGCAGAATTCCACCCAGAGCTGCAATCGCAATTGCCTTGCCGTTCATTTTCATTTCTCCCGGCCCATGAAGCACCAATCGGGGAAAGATCCCTCCGACGGGATAAACCTCACGTATTCCGGAACGAACGATTTCGCAATAAGTATTTTTACCGAAAATGTATCAATATATGCACAAATAATCCATCGCCCTTACCCGGCGACGATCGCGTTGCGGATGCGCAGCGGGGCGCCCACCCCCACCAGCGGCTCGAAGCCTGCCCGGTCCCGCGGATCATCAGGGTGCCGTAGTCCCAGATCCGCCCGGCCAGCCCTGCTCGACATCGACCGTCTCGATCTTGCTGACGTTCATCTCGACGGTATGGCGCGCCAGCAGGCCGCGCTTGACGATCACCCGCCGGTCGGTGACGACGATCTCGGTGGCGCGCCGCCTGATCCAGGCCGCGAGCAGGACCAGCAGGCCGAATACGCCGATCGCGGCGGCCGCCAGTCGCGCATAGTGCTGCCAGTCCGGATCGGGCAGTCGATCGGCGAATGCGAGCAAGGCTGCGGCCACCGCCAGGATCACCGCGCCCTGCAGGTAGATGGACCAATGCAGCCTGCCGACCACCAGCACCGTCTCATCCGGCTGCAGCACCTTCGTGTAATAGGCCATCAGCGCAATTCTCCCATGTGCACTGCCATGTCCGCGCACAGCAGACTGCCCAGGAAGGCCACGAACACCAGGACCGAGCGGATGCGGATCGGCAGCATGCTGCCCGTGATCTCGGCGAGAACGTAGGGTCCCGCAAGACACGCAAAGGCGATCAGCGCGCCGAAATAGGCCCAGACGAACCAGAACATCCCGTAGGTCAGCACCGCGGAAACGAACAATGGTGCCAGGTACAGCGGGCTCGACCAGCCGCCGGGGATCTTCAGGACCGTGAAGCCGATGAAGCCGAATTGCGCCAGCGCGCCCGGATACAGCAGCAGATAGCCCTCGGCCGGGAACGCCATGGCCGCCGGCCACAGACCAACCATCGGCACAATCGCTGCCATGGCTCCTCCCAATTGGACGCTGCCACGGTTCCTCCCAATCGGGCCGATGATACCATCGGAGCCCGTCCTGGCGCGAGGCCGGGCGATTTGCCATACCGCGCAGCAGCACGCAGCGCAGGAGACGGCCATGCTCGCCAACATCCCCGCCACCCAGACCGTGATCGAGATCAGCCGGCCCGGCGGCCCCCGAGGTGCTGGTGCCCGCCACGCGTCCCGTACCGGAGCCGAAGGCGGGGGAGGTGCTGATCCGTATCGCCGCCGGCGGCGTCAACCGCGCCGATTGCCTGCAGCGCATGGGCCGCTACCCGATGCCGCCGGGTGCCTCCGACATCCCCGGCCTGGAATGCTCCGGCACCGTGGTGAAACTGGGCGACGGCGTCACCGAGTGGCGGTCCGGCGACCAGGTCTGCGCGCTGATGATCGGCGACGGCTATGGCGAGTATGCCGCTGTGCCGGCGGTGCAGTGCCTGCCGATCCCGCAGGGCGTCAGCCTGATCGATGCCGGCGGGCTGCCGGAGACGTTCTGCACGGTATGGACGAATGTATTCGAACGGATGCGCCTGCAGCCGGGCGAGACCTTCCTGATCCAGGGCGGCACCAGCGGCATCGGCGTCACCTCGATCCAGCTTGCCAAGGCATGGGGCTGCACGGTGCTCGCCACCGCCGGCAGTGATGCGAAATGCGTCGCATGCCGCGAGTTCGGTGCCGATGTCGCCATCAACTACCGCACCCAGGACTTCGTGGCGGAGGGCAAGGCAGCCACCGGCGGGCGCGGCGTCGACGCCATCCTCGACATGGTGGGGCGGCGACTACATCCCGCGCGAGATCGACCTGCTGGCGCCGGAAGGCCGGCTGTGCTTCGTCGCGCTCATCGGCGGCACCAGGGTCGAGGCGGATTTCGGCGCGATCCAGCGCAAGCACCTGACCGTCACCGGCTCGACCTTGCGCCCGCGCAGCATCGCGCAGAAGGCGTCGATCGTGGCGGGGCTGCGCGAGAAGGTCTGGCCGATGTGGGCGGCAGGCAAGCTGCGGCCGTTCACCTACCGGCAGTTTCCGCTACGAGAGGCGGCGGCGGCTCACCGGCTGATGGAATCCAGCGAGCACATCGGTAAGATACTGCTGGTGCCGTAAGGCATCAGGGACAACGGGAGGAGTGCGACCCATGGCAATCGCCGAAGCCGTCCAGGACAAGCCGGCGCTGCTCGCCGAACTGCCGCAGCGCCTGCACCATCACGCCTATGTCGTGCGCGACCAGGAGGTGAACCGCCGGTTCTTCGAGGACCTGCTCGGCATTCCTCTCGTCGCCACCTGGTGCGAGAGCCATCACAACACCTGGCTCGGCCGCGACGTGGCGATGTGCCACACATTCTTCGCCATGGCCGATGGCGGCGCGCTGGCGTTCTTCGCGTTCGGCGACCCCGAAGTCTACAAGCTGGTGATCGCGGAAAAGCCCGCATTGGTGCCGAGCTTCGACCACGTGGCGTTCAAGGTGTCGGACGCACCTATGACGAGATCATCGGCCGGCTGGAACGCTCGGACACGCAGTTCCGCGAAACCGACCACGGCTACTGCAAGTCGGTCTACGCGACGTCGCCGGACGGGCTGATCGTCGAGTTCACGGTCGATCCGCCGGGCGTGGAGCAGATCGATGAGATCCGCCGCGCCGATGCACATTCCGAGCTTGCGCGCTGGATGTCGGGCGACCACCGCACCAACAACGACCTGCGCCCGCGCTGAGCCCCGGGCCCGTGTCACTACGGGCGAAGCGAGGCAATCCCCGATCGAGATCGCTCGCTCCGCCCTCGATGACGGCCAGCGAGGCGATCAGTCCGGCAGCAACCGGCCGTAATAAAGCTGCACCGGATTGTTGTTGTCCGGATCATACACGCCGCTGAGACGCGTCAGGAACGCCGGCACCTCTTCCTTCAGCACCTGCCGGTTCATCGTCGAGTAATTGTAGACGTACGGGTGCCGCCAGATGCCGACATGCTTGTGGCTGTGCGTGCCCATGCGGTCGCCGCTCATGTTCGACGTGTGCGTGGCGAAGATCATGCAATAGATCAGCGGCGTCGGCCGGTTCGACCACAGGCCGCGATCCTGGCAACGGTTGTAGATGTCGTTGACCCGCAGCGTGCCGCCCTGATGCGCCGCATGGGTCATGTCGCCGCAGGTCAGGCCGAACGAAAATCCCAGGATATGACCCAGGAAATGCGCACAGTGATTGGTGTGGCCCGACTCGCTGATATAGTTATGGTTGCAGATCGAAGCGATGTTCTTGCCGACATAGGTCTGCAGCTCGGCATCCAGCAGAACGCGTTCGCTCATGGGGTCCTCTCCCTGGTGTGGCCGGGGCGCCCCGATCGTCACGGCAACTGAGTCGTTGCTACCGCACGCGACGATCCGCGTTCATTACACGAAGCTGTGTAGGCGTGGGTGGATTCACCCCGCCCAAATTCGCACCAGCGGCCCGTTCGCTCCCGTCACGGGATCCGCGTCCGGCAGCTTCACGTGGGCAATGTTGCGCACGACCTCCTCGTGCTCCACCGGGTTGCCGCGTCGCAGGTCGCGCCCCTCCGCGTTGTCGGGATAGGCGCCGACGATCAGCAGGTCCGCGCTCTTGCCGACGTTGCAATGGCCGACGCCGGCCGGCACCACCACGACATCGCCCGCGCTGACGTCCAGCACCTGGCCGCCCGGGCCGCCGAACAGCACCTTGGCCGAGCCGCTGGCCACACCCAGCACCTCATGCGCATCACTGTGGAAGTGATGGAACGGATGCACCTGGTCGCGCCACGCGGCGGGCCAGCGATTGGCGGTGAACAGGCGCTCGATCGCCGCAGGATCGGCCGGCACCGCCTGGCGGTAGACCAGCAGCGGCAGCTTCGAGTTGGGGACGCCGCCATCATCGGCGAAGGTGAAGGTCTGCGGTTCGGTCATCGGAATGTCTCCGCTGCTTGGGCAAGCTTGCGATCGAGCGTCACCAGCTCGATCCCGAGTGTCTGTGCCAGATGAAGATAGCTGGCGTCATAGCCAGTCAACCCCGTGCGTTGGGCAAGCGCAAGCACGGCCACATGATCCACGTCCATCGTCTCGATGCCGAGCGTCCAGCGCGCGCGGTATCCCGCCAGCAGCCGCTCGCGATCAGCCGGCATCCGGCGCATCTTGCTGATGCAGACGTTGACCAGCTCGAAATCCAGCAGGGCGGGCGCCACAAGCTCACAGTCGCGCACCTGCGCCGCCACAACGTCGTCCGATGCCTCCGCGAAGATCACCGCGGCTAGAGCAGAGGCATCAACAACCTTTGTCAGCACTGTGGCCGCCATCCCGATCCGCACGGATGATCGCGGTAGACTCGTTGACGCGTGGCAGACCGAGCTTCCGAACCTCCGCCATCACCTCGTCGACCGTGCGCCGAGGCTGATGGTCACCGCCGCCTCGATGATCGCCATCAGTTCGCCCTGCAACGACCGGTGGTTGCGCGCCGCCCGCTCCCGCAGACGCAGCACCACATCGTCGGGCGCGTTCTTGATCGACAGGTTGACGGGCATCGGGTGCTCCAGAACCGCTCCAATCCGGCGCCACTCTAGCCGGAGGCCGGCGCCGCCTCAACCGCGTCCTCCGCCTCATCCTCCTCCCCGTAGCCGACCAGCCGCAGCGCGCGCCCCCTGATGCCGCGCGCGCCCACCGCGTGGATCAGTGCCTCCTCGCGCCCGTGCGTCACCCACACCTCCGGCGCGCCCACCTCATCCACCGTGGCGTTCAACTCGTCCCAGTCGGCGTGGTCGGAGATCACCAGCGGCAATTCCACCCCGCGCGACTTGGCGCGCTGGCGCACGCGCATCCAGCCGGACGCCACCGCCACCACCGGATCGGACAGCCGCCGTGCCCAGCGATCGGCCACCGCCCCGGGCGGCGCCAGCACGATCGCGCCTGCGAGGTCCCCCTTCGCCGCGGACGTCGCAGGCCGCAGGTCGCCCAGCGCCACGCCACGCGCCTCGTAGACCTGGCACAGCGGTATCAGCGCACCGTGCAGCCAGATCGGCCGGTCCCAGCCCGCCGCGCGCAGCAGCGCGATCAGCCGCTGGCACTTGCCCAGGGCGTAGCAGCCGACGACATGAGTGCGCTCGGGAAACAGCGCGACGCTGGCCAGCAGCCGGTCGATCTCGTGGGCCGGCGGCGGATGGCGGAACACCGGCAGCGCGAAGGTCGCCTCGGACACGAACACGTCGCAGCTTTCCGGCACGAAGCCCGCGCAGGTGGGATCGGGCACGCGCTTGTAGTCGCCGCTGACCACGGCGCGGCAGCCCTGGTACTCCATCGCCACCTGGGCGCTGCCCAGCACGTGGCCGGCCGGTTGCAGCCACAGCGTGACGTCGCCCAGGCGCAGCCGCTCGCCCCAGCCCAGCGCCTGCTGCGCCTCCCCTGCCCCGTCGCCCAGGCGGGCGCGCATCAGCGCCAGCGTATCGGCGCTGGCCAGCACCGCGCGGTGGCCGGGCCTCGCGTGGTCGGAATGCGCGTGGGTCACCACCGCCCGATCGACCGCCCTGGTGGGGTCGATGAAGAAGCCGCCGGGTTCGCAGAACAGGCCCTGCGGCAGGACCCGCAGCCAGTGGGAGGGATGCAGCATGCCGCCCTACGTGGCGCCGCTTCCCGCCGGCCGCCAGACCCAATACAACGGGGCCATGACGGGAACATTGCCGGAACCGTTTACCGGATGGTTCGCGCGACAGGGCTGGGCGCCGCGCCGCCACCAGCTTGCCATGCTGGACGCCGCGCGCGCCGGCGACAGCGTGCTGCTGATCGCGCCGACCGGCGGCGGCAAGACGCTGGCCGGCTTCCTGCCCACGCTGGTGGAACTGGCCGCTGCGCCGCGCCAGGGGCTGCACACGCTCTATGTCAGCCCGCTGAAGGCGCTCGCGACCGACATCGCCCGCAACCTGACGCGGCCGGTCGAGGAGATGGGCCTCTCGGTGTCGATCGAGACCCGCACCGGCGACACGCCTGCCAACCGCCGTGCGCGCCAGCGGGCCGCGCCGCCGAACATCCTGCTGACCACGCCGGAGAGCCTCGCCGTGCTGCTGTCGCTGGCCGATGCACCGGCGATGTTCGCGGGCCTCGCCGCGGTGGTGATGGATGAGGTGCACGCGCTGGCGGGCACCAAGCGGGGCGACCAGTTGGCGCTGTGCGTGGCGCGGCTGGCGACGCTGGCGCCCGCCTGCCGCCGCGTCGGGCTGTCGGCGACGGTGGCGCATCCCGGCGCGATCCGCGCCTATGTCGGCGCGGACCGCGTCATCGAGGAGCCGGACGGCGCGCCGCCGGAATTGGCGATGATGCTGCCCGAGGGTGAACTGTCCTGGGCCGGCCATATGGGGCTGGAGGCGGCGCCCGGCGTGATGGCGCGCATCCGCGACGCCGGCATGACCATCGTGTTCGTCAACACCCGCGCGCAGGCCGAGCTGATGTTCCAGGCGCTGTGGCGGCTGAACGACACGACGCTGCCCATCGCCCTGCACCACGGCTCGCTGGAGGTGGAGCAGCGCCGTCGGGTCGAGGCGGCGATGGCGGCGGGCAAGCTGCGCGCGGTGGTGGCGACCTCCTCGCTCGATCTCGGCATCGATTGGGGCGGCGTGGACCAGGTGATCCAGGTCGGCGCGCCGAAGGGTGTGTCGCGACTGCTGCAGCGCGTCGGCCGCGCGAACCACCGGATGGACGAGGCAAGCCGCGCCATCCTGGTGCCGGCCAACCGCTTCGAGGTGCTGGAATGCGAGGCCGCCATGCTGGGCGTCGCGGCGCGCGAACTGGATGGCGATCCGCCACGCCCGGGCGGGCTCGGACGTGCTGGCGCAGCATCTGCTGGGCCTTGCCTGCGCCGCGCCGTTCCTGCCGGACGAGGTGTATGCGGAGGTGACACGGGCGGCGCCCTATGCCGGTCTGGCCCGCAAGGACTTCGACGATGTGCTGGCCTTCGTGGGGAGGAACGGCGGCTATGCGCTCGCCGCCTACGATCGCTGGCGCAAGCTGTTCCGCGACAGCGAGGGCCGCGTGCATGTCCGCTCCGAGCGCATCGCTCGCCAGCACCGCATGAACATCGGCACCATCGTGGAGGCGCCGCTGGTGAAGGTGCGCCTGGTCGGCAAGAAGCGTTTCGGCCCGGTGCTGGGCGAGATCGAAGAGTATTTCGTCAACCTGCTGCGCCCGGGCGACACGTTCATGTTCCGCCGGAAGGCTGCTGCGCTTCCTGCGCCTGTTCGAGAACGCGGTGGAATGCGCCGAGGGCGGCACGGGCGAGCCGATGGTGCCGGCCTATGAGGGCGGGCGGCTGCCGCTGACCACCAACCTGGCCAACCGCGTGCGAGGGCTGCTGCAGGACCCGTCTAGCTGGGGCGTCTTCCCCGAAGGCGTGCAGGACTGGCTGAAGCTGCAGAAGGGCGCGCTCGCGGATGCCGGGCCGCAGCGACCTGCTGGTGGAGACCTTTCCGCGCGGCGACCGCTGGTACCTGGTGGCGTACTGCTTCGAGGGCCGCAACGCGCACCAGACGCTGGGCATGTCTGCTGACGAAGCGGATGGAGCGCGCGGGCTATGCGCCGCTCGGGTTCGTCGCCACCGACTACGTGCTGGGGATCTGGTCGGCGGAGCGGCCGCTGGATGTGGCTCGGCTGTTCGACCAGGACATGCTGGGCGACGACCTGGAGGACGTGGCTGGCGGAGACGTCGATGCTGCGGCGGACCTTCCGCAACGTGGCGGTGATCGCCGGGCTGATCGAGCGGCACCATCCGGGCCAGGAGAAGACGCGCAGGCAGGTGACGGTGAACTCCGACCTGATCTACGACGTGCTGCGCCGGCACCAGCCGCACCACATCCTGCTGCGCGCCACGCGGGCCGATGCCGCCGGCGGGCTCACCGACCTGTCGCGCATCGCCGGGATGCTGGAGCGGGTGAAGGGGCGGATCGTGCACATGGTGCTGTCGCGGGTGTCGCCGCTGGCGGTGCCGGTGCTGCTGGAGATCGGGCGGGAGAGCGTGCGAAGCGATGCCGATGAGGAGAAGCTGCTGGCGGAGGCCGAGGCGATCATCGCCGAGGCGACCGGCGACGCGGAGCCGCCTCCCGAACGGGGTCCGGATCAGGGTTCGGGGCGGGGCGCCGGTGAAGGCGATCCACCGGAAGAACGTCACGCGCCGGCCGGTGCAGGCCTCGCTGTTCTCGTCATGACCGCCGCCCCCATCCATCTCGCCGGCGAGCGGCTGATGCTCGATCCGGCCGGCGCGCTGTTCTGGCCGGCGACCGGCGCGCTCACCGTGTCCGACCTCCATCTGGAGAAGGGCTCCTCCTACGCCCGCCGCGGGCAGCTTCTGCCGCCCTGGGACACCCACGCCACGCTCGACCGCCTCACGCTGCTGCTGCGCCGCTACCGGCCGCGCATGGTCATCGCGCTCGGCGACAGCTTCCACGACGATGACGGGGCCGGACGCCTGCCGGCCAGCGAACTCGCCCGCCTGCGCACGATGACCGAGGCGCACCGCTTCGTCTGGGTGCAGGGCAACCACGACCCCTCGCCGCCCGCGGGCGTCGGTGGCGAATGGGTGGAGGCGTTCACCACCACCACGCTGACCTTCCGCCACCAGGCGACGCCCGGCGCGCCGGACGAGATCTCCGGCCACCACCATCCCAAGGCTGCCGTGCCGGCGCGCGGCGGCAGCGTCAGCCGGCCGTGCTTCGTCAGCGACGCCCGCCGGCTGATGATGCCGGCCTTCGGCGCCTATACCGGAGGGCTCGACGTGCGCGACCCTGCCATCGCGCGACTGTTCCCGCGCGGGGGCCGCGTCTTCCTGCTTGGCCGCGAGCGGCTGTTCAGCTTCGCGTTGGGGACATTGCGCTCCGGCTGACCTGGACGCACGCTGCGACCGACATGGCTGAGAGATCCCTCCCCCACGACGCGCCCATCCGGGTGGTGGGGCGACGTGCACGGCGACGCGGCTGCCTTCCGCTACGCGGCCGCCACCGACCGGTTCGTGGTGCAACTGGGCGATCTCACCGACTACGGCCCCGACAATGCCGGCACGCTGCGCATCATGTTCCGCCTGATCGACGAAGGGCGCGGGCTGTTCCTGCTGGGCAACCACGACCTGAAGCTGGCGCGCTACCTGGCCGGCCATCCGGTGCGCCATGAGGAGACGCTCGGCGCCACGCTGGCACAGCTCGACGCCGACCTGCGCCAGCGCGTGGTGACCGAGGTCGCCGCCGCGCCGGCCTGGCTGCAGCGCGCGAGCGCGGTGTTCGTGCATGGCGGCTTCCACACCGCCATGCTGGGAATGGCGGCGCCCGAGCACGGGCTGGATCGCGCGCATGGTGTGCTGGCCCGCGCGCTGTACGGCGAGCCGACCGGGCGCACCCAGCCCGACGGCTATCCGGAGCGCAGTCTGCGCTGGGTGGACCGGATCCCGCCCGGCATCACGGTCTATTGCGGCCACGACCGGCGCAGCACTGACGGCCGCCCCTATACCCGCCGCGGGGCCGCGGGCGGGTCGGCGGTGTTCCTCGATACCGGCGCGGGCAAGGGAGGCCACCTGTCATGGATCGACCTGTGAAGGTGGCGCTGGTCACCGGCGGGGCGCGTGGTATCGGTGCGGCGATCGCCGGGCGGCTCGCACGCGACGGATACCGCGTGGTGGTGGCCGACCGGGACGTGGCGGGGGCAGCGGCGCCATCGGGCGGGCGCAGCGTGGTGTGCGACGTCGCGGACGAGGCGGCCGTCGCCACGCTGCTGGCCGGAGTTGCTGCCGACGAGGGCAGGCTGGATGCGCTGGTCTGCAACGCCGGCACCAGCGCCACCAGGCCGCTCGCGCAACTCACGCTCGCCGACTGGTCGCGCGTGATCGCCACCAACCTCACCAGCACGTTCCTGCTGGTTCGCGCCGCCGAGGGCCTGCTGCGCTCGGCACGTGGCGCCATCGTCACCATCGCATCGACGCGGGCGCATATGTCGGAGGCGAATACCGAGGCCTATGCCGCCTCGAAGGGCGGCCTCGTGGCGCTGACACATGCGCTGTCCATCAGCCTGGGGCCGGCGGTGCGGGTGAACTGCATCAGTCCGGGCTGGATCTTCACCAAAGGCGACCCGCCGCGCCCGGAGGACCGCGCCTTCCATCCCGCCGGCCGCGTCGGCACGCCTGAGGACATTGCCGCGCTGACGGCGTTCCTGATTGGCGAGGACAGCGGCTTCATCACCGGCGCCGAGTTCGTCGTCGACGGCGGCGTGACGCGCAAGATGATCTATCCCGGGTAGTTGACCGGCCCGGGGTGGGTGATCAGCCCCCGAGGGAGTGGTCAGCCCAAGGGCATCATCAGCGCAGCAGATGCGGCCAGAGGCCGGTGACGCCGATGATGATCAGGTAGATCGCGACGATGAAGTTCAGCAGTCGCGGGATGAGCAGGATCAGGATTCCTGCGGCGAGCGCGACGAGGGGCTGGATCGCGATCACGTTGAATGTCATGGGCTGTGGCTCCGCTGCCGGTGTGGCCGCCATCGGACGGGCGGTGGCGTCAGAGCGCGATATCGGTCCCCAGATGGAACAGGCAATCCCCGCGTACGGACCGGCCGGGCATGCGCTTGCACAAAACCATGCCATCACGCGCAAAGTGAGCGGTGACCGGCTCCGCCCACGGTGTCTCCGGCAGATGGATGCGCGCCGCCGGCTGGCCTTCGCGCACTATCTCGCCCAATTCCACCAGCGGCTCGTACAGCCCGTTCTCCGGCGCGTAGACGAAATAGTCGGCGCCACCCACCTCCAGCATCCTTGTCGGCTCCTCGGGCGCGATGTGCGCGGCCGCGGGCAGGATGCCGACATGGACCAGGATGTTGTTGACGCCGCGCTCCACCATCCGCAGCGCGGCGCGCGTCACATGGCCGGAGCCGCCGGCCTCGGTGCCGAGGGCGATCACGTTGTGGCGCGCGGCGCCGCCGGACAGCGTACGGTTGCCGCCCTGGCTCTCTTCCGCGACGTAGGCGACCGGTGCGCCGAACGCTTTCAGTGCCGCGACGCCCGCGGCCGTGCTGCCGTCGCGCTTCCAGGTGCCGAACAATGCGGAGGGCACGTACATCAGTGACGAACCGCCGGAGTGCAGATCGCAGACGATGTCGGCCATGGGCACCAGGTCGTGCTCGATATGATAGGCGATCTGTTGCGTCACCGTTCCATCGGCATCGCCGGGGAACAGCCGGTTCAGGTTGCCCTCGTCGATCGGCGAGGTGCGCCGCCCGGCCAGCGCGGCAGGGAAGTTGGCCGCCGGCAGGATGATCACGCGGCCCTGGAGTCGTGACGGGTCCAGCGACTTCACCAGATTGCACAGCGCGACCTGGCCCTCGTACTCGTCACCGTGCGTGCCCGACACCAGCAGCGCGGTCGGGCCGCTGCCGTTCTTCAGCACCACGATCGGGATCGGCAGGAAGCCGTAGGCGGAGCTGTGCACCGAATGGAACAGGCGTAGGAAGCCGTGCTGGCGGCCGTCCTTCTCGAAGTCGACTTCCGCGACGATACGGCTCTTGCTGGGCATGGACTTTCACAACCTCCTGACAGGCTTGCGGCGCGGGGACCGTTCAGCCATAGTCTCGGTCATCCTGCAACCAACTGAAAGGAGGTGATCCAGTGTCTCATTGTCTCATCGTGGCGCCGTTTGCTGTGGCCTGGATCTCCGACGCTCGCGTCGCCGTCTAGACCTGCCTAGGGCAACGACGCCCGCAGACAATGCCGAAGGCTCCGGGGGGCAACCTCCGGAGCCTTCCCCATTTCAGACCCTACTCATCCCCATCGGTTTGCCTCGACTCGCCGAGCGGACAGATGATCGGGAACTGCCGCCGCAGTTCGGTGATGAGCCAGCGTCCGGCGCGCCCGGGCGGCGTGCTGCGGTCATGCATGACATGAATCGGAAAGCTGAACTGGCGCCCGCGGTGCTCGGCGATATCCAGCGGCTTCAGGCGCCCGTCCCCGATCGACGACGCAACCAGATGCGTTGGCATGTAGCACCAGCCGAAACCGCCAAGCAGGTATTGCTGCCGCGTTGTGACATCGGCGAATCGCCAGATGCGCCGGCCCAGGATGTTGCCGGAGAAGCCAGCCGTAAGCTGGGTGCGATCGGTGACGACGAGTTGCACGTGGCGCTCGATGACCTCCCGCGTCAGGGGTTCGACCTCGCGGGCCAGCGGGTGGTCGGCGGCCACGACGGCCACCATGGGAACTTCCGCCAGGAATTCGCCGGTCAGGTCGGCTGAGGAGCCTGTCGGGAGCGGCGCGTAGATCCCGAGGCGCGCCACCCGATCACGCAGCCGCTGTTCCGCGCCGCCGAGCCCTTCGGTGAACAGCGTGACCGGAAGATGCGGGAACTCGCGTGTGAGTTCGCGCAGGCTGGCCATCAGCACGTCCGATGGGAAAACCCCATCCACCGCAAGCGACAATTCGGGCTCCATACCGGACACGATGCCCTCGGCATGGGCGCGGAGGCTTTCGATGCTGCGGATCACCTGTCGGGCGTCCGCGAGCAGCGCCCGGCCCGCTTCGCTCAGCTTGGGCACGCGGTCGCCGCGCTCGAACACCGGCAATCCCAGCGTCGATTCGAGCGACTGTATCGCCTGGCTCACGGCGGATTGGACGCGCCCCAGCCGTCGCGCGGCCGCTGAGAAGCTGCCGTCCTCCGCGACGGCGATGAGAACGCGGAGTTGATCGAGGGTCAGGCGGTCGAGCACACGCGTGTCATCAGTTGATCTGATAGTTCCCATCATGATTTGGCCGATTTTCATGATGGATGGAAGCGCTAAATGGGACGGTATCGACCTCGCTTCAGTTCAGGACAACGACCCATGAGCAACCTTCTGCTGGTCACCTCCAGCCTCTTCGGTGACAACTCCAAATCGGCGCAGATCGCGCGCGAGTTCGTGGATGCTTGGCGTGACGCCCATCCCCGCACCAGCGTGGTGGAACGCCCGCTGACACCGGACACGATTCCGCATCTGAGCCTCGACGCCCTCGGCGCAGTAATGACGCCCGCCGATCAGCGCTCGCCCGCGCAGATCGCCAGCGTGGCGTTCGCCGATCGGCTGATTGCCGAACTTGAGGCCGCCGATACGATCGTGCTGGCGGTGCCGATGTACAACTTCACCGTGCCCTCGACGCTGAAGGCATGGATCGATCACGTGGCGCAGGCCGGACGGACGTTCCGCTACACGGCGAACGGGCCGGAGGGGCTGCTCACAGGCAAGCAGGTGTTTGTGATCACCGGCCGCGGCGGCGTCTATAGCGGCGACGCGCCGGCCAAGGTGCTGGATTTCCAGGAACCCTACTTGCGGGGGATGCTCGGGTTCCTCGGCCTGACCGACGTGACGTTCATCCATGTCGAGGGTCTGAACCTCGGTGCGGAAGCCGCGGAGCGGGGCTTCGAGGCGGCCCGCCAGAGGATCGCCGTGCTCCTGCCGCAGGAACAGGTGGCAGCCGCGTAATGAAAGACTGTGCCGTCGCAGCCTGACCCGTTGCGGGCGAGCAACCGGGGGCCCGGAGGCACATGCGGTAGCGCATTCTCAACCATGGAGGAAGGGCGAGCGATTCGCGGAGAACCACGGATTCACCGTACCTCCGCGGCCCTCCGTGAGACCCTCGTCCTTCCTCCGTCTTGAATCTGACGGTGCCGCGAGCCCGAGCCTGCCTCGCAGTGGGTCGGCCAGTCGGCGGACCGGTCACTCGCTCGAGATCCCCAGTTCCCGCGCCTTGATCTGCAAGGCGAGCACCTTGGAAAAGATGCGGCACTGCGCGAGACCACCGCCGTGGAACCACAGGCCCGGCTGGCCGGTGGGACGCCACATGCCTTGCAGTTCCCCCTCCTCGTCGAAGCCCCAGACCGGGCCCATCCGATCGCCGACAGCATCACCCAAAAGCCGCCGCGCCGACTCCGCCTGGCCCTCGTAGCCGGTGGCCAGCACGATCAGATCGGCAGGCCTCACGCTGCCATCCCGCATGATCGCGCCCTCCGGCCCGAAGCGCTCGATATCCGCGTACTGGATCAGCCCCACCTTGCCATCGACGACGAGTTGCGAGCACCCGGCATCGAAATAGTACCCGCCGCCGCGGGTCTGGTACATGATCTGCCAGCCGGTACCCTCGGCCCCGGAGGTCAGACGGAAGCCGCGCCGCTCCAGCCCCTGCAACAACTCCCTGTCGGCATCACGGTTCTTCGCCGTGATGCGCTGGTGCGCACGCCGATAGACCGGAAACGGCGAAGCGATCGCCAGCAGGTCGAGATCCTCGAACGCGACGTCCTCGTCGTACAGCGCATACGGCGCCTGCGCCTCCTTCAGGCTGACAACGAGAGTGGGACTGCGCTGAATGAGCGTCACCTCCGCGGCGCCGGACACCTGAAGATCCTGCGCGACATCGTGGCCCGAGGTCCCGGTTCCCACGACGAGAACGCGCCTGCCCTGCCAGTCCAGCCCGCTGCCATAGTCGCCGGAATGCCGCACCACCCCGGAGAAGCTCTTGAGGCCCGGCAGGTCCGGCATGATCGCTGTGGTGCTGACGCCATTGGCGAACACGATATGCCGCGGCCGCATGCGCCGCTCGGTCCCGTCGCCGCGCGCGATCACCACGTCCCAGCAGCCGGCCGCCTCATCCCAACGGCCGCTGGTGAGTTCGGCGCGCGTCCAGACGTTGAGCTCCATGGCCTCGGCATAGAGTTCGAACCAGTTGGCCAGCATGTCCTTCGGGATGAACACCGGCCACGAGCGCGGAAATGGCATGTAGGGAAGATGATTGACCCGCGTCTCGTTGTGCAGCGTCAACGCATGGTAGCGCCGGCGCCAGCTATCGCCGATGCGGGCCTCGCGATCGATGACGAGTGTATCGACACCGAGCAGCGCGAGGCGTGCCGCGATGGTGAGGCCGGCCTGCGCGGCGCCGACCACCAGCACGGCCGGATCGCGATCGGCATAGAGGCGCGCCTTGTTGCGGCGGTCGAGCCAGTTCTCGCCGCCGAAATTCCGCTTCCAGTCGACGTTCTGCCAGCGCCGGCCATTGGCCGGGTCCTCATGACCACGAATGTCGTCGAGCGCAGTCATCAAGGTCCAGGCGCGCAGGCTGCCATTCTCGGGGACCAGTCGCACCACGCCGTTGCAGGGTCCGACGATGGTTTCGAATGTAAAGATCGCCTCGATCACCGCGACGCCGGCACGCTCGACGCGGCGCGGCAGGGCACGTCCCGCGGCGAGGGTGAAACCTCGCGGCGCCACGCGCGACAGGCTCGACGTCAGGCGCTGTGCGATGGCAGCCGCACCCGACGTCGTGTGCAGGTTCCACGTGAAGGCGAGGATGTCGCGCCAGTGGCACTCGCCGGCGAACAGCGCAGCGACCTGCGCGACGCCGCCCGTCTCAAGAGCCGCCTGAAACTCGGCCAGCCACATCTCGGCAACCGCATTGAGCGGGTGTTCCATCGTCACGTCGTCCATCGTCAGCCTGCCTTCCGTCGTATCCGCCCGGGCCACTGGAACGTGCCGGGACGGTCGTCGTCAACCGGGCGGACCGACCGGCAAGGACAGAGACCGGGGGCGCCGTTGACGGTTGCCCGGCGCCCGCCGGTCCCCTTGCATCATCGGTATATTTCTGTATAACTAGAAATATGGAATCGTCGGAAGCCGCCGCCGCCTTCGCCGCGCTGTCCGTGGACGCACGCGTCAACCTGTTGCGTCTGTTGCTGGCCGCCGGCCCAACCGGGCTGCCGGCCGGCGATCTCGCCAGCCGGCTCGCGCTCCCCGCCTCGACCACGTCGTTCCACTTGGCCGCGCTGGAACGCGCCGGTCTTACCCAGGCCACGCGGCATGGCCGGCAGATCATCCATGCCGTCCGCCTTGCCGGCTTGCGGCGGCTGCTCAGCTTCGTGACTGAGACCTGCTGCGGGGGCCGGCCCGAACTGTGCGGCGACCTGGCGCGCCTGCTTCCGCCTTGGCCGGATGAGGATCAAAGCATGACCGCAGTCTTCAACGTGCTGTTCCTCTGCACGCACAATTCGGCCCGCTCCGTCATGGCAGAAGCCATTCTCAACAAGCACGGAGGCCAGCGCTTTCGTGCCTACTCTGCCGGCTCCAGTCCGGTCGCCAGGCCGAATCCCGAGGTGATCGCAAAGCTGCGAGCCCTCGGGCACGAGACGGATCGGCTGCGCAGCAAATCGTGGGACGAATTCATCGGATCCGACGCACCGCGGATGCATTTCGTCATCACGCTCTGCGACTCGCCACGCGGGCAGGAATGTCCCGACTTCGGCGGCATGGCCGTGACGGCCGCCTGGCCGCTGCCGGACCCGACCCAATTCACCGGCAGTCCGGTGGAACGCGCCGCACTGCTGAACGAGCTGTACGCCAGCCTGCAGCGACGGATCGGGATCTTTACCGCACTGCCCTTCGCCTCGCTCGATCGCATGGCGCTGAAGGCGCGGCTCAATGAGCTGGCGGACGGCAGCCTGCAAACGCCGATCGGAGGGCGCTGACCATGCGCGTTGGCATAAACGGCATGGGGCGAATTGGCCGACTTGCCCTGCGCGCTGGCATGGGGGGATTTTTCCGACCCGCGGATGATCCGCGCGCCGGCAACCGGCTTGATGTGGTGCACGTGAACGAGGTGAAGGGCGGCGCCGTCACAACAGCCCACCTGCTGGAATTCGACAGCATCCATGGCCGTTGGCGCGAGCATTTCGGCGTGGAGGATGATCGCGCAATCCTCGTCGGCCATCGCCGCATCGGCTTCAGCGATGCGGCAACGCCCGATGCCGTGCCTTGGGCGGATCTTGGCTGCGACATCGTGCTGGAATGTACCGGCAAGTTCCTGAAAGCCGAGCAACTGGCGGGTTATTTCGCTCGCGGCGTCAGGCAGGTGATCGTGGCAGCCCCGGTGAAGGAGGCGGCGGCGCTCAATATTGTCGTCGGCGTCAACGACCATGCGTATGAGCCGCGCCGGCATCGGCTGCTGACGGCTGCATCGTGCACGACCAACTGCCTCGCTCCCGTCGTGAAGGTGCTGCAGGAAACGATCGGCATCCGTCACGGCCAGATCACCACCATCCATGATCCGACCAACACCAACGTCGTGATCGATGCGCCGCACAAGGATCTGCGTCGCGCGCGGTCGGCCATGCTGTCGCTGTCGCCCACCACGACGGGCAGTGCGACTGCGATCGCGCTGATCTACCCGGACCTCAAGGGCAAGCTGAACGGTCATGCCGTACGCGCGCCCGTGCTCAACGCGAGCCTCACCGATTGTGTGTTCGAGATGGCGCGGCCGGTGACGGTGACCGAGGTCAACGAGTTGTTCATGACAGCGTCCGGCGGCCCGCTCGCCGGCATACTGGGCTTCGAGGCGCGCCCGCTGGTGTCGGCCGACTACGCCAACGACACGCGCAGCGCGATCGTGGATGGCCCGAGCACGCTGGTCACCGACGACACGCTGCTCAAGGTCTACGCCTGGTACGACAACGAGGTGGGCTACGCCTGCCGCATGGTCGATCTCGCCAACATCGTCATCGACAGGAGTGCCTGATGTCGGCCCTGCGCAACTATGCGACCGTCACCGCAAGCTATTGGGGATTCACGCTGACCGACGGCGCGATCCGCATGCTGGTGCTGCTGCACTTCTATGCCCTGGGCTACACGCCCTTCATGCTGGCCGTGCTGTTCCTGCTGTATGAAGCGGCCGGCATCTTCGCCAATCTCGGTGGCGGCTGGCTGGCGGCCCGCTTCGGCATTCCGCGCATGCTGATGACCGGCCTCGCGTTGCAGATCGCCGGCCTGCTGCTGCTGTCTTGCCTTGATCCGGCCTGGAGCGCAGCGCTCTCCGTTGCATGGGTGGTCGCAGCGCAGGGGATTGCCGGTGTCGCCAAGGACATCACCAAGACCGCTGCGAAATCGGCGATCAAAGCAACGTCGGACGGCGGCTCGGGGCAGTTGTTCCGATGGGTGGCCTGGTTCACCGGCTCCAAGAACGCGATGAAAGGAGCTGGCTTCTTCGCCGGTGGCCTGCTGCTGGACATAATCGGCTTTCGCGGCGCCCTGCTGCTGATGGCCGCCGCACTCGGACTGGCACTGGTGGGTGTCGCTGCAAGCCTGCCGCGCGCGCTTGGCCAGGCGACGGCCTCGAAATCCTTCCGCGAACTGTTCGCCAAGACCCGCAGCATCAACCTGATGGCGACGGCACGCGTGTTCCTGTTCGGCTCGCGGGACGTCTGGTTTGTGGTCGGACTGCCGGTGTTTCTCTACACCCAGGGTTGGCGCTACATGGAGGTCGCCGGCTTCATGGCAAGCTGGACGATCGGCTACGGCGTAGTCCAGGCCATCGCGCCGTCTGTCATTCGCCGCAGCGCGGACGGCCTCTCACGCGAGGTGCCCGAGGCACGCCTTTGGGGCGCCGTGCTGACCGCCATTCCGGTGGTCCTGGCCTTGGTTCTGACCGGCGTGCCTGTTGGGCGGCTCGACCTGGTGGTGGCGATCGGACTCGGCGTGTTCGGCTTCGCCTTCGCCGTTATCTCGTCGCTGCATTCCTATCTGATCCTGGCGTATGCAGGGTCGAAGAAGGCGGCCGAGGATGTCGGCTTCTACTACGCGGCGAATGCGGGCGGCCGCCTGATCGGCATCCTGCTCTCCGGTGCTCTCACACAGGCTGCCGGACTTGCCGGATGCCTTTGGGGATCGGCAGTGATGCTCGCGCTGTGTCTCGGTGTGACGATGCTGCTGCCGACAGCCGCCACGGGTCGCCGGGTCGCTGCCTGACCGGCACCGTCACGCGGAGCAGTCTCGCTACGCCGGCCTGCGCTTCATGAACGCGGCGCGCAGGCAGGTCGCCACCATCTCGCCGCGCTGGTTGAACGCCTGGTGCTCGAACTCCACCACGCCGGCCTCGGGCCGCGACTTCGACGCACGCAGCGAGCGCACGATCGAGCGCGCACGGATCGTATCGCCGTGGAACACCGGCTTGGGGAACTCCACCTTGTTCATCCCCAAATTGGCGATCGTGGTGCCGAGCGTCGTGTCGCCCACGGTCATGCCGATCATCAGCCCCAGCGTGAACAGCGAGTTCACGATCCGCTGGCCGAACTCCGTCGTCTTCGCGAATTCCTCGTCCAGGTGCAGCGGCTGAGGGTTCAGCGTCAGCGTGCTGAACAGCACGTTGTCCATCTCGGTGACCGTGCGGCTCAGCGCGTGGTCGAAGGTCTGGCCTTCGTGGAAGTCCTCGAAATACAGCCCGGCCATGACGTCCCCCCTCCACATTCCGCTGTGAGGCAGCTCACATTGTGAATCGCTGCCCGTGCCTATCATAATCGCGAGGGTGGCGTGCACACAGCCCCACCTCCCCGGGGCTGCGCAGACATGCGCGCCCGCCATGGAGGGCAAACCGATGGTCGCCAAGCGAGACGTCCGCCGCCCCGGCATCAATCGCCTCGGCTGGCTGCCCGACCTTCCAGACATGCGCGACCACCTGTACGCGGCGCCGCCGGCCACCATGGCCAAGCTGCCCGCCAAGATGGACCTGCGCCCGCGCTGCCCGCCGGTGTACGACCAGGGCGACCTCGGCAGTTGCACCGGCAACGCCATCGCCGCCGCGCTGCAGTTCAATCGCCGCAAGCAGAAGCTGAAGCCCGACTTCGTGCCGTCCCGCCTGTTCATCTACTACGGCGAACGCGTCATCGAGGGCACCGTCGGCGCGGATGCCGGCGCCCAGCTTCGCGACGGCATCAAGGTCGTCGCCAAGCAGGGCGCGCCACCCGAGGCAGACTGGCCCTACGACATTGCCAAATTCACCCAGAAGCCATCGACCAAGGCGTTCCAGCAGGCGATGAAATATCAGGCGGTGAGCTACAGCCGGGTATCGCAGACCCTCAGCCAGTTGAAGGGATGCCTCGCCTCGGGATTCCCCTTCGTGTTCGGCTTCAGCATCTACGACAGCTTCCAGTCCGATGACGTGACGCGCACCGGCGTCGTGCCGATGCCGTCAACCAAGGAACACATGCTGGGCGGCCACGCTGTCATGGCGGTCGGCTACGACGACAAGGACCAGCGCTTCATCGTGCGCAACTCTTGGGGCAAGACCTGGGGCATGCAGGGCTACTTCACGCTGCCATACCCCTATTTGACCGAGCGCGGCCTGTCGCACGATTTCTGGACCATCCGCCTGGTCGAGGCCTGAGCCTCACGCCCAGTCACTGCACGCCGGGTCACTGCGTCACGCCCCGTCACTGCGTCACGCCCCGTCACTGCGTCCCGCCCCGTCACTGCGTCACGCGCACGTGCAGCGCGAAGGCGCCGCCGGGCGCGTCCGGCTCGAAGCTGCGCCGGTACTGCAAGGCGATGTCGCATTCGCCGATGCGGACTCCCTTGATCTCCCACAGATGCTCGCCGCCCTTGCCGGGAGGGCCGGACGGGCTCTCGAACCGATCGCTCAGCACCACGCAGGCGGGCGCGCCGTTGGCAACGACCGTCCAGCGGAAGCCGGTCGTCGGGTTCTCCGCCAGGCGAAGCTCGATGACCTGGCCCACCGGCAGGTCGAGCGTCTGTCCCGACGCACTCTGGTCCACAACGATCATAGCAACCTCGCCTCGAACGGGGGTGTCAGGTCGGGGGCATCGAACTCCAGGACCCAGATGTCGGGATCGACCCTGACCTGACGTGCCACATAGGTATCCGCGGCCTCCTGGTCGACCGGCGCGGGCCCGGTGCCGCGCAGCCATCCCAGCGCACCATCGGCGGCGCGCACCTGCGACAGCACTACGAGCCCGTCGCGCCCGCGCAGCACCACCAGCACACCGCCCGAATCGGCGTCGCCCTTGCGCAGCACCACGCCGGCCTGGTTGCCGAGATCGGCCATGCGCAGCGCCATCTTCACCCATAATCCTGCCTTCAGTCGCGGCTCGGCCATGCGCATCTCCCCTGATGCGCCGGCATTGTGCAGGATGCGCGCCCCACAGCGCGAATCCGGAGGCCCCCCATGGAGCGGCATGCGTCCCGCCGTGCGTACCGGCTGGCGTCCCGGCTGGCCGCCCTGCTCGCCCTGCTGCTCGCGTTCGCACCGGCACCCGCGCGCGCCGAAGACGCGATCAGCTTCGGCCTCGATTGGGTGGCGGAGGCGGAATACGGCGGCTACTACCAGGCCGTCGCCACCGGACTGTACGCCAGACGCGGCCTCACGGTGACCATCCGCCAGGGCGGGCCGCAGGTGAACCAGATGCAGCTTCTGCTGGCGGGTCGGCTCGACTTCAACCTGGGCGGCGGCCGGGCGATCGAGTTCGTCCAGCAGGGCCTGCCGTTCGTCGCGATCGCCGCGATCTTCCAGCAGGACCCTTCCGTGCTGCTCGCCCATCCCGGCCAGGGCAATGACAGCTTTGCGGCGCTGAAGGGCAAGCCGATCCTGATCAGCGGCGACACACGGGCAAGCTGGTGGCGCTTCCTGGTGGGACGCTTCGGCTACAGCGACAGCCAGATCCGGCCCTATACCTTCAACCTGCAGCCGTTCCTGGCGGACAAGGCGCTGGTACAGCAGGGCTATCTCGGTTCCGAACCATTCGCCGTTGAGCAGGCGGCGCACTTCAAGCCGGTCGTGCTGATGCTCGCCGATGCCGGCTATGCCGGCTACGCCAACATCGTGACGACAAGTTCGAAACTCGTGGCGGAAAGGCCCGACGTCGTGCAGCGCTTCATCGATGCGTCGATCGAGGGCTGGTACTCCTACCTGTACGGCGATCCGACACCGGCCAACCGGCTGATCCGGCAGGACAACCCCGAGATGCCCGAGGCCCTGCTGGAGTACGGCCGAGAGGTCATGAAGTCGCGCGGCATCGTCGATTCCGGCGATGCGCTGCATCTGGGCATCGGCGCCATGACCGAGGCGCGCTGGACGGCATTCTACCGCTCGATGGCCGATGTCGGCGTGTATCCGCAAGGGCTGGATGTGGCGAAGGCGTACACGCTGCATTTCGTGGACAAGCGCGTCGGCATCGAGATGAAGCGGTAGTGCACGCCCCGCCCGAAGCGAGGCAGCGTGCCGACGAGGATCGCTGATGCTGCACATCCGGTCGGTCGGCCGCCGCTTCAACACGGTCGAGGCGTTGCGCGACGCATCCCTCACGCTCCAGGCAGGGGATTTCCTTGCCCTGCTCGGGCCGTCGGGCTGCGGCAAGTCCACCCTGCTGCGGCTGATCGCCGGCCTGGACCAGCCGGATTCCGGCAGCCTCGACTGGCAGGATGGCCACCAGCCCCAGCGCGGCGAAATCGGCTTCGTGTTCCAGGACGCGACGCTGCTGCCCTGGGCGAGCGCGGCCGACAACGTGTACCTGCCGCTGCGCCTGGCCGGCCGCACGCGCGATGAGGCCGCGCCGCAGGTGCACGACGCACTGCGGCGCGTGGGGCTGGATGGGTTCGAGGCCGCGCATCCGCGCCAGCTTTCCGGCGGCATGCGCATGCGCGTATCGATCGCGCGCGCCCTGGTGACGCGCCCGCGCCTGCTGCTGATGGATGAACCCTTCGCAGCCCTCGACGAGTTCACCCGCCACCGCCTGCAGGAGGACCTCCTGTCGCTCTGGCGCGACCTCGGCTGCACCATCGTCTTCGTGACCCATTCGATCTACGAGGCCGCATTCCTCGCGCGCCGCATCGTGCTGATGACACCGCGTCCGGGCCGCATCGACCACGAGATCGCCTCGCCGCTGCGGCCTGGGCCAGAGGCGCGACAGGACCCCGCCTATGCCGCGCTGGTGGGGCAGGTGACGCGCGAGATGGCGCGGGCGCTGGCGGCATGAAATTCGCCCCTGCCCTGTTCGGCATCGCGGCGCTGCTGGCGTGGGAGGCGGTGGTGCGGATCGCCGCCGTGCCCGAATACCTGGTGCCCGGCCCGATCGCCATCGTCGCGGCATTCCTGGCCGATCCCGCCGGATTGCTGTGGTCGCTCGGATCGACGCTGCTGGTGACGTTCGCCGCCCTGCTGGTGGCCGCCGTGCTCGGGGTCGCGCTGGCGGTGGCGATCGCCTCGAGCCGCCTGCTGGCCGCTGCCATCCAGCCCTGGGCGATCGTGCTCCAGGTCACGCCGATCGTCGCGATCGCGCCGCTGGTGATCGTCTGGGTCGGCGATCCGTTCGCCTCGCTGGTGGTGTGCGCGACGATCGTCGCGTTCTTCCCGGTATTCGCCAACACGGCGACCGGCCTGGCATCCGCGCCGCCCGAACTGGTGGACCTGTTCCGCCTGTACGGCGCCGGCCGCTTCGCCACGCTGCGCCTGCTGCGGCTGCCGGCGGCCGTGCCGTATTTCCTGACGGGCCTGCGCATCTCCGGTGGGCTCGCGCTGGTCGGCGCCGTGGTCGCGGAATTCGTCGCCGGCTCCGGCGGATTTGGCTCGGGCCTGGCCTACCGCATCATGGAGGCCGGCTACCGCCTGCAGGTGCCGCGCATGTTCGCGGCCCTCGTGCTGCTGTCGCTCGCCGGCATCGCGATCAATGCCGGGCTCAGCCTGCTGGCCGAGGCGGTGCTGCGCCAGCGCGGCGGCGCGTGAGGCGTCAGCCCGGCCAGACGGAGACCAGGTCCTTCACCACCGGCCGCGCCGCCGGCGAGCCGCCGCCGACCTGCGTGCCGACATAGAGGAAGCCGACGATCTCGTTGTCCGGATCGAGGCCGAGCGCCTGCTTCACGCCGGCATCGTAGGCCGGCGCGCCGGTCTTCCACATCGCGCCGAAACCCAGCGCATTGGCCGCCAGCATAATGTTCTCGGTCGCCGCGGCCGCCGAGACGAGTTGCTCCACCTCGGGGATCTTGTGGCCGCGCTGCACCGTCGCCGCCACCACCACGATCACCGGCGCCCGCATGGCCTTGTCGCGCTCGCGCTGCAAGGCGTCGGCCGATGCCCCTGGCTCGGCGCGGCGCAGGCAGTCGGCCATGATCTCGCCGAACCGCTCACGCTTGTCCTCGCCCACCACGACGAAGCGCCAGGGGCGCAGCCGGCCGTGGTCCGGTGCCCGCAATGCGGTCTGGAACATGCGATCGAGCGCGTCCTGGTCGGGACCGGGCGACACGAGTTTCAGTGCCGACTCGCGGCTCAGCAGCAATTCCATCGCATCCATCGTCCATCCTCCCGTCCGCGCCTGCGCGAGCGGCGATCTTCCGCCGAAATCAGCCTCGGTTCAACCGCGGCCCTGGGTGCGAAATCGCTGCACCGGCAAAATCGCTTGGCCTGCCGGCCGCGGGTCGCCTACAGGACGTGGTGCGGCGGCGGCCGCCCGGATCGGTATTCGCCGGGTCGGACATGCCGCAAGCGGGATTTTTGGGCCGGCCTGCAACTGTGGATGGTGGCGCTGCCGGCATGGGATTGTTCTCCTCTTCCGCTGCTGCACGGGTATCCGGCTCGCTGCTGACCTGGACCGCCTGCGGGCTGATCGCCGCCGCTGCGTGCATCCTGCATGCGCGGTTCATGGTACCGAACCACGACAACGACTGGCTCCTGATCGCCGCGGAAAGGATGCTGGCCGGCGGCCACTACTGGGTCGACTTCATCGAGATCAATCCGCCGCTCATCGTCATCCTCAACATCCCCCCGGTCATCCTTGCCCATTTGACCGGGACTGCGCTGTACACCGGATTCAGCCTGTATGTGGCGGGGCTCATCCTGCTCTCGGCCGCGCTCTTCGCCCGGTGGCTGCGGACATGCCTCGACACGGACCGCGGCCTCATCGGTCTGGCCCTGGTCGGCTACGTCGGCATCCTGGCGCTGGAGCCAGGCTACGAATTCGGCCAGCGCGAGCACCTGTTCGTCATCCTGTTCACGCCCGGCCTGCTGTGGTTCGCCATGCGCGAGGCGGGATACCAGCCGGCCTTCGACGTGCCGGCGCTGGTCGCAATCGTGCTGGCCGCGATCGCCGTCCTGATCAAGCCATTCTTCCTGCTGGTCGTGGCGGTGCTCGTGCTGCTGCGCTGCCGGCGCCTGCGGGACTGGCGTGCGATCGCCGATCCGTTCGTGGCGATCATCGCGGTGATGGCGGCGCTGTATGCGGCGGTGATCGTGCTGTGGCAGCCGCAATACCTGGAGGAGGCCGCGCTGGGCTCGGAGGTCTATTTCGCCTGGAACCGCTCCTGGTTCACGGTGCTGTCGGCCGCCCGGGATGCCGCTTCCGTCCTCGCCCTCGCCGTCGTCGTGACCGTCTTCGCCCCGGTGTCGACCCGATTGCGGACCGTGCTGGCGAGCATCGTCGTACCCGCGGCGGTCTTCATCGTGGTCGCCGTCATCCAGAAGAAGGGCTGGGTCTACCACCTGCTGCCCGTGGTCGAGTTGTCGCTGATCGCCCTGCTGCTGGTGGCCGTCGTCCTGCTGCCGCGCCTGGGCGAGGCCATGATCGGTCGCGGCCGGACCTTGGCGGTCCTCGCCGCGATCGGCCTGGAGACTGGCGTGCTGTTCGTCCGGCCCGCCTACGAGATGGTGCATGAGGCATCACGCGCACGCTATGCTGAGCGGCCGTTCATCACGACGCTGCGCCGGCTGGTCGCGGGGCGGTCGTACCTCCTGATCGGCAGCGGCTACCAGTGGGGCATACCGAGCATGATCGACGGCACGCTCGCGGCGCGGCAGCCCGGCCAGGTCCTGCTGCCCGGCACCCTCCCGCTGGCCGCCGGCGATGCCCGCCAGCGCGCCACGGCCGCCAGGCTGCAATCCATCATCGTCAGCGAACTGGTCAGCGATCTCGAGCGCTATCGGCCGGTCATCGTCGCAGTCGATACCAACGAGCAGAAGCAGGCCCTGCCGGATAATTTCGACCTGTTGGGCTATTTCACCGCCAGCCCGGAGTTCCGTCGCGTCTGGGCCTCCTACGAACGGACCGAGTCGATTCCCGGCTGGGATTTCTACCGGCTGCGCACGCCCGCAGGGTGACGCCCGGGCCCATGCAGGCGGCATCCATGGCGGCGTCGCCGATCCACTTGGTACGCACGGCGACGACACCAGATAGAAGGCCTTGCGGCAGGCAAGGCCGCGGCCAGGGAGGCGCCGACACCTATGAGCACGACTCAACCGACCCCTTCAGCGGCCGGCGGGATGCCGTGTCCGCGCTGTCACGTGGACCTGCTGATGAGCGAACGGCAGGGGATCGAGATCGACTACTGCCCGAAATGCCGCGGCGTCTGGCTCGACCGCGGCGAACTGGACAAGCTGATCGAGCGCAGCGAGCAGCAGGCCATGGCCGCGGTGCCGCCGCAGCAGGCCGTGGGCGCACCGCCACAGTCGGTCTGGACCGCGCCGGTCGCGCCGCCGCAGCAGCAGCAACAGGCTCCCGGATGGGGGCAGCGCCGGCACGACGACGACGATGACGACTATCGTAAGGGCGGCCACGGCGGCCGTGGGTCGCGCCGCCGTTCCTGGCTCGGCGAGTTGTTCGATTAGCACGTGATGACGGGAGGCGGACTGGCAGAAGGTCCGGCTCCCGCGGACTGAGGACGCCGGCAGACCGTGATGGCGAAAGCCTTCGGGACTGCACGGCCGTCGTCCCCGGTCATCGCGACGCCCTCGTGCGGGTGCTGGTGGGTAAGATCGTCCGCCATAACGCTTTCAAGTGACCGAGCCGGCCGGTCCGCACCCACGATGGGCGGAACCGGCCGGCCGGCATGGCATCAGCTCAGGGCACCCAGCACCGCGTCGGCGAGCGGTCCGCTCGAGGCCGGATTCTGGCCGCTGAGCAACTGGCCGTCGCGAACCACGTAGGCGCCCCAGTTCGGCCCCTTCTCGTACCGCGCGCCCGATTTTCGCAGTGTATCGGCGAGCAGCCAGGGGGCATTGTCGGCCGTACCCAGCTCGACTTCCTCCTCGTCGCTGAACGACGTTATGCGGCGACCCGCGAACCACCACTTGCCATCCGGCCCCCTCGCCGCGAGCAGCGCGGCCTGGCCGTGGCAGACCGGGGCAATGATCTTGCCCGCGCGGTCCGCCTCGACGAGGATCCTGCCCATGTCATGGTCCTTGTAGAGATCCTCGACAGGACCATGGCCGCCGGGGATCACGATCGCGTCGTAACGACCGGTCTCGACCGCCGCGAGCACCAGCGGTTTTTCCAGCCGGCCCGCGACCGCGTCGAGATAGGAACGGAAATGGTCGGCATTCGCCTGCCCGACCACGTCCGGGTTCATGCTGTGCGGGTCGATGGTCGGAGCGACACCGCCAGGTGTAGCGATGGCAACGTCGCAGCCAGCCGCAATGAACTTCTCGTCCATGACGACGAATTCCTCCGCCCACACACCACTCGGGTATTTGGAGCCGTCGGCGCGGGTCCAGGTGTCGGCAGCGGAGAGGACAATCAGGATAGTGCTCATTTCTCGTCTCCTCGCAGGCATCGATGATCAGTGCGCCCGGTCGCCGGGAGCCTGCGACGCCCATCCCCGACCGGCGTCCTCGATATCGCCCGTGGCACCGCCAACGGGTTGCCCGAAGCTCGGGGATGCTTGCCTGATCCTCCGGAAGCCGATGACGTGCACCGGACATCCGGTATCGTGCGGAACATGACCCAAGCGCTGCTCGATGCAGTCCGTCGTCACACCGAGGCCAATGCCGATCCCTATGGCATCGCCCGCACGCCCATTCCGGGCATGACCACGGTGCGTACAACCCGCACCGGCGAGCTTGAATATGGCATCCAGCGCCCGCTGATCTGCCTGGTCGTCCAGGGCACCAAGCAGGTGACGATGGGCAGCCAGACCCTGTCGTTCAGGGCTGGCGATTCGATGTTGATCACCGCCGACGTACCGACCGTGAGCCAGATCACCCATGCCACCCGGATCGCGCCATACCTGTCGTTCGTGCTCTACCTCGATCCCACGCTGATCACGGACCTGTCGATCGAGATGAAGACGGTGCCGGTCGATGACAGAGCACCACTACGGCTCGAGCCGACCGATGCGGAGGTCGCCGACACTGCACTCCGGATGATGCGCTTGCTCGATCGTCCGGCATCGGTGCCGGTGCTGCAGAGCCAGCTCGTCCGTGAGATGCACTATTGGCTGCTCGCCGGCCGCCATGGGTCGGCGATCCGGCATCTCGGGTTTCCGGACAGCCACGCCCAGCGCATTGCGCGCGCTGTCGAGATCATCCGCCTGGAATATGCCACCGTCCTCCCGGTGGAGCGGCTGGCGTCCGTCGCCGGAATGAGCCTGTCGACCTTTCACCAGCACTTCCGCGCGGTGACGTCACTATCGCCGCTCCAATTCCAGAAACGGCTCCGGCTGATCGAGGCGCGGCGTATGATGCTGTCGGACGGCGCGCCGTCGAGTAACGCGGCCTACGCGGTGGGCTATGAGAGCGTGTCCCAATTCACGCGCGAGTATCGGCGCCTTTTCGGGCTGCCTCCTGTCCGGGAGATCGACGAGGCACGGCGTCGCGCGCAAGCAGTGGCATAGGTTCTGTGGGCGCTTATCTGGGCCACAGGATGGTTGCGACGAGGGTGACGACGGTGAGGTAGTTTGCTGACGTCTATACGTACCACGCGGCGACGCGACGGAACTGCTTGAGTTTGGAGATCCGGTGATCCCACCTACGGGTCACGCCCTAGAGCAGATTCCGTTGGTATAGGCTCACGGACTCCGCTCTAGCTCGTTGTCTGAGAGCGTGATTCACCGCTCGGTGATTCCACCTGTGCGGATCACGCCCTAACGGCTGATCGCGCCGCCGATCTTGTTCCACGCATCGATGCCGCCATGGATGTGGCAGGCGGAGGCCAGGCCGAAATCCTGCGCCGCCTGCACCGCCATGGCGGAGCGTTCGCCGAACGCGCAGTAGAACACCAGGCGCCGGTTCGTGGCGTCGGCCAGTTCGTGCAGCATGCCGCCCGACCGGATGTTCTCCTGCAGGTCGGGATAGGGCGCGTGCAGCGAGCCCGGGATGACGCCGTGCTTCTCCCGCTCGGTCCGCTCGCGCAGGTCGACCAGGACGATGTCGCGGCAATCGATCAGGTCCCTTGCCTGCTCCGCCGTCACGGCCCAGCCGCGCCGCGCGATCTCCTGCTGCGCCAGCCCCTGGCGCATGTTCGCCGGCACCGCCACGTCCATCATCTTCGGGTTGGACAGGTTCAGGTTGTTCATCAGTGCCACGTATTCCTCGCAGGACTTCACCTGCAGGCGCGGATTGCACCGCCGCTCCTCGCCGATCGTGCTGACCGTATCGCCTTTGTAGTCGTGCGCCGGAAACACCATCGTCTCGTCGGGCAGGCGCAGGAGGCGATGGAAGATCGACTCGTACTGCGCGCGCGGATCGCCGTTCTGGAAGTCGGTGCGGCCGGTGCCGCGGATCAGCAGCGTGTCGCCGGTGAACACGCGATCGGCCATGATGAAGCTGTAGCTGTCGTCGGTGTGGCCGGGCGTATAGGCGACGTCCAGGCTGATGCCCTCGATCCCCAGCCGGTCGCCATCGGCGATGCGCATGGAGACCACGTCGACGCCGGACTGCTCGCCCATGACCGTGATGCAGCGCGTGCGGTCGCGCAGCGCGCCGAGGCCGGTGATGTGGTCGGCGTGCAGATGGGTGTCGATCGCCTTGACCAGCTTCAGGTCGAGTTCGTGTACCAATTGCAGGTAGCGGTCCACCTTCTCGATCACCGGGTCGATGATCAGCGCCTCGCCGCCGCGCCGTGACGCGAGCAGGTAGGTATAGGTGCCGGACGTCGCATCGAAGAGCTGGCGGAAGATCAAGATCACCTCCCAGGAGGGCGCGGGAGAGGAGTATCTACCTCATATCATCCGTCGGACGCCATATTCTCCTTGCGGCGAGCGGCAGGAGTGGCACCGCAGGCCCATCGTCGCGCCTGCACCAGGCCGTCCCAACCTGGGCGTGCTCGCCCACCGCCGTCCTACAGTTCGAACCTGCCCTGGCGCGGATCGTTGATCTTGCCGATGCGGCGCGACCGGGCCGCCGCCTGGGCGCGCGGCTCCGAGGGATGGAATGCCGCCGTCCACAGCTTCCGCCGCGCCTCATAGGCGCGCTGCCTCTCGGCCGCATCGGACAGGAACTTCGCCGTCACCTCGACACGGACCGGCGGCAGCCCACCCCGTCCGGTCATGCGAGCGACGCCATGTCGCGCAACTCCGGCACCACCCAGAGCGGCCGCTCGCCGCGCACCATGCGCAGCACGTTGTCGAAGGCGTTGCGCGTCTGCTTCACCCGAGTCTCGCGGCTGGCGCCGGCCAGATGCGGCGTCAGCACGACGTTGTCGAGCGACAGCACGGGCTCGGACGGCGATGGCGGCTCGGTGGGAAATACGTCCAGCCCCGCCCCGGCGATCCGGCCGCCGGTGAGCGCCTCATGCAGGGCGGGGAAATCGATCACCGGCCCGCGGCTGCAATTGATCAGCACGGCGTGCGGCTGCATCCACGCCAGTTCCCGCGCGCCGATCATGTTGCGCGTCAGCCGCGTCAGCGGCACGTGCAGCGTCACGATGTCCGACGAGGCAAGAAGTTCCGGCAGCAGGCGGTAACGCACGTCGAGCGCATCCTCCTCGTGCTCGGGCAGCCGCACCACGTCATTGTACTGGATGCGCATGTCGAAGCCGCCGGCCGCGATGCGCGCGACGCGCTTGCCGATCGTGCCGAGACCAATGATCCCGAGGGTCTTGCCCTGCAGTTCGTAGAAGGTCGGCACCACCTGGTTGCCGCGCCAGAGTCCGCCCGCCGTCATCGCGTGCTGCCACGGCAGCCGCCGGTACACCGCCAGCATCAGCATGATCGTCTGCTCGGCCACCGAGCGCGAGTTGGCGCCGCCATTGTTGGCGACCAGCACGCCGGCACGCCGCGCCGCGTCGAGGTCGACGTGGTTGTAGCCGGCGCTGAACAACTGCACGAGCCGCAGCTTCGGCGCCGCGCGATAGAACGCATCGTCCATCGTGGCGACGTTGCCCAGCAGATACCCGGTGTCCGCCAGCGCCTCGGCATAGCCGGCGCTGCCCGGCGCCGCGACGATCAGGTCGAGGTCGGGCGGCACGAGGTCGCGCGCCTCGCGCACCGTCTCCTCCGCGGTGTTGACCAGCAGGACCTTGGTCGCCATGGCAGCGTCCTCCATGCATTGATTGCGCACAATCAAGCAATCCGGCGCCGCGGAGGCAACCGCGGCGGTTCGGCACTGGCCGGTCGGAGAGGCGGAAGCGCTCAGGGCTCCGCCCTGAAACCCGCCAGGAGGCTTTGCCCCCTGGACCCCCAGCAAAGGCGCAGCCTTTGCAATCCCATTCTGGCTTGGGTGGTGGGAGGCCCCTGTCCGGGACCTGTCAAGGTCCGAGTAGGGGCCTCCCTCCACCCAAGCCAAAGTCCGGGGTCCCAAGGGCTCCGCCCTTGGCGGGGCTCCAAGGGGCAGCGCCCCTTACTTCACCCGATCGCCCTGCCGTCCGGCAGCCGCAACCCGGTAGTCCCGCCGCGACACGCGCCAGGTGCGCAGCCAGTAACCGAGGCTGAAGCCAGGCCACAGCGTCGTGTTGCGGCCATTGCGGTCCAGGTACCAACTCTTGCACCCGCTGAGCCAGATCGTGCGCTGCATCCGCGCATCGAGCCATCGCATGAACCCGGCGAGCGCCTCCGGCCTCGCTTCCACCACCGCCTCGCTGCGGCGCCGGAGCCAGCGGAGACAGCGCAGCACGTGGCCGATCTGCGCCTCCAGCATGAACACCACCGAGTTATGGCCGAGACCGGTGTTCGGACCTCCCAACAGGAACATGTTGGGAAACCCAGGAACCACCAATCCGAGATGCGCGTGCATCCGCTCGCGCCACGCCTCGCGCAAGGTGACACCGTCACGGCCCACCACGCGCACCGGCCCGAGCGGGTCGCTGGCCTGGAAGCCGGTGGCGCAGATCAGCACATCCGCCGCGTGCTCGCGCCCATCGATGGTCACCACGCCCTCCGGCACGATCCGCTCGATCGCCTCCGTCACTACCTGCACGTTCGGCCGGTTCAGCGAAGGCAGGAAGTCGTTCGACAGCAGGATGCGCTTGCAGCCCATGCGATCGGCCGGCGTCAGCACCTCGCGCAACGCGTCATCGTCCAATTGCCGCTTGGCATGGCTGCGCGCCCGCCGCTCCGCCGCCGTCAGCAGGCCGGGGAACCGCACGAAGCCCCAGGCCCGCATCTCGTGCGACCAATAGACGCCCGCCCGTAGCGCCCGCCGCAGCAGCGGCACGTGGCGCAGTGCCCAGCGCGTGCGCGCATTGGACGGCGGATCGTGCTTCGGCAGGATCCAGCCGGGCGTCCGCTGGAACAGCGTCAGCCGCGCCGCCTGCGCAGCCACCAGCGGCACGAACTGCACGGCACTGGCGCCGCTGCCGATCACCGCCACGCGGCGGCCAGCCAGGTCCTCATTATGGTTCCAGCGCGCCGAATGGAACACACTGCCGCGAAAGCTGTCGATGCCAGCAAGCTCCGGCATCGCCGGGCGGTGCAGCATCCCCATCGCCAGCACCAGTATCCTGGCGGCGAACACGGTGCCGCACGCCGCCTCCAGGTGCCACGCCCCCTCGCCTTCGGCGAACCGCGCTTCGGCCAGGCGCACGCCCAGGCGCAGATGCGGCCGCAGTCCGAACCGGTCGACGCAGTCCTCCAGGTAGGCGCGGATCTCCGCCTGGGTCGGATAGCGCCGCGACCATTCCGCATTGGGCGCGAACGACAGCGAATACAGATGCGAGGGGATGTCGCAGGCGCAGCCGGGATAGGTGTTGTCGCGCCAGGTGCCGCCGACGGCGTCGGCCTGTTCCAGCAGCACGAAATCGTCCCGGCCCGCCTGGCGCAGCCGGATCGCCATGCCGATGCCGGCGAACCCCGCGCCGACGATCGCAATCCCGGTGCGGCACGACACGCCCCGCGCGTTCATCCGCCGGCGCGGATCGTGGCTGCCGTCTTCTCCGCGATCATCAGCACGGGGATATTGAGGTTGGCGCACGGCACCGTCGGCATCAGCGAGGCGTCGCACACGCGCAGCCCATCGACCCCGATGACCCTCGCGTGCGGATCGGTCACCGCCATGCGGTCCGACGGATCGCCCATCCGGCAGGTGCCGCAGGGATGCCAGGTGCCGTTGACCCGCCGGCGCAGATGCGCCTCGAGCAGGGCGTCATCGCTGGCGAGTTGCTCGGCGGAATGCTCGGTGCCGACGGCGAAGGTCATCACCTTGCGGCGGATCGTCTCGCTGCGGTCCATCAGCGGGGCCGCCACGGCCGTGATCATGCCGTTCCGCGTGGAAGGACGTGTGAGTTCGCGGATGCGCGGCGAATAGCCGCTCGGGAACACGTCCAGCACCACGCCCGCCTGCTTCGCGGCCGTCATGGCGCGCACGCCGATGCGGAACGCCTGCTTGAGCCGCGCCATGTCGCGCGGATCGGACAGCATGCGGAAGTCGATCTCCGAACGGCGGTCCGCGGCCGACGACAGGCGCACCCGGCCGGTGGAATAAGACTTGTTCACCCAGAAGCCGAGTGTGCCGATGCACTGGCCGACCGCGTGCCAGCCGCCGCGCGCGGCGATCGCCACATGCATATCGCCCGGCGGGACGCCCTCCAGGTTCGACGAATAGCGCAGCAGCGCCTGCAGATGGTGCGCCTCGCGCGTGCGGAGCCGCGCCTTCGGGTGGAGGTAGCCGGAGACGCCGATATTCGGATGTTCCTGCAAGTTGCCGCCGACGCCGGGGCGGTCGGCCTGCACCGTGATGCCATGCTCCGCCAGATGCGCGGCGGCGCCGATGCCGCTGCGCATCAGTACGACCGGGCTCTGCAGTGCACCGGCCGAAACAATGACCTGGCGCGCGGCCACCGCGAAGCTTTCGCCGCTGGTGCGGGTGAAGCGGCCGGAGCGGACGCGCCCGCCCTCGATCACCAGCCGGTCGAGCGGCGCCTCGGTGACCACCGTCAGGTTGGGCCGCCGGCGCACCTCCGGCGAGAGATAGACCAGGGCCGCGCTGCCCCGCCTGCCGTTCGGATCGACGTTGAACGTGGTCGGGAAGACGCCGTCGGCCCAGGCGCCGTTCTGGTCAGGGTGCTCGGCATAGCCCATCTCGGTGAAAATCTTAGCCATGGCGGCGGTGTAGCCGGTCCAGGTGTCGCGCCGGTGGCGCTGGATCGGCACCGGGCCGGTCGTCCCGTGCAGCGGCTCACCGTAATCGGCGTCGGATTCGAGCTTCTTGAAGAACGGCAGCACGTCGGACCAGGCCCAGCCATGGGCGCCAGTCGCCGCCCATTCGTCGTAATCATAGGGCGAGCCGCGATTGGCGCAGATGCCGTTGATCGAGGAGCCGCCGCCCAGCAGACGCGCCTGCTCGTAGAACCACGGTTCGGACGGCTGGTTGGTACCGCTGTCGCCGCGCGCGGCCTGGAGGGAACCCCACAGCCATTCCTGCTGGAAATATGTCCGCCCGGGATAGGCGGACGCCAGCACGTCGGGGATGTCGGCCGGCGTCACGTCGCGGCCGGCCTCGCACAGCAGCACGCGCGTCGTGGCGTCCTCAGTGAGCCTGGAGGCCAGCGCGCAACCGGCCGAACCACCGCCGACAATGAGAATGTCGACCGGCTCCGACGGGAGGTCCATGCGAAGTTCCTCGCTCCGGTTGTTTGACCGACATCATAACCGGAACCGCCATCGCGTCACCGGGCGCGCCTTAGAACGGCATTAACGTCCTTCAGCCACAATGGCGGCAGGGTCGATGACACGAAGGACACGTGCATGAGCACGCCCACCTGCCGGTTCTGCAGCGCCGGGTTGACGCGGAGCTTCATCGATCTCGGCCAGTCGCCGCTATCCAATGGCTTCCTCGCCGCCGAGCAGATCGCGGCGATGGAAGCGCACTATCCGCTTCACGCGTATGTCTGCGAACGCTGCCTGCTGGTGCAGCTCCAGGAATATGCCTCCGCCCAGGCGATCTTCAGCGATTACCTGTATTTCTCATCGTTCTCGGAGCAATGGCTGAAGCATGCCGAGACGTTCGCCGCACGGATGGTGCGGCAATTGCCGCTCGACCGCGCGTCGCTGGTGGTCGAACTGGCGAGCAACGACGGCTATCTGTTGCAGTATTTCCAGCGGCATGGCGTGCCGGTGCTGGGCGTGGAACCGGCCGCGAACGTCGCCAAGGCGGCGCTGGCCAAGGGCGTGCCGACCGAGGTTGCCTTCTTCGGCAAGGCCACCGCGCAACGCCTGGCCGCGGCAGGGCGGCAGGCCGACCTGATCTGCGCCAACAACGTCCTGGCGCATGTGCCGGATCTCAATGATTTCGTCGCCGGCATGCCGATCCTGCTGCGGCCGGGCGGCACCATCACCGTCGAGTTCCCGCATCTGCTGCGGCTGATGGCGGGGCGGCAGTTCGACACGATCTATCACGAGCATTTCTCCTATTTCTCGCTGCTCGTAGTGGACCGGGTGTTCGCGCGTCACGGATTGCGCGTGATCGATGCCGAGCGCCTGACGACCCATGGCGGTTCGCTGCGGGTCCATGCCTGCCATGCGGGCGACTCGCGGCCCCCTACCGACGGCTTTCACGCCGTGCTGGCCGAGGAGGAACTGGCGGGCCTCACCGACCTGGCCACCTACGACCGGTTTGCCGCCGGCGCGGCAGAGGTGAAATGCCAGGTGCTGGAGTTCCTGATCGGTGCGCGCCGCGCCGGCAAGCTGGTTGCCGGCTATGGCGCGCCGGCAAAGGGCAACACGCTGCTCAACTACTGCGGCGTCGGACCGGAACTGCTCGCGTTCACCGTCGACCGGAACCCGCACAAGCAGGGACACTTCCTGCCGGGCTCGCGGATTCCGATCTTCGCCCCCGAGCGCATCTTTGCGATGCGGCCGGACTACGTGTTCATCCTGCCGTGGAACCTGCAGGACGAGATCATCGGGCAGATGCGGCACGTCCGCGACTGGGGCGGCAATTTCGTGGTGCCGATCCCCGGCCTGCACGTCGTGTGATGCGGATCGTGCCGCTCCGCCTGGCAGGCGCCTTCGTGGTCGCGCCGGAGCGGCAGCAGGATCATCGCGGCTGGTTCGCCCGGACTTTCTGCCGCGATGAATTTGCGGCGCACGGACTGGTCGCTGACTTCGCGCAGTGCAGCACCTCGTTCAACACCTCCCGAGGAACGTTGCGAGGGATGCATGTCCAGCGCGCACCGCACGCCGAGACGAAACTGGTGCGCTGCACGCGCGGGGCGGTGTTCGACGTCCTGCTGGACCTGCGATCCGGGGAAGCGACGCATCTCACCTGGCAGGCGGTCGAACTGACGCAGGACAATGGCCTGGGCGTCTACATCCCGGCGGGTGTCGCGCATGGCTTCCAGACCATGGCCGATGCGACGGAGGTGCTCTACCAGATCGACCAGCGCCACCATCCGGGATCGGCAGCCGGGGTCCGCTGGGACGACCCCGCGTTCGCGATCGACTGGCCGATCAGTCCGCCGATCCTGTCCGAGCGCGACGCCGGATTTGCCAATTTTGTATCGGATTGGCCGGCAGGGGACACGCTCCCGGGGATAGCGGATGGAGCGTGCCCCCGCCGTTGAAGCCCATGTATCGAGCTCCATGACGGTAACGATCCGCCTGGCGTGGCGTTCGCGGAACGCCGGTCAACTTGCCGTGGCGGCCTGGGCGGCTTGTCAGATGTCCGGCATCGCCGCAGTGAGGCGGCCGCCGACCCGCACCGGTGAGATTCGTCGCGCGAGGCCGGTCGCCTCATCGGTCTCGACGAACACGCCGCACACGGTCGCCTCGCCATCGGCCGGTGCCAGCCGCTCGCCGGGCATCTTGTGCCAGAACCGCATGGTTGCCGCGTCCTTGCCCATGCCGATCACGCTGTCGTAGTCGCCACACATTCCGGCATCGGACTGGAAGGCGGTGCCATGTGGCAGCACCTGCGCGTCCGCCGATGGGCAATGTGTATGGGTGCCCACGACCAGGGACACCTTGCCGTCGAGGAAATGCGCGAACGCCATCTTCTCGCTGGACGCCTCGGCGTGGAAATCCGCCACGATCGCCGCCACGGTGCCGCCCAGCCGGTACTTCCCCAGAAGTTCCGCCGTGGTGCGGAACGGGCAATCCAGCGGGTCCATGAACAGCCGTCCCATCGCCTGGAAGACCAGCGCGCGGCGTCCGCCGGCGACCTCCACCACGACCGAACCGCCACCCGGCGTGCCCGGCGGGAAATTCACCGCGCGGATCAGCCGCGGATTCCCGGCGATAAAGGGGATGATCTCCTTGCGGTCCCAGGCGTGGTTGCCGAGCGTGATCACATCGGCACCCGCCGCGAAGAAGGTGGCCGCCATATCGGGCGACAGGCCGAAGCCATGCGACGCGTTCTCGGCGTTCACCACCGCCAGGTCGATTCGCAGCGCCTCCCGCAGCCTGGGCAGCGACGTCGCAACGGCATCGCGACCGGAGCGGCCGACGACGTCGCCTAGGAACAGAATGCGCATTCAGGAGCCTTTGCAGACGATGACGCCGCGCTCGGTCGCCACGGCGTCCAGCGGCTGGTCGTAATGGTCCCTTGGCACCGCGTCCACTTCCTGCGCCGCAAAGGCAACGCCCAGCGTCATGCGGCCGGGCAGCGCTGCCAGGGTGAGATCGTAGTAGCCGGCGCCATATCCGAGCCTGTAGCCGCGCCGGTCGAACGCCAGCAGCGGCACCAGCAGCACGTCCGGCTCCATCACGGGACCATCCGGGCGCAGCGTGCCGAAGCGTTCCGGAACCAGGGTCTCGCCCGGGCGCCAAAGTCGGAAAATCAATGGGTTGCCCCGCTTTGGTGTCTGCGGCAGGACGATCGCGTGGCCTCGCTCGCGCAATGCCAGCAGCAGCGGGCGGATGTCGATCTCCTGGCCTATCGGCCAGAAGCCCGAGACCACGGCGCCGGACGGTGGTGGTGCCTCCTGCAGCACGCGCTCGGTTACCGCGGTGCCGAGAGCAGGATCCCACGCCGACCGCGCCGCCAGCATTTGCTGGCGCAGCGCCTGCTTGAGTTGATCGATGGAACTGTGCGGAGCCGCCATGGCCGTTGGCGTCTCACCCTCCCAGAGCCTGCGTGTGCAGGTGGGCGCCAGATACCGAGACCACGATCCCGGCAGAGCCAGCTCCCTGGAGGATGCTTACTGGCCCCGGGGATGAATTACCTGACGCACCCAGCAGCCCCGCCCTCACAATCTAGGGACGCTCAAGCCCTACGGCAATCTCCTCCGCACGATTTGCCATCCGGCCGAGGCGGCGCCCCAGTTCCGGGTCGGCCTGCGGGGGTGACGAGGGCTGGCCCGACTGTGCCGCGCGCAAGGCCTTGTCCATTTCATACAGGTCGTCCGCCATCAGCAGCGACGCCATCACCAGCATGCGCGCCTCACCACTCGGACCGGCCGCGACCTTGATCGTCTCGATGCGCCGTTCGACCTCTGCCGCCATCGCCTCGAGGTGGTCTTCCTCGCCGTCCTGGCAACCGACGGTGTATGTATAGCCGTTGATCCGAATGATAACCTGCGCCATCGAATGATCCCTGGATTACGGTTCAGCCGGCCTTGCTGCCGAGTACTGCGCGCAGACGATCAATCAGATCGTCGAGTCGCGCAGCGACCTCCCGGGTGTCGGCCGAGGAAATGTGATCCCCTGGGGAATTTTGGTCCTCCGGGAGACTGTGATCCCCGGCGAGTGCTGCGGCGTCAAGTGCCGGCTGGGTGGCCTGCGACGCCTCGTTGCGCAAGGCGGCCTGCGCGATCCTCTCCAGTGCTGCCTCGAGCCGGCCCGCCGCAGCTTCCGGATCGTCGGTATCGCTGGCCATATCCCCGTCCCGCCTCACGTGTCGCATGAACTGAAAGCGGGCGGGCCCTTGAACGTCAAGCAGTATCCGGCCGTTGTCGTGCATGGAGCGGCGGACGTGCGAACGGTCCTGGCGCTGCGTCTTCCGGTCACGCTGCTGTCGGCTCCGGGAGCCGCCCTGTATGCCGGCTGCGGCTGGTGGCGGGCGCTGATCCAACAGACCTTGGCGGAGCACCCTGGGACCCCCATCGCCGACATCCTCGACTGCGCCGACGCCTCTGGCCTGGCGCTGGGCGCGCTGCGCATGGGGCAGCGGCGGATCGTGCTGCACGCGGCGGCACCGGGCTGGGACGCCGTTGCCGCCATCGCCGCGTCGCTGGATGGCGAAGTGTCAACCTCGCGTCCACCCTGCCTCGATATGGCCGTTCCGACAATGGTTCGGCGGCTGCCGGCCTGGTTGCAGGTGCGAACCGCCCCGGGTGACAGCGGCGGCGCCCTGGGCTAGGACGCGACGGCAGTCCCCGCCACGATCAGCCGCAAGGCCCAGCAAGAAGGACCCTCGCCATGCGCGTTTCGCAGAAAGTGAAGAAGATCCTTGACTGGTATGAGGGCGACCCGCCCGGCGTGAAGGCCAATCTGGCCCGCATCCTGTCCACCGGCAAACTCGGCGGCACCGGCAAGGTCGTGATCCTGCCGGTCGACCAGGGCTTCGAGCATGGTCCCGCGCGCAGCTTTGCCCCCAACCCGCCGGCCTACGACCCGCACTACCACTACCAGCTTGCCATCGAGGCCGGGCTCAACGCCTATGCCGCGCCGCTCGGCATGATCGCCGCCGGCGCCGACACCTTCGCCGGGCAGATCCCCACGATCCTGAAGGTGAACAATTCCAACTCGCTCGCAACCAACAAGGACCAGGCGGTCACCGCCGGCGTGAAGGACGCGCTGCGGCTGGGCTGTGCGGCGATCGGCTTCACCATCTATCCGGGCAGCGAATATGCCTTCGCCCAGATGGAGGAATTGCGCGAACTGACGGCCGAAGCGAAGGACGCCGGCCTGGCCGTGGTGGTGTGGAGCTATCCGCGCGGACCGAACCTCGACAAGGCGGCCGAGACCGCGCTCGACATCTGCGCCTATGCCACCCAGATGGCGGCACTGATGGGCGCCAACATCATCAAGGTGAAGCCGCCGACCGCGGTGATCGGCCTCGATGCGGCGAAGAAGAGCTACGAGAAGATCGACGGCTCCACCATGGCCAAGCGGGTCGAGCACGTCATGCAGTGCGCCTTCAACGGCCGCCGCGTGGTGGTGTTCTCGGGCGGCGAGGCGAAGGACCTCGACGGCGTCTATGAGGAGATCCGCGGCCTGCGCGACGGCGGCGCCAACGGCAGCATCATCGGCCGCAACACCTTCCAGCGCCCGAAGGAGGTCGCCATCGAGATGCTGAACAAGATCATCGACATCTACCTCAACAAGGCCTGAGCCGTGGCAGAGAACGGCGGCGGCCGGCCGGGCTGCCGCGTCTACCTGATCACCCCGCCGACGCTGGACCCGCTGCCCTTCGCCGACTGCCTGGCCGCCGCGCTGGACGCCGGCGACGTGGCGGCGGTGCAGCTTCGGCTGAAGGACGTGGACGATGACGCCTGGCGCCGCGCGATCGATGCGCTGCGCCCGGTGTGCCAGTCGCGCGGCGTCGCGTTCCTGCTCAACGACCGGGCCGACCTGGTGCGCGCGACGGGCAGCGACGGCGCGCATGTCGGGCAGGAGGACATGCCGGCGCGCCAGGCCCGCGCGCTGATGGGCCCGGACGCGATGCTGGGCGTCACCTGCAAGGGCAGCCGCGACCTTGCGATGGCCGCGGGCGAGGACGGCGCCGACTATGTCGCCTTCGGTGCGTTCTTCCCCTCCGGCACCAAGGAGGTCACGCGCTTCATCGACCCCGAGATCCTGCAATGGTGGTCGGAACTGATGGAACTGCCGTGCTGCGCGATCGGCGGCATCACGGCCGAGAACTGCCCACCGCTGGTCCGCGCGGGGGCGGACTTCCTGGCGGTGGTCGGCGCGGTGTGGAGCCACCCGGAGGGGCCCGCCGCCGGCGTCAGGGCGCTGAACGCGGCGATCGCATCGGCATAGCCACGCCGCTGTTCAGGTGGCCGCCCGGCAGGCCGAGCCGATCAGGTGGCCGTCGCGACGTACGGCCGGACCATCTTCGCGGGATCGACGATCCGGTCGAACTCCTCCTCGCGCACGAAGCCGAGTTCCAGCGCCGCCGCCTTGAGCGTCTGGTCGTGCTCCATGGCGTGGTGCGCGATCTGCGAGGCCTTGTCGTAGCCGATCACCGGCGCCAGCGCTGTCACCAGCATCAGCGAGCGTTCGACGTATTCGGCAATCTTCTTCCGGTTGGGCTGCGTCCCCTCCACCAGGAAGCGGCGGAAATTCGTGCAGCCGTCGGTCAGCAGCGTGATCGACTGCGCAATATTGGCGATCATCAGCGGCTTGTAGACGTTCATCTCCAGATAGCCGCCGGCGCCGCCGAACCCCACCGCCACGTCGTTCGCCATCACCTGCACCGCGAGCATGGTCAGCGCCTCGGCCTGCGTCGGGTTGACCTTGCCCGGCATGATCGAGGACCCCGGCTCGTTCTCCGGGATCAGCAGTTCCGCGAAACCCGCGCGCGGCCCGCACGACATCAGCCGGATGTCGTTGCCGATCTTGTAGAGCGACACCGCCAGCGTGCGCAGCGTGCCGGAAAGCTGCACCAGCGCATCATGCGAACCCTGCACGGTGAACTTGTTCGCGGCACTGACGAACGGCAGCTTCGTGAACCGGGCGATCTCCGCCACTGCGGCCTCGGCAAAGCCCGGGGCGGCATTGATCCCGGTGCCCACCGCCGTACCGCCCAGCGCCAGCCGGTAGGTCCCCTTCAGCGCATCGGCGATCCGCTCCAGGCCGTCCGACAGCAGGCCGGCATAGCCCGACCATTCCTGCCCGAGCGTCAGCGGCGTCGCATCCTGCATGTGGGTGCGGCCGATCTTGACGATGGCGTCCCACTCGGCAGCCTTCGCCGCGATCGCGCCATGCAGCGCCGTGACCGCCGGGATCAGCCGGCCGGTCACGTTCACCGCCGTCGCCAGGTACATGGCGGAGGGGAACGAATCGTTCGACGACTGCGACATGTTGACGTGGTCGTTGGGATGCACCGGCGACTTGCTGCCCAGCGCCGTGCCGGCGATCTGGCAGGCCCGATTGGAGATGACCTCGTTCACGTTCATGTTGAACTGGGTGCCACTGCCCGTCATCCAGACGTGCAGCGGAAACATGTCGTGGTGCTGCCCGTCCAGGATCTCGTCGCAGACCCGCACGATCAGATCATGCACCGCGGCATCCAGACGCCCACCGTCCCGGTTGGCCGTCGCCGCCGCGCGCTTCAGGATGGCGTAGGCGGTGATCATCTCGCGCGGCATGAGGTCGTGGCCGATGCTGAAATGCTCGAGCGACCGCTGCGTCTGCGCGCCCCAGAGCTTGTCGGCGGGCACCTCCACGACGCCCATGCTGTCACTCTCCCGCCGAACGTCTGCCATCCGCGCCTCCTGCCACAACCCCTATGTAGTCAGGCGGCGCGCGCGGAAAAGCCGGGTCCCGGGCGTCAGCGCGACCGGTGGAGCGCGTGGCGGAGATGCTCGAAGCACATCTTCGGCACGATCAGGCCGAAGGTCATTGCCGCGACGATGAGGGCGGCGGTGCTGCCATCGGCGATCGCGGCGGTCAGCAACGCGGGCGGCGCCTGTTCGCCGAGCGACGCCAGGGCGACCAGCCCGCCCGCCATGCGGAACAGGAACACGCCGGGGATCAGCGACACGACCGACGCGAAGGCGAACGCCGCGAAGGGCAAGCGCAGCCGGTCAGCGACCGGCGTGACGATCGTCCCCACGGCCAGGCAGGCGATCAGGGCACCGGTGGCCGCGCCGGCACCGGCGAGCGAGATGGCCATCCAGCGCAGCGCATGCGCCGCCATCCCGATGGCGATGGGGATCGGCAGCGTCCGCCACGGCATGTCGAAGAACGTGCCGTACGCCGCCACCGCGACGCCGGCCGCAAGCACGTCGTAGGCGAGCGGCACGGGGGAAGACGGCCCCGAGACCGGCAGGCTGACGCCGCCCAGGTACAGGCCCGCCAGCAGGCCGATGCAGATCGCCACGACGATCAGGCCGGCGAAGAGCAGCCGCGAGGCCCCGAGCGCGATCCTCGCCCGGACCAGGTCGATCGTGCCGTTGAGGATATGCGGCCCTGGCACCAACACCATGCACGGGCAGACCGCGACCAGGTGCAACACCGAACTGAGTTGCAGGCGGGCCGCCAGCGCGCCCACCCCGCCCGCGAGGAGCGCCGCACAGAATGGCTGCACGAACGGATTGTGGCTGCGACCGGCCAGCCAGCGCCGCAGCGCGGCACCGGCGCCGGCGCTCGCCGCGATGAGCGCCAGGCTCACCAGATGGGCGGCGCCGAAGATGACGGCGAGCGCTGCCGCACCGGCGGCGGCCAGGACGACGAACCTGGCAAGCGAGACCGGCGGATGCCGTGCTATCCGGTCGAGGCCGGCCTGCGCCGCGGCGGCGTCGATGCGGCCCTCGCACAGCGCGTCGATCGTGCGCACCGTGTCGGCGACCTTGCCCATGTCCACGCCGGTCGGGGCGACCGCGATGATGTCCTGCGACGTGCCGGCCGCCCGCGACGGGCCGGCCGCACCGGTGACCTGCAGGACGATCTCGCCCCATCGCGGCAGCACCGCGACCCGGCAACCGAGCGCGCCGGCCAGCCGCTCCACCTCGGAGACCGTCCGCTCGGTCGTCTGGCCATTCGCGAGCAGCAGCACCGCGCTGGCTGCGATCAGGCCGTGCGCCTCCGCCGCAGTGGTCATGGCCGTGGCCATGGCGCCTATTGCGGGAAGAACGGGGTGATGCCGATGGTGATGCCGTTGTACTGGATGATCTGGCGGATCACCTGATCCACGAACCGGCCCACCTTCGCCACCTGGGTCGGCGGCACATAGATCGTGCTGTTCGGCGGGACGATCATGTCCTGGTCCATCCGAAGGTCGGTCATCACCTGCTCCAGGTTCACCCGCCGCAGCCGCGCACGGCCCACCGCATCGAAATACAGCACCCGCACCTGGTCCATGGCACCCGTCGGCAACGGCCCGCCGGCCAGCGCCACCGATTGCAGCAGCGTGTGCGGCGTCTGGGCGGAGATGGCGCCCGGCGTCTTCACCTCGCCGAACACGAAGATCTGGTTGGCGGCGATGCCGGTAAGCTGCACCGTCGTCGTCACGCCGCCGACCGCCCGCGCGTAGCGTGCATTCAGCGTGTCCTGCAATTCCTCCGGCGTCAGCCCGGCCGCGCGCACGCCGCTCACGACCGGCAGGTCGATGATGCCATCCGGCCGCACGATCGCCTTGCGCGAGCGCCCCTCCGAGCCGGACCGCACCACGTCGACCAGTTCATCGGCGGCGGTGGTGAACTTGCGCACGCTCACGGTGATGACCGGGTCCTGCGCCAGGTCGGCGTAGCGCTTGGCGATCGCCGATGCGAGGTCGAGGGGGCGATTGCCGAGGGCACGGATCTCGCCTTTGCCTGGCAGCGAGATCATGCCGTCGGGGCGTACCACGACCTGGCGGTTGAGCGACCGGTCGAACTGGAAATCCAGCTCCATCTCGTCACCCATGCCGATGCGATACGGCTGCAGGTTATGGGTGTCCGCCTTGTAGAGGATGTCGAGGTGATCGCCCGGCTGCAGGTGATAGGCCTCGGTGCCGCGCCGGAGGCCCGCGGTGATCGCCGCCGCCGCCGCCGCCCGCTGCTCGGGCGAAGTGTCGTCGAGATACACCGGCTGGTCGTCGCCATAGGTGAGTTCGAAGCTGCGGCTGTTGTCCGAGCAGGCGGACAGCATCGCCAACAGACAAGCCGCGAGAGTCGCGACCCAGCGTCTGGTCAAGTGGCAGCCTCCACGACGGCGCCGCACAGCGCGGCCTCATAGAGCGGGCCCAGCCGATCCCAGGAGAACGCCGCCGCCCGCTCGCGGCACAGGCGCGCCGTCGCCGGACACCCGGCCAGGGCAGCCGCGGCGGCGATGGCGTCGGCCAGGCCGGCGGCGTTCGAGGCCGCCCGCGTGATCGTGCCCGGGTCGAACAGCCGGCCGATCCTGTCATCGGCGACGATATCGGTCGTGCCGGCATGGCGGCAGCCGACCACGGGCGTTCCGGCCGCCAAAGCCTCCACCAGAACCATCCCCTGCGCTTCCCACACCGCCGGATTCACCACCACGGTCGCACCGGCGTATAGCTCCGGCAGGTCCTCGGTGCGACCCAGGCCATGGAAGGTGACCCTGGCGCGCAGCGGTTCCGGCAGCGCTGCCAGGATCGCCGTCCGCACCGCATCGCCGGCCCGCCCGGAATAGCCGAGCGAGGCGGTGAAGCCGCGGTCGTGCAGCAGCCGCATCGCCTGTGCCAGCAGCAGCGCGCCCTTGCGCGGCTCATCGACATCACCCACGAACAGGATGGCAGGCTTGCTGCCGCCAGGATCACCGCCGGCGGGCTTGTCGAAGGCGGACCTGCCCACCGCCGCGTAGGGCCGCAGGTCGGTCGGTGCCGGCACCAGGGTGCCCGCTCGCCCATACTGATCCTGCAGCCGTTCCAGCGCGAAGCGCGACAGCGCCAGCACCTCATCGGACCGCCGCAGCGCCGCGCGGAAGATCAGCCCATCGAGCGGGATCCGGCGGAAGTACCGCCGCATCGGGATGCCGGTAAGCTGGAACACCAGGCGGAACCGTGCGCCTCGCCGGCGCGCCAGCGAGGCGCCCCAGGCGTCGTGGTAGTTCAGGCAGTGCACGGCATCGAACTCCCGCTCGTGCAGCACGTCGCGCAACTGGCCGGCGAACGCATGGAAGAAGTTCCACCAGCGGACATGGCGCGGCAGCGGGTGGCGGCGCGGCAGCAGCAGGCGTTCCACCTCACCGTCCCGCTCCGTGCCGCCTGGTCCATCGCCCGTGGAAATGACCGTGACCGCATGTCCCCGTCCGGCCAGCCAATGCGCGAGGTCGTGCAGCAGGCGTTCCGAACCACGCCGCACCTCGGGCCAGCACGTCGGATGGGTGACCGCGATTCGCACCTGCCGATCAGAGCACCAGGCAGCGGAACCGGACGCTGCCATACAGCAGGCAGAGGTTCATCAGCATCATCCGCGGCATGTGGATCAGCGTCCGCGCGGTGAACCGCAGCAGCCCGACCGGATCGACGCTGCCGGTGCGCATGATGCCACGCGCCAGCAGCAGGACCGGCAACAGCAGCAGCAGCCAAGGCCACATGACCAGTGCCACGATCCCGACCACCATGCCGACATAGATCAGCCAGCTCTGCGGATAGAAGAACACGCCGGCGGTGAGCAATTCGCGGCGCAGCACCGGATGGCGGCGCACCAGTTCGGGCAGCACGAACAGCCGCGTCGGCTCCAGCAGCCACATCATCAGGCCCTGGTCCTCGATCTCATGGTAGACCAGCGCGTTCGGCAGGAAGCGGCGGGCATGCCCGGCCTCGATGATGCGCCACGCCAGGTCGGTATCGGCGCACTCGGTGGCGCGGTCGAACGGGTCGCGAAAGCTCAGGCTGGCATCGAAGCCGCCGAATCCCAGGAACACCGCACGCCGGTAGAAGGCATTGGCGGTGGGGAAGGTCGGATGCTCGGCGTCGGTCTTGAAGGTCAGCTTGGAGGTGAGCGTCGCCTGCTGCCCGGGCTTCGGCTGGACCGGGCCCGTCGCCAGGGCGATGGCGGGATCGGCGAACACCGCCACGCCGATGGCGAGCCATTCGGGATGCGGGCGGCAGTCGCTGTCGGTGAAGGCGATGATCGGCGCGGCGGCCATCGTGACGCCCAGGTTGCGCGCCGGCGCCGGCCCGCGGTCGCGTTCGGTGCGCGCGGTGCGGATCGACAGCCCGAGTTCGCCGCGCGCGCGTTCGGCCACGGCGCCCAGGTCCTCGCTGGAGACGTTGTCGATCAGCACGACCTCGAAGCGGTCCTTGCCGATCGTCTGCGCGGCCAGCCCCTGGAAACAGTCCCATAGCAGCACAGACCGATTCTTTGCCGAGATCACCACCGAGACGTCCAGCGTCATCGCAGCGCCGCTTCGAGCCACGCCGGCAGCGGGCGTTTGTACCGGTTGAGCACGCACCCCATGAGTTCGGCCCGTTCCTCGGTGAGTTTATCGCAGACGTCCTGCACGCTCTGATACGAAAGCCGATTGGCCGAGGCAACGATCAAGGCGTGGCCGGCGGCGCGCGCGGCGAACAGGGCGGCGACACTGCTGGACGGCGGGGCGGCATCGATCAGCACGATGTCGTAGGCCGAGCGGGCGGCCGCCACGAGGCCGTTCAGCGTCGCGGGCCGCACCGAGCCGGTGGTGCCGGTCGGCTCGCGCAGTTCGGCGATGGCCCAGGGCGGCGCGTTGCCGGCGAAGCATTCCGGCGCGGCCGGGTCCACCGTGAGCGGCACCGGCTTCACCGCCATGCGGGCCACGACAGCGGAGAGCCGCGGCTCGGTGTTGCCGAGATCGACCAGCAGCACCCGCAGGCCGAGCAGCTCCACCAGATGCCGGCCGAGATTGGCGGTCACGCTCGTCACGCCCTCTCGCGTGTCCGCGGCGGTCACCACGAGCGAGTGCACGCCGCCCGCGGAGAGCGAGCCGCCGATCGTCGCGGCGATGCGGGCCAGCGTCTCCTCCGCCTCGCGGCCCAGCGGCGCGCGGCCGGCGAAGCCGCGTGCATCGACCGGGACCGTGCCGAGCGGGCGCAGGCCGAGACGGCGGTCCACGTCGCGCGGTCCGTGCAGCCGATGGTCGAAGAACTCGCGCACCGTCACCCACATCAGCGCCAGCAGCACGCCGCCGGCAGTCGCGAGCATGAGCATCGAGCTCTTGCGCACGCCGATCGGGATCGCCTGCTCGCTCGCCTGCTGCACGACGGCGACGTTGCCGATGCGCGCCGCCTCCAGCGCCGCGATGCCCTGCGCCTCGTTGAACTTGCCGTCGTTGAACTCATAGGCGCGGACGGCGCTGGCATAGGCGCGGCGCAGCTCCTGCCAGTCCGGCAGGGCGTTCTGCAGCGACTGCAGCTCGGCGCGGATGCCGTCGCGCAGCGACTGGCGCACGGCAAGCTGCTCCTGGCGCTGCGACACGCCGGCGACAAGCTGCTGCGACAGCATGCTGGAGATCGCGGTGATCTCGGTACGCAGGTGCCGCACCGACTGGTCCTGCGCGCTCAGCGTCGTCTGCGCCGCCTGCCAGCGCGCGGCGACGGTCGCAAGCTGGCCGGCCAGCGATTGCTGGAGTGCAGTGCTGAACTGCGATACGGCGAAGGTCGCCAGTTCCGGCGTGCCGCGGTCACGCGCCTCGTTGAACTGGCGCAGCGCCCCTTCGGCCTGTTCCAGCTCGAAGCGTGCCGAGTCGACCGCCGTGTCGGCCTCCACCAGGCGCTTCAGCAATCCGCTGCGCTGCTCGTCGGGATTGCTGATGCCGTGCTCCCGCTCGAAGTGTGACAGGGCGGCTTCGGCCTGGTTGAGCGAGGCCCCGGTCTCCTGGCGGCGCTGCTGGAAGAAATTCGCCGCGGTGGTGCCCTGGTAGATCGTGCTGCGGTGGATGAAATAGAGGTCCAGCAGCTTCTTCAGCAGCAATTCCGGCACGCCGCGCTGCGGCCACACCATGCGCGCGATCACCAGGTTGCTGGTCGGCGGCGATTCGACGATCAGCGCGCGGGAGACGCTCTCGATCGCTGCTTCGCGCGGTGTCAGGTTGGGCTTCAGGCCAGCCACGATCAGGACGGTGTCGAGGATGTCCTTGAGCTCTTTCCAGCCCTCCCGCAGCGCCTCCCGGACCTTGCCGAACAGCGTGGTCGGTGGCGGCCGCGGCTTCTCGGTCCAGTCGATCTGGTCCACAAGCTGGGCGATCAGGTCGCGGCTGCGCAGCATCTCAAGCTCGCTGCTGCCGTAGCCGCCCTGGTTGCCGACCATCAGCGACTTGTCGGCGATGGTGGTCGGCGACGGCGCCTGCTCCTGCCCCAACCGCACCAGCAGCCGTGCCTCGGCCACGTAGGTGTCGCCGCGGATCAGCAGCAGGTAGCCGGTGGTGCAGGCGATCGTCGCGAGGATGATGAGGATCACGCTCCAGCGCCGCCGGGACACGATCTCGGCGAGGTCCGCCAGCGAGGTCGCCGTGATCGGCCCAAGGCTGCGCTCGGGCGAGACGTATTTCATTGGGCGGCGACGGTATCCCGCGCAGTGAAGCCGAGCCAGTCGCGGTACCAGTCGATGGTCTCGGTCAGGGCATCCTCCAGGCTCCAGGCCGGCAGCCAGCCCAGCATCTCGCGCGCCTTGCCGGCGGCCAGGTACTGCATGGGGATCTCGGCGGTCGCCTCGCCCAGGATGATCGGCCGCAGGTCGGAGCGGCCGGCCAGGGCGAGGATCCGCTCGACCAGGTCGATCACCGACAAGGGCTGTTCACCGCTGAAGTTGAAGGCGTGGCCATGCAACGCAGGATCGTCCATTCGCTCCGCCAGCATGAGGTACGCCAGAACCGCGTCCCGGACGTAGATGTAATCGCGCACCATGGTGCCATCGCTGCGCAGGACGGGCCGCTCGCCATTCAGCGCCCACCGGATGGTGCCCGGCACTATGCGGCTGAAGTTGAGGTCGCGTCCACCGAAGAAGTTGCCGGCCCGGGTGATGCAGACCGGCAGCCCGTAGGTCTTGTGGTAGGTCTGCGCGATGATGTCGGTGCAGCTTTTCGATGCGTCGTACGGATGCCGGCCGTTCAGCGGCATCGTCTCGTCGTAGGGCAGCGTGTCCGCCTCGCCATAGGCCTTGTCGGACGAGGCGATGACGATCCGCTTCACCTGCTTGCCGAGTTCGCGGCAGGCGTCGAGCACGTGCCAGGTGCCGCGGATGTTCGCCTCGAACGTCGAGCGCGGGTTGCGCAGCGCCGTGCCGACGATGGGCTGCGCACCGAGATGCAGCACGGTGTCGACCTCGTGCTCGTTGATGGCGCGCAGCACGGTCTCGTAGTCCTCGAGCGCGCCCTCCACGACGAATTCCGGCACCACGGCGGGGTCGTCGCTGCCGAGACGCTTGTTCCGGTCACGCACCAGCCCGATCGTGGTGGCGCCGAGCCCGTTGAGCTCGCGGATCGTCCAGGATCCGAGGAAGCCGCTGCAGCCGGTGACGAAGACGCGCCGGTCGGCCCAGAAGGCCGGATTGACATGCGAGATCATGATCAGGCCGCCGCGGTTTCCTGGCTGAGCCAGGGCAATTCGCCGGACGCGAACATCGTCTCGAGTTCCTGCTGGTCCTTGTAGGTATCCATCGACTTGAAGAAGCCACGGTGGCGGAACGAAGCCAGGTGGCGTCCGGACAGCAGCCGCGGGAACACGTCGCGTTCCAGGTTGTCGCCTTCCCAATGGTCGAAGATCGCCCGGTTCATCACGAAGAATCCGGCATTGATCCAGTACTCGGCCAGCACCGGCTTCTCGCGAAAGCTGGTGATCGTGCCGTCATCTTCCATCGACACGGTGCCGTACTGCGAGCGCAGCGGGACGCAGGTGATGGTGCCGAGGGCGCCGCTGCGGTGGTGGAAGGCGACGAGTTCGTTGATCGGCACGTCGCTGAGCCCGTCGGCGTAGGTCGCCATGAAGGTCTCGCCGAGCAGGTGGCGGCACTTGCGGATGCGGTCGCCGGTGTCGGATTCACGGCCGGTGTCGACGATCTGCACGTTCCATCCCAGCGAACGGTTGCTGAAGTAGTCCATGATGATTTCCTTCCGGTAACCCACCGAAAGGATGAAGTCCGTGAAGCCTTCGCGCGCATAGCCTTCCATCACGCGCACGACCACGGGCTTGCCGCCGACCGGCATCATCGGCTTCGGCAGATATTCGGTGTACGGATAGGCCCGGGTGCCGGCGCCCCCTGCGAGAATCACCACCTGCATGCTACCGCCTCCACTGTTTGCTGACACCGCCGGCTGCCGCCTGCTGTATCAGAAAGCGCTGTCATTGATGAAGCCTTTGCGCAGCGTCTGCGCGAGGATTGCCAGATCCATGCGCAGCGACCAGTTCTCCACGTAGTGCAGGTCGTAATCCAGCCGTCGCTGCGCCTTCTCATGCGTATCGACCAGGCCGCGGCAGCCGTTGATCTGGGCCAGGCCGGTGATCCCGGGCTTCACGCGGTGCCGCGCCGGGTAGAAGCGGAATGCATCGTGGTAGTACTCGCCGGCCACGCGCATCTCGACCGGATGCGCACGCGGGCCGACCAGCGACATGTCGCCGCGCAGCACGTTGATGAGCTGCGGCAACTCGTCGAGGCTGGTGGCGCGCAGGATGCGCCCGACGCGCGTCACGCGCGGATCGCGCCGGACGGTCGCGCGCGAGCCCGAGGGATCGCCAAGATCCCAGAACATGCTGCGGAACTTCAGGATCATGATCGGCCGATTGCCGAGCCCGAAGCGGCGCTGGCGGATCAGCACGGGACCGGGGCTGTCGAGGCGGATCGCGAGCGCGATCAGCAGCATCGGCAGCAGCACCATGGCCAGGATCGCACTGCCGATCACGACGTCCTCGGCGCGCTTGAGCACGCCGCGCCACTGGCCGAGCGGTCGCCGCCACAGCCGGATCATCGCGTGCTCGCCAAGGCGGCAGTCGGTCTGCAGCCCGGGGGGAAGCTGATCGCCCGCCAGCCAGACATCGGCCGGCAGCGAGCGAAGCGGTTCGCCGACGGCGATGATGCGGTTCCAGTCCCGCCAGGGCAGCGCGATCGCGACGAGCTGCGGCGACAATGACGACATGGCCGTGACAAGCTCGCCGTTGGCATCGGCTGTGGACGATGCCTGTGCGTCGCCGGCCAGGATGTCGAATACGCCGACGACCTCATAGGACCTGCCGCCATCCTCCCGCTCGATCGCACGCCGAAGCTGCTCGGCCTGCGCCGCCGCGCCGGCGATGGCGACGCGGATCGCCAGCCGGCCGGACGCGCGCAGCGAGCGGATGCGGCGCGCCATCGCCACATGGAACAGCAGCAGCCCGACCGCGCCCGCCGGCACCCAGGCGGCCGACCAGTGCCATCCCGCCCAGGACCATGCCGACCAGTGCCACGATGACCAGTGCCATGCCTCCCAGCGCCATGCGTCCACGAACCGCGCCGCATCCGCCAGATGACAGCTCGCGACGATCAGCACCGCGCTGCCCAGCCATGCCAGTTGCGCGGTAACCGGATGGATGACGAACCGCTCGGTCTGGTCGAAACGGTAGCTGCCCAGGGCCCAGCAGGCAGTGAGAAAGATCACAGCGATCAGCACACCGACCGCCAGGAAGTGCGCGGCGGCGGCAGGCACCGGGAAGGCAACGAGCGTGACGGCCCCGGCCCCGAGGATCGCGATCACCTCGCCGGACATCGTCCGCAGCGCGAGCGCCAGATCGGGATCCTGTCCAGTGGTGCGGGCCGCCGATGCGGGCTGGATTCTGCGGGTGGGGATGCGGCCGCGCAGGACGTCCTGGGACGGCAGCGAGAGTTGCTGGGCACGCGCCTGCGCATGTCCGTCCGGTTGCATCTTTCCCTCCGCCATAACCCAGAGTCGACACGCAACGGGTACCGACCTGGGACGGTCAGGAAGGCCCAAACGCTTTACCCGTGCTGCACTGCATGTTAATGTCCTCTTAGCCAACGTCAAAGATTTTTCAACAAGGGATGCAATACATAGATTCGTGATCGCATCCACATCGGACGATGGCATCTCGGGCCACAGGACCCTCCGCTGGACCAGCGTATTTGGCTTGCTCCTCAAGGGTGGCGCCGTCATGGTGGCGGTGCTCAGCCAGGTGGTCTTTGCGCGCTGCATGGCCCTCGATGAATACGGAACATATGTAACCATCTTCGCCTGGGTGACAGTCCTGTCGCTGCTGGGAGGCGCAGGCATGCCGCTCGCCGCCGTCCGCTATCTGCCGGTCTATCGCGACCGTGCCGACTGGGCGCAGTTCCGCAGTTTCATCCGATCCGCCTGGTGGCTGTGCCTGTCCACATCGCTGGTCATCGCCGCCGGATTCATTGCCGCCATCTACGCCCTTCCCTCGTTGCGTCCGCAGCTTCCCGCGGCCGTCGCCGGCGCGCCGCTCGTGCTGCTGCTCTGCCTCGCGAGCCTGGCCACCGGTATCCTGCAGGCGGTTCGGCGCCCGTTGTTTGCTGAAATCATTGCAAATCTCCTACGATCCTTTCTCGTTGTCGTGCTGATCGGCGCGACGGCGGTCCTGTTCGGTCCGCTCGGCGCACCATTGGCACTCGGCCTCACCTGCCTCGCCGGTGTGCTCGCGCTGTTGCCGGCCTGGCGCGCCGTGCTGCGCGCCGCGCCCGTCGGAACCGCTGCCGCGCACCCCACCGACCTGCGGCGCACCTGGATCGTCTCCAGCCTGGCGTTCGTAATTTCGATGGCGGCGATGTCGCTGATCGAACGCCTCGATACGATCATGCTGGGCGCGCTCGCCGGCCCGTCCGAGGCCGGGCTCTACAGCGTCGCCTCCCGCCTGGCGCTGATGGTGGGCTTTGCGGTCGCCTCGGTGAATGCGCTGCTCGGGCCGATGGCGGCTGAACTGATCGGGCGGAAGGACCTGTCCGGGCTGCAGCGCACCCTCGCCAACGGCGTGCTGCTGGCCACCGGCCTCGGCGTGGGCATCACCGTCGTGCTGCTGGTGCTCGGCTCCCTGCTGCTGCGCGTGTTCGGACCGAGCTTCCCCGAGGCCGCGCCGGCACTCCAGATCCTCGCCTGCGCGCAGTTGCTGCAGGCGGTGATGGGCTCGGCGGGCGGCATGCTGGCGATCGCCGGCCATAACCGCATCCTCGTCGGCATCATGCTGGCAGCGGTCGCCGTCGATCTGCTGCTGTGCCTGCTGCTGATCCCGGGCCTCGGCCAGATCGGCGCCGCGCTGGCGACGACCGGCGCACTCGCCACCTCATCGATCGGCCTGATGATCGCCGCCCGGCGCCTGCTGCACGTGGACACCTCGCTGCGCGCCGGCGTCCTGCTGCTGGCACGCTCGCGCGCCGCCACATGATGACGCACCGGCGCATGATCCCCCGGTTCCTGACGCTGGCCCTGACGCTGGCCCTGGCCCTGATCGGCCTGGCGATCCTGGGGCGCACGCCCGCCTGGGCGCAGCAATGGCCGGTCAACGGCGACTTCAGCCAGGGCGGGCAGCCGCCGGCCGGCTGGTTCCTCGATCCCGAGGCGGCCCGCAAGGGCAGCATCCGCATCACCGGTCCCGACGCGGCCGGCCGGCGCGTGCTGGAACTGGCACCGAACGCCGCCAACACGCCGAGCGAGAAGCCGCTGGGGCTGGGCCAGCTTCTGCCGGCGGGACCGTTCCGCGGCCGCGAGGTCACGGTGGCCGCGGCGCTCGGTGCGACGGGTGGCGCCCACGCCGTCCTTGGCCTCGCGGTCCTCCGCAAGGGCGGCGGCGGCGAGACTGTGCTGCTGCGCGACGATGGCGCCGCGGAACCGGCCGCCAGGCAGGACCGGCTGAGCGTGCCGGACGATGCGGCGATCGAGGGGCTGGTGCTGTTCCTGACAGCGGAGGGCACCGGCGGGACGGCACGATTCGCCGCCGTGAGCGTCACCGCCGCGGCCGCCGCGAGTGTGACGCCGGCCGCGCCCGCCCAGGCGGCGACGGTGCTGCCGGCGGCCGTGCGGATCGACACGACCCGGGTCCGGCGGCGGATTCCGCGCACGCTGTTCGGGACCAACATCGAGGTGATCCGCGACGCGAACGGCCTGTGGGACGCCAACGCGCAGCGTCTGGAACCGCGCATCGTGCAGCTTGCGCGCGAGATGGGCGTCAGCCTGGTGCGCTTTCCCGGCGGCGTCTGGTCCGACGCCTATGACTGGCGCAACGGCATCGGCCCGCAGGCGGATCGCAAGACCACGCTGACGCATCCCGGCGCCGATGAGCGCTACCGCCACGTGTTCGGCACGGACGAGGCACTCACCTTCGCGCGCAACATCGGCGCTGGGCTGCTGATCACGGTGAATGCCGCGACCGGCACGCCGGCGATGGCGGCGGACTGGGTGCGCTACGTCAACGGCAACAATCGGTCCGGCGGGAGCGGCCCGGCGCGCGTGCAGTACTGGGAGATCGGCAACGAGCTCTACATGGCCGGCGACATGTCGGGCGGCCACATGACGCCGGAGAGCTACGCCGAGAGGGTGCTGGCGTTCGCCGCGGCGATGCGCGCGGCCGATCCCACCATCACGATCGGTGCGATCGGCCTGCGCAACTATGGCCGCTACCGCTTCGCCGAACGCGACGACTGGAATGAGGTCGTGCTGCGGCGGGCGGGCGCCGCGATCGACATGCTGATGGTGCACAACGCCTACTCGCCGCTGGTGGGCGAGCAGAAGGGGCTCGATCCCGCCCAGGTGTATGCCGCGCTCTGGGCGGCGCCGACGCTGATCGCCGCCAACCTGCGCGACACCTGGAAGGACGTGGAACGCCTGCAGCCCGACCGGGCGGCGCGCATGAGCCTGGGCATCACCGAATGGGGGCCGCTCTACGCGGCGACGCCCGGATCGCCCTGGGTGGACCACGTGAAGACGCTCGGCTCGGCGATCTACGTGGCCGCCGCGCTGAAGGCGTTCGCCGAAGATCCGCACGTGACGGTGGCCAACTTCTTCAAGCTGAACGAGGCGTCCTTCATGGGCTGGATCGGCCGCAGCGGCAGCGCCTGGATCCCCACCGCGCCGTATCGTGCGTTCCAGATGGTGGCGACGCGGATGGAACCCGACCTGCTCGCGAGCAGCGTCGAGGTCGCCAGCTATGACAGCCGCGCCATCGGCTTTGTCGACCGGGTGCGCGGCGTGCCCTATCTCGATGTGCTGGCCACGCGCTCGGAGGACGGCCGCATCCTGACGGTGCTGCTGATCAGCAAGCACCCGTCCGCAGCGATCGACGCGACGCTGGCGCTCGACGGCAGTGCCGGTGCCGACAGCCTGCGCAGCGAAACGCTGACCGGGCCGGCGGTGGACGCCAATACCGGCACGCAGCTTCCCGCCGTACCCGGACTGCGCTGGGCGCCGCAGCAGCGCTTCGGCACGGCCGGCCGCATCGACCGCGGCAGCCTCGAGGAGGTGCGGCTGGACAGCCAGGCGCTGGCGCCGCCGGGTGCCACGGTGACGGTGCGGGTACCGCCCTACTCGATGACCCTGCTGCGCTTCGAGGGCGTGCGCGGCCGATGACCGCCGGGCGTATCGCGACGAATGCCGCCGGCGTGGTCGCGGCCGGCATGCTGTGCACGATGCTCGCCGCGGTGGTGCCGGAGGTCGGGCCGAAGACCGCGATCGCCGGCGGGTTCGCCCTGCTGCTGCTGCTGAGCGCGGTGGTGTCGGGCCTCCCCAAGGAGGTGTTCCTCGCCGGCTACATCCTGTCGCTGACCTATAACCGGCAGTATTTCGCGTTCGACGCGTGGCTCGGCGCGTCCGGCTCGAACGGGCTCTACTGGATCCCGGCCGATCCGTTCCTGTTCCTGTTGCTCGGCGTCTCGGTCTGGGAGCGGCTGATCGGCCATCGCACGACCCATGTCCACCGGGTCGGCGCGCCGCCGGGCGCCGGTCCGGTGCTGCCATTCCTCGCCGTGTGCTGCGTCTCGGCGCTGCTGTCGCAGCGGCCCGACTGGGGCTTCAACGACGTCTACCGCGTCGTGAAATTCGCAATCCTGCTGCTGTGGCTGCACTACAACCTCAACCCCCGGCTATGGCTGGTCGCTGTCTGCACCTTCGCCGCCGCGATCGCGATGCAGTCCGCGCTGGGCGTGCTCCAGGTGGCGACGAACGCCGGCAGCGGGCTCCTGAGCATGATCGGTCTCGGCACCGCCGCGAGCGGGGTTGCCGCCGAGATCGAGAACCGGGCACGCGGCACCATGGGGCATCCGAACTACCTGGCGCCCTATCTGCTGATGGTGGTGCCGGCGGCATTCGGCGCCGTGCTGTATTCGCGTCGCAGACCGGTGATCCTCGCGAGCGCGGCGGTGGCGGCACTGGGCGTGGCCGGCACGGTCGCCACCGCGTCGCGCTCGCCGATCGTCATCCTGGCCGCAACGATGTCGCTGGTCGCGGCCACCGCGGTCTGGCAGCGCGTGCTATCCGCCAGGATGGCGCTGGGCTGCGGCATCCTGGCACTCGGGCTGCTGGCGGCGGTCGCGCTGCCGTTCACCGACAAGATCGCCCAGCGGCTGGAGGGCGATCTCACCGCCTCGGTGGATTTCCGGCTGAGCTACAACCTCGCCGCGCTCGCCATCTGGGACGATCATCCGCTGCTCGGCATCGGGCCGAACAATTCGATCCTTGAGATTGGCCGCCACGCGCCGCTGTTCGAGCAGATCATCCGCTCGCTCGACGAGTATCGCGACGCGGCGAATGTGCGCGCATCCCCCGTCCACAACGTCTACCTGCTGATGCTGTCGGAGACCGGCGTCGTCGGGCTGGTTGCCTTCCTCTATCTGCTGGCCTCGGTGATTCGGCGCGGCGTGCGTGGCGCGGCCGCCAGCGAGTACGCCGTGCGGGGGATTTGTGTCGGAGCTGTGATCGGCCTGTTGGGCCAGTTTACCCAGCAGACGGTGGATTTTTCCCTGTGGTACGATTCGTCCTGGTACACTCTCGCACTGATGGCGGGACTGCTCGGCGCGGTGCCCGACCAGGCGGCGAGAATTGGATGACCACTCAGGTTCTGTTTGTCGTCCCGACGTTCAACCGAGCGCGCGACCTGCCGCGCACCCTGGGTGCCATCGCCGCGCAGGACTGGCCGGACGGGCAGACCGAGATCCTGGTCGTGGACAATTCGTCCAGCGACGACACGCCGCAGGTGATCGCTGACCTTGCGCGCACGCTGCCCTGCAAGGTGACCTATCATCGCAAGGCGCCCGAAGGACCGACCGTCGTGCGCAACATCGGGCTGCGGCGAGGCATCGGCGGCTATGTCGCCCTGGTCGACAGCGATGTTGAACTGACGCCGGGATGGACTGCGGCGACCGTCGGCGCGCTCGACGCCGATCCGGCGATCGCGCAGGTGAGCGGCCCGCTCGTCTTCGCGCATGATCGGGGCACGCTCAACAGTTATGGCGGCGCGTTGGGTCCGCTGGGCCTTGCCTGGGACCGGCTCGAAGGCGCGCCGGCGAGCGATGCCGATACGCCGGAGGACGTGCTGTGGCTGAACACCGCCGCCGTGCTGTTCCGGCCGGAGCCTGCATTGGCGGTCGGCGGTTTCGACGAAGCGTTCTTCTACGGCTATGAGGAGCCCGACCTCGGGGTTCGCCTGGCGATCGCCGGCTGGCGGTCGCGCGTGGTGCCGGCCGCGGTGGCGGTGCACCACACGGGGACCGAGATCGGTGCGAGTGCCCCGGAGATCGTGTTCCACTACACCAAGAACCGCTTCCGCATGGGGCTGAAATCGCTGGCGCCGGCGCGGCTCGCGGTCTTCCTGGCGGCCAACGTCCTGTACGGCCTCGCGGATGCAATGATCAATCCGCCACGCGGCGCACGGCTCCGCGCCATGGGGTGGAACCTGCGCCATCTGCCGCAGACGCTGGCCCTGCGCCGCCAGGCCCAGGCGCAGCGCCGGGTACGCGACAAGGCGGCATTGTCGCTGCTGGCGTCTCGCGCGTTTCCACCCAGGCGCCTGGCGGGGCTCCGCCGGCGGCCGGTGCATGGCAACGTCGTGGCCGCGGGTGCGACGGATGACCGGGTGACGACGGTGCGGATGGACGCATGAGCGCCGCCGCCATGCCGTTCGTCAGCGTGATCGTGCCTACGCATCGCCGCGCAGCCCTGCTGGCGCGGCTGCTGCGCTCGCTGCTCGCGCAGCAATGGCCCGCCGACCGCTTCGAGATCATCGTCGTGCACAACTACACCGATGACGGGACCGACCGCGCGGTTGCCGAGATCGCCCGCGATGCGGCGGTGCCGATCGCGTATCATCGCACGCAGTTCTCCGGTCCCGGACCGTCGCGCCAGTTCGGTGCGGACCACGCGAAAGGCAGTGTGCTCGCCTTCATCGATGACGACTGCGAGGCGACGCCGCGCTGGCTCGCGGAAGGTGTCGCGGAACTGTCGCGCGGCTATGGCCTGGTGCAGGGGCGCACGCAGCCCCACCCGTCGCAGCCCCGCCGGTTCCTGGAGAAGACGGTGAACGTTCCTGGGCCGACGCCGTATTTCGAGACCTGCAACATCTTCTACGACGCCGCTGCGTTCCGCGCGGTGGGCGGCTTCCCGGCGGCGTTCCGCGAACGGTTCTACGCCGAGGACACGGCGCTCGGCTGGACGATGCTGCGTGCGGGGTATCGGACAGGATTTGCCGAGGCGGCGGTGGCGTATCATGAAGTGTTCGCGGTGTCCTTCCGATCCTGGCTGATGGAACCACGGAACATGCGTTACTGGCCGTACCTGTCGCGCGCCTTTCCTGAACTGCGGCGCAAGCTGTTCCTGGGCGTGTTCCTCAGCCCGCTGACCGCCACGTTCGATCTTGCGGTGATCGGTCTGCTGGTCGCGATCCTGCATCCGACGGGACTGCTGCTGACGGTGCCGTACCTCGCGCTGCGGCTGTTCGACCGTTCGCGCTTCCGCGCGCCGCACGTGCTGCTGGCACGGTTGCTGTTCGGCCTGCCGCGGGCCTGCGTACTGGCGGCGACGCTCGCCGCAAGCTCGATCCGCGCGCGGAGACTCGTCATTTGAATCCGGCGTCGCTTTCGGTGCTGCTGACGCATGAGTGCTTCCCGCCCGACTTCCGTGGCGGCGGCGAGTATGTCGTGCTGCGCACCGCGGCCGGATTGCGCGCCCGCGGCATCGACGCGCGCGTGCTGACGACAGGGCAACCGGAGCTGCGCGAATACGAGGGAATCCCCACGCAGCGACTGCCGATCAGCCGCCACCGGCTCAATCTGCGGACGAAGTCCATCGCGGAATCGGCAGGTGGGGCCGACATCATCCATACGTTCAACTACCACGCCTGCCTGCCCTCGCTGGCCGCAGGCCGCAGGCTGAACAAGCCGGTGGTGTGTGAGATCCTGGCACTGTTCGGCGATGCCTGGCGGCAGATGCGCGGACCGGTGATCGGACGGGCCTTCCAGGCGTGGGAGCGTTTCACACTCACGCGTAACTACGACCGCACCATCTTCCTGAGCGATTCTTCGCGCAACATCGGCCTGGCACTTGGCGCCTCCGCGGAGAAGAGCATGGTGATCGCGCCGGGCATCGACCTGGAGCGTCTGGCGTGTGCCGAGCAGCGCGAGCCGTTCGTGGCCTTCGCCGGGCTGCTCGACGTCCGCAAGGGCATCCACCACCTGATGGCCGTGGCCCGAGCGTTGCCCGACATCCCGTTCCGCGCGCTCGGCTGGGGTGACAACATTCCCGAACTGCGCGCAACGGCGCCGGCCAATCTGGAAATCGTCGAGGAGCGCAACGGGCCGGGTTATCGCGATCTCATCAGCCGGGCGCTCGTGATTCTCCTGCCGTCGCATGCGGAGACGTTCGGCCTGACGCTGGCCGAGGCCATGGCGAGCGGCTGTGCGATCGTGTCCAGCATCGACACGATCCCGTTCGCCGGCGCGCGCGTGGCACCGGGCGACGAGACCGCAATGATCGAGGCGATACGACGCATGTGGGACGATCAGGCCGCCACCGCGGCGTATGGCCGGCAGAACCGACTCGCGGCGTCCTGCTATACCTGGGACGCGCATATCGACCGCCTGCTGGCCTCATACGACGCGGCATTGCGCGAACGGCGCGGAGCCTAAACGGTGCGGGTCGCGATCTACCATCCCTGGGTGTATCTCAAGAGCGGCCTCGAGCGGACGCTGCTGGAGATCGTGCGCCGGTCGCGTCATGACTGGACGATCTACACCAATCACTACGACCGCGACGCCTCGTATCCCGAACTGAAGACGATGCCGGTCGTCGAGTTGTCGCGCGTTTCGGTGCGGCGGAGCTACGGATCGGTCGTGTCGGCTGGACTGCAGATGCTGCGCACCAAGCTCGACATGGACCGTTTCGATGCGCTGGTGATCTCCTGCGAAGGGCTGGGCGACCTGATCACGCCACGCAACTCATCGCGTCCGGTGCTGTGCCTGTGCTTCACGCCGCTGCGCGCGACCTTCGACCATGAATACCGTGCGCGCCTGCTGCATCGGGCGGGCAAATGGCGGCCACTGGTCAACCTGCTGGAACTGGGATTCCGCGCGCTCGACCGGTTCTGCTGGCGCCGCTACAGCGCGGTGGTCGCGGTCAGCGAAACCATCCGCCAGCGGATCGCGGTGGGCGGGCTGTATCCGGCGGATGCTGTGCAGATCCTGCATCCCGGTATCGATGAAGCACAGATCAGGCCATCCACCAGGTCGGATCCGTATTTCCTCGTGCCGGGCCGGATCATGTGGACGAAGAACGTCGAACTCGCGGTGGCGGCGTTCGAGTTGGCGCGCCCGCGGCTGCCGGCGAATTTCCGCCTGGCGATCGCGGGCATGGTGGACGACAAGAGCCGCGACTATTTCGCCGGGCTGCAGCGCGAGGCGGCACGCATCGGCGGGATCGAATTCCACAGCGGCCCGCCGGATGCCGAGATGCGCACGCTCTACGATCATTGCACGGCGGTGCTGTTCACCGCGTTCAACGAGGACTGGGGCCTGGTGCCGGTGGAAGGCATGGCAGCCGGCAAGCCGGTCATCGGCGTGAACGTGGGCGGCCCGACCGAGAGCATCCTGGACGGTGTCACCGGCTTCCTGGAGCCCAATGATCCGGCGGCCTTTGCGGAGCGGATGGTACTGCTGGCGAACGATCCCGCGCTGGTCCGCAGCCTCGGCGCCGCAGCGACGGAACGCGCGCATCTGTTCACATGGCAGATCTTCGTGTCGGGCCTCGACGACGCGCTCGAGCGCATGGTCGCCGAGGCGAAGCCGTCACCGGCAGCGCGGTGAACTCCATTCCTCGACTTCGATGCCGGGGACAATGGTGCTTTCGAGAAGATGCGAGCCGGCGGCGAGCAGCGCATCGCGCACCGCGGGGCGGGCGGAATATTCCGGGTCGTTGACCACGCCCTGCGGCATGGTGCGTGCGACCAGCCAGACGCGTTCGGACCCTGCGATCATCGCGCAAATATTGGCCGGATTGCTGACCCGGCTGGCGGCGAGCTTGCCGGCGGCGAACTGCTCAAGATCGGCCTCGGGCGGGATGACGATGATGCGCGGATTGTCGCCGGCCGCACGCAGCGGGAGTTCAAGGGCGATCGCCTGGAACACGCCTTCGGTCGCGATGACCGGTGCGAGCGGCCCGACGCGACCGTGCAGCACGGCGGCGGCGGCCGGCCATTGCTCACGACGCACGTCGATCGTCTGGTAGTGCACGAAACCGAAGCCCTGCAGCAGGAGCAGGACCGCCGAACAGCCCAGGAAGGCGGGGCGCGACAGCGAGGCCGCACCGGCCGCGACCAGCAGCAGCAGCGGCGCCAGCAGGAAAAGGATCGTGCGGTCCAGCATGACGGGCACGAAACGGCTGATCGCCGGCAGCAGGATCACGCCGGTGACCAGCATTGCGGCGAGGCCCAGCACGATCGCGTTCTGCCGGCGCACCGCGGCGACGACCGCGGCGACGGCCATCGCGCCGAACATCGCGGCAGCCACAGGGGACCAGGCGTTCAGGTACGGTGCGACCAGCGTCCGTCCGTACAGCGTGGCGGCCTCGCGCAGATCGGGCGCGTCGATCCAGCGATCGACGAACTGCGGTTCAACGATGTGGTTGATCGCGTGGACCAGCGGCACCGAGCCGAGTGCGACGGTCACGACATCGACGAAAGCGACCACCAGCACGGCGTGGCGCAGGGCCTGCCAGCGCATGAAGGCGGCCACGAGCATGAACACGTTCAAAGTCATGATCAGCAGCGGAGCCGTGGAGTGGAGCCACAGCATGGCGCCTTGCAGCGCGCCCAGGCCGAGGATCGCGCCCCAGGCCGGCCGGTCCATCGGCGATTCCTCGGTAAGCCGCGCGGCGACCAGCAGGGCGGCGCAATAGCACAGGAACAGCACCGTGTAGGTCCGCAGGTCCTGCGAGAAGCGCACCTGCGAGGCGGCCATCGCCAGCAGGCCGGCGGCGAGCCAGGCGGCGCGTTCGCTGATATGGGCCCGCGCGATCAGCCAGACCGGCACGATGCTGAGCGCGCCGCAGAGCGCGGGCAGCAGCCGCATGCCGCCGATGTCGTCGCCGAACAGCAGCAGCCAGATCTTGCTGAGGCCGTAGAAGCCGGGGGGACTGGATTCGAGCCGTGCGATATCGCCGAAGATCGTGCGCCAGTCCATGCTGGCGATGCCAAGGGTCGCGGCTTCATCGTACCAGACCGGTTCGGTCTGGAGGCGGTAGAGCCGCAATGCCAGGGCTGCGAGAACCAGACAGCCGAGCAGGAGGGCGGTCAGTAACCGAGCCTGCACGCGCCTGTCGGCAATGACGTTGGCACTTGTTGTTGCGATCCCAGACACGTGCCCATCTCTTGACCAGCGTCGGTTGGCGACATCAGACGGTAACCATCCCGGCACACGAAAGCTCGTCTCTACACCTGTGGGTTTGCCGGCTGGGCACCGGTTCTACTGGCAGGTGAGGCAGGCGACGACCATGAGCACCGGAATGGTTAATACCAGTTCCTCACTGGCAACGCACCGGATCGCGACGGCCCGGCTTCACATCTCCGCGATACCCGCCACCGGCCAACAGCAGCAGATTCACTCAGGACCACGAAACTTTCCTATAAGCGTCGCAGACACATCGAATACCAGGAGGCAGGGTGACGACACGAACCGTCAAGGTGAGCGGCTTGCGAGCCTCACTGTTCGCCGACAGCCGTCGCGTGGGAGTGGAATTCTCGTTGCGGCGGATACCGAAAGCCGACCGGAACGAAACGCCGGAGCAGGGCGACCTGCCACCGGCGGGCACCGCGCAGGAGAGCGGCGATCTCCGGAGCCTGGTGAACGGCATCACCTGGTACCACACCATCGACCTCGGCGACGGGATCGTGACGCCGGGCTTCTACGACCATCGCCCGATCCTGGAGCGCTACCGCCTCGCGCCTCGCCTGGACGGACTGCGCGTGCTGGACATCGCGACGTTCGACGGCTTCTGGGCCTACGAGTTCGAACGGCGCGGCGCGGCCGAAGTGATCGCGCTGGATATCGCGCGGGCGGCGGAACTGGACCTGGCACCCAGCGTGCGTGCCGCCATGACGCAGGAAGACCTGGAGCGCCGCTTCGGTGCCGGCTTCACCCTGGCGCACGAGCGTCTCGGTTCGAAGGTGCGCCACGTGCACTGCAACGTCTACGACCTGTCGCCTGATCGTTTCGGTCTCTTTGATATCGTCCACTGCGGCGACCTGCTGCTGCATCTGCGCGACCCTGCGCTGGCGCTGACCCGCATCCGCGAAGTGACGCGCGGCCACGCGCTGATCTCGGACTGCATCTTCCCGGACCTCGACCGGCACGACGACATGCCGATGATGCAGTACGACGGCGGGCTGAGCGAGAACATCTGGTGGCGCTTCGGCGCGGTCGCACTGAGCCGGATGATCCGCGATGCCGGCTTCCGCGAGGTGGAGGAGATCGCCCGGTTCAAATACGGCCCGCGCGGCGCTCCGGCCTCGATGTGGCACGCGGTGTACCGCGCGACGGTGTAGCCGGGGACCTGTCGCCGTCATGGCATGGCCCGGTGCCTGCCATGGCGGCTGCCTCTTTTCGTCGGCGATGCAAGGCGTGGACAGCCGTGGCACAGGGCCGGCCATGACGAAGGTGCGGGCGATGGTGCGGCGCCCAGTGCATTGGTGGCGGCGGCGCAGGCCGTGGTGATGGCGCACGTCGGTGCGGGCGGCGGCGTGGATGTGCGAGCGGCGTGCGTTGCGGCGATGTCAGGCGGCCGTGGCTACTGGCAGGCCAGGCATTCCTCGTAGTTCGTCGCATTGGCCTGCACGGCCACGAGTGGCAGCGGCACCTGGCCGTCATTCGCAGGCAATACCGGGGCGGCGATGCCGGTGAACTCCGCCGGCCGCACCGCCGCCTCGCTCACGTTGTCGGCGCGCTGGAGCGACAGGCTGCGACAGTAATACAGCGACTTCACGCCGCGCTTCCACGCCATGAAATGGATCTGGTGCAGGTCCCGCTTGTGCACGTTGGCCGGCAGGAACACGTTCACCGACTGGCTCTGGCAGATGAACGGCGCGCGGTCCGCCGCGTGCTCGATGATCCATCGCTGGTCCAGTTCGAACGCCGTCTTGTAGACCGCCTTCTCCTGCTCGGTCAGGAAATCCAGATGCTGCACGCTCCCCTTCGTCAGGGTGATGGACGACCACACGTCCTCATTGTCCATCCCCTTCGCCGCCAGCAGCATCTGCAGATGCCGGTTGCGCACGGAGAAACTCCCCGACAGCGTCTTCTGCAGGAACACATTGGCAGCGATCGGCTCGATCCCCGGCGAGGAGTTGCCGGCGATGATCGAGATCGACGCCGTCGGCGCGATCGACATCTTGTGCGAGAACCGCTCCATCACGCCGTACTCGGCGGCGTCCGGGCACGGCCCGCGCTCTTCGGCCAGCACGCGCGACGCCAGGTCCGCCTGCTCGCGGATGTGCTTGAACATCCGCTTGTTCCAGACCTTGGCGATGACGCTCTCCCACGGCACGTTCTGCGACTGCAGGAAGGAGTGGAAGCCCATCACCCCGAGCCCCACGCTGCGCTCGCGCATCGCGGAATAGCGCGCCTTCTCCATGCCGGGCGGGGCGCGGTCGATGAAGTCCTGCAGCACGTTGTCGAGGAACCGCATGATGTCCTCGACGAAGGTCGGGTGGTCGCGCCACTCGAACCAGTTCTCGAGGTTCAGCGATGCCAGGCAGCAGACCGCGGTGCGCTCCATGCCATGCTGGTCGCGCCCGGTGGGCAGCGTGATCTCGGAGCACAGGTTGGAGGTCTTCACCTCGAGCCCGGCCAGCTTGTGGTGCTCGGGCCGCGCGCGGTTCACGTGGTCGGAGAAGATGAGGTACGGCTCGCCGGTCTCGATCCGCGCGGTCAGGATGCGGATCCACAGCGAGCGCGCCGAGATCGACCGCACCGGCGTCTCATCGCGCGGCGAGACCAGCGGCCACTGCTCATCCGCCTCGACCGCGCGCATGAAGGCGTCGGACACCAGGATGCCGTGGTGCAGGTTGAGCGCCTTGCGGTTCGGATCGCCACCGGTCGGGCGGCGGATCTCGACGAACTCCTCGATCTCGGGATGCCACACCGGCAGGTAGACGGCGGCCGAGCCACGCCGCAACGAGCCCTGGCTGATCGCGAGCGTCAGGCTGTCCATCACCCGGATGAACGGGATCACGCCCGAGGTCTTGCCGACGGCGCCGACCTTCTCGCCGATCGAGCGCAGGTTGCCCCAATAGGAACCGATGCCGCCGCCCTTCGAGGCCAGCCAGACATTCTCGTTCCACAGCCCGACGATGCCTTCCAGGCTGTCGGAGGCCTCGTTCAGGAAGCAGGAGATCGGCAGCCCGCGCTGGGTGCCGCCATTCGACAGCACCGGCGTCGCCGGCATGAACCACAGCCGCGACATGTAATCATAGATTCGCTGGGCGTGCCCGGCATCGTCGCCGTAATAGGAGGCGACGCGCGCGAACAGGTCCTGGAACTCCTCGCCAGGCATCAGATAGCGATCGGACAGTGTGGCGCGGCCGAAATCGGTCAACAGCACGTCACGCGAGCGGTCGATGTGGACCTGGTGGCGACCTGGCATCTGCACTGCGTCGAGCACGTCGGATTCCCCCTGGCGAACACCGGCGGAGTTTCCGCCCGGCTTCAATGTGTCGTCAATCAACATATAGGACAAGAACCTCCGCCTCGGCACAACATCCTGGCATGTTGCGACAGGACCACAGTGTACCCGACGAACAACCGACTCCTCGGAAGCGACGCTGGACTCTACCGCTTCGGCCCCGCCGACCCAAGCGGCACAAGCATGTTCTCCCCGTGTTCCACAGATGCGGGACGCCGCAGATACCGGCTCCCCAGATGTCCGCGCCTGGAGACCACTCTGGAGATGCCCGACTCCACAGATAGGGAGCGGCGGCGACAGATGTGTGGAGCGGCGGCTCAGGAATCCAGCCGCAGCCGGCTCGCGAGCAGTTCGCCCTGCCCCTCCAGCACCGGATACGCCGCGGCGGCCACCAGGTAGCCGCTCACCCGCTTGAGCTCGCGCACCAGGTCGAGGTCGAGCGCCGGCGGCTTGCCGTCGCGCAGACCGGCGAAATGCGCCTGGGTGGCGACAGCCTCGAGGTCGCGGAATGCCGTCTTCTCGGTGGCCAGTTGCCGGGCGGCGCGGGCATCCTCGGTCATGAACACCGCCGCCGCGGCTCTCACGGTCGCCACCAGGCGGTCCAGCAGCCGCCGCGCCTCCACGCATTCCGGCGCGGTCAACGGCGTGCCGCGTTTCAGGCGCTTGGCGATCAGGCCCATCACGTCGCGGTCCACGACGTCACCCGCCGCCTCCAGGTTGGTCGTGAACACCAGGATCTGCGACAGCCGCCGCTCATCCGGTTGGCCCAGGTCCTCCGGATCGAGCTTCGTCAGATAGTCCTTGATCGCGGTGTTCAGCCGGTCGAGCACATCATCGAACCGCCGCACCTCGCCGATCCGGCGGTGGTCCGTGGTGTCGAGCGTCTCCGCCGCCTGCACCAGCATCGCCTCCAGCGTATCGGCCATGCGCAACGCCTCGCGCGCCGCCGCCCCGAGCGCGATGGGCGGCGATTCCAGCGCCACCTGGTCAAGGTAGCGCGGCCGGGACGGATCGTCCGCGGCAACCCGGGCCGGCAGCATCTTGCGCAACACCCAGGCGTAGGGTCCCAGCAGCGGCAGGAACAGCGCGGCCAGGATCAGGTTGAAGCCGGTGTGGAAGTCGGCCACGGCGCGGGCCGGGTTGTCGTAGACCTGCATCATCAGCGGACCGATGCGGGGCAGCAGCACCAGTGCCACCGCGCATCCGACGACGCGCGTCAGCAGGTTGCCGATCGGCAGCCGCCGCGCGACCGGATCGTCGCCGGAGCCGCCCTCCAGCACCGGGTTGATGGCGGTCCCCAGATTGGCGCCGAGCACCAGCGCGAAGGCGGCCTCCGGCGGCACGACGCCCTTGGTCGCGAGCGACATCACCAGCAGCACGACGGCCACGGAGGAATGCGCGGCCCAGGTCAGGCCGGCCGCCACCAGCACGTCCAGCACCGGTTCCGTGTTGATGGCGCCCAGCACCATGCGCAGGCTCGGCATGTCCTCAAACGGCGTGATGACGGAGACCAACCGGTGGAGCGACATCAGCATCAGGCCGAGCCCGATCGCGACCCGCCCCAGATCGCGCGTGCGGGCGGTGCCGGCACGGCGGAACAGCATCACGCCGAGCAGGATCAACGCCGGCGCGACCTCCGCCACGTCGAACGACAGGATCTGGACAATCAGCGTGGTGCCGACATTGGCGCCCAGCATCACGGCGAGCGCGGGCACCAGTGCCACCGCGCCGCCGGCGGCGAAGCCCGCAACCATGAGGCCGGTCGCCGTGCTGCTCTGCAGGATCGCGGTGACGCCGAGCCCCGCCGCGAAGGCCGCCAGCCGGTTGTGCAGCGTGGTGCCGAGAAAGCGGCGCAGGCCCGGACTGTAGCCACGCTGGATGCCGGTCTGCACCATGTGCAGGCCCCAGAGCAGCAGCGCCACCGAACCGGCGAGGTCGAGCAGCGTCCACATCCCCGTCAGGTCTCCTCTCCGCCTCGCCGCAGGCTTCAGCGATCAGTGATCGCGCGTCAACGAGCCCCACCGGCTCGTGATCGGTCGGCCAACAACCTGCCACAAATCCGGCACGGACCGGCCACGGAACGGGTCGAAGTCCGAGGCGTCCGTTACCGCAACTGAAGGATACGTTCCAATGCGCATTTCCTTCCTGCTTCCGCTTATTGCTCTGAGCCTCGCGGCGTGCGTCACCAACGTGCGCGACAACCCCACCCCGACCAGCGCCACCGTCGTCCAGCCGATGCCCACCGCAACCGTGGTGAGCCCGGCCCCCACCACCAGCACGACCATCGTCCGCACGCCCTGACCGTCTGCACCTGTCGGGTCGATCGCGCGAGGGCCGGGAACCTACCCGGCCCTCGTCGTGTCTGCGCCCCTCCTCGTCGGTCCCCTCGTCGGCGGTCCCCTCGTCGGCGGTACAGACCTGCTCTCCCCGCCCTTTCCGCCGCCGGTCCCGTGGTGTAGACGCCGCTACCCCCGGCCGAGAATACCGATGACCGCTCCCTATCCCGCCGCCGCCCTGGAACCGGAGCTGACCGCTCCGCTGATCCTGGCACTGCCCAAGGGGCGCATCCTGGCGGAGTGCGGCCAGCTTCTGGCGCGTGCCGGCGTGATCCCGGCGCCCGACTATACCGATGAGGACAGCCGGCGGCTGCGCTTCCCGACCGACGACCCGGCGCTCGACGTGGTGCGGGTGCGCCCGTTCGACGTCGCCACCTTCGTCGCCTTCGGTGCCGCGCAACTCGGCATCTGCGGTGCCGATGTGCTGATGGAGTTCGACTACCCGGAGATCTACGCCCCGCTCGATCTCGGCATCGGCGTCTGCCGGGTCTCCGTCGCCGAACCTGCCGCGACGGCCGGCGCCGATGATGCGTCGCGCTGGTCGCATGTGCGGGTGGCGACGAAATATCCCAACATCGCGCGCCGCCATTTCGCCTCGCGCGGCGTGCATGCCGATGTGGTGCACCTGAACGGCGCGATGGAACTGGCGCCGGGTCTCGGCCTGTCGCGCCTCATCGTCGACCTGGTGCAGACCGGCTCGACCCTGCGCGCCAACGGGCTGGTGGAAACCGAGGTCATCGCGCCGATCACCTCGCGGCTGATCGTCAACCGCACCGCGCTGAAGACGCAGCCCGAGGCGGTGGGCGGCTGGATCGCCCGCTTCCGCGCTGCCCTGGGACAATGATCCGGCTCCGCACGGCCGATCCCGGGTTCGCCGCCCAGTTTGCGGCCCTGCTCGACCAGGCGCGCGAGACCACCGATCGGGTCGACCAGGCGGTGGCGGCGATCATCGCGGATGTGCGGGCCGAAGGGGACGAGGCACTGCTGCGCTACACGGCGCGCTTCGACCGGCTCGACCTCGAGGCCGATGCCCTGCGCGTGACCGAAGCGGAGATCGCGGCAGCGGTTGCCGCCATCCCCGCCCCGCTGGCTGCGGCCCTCGACACGGCCGCGACGCGCATCGAGGCCTTTCATCGCCTGCAGGTGCCGGCCGATATCGAGACGACGGATGCGGCCGGCCTCACGCTCGGCATGCGCTGGATGCCGCTCGATGCAGTCGGCCTCTATGTACCGGGCGGCAAGGCGGCCTACCCGTCCTCGGTGCTGATGAACGCGATCCCCGCGCGCGTCGCCGGCGTGCCGCGCATCGCCATGTGCGTCCCCTCACCCGGCGGCGTACTGAATCCGCTGGTGCTTGCGGCGGCACAGCGCGCGGGTGTGGTCGAGATCTACCGGATCGGCGGCGCGCAGGCGGTGGCGGCGCTCGCCTATGGCACGGCGAGCATCGCACCGGTGGACCGGATCGTGGGCCCGGGCAACGCCTATGTCGCGGAGGCCAAGCGGCAGGTATTTGGCCGCGTCGGCATCGATTCGATCGCCGGTCCTTCCGAGGTGGTCGTGCTGGCCGATGCCGCCAACGATCCGCGGCTGGTGGCAGTGGACCTGCTGGCCCAGGCGGAGCACGACGAGGCGGCGCAGGCGATCCTGATCACCGACGATGGCGGCTTCGGCGACGCCGTCGGATCGGCGGTTGCGGAGGAACTTGCCGCCCTGCCGCGCGCCGCGATCGCCGGGGCAAGCTGGCAGGCGCATGGCGCCATCATCGAGGTGCGCGACTGGGACGAGGCGGTGGACCTCGTGAACCGGCTGGCGCCGGAGCACCTGCAACTGATGGTGCGTGATCCGGCGGCCATATTTGCCAAGGTGCGCCACGCCGGCGCGGTCTTTCTCGGCCGCTGGAGCCCGGAGGCTCTCGGCGACTATGTCGCGGGGCCGAACCATGTGCTGCCGACCGCGCGGACCGCCCGCTTCGCGTCCGGTCTGTCGGTGTTCGATTTCCTGAAGCGCACCACGTGGATCGCGGCGGATGAGCGGGCGCTGGCGCAGGTCGGACCGGCCGCGATCGCGCTGGCGACGGCGGAAGGGCTGCACGCCCACGCACGGAGCATCGCCCTGCGCCTGCCTTGACCTCGCCCTGCCCCGCGCTCATGTTCCGGTCCGGAATCAGGCTTTTGCATGAGGGCGGATGTCGAAAGAAGATATGATCGAGTTCAGCGGCACAGTGATGGAGCTGCTGCCCAATGCGATGTTCCGCGTGAAGCTGGACAACGAGCATACAATCCTGGCTCACACCTCGGGCAAGATGCGGAAGAACCGCATCCGCGTGCTGGCCGGGGATCGTGTGAACGTCGAGATGACGCCATACGATTTGAGCAAAGGCCGGATCACCTTCCGCTTCAAGTGACCTCTCCTCCGCTGGTCCTGGCTTCGGCCAGCCCGCGGCGCCTCGCCCTCCTGGCACAGATCGGCATCGTGCCGGACCGCGTGGCAGCCCCCGACATCGATGAAACCCCGCTCGCCGACGAACAGCCGCGGCAATACGCGGTGCGACTGGCGCGTGCCAAGGCCGACGCGTTGGCCGCCGAGACGGCCCATGTCCTGGCAGCGGACACGGTGGTCGCCGTTGGCAGGCGCATCCTGCCCAAGGCCGAGACCGAGGCGGAGGCTCGCCGCTGCCTCGCCCTGCTGTCGGGCCGGCGGCATCGCGTGATGACCGCCGTGGTGGTGCGCGCGCCCGACCAGCGTCGCCACGAGCGGCTGGTGCAGAGCGTGGTGGGATTCAGCCGGCTGAGTGAGCGGCAGATCGCGGACTACCTCGCCAGCGATGAGTGGCGTGGCAAGGCCGGCGGCTACGCCATCCAGGGCCGCGCCGCCGCGTTCATCCGCTTCCTCTCCGGCAGCTATTCCAACGTGGTCGGCCTGCCGCTGTTCGAGACGGCGCAATTGCTGCGCGGCGGCTGGCTGCGGCAGTGACGCTCCGCGTGCTGGCTGCCTGCAGCCCGGGCGAGGTCCGCGTGGCCGTGGCGGATGATGGCACATTGGTGGATTACGCCATCTGGCGTCCTGGTGCACCGGACGGGGTGGGCGATCTGCATCGCGGCCGGGTGACCGCGCACGTCCAGGCCATGGCCGGCAGCTTCGTCGCGCTGGACGGGGCGGAAGGGTTCCTTCCCGACAGTGAAGCCGGTGTGGATCTGCATGTGGGCGACGCCGTCGCCGTTCGGGTCACGCGCGCCGCGCAGGGCGGCAAGGGTCCCAGATTGACGGCCCGGCTGGCGCCCGGTGAGGTGCCGCCGGCACGCGGTCCGGGTGCATTGATCGAGCAGGCGCGCGCACATCCCGAGGCGGCCGTCCTGGTCGACGACAATGCGCTGGCCGCTTGTCTGGCCCCGGAGCTTGGCGAGCGGCTGACTGTCGTCGCGCGCAGCTTCGACGAGGAGGTCGAGGAGCAAGTCGAGGCGCTGTCGCACGCGGAGGCCTCGCTGCCGGGCGGCGCGCGCCTGCACTTCCATCCGACGCCGGCCCTGGTGGCGATCGACGTGGATGCCGGCGGCGCGGTGGCCGCGCGGCGCGGCAAGACGGAGACGCACGAGGCAGCCAATCGTGCCGCGCTGCCGGTACTGGCCCGGCAGATCAGGCTTCGCAATCTGTCGGGGGCGATCCTGGTGGATTTCGCCGGCCTGCCGCCACGCCGGCGTGCGCGGTTGGCAACCCCCCTTGGTGCAGCGCTGGCCGATGACCCGTTGCACCCCCGCCTGCTGGGCTTCACGGCACTGGGGTTGGCCGAGATCGTCCGGCCACGGGTGCATCCGCCCCTGCACGAATTGCTGGCCGGACCGCACGCTGCCGGCCTGGCCGCACTGCGGAGGATCGACGCTGACGTGGCCGCGCGGCCGCACCATATGCCCGTCCTGCATGCGTCGCCGGCTATCGTCGCTGCATTGCAGCGCGATCCTGTGGCGCTGGAGGACCTGGCCCGGCGGACGGGACGCGGCCTGACCCTGAGGTCTGCGCCCGGCATGGCCGCGTGCGAGTGGCTGATCGAGGGACACGATGGCTGAGCAGGGACACGATGGCTGAGCAGGGACACGATGGCTGAGCGTGGCAGGAAGAGCGTTGGGTGCCCGATCTGCGGCCGGACGACCGTCCAGGACTTGCGTCCGTTCTGCAGCCGGCGATGCGCGGATGTCGACCTGGGGCGATGGCTGACCGAGGAGTACCGCATTCCCGCGGCGCCGGACGATGATGGCGAGGAACCTGGCCGGAGCGAACTTGATCCATCGTAGGGCATGCGGTATGGCAGCGACCCGGCCGCACCGGAGATGCCCAGGTAGCTCAGTTGGTAGAGCATGCGACTGAAAATCGCAGTGTCGGTGGTTCGATTCCGCCCCTGGGCACCATCATTTCAATAGGGTGAGTGCCGGAGGGTGAGTGCCGGCTTGGTTCCGGTTTCGGGACTAAATTCAGGACCGGCCCACTCCTGGCCCAGTTTTCAGTCTGGTCGCGGCGCGGGTCAGTTCCGGCGACCGCGGTAAGGTGGCCGAATGCCGACCGGCGTTGCTCTGCCGCCGCCTCGGACAGTAGCGTCGCACCCGCCAGGAGGTCCGAATGCCGGAAACCGTTGACGTAGCCATACCGGTGGAAGCGGAAGCCGCGCAGGCGCTCGCTGACGCGCGGAAGCGAGAGGCGGTCGGCCGCATCATCAGCCGTCTTCTGCGACCGCAGCCCGGACAGGATCCGTTGCTCGATGCGATGCGGCGGTTTTCCGCCGACGCCGCGGCGAAGGGGCTGACGCCGGAAATCCTCGAGCACGAACTTGCGGACCACAAGGCCGCGCGATCCCGCTGATCGTTTTCGACGCCTCGGTGATCGTCTGCGGCGCGATGGACGCCGGCGCCATTCCGTTTGCGGTGTTCGCGAAGGCGCGCGCCACGCAGCAGATCGCTATGTCGCAGCCGGTGTTTGACGAGCTCGCCGAGGTCCTGCACCGCCCTGGGCTGCGCGCTTCGTGGACCCGGCCCTTCGGGCCGACCTGATGGACGAGTTGCTGTTCGCCACGACCTGGTTCACGCCGCTTGTCAGCGTCGCCGAGTGCCGGGACCCGCGCGACGACAAGTATCTTGAACTTGCGCTCGCTGCTTCGGCCAGCGTGCTCGTTTCGAGCGATCAGGACCTGCTCGTGCTCCACCCGTGGCGCGGCATCAGCATCCTGCGTCCTGCCGACTATCTCGCGCAGGGCTGACCTTATCATCCAAGTGGTCGCGTCCCCTGTAGTGGTGTAGGGGTCGCGTCCGGTTGCACTGAAAATCGCAGTGTCGGTAAGCGGGCAGACGCCGGCGCCGTGGCCGGGTGTTCCCCCATAGGATTTCCGCGCTGACAACCGTGGATTGATCAGCCCTTCTCACCTCTGGCTCATAGGGCAATGGTGGTCGCGCTAACCGGGACTTGGCATCAACCGCCGATCAGAGCGCACCCGTCATTTGCCCATGGTGGAGTTCTGCCGGCGCTCGTGCTCTTCGTCCTGCATGATCCAGGCTTCGGCGTCGGCTTGGGTCCGGAAATTCAGGACTGTCTGACGCGCGCCATCGCCGCCGATCACGGCGACATCAAACCCATCATCCGCCGAGCGCGGAACCACTGTGTAGTTGGCCATGTCGTTGATGTAATAACGATCGGCTTGGGAGTCGTAACACATCCGCGTGGGACGCCCGCAATTCTACGACATCGAGCGGCCGCGTTTGGATACGCCGAGTTTGGAGACTTGGTCCAGTCGACGCGTGCCTGGTGCGACGATAGCCAGCCCACCGGCGTTGGTGCGTCCCTGCGAGGACCGTCAGGGAAGTCGGTGCTGCCTGAGGCAGCACCGTTTAGCCAATCAGACCGACTTCAGGTTCGTCGCGGACATTTTGCCCTGCTGGCCACGCTCCAGATCGAAGCTGACCTTCTGGCCTTCGTTCAGGCCCGTGAGGCCTGCACGCTCTACCGCGGTGATGTGCACGAAGACGTCCTTCGAACCATCATCCGGCTGAATAAAGCCGTATCCCTTCTGGGAATTGAACCATTTGACTGTGCCTTCCGACATCTCGTCATTCTCCTGCAATCCGGCGATCCACACCGCGTGGACCGGAATGCTTTTCACATTGGGAGCACCGAAGTGCGACGATGTCGCATAGGCAAGGTACGGGAAACCCACGCTGAAAAGCGCCGTCCTCTGCATATAAGCGTGCTGCCTGGACTTTGCCAGAGAGTATCCCCAGTTTACGCGCCGGCCGCTGCTGAAAGCTGAGCGGACTGCGTCGTCCTGGCATCAAGCAAAGCCTGGTTGAGCTGCACAATGGCATCCGCCTTGGCGGTGCTGTTGATCGCAGCGACTTCCGCAGCCAGTCGATCCAACGCAAGCTCGAACAGATTGCGCTGGCTGAAGCTGCTGTTGGAACCGTCACCGGCGCTCTGGAGATCACGAACCACCTCGGCCAGCGCGACGAGCTCGCCCGAGTTGATCTTGGCCAGGTAGTCCTGGGCCCGCTTGGCCCACATCAGGCGACTCACCCGCGGGCGCCCCCGCAGCTTGGCCATCGCATCGGCAAGCTCCTGCACGCTCGCCAGCTTGCGCAGGCCAGCGGCACGCGCCTGCGCCACCGGCACGCGCAGCGTCATCTGGTTGTCGTCGAACGAGATGTGGATCAGGTGCAGTCTGTGACCGGCAATATCCTCGAAGCCGACACGCTCGATGCGGCCGACGCCATGCGCGGGATAGACGACGGAATCACCCTTGCGGAACGGATCGGCGTCCTTCGGTCGGATCTTCGACGCTGTGGCCTCAAGGGCGGCCGTTACCATGGCATCCGTCATCGGAATTGCGGCCACCCGATTCACCTTCTGTTTTTCTGATGTGTAGATATGGTGACTGTCGCGCCAAATGCATCAAGCGTGCCGCAGTGCGGCATGCACCGGCAAAAACTCCAGCCACATTCAGGCCTTTTCGAGACTCCCTTGGCCCGCGGCCCGGCCGCCGACGCGTCGCGCCGCAGTACCGGTGCGTCCCTCGGGCAGACGCGGCTGCTCGGATTTCAGCGGCGGCAGCCTTGGCGCCACACTGGGCGCAGGTGGCGGCTTGAACGTCGGCAGCGGCATTCGGGGGTTGGCGGTGCGGATCATGCGCTGTGCCTGCACGATCCAGGCATTGGCCTCATGCTCGCTGCCGAATCCCTCGATCATCTTCAGGGGCCCGCTTGGCTTGGCCATCTCCACGTCGAAGGAGTGCTTCGTTCGAGCGATCACCCTGTAGGAGATATCGACCATGGCGCAACATGGCACGAATCGCAGTCGATGGCAGCACAAAAAGCACCGATGGCTACTTCGGCCGGCGCGTCATCCGCTTCAACGTGGCAACCTGCCGGAAGAATTCCTTCCTCGGCTGTGCCGGGCTGCCGAGTAGGATCGAGCCCGCCGGAGCATCGGAAATCACGCCCGCCTGCGCACCGATCTGACTGCCCGTTCCGATCAGCAGATGGCCCGCGACGGCCGCCTGGCCGCCGACCTGCACGAAATCCTCGAGTTCGGTCGATCCCGCGATCCCGACCTGCGCGACGATCACGCAGCAGCGGCCGACGCGGACGTTGTGGCCGATCTGGACCAGGTTATCGATGCGGGTGCCGGCACCGATCAGCGTGTCGCGCGCCGAACCGCGGTCGATCGTCGTGTTGGCACCGACCTCGACATCATCCTCGATAATCACGCGGCCAAGTTGCGGGATGCTCAGGAAACCCGTCTTCGTCGAGGCGAAGCTGAAGCCCTCCTGGCCGAGCCTGGCGCCCGGGTAGATGTAGACGCGCGCTCCCAGCAGCGCGTGGCTGATGCTGGCATGCGCGCCGATCCGGCAATCGCGACCGATGCACACTCCCTCGCCAATCGACACGAAAGGCCCGATCCGACAACCGCCGCCGATCTCCGCCCGCGCCTCGATCACGACATAGGGACCGATCTCGGCCGACGCATCGACCTTCGCCTCGCGGTCGACCACCGCTGACGGATGGATGCCGGGACGCGGGGGCGGCACCGGATGGAACAGCGCCGCGACGTGCGCCCAGCCTTCATAGGCCGATGTGGTCACGATGGGGATGGTGCCGGGCGGCACCCGCTCCTGCATCTCGGGATGGATGATCACCGCTCCCGCCTGCGTCTGTTCGAGCGCGAGCGCGTAGCGCCGGTTGTCGAGGAAACTGACCTGATCCGGTCCAGCCGTCTGCAGCGGCGCGACGCCGGTGAACAACTTCTCGATCGCGGGCGCCATCCCGGACGCGGCGGATGCGATGTCCCGGAGCGCCTGCGGTGCACTGCGAGCGAAGAAACGCGTATCGCCCATGGCGGCTTCGATCAATGGACGTTCCCCACGTTGTCCCGCCCCGTATATTAGCCCTGGCACTCCTGGAGAAAGAATGCTAAAAGCAAGCAGCAGGTAAAATAAATCTGCGGTGTTGTATGTCTGCGCCGATGCAGGCTTCTGTTAACCGAATCACTTCCCGCAAGAAATTTTGCTTTGCCGGCCCGGCCAGGACGTTTGACTGTAATCAATGCGTCACGGGTGTTCGTGCCCGCGGTATCGTTGTCCGGATCCGCATCGCGCAACCGACCGGTTTGTGCGATGCCGTCCGACAACCGGTGGTTCACCAACATGTCCGTGGCCGTGTGCCGCGGCGGGACGATTGTGCTTGCTATTTCGGGCAGCCGTCATCAAGTAGTCTTAACGCTCCAGCCACAATGATTCGAATCCTACCTTGCACGCGGCTCAGGCGGAGCGACGCCGAACTCCGGCATGCATGGATCGTGTCTGCCTAGGCAGAAAGCGTTCGCGAACATGGTCTTCGCTGAGGGTCTGCCGGGACCTTTTTTTGGTAAGGAACCTATCCATGATCAACGAACCCGAGTCCGACGGTGACGACACGGAACGAGAAGCCGAGGCGATGAAGGCCCAGCTCCGCAAGGATGTCGACTCGTGGACGAAGGCGCGCAGTGAGGCGGTGCCGGAGCGGCTCATCGAGCGCGGTGCGACCGCCGTCAGCACCTCTGTCGCCAAGGAAGCCGCCGCCCCGCCGGTCCGCCGGACGAAGAAGCCCGCCGCGGCAGCGCCCGCCGCCGCAGCGCCGGACGGACGCTCCAAGCCGTTCGCCATGTCCTATGGGGGAGAGACGGACAAGGACTACATCCAGTACATGATCTCGCGCGGGGTTCGGTGAACTGGGTCACCTTCGAAGTCGCGGACGGCGGCTTCGTCGCAGTCCAGTTACATCATGTCGTAGCGATCTATGACGAACAGGGGACCGTCAAGCTGGCAACCACGGCATCCGGCGTGCATGTCCTCAAGGACACCACCGTGCAGCGCGCCGTGATGATCGTCTGCGCGGCGGCCGACGCAGAGGCAGCAAGAACCGGATAGGGAGCATGCATGCGAGCCGCGTCCGAGTATGACGGCCAGATCGCCTACGACCTCGAGGAATTCTGCAAGGATTACGGGCATCCCTCGGGCCAGTTGTTCACGTTCGAGATAACCTGCAATTCCGTGACGTACGTTTACGCAAATGTCGCTGGCATCGTGCGCGCCAGCAAGGTGATCTTCGACCTCAACGGCGAGGACCTGGTGGGCACCCGGAAGGCCCATTGAGATGCGCGCCGGCGAGTGCGCTGGCCAAGGCCATGGACGGAGACATCGATGAACCTGTCCCTGGTCTCGAACAGCGACGCACAGGCCCTTGCAATCCGTGACCATATCCTACCGCTCCTGCGACAGCGCGGGACGATGCAGGTGCAGCGCGACGCGGTGCGGCTGACCGAATTACGAACCGGCGTCTGGGCGTTCCGCCATTGGACGCCGTTCAATGAGATCGGTGCCGATGAGGCATCGTCGCCAGGCTATCGACGCGCCGTCGAGCGGCAGCGAGCGCAAGCGCCGATGCCGTACGGTTTCGAAGTCTGGTACGGCACGGAGCCCGACAAGGTGCTGCGCATCCTTTGGGCAGAAGACGGATCGATCCAGGTGGCGAGCTTCGTGCGCGGCCCCTGGGAGGAGGAGGCCCTCAGTCTCCAGTGACGCGAACATTGTGTCCCTCGTTGGCAACGACGGACGAAGGACGGCCATGGCAGATGCAACCTACCAAGTGGTCCACCGCAACGACGGCAGCTTCTCGGTCGAGATCGTGAGGTCCGGCGTACTGCCTCAGACGGCAATCGGCTTCGCAACCGAGGCGGATGCCAATGCCTGGATCGTGCAGGACAGGAAATTGTCCCAGGCAGCCGATCCGTTCCGCACGCCGGCCGCGCGGAAATGGCGCGGCTTCTGACCGGACCGGCTTCCCCCATGATGCACGATCCGGCAACACGTGATCCTGCGACGCGCGATCCGGACGACATCCTGCGGGCACATGACGTGGCTCCGGTCCGCCATGCAGCCATCGTCTGGTTCACGCGGCGAAACTATACCCGGCACCGCGCGATGGACCCGTCCGGGTTACCCGCCAGCTTCGACGAATGGCTGGTCCATGCCGAACGAACCTCGCGCGACACCGGCATTGCACATCGCGTGGTGATCGATCCCGCGCAGTTCTCGGCGTGGTGCCGGGCAGCGGCGCGCGACACCGACGCGTCGGCGCGGACGGACTTCGCCCAGATCGTGGCGAAGGCGGCTGGCCGGAGAAACTGGTGGCGGCGCGGGAACGCTGCCACCTCCGGCTACATCACGAGGTCTCGTTGATGCGCGTGTACACCAGTTCGAGCAGCCGCATCCGTGCCCGCACGGCGATCTCCTCGAGCGACGGCGTCTGGGCAATGCGCTCCCTGGCATAGCGCCGGACCTCTTCCAGCGTGGGGACCGCCGGAAAGTCGATGTCGTTCCAGAAGCTTTCGGCCTGGGTCCGCGTCGAGGCCAGCTTCGACTTCACGTCCCCCCAACTCGGCGTATGCGCCAGCGTCTCGTGCATCTGCTTGGCGATCTGGTTGACCGGAAAGGACGTGGCAAGCTGGCAGGCCACCTTCTCGATGACGAGTTGCCCCAGCCTGTGTTCGCCGCGAATGACCGTCTTGGGCGGAACATGGAGATCCCACACCAGGCCGACCCAGGACAGCATGCGCAGGATGTAGTAGGTCGGGTCGAATTCCCACCAGCGGAAGCCTTGCCGCACCGACGCCTGGTACGCATGGTGGTTGTTGTGCCAGCCCTCGCCCATCGTCAGCAGCGCCAGCAGCCAGTTGTTCCGCGACTGGTCGCCGGTCACGTAGCGCTGGCGTCCGACGACATGGGCGAGCGAGTTGATGCTGAACGTCGCATGCCAGAGCACCACGGTGCTGCAGCAGAATCCGACGGCCAGTCCTGGCAACCCGGCGATCAGCCAGGTTGCCAGCGCGAGCACCGCGGCGGGGAGATACGGCTGCCGGTCGAGCCACACCAGTTCCTTGAAGCGCGTCAGGTCGCGGACCACCGCATATTCCGTCGGATCGTTGCGCGGCACGAAGATCCAGCCGACATGCGCATAGAAGAAGCCGCGCTGCAGCGGGGAATGCACATCCTCCGGCGTATCCGAGTGCCGGTGGTGCAGCCGGTGCCTCGCGGCCCACCACAGGGCCCCGCGCTGGGCCGACGACTGTGCCAGGAACGCCAGGCAGAACTGGAACACGCGTGACGTGCGGTAGGCGCGATGGGCGAAGTAGCGATGATAGCCCGCGCCGATCGCGAAGATCCTGATCCCGTAAAGCACGATCGCCAGCACCACCGCGCCCCAGGTCACGCCGGTCCAGATGGCGGCAAGGGCGCCGACATGGATCAGCACGAACCCGATGCTGGACGGATAGGCGATGTCGTCAGACGGTTGCTTCATGCCGCGGTCCGGAGATTGGATGGGCCGCGCGAGCGCCTGCGGCGGAGCGGCCGCTTCGACGCCGGCGACACCGCGCCGCGCGCCGGCTGAGCGGCAGGCGGCGATCCACCCTCGATACGCAGGGCAGCGCCGGTCATGCGCTCGATGGCGCGCAGCGTCGACTGCTCGCCAGCATCACAGAACGAGATCGCGATCCCGCTTGCGCCGGCACGCGCCGTCCGTCCGATGCGATGCACGTAGTCCTCGGGCTGTGCCGGCAGATCGAAGTTGATGACATGCGAGATGCCGGTCACATCGATGCCGCGTGCGGCGATGTCGGTCGCAACCAACACGCGCGCGCGGCCGCTGCGGAACTGCTCCAGCGCCTTCTGGCGCGCCGGCTGGCTCTTGTTGCCATGCAGCGCGCTCACGCGGATGCCGGTGGTCTCGAGCGATTCGGCCACCCGGTTGGCGGTGCGCTTGGTGCGCGTGAAGACGATCACGCGCGACAATGCCGGGTCCGTCAGCAGGCGGTCCAGCAGGGCACGCTTGCCGGCCGATTCGACGAAATGCACATGCTGCGTGATCGGCAATGCGGCCGGCGCGGTACGGGCGACGTCCACCCGCACGGGGTCGCGCAGCATCGTCTCGGCGAGCCCGCCGACCTCGGCCGGCATGGTGGCCGAGAACAGCGCCGATTGCCGCTGCACCGGCAGCGCCGCGACGATGCGGCGGATGTCGCGGATGAAGCCCAGGTCGAGCATCCGGTCCGCTTCGTCGAGAATGAAGTGGGTGACCTCGTTCAGCTTCAGTTCGCCGGTCGCCATCAGGTCGCAGATCCGGCCGGGCGTGCCGACCACGATGTCGGCGCCGGGGCGCATGCGCTGGACCTGCATGAACCGGCTGACGCCGCCCAGGATGGCGACGATCTGGTGCTTTTGGGTGTCGAGCCGGCGCAGGCTCTCCTCGATCTGCAGGGCGAGTTCGCGGGTCGGTGCCAGGATCAGGGCACGCGTGGCGAACCGGTGCGGCTGGGCGCGGTGCTCCAGCAGGTATTGCAGGATCGGCAGGGCGAAGGCGGCGGTCTTGCCAGTGCCGGTCTGGGCGATACCGAGCAGATCGCGGCCGGCGAGCAGGTGGGGGATTGCGGACGCCTGGATTGGCGTCGGCTGGAGGAAACGTGCCTTGGTAAGGGCGTGCAGCAAGGGCTCGGCCAGGCCGAGTGTCGAAAATTCGTTGGAAGTCACGAAGATATATGCTCCGGCACACGTCGCCACGGACCCCTGGCCCACGGCAATGACGAATGCCTTGATGTTCGCCTGCCCGCGCGACAGTGGGGCGAACGCGTTGCGACTGAGGTTCCGGGAGGGCGCATCGTCAGATGCGAGGCGCCAATCACGCATCACGGAATGGCGCTGTATATCGCCCTTGCAGCATCCGGCGCAAGGCATATCGGATCGCCAATGGTCCCGCCCCGCCCGCTTCGTGGCGGTTTGGCACCAAATTGTGACCCGCCGCCCCACGCGCACGGTTGCGTCGCGGCGGCTTATGGCGCAGCGTGAGGATACGGTGCTGTGCTAATCTTGTGAAAGCCGTGCCCGCTCCGGCCAACGCGGCCGCGAGCCGGCCCGACACGGCCACCAGGGTCACCCTCCCTGAGATTGCCCTCCACGGGTGCCCCGAGAATGTCCCGGAGGCGGACATGGGCCAGGAGTAGCGACCGCAAACGCGGCGGGGAGCATTGCCGGCAATGGAACTGACCAACGAGCAACTGGCCTTCCTGGCCGATCTCCGCAAAGGTACCTGCCGCGCCGATGCGGGGCTGGACGCCAGCATGGTCGGGCCGCTGATCCGCGCCAACCTGGTCCGGTGGGACGATGATCCCGACGCAGCCGCCAAGCGGCGCCGTCCGCCTGGCACGACGTTCACCCTCACGAATGTCGGCGAACAATGCCTGGCCGAGCACGAGGCCAGCCGCCAACTGACGGAATAGGACGGACAGCGCCGGCGTGGCCTCCTCATCGTCACCAGTCCCGGTCTACAGCTTTCCAAGCTACACCAGGATGGAAGCGGCGATCGACCACGCGCTGCACGTGGTGGCGCTCGCCGCCGCGGTGGCTGCCGCCGTCTGGCTGCTGCTCATCGCCTCGCCCGCCGGCAATGACGCCCAGGCCTTCGGCCACATCGTCTATGCCGGTGCGCTGATCGGCACGCTGGCGGCATCGGCGGCCTATACGCTCAGCCCACCCGGCCGCAGGAAGGAACTGCTGCGCCGCGTCGATCACGCCATGATCTTCATGATGATCGCTGGCAGCTATACGCCGTTCACCATCCTGGTGTTCGGCGCGCCGGACGGGCTGCTGGCCTGTCTGCCGGTCTGGGCGATGGCCGCGATCGGTATCGCCGTGACCCTCGCGTATCCGCGTCGGTTCGAGCGACCGCTGTTCGTCCTTTACGTCGTCATGGGCTGGACCGTGCTCGCGATGGCCCGCGGCTTCGCCACTCACCTGACCACGCCGGTCCTGTGCCTGCTGCTGGCCGGTGCCGCCGCCTATTCGATCGGCGCCTGCGTCCATGCCGTGCGCCAGTTCCGTTTCCAGAATGTCGTCTGGCACACGCTGGTGCTGCTCGGGGCCAGCCTGCACTGGATGGCCGTCGCCCAGGCCGACACTCGCTTGTGACCGGGACACAAAGTGCGGGTTCGCCGCCAAGGAAATCAGTGAACATGCTCTAGTACTTTGTTTTGCCCCGTGATTCACGCTTGACGTGCGTCCAATGGAAGCGATCGCACGCCGGTCGTTCCCGGCTCGCAAGGGCGCGCTATACGCAACTTTGAATTGCCTGCCGGTCCCACCGTCTTCAGTTTGACTTACTTGGTCTGGGCTCCGACGCACCAAGGTCCCCCGCAACTGGGGTCGCAGTGACTGGAGTGGCTGCGGCTCTTCTATTCCGAAGGCGCGCCGAGAGGAATCGTCAGTGGTGCAAGCTTCGAGGGCGGACAGGTCCGTGCCGGCCAGTGTCCACGGCAACGCCCATGAGATGCTGATCCAAGGCGTGATCGACTATGCGATCTACATGCTGGACCCGGGGGGCCGGGTGGTCACCTGGAATCCCGGCGCGCAGCAGATCAAAGGCTACACGGCCGATGAGATCATCGGCGAGCATTTCTCCCGATTCTATACCCCTGAGGAACAAGCCGCAGGCGCTCCCTGGAAGGCTCTGGCGATCGCGGCGGAGACCGGGCGCTTTGCCGCCGAGGCCTGGCGCGTTCGCAAGGATGGCAGCCGCTTCTGGGCCCTGGTGGTGATCGATGCGATCCACCGCGACGGGGTTCTCGTCGGTTTCGCCAAGGTCACCCGCGACATGACCGAACAGCGCATCGCGCAGCTCGCCGCGCTGGAGAGCGAGCGGCGGTTCCGGCTCCTCGTGCAGGGCGTCACCGATTACGCGATCTACATGCTCAGCCCCGAGGGCCTGGTCACCAACTGGAATACCGGCGCCGCGCGCATCAAGGGCTATACCGAAGCCGAAATCGTCGGTTCGCATTTCTCCCGCTTCTATACGCCCGAGGATTTCGCCGCGCGCCTGCCGTGGAGGGCGCTGGACACCGCCCGGCGCGAGGGCCGCTACGAGGACGAAGGCTGGCGGTGCCGCAAGGACGGCACCCGGTTCTGGGCAAGTGTCGTGGTCGATGCGATCCACGACGAATCGGGCGCACTGATCGGCTTCGCCAAGATCACCCGTGACCTCACGGAACGGCGCGACGCCCAACTGGAACTGGACCAGTCGCGCGAACAGCTCTTCCAGTCGCAGAAGATGGAGGCGGTGGGCCAGCTTACCGGCGGTCTGGCGCATGATTTCAACAACCTCCTCACCGGCATCGCCGGCAGCCTCGAATTGCTGCGCACCCGCCTGGCGCAAGGCCGGATCGCGGATCTCGAACGGTACATCACCAGTGCGCAGGCCGCCTCATCGCGCGCCGCGGCGCTGACGCACCGGCTGCTCGCCTTCGCGCGGCGGCAGACGCTGGATGCCAGGGTGATCGAGGCGAATACGCTGATCTCCAACATCCACGACCTGGTGCAGCGCACGGTGGGGCCGTCCGTCGAGGTCGCGACGAAGCTCGTCGAGACACCCTGGCCGACGCTGTGCGATCCGAACCAGCTCGAGAATGCGCTGCTGAACCTGTGCATCAATGCCCGCGACGCCATGCCGGACGGCGGGCAACTGACCATCGAGACCAGCAACATCGCCGCGGACGAGCGGGAAGCGCGCAGCCGCGGCATGCCGCCGGGCGAATACGTGGCAATCAGCGTCACCGACACCGGAACCGGCATGCCGGCCGATGTCGTGGCACGCGCCTTCGATCCGTTCTTCACGACGAAGCCGATCGGCCAGGGAACCGGCCTCGGGCTTTCCATGGTGTATGGTTTCGCCAAGCAATCCGGCGGCGAGGTGCGGCTCTGCTCCGACGTGGGCAGGGGAACCGCGGTGTGGCTCTATCTGCCGCGCCAGCCCGGCGAGGCGCTGATCGAGACTGTGCAGCCGCTGTTGCAGGGCGGACCGTCCGCCGGCATGGGCGAGACCGTGCTGGTGGTCGACGATGAACCGAGCGTGCGCGTCCTCGTCACCGAAGTGCTCGACGAACTCGGCTATTCGGCGATCGAGGCCGCCGACGGCAATTCAGGGCTCAAGGTCCTGCAATCGGACGTGCGCATCGACCTGCTGGTGACGGATGTCGGGCTGCCCGGCGGGCTGAATGGCCGGCAGATGGCGGACGCCGCCAGGCAGAAGCGTCCCGAGCTGAAGGTCCTGTTCATCACCGGCTATGCCGAGAATGCCGCCATCGGCAACGGTCAGTTGGAGACCGGCATGCACGTGCTGACCAAGCCGTTCGCGCTGGACCGGCTGGCATTCAGGATCAAGACCATCATCATGGCCGGCTGACGCAGCAGCGGCTGACGTCCGAATTGCTGCCGTGTCCGAGTTACCGCCTTCCAGGCGCCTGGCGCGGCGCCCGGCGCAGCTCAGCTCGCCTTCTCCTTCACCGGCTTGGCGTCGTTCGCGGCGGTCGGCCGCACCACGCTGGAGATCGTGTCGCGCAGCACCGTCACCTTGATGTTGGGCGCGATCTCCACCTCGATCTCGTGCGAGGCGATCTGCTTGCCGTCCTTGTCAGCGACCATCGGAACGCGCTGCACCGTGCCGATGATGCCACCGCCGGTTACCACACGATCGCCGCGTTTCAGCGCCGCGATCATCTGGCGCATCTCCTTCTGCTTCTGCTGCTGCGGGCGGATCAGCAGGAAGTAGAACACGACGAAGATCAGCACCAACGGCAGGAATTGCGTGGCGCCACCGAGCATGCCGGCCGCGTCCTGCGCATAGGCGGGAGAGATGAGCATCGGCATGTGTCCCAGGTTGCCTCAGTTGGGGCGGGACCATACTTTCCGCCACCCCCGCGTCAAGCTTCACGGACCCGCCGCAATGACCCAGCACCTGCTCGACCTCACCATCCGAATCGCCGAGGCTCTCGAACGCCTGGCACCGCCGCCGGCGGCTGCGACGGATATGGCGGCGGCGGATGCCTTCGTCTGGCATCCCGCGCCGCCGCACCTTGCACCGGTGACCAAGGTGGCGCGCGTCGACATCGCGCTGCTGCAGGGCGTCGACCGCCAGAAGCAGATCCTGCTCGACAACACGCTGCGCTTCGCGCGCGGGCTGCCGGCCAACAACGCGATGCTGTGGGGCGCCCGCGGCATGGGCAAGTCCTCGCTGGTGAAGGCGGTGCACGCGGTCGCCAACCAGCGCCGGCCCGGCTGCCTCGCGCTGGTCGAGATCCACCGCGAGGACGTGCGCACCCTGCCCGACCTGCTGAACGTGCTGCGCCCCCAGCCGCGGCGCTGCCTGATCCTGTGCGACGACCTGTCGTTCGAGCGCGAGGATTCCGACTACAAGGCACTGAAGTCGGTGCTCGAGGGCGGCATCGAGGGACGGCCGGAGAACGTGCTGTTCTATGCCACGTCCAACCGCCGCCACCTGATGCCGCGCGACATGATCGAGAACGAACGCTCCACCGCGATCAACCCGTCCGAGGCGACCGAGGAGAAGGTGTCGCTGTCGGACCGCTTCGGCCTGTGGCTCGGCTTCCACAATTGCGACCAGGACACGTTCTTCGCGATGGTGGACGGCTATGCGGCGAACCTGAACCTGCCGATCGCGCCCGAGGCGCTGCATGCCGAAGCCGTCGAATGGTCGATGACGCGTGGCTCGCGCTCGGGGCGCGTGGCCTGGCAGTTCATCCAGGACATCGCCGGCCGGCTGGGTGAGCCGGCCGCCTGATCAGCCGCTCAGCGCCGCGAGCGCGTGCCAGTCGAACTGCACGCCGTGGCCCGGCCGCTCCGGCGCGATCGCATTGCCCTCGCGGATCGCCAGCGGTTCGGCGATGTAGCGATCGAGGCCGAAGCCGTGCACCTCGAGATATGAGCGGTTCGGCGCCGCCGCCAGCAGGTGCACCGTCAGGTCGTGCACGCCGTGCGAGGTCAGCGGCAGGTTGAAGGCCTCCGCCAGGTGGGCGACCTTCATGAACACGGTGATGCCCCCGCAATTGGTCACGTCGGGCTCGGGGAAGGTCACGCCGCCCGCCGCGATCATCGCCGAGAACTCGTGCAGCGTGTGCAGGTTCTCCCCCGTGGCGATCGGCACCCCGCCATCGCGCACGATCCGCGCGTGCCCCGCGACATCGTCGGGGATGGTGGGTTCCTCCAGCCAGACCAGGTTGCTGTCCTGGAACGCGCGCGCGGCGCGGATCGCCTGATCGACGCTCCACTTCATGTTGGCGTCCGCCATCAGCGGGAAGTCCGGCCCGAGATGCGAGCGCATGGCGCGTACCCGCGCGACATCCTCGGACAGGCGCGCGCGGCCGACCTTCATCTTGATGGCGCGAAAGCCGCGGACCAGGTTGTCGTCAGTCTGTTGCAATAACGCATCGAGTGTGAAGTCGAGGTCGATGCCGCCGGCATAGCACGGCACCGCCGGATCGAAGCCGCCCAGCAGCCGCCACAGCGGCGTGCCGAGGCGTCGCGCCTTCAGGTCCCACAGCGCGATGTCGCAGGCCGACACCGCCAGGCTGACCGAACCGCCGCGCCCGCCATAGTGCAGATGCCACCACATCTTCTGCCACAGCGCCTCGATGCCATCGGCATCCGCGCCGAGCAGCACGGGGCGCAATCCCTGCTCGATCAGCGCCAGCACCGCGGCGCCACCGGTGCCGACCGTGTAGGTGTAGCCGACGCCCTCCGCCCCGTCGCTGTCGCGCAGCCGCACGGTGACCAGTTCGAAATGCGTGATCGTGCCGTGGGTGGAATCCGACAGCGCCACCGGCAGCGCGATGCGGTACAGGCCGGCATCCAGCGACGTGATCGTCATCGGCATTCCTCCCGAACTCTTCTCGTCAGTCGCACCCTTCCCCGGCGCGTTCTTCAGCCGCGTGCGATCCGCTCGATGCCGGCCATGTACGGCCACAGCACCTCCGGCACCAGGATCGAGCCATCGGCCTGCTGGTTGTTCTCCATCACGGCGATCAGTGCACGCCCCACCGCGACGCCCGAACCGTTCAGCGTGTGCAGTGCCGCGACCGCCTTGCCGTCGGCCGAGCGGAACCGTGCGTTCATCCGCCGCGCCTGGAAGTCGCGGCAGTTGGAGGTGGAACTGATCTCGCGCCACGCCTGCTGGCCCGGCAGCCACACCTCGAGGTCGAACGTCTTCGCGGCGCCGAACCCCGTGTCGCCGGACGACAGCATCACGCGGCGGAACGGGATCTCCAGCAGCGTCAGCACCTTCTCGGCGCAGGACACCATGCGCTCCTGCTCGGCCTCGCTCTGGTCGGGGTGCACGATCGACACCAGTTCCACCTTGCGGAACTGGTGCTGGCGCAGCATCCCGCGGGTGTCGCGTCCTGCCGCGCCCGCCTCCGAGCGGAAGCAGTCGGTCAGCGCGGTGACCCGCATCGGCAGGTCCTTCTCCGGCACGATCTCGCCCATCACCAGCGCGGTCAGCGGCACCTCCGCCGTCGGGATCAGCCAGCGCCCGTCGGTTGTCTGGAACAGCGTGTCGGCGAATTTCGGCAGCTTGTCGGTGCCGTAGGCAGTGGCGTCGTTCACCAGCGACGGCACGACATGCTCGGTGTAGCCGTGCTCGCGCGTGTGCAGGTCGATCATGAACTGGCCCAGCGCACGCTCCAGCCGCGCCAGCGCCCCGCGCAGCACGACGAAGCGGGCGCCGGCGATCTTCGCCGCGGCGGCGAAGTCCATCATGCCCAGCGCCTCGCCCAGCTCGAAATGCTGCTTTGGCTGGAAGCCCAGGTCGCGCGGTTCGCCATGGTGCCCGATCACGACGTTGGCGCTCTCGTCCGGCCCGTCGGGCACGTCCGGGTCGAGCACGTTGGGCAGGCTTTCCAGCACCCGCCGGATCGCCTCGTCCAGCTCAGCCGCCCGCGCCTCCAGCCCCTCCATCTCCCCGCGCAGCGCCGTCGCCTCGGCTTCCAGCGCCGATGTGTCGGCGCCCGCGCGTCTGCCCTGCCCCACCTCGCGCGACAGCAGGTTGCGGCGCGCCTGCCGCTCCTGCAGCGCGGTCAGCGCCGCCCGCCGCTCGGCATCCTGCGCCAGGAGCCCCGACGACACCGAGGCCAGTCCGCGCCGCGCAAGCGCGGCATCGAAGCCGGCTGGGTCGGTACGAACGGCACGGATGTCATGCATGGCTACGCTCCCAAATCAGTCGCCTCGCCACTCTCGTGGCAAGGGCGGCCTAGGCTTCGACCGGTTTCGGCTCCACGAACCGCGCGGCGAAGATGGAGATCTCGTACAGCCCGATCAGCGGCACCGCCAGGCCGACCTGGGTGATGACGTCCGGCGGCGCCAGGATCGCGGCAATGACGAACATGCCGACATAGGCGTAGCGGCGGAACTTCTTCAGCCCCTTCGAGGAGATGATCCCGACCTTCGCCAGCAAGGTCAGCAGCACCGGCAGCTCGAAGGTCAGCCCGAACGCGAAGATCAGCTTCATCACCAGGTCGAGGTATTCGGACACGCGCGGCAGCAGCTCGATCGGCACGCCGCCGCCGCCCGTCGGGTCCTGGAAGCTGGCGAAGAACCGCCAGGCGAACGGGAACACGAAGTAATACGCCAGCGCCGCACCCATGAAGAACAGCACCGGCGTCGCCGCCAGGAACGGCAGCAGGGCCCGCTTCTCGCTGCGGTAGAGGCCTGGGGCCACGAACATCCAGATCTGATTGGCGATGATCGGGAAGGCGATGAACGCGCCGGCGAAGAACGCCACCTTGATGCGCGTGAAGAACGCCTCGTAGAGCTGCGTATAGATCAGGTGCGGGTCGGGGTTGCCCATCTCGCGCAGCACCGACGCCAGGGGCTCCGCCAGGAAATAGTAGATGTGGCTGGAGAAATAGTACGACCCCATGAAGCAGACCGCGAAGGCGGCGATCGACCACATGAGCCGCCGGCGCAGCTCGACCAGATGCTCGAGCAGCGGCATCGGCTTGTCGTCGATCGGATCCTCTTGCTCGATATCGGCCATGCTCGCTGATCAGGCTGGCGGACGCGCGCGGTGGAACTGCGCGATGTCCGGGGGAATGAAGGCCGGCGGTTCCGTCTCATGCGCGTCGCCCGAGCGCGGCGGAACCAGATGGGGCGGCACGAAGTCCGGCGCCCGGGGCTTGCACGGCTCCGGCTGCGCCGATGCCGAATCGGGTGGCGGTTCCGGCGACGCAAGCGGGGGCGCGGCCGGCTCCGCGATGGCGATCTCCTCGACCGAGGTCGCTACCGGGGTGCCGGACTCCAGCGGATTGGTGGCGAAGGTCGACCGGATCGAGCCGTCCGCGTCGACCGTCCGCTCGATCTCGCCCTTGATGTCGAAGTTGCGGATCTCGTTGATCGAGGCCCGCACCTCGGACAGATCCGCCTCGCGGACCATCTCGTCGACATGGGTCTGGAACTCGGCAGCCATCCGCCGGGCCTTCTTGACCCAGCCGGTGACGGCGCGGATGGCGATCGGCATGTCCTTCGGACCGATCAGGACCATCGCGACCACGGCGATCAGAGCAATTTCCGACCAGGCGAAATCGAACATGGGGGTCAGTTAGCAGTGGTCAGTGGTCAGTGGCCAGTGCCTCACTGCCTTCCCCCGCCTCGCGGGAGGGGGAAGCGGCGATCGGCTCCAGCAGCAGGTCCTCGCGGCGCGGCAGTTCGCGCAGGTCCTTGAGCCCGAACTGGGTCAGGAACTCGGGCGTGGTGCCCCACAGCGTCGGGCGGCCCGGCGTCTCCCGCCGCCCCTTCGGCGCGATCAGGTTGGCCTCCAGCAGCGCATCCAGGGTCTGCTGCGACAGGCCTGTGCCGCGGATCTCCTCGATCTCCGGCCGCGTCACCGGCTGGTGGTAGGCGATGATCGCCAGCGTCTCCATCGCGACGCGCGGCAGCCGGCGGGGCACCTCGATCACCTTGCGCAGCAGCGGCGCCAGGTCGGCCGCCGTGCGGAACTGCACGCCGCCGCCTGCCTCCACCAGTTCCACCCCGCGGCCCGCATAGCGCTCGCGCAGCGCCGCGAGCACCGCATCGGCGTCCATGTTCTGCGGCAGAAGCTGCGACAGCGCACGCGCGCCCACCGGCGCCGCGCTGGCGAACACCAGGGCTTCGGCGAGCCGCAGGGCTTCCTCCTCGGTCATGCGCCTTCCTCTACCCCGCCCGCGGCACTGCGCACCAGGATCGGACCGAACGCCTCCTCCTGGCGCAGCCGGATCGCGCCGCCGCGCGCCATCTCCAGCCCCGCCAGCAAGGTGCTCGCCAGCGCGGCCCGGCGTTCGGTGGGTGAGCCGATGCCGTCCGGCAGGAACCGCTCCAGGCTGGTCCAGTCCGGCAGGCTGCCCAGCAGCACCCCCAGGCGCTGCAGCGCGTCCTTGACGGTCCATAACGTGAGCTGCCGAGGCTGGTAGCGCCGCGTCCGCACCTGCCGGCGCATCGCCTGCAGGTAGGCCCGCATGAGCGATCCGACGTCGAGCGCCAGGCGTGAGCGGTCGATCTCGGTGTGGTCCTCGGGCGCGCCGCGGGCGAACACGTCCTGGCCGAGTTGCGGGCGGGCGCCCAGCCAGACCGCGGCGGCGCGGATCGCCGACAGGTCGCGCAGCCGTGCCGCCAGCACATCGGCCGCCAGTTCGCCCTCCTCCGCCTCCGGACTGTCGGGCACCAGCAGGCGCGACTTGAGCCAGGCAAGCCAGGCGGCCATCACCAGCCAGTCGGCGGCCAGTTCGAGCCGGATGCGGCGGGCGCCCTCGATCACCGCGAGGTACTGTTCGACCAGGGCCAGGATCGAGATCTTCGCCAGGTCCACCTTCTGGGCCCGCGCGAGGTCGAGCAGCAGGTCCAGCGGCCCCTCGAACCCATCCAGCCGCAGCACGAGGCTGTCGGCCTCAGATGCGGACATCGGCCCCGCCGACGTCGTGCCCCGCGAGCCGCAGCAGCAGGTCGATCGACCAGGGGAGAACGGTCCGGAGGACGTCACCCAGCGGATCGAAGTCATTGAAAATGTGTGGCAGTATAAGCAGCGCCACTACTACAATGATCCCAAACCGCTCGAGTTGCGCCCAGCGCCGGGCCAGGCCCAGAGGCAGGATGCCGACCGCGATACGGCCGCCATCCAGCGGTGGAATCGGCAGCAAGTTGAACAGCCCCAGCACGAGATTGGTCAGAATGAAGTAAAACAGGAACCCGCTGAGCACCGGGTTCTGGACCATTGACGCGTCAATATAGTCCAATCGAGGATCCGCCACGGCGCCCGGCGCCGGCATCAGCAGCGCGCCCACCCAGGCGAGGAAGAAGTTCATCGCCGGCCCCGCCGCCGCCACCACCGCCATGCCGCGCCGGGGATTGCTGAATTTCCAGGCCGAGACGGGCACCGGCTTGGCCCAGCCGAACATGAACTCGACGCGGTGGATGGTCAGCAACTGGAAGATCAGCAGGAAGCCGGGCAGGATGATGGTGCCGACGCGGTCGACGTGGCGCAGCGGATTCAGCGACAGCCGCCCGGCCAGCCGCGCCGTGTCGTCCCCGAGGGCGAGCGCCGCGTAGCCATGCGCCGCCTCGTGCAGGGTAATCGCCAGGATCGCCGGGATCACCGCCAGCGCGAGCTGCAGGATAATGTCGATCACGCGGCGGTGCTCCCCTCAACGTCGCCCCGAACGTGGGGAGCCGCCCATGGCGGCGCCACGGCTGCAGCCTGCCGCCGGCCGATTTCCGCACGGTGGATGTCCAGGCGGCCGATCTCCCGGAAGCGGCTCGCAGGCGGCCCGCGACGTCTCACGCCAGCAGCCGATCCCGTTCGGCCGCCAGGGCCACCGCGTCGAGCGGCAGGGCCCGTCGCGCGGCGAGCGAGCGGGCGGCGGCGAAGCGGGCGGCGGCGTCCCCTTCCAGCGCCGGGCATCGCGCCAGCAGCTCGGCGGTCGGCGCCCACTCGCCGCTGCAGTACAGCACGATGTCGCAGCCGGCGGCCAGGGCCTGGCATGCCAGGTCGGCCGGCGCGCCGGTGAGCGCCTTCATGGCGAGGTCGTCGGTCACCAGTACTCCTTTGAAGCCGATGCGGCCGCGCACGATCGTCTCGATCACGACGGGAGACAATGTCGCCGGCAGGGCGGCGTCCCAGGCGGGATAGACGATATGGGCCGTCATGGCCCAGGGCAGGTCGGCATTCAAGGCAAATGGCAGCAGATCGGCCTCCAGGTTGTTGGCCTCCACCCGCGGCAGGGTCAGGTGGCTGTCCACCCGCGCCCTGCCGTGCCCGGGCACGTGCTTGGCGATCGGCTGCACACCGGCCGCCAGCAGCCCGGCCGCGAAGGCGCGCCCCAGCCGCCCCACCTCCCGCGGCTCGTCGGCCAGCGCCCGGTCGCCGATCACCGAATGGGCGCCGGGAATGGCGAGGTCCAGCACCGGCGCGGCGACCAGGTCGAAACCCGCGCCGATGCAGTCGAGGCCGATCAGCGCGCCGGTCAGCCAGGCCGCGCGAACGCCGCGGAGCGCGGCCGCCGGGGGATGCGCGCGCCAGTACGGCGGGCGCAGGCGGGCCACGCGGCCGCCCTCCTGGTCAAGCATCACCACGGCGCCGCGCGGCAGGACCCGGCGGAGGTCGGCGGTCAGTGCGGCCACCTGTGCCGGCTCGACGATGTTGCGCGCGAACAGGATGACGCCGCACGGCCTCTCGGCGCGGAACAGCGCCGCTTCGGCAGATGTCAGCGCCGGCCCGGCGATGCCGACGATGGCGGCTTTCAGAACTCGGCCACCGTGCAGCCGAGGCCCTTGGCGCGCACCTTCTCGCAGAAGGCGGTGGCCTGGGAGGCGTCGTTGAAGCCGCCGGTCCGCACCCGCCACAGCGTCTGGCCGTCGCGCTCGGTCTTGCTGAATGCCGGCTTGTGCGGGCCGAGAAGTTCGGGGACGCGCTTGGAAAGCCGCTGCCATTCCGACTTCGCGGCATCCTCGGAGCGGACGGCGGCAAGCTGCACCAGGGCGCCGTTGCCGCCGGCCCGCTTCTCGGGCGCCACCGCCGGCCGGGCCGGCGCAGGGGCGACGGCCAGCTTCGGCGGCGTGGCGGGGGCGGCCACGTTTGGCGCTGCATGCGGTGCCACCATGGGGGTCGCCGGCACGGGGGTGGCGGCCACCGGCGGCGGCGCGCGCAGCGCCTGCGGCGCGGGAACCTCCGGGGGCGGCGCCAGCTTGCCGTCCTTCGATTCGGCGCCTCCGCCGGACAGGATGTCCTCGTTGACGCCGGCCACCTGCATGCCGCCCGGATTCTCCGGCTTGACGCGGATCGGCCGGTTGTCCGCCTGCAGCACCGGCACGACGGTGCTGCGGTGGCCCAGGAACGACCAGGCGCCGACTGTCACCAGCAGGACGCCGCCGAGACCGCCGGCGATCATGACCAGCCGCTTGGTGCCGGGATCGAGGCCCTGCCGCTGGCGGGGCACGCGATAGGTGGGGCTCGGGATGCTGAGATCGTCTGACACTGGGCCTGCTCTTCCGCTGGGGGCCTGCTCTTCCGCTGGGACGCCGCCCGCGGCCCAGCCGCGGATCAGCGCATTTCCTCGACGGGCTCCACGCCCATCACGCCGAGACCCGAGCGAATCACCACCGCTGTCGCCGCCACCAATGCCAACCGGGCCAACGTCTCCACCGGCCGGTCCGCCTGCAGGAAGCGCAGCGTGGCATCGTCCTTGCCCCGGTTCCACAGCATATGAAAGTCGGCCGCCAAGTCATAGAGGAAAAACGCGATTCGGTGCGGCTCACGTGCCTGTGCCGCGCTTTCCACGGTGCGCGGCCACTGCGCCAGGCGACGGATCAGCGCCAGTTCGGCCTCCGCCGCCAGGCTGTCCAGGGGAACCGACCGCAGGGCCGCATCGGCGACCGCCGAATCGCCCAGCATCTCGGTCGCGGCGCGCAGCACCGAGCGGCAGCGGGCATGCGCGTACTGCACGTAGAACGCCGGATTGTCCCGCGATTGCGCCACCGCCTGGTCGAGGTCGAACTCCATCTGCGCATCGGCCTTGCGCGTCAGCATGGTGAAGCGCACCACGTCGCGGCCGACCTCATCGAGCAGGTCGCGCAGCGTCACGTAGGTGCCGGCGCGCTTCGACATGCGCATCGGCTCGCCGCCGCGCATGATGTGCACGATCTGGCAGAGCACCGCCTCGAACCTCGTGCGGTCCTGCGACAGTGCCTTCACCGCCGCCTGCATGCGCTTCACATAGCCGCCGTGATCGGCGCCCAGCACGTCGATCAGCACGTCGAAGCCGCGCCTCAGCTTGTCTGCGTGGTAGGCGATGTCGTTGGCAAAATACGTGTTGCTGCCATCGGATTTCCGCAGCGGGCGATCGACGTCATCGCCGAACCCGGTAGAGCGGAACAGCGTTTGCGGCCGCGGCTCCCAGTCGTCCGGCGTCTTGCCCTTGGGCGGCTCGAGCACACCCTCGTAGATCAGCCCCCGCGATTGCAGCCACTCGATCGACGCATCCACCGCGCCGCTCTCGATCATCGCCCGCTCGGAGCTGAACACGTCCTGGTTGACGCCGAGAAGCAGCAGGTCCTCGCGCACCTCCTGCATCATCGCCGTGATGGTGAAGTCGCGCACGATATCGAGCCAGACCTCCGGCGCGGCGATGCCGCCGCCGGGCTGGGCGAGCGAAGTGCCATGGGTGGCGGCGAGCCGTTCGCCGATCGGCACCAGGTAGTCGCCGCGGTATTGCAGGCCGCCCGGCACCTCGGCGGCGAATTCCGCCTCGGTCAGCGCCGTGCCGATCGCCTGCAGGTAGCGCCAGTAGGCGGCCCAGGCGAGCGCGGTCACCTGCGCGCCGGCGTCGTTGATGTAGTATTCCTTGGTGACGTCGTAGCCGGCCTTGGCGAGCAGGTTGGCCAGCGCATCGCCCACCACGGCGCCGCGGCAATGGCCGATATGCATCGGGCCGGTGGGATTGGCGGAGACGTATTCGACGTTCACCCGCACGCCGCCGCCGATGGTGCTGTCGCCATAGGACTCGCCGGACGCCAGGATGTCCGGCAGCACGGCGAAGAACATCGCGGCATCCAGGCTGAGGTTGACGAAGCCAGGTCCCGCCGGGCTCGCCTGCACCACGCCCGGTGCCCGGCGCAGCGCCTCGGCGATCGCGGCGGCGAGCTTCGCCGGCGGCTGGCGCGCGGCCTTGGCGGCCACCAGGGCGGCGTTGGTCGCCATGTCGCCATGCGCCGGATCGCGCGGCGGCGTCACCTCGACGCGGGCGACGATGTCGTCCGGCAGGCCGGTCACCACGCTCCGCAGCGCGGCGACCACCACGTCGCGAATGGCCGCGTAGATGTCGTTGGTCACACCCGCTCTCCCGTCAACCGGACACTGAAAGGTCGGTCAGCCGCCGGTGCTCATCCATGGCATAGCGGTCCGTCATGCCCGCAATGTAGTCGCCCACCACGTTCGCCGCACGGTGCGTCCCCGCCTCGCCGGCCCGCGCCCGCCAATCGTCCGGCAGCAGCGACGTGTCGGCATGCAGCAGCCGGAACAGTTCCGTGGTCAGCACGCGCGCCTTGGTGGTCATCCGGTTCACCCGCCAGTGGCGGTACATCCGCGCACTCAGGAAATCCTTGATCACCTGGTTCGCCTCGGCGACCGGCGGGCTGAACGCCACGATTTTCTGCTTCGCGCGGCGCACCGCATCCGCGTCGCGCGGCGCCAGCTTCGCCAGCCGCCGGCGCGTCTCGGCGATCAGGTCGGTGACCAGCACGTCGATCACCCGGCGGATGGTCTCGTGGCGCAGCCGTGGCGGCGGCACGTCCAGGCTGGACAGCCGCGCCGCCGCAAGCGCCTCCCCCACGACCGGCAGATGCGCGATGTCCTCCGGGCCGAACAGCCGTGCACGCAGCCCGTCATCCAGGTCGTGGCTGTGATACGCGACATCATCGGCCAGCGCCGCCACCTGTGCCTCGGCACTCGCATGGGTGGCCAGTTCCAGCGGATGCTTGCCGTTATAGTCGGCGATATAGGAGGGCGGGTTGCGCAGCGGACCGTTGTGCTTGGCGAGGCCCTCGAGCGTCTCCCAGGTCAGGTTCAGTCCGTCCCAGCCGGCATAGCGGCTTTCCAGCAGCGTCACGATGCGCAGGCTCTGGGCGTTGTGGTCGAAACCGCCGAACGGCTTCATCGCCAGGTTCAGCGCCTCCTCGCCGGCATGGCCGAACGGCGGATGGCCCAGGTCGTGCGCCAGCGCCAGCGCCTCGGTCAGGTCCTCATCGAGGTCCAGTTCGCGCGCGATCGAGCGGGCGATCTGCGCCACCTCGATCGAATGCGTCAGCCTGGTGCGGAAGAAGTCGCCCTCATGGTTGACGAAGACCTGGGTCTTGTATTGCAGCTTGCGGAACGCCGAGGAATGGATGATGCGGTCGCGGTCGCGCTGGTAGGGCGAGCGTGTCGGCGCCTCCGGCTCGTAATGCAGCCGGCCGCGGGAGGCGCCGGCGTGCACGGCATGGGCGGCCAGGGTGCGCATCATCGCGGGGGCTTACACTGCGTGGCGGACGGCTTCAATTCCGCCCACTCCCGTCCTATCTTCCCAGACATGGAACAGTTCGCACTGACCGAGCGGGCCGCCGCCCGCATCGCCGAGATCGTCGCCGCCGAAGGCCGGGAGGCTGCACTGCGTGTGGCGGTGCTGGCGGGAGGCTGCAGCGGTTTCCAGTACCGCTTCGAGCTTGACGCGTCGGCACAGGACGATGACCTGGTGATCGAACGTGCCGGCGCGAAGGTACTGGTGGACCCCGCCAGCCTGGACCTGCTCGCGGGTTCGGAGCTGGACTACACCGACGAGTTGATGGGCAGCCACTTCGCGGTGCGCAATCCGAACGCCAAGTCGGCGTGCGGCTGCGGCACCAGCTTTTCGGTGGATTAGCCGCCGTTCACCGAGGCCCGCCGGCCACGCTGGCGGAAATCGCGGCTGCATGCGCTCCTAGCGGATTCCCGACGCTCGGCATGAGGGCGCCAAAGCCACCGGAGCGATGGGCACGGCGTCACGGCCGGCCCCCGGCTGCCTCCATCACGAGGTCCTGCCGGAAAATGGGGGCGGCGCGCGGCGCTACTGTCACGACAGCCGGCTGCTATAAGGGAGCGTGGCAACGCAGGACGAGTGGCACCGCATGAAGATCGCCACCTGGAACGTCAACTCGATCCGCCAGCGCGAGAGGCACGTCGCGCGTTGGCTGGAACAGTGCCAGCCGGACGTCCTGCTGTTGCAGGAGATCAAGTGCGAGGCGCCCGCCTTCCCTGCCCTCGCCTATCACGGGCTGGGCTACACGGCCGAGGCGGTTGGGCAGAAGGCCTATAACGGCGTCGCGGCGCTGTCGCGGCTGCCGTTCGCGGTGCGCCATCGCGCGCTGCCCGGCCTGCCCGCGGACGATGCCCAGGCGCGCTATGTCGAGATCGAGGTGAACGGCATCATCGTCATCGGCATCTACCTGCCCAACGGCAATTCCGGCGGCGAGGCGGGTTTCGCCTACAAGCTCGCCTGGCTCGACCGTCTCGCGGAACGGGCCGAGGCGCTGCTGGCGGAGGATGTGCCGTTCGTGATCGCGGGGGACTTCAACGTCTGCCCGACCGACGAGGATTTCGCGCCCGGCGCGCTGTCGCCGACCGACGCGCTGGTGAGGCCGGAAAGCCGCGCGCGGTTCCGGCGGCTGCTGTGGGACGGGCTGACCGACGCGGTGCGCGCGGTGCACCCGCACGGCACGGTCTACACGTTCTGGGACTATCAGGCGGGCGCCTGGCAGCGCGATTCGGGCCTGCGCATCGATCATGCCCTGCTGTCGCCGGCGCTCGCCGAGCGGCTGGTGGCGGCGGCTCCCGACCGTGAGGAACGGGCGCAGCCGCAGCCATCGGATCACGTCCCGGTCATGATCGAGCTACGCTGACGCCCGCAACACGACCATTTTCGGCGTAGCGAACCGGCTCAGCCCCAGCGCGCCGGCACCCAGACGTAGCGATGGCCGTTCCATTGCCAGTGGCCGGCGATCCACTGGCCGTGGCGCGGGCCGCCTGCGACCCAGTGGCCGCTGTACCAGACATAGCGGTGGCCGTTCCATTGCCAGCGGCCCGGCTGCCAGAAATAGCCGTGCCGCGGCGGCGGCACCGCCTCATAGCGCGGATCGGGCACCGGCCCGTACGGCATCGGCGGTTGCGCCATGGCACTGCCGATGCCGAGACCCAGCAGGGTAACCGCTACCCCGGCAAGAATCAGTCGCTTCATCGATCATAAACTCCTGCGACGGCATGATGCCGTGATTGGCCCCGACCAGCGGCAATCCTGCGATCCCAACCGGTCCATGCGGTATCCGGTTCCGTTCAAATGTCCGCGTAACAGTGCGTCTCGCCCTCCGCGCCGGGGTGCGTCACCGCACCCAGATGCGCCGGGCCGACCAGTTGCGCGTATTTCCAGATTGCGCCGGAATTGTAGTCGGTTTTGCGTGGCTTCCAGGCGGCGCGGCGGGCCGCCAGCTCGGCCTCGGGGATCATCACGTCGATGGTGCCCTGCTCGGCGTCGATGACGATCGGATCGCCGTTCTTCAGCAGCGCGATCGGCCCGCCGACCGCCGCCTCCGGCCCGACATGGCCGATGCAGAAGCCGCGCGTCGCGCCCGAGAAACGGCCGTCGGTGATCAATGCCACCTGCTCGCCCATGCCCTGGCCGTAGATCGCGCTGGTGGTCGACAGCATCTCGCGCATGCCCGGCCCGCCCTTGGGGCCCTCGTAGCGGATGACGATGACGTCGCCCGCCTTGTAGGCGCGGTTCTGCACCGCCTCGAAGCCTTCCTCCTCGGAGTCGAAGCACAAAGCGGTGCCCTCGAAGCGCAGCGTGTGCATGCCGGCGACCTTCACGATGGCGCCGTCCGGGGCGAGGTTGCCGCGCAGGCCGACCACGCCGCCGGTCGGCGAGATCGGGTTGGAGACCGGGCGGATCACGTCCTGGTCGGTGGGGAACACCACGTCCTTCAGGTTCTCGGCCAGCGTCCTGCCGGTGACCGTGACGCAGTCGCCGTTGAGCAGGCCGGCATCGAGCAGCGCCTTCAGCACCACCGGGACGCCGCCGATGCGGTGCACGTCGAACGCCACGTATTTGCCGCCAGGCTTCAGGTCGCCGATATACGGCGTGCGCCGCATGATCTCGACCACATCGTCCATGGTGAAGCGGATACCCGCCTCATGCGCCATGGCGGGCAGGTGCAGGCCGGCATTGGTCGAGCCGCCGGTGGCGCCCACCACGACGGCGGCATTCACGAACGCCTCGCGCGTCGCGATGTCGCGCGGGCGCAGGCCGCTCTCCAGCAGCGCCATCACCGCACGGCCGGATTCCACCGCCCAGCGGTCGCGCTCCTCATAGGGCGCCGGCGCGCCGGCCGAGTACGGCAGCGCGAGGCCGATCGCCTCGGACACCATCGCCATCGTGTTGGCGGTGAACTGCCCGCCACAGGCGCCGGCCGATGGACAGGCCACGCATTCCAGTTCGTGCAGCTCCTCGTCCGACATCGTGCCGGCCGAGTGGCGGCCCACGGCCTCGAACACGTCCACCACGGTGACGTCCTGGTTCTGGAAGCGGCCCGGCAGGATCGAGCCCCCATACATGAACACCGCCGGCACGTTGAGCCGCAGCATGGCCATCATCATCCCGGGCAGCGACTTGTCGCAGCCGGCCAGGCCCACCAGCGCGTCGTAGCAATGGCCGCGCATGGTGAGTTCCACCGAGTCGGCGATCAGGTCGCGCGACACCAGCGAGGACTTCATGCCCTGGTGGCCCATGGCGATGCCGTCGGTGACCGTGATGGTGGTGAACTCGCGCGGCGTGCCGCCGGCCTCGTTGACGCCCTTCTTCACCGACTGCGCCTGGCGGGAGAGGGCGATGTTGCAGGGGGCCGCCTCGTTCCAGCAGGTGGCGACGCCGACGAACGGGGCGTCGATCTCATCCTCGGTGAGGCCCATCGCGTAGTAATAGCTGCGATGCGGCGCCCGACCGGGGCCTACCGTCACGTGGCGCGACGGCATCCGCGACTTGTCCCAGCGGCGAGTGAGCATGCGGGGATGTCCTTTATTGGTTGTTCGGTTGGGCGGTTATAGCGGAGGCGCCGCGGCGCGCCAGAAGCCCGGGTCCGAACCAGCCCTGTCCTCCGGTAATGGCTTACCGACGGGCGATCGATCGGGAACGGGTCATGGCGCCCCGGATACGCCCGCCACTACGCCCGCCAGCGCAGCACCCGTGCCTCGACCTGCTTCAGGCCGGCGTTGATGATCGCGCCCACGAGCGCCAGCACGATGATGCCGGCATAGACGCTGGCGGTGTTGAACAGCCCGGTCGCCTGGCTGATCAGGTAGCCGATCCCGCTGTTGGACGACATGAACTCGCCGATCACGGTGCCGACCAGCGCGTACGGGACGCTGACCTTCAGGCCGGTGATCACCCAGGACGCCGCAGATGGGATGATGACGTGGCGCAGCACCGACGCCTCGCCGCCGCCCATGATCTTCGTGGTGTGCACATAGAGCGGATCGACCTCGCGCACACCGGAGAACGTGTTGAGGAAGATCACGAAGAACACGATGGCCGCCGACACGGCGACCTTGCTCTCGATGCCGATGCCGAACCAGATGATGAACAGCGGCGCCAGTGCGATCTTCGGGATCGAGTAGATCGCCGTGATGTACGGATCGAACACCTCGGCCAGCAGCCGGAAGCGCCCGAACAGCAGGCCGAGCCCGAAGCCCACCCCGCAGCCGATGATGAACCCCAGCGCCGTCGCGTACAGCGTGATCGACAGGTTGGTCCACAGCGTGCCGTCGACCGTCCAGCGCCACAGCCGCATTCCGACGGCCTGTGGCGAGGAGATCAGCAGCGTGTCGATCCACCGGCCCGAGGCATGGTGCCACAGCGCGATGAACGCCACGCCGACCACGACGCGCAACACCAGGATCAGGATGCGGCGGCGCGTGGCCGATGCCTCGAGCGCCCGCACCGAGGCGGTGCGTCCGCCCCCGATCGCGGCAATCTCGTCGGCTGCGCTGCTCATGCCGCCTCTCCCTTGCGGATCTCGGGCGACAGCGCATCCCACAGGCGTGTATACGCCGCCTCGAACGCCGGCAGGAACCGCACGCGGAACACGTCGCGGTCCGCCGGCAGGTCGATGTTCTCGATCGCCTTGATCCGCCCGGGCCGGCCGCTGAACACCACGACGCGGTTGGCGAGCGTGACCGCCTCCGCCAGGTCGTGCGTGACGAACACCACCGTCTGGCGCCGCTCCAGCCAGATATGCAGCAGCCGCTCCTGCATCAGCAGCTTCAACTGCGCATCCAGCGCCCCGAAGGGCTCATCCATCAGCAGCGTGTGCGGCCCGTAGGCGAGCAACTGGGCCAACGCCACGCGCTTGCGCATCCCGCCCGACAGTTCCGCCGGAAATGCGCGGCCGAAGCCGGTCAGCCCCACTTGTTCGAGCATCGCCGCCACGTGCTCGCGCCGCCGCGCCGCCTTCATGCCGTGGAACCTCAGCGGGAGCGCGACGTTCTGCTCCACCGTGCGCCACGGCAGCACGGCGTCGCGCTGCGTCATGTAGCCGACATGGCGGTTGATGCCGGCGATGGTGCGGCCGCCATGGACGATGCTGCCTTCGGTCACCGGCAGGATGCCGGCGATCATGTTCATCAGTGTGGACTTGCCGCAGCCCGACGGCCCGACGAAGGCGACGAACTCGCCGGCCTCGATCTCCAGGTCCACGCGGTCCAGTGCCAGCACCTCCCGCCCGCGTCCGACATAGGCCTTGCGCACGCCGCGAACGGAGATGCCGGCGCCGCCGCTCATAGAAGCTGCATCGCCTCCTTCGCGATGGACGTATCGTAGACCGAGGCGAAGGTCAGGCTCGCCGGGAGCTTGTCCACGCCCTGCGTCGCGTTGGTGACGTCGAGGAAGTCGAGGTTGATCTTGAACAGTGACTCATCCGGCACCGGCTGCTCGAAGTAGATTTTCGAGTTGGACGCATAGGCCCGCTCGGCAATCGCCGGATCGAGTTCCAGGAAGGGGATGGCGAAGGCCTTGAACTTGTCCGGGTCCGCCTTGATGGCGCGCAGCGCGAGCGCGATGCCGGCGGCGTAGCGCACCAGGGCGTCGCGCTTGGTGGCGATCGTGCGCTCCGAGGCGGACGCGATGATGTAGCAGAACCGCGCAAGCTGCGGCGGCGGGTTCGCCGCCATGTCGAACAGGAAGGCGCAGCCCGCCTTGGACACCGCCAGGTCGGCGTTCGGCGAGGACAGGCAGAACCCGTCGATCACGTTCTGCTGCAGCCCGGCAATCATTCCCGGCCCGCCGCCCTGGATGGGCACCAGGCGCAGATCCTTGTTGGGATCCATGCCCCCTTGCAGCGCCAGCCAGCGGAATAGCGCATCGGGCGCGCCGCCCGGCCCGGTGGTGCCGCAGCGCAGCCCCCGCAGCATCGCGATCTTGTCGGCGACCGGGCTCGTCTCGGTGATGTTCGCCTTCGCCATCACGTCCTGCTTGAACACGACATGCGAAGAGAATTTGCCGACGGTCTGCACGAAGCTGCGGATCGCGAGGTTCTGGGCGCGGGCATTGAACGCCTCTCCCGGATCGCCCAGCACGATGTCGGGGCCGGAACCGGCGAGTGCCGCGATGTTGGTGCCGCGGTTGGATGCATTCGAAACCACCTTCACGCCGGCCTTGTCGAAGAATCCGCCGGCGCGGCCATAATCTTCGGCAAGCCACAGCCAGGATCGCGTGGTCGAACGCAGGGTCTGCAGCTCGGGCACGCTCTGCGCGATGGCGAAGCGTGGCAGAGCGGCGCCGGCAGCGGCCAGCAAGGTCCTGCGGCGGATCGGCATGGGGTCACCTCGGGTTTGTTGCATCGCACACTAAACGATTTCCCAGAACGTTGCACCCCGTGACAAGACGGTGGACGATCGCACGGGCAACAAAAAGGGAGGATGGTCGATGACCCTGCGCGTTCCGATGGTGTCGCTGGAGCGGGCTCGCGAGCTGGGCGAGGCCATGGGCCTGCCCGCGCGGCGGACCCAGAGCGAGGCATTCCGTGTGGTGGCCAACAACCCTGGCGTCGCGCGCGTGGCATTCGGCCAGTTGCTGCAATTGCTGGAGAACAACACGTTCGACACGCGGCTGCGCGAGCTGATGATCATGCGCATCGGCTGGGTCACCGGCTCCGCCTACGAATGGACGCAGCATTGGCGCGTCGCCGCCACGGCCGGCATCCCGCCCGAGGACATCCTTGCCGTCCGCGACTGGCAGAAGGCCGAACGGCTGACCGCCGCCGACCGCGCGATCCTTGCCGCGACCGACGAATGCCTCGGTGGCGGTTCGATCTCCGATGCCACCTGGGCGGAGGTGGCGAAGCACGTCCCCGACCCGGCGCAGCAGGTGGAGTTCGTCATCGCCATGGGAAACTGGCTGTCGTTCTCTATGCTTTTTCGCAACCTCCGGATCCCGCTGGCCGAGGGGCTGCAGGTCTGGCCACCCGATGGCGTGGCGTCGCCGGGAACGCCCGCCTAAGCGCCGGTCTGGGGGGCGTGTCTGGGCGCCGCGCGCTATGGGTGCGGGCCCCAGGGGGCGGCGTGCAGCAGCTTCACCTCCTGCGTCATCACCAGCGGGCGGAACTTGCTGGCGAAGCCTTCGACGAAGTCCACGTTGGCAAACACCGCCGACCAGTGCGCGCGGCGGTCCGCATCATCGTCGAATTTCCAGAGATGCACGAGCTGGTTGATCATCCCGGTGTCGCCCTGGAAATACCCGATCAGCTTCTTGTCGTGCCCGCCCTTCTGCAGTGCCGGAAAGCCAAGCTCCTGGTACAGCTTCACCGCCTCCGCCATCTTTCCCACATACAGCGTGTAGGTACGCATTTCGTAGAGCGCCATCGCCGGTCTCCTGCCTGATGCGGGCCAGTCTAGCGGTTCCGTTACGGGCGGAAAGGCACTATCGATGACAGGCGACGACACAGGAGCACCCGTCCCATGCCACGTCTCGGCTTCGGCGCCTTCCTCGCCCCGCACCATCCCGTCGGCGAACATCCGATGTTGCAGTTCCGCCGCGACCTCGACCTGGTCGAGCGGCTGGACAATCTGGGCTACGACGAATTCTGGTGCGGCGAGCACCACTCCAGCGGCTGGGAGATGATCGCCTCGCCCGAGATGTTCCTTGCTGCCGCCGGCGAACGCACGAAGCGGATCAAGCTTGCGACCGGCGTCGTTTCGCTGCCCTACCACCATCCGTTCAACGTCGCGCAGCGCATGGTGCAGCTCGACTACATGACCGGTGGCCGCGCCATCTTCGGCTCCGGCCCAGGCGCGCTGGCGTCCGATGCGCACACGCTGGGCGTCGATCCGATGGTGCTCCGCGACCGCCAGGACGAAGCGATCGGCATCATCCGCCGACTGTTCAGCGGCGAGCGCGTCACGGCGAAATCCGACTGGTTCACCTTGCAGGATGCGGCACTGCAATTGTTGCCGCTGCAGGAGGAGATGCCGTTCGCCGTCGCCTCGCAGATCAGCCCGTCCGGCATGACGCTGGCCGGCAAGCATGGGATCGGCATCATCTCGATCGGCTCGCTCTCGGAAGAGGGGCTGAACGCGCTGCCGACGCAGTGGGGCTTTGCCGAGGCGGCCGCGGCCAAGCATGGCAAGGTGGCGGACCGGAAGAACTGGCGGGTGCTGCTGAGCTGGCACATCGCCGAGACGCGCGAGAAGGCACGGGCCGAGGCGCGCGACGGGTTGATGCGTCACCATAATGAGTATATCACCGGTACGTTGCAGCGCCCGGGCGCGCGGCCGTTCAAGGACCCGGACGAAGCGATCGACAAGACAGCGTTCTCGCCCGGAGCGGTCTCCACCATCGGCACGCCGGACGATCTGGTCGAACGGATCAAGTCGGTGCTGGCGATGAGCGGCGGCTTCGGCACCGTCGTGGGCTTCGTGCATGACTGGGCGAACCCGGAGAACACAATGCGAAGCTGGGACATGGTCGCGCGCTACGTGGTACCGGAAATCAACGGCTATCTGGCCGGGCTGCGCAGGTCGCAGGACTTCGTCACCAACAATCGCGCCGTGTTCGATCGCTCGCGCGAGGCGATCATGGCGAAGATCACCGAGAACGAGGCCGCCGTCGCCGCGCTGGCGGTCACCCGCTCACCGATGCTCGCCGCATCGGCCAGCAACGTGCCTGATTTCACCAAGGTCCGCACAGGAACCTGACGCGGGAGGGCGAATTGAGTGTCCGGGACTTCGGCCTGCCCGTCTCCCTCGCCACGGCAGCGGACCGCGTGCCTTCGGTCCTGGTGACCTGGCGTCTGGCGCTCGCGGCCGGTTCCGGGTGCCAGGTCGGGTGAGCCTGCACCGTCACTGGTGCAGAGGGCCGCCGTCCCCCGATGGACGGTCTTGGGTGCCCGTGGCGGTGGACGGCACGGAGATCGGCGCGATGCACGCGGGCCGCGAGCAGCCCTGACCCGCAATGCTGCGCCTCGCCAGGCAGGCACCGCGCCAGCCGGCACGGGTGTAGCCGCGCTGATGCCCGCGCACGGGTCCTTCCATTGCGCATCGTGCCCGACGCCACTCCATGAGCGAGACCCCGGCGCGCCACATCCGTTGACCTGCGATGGCCATGTCGCAGAATGGAGCGAGTGAGATGGAGAGCGGTCACATGGCCCACTGCGTTCCGGCAGCCTGGCCCAACCGATGAGCGGACCTCTCGCCGGATTGCGCGTGCTGGATCTCACCACGGTGCAGATGGGACCCTGGTGCACGCGCATCCTGGCCGATTACGGCGCCGATATGATCAAGATGGAGGCGCCCGAGGGCGACTCCTCCCGCTACACCGGCGTCCCGCGCCATCGCGGCATGAGCGGCAGCTTCCAGCACAATGCGCGCGGCAAGCGCAGCATCGCCATGGACCTCAAGCACCCGGCGGCACGCGAGGCGCTGCTGCGGCTGGTACCCACGGTCGAGGCGTTCGCATCCAACATCCGGCCGCAGGCGCTGGCACGGCTGGGCCTCGACTATGATGCAGTGAAACAGCTCAACCCCGGCATCGTTTATCTCAACATGGTCGGCTACGGCAGCGGCGGACGCTATGCGGGGCGGCCGGCCTATGACGACCTGATCCAGGCCGCCTCGGGTGTCGCGATGCTGCTGCAGCGCTCGACCGGGCAGCCGCGCTTCATTCCGATGGCGGCGATCGACCGCATCGTGGGATCGGCGGCGGCAAACGCGCTGCTCGCCGGGCTGCTGGCGCGCGCGCGTACCGGCATCGGCCAGTGCATCGAAGTGCCGATGTTCGAGACCATGGCGCAGTTCGTGATGGCCGAGCACATGCAGGGGGAGACCTTCGATCCGCCGACCGGACCCGCCGGCTACGCGCGGACGCTGTCGCAGCATCGCCGTCCCTACCAGACGAAGGACGGCTTCATCGCCGTGCTGCCCTACAACGATGGCCAGTGGCGGCGCTTCTTCGCGGCGATCGGCAAGTCCGACGTGGTCGAGACCGACCCGCGGTTTGCCGACATCGCCGCGCGCACCGCGAACATCGATGCGCTGTACGCGATGATCGGTGAGGAACTGAAGCATCGCACGACCGACGAGTGGCTCGACCTGCTGCAGCGCAACGACATCCCCTGCATCCGGCCGAACACGCTGGAGAGCCTGCTGGCGGACCCGCATCTGGAGGATATCGGCTTCTTCCGCTTCGAGGAGCATCCGTCCGAAGGCCGCATCCGCACGATGCGCGAGCCGAGTACCTGGTCGGAGACGGTACCGACACCCGCCGGCCGCTTCGCGCCGCGCCTCGGGCAGCACACGCGGGAAATCCTCGCGGAAGCCGGCTATACGTCGGACGAGATCGACAGCCTGCTGGCGCAGCACGCCGTGATGACGGACGCCGGCAACGACTGAACGACAGCAACACGGAGGAACGACCGATGGCCGATGACGCTGGAATCCCCTTGCTGGACCACGACCTGGCGCCCGACGAGATCGCGTGGATGCAGTCTGTCTATGCCGACTTCGCCAAGGTCCGCGGATCGTTCGCCGATCCGAAGGAGGCACTGCGCGACGTTCTGGGACGCGAGGAATACCGGCTGCCGACGCCGATGGACCTGACCGGGCCCGGTCCCTGGCGCAACGGTCGCAACCGCCATGGCCGGTTCGTGACGGCCGTGTTCCTGCCCAGGGTCGAACTGCATCGCCATGCCAGAAGCCGGACCGATCAGTTCGCCATGTACGTGGTGGGGGAGGCCGATGCCTTCTCGATCGGCGACCACAATGAACCGGTGCTGACGCCGGTCGCCGGCGGTGGCCATTTCCACAATCCGCCTGACGCACCGCATGCCTTCCTGCCGAAGGTCGGCACGCCGGCGCCGGAAGACTGGGAAATCGCATTCATCGCCATCACGCCGCGCAACCTGCGCGAGGATACGCTGAGCGTGCCGGACGATGTGCGGGCGGCGTATCAGCGCGTGGTGGGCCAGGAGGCGCCGCTGGAGGTCTGACGGCGCCGTCAGCCCACGCTGCGCAGGCCGGTGCGGAACTGCCGCGCCAGGTCGCGATACACCTCGGCGTTGCGGTCGAACTTGCGCCGTTCCTCGTCCGTCATGACGCGCAGCAGCCTGGCCGGCGCGCCCACCCATAACTCGTTGCGGCCAATGACCTTGCCCGGCGTCAGCAACCCGCCGGCACCCAGCATGCCGCCCTCTTCGATCACCGCGCCGTCCAGCACGGTGGCCGAGATGCCGACGAAGGCACGGTTCTTCAGCGTGCAGGCGTGGATCACCGCGTTGTGCCCCACCGTCACATCGTCGCCGATATGGGTGGAGAACCGGCCGTGATCGACGTGGATGATCGCACCGTCCTGGATGTTGGTGCGCGCGCCGATGCGGATCGCATTCATGTCGCCGCGCACCAGGCAGTGGAACCAGATGCCGGTCTCCGAGCCGATCTCCACGTCGCCGATCACCGCTGCGCCCGGGGCGATGAACGCGTCCGGCGCCACCCTGGGGGTGACGCCGTCCAGCGAATAGATCGGACCTTGGCCGGCCAGCGGCTCAGGCATGCGCGGGCGGCAGGCCGAGCATGAGGCGCAGGTTCTGCACCGCCGCGCCGGACGCCCCCTTGCCCAGGTTGTCCAGCCGCGCCACCAGCACCGCCTGACGATGCGTCTCGTTGGCGTGGACCGAGAGTTCCAGCAGGTTGCTGCCGTTCAGCGCCTGCGGTTCCAGCTTGCCGTCCGCCGATGGGGCGGTGACGTGGACATGCTCGCTGCCCTGGTAGCGCGCCTCCAGCACGGCCTGGAGATCGGCGCCGGTCGGCCTGCCCTCCAACGTGTCGAGATGCAACGGCACCGAGACCAGCATGCCTTGGCGGAAATGCCCCACCGAAGGCACGAAGATCGGCCGCCGCGAGAGGCCGCCGTAAAGCTGAATCTCGGGCACGTGCTTGTGCTCCAGCTTCAGCGCATAGAGTTCGAAGGCGGGGCCACCGTCGTGTTCATGACCCTCGATCATCGCGCGGCCGCCGCCCGAATAGCCGCTGACCGCATTGATGGTGATCGTATAGTCGCGCGGGATGAAGCCGGCATCGACCAGCGGCCGGAGCAGCCCGATCGCGCCGGTGGGATAGCAGCCGGGATTGGCGACCTTGCGCGCCGCCGCCACCCGCTCGCCCTGGCCAGGCTGCATCTCCGGGAAACCGTAGACCCAGTCGGGATCGACGCGATGCGCCGTGCTGGCGTCGAGCAGCTTGGGCGCCGCATTGCCCAGCCCATCGGCCATCGCCGTCGAATCGCGCGCCGCATCGTCCGGCAGGCACAGGATGACCAGGTCGACCTGCGCCATGATGTCACGGCGTGCCGCAGGATCGCGGCGGCGATCGGCGGGGAGGCTCTTCAGTTCGAGATCGGGCAGCGCGCGCAGGCGATCGCGAATGCCCAGGCCCGTGGTGCCGGCTTCGCCATCGATGAACACACTCGGCTTGTTGGCCATCTCGCTTCTCCAGCCTCGTCGATCGTCCGGGCCGGCTCGGTGCCGGCCATCCGCCCCACGCTACCGCGACCGGCGGCCGGAACAAATCGGCCGTGACGGTCCGGCGCGCAGGCCCGGCACCCGGGACGGGCGCGCGGGTCTTACCGCTTGCTGAACTGGAAGCTTCGTCGGGCCTTGGCCTTGCCGTATTTCTTGCGCTCGACCACGCGCGAGTCACGCGTCAGGAAGCCGGCGACCTTGAGGATGCCGCGCAGTTCGGGCTCGTAGTAGGTGAGCGCGCGGGAGATGCCGTGCCGCACCGCGCCGGCCTGGCCGGACAGCCCGCCGCCGACGACCGTGCAATAGACATCGAACTGGTTGTAGCGGTCGGCCACCAGGAAGGGCTGGGTGAGCAGCATCCGCAACACGGGCCGGGCGAAATACTGCACGACCTTCTTGTTGTTGACGGTGATCTCGCCCTTGCCGGGCCGGATCCACACGCGCGCCACGGCGTTCTTCCGCCGGCCGGTCGCATAGGAGCGGCCCAATGCATCGCGCTTCGGCTCGCGATACGGCTGGTTGGAGACGACGGGCGGCGCGCCGGGCGTGGCAGCGGCGACGGCTGCGGCCGCCTGCTGCGCAGCGAGGACGTCCTTCAGGTCGGCGAGGGTGCGGGTCGTTGAGCCGGACATGCGGGATCAGCCTCGCTTGTTCTTCGGGTTCATCGCGGCGACGTCGAGCGTCACAGGCTGCTGCGCCGCGTGCTTGTGCTCGGAACCGGCATACACATACAGGTGCTTCATCTGCAGGCGCTGCAGCGGGCCGCGGGTGATCATCCGCTCGACCGCCTTCTCCAGCACGCTGCCGGGATGCTTGCCCTCGAGCCGCTGGCGGATCGACCGGCCCTTGATGCCGCCCGGATAGCCGGTGTGGTAGTAGAACACCGACTGGTCCGGCTTGCTGCCGGTGATGCGCACCTTGGCGGCATTCACCACCACGACGGCATCGCCGCAATCGACGTGCGGGGTGAACTGCGGCTTGTGCTTGCCGCGCAGGCGGTTGGCGATGATGGATGCGAGCCGGCCGAGCACGAGGCCCTCGGCATCGATCAGCACCCAGTTCTTCTTCACCTCCGCGGGCTTCAGCGAGAGCGTGGTCTTCATCATGTGGCGAACCTGCGATTTGGCGGCGGGATATGGGGGAAATGCGCTGCGCGGTCAAGGTTTCCACGTTGTGGTAATATAATACCACAAATCCAGGGACCTGCGCGCCGGCCGCGTTGCCACTCGGGCCCGGAAATGATATGTTACTTTGTCAATATGATACAGCAGGGAGACGGCTGTGTCGGACGACGATGGCAAGCGGTCCTGGAACATCGTCGTCGACGGCGTATTCGCCGCCTTCGGCCAGGCCGTCAACCGCTCCCCCACCATGCTCGCCGCCGTCGAACTGGGCGCCCGGTTCGTGGATCTGCAGGCAACGACCACGACGATCGTCTTCGATCTGCGTGCCCTTTTCCTCGGGCTGGTCCTCGCCGGGCAGCAGGACCGCACCGCCTTGCGGATCGGCAACACCGCCGGCTGGTTCGTGGAGTGGCTGGACGGCCGGCTGACCGACGGCGACATGGTCCGCGGCGTGACGGCGGCCCGGACGGCCCCACCCGATGATGTGCTCGACAGCGCGGCGAAGGGCTTCGGCATCATCCTGTCGGGCTCGCTGCGTTCCCTGATCCAGCCGGCAGAGCAGATCGCCCAGCGGACGGTCGGCCGCAGCCGCTTCGACGCGCGGCACCTGTTCGCCGCGATGATCCAGGCCGGCGTGGTGGCAAGCCAGGTGCAGACGGTGTTCGGTGTCCGCCTGGGCCCGGACGACATCGCCGACCTCAAGCGCACGCTGGTGACGCAGTTCACAGCCGACCCCGAGCCGGGCGAGACGCGCGCGACCTGGGAGGCGGTGCTCGGTCTGGCCGAACCGTCCGCCCCGGGCACCGGCAGCGACCGGCCGGCGCGGGATGGCGTCACCAATATCAGCCGCGACAGCATTCCCGACGCGCAGGACGACCTGCTGGACACCGGCGGCGACGTCCGCGCCCTCGCCCGCCTGATCTGCCTGAAGAACGCGGCCCCGATGGCCATCGCCATCTTCGGCGGCTGGGGCTCGGGCAAGTCCACCTTCATGGACCGCATCGACCGCGAGGTGCGGCGCATCGCGCGCAACGAGGCGGCGCGGGCGGCCACCGCAGCGCCGCACGATCCCAACGCGGCGCAGTTCGTCAGCCGGGTGGTGCCCATCCGCTTCAATGCCTGGCAGTTCGTCGATGCCAATCTCTGGGCCAGCCTGACCGCTGAATTCTTCGACCAGTTGCGCGCCGGCGGCTGGGACCGGGTGGGCGAGGCGCGCCACGCCGCGCTGGTCGAGCAGGTGAACATCCACGTGCACTCGCTGACCGGCTTCGCCGAGGCCGACCGCCGTGCCGCGACGGCCGGCGGCAAGGCGCTGCTGAAGGTGCAGAAGGACCGCGACCAGGCGGCGCAGGATGCGCAGCGGGCGCCGGGCGAGACGTTCGGCCAGGCGACACTGGACGTGCTGAGCGACGTCTTCGAGGCACAGAAGCCGAACCTCGCGGCCCTCGGGATGAGCACGACCGGTCCCGGCGTCGGCAGGTCGGTCGATGAGATCGTGAGCGTCGTGAAGGATTCGGCGACCGCGTGGGGCCAGATACAGGCCGTGGCGCGCGTGCTGGGCCGGTCCCCGGGCCGGAAGGCGTTCGCCGTCCGCGCCGCCCAGTTCGCCGCGCTCTGCCTGCTCGTCTGGTGGCTGGTCCCGCAGGTCAATCTGGCGGCATTGTTTGGCGCCGTCGCCGCGATCGGCACCGCGGCGACGGCCGCCGCCCCGGCGGTGCGCCTCGTGCTGTCGGTCGCCAGGCGCAGCGCCGACATCGCGCGCGCCGTGGAACAGGCCGACAACAGCGCCAACCGCCGCCTGCTGGAGCAGGAGGTGAACCTGCGCGAGGCGACCGCCGAAGCGCAGGCGCTGCAGGCGGCGGCGGACCGGTCCGCGCGGTCGCTGGCGCGCTATATCGACCCTCTGGGGGCACCCAACCCGCCCCGGCTGCTGCGCTACGTCCTGGAGGACGACCCCGACACCAAGGCGCTCGAGAAGGAGATCGGCCTGATCGGCCGTACCCGCCGGCTGTTCCAGGCGGTGGACGAAATTGTACGCAAACAGCCCGGGAAATCGGCGGGCGGGCTGACCGACCCCGAGGTGCCGGACCGCATCGTGCTGTATATCGACGACCTGGACCGCTGCACCGAGCAGCAGGTGTATGCCGTGCTCCAGGCGATCCACCTGCTGCTCGCGTTCGACCTGTTCGTGGTCGTCGTCGGGGTCGACCAGGGCTGGGTGCAGAATGCCCTGGCACGCCAGTTCGCGCCGGAGGGCGGGCCGGCCGAGGACGAGAAACAGCGGCGTGTCCGGGCGATCCAGTATCTGGAGAAGATCTTCCAGATCGCGTTCTGGCTCAGCCCGCTATCGAGCAATGCGGAGACCGGCGGCACCTTCGCGACGTATGTGCGGGCGCTGGCGGGTGCGACGACCAGTTCCGGCCAGGAACGATCGGCGGACACGGCGGACCGGACAGGCGCGGGGACGGGAACCGGCGCAGGTACCGATAGAACCGAGGGCGGGGCCGGTTCCGGGACCGGCACGGGCGAGGCCGGGCACGGGTCGGCTGATGCGGGGCGTGGGTCGGCAGGCGGGGGAGCCGATGCCGGGGCGCAGGAGCGGGAGGTACTGGCGACGATTCAGCTCGATGGGCTGGAGGTCGACTTCCTCGCGTCACCGGCGATTGCGGCGGTGGCTGGCGGCACGCCGCGCTCGGTCAAGCGCCTGGTCAACATGTACCGGCTGGTGCGCACGCGGCTGGGCGAGACCGGCGCGGCGATCCTGGGCGAGCCGGGAACGCCGCCCGACTATCCGCTGATCGCCCTGGCGGTGGCGATCGAGTCCGGCCAGACGGTCGAGATGGCGGACACCTTCCACGATCTGCTGACGTCGAACGAGGACACGACGGGGTTGCTGGACCTGCTGGTCCGCGACGACGCCCCGGCCGCGCCGGGTGTGCAGGACCCAATGGCCTGCATCCAGCGGGCCGCGACCGAGGCCGCCAGGCTGCGCGGCGGCGACCTCAAGGTGGCGGATGCCCTGCGGGTCGCCCGCATCGCCCGCCGCTACTCCTTCAACCGCTTCCGCTGAAGCGGACCCGGCATCGATCGGTGGCAAGGCGAGTGGAACCGCAAAATACCGACCACGCAAATGCCTATCGTCACGGCAGAGCGGGCCGCTTGTCCGGTGGCGAGCCGCCGCGCTTTGCGTATTCGGGGTGATTTGCTTCCATCATCCTCGCGTTTGGACAGGCCCTGCTGCGTGGAACCAGGGCACACATGCACCCGGTGCAATTCATGCTGTTTTGGGATCCTGCGCTAGCCTTCCCCGGCCTCGCGCAGCACGAGCCGGGCCCGCGCCTCATCCTCGGTCGCCACCGCGAGCCGGCGGGGGATGGCGCCGATGCTGCCCTCCATTGCGCTGGCATGGGCATCCAGCAATATCGCACTGATACCGGCATCGGCCAGCAGTGCGGTCAGGAACGACAGCCGCACCGGATCGTTGGACGTCGCCAGCACCCTCACCCGAACCTCCCTTCCGCCGCTTCCTTGACCCGTTTTCCGGGGCACCGATATGGTGCCCTGACCTGCCCCACATGCAAGCCAGGAGACCCGCTTGGACGTCGTCACCCGCCCGTCCCAGGCTGATCCGGCACCGCCATCGTGCCCGGACGCGCTGAGCGCGCTGGTGACCCTGTTGCGGGCCGACCTGGAGGCCTGCAATCGCACGATCGTCGCCCGGATGGACAGCCCGGTGGCGCTGATCCCGCAGCTTGCGGCGCATATCGTGGCGGCTGGCGGCAAGCGGCTGCGCCCGCTGCTGACGCTCGCCGCCTCGCGGCTGTGCGGCTATGGCGGTGACCGGCACGTGAAGCTGGCGGCCTGCGTCGAGTTCATCCACACCGCGACGCTGCTGCACGACGATGTGGTGGATGAGAGCCTGTTGCGGCGGGGCCTGGCGTCGGCCAATGCGGTGTTCGGCAACCAGGCCTCGGTGCTGGTGGGCGATTTCCTGTTCGCGCGCGCCTTCCAGCTCATGGTCGAGGACGGCTCGCTCCAGGTGCTTGCGATCCTGTCGCGCGCCGCCGCGACGATCGCCGAGGGCGAGGTGCTGCAGCTCGTCACCCAGAACGACCTGTCGACGTCCGAGTCGCGCTACCTGGAGGTCGTCCGCGGCAAGACCGCGGCGCTGTTCGCCGCCGCGTGCGAGGTGGGGGCCGTGGTGGCCGACCGCCCGGCCGGCGAGGCGGCGGCGCTCGCCGAGTACGGCATGAATCTCGGGATCGCGTTCCAGCTCGTGGACGATGCGCTGGATTATGCGGCGGATGAGGCGGTGCTGGGCAAGACGGTGGGCGACGACTTCCGCGAGGGCAAGATTACCCTGCCAGTGCTGGTCGCGTACCAGGCCGGCGACGCGGCGGACCGCGACTTCTGGCATCGTACCATAGAAGTGAGCGAGCAGGACGGCGCCGACCTGGATCGCGCGCTGAACCTGATGCAGCGCCACGGCGCGCTGCACGCGACGATCGAGCGCGCGCGGGGGTTCGCCGCCGCGGCCAAGGCGGCGCTGGCACCCTTTCCGGACAATGCGCTGCGCCGCGCGCTGCTGGATGTGGCGGATTACACCGTCAGCCGCGGACGGTAGGCGGCCTCACTTGGGAGAGATGCGCCCCCGCTCGTTGGGGCGATTGTTCGTTCGCGGTCTCCAGCGATCAGGCGCCGGGCGCCGTTGTCCGCGGAGTCACCGCGCGAACGAAGCCACTCGCCCGCTGGCGGCTGAGGGGCCGCCGGTAGGCAGAGCGATGGCGATGCGGCGCCGGCCGATGTCGGCCGGCGCCCCATCGCCATCCCGTCCCTATCGCACCACGGCGATCTGTTCGCGCCGCAACTGCACCGTCAACTCGTCGAGCGCCTTGCCGATGCGGTCCAGCATCTCGTTCACCTCAGCCTCGCTGATCACCAGCGGCGGGCTGAAGCACAGGATATCGCCCGGCACGGTGCGGCCGATGACGCCGTTCTGCTCGATCAGCTTGATGAACCGTCCGCCGATCTTCGCCGACGCATCGAAATTCTGGTGCGTCGCCTTGTCGGCCACCAGTTCGATCGCGCCGATCAGGCCGGTGCCGCGCACCTCGCCCACCAGCGGATGCTCGGCAAAGCGGCGCCGAAGTTCCGCCTGCATGTGCGCACCGACCGTTCGCACATGCTCGCCGATGTTCATCTCGTCGTAGATCTTCAGGGTCTCGATCGCGACGGCCGCCGGGACCGGATGGCCGGAATAGGTGAAGCCGTGGCCGAACGTGCCGATCTCGTGGCTCTGCTTCGCCAGGCCCTGGAACACGCGGTCGTTCACCATCACCGCGCTGATTGGCAGATACGACGAGGACAGCGCCTTGGCGCAGGTCAGGATGTCGGGCTGCATGTCCAGCGTCTGGCTGCCCCAGTAGTTGCCGGTGCGCCAGAAGCCGCAGATCACCTCATCGGCGACCAGCAGCACGTCGTACTTCTTCAGCACCGCCTGGATCTTCTCGAAATACGTACGCGGCGGCAGGATCACGCCGCCCGCGCCCATGATCGGCTCGGCCCACATCGCCGCCACCGTGTCCGGGCCTTCCGCCAGGATCAGCTTCTCGAGTTCATCGGCGCAGCGGGTGGCGAACGCCTCCTCGCTCTCGCCCGGGTTGGCACCGTGGTACCAATGCGGGCTCATGGTGTGCAGGAAGCCCGGCAGCGGCAGGTCGAAGGCGCGGTGGTTGTGCGGGATGCCGGTCAGCGACGCCGACGCGATCGTGATGCCGTGATAGCCCTTCAGCCGCCCGATGATCTTCTTCTTCTCCGGCCGCCCGACCGCATTGTTGAAGTACCAGATCATCTTGATGGCGCTGTCGTTCGCCTCTGACCCCGAGTTGGCGAAGAACACCTTGCTCATGGGCACCGGTGCGCGCTGGATCAGCATCTCCGACAGATCGATCAGCGGCTCATGCGACTTGGCGGTGAACGCGTGGTAGAATGGCAGCTTGCGCATCTGCGCCACGGCCGCCTGCACCAGGCGCTCGTTGTCGAAGCCGAGTGACGCGCACCACAGGCCGGCGACGCTCTCGATGTAGTCGCGGCCGGTGTCGTCCCACACGCGCACGCCCTTGCCGCGCGTCACCACCATCGGCCCGACCTCTTGGTGCGTCTGCAGATCGGTGTAAGGATGCAGCACGTTCGCGATATCGCGTGCCGCAGCCGAATTGGCGCCAAAGGGCGGGGGCGGTGCCATGGTGGTCTCCTTGCGTGAAACGGCGATTTTAGACCGTTGCTGCGCCTGCGGAAAGGTGGAGCAGGATGCGAGGATGTGAGAGCGACGACATGGCGTAAGGCGCCGATGGGTTCATCGGCCCGGCTGCGGCAGCCTTGAGCTCTGCGAACGGGGAACGAGGCCCCGATCAGCGCACGCCCTGCCCCACGCGGGAAATGTCCAGGTTACGACTGTAACGCAATCGCCCGGCGGTGACGTCGTGCGGTAACCGGGACGAGCGACTCTGCGCCTGACAGCCCGGGACGGCGGGCCAGGAGGACAGGATGCTTAATGCAGCGCTCGCTGAGATGCGCTCGGACCCGGCGCGTTTTCTCCGTCGCTACCTGGTGATGATCGCGGGCGGCACCCCGGGGGTCGTGCCGCAACAGCGGGCGACCTTCAGCATGAAATCCGGCGACCAGCAGTTCAAGGGCTTCCAGACCGGCTTCAGCGGTGCGGTCGGCCTGATGAAGGATCGGTCCCAGCTACGCATCACGAAGGTTCCCGACGGCACGACCGCGGCGGCGGACGAGGTCGTGTTTCAGGCCTGGTACATCCCCATGACCGAGATGAGCGGCAACGGTGGCGGCCTGGCGCACCACGTCACGTTATCGGGCAGCGCCGGCCCCGACATCGCACTCACATCGCAAATGTCCGGATGCACCCTCGGCATCGGCTCTGCCCTGGGAGATGGCAGCCGCTTCGTCGCGCATATCCGTCCGCCGTCCGGGCAGCCGAACGCCCAGTCTTTTGCCAACATGCGGAACGACGCCAGCCTCGGCAGCATGGACGCGTTCTTCGAACGCCCCTCGCGGCCAGGCAACCAATCCTACGGCAACCCCCACAATCGCGCGACCATCATCGGTGTCCGCCGCGCCAACCAGTGGCAGTTCTATGCCCAGACCTACAACTTCGACGAGAGGAAGCTGTTCAAAGTGGAGCAGCTATAGGCGGCGGCCAAGGCGGCAGTTCCGCTGACGCGCCGCAACGGTCCCTCGTCGGAGGCGATCGGCAACCTGCAGTACGCCGCCACCAAGCCGCGGTCCCGGGCTTGCCGTGGGGAGTCGCCGATGACCACCCGGCGGAGGGCTGGCTGGTCGGCCCCATCCACGCCCTTGCTGCGCTGCCGGCATCAGCCAACTGCAAAAGGTTGGGCCGGCAATAAGCCCCAAGAAAAATGGAACCGCAAAACACGCAAGTGGAGACCGGCACGAAGAGGGCCAATATCGATTCCTGCTGGACACGACTCATTCCGGCATAGCCGGTGCAGGCCGTGCCATCCACATCTTTCCTTTGATGCCAACAGCAAAGTCCTGGATGGCGGGATCAAGGCCAGGACCAAGCCCCGGCATGACGGTATGGGCAGCAATCTGCGGGATCTGGTGTAATGTCCTGTCCAAACGCCACCGCACCGCATCGCCGGCCCCGGGCGCGATTTTCTCCTCCTCCCTGAACGCCGTATGCTGTTCTCCTCAGGCTCGACCAGGGAAATGGCACCATGCTGGCGGATCGCTACGGCCTCGCCTTGTCCACCACCTCCGACACCGCGCGCGACGCGTATGTCCTGGGCAGCGATCTGGCGCTCACCTTCTATCCCGGCGCGATCGACGCCTTCGACCGCGCACTGGCCGCCGATCCAGGCCTCGCTCTGGCCCATGTCGGCAAGGCCACGGTCCTGATGCGGCAAGGCAACGCCGCCGCGGCGCGCACCGCCCTCGCTGCCGCCAAACAACTGGCCACCGAACAGTCCGCGCGCGAGGCCAGCCACATCGCGTTCTTCGACGCCGCCTTCGCCGGCCGCAGCGAACCGGCGCTCGCCGCCATGGAGGCACACCTCGCCGCATGGCCATGCGATGCACTGGTGGTCGCCATCTCGGCCAATCCGAATGGCCTGATCGGTGCCTCCGGCCGCATCGGGCAGAAGCGCCAGGTCGCGGTGCTGATGGACCGCCTCGCGCCGCATTACGGCGACGATTTCTGGTTCCTGTCCTACCATGCCATGGCGCTGGCCGAGGACGGTCAGCTCGTGCCGGCGCGGCGGAAGATCGAGCAGTCGGTGGCGGCGAACCCGAACAACGCGCATGGCGCGCACGGCTACGCACATGTCTGTTACGAGAGCGGTGACCTCGACGCGGCCCGCGCCTATCTGCGGTCCTGGCTGGTCACCTATCCGCGCGACGGGTTCTTCTACGGCCATCTGAGCTGGCATCTCTCGCTGTGCGAGATCCAGGCTGGCGACTTCACGGAGGCGTTGCGCCGCTATCAGGACGGCATCGTGCTCGAGCGCCACAGCGGCGGCCCGCAGCAAAAGGTTTCCGATGCAACCGCCTTTCTGTGGCGCGCCGAGCTGGCCGGCCAGCCGCGCGACGCCGCCGCCTGGCGCACGATGTACGACTACGCCAGGACCGCGCTGCCTCAGCCGGGCAGCGGGCTGGCCGACCTGCATGTCATCCTGGCGCAGGCCGTGGCGGGTGATGACGCCGCGCTCGACGCGCGTGCCCGCCGCATCGAGGACCTGGCGCGCGAGGGACGCTACCCGTCCGGTGCCTACCTGCCGGCGCTGTCGCGCGGCATTGCGGCGTTCGAGCAGGGCGATTTCGCCGCCGCGATCGAGGCACTCGCCCCGCTGGCCGGCGAGAGCGAGCGCATCGGCGGCAGCCGCGCGCAGCACGACCTGATCGAGTTCACGCTGCTGAAGGCCTACCTCGAGGCCGGCCGGCCGGAGGAGGCCCGGCACCTGCTCGGCGTGCGGCGGCCGGGCGCTGCCGGCGTGCCGGTCGCGGGGCTGGCGGGGCTGCACTGAGGGCCATGCGATGAGCGAGCGAACGCCGGAGGCGCAGTGGTCCCGCGCCGCGGACGGCTGGGCCCGCTGGGCCGCGATCCGCGCCGCCATGGTGCCGGCGACCGAGACGCTGCTCGATCTTGCGGCCGTCGCGCCAGGAAGCCTTGTGCTGGATATCGGCTGCGGCTCGGGCGAACAGACCGTCATGGCCGCCGAACGTGCCGGGCCGGCGGGCCATGTCCTCGCGATCGACATTTCTGCGGCGATGATCGCGGCGACGGACAAGACCGTGGCGGCGGCAGGACTTCGTAATGTCTCCACCAGGGTGTGCGGCGTGGCGGCGCTGACGGGGGAGGACGGCGCGTTCAACGCCGCGATCTGCCGGCTGGTGCTGATGCTGGTGCCCGATCCCACCGCGGCCGCGCGGGCGGTTTGGGCGGCACTTCGCCCGGGCGGCGCATTCGCGGCCATGGTGCATGGCGATCCCGCGAAGAACCCCCTGAACCGCCTGGCAACGGAGATCCTCGCGCGCCACGGCGGCAAGACGGTCGATCCGCAGAAGCAAGGATTCTTCGCGCTGTCCGATCCTACCCGCCTCGAGGACGTGATGCGGCGCGCAGGCTTCGCCGATGTCGTGGTGACCACCGCACCGGTGGTCCGCCGCCTGGATGACGCCGCGATGGCCGTGGCGATGGTGCGAGAAAGCTACGCCGGCTGCATCGCACTGATCGCCGGCCTGCCGCCCGCCGGACAGGCTGCCGCATGGGCGGAACTGGAGCAGGCGCTGGCGCGCTTCGAAGGACCGGAGGGCTGCGTCATTCCGGGCGAGTTCAACCTGGTCGCCGGGCGCAGGCCGGCCGGGCCAGGGCGGGCCTGATCCGCTCCTCGGTGGTCGGTCACCCGATTCGCCGGCATGCTGACCGGCAAGCTGATCTGTGGTTGAAATAGCGCGCGCCCTATCGCAGGGGAGGCGTGTGATGCCGAGGCTCCGACAGACGAAGCGCCGTGTGGCCGTCGGGCCGCTGATGATCGGGCTGCTGATGATCGGCCTGGTGGTGTCGGCGGCGCACGCGGAGCCCTGCTGCGGACCGGTCACGCCGCAGGGCGAACGCCTCGCGCAGTTCCTCGACGGCAGCGACGTGATGCAACGCTGGCAGTCGGGCTGGCACGTCGACTGGCGCACCGGCGCGGCGGATCGCACCACGCCGGGCGGACCGCAGGCGAAGACGCATTGCAGCGCCTTTGTCGCCGCGATGGCGGAACGGCTGGGCATCTATGTACTGCGCCCGCCGGAGCATCCGCAGAACCTGCTGGCGAACGCCCAGATGCGCTGGCTGCGCGACCACGGCACCGAGCATGGCTGGCGCTCGCTGCCGGCGGCTGCGGATGCGCAGGCAGCGGCGAATCGCGGCCAACTGGTGCTCGAGGCCTTCGAGAACCCCGATCCCCACCGGCCCGGCCACATCGCCATCGTCCGCCCGAGCGGCAAGACCCGCGCGGAGCTTGACCGCGACGGCCCGCAGGAGACCCAGGCCGGCGAACGCAACGCGCTCAGGACCACCACGCAGGACGGGTTCCGCCACCACAAGGGGGCCTGGACGCCGGGCGGCAGCGGCGGTCTGCGCTACTATGCCCACGCGGTGACCTGGTCATGAGCGAAGCCGAGGCGATCGCCCACCTGCTCGATACGCTGGATGCGCTCGAGGTCATCGGCCGCCATCTGTACCCGCCCGAACTAGCCACGCTGGTCGAAGGACTGGGTGGCCGTGACGCGGCGCTGCGCGAGGCGATGGCGGCCGCCGCTTGGCGCGAGAAGCTGCGCCAGGTCATCGAGCCCGCGGTGAAGGCCACGCTGCTTGCGTGCGACGGCCTGCGTGAGGCGGCCGGCGCGGTGGATGGCCTGCGCCAGGCCTACCGCGCGCTGCGCCAGGTGAGCCGCGCGCTGGAAGCGCTGTATCCGCTGGCCGCGGTGCTGCCGAGCGTCGACCGGTTCTTCCTCGCGTCCGACCAGTACGCGGTCGGCCCGGGGCGTGACGGCGCGCTCACCGGCGTGCTGCACGCGGGCAACGACACGCGCGAGCGCGGCGGATTTTCGGTCTACGTGCCGGAGGATTACGACCCTGCGCGCCGCTATCCGCTGGTGATGGCACTGCACGGCGGTGCCGGGCACGGCCGGCTATTCCTGTGGAGCTGGCTGCGCGAGGTGCGCGGCCGCGGCGTCATCCTCGTGGCGCCGACGGCCAAGGGAGACACCTGGTCGCTGATGGAGCCACAGGTGGACAGCCTGAACCTGGCCCGCGTCCTGGCGCAGATCGCGCAGCGATGGCCGGTCGACGAGACGCGCCTGCTGCTGACCGGCATGAGCGACGGCGGCACCTTCACGCTGCTGAGCGGCCTGGACGACGAATCGCCCTTCACCCACCTCGCCCCGGTGGCGGCGAGCTTCCATCCGCTGCTGCTGACGATGGCCGAGCCGCGGCGGGTGGCGGGACTGCCGGTGTACCTGGTGCACGGCGCGCTCGACTGGATGTTCCCGGTGTCGATCGCCCGCACCGCGCAGCAGGCGCTGGCCGCGGCGGGTACGGCGGTGACCTATCGTGAGATCGCCGACCTGTCGCACGTCTATCCGCGTGAGGAAGGCAGCCTGATCCTGGACTGGTTCCTGGCCGGCCAGCCAGCTTCCTGACCGGCGGCGCCTCCGAGCGGGCGGCTGTGCGCCGCTACGCGTCCTGCAGCGACGACCGGGCCTGAGCCGACCGCAACTTCGCGCTTGCATAGGCCCGCGTCATCGCCGGCAGCCGATAGCGCGTCACGGAGCCGCTGACATCCAGCATCGCCAGGGATTTGGAGACCAGGCCGCCGACCGCGCCGATCACCTCGATGTCCTTGATCCCGTCGCTGGTCGCCATGTCGACCGCCTCGGCCAGGCTGAAATCGCCCGGGAACGCCGCGACGCAATGCAGCGTGGTGCGCTCCTGCTCCGAGAGCAGTTCGTAGCTCCAGTCGAGCATCGCGGTGAGCGTCTGATGCCGCGGAACGGCGGTACGGCGGCCGCGATTGAGCACCCACAGCCTCTCGTCCAGATGTGCCGCGAGCCACGCGACGCCAAGCACGTCGACCTGCGCGGCGGCCAGTTCGATGGCCAGCGCCACACCGTCCAGGCGGCGGCAGATCTCGCCGACCAGCGGCGCTTCGGCGTCGCTGAGCCGGTAGCCGAAGCGCGCCGCGGTCGCCCGCTCGATGAACAGCTCGACGGCCGGATACTGCAGGGCGGCAGCGGCGGAGAGGTCCTTCACGTCGGCCGGCGGGCTGGCCAGCGGCGGCAGCGAGCGGACCCATTCGCCGGACGCCCGCAGCGCCTCGCGGCTGGTGGCGAGGATATGGGTCCGCGGCGCACCGGCGAGGATCGCTTCCACCAGTTCCGCCGCCGCATCGACGACGTGCTCGCAATTGTCGATCACCAGCAGCACGTCGCGCTGGCGGAGATAGCCGATGGCGTCGCGCAGCGAATCGCCGGTCCCGGGTGCGATCTCCAGCACGCCCGCGAGTTCGGCGGTGACCGAGTGGAGGTCCCGCGCCTCCGTGAGGTCGACGAAGGCGACGCCATCGGCATAGGAATCGGCCAGCGCCTCGGCGCAGGCGACGGCGACACGGGTCTTGCCGATGCCGCCCGGCCCGACGATCGTGATCAGGCGCTGGTTCGGCAGTTCCACGGTCAGGCGATCGATGAATGCGGCCCGGCCGATCAGCCGAGTCATGGCCACCGGCAGCCGCCGGGATATCTGACCCGAGGATGCGGCGGGCGCCACCGGCTCCGCCATGGCGGAATAGGTGACCTTCGGTGTGAAGCGATAGCCGCGGCCGGGATCATTGGAGATCAGCCGGCTGCCGCCCTCCCCCAGCGCCTTGCGCAGCGCGACCAGTTGCACCCGCAGATTGGCCTCGTCGACATACGTGGTGGGCCAGACCTGGGAGATCAGCTCCTCCTTGGTCACCAGTTCGCCGGGCCGCGCGGCCAGTGCCAGCAGCACGTCGAATGCGCGTGTCCCTAGGCGGACCGCCTGACCGTCGCGCAGCAGCAGGCGCTGGCCGGGCAGGAGGGTGAAGGGGCCGAACTCGATGCGGTGACCGAGCGCTGGGGCGGTGTCTGAAGTCTCCATGGATCCTTGCCGTTCTGATGGCCGACAATTCGCCATGGAGGATGCAACTGTACGGAGGTCTGCTCTATCGCACTTGGGTGCGGTGGGGCCCCCACCATCGTAGCGCCACCCCCATACGAAGGTTTATGTCGGCTGTCCTCCATTGTCGTGGACGACCGTGTCTGGTCATTTCCACCCACCGAGCCGAACGGCGGGCACGGACGACTTATCGCGTTCGTGATAGGTGCGCGTGCATCCACCCGCCGAACCAGCGCCATGGGCCACCGGAGTGGCGCGAAACGCGGCGGAGATGTGATCAGGGTGTCGGCGCGGCGGGATCAGACGCGGGCGCGGGTCAGGCGCCGCGGGTCGCTGGCGCTACTCGGTGCTGCTGCAGCGGTCGGCCGATGCGAACGCCGGCTGGCGGGACGCTAGCGCAGATTCCGTTCGTGCAGGCTCACGGAATCCGCTGCAGCTCATTGTCTGAAAGCGTGATTCACCGCTCCGGTTACCCCACCTGTGGGGACCACGCTCTAGGGCGCGCCGTCCGTGCCGAGCGCGGTTCCCAGGCACTTGATCAGCGCATCGCCGTCGAACGGCTTGCTGAGGAAGCACAGCGCTCCGGCCTGCGTCGCAAGCTGCTGGACGTGGGGATCGGGATAGGCCGTGATGAAGATGATCGGGACCTGCCGGCCCTCGGCCACCAGGGCCTTCTGCAGATCGAGACCGCCAAGGCCAGGCATCTGGACATCCGAGATGAGGCAGGCGGTTCCGTCGCGCCCTGCCCAGCCGAGGAAATCCTCGGCCGAGCCGAAGGACTGTGCCTCATATCCGAGGGACCGCACGAGGCTCGTCAGACCGATGCAAACCGACTCGTCGTCGTCGACAATCGCGATGAGTGGAGTCGTCACGCTGAATCCGATCACCCGTGAAATGACCCGGCGTATGGCGCTTGCTGGCCAGGTGCGGCGGGACATTGCCGGCTCGGCGGCCTCCGCGAAACCTATACTAGGGTTTATCCGGAAGACCCTGGCGGCGCAGGGGGTTCAGCGTGACGAACGGGCCACACCCGGGGCCAGCGTCTCGGCCATGCGCACCAGTTCCGGCAGCGACCTGGCACCCATCTTGCGCATGACGTTGCCGCGGTGGATCTTCACCGTGATCTCCGACACGCCGATCTCGTGCGCGACCTGCTTGTTCAACAGTCCGTCGGTCACGTACTTCATGATCTGCTGCTCACGGCTAGTGAGCGCGTCATACCGCGCCCGCAGATCCGAACGTTTCGCCTCCTCGCTGCGGCGCCGGCGGTCCAGGTCGATCGCCGCACTGATCGCGTCCAGCAGGTCCTGGTCGCGGAACGGCTTGATGAGGAAATCCATCGCGCCCGCCTTCAGCGCCTTCACCGACATCGGCACATCGCCGTGCCCCGTGATGAAGATGATCGGGATGCGGATATCCTCGCGGATCAGTTCGGCCTGCAACTCCAGGCCGCTCTGGCCCGGCAGCCTGACATCCAGCACGATGCAACTGGGCGCGGTCGGCATCTCCGTCTGGAGGAACGCGCCCGCCGAGCGGAACACCTCGACCCGTAGGTCCACCGATTCCAGCAGGCTCCGCAGCGCCTCACGCATGGACTCGTCATCGTCCACCACCAGAACGATCGGTTCCTCGCCGTGCGGATCAGGCTCCGCCGGCACCGGACGGTCCCTGCACTGGGTTCTGCACTGTAACATTCCGCATTTCGGGCCGTTCAAGGATCGGCGGGCGGGCGGGACGCGTCAAGGGAAGCGATAGCGCGCGGGGCTCCGCCCCGAACCCCGCCAGGTGGCGTTGCCCCCTAAACCCCCAGCAAAGGCGCAGCCTTTGCAATCCCAATTTTGGCTTGGGTGGCGGGAGGCCCCTACTCGGACCAGGACGGGTCCGAGTAGGGGCCTCCCGCCACCCAAGCCAGCGTCCGGGGTTCCGAGGGCTCCGCCCTCGGCGGGGATCCAAGGGGCAGCGCCCCTTGGTCGGGGTTCGGGGCGAAACCCCGACACTCCCTCTCACCCGATCGCCCGAGCCACCCGCGGCAGCACACAGCGGAAGACGGCGCCGGGCCCCGACGGACGGGACAGCACGCTGATCTGTCCGCCATGCGCCTCGATGATCGATCGGCACACCGACAGCCCCATGCCCATACCGCCCGGCTTGGTCGTATAGAACGCGTCGAACACGTGTGCCGCCTGATCCGCATCGATCCCCGGACCGGAATCCGCCACATCGAGCACCACGAGGTCGCCCTCCTCGGCGCGTGTGCTCACCACCACCGACCGTGTTCGATCCTCGACCGTCGCCATCGCCTGGATTGCGTTGATGACCAGGTTGATGAGCACCTGCTGAAGCTGGATCGGATCGCCCGAGACCGCGAACGGGCCGTCCCCCAGATCCAACTGCAGCAGGGTCCGATGACGCGCCGCCTCGTTCCGCACCAGCGGGATCACCTCCTCGACCAGGTCGTTGAGGTTCACCACGCTCCGCTGCTGCTCGGCCTTGCCGATCAGCCCGCGGATGCGCTGGACGATCCCGCTCGCCCGCTTGCCATTGGCGATCACGTGCCGGATCGACGACGCCACCTCGTCGAGCCGTGGGACCTCGCGATTGAGCCAGCGCAGGCTCGCCTCGCCGTGCGACACGATGGCGGCGAGCGGCTGGTTCACCTCATGCGCGATGGAGGCCGAGAGCACGCCCAGGCTGGTGACTCGGGCGACGTGGGCGACCTGAGCCTGGGCCTCCTGCAGCCGCATCTCGGCCAGCTTGGCCGGGGTGATGTCCATCAATGCGCCGACGAACTGTGCCCTGTCCGTCTCGTCCGCCATCACATGGGCCACCGCGTGGACGTGCTTGATGCTGCCGTTCGCCAGCAGCAGCCGGAACTCGATATCGAATTCGCTGCCGTCCTGCGACGCACGGTCGAACGCCCGCCGCACGCTCTCGATCTCGTCGGGATGCACGCGCTCGAGCAGCAGGCCGATGGACGGTTCCACCGCCGAATCGACCCCCAGGATGGCGAAGCTCTGCTCGGACCAGAAGACCTGGCCGTTATCCGCGTTCCAGCCGAAACTGCCGGTCAGGCTGAGCTTCTGCGCCTCCGCCAGGTACGCCGCCTGGCTGCGGCGAAGCGCAGCTTCGGCCCGCCTGCGCTCGGTGATGTCGTTGTTGGTCTCCAGCGTTCCGTTCGGGCGCCCGCTATCGTCGCGCTGCACCGACCAGCGGCTGGCGACGATGACCTGCGTGCCGTCCCGGTTGGTGTTGACGAGTTCGCCTTCCCAGTGGCCGGAACGGCGCAGCCTGTCATCGATGGTTTCCCGCGCCTGCGGGAACACGGTCTTCAGCAGCACGTGCGAGATCTTGCCGACGGCTTCCTCGCTGCTCCAGCCATAGAGATTCTCGGCGCCACGGCTCCAGAACGTGATGACGTCGCCAGCATCGCGGACGACGACCGTGTCGTGCGTGAGGTCGAGCAGCCGCGCCTGGCGCTCCAGTGTCACCTTCGATAGCTGCAGTCGCCGCACCAGCCCGGTGATTACGAACGAGGTCAGCAGGAACATGCCGATCAGGGGCAGGTCGTTCGAGTACTGGATCTGAAACGAGAATTTCGGGTCGACGAAGAAGAAATCCAGCGACGCGACCGAGGCGACGGAGAAGATCGCCGATGACAGGAAGCTGTCGCGCAGCGAGAGGAACACGATGATCGCCAGATAGACGAAGGCGGTGGCGGAGGAGTCGAGGTTCAGCGTGAAGCAGATCCAGGTGGCCAGCCCGAGGACCGCGCCGCCGACGGCCCAAAGGCCGAGCAGTTGCTTCGTCAAAGAGAGCCGGCCCAATCGCATCAAACATCGATTCCGTGCCCAGACGCTCCGACGCGGGCGCTCTGGCGATCAAAGCCTGCTTATGGACGGCCTCATCCGGCCGGGCAACCGCGAGGTTGCCGTCACGCACGCCGGACGTTGCCGGCTTCGATCACGCAATCGTGTGCAAAACACCGATAGTTAGTCGATTGCTTAACTGTCCTGCCTAGAATACTTAGGCATATGCCTAACCAATCAGCCAGTCTCGATCGCCTGTTCCACGCCCTCGCCGATCCGGCGCGCCGGGCGATCGTAGAGCGTCTCAGCCGAGGGCCGGCGCCGGTCAGCGAGTTGGCGCGCCCGCTGCCGATGTCGCTGCCATCGGCCATGCAGCACCTGGGCGTCCTGGAGGCAGCGGGAATCGTACGGTCCGAGAAGCACGGCCGGGTCCGCACCTGCTCCATCGAGCCGCAGGTGCTCAGCCTGGCCGAGATGTGGATCAGCGCGCGCCGGACCGAGTGGGAGCACCGCCTCGACCGGCTGGGCGAATACCTGAAGACCCTGGAAAGCAAAGGAGAGGACGATGACACGGGGACCTGAGGCCATCCAAGGCGACAGCACCTTGCGGCCCGCGCCGCTCAGGCTGTCGCGCGTCTTCCACGCCAGGCGCGCGACGGTGTTCAGGGCCTGGAGCACGGCCGAGCACGTGAAGCGCTGGTTCAGCCCGGAGATCTTCACCGTTCCGGCCGCCACGGTGCGGCTGCAGGTTGGCGGGCCGTTCGAGGTCTGCATGCGCACGCCGGCCGGCGAGGAGCACTGGATCCGCGGCATCTTCGCCGAGGTGACGCCGGACAGCAGGCTGGTGATCGACATGGAATGCGGTGACGGCGAAGGCCGGATCTTGTTCCATGCCCACACGGAGGTCGACTTCGCCGACGTGCCGGGCGGCACGCGCATGGACGTGGTGCAGAGCTACACGATCGTCGATCCGGCGATGGCGTGGATGGTGGCGGGCGCCCCCGACGGCTGGCGCAGCACGCTCGACAAACTGGCGACGGAGGTCGCGCGGATGCAGGTCGGATCGCCCGGCGATGTCCGTTCGGTGGTTCATGCGATCTTCCACCTGGAGCGCACCTACGACGCGCCGGCCCCGCGCGTGTGGCGGGCACTGACCGATATGGCGGCCAAGCAGAAATGGTTCGCCGGCCCGCCTGGCGAATGGGACCTGCTCGAGCGGCACATGGACGTGCGCGTCGGCGGCACCGAGCGGGCGAAGGGCCGCTGGAAGGGTGGCGTCGTCTCCACCTTCGAGGCGATCTATCACGACGTCATACCGAACGAACGGCTGGTCTACAGCTACGTGATGCACCTCGACGACCGGAAGATCTCGGTGTCGCTGGCGACGATGCAGTTGGCCGCGGCGGGCGATCGGACCACGCTGAGGGTCACCGAGCAGAGCGCCTTCCTCGATGGCTATGACGATGCGGGGTCCCGCGAGCATGGCACCGGCTACCTGCTCGATGCACTGGGCGCGTCGCTGGCCGACTGAGGCGTACGGGCCGGATCAGCGAAGTCTGGCCGCAGCGCCTCGATCAGCAAAACTCCGCAGGGCGTGCCATCGGTCGGCACGCCCTGCGGGACGCCAGGCCAGGCAGGGCGATCATCCCGCGAACGCCGCAGGCGTGCGGATGAGCCCACTCCCTGCGCCACCCATCGGCGACGCAGGGATACAGGTGTCAGTCCTTGTAGTCGGGCTCGGTCTTGTCGAGGCTCCGCTTCAGCGCCTCGAAGTGCCACTGGTACGGCTTGCGCCCGCCGTAGGTCTCGCCCTTGCGGTACACTGCGAAGGTCTTCTCGATCACGTCGTCCGGCAGGAACTTCAGCGGCCGGCCGCTCGACATCGCCAGAAGCTGCACCTGCGCCACGCGCTCGGAGTAGTACAGCAGGTCATACGCCTCGGCGACCGACTTGCCGACCGTGGCGATGCCATGGCCCGCCATCATCAGCACCTTCTTGTCGCCGATCACGCCGGCCAGCCGCTCACCTTCCTCGGGCTCGAACGCCGGGCCGTCATAGGTCATGTCGTAGCCGGTCACCATCATGATGCCGAGTTCGGTCTGGCCGATCGGCAGGATGCGCGGATCCTCGAGGCGGGCCAGCGCACTGGCATAGGGCTGATGCGTGTGGAACACCGCGGCGGCGTGCGGCACAAGCCGGTGCATCGGCGCGTGGATGCAGTAGGCCGAGCGCTCGACGATGCCTTCGCCCGCCAGCACGGTGCCGTCGTAGCCGACCTCCATCAGGCAGCTTGCCGTCACCTCGGACCAGTGCAGCCCGAACGGGATCTGATAGTACCGGTCGTTGGTGCCCGGCACGCGCAGCGTCAGGTGGTTGAAGATGCCCTCGTGGAGGCCTTCCCGCACGCACAACCGGTGCGCCGCGGCCAGATCGACGCGCGCCTGCCACTGGGCGGTACTGATGTCCGTGTCGATTGTCTGCTCGATCGATTCCAAAGGCATTGCGTCTTCCTTTCCTGGCAAACCCTGCTGCGACGCAGCATACTGACGTGTTAAGCCTTTGTCATCCTGGCCCCCGGCCGCTTGCATTGCCCCCCAGTTTCAGCTATTCCCGCCGCCCGACGGAAGAACCGAGGGGGAGGTGCCGCGTGAGTGCCGAAGGCCGACCGGTGCTGATCGAGATCGCCGGGCTGACCAAACGTTTCGGCAGCTTCACGGCGGTCGACAGCGTATCGTTCAACGTCGCGCGCGGCGAGGTGCTGGGCTTTCTCGGCCCCAACGGCGCCGGCAAGTCGACCACGATGCGCATGCTCGCCGGCTTCATGATCCCGACCGCCGGCACCGCACGCATCTGCGGCCATGACGTGCAATCGGCCGGGGTTGCCGCCCGCCGCGCGCTGGGCTTCCTGCCCGAGGGCGCACCCACCTATCCCGAAATGACGGTCTCCGGCTTCCTGAGTTTCTGCGCCAGGGTGCGCGGGTTCTCCGGCAAGGCGCTGGAGCAGCGTGTGCAGCGCGCGCTGGAGATGACCCGGCTGGAGGCGGTCGTGCTGCAGCCGGTGGAGACGCTGTCGAAGGGCTTCAAGCGCCGCGTCGGACTGGCGCAGGCGCTGCTGCACGATCCGCCGGTGCTGGTGCTGGACGAGCCGACCGACGGGCTTGATCCCAACCAGAAGCACGAGGTGCGCACGCTGATCGCGCAGATGGCGCCGGAGAAGGCCATCGTGATCTCGACCCACATCCTTGAGGAGGTCGACGCGGTCTGCACGCGCGCCATCATCATCGCCGCCGGCCGCGTGGTGGCCGATGCGACGCCGGCCGAACTGCAGGCGCAGCACCCGTCGGGCAAACTGGACGACGTGTTCCGCCAGTTGACGATGGAGGCGGCATGACGGTCCTGTGCGCCACGACCGCCCCGCTCCCGCTGTCATTGCGAGCGCAGCGAAGCAATCTCCATGGGAACCGCCTCGCCGCGCTCGCAATGACAGAGGCTCACAAGGCGACCGGCGATGCGTAACGTCCTCATCATCGCCGGCCGCGAACTCGCCGCCTATTTCGCCACACCGGTCGCCTGCGTGTTCATCGTCATCTTCCTGGTGCTGCAGGGCGCACTGACCTTCAACCTCGGCGGCTTCTTCGACCGCGGCCAGGCCGACCTCAACCCGTTCTTTACCTTCATCCCCTGGGTCTTCCTGCTGCTGGTCCCCGCCATCACCATGCGGCTCTGGGCCGAGGAGCGCCGGCTCGGCACGATAGAATTGCTGCTGACGCTGCCGATCACCCAGACCGAGGCGGTGCTCGGCAAGTTCCTCGCCGCCTGGGCGTTCTGCGCCATCGCGCTGGCGCTGACGTTTCCGTTCATCATCACCGTCAACATCCTGGGCAACCCGGACAACGGCGTGATCGCCTCGGGCTATGTCGGCTCGCTGCTGGTCGCCGGTGCCTTCCTGTCGGTGGGATCGGCGCTGTCGGCACTCACCAAGAACCAGGTGATCGCCTTCGTGCTCGCGGTCGCCGTGTGCTTCGTGTTCGCCGTCGCGTCCTATCCGGTGGTGACCGACTTCCTGTCGCGCAACACGCCGGTGCTGGCCGAGATCGCCCGCCGCATCGCGGTGATCGACCGGTTCCAGGCCTTCACCCGCGGCGTGGTCAGCCTGCGCGACGTGATCTTCTTCGCCACCTTCATCTTCTTCTGGCTGTTCCTCAACGCCGTCATCGTCGAACAGCGGAAGGCGGACTGAACCCATGCGCCGTCGCTTCTGGTTCTCCGTCATCGGCGTCCTCGCGGTCGCCGCCATCGTCATCGGCATCAACATGTTCGCCGATGCGCGGCTGGCCAACCTGCATGTCGATCTCACGCGCAATCGTATCTACACGCTGTCGGCCGGCACACGGCAGGTGCTGGCGGGCCTCAAGGAGCCGATCACGCTGCGGCTGTTCTACTCGCGGCGGCTCGGCGCGACCGTGCCGGTGTACGGCACCTTCGCCGACCACGTGCGCGAGATGCTGGGCGAGTACGCCGCGATCTCCGGCGGCAAGGTCCGGCTGGAATACTACGACCCCGAGCCGTTCAGCGACACCGAGGACCGCGCGATGGCCTATGGCCTGCAAGGTGTCCCGGTCGACCAGGGCGGCGTGCAGGTCTATTTCGGCCTCGCCGGCTCCAACCTGGAAGATGACGAGCGCACCATCGCCTTCTTCCAGCCCGAGCGCGAACGCTTCCTGGAATACGACCTGACCAAGCTGATCTACGACCTGTCCAATCCGAAGCGGCCGGTGATCGGCATCATGTCGTCGCTGCCGCTCGATGGCGATCCGCGCATGATGATGATGCAGATGCGCGGCCAGCAGGTGTCGGGCGGGCAGCCCTATGCCGCCACCATGCTGCTGCGGCAGACCAACCAGGTGAAGCCGGTCGCCACCGACGTGCAGGTGATCGACCCGGACATCCAGGTGCTGCTGGTGGCCGAAGCGCAGAACCTGTCGGACGCGACGCAGTACGCGATCGACCAGTTCGTGATGCGCGGCGGACGGCTGATGGTGATGGTCGATCCGTGGAGCGAGGCGATGGCCTCCACCCCCTCGCCCACCGGCGCGCCGCCGACCGATACCAGTTCCAACCTGAAGAAGCTGTTCGATGCCTGGGGCATCGTGTTCGATCCCACCAAGGTGGTGGGCGATCTCACCGGCGCCTGGCGCGTGCGCGCCAATCCCGAGGAGCGCGTGCAGGCGGTGAACTACGTCGCCTGGTTCAACATCCGCGACGGCATCAACCACGACGACCCGGCCTCCGCCGACCTCGCGCAGATCACCGTCGCTTCCTCGGGCTGGCTGAGCAAGGCACCCAACGCGACGATCGAGTTCACCCCGCTGCTGAGCAGCAGTCCGCGGTCCGGCACGTTGTCGGTCGACCAGGTGAAGACGCCGAACCCGTCCAAGGTGCTGGCCGATTTCAAGCCCGAGGGTGGTCCGCGCGTCATCGCCGCCCGCGTGCGCGGCGTGCTGAAATCCGCCTTCACCGGCCCGCCCGACCTCGCGAAGGACCAGAAGCGGCCTGACAACTTTCCCGCCCACAAGGCGCAGACCGACGGCCCCGCCAACCTGGTGGTGGCGGCCGACAGCGACATCCTGGCCGACCGCTTCTGGGTGCGCATCAGCGACTTCTTCGGCCAGCAGCAGGCGACGCCGTTCAGCGACAACGGCCCGTTCGTCGCCAACCTGATCGGCACGCTCGCCGGCGGTGATGCGCTGATCGGACTGCGCTCGCGCGGCGACACCAACCGGCCCTTCGTGCTGGTCAACGAAATGCAGAGCGAGGCGCAGGCGAAGTTCCGCCAGACCGAGCAGGCGTTGCAGAAGCACCTCGACGACACCGAGAAGCAGTTGCGCACGCTGCGCCAGGGACCCGGCGGCGAACAGGCGAGCGCGCAGGCGGTGATCACGCCCGAGCAGCGCGCCGCGATCGATGCCGCGCGCAAGGACATCGTCGATACCCGCCAGCAGTTGCGTGCGGTGCAGCTTGACCTGAACCGCGACATCTCCCGGCTGGAGACGACGCTGCGCATCCTCAACATCGTGCTGGTGCCGGCGCTGCTGACGATCATCGCCGTCGTGCTGGGCGTGATGCGCCGGCGCCGTCGCGCGAGGGCCCGCGCATGAGCCCCCGCGCACTGCTCGCCCTCGTGGTACTCGGCGTCATCGCCATCGCCGGCGGCTGGTATTTCGGCGTCGCCGAGCGCCCTGCGGAACAGCGCAGCGTCGACGCCGGCCGCCTGATGTTCCCCGACCTCGCGCCCAGGCTGCAGGATGCGGCGCGCATCGAGATCACCCATCTCGGCAAGACCACCGTGATCGCCAAGACCGGCCAGAGCTGGGGCCTGGTGGATCGTGGCGGCTATCCGGTGCAGCCCGGCAAGCTGCGCACCATGCTCACCACGCTCACCGAGCTTCGCCTGGTCGAGCCGCGCACCACCAATCCCGAGCAATACGCCCGCCTCGGCGTGGAAGATGCCACCGGGCCGACCGGCACCTCGAACCTGCTCCGCGTGCTGGATGCCTCGGGCAAGCCGATCGTCGCTGTCATCGTAGGCCATCGCCGCGTGCGGACCCAGGGCAACGTGCCGGAGCAGGTCTATGTCCGTCGCCCCGGCGAGAGCCAGAGCTGGCTGGCCGAAGGCGGGCTGCAGGCCGATGCCGATCCGCAGCTCTGGCTCGAGCGCGACATCATGAACATCGGCCATGACCGCATCGCCGGCGTCGCGGTGACGCATGGTGAAGAGACGCTCGACTTGGCGCTCGACGACAAGAAGCTGGTGCTGAAGAAGCCCGAGGAGCATCCGCCGCTGGACGACTACAAGCTCGACGATGTGGGCCGCGCGCTGGAACTGCTGACCTTCCAGGACGTGCAGCCGGACGCGGCGCCGGTGGGCGACAAGATCGGCCAGTCGGTGTTTACTGCCACCGACGGGCTGATGGTGACCGCGACCGTGTTCAAGGGCGACAAGGATATCTGGGTGCGCTTCAGCGCCACCGGTCTAAATCAGAGCAAGGCAGAGGCCGACCGGCTGAACGCGCGGCTGTCCGGCTGGACGTATCAGCTTGGCGCCTGGAAGCAGAAGGCGCTGGTGCCCTCGCTCGACGACCTGAAGGCGCCGCCGCCGGAGAAGCCCACGGAGCCTGCCGAGCCGCCGAAGCCATGAGCGACCGCGAGTATCCCGCGCGGCCCATCGTCGGCATCGGGATCGTTGTGATCAAAGGCGACAGCGTGCTGCTGGTGCGTCGCGGCAAGCCGCCCAATGTCGGCGCCTGGACACTGCCGGGCGGCGCGCAGGAAGTGGGCGAGACCACCGAAGACGCGGCGCGGCGCGAGTTGCTGGAGGAGACCGGGCTCGAAGTAGGCGACCTGTACTTCGCCGCCACGGTCGACAACATCCGCCGCGACGAGACCGGCCGCATCCGCTTCCACTATACGATCATCGACTTCGCCACGCGCTGGGTGTCGGGCGAGCCGGTGGCCGCCACCGACGTGACCGAGGCGGCCTGGGCGCCGCTCGACGCGCTGGACGATTACGACCTGTGGAGCGAGGCGCACCGCGTCATCGCGATCGCCCGCAGGCTGGTGGCGTAGCGCTCCGCGGCATCTGCCGATAGGAGTTGGCACACGGAACCCGCTCCGGCCCGTTATCAGAGCGTGTGCTTCACCGCTCCGGCGATTCCGCCTGCGCGGATCACGCGCGTTGTCCGAGAGAGTGATTCACCGCTCCAGCGATTCCGCCTGCGCGGATCACGCGCGTTGTCCGAGAGAGTGATTCACCGCTCCGGCGATTCCGCCTGCGCGGATCACGCGCGTTGTCCGAGAGAGTGATTCACCGCTCCGGCGATTCCGCCTGCGCGGATCACGCTCTATGGGACGCGGTAGAACGGGTCGGGCAGCAGGAACAGTTTCTCGGCGTGGCCGCCCAGCAGGTCCGACGGCTGGTCGCCCATGTTGGCAATGATGGTGTAGCCCTGCTGCTCGATCTCGGCGCGCACCGGCGCCTTGAAGTCGGCGGCGGAGGCGAAGCGCCTGCCGTCCGGCACCAGGTACAGCCGCGCGAACCCGCCATAGCCGGCGGCGACCAGGTTGCGCTCGGTCGCGGCGCGCTGGCTCTCTGGCCGGCCGGTGATGAAGAACACCGTCACGTTCAGCGACCGCGCAAGCTGGAACACGCGCAGCGTCGGCTCGATCACCGGGTCGCGCCCCAGCAGGTCCCACGCGGCCCAGCCGCACGGCGCATCGAGCGCCGGCACGCAGGGCCCCGCCACCGGACGGCCGAAATCGTCCCGCCGCAGCACCTCCCAGTTCGACAGCGAGGTCTCGTCGACGTCGAGCACCAGCGCCGGCCTGGCCACGGCCGGCGCCCGGATGGCGATCCAGGCCCCCGCCTGGTCGGCCACGATGGCCAGGTCGCGCGCGTAGTCGCCAGATTCGTGGTAGGCGAGCGCCGAGATTTTCGCGTCGCCGACATTGGCCGGCTGCGTCGCCACGGTGACGAAGGGCGACGGCGGCGGCGTGCAGGCGCCAACGCCAAGCATGAGTGCCAGGAGCAAGCCGCAGACAGGCCGGTGCATGGCTAGCTCCTGCGGTGGGAGCGCTGCGCGGACTTGCGCGTCGACAGCGACAGGGAGACGCCACCGCAGAGCAGCCCCAATGCCGCGGGCACCATCCAGGCCGGGCGCATCATCACCGGCACGACCAGGCCATCCCACAGCCACATCGTCAGATGCGAGCCGACGAAGCGGCGGGTTGCGTCCATCAGGTCGTGGTCGACCATCAGCACGACCTGGCCCAGCGGCACGGCGGGTGGACCGAGTATCGCGATGGCGACGGCGCCGACCAGAAGCATGGCGGCCAGGACAGCGAAGATGCGTTGGGCGATCACATGAACAGTTTCTCATTTTTGCGGTCGCTGTAAAGCGACGCAACGAAATCGCCATATCCGTTGTAGATCTGCGTGGGTACCATCTCGTTGCTGCCGAGCAGCCGTTCGCGCGCCTGGCTCCAGCGCGGATGCGGCACGGCAGGGTTCACGTTCGCCCAGAAGCCGTATTCGGACGGCTGGATCGCCTGCCAGAAGTTGATTGGCTGCTTGTCGGTGAAGCTGATCTTGCCCAGCGCCTTGGCGGACTTGAAGCCGTATTTCCACGGTACGGTCAGCCGCAGCGGCCCGCCATTCTGCGCCGGCAGCGGCTTGCCGTACAGCCCCGTTGAGACGAACGCCAGATCGTTGGCCGCTTCGTCGAGCGCGAGCCCCTCGATATACGGCCACGGATAGAACGGCGATTGCAGGCCCGGCATCTTCGGGTCCTCGGCCGTCTGGAACACGATGTATTTCGCCGAGCCCAGCGGTTCGCAGATCCGCAGCAACTCACTGAGCGGAAAACCGGTCCAGGGCACCGTCATCGCCCAGGCCTCGACGCAGCGATGGCGATAGATGCGCTCCTCGAGCTGAACCTGTTTCAGCAGGTCGTCGATGCCGATCGTGCGCGGCTGCTTGAGCATGCCCTCGAGGCTGATCGTCCAGGGCCGCGGCTTCAGCACCTGCGCCGCCTGCCACAGGTTCTTGCCGTCGCTGAACTCGTAGTAGTTGTTGTAGGTGGTCGCGTATTTCTCGTCCGTCAGATCGCGGCCGGCAACGTATTTGGCGTTGCGCTCCACGTCCGCACGCGCCGGCTGGGCAAGCGCCACCGCCCCCGCTCCGGCCAGTGCGGCACGACGGCCGAGCACCAGTGCCTCCGGCGTCACCAGGCTTTCCGGCAGTTCCCAGCCACGACGTCGCACGATGTGCATCACCCTCTCCACGACCACGGTAAGCCCCGATCTGGGGCATCGGCGTGATTTGTCACCCTGGTGACGCCTCGCCGCCGCTGCATTGTCCGACACCGCGGGATGCGAGACATTACAGCCTCCATGCGCCGTTTCTAGGAGATTTCATGCATCTTGCCCGCTTCCCGCGCGTCCGGCTGTTCCCCACCCCCACTCCGCTGGAGAAGCTCAGCAACCTGACCCGCCATCTCGGTGGTCCCGAGATCTGGATGAAGCGCGACGACTGCACCGTGGTCGCGTCCGGCGGCAACAAGGTGCGCAAGCTGGAGTGGCTGGTGGGCGAGGCCCAGGCGCAAGGTGCCACCCACATCGTCACGCAGGGGGCGGTGCAGTCCAACCATGTGCGCCAGACCGCCGCCGTGGCACGCCGCTTCGGCATGACCTGCACTGCGCTGCTGGAGCACCGCATCGACACCAACGACCGCGACTACCTCAACAGCGGCAACGTGCTGCTGGACCGGCTGTTCGACGCGACGATCGAGTACCGCCCCGGCGGCACCGACATGAACGCGGAGGCCGAGGCCAAGGGGGAGGCGCTGCGGGCTGCGGGAGAGGCGGTGTACGTGATCCCGGGCGGCGGCTCCAACCGGGTGGGCGCCCTGGGCTACGTCTCCTGCGCGCAGGAACTGATGCAGCAGGCCGATGAGATGGGCCTGCGCATCGACCGCATCGTCACCGCCACCGGCAGCGCCGGCACGCATGCCGGGCTGGTGGTCGGACTCGAAGGCTGCAACGCCGGCGTGCCGGTCCTCGGCATCGGCGTGCGCGCGCCGAAGGACCGCCAGGAGGCCAACGTCCACCGCCTGGCCGAAGAGACCGCCGACTATGTCGGGATGCGCGGCGGCATCCAGCGCTCGGCGGTGGTGGCGAACTGCGACTATGTCGGTCCCGGCTACGGCCAGCCGACACCCGGCATGACCGAGGCGGTGCTGATGCTGGCGCGGCTCGAGGGCGTGCTGCTCGATCCAGTCTATTCCGGCAAGGCAATGGCAGGCCTGATCGACCTGATCCGCAAGGGCGAGTTCCGCAAGGGCGAGACGGTGGTGTTCCTGCACACCGGCGGCGCGGTCGGCCTGTTCGGCTACACCGGCGTGTTCGAGCAGGCCATGGCCGGATAGCCGTAACCCAGGTCGCACCGCAGGTGGCGGCGGATCGCCAGGCCGATGAGCGCCGCATCTTCCGGTGCGAACTGCGTCGACCGCCGCACTTCCTCACTCGGCACGACGATTTCCGTATCGTGCGGATCTAGCCGGATGCGGATCGCATCGCGTTCGACATAGCGCATCGCCGCCGCGATCGCCTGGCTGCTCAGTTCGATCCCGTAATGCGCGGCGATCCGCCGCAGCCAGATCGCCGGCGCCGCCTGAAGGTCCTCATAGTGCACCAGGAGCACGTTCTCGGGCTGCGCCCGCAGCACATCACCCCAGCGGTTGAAGAAGTGCATGTACCACCAGACGTCCGCCACATAGCGCCGCCCGCTCGGATCACCTCGGACATAGTCCGTCGCCGAGGCACCGTAGTGGCTGCGCCACTTCACATAGTTCGAGCGCATCGCCGCCTCGATGTCGCGTACCAGCACGACCACCGGCGGGTGCGGGCACAACCGGTTCACAAAGCGCCAGGCGAAAGCGATCGAGGGGATCGTGTGCGAACTGGCGATCCGCGGAACCGGCAGGTTCTGCATCGATCGCGGATGGCCGATGATGCTGTCAGCCTCCTGTCCGCTCGAACGACGCGGCGGCGCGACACCAAACTGCTCGGCGAGCGCGCAGCTCAGCATGAACTTGAGCCAGTGGGTTCCTGAGTTCTTGCCGGTGATCAGGAAGCCGTCGACGTCGCGGTATTGCAGCAGGAAGAAATTGGCGAGGTCGGCGCGCAGGATCCGCACGAAGAAGCGCACGCTCTCCCAGGAATCCCCGGACGCCAGACTCTCGTCGGCCGACAGTGCGATGAACTCCGGCGGAACGAGGCGCCGCGAACCGGCGAATGCGAACGCAACGAAACTGAGCTCGTCGAGATGGCCGATGAGGGGCAGCCGATCCGGGATCAGGTCGATCGGCACGAACAGATATGCGATTCCAAGCAGCAGTACCAGCTTGGACAGCAGGCAGGACCGCCGATCGCACAAGGCGCGACCGAGGATGCGCAGCTCGCGGCCGGCCGCGCGCAGGAAGGTTACATTCGCAATCATGCAGTATGATTGTCATGGGACAGACGGTGTCGGTGTTAAATAGTGTATCCTCCTTCACGATTTGACAATCCGCCGCATAGAATCGAGCATTGATCAAATCGGGGGAGAGAGACGATGCAACAGAGCCAGGACCGCATACTGACCACGCATACCGGAAGCCTGCCGCGACCGGCGGCGCTGACCTCGCTGTACATCAAGCGTGCGCGCGGCGAGCCGATCGATGCTGGCGAACTCGATCGCGTCGGCAAGGCAGCGGTCAACGACTCGGTGGCGCGCCAGATCGCCGCCGGCGTCGACATCCCCAACAACGGCGAGCAGCAGCGCGAGGCGTTCTTCCTCTATGTGCGTCACCGCATGAGCGGCTTCGGCGGCGGCTGGACCCGCAAGGTGTTCGCCGACGTCACGCAGTATCCCGCGTTCATGGCCTGGAAGGCGGCGCACGACTCGGTCAACGAGTCGATCAGCAATCTCGGCGGCGTGCCCGAGGCGATCGGCGAGGTCGGCTACCTGGACCGCGCACCGATCGAGGCGGAATGTGCCGACTTCCGCGCCGCCCTGGACGCCGCCCCCGCCCCGGTGGCCGAAGCGTTCATGACCGCGCCGTCGCCCGGAATCATCGCGGCCGCGATGCGCAACCGGTGGTACGATACCGATGATGCCTATCTCGCCGCCGTCGGCCGGGCACTGCAGGTGGAGTACGAGACCATCGTCGCGAACGGATTCGTGCTGCAGATCGACGCGCCCGATCTCGCGATGGAGCGCCACATCACCTGGCAGGACCGTCCACTCGGCGAGTTCGTGGGCTTCGTCGAACGCGTCGTGGCGACGATCAACGATGCGCTCGCCAACGTGCCGAAGGACCGCGTGCGGCTGCACGCCTGCTGGGGCAACTATGAGGGCCCGCACGATTGCGACGTTGCCCTGCCCGAGGTGCTGCCGACGATCCAGCAGGCGAAGGTCGGCGGGTTCGTGCTGCCCTTCGCCAATCCGCGCCACGCGCACGAGTACCGCTGCCTGAAGGACATGCCGCTGGACGATGGCCAGGTGATCGTTGCGGGCGTGATCGACCCGCTGACCAACTTCGTGGAGCATCCCGAGGTGGTGGCGGACCGCATCGAACTGGTCGCGCGCGCCGTCGGCGATCCGCGGCGCGTGCTGGCAGGAACCGATTGCGGATTCGATACGTCAGCCGGCCGCGGCCGAGTGGCCGATGATGTGGTGTGGGCGAAGCTCGCAACCATGGCGGAAGGCGCGCGCATCGCGACGCAGCGGCTGTTCTAGGACCGAGCATCGAAGGAGCGTGGGTCTGGAGCGAACCGCGCCATTCATCATCGTCATCCCGCGTCAGCGGCGTCCCAGGGATCGGTCCGAGGCGCCGCCCTGGGTGTCCGCCTGCACGGGAATGACGATGCCGGCGAGAGGCAACGGTGCATTCCGTTTTGCGGTTCACTGATCCTGAGCACGACGCGCGCCCACGCCGGCGCAGCGGGCGAAATCCTCGCCGCGCTCGATGAAGCTGCGATAGCGCCCATAGCTGGGCGCCGCCGGCGACAGCAGGACTACCCCGCCCGGCGGCGTCATCGCCCGCGCCTGCACCACCGCTTCGTGCATGCTCTCCGCCAGCCTTACGCACGGGGCGGAGCCGAGCAGGCCGTGGATCCGTCGCCCGCTGGCATCCATCAGCACCACGCCCGGGCGAGGTGCCGCGCGCAGCCGGTCCACCAGCGTGCCGTAGTCGATCCCGCGGTCATGTCCGCCGATGATCACCGTCAGCGCGCGGCCGCGGTACACATCGAGCGCCGCGATCGCCGATTCGGGCGTCGTCGAGATGCTGTCGTCGACGAACAGAACGCCGCCCACCTCGCCGATCTCCTGCTGGCGGTGGGCCAGCGCCTCGAAATTCTCCGCTGACCGCAGCGCCGCGGCGGCATCGAGGCCGAGGGTGCGGATGACCGTGAGCGCCGCCGACAGGTTCGACCGGTTGTGGGGCCGCGCCAGATAGCGGTTGGCCACCGCGACCGGCGCCTCGGGATCGAACCACAGCACCCCGTCCAGCGCGCCGCCATCCTCCAGGACGATGTCGCGCGCATCGGCGTTGGCGATCGCCAGCCGGGCATGGCGCAGCAGATTCAGCTTGTCGCGCCGATAGGCCGCGACGCCGCCGTGCCAGTCGAGATGTTCCTGCGACAGCGAGGTCAGCACCGCGATGTCGCATGTGCCGGCGAAGTCCGCCGCCTGGTAGCTCGACACCTCGATCACCGCCGCGTCCAGGCCGGTGCTTGGCAGATCGGTCACCGGAATGCCGATGTTTCCGGCTGCCAGCGCGTGCCAGCCGACACCGCGCAACATATGCGCAAGCAACGCGGTCGTGGTGCTCTTGCCCTTGGTGCCGGTGACGCAGATCGTGCGGCATGCCGGCGCATCGGCGAACCACAGGTTCAGCAATGAGGTGAACCGCACGCCGGCTGCCTTCGCCTGCACCACCAGCGGATCGTACAGGCTAATGCCGGGCGACTTCACCACCACGTCGAAACCGCCGATCGCCGCGGCGATCGCGTCGCGCCCGCCGATCAGCGGCGCATCGGCATCCGACGCCGTGGGCGCATCGTCCAGCACCGTGATCGCCAGCCCGGGATCGCGCTCGCGCAGGAAGCGCAGCGCGGCGCGGCCTTCGCGGGCATAGCCCCAGATCGCGACGCGGCGACCGCGCAGTTCATCCACACGCATCGAGCATGGCCAGGTAGCGCGCGGGCACGAGGTGCGGGCCGCGCGACGCGAACAACGACGCGAAATTGCCCTGTGGCAGCCGCGGCGCCAGCGCCCGCACCACCGCATGCTCCCGCCATTCCGCCATCGCCGCGAGATGCGTCAGCACGGCGGCGCTCTCTTCCACCTCGCCCACGCACTCGAACGGCTTGTGCCGCTGCAGCCCGCAGAGTTCGGCGAAACCGTCGATCTGCGCGGGATCGTCCAGCATGTCGCGGCCGAAGGTCTGCACCAGGCGCTGCCGCTCGACGAACGGCGCCAGCGCCAGGAACACGAAGCGGCATTTCGGGCAGTCGCAGCACCAGTTGGTGCCGCGCCGCTCCACCGCCTGGCGGAACGCGGTGTTGCAACTGCGGAATATCGGGAAATAGCCGGCATGCCGCGCGAAGCGCCGCGCGATCGCCACCTCGGACAGCGGCCGCAGCAACGAGAAATAGCGTACGCCCCGCACCACGTGCCGATCGAGGTGGTGGCTAAGGGCCTGCTCGAACTCGAACGACTTGCTGTACTGGTGGTTCACGTCAGCGATGTTCGGCGCACTGGCGGAATGCTCGTTCGACATCGCGATGGTGTCGAAGCCGTGCAGCACCGCGCAGGCCAGCACGATCATGCTGAGGATGCCGGTGATCGGTACGTGCCCGTTCAGCGCACCCGCCTCGTTCAGCGCGAACAACGCGGGATCCAGGCGACGCGTCACGCGGATCGCCGGCAGTCCCGCCTGGGCGATGGTGGCCTCGATCGGTGTGGCGCTACCGAGTTCGAACAGCACCATGGGTTCGCCGGCCGCCTTCAGGCATTCGATCGTGACGATGGAATCCTTGCCGCCGCCGACCGGCACGCAGGTGCGCCGCGGCAGGTCGAGCACCACCGCATCGGCCGGCGGCGCGGTCACATCGGCCGCATTCCCACCGAATGTCAGGCCGCCGAGATCGATGCCGTTGCGCCAGGCGAACTCACCCAGGCCCTTGGTGTAGAACGCGGTAAAGAATGCCGCCGTCGCGGCGTCCAACGGAAAGGCGGCGCAGCTTATGCGCGGCGGCGCGAACGCCTTGTAGTAGCTGACGCCGCAGGCCAGCAGCAGCAGGCGGAAGATGCGGTCCAGCGCTTCGGCTTCCGGCGCAGACAGCGTCCGCGTCGCCGCCGGGAACACGATTCGCTCCTCGAAGCGCGGTCCGCCGTCGAACGAGTAGTGCAGCGACAGGGTGCCACTGTCGGGCGCGAACCGGTACGCGTCGCAGACGAACTCACGATACCGCATAGTCCTCCACCACTGCGCGGATGGCGCGCAGCTTGGCGTGGTGGACTTCCGCCGGCAGGCTGTCCACCGACGGCTTGCGCTCGCCGGTCACGCCGTCCACCGCCGGGCCTTCCTCGATCATCGTCCGCAGGATGGCCCCGTCGCGCGCCGGATCGAGCCAATCGGTCAGCGTCACGCGCCAGGTCTTGCGGATCAGCGCCAGCGCGCCGATCAGCCCATAGGCGCCCCAGTTCGATACGCCGGCCACGATCAGATGGTCGCACGGCGTGACGCAGGCAATGTCCTCGCCATGCGCCACGAAGGCGCCGGTCAGCGAGTGCGGCACCGAGCCCATGCCGATCTCGTTGCCGCCGTCGCCGACGGCGATGCGGAGCCAGGGACCGGCAAGGAACAGGTCGTCCAGCGGCGTGGTGAAGGCGCTGATGTCCACACCGCGCATGTTGCGCGGGATGCCATCGGCGCTGCGGCCACAGCGCTCGATCGACACGGCATGGGTGATGCCCGCCTGCCGCCACAGCGCCACCACATCGTCCACCGAGCCGCCGAGCGGCACGACATCGAGCGCGACATCGGTGCCTTTCAGCGCCGCCGCGCAGGCGCCCCGGCAGGGCTCGTCGGTGACCATGCGGCAGGGCACGCCGACGGCGCGCAGCGCACCAGCGAGCAGCGCGGAGCCGAGCGGCCCATCCGTCTCCCCCGCCGGCGGGTTGCCGGCCGGGACATAGAATCCGGTGATGATGCCGACCTTCGGCTCGGGCAGTGCGGCGATCGCGCTGGCCGCCCGCCACAGCCCGCCCTTGGAGGCCGCGAACAGGCCCTCCATGTTGCGGCCGACCTCTTCCTGGATCAGGTCCTCGATGCGATCCGCGGCATCAAGCATGGGAAGCCGCCGCGCGTGCCGCGCTGCCGCGGGTGCTTTCGCTGTTCATCGCTGATGCCCCGGTCCGGTCAAAGTGCCGCCAGCTTGGTGTTGCGCAGGTCGGTGATCAGCATGGAACCCGGAGCGTGGGTGATGCAGAACTCCGGCTTCACCGCCGCCACCGCCGCCTGCGGCGTCACGCCACAGGCCCAGAACACTGGCAACTCGCCGGGCGCGATCGGCACCGCGTCGCCATAGTCGGGCTTGCCGATGTCGGCGATGCCGATCTGTTCCGGCATGCCGAGATGCACCGGCGCGCCGTGCACCGAGGGAAAGCGCGAGGTGATCTGCACCGCGCGGATCGCATCCGCCGGCTTGAGCGGCCGCATCGAGACCACCAGCGGGCCGTGGAACACACCCGCCGGCACGCAGGGGATGTTGGTGCGGTACATCGGCACGTTGGAGCCGCAGGCGATGTGGCGCACCTCGATGCCGTCCTCGACCAGCGCCTCCTCGAAGGAGAACGAGCAGCCGATCGCGAAGCTCACCAGATCGTCTCGCCAGACATGGCTGATATCGGTCGGCTCCTCGACGAGTTCGCCGTGCCGCCACACGCGGTAGCGCGGCAGGTCGGTGCGGATATCGAGGTCCTGGCCCAGCGTCGGAAACCCGGGATCGCCCGGTTCCGACACGCCGAGCACCGGACAGGGTTTCGGATTGGCCTGGGCGAAGCGCAGGAAGTCGTTGGCCAGCGCCTTCGGCAGCACGACCAGGTTGGCCTGCACGTTGCCGGGCGCGAGACCGGAGGTCGGCCCGGTGAAGCCGCCCGCGCGGATGCGCAGCCGTTCGGCCCGCCCCAGTGAGAAACCCCGTTCCGGCAACGCGTCCATCGCACCCTCCATCCGGCCAGCGCCGCCAGCGTAGCAGAAGCGCGCGCATCGCGGCAGTCACCCGAAACTTCTGGCTTGCAAACGCAGCGCAACTGTTGCCGGTGTTCCTGTCAGCATGCCGCCCTGGGTCGCCAACCTGATCGGCCTCGCGCTGGGTTTCACCATCGCCGGCGAAGGCGTGTACATCTTGCTGGCCTCGCGCGAGACCGAACCGCCGGCCCCCGTCGCTGCTCCCGCACCGCCGGTCCAGCCCCGCGTGGCGGCTCCCGCGCCGCCTTCCCTCGCACCGCCCGCCGTCCTGCCGCCCCCCGCCTTGCAGCCGCCCGCCATGCCGCCGGCCGAGATGCCGCGGCTCGCGCCGCCGCCGCAGGCCGGGACGCTGCCGCGCGTGGTCTATCCCGAGCGCCCGCCGCCCGGCGCGGAACGCAAGGGCGCCGGCGTCACCGGTACCGGCTTCTTCGTCGCCTCGGATGGCACCCTGCTGACCGCCGCCCATGTCGTGACCGGCTGTGCGCAGACACGCATCGCCTCGCAATGGGTGAAACCCACGCAGGTGCAGACGCTGGCGATCGACGCGACACAGGACATCGCGGTGTTGCGCGCGCCGTCGACGCGCCCCCCTGCCCTGCTCGCCATCGGTCGTCCGGCCGGCGCGGGCGGGCGGCTGTTCGTGCTCGGCTACCCAGCGTCCGGCGGCCCGCTGGTGCCGACGGAGACCTGGGGCGATCTGCAGAACGCGCTGTTCCAGCCGGCCCCCGTCGAGTTGACCGACCCGCGCAAAGTGATCTGGGCCGCGGCACCGGCAGTCGGGCATGGGTTCAGCGGCGGCCCGATGCTCGATCCGCGCAACGGCACCGTGGTGGGCATCGTGCGCGGCATGGTGGATAGCACGAAGCTGCATGCGGTCCGCGCCGCCATCCCGGCGTCCGGCATGGTGATCGGTCCCGGCTCGCAGCCGCTGACGGCGCTGCTGCGCCAGGAGCGTGCCGACGGCGACGCCCAGCCCGCGCCCACCGAGCAGGCACTCGACACCGCCCGCCGCGCGACCGTGCACGTGTTCTGCTTGTATTGACGCCCGCTGTATCGGGCGGAGCAGACGCCGCCGCTACCCGCCCACCTTCTCGTCGGAGTTCACGCCCAACTGCTTCAGCTTGCGGTGCAGCGCACTGCGCTCCATCCCCACGAACTGCGCGGTGCGGCTGATATTGCCGCCGAAGCGCAGCAACTGCGCCTGCAGATACTGCGTCTCGAACAGGTCGCGCGCCTCGCGCAGCGGCAGGCCCATGATGTCGGCGGTCGGATCGATGTTCAGCAGCGCCGGCGCGTTGGCGCCGATCTCCGGCGGCAGCATCTCGGCACGAATGGGATCGGCGGCGCCGCCGGGCGCCATGATCAGCAGCCAATCCATCAGGTTGCGCAACTGCCGCACGTTGCCCGGCCAGTCATAGGCCTGCAAAGCGGCCAGCGTGTCGGGCGACAATTCGCGCGGCTGCATGCCCGAGTATTCGGCCGAGCGGACGATGAAATGCTGCGCCAGCGCGGGCACGTCCTCGCGGCGGTCCTTCAACGCGGGCACCTTCAGCGGCACCACGGCGAGACGGTAGTACAGGTCCTCGCGGAACCGCCCGGCGCCGATCTCGGTCTGCAGGTCGCGGTTGGTGGTGGAAAGCACGCGCACATCGACCTTGACCCGCGCCGAGCCGCCGAGCCGCTCGAACGTCGAATCCTGTAGCGCGCGGACGATCTTGCCCTGCGTCTCCAGCGGCATGTCGGAGACTTCGTCGAGCAGCAGCGTGCCGCCATGCGCGCGCTCCAGCACGCCGGCGCGGCGCGGCTGGGCGATCGGGTCGGTGCCGGCCTCCAGGCCGAACAGTTCCTCCTCGAAGCGGCCCGGCGCCAGCGTCGCGCAGTTCAGCACCACGAACGGGCCATCGGCGCGGCGCGAGCGGGCGTGCACCATGCGCGCCACCACTTCCTTGCCGCTGCCCGCGGGCCCCTGGATCAGCACGCGCGAGCCGGTCGGTGCGACGCGCTCCACGCCGGAGCGCAGGCCGCTGATCACCGAACTGTCGCCGGTGAGCACCGTCTCCGGGCCAGCCCGCAACCGCAACTCGGCGTTCTCGCGTGCCAGCGCGGCCGCCTCCAGCGCGCGGCGCACCACCAGCAGCAGGCGGTCGGACTTGAACGGCTTCTCGATGAAGTCGTAGGCGCCCTGCTGGATCGCCTGCACCGCCATCTCGATATTGCCGTGGCCGGAGATCATCGCCACCGGCACCTGCGGCTCTTCGCTGTGGAACGCCTCGAGCAGGGCGAGGCCATCCATGCGCGAGCCCTGCAGCCACACGTCGAGAATCACCAGCGACGGCCGCCGGACGCGGAACGACGCGATCGCCGCATCGGCGTCGCCGGCGCCGCGCGTCTCGTAGCCTTCGTCACGCAGGATCCCGTCGATCAGCAGCCGGATGTCAGGCTCGTCGTCGACGATCAGGATGTCATACGCCATCCGCCACCCTCGCAGGCAGGACCAGCGCGGCAATCGCGCCGGGGCCATCGGGCCGGTCGTCCAACGTCAGTCGTCCGCCGTGGTCTTCCATGATCTTCTTGACGATCGCGAGGCCCAATCCGGTGCCCTTCGGCTTGTGTGTTACATAGGGTTCTGTCAGGCGTGCACGATCTTCCTGTGGCAGCCCCACGCCATCATCGGTCACGATGATGCGAACATCGTCCTCACCCGACTCCACCCGCAGCCCGATTGTGCCAGCGGTCTCACGCATTGCCACCGCATCGGCGGCGTTCTGCAAAAGATTGGTCACCGCCTGGCTCAGCAGCCGCCGGTCGCATGGCACCACCGGCCCGCTGTCGGGGATGTCGCTGCGCCAGGTGATCTGCGGCCGCGCCGTCTTCTGCAGCACCAGCACCTCGCGCGCGATGCGTCCTACATCCTCGGGCTTGATCACCGGCTGCGGCATGCGGGCGAAGCTGGAGAACTCGTCCACCATGCGGCCGATATCGCCGACATGGCGGATGATCGTGTCGGCGCACATGCTGAACGTATCGGGATCCGAGGTGATCTCGCGCGCGAATCGCCGCTTCAGCCGCTCGGCCGCAAGCTGGATCGGCGTCAGCGGGTTCTTGATCTCGTGCGCGATGCGCCGCGCCACATCGGCCCAGGCCGCCTTGCGCTGCGCCGACTGCAATTCGGTGATGTCGTCGAACGTGACGACGAAGCCGTCGGTACGGCCGGCCGAGAGGTCGGCGCCGATGCGCACCAGCAGCGTGCGCCGCCGCGTGGGCGGCCCGATCTGGATCTCTGCGGTGCGCGCCCGCTCCGGCGAGGCTGCGGCCTCATGCAGCAGGTCAGCGAATTCCGGCACCACGTCCGCCAGTTCGCGGCCGACCGCCGACAGGAGGTCGATGCCCAGCAACTCATCGGCGACGCGATTGGGCAGCTCGATACGGCCCGACGCGTCGAGCCCGATCACCCCGGCCGAGACGCCCGACAGCACCGTCTCGGTGAAGCGCCGGCGCTCGTCGATCTGGCTGTAGGCATCCATCAGTTCGCCGCGCTGCGCGGCAAGCTGGCCGGTCATGCGGTTGAACGCGCGCGACAGGCCGGCGAGTTCATCGCCGGTCTGCGCCTCCGCCACCCGCACGTTCAGATCGCCGCCGCGCACGCGTTCGGCGGCCAGGATCAGCCGGCCGATCGGACGGGCGATCTGGTTGGCCAGCACCAGCCCGATCGCCACCGCCGCCAGCAGCACCAGCAGCGCCACGATGGCGAAGATCCAGGCGAAGGCGATCTGCAGCCAGGAGCGGTTCTGGTCCAGCCGCTGGTATTCGGCGACCGCCTGCTCGGTGCGCGCCATGTGATCGAGGATCGCCGGGTCGATCGGCCGGCCGATCATCAGCATCAGCGGCGGCGTCGAATCGAGCCGCACCACCGCCTGTACGCGCGTGCCATCGCCCGCCGCCAGCACCACGACGTCGCCGCTGCGGGCCTGCTGGGTCGCCGCATCGGGCGGCGGCTCCAGCCCCATGCCGGCGAACAGCCCGGCCGCGGCCAGCACCTGGCGGGTCAGCGGTTCATAGATCACCGCCTCGGTCAGCCCGCGCAGCGTGGTCTGCGCGCCCAGCACCTCGACGAACACCGAGGGATCGGCGTTCAGGAACTGCCCGGCGCGCGTCAGGTCGTTCGCCATCTCCAGCGCCACGACGCGGATGTTGTCGCGGTGCTCGTCGAGATAACCGCGCGAGACCTGCAGCGATTCGGTGACCGCGCGGCGGACCGGATCGTTGAACCAGCCCTGGATGCCGAACTGGAAGAATGCGACGGCGAAGCAGGCGACGACGATGGCGGGGGCGACCGCGACGCCGCCGAACAGCAGGACGAGGCGGACATGCAGGCGCGCGCCGGCCGAGCCGCGGCGGCGCTCGACCCAGACCCGCGTCAGCCGGCCTGCCAGCACCGAGACCAGCAGCAGCACCGCGGTCAGGTTGGCCAGCACCAGGCCCACGCCGACGCCGGGATCGAGCCCGAGCGGGCTGCCGCGCGCCAGGATGATGAAGGTGGCGAGACCGACCCCGAAGGCCAGCGTCGCCAGCACCAGGGTGACGGCCTTGCCCAGCAGGATGTTGGCAATACGCGCGAGCAGCGAGCGGACCCGCGAAACCTCGGCCTCGGGCGTCGCCTCGACCGGTGGTTCGGGCCTCAGCGACCCGCGCGGCGGCGCGACATTCACATCAGTCCTCGCACCACCGGGATGTCGAGGTCGCGGATCTTCTTGCGCAGCGTGTTGCGGTTGAGGCCCAGCATGGCAGCCGCCTTGATCTGGTTGCCGCGCGTCGCCGCCAGCGTCAGCCGGATCAGCGGCCGCTCCACCTCGGCGATCACCCGGTCGTAGATGTCGGAGGGCGCCATGCCTCCGTCATGGGCTGCGAGGAAGTCGCGGATATGGCGCTCCACCGCGCGGACCAGCGGCTCCGGCCCGGCGGCGACAGGCGCCTCCGGCTGCATCGGCGCGGTCTCCACCAGTTCGGCGGCGATCTGGTCGGCGCCGATCGTCTCGCTCGGGCACAGCGCCGCCAGCCGGCGCATCAGGTTCTCCAGCTCGCGCACGTTGCCCGGCCACGAATAGCGCTTGAGCTGCTCCACCGCGCCCTGGTCCAGCATCTTCGCCGGCAGCCCATCGTCCTGCGCGCGCTCCAGGAAGTGGCGGGCGAGCGGCGGGATATCCTCGACCCGCTCGCGCAGCGGCGGCAGGCGGATCGGCACCACGTTCAGCCGATAGAACAGGTCCTCGCGGAACAGCCCCTGGCGGATCGCGTTGCGCAGGTCGCGATGGGTGGCGGCGATGATGCGCACATTCGCCTTGATCGGCTGGCGGCCGCCGACCGAGGTGAACTCACCCTCCTGCAGCACGCGCAGCAGTCGCGTCTGGGCCTCCGGCGGCATGTCGCCGATCTCGTCGAGGAACAGCGAGCCGCCATTGGCCTGCTCGAAGCGGCCCTGGGTGCGCGAGGTGGCACCGGTGAACGCGCCGCGCTCATGGCCGAACAGCTCGCTCTCGATCAGTTCGCGCGGGATCGCCGCCATGTTGATGGCGACGAACGGGCCGGCGCGGCGCTTGCCGTAGTCGTGCAGCGCACGCGCCACCAGTTCCTTGCCGGTGCCCGATTCGCCGTTGATCATCACCGTCAGGTCGGCGGTGGTGAGCCGGGCGATCGTCCGGTAGATCTCCTGCATCGCCGGGCTGCGGCCGATCAGCGGCAGCCGCTCATCGGCGTCGCGCGGCTCGGGCGCGCTGGCGCTGGGCTCGGACGGCACCGCGAGCGCGCGGCCCACCACCGACAGCAGTTCCTGCAGATCGAACGGCTTGGGCAGGTATTCGAACGCACCGCGCTGCGTCGCCTTCACCGCGGTGATCAGCGTCGACTGCGCGCTCATGACCACGACGCGCAGGTCGGGCCGGATCTTGCGGATACGCGGAATGAGGTCGAGGCCGTTTTCGTCGGGCATCACCACGTCGGTGATCACGAGGTCGCCCTCACCGTCCTCCACCCAGCGCCACAGCGTCGCGGCATTCCCGGTGCTGCGCACCTGGTAGCCCGACCGTCCCAGTGCCTGGGTCAGTACAGTGCGGATCGATCGGTCGTCATCCGCGACCAGGACGGTAGGTGGAGTCATCGAAGGTCCTTCATCGCTCAGACGCCCATCGCTCAGACGCCGAGGTCGGCCTCTTCGTCGGTCAGGACGGGCAGGTGGAGGCGGAATTCCGTGCGCCCCGGCCGGCTGTCCACCTCGATCAGGCCGCCATGATCGCCGATGATTTTGGCAACCAGTGCAAGCCCCAGGCCGCTGCCCGACGCTTTCGAGGTCACAAACGGTTCAAATAAATGTGGCCGGATATCCTCGGGTATGCCCGGCCCATTGTCGCGCACCGCCACCAGCAGCGGCACGTCGAGCCGCGCCGTGCTGCCCGGCACCGCCAGGCGCATGCCGTGCTGGAACCCGGTGATCAGCGTGATCTCCGGATTCGGCTGTTCCTCCTGCGTCGCGGCTTCTGCCGCGTTCTTCACCAGGTTGAGCATCACCTGCACCAACTGGTCGCGATTCCCCCAGACCGGCGGCAATGACGGGTCATAGACCTCATGGAACCGCACATGGGGCGCGAAGCCCGACTGCGCCAGCTTGCGCACATGTTCCAGCACGCGATGGATGTTCACCGCCGTGCGTGAGATCGGCTTCTCGCCGAAGATCTCCATCCGGTCCACCAGCGCCCTGATCCGGTCCGCCTCGTCGCGGATCAGCACCGTCAGTTCGCGGTCCTGCGCATCGACGCTGGTCTCCAGCAACTGCGCCGCGCCGCGGATGCCCGAGAGCGGGTTCTTCACCTCATGCGCCAGGATGGCCGCCATGCCGGTGACGCTGCGGGCGGCGCCGCGGAACGCCAACTGGCGGTCGAGCGCGCGGGCGGCCGAGGCATCCTGCAGCACCAGCAGCACCGAGCCCGGCTCCTCGGGCAGGGGCGAGCCCTGCACCGTCATGCCGCGCTTGTTGAGCCGCGGGCTGTCCACCGAGAGGTCGTGGTCGGACACCGTGGCGCCGCTCTTGCGCACCTGATCGACCAGCAGGAACAGCGGGTTGTCCTGCGGCACCAGGTCGCGCAGGCGAAGCTGCGACAGGCCCGAGGTCGAGATGCCGAGGAACTGCTCGGCGGCGTGGTTGGCGAAGCGGAAGCGGTTGTCCTGGTCGAGCAGCACCACCGGCACCGGCAGCGCGCTCATGAGTTGCGCCATGTCCGGCGCGCGGCGGCGCTCCCGCAGGGCCAGGGCGGCGCGGGTCACCGGGTTGATCATGCGGCTTCCGCCAATATCTCGTCGCGCCGCGGCACGGCGCGGGTCACGCCGCGGGCGATCAGCCGGTCGTAGAACGCGTCGATCAGCGCGAGCACGGGGGCGGGTTCCGACAGCCGGTTCACCTCGGCGCGGAACTCGGCCGAGCCGGGCAGGCCGCGGGAGTACCAGGAGACGTGCTTGCGGGCGAGTCGAACGCCGGCATGGCAGCCGAAATGCGACAGAATGGCTTGATAATGCGTTGTCACGATGTCCTTCTGTGCCGCCAGCGGCGGTTCCGGCACGGTTGCGCCGGTGCGCAGGAATTGCACAACCTGGGCGATGAACCAGGGCCGCCCGTAGCAGCCGCGGCCGATCATCAGTCCGTCCGCACCGGAGCGGCGCAGCGCCTCGGCGGCATCCTCCTCGGTGATGATGTCGCCGTTGGCGACCACGGGGATGCTGACCGCCTGCTTCACGCCGGCGATGAAGTCCCAATCGGCCGTCCCGGTGTAGAATTGCTGCCGCGTGCGGCCATGCACGGTGACCATGCGGATGCCGCTGTCCTGCGCGATGCGCGCCAGGCGCGGCGCGTTCAGGCTGGCGTGGTCCCAGCCCATCCGCATCTTCAGCGTGACCGGCACCCGCACGGCGCGCACCGTCGCCTCCAGGATCGCCGCCGCCGCGGTCTCGTCGCGCATCAGCGCCGAGCCCGCCTGCTGGCCGAGCGCCACCTTCTTCACCGGGCAGCCGAAGTTGATGTCGATCAGGTGGGCGCCACGATCCTCGGCCAGCCGCGCCGCCTCCGCCATCGCGCCTGGATCGCAGCCGGCAAGCTGCAGCGCGCTGACCCCGCCGGCATCGTCGACCTCGGCCATCGCCAGCGTCTTGCGGTTCTCCCGGATCATCGCCCAGGAGGCGATCATCTCCGAGACCACCATCCCGGCGCCCAACTGCTTGGCGATCCGGCGGAACGGCAGGTCCGTGACGCCGGACATCGGCGCCAGGATCACCGGCGAATCGATCCTCACGCCGCCTCCCAGAACGATTGGAGGCAGGCGTGGCTGTGAAACTGTGGTGTGGCTATGACAGTTGCCCATCAATTGGGCAAATTACCGCCACGCCTGCCGGTATGCAATGCGGAACTGCGTCATGCGTCCCGCGCCGGCCGCCGGGCGGCATTGCTTCGTCAACGCGCCATCAAGCCGCGTGCTGCCGGCGCGATTGTTCACGGCCCGTCTACCCGCTAGTATGGTTGACGCAGGGTGTGAGCGGTCTCAGAAGCCACCGCGCCCGCGACCCATGGCGATACGCCTAGGGAGAGGAGTCCGTCTTGCAGCCCACCGACATCGGTAATCCCGACTACTTTCACAAAGTGGTCGACTGCCAATGGGCATGTCCCGCCCATACGCCAGTGCCGGAGTATATCCGGATGATCGCCGCCGGCCGCTACGCCGACGCGTTCATGATCAACTGGCACTCCAACGTCTTTCCCGGCGTGCTGGGCCGCACCTGCGACCGTCCCTGCGAACCGGCCTGCCGGCGCGGCCGGGTGGAGGAAGAGCCGGTGGCGATCTGCCGGCTCAAGCGCGTCGCCGCCGACTACAAGGGCGACATCCGCCATCGGCTGCCCGCCCCCGCCGAGCGGTCCAACGGCAAGCGCATCGCGCTGGTCGGCGCCGGCCCCGCCTCGCTGACCGTCGCGCGCGACCTGGCGCCGCTCGGCTACGACCTGGTGCTGTTCGATTCGGACCCGCGCGCCGGTGGCATGATCCGCAGCCAGATCCCGAAATTCCGCCTGCCCGAGGAGATCATCGACGAGGAGGTGGGCTATATCACCGGCCTCGGCATGGAGATGCGGCTGGGCCAGCAGGTCGACAGCCTGAAGGCGCTGCTGGCCGATGACTACGATGCGGTGTTCGTCGGCTGCGGCGCGCCGCGCGGGCGCGACCTGCCTCTGCCCGGCCGCCACGAGGGTGCCGCCAACATCCATATCGGCATCGACTGGCTGTCGTCGGTCTCGTTCGGCCATATCACCAAGATTGGCAAGCGGGTGATCGTGCTGGGCGGCGGCAACACGGCGATGGATTGCTGCCGCTCCTCCCGCCGTCTCGGCGGCGAGGACGTGAAGGTCATCGTGCGCTCCGGATTCGAGGAGATGAAGGCGTCGCCTTGGGAAAAGGAAGACGCGATCGGCGAGGACATCCCGATCCTCAACATGCTGGTGCCGAAGGAATTCACCCACAAGGACGGCAGGCTGACCGGCGTGCTGTTCGAGAAGGTGAAGGCGGAACGCGACGCTCGCGGCCGGCGCAGGCTGGTGCCGACGGGCGAGCCCGACCAGCATTTCGAGTGCGACGATGTGCTGGTGGCGGTGGGGCAGGAGAACGCCTTCCCGTGGATCGAGCGTGACGCCGGCATCGAGTTCGACCAGTGGGACATGCCGGTGGTCGACGAAGTGACGATGGGCTCCACCAACCCGCGGGTGTTCTTCGGCGGTGATGCGGCGTTCGGGCCGAAGAACATCATCTGGGCGGTGGCGCACGGCCACCAGGCGGCGATCTCGATCCACCAGTTCTGCCAGGGCGAGAGCGTGCGCGACCGGCCGCCGCCGCTGGTGAACCTGTCGTCGCAGAAGATGGGTATCCACGAGTGGAGCTACGACAACGACATCTCGCTCGACCTGCGCTTCAAGGTGCCGCACCGCGACAAGGTGATCGCGCTGAAGGACATCAAGGCGGAGGTGGAGCTTGGGTTCGACGTCAACCTGGCATTCGCCGAGGCGCAGCGCTGCCTGAACTGCGACGTGCAGACGGTGTTCACCGACAAGCTGTGCATCGAGTGCGATGCCTGCGTGGACATCTGCCCGGTGGACTGCATCAGCTTCACCGAGAACGGTGCCGAAGGCGAGTTGCGGCTGCGGCTCAACGCGCCGGCACATAACGAGACACAGGACCTTTACGTCTCCGGCGCGCTGAAGACCGGCCGGGTGATGGTGAAGGACGAGGATGTCTGCCTGCACTGCGGCCTGTGTGCCGAGCGGTGCCCCACTGGCGCGTGGGACATGCAGCGCTTCCTGATCGATGTGGCACAGGCGGAGAACGCATGTTGCAGTCTACAGAACGCGTAACCGGCATTCAGCGCGTCAACGACTTTGTCGTAAAGTTCGCCAACGTCAACGGATCGGGATCGGCCAGCGCCAATGCGCTGTTCGGCAAGGCGATCCTGCGCATGGGCGTGCCCATGACGCCGCGCAACATCTTCCCCTCGAACATCCAGGGCCTGCCGACGTGGTATGAGGTGCGGGTGTCGGAGGTGGGGCATCTCGGCGCGCGCGGCGGCGGCGTGGACCTGATGGTGGCGATGAATCCGCAGACCTGGACGCAGGATGTCGCGTCCATCGAGCCGGGCGGCTACCTGTTCTACGATTCCACCAAGCCGATGCCACCGTCGCGCTTCCGCGAGGACATCGTGGTGATCGGCGTGCCGCTGACCGAGATCACCAACAAGGCCTACACCCAGACGCGCGAGCGTCAGTTGTTCAAGAACATCGTCTATCTCGGCGCGCTGTCGGCGCTGCTGCAGATGGACGTGGGCGAGATTGAAAAGCTGCTGGGCGAGCAGTTCCGCGGCCGCGACAAGCTGGTGGCGGCGAATGTGCAGGCGCTGCACATGGGCCGCGACTGGGCGCTGGCCAACCTGCAATGCCCGATCGGCCTGACCTTGCGGCGGGCCGATGCGGTGGGCGACCGCATCTTCGTCGAGGGCAACGCCGCCGCGGCACTCGGCGCGGTGTATGGCGGCGCAACGGTCTGCGCCTGGTATCCAATCACGCCGTCTTCGTCGTTGGCCGAGGCGTTCACCCGCTGGTGCGGGCGCTACCGCGTCGATCCGGTGACCAAGAAGAACAACTTCGCCATCGTGCAGGCGGAGGACGAACTGGCCTCGATCGGCATGGTGATCGGCGCGGCATGGAACGGGGCGCGCGCGTTCACCGCGACGTCCGGCCCGGGCATCTCGCTGATGCAGGAATTCGTCGGCCTGGCGTATTTCGCCGAGATCCCGGCGGTGATCTTCGACGTGCAGCGCGCCGGCCCCTCCACCGGCATGCCGACACGCACGCAGCAGACCGACATCCTGTCCTGCGCCTATGCCTCGCACGGCGACACCAAGCATGTGCTGCTGTTCCCCGAGGATCCGTACGAGTGCTTCGAGATGGGGGCGCTGGCGTTCGACCTCGCGGACCGCTTGCAGACACCGATCTTCATGCTGCTCGATCTGGAGATCGGCATGAACGAGCGGCTGTGCAAGCCGTTCGACTGGGACGACAGCCGCAAGCTGGACCGCGGCAAGGTGATGACCGCCGAGGACCTGGCGGCCGGGCGGGATTTCGGCCGCTACCTGGATGTGGACGGCGACGGCATTCCGTACCGGACCTATCCCGGCACGCATCCGAGCAAGGGCGCCTTCTTCACGCGCGGCACGTCGAAGGACCGCCGCGCGCGCTACAGCGAGGAAGGCCCCGACTACGAAGAGAACATGCTGCGGCTGCTGAAGAAGTTCGACACCGCGAAGAACCTGGTGCCGCGGCCGATCGCGCGGCCGGCCAAGGAATCGACGCGGCTGGGGGCGATCTATTTCGGCTCCACCAGCCCGGCGATGGACGAAGCCGAGGAACTGCTGGCCGAGCATGGCATCCACCTGGACCTGCTGCGCGTGCGTGGCTTCCCGTTCCACAACGACGTGCGCCAGTTCATCGCCGAGCACGACCAGGTGTTCGTGGTGGAGCAGAACCGCGATGCGCAGTTGCGCACGCTGCTGGTCAATGAACTGGAGATCGATCCGGCCAAGCTGACCCGCGTGCTGCACTTCGACGGCACGCCGATCACCGCACGCTTCATCTCCTCGGCGATCGCCGACAAGGTCGACGAACTCAAGGTTGTCCCGTTCCGGAAGGCCGTCCCATGACCTTTATTACCAAGCCCAAGCTGCATCATCCGGAATTGCCGAAGAACGCGCTGGGATTCACACGACGCGACTATGAAGGCGCGGTATCCACGCTGTGTGCCGGCTGCGGCCACGATTCGATCAGCGGCGCCATCGTGCGCGCCTGCTTCAACCTGGACCTGCCGCCGCACCGCATCGCCAAGCTGTCCGGCATCGGCTGTTCGTCGAAGACGCCGACATATTTCCTCGGCGCATCGCACGGCTTCAATTCGGTGCATGGCCGCATGCCGTCGGTGCTGACCGGCGCCAACCTCGCCAACCGCGATCTGATCTATCTCGGCGTCTCGGGCGACGGCGACAGCGCCTCGATCGGTATCGGCCAGTTCGCACACATCATGCGGCGCGGCGTGAACATGACCTACATCGTCGAGAACAACGGCGTGTACGGCCTCACCAAGGGCCAGTTCTCGGCAACCGCCGACCGCGGCGCCAAAAGCCGTCGCGGCGTGGAGAACAAGGACGAGGCCATCGACCTGGTGGGCATGGCCCTGCAGCTTGGCGCCACGTTCATCGCGCGCAGCTTCTCGGGCGACAAGGACCAGCTTGTGCCGCTGATCGAGGCCGCCTTGAAGCACCAGGGCGCCGCCTTCATCGACTGCATCTCGCCGTGCGTCGCATTCAACAACCATGAAGGCTCGCACACCAGCTTCGACTATGTGCGCGAGCATAACCAGGCGGTGAACTTCCTCGATGTGATCACCGGCCGCGACGAGATCACCGTGGAGTACGACGCCGGCACAGTGGAGATGGTGAAGCAGCACGACGGCTCCATCCTGCGGCTGCGCAAGCTCGCCAACGACTACGACGTGCATGACCGCATCGCCGCGATGACCTATTTGCAGCAGCGTCACGCCGCCGGCGAAATCGTCACCGGCCTGCTGTATGTGGACCCGGAGGCAGAGGACCTGCACCACCACATGAACACGGCGCCCATGCCACTGAACGAACTGGACGAGACCGCGCTGTGCCCGGGCTCCGCCGTGCTCGACAAGCTGAACGCCAGCCTTCGCTAGGCCAGCCTTCGCCAGACCAGCCTTCGCCAGACCAGCCTTCGCCAGAAAGGCAACAGGGAGACTTCATGACGGGAATGACACGACGCGCGGCACTCGCCGCGCTGTCCGCAACTCCGCTCGCTTTGCCCGGTATTGTACGCGCGCAGAGCACCTCGAAGCCCGTGCGCATGGGGGTACTGAGCGACATGGGTGGGCCGTACCGCGACGTCGGCGGCCCGGGCAACCGCCTGGCGGTCGAGATGGCGGTGGCGGATTTCGGCGGCTCGGTCCTCGATCGGCCGATCGAGGTCATCCAGGGCGATATCCAGAACAAGCCCGACGTCGCAGCGGCACTGGCGCGCGGCTGGGTCGACAGCCAGGGCGTCGACGTCCTGATGGACGGCGCCGCCTCGTCGTCCGGCCTCGCGGTGCAGCAGATTGCCCGCGAGAAGAAGCGCGTCTACCTGGTCACCGGCCCCGCGACGTCGGACATGACCGGCAAGCAGTGCTCGCCGTACGGCATCCATTTCATCTACGACACCTACGCCCTAGCGCGCAGCACCGGCAGCGCGCTGACGAAGGCCGGCGGCGACACCTGGTATTTCATCACCGCCGACTACACGTTCGGCTATGCACTGGAACGCGACACCATCGCCTCGGTGCAGGCGGCCGGCGGCAAGGTGCTCGGCAATGTCCGCGCGCCACTCGGCACCGCCGATTTCTCCTCCTACCTCGTGCAGGCGAAGGCCTCCGGGGCCAAGGTACTCGGCCTCGCCAATGCCGGCACCGACCTGCAGAACTGCATCAAGCAAGCCGCCGAGTTTGGCCTGACGCAGAGTGGACTGCGCATGGCCACCCTGCTGATGGCCATCAACGATGTCCGTTCGGTTGGCCAGAAGAGCTGCGAAGGACTGGCCTATACCGATTCGTTCTATTGGGACATGAGCGACAAGACCCGCGAGTGGTCGAAGCGCTGGAGTGCCAAGATGGGCGGCATGGTGCCTGGCCTGTTGCACGCCGGGAATTATTGCGCCGCGACCCATTGGCTGAAGGCGGTGAAGGCGACCGGAACCACCGACGCCGATACTGTTGTGGCCCAGATGAAGGCCACGCCGATCAACGACATGTACAACACCAACGTGAAGATCCGCGAGGATGGCCGCGTGATGCACGAGATGCATCTGTGGCAGGTGAAATCCGTGTCGGAATCGAAGTCGCCATACGATTACTGCAAGGAACTGGCGGTCATCGCGCCGAACGACGCCTGGCGCCCGCTCGCCGAGGGCGGCTGCCCGCTGGTGAAGGCGTAGTCCCCGGTCGGGGAAGCGAGCGGCAGGGAGGCGATCCCATGGAGATTGCTTCGCTGTGCTCGCAATGCCAGGGGAGCGGGCGTTATGACGCCGGTCTCCTCGCCTGGGGACCGGGAGGGGCGGGTTACGCCAGCAGGGCCGCCTCGATCCTCTCGCGCGTGAACGGCATGTCGCGGATGCGCGTGCCGAGCGCGTGTGCCACGGCATTGCCGATCGCCGCGGCAGTGGGGCCGAACGTGCACTCGCCCATGCCAAGCGTCGGCAGGTCCGGCGCATGGATGATCTCGGTGTCGATCTCCGGCACTTCGGAGAACCGCAGGATCGGATAGCGGTCCCAGTCGAGCGACGTGATCCCGTCCCCCTCCATCCGCACCTGCTCCTTCAGCGTCATGCTCGCGGCATGGATGATCCCGCCATCGAGTTGGTTGCGTCCGCCATCCGGATTGACCACCAGACCGGCATCCGCCGCGCACCACACGCGACGCAGCCGCACCTCCTGGTCCACTTCCACCTCCGCCACCACCGCGGCATAGGCCGCGCGGTTCTTGTAGCGCGCCCAGCCCATGCCGAGCCCGCGCCCGCTTCCTGCCACACCGCGCGAGGCCCAGTTGCTGCGCGCCGCCACGTTCTCGATCAGCCGTCGCGCGCGCGGATCGGACAGCAGCGATAGGCGATACTCTATCGGATCGATGCCGGCCTTCTCCGCCAACTCGTCCATGAAGCACTCGATGGCGAACACGTTCGGCAGCGCACCCAGTCCGCGCAGCGCGGATGTGCGCACCGGCGGGCGCAGCACCAGGTGGTGCACCACGCGCTTCACCGGGAAGTCGTACAGCGCGAAGGCGTTGCGCGTGCCGCCGCCGCCGTTCGCCTCGGGGGGATCGGTGGGACGCGGATCGGGGGGCGGCGTCGGCAGTGCCTCATGGGTCAGCATATTGCCGCCGCTGCTGGGCCGCTGCACATGCGTCGCCGACCAGATCTCCGCAGTCCACTCCACGGGTTTTCCCGCATCGTCCAGCGCCGCGCGGATCGTCACGTGCATCGCCGTGCCGGACGGCTCGTAGCCGAACTCCTCCTCGCGGCGCCATTGCACGCGGATGCAGCGATCGGGCGCCTGCATCGCGATCACCGCCGCATCCACCGCCACATCGTCGGCGCCGTTGTGCCCGTAGCAGCCCGCGCCATGCGCGTGCCGCACGGTGATCGCCTCCTGTGATAGCCCCAGCACGTTCGCCAGCGCCGAGCGCAGCGGATAGACGCCCTGCGTGTGCGACCACACCGACAGGTGGCCGTCGCGAAACTCCGCCAGCGCGCAGGATGGCGCCATCGAGGCATGCGCGACATACGGGCGCGAATAGCTCGCCGTCACGACATTCGTGGTGACAGGCGGCGCGTCGGTGCCGAGCACGCGATCCTGCGATTGCTGGCCCACCAGCCACGCCGCCTCCTGCTGCGCCGGCGCGATCGGCGGCACGTTCTCCCACGTCGCATGCAGCGGCGCGGCAGCGGCGGCGCGCTGCACCACCGTCTCGTCGCTGCCGATGAAGGCCACGAACTCGCCCACGCGCAGCACGCGGAACTCACCGCGCTCCACCCGCCGCACCGCCGCCTCGTCGAACGACGTGAGCCGAGCGCCGCGGCAGGGCTGGCGCAGGATGCGCGCGTGCAGCATGTCGGGCCGCACCATGTCGTGGATGAACGCCGCACCCGACAGCTTCGCCGGCAGGTCGCGCCGCGGCATGGGCCGCCCGACATAGCGATACGCGGTGTGCGGCTTCGGCGTCGCGTTGCCCTCGATGTCGCGCGCGAAGTCTTCGTCCGCAATGAAGTTCCAGTAATCGTGCCCGGTCGGCGCGTCGCCGCGTCGGAACGTACCGTCCCTCCACCGTCAACTCGTCGGGGCTGCAGTTGAGCCGCTGCGCCAGTCGATCGAGCACGCGCGCGCGCAATTCGGCCGACACCAGCCGCACCGAACGGCCCGACACCTCGATCGACTGGCTCGAGGTCGTCTGGCCTTCGTCCGGCGCATCCTCGGTATCGCCTGACAGCACCGCGATCCGATCCAGGTCCACGTCCAGTTCATCGGCCGCGATCTGGGCCAGCGCGGTGACGTTGCCCTGGCCCAACTCCACTTTGCCGACCGCGAGGCGCACCGTGCGGTCCGGCTCGAACCGGATCCACTTCTCCATGCGGCGGTTGTTCTGGATCGATGTCGGCAGCGTGTCGCTCATGCGCCCTTCCCTTCCCGCAGCAGGACGGCCGCCTTCTCGATCGCGCGCAGGATGCGCGGATGGGCGCCGCAGCGACAGAGATTGCCGTCGAGCGCCGCCGCGATATCGGCGCGCGTCGGCGACGGATTGCGATCGAGCAGCGCCTTTGCGCTCATGACGATGCCGGACAGACAGTAGCCGCATTGCCCTGCCTGCTCGTCGAGGAAGGCCTGCTGCAGCGGATGCGGCTGGGCCGGCGTGCCCAGGCCCTCGATGGTGATGACGCTGCGGCCCGCGACGGTGCCGACCTCACGCGAACACGCGTGGACCGGCGCGCCATCCAGCAGCACGGTGCAGCTTCCGCACTGCTCCAGCCCGCACCCGTAGCGCGTACCCTTCAGGTTGAGCGTGTTGCGCAGGACATCGATCAGCGGCGCCGTCTCGAGCGCCGTCACGTCCACCGCCTGCCCATTGACGCTGAATGTGATGACGCCAGATGCGATGTCCTGCGCCATGGCTCAGGCCGTCCGGCGTTGCACGTTGGCGCTGCGCACGGGAATGCCGGTCTGCTCGTAGCAGACCTGCGCCAATGCCGCGACACCCTCGCGGATCTCCTCCTTGGTGGTCAGCGCGAAACACAGACGCATATACGACTTCGCCGGCTCCGGATTGCATACCCATTCCGGACCAGGATTGAACTGGATGCCGGCGTCGGCCGCCGGCTTCACCAGTTTCCGCACATCCACGCTGTCCGGCAGCTTGAACCACAGGAAGATCCCGCCCTGCGGCTTCCACATCTCGGCGGCCGTGCCGAACTCGCGTTCCACCGCCTCCACCATGCAGTCGAGCTTCTCCTTCAGCACGTTGGTCAGCGCGCCGACATGCTGATCGAAGTACTTGCCGAAGAATTCCGCGCAGATCATCTGGTCGAGCGCGCCGGTGCCGCTGTCGGTCTTGAGCGCGAGCATGCGCGAAAGCACCGGCCATTCCGACACCGCGTAGCCGATGCGCACGGCGGGTGCGAGCGTCTTGGAGAAGGAGCCGATATGCACCACCTGCTTCGGGTCCAGCGCGTACAGCGCGGGCGGCGCGCTGCCGGCCCAGACCAGGTCGGCGTAGCACTCGTCTTCGAAGATCGGCACACCGTACTGGCGCGCCAGTGCCAGCATCCGCTGACGCCGCTCCAGCGGCAGGATGCTGCCGGACGGATTCTGTATCGTCGGAATCGTGTAGATGAAAGCCGGCGTCACGCCTTTCTGCTTCATCTCCGCAAGGGTCGATTCCAGCACGTCCATCCGCATGCCGTCCTCATCGACCGGAACGCCCACCACGTTCGCGCCACCGCGCTTGAACCGGTTGATCGCGCCCGCGTAGCAGAACTCCTCCAGGATCACGGTGTCGCCCGGATTGACGAACATGCGCGTGACCATGTCGATGCCCTGACCGGACCCGGTCGTGACCAGCACGTTGTCCGGGCTGATCGACATGCCGCGATGACGGTTGAGCTTGTCGGCCACCGTCTGGCGCAGACCCGGATAGCCCTGTGGCCCCTGGCCAAGATTGTACATCGCGAGCATCGATCCGTCGCGACGCAGCACCGAGGCAGCCGCCTCGATCAGGCCCTCGATGGGGATCCGCACCGGGTCGTTATGTCCGCCGACGAAATTATACTTGGGGAAGCCACCGAAGCGCGGCGTCGGATCGGGCAGTCCCTTGGCAAAGCGCGATGTCAGGTCGAATGCTGCGCTCATGTGCGTTTCCCCTTGTCGGCGTTAGATGTCCGAAATTCGCATGGCGGTGTGACAGCGGCAAGGGTAGCCATCGTTTCATGCTGCCAATGGCGGGTTCCGAGCGCCATCCTCTCGTCACGGTGGGCTCGCTTGCAGCGTCGCTGCACCGCAACCATCTCATGGTGCACCGCCACAGCAGAGGCAGGACAGACATGCACAAACCCCGCATGGTCGGCGTGAACCACATCGCGCTCGAGGTCGGCGACATCGACGAGGCGCTGACCTTCTATGGGCGCATCTTCGACTTTACGTTGCGCGGCAGGGGCAAGGGGCAGGCGTTCATCGACATGGGCGACCAGTTCATTGCGCTGATGCAGGTCGACACGCCGCACCGCGACAGCCCTCGGCATTTCGGCCTGGTGGTGGATGACCGCAGCGCGGTGCGCGACCTGGTGACGCAGGCCGGCGGGCAGTTGCTCGACGGCCCGTTCCTCGACTTCCTCGATCCCTGGGGCAACCGTGTCGAGGTCATCGGCTACGGCGACATCCAGTTCACCAAGGCGCCGCACGTGCTGCGCGGCATGGGCTTGGCGCTGGAGAAGACCGACAAGGCCCGCCGCGAACTTGCGGAAAAGGGCATGGCGCCCGAAACAGTCTGATACCGCAACTCAGCCGTAACGCGACCCAGCCGTAGCCCAACCCAGCCGCAAGGATTCTGCCCGCATGCCGACGCCGCTCCTGTTCGAGCCGATCAGCTTCCGCTCCGTCACCGCGCGCAACCGTCTGGTGGTGGCGCCGATGTGCCAGTACTCCGCCGAGGACGGCCTGGGCGACGACTGGCACATCCAGCACTTGGGCGCCCGGGCCATGGGCGGCGCCGGCATCGTGTTCACCGAGGCGACCCATGTGTCCGCCATCGGCCGCATCACGCCGTACTGCCTCGGGCTGTGGAACCCGCAGCATGAGGCGCTGCTCGCGCGCCTCGCCGCCATCATCGAGCGCGGCGGCGCGGTGCCCGGCATCCAGATCGCCCATGCCGGCCGCAAGGCGAGCACCACACGCACCTGGGAAGGCAGCAAGCCGATCGCGCCGCAGGACGGCGGCTGGGTGCCGGTCGCGCCCAGTGCGATTCCCTTCACCCAAGGCGCCGTCGACCCGCATCCGCTCACCGTCGGCGAGATCGCCGGCATCGTCGAGGAATTCGCCAACTCGGCCCGCATGGCGCGCGAGGCCGGCATGAAGGTGGTCGAGGTACACGCCGCCCACGGCTACCTGCTGCACTCTTTCCTGTCGCCGATCGCCAATCACCGCAACGATCTGTACGGCGGTGACATGGCAGGCCGCAGCCGTTTCCTGATGGAGGTGCTGGACGCGGTGCGCGCCGAATGGCCGGCCGACCTGCCGCTGTTCGTGCGGCTCTCCTGCGTCGACTACCTGCCGGGCGGGCTGACGCTGGACGACACGGTGGCTCTATGCCGCACCCTGGCGGCGCGCGGCGATGTGGACCTGATCGACTGCTCCTCGGGCGCGATCGCGCCGGACGTGCGCATCCCGACCTATCCCGGCTACCAGGTGCCGTTCGCCGACCGCATCCGCCGCGAGGTGGGCATCGCCACCGGCGCGGTGGGACTGATCACGGAGCCGACCCACGCTGCCGAGATCGTCGCCAACGAGCGGGCGGACCTTGTGTTCCTCGCCCGCGTCCTGCTGGCCGATCCGGCCTGGCCGCTGCGCGCGGCACAGGCACTGGGAGTGAAGCCGGACCTGCCTCCACCCTACTGGCGCGCAACGCTGGCCTGACCGCCCGCCACAACAAAACCCTGCGAGGCGGCCAGTCCGGCCACAATCCTTCGCCAGCCTCAGGCTGTGCCAATCCCTGCACGGAGAAGTCTGACATGAAGTTCTCTCTCACCGGGCGGGCAGCCCCGCTGCTGCTCACCACGCTGCTCGCCGCGGCGCCCGCCCTGGCCCAGACCACCGCTCCGACGGCACCGGCGGCGCCCACGAACCCCGCCAGCCCGCCGGCCGCCATCGCCCCCTCGGTCGGCGCGCCGTCCGGTACAACACAGAAGGCGGCACCGCATCCCGGCCGCGCAGCCAACGCCCGCCAGCCCGGCGAGTCGCGCCAGAGTGCGGTCGAGCGCCACATCACCGAGATGCGCAGCAAGCTCCACATCACCGACCAGCAGGCGACGCAGTGGGACCAGTTCGCCCAACTGATGCGCGACAATGCGCGGGAGATGGAGCAGGTCTACCAGCAGCGCGCCGAACGGATCGGCTCGATGTCGGCGGTGGACAACATGCAGTCCTTCGCCCAGATCGAACAGCAGCGAGCCCAGGAGATGCAGAAGCTCGTCCCGGCGTTCCAGAGCCTCTACATGGCTCTCTCGGAGCAGCAGAAGAAGACGGCGGACGAGATGTTCCGGGTCCAGCCGGCCGGCGCCCGCGGGCGCGGTCAGGCGGCGGCGAAGTAGCAGCCTGCAGGCAGCCAAACTCTGGTCTTCGGCGGGCGCCGGCGCTATATGCCGGCGCTCGCGCTGCCGGTCGGGATCGCCAGCGCCAGCAGGAGCAGTGTGATGAAGCCCGGGATCCACCCCACCTACCATGAGATCAACGTCGTGATGACCGACGGCACCCAGTTCAAGACCCGCTCGTGCATGGGCAAGCCGGGCGACACGCTGCGGCTGGACATCGACCCCAAGTCGCACCCGGCGTGGACCGGCCAGCACCGCATCATCGACAGCGGCGGCCAGGTGGCCAAGTTCAACAAGAAGTTTGCCGGCCTCGGTCTGAAAACCTAACAGACCCAGCCTGCATTTTTTCTGCAGCGCCGCCCTCTTGAACGGGGGGCGGCGCTCGCTATTTCAGGGGGGTCCGAGACGCCCAGTCGGGGTTTCGGAAGACTGAAAGAGGGGCCGGCCCATGCGGGGGGCCCTGCAACCATGACCTTGCTGTAGCAGGAGGTTCTGCCATGACGACGTTCGACTTCGCACCGCTTTTCCGTACCGCCATCGGCTTCGATCGGCTGGCCCGTCTGATGGACACCGCCACGTCCACCGCAGACGCATCGAGCTACCCTCCCTACAACATCGAGAAGACCGGCGATGACACCTACCGCCTGACCATGGCGGTGGCTGGCTTCCGTCCGGAGGAACTGGACCTCGTCGTGAAGGACAACACGCTCGTGGTGTCCGGCAAGGTGACCAGTGAGGGGCAGAAGGGCGAGATGCTGTACCGCGGCATCGCCGGACGCGCCTTCGAGCGCCGCTTCGTGCTCGCCGACCACATCCTGGTCGAGGGTGCGGACGTGCAGAACGGGCTGCTCCATGTCGGCCTGAAGCGCGTGGTTCCCGAGGCGCTGAAGCCGCGCCGCATCACCATCGGTGGCGAGGCCCCGAAGGCGGTCGCCAACGACAGCCAGGAGGCCGTCCAGGCCGCCTAAGCGCCGTGCATGTAACCGCACAGACGAAGGGGCCGGTTCGCGCCGGCCCCTTTTTCGTGCGCGCGCCCGCAAGTGGCAGCGCTGAGAGAGGTATTGCCGCCTCGACGCCACCCGCGACGCGGTCCTCCGGCTTCGGCGTCGCGGGTGGCGTGCTGGGGCCGTCTGCCTGGCGGGGCGGCGGGCGGCTGCGTACAAACGAAAAGGGCCGGCATGGTGCCGGCCCCTTGTTCGTGCGTCGGATGGGAGCAGTGGTCAGCCGTTGCCGTACTGCGTCGGCGCGAAGATCCACGTGCCCTGGCTCGAGCGGGCCGCGAAGGTGTGCGTCACCTGGCCGTTCTGCGCGGTCGCAACCGCGGGTAGGTCCTGCGCAGGAGCCTGGGCAACGACACCCGGGATCTCGGTGAATTCGGTGTTGGCGGCGGGGCCACCCTCGTTGGCGAACGCTGCGCCCATGCTCAGTGTCAGGGCGGCGGCGGCAAGCATCATGGTCTTCATGGTCTTTCTCCTCATTGTCCTCCGTCACCCGGCGGAGGTTTTGGCCTTGTCGATGGCGTGTATGTAGACCTCCCCTCCCATCGCGATAATTCGGCAAATGCGCAGAAGATTATTGCGGGAATCGGTGAGGTATTGTGCCGATCCCCGATCAGCAGAGGCCCGGGCAAACGAAAGAATCGACCGCCGCGCCTCCGCTTGTCATTCCCGCACACGGGGCACCCAGGGCGGCGTCTCGGACCGATCCCCTGGCGTCCCTAGTGCGGCGAAGGCCAAGTGCCGTGAGCAACGCCTGACCCTACCGGGGGTACAAACGAAAAGGGCCGGCGTGGTGCCGGCCCTTTTCGTGTGTCGGATGAGAGCGGCGGTTAGCCGTTGCCGTACTGCGTCGGCGCGAAGATCCAGGTGCCCTGGCTCGAGCGGGCCGCGAAGGTGTGCATCGCCTGGCCATTCTGCGCGGTCGCAACCGACGGGAGGTCCTGCGCAGGGGCCTGGGCAACGACGCCCGGGATCTCGGTGAATTCGGTGTTGGCGGCGAGGCCGCCCTCATTGGCGAACGCTGCACCCATGCTCAGTGTCAGGGCGGCGGCGGCAAGCATCATGGTCTTCATGGTCTTTCTCCTCATTGTCCCCCGTCACAGCCGGCGGAGGTTTTGGCCTTGTCGATGGCGTGCATGTAGACCTCCGCGCGGGTCGCGATAATTCGGCAAATGTGCAGAATATTATTGCTGAAATCGGTGAGATATTGTGCCGGTCCCGGACCAGCGTCGGCCCGGGCAAACGAAAAGCGCCATCGGCATCGCCGGCTGCGCTGGCATCGGGGAGTTTGCGCCGGGCCCCCCATCCGTTAGCATCCCGGAAACAGGGCCGGAGTCAGAATGCCCGCAACGTCCTTCACCTATACCGGCACAGTGGACAGCTTCACCGTGCCGATAACCGGCCTGTACGACATCACCGGCTACGGCGCCCAGGGAGGCACCGGCGGAGCCGGCTCACTGGGTGGCGGCGCAGGCGGCCTCGGCGCCCAGATCGGCGGACAGTTCAGCCTCAACCAGGGCGCCATCCTGCGCATCATCGTCGGCGGCCAGGGCGGCTACTACCTGGCCGGCGCCGGCGGCGGTGGCGGCGGCAGCTTCGTCATCGAGATCTTCGACGGCACCAGCGCGGTGCGCATCCCGCTGGTGATCGCCGGCGGCGGTGGCGGCGGCGCCTATGGCACCGCATCGTCCGGCGGTCCCGGCCAGACGGGCAAGACCGGCGGCAGCGGCATCAATGGCGGGGCGGGCGGCAGCGACGGGGCCGGCGGAACTGGCTCCGGCTCCGGGCTCGCCGGCGGTGGCGGCGGTGGTTATGCCGGCGCCGCCAGCGGCGAGAACGGCCTGCCCTCCGGCTCAGGCTATGCCGGCGGCGCAGCGGTGATCGGCGGTATCGGCGGCTTCGGCGGCGGCGGCGCCGGGGGTGCGGACGGCGGCGGCGGAGGCGGCGGTTACGGCGGTGGCGGCGGCGGTGGCTTCGTTGCCCTGGCCGGCGGAGGCGGAGGCGGCGGCGGATCGCTGCACAGCGACGCCGGCGCCTCGCTATCGGCCCTCGCCGGCCAGCGCGCCGGAAGCGGCCTCGTCGTCATCGATGCGGTGTGCTTCCTGCGCGGCACCGGCATCCTGACGCCGGCCGGCGAGGTGCCGGTGGAACACCTCGCCGCCGGCGACCTCGTGGTGACCCATGGCGGCGAGGTCCGGCGCATCACCTGGGTGGGTGAGGGCCGCATCCTCGCCACCCGCGGACGCCGCAATGCCGCGACGCCGGTGATCGTCCGCAAAGGGGCCCTGGCCGACAACGTGCCGAACCGCGACCTGCGGATCACCAAGGGCCACGCGCTCTATCTCGATGCGGCGCTGATCCCGGTCGAGACCCTGGTCAACCATGGCTCGATCCTCTGGGACGACCACGCCCAGGAAGTGTCGCTCTACCATATCGAACTGGAGAGCCATGACGTGCTGGTGGCGAACGGGGCCCCGGCCGAGAGCTATCGCGACGATGGCAATGCGTGGCTGTTCCAGAATGCGAGCCTGCGCTGGGGACAGGCGCCGCAGCCTCCCTGCGCGCCGTTCCTGGATGACGGCGCCCAAGTCGATGCCGTGTGGCGCAGGCTGGCGCAACGTGCCGGCCGCCGTGCCCTGCCGCCGCTCACCGACGATCCGGATCTGCATCTGCTGGTGGACGGACACCGCGTCGACGCCGCCGGCCGGGACGGCGAGTTCCACGTGTTCCGCCTTCCGGCCGCACCGCGCCGCGTCCGCCTGGTCTCGCGCGACGCGGTGCCGGTCGAACTGGGACAGGCACGCGATCCCCGCTCCCTGGGTGTCGCGCTGCGCAGCGTGCAGACCCGCCAGGGCGCCAGGTTCCGCCTCATCCGCGCCGACGATTACCGGCTGATCGACGGGTTCCATGACTATGAGGCGGCCAACGGCTGGCGCTGGACCAGCGGCAATGCCGCCCTGCCGCCGGAACTGTTCCGCGGCCTCGCCGAGGGCGCCGAACTGGTGGTGCATGTGGGCTGCGTCGCCCAGTATCCGCTGGTAGCCTGCCCGCTGGATGCCGACCCGGACCGACGCGCCTCGGCCTGAGCCCGGACATGCAGCACGGATTCCACTTCATCGCCGGCCTCCCCCGGTCCGGCTCCACCCTGCTCGCCGCCCTGTTGCGGCAGAACCCGGCGCTGCACGCCGGCATCACCAGCCCGGTCGCGTCACTGGTCGGCAGCATGCTGCGCGAGGTGAGCCAGGGGAACGAGACCTCGGTAATGATCGACGATGCCCAGCGCCGGGCGCTGCTGCGCGGGATCTTCACGTCGTACTACCATGCGGTCCAACCCGGCCGGACCGTGTTCGATACCAGCCGCGCCTGGTGCATCCGCCTGCCGATGATCGCCGAGTTGTTCCCCGACGCGCGGGTGATCTGCTGCGTGCGCCACGTGCCCTGGGTGATCGACAGCATCGAGCGCCTGCTGCGCCGCAACCGCTGGGAACTCTCGAAGATCGTCGATTTCGATCCGGGCGGCACGGTCTATTCGCGCGCGGACTGGCTGACCAGCCGGAACGGCATGGTGGGATTTGCCTACAACGCCATCAAGCAGGCGATGCACAGCGAGGAAGCCGACCGGCTGCTGCTGTTGACCTATGAGACGCTGGCGCGCGACCCGGCGCATGCGATGCGCGCGGTGTACGACTTCACCGGCCTGCCGGCGTTCCGGCACGACTTCGCCAATGTCGCGCTGGACGCGAGCGCGTTCGACGCGCGTCTCGGCACACCCGGGCTGCACGCGGTACGCCCGTCGGTGGAGTGGACCGAGCGCGAGACGATCCTGCCGCCCGACCTGTGGCGGCGCTACGAGGGGGACAGTTTCTGGCGGGACGCCGCCTTCAACAAGCGGTCGGTGCGAATCGTGTGATCCGGCGTTGCGTCGCAGCTCAGGGGTGCGTCGCGTGGGTGGGCCGCGTGTCGGGGGTGCGTCGCGTGTCAGGGATGCGTCAGGGGCGGCGGAAAAAACGCATCCGCCGCGCTGCGATGCCCCTGCTTGCGGTCGATGTCCGCCTCGACCCGGGTGATCTCGGCCTTGAGTTCGGCGATATAATCGCGCAGTTCCTCGATGCCGAGCGTGTCCAGCACCAGCCGCTCTAGCCGGGTCCGCTTGCGCACGGGCTCGTCGTCCTCGGTCATCCCTCACCTCATCTGCCGGGAACCCGCACAGCATAATACTGCGCCGCGCCCTTGACCCACCCCCTACCGGTTGTCATATCCGCCAGCCATGACATTGCCGCTGATGCCCAAGGCCACCGCCGTGTGGCTGATCGAGAAGACTGCGCTGACCTTCACCCAGATCGCGGACTTTTGCGGCATGCATCCGCTTGAGGTGCAGGCGATCGCGGATGGCGAGGTCGCACAGGGTATAGTCGGATACGACCCGGTCGCCAACAGCCAGCTTACCGCGGATGAGATTCGCCGCGTGGAACGGGACCCTGAGGCACGGCTGAGACTGGCGGCCACCGCGCTGCCGATGCCGAAGCGCCTGCGCGGGTCGCGCTACACGCCTGTGGCGAAGCGCAACGACCGGCCTGATGCCATCGCCTTCCTGCTGCGCAACTACCCGCAATTATCCGAGGCGCAGGTCTCCAAGCTTCTCGGCACCACCAAGGACACGATCCAGAAGGTACGGGATCGCACCCACTGGAACAGCGCCAACATCAAGCCGCGCGATCCAGTTATCCTGGGCCTGTGCAGCCAGACCGATCTGAACGCCGCGGTGAGCCAGGCGAACGAACGGCTGGAGCGGGAAGGCCGTGCCGTCCCACCGCCGCCCGTGCCGGAGCCTGACGAGGCCGCCTGAGCCTACACCGCGTATTCGCGGATCCGCTCCATCTCCTCCTTCAGCCTCAGCTTCTCGATCTTCAGCCGGGTCAGCGTTTCGCTGTCCGGCCTGGGTCGCTGGTCTTCCTCGGCAATCCGCGTTTCCAGCGCGGCATGGCGATCTTTCAGGGAATCGAGACGGGTTTGCAGGGTCATTGACCACCTCCGCTCTAAGTCAGCCACACAAAGATGGTAACGCGTTTGACACAGAGAAGGTCATGACATTTCCGCCACCCAGGGACTCCTTGGGGCGCAGGGGTCTGTGGTATTGATCCGCCATGCTGACCGATCGGGACTCGTTGCTGCGCAAGCTGCACGAATTACGCAGCGAGCACCGTGACCTCGACACGGTGATTGCGCGCCTGGCGGACCAGGGTGCCGCCGACCAGTTGCACCTGCAGCGCCTGAAGAAGCGCAAGCTGATGCTGAAGGATGAGATTTCCTGGCTGGAGAGCCGGCTGATCCCGGACAACATCGCCTGATGGGAAGCGCCTGATGGGACCCCTTGTCGGCATCATCATGGGCAGCCAGTCCGACTGGGAAACCCTCCGGCATGCCGCCGATACGCTGACCCGGCTCGACGTGCCGCACGAAACCCGGATCATGTCGGCCCACCGCACCCCGGACCGGCTGCGCGACTATGCCATGGGCGCCCGCGCGCGTGGCCTGAAGGTGGTCGTCGCCGGAGCCGGCGGCGCCGCCCATCTGCCCGGAATGTGCGCCGCCTGGACCCCGCTGCCCGTGCTTGGCGTGCCGGTGGAATCCCATAGTCTCAAAGGCATGGACAGTCTTCTTTCGATCGCCCAGATGCCCGCCGGCATCCCCGTCGGCACGCTCGCCATCGGCCGCGCCGGCGCGGTGAACGCAGCATTGCTGGCCGCCGCCATCCTGGCGACCAGCGACCCGGAACTCGCCGCCCGGCTCGATGCACTGCGTGACGAGCAGACCAGGGCTGTCGCCGACACTCCGGAATGACACTCTGCCTGCCGCCCAACGCGACGATCGGCCTGGTGGGCGGCGGCCAGCTTGGCCGCATGTCGGCGCTCGCGGCCGCACGGCTCGGCTACCGCTGCCACATCCTGACCCGCGAGGTCGGCAGCCCCGCCAGCCTGGTCGCCGCCGGCGCCACCATCAGCGACTACCAGGCGCCCGACGGCCTGCACAGCTTTGCCGCCGCGGTCGACGTCATCAGCTTCGAATTCGAAAACGTCAGCGCGGAAGGTCTTGATCTGCTTGCATCCTTGAAGCCGGTGCGGCCATCGCCGGCGATCCTGCGCATCAGCCAGGACCGGGTGCTGGAGAAGAGCTTCCTGAACGGCGCCGGCGTGCCGACCGCGCCGTGGGCGGCCGTCGAGGACCTGGCCTCGCTGCGCGCCGCGGTCGAGCGGATCGGCCTGCCCGCCGTGCTGAAGACCACGCGCCTGGGCTATGACGGCAAGGGCCAGGCCATGCTCCGCCGCTCCGAGGATGTCGCCGACGCCTTCGCAGCCCTTTCCCCCAAGCCGTTGATTCTCGAAGGCTTCATCGACTTCGCCATGGAGATCAGCGTGATCGCGGCACGCGGCGAGGATGGCGCCTATTCGGCCTTCGACACGGTGGAGAATCGCCACCACAACCACATCCTCGACCTGACCCTCGCGCCCGCCAGGATCGCCGGGACGATCGACCGCCAGGCGCAGGGCATCGCGAGGCGGGTGGCGGATTCGCTGGATCTCGTGGGGCTGCTGGCCGTCGAGATGTTCGTCGACCGTGACGGCAAGGTGCTGGTCAACGAGATCGCGCCGCGCCCGCACAATTCGGGGCACTGGACGATCGATGCCTGCCCGGCGAGCCAGTTCGAACTGCATATCCGCGCCATCGCCGGCCTGCCCCTGCCGCCGGCGACGCGCCACTCGGACGCGGTGATGAAGAACCTGGTCGGTCCGGCGGACATCGCACTGTGGCCAACGATCCTCGGCACGCCCGGCCTGATCCCGCACCATTACGGCAAGACCGACGCGCGGCCGGGACGCAAGATGGGCCACGTCACGCATCTGTTCCCCAAGGGCTCCCTGCCGGGCGAGTTCGGCGTCGCCGCGGCGCTCGGCCCCCTCACCCGCTGAGCCGTCAGGCCACCGCCGCCCGGACGCAGGCCTCGAACACCGACAGATCCGTCCAGCGGCGTTCCTCGGGTACATCCTCCACCACCAGCACGCCGCCCGAGGCGACGATCCCGCCCTCGATCATCAGGTTGTCGAACAGGCCGAACTGCTCGATCAGCAAGCCCTCGGCATCACGCAGGCTGCGCGCCGGCCCGGCGGTCAGTCCGCCCTGCGTGCGGGCGAAGTCCGCCGTGCGCCGGGTGAAGCGCGCCGCCGTGGTGGCATAGCCGAACACCCTGCGGCCGAGTGCGCGCATGAAGGCGACCTCGTAGACGGTGCCGACATCGGCGCTGGGACCGCGGAACGGCGTCAGGTTGGCGATCATGAGGTCGCAGCCGCGGATCAGCGCCTCATTGCGCAGCGCGATGCGCCGCCATTCGGGCAGCGCCGCCCAGGCGGCCGGCTCATCGTGGAACGTGTCCAGCGGCGACACACCGACCAGGCCGTGGCGGGCACAGACCGCCTTCTTGCGCCTCACGGAATCCGGCGCGTCGGGCAGGAAGATGTCCGGGCCGGCCAGATAGGCCCGCAGCGGTTCAGCCGAGGGCGGCGACACCGGGAAGCGTCTTGCCCTCCAGCCACTCGAGGAAGGCGCCGCCGGCGGTCGAGACGTAACTCATGCGGTCCAGCACGCCGGCATGGCGCAGCGCCGAGACAGTATCGCCGCCGCCGGCCACGCTGCGCAGGCTGCCGGAACCGGTTGCCTCCGCCACCGCCTTGGCGAGCGCCGTGGTGGCGGCATCGAAAGGCGGGGTCTCGAAGGCGCCCAGCGGGCCGTTCCAGACCAGCGTGCGCCAGGTGCCGAGATGGCGGATCAGCGCCTCGACCGTCGCCGGCCCGACATCCAGGATCATCATGCCCGGCGGAACCGCGGCGATCGGCACGGTCTCGGTCGCCACGCCCGGCTGCAATTCGGCAGCCACCACCGCGTCGGTCGGCAGCAGCACCTCGCAGCCCGCGGCCTTGGCGCCCGCCAGGATGTCGAGGGCGGTCGGATGCATCTCGGCTTCCTGCAGCGAACGGCCGACCGCGATCCCCTGCGCCGCCAGGAAGGTGTTGGCCATGGCGCCGCCGATCACCAGGGCGTTCACCTTGGTGACGAGGTTGCCCAGCAGGTCGAGCTTGGTGGAGACCTTGGCGCCGCCCACCACCGCGGCGACCGGCCGCACCGGGTTGCCCAGCGCGGCCTCCAGCGCCTCAAGCTCGGCCTGCATCAGCCGCCCTGCATAGGCCGGCAGCAGATGCGCCACGCCCTCGGTGCTGGCATGCGCGCGATGGGCGGCCGAGAAGGCGTCGTTGACGTAAAGATTGGCCAGCTTCGCCAGGTTGGCGGCGAAGGCCGGATCGTTCTTCTCCTCCTGCGCATGGAAGCGGGTGTTCTCCAGCACCAGCACCTCGCCGGGCTTCAGCCGCTCCACCGCCTGCTCGGCCACCACGCCCACGCAATCCTCGGCGAAGCGCACCCGCTGGCCCAGCACCTCGCCCAGCGCCGTGGCGACCGGCGCCAGCGACATCGCCGGCACCCGCTTGCCCTTCGGCCGGTCGAAATGGCTGCAGATGATCACCTTGGCGCCCTTGCCGGCCAGTTCGCGGATCGTCGGCGTCAGGCGCTCGATCCGCGTCAGGTCGCTGATCTTGCCGTCGCGGACCGGCACGTTGAGGTCGGCGCGCAGCAGGACACGCTTGCCGGCGACATCCACGTTGTCGAGGGTGCGGAAGGCCATGGTAACTCCCGTTGCGGCCGGAGCGCGCCCGCCATCCCCGTCTTCAACGCGCGCCCGTCTTCAATGCGCGCAGGCCATGAAGCCGTGGATGGCCGGCACGCGGCCGGCCATGACGATGGGATGCGGCGGCAGCGGACTAGAGGCTGCCGAACAGCGCCGCGGTGTCCGACATGCGGTTCGAGAAGCCCCACTCGTTGTCGTACCAGCCCATCACCCGGGTCAGCGCGCCGTCCACCACCGCGGTCTGCGTCGCATCGAAGGTGCAGGATGCCGGCGAGTGGTTGAAGTCGATGCTGACCAACGGCGCGGTGTTGTAGTCCAGAACGCCGCGCAGGAAGCCCTTCGAGGCGTCCAGCATCGCTGCGTTCACCTCCTCCTTGGTCGGCGTCTTCTTGAGGTTCACGTCGAGCGAGACCAGCGACACGTTCGGCGTCGGGATGCGGATCGCGGTGCCGTCCAGCTTGCCCTTCAGTTCCGGCATCACCAGGCCCACCGCGCGGGCGGCGCCGGTAGAGGTCGGGATGGCGGAGACCGCGGCGGCACGCGCGCGGTGCAGGTCCTTGTGCAGCGTATCCACCGTGTTCTGGTCACCGGTGTAGGCGTGGATGGTGACCATGTAGCCGCGCTCGATGCCGAAGGCGTCGTGCAGCACCTTGGCCATCGGCGCCAGGCAGTTGGTGGTGCAGGACGCGTTCGAGACGACCGTCATGTCCTTGGTCAGCACCTTGTGGTTCACGCCGTAGACCACGGTTGCGTCCACATGGTCGCCGGGGGCCGAGATCAGCACCTTGCGCGCGCCGGCGGTCAGCAGCGCGGACGCCTTCTCCTTCGAGGTGAAGATGCCGGTGCATTCCAGCGCCACGTCGACGCCCTGGTACGGGACCTTGGTCGGGTCGCGTTCGGCCGACACCTTGATCGGCCCCCACACGCGGCCGCCGTAGCGGATGGTGATGGTGTCGCCCGACACCTCAACATCGCCGGGGAAGCGCCCGTGCACGCTGTCGTAGCGGAACAGGTGGGCGTTGGCCTCCGTGCTGCCGAGATCGTTGATCGCGATCGGCACGACATCGTCGCGCCCGCTCTCGACCATCGCCCGCAGAACCAGCCGGCCGATGCGTCCGAACCCGTTGATGGCGACCTTCACAGGCATGGTGGCATTCCCTTTCTCTGGCTCAGCCCCTCAGCCGAGCCGCTTGCGGACGGCGGCGGCGATGGCTTCGGACGTGATACCGAAGTGTTTGTAAAGAACTTCATAAGGCGCCGAGGCCCCGAAGCCGGTCATGCCGATGAAGATCCCGTCATTGCCCAGCCAGCGCTCCCAGCCAAACCCGCCGGCGGCCTCGATCCCGACCCGAGGCGCGCTTCCCAACACCTGCATACGATACGCTTCGTCCTGTTGCTCGAACAACTCCCAACAGGGCAGCGACACGACGGCGGTTGCGATCCCTTCGGCAGCCAGTGCCGCGCGGGCGTCCATCGCGATCGCCACCTCGGAGCCGGTCGCGATCAGCGTCGCCGCCCGCGTGCCCTCCGCCTCGGCGAGCACATAGCCCCCGCGGGCGCAGCGGTTCTCGGCGATGTCGGTGCGCATGGTGGGCAGCGCCTGGCGGGTCAGCACCAGCAGGCTGGGGCCGTCATTGCGGCGGATCGCCAGTTCCCAGCATTCCGCCACCTCCATCGCATCGGCCGGGCGGAACACGTTGAGATGCGGCATGGCGCGCAGGCTGGCGAGGTGCTCCACCGGCTGGTGGGTGGGGCCGTCCTCGCCCAGGCCGATCGAATCATGCGTCAGCACATGGATGACGTGGGCGCGCGCCAGTGCCGCGATGCGGATCGCCGGGCGCATGTAGTCGGTGAACACGAAGAATGTGCCGGTATAGGGGATCAGCCCGCCGTGCAGCGCCATGCCGTTGGCCGCCGCCGCCATGCCGTGCTCGCGCACGCCGTAGTGGATGTAGCGGCCGGTGAAGTTGCCGGTATTGGCCGAGCCCATCGACTTCACGAAGGTGAGATTGGAGCCCGTGAGGTCGGCCGACCCGCCGATCAGCTCCGGCGTCGCCGGCACCAGGACCTCCAGCGCCTTCTGGCTGGACTGGCGCGTGGCGATCTTGGGCCGGGTCTCGGCGATCTCGTGCTTCAGCGCGGCGACCGCCTCGTGCCAGGCATCCGGCAACTTGCCGGCCATCACCCGCTCGAACTCGGCCTGCATCGCGTTGTGCGCCAGGCGCTTGAGCCAAGCGCGGCGGGTGCCGGCGCCGCGGGTGCCGGCGGCGCGCCACTGCGCCAGCAGGTCGTCCGGCACGGTGAACGGCGGCTCGTGCCAACCGAGCGCAGCCTTCGCCCCGGCCGCCTCCTGCCCGCCGAGCGGCGAGCCATGGGTGGCGGCGGTGCCGGCCTTGGTCGGCGCGCCCAGGCCGATGATGGTGCGGCAGGCGATCAGCGTCGGCTTCTTCGAGCGCGTGGCGAAGGACAGCGCCGCGTTGATCTGCTGCGGGTCGTGGCCGTCGATCCGCCGCGCCACCCAGCCATAGGCGCTGAAGCGCTTCAGCACATCGTCCGAGTAGGAAAGCGCCGTGTCGCCGTCGATCGAGATGTGGTTGTCGTCGTACAGCACGGTGAGCTTGGACAGGCCGAGATGGCCGGCGATCGCCGCCGCCTCGTGGCTGATCCCCTCCATCAGGTCGCCGTCGGAGGCGATCACCCAGGTGCGGTGGTCGACCAGCGAGCGGCCGAACCGCGCGGCCAGCAGCCTTTCGGCCATCGCCATGCCGACCGCGGTCGCGATGCCCTGGCCGAGCGGGCCGGTGGTGGTCTCGATCGCCGGATGCTCGCCGTGCTCGGGATGGCCCGCCGCCGGGGAGTGGAGCTGGCGGAACCGCTTGATCTCCTCGATCCCCATGCCGTCATGGCCGGTGAGGTAGAGCAGCGCGTAGAGCAGCATCGAGCCGTGGCCCGCCGAGAGCACGAAGCGGTCGCGGTCCGGCCAGCGGGGATCGGCGGCATCGAACTTGTGGAAGCGAGTCCACAGCGCGGTGGCGACATCGGCCATGCCCATCGGCATGCCGGGGTGGCCGGACTTCGCTGCCTCCACCGCGTCGATCGCCAGGGCACGGATGGCGTTGGCCATGTGCCATGCCTGGGTCGGTGGCCGGGCCAGGATCTCTGCCTGGTGGGCAAGCACCGGGTTGTCGGTGATGGGCGCGTCGGGACCGGCCATGACGTCTCCTTGGCTTCCGGGCGCTATAGGGGGAGGGCCACACAGGAGCAACCCCCACGGCAAGAGGGCACCCACCTGCACGGACCGCGATCCGTGTGGCGCACGCTCCGTTTGCCGCTCGCTCCGTTTGAGGCAGCATTGTAATTGGCGCCCCGCATGCATTGTAAGCGGCATGGTGGTGTCCGCCCGACTCGAGCGCGTCGTGGAATTGCTGTTCCCGCCCGACCCGGGCGCGCTGCGGCTGCTCGCGGCCCTGCGCGCCACGCTGGCCGGCGTCCTCACGTTCGCCATCGCCACGCTGCTGGGCGGGTTCGCCGGGATCTCCACCGCGGACCGCATCCTGGGCTTCGCCATGGCGCTGTTCATCGCCGCGACGGTGCGCGACGGCCAGGCACGCCAGCGCCTGGTCACCATGGCGCTGGCGCCGCTGGCCGCCTTCGGCATGACGGTGCTGGCGACGCTGCTGCTCGACCAGCCGCTGCCGGCGGCACTCGCCGTGCCCGTGCTGATGTTCGCCGTCGCCTACGGCAGTTCGGTCTCCCCGCGCTACGGCTCGCTCGGCACGGTGGGGTTGATCGCCTACTTCATCGCGCTGGTCAGCCGGATGCCGCCGGACACGCTGCCCGGCCGCCTGCTGGTGGTGGTGGTCGCCGCCGGTGCCGCGGCCTTCGTGCGGTTCGTGCTGATGCCGGAAAGCCCGCAGGCCGAGCTAACCCGGCTGCGGCGGGCGATCCAGGGGACTATCGTGCAGGTGCTGGACACCATCGGCACCGCACTCGCGTCCGGCGCCTGGTCCAATGCCGGCCGGGCCACCCTGCGCCAGCGGGTGTTCCGGCTGGGCGACGTGGTCATGCTGGCACAGGCCCGCGTCGCGGCGATCGCCGACGCGGTGCCCGGCGCGGGCAGCCGCTGGCTGCACCTGCTGCTGGTGGAGCTTGCCACCGAGCGGGTAGCGCGCACGGCGCTCCGCAGCCTGGGCGGCGGCGCCGACCGTAGCGACCTGCTGGCGCGGATCGCCGCCGTGCAGCACGGCACGGAGATGCCGGCGCAGCCTCCCGCGACACCACTGGGTGCCGCGCTCACGGTTCTCGGCTCGGCCATCCACGACCTGCCGAAGGCCGAACTCGTGCCGGCGACGGCACCGGCTCCCAGCCAGTCGCTCGGCCTCCGGGCGGCGCTGCAGACCGCCATCGCCGCGGCGCTGGCGATCGCGGCCGGCGAGATGATCTCGCCCAATCGCTGGTACTGGGCGGCGTTCACCGCCTTCGTGATGTTCCAGGGCACCCGCTCGCGCGGCGAGTCGATCGCCAAGGGCATCCAGTTCATGGTCGGCACGCTGGCAGGAGTGCTCGCCGGCATGCTGGCGGCCACGCTGCTGTCGGGCCACGAACTGCTGATGATCGCGGCCATCATCGTCGCGGTGTTCCTGGCCTTCCAGGCCAACGTCGCCGCCTACGGGGTCATGGTGTTCTGGATCACCATCATTCTCGGCCTGCTGTTCGGCGCGATCGGCTATTTTCCGCCCGACCTGCTGCTCCTGCGCCTGCAGGAATCGGCGGTGGGCGCGGCGAGCGGCGCGCTGGTGGCCTGCCTCGTGCTGGTGCGCGGCGAACGCTCGGCCGTCCAGAATGCGACCTCGAGCTTCCTCGCCGCGCTCCGCCTGACGATCGGCAGCGCCGTGGCCGCGCTGACCGGCGATGCCGGCGAGCGCGGACTGGCCGGCCACATCGTCACGGCCGAGCAGCGCTTCCACGAACTCAGCGTGGTGGCACGGACCGGTCAGCTCGGCCTCGCCGCGTCGCGCGACGAAAGGCTGCGCCGCCGCGTGCTGTTGATGGGGGGCGCCGAGCACTGGGCGCGCGAACTGGGCCAGATGGCGCTGCAGGGCGTGCGGGTGGCCGACCAGGACCTGGCGCAGTCGATGCGGGAGACCGCGGCGGCCATCGACACCACGCTCATCTGCCTGCTCGAGCGGACGCCGCAGACCCGGACCGCACCACCACAGGCCGATGATCAGATCGATCCCGAGCAGGTGCTCGAGGACGATCCGGTGCACCACGCGCTCCGCCTGCTGCTGCGCATCGACGCGGCGCTGCTCACCTTGGCGTCACGCTCGGCGGGTCCGCCGCAGCCGGCGTGACGCCGCCGCCGGCGCGGCGGACAGCGAATGGCCGAGCAGACCGCCGAGCAGCAGCCCGGCGATGCCATAGATCACGGCGATGACGTCGAGCGGGATCTGCGGCGCATAGGTCGCGACGCTGGTGCGCAGCACGGCCAGCTTGTCGGGCTCCGGACGCGCCACGGCGTCCCACGCGGCGAACAACGGACGGCTCAGCGGCGGAGCGGCCTCGATATGCTCCTGCGTCTCGCCGAGCATCATTGCCCGCCACATCGACTGGCCCAGCATCTCGGCGTTGGACGGCTCCAGCGGGCGGAGCGCGTCGACCACCGCCTGGTCGCGCGCCTCGGGCGCCAGGCGGTAGTACAGCCGTGCGTGCTCGACGCGGCGGTCGATGTCGCGGCGGGCGTCCTGGGCGACCTGCTGCAGCGCCACGGTATAGCTGTGCGTCAGCGCGGGAACCTGCATGAACAGCAGCGCGCCGGCGAGCATGCAGGTGAGCTGCACGCAGTCCGACAGCCAGCGGCCCAGGAAGCCGATCATGGGGGTGCGATCATGCGAACAGGGTCATGCGGAACGGTGGCCGACCGACCGCCACCGCCTCGCTGCGCCGCGGTCGGGCATCGCGCATCGGCCAGGCCGCGGTGTGAGGGCCTGGCGCGATGCCACGCTCAGCCGATCGCCCGGTTCGCCCGCGCCAGCACCGCCTGCAGCAGGACCTGCGCGCCGGCCTCCGCCTCGTGCGGCTCGATGCTCTCGGCCTCATTGTGCGACAGGCCGTCCTTGCAGGGGGTGAAGATCATGGCCGTGGGTACGTGGCGCGCGACGTACACAGCGTCATGCCCGGCGCCCGACACGATCTCGCGCGCGCTGTAGCCAAGTGTCGCGGCGCCCTGGCGCACCAGGCCGACGCAGGCCGGGTCGAAGGGCTGCGTGGGGATCTTGAACAACTGCGTGAGTTCCAGCTTCACGCCGCAGTCGCGCGCGATGAAGCCCGCCTCGCGCGGGAACTGCGCGTCCAGCCGGTCGAGTTCGGCATCCGAGGGGTGGCGGAACTCGACCGAGAACCGCACCTCGCCGGGGATCACGTTGCGGCTGTTGGGCGCCACGATAAGCTGGCCCACCGTGCCGCGGCCGTCCTCGCCGCGGGCGCGCATCATGCGGTCCACCAGGTCGATCACGCGCGCGGCGCAGACCAGCGCATCCTTGCGTGCCGAAGGCGGCGTGGTACCGGCGTGCGAGTCCTGACCAATGGCGACGGCATCATACCAGACCTGTGCCTGCGCACCGGTCACGATGCCGATCTGCTTGGTTTCGCGTTCCAGGATCGGACCCTGCTCGATATGCAGCTCGAAATACGCATCGGCCGGAAAGGCGGCGGCCGGCTGTTCGCCGCGATAGCCGATGCCGTCGAGCGCGGTGCGCACGGTGACGCCTTCCACATCGGCCAGCGCATAGGCCTTGTCGAGCGAATAGACGCCCGCCCACACCCCCGAGCCCATCAGCGAGTGGCCGAAGCGGCTGCCCTCCTCATCGGTCCAGTTCACCAGTTCCAGCGGCGCCTCGGTGACGATGCCCAGGTCGTTCAGCGAGCGCATCACCTCGAGGCCGGCGAGCACGCCGAGGGCGCCGTCGAATTTGCCGCCGCTGGGCTGGCTGTCGAGATGGCTGCCGAACAGGACCGGCAGCCGGTCCGGGTCGCGGCCCGGCCGGCGGGCGAACATGTTGCCGATGGCATCGACGCGCACCGTGAGGCCAGCCGCCTCGCATTCGGCGCGGAAGCGGTCGCGGCCGCGCTGGTCCACCTCGGTCAGCGTCAGGCGGCGGACGCCGCCTTTGGGGGTGCCGCCGATCTGCGCCATGCTCATCAGGCTGTCCCACAGCCGCTTGCCGTCGATGCGCTGGTTGGTCTGGGCGGTCATGCCTTCGGTCCTCTGGCTGGGGGCGCCGCATCTTGCCCGCCGCGCGGCAAGCTGCAAGACAGGCAGCCGTCGGGTGTCGGTTGTGGTCAGAATGAGAGCAATGAGGATCCTGGCGGTGAGCGTGCTGCTCGCCGGCTGCGCGCTGGTGGACCAGACGACCTTCGCACCTGCGCCGGAGCCCGAGGGCGCGAGCAAGCCGGAGCCGCCGAAGGTCGATCCGCGGGCCGCACTGCTGACGATCGGCTATGCCGCGGCCAATGCGAACTACCAGGAGGTTTTGCGCTACGCCGTCCGCACCGCCGAGACGCGGGCCCCCGGCGTGCAGTACGACGTGGTCGCCCTCTTGCCGGGCGGCAGCGACGCCGGTGCGGCGCAGCGCCGGGCGGCGGATGTGATGCGCGGGATCATGGCGCAGGGCGTGCCGGCGGCGCGCATCCATCTCGGGCTGCGGTCGGCGCCCGCCGATTCGCCGCAGGAGGTCCGCGTCTACGTTCGGTGAAGGTTTATTCACCTGCTGTCAGGGATTCTACGAATGTGAGGCGCTGTGGCTCGCCGATAAGGTGACGCCGCGCCATCGAGGAGGCGGAGGATGCACGCGTTCCATACCCATTGCCGGGACTCCCTGGCAGCGATCGAGGCGCAGGGCCGCTACCGCCGCTTCACGCCGCTGTACAAGCAGGCCGACCGCTTCCCGCTGTACCGCCGTCCCGACGGCAGCGAGATCCTGGTCTGGTCGTCCAACGACTATCTCGGCATGGGCGGCCATCCGGCGGTGGTGGAGGCGGCCTGCGGCGCGGCGCGCGCGATGGGCGCGGGCGCCGGCGGGACGCGCAACATCAGCGGCACCAGCCCGGCGCACGACGCGCTGGAGGCGGAACTTGCGGACCTGCATGGCAAGGACTCGGCGCTGCTGTTCACCTCGGGCTTCGTGTCCAACCAGGCGGCGCTGGCGACGATCCTGAACTCGCTGCCCGGCTGGCAGGTGTTCTCCGACGCGCGCAACCACGCCTCGATGATCGCCGGCATCAAGGGATCGCGGGCGGAATGCCACATCTTCCGCCACAACGACCTGGCGCATCTGGAGGCGCTGCTGCGCGCCGCCCCTCCGGCCGCGCCGAAGCTGATCGCCTTCGAGTCGGTGTATTCGATGGATGCCGACATCGCGCCGATCGGTGCGATCTGCGACCTGGCCGCGCGCTACGGCGCGATGACCTACCTCGATGAGGTGCACGCGGTCGGCATGTACGGGCCGTCGGGCGCGGGCGTGGCGGAGCGCGACGGGGCGGCGGCGCGGATCGACGTGATCGAGGGCACGCTGGCCAAGGCGTTCGGCTGCCATGGCGGCTACATCGCCGGTGATGCGCATGTGGTGGACTATGTCCGCTCCTGCGCGCCGGGCTTCATCTTCACCACCTCGCTGCCGCCCATGGTGGCCGCGGCGGCGCTGGCCAGCGTGCGCCATGTGCGCGGCGACCTGGCGCGCCGGTCGCGGCTGTTCGAGCGGGCCGAGACGCTGAAGCGGCGGCTGCGCGCGGCCGGGCTGCCGGTGCTGGCGTCGGAGAGCCACATCGTGCCGCTGCATATCGGCGACGCGGCGCTGTGCAGCGACGTGAGCCGGCGGCTGCTCGACGAGTTCGGCATGTATGCGACGCCGATCAACTATCCCACGGTACCGCACGGCGAGGAGCGGCTGCGGCTGACACCGACGCCGCTGCACACCGATGCGATGATGGACCGGCTGGTCGCGGCGCTGGTGGCGGTCCTGCTGGCGGAGCAGCGCGCCGCCGCCTGACTCAACCAGGGTCGCCGTCCTCGCCGCGCAGCAGATCGGCGGCGTCGAGCAGCCCGCGCGCCTGCGCCACCTGTTCCGCGGTCTTCCCGTCCCGGGTCTTGATGCGCGGGTCGGCGCCGTGTGCCAGCAGGAAGGCTGCCATCGCGGCCGCTGCATCCTCATCATCCGGCAGGGCGAACAACGGCGTGGTGCCGAATTTGGGATGTTCGGCGTTCGCCAGCGCGGCATCCTCCGCGAACAGTTCCGCGAGCCGATCGGTCATGCCGAGATACGTCAGCTCCACCACATCGCGGCTCAGCGGCGCGAGCAGCCTGGCCATGTCCCTGTGCCCGAAATGCGCCGCGAACCCCATCGCCCCGCCACCGACCCCGGTCGTCGGCCGATCGATGTCGGCGCCGTGCGCGATGAGCAGCCTGGCGACATCCATGGCACCGTTGCCGGCGGCGTTGTGCAGTCCGCGCTGCTGCGAGGCGTCCGCCACATCCGGATCCATGCCCAGGTCCAGCAGCAGTTGCACCACGTCGACCCGCCCGTTGCGGCAGGCGATGAGCATCGGCGCCGCATCACCCAGGCATTCCGGATGCTGCTGCGCAATGCTCAGCGCCGCTTCGCGGTCCAGGCGCATGCAGGCCGCCTGGAACGCGGCCTGGCCTTCCAGCGGGCGCACCATGGCACCATGCCTCACCAGTAGGTCCGCCATCGCGACATGGCCATGCACGAGTGCTTCCTCCAGGAGCGGCCGCTGCGAATAGGCGTGCGTGCCATCTGGATCGGCGCCATGCGTCACCAGCCACTCGGCACGCCGCAGATGGTCGTTGGCCACCGCATTGCCCAACAGGTAGTCGAGCGGAGTGAGCGGGATGGCACCGCGGAGATGCGGCCCGGCGATCTGGCGCCACTCGGGCAGGCGCCCGCGGCTCTCGCTCTGCGTCCACAGCAGATCGAGCCAGGTCGTATCGTCGCGGGTGATCGAGGTGTTGTAGAGCGCCTGCGTGTCGTACGGATCGGCGCCGCGCCCGATCAGCAGCAGAGCGAGCGTCTGAGCCTGCGGGTGCGGCGGCCGGTCGCCTTCCCCCTCGCCGATCACGCCGGTGAGCGCGGTGAACGGATTGCCCCAGTCATCCAGGAATTTGGCGTTCGGGTCGGCGCCATGATCGAGCAGGATGCGGGCAATCTCCGCCGACCATTGCCCGCTCCCCGGCAGGCGCGCATAGGCGAGATACAGCAGCGGCTCCCAGTCGAGCGGGCCGCCTTTCCGGCTGGCGGCCACCGGATCAGCCGCTAGCCGCCGCACCACCTCGGCACGATTGCCCGCCGCCACCGCGGCGTGAAGACTGTCCGTGCCGATCTCCGGCCAGCGCGCCAGGATGCGTGCCGCCGCGAGCGGATCGCCGCCCCAGGCCGAACGCAGCACGATGGTCGCACGCTCCGCCTGCGAGCGGCGCGCGAGGGCCATGTCGTCGAGTGCCTGGCGGAGCGCACTCCAGCCCGGCAGCCCGTGCTCCCGCGCCAGCGCCAGTTGGACGTCGCGCAGGGTGGGGAGTGCCGGCGCGGCGGGCGTCGCGGCCAGCAGCCGCTGCCGCGCCGTCGCATCGCCGGCGTGCAGCGCCTTGAGCCAGCGCCGGGCTTCTTTCCGCAGCGCATCGAGCGAGGATCGGGGTGTGAGGGTACGGCCCATGGACAACCTTCCTTCCGTGGCGCCTGGCGTTCGCTGAGACAGGCCGGAAGAAGGGTGCGGACGGAGCGGGTCGTTCCGAGTGGGCGGGAGCAGGCTCCCTTGCCGCGAACAGGAGGCGCCCCACAGCGCACTGCGCGAACCATCGAATCAGGGCCGGCACCTGTCAAGTTCGCCGCCATCGAGGGCGCCAGCGCTACTTCTTGTGCGCGCCGTTCGAGGTGATGCGCAGCACGCGCGGCCGCCCCAGCCAGGAGGGCAGGCGGCTCACGCGCACCAGGCCGGCGACGCTCGAGAGGCCGCGCACCGCGTCGCGCGCCTCGAGCAGGATGTCGCGCATGACCAGGCGGTTGATCGACCGCGCCGCCTCCTGGACGAACGACAGACGGTGCAGCGACACCAGCCCGACCAGGAACGAGAGGCCGAAGAAGAACGTCCAGGCGTGCAGGTTCAGCACCTCCACCGTCTTCGCGTCGAAGCCGGTCTTCCAGGTGAACCCGAAGGTCAGTTCGTGGACGGCGAAGAAGTCGGCGCACAGGCCGCCGATCACCGGCGCGAGGGCCGCGAAGCTCGCCCCGACGACGCTGCTGGCAGCCAGGTAGGACGTGGCCTGGCCGGGCGGCGAGAGTTTCATGGCGATGTTGCCCGACGCCAGGGCCACGCCGGCGGTGGCGATCCCCATCAGGACGTGGATCGCCAGCAGCAGGGCGAAGATGAACGGCGCGACCCAGGCCAGGCCGGTCAGCGTCCAGGCCAGCGTGCACAGCAGGTACAGCGGGGCGGAGACGCCGAGCACCGCCTTGTTGCTGTAGCGGTCGATCAGGTTCCCCCACAATCCGACCGCCACCAGGTTGCTGAACTGGCTGGCCGTCGTGAGGATGACCACCGTGGTCATCGAATAGCCGAGCGACTTCAGCATGTAGACGGCGAAGAACGGCGAGGCGAGGTTGGCCGCGAAGTTCCAGCTTGCCAGGAAGACGATCAGGCGGCGGAAATTCAGGTCGCGGAACGGGGCGCCCAGCGTGCCGAGCCAGCGGGCGCGCGCCTCCATCGGTGCCATCGGGTGGTCGGGCGTGATCGAGAGCAGCCAGACGCCCAGGAATCCGATTGCCGCGCTGATGATGAAGAGCCCGGTGTAGGCGATGATCGACTGGTCCGGGGAGACGGTCCGCCACCGGTCGATCAGCACGCCGCACACCAGCGCGAGGGCCATGGCGACCGCCGTGTTGGCCGCGGCGCGCCGGCCGAAGAAGCGGCCGTAGGCGCCCTCGGGCACGAGATCGCGCATCCAGGAATTCCACGCGCAGCCGGCGATCGCGGCGGAGGCCTGCCACATGGCGATCGAGGCGATCAGCAGGACCACGCCGGCGGGCGGCGGCAGGAACGGCGCGCAGGCGGCGACGACCAGGAAGACGCGCCCGATGCCGGCTGCCCAGACGCAGACCGCGCGGCGCCGCCGCAGCCGCTCCACCAGGATGACGGCGGGGAATTGCAGGAACTGCACCGCGGCCGGGACGGCGGCCAGGATGCCGATCGCCAGATTGCTGGCCCCGAGCGCGAGGGCGAAGCCGGTCAGGAACACGCCGGTCGCCAGCGTGCTCATCGCCTCGCTGGCCATCGCATCGTATAGCAGCAGCCGGAAGGTCCGCGCGATGTCGGCAGGCTCCGGCGCGGATGGCTGTTCGGGCACAGCCGGGTCGGGCATGACCGTATGGGACATAACGGGGGCAGGTTGGTCGGGGCGGAGCGGCATTCGTTCTCAGCCTATGGCGGCGCGGCGCGACGATCATCGCCGTGCCATATGATTGTGGCGTGAACAGGAAGGCGATTTCCGGCAATGAGAACCTGGACCTCCGATTCGTGAATCGCCTGACCCTCCGGCTCAAACCGGGCCAGGGCCGCCGGCTGCGCGCCGGCTCGCCGTGGGTGTTCTCCAACGAGATCGCGATGAAGCCCGAGTACCGCCAGGTGCCGCCGGGCGAGGTGGTGTGGCTCGACGGCGAGGATGGGACGCGGCTCGGCAGCTTCATGTTCAACCCGCACAGCCTGATCGCGTTGCGTCTGCTGGATCGCGATCCGGCCGTCGCGATCGATGCGGGCTGGGTGCGGACCCGCCTCGCCGAGGCGATCGCCCTGCGCGCGAAGGTGTGTGACACGAATTTCCACCGCCTGGTGCATGCGGAGGCCGACCGCCTGCCCGGCCTGGTGATCGACCGCTATGACGATGTCGCGGTGCTGCAGGCGAACAGCGCCGGCATGGACCGGTTGCGGCAGCCGATCGTCGAGGCGCTCACGGACCTGCTGGCATTGCGTGCGGTCGTCGCACGCAACGATTCGGCGGCGCGGCGCCAGGAGGGTCTGGCGGAGGAGACCACGCTGCTGTTCGGCGACGATGCGCGTGCCGAGGTGATGGAGGGCGGGGTGCGATTCCCGGTCGATCCGCTGGCCGGGCAGAAGACCGGCTGGTATTTCGACCAGCGCCCCAACCGCGACCTGGTCGCGTCCCTGGCGCGGGATGCGCGGGTGCTGGACGTGTTCAGCCATGTCGGTGCCTTCGGCCTGCGCTGCGCGGTGGCTGGTGCGCGCGAGGTGACGCTGGTGGACAGCAGCGCGCCGGCGCTCGCGCTGGCGGAGCAGGCCGCCGCGCTGAACGGCGTGGGCGGAACGGTGCACCAGCGGCGCGGCGATGCGTTCGACGTGATGGCGTCGCTCGCCGGTGAGCGTTTCGACATCGTGGTGTGCGACCCGCCGGCCTTCGCGCCGTCGCGCAAGGACGCGGATGCGGGGCTGCGCGCCTATGGACGGATGGCGCGGCTCGCGGCCCCGTTGGTGGCGCCGGGCGGCTTCCTGCTCGTCGCGTCGTGCAGCCATCACGCGCCGCTGGAGGCGTGGAGCGGGCAGATCGCGCTGGGCCTGCAGCGCGCGCGGCGCGAGGCCCGCATCCTGCACACCGGTGGCGCCGGCCCGGACCATCCCGTGCATCCGCAATTGCCGGAATCGGCGTATCTGAAGTCGCAGTTGATCCAACTGTTCTGAGCAGGACCAAACGGCGCATCGCACTGGGCTGAAGGCGATCCGCAGCGCTTCCGTCGCCGTCGCGCATCGTTGGACGTGGACGGCTGAACGGAGGTTCTCGGTAGACCCCCGGCGACATAACATGCGTCAGGGTGGTGTCCCAATCACCGCCCGGGAGGATGTCATCATGCCCGTCGTCGCGGACTATACGGCGCTGCTGTCAGGTTCCGCCTGGTACGTGGGCAGCCCCGGACCACGACCCGTGGTGGTGACCTACTCGTTCTCGAATCAGCCGGCCTATTCGGTGACGAATACCAGGCCCGCGGCAGCCGCGAGCTTCCAGCCCTTCACCGACGCTGCCGAGACTGCCGCGCGCACCGCCATCGCGGCCTGGGGGGCGGTCAGCGGCGTCACCTTCATCGAGGTCAACCGGGCCGAGGCAGACATCACCTTCGGCTTCTATGACCTGGCGCAATTCGGCGCAGCGGGCTCGGCCGGCCTGGGCACCTATCCGCAGCCCGGCGCCTATGTCGACAATGGCGGCCAGGTTCAGGTCTACAGCGGCGATAACGACGCCGGCGGCGATATCTTTATTACCACCGACTGGGTCACCTACTCCGAGACCTCCGGCCAGCACACCCTGCTGCATGAGATCGGTCACGCACTTGGCCTGAAGCACCCGTTCAATGGCACCGCGACCCTGGATCCGTCACTCGACAACGGTAACCAGACGGTCATGTCGTACCAGCCACCGTCGGCAGCTCAACTCGGTCCGCTCGATGTGGCGGCGATCCAGTCCATCTACGGCACACCCTCCGCGGCCATTCCCAACCTGGCATGGAGCTGGGACGCGACCAACGAGATCTTCGTCGCGCAGGGCCAGGGCAACAACCAGTACCTGCGCGGCCCGGGCGCGGTCAGCGACGTGATCTACACCAACGGCGGCATCGGCGACGCCGTCGTGACCGGCGCGGGCAACGACTTCATCTACGCCAACGGACAGGTGTTCTCAGTCAACGCCGGCCGCGGCGTCGATACGGTCATCACCGGCCTGGCCTACGCGGCACTGGCAGGCGGGGTGGGCGGCAGCGGGGCGTTCCGCTACGCCAGCCTCGGAGGCTCGGCGTTCCAGAACTACCACAACGTCGAGTACCTGCAGTTCACCGACGGCGTCTATGACACCGCGACCTCGTCCTTCGCGCCACAGGCCGCGGCAGCGAGCTTCGCCATCGCGGCAGGCAATGCGGTCCAGGCGGAAGGCAACGCCGGCACCACCGCGTTCACCTTCACGGTGCTGCGCGCCGGCAATCTCACGGCCACGCAATCGGTCACCTGGTCGGTTGCCGGAGCCGGGGCGGCCAGCGTCAATGCGGCGGACTTTGGTGGCGTGCTGCCGTCCGGCACGATCACCTTCGCGCCCGGCCAGACCAGCCAGTCCATCGCCGTCCCCATCCTCGGCGATCCCGGGGTGGAAGCGGACGAGGATTTCACGGTCACCCTGTCCAACCCGACCGGCGGCGCCACGATCACCACGGCGACTGCCGCTGGCCGGATCATCAATGACGACACCGGGCCGTTGGTCAGCCTGGGCGGGGTCAGCTTCCCAGCCGGCCGGATGGGCCCCGAGTGGCGCAATGCCGGCACCGCCGATGTGACCGGCGACGGCAAGGCCGACCTGGTGTGGCAGAACCCCAACGGCGAGATTGCTCTATGGACCATGGACGGCGGCCGGCTGGTCGGCGTGCCTTTCACGGACGGCCGCATGGGGCCGGAGTGGCGCCTCGTCGCGACGGGGGATTTCGACGGCGACGGCCGCAGTGACTTCGCCTGGCAGACCAGCGATGGGGCGGTGGCGATCTGGCTGATGGATGGCGCGCATGTTCGCGCCGCCGGGCTGCCGAGCGGCCGCATGGGCACCGATTGGCGGGTGGCAGGCGCGGGCGACGTCGATGGCGACGGACGCTCCGATCTCGTGTGGGCCAACGGCCAGGGCGAGGCTGCGATCTGGCGGATGGGCGGCATCGACCTGCTTGGCGCGTTGGTCGCGCAGGGGCGCATGGGCAGCGACTGGGGACTGCAGATCGCTTCCGGTGACGTCACCGGCGACGGCGTGTCCGACCTGGTGTGGACGAACCCGGTCAGCGGCGGCCTCGCGGTCTGGGCCATGAGCCGCGGCGACATTGCCAGCGCCACCGTCGGCAATGGCGCGATCGGCAGCGACTGGCATGCCGCGGGCCTCCGCGATTTCGACCGCGACGGCATCGCCGACGTGCTCTGGCAGAACGACTCCGGAGCGACGCAGCTCTGGTTCATGCACGGCGCGGATGTCGCACGCGCTGTGCCGCTTGCCGGCCGGATGGGACCGGAATGGAGCATCGCAGGTGCACAGGATCTGTCCGGCGCCGGGATCCCCGACATCGTCTGGACCGATGGATCCGGCCAGGCGGCGGTCTGGGACATGCGCGACCCGGTCTCCTTCATTCCGGCGAGCGGCGGCAGCCGTGTGCTGCCGTTCGACCGCCTGGGCGCGCCGCGCATGGAGATCGCCGATTTCCGCGCCGGTGGTGGCGGCGACGTGCTGCAGCTTCGCGGTCTGCTGCAGCAATTGGGCTACGCCGGCAGCAATCCGCTGCTCGACGGCGAACTCCGCCTGGTGCCGGACGGCGGCTCGGTGCACGTGCAGGTCGATGCCCGTCCGGGCCAGCACGCCTACGTCACGATTGCCACGCTGGACAACGTACTGGCGGGATCGGTGCAGGGCGTGAATGTGGGATAGGCGCGTCGCCTGTCGCGGGCCGGACTGGCGGGCGGGAAGCTTTGCCGCATCGCAGTCATTGCGGAATGGACATGGCCCCGCGACGGCCGACAGTTGATCCGGCCGCGCTGATTCAGTAGCGCAGACGGACACAGCCCGCCTGGTGACGCATGAATGCATCCCGCGCCAACAATCCCCTGTTCGGTCCCAACCGCTTCAAGCTCGGCGTGTTCAGCGCGAATTGCGACGGCGGCCTGACCATGTCGCTGGCGCCCGAGCGCTGGCGTGCCGAGTGGGACGACATCGTGGCCATGACGCGGATCGCCGATGAGGCGGGGCTCGAGTTCATCCTGCCGGTGGCGAAATGGCGCGGCTACCAGGGGCGCGCCAACATCTACGGCCGTTCCTTCGAGACGCTGACGCATGGCGCCGCACTCGGCGCGCTGACGCGGCGCATCGCGATCTTCTCCACCGTGCATGTGCCGCTGGTCACGCCGGCGTTCGCCGCCAAGGCGATCGCCACCATCGACCACGTCACGCACGGCCGCTCCGGTCTCAACATCGTCTGCGGCTGGAACCAGGAGGAGTTCGACCTGCACGGCGTCACCATCGACCAGGACCGCCGCTACGAGCATGGGTTGGAATGGTTTCGCGTCTGGTCGCGGTTGCTGGAAGGCGGGCCGGAGTTCGACTGGGACGGCGAATTCTTTCATCTGAAACGACTGCAGACCCATCCTGTCTCGGTGCAGCGGCCGTGGCCGGCGGTGATGTCGGCCGGGTTCTCGCCGAAGGGCCGCGACTTCGCCGCACAGGCGGCCGATGTTCTGTTCACCACCATGAGCGAGATCGACCAGGCCCCTGCCCTGCTCGCCGACATCAACGCCCATGTCGCGCGGCATGACCGGCGGGTCGATATCTACACCATGTCGCATGTCGTGTGCCGGCCGACGCGGGCCGAGGCGGAGGCGTTCTATCACTACTTCGCCGAGGAGATGGCGGACGCCGAGGGCCAGGCATATTACCGGCGCCAGCGCGGGCCGGCGGTGAAGGATGACCAGGGCAACGAGATGCGCCGCCCGCTGGTGAACCGCTTCATGCGTGCCTCCGGCAAGCGCTACGACGGCGCGTATCCCGGCACGTTCCCGCTGGTCGGCACGCCCGACGACATCGCCGCCGACATGGCGCAGATGAGCGCGATGGGGCTGGCGGGCACTTCGGTTGCGTTCCTCGACTACCTGAAGGAAATTCCCTTCTTCGTGCAGGAGGTGCTGCCGCGCCTTGAACGTCTCGGGCTGCGGCAGGCTGCATGATCGGGAGGGAAACGATGCCGGCCTGGTTCGTGGTGCGCGCGGTGGTGGCCGAAGCGGAGCGCAGCGATTTCGACACGTGGTATCGCACGGAGCATCTGCCCGACGCGGTGAAGGCGTTCGGCGCGCAATCCGCCTGGCGCGCCTGGAGCCGCACCGACCCATCCGTGCACTATGCGTTCTACCAGTTCGCCGACGTCGCCGCGGCCGAGGCCGTGGGTTCGTCGCCGGCCATCCGCACACTGATCGCCGAGTTCGACGCGCGCTGGGGCAGCCGCGTGACGCGCACGCGCGAGATCATCGAAGCCGCAAGGTAGCCAGCCGCCACCTGGCCCGCGATGCGGCGGAGAAAGCGCAAGACACCGAGCGCGCAACTCGGATACCGGCGAGCACGGCCCGCCGGCCTTCGCGTGTTCTACTGCTTCGTCAGCCAGCGTTTCGCAATTCGGCAGCCAACGGTGAAAGCGGGGTTGAAGACATTGCCGACATCGTATCGGACCACCTGGCCCATCAGATGGCTGGCGGCGCGCGCGTCCAGACCGTAGTCCTCACCGAGCCAGCGCAGCATTTCGGTCGTGGCGTGCTGCAACGCCTGATCGAGTGGCCTTGCATTGCCCACGGTGAAAATGTCGTCCGCGGTCTCGCCACGCGGCCAGTTGATTGTCCGCTTCAGCACACGGAATGTCACTTCCATCTCGAACGACGTTTCGATGCCGGTGCCGGTGATTTCACCGTCGCCCTGGCAGGCGTGACCGTCGCCAAGATAGAACAGCGCGCCTTGCACCGCGACCGGGAACCAGGCCGTCGTCCCAGGAGCGAACAGGCGGTAATCCATGTTGCCGCCGTTCTGCGCGCTGGTTGCCGTGGAGAATGCCTGGCCGCGCGCCGGCGCCACCCCGAAACAGCCGATCATCGGCTGCAGCGGCGGGGCAAATGTCTCGAGGCCCTTCACTGGCTCGCGCAGCCGAACGGTCCCGCTGTTGCCGCCGATGTCCCACACAACACGCTGCTGCGGCGGCCGCTCGGGGATCGCGGCTGGATCGAGCACGGTGAAGGCAAGCGGCGAATAGGTCCAACCGGTCGGCCGGCTCGGTGTCAGGCGGTCGATGCGAACGGCCAACGTGTCGCCTGGCTCGGCGCCTTCGATGAAGAATGGGCCCGTCATCGGGTTCGGCCGCTCAGCGACGGCCACCTCGCGGGCATCGAGGCCCGATGCGTCGATCGTATCGGTCACCACTGTGTCGCCATCAGCGATCCGCAGGCACGGCTCGGCAGTTCCAATGACGTTGAAGTACCCAGTGGGATGAAAACGATGCGTTGCCATGGCGTCTCCAGAAATCAGTTCGGCGAGAGTCGTGCCCGCCGACCAGCACTCAGACGCTAGGAACCCCGCCGGGGGCGGTCAATAGAATGGCAACCTCAGAATGTGAGCCTCGGGCCGATGTTCGACATGGGCGACCCGCCGCGCGAACGGCAACAGGTTTGGGCGCATCGCGCCAGCCCACGCCCCTTGCCTTTCCCCCGCACCTGACGACACTGCTCCGCCTGGAACGGCGGGAGGGAAGCCATGGGATACAAGATCGCAATCATGGGCGTGGGCGCCGTCGGCGGCTATGCCGGCGCACACATGGCGCAGGCCGGCGAGGACGTGACGTTCATCGATCCGTGGCCCGCGCATGTCGAGAAGATGCAGCGCGACGGACTGAAGATCAGCCATATCCGCGACGTGCCGGAGTTCACCGCCAAGGTGCGCGCGATGCACCTGACCGACGCGCAGCAGCTTGCCAAGGAGAAGCCGATCGACATCGCCTTCGTCTGCATGAAGTCGTACGACACCGAATGGGCCACCACGCTGATCGCGCAGTACCTGGCGCCGGGCGGCTTCGTCGTGTCGCTGCAGAACTGCATGAACGAGGAGACGATCGCCGGCGTGGTCGGCTGGGGCAAGACGGTGGGCTGCATCGCCAGTTCCATCACGGTGGACCTGTGCGAGCCCGGCCATGTGCGCCGCGCCGCCGGCAAGAGCGGCACGAAGCACACGGTGTTCCGCACCGGCGAGGTGCATGGCCGCGTCACCGACCGGGTGAAGGAGATCTGCCGCCTGGTCAGCCTGGCGGACAGCGCGCTGGTGACCGAGAACATCTGGGGCGAACGCTGGTCCAAGCTGGTGACCAACGTGATGGGCAACGGCCTGTCGGCGTGCACCGGGATGCTGGGCAAGGAGACGATCCAGAACGATCAGATCCGCCGGTTCTCCTCGCGTCTCGGCAGCGAGGCGATCCGCGTCGGCCAGGCGCTCGGCTATGAGCTTGAGGAAATCCTGCACCTCGATCCAGAGATCATCGCGAAGGCCGGTGAAGGCGACGCCGCGGCGACCAAGGCGTACGACGACCACCGGCTTGCCGAAGTGAGCAAGGGCGGCGGCGAGCATCGGCCGTCGATGGGCCAGGACATGGTGAAGGGCCGCCGCACCGAGATCGAGTTCCTCAACGGCTTCGTGGCCAAGAAGGGCGACGAGATCGGCATCCCCACGCCCGCCAACGTGGTGCTGACCGACATCGTCAAGCGCGTCGAGAAGGGCGAGCTGCAGCCCGATCCCAGGCACATCACCGACCTGCGGCTGAACTGAACGCTGGCACACCACGCATGCGGCCACGGCAATCGCCAGGCCGCATGCGTGGTCCGGTCACGCAGCAGCAGATCGCCTGCGCTGCCGCCTGTTGGGCCCGCCCCGCGTGGGGGCCACGTCCCGCCGGTCGGCCGCATCCCGCCCGGTGGCCACGTATCGCAGCCAGGCCTGCGTCGCCTCCAGCACGGGGCCGGTGACGCAGAGCGGCGCACAGCCATACGCATCCCACACACGCGACGAGAAGTCGGGCCACGCCACGGCCACGCCGCCGCCATTGGCGAAGTTCGCGCGCCCGCCGTTGTCCAGGTAGCTCTCGGCCGGCAGGCCTTCCGCAAGCAGCACATCATGCTGCCTGAGTTCCACGTGCCAGTAGGTGATCTCCGCGACGTCGATCTGCGCGACGGTCGTGCCGTTGATCAGGTATTTCACCGGGATCAGCACGCCGTTGACGAACACCGCATGATCCGGTGACAGCAGCAGGTCACGCGACGGCACGGCGTCGCCGAACGCGCCGGCGGCGATGCGCACCGGCAGCACATGCGACGGGCGCGGATGGCGCGCACATGCGACATGCCGGTGCCCCAGCCAGACCACCGGCCGCACGTCCCCCGACGCCGTCAGCACCAGATCGCCCTCGGCCAGGCATTGCACCGGCACCGGCCCGCTCGGTGTCGCGATGCGCGTTCCCTCCGCGAAGCATGGCAGCGTGACGTAGGTGCCGCCGGTGCCGTCCGAGAACACCAGGAAGGGCTCGGCGATAGCCTCCGGCAGTGCCACGGTCGCGACGAGCGTGCCGGCCGCACTGATGCCGAGCACGCCGGTCGCCGCATCGTAGTCGGCGCTCACCGCGTCGGGCGCCAGGTCGGTCAGGTCCAGCGTGTCGCCGCCGTCGAAGTCCGTGACGCTGATGCCGTTGATCTGCGCGACGAGACCCTGGACGGTGTTATTGCCTGGCCCGCCGACGATGGTGTCGGCGCCGCCCGACGGACGGATCAGATCGTTGTAGACGCTGCCTTGGAGATACTCGGTCAGGCCGGATCCGGTGATGAGGTACTGCTGCAGTGGGTTGAGCCGGTAGATCGTGATCGATGCAGGATCGGTGCCGGTCCAGTAGGTCGGATCGTGGATGCCGATGATGTTCTGGCCCTGGGCGTTGTGATCGCCGTTGTCGTACACGGTGATCGTGCCGTCGGGATTGACCGTGCTGAGCACGGTGGTCGTGTGCTGGCCGCCGCCATCGATGCGGCCCATGCGCACCACGTCGCCGGGCTGCGTCAACTGGTACCAGTCCGCCACCGGGTTGGGCTGGTCGGAGCCACGATAGACGATGCGCCAGAAGCCGCCTTCCTGGTTGTCGGTCGGATCGGTGGAGGCATTGTTGTACGGCATCACCGCACCCGCACCGGCGGTCAGGTTGTCGGCGATCCAGTTGCAGTTGTTCGAGTTGAACACGCCGTTATAGACGTCGTTGTAGCGCAGCGCCGACGAGACGATGTCGTCCGGCAGCACCTGGCCAAAGCGCGTGCCGGAATCGGGGATCGACGGATCGGGCTCGGGATACGCGGTCTCCGGCGCATTCACCGACGGATCGACTGTCCAGATGTTGTACTGGACGTATTGCGCGACGTCGTTGCCGGCCATGGCATTGGGCACCGTGAACCAGGCCGTGCGCACGATGCTGTTGCCGACCAGCAGCGAATAGTTGCCGATATCGGCGGCGGCGACCGTCACGGTATTCTGGATCGGCGCGCCATTGAACCACCACGCCGAATTCACCGTCTGGTACGGTCCCTGCTGCCAGTAGGATTCGGCCGGCAGGAATGGCTGAGGTGCCGACAGGATGTATTCGGAGTAGCCCGTGCTGGACGGCACGGCGCCGAAGGCCTGCGTCAGCAGCGTGCTGAGCGGGATGGTCGAGGCCGCCGTCCCCACCGCGGCGATCGGCAGCGACTCCCGCATGGTCAGCGGCCCGTCCGGCGTATAGGTCAGCAGGGAGCCACCGCCGCCGTCGCTGCTGAGCGCGAAGTCATCGGCCGCAAGACCCAGCGTCGACCTGACCTCGAACGCGCCGAGCGTTGCGCCACCCTGCCCCAGCAGGCTGAGCATGTGGCTGCTGGTGTCGTAGGCCAGCGATCCCGCCTGCACGCCGGCAATGTCGATCGCATCGCCCGGCGCGCCGAACAGCATGACCTCGCCCTTGAACGAGGCGATGTCATTGATGGTCAGTTGGCCGGTCTCGTCGCTGAACAGCACGGTCTGTCCGGCGAGGACCGCGCCGTCGATCGTCACCGAACCGCCCGCCTCGATCTCGATCGAGCCGCCGCCCTGGATGATGACGTCATCGTCGAAATGCGCGACACCGTCGATCAGCACGCGACCGTTGTTGGTCAGCATGCCCGCGCCGGTGAACAGCAGCGTGCTTTCCTGGCCGGCGAAGACTTCGGCGAACGTGTCCGCATCCGCGTCGCCTGGCAAGCCCGTGAGGACGAAATCGGCGACGGTGCCATCGTTGCCGATCTGCACGGTGAGCGTGCCGCCGTGGCTCATCGCCGAAAGATTGCCGCCGAACTGGGTGAAGCCGTTGGCGACGAAGGTGGCCTGCGGAGCGATATAGCTCGGGGTATATTGCGGCGTGCCGAGCGCGGTGAGGTTGAAGCCCGCGCCGAACGACGCGTTCACCGATTGCAGCGTCACCGGCGCGAAGCTGCCTGCAGCGCCAAGCAGCACGGTTTCGAAATCCATCGTGCCATGGCCGACGGCATCGGCCTCGCTCAGCACCGCGGTGCCCGCGAGGATGCTGGCGGTGTCGCCGCCGAGCGGCACGCCGTCGGTCCAGTTCGCCGGATCGTACCAGTCGCCGCCGGTGCTGCCGCCCCAGGTGCGGTTCTCCTGCGACGTGGTGACCGCCGACGCCCCGTGGCCGAACGGCAGTGCGTAGAACGTCACTGGCGCGCCCTGCAGCGCCACGTCGATGGTGGCGATGACCACGTTGTCCTGGCCGAGCAGGGTCAGCTTGCCGTCGTTGTAGCTGGTGCTCTCGACGAGGAAGCCATGGCCGAGTTCGATGCGGTCGCCGGCCCGCAGCCCGGTGATGGTGCCGGCGAATCCCGGCGGGTTCGACAGGACGACCGTGCCGTTGTCATCCAGGAACGTGACGGCGGGTGCCGCGACCGTTGCGAGGCCCGTGATGTTGGCGGTGCCGCCCTTCTCCACCGTGACGGTGCCGCTGTTTGCCAGCGCGGTGTCGGCGAAATAGCTGAACTGTCCGCCGGTGACGTTCACCGTCCCCGCGAACGTCGCATCCGAGCGCAGCGCCAGGTCGGCGTAGGGCAGCCCGCGTCCCACCGTGATCGTGGTGGTGGCGCCGATCGTGCCGCCATTCACCACCAGATGCGCGGGATGGGCATACGTGCCGGAGCCCAGGGTGATCTGCACGCCATCCACGGCGACCGCACCGGTAACCGACACCGTGCCCGTGGCAATGACGGCCTCATCGCCGGGCACGGGAACGCCGTTCGGATCCCAGGACGTATCGGTGAACCAACTGTCGCCCGCTGAGCCGGTCCAGGTTCGCTTGGTCATCATTCCCGCCCCTGTTCGATGCGTGTCCGGGTAGCCCATTGCACAGTCGGCAGGAAGACGGCGTACGTTCGCCGCGTCAATCATTGTTACGTGAGTGGAGAAGGGACATGCGAATCTTCACGCCGCTGCCGATGCACGATTGGAACGACTCCGCACGCGCCGCACGCGAGGCGGAAGACGCTGGATTTGACGGTGTGTTCACGGTGGAACTCGGGCACGACGTCCTTGCCCCGCTTACCGTTGCCGCGCTGGCGACCCAGCGCGTCGAACTGACACCTTCGGTCGCGGTGGCATTTCCGCGCAGTCCGACGGTATTGGCCTCGCAGGCCTGGGACCTCCAGGCCAATTCACGCGGCCGCTTCGTGCTCGGTCTCGGCAGTCAGGTGAAGGGCCACAACGAGCGACGCTTCGGCATCGCGTGGAGCGCGCCGGCGCCACGGCTGCGCGACTACGTGCTGGCGCTGCGGGCCGTCTGGCAATGCTGGGAAACGCGGGGGAAACTCGATTTTCACAGCGAGCACTACACGCTGACGCTGATGACGCCGGATTTCTCGCCGGAACCGACGGGCCTGCCGATGGTGCCGGTCACCATCGCCGCCGTCGGCGAGGCGATGCTGCGCGTCGCCGGCCAGGTCGCCGATGGCGTGCGCCTGCATCCGCTGTGCTCGCGCCGCTACCTGGAGGAGGTGTGCCTGCCACAGATCGCCGTCGGCATGGCGCGCGGCGGCCGCGCCCGCGAGGCGTTCGACGTGCATGGCGGCGGCTTCGTCGTCACCGGCCCGGACGATGCGGCGGTCGCCGCCGGCATGGACGGGGCACGGCAGCGTATCGGCTTCTACGGGTCGACGCGGACCTACCAGCCGATCCTTGCCTTGCATGGATTGCAGGACCTCGGGCTGAAACTGCACCGGATGTCGGTGGCAGGACGCTGGAACGACATGGCGGCCGAAGTCACCGACGATGTCGTGCGGATCTTCGCCGCGTGCGGCACGTATGCCGAGATCGCCGCGGCGATCGAACACCGCTACGGCGGCGTCGCCGATTCGATCGACCTCGACTTCGCCGCCGGCACACCGATCGGACTGCGGCGCGAACTGCTTGCCGACATCCGGCGCATCCCGCACCGCTTCATCGGCTTCGCCACGAGCGGCACGGCTGGAAAGTTACCGACGCAATCATAATCGGATGGTGCGTCATGGTCCGGCAACGCCTGCGCCGCAGGTTCTCGACATGACACAAGCACAGACACAGCTGCTCGCCGACATCCGCCAACTGGCCCCTCACATCGCCGCCCGCGCGGCTGAATTCGAGGCAGGACGCAGAATCCCACCCGACCTGATCGATACGCTGCGATCGCTCGGCATGTTCCGCATGTTCGCGCCGCGCTCCCGCGACGGCCTGGAGATGGCACTGCCGGAGGCGCTCGATGTCATCGCGGCGATTGCCCGCATCGACGGCTCGTTCGGCTGGACTGCGATGATCGGCAGCGGATCGGCCATCTTCGCCCCGCTGGTGGCGCGCGAGACGTATGAGCGCGTCTATCGCGATGGCCCGGACGTCATCCTTGCCGGCTCGATCCAGCCGAGCGGGACCGCGGAAGCGACCGCCGGCGGCTGGCGCATCAGCGGCCGCTGGCCGTTCGCCAGTGGCTGCGAGCACGCCGATTGGATTGCCGCGTTCTGCGTGATGACCGAGGACGGCAGGCCGTTGCCCGGTCCGGCCGGCGCCGAAGGACCGCCGCTGATCCGCGGCTTCGCGCTGCCGCGCGGCGACTGGCGCATCGAGGATACGTGGCATGCCGGCGGCCTGAAGGGGACCGGCAGCCACCATGTTGCGCTGCGCGACGTTGTCCTCCCGGAGGCGAACTTCATCGACCTCATGACAGGCGTGCCGTGCGAAACGGGCCCGCTGTACGGCGGCGTCCTGCAGACCCTGCCGCTGTTCCATTGCGCGTTCCATGTTGGCATGGCCGAAGGCGCGCTGGATGAGATCGTGGCGCTCGCCAGTACCGGCCGGCAGCAGTTCCGCGCCGCCTCGCCAATGCGGGACTCTGAGATCTTCCAGTACGAACTCGGCCGCATCGCCGCCGATGTGAGGGCGGCCCGCGCGGCGATGGAGGTGCAGGCGGCGAGCAACTGGCGCCACGCCCTCGCGGGCACGCTCAAGGACGATGCGCGCTACGTCGAGAGCACCCAGACCGCGGTCTGGATCGCCGCCACCTGCGTTCGCATCGTCGACGCCTGCTTCGCGCTCGGCGGCAGCGGCGCGCTGTACGAGACGTCACCGCTCCAGCGCCGGTTGCGCGACATCCACACCGCGGCGCAGCACGCGGCGGTGCAGCAGCGGCAGTACGGTCACGCCGGAAAGCTGGCGCTCGGCGTCGGTGCGGCCGGCCACTGAGCCGCCGCGCGCGCGGTTGGGGAGGCTGCCGGCACGGCATGGCGCCCTCTCCGCCGCTGTGGCAGATTGCCGTCCTGCGCTGGAGCATGGTCGCTGCTGGAAGCAGCATCGAGCATGCTCCGGCTGGTTTGTTTGCCACGTGATTCGCGGTTAGCGTGACGCCACTGAAAGCGATCACGCCCTAGGGAGACGTGCCATGCCGGCTCGCACGGGACGCCAATACCTGAACGGCCTGCGCGAGCAGGACTGCGAAGTCTGGATCGGCGGCGAGCGCGTGCGCGACGTCACCTCGCATCCCGGCCTGGCAGGCGGTGCCCGCGCGATCGCCTCGCTCTACGACATGCAGTGCGATCCGAAATACCGCGACGAGATGACCTATGTTTCGCCCACCAGCGGCGAGCGCGTCGGCCTGTCCTTCATCAACCCGCGCACGCATGCCGAACTCGAATCGCGCCGCGTGATGATGCTGAACTGGGCGCGCACCACCTGCGGCATGATGGGCCGCTCGCCCGACTTCATGAACGTGACGCTGGCCGCCTGGGGCGCCGCTGCCGAGTATTTCGGCCAGAAGCGTCCCGAGTTCGCCGACAACATCCGCCGCTACTACGAGTATATCCGCGAGAACGACATCGTCCTGACCCACTCGCTGATCAACCTGCAGCGCAGCCGCAATGTCGGTGCCAGCTACAAGCTGGAGGAAGGCACGGCGCTGCAGGCGGTACGCGAGACCAGCCGCGGCCTCGTGGTGCGCGGCGCGCGCGTGCTCGCGACACTCGGCCCGATCTCCGATGAGATCGCGGTGTATTCGCCACGCCTGGGACAGTACACCGATGCCCACAGCCCCTTCGCGCTCGCCTTCGCCATTCCATGCGCGACGCCCGGCCTGCGCTTCCTGTGCCGCGACAGCTTCGATCTCGGCCGCTCGCATTTCGACCAGCCGCTCGGCTCGCGCTTCGAGGAGATGGACTGCGTCGTGTTCTTCGACGATGTCGAGGTGCCGTGGGACCGCGTGTTCATCTATGGCGACGTCGCGCTGCTGAACGGCGCCGCGTCCGGCACGCATTATTCCGCGCACTCCTCCCATCAGGGCGCGGCGAAGAACCTGGCGAAATGCGAATTCGTCCTGGGCCTCGCCCTGCTGATGACCGAGACGCTGGGCAATGCACACCTGCCGCACACCGAGGAACGCATCGGCGAACTGATGCTGTACACCACGCTGACCCGCGCGGTGATGCGGGCGGCGGAGGCGGACGCCAAGCTCGACGAATGGGGCGTGATGTGCCCCGATGCGCCAACGATCGAGAGCACGCGCAACCTGTTCATGACCGCGTATCCGCGGATGATCGAGATCCTGCAGCTTCTCGGTTCGTCGAGCTTCATGATCACGCCGAGCGAGGCGGATTTCAGCGGCCCGCTGGCCGGCCACATCGAACAGTACCTGGCCACCGACACCACCTCCGCTCGCGACCGCGTCAGGCTGTTCCGCCTGGCCTGGGATGTGGCCGGCAGTTCGTTCGGCAGCCGCCAGGTGCTGTATGAACGCTTCTTCGCCTCCGACCCGCTGACGCGGGCGCGGGCGCTGGCAGCCATCTACCCCAAGAACGAAGCCATGCAGCGTGTGCTGGAATTCCTGCAACAGGAGGATACGCCATGACCTATCGTCCGAAGCATCTCGGCCACGTCAACCTGTACGTGCGCAATGCGGAACGTTCGCGGCAATGGTACGAGGACGTGCTCGGCCTGCACACCTACCATTTCCGGCCCGGCCGCGCGGCCTTCATGTCGGCCGACAAGGAAAAGTCGCACGAGGTGGCGCTGATGGAGGTGGGCGACGATGCGCCGCTGCAACTCAAGCGGCAGGTCGGGCTGAATCACCTGGCGTTCATGATGGAGACGCTCGACGACCTGAAGGACGCCTATTTCCGCCTGAAGGAGAAAGGCGTGAAGTTCGACCACATCTCCGACCACGGCCTGTCGCTGGGCATCTATTTCCGCGACCCGGACGGCAACGGGCTCGAGGTCTCCTACGAGTTGCCGCGCGAGAAATGGCCGCGCCAGGACAGCGTGTTCGCACCCGAGGTGGTCAACCTGGGCCTGTTCCCCGGCCCGTGGGAGGAAGATATCGCGCAGCAGCGCGCGCGGTCGTAGCGGCAACGCAGCGGCGCCAGTTGCAGCGACGTCAATTGCAGCGGCCTCAGTTGCTGCGGCGTCAGGTCACCTCCAGCACCCAGGGCTCGGCCACCGCCAGGCCGCGCACGTCGATCCCGCCGGGCAGCGTGGCCGAATACGATTCATGGTGGTGGCCGTGCACGATCAGCCGTGCCGCCGCCACCTCGGCCAGACGGTCGATCGCGGCAAAGCCGTGGCGATGGCAGGACGGCGCCTCGTGCGCCACCAGCACGTCGAAGCGGTGCTGTGCCAGGCGCGCGAAATCCTCCGGGAAGATCGAATCGCGGTGCCACAGCGGCAGTCCGCCGCGCCAGTGCTCGCGCGGTCTCAGGCTGTCGAGGAACTCCTGGCGCGTGTTGAAGCGCGGCGGTTCGATCCTGTCGCCGGGTTCGTCGATCCGCGGGTACCAGATGCGCGGCTTGAACACGCCGCCCAGGCCGGCGATGCGCAACCCGCCGACCTCGATCACCTTGCCGCCGATGTCGCCTTCGGGAAAGTCGGTCGCCAGGTTGTCATAGGCGATGTCGGTCTCGGCGTCCTTGTTGCCCATGATCCAGTGCACACGCCAGCCCATGGTGAACAGCGAAGCCAGCATGTGGTGCACCGGCACGCGCAGGTCGCAATCGCCCAGCAGGATCAACGTCCCGGGCTCCTGTTCCGCACAGGCGCGGAGGATCGGCGGGAAATTGCCGTGCGGATCGCCGGCGATGACAATGGCAGACGACACGGAGCGCACCTCGTTCAGCCGGCGCGGCCGAACCCGAGCATCCGCGCCGCGGGGCCTATCGTCCAGCCCTGGATCACCAGCGACACCACCACCACGACGAACACGCCGGAGAACAGCCTCTCGTCGCGGATCGGATCGGCGAGTGCCGGAATGAAGCTGATATAGATCGGCACGGCGCCGCGCAGCCCGACCCAGGAGGCGAACGCCGATTCGCGCCAGCCGAAGCCGAACGGCAGCAGGCAGGCGAAGGTCGCTACCGGGCGGGCCACCAGCATCAGCACCAGGGCGATCGCGCTGCCGGTGGTGATGAACGGGATGAGGTCGTGCGGCGTCACCAGCAGGCCCAGCATCAGGAACAGCACGATCTGCGCCAGCCAGGCGAATCCTTCGAAGAAGTTCGCCACCGCCTCCCGCGCGCGGTACTGCGTGTCGCCGACGAAGATGCCGAGAAGATAGATCGCGAGGAAGCCGCTGGTGCCGAACACCTGTGCCAGGCCGAACAGCCCGAGGCCGAAGGCGAGCACCAGCACCATCGCCGTCGACACCTCCAGCGACAGGCGGCGCAGCAGCAGGGCCAGCAGCAGGCCGGCGCCGATCCCGAGCAGACCACCGCCGAACATCTCCCGCGCGAACAGCACGCTCGCGTTGGTCCAGGTCGCCCATTGCGGTTCGATCACGATATGGATCACCAGGATCGTCAGGAAGATCGACATCGGATCGTTGAGGCCGGATTCGATCTCCAGCAGCGCGGTGAGCCGTGGCGGCAGCGCGAGGCGGGCGCGTCCCAGCAGGGCCGCCACCGCCGCGGCGTCGGTCGGTGCGACCGCGGCGCCCACCAGCATGGCCATGGCGAACGGCACGTCCGAGGTCCAGACCACAGCGCAGGCGACGATCACCGCGGTGACGCCGACGCCGACCACTGCCAGCGATAGCGCCGGCCACATGGCGAGGCGCAGCATGGAGCGATGCGTCTTCAGCCCGCCCTCGAACAGGATGATGGCGAGGGCGACGCTGCCGATCAGGTAGGCGGAGGCGAAGTCGTTGTAGTCGATGCCGCCCGGGCCATCCTCGCCCGCCAGCATGCCGAGGATGAGGAAGACCAGCAGCACGGGCGCGCCGATGCGGCGTGACATGAGGCCGGCGAGCACGCTCAACATGCCAAGCGCGCCGGCCACGAGGATCATTTCGTGGGCGATTTCCATTTGGGCGCGACCTTGGGCGAGCAGATCAGGACCGGGCGGCATGCGGGAGGCTATGTTCCCCGTTCGCGACGATCAGGGCAATGGCCGCACGGCAATCGCAGGACGGCGAGGCCGCTTCCGGCGACGGCTCTCCCGCCGGATGGCGACCTCTGCGCGAAGCGCCCAATCCTCTGCTCCGCGGCCTCTGCGCACCGCGCCGGTGCACACCGCCCCGGCACGCCCTTTCCGCCCAGAGATGGACAAACCTGACCCCGAACCTTGACGGCCGGCCTGCCGCCACTTAACTTGCATGATGCAATCAACCGCCGCATCGCCATGAAACGCACCAGCTTCGGCACCATGCCCTGCCCGATCGCCCGCGGCCTGGAACGGGTCGGCGAGTGGTGGAGCATCCTCATCCTGCGCGACGCCTTCGCCGGCCTCACGCGCTTCGACGAGTTCCAGAAGAGCCTGGGCATCGCCCCCAACATGCTGACCCGCCGGCTGAACGCCCTGGTCGAGGCCGGCATGCTGGAGCGCCAGCGCTACAGCGAGCACCCGCCGCGCGACGAATACCGCCTCACCCCACGCGGGCGCGACTTCCGCCCGGTGCTGCTGGCGATGCTGGCCTGGGGCAACCGCCACTTCGCCCCGGAGGGCGCCAGCATCCAGATCGTCGACGCGGCGACCGGCACTCCGGCCGACCCGATGCTGGTGGACCGCGCCACCGGCCGGCCGCTGATCGGCGAGGATTACGTGCTGGCGCCTGGCCCCGCCGCCACCGAGCAGGTCCGCCGCCGGCTGTCGTCGGGTACACGCGGCAGCCTCGTGCCGGGGATCGGCGCATGAGCGTCGCCGTCACCGCGGCCGCCGCGCCGCCCGCACCCGCCTACAGCGCGCGCACCCAGGCGCTGCTGCACGGCCCCATCGTGCCGACGCTGCTGCGCATGGCCTGGCCCAACATCCTGGTGATGCTGGCGCAGGCCTCCACCGGCCTGATCGAGACCTGGTTCGTCGCCCATCTCGGCACCGACGCGCTGGCCGGCATGGCGCTGGTGTTCCCCGGCTTCATGATGATGCAGATGCTGTCCGGCGGCGCGATGGGCGGCGGCATCTCGTCGGCCATCGCCCGCGCACTCGGCGCGCGCCGGCGGGAGGATGCCGACGCCCTGGTGCTGCACGCGCTGATCATCAACGTGGCACTCGGCCTGGCCTTCTCGGCGCTGGTGCTGCTGTTCGGGCCGGCGCTGTACCGGGGCTTGGGCGGCGAAGGCGGCTCGCTGGAGGCCGCCCTGCGCTATTCCAACGTGGTGTTCGCCGGCACCGCGGTGGTGTGGCTGATGAACGCGCTGGCCAGCGTGATCCGCGGCACCGGCAACATGTTCGTCCCCGCGGCGGCGATCTGCGCCAGCGTGGTCCTGCTGGTGCCGCTGTCGCCCTGCCTGATCTTCGGTATCGGTCCGTTCCCCGCGCTCGGCATCGCCGGCGGCGGCGTGGCCGTGGTGGTCACCACCGCCCTCACCGCCGCGGTGCTGGCCTGGTACATCCTGTCCGGCCGCGCCCTGGTGAAGTTCCGCCTGGTGACGCTGCGCTGGGTGCTGTTCTACGACATCCTGCGGGTCGGCGCGGTCGCCTCGATCACCACGCTGCAGACCACGCTGACCGTGGCGCTCACCACCGCGGTGGTCGGCATCGCGGCCGGCGCCGGTGCGATCGCCGGCTACGGCACCGGCGGACGGCTGGAATACCTGCTGGTGCCGCTGGTGTTCGGCCTGGGCGCGCCACTGGTCGCGCTGGTCGGCACCAATATCGGCGCCGGCCAGAAGGCCCGGGCGCTGCGTGTCGCCCTGATCGGCGGCGGGATCGCCTTCCTGCTCACCGAGACGATCGGCGTCACCGCCGCGATCTGGCCCACCGCCTGGCTCGGGCTGTTCGGCCACGACCCCGAGATGCTGGCGACCGGCACCGCCTACCTGCACGCGGTCGGCCCGACCTACGGCTTCTTCGGCCTCGGCCTGTCGCTGTATTTCGCCTCGCAGGGCGCCGGACGGCTGTTCTGGCCGCTGCTCGCCGGCCTGATGCGCCTGGTGATCGCGATCGGCGGCGGCTGGCTGGCGCTGGACCTCACCGGCTCACTCGGCTGGGTCTTCGTGGCGCTCAGCGCGGCCCTGGTGATCTACGGCACGATCATGGTGTCGGCGGTCGCCTCCGGCGCCTGGTTCCGCCGCTTCTGGTGAGACGGCCGCGTCACTCAGTGCCGCTGCTGGCAGAAGCGGAGGCGGTTGCCGAACGGGTCCGCCACCTCCATGACGCGGCCCCACGGCACGGTCTCCACGCCGGGCCTGGCATAGGCGTAGTCCTTCGCGGTGAGTTCCCGCCAATAGGCTTCGATGCCCTCCACCGGCACGAACACGGTCAAGCCGGGACAGGCGTCGCCGTGGTGCTCCGACAGATGCAACTTCAGCCCCGAGCGTGACACCTGCATATACACCGGGAAGTTGTCGCCGAACCGGTGCTCCCAGTCGACCGTGAAGCCCAGGAACCCGACATAGAACTCCTGCGCCTTGTCCAGCGCGAAGATGCGCAGGATCGGGATCGCGGGCGTAAGCACGATGCGGTCGATAGGCGGGGCATCGGTCGGCATGGCGCCCTCCATTGGTTCTCTAGTTGCAAATCATTCTCAATAGCATTATCACGGCGCCATCCGGCCGCCACTGCGATCAACAGGGGAACGCGCATGAACCAGCAAGGCCAACAGGCAACCGCCACTCCGTCCCAGCCAGCGATCGACCACCGCACCGCCAACGCCTCGACGGTCAACAGCGAGGAGCTGTTCGGCGGCGGGCGCGAGCTGATGATCCGCCATGCCGACAGCGTCTACCGCCTGAAGATCACCGGCTCCAACAAGCTGATCCTCACCAAGTAGCCGCACTCGTCGCGCAACCCACGCCAGCCAGCATGTCCGCAGCCAGACGCCATCGGATCGCCAGCCAGGCCACCACCGGAAGGTGTTCCAGGCATGCTGCCCATCCGCCATCTGCTCGCCGCGTGCCTGGCCGTGCCGGCCGCGGCGCTGGCACAGACCCAGGCCCCCTCGCCCACACCGCCCGCCGATACCCCGCCCGCGATCCTGCTGCCGCCGATCGGCGTCACCGCGACGCGCGGTCCCAAGCCGATCGACCAAGTGCCGGAGACGGTGTCGATCATCAGCGAGGAGCAGTTGGAGCGGCGCGACGCGGTACGTCCGTCCGATATCGTGCGCTATGAGCCGGGCGTCTCGGTCGGCAACCAGCCCGCGCGCGGCGGGCAGACCAACTTCGTCATCCGCGGCATCGGCGAGAACCGCGTGCTGATCCTGCAGGACGGGCTGCGCGTGCAGGACTTTCCCGGCAGCAACATCGGTGCCGGCAATTACACGCGCAACTACATCGACCTCGACACGCTGAAGCGCGTGGAGATCGTGCGTGGCCCGGTCAGCGCGCTGTACGGCTCCGACGCGCTGGGTGGCGTGGTGAACTTCATCCTGAAGGATCCCTCGGACTATCTCGACCTCACCGGCCGCGACGTCTTCGTCAGCGGCAAGTTCGGCTACAACGGCTCGGACATGTCGGTGCACGAGACGGTCACCGGCGCGGCCCGCTCGGGCAACACCGAGTTCATGCTGATGTATACACGGCGCGACGGCCACGAGACCGGCAACGTCGGCACACCGGGCGCCAACCCGCAGACCTACCTGGCGAACGCGATCCTGGCGCGGCTGGTGAGCCATCCGACCGACGCCGACACGATCCGCCTCACCGCCGAATACAACGACCTGCTGACCTGGACCGACGTGCTCACCGAGGTCGTCACCAGTCCCGGCACGCGCGTGTTCGCGTCCGACGGCAAGGACCTCACGCAGCGCGGCAACGTGGTGCTGGACTGGGAGCATGGCGGACCGCTGCTGTTCATGGACACCATCCGCGGCCGCCTGTCCTGGTCGCGGCTGGAACGCACCGAATGGTCCGACGTCTCACGCGCGGTGTTCACCGGCCCGGTGCCGCCCGCAGCGCCCAACCGCCGCCGGCTGTCCGACTTCAAGTTCGACCAGGACCTGTGGATCGCCGACCTGCAGGCCACCAGCGTCGCCGCGGTCTTCGGCTCCGACCACCGCTTCACCTATGGCGGCACGTTGGAACTCACCAATACCTCGCGTCCACGCGACCGCACCGAGATCAATCTCACCACCGGTGTCACCACCAGCACCGTCGCGGGCGAGACCTTCCCCAGCAAGAACTTCCCCGACACGCGCACCATCAATGTCGGCCTGTTCGTGCAGGATGAAGTGACGCTGGGGCGGCTCGACCTGCTGCCGGCGATGCGGGTCGACGTCTACAGCCTGAAGCCGTTTCCCGACGCCGCTTTCCGCCGCAACAGCGGCGTCGTCACGGTCAATCCGCTGAACGAGGTGGCGTTCTCGCCCAAGTTCGGCGCGCTGTTCCACGTCACCGAAGAATACGCGGTGTACGGACAGTACGCACACGGGTTCCGTGCGCCGCCCTACGACACGACGAATTTCGGTTTCACCAACTTCGCCCAGGGATACCAGATCATTCCCAACGGCAACCTCAAGAGCGAGAGCAGCGACGGCTTCGAGGCTGGCCTGCGCGGCAGGTTCGCCCGCGGCTCGTTCCAGGTGAACGCGTTCTACAACCAGTACAGCGACTTCATCGACACGCAGCTTCTGGGCATCGTCCGCGGGCTGATGCTCTTCCAGTACCGCAACCTGCCCGAGGTCCGCATCTGGGGTTCCGAGGCGAGGGGTGAGCTGTTGCTGCTGCCTGGACTTTTCCTGCGCGGCGCTATCGCCTGGGCGCGCGGCGAGAACGTGCAGACCGGCGCGCCGATCGATTCGGTCGATCCCGTGCGCATGACCACCGGGCTGCACTACCAGCACGCCTCGGGCCTCGGCGCGGAGGCGATCCTGACGCATGCCTGGCAGCACGACCGCGTCAGCGTGCCCACCTACTTCAAGGCGCCGCCCTACACGGTGATCGACCTGCTGGCGCATTACGACCTGCATCCCAACCTGCGGCTCAACGGCGGCGTGTTCAACGTGACGAACGCGAAATACTTCATCTCGCAGGACGTCAACGGCGTCGCGGCGAACAATCCGAACCGCGACCTCTACACGCAGCCGGGCCGCTACTTCGCCTTCAACGTCACCGCGCGCTGGTAGCGGATGCCGCAGCATTCGAGGAGACCTGCGATGTCGCCACCGGCGTCCCGATCGCCCCGGCCCACGGACAGCGACCTGGCCAGCCAGCGCGACGCGCTGCGCAACGCCGAACCGCGGCTCTATCCGCGTGACATCGCCGCACGGCTGAAGGTGACCGAGGCGGAGATCGTGGCACTCGACGAGCCGGTGACGGCGGTGCGGCTGCGCCCCTGCTGGACCAGCCTGTTCGGACGCCTGCACCGCGTGGGCGAGGTCATGGCGCTGACCCGCAACGCCGATGCGGTGCACGAGAAGACCGGCAGCTACGGCGAGTTGCAGGGCGGCGACACGGTCGGCCTGTTCCTGGGCGAGGCGATCGATCTGCGGCTGTTCTTCACCGCGTGGCGCTTCGCCTGGGCCGTCACACCGGCCGAGGGCCGCCGCAGCATCCAGGTGTTCGGCGCCGATGGGGCGGCGGTGCACAAGGTGTTCACCACCGCCGCCACCGATCTCGAGGCCTGGGACCGGCTGGTTGCCGCGCATGCCGCGCCGCACCTGGAACCGCCCGCCATCGTGCCGCCCGCACCGCTGCCGCGGCCGGTCCCCGACGCCGCAGTCGACCTGGCCGGCTTCACCGCGGCCTGGGACGCGCTGCGCGACACGCACCATTTCAACGCGCTGCTGACCCGCTTCGGCGTGACGCGGACGCAGGCGCTGCGCCTGGCCGGTGCCGCGCGCGCCCGCCCGGTGGCACCGCGCTCGCTGCGCCTGGCGTTGCAGCACGCCGCGGCGCGCGCGCTGCCGATCATGGTGTTCGTCGCCAATCGCGGCTGCATCCAGATCCATGCCGGCCCGGTGCACCACCTACGCGAGACCGGCCCGTGGTTCAACGTGCTGGACCCCGGCTTCAGCCTGCATCTGCGCGAGACCGCGATCGCCGCCGCCTGGGTCGTGGCCAAGCCGACCGATGACGGCATCGTCACCTCACTCGAACTGTTCGACGCCGACGGCCACGCCATCGCGGCGTTGTTCGGCCGCCGCAAGCCGGGCATACCGGAGGACCTGGACTGGCGCGCGCTGTGCGCCATCCTGCCCGGGGCCTGAATGCATGCTGCGCGCCGCGATCGCCCTGCTGCTGCTCACCGTGCCTGCGCTGGCGCAGGAGCGGCTGCTGTCGCTCGGCGGCGCGGTGACCGAGACGGTGCTGGCGCTCGACCCGGGCGCGGCTCTGGTGGGCAGCGACCTGACCAGCCAGTTCCCGCCGCGCGCCGCCGCCCTGCCGAAGGTCGGCTACCTGCGCACGCTGGGCGCCGAGGGCGTGCTGTCCCTGTCACCCCAGCTTGTGCTCGCCTCGGCCGATGCCGGCCCGCCCGCCGCGCTGCGCCAGATCGAGGCGGCCGGCGTACGCGTGCTGTCACTGCCCGAGGCGCACACGCCCGAGGCGGCGCTGGAGCGGGTGCGCCTGGTCGGCGCCGCGCTGCACCGCGAGGCCGAGGCGCAGTCGGTCGCCGCGGCGCTGCGGGCCGACCTGGCGCAGGTGCAGGCGGATGTCGCCGCCACGCCGGGCCGGCCGAAGGTGCTGTTCCTGCTGTCTGCCGGGCCGGGCGCGCCGATGGCGGCCGGGACCGGCACGGCCGCCGATGCGATGGTACGGCTGGCCGGCGGCATCAACGCGATCGAGGGCGTCCGCGGCTATCGCGGGCTGTCGGCGGAGGCGGCGCTGCTCGCCGAACCCGACTGGATCGTGACGACGAGCGAGACGCTGCGGGGGGTGGGCGGCACGGACCGGCTGCTGGCCGGGCCGGGGCTCGCGGCCACGCCGGCCGGCAGGGCGCGCCGCGTGGCCGCGTTCGACGGCCTCTATCTGCTGGGCTTCGGCCCGCGCCTGGCGCAGGCCCAGCGCGACCTGGCGCTGGCGCTGCATCCGGGCGCCACGATCCGTCCGCTGCCCGCGCGTCCCTGGGCGCCGCCGTCATGATCCCTCGCCCATCACCGCCGCCGCCGCGCGCGGAGCCCGGAGCCACCGGCCGCAGGCTGGCATGACGGCGCAGGCCGCGACCGCACGGCGGATCGCGCTGGCGATGGGCAGCGGCCGCCTCCTGCTGCCCGGCCTGCTCGTGCTGCTGACCGTCGCCCTGCTGGTCGAGTTGCTGCTCGGCGCCGTGGTGATCCCGCCCGGGCGCATGCTGGAACTGCTGACCGGTGCGGCGCCGACCCAGCGCGAGGCCGCCGTGCTGTGGCAGATCCGCCTGCCGCGCGGCGCGCTCGCCATCGCGATCGGCGCCGCGCTGGGCCTGGCCGGCGCGGCGCAGCAGGGACTGTTCCGCAATCCGCTGGCCGATCCGGCGCTGATCGGCGTCTCCTCCGGGGCGGCCCTGGCGGCGGTCACCGCGATCGTGCTGGGCGAGCGGATCGGCACCTGGCTGGTCTTCCTGCCGGCGGGTGCGCTGGTGCCGCTGTTCGCCTTCGGCGGCGGGCTGGCGGCGACGCTGCTGGCGCTGCGGCTGTCGCGCGCGGCCGGCCCGGGCGGCGAGGGCACCGGCAGCCTGCTGCTGGCCGGCATCGCGGTGAACGCCGTCTGCGCCGCCGGTACCGGACTGCTGATCACCGTCAGCGACGACCGGCAACTGCGCGACATCATCTTCTGGACCATGGGCAGCCTTGCCACCGGCGGCTGGTACGGCGCGGCCGGTGCCGGGATCGGCGCGGTGCTGGCGCTGGCGGTGCTGCTGCCCGCCGCCCGCGCGCTCGACGCGCTGCTGCTGGGCGAGCAGGAGGCCGCCTATCTCGGCATCCGCGTCGACCGCCTGCGGCTGATGGTGGTGATCGCGACCGCGCTGGCGGTGGGCGCCACGGTGGCGGCGGCCGGGGTGATCGGCTTCGTCGGCCTGGTGGTGCCGCATCTGGTGCGGCTGATCGGCGGGCCGCGCCACGGCCTCGTGCTGCCCGGCGCGGCGCTGCTGGGGGCGGCGCTGCTGCTGCTGTCCGACGCCGCCTCGCGCGTGCTCGCCGCACCGGCCGAGTTGCCGATCGGCCTGGTGACCTCCGCGCTGGGCGGGCCGTTCTTCATCGCCCTGCTGCTGCGCCGCGGACGCGGCGCGGCATGATCCAGGCCGATCGGATCGGCGTGCGCATCGGCGCCCGTCATCTGCTGGACGGCGTGTCGCTGTGCCTGGAGCCGGGCACGCTGACCGCGGTGCTCGGGCGCAACGGCGCCGGCAAGACCACGCTGCTGCGCGCGATGACCGGCGACCTGGCACCGGACACGGGCACCGTGCTGCTCGACGGCATGCGCCTGCATGCGCTGGCGCCACGCGACCTGGCGCGCCGCCGCGCGGTGCTGTCGCAGCACCACGGCCTGGCCTTCGGCCTGAGCGTCGCCGATGTCGTGGCACTCGGCCGCCTGCCGCATCGCGGCACCGCCGCCGCACGGCATGACCGCGATGCGCTTGCCGCGGTCTGTGCGGCGTTCGAGTTGGAGGCGCTGTGGCAGCGCGCCTACCCGACGCTGTCGGGCGGCGAGCGCCAGCGCGTGCACCTGGCCCGCGCCGCCGCGCAACTCTGGCGGCCGGGCGGTGACCATGCCGGCCAGGCGCTGTTCCTCGACGAACCGGCGGCGGCGCTCGACCTCGCGCAGCAGCGGTTTGCGCTGCGCTTCGCCCGCGACATGGCGCGGCGCGGCACGATGGTGATGGCCGTGCTGCACGATCCCAACCACGCCGCCGATGCCGACCAGGTGGTGATGCTGCGCGATGGCCAGGTGGCGGCGATCGGCGAGGCGGCGGCGGTGCTGACCGCGGCCAACATCGCCCACTGCTTCGGCGTCACGGTGGAGACGGTCGAGCGCGCCGATGGACGCCGCGTGTTCGTCGCCTGATCCGGCGCGCTTGCCCCGCGCGTTTGCCCGGGAGGTTTGCCCGGCGAGTTTGCCCGGCGCCCCGTCTCGGCTACCCTGCCCGCCCGCAGGCCGCCCGGCCGTCCAGGAAAGCACGAAAGGCCAGACCGGCCATGCATCACGGCTCCGGCTGAGCGCGATGGCATCCTCCGCGCTGCTCGCACCGTTCCAGGTGCGCAGCTTCCGCTTCCAGTACCCCCGCCGACCTGCTGACCTCCTGGGGCACCGAGATGGAGACCCTGATCCTCGGCTGGTACATCCTGGCCGAGACCGGCTCCGTGCTGCTGCTCACGCTGTTCGGCTCGCTGCAGTATTTCGGCACGCTGGTGGCGCCGGCGCTCGGCATGGCCGGCGACCGCATCGGCCACCGCACCGTGCTGTGCGCCATGCGCGCCAGCTACACGGGGCTCGCGCTGCTGCTGATGACGCTCGCCTTCACCGGCGCACTCAGCCCGCTCTATGTCCTGATCATCGCCGCCGTTGCCGGCCTGGTGCGGCCCGCCGACCTCGCCATGCGCGGCGCGCTGGTGGCCGAGACCATGCCGCCCGACCGCTTCGTCAGCGCCATGGGTGCCGCGCGCACCACATCGGATTCGGCACGCACCGTGGGCGCGCTGGCCGGGGCGAGCCTATTCGCCGCGCTGGGACTGGGACCCGCCTACGCCGCGATCAGCCTCTGCTACCTGGCGGGGTTCCTGCTGACGCTGGGCGTCGGCACGCCACGCCACGCGGCACCCCCCGCCGCCGCCGTGCGCAACTCGCTGTGGCGCGACCTGCGCGAGGGTCTGACCTACCTCTGGGCCACGCCTTCGTCGCTGGCGGCGCTGTGGCTCGCCTTCCTGGTCAACATGACCGCCTTCCCGATGACCAGCGGCCTGCTGCCCTTCGTCGCCAAGGACATCTACCACGTCGACCAGACCGGTCTCGGCACCCTGATCGCGAGCTTCGCGTTCGGCGCGCTGCTGGGCTCCGTGCTGATCAGCATCATCGGCCGCATGATCCGGCCCGCGCGCATGATGATCGTGTTCGCCCTCGCCTGGTACGCCATGCTGCTGGTGTTCGTGCACATGCGCGACCCTACCAGCGGCAGCCTGACGCTGATCTGCGCGGGCCTGGCACAGAGCCTCAGCCTGGTGCCGATGTCGGCGCTGCTGCTGCACGGCGCCGGCGCCTATCGCGGCCGGGTGATGGGCATGCGCATGCTGGCGATCTACGGGCTGCCGATCGGCCTGATGGGCGCCGGCGCGCTGATCGACCGCATCGGCTTCGCACCCACCGCGACGCTGTACTGCGCCGTCGGCATCGTGCTGACGCTGGCGATCGCGCTGCGCTGGCGGGCGGCGCTGTGGCCACTGCACGCCCAGGCGAATGCGCGCTGAACGGTCCGCCGCTCCTGTGGTATCCCGCTCCTGTGGTATCCAGGTGAGGCAACGGGGAACCATGATGCGCCACGCCGCGCCGACACGACGCGCCCTATTGGCCACCACGCTCGGCACCACGATCGGCACCGCGCTGGGCCTGCTGCTGGGCACGGTCGCCGGCAGGCCGGCCCGGGCGGCCGATCCGGCGCTGCTCAACGTCTCCTACGACCCGACACGGGAACTCTACCGCGAGGTCAACCGCGCCTTCGTCGCCGCCTGGCAGGCAAAGACCGGCCAGCGCGTGACCATCAGCCAGTCGCATGGCGGCTCGGGTGCACAGGCGCGCTCGGTGCTGGACGGGCTGCAGGCCGATGTGGTGACGCTGGCGCTCGCCGCCGACATCGACGCGCTGGCCAGGCGCGGGCTGCTCGCCGCGGAGTGGCAGACCCGGCTGCCCGACAACGCCGCGCCCTATACCAGCACGATCGTGTTCCTGGTCCGCCAGGGCAACCCGAAGGGCGTCCAGGACTGGCCCGACCTGCTCAAGCCCGGTGTCGGCGTGATCACGCCCAACCCGAAGACCTCCGGCGGCGCGCGCTGGAATTTCCTCGCCGCACTCGCCTGGGCACGCCGCCAGCCCGCCGCCACGCCAGAAACCGCGGAGGCATTCATGCGCGCGCTGTTCCGCCAGGTGCCGGTGATGGATACTGGCGCGCGCGGCGCCACCACCAGCTTCGCCCAGCGCGGCCTGGGCGACGTGCTGCTGGCCTGGGAGAACGAGGCCTGGCTGGCGCGCCGCGAGTTCGGCAGCGACAGCTTCGCCATCGTCTATCCGTCGGTCAGCATCCTGGCCGAACCGCCGGTCGCGGTGGTCGACAGCGTGGTGGACAAGAAGGGCACGCGCGACCTGGCGCAGGCCTACCTGGAATTCCTCTACACGCAGCAGGGCCAGGAGATCGCCGCGCGCAACTTCTACCGCCCGCGCGACGCCGCCGTGCTGGCGCAGTTCGCCGAGCGCTATCCGGCGCTGAACCTGGTGACGATCCAGGATTTCGGCGGCTGGGACGCCGCACAGGCGCAGTATTTCGCGGATGGCGGCATGTTCGACCGCGTGTTCACGCCGGGACGATGACCGCCGCCGCCCGCCGATCGGCGCTGCCGGGCTTCGCCCCGACCCTCGGCATCACACTGCTGTGGCTGTCGCTCATCGTGCTGCTGCCGCTCGCGGCCCTCGCGCTGCGGCCCTGGGAACTCGGCGTGGCCGGTGTGTGGCATTCGGTCACCGAGCCCCGCGTGCTGGCGGCGCTGCGCCTCAGCTTCGGTGCGGCGCTGCTGGCGGCGGCGATCAACGTGCCGTTCGGCCTGCTGATCGCCTGGGTGATGGTGCGCTACCGTTTCCCCGGCCGCAGCCTCGCCGATTCGCTGATCGACATGCCGCTCGCGCTGCCGACCGCGGTCGCCGGCATCGCACTCACCGCGCTGCTCGCGCCGAACGGCTGGATCGGCAAGCTGCTGCTGCCGCTGGGCATCAAGATCGCCTACACGCCGTGGGGCATCCTGGTGGCGCTGGTGTTCGTCGGCCTGCCGTTCGTGGTGCGCACGCTGGAGCCGGTGATCATGGACCTGCCGCTGGACGCCGAGGAGGCTGCGGCCACGCTGGGTGCGACGCGCGGGCAGACGCTGCGCCGCGTCGTGCTGCCGGCGATCGGCTCCGCATTGCTGGCCGGTTTCGGTGCCGCCCTGGCGCGTGGGGTCGGCGAGTACGGCTCGGTCATCTTCATCGCCGGCAACATGCCGATGATCAGCGAGATCGCCCCGCTGCTGATCGTCATCCGGCTCGAGCAGTTCGATTATGCCGGTGCCGCCGCGCTGGGCCTGGCAATGCTGCTGCTGTCCTTCGCGATCCTGCTGCTGCTCAACCTGGCGCAGCGCTGGATCGGCCGCCGCGGGGTCTGACATGCTCGCCACCCAGGAACGCGCCGCCACGCGGCTCGCACTGATTGCGGCAACGGTCGTGCTGCTGGCGGTGCTGCTGCTGCTGCCGCTGGTCGCGGTGTTCGGTGAGGCGCTGTCGCGCGGCCTGGCCGCGGCGCTGGCGACGCTCGAGGAACCCGACGCGCTCGCGGCCATCCGGCTCACGCTGATCGTCGCCGCGGTGAGCGTGCCGCTGAACACCGTGTGCGGCCTCGCCGCATCGTGGTGCATCGGGCGCTTTCGGTTCCGCGGCCGCAGCCTGCTGATCACGCTGATCGAACTGCCGTTCTCGGTCTCGCCGGTGATCTCCGGGCTGGTCTGGGTGCTGCTGTTCGGTGCCAACGGCTGGCTCGGCCCGCTGCTGGAACGCGCCGGTCTGCGCATCATCTTCGCCGTGCCCGGCCTGATCCTGGCCACCGCCTTCGTCACCTTCCCCTTCGTGGCGCGCACGCTGGTGCCCCTGATGCAGCAGCAGGGCGCGGCGGAGGAGGAGGCCGCGATGACCCTCGGCGCCAATTTCTGGCAGACCTTCTGGCGCGTGACGCTGCCCAATATCCGCTGGGGCCTGCTGTACGGCGTGCTGCTCTGCAATGCCCGCGCGATGGGCGAGTTCGGTGCTGTGGCGGTGGTGTCGGGCCACGTGCGCGGCCAGACCATGACCATGCCGCTGCAGGTGGAGGCGTTGTTCAACGACTATGACTGGGTCGGCGCCTTCACCATCGCCGCCCTGCTGTCGCTGCTCGCACTGGTGACGCTGGCGGTGAAGGTGGTGCTGGAATGGCGCATCGGTGACCGCGGCGGAGCGCTGCTGTGACCGTCGAACTGCGCGACCTGCGCAAATCGTTCGGTGGCGTGACGGCGCTGGACGGCGTGTCGCTGACCGTGGCGCCGGGCGAGTTCCTGGCACTGCTCGGCCCCAGCGGCTCCGGCAAGACCACGCTGCTGCGCGCCCTGGCCGGGCTGGAATTCGTCGATACCGGCGACATCGTCGTCAATGGCAGCAACATGCGCGACGTGCCGGCGCGCGAGCGCGGCATCGGTTTCGTGTTCCAGCACTACGCGCTGTTCCGCCACATGACGGTGGCACGCAACGTGGCATTCGGGCTGGAGGTGCGCGCGCGGTCGCGCCGGCCGGCGCGGCACGACATCCAGGCGCGGGTGCAGTCGCTGCTGGACCTGCTCGGCATCGGCGCATTGGCCGATCGCTATCCCGAGCAGGTCTCCGGCGGGCAGCGCCAGCGCGTGGCCCTCGCGCGCGCCCTGGCGATCGAGCCGGCGCTGCTGCTGCTCGACGAACCGTTCGGCGCGCTGGACGCCAAGGTGCGCAAGAGCCTGCGCCTCTGGCTGCGCGACCTGCACGACCGGATGAAGCTCACCAGCATCTTCGTCACCCACGACCAGGCGGAGGCGCTGGAGATGGCGGACCGCGTCGCGGTGCTGCGCGCCGGGCGCATCGAGCAGGTGGACGCGCCGGACCGGCTGTATGCCGAACCCGCCACCGCCTTCGTGCATGAGTTCCTGGGCGAATCCATCCGGCTGGACTGCATCGTGTCGCAGGGGATGGCGCGCATCGCCGGACTTCCCGGCGGCGTGCCGGCGGCCGGCTGTGCCGATGGCAAGGCGATCGCGCTGATCCGGCCGCACGAGATCGCGCTGCTGCCGTCGGGCGACGCCGTGCGGGTGGACGGCGTGCACAGCGTGGGCCCGATGCGGCGCCTGCGCGTCAGCCATCAGGGCGGCGTCATCGAGGTGCTGCTGCCGATGGAGGCCTGGACGCCATCGCCGGGCGAGCGCTGCGGCATCGACCTGTCGCGCGCACGGGTGTATGCATCGACGTAGCCAGGCGCAACGTAGCCGCGTGCGTCATTCCGCTGCGATCGCCGCACGCTGGCGCTTCTTGGCGAATGCCACGACGGCGATCGCCGCGGCCGACGTCAGTGTATACAGCGCGAAGGCGTTGACGTAGCCGATCATCGCCGCCTGCCGGTTGATTTCCTTCGCCAGCCGCGCCAGCCCTTGCAGGGAATCCACCGACCAGCCGCCCATCACCCAGGGCAGCGACAGAGATTTGTTGTAGGGCGACACCATCTCCGTCATGCGGCTGTAGTTCTCGCCGGTGGTGCGGATGATCTCCGCCACGCAGATCGAGATGAAGAAGCTGGAGCCGATGTTGCGCAGCAGGTGGAACAGCGCCATGGCCTCCGGCGTATGGCGCGTGTCGAGCGTGGCGAAGGTGGTGACGGTCAGCGGCACCCAGATGATGCCGACGGCCATGCCCTGCAGGATGCTGTTCACCGCGAGGATATGCGTGTCCACATCGAGGTTCAGGCTCATGAGCCAGAGCCCCGACCCGACCTGGATCGCGAAGCCGATCGTCATGCCGATGCGCGGCTCCAGCCGGCCGGCGAACATCGCCAGGAAGAAGCCGATCGTGGCGCCGACACCGCGCATGCCGAGGATTTCGCCGATAATGTTGTCGGGATAGCCGGCGTGCTGCTGGAGCAGCGGCGGCAGCAGCACCACCGGCGTGAAGTTCAGCATGCCGTAGATCGTCACCAGCACGAGGCCGATTGCGTAGTTCCTGTCGAGCAGCAACCGGAGATTGAGGAACGGCCGCCGCGCGGTCAGGCTGTGCGCCAGGAAGAGGTAGAAGGCGACGATCGCGCCGATGGTCTCCAGCACGATCTCGGTCGATTCGAACCAGTCGAGCCGCTGGCCGCGCGACAGCACGAGTTGCACGCAGGACATTGCCGCGGCGAGCGTCAGGAAGCCGATCCAGTCGAGCCTGACGGTCGCCCGCGGCCGGTCCGGCGCGAGCGTCAGCCACAGCGCGGCGAGCGAGACGAGGCACACCGGCACCAGCATGTAGAAGGCCCAGCGCCAACTGTATTCCTGCGCCAGGTAGCCGCCGAGGGTGGGGCCGATCACCGGGCCGATCACCACCGCCATGCCGAAGATCGAGCTGATCAGGCCGGCCTGGCGGCGCGGGAAGCTGTCCAGCACGATCGCGTTCGACAACGGCACCACCGGTGCGCCGGCGCCGCCCTGCACGATGCGCCAGAACACCAGCGTTTGCAGCGAGTTGGAATCGCCGCAGAAATATGTCGCAATCGAGAAAATCGTGATCGAGCCGACCATCACGTTACGACGTCCGAACCGTCCGACCAGCCAGCCGGTCATCGGCGTGACGACGGCGGTGGCCAGGATGTTGAAGGTCATTGCCCAGGCGATCTCATCGGGCGTCGCCGCGAGCGCGCCCTGCATCTGCGGCAGCAGCGTCGAGGCGATCAGCAGCGTCGTGGAGTACAGCGTGGACGCAAGCATGACGGCGATCAGGATCATGATGCGGCGGGTGAGCGTGAGCCCCGCGGCGGGATCTTGGTCCGACATCTTGCACTATGCCCTGCTGGCGATAGGATCGAGCGATACTAGGCTGCCTTGCTGCGATAGGCGAAACGTCCGTGGGCCGCGATAAACAGAAGATTCGATGTTCCTGAGGCGAGCCGCCGCGCTTCGCCTCCTGCTGCTGATCGGCGTCCCGGTCGTGGCCACCTGCGTCGGGGTCGCGATCTGGCAGCAGGGCGGCCGCTACGTCAGCACCGAGGACGCCTACGTCAAAACTGACATTGCACAAATCTCACCCGAGGTGGCCGGCCGCGTCATCGAGGTGGCGGTGCGCGACCACACCGCGGTGCGGGCCGGCGACCTGCTGCTGCGGCTCGATCCCGCGTCCTACCAGCTTGCCCTGGAAGAGGCCGATGCGGCGCTGGATTCGGCACGCATCCAGGTGGAGAACGCACGCGCCACCTATCACGAGACGCGCAGCGAACTGGGCGAGGTCGAGAGCCGCGCCGACTACCTGCAGCGCCAGTTGCAGCGCCAGCAGGAATTGGCGCGTACCGGCGTGGTGTCCGCGACCAAGCTGGAAGAGGCGCAGAACGACGCCTCGGTGGCGCGCAACCGGCTGAACGTCGTGCGCACCCGGCTGCAGCGGATGCTGACGATGCTGGGCAGCGATCCGGCGATCCCGACGGACCGGCACCCGCTGGTGCGCGACAAGATGGCCGAACGCGACCGCGCGGCGCTCGATCTCCGGCACACCACGGTGGTGGCGCCGATCGGCGGCGTCGCGGTCAATGTGAAGCTGCAACCGGGCGAGCAGGTGAAGGCGGCGACGCCGCTGTTCGTCATCGTGTCGGACCGGCGACCCTGGGTGGAGGCCAACCTGAAGGAGACCGAGCTGACCCATGTCCGCGTCGGCCAGAAGGCGCGGGTGGTGCTCGACATCTACCCGGACGAGATCTGGGAAGGCGTGGTCGAGAGCATCAGTCCGGCGACCGGCGCCGAGTTCGCGATCCTGCCGCCGCAGAATGCCTCAGGGAACTGGGTGAAGGTGGTCCAGCGGCTGCCGGCGCGGGTGACGCTGCTATCGCACGACAAGGAGGCGCCGCTGCGTGCCGGCACGACCGCCACCGTGAGCATCGACACCGGCCGTCAGCGGCGGCTGGGCGACATCGTCACGGCCATGCTGGGGCGCACCAGCGCCAACGCCGCCATCCCTCGCTGATTGCGAAGCAGCCCCCGCGGCGCTGCTCTGGGTTGCCGCCTGCACGGGAATGACATGGGACGAAGAAGCGCCCCTTTGCCGGCACGCTGGAGCGGGCTATTTCGCCCCGCGCGCATTGGCAACGGCCTTGAACAGGTCGGCGATCTCCACCGCGCCCGGGATCAGTTCGCTGCCGATCACCAGCGCCGGCGTGCCCTCGATGCCGATCGACTGCGCCAGCTTCCGGTTGGAGTCGATCCGCGCCTCGATCGCCGGATCGTCCATGTCACGCTCCAGGCGATTCCAGTCGAGGCCGGCGCTGCGCACCAGGTCCTGCAACATCGGCCTGGTGAGGTCCGGCGGCGCTCCCATCACCAGTTCGCGCAGCTTCTCGTAGCCGCCCTGCCGGTTCGCCGCGAGCAGCGCCTTGGAGCCCAGCACGCTCGCCGGCCCCAGGATCGGCAGGTCCTTGTAGACCAGCCGCACGCCGCGGTCGCGTGCCAGCAGTTCCGCCATCGTGGGGTCCAGCTTGCGGCAATAGGGGCAGCGCGTGTCGAAGAACTCGACGATCGTCACGTCGCCCTTGGGATTGCCGCCGACCGGATCGGCGGGATCGATCAGCTTGTCCTTGACCGCCGCGAGCGCGGCCTTCTGCCGGTCTGTCTCGTCGGCCTGCATCGCGTTGACCGCGTCGCGCAGGATCGACGGGTCCTGCTTCAGCGCCTCGCGCAGGATCTGGATGATCTCGGCGCGCTGGGCGGCGGTGAATTCGTCGGCGCGCGCGGGCAATGCCGACAGCCCGAGCGCGAGACAGAGAAGGCCAATGCGGACAACGATCTGCATGTCCAGCCTCTTGCCTGACCGGACACGGGATGTCGAGCCAAATGGCGGTTTTCATTGCCCCCTCGTGTCGAGGATGCGATGAAGCCGGCAGCAGGAGACAGGCGGTGAGTGGCATCGGCGAGAGCAGGCTGCGCGACCTCGCGCGCTTCGGCGAGATCGAGTGGCGGATGGCCAGGGACGGCGACGAAACCCGCATCGACGGGGCCATCGGGTCGCTCGGTGGCCGGATGATGCGCAACCTGAAGATCGCGTTCGGCGAGGACCGCGAGGACAAGCAGGCTGCCAACCGCGACATGAAGCTCGCGGTCCGCCAGTCGCTGGTCGAGATCTACGGCGAGGACATCGGCGAGCGGGCGTTCCGCGCGGGCGTCGGCCACCTGACCTCGGACGGCAAGTGGGACATCTCGGTCGACCATCCGCTGACCGGCCGGCATGTCGCGAAGATGCTGCAGGCCGCCGATGAGGAATTGGCGCAACGCCAGCCGATCGCCGACTGGATGGGAGAGGTGCTGGACGACCCGAGCGACAGCCGCCACGCGCTGCTCGGCGGGAAGGCGTCGGTGGCGCTCCCCGGGCGCATCGCCATCGGCGACGCCTGCCGTGGCCTGGCCGCCGACCTGCACGCCGATGCGGAGAAGCGGTTCGCCGATGACGGGCCGCGCCACGGCTTCTGGGTGATGCCGCTGGCCCTCAAAGGGCGCATCGACGGCCAGGACATGGCGGAGATCGCCTTCCACATCGACCGCCAGATTCCCGGCATGGTGGACGTGCGCGACGTCGACGGCCGGTCGCATGCGGTGCCGCAGGACGAACTCGGGCAGTGGCTGGAGGACTACAACCGCACCCGCCTTGCCGGGCGCGCCGGCAGCATGGCCCTGTTCCGGCTGGAGGAGGGCTTCAAGGCGCCCGCGCCCGATCCCCTCGACAACAACCTGTTCGACACGGGGAGCGACGGCGCAATCGTGCGGGAGACCGGACGGCACGATGCGGTCAGCGACCTCCTGCTGCCGGACCCGATCCTCCTCGATGTCGATAGCAGTGGCGACGCAATGTCCGACCCGGTGGTGGTGGACCTCCGCACCGGCAGCGCGAACCTGCGCGGCCTGCTCGGCGACCGCTGGGACGCTATCGTCGAAGACCACACGAGGGCGATCGCCGGCGACGTGGCAGGCGTCGGGGGCAACCGGGCCTTCTCCGAGCGGCTGAACGAGCGCATCGCGACCGGCACGCTCGCGCTGCGCAGCGGCGACGGCGAGCCGCAGCGCCTGATGACCTACCGGCAGATCATGTTCGGCATCACCGATCCGAACGGTGAGCCGCTCCTGCTGCGCTCGCCGATGCCCGAGGCACTGACCCGCTTCCTCGACGACACGCTGCTGCACGACGTCTATCGCGGCATGTTCGAGGGTCGCGACCCCGACACCGTCCCGAATCTCGACCAGGTCGAGTTCCAGATTCGCACGCACTGGGGGGACGGACGCATGCCGGTGTTCGACATCACGCTCCGGGCGCGGATGCCAGAGGGGATGATGCCAGAGGGGATGGTGAAGGGGATGGTGACCGCCTCGGACCGCGACCTGCCGCCCGAGGGGCTGGACCTGACGCTGACATTGCACGTGACGCGCGATGAGATGAGCAAGCCGCAACCGCAATTCATCGTGGATGATCCGCGGCTGGAGCCGCATCGGCACTGAGGCGGCGCGGCAGCGGTTGCCGCTGCCGCGGAACGCGTCTATGGCACGCAGCCTCACCAGGATGACACGGACCAGCGGACAATTGGCACAGGCACGGAGCATCATGGCGGGCGGGAGGAGACGGCTGCGCGCCGGCATCCTGCTGACACTCTCATTGGCCTGTTCGGCCTGCGACACCGTCTCCGGCATGACCGACAAGGTGTTCGGCCCGGGCAACGCCGCGACCCAGGGACAGCCGGGCTACGTGCAGGGCTTCCTCGGCGGCGTCGTGGCGGACGAACCGAGGGCGGCGCTGGCGGCGCGCGAGGTCCTGTCGGCCGGCGGCAGCGCGGCGGACGCGGCGGTCGCACTGGCCTTCGTGCTCAGCGTCACACTGCCGTCGCGCGCCGGGCTGGGCGGCGGCGGCGGCTGCCTGGCCTATGCCGCCGACAGCAAGTCGCCCAACCAGGGGATGCCTGAGGCGGTGCTGTTCACCCCCGTCGCGCCGTCCGGCTTCGCCGCCGGCGCGGACCGTCCCGCCGCTGTCCCGATGCTGGCACGCGGGCTCTATCTGCTGCACGCGCGCTATGGCCGGCTGCCGTTCGAGGGCCTGATCGTGCCCGCCGAGCAACTGGCGCGATTCGGCACGCCGGCGCCGCGCGCCCTGGCACGCGACATCGCCCTGGTCGCCGGCCCGCTGCTGGCGGACCCCAATGCCCGCGCGGTGTTCTCGCAGAACGGCGCGCCGCTGCGCGAGGGCCAGACGCTGCTGCAGCCGGACCTGGGGGCAACGCTGTCACAGATCCGCGTCTCCGGCGTCGGCGATTTCTATACCGGCGCGCTGGCACGGCGGATCGTGCAGGCCTCGCCGCTGGCCGGCGGGCCGCTGGCGCTGGCGGACCTGAACGGCGCGCTGCCCCGCCTGGCACCCGCGATCGTGCTGGCGAACCGGCGCGACCGGGTGGCATTCCTGCCGCCGCCGGCCGATGGCGGCCTGTCCGCCGCCGCCGCCTTCACCCTGCTGCAGCGCGATCCGAACGCCCTGGGCGCCGCATCGGCACGCTCACTCGCGGTGGCCGCGCGCTGGCGCCAGGGCGGCGTGGACGGTGACAGCCTGCTCGCGGCGACCACCAGCCTGCCCGAGGGATTCCTGCCGCCGCTGCCCGCCTCCACCAGTTTCGTGACCCTCGACAAGGAGGGCAACGCCGTCGCCTGCTCGCTCAGCATGGACAACCTGTTCGGCACCGGTCGCGTGCTGCCCGGCCTCGGCATCCTGCTCGCCGCGTCGCCGGCCGTCGTGCCGACGCCGCTGTTTGCCGCCGCCATCGCCTGGAACGACAACGTCCACGCGTTCCGCGCGGCGATCGCCGCGTCGGGCCAGTCCGGCGCGCCGATGGCCGTCGCCGTGGGCATGCTGAACGCGCTGCGCACCAACCAGCCGATGGCAACGCCGGTGCCCGATCCCGGGCGTGCCAACGCCATCGCCTGCTCCAACTACCTCCCGGGCGAGAACGGCACCTGCGCCTGGGCCACCGATCCGCGCGAAGCCGGGCTCGCGGCCGGCGGAACATGACATCCAGGGGGAAACAAAATCATGAAAACATTGCATGTCCTGGCCATCGCGGCCGGGTTCGCCGCATCGGGCTCGGCAGCCTGGGCGCAGGCTCAACCCGCCGCCACCAGCGTCGGGCCCGGCCGGATCGTCTGCCGCTCGGCCAAATCCTGCGACATGGAGATCGGCTCGCCGGTGAGCCTCAAATACAAGATCGACTACGCCGCCCTCGGCGACGCCGACAAGGACCGCCTGACCAAGCAGTGCACCGCCAAGGGCGCGCCCTGCATCGCCACCGTGACCGGCGTCGAGGGCAAGGCCGGCGTGAAGGCGGCCAGCATCAAGTTCTACAACTGACGTGCTGAAGATTGGCCGCGGCGCCAGCGCGCCACCGTTCATCGTGATGGACGTGATCGCCGCGGCCAATGCGCGCCAGGCAGCCCTGCCGCCGGGCGCGCCGCACGTGATCCGCATGGAGGTGGGCCAGCCCGGCACCGGTGCTCCGGCCGGCGCCGTCGCCGCAGCCACCGCAGCCCTGCGCTCGGGCGATCCGCTGGGCTACACCGAGGCGTTCGGCCGCCGCACCCTGCGCGAGCGCATCGTCGCGCATTACCGCGCATGGTACGGACTGGAGGTGCCGCTCGAGCGGGTGGCGGTCACCGTCGGCGCATCAGGCGCCTTTCCGCTGGCCTTCCTGGCGGCGTTCGATCCGGGCGACCGGATAGCGCTGACCTCACCGTTCTATCCGCCCTACGTCAACATCCTGACCGCGCTGGGCATGCGTCCGGTGATCCTCGAGGCAGGACCGGAGACGCGGTTCCAGCCCAGCGTGGCGATGCTGGAGCGGCTCGACCCGCCGCCCGACGGGCTGATCGTCGCCAGCCCGTGCAACCCGGCCGGCACCATGCTGCACCCGAACGAATTGGCGGCGATCGCCGCTTGGTGCGACCGGACCGGCGTGCGGCTGATCAGCGACGAGATCTACCACGGGCTGAACTACGACAGCCCGATCGCCACAGCCGCGTCGTTCAGTGCCGGCGCCGTCGTGGTGAACAGCTTCTCCAAGTATTTCTCCATGACCGGCTGGCGGATCGGCTGGCTGCTGCTGCCCGAGGACCTGGTGCGTCCGGTGGAGCGCCTGGCGCAGAACCTGTTCATCAGCGCACCTTATATCTCGCAGGTGGTGGCCGAGGCGTCGTTCGACTGCCATGAGGAACTGGCGGCGAATGTGGCGGGCTACCGCCGTTCGCGCGACCATCTGCTGCGCGCCCTGCCCGAGGCCGGTTTCACCCGCCTGTCGCCGGCCGAAGGCGCGTTCTACCTGTTCGCCGATATCAGCGAACGGTCGAACGACAGCACGTCCTTCTGCGCGCGCATGCTGGCCGAGGCAGGTGTCGCAGTGACGCCGGGCGTGGATTTCGACCACGCGCGCGGCGGCAGGTTCCTGCGCTTCTCCTATTGCGGGCCTGAGGCTGACATGCGCGAGGCGGCGGCACGCCTGAAGGGCTGGCGGTAGCGGCTGCCCCCCGGCAGCCGCCCCGTCACTGCCAGACCGGCGGCGCTATCGCCGCCACCAGCCCCGCTTCTTCTCGCCCGCCACGTCCAGGTCGGCACCGATGAGGATCGGCTTGATCGCCGGCTCCGGCGCGACGTCGTTGGCGGGCACGACCGGCTCCGGCTCGGGTGCCGCGGCCGCCACGGTGTCCGGCTCGCGTTCCTGCTGCGGTTCGGCGGCAATGGATGCCGCCGGCACCGGTGCGGTGGCTGCCGGTTCCGTCACCGCCGCGGATTCGGCAGCCCGAGCTTCCGCGGGTACGGCCTCGGCCACGGCCGTTTCAGCAGCCACTGGGCGTTCGAGCACCGGTTCCTCAGGCACCGATACCGCAGCCACCGGCGCTTCCGGCACCGGATCGGCACCCACCGGATCGGGTGTCGCAGGCGCGGCAGCCACGGCCTCGTCCGACGCGCGCTCTTCCGGCACGGATTCGGCAATGGCCGCCGGCTCCGCAGGCACGGGCTCGGCATGCATGGACTCGGCAGGCGCCGACGTAGCCGCCACGGGTTCAACCGGCTCTGGTGGAGCAGGTTCGACCGGCTCGGCCAGGATCGTCGTCGGTACCGGCTCGGGCGACGCCGCGGCCGGTTCCGGCCTGGCCATGACCTGGCTCGAGGCGGGCGGCGCGGACTGCTCGGCCTGGTCCATCACATCGAAGATGTCGAACGTATGCCCGCCGAAGGGATTGGCCGGCGTCGGCCCCGAATAGACCGGTGGCAGTTCCGGCTGATCGGCGCCCGGTTCGGCGTGCGCCGGCATCTCGCCGTTGCTCTCCTGGCGCCGCCGACGGCCGCCGCGCCGGCCACGCCGACGGCCACGCTGCTCGTCCTCGCTGACCGCGACCTGTTCGGGCACGCCTTCGATGTGCACCTCGGACGGCTCCGCCGTCACCGGCTCTGCCGCCACCGGCGCCGCTGCCACCGGCTCTGCGGGCTCGGTCTCGAATGCCGGAACATCGTCGCCGGCAGGTGCCGCCGCCAAAGCCGGCGCATCCTCCCGCCGACCGCCGCCACGCCGCCGCCGCCGCCGACGCCGCCGGCGGTGCTCGGCCTCTTCGGCCGTCTCGCCAGGCACCGGACGCGCCGCCGCCTCGCCTTCGGTTTCGGCTTCTTCCTCTTCGTCCTCGACGTCCGGCGCTTCGTCCTCCACCTCAAGCTCGGGCGGCGGAGCCACCACGTCCTGGGTGATCGCCACCGGCGCCTCGACCTGCGCCCGCACCCGCTCGATGCGGAACTGCGAGGTCATCTGCATGTCGTCGCCCAGGCACAGCACGCGCATGGCGTAGCGCAGCTCGATGTCGGCCAGCCGCTCGCGCTTGTGGTTCAGGATGTACAGTGCCACCGCTGGCGCACAGTGCACGACGATCTCCGAGGCGCGGCGCTTGGCGCCCTCCTCCTCGATGCCGCGCAGCACATGGATCGCGGCACTCTCGGTGGAGCGCACATGCCCGGTGCCGCCGCAATGCGCGCACAGGATGAAGCTGGTCTCGGCCAGCGACGGGCGCAGCCGCTGGCGGCTCATCTCCATCAGGCCGAAATGGCTGATATGGCCGACCTGGATGCGCGCGCGGTCGTTCTTCAGCGCCTCTTTCAGGCGCTTCTCGACCATCCCGTTGTGCTTGCGCGTCTCCATGTCGATGAAGTCGATGACGATCAACCCGGCCAGGTCGCGCAGCCGCAACTGGCGCGCCACCTCATCGGCGGCCTCCAGATTGGTGCGCAGCGCCGTCTCCTCAATGCCGCGCTCGCGGGTCGAGCGGCCGGAGTTCACGTCGATCGCGACCAGCGCCTCGGTCTGGTTGATCACCAGATAGCCGCCCGAGCGAAGCTGCACCGTGGGCTGCAGCATCGAATCGAGCTGCGCCTCCACCGCATATTTGGAGAACAACGGCTGGCCGCCGTTCTTCCAGAGCTGCACTTTCTTGGCGTGCGACGGCATCAGCATGCGCATGAATTCATGCGCCGCGCGCCACCCCTGCTCGCCGTCCACCTGGATCTCGTCGATGTCGCGCGAATAGACGTCGCGGATCGCCCGCTTGATCAGGCTGGCTTCCTCATAGATCAGCGCCGGGGCGACCGATTTCAGCGTGTGGTCGCGGATGTCGTCCCACAGGCGCAGCAGGTATTCGCAGTCGCGCTTGATCTCGGGCTTGGGACGGTTGGCGCCGGCAGTGCGCACGATCAGGCCCATGCCGCGCGGGATCTCCAGTTCCGCCATGATCTCCTTCAGGCGCCGGCGATCGGTGGCGGAGGTGATCTTGCGCGAGATGCCGCCGCCACGCGGCGAGTTGGGCATCAGCACGCTGAAGCGGCCGGCGAGCGAGAGATAGGTGGTCAGGGCCGCGCCCTTCGTGCCGCGCTCCTCCTTGACCACCTGCACCAGCAGGATCTGCCGGCGCTTGATGACCTCCTGGATCTTGTAGTTGCGCAGGAAGCGCGACGGGACGCGGCGCTCGCGGGTCTCCTCCGCGCCGTCGCCCTCGCCACCCACGGTCTCCGGCGGCGGCTCCTCGGGGATCGGGTCGGACGGGCTCAGCGCTTCATCGTCCAGGTCGCTGTCGCTGGCGGTCGCCGCGCCAGGCCCGTCGCCTGCGTCGAGCGTATCCGCCTCGATGGTTCCGGCTTCCCGGGCGAAGGTGTCGGCCGTCGCCCAGGAGCCTTCGGCCTCCACGATCTCGACCACCGCGGCGAACATCGGGGACTCGGCGTGAGAGGCGGGTTCCCCGGGCTGCGGCTCGGCCTCCAGCACCTCGACCGACGCCGAGACCACCTCGGTGACGATCTTGGCCGGCTGGGCCGTGGATGATTGCGGCGCGTCCGGCGTTTCGTCGTCCGCGTTATCCATGCCGGCTGCGCCTGGCGCGGCAATCGCGTCGGGTTCGGCGACGCCCGCTGCCGTTTCGGCCGGGGCGGCCTCATTCTGCGCCGCATCGTCCTGCGCCGCCGCCACGGGCTCGGCCTCGGCGTGGACAGCCGGACCGGGGGCGATTTCGTGTGGCCCGGCCCCAGCCGATGCGGCCTCGTCCGATGCGGCCTCAGCCGGTGTGGCCTCGTCCGGCTCTTCGGCAACCCCGTCGATCTCCACGACGTCGCGCTGCACGGGGGCACGCTGCACAGGGGCGCCACTGTCCGCCGCCTCGGCCGCGCGGTCTTCCTCTTCCTCCTCGCGGCGGGCCTCTTCGGCCTCCTGCTCGATCAGCCGCTGACGGTCGGCGATCGGAATCTGGTAATAGTCGGGATGGATTTCGCCGAAGGCGAGGAAGCCGTGCCGGTTGCCGCCGTATTCGACGAAGGCGGCCTGCAGGCTCGGTTCGACGCGGACTACCTTCGCGAGGTAGATATTGCCCTTGAGCTGGCGCTTGGTCGACGTCTCGACATCGAAATCCTCGAGCCGGCTACCATCCAGCACGACGACGCGGGTTTCCTCCGCGTGCGTGGCATCGATCAGCATACGCTTGGTCATTCAGGTCTGAACTCCGAAAGTCCGCACGGCAGCGCGGCGCTGATCCCCGAGGGGCGCGCGCAGGCAGGCGGTCTGATAGGTTTGGGGAAAAGGGCTTGCCCGCCCGCTCAAGGATCGGAGCATCGTCCAGCCGAGCACCCAGGCAATGTGCCATCCCCCGCAGCAACATGGGGATGAGCGCCGAATTGGTGAGTGTCAGGCCGATGAGCTTCATGCGTCCGATAATCAGTCCCTGGCGACCCGAGCCGGCCCCGGGTGAGGTCGATTGCCTGTGAGCTCGATCGCGGCAAAGGATCCCCGGCGCGCTTGCGAGCGCGGCGCGGGCAGTGACATGGCAGCGGTGGACGGCGACCCTCCCCGGACCCCATCCCGCCGCACCCATTGGTGCAGCCGGATCTCGAGCCGTCGCTTCCGCCCGTCCGCCTCCCCGTCCCTGCGGATCACCCCGCCTGGGTCCGGGTGCGTCACCGGAGCGAGACCGACCATGAAGCAAAGCGACCGGCGCCGCAAGTCACGGTTGTCTGCACCAAATGTGGTCATGAAGCAGCCGTAATCAAAGCAGAAGGTGCAATTCTGCATCCGACGTGTTAAGAAGCCCTCATGGAGCCTTGTCCATCGATCACGCGCCGCCTTGTTCTCGGCCGCCTGGGGTTGGGCAGCGGCGTCATCGGCACGTTCCTGCTGCCGACTGGGATCGGTGCCGCGCTGGCCGCGGGCGGCAGCACGCGCCCGCCGGCACGCTCCGCCGCCCGGCCGCCGGCCCCCGTGGTGATGCTGGACCCCGGCCACGGCGGCAAGGATCCCGGCGCGATCGGCGTCTCCGGCACGCATGAGAAGCAGGTATCGCTCGCCGCCGCGTTCGAGTTGAAGCGCCTGCTCGAGGCGGGCGGCCGCTACCGTGTGGAACTGACCCGCGCGCGCGACGTCTTCATTCCGCTCGACGACCGCGTCGACAAGGCTCAGGCGCACGGCGCGGCGCTGTTCGTGTCCATGCACGCCGATGCCCTGTCCGACCATAGCGTGCGGGGCGCCAGCGTCTATACACTCGCACACACGGCCTCGGACGCGCAGACCGAGGCGCTGGCGCGGCGCGAGAACAGCGCCGACCGTTTCTCCGGCGGCAATTTCGACGCGCCGCCCGAGGTGGCGCGCATCCTGGCCAGCCTGGTGCGGCGAGAGACGCGGATCGGCTCCAGCCGGCTGGCGCGCAACATGGTGGGCAGCCTGGACCGCGATCTGCCGATGCTGCCGAATCCGGAGCGGCATGCCGGGTTCGTCGTGCTCAAGGCGGCGGATATCCCGAGCGTGCTGGTCGAGATGGGCTTCATGTCGAATCCGGTCGACGAGGCGCAGTTGCGCCGGCCGCAGCACAGGACGCGCGTGGCGGAGGCGATGAAGCGTGCCGTCGATGCTTATTTCGTCGCCACCAGGCGCGTCGCCACGGGGTGACGGCACGAGATGCCGGTTGATTGTTCGAAATGCCCCGTGATCGCGCGAAATGGATGTCTGGTCAGCATTCTCTTTGCTGGTCGGTGCGGGTGAAAAGGCCCATATCGCTGGACCATGAGCGAACCCCTCACTGCCGGCGAACCGCTGGCATCCCCCGCCCCGGAGAGTCGCAGCGGCCGTAGCCGGCGCACCCAGCAGCCGCGCAGGCCGCGACGCGGATTGTTCACCCGCATCGTCCGCGGCGTCGCCGGTGGGCTGCTCGCGCTCTGCCTGCTGGTCGTCGTCGTGGGCGGTGCCGGCGGGTATGCGGCGTGGCTGCATTTCAGCGCCGACCTGCCGGATGTGGACGGGCTGCGCAGCTACCGTCCGCTGGTCATGAGCCGCGTCTATGCCGGCGACGGGCGTCTGATGGCGGAGCTTGCGACCGAGCGACGGATCTTCGTGCCGTACTCGGCGATTCCCGACATCGTGAAGCACGCGTTCGTGTCGGCCGAGGACCAGAACTTCTGGAAGCATCCGGGCGTCGACCCGCTGGCGATCGTGCGCGCGGCGGCGTTCAACCTGTCGCATATGGGCCAGGGGCGGCGGCCGGTCGGCGCCTCCACCATCACCCAGCAGGTTGCCAAGAACATGCTGCTCGACAACCAGGTGTCGCTGTCGCGGAAGGTGCGCGAGGCGATCCTGGCGACCCGCATCGAGCAGAACCTGCCGAAGGAGCGCATTCTCGAACTGTACCTGAACGAGATCTATCTCGGGCTGGGTTCATATGGCGTCGCGGCGGCGGCGCAGACCTATTTCAACAAGTCGCTCGAGAAGCTGACGCTGTCCGAGGCGGCGTTCCTCGCGGCGCTGCCGAAGGCGCCGAACAACTACAATCCCTTCAAGTTCCCTGATGCCGCCAAGGCGCGGCGCGACTGGGTGCTGGACCGGCTTGCCGAGGACCATGTGATTCCCGTGGCACAGTCGGTGGCGGCGAAGGCCGAGCCGATCGTCCCGGCCGAATTCCGCCGGCCGCAGCCGATCGCCGGCGCGGACTGGTTCGCCGAGGAGGTGCGGCGCCAGTTGATCACCCAGTTCGGCGCCGATGTGACGACGCAGGGCGGGCTGATGGTGCGCACGAGCCTGGATCCGGCGTTGCAGGTGGCCGCCGAGAAGGCGGTACGCGACGGGCTGATGGCCTACGATCGCAGGATGGGCGGCTGGCGGGGCCCTGCCGGCCATCTGGACGGCGGGCCGGCGCTGGCGAAGAACTGGACCGGACCGCTGAGCCAGATGGCGCGGCCGCCGGGCATGCTGCCCGACTGGAAGCTTGCCGTGGTGCTGGAGACCACCGACACGGAGGCCCGGCTCGGCTGGCTGGAAGGCTCTGGCGCCTCGCCGCAGCCCCGCACCGGCGCGATCCCGTTGTCCGAGCTTGGCTGGGCCAAGCCGGTGAGGGACGGCAAGCCCGGGAATTCGCCGCGCCGCGTAGCCGATGTGATGATGCAGGGCGACGTGGTGATGGTGGAGCCGAATGCCACCGCGCCCACGCCCCCGCCGGCGAAGGGCGGCAAGCCAGCAGCGGCGCCGCTGCCCCGCCTGGCGCTGCGGCAGATCCCCGTGGTGCAGGGCGCGCTGGTGTCGATCGATCCCACGACGGGACGCGTGCTGGCGCTGGTCGGCGGCTGGAGCTTCGAGGGCAGCCAGTTCAACCGCGCCACCCAGGCGCAGCGCCAGCCGGGATCGAGCTTCAAGCCGTTCGTCTACCTGGCGGCGCTCGAGCGGGGCATCTCCCCCAGCCAGCGCTTCCTGGACGCGCCGATCGTGATGGACATGGGCTCGGCAGGCCGCTGGCGGCCGCATAATTTCGGCATGGATTTCGGCGGCCCGACGCCGCTGCGCATCGCGCTCGAGAAGTCGCTGAACCTGGTGACGCTGCGGGTCGCGCAGGCGGTCGGGATGGACGCAGTGGCGGAGACGGCGATCGCCTTCCACCAGGTGGACCAGATGCCCCGCGTGCTGCCGGCGGCCCTGGGCGCGGTGGAGACGACGGTGCTGCGCGAGGCGGGTGCCTATGCGTCGCTGGCGGCCGGCGGGCGTGAGGTGCTGCCGACGCTGATCGACAGCGTGCAGGATCCGGACGGCCATGTCGTGTGGCGGCCGAATGGCGTGTCCTGCGGCGACTGCGCGAATGGCGGCGCTGCGCCGGTGCTGACCGACCAGCGCAAGGAGATCGCCGATCCCGCCTCGGTATTCCAGCTCATTACGATGATGCAGGGCGTGACGACCCGCGGCACCGGCGCCAGCGTGGTGGCCGGACTGAATCGCCCGATCGCCGGCAAGACCGGCACCTCGCAGGATTTCACCGACGCCTGGTTCTCGGGCTTCACGCCTGACCTGGTCACCACGGTGTGGGTCGGGTTCGACAACCCGGCCTCGCTGGGCAACAACCAGACCGGCGGCGCGGTGGCCGGCCCGATCTGGCACGACTTCATGGCGGTGGCGCTGAAGAACCGGCCGGTACTGAGCTTCCAGGCGCCACCCGGCGTGACGATGGCGGCGTGGGACAGCGGCAGCGGCACGGTGACCGATGCGTTCAAGCCCGACCAGGTGCCGGGCGCATCGCGGCCGATCGCCGGAAGCGGCGGATCGCCGACGTCGGATGGGACGACACCGGCCTCGGGCACGCAGGCCGTGCATGGCGGGGTCGACACGAGCATGGGCGGGATCTATTAGCCCCGCCTTCGGAGAGCAGCGGAAGCCAGCGATGTCAGCCGAATCGGACACTCTGAACGAACAGATCAAGCAGTCGGTGGCACTGCTGAGGAGGCATCTTTGACTGGGATGTCGCCGAAGGCCGCCTCGCCGAACTGAACGCCAAGGCGGAGGATCCCGCCCTCTGGAACGACGCCGCCGCGGCGCAGAAGGTGATGCGCGAGCGGAACCAGCTTGCCTCCCAGATGGACGGGCTGCGCAAGCTGGAGCAGGAGGTCGCCGACACGCTGGAGCTGATCGGGCTGGCCGAAGCCGATAGCGACTCGGCGATGGCTGGAGAGGGCACCACGGCGTTGCGTGCGCTGGCCGAAGAGGCGAAGCGGCGCGAGATCGAGAGCCTGCTGGCCGGCGAGGCGGACACCAACGACGCCTATATCGAGATCAATGCCGGCACCGGCGGCACCGAGGCGCAGGACTGGGCCGAGATGCTGATGCGCATGTACATGCGCTGGGCCGAGCAGCATGGCTACAAGGTGCAGTTGCTGGAGCAGAGCGAGGGCGAGCAGGCCGGCATCAAGTCGGCGACGCTGCAGGTGACCGGGCCGAATGCCTATGGCTGGCTGAAGACCGAGGCGGGCGTGCACCGGCTGGTGCGGATCAGCCCGTTCGATTCGGCGGCGCGGCGGCACACCAGCTTCGCGAGCGTGTGGGTCTATCCGGTGGTCGACGACAATATCGATATCACCATCGATCCGAGCGACCTGAAGGTGGACACCTACCGGGCCTCTGGCGCCGGCGGCCAGCACGTCAACAAGACCGAGAGTGCGATCCGCATCACGCACGTCCCGAGCGGCATCATCGTTGCCTGCCAGACCGATCGCAGCCAGCACCGCAACCGGGCGACCGCAATGGCGATGCTGAAAGCGCGGCTCTACGAAGCGGAACTGCAGAAGCGCGAGGTAGCAGCCGCGGCGGTGGAGGATGCCAAGACCGCGATCGGCTGGGGGCATCAGATCCGCAACTACGTGCTGGCGCCTTACCAGTTGGTGAAGGACCTGCGTACCGGCCTGGAAAAGGGCAATCCCGACGCGGTGCTGGACGGTGACCTCGACGGTTTCATGGCTGCTGCGCTGGCGGCCCGTCCGGCGCGACGCGCAGCGAGGCGAGCGCCCAGGCGCGGTAGGCGGTGCCGCGGGCGCGCGCCAGCCGGCCCGTCCTCGCGTGAAGGCGTGCATCCCGGCCACCTAACGGATCATTCATCCTTCTGTGCGAATGGTGCGCAACCCGCTCAGCGTAGCCGCGTCCGCTGCCGGTCCTGGAGCGCGTCGCCCGATGAATATCCTCGCCCGCCTCAGACTGCGCACCAAGCTCGGCATGTTGCTGGGATTGTCGATCGCTGCGATGGTCGCGATCGGCGCGCTTGGGGGCATGACGCTCCACCAGCGCATGCTGGACGACCGCCTGGACAAGTTCCGCGCCATCGTCGCCTCCGCGGTTTCCCTCGCCGCGGGCTTTGAACAGCGGGTGGGTGCGCGCGAGATCACCCGGGACCAAGCGATCAAGCTCTTCCACCGCGACATCCGCGCCATCCGTTTCGATGACGGAGTCGGCTACCTGTCGGTGCTCGACCTTGGCACTGGGGACGTCCTCATGCACGGCGTCAACCCGCAACTGGAGGGAAAGCCAGCGGCCGACGATATCGCCACGAAGCGCCCGATCTCCGAACTGGTCATCGGAGCGGTGCGATCGTCGGATGAAGGCGTTGCACACTACATGTTCCCGAAACCGGGCCAGACCGCGGCGCTGCGCAAGATTGTCGCGGTCGGGAAGTTCGCGCCCTGGGGCATGGTGGTCTATGGCGGGGCGTACACCGATGATCTGGAAGCCACGTTCAACGCGTCGCTGTTGGAGGTGGGCGCCGTCGGCGGCGGCATCCTGCTGATAACGCTGCTGGCGGCATGGCTTGTCACCCGCGATATCACCCGCTCGCTCGGCGGCCTGAAGACCTCAATGGATCGGCTGGTGAAGGGCGACCTCGCGGCGGCCATCCCTGGCACCGACCGGCGCGACGAGGTCGGCGGCATGGCTGGCGCTGTCCTGGTGTTCAAGGGGCATATGGAGAAAGGACAGCAGATGGCCGCCGCGCAGGCTCAGGAGCGTGAGCGCGCCGCGGCGGAACTGCAGGCCGCACTGGTCGGCATGGCGGACAAGATCGAAGTCGACACGACGACGGTATTGCAGGAGGTCGGCACCCGCACGAACGCCATGACGACGACGGCCGAGGAAATGAGTGCGTCGGCGGCGCGGAGCGGCCAGTTGACCCAGAGTGCGACCAGCGCCGCGGCGCAGGCACTCGCCAACGCCCAGACGGTGGCAAGTGCGGCCGAGCAACTGACGATCTCGATCCGAGAGATTGGCAGCCAGGCGGCTCAATCGACCGAGGTGGTAGGTCGCGCCGTCGCCGCGGGAACCGAGGCGCGGGGCACGATCGAAGTGCTGAACGATCAGGTGGCACGCATCGGAGCGGTTGCCGACATGATCGGCGAGATCGCGGCCAAGACCAATCTGCTGGCGCTCAACGCGACGATCGAGGCGGCACGCGCGGGCGATGCCGGCAAGGGATTTGCTGTGGTGGCGTCCGAGGTGAAGGCGCTCGCGACGCAGACTGCGCGCTCGACACAGGAAATCGCGCAGCACATCGGGCAGGTACGCAGTGCCACGAGCGCTTCCGTCGCGGCGGTCGTCCGGATCGAGCAGACCATCGGCGAGATCAATGCCATTGCCGGCTCGATCGCCGCCGCGGTGGAGCAGCAAGGGGCGGCAACGGCGGAGATTGCCCGCAATGTCACCGAAACGGCATCGGCCGCCGGCGAGATGACCAGCCGAACGACGGAGGCCTCGTCGGAAGCCGAGCAGACCGGCAAGCGCGCCGCCGCGGTGCGCGAGAATGCCGATGCCCTGAACACCGCGATCGAGGAACTGCGTCATTCGGTCATCCGCGTGGTGCGAACATCCACCACCGCAGCGGATCGGCGCCTGACGGCGCGGCATCCGGTCGACATTGCCTGCCGCCTCACGGTCCCCGGTCACCCGGTCTGCACTGCGCGCATCAGCGACATATCGCAAGGCGGGACGAATGTTCGTGGCGGACCACCACTGCCGTCGGGCACGCGCGGCGAACTGCTGCTGGACGGCGTCGGTTTCGCGTTGCCGTTCAGCATCCGCAGCACCGAGGCAGACACCCTGCACCTCGCCTTCGAACTGGACGAGGCAACAGCGTCCAGGTTCAGGCCCGCCCTGGGGCGTCTGACGTTGGGCCGCGCCGCCTGACGCGAGACGCGGGACGCACCAGCATTCCTGGACAGGGTCGGGGACTGGGGGTTTCCCCCGCTTCGCGGCAGCCGCATACGGAGCTACTCTCCGCGGCAACCGACGACAGGAGGGAACCATGCGGGGTGTCGTGTTCACCGGCGGACGTGAACTGGAGCTGATGGAGTTTCCCGACCCCACGCCTGGACCGGACGAAGTGGTGGTCGAGATGAAGGCCTCCGGCATGTGCGGCAGCGACCTGCACCAGTATCGCCGGCCGAAGGGCCAGACCCGCCAGGCCACCGGCTTCCCGCAGAATCCGAACCCGGTGATCGCCGGCCACGAACCGTGCGGCGTGGTCGCCGCCGTCGGGCCCGGCGTGTCGGAGAAGGAGGCGAAGGTCGGCGCGCGCGTGATGGTGCACCACTACCAGGGCTGCACGCAGTGCAACCACTGCCGTTCCGGCTGGCAGCAACTCTGCCAGGACGTGCCGGTCAAAGTCTACGGCAGCAACTCCAACGGCGGCCACGCGAAGTATCTGTGCGTGCCGGCCAACACGCTGGTGCCGCTGCCGGACGAACTGTCATTCTCGGCCGGCGCGGCGATCGCGTGCGGCTCCGGCACGGCGTACAGCGCGCTGCGGCGGATGCGGCTGTCCGGCAACGACACGATCGCGATCTTCGGCCAGGGACCGGTCGGGCTGGCGGGCACGCAGTACGCCAAGGCGATGGGCGCGCGCGTGATCGCGCTGGACGTCAATCCGCAGCGGCTCGAGCGCGCCAAGCAGTTCGGCGCGGATGAAGTGGTCGATCCCGGCTCCAACGATCCGGTGGCCGCGATCAAGGAACTGACGCATGGCCGCTACGCCGACCTGACGCTGGACACATCGAGCAACGCCGAGGCGCGCGCCAACGCGATCAAGAGCACCAAGGTCTGGGGCACGATGTGCTTCGTCGGCGAGGGCGGCGATGTGAAGATCGACGTCAGCCCGATGCTGCTGCGCCGGCAGATGACGCTGGTGGCATCGTGGACATTCTCCAACATCATCCAGGCGGAATGCGCGACGTTCTCGGTGGAGCGCGGCATCGACGTCGATGCGCTGTTCACGCATCGCTGGAAGCTGGAGCAGGCGGACGAGGCCTACAAGCTGTTCGACCACCAGGCGGACGGCAAGGGCGTGTTCCTGATGTAGCGGCGGCCATCGCCCGCCATGACCGATGCGGACCGCCGGCGCGACGTCGCCCACGTCTATCGCGAGATCGGCCGCCGCGGCCTGATCTCCGGCAGTTCCGGCAATGTCAGCCACCGCACGCCGGACGGCATGATCATCACGCCGTCCGGCTGTTCGGCTGAAACGCTGGAGCCGGACGTGCTGGTGGCGATGTCGCTCGACGGCGTCGTGCACGGCGGCGTCACGCCATCGAGCGAATGGGAGATGCATGCCCGCATCTACCTCGCCTATCACGAGGCGCAGTGCATCGTGCACACTCATGCCGATGCCTGCACCGCGCTCGCGTGCCTGAACGAAGCCCTGCCGCCGTTCCACTATGTGGTCGCGAACTTTGGTGGCGACGATGTGCGCTGCGCGCCCTACGTCACGTTCGGCACGCCGGAACTGGCGGCGCTGGCGGTCGAGGCGCTGACGGGACGCAGCGGATGCCTGCTCGCCAACCACGGCATGATCGTGCACGGCAGCACCGCCGAGCGCGCCCTCACCTCGGCCATCGTGCTGGAGACGCTGTGCCGGCAGTATCTGCTGGCGCGCTCGGCCGGGGTGGTGCGATTGCTCACCGCGGACGAGATGCACGCCGCCCGTGACCGCTACAAGACGTACGGCCAGCGGTAGAGCAGTTTCTGTTCGTGCAGGCTCACGGAATCCGCTCCAGCTCGTTGTCTGAGAGCGTGATTCACCGCTCCGGTGATTCCACCTGCACGGATCACGCTCTAGCGGCGAGCCCTGAGCCACCATAGCGTCAGGGTTGCGACCGGCACGCCGATGACGGCCCCGACGGCCAAGGCGTAGACGAGAAAGAACACGAGCGCGAAGACCGTCATGCCGACCGTGCCGCCAGGCTCGGTCGCCTGCCTGCCGCCGATCAGCGTGATGCTCGTTGCCAGTATGAACAAGAGTATGGACAGTGCCGGAAAGCTGAGCGCGGCGATGGTCCGCTGCGACCGCATCGCCCCCGAGGGCCGGCGCCGCACCAGCACCCAGGCGGTGCCCGAAGTGACAGCGGCGGCCAGCAACGCCGAGACGATCAGGAATTCCACGCCTGGCTAGCCGCAGGGCCTGACAGGCAGAGTCCTGGTCGCTCCGTCCAGCGACAGGACGCTGGAGCGGCCGTCGGCATAGCGCACGGTCACGATGTCGTCGCGCCGCAGATTGCTCCAGAGCCGCGCGACCTCCGCCGATCCCGCCACCGGCGCCTCGACGCTGCCGCGTTGGCCGGTGGCGAACTGTGCCTCGTGCGAACCGGTGCGCGACGAGGTCGTCAGCCGCAGGACGCTGTTGGGGGGCGGTTCCTTGCCGTCGATCTGCGTCATGATCATGAGGCGCCCGTCGCGGCAGGACAGGTTCAGCGCCCCGCCTTTGGCGGCATCCCAGGTGCCGGTCAGATACTCGGTGATGCCGTTGTTGAAACTGGCATTCCAGGCGCTGCCACCCGCCGCGAGCGTCGCCGTCGCGGGCGCCATCAGCAGGCAGGTCAGCGCGGTGAGCCGCATGCCCATCTCTCCACCTCCGTCGTGCAGGTGCCACGCCGACCGAACTTCCGGGGTTTTATGGCTGTGGTGTGGCGATCCCGTTCAATCCATCGCCAAGCCGCCCGCGGCGGCACCACGCTTGACCACCGCCGCCATGTTGGAGACGCTGTACCGGAGCGCCGCCACCGACGCGGCGAGACGGCGGACAACGACAAGGAGCCAGACCATGGCTGCAGCAGTACGGGAGATACGCCCAGGCTTCGTCGCCCAGATCACCGACATCGACCTGCGCGAACCGGTGACGGCGGCTGATGTCGCGACCATCCAGCACGCGATCGACAACCATCCGGTGCTGGTGTTCCGCGGCCCGGAGTTCAGCAACGAACAGCAGATCGCCTTCAGCCATCATTTCGGCTCGCTTTCGCGCGCCACCGAGTACCAGAAGGACCCGAGCAAGCGCCGCCTGGGTGGCGAGATGACCGATGCCTCGAACCTCAGCGAGGACAGCAAGGTGCTGGGTGCCGGCGACCGCCGCCGCGTCAACAATCTGGGCAGCCGGCGCTGGCACACCGACGGCTCCTACAAGCGGCTGTCGGGCAAGTATTCGCTGCTGTCCTGCCACTCGGTCGTCAGCAACGGCGGCCAGACGCAGTTGGCCGACATGCGCGCGGGCTACGATACGCTGCCCGAGAAGATGAAGGAGCTGGTCGAGGGTCTGGTGGTGGAGCACAGCATCTTCCACTCGCGCGCCGTCGTGGGCTTCACCGGTTTCTCGGCCGAGGAGCAGTCGCAGTTGCCGTCGGCGCAGCATCCGCTGGTGCGCATCCATCCCGCGTCAGGGCGCAAGTCGCTGTACCTGTCATCGCATGCGTCGCATGTGGTGGGCTGGCCGGTCCCCGAGGGGATCGACCTGCTGCACGAACTGATCGAGTGGGCGACGCAGCCGGCCGGCGTCTATACGCATGAATGGCAGTTGGGCGACATGGTGATGTGGGACAACCGCTTCACCATGCACCGCGCCCGCCGCCACTACCCGGAGACCGCGGTGCGCGACATGCGCCGCACGACGATCGAGGAGGATGTGCCGCCGCTCGAGCAGGCGGCCTGAGCAAGGACCGGCAGCCGCGCGCCCGTCATGACCGCCCTGCGCCGGTCATGACGGGCGCGCGACGATCGTGCGCACCTCTCAAGCCGCCAGCAGCGTCTCCGCCGCGGCGAAGGGCAGGTTCAGGTCCAGCGCCACCGCCTCGTAGGTGACCTTGCCGGCATGCACATTCAGCCCGTGCAGCAGATGCGGGTCATCGGCGAGCGCCTTCCGCCACCCCTTCCCCGCCAGCGCGATCACGAACGGCAGCGTCGCGTTGGTCAGCGCGAAGGTCGACGTGCGCGCCACCGCACCCGGCATGTTGGTGACGCAGTAATGCACCACCCCGTCCTCGACGTAGGTCGGCGCCGAATGCGTGGTCGGGCGGCTGGTGGCGAAGCAGCCACCCTGGTCGATCGCGATGTCCACCAGCACGGAGCCGGGTCGCATCTGCCGTACCACCTCACGCGACACCAGTTTCGGTGCCGCGGCCCCCGGCACCAGCACCGCGCCGATCACGAGGTCGGCCGCCAGCACCTGCTGCTCGATCGTCTCGACAGTGGCGAACAGCGTCGTGGCGCGCGGGCCGAATTGCAGGTCGAGTTCCTTCAGCCGCGGCAGCGACTTGTCGATGATGGTGACGCTCGCCTCGAGCCCCACCGCCATGCGCGCGGCATTGGTGCCCGACACGCCGCCGCCCAGCACCACCACCTTGGCCGGCACCACGCCCGGCACGCCGCCCAGCAGGATGCCGGCGCCGCCCTGTTCCTTCTCCAGGCAATGCGCGCCGACCTGCACCGACATCCGCCCGGCCACCTCGCTCATGGGCGCCAGCAGCGGCAAGGAGCCGGCACGGTCGGTGACCGTCTCATAGGCGATGCAGGTGGCGCCGGTGTGCATCAGCCCCTCGGTCTGCGCCTTGTCGGCGGCGAGGTGCAGATAGGTGAACAGCACCTGGCCCTGCCGCAGCATGGCGATCTCGGACGGCTGCGGCTCCTTCACCTTCACGATCAGGTCCGCGACGGCGAACACCTCGGCGGCACTGTCCACCACCGCGGCACCGGCCGCCCGGTAGGCATCATCGGCAATGCCGATGCCTGCCGCAGCGTTGTGCTCCACCACCACCTGGTGCCCGTGCAGCACCAGTTCGCGCGCACCGGCCGGCGTCAGCCCGACGCGATACTCATGCGTCTTGATCTCCTTCGGGACACCGACCTTCACGCGAACCTCCTCTGTCAGGCGGGGAGCGGAAACTGCCGCAGATACGGCATATAGTCATCCTCGACGTCGATCTGGAGCGTCGCCAGCACGCGCACCACCGCATTGTAGAAGCCGATGGTGATCGTCAGGTCGACGATCAGCTCATTGCCCAGCGCCTGCTGCAGCGTGGCGAAGGTGGCATCGGTCATTGCGCCGTCCTCGGTCATCTCGCGCGCCGCGCGCAGCACGGTCTTCGTGAGGTCGTCGAGCGCGGTGGGCTTGCCCGCGGTATCGTCGATCAGCGCCTGGATGTCGGCCGTGCTGACGCCGAAATCCATCCCCAGCTTGACGTGGTGCGACCATTCGTAGGGCGAGCGCGCCAGCCAGCCGACCTGCAGGATCGCCAGTTCGCGCAGGCGAGGATCGAGCCTGCTGCCATAGCGGATGAACTCGCCGAGTCCATGCACTGCCCGGGCGGCGTTGGGTGAGTTCACCAGGGCCTGGAACAGGGTGATGCGCCGCTTCAGCAGATCCTGGTTCTCGGGCGAGAGGTCGGTGACTTCCAGATAGGGTACGCGCGCCATTGGTCCTCCAAGCGATGCAGATCAACGTGCTAAGCGTAACAGCAAGATGCCGCAGGTCCACATCATCGCCGCCTCTGGCCGCAGCGGCCTCGCGCTGTGCCGCGCCCTGCTGGCCGACGATGTGCCGTTCGTCCCGGTGGTGCGCAACGCCGCGAAATGGGCGCAGGCCGGCATCGCCATCGCGCCGCGGCTGGCGGACCTGGCCGACGCCTCCGGACTGCGCGCCGCGCTGGCCGACGCCACCCATGTGGTGAACTGCGCCCATGCGCGCCATGCGCCCGCCGTCCTGGCAGCCGCGCCCGCCGACGCGCGCTTCGTCTTCCTCGGCAGCACACGCAAGTTCACCCGCTGGCCCGACGACCACGGCAACGGCGTGCTGGCGGGCGAGGCAGCGTTCCTGGCCTCCGGCCGCGCCGGCGTCATGCTGCATCCGACGATGATCTATGGCGCCGAGGGCGAGGACAATGTGCGCCGCCTCGCCGCCCTGCTGCGCCGGCTGCCGGTCGTGCCACTGCCCGGCGGCGGGCGGTCGCTGGTGCAGCCGATCCACCAGGACGATGTGACGCGCGCGGTCCGCGCCGCGCTGGCAAAGGCGTGGAGCGGACCGCACGCGCTGGTGGTCGCCGGCCCCGCCCCCCTGCCCTACGCCGACTTCGTGCGCGCGGTGGCCGCCGCCGCCGGACTGCCGTCGCCGCGCATCGTCGCGCTTCCCGCCGCACCGCTGATGGCGGCGGCCGGCATCCTGCAGCACGTGCCCTTCCTGCCGCGCATCCGCCCGGCCGAAATCCGCCGACTGCTGGAGGACAAGGGATTCGACATCCGCCCGATGTGCGATACCTTGGGTTTCGCACCAGTGGCACTTGCGGAAGGGCTGGCGCGCACCTTCACGAGGAGCTGACCATGCCGATCATCAACCGCATCGCCGAGTTCCATCGCGAGATGACCGAGTGGCGCCAGGACCTGCACGCGCATCCCGAACTGGCGTTACAGGAAACCCGGACCAGCGGCGTCGTGCAGGCCAGGCTGAAGGAGTTCGGCGTCGACGAGATCATCACCGGCCTGGCGAGGACCGGCGTCGTCGGCGTGATCCGCGGCAACGGCACATCGGACCGCGCCATCGGGCTGCGCGCCGACATGGATGCGCTGCCGATCGTGGAGGAAACCGGGGTCCCCTATGCCTCGCAGAACCACGGCGTGATGCACGCCTGCGGCCATGACGGCCACACCACCATGCTGCTGGGCGCGGCAAAATACCTGGCGGAGACACGCAACTTCGACGGCACCGTGTACCTGATCTTCCAGCCGGCGGAGGAGAACCTGGCCGGCGGCGAGATCATGGTGAAGGAGGGCCTGTTCGAGCGCTGCAAGATGGACATGGTGTTCGGCATGCACAACTGGCCGCAACTGCCGGCCGGCACGTTCGCCTGGCGCAACGGGCCGATCATGGCAGCGGTGGCCAATATCGAGATCACCGTCACCGGCAAGGGCACCCACGGCGCGCAGCCGCATTTCGGCACCGATCCGATCGTGATCGCTTCCCACATCGTCACCGCGCTGCAGACCATCGTTGCGCGCTCGATCGAGCCGGTGGAGGGCGGCGTGGTCACCATCGGCCACATCAACGGCGGCCACACTTATAACGTGATCCCCGAGACGGTCCGCATGCTGGGCACCGCCCGCTGGTTCGACCCGCGCGTCGGCGACCAGTTGGAGGATGGGGTGAAGCGGCTGGCGACCGGCATTGCCGAGAGCTTCGGCGCCAAGGCCGATGTGGTGTTCAGCCGCGACTATCCGGCGACGGTCAACGATCCCGAGGCCACCACGCTGACGAAGCATGCCGCCGCTTCGGTGGCGGGCGAGGCGCGTGTCACGCACATGGCAAAGCCCACGATGGGCGGCGAGGATTTCTCCTTCATGCTGAACGCCAAGCAGGGGAGCTACATCATGCTGGGCGGCGGACGCGGCAAGGACGACGCCATGGTCCATCACCCGCGCTACGACTTCAATGACGAGATCCTGCCGGTGGGCGCCTCCTACTGGGCGACGCTCGCCGAACAATTGCTGCCGCGGAAGGCGTAGCGACCGGCTCACTTTTCCGCTACGCCACCGCGCCGCCGCAATTCGGGCGGCTTGGCTGCGCACAGCCTCCGGCATGCGCGTCTCACTCAGACTCCTCCCCCTCATCGCCGGTCTCATCGGCTCGGCATCGGCGCACGCCGAACCGACGCCAGACCCGGGGACCATCATCACCGTGCAGGTGGAGAACGATTCGCTCACCGGCACCGACCGCTATTACACCAGCGGCGTCCGTCTCGGCGTCACGCTGCCCACCGGTCAGTTGCCGGACTTCACGCGCGATTTCGGCCATTGGCTGTGGGGCGACGGCCAGCAGCGCCTGGCCTTCGACCTGACGCAGAGCATATTCACGCCACGCGACACCCAGCGTGTGCCACCGGATCCGCGCGACCGCCCCTATGCCGCCATCCTGCTCAGCACCGCCTCATTGGTACAGGACACCGACACGACCAGGAACATCCTGTCGATCGGCGTGGGTGCGATCGGCCGGCCGGCGCTCGGCGAGTGGGCGCAGAACACGGTCCACCGGATCGTCAGCGCCAAGCAGGCGCTCGGATGGGACTACCAGCTTCCCGGCCAGCCGGTGGTGCAGATCACCGCGGACCGCATCTGGCGCCTGCCGATCGCGAGCGGACCGCTCGAGGTGGACGTGCTGCCGCAACTGACGGCGGGCGTCGGCACCTGGCGGATCTACGCCCAGGCCGGCGTGCAGTTCCGCATCGGCCAGGGCCTCGATGCGGATTTCGGCGGCTCGCGCAACCGTCCGGGCCTCAGCGGCGGCGACGCCTTCCACGCCACGCGCCCCCTCGCCTGGTATGTGTTTGCCGGCGTGGACGGCCAGGCGGTCGCCTGGGATGAGACCCTGGACGGCGAACCCTTCGCCAGCACGCGCCACGTGTCGCGCCGGCCGCTGGTGGGCGAGTTCCAGGTCGGCGTCGCCGTCATGGTGGCCGACCGGATGCGGGCGACCTTCACCCAGATCTGGCAGACCCACGAATTCTACGGCCAGCGCCGGCAGTTGTTCGGGTTCTCCTCAGCCGCGCTCTCGGTGAAGTTCTGAGGCGGCCGTCAGCGGCCCTTGGCCAGGTGCCGCTCGTAGGCCTGCGCCAGCAGCGTGCTGGGGAACAGCATGGCGAAATAGATCAGAGCGACGACGGTATAGACCTCGAGCGGCCGGTACGTGTCGGCGGTGATCAGGGTGCCCTGGTACAGCAGGTCGGGCACCGCGATGGTGGACACCAGCGAGGTGTTCTTGAGCTGGGTGATCGACTGGTTGACGAAGGGCGGCACCATGCGCTTGACCGCCTGCGGCAGGATCACCTTGCGCATCATCGCCCAGCGCCGCAGCCCGAGCGCCCGCGCCGCGTCCCACTGGCCTCGCTCGATGGACACGATGCCGCCGCGGAAGATCTCGGCGTAGAACGCCCCGGTGTAGCAGGACAGCACCATCACCGCCGCCGCGGTCGCGGGGATCTGGATGTTCAGCAGCACCGGCAGCGCGTAGTAGAACCAGACGATCTGCACCAGCAACGGCGTGCAGCGGAACGCCTCGATGAAGCCGATCAGCGGTATGTTCACCACCCAGGATCGCGACAGCCGGCCGAGACCGACCAGCAGGCCGATCACCAGGCCCAGCAGGATGGTGCCGGCGGTGTAGGCCAGGGTGACGCCGATGCCCTTCCAGAACAGCGGCGCATAGCGCAGCAGGAAGGCGAAGTCCCACTGGTAGACCATCGCCGTCCCGCCCCCCGATCAGAAGCTCAGCGTCGGCGGAATCTGCTCGCGCGTCACGCCGAACTTCATCAGCCCCTCGACGAGCCATTCGCGGATCTGCCCGGTGCCGCGATTGAAGTCGATCCACGCGTTGACGACGTCGACGAAGCGCGGATCGGGTTCGCGCTGCAACCCGAGGCAGCTTGGCAGCGCCACCAGCGGCCCGGTCAGCAGGTGGTAGCTGCCGAGGGTAGGGTTCTTGCCGATCGCCGACATGCCCAGGATCGCCGCCAGGATATGCACATCGGCACGACCCGATTGCAGCGCCAGCGTGCACTCGTCGCGCGTCTTGTAGCCGGTAAGCTGCGCCTTCGAGGCATAGCGCTTGGCCGCCGTCTCGTGCAGCGAACCGATATCGTAGACGATACGAATCTCCGGCTTGTTGATGTCGTCCCAGGTGGCGGGGTCTAGTCCCTTGCGCGCGATGCAGCCGAACGGATGCACGATCATCGGATGGGTGAAGCCGATCGACAGCGCGCGCTGCGGCGTCGGGTTCAGCGCGAAGGCCAGATCCACCTTGTTCGATTGCAGATCGAGCACCGAATTGCCGTAGGTGGATTCCACGTATTCCAGCTTGGCATCGAACACCGAGGCGATGCTCTTCGCCATCTCGATGCAGGCGCCGCTCCATTCACCCGTCGCCAGGTCCTTCTGGAAATACGGCAGTTCGCCCGGCAGCACCGCGACGCGCATCGTCTTGGTGCGGCGAATGCGATCGAACGTGCTCTCATTGGCAGTCTGCGCCTGCGCCGAGTGGAACAGCGTCATGGCGGGCAGCAGGGCGGCGGCGCCGGCCAGCGCACGGCGGCCGAGTCGGGCGGTCATGATTGGTGTCTCCCAGTGTTTGGCGGGGCGATCCTCAGTCCGTTGGCACCGACATACAATCCCCGTGCCATCGTTGCCGTGCCGGCCCGGCGGCAGGACGCGATTGGTCGGCGCGCGGGTCAATGGATAGTTTCAACCCGGCGGACGCACGAACGGTTGGCACAAAGCCCTAGGCACATCGCGCGAAGAGTGGAGCCCGCAATGAGGCACCACGCCTCCACAACGGTCGCCCCCCGGCACGACGACCGCAGAGCAACTCACATCCCCAGATACGCCCGCCGCACCGCCGCATCGCCGGCGATCTGCGCCGCCGGCCCCGACATCACGATCCGCCCGGTCTGCAGCACATAGGCACGGTCCGCGATCGCCAGCGCCTCCACCAGCCGCTGCTCCACCAGCAGCACGGTCATGCCCAGGTCGCGGATGCGCGTCACCGCCGCCAGGATGTCGTCCACCAGCCGCGGCATGATCCCCTGGCTGGGCTCGTCAAGCATCAGGAACCGCGGCTCGGTCATCAGCGCCCGGCCGATCGCCAGCATCTGCTGCTCGCCGCCCGACAGCGTTTCGGCGCGCTGCGGCAGCCGCTCCTGCAAGCGGGGGAACAGCGAAAACACCAGTTCCAGCGGCTTGAAACGATCAGGCCCACGCTTCGTGTAGGCCCCGAGCCGGAGGTTGTCCTCCACCGACAGGCGCGGGAAGAGCCGCCGCCCCTCCGGCACCATGGACACGCCCAGGCGCGTGATGCGATGCGCCGGCTGCCGACGTAACGACTTGCCCTCGAACTCGATCGTGCCCTCGGCCGCGACCAGGCCGGCGATCGACTTCAGCAGCGTGCTCTTGCCCGCCCCATTCGCGCCCACCACCGCGACGATTTCGCCGGCGGCGACGTCGATCGACACGCCCTGCAATGCGTGCAGGCCGCGATACGAGGCCGAGACGTTCTCAAGCCGCAGCATAGCGGTCGCCCAGGTAGGCGCGGATCACATCGGGATTGCGCACCACATCGGCCGGCGCGCCGATCGTCAGCACGCGGCCGAGGTCGAGCACGACGGCACGGTCCACCAGCGGCAGCAGCACCTCCATCACGTGCTCCACCATGATCACCGTGATGCCGCGGGTCCGCACGTCGCGGATAAGCTGCACGCCGGCCTGCGCCTCGACCGGTGTCAACCCGGTCAGCATCTCATCCAGCAGCAGCAGGCGTGGTTCGGTGGCAAGCGCGCGCGCCACCTCCAGGCGCCGCTTCTCTGCCGGCGTCAGCGAATGCGCCGCGACGTCGGCGCGCGCGGCGAGGCCGGTGAATTCCAGCGTCTCCAGCGCCCGCCGCATCGCCGGGCGCGTGCGCGCCAGGCGGGCGAATGCCCCGACCATCACGTTCTCCAGCACCGTCATCGAATCGAAGCTGCGCACCACCTGGAAGGTGCGCGCGATGCCGAGCAGCGCGCATTGTTCCGGCGACAGGCCCGAGGTGCGGCGGCCGGCCAGGCGGATCTCGCCGGAATCGGGCGCGACCTCGCCGGAGATCGAGTTGAACAGCGAGGTTTTGCCGGCGCCGTTCGGGCCGATGAGGCCGAGGATCTCGCCCTCGATGACGTCGAAGCTGATGTCGACATTGGCGGCGACGCCGCCAAAGGATTTGCTGACCCGATCGACCTCAAGCAGCGCGGGCATCGTCGGCTCCGGAGTCGAGGCCGCGCGGCGCACGGACGCGCACGCCGATCAGGCTGGCCAGCCCCTGCGGCCGTGCCAGCGCGACCACGATGATCAGTGCGCCGTAGATCATCAGGTCGACGCCGCGTCCCGACCCGCCGAGATAGGAGCGGGTGAGTTCCGAGAGCGGGATCAGTACCGCCGCACCGACCAGCGGCCCCCACAGCGTGCCGACGCCGCCCAGCACCGCGGGCAGCGGGATCAGGATGGACAGATGTCCATACAGCACGCTGTCCGGGTCGATATAGCCGACATACTGCGCGTAGATCGCGCCGCCCATGCCGGTGAGCGCGCCGCTGATCGCCGCCGCCGCCATCTTGGACGGGAAGATGCGCACGGCCAGGCTGCGCGCGGCGATCGGGTCGTCCTTCACCGCGCGCCAGACGAAGCCCCAGCGCGAGCCCTCGATCAGCCACGCCACCAGCCAGGCCACGGCGGCGAACGCCAGCGCGGCATAGTGGTACGGCAGCTTGTCGATGCGAAACTGCAGCCACAGCCAGGAATCACCGATCGAGCGGCGGTATGGGATGTTGATGCCGGTGGCGCCACCGATCCAGTCCCAGTTCAGCGCCAGCAGGAAGAAGATCTCGCCCACGACGACGGTGGCGATCGCGTAGTAATGGCCGGACAGGCGGAAGCACGGCCAGCCGACCAGCAGCGCCATCAGCCCGCCCAGCGCGCCGCCGGCGAACATGCCGATGGTCGGCGGAATGCCGGCGCGGGTCAGCAGCAGCGTGGATACGTACGCCCCTACGCCGAAGTACAGTGCGTGGCTCAGCGAGATCTGGCCGCAATAGCCGCCCAGGATGTTCCACGCCTGCGCCAGGCCGGCGAACAGCACGGTGATGATGATCAGGTTGCGGGTATACGTGTCCTGGATCGGCAGCGGCAGCACCGCCAGCACCGCCAGCAGGACGGCGCCGATCAGCAATTCCAGCCGCCGGCGGCGGGTGATGGAGGTATCCATCAGCCCCGCCCCCTTGGCTCTCCGCCCCCAGGGGCGGACAGGGGAAGGACAGGATCGTGCGAAGTATCCATCACATCGTGCCGAACAGGCCGCGGGGGCGGAACATGAGTACGGCGAGGTAGATCGCGAACATGCCGACCTGTTTCAGGGACGGTTCGATCAGCAGCGCTGTCATCGCCTCCACCAGGCCGATCAGCAGGCCGGCGACCAGCGCACCGAACAGGCTGCCGAAGCCGCCCAGCGCCACGGTCACGTAGGCGATCAGCGCGAAGTTCGCGCCGACATTGGGCGACACGTAATAGAAGATCGCCAGCATCACGCCGGCGATGCCGACCGCGGCGGCCCCCAATCCCCAGCCCAGCGCGAAGATGCGGTCGCGGTCGATGCCGATCAGCGCCACCGCCTCGCGATCCTCACGCGTCGCCTCGAGCGCCCGGCCGAACTCGGTGCGGCCGATCACGAACAGCGCGCCGAACGCCAGCAGGCTGACGATGCCGGCGGCAAGCTGCGGCAGGGGCACGAAGACGCCGCCGAGATTGAGGGTGTGACCGGCCAGCAGCGAGGTGCCGATGCTCTGGAAATCGCTGCCGAAGGTGAACTGCGCCGCGCCACGCAGCAGGATCGCCAGACCGAAGGTGACGAAGATCTGCACCATGCCGCGGTTGAAGCGCACCGACAGCGCCCGCGCCATCAGCAGATGGTAGATCGCGACGCCCAGCGCGAACAGCAGCAATGCCACCGGCACCAGCAGCAGCAGCGGGTCGAGCCCGGTCGCGAGCCACACCACGAACGTCGCGTACATGGCGAGCATCAGCAATTCGCCATGCGCGAAGTTCACCACGTCCATCAGGCCGAAGATCAGGCTGAGGCCGGCGGCGACCAGCGCGTAGATCAGCCCCATCAGCAGGCCGCCGACGGCGACCTGCAGGATGACGGTGGCGGTCAAACGCCGGCCATGAGGATGGCGCGCAGGCTCACTTGCCGACGTTCCACTCCGGTTCCTGCACCGCCACGTCGAACGGGTAGATCGTGCGGTACTTGCCGTCCTTGATCTGCTGGATCACCGGCGTCGCCGCGACGTTCTGGCCGGTGCTGTCGAACTTCACGCCCTTCCACGGCATGATCGTCTGGTCGCCCGGAATGTCGGTCGCCACCAGCGCCGCGTGCAACTTCTCAGGCTCGGTCGAGCCGGCGCGATTGATCGCATCCGCCAGCACGATCATCGCAGTGATCTCGCGACCGGTGTTGTCGTTCAGGTCCTTGTTGTTGCGCGCCTTGTAGAGCGCGTTCACCTGCGGGATCGCCGGCCGCGCCTTGGTCGCGTCGAGCGCGAAGGCCGAGCGGCTCATGACGCCTTCGACCAGCGGACCCGCCGCATCGATCAGTGCCTGTTCGGCAAACCCCGCCGACTGCGCCATGATCGCCTTCGGCGTATAGCCCACGTCATGCAGCCCACGCATCAGCAGGATCGCATCCGAAGTGTACGACGACGGCATGATCACATCGGCATTCGCCGCCTTGATCTGCTGCACCTCGGCCGACAGCGACGGCGAATTGCCGCGATAGCGGATGTCCGCCGCCACCTTGATCCCCGCGGCCTCGGCAAACTGCTTCTGCGCGTTGGAACTGTCGGTGCCGAAAATAGTATCCTCATGGAACAGCACCACGCTCTTCACCTTGCGCCCGGTCTTGGCGCCGATGTCGCGGAAGAAATCGAACATCGCCTGGGTGAACATCACGTCGTGCGGCGAGGTGCGGAAGAACCATTTCAGCCCGCGCTGGTTCAAGCTCGGCGACGAGTTGTCGGCCGACATGTACGGAACCTCGTAACGATCCGCGACCTGCGAGATCGTCGCCGCCGTGGCGCTCTGGTACGAGCCGATCAGCGCCACGACCTTGTCCTGCGTGATCAGCCTCTCCGCCTCGGCACGCGCCTTCTGCGGATCGCCCTGATGGTCGGCGAACACCAGCCGCACCTTGGCGCCGCCCAGCTTGTCGAGCCCGCCCCCCTTGCCCAGCAGCATGGGGATGTTGTGGCTCCCGTTGATGATATCGGCAGCGGTCTCCATCGCCGCCTTCGCGTCGTTGCCCACCTGCGCGTTCGGCCCGGTCATCGGATACAGCACACCGATCACCACATCGTCGGCGGCACGCGCAGCACCGCCTCCGATCGCCAGCACGAATGCCGCGACCACCAGCATCACACGTTGCATAGGAAGCCCCCTCGGTTGCGCGAACTCAAATCGCCCGGCCGCGAACTGTCAAGCAATCAACCGATACCGGCAGCAAGGAAAGCCAGGCGCGCGGTGATCAGGCCGAGCACCGCCGCGGCCCAGGTGGCGATGAACAGGTTCCGCGTGCTCAGCCGCCGCGTCGGCAACGCAACCGCCAGTGGCAGCAGCAGCGAAAAGACGGTGACCGGCCAGGCGAACTCGTACCAGGCATACGCCCACATCACGAAGCCCAGGATGATCGCGATGAAGACCGGGAAGAGGCTCAGCACCAGCCAGACGCCGCTCGGCAACTGCGCCGCGCAGACGACGACATAGCCGAACAGGCCGATCGCGATCAGGTACAGCAGTTCGGCCAGCAGCATGCGGGGCGCTACGTGCCGACCTTCAGCGTCGCCACCAGCCCGCGCAGGCAGGCCAGCATCGACAGCGCGGTGATCCGGCCGGTACGCGGATTCTCCTCACTCGGCACGTTCTCGATCGTCATGGTGAAGCGCGCGGCATCGGCCTCGACGCGGATGGTGTGCACGTTGCGGTCGATCGTCGGATCGGCCCAGATTTCGGCACGGGTACGCACCGGCCCGATGCCGGCCAGCGCCAGCGCGGCGGCCACGTTGACGTTCGCCGGGAAGCCCGCCGCGGCCTCGAAGGCAGTGCCCTCGAACACGCGCCGCGGCGCCGTCAGCCCGCTGAGGTCGATGCCGTGCTTCACCAGGTAGGGGGCGCCTTCCAGCCCGCGCGGCGGCTTGCGACTCTCGATGGTGACGCTCTCCACCGGCCCCTCGGCCGCGGCGCGCACGGCATCGAGCCCCAGCAGCGCGCCGGTCGGCACCAAGATGCGTGCGCCGGTTTCCTGCGCGCGGCGCACCAGGTGCATGCGCGGCAGCAACGCGCCCACCGAAGCGGGGACGAAGATGCGGCCGGCCTCGATCGCCGCCGTCGCGACCGTCTCGAACACCGCCGCGGGCGCCGCCTCCACCACGATGTCGGCCTCGGCCAGCGCCTCCAGCGCCACGAGGCGCGGCGGGGTGCGGAAGCCGCCCACGCTGGCCGCGGCCTTCGCCTGGTCGCGTCCCGCGACCGCCACGAGGCGCAGGCCGTCCACGCCGGCGTCCAGCGCGCGCGCCAGCTTCAGGCCAATGGCACCCAGGCCGCCGATCGCGACCGTCTTGGTCATGTCTGCCCCTCCGCGATGGCGCGCGCCACCGCCAGCTCGTGCGGAGTGTTAACGTTCAGGAAGGGGTCCCACTTGGCAACCGCAAAATCAACCCGCCGCATGCCGATGGCGCGGGCGAAGTGCATGACGTCGCGGCGGCCGGGCACCGACAGCAGGTGGCGCAGTTCGTCGCGGCAGGCGACGGGCCAGAGCGCAACCAGATGGTGCGCGTGCCCCTGGCTGGCGGCGCAGGAAGGCGCCGGCGCCAGCGCCGCGGCGAGGCCGTGCGGGATGAAGGGTGTGTCGCCGGGCACCGTCAGCAGCGTGGCGGCGCCCAGCCCGGCGGCCCAGTCGAGCCCCGCGAGCACGCCGGCCAGCGGCCCCTGGTCGGCAAAGTCTCGGTCCGGCAGCACCGGCAGATTCAACCCGGAAAACCGCGCAGGGTCGCCGTTGGCGCTGATGGCGACTTCGGGAGTGTCCAGGGCGGCGAGGATGCGGCGGATGATCGGCTCACCGGCCAGTTCGAGCAGCGGTTTGTCGCCGCCGCCCATGCGCCTGGCGCCGCCGCCCGCGAGGATGACAGCGGCGGTCCGGCTCACCGCCCCGGCCCGCGGATGGGGCGAGCAACGGGACTCGAACCCGTGACATCCAAGACCACAACCTGGCGCTCTACCAACTGAGCTATGCCCGCCATCCGGGGGGCTGCGTTTAGGCCCACTGGGTCGCGGCCGTCAACATTGGCGGACGCCCAGGGGCGCCTCACCCGCTTTCCACGAGGTGGCGCAGCACCTCGGCGACGGCCGTGTCCTCCGGCCAGCGGGCGGCCAGTGCGCGCAATTCGTCGGCAAAACGTTGCCCCGACCGATCATCGCCCCCTTCCCGTGCGTGGTCGCTGGAGAGAGCCCAAGCCCAGGTGAGCCAGTACCGCACCGCCGCGTCGTCAGGGATGGACGACGCCAGCGCCCTCAACTCATCCAGGAGCGCATCCCGGCGTGACAGGTCCCCTTCCTCCTGCGAGTGGTTTAGCCGCATTGCCAACCCGCGTGCGAACCACTGGCGCGCCGCCGCGTCGTCCGGCGCGGCAGCCGACAAACCCCGCAGCTCGTCCAGCAGCGCATCACGACGCGACAGGTCGGCCTCCGACTTCGCATCGTTCAGCGTGTTGAACAGCCCCTTCGCCAACTCCTCGCGCACCGCCGCGTCGGCCGGCGCGGCAGCCGACAGACCCCGCAGCTCGTCCAGCAGCGCATCACGACGCGACAGGTCGGCCTCCGACTTCGCATGGTTCAGCGTGGCGAACAGCCCCTTCGCCAACCGCTCGCGCACCGCCGCGTCGTCCGGCGCGGCAGCCGACAGACCCCGCAGCTCGTCCAGCAGCGCATCACGACGCGACAGGTCGTCCTCCGACTTCGCATCGTTCAGCGTGTTGAACAGCCCCTTCGCCAACTCCTCGCGCACCGCCGCGTCGGCCGGCGCGGCAGCCGACAGACCCCGCAGCTCGTCCAGCAGCGCATCACGACGCGACAGGTCGGCCTCCGACTTCGCATGGTTCAGCGTGGCGAACAGCCCCTTCGCCAACAGCTCGCGCACCGCCGCGTCGGCCGGCGCGGCAGCCGACAGACCCCGCAGCTCGTCCAGCAGCGCATCACGACGCGACAGGTCGGCCTCCGACTTCGCATCGTTCAGCGTGTTGAACAGCCCCTTCGCCAACTCCTCGCGCACCGCCGCGTCGGCCGGCGCGGCAGCCGACAGACCCCGCAGCTCGTCCAGCAGCGCATCACGACGCGACAGGTCGGCCTCCGACTTCGCATGGTTCAGCGTGGCGAACAGCCCCTTCGCCAACCGCTCGCGCACCGCCGCGTCGTCCGGCGCGGCAGCCGACAGACCCCGCAGCTCGTCCAGCAGCGCATCACGACGCGACAGGTCGTCCTCCGACTTCGCATCGTTCAGCGTGTTGAACAGCCCCTTCGCCAACTCCTCGCGCACCGCCGCGTCGGCCGGCGCGGCAGCCGACAGACCCCGCAGCTCGTCCAGCAGCGCATCACGACGCGACAGGTCGGCCTCCGACTTCGCATGGTTCAGCGTGGCGAACAGCCCCTTCGCCAACAGCTCGCGCACCGCCGCGTCGGCCGGCGCGGCAGCCGACAGACCCCGCAGCTCGTCCAGCAGCGCATCACGACGCGACAGGTCGGCCTCCGACTTCGCATCGTTCAGCGTGTTGAACAGCCCCTTCGCCAACTCCTCGCGCACCGCCGCGTCGGCCGGCGCGGCAGCCGACAGACCCCGCAGCTCGTCCAGCAGCGCATCACGACGCGACAGGTCGGCCTCCGACTTCGCATCGTTCAGCGTGTTGAACAGGCCCGCCGCCAACTGCCCGCACACCGCCGCCTCGTCCGGCGCGACAGCCGACAGACCCCGCAGCTCATCCAGCAGCGCATCACGACGCGACAGGTCGTCCTCCGACTTCGCATGGTTCAGCGTGTTGAACAGGCCCATCGCCAACGGCTCGCGCACCGCCGCGTCGTCCGGCGCGGCAGCCGACAGATGCCGCAGCTCGTCCAGCAGCGCATCACGACGCGGCAGGTCGTCCTCCGACTTCGCATCGATCAGCGTGTTGGACAGCCCCTTCGCCAACCGCTCGCGCACCGCCGCGTCGTCCGGTGCGGCAGCCGACAGACCCCGCAGCTCATCCAGCAGCGCATCACGACGCGACAGGTCGTCCTCCGACTTCGCATCGATCAGCGTGTTGAACAGGCTGCTCGCGAGTGCCCGACGGAAATCCGGATGGTCACCATGTGCACGCACCAGAGCCAGCAGCCGGTCAACGAGGCCACGGCGACGGTTCGCCGTGACGGTCCCGGCTTCCGTTGCGGACGCATAGTGCGCCAACCAAGCGAACGCCCGTGCTGCGCCGGAATCAGTGGCGGCCGGCGGGTCCAGAAATGCCGCGGCCGCCGCGATCCGGGCATCCAGCGAGTCCGCTCCACCTGCCGTGCGCAGCGCCGCCAGCCACCAGCTCTGCATCACACCCGGCACGGTGATCTCGATCCGCCGCAGCGCGCTGTGATCCGGAAAGTTCTGCCGTGCCCGCGTAACCAGCGCCGCCATCGCCGCCTCATCCGTGCGCCAGGCCTGCTCGGCCAGCCAAGGGTGCGACGGCGTCGATCCTACCCCGCATGCCACCACTTCCAGGGTGAAGAACTCGCCGATCAGGTCGGGCTCGATGCGCTCCAGTCGAGGTCTTGCGGGATCCCAATGGCAGCCAGCGGCGCGGGCGCAGGCGGCGAGGTGGTCCGGATCGGCGACCGCCGGGCAATGCGGCGCGCAGGCGGCAAGCCCGGCCTCGTCGATGCCGTCCACCATGCTGGCGAACGCCAGCAGCGCATCGGCAGGGGCGGCACCGATCGGCTTCCCCGCCGCGCCGAGTGACGCAGGCCATTGGTGCTCACGGTCGCGCCTGATCAGCGCCTGTAGTTCATCCTCCAGCGTGCCGAAGTGTCCGCGCTCGGGCGCGACGGACGAGGCCTCCGCGAGGATCATCGCCACCAGCGGCCGGCGCGCCGCGTCCACCTCGCCCAGCCGGGCGAAGAACGCCTCGCGCGACAGCGCCACTTGGCGGCCATCGAGCCAGGGACAGTCGCGGACCATGTCCCACAGCGCGTCCTCGCCCAGGTCCGGGACGGCGAGCGGCGTGTCGGCATAGCGATGCCCGCGGACGGCACCCTCATCTGAGGCTCTGCTGCCGAGGAACCGGCTCTCGAACACTGGGTCCACCTGCCGCTCCAGCAGCAGCAGGCGCACCGGGGCGGCCGGGTCGGTGGCCTGCTCGTGCAGTTGCCGGGCCAGCGCCGAGATGCGCTCCACCTGCTCCGAGGCGTAGTCGGCGATGATCAGCGTCGGACCGGCAGGACGCCAGGCGGGCGACAGCGACCATGCGTCCGCCGGCCCGAAGTGGCGCAGGAAACCGCCGCGCCAGCCGTCAGCGTGCGCACGCAGGCACAGTTCCAACCCCAGCCGGGTCTTTCCGGCGCCGCCCGGGCCGGTGACGATCCACCAGCGGAACGCCTGCCTGTCGTCGAGGAAGCCGCGCAGCGCGGCCAGCTCCGTGGTGCGGCCGCGGAAGCGGATGGCCGGGTTGTGCGCGGCGAAGCGCAACCAACCCTCGGTGGAAAGGCCGGATTTCAGGTTGAGCGGCAGATCGCGGTCGCGGCGCAGGAAGTCCTCGGTCGCGGCGGCGTGGGCGCGGGCGGCGGCCGCATCCCCCGCAATGGCATCCAGCGTGGTCGCCTGGGCCAGCAGTGCCTGCAGCGCCGCTGCCGCGGACTGTTCGAGTTTGGCAATGTCCTGGTGCGTCGCTTCCGCCATAAAGCGGATGACCGCGATCTGCTCGGCGTTCCAGATGCGCTCGAACTCGCCGCCGGCGCGGAGGCGGGCCGCCGCTTCGCCGATGAACAAGGCGAACCAGCCACCGGCGCCGTCGGGGTCCTCCCCATAGAACGCGTCGGTGAAGCGTGGCGGCAAATTCCCGGGCTGCCACGCTGGGACGCCGGATCGCCACCCCGGTTCGTCGGGCCGCGGTGTCAGGGCGGCACACAGCTCCACCAGCACCGCCGCCTCGGCCGCAGCGGCGAAACCCTTGCGTGCGGCGGCACCATGGCGCGTGGCGAGCAGGCTGGTGAAGTCGTCCGGCAGGCGCGCGACGATGGCCTTGCGGAGCCGTGCCAGATCAGCCTCGTCCGGTGCCGGCGTGTCGTCCAGGATCAGGTGCGGTACCCGCTCCGCCTCCCGGGCCAGCCAGGCGCGCAGAGAGCGCTCGAACCTGTCGGCGGTGGGACCGCGACCGGGGAACTCATGGTCGGTGCGCCAGGCTTTGGCGAAGCGATCGACGACCTGGTGGAGCGCCGCAAGCTGCGCCGCGCGCAGACCCCGGATGATGACATGGTTCTCGTCGGTCGCTCGCGCCCGGCCGCGCCAGTCGCGGTGCAGGCGGCCTAGCACTTCGGTGCCGAGGTTGGCGGCGATGCTGCCGATGAACCCGGCGCTGGCGGTGACGAGGGTGGCATCCAGGCCGCAGCATGCCACGCCGACGCCCGCCACGGCGGTGGTGAGCAGCCAGCCGATATTCGTCAGGCTGCGGCCGATACCGCTGCGTGACTGTTCGTCCATGGCAAGAAACATAGTGAGACAGCCGCAGCGCGACAATCACGGCGCGTTTCCCGCCGCCTCGCGCTCTCCGACGGGGTGGGAGCGGTCAGCGTCCGCCAAAATGCGCCCGCAGCCGCGCCACCGCCTCGTCCAGCACCTCATCACGCTTGCAGAACGCGAAGCGGGCGTAATGACTCGGCGCCCCCGGCGCGTCGTAGAACGCCGACACCGGGATCGCCGTCACCTTGGCATGCTCGGTGATGTGCCGGCAGAACGCCACATCGTCGCCATTGAACCCAAGCGGACGGAAATCGGTCGACACGAAATAGCTGCCCTTCGCCGGCAGCACCTCCAGCCCCAGGCTGGCCAGACCCGCCGCCAGCCGGTCCCGCTTGGCCTGCAGGGCCCCTGACAGCGAGGCGAAATACGCATCGTCCTTCGCCAGTCCCACCGCCACCGCGCGCTGCAGGTTCGGCGCGGTCGTGAAGGTCAGGTTCTGGTGTGCCTTCGCCACATTGGCCGCCAGCGCCGCCGGCGCCGTCACATAACCGACCTTCCAGCCGGTGAGCGAGAACGTCTTGCCGGCGCTGCCGATCCGCATCGACCGCTCGCGCATCCCCGGCAGCGTCATCAGCGGGATGTGCCGTGCGCCGTCGAAGGTCAGGTGCTCATACACCTCGTCGCAGATCGCATACGCGTCGTGGCGCAGCACCAGGTCGCCGATGAAGCCGAGTTCCTCCTCGGTGAACACCTTGCCGCACGGGTTCATCGGCGAGTTCAGCAGGATCGCCTTGGTCTTCGGGCCGAACGCATCGGCCAGTTCGGCGCGCGGCAGTGACCAGTCGGGCGGCTCCAGCCGCACCAGGCGCGGGATGCAGCCCAGCATGCGCACCACCGGCAGGTAGGTGTCGTACAGCGGCTCGATCAGCACCACCTCATCGCCCGGGTTCAGCACCGCCATCAGGCAGGCGGTGATCGCCTCGGTGGCGCCCGAGGTCACGACGACCTCGCTCGCCCAGTCCACCTCCAGGCCGTAGAAGCGCGCGTTGGCCGCGGCCACCGCCTGGCGCAGTTCGGGCACGCCGGGCATCGGCGGATACTGGTTGCGGCCGTCATGCAGCGCATCCGCCGCCGCGCGCAGCACGTCCGCAGGCCCCTCGGTATCGGGGAAACCCTGTCCCAGGTTGATCGATTTGTGCTCGACCGCGAGTGCCGACATCACGGTGAAGATCGTGGTGCCGATGCCGGACAGCAGGGTGTTGGCAGGCTTCACTGGACGCGGCTCCCCTCGGATGGCGTCACAGTATGGATTCCGGGCGTCGCAGCTTCAACCTCGGGCGGAGGTGTTGCCGATAAGTGCCCAAAATCCGGGCATGGCAAAGCGGTGGACGCCCAGCGTGTGGGCGCCGGCTCTCACGGCTGGGTGGGAGCCGCGCATTGTGGCTTGGCACGCCGCATGCAAACCTGTGGCGCTGCCGTTCCGTTCAGGAGTGACCTGGGCAGCCAGCAAGGGAGGCCCGGCGAGCCGGGGTTGGACGCGCATGAAAAAGATCGAGGCAGTCATCAAGCCGTTCAAACTGGATGAGGTGAAGGAAGCTCTGCACGAGGTCGGCCTGCAAGGCATCACCGTGGTGGAGGCGAAGGGCTTCGGCCGGCAGAAGGGCCATACCGAGCTGTATCGCGGCGCCGAGTACGTGGTCGACTTCCTCCCGAAGGTGAAAATTGAGGTGGTGTGCGACGAGTCGGTGGTGGAGCGTGCGGTCGAGGCGATCATCAATGCCGCCCGTACCGGACGCATCGGCGACGGCAAGATCTTCGTCTCGACGATCGAGGATGTCATCCGCATCCGCACCGGCGAGCGCGGCGAGGACGCCGTCTAGAGCATGTTCGCTGCTGATCGAAGCATCGGACATACTCCAGCTCATTGTTTTGCCGTGTGATTCACGCTCGACGTGATTCCACGCGAAGCGATCACGCTCGAGCACGACACAGACAGCGACGAATTCCGCTTTTGGCCCGTGGCGGAAGCGAGTAGACGGGCCGCTTCGCGAAGGGGTCGCATGGTGCGGCCTCGCATAGTTTGCGCCAGAATCCGACCGGATCGTCGGCGCACCAATCGAGACGGACGGGGAAACCATACATGGCGAGAAGGCCTGCAGGCACCACCAACGGCGTTGGCAAGGTGCTGGAGATGCTCACCGAGCACTCCGTGGAATACGTGGATCTGCGGTTCACCGATCCGCGCGGCAAGTGGCAGCACACGGCGCAGCATGTCTCCACCATCGAGGAGGATGTGTTCCGCGACGGTTTCATGTTCGACGGTTCCTCGATCGCCGGCTGGAAGGCGATCAACGAGTCGGACATGATCCTGATGCCGGACGCCGAGACGGCGGTGATGGATCCGTTCGCCGCCAAGCCCAGCCTGATCCTGTTCTGCGACATCGTCGAGCCGTCCACTGGCCAGCCGTACAACCGCGATCCCCGCTCCACCGCCAAGAAGGCCGAGGCCTATCTGAAGTCGTCGGGCGTGGGTGACACGGCGTTCTTCGGGCCGGAAGCCGAGTTCTTCGTGTTCGACAGCGTGAAGTTCGGCACCGGCGGCAACTACGGCATCTACCAGCTCGACAGCCAGGAAGGCCCGCAATCGAGCCTGAAGGACTATCCGGAAGGCAACATGGGCCACCGCCCGGCGGTGAAGGGCGGCTACTTCCCGGTGTCGCCGGTGGACGGCGAGGGCGACCTGCGCGCCGAGATGCTGTCGACGATGGGCGAGATGGGCCTGGCGATTGAGAAGCACCACCACGAGGTGGCGCAGAGCCAGCACGAACTCGGCACCAAGTTCGGCCCGCTGACCAAGATGGCGGACCACATGCAGATCTACAAATACTGCGTGCACAACGTGGCGCACAGCTACGGCAAGACCGCCACGTTCATGCCGAAGCCGATCTACGGCGACAACGGCTCGGGCATGCACGTGCACCAGTCGATCTGGAAGGCCGGCAAGCCGCTGTTCGCCGGCAACGCCTATGCCGACCTGTCGGAGACGGCGCTCTACTACATCGGCGGCATCATCAAGCACGCCAAGGCGCTGAACGCCTTCACCAACCCGCTGACCAACAGCTACAAGCGGCTGATCCCCGGCTTCGAGGCACCGGTGCTGCTGGCCTATTCGGCCCGCAACCGCTCCGCCTCCTGCCGCATCCCGTACGCGACGAGCCCGAAGGCGAAGCGCGTCGAGGTCCGCTTCCCCGATCCGGGCGCGAACCCCTACCTCGCGTTCGCGGCGATGCTGATGGCCGGGCTCGACGGGATCCGCAACAAGATCCATCCGGGCGACCCGATGGACAAGGACCTGTACGACCTCCCGCCGGAAGAGCTGAAGGGCATCCCCACCGTGTGCGGCAGCCTGCGCGAGGCGATCGGCGCGCTGGAAGCCGACCATGAGTTCCTGCTGGCCGGCGACGTGTTCAGCATCGACCAGATCGAGAGCTACATCGAGCTGAAATGGAGCGAGGTGTATCGTTTCGAACACACTCCGCACCCGGTCGAGTTCGAGATGTACTACTCCGTCTGATCTCTCTCGGCCTGATCTGTATCGTCTGAACTTGCCTGCTGCGCCCCCGCCATTCGGAAGAATGGCGGGGGCGCTTCGCTTTTGCACTGTTTTTGCTTGTTTCTTAGGCAGATTAGCTACCGGGGCGTGACGGATGCGCGCGCTTCGCCGTAACCGGCCACGCGCCGGGGGAACAGCGCCGCGGGAACAACAATGCCTCATCCCACGGGGGCGACGGCAAGGCGCGACGTGGCCCCGTGTGAGCGGTCCCCTGAGGCGGGCCCCCTATGACAGCCCCCGGCGGCCCCCTGGACGGCGCGACATGCGGCAGGCGCATGGCGAGCGATCGTAGCCCGCCGGACGCGGTACCGCGGCCTCACGCTGCCGCGGCACGATTCTTGATAGTCCCCTGGCACGACCGCCCCGCCGCGAGGGTGGCGGCGGCGTGGAGAGCAACCAAGGGGCAGCGACATGAAGCTCATCATGGCCATCATCAAGCCCTTCAAGCTCGACGACGTGCGCGAGGCACTGACGCCACTCGGCGTGCAGGGTCTCACCGTCTCTGAGGTGAAGGGGTTCGGTCGGCAGAAGGGCCAGACCGAGATCTACCGTGGTGCGGAGTACCACGTGAATTTCCTGCCGAAGGTGAAGATCGAGGTCGTGGTGCCGGCCGATCTCACCGACCAGGTGATCGAGGCGATCACCAAGTCCGCCCATACCGGAAAGATCGGCGACGGCAAGATCTTCGTGCTGGACATCGAACGCGCCGTGCGGATCCGCACGGGCGAGGTCGACGCCGCCGCACTCTGACCGACAGAACAAGGGAAACAGGTACATGACTCGACGTCGACTTTTCGGGGCGCTGGCTGCTGCGCTGCCTCTACTGCTCGCGGCAGCACCAGCGTTCGCCGAGGACGCTCCGGCACCCAAACTCGATTCGGGCGATATCGCCTGGATGATGACCAGCACGGCGCTGGTGCTGATGATGACCATCCCCGGCCTGGCGCTGTTCTACGGCGGCATGGTGCGGAAGAAGAACATCCTTGCCACGCTGATGCAGTCCTTCGCCATCACCTGCCTGGTGACCATCGTCTGGACCGTCGCCGGCTACAGCCTGGCCTTCACCAACGGCAACGCCTATGTCGGCGACCTGTCGCGCTTCATGCTGCACGGCATGGCCGAGAAGATCGCGAAGGGCGCCGATGTGCCCTTCGTGCTCGGGGCCGGCACGGACGGGGCGATCACGTTCACCATCCCCGAATCCGTCTTCATGATGTTCCAGATGACGTTCGCGATCATCACCCCGGCGCTGATCGTGGGCGCGTTCGCCGATCGCATGAAGTTCTCGGCGCTCTGCATCTTCATGACCCTTTGGTCGCTGCTGATCTACGCCCCGGTCGCACACTGGGTCTGGGCGCCGACCGGCTGGCTGTTCGCCAACGGCCAGCTTGATTTCGCGGGCGGCACCGTGGTGCATATCAACGCCGGCATCGCCGGGCTGATGTGCGCCCTGGTTCTCGGCAAGCGAGTCGGCTACGGCACCGAGAACATGGCGCCGTTCAACCTGTCCTATGCGGTGATCGGCGCGTCGCTGCTGTGGGTCGGCTGGTTCGGCTTCAACGCCGGCTCCGCGGGTGCAGCGAACGGCCGTGCCGGTATGGCAATGACCGTGACGCAGATCGCCACCGCGGCCGCCGCACTGGCCTGGATGTTCGCCGAGTGGATCGCCAAGGGCAAACCCTCGGTGCTGGGCTGCATCTCCGGCGCGGTCGCAGGGCTTGTGGCCATCACCCCGGCCTCGGGCTTCGTGCTGCCCGGTTCGTCGATCATCATCGGCGTCGTCGCCGGCGTGGTCTGCTTCTGGTGCGCGACCAGCCTGAAGCACATGTTCGGCTACGACGACAGCCTGGACGTGTTCGGCGTGCACTGCGTCGGCGGCATCATCGGTGCCCTGCTGACCGGCGTATTTTCCTACGGACCGCTATCGGCGACCGATGCACTGCCCGACGGCACGCCCGGCAGCCTCGCGCAGTTCTGGATCCAGTGCGAGGGCGTCGCCGCCACGCTCATCTACAGCGCCGTTGGGACGCTGATCCTATTGATGATCACCAAAGTGCTGGTAGGCCTGCGTGTGGGCGAGGAAGAGGAGCGCGAGGGCCTCGACCTGGTGTTGCACGGAGAGCAGATCTTCTAAGAATCGTCACAGCTCCTGGGGCGCCGGATTGCCGGCGCCCCACACTTGTGACTACAAAATGATTCGGGAAGGCAGAAGGTAACAAAGGTAACTATGGGGTACAGGAAAATGACCAGGGCCGTTCGCTGGATCGCAGCGGCCAGCTTTGCCGCCGCCATGCCGGCCGCATATGCGCAGACACCGCCGCCCGCCACCGCGCCCGCTCCGACGGCGGCACCGGCCGCGGAGGCGCCACCGCCCGGGCTGTGGATCAACGGCATCCATTTCTCGGCACAGATTCAGGGCGGCTTCACCGCCAATCCGGCGACACCTGACAGCGGCGTGAACTTCGGCCGCCTGTTCGACGACCGCGCCAACCAGCCGCTGCTGAACCAGCTCATGCTGACCGCGAACAAGCCGCTCGACCCCAAGGCCGAAGGCTTCGACTGGGGCTTCAAGCTGCAGGCGTTCTACGGTTCGGACGCGCGCTACACTCACTTCCTCGGCATCTGGGACCAGAACCCGGGACCTGGCTACCGCAACCAGTTCGACGTCACCGAGGCCAACGTCCTGCTGCACCTTCCGGTGCTCACCGAGGGCGGCATCGACGTGAAGGCGGGCCTGTTCACGACGCCGATCGGCTACGAGACGATCGATCCGTCGACCAACATGTTCTACTCGCACTCCTACATCTTCAATTTCGGCCTGCCGCTGAAGCACACCGGCATCCTGACAACCACCCATGTCTCGCCGTTGCTCGACATCTACCTGGGCGTCGACAGCGGCATCAACACGACCATCGGCTGCTGCCGCGGCGACAACAACGGCAAGCCGGGCGGCATCATCGGCTTCGGGCTGAACATGTTCGACGGCGAGGTCACCTTCCTCGCACTGACCCATATCGGGCCGGAGAATCCGTCGCGCGGCCTGGCGCCGGCGTTCAACGCCAACAAGTACCTGCGCTACGTCAGCGACGCCTACGTGGTGTGGAAGGCGACCGACAAGCTGACCTTCGTCACCGACTTCAACTGGATCCGCGACGACTTCCTGGGCAACGCCCCGTTCGCGACCGGCAATCCGAAGCCCGCCAACGGCTTCGGCGTCGCCCAGTACATGTCGCTGGCGCTGAGCGAGACCGTCACGTTCAACGCACGGGCGGAAGTGTTCCGCGACGATAACAACGCCTTCGTCGCCGCCTTCGGCAACAACAACGACTTCGCCCGGGTCCAGCTCGGCATGGTGCCGTACGGGCCGATCTTCTTCTCCAACAAGCCCACCACCTACGGCGCGATCACCGTCGGCTTGACCATCAAGCCGGAACTGCCGGCCCCGGTCAGCGGCCTGATGATCCGACCGGAACTGCGGGTCGACTCCGCGCTGAACGGTGCCAAGCCGTTCAAGAACGGCAACGCCAGCAGCGCCGTCACCTTCGCCTCCGACTTCGTGCTGACATTCTGAGCCTTTCGTCCAGCCTCAGCAGAAAGGGCCGCACCGGCGACGGTGCGGCCCTTGTCTTTTGGCTCCCTGTCATTGCGAGCGGCAGCGAAGCAATCCCCATGGAGATCGCTTCCGCTGCGCGCGCGCCAGGCAGCCGGCCTACAGCGTCAGGCCGCCATCCACCGTGATCGTCTGCCCCGTCACCATCGCCGCGCCGAAGCCCAGGAACAGCACCACCTCGGCCAGATCCTCCGGCGTGCAGCGGCGCTTCAGCAGCGCACGCTCGATCGACTGCTGGCGCTGCTCGTTGGTCCACTCCACCATCCAGGTGCTGTCAACCGCTCCCGGCGCGATGGCGTTCACCCGCACCTCGGGCGCCAGCGCACGCGCCAGGTTCTGCGTCAGGCTCACCACCCCCGCCTTGGTCGCGCTGTAGGCCAGGCTGCTGCCCGCGGTACCCAGTCCGGCGATCGATGCAGTGGAAACGATCGCACCATTCGCCGCCTTCAGCGCCGGCGCCGCCGCCTTCGATCCGCGGAACACGCCCAGCAGGTTGGTCTGCAGCAGCAGCTCCCACAGTTCCTCGGTGATCAGCTCCAGCTCCGGCGGATTGATCTTGCGCCGCGTCCCCGGCGTGCCGGCATTGTTGAACAGCAGGTCGAGCCGCCCCAGGTCGTCGATCGCCTTCAGCACCATGCGCTCGCAGCCGCCCGCCTCGCTGACGCTGCCGGGCGCCATGATCGCGCGGCCGCCCTCGGCGTTGATCTGCTCCACCGCCTCCGGCCCGCGCGGATCGTCCACCAGGAAGTTCACCGCCACCGTGCAGCCGAACTTCGCCAGCATGCGCACGGTGGCGAGCCCGATGCCCGACGCGCCGCCCGTGACGAGTGCAGTCTTGCCCTTGAGATCGTAGCTGATCATGTGCCCTCCATCGGTCCGATCTTGCGCAGCGCCTGCTTCAGCGCCAGCAGCTTGCGGTCGCGCTCGCGGAACAATTCCTCCGGCGAGCGGTCACCCCAGTCGAAATACCCCTTGCCCGCCATCACGCCGCTGCGGCCTTGCGCGATCAGCGCATCGAGCGACTCGCTGTGGCCGCGCACCGGCGGCGGCGTGTAGCTGCGGTTCGCCAGGCCCTGCTGCAGCAGCGCCAGCCCGGTGAAGTCGGCCTTCGCCATGATGCCCAGGATCGGGATGCGCAGAGCCAGTCCGTGGATCACCGAATCGTCGATGTCCTTCGCGGTCACCAGCCCTTCGTCCAGCATGCGCTGCACCTCGAGCTGGATCGCCGCCTGCAGCCGGTTGGCGACATAGCCCTGCACCATCTGCTTGAACACGACCGGCACCTTGCCCATCGCGCGCACCATGTCGCGCACGGTCTCGATGGCGGCGGGATCGGTGTGCGCGCCGGGACACAGATCCACCAGGTCGCACAGATAGGGCGGCGTATACCAATGGGCGATGACGGTTCGCGCCTGCAAACTGTCCGGCACCAGCGGGAAGATGTCGAGGTTCGAGGTGTTGGACGCCAGGATCGCATCGCCATCCATCAGCGTCTCGAGCTGCGCATAGAGCGCGCGCTTGGCATCGGGCCGCTCGACGATGGCCTCGACCACCAGCTTCGCCCCGGCCACGGTGTCGGCGAGCGAAGAGATGCAGCGCACCGCATGCGACAGGCGCTGGCGGTCCCAGGACGCGTCGACCTCGCCCGCCTCGACCAGCGTGGCGAGCGCGGTCGCCATCAGCCCGGGCGCGCGCTCCAGCGTCTGGGCGTTGCTGTCGGTCAGCCGCACGCTGTGCCCGCCGAGCGCGAACACCAAGGCGAGCGCATGGCCCATCAGGCCCGCGCCCACCACCGCCACTTCGGTCATTCCCCTGCCCCCGCCACGATGTTGAGCCGCCGCCGCGCCTCGTCCAGCGGCAGCGCGGCATAGGGCCAGTAATCCCACTTGTCCGACAGGTCCAGGCCGACCTTGCTGCCGCGCTCCATGGCGGCGAACATCCTCTCGGCCATGCCGGGCCGCCCGAGCACGCCCACCGTCACGCCGCCGGGCAGCGGGCGCACATTCACACCCGCGCTGAAGATCATCACCGCGAACAGCACGACATAGAACGGACGCGTGCGCTTGTAGCCGGCGGTGAACGCGGCGACCTCGACCTCACCTTCGGGATCGGTGTCGTAGCCGCCGAGCACGTGGGAGACGTCGTGGTACACGCCCGCCTCCGGGAAGCCGCCGCGCTCGCCCGGCACGCCGAAGCCATTGTGCCGGTAGTAGCGCCACAGCGCGTGACCCAGCGTGTCCTCCGGCAGGCGTTCCAAGGCACGATAGCGCGCCGCCAGCGCCGGCTCCTCCAGCAGCCCGCGCATCCCCAGGATGCTGCGCGCCAGGCCAAGCAGACCGTGCTGCTCGCGCTGGTCGCGCATGATGTCGCCCACCTGGCTGCGGCGCAGGAAGTCCAACCTGAACAGCAGCATCTGATGCTCGGTCAGCCGCCGCAGATCGGTCACCTCAGCCCCCGCAACCCCCAGCGCCTCGGCAAATCGTTCCACGTGGGCGACGGATTCGCGGGACGGCACACCGTCGGCCAGTGCCACCACCAGCATGCCGTTGACGAACTGGCGCCGCAGTTCGGGCGTCGGGAAGCCGGCCGCGAGTTCCGCCGGCGTCACCGGGGCCAGCGTGTCGATATCGGCGTCGATACGCAGGATGACGCGACGGGCCGCTTCCATCACCGCGCGCTGCGCCACGCCGATCCCGCCCGACGCGGTCGCCACCGTCTTCAGGGCGCGCAGCCCCAGCAGCGCGGCGGCGGGCTCAGGCTGCAGCAAATGCATCGGCGCGTCCTCCCGCCTCAGGCACCTGCCGGCAGCCACGGTTCCGGCGCGCGCGCATCGATGTCGGTGTTGACGTCGACGATCACCGTCTCGTCCGAGGCCAGCGCCTCGCGCAGCGCCGGTCCGATCTGCGACGGCTCCTCGACGCGGATGCCGCGCAGGCCGAACACGCGCGCCACGTCGGCGAAGTTGGTGGGGCCGAAGCGCACCAGTTCGCTCACGTCGCCCGGCTTGTTGCCTTGCTGGCGCTGGATGTTCGGCCAGCCCTGGCCGAAGCCCGAGTTGTTGTTGATCACCAGCACCACGGCGATGCCGCGCCGCCGCGCGGTCTCCAGTTCGGTCAGGTGGTAGTAGATCGCGCCGTCGCCCGACCAGCAGATCACCTTTCGCTTGCCCGCCGCGCATTTGGCGCCGAGGGCGGCGGGGAACGCCCAGCCCAGCGAACCGGCGGCACGCAGATAGGTCTGCGAGGTGCCGTTCAGTTCGATCAGCGACGATGTCCAGATGCCGGAATAACCGGTATCGCCGACCAGGATGCCGTCCTCGGGCAGCGCCTTGGTGATCTCTGCGCACAGCCGGTCGGGCAGGATCGGCACAGCGTTGCCGGCGAGCAGCGGTGCCCGCTCCTCGCGCCAGGCGGCAACGATACCGGCGGCACGGTCGGCGAAGGCCGTGTCGCAGGCGGGCTTGCCCAGCGCGTCCAGCAGCTTCGCCAGCGTCGCCTTGGGATCGCCCATCAGCCCCAGCGTGCGGCCGTAGGTGCGGCCGAGCTCGCTGGGGTCGATGTCGATCTGGACCACCTCGGTGGTGAGCGGCGGAATGCGCCAGGTATGGGTCACCTGATCGCCGGTGTGGCAGCCGATGAACACCACGAGATCGGCCTCGTGCACGATCTGGTTGGCGGGCGGCGCGGCATAGTTGCCGGGGCAACCAATGGACAGGCGGTGCCGCGTCGGCACGATGCCGCGCGCGCCGAGCGACGTGCCGATCGGTGCGGCCAGCACCTCACCCAGCGCCAGCACCTCCCGCCCCGCGCCCGATGCCGCCGCGCCGGAGCCGGCGACGATCACGATGCGCTTCGCCGCGCGCAGCCGGGCCGCAGCTCGCTCGATCTCGTCATCCGCCGGCGAGGGGCGGTACGGCGGATTGGTCAGTTGCAGCGCCGGATCGACCGCGACCGGCTCGCTCACCATGCCGAGTTCGACGATGTTGGCTGAGCGGCCGTAGAGGTCGAGATGGGTGGGACGCGGCGAACCGGAGACCGCCTCGCGCCAGGCCTGGCGCAGCAGGCGCGGCAGGTCGGCGGCATCCTCCACATCGGCCGAAAACTTGGTCACCGACTGGAACAATGGCCGATGTGGCAGTTCCTGATAGGTGTTGCGATGGTGCAGCGAGGGCGGTTCGCGCCCGGTCAGCGCGATCACCGGCGTGTGGCCGAGATAGGCGTCCTGCAGCCCGGCCGCGAGGTTGGCTGCGCCGACCGACTGGGCGAAGCAGATGCCCGGCTTGCCGGCGATGCGCGCATAGCCATCGGCCATGTAGGCGGCGGATTTCTCGGCATGGGCGAGAACGCGGGTGACGCCCAGCGCGCCGAGTTCGATCAGCGTCCGCCGCAGGACCGCGTCGATGAAGAACACATGCGAGGTGCCATTGGCGGCGAGCGTGCGCGCCAGCCACTCGGCGCCGGTGATCGCTTCCTCGGTCATGCCGGTTTCTCCGTCCGTCCCTGCGCGAGCTTACGCGCCCGCCTGTGGTCGAGGAAATCCTGCATCATCCGCCGCGGCTCGTCGTGTTCCCAGGCGGCGGCGAAGCTGTCGATGCCGCGCTGCACCGCCTGGCGCGGCGGCAGTTCCTCCCAGTCCGCGATCAGCGCCTTCTGCAGCCGCACCGCGCGCGGGCCCGAGGCCAGGATCGACGCCAGCAGCCGTTCCACCTGTGCGTCGAGTTGTGCGGCCGGCACCACGGTCTCCACCAGACCCCAGGCCAGCGCGGTCGGCGCGTCGATCGGATCGCCGGTCAGCAGCCATTGCCGCGTGCGGCCCCACCCGATCAGGTGCGGCAGCAGCGCCGCCTCCACCACCGAGGGCACGCCGAGCCGCACCTCCGGCATGCCGAACTGAGCGTCGCTGCTGGCCACCCGCATGTCGCAGGCGGCGGCGACCTCCACGCCGGCGCCGAACACATAGCCCTGGATGCGCGCGACCACCGGTACCGGCAGCCGGCGGAACACGTCGCAACTGCGATGCACCAGGGTGATGAACGCGCGCGCCCGTGCCGGATCGAGACCGGCCATCTCGTCGATGTCAGCGCCGCCGATGAAGGCACGCTCGCCCGCGCCGCGCAGCACCACAGCGCGCAGCGTCGCATCGGCCGCGAGGCCTTCGACGGCGGTGACAAGCTCCGTCATCAGCCGCGTGCCGAGCGTGTTGAGCCGTGCCGCGTTGTCGATGGTCACCACCGCCACGCCGCGCGCATCGCGCGACACCGTAATGCCAGCCTGTCCGCTCATGCCGTCATCCTCCTGGCAGTGTGGCGATCTTCTGCGCGGTCTCCTGGAAGTCGGTGGGCGCCAGCCGCAGGACGCCCTCGAACGGGAAGTCGAGCAGTTTCACCACCAGCAGGATGAACACCAGGCAGGCGGCGAAGGCTCCGGTGAAGATCATCTGTGAGACGATGTACTCGACGGCGAAGAACAGCAGGAAGGCGACCAGCACGACGACGAACGACAGCAGCAGGAGCCAGATCAGTCCCGGCAGTCCGGTGCTCATCTGGAACAGGCGCAGGTCGCGGTTCTGGTGCGCCCGTTCCACCAGCGAGAGCATGGCGCCGCGCAGCACCGTGTCCTGCTCGCGCACGCCGGGCAGCGCCGCCACGCCGAGCCAGAGCGACTGGAAGGCGACCTCCGAGTGGATGTCGGCGCGGCGATGCACCATCGCGGGGAATTCGCGGGTGATGACGTCATCGGTGTAGGCGGCGAGCAGCGACTGGACCTGCTGGCGGGAGGCCGCAGGCAGCGCGGCACTCAGCATGGCCACACCGTTCAGCGCGCCGCATTCCTGCTCGATCGCATCGGCGGCGCTGTTGTATTCGGACCAGACCTCGTTGAACACGAAGGCCAGGAGGACCGCGAACAGCACGCCGAGTTGCAGGAAGACGGCGCTGCCCACCTCATGATGGCGCCGCAGCACGTCGAGATGCACATAGCGGCGGGTGACCCAGGCCAGCCCGGCCCCGATGAGCCCGGTGGCCAGGACGAGTGCGATGACCATGACGTAGCCCGGATCGGGCATCGGGCTACCCCACATCGGTGGCGCTCCCGGGCCTCGCCATGGTCGATCGATCGCTCTGCATGCCGTTTCCCTGCCGATTGCGTGCCTTGCGGCGCGACCGCATACTGGCGCGGGAAACGCCGCGAGGGGAGGCATGGCCATCGCGCCGCTGCAGCCGCATTCGTCCTGGTATCGCCGCTACTGGTATGCCAAACGTTCGCCGCTCGACACGCTGGTGGACCGGGTGCTGATCTTCGGCGTCATCGCCCTGATCCTGCTGGCGGGTGCGTCACGGCTGGCGCACCACGACGGCAGCCCGCCCGCCAGGGCACGCGCTCCCATCACCGAGGCGGCACTTTAGGACTGGTGCCGGCGTGACGGTGCGCGGCCCGCGCTACTGCGATCTATTCCAGGCCCGCCCGCCCATTACTTCACCGGAGCCGGAGTTGCCTGCCCGCCGTCGGCCGGCGGCCGGATCGTCCTCTCGAGCAGGTCGGTCTTGTCGGCCGACCCCTTGGAGGAACCGAGCCAGTAATTCACCACCTGGGTGAAAGCCGCGGCGAGGGCACCGAGCAACGTGAACAACACGTTCTGCAGGCCACCCAGTTTCTCGACCGCCGCCGCATCGCGCGTCATCAGGACGCCGAGCATGACGAAGAAGCCCAGAAGGATCGCACCGGAAATCGACGGGCTGACCCACATATAGGCCTTCGGCACGATTGGCGCGGCAACCGGTGCCGGCGAGGAACCTGGAGCAGGAGCCCCCATCGCGCCTGCGGCCTCTGCCAGAGCGGCCACGGATTGCTCCAGGGCGTGCAGCTTGTCGGCATCCGCTCGCAGAGTACTGACCGCAACAGCGGGATCGTTACTGCCGCCGTGGTAGCAGATCAGCGGCAGCAGGATCCGGTCCACCACCACCCTGTTCTTGTCCCAGAACCGGTCGCGAATGCCCGGCGACAGAGTGAAAACGTCGTCGACTGGTTCTGCCATTGCAGTCCCTCCCTTCCGCATCAGCATAATGGCGGTTTCATATCCGGATTGAAACATCTTGTTACAGCATGGATACAGAACCGTCTCGGCCGCGGCGCGGCCTTGACGCGTCCAGGCGCCGGCGCTCCAAATACCCCATGCGGATCGTGATCATGGGGGCCGGCGGCCTCGGCGGCTATTTCGGCGCGCGGCTGGCGGCTTCCGGCAACGACGTGGCGTTCGTCGCGCGCGGCGCACACCTGGCGGCAATCCGTGCCAACGGCCTGCGCGTCGACAGCACCCTGGGCGACCTGCACCTGAAGGACGTGACGGCCACCGACGACCCGTCGACGTTGGAACCGGCCGATGTCGTGATGGTCGCGGTGAAACTGTGGGACACGGAGGCCGCCGCCGAAGCGATCAAGCCGCTGATCCGGCCAGGCACCGCCGTGGTCTCGTTCCAGAACGGCGTCAACAAGGACGAAGTGCTCACCCGCGTGCTGGGGCGCGAGGCGGTGATCGGCGGCGTCGGCCAGATCGGCGTGGTGATCGGCAGCCCCGGCGTGATCAAGCATACCGGCACGATGGCCAAGCTCATCTTCGGGGAGTTCGACAACACCCGCTCCGCCCGGGTCGAGGCGCTGCTCGCGGCCTGCACCGCCGCCGGCATCGACTCGGAGATCCCCGCCGACATCAACCTGGCGATCTGGCAGAAATTCGCCTTCCTGGTGCCGATGTCGGCCTGCACCGCCAGCATGCGCTCGACCATCGGGCCGATCCGTGCGAACCCGCGGGCCCGCGCCTTCCTGCTCGATATCACCCGCGAAGTGGTGGCCGTCGGCCGCGCCCTCGGCGTGAAGCTGGGCGAGGACTTCGCCGAGAAGCGCATGGCGTTCGTGGATACGCTGCCGGCGCAGATGACCGCCTCGATGCAGGGCGATTTGGCGCGCGGCAACCGGCTGGAACTGCCCTGGCTCAGCGGCGCCGTGGTCGAACTGGGCGAGAAGGCAGGCGTGCCCACGCCGCTCAACCGCGCGGTAACGGATATCCTGGCGCTTTACGTCAACGGGACGCCCTGACGGGCAACGCGACCCCGGCACACCCCCCTGGGACGTCCGTGAGGCGGCCTGCCAGACAGCCCGCCACAATGGAGCCCAAGTGAAATTTCGTTCAGCGGGTGATCCGTGACGCAACCGGCTTGGTTACATCTTGACAGCGTAAGCAATACCATTGCTCCAGGACGTCCCATGCACGACCTGATAGTGCATTGAGTTCAGCTATTTAGCCGCGTTCCCTCGGGCGGCAGTTTGGAACACCATTGTTCCGACCGGAAAATCGCCGCAATCCAATTTTCGAGACTTGCTTTCACGCCACCGTGAAGCCTCTGATCACACTCACGTGAAGTCCACGCCCGATCGGAGTTCTCGATGGAAACGCCACAACTCACGCCCAGCACCCCCAAAGGCCTCGCCTTCGAAATCTCCGACCTCATGCTCCTGCAAGGCTGGGCAGAGTTCCACGACGTGCAGATGATCGTCGAACTCGATCACTGCGTGGAGGGCGAGGAATACGAGGAGGTGATCGCCTTCTACGCCAGCGACAGCCAGCTTCGCCGCTGGATCCTGTGGCGCGGCGCGCAAGACATCGTCGTGCAGCCGCTGATCGGGCGAAGCTGCCGCTACCGCTCCGTCGCCGATGCGCTGGAGACGCTGACGCCGACGCGCGCCTGACCGGCGCGCCCAGGCTCAGCTTCGGTACGAGCCGTTGATGTCGATGTAGCCGTGCGTGAGGTCGCAGGTCCACACGGTGGCCTTGCCGCGGCCCAGACCGAGGTCGATGGCAATCTCGACCTCCCGCCCCTTCATGTGCTCCACGACCGGCGCCTCGTCGTAGTCCGGCACCACGCCGCCGTCGCGCGCCATCCAGACGCCGCCGACGCCGACCGACAGCGTGTCGCGGTCCGCCGGTTCGCCCGCCTTGCCCACCGCCATCACGATGCGGCCCCAGTTGGCGTCCTCGCCGGCGATCGCGGTCTTCACCAGCGGGGAGTTGGCCACCGCCAGCCCGACGCGCTTCGCCGACCGCGCAGTGGTCGCGCCGGTGACGTCGACCCGCACCAGCTTCTGCGCCCCCTCGCCGTCCCGCACCACCTGCAGCGCCAGGTCCAGCAGCACGGCATCCAGCGCGCGGGCGAAATCGGCCAGCACGCGCCCGCCTTCGGCCGGCACGCGCGGATGCTTCGCCTGGCCGGTGGCGAACAGCAGCACGGTGTCCGAGGTGGAGGTGTCGGAATCGACGGTGGTGCAGTTGAAGCTGGCGTCGACGCCCTTCTTCAGCAGCGCCTGCATGGCACCGGCCGGCAGCTTCGCGTCGGTGAACACGAAGCATAGCATGGTCGCCATGTCCGGCGCGATCATGCCGCTGCCCTTGGCGATGCCGGTGATGCGCACCTCGGAGTCGCCGATCATGACACTGCGGGTCGCCGCCTTCGGAAAGGTGTCGGTGGTCATGATGCCCCGCGCCGCCGCCTCCCACGCATCTTCGTCCAGGGCGGCGTGCAGGGCGGGCAGCGCCGCCACCAGCTTTTCGTGCGGCAGCACCTCGCCGATCACCCCGGTGGACGCGACGAACACCTGCCGCGGCGGGCAGCCGACCAGCCCGCCGGCTGATGCCGCGGTGGCGGCACAGGCGTTGCGGCCGGCCTTGCCGGTGAACACGTTGGCATTGCCGGCATTGACCACGACGGCGCGCGCCTTGCCGCCCTTCAGCGAGGCGCGGCACCAGTCGACCGGCGCGCCTGGGCACTTGCTGGCGGTGAACACGCCGGCCACCGTCGTGCCGGCGGCCAGTTCCATCATCACCAGGTCGGTGCGTCCCTGGTAGCGGATGCCGGCGGCGGTGGCGCCCAGGCGGACGCCTGCGAGCGGCGGCAGTTCGGGCAACGGCACGGCAAGCGGCGACACTGGCGTGGCCATGGGCGTCTCCTCCGGATCGGACGTTTATTGTTTGGCGGGCGCGGGCGGCGGTTCTGCCGCGTCGGTGGCGCGAAGCGGCGAGCCGTCCATGTTGAACTTCTCGACCGAGGCTGCGGCGCGCGCCTTCGCCACCGCCTTCTGCACACCCTCCTGAATCATCTTCTGCCGCAGTTCGTCGCGCGCCTGGTCGTAGCTCGGCGGCGGCGCGCGGCGGCGCTCCAGCACCAGGATCACGTGCCAGCCGAACTGGCTGTGCACCGGCTCCTGCGATACCTGGCCCGGCTGCAGCGCGAAGGCGGCAGCGGCGAACTCCGGCACCATCTCGTTCTTCTTGAAGAAGCCCAGGTCGCCACCCTGCGCGCCGCCGGGATCCTTGCTGTACTGCTTAGCGAGTGCGGCAAAATCGCCGCCGCCCTTGATCTGGCCGATGATCTTCTTGGCATCGGCCTCGCTGTCCACCAGGATATGGCGCGCGTGCACCTCCTCCTCGCCGGGCTTGCCGGCGATGTCCTGGTCGTAGCGGGCGTGCACCGCCTCATCGGTGACGGTCGGGCCGACCTGCTTGCTCAGCACCGCCGTCTGCAGCGCGCGGTCCTCCGCCGCGGTGACCTGACGCTGCACGGTCGGGTCCTTGTCCAGTCCGGACTTGCGGGCCTCGGCCACCAGGGCGCGGCCGTCGATCAACTGGTCCAGCAGCATCGGGTAGAGCGCCTGCGACGGCATGCCGCGCAGGTTCTCGGGCAGCGACTGCGCCGCGTCCTTCAGGTCGCTGAGATGGATCGGCTGGCCGTCGACCTTGGCGATGACAGGGTCCGCCGGCTGCGCACCGGCCGGCGCGGCACCCAGCAGCGAAACAGCAAGCAGGCAACATGCGGCACTGGCGACGCGCGACATCAGTCTTCCTGTCAGAGGTGTGCCTGGATCATGGCGGAAGCGCCACGGCGCCACAAGAATGCCCGCCGCCGCCCAGGGTCCCGGCTTCCGAGGGGCTGGCGCCCAGGCTCCGGCGCGCCCAGGGCTCCGGCACGCTGAGGGCTCCGGCGCGCGCACGGCGCGCATCCCGGGTTCCAGCGACCCGGACCTACGGCCTGGCCGAACCCTCCTGCGGCCGCACCATCGGCTGCTGCGGGGTGATGTCCGGCACGGCGGCCATCGGCGTGCCGTCCAGGTTGAACTTGCGGATGCTGAGTTGCGCCCGTGCCTCGCCGATCGCGCGCTGGGTCGCCTCCTCCATCACCGCCTCGCGCAGGCGGTCGCGCATCTCGGGGTAGGACGGCGGGGCGATCTGGCGGCGCTCCTCCACCTTGAGGATGTGCCAGCCGAACTCGTTGCGAATCGGCGTCTGCGAGATCTGGCCCGGTTGCAGCATGAAAGCCATGTCGGCGAAGTCCGGCCATACCTGGTCGCGGCGGAAGAACCCGAGATCGCCGCCGCTGTCACGGTCGGGGTCCTTGCTGTACTGCCGGGCGAGCGTGGCGAAATCGGCGCCCTTGTTCAGATCGGCGATCAGCCGCTTCGCCTCGGCCTCGCTGGTGACCAGGATGTGCCGGGCGCGGGTCTCCTCGCTGGCCGGGCGGCCGGCGAACTGCCTGGCGTAGCGGAGCCGGAGCTTCTCCTCGATCAGGCCGGGCGCTGCCTCGCGGGCCAGCAGCGCATTCTCCAGCACGCGGTCCGCGGCCGCCTGCATGTCCCGCTGGACGGCCGGATCCTCATCGAGGTCGCGCCGCCGCGCCACCGCCACCAGCGCCTGCTCGTCGATCAGCCGATCCAGCACGACGGGGAACAGGATCTCGAACGGCAGGTTGCGCAGGGTCTCCGGCAAGGTCGGCACCGCACGGCCGATATCGCTGAAATAGATCGGATGGCCCTCGACCATGGCGACGACAGGGTCGGTCGGCTGCTTCAGGAAATCGCCGGGCTTCATGCTCGTGTTGCCGGGCTCCGCCGGCTTCGGCTCCGGCGGGCGGCGGGGCGGCAGCGCGGGCGTTCCCTGCGCCCAGGCGATGCCGGCCCACAGCAGCCAGGCCGCGATGCCGCCCGCCATGGAACGGGCCAGCCTTCGCCGCAGGGACGCCATGCCAACTCCTGTTCACGATGATGCGCGGTCCTTCATGGCAGCGAAGCCGCCGCGCAGGCAACGGCCGCGAGGGCGCGGCGTCGTTGACCAGAGGCGGTACGGGTCCTATCTCAACCACGCTCCCCGCCCAGGGTCTGCCGACCGAGCCAGGGCCTGTCATCCGAGAAGGTTCCATGTTCGCTGCCATTGCACGCGCCGTGTTCGGCACCTCCAACGACCGCTCGCTGAAGAGCTACCAGCGGCGGGTGCCGCAGATCAATGCCCTGGAACCGGCGATGGAGGCGCTGTCGGACGACGCCTTGCGGCACAAGACGGCGGAGTTCCGTGAACGCCTGGCGGGTGGCGCGACGCTGGACGACGTGCTGCCCGAGGCGTTCGCCGCCGTGCGCGAGGCGGCACGCCGCACCCTGGGCCAGCGTCACTTCGACGTGCAGTTGGTCGGCGGCATGGTACTGCATGACGGCAAGATCGCCGAGATGAAGACCGGCGAGGGCAAGACGCTGGTGGCCACCCTGCCCGTCTACCTCAACGCGCTGGCCGGCAAGGGCGTGCATGTCGTCACCGTGAACGACTACCTGGCCCGCCGCGACGCCGACTGGATGGGGCAGATCTACCGCTTCCTCGGCATGAACGTGGGCGTCATCGTGCACGGGCTGGACGATGAGATGCGGCGCCAGGAATACGCCGCCGACATCACCTACGGCACCAACAACGAGTTCGGCTTCGACTATCTGCGCGACAACATGAAGTACCGGCTGGAGGACATGGTCCAGCGGGAGTTCTTCTTCGGCATCGTGGACGAGGTCGACAGCATCCTGATCGACGAGGCGCGCACGCCGCTGATCATCTCGGGACCGGCGGAGGACAGCTCCGACCTGTACCGCAGCGTTGATGCCGTGGTGAAGGACCTGGTGAAGGACACCTCGACATACGAAAAGGACGAGAAGTTCCGCACCGTCGCGCTGACCGAGTCCGGTTCGGAGCGGGTCGAGGACATGCTGCGCGAGGCGGGCGTGCTGACCGAGGGCAACCTCTACGACATCTTCAACGTCTCGGTGGTGCACCACGTGCAGCAGTCGCTGCGGGCCCATACGCTCTTCACCCGCGATGTGGACTACATCGTGCGCCAGGGCAAGGTGGTGATCATCGACGAGTTCACCGGCCGCATGATGGAGGGAAGGCGCTACTCGGACGGGCTGCACCAGGCGCTGGAGGCCAAGGAGCACGTCGAGGTGCAGGCCGAGAACCAGACGCTGGCCTCGATCACCTTCCAGAACTACTTCCGCCTGTATCCGAAGCTCGCCGGCATGACGGGCACGGCGATGACCGAGGCCGACGAACTGGCCGAAATCTACAAGCTCGATGTGGTGGAGGTGCCGACCAACGTCCCGTGCGTCCGCAACGACGAGGACGATGAGGTCTATCGCACCGCGGCCGAGAAGTATGAGGCGGTGGCAGTGCTGATCGACGAGGCGCGCAAGAAGGGACAGCCGGTGCTGGTGGGCACCACGTCGATCGAGAAGAGCGAGACGATCAGCGAGATCCTGAAGAAGAAGAAGATCCCGCACGCGGTGCTGAACGCGCGCTTCCACGAGCAGGAGGCCGAGATCGTGGCGGATGCCGGCGCGCCCGGTGCCGTGACGATCGCCACCAACATGGCCGGCCGCGGCACCGACATCAAACTCGGCGGCAACCTAGAGATGCGGCTGAAGAAGGAACTCGGCGGCGTCGACGATCCGGTGCGCGCGGCCGAGGTCAACGACGAGCTGGCGGCGGCGCATGCCAAGGTGAAGGCGGCGGGCGGGCTGTTCGTGATCGGCACGGAGCGGCATGAGAGCCGGCGCATCGACAACCAGTTGCGCGGCCGCTCGGGACGCCAGGGCGATCCAGGGCGATCGCGCTTCTTCCTGTCGCTGGAAGACGACCTGATGCGCATCTTCGGCTCCGACCGGATGGGCGGGATGCTGCAGCGCCTGGGCCTGAAGGACGGCGAGGCGATCGTGCATCCCTGGATCAACAAGGCGCTGGAGAAGGCGCAGAAGAAGGTCGAGGCGCGCAACTTCGACACCCGCAAGAACGTGCTGAAATACGACGACGTCATGAATGCGCAGCGCAAGGAGGTCTATGCGCAGCGCAAGGAGTTCATGAAGGCGACCGACGTGTCGGAGACGGTGGCCGACATGCGCGCCGAGGTGATCGAATCGCTGGTGTCCCGCCGGGTGCCCGAGAAGGCGTTCTCCGAGCAGTGGGAATTGAAGGACCTCGCCGAGGACATGCGGCGCGTGCTGAACCTCGACCTGCCGATCGAGGAGTGGGGCCGCGAGGAGGGCATCGACGAGAGCCACCTCCGCGAGCGCATCGAGCAGGCGGCGGACGCGATGATGGCCTCGAAGGCGGCCAACATGGGGCCGGAACTGATGCGCTTCATCGAGAAGTCGTATCTGATCCAGACCATGGACGCGGTATGGAAGGAGCATCTCTACGCGCTCGACCATCTGCGCCAGGGCATCGGCCTGCGCGCCTACGGCCAGCGCGACCCGCTCAACGAGTACAAGAGCGAGGCGTTCGTGCTGTTCAACGCGATGCTGGACGATCTGAAGGAGCGGGTGACGGCGATCCTGTCGCGCGTTGAGATCGTGCAGGAGCCAGTGACCCAGCCGGCGCCGATGCAGATGATGGAACTGCACCCGCAGCCGACCCCGGCCTTCGCCGGCGAGCCGGAACTGGCAATGGAGGGGGCGGGCGCCATGACGGTGACGTCCGCGCAGCCACTGCGTTCCGACTCGGTCGATCCGAACGACCCGGCGACCTGGCGCAACACGTCACGCAATGCGCCGTGCCCCTGCGGCTCCGGCAAGAAGTACAAGCACTGCCACGGCCGGCTGGGGTAGCCAGCCGCGGCTCAGGCGGGCCTCCGCTACGCCTCCTTGGTGGACAGGCTGCCATCCGACGCGCGCTCGACCGCGCCGGTGCTGATGCTCGCGGCGGTGACCGGCCAGCGGGCGGAACGGAAGCGGTTCTTGCCGACCCAGACCAGGGATACCTTGTCGCCCTGGTTGCCGCCCAGGATCTGGTAGGCGTCGTCGCGCTCGCCGTTGTAGAAGCCGACATGACCCAGGCCGCTCGCCAGCGTGTCTCGCCAGAACACCATGACCGCGCCGAGCCTGGGCGTGGTTTCCTCGCCGAAGTGCTCCCATTGCCGCGCGCCCAGAGGATGCTTCGGCAGCGGCTCGCCTGGCAGGGTCGAACCGATGCAGTGCGCGACGAACAGGCCGCACCACGGCACGTCGTCACCGGAATAGGGAATGTGCAGGCCCCTCGCCCAGTCCAGGATCTCGACGTTGCTGCCGGCTCCGAGGTCCTCCTCGACACCGACCAGACGCTTTGCCTCCTCGAACCAGACAACGACGGGACTGCCGGCACCGGCACCGGGGGCGACCGCGGCGGCGGGTGCCGGAGCCTGGGCGCCGAACAGGGCCTGCGCGGTTTGCGGCCCGACGACGCCGTCCACCTCCAGGCCATGTTTCTGCTGGAACGCCCTCACGGCGGCCATGGTGCGTCGTCCCCACACGCCGTCGACTTCTCCCGGGTCGAAACCAAGCTGCTTGAGAGCCTGCTGGATCGCCTCGACTGCCTGCTTCGCCATCATTGCCTCCCCTGCGGTTTTTCGTGATTATATCGGAACAATATCGCGGCAGTTGGTTGCTCGCCGCACTAGAGCGGATTCCGTTCGCGTTGGCTCACGGAATCCGCTCTAGCTCATTGTCTGAGAGCGTGATTCACTGCTCCGGTGATTCCACATGTACGGATCACGCTCTAACGTTGCACGCCCGCGCTCGACGCACAGTGATGCAATTCACAGGTAGCGCGGCCGCGGGGTGCCCATCAGGCTAGCGGACGGGACGGCGGATGTCCGCACCGGGCGACGCCCGTCCTTCCCTGCTCGCCGTCGCCACCCTGCCGCCCTGGCCGACCACGAACGGCTACGCGCTGCGCGTCGGGCACCTGCTGGAGGAACTTGCGCGGGACTGGTCTATCACGCTGGTAGCACCTGCATCCGATCAGATGCCGCCGCAGATCACACGGCACGTCCCCGTTACGCTGCCGGCCCGCGGCGTCACCTACCCCTGGCGCTACGACCAGACCACGCTCGCCGCGGCACTGGCGCACGCGCTCGCCACACGCCGGCACGATTGCGCCCTGGTCTGGGCGGGCGCCGAGGCGCTGTGGTTCGGCCGGCGCGACCTGCCGCCGGCGGTTGTGGATGCGATCGACTGCAATCCGCTGGAGTTCTGGCGCGGCGCCCTGTCCTATCGCGACCTCCGCCAGCGGCTGCGCGCGCTGCGTGAAATCCCGGTCGCCAGCCGCTACACCCGGCGCATGGTGCGCAGCTTCGCCGCGACCGTCTGTGTCGGCGAGGCCGATGCGCGCTGGCTGCGCCGGATCGGCGGACGCGACACGGTTTACGCGGTGCCGAACGGGGTGGACCTCCCGCCGCCCGCCGCCATCGCCGCGGAGGCGGCTGCGCCGGTGCTCTCGTTCACCGGGACGCTCGACTACCAGCCCAACATCGAGGCCGCACGCTATGCCGTCGCAATGGTCTGGCCGCGTGTCCTCGCGGCGGTTCCCAGCGCGCGCTTCCGCATCGCCGGCCGCCATCCGGTGCCGGAGGTGCTGGCGCTCGCCGGCCATTCGGGCGTCGAGATCGTGCCCGACGTGCCCGACATGCGCCAGGAGATCGGCCGCGGCTGGGTATCGATCGCGCCGATGCGCTCCGGCGTCGGCATCAAGAACAAGGTGCTGGAGGCCTGGGCCTGCGGCCGCCCGGTGGTGCTGACCCGGCTCGCGACCAACGGGCTGGTCGTCCCGCCCGACCATGCAGGGCTTGTGGCGGACGATGCGGGGGCGATGGCGGCGGCCGTGGTCGCCCTGTTCCACGATGCGGCGCGGCGGGCGCACCTCGGCGCCTCCGCCCGCGCCAATGTGGCGGCCCATTTCACCTGGGCGGGATCGGCCGCCCGCGTGGCGGCGCTGCTGCGCGCGGTCAGCGGGCCAGTTTCTCGATCGCCGTGAAGTCGATGGCGGCGATGAAGCTCCTGAGCGCGGCGTCGGGCGTCTCCGCATCGCCCTGCACCGTCACCACCACCTTGCCGCCGATCAGCGTCATGTAGCTGCGGTCGTTCTCGGTGTAGGCCATGCGCCGATCGTTCACGACCACCGTCTTCATCGCGCCGGCAGCCATCGGGCTGCCGATCAGCGCCGCCATGCCCTGCAGCATCGGCGAATCCGCCAGAAGCTGCACCTCCACCCGCTGGGCGGCGTTGTGGTAGACGCGACTGGCGGTCGTCCCGCCGCCCAGCATCGCGGCCCCGATCGCGGTCGCATCGGCATCATCGGCAGTCCAGCCCGCCGGAACCGGCGGCAGAAGCTGCTTTAGCGCCTCGGCCCGCGCCTGGCGCAGCAGATTGGCCGCCGCATCCAGTGCCGTGATGGCGGTGGCCACGTCCTGGTTCTGGTACGCCTTGAGCGCCTCGTTGATCTGGTCCGTCACCTCATCGCCGCGCGCGTGGCCGGCGAGGACGGTGGCCAGCAGCAGCGTGGCCAGGGCGATCCGGTGAGGATGCATCGGTGGTGTCCTGCTTGCCGCTACGCCAGCAGCGCCTGGGCACAGGCGTCCAGGATCGCGTCGCTGTCGATGCCGTATTCGCGATACAGGTCGGGGATGTCGCCGCTCTGGCCGAAATGGTCGGGCCCGAGCGGGACCACGCGCTGCCCGCGCACCGCGCCGAGCCAGGCATGCGTCGCCGGATGCCCGTCCAGCACGGTGACCAGCGCCGCGCCCGGGGCGAGCGGCGCCAGGATCTGCTCGATATGCGACGCCGCCGCCACGCCGTCGCGCCGCGTCCGCAAGGCCGCGAGCCAGCCGGCATGCAGCCGGTCGGGGCTGGTGATCGCGAGCAGCCCGGCGCCCGGCTCCTCCGCCGCAAGCTCGGCGAACGCCACGCCCGCCTCCGGCGCCACCGGCCCCTGGTAGGCGATCGCGATGCGCGCGCCATCGGTCGGCGGCACCACCCAGTGTGCGCCCGCGATCACCGCTGCGGCGTCCAGCGTCCGCGCCGGCTGGTCCAACTGCCGGGTCGACAGCCGCAGCCACACGGCCGAGCCGTCGGGACGCTGCATGTGGTCGAACCCATGGCGCAGCAGGATCGCCAGTTCGTCGACATGCGCCGGCTCGAAGCTGGCGAGGCGGTCGGCCGCCATGCCGATCAGCGGCGTGTTGATCGACTGGTGCTGGCCACCCTCCGGCGCCAGCGTCAGGCCGGACGGCGTGGACACCAGCAGGAATCGCGCGTCCTGGTAGCAGGCGTAGATCAGCGCATCGAGGCCGCGGTTGACGAACGGATCGTACACCGTGCCCACCGGCAGCAGCCGCGCGCCGGTCATCGCCGGCGTCAGCCCCGCGGCACCCAGCAGCAGGAACAGGTTCTGCTCGGCGATGCCGAGTTCGACGTGCTGGCCCTTGGGCGACATGCCCCAGCGCTGGGCACTCGCCAGCTTGGCGTCGCGGAACACGTCGTTGCGCGTGTGGCGGTCGAAGATGCCGCGCCGGTTCACCCAGGGGCCGAGATTGGTCGACACCGTCACGTCGGGTGAGGTGGTGACGATATGCTCGGCCAGCGCCTTCAGTTCCCCCTGGCCGCGGCCGATCTCCGCCAGGATGTCGCCGAACCCGGCTTGCGTGGACATCTTCCGGCCGGCCAGCCTGGGTACCGGCAGCGCTGCCGGTACCGCGACGGTGGGTGCGCTCAGTGCGCGGCCCTCGGGCGTAAGCGGCGTGGCGAATGGGCAGTCGGCGAGGAAGGCACGGACGTCGTTCTCGGGGATGTCGAGCCCCTCGAACAGGTCCCATTCATGGCCGGGCCGGATCGCCATGGCGTCCCGGAACACCTCCATCTGCTCCTTCGTCATCAGCCCGGCATGGTTGTCCTTGTGGCCGGCGAACGGCAGGCCCATGCCCTTGATCGTGTAGGCGATGAAGCAGGTCGGCTGGTCGCCGGCAGTCTCGGCGCGCAGCGTGTCGATCACCGTCTCGATGTCGTGGCCGCCCAGATTGGTCATCAGCGCGCCCAACTCATCGTCCGACAGCGGATCGATGATGGCGCGCGCCTTGGAGCGCCCAAGATCGGCCAGCAGCGCCTGGCGCCAGGACGCACCGCCCTGGAAGGTCAGCGCCGAATAGAGCGAGTTCGGACAGTCGTCGATCCAGGCACGCAGCGCCTCGCCGCCCTCACGCGCGAACGCCGCCTCCAGCCTGCGGCCGTATTTGATGGTGACGACGTTCCAGCCCATGTCGCGGAACAGGCCCTCGATCCGGCCGAACAGCCGGTCGGGCACGACGCTGTCGAGGCTCTGGCGATTGTAGTCGACGATCCACCACAGGTTGCGGACGTCGTGCTTCCAGCCCTCCAGCAGTGCCTCGTAGATATTGCCCTCATCCAGTTCGGCGTCGCCGGCGATGGCGATGTGGCGGCCCGGCGGCAGGCCCGGCCGGCCTAGGTCGTGCAGCCGCACATAATCCGCCATCAGCGCCGAGAAGGTGGTCATCGCCACGCCCAGCCCGACGGAGCCGGTGGAGAAATCCACCTCCGGGCCGTCCTTCACCCGCGACGGATAGGATTGCACGCCGCCCAACTGGCGCAGCCGCTGCATCCGGTCCACCGTCTGGCGGCCGAACAGGTAGTTCATGGCGTGGAACACCGGACCGGCATGCGGCTTCACCGCGATGCGGTCCTGCGGCCGCGCAATCTCGAAATACAGCGCGGTCATGATGGAAATCACCGAGGCGCAGGACGCCTGGTGCCCGCCCACCTTCAGACCGTCGCGATTGGGGCGGATGTGATTCGCGTGGTGGATCATCCACGACGACAGCCAGAGCAGCTTGCGTTCAAGCTGCTTCAGGATGCGCAGCCGGTCCGCAGCCTCACCCGAGGCTGCACCGCGGCTTTCGGCGACCGACAATCTCATTCGCGTGCACCCCGTGCCTGGGATCAATCCAGCAGGCAGGATACGCAAAACCACGGCACGCGTCGCCCCCGCCGGCCGCCACGTCGCGCGCCCTCACATCGCGGGCACGGTTTCTCCGCTGGCGGCATACTGCGCCGGCCCGATGCGCTCCAGCCGGCGAGGATGCTGCTGATCCTCCTCCGCCAGCACGTAGAACACCGAGGCACGGCCGGTCCCGCGGCCGCGAAAATGCGTCGCCAGCAGCCGGCAGATCTGCCGGTCGGCGTCGGTGCCGGTCGTGCTGTTGCGCAGCGGGATGCTCCACCAGCGCAGCACCGCCTCACACGCCAGCTTGTCGATCGCCAGGCAGTTCGGATCGACGAAGCCCGTGCCGTCGGGCTGCGAGCCGATCGATTCCCAGGCATCCTGGCAGATGGTCCGGAACGATCGCGGATGCACGAAGTGCCGCAGGCTCCATGCCCATTCGTGGCCGTCCAGGGCTGCCGCCATCCGCGACAGGTGATCCGGCGCCCACCAGTTGTCGTCGTCGAGATAGGCGACGCGCCGGCTCGCGGCGAGGTAGGTCAGCACGGTCCGCAGCACACCGCCATCCCAGGCCGGATGCAGTCCGCCGCGACGCACCGAGGTCGAATAGCCCGGATCGAGAACCATCACCGCGTGGTTCGGCGGGCAGTCGCGGCACGCCGCCTCGAGCGCCTCGAGCCCCGGGCCGGCGCAGTCCACGCCGACCAGCGTCTGGACCCGGCCGGGAAAATCCTGGGCGAACACCGAGCGCAGCGCCCGGCCGATCGCTGGCCGCAGCATGCTGGGCATGACCACGGCGAAGTCGTAGTCCGCGCCGTTCCCGGCCGCGCCGAATGACCGCAGGAAGGCGGGACGCGGCGGCTCGGCGGTGGGCGGCGGCACCGGCTGGCGGCCGATCAGCGCGAGGCCGCGCCACAGCTCCGTGGGTCGTTCGATCGATATGTCGAACGGCCGCAGAAGGCCGCAAACGGCATCGACGAGTTGCCGCTTCGACGGCCAGGGCATGCACACGCCTTTACGTGGGGGCGATGGACAGAGAGGTATTCATCGGCCGGGCGAGGCGCAAGGCGGCAGTGCTCGGGACCCGTTGGCCGGGTGTCCGCACCTCCCTCCCCACCCACAGCGAAAAATCGGTTTGCAAAGGCTCCGCCTTTGCTGGGGGTCCCGGGGGCAAAGCCACCGGGTGGGGTTCGGGGTGAAACCCCATGCGCTTCCGGCCTACTCCCCGCCATCCTCACCAAAGCTGCCGCCCAGCCGCAGCCCCTCGATCCAGGTCGCGCCGTTGCGCTTCTCCACCACCAGCGGCGTGACGCCCCCCTCCTCCGCAAGGCAGGCGGCCAGCGTCTCGGAGTGCGTCACCAGCCAGACCTGCGTACGCCGCGCCGCCTTCACGATCAGCCGCGCCAGCGGCGCCAGCAGGTCCGGATGCAGGCTGGCCTCGGGCTCGTTCAGCGCGATGAACGCCGGCAGCCGGTAGCCCAGCAGCGCGCCCATCAGCGCCAGGTAGCGCAGCGTGCCATCCGACAACTCGGCCGCGTCGAACAGCCGATGCGGGAAGTCGTCATAGCGCAGGCCGAACCCCACGGTCCGCTCGGGCGACGTCACCTCCAGCCGCGCGTCGGGAAACGCATCGGCGATCGCCTGGTCGAGGTCGGTGGTATCCTCGCGGATGAAGGCCAGCGTGGCGAACACCGCCGCAAGATCGCTGCCGTCGGAGGCGAGTGTCGGCGTGGCGACCGCCAGGCAGGGCCGGCGCAGCGGCGAGGCCGGGTCCGAGCGCAGATCGTGGTAGAAGCGCCAGTCGAGCAGCGTCTGGCGCACCAGATCGAGATCCGGATAGCGCGCCGCATCGCGTACCGCGGCGAGCGCGGTCTCCGACGGCAGCAGGTCGATCCGGGGCTGCGCGCGCTTGCCGTCGCTGTCCATCACGGTGAGTGCCGGGCCGCGGCGCTCCAGCAGCATCACCGGACGGCGGGCAGCGGCGAAGCTGACCCGCTCCTCCTTGATGCGCGGCTCGAACGGCATGGCCGCCTCGACCGGCGCCTTCATGCCGACCTCGATCTCGTAGCGGAAGCTGCCGGTGCCTGGCGCCGGCGGATCGGCACCGAGCGAGACCGCGAGCCGCAGCCGGGCCGGCGCGCGTGCCCGCCGCGGACCCGCCCACAGCACCGCCGCCATGCCGCCTTCCGCCGCCATCTCGCGCGACAGCGTGCCGGCCGCGGCAGACTGGATCAGTTGCAGCACGCGATAGAGGTTGGTCTTGCCGACGCCGTTGGCGCCCTGGAAGACCGTCAGCCGCTCCGCCGGAAACCGCAGCCGCCGCAACGATCGGTAGCCCTCGACCTCCATCTCGCGGACGACGAAGGGCATGGCGTCAGTCAGCCAGCGTGGTCTGCGGGATATCCATGCGCGTCCTCGTTGACCGAGCCACCAGTGTAGCGCCGCATTCCCGAGGCGGCATCAGGGACGCTCGCTGCCGTCGTCGGGCTGGAGTATCCTGCCCGCCATGACGGTGGCCCTGCGCACGCCTGACCATTGGACAGCCGAGACATTCCTCGCCACGGACCAGCACGCCTTCGGCGATGCGTGGCGCTACGAGCTGGTGGACGGCCACATCGTCGCCCACGCCGCGCCGACGCCCGAGCATGGCGCCATCCTGGCCGGCCTCACCACGGCCCTCGGCACCCGGCTGCGCGGCAACCCGGACGGCTGCCGTCCTGAGAGCGGCAGCGGCGCCGTGCCGCGATCGGCGCAACGGGCGACCGCCCGCATCCCCGACGCGCTGATCCGTTGCGGCGAGCACCCCCGCGTCATGTTCGAGGTGATCTCGCCATCGGAGCTGCGCAACTGGACCGCGCGCGACGCCAAGCGGCGCGACCTGCAGGCGGTGGAGGGCGCGCAGGAGATCGTCGAGCTGTACCAGGCTGAACGCGCCTGCCACATCTACCGCCGCCAGCCGGACGGCCTCTGGAGCTTCGAGGCGCATAACGGTCCCGGCGCGGTCCTCCACCTGCACAGCGTCGCTCTCGCACTGCCGCTGGAGGAGATCTACGCGTTCGCCGACCTGCCGGATGCGGGAAATCCTGCCGAGGGCAGTCGGCAGGAGTAGTGGCTCAGATTGACTTGCGGCTCAGGGCGGCGGCAGGCTGACGCAGGTCAACCTGCTGCGTCAGTCTCTGCTCCGCGACCCAGTAACCGTGAGTGACGGGGACTTTGCCCGTTGCAAGGCAACTACCATTTGTTGCCTTCAGGCTGGGTTGATGGCTGCGAACACCGCCTCGTAGCGCTGCTCCCGCTCGGCCCAGCGCCGACCACGGTCGCGCTCGACCAGCACCTCGCCCCCGGGATGCTCCCCTGCCGCCAGCAACTCCATCACCTCGGCGATATAGTCCGCCAGCGGCATGGCGCGGGGATCGGCCGCCTGCTGCCGTCCCGTCAGTTCCGTCTGCACGTAGGGTGGCGCCAGTTCCAGCACCTCGACGGGAACGTGGCGCAGTTGGTGGCGCAGCGACTGCAGCCAGGAATGCAGGAAGGCCTTGCTGGCGCAGTAGGTCGGGAAGTTGGCACGGGGCACGAAGGCCAGGTTCGAGGTGGTGGCCATGATCGTAGCGCCCGGCCGGCGCTTCAACACGGGCAGAAGCGCCGCCGTCACGCGCAGTACGCCGAGGATGTTCGTCTCGATGATCGCCTCCGCGACGGACGCATCCCAATCGTCCGTGGTCAGATCCTCCTGGTGCGAGATGCCGGCATTGGCCACCAGCACGTTCAACTCGGGAAAGCGCGCACGGATCCCATCGGCGAGGCGCGATGACGAGGCCGGATCGCCCAGGTCGAGTGGCAAACCGACCATGCCCGGACGCCCCGCCGTGACATCGTCCAGCAGGGCTTGCCGGCGCCCGGTGACGATGACGCGGTTGCCGCGGTCGTGGAAGGCCTCCGCGAGCGCGCGGCCGATGCCGCTGGTACCACCCGTGACGAGAATCGTATTTCCCGCAAGCTTCATGACAGTTTGCTTTCTGGTGTTGCAGTGTTTGCTTCGCTGAGTATCGGGCAGGTCAGCTTCAGGCCTGCTGTCGCGTCCTGCGCTACAGCGGAGTCCGTTCGCGTTGGCTCACGGACTCCGCTCTCGCTCGTTGTCTGAGAGCGTGATTGACCGCTCCGGCGCTTCCACCTGTATGGATCACGCTCTACCCGAGCCGCATCGACAGCTCGACATCCTCGGCGAACGGCGTCGACAGGTAGCCCTGCGCAGGCGTACGGACATGCGCGAGGTAGTCGGGGCTGTCGTCGGCGTTGTCGGCAACGATGAGAGCGCCAGGCTTGAGGCGGTTCTCCAGGAGACGCAGGATTTCGGGATAGAGCCCCTTGGCGCCGTCCAGCAGCAGCAGGTCGATGGTTTCGGGAAGGTCGACGCTCAGCGTCTGCAGCGCGTCCCCCTCCCGGATCTCGACGAGATCGAGGAGACCGCCGGCCGCGAGGTTGTTCCGTGCCCGTGCCGCCTTGGACGGCTCGAACTCGCAGGTGATCAGGCGGCCGCCGCCATTGTCCCGCAGGGCCGCGGCGAGGTGCAGGGTCGAGATGCCGAACGAAGTACCGAACTCGACGACCGTCCGTGCGCCGGAGCTTCGCGCCACCATGTAGAGCAGCGCGCCGGTTTCCCGCGAGACGGCGAGCGGGACGTCTCTCAGGCGCCCGTAGAGGGCGCGGTACTCGGTCCTGCTGCGCATGAGGCGGACCTGCTCCTCATCGGAGAGATCGGCCAGAACGGCGCCCGCATCCGCCGACGCCGCGTCAGCCTCGTCGAACAGGCGGTCCAGCAGCGAAGCCAGCGGCTCTTTGGTCAGGGTGGTCATGGGGTGGTTTCCGTCTTCATCGGACGCATGATTGCGTGCCACCCAAAATACGAATAGTTCTTCAGGTTTCCAATTCGCATTGCTGGATTATCAATGAACGACCGTCCCAAGCCACTGATTTCCAAGCGAAAACAGCCGAAGCAGGCACGTTCCACCAGCCTCGTGGCGGACATTCTGCAAGCGGCGGCTCAGGTTCTGGCCGACGTGGGAGCGCATCGCTTCACGACCACCCGCGTTGCCGAGAAGGCCGGGGTGAGCATCGGCTCCCTGTACCAGTACTTCCCCAACAAGGCGGCCATCCTCTTCGGACTGCAGACGGAGGAGTGGCGAAGCACGGCGTCGCTGCTGCGCGGTATCCTGGAGAACCGCGCGGAGCCGCCACTGGAGCGGCTGCGGGCCACGGTCCACGCGTTCGTCCGATCGGAACGCGAGGAAGCCGCGATGCGGTTGGCGTTGGGCGACGCCGAGCCCTTCTACCGTAACGCGCCGGAAGCAGAGGAGCCGCGGGTCTCCGGCACGCGTGCCATACAGGCGTTTTTGCAGGACGTGCTTCCGGACGTTCCGGAGCCGGTACGCATGCGTGCGGGGGATGTCATCGCGATTTCGCTGAGCGAGGTGGGGGAGCGCCTCTCGGAGAGGTCCAGCACCGACGTCGAGATCCAAGCCTACGCCGACACGCTGGCCGACATGTTCTGCGCCTATCTCGAACACCTGCAGCATTGCAGTCTGCCTGGAGCGTGATCCGTCCAGGTGGAAGCACCGGAGCGGTGAATCACGCTCTCAGACAACGGGCTGGAGCGGATTCCGTGAGCCAGCGCGAACGGAATCTGCTCCGGCGGACCGCATATCGCCCCTCCCGCCGTCAGGCGAGCGTCCGTCTCGGGCCCACCACCTGCCGGATGAGCAGCATTGTCTACTGCGACGTGTCGCTCGCCCCGAAATGGCCGTTCCGCTTCCGGCCAGCGCCGCGCCTTCCTCACCGCAATCCGGCGACCTCGGCGTAGGCCCTCAGCTCCCGCTCGACATCGTAACCACTGGTCCCGAAGATGATGCCGGTGGCGCCCCTCGCCTCGAGCTGCGCGAGACGTTCGCGCAACTCCTCGCGCGTGCCCGTGAACGTCATCTGCTTGGCGTTGGATACGTCGACGAGCCCGTCATGGCCGTTTGAAACGTCGAGGTTATGACCGCGATGAACGGAGAGGTGGCGAACGGTCTCGTCCACGCGTTCGACACTCGCCAGCCACGCGTCGCCGTTCGGCAGCGCTTTCACGCTTTCCGGATCGGTGGTGTACCGATGGTGATAGGCAAGCGCGATGATCGGTTTGAGGGCGGTCGAGGCGCGCGGCGAAGTGACGTCCTCGCCATCATCGAGGACCGTACCGTTGGTCGACACGAGACAGGTCTCGAACCCTTCCGCTGGACCACCGAGGGAAATCAGGCCGTCGGTGATCTCTTTGGCGAGCGCACGGGCCTTCGGGCCTTGGCCTGCCATGTAGATCGGCACGTTGATCGGACGGTCAGGCAGTTGGCCGTCGGACGCGAGGATCTGGGCAAGACCGCCGTCGATATCGGCAACGTCGCCGCGCAGCAACGCCTTCACCTGCGTGATATGCGTGCGCATGCTCTCGAGGCTCAAAGGCCGCTTGCCCATCCCCGCGCGGCCCGTGAAGCCGGTGCCGAACCCGACCATCAGGCGTCCCGGCGCGATCTGCTCGAGTGTTGCGATGGCCGAAGCCTGAGCCATCGGGTGGTGATAGCTCGGGATCAGCACGGCGGGGCCGAATTTGATGCGGCTCGTCTGTTCGGCGATGCGAGCAAGAGTGATCCATATGTCGTGGCCGAAGGCGGGTATCTCGGGGCACCAGACCGCTCGAAAGCCGAGGTCTTCTGCGAGAAGCGCGTATTCGACGGTTCGCGGACCAGGCGGCAGACGGAAATCATAGGTCAGCACGGGGCGCTCCAGGGGATAGGTGTTGCCAAGAAGAGCATTACGATGCGTGGGGTGGTCAAGCTGTCAATCAGCAGCTCACCGCCCATATGGCTGGCCACGGGCTTGATCCTGATGTCGGCAAAGTTGGGCCATCCGTCTGGGTGCAGCGTGTCCTGACGTGCCGTGCCAGAGCATGATCCGCGCAGGTGGAATCGACTGTGCGGTGATTACGCTCTCAGACATCGGGCCGGAGCGGTTTCCGTGAGCCTGCACCAACGGAATCTGCTCTGATGCTGTCTGATTGCGGGCACTGGTTCAGCAACGTAGCATGTTGTGAGCACGTAGAGGTGGCTACTGTGGGGCGTGTCAGAGTCGCGGCGTTTTCCTTGTCCCTGGATGGATTTGGAGCAGGCCGGACCAGAGTCTTCAGGACCCCCTGGGCAAGCGCGGGACGGAACTTCACCGCTGGTTCGTCGAGACGAAGACCTTCAAGGCCATGTTCGGCAAGGGCGGTGGCTCGGAGGGCGTGGACGAGAGTTTTGCCCACCGCTCCATGGACGGCTTTGGTGCCTTCATCCTTGGCCGCAACATGTTCGGTCCTGTGAGTGGAGAATGGCTGGACGACAGGTGGAAGGGCTGGTGGGGAGACAATCCGCCCTATCACGCTCCGACGTTCGTCCTGACGCACCATGCTCGTGAGCCGATCGTCATGGAGGGCGGCACCACGTTCCACTTCGTCACGGACGGGATCCACGCCGCGCTCGAGCGCGCGGGCGACGCCGCAGGAACACGCGACGTCAAGATTGGAGGCGGCGTCTCGACAGTTCGCCAATACCTGCAGGCCGGCCTGATCGATGAAATGCACTTCGCGCTGTCGCCTGTGCTGCTCGGACGCGGCGAGGCGATGTTCGCGGGCTTGGATCTCCCCGCCCTCGGCTACCGCGTGATGGAATCAACTGCCACGGACCTCGCGACGCACGTCGTGCTCGGGCGCGAGGTTAGCGAATAGGCGTCCGCTTCCGCGGGTTCGCCGCCGGAGAGCTGTCGGGCAGCAAAACCATCCACGTCGGACATTCCGCTCCCACTTCAGAGACGGCCTCCGACGCCGCTACCTTCACCCCTCAAACCGCATCGGCTGTCGCTTCCGTTACCAATTCCCCGGCGCCGCCTCGAACGACGGCCCCCGCGGAGCCACACGTCCGGCATCGCTCAGCCGGTCAGGTCGTACCGATCGCGCCCGATCAACAGCCCGTCAGACGTCAGGCTGATCGGGTCAGCTCCAGCCGCGCGCTAGGCGGCGCACCGCGGTGGAGGCGTTGCGCTTGCCCTCGCCGGCGTAGTCCTCGTGCCACTCCTCGATCTTCGCCGGATCGTAGAGGTAGTTGACCATCAGCGTGGCGCTCTCCTTGGCACCCTTCTCCGAGGTGTCGCCGGTCAGGTTCAGCCGCTCCACCCGCGCGCCGTTGGACAGATGGAAATGCGCCACCGGATCGCGTGCCCGGCGGCCGCCATGCGCCTCCACCAGCAGGTAGCGCGCGCAGAGTCGCGTCAGCACCGGCTCGGCCGTCTTGCGCAGGCCCACCTCGCGCCACCAGCCGCGCCTGGCCACGATGGCCGCCAGTGCCTCACGGCCACTGGGCGCCGGCATCGCGGAGGCCAGGCTCGCCGCCTCCTCATCCGACAGCAGGCCCGGTTCGTCGGAGGCCAGCTTCTCGTCCAGCCAGGTGCGGAACCCCGGGATGGGCGACAGCGTGGCGTAGGTCTTCAGGTTGCGGAATTCGGCGGACAGCACCTCGACCACGCGCTTGATCAGGAAATTGCCGAAGCTGATGCCGGCCAGGCCCTGCTGGCAGTTGCTGATCGAATAGAAGATCGCCGTGTCGGCCCCGTGCGGGTCCAGCAGCGGCGCCTTCTCGTCCAGCAGGCCCTGCACGCTGCCGGCCAGTCCCTTCACCAGCGCCACCTCGACGAAGATCAGCGGCTCACCCGGCATGCGCGGATGGACGAAAGCATAGCAGCGACGATCGGAGTCGAGCCGGTTCTTCATGTCGCGCCAGGAGCGGATCTCGTGCACCGCCTCGTAGCCCACCAGCTTTTCCAGCAGCGCCGCCGGGCTGTTCCAGTCGATCCGCTGCAACTCCAGGAAGCCGATGTCGAACCAGGCGGCGAGCAGCCCGCGCAGATCGGCCTCCAGCGCGGCCAGCATCTTGTCGTCACGCCGCACCTTCAGCAGGAACGCGCGCAGGTCGACCAGGAACTTGCGGCCATCCGGGATGGTGGTGAACTGGGTCAGCAGCCGCAGCCGCGGCGGCTCCAGCGCACGACGCAGCGCCGCCTTGGCGGTGGCAAGCTCAGCCGGATCGGCCGCTGCCTGCACCTCGGCATAAGCCTTGGCGACTGCATCGGCGTCCGAATCGAAGCTCGCCAGCGTGCGCAGGAAATCCTTGCGCCCCTCCTCGTCCAGCCCCTGGTAGGTCTCGGCCAGCTTGGCGGCACGGTTGCGCGCGCTGACCTCGCCGCCGCGCGCTTCCAGGCAGGCGCGCATTTGTGCGGCGATCGACTCGTCCTCGACCCCGGCCGCCATGTCGCGCCACACCGTGGTGATGCGGCGGAGTGCCCGGTCCAGCAGGTTGGGGACAGCGATGTCACTCATGCGGGCGCTCCTGGGCATTATGGCGGGTTGGGCGATTTGCGGCAGGCTGTCTGCCGGACAGATGTGGTTTGCGGATCGTTTCGACCAGGGCCCGGGTGATCGCCGGCAGCAGATCCTCCGCCACCAGCCCGAATCCGGCCAGCGCGCCGGCGCGGCCGTGCAGCCAGGCACCGGCGCAGGCCGCGTCCCACGGCGCCATCCCCTGCGCGAGCAGCCCGGCGATCAGCCCCGACAGCACGTCGCCGGAGCCGGCGGTCGCCAGCCAGGGCGGCGCCGAGGCATTGATCGCGACCCGCCCGTCCGGCGCGGCGACGATGGTATCGGCGCCCTTCAGGAGTACGGCCGCACCGGTCCGCACTGCGGCGGCACGCACCGCGGCGACACGATCGACGCCCGGGGCGCCGAACGCCCGGGCGAACTCTCCGGCATGCGGCGTCAGCACCGCGGCGCCGCGCAGCGCGTCCGGCTCCCCGGCGAAGGCCGAGAACACGTCGGCATCAGCCACCACCGTGCGGCCCGCGGCCAGCAGCACCGGCAGGGCCGCGCGCGCCGCCTCCGGCCCGAGGCCCGGCCCGCACACCCAGACATTCCGCCGCGCATCGGCCAGCAGTTCCGGCAAGAGGGCCTCGCTGACCAGCGTGCCCGGCGATCCGGCGCGGTAGACATCGGCGGCGCCCGAGGCGGCGATGGTGACCAGGCCGGCACCGCCGTGGCGTGCCGCATCGGCCGCCAGCCGCGCCGCGCCGGTCATCGCAGCACCACCCACCACCGTCACGTGGCCGCGGGTGTATTTGTGCGACTGCGGCCCGAGCGCGGGCAGGTGCCATAGCGCCGGCAGGTTGGCGAAGCAGGCCGGCCGCACCTCGTGCAGCACCGCCGCCGGCAGGCCGATATCGGCGAGCACGATCTCGCCGCACAGCGCGCGTCCCGGCAGCAGCAGGTGGCCCGGCTTGAGCCGGAAGAAGCTGACCGTCAGCGCGGCCGCCGGGGCAAAGCCGCGCACCGCACCGGTCGCCCCATCGAGGCCGCTCGGCACGTCGACCGCGACGACACGCCGCGCCGCGCGCAGGGTTTCCGCGACCAGCCCGTCGACGTCGCGCGCCAACCCGGCGCCGAACACGGCATCCACCACCAGGTCGGCACGCGCGGCCTCGGCAGGCGCGAACGCCACGCCGGGTCCATGCCACTGGTGTGCGGCGCCGGCCGCATCGGCACCGGCGCGTGGCGGCGCCAGCGCGGCGAGCGCCACCGGCCAGCCGGCATTCTGCAGCAGCCGCGCCGCGACATACCCATCGCCGCCATTGTTGCCGGGACCGGCCAGCACCAGCACGCGGCATGGCCGGAAACGCTGGCGGATCGCGCGTGCCACCGCGCGGCCGGCATTCGCCATCAGCACCGGCCCGGGCATGCCCAGTCCCGGCGAGGCCGCATCGGCGCGCGCCATCTCGTCGGGCGTCAGCAGTTCGGGACGGCCGGCCAGCATGAGCGGGGCCGGGCTCGGAAGCCAGGAGGGATCGAATGCCACGCGTTGACTCTGCGTGCCGACGCGGCTGACCTCAAGGGGAGTTTGAAGGAGCTTTGCATGACTCAGGTAGCCGTGATTGGCGCAGGACTGATCGGCCGCGCGTGGTCGATCGTGTTCGCCCGTGCCGGGTTCGACGTCGCGCTGTGGGATCCGTTCCCGCAGCAGGTGCAGGCCGCGGCCGCCTTCATCGGCGAGAGGCTGCCGGAACTGTATGAGGCCGGACTGCTGAAGGAGCCGCCCGCCACGGTCGCCGCCCGCATCCGGGCGCCGGCGACGCTGGCCGATGCCGTGGACGGCGCCGAGCACGTGCAGGAGAACGGGCCCGAGCGGGTGGACGCGAAGCAGGCGCTGTTCGCCGAACTGGACCGCGCCGCCGGGCCAGATACCGTGCTGGCAAGCTCGAGCAGCGGCATCCCGGCCAGTGCCTACAGCGAGAACCTGCCGGGCCGCGCCCGCTGCCTGGTCGCGCATCCGGTCAATCCGCCCTATCTGGTGCCGCTGGTGGAACTCTGCCCGGCGCCATGGACCGACCCCGAGGTGGTCGCCCGCACGCGCGGCCTGATGGAGCGCGCCGGCCAGGTGCCCGCCACGGTGAACAAGGAGATGGACGGATTCGCGCTCAATCGCCTGCAGGGCGCGCTGCTGGCTGAGGCGTTCCGGCTGATTGCCAATGGCGTGGTGTCGCCCGGCGACCTGGATGCGCTGGTGAAGCACGGTCTCGGCCTGCGCTGGAGCTTCATGGGGCCGCTCGAGACGATCGACCTCAATGCGCCGGGCGGGCTGGCGGATTACTGCGAGCGCTACGGCCCGCTCTACTGGCAGTTGCAACAGCAGATGACGCCGCGGGAGTGGGATGCCGCGCTCATCGATCGGCTGCACGCGGCGCGGCGGGCGGACCTGCCGGCCAACATGCAGGGCATCCGGCAGGAGTGGCGCGACCGCCGGCTGATGGCCTTGCTGGCGCACAAGGCGACCCAGCCGGAATGACCGCCGGGTACCAAGGCTTGCGCCACCGGGCGGAAGACCGCACAACTGCCGTTCAGCCTGCCGGACGATTGCGATGACTGACCCTCGCGCCGCGCTGGAAGCGATCGGCCTGCTGCCGGACACCGAGATCGACATCGGTGATGCGGCACTGCAGCTCGCGCGTGTCGACGCCCCGTCCGCCGACTGGCAGGCGGCACGCGCGCATCTGTCCGAGCTGGCGCGGGATGCCGTCGACCTGGCCCGCTCCATCGACACCAACGACCTGTCGCTGCGCGCCGAGGCGCTGTCGGGCCTGATCGCCGGGCGGCACGCCTATTCGGGCGACACCGAGGCGTACGACGACCTGGCCAATGCCAACCTGATCAGCGTGATCAAGCGCCGCAAGGGCCTGCCCGTGGCGCTCGGCATCATCTGGCTGCACTCCGCGCGGGCGGCCGGCTGGGGCGCCCACGGCGTCGACTTCCCGGCGCATTTCCTGGTCGCGCTGGAAGGCCGCAGCGTGCAGGCGGTGATCGACGTGTTCGGCGGCGGCGTCACGCTGGACGCCCGCGACCTGCGCGTGCTGCTCAAGCGCGTCGAGGGCGAGAGCGCCGAGTTGCGGCCCGGCCTGCTGCGACCGATGAATGCGCGGCGCGTGCTGCTGCGGCTGCAGAACAATGTCGTGACCCGCCGGCTGCAGGCGGGCGACCTGGCCGGCGCGCTGACCAGCACCGAGGACATGCTGCGCATCGCCCCCGACCACGCCGACCTGTGGCGGCAGGCGGCGGTGATGAACCAGCGGCTCGACCGCATCGGCAGTGCGCTGCGCTGCTTCGAGCGCTTCCTGACGCTGGTGCCGGAGGGCGATGCGGCGAGCCGGATCCGCGGCGCCATGGAAGAGCTGCGGACCCGCCTCAACTAGAGCGTGATCCGCGCAGGTGGAATGATCGAAGCGGTGAATCACGCTCTCAGACAAAGAGCTGGCGCGTGTCCGGAGCTCCCTTCCGCACCGAACACGCGCTAGGCAGGTCGGATGGGGGACATCTTTCGCCGCGAGGCGGCAGAGCACCCGGAACCGTTCACCGGCGAGCGGCTGACGACTGCGGTCGGCGGCCAGGTGCGGATCGAGCACTACCATCGCTATCTGTTCGCCCGCGCGCTGGCGGCCGGCCTGGATGTGCTCGATGTGGCGAGCGGCGAAGGCTACGGAGCGGCGCTGCTGGCGCAGGTCGCGCGCCGCGTGGTCGGGGTGGAGTTCTCCGGTGCGACCGTGCGCACCGCGGCCGCAAATTTCCCGCGCGACAACCTGCACTTCCTGCAAGGCGACGCACGGGCCCTGCCGCTGCCGGACGCCGCCTTCGACCTGGCCGTGTCGTTCGAGACCATCGAGCATTTCGACCGGCAGGACGAATTCCTGCGCGAGGTCCGCCGCGTCCTCCGCCCGGGCGGCAGCCTGATCGTCAGCACGCCCGACCGCGACATCTATTCGCCGGCCGGCGCGGGCGCGAACCCGTTCCACGTGAGGGAGTTGAGCCGCAGCGAGTTCGTCGCGCTGCTGCACGAGAGCTTCCGCCACGTGCAGGTCATCCAGCAGCGCGCGCTGATCGGCTCGGCGCTGCTGGCCGATGGCGGCGGGCCGGCTCCGCCCTTGGTGTTCGAGCGGCGGGGCGAGACGCATTTCGAGGCCTGCACCGGCCTGCCCCGCGCGCCCTATCTGGTGGCCCTCGCCTCCGATTGCGCGCAGCCGCCGGCACCGGCCAGCCTGTACGTCGACCGCGGCGACCTCGACACTGAAACGCTGCAGCGGATCGCGCTCGGCAACCAGATCCGCCAGGTGCAGGCGGAGTTGCAGCAGGTGAGGCAGGACGCCGAGACGGCGGCCCGCGAGGCGGATCGGCTGATGCGGGAGGCCACGGATGCGGCAGCCGGCCACCTGCGCGAGGCCGCGCGGCGCACCGAGCAGGCCGCGCTGCGGGCCGACGAGGCGGCGGAACGGGCACGGGCCGAGCGGCAGCGCGTCGAGAGTGCGGAGGCGCGGTGCGGTGCGCTGGAGCGTGAGCATGACCGGTTGCAGGGGTCGCTGCGCGTCTTCCTGCGCGGCTACGTGCCGCGGCTTCGCCGCCACCTGCTGGGCCGGTCAGCCGGTCAGCGGCCGTAGCGCCGGCGACGCTGCTGGAAGGCCCGCACCGCGCGCAGGAAGTCGATCTTGCGGAATGCCGGCCACAGCACGTCGGAGAAGTAGAACTCGCTGTAGGCGCCCTGCCACATCAGGAAGCCCGAAAGCCGCAATTCGCCGCTGGTGCGGATAATGAGATCGGGCTCCGGCGTGCCGGCGAGGTAGATGTGCCGGCCGATCCGCTCGGGGCACACCGTCTCGATCACGTCGTGAAGGGTCGAGCCCGACCGCTCGGCCTCGGCCAGCATCTCGCGCACCGCATCGGCGATCTCCTCACGCCCGCCATAAGCGACCGCGATCGACAGCAGCATCGTGTCATAGCCGGCGGTGGCGGCCTCGGCGGCGCGGATCGCCGCGATGGTGCTGTCCGGCAGCAGGTCGAGCCGGCCGATCGCCTGCACCCGCACGCGGCGGCGGTGGATCTGCGGATCGCCGACCAGCGCGCGCAGCTTGGCCTCCAGCGCGCCCAGGATGCCGGCGACCTCCTGCGGCTGGCGGGTCAGGTTGTCGGTGGAGCAGACCCACAGCGTCACCGCCGGGATCGACAGTTCGCCGCACCAGTCGAGCAGGTCATCGAGCTTGTGCGCGCCGCGCGCATAGACCTGCAGCGGATCGACCACGCCGGACAGCCGGCCGAACCGGCGGTTGCCGTCCAGGATGATGCCGACATGGCGCGGCCGCGCCTGCAGCATGACCTGCGCCAGCAGCCGGCGGCCATACAGGGCATAGACCGGCTGCATCAGGGTGCCGCTGATCGCCTGCCACCAGCGCAGCGCAATCAGCGCCGCGGCATCGGCGCGCGTGGTGGAGGCGAGGCTGCTCAGCACCGGCCATGCCCGGCCAGCCGTCCCATCATGCGCCGCGCCCAGGCTCCACGTGGCCTGCGACGGCGGCCGGTGGCGATGCCCTGGCTCGCCTCCAGCGCGTCGTACTCGACCTCCAACTCGGCGCAGCGCGTGCGGAACGCCTGGTCGCCGTCGACGCCGCGCGCCGTCTCCCACGCCTTCACGCGGTCCACCATGTCGTAGACCGCGCGCAGCAGCGCGACCGCCGCGGCGTAGTCGTTGCGATCGCTGGCGTGGCTCCGCGCCAGCCAGTGGTCGATGCGGCGATGCGCGAAGTCGATCAGGTCGGCGCCCTCCGGTGCGGCCTGCACGCGCTGCGGGCGCGAGGTGTAGCGGTTGGTCCGCTCGATCCACTGGGCCACATCGCGGTGCGACAGATGTTCGATCCATATCGGCGACCCGGGAGGAATCCGCTCGATCCGGTCGCTGCGCAGCGCGATGCCGCCGTGCACGACGTCACCGAACATCACGCTGCCTCGGCGGAAGAACCGCACCTGGTGCTCCGGCCAGTAATAGGCCTCCGGGTCGAACGCGCCGAGGATCCAGTGGCGCAGCGGCAGCGCGACGATATCCGCCGCCGTGGAGTCGCGCGCCGCGTGCAGGTGCACGATCGCCGCCGGGCTCAGCATCTCGTCATCGTCCAGGAACGCGATCCACTCGTGCCGGCACTGCTCGAGCGCGAACGAGCGGGTTTCCTCCACCGTGGGAGACCATGGCACCGTGATCACCCGGTCAGCATAGCGGCGCGCAACGTTCCGCGATCCATCCGTCGATGATTTGTCGATGACGATCAGTTCATCGACAAACCGCAGTGAGCGGAGGCAGGTCCCGAGCAACGACTCCCGGTTGTAGCTGACGACGAACCCGCTGACCGCCATCCGCTACAGCCGCCTGGCGGGACGCGGCGCGCGGGTATCCGGCGGCGCCAGCACCCGCGGCAGATCGGCCGGCGCGCCGAGCAGCCGGGTCAGCCCCGGCACGTCCATCGGCGCGATCACGCGCGGCAGGCCAGGCGCGAGCGCGGCGGCCGGATCGGCGGGCGTGACGATCCGCACCAGGCTCGCCTGCGGCGACAGCAGCACGGCATAGACGGGAAGCGGCCGGGGTGCCGTATCGAGCAGCGCCAGGCGCGCACGTGCCGACGGCCACACGGCCAGCACGCGCTGGAGGTACCATGCGCCGCGCAGGACCGAGGCGGAGTGGTAGGCGGCGATGGCCCGCTCCCAACTGGTGGCACGGAAGCGCGCCTGCGACAGGATGCGCGCCGCCGCCTGCGCGTTGGCGTCGGGGTCGAAGGCCTGCTCCAGCGAGCCGAACGCGCGAGGGTGGAACGCGAGGTCCACCTGGAAGCAGCCCACGTCGATGTAGCGGAAGCCGCGCGCCTGGAGCGCGGCCACGGTGCTCACCGCCTCGGTCCTGCTCGACGCGATATGGCTCCAGCCTTCGGCGTTGATGCTCCAGGGCCAGGCACGGCGATGGCTGCCGGTGGGGTCTGGGCGCCCGCTCTCCACCGTGCCGATGGCGGCAAGCAGGCCGGTGGGCAGGCTCCAGGCGCTCTCCGCCCGGGCGGCGGCGCGGTCGCAGGCCAGGCGCGGTTCGTCGGGCGCGTCCTGCCCGCGTACCGGGGCCGCGTGCAGCAGCAAAGATGCGACGATCGTCGAGGGCAGCAGGATGCGCAGGAAATCGGGCACGGTCGCCTGGAGGCCGCGGCGGGAACGCCGCGGAACCCCACATATGCGGGAAATGCGCGCTTTCCAAGCGCGGAATGACCGGGCGAGCGGCGTCGAGCGGGCGAATGTGCCGCCCGGCCGCGGTCCTTACGCTCTGGCGAAGCTGCGTGCAGCGGACTGGATGTAGCTGATGTGGATGGCGGGGCGGCCTCGTTGCCGCGACCGCCCTCCTGGTTCGGGCCGGCGGGGCGGGCCATAGTCGGAGGCATGCGCCGCCCCGTCCGCCGCCTCGCGCGGCCTCGCATTCGCGCCGAGCTTGATGCCACCGCCGTGCCAGGCTGGCAGCCGCCGCGCAGCGCCTCCACCGACGCCGCCGCGCTGCATGTCGTGCTGTCGCCGGGACGGCTGCCGCGCGGGCGGCGGGTCTACGCGATCGGCGACATCCATGGCTGCCTGGCGGGCCTGCGCGCGCTGCACGCGGCGATCGCCGACGACCTGGCGCGACGGCCGCCGGTGTCGGCCGTGCTGGTGCATCTCGGCGACTATATCGACTTCGGCCCCGACAGCGCGGGGGTGATCGCACTGCTGGCCGCCGGGCCGCCGGTGCGCAGCCTGCCGACGATCAACCTGATGGGCGAGCATGAGCGCACGGCACTCGACGCGCTGTCCGGCGACCGCGCGGCGGCGACCGACTGGCTGCACGCGGGCGGCGAGGCGGCGCTGGCAAGCTGGGCCATCGCTGCCGGCACGCCGCGTGAGGCGTGGCGCTCGCTGATCCCGCCCGCGCATATCGCGTTCATGGCGGCGCTGGCGCTCGAACATCGCGAGGGTGATTACCTGTTCGTGCACGCAGGCATCCGCCCGGGCGTGGCGCTTGCCGATCAGGCGGAGGAGGACCGGCTGGGCATCCGCCAGAGCTTCCTCGCGAGCGAGCAGGATTTCGGCGTGGTGGTGGTGCACGGGCATTCGGCGACGCCCTCGCCGGTGATCAAGCCGAACCGCATCGGGCTGGACACCGGGGCGGGGCACGGGGGGCGGCTGACCTGCGCGGTGTTCGAGGAGGATGGGGTGGCGTTCATCGCGGCGTGAGGGCGTTCGCCATGTGGCGTTAACCCCTTCGTCCTGTGAGACGGTACATTCGGTCGCCAGGATATTGAGCATTGGCCCATGACCGAGGTGAAATCGTTTGAGCAGCTATCACTCATCCTGGGGTATATCGTTCCAGGTCTGATCATCCTCTACGTTCGGGCACAGTTTCTGACCGGACGTACGCTGGCGCACAAGGACGCGCTTCTCAGCTACTTCACCCTCTCGATCATCTATCTGACGATCGCAAGCGCGATCCTGGCTCTGTTGACCGGCAGCGATGCGCCATTACACGAACAGAGCCGATACTGGCTGCCAATTCTGCTGATTGGGTCAGTGGCGTTTGGGATAATTGTCGGACTCAACGCATCGCTGGGCGTCACTCGCCGACTGCTTCGATTCCTGGGGTTGCATTTGCCCCATGTCATGGACTCGGCCTGGGACTGGAAGTTCTCCAGATTCCCAGAAAGCCTTGTGACAATCACCATGAAGGATGGCAGCCGCGTATCCGGCTGGTGTGGAAGTGGCTCATTCATCGGCTCCGACCCGAAGGACCGCGACCTCTACATCGAGCAGGTCTACGATGTTGATGACGAGGGCAACTGGACCCTTAAAACGCGTGGCAAGGGGATTTATATTGCCGGTGGAGAAGTCCGCACGATTGAATTCATACCGCGAGACGCTGGAGATTCCGGGTGAGCGAAAAGAGCAAGAGGTCGACGACGAACGACGGTTGGCAACCGTTGCAGAGGGGCTACACACCGCGGGCTGAAGGCATCCAGGGCGGTTATAAGCCGACGACCGGGCAGCACCCGTCGTCCGCGCCGGCTTCGGTGCCAAAGCAGCCGAGTAGCGTTCAGCCGCCCAAGAAGTAGCCCGACATCCTGCGCCGCTACCCCAGCCGCAGGATCGCCGCACCCGCCGCGACCACCACCGCCCCGCCCCAGCCACGCGCGCCAGGCCGCTCGCCCAGCAACAGCCGCGCCAGAACCACACCCAGCAGGATGCTGGTCTCCCGCAGCGCCGCGACCGGCGCCACCGGCGCCCGCGTCATCGCCCACAACACCAGCGAATACGCCCCGATGCTGGCCCCCGCGCCGCCGATCCCCCGAGCGGCCTCACCCGCGCCCGGCCAGCGCAGCGGCGTGGACCGTCCCAGCCACAGCAGCGTCGGCACCACCGATAGCGGGAACATCCACAGCGTATAGGTCAGCGGCGTCTGTGCGATGCGGATGCCCACCGCGTCGTTCAGCGTATAGGTGGCGATCACCACGGCATTGAGCAGCGCAAGCCGCACCGCCCGCACCTCGCCCGGGTCACCGCGACGGCGCGCCAGCAGCACCACCCCGCCGCAGATCGTCGCGATGCCGATCCAACCCGCCACGGGCAGCGTCTCGCCCAGCACCAGCCAGGCCGCTGTCATCGTCAGCATCGGCGCGACGCCCCGCATCAGCGGATAGGCCAGCGCAATCCCGCCGCGCGCATAGGCCTCCGCCACCAGCACGAAGAACACGCCATTCAGCACCGAGGACAGCAGGAGATGCGGCCACGCCGCCCACGGCACCGCCGGCAGGAACGGCAGCAGCACCAGCGCGATCGCCGTCCCGCCACCCAGCAGCAGCATCGATTCCCAGCGGCGGTCGCGGCCAGCGCGCACCGCGACATTCCAGCCGGCATGCAGCGTCGCGGCCAGCAGCACGACGGCCACGACCGGAGCGGAGAGCACGCTCAGTCGGGCTCGGACTCCTTCCGGAACGGCGACTGTTCCGCAAGCGCCGCCATCTCGGCATGGATGCCGCGCCGCTCATCCTCCAGGAAGTTGCCGATCGCCCGCTTCAGGCCGGAATGCGCGATCCAATGCGCCGAGTAGGTGGGCTTCGGCAGATAGCCGCGCTGGATCTTGTGCCGCCCCTGTGCCCCGGCCTCGACGCGCGGCAGGCCGTGCTCGATCGCCCAGTCGATCGCGCGGTAGTAGCACAGCTCGAAATGCAGGAAGGGCCAGTCGCCGCGGCAGCCCCAGTTGCGGCCATACAGCGCCTCGCTGCCCGCCAGGTTCAAGGCACCCGCCACCGGCTTGCCGGCATTCTCCGCCATCATCAGCACGACGCGGTCGCCCAGCCGCTCGCCCAGCAGCGAGAAGAAAGAGCGCGACAGGTACGCCGAGCCCCATTTGCGGTCCACGGTGGAACGGTAGAAGCGATAGAATGCGTCCCAATGCGCCTCGGTGATGTCGGCGCCGCTCAGCGCCTGGAACGTCAGGCCCGCGGCGTTGGCGTCGCGCCGCTCGCGCCGCAGCACCTTGCGCTTGCGCGACGACAGCGCGCCGAGGAAATCGTCGAAACAGGCATAGCCGGCATTCTCCCAGTGGAACTGCATGCCGATGCGCTGCAGCCAGCCGGCGTCACCCAGTTCGCGCCACTCGTCCTCGGTGCAGAAGGTGACATGCACCGAGGACAGCTTCAGCGACTGGCACGCCTGCTCGAAGGCCGATGCCAGTGCCGTCACCGGGATGCCAGCGGCAGGGTTGCGCAGCAGGCGAGGACCGGGCACCGGGCTGAACGGCGCCGCCACCTGCAGCTTCGGATAATAGTCGCCGCCGGCACGTTCGAGTGCGTGCGCCCAGCCGTGGTCGAACACGTACTCGCCGTAGCTGTGGGACTTCGCATACATCGGCGCGACCGCCACCACCTGCCCCGCCTCGCCGCGCAGCACCGCGTGCTGCGGCAGCCAGCCGGTGCGGGAATTGGCCGACCCGCTGTCCTCGAGCGCGCTCAGGAAGGCGTGGCTGACGAACGGGTTGCCGTCGCCGGCGCAGAGGTCCCAGTCCGCCGCAGGGATGTCCGCGATCTTCGAATGCAGCGTCAGCGTGAGCGTGGCGGACCCGTCGGGCATTGGCGCGACCTTAGCTGATCTCGAACATCCCCTCGACCTCGACGGCCGCGTCCGCAGGCAGCGCCGGCACGCCGATCGTGGTGCGCGCATGGCGGCCGGCCTCGCCGAACACCGCTACCGCGAGGTCGGACGCACCGTTCATCACCAATGCGTGCTGAGTGAAATCCGCCGGCGAGGCGACGAAGCCGCCCAGCCGCACCACGCGCTTCACCCGGTCGAGGTCGCCACCGCACGCCGCCTTCAGGTGCACCAGCACGTTGATGAAGCACAGCCGCGCCGCCTCGCGCCCACGATCGACCGACAGGCCGGCGCCGACCTTGCCGGTGACGGCGATCTTACCGTCGATCGCCGGCACCTGGCCGGACACCACCACCAGGTTGCCGGTGACGGCATAGGGCACGTAGTTGGCGATCGGCGGCATCGGGCTCGGCAGCGCGATGTCCAGTTCCGCCAGCTTCATCTCGATCCGGCCAGGCATCCTGTGGCTCCTTCGCACATGGTGCAGTGCATCACAGCAAGCCTAGCCGTGGCGCGGCTATCTGGAAACCACCTTGAAGCCGCGCCGGCGTGCCCGCGGCGACTCCGCCGGCAGGTCGAGCGGCAGGAGCGGCGCATGGTCGCGGCGTCCGTCGCCCACCGTGTCGGCCTCTTCCGGTTCCGCTTCCGGAATGTCGCGGTGCCCGAGATAATTCGCCGCCAGGTGGCGGAACGCGTAATCCAGCAGCGAGGTGGCATTCGCCACCGCCGGATCGCCCTCGACCGCGCCGGCGGGTCCGAAGCGGGTGAAGGTGAACGCCTCGACGAACGCCTCCAGCGGCACGCCGTGCTGCAGCCCCAGGCTGACGGCGACGGCGAAATTGTCCATCAGGCCGCGGAAGGCAGCACCTTCCTTGTGCAGCGCGATCACCACCTCGCCCAGCGTGCCATCGTCATATTCGCCAGTGCGCAGGTACAGCCGGTGGCCGCCGACCGCCGCCTTCTGCGTGTAGCCGCTGTGCCGCGAGGGCAGTTCGCGGCGGCGCGCGGCGTGCAGCGGTTGCGGCACCGGCTCGGGCCGCGCCGGCATGGCTTGAACGAAGGGGGCGACCGCGTCGTGCATGGCGGCATGCGCCGCGGCCCCCGGAATCGGCAGCGGTTCGCCGCCGGCAATCATCTCGGCCAGTGCCAGTTCGGCGGTGATCCCCCTGGCGGCAAGCCAGGCGCGCGCGGTCCGGCTCAGCCCGCCGCCCGCCGCCAGCGGCGAGAACGGCGGGGCGATGCCGCCGGTCTCGACACCCAGGAGCGCATCGGCCGGTCCAGGCGCCATGACCGCGGTCAGCGCCGTATGGCGCAGCCCGGCGACACCTGCGGCCGCCTGCCGCGCGGCCCGCACCGCCTCATCCAGCCCGGCGAGCCGGGTCGCCGCAGCGGGCACCGGCCAGCCGGTCGCCGCCGGAGCGCCAAGCCCCGGAACGCCGAGCCCCAGGGCGCCAAGCCCTGCGGGGGCAATCGCGCCGAACTGACGGGCCAGCGCGCCAGACGCCGCCTCCGCCCGCCCGCGCAGGATCGCGGCAATGGCGCCGGCGATCGCCAGCGCCTCGGGCGAGGCGTACTCGACCCCCAGCCTGGCCAGCAGGCCGGCCAGGTCCGTGATGCCGACCGCCAGCCGCGTCGCCGCCGGATCGGCCAGCGCCAGCGCGGTCACCGCCGTCTCCACTGCCTCGGCAAACGCAGGCACGTCGAACCCCGCGGCAGCATCGTGGAACGATGCCAGATTCAGCACGAAACCGGGCATGTCGGTGGCTTCGCCGCGCCAGACCGCCGCGGTGGGCGCGCCGTGGCGAAGCAGCAGCATCCGGTGCAGCCGCTCCGACAGCGGCACCTCCAGGCCGGCGCGCAACGCCCGCTCCGCCACCGGGCGGACCCAGGCATCGGCAGCGGAGGCCAGCGCGACCGGCCCCTGGCCCGGCGCCAGTTCCGCCAGCGCGGCGGCCGCCAGATCGTCCCACGCCGCCGGCAAGGTGACCGGCCGCGGCGGCGCATCGGGATCGGCGCCCATCGCCACGCGGCGCATCCGCACGCCCTGCCAGGTCCGGGTGGTTGACTTCATGGCGGGATGCTAGGCGCGCTTCCACGACTCGGAAAGCGCATTTTGCGGCCCAGACGCTTCCGGACCACAAAATCCTGTGGATGAATGCCGGAGGTGGACCAGACTCCGATAGCTTCGTATACCCGCCGCCATGAACCTCGGCACCTGGCTGTTCACCCGCTTCAACGGCAGGCGCGTCGGCGCCGATGCCCTGGGCAACATCTATTACGAAGAGCGCAAGCTGCGGCCCGGCTACCGGACCCGCCGCTGGGTCGCCTATGTCGGCGCGCCGGAGGCCTCGCTGGTGCCGCCGGAGTGGCACTCCTGGCTGCACTACACGACCGACGCGCCGCTGACCGAACGTCCGCGCAAGCCGTGGGAGAAGCCGCATCTGCCCAACGCCACGGGCACCGCCGCCGGCTACCGGCCGCCAGGCCACGACTACCAGGGGGGCACCCGCGCACGCGCCACCGGCGACTACGAATCCTGGACACCGGGTAGCTGAGCGGACGTCCATGCGGCGTCGCAACATCGCTGAGGTGCTGACCGGGGCCGTGGTGCTCCTGGTGGCCGCCGGCTTCCTGGCCTACGCCGTGGCGCATTCCGGCCGCAGCGTGGCCTCGGGCTACACGCTCTACGCCAGGTTCGACCATATCGACGGCATGGGGATCGGCGCCGATGTTCGCATCGGCGGCGTCAAGATCGGCAGCGTGCAGGAAACCCGCCTCGATCTGGAGAATTACCTCGCCGTGGTGGCGCTGACGGTGCGGGGCGACGTGAAGCTGCCGCGCGACACCGCCGCGATCATCACCAGCGAAAGCCTGCTGGGCGGCAAATACCTCTCGCTGCAGCCGGGCGGTGACCCGACAGTGTTGCAGCCGGGACAATCGATCACCATTACTCAATCTTCGGTGAGCCTCGAGGAACTGTTGGGCAAGTTCATTTTCAGCATCACGAATGTGCCAAAGACCGGCGACCAGCCGCCGGCCGCGCCGAAGCCGTGATCCCGCCTCCCCCCACGGTCTGGCCGCAGCCGGATGGTGCGCCCGTGTCGTGCCGCGAGAAGCTGCGCATGCTGGCCGAGAACCACGCGGAACTGGCGCAGGCGCTGCACGACGCGTTCGAGGATGCGGTGCTGATGGGTGTCGACGAGACGGCGATGCGGCGCATCCTGGGCGGCATGGTCGAGGGGCTGGAATCCCCCAGGCGGGCGCTCCGATGAAGCGCCTGCTCCTGATCGCCGCGATCGCTGCGGTGCTGATGCTCGCCGTGCCGGGGCTCGCCGTGCCGGGGCTCGCGCTGGCGCAGCCCCTGGCGCCGATCACCGCCACGCCGCTGCTGCCGCCGTCCGGGCAGACCTCGCTGCTGTCGCAGCCGCCGATCGACCAGGCATCGCCGCCGCCGCAGGATGCGCCGAAACCGGCGCCGCAGCCCATGCAGCAGACCTGGGTGCCGCAGACCGGGGCGCAGCTTCAGGTGCTCGACAAGGTAAACGCGCAGAATGCGACACTCACCCTGAAGGTGGGCCAGGAGGCGCAGTTCGGCTCGCTGAAGATCCAGGTGCAGGCCTGCAACACGCACCCGCCAGACCAGGTGCAGGATTCGGCCGCCTACCTCACGATCACCGACAGCCGCACCGACGCGCCGGGCTTCCGCGGCTGGATGCTCGCCAACAACCCGGCACTCTCCATGCTGCAACACCCGATCTACGACGTCCGCGTCGTCGCCTGCCGGACCTGATACGTGGCGCCTCGCCTGCCGCCGCTGCACCAGGCGAGCCTCCTGCTGGACCTCGACGGGACGCTGCTGGACCTGGCCCCCGCGCCTGACGCCGTGGTGGTGCCGGTGGCGCTGCCGGACACGCTGCGCACGCTGCGGCGATTGCTGGACGATGCGGTGGCGGTGGTGACCGGGCGGCCGATCGAAACGGTGGACGGCCTGCTGGGCGACGCGGTGTTCGCGGTCGCCGGCGAGCATGGCGGCGCGATCCGGTCGGCGCCGGGCCAGCCGGTGCGGCGGCCCGACCTGCCATCGCCGGAGCCCGCCTGGCTCACCGAGGCCGCGCGCCTGGTGGCGGCCTATCCCGGCACCTTGCTGGAGCGTAAGGCGCGCGGCTTCGCCCTGCATTTCCATGCCGCGCCGAATGCCGGCCCCGCCCTGCGCGAGGCGCTGATCGCCATGCTGGCGGGCTCGCTCGATTTCGAACTGATGCCCGCGGTCATGCTGTGGGAGGTGCGGCCACGCGGCGCCGACAAGGGCACGGCGGTGGCGGCCCTGATGGCACAGCCGCCGTTCCACGGCCGGCTGCCAGTGTTCATCGGCGACGATGTGACCGATGAGGACGGGATCGCCGCCGCGAACGGGATGGGTGGCGTCGGGCTGCGCGTGCAGGACGCGTTCGGCGACGCGGCCGGCGTCCGCACATGGCTCGAGGAAATCGCAGCAACGGGGGCCTGGCCGTGCCGCTCACCGACTTCAACACCCTGACCTTCGACTGCTACGGCACGCTGATCGACTGGGAGAGCGGCATCGCGACGGCGCTGCAGCCGCTGCTCGCGCGCGCCGCCACCCCGCTGTCCCGCGAGGCGGCACTGGCGGCGTTCGGCCGGCACGAGACGCGGCTGGAGGCGGCGCATCCGACGCTGCGCTACCGCGACCTGCTGGGGCGCGTGCATGACGCGCTGGCCGCCGAGTGGGGCGTTGCCGCCGATGCGGACGAGAGCCGCCGCTTCGGCCTGTCGGTCGGCGACTGGCCGGCCTTCCCCGACAGCGCCGATGCACTGCGCTACCTGAAGCAGCACTATCGGCTGGTGATCCTGTCCAACGTGGACCGCGAGAGCTTCCAGTCCAGCAATGCCCGGCTCGGGGTGGCGTTCGATGCGGTCTACACGGCCGAGGACATTGGTTCGTACAAGCCGGACCCGCGCAACTTCGCCTGGCTGATCGAGCATCTGGCGGCACTGGGCGTGGCGCGGTCCCAGATCCTGCACACGGCGCAGAGCCTGTTCCATGACCACGGGCCGGCGAATGCTGCTGGCCTGGCATCGGCGTGGATCGATCGCCGGCAGGACGCGGCGGGCTGGGGCGCCACCGCCGCCCCACCGGAGGGCGTGCGCTACGACTACCGCTTCACCAGCCTGGCCGAGATGGCCAGCGCGCACCAGGCCGAGGCAGCGGGTTAGGCCGCTACGCTGCCGCCCGGTTGCCGAACACGCCGTCGAGCACGTTCGAGGCGGATGATCCGCGTGTATTCCTCGACCATGTCGAGGGTCGCGACCTCGATCATCAGGCGGTTCTCGACCCAGAACTCGATGACATGGAACGCGGGCGGCTGGCCGGGCGCGCCGCGGCCGAAATAGCGGGTCCGCCAGCCCTCGCGCTCGCCGATCCGGTCCACCGTGGCACGGTCGACCGGCACCGACAGCAGCAGGTGGAACGGACCATAGCCGGCCGTCGCGCTTTGGCCGGCCTGGCCGGGATCGTCGCCGGTGCCGGGCACCAGCGTGACCGTCTCGGGATACACCTCGATCATGGTGCCGTGCGCATCGCCGGTCACCGCCATGAACGAGTGGGCGATCGGGCCGGGAAACGGATAGCAGCGGCCACCCATCAGTTCGGCCAGCACCGTTGCGACGTGTTGCGGATCGCGTGCGGAAATCGACACGTGGTGGATCATGGCGACGTCCCCTCAATACGTTTGGAAGATGCGCGCGATCTGCTCCGGATCATCGGTGACGGTCAAGGCCAGCGCCAGCAGATGCGTGCCTTCTGCGGCGTCAGGTTGTCGGGCGATCAGCAGGCCCCCCTTGGCGAGGCGGGTGGCGCGGAACGTCCGGCCGCTGCCGGCGCGCGTGCTCTGCACCACCACCACGCCGCGCGCCACCGCCTCCTGCAGCGCCTCGACGTCGCCCGGCGGGGCGAAGCCCGGGGCGAACCCGGCGGACACGATCCCCCTGGCGCCGGCGGCGACGAAGGCGCGCACCGCGGTGCCATCGCCGCCGGCATAGGCGTAGGCGATGTCGACGCGCGGCAGCGCATCGAGCGCGCCGATGGCGAACTCGGTGTCCGGATAGCGGCGGCGGACCGGCCGGCGATAGAACACCACCCCGCGTCGCCGTCGGCATGGCCCAGCACGCCGAAATCGGCCGTCCGGAACGTCTGCAGCCGCATCGTCGAGGTCTTGGTGACGTCGCGCGCCGCCTGGATCTCATCGTTCAGCACCACCAAGCACGCCCAGGTCGCGCGCCTCGGGCGAGGCGGCGACGCGGATCGCGTTGACCAGGTTCAGGCCGCGTCGGTCGACAGGCCGCTGGACGGCCGCTGTGCGCCGACCAGCACGACGGGCACCGGGACCTTGAGCACCAGGTTGAGCGCGTAGGCCGTCTCCTCCAGCGTCGCCGTGCCATGGCCCGATGACGATGCCGGCGAGGTCCGGATGCTCCGCCACCAGCCGCTCGCACAGCGCCGCCAGCGCCTTCCAGTCGGTGAAGTCGATGGCGGGGCTGGCGACGTTGCGATAGCGGACGGGCAGCACATCGGCCACCAGCGCGGTCTCCGGCCAGCGCGCGAGCATCTCGTCGGCGTGCAGGACGATGCCGTTGGCGCCGTAGTCCTGGAGGTCGAGCGGGCCCCTTGCCGACCGAGGCGATGGTGCCGCCGGTGCCGATGAAGGCGACTTTGGGCTTCACGCCCGGATCGCCCCTGCCGCTCATGCCCGGACCGCTCATGCCCGGACCGCCCATGCCAGGACCCGCTCACGCCAGGACCGGCGGGCGGCGCGTGTGGAAGTCGGTGTCGCGCTGATAGGCATCCGCCACCTTCAGCACGCGCGCCTCGGCGAACGGCCGGCCGGCGATCTGCAGCCCGATCGGCAGGCCGTTCGGATCGAAGCCGCAGTTCACGCTGGCCGCCGGCAGCCCGAGATAGTTGAACGGCCGCGTGTTGAGCGAAGCGCCAGGAACTTCACCTCGGTCCCGGCGGGCCCGTGGTCGATGTCGGTCTCCGCCAGGGTCGGCAGGCAGGTGGGGGATGGTGGGCGAGATCAGCACGTCCACCTTGGCGAACACCTCGGTGGCGAACGCCTTCAGGATCGGCCCGCGGCGGGCGAGCGCCTCGATGTAGTAGGTGGCCGGAATGGCATAGCCGCCGTACATGCGGCCGCTGATATGGATGCCGTATTCCTGCGACCCGCTCGCGCATCCATTGCGCGTGGATCGTCGCCGCCTCGACGCGCGAGACGATGCTGCCATAGGTGGTCACCGCGTCCATCAGCGGCAGGGTGATGCGCTCCACCGTGGGCGCCGCGCGCCGCGAGCACCTCGAGCGCCTGTTCCATCGCCGCCATGACCGGCGTCCTCGACGCCATCGAGGAACCAGGTGACGGGCACGCCGATGCGCAGGCCGCGCAGGTTGCCCGTCGAGCGCCGCTCATAGTCGGCCACCGGCTCGCGCGAACTGGTCGGATCCTTCGGATCGTGGCCGGCGATCAGCGCCATCACCCGTGCGCAGTCGCGTGCCGTGCGGGTGAGCGGGCCGACATTGTCGGCGCTGAACGACAGCGGCATCACGCCGTAGCGTGACACGCGGGGTCTGCGTCGGCTTGATGCCGGTCACGCCGCACGGCCGCCGCGGGCAGGCGGATGGACCCGCCGGTGTCGGAGCCGAGGGCCATGTAGTTGAACCGCGCCGCCACCGAGACGCCGGACGCCGATGACGAACCGCCGGTGATGTAGGGCGGGCTCCACGGATTGTGGCAGTCGCCGAACGCCCGGTTATGGCCGGTCGGTTCTGCGCGAACTCGGCCATGTTCAGGGCGCCGAACGTGTAGGCGCCCGCCGCGCCCAGCCGCTCGACGACGGTACAGGTGTATTCCGGCCGCCAGTCGAGGCGGATGGCGGAGCCGCAGGTCGCGAGCTTGCCGGCCTGGTAGTACATGTCCTTGTGCATCATCGGCACGCCGTGCAGCGGGCCGAGCCAGGCCCCTGTCGCGCACCGCCTGGTCGGCCGCGCGCGCCGCCGCCTCCGCGCCTTCGCGGTCCAGCCACGTGGTCGCGTTCAGCGTGGGGTTCACTGCCTCCATGTTGCGCCAGCAGGCATCGAGCAGTTCCATCGACGTCGCGTCGCCCTTGCGCACCGCGTCCGCCGCCTCCGTCATCGAGAGATCCGCGAGATCGGACATTGCGCCTACTCCTTCGTCGCCTGGAGGGCGGCCTCGAAGCTCGAGGGTTCGTCCTCGAACGCCAGCGTGCCGCGCAAGGCCTCGAAGGCCTGGATGGTGTTGACGAGATCGGCGGCCATGCGACGGGCCGGCTCGTTCGGCACGGTGATGCCGTGCCATCGCGCAATCGTTGCCTCAATCTCGGCGGTGAAGTCGTCCATGCTCAATCCCCCGGTGTGTGTGCACCGCAGTATGGCAAAGCGATGGGTCGAGCGACATGCCGAAAAGCGACGGAATCCGCCGATCCGACGGCTCTCCCGTCCATCCCGCGGCGGGCGAGGCGGCGGTCTTCGATACCACATCCCTGCCCGGCTGGACCGGCTGCCCTGGAGCCGGTTCCACTGGCTGGTGGTGATCTCGCTCGGCATCGCCTGGGTACTCGACGGGCTGGAGGTCACCATCGTCGGCTCGCTGTCGGGCGCGCTGACCGAGAGCCCCGTGCTGCACCTGACGGACGAGCAGGTCGGGCTGGCGGCGAGCGCCTATCTGGTGGGAGCGGTGGCCGGCGCGCTGTTCTTCGGCTGGCTCACCGACCGGCTGGGACGCAAGAAGCTGTTCACCCTGACCGTCGCGGTCTACGTCGTCGCCACCATCGCCTGCGGCCTGTCCTGGGACTTCTGGTCGTTCGCGCTGTTCCGCATGCTGACGGGCGCCGGCATCGGCGGCGAGTACGCCGCGGTGAACGCCACCATCCAGGAACTGGTCCCGGCGCGCGGCGCGGCTTCACCGACCTCGTGGTGAACGGCAGCTTCTGGGATCGGCGCGGCGCTCGGCGCCATCGGCGCACTGGTGGTGCTGGACCTGGCGTGATGCCGGCTGAATACGGCTGGCGCTTCGCCTTCATCCTGGGCGGCGTGCTGGGCTTCATCGTGCTGCTGCTGCGCCGCTTCCTGCCGGAGAGCCCGCGCTGGCTGATGACGCACGGCCAGCCGGAGGAGGCAGAACGCGTGGTCGCCGAGATCGAGCGCCGCGTCGAGCACGAAACCGGCCGCCCGCTGCCGCCCATCCCGCCGCAATCGCTGCGGCTGCGCAGCGACGTGCGGTCCTGGTTCGGGCCGGCGACGCGCGCGCTGTTCACCGACTATCGCCGGCGCGCCGTGCTCGGCATCGCGCTGATGGCGGCGCAGGCGTTCTGCTACAATGCGGTGTTCTTCACCTACGCCCTGATCCTGAGCCGGTTCTACGGCGTGGCGTCGGGCGACATCGGCTGGTTCATGCTGCCGTTCGCCGCCGGCAACTTCCTGGGGCCGCTGCTGCTGGGCCGGCTGTTCGACACGCTGGGCCGCGTCTGATGATCACCGTCACCTATGCGCTGTCCGGTGTGCTGATGGCGCTGACCGGCTGGCTGTTCGCGCGGGCGTGCTGGACGCGGCGCAGCAGACGCTGGCCTGGACGGTGATCTGCTTCGTCGCCTCCGCCGCGGCGAGTTCCGCCTACCTGACGGTGGGCGAGAGTTTCCCGCTGGAGATGCGTGCCATCGCCATCGCGCTGTTCTACGCGCTCGGCACCGGCATCGGCGGCGTCGCGGGGCCGGCGGTGTTCGGTGCACTGATCGGCACCGGCGATCGCGGCGCCATCCTGTGGGGCTACCTGCTGGGCGGCGCGCTGATGGTCCGGTGCCCGCGCGTGGTGGCGGCCCTTCCTGGCGGTGCCGGCGGAGCGGCGCTCGCTGGAGGATATCGCGCCACCCCTGTCCTCCGTCGCGCGATAGCGCCATAGTTGCGGCCAGCGCAGCCGGAAAATGGAGCTGACCGTGGCCAGTGGAAAAGCAGGCCTATCGTGAGGCAATGGCGCGGCTCGGCGCCGCGGTGAACGTGATCACCAGCGATGGCCCGGGCGGGCGCGCCGGCTTCACCGCATCGGCGGTGGTGCAGCGTGACCGACAGCCCGCCCACGCTGCTGGTCTGCGCCAACCGCGCCAATGATTCCTATCCGGCGATGAAGGCAACGCCGTGCTGTGCGTGAACACGCTCGCGAGCGCGCACGAGGAGCTTTCACCGGTGTTCGCCGGCATGACCGAGCACACGATGGAGGCGCGTTTCGAAGGCGCCACCTGGCACACGCTGGTCACCGGCGCACCGGTGCTGGAGGGCGCGCTGGTGGCGTTCGACTGCCGCATCGACCAGATCGTGGAGGTCGGCACGCATGAACGTGTTCATCTGCAGCGTCGAGGGTGTAGAGGTCGGCAGCGCGCATGAGGGGCTGATCTACTACGCCCGCGGCTACCACCGGATCGCGCCGCGGGGCGTAGCCGCCAGGCCGTCAGGCCTTGGCGGGCGCGACGCCGTAGCGCGCGAACCAGGCCAGCATGCGCTTCCAGCCGTCCTCGGCATCGGCCTGGCGGTAGCTGGGGCGATAGTCGGCGTGGAACCCGTGCGGCGCGTCCGGATAGAACACGATCTCCACGGTCTTGCCGGCCGCCTTTGCCTTCGCCTCGGCCTCCTTCACATCGGCCACGCCGATGCCGGTGTCCTTCTCGCCGTACAGGCCAAGCAGCGGGCACTTCAACTGTCCGCGAGGTCGAGCACGGTCTTCGGCTGGATCTCGCTCGGCCCGCCCTTGATCGGCCCGTACCAGGCGACCGCCGCCTTCAGGTTCGGGTTCTGCGTGGCATAGAGCCAGGTGTTGCGTCCGCCCCGGCAGAAGCCGGTGATGCCGATGGCGCCGGCGTTGCCCTTGTTCTGTCCTGCCCAGGCGAGCGTGGCATCGAGGTCGCTGTAGACTTCGGCGTCCGGCTTCTTGCTGATCACCTCGCGGATGATCTGCTGGATTCGGTCATCTTCGACAGGTCGCCCTGGCGGGCATAGATCTCGGGCGCGACCGCCAGATAGCCCAGCTTGGCGAGGCGGCGGCAGACGTCCTTGATGTATTCGTGGACGCCGAAGATCTCCTCATTCACCAGGACGATGGGGAAATTTGCTGCCGGTGGCGGGGCGGGCGAAATAGGCGGCATATGGGGTGCCGCCCGCGGTGATATGGGTCTCGCCGGCATCGATGCCGGTGGTGTCGGTCTTGATCGCCTGTGCCCTCGACGCGCGTGGTGGCGAGCGTGAAGCCGCTGATCAGGCTGGTCATCACCAGGCCGCGCCGGGCGAGCGGATAATCTCGGTCAGGTCGTTCATTGGTGATGCTCCCCCTGTGTTCGATGGCCGAGAGTTGGGGAGAAAGCCGGAATCCGCAATGGCGATCCGCCGCCGGATCGGGCCTCCGGCGTCGACCGCATCGCAGGCCGGCAGGCGTGGTTCGGTTCCGGCGGGGCCTTCCCGATCATCGGCCGGAGCCAGGTCTGGCCAGGAGGTCCACTCCGTCCATTCCGGTCATCCATTCGCGTGTTCGGTCCGTTTCGACTCTGTTCTGCAGGACCCAACCCCTGCCCTGGCGATGCCTCCCGAGGCCGCCGGCCAACGGCCGACTCGGCTTGACTAACCCCGAACGACATGGCCCTGTCCCGCCAACAGGAGAGACCGCATGAGCACTGATCCCACCATCATCTACACGCTCACGGACGAGGCGCCGCTCCTGGCAACCGCGGCCTTCCTTCCGATCATCCGCACCTTCACCACGCCCGCGGGCGTCAAGGTGGAGGAATGCGACATCTCTGTCGCCAACCGCATCCTGGGCAACTTCCCGGACTATCTGACCCCGGAACAGCGCGTCCCGACACCCTGACGGAACTCGGCAGGGAAAACGCTCGAGCCCGACGCCAACATCATCAAGCTGCCCAATATCAGCGCCTCGGTTCCGCAGCTCAACGATGCGATCAAGGAACTGCGCGCCAAGGGCTACATGGTCCCCGAATACCCCGGGGAGGCGAAGACGGATGAGGAGAAGGAGATCAAGGCCCGCTACGGCAAGGTCCTGGGCTCCGCCGTCAATCCGGTTTTGCGCGAAGGCAACTCCGACCGACGCGCGCCGCGCGCCGTCAAGGAATACGCCCGCAAGAACCCGCATTCGATGGGCGAGTGGTCGCCCGCCAGCCGCACCCACGCGTCGTATATGCGCACCGGCGACTGCTACCACGGCGAAAAGTCCCTCACGCTCGACCGCGCCCGCGACGTGAAGATGGAACTCATCGGCAAGTCCGGCAAAACCCACCTGCTGAAGCCCAAGGTTTCGCTGCTGGAAGGCGAAATCATCGATTCGATGTTCATGAGCAAGAAGGCGCTGTGCGCGTTCTACGAACAGGAGATCGAGGACGCGCTCAAGACCGGCGTGCTCTTCTCGCTGCATATAAAGGCCACCATGATGAAGGTCTCCGACCCCATCCTGTTCGGCCACTGCGTGAGGGTGTTCTACAAGGACGTGTTCGACAAGCACGCCGCGACGCTCGCGCAACTCGGCGTCAACGTGAACAACGGCATGGTCGATCTCTACGGCAAGATCGAGAATCTGACGGCGGAAAAGCGCGACGAGATCCTGGCCGACATCAAGGCGTGCCAGGCGCGCCGGCCGGAAATCGCCATGGTCGATTCGGGCCGCGGCATCACCAACTTCCATTCGCCCAGCGACTTCATCGTCGATGCCACGATGCCCGCCATGATCCGCGTCGGCGGGAAGATGTACGGCGCCGACGGCAAGCTGAAGGAAGTCAAGGCGGTGGTGCCGGACAGCACCTTCGCCCGCATCTACCAAGAGGTCATCAACTTCTGCAAGACCAACGGCGCGTTCGATCCGCGCACCATGGGAACGGTGCCGAATGTCGGGCTGATGGCACAGCAGGCCGAGGAATACGGCAGCCACGACAAGACCTTCGAGGTCCCGGAAGACGGCGTTGCCAACATCGTCGACATCGCCACCGGCGAGGTCCTGCTGTCGCAGAACGTCGAGGAAGGCGATATCTGGCGCATGTGCCAGGTCAAGGACGCGCCGATCCGCGACTGGGTGAAGCTCGCGGTCACGCGCGCCCGCAATTCCGGCATGCCCGCCGTCTTCTGGCTCGACGATGAACGCCCGCACGAGATCGAGGTGGCCAAGAAGGTCGTGACGTACCTGAAGGACCACGACACCACCGGCCTGGACATCAGGATCATGCCCCAGGTCACGGCGATGCGTCATACGCTGGAGCGTGTGATCCGCGGCAAGGACACGATCTCGGTCACCGGCAACATCCTGCGCGACTACCTGACGGACCTGTTCCCGATCATGGAACTCGGCACCAGCGCCAAGATGCTGTCGATCGTGCCGCTGATGGCGGGCGGCGGCATGTATGAAACCGGCGCCGGCGGCTCGGCGCCCAAGCACGTGCAGCAACTCGTCGAGGAAGACCACCTGCGCTGGGATTCGCTGGGCGAATTCCTGGCACTGGCGGCCAGCCTCGAGGATCTCGGCATCAAGACCGGCAGCACCCGGGCGCTGATCCTGGCGAAGGCGCTGGATGCCGCCACCGGCAAGCTGCTCGACAATCGCAAGGGTCCGTCGCCGAAGACCGGACAGTTGGACAACCGCGGCAGCCAGTTCTACCTCGCCATGTACTGGGCGCAGGAACTGGCCGCTCAGTCCCAGGACCCCGCGCTCGCCGAGCACTTCAAGCCGCTCGCCAAGGCGCTGGCGGACAATGAGCAGAAGATCGTTGCCGAACTCGCCGCCGTCCAGGGCAAGCCCGTCGACATCGGCGGCTACTACAAGCCGGAGACCGTCAAGGTCACCGCCGTGATGCGCCCGAGCCCAACCCTGGGCGCCGTGCTCGCTGCATGACCGGCCCGCTTCTCCCCGCCCCGACCAGGCGGGGAGAAGCGAATGCCTGAACGGCCTGGCGCCGCCGCGCTCAGCGCGCCCACCGCGCATGGCGTCGCCATCCTGATCTCGTCCAGAAAACCAGACCGGTCGGACATTCGGATCGGCACGTGCCCGGTACCGGCCGGCGCGCGCGACCGGTAGTTGTATTTGCCGGTCTGAAATGCTTATGCAGGCTGAACGGTGTAGGATGCAGCGCATCGACGGCGCCGGCAGGACCCCCGAATGGCCCGAACCCACGTGGCACGAACCCGCAAGCGCGTCAGCCAGATCACCGGCCTGGTCCTCATCCTCGCGGCCACGGTCGCGCTGGTCACGCTGACCTGGCTGGGCACGCTGAGCGCCGTGCGCGTGCAGCACGCCGAGGCCGAAGCGCGCGTCGAAGCCGATGTGATGAACCAGGCCATGGTGTTCGAACAGCAGGTCCAGGTCGACCTGCTGGAGGTGGACCAGACGCTCCGCCTGCTCGCCCACGCCTGGGAGGCCGATCCGGCGCATTTTCGCCTGTATCCCTGGCGCAGCCACCTCGTGCTGCTGAACGAGATCAGCCCCGACGTGTTCATCGCCGATGAGCGCGGCACGGTGCGCGACGGCACGATCCCCGATGCGGTGGGCAATGACATCGCCGGCCGCGATTACTTCCGCGCCCTGGCCGAACGGATCTTCGACGACGGGAAGATGTATATCAGCCAGACGACGATGGGCCCCCTGGTGCGGCAGTGGCACATGAACCTGGCGCGACCGCTGCACGACCGGAACGGCGTGTTCGCCGGTGTCATCGTCGCCGGGCTGCGCATCAATGCCGTCGGCAACTTCTACCGCATGGCGAGCATCGGCACGCATGGGCTGATCGCCGTGGTGGGGCTGGAACAGGGACGGGTACGGGTCGCCGTCGGCCCCCACGCGGTCGATCCCGGCACCAGCATCGCCGACACGCCGATGTTCGAGGCCCTCGCCGCCTCCCCGGCCGCGACCTGGATCGGCCGCTCGGCGCTCGACGGGGTGGAGCGCGTGCACGCCTTCCGCCACATCTCCGGCCGCGACCTGGCGGTCGTCGTTGCCGTGGACCGGGCGGAGGCCCTGCGCGACACCAGGACATGGGCGATCGGCGCCTATGTCTTCGCCACCAGCATCACGGCGCTGCTGGTGTCGCTCGCCGCCATCCTGATCTACGCCTTGCGGGCCACGCGCCGGCGCGAGGCGGCACTCAGCCACGACCGCGCCGTGCTCGCATCGGCCAACAGCGAACTGGCGCTGGCCAAGGCGCGCGCCGATGAGAAGACGATGCAGTTGGAGGCGACGCTCGCCAGCATGTCGGACGGGCTCGCGGTGATCGACGGCAACATGCGGCTGGTCGAGTGGAACCCGCGCTTTCCCGAAATCGCCAGCATCCCGGCCGCTATCCTGCGCGTCGGCCTGCCGATGGAGGAACTCCTGCGCGCCCAGGCGCTGGCGGGGGTGTTCGGTCCGGTGGATATCGAGGCAGAGGTCGCGCGCCGCGTCGCTGCCCTGCGCGCGGGCAACTTCGCCGAGACCAGCGAGCGGACGCGCCCCGACGGACGCGTGGTGGAACTGCGGCGCAACCGCCTGCCGGACGGCGGCTTCGTCACGCTGTTCACCGACATCACCGCGCATCGCGAGTCGATGAACGCGATGCGGCAGGCCAACGCGCTGGCCGAGTCGGCCACCAAGGCGATGTCCCGCTTCGTCGCCATCGTCTCGCACGAGATCCGCACGCCGCTCAATGCGCTGCTGAACAGCCTGGGCCTGCTCGCCGACAGCGGCATGGCGGCGACGCAGCAGGTGCTGCTCGACATGGCGCGCCAGTCGGGTGATGCGCTGCTGGCGCTGATCAACGACATCCTGGAGATGTCGCGGATGGAGGCCGGCCAACTCGCGCTGCGCCCGAGCACCTTCGCGCTGCGCCCGCTGATCGAGAGCGCGCTCGAGATGTTCGGCGCGCAGGCGGCGGAGCGGCGGATCGCCCTGCGCATCTCGATCGCGCCCGGCGTGCCGGAGGAATTCTACGAGGACCCCGGTCGGCTGCGGCAGGTGCTGATCAACCTGCTGTCCAACGCGGTGAAGTTCGCTGCCCCCGGAGAAGTGCGGGTGGTCGCGGAACTGCGGCAGGAGGCCGATGGCCGCTCGCTGCGCCTGGCGGTGCGCGACCGCGGGCCGGTGATCCCGGCCGAGAGCCGCGCCCGGCTGTTCGAACCCTTCTCCCGCCTGGAGGAAGGTGGTGAACCCACCGCTCTCGGCACCGGGCTCGGGCTGACGATCTGCCGCCATCTGGTGACCCTGATGGGCGGCGAGATCGGCTGTTCGGTCTGGACCGCCGGCGGCCGCGATGCCGGCAACGAATTCTGGCTGACCTTGCCGATCCGGCCGGTGCCCCACGGCAGCCACGCGCCGGCGTCGCGGCCGCAGGCGCAGCCCTACCGGATCCTGCCGCGGACGCGCATCCTGCTGGTCGAGGACATCCTGGCCAATCAGCTCATGACCGCCACCCTGCTGCGGCGGGAGGGTCATCTGGTGGACATCGCCGGCAGCGGTACCGAGGCGATCAGCATGGCATCCAGCCAGCCTTACGATCTGGTGCTGATGGACATCTTCATGCCGGGAATGAACGGCCTCGAAGCCACGCGCCGGCTGCGCGGCCTGGGCGGGCCGGCGTCCGTGGTTCCGATCCTCGCCCTGACGGCGAATATTTGTCCCGAGGACCGGGCGAACTGCGCGGCGGCCGGCATGAACGGCATGCTGGGCAAGCCCGTGGCGCCCGGCGACCTGCTGGACGCGATCGCCCAGCACGTCTGGCCGCACCGGCCGGACCGCGCGCTGCCAGACGCGCCGGCGGCCCCCCCGCCCACGCCCGCATCGCCGGTCCTGTCGGCCCTCCGCCTCGGCGAATTGCGGGCGAGCCTGCCAGCCGAGACATTGGCGGCCCTGGTGGAGGAGTGCCTGGCGGAGCTGTCTGACCGGCTGCCGCCTCTGCTCGAGGCGGTGCGGCGGCAGGACACCAAGGCGATCGTCACGCATGCCCACGCCATGGCCGGCATGGCCGCGGAATACGGGATGTCCGCGCTGGAGGCCCGTCTGCGCGTGCTGATGCGGCTGGACCGCGAGCCGCCGGACGCCGTCGTCGCGCTGGTCGCGACGCTGGAGGACGATGTCGCGCTGGCCACCGCGGCGCTGCGCGAAACGCTGCACATCGAGATGGTGTGATGCGTGTTCAGTGAATGTTAATCAGCCGGTGCGACGCTGCCCGGCATGTTGTCACCGACCAGCCTTTCCGCCTTTTCCTCGGTTCCCCCGCCGTCGGCACCGACGACGCCGAGCCCAGTGCACCGGGTGCGCTCCGTCGGATCACAGCCGGCCGCTCCACCGGCGGGCGCAATGACGGCCAGCCCGAGTCCCACGCGCGGTGTCGATGCTGCCTCGGGTACGCCGCCGGGCCGGCCGCTGCCGCGCGGCTCGCTGCTGGATCTCTCCGTCTAGGGTAGCTTCCGTCCGCGTTCGCTCACGGAAACCGCTGTGGCACGTTGTCTGCGAGCGTGACCCACCGCTGCGGTGATTCCATCGATGCGGATCACGCTCTGGCCTCGCGTGCCGGTTCAGTCTCGCGTGACCATGCGCCCCCGTCCCAGCCGGCTGACCGCACACTATTGATTCTGCGGGATGAATACGTCACGCTACCGGCATGTCAGACTGCATTCGCCAGGAGTTGGGTGGCGAGGTGCGCCGGAACGGCAGGGCCATGACGCGGCTCTGTCTTGCGGTGGCCGTACTGATCGCCACAACGGGTGCCGCGCCGCGGCGGACGCTGCCGGTGCCGCCGATCCCGCCCGCCCGGCCGCCCGCTGATCAGACGGCGCCGCTTCCCAACCGCGATGTCCAGGCGCCGATCACCACGAGCGACACGGGCATGCAGGTGCGCCTGCAGGATTTCCGCGTCCGTCGCTTGAACCAGAGTTACGGCTATACGCCGGGTTCGCAGTATGAGGGCGCCGAAGACAAGCGCGCGATCCAGACGCCAGGACTGACCTTGCGGGTGCCGCTCCAATAGCCGTTGGCGCAGCATCGGGTCCATGCTGCGGTATGATGCAGATCAAAGCCGGCGGCGGAGCGATCGCGGTATAGGCCGCCTTGACCGCAACCACGGAAAGGAACGGCCCATGGCCCTGAAGGACATCCTGGTGCATCTCGATATCACGTCGCGCTGCGCCACCCGGCTGGAGGCCGCGGCCCGGCTCGCGGTGCGGAGCAACGCCCATCTGACGGGCCTGCACGTCATCGACGTGCCGTCGGCCAGCTATTTCTACGGCGCCGCGATGCCGTTCATCCCGGCCAACCCCGAGGAGATCGTCGACCGGATCCGTGCCGAGGCGATGGTGGCCGCGGAACCGGTCGAGGCGGCCTTCCGCGAGTGTCTGCGCCGCAACAGCCTCGCCGGCGAGTGGCGCCTGGTGGAGGGATCGGTGTCGGCAACCGTCGCGCTGCACGCCCGCTACGCGGACCTCGTGGTGCTGGGCCAGCCCGACCCGGACGATCCGCAGGACGCCGACGCAGCGACCGTGACCACGGTGATGACCTCGGGCCGGCCGGTGCTGGCGATTCCGTTCGCCGGCGAGTTCCCGACCATCGGCGAGCACGTGCTGGTGGCGTGGAATGCCAGCCGTGAGGCGGCGCGCGCGGTCAACGACGCGCTGCCGCTGCTGACCGGCGCCAAGCAGGTCACGGTGCTGGCGATCAACCCGCAGCGCGGCGTGGGCGCCCACGGCGACGTCCCCGCCGCCGATATCGCGCTGCACCTCGCGCGGCACGGGCTGAAGGCGGAGGCGGCGCACACCGTCACCAACGATATCTCGGAAGGCGAGGCGCTGCTGTCCTATGCCGCCGATATCGGCGCGGATCTGATCGTCGCCGGCGCCTACGGCCACTCGCGCGCGCGCGAGATGGTGTTCGGCGGCGTGACGCGCACGCTGATCGCCGAGATGACCGCGCCGGTGCTGCTGTCGCATTGACAGTACCCGGACTGCCGGCGCCCCGGACTGATGGGGCCCGGACTGGGTCAGAACAGATGGCGCCCGGACCGGAGGCGCGCGGGACGTGCAGGGTTCGCGCGGCCTACCAGGCGAAGCGCGGGATCGTCGCGACCGGTGCCACGCCCTCGGCGCGCGCCGCCGCCTCCGCCCCCGCCAGATCGTAGCGGCCATCGGCACGGGCCAGGGCCTCGCCGTGGATGCCGCTGAGCACCCAGCAGGCGGCCACGTCCACGCCGGCCGCGCCGGCGATGTCGGTGTGCAGCGCGTCGCCCACCGCCAGCACGCGGTCCACCGGCAGGCCCAGGCTCTGCAGGACCGGCTGGTAGATCGTCGGGTCCGGCTTGCCGATCGAGCGCACGTCGCCGCCCAGTTCCTGGTAGCGCAGCGCCAGCGATCCGGCGCACAGCACGCGCACGCCGCCGCGGATCACCTGCAGGTCCGGGTTGGCGCAAATCATCGGCAGGTGGTGGCGCGCACAGTCAGCCAGCACCTCCTCGAATTCCGCCATGTCGGTCGGATTGCGGTGATCGTCCGGCCCGGTGTTCAGCACGAAGCTGGCATCGGCCGGCGCCGTCACCTTGGTGAGCGGCAGGCCCTCGATGATGCCGCGGTCGCGCTCGGGGCCCAGGTGGAACACACGCTCGCCGAGTTCCGCCCACCATAGGTCGGGCGGCCGACGCAGCGCACGCCGCACCGCCTCCCCGCTGGTCAGGATGTCGGTGTAGAGGTCGTCCGCGATACCCATCCGCTGCATCATCGCCTGCGCCGCGTCGTTCGGGCGCGGCACGTTGGACAGCAGCAGGGTGCGCTTGCCCGCCTGGCGCAGACGGGCGAGGCAGTCCACGGCATGCGGAAACGCGTTCACGCCGTCATGGATGACGCCCCACAGATCGAGGATGAAGCCGTCATAGCGATCGGCGAGCGGGGCGAAGCCGGAGAGATGTTCCATCAGCCGCATTCTGCCAGACGAGCGGCGTCCTTGCCCACCGCATCGCGGACGGATGTGAAGCCCGCGGCACGCAGCGCGGCGGCGAGTTCGCGTTTCAGCCGCGGAATCAGTGCCGGCCCGTCATAGGCGAAGCCGGTGTAAAGCTGCACCAGCGAGGCGCCGGCCAGGAGCTTTTCCAGCGCCTGCGCGCCGCTGGCGACCCCGCCGGCCCCTACCAGCACCAGCCTGCCACGCCCCAGCAGGCAGGCGCGTGCCAGCACCGCGGTCGAGCGCCGGAACAGTGGCTCCCCCGACAGCCCGCCCGCCTCCTGCGCGAGCGGCGAGCGCAGGGTCGAGGGCCGGGCGAGCGTGGTGTTCGAGACGATCAGCCCCTGCACGCCCTCGGTCACGCAGGTCTCGACGAGTGCCGCCAGCGCCGCCTCACTGATGTCGGGGGCGATCTTCACCAGCACCGGGGGCCGTTCCGGCACCTTGTCGGCCACGGCGCGCAGGATCGCCCGCAACTGCGCCTCGCCCTGCAGGTCGCGCAGGCCCGGCGTGTTGGGCGAGGAGACGTTGATTACCGCATAATCGGCATGCGGCGCGACGGCGGCGATCAGGGCGGGATAGTCGCGCTCGGGATCGGCACCCTCCTTGTTGATGCCGACATTGGCGCCGAGCGGCACCGTGCCGTGGGGGCGGGCGGCGAGGCGCGCCAGGTAGGCGTCGAGGCCGTCGTTGTTGAAGCCCATCCGGTTGATCACCGCGCGGTCCTGCTCGAGCCGGAACAGCCGCGGCCGCGGATTGCCCGCCTGCGGCCGCGGCGTCACCGTCCCGGTCTCGATGAAGCCGAAGCCCAACCGCATCAGGGCCGCGATGGCGACCGCGTTCTTGTCGAACCCGGCGGCAAGCCCGATCGGGTTGGCAAAGCGCAGCCCGAGGGCGTCGACTTCCAGTGCGGGATCATCCGCGCCATCGGCGGTGCCCGCGAGGCCGCGCCGCAATGCCGCCAGGGCCAGGTCATGCGCCCGTTCCGGATCGAACCGGCGCAGCAGCGGCAGGAGGGCGGAGGCGAGGCCGGGTGTCATGGCGCAGGAATATGACGAACGCCGCCCGGCGTCACTCGCTGCCCCCAAGTGCTGCGTTGCCGCCAAGACCGGAGAGCGGCGAGAGACGCCCCCGCAGGTCGAGCGCCGATGCGACCTGGGTGCCGATGCTGATGGCGTAGTCCGACAGTGCTGCCATGGCCTCTCCGCTCGGCGGCGGATCGGTGGTGTCCCAGGTGATGAACAGCGCGCCCAGCATGCGGTCCTGGATGTCGACGACCGGGCACGCCAGGAAGCCGCCTGCGCCCAGCGAATCGAGCCGTGCGCGCATCGACAGGTTGGACCCGCTACTGGTCATCCGGTGCTGGCACCGGCCGCTGACCAGGCCCGGCAGGAAGTCGCTCCAGTCCGACAGCGGCTGGTTGACCACGAACGTCCCGACCGAGTGGCCGGCGGCGGCGGTGGCGTTGACGATGTCGAAACGCAGCAGCGCCACGCCGGTGACGCCGGTGAGACCGTTGTGCACAACCGCGAGGCGCACCCTGGCGGCCAGGGGTGCACGTGTCAGCAAAGCCGACAGCAACTGGCCGATCAGCCGGTCCGTATGCGCCGCCTGGCGCAGTTCGGCCTGCAGCATTGCCGCCTCCAACTCGCGCGCATGCTCGGCGCGATAGGCGCGGGTGTCGACGAAGGCGACCTGCAGGCCCGTGAGGATGTCGCCCTCGTCGCGAACGTGCCAGCCGGCATACAGGAACAGCAGCAGGATCACGGTAACCATCGGCTGGACCAGCAGGCTAACCAGAGGCTGCCCCAGGCTCAGCAATAATTCGCACACCGCCCTGACCAGGCGGACAATCTCAAACATGCCGTTTATGTCTCCGGGTTGCCGATCGCCCGTGGCGCAGCAGCCCTTGCGTTACGGCGGATGGCCAACGACGATGGTCGGGTGTGGGACGAGCCTTACCTTGAGACGTGCTGCCGGTCGGCACTGCACCGGCTGGTGCTGAGCGGTGACGAGGGGCGGCCGGCCGGGCTGAAGGACGGCCCGTGTCTGGTGCGGCTTGCCGCCATGGGGCTGGCGGCGGATCGCCAGGACGGCCGCTACGCGATCACGTCGGAGGGCGAGCGGCGTCATGCGCTGGACGTGCTGAAGCGGCCGGTCCCCGCGCGCTAGAGCAGGTTCCATTCGTGCAGGCTCACGGAACCCGCTCCGGCTCGTTGTCTGGGAGTGGGTTGAACCTCCCCGGTGCTTCCACCTGCAGGGATCACGCTCCGCGGCTGCCTCCCACCGCGTGATACAGACCGCCGGCGCGTCGCCTTCGGTCATCACACTCCGGGACCGCTACGCGACTGGCGCGGTGGCGACCTCGCCCGCATTGCCGGCCGCCACCGTGAGGATGCGCCCGCCGTCGTTGGCGGACACCATCATCATGTCGCCGGCCGCCAGCATGTCCGCGGCGTCGGCAAAAAAGTCGAGCTTCTCGACCTGGGGGAGCCGGTCCTTGCCGGCCTTGTAGTGCCACAGCGTGAAGCCGTTGGCGTAAGCCAGCACGGAGAGATTGCGGATGGCGAAGGCCATGTCGGAGGCTCCCTTCGGGCAAGACGAAACGGCCGCCGCGGAATGCGACGGCTTCGGCAGGCAGGAGGACGGCTGCCGCAGAGACGGCAGCCTGGGCGGGTAAAAAGCGGCCGGGCAAAAAGAAAGGGCTGCCGCAGAGGCGGCAGCCCTGAAGTTTCGAGGAGGAGAAAGGTCAGCGGACGGACTCCGCCCGTTGACGCTGGAAGATAAGGGAATGCGAGGGGGAGAAGTCAATGACTTTATTCCTAATTGTGGATTAAATCTGGGACATTCAGCCCACGATACCCTTGACCCGGAGCGGCCACTCCAGACGATCCAGCGCCTCACGCCACAACCTCCAGTCGCAGCGCTCGCTGGCGACCGCGGGGTTCGGCGTGGCCTGGCGCTCGCCCCAGATGCGCAGGATCCGCGCATGGACGAGATCGATGCGCCGCTGCCGATAGAGCGCGTCCAGGCACTTCACCACATCATCCGGCTCGCAGGGTCGCGAAACACGGCCCTGATTGGCGGTATAGCGCGCGCCCTCCCGCCGCGCCTGCAATGCGGCCATGGTCCAAAGCCAAGCCTCCTCGGCGTCACGGAACGGTTCGCAGCGCCGCTGCGACGACTGCTGGGCACGCAGGTCGAGCAGGCTTCTGGTGGCCTTGGCTGCCATGGCAACGGTCTCCTTCCTGAGGCGCGACGGAATGGAACATTACGTGAACTAATGAAACCATAGGTTGCATGCCATGGCAAGCGACAAGCGCTTGTCACATGAAAATATTCCTTGTCCTACTCACGAGCACTTTACGCGCCGCGCCGCCCGTAGTTCCCTGGGTGACAACCGCAGCAACGAGATCCCCCATGGCCAATCCCACCAGGGTCCTTTTGTGGACCGACACGCCCGGCGCCTATCTCGATGCCATCGCCACCGCCGGCCTGGGCGACCGGGTGGTGACCGAAACGCTGTCGCGCAAGGACACGCCGACCCAGGCGCAGCGCGCCGACGTGGAGGCGCTGCTGGCCTGGGGCGCACCGTCCGGCCTGCTGCCGCAGATGGCCAAGCTGCGCTGGACCCAGGCGCTGACCGCCGGCGTGGAAACCTGGCTCGCGTTGCCCGACCTGCCGCCTGACCTGACGCTCACCTGCGCGCGCGGCACCCATCGCCAGTCGATGGCGGAGAACATCCTGGGCGCGATGTTCCACCTCACCAAGCCGTACGCCGCCATCGTCGAAGACCAGAAGCAGAGCCAGTGGACCCGCCACATGGCGACGCCGCTGGCCGGCAAGACCCTCGGCATCATCGGCCTGGGCGCCATCGGCCAGCAGCTTGCCGGCATGGCGACCGCGATCGGCATGCGCGTGGTCGGCACCAAGCGGCGGATCGAGCCGGTGTCGAACGTCGAGGAGGTGCTGCCGAAGGAGCGCGCCAACGAAGTGCTGGCACAGTCCGACTTCGTGCTGCTGCTGCTGCCGGCGACGCCCGATACCGAGAACTTCATGAATGCGGACCGGTTGTCCCACATGAAGCCGACCGCTTGGCTGCTGAATTTCGGCCGTGGCCACCTGATCGCCGATGACGACCTCATTGCCGCGGTGCAGGCCAGGAAGATCGCCGGTGCCGTGCTGGACGTGTTCCGCCAGGAGCCCCTGCCGGAGGAGCACCCGTTCTGGACCACCGAGCACATCATCGTGCTGCCGCATATCGGCGGCGGTCATCCGCAGCGGGATACCGTGGTGGCGAAGCTGTTCGCCGAGAATCTCGGCCGCTTCCTGGACGGCAAGCCATTGCGTGAGGTGGTGGACCGCGCCGCCGGCTACTGAGCGGATATCAGCCGAGCCGGCATCGGTCCGGCGCGGTTACGTCCGGTTGCCCTGCCCGAGCATCTCGGGCGGCAGCCAGACGCGCGTGACGTGCCAGGTGCCGTGGCGCAAATCCATCTGCAGCCGGATCGGGGTGATCTGTCCCGGCGTGATGAGGTCCACCACGAACTCGTACGGGCCGGTGAAGAAGGCCCAGCCGACCTGGACGGCGGCGCCGCGCTCGCTCTGCTGCGGATCCGGCTGCTGCTGGGCCGCCGCGGCCACCAATGCCTGCGGCGTCACGCGCTTGTCGACCACGTTGGTGGCGATGCCACGCACGAATCCGGCACCGAACGGAGGAAGCTGGTCACCGGCCTGGGCCTGGACCTGCGGCTGGTCGATCACCAGATCGCAGATGTCTTCCTTGATCCCTTCGCGGACCGAATCCCAATTGACCATGGATTCGAGCGTGGCCGCGTCCCCGCTGCGGATCGCCTCGCCCAATCGATACAATGTCACGTACGGATAGATGCCATAGGCCAGAACAGTCGCAACGACGGCTCCGATCACCGGCTTCCTGCGTAGCATTGCAGCGCCCCTCCTGATCACATGCGGTTCCAGCAGTTTATTACAGACCCATTGGTGTCCGGTTAATGGCAGTCCTGGTGTGCACACGGTTACAACCGCTTGAGATTGCAAACGTGTTCGCGAGCATGACATGGCAGAATGGAATCGTCACGCCTGAATGAATTCCTAGACATGAACCCGCTCCGGCGGCGTGCCGGTCAACCGGCGGTACAATTCCGGGTCCGTCGCGCCCTCGGTGCTGAACGCCAGGATGCGGCTGTCCGCAGCGATGCCGAGCGTTGCGCGTGCGGCAGGATCGGCCGCCGCCAGCAGGAATCCGGCAAGCCCGGCGACGCCCGATTCGCCGGCCACCACGCCCTGCCCGGCGAGCAGGCGCATGCAGGCCACGGCGGCATCGTCGGGCACCGCCATGAACGCCGCGGCCGCGTGGTTCAGTTCCTGCCAGGCCACCATGCTCGGCTCGCCGCAGGCCAGCCCCGCCATCAGCGTGTCCAGGTTGCCGGCCACCACCGTGGGCTCGCCGGCCTGCGCGCTCTCCAGCAGGCAGGCGGCACGGTCTGGCTCGACCACCACCAGCAGGGGCGCGGGATCGAAGCGCAGCCGCGTCTGCGCGGACACCGCCGCCGCCACGCCGCCCACACCGCCCTGGATGAAGACATGCGTGGGCGGCGGCCCCTGCCACTGGTCCGCCGCCTCATCCGGCATCAGCCGATAGCCCTGCATGATCAGGCCCGGTACCGTGGCATAGCCCTCCCACGACGTGTCCGACACGACGAACCAGCCGTGCGCCGCCGCCTGGCGTGATGCCTCGCGCACCGCATCGTCGTAGCTGCCGGGCACCCGGCGGACCTCTGCCCCGTAGCGCGCGATTGCCTCGACGCGGCCCTCGCTCACGGTCTCGTGGACGAAGATCACGCAGCCGCACCGGAAGCGCCGGGCGCCCCAGGCGACGGCACGGCCATGGTTGCCGTCGGTGGCGCAGGTCACCACCATCGTCTCGGTTGCTGCGCGATGATCGCCGCGCTCCAGGTCGGCCGACCGCACGTCCGGCGCGACGCCCTGCCGCGCCAACTCGGCGGACAGCACGGCGGCGACGGCATAGGCGCCGCCCAGCGCCTTGAAGCTGCCGAGGCCGAAGCGCCCTGCCTCATCCTTCAGTGCGATTCGCGCGACGCCTGCTGCCTGGGCGAGCGCCGGCAGGTCGCGCAGCGGGGTGGGCGCGTAGCCGCTCCACGACCGGATCTCCGCATCGGCCGCGCGGAACCCCGCGTCGGGAAGCGGTGATGTCCAGGCATGGCCAAAGCGGGGATTGACGAGAAGGCGGAACGGCTGCGGACCGAGCATCGGCGTCACGGTGGACCGCTTCGCTGCAGGGTGCAATCGTGGCGCGGCAGCAGAGGGGCACCGAAACCGTGCGAATTTCAATTCTCGGAGGCGGCGGCTTCCTCGGTCGGAAGGTCGCCGCCCGCCTCGCGCAGGACGGCCGGCTGGGCAAGCAGGCGGTGACCGAATTGACGCTGTTCGATCTCGCCCCGCCGCCCAAGCCATCGGCCGCGTTCCCTGTCACGGTGCTGGGCGGCGACCTGGTCGACCTGCCGGCGGAGGCGATCCCGCCCGGCACCGACGTGGTGTTGCATCTGGCTGCCGTCGTCTCGGCGCAGGCCGAGGCCGACTACGATCTCGGGCGGCGGGTGAACCTGCGCGGCACGGACGCCGTGGTGGATGCCTGCCGCCGTCTCGTCACTGCCGGAGGCAAACCGCCCCGCGTGGTGTTCACCTCCTCGGTCGCGAGTTTCTCGGGTGGCCAGGACGCCGTGCTGACCGACGATGCGCGCCAGGTGCCGGCGAACAGCTATGGCGCGCAGAAGGCGGCCGCCGAGTTGATCCTGGCCGATGCGTCGCGGCGGGGCTTCCTGGATGCGGTGTCGATCCGCCTGCCCACGGTGATCGTGCGTCCCGGCCGGCCGAACCGCGCCGCAAGCTCGTTCTTCTCGGCGATCGTACGCGAACCGCTGCTGGGGCTGCCGGCCGAGTTGCCGGTGCCCGACGCCTTCGCCGCCTGGGTGTGCAGCCCGCGCCGCGCCGTCGACTGGCTGCTGCATGCGGCGGCGATGGACACCGGGGCGATGGGCCTCGACCGCAGCGTCAACCCGCCGGGCATCAGCACGACGATCGCGCACCTGCTGCAGGCGCTCGACGAAGTGAAGCCCGGGGCATCGGCGCTGGTGCAGCGCGTCGAGGACAAGGAGATCGCCGCCATCGTCGGGCTGTGGCCGCCGGAGTTCGAGGTGGGACGGGCGCGCACCCTCGGGTTTGCCGCGCACGAGCCGGTCGTCGAGGTGATACGCGCCTTCGTGGAGGACGATCTCGCGGCGACGCGGACGGACCGCGGACTGCCAGCCGGAAATTGAACGGTTAAATTTGTCACATGTAATGGCAAATCCGTGTCGCGACGGTTGATCCCGCAACGCACACGTTCCACAAGGAACCGCTTCTCGCTGGCCCCGCTGGACGTCGCGCATGTCGACACTTCCTGGCGACTCAACCATCGCGGGTGCCCCTGAGGCCCCGCAAGCGGGGAGAACCGCGTCCACCCGGTACCACCGTCCGCGCCGCGCCCTGGGCGACGCGGTACTGCACGCGCCACAGACCCTTCGCGCCCTGGTGCGCGCGGACGAGATTTGGCTGGTGGTGCTCTCGGCCTTCGTCGGCTGCGGCGCGGGCCTCGCGGTCTGGGCGATGACCGCGACGGCGCAACTGGTGCACGAACTGCTGTTCCGGATCAGCCACGCTCAGCGCCTCAGCGCCATGGTGGAACTCGACCCGTTCCGCACCGTGCTGGTGCCCGCGCTCGGCGGGCTGGTGCTCGGCCTGATCGGCCTGCTGGTGGTGCGCTACCATCCGCGCCGCGCGGTCGACCCGATCGAGGCGAACGCGCTCTACGGCGGCCGCATGTCGCTCAACGACAGCCTGATCGTGGTCGGACAGACCATCGTGTCCAACGGTGTCGGCGCGTCGATCGGGCTGGAGGCCGGCTATACGCAGATCGGCGCCGCGCTGTCCTCGCGGCTCGGACGGATGTTCCGCGTGCGGCGCAACGACCTGCGGCTGCTGGTGGGCTGCGGCGCCGCCGCCGCGATCGCCGGCGCCTTCAACGCCCCGCTCACCGGCGCCTTCTATGCCTTCGAACTGGTGATCGGCACCTATTCGCTGGGCACCTTCGCCCCGGTGGCGGTCGCCGCCATCGTCTCGGTCGCGGTGGTCAATTCGCTGGACGCCGCACCGTTCGACCTCGTGCTGCAGGTGCCGTCACGGGTGGAGGCGCTGGACTACATCCCGATCCTTGCCCTGGGCATGCTGTGCGCCCTGGTCGGGATCACCATCATGCGCGGCGTGACGCTGACCGAGGAGTTGTTCCGCAAGAGCGGCGTGCCGGTGTGGCTGCGCCCGGTGTGCGGCGGGCTCGCCGTCGGGTTGCTGGCGCTGGTGACGCCGGCGGTGCTGTCGTCCGGCCACGGCGCGCTCGGCATCGTGATCGAGGCGCCCTATTCGCTCATTCATGTGGCGATGCTGGTGGTGCTGAAATCCATCGCATCGGCGATCTCGATCGGGTCCGGGTTCCGCGGCGGGCTGTTCTTCGCCTCGCTGTTCCTGGGCGCCGCGGTGGGCAAGCTGTTCGCGGGATCGCTCGCCGCGGTCAGCACGGCGCACGCCGTCTCACCGGTGGTGTGCGCGCTGGTGGGCATGAGCAGTCTGGCGGTGGCGATCATCGGCGGGCCGCTGACCATGGGGTTCTTGGCGCTCGAGAGCACCGGCAGCCTGCCGCTGACCGTGGCCGTGCTGGCGGCCTGCGTGATCTCGGCGCTGACGGTGCGGCGCACCTTCGGCTACTCCTTTGCCACCTGGCGCTTCCATCTGCGCGGCGAGGCGATCCGCAGCGCCGTCGACATCGGCTGGATGCGCAATCTGACGGTCGGCCGGATGATGCGGCGGGAGATGCGCACGGTGCGCGCCGAGACACCGATCGCCGCGTTCAAGCGCGACTTCCCGCTGGGCGCGCACCAGCGCGTGGTGGTGCTGGACGAGGATGATCGTTACGCAGGGATTCTGTTGCCGGCGGAGGTGCATGCGGATGCCGATGAGACGCATGCGGTGCGCGACCTGCTGCACTATTCGGACACGGTGCTGCTGCCGCAGATGACGATCAAGGAGGCGGTGGCGATGTTCGAGAACGCCGAGAGCGACGCGCTCGCGGTGGTGGACAGTGCCGAGACGCGGCGGGTGATCGGGTTGCTGACCGAGCAGTATGCGCTGCGCCGCTACAGCGAAGAACTGGACCGCAGGCGACGGGAGTTGTCAGGGGAATAGCCGGGTCAGGCGGGGCCGCCGCCCCTGTCGTTGCGAGGAGCGGAGCGACGAAGCAATCTCCATGAGGCGATTGCTCGGCTCCGCTCCCACCGACATTGGGATCAGCGGACGAATCCCTCCAACTGCTCCTCCGCCCACTTGATCGTGTCGGGGATCGAGGTGCCGCTGAACAGCTTCGCCAGCATCAGCGGCATGGTGCCCGTGTTGTAGATCTGCACAGCGATCTCCGGGGGGGCGGGCGCACCGGCCACGTCCGCCTGCGCGCGATCCGAGGCGCGCACCGGGTAGTGGTAGACGACGCCGCGCGGCGGTCCCACGTCCTCCCAGATCTTGAAGTCCTGCATGCTCTCGAACGGCGGGATGTCGTAGCCCATCACCGCCGTGGTGCGTTCCTCCACCTGCGGGCGGTCGCTGAGGAATTCGAGCAATTCCTTGGCGGCGGTCTGGTTGCGGCTGAACGACCAGAGGCCCCAGAAGAACGGGTTGAACGGCACGTACCGCCCCTTCGGCCCGCGCGGCGCGGAGACCGTCCAGCAATCCGCGGCGATCTGCGGCTGGTCGCGCTGCGCCACCGCCAGCACCGAGGGCGGATTGAAGATCAGCGCGCTCTTGCCAGCGATCAGCGCGCGGTTGTTCGACGCACTGTCGTAGCTCAGCACGTCCTGCGGCAGGAACTTCACCAGCCGCGCGCCGTAGTCCAGTACCTGCCGGACCTCATCCGAGCGCACCATGATGTTGCCCTTGGCGTCGACCAGTTGCGCACCGAAGGCGCTGAAAAGAGCGCCGCAGAACGTGACGCAGTCACCGGCGTTCGACAGCCCCAGCGCGAACGGCATCCCCACCCTCGCGCCGGCCTCGGCGGCAGCGAGCAGCGCGTCCCAGGTCCAGGCATCCGCGGCCGGTGTATACTCGGTGCTGACCGGATAGGCGGCCGGTGCGTCGAACCCGGCACTCGCCTTCAGCACGCTGATGCGCACCACCGGCGGCAGGTTCTGCGAGCCTGAATTGCTGGGCACGGCGATCCAATGGCCTCCCGGCCGCGCCAGGTATTCGTTCATCTTGTTGGTCGGGCCGTACTTGGCGACCAGGCGCTGCATGACATCGTCGACCGGTGCCAGCGCGGCAGAATGGTTGTGCACCTCCCAGGACGGCAGCGCGATGACGTCGTGCCCGGTCTTGGACTGCTCCTCCATGGCTGCGGTCATCAGCAGCTTGTTGGCAGCACCCATGTAGTCGACCGACACCTCGACCTTGTTCTGCGCCGCCCAGGCGTTGATCTGCTTGGTCATCACGTCGTTGCCGCCGGGCACCCAGTGGTCCCAGAAGGCCAGCGCCAGCTTGCCGGCGGCGGCCGATGTCCGGATGTGCACCAGCGGCAAGGCGGCGGTCGCGGCGAGTTTCAGCGCGCCACGGCGCGTAAGCCGAGCGTTCGGTGTCGTCATCGTTTCCTCCTGCGGGCCGTGCGTGCGAGGTGCGCCGGCCGAGCCGGACCCTAGCCGATAGGGCGCCGCGGCGAAACCGGCCGTCGAGCGGCATCAGCCGCCAGCAGCGGACCGCCGCCATTTCAGCGGACCCTTGGCGGCACTCACTGGTCCTACCGCCCCACCGCCGCGGCCGATCCATGCTAGCCTCCCGCCCGCCAGGCAGGGAGACGCCCATGAAACCGGAAGACGTCATCGCCGACCGCACCCGCCCCTATACCGGCGCCGAGTACATGCAGTCCCTGCGCGACGGCCGTGAGGTCTATATCGACGGCGAGCGCATCGCCGACGTCACCACCCATCCGGCGCTGTGCAACGCGGTCCGCTCCATCGCCCGGCTGTACGACGCGTTGCACGACCCAAAGCATCACGCCACCCTCACCTGTCCGACCGACACCGGTTCCGGCGGCTATACGCATCGTTTCTTCCGCGTTCCACGCTCTCGCGAGGACCTGCGCGGCGCGCAGGCCGCGATCGCCCAATGGTCGCGCATGACCTATGGCTGGATGGGCCGCACGCCCGACTACAAGGCGGCCTATTCCAACACGCTGGGCGGCAACGCCGAGTACTACGGTCCGTTCGCCGACAATGCCCGCGCCTGGTACCGCCGCGCGCAGGAAACCATGCCGTTCATGAACCATGCGATCGTCAATCCGCCAATCGACCGCCAGAAGCCGGCCGAGCAGGTGAAGGACGTGTTCGTCTCCGTGCAAAAGGAAACCGACGGCGGCATCATCGTCTCGGGCGCCAAGGTGGTCGCGACATCGGCCGCGATCACCCACTACAACTTCATGGGCCAGAGTTCGAAGACGGCCACTGAAGATCTCGACATGTCGCTCATGTTCATGGTGCCGATCGACGCGCCGGGACTGAAGCTGATCTGCCGCACCTCCTACGAGCAGGCGGCACGGCGCAACGGCTCGCCGTTCGACTATCCGCTGTCGTCGCGCTTCGACGAGAACGACGCGATCTTCATCCTCGACAACGTCTTCATCCCCTGGGAGGACGTGTTCATCTATCGCGACCCGGCGCGCGTGCTCAGCTTCTATCCGCGCTCGGGCTTCATGCAGGGCTTCCAGTTCCAGGGCTGCACGCGCTTCGCGGTGAAGCTCGATTTCCTGTGCGGGCTGCTCGCCAAGGCGCTGCGCTGCACCGGCGGCGACGAGGCGCGTGGCAACCAGGTGCTGCTGGGCGAGGCGATCGCCTGGCGCAACATGTTCTGGTCGCTGTCCAACGCGATGGCGAACGATCCCGATCCGTGGGTGGGCGATGCGGTGCTGCCCAACCTGCGCGCCGGCCTCGCCTATCGCGTGTTCGCCCCCGACGCCTACCCGCGCATCAAGGACATCGTCGAGCGCACCGTCACCTCCGCCCTCATCTACCTGCCTTCGTCGGCGAAGGACCTGGCCAGCGCCGCGACCGGTCCGTATCTGCAGAAGTATGTGCGCGGCTCGCACGGCATCGGCCATGTCGAGCGCATCAAGATCATGAAGCTGCTGTGGGACGCGATGGGCACCGAGTTCGGTGGCCGTCACGAGCTATACGAACGCAACTACGCCGGCGGCTGGGAGGATATCCGCGCCCAGACGCTCACCGGCGCACAGCGCGGCGGCGACCTCGCCTCGATGGAGGCGCTGGTCGATCAGTGCATGGCCGACTACGACGAGACCGGATGGGTGAACGACACGTGGACATGACCATGCGCCGCGCCTGGCGCGCCGCCCACCAAGCGGCGCTGGCGCTATATCGAAGCGGTTCCGAACCGTCAGCGCAGCGTGCGGAAGAACGCCTGGATCTCGGCGGCCAGCGCCTCGGGCTGCTCCATTGCCGCGAAATGCCCGCCGCGCGGCATCACCGTCCAGCGGCGGATGTCGGTATAGGTGAGTGCCGCCAGTGAGCGTGGCGGGCGCAGAATCTCGTGCGGGAATTCGCTGTAGCCGGTCGGCACGGTGACGGAAGCGCCGTCCGGCACTGGCCAGGGCCGGTGCATGCGGAAGTAATAGGGGAAGAACGACGACCCGATCGCGCCGGTGAACCAGTACAGCGAAATATTCGCCAGCAACTCGTCACGCGAGAACGCACTCTCGACGTCGCCGCCGCAATCGGACCAGGCACGGAATTTCTCCATGATCCACGCGGCCAGGCCCGCCGGCGAATCGGTCAGCCCGAAGCTGAGCGTCTGCGGCTTGGTGCCCTGGATCCAGGTGTAGCCGACCTCCTCCTTCTGCCAGTAGGCCAGTTGTTCGCGGAAACGCTGCACCTCGGGGGACGGATCGGTCAGCAGTTCGGGATCGCGCCGCACGCCGCCCAGGAAGTTCACGTGGATGCCGATCAGCCGGTCGGCGTGCGCGTAGCCCAGCCGAGCGGCAGTGATGCCGCCCCAGTCGCCACCCTGCGCGGCGAACCGCTCATAGCCCAGCGCCACCATCAGGTCGGTGAGGCAGTCGGCAATGTCCTCGATCCCGAAGCGCTTCTGGCCGGGCCGGAACGACAGGCCGTAGCCCGGCAGCGACGGCGCCACCACGGTGAACGCATCCGCCGGGTCGCCACCGAAGCGCGCCGGATCGGTCAGGCGCGGGATGATCTCGAGGAACTCATAGACCGAGCCTGGCCAGCCATGCATCAGCAGCAGCGGGCACGGGTTCGGCCCCTTGCCCGGCACGTGCAGGAAATGCAGGTCGATGTCGTGCAGCGCAGTCTTGAACTGCGGGAAGGCATTCAGCCGCGCCTCCTGCGCGCGCCAGTCGAAGCCGTCGCGCCAGTACTCGGCCAGCCCGCGCAGATACGCGACCTCGGTGCCATAGGCCCAGGGCTCGCCTGGCGCCTGGTCGGGGAAACGCGTGCGGGCGAGACGCTCGCGCAGATCGGTGATATCCGCATCGGGAACGTGCAGCGTGAATGGTGTCATTCTTGCCTTCCTACCGGCCCCGCGTGCCCTGCAGCCAGCCCGCCGCCTTCTCTCGGTCGATCTGCACCGCGACCTCGCTCGGCACCACGATCTTGCCCACCGGCGCCAGCGCAGCGGCGGCGATCTTCAGGTGTGCCCAGGCGAACGGCAGGCCGATGATGGTGATCGCGCAGGCACAGGCCGCCGCGACATGCATGACGATCAGCCACCATCCGGCCAGCACGAACCACACGATATTGGCGAGCAGGCCAAGGCCGCCAGTGCCGAGCGATACCCGCCCCGTCACGTCGTAGCGCGAGGCAAGCGCGCGGCCGAACGGCGCCAGCGTGTAGTTGGCCAGCGTGAAGCACGCCTTGGCCCAGGGCAGGCCGATGATGGTGATCGCCATCACCAGCCCCGCCACCGCCCACAGGAACGCCGCGACGAACCCAAGTCCCGGCACGTTCCACAGGATGTTGAGGATCGTGCGCATCAGCGCCGGAAATGCGGCATCACCTCGGCCGTCACCCGGCGGTACTGATCCAGCATGATCGCCTGCGGCGTGCCCATCGGGCTGGCGAGGCTGATATGCTCCAGCCCCGGGTAGCGGGATTCCAGGTTCTTTAGGAACGCCACCAGTTCGTCGGACGTGCCGGCGAACCAGCCGCCCATGTTGATGTAGTGCTCGACCTTCGGCACGCCCGCCGCATCCCAGCCGCCGCGACGGCCGATCGCGGCCACCTGCTCCTTGGTCATGCCCGGCATGAAGTTGAGCGGGGCAAACATCTTGGCGTGCTCTTCGTAGAGCGGGACGATCTCCTTCAGTGCCTGCGCCTTGGAATCGGCCAGGTGGATGACGATGCCGATCATCAGGTTCTCGCCCAGCTTCCAGTCCTTGCCGGCGCGGTGGCCGGCCTCCTGGAAGGCGGTGATCGGGCCACGCTCCAGCGTCGCGGCGCCGCCGCCGATGGCGCCCTTGATGTTGTGCTTCACCATGAAATCCAGCCCGCGCGCCGAGGCGCTGACCACGGGCTGCCAGCATTCGACGGGCAGGTGGACGGGGCGCGGCACCAGCGTCAGGTCCTTCAGCGTGTAGCCGCGATACGGCACCTCGGGCGGCAGCGTGTAGTACTTGCCCTTGTAGCTGAACCGCTCGTTGTCGAACGCCTTGAAGATGATCTCGACCTGCTCCTCGAACAACTCGCGGTTGGCCTCCTGGTCGAGCATCGGCGCGCCGAACGTTTCGACCTCGCGCGTGTGGTAGCCGCGGCCGACGCCGAAGATGGTGCGGCCCTTGGTCATGATGTCGGCGCAGGCGAAATCCTCCGCGAGCCGCAGCGGATGCCACATCGGCGCAATGTTGAAGCCGCAGCCGATCTTCAGCGTCTTGGTCAGGTGCGCCAGGTGCACCGCGGCCATCAGCAGGTTGGGGATGACCTCGTAGCCCTCCGGCTGGAAATGGTGCTCGGCCATCCACAGCGTGTCCCAGCCGCCCTCGTCCATGACGCGGGCGATCGCCTCCATCTTGTCGAACACCGTCGCAAGATGCGCGTTGGAGTAGTGCCGCTCATTGGCCGGCGTCGCATCCTGGCCACGGTCCGGCAGGTCGACATGGCCGGCATAGACGGTGGCGAACTTGCTGATCATGACTGGCTCCGATTGTTGGGGTGCGTCGGTTCGCCCTCAGCCCCCGTAGAACACGTTATCCCCGAGGTCCTTCATCTCCAGGATCGCCGCATCCGGCCGGCCGGCCGGCGGATGGCGCAGATGCGCGTCGACCACTTCACCCACCACGATATGGTGGTCGCCCTCCTCGACGATCGTCTTCACGCGGCACTCGACCGCGCCGATCGCCGCATCCAGGATCGGCTGCCCGGTGGCGGCACCGCGCAGGAAGGCCTGGCCCGACAGCATGCCGTTCTCCAGCTTGGCCGGCTTGAAGAACGCGAATGCCAGGTTCTTGTGTTCCTTGCCCAGCATGTTCAGCGCGAACGTGCCGGCGGTCTTCAGCGCGGCGTAGGCGCCACTGTCGGCCTTGACGCCCACCACCACCATGGGCGGCGCGAACGCGGTCTGCGTCACCCAGTTCACCGTCGCCGCGCCGACCGTACCTTTGCCATCATCCGCGGTCAGAACGTACAGCCCATACGGGATCATCCGCAGCGTTGTCTTCTTGGCATCCGGGTCCATCACACCCTCCCCGTCACTGTTCCCTGTCCCCTCACGGCCTCGCCGTCGAGGTGAATTGCAGCGCCAGCATCTCTTCCGCCAGCGCACTCCATTCATCGTCCAGCGGCACCGCCGGCGGCTGGCGGCCGGCCCGGCTGTACCAGCCGCCGGCGTTGCGCAGATCGCCTTCCTTGCGATGCAGATAGGCATGCACCGCCGAGCCCGTGCGACCCTCATCGCGCTGCGCGCAGTCATGGGCGCGGTCCCAGTCGCCCTTGGCGTCCCACCACAAGGTCTGCAAGGCGAGGCTCATGCCCTCAGGCGGCGCACTCTCCGCCACCGTCGCGCGGAACTGCGTCAGGTCCATGTCTGCCCTCCTGTCGTTCCTGCCGTCGAGTGTGCGCGGCAGCAGGCCCCGCCTCAAGTCCCGGCATGAAGTGGGCGCTGGCGACACTGTGCCTGATCCTGCTGGCGCCACTCGCCCTGGTCGATGTGCCGCCGCTGCTCGACTATCCCAACCATCTCGCCCGCGCCGTCGTGCTCGCATCCGCCGGTGCCGATCCGTTCCTCTCGCAGATGTACGCCGCGCGCTGGGGGATACTACCCAATCTCGCCACCGATCTCGTGCTGCCGACGCTGCTGGACCTCCTGCCCGTCCATCTGGCAGGGCGCATCATCGTCGGCATCGCATTGCTGCTGCCGGTGCTGGGCACCGTCGCCTACAGCCGCGCCATGTTCCGCATCGGTGCCGCGTGGCCGATGGCGTCCGCGCTGGTCGCCTACAACGCAACCTTCCTGCTGGGCTTCATCAACTTCACCATCGCCATCGGCATCGCCTGCTGGTCGCCGCCGCCTGGATCGCCTGGCGCGAGTGCCACCCGGTCCGCGTCATCGCGCTCGCCGCGATCGGCGCGGTCGCGCTGTTCTTCTGCCACCTGATGGGATTGCTGTTCTTCTACCTGCTGATCGCGGGATACGAACTGGAGCGCCTGCGCGCCGACGGCATCCGGCTGGCGCGCTTCGCCGCACTGGTCCTGCCGGTGGTCCTGCCCGCCGGCCTCTACATGCTCTCGCCGCTGGCGCCGCTCGCCGAGGGCACCGAGTTCCTGTCGATCGCCGGCAAGGCCAGCGAGCTGGTGTTCCCGTTTGCGAACTACCTCCTGCCACTCGACATCGCGACCGCCAGTGCGGTGGTCGCGTTCCTCGTGCTGTGCTTCGCCAAACGCTGCTGCCGCGTCACCTGCGGCGGCGTCGTGACCCTCACGCTGACGGCGCTGCTGTTCTCGCGGCGCCGTGGGGTTCAAGGGCACCTACCTCCTCGATACGCGCTTCGTCATCATGCTGGGATTCCTGCTGTTCGGCGCATTCCTGCCGATCGGCCTGCCGAAGCCCGCCGCACACGCCGCCGCCGTCGCGTTCGCCATGCTGTTCAGCGTCCGCATGTGGCGGTCGTCCTGTTCGCGTGGCACGGGCATCGGCAGGACCTCGCGGACCTGCGCGCCACGATCGCCCAGGTGGAGCCAGGCGCCAGCGTGCTGGCCGTGTCGGTCACGCCCGATGAGGCACCCGAGTACTGGCGCCATGCGCCGCTCAGCCGGAAACTCTCCACAGGGTTTCAGCTCGATCAGCATCTGTCCGCCCTGCTGGTGATCGAGCGCCGCGCCTACTGGCCGTTCCTGTTCGACAACCCGTCGCAGCAGCCGGTGGAGACATTGCCGCATTACCAGCGCCTGGCCGAGCAGGCGAACGGCATCGCCGGCCACAACGCGCTGGTGGCGCCGCGGCAGGTCGATCTCTGCGGCTATCACTACGTGCTGCTGCTCGACGCCGCCGGCGAACCCGACCTTGCGCGCTTTGCCGCCGACCGGCTGGCGCTGGTCGCCCGGTCGGGTATCGCCGCGCTGTTCCGGATCAGGCCGGGGAGCTGTGCTTCGTGATGGACACGCCCTCGAAATCCGCGATCGCGCCGGCCGATGCGCGCGAATAGAGGCCACCGCGGCTTGCCGCCACGCCGGTGAGCCGGTGCAGCGCGAGCGCCATCTCGGTCGCCTTCATCACCGTGGCGATGCCCTCCAGCACCACCGCGCCATCGATCAGGAACGGCTGCTCCTGCGCGAACAGCAGCATCGGAATGCCGCCGGCCGGATCAGCACGTCGCAGCCGCGCTCCAGCAGCGGCCGCACCTGCCGCTCGAAATCGGCGCGCACCGCGGCATACTCGCCGGGGTCGGTGAAGGCGCGCATGAAGCGCGGCACATCGGCCTTGATCGCCGTCACGCCGCCGACGCGCTGCGACAGGCCCTGGCGGATCACCTGCTCCTCGTGCCACGGGATGAACACCGGATTGATCGTCACCAGACCGATCCGGCGGCCGATCGAGCAGGCGTACAGCATGGTCGCCTCACCCAGACTGATCACCGGGATGTCCACCGCACCGCGGCACTCGGTGAGGCCGGGCTCCTGGAAATGACCGATGACGAACGCGTCGTAGCCGGCACGCTCCGCCGCCAGCGCCCCGCGGATCGCCTGCTGCGCGCAGCGGAATTCGGTGATCGGATGGAAGTGCCGGTCGGGCGGCGCCATGCCGTGCACCTCGACGCTGATGCCCGGCGATGCCAGCGCCTGCAGCCGCTCGCGCAGCCGGTTGATATACGGCGCCTGTTCGTCGGGATCGACGAAGCTTTGGTACCAGACGCGCATCGGCCTACGCCCCCAGCAGCCGCTGGAGCTTGCGCACAGCGCTGTCCGGCGTGGTCAGCACCGGGCGGCCGGTCGCCTCCGCCACCAGCGGCGCCGCGGAGGCCAGGCTGAACTGCGCCAGCGCCACCGCGTCACAGCCCTCCAGCGAGCGCGCGGTCTCGGCGGCCAGCCGGTCGTGCCCGGCCGCGTCGCCGCGGTTGAGTGCCTCCAGCGCCGCACCGGCAAGCGCGGTCACCACCGTCATGCCCGGCGCGGCCGCGGTGAACTCCGCCGGCATCGTCGCGAGCGTCGGCGCGAACGTCGCCAGCAGGCCGATGCGCCCGTTCGGTCCGGCCAGCGCCACCGCCTCCTCCAGCATCGCCTCGTTGGGCTTCAGCACCGGCATCGGCGCGAGTGCGCGGGCGCAGGCATCGATGCACGGTCCGAACGCCGAGCAGGTGAACAGGATGCCATCCGCACCGGTGCCGGCGGCGTAGCGGGCCAATGTCAGGAACCGCTCGGTCATCGCGGGCGTCAGCGCGCCGTCGCGGGCGAGGTCGGCGGACAGCCGGTCGTCCAGCAGGTTGGCCAGTTCCACCTCCGGCCAGAGCCGCGCGAACGACGCCTCGATCGGCGCGATGGAGTGTTTCAGCGCGTGGATCAGCGCGATGCGCAGGGCCATGGGTCTCCTCCTGTGCCGGCCGGGCCGGACGTCATGCGAGCGGCGACGGACGCGGGCGCGAGCCGTCGGTGAAGCGGCTGTAGCGGAACGGCGTCGGGTCCACCACCGGCGTCTCGCCGGTCACCAGTTCGGCCATGAGCCGGCCGGCGCCCGGCCCTATGCCGAAGCCATGGCCGGTGAAACCGGTGGCGATGAAGAAGCCCGGCACCGAATCGACACCCGAGATCACCGGCACCCCGTCCGGCGTCACGTCGATCACGCCGCCCCAGCTTTCCGCCACCTTCATGTCGCGGAACGCCGGGAACGCCGCGGTCAGGTGGGCGCGCGTCTGGTCGAGGATCGGCTGGTATGGCTCGGGGTCCAGCGTGCGCACCCGCTCGAACGGCGAGGCCGCGTCCAGCGCCCAGTGGCGCGGCACCTGCCATTCCTCCAGGAACTTGCCGCCGACGCGCAGGCGCAGATTGCTCCACTGCAAGCGCAGCGACGGCAGGAAGTCGGCAAAGAAACGGAACGTGTCGGGGACGATGTCCACGAGGTTGCCGCTCCAGCTTGCGACGTTGTAGCCGCCGTCGAGCCGCCGGCGCACGCCGAAGCCGAAGCCGCTGCACGACGTCTCCAGGCCCGCATCGAACTTCTCGGTGCGCATCACCGAGGACATCACCTTGAGCTGCGGCAGGCGCAGGTCGAGGTTGCCGCAGAACAGGCGCGACCATACGCCGCCGGCCAGCACGACACTGTCGCAGGCGAGGCGGCCGCGCTCGGTCACCACGCCGGCGACGCGGCCGCCCTGCGTCTCGATGCCGCGCACCGCGCATTGCTGCAGCACCGTGGCGCCGAGCCGCTGGGCCGCCGCGGCGATCGCGGGGCGCCGCCTTCTGCGGCTCGCCGCGGCCGTCACTCGGCGTGTAGAGCGCGCCCTGCCAATCGCCGGTCAGGCCCGGCAGCACCTCGGCCGCCTGCGCGCGGGTCAGCATGCGGGTATCGAGCTGATACGGGCGCGCCTCCTCGAGCCAGGCCTCGCGCTTGGCCATCTCGGCCGGCGTCTTGCACAGATAGACGATGCCGCAGGGACGGAAGCCGGTCTCGGCCTCGGTCAGCGCGTTCATCTCCGGCCACAGCCGCAGCGCCTCGATCGCCAGCGGGATCTCGCGCGGATCGCGGCCCATCTTGCGGCACCAGCCCCAGTTGCGGCTCGACTGCTCGCCGGCGATGTGGCCCTTCTCGCACAGCACCACCGGCACGCCCTTGCGCGCCAGGAAGAGGGCCGTGGACGTGCCGATGATGCCGCCGCCGATCACCACCACGCCGGTTCGCGCCGGCACCTCGCTGTCCGAAGTCACGGGATCGACGCGCGGCGCCATGCTGTGCCTCCATCATGCAGGTGCGATCACAGCCTGCCTTGTTGCACTGCGCAACCGGTCAGCCCGATGTCAGCCCGATCGTCAGCCGGATTCTGGCACCGCGACCGGCGTGCCGAACCGCGCGGCGAACGCCGCGACCTCCTGGCGCGGTGCCGAGTGACGGCTGGGCGCCGAGCCGCGTCACCGCCAGGGCGGCCGCGGTGGCGGCGAAGCCCAGGCTGTCGGCGATGGCGCGGCCTTCGGCGAGCGCCGCGGCCAGCGCGCCGATATAGCTGTCGCCGGCCGCCGTCGTATCCACCGCCGCGACCGCCACCGCCGGGCAGCGCAGCATCGTGCCGCCCTCCGCGTAGAGCGCGCCTGCGGCCCCCAGCGTCACCAGCACTCCGCGCGCGCCGCGCCGCAACAGCCGCCGCGCCGCCTCGCCCGGTTCGCCGCTTCCGGTCAGCGAGGCAGCCTCGGTCTCGTTCGGCACGATCAGGTCGACGAGCGGCAGCATGTCCGCCGCCACGGGACGCGCCGGCGCCGGATTGAGCACGATGAACCAGCCGGCGGCGCGCGCCGCGAGGATCGCGCGGGCATTCGCCGCCTCCGGGATCTCGTGCTGCAGCAGCAGCACACCCGGCCCACCCGCAAGGCCGAGCCCGCGCTCCACCAGCGCCTCGTCGCATGCCATGTTCGCGCCCGAGATCACCACGATCGTATTGGCGCCCTCGGCATCGACGGTGATCAGCGCAGTGCCCGTCGGATGCGGCACGCGGCGGACGGCGTCGGTGTTCACGGCGTCCCGGCGCAGCCCGGCAACGAGTTCGCTGCCGAATTGGTCTTCGCCGACGCAGCCCGCCATCGCCACGCGCGCACCGAGTCGCGCCGCGGCGACCGCCTGGTTGGCGCCCTTGCCCCCCGCGGCGGTGAAGAAGTCGCTGCCGAACAGGGTCTGTCCGGCCTGCGGCAGGGGCTCGCAGCGCGCCACAAGGTCCATGTTCAGGCTGCCGATCACCAGGACCGGGCCGGCATTCGACATCGGCGTGACCTCTGCTCACGCCAGCGTGAGCCGGATTGGCGCGCATCTGGCGACACGTTCCGTACTATGACATCAATCGCCGCGGCAACTCGATTGGGGAAATCGGGGGGGGCGACGGCGGGGATGAGTGACACCAGCGGCACGACCGGCACCCCGTGGGCCTTGCGGGGCCTTGTGGTCGCCTCGGTCCTGCTGCCGCTTCTGGTCCTGGCCGGCGGAAGCTGGCTGGCCTGGCGCAGCACCGTGCGGGATGCCGAAGCCAATCTGCTGAGCGCACTCGCCGTCTCTGACGAACAGGCGACGCGGGTCTTCGACACCCACGTGCTGCTCGGCGCCCGGGTGAACGACCTGCTCGACGATCTCAGCGACGATGCGGTGATCGCGCGCGAGCGGGAGCTGCACGACCGGCTGCTGGCGATGATCGCCGGCTATCGCCAGGTTGCCGCGATCATCGTGACGGCGGCCGATGGACGGGCGCTGGTCGCGACCTCCAGCTATCCGGTGGACCATCGCATCACCTTCAGCGACCGTGACTATTTCGCCCTGCTGCGCGATGGCGGCGCATTCGAGATCGGCGGCGTGGTGTTCGGCCGGGTGACGCGGTCCGACGTGTTCACCGTCGCGGTGCGGCGCGGCAGCGATCCGCGGCACTTCATGGGTGCCATCCTGATCGGGGTCTCGCCCAGCTATTTCAGCAAGTTCGACAGCGACCTGTTCGGCGGCGATCCCGACCACGTGTCGATGCTGCTGCGCGCCGATGCGACCCCGCTGGCCGGCTACGCCGAGCCCGCCTCCCCCAACCCGCCGCGACGCGACGCGTGGCTGGTCGAGACGATCGCGCATGCGCCGCAGGGCGGCCTCGCGCACGGCGTGTCATCGATCGACGGGGTGGACCGCCTGATCGCCTACCGCCGGCTCGCCAACTATCCGGTCTATGTCGTCATCGGCCGCCAGTGGGGCTCGATCGTCCGCGAATGGCGCGGCGTGATGGCGACGCATCTCGTGTTCGGCATTCCCGCGACGCTCGGCCTGTTCGGGCTCAGCCTGCTGACCCTGCGCCGCTGGCGGGGCCAGCAGGCCACGCTGGTGCAATTGCAGGACGAGGTGCATCGCCGCGAAGTGGCCGAGGAGGCGCTGCGGCAGTCGCAGAAGATGGAGGCGGTCGGCCGGCTGACCGGCGGCATCGCACACGACTTCAACAACCACCTCACGGTGATCAGCAGCAACATCGAACTGCTGCAACGACGGCTGCCGCCGGAGAGCGCGGCGTTGAACCGGCTGACCGATGCGGCGATGGCCGGCGTGCAGCGCGCCGCCACGCTGACGCACCGGCTGCTCGCGTTTTCCCGCCAGCAGCCGCTGGAGCCCGAGCCGCTGGATGTCGGGCGGCTGGTATCCAGCATGTCGGACCTGCTGCGCCGGACGCTGGGGGAGGACATCGCGATCGAGACGGTGCTCGGCGGCGGGCTGTGGCAGGCGCGGGTCGACGCCAACCAGCTTGAGAACGTGCTGCTCAACCTCGCGGTGAACGCGCGCGACGCGATGCCGAGCGGCGGCAAGCTGACCATCGAGACCGCGAACGCCCATCTCGACGATGCCTATGCGGCGTCGCGGGCGGAGGTGACGCCGGGCCAGTACGTGCTGCTGGCGGTGACCGATACCGGCACCGGGATGTCGCCCGAGGTCATGACCAAGGCGTTCGAACCATTCTTCACGACCAAACCGCTTGGCCAGGGCACCGGCCTCGGGCTGTCCATGGTGTACGGCTTCGTCAAGCAGTCCGGCGGACACGTCGCAATCTACAGCGAGGAGGACCAGGGCACCACGGTGAAGGTCTACCTGCCGCGCTTCCTGCGGCCCGAGGCGGCACCGGCTGCCACCGTGGCGCGCGCGCCGGCGGCGCAGCCCTCCGCCTCGGGCGAGACTATCCTCGTGGTGGAGGACGATGAGGAGGTGCGGCGCTCCTCGGTCGAGGCCCTGCGCGACATCGGCTACGTTGTGCTGGAGGCGGGCGACGCGATGGAGGGCGTGCGGCTGATCGTCGACCGCGGCAATATCGACCTGCTGTTCACCGACGTGGGGCTGCCAGGCGGCGTCAACGGCCGGGCGCTGGCCGATGCGGCGCGCAGTGCCCAGCCCGGGCTGCGCGTCCTGTTCACCACCGGCTACACGCGCAATGCCATTCTGCACAACGGCGTGCTGGACCACGGCGTGCATTTCATCGCCAAGCCGTTCAACCTGACCGCGCTGGCGGCCAAGATCCGCGAGGTCCTGGCGGCGCCGCCGACCGACTGAGGGCATCGCCGAACGCCGTTCCCGCCCGGCCCGGTGTCTGCGCGAAGCGCCGGATCACTTCCTCCGCGGTCTTGCGTTGTCCCGTCGAATAAGCCGGCCGCGCACCGCACAGTCCCACCCCACGGGCCGCGTTCCAGCGATTGCCCTGCCCCCGTTGCTCCGGACAGGTTGACGCGCCCCCCGGCGAAGGCTACATCGCGCGCCCTGTCGCTGCGCCCGCAACCAACGTTGGGCCGCAGAGGCGCCCAGGTGGCGGAATTGGTAGACGCGCAGGTTTCAGGTACCTGTGGCCGCAAGGTCGTGGAAGTTCGAGTCTTCTCCTGGGCACCAATCAAATGAGCAGCACGCAATTCATGCCAGGCGGCACCATCCATCTGCACCGGCACGACCTGCCCGAGACCCTGAACCTCGGCCCGGTCGTCGCGGTCGACACCGAGACGATGGGGCTGAACCCGCACCGCGACCGGCTCTGCCTGGTCCAGCTTTCCGCCGGCGACGGCCACGCCCACCTCGTGCAGATCATCCCCCCGAGCCTGGGCGGCCGCGGCTACCACTGCCCGAACCTCGCCCGCCTGCTCGCCGACACCGCCACCGTGAAGCTGATGCACTTCGCGCGCTTCGACGTGGCCGTGCTGCAGCACGCGCTCGGCATCACCGTCACACCGGTCCGCTGCACCAAGATCGCCGCCCGCCTCACCCGCACCTTCACCGACCGCCACGGCCTGAAGGATTTGTGCCGCGAACTGCTCGCGGTCGACCTGTCCAAGCAGCAGCAGACCTCCGACTGGGGCGCGGTCGAGCTGACGCCCGAGCAGCTTGCCTATGCCGCATCCGACGTGCTCCACCTCCATGCGCTCTGGGCGCGGCTCGAGGCGCTGCTGATCCGCGAAGGGCGCCGCGACCTGGCCGAGTCGTGCTTCGCCTTCCTGCCCGCACGGGCGCGACTCGATCTCCTCGGATACGAGCAGCCCGATATTTTCGCGCATTGAACCGGTCGCAATTCGCAACGCTGGCACGGTTCTTGTCTGGACGGCCCCATTCTGGTTGACCCCCGGACCGCCGCCGGTCAAAAGAGACCCATGACCGGCGCCATGGCCGCTACGGATCCCGGCGACATCGACGTTGCCCGTTCGGTACTCCACACCGAGGCGGCGGCCTTGCACGCGCTCGCCGCCGGCCTCACCGCGAGCTTCGGCCATGCCGTGACGCTGCTCGCCGGCGTCGCCGGGCGTGTCGTGGTCTCCGGCATGGGCAAATCCGGCCTGGTCGGGCGCAAGATCGCCGCCACCCTGGCCTCCACCGGAACGGCCGCGCTGTTCGTCCATCCGGCCGAGGCCTCGCACGGCGACCTCGGCATGATCGTGCCGGGCGATGCGGTGCTGGCCCTGTCGAACTCCGGCGAGACGGCCGAACTGGCCGACCTGGTCGCCCATTCGCGCCGCTTCGCGCTGCCCCTGGTGGCGATCACCGCGCGCGCCGGCTCCACCCTGGCGCGCGCCGCCGACATCGCGCTCACGCTGCCCGCGGCGCCCGAGGCCTGCCCGATGGGCCTGGCGCCGACGACGTCCACCACGATGCAGATGGCGCTCGGCGACGCCATCGCCGTCGCCCTGCTGACCCGCCGCGGCTTCACCGCCGCCGACTTCCACCAGATCCATCCCGGCGGCCGTCTCGGCACCCGCCTGCGCCGGGTCCGCGACCTGATGCATGCGGGGGACGCGGTGCCGCTCGCACCCCCCGACACGCCGATGGACCGCGCCCTGCTGCTGATCACCGAGAAGCAATTCGGCTGCCTGGGCGTCGTCGACCCCGCCGGCCCGCTGATCGGCATCGTCACCGATGGCGACCTGCGGCGTTCGATGGGTCCCGACCTGCTGTCCCGCAAGGTGGCCGATGTCATGACCCCGCTCGCCCCGCACCATCACGCCGGACGCGCTCGCCGGTGAGGCCCTGCACGCGATGAACGCCCGCGAGCGGCCGATCACCTCGCTGTTCGTGGTCGACGCCATCGGCCGGCCCCTCGGCATCCTGCACATCCACGACCTGCTGCGCGCGGGCGTGCTGTGAACGTGAGCCCCCTGCCCGCCCGTCCGACGCCGCCACGGCGGCCCGGCCAGCAACTGGTGGCCGCCGCCGCCGCGCGCGTCCGCAAGCCGCCGAACCCGGGCGGGCTGGCGCGCCGGCGGTTCGTGATCAACCTGACCAAATGGCTGCTGCCGGCCGCCGCGCTGCTGCTGCTGGCCTCGATCGCGCTCTGGCCGGAACTCGGGCGGATGCGCGATTCGGCGCGGATCGCCTATCAGCGGGTCAGCAGCGAGATCAGCGGCGCGACGGTCACCGACGCACGCTACCGCGGCCTGGACGAGCACGGCCGGCCCTATACGCTCACCGCCGCGACCGCGCAGCAGACCAGCCCGGAGCGCATCAACCTGACAGCGCTGAAGGCCGACATCACGCTGGCCGATGGGACCTGGCTGATGCTGCAGGCCAAGCAGGGGGTCTACCTGCAGCACACGAGCCAGCTCGACCTGGCGAACGACGTGACGCTGTATCGTGACGACGGCACCACGGTGACCACTGCCAGCGCCTCGGTGGACCTGAAGGTCGGTGCCGCCGCCAGCGCCGATCCCACCCACGCCGAGGGCCCGTTCGGCACCTTGGACGCCGCAGGCTTCACCCTCACCGACAAGGGCACTGCCATCCAGTTCATCGGCCCTGCCCGCCTCGTCCTCAACGGAAGCACGCCATGAAGCGCCGCAGCGCGGCCCTGATCCTGACCCTCGCCCTGGTGTCCGGGCCGTTGGAGGGACAGGCGCAGCAACTGGACCTGTCGCGCGGCGGGCCGATCGAGATCACCGCGAGCGACGGGATCGAGTGGCGCCAGGAACAGCGGCAGGTGATCGCGCGCGGCAATGCGCGGGCGGTGCGGCAGAACGTGACGGTGCTGGGGGACCGGCTGACCGCGTACTACCGGCCGAAGAACGCCGCCGCGTCGTCAGCCCCCGCCCAGGTGGCCCCCGCCAAGGCAGCCCCCCGCCCAGGCGGGCCCCGGTGGCGTGCCGGCCCCGCCCAGCGTGGTCAACGCTTCGGACACCGGCGGCAACGAGATCTTCCGGGTGCAGGCCGAGGGTGGGGTGCGGATCTTCACGCCGACCGACCAGGTGCAGGGCGACCGCGCGGTGTACGACATGGACCAGGCGGTGCTGGTGGTGACCGGGCGCGGCCTCAAGCTCACCACGCCGAACGACGTGCTGACGGCGCGCGACAGCCTGGAATATTGGGCGCAGAAGCACATGGCGGTGGCGCGCGGCAATGCGGTGGTACTGACCAACGACGGCCGGCGGCTGGCCGCCGACACGCTGGTGGCGTACACCAGCGACGCGCCGGCCACACCGGCCACCACATCGGGCCAGCCGCAGAACGCGGACGATCCGCTGGCCTCGTCCGGCAAGCTCGAGAAGGTCGAGGCGTTCGGCAACGTGACGATCCGCACGGCGACCGACACGGCGATCGGCGACCGGGCGGTCTATGTGCCGGAGAGCGGCATCGCGCGGCTGGTGGGCCGGGTACGGATCACCCGCGGGCAGAACCAGCTCGCCGGATCGGAGGCGGAGGTCAACATGAAGACGGGTATTGCGCGGCTGCTCTCGGGAACCGGCGAGCGGGTGCAGGGGCTCGTCCTCCCGAACGACGCGACCAACCAGCAACTGGGCACGCCGGCCCCGGCGGGCGCACCGAAATGAACGATGTTCGGGCAGAGCCCCGGCCGGTCTCCGAATTGCGCGTCCTGGCAGGAGGCGCCGGCCTGGCCGCGCGCGGCGTCGGCAAGACCTACAAGAAGCGGCCCGTGGTCAGGAACGTGACGATCGAGCTGCGGCGCGGCGAGGCGGTCGGGCTGCTCGGCCCCAACGGCGCCGGCAAGACCACCACCTTCTACATGATCGTCGGCCTCGTGCGGCCGGACACCGGCTCGATCAGCCTGGACGGCGCCGACATCACCGGGCTGCCCATGTATCGCCGCGCGCGTCTGGGCATCGGCTACCTGCCGCAGGAGGCCAGCGTGTTCCGCGGGCTGAACGTCGAGCAGAACGTGATGGCAGCGCTGGAGGTGGTCGAGCCCGACCCCGACAAGCGCGACCTCATGCTGGACGAGTTGCTGGGCGAGTTCGGTATCGGGCATCTGCGGCGCACGCCCGCGCTCGCGCTGTCGGGCGGCGAGCGCCGGCGCGTGGAGATCGCCCGCGCGCTAGCCACGCAGCCCGCCTACATCCTGCTCGACGAGCCGCTGGCGGGCATCGACCCGATCGCGGTGAACGAGATCCGCGATCTGGTCGGCCATCTGAAGGATCGCGGCATCGGCGTGCTGATCACCGACCACAACGTGCGGGAAACGCTAGGGATCATCGATCGCGCCTACATCATGCACGACGGCCAGATGCTGATGGAGGGCCGGCCCGAGGAAGTCGTCGCGCATGAGGACGTGCGGCGCGTCTATCTGGGGGAGCGGTTCAGCCTTTGACGATGCCGTGCGTGAACCTTTTGTTTGTGCCGGCCGCCTAGGATGACGGTCGCGATGAAAGACACGCGATGAAGCACAAGGGCGTGTCATGGCGCTAGGGCCACGCCTCGATCTCCGCCAGACGCAGACCCTGGTGATGACGCCGCAACTGCGGCAGGCCATCAAGCTGCTGCAGTACTCGAACATCGAGGTCGCCAGCTTCGTCGAGGAGGAGCTTGAGCGGAACCCGCTGCTCGAGCGTGACGAGAGGGCGGAGCTACCGGATACCGAGCGCGCCGCGCCGGACCAGACGCCGCAGCGCGCCAACGAGACGGCGGACGTGGCGCAACTGGCGCAGGCCGATACGCTGCCGACCGCGGCGGCGGCGCCGCTCGATGCCGACATGGCGAACAACTACGACGCCGGCGGCGTGGCGGACGGGGCACCGGCCGGCTCCTCGATCACCGGGCGCGGCGGTGCGAGCGACTTCAACTCGGACGACAGGGGCATCGACGACATCGCCGATGACCGCCGGCCGCTGCGCGAGCATCTCGGCGAGCAGTTGCGGCTGTCATTCGCCGATCCGGTGGACCGCATGATCGGCGCGCATCTGATTGCGCTGCTGTGCCCGGCCGGGCGGCTGACCGCCGATCCGGTGGCGATCGCCCTGGCGATGGCGATCCCGCTGGAGCGCGTGGAATCCGTGCGCGCCAGGATGATGCGCTTCGATCCGGTCGGGCTGTTCGCGCGCTCCCTGAAGGAGTGCCTGGCCGTGCAGCTTGCCGAGCGGAACCGGTTCGATCCGGCGATGGCGGCGCTGCTCGACAATCTCGAGTTGCTGGCGCGCCGGGAACTGCGCCGGCTGACCGTGATCTGCGGCGTGGACGCCGAAGACCTCGCGGAGATGATCTCGGAGATCCGCAGCCTCGATCCGAAACCGGCTGCCAGCTACGACGCCACGCCGCCGCAACTCGTGGTGCCCGACATCCTGATACGGCCGAGCCCGGAGGAGGGCTGGCTGATCGAGCTCAATCCGGACACCATGCCGCGCCTGCTGGTGAACGACCGGTTCTATGCCCGGGTCGCGCCGCGGGCGCGCAAGGAAGACCGCGTGTTCCTGGCCGAACAGCTTGCCAGCGCCAACTGGCTGGTGCGCTCGCTGCAGCAGCGCGCGCAGACAATTCTGAAGGTCGCGGCCGAGATCATCCGCCAGCAGGATGGTTTCATGCGGCACGGTGTCGGGCATCTTCGGCCGCTGATCCTGCGCGACATCGCCGAGGCGGTGGAGATGCATGAGAGCACCGTGAGCCGTGTCACGGCGAACAAGTTCATCGCCACGCCACGCGGCACGTTCGAGCTTAAGTATTTCTTCACCACGGCCATTCCAGGAACAAGCGGCGAAAGCCATAGCGCGGAAGCTGTGCGCTATCGGATTCGTGCGTTGATCGACGCGGAGGCCGCCGATGATATCATGTCAGACGATGCGATCGTGGCTGCGTTGCGCGATGAGGGCGTGGACATTGCACGACGGACGGTCGCCAAATACCGCGAGGCGCTGCGCATTCCCAATTCCGTGCAGCGCCGACGCGAAAAGGCCGTGCTGGTCTGATCCGCGGTTCAACCCCGGCGACGACGCTCGGCAAGGCCACGTTCCGGGAGTAACATGATGCAGATTACGGTTTCGGGCAAACAGGTCGAACTGTCGGACGCGCTGCGCACGCGCGTGTCGCATCACCTCGATGTCATCGCCAGCAAGTATTTCGACCATGCGCTGGAGGCGCAGGTCACCTTCAGCCGCGCGCGCAGCTTCTTCACCTGCGACATCAACGTGCATGCCGGGCGCGGGCTGATGCTGCGCGGCGAGGGCGAAGCGGCGGACGCCAACACCGCGTTCGATGACGCCGCCGAGCACATTGCCAAGCGGCTGCGGCGCTACCGGCGGCGGATGAACGAGCACGCGCGCGACAGCGCCAACCGCGTGCGGCCGGAGGCGGCGCGGCAGTACATCCTGCGCCAGGAGGATGAAGCAGCCGCACCGGATGCCACCGGCGAGGCGCATCCGGCGGTGATCGCCGAGCAGGTGACCGAGATCAATCTGCTGTCGGTCAGCGAGGCGGTGATGCGGATGGACCTCGCGGACCAGCCGGTGCTGATGTTCCGCAACCAGGCCACCGGTTCGCTGAACGTCGTGTACCGGCGGAGCGACGGCAACATCGGCTGGATCGACACCGCCGCGACCGCCGCACACTGATCTGATGCGGCTAGGCTGCGGCCGGAGCGAGGCGCCCCTCCACGCTGGGAGGGGCGGAGCCCGGTCGTCAGCCGGTCTGGATGGCGCCGGCGTCGCCGCCCTGGGCGCCGCCGGCGTGGTCCGTCAGTGGACCTGCGTCGGCACCATCTCGTGTTGCACGATCGCGGCAATCGCGACGTCGAGGCCGCCTGCGATCGCCATCGGCGTCCCATCGGCCGCGTGGATCGCAAAGGCCGCGGCGCCATTCACCATGACCGGCTTCACATAGGCGATCTGCTGCAAGCCGAGTTGCCCGAGTTGCTCGGCCGAAATATGGCGGATATCGACGATGGCAGCGGCCATCGCCTGTTCGTCGGGTTGCTGAATGCTGTTGGCTTCCATCATCTTTACTCCTTCGCGGCGACGACCTGTCGAAGCAGCCTCGGCGCCTTTTGCTGATCCGGCCCGCCTATTGCGGCACCGTCGTGGCCAAGAGGCACTATTCCCGCCCCGGTTCTCGGTCCACCACCCGGACCTTGCCGCCATGACCGTTGGGGCCGGTGGCGCTGCTGATCTGAATGGTCTTCACCCGCGACTCTGGCTGCGGCCGTACGAGGTCGATGTGCAGCAGCCCGTTGTCGAGCCACGCCCCCTTTACCTCGATCCCTTCGGCAAGCACGAAGGCCCGCTGAAACTGCCGTGCCGCGATCCCGCGGTGCAGGAACACACGTCCCTGACTGTCGTCAGTCTGACGCCCCCGGATTACCAACTGGTTGTCCTCCTGCGTGATTTGCAGGTCGTCCATGGTAAATCCGGCAACGGCGAGCGTGATGCGCAGCCCGGAGGGGCTGACCTGCTCGATGTTGTAGGGCGGATAGCCGTCCGACGAGGTCTTCGAAGCCCGCTCGAGCATCTGCTCGAGATGGTCGAAGCCCAGGAACAGCGGTGACGTGAACATCCTCGTCGTCATGGCCTCCTCCTTGGAGCGAAGCGTTGCCGGAACCCGAAGCGGCATTCCGACGGGACGGAATCTTGGCAGAGCCGGCGTCCGTTGCAAGGGGGCAGCGTTGATCGGACCCGACGCCCCCGCTACATGCCCGGCATGAACGAGACGGTGGAGACCCTGCCGATCCTGCTGGTGCCCGAGCCGATCCTCAAGGCGCGGGCCAAGCCGGTCGGCGCCGCGGAGATGGACCGGGTGCGCACCCTGGTGCCGCGGATGTTCGCCACGATGTACCGCGCCCCGGGGATCGGGCTGGCGGCGCCCCAGATCGGCGAGGGGCTGCGCTTCGCGGTCGTCGACCTGATGCCGGACGATAAGCCGGCGCCGCTCGTGCTGATCAACCCCGAGGTGACGGGGCGCAGCCAGGAGCTTGCCACCCGCGAGGAAGGCTGCCTGTCGCTGCCCGGGCAATATGCCGATGTGACGCGCCCGGCGCGGGTGACCGTCCGCTACACGGACCTCGACGGCGCACGCCGGCAGATCGACGCCGAGGGGCTGCTGGCCGCCTGCCTGCAGCATGAGATCGACCACCTGGACGGCGTGCTGTTCGTCGACCATCTCTCGGCCCTCAAGCGCAACATGATCCTGCGCCGGCTGGCCAAGGAACTCCGCCAGAAACGCGCGGAGGCGATGTAGCGCCATGCGCCTGGCGTTCATGGGCAGCCCGGACTTCGCCGTGCCCGCGCTGCTCGCGCTGCACGCCGCCGGCCACGCGATCGTCGCGGTGTACTGCCAGCCGGCCAAGCCCGCCGGCCGCGGCTATGCCCTGCGCGCCTGTCCCGTCGAGGTCGCGGCCGAGCGGCTGGGGCTGCCGGTGCGCACGCCGGCCCGGCTGCGCAGGGAGACTGCCGAGCACGAGGCCTTCGCGGCACTCGACCTGGATGCCGCGGTGGTGGCGGCCTACGGGCTGATCCTGCCGGAGGCGATGCTGGCGACGCCACGGCGCGGCTGCCTCAACATCCACGCCAGCCTGCTGCCGCGCTGGCGCGGCGCCGCACCGATCCAGGCCGCGGTGCTGGCCGGCGATGCCGAGACCGGGGTGACCATCATGCAGATGGATGCCGGCCTCGACACCGGCGCGATGCTGCTGCGCGAGGCGGTGCCGATCACCCCGACGACCACCGCCGCGATGCTGCACGACGCGCTGGCCGCCCTCGGCGCCCGCCTGGTGCTGCGCGCGCTGACCGAGACGCCACCGGCCGTGCCGCAGCCGGCCGAGGGGGCGAGCTACGCGCCGAAACTCAGCCGGGAGATGGGCCGGATCGACTGGACGCAGGACGCCGCCGCGATCGACCGGCAGGTGCGCGCGTTCGACCCGTGGCCTGGCACGTTCACCACGCTGCGCGGCACCACGCTGAAGATCCTGACCGTGGAGCATGCAGACGGGGCGGGCCCGCCGGGTACGGTGCTGGACGCGCGGTTCATGGTCGCCTGCGGGGCGGGCGCGATCCGGCTGACCCGGGTGCAGATGGCCGGCCGGCCGGCGATGGCGGCGGACGCGTTCCTGCGCGGCCATGCGGTGGCAGCGGGCGAGGTGCTGGGCGGGTGAGCCGCTGGGCCCTCCTGATGGAATACGACGGCGGGCCGTTCGTCGGCTGGCAGCGCCAGGACAACGGGCTGTCGGTGCAGGGGGTGCTCGAGGCAGCCGCGGCAAAGCTGACCCGTGGCGTACCGGTCGCCAGCGTCGTGGCGGGCCGCACCGACGCCGGGGTGCACGCCGAAGCCCAGGTCGCCCAACTCGACCTGCCGGACGGGCTGCCGGCCGCCAAGGTGCGTGACGCGCTGAACTACCACATGAAGCCGCATCCGGTGGTGGTGCTGGACGTGGCGCCCGCGCCCGAGGAGTGGAATGCGCGCTTCTCCGCGGTCGGGCGCGCGTACCGCTACCGCATCCTCAACCGCCGGCCGCGGCCCGCCCTGCTCGCCGGTCGTGCCTGGCACGTCGCCGCGGACCTGGACGCCGATGCGATGCACGTCGCGGCGCAGAGCCTGCTGGGGCGGCACGACTTCACCTCGTTCCGTGCCGCGGCGTGCCAGGCGAACAGCCCGTTGCGCACGCTGGACCGGCTGGACGTGCGGCGCGACGGCGAGATCGTCGAATGCGTCGCGGCGGCGCGCAGCTTCCTGCATCACCAGGTGCGCAACCTGGTGGGCACGCTGAAGCTGGTGGGCGACGGAAGCTGGCCGGTCGAACGGGTGGCGCAGGCGCTGGCCGCGTGCGACCGCGCCGCAGCCGGGCCGACGGCCCCCGCCGATGGGCTGTGCCTGACCGGGGTGCGCTATCCGGTGCCGCTGTTCGGCGGGATCAGGTAGCGGACAGGGTCTCGAACACGTCGCCCTGCGGCGGCAGGCCCAGGATGTGCCGGCGGTGCCACAGCGCGTAGAACAGCAGCTTCCAGCAGGCGAAGCCGTGGCGCCAGCGGCGGATATGGCTGAACAGCAGCCGCACCTTGGCGGGATCGGCGATCTCGGCAATGCCCGGCTGCGCCGCCACCAGCGGCCCGAGCCGCGACCCCTGCCCCTTGATCCAGGTGCCGACCGGCACGGTGAAGCCCTGCTTCGGCGCGAACGGCCGCGCCACTGGCAGGTGCTTCTCCAGCCATTTGCGCAGGATCCACTTGCCCATGCCGTCGCGCAGCTTCATGGCATCCGGCAGCCGGAACGCCGCGCTCGCCACGCCGCGGTCGAGGAACGGCGTGCGGCCCTCCACGGCATGCGCCATCAGGCAGCGGTCGAGTTTCAGCAGCAGGTCGTGCGGCAGCCAATCCGTCATGTCGGTCGCCTGCGCCGCCGCCAGCCGCGACCGCCCGGCCTCGGCCGCCCCCGCCTCGGCCGCGGCGATGCCGTCGCGCCAGCAGGCGGGACGGGTGCGCAGCACATCGACGCGGTCGAAGCTGCCGCGTGCCCACATCGTGCGCCCGCCCAGCCACCACGGCTTCATGGCGCTGCGATAGCGGCCGTAGCCGGCGAAGATCTCGTCGCCGCCCTCGCCGCTCAGCACCACCTTCACGTCCTGCCGCGCGCGCCGCGCCAGGAACCAGGTCGGAATGATCGCGTAGTCGGCCGCCGGATCATCCATGCAGGCGACGATCTCCGGCAAATGCTGCCAGACCATCTTCTCGTTGATCTCGATCGTCTCGTGATGCGCGCCGAGGGCCTTCGCCACTGTCGCGGCGTGCGCGCGCTCATCGGCGGCGTCCGGCACATCGAAGCCGGCGGTGAAGGCCAGGACCGGCTGGCTGTTCAGCCGCGCCATCAGCGCCAGGATGGTCGCGCTGTCGATGCCGCCGGACAGGAACATGCCGTACGGCACGTCGCTGCGCTGGTGCAGATCGACGCTCTCCTCCAGCGCACGATCCAGCCGCTCCAGCGCCGCATCCTCGTCGATGTTCTCCGGCCCGCCGGCAGGAAGATGCGAAATCCGGCGGCGATCCAGCACGTGGCCGTCGGCGCAGGTCAGCGTTTCGCCCGGCAGCAGGCGCTGGATGCCCTCGAAGATGGTGTCGGTGCCGGTGGTGAACTGCAGTTGCAGCAGTTCCTCGCGCGCCGCGGGCCGCACGGCGCGGGGCACCAGGCCAGCGTCCAGCAGCGCCTGCGGCTCCGAGGCGAAACCCAGCCCGCCCGCCACCTGCGCGATGTACAGCGGCTTGATGCCGAACGGATCGCGCGTCAGCGTCACGGTGCGCTGCATCCGTTCATGGATGGCGATCGCGTACATGCCGCGCAGGTGCTGGGCGTAATCGGCCCCTTCCTGCAGCCACAGATGCAGCGGCGGCTCGCAATCGCTGTTGGTGGCGAAGGTAACGCCCGGCATCGCGACCCGGAGTTCGCGGTAATTGTAGATCTCGCCGTTGCACACCAGCGTGGCGGGGCCGGCGAACAGCGGCTGGTCGCCGGTGACCAGGTCGATGATCGCCAGCCGGTTGTGCACCAGCGCGACGCGGCCCACCACGGCGTGGCCGGTACCGTCCGGCCCGCGATGCTCGAGGCTGCCGATCAGCCTGGCGAGGGTGCCCGGATCCGGCGGCGGCGCGCCGGGGGCAAGGATCAGGCCGGCGATACCGCACATCTCAAGGCTTCTCCACGGTCGCGAGGAATTGGCGCCAGCGCGCGAGGACCGGCGCCTGGGCGAACTCGGCTTCGTAGCGGAGGCGGCCGGCTTCGGCCAAGGCTTTCGACCGCGCGGGATCGTCGAGCACACTGGCAATCGCGTGAGCCAGCGCCGCCGGGTCTTCGGTCGGCACCAGCACGCCGTCCCGGCCGGGCACGACCAACTCGCGGGGGCCATCGGCTGCGGCGGCGACCACGGGCCGATGGGCCGACCATGCCTCGAGGACGACATTGCCGAGGGGCTCGTGCCGTGAGGGACACGCGAGCAGGTCCGCCGCGGCGAGCAGGGCGGCGGTGTCGCCGCGCCAGCCGGGCAGGTGCACGCGGTCGGCGACGCCCTCGCGACGGGCGAGGTCGGTGAGCGGCGTGCGCTCCGGCCCTTCGCCGGCGATCACCGCGTGCACGCCGGGCAGTCCGGGCAGCGCGCGGATCAGCACGTCGAACGCCTTGTTGCGGTGCAGGCGGCCGAGCGCCAGCACGATTCGGGCGCCGGGCGGGAGGCCGAGAGAGGCGGCCGGGGCACCGGCCAGGTCGGGCGCGAAATTCGGCAAATAGTGGGTGCGCGCGGCCGGCCAGCCCTGGGCGACGATCCAGTCGGCGATGGCGCGGGTGTTGCCGACCAGGTGGTCGCAGCGGCGGAAGTAGGAGAGGTCGTAATAGCCGCCCAGCCGCCCGGCCAGCAGCCAGTCGCCGCGCGGCGTGAAGCGGGCGGCGCGGTTCATCCAGGCGACCACCACGGTGGGGGCGAAGCGCTGCAGCACCTGGCGCAGCCGGGGACCGGTCAGCAGATCGAGCGGGCCGCCGAAGCCGAGTTCGGCCGGCGCCAGGCCTGCGCGGGCGAGGCGGGCGGCGCGGTCGGCATTGCGGCGGATCACCGGCAGCACCGTATCGCCGGCCTCTGCCAGGGCGATCGTGAGTCGCTCGAAGAACAACTCGGCGCCGCCGGCCGGGGCGCCGGCCATGACGTGGGCGACTTTCATAGCGGTTACAGCTTCATGGTGGTGGTGACAGGCGCGCCGGACTGCGACTTTTGTGCCGGTTGCGACTTTCGTGCTGTCCGAGGCTTCTCACAGGGTACAGGTTTGCTACCGATTGTGACTTTTATGTCGGTTACGAGTCTCATGCCGGTAGGATCTTACCACTACTTGCGGGCGACTGCTTGCGGCCCGGCCCGGCAAAGCCCAATCTCCCTTCCATGAGCAGGCTGGGCATGACCAGGCTGGCGGCGCTGACCGAGCGAGGCGTGATCGAGCTTCGCGGGGAGGACCGCGTCAGCTTCCTGCAGGGCCTGGTGTCGAACGATGTGGCCCAGGCGGCGCCCGGCCATGCGGTCTGGGCGGCTCTGCTGACGCCGCAGGGCAAGTGGCTCGCCGACTTCTTCATCCTGTCCGACGGGGAACGGTTGCTGCTCGACTGCGAGCAGGTGCAGATTCCGGCGCTGTTGCAGCGGCTGACCCGGTTCCGCCTGCGCGCCAGGGTGGCGCTGCGGGCGGCGGACGATCTTCAGGTTTATGTGGCGTGGGACGGCGACCCGCCGGATGCGGCGATCGCTGCGCCCGATCCCAGGCTGGCCAATGCCGGCTGGCGGATCCTCGGCGCCGCGCCGCTGCCGGCCACCGCACTTGCCGCCGACTGGGACCGCCACCGCCTGGCGCTCGGGCTGCCGGACGGATCGCACGACCTGGAGGCCGAGAAGTCGGTACTGCTGGAGGCCGGTTTCGACGAGCTGCACGGCGTGTCCTGGAGCAAGGGCTGCTACATGGGCCAGGAACTGACCGCGCGCACGAAATACCGCGGCCTGGTCAAGCGCCGCCTGGTGCCGGTGGAGGTTGCCGGTCCCCTGCCCGCGCCCGGCACGCCCGTCCTGCGCAACGGCACCGAGGTCGGCACGATGCGCTCAGGCCGCGACCAGCTTGGGCTGGCGGTGCTGCGGCTCGAGACGCTGCGGCTGGAGGCACTGCGCGATCCGCTGCACTGCGGCGATGCCGTGCTGACGCCGCGCGTGCCCGCATGGATGGCCCTGCCGGAGACGGTGGCATGAGCGAGACGCAGGCGGTCGACTGGGAAAGCCGCTACCGCGACGGCACCACGGGATGGGAGCGGCACGGGCTGAACCCGGCCTTTCTCTCCTGGCGCGACGCCGGCGTGCTGGCCCCCTGCCGGATCCTCGTGCCGGGCAGCGGCCGCAGCCTGGAGCCGCTGGCGCTGGGCGAGGCGGGCTTCGACGTCACGGTGGTGGATGCCGCGCCGAGCGCGGTGGCGCAGCAGCGGGCGTATTTCGAGCGGCTGACGATCCCGGCGACGGTCGAGCAGGCGGACCTGTTCTCCTGGGACCCATCGGCGCCGTTCGACGCGGTGTACGACCAGACCTGCCTGTGCGCGCTGCCGCCGGCGCTGTGGCCCAACTATGCGCGCCGCCTGCATCGTTGGCTGCGGCCTGAGGGACGGCTGTTCATCCTGTTCATGCAGAGCGACCGGCCGACCGGGCCGCCGTTCCATTGCGACATGGGCGCCATGCACCGGCTGTTCGCCGCGCCCGCCTGGGACTGGCCGGCCGAGTTGCCGCCCCGCAACGAGCATCCCTCCGGCGTGGCCGAGCAGCCGGCCGTCCTGCGGCGGCTCGGATGACGGTCGCTCCGCTCGAACAGGCTCTGGACGGCCGGCTGTCGCAGATCCTCGACCGCTGCACCGCGTGTGGCGCCTGTGTCGAGGTCTGCCCCATGCCGGCCCCGGGCGGGATCGACGCCTCGGACCCGCGGGCCGTGGCATCGGGCGTGCTGGCGCTGCTGCGCGGCGAGCAATACCCAGCGGGGTCGGCGCGCTGGGCCGAGATCTGCTCGGGCAGCGGCCATTGCATCCCGGCATGCCGCTACGGCGTCAATCCCCGCTTCATGCTGGCGATGGCACGGCTCACGCTCGCTAAGGGACGCGAGGCGGTCGCCCGCCGCCGCACCGGCTTCGAGCGCTTCACCGGCATGACCACCGGCGTGCGCGTGCTGTCGCGCATGCAGTTGCCGCCTGACCTGCTGGCGCGCTTCCGGCCCGAGGAGACCGCGGGCGAGACGCCGGAGGTGACGTTCTATACCGGCTGCAACCTGCTGAAGACGCCGCACATCGCGCTGCTCTGCTTCGACATCATGGACGCGCTCGGGATCCGCTACCGGGTGCTGGGCGGCCCGTCGCATTGCTGCGGCGTGTTGCAGTTCCGCGCCGGCGACGTGGCGACCGCGGGCCGCATCGCCTACCGGACGGTGGATCGGCTGGCGGAGTCGGGCGGCCAGGCGCTGTCATGGTGCCCGACCTGCCAGGTGCAGCTCAGCGAGATAGTTACGCCCTCGAAAGCCGATAATCGACTGGATCTGCAACCGTTCCTGCTATTCCTTGCCGCGCGGCTCGATCGGCTGCGGCCGCTGCTGAAGCATCCGGTGCACAAGCGGGTGGGCCTGCATGAACACCCGGGTGTGCACGGCGTCAGCGATGCGGCGCGGCGGATCCTCGAGGCGATCCCGGGGCTGGAATTCGTCGACCTGGCGCAACCGCGCGTCGGCTACATGTGCAACACGCTCAATCCGCTGCCGGCGTACAAGCGGCAGGTGCATCTGGAGCAGCTCGAGGCGGCGGCGGCGGCCGGCGTCACCACGCTCGCCGGGATTTATCACGCCTGTCATCGCGACCTGTGCTCGCATGAGCGGGATTGGCCGTTCGAGGTGATCAATTTCCTCGAGCTTGTCGGCGAAAGCATGGGCCTGCAACGGCACGACCTGTTCAAGCGGCTCAAGCTGATGCAGGACGTCGATGCCATCCTGGCAGAGGCGGCACCGCTGATCGCCACGCACCAGATCGATCTGGACGAAGCCCGCCACGTAATTCTCGCCGATATGCTGGACGAGCAGGCTTTGCCGTTGCGCGCGTAAACTACGCAACGGTTGTATCCGGCGGGTGTTGCCGCCTTGCACTCTGTTTCGCCGAAAAATCGATCCCATAAACGAAGTTGAAAGAATTTCGCGCATTTGCGTCCGCTATGAACTATTTGTTAGGGATATGAATGATCGAATGCTCGCGAATGGCATGGATGGAGCTGTTGTGGACCGTCTGACGAGCATGACCGTATTCGCCAGGGTCGCAAGCACCCGCAGCTTCTCCGGGGCAGCGCGCGAACTCGGCATCTCCCAGGCAACCGCCAGCAAGCACGTCCAGACGCTGGAGGATTGGCTCGGCGTGAGGCTGCTGCACCGCACCACGCGCCGGGTCGCCCTGACCGACGTGGGCGAGAGTTTCTTCGTGCAGTGTTCGCGCATCCTCGAGGACATGGAGGCGGCACGCAGCGCAGCGAAGCCGGAGGCGCCGGTGCGGGGTAACCTGCGCATCACCGCGCCGGTCGTGTTCGGCAGCACCAGGCTGGGCCGCCTCATGGTGGATTTTCTCCATCAGCACCCCGACCTGTCACTGAACGTGGAATTGTCGGACCGCTCGGTGGATCTGATCGAGGAGGGCTACGACCTGGCGATCCGCACCAGCCCGACCACCGGCGCCGGACTGGTGGCGTGGCCGCTGATGCCGCTCGAGTATGTGCTGTGCGCTTCGCCGACCTACCTCGCCCGGCATGGGACGCCGTCGGCGCCGATTGACCTGGGCGGGCACCACTGCATCACCGGGACCGACACGATGGGGCCCGCCTGGCAGTTCAACGGTCCGGAGGGCCAGCTCGAGGTTCCGATCTTCGGGCGTCTGCAGGTGAACAACGCGATGCTGCGCTGCGACGCGGCGCGCGCGGGTGCCGGCATCCTGCTGTGCGCCAGCTACCTGGTCGACGAGGACATCGCGGCAGGTCGCCTGATCCGGCTGCTGCCGGACCACAAGCCGGCCGGCAGCGTGCTGCACGCGGTCAGCCCGGCCTATCGGGCGAACTCGCCCAAGGTGCGCAGCCTGGTCCACCACCTCACCGCCCAGTTGAGCGATCCGGAGTAGCGCTGGCGCGACTCCGCCTCCGCCTGATAATCGGCGCGGATGCCGAACTTCCTGCTGGAGAAACGTGCCGGAGGGCGCGTCGCCGGGGTGGATGAAGTGGGACGCGGCCCGCTCGCCGGTCCCGTCGTTGCCGCCGCCGTCGTTTTTCCGACCGGCGTTCCTCGGCGGCTCGCGGCATTGCTCGACGATTCGAAGAAGCTGTCGGCCGATCAGCGGCTGGTGGCATTCGAGGCACTGCGCAGTTCCGGGCGGGCGGAGATCGGCGTCGGCGCCGCCTCGGTGGCCGAGATCGAGCGGCTGAACATCCTGCGCGCCGCCTTGCTGGCCATGTGCCGCGCCGTCAGCCGGCTGCCACTGCCGCCCGACCTGGCGCTGGTGGACGGCAACCAAAAGCCGCCGCTCGGCTGCTCGGTGCAGTGCGTGGTGGGCGGCGACGGACGGTCCCTTTCGATCGCGGCGGCCTCGATCGTCGCCAAAGTATTGCGCGACCGGGCGATGACGCGGCTGGCGCTGCGTTTCCCCGAGTATGGCTGGGGCAGCAATGCCGGCTACGCTACCGAGGTCCATATCGCCGCCCTGCGCCGGCTGGGGCCGACGCGGCACCATCGGCCGAGCTTTGGCTCGGTGGCTCAGCTCATTCTGGCTTTGGACGCGACGGGCGATGCCAGGGTGATTGGGTGAGGCGGTAGCGCTCGGGGTTTCACCCCGAACCCCGACCAGAGGCGCCGCCTCTGGACTCCGCCAAGGGCGCAGCCCTTGGAACCCGCGACTTCGCCGGCGCGGATTGACGCGGCTTCGAAGCGACCGCCACGATGCCTCCCGTGGAAGTGGTCCGCGAACTGCCGCTCGATCAGGTGATGCTGGGGGACTGCGTGCAGCTCATGCGCATGCTGCCGCCGGCCTCGGTCCACTGCGTGTTCGCCGATCCGCCGTACAATCTGCAGCTTCGCGGCGAGTTGCGCCGGCCGGACGACAGCCTGGTCGATGGGGTGGATGAGGACTGGGACCGGTTCACCGACTTTGCTGCCTATGACGCGTTCACCCTCTCCTGGCTGGAGGAGTGCCGGCGGCTGCTGCGCAAGGACGGCACGCTGTGGGTGATCGGCGCCTATCACAACATTTTCCGCATCGGCACGGTGCTGCAGGATCTCGGGTTCTGGGTGCTGAACGACGTGATCTGGCGCAAGGCGAACCCGATGCCGAATTTCCGCGGCCGCCGGTTCACCAACGCGCATGAGACGCTGATCTGGGCGGCGCGCGGGCGCGATTCGCGGCATCGCTTCAATTATGCGGCGATGAAGGCGCTGAATGACGATGTGCAGATGCGCAGCGACTGGTGGCTGCCGCTGTGCACGGGGGCGGAGCGGCTCCGCAATCAGCATGGGCTAAAACTGCATCCGACGCAGAAGCCCGAATCGCTGCTCCACCGCGTGCTGCTGGCGAGCACGTCACCGGGGGAGATCGTGCTGGATCCGTTCATCGGTACCGGCACGACGGCGGTGGTGGCGAAGCGGCTGCACCGGCACTTCATCGGCATCGAGCGCCACCCGGCCTACGTGGAGGCAGCACTGGCGCGGCTGAAGGCGACGCAGCCGGCGCCTCTGGAGGGCCTGTCGGGCGCCGTGTCGAAGCGGGAGGTCCCGCGCGTGCCGTTCGGCAGCCTGGTCGAGCGTGGGCTGTTGGCGCCGGGCGCGCGGCTGTTCGACCGCATGCGGCGGGTCAGCGCCGTGGTGGCGGCCGACGGCACGATCGTGGCGGGCGCCATCCGCGGCTCGATCCACAAGGTGGGTGCGGCGGTGCAGAACGCGCCGGCCTGCAACGGCTGGACGTTCTGGCATTTCGAGCGTGACGGGCGGCTGGTGCCTCTGGATGAACTGCGGACGCCGCCCCCTCCGCCGGACGCGTGAGACTGTCGCGCCTCGTGCGCCGGCTGTGGAGAAGCGTGGGCTCGGGTCACCTGCTGCCGGGCGACGCCCAGTAAGGCTTCCTCAGGACACCGCACACCAGGCGGGGAGTTTGCGGCGGTCTGCCTAAGGCCGGAGCACAGGCAGGGCCTTGGTCCTTCGACTGAATACTGTGACGATCATATGACGCCACATCGGCTTTCGCCTCTCGGTGATCTCGGCAAGCAGAAAAGTTGAGGCGAGGGTTCCCCCAAGAATGACAACGCGCGTCGCGGTAGAGGACGGCGACCAAGGCATGAGGACTGCGAGGAACTGACCAATCGGTAGGTGATAGAGGTAGACGCTGAACGTGGCTCCGGCCAACCACCGTATTGTCCGAGCGACCCGGTCCGGGACAGTGTGGGACACGTAGGATGCCGCCTCGAAACCGATCAGATGAGCGATGAACAACAGGCCGACGATGTACGCGCGCGGCAGCTTTGGCTGGTCGGGGAAGAGGACGGGAAGATCCGGAAGAACAAGGTGCGCGTGCCCCCAGCAGACATAGGTGAGCAGCAAGGCCAGGGAGCCACTGGCCAGCAGGAAGCCTGTGCGTGTCGATAATACCCGCGCCTTGCAGACCCTGTATCCGAGGACGCCCAGCAGCCAGAGCGGGAATGATGCGGCGATCTGCGGACCAACGAAAACGAGGGTGGCGAGGATGCCGAGAGCACGCCGCCGGGGAGGCGCGAAGAGTGCCACGCCGAAGATGACGTAGTACCAGACCTCATAACCCAGGGACCAATAGGGTGCATTCGAACCAATAACCGTCTCGGATAGCCAGATGCGGTTCAGGAAGAGCACGCCGCTCAAATATTGCCAGAGTTTGCCGTCCGGTTCGTAGCCCCACCATTGGCCGTAGAGGTCGGGTCGAAGACTGGAACCGATCCTGTCGAGCACAAAGGTGAGCAGCAGGGCAGGAAAAGCGACTGACACGATCCTCGCCGCCCGGGCAATGGTATACGAGGCTGCAGTTTGCTCTGACCTGTCGGCTGTGTAGGCAATCACGAACCCGCTTAGGACGAAGAAGACTGTCACGGCGTCTTCCATAATCGGACCAAGTTGCCACAGCAGGCCGTCGGTGAGCCGTCTCGCAGAGAGATGGCCGAACAGGACAGTCAGTGCGGCTGTAAGGCGAATGGCATCCAAATAGATAGATGTCGTGCGGCTCACGAAGAGATGTCTCTAGCGGTTAATGCTGATCTCAGAATGGCAGATGCTCCCAACGAATGTTCGGAATGTGCTATCGGCTGCGACATCCCCGATGTGACCAGTCAGTGATTATGGCGGACCTGGTCGGGCAGTGGCGGGCTTCTTCCGCCTGGCGCATCGGAAGGATACTCCGCTCGTCGGCGATCGGCGTCACGGCAGGCGTAACATCACGCCTGGCGACGCCATTCCGTCCAACCGGGCACTTGGCTTGAGCCGGATGCCCGACCTAGACATCGGCGATTGCGAATTGATCCAGACCTGCGAACTCAACGACGTCGAACCTCTGACTGATCACCACTACACCCGGTCACCAGCAATATTAACGCACTCTACGCCACGCGGTCCTGCCGTGGACCCGGCTCACGCGTTCGTAACTGCAACCGCGTAGCCTCCGCTCGGCTAGATTACCCCCTCCATCGCTATCAGCGAAGATCCGTGGCCCCGCGAGGATGCCGCGCCGGTCCAGTGCCGCGCGGTGCGCCAGGGCGGAAACGGGGGGCGTCTCTCACCCTTCGACAGCGGTGTCGAGCCGCCGACCGGCAGTGTCTGTCGGTTTCGGACACCGATGCGGGCTGGAGGCTGCATGCTGGTTCGTGCGCCATCGCAGCCGCCGACCGCGCCTGTGACATAGACGGGATCATTTCAGCCGATCGATCAGCGGAACACCTGTCGCTGCAACGATCGGGAGTCGTCGACAGCAACATGCCGAGCCCGCCCAGGGCGCAGGCTGCCCGTTGCCGGATCAGGACGGCGAGGCCTACCACGTCTCCCATATCGTTCCGCCGTAAAGCCGTCCCTCGCGCTGCTGATCTCGGACGGATTCCCAAGATCTCACCATCATTCGTGCGGCCAATAGGCGGTGCGCCTCCCGCTTCTCTGAAAGCGTTGCGAGCGCTATGGAGGGATGATTGGATCATGTCGCTACGCCCGCAAAGGAACGCAGATGGACATCTCAACCACGGCCGGCTTCGAGGACGTCGCGGCCTCGTTCGAGCCCTGGCTGCAGAGGCGCCCGGCAGATATCGAGCAGCAGAAGGCCGTCCATGCCGTGCTGCGGGAGAAGGCGGGAGCGGTCATCGGCGCCGGCTGCTATGTCTCGCCGGAGGCGCGGGTGATGACCGACCGGCTGCACCTCGGAAACAGATCGTGGATCGCCGCGGGAGCAATCGTGCGGGGAAGCGTACACCTCGGCTCGGACTGCTCCGTCAACCCGTACGCCCATATCGCCGGCCGGGTAAGGATCGGGAACTTCTGCCGCATCGCATCGCTGGCATCGATCTATGGGTTCAATCACGGCACCGACCAGATTGATGTGCCCATCGGTGCGCAGCAGGTGACGAGCAAGGGCATCGTGCTTGGCGATGATGTCTGGGTCGGCGCCAATGTGGTCATCGTGGACGGCGTTGAGATCGGCTCCCATTGCGTCATTGCAGGTGGCGCGGTGGTAACGAAGTCCTTCCCGCCATACCAGATAATCGGAGGAAACCCGGCCAGGGTGATCCGCGATAGACGGCCGCCGGCCCCGGCAACGGTCACGGGCGAGGTCCGAGGCCTCCTGTTCTCCGAAGATCCTTACGCCGATTATGCGCCCACGCTCCCGCGCGATCTCCAGGGATGGGACTCCGAGAATTCTGTCTTCAAGTCCATCATCAGCGAGGTGAAGCCCAAGCTGATCGTCGAGGTCGGCACTTGGAAGGGAGCGTCGGCAATCCACATGGCGAAGCTGTGCCGGCAACTTGGCCTCAGCACAGAGATCGTCTGCGTCGATACGTGGCTGGGGAACTGGCAGCACTGGGCGAGGAAAGATGGAGTCGGGAGCCGCGTTGACCTCCGACTCAAGAACGGCTTTCCCGGCCTCTACCATCAGTTCCTGTCCAACGTCGTGCATGAGAACATGCAGGACATCATCACGCCGCTGCCCCTGACCGGCATCGCCGGCGCGCGCCTTTTTGCGGCCTATAAGCTGAAGCCGCAGGTGATCTATATCGACGGAGACCACGAATACGAGTCTGCCATATCGGACTTACGCGGATGGTTGCCACAACTGGCCGACGGTGGCGTTCTCATCGGCGATGATTACAAGTTCCCTGGCGTAGAACGGGCCGCGCAGGAGATCGCCGCCGAAGGACAGTGGCTGCTGGACGTCCTCGACAACAAATTCCTGATCAGGCGGGCGCCTCGATGAATTCCGGTAGCTGACGCGGCCGCACCGGTCTGCAGCGATACCGGGCGGCGCGAAAGGCCCGAACTTCCTCCTTTCAGCCGCAGCATCAGCATCTAATTTGATGCCAGTATCTGCGGCGCACCGTCCAACCGCGAACGTCGAACGCGGCACCCCTAGCGCAATCGCGTCGGCTGATGCCGCGCCGCGTGGAGCTGCACGACACAATCGGCATAGTGATCGGTCCCTGGCTGGAAGCCAAAACTCTCGCACTCCGCCTGATCGCGTGCGGCAAGCTGTTGATGCGTACTGTTGCAGCCGGCAACCACCAAAACGCCACTCAACAGCATCAGCGTCGTCAGCACTCGTGGCATGGTCCGCCCTCCTTTCTCTCGATCAGAATTTTGCCTGCCCCGTCTTGCCGTCGGCGCCCTTGAGTTGCAGCGTAACCGGCGTCCCCTTGGCAATTGCCGTCGAGGCAGTTCCGGAGAGCGTGTTGTCGCTCCCAGGCTTGAGCTGAATCACCTGGCGAGACTGGCCGCCTCCAACCAGGGCCGAACCGGAAAACCCCGCGACTGGGACTGGCTTGCCGCCCTCGTCGTAGACATGAACGGTGAGCGTCTTGTCCGCCACCAGAAGCTCGGCATGAACACCGGCGACGTCCTGCATTGGTCCACCCTTCGGACCTTTCTCACCATGGCCGTGCGTCTGTGCGGACGCGAACGACACGGTCGCGATCAAGAGCGCGGCAGCAAGGGACAGGCGATTGAGCATCGAGAAAACTCCTCCTGGTGCATGGGTCAGTGAGCCGGCGCGGAACGCCGCTCCTCGGCGCCTCTTGAGTCACGGGCCGGCAGGGATTGCCGACTGAAGCGCATGTAAAGTGCCGGCAGCATCAGCAATGTGAGCAGCGTCGCGCTCACGAGGCCGCCTATGACGACGGTTGCCAGCGGCTTCTGCACTTCAGCGCCGGTACCGGTCGCAAGCGCCATGGGAACGAAGCCGAGCGATGCCACGAGCGCCGTCATCACAACGGGACGGAGCCGGGTCATCGCACCCTCGAACACTGCGTCCCGCAATGCCATCCGCCCGTCGCGCATGAGGTCCCGGATTGAGGACGCCATCACCAGGCCGTTCAACACGGCGACGCCCGAAAGCGCGATGAAGCCAACGGCCGCCGAGACCGAAAATGGCATTCCGCGCAGCCAGAGCGCGAGCAATCCGCCGCTCAGTGCCAATGGCACGCCGCTGAATACCAGGATCGCATCGCGCACCCGGCCAAGGGCGGCGACGAGCAGCACCATGATGACAAGCAGACATCCTGGCACCACGATCACGAGACGTTCGCGCGCGGCCGCGAGATTTTCGAACTGGCCGCCCCACGTGATGTAGTAGCCAGGCGGCAGGACAACTGCCGCCGCAACTTTTCCCTGTGTCTCCTCGACCAGTGATCCCAGGTCGCGGCCACGCGCGTTCGCCTGCACGACCACTCGCCGCTTGCCGTTCTCGCGGCTGATCTGATTCGGCCCTTCCACAACCTTGAGGCTTGCGAGTTGCTGCAAGGGTACGGTCTGTGGGGATCGCTGTCCGGCGGCGGGAAGCGGAACCGGCAGATTGCGCAATGCCTCGAGATTGCTGCGCAGGCGCTCGGGCAGGCGGACCACAATGGCGAAGCGTCGGTCGCCCTCGAAGACGAAGCCGGCATCGCGGCCGCCTATCGCGATCGCGATGACCTCCTGCACGTCGCTGACACTGAGCCCGCGACGAGAGATCTCCGCGCGATCGGCTGTGATCTCAAGGAACGGGAGACCCGTCGCCTGCTCGATCTTGACGTCGGATGCTCCCTCGATGCTCTGCAGAATCCCCGATATGCGACCCGCCGCCGCAAGCATCGGCCCGTAGTCGTCGCCGAAGATCTTGATGGCGAGATCGCCGCGCACGCCCGCCAGCAGTTCGTTGAAACGCATCTGGATCGGCTGCGTGAACTCCAGTGCGTTACCGGGCAGGCCACCAACGGCCTTCTCGAGGCGCGCAATGAGCGTCTCCTTCGGCAAAGACGGGTCCGGCCATTCTGCCCGCGGCCGCAGAATGATGAAGGTATCCGATGCGCCGGGGGGCATTGGATCACTGGCAACTTCGGCCGTGCCCGTCTTCGAATAGACGAAAGCCACTTCATCGAACTTCGAGATACGCCGCTCGATGGCGGACTGCATCGCCTGGGACTGCGTGAGCGATGTGCTCGGGATGCGCAGGGCCTGCATCGCCAGATTCTGCTCGTCGAGCGTGGGTATGAACTCCTGCCCCAGGCGGCCGTACAGCAGGAGCGACGCAAGGAACAGCACAGATCCGGCCACGATCATCGGCGCGGGCCTGCGCAGCGTACGACGGAGCAGCGGCGCATAGGCACGCTTCATTGCGCGCACCAGCCACACCTCACGCTCGTTCACCGCGCCGGTGATGGCGATCGCTATCAGCGCCGGGACGAAGGTGAGCGACAGGACGAAGGCGGCTGCGAGCGCGATCATCACCGTGATCGCCATCGGTCCGAACATCTTGCCTTCAACGCCGGAGAAGGTCAGCAAGGGCGCGTAGACCAGGATGATGATCGCCTGGCCGTAGAGCGACGGCCGGATCATTTCGCGCGCCGCGTCCGCCACCACCCTCAGTCGCTCCGCCTGATGCAGGACGCGACCGAGCGCATGCTGGCGCGCAGCAAGATGGCGCAGGCTGTTCTCCGTGATGATGACGGCACCGTCGACGATCAGGCCGAAATCGAGGGCGCCGAGACTCATCAGATTGGCACTGGTGCCGGTCCGCAGCATGCCGGCCGCCGTGAGCAGCATGGTGATGGGGATGACGGCGGCGGTGATGAGGGCCGCACGGAAATTGCCGAGCAGCAGGAACAGCACGGCGATGACCAGCAAGGCCCCTTCCGTGAGGTTCTTGGCCACTGTCTTGACCGTTGCATCGACCAGCAGGCCGCGATCGAGCACGACGGTGGCCTCGATGTCGGGCGGCAGCGTGCGGTTGATGGCCTTCAGGCGATCCTCGACCGCGGCGGCGACGATACGGCTGTTCCCGCCGATGAGCATGAGCGCAGTGCCGACCACGATCTCCTGGCCGTTCTGGCTGGCGCTGCCGAGACGTGGTGCGCGTCCCGTCTCGACGGTGGCGACGTCGCGCAACAGGATGGGTACGCCTTCTCGCGTCGTGACGACGACCTGCGCCATCTCCTGCGTGGTCGCGAGCCGTCCCGGAGAGCGGACGACGAGGCCTTCGCCGCCTCGCTCGATATATCCTGCGCCGATGCTTGTGTTGTTGCGCTCTATCGCCTGGGCGACATCCCGGAACGTGAGGCCGAGCGCCATGAGGCGCGCGGGATCGGGCTGAACGACAAACTGCTTCACATGCCCGCCGATGGCGTCGACCCCGGCCAACCCGAGCGTTGTGCGCAGTTGCGGGCGAATGATCCAATCCTGCGTCGTGCGAAGATAGGTGGCTCGCTGCGCGTCATCCGTAAGACGCTCGCCTTCCGGCGTCAGGTAGCTGCCATCCGACTGCCAGCCTGGCGATCCATCACGCAGTACCGGGCCAGGCTTCTTGAAATGCACAGTCCACATCGTCACTTCGCCGAGCCCCGTCGAGATGGGACCAAGACGCGGCTCGACGCCATCCGGCATCGCCTCACGCGCTTCGGCAAGACGCTCCAATATCTGCTGGCGCGCAAAGTAGATGTCGGTTGCCTCGGTGAAGATGGCTGTGACCTGCGAGAACCCGTTGCGGGAAATCGAACGCGTGCTCTCCAGGCCCTGGATGCCGGCGAGCGCCGTCTCGATCGGCAGTGTCACCTGCTTTTCCACCTCGTAGGGCGAGAGCGACGGCGCAAGTGTATTGATCTGGGCTTGGTTGTTGGTGATGTCGGGAACCGCGTCGATCGGCAGGCGAACGAGCGCGTAGGCGCCAACGATGATGCCCACCACCGCGATGACGACGACGGCCCAGCGTTGCTGGACGGAAACCTCGAGGATGCGCCCGATCACGACCTTCTCCTCAATGCGCGTGACTGGCTTCGGACTTGCCAAGCTCGGCGCGCAGGGCGAAAGCGTTGCCGACCGCGATCTCGGTACCGGCGTCCAGGCCAAAGATCACTTCGACCTGCGTGGCATCCTCGCGGCCGAAGGCAACCTCGCGCTTCTCGAAGCCTTCGGGTGTACGAACGAAGACGATCTTCGCTCCTTCGAAGTCCTGCACGGCATCGCGCGGAACAACCACATCGACCGGTTGTGCATCGGCCACGAGTTCCGCGATGACATACCCGCCCGGCCGCCATCCCCCTTCGCGGTTGTCGATCTCGGCCACGGCGCGTGCCGTTCGCGTTTCGGGATCCAGCACCGGGCTCAGAAACACGATCCTGCCCTCGCCGCGCGCCTCGCCTTCCCGGATCGTTATCGCCTGGCCTTCGTTCGCGAGCTGCAGGTCCTTCGGCGGGATCGCCATTTCGACCCAAAGCGTCGTGAGGTCGGCCACCGAGAACAACTCGGCATCGGCGGCAACGGCCGCGCCCTGCACCGCGGCACGGGCAATCACCCTGCCGGCGATCGGTGCGCGAAGTTCGAGGCGCCGCAAGGCTGACGCGGGCTGGCCATGCAACGCGGCGACCTCATTCTCGGCAAGGCCAAGCGCTGAAAGCCTTTGTCGGGAAAGGTCGAGACGGATGCTGGCTTCTTCCGCAGTAGCACGTGCCTGCAGGAAATCCTGCTCAGCCGAGACCCGCTGCTTCCAGAGCCTCGCCTCACGCGCGAGCGTCACATTGGCCACACCCGCCGCACGGCTGGCCGCGAGAAACTCGCCCTTGGCGTCAGCAATCTCGCGGCTTTCAATGACAGCCAGCACATCACCCGCCGAAACCATATCGCCCAGCCGTTGCTTGACTTCGGCAATGGTGCCCGGCACGCGCGCTGTCACCCGCACCAGCCGATCGCTGTTCGCAGCAAGGACGCCGGGCACCGATATGCGGCTCACGAGAACGCCGCTGGCGACAGCCGCCACCCGAATGCCGGCGGCGTCAACCTGTTCCGCCGTCATGGTGATCCTGCCTTCCTCGCCGTGGCCTTCTTCGCTTTCGCCGGATGCATGGCCATGCGGATCCACGGCATTCTTCGCATCGGCAGTGGCCGCGATACCGGCCAGGTCGCGGATCTCTTGCGGAATGACCGGCACGACGGCGGCAATGCCGATGCCGCCAAGCAGGCCCATTGCCAGAAGACCGATACGGTTCGTCATCGTGATCCTGCCAATGAAAGATTGCCTGCCGTCTCCCCGCGCAGGCGCTCGACCTCCGCACGGCGGGCATGGAACTCGCGCAGTGCCTCGATGAGTTCGGCGCGCACATCGGACAGTGCGCGCTGCGCGTCGAGCACCTCGAGAAACGGGAACTTCCCTTCGGCATAGCCGGTCCCAGCAAAACCGACCGCCTGCGATGCGGCAGGCACCGCGGTGCGTCGCAGGCTCTGCACCGTGCGCCAGGCCAGCTTCATCCGGTACTCCGCCGTCGTCAGCGATGTCGCGAGCGCGGCACGTCCCCGCTCGGCCTCGGCCTCGGCTCGGGTGAGTTCGGCATTCGCGCGCGCGATGCCGCCCTGGTTGCGGTCACTGAACGGCAACGGCACGGAGACCCCTGCCACGAACGCTGTCTCCCGCCCCTCCTGGAAGCGTCGGACGCCGCCCTGGACAGTCACATCCGGCACCGCGTTGGCGCGTTGCAGGGCGACATCGGCCCGCCGCTGGGCGATGACAGCGTCAAGGCGCGCAAGGTCGGGATTGGCCCGCAGACGACCCGAGGGATCGGCCTGTTGCGGCACGGACGGTTCCGCACCGATGTCGTCGAACCAGGACTGACGCGCGGCAATCTCGAGATGCGCAACGCCCATCAGCAGCGCCAGCATTCTCAGGCTGCTCTCTGCGTCCCGCCGCGAGCGTTCGGCCGCAATCTCCGCGGCCGTTCGGGCAACCTCCGCCCGCTTCGCTTGCAGCAGGGCTTCCTTGCCGGCTGCGACACGTTCCCGCACAACGCGTGCGCTTTCTGCGGCAACGCGGGCACGCTCCCGCTCGACCTCCGCGAGACGGGCGGCCGCGGTCGCAGTCGCGAGTGCCGTTACGACGTCGCGCGCGAGGTCGAGCCGCGCCGTCTCGACCTCCAGGCTGGCCACTTCGTCATTGCGTCCGGCAAACCCCACACGCGCCGAGCGCTTGCCGCCGAGTTCGATACGTTGCGAAAGACCGACGGTCGCCTCGGTCTGGTCGAAGCTGCGATACGAACCGCGGCCGCCTATGCTGCCGAAATTCTCGACGGTGAACGACGCCTCGGGATTGGGTCGCAATCCGGCCTGGAGTCCTTCGCCTTGCACCGCCTGCCGCGAAGCCCTGGCGCTGCGCATGGCCGGGGAACGATCCAATGCAATCGCAACTGCCTGCGCCGGTGACGTGACGACAACGAGTTCGGCGGTGACGCGGGTCGTCTCCGCGCCGGCCGCAAGCGGGACGAGCGCGAGCAATCCCGCCATCGCCCAACGATATGGTTGCATTTGAACACACAATTTCGCAGTTGCGGACAGCCGTGCGGCGTTCCGGCGGACTCCGCCGCGGCCACGCTAGAGACGGCGCGCTAACTGCGAGGTGGTTCGAGAGGGAGCGATTGGGTGCCAGGTGGCATGGCGAACGGCGGTGCCAGGGCAAAGCTCGCCGCCTGCCTTTGCGGCATCACCACGCGCGGCGCCGCGTCCTGCAACACGACCATGCTGCAGCCGCACTGACCGATGCTATGGCCGATCGCCTTCTCCACCGGGGATGCTCCCGGTTCATCGGAGGGGAGATCGACGGCGAACATCCCGGCCGGTGTCGCGGCGCCTGGAGAACGCCCGTCTGCCGCACACGGAACAAAATTCGCGACGAGGATGAGGATGGCAAACACGACCGTAAGCCAACGCCGGCTTACAGCGAACCGAGGCATGTTCGCGTGTGTTCCCATGGCGGAAGACCTAGCGAAGGGCAAACCTCGCGGTCAAGGGCCGCCTTGGACGATTAACTGTTTTGTAAGCTGTCCGTGCACGCGTGCGCTCCCCGGCCGGGCAATCGCACCGCGACCGTCCGGAGCAGGCGCCTCGAAGATGGGATACTCGGCGACGCTTCCACGACAGCAGGCGTCGACCATGTGCGACAACCCGGCTTCCGGCGCTGGAGCCGTGCGCTTGCGGGTCCAACCGCGGCAAGGTGTCCGCGCGCGGTCGCGTCGACGTCGGTGCGGTGGTGGTCCGGTTCGTCGCTCCGGGCGAGCAAGGTGCGCACGCTCTCCAGCAAGAAGCCCCGTTCCCGGCCGTGCCGGATGAAGCTCAGCCGGTTTGCACCACCGCATCCGCAGTCTCCTGCACCACGTCAGTGCCGCCATCGCCACACCCGACGCATGCGAGGATGCAGGATATCTGGTAGAATGTTACGGTTACGCTGGGATTGAAGGCCTTTTCCTGGTTGCCACCCTCGTGGGGCTGACAGGGCTCTCGGCCGGCAATCCTGGCCGTTACCGGCGCAACGGTCCTGGTGACGCTGAATGCACTGAGGCTGCGCCAAGCTTGAACGATGGCAATGATCCCCGCCGCGGTGTGCGCCATGAACAGCGGATATCGTCCCGGCTGCGGTGGATGGCGACGGCATTCAGATCAGCCGTAGGATGCGGGAGGAATTGTCGAGGTGACACACCATGCCCGAGCGCAGGCGAGGCTAAACGCTGGGCATCGTCGTCGCCCTCGCCGTCATTGCTGCATTGTACGCGTCCGTTGGGCAGGCTGGCGCGACAGGATACATCGCGGCCATGGCATGGCTCGCCTTCGATCCAGCCACCATCAAGCCGACTGCCCTCGCGCTCAACATACTCGTCGCCGCTATCGGCTCGGCTCGGTTCCTGCGCGCCGGCCTCCTGACGTGGCGGACGTTCTATCCGTTCGGCGTTCTGGGTGCACCGTTTTCGATCATCGGAGGCGCCGTCAATCTGCCGCCGCATTTGTATCAGCCAGTCGTTGGCGTAGTGCTGCTTCTTGCGGCGGCGCAGATGATCCGATCTGCTCGTGACGCATCGACGTCCGTCGCAATGCGTGTGGTTGATCCGCCCTTTCTGCCATCACTCGCTGCCGGTGGCGCGGTGGGATTCATCGCGGGACTGACGGGCGCTGGCGGAGGCATCTTCCTCGCTCCGCTGATCCTGCTCTGCGGCTGGGTGGGCGTGCGGCAATCGGCGGCCGTGTCTGCCGCATTCAACCTGCTGAACTCCGCCGCCGCCCTGGCCGGTGCGTGGGCGACGCTGGGCGCGCTGCCTCACGAACTGCCGTGGTGGCTCCTTGCGGCCGGGATCGGTGGCACCCTCGGCTCATGGCTTGGCGCCGAACGTCTGCCGCCCAATTCATTGCGCTATATCCTCGCGGCGCTCCTGCTTGTCTCGGGCGCCCGGATGGTCATTGGCTGATCGGGGTCCGCCGGGGCGCATAGACGCAGATCTGACGCGCTCGGTTTGCACCAGCGGAAAAGATGAGACGTAGCGTTGCAAACTGCAACTGGAGCACCGCCAACCCCTTGAAGCGATGGCGCGCCCTACTGGACTCGAACCAGTGACCCACAGCTTAGAAGGCTGTTGCTCTATCCGACTGAGCTAAGGGCGCATCCGGCCATCGCACGCGGCGTCCCTCCGTAGCACGGCCGCGCCCACCCGTCAGGCCATCCCGACCTCGCCAGCCCAGCGATCGGCCTGGCGAATACGGCCGCCGCGCCGTGGCCCGTGGCGTTGCTGCGCAATGCACACCCGACATGAATGCAGCCGAATCGGCCACGCGTCAGACGTCCACCTCCTCCACCGTGCGCGCCCGCTCCTGAATGAACTGGAAGCGCAGCTCCGGGCGTCGTCCCATCAGGCTCTCCACCAGCGCGTTGGTCTTGGCCCGCTCTTCCGGCGCCGCCACGACCTTCAGCAGCGTGCGCCTCGCCGGATCCATCGTGGTCTCCTTGAGCTGCGACGGCGGCATCTCGCCCAAGCCTTTGAAGCGGCTGACCTCCACCTTCGTCCCGGCCTTGAACTCGCGCTTGGTCTTCACCTCGCGGTCCGCATCGTCCATCGCGTAGATCGACTTCGCCCCCTGCGTCAGCCGGTACAGCGGCGGCTGCGCCAGGTAGACGTGGCCATGGCGCACCAGCTCCGGCAGCTCCCGATAGAAGAACGTCATCAGCAGCGAGGCGATGTGCGCGCCGTCCACGTCGGCATCCGTCATGATGATGACGCGGCCATAGCGCAGCTTGGCACGATCGAAACGATCGCCGACGCCGCAGCCGAGCGCCTCGATCAGGTCCTTCAGCTCCTGGTTCTGCCGCAGCTTGTCGGCCGATGCGCTGGCGACGTTCAGGATCTTGCCGCGCAGCGGCAGCACCGCCTGGGTCTCGCGGTTGCGCGCCTGCTTGGCCGAACCGCCGGCGCTGTCGCCCTCCACCAGGAAGATCTCGGTCTCGGCGGCGTTCTCGCGCGTGCAGTCGGTCAGCTTGCCGGGCAGCCGCAGGCGCCGCGTCGCCGACTTGCGCGCAGTGTCCTTGTTCTCACGCCGGCGCAGCCGCTCCTCGGCACGCTCGATGACGAAGGCCAGCAGGTTGTCGGCCTGCGTCGGATCGCCGGCGAGCCAATGGTCGAACCGGTCGCGCAGCGCAGTCTCCACCAGCCGGGTCGCCTCCGAGGAGGTGAGCTTCTCCTTGGTCTGGCCCTGGAACTGCGGATCGCGCAGGAACACCGACAGCTTGGCCGCGATCGGCGCCAGCAGGTCCTCCGCCGTCACCTGTGCGGCGCGACGATTGCCGCGCTGCTCGCCCCAGGCCCGCAGGCCCTTCAGCAGCGCGGCACGGAACCCGGCCTCGTGCGTGCCGCCCTGGGTGGTCGGGATCGTGTTGCAATAGGAATGGGTGAAGCCCTCGCCTTCCTCCAGCCAGGCCACCGCCCATTCCAGCCGGCCGGACGCGGACGGCAGGTCCGCCTCGCCAGCCCACAATGTCGGCAGCACGCGTGGCGCCTCGCCGATCTCCGCCTCCAGGCTGTCGCGCAGGCCACCCGGAAAATGCAGCACCGCCTCGGCCGGCGTGTCGTCCTTCGCGCCACGCAACAGCGAAGGATCGCAGGCCCAGCGGATCTGCACGCCGCGGAACAGATAGGCCTTGGACCGGCACAGCCGGTACAGCCGCGCCGGCACGAACGAGAGCCCGGGGAAGATCGTCGGGTCCGGCTGGAAGCGGATCGACGTCCCGCGCCGGTTGTGCACCGCGCCGGCATTCACCAGCTTGCTGGTCGGCTTGCCGCGCGCATAGCTCTGCTTCCACAGTACGCGGTCGCGCGCGACCTCAACCTGCATCGCCGCGGACAGCGCGTTGACCACCGAACTGCCGACGCCGTGCAGCCCGCCGGACGTCTCGTAGGCCTTGCCGCCGAACTTGCCGCCCGAGTGCAGCGTGGTCAGGATCACCTCGAGCGCGGACAGGTTCTTGAATTTCGGATGCGGGTCCACCGGAATGCCGCGGCCGTTGTCGCGCACCGTCAGCCAGTTGTCCGGCTCCAGCGTCACCTCGATGAAGCCGGCGTGGCCCGCCACAGCCTCATCCATTGCATTGTCGATGATCTCGGCGGCGAGGTGGTGCAGCGCCGTCTCGTCGGTGCCGCCGATGAACATGCCGGGACGTCGGCGGACCGGCTCCAGCCCTTCCAGGACCTCGATGTCCTTGGCCGAATAATCGCCACCCTTGTCCTTGCCGCCGAACAGATCGTTCATGCTGTGTTCTCACCTCCGGGGCGGCACCCTACTAGGCGCGGGGAGTCCCCGGCAACAGGGCGCGCTCGTACCAACCCCGTGAGCGGCGAACGATACGCACGACGGACAGCATGACGGGGACTTCCACCAGCACGCCCACGACGGTCGCCAGGGCGGCACCCGACTGGAAGCCGAACAGGGCGATGGCGGTGGCGACCGCCAGTTCGAAGAAGTTGCTGGCGCCGATCAGGGCCGAAGGCCCCGCGACGCACCATTCGACGCCAAGGCGGCGGTTGAGCCAGTAGGCCAGGCCGGCGTTGAAGTAGACCTGGATGATGATCGGCACCGCCAGCAGGGCGATGACGACGGGCTGGCGGACGATCTGCTCGCCCTGCAGGCCGAACAGCAGAACCAGCGTCAGCAGCAATGCGCACAGCGACAGCGGCGCCAGGCGGTGCAGCGCCCGTTCCAGCGCCGGCGGCCCGCCGTAGGCCAGCAGTGCGCGGCGCCATAACTGGGCGACGATCACCGGCACCACGATGTAGAGCACGACCGAGAGCACCAGCGTGTCCCAGGGCACCGTGATCGACGAGAGGCCGAGCAGCAGCCCGACGATCGGCGCGAAGGCGACGACCATGATCGCGTCGTTCAGCGCCACCTGGCTCAGCGTGAAATGCGGCTCGCCGTCGACCAGGTTCGACCAGACGAACACCATGGCCGTGCACGGTGCGGCCGCCAGCAGGATCAGCCCGGCGATGTAGCTGCTGATCTGGTCCGGCGGCAGGAACGGCCGGAACAGATGGGCGATGAAGATCCAGGCCAGCAACGCCATCGAGAACGGCTTGACCAGCCAGTTGATCCCCACCGTGGCACCGATGCCGCGCCAATGCCGCCCGACCTCGCCCAGCGCGGCGGGATCGATCTTCAGCAGCATGGGCACGATCATCAGCCAGACCAGCGCGGCGACGGGAAGGTTGACCTGGGCCACTGTCGCGTTGCCGATCGCGTGGAACGCGCCGGGCCTGATCCGCCCGAGTGCGATGCCGGCGACGATGCACAGCGCGACCCACAGGGTCAGGAAACGCTCGAAAATGCCCATGGCCGGCGGCGGCACCGGGGCCGCCGATGCGAGCGACCCGGTCACTCGGCAGCCGCGGCCGGCGTGCAGCAAGAGGCGGCGGCGTCCGTGGCCGGCGCGCAGCACGGCGCGGCGGCGGCGGGTGGCTGGCCGCAGCAGGCCGGCGCGGCGGCCGCTCGGAGGCTGCCGTCGCCGTACACCGTCGCTTCCCCGTGCGTCAGGAAGGCCTCCCAGCGCAGGCCGCTCGGATCGACGATCCACGACTTCTCCGACTGGTGATAGCAGCACGTCACGGCGCCCTGCTCGAGCACCGGGCCCTCAGCCGCCTCCAGACGGCCATAGACCTCATCCAACTCGCCGGCGTCCTCGACCTGGATGCCGATGTGGTCGAGGCCGGCCTGTTCGCCGCCGCGCGTGGAGATGGCAAAGTTGACGCGCGGATCTTCCAGCATCCATTTCGCGTAGTCGGGCTTGACCACGGTGGGCCGGGCGGCGAACAGCGTGGAATAGAACCCGATCGACCGGTCCAGGTCATCGACGGCCACGTGCACGTGCAGGCGCTTCATGGGAGGCTCCTCAGGTGGGACATGTTGTGGGGTTTCGAGTGGGTTGTCCGGGTGCGCATTGCCGGGCTGAACCGTTGCCGGCGGCGGCATCGAGCCCGCAATCGGCCGGGTTCCCCTGGCAGCAATTCTCGGTCAGGTAGCCGAGCAGCGCGTTCATCGTCGGATAGGCCGCGGCGTAGATCAGCGACCGGCCGTTGCGGGTGAAGGTCGCAAGGCCCGCGTTCTTCAGTTCCTTGAGGTGGAAGGCCAGCGTCGCCGAGGGCAGGCCAAGCTGCTCGCCGATCCGGCCGGCCGGGAGTCCCTCAGGGCCAGCCTGCACGAGAAGCCGGTAGATATCGAGGCGGGATTCCTGGGCGAGCGCAGCCAGGGCTGCCAGGGCGTCCGCTTTCTCCATAGTTATGGAGATATGGAAATCACGTCGCCATGTCAAGCGCCGACGGCCGACCCGGCGCCGGCATCGCAGCAGCGTCGAGGCGGTGCGTTGTCGGCGCGGCCGGCTTGGCCGATACACTGCCCGCATGCCGCCCCCCTTGCTCACGCTGCAGGACATCAGGCTCAGTTTTGGCTCCGCGCCGATCCTGGCCGGCGCCGAGTTGGCCGTCGCCGCGGGCGATCGGCTGTGCCTGGTCGGGCGGAACGGCTCCGGCAAGTCGACGCTGCTGCGGGTCGCAGCCGGCCTCGCGCAGCCGGATGGCGGCCGCCGCTTCGCCCAGCCCGGCGCCACAATCCGCTACCTGCCGCAGGAGCCCGACCTGTCGGGCTTCCCCTCCACCCTCGCCTATGTCGAGAACGGCCTGGTCAGCGAGGCGGAGGCGGATCGCCATCGCGCCCACTACCTGCTGGAGCAACTCGGCCTGACCGGCGACGAGGACCCGGCCACCCTCTCCGGCGGGGAGGCGCGCCGCGCGGCGCTGGCCCGCGTGCTGGCCCCCTCGCCCGACATCATGCTGCTGGACGAACCGACCAACCACCTGGACCTGCCCGGCATCGAGTGGCTGGAGCGGGAATTGTCCGGCATGCGCTCGGGCGTCGTGCTGATCAGCCACGACCGGCGGCTGCTGGAGCGCATCTCGCGCGCCACCGTCTGGCTCGATGGCGGCATCACCCGCACGCTGGACCGCGGCTTCGCCGGCTTCGAGGCCTGGCGCGACGCGGTCCTGGAGCAGGAGGAGACCGAGCGGCACAAGCTCGGCCGCAAGATCGCCATGGAGGAGGACTGGCTGCGCTACGGCGTCACCGCCAGGCGCAAGCGCAACCAGAAGCGCCTCGCCGACCTCCACGCGCTGCGCCAGCGGCGCAAGGAACAGCGAATCCGGCCGGGCGTCGCACGGCTGGAGGCGGCGCAGGCCGACCTGTCCGGCCGGCTGGTCATGGTGGCCGAGGGCGTCAGCAAGTCGTACGGCACGCGGACCGTGGTGCGGGATCTCTCCACGCGCATCCTCCGCGGCGACCGGGTCGGCATCGTCGGCCCCAACGGCGCCGGCAAGACGACGCTGCTGAACCTGCTGACCGGCGTGCTGGCGCCCGACACGGGCGAGGTGCGTCTCGGCACCAACCTGGAACAGGTGACGCTGGACCAGCGGCGGGAGACGCTGGATCCGGCACAGACGCTGGTCCAGGCGCTGACCGGCGGGCAGGGCGACACCGTCACGGTGGGCGGCCAGCGCCGCCACGTGATGGGCTACATGAAGGACTTCCTGTTCGGCGCGGAGCAGGCCAACACACCGGTCGGCGTGTTGTCGGGCGGGGAGCGCGGCCGCCTGACGCTGGCGCGCGCCTTCGCCCGGCCGTCCAACCTGCTGGTGCTCGACGAACCGACCAACGACCTGGACCTCGAGACGCTGGATCTGCTGCAGGAGCGCCTGGCCGAGTACCCGGGCACGGTGCTGCTGGTCAGCCACGACCGCGATTTCCTCGACCGGGTGGTGACCTCGGTGATCGCCTTCGAGGGCGACGGGCGCTGGGTGGAGTATGCCGGCGGCTATACCGACATGCTGGCGCAGCGCGGCCCGGAGCGCGCTGCGCCGGCCGCCGTCCTGCCGCGCTCGCGGGGGTCGGAGGCCAGGCCGCCGCTGCCGCAGCCCGTCCGGGCCCGACGCATGACCTTCAAGGACCGCCACGCGCTCGAGACCCTGCCCAAGCGCATCGCCGCGCTGCAGGCCGAGGCGGCGGCGCTGAGCGCGCGTCTTGCGGACCCGGATCTGTATTCCCGCGATCCGGCGCGGTTTGCCGCGACGACCGCGGGCCTGAACGCGGCGCAGGAGGCGCTGGCCGCGGCGGAAGAGCAGTGGCTCACGCTCGAAATCCTGCGCGAAGAGATCGAGGGCTGATCCCGGCCGGCAGTTAGTTACGGGCGCGTGTCCATGGGCGCCCAATTACCCGCTTAGGGTCGCGGATCGCTGTTTCAGCGTCATGACCGCCTCTTGGCCGGGCCGGATCATGACGTAGCACCGCGCTCCCCGCATCCGAGTTGGTGCCTGGGGAGCACATCCCGGCCGATGCGCGCCAGGGCCCCACCGACCCCTCCCCTGCCCCATGAGCCTTCACGGCCCCCGGTTTCGCACGCCGCCAATTCCGTCGTCCCGAACGGCTTCGCGCCGCCGACCTCATTGGCGCGCAGCGGAAAACCCTGGCGCCACCGCCGGGCCCTCCGTCCGGCCGCGTCCGCGACACGCCGACCACCGGCGTATGTCGGGATTCTTTACAACGTCTAAATTGGTTAAATTAATCTCTCGTTAATCCAATGCGGTAATGCTTGGTACACGTCTTGCTTATAGCGGATTGGATGCTTTTTTGGATGAACAGCCATGCGGAAGACAGTTTTTAGCGGTCTCGCCCTCTCTCTCGGGATGGTCGTTGTGATGCCGGCGGCACACGCGGCGGTTGTTTATTCCGAGGACTTCAACAGCCTATCGTTCGCTGGCGCCAGCGTGCTGCCGAACGACACCAGCGATAGCTGGGCCTCCACCGCCTACTACCAGGCCAACAGCGTGAACGGCTGGACGATGAACAACGGCGCGCTTTACGCCCAGAAGATCGGTTCCAGCCCCAACGACGGCGCGCTGCTGCTGAACGAAACGCCGGTCAGCGGGGTCGCCTCGACCATTACCGGACTGACGCAGGGCCAGCTCTACAGCCTGGACTTCCTGCAGTGGGGCGACAACAAGCCCGGCCAAGCCTACGTGGGCAAGGTGACCATCGACGGCAACCTGTTCACCTACAGCGGCGTCGACGGCGCACCGGGCACGAACCCCGGCACCATGCACTCCTACCTGTTCGTTGCCAGCGGTACCAGCGCCGTCCTCCAGTTCGGCGAGAGCAGCGGCACGGCCGCCTCGCCGATCGTCGACAACGTGACGATCAGCGAAGTGCCCGAGCCTGCCACTCTCGGCATCCTGGGGCTGGCGATGGCGGGTCTCGGCGCGCTGCGCCGCGGCCGGCGGTCTCCTAGTCTCTAAAGTCCTAGTCTCTAAAGATAGTCGGCCAGGCGGGGGCGGAACCATTCCAGCGACCGCCTGATCCCCTCCTCGAGCGAAACGCGCGGCTCCCACCCGGTGGCCGCGCGGAACGCACTGTCGTCGGCGTGATAGCTGCCGATATCGATGCTCGCGCGATCCGCCGGGAATTCGCGCGTGGTGTACTGCGCCGGCGGGCCGGACAGGCGCACCAGCAACTCGGCGATCTCGTGCAGCGACGCGGGCGGCGGACCGCCAAGGTTGAAGATCCGCCCGTGGCAAGCCGGCGCATCGGCCGCCGCCAGGAATGCCTCGGTCACATCGTCCACATAGGTCATGTCGCGCAACTGCGCGCCGCCCCACACCTCGAACGGCCGACCCTCCAGCACGCAGCGAATCCAGATGCCCAGGAAGGTCTGCCGGGCGTCGCGGATCCGCAGCCGCGGGCCGTAGCAGTTGGTCAGCCGCAGCGACACGACCGGCCGGTGGCGCACCCGGTGCTCCAGCATCCAGTACTGTTCGCCGGCGAATTTCGACACGCCGTTGGCATCGGGCGGGGCCACCGACTGGGACTCGTCGACCGGCAGCTTCTCGACCCGGCCGTAGAACTGCCGCGTCGAGGCATGCACCACCACCGCGTCGGGCGCCGCCTCGCGTGCCGCCTGGATCAGCCGCACCTGCGCCACGGCATTGACCTCGATGTCCGCCAGCGGATCGTTCTGCCCGCCCATATGGCTGGTCTGCGCCGCCAGGTTGAAGATGACCGAGGCGCCCTCGCATACGTTGCGCAGGTCCATGTCGCGGATGTCGCCGCGCACCAGTTCCACCGGCGCATCGGCCAGGTTCGCGACATTGGCGCCGCCGCCGAACAGGAACCCGTCCAGCGCCACGACGCGCGCGCCGCGCTGCGCCAGCGCGTGGCAGAGATTGGCGCCAAGAAACCCGGCGCCACCGGTGACCAGTACCCTGCGGCCTTGCCAGCTCATGCGCATCCTCCTGCCTCCCCTCCGTGTGATCCCGCAACGTGGCGAAACTCTGTCGTCATGGGCGCCGCTCTCCGCCGGCGCTGCGCATGATCTCGCTGAAGCCGAACAGCAGCATGAGCACACCGGACACCACCTCGGCCCCACTGATCGCCCGCACCAGCAGCGATGCCGGCGCGATGTCGCCGAACCCCAGCGTGGTGATCGTCGCTACGCTGTAATAGAGCGAGTCGACGAAGCTGATCCGTGCCGGCGTCCCGTGCAGCGTGAACTGCGCCGCCCCCGCCGTCAGGTCGGCGATGCGGTAGAGGCAGGCGAACACCACCACCAGCAGGCCGTAGAACGTGAGGAACGCCACCATCGGCCGTACCAGCCGGTCGAGCCGGGCGGCGACGCCCTCGAAGACCATCGCCACATCGACGATCACCAGGATCACGTCGCGCACCGAGACCACGATGAACAGCGTGATCAGTGCCATCGCGCCGATCAGCGCCAGACCCTGTGCCTGGGCGTCGAGTTCGAACCGCGGCAGGGCGAAGGACGCGGCGCCCACGCCCATCGCACCGAGCAGCCAGCCCGCCAGGCGCGGCAATGCCTCCAGTTCCCGGATGCGGCGCGCGTGGATGATCGAGAACACCTGGCGCCGGCGAAGGATGCAGCCACCGAGGAACCCCAGCACCGGCAGCGCCACGGCGACCAGCGCCGCCCCGCGCGATGCGGCGGCGAAATTGGCGTCGCGGAAGAACTCGAACAGGCAGGCATAGATCGCCAGGAAGTTCGCGACCGTCATGCCGAAATGCGCGCCGCCCGGGAACAGCAGGTAGAAGAAGCCGAAGCCCAGCGCGCAGGTGGCGAGCGAGGACAGCGTCGCCGTCCAGTCGACGCCGATCGCCGCGGCGACCATGCCGACCAGCAGCAGCGTGAAGCCGGTCGAGCGGAGCCAGTGCCGGTCCAGGTTGACGACGGGCTCGCTCGCCCGCGCCTTTGTCCGGACCGGCGGCCTGGTCACCGCAGCGCGGCGATCGCGGTGATCTCCACGCGCCAGCGCGGATCGACCAGCTTCGCCTCCACCGTCGCACGGGCCGGCGGGTTGGCGCGGTCGAGCCAGGCATCCCAGGCGCGGTTCATCGCCGCGACGTCGGCCATGTCGGCCAGGAACACCTGGCAGGACAGCAGCAGCGACTTGTCGGAGCCGGCCTCCGCCAGCAGCGCATCGATCTGGCGCAGCACATCGGCGGTCTGGCCCTCGGTGTCGAGCGACGGGTCGTCGGCGACCTGGCCGGCGAGGTAGACGGTGTTGCCGTGGATGACGGCACCGGACAGGCGGCCTTCGGGCTGCAGGCGGCGGATCGGCATGGCGGTTTGCTCCCTGTTGACGGAGGGCGGACTGTGCCCGGCCGACCCGGACGAGGCCAGCGCGATCCATGGAAGCCCTCTCATGGGTGTCCACTGGTGCCCTCTATGGACGCAATCCATGGACGCGCGGTGAACGCCGGCCGCGCCAACGCTGCAACTGATCGGCGCCGGACCGAGGGTCCGGGTCGCGCGCGGCCGCTACAGATTGCCGCCGGCGGCCTGCCGAGGCAGCATCTCGGCCTCCACGCCGTCACGGGAGCCGAGTTCCTCCGCCGGCGCAGCGGCACGCCTGCCCCGCGGCAGCGCGTGCGGCAGGCGGGCGCGCAGCCACGAGCAGAACGACCGCTCGACCAGGCGCCAACTGAGCCAGGCCAGCAGCACCGATAGCGGCAGGGCCAGCGCGAACATGACAAGCTGCGAGGCGGGACCGGCCAGGATTTCGAGGTGCAGCATCAGCATGAAGCGGCGCACCAGCGCCACCGCCGGGATGTGCCAGAGGTAGAAGCTGTAGCTGATCGTGCCGAGGGCGATCCATGGCCGCCACGCCAGGAACCGTCCGAGCACGCCCTCGCCGTTGACGATCCCGCGCATGAAAAGCGTGGCGGCGGCGATGGCCACCATGGCCAGCGGCAGGCGCCAGTCGGTCGCCCAGGCCAGCAGCGTGGTGCGCACCAGGTGGACCGGACCCGTCATCGCCTGGATGCCGCCCCACGCCGCCAGCGTCAGGCACAGCATCGCGAACGGGAAGCGCTGCAGGACGCGCAGCAGGCGGCCGCCAGCCGTCGGATGCAGCGCGACGATCAGGCCGGGCAGGAAGAACATCGCCCGCGGATAGAAGGTGAGCAGGACGGCGGCGACCGGCAGCCAGACCCTCGCCGCGCTGGCACTGCCCCACCGCCCGGACAGGTACCACGCCGATGCGCAGAACACGTAGAACGCCATCTCGTAGCTGAGCGACCAGGCCACCGGGTGGATCAGGAAGATATCGAACACGCCAGGCAGGGCCAGCAGGTTGGCCGGCAGCGAGAGGAAGACCGTTTCGGTTGAAACCTTCGCGAATTCGCGGTGGTGGAACATCAGCCCGTAGACCAGGCTGACGAACAGCGGCGGCCACAGGACCGGATAGATCCGTATCGCGCGATCACGCAGGAACTCACTGCCGCTGGCCGCGCGGTACAGCGCACCCAGGATCACGAATCCGCTGATGCAGAAGAACAGGTCGACACCGTATTCCATGGTGCGCAAGATGACGCCTGCGACGCCCGAATGGACCGTCTCGAAGGTTGGCACCTCGGCGCGATAGATGTGGTAGGTGAACACCATCATGGCGCAGAGGCCGCGTGCCCCCTGGACATGCAGGTTTATCGGATGCGACTGACCGGCCATGGATCCCGCATCCTCAGCTATGGTGTGGAGAGTTCGGAAAGCCTTCGCTCGCATGCTCGTGAAAAGCCCTTTCGCTTGTCAACAAAAATGACCTATCGCAAGCGTATCGTGTTCCCTCCAGTCGCCGGTTCAGGACTTCCTGTCGCTGCAGCGTGAGGCGGATGGCATTCCCGACATCGCCGCACAGCGGCAGACAGGCGCCTTTAGGTGCAAACGCGGAACGGAATCGGCATGACCGCCGCGGATCCTGATGCCGAGGCGCGCCGCTCGCTGCGGCGTCACCGGGCCTTCGCGACCGGGCTGCTGGTCGTGATGGCGGTCCTGGTCGTCGGCAGCTACGCCCTGCCCCCCTCCACCGCCACCGACCTGCTGCAGGCCGCGGCCAAGGCAGGCTTCGTCGGCGGCATCGCCGACTGGTTCGCGGTCACCGCCCTGTTCCGCCATCCGTTCGGCCTGCCGATCCCGCACACCGCCATCATTCCCCGCCAGAAGGAACGGCTCGGCGCCGCCCTCGGCCGGTTCGTCGCCACCCACGTGTTCACCACCCAGGAAATCGCCGGCGTCCTGTCCCGCCTCGACCTGCCCGGCATCCTGCACCGCTTCCTGGCCGATCCGGCGACCGCCCGGCCCGCCGCCATCGCGCTCGCCGCGACGCTGCCGCGCATCCTCGCCACCGTCGAGGACGGCAGGGCACGCCGGCTTGCCGCCCGGATCATCCCGCGCATCCTGGGCGGCCCCGCCGCCGGCCAGGTCGTGGCGCGCGCCCTGCACACGCTGGTGGAAGGCGGCCGCCACCAGGAGATGTTCGGCTTCATCCTGGAGCAGCTTCGCACCATGCTGGCCGCCAAGGAGGACACGCTGCGCATCGCGATCGAGGAGCGCGTGCGCGAACAGGGCGGCCGGCTGGTGGGCTGGGCCCTGGGCGCGTCGATCGCCCGGCGCGTGCTGACCACCGTCAACGCCGAGCTGGACAAAATGAGCCCGGACGGCTCGGACCTGCGGGCCGCCTTCGACGAATGGATCCGACGCGAGATCACCCGCCTCGAGGAAGACCCGGCCCGCGCCGCCGAACTCGGCGCCGCGATCCGCCGGGTGGTCGCGCATCAGACGGTGCAGGCCTGGCTCTGGGACGTCTGGGCCCGGCTGCGATTCGCGCTGGAGGCGGACGCCGCCCGGCCCGACGGCCGCACGGTCGCCTATCTCGAGGGTGCCCTCGCCAATCTGGGCACCATGCTGGAAGCCGACCCCGCCACGCGGCAGCGGCTGCAATCCATCGTCGAGGTCGTCGTCACCAGCCTGCTGCCCACGGCGCGAACCCGGCTGGCCGACTTCATCGCCAATGTCGTCGCCAACTGGGATGCCGAGACGATCGTCGAGCGGCTGGAACTGCGGGTCGGCAAGGACCTGCAATATGTCCGGGTGAACGGCACGCTGGTGGGCTTCCTGGTAGGCGGGCTGCTGCAATGGGCGCTGCTGCTGGCCTTCGGGCACCCCGGCTTCTGATTGCCGAGCGGCGGGGTTAGGCTGGCCGCCTGGCAGATGGGAGAACAACGATGCCGACCAGCTACAAGGAGATGCTCGCCGCCGCCCACGCCGCGGTCCCGGCGGTGACGCAAGCCGAAGCGGCGCGGCTGGTGGAGACCGCTGGCGCCCTGATCGTCGACGTGCGCGACGGCACCGAGGTCGCGGCGAGCGGCAAGGCCAAGGGAGCACTCGCGGTGGCGCGCGGCTCGCTGGAATCCCGCGCCGATCCCGATTCACCCAACCACAACCCGGAATTCCGCAAGGACCGGCCGGTCATCCTGTACTGCGCCGGCGGCGGCCGCGCCGCCCTGGCGGGCAAGACGCTGCGCGACATGGGCTTCACCGACGTGCGCAACCTGGGCGGCTTCAAGGACTGGGTGGCAGGCGGCGGCGAGGTGGAACGCGGCTGACCGTCCGAACCACCGAACCCTGACTTCCTGACCCGGCTTCGGCGCGCCACCCCGCGCCGGGGCCGGCACGCGAGCATCGGCGGGGTGCCCATCCCCGCCCCGCGCGCCGGCGCGATACCGGTTGCGAGCTCGGCCAAACGCGTGTGAAATACCCGCAAGTAGCCAAACCGACCGACGCGTCGGCCCAGGGTCTGCGACATCGGGAAGAGGAAACACGGGGATGAACGACTCACTTGCGGTCATGGAGCAGCCGCAGGCGGCGAACGGCGCCGAGTTCGACGCGATCATCATCGGCGCCGGCATCTCGGGCATGTTCATGCTCTATCGGCTGCGCGAACTGGGCATGACCGCGCGGGTCTTCGAGACCGGCAGCAACGTGGGCGGCACCTGGTACTGGAACCGCTACCCCGGGGCCAGGTTCGACTCGGAAAGCTGGACCTACGGCTACTCCTTCTCCAAGGAACTGATGCAGGAATGGGACTGGAAGGAGCATTTCTCTCCCCAGCCCGACACGCTGGAATATCTGAATTACGTGGCCGACAAGTTCGACCTGCGCCGCGACATGCAGTTCCGCGCCACGGTGACCGCCGCACATTGGGATGACGCGACCGGCCACTGGATCGTGACGCTGGAAGGCGGGCAGCAGGCACGGTCGAGGTTCCTCTGCACCGCGGTCGGCATCCTCTCGGCCCACACCATGCCCGCCATCCCGGGCGTCGAGAGCTTCAGCGGCCCGGCCTATCACCCGGCGCGCTGGCCGCACACGCCGGTGGATTTCACCGGCAAGCGCGTCGGCATCATCGGCACCGGCGCCACCGCCATCCAGGCGATCCCGGAGATCGCCAAGCAGGCGAAACAGCTCACGGTTTTCCAGCGCCGGCCGAACTGGGCCGCGCCGCTGCACAATGCCAAGATCAGCAAGCCGGAGATGGAGGCGATCAAGGCGCGCTACGATGAGATCTACGGCCATTGCGCGTCCACGCCGATGTGGTTCATCCACCAGGCCGATCCTCGCAAGACGCTGGACGTGCCGCCCGAGGAGCGCGAGGCGTTCTGGGAGAAACTCTATGCGGAGCCGGGCTTCGGCATCTGGCTGGGCAATTTCCGCGACATCGGCGTCAACGAGGAGGCCAACGCCGCGATCAGCGACTTCATCGCAAGGAAGATCCGCCAGCGCGTGAAGGACCCGCGCGTCGCGGAGAAGCTGATCCCCAAGGACCACGGTTTCGGCGCCCGCCGCGTCCCGCTGGAGAGCGGCTATTTCGAGGCGTACAACCGCGACAACGTGCTGCTGGTCGACACGCTCAACGACGAACCGATCGAGCGCATCACGCCACGCGGCATCCGGACCAGCAGGCAGGAGCATGAATTCGACATCCTGGTCTATGCCACCGGTTTCGACGGCGTGACAGGCGCGTTCGACCGGATCGACGTGCGGGGCGCGAACGGCGTGCGGCTGAAGGATGCCTGGGCGGAGAGTCCGCGTACCTATCTCGGCATGCTCGCGGAAGGCTTCCCCAACATGATGATGGTGCTGGGGCCGCACACCGCGCGCGGCAACATCCCGCAGGCCGTCGAGCACAGCGTCGAATTCCAGGCCGGCATCCTGCGGTTCATGCGCGACAACGGCTATACACACGTAGAGACGCGGCCCGAGCAGGTGGCGGAGTGGACGGAGACCGTGATCAAGGCGGCCGAGCCGCTGCTGTCGTCCAAGGTCGATTCCTGGCAGACCGGCGTGAACCGCAACGTCGAGGGGCGCAGCATACGCCGCGTGCTCGGGTATAACGGCCATGGCATCCACTTCCGGCGCAAGACGGACGAAGTCGCCAAAGGCGGCTACCAGGAGTTCATCTTCCGCTGACGGCGTTCGCGCGGCGGCGGCATCCGGCCACCCGCCGCGCGTCCTGGCGGCACCAGGCGGAAGGCCACGGATGCGGATCGCTGCGGCATGGCCGACATGCCGACGTTCGCGCGCACCGTGGCCCCGGCTGATGCAATGCCGCATCGCGATGCGCTGACCCGGCCGCACCGCCCGGGCGCGGGTTTCCGCCAACAGCCGCACTGTGCAGGATAGCCCGGTTTCCGCCTGAGGAGTGCGCATGTCGCCGGTCGGCCAGCTTGAGTTCATCCTTTGCCTGCTGCTGGCGATCGTCGGACTGGAGCTTGCCGCCCGCTGGCTGCGCCTGCCGCCCGCCGCCGCCTTCATCCTTGGCGGGATCGTGCTGGCACTCACGCCAGGCGTGCCGGAAATCGTGCTCGACCCGGACCTCGTCATCGTGCTGTTCCTGCCGCCGTTGCTGATGAGCGGCGCCTACTTCACCGTCTGGCGGGAATTCCGCGACAACCTTTTCGGTATCCTGCTCCTCGCGATCGGCGCCGTCGGCTTCACCACACTGCTGGTCGGCCTGGCCGCGCACTGGGTGATGCCAGGCCTGCCCTGGGCGGTGTGCTTCGCACTCGGCGCCATCGTCTCGCCGCCCGACGCGGTGGCAGCCGGCGCGGTATTGGAGCGGCTCAGCCTGCCACGCCGCCTGACCGCGCTGCTGCAAGGTGAAAGCCTGCTCAACGACGCCGCCGGCCTCGTGCTGTTCCGCTTCGCCGTCGCGGCCGCGCTGACCGGCACATTCAGTATCGGCGAGGCGGCTCTCCAATTCGGCACGCTGACCATCGTCGGCGTCCTGCTTGGCGGTGTCGTGGGATTCGCCGGCGTGCAGGTTCTGCGCCGGCTGCGCGACAGCCATCTCGCGATCACCCTGACCCTGCTCATGCCGTGGGCCGCCTATATCGGCGCGGAACGGCTGCACGCATCGGGCGTCCTCGCCACCGTAACGACCGGGCTCGTGCTGGGCTGGCATCAGCACACGACGCTGACGGCCGGGACGCGCATCCGTGCCACCGCATTCTGGGCGGTGATGGTCTTTCTGCTCGAATCGCTGGTCTTCATCCTGATCGGCCTGTCCCTGCGCGGCGTGCTCGCGCGGCTGGGCGGCGCGGTCGATGCATTGGAGACCTTGCTGCTGCCGATAGGCGCTGTCATCGCGAGCGTGGTCCTGTCGCGTTTCGCCTGGATCTTCGGCTCCGACGTGCTGCGTCGCAGCGTGCGCGGCCTCCTGCCCCACCGCGGGCCGCGACCGTCCTTCGCCGTCGCCACCGTCATGAGTTGGGCCGGCATGCGTGGCGTGGTCAGCCTGGCAGCCGCGCTGTCGCTGCCGGAAGCATTGCCGGGCCGCGACTTCGTGCTCGCCGCGACCTTCGCGGTCATTCTCGTCACCGTGCTGGTACAGGGCAGCACCCTCGGGCCGCTGATCAGGCTGCTGCGGCTGCATCGCGGCGATGAGATCACACCTGGTCAGATCAACGAGGATGTCGCCTGGTCACGCATGGCTCATGCGCAGCTTGCGGCGGTGGCTGCTGCGTCCCGACAACCGGACGGCAGCGAACGACATCCCCGTCTGCTGGAGCAATACGGCTACCAGGCACGCATCTCCATTCAGTACGCCGCGAACAAGGAAGCTCACCGGCCACTCGAGGTCGAGCATTTCACGGTGGTGCTACAGGCGATCGAGGCGGGGCGCGCCGAGGTCCTCCACATGCATCGGGCCGGCGAGATCCATGATCGCGTGCTGACCGAACTGGAGCGCGAACTCGATCTGCAGCAGATGATCGCGGAACTGAGCCGCGGGTGACCGGATCGTCCGTTGGCCGGACGCGGACGAGCCTTCCGGCTCGCTATGAGGGGGCGGCCGCGCGTGCGCGGATTGCGGAGGAGGAGGTGTCGACGCGGAACCTGTGCTCGGGGATTTCGGTGAAGAGATCGGCATAGCGCTGCGGCACCGGAATGTCGTTCAGTGCACGGACGCGTCCCGCCGCGTCGATGCGCACGGCCACCAGGAAGCTTGCCCCGGAATAGGCGATTTCCTCGAGCGCCACGTGCATGCGAAGCTCGTCATCGCCGTAGTAGCGCGGCGCGACCAGCCGTTCGGCGGTGTCTGCACCGATCACGAACGTCGCCTTCGGAAACAGGCGCGACTTCTCGACGAAAGTGGGCGCCCGCGTGAGTTCGACCGGCGACTTCCAGGCGAATTGCGCGAGTCGATGGCGTACGGTCTCACCCGCCAGCGGCGGCTTGTCGACGTTGGTGACCGAGATCTCGAACGCCGAGGGCTGCTGCCTGATCTCTTCGGCGGCCTGCGCCAGCGAGACGTGTCCCTCGTGCACCGGGTTGAAGGACCCTGGCAGCAGCACCAGCTGACCCGGCGCGGACAGCAGCATCTGGCCGTCGGGCTGGACGGTGACGCGATCGACCTCACCCGCCAGAAGCTGGTCGACAGTATCGGCGGCCGGCACGACAGTCTCGGTATAGTATTCGTCGGCATCGAGCAGGCTGCGTGGCGACGGCGCGGCAACCCCGCACGCATGGGCCAGCCACAGGATGATCGCCCGCGAAACAAGGTCTTCCTCCGCGGCACGATCCCGCCTGCCCTTCGCCAGCACAGCCGTGCAGTGCTCCGCGCGGGCGAAGCTGGCGAATGCGATGTGAAACCGATGCTCGCCTTTGCGCGGGCGATCGCTCACCAGCGCCGCCGTCGCGCCGAGGCCGATCGGATCGGTGCCGGCCGGGAGCAGGCGGGCTGCGCGCGCCCGTGCGCTGCGTGCCATCGCGAGGGCGGTGTCGGGACTGGACGCCTGGGCCGGCGCGAAACCGAGGAATGCCGCGAGCGCGTGCTCATCGTAGGGAACCTGGGCCTCGACCAGCAGCCGGGAGCCGCCGGGGATTCGCAGCAATTCGCCGATAGCCCCGCTGCCGCCGCCCGTGATCGCGAGCGCCGCCTTGCAGCCGGACGCGTGGATCTCGGAAATCAGTTGCGCCCATGCAACGTCAGACGAGGTCATGGTGCGTGTGATCCGAAGGTGAGCACTGGGTCGGGAGGGTGAAAGACCGGTCGGACCGAGTCAACCGGGTTCAGGGGCGACGCGCGCGAGGGCCAACCGGCAGGGCTGAGGGCACCGTCCGAGCCGCGTGTCGTCGCCTGGACCATGTCCGAATTTCAACATCACGCTTGACGTGTTCAGATCAATTCATTAACAAGAAAGCAGGCGTTCAATTCAGTTTTTGGATTGTCGCTATATTGTCGTGATAATACCGCTATATGACTGTGATTCCTGACGTCGTGACTTGAGGGGAATTGGCAGATGGGCCTGTGCTGTCTCAAACAACATCGATGGCGAGGCGGGGTGATACCCTATACATTCGATGACGGACAGGACATTCCGGCACTTTTCAAAGAGCTCATTGTCGGGAACATGAAGCGCTGGGAAAGGCTCACCGGCTGCATCCATTTCGTGCCCTGGCGGAACGAGGCTGATTATGTGCGCATCGGCACTGTCACGTTGAATTCCACGACAGCAGGATGCGTGGGACGCCGGTCGGTGGAAAAGGACTACGTCAGCATCGGCGGAATGAAGAAATTCACGCTTGGCGGGCATGACGTTACTTTGCCAGGCTATCCTAAGGGGATACGGAATATCCCTCACGAGCTCGGCCACATCATAGGGCTCGAGCATGAACATTACCGTAGGGATTCGAGACTGGAGCCGCAGGCCTTGCCGCCCGCGCCGCCGCGTACTCGACGCAGCCGGTTCGCAGTGCAGGATCCCGCGCTGATGAAAGTGCAGGCTGCATGGGATAGTGTCGATGGCGCCAAGTTCATGTCCGTTCCGGTGGGCATGTACGATCTGCAATCGATCATGCATTATGAATGTCCTGAAGGATGGCAGTGGAAGACTGCACAGCCACAGGTCGCGACGTTGCCGGCGTTTGGCTATCTCAATGTCCCGAGTGCGGCAGAGGTCGCCATGGGAACCTGGCGACCGAGCATCTGCGACATTTATACCATCAAGTGGCTCTATGCATGAGGCGTGGCCCGCCTCCCGCGGATGGTCACCAGCCTCTCGCCGCAGCATGAGGTGACCGGCGAGGCGGCCACTTCAGGGCAGCAACTCCGCGCCAGGCCGGATCGAGCCGCCAGACGAACGTCCGGTTCTCGGTCCAGCCGTCGCAGTGCGACCCACCGCGGTCAGGCCATCGCAACAGGATAGCGATGAATGTCGGTGAGTTGCGTGGCTGCGCCTCCTGGACACGCATCCGACGCTGCGCCGAGCGCACGCGCCATTGCGTCATCCTCGCGCCAGCGAGGCCCCAGGGATCGGTCCGGGTCGTCGCCCTGCTTCCCCCTTGCTCGCGAATGACGGACGCCGGTCGCCTGGCGTCCGTGGTGGTGCGCCGCCGCACCTATAGTGCCGGACAGCGCACCCATCGGAAAAAACGATTCTGCAACGCCCTGGCTTGGATGGAGCGGCAACCTGAGCCACACTCCGGGTAATCAACGACGACCCAGGCAGGAAACCATGCAAGCGGATTATGTGATCGTGGGGGCCGGATCGGCCGGCTGCGTCCTGGCCACCCGCCTTACCGAGGATGCCAACACCAGCGTCATCCTGATCGAGGCCGGCGGCAAAGACTACAATCCGCTGATCCATGTCCCCGCGGGCTTCTACAAGATGCTCGACCACGACAAGCTGACCTGGAAATACCGGTCCGAACCCGATCCCGGCACCAACGGCCGGGCCATCGTCTATACGCGCGGCCGCGTCGTCGGCGGTTCCTCCTCGATCAACGGCCTGATCTACATTCGCGGCCAGCCTGAGGACTACGATCACTGGGCACAGCTAGGGAACCGTGGCTGGAGCTGGGACGACTGCCTTCCCGTCTTTCGTGCCGCCGAACGCTGGGAAGGCCAGGAGAACGAGGTCCGGGGCAAGGACGGCCCGCTGCACACCTCGAACATGGACCGCTCGCCGATCTGCGCGGCGGTGGTCGAAGCCGGCAAACAGCTCGGCCTAGCCTACCAGGAAGATGTGAACGGTATCACGCATGGCTCGGTCGACACGATCGGCTGGTGCCAGCAAACTCGCAACGGACGGCGGCGGGCCAGCGCGGCACGCACCTATCTGACGCGGGCCCTGTCGCGGCCGAACCTGCGGCTGATCACCAATGCCATGGTGCATCGCGTGGTCTTCGAGGGCAAACGCGCCGTCGGCGTGGAATTCGCCAGGGGCCGCGATCATGGCGGCACCACGGAGCGCGCGACGGCCGGGCGCGAGGTGATCCTGTCGGCGGGCGCGATCGGCTCCCCGCACATCCTGCAACTCTCCGGCGTGGGCGATGCCGAGCATCTGTCCGACATCGGCGTCCCTGTCGTGCACGCGCTGAAAGGCGTCGGGCGCAACATGCAGGATCATTTCCAGGCGCGCATCTCCTATCCGGTCGCCGGCATGTCCACGGCGAACGAAAAGGCGCGTGGCATTCCACTGGCGATCGAGGTGCTCCGCTGGATGTTCACCGGCAAAGGCATGCTGACCTACAGCCCATCGCTGGTCGCGGCATCGATCAAGGTGCTGGAGTCATCGGCCTCCTCCGACATGCAGGTCACCTTCGCACCCGGCAGCTTCAAGGACGGACAGATCGGCGAACTCGAGGAAACCCCCGGCATCAGCGCCGGTGCCTGGCAGATGCGGCCGCTGTCGCGGGGCTATGTGAAAGCGAAGTCGAACCGGCCCGAGGACATGCCGCTGATCAATCCACGCTACCTGTCGGACGAGACCGACCGCATGGCGCTGCTGGGCGGCCTGCGTTTCGCCAGGCGCATGTTCGAGGCACCGGCCCTCAAGCCCTATGTGGGCGCGGAAAGCCTGCCCGGCATGGATGTCCAGACCGACGATGAGCTGCTGGATTACGCGCGGCGCTATGGTGGGACCTGCTATCACGCCACCTGTACCTGCATGATGGGCCAGCATCCATTGGCCGTCGTGGACGACCAGTTGCGGGTGCACGGGATGGAGGGGCTGCGCGTGATCGATGCCTCGATCATGCCGGCGGTGACTTCGACCAACACCAATGCACCCACCATCATGATCGCCGAAAAAGGCGCCGTCATGCTCAAGGCGGCCACGCGGCAGCGGCTGGCGGCTTGAGGAAACCTGCACCCCCATCGTCATGGCCTGCGAAGGCGGGCCATGACGATCGACGAACGATGGGAGCTTCGTACGATCCATGAAAGAGAACAGCATACGGCGGGCGGTGCGCGAGGGGCGGGCCGCGCTTGGGACCGGGCTCAAGGAGTTCGCATCGCGCGGCGTCCCGTGGATCATCGAGGCCTCGGGCTTCGACTACTGCATGATCGACCACGAGCATGGCGCCTTCGACCTGGAAACGATCGCGGATCTTGCCGGGTGGTTTCAGGCGACCGACGTCTCGGCGATCGTGCGGATCCACAAGTCGTTCACCTATCTGATTCCCGCGATCCTCGATCAGGGGATCATGGGCATCCAGGTCTCGGAAATCGACAACGTCGAGGAGGCGCGCGCGATCGTGCGCGTGTCGAAATATCCGCCGATCGGCGATCGCGGTATCTCGGGGCAAGGAATGCACACGGGATACCAGAGCCATGGCGCCCGTCACGCAACCGAGTATGCGCCGTGGGCCAATGCCAACATCATTACTTGCGTGGCAATCGAGTCGCTCGAGGGCCTGGAGAATGTCGAGGCGATCGCGGCGTTGGACGGCATCGACATGATCGCCTACGGCCACTCGGACCTCAGTGCGCGCTTGGGCGTCCATCTCCAGCTTGAGCACCCGAAGTTCAAGGCCGCCGTGCGCAGGATCGCGGAGGCCTGTGCGGCGCATGGGAAGCTGGCGCGAGGGTCGGCGGAAACCGAGGCACAGATCGAGGAGTACTGGCAGCTTGGGTGCCAGGTGTTGAACCTGCCCGGGACGGATGTGAGCACCTATCTGGATGGTTTGAAGGCGCGTGCCGGGCGGGCACATGCGCGGTTGAAGTCGATCGGCGTGCCGGTGCCTTGAGAAGGACGGCGGTCGGAACGGGGGTCTGGTAACGCCGCTGGGGCAGTTTTGCCGCGGTTGGACAACCCGGAACCCGCCGACCCCGCGGGGCGCCGTGTCACGTGACGCGTCAGGATGCCGTCCGCGTTCGCGGGTCGTCGAGCGAACTTCGGATCTCCACATATCCTGTGGCCGCAAGCGGACAGTGGCGAGCCACCCCTCCGGACATTCTGACACCATTCAGAAATCCGAACATGGAGGCACGCGCTGAAATAGCGCATCCTGCCAGCCATCCACAACGAAGCGGGGAAACGACGATGCGCCTACATAACAAGGTAGCGCTGCTGACCGGCGCGGCGGCGGCGATCAAGGGTGAACTCATGGGCTTCGCCGGCGCCGCTGCCCATCTGTTCGTGCGCGAGGGCGCCAAGGTGGTGCTGACCGACATCCGCGACGACCTGGGCGAGCGCGCGGCGGCCTCGCTCCGCGCCGAGGGGCACGATGCGCGCTACATGCACCTCGACGTGACATCGGAACAGAACTGGGCGCAGGTGGTGGATGCGGTGATGGCGGCGCACGGGCGGCTCGACATCCTGTTCAACAATGCCGGCGTCTCCTTTCCCGGCAAGGTCGAGGACATCACAGTGGAGATCTGGGACCGCGAACTCAACGTCCATGCCAAGGGGGTCTTCCTGGGCACCCGTACGGCGATCCCGGCCATGCGCAAGGGCGGTGGTGGATCGATCATCAATACATCCTCGGTTATGGGCATTGTCGGCAGTCCCACGTCACCGGCCTATTCGGCCGCCAAGGGCGCCATCACGATCTTCACCAAGTCGGCGGCGCTGCAATATGCGAAGGAGAATATCCGCATCAACTCGGTGCATCCCGGCTATGCGGATACGCCGCTGACCGACCGGCGCTTCAGCGATCCGGCCGTGCGCCAGGTGCTGCTCGATCGCACGCCGATGGGCCGGCTCGGCACTGCGGAGGACATCGCCAATGGCGTGCTGTTCCTGGCGTCCGACGAAGCATCCTGGGTCACCGGCTCGGAACTGGTGATCGATGGCGGCATGACGGCACAGTAAGCACAGATCGCTGCGTGGCTCGGCCGCACGCCGCCGGCGGCCGGCCATCAAGCGGCCCAGGTCAGGAACCAGACGGCGCTGTCCAGGCCAGCGCATGGTGCGGTGCCAACACTGATGCGATGATCAAGGAAATTGCGCATGACAGACCAAGCGATTCGGGAGGCATTGGATCGCCACTGGGCCGCCTCCGATGCGAACGACTTCGAGGGAGAGCACCAGATCTACCGAGAGGACGCAGTGCTCGAATATCCGCAATCCGGTGAGCGCATCCGCGGGCGTCGGAACGTTCAGTCGTCGCGCGCCGCGCAGCCGAACCGGAAACGTTTCACCGTGCGGCGGATCATCGGCGCGGGCGACGTCTGGGTCACTGAATATGTCATTACTTATGATGGGCAGCCGTCCTACACCGTGAGCATCATGGAATTCCTCGACGGGAAGGTCGCCCGCGAGACACAGTATTTCGGCGATGCGTTCGAGCCGGGGCCTTCGCGCGCGCAATGGGTCGAGCGGATGCCCTGAAACCAGGCCGCCGCCGGGATGGCCACCTATCGCCTGCTCCTTCGCTCGGAACTTCCAATTGATACGATCTCTCTCGCACGCACTCTCATTGGCAGAGTATTGGTGCGGGAGTTGCCTGAAGGCATCGTCAGCGGCCGTATCGTCGAGACCGAGGCGTATGTCGTCGGCGACGCTGCCGGCCACGGCTACCGGGGGATGACGCCGCGCAACCGCTCGCTGTTTCTCGAGCGTGGGCATGCCTATGTCTATCTCGCCTACGGCATTTCATACATGGTCAATGTCTCCAGCGAGATGCCCGGAATCGGAGCCGGCGTCCTGATCAGGGCGCTCGAACCGCTCGATGGCATCCCCATCATGCGGCTCAATCGCGGCATCGAGCGCTTGCGCGATCTGGCGCGAGGACCGGGACGACTCGCCGCCGCGTTGCAGGTTGATCGTCGGCTCGACGGGCTCGATCTCTGTCGGGCAGGGCCGCTATGGCTTGGACGCGATGACCACGAACCCGGCGAAATCGGGCAGAGCATCAGGATCGGCATTTCGCGGGATGCAGACCGCCTCCTGCGATTTTATCTCCGGGGCAGTCCGTTCGTCAGCGGACCAAAGGCGCTCCAGACCTGAGAGCCCGCCGCAGGGGCGCATCAGCAACCTACCAACAGATGATGAGCAAGTTCCTGGCTGCCCTTCCTGGACACGTATCGAACCCTGTGTGGCGCCAGACCTGATGTTTCAGCGGGTGTTTGAGGAACTCCGGATGGTGCACCTCGCCGCCCGATGCCGGGAGCGGCGTGGGGTTGACGGTCGGCCAGATTGCCGCTGGCCGGCGCAGACCTGATGCACGGCCAATGCCGGTCGCTCGCATTGAACTCCCCCGCGAGTGAGCCGATCGACGGCGAATGGCTGGGCAAGCCATTCCATGATACCTTCGGCCAAGGCTGGAGGCTTTCGATGGACTTCGCTCAACCGAGGGCGGACAGGTACTACTCCCGTGAGGAGTTCAGGCAGTGGTGTGAGGCCCAGACGAAGGGTCGCTACGAGCGCGTGGACGGCTTGATCGTGGCCATGGCACCCGAGCGCGGCGCACACCTGCGGGTCAAGGGAGCCGTCTACAGCGCGCTGAAGCGCGCGGTCGCTGACGCCGGTGTGCCTTGTCAGGCATTGCCCGATGGCGCGACGGTGGAAACCGGCGACAGTGACTACGAGCCGGACGCCTTGGTGAATTGCGGCGAGCCAATGGCCGACGACGCGATCGCGGTGCCGAATCCGGTGATCATTGTCGAAGTCCTGTCACCCGGCACGGCATCGACGGATACCGGCGGCAAGCTGGCTGACTATTTCCGAGTGCCATCCGTCGCTCACTACCTGATCGTGCACCCGACGCGACGAACTGTGACCCATCACCGCCGGGCCCGCGATGGCATCGACACACGGATCATCGTCAACGGACCGATCGCGATGACCCCGCCTGGGATCGTTATCACGGTGGAAGAGATTTACGGCGCCGCATAGACCGATCGTCCCTTACCATGAGGTCGGCGGCCGGTCCGATGAACCGACGAAGCCATTCGACCTGGTCCCGACCAGGGCCGAGGTCGAGTCCAACAAGGGGTCTATCAGCAAAACCCTGATAAATATCGAGGAATTTCCTGGCTGGGGGACCTGGATTCGAACCAAGGCTGCCCGGTCCAGAGCCGGGAGTTCTACCGCTAAACTATCCCCCAACGGGAAAGGCGGGGCCGGGCAATAACACGCCCCGCCCCGAGCCCGCAACCTATCCCACGCTCGCCAGTTCGCGCCGCAGCGTCGTGGCCCGCGGCGCCGCCGCCTTGTGGCCGAACAGCACCTCGTGCGGACCAAGCGGACGGCCGTAATAGGCCTGGTTGTCCTCCCGCTGCGGCCGGATGATCGAGCCGTTCAGCGCGATCCCGGCAAACGCCCCGGTCGACGAACTCCACACCACGATGTCGGGGCCGCCGGTGCTGACCGCACCTTCGACGCCGGAGCCCAGCGTGGCGATCGCGATCCCGGCCTGGGCGCCGATCTTGAACTGGTCGCGCATCAGCGCATCCAGCCCCTTCTGCGTCATCACGAACAGCACCGCCTCGGATTGCTCCAGCCCGGCCTGCAGGCCGAACGATGCCGACCCGATCGCGTAGAAGGCGGGGTCGCTCCAGATATTGCCCGGACCGCGCGCCAGCAGCACGCCGGTGCCACCCTCGCCGCCGACGATGAAGCCCCCCCTTGTAAAGCCGTGGCACGATCAGCACCGCACGCGCCTCGTGCATCAACTGGCGCGCATTGCCGAACGACTTGTCGCGCTTGAGGTCCATGATCGTCCGCTGCGCCCGGTCCACCACCACCTGCTGGTCGGTCGCGGCGCGGGCCGTCATCGGTGCCGCCAGCACCGCGGCCAGCAGTGCCGTCCGGCACAGAAATGCTCGTGCGTTCATCGCCCATCCCCATGGCTGCGTGAGGCGGTGAAGGGGCAGCGGCAATCGGGCGGCTTTGTGGCTCCGGCCGCGCCGGCCGAATCACACTCGGCTGAGGGGCTCGGCGAACAGCGCGTCGACCGTGCGCACCAGCCCGTCCTGCCACGGCGGCAGGCGCAGCCCGAACACCTCATCGAGCCGGGCGCAGTCGAGCCGCGAGTCGGGCGGGCGCTTGGCCCGGGTCGGCCAGTCCTGGGTGGCGATCGGCGCGACGGTGGGCACGGCCATGCCGTGGCGCGCCGCCGCCTCGAAGGTCGTGGTGGCCAGCCCGTGCCAGGTCGTGTCGCCGGTGCCCGCGGCGTGGAAGATCCCGCCGTACTGCGGCTGCCAGCCGCCGGACAGCAGGGTATCGGCGATGCCCAGGATGGCGGCCGCGAGATCGGGCGCGCTGGTCGGGCAGCCGGCCTGGTCCGCCACCACCCGCAACTGGCTGTGGCGCTGGCCGGCAGCCAGCATGGTGCGCACGAAATTCCTGCCGGTCGGCGCGTACACCCAGGATGTGCGCAGCACGATGGCGCGCGAGCATCCCGCCAGCACGCCAAGCTCGCCGGCCAGCTTGCTGGCGCCGTAGACGCCCTGCGGCGAGGTCGGGTCAGTCTCGACGTAGGGCGCGCCCTTCAGCCCGTCGAACACGTAGTCGGTGGAGACGTGCACCAGCGGGATGCCGGCCGCCTCGCACAGCCGCGCCAGCGCCGCCGGACCGTCGCGGTTGGCTCGCAGCGCCGCCTCCGCATCGTCCTCAGCCGCATCGACGGCCGTATAGGCTGCCGCATTCACCACCAGCGTCGGCGCAAGGGCGTCGAAAACCTCCGCAACGCTGTCGGGGCGATCGAAATCGAACGCCGGCCGGCCAACGCGGCGCACCAGGTGGCCGAGCGCCACCGATGCATCCTCCAGCGCCACAGCAAGCTGGCCGGAGCCGCCGGTCACCAGGATCGGGCCCGTCATCGGCGATGCCAGTCGCCACATCCCGCCAGTGGCGGCAGGATGCGGTCCTTGTCCGAGAGAATCGCCTCGTCCGCCCCGATCGGCCAGGGAATCGCGAGTTCCGGATCGTTCCAGATGACCCCGCGCTCCGCCTCGCGATCCCACGGCGCGGTGACCTTGTAGATCACCTCGGTGTCGGGCTCGAGCGTGCAGTAGCCGTGCAGCAGGCCCGCCGGGATCCATAACTGTTGCCAGTTCTCGGCCGACAGCACGGCGCCGACATGCCGGCCATAGGTCGGCGAGCCGGGACGGATATCCACCGCCACGTCCCACACGGAGCCGCGCACCACCCGCACCAGCTTGCCCTGCGCCGAAGGATCGATCTGCAGGTGCAGCCCGCGCACCACGCCGCGATCGGCCGAATAGGCGTGGTTGTCCTGCACGAAGGGACCAGGAATGCCGGCCTCGATGAAACGGCGCTCGTTCCAGGTCTCGGAGAAGAAGCCGCGGCCGTCGGAGAAGCGCCGCGGCGTCACCAGCAGGACACCCTCGATCGTGGTCGGCGCGGCAATCATTCCTGCTCCCCTTCGGCCAGGTCCAGCAGCGCGCGCCCCAGGTCGGTCTTGCCGAGATGCCGCGCGTGGTCGCGCAGCGTGTCGGCGTCGATATAGCCCATGCGGAAGGCGACCTCCTCCGGGCAGCCCACCAGCATGCCGGTGCGCGACTGGATGGTCTGCACGAAGGTCGCCGCCTGCAGCAGCGAGTCCGGCGTGCCGGCGTCGAGCCAGGCGCAGCCGCGCGACAGCCGCTCGACCGACAGCGTGCCGGCGTCGAGGTACAGCCGGTTGAGGTCGGTGATCTCGAGTTCGCCGCGGCCCGACGGGCGGATGGTGCGCGCCAGGTCGCTGACGGCGGCATCGTAGAAATACAGGCCGGTCACCGCCCAGTTGGACAGCGGCGCCGTCGGCTTCTCGACGATCTCCACCGCGCGCCCGCCGGCGTCGAACGACACCACGCCATAGCGCTCGGGATCGCGCACCTGGTAGGCGAACACCGTGGCGCCGTTCGGCCGCGCCGTGGCGGCCTGCAGCAGCGAGGACAGGTGGTCGGCGTGGATCAGGTTGTCGCCCAGCGCCAGCGCGCACGCCTCGCCCGCCAGCCAGTCGCGGCCGATCAGGAACGCCTGCGCGATGCCCTCGGGCTTCGCCTGCTCGGCATAGGCGAAGCGCACGCCGAACCGCGAGCCGTCACCCAGCAGCCGGCGGAACTGCGGCAGGTCGTCCGGCGTGGAGATCACCATGACGTCGCGGATGCCGGCCAGCATCAGGGTGGACAGCGGGTAGTAGACCATCGGCTTGTCGTAGACCGGCAGCAACTGCTTCGACGCCGCGAGGGTCATCGGATGCAGCCTGGTGCCGGAGCCGCCGGCGAGCAGGATTCCCTTCATGCGGCAGTCCCCAGCCGTTCGCCGGCATAGCGGCGGGCGCGCACCGCCTGCCACCAGGCGCGGTTCGCGAGATACCAGTCGACCGTCCGCGCCAGCCCCGCCTCGAAATCGTGCGGCGCCGTCCAGCCGAGTGCGGCCTCGCTGCGCGTGGGGTTGATCTCGTAGCGGAAATCATGGCCCGGCCGGTCGGTGACGAAATGAATGAGCCGCTCGCGCGGGCCGGCCGGGTCCGGCACCCGCCGGTCCAGCTCGGCGCAGATCGCCCGCACCACGTCGAGGTTGCTGCGCGGCTGGCGGGCGCCGATCGTGTAGGTGGCGCCAGGCTCGCCGCGCTGCAGCACGCGGACCAGCGCGGCGGCGTGGTCCTCGACGAAGATCCAGTCGCGGCGGTTGGAGCCGTCGCCATAGACCGGCAGCCTCTTGCCCTCGAACGCGTTGAGCGTGACGAGGGGGATGAGCTTCTCGGGAAACTGCCAGGGCCCGTAATTGTTCGCGGTGTTGGAGACGATGACCGGCAGGCCGTAGGTGTGGTGCCAGGCGCGCACGAGATGGTCGGACGCCGCCTTGCTGGCCGAATACGGGCTGCGCGGATCGTACCGCGTGTCCTCGTCGAACGGCGGATCATCCGCCCCCAGCGCGCCGAACACCTCATCGGTGGAGACATGGTGGAAGCGGAACGCCGCACGCCGCACCGGATCGAGCGACGTGAAATACTGCCGCGCCTCCTCCAGCAGGATGAACGTGCCGACGACGTTGGTCTGGATGAACTCCGCCGGACCGTCGATCGAGCGGTCGACATGGCTCTCGGCGGCAAGGTGCATCACCGCGTCCGGCTGGTGCGTGGCGAAGATCTCGCGCATCGCGGCGGCATCGGCGATGTCGGCGCGCACCAGCAGATGCCGGGCATGGCCGCGCGCCTCCTCCAGCGCATCCTCGGACGCCGCGTAGGTCATCTTGTCGACGTTGACCACGACGTGGTCGCTGTGGCGCATCAGGTGGCGGACCACCGCGGAGCCAATGAAGCCGCATCCGCCGGTCAACAGGAGTTTCATTCGGCCGTGCGCATCCCAGCGTGTAAAAATCGGTCACGGTCCCGTGAGGCGGGACAGGCCCTAGTTATGCCGCTTCCGGGGGGAAATGGAAAGCAGAGTCTCCCGTCACGGCCGCCCGAGTTCCCAACCGGCCCAGGCGCCTGCCACACAAAGCACCACGGACCCCAGCACATACCACGCCGCCAGCCCGGTGTCGCCGTTGTGCAGCAGGTCCAGCGTCTGCAGGCTGAACGAGGAGAACGTCGTGAAGCCGCCGCATACGCCGACCATCAGGAACACCCGCAGGTCCGGATGCATGCTGAGCCGCGCCGGCATCATCGTCAGCGCGCCGACCAGGCCGATGACGAAGGAGCCGCCGATATTGATCACCAGCGTGCCCCACGGGAAACGCGGTCCGGTCAGGTGCATCATCACGGCCGACAGCCAGAAGCGGGCCAGGCTGCCCAGCGCGCCGCCGACCGCAACGGCCAGCCATGTAAAGGACGATCCCATGCCCTGGCGTATAGCAAGCCGGACGCCGCCAGATAGTCGATGAATGGCGGGAAATGGGCGTTCCGGCCGATTGCCCGGAACCGGGTTGCGGCACTCCTGCGATCGCATTGCCGGCGTGAGGCCGCCGGCGACGATCACGCTCCGGCGAGATCACCTGCCTCCAATGCAAGGCACGGTTGCAGCAGCGACGGGATGGCATACCGGCGGGCCCGCTCTGCGTTTTGTGCATAGCACAACGACTGGCGCCTTATCATAACGCGGCTTATGATCAGCTCCACACTCGATGAGGCTGTGCCCGCGGTGCATAATTTCCAGCGCGACCTGATGTTCCTGCTGCACGATGTGGCGCGGCTGATCCGCGTCGACGCCGACAAGCGGGCGCGCGCGCACGGCATGACCCGCGCGCAATGGGCTATCCTGATCTGGCTGGAACGCCAGCCCGGCCTGTCGCAGAAGGAACTCGCCGAGATCCTGGAAGTCGAGCCGATCACCGTCGCCCGGCTGATCGACCGGCTGGAGGGGCGCGGCATGGTCGAGCGCCGCCCCGACCCGAAGGATCGCCGCATCTGGCGCCTGCATCTGTGTGCGCCCGCCTACCCGGTACTGCGCGAGATCGACTGCCAGCGCGAGCAGATGCGCGCCATGGTGACCGATGGACTCGACGCCTCGACGATCGATACGATGACGGAAGCCCTTCTGACGATGAAGATGACCCTGACGCACGACGCCCACCCGTCCCCGCCGCTTCACCCCGACCGATGCCCACGCGCGGGAGGTGGCATAGATGTCGCAGGCTACCACGACCGCCGGCGCGGCCCCGCGTGTCACCGAGGCGCCCGCACGCACGCGCCGCCTGAACCGTGCCCTGCTCCGCCCCATCCTGATGCTCGGCGGCATCCTGGTCGTCGCCATCGGGTCCGGCGCCTACTGGCTCACCGGCGGGCGCTACGTCTCGATCGACAACGCCTATGTGCGCGCCGCCAAGGAGACCATCGCCACCGACGTCTCCGGCATCGTGGCCCAGGTGCCCGTGCACGAGGGCCAGCGCGTCAAGAAGGGCGAGGTGCTGCTGAGGCTCGATCCGCTCCAGTTCCAGATCATGCTGAACGCCGCCAAGGCCAATCTCGGCGGCACCGTCTCCACCCTGAAGGCCATGAAGCTCGAGTATCAGCGCATGCTGCGCGAGGTCGAGGTCAAGCAGGCGCAGGTGCAGTCCGACCAGGCGAATTTCGAACGCTTCTCCAACCTGGTGAAATCGGGCGGCGTGACGCGCGTCGAGCACGACAACATGCGCTTCCAGCTTGCCGCCAACCAGCAGGGCATGGCCGCGCTGAAGACGATGGCCGAGGTGCAGCTTGCCAGGCTGGGTGGCGATCCGGATGTGGATGTGCGCACCATGTCCGACTACCTGCAGGCGAAGGCGCGGGTCGACGAAGCCCAGCGCCAGCTCGACCATTCGGTGATCTATGCGCCGTTCGACGGCGTGGTGACGCAGGTGGATACGGTGCAGCCCGGCATGTACCTCGCGGCCTCCACCGCCGCTTTCGGCATCGTGTCCACCGCCGACATGTGGATCGAGGCCAATCCGAAGGAGACCGAACTTACCTGGGTGAAGCCGGGCGATCCGGTGTCGATCACCGTCGATACCTATCCCGGACGCCGCTGGAAGGGCGTGGTGTCGAGCATCGCGCCGAACTCCGGCTCGGAATTCTCCGTGCTGCCGGCACAGAACACCTCGGGCAACTGGGTGAAGGTCGTGCAGCGCATCCCGGTGCGCATCAAGGTGGAGCGCAGCCCGGGCGATCCCGACCTGCGCGCCGGCATGAGCGTGGAAGCCAATATCGACACCGGCCACCGCCGCACGATCCACGACCTGTTCTAGGTCCAGGTTCCAGCATGGCACAGGCCGCCAACGACCAGGTGCCGCATCGCCTGATCATCACCCTCTGCACGGTCGGCGCCACCCTGATGCAGGCGCTCGACCAGACGATCGCCAACGTGGCGCTGCCCTACATGCAGGGCAGCCTCTCGGCGAGCTTCGACGAGATCACCTGGGTGCTGACCTCCTACATCACCGCCGCCGCGATCATGACCGCGCCGGTCGGCTGGATGGCGGCGCGGTTCGGCCGCAAATACCTGTTCATCACCTGCCTGATCGGCTTCACCATCACCTCCATGATGTGCGGCGCGGCACAGACGCTGGACGAGATGGTGCTGTTCCGCCTGTTCCAAGGCATGTTCGGCGCCGCGCTGGTGCCGCTGTCGCAGGCCACCATGCTGGACATCTACCCGGCCGAAAAACGCGGCAGCGCGATGGCGATCTGGGGCGTCGGCGTCATGATCGGCCCCATCCTCGGCCCCACCCTCGGCGGCTACCTGACCGAGATGTACAACTGGCGGTTCGTGTTCTACATCAACCTGCCGTTCGGCATCCTGGCCACGCTCGGGCTGCTGTTCTTCATGCCGCGCTCGCGCCCGAACGACAGCATGCGCTTCGACTGGATCGGCTTCGGCGTGCTCAGCCTGGGCATCGGCGGCATCCAGATGATGCTGGACCGCGGGCAGAGCCAGGACTGGTTCAGCTCCGGCGAGATCATCGCCGAACTGGTGCTCGGCTGTCTCGGCGTCTACCTGTTCGTCGTCCACATGCTGACGGCACGCCGGCCGTTCATCCCGCCATCGCTGTTCTCCGACCGCAACTTCGCCGCCGGCGTTGCGATGATGTTCGCCGCCGGCACCATCCTGGTGTCGAGTTCGTCGCTGATGGCGCCGTGGCTGCAGAACCTGGCGAACTACCCGGTCGATTCCGCCGGCCTGATCATGGCGCCGCGCGGCATCGGCACGATGGCGGCGATGATGCTGGCCGGACGGCTCGCCAGCCGCGTCGATCCGCGCTTCATCATGGGCATCGGCATCCTGTGCGTCGTGTGGTCGGTGTGGGAGATGACGACCTGGACGCCGGACGTCTCGCGCTCGCTGCTGATCTTCACCATCACCGTGCAAGGCTTCGGCCTGGGCTTCCTGTTCATCCCGCTCCAGATGGTGGCGTTCGCCACGCTGCCTGTGATGCTGCGCACCGACGGCGCCTCGCTGTTCAGCCTGGCACGCAATATCGGTGCGGCGATCGGCGTGTCGGTGACCTCCGCCATGCTGGCGCACAACACGCAGGCGCTGCATGCCGAGATCGGCGCCTCGGTCACACCGTTCAACCGGGCATTGCAGGACGGCGGCGCGGTGCAGCAGCACTGGGATCCGGCGACCCGGCACGGCGCGGCGGTGCTCGACCACATCATCAACCAGCAGGCGCAGATCATCGCCTATGCCAACGACTACAAGATGATGATCTTCACCACGCTGCCGGCGCTGCTGCTGCTGTTCCTGATGCGCCGCCCGCGCCAGGCCCCTAGCAAGGCGGAGCACAGCGCGGCGATGGACTGAGGCCGGCGGCCGCGTTCAGCCGTCGTGGTCAGGGCGATCGTTCCCATCCGATGCTGATTGTGCTTGCGCCGGTGCGGCCGGCCTCAAGCCCGGGCCGCCTGCGGCGGTCGCTGCGCGAGGCTTGACCCCGGCCGCACCGACGAAGCGTGGCTCGGGATCGGCTTTGTCGGAGGCTGTGGTTACATCGAGAGTAATATAACGCACCCGGTGAACTACCGCCCCGCCGCGATGTCGCGGAACAGGCGCGCCGGCAGCCCGCCACCCTGCACCGACCGCATCGGCCTGTTGTCGTCGTTGCCCAGCCAGATGCCCATCACCAGCCCGTCGTACCGCCCGACGAACCAGGCGTCGCGATAGTCCTGCGTCGTGCCGGTCTTGCCGGCCACCAGATGACCGGCGACCGCGGCGGCGCGCCCGGTGCCGCGCGAGACCACCGCGGTCAGCATGCGCGCCATCATCGCCGCCAGGTCCGGATCGAGCACCGGCTGCGGCGCGGTGCGCATCGCCTCGACGCCGTACGGCACCACCCGCAGCCCACCGTTGAAGAACGCCGCATAGGATGCGGTCAGCTCCAGCAGCCCCACCTCGCCCGTGCCCAGCGCCAGCGACGCGTCGTTCGGCAGCCGGCCGGCGACGCCGAGCCGGGCCGCCACATGGGCCACCGCGCGCGGCCCGCCGGCCTTCTGCAACAGCCGCACCGCCGATGTGTTGATCGACTGCGCCAGCGCCTCCTCCACCGTGATCTCACCCAGGTACTGGCGCTCGAAATTGCCCGGACTCCAGGTGCCGATGCGGATCGGCCCATCCAGCACCGTGTCGTCCGGCCGCACCCCCTTCTCCAGCGCGGCGAGCCAGACGAACGGCTTGAAGGCCGAACCGGGCTGGCGTCGCGCCAGCACCGCACGGTTGAACGAGCCCGCCCGGTAGTCGCGCCCGCCCACCATCGCGCGCACCGCGCCGGTCGCCGCATCGAGGGCGACGACAGCGCCCTGGGTGACGCCGGCCGCGGCGCCCGGCCCCTCCAGCAGCGCGGCCAGCCGCGTTTCCGCCACCGACTGCAGCCGCGCATCGAGCGTCGTGCGCAGCGTCGTATCGGTATCCTGCGGTGTCACCGCCTCGGCATCGTCGGCCACCCAGTCGGCGAACCAGCCGGCCGCCAGCAACTGCGCCGCCGGAAAGGCGATCTGCGCGCCGGCCGCACGCGCCTGCTCGGCCGTGATCGCGCCGGTATCCGCCATCGCCGCCAGCACCTCGCGCGCCCGCGCCGCCGCAGCCGATGGATCGACCCGCGGGTTGAACCGCGACGGGGCGCGCGGCAGGCCGGCCAGCATCGCCGCCTGCCACAGCGTCACCCGCCGCGCCGAGACGCCGAAATACATCCGCGCGGCGGCGTCCACACCCCAGGTGCCGGCGCCCAGATAGACGCGGTTCAGCCAGATCTCGAGGATCTCGCGCTTGCTGAATTTCCGCTCCAGCCACAGCGTCAGCAGCAATTCCTGCACCTTGCGGCGGAAGGTGCGCGCGTTGGTCAGGAACAGATTCTTGGCCACCTGCTGGGTGATGGTGGAGCCGCCCTGCACCACCCGCCCGCTGGTCAGGTTCACCCACACCGCGCGCGTCAGCCCGATGGGATCGAAGCCGGGATGCTGCCAGAAGCGGCGATCCTCCACCGCGACCGCCGCGGCCGGCAGCCAGGCCGGCATGTCGGCCAGCCGCAGCGGTTCCCCCACCACATCGCCGTAGTTGGCGAACACCCGCCCGCTGCGGTCCTCCAGCGCCAGGCTGGGCTTGCGCACCGCGTCGAGCGCGGCCTCGGGGCGCGCAGGTCGTGGGCGAACCACAGCAGCGCGAGCCCCAGCGCGAGCGAGCCCCAGATCGCCACGATGATCGCATAGCTCAGCAGGCGGAAGCGGCGCCGGCGGCGCGGTGCGGCCACCGGACGCAGTGGCGCGCGGGACGGCGCGACAGGGCGGCGTTCGTCGGGAGCAAGGCGGGGCGCGCGGGACATCGGTCGGCCGGTTGATACGAAATCGCGGGCGCGCCGGGGAAGCACCGTGTCATTGCGACGCGCCGGGCGACGAAGCAATCTCCGGCGGACGAAGCAATCGACGGGGGTCGTGATGAAGGGGCTGTTCCTGGATGCCGTGGACGATCTGGCGGATGTGTTCCGCAGCGTGGTGCGTCCCGACGATCCGCCGGTGACGGTGAACGAACAGCTCGAGGTGCCGCCCGAGACGCTGCCCGCGCTGCTCGCCGGCTACGACTTCGTGCTGGACGACCACAGCCAGATGCCGACCGAGTGGATGCGGCGCTGCACCGGCCTGAAGCACATCATCTTCCTGGGCACCGGCGCGCGCAGCTACATGCACCCCGATGAACTCGCCCAGCACGGCATCACCGTGCACATCATCAAGGGCTATGGCGACACGGCGGTGGCCGAGCACACGATCGCCATGATGTGGGCGGCGGCGCGGGGCCTGGCGATCATGGACGGCGGCATGCGGCGCGGCGAATGGGTCCGCACCGAGGGCATGGAGCTGACCGGCAAGACCCTGGGCCTGCTGGGCTTCGGCGGGATCGCAGCCGAGGTCGCGCGGATCGCGGTGGGGTCGGGGATGCGGGTGATCGCGTGGAACCGCTCACCCAAGACGGCGCCGGGCGTGACCTTCGTCGATCTCGACACGCTGCTGCGGGAGAGCCAGGTGCTGTCGGTGCACCTGCTGCTGCACGACGAGACGCGCGGCTTCCTGAGCGCGGAGCGGCTGGCGATGCTGCCGGCGGGCGCGGTGCTGGTGAACACGGCGCGCGGTGCGATCGTCGACGAAGCGGCGATGATCGCGGCGCTGCGGTCGGGCCACCTGCGGCATGCCGCGCTCGACGTGTTCGACGTGGAGCCCCTGCCGCCGGGCCATGAACTGACGACGCTGCCGAACGTCACGCTGTCGGCGCACAGCGCGTTCCGTACGCCCGAGGCTTCGCAGAACCTGATCCGCCGCGCGCTCGACATTGCCAAGCGGCTGGCCGACGAGAATCCGTCGAGGTGATCAGCGCAGGCGGGACCCACGGCCGCCCGCCGGGTCCCCGCCTGCGCAGGAGCGCGACGAGGCTACCGCTGCGCGCGCTGACGCTACCGCTGCATCTGCATGATGCGGTCCATCGGCATCATGTTCTCGTTCAGGTGCGCCATGATCCACAGCGAGCCGACGATCAGCAGCAGCACGATCAGCACGCCGAACGCCAGGGCCAGCACGTTGTTGGTGTTGTCCGGGCCGGTGGTGATGTGCAGGAAGAACACGAGGTGGATGCCCATCTGCGCGATCGCCAGCACGAACAGCGCGGTCGGGATGCTCGGCTGCCACACCAGCGTGGTCTGCGAGACGAAGAACGCCACCACGGTGATCAGCGTCGCCAGCGCAAGGCCCACCAGGTAGCCGATCAGCCCCTCGGCGATCTCGCGGCCGCTCGCCGGTTCGTCGCCCGGCGCGGTGTCGCCGGCGTGCAGCTCGAACTTCGGCTCCATGTCGCTCATCGCGCGGCCCCGAACAGATACACCACGGTGAACAGCGCCACCCAGATGATGTCCAGCGTGTGCCAGAACAGGCTGAAACACAGGACGCGGCGCAGGATGTCGGCGCGATAGCCCTTGGCGAACACCTGCGCCATCATCGTCAGCAGCCACAGCATTCCCGCCGTCACGTGCAGCCCGTGGCAGCCGACCAGCGTGAAGAACGCCGACAGGAAGGCGCTGCGCGTCGGCCCGGCGCCCTGCGCCACCATGCCGGCGAACTCGCGGATCTCGAGCGTCAGGAAGGCGGCGCCGAGCAGCGCGGTCAGCGCCATCGCGCCGTAGTACATCAGGTTGTTATGGGCACGCGCGCCGATGCTGGCGACGCCGCAGGTGAAGCTCGACAGCAGCAGGCACGCGGTCTCGATCGCGACGCTGTTGAGGTCGAACAGATCCTTGCCGCTCGGCCCGCCCGCAGTCTGGTCCACCAGCACGGCGTAGCTCGCGAAGAACGCCGAGAACATGACGATGTCGCTGAGCAGGAAGATCCAGAACCCGTAGCCGACGACCACGCGCTTGGAGGGCGAGCCGCCCAGGGCATGGGAGCCGGCATGCGACGCTGAATGTGATGCCGCGCTCATCGTGCGGGCTGCGCCGCAAGCTGCGCGCGCCGATGCGCCCGGTCGATCCGCGCCACCTCATCCGCCGGCACGAGGTATTCGGTGCGGTCGCGCCACGCGAACACGACGAAGGTTGCGAAAGCACCGAGGAAGGCCAGCGCCACCATCCACCAGATATGCCAGATCAGCGCGAACCCCATGAAGGTCGCGAAAAAGGCACAGATGAAACCGGTCGGGCTGTTGCGCGGCAATTCGATCGCCTCGTAGTCCGGGTCGGCGGCCGGGACGGCCTGCTCGCGCGCCCGCTGCTTGATGCCCCAGTAGGCGTCCTCTCCCTCGACGTTCGGCAGCACGGCGAAGTTGAACACGGGCGGTGGCGAGGCGGTGGACCATTCGAGCGACCGGCCGTTCCACGGATCGCCGGTGACGTCGCGAAGCTGTTCACGCCGGCGGATGCTGACCACAAGCTGCGCGACCTGCAGCCCGATGCCGGTCAGGATGACGGCGGCGCCGGCGGCGGCCAGCAGCAGCCAGGGATGCCACTCGGGCACGTCGTAGTGCTGCATGCGCCGCGTCATGCCCATGAAGCCGAGCACGTAGAGCGGCATGAAGGCCAGGTAGAAGCCCACGAACCAGCACCAGAACGCGGCCTTGCCAAGCCCCTCGTGCAGGCGGAAGCCGAACGCCTTGGGGAACCAGTAGGTGTAGCCGGCGAAGGCGCCGAACAGCACGCCGCCGATGATGACGTTGTGGAAATGCGCCACCAGGAACAGGCTGTTGTGCAGCACGAAGTCGGCCGGCGGCACCGCCAGCAGCACGCCGGTCATGCCGCCCAGCACGAAGGTGACCATGAAGCCGATCGACCACAGGATCGGCGACGCATAGACGATGCGCCCGCCATACATGGTGAACAGCCAGTTGAACACCTTCACCCCGGTCGGCACCGCGATGATCATCGTCGCGATGCCGAAGATCGCGTTCACATCGGCGCCTGCGCCCATGGTGAAGAAATGATGCAGCCACACCATGAAGGCGAGGATGCAGATCGCCATGGTCGCCAGCACCATCGAGCGGTAGCCGAACAGCGGCTTGCCGGAGAAGGTCGACACCACTTCGGAGAAGATGCCGAACGCCGGCAGCACGAGGATGTAGACCTCCGGATGGCCCCAGGCCCAGATGAGGTTCATGAAACATCATCACGTTGCCGCCGGCTTCGTTGGTGAAGAAATGGAAGCCGAGATAACGGTCCAGCAGCAGCATGGCGAAGGTCGCCGTCAGGATCGGGAATGCCGCCACGATCAGCAGGTTCGACGCCAGCGTCGTCCAGCAGAACATCGGAATGCGCGTATACGTCATGCCGGGCGCGTGCAGCTTCAGCACCGTGGTGACGAAGTTCACCCCGGTCAGCAAAGTGCCGACGCCGGAGATCTGCAGCGACCACAGGTAGTAGTCCACGCCGACGCCCGGCGAGTAGGTCAGTTCCGACAGCGGCGGATAGGGCAGCCATCCGGTGCGCGCGAACTCGCCCACCACCAGCGACAGGTTCACCAGCAGTGCGCCGGTCGCGGTGAGCCAGAAGCTGACAGAGTTCAGCGTCGGGAACGCCACGTCGCGCACGCCGAGCTGCAGCGGGACGATGATGTTCATCAGCCCGATGACGAACGGCATGGCGACGAAGAAGATCATCAGCGTGCCGTGCGCCGAGAAGATCTGGTCGTAGTGCTCGGGCGGCAGGTAGCCCGGCCCCTGGAAGGCCAGCGCCTGCTGCGAGCGCATCATGATCGCGTCGATGAAGCCGCGCAGCAGCATGACCATCGCCAGCAGACGTACATGACGCCGATGCGCTTGTGGTCGACGCTGGTGATCCACTCCTCCCACAGATAGGGCAGCCAGCCCTTCAGCACGATCAGCGCGACGACGCCGAACAGCACCAGCCCGACGACTGGCGGAGGCCGCCAGCGGGATCGGCTGGTCGAACGGGATGGCGGACCAGGTCAGCTTGCCCAGCATGCTAATGCCCCGCCTGGCTGGAGGATGCCGGATTGATCGCATCGGCCGGCCCGGGCCCGGGCGGCAGCGCCTGCGAGACGATCCGGTGGAACAGGTCCGGGTCCACGTCGCGATAGGTGAAGGGGCGGACGTTGCTGGTCTGCCGCGACAGCTCGGTATAGCCCTGCGAAGTCAGCGCCTGGCCGGCATTGCGCGTCGCATCCACCCAGGCGGTGAACCGGTCGGCCGGCACCGCCTCCACGTCGAAATGCATGTCGGAGAAGCCGCTGCCGCTGTAATGGCTCGCCAGGCCCATGAAGCGGCCGGGCGCATCCGCGTGCAGGTGGAGCTGCGTCACCATGCCGTTCATCGTGTAGATCATGCTGCCGAGTTGCGGGACGAAGAAGGCGGTCATCACGCTGGCCGATGTCAGGTTGAAGCGCACCGGCTTGCCGGCGGGGATCACCAGGTGGTTGACGCTGGCGACACGCTGGTCCGGGTAGATGAACAGCCATTTCCAGTCGAGCGAGACCACCTGCACGTCGAGCGTCGCCTCCTGCGGCGCCAGCGGCTTCGCCGGGTCCAGGTCGTGCGAGCTGATCCAGGCGACGCTGCCCAGCAGCATGATCGTCAGCACCGGGATCGCCCAGGTGATCAGCTCGAGCTGGCCGGAATACGCCCAGTCGGGCCGGTAGCGCGCCCTCGTGTTGGACGCGCGGAACCACCACGCCACGCCCAGCGTCGCCAGGATCGTCGGGATGACGATCGCCAGCATGATGATCAGCGAATCGATCAGGATGGTCTTTTCCGCCAGCCCGATCGGACCTTGCGGATCGAGCACGGCGGCCTTGCAGCCCGTCAGGCAGAACACTCCCAGCAGAATGCCATGACGGGCGCCGAGAGCCGCTGCCAATCGCGTTCGCCCGCGGAACCCGCTCCAGCTCGCTGTCTGGGCGCGTGGTTCGACGCCGCGGTTCATCCACCTCGGCGGATCACGCTCTAGGGTCGGTCTGGCCCGCAAAGCCCCCTCGATCCGATTCGTGTTCGACACCTGGTATCTATCCCGGCCGCGCGGAAATCGCATCCCGTAATGTCGCCATCGGAAAAAATGCATTCCGAAACCGCATAACGTGACGCGATCAGACAACGGCGCGGCCCGCAGGGGGAGCGTCTGCGGCCCTCCACCGGCAATCTGTCCCCCGCTGACGGACGACGATCCCGGGGAATGCATGGAACTGTTCGAACTGGTGCTGATCCTGCTGCTGACGGGTGCGGTGCTGACCGTGCTCGCACAGCGCATCGGCGCACCTTATCCGGCGCTGCTGGCGATCGCCGGTGCGGTGCTGGCCCTGGTGCCATCGGGTGCGACCGCGACGCTCGATCCGGAGCTTGCACTGGCGCTGTTCGTGGCGCCGACCCTGCTCGACGCCGCCTATGACGCATCGCCACGCGACCTGAAGAAGGCGTGGGTGCCGGTCACCGGACTGGTGCTGGTCGCGGTGGCGCTGACGGTCGCGGGCGTCGCGATCGTCGCACGCACGCTGGTCCCCGACATGCCCTGGGCGGTGGCCATCGCGCTGGGTGCCATCGTGGCGCCCCCGGACGCCGCTGCCGCGACCGCCGTCCTGCGGACCCTCTCACCGCCGCACCGGATCATGGTGATCCTGGAAGGCGAGAGCCTGCTCAACGACGCCAGTGCCCTGCTGATCTATCGCGTGGCGCTCGGCGCCGTGGGCGGCATGGCATTCTCCTGGTGGGCGGCCGGCGGCGTGCTGCTGATGACCTGCGCCGGCGGCGCGCTGTTGGGCTATGGTCTGGCGCGGCTCTACGTGGCCCTGATGCAACCGACGTACGACATCGCCGTCTCGGTGGTGACGCAGTTCGTCGGTACCTTCATCGTCTGGATCGTGGCCGAGCGGCTGGACGTCTCGCCGATCATCACCACCGTGGTCTACGCAGTCACCATCGCCCGCATGGCGCCCGGCCGGCTCGGCGCCGAGCACCGGCGCGCGTCCTATGCGGTGTGGGAGGTCGCGGTGTTCGTGCTGAACGCGCTGGCCTTCATTCTGATCGGCCTGCAGCTCAGGGGGATCATCGGCCGGCTGGACGGACACGCCGCCAGCACCGCGGTGTTTGCCGGTGCAGTCCTGCTCACCGTCGTGCTGGTCCGGTTCGCCTGGGTCATGGGGTTCACCACCTTCCTCCGCACGGCACCGTTGCCGCCCACTGCATTCCGCCCGCCCTTCGCCGGATCGGTCGTGGTCGGGTGGTGCGGCATGCGCGGCATCGTCACGCTCGCCGCCGCGCTCGCCCTGCCGGACGGCGCCGGGCCGGAGCCGGAGTTTCCCTACCGCGATCTGGTGGTGACGGCGGCCTTCGCCGTAGTACTCGGCACGCTGGTGATCCAGGGCCTCACGCTCGCCCCGCTCATGCGGTGGCTGCGCATGACCGACGATGGGGCGGTCGGCCGCGAACTGGAGACCGCGCGCGGCGCCGTGGCGCTGGCCGCGACCGACGCGCTGCGCGGCACGGGAAGTCCCTACGCATCGGCGCTGATCGAGGAGTTCGGCCAGACCGCGGCGCCGGCGGGTCGCTTCGACCTCGCGTTGCACGTGATCGCGCTGCAACGATCGCGCCTGCTGGAGCTGCGCCGCACCTCGGTGATCGGCGACGAAGCGTTCCAGCAGGTGGAGGAGGAGCTGGACTGGGCCGAGGGCCACACGCTGCGCCGGCTGCGGAGCACCGGGACGGAGTAGGTCGGCGCGACCACCACTTATGGCGCGGCTATCGCCAAAGGCACCGGACCGTCATGGCCGTGGCTACCGGTATGGCACCGCCACCGGAACCGCCATGACCGTGGCTATTGCCATGGCACGGCCAGCCTCGTGACCGTGGCTAACGGTATGGCACCGCCGCCGGAACCGTCATGGCCGTGGCTATCGGCATGGCACCACCACCGTCATGCCCGTGGCTATCGGCTTGGCACCACCACCGTCATGCCCGTGGCTATCGGCTTGGCACCACCGGAACCGTCATGGCCGTGGCTATCGGCTTGGCACCACCGGAACCGTCATGGCCGTGGCTTGGCCCGGCCATCCACGGCTTTCATTGCGGCGGGAGGAAAAGTCGTGGGTGACCGGCCTGCGCTGGTCATGACGGTATGGGGAACGGTCATCAGGACCCGGCATGACAGGGCGGGCCCGGCATGAGAGCGCGCGCCGACGGAGCGAAATCATCACGCCATCACGCCATCACGCCGTTGCGCCCCCAGAGGGGTCGCCGCGTCACGCCGCCAGCGGGGTCGCCAGCTCCAACTCGCCGGCGAAATGGCAGCGCGCGAAGTGACCCGGCGCGGCCTCGCGCAGCGCCGGCGCCTCCTGCCGGCAGCGGTCCTGCGCGAACACGCAGCGCGGATGGAAATAGCAGCCCGAGGGCGGTGACGCCGGGCTCGGCACCTCGCCGCGCAGGATGCCATCGGCCCCGGACACCCGCGGATCGGGCACCGGCACCGCACGCATCAGCGCCGCGGTGTAGGGATGCAGCGGCCGGCTGAACACCGCGGCGGTGGGCGCCAGCTCGACAAGCTGGCCGACATACATCACGGCCACGCGGTCGCAGATATGGCGCACCACCGACAGGTCGTGCGCCACGAACAGGAAGGTCAGCCGCAGCTTCGCCTGCAGCTCCAGCAGCAGGTTCAGCACCTGCGCCTGCACCGACACGTCGAGCGCCGAGACCGGCTCATCGGCCACCACCAGCCGCGGACTGGTGGCGAGCGCGCGGGCGATGCCGATGCGCTGGCGCTGCCCGCCGCTGAACGCGTGCGGGAAGCGGTGCATGAACTCCGGCCGCAGCCCGACCAGGCGCAGCAATTCCGCCACGCGGTCCATCCGCTCCCGCCGGCGGCGCATGCCGTTCACCAGCAGCGGCTCGCCCACATTGTCGAACAGCGTCATGCGCGGATTGAGCGAGCCGAACGGGTCCTGGAAGATCATCTGGATCTCTTTGCGCAGCGGTCCGAGCTGCGAGGCCCTCATCGGCGCCAGGTCCACCACCGTGCCGTCGCGCATGCGGTACAGCACCTGCCCGTCGGTCGGGTCGATGGCGCGCAGGATGCAGCGCGCGGTGGTGGTCTTGCCGCAGCCGCTCTCGCCCACCAGGCCGAGCGTCTCGCCCTCCTGCACGGTGAAGCTCACATCGTCGACCGCGCGCACGTGGCCGACCACGCGGCTGAACGTGCCCTTGGCGATCGGGAAGAACTTGCGCAGGCCACGGACGTCGAGCAGCGGGGCGGTCATGCCGGGTCCACCGCGTCGCTGTGCAGGAAACAGCTCACCGCACGGCGCGGACCGAGCGCGTGCAGCGCCGGCACCGCGGCGGCGCAGCGGTCGGGGATGATGTCCTCGCAGCGCGGATGGAACGGGCAGCCCGAGGGGCGGTTGAACGGATGCGGCAGCGTGCCGGCGATCACCGGCAGCGCGGTGCGCGTCGTGGTCTGCAGGCTGGGGATGGAGCGCAGAAGCGCCCGCGTATAGGGATGCTTCGGCGCATGGAAGATGTCGTCCACCGGACCTTCCTCCATGATCCGGCCGAGATACATCACCACCACGTACTGCGCCATCTGCGCGATGACGCCGAGGTCGTGGGTGATGAAGATGATCGCCGTGTCGTATTTGCGCTGCAGCTCGCGCAGCAGCGCCAGTATCTGCGCCTGTGTCGTCACGTCGATCGCGGTGGTGGGCTCATCGGCGATCAGGAGGCGCGGCTTGCACGACAGCGCCATGGCGATCATCGCGCGCTGGCGCAGGCCGCCCGACAACTGCCAGGAATAGGCGTCGATGCGGCTCTCCGGCATCGAGATTCCGACGTCGCGGAACAGCTCCACCGTGCGTGCGCGCGCTTCGCCGCGGCCGACCTGCTCGTGCAGCATGATCGCCTCGATGATCTGCGCGCCCACGGTGTGCACCGGGCTGAATGCCGCCATCGGCTCCTGCGGGATCAGTGCGATCTCGGCGCCGCGCAGGTCGCGCATCAGCCGGCCGCGCGGCGACAGGCGTGCCAGATCGATCGGCGCGGCGTCCTTGCGGTACAGGATCTCGCCCGCGGTGATGTGCCCGGGCGGATCGATGAGCTGCAGGATCGCCTTCATCGTGACGCTCTTGCCGCAGCCGCTCTCGCCGACGATGCCGACGACCTGGCCGGGGAACACGTCGAAGCTGACGCCGTCGACCGCGCGCACCGTGCCTTCGTCGAGGCGGAACGACACGCGCAGGTCGCGCACGCTCAGCAACGGGTCCACGGCTTTCGCACCCGGGACTTTCGCGCCGGCGGCTTTCGGGTCAGCGGTCTTCGGATCAGTGGCTATAGGGATCGGAGGCATCGCGCAGGCCGTCACCCACCAGGTTGAAGGCCAGCACCGCCACGATGACGACAAGGCCGGGAATCAGCAGCCACGGCGCCAGCGCCAGTGTCTGGATGTTCTGCGCCTCCTGCAGCAGCACGCCCCAGCTTATCGCCGGCGGACGGATGCCGAGCCCCAGGAAGGACAGCGAGGTCTCGTTGATGATCATCACCGGGATCGCCAGCGAACTCGTGGCGATGATGTGCGACAGGAACGTCGGCACCATGTGGCGCAGGATGATGCGCATGCGGCTGGCGCCGGCGAGCCGCGCGGCCAGCACGAAATCCTCCTCGCGCAGCGCCAGGAACCGCCCGCGCACCTCGCGCCCCAGCGTCGTCCAGCCGACCAGCGACAGGATCACGGTGATGGCGAAGAACACCTGGATCGGCGTCCAGTCGCGCGGCAGCGCGGCGGCAAGCGCCAGCCAGATCGGTATGGTTGGCACCGATTGCAGCAGTTCGATCAGCCGCTGGATCACGTGGTCGAGGAAGCCGCCGAAATAGCCGGAGATGCCGCCCAGCACGACGCCCAGCACGACGCTGAGCGTGACCGCCACGAGCCCCACGGTCATCGAGGTCTGGGTCGCCCGCATGATGCGCGACCACTGGTCGCGGCCCAGCCGATCGGAGCCCAGCAGGAAGATGCGCTGCGCCGGATCGGCGGCGGTGAGCAGGTGGATGTTGCTCTCGAACAGGCCCAGCACACGGTACGGCGCGCCGCGGCCGAAGAAGCTCACGCGGACCTTGCGCTGCGGATCGGTGGTCCATTCCATGCGAAGGGGTCACCCGGGTTGCGCTTGCCGACGATCGCCGGCACCCACGGGTTCCAGCCATCGTCGAACAGATGCAGCATCTGCACCGGGATGAAGGCCTGGCGCGCGTCGGGTGCGCTCGGGGTCCTGGGTCGCGAAGAAATCCGGGCACAGTACGACCAGGTACATGCACACCAGCAGGCCGGCGCTGAACACCGCCAGATGATGCTTGCGGAATCGCCACCACACCAACTGCCAGTTGGATGCGACCGCGACCCGGTCCTCGGCCGCCGCACCGATCGTCTGCACGTCCGACATGCTACCGCGCCATTCCAGCGCAGGCGGGAATCCAAAGCCTGGCCACCAGACTCTGGGACCCCGCTTGCGCGGGGATGACGGGACGACCGACGGCACCTACGTCTCCATCCGGATGCGCGGGGTCCATCATCGCCAGCGCGACGTCCGACAGCAGCGTGCCCACGATGGTGAGGAAGGAGTAGATCAGCAGGATGCCGCCCGCCAGGTACATGTCCTGGTTGATCAGCGCCCGCAGCAGCAGCGGCCCGATATTCGGCAGGTTCATCACCGTCGCCACGATCAGCGACCCCGAGAACAGTTGCGGCAGATACCATCCGATCGTGCTGACCAGCGGATTGAGCGCGAGGCGCACCGGATAGCGCAGCACCAGCCGCCACTCGCGCAGCCCCTTGGCCCGCGCGGTGACGACATAGGGCTTGTTCAGCTCATCCAGCAGGTTGGCGCGCATGATCCGCGTCAGCCGCGCGGTGCCGGCAATGCCGAGCACCACCGCGGGCAGCCAGATATGCGCCAGCAGGTCGACGAACTTGCCGAAGCTCCAGGGCGCATCGGCGTATTCCGGTGAATAGAGCCCGGTGACGCTCACCCCGAAATACGCGAACGCGATCCACATCAGGATCAGCGCCAGCATGAAGTTGGGCGTGGCGACGCCGATGTAGTTGACCACGGTCAGCACGTGGTCGACCACCGAGCGCTGGTGCGTCGCCGAATAGATGCCGGCCGGCACCGCGATCACCCAGGTCAGCACGAACGACATCAGCGCCAGCGCGATGGTGAGGCCAAGCTGCTCGCCGATCAACTCGGCGTTCGGCCGCTGGTATTCCAGCGACAGGCCGAAATTGCCGCGCAGCAGGTCCTGCAGCCAGTACAGGTACTGGACCAGGAACGGCTGGTCGAGGCCGTACTGATGGCGCAGCGCCACCAGCGTCTCGGTGCTGATCGAGGAGCCCGAGGACGCCAGCGTCGCCACGTAGGCTGTCAGGAAGTCGCCAGGCGGAGCCTGGATGATGACGAAGATGACGAACGAATAGACGACCAGCAGGAACGGCAGCAGCAGCAGGCGCTGGATGATGTAGCGGGTCACTGGATGATGTAGCGGGTCACTTGGTGAAGTAGAACTGCTCGGTCCGCGCATTGCCAGGCGTGCGCAGCGGCCAGTCGTTGCCTATCGTCGCCGGTATGTTGCGCATCTTCGTGTTGACCACGACCACGCCCTGGATCATCGGCGTCAGCCCCACCGTGCCGATCTCGAACACCTCATCGGCCCAGATGCGGAAGATATCCTGTGCCGCCTTCACCTGGCCGTCCGGCCCGACCGTGCGCGCCGTATCGACCAGCGACATGATCTGCTTCACCGGCCCGCTCGGCTCCAGCCCCTTCTGCCCGCCGCTGTGCAGCCAGTCGTAGAACAGCGGCCCGAGCGTCAGGATCGGATTGTTGCGAACGTCCACCTTGGCGTTGCCGGTGAACGGAAAGGCAGTGGTGTCCTCGTTCCAGATCTCGGTCATCAGTTCGTTGGCGTCGCGCATCTTGAAGTGCAGCGCCCGCTCGCGGATCTGCACCACGGTCTTGATGCCGACCGCCTCCCAGTCCTTGGCGACAAGCTGGCCGACATCGGGCCAGGCGCCGAACGCCGGCACCACGCTGATCTCCAGCGTCGCCGGCTTGCCGTTGGCCATCAGCCGGATGCCCGAGGAATCACGCTTCGTCAGCCCGAGCGCATCGAGCATCTTGTTGGCTTCGTCCGGCTTGAAGTCGGTGTACTTCTTCGCCCACGCGTCGCCGGGATAGTACGGATGCCACGGCGCCGGCACTGCCTGGCGCGCTTCGCCCAAGCCCAGGAACACCGATTCACGGATCTGATCGCGGTTGATCGCCAGCGACAGCGCGATACGGAAGTCGCGCGTCGCCATCAGCTTGCCGATCTCGGGATCGGATTTGTAGGTGGTGTTGAACGCGATCACCGCATCCGAGCCGCCGAAGGTCGGCCAGGTGAGCACCTTGTACTTGCCGGTCTTCTCCTGCTCCTTGAACACCGGATAATTGGTCATCTGGATATGGCGCGCCTGCATATCGAAATTGCCGGCGATCGCCGCGAGGTTCAGCGCCTGCGCATCGGCGAAATAGGTGAACCGCACTTCGTCGATATAGGGCAACTGGTTGCCCGCACTGTCGACGCCGATGAAATACGGATTGCGCCGCAAGGTGAACACGGGATCGCTGACCCGGCTCACCGGCATCCAGGCCGCCATGGTCGGACGCTCGGGATTCTCCGAGGGCTGTGCGCGGGTGTTGAATAGTTCGGTCCAGGTCTTGAAGCCCGCCGCGGCAACCTGCTTGTCGAGTTCCTCCTTCGGCGTATAGGCGGGATGAAACTTCTTCAGGTAATGCCCGGGCAGGAACATCGCGTTGGTGCGGTCGGCCCCATCGGCATTGGCGACCGCCGTCAGGAACAGCGTCGCCGGCGCGCTGTAGGTGAACCGCAGCGTCACGTCGTCGATCTTCTCGATCTTCGCGGGCGTGCCATCGGCGTTGCGCATCCAGCCGGGCAGCGACGGCGTCAGGTCCTTGTTCTGCAGCACGTCCTTGTACCAGAACAGGATGTCATCGGCGCCGAACGGCGCGCCGTCGGACCACTTGGCGCCCTTGCGCAACGTCAAGGTCCATACCTTGAAGTCGGCGGAGGGTTCGGCGCCCATGGCGAGCTTCGGCTCGATCTTGGCGCCGTCGGGCGAGAAGCGGAACAGCGCGTCGTACACCACGCGGACGTAATTATTGGCATCCGCCGGACCAAGGAAGGCGCGCCGCCAGGTGCCGCCATACTCGCCCACCTTGTCGACGACGGGCACCACCAGCGGCTGCTCCGGCAGGCGCTGGTCCACCGGCGGGAGCTTGCCGGCCTTCACCTGTTCGGCGAGCGCAGGGGCTTCGTGGTACTTGCTCTGCGCGGCGGCCGGCTGCACGCCGGTGAGCAACAGGCAGGCGATGAATGCCGCCATCGGCCGGACCGGCAGCATGTCTCCCGCGAAGCACTTCATGGACGGTTTCCCATGGACGTTTCCCCTGTGGTCGGCGTGTTTTGGGCGGCGTGTTTGTTGCCAAAAAGTCCGCTAGTACGGATGTATGGCGAGCCGAGGGGCGGCGTCAATCAGCATCGTGGCGCAACGGGTGCTTTACCCACTGTTCAGAAATTTGGACCAGAACTGCGGACGGCACCGCCGAAGGCAGCCCGTATGCCGCAAGACCTCCGTCTCTTCCGCCCCGCCATCGTCCGGCGCCGAGCGGCGCTGGCCGCGCTGGCCGCAGGGCTCCTGATTCCGGCACGCCGCGCCCGTGCCGACCCGATGCTGCTGCGCATCGGCGGCACCGGCATGGCGCTGGCCACCATGCGCCAGATCGGCGACCTCTTCGTCGCGACCAATGCGGACGTCGAGATCAGGATCCTGCCTAGTCTCGGCACATCCGGCGGGCTTGCCGCGGTGGCGGCCGGGCCGATCGATCTCGCGCTGTCGGCCCGCGACCTCGCGGATGCCGATCGTACCAAGGGATTGCAGGGTTTCGCGTACGCGCGCACGCCGATCGCCTTCGTGACGCACACCGATGTCGGCATGCAGGAGATCTCGCTGGACGGCGTCGCGCGCATCCTCGCCGGGCAGACGACGGCCTGGCCGAACAGCACGCCGGTGCGGCTCATCCGCCGCGAACCGTCCGACGCCGACTGGACGATGTTGCGCGGAGTGTCGGCGGCGATGGCCGATGCGGTGCGGATCGCGCTGGCACGTCCCGGCCTGCTGACGGTGGCGACCGACCAGGACAATGCCGATTCCATCGAGCGCCTGCCAGGATCGTTCGGCGCCATGACGATCGGCCAGATCAACGCCGAAGCCCGCAGGGTGAAGCCGCTGGTCCTGGATCGCGTTCCGCCGACGGTCGAGGCGCTGGCGGCCGGGCGGTATCCGTTGTCGCGCACGCTCACCATCGTCTGGCGCGAACAGCACCGTCAGCATGTCGCCCGGTTCCTGGCGGCGCTGCGCGGGCCGGAGGCGAGCGCACTGCTTATGCGGCTGGGGCACATTCCCTTGGCCGGCCCTGGTGCATGACCCCATCCGAGCCAGGGTCTGACCGGGCATTCAGCCGCATCGCCACCATCCTGGCGGCGGCCATCGCACTCGTTGCGACCCTGGCGGTGCCGGCCGCGTATTTCCTGGCGTCCACCGCCGCCCGTTACGCCGAGGTGGCCGCGGAGGCCAACCTGGCGGCCGCGACCATGTCGCAGCTTGCCAGCAGGAACCCCGAATTATGGGTGTTCGAGAATGCCAGGATCCGCGGCCTTCTCGGCATGCTGCGCACCTCCCAGGAGCCGGAGCGCATCATCGTCACCGCGCTGAACGGCGACAGCGTGGCCGAGCAGGGTGATATGCTGCCCCCGCCCGTGATGGCATCGACCAGTCCGATCTACGATGCAGGCAGGATCGTCGGCCATGTCCAGGCCGCGCGATCGCAGCAACGGGTATTGCTGATCACCGGGCTCGTGGCGCTGCTGGCGTGTTCGCTCGGCGCATTCACCTTCGTGATCCTGCGGGCGCTGCCGATGCGCCTTCTGCGGCGCGCGCTGCGCCGCTCGACCCACCTCGCCACGCACGACACGCTCACGGGCCTGCCGAACCGCGCGCTGTTCCAGGACCGGCTCGAACAATCGCTGGCGTGGTCCCGGCGGGAATCGGCGTGCCTGGCCGTGCTCTATCTGGATCTCGACCGCTTCAAGGACGTGAACGACACGCTAGGGCATGCCGCTGGAGACCGCCTGCTGGCCGAAGTGGCCACAAGGCTCCGCGCCTGCGTGCGCGAAACGGACACGCTCGGCAGGCTTGGCGGCGATGAGTTCGCGGTCGTGCAGGTGGGCGTGCACCAGTTCGGCGATACCGAACTGCTCGCGCGGCGCATGATCGATGCGTTCGACCCGCCCTTCGACCTCGACGGCGCCCTGGTCTCGGCCGGCGTCAGCATCGGGATCGCCATGCGCGGCGCGACCGCCCCAGGCCTGCCGGAAATCGATGCCGGCCTGCTGCTGCAGGAGGCGGATGTCGCGCTGTACCGCGCCAAGGAGGAAGGCCGCGGCACCTACCGGTTTTTCGCCGCCGACATGAACCAGCGGCTGCTGGAGCGCCGGGCGCTTGAGGCGGACATGCTCACGGCCCTGGCGACGGAGCAGTTCGTGCTGCACTACCAGCCGCAGTTCGAACTGATCGGCCGCCGCGTGGTCGGTGCGGAGGCATTGCTGCGCTGGCGCCACCCGCAGCGCGGCGAGGTTCCGCCGGAGGCCTTCGTGCCGCTGGCGGAAGAGACCGGGGTCATCGTCCAGATCGGCGAGTGGGCCTTGTACGAGGCGTGCCGCCAGGCCGCCGCCTGGCCCACGCTGCGATCGATCGCCGTCAACGTCTCGCCGGTGCAGTTCCGCCGGCCGGGGTTCTTCGAGCAGGTGCAGCGCGCCTTGCGCCGCAGCGGGCTCAATCCATCACGCTTGGAGATCGAGATCACGGAGGGCATCCTGCTGCAGGATACCGACGAGACGCTGGCGATGCTGCGCCGGCTGCGCGGCCTCGGAATCGCGATCGCGATGGACGATTTCGGCACCGGCTATTCCAGCCTGGGTTATCTCCAGCGGTTCCGCTTCGACAAGATCAAGATCGACCGGTCGTTCATCCGTGGCCTGGCGAGCGATCCGCACGCCGCCGAGATCGTCCGTGCGGTGTTGCGCATGAGCCATGCGATGGGGATCCGCGTGAACGCCGAGGGCGTCGAGCACGAACAGCAGGCGGCGCTGCTGCGCGACGAGGGATGTGAGGAGGCGCAGGGCTTCCTGTTCGCCCAGGCGCTGTCGGCCGATGAGTTCGCCGACCTGCTGGCGCGGAACCTGCGCCGCACGCCGCTGCGCGAGGCCGCCACCGCTTAGCGCGTGATGGCCGGAGGCGGACCCGCCGGAGGTCTGAATCGCGCGCTCAAGCAACGGCCGTCGCGCGTGATGGGCGCCGCCGCGCGCCCACCCTCCACGTTCCGTCGCGCCTACCCGGCCGATCGCACGGCCGGGAAGACCTCCTCGGCCAGCAACTGCATCTGCTCCACCGCCAGGCTCTTGGGCATGCCGACCCAGTGGACCCCAGCGATCAGCGTGGTCACACCGAACCGGCGGCGCAGCGCGACGATCTGCTCGGTCACCTCCGCCGGCGAGCCGATCAGGAACCTGTCGTCGACCAGGTCATCGAAGTCGAGGTCGAAATGGTCGCTCGACGGCATGACCTTGTCCTGGCCCCAGTCGCGGTACGCCTTGTATTTGGCTTCGAGCGACGGTTTCGCCCGCTCGATCGCCTCGGCGCGGGTGCGGGCGATGAACACCTCGCGCGCCATCGGGAACTCCGCCGGAAACGCCTTGCCGCATTCCTCCAGCGCGCGCTTGTACACCTCCATCTGCTGCGCGATCGTCGCCAGCTTGTTGTGCGGGTTCACGAACCACGCATCCGCCATGCGCGCCGCCCGCCTGATGCCGACATCGATATTGGCGCCGATCCACACCGGCGGCATCGGCTTCTGCACCGGCAGCACCGTGCAGTTCGCATTCTCCAGCGAGAAATAGGAGGCCTGCATGGTCACGAAATCCTCGGACCACAACCGCTTCACCGCGGTCAGGCATTCCTCGAAGCGGCGGCCGGCCTGCTTCAATGTCGTGCCGAAGGCGCGGAACTCCACCTCGCGGTAGCCGATGCCGGCGCCGAACACGAGCTTGCCGCCGCTCATCACATCCAGCGAGGCCAATTCCTCCGCCACGTGCAGCGGGCTGTGCAGCGGCAGCAGCACGACGCCCGGCACCACACGCAGCTTCGGCGCCACCAGCGCCACCTGGCAGAGATAGGGGATCTGCTGGATGTACTGGAACGGATGCGAACTGTAGTGCGAGCCTTTGGCGACCAGGTCGTAACCCAGTTCTTCCGCCAGCTTCGCCGCCTCCAGATCCTCGCGCAGGCGAAGCTGCATGTCGTCGCCCTGTGGATACTGGCCGCGAATGATCAGGCCGAATTTCATGTTTGTCCCTCCCGCTGCAGGCGTGTCGACGCTATGATAGCGCGATGTGCATGCGCGGCATCACCCAGGGACGTCCGGCCTGCCGGCCAGCATTGCTATCGCTGGCAATGCCGCTGCTGGCGCTGGCATTGCCGCTGGTGGCGACGCCGTTGCTGGCACGCCCGGCCGCGGCGCAGTCCGCTGCTTCGCTCGCCGGCGGGACCGACCAGCGCGTCATCGTGGTGATCCCTCCGGGTTTCGCCGAGACCGCCGTCGCATCCTGTGCCGGCGGCGCAATGATCGGCTATCTCGCGGTCCTCGCGACCGGTGCACCATCGCCGCTCGGCACCGCGGCGCTGTTCTGCGGCCTCTCGGTCGCGGCCACCACCGCGAGTTCGGTGGCAGTCTGGACCTGGCGCTCGACCACGTCCCTGCTTTACTGAACCGCCGATCCGGACATCGCCTTCCCGGCCACAGGCGGTGACGCGGCGGCGATGCCCGCGGGCGGAGGCTTACCCGGCGAGCGCCGCCTCCACCGAACGCCGCCGCCGCAACTCCACGAGCGCCGCCTCTGCCTCCCTCCGGATCTGCCCGAAATCGGCCGACCCCGTGGCGATCGTGCGTTCGAACCGCTCGGCCGCCACCGACAGCCTGGCAAATCCCAGCGTGCCGCCGCTTCCAACAAGCTCATGCGCGAGGTCGGCGAGTTCCTCCGGCGTCGTCAGCGCGGCGGGCTCCTCGAGCCGGCGCATCAGGGCCTCGATCCGCAGCGCGAGGCAATCCAGCAGCCCTTCGTAGCCGTCCCGTCCCATACAGGCCGTCAACTGCGCGACGCTGTCCGCATCGATCGCATCCACCGGCATAGCCCGGATGCTGCCGCGCCGCCGGGTGACCCGCGTCACCACCGCGATCAGTTCCGCCTGCGTGAACGGCTTCGCCAGATGGTCGGTCATCCCGGCAAGCCGGCATTCGTCCGCATGCTCGTCGAGCGCGTTGGCGGTCACCGCCACGATCGGCACCGCGCCGCGCGGTCCGTGCAGATTCCTGATCTGGCGTGCGGCCTGCACCCCGTCCAACCCGGCCATCCGCATGTCCATCAGTACCACGTCGAAATCCGACAATGCGGCAAGCCGCACGGCCTCGGCGCCGTCATGCGCCTCGGCCACCCGATGGCCCGCCTTGCGGAGGAACGCCGCCGCGACCTCCCGGTTGATCTCGGAATCATCCACCACCAGAACGCTGAGGTTCGTGGCGGGCGCCTCCTCCGCCGGGAGCGGCGCCACCGGCTCGACTGCGGCGCCTGCCGGCAGGCTCAGCCAGAACACGCTGCCGCCGCCATGATTGTTGCGATGTCCCAGATGGCCACCCATCCGGCGCGCCAGCCGGTCGGCGATGGCGAGGCCCAGGCCGGTGCCCTCGATCGTGGTGCGCTCGGTGCCGAAACGCTCATACTCGTGGAACAGGCGGTGGCGCTGGACGTCGGGGATGCCGATGCCGGTGTCGGCGACCTCGATCGTCAGCAGCCGGTCATCGCCCCGCAGGCGCACCTCGACGCAGCCCCGCGGCGTGTACTTCACTGCGTTGCTCAGCAGATTCATCAGGATCTGCCGCAACTGCACCTCATCGGCCACGAACTGTGCCGGCGCGGCCGGGGCAGCGACGAAGCGCGTTTCCAGGCCGTGCCGCCTGGCTTCCGGCTCGATGATGTCGAGGCAGTCCCGCACCACTTCGCGCACGTCCAGCCGCCGCATGTGCAGCGCCGGCCCCAGCGCCTCCACCCGCGCATAGTCCAGCACGACATTGACCACGTCGCGCATATGCTTGGCGGCGGCGACGATCTTGCCGACCTGCCGGGAACCGGCCTCGCCCAGCATGGGATCGGCAGCAAGCTGGTCGGCATGGCCCAGGATGCCATGCAGCGGCGTCCGCAGCTCATGGCTCAGCGTGTTGAGGAAGCGCGACTTCTCCCGGCTCTCCCGTTCGGCCCGCTCCCGCTGGCGGCTCTCGCTCCACAGCCAGCGTGCCATCGCGCTGACGGCGGCCACGGCCGACACGCCGAGCGCCGCGAACCACCAGGCATGGCTGCTGTCGACCTCCATCCCGACGCTGACCACCAGCGGCAGCGAGCCGACGCGGCGGAACACGAAGCGCCGCTCGATGCCGTCGTTCGCGCCGCGTGCGGTCACCGCCGGCGTGCCGTTCCGCAGGAATGCGGCGAACGGCGCGTTGGCATCCACCGTGCGGCCCAGGTCGTTGAGGTCGAACGGCAGGCGCATGAGGATTGTCCCATCGTCGCGGAACAGCGTGACCGAATCGTTCGGGCCAAGCTCCAGCCGCGAGAACAGGTCGCGGAAATAGGCGAGCCGCACGCCCATCACGACAACCCCGGCAAAGCTGCCGTCGGGATTGGTGATGCGGCGGCTGATCGGAATGGCGGCGCGGTCCTCGCGCTGGGTGGCGAACGGCCGGCCGATGAAGGCCTCGTTCGCCGAGGTGGCGCGCTGCGCGATGAAATAGTCGCGCCGCGCCCAGTTGTTGGCCTCCGGCCGCACCGGCGCGCTGGCCAGGACGTTGCCCTCCGCGTCCAGCACCTCGACGAAGTCGATATAGCGGTCCGGCGGCACCCGCTCGAGCAGGAGCAGGTTGCGCTCCTGCGGGCTGAGGCTGAGGGTCGCCGGCGATTGGCGTCCGGCGGTGGCGGTTTGCAGCGTGAAGCCGAACTGCTCGACGTTGCGGCCCACGTCGTAGGCAAGTGCTGCGGCGATGCGCGACGCCGTCTCCCCTGCCTGGCGCTCGGCGGCCCGGTCGGCGGAGTGCCAGACCACGCCGATGATCACGGCAAGCGTGGCCAGGATGAGGATCAAGGCACCGTGCTCGGTGCCGAACCAGGCCAATACTCGGCGCATTCTGCGCAGCCAGCCCATATCGCGCTGCCTCATCCAGTTTCGCGATTGTAGGCAACAAAACCCTAGGGAACCGTTGACGCCGCCCAGCCCGCCGGTTGCACGCGCCGGCTGGCGTCTTGCACCCGGATTTCGAGTGCTGCATGATGCATATCGATGCTTAGGCCATCATTAACCATGGTTGCCACGTGATCACCGCGGCGCAGATGCGGGCCGCCCGTGCCATGCTCGGCCTCGACCAGCGGGCGCTCGCGGGGTTGGCCGGACTGTCCCTCCCGACCATCCAGCGCATGGAGGGCAGCGACGGCGTCGTCCGCGGCAATGTCGACTCGCTGATGAAGCTGGTCGGCGCACTGCATGACGCCGGCATCGAGTTGATCGCCGAGGGCGCCACCAGCAATGAGGGCGGTCGGGGCGTGCGCCTCGCCGCACGCACTGCACGCCGGCCATGATCACCCGCCGGCCATGATCCCACCCCGCCCATGATCATCGCGGCACTCGCCTGCGTCCCCGCTGCTGCTGGGACTGGCCGTCATCGGCGCCTTCGCCGCACCGGCCATCGCCCGCAGCGCGGTCTATGGCGGCTGCCTGGCGCTCGCGGTGATCCTGCTGGCGATCGCCCTGCTGTCGCTGGGCGCGACGCCGTCGAGCCTCGTGCTGCCGCTCGGCATCCCCTGGACCGGCGCACATTTCCTGCTGGACCCGCTGGCCGCGTGCTTCCTGGCGATCGTCGGACTGGGCAGCGCCGGCGCCAGCCTGTACGCCCTGGGATACGGCCGCCACGAGCACGAACCGCGCCGCGTGCTGCCGTTCTACCCCCGCCTTCCTGGCCGGCATGACGCTGGTCGTCCTGGCCGCCGATGCGTTCAGCTTCCTGTTCGCCTGGGAACTGATGTCGCTCGCCTCCTGGGCGCTGGTGATGGCGCACCATCGCGAGCCCGGCAACGCGACGGCCGGCTACGTCTACATCGTCATGGCGTGCTTCTCCGGCCTGATACTGCTGCTGTGCTTCGGCCTGCTCGCAGGCCCGGCCGGCAGCACCACCTTCGCCGCGATGCGTGCCGGCCATCCGACCGCAGGGATCGCCGCGGTGGCCCTGCTGCTGGCGCTGGTCGGCGCCGGGTCGAAGGCCGGCGTGGTGCCGCTGCACGCCTGGCTGCCGCTCGCCCATCCCGGCCGCGCCGAGCCACGTGTCGGCACTCATGAGCGGGGTGATGACCAAGGTCGCCATCTACGGCTTCATCCGCATCGCCTTCGACATCCTGGGCACGCCCGCCTGGTGGGCCGGGGTGGTCGTGCTGGCGATCGGCGGCATCACCGCGGTGATGGGCATCCTGTACGCGCTGATGGAGCGCGACCTGAAGCGGCTGCTCGCCTATTCCACCGTCGAGAATGTCGGCATCGTCTTCATCGGCCTCGGGCTGGCGCTCGCCTTCCGCGTCAACCAGCTTCCCGCCGCCGCTGCCCTGGCGCTGACCGCCGCGCTGTTCCACGCGGTCAACCACACGCTGTTCAAGAGCCTGCTGTTCTTCGGCGCCGGCGCGGTGCTGACGGCGACCGGCGAGCGTGACATGGACCGGCTGGGCGGGCTGATCCACCGCATGCCGCGGACCGCCTTCGCCTTCCTGGTGGGCTGCGCCGCGATCTCCGCGCTGCCGCCGCTGAACGGCTTCGTCTCCGAGTGGCTGACGTTCCAGGCGATCCTGCTGCATCCCGACCTGCCGCAATGGGGCCTGAAGATCGCCATCCCCGCGGATGGGGCGCTGCTGGCGCTGTCCGCCGCGCTCGCCGCCGCCTGCTTCGTCAAGGCGTTCGGCATCGCCTTCCTGGGCCGCCCCCGCAGCCGCGCCGCCGGCGACGCGCGCGAGGTGGATGGCTGCTCGCTCGCCGCCATGTTCGCCTTCGCCGGCCTCTGCCTGCTCGCCGGCATCTTCCCCGGTCTCGTCATCGACCTGCTCGCACCGGTGGCCCAGGCGCTCACCGGCACGCACATGCCGCGCCAGCTTTCGGTGGACTGGCTGTCGATCGTGCCGGTCGAGAGCGCGCGCAGTTCCTACAACGGGCTGCTGGTGTTCGTGTTCATCGCGCTGTCGGCATCGCTGACCGTGCTGGCGATCCACCGCTTCGCCTCCCGCGCCGTGCGCCGCGCGCCGGCATGGGATTGCGGCTTCCCCGATCCGCGGCCGCAGACCCAGTACAAACCGGCGGCAGCTTCGCCCAGCCGATCCGCCGGGTGTTCGGCACGGTGGTGTTCCGCTCGCACGAGACGGTCAGCATGCCGCCGCCCGGCGACACGGCGCCGGCGCGCATCGTGAAGTACATCAGCAACCCGGCCTGGGACCTGCTGTACGCGCCTGTGGCCGCTGCCGTCTGGCGCGCCTCCGAGGTGCTGAACCACCTGCAGTTCCTTACCATCCGCCGCTACCTGGGCTTCGTCTTCGCCGCGCTGGTGATCCTGCTGCTGGCGCTGGCGCTATGGCAGTGATCCAGGCCCTGCTGGTGCAGGGCGCGCAGATGGTGCTGGTGCTGCTGCTGGCGCCGCTGTTCACCGGGCTGGTGCGCAAGGTGAAGGCGCGCGTCCAGCGCCGCCGCGGGCCATCGCTGATCCAGCCGTACCGCGACCTGAAGCGGCTGCTGGGCAAGGAGGCGGTGCTGGCCGAAGGCGCGTCATGGCTGTTCCGCGTGACGCCCTATGTGATCTTCGCGGTCACCTGGGTCGCGGCAGCACTGGTGCCGACCTTCGCGACCGGCCTGCTGTTCAGTTGGTCGGGCGACCTGATCGCGATCATCGCCCTGCTGGGCAGCGCGCGCTTCATGCAGGCGCTGGCGGCGATGGACATCGGCACCAGTTTCGGCGGCATCGGCGCCTCGCGGGAGGTCATGATCGCCTCGCTCGCGGAGCCCGCCATGCTGATGATCGTGCTGTCGGTGGCGCTGATCGCCGGCTCCACCCAGCTTTCCACCATCGCCGACTACATGGCGTTCTCGGCCGTCGGCCTGCGCGTGTCGCTGGCGCTCGGGCTGGTCGCCTTCGTCGTCGTGGCGCTCGCCGAGAACGCGCGCATCCCGGTCGACAATCCGGCGACGCACCTGGAACTGACCATGGTGCATGAAGCGATGGTGCTGGAATACTCCGGCCGCCACCTGGCGATGATCGAGCTGGCGGCGTCGCTGAAGCTGCTGCTCTACGTCTCGGTGATCGGCTGCATCTTCTTCGTTCGGCTTCGACAGCCTCTACGTCGTGGGGCTGGCCGCGTGGCTGGCGAAGCTCGCGGTGGCCGGCGTGCTGCTGGGCGTGTTCGAGATGTCGATCGCCAAGATGCGCGTGTTCCGCGTGCCGAACTTCCTGGGGGCGGCGCTGATGCTGGGCCTGCTCGGCGTGCTGCTGCTGTTCGTCTCGGGAGGCATGTGATGATGCACGGCTTCGCCTTCGACGTCTCCCATATGCTGGCCGGCGGCCTGGTGCTCGCGAGCTTCGCCATGCTGTACCAGGACCGGCTGTACGCGCTGATCAACGTGCTGGCGCTGCACGCCTTCGTGCTGGCGGCCTCGGTCGCGTGGCAGGCATCGATCCAGCACGCGCCGCATCTCTACATCACCGCCGCCATCGCGCTCGGCTTCAAGGGCATCGTCATTCCGATGGCGCTGCGGCGCATGGTGTTCCGCCTGGGCATCCACCGCGAGATCGAGACCGTGGTCGGCATCGGCCTCACCATGCTGGCCGGCATCGGCCTCGTGGCGCTGTCGCTGATGGTGATGCTGCCGGTCACCGCGCAGGCCGATCCGGTGGCGCGCGAGGACATCGCCATGGCGCTGTCGGTGGTGCTGATCGGCCTGCTGATGATGGTCACGCGGCGCAACGCGGTCAGCCAGGTCGCCGGCTTCCTGTCGCTGGAGAACGGCGTGAACCTGGCCGCGACCGGCGCGCAGGGCATGCCGCTGGTGGTGGAGATCAGCGTCGCTTCTCCATCCTGATCGCGTTCATCGTGATCGGCATCTTCCTGTTCCGCATCCGCGAGCGCTTCGACACCGTCGACCTGCAGGCGCTCGACCAGTTCCGGGGGGAGCGGCGGTGATCGAACTCGCCATCCTGCTCATCCCGCTGGTCGCCGCCGCCGTCCTGGCCATGCTCGCCAACTACCGGCTGTCGGCCCGCATCAACATGGCCGCCAGTTTCCTGACGCTGCTCGCCGCGCTGGCGCTGCTGGTGGACCGGCCGGCCACCGGCCCGTACCTGCTGGTCGACGACCTCAACATCGTGTTCATCCTGCTGAACGCCTTCATCGGCTTCACCACCAGCGCGTTCAGCGCCAGCTACATCGCGCACGAACTGGAGACTGGCCGCCTCACGCCCAACTACCTGCGGTTCTACCACGCGATGTTCCAGCTCATGCTGTTCGGCATGAACCTGGCGCTGCTCGCCAACAACATCGGCCTGATGTGGGTGGCGGTGGAACTCGCGACGCTCACCACCGTCGTGATGGTCGGCATCTACCGCACGCACGAGGCGATCGAGGCCGCCTGGAAATATTTCATCCTCGGCAGCGTCGGCATCGCGCTGGCATTGTTCGGCACCATCCTGGTCTACCTCGCCGCCCGCCCGGTGATGGGCGAGGGCGCCGATGCCATGGTCTGGACCGCGCTGATGACGCGCGCGCGTGAGTTCGATCCGGCGCTGCTCAACGTCGCCTTCATCTTCCTGCTGCTGGGTTATGGCACCAAGGTCGGGCTGGCACCGATGCACGCCTGGCTGCCCGATGCGCACGCCGAGGGCCCGACGCCGATCTCGGCGGTGCTGTCGGGGCTGCTGCTGAACGTGGCGCTGTACGCGCTGCTGCGCTTCAAGATGCTGCTGGCCGCCAATCCCGGCGCCATCGCGCCCGGGCCGCTGATGATCGCGCTCGGGCTGATCTCGCTGATCTTCGCCTCGTTCATGCTGTACCGCCGGCGCGACATCAAGCGCATGTTCGCCTACTCCTCGATCGAGCACATGGGCATCACCGTGTTCGCCTTCGGCATCGCCGGTCCGTTGGGCAATTTCGCGGGCCTGCTGCAGATGACGATGCACAGCCTGACCAAGTCGGCGATCTTCTTCTCGGTGGGGCATGTCGCGCAGGTGAAGGGCACCCAGCGCATCAGCGACATCGCCGGCCTCACCACCACGCATCCGCTGCTCGGCTGGGGACTGATCGCGGGCGTCGCGGCGATCGTCGGGATGCCGCCGTTCGGCGTGTTCATGAGCGAGTTCCTGCTGGTCAGCTCCAGCTTCGCGCAGCAGCCGGTGCTGACCGTCCTGCTGGTGCTGGGCCTGCTGCTGTCGTTCGGCGCGCTGTTCCTGCGCCTCATCGGCGTGGCCTTCGGCGAGCCGCGTGGCCCGGTGGGACCGGTGACGCGTCCTACGTGCCGATGTTCGCGCACCTCACGCTGGTGCTGATCGCCGGCATCTGGCTGCCGGCCCCGCTGGTCGCCTGGTTCCAGCACGTGGCGGCGCTGCTCGGATGACGATTGTCGATACGCCGCACTGGCAGGAGATGGCGCGGTCGCTGGCTGCGGGCGAGGTGACGCTGCTGGGCCTGTGGGGCGAACCCGGCCGCATCCACATGGCGGTGTTCGACGGCGCGGTCGTGCTGCTGGCGCTGGACTGCCCGGACGGCCGCTATCCCTCGGTCGGTGCGCTGCATGCGCCGGCGATCCGGCTGGAGCGCGCGGCACACGACCTGTTCGGGCTCGTGGCCGAGGGCCTGCCGGACACCCGCCCGTGGCTCGATCACGGCGCCAATCCCACCGCCTATCCGTTCCTGCCGGTGGAGGGCGACGGGCTGCACCAGATCGCGGTCGGCCCCGTCCATGCCGGCATCATCGAGCCCGGCCATTTCCGCTTCACCGCCGATGGCGAGACGGTGGTGGCGGCTGGAGCAGCGCCTGGGCTACGTGCACAAGGGCATCGACCACCTGATGCATGGCGCGACGCTGGACCACGCGGCGCGCATCGCCGGCCGCACCTCGGGCGACAGCACCGTCGCCTATGCCTTCGCCTTCGCCCGCGCCGTCGAGGCCGCCGCCGGCATCGCGCCGCCGCCGCGCGCGGTCTGGCTGCGCGGCGTCATGGCGGAACTCGAGCGCATCGCCAACCACCTCGGCGATTTCGGCGCGATCTGCAACGACGCGTCGTTCAGCATCATGCTGGCCCATTGCGGCATGCTGCGCGAGCAGGTGCTGCGCTGCGCCGCCGGCTGCTTCGGCCACCGGCTGATGATGGACGCGATCGTGCCGGGCGGCGTGGCGGCCGACCTGGCACCCGACGGCGCCGCCGCGATCCGCCGGCTGGTCGACGACATCCGCGCGAAGTTCCCTGCCCTGGTCGAGCTGTACGACAAGACCGCGTCGCTGCAGGACCGCACCGTCGGCACCGGCATCCTGTCCGGCGCGCTGGCGCAGCGCTTCGGCGCCGGCGGCTATGTCGGCCGCGCGTCGGGGCGCGATTTCGACGTGCGGCGTGCGATCGTCTATCCGCCGTACGACCGGCTGCGCTTCGAGGTCCCGGTGCTGCACGAGGGCGACGTCAATGCGCGCGCCTGGATCCGCATCAAGGAGATCGACCAGAGCCTGTCGCTGATCGAGCAGATGCTGAGTCGCTGATCGAGCAGATGCTGAACGCCCTGCCCGCCGGCGATCTGCGCGCCGCGGTCGCGCCGCACGGCCCCTGCGAGGGCCTGGCGCTGGCGGAGGCCTTTCGCGGCGACGTGCTGGTCTGGCTGCGGATCGACGCCGCGGGCCGCATCGACCGCTGCCATCTGCGCGATGCGTCGTGGTTCCAATGGCCCGCTGCTGGAGGCGGCGATCGAGGGCAACTATCGTCGCGGACTTCCCGCTGTGCAACAAGTCGTTCAACTGTTCCTATTCGGGGCACGACCTGTGACCCACCCCACCCGGCAGACCATGCCACCCCCTGTCAGAGCGAGCGCAGCCAAGCAATCTTCGGCGGGGTGCGTAACGTCCCCTGTCAGAGCGAGCGCAGCGAAGCAATCTCCGGCGGTGGGCGCGACCCTCCCCTGTCATGCGAGCGCAGCGAAGCAATCTCCATGGGAGTGCGCAGCGTCATGGGGATTGCTTCGTCGCTACGCTCCTCGCAATGACAGGGGGCCGGGCGGACGTCGCGCTGCGCAACACGGGACACCGCCTGTGACCCATCCTACCCCGGCAGCCCCGTCGCCGCGATCGCACCCCCTGCACGCCACCCCCCTGACAGGGAGGCCGCGCCGCCATGCTGAGGACCCTGCTGCAAGGCCTGCGCTCGCCGGTCACCGAACCGGCCCCGCTCGCCGCCCTCGCCGACGACCTCGACCGCGCGGCACAGCGCCGGCTCGGCCGCAGCCTGTCGATCCGCGAGGTCGACGCCGGATCGTGCAACGGCTGCGAACTCGAGATCCACGCGCTGAACAACGCCTTCTACGACCTCGAACGTTTCGGCCTCCGCTTCGTCGCCTCGCCGCGACACGCCGATGTGCTGATGGTCACCGGCCCCGTCACGCGCAACATGCGTGAGGCGCTGGAGCGCACCTGGCGCGCCACGCCGGCGCCGAAATGGGTCGTCGCGGTCGGCGACTGTGCCGCCGGCTGCGGCGTGTTCGCCGGCAGCCCCGCCTGCATCGGGCCGCGTCGCGGACGTCGTGCCGGTGGACCTGGTGATCCCAGGCTGCCCGCCGACGCCGACCCAGTTGCTGCAGGGCCTGCTGGCGCTGATCAGCACGCGCTGACCGGCTCGCCCGCCGCCGCCCTCTTCGCGCCGGCCGCAACCATGGCATAGGATGATCCCAAAGAACGGGGGGGACCATCCAATGAGCAGGCTCATTCTCAGCCGGCGTGGGCTTGTCGCGGCCACGCTGGCGGCACCGGCCATCCCTGGGCGCGCGCGCCCCGCGCCGCCGGCACCATCCAGATGATCAGCCACCGCTATCCGGCGCTGGAGATGTACGCCGAGAAGATGCGCACCGCGCTGCCGGGCGCCACCGTCAACACCCAGCTCATGCCGATCGACAAGGCGCTGGAACTGATCACCATCGCGCTGTCGTCCAAGGCCGACACGATCGACATCCTCTACGCCAACGATTCGAACTTCCAGACCTTCGTCAAGAACGGCTGGCTGCGCCCCGCTCGACGACCTGTGGGCGAAATACCGCGACGAGTACAGGCTTGACGACTTCCCCGAGGCGATCCGCAAGACCCTACACCCACGAAGGCCGCCTCTACGTCATCCCGCACACGCTCAACGCGATGATGTTCTTCTACCGCAAGGACATGCTGGACGCAGCAGGCAAGAAGCCGCCGGCGGACCATCGCCGAGTACCGCGATATGGCGAAGTCGTTCAATTCGCCGATGCGCGCCGGCAGCGTCAACTGCCTGAAGCCCGTGGATGCCGCGATCAACGAGGCGCACTGGTACCCCTTCAATGCGCTGGGCGACGGCTGGTTCGACGCCGACTGGCGCCCGGTGTTCAACAACGCCCGCGGCGTCCAGGCGATCGAGATGATGAAGGAGGTCACCCGCTCCGCCCAGCAGGGCTACACCGCAGCGGCCAACGACGAGTGCACCATCGCCTACCAGCAGGACGCCGGCGTGATGGGCCTCCAGTGGGCGACCCGCGCCAAGGCGATGGACGATCCGACGAAATCCCGCATCGTCGGCAAGATCGACTGGATCGCGCCGCCGCAGGGCAAGGCCCGCATCGCCGGCGACGGCTACGCCATCTCCGCCTTCAGCAAGCAGGATCCCGACACCCTGTTCCGCATCATCGCCACCTCGTCCAACCAGGCGAACATGCGCGGCGCCGCCTCGCTCATCATCCCGCCGCGCAAGTCGCTGCTGGACGATCCGGACCTGGCCAAGGCCCAACCGCTTCTACCCCGGCGGCACTCGCGTCCTACGAGAGCGGCCTGGCGGCGCCGCCATTGCCGGAAAGTCTATCCGGTGGGCGAGTTCATCACCCGCCGCATCCTGCAGTCGATGACCGGCGAGATGACGGTGAAGCAGGCGCTCGACACCGCTGCCAACGAAAACGACCACGTTCCTGAAGGGCCACGGTTATTACAAGTGACGTCCGGCGCCGCCGCCGCGGCGCGTTCACCGGCCCCGACGGACGCTGGTGGCTGTTCCTCGTGCCGAGAGCGCGCTCGTGCTCGGGCGCGGTGCTGCTGTTCCCGCTGGGCTATGCGATGTGGCTCAGCCTGTTCAACTACGACCTGGGCAACGGCGCCTACGAGTTCATCGGCCTCGACAACTACGCCGCCCTGCTGAACGACGCACCGCTTCTGGGACTTCGCTCGGCCGCACGCTGCTGATCGTGCTCGCGGCCGTCGGCGTCGAGTTCTGCGTCGGGCTGCTGGTGGCGTACGGGCTGTACCCGCCCTGACCTTCGGGCGTGCGCACGCTGAACCTGCTGATGTTCCTGCCGAGCATCGTCACGCCCGTGGTGGCGGCGCTCTTCCTGCGCTGGATCTTCATCGGCCGCTGGGGCCTGCTCAGCGCGACGCTGATCGGCCTCGGCATCTTCCCCGCCCGACTTCCTGGGCGATCCCGCCTGGGCGCGCGCGACCGTCGTGTTCGCCGATGCCTGGCAGTTCACGCCATTCATGATCCTGGTGCTGTACGCCGGCCTCAACACGGTGGACCAGAGCCAGATCGAGGCCGCAACAGATCGACGGCGCCGGCATCTGGACGCTGCTGCTGGCGCATCATGCTGCCGGCGATCCGGCCGCTGATCGTGTTCGTGCTGGCGATCCGACTGATGGACGCGTTCCGCTTCTTCGACACGATCTACGTGCTGACCTCGGGCGGCCCGGGCACCGCGACCGAAACCATCACGCTCTACACCTACGCGATCGCCTTCCGCCTGCTGCAGGTGGGCAAGGCATCGGCGCTGGGCGTGCTGACCCTGCTGTTCGTCGCCGCCCTGATCGCAATCATGATCCGCCTGGTCTACCGCCGCGAACGAGGAGCCTTCTGATGCGCCGGCGCATGACGATGCAGGTGCTGCTGTTCGTGGCGCTGTGTGCGTTTCACGGCGGTGAACCTGACGCCGGTGATCTGGGGCGTGCTGACCTCGATCAAGCAGCCGGTGGACGCATTCTCGATCCCGCCCAAGCTGATCTTCACCCCGACCTTCGAGTTCCACGAGCAGGTCTGGGTGGAGAAGGGCTTTCTGGCACTTCCTGATCAACAGCGCGGGTGATCTCGCTCTGCACCGTGGGTGACGTCGGTGTCGATCGGCACCATGGCGGCGTACGGCCTGTCGCGCATGCAGAACCAGGCCTCGCGCGGGCTGCTGTTCGCTCTGCTGGCGATGCGCATGTTCCCGCACATCCTGCTCGCCATTCCGTTCTTCGTGCTGGCCAAGACGCTGGGCATGATCAACACCTATCCGGCGATGATCCTGGCGCTGGTGGCGATCAACCAGCCCTTCACCATCTGGCTGATCCGCGCAGCTTCTTCGTCGACGTGCCGCACGAGCTTTACGAGGCCGCGGCGATCGACGGCTGCTAATGCCTGGCAGGTGTTCGCCCGCGTCGCACTGCCGGTGGTGGCGCCCGGCCTGTGGGTGACCGCGCTGTTCAGCCTGCTGCTGGCGTACAACGAGTTCCTGTTCGCCCTCGTGCTGACCGGGCCGGACACCAAGACCCTGCCGGTGGCGATCGCGGAATACGGCGGCGAGGACATCAATTACTGGTCGCTGTCCGCTGCCGCCGCGGTCGGCATCATGCTGCCGATCGTCGCCTTCATGATGGCGCTGCAGCGGCACCTGGTGCGCGGCCTGGCGTTCGGCGCGATCAAGGGGCTGATGCCGCGCACCTGGTCAGGACGGCGTCGGCGCCTCGGGATGCAGCAGATCCTTGTCGCGCAGTTCCGCCCACAGCGCCGATGGGATCTTCATTGCCAGCAGCTTGAGATTCTCCTCGAACTCCGCCGCCGAGCGCGGGCCGGGGATGATCGCGCACCACCGCCGGATGCGCCAGCGGGAACTGCAATGCGGGCCGCCGGCAGCGGCACGGCCCGTGCGCATCGCATACCGCGCGGATCGCCGTCACCCGCCCCACCACCTCGGGCGGTGCGGCGGCATAGTTCCAGGTGTCGCGGCCCGCCAGGATGCCGGAATTCAGCGGCCCCGCCCACGATGATCGAGGTGCCGCGCGTCACGCACATCGGCAGCAGGTCGTCGAGCGGCGCCTGCTCCAGCAGCGTATAGCGGGCCGGCCAGCAGGAACGCGTCCCAGTCGCCCCAGCCCAGCACGTCGATCAGCACCGCCTTCTCGTTCACACCCCGAGCCCGATCGCGCTGATCACGCCGCTGCGCTTCAGTTCCTCGAGCGCGCGATAGCCGCTGTCGCGCAGCGCCTTCATGTGCGCGACGTTGGCTTCCCTCGCCGTGCTGATAGACGCCGATGTCGTGCACCAGCAGGATGTCGATCTTGGCGAGGCCCAGCCGCTGATAGCTGTCCTCGATCGAGCGCATGATGCCGTCGTACGAATAATCGTATTGCACCGCGAACGGCAGCGGTGCCAGGCGGCCGTCGGTCGCCCCCGCCACCACCGGCATTCGGCCGCAGCAGCCGCCGCATTTGGTGGACAGCACCCACTCGTCGCGCGGCTTGTCGCGCAGCGCATCGCCGGTGGCACGTTCGGCTGCGCCGAACGCCATAGAACGCGCGCGGTGTCGACATAGCGCACGCCCGCGTTCCACGCGGCATCCACCAGCTTCACCCGTTCCTCGATCGTCATTGGTACCCCGGCTGCCGCCCATCGTGGCGGTACCGAGACCGAGCGAGGTCACGTGCAGATCGGTGCGCCCGACGCGGCGCTTTTCCCAGGTCGTCATGGCAGAGGTCCTCCCCTGGACAGTGGGCGGATTGATCCGCCGGCAAGTCAACCCGTTCACCTGCCTGTGTCCTCTGCCTACAAGATTTGGCCTTACTGTGCCCCCATGATCCATCCTGCAAGGAGGATCGGTCCGATGCATGTATCCATGATACACGGGCAGAAAACCGTGGCGCGAGACAACGTGCCGCAGAGTGCCGAACGGGGCGCCGGGACGACTTCGATACCGCGCGCGGCATGGTGTTCGGCATCGTGATCGGCGCCGCGATATGGGGCCTCTTCGTCGGGCTGCTCGTCGTCGTCTGACACCGTCGTCTGACACCGCCGGCTGTTGCCCAGAGTCCGGGGTGCCGCCAAAGTCCGGGACGCCGCCACACTGCGGCAGCCCACCGGAGGCCCGCCCCATGTCCGCCAGTCTGTCGTCCACCGGTCTGTCATCCACCAATCTGTCATCCACCAGTCTGGCGCCCGCCCAGGTCGCTGCGTATCAGCGTGACGGCTTCCTCTTCCCGCTCGATTGCCTGACCGCCGAGGAGGTGCGGCACTACCGGGGCTGCCTCGAAACGTTCGAGCGCGAGCAGGGCGACACGTTCGGCCGGCTGCCCGGCGGTGGAAAGCCTGATCGGGCCGAACATCCTGATCTACCACCTCACCTCCTGGCTGAAGGAGCCGCACGAGGGGTCGCACGTCTCCTGGCACCAGGACGGCACTTATTTCGGCCTCGATCCGGCCGAGCAGGTCACCGCCTGGATCGCGCTGACCGATTCCACGCCCGAGATGGGCTGCATCAAGATCCTGCCCGGCACCCACGTGATCGGCCAGAAGCCGCATCGCGACGCCCCCGCGCCGGGCAACCTGCTGTCGCGCGGCCAGACCATCGACCACCGGCTGGATTACGAGAATTTCGTGCTGATGCCGCTGCGGGCCGGCCAGGTGTCGCTGCACCACACCATATCGTGCACTGCTCGGAACCGAACCGCACCGACCAGCGGCGCATCGGCATCGGCGTCAGCTACATCCCCACCCATTGCCGCCTGGTCAATGCGGGCGCCCGCGTCACCGCGCCCTGGCGCGCGGCCGCGACGAGTTCGGGCATTTCGATCCGGAGCCGCAACCGGCCGGCGACTTCGATGCCGCCTCGCGCGCCGTGCACGCCGCCGCCGTCGAGCGGTTCTTCGATTCGAACCGGCTGCTCGCGGCACGCCGCCGCTCCGGCAATGTCGGCATCTGAGGTCAGCGCGCAACGGGCAGCAGCGGCACCATCCTGATCGCCAGGCGGCCCCGCACCGCCAGCCACAGCGTGCCCACCGCCACCACGCCGACCAGCAGGTTCGCCGCCCCGAAGAGATACGGCGCGAGCGTCGCCACTGCCCCGCCGTCGCCCTTCTGCATCAGGCGCAGCGGCGCGGTGGCCAGCGCGGTGCCGCCGAAGGTGAACGCCCAGTACGCCGGCGAGAACCCGTCCACCCGGATCCACTGCCACCATCCGCAGCAGGATCAGCGCCTGCAACAGCCCGTAGCCGATCAGCGCATGCGCCATCAGGTCCGGCGGGCCCGGCATGACGCTGATATAGGCCACCGCACCGACCGCGGGCGGCGCCAGTTGCACCCCCATGGTCGGCCGCAGCGCCCCGGCCAAACTCGTCGCATTGTACAGCCGCCGCACCAGCACCGATTCGATCGCCAGCCAGGAGAACAGGCCCGCGCCGAACGCAAGCTGTCCCCAATCGGCATAGCCGAGGGCCGCGGCGATCGTCGCGGTGACGAAGCAACCGGCCACGCTGGGCAGGTACAGCACCGGTGTGGTCGCCGCCTCATCCCGCTCGCCGCGCCACAGCCCACCGGTCCGCCATGCCGCGAATGCGACGGTGAACACCGCGCCGACCGCGAACAGCGCCAGCGCCGCCCCCCGCGCATAGGGCAGCAGCCCGCCGGCCACCAGCATCGTCGCCACCCCCGCCAGCCCGATGAAGCAGCACTGCACCGGATGCGCCGCCTCGGCCAGCGCCTCATCGCGCCCGACCAGCCACTTGAGTGCGAACAGCACGACCAGCATGGCCCAGACGACGATGCCGGCGCATTGCAGCGCCTCGCCGATCGCCGCCGAGCCTGCCAGACGTCGTGCGCCGCGCGCCAGGTGTTGCCCAGCCCGCACAGCCCGAGGACGATACCGAAGAACGCCGCCGGCACGAGGGGAGCGGCAAGGCGCATCGGCGCGGTCAGGCCCCCTGGTAGACCAGCTTGGTGAAGAACACCGGATCGATGACGAACCGGCCCCACAGGTCGTCGAACGGCGCGGTCGGCCGGGCGGCGACGGTCTCGGCCAGCGTCATGCCCTTGCGCTTCAGCGGCGCCACCGCGTCGCGGCAGCCCACCAGCATGTCGCGGAACGATTGAAGCTGCGCGCGGTTGCCGATCGGACCATGGCCGGGAATGATGATCGTGTCCTTTCCCGCCGTCTCGAGGTTGGCATCGGCCGCCTTGATCATGCCGCCGATTGCTGCCACCCGTCGAGTAGTCGATGAAGGGATAAATGCCGTTCCAGAACGTATCGCCGGTGTGCAGCACGTCGGCGCCCGCGAACATCACGCTGATGTCGCCGTCGGTGTGCGCAGGCTCATAGCTGGCAAGCACCACATCCATGCCGTTCACCCGCATCGTGCGACCGCCGTTCAGCACGTCCGACGGGATCGCGGCCGGTGGCGAGGCGGGAAAATCGTAGTCCCAGTCCTCGACGCGCTGCGCCGCGGCCAGGTGCCGCCTGGTATTGGCGTGCGCAACGATCGTGGCGCCGAGCGAGTTGATCCAGGCATTGCCGTCGGCGTGGTCGAAGTGCCAGTGCGTGTTGACCAGCCGCGTGACCGGATCGGCGCCGAGTTCCGTCAGCGCGCGCTCGATATTGCTCCGCGTCGCGGTGATGCCGGCATCCACCAGCAGCTTGCCATCGGCGCCCGGCAGCACGGCGATGTTGCCGCCCGAGCCCTGCAGCACGCTGATCGTGCCGCGCAACTGCGTGGTGGTGATCTGCGCCGTCGCCGCCGCCGCATGCATGCGCTCCACGATCCGCCTGGCCTCGGCGTACGCGCGGCGCGGCGTCAATCCGCCCGTCGCGGCAGCCCCCGCACCGGCGAGGCAGCACAGGCAGAAGCCGCGCCGCGTCAGTGGATTCCGATGGCGATCGATCATGCTCGTGACACTCCCCGCACACACTTCCGAGGAGTACCGATAGCGCCGCCACGCCGGCCGCCGCTTGCGCGCGCCCCGCGGCGCTTGGCCGATCGCGCCATCGCTCCGGCGATGCCGCCTCCGCCGATCGCGCACGTTGTCTGAGAGCGCGATTCACCCGCTCCGGCGATGCCGCCTCCGCCGATCGCGCACGTTGTCTGAGAGCGCGATTCACCGCTCCGGCGATGCCGCCTCCGCGGATCGCGCACGTTGTCTGAGAGCGCGATTCACCGCTCCGGCGATGCCACCTCCGCGGATCGCGCTCTATACCCAGGGCGAGGTCGTGCCCCCGGGGCGCGGCGCAGTCCGTTCCGCCGCCAGCGAGCGGTCGATCGCGCGCAGCACGTTGCGCCGCATCAGGTCGTACTCCGCCGCCAGCTTGTTGCGCGGCCGCGGCAGCCCCCACCGCCATCGTCTCGTGCACCCGCCCCGGCCGCGGACGCATCACCACCACACGGTCGGCCAGGAACACCGCTTCGTCGACGTCGTGCGTCACCATCAGGATGGTCGGCCGCAACTCCTGCCACAGGTCGAGCAGCAGGTCGTGCAGGCTGGCACGGGTGAACGCATCCAGTGCCGAGAACGGCTCGTCCAGCAGCAGGATCCCCGGATGCCCGATCAGCGCGCGGGCGATCGCAACACGCTGCTGCTGGCCGCCCGACAGATCCTTCGGCCAGCGCGCGCCATGCTCCGCGAGGCCGATGCGCTCCAGCAGCGCCTCGCTGCGCCGCTGCCGCTCCTCGCGCGACAGGCGCCGCCCGCCGAAGCCGATATTGCCGGTGACGCGCAGCCAGGGCAGCAGCCGCGGCTCCTGGAACACCGCGCTGATCGCCGGATGCGTGCCCAGGATCGGCTCGCCGTCGATCGCGATCGCACCGGCACTCGGCTGGTCGAGCCCAGCCGCCAGGCGCAGCAGGGTGGTCTTGCCGCAGCCCGAACCACCGAGCAGGGCGACGATCTCGCCGCTATGGGCCAGCAGGTTGATGCCGCGCAGCGCCTCGGTGCCGTCGGCGTAGGTCTTGCCCAGCCCCTCGATCGCGAGCGTCGTCACAGCCGGCTCCGTACCGTGTCCTGCCAGCGCAGCAGCGGCCGCATCACCGCCACAAGCACGCCGTCCGACAGCTTGCCCAGCAGCGCGAACACGATCATCGCCACCAGGATCGTGTCGGCGCGGCCCATCTGCTGGCCGTCCAGCAGCAGGTAGCCCAACCCCTCGGAGGCGCCCATCAATTCGGCCGCCACGACGAACATGAAGCCCAGGCCCAGGCCGCTGCGCAGGGCCGCGGTCCAGGTCGGCAGCACCGCCGGCCAGGTGATGCGCAGCATGATGCCGATGCGCGACAGGCCGAACACGCGCCCCACCTCCACCAGCTTGCGGTCGACGCCCTGGATCGCCGACAGCATGCCCAGATACACCGGGAAGAACACGCCGAGTGCGATCAGCGCCAGCTTCGAGGTCTCGAAGATCCCGAGCCACAGGATGAAGATCGGCACCCAGGCGATCGAGGGAATCGCGCGCAAGGCCTGGATCGACGGATCGAGCAGCCGGCGCGCCAGGTCGGATGCGCCGGTCAGCATGCCGAGCAGCGTGCCCGCCGCCGCCCCGATGCCGAAGCCAATGCCGACACGGGTCATGGTGGCCGCCACATGGGTCTGCAATTCGCCCGAACGCGCCAGCGCGAGCGCGGTCGCGAACAGCCGCGAGGGCGGCGGCATCAGCCGGCCGGGTGCCAGGCCGGCGCGCACCGCCAACCCCACGCGATGCCGAGGATCAGCGGGATGCCGAGGGCGGCGAGCCAGCCACGCGAGGCGATTGGTCCAGGCGCCGGTCATCGCGGGCAGGGGCGGGACTATCCCGGCCGCGCGGGCGGGGCCGGCGGCCGATCGGTCGCCGGTCACCGCCGCCCGGTCAGAATGCGCAGGAACCCAAGCCGCCTGGATCACAGGTCGCCGGGTCACAGCCCCGGCGGCACGCGCGAAGCTGGGATCGATCATCTTCGCCGTCACCGCCGTCACGTCGACCTCCGCCGGGAGGACGCCCGCCTGCTGCAGCGCCTTGCCGGCTTCGACGATCGTGTCGGCCTGCTTGTCGCCGATCGCGCCGCTGCTCAGGTCATTGCGTTCCAGTTGGCGCGCCACCACCGCGTCGGGCAGCTTCATCGCCGCCACCATCAGCGCCTTCAACTCCGCCGGATGCTCCACCGACCAGCGCCGCGGCCCCGCCTCGTACGCCGCCCAGCACCCGGCGCACCAGTTCGGGGTTCTCGGCGGCAAACGACTCGCGCACGTTCAGCACGCCCCAGGTATTCGCCTCCGGCCGGCGGAAGAACAGCCGCGCGCCGCTCTCCACCTCGGCCGCCGCCATCATCGGGTCCAGCCCCGCCCAGGCGGCCACGTCGCCGCGTTCCAGCGCGGTGCGGCCGTCGGGATGCTGCAGCAGCACCCAGCTTCACGTCCTTCTCGCTCATGCCCGCGCCGGCCAGCGCGCGCACCAGGAAGATGTGCGGGTCGGTGCCGCGGGTCACCGCAACCCGCTGGCCCCTCAGGTCGGCCACGGTCTTCACCGGCTGTCCTTCATGGCGACCAGCGCCGTCCATTCCGGCCGGGAGAACACATAGACCGAGCGGATCGGGTTGCCGTTGATGCGGCTGATCAGCGCGGGCCGCGCCGGCGCTGGAGCCGAAATCGAGCGAGCCGGCATTGAGGAACTCGAGCGCCTTGTTCGACCCGAGCGACTGCACCCAGCGCACGCCGATCCGGTCGGCGGCGAACTCCTTCTCCAGCACCCCCTGTTCCTTCAGCACGATGCTGACCGGGTTGTAGGTGGCCCCAGTCGACATGGATCTCGCCCGGGGCGGGCGGCGCGCGCGATGCGCGGGGCGGCGAGCGGAGCGGCGATCAGGGCGAGCGCAGAGGCGCCGAAGGCGCGGCGGGTGATGCGGGGCAACGTGTCCTCCCTCGAATAACGCGCGACAAGAAGAAAATCGCGGTGGACGCAAGAGGGCGGCGGCACGCTGGAAGGTCCTTCTCTTCAGGAGCGCCTGCACAGCAATTCCTTGTCGAGCTTGCCTGCCGCGTAGCGCCCGTGTAGCCGCCGTTGATGCTCGAACGAATGCAATCGCATCTCGCGGCCCGGCGCGGCCTGCGGGCGGACCTGGCCGCACTCGGCTTCGGTGCCCTCGCCGCCCTGGCCCTGCCGCCGCTCCATCTCGTGCCGGTGCTGCTGCTGGCGGTGCCGGGACTGCTGTTCCTGCTCGACGCCGCGGCCACGCCCAGGACAGCCGCGCGGCGAGGCTGGTGGTTCGGTCTCGGCCACCATGTTGCTGGGGCTGTAACTGGATCACCGAGGCGATCCTGTTCGAGGCGGCGCGCTTCTGGTGGCTGGTGCCGCTGGCGGTGCCGGCCCTCGCGGCGGTGCTGGCGCTGTTCATCGCCGCGGCCTGCTTCGTCGCGAGACTCGCACCGGCAGGCTGGCCGCGCGTGCTGGCGCTCGCCGGCGCCTGGGTTGCTGGCGGACCTCGCCCGGCAGTTCACGCTGACCGGGTTTCCCTGGAACCCCTGGGGCAGCGTGTGGGAACTCCCCGGGCCGGTCGGCGACGTGTTCATCCAGCCGGCCGCCTGGGTCGGCGTGCACGGACTGACGCTGGCCACGCTGCTGCTCGCCGCCACGCCCGCGCTGGCCGGCGCTGGTGCATCGGCGGCGCCGTGGCGTTCGCCGCCTGGGCCGGCTACGGCCTGGTCCGCCTCGGCAAGGACTTGCCGGCCGCCCCGCCGCTCACGGTCACGCTGATCCAGGGCAACGTCGCGCAGGGCCAGAAATGGGACCAGGACTTCGCGGTGCGGATCTTCCGCACTACCTCGACCTCATCGGCCAGGCACGCGGCCCGGCGCCCGGCGTGCAGATCTGGCCGGAGACCTCCTTCCCCGGCCTGCTCGACGCCGATGAACCGGCGCGCCAGGCCATCGCGCGGGTGACCGGCGGCACCCCCGCGCTGATCGGCGGCATCCGCTTCGACGCGGACCGCCGGCCACGCAACAGCCTGTTCGCGTTGCAGTCCGACGGCGGGATCGGCGCCGTCTACGACAAGTGGCACCTGGTGCCCGTCGGCGAATACATCCCAAGCTGGCTGCCGCTGCCGCTGATGGTGATGCCCGGCCAGGGCTTCGCCTCCGGCCCCGGGCCGCGCACGCTGCAATGTTCCCGGCCTGCCGCCGTTCGGCGCGCTCATCAGCTACGAGGCGATCTTCCCCGGCGCCATCGTCGATCGCCTCGACCGGCCGGCCTGGCTGGTCAACGTCACCAACGATGCCTGGTTCGGCAATTCGACCGGCCGCGCGACAGCACCTGGCGGCAGCACGGATGCGTGCGGTGGAGGAGGGCCTGCCGCTGCTGCGCGCCGCCAACACGGGGATTTCCGGCGGCATTCGACGCGCGTGGGCATGAATTGGGACGATCGGCATGCAGGAGACGGGGATTCTGGCGGTGGGCGCTGCCCGCCTGCGCTGCCGGCGACGCCGTTTGCCCGTTTTGGCCTCTGGTGCCTGCCATCGCAGGATTGGTTGCACTCGGAGCAGGACTTATGGCAAGACGGGTTGCATCCGTCAGGTTGATAAGACTTGCCCTGATACGGTCAATCGGGTGGACGAGAGTATAATTTTTTATACATGGGGCAGTTTTTTTACGCAACCGATTGACAATTGGCGGTTGTGGAGTTAAGGCTTCGTTAATCACGGTCCGGCAGCCGGTTGTGCCGGCGCATGGTTGGGGGTCCGCCCAATGTTGAACGAAGTGAAGAGGAATACGGAAATGGCGCGCGGCGAGAAGCGTCGTGGGTGCCGAGAAGGAGGGCCGTCCCAGTCCGATCGACGTGCATGTCGGTTCGCGGATCCGGCTTCGGCGCACCCTGCTGGGCATGTCACAGGAACGGCTTGGCGAGGCCCTTGGCCTGACATTCCAGCAAGTACAGAAATATGAGCGGGGCGTGAACCGGGTCGGTGCCTCCGCCTGTTCGACCTGTCGCGCGTGCTCGACGTGCCGATCAGTTTCTTCTTCGACGACATGCCGGAGAGCCTGGCCAACAGCTATGGCGGCAATGTCAGCCGCCGCGCCGCGGGCTTCTCCGAGTCGCAGGACGGGTTCGCCGACGATGCCCTGAACCGGCGCGAGACGGCTGGAACTGGTGCGCGCCTACTACCGGATCACCGATCCTGCGGTGCGCAAGCGGGTGTTCGACCTGATCAAGTCGATGGGTCCGGCCGAGGCCTGACCTCGCCGTCCTCCGCCGGGAAGTTGTCGAAGGTCGGGTTGCGCAGCCGGCGGAGTGCGCCGGCCAGCGCGCGCTCCACAGGTCGCGCTTCTCGTCCTCGCCGAGCGTGCTGGCAATCTCCTCGCGCACGCCGTGGGCGACCAGCATCAGCCGCGGCACCGGCCCGGCAGGTCCTCGATCACCGCGTTGAGCCAGCCGACCGGCAGCACCCGCTCCTCCCGCCGGCCATGCCGGTCGGTGCGGATGATGCGCAACGCCCGTTCGGACAGCAGTACCAGTTCGCTCGCCCGCGCGCGGCTGGCGTTCAGCCGCAGCAGGAACACCGCCAGGCCAAGCTCCACCACGCCGAAGCCCGCCACCGGCCACGCGCCGATCAGCCAGAAACTCAGCACGATGACCGCGCAGATCAGGCCCAGCACCGCCATCAGTACCGCCAGGCCGCGGGATGACAGGCTGCGATGCGGCACGATCACCGCCTCGAACACGGTCGCGTCGCTGTCCATCATCCGAATGTAGCGCGGCATCGCCGGGGGCCAAGCCTTGCCGCGGGCCGGGCGCCGCGCGAAAAGCGTTGCCATGCCGACAGGATCGACGAGTACCGCCAGGGCGAAGCCGCGCAAGCCCCGCCCCATGAACCGCAACGAGGTCCGCGGCTTCATCGAGGCGCTCGCCCGCGCCAACCCCGATCCGCGCAGCGAACTGGTCTACCGCCGATCCGTTCACCCTGCTGGTGGCGGTGGTGCTGTCGGCGCAGGCCACGGACGCCTCGGTCAACCGCGCCACCGATACGCTGTACCGGTAAGCCGCGACCCCCGAGGCGATGCTGCGGTCTCGGCGTCGAGGGCGTGGCGAAGCATATCCGCTCGATCGGCCTGTGGCAGGGCAAGGCGCGCAACGTCATCGAGTTGTCGCGCCTGCTGCTCGAGCAGCATGGCGGCGAGGTGCCGCGCGACCGCGAGGCGCTGGAGAATCTGCCCGGCGTCGGCCGCAAGACCGCCACGTGGTGCTGAACGTCGCGTTCGGCGAAAGCACCATGGCGGTCGACACCCATATCTTCCGGCTGGGCAACAGGACCGGCCTCGCACACCGGGTGCCACGCCGCGCGCGGTGGAGGATGCGCTGGTGCGCCGCATTCCGCCCGAGATGCTGCGCGACGCGCATCACTGGCTGATCCTGCACGGGCGCTATGTCTGCAAGGCGCGGGTGCCGGAATGCTGGCGCTGCGTCGGGGCGGCGTGGTGCAAATATCCCGACAAGACGCCCCCGCCGGCCGAAAAGCCGCCGCGGCGTTGAACTCACGCCGGTGCCCTGCGCATATTCTGGCCGAGAATAAGGGCAAACCCATGGGGCAACAGCGATGCCGGCCGCGCCGCTCGCCGACATGGTCCGATGCCGACGGCGTGGTCGCGTCCGACCGGCTGACCGCGAAGCTGCGGATCAGCAAGCTGGAACTGGCGGTGGCGCTCGGCCTGTCGCGCGACGGCCGTCTCGAAGACCGCGCGGCTGAAATCGCCGGCCACGCAGGCGCGGCTGCGGGACGTGCTGAGATCATGAACCGCGTGCTGCCGTGGGCCGGCACGCTGACGCAGGCGTTTGCCTGGTACCGTTCGCAGCCTCTGGCGTCGTTCGGCGACCAGACGGCCGAGGACCTGGTGAAGGAAGGCCGTGCCGAGGCGGTGAAGACCTATCTCAGCCGGATCGCGGTTGGCGGATACGCTTGAGGCTGATGCGGCCGGTCTACCGGGCCCATCACCCGCGCTGGTCGTTCGAGCCGCAGTCCGGCGCGGGCGCCGCGCGTTCCGGCGGGCGCTTCAATCCGGTCGGCACGCCGGCGCTGTACACCGCCCTGCGAGACCGCGTGGCTGGAGGCGCAGCAGGGATTCCCGTTCAAGGCGCAACCGGTGATGCTGTGTGCCTGTGAGGTCGATTGTGAAGGCATCGTGGACCTAACCGATCCTGCCGGACTGGCCGCACTCGGCGCGACGCCGGGCGACCTCGCCTGCGAGTGGAGGCGTTGGCGGCGCGTGGCGAGACGCCGCCGTCCTGGCGCCTGGCCGCGGCACTGATCGCCGATGGCCATGCCGGTGCCATGGTCCGCAGCTTCGCGCCGGCGCCGGGCCCGACGACATCGCCGTCGTGTTCTGGCGCTGGTCCGATGCGGTGCCGCACAAAGTGCGGGTAATCGACCACCATGACCGGTTGCCGCGCGACGACGTATCCTGGGCCGGTGCCTGATATTAACGTGGCGGAAACTGGGGGAATGCCGATGCTGCGGAAACTGATCCTCGTGCTGGCGCTGTTGCTGACGGCGCCGGTCCTCGCCGGTGCGCCGGCGTTCGGCCGCTCGATGGAGACCGGCGATGCCATCGTCGCGCGGCAGGCGACGCCGGCGGTGGTGAACATCGCCGTCTGGAAGCTGCGCCCGCCCTCCAAGCCGGGCGATTCGCCGCGCCGGGTGAAGGCGTATGGCTCCGGATTCATCATCGATCCGGCCGGGATCATCGTCACCAACAAGCACGTCATCGACGGCGCGCTCGATATCAAGGTGATCTTCAGCGACGGCAGCCGGACATCGGCCAAGCTGCTGTCGGCCGCGGCGATGATCGACCTCGCGGTGGTGAAGGTGGAGGTCGGGCGGCCGCTGCCGGCGCTGAAATGGGGGCGACAGCGAGGCCCTGCACGTGGGCGACGGCGTGCTCGCGATCGGCAATCCGCTCGGGATCGGCCTGTCGGTCTCGGCCGGGATCGTCAGCGCGCTGAACCGCGACATCCAGGACACGCCGTTCGACAACTACATACAGACCGACGCGGCGATCAATCACGGCAATTCGGGCGGGCCGCTGATGGACATGGACGGCGAAGTCATCGGCGTGGACACGGCGCTCTACAATCCCGACGAGGCGGGGCGGCTTCATCGGCATCGGCTTCGCGATCCCCTCCGAGACCGCGAAATTCGTCATCGAGCACCTGCTCGATCCCAGCAACCCGAAGCCCGGCTGGCTCGGCCTCAAGCTGCAGGACCTGACGCCGGAACTGGCCGAGGCCCTGGGCGTGCCAGGATCCACCGGGTCGATCATCGCGTCGGTGGAATCCGGCGGACCGGCGGTCAAGGCGGGGCTGAAGCCGGGTGACGTGCTGACCGGCATCGGCCGCTACCGCCCGACCGATTCGCGCGCCTTCATGCGGGGCATCGTGAAGATCCCCGTCGGACGGCCAGCCGAGTTGACCATCTGGCGCGACGGCAAGGCCGAACTCATCACCGCGACGGTGGAGGAGTGGCCGAACATCATGCCGGGCGGCGGGATGATGACCGACATGGCAGAACTGATGATCCAGAAAATGCCCGATCCCGGCGTGCGCCTGGCGCCGCTGACCGATGAGGCGCGCAAGGAGTACGGGCTGGATCCGAAAATGAGCGGCGCGCTGGTCGCCTCCGTCGAGACCGATTGCGAGGCGCGTGACCTGGGCATCGTCCCGGGCGACGTGGTGACCGCGGTGCAGGGGTCCGAAGTGGCGACGCCCGACGATGTGCGGCGTGCGGTCCGGGTCGCGCACGATCAGCGGCGCGCGTATCTGGCGGTGCTGGTGCAGGGCAAGACGGGCGCGCGCTGGGTGTCGCTGTCGATCGGCGCGGCAGGCTCCTGACAACGAAAAACCCCGGTCGGCAGGTTGCCGACCGGGGTTTGACGGTAGGACGGCTCGATTACTTGCAGGGCGCGGCCGCAGCCACCTGCACCGAACCGGGGGCCTCGGCGGAGGCCTGACGCACGGCGTTGGTCGGGCCGCCCTCGGATTCCGCACGGCGCAGTGCGCCGGTCGGGCCACCCTCGGATTCGGCACGCTGCAGGGCGCCCGTCGGACCACCCTCGGACTCGGTCTTCCGCAGCGCGCCCGTCGGGCCGCCCTCGGACGAGGCCTGGCGCACGGCGTTGGTCGGGCCGCCCTCGGATTCCGCACGACGCAGCGCGCCGGTCGGGCCACCCTCGGATTCAGCCCGCTGCAGAGCGCCCGTCGGGCCACCCTCGGACGACGCCTGGCGCAGCGCACCGGTCGGACCACCCTCGGATTCCGCACGGCGCAGTGCGCCGGTCGGGCCGCCCTCGGATTCCGCTCGCTGCAGAGCGCCCGTCGGGCCACCCTCGGACGACGCCTGGCGCAGCGCGCCGGTCGGGCCACCCTCGGATTCGGCGCGCTTCAGCGCACCCGTCGGGCCACCTTCGGACGACGCCTGGCGCAGCGCGCCGGTCGGGCCACCCTCGGATTCGGCGCGCTTCAGCGCACCCGTCGGGCCACCCTCGGACGACGCCTGGCGCAGCGCGCCGGTCGGGCCGCCCTCGGATTCGGCACGACGCAGAGCGCCGGTCGGGCCGCCTTCCGATTCAGTGCGTTGGACACCCGGAGCGCAGCCGGTCGAGAGGGCATTGTCAGCGTAGGCCGACGTTACCGCCGTCGTGCCAAGCAATAGCGCTGCGAATGCCACTTTTGGCAGTAGGCGCATGATATGGTCTCCATCTGTTGGTCTGTAGTCAGGATATCGGCGTATTCTAGCCCGCCGGCAGCAAAAGCCGATTGTCGCTACCGTCCATCCGTTGGACTCTCCTGTACCGGATGTATTTCAGCAATCTCCGCGGGATTACAAGTCACTCATCCTGCGGCGACCCGTCGCCGCTTGCGGGTGGGAACCGCTGGCGCCGGCGCCTCATCCGGATTGGCGAGTGCCACCAGGAGCGCATCACGCAATGTGGCGAGCTTTCGCTCGTTTTCCACCTTCAATCCGAAAACGTCCTTCACATAGAACACGTCGACCGCCCGAACGCCGTAGGTGGTCACATGCGCGGAGGCGATCTGCAGTCCCTGCTCGCTGATTGCGGCCGTCACATCGTGGAGCAATCCCGGCCGGTCGCGGCCGTTCACCTCGAGCACGGTGTGCGCATTGGAGGCGTGATTGTCGATCACCACGCGCGGCGGAACGTGGATCGCGCGCATCCGACGACCCAGTAATACCTTGGATAATTTGCGAATTTCTGCCGACAGCCGCAGCCGGCCCGACAGCGACTGCTCGATCAGCACGGCCAGGCGCGCGAGGCGGTGCGGCGCGTCGAACGTGCCACCGGCGGCGTCCTGGATCCAGAATGTGTCAAGCGCCATGCCGTTGGTCAGCGTGTGGATGCGCGCGTCAACGATCGAGGCGCCGGCAACGGCCAGCGCGCCGGAGATCCTGCTGAACAGCCCTGCATGATCCGCGCAGTAAACGGTCACCTCGGTCACCGCGCGGGCGGGCAGCGGCTGGGTGTCGACGGTGAGCGGCGCCTTCCGCATTTCCGCGTCGCGGACCAGCCTCGCGTGTCGCGCATGGGTTTCCGGATCGAACGACAGCCAATAGCCGGGATAGCCGAGCGAGGTGAACCGCTCGATGTCATCACGCGACCAGTCCGAGAGCAGCAGCGACGCCGCCTCCCTCGCCCGCTCCACCCGCACGTCGCGTTCGGTGGTGGACAGTCCGCCCGCCAGCACCTCGGCGACCCGCGCATACAATTCGCGCAGCAGCGTCGCCTTCCAGCCGTTCCACACCTTGGGCGAGACGGCGCGCATGTCGGCGACGGTCAGCACCAGCAGCAGGCGCAGCCGTTCCGGCGACTGAATCGTTTCGGCGACGTCCAGGATGGTCTTCGGATCGTCGATGTCCCGCTTGAACGCCACCGCCGACAGCAGCAGATGGTGCAATACCAGCCAGGAGACGGTCTCGGTCTCCTCCGCGGAAAGGCCGAGTTCCGGTCCCACCTTCAGCGCGATCTCGGCGCCGAGTTCGGAATGATCGCCGCCGCGGCCCTTGGCGATGTCGTGCAGCAGCATCGCCAGGTACAGCGCGCGCCGCGATTGCAGGTGATCCACCAGGCTGGTCGCCACCGGCGCCACCTCGGCCAGTTCCCCGCGTTCCAGCGTGTTCAGGATGCGCACCGCCTCGATCGTGTGCTCGTCCACCGTGAACACATGATAGGTGTCGAACTGCATCTGCCCGACGATGCGCGCCCAGTCGGGCAGAAAGCGGCCGAGAAAGCCGGTCTCGTTCATGATCGCCAGCCAGCGCGCGCCGTCCGGATGCGGCGTCGCGTGGTGGCGCTCGGGCTCCTTGCCGCACATCAGGTCCATGAACAGCGCCGCGGCCTTCGGATCGCCGCGCAACTCGATCGCGCGCCGCTCGTTCTGGATCAAGGAGCGCACAGCCAGCGGATGCAGTTCCAGGCTGCGATCGCGCGCTACCTGCAGAATGCGCAGCATCTGCAACGGTTCGCGGTCGAAGTCACGGCCGGGCTGCGGCAGCAACTGGCCCTCGGCCAGCAGGAAGCCACATTTCAACAGCGGCTGGTCGGTCTCCGGCGCCACCGCCGGCGGGCCGAGCGCCGCACGCAGGATGCCGGGCTCCAGGATGCGCGTGAGCCGAGCGACCTCGCGCGCGGTGAGGAAGTAATGGCGCATGAAACGTTCGACGCCGTCCTGCCGGCCGCGCCGCGTGTAGCCCATGCGCGCGCCGACCACCGGCTGGAGGTCGAAGGTCAGCCGTTCCTCGGCGCGGCCGGCGACGTAGTGCAGGTGGAACCGCAGGGTCCACAGATATTCCCAGGCGCGGCGCCCGTGCTTCGCCTCCGACTGGGTCAGCACCTCGCCGACATCGGCAAGCTCGCCCATGGTCTGCGTGTCGTAGACGTAACGTGCGATCCAGTACAGCGTCTGCAGGTCGCGCAGCCCGCCGCGGCCTTCCTTGATGTTCGGCTCCACCACGAACGGGCTGTCGCCATAGCGGCGGTGCCGCGCGGCACGCTCGGCCTGCTTGGCGGCGATGTACTCGGCGACGCCGGCCTCCTTGCAGGCGGCACGGAACCGGGCGTGGAACTCGGCGAACAGCGGCGCGCTGCCGGCGACGTGGCGCGCATCCAGCAGCGCGGTGCGGATCGTGGTGTCCTTGGCGCCCTCGACCAGGCAGTCCTCGATCGAGCGCGTGGCGTGGCCGACCTTCACCCCCAGGTCCCACAGGAAATAGAGCATGTACTCGACCACCTGCAGCGTCCGCGCCGATGGCTCGGTCGCAGTCAGGAACAGCAGGTCGATGTCGCTGAACGGTGCCAGCACGCCGCGGCCGTAGCCGCCGGTGCCGGCGATCGCGAGATGCTCCGGCTCGCCCAGCCCGGTGTCCGACGTCGCATGCTCATAGAGCGCGGCGATCAGCCCGTCGGTCAGCTTGCCGAGCAGGCGGGCGGCCTGCAGGCCGGAGATCTCGTCCTGTTCGAAACCATGCTGCACATGTTGCTGAATGCGTGCGAGATGGCGGCGGAATGCGCCGAGTGCGGCGTCGCGCGACACCGGCGCCCCATCCTGCCCGAGAGCGGCGAGCGCCGCGAACAGGGTGGCGGCGGACGCCTCGGGCGCCTTCGGCTGGGTAAGGGGGGTCAGCATCGTGCCGATCGTACTAGGTCGGCGCGGTATCGGAAACTCCCAGCATCGCCTTCAGCCGGTACAACGCGTCGAGCGCATCGCGCGGCGACATGCCGTCGGGCTCCAGCGCCGCCACCGCATCGGCCAGCGCATCGCCCGCGCGCGATGGATCGGCGACCGGATCGAGGGCCGCATCTAGCCCCGGTTCGGGCGCCGGGTCGGGTGGCGGCGAGGCCGCGAACAGCGGCAGCGCCGCCAGGGGCGCGCCGGCGTGGCCCAGCGGCCCGCCGTGTTTTTCCAATGATGCCAACAGCGTCGCCGCCCGCCGCACCACCGGCGCCGGCACGCCGGCAAGCTCCGCCACGTGCACGCCCCAGGAGCGGCCGGCCGCGCCGATGGCAACCTCGTGCAGGAACACCACCGTGCCCTTCCATTCCTTCACCCGCATGGTGTGCGGCTTGAGCCGCGGCATCCGATCGGCCAGTTCGGCAAGTTCGTGATAGTGTGTGGCGAAAATAGTGCGGCAGCGGATCGCCGAGTGCAGCGCCTCCAGCACTGCCCAGGCGATTGCCAGGCCGTCGAGCGTCGCGGTGCCGCGGCCGATCTCGTCCACCACCACCAGCGAGCGTGGGCCGGCCTGGTGCAGGATCGCCGCCGTCTCGGTCATCTCCACCATGAAGGTGGAACGCCCGCGCGCCAGGTCGTCGGCCGCACCGACGCGGGAGAACAGCCGGTCCACCACACCGATCGTCGCCGCCTCCGCCGGCACCGGCAGGCCGGCCTGCGCCAGCACCACCAGCAGCGCGTTCTGCCGCAGGAAGGTGGACTTGCCGGCCATGTTCGGCCCGGTGAGCAGCAGCACGCGCTGCTCGGGCGACAGGTCGCAATCGTTCGGCACGAACTGCGAATGGCCGGCGAGCGCCGCCTCCACCACCGGATGGCGGCCGCCGCGCACCAGGAACGCATCGTCATCGCCCACCCGAGGCCGGCACCAGGTCCCGGCCTCGGCAAGCTTCGCCGCCGACTGGAACGCATCGAGCAGCGCCAGCGCCTCCGCACACGCCGCCAGCGCATCGGCATGGTCGAGCACCCGCCGCACCAGATCGGCGAACACCGCACGCTCCCGCGCCGCGGCCCGCTCGCCCGCCTCGGCGATGCGGCGGTCCAGTTCGGACAATTCGGGCGTGGTGAAGCGCGCGCCGTTCGCCATGCCCTGGCGCAGGGTCAGCTCTGCGTACGCACGCAGCTTCTCCACCGCGACCGCAGGCGCCTCGATCACGTAGCCAAGCTGGGCGTGGTGTCGGATCTTGAGGCTGGCGACGCCATAGCGCTGCGCATAGTCGAGCTGCAGCGTGGCCAGCACGCGGCGGCTGTCGTCGCGCAGGCTGCGATGGGCATCAAGCTCCGCATCGAAGCCGGCCCGGATGGCGCCGCCGTCATCCAGCCGGTGCGGCGCCGGATCGGCGAGCGCATCGGCCAGGCCCTGCTCCAGCGCCGGATCGACCCCCAGCGCCGCGCGGGCCGCACGCAGCGCCATCGGCAGCGACGCTCCGTCATCCGGCAGCCCAGCCCCGCCCGCGAACGCCGCCACCACGGCGCGTGAAGCGGCCAGGCCGTCGCGGATCGCGGCCAGGTCGCGCGGGCCGCCGCGGCCGACCGACAGCCGCCCCAGCGCGCGGGCGATGTCGGGCGCGCTCCGCAGCGCCGCGCGCAGGCCGGCCGCCACCTCGCGCTCGCCCAGCAGCCAGCCCCACGCATCCTGCCGCGCCGCGATCGCGGCCGGGTCCGTGAGCGGCGCCGCCAGCCAGGCCGCGAGCGTCCGCGCACCGGCCGGCGTCAGAGTCCGCTGCACGGTGCCCATCAGCGTGTGCAGCGCGCCGCCGTCGCGCGCGCGGTGGATCTCCAGGCTGGCGCGCGTCGCCGCATCCATCGCCAGCAGCCCGGCCGCGCCCTGCGGCACCGGATGCGCGAGGCGCGGCAGCGTGCCGGCCTGCGTCGCGCGCACATAATCCACCGCCAGCAGCGCCGCGATCGCCTCGGCATCGGTGAAGCTGCCGAACGCATCGATACTGGCGACGCCGAACGTCTCCGCCAGCCGCCGGCGCGCCACCAGCGGCGGCGGCGGCGCGGCGTCCGGCCCGCGCCTGGCGTCCCAGTCGCCAAGCGCCAGGCCGGCGGGCGCCAGGATCTCCGCCGGCTCCAGCCGTCCGAGCAGGCCCGTCAGGTCGGCCGCCGCCACCGTCGCGGTCTCGAACAGGCCGGTGGAGACGTCGAGCCAGGCCGCGCCGATCCCGTCATGCGCCTGCGCCAGGCCGAGCAGCAGGTTGGCGCGGCCAGCCTCCAGCAGCGCCTCCTCGGTGATCGTGCCGGGCGTGATCAGGCGCACCACCTCGCGGCGGATCGGCGCCTTGGCGCCGCGTCCCGGCGGGCGCAGCTTGGGGTCCTCCATCTGTTCGGCGACCGCGACGCGGAAGCCGCGGCGGATCAGGCGCGCGAGGTAGGATTCCGCCGCGTGCTGCGGCACGCCGCACATCGGCACCGGTGTGCCGTTGTGCTCGCCGCGATGCGTGAGCGCGATGTCGAGCGCCGCCGCCGCGGCCTCCGCATCGGCGAAGAACAGTTCATAGAAATCGCCCATGCGGAAGAACAGCAGCGCGTCGGGATGCGCCTCCTTGGCGGCGAACCATTGCGCCATCGCGGGCGTGGCGCCGGCGGCGTTCAGCGTGCGGGAGGATGCGGACATCGCCCGGGTTTAGCGCGACCGCCTCCCGCCCGCCTACTGCGAGAACCTGCTGCGACGCGACCTGCCTCCGCGCGCGCCTGCGACGAGAACCTTCTCCCGCGCGCCTGCGACGCGACCTCCCGCGCGCCTGCGACGCGACCTCCCGCGCGCCTGCGACGCGACCTCTCCCCGCGCGCCTGCGACGCGACCTCTCCCCGCGCGCCTGCGACGCGACCTCCCCCGCGCCTACCGCGCGACCTCGGGCTTGGGCGGGATGCGCTCCAGCCGCTTGTCATGCCCGAGGGCGAGCAGCACGACCGCGGAGATCACCGGCGCGACGGCCAGCGCCAGCAGCCCGATCGTATCGCTGCCGGTGGAATCCTTCACCAGCCCGAACGCGTACGGCCCGAGGAAGCCGCCCAGGTTGCCCACCGAGTTGATCAGCGCGATGCCCCCCGCGGCCGCCGTGCCGGACAGCATCGCCGTCGGCAGCGACCAGAACGTGGGTGCGATCGCCTGCTGCCCCATCACGCCCACGATCAGCGCGAGCATGATGATCACCGGATGGTTGATGCCGATGAAGATGCAGGCGCCCAGGCCGGCGGCACAGACCAGGCACGCGGCCGCCACATGTTTGGTGCGCTCGCCGCTGATGTCGGAATGATAGCCCCAGTAGATCATCGCGACGGCGGCGAACACGAAGGGGATGGCGCTGATCACGCCGGTCATGGCGGTGGTCACGCCGAACGCCTTGATGATCTGCGGCAGGAAGATCAGCAGCCCGTAATTCGAGACGTTCTGGCCGAAATACACCAGCGTCAGCCACCATACGCGTGGATTGGCCATCGCCTCGCCGAGTTCGAAATGCTTGATCGCCTCGCGCTGGGCACGCTCGGATTCGAGCCGAGCCTCGAGCCATTCGCGCTGCTCGGGGCGCAGCCAGAGCGCATCGCGCGGCCGGTCGGTCAGCCAGATCAGCACGACGAAGCACATGATCACCGGCGGCACCGCCTCCAGGAGGAACAGCCACTGCCAGCCGGCGAAGCCGAGCAGGCCGTCCATCCCGAGCAGTTGCGCCGAGACGATGGGTCCGATGATCAGCGAGATGACGGATGCCGACTGGAACACGCCCATGACACGGGAGCGGTAGTACGACGGGAACCACCACGTCATGTACAGGATCATTCCGGGATAGAAACCTGCCTCCGCCAGTCCCAGCAGGAAGCGGACCGAGTAGAAGCTCCAGTCGTTCCAGACGAACGCGGTCAGTCCGGAGACCAGGCCCCAGGTGATCAGGATGCGCGCGATCCAGCGGCGCGCGCCCATGCGGGCCAGGATCAGGTTGCTCGGCACCTCGAACAGGAAATAGCCGACGAAGAACACGCCCGAGCCGAAGCCGAACACCGCGGCGCTGAAGCCCAGCGCCTGGTTCATCGTGAGCGCGGCGAAGCCGACATTCACCCGGTCCAGGTAGGCGCAGAAATACCCCAGCATCAGCAGCGGCAGCAGGCGCCAGGCGACACGCCGTATCGTTTCCCGCTCCAGCGGATCGGGTTGGACAGCAGTTGCGACTTGTGGCGATGCCATGACCTTACTCCCCGGCTGGTCACAAAACTGCCTCCAGTTAGCAAGCGGGATCGCCGGGCGCGATGGGGCGGCATGCCGCGATGCAGCAGCGCCTGGGACCCAACGGCCGCCGCTTGTGCAGAATGCTCAATAAATGGGCCGCCTTCCATTGCGGGCGCCGCATCGGCATGATGACGGCGACAGCGCTGCAAAGCGTGCGAAGAGAGGAAATCATCCATGGCCGACGGCAGCATCGACACGCGTACTGCGCATATCTCCGCCGAAGAGGCGCTGGCGATGCACGCGTCGGGCCGGCCGGGCAAGCTGGAAACGCGCATCTCCAAGCCGATCGCCACCGCGCGCGACCTGTCGCTTGCCTACTCGCCCGGCGTCGCGGTGCCGTGCCTGCACATCCAGCGCGACCAGTCGCTGGCCTACGACTACACGGCGAAGGGCAACATGGTCGCGGTGGTGTCGAACGGCACCGCCGTGCTCGGGCTCGGCAATATCGGCGCGCTGGCCGGCAAGCCGGTGATGGAAGGCAAGATCGCGCTGTTCAAGCGCTTCGCCGACATCGACGGCATCGACCTCGAGATCGGCTCCGAGGACGTGGACGAGGTCGTCAACGCGGTGCGCTACCTGGTGGGCTTCGGCGGCATCAACCTCGAGGACATCAAGGCGCCCGAGTGCTTCGTGATCGAGCAGCGGCTGCGCGAACTGATGGACATCCCGGTGTTCCATGACGACCAGCACGGCACCGCGATCGTTGCCGCCGCCGGGCTGATCAATGCCTGCCACCTCACGGGACGCGAACTGCGCGACACCAAACTGGTGGTGAACGGCGCCGGTGCCGCCGGCATCGCCTGCGTCGAACTGCTTAAGGCGATGGGCATGCGGCCGGAGCACGTGGTGCTGTGCGACACCAGCGGCGTGATCTACCAGGGCCGCACCAAGGGCATGAACCAGTGGAAGTCGGCGCATGCCGCGGTGACCAACGCGCGCACGCTGACCGATGCGCTGGAGGGCGCCGATGTGTTCTTCGGCCTGTCGGTGAAGGGCGCGGTGACCAAGGACATGATCACCCGCATGGCCGACAAGCCGATCATCTTCGCCATGGCCAATCCCGATCCGGAGATCACCCCGGAGGAGGCGCGGGAGGCGGTGCCCACCGCGATCATCGCGACCGGCCGCAGCGACTATCCGAACCAGGTGAATAACGTTCTCGGCTTTCCCTATATCTTCCGCGGCGCGCTCGACGTGCGCGCCTCCACCATCAACGAGGCGATGAAGATCGCGGCGGCCGAGGCGCTGGCCAACCTGGCGCGCGAGGACGTGCCGGATGAGGTGCATTCGGCATCGGCGGGGCGGCGGCTGACCTTCGGGCCGGACTACATCATTCCGAACGCGTTCGACCCGCGGCTGATCTCGTGGATTCCGCCGGCGGTGGCGCGCGCGGCGATGGACACCGGCGTCGCGCGGCGTCCGCTGGTGGATCTGCGCCGCTATGCGCGCGGGCTGTCGGGGCGGCTAGACCCAACCGCCGGCGCGCTCGACGCGATCATGGAGAGCGTGCGCGCCAACCCCAAGGACGTCGTGTTTGCCGAGGGCGAGGAGGAGAAGGTGGTGCGCGCCGCCGTCGCCTATCGCAATGCGGGCTATGGCCGTCCGATCCTGATCGGGCGCGAGGACAGGGTGAAGGCGACGATGGCCAGCCTGGGTCTCGGCGTGGTGGAGGGGATCGAGATCCACAATGCCCGCCTGTCCGGCGCGAACCAGAAATATGTCGAACTGCTGTACGACCGGCTGCAGCGGCGCGGCTACCTGCAGCGCGATTGCCAGCGCATGGTGAACCAGGACCGCAACATCTTCGCCGCCTGCATGGTGGCGACCGGCGAGGCCGATGCCATGGTCACCGGCCTGACGCGCTCCTCCGCGGTGTGCCTCGACGACGTCCGCCATGCGATCGATCCGGCGCCGGGCGAGATCGCCTTCGGGCTGACGCTGATGGTCGGCGTCCGCGGCAAGACCATCTTCGTCGCCGATTCGCTGGTGCATTTCCGTCCCGACGCGGAGCAACTGGCCGATATCGCGGTCGGGGCGGCGCGCGCGGCACGCCATCTGGGCCATGAGCCACGCGTGGCGCTGCTGTCGCATTCGACGTTCGGCCACCCGCAGCACGACCGGGCGATCCCGATGCGCGACGCGGTGGCCATCCTCGACCAGCGCAAGGTGGATTTCGAGTACGACGGCGAGATGAGCCCCGACGTGGCGCTGGAGCCCTCGATCCGCGCGCTGTACCCGTTCTGCCGGCTGACCGACGATGCCAACGTGCTGGTCGTGCCGGGCCTGCATTCGGCGCATATCGCGGCGCGCCTGGCGCATCACCTCAGCGGCGGCACGACGATCGGGCCGCTGCTGATGGGGATGGGGCGACCGGTGCAGATCATGCCGATGGACGCCTCGGTGAGCCAGATCGTCGATCTGGCCTGCCTCGCCGCCTATCAGGCGGGCAGGCGCTAGGGCGGGTTCCGTGCGCCAGCGCGAACGGTATCGGCCCTAGTCGCCAGGTGCCAGCGCGGTGGACAGCACGGGAGGTGCTGCTGCCGCGTCGCGTGCCCGCTGCCGCTGCACCCGCTTGTACATGTATGAGGTCAGCAGCGGCGTCAGCACCGCGGTGACGATGACCGATGCCGCCACCTGCACGGTCGCGATCGGCGCGATCGCGGCAAAGCTGGGATCGGCCATCGCGACCGCCTTGGGCACGGCAGCCGAGTTGCCGGCGGTGCTGGAGGCCGCGGCGCCGGCGATGCCGGAACCGCCCAGCAGGCGATCGACCGTGATGCAGACGGCGCCGGTGATCACCACCACCATCACGCCCAGCGCGACGCCGGGGATGCCCGCGGTGACCACCGCGGACAGGTTGATGGTCTGGCCAAGGGTGAACGCCATGAACGGCACGATGATCGCCTCATGCGAGCCGAAGAAGTCGCGCAGGTCCTCATCGAGGTTGCCCAGCACGGCGCCGGCGCAGATCGGCGCGATCACCGAGACCAGCGTGAGCCACGGAATGATCGCGAGCCCGGCGCCGACCAGGATCACCATGGTCAGGAACGGCCCGGTCTCGATGCTCTGCGGCACGTAGGTGCCGGCATCCTCCTTGTCGCCCATGACGCTGGTGAGCGCCATGAACATGCCGCCGTTGGTGTCGCTCATGGCCACCAGGAGTGCGAGCGCGCTGAAGCCGAACAGGTCGCCGCCGAAGAACTTGCCGACCGACACGGCGATCAGCGTGGCGGCGCCGACCTTCGCCGCCATGATGCCGAAGCCGCGCTTCAGCATGCGCGGTGCGGTGCGCAAGGTCATCTTGGTGCCGACGGTGAAGAGGTACATACCCAGGAACGTGGGATAGCCCACGTTGCTGAGGGCCTCGGTGAAACCGCCGATCTTCAGCAGGTTGGGAAAGAACGTGTTGATCACCATGCCGATGAACAACGGCACGACCATCAGCCCGCCGGGTACTTTGTTGATCGTCTTGTAGATACGCATGCATCACCTGTCATGGCAGCATGCGGAACAAGGTAGTCAGGTCGTTGATGCTCTGCATTGACCTGGGTCAAGGCAGCGTCGGTCGCCGGCGCGGCACCGGTGGCGACATGGGGCCGGCAGCGCCATGGCATCGGGCGTACCGGGAGGGTTACGGGGGCGTGCCCGCCCCCGCCTGGCTCAGGCGGGCGGTTCGCTCAGGCGGCCGGTTCGCTGACCGGGCGCGGCGCCGGTTCGCTGCGGGCCTGGTCGGTCAGCATCTCGATATGGCCGGTGATCTGGCCGCCATCCTCGACCTGCAGGCGGCGGCAGCGCGCGGTGCCGAGCACGCGGCCGGTGGCGCGGACGATCAGCGCGCCGCGCGCGGTCAGCGTGCCGTCGATGGTGCCGGCGATCTCGGCATCCTCGACCTCGATCTCACCCTTGAACACGCCGCCCGGCGAGATCGCCAGTTCGGTCGCGTGGATCATGCTGGCTTCGACGGTGCCCTCGACGACCAGGCGCTCGGCATCCTGCACGGTGCCTTGGACGCTGATGCCGCGGCCGACGACCAGGGTTCGCCGTTCCGACGGGTCGCGCGTCTGGGAACGGACCGGCGGCAGTCCGGGACGCGGGGCGGCCGGCGGGACGGCCTGCGGGGCGGGCGCTGTGGTGAAGGGTTGCCGGGACACGGTTTGCACCTCCTGCGGCTGGGCGGGACGGAAAGGCGGAACGCCAAGGCCGTTATCGATCGGTTCGCGCATGGCGTCGGGGGTATTCCCCGCATCGGCCTTATCGGAGACCGGCAGGCCTGCGGGCAAGGTTGCGCCTGCCCCTGGGGTCTGCGGATCATCTGGTTTGCGACGTTTGAACACGGGCAAGGGCGCCTCGTAGGGCTTGGCAATATCGGCGGTCGTGACGATGAAACCGGGGTAACACGCAAGGTTGTGTCGAACAACCGGGGGGCGGCGGTTATCCACAACGATCCGCATCGGCCACGAGCGCGCGATCCAGCACGTGCACCATCGCGGCAGTACCCACGACCGGAATGAGCAGGTTGAGCACCGGGATGCTGCCGGCCAGCGCCAGCAGGCAGCCCTGCGCCAGCACCGCCGGCCGCACCCGGCGATACAGCGCCGCCGCCGCGGGCCGCGGCATCCGCCGCATCGCCACCGCGGCGAACAGGCCTCGGCCGATCGCGTAGCCGCCGATCATCCACGCCAGGATCAGGCCGGCGCCCGGCAGGAACAGCGCCGCGACCAGCGCCAGCACGTTCAGCAGCAGGATGCGCGCCGCGATGCCGGCGGCATCCCAGACCTGCGAGGCGATCGAGGCGGCGCGCGCGGGCGGCAGCCCCGGATAGTGCCGGCGTTCCACCGCGGCGGCGATGCGGTCGATGTAGAGGGCACCGATCACCGCGGCGAGCGGCAGGAACAGCCAGAGTGCCAGCAGCGAGGCGCCGACGCCGCCGGCGATGTCGGCCGCCCAGCCGAGCCAGCCATGCAGGTCCAGCAGGCGGTGCACCGCCCAGATCGTGCCGGCATGCAGCGCGATGAACACCGCGGCCGACCACAGCAGGCTGCGCACCACGACGCCCAGGAACGCTGGGTCGTCCAGTTGCCCCAGGGCGCGGAACAGGGGGGAGAACAGGCCGGTCACCGGATCACCACAGCGCGGCTCAGGCCGGTGGCAGAAAGGGCTGCACGATCTCGCCGAACACCGGCAGCGCCTCGCACTGCGCGGCGTGCGCGGCCAGGGCGGGCCAACGTCGGTCGTCGATGAGGCCGGGATGCGCCTCGCGCGCGAAGCGCAGCGCGCAGGCAACCGCGATGTCGGGATGGCCGATCGCGTCGCCGAACCAGTAGCGCGAGGCGGCGGCGGCGCGGCCGGCCTCCAGCACCGCCAGCACGCCCTCGATCTGGGTGCGGCAGCGCGCCACCCATTGCTCGGACGTCGCCTGGTGCAGCGCGCGCTCGTAGAACAGGCTGACCGCCTTGTCGGCGAAGCCGGTCGCCAGCGCGCAGATGCGCAGCGCGTGGCGGCGGCCCTCGCCGCTGTCCGCGATCAGGGCGCGCGCGGGGCCGGCGCATTCGTCCAGATGGTCCAGGATCGCCCCGCTCTCGACCAGCGACTCACCATCGTCGAGCACCAGCGTCGGCACGCGGCGCAGCGGGTTGAACGGCGCGATCCGGTCGGCGTCGCCGAAGGTGGACCAGGGCCGATGCTCGAATGCCATGCCGTAGAGCCGCAGCGCGATCGCGACGCGCCGCACGAAGGGGGAATCATATTGTCCGATCAGGATCATGCGATGCTCCGGGCGGGATGGCCGATGCGGTATGGGTACCCGCTATCGAGGCGATGGGTCGTGCGAGCCGCGCCATTGATGGCCGCCGTCATCCCGGAGGCAAGCGGGAACCAGGGGGGCGGTGAAGCAGGCAAGGGCGCATCCGTTTCGCGATCCACTCATTCCGCCCCTAGTGTGGTGGTGCCGAAGTCCGCCAGAGTATGGACAAGCGCCGTAGCGGACTTCGGAACCACAAACCACACTAGAAAACAATGGCTTGCTAGTGCCCTTATCGATTCGAAAGTTCGCAAGGTGCCCAATCCAGACACGGCGAACTTTCGAATCGGGACACTAGCTGATATTCGGCGGTCGGGTGCGGTAGCCACGGAAGATCAGCATCGGGATCGGCTCCTCGAGGCCCCAGTAGCCGAGAAAGCGGCCAAGCTCCGGTTCGAAACGGATATGCACGATCCCGGTTCCGTAGCGGTCGGTCCAGGTGAAGTCGGCCTCGCACGGCGCGGTCTGGTGAAAGCCGGTCAGGCTGCCGTCGAACGGCTCGGCATCCTCCACATGGTAGTGCCCGACCAGCGTGCCGTCGGCGGACAGCTCGAACTCGGTCTCCACCACCTGCACCCGGGAGTCGTTGATGACCGGCCCGCGCCACGGCCCGACGCTGGCGGCGAAGCACGCCTCGAGCGCCGCGGCCGGCGGTGCGGCGGCCAGCATCAGCAGCAGGCCTCCCAGCCCGGCCAGCGCGCGCGCCAGGGCACGCGGCAGGGCACGCGGCAGGGCACGCATCGTCGCACCGCGCGGCGCACGCGGCAGCAGCATCGGCCGCCGCGCCATCGCGGCCCGCCGGACCGCCGGTGACAGTGCGGTAAAGGCCATCTGCTTCCTCCATGTCCCGTGCCGCGCTAGCCTGCACGCCCCACGCGGACAGGTGCGCCCATGGAATACACCACACTCGGCCGGACGGAACTGAAGGTCGGCGTGGCCGGCCTGGGCTGCGGCGGGTTCAGCCGGCTGGGCCTCGCCACCGGCGGCAGCGAGGCGGACGCGATCGGCATCATCCATGCCGCGCTGGACCAGGGCGTGAACCTGCTGGACACCGCATCGGCCTACGGCACCGAGAGCGTCGTCGGCAAGGCGATCAAAGGCCGCCCGCGCGACGGCCTGGTGATCGCCACCAAATCCACCGTGTTCCGCGGCGCCGAGGCCTGGCCGGCGGAGCGCGTGGTGGCCAGCCTGGACAATTCGCTGCGCGAGCTTGGGGTGGACTGCGTCGACCTCTTCCAGCTCCACGCCGTGCCGCCGTCGGGCTACGCCCATGTGCGGGACGTGATCGCCCCGGCGCTGCAGAAGGAGAAGGCGAAGGGCAAGTTCCGCTTTCTCGGCGTCACGGAGACCTCGCCGAACGACCTGGAGCACGAAATGCTGCTCGCCGCGATCCCCGACGGGCTGTGGGACGTGGTGATGGTCGCGTTCCACCTGATGAACCAGAACACCCGCGAGGCGGTGTTCCCGGCGACGCTGGAGCACCGCGTCGGCACGCTGCTGATGTTCGCGGTGCGCAGCATCTTCGCCCGCCGCGAGCGGGTGGCCGAGGCGATGCAGGAGCTTGCGGCGCAGGGCAAGGTGCCGCAGTCGCTGGCCGACGATCCCGATCCGCTGGGATTCCTGATCCATCCCGGCGGCGCGCTCAGCCTGACCGACGCGGCGTATCGCTATGTGCGGCACGAGCCGGGCGTCGACGTGGTGCTGTTCGGCACCGGCGACCAGGGGCATCTGCGCTCCAACATCGAATCGATCCTGCGCCCGCCATTGCCGCAGGCCGACCGCGACCGGCTGAAGGCGCTGTTCAGCCATCTGCGCGGCGTCGGACTGGTGGCACCGCCGCATGCCCAGGGAGCGAGCCAGGGGACGGCCAACAAGCCATGAAGGGGAAAGTCCCCAAGGGGGGATTCATGAAACTCGCGAAGATCGAGGACCTGCACTGCGACGCCGGCTGGCGCACCTTCTCGTTCCTGAAGCTGACCACCGACGATGGGCTGGTGGGCTGGTCGGAATATACCGAGGCCGATGGCAGCCGCGGCCTCACCGGCGTCCATCCGCGGCCTGGCGGAGCCGCTGATCGGCCTCGACCCTCGGCCGGTACAGCAGATCGCCTCGATGCTGTGGGTGCGCCAGGTCCAGGCGCCGGGCGGCGTCAACGCACAGCGCCATCGCCGCGATCGAGAACGCGCTGCTCGACATCAAGGGCAAGGCACTGGGCCCGGTGTACGAGTTGTTCGGCGGCCCGGTGCGCACGCGCGTCCCGGTCTACTGGTCGCATTGCGGATCGTATCGAGTGCGCAACCACGACATGGTGGGCGTGGCGCCGCTGCGCACCTATGACGACATCGCCGAACTGGGCGCCGAAGTGAAGCGCCGCGGCTTCAAGGCGCTGAAGACCAACATCCTGCCGTTCGATGGCGAGAAGCTGGTGGGCTTCGGCCCGGGTTTCGGCCGCACGCCCGGCTGGCCGGAACTGAACGTCGACCGCAAGACGCTGCAGGCGGTGCGCGACCTGCTGGGGGCGTTCCGTTCCGGCGCGGGCCCGGAGATGGGACTTCACCTCGATGTGAACTACCACTTCAAGACCGAGGGCTACATCCAGATCGCCCGCGCGGTCGAGCCGTTCGACATGACCTGGCTGGAGATCGACACCTGGGACCCGCAGGCGCTGGCGCTGATCCGCAGCAAGGCCCCCTGCCCCATCGCGTCGCTCGAATCGGTGTGCGGCCGGCGCGCGTTCCGGCCGTTCCTCGATGCCTATGCCTGCGACGTGGCGATCATCGACGTGATCTGGAACGGCTTCCTGGAATCGATCAAGATCGCCGCAATGGCGGAGGCGTATGAGGTGAACTGCGCGCCGCACAACTATTACGGCCATCTGTGCAGCGCGATCAGCGCGCATTTCTGCGCCGTGGTGCCGAATTTCCGGGTCATGGAGATCGATATCGACAGCATCGCCTGGCGGGACGAATTGTTCATCAACGCGCCGGCGATCGAGGACGGCGAACTGGTGCTCCCGACGGGACCCGGCTGGGGCGTCGAGGTGAACGAGGCGGCGGTGCGCGCGCATCCGCCGCGCGGCGGCTGACTCCCTGCGAACCGCAAGGCCTGCAGAACACGCAGAACACGCAGATTGCGGCTTCACTTGGCGCGTCCCGCGTGCTTTGCCGGTCCCCACACCTTCTCCCTCACCAGAATGAAAGCCTCTCATGACCGCACGCTTCGATATACTCGGCATCGGCAACGCCATCGTGGACGTGGTGGCGCGCGCGGATGATACGTTCCTCTCGCGCCACGACATGCGGAAAGGCTCGATGACGCTGATCGATGCCGATGCGGCCGAGACGCTGTATGCCGCGATGCCGCCCGGCCAGGAGAGCAGCGGCGGTTCGGCCGCCAACACCTGCGCGGTGGCGGCGGCACTCGGCGCGCGGGTGGCGTATCTGGGCAAGGTGGCAGAGGACCAGTTGGGCGGCGTGTTCCGCCACGACATGACCGCGACCGGCGTGCACTTCCCCTCCGCCCCGCTGTACGGCGGCGCGCCCACGGCACGCTGCCTGATCCTGGTGACGCCCGACGGGCAGCGCACGATGAACACCTATCTCGGCGCCTGCGTCAGCTTCAGCGAGGCGGACGTGGCCGAACCGCTGGTGGCCGACGCCGAGGTCACCTATCTGGAGGGCTATCTGTTCGACCCGCCCGCGGCCCAGCGCGCCTTCCGCCGCGCCGCCGCCGCGGCCCACGCCGCCGGTCGGCAGGTCGCGCTGTCGCTGTCCGACGCGTTCTGCGTCGACCGCCACCGCGCCGCCTTCCTCGAACTGGTGAAGCAGGACGTCGACATCCTGTTCGCCAACGAAGCCGAGATCACCAGCCTGTATGAGGAGAACACGTTCGAGGCCGCGCTGGAGCGCGCTCGCGCCGATGTGGCGCTGGCGGCGCTGACCCGCAGCGAGGCCGGCAGCGTGATCCTGCGCGGCGCCGAAATGGTGGAGATCGCCGCCGAACCGACGCAGGTGGTGGACACGACCGGCGCCGGCGACGCCTATGCCGCGGGCTTCCTGGCCGGGCTGACGGCGGGCAAGCCGCTGCCGGTGTGCGGCCGCCTCGCCTCGATCGCCGCCGCCGAGGTGATCAGCCATTTCGGCGCACGGCCGCAGGCGGACCTGAAGAAGCTCACCGCCGGCCTGGGCTGAACCCGCGGCGCCGCAAGGTCCGACACCCTCCAGCCCCCCCTCGTCACGGCGCAAGCTTGACGAGGGGGCGCGGGCGTCAATTCAACTCGACGCACGGCTCGATTTAGGCGAATACTTCCAGGGCAAGAAACCGGCAGGTCACGCACTCCTGCCGGAACAAGAATGCCCTGGGAGGCAGCAATGATGCGTTCACGTCCAATCGCGGCGGCGCTTGGCGCCGTCGTCATTTCCGTCATCGCCCCGACAGCCGCAGCGGCCGAAGAGATCCCGAAACGCGGCGGCATCCTCACCTACATGATCCCGGCCGATGCGCCGCCGAGTTTCGACGGCCATCGCGAGACCACCTACGCGACCGTCCACGCCACCGCGCCATTCTACAGCGTGCTGATCCGCCTCGATCCGCAGCATCCCGAGGACGTCACGACCTTCGTCTGCGACCTGTGCGCCGAGATGCCGAAACCGTCCGACAACGGCACGACCTATGCGTTCACCATCCGCGACGGCGTGACGTGGCACGACGGCTCGCCGCTGACCGCCGCGGACGTGGCGGCGAGCTGGAACCACATCATCCGCCCGCCCGAAGGCTACAACAGCGCGCGCGAGAACTGGTACCAGATGGTCGACACGATCACCACGCCGGATGCGAAAACCGTGGTGTTCAAGCTGAAATTTGCCACACTGACCTTCCTGCCGGCGCTCGCCGATCCCTACGCGTATATCTACAAGAAGGCGATCCTGGAGAAGGATCCGAACTGGTACCAGAAGAACATCATGGGCAGCGGGCCGTTCCGCTTCGCCGCGTACGAACTCGGCCAGTCGATCAAGGGCGAGCGCAATCCCGCCTACTACCACAAGGGCCTGCCCTACCTGGACGGCTTCAACGCCATCTTCGCCGACAAGCAGGTGGTGCGCGTCGAGGCGATCCGCGCCGACCGCGCCGCCGCAGAATTCCGCGGCCTGCCGCCCTCGGCGATCGACCAGCTTCAGAAGGAGATGGGCGACAAGGTCACCGTGCAGCAGAGCGACTGGAACTGCGGCAACCTGATCACGCCCAACTCCAAGCGCAAGCCGTTCGACGATGTGCGGGTGCGCAAGGCGCTGCTGCTGGCGATCGACCAGTGGCATGGCGCGCCGGCGCTGTCGAAGATCGCCAACGTGAAGACGGTGGGCGGCATGGTGTTCCCCGGCTCGCCGCTCGCCGCCACGAAGGAGGAGTTGCAGAAGATGACAGGCTTCTGGCCCGACATCGAAAAATCACGTGCCGAAGCGAAACGTCTGCTGAAGGAGGCGGGGCAGGAGAACCTGACCTTCGAACTGCTGAACCGCAACGTCGACCAGCCCTACAAATATGTCGGCACCTGGATCGTCGACGAGTGGAGCAAGATCGGCGTGAAGGCCTCCCAGCGGGTGGTGCCGACCGGCCCCTGGTACGACGCGATGCGCTCCGGCAATTTCGAGGTGGTGGTCGAGGCGAACTGCAACGGCGTGGTCAACCCGGTGATGGATACGCAGAAATACCTGCCGAAGAAAGCCTATGTGGAGAACTATGGCGGCTACGAGGACCAGGAACTGATCGACATCTACGAGAAGATGTACCACGAGAGCGACCCGGCGCGGCAGCGGGCGCTGATGCGGGCGTACGAGACGCGGGTGGTGGACACCATGGCCTATGAGTTCCCGATGCTGTGGTGGAACCGTCTGCTGCCCATCAAGACGTATATGCGCGGCTGGAAGATCGGCCCCAGCCACTACGTGAACCAGGACCTCGCGACGATCTGGTTCGATAAATAGCGCGGGAAACAGCACCGGGCGCGGGAGAGGCGTGCGGTTCGTGCGCCTCCCGCCACGCCGCGGGCAAGGCGAGGTCCGCCGCGGTCCACCGAGGCAGCGGCTATTCGTTCATGTCCTGGTGGACTTCGATGACGTTGCCCTCAGGGTCGTAGAAGAAGATCTGGTACCAGCCGTTCATCGCCCACTGGCCGTAGTCGGAATAGGGGATCTTCCGTTCCTCCAGCCGCTGCTTGAAGGCGGCGATGTCATCGGTGCGGAAGGCGATGTGGCCGCGCTCCAGCGGATTGACGATGTGGTTGGTGCGGAAGGCGACGCCGAGATCCTTGGTGGCCAGATGCACCTGGGTCTGCCCGTCGGTCACGAAGGCGACGGGGGCTGCGTAGCCTTGCGAGGTGTCACGATTGCCGCTGAGGGAGGGCTCCGGCGCCAGGTCGAGGACCGTGCGGTAGAATTCCTCCATGCCCGGAACGTCCTTCGAGCACAGGTTCAGATGGTGGAGCTTGAGCTTCATGCGGAGCCTCCCGGTCTTGTCGTTGCGAGTGGCCGACTATGGACCAGGAGGCGCCGGCGACAACAGCAGGCCCCGTGACCTCCTGGCCCTGTAATGCCAAGCCCTGATGACCGTGCCTCAACCGTCATGGCCGGCCGCCGTGCCGGCCATCCGTGCCTCAACCGTCATGGCCGGCCGCCGTGCCGGCCATCCGTGCCTCAACCGTCATGGCCGGCCGCCGTGCCGGCCATCCGTGCCTCAACCGTCATGGCCGGCCGCCGTGCCGGCCATCCGTGCTTCAACCGTCATGGCCGGCCGCCGTGCCGGCCATCCGTGCCTCAACCGTCATGGCCGGTCGCCGTGCCGGCCATCCGTGCCTCAACCGTCATGGCCGGCCGCCGTGCCGGCCATCCGTGCTTCAACCGTCATGGCCGGCCGCCGTGCCGGCCATCCGTGCTTCAACCGTCATGGCCGGCCGCCGTGCCGGCCATCCGTGCCTCAACCGTCATGGCCGGCCGCCGTGCCGGCCATCCAGGCCTCAACCGTCATGGCCGGCCGCCGTGCCGGCCATCCACGGCTAGAGCAGATTCCGTTCGCCGCGGCTCACGGAATCCGCTCCAGCGCGTTATCTGAGAGCGTGATTCACCGCTCCGGTTACCCCACCTGCACGGATCACGCGCTATCCATCTCGCTGCGACGAAAGCCGTGGATGGCATGCCATGACCCATAGGTCGCGCTGACGGTGACCTGGTATGTGGCCCCGGCGCCCTCCGCGTGTCCTGCGTGATTTGCGCTGCCCGGCCGGACGGACCGCATCCGCACCGCGCGCGCCTGCTTCACCTCCGGGCCGCGTAGACCCGGAAGGTGCATGTCTGGTGGTAACCGATGCGGCGATACACTGGGAACCCCGCATCCGTCGCATGCAGGATGGTGCGGCGGATGCCGGTCTCGCGCCCGCCCTCGTACAGCGCCTTGCGAACGATCGCCTCGCCGTAGCCCTTGCGCTGTGCCTCCGGCAGCGTGGCGACCAGCGAGAGGTACAGGCATCCCTGGTTGGCCACCGTCGCCGCCGCGCAGACCGGCCGGTCCTCGGCATAGCCCAGCCAGGTCTGCATCGGCCGCTTCCACAGGCTGGAGCCAACCAGCGCCGCTGGCCCCGCCTCCGCCGGAAAGCCGTAGGCACGCGCGTTGATGTCGCCATAGTCGCGCAGGCCATCGTCCGTCATCACGCGGGTGAAGCGCAGCGCCGGATGTTCGGGCTCAGGGATCGGCAGCAGATCGCCAGCCATGCCGCGCAACGTCAGGGCGAATGCGAGGCCCGCCTGTCCGGTCGCCTCTGGCAGGTCGGCGAGCGCCGCGGAGCCAAGATACTCCTCGCACACGCAGACAAGGCCCGACTGCGTGCGCCCGTGCATGGCGCCGACGGCCTGGCGCAGGCGCTCCTTCAAGTGCGTGGGACTGGCGATCTGCTCGGTCAGGAAGATCGTGTTCCAGAACGGGAATGCGCTGTCGGCCCAGCGCGCCGTCACCCCCGGCGTCTCAGTGACATCGGCGTCGGCGCGCCGGTCCAGCACGAACGTCCTCCATATCGACAGCAACTGCTGCATCGACTCGACGGCTTCCGGCCCTGCCCGACTGCCGATTGATGTGACTGCATTTCCACCTCCAGTGTTGTCGGCGGCACAAGAGGCGAGCGAAATTTCCGGCCGATGACAGTCAAGGCGGATTTATGTTGTCGTTGTAACAGTACGGCCGCCGATCTATCGGCCTGCAGCAGATTCTGTTCGTGGTGGCTCACGGAATCCGCTCTCGCTCGTTGTCTGAGAGCGTGATTCACCGCTCCGGTTGCCCCACCTGCGCGGATCACGCTCTGGCCGGCGAGCCGATGCCGGTTCGCAGCCTGGCCCTGGAACCGGCGGCGATCTGGAACCTGGCGAGGCTCACCGGACGGGCAGCGGCAGAATTGCCCCTCCGCGAGGCGGGGGCGGATCAGGAAGGCATGCGGCGACGGCACTGCCTGCGCCGCGGATCGGACCGGCGGGACCGGACCGGGGATCATTGCGTTGCAAGTAGTAATACCCCTTGACAATGTCGCGCATTTATGTTCTTGTTTTGTTCATGTCTGGTGCCGCAGCAACCCCCGCCCCGACCACTTATCCCGACCCATCACGGGCGGTGGCGGACATGCCGGGTGCCATCGGCCGCGTTCTCCGTCTCGTGCGCAAACTGATCGACTTCGGCCAGCATCTGGCCGGCACGGTGCGCCGCCGTGCCGTCGCCCCAGGCCTCGCGCACGCCTTCGGCACCGCCGATCTCGGGATGGTCCTCGGCCGAATCATCCATGGTCTGCGGCTCGCGGCGGCCCTGGAAGCCAGGCTTTTCCGGCGAGCCAGCAGCGGCCGCGACCTCATGCCGGCCCCGATCCGCCTGCCGGCCGCCCTCGCCACACGCCTGCCGAGGCAGGCCGCACCGCCCGACCCGGGTCCCCGAACCGCCGATCCCGGTGCCGATTCCGCTGTGGACCCGCGCCTCACACGCCTCCCGTCCGAGGCGGAGATTGCCGCCGCGGTGCGCCGTCGCCCGGTCGGCGCCGTCATTGCCGACATCTGCGACGATCTCGGCATCGCGCCCGGACAGCTCGACCGTGCCTTCTGGGACGAGATCCACCACGCCATCACCATGTTCGGCGGCAGCCTGGCCCGTTTCCTCCTCCGACTGGAGCGGCGGCTGTTCGGCCCTTGGCCCGGGGAGCCCGCCCGCGGGGCGGAACCGATCTGGTCCGCGGCATCACTCGTGCCCGATCCCCGCCCTCCCTGACAGCCACCTACAGTTCACGCAATTGCAACGAAGGCCCGGCACCACCCCGGCAACGGCCGGAGCCGACCCGCGTTCCCTTCGCGTGTTTTGCGGTTCCAGCACCGGCGGCGCGCACGCCACCGATTTCCCCTCGCATCCGCGCCCTTTCCCCCCTATGTGTGCGGCGCAATATCCCCCGCATTCAGGCACCCATGCAGATTCGCAACGTCGCGATCATCGCCCATGTCGACCATGGCAAGACCACCCTGGTCGACCAGCTCCTGCGCCAGTCCGGCTCCTTCCGCGACCATCAGGTGGTGGCCGAGCGCGCGCTCGACCGCAACGACCTGGAGCGGGAGCGGGGCATCACCATCCTGGCCAAGTGCGCCTCGGTGGTCTGGCGCGACGTCCGGATCAATATCGTGGACACGCCCGGCCACGCCGATTTCGGCGGCGAGGTGGAACGGATCCTGAACATGGTCGATGGCGCCATCGTTCTGGTGGACGCCGCCGAGGGCGTCCTGCCGCAGACCAAGTTCGTCGTCGGCAAGGCGCTGGCCCGCGGCCTCCACCCGATCGTGGTGGTCAACAAGGTCGACCGCGCCGACGCCCGCTCCGATGAGGTCCATACAGAGGTATTCGACCTGTTCGCGGCACTGGGCGCGACCGACGACCAGCTCGACTTCCCGATGCTGTTCGCCTCGGGTCGCCAGGGCTGGGCCGATGAATCGCTGGATGGCCCGCGCAAGGACCTCTCGGCATTGTTCGACCTGGTGCTGCGCCAGGTGCCCGCGCCGGCGCTGGACCCGGACGCGCCGTTCGGCATGGTCGCCACGATCATGGAATACGACCCCTATCTCGGCCGCGTGCTGACCGGCCGGGTCGAGCAGGGCCGCGCCCGGATCAACATGCCGGTCAAGGTGCTGCACGCCGACGGCACCGCCGGCGAGACCGGCCGGATGACCAAGCTGCTATCGTTCCGCGGCCTGGAGCGTGTGCCGGGTGGACGAAGTGGCGGCGGGCGACATCATCGCCATTGCGGGCCTCGCCGAGGCGACGGTGCCCGATACGATCGGCGCGCCGGAGCTGACGGCGCCGCTGAAGGCGATCCCGGTGGACCCTCCGACGCTGGCGATGACCTTCCGCATCAACGACGGCCCGCTGGCCGGGCGCGAGGGCAAGAAGGTCACCAGCCGCCAGATCCGCGAGCGGCTGTTCCGCGAGGCGGAGGGCAACGTCGCCATCCGCGTGGCCGACAGCAACGAGACCGAGGCGTTCGAGGTGGCCGGCCGCGGCGAGCTTCAACTCGGCGTGCTGATCGAGCAGATGCGTCGCGAGGGCTTCGAGCTGGCGATCGGCCGGCCGCGCGTGCTGACCCGCACCAACCCCGAAACCGGCGCCCGCGAGGAGCCGATGGAGGAGGTGCTGGTCGACGTCGACGAGCCCTATTCCGGTGCTGTGGTGGAACAGCTTTCGCGCCGCAAGGGGGAATTGCGCGACATGCGCCCGTCCGGCGGCGGCAAGCTGCGCCTGACCTTCGCCATCCCGAGCCGTGGCCTGATCGGCTACCACGGCGAGTTCCTGACCGACACGCGCGGCACCGGGGTGATGAACCGCCTGTTCGCCGGCTACGGCCCGTGGAAGGGTCCGATCGAGGGCCGGCGCAACGGCTCGCTGATCTCCACCGAGAACGGCGAGGCGGTGCACTACGCGCTCTTCTACATCCAGGAGCGTGGCACGCTGTTCGTGAACCCGGGCGACAAGGTCTATGTCGGCATGATCCTGGGCGAGAACGCCCGCGGCTCCGACCTGGAAGTGAACCCGATCAAGGAAAAGAAGCTCACCAACATCCGTGCCGCCGGCAAGGATGATGCGATGCTGCTGATCCCGCCGCGCCGCATGAGCCTGGAGCAGGCGATCGCCTATATCGAGGACGATGAGCTGGTCGAGGTAACGCCGGCTGCGGTGCGCCTGCGCAAGCGCTACCTGGACCCGCACGAGCGCAAGCGCTTCGAGCGGCGCACGGAAGTGGCGGTCGCCTGAACACCCAGACTTGCTTCGCAGCAGGGTTCCAAGGGCTCCGCCCTTGGTCGGGGTTCGGGGTGAAACCCCGAGCTTCCCTGGCGGAGCCGTTACATCCCCGATTACAGTTGCAGTATAGCTGCAATATAATCGATCGGATAACGGTACGGTTGCACTCCCCGGCCCACGAACCCGTGAATTAGGCCAGCAACCGCACTTCCCCGTCAGCGACGAATTAACACTGGCATGATGCCGACTATACGGCAGAGATTGTTTCCCCGTGCCACGATGCCGGGCACCCTCATCATAACCATGTTCCACATCATGACGACGCCCGGTTTCTCCTTTCTGCTCGCCGCAACTTTGGCATCCACCGCACTTCCCGCATCGGCAGGCGTGATGGCGTACGGCACTGTCACCGAGCCGAGCGGCTGGCGCATGGAGCGCCTGACCCCGCCGCCGGACGCGGACGCCAGGCTGCTCCCGGCCACGGGCGTCCCGTTCGAAATGCTGGCACACGGCCTGCTGGACATGCTGGGCGAATTCGGCAACCGGCAGGCGTCGGTGCCGAAGCTGCCCGCAGCCCTGACCGCAATCGCCCAGGCACCGGTGCGGATCGATCCTTATGGCATCTCTGGCGGCATCCCCGGCGGCGCCCCGCGCGGCACCTCCGGCAGCGCCGCCCTCGCCCCCGATGCGCTGGCAGAGCCTCCGGCGGCGCATGCCGGCCTGCTTCGCCCGGTTCCCCAGGACACCGGTCCGCAGGACGGCCAACTGCGTTTCATGATCGTGATCCCGAAGGCCGGCGCCTCCATCCGGCAGTCCTCGGCCGATCCGTCGATGGCGCGCCGCCATGGCATCGCCGGCACCGACCCGGTGCTATGGAGCGCGTTCGGCGGCGCCGCCCTGCTCTCGCTGGTGGGCGTCTGGTCGCGTCGGCCCTCCCCGCCGCGGCGCGGAGGGTTCCGTTCCAGCCGGTTCTGGCGCCGCTGCGTCGGCCGGATCTACGGAGCGCAGCAACTGGTGGACGTGGACGCGATCGACATCGATTCCTGCCTGCCGGCCGACACGCTGATCCGTGGCGTGTGGTCACCCGCCCTGGTGCGCCGGCTGCTCGGGCGTCCCGATTATGTCGTGCTGGATCCGCAGGGGCTTCGCCAACCGCTGCTGTTCTACGACCGGCACCGGGTGGCCAAGGTTCAGGCGGGCGCCCAGTTCCGCCAGCACCTGGTGAAGATCGAGGCGGAGAATGCGCGCACCGCGGCCAAGATCCGGCGGTGGGTGGTGCTGTGTCAGATCGAGGCCGCCACCATCGGCAGCGGCGTCAGCGATGCTCGCCGAGATGGCGCAGCAGCAGCGGTGCCCCCGGCAGTTCCGCCTCCCGCTCCCGCAGCAAGCGCTCCCCGCCCACAGCGTACACCGCAACCGCCGCCAGCAGTTCGCGCAACCGAGCGGGCGCATTAGCGTCGAACGGCAGCACGCAGCCGCCGGTCCGTCGCGCCAGGTCCAGGAACACCTCCGCATCGCGCCGTGCGGTCCAGTCGACGGTATCGTGCAGCACGATGAGCCTGATGCCCTGCTGGCCCATCGCATCGGCGAGCTTGCCGCCGCGGACTGGCGATTCCTCGAACACGTCGCCGATATAGACCACCACGCGCACGCCCGGGTTCGCCAGCGCGCGTGACAGGATTGGCAGCAGCCGGGTCATCCCGGCGATGCAGGAGATGCCGGCGGCGCGATCGCGCAGCGCGTTGGCGTCCGCGGTGAAATCCGTGAAGGTGTGCAGCATCGAGCCGCCGTGCACCGCGAGCGCGACATCCAACTCGCCGGGCAGCGCCTTCACCAGGGCGTCGGTCACGGTCCGCGCCGTGGCCCAGGCGCGCTCGCGTGAGGCGGTGGCGTCGAAGCCGAAGATCAGCCGCGGCCGAGTGGGGGTGGGCGCCGGCGGGCGTGGCGTGCCGAACGGCAGCAGCGCACGAATCTGGTCGAGCAGCGAGGGCGGGCTCGGCGGCTGTTCGTCCCGCGGCTGGTCGGGGACCAGGATGAAGTTCGGCTTGTCCGCCACGGCGCGCTCCTTGGTTCAGACGAGGCCCGGCCCGGCATCCTCGCGCCGGCGGGGACGCTTGTGGGACCACCCTCGGCTCCCGCATCGCAGCCCCTCCGCCATCCTCGCGCAAGCGAGGACCAGCGCGGACCCACCTGCGCGGCCCTGGCGTCCAGCCCTCAGGCCAAGCCGCAACCCGCCGGCCTGATGACCCGGCCTCATGCCGTCATGACCGGCGCAGGCCGGTCATCCACGTCTTTTCCACCCGGTGCAACGAACGACGTGGGTGGCATGGCCAAGCCATGGCATGACGATAGGGGGTCGCGACAGGTCCTGCTGACTGAGACTTGGTATTACATGTGGCGTCGGCGGCCGGCGGAACAGGAGGATCGCGGCAGGCTCATCGGCACGGATGCGCCGGAGCCTGCCTCCCCCGCTCAGTGCCAGAGCTGTTTCGAGGCGATCTGCGCGCCCTCGACCAGCGAGGCCAGCTTGCGGAAGGCGATGTCGCGGTCGACCCGCCCCGCGGTGCCGACCGAGGTCGCGAAGCCGCAATCGGTGCCGGCCAGCACCCGCTCGCGCCCGACGATGTCGGCGAAGCGGCGGATGCGCTGGGCCACCAGTTCCGGGTGCTCGACATAGTTGGTGCAGGTGTCGATCACGCCGGGGATCAGCACCTTGTCGTCCGGCAGCCTGGTTTCCTGCCACACGATCCATTCGTGCTCATGCCGCGGATTGGCCGCCTCGAACGAGATCGCCTGAGGTTTCGCCTTCAGGATGATCGGCAGGATCTTCTGCAACGGAATGTCGAAATCGTGCGGGCCCTCGTAGTTGCCCCAGCACAGATGCAGCCGCGCCGAGCCCGCCGGCACGTTGGCCAGCGCATGGTTCAGCGCCTCCACCTGCTGCTCGGCCTGCTTCAGGAACTCGTTCTCCGTCAGATCCTGGAAGCCGGTGTGGCGCGCCATCGCGAGGTCCGGGCTGTCGAGCTGAACGATGATGCCGGCCTTGGTGATCGCCTCGTATTCCTCCTGCATCGCATCGGCGATCGCACCGATATAGGCAGCGTGGTTCGGATAGTGCCGGTTGGGCTGGAAGGTCGACACGACGCCGGGCGACGCCGCCGGCATGAACGCATCGACGGGCTTGGACTCGGCGATCGCGGCCTTGAGATTGTCGATGTCGCGCTGTGCGGATTGATGGTCCTGCCGCGCGATCGGGCCGGTGCAGCACAGCCGGCGGAACTGCTGCGGGCCGATGAACAGTTCCAGTCGGCGGCGGAAATCGGCATAGGGCGCCACGTCCTTGTTCGGCTTCGGCACGAACGGCTCGCCGCCGAACCCGGTGAGGCGTTCGTGAACATAGGTGGCGTAGCCGACCTTGCTGGCCTCGCCGTCGCTCACCACATCGATGCCGGTGGCGACCTGGCGCGCGACGATGTCGGCCACCGCCAGGCGGACCTGCTCGATGAACTCCGCTGGGTCGTACGGTTCGTTGCGATCCTTCTTGAGCAGCAGCTCCACCAGCTTCGGCGGCCGCGGCAGGCTGCCGACATGCGTGGTCAGGATGCGATCGGTGCTGAGCTTCATGGCGCGCGCCTCCTCAGTTCCACAGTTTCGCGGATGCCAGCCTGGCACCTTCGACCAGCGTGCCGAGCTTGCGGAAGGCGATCTCCGGATCGACCCGGCCGGCGTGGCCGACGAATGTTGCGAAGCCGCAATCGGTGCCGGCCAGCACCCGCTCGCGCCCGACGATGTCGGCGAAGCGGCAGATGCGCTGCGACACCAGTTCGGGGTGCTCGATGTAGTTGGTGCAGGTGTCGATCACACCGGGGATCAGCACCTTGTCGTCAGGGATCGTCGCCTCCTGCCACACCGCCCATTCATGCGCATGGCGTGGATTGGCGGCTTCGAAGGAGATCGCCTGCGGTTTCGCCTTCAGGATGATCGGCAGGATCTTCTGCAACGGGATGTCGAAATCGTGCGGGCCCTCGTAGTTGCCCCAGCATAGATGCAGCCGCGCCGAACTGGCCGGCACGTTCGCCAGCGCGTGGTTCAGCGCCTCGATCTGCTGTTCCGCCTGCTTGAGGAACTCCGGCTCGCTCAGGTCCTGGAAGCCGGTATGGCGCGCCATCGCGAGGTCGGGACTGTCGAGTTGCACCACGATGCCGGCCTTGGCGATCGCCTCATACTCCTCGCGCATCGCATCGGCGACCGCACCGATATAGGCGGCATGGGTGGGATAGTGCCGGTTCGGCTGGAACGCCGAGACCACGCCGGGCGAGGCCGCCGGCATGAACGCATCGACCGGATGCGACGCCTCGATCGCGGCCTGGAAGTTGGCAATATCCACCTGCACCGCCTGGCGATCGCTGATCTGCACCTCGCCCGTGCAGCATAGCCGGCGGAACACCTGCGGGCCGGTGAACTGCACCATGCGGTTGCGGAAATCGGGATAGTCCGCCACGTCGCGGTTCGGCTTCGGCGTGAACGGTTCGCCGCCGAAACCGGTGAGCCGCTCCTTGATGTAGGTGGCGTAGCCGATCTTGCTCGCCTCGCCGTCGCTGACGACATCGATGCCGACCGCGACCTGGTGCGCAACGATCTCCGCCACCGCCGTGGTCACCTGGCGGTCGAATTCAGCGTGGTCATAGGGCTGGTTCTGGTCCTTCTTCACCAGCAATTCCGCCAGCGCCTGCGGCCGCGGCAGGCTGCCCACGTGGGTCGTCAGGATGCGATCGGTGCTGAGTTTCATGACCGTTCCTCCCTTGGTTGTTGCCGCGATGGTAGAGGCAGCGCCCGCCCCGCGCGAGTCACCCCGCGCCGAGCGTCCGGTAGAACGCATCGGGCGCGTCGATCTCCTGGAGCCGTCCGCGATCGATCAGCAGGAAGCGCGTGCCGATCGCCTGCACGAAGGCACGGTCGTGCGAGACGATCACGCAGGTTGCCTGCTGCGCAACGATCTCCGCCTCCAGCCGCTCCTGCCCGGCGATGTCCACATGGTTGGTGGGTTCATCCATCAGGTAGAAGTTCGGCTCCGCCAGCCGCAGCGCGAGCAGGCCAAGACGTGCCTTCTGCCCAAACGACAGCAGGGAAATCGGCCGCCGCTGCATCTCCACGCTGAACCCCGCACCCGCCAGCAGTGCCACCGCGCGCTGGTCGCCGGGACGGAACCGGTCACAGATGAAACCATGTGGCGTCGCCGCATCCGGCAGATGCGACATGAGCTGATCCACATAGCCCGGCACGATCGACGGGCTCGCGCGCACCCCGGCGATCTCCTCGCCCGCCAGCGCGCGACGCAGCCGTTGCACGAACTGCGACTTGCCGACGCCGTTGCGGCCCAGCAGCACCAGTCGGTCCTGCTGGAACACGTCCAGCTTCTCGATGCGGAACAGCCTGCGGCCGTCGGGCGCCACCACGTCCAGGTCCGCGCAGGCCAGCATCAGCTTCGCATGCGTGCCGCGGTTGGCCAACCGGATCTCGCCCGATCTCTCGGCGTGCAGCGTGCCGATGGTCGTTTCCAGCGACGCCGCCCGCTCACGCAACTGCTTCGACTTCTTCAGCAGCAGGTCGCTGCCGCTGTTGATGCCGACATTCTTCAGTTCGTTGGCGTTACGGCGCAGCCGGTCCACCTCCCGCGTCTCCTTCGCCGCCTTCGCCTCCTGCGCCGCATCGTCCTGCGCCAGCAGGCGCCGCGCGACCGTGTAGGAATGCGCGTAGCACGGCGAGACGCCCGGCCGCAGGAACAGCGTGCGCGTCGTGCACGCATCGAGGAAGCTGCGGTCGTGGCTGGCGATCACCATCGGCACCCGGCTGGCGGCAATCCACGCTTCCAGCATCTGGATCTTTGCCAGATCCAGATGGTTGGTCGGCTCGTCCAGCAGCAGCGCGTCGGGCTCGGTCACCCAGGCGCGGGCGATCAGCGCCAGGCGCTGCCAGCCGCCGCTCAGCGCCTGCAGCGGCCGCTCGCGCAACTCGTCCGGTGCAGCGAACTCGTCGAGGATCACGTCGACGCGCCACGCCTCGCCCACACGCTCCATCGGCGGCATCGCACGCCGGATCGCCTCGGCGAGCGGCAGCGACAGCAGCGCCTGGGGCACGTCCTGCTCGACATAGCCGATGCGCATGCCGCGCGAGCGGACGATGTCCCCCCGCGTGGGCTCGGCCGCGCCGGCGAGGCAGCGCAGCAGCGTGGTCTTGCCGCCGCCGTTGCCGGCGATCAGACCAATGCGGTCGGCGTCGCCGATGGTGAGCGTGAGGTCGCGGAACAGCGGATGCGGCGAGAGAACGCCGACGTCGCGCAGGTTGATGGTGGGCATGGATGCAGCTTTCGGCTCGAGGGAACGCGGAAATCCGTTGCGTTCAGAGCCGGCCGGCGGAAACCTGATGCGTGCGCGTCAGTGAAGGCCGCTGGCCAGCCCTGCGACGATCGGTCGCAGGGCCGCTATGGGGCCGCGCGGATGATGCTGGTTGTACGTGCTCACGCAGCCCTCCTCCGGCTGGATGTTGCGGCACCGGCACCATAGCGGCCGGGCCGCGGATCGCGCAAGCGCGACCCGGCGCAGTGGCGCCGCCGCCACGATCGGGTACTATGCGGATCGGCCCGACCGGCACCGAGGCGGCGAGGCGCGACGAAGGAGGAGACAGCAAACATGACCCAGGCGCTGACCGGCATCCGCGTGATCGACATGACGCACAACCAGGCGGGACCCGCCTGCGCGCAGGTCCTGGGCTTCCTGGGCGCCGATGTGATCAAGCTGGAGGAACCCAAGGGCGGCGACGTCGCGCGCACCAACATGCGCGACAGGACCGACAGCGACAGCCTGTTCTTCCTCGTGCTGAACGCCAACAAGCGCAGCCTGACGCTCAACCTGAAGACCGAGGAAGGCAAGGCGCTGTTCCGCAAGGTGATCGAACAGTCCGACGTTCTGGTGGAGAATTTCGGGCCCGGCGCGCTCGACCGTCTCGGCCTCGGCTACAAGGAATTGTCGAAGCTCAACCCTCGGCTCATCTACGCAACGATCAAGGGCTTCGGCACCTACGGCCCCTACAGCGGGTTCAAGAGCTTCGAGCCGATCGCCCAGGCGATGGGCGGCGCCATGAGCGTCACCGGCTTCCCCGAGAACCCGCCCACCTACGTGATGCCGGCGATCGGCGATTCCGGCACCGGCATGCACATGGCGATCGGCATCCTGGCGGCGCTGAACCAGCGGCACCTCACGGGCAAGGGCCAGCACGTCGAAGTGTCGATGCAGGATTCGGTGGTGAACCTGATCCGCGTGTCGCTGCGCGACCACCAGCGCTTCGGCAAGCCGATGGAGCGGCAGGGCAACCAGTTGGGCAAGACCGTGCCGGGCACGACGTATCCCTGCGCGCCCGGCGGGCCGAACGACTACGTGTTCATCCACGCGCAGCCACAGATGTGGAAGTCGCTGATCGAGGTGATGGGCCAGCCGGAACTGGCCGACGATCCGCGCTTCGCCACCCCCGACGGCCGCTGGGAGAACCGTGCCGACCTCAACGCCATCGTCGAGGCATGGACGCGCCAGCGCAGCAAGCACGAAGTGATGAAGCTGATGGGCGATGCCGGCGTGCCATGCGGCGCCACGCTGGATACCGGCGAGGTGCTGGCCGATCCGCATCTGCGCGAGCGCGATATGATCGTCGACATCGACTACCCGACGCGCGGCACCTACCAGACCGTGGGCATGCCGGTGAAGCTGTCGGACTCGCCCGCCGAGGTCACCCGCCCGCCGCTGCTGGGCGAGCACACGGCGGAACTGCTGGCCGCGCTGTGCGGCGTGAGTGAAGCCGAGGCGCAGGCGCTGAAGGCGAAGGGGGTGGTGTAGGACGCGGGGCGCACGGCACTCTGTTTGCCCCGCGCCGGCCCGTCGCGGGGCGCGAGGCCGGCCGGCGTTGACCGGCCGCCCGGGGCTGCTAGCTTCCGCCGCCCGATGACAGCCCACGATCCCATCCGCTTCGTTGCGAAGAACATGCGAGTCGATCTCCGCCTGATCGCGGAGATGATCGCGCCTGGCTCGCGCGTGCTGGATATCGGCTGCGGCGACGGCTCCTTGATCGACCACCTGTCGCGCACCAAGGGCTGCGACGCGCGCGGCATCGAGATCGACATGGCGGAGGTGATCCGCGCGGTGGCGCACGGCATGCCGGTGATGCACGGCGACGCCGACACGGACCTTGCGCACTATCCGGACGGCGCGTTCGACTACGTGGTGCTGTCGCGCACGCTGCAGGCGGTGGAGCGGCCGCGCGCCGTGCTGCAGCAGATGCTGCGCATCGGCACGCGCGTGGTGGTCAGCTTTCCGAATTTCGGCCACTGGCTGGTGCGCTGGCAGTTGGTCAGCACCGGACGGATGCCGATCACGCCGACCTGGGACCGGCCGTGGTACGAGACGCCGAACATCCATCCCTGCACCATCCGCGACTTCTTCGCGCTGTGTATACAAGAGGGGTATGTGGTGGAGAGCTGGCTCGCCGCCGATGACGCGGGCGGGCGCACGCCTTGGCGGCGCTTCCCGCGTTTGGCGAATCTGTTCGGCGAACAGGCGCTGTTCCTGCTGCGGCGGGTGGGACCGGTTCGGCCGATGGAGTGAGGCGGAAGCGCTCGGGGTGAAACCCCGGTGGATTGACGACGCAATCAGCATCGCCGTAGTGTGCGCCCGCCGGTCGTCCGGCCCTCGTGATTTGTCCGGCCGGATTGCGGCGAGGTGAAACAAGCGCGCTAAAGAGGCCAGCGGACAGCCCATCTTTCGGGCTCAAGCTGCTCCACCGGTCGGGCCAACTATGTTGAGGGCCCTGACAGTGACCACTGATCCCACCCAATACCGCACCGCAACAAGACTCGTGCACGGCGGCGTCCAGCGCAGCCAGCACGGCGAAACCGCCGAGGCGCTGTATCTGACGTCCGGCTACGTGTACGACGACGCCGAGCAGGCCGAAGCAACGTTCGCCGGCACGGTCGATCATTACCAGTATTCGCGCTTCGCCAACCCCACACTGTCCATGCTGGAGGAGCGGCTCTGCCTGATCGAAGGGGCCGAAGCCTGCCGCACCACGGCGACCGGCATGGCGGCAGTGAATTCGGCACTGCTCGCGCACCTGAAGGCCGGCGATCGTGTGGTGGCCTCGCGCGCGCTGTTCGGCTCGTGCCACTGGATCGTTTCGACGCTGCTGCCGAAGTTCGGTATCGCCACGGAATTCGTCGACTGCGCCGACCTCGCGCAATGGCGCACGGCATTGTCGCGGCCGGCGCAGCTTGTGCTGCTGGAGACACCGTCCAACCCGATGCTGGAACTGGTGGACCTGCGCGCGGTGTGCGACCTGGCGCATGCGGCCGGCGCGATCGTGGTGGTGGACAATGTGTTTGCCACCCCGCTGCTGCAGCAGCCGCTGACATTCGGTGCGGATGTGGTGGTGTATTCCTGTACCAAACACATCGACGGCCAGGGGCGCGTGCTGGGCGGTGCAGTGCTCGCCAGCCGGAAATGGATTACCGAGACGCTGCAGCCGTTCATCCGCAACACCGGGCCGGCGATGTCGCCGTTCAACGCCTGGGTGCTGCTGAAGGGGCTGGAGACGCTGGCGCTGCGCGTCGATGCCGCCTGTCGCTCGGCGACCGTGATCGCCGATTTCCTGGCATCGCAGCCGGAGGTGACGCGCGTGTGGTACCCGACGCGCAGCGATCATCCGCAGCACGATCTGGCCGTGCGGCAGATGTCGGCGGGCGGCACCGTGGTGACGTTCGAGGTGGCGGGCGGCAAGGACGCGGCGTTCAGCGTGATGAATGCATTCGGCCTGATCGCCGTGTCCAACAACCTGGGAGATTCGAAGTCGCTGGCGACGCATCCGGCCACCACGACGCATATGCGCATCGGGCCGGAGGAGCGTGCGAAACTCGACATCACCGACGGCGTGATCCGGCTGTCGGTCGGCCTCGAGGATGTCGAGGACCTGAAGGACGACCTGGCGCGCTCACTCCGCGCCATTGGTGGCATCACGGCGCGCGCCGCGGAATAGCGCCGCCGCTTCTCTGGCCTAACGAACGGTGCCGTCCCCATCCAGGGGACGCACCTGGCCCTTGAACACGTTGCCGATGAGCTGCGCCCGCGTCGCGGTGATGTTGTGCACGAAAGTCGTCGGCCGGTTCTGGTCGTTGATGAAGGTGTTGTTCTTGAAGATCAGCTCATCGGTCGGCTGCGTGATGCCTTCCGCGCCGATCATGATCGCGTTGGCCTGGTTGTCGGTGCGCGGGCCCTTCTCCATCGTGTTGCCTTCCACGATCAGGCTGCCACCGTTCGGTACTTCGATCAGGTAGCTCGAGCTGCCGTTCTCGCCGTCCCGAATGTCGCTGTTGATGACCTCGGTGCGCAGGGCACGCGACTTGATGTGGTGCGCGGTCTTCGTCTCGAAGAACCTCGACTTCTCGACGTGCAGCAGCGCGAGGCGGTTGACATAGACGCCGTGCGCGCAACTCGGATCGCATTTGCCGTTGCCGATGAACTCGCTGCCGATGATGCGGATCGTCGCGTCGGGCATGTCGGCGGCCAGGATGCCGTTCTCGTTATCCAGGAATCGCGAGTTGATCACTGTCAGGTTGCCGCCCTCGGCACGGATGCCCGCACCGTTCTTGTCGGGCACGCGTGCGCGCTGCAGCGTGATATCGCGCACCGTCACGTCCTTGCCGGCGATGACCAGCAATGCCTTGCCGCCGCACGGCTTGTCGGTCAGCACGACGCCCGGGCCCTTGCCCTGGATGGTCAGGTTGTTCTGCTTGACGATTGCGCAATCGAAGTATTGGCCGGGCTCGATGGATATCGTGTCGCCGCTGTTCGCCGCGGCCACCGCCGCACTGACCGACTTGAACTCCTGCTCCTTGCCCACTTCCAGCGTGCGGGCCAGGGCCGGCGCCGCGGTGGTGCAGGCGGCCGGCACGAAAAGCGCCAGTGCCAGCAATGCCCTTGATACCAGCGCCATGGCCCTGCTCCTTCCTGGCACGCGCCTGCCCACGCGGCGCATCGGCGGCTCCCATAGCCCATGTCCGACGGCCGCACCACCTCAACCTGCCGCCGCCGCCAGGCGCCGCGATCCGCCACACTGGACAACCGCCGCACGCTCGCCTTGAATCACCGTCTCGACACAGACCGGTCGTGCCATGGCGGATGCCTATTCCAAGACCACGCGCAACGTCCTCGTGACCGTGCGTTCCTTCTACCTGGAGGACCAGTCACAGCCTGACGAGAGCCATTTCGTCTGGGCGTACCGCGTGAAGATCGAGAACCAGGGCCGCGTGCCGGTGCAATTGCTGCGCCGCACCTGGCAGATCACCGATGGGCGCGGCCGCACCCAGCACGTGCACGGCGCCGGCGTGGTGGGCGAGCAGCCGCTGCTGGAACCTGGCGAAAGCTTCGAATACACCTCGGGGACGCCGCTCGACACCCCGTCCGGCTTCATGGTAGGCGCCTATCATATGGTGGTGCCGTCGTCCGGCGAGAATTTCGACGTGGCCATCCCGGCATTCAGTCTGGACAGCCCGCACCAGAGCGGTAGGGTGCATTGACCGCTGACCGGGTCGCAAGCTGACGACCCAGCGTCCCGATATCTGGAGGAACTGCGCGGTGAACATCATAACTGCCGTCGCCCGCGGCGCGGCGGGACGACCGACCGACCGACCGACCCGTGAAGAAGCCGAAGCGGCCATCCGCACCCTGCTGCGCTGGGCCGGCGACGACCCGACGCGCGAGGGCCTGATCGACACGCCGGCCCGCGTCGCCCGCGCCTACGAGGAATTCTTCGAAGGTTACGACATCGATCCCGTGGCGCTCCTCGAACGTACGTTCGAGGAGACCGACGGCTACGATGAGATCGTGCTGCTGCGCGACATCCGCCTGGAAAGCCATTGCGAGCACCACATGGTGCCGATCATCGGCCGCGCTCACGTCGCCTACCTGCCGCATCGCCGCGTGGTCGGCATCAGCAAGCTGGCGCGCGTGGTCGAGGCCTATGCCAAGCGCCTGCAGATCCAGGAGAAGCTGACGGCACAGATCGCCAATACCATCCAGCAGGTGCTGGAGCCGCGCGGCGTCGCGGTGGTGATCGAGGCGGCCCACCAGTGCATGACCACCCGCGGCGTCCACAAGCCGGGCGTCACCATGGTGACCAGCCGCATGCTCGGCGCGTTCCGTGACGATCCGACGACGCGGCGCGAGGTGCTGTCGATGATCGGCAACGGCCGCGGCGCCGACGACGGGCAGTAGCCCAGGGACAAGGCACAGGCCGCCAGAACTACCGGCGGCCTGGAAGCCAGGCGGACGCAAAGACGGGCGGCTGGCACCATGCCCGCCGCCCGCCCCACCTGATCAGGCCTCGTGGAAAACCAGCGTCCTGATCTCGATGCTTTCGCGCGGCGGCGCATCCGCCGGCGTCGTCGGGTCCTCGAACGCGGTGTGCGGCGCGAACCGCGCGCGCCCGTCGGTGGCTGAATCGAAGCACTTCAGCAGCAGCGCCTCATCCGGCTGCATCTCCGGCACGTAGAACCACCGGTGCGCCGGATTGTAGGTGACACCATAGGTCTCGCCCACACGGTGCTGATACACCAGGTCCGACGCCACGAGGTCGCCCTCCGCCACCGAGGCCGCATCACACACCGCGAGCGGCGCATCGCGCAGCGGACCACGGATCGGCCGCCACAGGTTGATCACCTGCACCCGGCCCCGCAGCAGCGTCTCGGCCTCGTCGCCAAAGAAATCGCGCACCCGCTGCGGCCCGGACCTCGCGGTGTGGTCCACGTGGACCCGCGTCGCGGGCTGGCGCGGCACGTCACGCGACCAGTCGACCGCGTCCTTCACCCGCCGGCGCAGCGTATGGTCGAAGATATACACCTTGCTGGCACCGGTCGCCTCCGCGATCGCCCGCTGCACCTCGGGATAATACACCCGCCGCACCTCGTCCTCATCCCAGAAGTCGCGCACGGCACTGGCGTGGTGCAGCACGGCAAACCCCTCGCGATCGAGTGTGATGTCACCGGCCAACGGCCGCGCATCGTGGATCGCCACAGTGTGCGTCTCGAGCGTGCTGTTCGAGCGCGGCACCCCGGCCGGCGGATCGAACGTGTAGTTGCGCGGCCGGTCGGCCGTCGGCGCCAGGTAGTTCAGGGCCGCGTCGATATGCGGCAGGTCCTGCAGGCGGGCGTTCAGCATTGGTTCCTCCTTGGTTGTGGGAAATCGTCGCGGCGGCGCAGGGGCGCCGCGCCTCAGCGAGCCGTGGTCAGCACGGCGGCTGGGCGCGCCAGAACGGGGAGTTGAGCTCGCGATAGACATCGACGCTGCTGGCGCCGAAATCCGCCAGTTCCCGCCGCGTGAGCCCGGCCAGCACCTGCCGCTCGGCGTGGCGCCGGCGCCACGCGCGCAGCGTCGCCACGAAGCGCTCCAGGCGGCCGTCCCACGGCTGGGCGGCAAGCGGCGATAATTGAGAATTTGTCAGTGTCGAGTGGGCCAGGGATGCCATGACACGTACTCCGGTCTGATGAACTTGCACCGGAACATGGCGACCGGACGCCGCCGCCACAAAGGACACTTTCTCAGCCTTCACATGACCAGAACTCATGCTACATGGTCGCGATGGCCCCTCCTTTGCCCTCGCTGAACGGCCTGCGCGCGTTCGAGGCCGCGGCGCGCCACCTCAGCTTCACGCGCGCGGCGGCGGAGCTGAACGTCACGCAGACCGCAATCAGCCACCTGATCCGCCGGCTGGAGGAACAGCTTGGCGTGCCGCTGTTCGTCCGCCGCAACCGCGCCCTGGTGCTGACGCGCGAGGCGCAGTCCTACCTGCCGGCGGTGGCGGGCGCGTTCGACGATCTGCGGCGCGCCACCGACCGGCTGCGCCGCGCCGAGCGCGACGGGCTGCTGACGGTCAGCACCACCGCCTCGCTCGCCGCCAAGTGGCTGGTCTCGCGCGTGGCGGCGTTCCAGGACGCCAATCCCGGCATCGAGGTGCGCATCACGACCTCCGCGCATCTGGTGGATTTCCAGCGCGAGGAGGTCGACATGGCGGTTCGCTATGGCCGCGGCAACTGGCCCGGGCTGCGCACCGACTGGCTGATGGCCGAGGACATGTTCCCGGTGTGCAGTCCGGCGCTGCTCAACGGCGAGCGGCCGCTGCGCAGCCCGCAGGACCTGGAGCACCACACCCTGCTGCACGCGACGGTTTCGCGTGAGGACTGGCAGCTCTGGCTCACCGCCGCCGGCCTGCCGGTCTCGCTCGCGTCGCGGCGCGGGCTGAGTTTCGACCAGGGTTTCATGGCGATCGAGGCGGCGGTCGACGGGCTCGGCATCGCGCTCGGCCGCACGCGCTTTGCCGAGGCCGACATTGCGGCGGGGCGGCTCGTGGTGCCGTTCGACGTGGTGCTGCCGGCGGATGCGGGCTTCTATATCGTTACCCCGGAAGCCACCGCCGATGCGCCGAAGATCGCCTTGTTCCGCGAATGGCTGATGGCCTCGGTGACGCCGGGCGCCGTGGCACCGCCACCGCCATCCTGGTGACCCCGGCGGCAGGTTTTCGTGCTCCCGCGGGATCTCCGCCGGCGGCATCGCCCATCGCAGAAGCGCAACGAGCGTGCATCGCGCGCCATTCCGTGCAGCCGGCAGCCCGTCCGATGCTTTTGTCAGCAGCGAACATGCTCTAGCCTGTCCCCGCTGATGACGGCCACGAACCAAGGGACGGAAACGGATGACCGAAGACAACCGGGCGATGCCATGGCGCCGGCGCAACCTTGTGCTGGGCGGACTGGCGGCCTCGCTCGCCGGCCTGGCAGGGCGGGCCAGGGCGATCACCGACGATGAGAAGTCGCTCTACGAACTCGCGAAGAAGGAACGCGAGGTCACCTGGTACACCTCGCAGATCCTGGGCGAGACCGCCCAGCGTGTCGTCGCCGCGTTCAACGTGGTCTATCCCGACGTCAAGGTGAACCTGCTGCGCGCGTCCGGCCAGGTGCTGTACCAGCGCGTGATGCAGGAGATCTCGATGAATGCCCTGCAGGCCGATGTCATCAGCCTGTCGGACACCGGCGGGCAGCAGGCGGAACTGAAGGAGGCGGGCCAGTTCCTGCAGTACCGGCCGAAGCGCAGCGCGGAGGTGATGCCGGCGTTCCGCGACATCGATCCCGACGGCTACTACCACACCACGATCGTCGCGCTGACCGTCATGGTCTACAACACGAAGCTGGTGAAGCCCGAGGAACTGCCGAAGACCTGGGCCGACCTGGCCGATCCGCGCTGGAAGGGCCGCATCGCCATCGGCCATCCCGGCTTCTCGTCGCTCGCGACCGTGTGGGTGACCAAGATGAACAGCCTGTACGGCTGGGGCTTCATGGAGAAGCTGGCGAAGAACGACACGCAGGTCACCCGCAACATCAACGACACGACCACGCTGGTGACCGCGGGCGAGCGCGCCATCGGCATCACGCCGGCGCCGACCGCGCGGCCCGGTGTCGCGAAGGGCAACCCGATCGGCATCATCTATCCAGAGGACGGCTCGATCCTTGCCGCATCGCCCTCCGGCATCGCCAAGGGGAGCAAGCATCCGAACGCGGCGAAGCTGCTGATGGAATTCCTGCTGGGTCCGGAATGCGCCAAGGTCATCGTCGAGGACTACGGCGATTCGATCCGCGCCGACGTGCCCTCGCCGGGCGGCAAGTCGCTCGACCAGATCAAGACGGTTGCGCCGAGCGCCGAGGAATCGAAGAAGATGGGAACGCTGGTCGAGCCGTTCCGGACCCTGTTCGGCTTCTGACCTTGCGCATCGGACGATGGGGCGCGCGCCGCCCCGATCCGGCGACGCTGGTATTCCTGCTGGCCGGACTGATCCTGACGTTCATCGTGGTGGCGCCGCTGCTCCGCCTGGTGTGGTCGAGTTTCCAGGAGGCGCGAGGCGGCGCCTTCACTCTTGTCAACTACGTGGTCGCCTACGGCACGCCGCGGCACGTCACGGCACTGGTCAACACGCTCGCGATGGGCGCCGGCGTGGTGGTGCTGTCCTCCCTGTTCGCCGCCCCGCTGGCCTGGGCGTGCAGCCGCACCAACATGCCGGCGCGCGGCTTCATCCGCCTGTCGGTGGTGGGCGCCTTCGTCACGCCGCCCTACCTGGCGGCCATCGCGTGGATCCTGCTGGCCGGGCCGAATGCCGGCTGGATCAACCAGGCCTGGTTCGCGATCAGCGGGACGCACCAGTCGCTGGTCAACGTGTTCAGCTACTGGGGCATCGTGCTGGTGATGTCCACCAACCTGTTCTTCTATCTGTTCGTCTATCTGACCAGCGCGCTCGAGATGGTGTCCTCGGAATCCGAGGAGGCCGCGAACATCCTGGGCGCCAGTGTGCTGCAGACCGCGTTCCGCGTGACGTTCCCGCTGATCCTGCCGGCGTTCCTGGGCGGGCTCGTGGTGATCTTCCTGCAGTCGATCGCGCTGTTCGGCGTCCCTGCCCTGCTGTCGCCGGCGGCGAAATTCCCAGTCGTGACCACGCAGCTTCTGCAGTTCTTCGAGTATCCGCTGCGGGTGCAAGTGGCCGCGGCCTATTCGGTGCCGCTGGTCGCGATCACCGTGCTGCTGTTCTCGCTGCAGCGCCTGGCGCTGTCGCGCAAGGGCTTCGTCTCGGTCACCGGCAAGGGAGGCGAGCGGCGTCCCATCGCACTGGGCGCGATGCGCTGGCCGATGTTCGCCTATGCGCTGGCGATCTGCACCATCTCGGTGTTCCTGCCCTGGCTGGTCCTGCTGCAGACCGCGTTCAGCCGCGCCTGGGGCGCCGGCCTGTCGTTCGGCAACCTCACGCTGCACAACTTCACGATGATCCTGTGGGAGCTTGGGCTGGCGCGCGACGCGATGATCCGCAGCCTGCAATACGCGTCGGTCTCGGCGTTCTGCGCGATCGCGCTGGGCCTCTGCATCGCCTACATCGTGGCGCGCCGCCTGGTGCCGCAGGCCAACATCCTGTCGGTGCTGTGCATGGTGCCGCTGGTGATCCCGGGCATCGTGCTGGCGATCGGTTTCTATGCCACCTACGCGCCGCCGCCGCTGGCGCTGTACGGCACCGCGACCATCCTGATCCTGGCCTTCGTCACCCGCTTCCTGCCGCTGGCCTACACAAGCTGCGGCTCGGCGATCCGCAACATCCATCCGGAGATGGAGGATGCGGTGCGCATCCTGGGCGGCGGCCGCCTCGTGGCGCTGCGGCGGGTGGTGATACCGCTGCTGAAGCGGCCTCTGGTGGGTGCCTGGCTGCTGGTGTTCGTGCCGGCGGTGCAGGAACTGTCCACCGCGGTGTTCCTGGTGGGTCCTCAGACGCGGGTGATCTCGCTGATCCTGCTGGACTTCAGCGAGCAGGGGAACCTGGAGATGGTCGCCGCGGCAAGCTGTCTGCTGCTGCTGATCATCCTGTTCGTGGTGGTGCTGGGCTTCCGCGTGATCGGCCGCGACTTCATGCTGCGGAGTGCCTGAGGCGGCGGTGGGTCAAGGCCGCGCGCGCCTGGGGGTGACGGAGCGCCGGCCTGCGCCCCGTCCCCCCAAGGCATCGGTCCGCGGCGCCCTGGGTTCCCGCTTGCGCGGGAATGACGAAGCGAGGGAGCGCGCCTCGCCGCCGCTCGCTTCACCCCCTTGATGTTAATATATCTAACCACCACCTCCCGTTGTTTCACCCGACGGGATCGCCGCCCATGCACAGTCTCCCCGCCACGATCGCCCGCGAAATCGCTGCCAGGCTCTGCGGCCTGCTGCCGCCGCCCGTCACGGACACGGCGGACGCCCGCGCCGCCCGCGATGCGGCCGCGCTCGCGGCGGTCGAGGCACTGCATCCGGCCGATGCGTTCGAGGCCGAACTCGCGGCGCAGATCGTCGCCGCCGATGCGCATGCCAAGGATTGCCTCCGCCTCGCCGTGCAGCCCGCCGCGTCGGCCGACGACGCCCGCCGCTGCCGCGCCCAGGCGGTGTCGATGATGCGCCAGATGCAGGGCGGCCTGCGCGCTTTGATGCGCCGCCAGGCGGAGCAGGACAAGGCCGAGACCGCGATGCGGCCGGCCGCCATGGAACGCGCCGGCTACTGGTTCCGCGACGTCTCGGTGCCGGCGCCCGAGCCCGAACCGGCATCGGATCTGCTGATCCGCGCCGAGGGCTGGGCCGCCGCGCATATCGTGCCCGCCACCCGCATCCGGGCGCTGGGCGGCATGCCGCCACACCCCGATTTCGAGCCGCCGCCGCCCGACATCCTCGCCATCCTGGTCACCGGCGGCAGCGCCATCCTCCGCGCGCTCGACGGCATCGGCCGCGAGGATGCCCAGCGGACATGAGCAGACATGAGGGGCGCGCCATGAAGACAACGCCGCCGCATGCCACGCGACGGAATCTCGCGCCGCGACGCCATGAGACGATGGCGGGCCGGAAGATGCGGCGCGGATCACGCTGCTGGTTGCCGCTCCGAGCGCCGCATGGCACGGTCCGGCGCAGCAGGAAACTCCAGCAGCGAGCCCGTTCCGTGACCTTCATCCTGGCCAGTCGCCCGAACGTCTATTCGTCCAGCCCGCTCGACCGCATCGGCGTCCGGCGCGAGGACACCCAGTGGATCGAACTGCAACTGCACCATCCGGACACGCTGTTCGTGCCGGTCTGGCGCAACCGCAACCTGGTGCGCGGGATGGAGGAAGGCGCGCCGGAGGCGGTGTTCATCAGCGGCGAGATGGCGCAGGCGCTGCGCATGCAGGGCGGGCCCTGGGCGTTTCTCGGCCTGCACGACAACCTCGCGGTGTTCGCCGTCGACATCAGCACGGCCGAAGACCCGGTGCCGCTGCTGCCGGTGGAGATGGGAACCTTCGTGGACCTGCGCTCGGTCGGCTGGGGCGTGCCGCGGCCCGAGGCGTCGATCCTCGCGCATGCCCGCGGCCTGATGCACTGGCGCGCGCGGCATCGCTTCTGCGGCGTCTGCGGCGCGGTGTGCGACGTGCGCAGCGCCGGCCACATGATGATCTGCACCGCCTGCGAGGCGCAGCATTTCCCGCGCACCGATCCCGCGGTGATCATGCTGGTCACCCGCGGCGACCTAGCGCTGCTCGGCCATTCGCAGCGCTTCCCGCGCGCCAGCATGTACTCGACGCTGGCCGGCTTCGTGGAACCGGGCGAGACGCTGGAAGAGGCGGTGCGGCGCGAGGTGCTCGAGGAGGCCGGCATCCGCGTCGGCGACGTGCAGTACCACTCCAGCCAGCCCTGGCCGTTTCCCGGCAATATCATGCTGGGCTTCTACGGCGAGGGCCTCAGCGAGGACATCACCATCGACCCTGAAGAGATGCTGGACGTGCGCTGGTTCTCGCGCGAGCAGATCCGCAACCACGAGGCCAACGGCTTCCTGCTGCCGCGCGCCGACAGCATCGCGCGCCGCCTCATCGAGGACTGGATGGCAGCGGCGTGAAGCTGCGTGCGTTTGCCCTCGTGGCACTGGGGCTGGCCGCGTGCAGCGCCGGCGCGCCCCCCAATTCCCCGCAGGCGCAATGCGAGGAGCAGGCCGAGAACGATCCCGCCGTGGTGGCGATCTACCAGCGCAGCAACGGCACCTACAGCTATGTCGGCTACCAGGCGCGCGACGAACTGCTGATGGCCAAGAAGCAGGCGATCGTCCGCTGCATGCGCTCGAAGGGCCTGGCACCGCCGGGCGGCGTGCAGCCGGTGCAGCCGCGATGACCGACCTGCTGACCATCGGCTATGAGGGCTGCACCTCGGCCGATGTGCTCGGCGAACTGCGGCGCGCCGGCGTCGCACTGCTGATCGACGTGCGCGCGGTGCCGCAGTCGCGCAAGCCGGGATTCTCCAAGCGCCAGCTTGCCGCGGGGCTCGACGAGCAGGGGATCGCGTATGTGCATCTGCAGGGACTGGGGACGCCGAAGGCCGGCCGCGACGCGGTGCGCGCCGGGCATCCCGAGCGGATGGAGGCGATCTTCCGCGAGCACATGACGTCGGACCGTGCGCAGGCGGAACTGGCGCAGGCGCGGCAGCTTGTGCAGGAGCGGCGCGCCTGCCTGCTATGCTTCGAGCGGAACCCGATGATGTGCCATCGCCGCCTGGTCGCCGAGATGATCGTGGCCGGGACGGCGCAGCCGATCGTGCATCTTCACGCCGGCGTCTGAGCCGCGAGGATCGCCTGGCGGATGGTGTCCTCCGCCTCGGTCCGGTCCGCCCAGCCGATGATCTTCACCCATTTGTCGGGCTCGAGATCCTTGTACCGCTCGAAGAAGTGCTCGATCGCCGAGCGGGTGATGACCGGCAGGTCGTAGATGCTCTCGACGCCGCTGTACTGCGGATGCACGCGCTCGTGCGGCACGCAGATGATCTTCTCGTCGGGCCCCTTCTCGTCCTCCATCCGCAGCATGCCGATCGGCCGCGCGCGGATCACGGCGCCGGGCACCACCTGGCTCGGGATCAGCACCAGCGCATCGGCCGGGTCGCCGTCCTCCGCCAATGTTCCGGGTATGAAACCATAAGCCGAGGGGTAGGCGGTCGCGGTGAACAGGAAGCGATCGACGAAGATGGCGCCGGACAGCTTGTCCACTTCGTATTTCACCGCCGAGCCCTGCGGGATCTCGACCACCACGAAGATGTCGTGGGGCGGCTCCCGCCCGGTGGGGATCTTCGACACATCCATCGTCCTGCACTCCTCGACCTGACCCGCACCAAGCTTCGCCGCAGCATCACCGACCCCGCGCGCATTGCGGCATCCCCATGCGCATTGCGGCGCCCCCAGGGGCACTGTAACATTGCCACGCACAACGCGACGAACCGGCATGGGCCTCCCCGACAGCGCCGCGCCCGCTTCCATCGACATGCTGGCGCGGCTGGTTGCGTTCAATACCGTCAGCCATAACTCCAATCTCGGGCTGATCGACTTCGCCCGGTCGTGGCTCGCGCAGCACGGCGCGCTGTGCCGGCTGAGCTTCGATGCCACGGGCACCAAGGCGAATCTGCACGCCATCCTGGGTCCGGCGCAGGCCGGCGGGATCGGCTTCTCGGGCCATGTCGATACCGTCTCGACCGAGGGCCAGACCTGGAGCGGCGATCCGTTCACGCTGCGGCGGCAGGACGGCCACCTGATCGGGCGCGGCGCCTGCGACATGAAGGGCTTCGTCGCCTCGCTGCTGGCCGCCGTGCCATATATCGCCGCGCGCCGGCTGACGCGGCCGGTGCACCTGCTGCTCACCTACGATGAGGAGGTGGGCTACCACGGCGCGCGGCGGCTGATCGAGGACCTGAACGCGTCGGGCCTGCGGCCGGAGTGCTGCGTCGTGGGCGAGGCGTCCGGGATGCAGCCGATCCTGGCGCAGAAGGGGCGCTTCATCCTGCGCGTCACGGTACGCGGCCACGCGGCGCATTCCAGCGAGGCGCATCGCGGGGTCAATGCCGTGCATGCGGCCGCCGAGGCGATCGCGTGGCTGGCGGCGGAGGCGCGCCGGCATGCGCTGTACGGGCCGTTCGAGGCCGGGTTCGATCCGCCGTACACCACGCTGGTGGTGGGCGATGCCGGCAGCGAGGGCCTGCCCAACACGGTGCCCGCGCTGGCCCGCTTCGGCGTCGAATGGCGCAGCATCCCGGCCGATGATCCGCATGCGGCGGTGGCGCGCTTCAAGGCGCATGTCGCCGCCGGGATCGAGCGGGAGATGCGGGCGCACCATCCCGCCGCCGGGTTCGACTACGAGGTGCGGCTCGACCTCGCCGCGCTGTCGCTGCCGCCCGAGCACGAGCTTGCGCGGGCGGCCTGCGCGATCACCGGTGCGCCGGCCGGCGGCAAGGTCAGCTATTGCAGCGAGGGCTCATTGTTCCAGCCGGTGGGCATCGCCTGCATGGTGTGCGGGCCGGGGCATGTCTCGCAGGTGCACCAGCCCGACGAATGGATCGCGGAAAGCCAGCTTGCCGCCTGCGACGCTTTCATCCGGCGCATGGTCGACCGGCTCGCCGGGTAGCGGCGTCAGGTCGCCAGTTCGAATTCCTTCGCCGCCGCCACGAGCCCGCTCTCTTCGGCGAGTTCGCGGATGTTGCGCTCCAGGAAGCCTTCCACCGCATCGGCCGGCAGTGGCCGGCCCAGCAGATAGCCCTGCACCTCGGTGCAGCCGCAGCGCCGCAGCATCATCAGTTGCTGCCGGGTCTCGACGCCTTCGCCCACCACCGCGAGGCCCAGCTTGTGGCACATGCCGAGCACGGCCTCGAGGATGACGCGCATCCCCTGGTCATGCGCCTGGCCCTGCACGAACGACTTGTCGATCTTGATCTTGTCGAACGAGAAGCGGCGCAGATGGCTCAGGCTCGAATAGCCGGTGCCGAAATCGTCGAGCGCGATGCGCACGCCCATCGCCTTCAGCGCATGCAGCGAATCCAGCACCGCCTGGTTGTCCTCGGCCATCACGCTCTCGGTCACCTCGATCTCGAGCATGTCGGCGGGCAGGCCGGTGCGCAGCAGGATCGCCGCGATGTCCTGCTGCAACTCGCCCTCCTGCAGTTGCAGCAGCGAGACGTTCACCGCAACCGGCTGGCGCACCCGCCACGCCGCGGCGGTCGTGCAGGCGCGTTCGATCACCCACAGCCCGAGCCGCTTGATCAGCCCGCACTGTTCGGCGACGCGGATGAAGGTCTCCGGCGAGATGCTGCCGCGGATCGGATGGCGCCAGCGCACCAGCGCCTCGAAGCCGACGATGGCCAGGGACTCGCAGGCGAATTTCGGCTGGAAATGCACTTCCAGCGCCTCGTTCTCCAGCGCCCAGCGCAGGCCGCTCTCCAGCAGGCGGTTCTCGTTCACCGCGCGGGTCATCTGCACGTCGAAGAAGCGGTGGGTGCCGCGGCCGGCCGCCTTGGCGGAATAGAGCGCGATGTCGGCGTGCTTGAACAAGGCGTCGCCGTCCGCACCGTCCTTCGGATGGAAGGCGATGCCGATGCTGGCGCCGACGCGCACCTGCTGGCCGCCCACCTGGACCGGCTCCGCGAGCCGTTGCAGCAGCCGCTGCGCCAGCGCCGCCGCCTCTTCTATCCTGTGCAGGCCCGGCTGCAGGATGACGAATTCGTCGCCGCCGAGACGTGCCACGAAATCCTCCTCGCGCACCAGCGACTGCAGGCGATGGGCGATCTCCACCAGCAGGTCGTCGCCGACGTCATGGCCCATCGTGTCGTTGATGCCCTTGAAGCCGTCGAGGTCGATCATCATGAACGCGGTGAGCCGCTTCGGGTCCTGCTCCTGCGCCAGGTAGTCGGGGATGCGCTGGCGAAGCTGGACCCGGTTGGGCAGGCTCGTGAGCACGTCGTGGTGCGCCAGGTAGCGGATGCGCGCATCCGCCAGACGCTGTTCGGTGACGTCGGTGTAGCTGTGCACGAAACCGCCGTGCGGCAGCGAATGGCTGCGCACCTCGATCACCGTGCCATCCTCGCGGGCGACGTCGAACTGCTGGTCGTGCTGCTCGCCGGACGGACGCTCGCGGCCCACCACGGCATGGCGGGCGGCCAGTTCGGTGGCGCGGGAGGCGGCCAGCTTCTCGCCGGTCGCCAGCGCGGATTCCGGCAGCGCCAGGAGGTCGCGTGCGCGCGGATTGATCACCGGGACATTGCCGCGAGCGTCGACCATCACGATGCCCTGGCTGATCGTCTCCAGGGTCACGGTCAGCGCACGGCGCGAGGCGATGCTGCGCAGCTTCTGCTGCAGCCACAGCACGCCGATCAGCCCGATCGCCAGCGTCGCGATGATGCCGCCCATAATGATGCGCGAGCGCAGCGACCAGAACTGCTGGAAGACGGTGTCGGCGTCGAACCCGACCATCACGATCAGCGGATAATCCTGCAGGTGGCGGAAGCTCGCGATCTGCTCGATCGGCCCGTCCTCGCCGCCCAGCGTGATCACGCCGTTCCGCTCGGTGAGCAGCTTGGCGAAGGCGGGATTGTCGGTGATGCGCTTGCCGATCTGGTCGGGTTGCTGCGGGCCGCGCGCCAGCATGGTGCCGTCGGCGAGCAGCAGGGCCACGTAGCTGTTGTCCAGCTCCAGCGTCTCATAGAACTGCGACAGCTCGGCACAGCCGAGCGAGAACACCGTCACGCCGGCGAACTGGCCGTCCGGGCCGAGCAGCTTGCGGGTGAACTGGATCGTCGCCTGGCGGCTGACGCGCCCGACCACCGGGCTGCTGATGTAGAGCTCGTCGCGCGTCAGGTCCTTGTGCACCTTGAAGTGCGGCCGGTCGGTGATCCGCACGCCGGAGGGGATCGGCAGCGTGTCGGCGAACACGATGCCGTCACGGTCCGCCATGCCGATCGCCGCGGTCATCTTGTCGGGCACCGTCTGGGTGCGTGCCCATTCGTTGAAGTTGAACCGGCTGCCCTGCGCGGAATAGAATGCCCTGGCGCTCAGCAGGATCTGGTCGATCTGGCCGACCGTCCGCCGGGTGCTCTCCTCGAAGGCGCGCGCCAGGTTGGCGGTGGACTGGCCGGCGGCCTCGACGGCGGTGTGGTGCTCGTGGTTGATGGCCAGGATGATGCTGACCCACAGGAGCACGAGGAAACAGCCGATCGCCGCAAGCTCGGGGATGAGTGATTCGGCATAGTGCCGCATGAGACTGCCGCGCAGCGAGCGGCGCAGCCGCCGGAACGCGTGGCTGACGGTCCCTGCCGGCGGGCGAACCCACGGCGTCCCGATCTGACTTTTGCGTTCTGAGGGCAACCCTCGCCCTACTTCTGCGTCCACCTGTAATCGTCCTGCCCGCCGTCCGCAGCCAAGTCGAGGCCGAAGCTGCACCAGCCACCCATCGCCCAAGCCCGCGTCCCCGGACAGCGCGGTCCCGGCGTTTGTCACAATCCACACGAGGCTGGGTTACGCTGTGGTTTCGCTGCCGCGCCGTCCCGCACGCGGCGGATACTCGCCTGTAACGGGGAATCAGCGAAGAATCCGCGACGTCGAAGGGACATACATATGCCTGACTTGCCGCCAGACGAACCTGCCCGCAGCATCGTAGCCCGTTCGATCCTCGCCGCGGCGGTCACCATTGCGCGTGCCGGCGATCCCCAGACCGGCCGCGAGCGCTGCGCCACGGTGATGTTCGAACTGCTGCCGGTGCTCGCGCGCCGCCAGGACCTGCTGGTGCCGCTGCTCCACACGCTCCTGGTCTGCCACGGTTTCCGGCTGGCGGCGCGCCTCGTGATGGCGATGTCCGGCCGCCGGCTGCGCATTATGCTGCGCGCGGATGCCGAAGGGCCGGTGGGCCCGCCGCACTGCCAGGAGGAGCCGTGGGAGGTGATCTGCCCGATCGATCCCCGCTGGCTGGAACGGCTGCGGGTGGACGATCCCTATCTGCGGCGGTGGGGGGAGGCGCTGGCGGCGGGCCGGGGATTGCCCGCGGAGACGCCGGCCGCGATGCCCGTGCCGCTCCGGGCGGTCCACGTCTGACGACGCCGGCGGGCCGGCGGGGGGTTATTCGCGCAGCCAGAACGGCCGGGTCCGCGGTTCCGGCAGGTCGGCGACCCGCGAACCGATGGTCTCGAGCAGCGCACGGTGCGTGCGATAGGCACGCTGGGCGTCCTCCACGTCGATCGCCGTGAACCGGATGGTCTGGCCGGCGCGCGCCTGGGCGAAGCGCGGCAGGTCGGCCGCAACGATGGTCGCCAGCTTCGGATAGCCGCCGATGGTCTGGCAATCCATCATGAGCACCACCGGCTGGCCGGCGCCCGGCACCTGGATGCAGCCGGGCACCAGACCGTCCGACAGGACGTTGTAGCCGTCGCGATGGGCGATCGGCGGACCCTCGAGCCAGGTGCCCATGCGGTCGCCGCGATGCGTCACCCGCCAGTCGGCCGCGAGGAACTGCTCCACCATCTCCGGCGCGAAATAATCGTCCTGCGGGCCCAGCACGACGCGCAGTCCGGTCTCGGCGCGCGCCGGCGGGGCGATCCGCCGGTCGCGCCCCTCCGGCGCGCGGTCCGTGCGCAGCGGCAGGTCGTCGCCGGCCGCGACGCGGGTGCCGGAGACGCCGCCGATACCGGAACGCAGATGTGTGGAGCAACTGCCCAGTTGCGGCGCCACATCGAAACCGCCCGCCACGGCCAAGTACCCCCAGACGGCGTCCGGCGCGGTCTCGATGACGACCTCCTGGCCGCGCTGCAGCGTATGGCTCTGCCAGGGCGCCAGCCGCCTGCCATCGGCGGTGATGCGGAAATCGCCGCCGGCGACGGCGATGCGCGCCGATTCCGCCAGGACCTGCCAGGCGCCGCCGAGCTGGGCGAATTCGAGCGCCGCCGCGGTCGGCGGATTGGCGACCAGCGTGTTGGCGACGGCGAGCGAGGGCAGGTCCATGGCGCCGCAGCCCGACACGCCGAAGCGCCGCCAGCCTCGGCGGCCGACATCCTGCAGCGTCACGTGGTGGCCGGGCCGCACGGCGCGCAGCGAGGCGGTCATGCCGGCACCCGGACCAGCGAGAGCAGCGCATCCGTGCGCAGGCTGGCCAGCCGGCGGAATTCCTCCGCGTCGATGCGGCGGAAGCGCACGTGGTCGCCGGGCCGGAACAGGAACGGATCCTGCCGGTGCGGATCGAACGGGCAGAGCGGCGTCTGCCCCAGCTTGTACCAGGCGCTGGGAACCGTGGTGGGAACGATGGCGCCCTGGATCCCGCCGATCATCACCGCACCCGCCGGCACCTGCGGGCGGGGCACCTGGCGGCGGGAGATATGCAGCGCCGGCGGCACGCCGCCCAGGTACGGCATCCCGGGCGCATAGCCGACCGCGTAGACGTGGTAGTCGGCGCCGGTGTGCAGCGCGATCACCTCCTGCTCGGACAGCGCGAGGCGCTGCGCAAGCTCCGCCAGGTCGTCGGCGAACGGCGGATCGTAGACCACCGGCACGTCCCACAGCGTCGCGCCGTGGCCGTGCCGGGTCGTGCGCCGCGCCAGCAGGCGGCGAAGCTCGGCCACCAGTTCGTGGAACGAGATCTCGACCGGCTCGTAGCAGACCAGCAGCGAGCGGTAGCTCGGGACGGTCTCGACGATGCCGTCGATCTCGGAGGCGGCCAGCGCGATGTCGAGGTCGATGACGGCCTCGTTCAGCACCGGGCTGACCGCGTTGCCGAACTCGACGGACAGGGCGGTGTCGCCGACCGGCAGGAAGCGTGGCTCAGGGGGCGCGGCCGCCGCCTCGGGTGGGGAATGGTCCACCGCGCCGCGCCGCTAACGCCGGAGCGCCTGGCCGGCCGGGCCCAGTCCCGCCGGGTAGCTTAGCGCCACCACCAGGGCCAGCACCGCGAGGCCGCCGGTCAGCAGGTAGGCGTGGCCCATCGCCCCCGCCGCCGCATCCACCAGGCGGACAAGCTCGCCGCCGGGCAGCGCGGCACGGTCGGCCGGGTCCATCAGCCGGCCGAGCGCATCGGCGCCGCCCGGCGTGCGGGCGAGGCTGGCATTGACCACGGCCGCGAACAGCGCCGCGCCCAGCGCCTGGCCGAGAAAGCGCAGGAACATCACCGATGAGGTGGCGGCGCCGCGCTGGTGCCAGGCGACCGCGGTCTGCGAGGAGATCATGTACGTGGTGTTGCAGAAGCCCATGCCGAGCCCGATCAGCACGGCGCCGATCGCCGCCCAGGCGGGGCCGCTGGCCGGCGTCATGACGACCAGCATCGCCGCGCCCGCGATCAGCAGCAGGCCGCCCGCGGTCGCCACGCCGCGATAGCTGGACCGCGGCAGCCAGAGGCCGGCGGTCGTGCTGCCCAGCACCCACACCACCGACATCAGCGCCAGGACGATGGCGGAGGTCTCCGGTCCGTAGCCCATCTGGCCCTGCACGCAGGCGGGCAGGTAGGCGGTCACCCCCATCATGAGCAGGCCGGTGGTGAGGCTGCCGATGCCGCTGCTCGCGATCACCCGGCTGCGCCACAGTTCGAGCGGCAGCATGGGCTCGGCGACCCGACGTTCATGCAAGGCGAGGGCACCGGCACTGAGCACCAGGATCGCCGCCACCAGCAGGAGCGTCGTGCGATCCAGGGTGGTGCCCTGCATCGCCAGCAGCATGAGCGCCGCCACGGCGACCAGCAGCAGCAGCGAGCCCTGGTAGTCGACATGGCGCGGGCGGGTCGGCGCACGCTCGGGCAGGAAGGCGGCGATCATGGCGATGGCGACCAGCCCGATCGGCAGGTTCATCCAGAACACCAGCGGCCATTCACCGTACTGCACGATGAAGGCGCCGAGCGAGGGGCCGATGATGGCGGAGACGCCGAACACGCCGGACAGCAGGCCCTGGACGCGGGCGCGCTCCACCGGCGAGTAGATGTCGCCCACGATGGTGTTGGCGATCGGCTGCACGCCACCGGCGCCGAGCCCCTGGATGGCGCGGAAGATCACAAGCTGCACCATGGTCTGGGACAGCCCGCACAGCAACGATCCGACGAGGAAAAGACCGGCACCGGCGAAGAATACCCGGCGCCGCCCATGGATGTCGGCCAGCCGGCCGTAGATCGGGATGGTCGCCGCCTGGCCCAGCATATAGGCCGAGAACGCCCAGGCGTACAGGTCGAAGCCGCCCAGGCTCGCGGCGATGCTGGGCATCGCCGTTGCCATGATGGTGGCCTCGACCGCGGCCATGAAGCTGGCCGCCATGCACGCCGCCAGGATCAGCCGGCGGCGTGCGATCGGCTGGTGCGCCGCCTCCCCTGTGGCAGCGCCGAGTGCGCTAGGCCCGGAGTGCGACGACAAGGTCATCGGTCATGTTGGGCTCCGGATGCAGGTCGACCGCGTGCGCCACCACCTTGAGGCCGGCGAGCACGTCCTCCACCCATTCCTCCGCCGACCAGAGCTGGCGGAAGATGTCGTCGCGCTGGAACAGGCGGCGGTTCTTGGCGCTGTCGAACGGGATGTCGAACACCACGACCGGGGCGTAGGCGAGCTGTTCGCGCAGCGTCTCGCGGATGCTGCGGGCCGAATCGAGGTGCTCCATCACCCCGCCATGGGTGATCGCCTGGAACGTGCCGACCGGGGCGATGCCCGGCAGGTTGAACATGTCGCCGACCTGGAACGCCACGTCGCATTCCGGCGCCGCGGCGGCCGCATTGGCGCGCGCCTGCGCCACGATGCGCTCATCGACGTCGATGCCGACCACCTTGTAGCCGAGCGTGGCCGCGCCGATCGCGTGCCGGCCGGGACCGCAGCCGGTCTCCAGCAGATGGCTGCCGGGCGGCACGTGCTGGCGGATCATGTCGAAGAACACGCCGTTGCGGGCCACCCAGCGATCGACGACGTCGCGCGTCAGCGCCCAGACGTTGCGATCCTGGAAAACCTCGATCCAGTCGTCGCCGGCGTCCGCCGAATTGGTCTTGATGAGCGAGGGGATCGTTTCCATCAGCCGAACCCCTTCGCGAAAGCCGCTTGCCGCGGCCGGGCGATATGCGTCATGTTCACTTCTCTGTTACCGGACCTTCTGGCCCGCAGAATAACGATCCCAGGGATTCCAGGATCAAAACAGCGATATTCCGTCGTTAAATGCACGTCGAAGAAGCAGGTATCTGTAACCATTGGGGGACTTTCAGCCGTTTGATAAACGCTGCATTAACGCTTGCCGCTTGACGAGCGATTCGCAGCTCCACCTACAACCGCGTGCTGGCTCCAAGGTCGCCACTGATGCCATATGCGTGAACGCCGCGACGCCCCCAGGCGCACGCGCCGCAGACGCAGCAGGGAGACGAACATGGGAAAGCGCTACGCCAGCATCCTGGAGACCGTGGGCAACACACCGGTCGTGCGCATCAACAAGCTGGCGCCGGAGGGGGTGAACCTCTTCGTCAAGATCGAGGCGTTCAATCCGCTGGGCTCGGTGAAGGACCGCCTCGCCTTGGGCGTCATCGAGGACGCCGAGCGCCGCGGCCTGCTGAAGCCGGGCCAGACCGTGATCGAGGCGACCAGCGGCAACACCGGCATCGGCCTCGCCATGGTCTGCGCCGCCAAGGGCTACCCGCTCGTCGTCACGATGGCGGAGCCGTTCAGCGTCGAGCGGCGCCGGCTGATGCGCTTCCTGGGCGCCAAGGTGGTCATCACGCCGGCCGCCGAGCGCGGCTTCGGCATGGTGAACAAGGCCAATGAACTCGCCGCGAAGCATGGCTGGTTCCTCACCCGGCAGTTCGAGAACGAGGCCAACGCCGAGATGCATTCGCGCACCACGGCGCGCGAGATCGTCGAGGACTTCAAGGACACCCAGCTCGACTACTGGGTCACCGGCTACGGCACCGGCGGCACGCTGAAGGGCGTCGCGCGCGTGCTGGCGCAGGAACTGCCGAACACCAAGATCGTGGTATGCGAGCCGACCGATGCCTCCATGCTGAGCAGCGGCGAAGGCCAGCAGCGCAAGGAGGACGGCTCGCCGGCGGCGCCGCACCCGGCGTTCAAGCCGCATCCGATGCAGGGCTGGGCGCCCGACTTCATCCCGAAGCTGCTGGGCGATGCGGTGGACACCGGCACGATCCACAAGATCCTGCGCATCGCCGGCCCCGACGCGCTGAAATACAGCAAGGCCCTGGCGCAGCAGGAGGGCATCTTCGTCGGAATCACCGCCGGCGCCACGCTGGCGGGCGCGCTGCAGATCTGCGCCGAGGCCCCGAAGGGCGCGAACATCCTGGCGATGCTGCCGGATACCGGCGAGCGCTACCTCAGCACGCCGCTGTTCGCCGATATCGGCGCGGACATGAACGAGGAGGAACTGGCGATCTCGAAATCCACCCCGGGCGGGCAGTTGCCGCCGCCGGCCGCCTGACCGGCCAGGGGGCGCGTGGCCACCGGGCCGCACGCCCCCCGGCGCCACGCCCCCTGTCCGCGCCCCGTCCGCGCCCCTGTCCGCGTGCTCCTGTCATTGCGAGGAGCGGAGCGACGAAGCAATCCCCATGGAGATTGCTTCGCTGCGCTCGCAATGACAGGGGCGCGCGGACAGGGGGCGCGCGGACGGGGCGCGGACAGGGGGCGGCGGCGTTCCCCCATCGGCGCCGCCGCGCCCCCCTCGCCCGCCGCGGCAACCTCGCCTGAATTGAATTGCGCGCGGCGGCACCGCACTCTCCCAGGCGATCGAGGCATAGGAGCCGAGTCGCCGGACCATGCTGCATCTCACCAAACTCGCCGTCGGCGTGCGCGACATCGAACACCTGCGCGAACTCCAGGCGGAGCGCGCCGAGCGCAGCCCGCCGCTGCGCCATCGCACGCGCAGCTTCCCCCGCCGCCACCAGGAGGTGGTGGACGGCGGCTCCATGTACTGGGTGATCAGCGGCAGCATGCTGGTGCGCCAGCGCATCGTCGACATCGTCGAGGATCACCGCGACGACGGCACCGCCTGCACCGGCCTGCTGCTGGACCCGGGCCTGGTGCCGCTCGCCGGCCGCCCGACCAAGCCGTTCCAGGGCTGGCGCTACCTGCGCCCCGAGGAGGCGCCGCGCGACCTCGCCGTCGGGCCGCAGGCCAAGGGCGAGGACGCGCTGCCGCCCGCGCTGCGCCGCGAATTGCAGGTGCTGTGCCTGCTGTGAAACCCCTTGCGCGACTCTGTGAATGGAGAGGATAGTGAGTTCAGTCGATTAAGCTTGCTTCTTCGACCAAGCCGTTAACCAATTTTCCCGCAACGCCTGCTGCCCTACGGAGCTGCCACCGTGACCCCCTTGCGCAGACACCTGTTCGCCCTTCTCGGCCTCGTTCTGCCGGTCGCGACCTTCGCCGCCGCGCCTGCGATGGCCGCCTCTCCCGATGCTGGCACGCCCGGCACCGCGGCCCCGGCCGCCGCCGCGCCGGCCAAGCAACAGACCGCCAGCACCCACAAGGCGAAGACGACCCGCCACGCTTCGGTGCACAAGGCCAACCACCGCACGACGAAGCCGGCGACCCCGAAGGACAAGTCTACCGCGAGCTGACCGCCTCGGCCCTGCGCGCGCTCGCTTCCAGCAGCGCGCGCAGTCCGGCCAGGATACGCTCCGGCGCCGGCGGGCAGCCGCTGATCAGCAGGTCCACCGGCACCGTCGTGCCAGCGCCCCCCGTCACCGCGTAGCTGCCCTTGAACACGCCGCCATCCACCGCGCAGTCGCCGACCGCCACCACCAGCTTCGGCTCCGGCATCGCGGCATGCGCCAGTTCCAGCGCCTCCACCATGTTCCGCGTCACCGCCCCGGTCACCAGCAGCACATCGGCGTGCAGCGGCGTGGCCACGAAGCGGATGCCGTAACGCTCCAGGTCGTAGACCGCCCGCACCACGGCGCGCAGTTCCAGTTCGCAGCCGCCGCAACTCCCGGCATCGATGTGCAGGATGGCCAGGCTGCGCCCCAGGCCCCCCTGCCCCGCCGCGTCCAGCCGCCCGGCCAGCGAGGCCACCGTCGCAGCATCGGCCTTCGCCGTCGCGGGCTCCGTGACCGGCCCCGCGACCAGCGTACGGGCGAGGCGCCGCCAGGCCGTCACAGGTCCGCCCCCGCACTGCTCAACCCGAACGACGCCCGCACGAGCGCCAGGTCCTCGGCCGGTGCACCTGCCATCGCCACCTCCAATGCCTGAAATCCGGCCCAGGCCGGGTCGCACATGAACACGCTGGCGATCTGCCCGTGGTCGAGCCGGAGCCAGTGCCAGACCGGACCGCCCGGGGCGCTGGCAAAGCCGAGCCCCTCGCCGCTCGCCACCGGCAGCGCCGCCGACACCGGACCCTCCGGCAGCGTCGCGAGCAGTCCGCGCGCCAGATGGACCGCGCCCTCGATGGCCGGCAGCCGCCGAGCGGCCGCTGCCTGCGCATGCCCGGCCAGACCCGGCATCGCCAGGGCGGGCAGTTCGGCCGCCAGCGCCACCAGCGCACGATCGATCGCCGCGCCGCCGCCGGACGCCGCGTCCGCGGCGATGCCGCCCGGCACGACGCAGTCCATCATCAGCCGGTGGCCGAACGCGGCATCGGCCGCGCGGCGCACCGCCTCCCCGTGCCACGCGAAGCGCGTCGCCACGCCGTCCAGCCCGGCCGCCTCCGCCACCGAGGCCGCCACGTCCAGCAGCGTCGCCGCCCGCTCCACCTCCAGCATCACGTCGCGCCAGGCGAGCGCCCGCGGCGGCACGTCGCAGTTCAGCGCATCCTCGGCGGCGCGGGCGAAGGCAAGCGCGTGCGCCACCGTGGCCTCGCCGGCCAAACGGGCGGCAAAGCGCGCGGCGGCCCGCGGCGACTTGCCGCGTATCAGCGTCAGGCAGCCGCGATGGGTGTAGCCGAGCCGTGCCTCGAGGCGCACGACCCGGTCGCCGCGCACGCCGAGGCGGAGATGGGAGGCGGGCTGGATGCCGCCGAGCACCGGGCCGAGCGGCACCTGGTCCACGTCGTCATCGAACTGGAACTCCGGCGTCCCGGCCTTGGCCGCCGCGCCGGGGCGCTGCGCCATCGGCGCGCTCAGCGCCCAGCGCCCATGGTCCAGCCACGGCCGGGCATCGATCCCACCGGCCGCCTGGTGCCCCCACAGGTCGTGCACCATGCGCTCGAACCGGGCGGCGGAGGGACGCACGGGCGACAGCGCCGGATAGCCGCCCGCCTCCACCGCGGTGGAGACCAGCAGCGGCACCTCCTCATCGCGCAGCAGGGCGTGTACCTCGCGGGTGTCCGCCCACAGCGCCAGCAGCGGCGGCTCCGGACGGCCCGCCATCGCCGTCCATTCCTCGCGGCTCAGGACCTGGCGCGGCCGCATCATCCTTCGACCGCCGCACGGAACCAGGCCAGCACGGTGTCCGGCATCGCCAGCGCCAGCGCGGCGGCCAGCGCGACCTCCAGCCAGGCGGGCGCCGCCGCCCACCCGACCGCAATCCCGGCCGGCCGCATCGCGAGCAATCCGCAGGCCGCGGCCGCGGCCCCCCCGGCAAGCGGCAGCAGGAGCCAGGCGCTCACCGCCACCGTCGGGCCCGCCAGCAGGTACAGCGCGTAGAGCGGCACCAGCGCGAAGGCGAGCCACGCGGCGAGGTCGTCACCGTCCGACTGCAGTACCGCCGCCCGCAGCAGCGACAGCAGCGTGAGCAGCAGCCAGGCCGCCGCCGTGGCGCCCGTCCCCAGGGCGAACACCACCAGGCCAAGCTGCGCCAGGCCGCCCATGGCGACCATCCGCCGCCGGTCGCTGCGCACCACCAGCGCCACCGCGCCCGCCAGCAGCGCCGCCAGCCCGAAGCCGATCTGCAGGCCCGGCGCGATGTCCGAGCGCAGGAATAGCAGCAGCGGGACATTCGCCTGCACCACCGTGACCAGGATCGCCCCGGGCGCGACGCCCTCGGCCGCGGCATCGGCCAGCCACGCATGCAGCGGCAACAGGCCGGCGATCGCGCCATAGCCCACCAGCAGCAGCAGGCCGGCCAGGAACGGGGCGCGGTCGAGCAGCAGCGTCCCGAGCAGCGCCAGCACCAGCCCGGCGCCGCACAGCCTGACCAGGCGGGACGCCGCAGCCGCGGCCGCCGGCGTCAGGACGGCGCCGGTCATGGCGGCAGCCGCGGCCACCACCACGACGAGCCCGATCCAGGCGACGAACGGGTCGCCGCCCAGCACCGCAAGCTGCGCGCCGCCGACCAGCGCCTGGCAGCCGACGTGGTAGCGGCGGACCCGCCAACGGTTCAGCACTCCCCCTTCGAGTGCCGCGGCGATGTCGCGCGGCCCGAACCAACTCGTCGTCATCACGACCAGGCTGGTCAGCAGCGCCAGGTGCGCCTCGGCCGGCGGCACCGCCCAGGGCAGCGCGCAGGCCGCCACGAATTGCAGGCCGGCGGAGCCCGCGATGATCCAGACGCCGGCGCGCCAGGAGCCGACCACCGCGAGCACCGCCGCGGTGGCGAAGGGCAGCGCGATCACGCCGGCCACCAGGGCCTCGGCCACCCAGGTCCCCGCCAGCGGGCCGTCGGCCAGCACGCCGGTCACCGGTGCAGCCACGCATCGGCCAGCGCCAGCGCCGGCAGCAGCGGCACGGCCACCGCGAACGCCGCGGTCGGCGGCAGGTCGGGATACGCCCCAGCCACCAGCACGAGGCCGTTCTGCGCCGCCAGCAGCCCGAGGACCGTCGCCAGCGCGTGCCGGCGCATCGCGACCAGCCACAGGCCGAGGGCGACCACCGATACGCCGGCGGCGACGGCCTCGCCGGAACCGCTCCTGGCGAAGAGCGCGATGGCGGCCAGCGGCAGGGCGACCGCGCCGGCCCAGGGGAGCGACGCCCGCAGGGGTGAGGCCCAGAGGGGTGAGGCCCAGAGGGGCGATAGCCAAAGGGATACGGCGCCGCCCCGCGCGGCCAGCGCCGTCGCGGGGCGCATCCACGCCATCGCCAGCGGCAGCACGACCCCGCCGAGGGCAAAGGCCGGGATGGCAGCGACGTGACCCAGGGTCGCGGCGGCGCAGGCCGACTGGAGGGCGAGCAGCGGCAGCGCCACATCCAGCCGGCGCACGCACAGCAGGCCGACCGACAGCAGCAGCGCGCCGGCAGCCGCCACCGCGATCACGCCGTCCTCGTCTCGGCGAACAGGAAGGCCGCGGCCAGCAATCCCAGCAATGCGGCCACGCCGAGCATCGCTGCCGCACGCGCATGCGGGATACGGCCGACCAGGGTGTGGAGCGCGACCAGCGCCGCGGCCATCACCAGCGTGCGGACCAGCCAGCACGCGCCACCGGCGAACCAGGCGGCGGGCGAGGCGCCGGACGCGGCCATGCCGAACGGCAGGAACAGCGCGCCGACCAGGTTGCACCAGAGCAGCACGCGCAGCGCATCGGCGAATCCGGCGACCGCCAGGTCGGGCCCGGCCAGGTCCAGGACCAGCCCGTCATGCCGCATCGTGTCGACCGGCACCACGAGCAGCACCGCCGCCAGCGCGGTCACCGCGCCGGCACGCCAGTCGCCGCCGTTCTCCGCCTGCATCGCGGCGATCAGGTCGACGTTGAGGCTGCCCGCCTGCAGGCCCAGGACCAGCATCACCAGCAGCAGCGCGGGTTCCGCGGCGCAGGCGAGCAGCATCACCCGGCTGGCCGCCATGCCGCCGGACGCCGCGCCCGCATCCATCGCCGCCACGGCCGTTGCGGCGCGGGCGATCGCCAGCAGGCCGGCGATCATCAGCAGGTCGGCCGCCGGGGAGAATGCCATCCCGAGCGTGAAGGACGGCACCAGGCTCGCGGCCACCCCGAGCGCTGCGAGCCTCGCCGGCAGTGCGACGCCGGTGACGATGGATGCGGCCTCGACCCGGCCGGCACGCTTGCGCACCAGGCGCGCCAGGTCGTGCCAGGGCTGCAGGACCGGCGGTCCGGCCCGGCCGGCCAGCCGCGCCTCGCCCCAGCGGAGGAGGCCGACCAGGGTGGGCGCCGCGGCAATGGTCAGGGCGATGTGCACAAGCTGGGCGATGAGCGCGGCGAGGATGGTCATGGCAGCGCGACCGCGGCAGCCAGCCGTCGCAGGCGCGCCCGCCAAGCCACCAGGCGGCGCCGGACCGTGCGGCGGCGTGGCAGGTGCGCGCGGAGCCGGGACAACGGCGCGACGAACGACGCCGGGCCGAACTGGGTCGCCGGATCGCCGAACGGCAGCCAGGGCGGCGGCGGCGCGAACCCGCCGTTCCAGGTCGCCTCGCCGCGCTGCTCGGAGGCCGGGCGCAAGGCGCGCAGCACGACCACCGCGATGGCGGCGAGCAGGCCGGCCAGCGCGATCGGCAGGTAGCCGGTCACGTCGGCGCCGGCGCGCAGCGCCAGCCAGGGATGCGCGGCCGATGCGGTCCAGCCTGCGGATGGCGCCAGGGCGAGCGCGGGAGCCAGGCCCAGCAGGGCGGCGACGCCAGCGAGCCCACCGGCGGCGATCCGGTAGCGCCGCGGCGCCTCATCGGCGGCGGCGGTGCGCGGCGTGCGCGGGCGGCCCAGGAACCCCACCCCGAACAGCCGCACCGCGGCGAGCCCCGACAGGCCGACCGCCAGCGCCAGCGCCAGCGCCACGCCCGCCACCAGCATCTGCGTGAGGAAGCCGCCGGTGCGCGCCGCCGCCAGCAGCGACTGGAATACCTGCCAGAATGCCGCGAACCCGAGGCCCGGCGGCAGCGCCGCCACGGTGAACAAGCCGGCCAGCCAGCACGCCGCGGTGGCCGGCATGCGGTGGATCAGGCCGCCGAGACGGTCGAGGCGGCGCGTGCCGGCACCGGCCTCCGCCGCATCGGCGCACAGGAGCAGGAGCGCGCGGCACAGGGCGTGGCCCACCACGGCCAGCCATGCCGCGTCGAGCGCCTGGGCCGCGACCGCCGGCTGGTCGACCGCCCGGGCGAACAGCGCGAGGCCGAGACCGATGACCGCCATGCCGGCCAGATGCAACGGGGCAGCCGCTGCCACCGCATGGAGCGTGCCGGCGAGGCAGGCACGCCACGCACCCGCCAGGGCGACCGCCGCTCCGAGCAGCGCCAGCGGCGCGCCCCACCAGGCTGGCTGGGCGGGCCCGCACAGGTCCAGCAGCACGCGCGCCAGCAGGTAGACCGCCACGACGCCATCGCTGCGGATCAGCGCGGTCGCGGCGGCCAGGGTCAGGACCAGCACGCCGGCCGCGCGGACGCCCTCGGGCGGCGCGGCGCGGATCGCGGCGAAATCGCCGGGCGGTCCGGCCAGCGCAAGGGCGGCGATCACGCAGGCCGCCGCGAAGATCCGGGATCGGTCGGGGACGCCGCCACCCAGCAGCAGCACGCCAGCGGCCAGGGAAAAGCCGTCGCCCGCCAACACGGCCGCGGCGGCGGCGGCCAGCGCGAGCGGCCTGGCGGCGAGCGGCGCCGTCGCGGCCAGCAGCAGCAGGAAGCAGGCGGCCAGCGGGTCGCCGGCGAGGTGCAGCGCAGCGCCCGGCGGCCCGACCGGCAGGGCCAGGACCGCGGTGCCACCCGCTCCGGCGAGGCAGGCGACCGCCAGCGCCGCCAGGGCGATGCGGCTCGCGGCGATCCCGGCGTGGACGATGCGGCGCGGCACTGCGGGCGGGGCGCAGCCCAGCGCCGCCAGCGCCGCGATGAGGATCGCAAGCAGTATCAGGACCACGGGGGCACCGGCGTCGCGTGCGACTCGCTCACGCCGCGAAGGATAGCAGCCCTGGGGCGCGATCGCTTCCAGCGGAATCGAGCGGCGGACGAAGAGCCAGGGCGTGATCCGCGCGGTTGGATCAACCGAAGCGGGGGATCAGGCCCTCGGGCAATGAGGCTCGCTGTGGTTGCCCGGGAGGCTGTGCCCCATCCGATGCTGATTGTGCTTGCGCCGGTGCGGCCGGCCTCAAGCCCGGGCCGCCTGCAGCGGTCGCTGCGCGAGGCTTGACCCCGGCCGCACCGACGAAGCGTGGCTCGGGATCGGCTTTGTCGGAGGCTGTGGTTACATCGAGAGTAATGCGGCCGATGATCCGGCTGCGCGTCGGCCCATTCCCGCGGGCTGGCCTGGATGAGCGCTCGAGTGCCGAGCCTGCGCTGACGGACGCTAGGAAATGTCGAGCGACTCCTTGCGACCCGGCGGCGGGTGCGCGGCGTCGATCGCGGCGAGGTCCTCGGCCGTCAGGACGATCGCACCGGCGGCAGCATTCTCGCGGACATGCTGCGGATCGCTCGCCTTCGGGATGGTGATCACGTTGTCGTGGCGCATCGTCCAGGCGATGGCGATCTGCGCCGGCGTGGCGTTGTGCCGCCTGGCGACAGCGGCCAGCGCCTTCGATTGCAGCAGCCGTCCGCCCTGCCCGACCGGCGAATAGGCCATCACCGGAATCCTGTGCTGCGCACACCAGGGCAGCAGGTCGAACTCGATGCCGCGCGTGCCGGCGTGGTACATCACCTGGTTGGTGGCGCACTGGTCGCCGGCGGGCAGCCGCACCAGGCCCTGCATGTCGCGCGTGTCGAAGTTGGACACGCCCCAATAACGGATCTTGCCCGCTTCACGCAGCGCCTCGAACGCCTCCACCGTCTCGGCCAGCGGGTGGCTGCCGCGCCAGTGCAGCAGATAGAGGTCGATGCGGTCGGTACGCAGCCGCTTCAGGCTGCGCTCGCAGGCCGCCGGCACGCCGTCGCGCGAGGCGTTGTGCGGATAGACCTTGCTGACGATGAACAGCTTCTCGCGCTGGCCCTGCGACGCTTCGGCGACCACCTCCTCGGCGCCGCCGTTGCCGTACATCTCGGCCGTGTCGATCAGCGTCATGCCGAGTTCGATGCCGAGCCTCACCGCCGCCGCCTCGGCTTTCGCGGCGCCGCCCCGCTCGCCCATGTGCCAGGTGCCCTGGCCGAGCGCGGGGACCTCGGTTCCGTCCGGCAGCCGTACCGTGCGCATCAGCTCGCCCTCTCCTCCGCGATCCGCAGCAGGCGCAGGAAGTTGCCGCCCCACAGCGCGGCGATCTCCTGCCGGTCGTAGCCGCGGCGCAGCAATTCGATCGTGATGTTGGCGCTCTCGCCGGCGTCGCGCCAGCCGGAGAACCAGCCGCCGCCGTCGAAATCCGAGGAGATGCCGACATGCGCGACGCCGATCCGGCGCACCGCATAGTCGATGTGGTCGGCGAAGTCGGCGACGGTCACGGCGTCGGGCTTGGCATCGGACTTCAGGAAGGCCGCGACCGCGGTGATCTGGATCACGCCGCCCACGTCGCGCAGCACATCGAGCTGCGCATCGTCCATGTTGCGCGGGTGGTCGCACAGCGCGCGGATGCAGGAATGCGTCGAGAGGACCGGCGTGCGCGACAGCGCGGCCGCCTGCAGCATCGTGTCGCGCGAGACATGCGCCACGTCGACCAGCATGCCGAGCCGGTTGAGTTCGGCCACCGCCTCACGGCCGAGCGCGCTGAGGCCGCCATGCTCCGCCCGGCCGTCGCCCAGGTCGGTGCGGGGATTGCAGGAATCCGCCAGCGCGTTGTGGCCATTATGGGTCAGCGTCAGGTAGCGCGCGCCCAACGCCCGGAACTGTGCCAGGCGCGCCAGGTCGGTGCCCATGGCGAAGCCGTTCTCCACCGCCGGGATGACCGCCAGCGCCCCGTCGCGCTTGGCGGCGGCGATCTCATCGGCGGTTACGGCGACGCGCGCCACGATGCCGCGCTCGGTGCGCCCCATCGAGCGGATCGCCTGCAGCATGCCGATCGCGCGGTCGAACGCCGCGGTCTCGCTCGCCGCGGTGCGCGCGACCTGCGGCACGTAGGCGGCGAAGCAGCCGGCGCCAAGGCCGCCACGCTGCATCTTCGGCAGGTCCACCCGGCGCGGACCGTCCAGGAACGGATCGGGGCCGGTCGGCCAGGGGATGTCGATATGGGTGTCGATGGTCAGCAGGCCGCGGTGCAGCGCGAGAGCGTCGGTGGCTATGGCGTCATTCATGATGCGCGACGCTCGCAGATATCCGCGTGACACGGAAGGGGCCGGTTAATACAAGCCGGTCGAGGTCACGCCGATCGAGGACGAGACCAACACCTGTGGCAGGGGGCCGTTCCGCATGCCGCGTCGCTGGTTCCCTGTCATGGCGGCGCTGCTCCTGGGCCTCCCGGCGCTGCTCCCGGGCGGCCAGGCGGCGGCGCAGGACCGGCCGGCCAGCGAGGAGATCGGCTCCTGGATCCTGACCTGCCCGGCGGACGCGAAGGCGGACCCCTGCCGGCTGCGCCATCGCACCTGGGTCATGCCGCCCGGCTCCGGCACGCCCGGCGCCGCGCTCGAGGTGGTGCACCGCGCCGGCCGCTTCGTCCCGGTGGTCGCGCTGCGCGGCCTGCCCACGGCGACGGCCCTGGCCGGGCTGCTGACGCTGCAGCCGACCGCCGGCCTGCGGTTCGATGCCGCGCCGCGCACCGCCCTCGACTGCACGCTCGACACCGGCGCGGTGGTTTGCGCGCCGCTCGATGCGGCATCGGCCAGCGCGGCGGGCGAACTCACGGTCTCGCGCAGCGTGCTGGTGCAGGTCCGGCTGACCCTGCCAGGCACGCCGCTGCCGGAGCAGGAGCGCTCGCTCGAACTGTCGCGCACCGCGGATGCCCTGGCCCGCTTCCGCGCCACGGCGCCGGAGAGCGAGGCGATGCCGGTCGTCCCGGGCCTCGACTGGCGCGGCTTCCTGGACCGCCTGGCGCACGATGCAGGGTGGGAGCATGGCCTGGCCGATCTGCTGGCATACGCCGGCACGCTGGTGCCCATGTCGCGCCCCTGACACGCAGACATCCGGGGTGAGGGAGGAGCCGATGAGCGACGGGTTCGACGGCGGCTGTGCCTGCGGGGGAGTGCGCTACCGCCTTCATGCGCGGCCGATGTTCGTGCATTGCTGCCACTGCACCGACTGTCAGCGGCAGACCGGCACCGCCTTCGTGCTCAACGCACTGATCGAGGCGGACCGGGTGGAACTGCTGTCCGGCGATCCGCGGCCGTTCACGATGCCGACCGACAGCCGCCGGCCGCATGACGTGTTCCGCTGCACGGCGTGCGGGACGGCGATCTGGAGCGAATATGGCGGCGTGGCCAGGCTGCGCTTCGTCCGCGTCGGCACGCTGGACGCGCCGCATCGCGCGCCGCCGGACGTGCACATCTACACGCGCTCGAAGCTGCCGTGGGTCGCGCTGCCCGCCGATGTTCCCGCCTTCGAGGCCTATTACCGGGCGAGCGAGGTATGGCCGATGGACAGCCTGGCACGGCGCAAGGCGGCGCTGGGGTAGCGCGCGGCGGCTCCTGGATCCCTGCGGAGTTACCGATCCCCCAGGAAGTGCAGCAGCGCGGCGTTGAACAGCACGGGGTCCTGCAGGAAGGCGAAGTGGCTAGCATTGGGCAGGATCAGCAGCCCGGCCCCCGGGATCGTCGCCGCGATATACTCCGTGTGCGCCCGCCTGATCGCCTCATCGTGGTCGCCGTCCACCACCAGCACGGGCGCCCGGATCGCGCGAAGCTGCGCGTCCGACCAGTTCGGCTCGGTCGCCCACATGCGGCTGATCTGGGCGACGAACCCGTCATAATCCTTGGGCGTCGCCGACAGCCGCGCATATTCGCGCCCGGCGCGCTCGATGAAGCGGGCGAAGGTGGGGTTCTTCTCGACGCCGTCCTCCACCCCGCTGGTGACGGTGTTGGCGGCGAAGGCAAAGATCCTGCCGACGCGGTCCGGATGGCGGATCGCGAGATCGAGGCCAAGGATCGCACCGTCGCTCCAGCCCACCACATCCGCCCGGGGGATGTGCAGCGTGTCGAGCAGTGCCACCACATCGTCCGCCATCAGGTCGTAGCCGTACGGACGGCGGTCGCGCGTGCTGCGGCCATGCCCGCGGCTGTCCACCAGGATCACGGTATGGCGGGGCGCCAGCGCCGCGACCTGATGACCCCAATAGTCGGAGTTGGCGAGTCCGCCATGCAGCAGCAGCACCGGCGGCCCGTGGCCGACCGTGGCATAGTACAGGCTGATACCGTTCACCTTGGCATGGCCGGCCTGGGTCCCCGCGACCGGCGGCGGGGTGGCCGGCAGCGTCTGCCACTGCGCATCGGCGGCACGCGCCGCCTGCAGGGGCAGCAGGAGAAGCAGCAGTAGCGACAGGCGGCGCATCGGCGACCTCCACCTCATGATCGTGATGATCGTGATGTTCCTGCCGCGCGGGACGATCGGACCCGGCGGCAGCGGCTGACTACCGCCCGCCGGCTTGAACGGGAATGCTCCGCGCACCAAGATCGCACTACATATGACAGTCGCAACCAAGTTTCCGCCCGGCATCGCCTCCGCGATCCCGCCCGGTATCCCGCGGGCCGCCCTGGTGACGGGAGCGGCGCAGCGCATCGGCCGGACGATCGCCCTGGCGTTGGCGCAGGCCGGCTTCGATATCGCCGTGCATTGCCGCAGCAGCCACGACGCGGGGGTGGCGACCTGCGAGGCGATCCAGCGTCTCGGCCGCCGCGCGGTGCTGCTGCCCGCCGACCTGGCCGATGAGGCGCAGACCCAGGCGCTGCTGCCGGCGGCCACGGCGGCGCTCGGGCCGATCGGTGTGCTGGTCAACAATGCCAGCCCGTTCGAGCGCGACGAATGGCATGACGCCACCCGCGCCTCCTGGGACGCGCATATCGAGCCGGGCCTGCGGGCGCCGTTCGTGCTGACCCAGGCGCTGGCGCGGCTTCTGCCGGCGGATGCCGAGGGGGTGGTGATCAACCTGCTGGACCAGCGGGTCTGGTCGATCACGCCGCACTTCGTCTCTTACACCGTGGCCAAGGCGGGGCTCTGGGCGCTGACCCAGTCGATGGCGCTGGCGCTGGCGCCGCGCATCCGGGTGAACGGGATCGGGCCCGGCCCCGCGCTGCCCAACACACGGCAGACGGCGGAGCAGTTCGCGCGCCAGGCGGCCTCGGTGCCGCTGCACCACGGCACCAGCCCCGAGGAGATCGCCCGGGCGGTGCTCGCGATCCTGTCCCTGCCGGCGCTGACCGGCCAGATGCTGGCGCTCGACGGCGGCCAGCATCTGCAATGGCAGTCCGGCCGCAACGGTCCGCCGCCCGAGGAGTGATGCGCATGGAGACCTCGCCGATCGCCAGCAGTGCCCGGGCGCTCCGCCACATGTTCCTGCGCGACATGGTGCTGGTGGCGAGCATCGGGGTGCACCCGCATGAGCATGCGGCGCCGCAGCGGGTCAGGATCAACATCGACCTGGGGGTGGAGGACGATGGCGCGCGGCCGCTGTCGCGCCAGAAGGTGGGTCGCGACGACCTGGCGCGGGTGGTGGATTACGAGAAGCTGGCCGAGAAGGTCCGCGCCATCGTGCAGGCCCGGCATGTCCGGCTGGTGGAGACGCTGGCCGAGAGAATCGCCGAAGTGTGCCTGGCGGATGGGCGCGTGCGCATCGCGCGCGTGCGGGTGGAGAAGCTTGACATCTTCGCCGACGCGGCGTCCGCCGGAGTCGAGGTTGAGCGTCGGCAGGCGGATTTGTCCACGTCCTAACGCCAGCACCCAAGAACGACAGTGGGATGGCGAAATGTGTTAATTCCATTATGTCCGTCGCCGCAAGGCACTTTTAAAATCAATGACTTACCGCTTGCCTAAATTTTTGGCAATCTAGTCCAAGGCCAGCTTTTCTGCGGCTTTCACACGGTTGCGAGTGAACCTGCCCACAAACTTATCCACAGGTTCGGTGGATCACCGTGCCCGCTTCCAGGCAGCGTCGCCCTGACCTGCCCCTCTGGCCGAAGACCGCCGGACGGGCCAATTATCCGGCGCGATGAGCGAACCCTCCGCCCCTTCCCCGACCGGCGCCGCGGCGATCGAGGCCGCGCTGACGACCATGCCGTTCAGCCCCGGCGTCTACCGCATGCAGGATGCCAAGGGCGACGCACTGTACGTTGGCAAGGCGCGCAACCTCAAGAAGCGGGTCACCGCCTACACCCAGCTTGGCCGGCTGGACGAGCGGCTGCGGCGGATGGTCAGCGAGACCGTCTCGATGGAGGTGATCACCACCCACACCGAGGCCGAGGCGCTGCTGCTCGAGGCCAACCTGATCAAGCGGCTGAAGCCGCGCTTCAACATCGTGCTGCGGGACGACAAGTCCTATCCGTGGCTGATGCTGACCGAGGACCATCCCTACCCGCAGATCGCCAAGCATCGCGGCGCGCATGTGCGCAAGGGTAGCTACTGGGGGCCGTTCGCCTCGGCCTGGGCGGTGAACCAGACGGTGACCGCCATGCAGCGGGTGTTCCTGCTCCGGTCCTGCGCCGACACGGTGTTCGCCAACCGCACGCGGCCCTGCCTGCTGTTCCAGATCCGCCGCTGCTCGGCGCCCTGCGTCGGGCGGATCGGCGCCGAAGAGTACGGCCGGCTGGTGGGCCAGGCGAAGGCGTTCCTCGCCGGCAAGTCGGCGACCGTGCAGCAGGAACTGGCGGCCGAGATGGAGCAGGCGGCCGAAGGGCTGGAATTCGAGCATGCGGCGGCGGTGCGCGACCGCATCCGCGCGCTGACCTTCGTGCAGGGCAACGACGTGGTGAACCCCGCGAGCCTGCAGGACGCCGATGTGATCGCCGCCTGGCAGACCGCCGGGCAGACCTGCGTGCAGGTGTTCTTCGTGCGTGGCGGGCGCAACAACGGCAACCGCGCCTTCTTCCCGACGCACGCCCGGGCGGAGGAGGCGAGCGAGGTGCTGGCCGCGTTCATCGCGCAGTTCTACGACGACAAGCCGCCGCCGCCCGCCGTGCTGGTCAACCACGCATTGCCGGAGCAGGACCTCGTGGCCGAGGCGCTCACGCTGAAGGCCGGCCGGAAGGTGGAGATCCTGGTGCCACAGCGCGGCGAGAAACGCGCCGTGGTGCTGCACGCGGAGGTGAATGCGCGCGAGGCGCTGGAGCGCCGCCTGGCCGAGAGCGCGGGCCAAGCGAAGCTGCTGGACGGTGTCGCGCAGTTGTTCGGCCTGCCGGCGCGGCCGGAGCGGATCGAGGTCTACGACAACTCCCATATCATGGGCGCCAACCCGTACGGCGTGATGATCGTCGCCGGCGCCGAGGGCTTCCGGAAGGCGGCGTACCGCAAGTTCGGCATTCGCGGCCCGGTCACGCCGGGCGACGACTTCGCGATGATGCGCGAGGTGCTGCAGCGCCGCTTCACCCGCGCGCTGAAGGAGCAGGAGGAGGGCGCGCCGCCGGCCGACTGGCCCGACGTGGTGCTGATCGACGGCGGCATCGGCCAGTTGTCGGCCGCGCGGGACGTGCTGGCCGATCTCGGCGTGCAGGACGTGAAGCTGGTGGCGATCGCCAAGGGGCCGGACCGCGACGCGGGACGCGAATGGTTCCACACCGACGGCGTAGCGCCGTTCCAACTGCCGCCGCGCGACCCGGTGCTGTATTTCCTCCAGCGCCTGCGCGACGAGGCGCACCGCTTCGCCATCACCACGCATCGCGCAGGGCGGTCGAAGACCATCCGGCAGAGCGAACTGGACGAAATCCCGGGTATCGGCGCGGCACGCAAACGGGCGCTGCTCAACCATTTCGGCTCGGCACGCGGGGTGAAGATGGCCGGGCTGACCGACCTCGAGGCGGCGCCGGGCATCAGCCACGAGACGGCGCGCCGGGTCTATGCGCATTTCCATCCTGGGGTGCTGCTGGAGAACGCCTCGTAGGGGCAGCCTGGAATGCACGGCCGGGGCCGCGTTAGCCGGCCGGTAAGACCGCCATGCGATAACGCCGCATGGCCGATGCTGCCGCGATCGCCAGGCTGCAAGCGCTGTTCGTATCCGGTGCGCTGGCCGACGCGCAGGCGCTTGCCCAGGCGCTGCTGGAGCAGGACCCGGCGAACGCGGAGGCCTGGCACGTCCTGGGACTGGCCGCCTACCGTGGCGGACGGGTGGAGGAGGCGCTGACGCTGCTGCGGCGCTCGCTCGCGCTCGCCGCGAGTGCGCCGGCATGGTCGAATCTCGGGGCGGTACTGCGCGCGGCCGGCCGGCCGGCGGACGCGGAGGCCGCCTATCGTCAGGCGCTCGGATTGCAGCCGGACCTCCTGGACTGCCTCGGCAACCTCGCCAACCTGCTGGTGGCGGAGCGGCGGCACGAGGCGGCACAGGCGGTGCTGGCCCGCGCGGTGCTGCACCACCCTGGGGACCCCGATCTGCGGCAGCGCCTCGCTGCGGCGGGCGCGGCGGTTGCGCAGGACCGGCAGGACGGCGCGGCGGTGGTGGGCCAGGCGACCAAACTGCACTTCGGCGGCGACCACGCGGGCGCGGCCGCCACGTTGCGCGGCCGCCTCGCGGCGCGACCCGACGATGCGGCGGCGTGGGAATGCCTGGGCAGCGTCCTCGCGGCGTGCGGCCAGTGGCATGAGGCGGATCAGGCGCTGGTGCGCTGTCTCGATCTGGCGCCCGGCGTGGCCGCCGCGCATGTCGTCCACTCCGACGTCCAGCGCCAGCTTGGCCGCATGGCGGCGGCGGAAGCCTCCGCCCGGCGGGCGCTGGCGCTGGTGCCGGGCCTGGTGACGGCGGCGGTGAACCTGGGCAACGCGCTGGTCGGCCAGCGGCGCCATACCGAGGCGGAGACCGCGTTCGACCTGGCGCTGGCGGGCCAGGAGGATTGTGCCGAGGCGCTGAACGGCCGGGGGGTCGCGCGGCTGCGGCGGGCCGCCACGGTCGCGGCCGAGACGGATTTTCGCCGGCTGCTGCGGCTGCGGCCCGATCTTGCCTCGGTGGGCTCCAATCTCGGCATCGCGCTGCTCGACCAGGGCCGGCCGGTGGAGGCACTGGCGGTGATGGACGCCGCCTGCGCGGAATGCCCCGACACGCCGACGGTCTGGCGCAACCGGCTGTTCTGCCTGAACTACCATCCCGACCTGCCGGCCGGCACGATCGCGGCGGCGTATCGTGCGTGGGGCGGGCGGCAGCAACCGGCACCGCCGGCCGGGCGGCAGCGGCAGGCAGGCGGCAGGCTGCGCATCGGCTACGTCTCGCCCGATTTCCGTGGGCAGTCCGCAAGCTTCTTCATCAGGCCGCTGCTCGCCGCGCATGACCGGCGCGAGGTGGAACTGTACTGCTACGCGGAACTGCCGCACCAGGACGCTGCGACGGACGCGTTCCGCGCGCTGGCCGATCACTGGCGGCCGACGGTGGAATTGGACGATGCGGGCCTGGCAGGCCTGATCGGCCAGGACCGGATCGACGTGCTGGTCGACATGGGCGGCTACAGCACCAACAGCCGGATCATGGCGTTCGCGCGCCGGCCGGCGCCGGTGCAGGTCGAGTATCTGCTGGGCCACGGAACCACCTCCGGGCTGCCCGCCATGGACGTGTTCCTCGCCGACCGGCATCTGGCGCCGCCGGGGTGCGACGACCTGTTTGCCGAGCGCGTGGTCCGGCTGGACCGGATTCCGCTCGCCTACCAGCCGCCGGCCGACCTGCCGCCCGTCGCGCCGCTGCCCGCCGCGGCATGCCGCCAGGTGACGTTCGGGTATTTCGGCCGGACGCCGCGCCTGCATGCCGGCGTCGTGGCGGCCTGGGCGCGCATCCTGCTGGCCGTGCCGTCCTCCCGCCTGGTGCTGAACAACGCACCGTTCGGCGAACCGGCGCTGCAGGCATCGTTCCGCGAGCGCTTCGCGCGGCACGGCGTGGAGCCGCACCGGCTCGACCTGATCTACACCCGGCCACAGCCGCAGACCTTCGCGGCCTATGGCGGCGTCGACATCGCGCTGGATCCATTCCCGCACAACGCCGGCACCACGACGATCGAGGCGTTGTGGATGGGCGTGCCGGTGGTCTCGCTGACCGGGCGTCCACCGGTCGGACGGTTCGGCGCCAGCATCCTGAACGCCGTGGGGCTGCAGGACTGGTGCACCGACGACCTGGACGCCTATGTCGCGCGGGCCGTCAGCGCCGCCGCCGACCTGGGCGGGCTGGCCGCGCTCCGCGGCTCGCTGCGCGCGCGATGCGAGGCCTCGCCGCTGCACGACGCACCCGGCCTCACGCGCAGCCTGGAATCGCTGTACCGCACGCTGGCGGGGTGAGGCGGGATGACGTCAGACGTGCGGCACGGGGTCCGGGTTGCGCCTGCGCGGGGATGGACAGCGGAGAACGGCGCGTTCCGTTCCGCGGTTCACTCATTTCGGAGAATTACCGGCCCCGCCGCGGCAGGATGGCGCTCAGGGTCCGGCGGACCAGCCCGGCCTGGGCGTGTTGCGCCAGCGCGCGCAGGTCGACCTTGCCGCCGGCCATGCGCGGCAGCCGGTCATGCACCTCGATCTGCGACGGCCGCATCACCGACGGCAGCGCCAGGCGCAGATGTTCGCGCAGCGCCTCCAGCACGGCCGCGCGGTCGCCCGCGGCGGCGACATGCGCCACCAGCACGGTCTCCTCCGACCCGGCGTGCTCGGCCACGGTGCGGGCCATCACCACGGCGTCGGTCACGCCGGCGACGCGACGCAGCACCGCCTCGATCTCCGCCGGCTCGATCCGCACGCCCTTGACCTTGATCTGCTGGTCCACACGGCTGACGAAATGCAGCAGGCCATCATCGCCGATCCGCACCAGATCGCCGGTGCGGAACACGCGCCATCCCGCATGCTCGGGATCGGCGGGCATGCGGCCGGGCACGCAGCGCCCCTCCTGCCACTCGCCCAGCGCCACGCCGGGCCCGCGCACCACCAGTTCCCCCACGCCCTGGGACGCATCGAGCAACGCCACCTCCATCCCGGCCCGCAGCCAGCCGGAGGGGACGCGTGGACCATGGCCGTCGAGGTCACGCGGGATGGCCCAGGAGGCGACGACCCCCGCCTCGGTCGAGGCATAGGTGGTGCGGAACACACAGGCCGCGGGCATGATGCCGCGCGCGGCATCGAGGTCGGCGCGCAGCACCGCGGCGCCCCCGCAGGTCCAGTCCCGCAGCGTCGCGAAGGCATCCTGCATGCCGGGCAGCGACAGGGCGACGCGCATCAGCGCCGGACCAGCCACCAGGAACGTCACCGCCTCGGCGATCAGGCGTTCGCGCAACGCCGCCAGCCCGTCGATGTTCGGCTGGTACAGCACGATCCGCCCGCCGGTGCACAGGATCGCCAGGTAGCGGGCGACACTCGCGTCGGTCGTGGTCTGGCTGGCGTTGAGCATCCGGTCGGCGGGGCCCAGGTGAATGCCGTCGATCGCGACGCGGCTGCGGTACAGCAGCGACCACAGCGGGCGGACGATGCCCTTGGGCCGGCCGGTGCTGCCGGAGGTGAAGAACACGATCGCCGGGTCGTGCGGCCCGAACGCCGCCGGCGGCTCCCAGGCCGGATCGTCGGTCCCGGCGAACAGCGACGCGATGGCGATGCGCGGCAGGCCCGCGACCGGCAGCGCGGGCGCATCGGCGGCGCAGACCAGTGCCGTCGCACCGGCATCGCTCAGGATCAGTGCGTTCCGCTCGGCCGGTTGCTGGGCATCCAGCAGCAGAACGATTCGCCGCGCCACCAGGCAGCCCAGGACCGCGGCGAGACCGGCCGGCGTGTTGGGCATGAGGACGGCGACCGGGCCGCCGCCATCGCCGAGCGCGCGGGCGGCCAGGCGGACATGGCGCAACAGGTCGCGGTAGGATATCCGGTCGCGGCCATCGACCAGCGCCAGCGCATCCGGATCCAGCGCCGCGGCAGACCGCAGCAGGTCGAACAGCGGCCGCGACTCGAAATCCTGCGGCACACCGCGATACGGCCGAGCGGCGCTCTCCGGGTCCATCGGCGCCGCACGCGGACGATGCCAGGCCAGACCGGGCAATGCTTCCACGACCGGCGTCCTTCCTACAGCAGCCGCAGTGCCAGGAAGCCGCCGATCACGCTCGCGGCGAGCACGCTCGTCACCAGCGTCAGCCGCCGCTCGATGAAGTCGCGCACCGGCGTGCCGAACACCCGCAGCAGCGCCGCCACCAGGAAGAACCGCGCGCCGCGGGTTGCGACGGATGCAGCCATGAACACGAGGAAGTCGAAATGCGCCGCGCCGGAGGCGATGGTGACGATCTTGTACGGGATGGGCGTGAGGCCCTTGATCAGGATCACCCACAGCCCGTACTCCGAGTACAGGTGCTGGAAGGCGGCGAATTTCTCGCCGTAGCCGTAGAGGTCGATCAGCGGGCGGGCAAGCTGGTCGAACACGGCGTAGCCGATCAGGTAGCCGAGCGCGCCACCGAGCACGCTCGCCACCGTGCAGATGGCGGCGAAGTACCAGGCCCGTTCCGGCCGGGCGAGTGCCATCGGGATCAGCAGCGCGTCGGGCGGGATAGGGAAGAAGCTGCTCTCGGCGAACGAGATGGCAGCGAGCCACCACGGTGCGCGCCGCGAGGCCGCCAGCGCGAGGGTACGCATGTACAGTCTGTGCAACATTCCGGCGTCCTAGCACGGACCCCGGGCCACTGGTCACTGATTCCGCCCCGCCCTATCGTGCCGTCGCAATCGTCCAAGGAGCCTGCATGCGCCGGATCGCCTGGCTGACCGTGACCCTCGCCCTGGCCGCGCTGAACGCCGCTCCGGCGCGCGCACAGGGCGGGCCGCCGCCGCACGCCTGGCTGTTCGGCGCCTGGACGGGCGGACTGTTCCCGCCGCCGAGCACGCTGGGCGCGCAGGAGTGCCTCGCCATGCCGGTGGTGATCTTCACCCGCGACGTGGTGATGCGCGCGGTGATCACCGACCAGTACTACACGCAGCGCCTGGTGGAGACCGCGCGGGTGACGCCGGAGGGCGCGGAATTCCGCTTCTCCCGCGCCCTGGCGCCGTCGGCGTCGGGTCCCTTCACCCCGATGCCCAGCGCCAGCGGCGCCGGCGGCTTCGGCTGCATCAGCCCCGATATCCTGCGCGTGCAGCGCCGTTCGGAGAACGAGATCAGCTTTCCCGGCTGCAGCGATTTCCCCTACCCGCTGGTGCGCTGCTCGGCGCGCTGACGGCCACGACGCACTGACCACGCAGACGCACTGACCACCACGACGAACCGCCCATCAAGACACACACGCAATGACCACCGAGACGCACTGGCTTCCACGACGCACTGACAATCGCCACGCCGGCAGCCACGCCGCCCCGACCATCGCGATGCCCCGACCACCAGGCCGCCGGCCACCAAGACAGGAGACGTTCCCGACATGACCCGTTCCGTAGCCCGCCTGCTCGCCGAAAGCCTGGAGGCGCATGACGTCGATCAGATCTTCTGCGTGCCCGGCGAAAGCTATGTCGGCCTGATCAACGCATTGACCGACATGAACTCGCTGCGGCTGATCGTCTGCCGCCACGAAGGCGGCGCGGGCTTCATGGCGGTCGCCGACGGCCGCCTGCGCAACCGTGCCGGCGTGTGCATCGTCTCGCGTGGGCCGGGCCTGTCCAACGCCATGGTGTCGATCCACTCGGCCTGGCACGACGCGACGCCAATGGTGATCCTGGTGGGCCAGGTGGAGCGCAAGGATTTCGGCCGCCAGGCGCTGCAGGAGCAGAACTACTCCAAGCTGCTGGCCGATGTGACCAAGCTGGTGATCGAGGTGATCGAGCCGGAGCAGGCGTCCGAGGCGATCGCGCGCGCCTTCCACATCGCCGAGAGCGGCACGCCGGGACCGGTCGCGGTGGTGCTGCCCGAGGACATCTTCGACGAGCAGACCGACGCGCCGGTGGACCAGGCGCGCCCCCGCGTGGTGCCGGGCGCGCGGCCACAGGATCTCGACCAACTGGCGGACATGCTGGCCAAGGCGGAGCGGCCGCTGGTGCTGGTGGGCGGCGCACTCTGGGCGGACGCGCTGTATGAGGAGAGCGCCTACCGCGACCTGACGAAGCTGGCGGAAGAGTGGGTGCTGCCGATGTCGCCGACGCATCGCCGGCCGCACCTGTTCGACGCGCGGCATCCCAACTATGGCGGCTACATGGGCATCCGCGTCCCGGCGGCGCTGCTCAACGAGATGAAGAAGGCCGATCTGATGGTCTCGATCGGCGAGCGGCTGACCGATACGGTGAGCCAGTCCTACACCTTCCCGGCGGCACCGCAGCCGCAGCTTCCGCTGGTGCATATCTGGCCGGACGCCAACGAGATCGGCCGCGTCTGGCGCCCCGACCTGGGGATCGCCGCATCGCCGTATGAGGTGGTGAAGGCGCTGCTGCAGCGCGGCGCGCCGGCGGGTGCCGAGAAGCGGCGCGGCTGGGTAGCCGGACTGCACGCCATCCACAGCAAGCTGCTGGCCAAGGAGTGGGAGCCGACCCCCGACGGCGTGAACTTTGCAGCCATCGTCTGCGAAGTCGACAAGCACCTGGCAGACGACGCGACGGTGACGACGGACGCCGGCAATTTCGGCAGCTTCGTGCATCGCTATATCGGCTTCCGGCCGGGCCAGGTGTTCCTGTCCTCGATCACCGGCGCCATGGGGTCGGGCATGCCGATGGCGGTCGCAGCGACGTTGCGCCGGCCGAACACCCAGGTCGTGGCGTTCATGGGCGACGGCGGCGCGCTGATGATGGGCAACGAGATCGCCACCGCCTGCCAGTACGGCGGCGCGCCGATCATGATCATCTCGGACAACAAGATGTACGGCACGATCGGCATGCACCACCACGTGCGCTATCCGGGGCGGCCGTTCCAGGAATCGATGAAGCTGACCAACCCGGACTTCGCCGCGTGGGGCCGGTCGTTCGGCGCCGAGGGCATCACCATCCGCACCGAGGACGAGGTAGCCGACGGCATCGCCCGCGCGTTCGCGGTGAAGACCAGGCCGGTCGTGGTGCATTGCCTGACATCCTCGATCCAGATGAGTGCGTGGCGGCGCTATGAGCCAAAGTAGCCACGGCGGCCTGCCGCTCGATCCGCACCTGCGCATCGGCATCCAGACCATCCACCGCCGCACCGAACCGGCGGACGGACCCTGGATGCCGACGATCGACGAGATGGTCGCGCTGGTCGAACTGGTGGACCGCAGCGGCTACGATTCACTCTGGGTCGGCGACCACGTCTCTTTCGCGGTGCCGATCCTCGACCCGCTGCTGCAGCTTGCCCAGGCCGCGGTCGCCAGCCGCCGGCTGACGCTCGGCACCGGCGTCTATCTGCTGCCGCTGCGCCATCCCGCGCCGGTGGCCAAGCAGGTCGCGACGCTCGACCACCTGACCGAGGGGCGGCTGATCTTCGGCGTCGGCGTGGGTGGCGAATTCCCGCGCGAATACGAGGTGTGCGGCGTCCCGCGCGAGGAACGCGGTGCGCGGCTCAGCGAAGGCGTGGCGCTGCTGCGCCGGTTCTGGAGCGGCGAGACGGTGACCCACTCGGGCCGCTTCTACGGGCCGTTCACCGACGTGCCGATGCTGCCGCCGGCGCGCCAGCCGGGCGGGCCGCCGATCTGGTCCGCCGGCCGCGCCGATGGCGCGCTGCGCCGTACCGGCCGCATGATGGACGGCTGGCTGTCCTATGTCGTGACGCCGGAGATGTACCGTGCCTCGCTCGACAAGATCGCGGCGGCGGCGCAGCAGGCGGAGCGCAGCCTGACGCGCTTCGGCACCGGCCACCTGCTGTTCACCCGCATCGACGACAGCTACGAGGCCGCGCTGGACGCCGCGACCGAGACGCTGAGCGTGCGCTACGCGATGGATTTCCGCCGCGCCGCACAGCGCTATTGCGCGCTCGGCCGGCCGGAGCAGGTGGCGGAGCGCATCCGCGAGTTCCACGCCGCCGGCGTGCGCCACATCGCACTCGACCTGCTCGGCCCGTATGAGCAGCGCAACCAGCAGATCGAGCGGTTCGCCGCCGAGGCGATGCCGCTGCTGCGCGACCTGATGACGACGTAAGCCGGATGCTTCCGCCGCCGCGCAAGCGGGGCAGCGGAACAAGGAAGAGGGAGGCAACAATGGACCTGAGCCTGTCCGACAAGCATCGGGCATTGCAGGAGGAAGTGCGGGCGTTCATCCGCACGCACGGCCACCGGTCGCCGAAGCTCGGTGGCGGGCGCAAGCGGCCGGACCAGAAGGCGCTCGACTGGCAGAAGCTGCTGGTGGACCACGGCTACGTCGCGCGCACCATCCCGCGCGAGTACGGCGGCTTCGGCGCCGCGCCCGACGTGCTGGAGGCCGCGGTGATCGCCGGCGAGTTTGCCGCCGCGGGCATCTATGCGGGGCTGACGAACCAGGGCATCAGCATGCTGGTGCCGACGCTGCTCGAGGTCGGCAGCGAGGAACAGAAGAAGCAGTGGGTGGAGAAGACCATCCGCGGCGACGTCATCTGGTGCCAGGGCTATTCCGAGCCGGGCGCCGGCAGCGACCTCGCATCGCTCACCACGCGCGGCGTGCTGCAGGACGGGCATTTCGTGGTGAACGGCCAGAAGATCTGGACCAGTTCCGCGCACTACGCCGACATGATGTTCCTGCTGTGCCGCACCGAGCCGGACAAGCCGAAGCACGAGGGCATCTCGTATCTGCTTTTGTCCATGCAGACGCCGGGACTGGAGGTACGGCCGCTGCGCACCATGACCGGCCGCGCCGAGTTCAACGAGGTGTTCTTCACCGATGTGCGCGTGCCGGAGGATCAGATCGTGCTGGGCCGCGGCAAGGGCTGGTACGTCGCCAACGTGACGCTGAAGCACGAGCGCTCGATGATCGGCAGCGCGGAGAAGATGACGGCGCGGCTGGAACAGCTCATCGCCCTTTTGAAAGCGCGCGACCTGCTCGGCAACACCGAGTATCGCGACCGCCTGCTGAAGCTGCAGGGCGAGGTGCTGGCCTGGAAGGCGCACAACCTGCGCCTGCTGACCGAGGCCGCGCAGGGCGTCGATTCCGGTGTCAGGCGGATGATCGTCAAGTATGGCGGCACGATGCTGGGCTTCCGTCTGGCGTCGCTGGCGGTGGATGCGCTGGGCATCGACGGGCTGGCGTTCGAGAGCGCCGGCGAGGATGCCGAAGACGATGACGCAACGACGTGGAACATCGACTACCTGTACGACGTCGGGCTGATGATCGGCGGCGGCTCCAACAACATCCAGAAGAACATCATCGCCGAGCGCGGCCTGGATATGCCGCGCGAGCCGAAGGTTGCGAGGGTCTGATGGATTTCGCCCTGTCCGAGGAGCTGCGCCTGTTCGCCGGATCGCTGCACGACATGCTGGCCGATCGCGTGCCGATCGATGCGCTCCGCCGCCACGCCGAGAGCGGCAGCGGCTTCGATCCGGCGCTGTGGGAGGCACTGGTGGAGCTTGGCCTGCCCGGCCTGCTGGTGCCGGAGCGTTTTGGCGGCGCCGGGCTGGGCGTGCTGGACGCGGCGGTGGCGGCCGAGGTGCTGGGGGGTGCGGCGGCGTTCGCGCCGTTCGCCGGCAGCATGGTGATGGCGACGCTCGCCTTCGTGCACGGCGCCAGCGAGGAATTGCAGGATGCCTGGCTGCCGCGCATCGCGGCGGGCGAGGTGCGCTTCGGTGTCGGCATCAGCGCGGATGGCGCGACGGCCGCCGCGGCGATCGATGCCGGCGCGCCCACGCATCTGCTGGTGTACCTGCCCGACGGCACCGCCGCGGTGGTGGCCGCGGAGCATGCCACGCTGCGGATGCATCGCAGCATCGACCGCACGCGGCCGGTGACCGACGTGGCCTTTGACCCTGCGCGGGCGGTGGTGCTGGATGCGGCGAATGCGCCGCTGGCGGCGATGCAGCGCGTGCTGGATGCCGGACGCATCGTGCTGGCGGCCGACACGCTGGGTGCCGCGCAGCACATGTTCGACGCGGCGCTGGCGTTCGTGAAGCAGCGGCAGCAGTTCAACCGGGTGATCGGCAGTTTCCAGGCGGTGAAGCACCAGTTTGCCGACATGGCGACGATGCTGGAGCCGTGCCGCGGCATGGTGTGGTACGCGGCGTATGCCCAGGATGCGCTGCCCAAGGAGGCGCGGCTGACCGCGCTGCAGGCGAAGGCGCATCTGGGCGATGTCGGCCGCGACATCGCGCGCATGACGACCGAGGCGCATGGCGGCATGGGATTCACCGACCTGCTCGGCCTGCACTACTGGTTCAAGCGCATCAGCTTCAACCGGCAGATGCTTGGCAGCCCGGAGCAGTGCCGCGAGGAGGCCGCGCGCCTGCAGGGATGGCTGCAATGAGCGCGGGCGCTACGCCCCTCGGGCCAGAGAGGGGAATGATGGGCCTGAAACACGCAGAGCGAGACCGCTGACATGATCGCACCGTTCATCGATTCATCGCCGCTCGCCGCCGATGGCGAGGCGCTCGCCGCGCGCATGCGGCGTGACGGCTACCTGTTCCTGCCCGGCCTGCTGCCGCGCGCCGATGTGGCGGCGGTGCAGCGCCAGGTGGGCGCGATCGCGCGCGACGCGGGCTGGCTGCGGCACGACGCGCCGGTCGAGGACGCCATTGCCGATCCCGCCGGCTTCTGCGTCGATCCCGAGCCGGCCTACCTGCAGACGCTGCGCCGTATCAACCACCTGGAGGACTACCACGCGCTGAAGCACCACCCCGTGCTGATCGGGCTGTTCGAGCGCATGCTGGGCGGGCCGATCCTGCCACATCCGCGCGTGCTGATGCGCAACATCTTCCCGGCGCGCGAGGAGTTCACCACCAAGGCGCACCAGGATTATCCCAACGTGCAAGGCACCACCGAGGTGTTCACCGCCTGGATGCCGCTGATCGACTGCCCGATGGCGGTCGGCCCGCTGCAGATCGCCGCCCGCTCGCACACCGAGGGCGTGTTCGACTTCGGCATCGCGGGCGGCGCCGGCGGCATCGAGATCACCGATCCGCTGGAGGGCCGCTGGGTCTCCGGCGATGTCGCCATCGGCGACGTGCTGCTGTTCCACAGCATGACGGTGCACAAGGGCCTGCCCAACCGCAGCGACCGGCTGCGCATGTCGATGGACGTGCGTTACCAGCTCGTTGCGGAGCCGTTCAACATCGACAACGCCAACGCCGATGGCCAGCCGCTGGCGTGGGACGACATCTATGCCGGCTGGCGCTCGGACAAGCTGAAATACTACTGGCGGCGCCTGGAGCTGAACCTCAGGCCGTTCGACCGCATCTGGTTCGACAGGCGTGACACGCTGGGCTTCGAACTGGGTGAGGCCGGCGATCCGCGCGCGCGGTCGGTGCTGCAGCGTATCGTCGCCCGCGACGCCGATCCCGGCAAGCGCGAGCGCGCCCAGCGCCTGCTCGACGCGCTGTCGTGACCAGCTTCGACGTCCGCCACTACACGCGTATCGGCTCCACCAACGACGAGGCGCAGCGCCTCGCTGAGGAAGGGGCCGCGGACGGCACGGTGGTGCACGCCGACGAGCAGACGGCGGGACGCGGACGTCTGACGCGGCGCTGGCTGAGCCCGCCCGGCAATCTCTACCTCTCGATCGTGCTGCGCCCTGACGTTGCCGCGACACGCAGCATGGAACTCGGCTTCGTGGCCGCACTGGCGGTCGCCGATGCGGTGGACGCGCTGCTGCCGCCCACCGTGCGCGCCCGGCTGAAATGGCCCAACGACGTGCTCGCCAACGACGGCAAGATCGCCGGCATCCTGGTCGAGCGATCCGGCGACGCCCTGATCCTCGGCATCGGCATCAACGTGCTGGAGGCGCCCGACGGCGTGGCCTATCCGGTTTCCACCATCGCCGGCTGCGGCGGGCTCGCCACCATCGAGGGCGCGCGGGAACGCGTGCTGGCGGCGCTCGCGGCCTGGCTCGCGGTCTGGCAGCAGGACGGGTTCGCGCCGGTCCGCACCGCGTGGCTGGCGCGCGCGCATCCGCCGGGCCGCGCGCTCAGCGTCCGCCTGGCGGACGGCTTCATCGACGGGCACTTCGCCGGGATCGACACGGACGGTGCGCTGTTGCTCGACGCGCCACAAGGACGGGCGCGCATCGTCGCGGGTGAGGTGACCCTCTTACCGCCTGGCTAATACCCGCGATGATTGGGCCGTCTCCCGGCCATTGCGACAGGACGAATCGGCCCTCCGTTCGGATGGGAATTTTGCCGGGGTGAAAATGCTCTGGTCAGGCCAGTGCAATGTCAGGATTGTGCGGCCAGTTGGAGGAGAACCGGCATGCCCGTCTATACACTTCCCCACCGCACGCTGTGCTTCGACGAATTCCAGGCACTTGGTCCCGCCGCGATAACGCCCACGATGTACTACCAGCGCGGCACCGAGATCGTGAACGAGGCCGGATCGACCGCGAAGGCGGTGCGCGGCACGCTCACTGTCCGCAACCGCACATTCGACACGATCGAGCGCGCCGGCGGTTATGTCCACCTGAGCGCATCGACCACGTCCTATCTGTGCTACATGGAAGAATCCCCGTCGCACAACAAACGGCACCAGATCCGGCCGGTGCACACCGTGCATAATTCGCAGAACAGGCTGGCCGCCATCTTGATCCATTCCGGCAATACGCCGAGCGACTTCGTCGGCTGCATCGGCGTCGGCGTAAAGTCAGCCGGAGGCATCAGCAATTCGCGCGACAGCATGATTGAATTGTTCGAGCTTCTCGGCGGATTCAAGGTGGGCGCACAGGCGTGGTTGCAGGTGTCGGGCGACATACTCGAAACTTAACCCGACCCTACCCCGGAGGCATCGATGGAATTCGGCATCGGCATCGCCACCTCGCACGATTCCTGGAAGCTGGCGCAGCGCGCCGAAGAGCTTGGCTTCACCCACGCGTGGTTCTTCGACACGCAGATGATCACCGCCGATTGCTTCGTCGCCATGGGCGCCGCGGCGCTGAAGACCTCGCGCATCCGTCTCGGCACCGGCGTGCTGGTGCCGTCCAACCGCATCGCCGCCGTCACCGCCAACGCGTTCGCCACGCTGAACGCCATGGCGCCGGGCCGCATCGATTTCGGCGTCGGCACGGGCTTCTCGGCCCGCCGCGCCATGGGCCTGGGCGCCATGAAGCTGGCGGACATGGAGGAATACATCCGTGTCGTCTACGGCCTGCTGAACGACGAGACGCTGGAGACCGACATCGAAGGCAGGCGCAGGAAGATCCGCTTCCTCAATCCCGATTTCGGCCTGATCAACACGCAGGATCCGGTGCGCCTGCACGTCTCCGCCTACGGCCCGAAATCGCAGGCGCTGACGGCGAAACTGAACGCCGGCTGGAAGACCTTCATCGCCGATGTGCCGGGCGCGATCGGCGCGCTCGAGAGCATGCAGCAGAGCTGGAAGGATGGCGGGCGCAGTCCGGGCGATCTCTAAGCCACTGCCTGGGCCTGCGGCTGCGTCCTGGCGGACGGTGAACCGGCCGACAGTCCGCGTGCCGTCGCGCAGGCCGGCCCGCGCGCCGCGGTGCTGCTGCATCGCGCGGCCGACCTCGACATGGCGGGCTGGCAGAACACCTCGCCCGTGCCGGCGGCGGTGCAGGAGCAGATCGACGGCTATGTCGCCATGGCGCGCGGGTTCACGCCGGAGGATGCGCGTTACCTGAACAATCACCGCGGGCACTTCATCTTCCTCAAGCCGGAGGAACGCCGGTTCATCACCGCGGAACTCATACGCCGCACCACGTTCACCGCCACCGAGCAGGAGTTGAAGCAGCGCGTCGAGGCGCTGCGCAGCGCCGGATGGAACCAGTTGGTCATTCCGATCACGCCCGGCGAGGAGCGTGCGATCGAGGACTGGGCCCGCATCAAGCGCGCCTTCGATTGAGCGCGGCCGATTGAGCGCGACCGATTGAGCGCGGCCGATTGAGAGCGACCGTTGCCACCGGCGCCGGGGCGTCCGGCACGCCCGCCGCGACCCGGCGGCACGCGCCCGCGCCGGGACCGTGTCCGACCCCGGCGCGCGGCCGCGACGGTGCCGGCGAAGCCAGGAAAAAATGGCGCGGAATCGACAAGCGGATGGGGATAAACCGTGCATTCGATTGATTGCGTTGGGAATTTCGCGCTTTGCGGGTAACGCTACCCAGCGGACGCAATCAGGCGTATCGTAGCCGTGGGTACCAGCCGACCATAGGGGACACTAAAGCCTTGCGACCGCCCAGGAACGACCGCCAACGGCCCTCACGCCGTCGCGGATTCGACGACGACAATTTCTTCGGCAACGCGCCGCCACCCATGCCGTTTCCCTCCTTCGCGTCCAGCGCCGGACCCGAGGCAGAGGCGACGGTCAAGTGGTTCAACGCCGAAAAAGGTTACGGTTTCGTTGCGCTGACCGACGGCTCCGGTGATGTATTCCTGCACGTGAATACATTGCAGGCTGCCGGCGTCCAGTCTGTGAATCCCGGTGCCACGCTGCGCATCCGCGTCGGCCAGGGCCAGAAGGGACGGCAGGTGGACCAGGTGGTCTCGGTCGACGAGAGCACCGCGACCGCCGCCCCTCCGCGCCGCGCGGGCGGCCCGACCAGTAGCCCCGGCGGTCCCGGCGGCTACCAGTCGCGCCCGCCGCGCAGCTTCGACGGTCCGCCCCGGCGGCAGGTCGATCTCAGCTCCGCGGTGGAGATGACCGGCACGGTGAAGTGGTACAATCCCGACAAGGGGTTCGGCTTCATCACGCCGCAGTCCGGCGGCAAGGACGTCTTCATCCACGCGACCGTGCTGGAACGCGCCGGCCTCGGCCCGCTGCAGGAAGGCCAGACGGTCCGCATGGGCGTCGTGCAGGGCCAGAAGGGACCTGAGGCGGGAACGATCAGCCTGGAGTAGCCGGCGCCGCCCGCAGATCGGCCAGCCAGGTGCCGGCGCGCCTGGCCTCGGCTTCATGGCCAGGCTCCCGCCAGGTCTCGGCCAGCGCAGCCGTGTACCAGTCCTGCATCGACGCGAGCGCCAGCAGCCGGCCGCTATAGGCCGCGCACGCTGCATCCATCGCCAGCCCATAGCCCTGGATACGGAACGCCACCGGCGCGAAGAACGCATCCACCGCCGAGAATGCCGCGCCCGCCAGGAACGGGCCGCCGAACCGCCGCAGGCCCTCATTCCAGAGTTCCTGCAGGCGGGCGATCTCGCCGGCCAGCGCATCGGGGACCGTGTGCAGCCGGACGCGGATGCCGCAGTTCATGCCACAGACCTCACGCAGCGTGCCGAACCCCGCATGCATCTCGGCCGCGGCGCAGCGCGCCCAGGCACGCGCCGCCCCATCGTCCGGCCACACCGCCGCATGGCGTTCGGCGAGATACTCGGTGATGGCGAGCGAGTCCCAGATGACCGCATCGCCGTCCACCAGGCACGGCACCTTGCCGGTGGGCGAGAAGCCGCGGAATGCCGCATGGCTCGATCCGTCGGCGAACGGCACCAGGCGCTCCTCGAACGGGATGCCGCATTCGCGCATCAGCACCCAGGGGCGCAGCGACCACGACGAATAGTTCTTGTTGGCAATGTACAGCACATACATGGCGTGCTATCCGCTCACGAACATCGAACCAACGGCGGCCAGCACCACGCTGATCGCCTGGTCGAGCACCACCAGGCCGATGGCGGCGACCACGCCCACGCCGAGCGTCAGGCGGAACGCGAACCATTCGAGCCACAGCGCCCAGCCGCCGGCAAACAGTTGCGCGGCCTGGTCGACCAGCGGGGGAGCGCCAAGCAGGCCGGGAATGCTGAACACGACCAGCAGCCAGTACTGCACGACGTTGCACCAGTTCCACAGCGTGACGCAGCGCGGCCAACGCTCACCCAGTCCCATGGCGCCGACCAGGTGGTGCGACAGCACGGCGAAGCCGCACCAGCCGACGCCGTAGGTCAGCAGGTCCATGGCGACCACACCGGCCGGCATCGGCGGCATGCCGCCACCGGCCCAGGCCAGCAGGCGCAAGCAGATGAAGGCGGGCAGGCACAGCGCCATCGCCCAGAAGCTGCGCGCCGTCGCCGTCGCGCCGCCATCGATCAGGCGCAGCCCCTCGGGCCGACCGCGCGCCAGCAGCAGCGCGGCATACAGGCCGGAGGCCATGGCGCCGGCGCTCACTTGCCGGGCAGCCCCGCGTCGCCGCCCGTCAGCACCAGCATCCGCGGTCCCAGCACGATCAGCGCGGTCAGCAGATTCACCCCGATCACCATCAGCACCGCGCGCAGCCGCGTCAGGGCCAGGCCGTGGCGCGCCAGGAACCAGTGGAGCCACAGGCCGTAGGATGCCAGCCCGAGCACCACGCCGATGCGCGCCGCCCCGCGCGGCAGCCCGAGCGCTGCCAGGATGCCGAAGCCCAGCAGCAGCAGGCTGCCGACCACCGGGATGACCCACTGGCACCAGTTGTAGGCCGTCGCATAGCGCAGCCAGGCCTCCTGCCTGCCCCACATCCGGGCGACCTCGAAGGACAGCACCGGCGGAGCCAGCAGCGCGCACAGCGCCACCAGCAGGCTCGACAGCGCGGCCGCCCCGCCGCCGCCCAGCAGCATCAGCATGGCGCCGACCAGCGGGAACGCCACCACCGGCGCGAGGCTCGCCAGGAACGAGTCGCGGGTGCCGCCGAACTGCGACAGGCCATCGGCGCGGCCACGCGCGAGACGCAGGACGCCCACCACGATGCTGCCGGCCCTGGGCCCGCGGCTGCCGGTCCGCCCGCTCATGCCAGGAAGGCCGCGAGGATGCCGCGATAGGTGCGTGCCAGGTCGCGCAGTTCGGCCACCGGCACGCGCTCGTCCGCCTGGTGCATGGTGGCGCCCACCAGGCCGAACTCGGCCACCGGGCAGTAGCGCGCGATGAAGCGCGCATCCGACGTGCCGCCGCCGGTGTCGAGCTTCGGCTCCACGCCGGTCGTCTCGACGATCGCCTGGCGCAGCGTGTTCACCTGCGGCCCGGGCTCGGTCAGGAAGGCTTCCCCGCTGATGGCGATATCGAGGTCGAAGCGCTCGGCGTGCTGCGCGATCACCGCGCGCAGCCAGGCCGAGAGGGACTTGCCGGTATGGTCGCTGTTGAAGCGGATGTTGAGCATCGCGCTGGCGGCGGGCGGGATGACGTTGGTGACGGTGTTGCCGACGTCGAGGCTGGTGAACTGCAGGCTGGTCGGCTGGAACCAGTCGTTGCCGGCATCGATCGGCGCCGCGGTCAGCGCATCGGCGATGCGGATCAGCCGGTGCACCGGGTTGTCGGCGCGCTGCGGATAGGCCACGTGGCCCTGGGTGCCGTGCACGGTGATCCTGGCATTCAGGCTGCCGCGCCGGCCGATCTTCACCATGTCGCCCAGCGTCACCGGACAGGTCGGCTCGCCCACGATGCAGAAATCCGGGATCTGGCCGTTGGCCTCCATCCACTCCAGCACGCGCACCGTGCCGTCGGTGGCGGGGCCTTCTTCGTCGCCGGTGATCAGCAGGCTGATCGAGCCGCGCGGCGGGCCATCGGCCAGATGCTGGGCCGCGCCGGCGACGAAGGCCGCGATGCCGCCCTTCATGTCGCAGGCGCCGCGGCCGTACAACACGCCGTTGCGCACCTCGCCGGCGAACGGGTCGGACTGCCAGTTGGCGGCGCCGACCGGCACGACGTCGGTATGACCGGCAAAGCAGAGATGTGGCGCGCCGGTGCCGATGCGGGCGAACAGGTTGTCGATCTCGCCGTAGCGCAGCCGGGTGACGGTGAAGCCCAGGCGCTGGAGCGCATCGGCGAGCACCGACTGCGCGCCGGCATCGGCCGGGGTCACCGAGGCGCAGCCTATCAGCGCCTGAGCGAGCGGTAGCGGATCAGCGAGGTCGGTCATGCGGTGCTCATCAGCGATCGGCGGCGGCCCCGCGCTGCACGAGGCCGGCGATCGCGGGCGCGCCTGTGCAAACGATCCTGCTCAATCGCGCAACAACTCGTTGATGGAGGTCTTGGCGCGGGTCTGTTCATCCACCGTCTTCACGATCACGGCGCAGTACAGCGACGGCCCGGGCGATCCGTCCGGTAGCGGCCGGCCCGGCAGCGAGCCGGGCACCACGACCGAGTAGGCGGGCACGCGGCCGATATGGATCTCGCCGGTCGCGCGGTCCACCACCTTGGTCGAGGCGCCGATGAACACGCCCATCGACAGCACGCTGCCGCGTTCGACCACCACGCCTTCGGCGACCTCGGAGCGGGCGCCCACGAAGCAGTCGTCCTCGATTATGACCGGGTTGGCCTGCAGCGGCTCCAGCACGCCGCCGATGCCGACGCCGCCGGACAAATGGCAGTTGGCGCCGATCTGGGCGCAGCTTCCGACCGTCGCCCAGGTATCCACCATGGTGTTGCGCCCGACATAGGCGCCGACATTGACGAAGCTCGGCATCAGCACCGCGCCAGGCGCCACATAGGCCGAGCGCCGCACCACCGCCCCGGGAACGGCGCGGAAGCCTGCCTCACGGAAGCGGTTCTCGCCCCAGCCGGCGAATTTCAGCGGGACCTTGTCCCAGACCGGGGCGCCGCCCGGCCCCTCCATCGCGGTCGAGTCGGTCAGCCGGAACGACAGCAGCACCGCCTTCTTCAGCCACTGGTTGACCTGCCAGCCCGCGGCGGTGGGTTCGGCCACGCGTGCCTCGCCCGAATCCAGGAGGTTGAGCGCCGCCTCCACCGCCTCGCGCGCCTGGCCGCCGGTGGCGGAGGACAGCGTGTCGCGCCGGTCCCACAGGTCTTCGATCGGCTGTTGCAGCGCATTCTGGCTCATGCGGGGTCGCCCTCAGACGTTTTTGCGGCGCGGGACCATGCGCAGTGCGCCCGGACCCTGTCAACGCATCGCTGGCAACGCTTCATTAGCACCGATCGCGTTTAATGCTTCGGTCCGGGAGAGGATTTCCTGGTGCCATGAATGATACGGTCATAGCACTTCCGCAGCCTTCGCCGAAGCAGGATACCTTGCTCAGCCGTGCCCTGCTCGACAGCCGGCAGCGCTGGCGCGATCTCGTGCTGGCGGCGGCCGACTTCGCCTACGAGACCGATGCCTCCGGCCGGTTCGTGTTCGTCGCGCCCGATCCGGCGCTCGGCTGGCCGGTCGAGATGCTGATCGGCCAGCCTGCCGAGTTGCTGTTGGCCGCCGGCGGCAACAACTTCGACCCGTTCCGCGTGACCGTGGCGGTCCGGCGGCGCCGCGCCTGGCTCAAGCGGGCCGATGGCCGCATGACGATGCTCGCCTTCTCGGCCGGGCCGCTGCTGGATGGCGAGGCGCGGATCATCGGCGCGCGCGGACTGGGCATCGACTGGACGGATTTCGACGAGCATGCCGGGCGGGTCGCAGCATCGCTGCGGCGGGGCGAGGTGCTGGACCATATCCTGTGGCGCATGGGGCAGGAGGTGCTGGCCCCGCGCATGATGCAGGCGGCCCTGGATGCGCTGATGAATGCGCTGGGGGCCGAGGGCGCGGCGGTGATCGACGCGCGCGACGATGGCAAGGCCGTGCTGCTGCACCGGGCGGGCGGCGGCGCGGATGAATTGCTGGCCGAGTGCAGCACGCTGCTCGCCGCGGCGGATGGCCCTGTCGAGGCGGCGGCACGGGACGGACGGCCGCTGCTGGGGGCGATCTGCCACACGCGGTTCGGCGCGAATGCCGGCGTGGCACTCTGGCGCTCGCCCGGCTCCCGCGGCTGGGATGTCGAGGACAAGCTGCTGATCAATTCGGCCGCCAGCCTGATCCGCATGGTGCTGGAGCACGAGGCGATCCAGCAGGAGATGGGGCGCCAGGCGCGCACCGACCCGCTGACGGGGCTGCTGAACCGCCGTGCGTTCCTCGAGGAGATGGCGCGTCACATGGACCGGCTCGACCGCGAGGACCAGCCGGGCACGCTGCTGTTCGCCGACCTCGATTCGTTCAAGCCGGTGAACGACCGGCTGGGCCACGAGGCGGGCGACGAGGTGCTGCAGCGGACGGCCGCCATTCTGCGCAATGCGGTTCGCCCGAGCGATCTGGTGGCGCGTCTCGGCGGCGACGAGTTCGCGCTCTGGCTGAACGGCGCGGACCATCTGACCGCAGCGGAGCGCGCCGACCACCTGTGCAGCGAGGTGCCTAAGGCGCTGCTGGCCCTGACCGGCGATGATGCTGCGACGCCGACGGTGTCGATCGGCATCGCCACCCGCCAGTCCGGCAGCCAGGAGCCGGTGGACAGTCTGCTGCGCCGCGCCGACCAGGCGATGTACGAGGTCAAGCGCGCCGGCCGTGGTCACTGGCGGGTCGCGAGTGGTGCACAGTGAGCAGCGCGCCAGAGAGCAGCCTTGAGGAGAGCGGCGTCCAGGAGAGCGGCGTCCAGGAGAGCGGCGACCAGGGAAGCAGCATCCAGGGGAGCGGCGTGCGGGAGAGCAGGCCGCCGGTCGACGAAGCGACGCGCGTCCGCCTGGGCGCCGGCAATGCGACGGCGCCCGACATCCTGGCCGGGCTGGCCGATGATCCTTCGGTCACGGTGCGGGCCGCGCTGGCGCTGAACAATGCCGTGCCGGGGCATGTGAACCAGGCGCTGGCGAACGACCGCGACGAACGGGTACGCATGCTGCTGGCGCGCAAGCTGGCCTCGCTCGTGCCGGGAATGCCGCCGGCGGAGCAGACCCGCCTCTACCAGGAAATCTGGGCGACGTTGCACGCGCTGGCCGCGGATGAGGCGGCGCGGGTGCGCGGCATCATCGCCGATGCGGTGAAGGATCTGCCGAACGCGCCGCGCGACCTGATCCGGCGTCTTGCGCATGACGCGGATATGTCGGTCTGTGGGCCGGTGATCCGGCTGTCCCCCCTGCTGACCACATCGGATCTGCTGGCGCTGGTGGCCATGGCACCGGCCGTGGGCACGCTGCTCGCGGTCGCCCGGCGTACCGAATTGGCGCCCGCGGTCGCCGACGCCATCGCCGCCTCGGCCAACGCGACGGCGATCCGTGCGCTGCTGAGCAATCCATCGGCGCAGATCAGGGAAGCGACGCTCGACATCCTGGTGGCGCGCTCCGTGGACCACCCTGACTGGCATGCGCCGCTGGTGCGCCGGCCCTCGCTGCCGCCGCGCGCGGCGCGGATGCTGTCCGACATCGTGGCGACGCACCTGCTGGCGGAACTCGCCACGCGGGCCGATCTTGCGCCGGCGCTGGCCGAGGAACTGCGGCGGCGCGTGGCGCAGCGGATGGCGACGGATTACCCGCCGCCGGTGAGCGCGGAGGACACCAGCGCGGACCAGGCCCTGCGGCAGGCGCGGGTCGTGGCGACGCGCGGCGAACTGGAGGAAGAGACGCTGCTGACGGCCGCCCGCCGGGGTGAGGCGCGCTACGCGGCGGCGCTGCTGGCCGTCGCGGCCGACATCCCGGTCGCGGTCGTGGACCGCGCCGCGTCACTGCGGAGCGCCAAGGGGCTGGTGAGCCTGGTCTGGAAGGCCGGCTTCACGATGCGCGCCGCCGTCGCGTTGCAGACCTTGCTTGCGCGCCTGGCGCCGAGCGCGGTGCTGACCGGCGGCGCCGGCGGCAGTTTCCCGCTGGCCGTCGAGGAGATGCGCTGGCAACTGGAGTTCCTTGGCCGCAAAGGCCGATGAGCGCGCCTTCGGCAGCGATTGAAGGCACCCGCCGGTTTGTTGTCGCAACATTGATCTGGGTCAAAGCCAGTCCTCCCCGCGGACGCCTAGCATGCTGATCCGTCAGGCCAGGAGGTTCGCATGACCACCACGGAACTGGAACGCACCCGCAGCATCCAACAGCGCGCGCGGCGCATGTGGCGGGACGCCGGCCGGCCGAAGGGTCGCGAGGCGGACTACCTGGAGCGTGCGCAGGAGCTGCAGGTTTTCGTGGATCATCCGGCAGCGGGGCTCCTGCCGAACCCGATGTCCGCGCCGGCACACGGCGCGATCGTGGAGGAAGCGGAACTGCTCGAGAACCTTGGCGAGTTCCCGGGCCGAACTGACCAGGGCGATCGCCCTCCGGCCCCGATGACGCGGCGCATGGCGCGGGAGTTCCTGCGCCAAAGCTGAGCAGCGCCGCCAGACGAAGGCCGCGGCCTGGACAGCATCCGGGCGGGCTACGCCCGGCGGCGAGCGGGAGGCCCCCGGGAGGCCCTCGTGCGCATTGACGCCGCAGCCGGATGCGGCACAAAGCGGTGTGGCAACCCCGGTCGAATATCGCAGCGCCATGGCCACGACGTCGATCGCCCTCGAGGAGACGCCCATCATCCGCCTGCTGCTCGGCTGGGCGGACGACGCGCTGATCCTGGGACACCGGCTGTCGGAGTGGACCGGACATGCGCCGATGCTCGAGGAAGAGCTGGCGCTGGCCAATATCGCACTGGACCTGATCGGTCAGGCGCGGCTGCTGTATGCCCATGCAGGCGCGTTGAGCGGCCATACCGAGGATCAGCTCGCCTACCTGCGCGACGTGCCGGCCTGGCGCAACTGCCTGATCATGGAGCTGCCGAACGGCGACTTCGCGTTCAGCATCGCCCGCCTGCTGCTGGTCTCGGCCGTCACCGATCCGTTCTGGCAGGCCGCCACGGCCTCGAGCGACGCGACGGTCGCCGCCATCGCGGCCAAGGCGGAAAAGGAGACGGCCTACCACCTGCGCCATGCCGGCGAGTGGCTGGTGCGTCTCGGCGACGGCACCGCGGAGAGCCACCGGCGGGCCCAGGCCGCGCTCGATACGCTGTGGCCCTATACGGGGGAGTTGTTCACCACGGTGGACCCGGGCCTGGTTGCCGCCGGTGTCGCGCCCGACCCTCAGGCATTGCGTCAGGCCTGGGAGGCGAGTGTGGCGGCGATCCTGGCGCGCGCCACGCTCGTGCGGCCCAAGGATGGCTGGATGCAGTCGGGCGGGCGCAGCGGCCGCCACACCGAGCATCTCGGCTTCCTGCTGGCCGAGATGCAGTTCCTCCAGCGCAGCTACCCCGGTGCGGCATGGTAGGTGCCGCATGACAGGCACCGGCGACCTGCGATCCCGCGCACTGGCCGCGCTCGAAACCGTGGTCGACCCGGAGATCCCCACCTTGACGATCGGCGATCTCGGCATCCTGCGCGACGTCGAGGTGCACGGCGACGCCGTGGCGGTCGTCATCACGCCCACCTATACCGGCTGCCCGGCCATGGCGATGATCGCGCTGGAGATCGAAACCGCGCTCGCCCGTGCCGGCATCGCGGGGCACGTGCGCACCAGCCTCGCGCCCGCCTGGACGACGGACTGGCTGACCGATGCGGCGCGTGCCAAGCTGGCGGCGTCGGGCATCGCGCCGCCGGGTCCGGCAGGATCGCGACGCGCGCTGTTCGGCGAGGATCGCCCGGCCTGCCCGCTGTGCCGCAGCGCGGACACCGAGCGGATCAGCGAATTCGGCTCGACCGCGTGCAAGGCGCTGTACCGCTGCCGCGCCTGCCGCGAGCCCTTCGACGCGTTCAAATGCCATTGACCAATGCCGTTGACCAACACCGTTGACCAACCGGGAGGGGACGATGCCGCGACAGGCCATCACGACCGACAAGGCGCCCAGGCCGGGCGGACATTTCGCGCAGGCGATCGCCGTGGAGGCGACCGGGCGGCTGGTGTTCATCTCGGGCATGGTGGCGCAGCGGCCGGACGGCACGATCGCCGGCGTGGGCGACATCGAGGCGCAGACGCGCCAGGTGTGCGAGAACGTCAAGGCGGCGGTGGAGGCGGCCGGCGGCACGCTCGCCGATGTCTGCCGGGTCGACGTCTATGTGCGCAACATGGAGAACCTGGCGCCGATCCATAAGGTGCGGCGCGAGTATTTCCCCTCGCCACCCCCGGCCTCGACGCTGGTGGAGGTGAGCAAGTTCACCCACCCCGACTACCTGATCGAAATGAGCGCGATCGCGGTGGTCTGACGCAATGTTCGCCGTGATCTTCGTGGTGCAGCCGCACGCCGACCGCTGGGACCAGTATCTGGGCCTGGCCGCGCAACTGCGCCCGGAACTGGAACGCATCGAGGGCTTCATCGACAACGAGCGGTTCCGCAGCCGGCGCACCGAGGGACGCCTGCTGTCGCTGTCGATCTGGGCGGACGAGAAGGCGGTGGTGCGCTGGCGCACGCACGCGCTGCACCATTTCGTCCAGGAGAAGGGCCGCAGCGAGGTGTTCGAGAACTACCATCTGCGCGTCGGCGAGATCACCTCGGACAGCGCCCTGCCGGCCGGCGAGGCGCCGGTGCAGCAGCGGTTCGACGCGACAGCGGTGGGGGCGGCGAAGCTGGTCAGCATCTCCGAGAGCATGGAGCCGGCGCTGCTGCACTACGCGCCATTGGCGGGCGACGCCGAGATGTTCGAGAGCATCACCGCGCCGGGCAAGCACCTGCTGCTGCGCTCCTGGCACGATGGCGCCGCGGCGGAGGCATGGCAGCCGCCGGAACCGGCGCGACACCGCCGCGTGCGGGTGATCCGCGACTACGGCCTCGCCGACCGTCGCGAGGCGCCGCAATACTACCCCGACGTGACGCGGCCGGCGCCGCAGGCGTAGACTTCGCGCACGTTCGCCAAGGGAGACCGTCCATGAGCGTCCTGCGTGGCAACAATGGACCGCGCTACAAGCACAATGCCGATTCATCGGCGCCGTACGACACGATCACCGTCGACAAGCTCACGCCCATCATCGGCGCCGAGATCGCCGGCGTCGACCTGGCGCAGCCCCTCGGCAACCAGACCTTCGAGGAGATCCACCGCGCGCTGGCCGAGAACCTGGTGATCTTCTTCCGCGACCAGCATATCAGCGACGAGCAGCACCTGGAGTTCGGCCGCCGCTTCGGCAGGCTGCACATCCATCCGGCCGCGCCGCATGAGCCGGGCCATCCCGATCTGATGATCATCCACGCCGACCGCAACTCGCCGCGCGCCAACGGCGAAGGCTGGCACAGCGATGTCTCCTGCGACGAAGCGCCGCCGATGGGCAGCATCCTGTATATCCGGACCTGCCCACCACGCGGCGGCGACACGCTGTTCGCCTCGATGTACGCCGCCTATGAGGCGCTGTCCGACCGGATGAAGGCATATCTGGAGGGGCTGGTCGCGGTGCATGACGGCGAGGATTCGTATCGCGGCACCTACGCGAACTACGGCGTGGCCGACAAGCCGATGTATCCACGCGCCGAGCACCCGGTGATCCGCACGCATCCGGTGACCGGCAAGAAGGCGCTGTATGTCAATCGCGGCTTCACCAAGCGCATCCTGGGCGTGCCGCGCGACGAGAGTGCCGCGGTGCTGGCCTACCTGTTCGATCACGCGGAGGATCCGTTGTACCAGTGCCGTTTCCGCTGGCAGGAGAATTCGATCGCCTTCTGGGACAATCGCTGCGTGCAGCATCGCGCGATGTGGGACTACTGGCCGCACACGCGCTCGGGCCACCGGGTGACCGTGCAGGGCGACAGGCCGGTCTGATGGCGAACGCAACCACCTCGCCGCTGGGCGTCTACCTGGACCACCTGGAGAAGGGCGAACTGGCCTACCAGTTCAGCCCCGACGCCAACGCGGCGGTGTTCTATCCGCGCGTGATCTGTCCCACGACCGGTCATGACAACCTGCAATGGCGGATCAGCCAGGGGCTGGGCACGGTGCACGCCACCACCGTGGTGTATCCGCAGAAAGGCGATCCGTACAACGTGGCGCTGATCGATGTCGATGAGGGTTTCCGCATGATGAGCCGGGTCGAGGACATCCCGCCGCTCGACGTGCGCATCGGCATGCGGGTGAAGTTCCGACCGCATCCGGCGGAGGGTGACGAACCGCCCTACCCTGTCTTCACCCCGGCGGAGGGCGCGGCATGAACGGCCTGATCCGCGGCAGCGCGGCCATCGTGGGCGCTGCCGAATCCGATATCGGTGCGGTCGCGGCCAACATGAGCCCGATCGACCTGATGGCGCAGGGCATCCATCGCGCGCTCGCCGATTGCGGCCTGTCGCTGCGCGATGTCGACGGGCTGTTCTGCGCCACCACGCAGGCGCGCACATCGGCGATGTCCCTCTGCGAGTATCTGCGGCTGCCGAACGCCTATACCGATTCCACCATCGTCGGCGGTTCGTCGTTCGAGGTGCACGTCGCGCATGCGCAGGCGGCACTCGCGGCGGGGCTGTGCACGGTGGCGGTGATCGCCTACGGCAGCACGCAGCGCACCGTCGGCCGCCGCGCATCGTCGGCCCGCGAGTACAACCCGTACGAGACACCGTTCAAGCCGTTCCTGCCGTCCACCGCCTATGCGCTGGCCGCGTCGCGGCACATGCACGAATTCGGCACCACGCGCGAGCAGTTGGCCGAGGTGGCGGTGGCGGCGCGGGAATGGGCGCTGCTGAACCCTGCGGCGTGGGAGAAGAAGCCGCTGACGGTCGCCGATGTGATCGCGGCGCGGCCGATCGCACACCCGTTCACCGTGCGCGACATCTGCCTGATCACCGACGGCGGCGGTGCCATCATCATGATGAACACCGATCGCGCGCGGAGCCTGGGCAAGAAACCGGTCTACGTGCTGGGCTGCGGCCAGGCGATCACCCACGCGTCGATCTCCTCGATGCCGGACCTGACGGTGACCGGCGCGCGGGAATCCGGGGCGCAGGCGTACCGCATGGCGCGCATGCGCGACACCGATATCGACGTGCTGGAACTGTACGACGCGTTCACCATCAACACGATCATCTTCCTGGAGGATCTGGGTTTCTGTCCGAAGGGCGAAGGTGGGCGGTTCATCAGCGGCGGACGCATCGGCCCCAAGGGCAGCCTGCCGGTGAACACCAACGGCGGCGGGCTGTCCTATTGCCATCCCGGGATGTACGGGCTGTTCCTGCTGATCGAGGCGGTGCGGCAGTTGCGCGGCGAATGCGGTGCGCGGCAGGTGGCGGGCGCCGAGACCGCGCTGGTGCACGGCAACGGCGGGGTGTTCTCGGCGCAGGCGACGGTGATCCTGGGGACTCAGTCGACGATGTAGCGGCCGGTTGCGTACTGTCATTGCGAGGGGCGGAGCGACGAAGCAATCGCCATGGAGATTGCTTCGCTACGCTCGCAATGACAGGTGTGTGCCGCGTGTACTCGACGTTCTGCGCGGTCAGGCGATGCTGCGCGTCGCCATCTCGAACGTACCCTTGCTGAGGCCGGGCACGTCCAGGATGCGCTGCAACGCCTGCTTCATCAGCGTCTGCCTCTCGGCGTCGAACCGGCGCCACTGCCCGAGCGGCGGCACCAGACGCGCGGCGATCTGGCTGTTCAGCGGATCGAGCGCGCTGATGGTCTCGGCGAGGAAACGGTAGCCGGCACCTGACGCCGCGTGGAACCGTACCTGGTTGCCGGAGGCAAAGCTCGCGACCAGCGAACGCACGCGGTTGGGATTGCGCAGATCGAAGTCGGCGTGCTTCGACAGGGCACGCACCGCGTCCAGCGTGGCCGGCAGCGGCGACGTCGCCTGGATCGCGAACCACTTGTCCAACACCAGTTCGTCGCCGCGCCAGCGCTCGTAGAACGCCGCCAGCGCCGCCACCCGTTCCGGGCAGTCGATCGCCGAGAGGATGGCGAGCGCGGCCAGCGCGTCGGTCATGTTCCCTGCCCCGTCGAACTGCGCCTTGGCGAGCGCGACCCCCTCGGGATTGCCGCCGGCGGCGAGGTAGGCAAGGCAGGTGTTGCGCAGCGACCGCCGGCCGATCGAGGCGCCGTCGATGTGGTACGGCCCCTGGTCGGCCAGCCGGTCATAGGTGGCGCGCAGCGTGTCGCGCAGTGCCTCGCCGATCGCCTCGCGCGCAGCGTTCCGCACGGCATGGATGGCATCGACATCGACCACCGCCATCTGGTCGGCGAGGAACGCCTCACCCGGCAACGACAGCGCTTCGGCGGCGAAGGCGGGATCCGCATCGCCGGTTTGCAGCGTGGCGGCGAACGCCTCGATCAACCCCTGGTCCAGACTGGGCTTTTCGCCTCGTCGCCACGCGGCGGCCATCGCCAGCAATAGATGCGTCGCGTATTGCTGGCCCGACTCCCACCGCACGAACGGATCGGTGTCGTGCGCGGCGAGGAACTGCAACTGCGCCACCGGCTGGCCCGACAGCTTCACCGGCGCCGAGAACCCGCGCAGCAGCGATGGCACCGGACGTTCCGCCACGTCATCGAACACGAAGTCCTGCCGCGCCTCGGTCAGCATCAGCGTGCGCGCGGCGATCTCGCGTCCGGCGCCGTCGAGCAGGCCCATCACCACAGGGATCACCAGCGGCTGCTTCTCGGGCTGGCCGGGCGTCGGCGGCGTGCGCTGTTCCAAGGTGAGCGTGTAGCGCCGCGCCGTGGCGTCGTAGCTGTCCGCAACGGAGACCTCCGGCGTGCCGGCCTGATGATACCAGCGGCGGAACTGCGTGAGGTCGACGCCCGATGCGTCCTGCATCGCCTGGGCAAAGTCGTCGATGGTGACGGCCTGGTTGTCGTGCCGTTCGAAATACAGATCCATCCCGCTTCGAAAGGCCTGGCGCCCGATGATCGTCGCCATCATTCGGATGACTTCGGCGCCCTTGTTGTAGACGGTGGCAGTATAGAAATTGTCGATCGTGATGTAGTGGTCGGGCTGCACCGGATGCGCCAGCGGCCCGGCATCTTCGCGGAACTGCGCCGCGCGCAGCGAACGCACATCGCCGATGCGCTTGACCACGCGGCTGCCCTGGTCGGCGGAGAACTCCTGGTCGCGATAGACGGTCAGGCCCTCCTTCAGCGAAAGCTGGAACCAGTCGCGGCAGGTCACGCGATCGCCTGTCCAGTTATGGAAATACTCGTGCGCGATGACGGACTCGATGCCCTGATAGTCGCCGTCGGTTGCCGTCTCGGGCTTCGCCAGGACGTATTTCGTGTTGAAGACGTTGAGCCCTTTGTTCTCCATCGCGCCCATGTTGTAGTCGGACACAGCGGCGATATTGAACACGTCCAGATCATACTCCAGGCCGAACACCTCCTCGTCCCAGGTCATCGACGTCTTCAGCGAACGCATCGCATGCGCGCAGCGATCCTCATCGCCGCGGCGCACCCAGATGCCGAGATCGACGTGACGGCCGGAGCGCGTGGTGAAGCTGTCCTTCACCGAAACCAGATCGCCGGCGACGAGGGCGAAGAGGTAGCTGGGCTTGGGGTGCGGATCGACCCAGGTGATGCGATGCCGGCCACCCTCCACCTGTTCCACCGGGCCGGGATTGCCATTCGACAGCATCACCGGGACGGCAGCGGCATCGGCGGTGATCGTGGTGGTGAACCGCGCCATCACGTCGGGGCGATCGGGAAAATACGTGATGCGGCGGAAGCCTTCTGCCTCGCACTGGGTGAAGAAGCTGCCGTTGGACGTGTAGAGACCGGAGAGTTCCGTGTTGTCCTGCGGCGCGATGCGGGTTTCGATCTCCAGCGTCGCGCTGTCCGGCATGTCGGGGATGATCAGCTTGCCGCCCTCGACGTGATAGCGGTTGGCGCCAAGCTCGGTGCCGTCGAGCACGACGCGCAGCAGCGTCAGCGCCTCGCCATCGAGCGACAGCGGCGCGGTCGGGTCGGCGGAGGCCGGGTTGCGCCGCACCGACAGTCGTGACGCGACATGCGTCGCCGCCGGGTCCAGCCGGAAGTCGAGATGCACGCGATCCACCAGGAACGCCGGCGGGCGGTAATCCGCAAGCCGCGTCTCATGCGGTGCGGTCTGCGGCGGAACCGAATTTGCGTCCATCTGGGGCTGCACTCCGCGCGGTGTTGCTGATCCGAGCGTCTTGCTGGCCGATGCGGCCCCGGTCAAGGGCTGGACGCGATCGGCGCGTTCACTTGATGCCGTCTGCGTCCATCGGCGCGCGATGCGGACAATGCCCGGTCAGAGCAGCGATCCGCCTTCGACCAGCAGCACGGTCCCGGTGGTCGCCGTCATCAGCGTGACGGCGGCCATCACCGTCTGCGCCACCTCATCGGCCTGCACCACGCGCTTGAGCGGCGAGCGCTGGGCCGCGCGCTCCACCATCTCGGTGGTGCGGCCAGGGACGAAGCCGGTATCCACCGCGCCGGGCGAGACCGACAGCACGCGGATGGTCGGCCCCAGCACGCGGGCCAGCGACTTGGTCATCGTATCGATCGCCGCCTTCGAGCCCCCGTAGGCGATGTTGCTGCCTCCGCCGGACAGCGCTGCGGCCGAGGAGACGTTGATGATCACGGCGGCGTCCGAGCGCTGCATCAGCGGCACGAAGGCGCGGATGGTGGCGAACGGCCCTCGCACGTTGGCGACGAAGATCGCATCGATCAGGTCGTCGGTGAGTGCCTCGAGATCGGCGTGCGCGATCATGCGGGTGAAGCCGGCTGAATTCACCAGCACGTCGCAGCGTCCGTATTCGCGCCCCACCATCGCGGCGACCTCGCGCAGCGCCGCGCTGTCCTCCATCGGCATGCGGGCTGTGCGGTGGCCGGCGCCAGGCAGGCTCGCGGCCACCGTCTCCGCGCCCGCGGCCCGGCTGTTGTAGCCGACCACGACCTTGCAGCCGGCCTGGGCCAGGCGGAGGGCGGTGGCGGACCCGATGCCGCCGGAGGCGCCGGTGACGACAGCGACACGGCCGTCGAGGTTCATGGTCATCTCCCGTAACGGGTTGCATCGGGCCGGAGCCGCTTCCGTTCGCTCACGGACCCCGGTCTGGCTCGTTGTCTGAGAGTGTAGTTCACCGCTCCGGTCATGCCACCTGCGCGGATCACCCTCTAACTGGGATGCCTCGGCAAAACCTGTCAAGCGCCAAAATGGTCGGTGGGGAAATCCGCGGGCGTTCGGCGTGTCGCTGCCGTATCGTTGTTGCACGTGCCGCCGTCCAAGCATCGAGACTGGAGGTTTCCCCAATGCCCACCAATGCCTATCCCGAGCTGCCGAACATGCCGTTTCAGCGCACCAGCGTGCCGATGTCGGATGTCATTGCGTTCCTGCAGGCAATGGCGGCGCCGGCGGAGGTGAAGCGGGCAGCTTACATCATGTTTCGCAACGAGTCCGCCAACGGCAAGAGCGGGGTCAACAACAACTATGTCGGCGCCCAGGCCGATGGCGGCCGATGGCCCGCCAAGTTCGACGAGTGCATCGTCGGCACCGTCACCATTGCCGAGAACCAGACCGGCCGGACGCGCATCTTCGTCGCCTTCCGGTCGTTCTCCGACAGCCTGGAGTTCCTGACGGACCGCGTGCAGTCGCGCGGCCTGTTCGTCGGCGGCACGACCCACAAGGTGGTGACGATGACGGTGCGCGACGAGCGTGAGCTGGCGCGGGCCTATCACAAGGAGTGGGTTTCCGGCTCGGCGGCGGCGGAGCCGTCCGGTGCGGCGATGGATGGGTTCCTGAGCATGTATCGTCAGGCCAGCGACCTGTTCCCGCTCGACGCCCTGATCGCTGCATAGCGTGGTTTTGCCGGAGCGGTGCCCATCGGCGCAGCTCCGGCCGCCCCCGCCGCAACGAGCCTTCAATTACTCAAAGGACATGTGCGCCAGGTGGCCGGCCGCGAGGGCTCGTGCCGGTGGAATGACGGGTTCCGCCGAGGACAATCCGCCCAAGCGGCCGCCCGCCGCTCAGCCGATTACGTTACTCTGTCGGTCTGGAATAGCGACGCCTCTGAAGTAGTTTAGCAACGGCCCGCCGGCGGGATGTTCACGGTGCAGTGAGCCGACCATTTCTGCGGCGGGTGCGCACAGCCTTGTGATCACTCACCGCGCCGACGCTGTGGGTATCAGGGACAATGATGAACATCCGATGTGCTTGCCGGCACGCCGTATGTGCATTTGACCAGGCATCTGCTGCCGCAGTGCCTGGCGGGTTGCGCTCATTTGCGTGGGATATGAGGGCCTGGCAGGCTGGCGGCCAAAGATGCGGCCATGCATGACTATCCAGTAGTATGGCATCGGTTATTTGCGTTGCGTCACCTGGGACTGACTGTGAACAAGATCACAGATTGCTCGTGACATCGCCGTTAGTGCACACTCTGCCCGGACCGGGATCTCGGTTCACGGGGAGACAAAGCTCCATGCACGTCAGGAACCGGCTTCTGGAGCCGCAATTGTTCCTAGCAACGCTGCCCGCCGATGAACGCGCTCGCCGCATCGTCCGACTGGCCGCACTGATCTCCGTCTGTGTCTTCGCCGCCACCCTCCCCTTCGTGCAGGTCAAGCTGCCGGAAGTCTGGGCCTTCATTCCAAGCTACCAGGCGATCGTCGTAACCAACGACCTGGTCACCGCGGTCCTGCTGTTCGCCCAGTTCGCGAGCATCGGACTGTACCGCCTGCTGGCGCTCGCGGCCGCCTATCTCTTCAGTGCACTGATCGCAGCCGTGCATATGCTGACATTCCCCGGCGCCTTCGCGCCCGAGGGATTGCTCGGCGCCGGGCCGCAGACGACCGCCTGGCTCTATGCCTTCTGGCACGGCGGATTCCCGTTGCTCATCATCGTCTACGCGTTGCTGCGCGATGCTCCTGCGGCCGGCCATCTGCATCGCCCCGCCCGGCTGCTCATCCCCGTCACGCTGCTGGTGGTGGCCGGCGTCGTGGCGGCGATGACGGTCACGGCGACACTCGGCCACTCCTACCTGCCGCCGATCATGCAGAAGAACGTCTATGCGCCGGCGGCGAGCATCGTCCTGTCCGCAGTCTGGGCCTTGAGCCTTGTGGCACTGGTCGTGCTGTGGCGGCGGCGGCCGCACACCGTGCTCGACCTGTGGCTGATGGTCGTGATGTGGGCGTGGCTGTGCGACATCGCGCTCGGCGCCGTGCTGAACGGCGGCCGCTTCGACCTGGGCTTCTATGCCGGCCGTATCTACGGATTGATGGCGGCCACCTTCGTGCTCATCATGCTCCTGGTGCAGACCGGCGCACTGTATGCGCGCGTCATCCGGCTGTCCGAGCAGAACCGCCGGCATGCGGAGCACGCCGCGTCCACGCTGCGCGAGGGGATCGATACCATACCAGCCGGCTTCGTCATCTTCGATGAGGACGACCGCCTGGTCATGTGCAATCAGAGCTACCGCGACTTCTATCCGGAGGCGGCGGACCGCATGCAGCCCGGTGCCCGCTTCGAGGACATCCTGCGCGACGGCGTCCGCAAGGGCCGCTTCCCCGATGCGAGCGGCTTCGAGGAGGAATGGATCGCCGACCGCCTGCGCCGGCATCGCGAACCGCAGAGCACGAGCGAACAGCAACTGAAGGACGGGCGCTGGGTCCTCGTTACCGAGAATCGCCTGCCGAGCGGCTACATCGCCGGCCTGCGCGTCGACATCACCTCGCTCAAGGCGGCAGAGCGGGCGTTGCACGACAGGGAGGAACAGCTACGGCAGACCCAGCGGGTGATCCGCGCCAACGAGATGGAGCAGCGCGAGCGCACCCTGCAACTGCGCGAGGCGCAGGTCGTGCGGGACGCGGCCGTCAGCGCCAACCAGACCAAATCGCGGTTCCTGGCGATCGCTAGCCACGACCTGCGACAGCCGCTGCATGCGATCAACCTGTTCACCAGCGGGTTGCGCCGGCGGGTGGCGGACGATGAGGCGGGACGCCTGGTCGACGGCATCGCGACGGCGGCCGAATCCATGCAGGCAATGTTCAACGCGCTGCTCGATGTTGCGAAGCTCGAGGCAGGCGCCATCACCCCCTCGATCGCCGATGTCGAACTGGAGCAGGTCTTCGTCCGCCTGCGGGCAAGCTTCGCCGGGCCGGCCGCCGCCAAGGGGCTGACATTGGAGATCCCCTACGCGCCACACAGCGTCTCGAGCGATCCGGCGCTGCTGGAGAGCGTGCTGCAGAACCTGCTGTCCAACGCCGTGCGCTACACGGCGGCCGGAACGATCGTCATCAGTTGCGATGCGAAGGACCAGGCGGTGGTGATCCGCGTCGAGGATACCGGCATCGGCATTCCGGCCGAGGAACTCGAGCGCATCTTTGACGAGTTCCATCGGCTGGGTCCGCCGGGGCCGACCGATCGCGGCCTGGGCCTGGGGCTGGCGATCGCCCGCCGGCTGACGGGATTGCTGAAGATCGACCTCGCGGTGTCGTCGCGCGTCGGACTCGGCAGCGTGTTCAGCCTGCGCATGCCGTTGGCGCGCCAGGCGGAAACGACAGTGGGGCCGCGGGACCAGGAGGCCGGAGCGTTCGACGGGGTACGGCTGCTGCTGGTCGACGATGATCCGCTCGCGTTGGAGGCGCTGGCGCGCGAGGTCCTCGACTGGGGAGCCGAGCCGATCGCCGCCGGCAGCGCCGACGCGGCATTGTCCGTGGTGGCCAAGTTCCGGGAGCGGCCGTTCGACTTCGTCATCGTCGACCGTGAACTCGGGAGCCGGATCAACGGCCCGATGCTGCTGGCCATCATCCGCGAGCAGCTTGGTCACACGGTGCCGGGCGTCATCGTGACCGGTGCGACCGATCGTGTGGCCATCGAGGAACTCCGCCGTTCCGGCCATTGGTGGGTCACCAAGCCGGTCGATCCGGACGCGCTGCGACGGACGGTATCGACGATGCTCGCGGGCCTTCGCGTCCCTCTCTGACAGGGTTCGGCGCAACCTCCCGGCGCCGTCATCGGACATTTCGGTAGACCCTCTTCAACCGCGTATTTGAACCAGCCCGCGACATCCCGGATCGCCGGTGCGACGCGCGGGACGGACGCATCAATCCATCGGTCGCCGGGAAATGTCAGGCCGGCGCACCTCGGGCGACGAGCCATCGCCGGTGATGGTGAGACTAGAGTTGGTCGAGGACCGCCCGAGCTTCCTGGTAATCAGCGGTGGTGTGCCCTTCCGTGAAACGGTTGGTCACGGCGACGAGATCCGCACGAGCGGCGGCAACCCGCCCTGTCCCCTGCGCCATTCGCGCTGCACTGGTGGCGATCCGCAGCGACCAGGACAGCGCGCCCTGCCGCTCCGCCCATTCGCGTGCCTCTGCCAACGTCCGATCGGCCGCATCAAGCTCGCCCCGACGATGCAGCAGCACGGCCTTCATGCGCAGCACTTCGGCGATGCACCAACGCTCATCGTTCTGCTCGGAGCGTGCCAGCGCCTGTTCGACGGTGGCCAGCGCTTGATCATCGCGTCCGGCAAGACTGAGCGCAGTCGCGTACTGGCAGAGGAAATACAGGTAATGCACCCCGAAATCGATGCCGCGCATGCCTCTGAGCGCCTCCTCGAGCATGGGGAGGCCGGCGGCGATGTCGCCGCGCTGCACGGTCAGGACGCTGCGAAAGCACGCACCGAAGGCGCGCCAGAAGTGCCACTGATAGCGCTCTGAGGTCCCAACGAGCTCCGCAACGAAACCCTCGACTGCGGCCAGGTCGCCAACCATCAGCCCGACCGGGCACGCCGCCTGCACCAGGACCTGGCAGAGCGAAAGGGCATCGCCCCGCGCGCGCTCGTCCCCGGTCACCTCCCACGCGATCTGCCTCGCCTGATCTGGAAAGCCCTGCAGCCAGTAGATCCGGGCGAGAAAGCAACGCGCCAGAGCCTGCTGATCGAAGATATAGCGCATTGCCTGTGCGCCCGTGGCAGGCGGCGCGTAGCTGGCGAGCATACTTTGCAGGTGCTCGCGCGCACCGGCCTGATCCCCCAGCAGGTGAAGCGAGTGGCCCATCATGCGGTGGCCGACGCACCGGTCGGTCTCGGAGGTGCTCTGGGCGAGAGTCGAAAACTCCTCTGCCAGCGCCAGCGATGTTCGGAGCGCACCCGCGTTGACCCGGGTTGCCCACAGCCCCCACAGGCCGCGTAGCTGGTACTCCGGATCCCCGCTGCCGCGCGACAGATCGAGCACCGTTGTCCAGGCGTCTTCCGTCTCCCGCACGAAGCCCTTGACCTGCATCAGCGACCACGCCTTCGCAGCGTGGAGCCGCAGTTCCTGTGCCGTATTGCGGACCCCTGGCGGCAGATCCAGCGCGCGACAGGCGCGTTCATAGGATTCGCTCAGCAGGGACAACTGGTACCACAGCGGCATCGCCGCAACGGTCAACGCGACGGCGGTCTCGGCTTCGGCCTGAACGCTGAAATCCAGCGCGGCGCGAACATCGTCGACCAGGTGGCGATGGCTGCCCAGCCACTCCTCCGGCGGCGAAGCGTCCCAGGCGAGGCTCGCGGCTTCCATGTCGGCAAGGCATTGTTGCGCATGCCGCCGGGTGTACGGGGCGCGCTCGCCGCTCTCCTCCAGCTTCTGCAGGGCGTAGGCACGCGTCGTCTCGAGCAGGCGATAGGTCGGGATCGGCGTCTCGAGGTTGGGCACGATGAGCGATTTCGTTACGAGGTTCGCAATGCTGTCGGCCCCGGCAACCTCGATGTCCCCCTCGGCAAGGATGCCTATTGCAGCAGGGATGGTGAACAGACCGGCGAACACCGCGAGCCGGCGCAACGCGGCACGTTCCTCCTCTGGCAGAAGCTGGTAGCTCCAATCCAGCGTGGCATTCATGGTCCGGTGCCGCGGCAGGCCGGTACGCCTGCCCTGCATGGCCAGGCGGAAGCGATCGTCGAGCACGCGCGCCAGGCCCGCGACGCCAAAGGCATCGACCTGCCCTGCGGCGATCTCGATCGCCAGCGCTATGCCGTCAAGATGGCGGCAGATATTGGCCACCGCAGGAGCATGCGCGTCGGTCAGCGAGTATTCGCCAAAGCACATCGCCGCTCGCTCGACGAAAAGCTGGACCGCAGGATATGTCATCGCAGTCGTCGCGGTCAGTCGTTCGGCGCCCTCCGGAAGGGCCAGGGGCGCCAGGCGAAACACCCGCTCGCCCTGAACTCTCAGCGCCTCGCGGCTCGTCGCGAGGATGCGAAGCCGGGCACCGGTGTTGCGGGCGAGGGTTTCCGCGAGTCGCGCGGCGCTGTCGATGACGTGCTCGCAATTGTCGAGCACGATCAACGTATCGCGGTCGCGCAGCAGCGCGACGAGGCTGGGCAGCGGGTCGTCGGATACGACGCCGACGCCGAGGGCCGATGCGAGGGTCGTGGACGCCAGCCGGGCGTCGGCGAGAGGCGCCAGATCGACGAAGCACACGCCGTCACGCAGGCGGGAGCGCATGCGGTCGGCCACGGCCAGCGCGATGGCGGTCTTGCCGATGCCGCCGGGGCCGACGACGGTCACGAGGCGATTCTCGGCGAGCCTTTGCGTCAGCGTCTCGATGGCTTCCGAGCGGCCGAACAACTGCGCGGTCGACATTGCCGGCGCGAACTCTGGCGGCTCGCGCGCGACCGGCGGCTCCGCGACGGTCGCCGACGGCTCGCCGACGGCGGATACCTCGCCGACAAAGGCATAGCCCCGTCCGGCCACGTTGGCGATGAAGCGCCGTCCGTCCTGGCCGTCTCGCAGGGCTTTGCGCAGCGCCGCGACCTGCGCACGCAGGGTGACGTCCTCGACGAAGACGTTGGGCCATATCCGCGCACTGAGCGCCTTCTTGCTGACCGCCTGGCCCGGCTGCTCGAGCAGCGCGATCAGCAGATCATGCGCGCGGCCGCCAAGGCGAACGGGGGTTTCCCCATCGAGGAGGAGCTGGCGCGTCGGGAACAGGCGAAACGAACCAAACGCGAACCGGGCGTCATTCGGCTCCTTCCCGGTCATTCCGCAATGTTCTCCTGTCCAGTGCGGTCGAGACGTTCGTCCACCGCAAACCTCCGCAACGAATGGCGCAACCCGGATCGCGCATGACCGTGTCCCATCAGTCTGGTTGGAGCGCCAGCGCCGATTGCGCTCCATTTTGAGACAATCGTGCAACTCGTGCTGCATCAGCACAAGACCGTTATCCGAAGACGCGGTGGCAGGCGGGCGCGAGGTCGGTCCCGTCGGCGCGCGCCGCGGGAACGCCGTGCGCCATGGGATCACCGTCCGCGAGTTGGTGATGCCGCGAGCTGAATTGGAGTGGGTTCAGCGGGAACGCTGGATCGCCTATCCTCCTGTGGGGAGGCAGGGTGCCGGCCCGACATGCGCGGCCGGCTATGCGGCAGCTTGGTGGAGCGGCCGATCGAAGATGCAGTTGCCCCGCCTAAGCGGCTGGTCTTCGTCCTCGCACCGATGCGGCACGGGCCCCAGCGCGGAGCCGTTCGCGAGTGGCCTGGGCTCCGCGGGTGACGCGATCAGCCGAGCGAGGCGGTGCGGGGGCCCCGGCATGGCCGGAACGACGGGTCCACCGGCCCCGGAAACGAGGCCGGCCAGTCGGGTAAAAATCAATGGAATCATGGTGCTGCTGGAGGGGATTGAACTCTCGACCTCTCCCTTACCAAGGGAGTGCTCTACCACTGAGCTACAGCAGCGCCGGGGTAGGAAAAGCGGGGAGTTCCTAGGCTTTTGACATCCAAAGCGCAAGCCCGACGCGGCAGTTATCGGCGGAACATGGCATGAACTGGCAGGCACTTCTGGCACGTTTCTGACACACAGTTCTCACTACGTTCGCCACGGACTCGACATCCTCCGGCCTCCGCCCCCACCCTCCCGCCATGACCATCGTCACCTATCGCCACCGCCCGAAGCGGCCGCCCCGGAAAAAGCCCGCCGCGCAGCCTCTGGCCATGACGATCATCACCACCCGGAAGCCCGGCCGGCGGGCAGGCACGCTCGACGATTACGGGGAAGAGGACCGGTCCGACCTGCGCGAGTGGCTGGATCGGGCGAAGTGGGGTTCGCGGCCCGGGCAAGTGAGCGGCCCGCCGACCGTCCGCGACAGCCTGGTTGCCGGTCAGCGCATCGAGATCTGGTGCAGATACTCCTGGCAGCTTCAGCCGGAGCACACCCGGCACGAGCGCGCCCTGCGCGGCCTGCTGGACGGCGCCCAGGCTGTTCTTCACCGCGTCGCCCAGCACCTTGGCGGCCTGCTGGTCCTTCATGCGCGACTGGATGATCAGCGGCAGGCTGATGGACAGGACGCCGAAGATTCCGGCGATGACTGTCGTGGTTATGCCGGTCAGGTCGATGGTCATGGTCACTCCTTCGGAATGGGAACGGGCTCGCCGCGCTGAACGCGGGCGTTCAGATCGTCGGCGGCGCGTTGTGCAGCGTCATGAAGTACTCGAGATCGCCGGCCGCGATCCTGTCGATCAGCGCGCGGACGCCGAAGCTGCCCACCTTGCGCAGCGTCTCCGGGCCGACAGCCCCGTCCTGCTGCGCGCCGACGATGCGCTGCATCAGCCGCGCGGCATGGCCGGGGCCGCACAGCGTCGCGTCGTTGAACGCCATCAGGTCGACGCCATCCGGCAGCGATGAGCAGTGCAGCGCGTTCCAGTAACGCGCGCGGTAGATCGCGGCGCACTGGTCCTTCGTGGCGTGCGCCAGGTCGCCGGCGACGATGCCATCGGCGACCGCGGCGTCCCAGGTCATCTGCTTCATGCCCCAGGAGGTGCGGAACGTCTCGCCCGGCGCGGAATCATCCTGATGGCCATCGCGGGTCGGCCCCCAGATGAAGTCGAGGGCGGCGGCGAAGTTGCTTGCGGTCATCGTGGATCCTCGTGGTAGGAGGGCGCGCTGCGGCGGCGTGGAGAGACACGCACATCGAAAGTCCCGAACAAGGGCCGCAACGGCAGCGGCAGCCGACCTCAGCCGGTATCGAATCCGGCCGGCAGCGCCTGCCTCAGCAGCAGATCAGGGCTTGGTGTTCTGCCGCAGATCGGCGGCGACGCCCCTGGCGGTGGCGATGAGAGATTCGGCGTCGACCTTCGCCGCGTCCCGCTCCTGCTGAACGCCCTCGCCCACGCCCTTGGCGGTGGCCAGCATCCGCTTCAGGTTGCCGTCGAGGGAGAACTTGATCTCTTCCTGATTGGCCCTCAGCACGCTCTGCCCACGGCGGTTCAGGAGCGACACAACAAGCGAGGCCGCCGCGACCACTGCCGCCAGCAGCGACCCGGCAGCCGCCAAGAGCGGAGCGGCCGCGACCAAGAGTGAAGCGATGTCGGAACTGTTCATTTGGCCGCCTCTTTTCAGCCGCGCGCGGCCAGCGCGTGACGCCTGATCAGCCTGCCGCGGCACACTTCGAGCGCCTGGACGGTCTCGACCCTGCGTATCTCGACCTGCCTGGCCCAGGCGATCACGGCTTCGAATGTGCGCGGCGTGGCCGGCGGCTGAATGGCCGCCGGCGAGAGTGGGCACGATTGCAGTTCGGCAGGAATGACCGGTCGCATCGCCTGCCGCCGATCGGGCGTGGCGACGCTGCAACCGGCCAGCAACAACGCCAGCGCGACGGTCTTCATCGGCCCGACAGGTTCCGGCCCGCGGCGGCGATCCCGTCCAGCCGGACCTTCTGCTCCATGTATTGCAGCTCGAGGTCCCGGATGCGCTTCTCGTATGCCTCGCGCATCGCGTCCATCCGCCCGTCCTGCTGAGCGTTGACGCGATACAGCTCCTGCACCTGTTCTACCCGCGGCCCCCTGTCGAGCCTGTCGACGATCTGCTGGAGCCGGCCATCCATCGACTTCTGCTGTGCCTCGAGCCGGCTGATGCCGCCCCGTGTGTCGGAGAAGAATCCGCCCGCTACCGAACAACGTGGTGCCGACCAGGAAGCCCAGCGTGACGAGCGCCACGACCGCGGGCGTCCATTCCTTGAAGGGTGGTGGTCCATTCGCTTTGCTTCTTCCACCATCGACCACCTCACGCGCAAAGGGAGAACGGTTGCGCTCATGGGACATCCTCATTGATGGCTGTGACCGCGGTTCGTGAGGCCGGCCTCATCGGCTGGTTGGTGGCCGCATCGGACAGCGCTATTCTGCCGCCCCTCCCTGACCGAAAGGCCAGCCCATGCGCCAGTTTTCCTACGTCGCCGCCGACGGATCATTCGATTACGAGCGCTATCGAAGCGTCCAGACCGCGGCGAACAAAGCCAAGATCGCCGGCCAGTGGGCGCGCGAGCCGACCATCGCATTTGTCGCCGGCTACATCCTGGGCGTGATCGGCAAGCCGGCCTTCGGGCTGTGCCACGGGACCCGGCGGGGCGCCGAGCAGGCGTGGTTCGCCAAGTATCTCGACTGCGACGTGATCGGCACCGAGATATCGGACACCGCAACGGACTTCCCCGCCACGATCCAGTGGGACTTCCACGAGGTGAAGCCGGAATGGCTATGCGCGGTGGACTTCATCTACTCGAACAGTTGGGACCACAGCTACGACCCGGTGAAGCTGTTCAACGCGTGGGTGTCCTGCCTCCGGCCGGGCGGCCTGTGCCTGATCGAGCACACGCCATTCCACGTTGATGCCAATGAGATGGACCCGCTCGGCATGACGGAGGCGGAACTGGTCGAGATGCTGACCGAACTCGGCCGCGCCGGCGGCTGGAAGGTCAAGCAGGTGATCCGCAACCGAGCGACCACCGGCCTCGCGGGATTGGAACTCAGCCCGGCGCATGTCGTGGTGCGGCGGGACTGACGCGCCAGTCTCCGCCCTACGACCCCCACTTCGTCGTCATATACGACATCAGGTTGTCGCGGACCGTGTCGCTGGCCGCGGTGTTCCAGATGCGGATTTCGCAGATCAGGCCGTCCAGGTAGAACTCGGCCTCCGGGTCCAAAGACGCGCCGATCACGGAGCTTGGCTGCCACACGTTGTTGAAGGCGCCGGTAACCGCGCCGGCGACCTCCGCCTGCGCATTGACCAGCAGCCTCTGGTTGGTGCCGTCCCACCGGATCACGGCCTTGATCAGCGTCCCCGGCGCTCATGACCGACGGGGCGGCGAGATTGTTGAACGCATTGTCGCGTTTGCGCGAGGTTCTCACTGTCCCGGTGGTGAGTTGCTGGATGATGCGCAGCTTGTCGCCGCCCTGAGGATAGGCCGACCCGATCGTCATCACGTCCTGCGCAATCGTTGCCGGCAGCGAGTCCGGCTTGAACACCACGATGATCACGTAGGCCGAACTGGTGCGGAGCACTTCCTGGAAGTTTCCGCCGCTCTGCAACAGCGCCTGCAGAGAGGCACGGACGAACCTGAGGGCAGGCAGCCCATTCACCTGGTTGGCGATCAGCGTCGGGGAATTGGCCGCGATGGCCTGGGCGAAGTCGTTGCTGTTGCCGAGAGGTCGACGACCGGCCTGGACCGGATATCCGATCGATCCCTGGACCGAGGCGGAGGGGCTCCGGAACAGGCAGTCCCTGGCGTGGTAGGCGTCCATGGCGAATAGCGGGTTGGCGAGCATCGGCGCTGTCGGCACCGAGCATCCGATGACGAGGAAGGCGTTCGACACGCCGGTGTTCGCGACGGTCACATGGTCGCGGATCGTCACCGCGTAGAGGCCAGGCGTTGCCGGCCCGGCCGCGATGGTGAACGAGAAATTCCCGCCGCCGATCCGTCGCGCCGGCCCCTGTCCATGTCCCACCACCGTCGAGCGAATAGTCCAGCGATGGCGGCGCCACCGGCGCATATGTACCGGACACGACGATCGTCGCCGATGGATCGGTGTCGGCAATGGTTGCGAAGGTGAAGCTCAGGTCGGCGCCGGCAACCGCGATCGCGGCGGCCGGGTCCCACAGCATGCGCCCCTGAGTGATGCCATCGGCGTTCAGCACGTTGTCGTAGAGCGCGCTGCCAATGATGGTGGAGTTATCCGGCGGCCGGCGATACCACACGTCGAACGCCTGCGGCTCGATCGGCGCCGATGCGAGATGTAGCCCGATCTGCGCTGGGTTCGTCACGTCGATCGGAGTCACCTCGTCCAGCGCCAGGGGATTTCTGGTGGTGCCCGCAAGGAAAACGTGGAACTGGTTGGCCGGGGTGCCGATGGCCTGCCAGCCGGTGCCACCGTTGATCTGGTCGACCCGCGATGTAAATCCACCTGGAGCCATAGGCACGGGACGCGCCCACCATCGTCGGGCCGTGGTCGCCCGGAATCTGGGCGCCGAGCAGATTGGCGGTCGCCCGATACCAGTGGCGCGCGTAGGTGATGTTGCCGGCCTGGCTCGGATGCACCAGATCGGGCATCAGCGCCGAATCCCGACCGTCGACATAGGCCGTGCTCGGCGCCCCGGCCGCGTACTGCTTGGCCGTGTCGCGCACCATCGCGATGGCGGTCGGTCCGCCGCCGTAGTTGCCGATGCTAGGGAATGGTGCCGATGACCGTGCGGAACGCGACGGGGAAGGCCGTGTTGAGCGACGCGAACAGGAGCTGGAGCTGCGCCAGGTAGTTCGACGCGGTGTTGCCGTTCTTCGTTTCGTAGTGGCCCTGATCCCACAGGAACGTGCCGAACTTGCCGCCGGCCAGTGTCAGGACATTGACGAGCTTGTCCCAGTGGCCCGCATTCACCCGGTGTAGCCTGGCAGCCATGACACGATACCGGAGCCGCCGACCGCATAGCCGATCAGCCCGATCGGCACCCCGAGCAGCGTGATCAGGCGATTTCGCGAACTCGACGAACCATGTCGACCGGAAGATCCCGGCATCGGCCGGCTTCTGCCAGCCCGCGGGCGGGTAGTTGACGTCGGGACCGTCCGGCACCGGCGGATATGGGCCGGTATTGCTGGCATAGGCCGCGAAGATGAAGCCCCAGTTGCTGGTGGTGAGACCCAGGGACGAGATCGTCGTCGGATCGCCGGACGCGGCCGTGCTGACGAAGTCCTCGGCGAGCGACTGGCCGGAGAATGCCACCAGTTCGCCGACCATGACGCCGTTCGTCGTGCTGGTGTCCGACGTGTCGTCGCTGTTCGCGCGCAGATCGATCAGGTAGCGCTTGAGCCCGGCCGGGGCTGCGAGCGCGATCACCTGCTGGCCCGCGTTCAGCGGTAGCGTGCCGGTGGCCCAGTCCTGGATGACAACGTGCGGGCAGTCGGCGTCGCGCAGCCGGTATTGCAGCAGCGTGATCGGCTGGGACGGATTGACCGTCAGCAGAATATCTCCGATCCCGGAGCCATACAGGCCGCCCGTCCTCGTGTCCCGCTGAAAGACACGGTTGACCAGGGGTTGGCTGACGGCGATCGATCCCAGGTAGATCGAGGGGATCGCGAGCGCGATCTGCCGCGCGGACGAGGGCGGCGGAGGATGGACAGGCACCTCTCCGCTCCCTTACAGATCGCGCGCAGAAACGGTCGGTCCGGTTGGGTCATGTGCTCGGATGCACCGCTTGGATGCGGGTTTCGATATGGACCCGCCCGGTGATCCGGCGTCCACCCGGGGGCAATGGCCGGGGAGGTCACCTCGCCCCCGCCGCCGCCATCTTAGAGCTCCTGCAGCAAGGCCCGGTTTTGGTTCCGAATGACAAAGGATGCCCTGTCGGCGTTCGCCGGGATGATCGCTAGTAGGACGTAGCTCACGTTACCAGGAACGGCAACGGCATTGGCCGAATAGTCGACCCCAATGCGGCCCGCCCGTCACGACCGCAGTGGATTTTCACTACCGACAGGAGCATCGCCCAGGCGCGGGGTGCTTTGAATCGTCTTCTGCCCCTGGCCATTGGTTGTCGCCAGAAACGCAACGGGCTGCCCGGTCCCGTCGATCAACGTTACCGTGGACGGTGTATCGGCCATTGCTCAGACCCCTGAGATGAGTGACGCGTATCCGCTGTTGAGCGGCTGGCTGAAGTTGAGCGTCGGGACGTATCCCGGCGCCGTCGCCAAGATCGCTGGGCCAAACCCTGGATTGGCTGCAGAGGAACAGGCTTCACCGCAAGCAGCGGGTCGACCTTGAGTGAGATCAGGAATTCGAGGACGATCTGGTTGGGCGCGACGATCAGCAGCTTGAGGATGTAGTCGCGGCCGGCAACGCCGCGGACAGCCTCGCCGTGATGAAGAGGTTATCGATCGCCAGACTGATCGCCTGCATCTCGCCGGCGCCTGACGGCTGGATGGCGAGGCTGGCGATGATGACGGTCTCTTCGATGTCCTCCATCGGAATGGTGGCATCGGCTGAATAGTCGAGAACAGATTCCGGTTCTTTCACCGGCCAGCAGTAGAGTTCCGTTGCGCAGCAGTCTCCTTCGACCAACAGCGTGATGGTCCGGGCGGTCGACGGCTTCATCTGATTGCCTACTCGCGGATGATGCTCAGGCGCTGGGCACACCGAGCTGATACGACAGCCAGGTCGAACCCGTGTTCGCGATGTAGAGGCAGCGCTTGGCGTTCGTGAGCGTCACGCCGGTGGCACCTGCCACACCGTCGATAGTCTGCGCGCCCGAGCCGTAGACCTTCGCCGCGTTCGATCCCGCGTTGTCGATCAGCACCATGTCGCCACCCGAAACAACCGAACCGATCGTCGGCAGCACAACGCCAGTCGATGCCGCCACCGTGCCGAGCACATCGAAGCCGGTGGTGAGTGCGAGCGCTGTCGCCTGGTTGGAGCCGGTGGCGGTCAGGTGTTGCTTGGCCGGATGCCCAGGAAGGTGGCGATCGCGCCTCCGTTCACCTGCAACGAGTTGACCCCATCATCGGACGGCAAGGAGGCCCCCTGCAGGAGGCGGCCGTTGCCGTAGAGCCGCATGCGCACCGCGCGTGACGTGGTGCCGCCCTGCGTCGTGGCGAAATCGATGGCCGTCCCTTGAGCCGTGGGCGTCCCCAGCTCGAACAGGTTGATCGGCGCGCCGACCGGGATGGAGTTCACGTATTCCGCCAGCGCAGGCGCGCCCAACTGCGCGATTGCTGCCCCGCTGACGAAGTTCGGCGATGTGGTGTTCCACGTCACCGTCATCGTGACGTCCTGCTGCGGCGGGTTGACGTAAGGGATCAGGTAGTCATCCGGATGGTCGTTGATCGACACAACGACATTCCGGAAGTTGGGCGTCACCACACCGCCGGACACATACGCGCTTGTAGCCCGATGTGTTCACACCGATGCTGAAGTGCGTGGCGTCGATGACCGTGGCGACCAGAGATCCCCGTTCAGTTGGACCATCCCGACGATGTCGTTGATTCGATCGCCTGGCCCGTGGTGTAGCCGTGGTTGATCGCGGTGGGTGACCACGCCGGGGTTCGCCTGCGTGATGTTCGAGACAGCGAGCACCGATCCGGTCAGGTCAGCGATGTCGAACAGGGCGGTGTAGATCGCGTAGCCGACCTCGTATGGATCGCCACCGCCGCAGATGATCTCTCAGGACGCGCCGACCTGGCGAACCGATACGAGCCTCGCCTGGACACCCTGCACGTTGGTCAGGAGCGTCTTCAGGAAGCGCGCCATGCCTTGGGACGCGGCCAGACCGGCGCGCAACACGCGGACCCGGTAGTTCTCCTCCGGCTCAGCCGCCGCCGCACCGATGCCGTCCTGCGGATTGGTGACGGTCAGGGCGATGGTCGACGGCACTGACGTGACGAGCTGCGTGATCGTCCCGGCCGGGACCGCCCATGAGCCAGGCTGGACCGCCAGCACGGCGAGCACCGGTGACGTGCCGTCCGAACGGATGATGCCGCCGTCCGTCACGGTGTATTGGTGCGCGCCATCGCTCACCACGAAGCCCTGAGCGACCACGAAGCCGGGCGGCCCGCTGAACTGGACGAATGCGCTGGTCGTGGTCGCCGCGCTTCTCGGGACGCCGTAGACCTGCCCGAGCTGATTGAGCAGCCATGGATTGGCGGCATAGGGCGTCAGCGAGTTCACCAGATCGACGCGGGCTTGGTCGATCAGCACGATCGCGCCGACGTCCGTGGAGCTGATGTCCTCGATGAGCGACCCCGGCAGGTTTCGCGGTGTAGCCCGGGTTGGTCGCTGCGACAGAGGCGAGCAACTGCGCGAGGATGTCGGCCGGCTGCTGCGGCGCGAGACCGGCGCGCGTCATCACGGTGGGAGGGTGCCGCTCATGTCGGGATTGGCACGGAAGCGTTCAACCGGACCCCCTGACGGTGTAGGATTGGCCGTCCAGCACCGCGGCGAACTGAAATGGCCCGGCTGGCGTCGGGGCGAACGGAACGACCTGTGCCACCGGCTATCCCTTCACAGCGGCGGCAGCGGCGAGGACTGAACCGGTATCAGCGGCGCGGTGCCGGCGGCAGGCAGGCCGCCGGCGGCCGGGATCACGCTGGGCGCGGCCAGGCTGCTCGGATCGCCCACGGTGGGCGGCAGGCCCGACCACGATGGTTGCCCGCTGATCTGAGTCCCGTTCGACAGTTTGCTCATCAGCGAGTTCTGGGCGCGCGCCGCGTCCTCGAGCGTCAGCAGTGGCCGCACAAAGTCGAGTTGCCACTCCGCCTGCACCTGATGGCCGCTGCCGCGCGTGATGTCGCGCATCCCGGTCATGATCAGGTCGGTATAGAAGTGCGACGGCGTGACCACGATGTAGGTCCCGCCCAGGCTGTTGTGCTGTGTGATCGCGCGCTCGAGCGCCATCATGGTCACCAGTTTGGACGGGTATCCCGCCCGATCGCGGGCCGGGCAGATCATCACCATCGACAGCACGAGCGGCTGCGCGATAATCGCATTGGCCGCGACGGCCTGGTTGGCGAAGGGGTAGTTGCCGATCGCGTTGTCGACCAGTGTGCCGCCCGGCAGCGGCTGGAAGTGCGCGAAGAAATTGTCGAGTTCGATGTTGTCGGTGCCGGAGAGCAGGCCGAGCGGAAAGTGCAGCGCCTCCGTGATAGCGATGATGGGCAGCATGCCGGCCCGGATGTTGCCGGCCAGACCGCCGCTCAGCACGATCGGCGAGAGTTCGACGCCAGCTTGTAGGCGGCGAGGCCTGGGCTCATCGGACGGTCCTACGCTGGAAGCTGGCTGGCGGTGATGATCGCGTTGCCGCCGGTGTTGTTGTCGAGGATGATCCGCATGCCGCCGGCCGCGCGCGCCGCCTGGGCCGGGCCCCCACCCATCCGCCTGGCATACTGCTCGGCCCATCCGCCGCGCTGCTGGGCGAGCGCGGCAAGCTCCCGAGGGGCCGGACGGCCATACGACCTAAGGACCTCCTCGGCGGCCTCACGCGGTCCGGTGGTGGCGCGCAGCCGGTTGCCCCGCGCGCTTCTCGGTGTTCTCCAGCTCCCACTGCGTGAAGGCGAGCTGTTCGCCGAACGTGCCGTAACGGGGGTCGTGCCCATATATCCGGCGGAAGGCATCAATTCGCGGCCCTCGCCACTGCATGACGCCCTGCGCGCCCTGCCCTCCACCGGCCGGGGTGAACGCGTCGGTCCGAAAGCCGGACTCTCCCTTCATCGCGGCCAGCAGCCCGGCGGTCTGCGCCTCGCTCCAGCCCTTTGCCCGGAAGAAGTCGTGCGCGGTCCGTTCCCGCCCGAAGGGTGCAGCGGAACCCGCGTCGGAGCCTTGCTGGCCGCCCCCGTCGGGCGGCGTCAGCGGAGTCCAGTGCCAGCCCAGCCCGGGCGTATAGCCCCACCCGGGCGAGCCGGGCGCCCGCTCTCGGCGATATGCGTCCGTGCCAGGTGTTTCGGCGTCCTTCTTCGCGTCATCAGACGGCGCGAGAACCCCCAGGAACCGCAGCCCTTCGACGATGCCCTTGGCCAATCGGCCGACACCATCGACGAACGTCTCTACATCCTTCTTGAAGGCCGGCGTTTCGAGGTATCCGGCGCAGGTCGGATCGTGTCCCACAGTGTGGTGTAGGAGCGCTGCTCCATGGCGGGTCGGGCCGCCGCTGGTTGGGAGGCAGACGAGCGCCTCTCGTACAGTTTCTGGCAAAGGCGCATTACAGCCGCCCGCAACAAGGCCGCGCGGCTGCAGAAGGTGATCGACTGGCTTGAGCAAGCGTCCTGTGAGGCGCCCCGCTGATGGTCGCCTACAGCTTCAAGCGCGACTTCGCCGCACCGATCCTCGCTGGCATCAAGCGCCAGACGATCCGCGCCGATCGCCGGCGCCACGCGCGGCCAGGCGAGGTGCTGCAGCTCTACACCGGCATGCGCACGAAGCATGCCGCCTGATCGGCACGGCCACGTGCATCGAGGCCATCCCGATCCGCATCCAGCTCCCGCCGTTCTCCAGCATCGAGTTCGCCGACCAGCGACTGCTGCCGGGCGCCGGCATCGACGATTTCGCGCGCGCCGACGGCTTCGAAGATTGGGAGGCCATGAAGGCGTTCTGGCGGGAGAACCATCGGGCCGATCTCACCGCGTTCGCCGGAGTGTTGATCCGGTGGGGCGGCTTCAAGGCCGCGCCGTGATGTTCACCAGGCGCCCTACCTCACCCCGGAGAAGCTGCGCACGATCCGGTTCGACGTGCAGCGCATCCTGGACGAGCGCCAGCAGTTGAGGGCTGCCGGCGCCGACCAACGCGCAGATCAGCGACTGGACCGGGTGGCGCGTCGCGGCTGTCCAGAGGCCAGGAGGGCGATCAGGTTGGAGCCGGCCGGTGCCTGACCCCATGCCAGTCGCGATCGCCGAGGTTGTCGCGGTGGCATGCGCTGGCCGTCGCACGGGCAGGGGAGCGCGCGGATGGGTGAGCGCCCTGACGCATGGTCTCGCGCAGAGGAAGCCCGCAAGCCTGGCGTGTCGCTGCGCTACCTCCAAGATCTGGTCAAGCAGCATCAGCCGGCGGTCTTGAAGGCCGGGCGCCGCGTGCTGTTCGATGAGGTGGCCCACTGCCAACTGAAGGAGGCTATGCGGCAATGCCCCGACGCCAAGGCCTCAAGATCGTCTCGCGCACCGGCACCACCACCCTCTACATTCGCGGACGGTCCGCGGAGTCCGCGTTTTTGAAAGCGCTGGCACTGACCAGCCCGACCTCGCCGAGGAGGCCCGGCGCGCGCGGGAAGCAGAACTCTATCGTGCTGCCCTTCACGGCACCCGACCGCGCGTAACGTTCGCCAACGCGCTGCTGGATTACCTCTCCCACGAAGAACGGACGCAAGCCACGAAGATCACGCTGGGTCGCCTGCTGCGCCATATCGGGCAGGCCGTGACGTGCGACCAGATCGACCAGCAAATGCTCGACAAGGCGGGGCGCGCGATCTGCAAGGGCGCATCAATGGCGACCAAGCAGCGCCAGGTGGTGACGCCGATCAAAGCGGTGCTGAACCACGCGGCCCGCCGCGGGTGGTGCGACCAGCCGAAATTCGAGAAGGCGCCGGCCGGCAGGAAGCGGACGGAATGGCTTTCACCCGACGAAGCCGACAGACAGATCGCCGCGGCGCCGGCGCGAGCCAAGGCGATACTGACCTTCCTCTACTGCAACGACGCCAGGGTGGGGGAATGGTCTGCCTGGAATGGGCAGATGTCGACCTTCAGCATTCTCGAGCCATCCTGCGCGACACCAAGAATGGATCGGATCGCATCGTCGATCTGCCGCCGCGCGCCCTCGCAGCGATCGCATCCCTTCCCTACCGAACCGGCCATGTCTTTCGGCAGCGGGGCGGCAAGTCATACCGGGCGACCGACGACAGCAAGGGGGAGGGCTACGGCGGCCAGATCAGGGGCGTGTGGCCATTCGTCGTTGGCCGGCGCAGGGGTTGCGCGGCGGGTGACGCCTCACGCCGCCAGACACACCTGGGCGCCGTGGCATTACGCCGTGCACCGGGATCCCATGCGGCTTCGCGATGACGGGGGATGGAAGTCGCTCAGCCAGGTAGAGCGCTACGCCAAACTCGCGCCTCAGGGGCTGGCCGGGCTATCCGAGCGTTCTGGGGCGTTGGTGCACCAGCGGTGCACAGCGTTACCGAGAGGCGCGCAGAAGCCTGATATTGCCCAGTTTTTCGGATGAGTGCCGCCGCCTTACCAAGGGAGTGCTCTACCACTGAGCTACCGCAGCGCCTGGAGATGGGCGGCTTCACTAGCCGGTAGCCCCCCGCCGGCGCAAGCGTGCCCCGTGGCGAGGTGCCGTACGCGGTGCTAGAGCGGGCACAGAAGGAGCCTGCCATGACCCATCGCCACCTCGGCCCGCTGGAGGCCCCCGCTCTCGACCGGGCAGACGCCCGTCAGGGCGACGTTCCGGCTGCCGCGGCCGCGGCGGCGCCCGTGCATGCCGCGGCCGGCAGCAAGCTGGCGGCGCGCCAGGCCCGCGAGGCGGCCGCCTTGCGCGCCAATCTGCGCAAGCGCAAGAATCAGGCGCGGGCCAGGGACAATCCTGGCCAGGAGTGAGCGGTGCCGCAGGACCATGACCGTCCCAACCGACACCGGGCCGACCCGACCCGGCGTCTCCCCGCCATGACCGCCGACCGATTCCCCGCCGGAGCCGCCCAATGCCCGTGATGTCCGATCGCTGGATCCGCCGGATGGCGCAGGACCATGGCATGATCGATCCCTTCGTCGAGGCGCAGAAGCGCGAGGGCGTCATCAGTTACGGCCTGTCCTCCTACGGATACGACGCGCGTGTCGCCGACGAGTTCAAGATCTTCACCAACATCGATTCGGCGGTGATCGACCCGAAGGCCTTCGCGCCGGCCAGCTTCGTCGACCGCAAGACCGATACCTGCATCATCCCGCCCAACAGCTTCGCCCTCGGCCATACGGTCGAATACTTCCGGATTCCGCGTGACGTTCTGGTGATTTGCCTTGGCAAGTCGACCTACGCACGATGTGGCATCATCGTGAACGTCACGCCGCTGGAACCGGAATGGGAAGGCCAGGTAACGATCGAAATATCCAATACCACGCCGTTGCCGGCCAAGATCCACGCGCACGAAGGCATCTGCCAGTTCCTCTTCCTCCAAGGCAACGAGCCCTGTGAGATCAGCTATGCCGACAAGGCGGGCAAGTACATGCGCCAGCGTGGTGTATCGCTGCCGCGCATGTGAGCGTGCCAAGTGTGCGCGTGCCAGGTGTGAGCATGCCGGGCCTATCGCCGTAAGACCGTCTGCAAGGGACAATTGATGGACCGTATTCGCATTCGAGGCGGCCGGCCGCTCTCCGGCGAGATCGTCATCGGGGGGGCCAAGAACGCCGCCCTGCCGCTGATGGCCGCAGGACTGCTGACGGATGAGCGTCTGGTGCTCAGCAACGTGCCGCGCCTGGCGGACATCCAGACCATGACGCTGTTGCTGGTGCAGCACGGTATCGCGGTCGATCCGGTCGGCAATGACGGCCGCACGCTCTCGCTCGGCGGCGCCATCACCAGCACCGAGGCGCCGTACGATATCGTGCGCAAGATGCGCGCCTCCGTGCTCGTGCTCGGTCCGCTGCTGGCGCGCGTGGCGGAGGCACGGGTCTCGATGCCCGGCGGCTGCGCCATCGGCACCCGCCCGGTCGACCTGCACCTGAAGGGCCTCGAGCAGATGGGCGCGACCTTCCGCCTCGATGGCGGCTACATCGACGGATCGGTGCGGGGCCGGCTGCATGGCGCGACGATCGTCTTCCCCTTCGTCTCGGTCGGCGCCACCGAGAACCTGCTGATGGCGGCCGCCCTCGCCGAGGGCCGCACCGTGCTGGCCAACGCCGCGCGCGAGCCGGAGATCGGCGACCTCGCCCGCTGCCTGAACGCCATGGGCGCGCGGATCACCGGCATCGACAGCGACCGCCTGACGATCGAGGGGGTGGAGCGGCTGCACGGCGCGGAACACGCGATCATTCCCGACCGCATCGAGACCGGCACCTATGCCTGTGCCGCCGCAATCACGGGGGGAGAGGTGCTGCTGCGGAACGGCCGGGTCGAGCATCTGGGCGCCACCGTCCGCACGCTCCGCGAGGCCGGGGTCGACATCGTCGAGACGCCGGATGCCCTGCATGTCCGGCGGCTGAACGGCCTGCATGGCGCGGACGCGATGACTGAACCCTATCCCGGATTCCCGACCGACATGCAGGCGCAGTTCATGGCGCTGATGGCGGTGGCCGACGGCGCGGCCATGGTGACGGAGACGATCTTCGAAAATCGCTTCATGCACGTGCCTGAATTGAATCGCATGGGTGCCAGGATCAACGTGCATGGCGCATCGGCCATTGTTCGCGGTGTGCCTTCGCTGTCGGGCGCCCCGGTCATGGCAACCGATCTGCGGGCCTCGGTTTCACTGGTTCTCGCGGGACTCGCTGCGCGTGGTGAGACAGTGGTCAATCGCGTCTACCATTTGGATCGCGGGTATGAGGCGGTGGAGCACAAGCTGGCGGCGTGCGGGGCCGATATTGAACGGCTGGAGGAATGACCACGATGCGGCATTTCAACGACTCCTGTCATTGAATTGCCGCAAGCCGCAATTTCCAACTGGACTGGCAGACTCGGCTAGCCCATATGCGGTGGATTGCGCCGGGACCAGAAAGCCCCCCGGCCCGGGAGATGACATTGTCCACCCTACTGTCTGCCCCGTTGGCTTGCTGCCGCTGGGAGCTCGAGCGGCGTCACATGGTGCCGCCGTCAAACGACGCACTGCGCCAGATCATCGAGCGCGATGCCGACCTCGTACAGGCGCTCAACGAATTCTATGGCGACGCCGCGCCTGATGGCGGCCTCGACAAGGTGGAGCGCGAGTTGCTGCTGGACCTGTTGGGCCGGCACTTCACGGGCCAGCTTTGGCCGCGAACAGGCGGAATGGAAGCCACCCGGAAGTTCATGGGCACGCTCCAGCGCGCCATGATCACCGCAGGCTGGAAGCTCGACGCCTTCGCCCTCGCCGCCTGAGGCTTCGCCAGCCTGCCGGTTTGGCCTAGAGCGGATTTCGTTCGTGTAGGCTCACGGAACGCGCTCCGGCTCGTTGTCTGAGAGCGTGATCACCGCTCCGGTGGTTCCACCTGCGCGAATCACGCTCTAGGCTCCGCTCGGAGCAATCCGAGGGAGGTTGGGCGGTGGATTTTGGCAATCAGACGGTTATCGTCACCGGCGGCACGGGTGCGCTGGGGCGTGCGGTGGTCGCCGCCCTGTTGGCAGCAGGCGCACGCTGCCGCATCCCGTTCGTCGTCGACTCAGAGGCGGCCGCGTTTCCCTTCAAGGACCGCGTGACCCTTGTTGGTCACTGCGAACTCACCAGCGAGGCCGATGTGGCGCGTCTGTATGGCGGCGTCAGCGATCTCTGGGCCTCGATCCATATCGCCGGCGGATTTGCGATGGGCAGCGTGGCGGATACCGACAAGGCCGGCATGCTGCACATGCTCAATATGAATTTCGTCACCTGCTACCTGTGCAGCCGCGCCGCGGTGCAGGGCTTCGGCCCCGGCGGCGGGCGGATCGTCAACGTCGCCGCCCGCCCGGGACTGGAGCCGCGACTCGGCGCGGGCATGGCACCGTATGCCGCCAGCAAGGCCGCTGTGGCCGCCTTCACCCAGTCACTCGCGGCAGAGGTCGCGGGGCTGGGCATCCTCGCCAATGCCATCGCGCCTTCGATCATCGACACGCCGGCGAATCGCAGCGCGATGCCGAATGCCGATCACGCCGCCTGGCCGAAGCCGGAGGAGATCGCTGCCACGATCGCCTTCCTGGCCTCGCCGGACAACAAGGTGACGACGGGGGCGGTGGTGCCGGTCTCCGGCAGGACCTGAACGCTACGGCTGCGACAGGTAGTCCATGGCGGCGTCCACGCCGCCCTTGCCGTGCGGCACGCCGTTGATCCGCAATGCCATCTCCACCGCCGACAGCGCGCCGAGGACCATCGGTTCGTTGAGGTCGCCGAGATGGCCGATGCGGAAGACCTTGCCGCCGAGCTTGCCCAGCCCGCCGCCGAGCGAGACGTTGAAGCGATGGCGCGTGGTGCGGCGGATCGCTTCGGCGTCGAACCCCTCGGGCATCAGCACCGCTGTCACCGAATCGGAATAGCGTCCCGGGTTGGTGCAGAACAGCCGCGGTCCGTCATTGCCTGCCCAGACCTGCACCGCCTGCCGGACCGCCTCGCCCAGCCGGTGATGACGGGCGAAGACGTTGGGCAATCCTTCTTCATCCAACAGGCGCAGCGATTCCTTGAGTCCGTAGAAGTAGTTCACCGGAATCGTGCCGACGAAGCTCTGCGGATTGCGCGCCAGCATCACCGACCAGTCGAAGTAGTAGCGGCCAAGCTGCGCCTCCGCATGCGCCGCCATGCCCTTCGGCGAGACCGCGGTGAAGCTCATGCCGGTTGGCAGCATCAACCCCTTCTGGCTGCCTCCCACCACGGTATCGATCCCCCATTCGTCCATGCGCAGGTCGAGCGAGCCCAGCGACGAGATGGTATCCACCAGGAGCAGCGCCGGATGGCGCGCCGCATCGATCGCCGCACGCACCTCGGGCACCGGGATGTACATGCCGGTGGCGGTCTCGTTGTGCACAACGCACACCGCCTTGACCGTATGCTGCGTGTCCGCCGCGAGCGCCGCCTGCACCGCGGCGCTGTCGACGCCATGGCGCCAGTCGGCGGCGACCATGCGCACCTCGACCTTCAGCGCGCGCGCCATCTTCGCCCACTCGTCCGAGAAGTAACCCGATTCGAGAATCAGGATCGTGTCGCCTGGCGACAGCAGGTTGGTGAGCGAGGCTTCCCACGCGCCGTGGCCCGACCCGGTGTACATGAATAACTGGTGGCGGGTCTTCACCACCCGCTTCACGCCCTCGAAGCACGCGTCGTAGACCTCGCGGAAATCCGGATCGTGGAAATCGATCGACGGCCGGTCGAGCGCCCGCAGCACGCTGTCGGGGATGTTGGTGGGACCAGGGTTGGCGAAGAAGTGACGGCCGCGGGGCTTTGGCAGCGTGCTGCTCATGGCGGAGTCTCCCTGGGAGTGCGGCGGCATCCATGAGCCGTCCCGGCGGATTGTAAAGCCCGCCCGCCTCCATCCAGCCATGCGATGCCGCGGCCAGGTGCGGCAGGACGGCAGCAGTCCCGGTCATGCCACAGACGGGCACGAGCGGGGTTGCCCCTCAGCTTCGGTTGCCTTCGGGAGGGCCCGACCGCAGCGCCGCGGTCGAGGTGCAACGTGAAGCTACCTGGACCGCGCCGGCTGCTCCTGTTTCTCGCGCACCGGCTCCACGTTCTCCTTTCCCGCGCGCGTCCCGCCGAACCGGTCGGCGCCACCGGCATCGGGCGCGCCGGGCTTCTTGTGCGTGCCGGTGTTCTGCTGGCCGTCAGTGTGACGCACGGTCTCTTCCGTGTGCGGCTGCTTCATCGGTGCTCTCCTGCTTCACAGCGAACTGGTGTTCACAGCGGACCCGGCATGGGCTCGGGCGGCCGTGGATCGGGCCGCGGGGGGATTTCCATCGGCGGAGGCGCCGGATTGGGATCCGGCTGTGGGGTCGGCGGCTGCTGGGCATACATGCGGCGTGTCTCCTTCTGCTGTCCCGAACGAGCCACCGGAGCCCATGGTTGCCGGCGGGCATTACCAAGATTTCAGCCGCCACCAAATTTCCGCCGCGATGCCGCCGCCAACCCGACGCGACCTCCCGCCAATTTGGCTGCACGGCAAGAATTGGAGGAACGACCGTGCAGAAGACCCTGATTGCCCTTGCAGCAGCCGCCGGCCTGATCGGACTCGGGGCAACGGCCGCATCGGCAGCGCCTCGCGTGGCGGCACCGGCGCCGCTCCAGGCATCGGCCATCCAGCAGGCCGATTGGTATTGCGGCCCGCGCTGCCGGTCCTGGCAGCATCGCCGCTGGGAAAGCCGCCACCATTACTCGCGAGGACATCGCTCTCCCTATTACGGCTACAACTACAATTACGCACCCAATCATCGTTACTACCGTTGAACGCCTCGCTGATTTCAGTCCGAATCTGACATTTCAGAACCAGAGTGACGCCTCCTCGTCCCGATGGACGGGGAGGCGTCTTGTCATGCGCCGGGCAATGATGATTGATCGGGCCAACCGATCCGGAGCGATTTGCCATGGCGACCATCCCCAAGACACTACAGCCGCACATCAATACGGCCTTCCCCGAGCATGTCTGCCTGGTCGGCACGGTGCAGCCGAACGGCTATGCGCAGATCACGCCGCGCGGCAGCGCGATGGTTTTCGACGATGACCACCTGGCGCTGTGGGAGCGTGGCAAGGGATCGACCACGGCCGCGCTGCAAGACGGCACCAAGGTCACGGTCTATTTCCGCAAGCCGCAACTGCGCGCCGATGGCGTGCTGCCGAAGGGCGGCATCGCCCGCTTCTATGGCACCGCGACGGTGGTGAAATCGGGTCCCCAGTACGAAGAGGTGTGGCGCCGCATGGTGCAGCCCGAGAAGGATCGCGATCCCGACAAGAAGGGTTTCGCCGTGCTCATCAAGGTGGAGCGCGCCGAGGATCTGGACGGCGCGCCGCTCACGCTGGACTGAGCGGGTCAGGGGACTGAGCGGGTCAGGGGACTGAGGGGTCAGGCGATTCCGGCGACCGCGAGGACCGTGGCCAGCCCGGCCGCCATGCCACGCACCGAGGGCTCGGGCGCCACGTCGATCCACTCCTCGAGCGAATGTCCGCGTCCGCCGGTCCCGCCGGAGCCGATCTTGATCGCCGGTATGCCCAGGCTCATGGGGATATTGGCATCGGTCGACGAGGTTTCGAAGCGTGGTCGGAAGCCGTGCGCGGCGATCGCCGCATGCGCCAGCCGGACGAGTTCGCAGCCCTCATCGGTGCGCCCGGCCGGGCGGTCGCCGATCTTCACGATATCGGCCGTCACAGCGCCGTTGCGCGTGGAGCGCGCCGCGTTCTCGGCAGCCACGGCGCGCTCGACCAGGTTGAGAAAGCCCGCCTCCAATCGTCCAAGCTCGCCAGGGGACTCCGACCGCAGGTCGAAATCCGTCCACACGCTGTCGGGAATTGAGTTGATCGAGGTGCCGCCGCCGGTGACCGAGGCACTGTAGGTCGTCTTCGGACTGGCCGGCACCTGGATGCGACTGAGACGGCCGATCGTGTCCGCCATGGCGAACATCGGATTGACCAGGCCGAACGCACCGTAGCTGTGCCCGCCCGGCCCCCGGAAGGTGACCCGGTACCGCTTGGAGCCGACGCCGCCGGTCGTGATGTGGTCCATGTCCGGGCTGTCGACCGTGATGAACGCGGTGATGCGGCCGGCATAGGGTCCCTGCTGGAACAGATGCCGCACGCCGCGCAGGTCGCCCGGCCCCTCCTCGCCGACATCGGCGACGAACAGCAGGTCGGCGCGGGTCTGCAGGCCGGCGGCGTCCAGCGCACGCAGCCAGGCGAGCAGCACCGCCAGCGAGCGGGTGTCGTCGCCCACGCCGGGCGCGAACAGCCTGGTGCCCTCGCGGCGGACCGTCAGGTCGGTGCCCGGCGGGAACACCGTGTCGAGATGGGCGGCGATGCACACCAGCGGTCCGTTGCCGGCGCCGCGGCGCAGACCGGTGACATTGCCCTCCGCATCGATCGCCAGGTTGGACAGGCCGTGTGCCTGGGCCATCGCCAGGAAGGCGCGGGCGCGCGTGTCCTCCTGGAACGAGGGCGCGGCGATCTGGGTCAGCGTGATGATGTCTTCCACGGTTCGGTCGTGTTCGGCGGCCAGCGTGGCGACCGCGACGCGGAACGCTTCGCTTGCCATGATCTGCCGGATGGTCGTTTCTGCCGCGTCGGACATGCAATGCTTTCCTGTCTGCGCCGCCACGGATGAGCCGACCCAACGACGGCGGGCAAGCCGGACAGCATTCCTGGCCTACAATAGTGTAACCGATCCGACGCCCAAGTGAATTTGATGAGTGGGCCGCTGGATCAGCGCCTACCTGCGGATTCTGCCGCCGGCGTCTTTCTGCCGGCGTCACCATCCGCAGGAAGGAGTGCGACCATATGTTGAAGGCAGGATTGCTGGCCACCGCGTGCGCGCTGGGGCTGCTCGCGGCGCCGGCGATGGCGGCGGGCACGAACGACACCTCGCAGTTGGGCGGAACGCCCGGCACCCAGAGCGGCACGACGTCCGGCAAGAACAATCTGAGCCGCGACAACTCCGGGAGCATGAGCGCCAACCAGCCGGCCGCGACGCCTGGTTCGGCCAGCACTGCGCCGAGCACCTCTGGCAGCAGCGCCCCCTCCAGCGGCGCGAAGGCCAGCACCGCCGCCAAGCCGATGCCCGGCAAGGCCGATGCCACCGCACCGGCGGACCATTCCGCCGCCGCCACCGGCGCGTCCGATTCGCGCGCGAAGATGGCCCGCTCCAGCACCCACGCCAAGAGCACCGGCGCCGGACATCACGCACGCAGCGGTGCCTCGGCGAGCGCGCAGGACAACATGGCCGACCAGTTGAACGGCCAGAGCCTGCAGGCCGCCAACCAGGGACAGGCCTACTCGGCCACCGGATCAGCGTCTCCGGACACTGCGTCACCCGGCGCGCCGGGCGGCACGTCGCGGGGCAGCACGAAGCACTGAGCACCGGCGCCGGCGGGGTCCGGCTCGCCCGACCCCGGCATCCGCCGGACAGGCCGGCGCTGGCATCTTCTCCTGTCGAAGGCTAGGTTCTTTCCATAAGCGATGGAGGGAACCATGCGGGCCGCCGTCTTCCACGAGCCTCACCAGCCGCTCACCATCGAGACCGTCGAGCATGCGCCGCTGAAGCGCCGCGAGGTCCTGGTCCGCACGGCCTATGCTGGCCTCTGCCACTCCGACCTGCATTTCATGGAAGGACTGTATCCGTTTCCCACACCCTGTGTGCTGGGCCACGAGGCGGCCGGCGTGATCGAGGCCGTGGGCGAGGACGTCACCTACGTCAAGCCAGGCGACCACGTGATCACCTGCCTGTCCGTGTTCTGCGGCGAATGCGCGCAATGCGTGACCGGGCATCCGAACCTTTGCGAGAACACCGAGGTGAAGCTGATGCCCGGTGCCGCGCGCCGGCTGACCTGGAAGGGCCAGGTGCTGAACCAGGCGTTCAACCTGTCGGCCTTCTCCGAGTTCATGCTGGTGCACGAACATGCCGTGGTGAAGGTGCGCGACGATGTGCCGCTGGACCGCTGCGCGCTGGTGGGATGCGGGGTCATGACCGGTGTCGGCGCGGTGTTCCATGCGGCGAGAGTGGAGCCTGGCAGCATGGTGGCGGTGATCGGCTGTGGGGGCATCGGCCTGTCCGCGGTGAACGGCGCGGCGATGGCGGGCGCCTCGCGCATCATCGCGATCGACACGGTGGCGTCGAAGCTGGACCTCGCGCGGCAGATGGGCGCCACGGACACCATCAATGCCTCGAACGCCGACCCGGTGGAGATGGTGAAGGAGATGACCGGCGGCGGCGTGCCTTACTCGTTCGAGGCGATCGGCACCAAGGCGACGGCGGAGCAGTCATTCCAGATGCTGCGTCCAGGTGGCACCGCGACGATCATCGGTATGATCCCGTTTGGTACCAAGATCGAACTGCACGGCGCCGACTTCCTGCGCGACCGCAGGATCCAGGGCACCTCGATGGGCGGCAACCGGTTCCGCGTCGACATGCCTCGCCTGCTGGAGTTGTACGTGCAGGGCAAGCTGAAGCTAGACCACATGATCTCGGGCCACATCAAGCTTGGCGATATCAACGAGGGCTTCGCGAAGATGAAGCAGGGCACGCTGGTGCGCCAGCTTATCGACTTCGCGGCGGGATAAGCGGCGGTCGCGGAGCCAATCTCGCGCGACGGAAAGCCCCTGCCGCGCCCGCGATGTCGTGGAAATCACACGATCAGCGCCGCGCCACCGCCATGAGTGCCTGCCCAAGACGCGCCTGTCGCACCTGGCGCGGGCCACGGGCAACAGCGATGGATGTGTCGAGATCGACGAACACGCGGGTGACTGCTGCATCGCCGGCGGCGCCGTGGGCCTCCGCAAAGCTGCGCGCCTGCCGCAGCCAGCACGCGGCGAGCACGCGCAGCCCCACGAGCGTGGCCGCCACCCTCGGCAGCGCGCCCTCATCCAGCGCCGCAACGACAGCGATGGCCGCCTGTTCATGGACCGCGGCCAGTGCCGCCAGTGAACCAAGTGACAGCGCCGCCTCGTCACCCTCGGCATGCGTCGCAAGACGCGTCAGCAGGAAGCGGAACGCACCCAACAGTCCGAACGTACCGACCGCATCCTCCACATCGCGGAATGGCAGCGCCATCGACTCGTACGCCGTTCCCGCCGCACCGAGCAGCGCAGTGTGAGGCACACGGCAGCCAGCCAGCCTCAGCCCGCAATGCCGCGACGGCGCCAGCGCGCGGTACTGCGGCGCTTCGTCGATCGACAGGCCCGGCGTGTCGCGCGGCACCAGCAGCGCACTGTAGCGCTTGCGGCCGTCCTCGACCGCGGTCATGGCGAGCACGATGAACACATCGGCCAGCGGCCCGTTGGTCACCCATGCCTTCTCGCCATTGATCGTATAGCCGTCGGTATCGACCTCGGCGCGCGTGGTCAACAGCTTGGGATGCGCGCCCACGCGCGGCTCGGAGATCGCCACCGAGGCCAGCCGAGGCAGCCACGCGGCACATTGCTCCGCCGTGCCGAAGCCTTCGAGGAAGAAGCGCGCCACTACCTGCCGTCCGGTATGCGCACCGCCCTCGCCCAGCAGGCCGGTGCGCTCGACAATGGCAGCCTTCTCGCGTGCAATCGCCGCATAGGTCATGACGGGAGGAACATACCATGGGCGAACTCGCCGAAAAGGACGCGATCCGCGAGGTCATGGCGGAATACTGCTTCTGCCTCGACGATGGGCGCTTCGTGGAGATGGCAGCGCTGTTCACCGAGGACGGCACCTGGGACACCGCGTTCGGCAAAGGCACCGGTCGTGCCGGGATCGAGGCGCTGGTGCGTCGGCTGCGCACCTCGGATGCGCCGCTGCCGCGTGCGATCCACCACGTGACCAACGTCGTGATCAAGGTCGACGGCGCGACGGCGACCTGCTTCTCCAACTGGGTGACGGTGCAGAACAGCCCGCAAGGCCCAAAGATCGGCTCGGCCGGCAGCTACACCGACGACATGGTGAAGCAGGACGGCCGCTGGCTGTTCCGCTATCGCAAGATCGACCGTTTCATCCACGACAAGGCGTGAGAGCGGTAGCGGATCGCGCCGGCAGTTTCTGCCCGCGGCGCGATCCGCATCTGGTTCAGGCCTGCTTGCGGCGCAGTCCCAGCAGACCGATCAGCCCCACCTCCAGCACCGCAAGGCTCGCCGGTTCCGGTGCAGGGAAGATCTCGGCGCGTGCGGCTTCGGCGATCGGTGCGAAGTTCGTGAACACGCCGTCGACGCCCATGTTGTAGTACGTCGCGTAGACCGACGGGTCGTAGAGGAACGTGTAGGGATCGACGAACAACCCCGCCGCATGCGCCCGCGCCACGCAGGCGGCGTTGGTCTGGCCGGTCGATGGGCCGACGCCGTCGGCGAAGCCGGCGTAGGTGGCCGCCTGCGATGCGCTGCTCGGGCAGACGCCGAGATAGGTCACGGGAATGTCGGTCAGGCCGTTCATGTAGGCGACCTGGGACTGGTCGAACGATTGCAGGATCGCCGTGCCGTTGCCCACGCCGAAGTAGCCGCTGTATTTCGGGTCGCTCAGCACCGCCAGGATGGCATCGGCAACCGCGAGGCCGCTCTGCTTCGCCTCGGGGTAGATGCCCATCTTTTTGCCGGACGCCAGGAAGTCGTCATAGGCCATATCGGCGACCTGGTTCAGCGTCGCGATCTGGTAGTGCGTCGACGGATCGTAATAGGTGCGGTCCGTGCCATACCCGTTCGCGTTACGGAACGTGGCCGTCAGTTCAAGCACCTGCGAGTAGGTGAACTTCGTGACGTCGTAGCTGCCGTTGGGCGACTTCAACGCGGCGATCGCAGGATGGGTGGCGGCATACTGCACCACGTTCGTCGTGGCATTCAGCGTGCCGTCATGCAGCATGACCGGCACGCCATCCTTGGTGATATAGACGTCGCCTTCCAGGAAGTCGGCGCGCTGCGCAACTGCGAGTTGATAGGCCTGGATCGATTCTTCCGGCAGGTAGCCGCTCGCGCCGCGGTGGTTGATTACCAGGGGTGGCGCGCCGGTCAATGTCGTCGGCACGGCCAAGGCCGATGTGGAAGTGAGCGCGATGAATGCAGATACGGCAGCATAACTGAGAGCGGAACGCACGATGCTTCTCCGATGCGAAACGTTGGGCCCAAGGCGCGGGCCCGGCGGTTCCTATCGGATGACGTCTCTTTTAGCGTTGGCAGTCCCAGGAACATCTGGTTACCAAACGCTTACATTTTAGTACACCGTTCCATTTTCGGAACACTATTCTGCCGCCAGCGCCGCCTCCCGCGGCGACAGGACGAAACCGCGATAGCCATCGGCCGCGATCTCATCGCAGATGTCGCGATAGGCGCCGACGCCGCCGATATACGGCATGAACACCTGCGGCTTGCCGGGGATGTTGACGCCCATGTACCAGGAGTTGGCCAGCGGGTAGAGCGTCTTGTTGGCCACGTCGTTGCCGTGCGCGACCCATGCGTCTTCGGCCGCCTGCGTTGCCTCGATGCTGGCAATGCCGCGTGCCTGCAGGAAGCCCAGGCAGTCGGCGATCCAGTCAACGTGCTGCTCGATCGAGACCATCATGTTGCTGAGCACCGACGGGCTGCCCGGGCCGGTGATCATGAACAGGTTGGGGAACCCCGCGGTCATCAGGCCGAGATAGGTGCGCGGTCCCGCTTCCCATTTCTCGCGCAGCGACGCGCCACCGGCCTCGACGTCGACGCCCAGCAGCGCACCGGTCATCGCGTCGAAGCCTGTGGCAAAGACGATGGCGTCGACGGCGTACTCGCTGTCGCCCACGCGCACGCCGCGTTCCGTGATGCCGCTGATCGGCGTCGCGCGCACGTCCACCAGCGCGACGTTGTCGCGGTTGTAGGTGCCGTAATAGTCGGTATCCACGCAGATCCGCTTGGTGCCGATCGGATGGTTCTTCGGCGCCAGCAACTCCGCCGTGGCCGGATCGCGTACCATGCTGCGGATCTTGCCGCGCACGAACTCGGCCGCGGTATCGTTGGCCTCGCGGTTGAAGATCAGGTCGTTGAACGCCGCCATGAACTTGGTGCCACCGGCCGCCCAGCGCGCCTCCAGCACGCGCCGCCGCTCCTCGTCCGACACTTCCAGCGCCGACTGGTTGTTCGGATCGTTGAGGATGCCGTTGCGCATGTGCCGCGCCTTCTCGCGCAGCACGGGATACTCGGACTTCCACGACTGCGCATAGCTCTCGTTCATCGGACCGTTGCGCGACGGGATGCTGAAGTTGGGCGTGCGCTGGAACACCGTGACGTGGGCGGCCTGCTGCGCGATCACCGGGATGGCCTGGATCGCCGACGATCCGGTGCCGATGACGGCCACGCGCTGGCCGGTGAAATCGACGCCCTCATGCGGCCAGTGTCCGGTGTGGTAGGTGCGGCCCGAGAAGCTGTCGAGGCCGGGAAGGTCCGGCACGCGCGCGCTCGACAGACAGCCCGTCGCCATCACGACGAACCGCGCCGAGACGGCGTCGCCGCGGTCAGTACGGACGTCCCACAGATTCGCCGTGTCATCGAACCGCGCGGAGGTGACCCTTGTGTTGAACTGGATGTCGCGCCGCAGGTCGAAGCGGTCGGCGACGTGGTTGGCGTAACGCAGGATTTCCGGCTGGGCGGCGAACAATTCGCTCCACTGCCAATCCTGCTGCAACTCCGGCGAGAACGAATAGGAGTACTGCATGCTTTCCACGTCGCAGCGGGCGCCGGGATAGCGGTTCCAGTACCACGTGCCGCCGACGCCGCTGCCGGCCTCGAACACCCGCGCCGACAGGCCGAGGCCGCGCAGGCGGTGCAGCATATACATGCCGGCGAAGCCCGCGCCGACGATGGCGACGTCGACGGAAATCGGCGATTCGGCAGCAGGCATGGTGCGCGGCTCCCCAAGGGTTACCACTAAGTAGTATTTGGTACGCCTTGGTAAGTCAAGCGGCCGGCCCGCGCGAGCCGCGACGGGAAACTATCCGATCCCGTCGAGAAATGCTGCCAGGGCCGCGATGAACCCCTTGGTGTTCTGCCCGTGCACGTTGTGGCCGCAGTTCGGCACCGTCGTCAGCGTACCGCGCGGCAGCGCATCACGGAACCGCTGTGCCGCATCCTCCGCCAGGATGCGCGAGTCTGCCCCGCGCACCAGCAGCACCGGCAGGTCGAACGCCCGCGCCTCCTCCAGCGTGATGTTCTCCTGCGCTCCGGTCCCGCGCACGATGCCCAGCCGGCGCGGGTTCGCATCGCACTTGCTCACGAACTTGCCGTCCGCCCGCTGCAGCATGTTGTATTTCACCGTCCGCTCGATGTGCTCGCGCGAGCGATATGGATCGTACTTCTGCACGTTGCGCACGAAGTGGTCGAGGTCGTCGAATTCCTCGTTGTCGCGCACGAATCCGGCGATCACCGCGCGGCCGTGATCCGACAGTTCCGGCCCGACATCGACGATCACCAGCGCGCGCAGCAGGGCCGCGCTGCGGCGCGTGAGCAGCATCGCGTTGCGCCCGCCCATCGAGTGTCCCATGAGGATCGGCCGGTCCAGGCCCAGCGCGGTGATGAACGCCTCGGCGTCAAGCGACATCTCGTGGTTGGTGTAGCCCACGTCGCGCGCCCATTCGCTGTCGCCGTGGCCGCGCTGGTCGAGCGCCAGCACGCGGTAGCGCTGCGCCAGGTGCAGGCTGACCAGGTCCCAGGAATGCGCCGACTGGTGGCCGCCATGCAGCAGCACGATCGGCGGCGCGTCCGCCGCACCCCATTCGAGGTAATGGAAGCGCATCTGCCGCAGCACGACGTTGCGCGACCGATAGGGGATCGCCGGTGCGTGCGGGATGCCGAGATCGGCGGCGCTCGACAGCAGTGACCGGAATTCATCGGTCTGCGTCATGTCGAGCGGCTCGGTCGAGTCGGCGAAGCGGTTCAGATACATGGCCGTTCCCGTGTTGCTGCCGCCACGTTCGGCCAAGCCCGATCACATGGCAACGGGCACCGTGCCGAACAGCCACGGATGCAGATGCAGCGCCGCCGCCCAGGCGAGGATGGCGATCAGCGGTGCCGGCCAGCCGATCTCGCGCGCAACGAAGCGGTTGCGTCCCTGCGCGATGGCGGCAAACGGCACGATCGAGGTCGCGGCGGCCAGCGATTGCCATGCCGCCGGCGCACGCCGTGCCAGCTTGGCGTCGATCGACGGCATTCCCCACAGCGCCGTCACCAGGAACGCACCGAAGAACGCGATCGCGGCGGTATCGCCGCTGCCGATGACGTGCACCGCGGCCCACAGCGCGAACGACCAGAGCATCGGATGGCGCGTCACGCGCTGGATGCCGTGCGGCGCCTGCGCGAGGGCCGCCTCGCCGCCGATGGAGGTCGGATTGGGCTGGGTCACGGAGGCGACGAACAGCAGGAAGGCGGCCAGCATGACCGCCGCCAGCACCCAGCGCAGCCAGGCGGGCGCGAACCATAGCGACGTGGTCGAGGCGATGCTCCACGACCAGATCAGCAACCAGATCGCAGCGACCGACAGCAGCGAGAACAGGCCGCGGAACGGGCCCTCGCCGATGCGCGCCACCACGACGTCGCGCAGACGCGTGCCGGCGAGGCCGATATGGAGCGCGAGCCAGAGCAGGGCAACGAGAAGCAGCAGGATCATGCCGTCTCCCTTGCCAGATATGCCGCCGCGTCCGACGATCCGATCACAGAGCGAAGGATTGGACCATGCCTTACACGCCGCCGCCGCACGTCACCCAGAACTGGCAACTCAGCAAGCCATCGGCCAGCGGGCGCCGCGGCATGGTGGTGGCGCAGGCGAAGGGAGCGGCGGAGGCAGGCGTCGCGGTGCTGGATGCCGGCGGCAATGCGGTCGACGCGGCGGTCGCCACGGCGCTGGCGCTCGCCACGCATGAGCCGTGGAACTCCGGGCTGGGCGGCATCGGCTTCGCCCTGGTGCATCGTGCCGGCCAGCCGCGCGCCGAGGTGGTGGATTTCGGCCCGCGCGCGCCGGCCGCCACCGATCCCGCGACCTACAGGCTGACCGGCCGCATGACCAAGGACCTGTTCGCCTGGGCCGAGGTGGAGGGCGATATCAACATCCATGGCCCGCTGTCGGTGGCGATTCCTGCCGCCGTCGCTGGCTACGATTATATGCTGCGGCAATGGGGCCGTCTGCCGCTGTCCGATATCGTCGCGCCCGCCGTGGCCCTGGCGAAGCGCGGCCTACCGCAGGACTGGTACACCGCGCTCAAGGTCGTCACCTCGGCCTCGGCGATCCGGCTCTACCCGACCACCGCGGCGGTCTATATGCCGAACGGGCTGCCGCCGGCACCGCCCTATCAGGGCAAGCCCGGCTTCTTCCGCCAGGGCAACCTGGCGGACACGCTGGAGCGGCTCGGCCGCGCCGGGCTGCGCGATCTGTATGAGGGCGAGATCGCCGCCTCGATCGCGGCCGACGTCAAGGCACTCGGCGGCGTGCTGTCGGCTCAGGACCTGCGCGACTGCCAGGCCCGCACCTGGGCCGCAGAGCAGGTCGGCTGGCGCGGACGCACGTTGCAACTCACCGGCGGTCTGACAGCCGCGCCGACGCTGAAGCGCGTGCTGGAGGGGATGTCCGACGCGCCCTATGGCGGCAAGGCGCCGTCCACCGAATGGTACCGCACGCTGGCCCGCGTGATGCGGGCGGCCTATGCGGAACGGCTGGCGGGCCTCGGCGAATCGGAGCCCAAGGCGGCGGAAAGCTGCACCACCCACCTCACGGTCTGCGACGCCGAGGGCAACACGGTGGCGATGACCACGACGCTGATGTCCTCATTCGGCAGCCGCGTGCTGCTGCCGCAATCGGGCATCCTGCTGAACAACGGCATGATGTGGTTCGACCCGCGTCCCGGCCAGGCGAACTCCATCGCACCGGGCAAGCGCGCACTTTGCAACATGCTGCCAATCATCCTGGCCGAGAACGGCCGCCCCTTCCTGGCCGGCGGCGCCTCAGGCGGACGGCGGATCATGGCGTCGGTGTTCCAGTTGATGACGTTCATCGCCGATTTCGGCATGGACGTGGCGACGGCCGCGCACCACCCACGGATCGACGTGTCCAGCGCCGACGGTGCCAGCGCCGATGCACGGCTGCCGGCGGCGGTGCTCGACGCGCTGGCGGCCGATGGACCGCTGGAGGTGGTGGAGCACAATGCGGTGCCGATCAACTTCGCCTGCCCGAATGTCATCGTGCAGGCCGCCGACGGCACGCGCTCCGCGATCAGCGACGCCGCCTCGCCCTGGTCCGGCGCGGTCGCACAGGCGTAACGCCTCACGACGGCGACGGGACGACGGTTTCTGAATTGACCGTGAAACCGTGGCGGGCCTAGGACCGGAAGCTTCCTGACCGTTCCGGCGTTTCCTGGCGATGACGACGTCTTTCCGACCGAAGCGTGCGAGGTTGACGGCGGCCGCCCTGCGGCTCGCCGTGGCCCTCACCACCGCGCCACTGCTGGCTGCATCGGCACCCGCAAACACACCCGCGCTCGCGGCCGAACCCCGCGCGCCCGACGACCTGGATTTTGCCGACCTCTACCACAGGGCGCTCGACGGCGATGCGGCGGCCCAGGCGGAGATGGGCCGCCAGTACGCCCATGGCTGGGCGGTACGCCGCAACGTCGACGAGGCCATGCGATGGCTGACCAAGGCGATCGAGCAGGGATCCAACCCGGCACGGCGTGAAATGGCGATGCTGCTGATGCGCGGCGCCGGCGTGCCGCGTGATCCAGTCCATGCGGTGGCACTGCTGCGGCCTGCGGCGGAGGCCGGCGACGTGCAGGCACAGGCGGAACTGGGCGTCGCCTATGCCTATGGCAACGGCATCGCACAAAACTGGCCGGAGGCGGTGGCGTGGACCCGCAAGGCGGCCGATGGCGGCAATGCATGGGCACAGACGACGCTCGGATTGTTCCTCGCGCAGGGGAATGGCGTGCCATCCGACCCGGTCGCGGCGGTGAAGTGGTACCGGCGCGCCGCCGAGACTGGCTACGCACCCGCGCAGGTCGCCCTGGGCCGGCTCTACCAGCGCGGCTCAGGCGTTGCCCGGGATCCGGCGCGCGCCTTCGAGTACTATCTGCGCGCTGCGCAGCAGGACCATCCGGCGGGCGCGCGCATGCTCGGGCTGACATATCGCGATGGCATCGGCGTTCCGCAGAACCACGCCGAGGCATTGGCGTGGCTGCGTCGCGCCGCGGAACGGAATGACGCTGAGGCCGAGTACCAGATCTATGTCATCTACCTGCAGGGCACCGGTGTGCCGGCGGACCGGATCCAGGCCTGGCAGTGGCTGGTGCGCTCCGCGGAGCATGATGGAACGCTCGCCGCCGCGGCGGTGGGCAACCAGTGGTACTGGGGCGGCAATTTGGCGCCGCGGCGCGACAACAAGGAGGCCGTACGGTGGCTGGAGACGGCACTCCGGCTTGCGCGCACCGACGCGTTGTTCGGCACGCCGGAGCCTGGCTCGCCCCTCGATCAGCAGCTTGCGTGGGCACGGTACGATCTCGGGATGCTGCTGCTGAGCGGCGACGACATCGCGAAGGATACTGCCCGCGGCGTCGCCCTGGTCGAGGAGGCCGCGCGCCAGGACAACCCCACAGCGATCAATGAACTGGGCCGGCTCTACTGGATCGGCACCGCGGTCGAGAAGGACATGGACAAGGCGATCGCGCTGTATCGCGACGCCGCGGCGAAGGGGAACCGGATCGCCGCCTTCAACCTGGGCAAGGTCTATGCCGGCAAATGGCTGGGCGAGCCGGACCACGCCGAAGCGCTGCGGTGGTTCCGCCAGTCGGCATCGCTCGGCTACGCGGCCGCCTGGTTCGAACTTGGCGCGATCTACGAAGCCGGACGCGGTGTGCCGGTGGATTTTGCCGAGGCCATGGCGTGGTACGGACTGGCGGCGAACAACGGGGTGATGCGCGCGCAGGTCAGGCTCGGCGACGCCTACCACAGCGCGACCCTCGGGCAGGCCTGCAACGACGTGGAGGCGCTGCGCTGGTACCGGATGGCGGGCAATCGCCACGATGCACGGGCGCAGTACATGATCGGCGTGCTGTATGAGGCGGGCAGTGGCACACCCCGCGACGAGGCGATGGCGGTGCGCTGGTACCAGGCCGCGGCGAACGACGGATCGACCGACGCCCAGAGCCGTCTTGCCGTGGCCTATCGCGACGGGACCCTGGGGCTGGCGCAGGACGCGACCGCGGCGATCCGCTATTTCCGCCAGGTCGCGGCGGCGGGCGACCCGCAGGCACGGGTGGGCCTCGCGCTGCTGCTGGAGCGCGGACGCGGCACGGCGCGCGATGACGGCGAAGTCCTGACGCTGTATCGCGAGGCGGCGCAGGGCGGCGACGCGACCGCGCAGAATAGGCTTGGCGACGTGTATCGCTTTGGCCAGCTCGGCGCCGGGCGGGATGCCGCCGAGGCGGTGCGCTGGTATCGCCTCGCGGCCGCGCAGGACAATGTCGAATCGCAACGGAACCTCGGCTCGATGTACGCTGAAGGTCTCGGCGTGCCGCAGAACGATCACGAGGCGCTGGTGTGGTATCGCAACGCCGCGTCGCATGCCGACCCGAAGGCAGAGGCCGGTCTCGGGCTGTTCTATCGGGACGGTCGCGGCGGCCTCACGCCGGATCGCGCGGAGGCGATGCGGCACTATCTGGTCGCGGCCGAGAAGGGTGTGGTCGACGCGCAGCGCGCGGTGGCCCTGGCCTATCGCGACGGCGACGGCGTGGACCGCGATCCGCAGAAGATGCTGCTGTGGACACGCCGGTGCGCCGAGCAGGGCGACCCCGTCTGCCTGAACGCCCTTGGCATGGCGATGCTGTCCGGTGCCGGCGGACAGCCCGACGCGGTCGAGGCCGCCGCCTGGCTGACGCTCGCGGTCGAGCGATCGCCGGCCGGCGAGGCGCACGACCGCGCGGCGGAGAGTCTGGCGAGCGCGCGATCGCTGCTGGACGATCAGGGGCGAGCGGAAGCGGACCGCCGCGCGCAGGCCTGGGGTGAGCGGTTCGCACGGCCGTAGGGCAGCGCCGGTCGCGCCGCGCTCAGCCGCCGGCGATCGCCATCAGGCATTCTCCTTGCACCAGCGCGCCACCTGCTCGTGGGTGGCGAACCAGCAGCCGCCCCGCGCCTTCATGTGCCGGATGAGCCGTTCCAGCACCGGCATGCGCGAGCGGTGGCCGGTGATGTGCGGATGCATGGTCAGCAGGAACAGCCCGCTTTCCTCCCACGCACCATCGAACTCGGCGGTGAAGATCTCCTCCACCGAGGACGGCGGCGTATACGGCCGCAGGGCCGAGAAGCGGACGAAGTTGTAATACACCGCATCGTCGCGGATCCATTCGGGCGGCAGTTCCACGATACCGGTCGGCTCGCCGGCGTCGGTCAGTTCATACGGATCGTCATCGGCCATCAGGGAACTGTCGTACAGCAGGCCCATTTCGCGCACGATGTCGAGCGTATTGACCGAGAAATCCCAGCTTGCCGTGCGCATGCCGACCGGATTGCGGCCCGACAGGCGGGCGAGCGTGTCGGCCGCGCGGAACGTCAGGTCGCGCTCCACCTGGCGCGTGAGCGAGGTGTTCACCTCATGGATCCAGGAGTGGATGCCGATCTCGTGCCCGTCATCGGCAATCGCGCGGACTTCCTCCGGATGCAGCATGGCCGAGACGGCGGGATAGAAGAACGTCGCCGGGACGGCTTCGCGCTGCAGCAGCCCACGGATGCGCGGCGTCGCCTGGCGGTTGCCGTACTGGCCCTGGCTGATGCGCATCGGGCTCTCGTCACCGTCGCGCAGCGGGATCGTCTCGTGGTCGGCATCGAAGCTGATGGCCACCGCGCAGCGCGCACCGTCGGGCCAGGCCTTCGGCTTGAGGCTGCGGCCGGCGCGGGCGCGCCCGACGATGCTGCGCCAGGTGGCCTCCGGCCACTCCCAGGGTTCGCCATCGGGATGCGTGCTGTCGTTCATGGGACCTCCGCCTGATCACGCCCTGCATGCTGCTCGCGTTCGCCGCCGTTGGGAATGCGGCCCGCTGCCGTACGGACCACCTGCGTGATGTCACACGCGACCGGTTTCCTCGGCGCGGCAGGCCGTTCATGCTGGGGGACGGACGCACGTGCACAGGAGAGCCAGATGCCGGGAACCGATGCCGCGACGCTGACCGCGGAAGAGATGCTGGCCCTGTTCGCCCGCCGCGCGCTCAGCCCGGTCGATGTGCTGCAGGCGGTCACCGAGCGCATCGCCAGGCTCAATCCCAACCTCAACGCATTTGCGGTGATGAACCCGCGCGCCCTGGAGGCTGCCGGCGAGAGCGAGGTCCGCTGGCGCGTCGGGCGTCCGCTCGGGATGCTTGACGGCGTGCCGTGCACGGTGAAGGACCTTGTCGACATCGCCGGATTGCCCACTCGGCGCGGCAGCCGGACCTCGGACCCCAATCCGGTGGCGGATGACGCGCCGAGTGTCGTCGGGCTGAAGGCGGCGGGCGCCGTCATCGTCGGCAAGACGACGACCACCGAGTATGGCTGGAAGTCGCCGGGTGACTGCCCGCTCAACGGCATCACGCGCAATCCCTGGAACCCGGTCTATACCACCGGCGGCTCTTCGTCGGGCGCAGGGGCGGCAGGGGCGGCCGGGTTCGGACCGCTGCATATCGGCACGGACGCCGGCGGCTCGATCCGCATCCCGGCGGCGTGGTGCGGGCTGGTGGGGCTGAAACCGACGTTCGGGCGCGTGCCGATGTGGCCGGCGAGCGCCTTCCCCGGGGTTTCCTGTCTCGGCCCGATGACCCGCACCGTCCGCGACGCGGCGCTGATGCTGTCGGCGATGGCGCGCTACGACCTGCGCGACCCGTTCTGCTTTCCCGATGATGGCCGCAACTGGCGCGACGGGATCGAGGCCGGTGTTGCGGGTCTGACCGTCGGCGTGCTGCGCCGCCCCGGATTCGATGCGCCGGTGGATGCCGATGGGATCGCCGCGGTGGAACGTGCGGCGGCACTGCTGGCGGATGCCGGCGCGGTGGTGGAGGAGACGTCGCCGGCACTCCCCGATACCAGGCTGGTGTTTTCCCGCGTGTGGGGCTCGACGCTGGCGCGGCTGGTCGCGGTGACGCCGGAGGAGCGGCGCGACCAACTGGATCCCGGCATCCTGCAGGTGGCCGAGCAGCTTGGGGCAATGACCGCCATCGAGTTCCTGGACGCCGAAGCGATGCGCGCGGCGACGGCCCACGAGATGGCCCGGCTGCACCAGCGCTTCGACCTCGTGCTGTGCCCCGCCGTTCCCGGGCCGCCGCCCTCGGCCGATGCGGTGACCAACGATCCGGTCGAGGCACTCTGGACGCAATGGGCGCCGTGGACCTTCACATTCAACATCTCCCGCCAGCCGGCGATCAGCATGCCGCTTGGCCTGCGACCGAACGGCCTGCCGAACGCGGTCCAGCTCGCCGCGGCACAGTACCGGGACGACCTCGTGCTGCGCGCCGCCAGGGTGATCGAATTGGCCGCGCCCGTCCCCGTGGCCACCCTCCGCTGAGGCACGGGACATGCTGCGCCTGCCCGTGAACGGCTACGACATGTCCTATATCGACCTGGGCGAGGGTCCGGCGCTGGTGTGCCTGCACGGCTCGCTGGGCGATTTCCGCGTCTGGTCCAGTGTGCTGGGGCCGCTGTCGCGGCGGCACCGGGTCATCGTGCCCAGCCTGCGGCATTTCTTTCCCGAGCACTGGGACGGCAGCGGCGGCAGCTACACGATCGCGCAGCACATCGCCGATGCGATCGGCTTCATCGAGGCACTGGCGATCGGGCCGGTGCACCTGATGGGCCACTCGCGCGGCGGGCACATCGCATTCCGGGTGGCGCAGCAGCGGCCTGACCTGCTGCGCCGGCTGGTGCTTGCGGAGCCGGGAGGTGACCTCGACGCGTCGCTGGCACCGCCCGACCTGGCGCACCCGCCGATGCGCACCGCGGGTGCGGCCGCAGCCGAGAGGATCGCGGCCGGCGACGTGGACGGCGGGCTTGCCGGCTTCATCGATGCGCTGGAAGGCAAGGGCGCGTGGCGGGCGCTGCCGGGCCATGAACGGCAGCAACTGCGCGACAACGCCATGACGCTGCTGGGGCAGATCAACGAGCAGCGGCGGCCGTACTCGCGCGCGGATGCCGAGGGCATCCGGGTGCCGACGTTGTTCGTGGGCGGCGAGCGGACGCCCGGGCTGCTGGCGGTGATGCTGCGCGCGCTGGCCGCGCACGTGCCGGGCGCGCAGGTCGCGATCATCCCGAAGACCACGCATTTCATGTTCGGGCAGGACCCTGTGGGGTATTGCGCGGCGGTGCTGCCGTTCCTGGCGGAATGAAGTGGGGGGCTTCTGTTGCCCGGTGCCCCCCGAACCGCGCTTATCGCTTATGCAGCGACAGCGAGCGCCTGATTGTCATTGGCACTTGTAGAATGGCCCGATGACGGCGGAACCATGCCGAGCGAAAGACACGTCTTTACCACGCGTGTCGAGCCTGTGTCGCCCCCATGCTGCCCCGATTTTGGGGCGGATGGTGGAGGCGCCGGGCACTGCCCCCGGGTCCACTACGCTTATTCCACGCACCGTTTATCGCCATAGCCGGCGAACCAGCAGGAGTAATATAGGCACCTCCCTCGCCCGGTGAAAGTGGAGTCGCGCATGCATCTGACGGAACAGCAGGAAGCCGAGATCCGGGCTGCCAGCGCGCAGCGCTTCACGACCGCGCGCGCCACCGTCGCCGCGCTGGAGGCCATGCTGTTCCAGGCCTTCCCCGTCCTGGACCATGGTTTCGTCCGGGTGATCGACTACATGGGCGACGATGCCGCCATCGTGCAGGCGGCGCGCGTTTCGTATGGGCGGGGAACCCGGCGGGTGTCCGAGGATGCCGGCCTCATCCGCTACCTGATGCGCCACCGGCACTCGACGCCGTTCGAGATGTGCGAGATCAAGTACCATGTGAAGCTGCCGATCTTCGTCGCGCGGCAGTGGATCCGCCATCGCACGGCGAACGTGAACGAGTATTCCGCGCGCTATTCGATCCTCGATCGGGAATTCTACCTCCCCTCCCCCGAGCACCTGGCCGCGCAATCGCCGGTCAACCGCCAGGGGCGCGGCGACGTGCTGACGGGCGACGCGGCGGCGCAGGTGCTGGACCTGCTGCGGGAGGATGCGACGCGGTGCTACGACCATTACGCTGAGATGCTGAACGAGGACGCGGCCGGGCAGCCGCTCGATGCGTCGCGCCAGGGCCTGGCGCGCGAGCTTGCCCGCATGAACCTGACGCTGAACACCTACACGCAGTGGTACTGGAAGATCGACCTGTACAACCTGCTGCACTTCCTGTCGCTGCGCGCCGACGCGCACGCGCAGTACGAGATTCGCGTCTATGCCGACCGGATGCTGGATACGGTCGCCGCCTGGGTGCCGGTGGCGCACCAGGCGTTCCTCGATTACCGGCTGGGCGCGGTGACGCTGTCGTCGCAGATGCTGGCGGTTGTCCGGCGGATGCTGGCGGGCGAGGACGTGCAGCAGGCGGAGAGCGGCCTGAGCCGGAGGGAATGGACCGAACTGACTGCCGCGCTCGGCGTGCCGCCCCCGGCTTAGCGCGTGCCTGACGGGCTAGCGCAGATTCCGTTCGCGCAGGCTCACGGAATCCGCTCTAGCTCATTGTCCGAGAGCGCGATTCACCGCTCCGGTGATGCCACCTGTACGGATCACGCTCTAACGCGCGCCGACGAGGACGGGCTGCGGCTTCGGGGGCTCCTGCGGGGCCGGCTTGGTGTACCAGTCGTACCAGTCCCATGCCATGTTGTTGGCATAGAAGACGGCCGGACCGGTCAGCGACGATAGCGAACTCATGGCCACCGTCGCGGTCCACGACCCGGTGTACAGGTAGACGATCGACCAGCTTGTGGCCATCGCGACCGGCTTCTGCGTCAGGTACTTGGTGGTGTTGCGCCAGAAACTGGAGGACGCGTCGAATGAACCATCGCCGGTGCCGGCGGCGGCCTTCTGGTCGGGCGACCAGGAATCCCAGAGATAATCATTGGCCACGTAGGTGGCGTAACTGGTGACCGTGGTGATGGCGGTGAGGGTTCCGCCCGCCGCGAGGCTGCCGGTGCCCAGCGAGTAGATCAGCACCTTCTTCAGGGCCGAGGCGGTCTTGAACGTGAGGCCCTTGGCTGCGGCGCGGCCCACTGACGGTTCACCTGCCGCGGTGTCCGCTTCGGCCGCGGCCTGTCCCGCCGGATCCGCGGCGTGCGCGATGACCGGACAGAGACCCAGATAGACGGCCGTTACGGCAGCCGCTGTCCAGTGCGGGCGGCTGAAATCGAGGATGCTCATCAAGGGACCGTCGACTGATATGTTCGCGGGCAAAGCCTAACGTGCCGTTTACCGGTTCGCCATAGCAATCTTCCGACTCCGGTCTTTGATGGCATTTTCACGGGACGGTGCGCTGGCTGGCGCCACCAGCATCACGGAGGAAGCAACGATGTCACGGCCGGTTCGATCCGTCTTCGCGATGATCCTGTTGCTCGCCGGGATCATGCCCGGGTGGGCGCAGGCGGACGACCGGCCGTTCGATCCTGTCGGCCGGTGGCGGTTCTTCCATACGGACGGAACACCGTTCGCTGCACGCCTCAGCGCGGACCAGACCGCAGCCACGAACTTCGGCGGCGGCGAGCACGGCATCTGGCGCTGGGAGGGCAATGCCGTGCGAATGATCTACACCGACGGCTGGGACGATCTCGTGGCGCTCGCCCCCGACGGGCAATTCACGAAGCGGGGCTGGGGACCGGATGCCGACCGTTGCGGCCCGGCGTCCAACCAGGCGAAGGCGGAACGACTGTCATCCGATCCCGGCCCGCCGCTGTGAGGGGTGACGGGCCGGATGCTTCCCTGTAGCCTGCCTGTCACGCTGAAACGGAGGAACAACGGACATGTCGGATGGGCAAACCTGTCTCAAGGGTGTGAAGATCCTCGATCTCACCCAGTTCGAAGCAGGCCCGTCCTGCACCGAGGCGCTGGCCTGGCTGGGCGCCGATGTCGTCAAGCTGGAGAATCCGGGCGGCGGCGACCCTGGCCGCGCGTTGGGCGGGCCCGGGGTCACCAAGGACGATCCGTACTTCCTGCTGTTCAATGCGAACAAGCGGTCGATCACCGTCAACCTGAAGGACCCGAAGGGCCTGGCGCTGGTGAAGGACCTGGCCGCCAAGGCCGATGTGTTCGTCGAGAACTTCGCGCCCGGCGCGATCGAGCGGCTGGGCCTCGGCGCCGATGTGATCCGCAAGATCAACCCCTCCATCATCTATTGCCAGGTGAAGGGTTTTGGCGAGGGCAGCCCGTACGAGAAGAACCTGGCGTTCGACATGATCGCGCAGGCCTGCGGCGGCACCATGAGCATCACCGGTGAGCGCGACGGCCGTCCGCTGAAGCCCGGACCGTCGCTCGGCGACACCGGCACCGGCATGCTGCTGGCGATCTCCATCCTGGGCGCGCTGTATCGCCGGAAGGAGACCGGCCAGGGCGACCATCTGCAGGTGGCGATGCAGGACGCGATGCTGCATTACATCCGCATCGCCTTCGCAGCCCAGCACCGCACCGGCGACACGCAGGCCGCGGGCCGTGCGGCCGACAGCAGCGTCTCGGGCGCCAACCCGCCGATGGGCACGTTCCCCACCAAGGGCGGCGGGCTGAACGACTACGTCTACGTCTTCACCAGCCGCGCCAACCCTGACCATTGGCGGCGCCTGCTGAAGGTGATCGGCCGCGAGGACCTGATCGGCAACGAGCACTACGCCACGCCGCACGCGCGCGCCGAACGGGCGGACGAGGTCAACGCGATGATCTCGGAATGGACGCGCAAGCACACCAAGCACGAGTGCATGGAGATCATCGGTGCTGCCGGCGTTCCGGCCGGCGCGGTGCTGGATACGCTGGAGCTGTACAACGACCCGACATTCGAGCAGCGCCAGATCATGCAGACGGTGCAGCATCCGACGAACGGGCCGTTCAAGATGGTCGCCTGGCCGGTGCGCTTCGAGGGCAAGCCGCCGCCGGTGTCGCCGGCACCGCTCCTCGGGCAGAACAACGAGGAGGTGCTTGGTGACTGGCTCAGCCTGGATCGCGACACGATCGGCGGCCTGAAGAGCGGCGGAGTGATCGGTTAAACTGTCATTGCGAGGAGCAATGCGACGCAGCAATCCCCATGACGGTACGCCCGATGGGGACTGCCTCGCAGCGCTCGCGACGACAGCCTGAAACGGAAGGAGACGTAACAAATGGCGGAACTGACGGGCTCGGAAATCCTGGCCAAATGCCTGGCGAAGGAAGGGGTCAAGGACCTCTTTTACATCATGGGCGGGCCGATGCTGCTGGCCGAGGCCACCTGCATCACCGAAGGCATCCGCATGATCGATGTCCGCCACGAGCAGGCGGCGGTGTTCGCGTGCCAGGCGTATAGCCGGCTGAAGCAGGTGCCGTCGGTGTGCATGGCGGCCTCCGGGCCCGGCGTGACCAACCTGATCACCGGCATGGCGCATGCGCTGGTCGACTGCGCGCCGGTGGTGGCGTTCGGCGGATCGAGCCCGATCAGCCAGTTCGGTCGCCAGGTGTTCCAGGAGATCGACCAGGTCGAACTGATGCGCGGCTGCTGCAAGCATGTCGACCGCGTCCACAACATCAAGCGCATTCCGCAGCACGTGAACTGGGCGCTGCAGCGCGCGATCACCGGCAAGCCGGGTCCGGTCTATGTCGATATGCCTGGCGACATCCTCTACCAGAAGATCGACGAGGAGCTGGTGGACTGGAGCTATGCCGGCCTGCCGATCATGGAGAGCAGGCCGCTGGGCGATCCGCGCCAGGTGGAAGCGCTGGTCAACGCACTGGCGGAAGCGAAGCAGCCGCTGATCGTGTCCGGCTCCGGCGTGATCTGGTCGAGGGCATGGGGCGAGATGCAGGCGCTGGTCGAGACGGCCGGCATACCGTTCTACACCACCCCGCAGGGTCGTGGCGTGGTGCCGGACGATCACCCGTGCTCGTTCCTGACGATGCGCAACACGGCGTTCGCCGATGCCGACCTGATTCTGGTACTCGGCACGCGGATGAACTACATCATCGGCCATGCCGCACCGCCGCGCTTCGGCGGCAATGCCAAGATCGCGCGCATCGACATCGACCCGGTGGAGATCGCCACCGCCGCGCGTCATGTCGACATTCCGCTTGTCGGCGACTGCAAGATGGTGCTGCAGCAGGTGCTGGACGGCATCAAGGGCAAGGTCACGCAGGACAGCTACAAGGCGTGGCGGCAGAAGCTGGCGGACGGCGAGGCGCAGAAGCGTTCCGCGGCCGGTGCCAACAAGTACGCCGAGGACGGCGACATCCATCCGGTACGGATGCTCGAGGAGATCCGCGACTTCGCCAAGCGTGACGCGATCCTGTGCGTGGATGGGCAGGAGACGCTGAACTTCGGACGCCAGACGATGCCGACCTACGAGCCGGGTCATCGGCTGAACTCGGGGCCGTTCGGCACGATGGGCGTCGGCCTGCCGTTCGGCGTGGGCGCCAAGGTGGCGTGCCCCGACAAGCAGGTGATCGTGGTGCACGGCGACGGCTCGCTGGGCATGAACTTCATGGAGGTCGACACCGCGGTCCGCCACAAGATCCCGGTGCTGATCGTGGTGAGCCTCAACGGCGGCTGGACCGGCGACCCGAAGCGCGAGAAGCCGGGCCGCGACCTTGGTTACATGCGTTACGACAAGATGTGCGAGGCGCTCGGCGGCTACGGCGAGTACGTGACCAAGGCCGAGGACATTCGCGGTGCCCTGGAGCGTGGCCAGGCGAAGGTGGATGAGGGCCAGGTGGCGCTGATCAACGTGCGTACCGACTACCGCGCACGGTATGGCGGCGTGCGGTTCTCCGACTACTCGACCTGACGTTGATCCTCCCCCTCCCCTGCGTTCGCGCGGGGGAGGTTCGGGTGGGAGATGCCGCCGGCGGGGGCTGGCCCCGCAGCCCCAGGAGTTGCCCGTGAGCACGGCCCCCATTCGCCCGCTGCTGCCCGGCACCACCGATACACAGGCAGGCTATATTCTCGGCGCCATGCGGGTTGTGGCGGAGACCGGCGCTCCGCTCACCGACGCGGACCGCACCGCGCTGCAGAGCACCAGCCGCTTCATGCTGGGTCGCGACACGCCGGTGGCGATCGACCATCTCCCGCTCCCTACCCCGGCCGAGTTGGCTGCGACGGTGCGTGCCACGCCGTTGGTCGACGATACGGTGAAGTTCCTGACCGTGATGGCGCTGATGGACGGCGTGCTGGACCGGCAGAAGATCGCCAAGGTGCTGGAATACGCGGACGCGCTCGGCGTGCACGCACACTATCTGGAGCAGATCGCCGAAGCGGCGCGCGACCACATCCAGGCCGTGCTGGCCGACATGACGAAGTGCAACATGGAGAGCATCACCAACGCCCCTTGGCCCGGCGGTGATGTGAACGCGTGGCTGCTGCCGTACAGCGACGGCGACGCCGATCCTCGTCTCGCCGCACGCTACGACGCGTTGCAGCGGCTTGACCCGGCGACGTTCGGCCATACCTTCTGGGCGCATTTCCGTCACAACGACTATGCCTTCCCGGGCGAGCCATCGGCCCTGAACGAACGCTTCTGCGTCCCGCATGATTCGCTGCACGTGCTGACGGGCTACGATACGTCCGCACGCGGCGAGATCCTGGTCTCGACCTTCACTGCCTCGATGCACCGCAGCCATCCGATGGCCGGACACGTCTTGCCGGTGATCCTGAGCTGGCATCTGAAGATCGCGATCAACGACGTGGCGCGCGATGCGAGCGGCGCACTCGACCCGGCGGAATTCTGGCGAGCCTGGGCGGCCGGCGCGGCGGCTTCGGTCGATACCTTTGCGTCCGACTGGGATTTCTGGGCTGCGGCCGGCGAACCGCTGGCCGCGCTGCGCCGCAAATGGTCGATCCCGGCCGATGGCCTGGAAGACTGACACGAGCACGTCGCCAGCCATCGTCCCGTTCGGTATCAGACGCAGGCGAGCCGCTGCGCACGATCGAAGCATCGGCGATCCTCGATCGAATTGATCGCTGCCATCGGACGGTTCCGTCGCGTCGCAGCTACCTCGGGCTGTCCGGCCGACGGCATTGCAAGCAAAACCGGCCTCCTATACGCCACCCCTCGCCCAGGCGTCCGAAGGAGCACCTCGGTCCGTGCACATCGCCACCTCGCCCGCCTTCAAGGAAAACGCCCACCGCGCCATCGCCGATGCCGGGCTGCAGAAGGCGCTCGCCCCGCTCCGGGCCGAGCTTCGTCGCACGCCGCACCGCCGCCGTCGCCAACCTGCCAGAGTTCGAACAGCTCCGCGACGTCGCGCGCGACATCAAGAACCACACGCTGGCAAATCTCGACTTCTACCTGGAAACATGGGCCGCCAACGTCGAGAGGACCGGCGGCAAGGTGCACTGGTGCTCGACCGCCGATGAGGCGCGCGATGCCGTGCTGGCGATCTGCCGCGCCGCCAACGCGCGAACGGTGACCAAGGGCAAGTCGATGATCGGCGAGGAACTCGCGATCAACGACCATCTCGAACGCCACGGCATCACCCCGGTGGAGACCGATCTCGGCGAGTACATCATCCAGCTCCGCCACGAGCTGCCGTCGCATATCATTGCGCCGGCGTTCCACCTCAACCGGGAGGACTGGGAGGCGAGCTTCCGCGCCTCGCACACCGACCTGCCGCCCGATCGCGTGTTCCATGAACGCCGCGACATCCTGACGGAAGCGCGCGCCAGGCTGCGCGAGAAATTCCTCGCCGCCGATGTCGGCATCACCGGCGCCAATTTCCTGATCGCCGAGACCGGCAGCAGCGTCATCGTCACCAACGAGGGCAACGGCGACCTGACGCAGACCCTGCCGCGCGTCCATATCGTGCTCGCCAGCATCGAGAAGATGGTGCCCACGATCGAGGACTGCACCTCGCTGCTGCGCGTCCTCGCCCGCTCCGCCACCGGCCAGGATTTTTCCGTCTACACCACGTTCTCGACCGGTGCCCGGCGGCCCGACGACCTGGATGGACCGGATGAGTACCACGTCGTGCTGGTCGACAATGGCCGTTCGGCGATGCTGGGGACCGAGTTCCAGGAGATGCTGCGCTGCATCCGCTGCGCCGCCTGCATGAACCACTGCCCGGTCTACGGCGCGGTCGGCGGCCACGCCTATGGCTGGGTGTATCCCGGCCCGATGGGCAGCGTGCTGACGCCGGCGCTGATCGGCGTACAGCAGGCAGGCCATCTGCCCAACGCCTCCACCTTCTGCGGCAAGTGCGAGAGCGTCTGCCCGGTGAAGATCCCCCTGCCCAAGCTGATGCGCCACTGGCGCGAGCGCGAGTTCGAGCGCCACCTGACGCCGCCCGTGGTGCGGAACACCTTGCGCTGTGGGGCTATTTCGCGCGACGGCCCACACTGTATCGCCTCGCCACCCGCTCGGCCGCGTGGTTGCTTGGCCTGCTCGGGCACCGCCACGGACGCTTCCGCAAGCTTCCCTTCGCCTCAGGCTGGACCGGCGGTCGCGACCCTCCGGCGCCCGAGGGGGACACGTTCTTCGCCCGCTACGCCCCGCGAACAGCGGGCCCGGACGCGTGCGGTGAGCCGGGACGCGATGCTGGCGGCGATCCGCCGTGGCCTGCGGCGCGGGGCATTGCCCGATGACCAGGCGGCCATGCTCCGCGACCGTCTTGCCGGGCACCCCGCGCCACCTGATCCCGGCGCGCTCCCGCCTGCCCCACGCCGAGCAGGCGGCATTGTTTCGAGCCAATATCGAAAAGGAATTCGGCAGCCTTGCGCGCGTGCCCGACCTCGATGCGGTCCCCGAGGCGGTGGCCAGCTACCTGGCCGCGCAGAACCTGCCGACCGACATCGTCATGGCGCCGCATCCCGAGCTTCTGGCAATTCCATGGGATACGCGCCCGCTGCTGCGCCTGCACACCGGCCGCGCCGAGGCCACGGATATGGTCAGCCTGCAGCACGCGTTCGCCGGCATCGCCGAGACCGGCACGCTCATGCTGCCCTCGGCCACCGAACGCCCCACCACGCTCAACCTGCTGGCGGATACCGCGATCGTGCTGCTGCGTGCCTCGCGCCTGGTCGGCGCCTATGAGGAGGCGTGGGACCTGTTGCGCGCCGAGATCGGCAGCATGCCGCGCAACGTCATGCTGGTCACCGGCCCGTCGCGGTCCGCCGACATCGAGCAGACGCTGGAACTCGGCGCGCACGGCCCGAGGCGCCTGCACGTCGTCGTGGTGGAGGACGTCCGGTAACTCGATCAGGCGGCTTCAGCCTCACCGAACCACGGGTACCGCGCCGTCCCCGCCAAGTGCAGGACCAGTTCGCCGGGACCATCCATCTCGCGGAGCAGTTCCACCGGCAGACCGGCATCGCCATTGGTCCACCGCAGCCCCTCGTCCGGCTCAAAACCGTGAAATCCATCGACCAGCATTGCGTCATCGGATTCCACGATGCGGAGCCGCGTTCCCCGGAACAGCGCGATCCGCCGTATCGCCACGCCCAGAACCCGCGGGTCACGCGCCAGCCCGAGTTCGGCCGGTGCACCCGCTCGCGAGACGATCCGCACATCCCCGGGCCGCGCACGCAGACGGAACGCAAAGGCCGCGCCATCGCGAGACACCGCGTCGAGGCGCTCGCCGTCGACCAGCAGATGCAGGTCGGAATCCTCGGTCTGGGCAAAGCCCGGACGCGGGCCTGCCCGATCCAGCAGCCGGCGCCAGATGGCGTCGACCATCGGCCCTCCGGTCAGCACCGGCGCGCAAGGAGGTTGTGGCAGATGGCCCCAGCCACTGTTGATATTCCGGAACAACCAGCGATTGCCATCGTCGCGATAGCTCTCCGCGGGCGCGCCGTCGGCCAGCAGCACGTCATGCGTTTCGAGTTCGACGTGGTACAGCGAGGCCTCCTGAGCATGATCATCCCACAGGATGGATCGGTGGTTGATCAGGAACTCAGCGGGGATCAGCACATCGTCGATGCACAGCGCATGCCCTTTGGTGACACGGAGGTCGCGACGCGGGGCATTGTCGCCGAGAGCCCCCTTTCGCACGATCACCGGGGTTGCCGCGCTGCGCCGTCCGCGCGTGGCAAGCACCCGTCCCTCGCCGATCCATACGATGCGCCGTGCACCGTTGCGCAACGTCATCACCGCGTCGCCGATGGAGAGATGCTGCACGGGCACCTCCCCTGTCGGCGTGGCGATCCGGGTACCGTGCAGGAAGCACAGCAGCGAGACCGTGACATTCTCCGCGCCGGTCAGATTCGCGAGCATGTCATCCAGGATGGCCAGGTCGATGTTCGAGATCTGATATTCCGCGCCATAGTGGAAGACGATGCCGTTCATCAGGTCCTGGCCGAGCGGATCACCCTCATCATTGGCCAGATGATAGATATTCTGCGTGCTGTTCGTGGTCGTCAGCGGAACCGGACCGCCAAAGGCGGCTTCCGCGCTGGGTCCGACAAACTGCGCCGTGCCATTTGGCAGCACCTGGACCCACTGGTCGTAACTGCTGACGAACTCTCCGCCAAACGACAGGATGCCATCCTGCTGATAGTAGCCCGCCATGCCGAAGCCGTGGGCGAGTTCGTGGCGGAACACCGAGACGGCATCGATCTTGTCGTCGGGCACCGTCGCGCCCCCGCCGGGGACAGGATTGAGAAACAGCGTCGCGATATAGACCGGATCGACGTTGATGGTGATATCGGTGGTGGTGTCGCCGTAGTGCTCTCCTGTTGCCAGCTCGTACAGACTGGACGGAGCAACCAACGTTGCGCCGCCGGGCGTCGTGCCATCGGACAGCACGGCCGTGGGTGCTCCATTGGCACGTCCAACATCGGTATCGAGGATGTTGAGCTGTACCACCAGCGTTCCAAGACCGGTGACGTAGCTGGACCAGTCGCTGAGCGCCGCGGACAGATCGGTAACCAGCAGGGCTTCCGTCGTATCGTCGATCCCGGCGAAATCAGTCAGGTTGACGCTATAGGAAAATGCCACGAAATCCCCCGCCAGTGACCACGCTGCGGGAGCAACGATAGCGTGGCGGCAGCCAGATCGCCACTCGCCCATCCGTCCGGCTGGAGGCCAATCATGCACGTTCCATGCCGCTCTGGCCGCTGATCGCCACGCTTGCGGTGCAGACGTTGGCCACGATGGCGGTGCTGTCGCTGCCCGCGATCGCACCGGCCGTCGCCAGCGCCCTCGACGTGCGGCCGGAACTCGTCGGCACCTTCGTCGCCCTGATCTACGGCGTCGGCATCATCTCCGCGCTGCTGTCGCCCGGCTTCGTCCACCGCTACGGCGGCGTGCGCACGTTGCAGGCGGTGCTGGTGGCGACCGCGGCGATGCTGCTGCTCGCCGCCGGAGGCAGCATCGCATGGCTGGCGGCATCGGCCGTCGTGCTGGGCCTGGCCTACGGTGCCGCCGCGCCGGCATCCACCCATCTGCTGGTGCCGCACACCTCCGATGCGCGTGTTCAACATGGTGATGTCGCTGCGCCAGATCGGCGTGCCACTCGGCGGCGTGCTGGGCTCACTGCTGCTGCCGCCGCTCGTGCTGGCGATCGGCTGGCGCGAGGCACTGCTGGCCGAGGTGCCGGCGGTCCTGCTGCTCATCGCGCTGCTGCAGATCGTGCGACGTCGGTGGGACGCCGGCACGAACCCGCGGCGCCTGTTCGGCAGGACGCTGCTGGCACCGTTCGCATTGCTGCGGGATGTCGCGATCCGGCGGCTGTCGGCTGCGAGCTTCGTCTATTCCGGCACACAGCTCTGCTTCATCGCATTCACCACGACGCATCTGACGACGGTCGCCGGGTTCGACCTGGTGGGGGCGGGACGTGCATTGGCGGTCTACCAGATCACCGGCGCCGTCACGCGGCCGATCTGGGGCTGGATCGCCGACCGCTGGATGACCCCCGGCCGCACGCTCGCGCTGCACGGCTTCGGGATGGCGGCGGCGGCGCTGGCGGCGGCGGAGTTCGGTCCCCATTGGAGCCGCGCGCTGGTGATCGCCGTCATCGCCTTTGCCGGCAGTACCGCTGGCGGCTACACCGGCGTGGCCTACGCCGAATACGCCCATCTCGGCGGCGTGCGCCGGACCGAGGCGACGGGCCTCGGCACAGCGGTGATGTTCGCCGGCGTCCTGCTGCTGCCACCCGGTTTCGGCGTGGTGGTGGCGACATCGGGTGGCTACGCGCTCGCCTATTCGATCCTGGCGGCGCTTGCTTTCGCGAGTGCGGTTCTGCTCTGTCTCGGCCCATGGAGTCGCCGCGCCGCACCCGTCTGACCGAGGCCGACCGAGCGCTGTGGGCGAGCTACGCCAGCCGGATCAGGCCACTGGCGGGCCGCGACCGTCCTGCCATGCCGGCCGGACCGGAGGCCGCCGTCGCACCGCAGGCGCGGCCCAGGGCGCCCGTTGCGGCGCGCACCAGCCCGGCGTCGCTCAGCCCGCTGGCGACGGGCGTGCAGCCCGGCGGCGTGGATGGCGGCACGTGGCACCGGTTCCGCACGGGCAAGCGCGCCGCCGTACGCACGCTCGATCTGCATGGGCATACCGCCCAGCGCGCATTCCATTCGCTGGCGGCGTTCCTGCGCGGGGCACACGCCGAAGGGGTGCGCTGCGTGGAGGTGGTGACCGGCCAGGGCGGGGTACTGCGGCGCGAGTTGCCACTGTGGCTGAACCTGCCGGAACTTCGGCCGCTCATCCTAGCCACCGCGCATCCGCATCCCGCCAATCCCGGCTCGGTCCGCATCCTGCTCCGGCGTACCCGATGACACCCTTCGGCGCCCGGCTCCGCGCATTGCGGGCGGAACGCCAGGTGACGCTGCAACGCCTCGCCAGCGAGTTGCAGGTATCGGCGGCCTACCTCTCGGCGCTGGAACACGGCCGTCGCGGGGCGCCCAGCGCCGGCCTCGTGCACCAGGTCAACGAGTTCTTCGGCCTGATCTGGGACGATGCGGAGGAGATGGCACGATTGGCGCGGCTGTCGCACCCCAAGGTGACGGTGAACACAGCCGGAATGACACCCGAGCAGACGGCACTGGCCAACCGCCTGGCGCAGAGCATCCACCGCCTGACACCCGAGACGGTCGCAGCACTGCATGGCGTGCTCGACAGTTCCGTCCGCACCGAGAAGCCGCGGCTACGGCGGCCCGCCGGGCTGGGCCGGCGATAGACTGTCCGGCGTCGAGGCTCGCCTGCGCAGCAGGAAGCGCTGGCGACCTTCCAGCACCAGTTCGCGCCGCTGGTTGTGCACGGTGCTGCACAGCCCCACCACGCCGGTCGTCCGGTTCGGCGACAACTCGTCCACCGCCAACGCCGGATACAACGTGTCGCCGGTGAAGACCGGCTTCAGGAAGCGGCTCGACTGTTCGAGAAAGCCGACCAGCGAGTCCTCGGTGACGAAGGGGAACAATCCCGCACCGGGCGCAGTCTGGATCAGCGTCTGGAACCCGTGCGCGAGCATCCCGGGCAGCCCGTGCGCACGGCAATACTCCACGTCGTAGTGGACCGGATGGTTGTCGCCGCTCGCCGCCTGGAAGGCGAGGAACAGCGCATCCGTCATCGTCCTGCTCGGCAGGACGAACCGTTCACCGATGCGGAAGTCGTCGAACCAGCGCTGCTCCGGCACCATCCGATGGGCGGACGGATCGAATGCGCTCATACTGCTCCGGCCGCGTGCAGCGCGCTGATCTCCGCGGGCGCGTAGCCGAGTTCGTGCAGAATGGCGTCGGTGTGCTCGCCCAGCGCGGGGACATCGCCCATCGCGGCCTCGAAGTCGGTGAAGGTGAACGGCGGCAGCAGGGCGCGCACCGGACCGGCCGGTGTATTGACCTGGCGCCAGCGGTCCCGCTCCTTGAATTGCACATGGTCCCACACGTCGCCCGGCTCGTTCAGCCGGCCGTTCGCGATACCGGCCGCATCGAGCTTTCGCACCACCTCCAGCGACGTGAGATCGGCGAAATAGGCCTCGATCAGCCTGGTCAATTCGTGGCGGTGCTCGCGCCTGGCGTTGTTGTCGCAGAACCGCGGATCGCTCGCGAGGTCCGGACGTTCCATCACCCTGGTGCAGAACGTCATCCATTCCCGCTCGTTCTGCAGGCCGAAGATGACCTGGCCGTCCTGCGTCGCGTGCGCACCGTACGGCGCCAGAGCCGGATGGCTGGTGGGCGAACGGGGCAGCGGCGACCCGCCATAGGCCTGCCGGTACAGCGGATAGGTCATCCATTCCGCCAGCGCGTCGAGCATGGCGATCTTGACGTTGGCGCCCTCGCCGGTCCGTCCGCGCCGCACCAGCGCCGCCAGAATGCCCGACAGCGCATACATGCCTGTCGCGATGTCGGCGGCCGAGATGCCGACGCGGGACGGCGTCTCCTCGGTGCCGGTCACGCTGATCAGTCCTGATTCGGCCTGGATCAGCAGGTCGTACGCCTTCTTCTGCGCGAACGCCCCGCTCTCGCCGTACCCTGAGATGTCGCAGACGACCAGCCTCGGATGGCGCGGCGCGAGGTCGGCATGGCTGAGGCCGAGGCGGGCGGCGGCACCGGGTGCCAGGTTCTGCAGCAGCACGTCGGCACCGCCGATCAGCCGCTCCAGGATCTTCGCCGCCTCCGGGTGTTTCAGGTCGATCGCGATGCTGCGCTTGCCGCGGTTCAGCCAGACGAAGAAGCTCGACTGGCCGTGCACGAAACTGTCGTAGTGGCGCGCGAAGTCGCCCTCGCCGGGACGCTCCACCTTGACGACATCGGCGCCGAGATCGGCCATGTGGCGGCTGCAGATCGGCGCGGCCACGGCGTGTTCAAGCGCGACGACACGGATGCCTTCGAGGGGTCGCACGATCGATCCTGCCTTCCTGGTGTTGTAACGGCAGGAAAGCGCCGCACCGGCGCGGTGTCAAAGCGCAATCGAGGTCGCGGCCGCGATCGCCTTGGCGATGCCAGGTGCGGCCGCCAGGATGGGGCCTCCCGTGGCGGCACCACCGTCGCCCATGAAGTCGCTGACAGCGGCACCCGCCTCCGCCAGGATCGCGAGCGCCGCCGCGACGTCCCACAGGCGGATGTGCAATTCGACATAGGCGTCGGAGCGCCCGGCGGCGACATCCGCCAGCGCGAGCGCGCCCGAGCCGCCGAGACGGGGCATCGCACCCGTGGCGATGATGCGGTCGGCGAGAGCGAGGAACGTCGCCCTCGGATAGCGTGGCGACCAGCCGACCTCGGCCGTCGCGCGGCTCAGGTCAGTGGTGTCCGCGACCCGGATGGGGGCACCGTTCAGGGTGGCGCCGGCGCCCTGACAGGCAGCGAAGGTCTCGCGCAGCGCCGGCGCGACGATGACGCCGATCACCGGCCGGTCGCCATCGAGGCAGCCCAGCGAAATACAGAATCGGGCGGAGCCGCGGGCATAGTTGGCGGTGCCGTCGATCGGGTCCACCACCCAGCGCAGGCGCCCCGATCGCGTCCGCCCGCCCTCCTCGCCCTGGAACCCATCGGCCGGGAAGCTGGCGGCCAGGCGATCGGAGAGGAACTGTTCCACCGCGCCATCGGCCTCGGTGAGCCAGTCCTGGTTGCCCTTCAGCGTGCCGGCCGGCGCCCCAGGGGCAGGCCGCATGCGAAGCGCCAGATCGCCTGCTTCCGTGGCGAGCCTGACGGCAGCGTCGAAGCGGTCGGCGAGAGCGGTCATCGGATCCCTGCGCGCATGAAACTCTGCACGAATTGCCTCTGGAACAGCAGGAACGCAACCAGCAGTGGCGCACTCGTCATCAGGGTCGCGGCGGTGACGATCGACCAGTCGACCCCCTGGTCGGTCGTGGCGAAGATGCCGAGCCCGACCGTCAGGGGCCGCGTCGTCACCGAATTGGTGATGATCAGCGGCCAGAGGAAGTTGTTCCAGTGGTAGCTGACGGACACCAGCCCATAGGCGATGTAAGTCGGCTTCGCGAGCGGCACGTAGACGCGCCACAGTCGCGCCAGCAGGCCACAGCCCTCGAGCCGCGCCGCATCGTCGAGCGGCTGCGGCACGGTGAGGAAGGTCTGCCGCAGCAGGAAGATCCCGAAGGCGGAGCCGAGATACGGCAGCGCGATCGCCAGGATGCTGTCGGTGAGATGGAGCCGCGCCAGCGTCCGGTAGTTCGCCACCAGCAGCACGTCCGGCATGACCATGAGTTGCAGCAGCACCGCTGCGAACAGCAGGTCGCGGCCGGGAAAGCGCAGCCGCGCGAAGGCGAAGGCGGCGAGCGTGCACAGCACGAACTGCGCGGCCAGGATCAGCGTCACCAGCAGAACGGTGTTGAGCAGGTAGCGGGTGAACGGCGCCGCGTGCCACGCCGCGGCGAAATTGCTCAGTGTGACCGGCGCGAACAGGTCGAAGCGCGTCGCGTAGGCGGCGGGATGGAACGCCGTCCAGGCCGCGTAGAGCAGCGGCAGCAGCCACACCAGGCCCAGCAGCCAGGCGCCGGCGGTTTCCAGCACGCGGTCGGTCACGAAGCGGCCACCGATCATCGGTAGTGGATGCGGCGACCCAGCACGCCGAACTGGAATGCCGCCGTCAGCGCCATGATGCCCAGCAGCACAACCGTCGCGGTCGCGGCGGTCGCGGTGTCCCAGAAACGGAAGCCGGCCTCGTACACGTAGTAGAGCAACAGAGTCGTTGCGTTGTCGGGCCCGCCATGCGTCATCACCACCACATGGTCGATGACGCGGAAGGCGTTGATCACCGCATTGACCAGTACGAACAGCGTGGTCGGCATCAGCAGCGGCAGGATCACGCGGCGGAAATAGTTCCACCGCGATGAACCCTCCAGTGCCGCGGCCTCGCGCAGATCGCTCGGCATGGTCTGCAACGCGGCCAGATAGAAGATCATGAAGAAGCCGGTCTCCTTCCACACCGCGACCGCGATCATCGACGGCAGCGCCGTCGCCGGGTCGCCGAGCCAGTTGTGCCGCCCGCCGCCGAACCACGCGAGGATGCGGTCGAACAGACCGTAATCGGGCGTGTAGAAGAACAGCCAGATATTGGCGACGGCGATCATCGGCAGCATCGTCGGCAGGAAATACGCCATGCGCAGCATTGCGCGGCCCGGCAGTGCCTGGTTCACCGCCAGTGCCATCAGCAGCGCGAGCACGATCGAGACCGGGATCGTCGCGAGCGCGTACCAGGCGTTATTGCGCAGCGCCTGCCAGAACACCGGATCGTCGAGCAGGTCGGTATAGTTGCCGATGCCGACGAATGGCGCTGCGCGGCCGCCGCGCGGCGTGGCGTAGAGGCTGTCGATCAGCGTGGCGACGGCCGGCCAGTGGGTGAACGCGACCAGCAGCACGAGGGCGGGCAGCAGCAGCAGCCAGGCGTGGATCGTCTCGCGCCGCATGCCCGCCTGCGCCCGGTCAGACGCGCCGATAGGGCTTCAGGATGCGGTCGGCCTCGCCCTGCGCATCCGCCATCGCCTGCGCCGCCGTCTTGCTGCCGTTGAGGCAGGCCTGGATGTTGTCGGTGAGCGCCTTGTACACGCGCTGGTTCTCATGCACCGACAATTCGCCAGTCGCGACCGGCAGGAAGGTGCGAGCGACGTTCGCGGTCGGCACCCGCTCGATGAACGCCTTCATCGTCTGGGTGTCGTAGGCCGCCGGACTGGTGGCGATGTAACCGGTCCGCATCGACCAGTCGGCGGCGCGCTCCGGCTCGCTGACCCAGCGGGCGAAGCGCAGGCTCGCCTGCCTCTCGGCCGGGCTGGCATTCTTGAAGAAATACAGGTTGCCGCCACCCACCACGGTGCGCGGTGAGGTCTTGCCCGCCAGCCCCGCGACGCCGAACGGGAACTGTGCCTTGTCCCGCACATTGGTCAGGTTGCCGGTGGTGTGCTGGATGATCGCCGCGTTGCCCTCGAGGAAATCCGGTGAGAGTTGCGGCCAGTTGGAAACGCCGTCCGGCGTGGCGTGATGCTCCAACGCCAGGCCGCGCCAGAATGACATCGCCTCGATCGTCTTCGGCTGGTTGAAATAGACCTCGCTGCCGGCCTCGTTCATCAGCCGCTGCCCGGCCTGGTTGGCGAGCGCGCCGAATGTCCATTGCGCGTTGCCGAGATCGCCCGCCAGCTTGATGCCCCAGCGCGTCACCCGGCCCGACGCATCGCGCTTCGTCAGCTTCACCGCGGCCTCGGCCAGCCCCGCCCAGGTGGTCGGAAAGGCTTCGGGATCGAGGCCGGCCTCCGCGAACGCCGACTTGTTGTAGTAGAAGATCGCCGTCGAGCGCTGGAACGGTACCGACCAGGTCCTGCCATCGGCGTGGCTGTTGGCCATGAACGCGGGATAGAAGCCGTCGAGCCATTTCCTGGCATCGGCGTCGAGGCCGATCTCGTCGAGCGACACCAGGATGTCCTGGTCCTGCAGGCTGTGCATCTCGGCCGCGAGCAGCACCGCGAATTGCGGGCCGGCGCCGGCACGGATCGCCGTCATCGCCTTGATCAGCGTCTCGCCATAGGCCCCGGCATACACCGCCTCCACCGCGATCCCGGTCTCCTGCTGGAACGCCTTGCAGTAGCCGTCGATCACTGCCTGCAGCGGGCCACCGACCGCGATCGGATAATAGAACGTCAGCTTCTGCACACTCTGCGCGCGCAGGATGGCGGGTGCGGCAAGTATGCCGGCCGAAACGGCCAGCAGATTACGGCGGCGGATCATGCTGTGGTCCTTCCCCTGGGTTCGTTCGGTCATGCGCCGACCGGCTGCCTCACCCGCCCGACGCTCTCGATGCGCCGCCCCGTGGCGGCGTCGAACAGGTGGATCGGCTCCTCGTTCGCGAGATGCACGGGTGTGCCGTCCTGCGGCGTCACGCGGCCCGGCAGGCGTACCAGCAGCAGCGCCTCGCCCGCCTCGCAGGCAACGATTGTGTCGGCACCCAGGTACTCGGCATGGCGGACCCGCGCCGGGATGCCGTGCGGGGCGAGCCGCAGGCATTCCGGCCGGATGCCGCCGAAACACGTGCCGGGGACCGCGGTCGCCAGGACCGGCCCATCGGTGCCACGCAGCACCAGGCCCAGTCCGTGGCGTTCCAGCGGAAACAGGTTCATCGGCGGCGTGCCGATGAAGCTTGCCGCGAAACGCGTGGCGGGCCGGGCATAGATGTCAGCCGGCGGCGCATCCTGCTCGATATGGCCGTCGCGCAGCAGCACGATCTGGTCGGCCATGCCCATGGCCTCGGTCTGGTCGTGCGTGACGTACAGCATGGTGATGCCCAGCCGCCGCTGCAGCGCCAGGATCTCGCGCCGCATGTCGGCACGAAGCTGCGCATCGAGGTTCGACAGCGGTTCGTCCATCAGGCAGACCGGCGTCTCCGCGACGATGGCGCGACCCAGGGCGACACGCTGCTGCTGGCCGCCGGAAAGCTGGCCCGGCCGCCGGTCCAGCAAGGCGCTGATGCCGAGGATGTCGACCGCACGCGCCAGGCGGCGGGCGCGCTCGGGAACGCGTACTTTCCGCGCCTTCAGCCCGAACATGATGTTCTCCGCGACGCTCAGGTGCGGAAACAGCGCATAGGACTGGAAGACCATCGCCACGCCGCGGGCGGCGGGAGGCAGGTCGGTGACGTCGCGTCCGCCGATCTCCACGCGCCCGCCGCTTGCCGTCTCCAGGCCGGCGACGATACGCAGGCAGGTGGTCTTGCCGCAGCCGGACGGCCCCAGCAGCACGGTGAAACTGCCCGCCGCGACGTCGATCGATACGCGATCGAGGGCCACAGCGGTGCCCCAGTGCCGGCTGACCTCGGTCAGCCGCACCGATGCGCCGGCGCCAGGCGGGCGCGCCGGATGGGGTATCTCGTCGCGGAGCATCGAGGCGGTCTCATGGCGGGAACAGCGGCCAATCTGCCCAGCCGTGCTGCACCGCGACAAGCCGGTGAGGCGCTCCGGACCGTGGCGTTTTCATGAAACCTGCATTGATCTTGGGGGCATACCGGGGAAATGTACCGCCATGTCCATCCTGTCTGGTCACGCCCGAGTCGCCGGCATCGCCGGCTGGCCGGTCACCTATTCGCGGTCGCCTCGGCTGCACGGATTCTGGCTGCAGCGGCACGGCATCGACGGCGCGTATATTCCCCTGCCGATCCGCACCGGCGAGTTCGCCACCGCGATGCGCGGATTGCTGGCGGCCGGCTTCGCAGGCGCCAATGTCACCATCCCGCACAAGCTGGCCGCCTTCGAGATCTGCGACACGGTCGACGACAGCGCGCGCCGCGCGGGCGCCGTCAATACGCTGGTGTTCAAGGATGGCAGCATCGCGGGTGCCAACACCGACGGCTACGGCTTCCTCGCCAATCTGCGGGCGCACGGCGTGGATCCGACGGCCGGCCCCGCACTTCTGCTGGGTGCCGGCGGCTCGGCCCGCGCGGTCGCCGCGGCGCTGCTGGACGCCGGCACGCCGGTGACAATTGCCAACCGGACGCGCGTCCGCGCAGAAGCGCTGGCGCGGGATCTGCCCGGGCTGCAGATCGCCGAGTGGGAGGCGCGGATGGCGGCACTGGCCGATCATGCGCTGGTGGTGAACACGACCCCGCTGGGGATGGTCGGGCACGAGAACATGGACATCGACCTGTCGCGCGCGCCGGCCGGGCTGGTGGTGGCGGACAATGTCTACGTGCCGCTGGAGACGCCGTTGCTGGCGGCCGCCCGGGCGCATGGGCTCCGCTGCGTCGAGGGTCTCGGCATGCTGCTGCACCAGGCCGTGCCTGGCTTCCACGCCTGGTTCGGCGTCGAGCCAGTCGTCGATGACGAGCTTCGCCGGTTCGTCGCGGCCGACCTGCTGGCGCAATGATCATCCTGGGGCTGACCGGCGGCATCGGCATGGGCAAATCGACCGCCGCTGCGGCATTCCGCCGCGCTCGCATCCCGGTATTCGACGCCGATGCCGCGGTACACCGGATGCAGGCCCGGGGCGGCCGCGCGGTCCGGACGATCGGCAACGCGTTCCCCGGTACCGTGCGCGATGGCGCGGTCGATCGGGCGGCACTGCGCCAGGCGGTGCTCGGTCAGCCGGACGCGCTGAAGCGCCTGGAGCGGATTCTGCATCCGATGGTGGAACAGGAGGAGCGCGCGTTCGTGGCGCGTGCCCGCCGCCATGGCGAACGGGCCGTGGTGCTCGACATTCCGCTGCTGTTCGAGACGGGTGGCGACAGGCGCGTGGACCGTGTCGTCGTGGTGACGGCACCGCGGGCGATCCAGATGCACCGCATCCGGTCCCGCCGGCGCATGAGCGACGCGGATATCCGGGCGGTGATCGCGCGGCAGATGCCGGACGCCGAGAAGCGCCGTCGCGCCGATGTGGTGGTGCGGACCGGCCTGTCGCGCCACGCGTCGCTGCGGGCATTGAACCGGCTGATCAGGGAGGTCCTCGCGTGAGCCGCGCCATCCTGTTCGATACCGAGACCACCGGGCTGGAACCGCTGCTGGGCCACCGCGTCATCGAGGTCGCGGCACTGGAACTGGTGAACGACCTGCCGACCGGACAGTTCTTTCACGCGCTGGTCCACCCGGCGCGGGACATCCCGGATGACGCCACGCGGGTCCATGGCTTCACGCTCGCCCACCTTGCCGGCAAGCCGCCCTTCGGCGAGATCGCCGAGGATCTGCTGGCGTTCTTCGGCGAGGACAAGCTGATCGCGCACAATGCGCCGTTCGACTTCGGGTTCCTGAATGCCGAATTCGCGCGGGTCGGGCGGCCGGCGCTGGCCGCCGAGCGGATGATCGACACGCTGGCGCTGGCCAAGACGCGGTTTCCCGGCATGCCGAACAGCCTGGACGCGCTGTGCCGCCGCTTCGCGATCGATCTGAGCGCCCGCACGACGCATAACGCCCTGCTCGACTGCCGGCTGCTGGCCGAGGTCTATGTCGAACTTACCGGCGGCCGCCAGCGCGGCCTGTCGCTCGCCACGCAGAAGGCCGCCGCGGAAGTCGTGGTCTACCGGCACGAGGGCAGCCGCACGCCGCGCCCGATCCTGCCGACGCCGGACGAACTGGCCGCACATGCGGCCTTCGTCGGCAGGCTGCGGGAGCCGGTCTGGCTGCTGCCCTGAGCCGGATGGTGCCCTAAGCCGGATCAGGCGTCCTGGGCCGAAGCGGCCGTCAGGCGATCGCGGTGGTGCCGGGCGACTGGGCGCGGCGCTGCTGCCAGAGGGCGACGAAGTCGATCGGCTGCAGCAGCACGGGCGGGAAGCCACCGTCGCGCGTCACATCCGACAGGATGTTGCGGGCGAACGGGAACAGGATACGCGGGCACTCGACGAGCAGCACGGGCTCGATCGCGTTGTCCGGCAGGCCGGACAGCGTGAACACGCCGGCGTAGGTGAGTTCGGCGACGAACACGGTGGGCGGCACGCCGGCGGTCTGTCCGTTGCCGGTCTGAGCCGCGCCCTCATGGGCCTCCGCGCGGATCATGATCGCCACTTCGAACACGTTCTGGCCGTCCTGCACGCGGCGGGCCTGCACATCGAGGTTGATGTTGACCTGCGGCTGGGCACGAAGCTGGCTGTAGATCTGCGGCGCGCCGGGCACCTCGAAGGACAGGTCCTTGACGTACTGGATATTGACCACCAGCGGCGGCGTCTGCGGCTGACCGGCCGTCTGGGGCGGTGTGGTCGTCGTCTCGGACATCTCTGTCTCCGTATTCAATTTGGGCTGGGGCTAGGTGAAAGGGGCTAGGACACCTGTGCGGCGGGCCGGTAGCACGGATGGCAGGCCGGCGCCATCCCGTTCGGCCGGACGGTCAGGCGCGCCAGGTGAGTTCCTCGGGCGCGGCGCCATGCGGATCGCAGCGCAACCATTCGCCGTTGGTGACGCTCTTGCCGGTCATCGACAGGATGAAGCCCCAATGGCTGATCACCAGCGTGTCCGACCAGTCCGGCAGCGCCGCCATCTCGGCGCGGAACAGCGCCGCACGACCGACCACCGACGCCGCAGGCTCCTCGATCGCCGGCCACCACACCTCGTCGATGGTGGAGAAATCGTGGTCCGGCCACGCCATGGCCAGTTCCGTACGGGGCGTGCCGACGTCGCAGGCGAAGGCATAGCGCTCGCGCACGATCGGATTGATCACCACCTTGACGCCCAGCGCGCGGGCCAGCGGCGCCGCCGTCTGCAGCGCCCTGGTGTACGGCGAGGCGATGATGCGGGTGATACGCTCGCCTTCAAGCGCGCGGACCGCCTCGGCCGCCTGCATGTGACCGAGGTCGGTCAGCCGGGGATCCACGATGCCAGGATCGCGGCGCGTCGCAGAGAAGTGCAGGTTGAACTCGCTCTGGCCGTGTCGCAGCAGGATCATGTCCGGCCAATACAGCCCGGCTCGCAGGCCGGCAAGCCGGCTGCCATGCGAGAATTGTTTGTGTCCGGCGCTGCGCGCCCTTATCTGTGACCAGGAGGAGACACATGATGGGCGCGGGTAGCAGTTTTCCAGTCGACCTGATCCTGTTCGGGATGATAGCGGCCTTCCTGGTGCTGCGGCTGCGCAGCATCCTGGGCCGACGGACAGGATTCGAGCGTCAGACACCGCCATACCAGCCACCGGCAGCGCAGAACGCTCCGGCGCCGGTGATCGACGGCCAGGCGGAGCCGCAACCCGCGGCCGCGACCCGCGCCGTCCCGGAGCCGGCCAGCGCGCTGGGGCAGACGCTGGAGCAGATGCGCACGGTGAACCAGGCCTTCGATCCAGCGGGCTTCCTGAATGGCGCGGAACAGGCCTTCCGTATGATCGTCGCGGCCTTTGCCGCAGGGGACCGCCAGACGCTGCGGACGCTGCTCGCCGACGATACCTACCGCGCGTTCGAGCAGGCCATCGCGGCGCGTGAGGCAGCGAACCAGACGCAGGTCAGCGCGATCCATGCGATTCGCAGCATGACCATCGAGAACGCCGAGTTGCGCGGTTCGGTCGCGACCATCACCGTCCGCTTCGTGTCCGACCAGATCAGCCTGACACAGGACAAGGACGGCAATCCCGTGGTGGGCACCGACGCGGTGACCGAGATCACCGACATCTGGGCGTTCGAGCGCGACCTGACGCAGTCTGATCCGGTGTGGCGCCTGGTGTCGGCGCGCAGCGCCTGACCTCACTTTCCTGCGGTGTCATGCAGCCTGTAGTCGAGGCGGCTGATGGGCGCAGCGCGGATTGCGCCCATCGCATCGTCCAGGGGGACTGCCTGGCCGTTCTGCCGGAACTCGACGCCGCGTCGGTGGATGTCGTGACCACCTCGCCGCCGTACAATCTCGGGGTGACCTACCGCGACTACGACGACCGGCTCGGCGAGACCGAGTACCTCGACTGGCTGGTGCGCGTCGCGCAAGGGATCCGGCGCGTGATGAAGCCGGACGCGTCGTTCTTCCTCAATATCTCGGGCTCGTCCAGCGCCCCCTGGCTGCCGTTCGAACTGATCGTGCGGCTGCGCCCGCTGTTCACGCTGCAGAACCACATCACCTGGATCAAGTCGATCGCCACCCGCGATGATGCGGTCGGACACTTCAAGCCGGTGGGCGGGCAGCGGTTCCTGCACCACAACCACGAGCACATCTTCCACCTGACGCTGACCGGCGACGTCAGGCTCGACCGGCTGGCGATCGGCGTGCCATTCAAGGACAAGTCCAACATCGCACGGCGCGGCCATGCCCGAGACCTGCGCTGCCGAGGCAACACCTGGTTCATCCCGTACGACACGGTGAAGGCCAAGGCCGGGAAGTTCCACCATCCCAGCACGTTCCCGGTGGCGCTGCCGCGCTGGTGCATCCGGCTGCACGGCCGCCCCGACGCGGTCGTGCTCGACCCGTTCATGGGCACCGGCACAACGCTCGTTGCCGCCGAGTTGGAGGCCGTACGGGGAATCGGCATCGAACTCGATCCCAGCTATGTCGCGATCGCCCATCAGCGCGTCGCCGATGCGCGCGCATCGCGGCTCGGCCATCTGGCCGTCTGACATGGCGCCCGCACGTCCCCGCGTCGCCTTGTTCGTCACCTGTCTGGTCGACCTGCACCGCCCGACGATCGGCTTCGCCGCGATCAGGCTGCTGGAGCAGGCGGGCTGCCAGGTGGAGGTACCGAGGGCCCAGACCTGCTGCGGCCAGCCTGCGTACAATTCCGGCGACCGGGCCACGGCCCGCGACCTGGCCGAGAGCATCCTCGATGCGTTCGGCGGGTATGACTACGTGGTCGTCCCGTCGGGCTCGTGCGCCGGGATGCTCCGTCACCACCTGCCGCATCTGTTCGATGACGACCCCAATCTTCGGATGCGTGCCGATTCACTCGCCGGCAAGACCCATGAACTGGTCAGCTTCCTGGTCGACGTGATGGGCGTGGAGCGCGTCCGGGCGCAGCATGTGGGAGGCCCGGTCACCTACCACGACAGTTGCTCCGGCCTGCGCGAACTCGGCATCAAGCAGCAGCCGCGCCAACTGTTGCGGGCCGCCGGGGCCACCGTCGCCGAATTGCCGGACGCCGAAGTGTGCTGTGGGTTCGGTGGCACGTTCTGCGTGAAATACCCCGACATCTCGGTCCGCATGGTGTCGGATAAGGTGCGCGACATCGTTGCCACGAAGGCGGAGACGGTGCTTGCCGGTGATCTCGGCTGCCTGCTCAACATCGCCGGACGGTTGCAGCGGGAAGGCCATGCCACCAAGGTGCGCCACGTCGCGGAGGTGCTGGCCGGGATGACCGGCGATGTGCCGCCGATCGGTGAAGGACGGCGATAGCGCCGTCCGCGCGGTGCGCCGTGTCAGAGCGGTGCTGATCGATCGCGTGGCTCGGACCGCGAGCGAATCCGCCTCCGGCCCTCGCGCTTCGGGAGCCGCCGTCAGTGGCCGCGCAGGATCTGGCTGAGGAAGAGCTTCAGCCGGTCGGTCTGCGGGTCGCTGAACATGCGCTCCGGCGCGCCGCTCTCGACGATCTCGCCGCGATCCATGAAGACCACGCGGTCGGCGACCTGGCGCGCAAACCCCATCTCATGCGTCACGCAGACCATCGTCATGCCCGACTCCGCAAGTTCGATCATCACGTCAAGCACCTCCTTGATCATCTCGGGATCGAGGGCGGAGGTGGGTTCGTCGAACAGCATGATCTTCGGCCGCATGCACAGCGCGCGGGCGATCGCGACGCGCTGCTGCTGGCCGCCCGAAAGCTGGCCCGGGTATTTCTTCGCCTGCTCTGGAATCCTGACGCGGCTCAGGAAGTTCATCGCCACCTCTTCGGCGTCGGCCTTGGGCATCTTGCGGACCCAGATCGGCGCCAGCGTGCAGTTCTCGAGGATGGTGAGATGCGGGAACAGATTGAACGACTGGAACACCATGCCGACCTCGCGGCGGATGGTGTCGAGCGAGCGCAGATCGTCGGTCAACTCGGTCCCGTCGACGACGATACGGCCTTCCTGGTGTGATTCGAGACGGTTGATACAGCGGATCATGGTGGACTTGCCGGAGCCGGACGGTCCGCACACCACCACCCGCTCCTTCTCCGCCACGGCGAGCGACACGTCGCGCAGCACGTGCAGCGAGCCGAACCACTTGTTCACCTTCTCCATCGCGATGATCGGTGGCGCCGAGGTATCGGCCAAGTGCGCAACGATATGCTCCGATACGGCCTGGCTCATCGTGATTGTCTCCGTTCAGCGGCGGTGGGCACGGGCGAGTTCGCGTTCCAGCCCGCGGCTGTAGACCGACATGGCGAAGCAGAAGGCGATGTAGATGACGGCCAGCATCAGGTAGACCTCGGTCGAGAAGGCCTGCCACGGCGGGTCGCTGAGCGCGATCTTGCCCATATAGAGCAGGTCGAACGTGCCAATGATCAGCACCAGCGACGTGTCCTTGAAGAAGCCGATGAAAGTATTGACGAGCGGCGGGATCACCAGTCGCAGCGCCTGCGGCAGGATGATGAACCCGGTCTTCTTCCAGTAGCTCAGGCCCAGCGCATCGGCGGCCTCCGCCTGGCCTCGCGGCAAGGCCTGCAGGCCGCCGCGCACGACTTCGGCCAGGTAGGCACCGGCGAACAGGATGATGGCGATCTGGGCACGCAGCAGTTTGTTGATGTTGACGCCCTCGGGCATGAACAGCGGGAACATCACGCTTGCCATGAACAGCAGCGCGACCAGCGGCACGCCGCGGATCAGTTCGACGTAGAGCACGCAGAGCAGTTTCACCGCCGGCAGCCGCGTGGAGCGCCGGCCGAGCGCGACCAGGATCGCCAGCGGAAATGCGAAGGCGAGGCCGAACGTCGCGAGGATCAGCGTGATCGGCAGGCCGCCCCAGTCGTCCTCCGGCACATAGGACAGGCCGAGGATGCCGCCCCACATGAGGACGCCGATCAGGACCAGCGTGACGACCCAAACCAGCGCAAGTTCCTTGCGCCAGAACCGCCGCATTGCGGAGACGACGTAGAGGCCGACGAACAGCACCACGCATACCGCCGGGCGCCATTGTTCGGCATATGGGTAGCGGCCGAACAGGATCAGGCGATACTTGTCGCTGATCACCGCCCAGCAGGCGCCGATGCCCTTGGCGTTGTGGCAGGCCGTGTTGTCCGGCCTGCCCTGGGCGTCGTAGGGCACGCTCCAGATTGCATGCAGCAAGGCCCAGGACACGAACTCCACGGCGAAGCGCAGCAGCAGGTAGCCGAGTACGAGGGTGACCGCGGTCGACCACCAGGAGCCGAACAGGTTGGTCTTCGCCCACGCCCATGGACCGGTCGTGCCGGCCGGCGGCTGTTCGCGAACGCCGGCGTAGCGAGGATCGGCGGTGGCGGCGGTCTCGCCCATCTTCAGCGCTCCACCAGGGCGATACGCGCGTTGTACCAGTTCATGAACAGGCTGATCGACAGGCTGATCGTGAGGTAGACCGCCATGATGATGGCAACGCCCTCGATCGCCTGGCCGGTCTGGTTCAGCGTCGTGTAGGCAATCGAGACGATGTCCTGGAAACCGATCGCAACGGCGAGCGAACTGTTCTTGGTGATGTTCAAATACTGGCTGGTCATCGGCGGGATGATCACCCGCAGCGCCTGCGGCAGGACGATTCGCGTAAGTATCCTGCGGCGGTGCAGTCCGAGGGCACCGGCGGCCTCCCATTGGCCCTGGGGCACCGCCAGGATGCCGGACCGTACGATCTCGGCGATGTAGGCCGCAGTATAGGTGACCAGGCCGACCAGCAGGGCGAAGTATTCGGGACTGACCGCGCCGCCGCCCTGGTAGTTGAAGCCGCGCAGCACGGGCACGTCGGGCTGGAAGGGCGCACCGAGCAGCGCCCAGATCGCCAGCGGCAGCGCCACCATGAACAGCAGCCCGAAAGGCCAGAGCGGCATGCGCTGGCCGGTCTGGTCCTGCCGGCGACGGATCACGCGGCTGCAGATGATCGTGGCGATCAACCCCACCACGAACCCGCCGAGTGCCCAGGAATAGGCCGGGCCCCATGTCAGTTGCTGATAGCGCGCACCGCGGTTGGACAGGTACAGGAGGTCACCGATGTGCCACGCCTGCCGGGGCGGCGGCAGCGCCTGAAGGATCGAGTACCAGAAGAATAGTTGCAGCAGCAACGGGATGTCGCGCAGCGTTTCCACATAGAAGCTGGTCAGCCTGGCGAGGAGCCAATTGCCGGACAGCCGCCCGATGCCGATCAGCGTTCCCAGGATCGTCGCCAGCACGATCCCGACGGCGGCGACCCGCAGCGTGTTCAGGATGCCGATCAACAGTGCCGTGCCGTAGGTATTGACCGCCGGATCGTAGGCGATCGGCGATTCCCCGATCGGGATGCCGGCGACACGCTGGAGAAAGGCGAACCCGGTGGCGATATGGCGTGCCGCCAGGTTCCGATTGGTATTGCCGACCAGGTACCAGACGAGCGCCACTACCGCGCCAACGATGACGACCTGCCAGACGATGGCGCGGAAGAGGGGGTCGGACCACGAGAGGCGCAATCCCTTCTTCGGGGCGACGCGCGCCCCGACAAGGCGTGGATCAGCGGTGAGGTCCGACATGCCGCCGGGTGTCAGCGAATCGGCGGGGCGTACTGCAGTCCGCCCTTCGTCCAGATGTTGTTGATGCCGCGCTTGACGCCCATCGGCGTGATATTCCGGTCCCAGACCTCACCGAAATTGCCGACCTGCTTGATGACGTTGTAGGCCCACTTGTTGTCGACCCCCAGGGCCTTGCCCATGTCGCCTTCAACGCCGAGCAGACGCCGGATGTCGGGGTCCGTCGAGCTGGTGAAGCTGTCGATGTTCTGGCTGGTGATGCCCTTCTCTTCCGCCGTGATCATGGCGATGAAGGTCCAGCGGACCAGGTCGAACCACTTGTCGTCGCCCTTGCGGACCATGACGCCGAGGGGCTCCTTGCTGATGATCTCAGGCAGCAGCACGAGGTCCTGCGCCTTCGGTCCCTGGCTGAAGCGGAACGTGGCGAGCGCCGATGCATCGGTCGAGTAGGCGTCGCAGCGGCCCGACAGGAACGCGCCCTGGAGTTCCGACAGATCCTGAATAAGGATCGGCGTGAACTTCATGTTGTTCAGCCGGTAGTAGTCGTTGATCGCCAGTTCGGTGCTGGTGCCCGGCTGCACGCAGATCGTGGCGCCGTCCATCTCCTTGGCCGACTTCACGCCCGTGGCCGCCTTCACCAGGAAGCCGGTGCCGTCGTAGTAGTTCACCCAGGCGAACTCGAGACCGAGATTGCCCTCGCGACCCAGCGTCCAGGTCGTGCTGCGCGACAGCATGTCGATCTCGCCCGACTGAAGGTTGGTGAAGCGGTTCTGTGTCGTGGTGATGACGAACTTCACCTTGTTCACGTCGCCTAGCGCAGCGGCGGTTACGGCGCGGCAGGAATCGGCATCGATCCCGCGCATGACGCCCTGGCTGTCCGGCAGGGAGAACCCGGGCACCTGGCCGGAGATTCCACACAGCACCTGCCCTCGGCCGCGCGCCGCATCCAGCGTTGCCGAACCGGAGCCCTGCGCAGAAGCCGGCTGCGATCCTGCCAGCAGCAGGCCGGCGAAGAGCGTGCCGAAGCACAGGGTCATCGAGCATCTCATCAACGGGAACTCCTCTCTGGACGGTGCCATACGTGAATAACTGCACTCTGCGATGCGCGAGGTGCAATTTCAATGGTGGCCTGGAATGGCCGTCCGGATCGCAGTCGGGGTGTGGCAGAACGGTTCAGCCGTCCGGCAGGCCGGCGCGCCGCAGCCCCTCGGCGTAACTGTCGAGGTCGGGCTGGCGGGTCATCGGCGAACGCAGGATCGCGCTCCTGACGCAGAATCCCGGTTCGAGAGCCAGCAGACGGGTCAGCACGCGGGCTGCCTCCTGGTCGCGGCCAAGCTGCCCCAGCGTTGCCAGGTATCCCTTGTAGGTCGAGGTGAAGCCGGGATTGAGTTCCACCGCGCGCCGTCCGAGAACGAGCGCCTGGTCGAAGTCGCCCAGCAGGAAGTGGGGCATCATCAGCGCCATGTCGAAGAAGAACGCATGGGGATCGTACGGGGCAAGAAACTGGGCGCGCCCGATATGCTCGATCGCGATGGCGTGCCGGCCGAGATAGCAGTGAGCGAGGCCCGAGAAGCACCACGCCAGCGGCAGATTCGGGTTCAACGAGAGCGCCCGCTCATGCAGGGTGCAGGCCTCCTCGGCGCGCTTGTGCAGGAAGCCGCGCACATGTCCCACCAGTGCGACGGCGCGCGCGTCGCCTGGGTCCAGCGTGACGGCGCGTTCGGCCAGGTCGCCTGCCCGCCGGGCGGCATCGGCGGGATCGGCTGCCCAGCCCTGGCCGACCAGGAACAGGTGCCAATAGGCCCACCAGGCGTGTGCCGCGGCGTTGCCGGGTTCGGCCGCGACCGCTGCCGCCAGCAGGTCGCCCGCCGCCCGAAACCCGACCGCCTCGAGCCGGTAGATTGCCGGGATGGCGCGCAATGTCAGATCGTGCGCCGCCGCCAGGTCCAGAACGCACGCGGCCCTGCGCTCGCCCTCCCGCAGCAAGAGTTCCGCGTCGACCTGCGCCGCAGTTTCAGCGGCGATATCCGATTGCAGCAACAGGGCATCGCCGATCTGCCGATCGAACCGCCGCGCCCAGATCACGTCGCCGCCGGCGGACAGATCGAGCAGGCGCATCATGACGCGGACGCGCGGCCCCGACCGCTGCACGGTGCTGTCCAGCAGGTAGTCCCGATCGGCCTGCGGCCTCACGGGCGGGATTCGGCGGCTGTCGGGCGCGGCGATGCAGGAGATCCACCGGAACCGGGAAACCGCCGCCGCCACCTCGTCCGCCAGGCCCGGCAGCAGGCAGGTGGGACCGTCATCGTCCAGGGAGCGCAGCGCGAGCACACGCAGTGTCACGGCCTTGCCGACGGCGCGCTGTGCCATGACGGGGGCCAGCGGCGCGGTGAGCGCAGACCCCGCCACTGGCCGGGGCTCGGCACGCGACCGTTGCTCGCCGGAACAGCGGTCAGCCGGCGGACGCACGACCCGCTGGCGCTGTTCCTCCAGCCAGGCGTCGAAGGCGGGATCGAGGCCGTCGAGATCGTCGAGCAGAACCTGGCGAAACTCCCCCGCGAACAATGGCTTGGGGGAACCGCCGAGCTCGAGCAGCAGGCCATCGGGCAGCAGGCCGAGGTGATAGCGGTGGGTCCGGAGCAGCCCGCCGGCGAGCGGGCCGAGTGCCCGCAGCAATTCGTGCACTGCCTGCCTCAAGGAGCCTCGCGCCTGTTCCCTCGCTCGCTGGCTCCAGAGGAGGCCGGCCAGCCGTGTCCGCGAGACGGATGCCGGGGCGGCGAGGCCCAGGACGGCGAGTATCCCTCGCGCCTTGCGCGATCGCGGCAGCACATTGCGTCCGCAGCCATCCTCCGCCTGCATCGGTCCGCGCAACACAAGTCGCAGCAGCGGCTGCGGCCCCGCCCCGTACGGCAATGCTTCGGGCTGGATCGCTTTCATTTTTTCGATGTCAGAATCCTACAGGTCGGAGAACTCCGCCGGGCAATACAACCGGAAGGATATGTGTCTGTACAAAATGCTACTTGGGGCTGGATTTTTGCGCAAGGCGCCGACAGGCGGTCACCGGGTCGCATTTCGTGCGATTTCCGTTAGGCTGCATCGCCGGGGGCCAGCGAGGAGCGACGATCAGTCATGGCGATGCAGCAAGGAGCGACGGTATCAACGGCACCGCGCTTTGCCCTCGCGGCCCGAGCGCGCCTGGCGGCGGGCGCACTGCTCTGCCTGGCGATCGCCGCCCTGGCGTCGGTGGCCGCCGGCTACGCGCCCGTCATCGGTGCACCCATCATCGCGATCGCCATCGGCGTGATCGTTACCAACACGCTGAGGGAACCGCTCCAGATCGCCTCGCTGCGCGTCGGTGATGTCAGCAAGCTCTGCCTGAAGGGCGGCATCATCCTGCTCGGTGCCAGCCTCGATCTCGGCGTCATCCTGCGGACCGGCGTCGAGTCCCTTCCGGTCCTGCTGCTGACGATCGTCATCGGCCTGGCCTGTTCCATGCTGGTCGGGCGCGCGATGGGCGTGCACTGGCGGATGCGCTGCCTGATCGGGATCGGCACCACGATATGCGGCGCATCGGCGATCGCCGCGCTGGCACCCGTCGTGCGCGCCAAGGCAGAGGAGATCGCCTACGCGATCTCGGTGATCTTCTTCTTCAACATGATTGCGGTGTTTGCCTTCCCGGCCATCGGCCATCTGATGGGATTGAGCGACCCCGGGTTCGGCCTGTGGGCGGGCACCGCGGTGAACGATACCTCCGCCGTCGTCGCCGCGGGCTTTGCCTATAGCCACGACGCCGGCACAATCGCAACGATCGTCAAGCTCACCCGCACCACGCTGATCATTCCGCTGGTGATCGGCTTCGGCCTTCTGATGCCCTGGTTCGAACCGCGCGAGGCCGGCGCGGACGGCTCGCTGCTCCAGCGGGTCTACCAGGCAGTACCGGTATTTATCATCCTGTTCGTGCTGGCGTCCCTGCTGAATACGCTCGGACTGATCGGCCAATTCGGCTCAGGCATCCAGTTGATCGGCCGGTGGGTGCTCGTGGTCGCGCTCGCGGCGGTGGGCCTGCAGGGGCACTGGCGCGCCTTCACCGGTGCCGGCGCACGTCCCCTGGCGCTGGGACTGGTGACGTGGGTCGCGGTGGCCGTCGTGAGCCTGCTCGTCCAGATGTGGACGCACTCGCTGTAGGCCGGAACTGCACCACCAGGCGCACGCCGAAATCCCGCCCACACAGCCGCCCACCATCCAGGCGCGCCGTTTCATGAGAAAATATTCCTTGACACTTCGGCGGCCTCCGGTCTAGCAACGCCGCGTCAACGGGCTTGGTCTGTCCGAAGCATCCCGATCATGCATGCAGCCGTAATCACCGATCGCCCCTGCGACCGGTGCCGGCCCTGTACGGCAACGCCGATCCCGGAATGACACCGCACCTGGCAAGGATCACCACCATGACATCGCCCCCTCCCGCTCCGGCGCCTGCCACCAACGACACTGGCCGCATCCGTCTCGGCGGCGGTTGGCGCCTGCCCGCCGCCAAGCCGACGCACTGACCGCACGGCAGCAAGCGCCGTCCGCCCGCGGCCGAAGGGGCCGACGACGAGGGGACGGCGCTTGCTGCAAGGCGTCGGCGGAGGCGAAGCGGCCGGAGGCACAGCGAGACATGAGCAAGACCAGTCCCATCGTCCACTTCTACCGGATGATCGAGCAGGCGCGTCCGCCGGTACGGGCCGAACGCTCCGCCGCCGGTACTTTGCCCATGCGGGCCTACCGCTATTGCGAGGCCGTCACCGCAGCGGCGGCCTTCGGCTGGTGGCTGTTCCCGCCGACCGACCTGCGCTTCGTGTGGGACGGCCACGACATCTTCTGGCAGTGCACGGGCGCGGAGGACTGGCTGCCATTGGCGCCATCGGCTCAGTTCCCCGACTTTGCCGCCCGCTTCGATGCCCAGGCCCCCACGTCGCTCGCGGGCTGCTCGCCGCCCTTCCTGACCGCACTGCCGGAGCCAGGCATCCTGCAGATCTGGACCGGCCTGTTTGCCCGCACGCTCCCAGGCTGGAGCCTGCTCATCCGCGCGCCCGTCAACCTGCCCTCACCGGGCGGCTTCAGGCTGTATGAGGGCATCGTGGAGACCGACCGCTGGTTCGGCCCGCTATTTACCAATCTCCGGTTCACACGCAGTCATGTGCCGGTCCGGTTGCGCGACGACTTCCCGCTGGCGCAGGTGCAGCCGTTGCCTCGCGACGTCTACGCCGGCACGACACTCGACGCGGCCGGATTGACGGCCGACATGACGGGCCTGGCGGAGCAGGAGTGGGCGGATTATCAGACGACCATTGCCGGCCCCAGCGAGGACCCCGATCGTCCCCTCGGATCCTATGCCGCCGCTGCACGCCGGCGCATGCGATGTCCCGTCCGCGCGACCCGCGATGACTGACGTCAGGTCGGCATCAGCCGCATACAGCCACCCTTGCGACCGGCGCGAAACAGGAAATCCACGATAGGGCCGACCCCTCCCGGCGCGGACCATTTGACGACCGCGGAAAGTTGCCAAAGCTCCTCGACCGCGTCGATCGCTCCCAGCAGCGCGGAATCCGCGCCCGTGATGAGCAGCACCGGAAGGTCGCGATCGAACGCGGCGATCGTCATCAGGACATGGCATCCGTCCTGGCCCGCCGCGTCCATCTCGGCGACCACCGCCATCGGGCGCCACTCGCGCAATGCGGCATCGAGATCGCCTTGCGTCGACATCCGCTCCACTCCGACATTCAGGCATTCGCTCACGCTGCGGAACATGTCCGACAGGATGCTCTCGTCCTCGACCACGAGGATCAGCGGCGTGCGGGCTGGCTGGCGTCCTATGCTGCTGCTCGGATGCCCGACGACGCGCGTTGTGATCAGCCTGTCCATATGGGTCATTGCGGCCTCGCCACCTGCTGCAGCCAGTCTGGCGTGGCCAGCGATCCCGTTAAAGACCAGCAACGGTTAGTAAACCGTCAAAGTCCAACATTATATCGTCAAGGCGCTGCCCCGCTCAGCCGCGGCGCAGTTCCACCGACCAGCGGCACCGGCCCGATTGCAATGTCCCCTTGATGACGCCGGCATCGTCTGCCGTGGCCTCGAAGGCAAGCGTGACCACCTGGTGGTCATTGCCCTGGCGGACCAGCTTGCCGGTCAGGTGGTCATCCTCCACCGCTCCGCGGATCACCGCCGTTCCCTGGAATGGATCAAAGCCGAACTCCCTGCCACCGATCGACATCAGCCCCTGCGTTGTCGATCCGCACGATGGCTCCGTCGGAACCACCGGCCCGACCCAGCGTCCGCGCATGCCATGCAGCGGCAAGACGCGCCCGGACTGCAGCGGATCGCTCAGCTCCGAATTGCATCCCGCCAATGGCACGCCACCAAGCAGTGCGCATACAACTGCGATTCGACTGGTTAGGATTATTTTCTGAATCTTCTTGCCCACCTGCCCCAGTTTCTGCTATTCCTTGCGGCATGATGGCGTAACGCGCAAGCGACACCATCTTCCAGTCATTCGTTGGTTTTTCGTTGCCGCGGCAGGCCCAGCAGGGCCTCTGCCGACAGGGAACGCTCGCGCCATTGGCTGTCGCAACCATGGGCGGGCTTCACGTGAAAATCCACCACTGACATATGCCAGGGTCCTCAGACGTTGTGCAGGACCGAGACAACCCGTCCATACAACACCAGGCGATCCGTACCAGCCTTCTGGACTGGTGCTCCTGGGTGCTCCGGCAGAGCGAGCAAACTCCGGCCGCACATCATCGTCTGCTCATCGACCGGCTCACCGCCGTCAGTCGCGGTGAGTTCGATCGGCTCATGGTGCTCATGCCGCCCGGATCGGCGAAGTCGACCTACGCGTCGCTGCTGTTTCCGGCCTGGTGGTTCACCCAGCATCCGGCGAGCGCGGTCATCGCAACCTCGTACACCACCAACCTGGCCGAACACTTCGGCCGCCAGGTGCGCGAACTGGTGCGCGAGTACGGCGAACCACTCGGCTACGATCTGCAGAGTGGCGGCCGGCACGCTGCAGGCCACTGGCAGACCACGACGAAGGGCGAATACTTCGCCACCGGAATCCGCGGCCCGCTGACCGGCCGCCGCGCCGATCTGGTCATTATCGACGACCCGGTCAAGTCGCAGGCGGAAGCCGATAGTCCGCTCATGCGGGAACGCATCTGGAACTGGTATCGCGCGGACCTCACCACGCGACTCAAGCCGCACGGCAGGATCGTACTGATCATGACACGATGGCATGAGGACGACCTGGCCGGACGGCTGCTCGCCCAGAACCAGGCGGAATGGCAGCAGATCCGGCTGCCGGCGCTGGCCGAGGAGAACGACATGCTGCAACGCGCGCCTGGCACTGCGCTATGGCCGGAGTGGGAGGACAGGACGGCCCTCCTGCGCCGGCGTGACACGATCGGCCAACGTGCATGGTCCGCCCTCTACCAGCAATCGCCGCGCCCCATCGCCGGCAGCCTGTTCAAGACAGGCAGTATCGAGATTCTCGATGTACTCCCGGAACATGCCGCCGGCATGGTCGCCCGCGGCTGGGATCTTGCCGCCACATCGGCGACCGGCGACAACGATCCCGACTGGACCGCTGGCGTCAAGCTGATGCGCGACAGGAAGGGGCGCTTCATCGTGCTGGACGTCGCGCACTTGCGTGGCTCTCCGCATGAGGTCGAATCGGCGATCGGCGAGGCCGCACGCATCGATGGCACTGCCGTCGGCATCAGCCTGCCCGAAGACCCCGGACAGGCCGGCAAGCATCAGGCGCTCTACCTCGTCAGCAGCCTGGCCGGCCATCGTGTCGTCACCTCGCGCGAGACCGGCGCCAAGATCACCCGCGCCGGGCCCATCGCCTCGCAGGTGGAGGCCGGCAACGTCGCGATGATGCGGGCGCAGTGGAACCACGCATTCCTCGAGGAGCTGCGCGACTTCCCGTTCGGCCGCAAGGATGACCAGGTCGACGCGCTGTCACGTGCCTTCACCATGCTGACCGCCTCAGGCGCACCGGCGCGACGCCTGTCGCTGCCGTTCCTCGCGCGATAGCTGCACCCCACTTTCGCAAGCGAGCCCATGTTCGAGACGATCTGCATGCTGATCCCCACGGATCCGCAATATCCGCCGCGCATGCGCGCGCTGGATATCCTGAAGCGCGTGCTGGATGGAAAACTGTACGACGTCCTGCCGTACCAGTTCCACGAGGAACGTGGCGCGGGCGGCGAGTACATCCCACTGCGCAACCGCCGGCCGAGTGTGCGATACGCCCTGTGTCGCGTGGTGGTCGAGGACAGTGTATCGCTGCTGTTCAGCGAAGGTCACTTCCCGACGATCGATTGCGACGACCGGCTGGTTCGCGCGGCGCTCGCCGACATCGCCAAGGAGAGCCAACTCAACCGCACGATGACCGAGGCAGCGATCCAGGGCTCCATCGGATCGGTCGCCATCCTCATGCGGGTACTTGGCGGAAGGATCTTCTTCAGTATCCTCGACACGACATATCTGACACCGGAGTGGGATCCGCAGGAACCCGATACCCTGGTGCGGGTCACCGAGAAATACCGCGTGCCAGGAACGGCGCTGGTGTCGAGCGGTTACGACATTGCGGATCCGGGCACCGACCACTGGTTCATGCGCACCTGGGACGCCGATCAGGAAACCTGGTTCACGCCGGCGCCGATCGGCTCCAGCCTGCCGGCCGACCCCGACGAATCGCGCAGCGTGCAACACGGACTTGGATTCGTACCGATCGTATGGATCCGGAACCTGCCGGGACCATCCTCGACCGGCAACAGCGCCGATGGCGCCTGCACCTTCCGCGCCGCCGTCGAGACGCAGATCGAGATCGACTACCAACTCAGCCAGGCAGGACGCGGCCTGAAATACAGCAGCGATCCGACGCTGCTGATCAAGGAGCCGGCGACCACCGACAGCGAGATCATCAAAGGCGCCGGCAACGCGCTGGTGGTCAGCGAGAAGGGTGACGCCAGGCTGCTGGAGATCGGCGGGACGGCATCGGCCGCGGTCATCGAGTATGTGCGGACGCTGCGCGAGCTTGCGCTCGAGAGCGTGCACGGCAACCGTGCCAACGCCGATCGCCTTTCTGCCGCACAGTCCGGCCGTGCGCTGGAACTGATGAACCAGGGCCTCATCTGGCTCGCCGACAACCTCCGCGTCAGTTATGGCGAAGTCGCCCTGCTATCACTCGGGCGAATGGTGCTGCGGGCATCGCAGGTCTACCAGCTCCGCGTCATGGGGCAGGAGATTCCGGCTCTGGATCCCATCGCCCGGCTGACGCTCAAGTGGCCGCGCTGGTATCCGACCACCGCTGATGACCGGCAGAAAGACGCGCTGACGCTGAGCACATTGGCGGAAGCCGGACAGATCAGCCGCGAAAGCGCCGTGAAGGCGATGGCCGACACATTCGATATCGAGGATGTGCCGGCCGAACTTGCGCGGATCACCGCCGACAGAGACAGCAACGGAAGCAACTGATGTCAGAAGACACTCTGCCTGCCGGATCGGATTCCGATCCGCTCGCCGAACTGCGCGCGCGTGCCGAGGCGCTGGAGCAGCGGCTAGCGACGGCCGAACAGGACGCGCGAAGCCGCGTCGCCCGGGCCGAACTGAAGGTCGAGGCCGTGCGCGCCGGCATCGTCGATCTCGACGGGCTGAAGCTGCTCGACCTCGACGTAGGCGCATTGACGTCCGAGGGCCAGATCGCCAACGCCGCGGAGATCATCGGGCAGTTCCGGCGCGCAAAGCCGTGGCTGTTCGGCGGTGCATCTTCGTCCAGCCGGGCAAGTCCGCCGCCCGCACAGCCGCCGCGCCAAAAGCTCGCGGTCGACATGACCGATGGCGAGTACCAGGCCGCCCGCACGGCAATCCTGAAGCACCAGTTCTAGAGCGTGATCCGCGCAGGTGGACGGCTCTAGTCAGCATATCAACCCAACCTAGGGGTTTCCCGAATGGGCATTCAAAACTTTCCAGCCGCCTTACAGCCCATCATTGAACAGGGCTTCCTGGAGCGCGAGTTCCAGCAGGCGCTGAGGTCGCGGCTCGGCTATCGCGCCTGCGCCGACCGCGTCAAGATCGCGGTGGGAATCGGCGAGACGCTGACCCGCACCCGTGCCGGCCTCAAGCCGAGCATCACGACGCCACTGTCGGCGAGCAGCAACACGAACCTCGACAACGGCATGACGCCGTCCGGCTGGAACCTCGAGCAGTACACGATCACGATCAACCACTATGCCGCGACCACCGATCTCAACATGGTCACCAGCCGCGTCGGCATCGCATCGCAGTTCCTGCAGAACGCCTATGTGAATGGCGAACAAGCGGCCCGCAGCCTCGATGAACTCGCACGCAATGCGCTGTTCGGCAGCTACTTCGGTGGCAACACGCGTGTCCGCACCACACTGGGCGCTCCCGGCATCAACGTCGCGGTCGATGACATCCGCGGCTTCCCGACCGTCTTCGTAAGTGGCGTACAGCAGGCAGTGAGCGCTGCCACGCCGCTGACGGTGGCCGTCGGTGCCAACGCCTATACGCTGGTGAATGTCACGGTCGATGGCAGCAACGTTTCGACCGCGCCGAACGGTATCTCCGGCGTTCTGACCTTCTCGGGCAGCGTGACCGTCATCGATGCGACCGCGGGCAACGCGATCGTCGCGGCCAATGCCTCCGTGGTCGTGCGGCCATCGCAGCGCGTCACGACCGCAGCGCTGACGGCGACCGACGTTCTGACGATGTCCAGCCTGCTGGATGCCGTGGCGAAGCTGCGCCTGAATGCGGTGCCGGAGATCGACGGTGTCTACAACTGCTACCTCGACCCGGTCTCCGCGCGGCAGTTGTTCGCCGATCCCGACTTCAAGCAATTGTTCCAGGGCGCGACATCCGTGAACCAGGTGTTTCGCCAGGGCCTCACCAACGACTTCCTCGGCCTGCGTTTCATCCCGACCACGGAGGCCTTCGTACAGGCGCATCCGACGCTCGCCAGCCTGATGGTCCGGCGGCCGATCATCTGCGGCAAGGGCGCACTGATCGAAGGCGACTTCGCCGGCATGGCGGCGACCGACGTGGCGCCGAAGGACTCGATCGTCGCGGTGGTCGACGACGTCGCGATGGTGACGCGCGAGCCGCTCGATCGGCTGCAGCAGATCATTGCGCAGTCGTGGTACTGGATCGGCGGGTTCTGCGCCCCGTCCGATACCACCACCAATCCGACCACGGTTCCGACGGCGACCAATGCTGCGTTCAAGCGCGCCGTCATGGTCGAGCACATCGGCTGATCCAGCAACCACGCGGAGCGCGACATGACCATCGGATCAACGACGCCGTTCCGTCCGACCGGAACGGCGTCCATCAGTGCGACGACTGCGTCCGCCACGGTCGCACTGACCGGCGGCGGCGACACCGTCGTGGTGACCAACACCAGCGCCGCGCTGGCCTATGTGCGGTTCGGCGCCGACCCATCCGTCTCGGTTTCGGCTGCGACCGCCGACATGCCGGTGATCGCGAACTCGCGGGTGATGCTGACCGTGAACAACCTTGTGAGCCACGCCGCAGCCCTGCTCGCCTCGGGCAGCGGCACGGTGCTGATCACCCGCGGCGACGGGTCCTTCATCTGATGGCATTCAGCGACTCCGAGAAGACGGACGTCCGGCGCTTCTGCGGCTACCCGGCCCATGGCGCTGCAAACTCCGGCATGCAGAACTGGCGGTTCTTCCAAGCATTCGGCCTGCTCGAGTTCCGCCTCAACAACCTGTCCGACTCCGAGGCCGGTGTGGTTCGCCGCTATCTCGGCACACTGACCGTGCTGGAACACGCCGTGCCGCATGCCGGCGACAACCTCGACACCGACCAGGCATCGGTATGGACACGCAACCGCGACGAGTTGCGCGACCGCACCAGGCTGTTCGACGACTGGCGCCGACGGCTCTGCGCATTTCTAGGCATCCCGCCCGGGCCCGGCATGGGCGACGGCGGCATCGCGCTGGTGGTCTGATGATGGACCCCGCGAGGTTGCAGGACAGGATACATCGCGGCATGAACGCCGCCGCGCGCGCTCTGGGGGCCGACACGGACGCCTACCGACCCGTGGGGACGGCGCGTCCGCTGGCCATGGCAAACCGGTTCCTCCGGCTGCGTGCGGCATTCACCGCACCGGATGGCAAGTTCGCACGCCCGAACACCTATGGCGACGCGCTGTGGCACGGTGTGTTCGACGCTGCCTACACCAGGCCTGGCGACTATCTCGTGCAGCAACCGTCGATCTGGTTCATCGCCGCCCAGCAGAGGCTGCTTCCGGTGCTGTGCGTGCAGACCAACCGGATCGTTTCGTTCTCGCGACCGGCCGCGCCGTCCAGCACCGGCATCAACGAGTACGGTGGCGCGACCACAGCAACCAACGACCTGCTGCTCGAGGATTGGCCGGCGAGCGTACTCGGCGCTACTGGCGGCGGGCGTACGGAAACCGACCTTCCGGGCGACGGTTCGGTTCCCACCTGGACCGTGCTGCTTCCAGCTACGCCCGGCTTGGTGCTGCGCCCATCCGACCTGATGAGTGATGATCTCGGACGCAACGCCGTCGTGGCGGCGGCCGAGCTCAGCGGGCTCGGCTGGCGCGTCACGGTGAAGCAGGCGACGACCTGATGGCAGACCAATCGGACGTGGAAGAGGCGCTGGTGAGCATCGCATCGCTCGCGCTGTATCCGAACGGCATCGGCGAGCCGAGCGTGCCCGGTCCGGACTGCCGCATCTATCGCGGCTGGCCGAACTCCGCAGCGCTCGACGCCGACCTCGCCGCCGGCAAGATCAACGTCACGGTCTTTCAGGCGGGCACGACCGCCCGCACGACGACGCGGTTTGCCGAACAATGGATGGGCGAGCCAGGGCAGCCGACGCTGATCGCCACGGTGTCCGGCACGTCGGTCACGTTCGGCGGTACTGCCACCCTGGGCCAGGTCGCCGGGATCATGGTGGACGGCACGAGCTATGCCTATCGCACGCGGCCCGGCGACACGCCGCAAATGGTCGCCGCCAGCCTCGCCGCGATGGCACGGGACCGCGCAATCGTGCGCCTGTCGCATGGCACGCTGTCGATCCCAGGGGCCGGCATCCTGGTCGCGCGTGTGGCCGCCGATGCCGACGTGAAGCAGGAGGTCCGCCGTCAGGAACAGGGGTTTCGTATCATATGCTGGTGCCCCACGCCCGCCAGCCGTGACGCAGCGACGGCCGCCATCGACGAGGCCTTGAGCGGGCGGCGCACGCTGCAACTGGCGGACGGCACGCGTGGCGTCCTGAGCTATGGCGGCACGACGGTGTTCGATCAGTCGCAGAATGCCCGCCTCTATAGGCGCGATCTCACCTACAGCGTCGAGTATGCGACGACGGTCTCGAGCAGGCGGTCTTCGATGCTGTTCGGGAATCTCGTGGTGAACACGTCTCCCTACACTGCCTGAGAACTGGAGTTTCCATGGACACGCACCTGGTCGTGGTGAGGCCGTTCGGCGGTCTCATTCGCGGCGACATCGTCACTGATGCCGTTCGCATCACCGAAATCCTGAACAGCGAGCACGCATATTCGGTCGTACGCGTGGTCACGCCGGTCAACCGGGGAGGCTGAACCATATGCCGATTGTCCAGCAGGGTGCCATCAACACGACCTCGCTCGTGGTGCCCGATCTTTACGTCCAGATCGTTCCTCCGCAGAACCTCGTGCTCAACGGTGTGCCGACCAATGTCGTCGGTGTCGTCGGCACGGCCTCGTGGGGGGCGGTGGGCCACCCGGTGATCGTCGCGACGATGGCGGACTACTCGCAGAGCTTCGGCCCGATCGTGGCGCGCAAATTCGACATGGGAACGCAGGTCGCCACTGCCGTGCAGCAGGGCGCCCAGAACTTCCGCTGCGTCCGGGTGACCGACAACAGCGACACGGCCGCACAGACGGTGATCCCTGCTACCACCGTGACTTTCACCGCGCTGTACACCGGCTCGCTCGGGAACCGGATCGCGCTGGCGCTCGCGACAGGATCGCGGGCCAACACCTGGCGCCTGACGGTCTCGCTGCCGGGCCTGCAACCCGAGGTCTACGACAATATCGGCGGCGTCGATGCGCTGTTCTGGATCACCCTTGCGAAGGCGGTCAACGAGGGACAGGGTCCGCAGCGCGGGCCGTCGCAGATCATTGTCGCGAATGCCGGCGGCGCCACGGTCGCACCCAGCGCGTTCTCGGTCGCCCTCGGCGCGACCACGGCGGGCTCCGACGGCGCGACGAATGTCGCATCGGCCGGACTGGCCGGCGCGGACATTCCACCCAGGTCCGGGATGTACGCTCTGCGTGGACAAGGGTGTGGGATCGCCATGCTGGCCGACGCCGACGATCCCACCTGCTGGGCCGCCCAGGCAGGCTTCGGCCTCGAGGAAGGCATCTACATGATCCTCACCGGGCCGGGCGGCGACACGATCCAGAACGCGGTGACGATCAAGCGGCAGACCGGCCTCGACAGCTATGCGGCCAAGCTGATGTTCGGTGACTGGCTCTGGTGGTCCGACCAGGTGAACGGCACCGTGCGCCTGGTGTCGCCCCAGGGCTTTGCCGCGGGCCGTCTCGCGAACCTGTCGCCCGAGCAGTCCAGTCTGAACAAACAGCTCTACAGCGTGATTGGCAGTCAGAAATCGGGGACGCCGGGCTCGGGGCAGACCGCCTCCTATTCCTCTGCCGATCTGGCGGTGTTGCTGGGCGCCGGGATCGATGTCGTCAGCAATCCCCAACCGGGCGGAAATTTCTGGGGCGTCCGCGGCGGGCACAACTCATCGTCCAGCGCCGCGGTCAATGGCGACAACTACACCAGGCTCACCAACTACATCGCGGCGACGCTGGCGGCGGGGATGGGACAGTATGTCGGCCAGGTGATCACGACGGACCTGTTCCGCCGGGTCCGCGCCACGCAGATGGCATTCCTGCAGAACATGCTGGGCCAGGGACTGCTCGGCAGCACGGACGGCGGCCTGCCCTTCAGTGTGATCTGCGACTCCTCCAACAACCCTGCGAGCCTCACCGACCTCGGTTACGTCAAATCCGATGCGCAGGTGCAGTACCAGGCAATCAACGAGAAGTTCATCGTCAACATGGAGGGCGGCCAGACGGTGCAGGTGTCCCGCCAGACGCTGCCCGGCGGGCAGGCGGCATAAGGAGCGAAGCGAATGTCCTTGACCATGTTTTCCGTCGGCCGTGACACGCAGCTTGTCGTGATCGGGCCGAGCGGGCGTGTCGACCTGACCCATGTCACCTCCTTCGACAGCCGCCAGATCACGCATTCCGTGCGTGTCGACCGGCTGGATGGAACCCACATGGGCACCGAGCTGCCCAAGGGATGGGAAGGCAGCTTCGAAATCGAGCGCGGAAACTCGAGTGTCGATGACTTCATCGCCGCAGCCGAACAACACTATTTCAGCGGCAACAACGTAACCGCCGGCACGATGTATCAATACGTGACCGAGACCGACGGCTCGACGTCGACTTACCAGTATGACAACGTCACATTCCGTCTCAGCAATGCCGGCCTCTGGAAGGGCGACAGCAGCGTGCGTCAGAAGCTCGACTTCTTCGCGATCCGGCGGAGGCGCATCTGATGACACCCTCGGCCACCATCATCGCCGCCGCCATCGCGCAGGAAACCCTGGCCGATGCGGACGGCAGGCAATTGACCATCCGTCGGATGACCGCACTCGACCGGCTGCGGCTGTTCAAGGCTGCGGGGCCTTTGCTGTCGCAGAACCAGCCGTGGCTCGGTATGGCAGTGATCGCCAGTTCCGTCGTGGCGATCGACGATGTCCCGATGCCGCAGCCGATCACCGAGGCGCAGATCGAGGCGATGGTGACCCGCCTGGGCGATGCCGGCATCGCGGCGATCGCACGGGCCCTGCAACCGGCGCCCGAACCGTCCGCCGCCGAGACCGTGGACGCCGCGGGAAACTGAGCCGGCACCCCGATCTGATCGATTGCCTGTTCCTGGTGCGGAACGGGGTGCCGTTCGACGTCGCCTTCAGCCTGCCGGTCGATGAACGGCTGGCCTTCGTGGTCGCCCTCGGCACGCTCGATGGCCGGGAATTCGATTGGCGCTCGTTGCATTGGAAGACGCGCCCATGACCGATTTCGAGAGCGGGCAGACCGGCTCCGGCCTGCCCGACCAGGGCATGTCGGCGATCGTTTCGATAGTGGCGCGGGAGCTTGCTGCGCTAGGCCAGGCCCTCACCGGCAGCGCAGCGATGCTCGGCACGATCACCCTGCTGGGCGAAGGCATGCATGCCTTCTCCACCAATGCGCCCGCGCCGGCGGCTATCCCCGGCGTTCCTCCGCAGACGGATATGCCGACCGACGAGATCGCGCCGGACCGTCCCGCCAGAGCGACTGCCGCCTATGAGCATCGCCTAGACCCGATGGCGACGGCGCCCACCACCGTCCCAAGCGCAGCACCACCGGCGGCCGGTGCGCCGCGGCAGCCGACTGCGGCCAATCAGGTCCCACAGCCGGCCGAGCGGCGGCGTCAGCCAGCCGAGCGGCGGCCGACAGTTGACAGGACGCCCGAACGACAGTCGCTGCGGCTGGCGCACCTCGCGCCGCCGAACCGGTCCACCGTGGTTGGGGCGCCGACGCCCACCAATGCTGCACCCATGACGGTGGCCGAGACGGCGTTGCCTGCGCCCCATACGTGGACGGCTGCCACGGCTCCGGTCGGGCCGGATGAAACCTTTGACGAGGAGGACCGGCGGTCCGCTCCAGATACGGCGGTCGCGTTCGCACCGCCTGCGGTCGCACAACCTCAGGCCCGACCACCTCGCATCGCTGCCGGTGCGATGGCGCCCGTGCGGGATGAACGTCCTGAACCGTTCCCGCCCTCGGCTCCCGCCGAACCGGTCGGCGGCGAGCCCTCCGCGCCAGGCGCTCAGCGGCAGGCTGCCGGCGATGAAGCCGTGCGGTCGGCGGCCTGGCAGGCCACGACCCCCGCGTCACAGTCGTCCCTGGCTGATGCGGAGCCACGCCAGGGCACGCTCGTGCTGGACGGCGCCCAACTGGGTCGTTGGATGCTGGACCACCTCGCGAGGCACGCCGCACGCCCCGGAGCGGGCGTCACCGGCATCGATCCGCGCATCAACGCGACCTATCCAGGAGCGCCAAACGGCGAATAGACACATGCAGGATCTGCGGCTTTCCTTCGCGCTCTGGTTCGAGGGCGATGCGCCGCCCGATGTCGCCGCAATGACGATGCCCATCGCCATCCCAGTGCAGCTTCACCGGATTGGCTCGACCGGGGGTGCGCAGAACCGTCCTGCTCGGCAAACGATCCTTCCGCAGACCGGTGATGCCGATGTCTGACTCGGCACTGCTGCTAGGTCCGATCGCCTTCCGCGACTTCGAGGTTCCAGCAGCCATCAACTTCGGCGGCCGCCAGCGGCTGGCATTGCATCGCCTGCCAGGCGGCACCCGCATCATCGATGCCCTGGGACGTGACGATGCGCAGATCACATTCTCGGGCATCTTCACCGGCTCGGACGCGACATTGCGGGCACGTACGCTGGACGAATTGCGGGTGGCCGCGATCGCCCTGCCGCTGACCTGGGACGTCTTCTTCTACACCGTCATGATCAGCGAATTCCATGCGGACTACCGCGGTGGTTCATGGATCCCGTACCGCATCGTCTGCACCGTCCTACAAGATGAGGCCTCGGCCTTGCTGCAGACGGTGGCTTCGCTCGCCACAGCGGTCCTGGCCGACATCGGCATGGCGGCCGGCTATGCGCTGGAGGCCGGCCTACAGCTTTCGCCGCTACGGTCAGCACTTGGCGCGCCGGGCGCGACCATACGCGGCACCGGCGCCTTCGCCGTCGCACAGGGATGCCTCGGCGATACGCAGGCGTCACTCGGCACGTCGATCGCGTCCGAGGAGGCAACGCTTGCCGGCGTGGATATTCCGAACGCCGGCTCGCCGCAGGCCGGCGTCGCAGGATTGCTCACGGCGACCGGGGCCACGGGCAGGCTCAGCTCCTTCACGACCGCCAACTCCTATGTCCGGCGGGCAGCGATCAACCTGGGGAGCGCCAGTACCTGACATGAAGACGATCACAGTCGCTGGTGACAACCTGTTCCGCATCGCTGCAGCCCAGTTGGGCGACGCAACACAGTGGATCCGGATCGCCCAGCTCAACAACCTGTCCGACCCCGTCCTTACGGGTGTCACGATACTGCTGATCCCCAACATCGACCGTAACGCCGGAGGTGGCATTGCTGCTCAATGATGCTGGTGGTGCGCTACGCGCGCCTCGACTGCGCATCTTCGCCAATGGCCAGAACGTCGCTGGCGCGATCGCCGCGGAGGTGATCTCCAACAACTACTACGCGGCCGACCGGTTCAGCGCGTCCATTGCCCTGGGCGGCGATCCATGGGCCGGCGCGGCGCTCTGGGCGAGCGAGCCCGACATCCTGCTCGAGGTACAGTTCAGTCTGGACGGCGGCGCATCCTACGCCAGCCTCGTGCAAGGGGCCGTCGACAGCGTGAGCATCGACCCGACACTCGGCATGGTCCACATCGACGGGCGCGACCTGACTGCCACGCTGATCGAGAGCCGCACGCAGGAGACCTTCGCCAATCGCACGGCGAGCGAGATCGCCTCGCTGCTCGCGGAACGTCATGGACTGACGCCGGTGGTCTGCGCGACCACCACGCGCGTCGGTCGTTACTACGAGAGCGAGCACGATCGCATCACGCTCAATCAGTTCAGCCACGCGACGACCGAATGGGACCTGCTGGCTTTCCTGGCACGGCAGGAAGGGTTCGACGTCTTCGTGCAAGGCCAGGAGCTGCATTTCCAGCCCGCAACCACAACCGCCGATCTCGCGATCTCGCTGCGCCGGGAGGATGTCACCAGTATCAGACTGGAGCGATCGCTGACGCTGGCACGCGATATCGAGGTGCTGGTGAAGAGCTGGAACTCGCGACAGAACAGCGCCTTCGTCCAGCGCGCCCGCGCGCACGGCCGCCGCGGCACCATGTCGAATGGCGGGCCACCGCAACGCTACGTGTTCGTGCGCCCGAACCTCACACCGGACGATGCCCTGAAGTTCGCCCAGCGCAAGCTGGCGGAACTGACACGGCACGAACGAGCCATCAGCATCAGCATGCCGGGCGAACTGTCGCTGACACCGCGCAGCGTCATAGCCCTGGAGGGCACCGGCACCGAATTCGACCAGACCTACTACATCGACGTCATCGAGCGTCGACTGCGTCAGGACGGTGGCCTCGTCCAGCACATCCGCGCACGCAATACGTCGCCGCGGAGCGAGGCGACCACGCCCACCGACGCGCCTGGCGCCATGGCCGGCGGCGACGGGGCCAGTGGGCAAGCGATCAGCGGCGAAGCGGCCTAGCCAATGGAACGGTTCCTCAACATCGTCAAACAGCACGCCGGCGCACTGGACCAGGGCAGCAGCCAGCCGCGCTTCGGCACGGTCACGTCGGTCAACCCGAAGACCGCCACGGCAAAGGTGAAGCTGCAGCCGGAAGGCGTGCTGACCGGCTGGCTGCCCGTGCTGTCACCGTGGGTCGGTGCAGGCTGGGGCCTCTGCTGTCCACCGTCCCCCGGCGATCAGGTGCTGGTGCTGGCGCAGGAGGGCGACGCCGAACATGGGATCATTGTCGGACGCGCCTTCTCCAGCACCCAGTCGGCACCGGAAGTGGCAAGCGGCGAGCTATGGCTCGTCCACCGGTCGGGCAGCTTCATCAAGCTCCTGAACGACGGCACGATCCAGGTGAAGGGCGACCTGCACGTCGCCGGTGACGTATTCGATCGGCAGGGATCCTTGTCCCGCCTGCGCGGCCACTACAACGCGCACACCCACACAGATTCGCGGAACGGCACGACGACAACTCCCAACCAGCAGGACTGAGGCCATGGCCGACGCATCGCATCGATGGGGCTCCGACCTCGTGATCAGCTCCAGCGGCGATATCGGCGCGATCGGCGGCGCATCGCTTGGCCAGCAGCGCGTGCTGCGCAGGCTTCTGACCAATCCGGGCGACTACATCTGGCAACTCGATTACGGCGCCGGCCTGGCGCGCTTCATCGGCCAGCCGATCAACCCGCTGCAGATTGCTGCGGTGATCCGCAGCCAGATCTTCAAGGAAGACGCCGTCGCGCGGCAGCCGGAACCCATCATCGACGTGCAGGTGTCGCCCGGCGGAGCGGCGGGCACCGTCTATGTGTATATACGATACGTCGATGCGGCGAGCAGTGAGACGCAGATAGTCGCTTTCTCCGTCTGAGGCCAGATCATGCAACTTCCCCTCCGCACGTTCAACACGCTTGTCCAGTCGATGGCAGCATCCGTAGAGTCGTCCGCCACACAATTGCTGGACCTCAAGCCTGGCTCCACCCTGCGTGCCTTGCTGGAAGCCAACGCCTCGGTCGGGCTGTGGATGCAATGGCTGATCCTTCAGGTACTGCGCACGACTCGCGCCTCCAGCAGCAGCGGAGCCGACCTCGATAGCTGGATGGCCGACCTGACCCTGACGCGTCTGCCGGCGACATCGGCGACCGGCATCGCCAGCTTCGCGCGCTATACGCCGCTCATATCGGCATTGATCCCCGTGGGGGCCCTGGTCCGCACCGCGGACGGTGCGCAGACCTTCGCAGTGGCCGCGGATGCCGCACGCGCTTCCTGGTCGGCGGCGAGCAACGGCTACCTGATGGGGACCGGCGTGACCTCACTCGATGCCCCGGTCGTTGCACAGGTGGCGGGAAGCGGCGGGAACGTGCAGCCGGGCACCATCACCCTGTTGGCTTCGGCCCTCCCTGGTGTCGACAGCGTGAGCAATGCCGGTGCCTACCAGAACGGCATGGATGCAGAGTCTGACGAGGCCTTCAGGGACCGCTTCCACAATTTCCTGGCGAGCCGGTCGCGCGCCACCCCGCTCGCGGTTGGCAACGCGATCAGCAGCATCCAACAGGGACTTGCCTACGCGGTGCAGGAGAACATCGATCCTGTGGGGCAGCCGCGGGTAGGTAGCTTTGTCGTAACGATCGACGACGGTTCCGGCAGCCCCTCGACCCAATTGCTGACGACGGCGCGGGCGGCGATCGACGCTGTCCGCCCGATCGGTTCCACGTTCAGTGTCCGAGCGCCCACGCTGCGGCCGGTCAACATCTCCCTGACCGTCAGCGTGGTCGCCGGCACCGGCACGGCGCCAATCCAGGCGCTGGTTGCGGATGCGATCCGCTCCTACGTCGACGGCCTGGGCATCGGCGCGAACCTGCCGTTGACCAGGCTCGCCCAGGTCGCCTATGCGGCGAGCCCGGCGGTCACGAACGTCAGCCAGTTGTTCACCAACGGGTCAGCCAGCGACATCATCGCGGCCCCCACGGATGTGGTGAAGGCCGGCATCGTGGCGGTGAACTGACATGACCGGCGACCAACACGACATGCTGTCGCGGCTGCGCGGCGTGCTGCCGACGCGCTGGTTCCCCGACCAGGCACCCGTGCTCGACGGTGTGCTAGGGGGCTTTGCATCAAACTGGACCTGGGCCCACCAGTTCATGGAGTACGTTCGCGCACAGGTGCGACTGGCGACCGCCAGCGACGTCTGGCTGGACGTCATTGCCCAGGACTTCTTTGGCGACCGGCTCAGCCGCCAGCCGGAGCAGGCCGACGCGCCGTTCCGCGTCCGCATCCAACGCGAGCTGTTCCGCGAGCGCGGGACGCGCAACGCGATAACGTCCGTGCTGCACGACCTCACCGGCCGAGTGCCCATCGTGTTCGAACCGGCAAGGCCGACCGACACGGGCGGCTATTCCTCGGCTCTCGGTGGGGGCGGCGGCATCGGATACGGCAGGGCAGGCGGATGGGGCACGCTTGCTCTGCCGTTCCAGTGCTTCGTCAACGCGTACCGCCCCGCCGGCAGCGGGATCGCCTCGGTCTGCCCATGGGGCGGTCCCGCCGGAGGCTACGGCGTCGGTGCGATCGAATACGCCAGCCTGGACATGATCCAGGGCCAGGTCACTGACGATGACATCTATGCGGCAGTCGCTGACGTGCTGCCGGTTGCCGCCATCGCGTGGACCAGGATCACCAACTAAGCCGGCCCAGCGATCAGCAGAGAGGACCATATGGACCGAATCCTGGTCTACCCGGGAAGCATCCCGCTCGACACCGACATTCTTGCGACGAACCGCAATACGATGACGGCACTGGGCTATCTCGCCCGTGCCATCCTGGGCACCGGGACGGTGGTGGACGGCCTTGCCTGCTCGCCGACGACCCCCGCCTCGATGGGCGTCAGCATCGGCCCAGGCGGCATCAGCCAGTTGTCCGCCCTCGACACGCTCGCCTACGGATCGCTTCCGTCGGATCCCGTCTCGCCGCTGATGAAGCTCGGGGTCAATCTCTCCGCAACATTGTTCACCGTTACGGCACCCGCCACGTCGGGCCAGTCGGTCAACTATCTGGTCCAGGCGGCGCTGTTGGAGAGCGACACGGACCCCGTGGTGCTGCCGTACTACAACGCGGCAAGCCCCACCCAGCCCTACAGCGGACCCGACAACTCGGGCGGCGCGCAGAACACAAGGCGCATCCAGCGTGTGCAGCTTCAACTGAAGGCCGGCGCCGCCGCCGGCACCGGCTCGCAGACAACGCCGCCGGTGGATAACGGCTGGGTGGGACTCTATGTCATCACGGCCTCCTACGGACAGACGACGATCGGTTCGGGCAGTATCGCGCTGTTGCCCGCCGCACCGTTTCTTGGCTGGAAGCTTCCGACACTGAGACCTGGCTTCGCCTCGGGCGTGCAGACCTTCGTCGGCAGCGGGACCTTCGCCGTGCCGTTCGGCGTAACGCAGGCCGAGGTGGAGGTCTGGGGCGGCGGGGCGGGCAGCTACGCCTCGTTCGGGACTATCCCGAGCGGCGGCGGGGCGGGCGGCGGCTATGCCCGCCGACGCGTCTCCGGCCTGGTCACGGGGCAGACGGTCCCGGTCACGATCGGCGCCGGCGGACTAGGGGGCAACACCAGCGGCGGCGTCCCGACCGCCGGCGGGACATCCAGCTTCGGGGCCTATGCCAGCGCGACCGGGGGCAGCCTGAACGCCCTCGCCTACTGGTCGGACCCGCGCAATGGCGCGAACCCCGGTGGCAACGGTTTCGGCGGCGATGTGAACATCGTGGGATCGGCCGGCCAGGCCGGTGCAATCAATCAAGGCGGCCTCGGCGGCGCCGCCCCGATGGGCGGCGGGCAGAACAGCGGCACCTGGGGACTGCAGGGCAACTTCCCCGGCGGCGGCGCGTCCGGCGCCGGCACCGGGGCGGACAATGCCACATCCTACAACGGGGCTGCCGGAGCGACCGGACTGGTCGTTGTCAGGTGGTAGGGGAAATCATGAAAACCTTCGTACGGATCCAGCACGACCAGGTGGCAGAACTCCTGCGAACCGAGGGCGACATCACCGGAATGTTCAATCCGGCGCTGGTGTGGATCGACGTGTCGCCGCGGGTGGACATCGCCCAGGGATGGCACTTCGACGGCGTAGAGTTCGCACCACCGCCTGCGCCGCCACCGCCATCGCCGCCTGCCTCACCTGCGGCGACGATCGCCGACCTGCAGGAACAGCTCACTCTCCTCAGCGCCCAGCTCGCGACACTTTCGAGCAAGGGTTGAACCTCTCACACTGATCGGAATCTGACATGGCCACTCCGGCAACCCACGTCTGGAGACCAAGCAGCGCGCGCACCGTCGTGCTGGATTCATTCATCCCTGTGCCACGCGGCGGCGCTGCCGTCGCACCCGCGCCGCTCAACTGGCCCACCAAGGATCCGGTCGATGTGCTGGACTATCAGTTCGACATATCGCCTGCGCTGGTCGGCAATGATGGCGACGTGATCGATACAGTCGACGTCAGCATCGAGCCGTCGGGACCGGGTGCGCTGGTCATGACCAGTGCCACCGTGGACGGTGCTATCGCCGTCCTGTGGCTCACCGGCGGGCAGGCCGGAACGATCTATACGATCAACCTCGTGATCACCACGCTGAACGGGCGCACCCTCAACCGCAGCATTCTGCTCCCCGTTCTCAACCTGTCGGTGCCGCCGGCCCCGGCTGGCGCCCTGATCATCGACGGCGGCCTCGTGCTGACCGACCAGAACGGCAATCCCGTTCTGACCTGAACTTCCGCGGCCACGGCCGCGATCATCCGTTTCACATCCAATAGCTGACGCGCCGTCCATTGTGCGCGCCCGAGAGGCTGTCCGGTCCATGCCTACAATTGATCAGCTAGCGCCCGCCACGGCGGCGTCCGACACAGACCAGCTTCTGGTCAGCCAGCACGGCCTCACCCGCAAGGTGTCGAGGCAGCAGATCCTGGCAGGCGTCCAATCCCAACTCGCACTCGGCTCCGGAACGCTCCTGGGCCGGGCCAGCGGCGGCACCGGCTCACCCGAGCAGATCACCATCGGCGCCAACCTCACCCTGGCCAATGGCGCGCTCACCGCGAACGCAACACCGTTCAACGTCGCGACGCTCAACTCCGGCACCGTTCCCGCCAGCACCGATCTCGTTCCGCTGGGTCAGGCCGGCGCCAACCGCTCGGTCACCTACGGCCAGTTCATGAACGGGCTTGCGAGCGTCGGCAACGTCAATGTCAGCCAGCTTCTGGTGACCCCCACCGGCACGCAGTCGCCGACGAAACTCGGCGACCTGGCGGCCGGCACACTGATGCTCGGTGGCGGTGCATTGACCGGCGCGCTGACGCTGGCCGCCGACCCTGCGACGTCCCTGCAGGCGGCGACCAAGCGGTATGTCGATACACAAGTAGGGACGACACTGGCGAAGTCCGGCGGCACGCTGTCCGGCGGACTGACACTCGCCGCCGATCCGGCAACCTCTTTGCAGGCAGCGACCAAGCAATACGTCGACGGCCAGGTCGGTACCGCTGTGCCGAAGGCCGGCGGCACACTGACCGGGGCACTGAGCCTCCCGGCGGACCCCACGAGTGCCCTGCACGCCTCAACGAAGCAGTATGTCGATACGCATGTCACACGAAAAGGTGACACGCTGACCGGCGCGCTGATCCTCGCCGGCGACCCCACAACGTCGCTGCAGGCGACCACGAAGAACTACGTCGACGTGCAGGTCGGCACGTCCCTACCGAAAACCGGCGGCACGCTCGGCGGTGTCCTGACCCTGGCGGCCGACCCGGCGGCTTCGATGCAGGCGGCGACCAAGCGTTACGTCGACACGCAGACCGCCACATCGCTGCCGCTCGGCGGCGGTGCGCTGACCGGCCCGCTCACGCTGGCCGCCAGTCCCGCATCCGCGCTGCACGCGGCACCGAAACAGTACGTCGACGGACAGGTGGCGGCCGCACTCCCGCTCGCCGGCGGCACGCTGGCCGGCAGCCTGACGCTCGCCGCCGATCCCAGCCAGTCGTTGCACGCGGCCACCAAGCGCTACGTCGATACGGTCAGCGGCGGCGCGACCGGCGTGATCAACGTGCGATCGGCTCCGTACAATGCACTGCTCAACGGCGTGGCCGATGATACGGCCGCCTTCAAGGCTGCCTACCAGGCAGCGGCAGCAGGGGCAGTGATCTACGTGCCGAACGGCGTCACGGTCCTCCAATCACCCAACAACTGGGGCATCCCGATCACCAAGAAGGTGAAATGGGTCGTCGACGGCACGTCCCTGCCGGACGGAACACCACTCTCGAATTCCATTCCCGGCGGCGCGAGCCCCGCCAGCCTGTGCCTTCCCGGCATCGTCGTGGGCAACAGCGGACAAAGTGCTGAGATCTCGCAGAGCGTGTCGCAGGCCAACGACTTCGCGGTGACCCATTCGTCGTACATCGTCAGTCATAATGGCGGCCCCATCGGCGGGGCCGTGATCAGCAATGCCCGCACCGACACCATCATCTACAACAGCCCGAATAACTTTGTATGGGGCGGTGTCGACCGGCTGCTCTGGTGCGGCATCCAGACGCCATCGGCGGCCAACACTGCGGAGCATGTCGGCCGCTACGTCCAGACCATCCGGCAGGCCATCGGCACCGATGCTTTGGGTAGTCCCCTCCCGCAGCCGCATTTGTGGGCCGCGTGCCTGGAATACCGCGACATAACCGGGCAGCCGTCGAGCTGGGCCGGCGGCTCCATCACGGTGGAGATGGACTGGTTCGGCAACGGGCCAGACGACGGAAGCAAGCGCCAGCTCCAGTCACTCGTCGTTGGCCAGCACAATACCTCCGGCGCACCGGTCGAGGTCTCGACGATCATCGGCGTATATCTGGCCGGTGGCAGCTCAGGCCACACCTACACCGTCCTCAACATCAACATTCCCTTTTCGTATGCCGTCCTCGACACCACGCATGCGGAACAGATGGCCGGGGCCGCTGCGATCCGCCTGGCCGCCGGGCACTCGATCGCATTTGAACCGACCAACGACTGCCGGCTCGCCTTCGACAGCAGCACGGGGACGCTGCGCTGGTACCAGGGTCCGCTCTCCTTCGCGGTCGGCAAGGGCATCTCGGTCGGCTGGCAGCTCGTCTACTCCAGCAGTGCAACCATTCCCGGCTACGTCGCCGGGCATATCGTCATTCTGGTAGGAAGCTCGCCCTATACGATCACCCTGCCGCCCACCAGCACCGTCGCGGCCGGCACCGGCTTTACCTTCACCATGCTCGGAAGCACGAACGTCACGATCGCAACCACCGGCGGCGACGGCATCGACAACGGCCCGGTCATCCTGCGTCCACACGACCGGTACCATGTCGTTTCCGACGGTGGCTCATGCTGGCACGAGATTTTCCGCACGAACTCGGTCAGCCCGCGATTCACCGGCCCACCGGTCATGCCGTCCTATACGGTCTCGGTGCTACCCGCCGCACCCGGCGCTGGTGCCAAGGGCTTCGCCAGCAACGGCCGCAAACCCAACGAGGGCGCGGGAGCGGGCACCGGCGTCGAAGTCTTCCACGACGGCGTCCACTGGATCTCCGTATGCAGCGGAGCGCAGGTGATAGCGTGATCCTACCAGTATTCCACAGGCGACTCATCCGCGGCGGAGAATGATGCCATGCCGACGATCTCACAATTGCCGTCCATCGAGGAAGTCACCGCCGCGGATGCAATCCCCGTCAGCCAGGGCGGGATGACGCATTCGGTCAGCGTGGGGGCGCTGCTCGCCAGCATGCAACCCGCCATCATGACCGATCAGGGCATGCTGCTGGGACGCACCAGCCTCGGCGCGGGCGGCCCCGAGTCCGTCGTCGTTGGCGCCGGCCTGATGCTGAACGACGGTTCGCTGACCGCGTCCGCGTTCGATGCGGGCAGCATGCCGCAACGCATCGCGCCGTCACCGGCGGACCGTGTCGTGCTGCACAGTGACGGCCTGCTGGCTTTGCTGCCACTGCCGTCGCTCCGCGGCATCTTCACCGCCGGATCCAACGTCACCATCGATACCAATGGGACCATCTCGGCAAGCGGTACCGATGGCGACGGGACCCTGAATATCACAGACCTCGCTCCCGTCCCCACCATCGCCGGCGGCGATCTCGTCGCCATCAGCCAGAACGGCAGCGACCACGCCATCAGCTACGCGAACCTGCTCGACGGCCTGACCATCGACCTCGCCCAGCCCGCCGTGCCGGCAAACGATACCGATACGCTGTGGGTGGCACAGGGGAGCAGCACCATGCTGCGCCAGACGTTGGCCGCGGTCTGGTCTTGGCTGGCCACCAAACAGCCCTCCTACCATCTGCCGGTCGTCGAAGTCCTGGCCGACACGACGCTGGACGGCTCGGTCCACAACGGCCGCATCCTGGTCTGCACGCAGGCGGTCACCCTCGCTCCGGCACCCCAGAACATGGGCAACGGCTTCCACTGCGATGTGCTTAATCTGAGCGGCGGCACGGTCACGTTTGCATCCGGCATCATGACGTCATCCGGATCGACCTCCTTGCCGAGCGGCCAGGCAGCCTCGATGCGGGTCGTCACCTATTCCGGCGGCACCATCGTCTTCGCATCGCTGGCCGGCAGTTCGTCCGGCGGGACCGGGGGAGGCACTCCACCCGCCGCGCCCGGGCAGGTCACGGGCCTCGCCGCCACCAGCCCGACGGCCAGCAGCATGACGCTCGCCTGGACGCCGCCCGGAACGGGAGGGACGGCGAACAGCTATACCGTGCAGTATCGCGCGACCGGCAGCCCGACATGGTTGACCTTCACCGCCGGCGTGACGGCCGCGACCGTGGTCGTGACCGGGCTCGCCGCGGCCACGGCATTCGAGTTCCAGGTCTATGCGGTGAACGGCGGCGGCTCCGGCCTCGCCTCGCCGCTCGCGAGCGGCACGACCGCCGCAGTCGCCGGCAGCGTCATCTCCGCAAGCTGGCTGCTGGTCCCGGTGGGTCCCTATGTGCACGGCGGCGGCTCCATCGGCGTCAATGCCCAGGTCAATCCGGCCTCCTCTGCCGTGCAGTTCGGCTTCTCCCCATCGTCCACGGTGCCGCCCTCTAGCTGGGTCGAGGCAGTCCATGTGAACAGCAACCTGTGGGGCGCCTATGTGTCCACGCCGGCAACGGCCGGCACCTGGTATGCCTGGGTCGAAGGGACCGACGGCAGTGCGCCAACCGTCTGGCCAACATCGTTCACGGTGACCTGAGATGAGCGTCGTGTTCATTGCACCGGGCCGTTCGATGCGCCTCGGCGCCGGGCGCGTGGCGCTGTGGCGTCCGCTCCGCGGTGACGTCCCAAGCGGCGGCAGTTCCGGCGGACCGCTGCCCACCGCAATCAGCGGCCTGTCCGGCTGGTGGGACGCCAGCGATCTGACCGCCGCCCTGGACCAGGGAGGCGCACCGATCGCCGGTTGGAACGACCCCATCGGGAGCCTCACGGACAAGTCGGGCCAGGGCAGGGCGCTGACTCCCTACTCGTTCGGCACACCCGCCGGTCCGCCCACCGCCACACCGCGCCTGTCGGGCCTGCTCGGCGGACTGGGCCGTATCGCCGGCGGCAGCAGCATGCTGGCGCCGGCGCTCGATCCCGACATGGGTTTCCGCGTGGCCTCGGTGCCGTTCAGTGCCGGTGCCGCCTGGACCCGCCACCTCGTCTGGTCGCGACCCAACTGGCGCCAGAACTCGGGCCGCGACAGCAGCGCCATCGCCCTGCTCACCTCGGGCGCCACGCGGGTCCTGCAAGCGGACAGCGCCGGAGGTCAGAACCGGCTGCTGCTGTTCCCCGGCACCGCCGCCCAGACCACCCTCACCTCGTCACTGGCACGCCGCCACACCCATTCCATCGTCCTGCGGCATCGGCCGGGCCTGGGCGTCGATGCCTGGCTGGACGGCACGCTGGTGGCGAGCAGCGTCAGCAACCCGATCGCCTCGGGCACGGTGTCGCCGATGGTCCTGCTGCACGATGCGACCGTGCTGGGCGGTGCCCAGTGCTGGCTGCACGAGGCGGCGACCTGGGAACGGGCGCTGACCGACGATGAGATGCCCACATTGCTGCAATGCGCGGGCCGCTGGGTGCGCGGGCCACGGCGCGGGGTCAGCATTCTCGTCAACGGGCAGTCGAATGCGCTCTTCTATGCGCTCACCGACGGCGCCGCGCAGCTTCTCGCACAGGGCATCGCCTGGCATCTCGGCGCGCTCGCCTACAACGTCGTCGCGAACACCAGCACGATGATCGCCGGCCACGGGCTCTATCCCTGCGGCGGCTATCCCGGCAGCTTCCTGAACAACCCGAACGACGGCTCGAGCCCCGGCACGTGGCCACTCGGCAGTGACGGCCTGGCGACGCAATCGGCGATCGCCGCGCTGAGCCAGGCCGACCGGCAGGACGTCTGTGCGATCGTGTGGCCCTGGAACGAGACCGACAGCCTGCGCGATTACGGCGAGAAGGCAACGTTCATGGCCGCGGCGGAGCGCCTGCTCGCGCTGGAGCGCGGCATGCTCGGCCGCCCGGCCGCGGGACTGCCGCTGATCTGGTGGAACGCCATTCCATATGGCGGCACGGCGGGCATGCAGATGCACCGCGAGGTCGCCGCGGCCATGGCCGCCGATGAAGCGCAGAACGTCGCGATCGGCAATCCGCAGACCGCGGACAGCAATCCGCGCGGCTCGACCTGGGACCCCACCACGGGTGCGGTTACCGGCGGCGACGTCGCCCACCGCGACGGCGCGGACAACCAGCGGTTCGCGCGCCTGGCCGCCCCGATCGCGGCACGCGCCATCCTCGCGAGCGGCGGCGGCGATTCCATCACGGCAATCCCGCCCGGCGTGCCAGCTTCCGGCGGTCCCACGATGACGCATGTGTACCGGCAGACCGACACGACCCTGGTCCTGACGGTCCAGCATGATGCCGGCAACGACCTCATCGTGCCGCTGCAGGCCGCGACGGGCATGGGGTTCGCGGTGATGGAGGGCGGTTCCACAGCCAACCCTGGCGCGATCGTCCAGGCAACCGCGTGCACGCGCACCGACGCCACGCACCTGACGATCACCCTGGCGCACGCGCTCACCAATGCCAGTGCCGCATGCCACCTGTACTACCCCTACGGCAACGTGGCTCTCGGCCGCGGCAACGCGGTGACCGACAACTGCGCGTCGGTGACACCGCCTGCCGGCTGGGACATCGCGGGCGATCTCGGCTCTGCCTGGCGGCTGAATTTTCCGCTGGCGGCCACGGCCGCGCCGCTCGCGATCAGCGACAGTCCCGGCTGAATCAGCGCGACCGGTACAGCCGGCGGGCGTCGCCGAGGATGGTGATCTCATCCTCGCCCCGCAGATCCAGCATCGCCAGCATCCGGTCGGCCGGCTGCATCCATTGGCCGAACATCCTGTCGAACTGCGGGTCGCGGACGAGGGGACGATAATGGCCGGCTCCCGCGGTCACCATCATCCCGCCACAGATCGTGCCCGTCGCGATCTGGAAGCGATGGTTGGGGCCGAGTTCGCGGGCGATCCGCTGGGCGAGGGTCGCGGTGTGGAAATTGATCGCCACGCTGTCGGGATCCGGAAAGAACACCGCGCCGGTGAAGCGCCGGGCCGTCTCGCGCAGGATCCGGTAGCACACCGGGTCATGGGTGCAGGCGACGATGACCGAAGGCACCGCGCGCATGCCGCCGATGCGCAGCATGGCGAGAGCGATCATCCGTCGCATCAGGTTCTGGCCGCGGGCGGGAGGCGCCACGAACGCAGTCTCGAGGAGCAGGAAATCCTCGCGTGTGGTGTTGCCGTCATTGGCGCCGAGAAAGCCCAGGTAGCAGCCGCTCACCTGATCGGTCACCAGAACGAGGTGATCATAGTCCGAGAGCGTGTACCGGCTCGGCCAGGGCAGCGGATCATCATCCGGCATGTCGTCGGAGAGATCGTTCAGGATGCGGTCCTGGTCCAGGTCATCGATGGCATGCGGGTCGCACAGATAGGTCAGGCGCAGGCCGTGCTCGGTTAGCACATGGTCCATCGACACCCTCCCCCGAGAGCAGTTGAACAGTGCATGATCACTGGGTCGTTCTCACGGAGGTGTGAGGTAGATCACAGTTTCGGCATTTTTCTTTCAATGAAAATCCCGCGAACGGGGGAAAATCCGCTCCTGGCGGGGATGACCCGGGCTGCGCATCCGTGGCGGCGCGGCGGACGGCGCCTCGGTAATCCGTGCCATCATCACACCTCGGTCGTCCAGCCTCTCGGCGATCACATGGATGATGCCCTCCGGGCTGCGCTGCAGCCGGCCGGTCACCAGCAGCAGGCTGCTCCCCATTACCGCGCGGCGGAAGCGCTCCAGCATGCTGGACCAGACCACGATGTTGGCGATGCCGGTCTCATCCTCGATGGTGCAGAATACCACATTGCCGTTGCCCGGCCGCTGACGCACCAGCACCACGCCGGCGACCGACAGCCGCGCACCATCGGCCAGCACCGCGGCCTGCGCGCAGCTCAGCACGCCCTCGGCGACGAACAATGCCCGCAGGAAGCGCATCGGATGGGATTTCAATGACAGCCCGGCGGTCTGATAGTCGGTGATGACGTGCTCGCCGCCGGTCATGACGGGCAGCGCGACGGGATCGACCGCGACCGGCTGGTGGGCAAACAGCGGCAGCTCCGCCATGTCCGACAGCCCGCGCACCTGCCACAGCGCCGCCCGCCGATCGAGCTTCAGGCTGCGCAGCGCATCGGCCTCCGCCAGCAGCACCAGCGCCGCTCGCGGCAGGCCGGTACCGACCAGGGCCGCGAAGCTCGCGGGCGGGCACGGCGTCCGCAACTGCCCGGCCCAGGCCTCGGAAAATCCTGTGATCAGCCGCAGGCCGAGACGCAGCGCGCCGTCCTCCAGCGTGCAGTCCCATTCGCTGGCCGCGACGTCGAGCGGCCGCACCTCCACCCCGTGCTCGCGCGCGTCGCGCACGATCTGCGCCGGAGCGTAGAATCCCATCGGCTGCGAATTCAGCAGCGCGCAGGCGAATGCCGCCGGGTGATGGCATTTCAGCCAGGCCGAGACGTAGACCAAAAGCGCGAAACTGGCGGCGTGGCTTTCAGGGAAGCCGTAGGTGCCGAAGCCCTCGATCTGGTGGAAGCAGCGTTCGGCGAAGTCCTGCGTGTAGCCGCGCGAGGTCATGCCGCTGATCATCTTCTCCTGGAAACTATGGATGGTGCCGGCGTTGCGGAACGTCGCCATCGAGCGGCGGAGCTGGTTGGCCTCCTCCGGCGTGAATCCGGCCGCGTCGATCGCGATGCGCATCGCCTGCTCCTGGAACAGCGGCACGCCCAGCGTTCGCCCCAGCACCTGTTCCAGCTCATCGGCCCGCCCGTGCTCGGGCGAGGGCGAGGGCAGCGTCCGCGGCTCCAGCCCCTGCCGCCGGCGCAGATAGGGATGCACCATGTCGCCCTGGATCGGCCCGGGGCGCACGATCGCCACCTCGATCACCAGGTCATAGAACACGCGCGGCCGCAGTCGCGGCAGCATGTTGATCTGCGCGCGGGATTCCACCTGGAACACGCCGATCGAATCGCCGCGGCACAGCATGTCGTAGACTGCCGCATCCTCGGTCGGCACATCGGCAAGGTTCTTCAATCCCAGCAGCGCGAACGCCTTGCGGACGCAGGTCAGCATGCCGAGTGCCAGCACGTCGACCTTCATGATACCCAGCTTGTCGATGTCGTCCTTGTCCCATTCGATGAAGGTGCGGTCCTCCATCGCCGCACGGCCGATCGGCACCGTCTCGTCCAGCCGTCCGCGCGTCAGCACGAAGCCGCCGACATGCTGCGACAGATGCCGCGGCAGCCCCACCATCTGCCGCGCCAGCTCGATCGAGCGGCGCACCACGGCGCTGTCCGGATCGAGCCCGCTCTCCTTCAGGCACTCATCCGACCACAGCCCCTCCCCCGCATGCCATGACTGCGCCGACAACGCGGCGATGGCATCCTCCGACAGCCCCATCACCTTGCCCACCTCGCGGATCGCACGCTTCGGCCGGTAGTGGATCACGGTCGCGGCGATGCCGGCGCGCTCGCGGCCATAGCGCTGGTAGATGTACTGGATCACCTCCTCGCGCCGCTCGTGCTCGAAATCCACGTCGATGTCGGGCGGCTCGCGCCGTTCGGTGGAAATGAAGCGCTCGAACAGCAGGCTGATCTGCACCGGATCGACCGCAGTGATGAACAGGCAGTAGCAGACGGCGGAATTGGCCGCCGAACCGCGTCCCTGACAGAGGATCTCGCGGCCGACGGCGTAGCGCACGATGTCGTGGACCGTCAGGAAATACCGCGCGTAGTTGAGCTGGGCGATGATGCGCAGTTCCTTGTCGATGGTCTCGCGCACGGTCGGCGGAATGCCCTGCGGATAGCGCAGCACCGCCCCCTGCCAGGTCAGGCTGGCGAGATGCTCATCCGGCGTCATCCCGACAGGGATGGGCTCGTCCGGATACTCGTAGGCCAGCTCCGTGAGGGAGAAATTACAGCGCGCGACGATCTCCTGCGTCCGCAGCACCGCTTCGGGATAGGCGCGGAACAGGCGCTGCATTTCCCGCGGCGTCTTCAGGTGTCGTTCGGCATTGGGCTGCAGCGCCAGCCCCGCCTGATCGATGCGGCAGCCGAGACGGATGCAGGTCATCACGTCGTGCAGCGGCCGCTTGTCGGGTAGGTGGTAGAGCACGTCGTTGGTCGCCACCAGCGGCAGCGGCAGGTCCGCCATCATGCGCAGCCGGCGCGCATCGTCGCCACGATACCGGCGGCTCGCCGCCAGAAAGGCACGACCGCGAAAATCCGCCCTCAGACGCAGCAGATGGTCGCGGAAGCCGGCGTCCAGCTTTTCCGGCGCGACGGCGATGAGCATCTGCCCCTCGCCGTGCGCCAGCAGGTCGGCGTAGTGCAGGAAGCAGCGGTTGGTGGCCTTCGCGGCCTCACCGGTATCGCCATGCGGCACACGCGACTTGCCGACGGTGAGCAGCCGCGTGAGCCGCCCCCACGCGGCGCGATCCTGCGGATAGCACAGCAGGTCGGGCGTGCCGTCGCGGAACGCGAGCCGTGCGCCCACCATCAGGCGAATGTTCACCTGCTTCGCCGCATCCCACATCCGCACCACGCCGGCCACGCTGTTGAGATCGGTGATGCCGATCGCCGACAGTCCCAGCACCGATGCGGTGGCGGCAAGCTCCTCCGGCGACGAAGCGCCACGCAGGAAGGAGAATGCGCTGGCCACCTGGAGTTCGGCGTACCGCACGCCTCGTCACCACCCGGCATGGCGAGCGCAGCGCAGCAAACTCCATGGGGCCTGCCTCGCTCCGCTCGCAAGGACAGAAGGCTGCATCTGGAGTTTTCCCGGCCACGGAGATGGAACAGCCCTATCCGAACAGGCCGTGCAGATACCATCGCGGCACCCGCTCCTCGGTCTGGAGGCCGGCGCGAAAGATCCAGAAACGGGCACCATCGGCATCCTCCACCCGGTAATAGTCGCGGATCAGGTCGCTCTCAGGTCGTTTGCCGGACCGCTTGCCGCGCCACCATTCGGCAGCGATCCGCTCGGGGCCGGCAGCCGCACGCACCCGGTGCGCCACGCCCCGCCAACTGAAACGGATGGGCGGATCGTCCGGCACCGGAGCGATCACCTCGATCGCCTCCGGCCGGCGCAACAGCCGGATCGGCCGCGGCGCGGCGGGATCGTCCACCCAGGACGGTTGCCTCACCGGCAGCGGCGGCACGCGCCGCACCGCACGCTCCGGCACGTGGCTCGCCTGCGGTGCGACGCGCGACACACGATCCGTCCCGAGCCGGTTGGCGAGCGTGTCCACCACCCCCGCCAGACCGTCGCCGGCCCGCTCCGCCGCCAGCAGCCCGCCCTGCGGCGCCATGAGCGGCGCCACGGTCTCGGCCTCCAGCATGATCACCTCGATGCCGAAGCCGGGATCGACCCCGTCCAGCTTCTCGCGCAGCAGCTTCGCCAGATACGCCGCGTCACGCACCGGCAGGGCGGTGCCGATGACGATCCGCGGCACCACATCGTCGACGCGGAAGAACCATGCGATGAAGCGCTGGCCGCCCTGGTCCTGCTCCGCCATCCGCCGGCACAACCGCGCCGCAAGCTCGCCCAGCGCACGCGCCAGGTCGTCCGGCGCGCCGATCGGCTCGGCGAAGGCCAGCCGCTCCTGCCACTCGATCGGTGGGCGCGGCCAATCGATCGCCTCCTCCATCCCGCCGCACGCCTGGTCCAGCCGCAGCACCGGCTGCGCGCCGAAGCGGGTGGTAAGCTGCGGGCGCGGAATGCGCAGCAGGTCGCGCACCGAGCGCAGACCCAGGCGGCGCAGCCCGGTCACCGTGCCGGCATCGAGCCGCAGGCAGGTGACCGGCAGATCCGCCAGCGCCGCCTTCTCCTCGCCGGAGGGCAGCACGGTCCGGTGCTTCCCCGCATGCGCCAGCGCCCAGGCGGCTCCCGTCGTGCCGGCCACCCCGATCCGGCACGCGATGCCGTTCCGCTCCAGCCGGGCCGCGAGGTCCCGGGCCAGTTCCGCCTCGCCGGCGAAGACCGCGGTGCAGCCGGTGATGTCGAGCCACAGCCCGTCCGGCGGATCCGGAGCCGCCATCGGCGTATAGCGCTCGCACCAGGCAGCCAGCCTGGCCAGCGCCGCCTCATCGGCCAGCGGATCGGCATCGATCGGCACCAGCGCGGGGCAGACGGCGCGCGCGGCGGTCAGCGTCTGGCCGGATGACAGGCCATGCGCCTCCCCCGCCTCCCCCACCGCCACCAGATGCCGCACACCGCGGACGGTTTCGACAGTGACCAGCGGCCTATCCGGCGAGGCGCAGGCGGTACGGCTCAGTCGCGTGATCGGCCAGTGCGGCAACCACACGCAGAGGATGCGTCGCGTCATCCGAGGCCTCCATGATCCATTCTCCCGGCCGTCCGCCGCGGGCATGCGTCAGCGCCACATGCCAGCGCGGCAGGCCGGGTTCGCGGCCGTCCTTCACGCTGGGCACCGACGTCAGGTGCCAGCGGGTGACGGCGACGCTGGCCTCGCGGTCGGCACTGCGATGGCCGTGCGGCCAGCGGCGCAGCGCGAAGCCGGTGGTGCCGTGGCGCAGGCAGGCAAGCTGCAGCCGGCGGGAGGCGGTGCGATCGAGCGATCCCACCTCCCCCACCACCGCGCCGGCGGCCCCCTCGCGCAACGCGATCTCCATGGCGGCGAGCGTCTCGACATCCTTGGCAGGCCGCACCAGCACCAGCCGGTTGGGATCCAGCCCGTAGGGCAGCAGGCCCGGCGGATGCAGGTCGTGGACGGGAGCGATCCAGAACACCGGCCGGGTGGGGGCGATGCGCGCCAGCAGGGCGGCTGCAAAGGCGGCGGGCAGAGCGGCGGTCTCGGCCTCCAGCCCCGCGGCGCCGATCTCGTGCAACTGGCCCAGCGTCAGGCCGCCGCCCAGGCAGTCATCCACCCGCGGGTCGGCGAAGGACAGGAAGGGGCCCGCCGGCTTCGCCGTTCCCCCCAGCAGAGACACCAGATGCGCCGGCAGAGCCTTCGAGCGGCTGAACCGGACGGGGCGTACGAAGCCCTCCTCTCGCGGAAACCGCGAGTCGTCATCAGGACATTCGGCGATGTAGGATGGGTGGCGCATGGCGATGTTCTTTATTTGTTCTTAGCCAGCGCCCAGAGTCAACGACTCGAATCGAGACTCCGATTCGCCAGGCCGGCCCGAACCAGGAACTCGCGCGCCGGCGGCACCAGCTCCTCTCCCACCTGTGCCACGAACGCGGCCAATCCGGCCTCCGGCACCACGAGCACCTGCTCGTACTCGCCGTTCCCCCCGCTCCGATGCGCCGCCAGGACCGCCGCCGCACTCAGACTTGTGACCAGCGCCATGCCGAAATCCGAGACATGGCTGCCCGGGTGCTCCACGATGCACAGGGGACGCGGCTCGCCCACCGCGTCGGGTGGCAGGCCCAGCTCCTCCTGAAGCTCACCCAGCAACTGACGGCGCAGATTCACCACGCCGTCCGGCCCCACCGCCCCGGCATCCACGCTGCCGGCCGGCGGAAGCTGCCACATCCCCGCCTGGTAGATCGCCGCGCGGTGCCGCCGCCCCACCACCACGCCATCGGCGCAGTGCACCAGCCCGCAGACCGCCAGCGGCCGCACGCCCAGTTCGGCGAACAGGTCGGGACACTCCATCTGCGCGACGATGCGGCGGAACTCGGTCAGGTGGCCGGTGACCAGAGGTGGCGTGATGGCATCGGCGCTGAACACCTGGCCGTTGAACAGCCGCCCTGCCCCGCCGGCTGCCACCCGCTCGGCCGCCACCCGCCACAGCCGCTCCACCTCCTGTTCCAGCGGCGCCGGCAGGTCCGGCATGACGCGCACCACCCGCACCGCCACATCGGCTGCCACCTCGTGCACGACAAATCCGTCCACCGCCTTCCCTTCCCGCCGCCGCGTGCCGATAGTAGGGGGAACCAGCCGCAGGAGGCACGGCCATGAGCCACGACCATCATCACGAACCCCCGGCTCCCAGTATGCCCGCTCCCGGTAAGATCGACTGGCGGCACAACGGCGTGCGGGTGATCAAGGGCAACCAGCTCGACACCAACACGGCGCAGACGCCCGGCATGAACCGTGCCGCGGCAATCAACGCCGCCCGCGTCGGCGCGCAGAAGATCTGGGCCGGCACCGTGCACATCCACGCCAACGCCAAGACCGGCGCGCATCACCACGGCGCACTGGAGAGCGTGATCTATGTCGTGAAGGGCAAGGCGCGCATGCGCTGGGGCGAGCACCTGGAATTCGTGGCCGAAGCCGAGGCGGGCGATTTCATCTTCGTGCCGCCCTACGTGCCGCACCAGGAGATCAACGCCAGCTCCGATGAGACGCTGGAATGCGTCCTGGTGCGCAGCGACAACGAGGCCGTGGTCGTCAACCTCGACATCGAGCCGGTGGAGAAGCCCGAGGCGGTATTCTGGGTCGATCCCATCCACAAGCACCCCTGATCAGGCGGCCGCCGCCCGGCGGTTCAGCGCCGCCACGATCAGACCGATGCCTTCGACATGCCAGCGCTGCACCGCCTTGTGGTCCGCGCCGACCGCCACCCCCAGCCGGCGCCAGGCAAACAGATGCCGCTCGGTGATGGGATGCACCAGGCTGCGCGCGCCGACGATCCGCCGCAGCACGTAGCGGTCCGACGGGATGAGCTGCAGCCAGCCCATTGCTTCGTCCATGCGGGTGATCCGCGCCGCCGATGGAATGGCGGGGCGGATGCGGTTGGTGGTCCAGCCGTAGCTCTCGATCGCCGAGCGGACGATCTCCAGCGAGGAGGAGCGCATCCGCGTGGACCAGCCGGTTCCGGGCAGCGCGAGCAGCGTGGCGCCCGCCTCCTCCAGCCGGTAGACCACGAGTTCGGCATCGCATAACCGCACATGTGCGGCGGATTGCATGGTCATCGCGGAACCTCGTCGATGTCAGCGGGTGAAGACCGGCAGCGGATAGGCCGTGTTTTCCAGCACCGTGCCGGTGGTGATCACGCCCCAGCTTCGCGGATGGCCGGCCGGCATCGGGTCGCGGGCAGGATCCTCGGGCGGCGGAACGAATTCCCGCGGTGGCAGCCGGGCGCCGATACGCCGGCCGCGATCGATGATCGCCCAGCGCGACAGGCCCAGCACGGTGGCGATGGCGTCCCATGAGGCGCCTTCCGCACGGAACTGTCGGATCCGGGTGTCGTGGGCGTTGGACCAGATGAATTTTGCCGGCATGCCGCGCCTCCGAACATAATAGGAACGGACGGACGTTAGTTTGAATGCGCGATGTCTGTCAATAATAATAACATAGACCCCGTCGCCGCCCCTGGCATCGTTAGCTGAACTGACCTAGGCTGCCGCAATGACCAATCCACGAGAGATCGGCGCGCGGATCCGCACCGCACGCGAGGATCAGGGCTGGACGCAGGACCAGTTGGCCACCGCGGTGGGCGTGTCGCGCAGTGCTGTCGCCCAATGGGAGACCGGTCGGGCCGGCCAGGTCACCACCAACCTGACGCGCGTGGCGGCTGCCCTCGGGGTCGGCGTCGAGCACCTGATGTACGGGCGGGACAAGCACGTTCCGGGACAGGCCAGCACGGGCGACGAACTCGCGCTGCTGCGGCTCTATCGCGAATGCCAGGCGGACGACCGGCAGTTGCTGCTGCGCATGGCGCGCCGGCTGGTGAAAACCTGAAGCGAGGTCGCTCTCAGGGGGTCACGTCAAGCGTGGATCCCGCGGCAGGACACAAAGCCAGGGTCAGGCGCGGCGGGCGGCCGCCACCATCGAGGCGATCGCGCAGGAGGCGAGCCTGGCGAGCAGGGAGTCCGCGCGACTGGTCAGGATGATCGGCACGCGGGCGCCCAGAACGATGCCGGCGGTGTCGGCGCCAGCCAGGAACGACAGGCTCTTGGCCAGCATGTTTCCGGCCTCGAGATCGGGCACCACCAGCAGGTTCGCGCGGCCCGCGACCGGCGAGACGATGTGCTTCACCGCCGCCGCCTCGGGGCAGATCGCGTTGTCGAGCGCCAGCGGCCCATCGAGGATGCCGCCGGTGATCTGGCCGCGATCGGCCATCTTGCACAGCGCCGCCGCCTCGATCGTCGACCGCACCTTTGGATTCACCGTCTCCATCGCCGAAAGGATGGCGACGCGGACCTCGGGGAAGCCGACCGCGTGGGCAAGGTCGATCGCGTTCTGCACGATGTCGATCTTGTCCTCGAGCGTCGGCTCGATGTTCACTGCGGCGTCGGTGATGATCAGCGGGTCGAGGTGGCCCGGCACGTCCATTACGAAGCAATGGCTGATCCGCCGCTCGGTCCGGATACCACCTTCGCGGGCGACCACGGCGGCCATCACCTCATCGGTGTGCAGGCTGCCCTTCATCAGTGCCGATGCCTTCGCTTCCCGCACCAGAGCCACCGCCTTGGCCGCGGAGTCATGGCTGTGCGCGGATTCGACGATGGCCAGCCCGCTGATGTCGATGCCGTGGCGCGCCGCCACCTCGAGGATGCGAGCGGGCGGACCGACCAGGATCGGCTCGATCAGCCCAAGCTTGCAGGCCTCGACTGCGCCCTCCAGCGAGGCCTGGTCGCAGGGATGCACGACCGCCGTCGCGACGGCCGGCAGTTTCTGCGCCGCATCGATGAGCCGCAGATACTTGTCATGCGGCCGCGGCCGTACGACCGGATGGCGGGGGGCCTGGCTGTCCATGGCGGTATACTGCCATGCCTGCCAGGGCCGCGCATTGACGTGGATCAAACCGTCCGAGGATCACGCCGCAGCGGGCGTCCGCTGCGCGTCGGGCACCTTGTCGGGCAGTCCGAACCACAGCAGGGCAGCAGCCCCCGCGCCCACGATGCCGCAGCCCAGGAAGGCCTGCGCGTAGCCAAGATGGTCGACCAGCAATTCGCTGATCAGGCCGCTGCTGGTGGTGCCCAGGGCGCGCGCCGTGGCGACGAGGCCCTGGGTCAGATTGTAGCGGCCGCTGCCGCGCGTGGCATCGGCCAGCCAGATCGGCGTCAGCGCAGCAAACAGGCCGGTGCCGAACCCGCCGAACACCTGCACCGAGATCAGCCACGCCGGCGCGCCGGAGACCAGGGTCAGTGCGGCCTGCACCGGCACGAAGGCGAAGCCGATCACCAGCAGCAGGCGATAGCCCAGCGCATCGGCGCGTCGTCCGACCAGGATCGACCCGGCCAGCATGCCGGTCTGCGCCGCGATGATCAGGGCGGAGGTGAGCATGATGCCGGCGCCGGGACGCTCGGTCCCCAGCATCTGTGCCACCAGCGTCAGCAGCGGTGCGTCGGCGAGTTCGTACAGGAAGCTGCAGGTCGCGAACACGAGCAGCGGACGGTTCCGCAGCAGCGCCCACCAGGAACGCGGCCCTTCCGTGTGGTCCTCCCCAGGCTCCAGACCGCGCGCGCGCCGCAGATCGACCTTGGCATACGGGATGGTCATCGCCGCGATCGCCGCGAGCGCGGCGATGACCGGCACCTGCAGGAACACCGCGCCGGCGGTGAACGTCCACGCGACCAGACCCGACGCGATGGCGGCTGCCATGTTGCCGGCGCGCGACCAGGCCGCGTTGCGTCCCATCCGCGCGGTGAGCACCTCGCGGGTACAGAGCCCGACGGTCAGCGCCGCCACCGCCGGTTCGAACACGCCGCTCACCACCTGCATCGCGCCGTTCGCCAGCAGCACCGGCCAGAAACTCGGCGCCACCGCGATCACCACGGCGCCGCCCGACAGCGCCAGCAATCCCCACAGCATCGCACCACGCTTGTGGTTCGTGCGATCCAGCCAGGCCCCGATCGGTGCCTGCGCCAGGAGGCCCAGCCAGCCGCCGATGGTGCTGACCAGCCCGGCCATCGTCGGCGTCCAGCCCTGTTCGGCCACCAGGAAGACGACGACATACGGACCAAGTCCGCCGCGCACGTCCGCGATCAGGAAGTTCAGCCAGTCGAGCGAGGGCGCATGGAGATGCTTCGGTGTCAGCCGCTCCCTCACCCGGCTGCCGCGTTCCCGAACGGCCCTGACGCCGCGCCGAAATCGGGTGGGCTGCGCCTCCCCGCCCTGAGTGTCTTGTGTCATGCGTGGTCATTTTTGTCGCGCATCGGGCGCGACAAGCGACCATCAGCGAAACTTGACGAACCGCGCGAGGTTCAGCCCTTCACGCCACCCATCGTCAGGCCCGCACTCATTTTCCGGCGGAACATGTAATAGATCGCCAGAGGCGGCAGCGCGTAGATGATTGCCGCCGCCATGAGATAGTTCCATGGCGCCTCATCACTGTTGAGGAATTTGCCGAGTGCCACCGGAACCGTGATCGAATTGTCCGACGACAGGAACAGGAACGCGTAGAGGTACTCGTTCCATGCCAGCAACAGCGCGTATGTGCCGATCGCCACCAGCGCCGGCGCCATCAGCGGCAGGTAGATGCGGAAGAAGATCTGCGCCGGTGACGCGCCGTCGATCCGCGCCGCCTCATCCAGTTCGTGCGGAATCGATGCGCCATACTGAGTGAAGATGAAGATCGCATACGGCGTGGCGAACGTGACCTCGACCGCGACGACCGACCACATGCTGTCGGCGAGGCCATATTTCCGCATGATCCCGTAGAACGGAATCGCCAGGAACGACATCGGGATCACATACGTCATCAGCGCGGCGTTGCTGAGCAGCCAGCCGAACCGGATGCGCATGCGGCCGATGGCGAACGACGTGAGCGAACCGATGGCCAGCGTGAGGAAGCAGACCGCGACGCCGATGTAGAAGCTGTTTCTCATCTGGCCCCAGAAATTGGCCAGCAGCCAGTAGCTTTCATCGAACACCGCGCGGAAGCTGTCGAGCGTCGGCGCAACCGGCCAGATATGGGAGGCGAAGACGTCCTCCTTCTCCTGCAGGCTGATCAGAACCATGTTGTAGAGCGGTGTCAGCGTCCAGATCAGCAGGATGATCGCGAACGTGACGGCGGCCGTCTCCGTCAGATAGTGGTTGAGCCGGTGCCGGGCGAGGGTCATAGCTGCACCTCGCCCTTGGCGAGCTTGCGCATCAGGATGATCACGAGCGGGATCAGCAGCGGCAGCGCCGAGATCACGACCGCCATTCCCATCGCCGGATCGCCGATCTCGAACGCATCGCGGATGCCGAGCGTCGCCAATACATGCGTGGACAGTGCCGGTCCGCCACCGGTGACGAAACGCACGATGTTGAAGTCGCCGAGCGCCCAGATCGTGGAAAGCAGCGTGCAGACCAGGTAGAGATTGGCGAGCAGCGGGAAGGTCACGTGCGTGAAGCGGCCGAGCCCCGTGGCGCCGTCGACATCGGCGGCTTCATACAGTTCGCGCGGGATCGACATGCGACCGGCCAGGAAGATCACGGTCCAGAACGGCGTCCACTTCCAGATGTAGCAGACGATGATGGAACTCAGCGCCAGGTCGGGACGGTCGAGCCAGGGTGGCCCATCCATCTGGAAGAAGTTCCAGATGCCGCTGTTGATCAGCCCCCATTGCCCATTCAGCATCCAGCGGAACGACAGGAAGGTGGGAATGCCGGGCACGGCCCAGGGCAGCACGAAGATCAGCAGCAGAATCCTGATCCACCAGTCGCGCCGCATGAAGAATCCCGAGATCAGCAGCGCCAGGAACAGCTTCAGGTTCACCGCGACCACGAGGTAGATCAGCGTATTCATCACCGCGCGCGGATAGACCGGATCCTCGAACAGCGCGGGATACTTCGAGAGGTCGCTGCCCAGCCACAGGCCGTAGCCCACAGGATAGACGACGAAGGCGAGGAAGATTGCTATGTAGGGCACCACGAAGGCGATCGCCCAGGTGAAATCCCGCCCCAGCATTCCCGGCCGCCAGAGCAGCCGCAGGAGCGCCCGCAGCGGATCTGGCCGCTCCAGCGCGGTTGTATACGCGGATGCCATGGCCTCTATTCCACCAGGCAGCGCGAGAGGGCGATGGCACTTGTCAGACTGCGCCAGACGATGCTGTGCATTCTCACCGTTCCTTCCCTGTAGTCCCCGGCCGGATCGTTGTCCGCCTTAGTTTTGCGCCGGTTTGTGATTTAGCGGTCCCGTGCCGTCACAAGTCAATGCCCGGCATGTATCGGAGCCAATTCTTGTACCCTAACCGAGGCCGTCCGTGACCGCCACAAGGAACCGCGCCATGCGCCACGTCACGATCCTGCTTGCTACTGCCACGACGCTCGGTCTCGGGGCATGTGCCGTGCCGCCACCGACCGGCCCCTCGGTGATGGCGCTGCCCGGTCAGGGCAAGAATTTCGAGGCCTTCCAGCAGGACGACTACGCCTGCCGCCAGTATGCGTGGGGCCAGTCGGGCGGCACCGCACCGGCCACGGCCGCGGCACAGAGCGGCGTCGGCAGCGCGGTGGTCGGCACGGCACTCGGTGCCGCCGCCGGTGCGGCGATCGGCGCGGCCAGCGGTGCACCAGGTGCGGGCGCGGCCATCGGCGCCGGCGCGGGCCTGCTGGCCGGCAGCGCGATCGGCGCCAACAACGCCGCGGCGGCCTATGGCAGCGCCCAGCAATATTACGACGTCAGCTACGCGCAGTGCATGACCGCGCACGGCAACACCGTGCAGGCCGCGCCGGCGCCTGCCTACGCGGCGTATCCCTACGGCTATCCCTATCCCGCCTACCCGAGCTATCCCGGCGGCTATGGCTATCCCTACGGCGGATACGGCTATTACGGGCCGGCGTTCTTCGCGCCGTCACTCGCGATCGGGATCGGCACCGGCTGGGGATGGGGCTGGGGCGGCGGGGGATGGAACCGCGGCTGGCACGGCGGTGGATGGAACGGTGGCTGGCGCGGCGGTGGCTGGCATGGCGGCGGCTGGCAGGGACGCGGCGGCGGCGGGTGGCGCCGCTGAGGCGGGCCCGCCGCCTCAGGACATCAGCCGCGCAAGATCGGCCGCCATCTGCGACCCCTCGGCATCGGCACGGATGGGCGCGATGAAGCGGCCGTCCGGTCCCATCAGATACAGCACCGAACTATGGTCCATCGTGTAGTCGTTCGGACCTGTGCCGGTGCGATGTTCGGCGTAGTAGACACGGTATTTCTGCGCCACGTCGGCGATCTGCTCGGGCGCCCCTGTCAGACCAACCAGCCGCGGGAATGACGCGACGTACTGCTTCATCACCGCTGGCGTATCGCGCTTGGGATCGACCGTGATGAACACCGCGCGCAACTGGTCGGCCTTCGGCCCCAGATGATCCAGCGCCTCGGCGACCTCGGTCAATGTCGTCGGACAGACGTCGGGACAGAACGTGTAGCCGAAATACACCAGCAGATACTTGCCGCGGAAATCGCGATCGGTCACCGGCTTGCCGTTGCCGTCCTGCAGCGTGAACGGCCCGCCGACCAGACCGGCATTGCCGCCGCGGCTCAGCCACAGGAAACTGCCGGTCGCGAGGATCAGCACCGCCACGACAACGGCGATGAGGCCGTACAGGAATGCGGGACGGCCATTGGCCGGATCAGGATTGCTGGAGGCGCTCATGGCGGGCAGACCCTAGACCAGCCGCTGCGTCGCAGATAGGCGCGAGACCGGCACGCCACGAATGCCAAGTATGCGCCGCCGCACGACTGCGATCACGCTGCAGCGGAGGCCGCAAAGCGCAACTCGACACCGCCCGCGGCAGCGGCCTCGACCACCCAGGCGGATGGCTCGCGGTGATGCGCGATGCCACGCTCGACCACCGTCCGGGCAATCGCGGCGGCGGCGTCCGACGTGCCGAGCGTCAGGCCCGTGATACGCGGCACCACGCCGGTGGCCGCCGCGTGGATGCGGATGCGGCCATGCGAAAGTTCCAGCGCGAACCCCTCGGTCGGATCGGGCACCGCAACACAGCCGATCAGCCGCGACAGGCGCGCGGCGGTATCGGCCGGATCCGCCACGGCCAGCACGACCTCGTCCAGTGACGCCACGTTGTTCGCGTGTGCCAGGAAGCGCGGCTGCCACAGCGCCTCCGGGGCAAGATGGCGCACCAGGTTGATGCGGCCCTCCGGCTGATCCGGCGTTTGGATCAGCGCAAAGCGCGCACGCGGCCCGTCCGGATCGGCATCATCGACCAGACGTTCGAACCGGCTGACGGACGACGCCTCGACGCCAGCCCGGCGCAGCCGCGCAAGCTCGGCCGTCTCGTCGGTGAACCTGAACGCCAGGATGTGGACGCCGGCATAGCGCGCAAGGAAACACTCCAGCGTGGCACTGCGTGCGTTCGGATCGACCACGGCGAGCAGTTCGATGTAGCAACATGGTAGCATGACGCAGCGATTGCCGATGCGGCCATCCGCCTGGCGTGCCAGCGGCGACAGCGTGAAGCCGAGCCGCGTGTAGCTCTCGGCGAGGTCGGCAAGCCTGTCCGTAACGATCCCGACATGGTCGAGCGCCGCGCTCACCGCACCGTCTCGTAATCCGCCACGAGCCACTCCGCCGGTTCGGCCGCCGCCGCGTCGTACCACGTACTGACCAGCGGATGCGCTCGCACCGCCGCGCAATAAGCCTGCGTCGCCGCATCGATCTCCGGCCGCCAGGTCAGCAGCCGCGTCACCACCGGCGCGAACATCGCATCCGCCGCGGTGAACGCCGCGCCGAACAGGAACGGCCCATCGGCACCGAAGCGTCGGCGCGCATCGGCCCACAGCGCCTCGATGCGCGCAATGTCTGCCAGCGCCGCCGGCGTGCGGCCGAGACCGGCGAAGTCGCGCCCCAGGTTCATCCACATCGCCTGTCGCAGCCCGGTGAATCCGGCATGCATCTCGGCACTGATCGCGCGCGCCTGCGCCCGCGCCGCCGGGTCCGCCGGCCACAGCGCCGGCGTCACTTCGGCGCAGTATTCGCACAGTGCGAGCGACTCCCATACGCGCATGCCGCGATGCTCCAGATACGGCACCAGCCCGTTCGGCGACAGCCGGGAGATCGCCTCGGTAGGACCGGGGCGGGTGAACGGGATCACCACCTCCTCCACATCAAGGCCGGCCAGCCGCACCGCCAGCCAGCCGCGCATCGACCACGACGAGTAGCGGCGGTTGCCGATATACAGACGGCCCTCCGGCATCGTGCCCGCGCCTCAGTCGAACAGCTTCTGCGGCGCCGGCTTGGCGCGCGAATACTCGATCGAGCAGAATCCGCCGCCCATGTAGCGCTCCTCGACCGGATCGCCGCTCACCTTGCCGACAAGCTGGCCGGCGAACGGATCGGCGCTGTCCACCGGACGCCAGCCGATGCGGTCGCGCGCATCGTCCTTCCACCACGTCATGCGCTGGTTGTCCGACGCCCCCCAGACCACGCTGCACCCCACGCTCTCGGCCAGCACGCAGCGGACGACCAGGCGCGAGAAATCGGGATAGGACAGCCAGGTCGCCAGCATCCGCGCATTGACCGGCTCGGGAAACGCCGAGCCGATGCGCAGGAACACGCTCTCGACGCCGTGCTTGAACCAGTAGAGCCGGCCCATCAGCTCACCATACGCCTTCGACAATCCGTAGAACCCGTCTGGCATGAACTGCGTATCGGCGGCGATCGTCTCGCTGCGTTCGTGGAAACCGATCGAGTGGTTGGAGGAGGCGAAGATCACCCGCGCCTGCTCGCGCCGTGCCGCCTCGTAGACATGGTACAGACCGCGGATATTGGGGCCGAGCACCTCCTCGAACGGGCGCTCCACCGACACGCCGCCCAGGTGCACGATGGCGCCGCAGCCCTCCGCCAGGCGCAGGATCGCCACACCGTCATTGAGGTCGGCGCGGGTGAAGCTGGCGCCCGGCGGCACCGCATCGGGGAACGGCACGATGTCGGTCATCCGCAGCGTCCAGCCGGCGGCCGGCAGCGACTTCGCCAGGACGCGGCCGAGCGCGCCGGACGCGCCGGTCAGCAGCACGGGCTTGGCGGGCTTGTCGCTCATTGTGCATCCTTCCAGGAGAACGGAGAGGCCGCATCATGCGCACGATCGAGCAGTACGCCCAAGCCCTTGCCGCCGGCACCACGACCAGCCGCGCGCTGGTGGAGGAATGCCTGGCGCGCATCGCCGATCCCGCCGGCGAAGGCGCCCGCACCTTCACCAAGGTGCATGCCGACAGCGCGCGGGCGATGGCCGAGGCGATGGATGCGCTGCGCCGCGCTGGCCGCGCACCGAGCCGCCATGCCGGCATACCGGTCGCGCTGAAGGACCTGTTCGACATCGCCGGCGAGCCGACGCCGGCAGGCTCGCGCGTGCTCGCCGATGCGCCGCCGGCCACAGCGAACGCACCGGTGGTGCAGCGCATGCTGGCCGAGGGCTTCGTGCCGGTCGGGCGCACCAACATGACCGAGTTCGCCTTCTCCGGCCTCGGCATCAACCCGCATTACGGCACGCCGAGCGCGCCCTGGGACCGCGCGACCGGGCGCATCCCGGGCGGCAGTTCGTCGGGCACCGCGGTCGCGGTGGCGGACGGCATGGCAGCCGCCGGTCTCGGCACCGACACCGGCGGCTCCTGCCGCATCCCGGCGGCGTTCTGCGGTATCGTCGGCTACAAGCCGACGGCGCGCCGGGTGCCGATCGACGGCGTGCTGCCGCTGGCCCCCAGCCTCGATTCGGTCGGGCCGCTGGCCCCCAGCGTGGCGTGCTGCGCGGTGATCGATGCGATCCTGGCGGGCGAGCCTCCCGCCCCGCCGCAACCCGCGCCGCTGGAGGGGCTGCGCCTGGCGGTCCCCAGCAACATCGTGCTCGACGGCATGGACGCCACCGTCGCGGCCGCGTTCGAACGCGCGCTCTCGACGCTGGCCAAGGCGGGTGCGCGGATTTCCCATGTCCGCTTCGCGGCGTTCGACGGCGTGGGTGCGGTGAACGCCAAGGGCGGGTTCGCCGCCTCGGAAGCCTATGCCTGGCACCGCGCCCTGCTGGCGGAGAAGGGCCACGGTTACGATCCCCGCATCCGCATCCGCATCGCGCGCGGCGAGGCCATGACGGCGGTGGATTACCTGGAACTGCTGCAGGCGCGGCGACGGCTGATGGCGGCGTTCGACGGAGAGACCAGGGTGTTCGATGCGCTGGTCACGCCCACGGTGCCGATCGTCCCGCCCGCGATCGCCGCGCTGGATGACGAGCGCGAATACAACCGGGTCAACCTGCACATCCTGCGCAACACCGCACTCGGCAATTTCTTCGACCGCTGCTCGATCAGCCTGCCCTGCCATCGTCCAGGCGAGGCGCCGGTCGGACTCATGCTGGTCGGCGAAACGCTGGGCGATGCCAGGCTGTTCAGCATCGCCGCGGCGGTGGAAGCGGGCCTCCGAGCGCCGTAGCGTCCGGGGAATGCGGCTACGCCAGCAGCAGCACCTGCCGCGTCAGCAGCCCGTCGGGGGCGATCAGTTCCGGCATGATGGTGAAGTGGTTGGCGCCGGGGACCGGGATCAGCACGCCCGGCATGTGCTCGGCGGCACGCATTTCGTGCAGCATGCGGCTGTCGGCAACCAGCGGCGGCAGTTCCGCAGTGCCGTAGGTGATCGCCAGCGGCTTGCGCACCACGGGCAGCCGCAGCGGTGACAGGGCGGCGATCTCGCTGTCCGCCAGCCGCAGCTTGTCGTTCAGTTCGGTGTCGCGGATCGGCCCGAGTTCGAAGATGCCGGAGATGGCGAGGCCGGCGGCGACGCGCGGGTGGTCCAGGCACATCGCGGTCAGATGGCCGCCGGCGGACCAGCCGGACAGCACGACCGGCCCGGCGATGCCATGCACTGCCCCGTTCGCCGCAAGCCAGCCCAGGGCCGCGCGGATCTCGCCCACGATGCCGGTCAGCGTCGCGTCCGGCGCCAGCGTGTAGCCGGGCAGCGCCGCTGACCAGCCGCGGGCATGCACGCCCGCGATCACGTTGGTGAACTGCTCACGCGTGTTGCGCTGCCAGTAGCCGCCATGGATGAACACCAGGCACGGCGCCCCGGGATCGGCCGCGGGATACAGGTCCCACGCATTCCGCTCACGTGGTCCGTAGCGCAGGTCCAGATGGCCGGGATGGGCGGCACGGAAGCGTTCCGAGTCCTCCCGCCACGCCGCGATCATGGACTGGCTCTCCGGCACCGCCCGCGTGTTGCTGTACGCCGCGTCACGCTCGGCACGGCTCATGGCGCCCCAGTTCATCGCACCCCGGTTCATCACACTCCCCAGCTCATCGTGCCACGCTACACGGCAACCCCGTCCATCAGCCGCCCTTCGGCAATTCGATGCCGGCCAGTGCCTGCCATACGCGGATGACGAAGGCATCGTCCTTGGCGCCTTCGCCGTGCGCCGCGGCAGCCAGGAACAACTGATGCGCCGCGGCCGCCATCGGCAGCGGGAAGGTCAGCGCGCGTGCCTGGTCGAGCACGATGCCCAGGTCCTTGACGAAGATGTTCACCGCCGACAGCGGCGTGTCGTCGCCCTCCAGGATGTGCGGCACGCGATTCTGCCACATCCAGGAACTGCCGGCAGATGAGGAGATCACCTCGAACAGCGTGCGCGGATCGGCGCCGGCGCGGATGCCGAGCGCCAGCGCCTCCGCCGCGGTCGCGATGTGCACGCCGGCCAGCAACTGGTTGACCATCTTCACCGTGCTGCCGATGCCGGCCTCCGCGCCCAGCCGCCACACCTTGGTGGAGATTGCCTCCAGCACGGGCTGCGCCTTCGCGAAGGCGGGATCGGAGCCCGACGCCATCACCGTCATGGTCCCGGAATGCGCGCCGGCCTTGCCGCCGGACACTGGCGCATCCAGCATCAGGAACCCTGCGGCAGTGATCTTGCCATCGAGCGCGCGCGCGGCTTCTGGGGCGATCGTGGCGCAGCACAGGATGACCGCACCCTTCGCCAGCCTGGCGAGGCAGCCCTGGGCACCGAACAACACATCCTCGGTCTGTGCTGCGTTGACCACGAAGACGACGACGGCCTCGGTATCGGGCGGCACCTCATCGGCGCCGGCGACCGCGGTCCCGCCGGCCGCCGCAAGCTGTGCCCGGGCCGCAGCGCGTACCTCGCAGCCGGTCACGTCATGGCCCTTGCGCACCAGGTTGAGCGCCGCGCCCATCCCCATGGTGCCAAGCCCGATCACCGCGACTTTCATGGTTTCATCTCCCGTGGCGGAAGCGCTCGACCGCGGCGACCAGCGCGCGGCGGATCCCCGGCTCCAGCGCCGAATGGCCGGCATCCGGCACGACCGACAGCCGGGCCGACGGCCAGGCCGCGGCCAGTTCGAAGGCGGTGCGCGGCGGGCAGATCATGTCGTAGCGGCCCTGCACGATCTCCGCCGGCAGCCGGGCGATGCGATGCATGCCGCCGAGCAGCCCCTCGGGCGGCAGGAACAGGTCGTGGGCGAAGTAGTGTGCCTCGATACGGGCAAGGCCCAGCGCCGTGCGGTCCTGCGCGAACGAACTGACCGTCTCCGGGCTCGGCAGCAGCGTGCTGCAGGACCCTTCGTAGACCGACCAGGCGCGCGCCGCCGGCAGGTGGACCGCCGGATCGGGATCGGTCAGCCGGCGCAGGTAGCCGCCCAGCACGTCGCCACGCTCGGCCTCCGGCAGGAAGCCGGTGAACGCCGCGTGGGCGTCGGGGAACACCGCGGACAGCCCCTCCAGGAACCACTCGACCTCCGCCGCCCGCCCCAGGAAGACGCCGCGCAGCACGCAGCCGATCACCCGCTCGGGGAAGGCCTGCGCATAGGCCAGGGCCAGCGTCGAGCCCCAGGAGCCGCCGAACAGCAGCCAGCGTTCCAGCCCGAGATGCCGGCGCAGGGTCTCGATGTCGGACACCAGGTCCGGCGTGGTGTTGTGCTCCAGCGCCCCGAGCGGGCGCGAACGCCCCGCCCCGCGCTGGTCGAAGATGATGACCCGCCAGAATTCCGGATCGAAGAACCGCCGGTGCACCGCGCCCGCGCCAGCGCCGGGGCCGCCATGCAGGAACAGCACCGGCCGCCCGCGCGGGTTGCCCACCTGCTCCCAGTACATGACATGGCTGGCGGAGAGCGGGAGGTAACCGGTCTCGAAGGGGCCGATCTCAGGGAACAGGTCGCCGCGGGGCATGGTCGGTCGATGGTATAGGGAGCAGGCGCAAGGCGGAACAGGGGCGTACGATGCAAAGAGTCTGGATCGCGCTCGGCGCACTGGCCGGGCTGGGCGCGGTGGCGATGGCGGCGCTCGCGGCCCACGCACTGAACGGGCTGGAGCCGGGCGCGCTGGCGATGGTGCGGAGCGGCATCGAGATGCAGGGCTGGCATGCGCTGGCCCTGCTCGGTTGCGGCCTCTGGGCGCCGCGCGGCGGACGGCTGGCGGATGCGGCGGGCGTGGCGTTCGCCGCCGGCACGGTGCTGTTCTGCGGCGGGGTGTATGCGATCGGGCTGTTCGGTGTCCGCCTCGGACCGGTCGCGCCGGTCGGCGGCACGCTGCTGATGGCGGGGTGGGCGCTGCTCGGCCTGTCGGCGGTATTCGGCGCGCGCCGCCCCACCGGGCCGTCCGAGTGAACGGGCTGACCGGCCACCGGCCACCTCACGGCTGGGCCGCGCGCGCCTGAGCCATCTTGCCCTGCGCTTCCCACCCCGTAAGCTTGCGGCCCATGCCACCGTCCCAGCCATCCCCCGTGGACATCGTCCTGGTCCACACCTCCGACCTGCACGTCGATGACGAAACCACCGCCACCAAGCACGGCGAAGGCATCGCGGGCCTCATCGCAGTGCTCGCGGCCGCGCGAGATGCCGATGCCGATATCGTGCTGCTGGCCGGCGACACGTTCGACAACAACCGCGTGCCCGCCCCGGTGCTGGCCCGCACCGCGCAGCTTCTGGCCGATGCGGGACGCCCGGTGGTGATCCTGCCTGGCAATCACGATCCGGCCCTGCCCAACAGCGTGTTCGTCCGCGGCGGTCTCGCCGGCATCCCCAACGTCACCATCCTCGGCATCACGCACGACGAGGCGGTGACCTATCCCCGGCATGACCTGGAGATCTGGGGGCATGCGCACCGCGACTACGAGAACATGGTGCCGCTGCGCGGTCCCCGCGCCCGCACGACGCGCTGGCAGATCGCCATCGCGCACGGGCACTACGAGCCGCCGCACAACCTCGCCACGCCGCTGCGCCCGTCCTGGCTGTTCAGCGACGATGCGATCGCGGCGACGGCGGCCGATTATCTGGCACTCGGGCATTGGGACCGGCCGGAGCGGGTCGGTGACGGCACGGTGCCCGCCTACTATTCCGGCTCGCCGGACCTCGCGCAGACCGTGAACGTGATCCGCCTCAGGCAGACCGGCGAAGTTCACGTCGTCCGCGAACCGCTGCGCTGGAATCACCGATAGCCGGCGCTTCGTCGGCAGATGGGCCGTCGGTGTCCAGCCGATAGGCGATGCCGCCGCTGAAATGGATCTCCGCCATCAGTGCGCCCGGCGGGATCGAGAGCGACGCCCCGCCGTCGGTCCAGCGGCGCAGGCCATCGGCGCCATGCTCCACATCCCACCAGCCTTCGCCCAGCGCCGGATGGTCGAGCGGCAACGCCTGCGGCCCCTCGCTGTCGTGCCAGACGATGCGGCTGACGTAGACGCCGAGGCGGCGCCGGTCCTCGAGCCAGGGCCGCGAATCGGTCGGGCGGCCGGCGCGCGAGAGCAGGCGCAGCCGGGCGGCGCGCGGCGGCAGGGTGACCAGGCAGCGCGTCGGCTCCGCCATGACCGGACATAGGAGGCGCCCGTCGACCTCGATGTGCAGGTCTGGATCGTCGGTCAGCGCCGGCGGGCGAACCGGCTGCCCCAGGTCGGCGGCCCGCGCCGCCAGCCGCTCCCACACCGGCCGGACCTGCGCTTCGTCATTCGCCAGCGGAGCGAACGCATGCGCGGGCCAGGCTCCGGAAGGCGAAAAATCCGGATGCAGCGCGGTCGGCTCCGCGCTGTTGCTGAAACTGCCGCGGTTGCCGGTATCGAGATAGGATTCGGCCGGCAGGCCTTCCGCGACCAGCAGGTCGTGGCGCGCCAGTTCCACGTGATGGTAGGTGACCGCATCGACGGCGACCTGCGCGATCGTGGTGCCATTGATCAGGTGCCGGATCGGGACCAGCAGACCGTCGGTGAACACGGCATGGTCCGGCGACAGGAACAGGTCGCGATGCGGCTGGTGCGGCGCGAAGGCGTTGGCCCGCACGCGCACCGGCCAGACCAGGGCAGGTTCGGGATGCCGCCGGCAATCGATGCGCCGATGGCCGATCCACTCCACCTGCCTGGCCTCGCCGGACGCCGTGACGACCGTGGCGCCGATCGCGAGGTCCTCGACCGGCATCTCGCCTTGCGTTGTCAGAATGCGCGTGCCGTCACGGTAGCAGGCCAGGTCGAACACGAAGTTGCTCGACTGCAAGGTCTTGCTGCCGAGCAGATTGATCTGGAAGTCCGCGGCGCCGTCGCCGTCGATGTCGCCCTCGACGATCGTGTTGGCGCCGTCGGTCACCTGATGGACCTCGCCGGCCTGCTTCGAGAAGGGGTCGGTGCCGATGAACGTCAGGTCCTGACCTGGATCGGCGCCGGTGGTCTTGATCCCCGCCAGGTTGAGCTTGTCCTGCGCGGTCGCGAAGTCGCCGATCGTCGCCAGCGTCGGACCGATCGGGGCATCGGACAATGCGCCGAACACGAACCGGTTGGCGCCGCCGCCGCCATACATCAAGTCGGGTCCGCCATGCGCCTTGATGCGGTCGTTGCCGGCACCGCCCACCATGTAGTCGATGCCGGCGCCGCCGATCAGCGTGCTGGCGAACTTGCCGTCACCGAACAGCGATCCGCCCTGCGCGTTGCTGGTGGCGGTCAGGCCGGAGCCGTACAGCGACAGGCTCTCCACGTTGTCGGGCAGCACATAGCTGACGGTCGAATAGACCGCGTCCTCATCGCCCTCGCCGGGATTCTCCACGATCGTCGTGGAAGCGCTGTCGACGTAATAGGAATCGTTGCCGATGCCGCCGGTGAGCACGTTGATGCCGGTGCCGCCGAACAGCGAATCGTTGCCCTTGCCGCCATCGAGCTGATCGTTGCCGGCGAGACCGAACAACCGGTCGGCGCCATCCGAGCCCCGGATGACATCATTGACCGACGTGCCGCGGATGACGGCATCGGTCGTCGTCGCGGTCTGGGTCAGCGTTTGGGTGCCGGGATCCCAGCTCCAGCTCGACACCGCGTTGCTCGCGGAGACGGAGACCGTGTAGACGCCGCCGGTTCCCGCAGGGCCGTAGAGGAACGCCGCGGCATCCTTGTCGAGCTGCAGCAGATGCGGATCGGCGCTCGAAGAGCTGTCGCCCACGGTCGCCATGATAGTTCGCGTCGGATCGTCCGACGACAGCGTCTGATCGTGCACGACAGGAGGCGTGGCCGCGCTGTCGGTGACAATTTCGGTCGGATGCTTGAGACCGATGGCGTGGCCGATCTCGTGCAGCAGCGTGCCGTAATTGACCGCCTCGCCGTCCATGTAGCGGACGTTCATGAAGACGTCGCCGGAGCCATCGAGATCGCTCCGGAAGCTTGGGTAGCTGAAGAAATCCCAGTCGCCGAACGGGTAGAATCCGATGCCGCCGGCACCCGCATAGGAGGTGGTATCGAAATCAATATTCTGGAAGTTGATGTCGCCTTGACCCGGCGCAACCTGGATGAAGACCAGGCCCGATGCCTGCGCCCATTCGTTCAGCGCCTCGAGCGTCTGCGCCTGCTCGGTTTCCGTGAACGCCGAGAATGTGGCGGGCGTGTCGGCGGTGAAGCCGTCGATCGACGCCGCATAGGGAGGCAGCGACGTGGGGAACGAGAAGGTAACGATGACGGGTCGCTGCGTGACCTCGATGCCGTTCCAGTAGTTGCCGCTGAGCAGCGCAGTGTAATCGTCGACCTCGGGCATTGTTGCAGATCCTCCTCAGGCGCGGCCCGCCGGCGCGACGCGCAATGCACGTTTCTTGTTGCGAAACATGCGGCGGGATGCCACCGAAATGGGTTCACGATCCCGCGATCCCCCAACCTCGCCGCAGGGCGGGCAACCCGCTACCCTGTCCGCCGAGATACGGGGAGGAAACCGCAATGCCTCTGCTCTGCGAGCGCCAGGGTGGCATCGCCGTCGTGACGCTGAGCCGCCCCGAGGCGCGCAACGCCTGGTGCGAGGAATTCCAGACCGGCCTCGTCCGGCTGCTGCCGGAACTCGAGGCCGATGGCGATATCCGCTGCGTCATCCTGACGGGCGACGACAAGGGCGGCGCGTTCAGTGCCGGTGCCGACCTGAAGAATCCACGCACCCACACGATGGAGTCGGTCGCGCAGTTCATTCGCGACCTGCCGAACCGCAAGCGGGCGCATCCGATCCCGATGCTGACCGACTTCGCCAAGCCGGTGATCGCCGCGGTGAACGGCTACGCCGTCGGCATCGGCTGCATCGTCACCTATTGCTGCGACATGATCGTTGCCTCCGAACGAGCGGAGTGGCGCCTGCCGCAGAGCGGTCTCGGCATCATCCCGGCGCAGGGCGGCGCGACACGGCTGGCACGCTGGGTCGGCAAGGGCCTGGCGATGCGCCTCGCGCTGGGATTCCCGCTGAAGGCGGAGGAGGCGTATCGCATCGGCCTCGCGCAGTGGCTGGTGCCGCATGCACAGTTGATGGCGCAGGCGATGGAGGTGGCCGGGCACATCGCGTCACTGCCGCCGCTGGCAACCCGACTGACCAAGGAATCCCTGAACCGCGGCGTCGATATGCCGCTGGCGGATGCGGTACTGGGCGACCTTTACCGCTTCGCGATGCTGGAACTCACCGAGGACAAGCAGGAAGCGCACCAGGCCTGGCGCGAACGCCGCAAGCCTCGTTTCAAAGGGAACTGATCCATGCCGCAGACCACCCGCGCCGTCGTCGTCGATCCGTCGAGCAGCGATACGCTGACCCTGCGCGCCGCCGAACTGCCGCCAGCCGCGACGGATGACGTTCTGGTGCGCGTCACCGCCATCTCGCTCAACCGCGGGGAGGTCAACCGCGCATTGTCGCAACCCACCGGCGGCGCACGTCCCGGCTGGGACTTCGCCGGCGTCGTCGAGCAGCAGGCGTCCGACGGCAGCGGTCCACCGCCGGGCACGCGTGTCGTCGGCATGCTGGCCTCCGGCGCCTGGGCCGAGCGTATCCATGCGCCGAGCCATGCGGTGGCCGCGCTGCCCGATGCGGTGACCGACGCACAGGCGGCCACGCTGCCGGTTGCCGGCCTGACCGCGCTGCATGCACTGCGCCAGGGCGGGCTGCTGCTTGGCCGCAAGGTGCTGGTGGACGGCGCGACCGGCGGCGTCGGCCATCTGGCGATCCAGTTGGCCGCGACCGCGGGCGCCGATGTCTATGCGCAGGTGCGCCGCGCCGACCAGAAACCGATGGTGGCGGAATGGTGCGGCCAGCGCATCATCGTGGCGCGCGACCTGCACGCGGCGGCCGCGAGCGGTCCCTATGACCTTGTGCTCGATTCCCTCGGCGGAACGGCGCTGGCCGCCGCGCTGGCCATGCTGCGGCCCAACGGCACCTGCGTGACCTTCGGCGTGTCCGAGGCATCGGCTTCAACGTTCGAGAGCGGCGTGTTCTTCCGCCAGGGCGGCGTGCGGCTGTACGGACTGATCCTCTTCCACGAACTGCGCCGGGTGGAGCCGGCCGGTGAGGGCCTCGCTTTGCTGGCTGCCGAGGTGGCGCGCGGCCGGTTGCGCCCGCACATCGCGGTGGAGGCACCGTGGACCGACATTGCCGCCATCGCACGCCGGCTCATCGCGCGGGAATTTGCCGGCAAGGCAGTGCTGCACGTGGGCTAGATTGCGTCTAGGATGCTGGCATGAGCACCGCCGTCCACCGCGACGCACCGCGGCACATGACCGTCGATGAGTTCGTCGACTGGGCCGGCGATGATCGTCGCCCTGGCTGGGAGCTCGTCGACGGCGAACCGCGTGCCATGGCGCCCGCCAACGCCACTCACGGTGTCATCCAGAACAATGTCAGCTACACCCTGACACGCCACCTGCGGCAGATCGGCAGCGCGTGTCGTGCGGTAACCGAACCCGCCATCGCTCCCCGCGTACGATCAAGCCACAACCTTCGCGTGCCGGATGTCGCCGTGACCTGTTCGGCAATCCCGGCAGGCCGGCTGGCACTACCGGATCCGATCCTCGTTATCGAGATCCTGTCGCCCAGAAACGAGGCCGATACCTGGCGCAATGTGTGGACGTACGTGTCGATCCCCAGCGTGCGGGAAATCCTTGTCCTGCACTCGACCGCCGTTGCCGCCGACCTCGTGCGTCGCGATGCCGACGGGACGTGGCCGGATGAACCGGTGCGCATCGCGGAAAGCGACACATTGCAGCTTGACTCGATCGGTCTGACCTGTCCGCTTGCCGAACTTTATCTCGGCACGTATCTCGAACATCGCGCCTGACCGGCGCCCTTACCTGGAACGACATCCCCCATGCGCCAACGCCTCCTGCTGATCGTCTGCGCGCTCGCCTGGATCGCGCTGCCCGCCGCTTCCCGCGCCGACACCCAGGCTTTGTACGAAGCCGCGAAGAAGGAAGCGCCGATGACCTGGTACATCAGCTTCTACGGCGGTGACATTCCGGCCAAGACCGCCGCCGCCTTCGGCGCGAAATACCCGGGCCTCATGGTCAATCCGGTGCGCATGACCTCGGGGGCAATCTTTCAGCGGCTGAACCAGGATCTGCGCAGCCGCGTACCGGTCGCCAGCGTCTATACCTCCAGCATCGGCGGCCAGTACGACCTGCTGGTGAAGGATGGAGTGCTCGCCCAATACACGCCCGAGGCCGCAGCCGCCCTCAATGACAACGTGAAGGCGGCGATCGTGCCAGGCTACGTCTACCCGATCGGCACCGGGCTGATGACGCTCGCCTACAACACCGCGAAGATCAAAGCGGCGGACGCGCCGAAGTCGTGGAAGGACATGCTCGACCCGAAATGGAAGGGTCAGATCGCTGTCGGCGATCCCGCGTTCAGTGGCTTCGACGCCGTACTCGCCGTCGCGATCACCAAGATCTACGGCTGGCAGTTCTACGAGGCGCTGGCAAAGAACAATCCGCTGGTGCAGCGCTCCACCTTCGACACGCTCACCGCGCTCAATTCGGGCGAGCGCAGCATCGGCGTCATGAGCGACACCCAGGCGATCGACAGCGGCACCAAGGGCAACCCGGTCGCACCGATCTATCCTGCCGATGGCACCGTCATGATCCTCGGCATGACCGCGGTGCTGAAGGACGCGCCGCAGCCGAACACCGCACGCCTGTTCACGGAGTTCCTGCTGGGCCCTGAGCACGGCAGGATCATGATCGAGAATCACTACCAGTCGGCACGCGCCGATGCAGTGAACGAATTGGGCGGCGGCAAGCGCCTGTCCGACATTCCGCTCGCACCGGTGATGACCTCGACCGACTTCGTGCAGGCGCTGCCCGACCTGATCGAGCGCTGGCGCGACCTGTTCAGCCGCTGACGAACGCCTGATCGTGCCGCCCTGGCGACAGGTTTGGGATCCCGCACGCCTGCTGTGGTTCGTGCTGGTGGCAGTGCTCGCGCTGCTGGTCATCCTGCCGCTGGTGCAATTGCTGCTGATCAGCGTCGAGATCCCCGGTCAGATGGGCGGCTTCACGCTCGCCAACTACGTCCGCGCATTCAGTCGCGAACGCTATCTGGTCGGCTTCAAGAACTCCTTCATCCTGGGCGCCTCGGTCGCCACGTTCTGCCTTGCCCTCGCCGTGCCGATGGCCTGGGCGGTCGCGCGCACCAACATGCCGGCCAAGCAGTTCGTCCGACTGATGGTGCTGCTGACCTTCATCACGCCGCCCTTCCTGGGGGCCACAAGCTGGGTACTGCTCGCCTCGCCCAACGCCGGCTGGCTGAACCGCGCGTTCACCGCGCTGACCGGCGCCGCCAGCGGACCGCTCGACATCTACAGCTTCCCCGGCCTGGTGTTCGTCATCGGCCTCTACTCGCTGCCCTATGCCTTCGTGTTCGCCACCGCCGCGCTCGAGATGGTGTCGTCGGAAATGGAAGAGGCGGCCAACATCCTGGGTGCCGGCCGCTTCACCACCACTCTGCGCATCACGCTGCCGCTGATCATGCCGGCCATGCTCGGCGCCTGGATCATCAGCTTCCTCGAGGCAGTCTCCATCGTCGGCTCCGCCGTCATCGTCGGACTGCCCGCGCGCATCAACCTGGTGCCGCTGCAACTCCTGCAATTCTTCGGCTTCCCGCTGCAGGTGGAGGTCGCCGCCGCTTACTCGATGCCGTTGCTGCTGCTGACCGTGGTGATGTTCTGGCTGCAGCGCCGGCTGCTGAGCCGCCGCGGCTACGTGGCCCTCACCGGCAAGGGCGGCGCACGCACGCCGATGGACCTGGGCAACGGCCGCTGGGTGGCACTGGGCTTCTGCCTGTTCGTCGTCACGCTGTCGGTGATCCTGCCCTATCTGGTCCTCAGCCAGGCGGCGTTCTCGTCGGCCTGGGCACGCGGCTTCAGGATCGACAACCTGACGCTGGAGAACTTCCGGCAATTGCTGATCCGCCAGACGCTGCTGAAGCAGTCGATCATCAACACCTTCACCTATTCCGCCGCCGCCGCGACGATCGCGGGCACCTTGGCGCTCGCCGCCGGCTACCTGATCGAGCGCCGTCTGGTGCCGCTGCGCGGCCTGCTGTCCTCGCTGTGCCTCGCGCCGTTCGTGGTACCGGGCCTCGTGCTGGCGATCGGCTTCTACGCCGCCTATGCGCCGCCGCCGCTGTTGCTCGGCGGCACCGCGGCGATCCTGATCCTGGCCTTCACCACGCGCTTCCTGCCGATCGCCTTCACCAACGCAACCGCCGCGGTGCGCGGGCTGAACCCCGAGATGGAGGACGCGGTCCGCATCCTGGGCGGCAACCGCATCACCGTGCTGACCCGCGTGGTGGCGCCGATCCTGAAGCGCAACATCGCAGCGGTGTGGCTGCTGGTGTTCATCGCCTCCTCCCGCGAGGTGAGTTCGGCGCTGTTCCTCTACGGCCCCGCGACGCGCACCATGTCGGTGATGTTCTTCGATCTCACCGAGGGCGCGCAGTTCGAGCAGCTTGCCGCACTCGGCCTCATCATGGCCGTGACGACGGTGCTGTTCGTCGCCATCGGCCAGGCCATCGCCGGCCGCGACTTCATGCTGCGGCGGAACTGAACAAGGAGAGATTGCAATGCGCATGATCGTCGTGCCCCGGCTGGGCGGCCCCGAAGTCCTCACCCTGGCCAATGTGCCGCAGCCGGAGCCCAAGCCGGACCAGGTCCTGATCAAGCTGCACTACGCGGCGTTGAGCTACGGCGACGTCTACCAGCGCGAGGGCACCTATCGCGGCCCGATGCAGCCCGGCGAGAAGCCGCTGCTGATCGGCGGCGAAGGCTGCGGCACCATCGTCTCGGTCGGCACCGACGTGACCGATCTCAAAGCCGGCGACCGCGTGGTGTTCGGCAACCATCTGGGCAGCTACGCCGAATACGCCGCCGTCGCGGCACGCAACGTGGTGCGCATCCCCGACGGCGTCAGCTTCGAGGACGCGGCCGGCGTGATGGGCCAGGGCGTCACCGCGCACTACCTCGCCTACGACACCGGCAAGCTCGCGCCCGGCATGACCTGCCTGATCCACGCCGCGGCCGGCGGCGTCGGGCACTGCCTGGTGCAGCTTGCCAGGCTGCGCGGCGCCCAGGTCATCGCGACGGTCGGCAGCCCGGACAAGGCAGATTTCGTCCGCCAACTCGGCGCTGATCGGGTGGTGCTGTATCGCGACGAGGACTTCCTGGATGCAGTGCGCGGCTGGGGCGACGGCAAGGGCGTCGACGTGGCCTACGACGCGGTGGGTCCCGAAACGATCGACCGCAGCATCAAGGCGACGCGTACGCGCGGGCTGTGCGTGCTGTACGGCAACAGCTCGGGCGTGGTCGATACGGTGTCGCCGATGGATCTTGCCGCCGCCGGCTCGATCTTCTTCACCCGTCCGCGCCTGGCACACCACATGCGCGACCGCGCCGAGATCGTCCGCCGCGTGGACGACCTGTTCGCCGCGATCCAGGCGGGCAAGCTGAAGCTGCACCTGAACCGGATCTTCCCGCTCGATCAGACCGCCGCGGCCCACGCGCTGCTACAGTCGCGCCAGACCACGGGGAAGATCCTGCTGGCGATGGAGTAACGCCCGCCCGCCTCCCCTGTCATTGCGAGCGGCAGCGAAGCAATCCCCATGGCGATTGCTTCGTCGCTCCGCTCCTCGCAATGACAGCGGCCGCGATACGGGACATGGTCGCAGATGCGTCCTTCGCTACGGCTTGGCGGTCGCCGGCTGCAACTCGGCCGGCCGCTCGGCAAGCTCCTTCTCGGCGGCCGTCAGCCTGGATTGCAGCGCCGCCGACTCGCGCCGCGCCGCATCCAGCCGTGACGCCGCCTCGTCGCGCTCCCGCGTGGCCCGCTCCAGAGTGGCTTGCAGCTCCGTGAGACCGGCCTGCAGCCGCACCACATCCTGCCGCGCCGCCGCCAGATCGGCATGCGCCACATCCCGCTCGCGGCTGGTCCTCTCGGCATTCGACTGCACGTCCACGATCTTCGCCTGGATCCCCGCGGCATCCTGCCGCAGCGCCCGCAATTGTGCCTGCGCATCGTCCCGCTCGCGGCCCGACTTCTCAGCCGCCGCCTGCGTCTCGGCCACCTTGGCCTGGCGCTCGGCAACCTCCTGCCGGGCGGCCCGCAACTGCGCCGCCACATCGTCACGCTCGCGGCCGGTCTTCTCCACATCGGCCTGCGCCGCACTGAGCTGTTTCGCGACCGCATCGCGCTCCTGGCCCGCCTTGTCCAAGGCCGCCTGCAGCTTGCCGGCCGCCTCGGCACTCGCCCGGCCCGCCTTCTCGAGTGCCGCCTGCCCGTCCGCGATCCTCGCCTCGAACTGCTGCGCGCGCAGCGCCGCGGCCGATGAGGCCGCCGAGGATCGCCACATCGAGACGCCCGCCATCAGCCATCCCACAACGGCGATCCCGGCGAGGATGATCGGCAACGGACGCTGGAATTCACGACGCAGTTCGCTCGCCATTGTTATGCCCCCTGTTTGGCGGGAGCGTAGCGACGGGCCGACGGGTCAGCAATGATATCAGCTCCGCCGCAGCACGATTGCGGCGGCCCCCAGCATCAGCACCATGCCGGCGATGCTGGCCGCATCCAGCTTCTCGCCGAACAGCGTCGTGCCGAGCACCACCGCGATCACCGGCGAGACAAACGCATAGGTGCCGGTGCGGCTGGCCCCCCAGTCGCGCACCAGCAGGAAGTAGATGAGCGTGGACAGCATCGCGCCCGGCAGCAGCAGATAGAGCCAGGCGAGCGCGGCGTGCCATCCCCAGAACCGGAACAGCGCCGGCACCGCCCCCGGCTCGAACGCGATCGCCGCCACCAGCAGGATCACGCCGCCGATCAGGTTGGTCATTGCCGCCATCTGCGCCGGCGCCAGCGAGTTCATCAGCGGCCGCGCCATCACCGAGCCAGCCGAATAGCTCAGCGTGCCGACGATGACGCCGGATGCTCCCAGCAACTCCCGGACATCGAGTTCGCCGGCTAGTGCGGCCGGCCCGAACAGCACCACCACGCCGATGACGCCGACGGCGATCGCACCAAGCTGGTACCAGGCGAACCGTTCCTGCCCCATGCCGACGGCGAAGCCCAGCAGCGCCACCGGCGTGAGCGCCGAGGACAGCACCGCCGCGAGGCCCGCGGTGATGAAGCGCAGACCGTAGAGCTGGATCACCTGGTTCAGCGACACCATCAGCACCGCCACGATCACCAGCCGCCCGGTCAGCCGCATCGGGATCTGCAGTCGCTGGCCGCGCGCGAGCCGCCACAGCAGCAGCATCAGCCCGGCGGTCGTCCAGCGCGTGCCGGCGAACACGCCAGGCGGCACCTCGGCGATGCCCACCTTCATGGCGAGCCAGGTCGTGCCCCAGACGAGACACAGCACCCCGAACAGGGCGCGTTGGCGTGCGGCACCGGTCACGCAGCACCAATCACGATGCACCAGTCACGGCGGGGCAATCACAGGAGGAGGCAATCACGCAGCGCCAGTCACCATCCGGCGATGCTATGCCGCCTTGCGGCGCCCTTCGGCGAAGCGCGCGAACCGGAACGGTGCCGGATCGACCACCGGCGCGTCGCCCGCCACCAGTTCGGCCGTCAGCCGCCCGGCGCCGAGCCCGATGCCGAAGCCATGACCCGAATAGCCGGTGGACAGGAAGAATCCGGGGATCGCAGCAACCTCGTCGATCACCGGCACCGCATCCGGCGTCACGTCGATCATGCCGCCCCAGCTTTCGGCGATCTGCATGCCGGCGAACGCCGGGAAGCTGCGCGACAGCACGCTGCGCGCCTCCTCCAGCGTTGCGCGCTTCGGCTCCGGGTCCAGCACGCGCACCGCCTCGAACGGCGTCGCCTCATCCAGCGACCAGCGCCGCCTGGTGCGCCACTCGTCGAAGAAGCGGCGGCCGAAGCGCAGGCGGATCTCGCCATAGTTCTCCTTCAGCGCGGGTGCGTAACGGCGCAGCAGGCGGAACGAGTCGGGCGTGATGTCGGCCACGTTGGCGTTGCGGCGGGCGACCGTGTAGCCGCCGTCCAGCCGCTTGCGGAACGCAAAGATCGAGCCGCCGGCAGTGATCTCGGGCCCGCCGCTGATCGGGTGGGTGCGGAACACCGAGCCAAGCACGCGCAACTGCGGCAGGTCGATGCCGGCATTGCCGCAGAACAGCCGCGACCAGGCGCCACCCGCGAGCACCGCGGCGTCGCAGGCGATGCGGCCGCGCTCGGTGACGACGCCCGACAGGCGCCCGCCCTGCGTCTCGATGCCCCGCACCGCACATTCGGTGAGGATGGTGGCGCCGGCCGCACGCGCCGCTTCGGCGAGGGCGGGGGCGGCGTGCGACGGTTCGGCACGGCCGTCGTTCGGCGTGTGCATGGCGGCGACGAACATCCGCGACGCGCCGGGCACCAGCGTGTCGATCTCCGCGCCACGCACCAGACGCGCATCCACCTGGTAGTCCCGCGCCTCGTCGAGCCAGGCTTCCTGCGCCGCGACCTCCTTCTCGGTCTCGCACAGATAGGCGATGCCGGGCTGGCGGAAGCCGGTCTCGCGGTTGATGCGCGTGTTCATGCCGCGCCACAGGCGGAGGCTCTCGAGCGCCAGCGGGATCTCGCGGACGTCGCGGCCGTTGACGCGGCACCAACCCCAGTTGCGGCTGGACTGCTCGGCGCCGATGCGGCCCTTCTCGCAGAGGACGACCGAGTGCCCCTTCTCGGCCAGGAACAGCGCGGTGGAAGTGCCAATGATGCCGCCACCGATCACCACAATGCCGGCGCGGGCGGGGAGCTTGGGGTCGGAGACGACGGGCTGGACCGGAGGGGACATGGGGGCCTTGGGTGGGAGGCGGCGCTACGCAGCGTGCGCGCGTACAGAACCCGAGGCCAGCCGGCAAGCCCGATCCAGGCGGCCAAGCCGTCGCACTGATGTCTCAACGCTTCGATTCGCGGGATGCTGGCGGATGGCACGAGATTCTCGTCCTGCGCATGTCGGGGCTGCCATCGCGCCGATCCCGTGGAGCCGTGTCGTCCTCGTCTCAGAAGCCGTGGCATGGGATTCCGTCGCGTGTCCTGAGCATCCCGGTCGCAGAGGAATGCCAATGCACGCGGACGAATGCGGTGAGAGAGTGGTCCGGCCAGGGAAACTTCTGCCGCGGTGAATCCTCTGAGACACGCTCCAGCGAAGGTTCCGGTGAGCCAACGCGAACAGACCTTCGCTGGGCCGCGTCTTATCAATGAAGCTCGGCATGCGCTGGTCCCGAGGACAGTGATAGGAAAGTTTACCTTATGCCACACCGTAAGGCAACGTTCGCGATGGACGCCGAGGCATCGCGCACGCGTCCGCAATAGGGGTTCGTTAAGTCATCGCTGGCATTCTGCGGACGTTGTCGAGGATAGCCCGATGTCGTCGATTGGCCTTCCGCCGGCCGTCACCAGCAACTACGCGCCGACGGAGACGAAACCAGGCGCGTCGCTTGCTTCGGCCACAGGCGGCCTGGACGTGACCGACGTGGTAACCCTGTCGCCGGCCGCGCGCATGATGCTGGCGGTCACGGAGATGCTCGCGCAGGCCAATGACGGCACGGACACCGTCGTTGCTGGCCAGGTCCAGGAAGGCCTCGCCCGCATTCAGCAGTTGGTGCAGGCCGCGGTCGGCGATGGCAGCGATTCCCGGGTGCTGTATGGCAATGGCAGTGCCGTCGCCGCGGTTGCCGGCAACGAGGCCGCCGCCAGCGCCGGAGTGACGATCGAGAGCGATCAGCCAGGCGAGGCCTTCGGCACGGCCGACGTCTCGATCATCGCGACCGTCGCCCGCGCAACGACGCTGGTGACCGGCGGCTCCGGCGCCGACTGGATCGCGGCCTACGCCATGATCGCCGACCAGCGCGACGTCACGGACGCCGGCGTGGAGGTCAGCGGCGGCGAGGGCGATGACCGGATCCGCGCGGTCTCCAGCGGCACCCTGTCGGTCGATTCGGGTGCGGGCGACGACACCATCGACGCCCGGTTCAACGCGTACGGCCTCATCCACGGCGGGGACGGCAACGATCGGATCGATGCCTCCGGGTCGCTCGGCACCGTCGATGGCGGCGCGGGCAACGACATCATCACGTTGCGCGGCCAGTCTGTCGGCGCCACCGGCGGGGAGGGCGACGACACGATCGCCGGCGCCGACTGGGCGATCGGCGGCACCGGCAACGACATGCTTGAACTGAGCAATGCGAGAATCAGCGGCGTTACCTTCGCTCGCGGCGACGGCGCGGACACCATCGTGCTCTCGCCCGTCGACGATGGCCGATCGAGCGTCTCGATGTTCAGCGCGTCCATCAGCCAGGGCGGAAGCGCGAACGAATCGCACGACATCTGGCTCGATTTCGGCGGCCCCGACGAGATCAAGATGGAACTGCCGCAACCGGGCGACGCCGGCTATGGGTTGGCGCACACCGTCGTCACCCTCGGTGGCATGGACCTGCATGAGGTGCAGGCCAGCCTCGATGGCACCGACCTGACGGTATCGATCGCAGGCACGGAGGATTCCATCACCATCCGGAACTACCAGCCGGGGCGCGTGACGTTCGTGTTCGACGACCGCGCGCGCGGCAACAGCATGCAGGCCACGCGGCACTTGCCGGGCCTCACAGGCTGACGACGCCGCTGGTTCCTGCGCTTGCGGCGCCGATACGTCTGCCTTGCGGCACCTGCCCGGGCACCACCAGCGTCAGCCAGGCTGCGCGATGGCACGGCGCGGCCCTCTGACAGTGCGCCGCCGGAGCCCTCGCGGTAGCGCGCGCTCGGGGAAGGCGACTGGCCGCGCTGGCGCCTGGCGCGTTATGATGATGCGTCGGGTCCACAGCGGCCCGCGCATGGGAAGGAAACGCACAATGACCTGGCGCCTGCTGGCCAGCACGCTCGCCTGCGTCCTGACGCTGACCGGCACTGCCGCGGCGCAGGACAAATACCCCGCGAAGCCGATCCGCGTGATCGTGCCGTTCAGCGTCGGCGGACCAACCGACATCCTCACCCGCATCGTCGGTGCCAAGATGTCCGAGCAACTCGGCCAGCAGTTGGTCATCGACAACCGCGCCGGCGCGGGCGGGAAGGTCGGCATGGAGATGCTGGCGAAGGCGCCGCCTGACGGCTACACGGTCGGCCTCGCCACGGTCTCCACCCACGCCATCAACCCGACCCTCTACAAGACGATGCCCTACGACCCGGTGAAGGACTTCGCGCCGGTCGGCAAGATCGGCGAATTCCCGCTGGTGCTGTCGGTGTACAGCGGGATCGCCGCGACCGACGTGGCCTCGCTGGTCGCGCTGATCCGGGCGAATCCTGGGACCTACAGCTTCGGCTCACCCGGCATGGGCAGCATGGGGCATCTGTGCGGCGAGGCGCTGAAGACGCAGAGCGGCGGGCTGGACATGGAGCACGTGCCGTATCGCGGCGGCGGCCAGATGATGAACGACATCGCCGCCGGACAGATCCCGATGGCCTTCGAGGGCACCCCCACCAGCCTGCCGCAGATCCAGGCCGGCACGATCCGGCCGCTCGCCAGCGGGTCGCTGCACCGCGCGCGCTCGCTGCCGGAGGTGAAGACGATGGAGGAGCAGGGCTACAAGGGGTTCGAGTGCGCCGCCTGGTTCGCGCTGTTCGCGCCGGCGAAGACACCGCAGCCGATCGTCGCCCGGCTGTCGGCGAGCCTCAATGCGGCGCTGGCGGACCCTGGCGTGGCCGCGCGCCTGCATGAGCTTGGCGTCGATTCCAGCCCCGACACCAGCCCGGACAAGCTGGCGGCGTTCCTGCAGGCGCAACTGGCGAAATGGGGGCCGGTCGTCGCAGCGGCTGGTGTGCAGTTGGACTGACACCAGGGCCCGGCGAGCGCGATCTCCAGCGTCATGGCGGACCGGCCGCACCAGTTGCGCCGGTCAGGATGGATGCGTGACGGTCAGCAGGACGTGGTGTGTGATGCGGGCGGGGGCGGCACAGCGCCGTCGCCCCCTGCGGCGTGGCGGTGCCATCCCGAGGACCCCGGCCCTTGGAGGGCGGCACGCCGCTGGCCTGACCCGCGCAATCGCTGGCCGGAAGTGGCGGACCGCGTGCGCCTGCTTCCGTTCAGAACACCTTGCGGCGGCCGACCAGGCCAAGACCGGCGAGGCCCGTGCCAAGCAACGCCAGGGATGCCGGCTCCGGAACGCCGACCGGCGTGCCGGTCTGGTCCGTGAACAGACCCACGGTGAAGTTGTCGGACTCATAACCCGGGCCAGCGACCACGATCCGATTGAACGAGCCGTCGGTGTCATAGAAATTCACGAAGGCGAACGGCTGGGTGGGGTCGGCTCCCAGGAATTGGGGGTTGGGATTGCCGTAGTAGTCCGGCTGGGTTTGCACCAGCGCGATCAGGTCCGCCGGATCGAACGATTCGACGAGCATGTCCCCGTTGTAGATGCTGAGGGTGTTCGTGGCGTTCAGGGCCGAGATCCACAGCCCGAAATAGGTCAGGTTCTGGTCCAGGGTCAGCGTGAACAAGCCGTCGCTCTCCAGCGCCGCGTAATTGCCGGTGCCACCGGCGCCGCCGAACTCGTCGGCCGGAGCGACCGGCACGCCGGTGAAGGTGCCGGTGAGGACCCCGCCGGTACCGAAATCGGTGGCGAATGTGTGGGTGCCGAGCGGTCGTCCATCGAACGTCTCGACGCCGGAGACGCTGAATGTCGCGGTGGTGTTCTGGACGCCCGGTGCCTCGACCGTCACGTTGAACAGATCCGCCTTCGCCGGCAGACTGATGATGGCAATGGCAGCCGCCACGGCCGCCGCCTGCGCCATTCGTTGCGCAATAATACTCATATCGTCTCCCGAACAGTCCGCTCCAGATCGAACGGCGAGCGCGCCGGTTCGTGGCAGGCACGGTAGCGATCCGGGGTGGGGCTCGCAATGCGATGCCGGATGATCGCAGCGTTAATTAGGGTTACAGAATCGCCTCTTGACCGCGCGGCAGACGGCGAAGCCAGCATGTGTTGCCGATTGCGAATCTTCCGCGCCAGGGATCATGCGGACGGACGGGAAAGCCAGCGGCGTGCACTCGCGGCGCGAAGCGAAATCAGCGACCGCCCGCATGGCGCTGCGCGCACTCTCCGTGAATGCCGCGTCAATGTTCGGGACGGCAGCGAGAGCAGGAGATGACGGAGTTCAAATGCGCGGAATGCCATGACCGGCACTCGGCGTAAGACAGCGCTGCACTCGCGGCGGACGCCTTCATTACGACATCGTCTGATCGGGTTCGTCGGTGAATGCGGTGAGGCCGTCGTGTGATGGCGGCCGGCGCCTTCAACACAGAGAACGCTGAGATGCGCGGCGGGCGCTGAGGAAGATCCTGCGTCGCGGCCGTCTGGTGGGTTCGCTGGCGTCTGGCTTGCGGCGGCCGGCGATGCACGGTCCGCCGGCCGCCCGGCTTCGTTGCTACGGTCGCTACGTCGCCAGGGTATAGGCCTGGATCGTCGACACCTTCCGGTAGCCGATGCGCTCGTAGACGGGCGCACCCGCCGCCGTGGCGTGGAGCACCGAGCGTGTGATGCCGGTTGCCTTCCAGCCCTCGAACAGGGCCTTGCGCACCGTGGCTTCGCCGTAGCCTTTCCGTTGCGCTGCGGGCAGCGTCGCGACCAGTGCGAGGAACAGCCGGAAATCCGTCTCGACCACCGCCGCGGCGGAGACGGGCACGCCGTCCGCCAGGCCGATATAGCTGTGCATGCCGGTCTTCCACAGCGCCGATCCGCCGAGCCCGTCACGCCCGGCCTCGAGCGGAAAGCCGTAGGCCTGCGCATTGATGTCGGCATAGGCCATCAGCGCCTCCTCCGTGCTCACGCGAACGAAACGAAGCGCCGGATGGGCCGGTTCCTGCAACGGCAGCACATCGCCCACCATGCCATGGATCGTCAGCCCGAACGCGAGGCCGGCCTGCTCGGCCATGGCCGGGAGGGCGGCGCGCGCCGCCGGCTGCAACAGGTCCTCGAAGATCCAGAGGAAGCCCGATTGCGTCCTGCCCCGCATGTACGCGGCGGCCTGCCCCAGCAACGGGGCGAGCCGTCGCCCGTCGATCCCGGGCTCGGTGAAGGTGACGCAGTTCCAGAACGGGAACCTGCTGTCCGCCCAGCGGATTCCCATACCGGGCAGATCGCGCACGTCGCCGGTCGGATGCTGCCGCCCATAGTCGACGATGATGGCTTCCCAGGTCCGCAAGAGCTGGTCCACGGTCTCCAGGGCCTCGGACGAAACTCCGGTCAATGACGCCTCCGCTTCGCATGCGCCGCCATGGCGCTGCGTCGCATGGTCGCCGGCGAACATTGCGCACCTGCGACAAGACCGGCAGAACGCGTTGCAGCCGTAATAGTCCTCGTCCGTCCGCCGACGGGGGGCGACACGCCCGCATCGATCCGCCTATGCTGCATTGCGGCAACCCTGCGGAGGATCCAGGTCCATGCGTGTCGGCGTCGATTCTGGCGGCACTTTCACCGATGTCTGCCTGTTCGACGAAGCCTCCGGCCGCATCGAGGTCTGGAAGGTCCCATCCACCCCCGACGATCCGTCCCGCGGCATCGCCGATGGCGTGGCGCAGGGCACCGACCGCATCGGCGCCGCCCCCGCCGCGATCGACTATTTCGGCCACGGCACCACGGTCGCCACCAACGCGCTGATCCAGCATCGCGGCGTCCGCACCGGGCTGATCACCACCGAGGGTTTCCGCGACCTGCTGGAGATCGGCCGTCAGAAGCGGCCCGACCTCTACGACATGCAGGCCGACAAGCCGCCCACCCTGGTCAGCCGCGACCTGCGCCTCGAGGTGCCGGAACGCGTGCATCACGACGGCTCGGTGGAGACGCCGCTCGACGAGGCCGCGTTCCGTGCGGCGGTGCGCCGGCTGCGCGAGGCGGGTGTGCGGGCGGTCGCGGTCTGCTTCCTCTACGGCTTCGTGCGCACCGAGCACGAGGAGACGGCGCGGCGCATCCTGGCCGACGAATTCCCCGAGGCGTTCGCCTGCGTCTCGCACCAGGTGGCGCCGGAGTTCCGCGAGTTCGAGCGCATGTCGACCACGGTGGTGAACGCCTATCTCGGGCCGGTGATGCAGGGCTACATCACGCGCCTGGCCGAGCGGCTGGCGCAGCTTGGCATGCGCGCGCGGCCGCATCTGACGCAGTCGAACGGCGGCGTCATCGGCTTCGAACAGGCGGCGAGGCTGCCGGTGCGCACGGTGCTGTCCGGCCCCTCCACCGGCGTGGTCGGCGCGCAGGAGGTTGGGCGGCTGGCCGGCTTCCCCGACCTGATCACCTTCGACATGGGCGGCACCTCCACCGATGTCGCGCTGCTGCAGGGCGGCCAGTGCCGGCTCACCGGCGAGGCCACGGTGCACGGCTATCCGATCAAGGCGCCGATGCTGGACATCCACACGGTGGGCGCCGGCGGCGGCTCGATCGCGTATGTGGACAGCGGCGGGCTGCTGAAGGTGGGACCCCGCAGCGCCGGCGCCGATCCCGGGCCGGTGTGCTACGCGCGCGGCAACGACGAACCGACCGTCACCGACGCCAATGTCGTGCTGGGCACGCTCAATCCCACGCATCTGCTGGGCGGCCGGATGGCGGTGCGCCACGACCTGGCGATGACGGCGATCGAGCGGCTGGCGGCGTCGCTGCGGCTCGATCCGATGGCGACGGCGCAGGGCATCATCTCGGTGGTCACCGCGAACATGGCGCGCGCGATCCGGGTGATCAGCGTGCAGCGCGGCCACGATCCGCGCGACTACACGCTGGTCGCGTTCGGCGGCGCCGGACCGCTGCACGCCGCTCGGCTGGCGCGCGAGTTGGAGATCGGCCGCATCCTGGTGCCGCGCAATCCCGGCATCCTGTGCGCGATGGGGCTGCTGCTGACCGACCTGCGCGCCGACTTTGCCGCGACGCGGCTGCGCACGCTGGACGCGGCGGCGCTGCCCGACCTGGCCGATGCGTTCGGCGATCTGCAGGCGCGCGCCGAGGCGTGGTTCGACGAGGAGGGCATCGCTGCGGAGGCGCGCCGGATCACGCGGACGGTGGACATGCGTTATGCTGGCCAGAACTACGAACTTGCCGTGCCGCTGCCTTCGGGCGCGATCGGGCCGGCGACGCTGGACGTGCTGGCCGAAGGTTTCGCCGCCGCGCACCAGCGGATGTACGGCTTCGTCGCCGCGGGCGAGCCGGTGCAACTGGTGACGTTCCGCGTCGAGGCTGCGGGCGTCGTGGCGAAGGCGACGTTCCAGCCGCAGCCGGATGCCGGCCCCGATGCATCCGCCGCGATCATCGCGCAGCGCGAGGTGTGGCTGCCGGAGGCAGGCGGCTTCGTGCGCTGCCCGGTCTACGACCGCGAATTGCTGCGCGCCGGCAATCGCATCGCGGGGCCTGCCATCGTCGAGCAGATGGACGCGACGACGGTGATCCTGCCCGACATGGTCGCGCGGGTGGAGCCTTACCTGAACCTGATCCTGGAAGCCGGTTAGCGTCGTGAGACGGCCGAGCGACACACCCAGGAAAACATGGAAGCAGTGATGGATGTAGATACATACGGCGCCGTCGATCCCATCACCGTCGAGGTGATCGGCAGCGCACTGTCCTCGATCACCGAGGAGATGGGCGAAGCGCTGATCCGCGCCTCCTACTCCACCAACATCAAGGAGCGCCGCGACTGCTCCACCGCGCTGTTCGACCTGCGCGGCAACACGCTGTGCCAGGCCGAGCACATCCCGATGCATCTGGGCAGCTTCATCGAACTGATCCCGCATATCCTGAAGCGCCATCCGATGGCGGAGATGCAGCCGGGCGATGTGTTCTGCGGCAACGACGCCTACCAGGGCGGCGGCACGCATCTGCCCGACATCGTGCTGGCCGAGCCGATCTTCGTCGACGGCAGCATCACCGCCTGGGCGGTGAACCTGGCGCACCACGCCGATTTCGCCGATCGCGGCCACGCGCATATCTACCAGGAGGGACTGCGCATCCCGCCGATCCGGCTGTATCGCGCCGGCGCATTGCAGCGCGACGTGCAGGAACTGATCCTGCTGAACTGCCAGGTACCGCGCGAGCGCCTGTCGGACCTGCGGGCGCAGATGGCGGCCAACCGTCTGGGCGTGCAGCGCATGCAGGCGCTGTGCGCCAAATACGGCCGCGACACCGTGCTCGCGGCGGGTGACGCGCTGCAGGACTATGCCGAACGCAAGATGCGCGCCGGCATCGCCGCGATCCCTGACGGCACCTATCGCTTCGCCGACCGCTACGACTGTCCGGAGATCGACGGCGAGTTCGCCATGTCGTGCGAGATCATCGTCGCCGGCGACGAGATGCGGCTGCATTTCGAGGCTCCGCCGCAGGTGCGCGCCGGGCTGAACATGACCTACACGGCGCTGCTCTCCACCGTCTATTACGCGGTGAAGACGGTGGTGGATCCGACCATCCTGCCGAATGCCGGCTTGGCGCGGCCGCTGCACGTCACCGCGCCGGAGGGCAGCGTGGTGAACTGCGTGCATCCCGCGGCGGTGAACGGGCGTCTCGGCCCCTGCCAGCGGATCGTCGACCTGATCCACGGCGCGCTCGCCGAGGCGGTGCCGGAGCGGGTGATCGCCGCGTGCAACGGCGCCTGCTTCTCCATCACCTTCGTCGGACAGCAGCCGGCGGACAAGTCGATCTGGGTGTATCTGGAAACGATCGGCGGCGGCTCCGGCGCGCGCACCGCGAAGGACGGGCTGGACGGCGTGCACGTGCACATGACCAACACGTCCAACCTGCCGGTCGAGGCGCTCGAGATCGAGTATCCGCTGACGCTGCTGCGCTACGAACTGGTCGACGGCTCCGGCGGTCCCGGGCGGCAGCGCGGCGGCATGGGACTGCGCCGTGTCTACCGCGCGGAGGCCGATTGCCGGGTGCGGATCGACGGCGCGCGGCTGCTGTCGCAGCCCTGGGGCCTGTTCGGCGGGCTGCCCGGCGGCAAGGCCGATATCCTGCTGCATGGCGGTGCGGTCCCGTTCGACCACGGCAACGGCGCGCTGCGGAAGGGCGAGATCATCGAGGTGATCACGCCCGGCTCCGGCGGCTACGGTCCTCCGTCAGAGCGCGATCCGCAGTCGGTCGTGCGCGACGTGGCGGAAGGGCGCACCACCGCGGCGACGGCACGGACAGTGTACTGCTACGATGGCCGGCCCTGAACGGTGGGCAGACCTGGAGGCCGGACCTTGGATCGGGACGCGGTCATCGGAACTCTGAAGGCGCGCGAGAACGACCTGCGCACCCGCGGCGTCCGCCACATCGCGGTGTTCGGCTCGCTTGCGCGCGGCGACGCGACCGACACGAGCGACATCGATATCCTCGTCGATCAGCAGCCGGACGCACCGATCGGCGTGTTCGAATACGTCGACCTGATCCAGTTCATCGAAGACCTTTTCCCGATCCGCGTCGACGTGGCGAACCGGGCACGGCTGAAGCCGCATGTACGCCCGAATGCCGAGCGCGAGGCGCTTTATGCCTTCTGAGCGATATGCCCTCTGACCGATCGCGCCAGGCACTGCACGACATTCGTGAGAATGCCAGGCTGGCGCTGGAATTTGCCGCGGGCCTCGACGTCGTTGGTTTCGCGCGCGACCGCCGCACGGTCTACGCCGTCACGCGCTGCCTGGAGATCATCCCGGAGGCAAGCCGGCGATTGGACACGGTGGTCCGCGAGCGCCACCCGAGCCTGCCGTGGCGGGCGATCATGGGATCGGGAAATATCGATCGCCATGACTATGATAACGTGGCTGAGGAGCAACTGTGGCGCACCGTGAACCATAGCCTGCCCGACCTCATCGCCGCCATGAACGAAGAACTCGGCGCTGTGCCGGAACGACCTGCGGAGGCCTGAATGAACACCACACGCCGCTCCCTCCTGACCGCCGGCGCGGCGCTGCCGTTCCTGCGCATCCCCGCCCGCGCCGCCACCACGCGCGGCCGGCTGGTGTTCGGCCTGTCCTCCTACCCGCCCACCATGGCGCCGTGGGCGAATGCCGGCACCGCCGCGGCAACGGCAAAGCTCGTGTTCCAGCGCGGACTCCTGGGCTACGCCCCCGACGGGTCGCTGCGCGGCGAACTCGCGGAAACCTGGGAACGCGGCGAGGATGGCGCCTGGGTACTGCACCTGCGCAGTAACGCCTTCTTCCACAACGGCGCGCCCGTCACCTCGGCCGATGTCGCCTGGACCATCGAGCAGGTCGCCGCGGAGAAATCCACCGCGTATATGCGGGCGCAGATGCAGGGCATCGCGCGGGTGGAGACGCCGGACGCCAAGACCGTGCGCCTGGTCACCAAGGAACCCAACGCCACCCTGCCCTTCCTGCTGGCCAGCTTCCACCTGCCGATCATCGCCAGGGACTCGCTGAAGGACAGCCCGCTCGGCATCGGCGCGGGCCCGTTCGTGCTGACCAACGAGGAACGCGGCGTGGCGCTCGATTTCAAGGCGTTCGACAAATACTACCGGCCCGGCCTGCCGAAGGTGAAGACACTGCGCATGGTGGCCTACGCCGATGAGAACCTGCGCGTGGCCGCCTTGCAGGCCGGCGACGTCGACCTCATCGAATACGTCCCCTGGCAGGCGATGCCCAGCATCGAGGCCGATCCGAAGCTCGCGCTGCAGAACACCGCCGGCCCGTTCATGTACCTCACGTTCAATGCCAAGGTGAAGCCGTTCGACGACCCGCGGGTGCGCGTCGCGATCGCCCACGGCATCCGCCGGGATGAGGTCATCAAGGCGGCGTTCTTCGGCCGCGGCACGCCGATCGAGGGCCTGCCGCTCACCGAAGGCACCGAATACTACGACGCCAAGCTGGCGCACACCTGGACCTATGACCCGGCCAAGGCGAAGGCGCTGCTCGCCGCCGCCGGTGTCGGCAGCGGCTTCTCCTGCAAGCTGCTGTCCACCGCGCAGTACGGCATGCACAAGGACACCGCCGCCGTCGTGCAGCAGCACCTCGCCGAGATCGGCGTCCAGGTCGAGCTCGTGCTGCCCGACTGGGCGACGCGCGTCACCCTCGGCAATCGCGGCCAGTACGAGATGGGGGTGATGGGCAGTTCGTCCGAGTACAACGACCCCGACGGACTGAGCCAGTTCCTCGCCGGCAACCTCGCGGTGTCCTACGTCCGCAGCTTCGGCCTCGACATCCCGAAGCTGAACGAACTGCTGGCCGCCGGCCGTGCCGAGTTCGACAACGCCAAGCGCCACGCCATCTACACCGAACTGCAACGCGTCTACCTGGAGCAGGCGCCGGTGGTCGGATTGTGCTTCCGCGCGCAGGGCTACGCCATGAGCCGGCAGGTCTCCGGCTTCCAGAACCTGCCCGGCGCGCTGAGCTTCTACTCGGGCGCCACGTTCGAGCAGACCTCGACGGGCTAGAGCGTGATCCGTACAGGTGGAATCACCGGAGCGGTGAATCACGCTCTCAGACAACGAGCTGGTGCGGATTCCGTGAGCCACCACGAACGGAATCTGCTCTAAGTACCCCGCATCGGTGAACCGCGGACCGGAATGCAATGGCGCCTCCTGCCACTGTCATTCCCGCCCGCGGGGACCCGCGCGCCCGCACAGCCCCGAACCGGTTGCAGGCGCGCCGGGACAGCCGCATGATCATTCCATGGAAGCTCGCATTGCCCTGCCGGAAGAATCGGCCCACGTCATGAACGGGATCCTCGTCGCCGGCCGCTTCGCCGCCACCGCCGACCCGGCCGCTTCGCTGGCCAAAGGCATCCATCGGCTCTGACGGCACCGCCCCGCCGATGCCCTGGCTCGCAAGACGGATCGGTATCGCTGTCCTCCTGGTCTGGGCTGTCGCCTCCATCGTGTTCCTGGCGATCCGCTTCGTGCCCGGCGATCCCGCGGAACTGCTGCTCTCGCAAGGCGGCGTCGCACCCGATCCGGCGACCGTCGCCGAACTGCGCGAGCAACTCGGCCTCGACCGCTCGATCCTCGGCCAGTACGTCGGCGATTTCAGCCGCCTGCTGCGCGGAGATCTCGGGCGCTCGCTGCAGGACGGCACGCCGGTCGCCCGCGAGGTCGCCCGCCGCCTGCCACGGACGCTGGAACTGATCGGCCTCGCCACGGTGCTCGCCACGCTGATCGGCATCCCGGGCGGCCTGTTCGCCGCGATCGGCCGCCACGGCGTGCTCGACCGGGTCGGCACCTGGCTGTCGGGCCTGGCCCTCGCGGTGCCGGTGTTCGTCATCGGCACGCTGATGGTGCTGCTGTTCGCGCAGACGCTGCGCTGGGTGCCGGCCGGCGGCTATGTCTCGCTGGCGGTCGATCCGGTCCGCCACCTGACGCAGGTGGCGATGCCCGCCATCACCATCGCGATCGGCCTCGCCGCCACGGTGTTCCGCATGACGCGTGCCGCCGTGCTCGATGTGGCGCAGCGCGACTATGTGCGCACCGCGCGCGCCAAGGGCGTGGGATCGAAGCGCATCCTGCTGCACCACGTGCTGCGCAACGCGCTGATGCCGGTACTGACGGTGATCGCCCTGCATCTCGGCACGCTGCTCGGCGGCACCGTGCTGGTGGAGTACGTGTTCAACTATCCGGGGCTCTCCGGCCTGCTCGTCGACGCCGTGAACGCGCGCGACTACCCGATGGTGGAGGGCGTGGTCCTCGTCATCTCGGTGCTGTTCGTCGCGCTGAACCTGGCGATGGACCTGCTCTACGCCCTGCTCGATCCGCGCGTCCGCACCGCGTGATGCGAATCCGCCGCGGCCCGCTCGTCGCCGTCGGCGGCATCGCCCTGGTGGCGCTGCTGGTGCCGCTGCTGCCGCTGCCCGACCCGCTGCGCATCGACGTGGCGCACCATCTCTCATCGCCGTCCTTCGCCCACCTGCTGGGCCAGGACGAGTACGGCCGCGACGTGCTGTCCCGCCTCCTCTGGGGCGCCCGCACCTCGCTCCTCGTCGCCGCCGCCTCGTCATCGCTCGCCTGCGTGCTGGGGGTCGTCCTTGGCCTGAGCGGCGGCTTCCTGCGCGGCGTGACCGAATTCCTCGCGATCCGCAGCATGGACGTCGTGCTGTGCTTCCCGCCGCTGCTGCTCGCGCTGCTGATCGTCACACTGCTCGGCCCTGGCGCTGCGACGCTGATTCCGGTGCTCGCCGTGCTCTACACGCCGGGCTTCGTGCGCGTGGTCTATGCCGGCACGCTGTCGGTCCGCTCGCAGGATTATGTCGAGGCGATGCGGGCGCTCGGCGCCGGGTCGCCGCGCATCATGCTGCGCACCATCCTGCCCAACGTCGCGGGCCCGGTGCTGGTGCAGTTCAGCCTGGCGGCCGCCTCCGCCGTGGTGCTCGAATCCGGCCTGTCGTTCCTGGGGCTGGGCGTCGTGCCGCCGGCGCCGTCCTGGGGCCAGATGATCGGCGCCGCACGCGCCACCATGAACCAGGCGCCGCTTCTGCTGCTGTGGCCCTGCGCGGCGCTGACCGGGACGATCCTGGCCATGAACGCGCTGTGCGACGCGCTGCGCGACGCGGTCGACCCGCATACCCAGCCGGTGCGGCGGTTCCGGCGCGCCGCGCCCGAGCCACCCGCGGCGGCCCGCCCGCCCACCGGGACGGCGGTGCTCGACGTCCGCAACCTCACCGTCGAGATCGACACGCCGCGCGGCGTGATCCAGCCGGTGCGCGACGTGTCGTTCACCGTGCGCGCCGGCGAGACGCTGGCGCTGGTCGGGGAGAGCGGGTCCGGCAAGTCGCTGACGGGCCTGGCGCTGGTCGGCCTGCTGCCGCAGGCGGCGCATGTGCGGCAGGGCAGCGCCTGGCTGCAGGGCCACAACCTGCTGCGCCTGGATGAGGAGGGCTATCGCCGGGTGCGCGGCGGCGTGCTGTCGATGATCTTCCAGGACCCGCTGTCGAGCCTCAATCCGGTGCACCGGATCGGCGACCAGATCGCCGAGGCGATGCACGCGCATTTCGAGATGCCGGCGTATGAGGCGAAGGAGGAGGTCGCGACGCTGCTTGGCCGCGTCGGCATGCCCGATCCCGAACGCCGCGCGCGTGCCTATCCACACGAACTGTCGGGTGGCATGCGGCAGCGTGCGATGATCGCCATGGCGATCGCCAACGACCCGCGGCTGCTGATCGCCGATGAACCCACCACCGCGCTCGACGTGACGATCCAGGCGCAGGTGCTGGACCTGCTGGCCGACCTGCGCCGCGAACTCGGCATGGGGCTGGTGTTCATCACCCACAGCCTGCCGGTGGTGGCCGAGATCACCGACCGGGTCATGGTCATGTATGCCGGCGAGATCGTCGAGCAGGGCACGACGGCCGACATCTTCGCCGCCCCGCTGCATCCCTATACCGTCGCCCTGCTGCGCAGCGCGCCGCGCGAGGATGGCGGCTTGCCGGAGGGCATTCCCGGCATCGTGCCGCCGCCCTACGACATGCCGCCCGGCTGCGCCTTCGCGCCGCGCTGTGCGCTGCGGACCCCAGCGTGCGAGACGCAGAGTCCGCCGTTGGTCGAGGTCGCCGCCGGCCGCGCGACGCGCTGCCTGCGCTGGCGCGAACTGGCATGACCGCGCTGCTGGTCGCCGAAGGCCTGTCGCGGCGCTTCGGCGAGCGCGGCTGGCTGCATCGCGCGCCGCCGGTGCAGGCGGTCACCGACGTGTCGCTGTCGATCGCGCGCGGCGAGGCCGTGGCGCTGGTGGGAGAGAGCGGTTCCGGCAAGACCACGCTGGGCCGGATGGTGCTGGGCCTGCTGCCGCCGAGCGCCGGACGCATCCGCTTCGACGGCACCGACCTTGCGACGCTCGGCGCGGCGCAGCGCCGGCAGTTGCGGCGGCGCATGCAGATCGTGTTCCAGGACCCGCAATCCAGCCTGGACCCTCGCCGCACCGTGGGTGCCCAGGTCGCCGATGGGCTGTCGATCCACGGGATCGTGCCGGCATCGGCGCGGCCCGGGCGCGTCGCCGACCTGCTCGCCCAGGTCGGGCTGCCGGCGCAGCACGCCGAGCGTTACCCGCATGAATTCTCCGGCGGCCAGCGCCAGCGCATCGGTATCGCCCGCGCGCTGGCGACGGAGCCGGATTTCCTGCTCGCCGATGAGCCGGTGTCCGCGCTGGATGTCTCGGTCCAGGCGCAGGTGCTCGCGCTGCTCGCCGACCTGCGCACGCGGCTGGGCCTCGCGCTGCTGTTCATCAGCCACGACCTCACGGTGGTGCGCAGCCTGTGCGAGCGCGTGGCGGTGCTGTATCTCGGCCGGGTGATGGAGACGGGACTGGTCGCACAGGTGCTGCATGCGCCGCGGCATCCCTACACCCAGGCGCTGCTATCGGCGGTGCCCAGCCTGGATCCCGCGCGCCGGCGCACGCGCATCCTGCTGCAGGGAGACCCGCCGAGCCCGGCCAACCCGCCATCCGGCTGCGTGTTCCGCACCCGCTGCCCGATCGCGATCGATGCCTGCGCAATGACGGTGCCGCCGCTGGTGGACGGCGTCGCCTGCATCCGCGCCGGTCAGGCGTAGGCCAGCCGCCCTCGCCTCTCCCGCGCCGGTTCGCTCATCACGTGCGCGAGGTGCTGCGCCAGCGCCTCGCATTGGCGGCGGATGTCGGGGATCGCCGTGACCTCCCAGAACATGCCGCGGGTCAGCGGGCCGAGCGCGAACAGTGTCGTGGAAGCCTCGCCGTCACGCCCGACCACTGCGCCGGCATCGGTCGTCTGCAGTCCCAGATGGCAGGAATCCGGCTGCACCAGCCCGTCCTGCAGCAGCGCGCGCAGCAGCGGATCGGCGCTGCGCGTCACGTCGGTGCAGGGGCCGGTGCAGTTCACCACGCGGGCGACGCGCAGCGTGCCGGTGGTGCCGTCGCGCCGCCGCAGGCGCAGGTCGAGCGCGGCACCCGCCGTCGCACAGCCGGTGATCCGGCCGGCGTGCACCTGCAACTGGCCGGCGGCGCGCGCCGCGTCGATCCTCTCGGCGATGGCCTGCGGCGTGCGGTGGCGGTGGACGTCCCACCACGGGCGCAGATGGCGGAGGAAGCGGCCGCGCTCCTCGATGGTGAGCGCCTGCCAGGCCGCCTGCGTGGCCGGCCGCAGCGCGTCGATCACGCCGCGCCAGGCATCGCCCGCCTGCTCCGCTTCCGCGCGCACCAGGCGCGTCAGGGCGCCGAGACAGGTGGGCAAGGGCGGCAGCGACCGGGGCGGCCCCGCGGGAGCGTGCGGGCGGGGCAGCAGGCCGCGGCGCGACACCGCATGGATCGGCCCGCGGTGGCCCTGGTCGAGCAGGGTGACCACCGCATCGACCATGGTGAGGCCGGTGCCGATCAGCAGCACCGCCGCCCGAGGATCGAGTGTCGCGAAGGCGGTGGGCGACCAGGGGTCCGGCCGCCATTGCGGCGCCTCGCACAGGCCCGGGATATGGCCGGGCACCGCGGGCTGGTCGTTGCCGGTGGCGAGCACGACCATGTCGGCCGGGATGCTGCGACCCGACGCGAGATCCAGCGTGGGCGGCCCATCCGCTGCGACCGCCACGACGCTGTCGTGCAGCGTGTCCAGCGCTGCGTCGTGCGCGGCGGTGTTGAGCAGGTGGCGCAGGTAGGCGCCGTACAGGCGGCGCGGCATGAAGCCGGTCTCGCTCGGCTGGGCGCCGTCCAGGATCTGCTCGGGCTGGCGCTCCAGCCAGTCGACGAAATGCCGCGGCCGGTCGGCAAACGCGCTCATGCGGCCGGCCGGCACGTTCAGCACGTGGTTGCGATGGCCGGTGGCGAAGGCGAGGCCGGGCCCGAACGGGGCGTTGCGCTCGATCAGCGTGATGCGTGTGCCGGGCGGGGCCTGGCGCAGCAGGTGGACGGTCAGCAGCGAACCGCTTGCTCCGGCGCCGATGACGGCGACATGGTGTGTCGTCATACCCCCCAACTGGGGAAAATACTGCCCCGGCGTCAAGCGGATTCCCCGTGATGCGCCAGACCGGCCGATGCCGGCGACCTGCCGGCGAAGCCGTGGATGGCACGATCTGGCCACACCACGACGCCGGGGAGAGGCGGCGACTCGGCCGGGGCCTGCCCTCCGATGCCGAGGGCGACTCGGGCAGCCCGCGGGCAGGCCGCCATCAACCGGCCTCGCGGACGATGCGCGCCACGCACTCGGCCAGGCGCTCGTAGTCCTCGAGGTCGTTGTAGGCGGCGGCCGACAGGCGCAGCCAGACGCCGTCCGCCTGCACATGCGTCGGCGCGTCGGTGCCAGCGGCGAGCAGCCTGGCGCGCAGGTCGGCCGAGCGTTCGGCGGTGGCGGGGCCGGCGAGCGGCAGGCGCACCATGCCCATGCAGCCGGCCAGCGCGCCGGTGGCGCCCACCTCGGTGTTGAGCCGCCGCGCCAGCAGCGACGCGGCGTCCGCGGCGAGCGCGATGTTGCGCGCCATCATCGCCTCGCCACCCAGGCGGGCGTGGAAGCCGATCGCGGTGCCGGTCGCCAGCCAGGCGCTCGGATCGCGCGTGCCGGTCCAGTCGAACTCCTCGAGATAGCCCTTGCCGAGACCGTGCGAGATCGTGACCGGATGCAGGTCGTCCTGCCGCTCGGGGCGGGTGTAGAGGAACGCCGACCCCTTCGGCGCACACAGCCATTTGTGGCAATTGCCCGAGTACCAGTCGGCCCCGAGGGCGCGCATGTCGAGCGGCACCTGCGCGGGGCCGTGCGCGCCGTCGACCAGCACCGGCACATCGGCGGCATGGCAGGCCTCGACGATGCGCCGCAGCGGCAGCACCAGCGCGCTGCCCGAGGTGATGTGGTCGATCACCGCCAGCCGCGTGCGCGCGGTCAGCACCGATGCGATACCGGCGACGATCACATCGGCGTCGGGCTGCGGGAACGGCACCTCCGCTTCGGCCATGCGGGCGCTGGCGCGTTCGCAGACATAGCGCACCGTGTTGCGCACCGCGCCGTAGCCGTGGCTGAGCACGACGACCTCATCGTCCGGCGCGAGGCGCAGCGACCGCAGCACCGCGTTGCAGCCGGTGGTGGCGTTGTCGACGAAGGCGACGTCGCTGCCATCGGCGCCGATGAACGCGCCCAACTGGTCGGCGGCGGCGCGCAACGCGTCCGGCAGCACGGCACGCATGAAGCGGCTGGGCTGCGCCTCCAGGCGCTGCTGCCAGTCGCGCTGTGCCGCCAGCACGACGCGCGGCGTCGCGCCGAACGAGCCATGATTGACGGTGAGGAAGTCCGGGTCGAGCGCCCATTCATGGCGCACCGCCCTGCCGAGCAGCGGCATCACGCCATGCTCTGCGTCATTCGGCGGCGATGCGGCTGCGCTCGGCGATCATCTGCCGGGTCAGCGGCAGCAGGCTGCGTCCGTATTCGACGCAGTCCTCCAGCGGATCGAAGCCGCGGATCAGGAACGTGGTGATGCCGAGATCGTAGTATTCGCACAGCGCTTCGGCGACCTGGTGCGGCGTGCCGACCAGGCTGGTGGTGTTGCCGCTGGCGCCGGTGAGCAGCGCGGCCCCGGTCCAGAGCCGCTTGTCCAGCCGCTCGCCCTGGGCCGCGGCGGCGAGCAGCCGCTTGGATCCTTCGTTCACCGGGTTGCGCGGGCCGAGCCCGGCCTTGGCGCGCAACGCGATGATGCGCTGCTTGATGCGTTCGGCGCGCTCCCAGGCCGCGTCCTCGGTGGCTGCCAGGATCGGCCGGAACGACAGGCTGAACCGCACGTCGCGGCCATGCAGCGCCGCCGCCGCGCGCACGCGGGCGGTGAGTTCGCGGACCTGCGCGTGCGTCTCGCCCCACAGCGCGTAGACATCGGCGTGCCGGCCGGCGACCGCGATCGCGGCCTCGGAGGCACCGCCGAAATAGATCGGGATGCGCGGGGACTGCACGCAGCGCATCGCGGTGGAGGCGCCGGCGAAGCGGTAGTACTGGCCCTCGTGGTCCACCGGGCCGGTCTCGGTCCAGATGCGCTTGAGGATGTGCAGGTATTCGTCGGTGCGCGCGTAGCGTTCGTCCTTCGGCAGCGTGTCGCCGTCGCGGAACTGGTCGGTGTCGTCACCGCCGGAGATCACATGGATCGCGGCACGCCCGCCGGTGACCTGGTCGAGCGTGGCGAATTTGCGCGCCGCCAGCGTGGGCGCGACGAAGCCCGGGCGATGCGCCAGCAGGAAGCCGAGGCGCTCGGTGTAGGACGCGGCGAGCGAGGCCAGCAGGAAGCCGTCGGGGCCGTCGGAGAAATAGCCCACCAGCACGCGGTCGAAGCCGCCCGTCTCGGCGGCCTGGGCGAAGTCGCGCACATAGCCGCGGTCGAACAGCACCGGGCCGGGCGGATGGATCTCCGAGGCCTCCCGGTGATGGATCATGCCGATGAACTCGACCATGGGCTTGTCCTCCGCTATCGCCGCGGCGTGCGCGCGGCGCTGCCGAATTGCCGTTCCAGCGTCTGCCCGATCAGCGAGATCACCAGGCAGGCGGCGAAGAACAGCACCATGGCGAAGGTATAGCCCTCCATGGCGAGGCCAAGCCAGTTCGGGTCCTTGAGCGACTGGTTGATCACGCCCATCAGGTCGAACAGGCCGACGATGGAGACCAGCGTGGTGTCCTTGAACAGGTCGACGACGATGTTGATGATGCCGGGCAGCGCGAGGCGCATCGCCTGCGGCAGCACCACCAGAATCTGCGCGTGGAACCGGTGCATGCCGAGCGCCAACGCCGCCTCGGTCTGGCCGGAGGGGACGCCTTGCAGGGCACCGCGCACCGTCTCGGCCAGGTACGCGGATTCGAACAGCGTCATCACCACGATGGCGCGGATGAGGTTGTCCACCGTGACTCCGTTCGGCAGGAACATCGGCAGCATCACGAGGCCCATGAACAGCACCGCCAGCAGCGGCGAGCCGCGCCACAGTTCGATGAAGGCGATCGACAGCCAGCGCAGCACGGGCAGGTTGGACTGGCGGCCGAACGCCAGCAGGATGCCGAGCGGCAGGGCGCCCACCACCGCGACATAGGTGAGCACGACGTTCAGCATCAGCCCGCCCCAGTCGCCGGTATCGACATAGGGCAGGCCGAAGATGCCGCCGACCAACAGTACGCCGCCCACCGGCGGCAGCGCCAGCAGCAGCAGCGCGATGAACACGCCGCGCCTGCGTGCGTACAGCGCACCGGCGGCGAGGATCACCAGCAGCAGCAGCACGAGGTCGACGCGCCAGCGTTCCGGCGGCGGATAGCGGCCGTAGAAGAACAGCGCGAAGCGTGCCTTGACGAAGGCCCAGCAGGCGCCGTCGGGCGCGCAGGCCTTGCGGCTCAGCCCGTCCCAGGTCGCGTTCGCCAGCGCCCAGTTGAGGAACGGCGGCACGGTCAGATAGATCAGCCCCAGCATCACCAGCGTGAGCAGGGCGTTCAGCTTCGTGCTGAACAGGGACTTGATGAGGTTCATCGTCCCTGCTCCATCAGCCGGCGGTTCCAGCGGTTCATCGCCGCCGAGGTCGCGAGGTTGATGGTGAGGAACACGCCGATCAGCAGGGTCATGACCTCGACCGCGCGGCCGGACTGGTTGAGCACGGTGCGGCCGAAGATCTGCAGCACGTCGGGATAGGCGATCGCCGCGCCCAGCGTGGTGGATTTGATGATGTTGAGGTACTGGCTGGTCAGCGGCGGGATCAGCGTGCGCAGCGCCTGCGGCAGGATCACCAGGTACATGGTCAGCCCGCGCGACAGGCCGAGAGACAGCGAGGCCTCGGTCTGGCCGTGCGCGATGCCCAGGATGGCGGCGCGCACGATCTCGGAGATGAACGCCGAGGTGTAGATCGAGATGCCGAGCCAGAGGGCCAGCAGTTCGGGGGGGATGCGCAGCCCGCCGGTGAAGTTGAAGCCGCGCAGCGCCGGCAGTTCCCACGTCGCGCTGAACGCCGCGGCGATCGCCCAGGCGAGCAGCAGCGCGGGCCCCAGGAACACGCCCGCGATGTGGCCGGGACGGCGGCCCAGCCAGCCGGCCAGCGCGAGGCCCAGCGCGAGTGCGCCGAGCAGTGTGATGCGGCCGTCGATGGTGGGGGACGGCATCAGCAGGCCGCGCACGTTCAGGAAGAACCCTGCGCCGAACACGATGCTCTGGCGCGGCGCCGGCAGGCTCTGCAGCACGGCCACGTAGATGAAGAAGATCTGCACGAGTTGCGGCGTGTTGCGCACGATCTCCATCACGCCGCGCGCGATGGCGGCGGCGAGCGGATTGCCCGACAGCCGCATCAGCGCGATCAGCAGACCGAGGCCGGAGGCCAGCACGATCGACATCGCGGCGCAGAGCAGCGAGTTGATCACGCAGACCAGCAGCGCGTAGGCGTAGGTGTCGGTGTTCTCCCAGCTCAGCAGGTGGAACGGAATGTCGAAGCCCGCGGTCTGCCACAGGAAGTCGAAGCCGAAGGTGATGTTGCGCGCGGTCATATTCTCGCGCGCGTTCGACCCCAGCCACAGCACGACGGCGGCAAGCACGAGCATGGCCAGGAACTGCCACAGCCAGGCGCGGGTCTTGCGGTCCATCCTCATGGCCGGCGCCGCGCAGGGCGTTGCTGGCCGGCCCGGTGCCCAGGCGTGGACGGCCGCGCCGGGCCGGCCATGACGGCGAGGAGAGTGCCGCTGCATCCCCTCGTCATGGCCGGTCCCGGGCCGACAATCCACGCCTTCACTTGCGACGCCGGGCCGGGCCCGGCCATGGCGATCAGGGGGTCGTCACAGCACCCCATGAGATCGCAGGCTCAGCGGAACGGCAGTGCGTACTGTAGGCCGCCCTTGGACCACTGGTTGTTCAGGCCTCGCGGCAGGCCAAGGGCCTTCTCGCCCCAGAACTGCTCGTACAGCTCCCCGTAGTTGCCGGCGGTCTTGATCGCCCGCAGCGCCCATTCATCGTCCAGGCCCATCTTCTTGCCGAACTCGCCTTCGGACCCCAGCAGACGGCGCACGAACGGGTCCTTGCTCGAGGTCTTCATCTGGTCGGCATTGGCCTTGGTGATGTCGAGCTCTTCCGCGGTCAGCAGGGCCGCATGCAGCCAGAACAGGATCTTCTGCCAGGCGGGATCGCCGCTGCGCGCATGGATGCCGAGCGGCTCCTTGCTGATCACGCCCTCCAGCACCACCCAGTCGGCCGGGTTCTTCAGCGTCGAGCGCATGCCGGCGAGGCTGCCAGTGTCGTCCGTGTAGCCGTCGCAGCGACCGGCCTCCATGGCCTGCACCGCCTCATCCGGCTTGTCGAACAGCAGCGTGCCGATCTTGGTGCCGTTGGACCGTGCGAAGTCGGCGATGTTCAGCTCCAGCGTGGCGCCGGTGATGACGCAGATCGTGGCGCCGTTCAACTCCGTGATCTTGGAGACGCCGAGCTTCTTGTTCACCAGGAAGCCTTCGCCGGCATAGAACGTGACGGCGACCTCATCGAGGCCCAGCTGCACGCTGCGGCTGAAGGTCAGCGTCGAGTCGCGGATCAGCACGTCGATCTCGCCCGACTGCAGCACGGTGAAGCGCGCGGCCGCGGTGGTGGGCACGTATTTCACCTTCTCCGGGTCGCGCAGCACGGCGGCGGCGATGGCGCGGCAATAGGCGACGTCGAAGCCTACCCATTTGCCGCTGTTGTCCTGCGTCGCGAAGCCCGGCACGCCGGTGTCGACGCCGCATGACAGCACGCCGCGCTTCTTGATGTTGTCCACCGTCGGACCCGGCCAGGTGACGCCCTGCGCCGCGGCGCCATGACCCGCAAGGAACCCTGGCAGAAGCACTGCGGCCGCGACGGCCGCCGCGCGTACGCAGCGTCGCACAATCTGTGTCATGACGATCAACCCCCTGTTGTCATGCGTGGAGAAGCTGGCCGAACCTCGACACGGAGGCAATACGTAATTGTGCAACGCACAAACTACGGCCATCACGTGCGGCCATCTACTGGCGGCCATGCCCGAGCCATGTGGCAGGAAGTCCACTGTTCGCCGCGCGTGCGATCGCGGTGAGTTCCTCAGCCGTCGCCCCGAACAGTGCGACGGCGTCGTGCACTTCGGCTAGCGCGTCGGTGCGGATGACGGATGCCATGCCCGACGGCGTGCACATCAGGAGATGGGTCGCCATCCCGTTGACGCGGCCCGTCTCGCCGATTCGCGACAGGCCATCGAACAGGTTGAAGTTGACGATGTCGTGGAACAGGTAGTGGGCGTTGCGGCCGGAGATGGCAAAGGCGGCCTCGAAATCCAGCACGATCTGGTCGGCGCTGTGCAGGCCGTCGATCAGCACGAAGTCGGGATTGGACGGGCAATAATCGCGGACGATCCGCGCGGTGTCCCCAGGCGACCAGCCCTGCACGGCGATGCAACTGAGCCGCTCGCGGAACGCAATCCGGTTGGTCAGCTCGATGCCCGTCTCGGGTTCCACGACCACCACCGAGGCCTCGGGGTTCATCATCGCCAGTGCAATCGCGCTCCACCCCAGGCCGTTGCCGACGATGAAGATGGAGCGGGGCGGATCGGCGCGGCAGATGCGCTCCAGCACCACCAGTTCCCACAGGCTGATGCCCAGATGCGGGGTCAGGCTCTCGCCGCCGCGCAGGTAGTGGGTGAACGCGGCATCGCGATAGTTGTTGAAATGATACGGATTCAGTCCCGAGACGACATCGATGCCGGCATGGTCGCGGTAAGCCCTCTTCAGCCGTACCAGGAAATCCATCCGTGCCTCAGAACCGCTAGGGCTGGCGTCCGGTGCAGACGAAGTGCGGATTCTCCCAGGCCGGCTTGCCGTACCGCAGGTCATCGCCCTCGAAGGTCCGCACCGTGCCGCCGGCCGCCTCCAGCACCGCCTGGGGGGCGCCGGTGTCCCATTCCATTGTGCGGCCGAAACGGGGGTACAGATCGGCGATGCCTTCCGCCAGGCGGCAGAATTTCACGCTGGAGCCGAAGTTGATCACCTTGGCCACGCGCTTGCCCCGCAGGAAGTCATCGAGCCTGGTGCTGCTGCCGTGATAGCGGCTGGCCAGGACCGTCAGCCCCTCCTCGGGGGGCAGCCGGGCGGTCACCACCGTCTCGATGCCGTTGGCCCGCTTCCAGGCGCCGCGTCCGACGATGCCGCCGAACAACTCGCCGGCGGCCGGAATGCCCACCACGCCGAGTGCTGCCCGCCCGCCGCGGATCAGGCCGATATTCACCGCGAATTCGTCGTTGCCGGCGGCGAATTCGCGGGTGCCGTCGAGCGGGTCCACCAGCCAGTATTCCTCGGTGGGCGCGACGATACGGCCGGCGGAGATTTCCTCCTCCGCGATCACCGGGATGCCGGGCGTCGCCTTGCGCAGGGCGGTCACGATGATCGCTTCGGCGGCGTGGTCCGCCTCGGTGACCGGGGAGCGGTCCTCCTTGCGCATCACGTCGAAGCCGCGCTCGCGCACCTGCAGGATGGCGGTCCCTGCCTCGAGGGCGAGCGCCGCGGCCAGCGAGATCAGCGCGTCATCGTTCATGCAAGGGTCATACCGGCGCCGCGCCCCGGTGGCAACGTGGCCCGGCCATGCCGGCGCACGGGCGACGCGGCGCTATGACGGCGACCCCGGGATGGCTGGGATAGCGACCGGCGCGATCGTTGCCGGGAGGATCGTTGCCGGAAGATTGGTTGCCGGGCGGCTCATTCCCCGGCGACCGACGGCACCGGTCGGCGCCGGCTGCGCCTGGCCGGCCGCGCGGGCTTCGTGGGAATGCTCTCCACCGCCTCCGGTGACGCCCCAGGCGCGGGCGGGGGCGTGGGAGGCACGAACACCTGCTCCACCAGGGGCGCCGGGATCGTCCGCGGCACCGGCTGCGCCAGCAGGGTTTCCGCGGTCATCTGCACCGCCACCGGGTCGAGGCCGCGCATGCAGGCGAAGCCGCGCGGGCAATCCTCCCGCCGCGCCAGGTAGCACGGGCTGCACGCCATGTTGCGGCGGATCGCGACGGCGCGCGGGCCGATCGGGCCCCATTCGATTGCGTCGACCACGCCGGAGTGGATGCCGATCGTCGGGACCCCGAGCGCGGCGGCGATATGTTTCGGCCCGGAATTATTGCCGACATACAGGACGCAGGCGCGCAGCAGCGCCGGCAACTGTCGCAGCGTGGTGCGGCCGACCAGCGACACCACCGCGTTGCGGTGAGCGACCTGCCCCATCACCTCTTCCGCGAGTTCCGCTTCCTCCGGCCCGCCGATGAGTACCGTGTTGACGCCGTTGGTGGCCACCAGCAGGTCGATCAGCGAGGCGAAATGCTCCGGCGGCCACTGCCGCATCACGTTGCCGACGCCGGGATGGATCGCCACCACCGGCCGGTCGAACAGGGCGCTCGCGTCCTCGGGCAGGAAATCCGGCGCGCCCTTGGCGATGCCCGGGAAATCGAGCCGGGTCCGCTCGGTCGAGCCAGCCGTCGCGACCGCCTCGACCAGGTTGATCAGGTCGTCCGTGACGTGGCTGCGCTTGCGGTGCAGGTGGCGGTCGCCCTCCCACTCCAGCGAGATGTCCAGGAACGGGAACTGCCCCATGTGGTCATAGCCGGCCAGCAGGCGCGCGGGCGTGTAGCGCAGCACGTCGCGGGTATCGAGATGCTTGCGCAGGTCGATCGCCAGGTCGAAGCGGTATGCCGCCACCGTCTGGCGCAGCGCCTCGTATTCCTCCTTGCTGATCTCCTTCTGTCCCTGCCCCGACACGGCGTGGAAGAACTCGAATTCGATCAGGCCGTCGATGCTGTCCTCGATATCGACGAAGGCGCGCGCCGAACGGCTGGCCAGCACGTGGATCTCGGCCGCCGGGAAGACCTGCTTGAGGCGCCGGATGGCCGGCAGCGCCGTGACGAAGTCGCCGATGTGGTCGACCTTCACGGCCAGGATGCGCCGGATGTCGGAATGGCGGTACAGCGGATGGCCGGCGAACACGTTCTCGGCCGGTTCCTCGTCCGGCCGGTAGTCGTCCGACTGGCGCGACAGCCGCGGACTGAAATACGGATCGCCGGCGGCGAACAGCGTGTTCCAGCGCGCCTCGAACTGGCCGAGATCGAATACGTCGGCCAGCCGGTCGCGGCTCGCCGCCTCGTAGTGCACCAGCGACGCATACGGCGTGAACACGACCAGCTTGCCCGCCTGGTGCGCGCGCAGGCAGAAATCCAGGTCGTTGTTGACGATCTCGTGCGCCTCCTCGAAGCCGCCGAGGGCCTGGAACAGCGTGCGGCGCATCAGCATGCAGGCGCCGGTGACGGCCATGACGTTGCGCTGCGTCAGCGCCAGCCCGAAATACCCGGGGTCGTCGGACGCGGCGAAGCGGAAGGCGTGCCGTGCAACCCCGCGGGCGGCCAGGAACATGCCGGCATGCTGCACCTTGCCGTCCGGGTACAGCAATTGCGGCCCCACCACCGCCACTTCGGGACGCTGCGCATGCTCGAGCAGGACGTCGAGCCAGTCCGGCTGCACCACCTCGATATCGTCGTTCAGGAACAGCAGGTATTCGCCGGATGCCGCCTCGACTCCGCGATTGTTGAAATGCGACCAGTTGAACGCGTCGGGCATCGGCACGACGACATCGGCGTTCTGCTGCAGCCAGACCTTCCACGCCAGTTGGCTGTCGGGAATGTTGTCGACGCAGACGATCTCGAAATTCCGGTACGTCGTGCGCTCGCGCAGCGAGGTGATGCACGTCTCGATATAGCCGCGCGCGGCGCAGGTCGGGATGATGATCGATACCAGGCCGGTCGCGGGCTGCGTGCGGCGCACCCGCCAGGTGCCGGGCGTCGCCGCCGCCTCCACTTCCGCAGCGATCCCCCGCCGGACGGTTGCACGGGTCAGCGCGGCAACCTCGGTCTCCGCAAGATCGATCTGCACCGGACCGCGCTGGCACAGCACGCTGGCGATGTGATGGATCTCCGTCGCCGCTTCCGAACAGCGGAGCACGATGTCGTATTCGCCACGCTCGATCAGGTCGCGCAGCGTGGCGCCGACGCGCGCGAGCAGCGGGGCGGCGGCAAACCAGGGCCGGCCGAAATAATTCGTCGCCAGCAACAGATCGGGCGAGAAGTCCGGCTTGAAGAACGCCTCCCGCTCGTGGCTGGCCGGACTGATCCGCAACTCGTCGGCGTACAGCAGGTCCGCCTCGCGGTGCAGCCCGCCGGCCAGCGCAAAGCGCAGCATCGCATCGCAGCCCAGCCGATCGCCGGGCGACAGGAAGCCGATGAGCCGGGTCCGCCGGGACGCGTCGTCGCCGCCGATCGGCGTATCGAGCACCGCCGCGTCGGACGCATCCGCGATTTCGATGCGCGGCAGCAGGTCGCTCGCCGCCTCGGCGATCAGCGCGCGCGTGGCGGCCCCCGTGTCGGCATCGCTGGTCAGGATCACCAGCCGCCAGTCGCGGTACACCTGCGAGCGCAGCGAGGCGACGGTCTCCAGCAGGCGGTCGAGTTCAATGGCGGAATTCTGCCAGAGGATCAGGCGGAAGGCCGGACGATGGCCCAGGCTGTCCAGCACCTCGTCCGAGACATCGGCCTCCACCTGCGTCATGCGGCGGCGGATCGCGATGCCGTCGTCGAACTCCTCGGATTTCTTGACCTGGATGCGGAACCGGTGCTCCAGCACATCGCCGCTGCGCGCCCGCACATTGAGCTGCACGACGTGCTCGCCGTCGCGCAGGCTGCGCGGCGGGCAGTGGAACGCATAGCCGCTGCGCAGCGAATCCATCCAGTCGGGGAACGCCGCCCCGACATCCTGCCGCGCCAGCCCGTAATGCGCGTCGCCGAGACGCTGGTCGTCGAGCAGCACCTCGATGCCGGAAATGCCGGAGCGGGAGAGCGCCCAGCCCTCGATCGTGAGCCTCCCGGTGACCGGATCGGCCGCGACGCCGCCCGTCACCGCCGGCGTGTCGATCTCCAGCCGGAATTCCACCGCCGGCACCACCTCGGGCCGCTCGATGGTGAAGGTCCGCACCTCTTCGCGCACATCGTCGAGGCCGTTGCGCACCACCACCTGGACACGATGTTCGCCCGGAAACACGCTGCCCAGTTCACGATCGAAGCGGAACCCGGAATAGCGCGCCATCGGAATCTGGCGGTATTCCTCGCCGACATCCGATCGCAGCAGGCCGAGATCGGCCTCACCCATCGGCTGGCCGTCGAGATACACCATCACCGAGGACACGCCGATCGCGCAGACCGCCCATCCCGTGACGCTCACGTGACCATCGGCGTCGAGTTCGATCTGATCGCAGAACAGACGGATCTCGCGGCGCGGGTCGTGCGGCGGCCCGGCCGGACGCGCCAGCGCGGCACCATCGGCATTGGCCCCGAGCGCCGTCAGCCCACCCGACACGAACGGCCCGGATGGTGACCCGAGCGGTCCGGAATTCAGCGACGGCCCATCCAGACCCAGCGTGAAGCCGGCGACCAGGCGATAGGCCGGCGGCTGCCCCTGCGGCGCCATCACCGCCTGCATCGGCGCCTCGAACTGCGGCGCCTCCTCGACCTGCTGCTCCACCACCAGCGCATGCACGCGCTCCAGCGGCAGCACCGCCTCGTGCACGAAGCCGTTCCGGCTGATCGCCTCGATGCGGACCATCGGCGGCGCGATGTCGGGGACCTCGATGCGCTTCGATAGCGTGAAGCCCGACATGCGCGAATTGGGGAAGGCGGGGAACGCACTGCCGACGTCGTCGCGCTGGCCGCCAAGCCGCGCGGCGGCGAGACGCTCCTCGCCGAAATACACCTGGATGGTGATCATGGGGTTGAGCGAAATCGCCCAGCCATGCACCAGCAACTGCCCGCTGTCGTCCAGCACGGATCGCTCGACATACAGAATGACCGGAGGCCGCACTTCCCCGTAGGCCTGCGAGGACCGGGTCGGACCGGCGGCGACCGACGCCGGCATCGGGTTGTCGGGATCGACGAGGAGGTCGTACTCCTCCTCGTAGGTATCGCCCGACCGGGTGCGGGCGACGATCGTGCAGGCACACATCCGGCGCGCCTGCGCGCGGCGCAGCGGCACGTTCATGCGGAACACGGCCTGCACGCCCTCGCTGCCGTCGGGCAACTCGGCCGGGGCCTGCTGGTCGGAGTGGCCGTACTGGACGCGGCCCGCGACCTCGCCGTCCAACCGGATGGCGATCTCCTCGACCGGGTCGCTCGACACGGCACGCCCGCGCACCGAAAGATCATAGCGGTCGTGGATGTAACCGGCCGTGATCGCCGGATCGATCTCGATGCGGATCACCGCCGGCGCGGCGATCACCACGTCCCCTGCGGCCACGTCCCCTGCGGCCACGTCCCCTGCGGCCACGTCCCCTGCGGCCACGTCCCCTGCGGCCACGTCCCCTGCGGCCACTTCCCCTGCGATGTCGAGCGCCTCGTCAGGCGCCCCATCATGCGCCGCGTCGCCGCCGGCTGCCTCGATCTCGGGCTCCGGCGTGGCGGCCCGGCCCTTGCGCCGGGTCGAGGCGCTGCGGCGCTGCGTGCGCGCTCCTGGTTGCCGGCTCATGATTGAACGCGAACCCATACCGTGCGGTGCCTAGGCCGGAATGCCAACAATGTCTCCCCGCTTGCCGCGCCACTGCGCTAGCGCAGCACGCCTGGCCCTGCCCCTCAAGTCGAGCATATCAACACAGTTCCGTAGGCAATTCGGATGGTTACTGCAAGCGCCTAGATAGCATGCGGCAGGCGGCCCTCGCGATAGCCGTCCTCGGCGAAGTGCTGGGTCGCCGAGGTGACCACCCCCTTGCGGACGCTCTCAGCCACGTCCGGGTACTGCTCGAGGTACCACCGCTCATCCACCGTCATCGGGAAGGGCAGCCGCCCCTCGAAATATCCGTCATCGATGAAATGCTGCTTCGCCGACGCCAGCGCGCCCGCCTGGACCGCCCGCGCGATATCGGGATGCTCGCGTAGATACCATTCCTGGTCGACCTCGACGCCGGAGATCATCAGCCGCAGCAGCTTGATGAAATCGTCGTAAGAAACGCTGACCCGCAGTTCACCACGGACCGTCGAAATCTCCACCGAGCGCCGGATAAGATCAAACGGTGGCAGATAGTTCACGATACCTCCAGGCGGCTCTCGGCGACGGATGCGGAACAGGAACAGACCTGCACTGGCAAATTACCCGCATGCCGATCGCGATGGAACCCATCTTTGTCGCTCGATCCAGAAATACCGACGCCGTTGCGCACCGCGGCAGCGCATGTGATACCGACCGCCAACGTTAGGCGGGATACCGTGAATGGACGCAGCGTCAATGCGGATCGGTGACACGGAACTTGCGCATGCGGTTCGTCAATTCGCCGACGCACATGTGCTCGTGCTCGGTGATGTGATGCTCGACCGCTACGTCAGCGGATCCGCCAGCCGCCTGTCGCCCGAGGCGCCCATCCCGGTCCTGCGTCCCTCGCTCCGTCGTGCCACGCTCGGCGGGGCTGCGAATGTCGCGCTGAACGTCGCGACCCTGGGCGGGCACGTCACCCTGGTCGGCGTGGTCGGCGACGATGCCGACGGCGTGGAACTGCACCGGCTGCTGGCCGCGAGCGGCATCGTCGCGCATCTCGTGGTCGCCGCCGGGCGTCCCACCACGGCGAAGACGCGCTTCATGGTGGGCGGCCACCAGTTGCTCCGGCTCGACGAAGAGACCACGGCCCCGATCGACGAGGCGACCGAGGCCGCGGTGCTGGGACGTTTCGCCGATGCGCTGGGCGCCGCCGATGCGGTGATCCTGTCGGACTACGCCAAGGGCGTGCTGAGCGATACCGTCCTGGCCCGTGCGCTGGGCCAGGCCAAGGTGCTGGACCGCCTGGTGATCGCCGACCCCAAGCGCGCCGACTTCACCGCCTATCGCGGTGCGACGGTGCTGACGCCGAACGAGCACGAGGCGCGCCAGGCGACGCGGATCGGCGTCGATGACGACCGCGACGCCGACCGCGCCGGCCGCCGCGCGCTCGAGGACGCCGATTGCGCCGCCGTGCTGGTGACGCGGTCGGCCAAGGGCCTGACCCTGGTCCGCCGCGACGAGCCCGCGCTGCACCTGCCGACGCGGGCGCGCGAGGTGGCCGATGTGTCCGGTGCCGGCGACACGCTGGTGGCGGCACTCGCCGTGGCGCTCGCCGCCGGGGCGAAGCTGCCCGAGGCGGCGATGCTGGCCAACGTCACCGCCGGCATCTCGGTCGGCAAGCCGGGCACCGCGACGGTGAGCCGCGAGGAGCTTCTCGGCGTCCTGCACCTCGAGGACCTGGTGGCGACCGACCGCAAGATCGCCACCCGCGAGGAGGCCGTACAGCGCACCGCCGCCTGGCGCTCGCAGGGGCTGCGCGTCGGCTTCGCCAATGGCTGTTTCGACCTGATCCATCCCGGCCATGTCCGGTTGCTGACCGAGGCGCGCGCGCGGTGCGACCGGCTGGTGGTGGCGCTGAACACCGACGACTCGGTCAAGCGCCTGAAGGGACCGACCCGGCCGCTGCAGAACGAAACCGCACGGGCGACGGTGATGGCGTCGCTGGCGCCGGTCGACCTCGTGGCGCTGTTCGACGAGGACACGCCGTTCGAACTCATCCAGGCGCTGCGGCCGGATGTGCTGGTGAAGGGCTCCGACTACAGCGTCGACCAGGTCGTGGGCGCCGACCTGGTGCAGGGCTGGGGCGGCACCGTGTTCCTGGTGGAACTGCAGGCCGGCCACAGCACCACCGGCACGATCCGCCGGATGACCGACGCGGCCCCCGCGTAGAACGTGATCCGCGCAGGCGGAATCACCGAGACGGTGACTCACGCTCCCAGACAATGAGCTGGGGCAGTTTCCGTGAGCCATCGCGAACGGAATCCGCTCTGGCGCGCGATCCGCGCTCAGCAGGCGTTCACTCCGCGGCAATGTGCGTCACCAGGTCGTCGATGTCGGCGTCGGTCCTGCGGCAGAACAGGCCTGCGTCCGTGGCCACGAAACCAAGCCGCGGATAGAGATCTGCCACCACGCCGTTCTTCACGGTCGGCGCATACTCGCCGACCAGCCGCATCGCACCGCGCTCCCGCGCCTCCTCGATCAGCCGGCGCATGATCAGAGCCTCGGCGGTCCGCGCAAACACGCGGCAACTCATGAGCCACGAGGCGATCCGCACCGTGTCGCCCTCCTGCAGCGCAATCAGCGTGGCGACCAGCCCATGGTCGCCGAACCGGTCGGACAGCCGCAACGCCAGCACGATCGCATCGTCGAGCGCCAGCAACGCCCGAAGCTCGGCCTCGGAATACCGGCGCGTGGTCAGGTTGAACTGGTTGGTCTTCTGCTCAAGCTGGGCCATCCGCACGATGTCCGGCTCGCCCGGGCGATACAGCCTGCCACGCATCGCCAGCCCGGCGAGGTAGGTGTCGATGTCGGTCGCCTCCGGCTTCTCGGCCAAGGCGGCGGCGCGCGCGGCATAGGCGGTCGCGCGACCCAGGTCGTCGCCGGTATAGGCCGGCAGGTCGAACCAGCAGCCCGCGTCGAACCGCTCGATGAACTGCGCGGGATCGGTGCCGAGATGCACCACCGCGACCTCGGGCAGCGCCTGCTGCACCAGGGCACACTCGGCCGGGTTGTCATCGGCGAACACGAACGAGTCCAGACCGAGATTCAGTTCCTGCGCCATCCGCCGCAGCGCAGCCGGCTTGTCCGACCAGGAACACGCGAACGACGCAAAATCCTCCCGCCGCAGCACGGCGCCGGGATGGCTGAACCCACCGACGGCGATCTCCGGCGCGTTCTTCGAGCAGACCGCCAGCACGACGCCGCGCTCGGACAGGCCCTTGAGGTAATGCTGCCAGTCGGCGAACGCCTCGCCCGAGGCCGAGCCCGGCCCCAGCGCGATGCCGTCCACCCCGTCATCGCCGATCACACCGCCCCACAGCGTGTTGTCGAGGTCGAGCGCCAGCAGCTTCCTGGTGCGCGCATGGGCCGCGCGCCAGGCGGCACGGAACGGCGCCAGGTAGTCGGGCAGCCAGCGCGGATCGAAATTCAGTTTCGCCGTGTAGTGGAAGCGCGCGGCGGACCAGCGGCGCGCGCCGATCTCGCCGGCGATGCGTTCCAGGTCCACGAAATGCACGATCCCGGCGCCCGCCACGATCAGCCGCTCGTTCAGCCGGCGCACCTGATTGGCCGGCGCGGCCGGCGCGAGCCTTTCGGCCAGTCCACGATAGCGCGGCGCGGGCGGTACCAGCGTGTGCTGGATGATGCGGATGCCCGCCGCACCGAGCCTGGTCCACATCGTGCGGTAGAGCGCGATGGTCGGCGCCTGCAAGGTATCCACGACATCGGCCGGCACATCGACCGGCAGTTCCAGGACGAGATCGCGGCACGACGGCGCGATCACGACGAGATCGGGCGCGAAGGCGTGCAGCGCTGACCCGGAATCGAGGACCTGCTGCACCAGCGCGCCGAACGGCGCCTGATGCAGCACCGGAAAGACGCCCTCAGCCGAGACCGCGCAGGCGATCGCGCGGCGGAGATAGTCGAGCGTGACGCCCCCCGCGATCGCAATGCGCTCGGATGGGGCCGCGGGCGATGCGGCGGCAAGCTGCTCCCCGGCACGGGAGATCTGCGCGAGAGTCGTGAGGTCGTCCATGTCCAGCATCACGTGAAGTCGCAGCGACACCCATAGCAGCCAGACATTAGCGGACGGTGAAGCGGTGCGGCCGAGCCCCGCCCGGCGCGTCGCCCGACGACCGCCGCCGCGACGCGTTCAGCGATACACCAGGAATCCGCGGATCGCGTCCATCATCGCCGCTGGCTCGTCGCCGCGGATCGAGTGGCTGCTGTGCTCGAACACGCGCAGGTCGGCACCGGAGATCAGCCGCGCGATCTCCTCGGAGAATTCCACGGGGCAGATCCAGTCGTGCCGCCCGGCCAGCACCAGCGTCGGCGCGGTGATGCGCGCAAGCTCGGGGCGGAGGTCGAAGTGCCGCAGCATGCCCTCGGGCCCGAAGGCGCGATTGAGTGGCTCCGGCGAATAAATCGCCCGCGCCCGTCCTGCCGCCGCGGCCACGGGATCATACGAGCGCGAGTACAGCGGCCCCATCACCTCATAGTAATGCCGCATCTCTTCGACCGTGCGGAACGCGCCCGCCCACAGCGTGTCGCACACCGCCTGCTGCTCCGGCGTGCCGCGCTCGCGCACGATCGCCTGTGCGCGCGGGATGAAGCCACCATGCGAGGCGGTCACCACCAGGACCAGGTGTGACACCGCGTCCGGATAGCGGGCGGCGTGTGCCATCGCGACCATGCCGCCGTAGGAGGTGCCGATCGACACGATCGGTCCGAGCCCCAGATGGCGGCGCAGCGCCTCCATGTCCTCGACGTTCTCGTCCAGCGTGTAGGTCGCCGGATCAGCCGCGTCCGACCGGCCCTGCCCGCGATGGTCGAAGTAGATGAGTTGCAGCCGGTCCGCGAGCGGTGAAAAGCCCGGCTTGAACCCGCTATGGTCGCCGCCCGGGCCGCCATGGATCACCATCGCCACCGGCCGCTCGCGCATGCGTATGCCGTCGGCCACCAGGCCGAGCCCTTCCACATCGAAATAGATCCGCGTGCTCCGCACGGCTGCGAACATGACCCTCTCCCGGTCGCCAGGAGTGCAGTCTAGAGCGGATTCCGTTCGCGTTGGCTCACGGAATCCGCTCCCGCTCGTTGTCTGAGAGCGTGATTCACCGCTCCGGTGATTCCACCTGTACGGATCACGCTCTAGACTATGCGTCCAAAGACTGTGCGTCCAAAGACTATGCGTCCAAAGACTGCGCGTCCAAGCGGGAGGAGGGCCTCGAATGGCCGACGACACGGGTTTGCGGCCGATCGCCACACTCGGCTTCATCGGCCTGGGGGTCATGGGCGAACCGATGTGCGGCCACCTGGCGCGCCGCTTCGGCCGACCCGTGCTGGCCTTCGACCTGCGCCCCGAACCGCTGGAGCGCCTCGCCGCCGATGGCGTGCGGCCGGCCACGCTCGCCGGCATCGCCGCCGGCTGCGACCTCATCCTGCTGTCGCTGCCCGATGGCAAGGCGGTGGCCTCGGTCATCGCCGACCTGTCGCCCGCGCTGTCCGCCGGGCAGTGCATCGTCGACACCTCCACGTCCTCGGTCGCGCTCACCCGCGAGATCGGCGCTAGCCTTGCGGCGCGCGGCATCGGATTCGCCGATGCGCCGGTCGCGCGCACCCGCGAGGCCGCGGCGCGCGGCGAGCTTTCCATCATGGTCGGCGCCTCCGACGCGGTGTTCGCCCATGTCCGCCCGGTGCTCGAGACGATGGGCACGGATGTGACGCAGTGCGGCCCGGTGGGCTGCGGCCAGGTGGTGAAGATCCTCAACAACATGCTGGTGTTCCAGCATACCGCGGCATTGGCCGAGGCGATGGCGATCGGCCGGCGCAACGGGGTGCCGCCCGAGGTGCTGCTGCCGACCATCGCCAAGGGCTCGGGCGACAGCTTCGTGCTGCGCAGCCACGGCATGAAGTCGATGCTGCCGCGCGACTTCCCGGAGCGCGCCTTCTCCACCCGCTACGCGATCAAGGACCTGTCCTATGCGCTGGAGATGGCGGCGGAAGCCGGCCTGCCGGTGCCCGCCGCGGAACTGACCATGCAGCGCCTGCGCCAGTCGGAGGAGGCCGGCAACGCAGACGCCTATCATCCGGCCGTGCTGCGGGTGATCGACCCGTCATGACCGCCTGGCCCAGTGCCGCCGCGTGGTGCGAGGCCTGCATCGCCGACCCCGTGCTCGCAGCCTGGCGCGGCCCATGGTCGGTCGCCTTCGCGGTCGACTGCGACGGCGCCGCCACCACCTTCGCGTTCGCCGACGGCCGGCTGTCCGGCGGCGGCGTGCCGGCGTTCACCCTCGCCGCGCCTGAAGCCGTCTGGGCGAAGTTCCTGCAGCCGGTGCCGCCGCGCCACCACCACGGCATCTTCGCCATGCTGGCGCGCGTGGCGGCGTTCACCGTGCGCGGCGACCAGATGGCCTTCCGGCAGCACTGCCACATCGTCCGCCGCGTGCTGGAGATCGGCAAATGGCTGGCGCTCGGCCATGCCGCGCCGGCGCCTGCCTCGCTGCAGCCGCCCGGACGCACCCCGCGCCCCACACCGGCGGTCGCCGGCGGCTATGTGCCGGTCACCGCCGGGGGCACGCACTACGCCCTCTATAGTGAGAGCGCCGGGCACGGGCGCGACCTGCTCTGCCTGCACACCGCCGGTGCCGATGGACGCCAGTTCCACGGCCTGATGGCCGATCCGCGCATCACCGCCGGACATCGGCTGGTGTCGTTCGACCTGCCCTGGCACGGCAAGTCGCCGCCGCCCGATTGCGGCATCCCTGGCTCCTGGCGCCTGGATACCGACCTGTACGTGGCGCTGATCATGGGGTTCATCGAGGCCGCCGGCCTGGAGCGGCCGATCGTGCTGGGTGCCTCGATGTCGGGCGAGATCTGCCTGGAACTCGCCTACCGCCATCCCGATGCGTTCACCGGGATCATCGCCTGCGAGGCGTCGGAGCGCATCGAGCGGCGGCAGACGCCCTACTCGGCGCATCCGCAGATCAACGCCGGCTATTTCGTCCCGGAATGGATCCGCGGGCTGATCGCGCCGCAGAGCCCGGCCGAGTGCGCCGCCGACATCGCCTGGCACTACGCGCAGAGCGGGCCGGCGGTGTTCTTCGGCGATATCGAATTCTACGCCGGCGACTGGGACGCGCGCGAACGCGTCGGCCGCATCGACACCAACCGGTGCCGGCTGTTCATGCTGACCGGCGAGTACGACTATTCCTGCACGGTCGAGCACTCGGCCGCCACCGCGGCGAAGATCCCCGGCGTGCGGTTTCAGGCGATGCCGGGCATCGGCCACTTCCCCTTCGCCGAGAACCCGGCGCTGTTCGCCGACTACCTGCTGCCGATCCTCGACGAACTGCGGGGCTGAGAGCGACCGTCGGCGCGATGGGCGGAGGTCGGCCGCGCCCAGTTTCGCTCGCTACCGATTGCGAAGGCGTGGATGGCCGGGGGCGGCGGACCCGGCCAGGACAATGGGGCAGACGGGGCTACGGCGTGACCGGGTTGCGGGCGTCGGCCAGGATGCGGCCGCCGATCGCGATGAAGCAGACACCGGCGCTGCGCTCGATCCAGTGGCGGGCGTGCTCGAAGCGGCGCATCACCGGCGCCGATGACATGAAGAGCGCCACCAGCGAATACCAGGTGAGGGAACTCAGCATCACCACGCCGATCAGCAGCGCCATGACCCATGCCGGCGTCGCGGCGGTGACGGCGGTTGCGAAGACGCTGGCGAACAGCACGATCGCCTTCGGATTGGTGAGCGTGACGATAAAGCCGAACGCCACCGCGCTGCCCCGCACCGGCGCGCGCACCGTCGGATCGGCCAGCGTCACCGCCTTCGCCCGCAGCAGCCCGATGCCGAGATAGATCAGGTATGCCCCGCCCAGCACGCGAACGACCCAGGTCAGCCAGTGGTACTGGACCAGGATCGCCGACAGCCCGAGCAGGCTGAGCGTGGCGTAGAAGCCGAGGCCCAGCGAGACGCCTAACGTCGTGCGCAGCCCGCCCGAGGTTCCCCGCGTCATCGAGGAGCGGACCACGCCGATGAAGTCGGGGCCCGGCAGGATCAGCGCCGGGATGAACACGCCCAGCACCGGCAGCAGCGTTCCCATCGCGTGCATCGCACATGCCTCGTCCGGTGGATCAGGCGGCAATTCCACCATGAATCGCGGTGCGAGGCGACACCGTCCGCCGCCGATCTGCCCCCTCGCCAGCGCGCAACGATCACGCCATGCTGCACCTGCACAACAGGACATCGCACATGCCCCAGCTTACGCTCGACCAGGCACAGACCATCATCGCGGCCGCGCTGAAGCACGGCACGGAACTGAAGATGCAGCCGCTCGCCGTCGTGGTCCTGGATGAGCGCGGCGTGCCGAAGGCCTATGCCGCGCAGGACGGCACCAGCCTGCGCCGCTTCGACATCGCCAGCGGCAAGGCGCACGGCGCGGTCGCCTTCGGCATCGGCTCGCGCGCGCTGGGGAAGCGGGCAGCGACCACGCCGCATTTCATCGCCGCGGCCACGCATGCAGTGGGCGGCTCGCTGGTCCCGGTGCCGGGCGGCGTGCTGATCCGTGGCACGGACCGGGCGATCATCGGTGCGGTCGGCATCTCCGGCGACACGTCGGACAACGACGAGGCGGCGGCGATCGCCGGCATCGCGGCGGCCGGCCTGACCGCCGATCCGGGCGAGGGCTGAGGCCCCCGCTCAGGACACGCGCGCCCTCAGGACCGGCGCGCCCTCCGGAACGCGCTCCCTCAGGACACGCGCCCCTCAGGGCAGCGCCGGCCGCCAGGCGTCGGCGAAGCCACGCACGCGCGGCAGCAGGATCATGTCCCACGGGCTCGGCATGGCGCCGACCGGCACGTGCACCAGCGCCGGCGCGTTCAGCGCGAAGGCCTGGCGCAGCGCGGCCTCCAGCGCCTCGGGTGTCGTCGCACGGAACGCCGCCATGCCGAAGCTCTCGGCGAACTTCACGAAGTCCGGGTTGGTGAGGTCGCAGGCGATCAGCCGGTTGCCGTATTGCTGCTCCTGGATCCGCCGCACATTGCCGAACGCGCCGTCGTCGAACACCACGACCACCACGGGCAGCCGGTGCCGCATCGCCGTCGCCAGTTCGGCCGACTGGAACATGAAGCCGCCGTCGCCGGTCGCCAGCACCACCTTGCGCCCGGGCGCGGCCGCCTGCGCGCCCAGCGCCGTGCCGTAGCCCCAGCCCAGCGTGTCCTGGTAGCCGGGCGAGAGGAAGGTGCGCGGCGCGTGCACCGGGAACGCGAGGCGGCTGGCGAAGCCGACCTGGGTCACCTCCTCGACATAGATGCCGTCCTCCGGCAGCGCGGCGCGGATGGCGCGCAGGAAGCCCATCGGCGGCTCCTGCCGCGCCAGCCGCTCGGCGAAGGCCGCGCGCACCGCGTCGATCTCCGCGTCGCGCCGCCGCGCCCGGACATGTGCCCGCAGCGCCACCAGCAGCGCGCGCAGCACCGTCGCGGCGTCGCCGACCAGCGCGCAGGCCGGCGGGCGGAAGCGGCCAATCTCCTCGGCGTCGATGTCCAGGCGCACGATCGGCAACGCATCGTCGACGCCCCAGACGCTCTGCTGCCAATAGAGCCGCGTGCCGATCGCCAGCACCGCATCGGCGTTCTTCCACAGCGTGTGGCCCTCTGTGAACGACACCGCCAGCGGGTGCGAGGTGGGGATGACACCGCGGCCGCGGCGGAACGAGGCGACCGGCGCCGACAGCGCCTCCGCCACCGCCCGCACCTCCGGCCCGGCCTCCAGCGCGCCGCCGCCCACCACGATCAGCGGCCGTTCCGCCTGGCCCAGCAGCTTCGCTGCCTGCGCCACCGCCTGGGCGTCCACCGGTGGCGGCGGATGCGCGGCGATGTCGGGGAACGTCACCTCGCCGGTTGCGCCCCACACGTCGATCGCGCATTCCAGCGCCACCGGGCGGGTCCTGCCTGTGGTTGCCGCCCGCACCGCCTCTGCCACCAGCGCCGGCGCCTCGTGCGGCGCGCGGATGCGGGCGGCGAATTTGGTGATGTGACGCAGCAGGCCAAGCTGGTCGTGGATCTCGTGCAGGTGGCCGTGCCCCTGGTCGATCGCGAATGACGGGATCTGGCCGGCCAGCGCGATCACCGGCGCACCCATGCCGTAAGCGGTGAGCAGCGCGGCCGATGCGTTCAGCACGCCGGGGCCAGGCACCACGGCGAAGGCCTGCGGCCGTCCCGTCACCAGCGCGGCCCCGAGCGCCATGTAGGCGGCGGTCTGCTCATGCCGCGGATGCAGCACGCGGAAGCGGCCCTGCGCTCGATGCGCTGCGTCGAACAGGTGGTCGTTGTGCACACCGGGCAGCGCATACAGCGTGTCGATGCCGTGCCGGAGCAGGCTCTCGACCACCGCGTCCGCCGTCCGCATATGCGGCATCAGTCGGGAACTGCGATGGGATGGAACGGCGCGCGCTCCACCATATGGCCGGGCCCGCGCAACACCTCAAAATGCGTCGTGTCGTCCTCGCGCCAGAAGCGGATGTCGAAGCTGCGGCGGGCAAGGCGCAGGTCGTACAGCGTGATGTCCGGCAGCCAGGTGGGCAGGGAGGGGTCGACGAAGATCCGCCCGCGCGGCGCGTCGAGCGCGATGCCGAGAATCGCCTGCAGCAGTGCGAAGACCGAGCCGGCCGCCCAGGCCTGGGGCACGTTGGCGCCGAGAAACTGCACCGGGAAGTCGGCATCGCCGCGCTGCACGCCGGAATAGAGTTCCGGCAACTGGTTCAGCAGGAAATGACCGGCCGCACGCGAGATGTCGCGCGCGATCACGCCCACCTCGCGGGCGTAGCCGTAGCGCTTGAAGCCGAGGGCGATGAGGCTGTTGTCGTGCGGCCAGACCGAGCCGTTCTGGTACGAGTACGGGTTGAACGCCGGATGGTCGGACGACAGCGTGCGGATACCCCAGCCGGAGTTCATATCGGGCGCCATCAGGCGCGCCACCACCCGCGCCGCGCGGTCGGGCGGCACGATGCCAGACCACAGCAGGTGTCCCGGATTGGACGCCACGCTGAGCACCTTCCGCTTCTCGCCATCCAGCATGAACGCGTAGTAGCCGCTCTCCTCGTCCCAGAACACCTCGTTGAATTTGCGGAACAGCGCATCCGCCTTGGTGCGCAGCACCGCGGCCCGCTCGGGACGCTCCAGTTCCTCATACATCTCCGCCATGCGCAGCCAGGCGTCGTAGACGTAGCCTTGCAGTTCGCAGACCGCCTTGGGTCCCTTCACCGGCGTGCCGTCGGCGTTGTTCATCGAATCGCCGGCGTCCTTCCAGGACATGTTCTCGTAGCCGACCGGCGAACGCGTCTGGTATTCCTGGAAGCCGTCGCCGTCGCGATCGCCCCAGTTGTCGATCCATTCCAGGCAGGCTTCCGCCGTCGCCAGATGCCGCTCCAGCAGTGCGCGGTCGCCGGTGGCGCGCCAGGCGGCATGCAGCGTGACGAGATAGAGCGGCGTGGCATCGGCGGTGCCGTAGTACGGCGTGTGCGGGATCAGCTTGAAATGCGCCAGTTCGCCGTAGCGCAGTTCGTGCATGATCTTGCCGGGCTCGGCGTCGCGGTAGTCGTCGCGCTCCTTGGCCTGCCAGCGGCCCAGCACGTCCAGCGCGCCGCGGGCGAACTCGGGGTAGATCATCATGTTCTGCAGCGACACGATCAGGCTGTCGCGGCCGAACGGCGCCATGAACCAGGGCAGGCCGGCGGCGGGGACGAACACCATGTGGTCGGTACCGGCGATCGGCAGGCGCAGCGCCGACATGTCCTCGATCGCCTGGTGGTAGCAGCGGTAGAATTCCTCGTTGGCGGTGCGGATCTTCAGCACCGTCTGCTGCCAGTCGGACTGCGTCGCGCCGTGCTTCACGCAGTCATGCGGCGCGTGGAAATGGCGGTTGCCGTCCACCAGGTCGTACAGCAGGCAGCAATGCCAGGTCTGCCCGGGATCGATGCTGACCTCGAAGCTGAGCCGGCCGTTGGCGTAGGCGGCGGGCATGGCCTGCTTGCGGGTGCCGATATGCACCGCGCGCAGGAAGTCCCGGTTGCTGTAGGTGGTGCGCAGCCGCTGGTGGCCGTCCGACCAATCGGTGGTGATGCGGCCGCGGCGGACGATGCGGTTGGACTTCACCTCGAACACATCGGCGAAGTCGGAGCGGATGGCGATCTCCAGGTTGAAGCGGATGTGCTTGCGGCCGTGGTTGGTGATGTCCAGGTCCTCATGCATCCCGCCGGACAGATGGCGGCTGATGACGAAGCCCAGGCTGCGTTCCGGGATGATGCCGTCCTCGGTCGGGAAGTCGTTGTTGGTGAGGTGGATGCGGGCGGTGTCGGCGACGATGGCACCGCCGTTCAGCAATTCCCACGGCGCGCCGTTGGCGTAGATCGCCCAGGCCGAGATCAGCCTGGTGTCGAGGAAATACAGGCCTTTGTCCGATGGCCATGTCACCTGGCCGTCGGGATCGGTGATCAGCACCGTCTGCGCGTGGTGGATGGCGATCTGCGGCGGACCGACTTCGACCTTGAAGGGCATGGCGTGGGCCTCGTGGGAACTGGGGCGCGATACCGCTAGCCGCTGGCGCCGCGCGGCGCAATCATGACGTCGGTGCCCCTGCAGCAGGAGACGGCCATGCCCCCGAGCTTCGCCCGTATCGCGGCCCGTGCCGGGTTTTTCCGGCCGCCGAGCGGCCGACGGTTCCACCACCCGGATTTCAATGCCCGGGAAACGCGTGGCTGGAAGGCGGTGGAGGCCGAAGGCCGCCTGCCCGAGGACGGCTGGCGGCGCGAGCAGAAATGGGCGCTGGACATGGGGCTGCCGGGCGCGGAGAGCCTGACCGACCGCAGCATCCCCACCTTTGCGCGCGGCGAACTGCCGCATTTCGCCGGCATCAACACCTTCCTCAAGGCGCCGTACGTGGAGAACGTGCGCGACGTGGCGAAATACGATGCCGCCGTGATCGGCATCCCGTTCGATTCCGGCACCACGTACCGGCCGGGCACACGGTTCGGGCCGCAGGGCATCCGCCGCATCTCCGCGCTGTACACGCCGTACAACTACGAACTCGGCGTCGACCTGCGCGAGCAGATGACGCTGTGCGACGCGGGCGACGTGTTCACCATCCCGGCCAACCTGGAAAAGAGCTTCGACCAGATCAGCCGCGGCGTGGCGCATGTCGCATCGTCCGGCGCACTGCCGGTGATGCTGGGCGGCGACCACTCGATCGGCTTCCCCTGCGTGCGCGGCATCGCGCAGTGCACGTCGAAGCGGATCGGCATCATCCATTTCGACCGCCACATCGACATCCAGGAGAAGGACCTGGACGAGCGCATGCACACGACGCCCTGGTACTGGGCGACCAACCTGCCCAACGTGCCGGCGACGAACCTGGTGCAGCTTGGCATCGGCGGCTGGCAGGTGCCGCGCGCCGGGGTGGCGGAGGCGCGGCGGCGCAATACCAATGTCTTGACGATCGAGGATATCGAGACGCTGGGCCTGGCGAAGACCGCCGAGATCGCGCTGGAACTGGCGTGGAAGGATGCCGATGCGGTCTACATCTCGTTCGACGTCGATTCGGTGGATTGCGGGTTCGTGCCCGGCACCGGCTGGCCCGAGCCGGGTGGCTTCCTGCCGCGCGAGGCGCTGAAGCTGCTGGGCCTGGTGGCGGCGCCGGGCGTGTGCGGGCTGGAGGTGGTGGAGGTCTCGCCGCCCTACGACACCTCCGACATCACCGCGCTGCTCGGCGTGCGCGTGGTGGTGGAGGTGCTGGGGGCCATGGTGGCGCACGGCACGCTGGGCAGGCACAAGGCGATCATCGACCGGCCGGTGACGTACTGATGCACGACGGGCCGCATGATGATCCGCATGGACACCTCCACGGCTATCCCCATGCCCATCCTCATCCACATTCCCATGGCCACAACGCCCCGCGTGCGGCGACGCAATGGCAGACGCCGCATCTGCCGGCGGGCGAAGCCGAGCCGGCGCCGCAGCCCGAGCGCGACCTGGACCTGGTGGAGGCGAGCTTCGTCGAAGGCTTCGGGCAGTGCAGCGATCCCACCAGCTTCCTGCGGCTGGCCGGCATCGCCTTCTCCGGCACCGACGCCGCAGGACGGCGGCTGCACCTGTTGCGCGTCGAAATCGAGGACCTGACCGATGTCGGCACCGCCTCGCCGCTGCTGGGGGGCGAGGGCCTGCACTACGACCCGCTGCCGGCCCGGCTGGTGTCACGCAGGCGGCGGCTGGGCTTCGCGTATCACGACGGGACGCAGGTGGTGCGGCTCGATTTCGCCGCGGCGCGCCGTCTGGTCTGACCCGCGCCCGCCCAAGGAGCCCCGGACCATTGGCCGAATGGCGTACGCCGGACGGTCTAGTTGCGCCGGCCGGACGATTGCGCGTATGGCCGGGGTGATTGGTACTTCTGCGATACGTCGAGGCCGGGATGCAGTACAAGGCGAACGTTACTGCTACGTTGCTGATCTGCCTGCTGGCGAGCGCGGCCTGCACCCGGCCCGCCGTCACGCCCAAGCCGCCAGGCTTCCAGGACCAGGCGGACGCCCTGCGCGACTGGATGAAGGTGGCAGGCCACATCGCCGACGACATGACGCGCTACGGCTTCCTGCCCGACCCGGCGAGCCAGGCGGCATTCCCGACCGCCAACGGCGCGCCCTACTATATCTACGTTTCGAACGAGAAATCTCCCTTCCTGCACGAGGTGGCGCAGTCGCTGAAGGCCGAGATCCTGCGTCGCGGCGGCGCGGTCGCCCGCTCGCCCGTCGGCGCGGCGGCGATCAACCTCGACCTCAGCCTGGTGCGATGGCCGCCGCGGCGAGGACCGCCGACTGGCGCCGCCACCGCGGCAGGGCTCGCGGCAGGCACTGCCTTGCTCCTGGCCAACCAGGCGCCGCTGACACCGGCGGCGGGCTTCGGCCTGCTGGCGGGGGCAGGCCTGCTGGTCGACGCAGCGCTCGCCCTCACGCCCAATACCGACACGGAGATCGCGTGGGAGGCATCGATCCTCTCGGGCGACAGGATCGTGTTCAGCGTCCGCTACCCGATGTACATCGCCAATGCCGACCGGGATCTCTATCTCGGCGAGCCGCAGATCGTGGGGCCGCCACTGGTCCAGGTGCGCTACCGGCCATGACCCAGCCTCCGCGTCAGAAGGGGAACCGGCCGATACCGCCAGGGGGCATGCTGCTGATCGCGACGCTGCTGCTGGGTGCGCTTGGCGGCTGCGAACCGTATCCGGGCTATGCCTATACGCTGCTGGCATCCGATGCCGCGCGGCGGCTGCCGGCCCCGCTCGAGGAAGCGACCTATACCGCGGTGGACGCCCTGCTCCTGCAGCGGGCCCGCGTCGAGACCGTACCGGGACCGATGGTGGTGGGCTCGATCGCCGATATCGGCGACGTCAACCGCACGACGCCGCTCGGCAACACGATCGCCGAACTGGTCCGCAGCCACCTGGTGCAGCGCGGGCGCATCGTGACCGACCTTCGCCTGCGCTCCACGGTGTGGATGGGCAAGTCCGAAGGCGAGCTGATGCTGAGCCGCGATCAGCGCGAGATCGTCGCGCCGCCGGTGACCACCGACTTCGTCGCCGGCACCTATGCCGTCGGCGGCAACAACGTCTATGTCAGCCTGAAGGTGATCCGCGGCAGCGATGCGATGATCGTGGCCGCGGCGGATTTCTCGCTGCCGCGCGGCACCGACGTCAACCAGCTTCTGCTCGGGCCGTACGCCAGCGCGCGGTGACCGCTGTGGCGCGGGTTGCGACGGACGCTTGCGCGATCCCGGCGTCACGGTCCGCAAGTCCGCCGACCTGATCATCGGTCCTTATTGCATCGAGCACAGCCACGCGCTGCTGCACGACGACCGTGATTTCCAACCGATGCGCGAGCACCTGGGATTGCGGGGGATCTGATAGGCCCCGCCATCGTGCGGGCGGCGCGCGGCTTATCACTCCGGCATCGGCCCGCTATGCTCCGCCGCAACTCGCGGAGGAGACGACCATGAAGATCACCAAGACCGAGACCACCATCCTGCGCATCCCGGAGGATGACCCCCTCGCCGACATGCCGGAGGACGTGAACCGGCTGCGCCCCGTCGTCATCCTGCGCGTGCAGACCGATGCCGGCATCGAGGGCATCGGTCTGACATTCTATGCCGGCGCGATCACCGGTGCGCTGCGCACCTGCGTCGACGAACTCTGTGCGCTGATCATCGGCGAAGACCCGCTGCGCATCGAGGCGATCCTGCGCAAGCTGGGCCTCGCGGCGGGCGATGCCGCCGGTTCGGGCCTGTATACACTGGCCCTGTCGGCGATCGACGTCGCGCTGTGGGACATCAAGGGCAAGGCGCTGGAACTGCCGCTGTGGAAGCTGCTGGGCGGTGCGCGCGACCGGGTGCCGACCTATGCCTCGGGTTCGCTGCGCCGCGGGTTGACCGATGCGCAGGCTGCCACCGCCGCGCGCAGGCTGCTCGACAAGGGCTTCGTCGAGATGAAGACCCAGATGGCGCTGCCCGGCAATCCCTCACCCGCCGATGAAGTGCGGCGCGCGCGCGTGGTGCGCGATGCGATCGGGCCGGACATCAAGTTGATGTGCGACATCAACCAGCGCTGGCGCGTCGAGCAGGCGATCGACATCGGCCATCGCGTGGCGGATGTCGGGCTGTTCTGGCTGGAGGACGTGACGATCTGCGACGACTACGAAGGCATCGCACGGGTGAACGAGGCGCTGTCGACGCCGATCGCCGGCGGCGAATACCTGTGGGGCATCGTGCCGTTCCGCAACATGATCGAGGCACGCTCGGTTGATTACATCATGATCGACCTGTGCCGCGTCGGTGGCATCACGCCGTGGATGAAGGTCGCCGGGATGGCAGAGGCGTTCAACCTGCCGGTGGTCAGCCACGTGGTGCCGGAGATGCACCTGCACCTGATCGCCGCGGTGCCGAACGGGCTGACGGTGGAATACATGCCGTGGATGCTGAAGCTCTACGAGGAGACGCCCGCCATCGAGAAGGGCCAACTGGTGCTGCCGACCAAGCCCGGCCTCGGCTTGAAGTTCGACGAGAAGCAGGTGGCGGCATACAAGGCCTGAGGACGGCCGCAGCATGTTCGGTGCTGACGGATGCATCGAACATGCTGCGATTTATTTCGCCTCACACTGCTTCGATGCCTGGTGCTAGAGCAGATTCCGTTCGTGGTGGCTCACGGAATCCGCTCTAGCTCGTTGTCTGAGAGCGTGATTCACCGCTCCGGTGATTCCACCTGTACGGATCACGCTCTAGCGCGGCAGCAGCCCGCGCAGCCTGACCACGCCCGAGCGCACCGGCTCGGGCAGCCGCGCGACCGCAATCTGCAGCCGCTGCTTCGCCGACAGCGTCCCGCCGCTGACGCCGGTCGCGAGTTGCCGCACCATCTGCCAGTCGCCGGAATGGAACGCGATATACAGCAGGCGGCTCCAATGACGCTCCAGCCGTGCCGCGAGCGCCGCGCGCAACGGGCCGGCGGGCGTGCGGATGATGGTCGAGGCAGAATTGCAGCATGTACACCAGCCCCTTCACCACCTCCAGCTCGCCCGCATCGGAGGCGTTGCCCGCGTGCAGCCGGATGCGCGCCAGCGGGGATTTCAGGAATGCGACGCGCCCTGAAGCGATGACCCGCAGCGTGAACTCGTAGTCCTCGAACGGCACATCGGCCATCCGCTCGTCGAACATCCCGATGACGTCAAAGAACTCGCGACGCACCGCGAGGCCGGTCGGCCACAGCAGGCCGCTGATCGCCGCCTTCCGCGCGGCCAGCTCCACCCCGCCGCCGATGAAGGCAGTGTCGATGTCCTCCAGCCCCTCCCAGAAGCCCGGCTGTGTGGCGAAGGCGTCCGCGCGCTCGATGTGCGTTCCGCGGAACGTCGCGTTATTGCAATAGACCGCATCGAGGCCGGGCACCCGGTGCACCACGGCCGCGACCTGCTCGAGGTACTCCGGCAGCAAGAGGTCGTCGTTGTCGCAGAACACGATCCAGTCGGTGTCGGCGGCGGCAATGCCTCGGTTGCGCGCGCGCTGCTGGCGGCCGCGGGACTGTTCGATGACCATGCAGCGCGGAGTGCGCGACGCCAGCATGGCCGCCGTCCCGTCGGTAGACCCATCGTCCACCACGATGACGCGGGCGAACGGCACGGTCTGGGCGAACAGGGAGTCGAGCGTCTCGGGCAGCAGATCGGCACGATTGAACGTGGGAATGACCACGGCGAAACTGGGCATCGTTCACTCCGGACGCCGCGGACGACGATGGCGTCCAACGGCATGAAGCCGCGCCGATGTCAGGCCGATCAGCCAGCCGGAGCGGTGCGCAGCGTCCTTCCAACGACCCGGCGAAACCAGTTGCAGTCTGGGATCGAGCCGCCGCCGTGGCAACCGGCCGGCCACCTCGAGCAGCCGCGGCGCGCGCCGCCGCCGCCGGCTTGAGCCCGCTCCGTTCGCAATGCTCACGCAACCAAACGCCAGCCCTCGCGGCCATCGCCGGCCCGGCGCGAGAGCGGCTGCGCAGGGCCAAAGCGCCCGCCAGGGTCATTCAACAGCCAATCGAGCACAGTTGCCGCGGTAGTGATCCACCAGGGCCGTGGCGGCCGCCGGCGTGGCGGACTTGCAGCGGGGATGGCTCAAAAGCGCGCGGACGTCCGCCGCGCCCGAGGTCCCAGCCGCCGGCCGCGGGCGAGCCGAGCAAGGCGAATGTTGCCGCGATTCACTGCGGCATTCCTGGATTACACCGGAAACTGCCATTGCAGCACCGTCACTGCCGGCGCAAACACGCCATACAACCCAGGGAGGTGACGATGTTCTTGACCAAGCGTGGGTCCCTAATCAGGTGCGGCCCCTCAACCACGGGTGGCATAGCGCTGGCGGCCGGCTGTCTCCTGACGTTCGGCGCCGCGATGCTCGCCCCAGCACCAGCCGTGGCGGTGGTCTATTGCAATGGGCCGGGGCTGCCGGCGGGCTGCGTGGCACGCGCCGCGCCGGCAGCCCGCGCCGCGGTCTGCACCCGGCCGGGCTATCCTGTCGGCTGTGTCGGACGCCAGGCGGCCGGCGTCGGGGTGGGCGCACCGGGCGTCGGTGTGGCACCGGGCGTGGGCGTGGGTGCGCCCGGCGTGGGTGTTGCGCCAGGCGTGGGTGCGGGCGCGCCCGGGGTTGGCGTCGCGCCGGCCAACCGTGGCGGCCCTGTCAACCGTCCGGGGCTTCGATGAGCGGGGAGGTAACGATGTCCAATCGCAATGCCGTGGCGCTGTTGTCGGTGCTGCTGCCCCTTCTCCTCACCGCGCCGGGCGCACGCGCCAACATGGCGGCGGCCAACGCCTGCGCGGGGGCCCTGCCGCGCGATGCCAGGGCGATCTACGACGCGACGCTGCCCAAGCTGGGGCCAGGGGCGAATCTGCGCGACCAGGTGACCCAGACCACGCGCGGCCTCGCGATCTCCGGGATCATCGACCGTGGCAACGCGCGGCAGTCGGGCACGGCCGCGGGGGAGTGCCTGCAGCGCATCGCCTCCTGACCGCCTGCGATGGGCGCGATCGGCCGACCGAACACACGCCCCTCGCCAGCGCGCGCGGCCGCCCGGGGCCAGGCTCCCGGGCGGCCGCGGCACAGTCACAAGCCGCGCAGGCGCCGCGTGTATGACGTGGCATAGGACGGCGAGCGGAACAGCAGGACCGGATCATCGCTCGGCGCGATCCCATCGGCCATCACCAGCGGGTCGAAGTTGATGCGGTAGCTGCCCGCGACCGCCGATGGCGTGGCCGAAACGATCAACAGGGTGCCGGCCTTCACCTCCTTGCGGCCGGCCGGCAACAGGACCGTCGGACTGTTCTCCGGATCGCCCGGCTCGCCGATGGTCAGCACCATGTCCCAGTTCGCCGGGCCCTGCGCCAGGCGCTGCATCAGCGCCTGCTCCAGGAAGTCGCGCGGCGCCGTCTCCAGATCGCCGTCCGTCAGTTGCCGTTCGCCGTCCTGCGGCACGAAGCGGAACCGCACGTTGGTGACGCGGTTGTCGCGGTTGACGAACCGGAAGGTGTGGATGCCGTAGAAGGCACAGTTGGTGTAGGCGGCCGGCGGGTTGTTGTCCTTCAGGAACCGCGCCTGGCCGGCGTTGTCGGGATGCGAGGCCTCGAACGCACGGAACCGCGCCGTGTTCGGCTTGCCGGTCGCCGGATCCACCGCAAGCGCCACGAACTTGTCGAGGAAGGTCTGCGGCATGGCGGCGAAGAACATCGGCGTATGAATCATCGTGATGTCGTCCGATGACCTGGATCCCGATGACCTCGATCCCGATGACCTGGATCAAGGCGCGCGTCCGCCGCCTTCGTTAGGCTGCCCGACGTTGTCACCCGGGACCCTGCCGCATGAGACGTGCCGCATTTGCCGTTATCGCAGTCGCCGCCGCCACCGGGATCGCCTGGCTCGCGGCGCCCTCGACGCCGCCTGCCGCCACGCTCTACGGCAATGTCGAAATCCGCCAGGTGGACCTGTCGTTCAACGCCGAGGGCACGGTGGTCGCGATGCCGAAGCGCGAGGGCGACCGGGTGAAGCTGGGCGAGACGATGGCGGAACTCGATCCGGCGACCTATCAGAGCGCCCTCGACCTCGCGGTGGCGCGGCGCGATGCGGCGAAGGCTCAGCTCGACCTGCTGCTCGCCGGCACGCGGAGCGAGCAGATCGATCAGGCGCGCGCCAGCGTGGCGGCCGCGCAGGCGTCGCTCGCCAATGCGGAGGCGACGTTCGGCCGGCAGAAGGACCTGGCGGCGCGCAACGTGTCCTCGCAGCAGCAGCTCGACGATGCGCGCATGGCGCTGGATGGCGCGATCGCGCGGCATGGCCAGGCGCGGGCGGCATTGGCGGAGGCGATCAACGGCCCGCGCGCCGAGGACATCGCGGCGGCGCGGGCGCAGCTTCGCGCGGCGGAGGCGACCGTCGCGCTGGCCACCACGCAGCTTGCCCGCACCAGGCTGCTGGCGCCGGCCAACGGCACGGTGATGACGCGGGTCATCGAGCCCGGCACCGTCGTGCTGCCGGCCGCCAATGTCTATTCGATGGCGCTCGACGATGAGGTGTGGGTGCGTTGCTTCGCGCCCGAGCCGCTGCTGCCGCGCGTGGCGCCAGGCACCGAGGTGGTCCTGAGTGCGGATGGGACGACCAGGCGCTATCGCGGCCGCATCGGCTATGTCTCGCCGGCGGCCGAGTTCACGCCGAAGACGGTGGAGACGCCGGAATTGCGCACGCAACTGGTCTACCGGCTGCGCGTCCGTATCGAGAACCCCGACGATGGCGTGCGCCAGGGGATGCCGATGACGATCGCCCTGCCCGCCATGCCATGAGCGAGCCTGGCGCTGCGCCATTCGCCCCCGTCAGCATGACGCCGTCGGCCGCGCCTGCGGTTGCCCCTGTGGTCGCAATCGAGACGTTGCGATACGTGTTCCCGGGTACACCGCCGCGGGTCGCGCTCGACGGCGTATCGGCGGCGATCCAGCCTGGCGCGATCACCGGCCTGGTCGGCCCCGACGGCGCCGGCAAGACCACGCTGCTGCGGCTGATGGCCGGACTGCTGCGTCCCGCCGGCGGCCGCGTGGTCGTGCTGGGCCACGACATGGCGACCGACGCCGCGGCGGCACATCCGGCGATCGGCTACATGCCGCAGCGCTTCGGGCTGTATGAAGACCTGAGCGTCGCCGAGAATCTCGACCTGTTCGCCGACCTGCATGCGATGGCACCGGCGCTGCGGGCCGAGCGTGTGGCACGGCTGCTGCGCTTCACCGGGCTGGCGCCGTTCACCGCGCGGCTGGCCGGGCAATTGTCGGGCGGAATGAAGCAGAAGCTCGGCCTCGCCTGCGCGCTGCTGTCTCGGCCGCGGCTGCTGCTGCTGGACGAACCGTCCGTCGGCGTCGATCCGGCATCGCGGCGGGAGCTTTGGGCGATCGTGACGGCGATGCTGGAGGAAGGCCGCGCGGACGGCATGGCCGTGGTGTGGGCCACGGCGTATCTCGACGAGGCGGCGCGGTGCGCGAGCGTGCTGCTGCTGCATGAGGGACGGCTGCTGGCGCAGGGACCTCCGGCCGTATTCCTGGCGCCGCTCGGCGGGCGGGTGTTCCGGCTGGATGTCGCCGCCCAGGGCCGGCGCGCGGTGGCGCGGCAGGCAGCCTCCCACCCCGCGGTGCTGGATGCCCAGGTGGCCGGGGACGCGCTGCGGATCGTGCTGCGCGAGGGCGCCGTGATGCCGGACGCGTCGGCCCTGGGCGGCATCGCGCTGCGGCCGGTGGCGCCGCGCTTCGAGGATGGGTTCGTGGCGCTGCTGGCGCCGCCCGCCGGTGCCGCGCCGCCGCCGCAACACACCGCCCCGGTTGCGGCGAAGGGCCGGGACGGCAGCACCGATGCCATCACGGTCGCCGACCTGGTGCGCCGCTTCGGCACGTTCACCGCGGTCGACCATGTGAGCTTCACCGTCCGCCGTGGCGAGATCTTCGGCCTGCTCGGGCCGAACGGCGCTGGCAAATCCACCATCTTCCGCATGCTGTGCGGGCTGCTGCGGCCCTCGGGGGGCCAGGCGCGCGTCGCCGGCGCAGACCTGATGCGCGCGCCCGCCGATGCCCGCGCCCGCATCGGCTACATGGCGCAGCGCTTTTCGCTCTATGCCGAACTCTCGGTGCGGGAGAATTTGCGCTTCTTCGCCCGCGTCTACGGGCTGGGCCGTGCGGCGCAGGGGCGCGCGATCGAGGCGGCCCTGGCCGATTTCGAACTGGTGGACACCGCTTCGAGCGTGGCGGGCACGCTGCCGCTCGGGCTGAAGCAGCGCCTGGCGCTGGCGGCGGCGCTGCTGCACGGGCCCGACATCCTGTTCCTCGACGAACCGACCTCCGGCGTCGATCCGCTGACCCGGCGCGAATTCTGGACCCGGATCGGCGCGCTGGCCGATGCCGGCGTCACCATCCTCGTCACCAGCCACTTCATGGACGAGGCGGAGTACTGCGACCGGCTGGGGATCGTGAGCCAGGGCCGGCTGGCCGCGGTCGACACACCCGCCGCCCTGCGCGCCCGCGTGCGCAGCGCGGAACTGCCCGAGCCCACGCTGGAAGATGCGTTCATCGCGCTGGTGCAGCCGCCATGAACGCGACCCTGCTCCGCATGCGGGGCCTGGTGCGCAAAGAGATCAAGCAGATCCTGCGCGATCCCTCCGCCATCCTGATCGCCTTCCTGCTGCCGGTGGTGCTGCTGGTGGTGAACGGCTTCGGCATCTCGCTCGACGCCCGCGAGATGAAGCTCGCGGTGGTGATCGAGGCGCCGGAGGAGACTGCGCGCGGCATGCTGCAGGCGCTCGATGCCTCGCCCTATCTGTCGGTGCAGCGAGCGCTGAGCCGGCACGACGGCGAGGCGGCGATGGTGCGGGGCGACGTGCGCGGCATGCTGGTGCTGGGCGAGGATTTCTCCCAGCGCGCCAGCCGACCCGCGTCCTGGCCGGCCAAGGCGCAGCTCCTGGTGAATGCGACCGATCCCAACACCGCGCGCATCCTGGAAGGCTATGTCGGCGGCGCGCTGCAGGTGTGGCTCGCGGGCGTCACCACCGAGCGGCGACTCACCTCCGCTGGCGGCGTGGCGCTGCAATATCGCGACTGGTTCAATGCGGAGCTGCGATCGGCCGACTTCATCGTGCCGGGCATCATCGCGATGGTAATGACGATGACCGGCACGCTGCTCACTGCGCTGATCGTCGCGCGCGAGTGGGAGCGCGGCACGATGGAGAGCATGCTGGCCTCGCCCGCCCGCATGGCCGAACTGATCGCCGCCAAGCTCGGCTGCTACTTCGCGCTCGGCATGGCCAGCATGGCGGGTTCGGTGCTGCTGGCGATCGCGCTGTTTGGATTGCCCTATCGCGGCGGCGTCCTGCCGCTCGCCGCGGCGGCGGCACTGTTCCTGGTGTTCGCGCTGGGCCTCGGGCTGTTCATCTCGACGCTGGCGCGCAACCAGTTCGTCGCCTCCCAGCTTGCGTTCCTCACCACGATGATGCCGGCGATGATGCTGTCGGGCATGCTGTTCGACATCACCGCGATGCCGCACTGGCTGCAACTCGTGACCTATGCCGTGCCGGCGCGCTACCTGGTCGCCATCCTGCAGACGCTGTTCCTGGCGGGCGACGTGTGGGCCGTCGTGCTGCCCAACCTCGCGGGGCTGGCCGTCGCGGCGGTGCTGGCGGTCGGCGCGACGCTCGCGGTGACCCGGCGGAGGCTCGACTGATGCTGCGCCGCATCCTCGCGCTGATCGTGAAAGAACTTGCCGGACTCTGGAAGGATGGCAAGACGCGCTTCGTCATCCTGGTGCCGCCGCTGGTGCAGGTGGCGATCTTCGCCTACGCCGCCAGCTACGACGTGACGCATGTGCGGCTCGGTGTGTGGAACGACGATGCCGGCGCGCAGTCGGCGGAACTGGTGCGCCGCTTCACCGCCTCGCCCGCGTTCGATGCGGTCGCCTCGTTCGGCTCGCCCGCGGCGGCGCGCGATGCGCTGGATGCGAAGCGCGTGGCGGTGGTGCTGCACCTGCCGCAGGATTTCTCCGCCGACCTGCTGGCCGGCCGCACGGCGCAGGCGCAGTTGCTGCTGGACGCACGCCGCTCCAACTCCGCGCTGCTCGCCCAGGGCTACGCCGCAACCATCGTCGGCAGCTTCGCGCAGGACCTGCATCCGGGACGCAACCCGCCGCTCGTGCTGCTGACGCGCGACTGGTTCAACCCGACGCTGGAGAGCACCTGGTTCATCCTGCCCGGCCTGGTCTGCGTCCTGTCGCTGATCATGTCGCTGCTGATCAGTGCGCTGTCGCTGGCGCGCGAACGCGAACTCGGCACGTTCGAGCAGTTGCTGGTGACGCCGCTGCGCCCGGCCGAGATCCTGGTGGGCAAGGCGCTGCCCGGCATCATCGTGGGGCTGATCAACGCCAATATCGTGCTGCTGGCGGCGCTGCTCTGGTTCCGCCTGCCGTTCCGCGGCGACCTGCTGCTGCTGGAGGCGATGCTGCTGCTGTACACGCTGAGCGGCGTCGGCATCGGGCTCGCGCTGTCGTCCTTCGCGCGCACCCAGCAGCAGGCGATGCTGGGCGTGTTCGTGGTGGCCTCGCCGATGATCGTGCTGTCGGGCTACGCCGCGCCGATCGAGAACATGCCGCATCTGGCCGAACTGGCCAGCCGTGCCGATCCGGTGCGCTACATGCTGGTGATCGCGCGCGGGCTGTTCCTGCAGGACATGCCGGCGGGGGTGGTGCTCGCGCAGGCCTGGCCGATGGTGCTGATCGCTGCGGTGGCGCTGGCCGTGGCCGGCATCGCGGTGCGCCGCGCGCTGAGCTGACGTGGTGCCCCGCGCGTTGAGCTGACGCGGCCCCCTGTCGTTGCGAGGCGCGGAGCGACGAAGCAAGCCCCATGGAGATTGCTTCGCTGCGCTCGCAATGACAGGGGGCCGCGGCGCCTCAGCGTTCGTGCGTCTCCGGTCGTCTGCCCTGGCGGGTCGGCTGTTGGGATGCGGCGGTTCCCGATCTACTCTCCACCCCAGCCGGGTCGCCACGGGAGGAAAACCGCATGAACGATGCCCCATCGCTTGCCGACGCGCCGCCGCTGGACGGCAAGGCGATCGCCGAACTGGCCGAACAACTCAACCAGTTGCTGCGCCTGCGCAGCTTCCCGATCGGCATGAAGCTGTTCGAGGACCTCGATGCGATGGCGGACGTGCCCGGCCTGCGCCGTCCGCCGAAGGGCAAGACCTTCTCCACCTGCCAGCTTGTCACCCAGGCCCGCATGGCCGGCTTCACGCTGGGCATCACGACCGAGAACATCCCGTCATTCTCGTCCTGCTCCAGCGTCATCGGCCTGGACGAGGTGGGGGAGGTCTACACGTCGGGCCGCAAGATGGAGGGCGTGTGGTTCGAGAACCGCGAGGCAGCCGCGGCGCACCAGGCCGGCATGTCGCGCGTGCCCGCCGGGCGCTACCACGGCATGGTGGTGTCGCCGCTGCGCACCGCGCGGCTCGATCCGCCGGATATCTGCCTGTTCTACGGCAATCCGGCGCAGATGATCCTGTTCATCAACGGCCTGCAATGGCGCAGCTACCGGCGCTACGATTTCTCGATCTCCGGCGAGAGCGCCTGCGCCGACAGTTGGGGCCACGCGCTGAAGACGCGCGAGGTGTCGCTGTCGATCCCGTGCTACGCCGAGCGCCGCTACGGCGGGGTGGCCGATGAGGAGATGCTGATGGCCTGCCCGCCGGTCGACCTCGCGCGTGCGGTGACCGGGTTGCAGGGCCTGTCGAAGGCGGGGCTGCGCTATCCGATCATGCCGTTCGGGCCGCAGGCCGAGCCGGGCGAGGGCATGGCGAAGAGCTACGCCGGGAAAAGCTGAGTCTCAGCCGCGCAGTGCATCGGCCGGCGGCGCGCGCCACGCCACCAGTGCGGGAATCGCCGCCAGGACGCTGCCGGCGAGGACCAGCAGCGCCACCAGCACGGCCTGGTCGGCACCGAACGCGATCGGCACGGCGAGGCCGGTCCGCTGCTCGAGGATGGCGGCCACCCAATAGGCGCCCGCCCATCCCAGCGCGGCCCCGGCCAGGCATCCCGCCGCCAGCAGCAGCGCGCTGCCCAGCCAGGTCACCAGCAGCACATAGGACGGCGGCGCGCCGAGGGCACGCAGCACGGCGTAGCGGCGGCGGCGCATGCCGATCAGCGTCACCATCAGCAGCACGACCACGAGGAACACCAGCAGATCGTTGAGCGCCGCGGCGACCACCACCACGTCGCGCACGTCGCCCAGCGTGCGGTACACGCCGACCAGGACTTCGGCCGGGAACACCGCCATGGTGCCGCCGGTGCGGAAGCGGGCGCGCAGCGCATAGGCATCGGCGACCGATCGCGGCTTCACGACGAGTGCCGGCGTCGGCGGCACCGGCGTGGCATCGAACGGCGGGCCGATCGTTGCGCCCTCGGCGCGATGCCCGTCGCCCAGCCCGTGCGTCTCCCACACGCTTTCCACCGGGATCAGGATCGCCCGGTCCCAGGGCGTGCCGAGACGCGGCAGCCGCCCGACGACGCGGTAGTGAACGCCTTCATGGCGGTGCGTGCGCTCCTGTTCGCTCTCCTCCCCGGGATGCGCCGGTTCGCCGGCATGCGAGGGGGTGACGCTGTCGCCGAGGGCCAGGCGGACATCGGCGCCGATCACCGCTTCGTCCTCGATGGCGAACATGCGGCCCTCGGACGGCGCGAGACGGCCCCAGCGGCTGGCGAACCGCGCCGTCGTGCCGATCACCGGATAGCCGCGGATGATATCGCCGAACGCGAGCGGTGCGACATCGGCCGCGCGAGGATCGGCCGCGAGCGCCGCCAGCACCGTGCCGTCCATCAGCGGCAGGGCCTCGGGCTGCAGATAGACCGTGGTCAGCACAAGCTGCGTCTGGCTGCCGGGCGCGCCCACCACCAGGTCGAAATCATCGGCCGCGCGCGCCGAGCCCTGGCGCAGCGCGCGTTCCTGCGCGCCGATCGCCACGCCGATGGCGACGGCGAGCCCCACCAGAACCACCACCACGACCGCAGTCCAGCGCATCGCGATCAGGTCGGCACGGACCATCGGCCAGGGGTTCATGGCGCCGCCTCGACCGGCCGGCCGGCCTGCAGCGTCAGCACCTGCTGCATGCGCGCGAGCAGGGCGGGATCGTGCGACACGGCGAACAGGGTCGCGCCCGACTCGCGCGCCGCGTCCACCAGCAATGCGCCGACCGTGGCGCCCGTCTCGGCGTCCAGGCTCGCAGTGGGTTCATCGGCCAGGATCAGCGCGGGTCGCAGCAGCAGCGCGCGGGCCAGCGCGACGCGCTGCTGCTCACCGCGCGACAGGAGGCCGGCGCGGCGGGCCCGTGACACGATGCCGGTCTGGCGCAGCAGGGCCGCCGCCCGCTCGCGCAGCGCCGCGCCGGCGGCCGGGCGGCGGAATCGTGCCGGCAGCAGCACATTCTCCAGCGCGCTCAGTTCGGGGATCAGGTGGAAGTCCTGGAACACGATGCCCACCGTGGCGTGGCGCCATCGGTCGCGCGCTGCCTCCGGCAGGGCCGAGATCACCACGCCGCCCCAGGCGACCTCACCCGCGCTCGGCCGCAACAACCCGGCCAGGGCGTAGAGCAGGGTCGACTTGCCGGAGCCGGAAGGGCCGCGGCATCCCCACAGCGTGCCCGGTTCGGCGCGGAACGAGGGAAGCTGCAGCACCGGCGCGGGCTCCGCCCCGCGCTGGCGAAACCGCACCACAAGGTCCTGGACGGTCAGCGCCGCAGCCGGCTCAGGCGACCGAGAAGCCGGCATCGACGATGCGCAACTGGCTGACGAAGCCGGTGTCCGGGTCGGTCCAGGAGCCGAGTTCGAGCCGGCCCTGCACCGTGAGGCGCGCGCCGGCCGGCAGCAGCGTGGCAATCCGGCGCAGGTAGACCACGACGATATCGACCGGCCAGTCCGCGTCGCTCTGGCAGAACGGGCACAGCGCGAGCGGCTCCCGCGTCAGCACGAAGAAGCGGCTCTCGGCCTTCAGCGGCGGGGCGAGGTAGCCGGTGATGGCCACCGGCCTGCCGGACAGCGCGGTCAGCCGGTCGGAGAAGACGAGCCCGGTGACGGCGAAGCTCTTGTACAGGCCGTCGAAGCCGATCTGGTCCGGCGACGCCGCGTGAGCGATGCCACGCGGACCCAGGGCCACGGCTCCCGGCACCAGCGCCGCGCCGAGCAGGGCACGGCGGGTCGGGTGCCGGGCGGGCCGCTCAGGGCTTCGCCAGTCCAAGCGCCGTCACCATCACGCGGAACACCCGGGTGTTGTCCATCCGGCCGTGGAACATCTCCGACCCTGGCCCCATCGCCGTCAGCACAATGTCGTCGCCCGAATGCACCGCCTGCGGGGCATCGGCCGGCAGGTTGCCGGTGACGCGGACGGCGCCCGGCAGCGTGCAGTATTTCTCGTTGGCGATGAAGGTGCCCTTCTCCGGGCCGGCGACCGCCGGGACGTACTCGCCGTCCAGGTACGGCTTGGCGTTCTCGCAATGGTCGGGGTAGCTGCCGAAGATGAAGCCGATGCGCTGCTGGACGTCCACGCTGGACGGGTACGGGCTGCCATCGGCATGCGGATAGACCGGGAACTTCGCCTTCTCGTAGATGCCGAGCTTCTCGCGCGGCGTCTGGCCCGGCGCGTCCTCATCATAGGTGCCGATGATCGACACCGGGTGGGCGTGGTCCGGCGTCACGATGATCAGCGTGTCGTTGCTCTGGGCGGCGAATTCCTTCGCCACCTTCACCGCCTCATCCAGCATGATGGTGTCGAAGATCGCGCGCTCCGGGTCCATCGAGTGGCTGTACTTGTCGATGCGGCCCGATTCCACCATCAGCACGAAGCCGTTGGGGTTCTTCGACAGCAGGCCGATCGCCACCCTCACCTGGTCCGCCAGGTCAGGCTGGTCGGGGAAGCGGCCGACGGTGCCCTTCTTCAGCACCATCCGGTCCAGCGCGCCGTCGATGTTGCTGGTGTTGAACAGGCCGAGCAGCCGGCTGGTACCGGCATCACCGCCGGCCGCCTTCATCTCGGCCGCCGTCGCGACGAAGCGGTACCCGGCCTCCTGGAACTTCTTGATGTAGTCCTCCTCATCGGTGCGCCGCGAACCGTTGGTGGACTTGGCCAGGAAGTTGGGCGAGCCGCCGCCCATGATCACCTCGGGCCGGATGTCGTAGAACATCTTGACGATGTCGTTGTAGTCCGAGCGCCGCCGCGTGTGGGACACCATCGAGGCCGGGGTCGCGTCCTCGATCTCGGTGTTGGTCACCACGCCGATCGCCATGCCGTTCTTGCGCTTCACCAGTTCGCTGATGGTCTCCACCTTGGGGTGGTCCAGCGTGTTCTTGTTGCGCGCGCAGTAGACGCCGAGCGCGTTGACGCAGGATTTGTGGCCGGTGGTGTAGGAGGACGCCGAGTTGGCGCTGTCGGTGACGATCGAATCGGTGCCGGCGGTCGACAGCAGCGCCATGTGCGGCATGTCGTCGATGGCGAGTTCGCCGCCGTAGCGGCCTTCGACGATGCCCTTCGACATGATGCGCGCGGCGGTGCGGTGGGCGATGGTCATGCCGTCGCCGATGAACAGGATGACGTTCTTCGCGGTGCGGCCCTGCGGGGTGTCGAACACCTCCCAGGCGACCTTGGCGGTCTTGCCGCCGGCGGTGGCCTCGACCGTATAGCTGCCGGGCGCCGCGATCGCCGCGTCGCGGATCCAGAACGCGGACAGGTTCTGGCCGTCCTCGTTCGGCACGAATTTCGCATCATGGCCGAGAACCGTGGCGGGGTCCTTGCCGTTGATGGTGACCTTCACGTCCGCCTGGGCCGGCGCGCCGGGAAACTCGACCTTGAGGTCGAACTTCGCGCCGGCCAGGATTTCCGCACGGTTCAGCGGGTAGATGGTCTGCGCCTGGGCCGCGAGGGCCGATCCTGCCAGCAGGAGGACGGCCAGCAGGCCGCGTTTCTGGATCATCATGACGCTCCGGTCGGGATGGTAGGGCTTGGCATTATCCGACCCTCTGGGGCTTTGGCAGGGGGCGGATCAAGAAGAAACCGTGACAGCCGCGCCGTGCCGCCCTCCACTTTCCATCCGCCAGCGGGTCTTGTATGCCGCACAGGGATACCTCATCGAGACCATAGTGCGAGCAATTGTCATTGGCGCATCGGGTTTCCTCGGCAGGCACCTCATGGCGCGGCTCGGTGCCGGAAACGCGATCGGAACCTATTATAGGCATGGCTTTCCCGGAGGCGTGCGCTTCGACGGCACCCAGGACAAAGTCGAGGACCTGCTGGGGCGGCTGCCGCGCGGCGTCGATCGGGCCTTCGTCCTGCACGCCGCGGTCGGCACCGAGGCGTGCGCGCGCGACCCTGCCGGCACGGCAGAGGTCAACGTCGAGGGCGTGTGGCGGGTGCTGCGCGGCCTGCTGGATGCCGGCATCCTGCCGGTCTACGTCTCCTCGGATTACGTGTTCGACGGCACGCGCGGGCTGTGGCGGGAGACCGATGCGCCGGCGCCCGCCACCCAGTACGGGTTGCAGAAGCTGGAGGTGGAGCGCCGCCTGGCGGCCGATCCGCGGCCCTCGTTGACCGTGCGGCTGTCGCGCGTGGTGGGCACCGAGGCGGACACGCACAGCGTGCTCGGGCCCTGGCTCGAGGAGATCCGCACCGGACGGACCATGCGCTGTGCCACGGACCAGGTGTTCTCGCCCGCCGATGTGGACGATGTCGCCGGCGCCCTGGCCGCGCTGGCCGAGACCGGCGCCACCGGGCTCTATCACCTGGGCGGGCCGCAGCCGTTCAGCCGCATCGGGCTGCTGCAACTGCTGCTTGAGAACATCCAGGTGTTTGCCCCCGACATGCGCGCCGACATCGTGCCGATCAGCCTGCACGACCTGCCGTTCCCCGAACGGCGGCCGCTCGACACCTCGATCGCGATCGACAAGCTGCAGGCCGCCATCGGCTGGACGTTCACGCCGATGGCGGCGCTCTGCGCAGAACTGGCCGAGCGCCATTTCGGCGCGAACCGACGGGCGGGCTGATGGCAGCCAGGCTGCGGCTGTCCGTCATAATTCCTAACAGGAATCATTCCGCGCTGCTGCCACGCTCACTCGGCGCGATGGTGCGCCAGCGCCGCCAGCCGGACGAGATCATCGTGATCGACGATGCCTCGACCGACAACAGCCGCGAGGTGATCCGCAGCTTCATGCCGCTGCTGCCGCAGTTGCGGCTGCTGGAGAATCCCGAGCGGCTGGGTGCGGCGGGCGCGCTCAACCGCGGGCTGCGCGAGGCGACCGGCGATGCGATGTATTGCGGGGCGGCGGACGATTCGACCGATCCGGACTTCGTCGAGGTCGTGCTCGGCGCGCTGGAGCGCAATCCGGAGGCGGGGCTGGCCTGCGCCGAGGCCAGGCTGATCTCCGAGGACGGGGCGTTCCTGGGGTTCCGGCCGGCCAGCATGCCGTTGATGCATGAGGGATTTGCCTCGCCGGCCGAGACGGCGGCACTGCTGCGGCGGCTGGACAACTGGGTGCTGACAGTGGTGACGATCCTGCGGCGCGACCGGATGCTGAACGCCGGCGGCTTCGACGAGACGCTGGGGCCGTTCTGCGACGGGTTCATGGCGCGGCGGATCGCGCTGGAATCCGGCTTCGTGTTCATTCCGCGGGTGCTGGGGACCTGGTTCGTCCAGACGGGCAGCTATTCCCGCAGCAGTTCGATGAATCCCGAGACGATGGCGGAACTGATCGCGATCGTGTCGGAGCGGATGAAGGCGGCCGAGGGCGCACCGTTTCCTCCCGGGTACAGCGGCACGTTCAACCGCCGCGCCCGCTTTGCCTGTGCCAGGCTGGCGGCGATGGAACCCAACTTCGATGCGGACCTGGTGTGCGCGCTGATGCAGGGCGGCAGCGTCGACAGTGCGGTGCTGGCGGTGACCGGGAGCCTGCCGGGCCAGCTTCGCCGGCTGGCGACGCTGGGCTGGCTCACGGTGCGGCTGCGCCCGACGTCACTGGTCCGACTCGTGCGAAGCAGCCTATACCGGTTGCTGAAAGGGTACGGCAACCTCAGCCCGCGGTAGTACGGCTGGGGAATATTCTGCCCGATGACGTTTGTCCGGGAGCATGTCCAGGTCTAATAGACCACCACCACGGCCCTGGAGGGGACTTTTCTGATGGCGTCTGACGAGACTGCGGCCTTCACCAAGGATCCGGTGAACCAGCACGGCTACGAGACCCAGCGCCGCGTCGGCCCGACCCGTCTCGGCGTGTTGAAGAACTGGGAATGGCACGACGATCCGCGGCGTTTCCTGTTCTCCATGGCGCGATACAAATTCGTTTCGAAGATGTTCGCCGGCCGGCGTAATGTACTCGAATTGGGCTGCGGCGATGCCTTCAACGTTCCGATCGTGCTGCAGACCGTGGGGCGGCTGACCGTGGCCGATTTCGATCCGGTGTTCATCGAGGACGCCAGGAGCCGGATGAAGGAGCCCTGGCTGTTCGACACCAGGGTGCTGGACCTGCTGAAGGACCCGATCGAGGGCGAGTTCGACGCCATCTATTCGCTCGACGTGCTGGAGCATATTCCGCAGGACCGCGAGCAGGAGGTGCTGACCAAGATCTGCGGCGCCCTGGAGCCGAACGGCGCGGTGATCATCGGCATGCCGAGCCTGGAATCGCAGGCCTATGCGTCGCCGCCCAGCCGCGCAGGGCACATCAACTGCAAGACGATGCCGGACCTGAAGACGCTGCTCGAGGGCTTCTTCCACAACGTCTTCATGTTCAGCATGAACGACGAAGTGGTGCACACGGGGTACCACAAGATGGCGCATTACCTGTTCGGCCTGTGCGCCGGCAAGCGCACCGGCAAGCGCACCGGCGGTGCCGCGGCATGATGCTGGATTTTGCTGCGGCCGAGGACAGCGTGCGTGAGATCCGGGCGCTGTCCGGCACCACGAAGCGGATCACGTTCGTCTCCGGCATCTTCAACATCGTGCATCCCGGCCATCTGCGGCTGCTGAAATTCGCCGCTGAACTGGGCGATCTGCTGGTGGTCGGCGTGATTCCGGACGGCTCGCGCGGGGTCACGCTGCCGGCCGAGATGCGCATGGAGGCGATCCGCGCCATCTCGCTGGTGGACTACGCGGTGCTGCTGCCCGAATCGCCCGAGGCGTTCATCCGCCGCCTGCAGCCGGACTTCGTGGTGAAGGGCAAGGAATACGAATCGCGCGACAATCCCGAGCGTGACGTCGTCGCGAGCTATGGCGGCGCGCTGCTGTTCACCTCGGGCGAGGTGACGTTCTCCTCGCTGGACCTGCTGCATCGCGAATACCTGGCCACCAACTACACGCCGATCGACAAGCCGCTCGACTATCCGGCGCGGCACGGGTTCCGCGTGGGCGACCTGACCTCGGTGCTGGAGCGGTTCGACGGGCTGCGCGTGCTGGTGATCGGCGACGTGATCCTGGACGAATATGTGTCGTGCGACCCGCTCGGCATGTCGCAGGAAGACCCGACGATCGTGGTCACGCCGATCGAGAGCAAGATGTTCATGGGCGGGGCCGGCATCGTCGCCGCCCATGCCAGCGGCATCGGTGCAGATGTTTCATTCGTCACCATCCTGGGCGACGATGAGCGGGCCGGGCTCGCGCGCGACATGCTGACGAAACTCGGGATCGAGACGCATGCGTTTGCCGATCCGACGCGCCCGACCAGCCTGAAGCAGCGGTTCCGCGCCCATGGCAAGACGCTGCTGCGGGTGAACCATCTGCGCCAGCACGCGCTGGTCGCCGAGGCGGCGTCGCGCATGGTGGCGACGATCGACGACCTGCTGGACGGCACGGACCTGCTGCTGTTCGCCGACTTCAACTACGGCTGCCTGCCGCAGTCGGTGGTGGATGCCGTCGTTGCAGCCGCCGGGCGCCGCGGCGTGATGATGGCGGCCGACAGCCAGGCATCGTCGCAGATCAGCGACATCTCGCGCTATCGCGGCATGAAGCTGATCACGCCGACCGAGCGCGAGGCGCGCTTGGCGATGCGCGACAGCGATTCGGGCCTGGTGGTGCTGGCGGAGGCGCTGCAGAAGAAGGCGGACGCCGAGAACGTGGTGGTGACCCTGGGCTCCGAGGGGCTGCTGCTGCACGCGCTCGAGGAAGGTGGCTACCGCACCGACCGGCTGCCGGCGTTCAACACGGCACCGAAGGATGTGGTGGGTGCGGGCGACAGCTTCTTCACCTGCGCCTCGATGGCGCTGTGCACCGGCGTGGATATCTGGCGCAGCGCCTATCTCGGCTCGCTGGCCGCGGCCTGCCAGGTGGGCCGGCTGGGCAACGTGCCGCTGAGCGTGGGCGACCTGGTCGCCGAGATCGAGGCGCCGGCGCTCGGGCAGATCGGCTGATGCGCGCCTTGCTGCTGGCGGGCGGGCTCGGCACGCGGCTGCGCCCGGTGACGGATTCGCTGCCGAAATGCCTGGTGCCGATCCAGGGCCGGCCGCTGCTGGACTACTGGTTCGACCTGCTGCTGCCGGCGGGGTTCGAGCGGATCCTGGTGAACACCAGCTACCTGCCGGAGCAGGTGCGCGCGCATGTCGCGGCCTCGGCCTGGCGGGACCGCGTGGACCTGGTGCATGAGGACGTGCTGCTGGGCACCGGCGGCACCGTGCTGGCGAACCGGGACTGGTTCGGCAACGGTCCGTTCCTGGTGGCGCATGCCGACAACCTGACGGATTTCGACGCCGCCGCGCTGGCGCGGGCGCATGCCGCGCGGCCGGCGGGATGCGCGATCACCATGCTGGCGTTCCGCACCGATGCGCCGCAGCTTTGCGGTATTCTCGAGTTGGACGGCGGCGGCATCGTGCGGGCCTTCCACGAGAAATCACCCGATCCGCCCGGCAACCTGGCGAATGCCGCGGTCTATGTGTTTGAGCCCGAGGTGGTGGCGCGGATCGCAGCACTGGGCAAGCCGGTGGTCGATCTGTCGACCGAGGTGATCCCGGGCTTCATCGGCCGCATCCTCGCGGTGGAGCATCACGGCTACCATCGCGACATCGGCAATGTCGCGAGCCTGGCGCTGGCGAATCGGGAGTTCGTCCCGGGGGTTGCGCCGCAACGGGGCGGGCTGATAGGACAGGCGCGACCGCCTGTGTCGCACGACAATATGTTTCGGGTGTCATAATGAAAATCCTGGTGACTGGCGGCTGCGGCTACAAGGGCAGCGTGCTCGTGCCCAAGCTGATCGCCAAAGGCCACGACGTGGTCGCGTTCGATATCCAGTGGTTCGGCAACTTCCTGCCGGAGCATCCGGCGCTGACCGTGGTGCAGGGTGACATCCGCAACATCGATGAGGTCGACCTGACCGGCATCGACGCGATCATCCACCTGTCCAGCGTGGCCAACGATCCGTGCGGCGACCTCGATCCGAAGCTGACCTGGGAGATAAGCTGCCTCGCCACGATGCAGCTTGCCGACCGGGCCAAGCGCCGCGGCATCAAGCGGTTCATCTATGCCTCCTCGGGCAGCGTGTACGGCATCAGCGACGAGCCGCAGGTGACCGAGGACCTCGAGTTGTTCCCGCTGTCGGAGTACAACAAGACCAAGATGTGCGGCGAGCGCATCGTGCTGTCCTACGCCGATGACATGGTGGTGCAGATCGTGCGGCCGGCGACGGTGTGCGGCTTCTCGCCGCGCATGCGGCTCGACGTGTCGGTGAACATGCTGACCATGCAGGCGCTGACCAACGGGCGCATCACGGTGTTCGGCGGCGAGCAGACGCGGCCGAACATCCATATCCAGGACATCACCGACCTTTACGTGTTCCTGCTGGAGCATCCCGAGCACACCGGCGTCTACAATGCCGGCTTCGAGAATCTGAGCATCCTGGAGATCGCCCGCCTGGTCGCGGAGCATGTCGATGCGAAGATCGTGGTGACGCCGTCGGACGATCCGCGGTCCTATCGTGTGAACTCCGACAAGCTGCTGGCGACCGGGTTCCGGCCGACGCACACGGTGGAGGATGCGATCAAAGAGATCATCGGCATGTATCGCCAGGGTGCGCTGAAGGATGAGGACCATTTCCATAACCTGAAATGGATGCAGCGAGGCATCGCCGCGTGACCGCCATCACGGCCCCGGAGACGCATTTCGCCGACTACTGGCAGCGCATGTCGGCGGTGATGGCGTCGTTCGACTGGACGCCGGTGTCGCTGCTCGGCCACGAGTTGCTGGATTGCTGGAAGAGCGGCCGGCAGGTGTTCATGGCGGGCAACGGCGGCAGTGCCGGCAATGCGGTGCACCTGGCGAACGACTTCCTCTATGCCATGTCGAAGCGCGCCGGGTCGGGACTGCGGGTGCACGCGCTGTCGGCCAATTCCTCGGTGCTGACCTGCCTCGCCAACGATGAAGGCTACGACCAGATCTATTCGCTGCAGCTTGGCGTGCTGGCGCGGCCGGGCGACGTGCTGATCGTATATTCCGGCAGCGGCAATTCGCCCAATATCCTGCGCGCGCTGGAAGAGGCGCGGCGTATCGGCATGCGCAGCTACGCGGTGCTGGGCTATTCCGGCGGCAAGGCGAAGGAACTGGCGGACGTGCCGATCCATGTCGAGGTGAACGACATGCAGATCGCCGAGGACACGCAGCTCATCTTCGGCCATATGCTGATGCAGTGGCTGGCGCAGCATCGCGACCAGATCCGGTGAGCGCGTCGGCGAAATTCCTCATCCTGGGCTCGAACTCGTTCTCGGGCGCGACCTTCGCCGGGTATCTGGCGGAGCAGGGATACGACGTGCTGGCGACCAGCCGTTCGGCCGAGCCGCATACGGCATTCCTGCCGTACAAGTGGCGCAGCCATTCCGGTAGCGTGCGGTTCGAGACGGTCGACATCAACCACGACCTGGCGCGGCTCGATGCGCTGCTGAAGCGCGAGCGGCCGACGCATGTCGTGAACTTCGCGGCGCAGAGCATGGTCGGCGAGAGCTGGGCCAACCCCGACCATTGGATGATGACCAACGTCGTCTCGACCGTGCGGCTGCACGAGATGCTACGCCGCTATGACGGGCTGGAGCGCTATGTCCATGTGACCACGCCCGAGGTGTACGGCTCCACCGAAGGCTGGGTGCGCGAGGACCAGCCGTTCAACCCGTCCACGCCATATGCTGTCTCGCGGGCCGCCGGCGACATGTCGCTGCGCACCTACTTCGATACCTACGATTTTCCCGTCGTGTTCACCCGCGCGGCCAATGTCTACGGGCCGGGCCAGCAGCTCTACCGCATCGTCCCGCGCACCATCCTGGCCGCGATCGGCGGGCAGAAGCTGCGGCTGGACGGCGGCGGCGTCTCGGTGCGCGTGTTCATCCACATGCGCGACGTCTCGGACGCCACGCTGCGCATCGCGCTGAACGGCCGGCTGGGCGAATGCTACCATATTTCCGGCTACGAACTTGTGTCGATCCGGCAACTCGTGGAGATGATCCTGAACCGGCTCGACCGAAGCTTCGAGGATTGCGTCGAACTCGGGCCGGAACGGCCGGGCAAGGACACCGCCTATACGCTGGATTCCTTCAAGCTGCGCAGTGAACTCGCCTGGCGCGACAGGCTCTCGCTGGCCGATGGGATCGACGACGTGATCGCCTGGGCGGAACGGTTCCACGACGCGCTGCCGGATCTGCCCGCCCGTTACGAGCACAAGCCATGAGCGATCTCGCCACGCTGAAATCCGCCGCCGCCCGGCTGCGCGGCAAGGTGATCGAGATGTCGCACGCCGCATCGAGCGCGCATCTCGCCTCCTCGCTGTCGTGCTGCGACATTGTCGCCGCGGCCTATTGGGGGGTCTGCAACATCGACCCGGCGCGGCCGGACGATCCGTTGCGTGACCGCTTCATCCTGTCGAAGGGCCACGCCGCCACCGCGCTCTATGCGGCGCTGGCGTTCCGCGGCTTCTTCCCCGAGGCTCTGCTGGAAACCTACTGCCAGGACGGCGGCATGCTGGCGGAACACCCGCCGGCGCGCATGCTGCCGGGCATCGAGGCGGCCACCGGCTCACTCGGCCACGGCCTGCCGATCGGCATCGGCATGGCGCTCGCCGGACGCATGCGGGGGGAGACGTTCCGCGTCTACGCCCTGCTGTCGGACGGCGAGAACAACGAAGGCTCGGTCTGGGAAGCGGCGATGTTCGCCGCCGCACAGAAGCTCAACAACGTCTGCGTCATCGTCGACTACAACAAGTGGCAGGCGACCGCGCGCTCCAACGAGACACTGCAACTCGCGCCGCTGCGCGAGAAATGGGAAGCCTTCGGCTGGGACGCGGTGGAAACCGACGGCCACGACATCGGTGCGCTGACCGCGCTGATGCGCGCGGTGCCCGACGGCGGCGACAGGCCGCGCGCCATCATCGCGCACACGGTGAAGGGCAAGGGCGTGTCGTTCATGGAGGACGACAACAACTGGCATTACCGCGCGCCCACCGCCGAAGAGGTCGTATTGGCGCACAAGGAGCTCGGCCTCGCATGAGAAACGCGTTCGCCGACGAACTCACCAAGCTGGGCAATGTCGATCCGCGCATCGTCATGCTGTCGGGCGACATCGGCAACCGGCTGTTCGACAAGTTCCGCGCCGCCCACCCGTCGCGCTTCTACAATTGCGGCGTGGCGGAGCAGAACATGACCGGCGTCGCCGCGGGCATGGCGCTGTCGGGCATGCGGCCGATCACCTACACGATCACCCCCTTCGTGACCACGCGCTGCCTGGAGCAGATCCGCACCGATATCTGCTACCACGACCTGCCGGTCATGATCGTTGCCGTTGGCGGTGGCCTCTCCTACGCCGGCCTTGGTCCGACGCACCACGCCTGCGAGGACATCGCCTTCCTGCGCGCCATGCCGAACATGGCGGTGGTCTGTCCGGGCGACGCATGGGAAGTGCGCGCGGCGATGCGCGGCGCGCTGGAACGCGACCATCCCACCTATATCCGCATGGGCAAGCGCGGCGAGCCCAAGGTGCACAGCGAGACACCGGAGGATTTCCGCATCGGCCGCGCGCTGCCGATCTCCGCCGGCAGCGATGTGTGCCTGCTGTCCACCGGCACCATGCTGCCCGAGGTGATCGAGGCCGCACACAAGCTGGCCGAAAAGGGTGTCTCGGCCGCCGTGGTCAGCTTCCACACGGTGAAGCCGCTGGATACCGAATTCCTCGCCGATGCGCTGGTGCGCTATCCGCTGGTCGCGACCATCGAGGAACACTCGCTGATCGGCGGCTTCGGTGCCGCGGTGGCCGAGTGGATGATCGACAACGCGATCACGCCGCGCAAATTCCTGCGCTTCGGCACGCCGGACGCATTCTTCAAGCAGTCGGGCGAACAGGAATACGCGCGCGAACAACTTGGATTGTCCGCGCACCGCATCGCCGAGCGCATCCTGACGGTGCTGGCATGAAGACCCAGGCCGCATTGCTGGTGCAGACCGGCGAACCGCTCGTGCTGGCGGAGCTGGATATTCCGCCACTGAAACCAGGCCAGGTGCTGGTGGAGATCGCCTATTCCGGCGCCTGCGGCACGCAGGTCATGGAGGCCCAGGGCCTGAAGGGCGAGGACAAATGGGTGCCCCACTGCCTCGGGCATGAAGGCAGCGGCACCGTGCTGGAATGCGGCAGCGCCGTCACCCGCGTGAAGGCCGGCGACAAGGTTGTGCTGTCCTGGATCCGCGGCGGCGGCATCGAAGCGGGCGGCGCGCAGTATCAATGGGACGGACGCACGGTGAATGCCGGCGGCGTCACCACCTTCCAGCGCCACGCGGTGGTCAGCGAGAACCGCCTCACCCGCGTGCCCGCCGACCTGCCGATGGACCTCGCGATCCTGCTCGGCTGCGCGGCGCCCACCGGCATGGGCGTGGTGTTCAACGTCACCCGCGTGCAGCCCGGCGAATCGGTGGCGATCTTCGGCACCGGCGGCATCGGGCTGAACGCCTGCATGGGAGCCGCGTTCGCCGGCGCGATGCCGATCATCGCCGTCGATCCCAGCGCGGCGCGGCGCGACCTGGCCCGCGCGTTCGGCGCCACGCATGCCATCGATCCAACCGATGCCGATGTGCTGGCGGAAATCCGGAAGATCGTGCCGGGCGGTGTCGACGCGGCGATAGAGGCCACCGGCATTCCCGCCGTCATGGCGCAGGCGCTGAACGCCACGCGCCAGCAGGGCGGTCGCGCGGTCGTCATCGGCAACGCGAAGCACGGCGCCTCGCTGACGCTCGATCCGTCGGTGTTCAACCAGGGCAAGAGCCTGCACGGCACCTGGGGTGGCGACAGCGTGCCGGACCGCGACTATGCGCGCTACGGCCGGCTGCTCGCCTCCGGCCGCTTCGATCTGCGCCGGCTTCTCTCGGCGCCGTACAGCCTGGCGCGCGCGGGCGATGCGCTGGGCGACCTGGCAGCGGGGCGCGTGGGCCGGCCGCTGATCGACATGGCGCTGGACTGACCGCGCGCATGCGGATCGGCGTAGACTTCGACAACACGATCGCCTGCTACGACGGGGTGTTCCACACCGCGGCGGTGGAGCGTGGGCTGATCCCGGCCAGCGTCGCGACCGACAAGACCAGCGTGCGCGACCATCTGCGCGCCCAGGGCAACGACGCGGCATTCACCGAGTTGCAAGGCTATGTCTACGGACCCGGCATGCGGCATGTGCGGCCGTATCCCGGCGTCGCCGATGCGCTGCACGGTTTCGTCGCCGCCGGCCACGCGGTGTTCCTGATCAGCCACAAGACGCGTACGCCGTTTGCCGGCGCGCCGCACGACCTGCACGATGCCGCCTGGCAGTTCCTGCGCACGCAGCGCCTGGTCGATGCGCCGGACGCGCCGTTCCGCACCGGCGACGTGTACCTGGAACTGACGCGGGAGGCGAAGCTGGCGCGCATCGCGGCGCAGGGCTGCGACGTGTTCATCGACGACCTGCCGGAGGTGCTGGCCGCGCCGGGCTTTCCCGACGCCACGCGCGGCATCCTGTTCGATCCGGAGGGCAGCTATCCGGACGGTCACTGGCAGGGCCGCCGGCTGGAGCGCTGCACCGACTGGCCGTCGATCGCGCGGCTGGTGCAGGAGGTTGCTGCGCCGCTTCGCGCCTCGCCATGACGGGAGGGGACGCGCTCGATCTGGCTGGCAGGCTGGCGATGCAGGCTGGGCTGCCTGCGCCGCGCGACCTGGTGCGATTGAGCGGCGGCAAGAACAACCGCGTGTTCCGCGTGGGCGCGGCGCATGTCCTGAAGCTCTACCATTGGGACGAGCGCGATCCGCGCGACCGGCTGCGCGCGGAGTGGCGATTCCTGCGCTATGCCTGGGATCGTGGTGTGCGCAACATCCCTCGTCCGCTGGCGAAGGACGATGCGGCGCACGCTGGCCTGTACACGCTGCTGCCTGGCGCTGCGCCGGCCGAGGTGTCGGCCTGGCATGTGGCGGCGGCGCTGGACTTTCTGCTGGCGGTGAACGCGGCGCCGCGCGACCCGGCGGCGCTCGATCCGGGGTCCGAGGCGTGCTTCTCGCTCGCGGAGCATGTCGCAACGATCGACCGGCGCGTGGCCAGGCTCGGGGCGCTCGATCCGGCGGCACCCTTGCACGCTGCGGCGCAGGCGCTGGTGGCGGAGCGGCTGGCGCCGCTGTGGGACCGGGTGCGCGTGTCGCTGCCGCGGGGCGAGGCGCCGCTCGAGGCCATGGCGCGCTGCGTCTCGCCGTCGGATTTCGGTTTCCACAACGCGCTGGAGGCGGACGGCCGCGTCGCGTTCATCGACTTCGAATATGCCGGCAGCGACGATCCGGCCAAGCTGGTGTGCGACTTCTTCTGCCAGCCGCAGGTGAAGGTGCCGCTGCATTTCATGCCCGACTTCACGCGGCGGCTGATCGCCGGGCTCGGGCTGGATACCGCGCATGAGCGGCGCTGCCACCAGTTGCTGGACGCCTACCGCATCAAGTGGGCCTGCATCATCCTGAACGACTTCCTGCCGCTGGGCTCGTCGCGGCGCGCCCATGCCGACCTTGCCCGCACCGAGGAACGCTGCGCCTTCCAGCTTGCCCGCGCGCGCGCGAAACTCGACGAGATCGAAGGGGACCCGCATCGTGGCGTATCGTGAATTCGTCGGCCTGATCCACCGCTCCACCAAGCGCGACTATCTCGCGCGCGTCACCGAGCGCGACAAGGCGGAGGTGGCGGAACTCGCGATCCAGTGGGGCTACGATTACTGGGACGGCAGCCGGCAGACCGGCTATGGCGGCTACCGCTATGACGGGCGCTGGCGCAAGGTTGCCGATGCCATGGTCGCCACCTACGGCCTGAAGCCCGGCATGCGCGTGCTGGACGTCGGTTCCGGCAAGGGTTTCCTGCTGCACGACCTGACCGAGGCGTGCCCGGGACTCGAGGTGGCCGGCATCGACATCTCGGGCTACGCGGTCGAGCACACGATGGACAGCGTGAAGCCGTTCGTGCGCCAGGGCGATGCTGCGAAGCTGCCGTGGCCGGACAAGCATTTCGACCTGGTGATCTCGATCACCACGCTGCACAACCTGTATCTGCCGTCGCTGTGGGCGTCGCTGCAGGAGATCGAGCGGGTGAGCCGCGGCGGCCGCTATCTCTGTGTGGAGGCCTACCGCAACGAGCGGGAGAAGGTGAACCTGATGTACTGGCAGCTCACCTGCCGCGCGTTCCACACGCCGGAGGAGTGGGAATTCCTGTTCGAGAAGACCGGCTATGCCGGGGACCACGAGTTCATCTTCTTCGAATAACGGCACTGCATCCGATGATGGATGCCGGTGTCTTGACGAGCATGCCATGCCGAGGCTGCCTGTAACACGACGGGACTTGCCGCGGCGGGCAAGTGGGGGAGATTGGCGCGATGGGGCTCGGACGAGATCTGCTGCACGAAATCATCAGGCTGCGGCGCGAGAAGATTCTGGGGGGGCGTCCCAACGTCATTGAGATCGGCGCACAGCAATTGTCGAACGACTTTCTGCGCGCGGACGATGAACTGAAGGAGGTGTTCGCGCTGTTCGAGCGGCCACCGATGCCGGCGCTGGCGGCACCGGTCGATGCCGGCCATGTCGCCGGACTGGAATTGCAGCCGAAGGATGCGCCAGGCTCGCAGCCGTTCTGGGAGGCATTGGGGTTCGCGTATTCCGCCCTCGATTTCGACGGGCATCGCCATTCCTATCCGCTCGACCTGAACCGCGACGTGGTGACGGACGAGTTGCGCAACCGTTTCGATCTCGTGGTGAATGCCGGAACGACGGAACACGTGGCGAACCAGGACAATGCTTTCAAGGTCATCCACGACCTCACCCGCACCGGCGGCGTCATGATCCATGACGTGCCGGCGAGCGGCATGATGACGCACGGGCTGATCACCTACACGATGAAGTTCTTCTGGCATCTCTGCCGCGAGAACGACTACCAGGTGCTGCGGCTCGAGATGGCGCCGGGCGGGGCGGCTGTGCTGCCGGACAACATCGTCGGCACCAACCGCGAATTCGGCCAGCGGCACGGCTCGATCCATTTCGAGGATGAGCCGATCCGCGACTGGACCATTGCCGCGACGCTGCGCAAGACGACCGGCAAGGCGTTCGTGACGCCGATGGATCTTCCGGTGGAACTGATGGCGCAGCGGCCGCGTCCGGGGATGGTCACCCGCGGCGTGCATCGGGTGCTGAGCCGGCTACGGCGGATCTAGCGCCGGACCGGTCAGCGGTCGAGCGTGGGCCGGGGCCTGGGGCGGCCTTGACCCGGCCGCACGGTCTCGTGCCAGGATCGCACCGACGCGGCTCGTCGAATCGGCTCGGTGCCGTCGCGGTCATCCGGCTTCTGCACTGACAGGAAACCCTGCATCCATGCTGAGATACGCCGTCAGCGATATCCTGATGCGCTGGGCGACCAGACTCGCACCACCTCCCCCGCCACCGCCACCGCCACCGCCACCTCCCCCACCGCCACCTCCCCCACCGCCACCTCCGCCGCCCGAGCCAGAGCCCGCGGCCGAACCGGCGGTGCCCGAACTGCTGACCCCGCCGTTCGATGCCGACAAGGCGGCGGTCTACCTCGCGGCGCTCGCGGGCGAGAAGCCGATGGCGGCATTCATCGACTTCGTCATCGCGCATCTGCTGGCACGCGACCACCGCAGCATCTTCTGGGGCGACCGGATGCTGACGATCGACAAGGCGGCGGGCTTCATGGACGATGCGGCATTCCGTTCAGCCTTCGAGGCGGTACGCGGCGCGCACCAGTACGACCAGTACGCTTCCTCCTCCACCATCGCCTGGCGCCTTCACACGCTGGTCTGGGCGGCGCGGGCGGCGCTGCGCCTGCCCGCGGGGGATTTCGTCGAATGCGGCGTGTTCAAGGGCGACATGGCCTGGGTGGTCGGCGAGGTGACCGGGTTCGCGGCGAGCGGGCGGCAGTTCCACCTGTACGATTCGTTCGAGGGTTTCGATCCGGCGCAGACCACGGATGAGGATTTTCCCGAGATGCCGGGCTTTCTCGCCTATGCCAACGCGATCTATGGCGCCGAGGGCCTGTGGACCGGAGTGCAGGAACGGTTCCGCGACCTGCCGCACTACCATCTGCACAAGGGCTATTTGCCGGAGACGCTGGACCGCGACGGCTATCCCGAGCAGATCGCCTACCTGCACATCGACCTGAACGTGGCGCCGGCCGAGATCGCCTGCCTGGAGCGGCTGTTCGACCGCGTCGTGAGCGGCGGTGTCGTGGTATTCGACGACTACGGCTGGAAGGTCTATCATCGGCAGAAGGATGCGGAGGATGGATTTTTCGCTGAACGTGGCTATCACGTACTGGAACTGCCGACCGGGCAGGGTCTGGTGGTCAAGCGATGAAATCTGGACGGAATGAGGGGCCGATCGGGCGGCAGGTGGAAACAACAGGTTCGATGCGGGCACCAATTCCAGGTCTAACCGGCCTGCGCTTCTTCGCCGCGGCCGGCGTGGTGCTGAGCCACGCGATTCCCACCATCATCAAGTCGCCGGATCCGCCGCTCTGGCTGCAGGTGCTGTCGCAGACCGCGGCCGAGGGCATGCCGCTGTTCTTCGTGCTCAGCGGCTTCGTCATCTTCTACAACTATTCCGGGTCCGTCAGCCGGCCGGTCGGGCTGTACAATTTCTTCATCGCCCGCTTCTCGCGGCTGTATCCGCTGTATTTCGTCGGTGTCAGCTACGATCTGCTGATGAAGTTCGCCTACAGCCAGGTCCCCGAGACCTTCGCGGCGCTGCCGTACTACGCGACCATGACGCAGTCCTGGTTCTACGTGCCGATCGGCCAGCACGCGCTGATCTATCAATACGGGCTGGTACCGTCGGTCGCGTGGTCGATCAGCACCGAGTGGTTCTTCTACCTGGCCTTCCCGTTCATCTGCCGCGCCATCCTTCTGCTGCGCTCGTTGCGCGCCACGCTGCTCGCCATCCTGGGACTGGTTGTGGCTGCCTATGTCGGCTTCGTCATGCTCAACCTCAACAATGCCGTCATCGAATCGCTGGCGGTGCGGGCGTTCGGACCGATCGCCGCGAACCAGCAGGATTCGTTCTTCCGCTGGCTGATGTATTTCTCGCCCTACGCGCGGATCGTCGAGTTCACGCTGGGCTGCCTCTGCGCGGCCCTGCACATGCGCCTCGCGCCGATCGCCGTCTCCTCGGCCGAGAGGCGGTTCGGGCTCGGCCTGACGATCGCCGCGCTGGCCGGCATCGCCACCATGCACTACGTGATGTTCGGGCTGCAGAGCGGCGCGCTCTGGCACCGGATCCTGATCGGCCTGCACCTGAACTTCGCCTTCGCACCGCTGCTCGCGACGCTGATCTTCTGCTGCGCCCGCTACCGCAATGCGATCGTCCGCGTGTTCGCCCACCCACTGCTGGTGACCTTCGGCGAGGCAAGCTATTCGCTGTACCTGCTGCACCTGCTGCCGGTCTTCGCCTATCGCTGGGAGGCGCCGCCCGTCACCTCACCCCGCGTGGCGGTGGGCGGGGTCCTGCAACTCATTCTGACCCTGATGTCGGCGATCGGCCTGTCCCTGGTGAGCCATGCGCTGATCGAGGTACCGGCTCAGCGACTGCTGCGCCGCCTCATGATCAGGAAGCGCACCGAGCCAGCGGCCGCTGCGCCGGCACTCGCGCAGGCGGATGCGCAGGGCGCCGCCCCTACGGCAGCAGGCTGATCGGCGCGTTGCCGTCCAGCAGCAGGTAGGCGTCCTCGGTCCGCGGGCTGCGGAAGGTGATCTCCACCTCGTAGCAGACATTCGTCGCATCCGGATTGTCGATCGCCAGCACCAGCGGGGCCGGGAACACGATCTCCGCACTCGTTTCGCCGCCGGCAAGCGCCACCTGGCCGGCGGCGCGCGCCAGCGACATGCCCTGGCCGGTGATGTGGAAGTCGAACGGCACCGAGTAGTACGACAGGTTGATGTCGATCGCGCCCGGATCGCTGATCTCGAGCAGGTTGAAGCCCAGCGCGCGGATCGGGACATACGGCACGCCGCGCCGCATGATCTTGAACGTGTTGCGGGCGCATTGCAGGCCGACCGGCGCCAGCAGGGCGCCCCAGGGAACTTCGTCGGTCGGCACCTCGCGGAACGTCTCGGTGCTGACCGAGGCCGGCGACAGCAACCGGCCGCGATAGTACAGGCTCCAGGACGGGTTCCAGCGCAGGAACTGGATGACCGCGAACTTGGGTCCCTCCTGCTCCAGGTTGTCGACGAAGATCGCGCCGCCCGGCGTCAGATGGTCGGCGCAGCGAATGATGTCGTACAGCGCATATTCGAAGTTGTGGTGACCATCGACGAATGCGACCCCCAGTGGTGATGCAGCCCCCTTCGGCGTCGCGGCGGTCTCCAGGTCGAGGAAGTACTGCATCGAATTGCACGGGCGGAATTCGGTCACCGCCTGCAAGGCTTCCGGCCAGGCCTGCATCGCGATCGGAACGCGATCGGCGCCGAACGGATCGAGCGTGATGATCTTGCCGTCGATGCCGTCGTCGACCACGGCTTCCGCCATGATCCGGGTGGACTGCGCAAAGAAGGTGCCGATCTCCAGGCTCCACTGCGGACGCAGGTGACGGATGGTCGCATAAAGCATCGACGTCTCCTTCGCCGATGTCATGTAGCCCTCGCGTGAGGCGAAGCGCTCCACCAGGGCCTGGTATTCGGCGCTGGCGGCGAACTCCGGCATCCATTCGGTCAAGGCGGTGGCCGGAGGAGCAGGAGGAGGTGCCGGCACCTCGGCCGGCGCGTCGCCGGTGACGGCACAAGCCGCGTCCGGGGGCGTCATCGGGTCAGCCGGCACATCCTGCGCGACGGGCTCCTCGATGTGCTCCGGCACGTCCGCGGGCAGTGCGGGAGTCTCGCCATCGGTCTCCGCAGCGGCGACGACAGGCGGCGGGGTCCGTCGCCGCAGAATCGACGTGAAACGCAACGTACCGCTCCTGTCTCTGTTTCCCAAGCGTAGCATGCCGTTGGCCACGCGACAGCATGTTGACTCTCCGGATCAAGATTGACCACGAGGGAAAAACCGGCGTCAAACCATGCAGCCTTCCGGGAGCGACCGCGCATGATCACGCCCGCCTATGTGCGCCTGATGGCGCAGTACAACGCCGAGATGAACCGGCGGATTTTTGCTGCTGCGGAACAAGTCGACGATGCGGAGCGCAAGGCCGACCGGGGTGCCTTCTGGCAATCGCTGCATGGCACGCTGACGCATATCCTGTGGGGCGACATGCAGTGGATGTCGCGCTTCGACGACTGGGCGAAGCCGCCGGTCGGCATCAAGCAGAGCTTCGCCATGCTCGACGATTTCGCCGCGCTGCGGGCACGCCGCGAGCAGGCCGATGCCGCCATCGTCGCATGGTCGGAGCGCATCGACAGCGAATGGCTCGCCGCCGACCTCGTCTGGTTCAGCGGCGCGGCGAACCGGGAGATGCGGCGACCGAAAGGCCCGCTCGTGGTGCACTTCTTCAACCATCAGACGCATCACCGCGGGCAGGCACATGCGCTGCTGACGGCGCTCGGCCGCGACACGGGCGACACCGACCTGTTCCTGGTGGTGCCGGAGGCCGCCTGACCACGGCACCTCGCCGGTCCCTCGCCGCCCGACCGGCTGGTCCACCGTGCAGTCGCCGCCGGCTGTGGCGCGCCTGAACAAGCTGGCATAATTTTCGGGCAAACGAACCAACCACCCGGAAACGCCCCATGATCAAACGCTTCCATGTCCTCTATGTCGGCCAGATCGACCTGGACAATGTCGGTCTCGGCGGCACGCCGGCGAACGAGCGCCGCTATCCGAGCGAACGCCTGTCCGAGGTCTTCTTCACCACTCGCCACATCGCGCAGGTCATGGATGAGTGCGGCTACCACGCGCTGTGGACCGCCGAGCACCATTTCCAGCACGAAGGCTATGAGTGCCTGCCCAACCTGATCCAGTTGGGCCTGTGGCTCGCCACCCAGACGAAGCGGCTCAAGTTCGGCTGCGGCTTCAATGTGCTGCCGATGTGGCACCCGATCCGCCTGGCCGAGGACTATGCGATGGCCGATATCGTCACCGACGGGCGGGTGATCATGGGCGTGGGCCGCGGCTACCATACGCGCGAGGTGGAGACCTTCGGCGCCCCGCTGATCGACGCCGAGAAGAACCGCGAATATTTCGAGGAGCAGCTTCAGCTCCTGCTGGCCTGCTTCAACCAGGAGCGGGTGTCGTTCAAGGGCAAGTACTTCACCTGCCCGCCAGAGGTGGAGTACCGCGGCTACCAGCTTCGCGACATCACCGTGGTGCCGCGGCCGAAGCACCTGCCGGTGGAGATCTTCATGCCGGTCGCCTCCGGCAAGACGATCGAGATGATCGCGCGGTACGGCCTGAAGGCGATGGTCACGCTGAACGGCGAGAAGATCCTCGACGATGTGGTGCGGGCCTACCAGGAGGCCTGCGCGCGGCACGGGCAGGCAAAGCAGCTTGGCCAGGACATGATCTGGGGCACCGGCCTGTATCTCGCGCGCGACCAGGAGGAGGCGATCCGCCGCGTCGAGCCGGCGCATGACGAGCGCTACAAGTGGTTCGCGCCGTTCGGCTTCGTGCGGTATGCCGATGAGCAGGGCCGCACCTGGGGCACGCCGGGTGCGCCGGCGAAGATCCCGTCATTGCGCGACGGCGTGGCGCAGAAGGCGTGGTTCTGCGGCACGCCCGGCCAGGTGATCGACGGCATCAAGTCGATCGAGGCGAAATACCCGGGCCTGGAGGACTACATGATCCACTGGGCGGAGGGTCTGTCGCCGGCCGAGTTCGAGGATCAGCTCCGCTGGTTCGCGCGCGACGTGATGCCGGCGTTCAGCGCGGGGTAGCGGCCTGTAGCCGGGCTTCGATCACGGCTGCCGCCGCCAGAGTTTCCAACGCGTCCAGCGGGAAGTTCGCAGTCGCCGATCGGTCCCTCCGCACCAATCCGGTGCCGGCCGGCCGCCTCGAGCAGAGTCCGTTCGCGTAGTCTCACGGAAGCCGCTCCAGCTCGTTGTCCGAGATCGTGATTCACCGCTCCGGTGATTCCACCTCCGCGGATCACGCTCTAGCCAACCAGCGCCGGTCAGTCGTCGCGGTGCACCCGCTCCATCCGCTCGTGGCGCTCCTGCGCCTCGATCGAGAGCGTGGCGATCGGACGGGCCTCCAGCCGGCGCAGGCCGATCGGCTCTCCGGTCTCCTCGCACCAGCCATAGGTGCCGGTCTCGATCCGGATCAATGCCTGGTCGATCTTGGAGACCAGCTTGCGCGCCCGGTCCCGCGTGCGGAGTTCGAGCGCCCGGTCGGTCTCCACGCTGGCCCGGTCGGTGATATCGGCCTCGTGGATGCCGCCCTCGGACAGGCTGGCCAGGGTGCCGTCGGCCTCCTTCAGGAGGTCGGTTCGCCAGCGGAGTAGTTTCTGGCGGAAGTATTCGACCTGGATGGGATTCATGAATTCCTCATCCTCGGTCGGCCGATAATCGGGGGGGAGGGTGATCATCATGCGTGCCGGCCCTGTCCTTCCTCGCGCTGCGAAGCCGCGGAACCCCCGGCCCGTCTGAATCGCATTGCGCGGGCTTATACCTATGGCCGATAGCTACGCCAAGGGCGCGTGAACAAGCTTCAACAAGCTGACACGCAACAATTTTGCCGGTGCGCAGATCTGCCCTGTCTGCGGCGGCCGCTGCTCAGGTTTGGCCGTGCTCCGAACTGGCCGTGCTCAGGTCTCGCGATGCTCAGTCTGGCGGCGGGCCAGCTCCACCCGCGCCCGCAGGACGATCGACGCCACGATGGCCGCGAGGCCAGGATCGCTGGCAGCCGGCACCGCCTCCGCCAGGTCGGCAAGCCGCCGCAGCGTCTCCGTGTCGCCCGGATCGCCCAGCAGCATCCGGTGCAGCACCGCCAGGCCCGCCAGCAGGTCCTGGGCACGCCGGCGGGCCGTCCGGTCCTGCACGGTCTCACCGCCGAACTCCTGCAACGAAAGCATCGTCCCGACCACAGGGGTATGCACCGCTACGGCAGAACCTGCCGCGTGCGCATCCGGCGGGTCGTCCGGCACGGCAAAGCCGGACGCGGTGGAGGTGGGACGCCGACCGGCGGGCCGCGCCGCATTTGGCCCGCCAACCCCCTCGATCCCCGTCACTTACCCGGCCCCGTCACTTACCCGGCCCTGTCATTCACCTGGCCCTGTCATCCACCCCTCCCTGTCATGCACCCGGCTCCTTTTGCTCGCCCTGCGTGGCCTCCCGGCAGATTCTGCCGGCCTCGGCTGGCCCGGACATGGCCCGCGCCGCGGCTGTCCGGTGGCACGCCGTTTGCGCAGTGACGGGGAGACTGGCGCAAATTCCTTACCCAGCCACTACCGCACCCATCCCACGCCGAGGCACCGCCGTGTACCGCATTGCCCGCCTGTCGCTCGCCACGCTGATGCTGCTGACCGCAGTCCTGCCCGCCGGCGCGCAGATCCGCATCAAGGACATCGCCGATGTCGAAGGCGTCCGCGAGAACCAGCTCATCGGCTACGGCCTGGTCGTCGGCCTCAACAACACCGGCGACAAGCTGGACAACGCAGTGTTCACCCGGGAATCGCTGATCGGCATGCTGGAGCGTCTCGGCGTGAACACCCGCGACCAGGTCGCCAAGCTCTCCACCAAGAACATCGCCGCGGTGATGGTCACCGCCGAACTGCCGGCGTTCTCCCGCAGCGGCAGCCGGATCGACGTCGCGGTCTCGGCGCTGGGCGACGCCACCAACCTCACCGGCGGCACGCTGCTGGTCACTCCCCTGCTCGCGGCCGATGGCGAGGTCTACGCGGTGGCACAGGGCGCGGTCGCCACCGGCGCCATCGCCGCTCGCGGCGCCGCCACCTCGGTCACCCGCGGCGTCCCCACATCGGCGCGCATCGCCAACGGCGCGACGGTGGAGCGCGAGGTCGCCTACCGGCTCGACAAGGTCAGTCTCCTGCGTCTCGGCCTGCGCAATCCCGACTTCACCACCGCGCGCCGCATCGCCGCGGCGATCAACAAGGCGCTCGGCCCGATCGCCAAGGCCACCGACCTGCGCACCGTGGCGCTCGACCTCACCGGGCGGGATCCGATCGAGGCGCTCGCCACCCTGGGCGACCTGCGCGTCGAGCCGGACAGCCCCGCCATCGTCGTGATCGAGGAATCCAGCGGCACCATCGTGATGGGCGCCAATGTCCGCATCAGCACGGTGGCGATCGCCCAGGGCAACCTCACGATCCGCGTCACCGAGACGCCGGTGGTCAGCCAGCCGGAACCGTTCTCCAACGGCACGACCGCGGTGGTGCCGCGCACCCAGGTCCAGGTGGACGACCAGCACGACCGCAAGCTCGGTCTGCTGCAAGGCAGCGTGACGCTGCGCGACCTGGTGGCCAGCCTGAATGCGCTGGGCGTCGGCCCGCGCGACCTGATCAGCATCCTGCAGTCGATCAAGGCCGCGGGCGCGCTGCAGGCCGACCTGGTGGTGCGCTGATGCCCCCGGTCGTCCAGCTTCCCCCCATCCCGGCCGGCAGCACGCTGCCGCCGCAGCAGACCGCGAAACTGTGGCAGGCCGCCCACGATTTCGAGGCCATGGCCATCGGCCAGTTGCTGCAGCCGATGTTCGAGACGGTGAACGCCAAGCAGGCGGTATTCGGCGGCGGCGAGGCGGAGGGCGCGTGGCGGCCGATGCTGGTCGACGCGATCGGCAAACAGATGGCGGCGCATGGCGGGATCGGACTTGCGGTCCCGGTGTTCAGCGCCATGTTGCGGGCACAGGAGCAGGCACGATGAGCACGGACATGATCGCGGCGGGCAACGCCCTCGCGGCAACCCTGGAAGCGGAGAACGCGGCACTCGCGGTGCTGGACCTGCCGCGCGCGACCGGCCTGCTTGCCGACAAGCGCCGCGGCATCGAGGCCCTGGCCGGCGCCCAGGGCGTGCCGGCTCGTCGGGACGCGGCCGAGCGGATGGCACACCGCCTCCAGGCACTGGCCGCCGAGAACAAGCGGCTGCTGGAGCGGGCGATCGCCGCGCAGGGCCGGGTGATGGCGGTCGTGGCCCGCAGTGCGGCCCCCCAGGCGGCACCTGCCGGCTATGGCACCGCGCGCGGCCAGCGGCCCGTGGCATTTGCCCTGGCGGCCCGCGCCTGACGCTCCGCCCTGCCCTCATCCCTCTCCCGCATCACGGGAAAAGGAGCGAGCCGCCTCCTGTCACATCCGCCGGAGAAGGGTTGGGGCGGCGCCGTGGCCATGATACGACAGCCGAATGACAGCGCTGGAGCCTGAGCAATGGCGCCGCCTGCTGCGTCGCGCTCCGGCCGACGCGGCACTGTCAGCGCTCTACGGTCCGCTGCTCGCACCCGCCACGGCACCGGATGGCTGCTATGTGCTGGGCCGCCTCGCCCAGTCGCTGGACGGCCGGATCGCCACCGCCAGCGGCGCGTCGCACTGGATCAGCGGCCGCCAGGACATCATCCACACCCACTGCCTGCGCGCGCTGTTCGACGCCGTGGTGATCGGCGCCGCCACGGTGCGTGCCGACGATCCTCAGCTTACCACGCGTGAGGTAGAGGGGCCGTCGCCGGTGCGCATCGTGCTCGACACCAATCGCCGGCTCGATGCGCGCTACCGCATCTTCCGCGAGGGTCCCGAGACGCTGCTGCTGTGCGCCGCCGATGCGCCGGGCAGCGATCGCATCGGGCACGCGTCGGTACTGCGTCTGCCACGCGCCGGCAAGGGGCTGGCGGTCGAGGCGGTGCTTGCCACGCTGGCCGAACGCGGCCTGCGGCGGGTGTTCGTCGAAGGCGGCGGCATCACGGTGTCGCGCTTCCTGGCCGCCGGTGCGCTGGACCGCCTGCACGTGACCATCGCGCCGCTGCTGATCGGATCGGGCATCCCGGCCTTCACGCTGCCCGAGGTCGGCACGCTGCGCGACGTGCTGCGTTTCGACTGGTCGGTGCATCGCGTGGGCGACGACCTGCTGGTCGATATCCCGCTGTCGCGCAGGCGGCCCGGCACGTGCGCATGACCACAGGGCCGGCATGACCGAAGCGCCAGCATGACCGAAGCGCCAGCATGACCGAAGCGCCAGCATGACCGAAGCGCCGGCATGACCGAAGCGCGGGCGTTCTGGACCACCGGCCCGGGCCGTGGCGAGATCCGCGGCGAAACCCTCGCCGAACCCGCACCCGACACGCTGCTCGTCCGCACGCTCGCCAGCGGCGTCTCCCGCGGCACCGAGGCGCTGGTGTTCGCCGGCCGCGTGCCGCCCAACCAGTTCGAGGCGATGCGCGCACCGCTGATGGGCGGCACGTTCCCGTTCCCGGTGAAGTATGGCTACAGCGCGGTCGGCGCCACGCCGTGCGGCCGTCGCGTCTTCGTGCTGCATCCGCATCAGGACGTGTTCGCCGCGCCGGCGGCGATGTGCATGCCGGTGCCCGACGCGGTGCCCACGCCGCGCGCCGTGCTCGCCGCCAACATGGAGACCGCGCTCAACCTGATGTGGGACGCAGCGCCGCTCGCCGGCGAGCGCATCCTGGTGATCGGCGCCGGTGTCGTCGGCCTGCTGGCCGCGTCGCTCCTCGCGCGCGTGCCGGCCGCGCGCGTCACGGTGGTGGATGTCGACATCGGCCGCGAACCGCTGGCGCGCGCCTTCGGCTGCGGGTTCGCCCTGCCCGACGCGGCGCCGCGCGAGCAAGAACTGATCGTGCACGCATCGGCCAGCGAGGCGGGTCTCCGCCTGGCACTGGACTGCGCGGCATTCGAGGCACGCATCGTCGAGGCAAGCTGGTACGGCGATCGCGCGCCGGCGGTGCCGCTCGGCGAGGCGTTCCATGCGCGTCGCCTGCGCCTGCTCGCGAGCCAGGTCGGCGCGGTCGCCCCGCCGATGCGCGGCCGGCGCACCCATGCGGAACGGCTGGCGCTGGCGCTCGAATTGCTTGCCGATGCGGGCTACGACGCGATGCTGCAAGGCCCGACGCGATTCGAGGATATGCAGCGTGCGATGCCTCGCATCCTTGCGCCGGGCGGCCTGTGCCACGTCATCACCTATGGGGCCGAGTGAATGTTCAGCCTGACCGTCTGCGACCACATCATGATCGCCCACAGTTTCCGCGGCGAGGAGTTCGGTCCCGCGCAGAGGCTGCACGGCGCCACCTTCGCCGTCGAGGCGGAGTTCCGCGCGCCGAAGCTGGACCATCTGCAGTTGCTGATCGATATCGGCCTGGTGAAGATCGAACTGCGCCGCGTGCTGGACGCGCTCGACTACAGCAATCTGGACGACAATCCGCTGTTCGCCGGCATCAACACGACGACCGAGTACATGGCCTTCCACATCCACGGGCTGCTGGCCGCGGCCTGCACCGACGGAAGGCTGGGCGATGGGCGGGCGTGCGGTGACCGGGTTGAAGATCCTGCTGCGCGAGAGCCCGAATGCCTGGGCGGCGTACGAGGCCGCCGTGTGATGCGGCCGCCGCCCCTCGATGGCCACCGCCTGCCCTGCCCGGCGCCGCGCCTGCCGCACGATCGCCGAAAGGGCGCCGCGCATGACCCATGTCACGCTGATAGTGCCGTCGCCGTTCGATGCGGTATCCGGCGGCTATGCGTATGACCGTCGCATCATGGCGGGACTGCGCGAGGCCGGCCACACGGTCCGTGTCATCGAGCTTACCGGTGCGCATCCGCTGGCCGATGAAGCCGCGCGCGATGCCGCCTGCGCGGCATGGGACAGCGTCAGGGAGGATTCGCGGCCGATCATCGACGGCCTGGCGCTGCCCGCCTTCGCCGGCCTCGACGATGCGCTCGCCGCGCGCATCCGATTGGGTTGATCCACCATCCGACGGCGCTGGAGACCGGCTTCACCGAGGCACAGCGCGCCACGCTCCTCGCCGTCGAGAAGCGCCTGGTGCCTCGGCTGTCGCGCATCATCGTCACCAGCGAGGCCACGGCCGAGCGGCTTGCCGCCGATTTCGGCGTGGCGCGCGAACGGATCTCGGTGGTGGTGCCCGGCACCGACGATGCGCCGCGCAGTGCCGGGTCGGGCGCGTCGACCTGCCGCATCATCACGGTCGGTACGCTGGTGCCGCGCAAGGGTCACGACGTGCTGCTTCGCGCGCTCGCACGCCTGTTCGATCTCGACTGGCATCTCACCATCGTCGGCTCGCCCGAGCGCGATCCCGTGCATGCACGCACCCTGACCGCACTGGCCGAGGAACTCGGCATCGCGCGGCGCGTGCGGTTTGCCGGCGAGATCACCGAGGACGAACTCGCGGCGCTATGGCAGCAGGCCGATGTGTTCGCGCTGGCGACGCACTGGGAAGGCTACGGGATGGCGGTCGCCGAAGCGCTGAAGCGTGGCGTGCCGGTGGCGGTGACCGAGGGCGGCGCGGCCGGCAGGCTGGTGCCCGATGACGGCGGCGTGGTCTGCCCGGACGGCGACCACGTCAACCTGTCGAAGGCGCTGCGGCGGATGATCTTCGGTGCCGGCCTGCGGCGCGATATGGCGGAGGCGGCGTGGCGCGCCGGACAGGCGCTGCCGGGATGGCCTGCCCAGGTGCGGGAATTCGCGCAGGCCCTGGCGGGGTGACGGAGCGGTTCGCCGCCGACTGGCTTGCGCTGCGCGAACCGTTCGACCACGCCGCGCGCTCGGTGGCGCTGGCACGGCGCCTCGCCGATCGCCTGCCGCGGCGTCCGCGCATCGTGGAACTCGCTGGCGGCACGGGCAGTCTGTTCCGCTTCCTCGCACCGGTCATCGGCCGCGGCCAGGACTGGCTGGTGTTCGATGCCGATGCCGCCCTGCTGGACGAGGCGTTCGGCCGCACCGCGGCGTGGGGACGGCGGCAGGGCTTCGCTGCCACCGCCACCGGCGATACGCTGCTGCTGTCCACGCCGCGCGGACTGTGGCGGATGCAGGCGGTGCAGCGCGACCTCGGCCGCGACGTTGACCGGCTCGATGCCAATGCCGATGCCGTCGTGTGCAGCGCGCTGCTCGACCTGGTATCGGCGGCGTGGCTTGCCCGGCTGCGCGATACGCTCACGGTGCCGTTCCTCGCGTGCCTGACCGCCGATGGCCGCGATACCTGGCGGCCGCGCCATCCGTTCGATGCCCTGGTGCGCACCGCCTTCCATCGCGACATGCGGCGCGACAAGGGCTTCGGCCCGGCACTCGGCGTCGCTGCATTCGCTGCGCTGGCCGCGCGCGGCGTCACCGCATCGGCACCGAGCGACTGGCACATTCCGCGCACCGCGCTGCGCATGCAGCGAGCGCTGATCGTCGGCATCGCCGATGCCGCGCGCGACGCAGCGCCGCAGGCCGTCGCCGCGTGGCAGGCGGCGCGGCTGCGCCAGGCGCTGCGCGGCAGGCTTGCCATAACCATCGGTCACCGCGACATACTGGCGCTCCCACCAGGAGGATAACGCCATGCTGCTCGGCGCAATTGCCGATGACTTCACCGGCGCGACCGATCTCTGTTCGATGCTGGTGCGCGGCGGCATGCGGACGGTGCAGCTTATCGGCGTGCCGCGGCCCGGCGATCCGCCGCCCGACGCCGATGCCGTCGTCGTCGCACTGAAGTCGCGCACCGCACCGGTGAAGCAGGCGGTGGACGAGAGCCTGGCCGCATTGGCCTGGCTGCGCGCCGCCGGATGCCGGCAGTTCTTCTTCAAATACTGTTCCACGTTCGACAGTACCGACGCCGGCAATATCGGCCCGGTGGCGGATGCGCTGATCGCGGAACTCGGCTGCGGCTTCGCGCTCGCCTGTCCCGCCTTCCCGGCCAATGCGCGCAGCGTCTACCAGGGACATCTGTTCGTCGGCAGCGTGCTGCTGAACGAGAGCGGCATGGAACACCATCCGCTGACACCGATGACCGACGCCAACCTGGTGCGCGTGCTGGCGCGCCAGACCGACGGGACGGTGGGACTGGTACCGTATGCCACCGTCGAACAGGGCGCCGCGGCGATCCGTGCCGCGATGGCGGCATTGCAGGCAGAGGGCCGGCGCTATGCCATCGTCGATGCCGTGAGCGATGCGCATCTGGTCGCGATCGGCGAGGCGGCGGAGCACGACGCGCTGATCACCGGTGGCTCTGGCGTTGCGATGGGACTGCCCGGCAATTTCCGCCGCCGCGGCGAATTGCCGGAGCGTGACGCGGCGAGCCTGCCGTCGCTCGCCGGCCATTCCGCGGTGATCGCAGGGTCGTGCTCGCGCGCGACGCTCGCGCAGATCGGCGTGGCGAGCGAGTCCGTGCCGGTGCTGCAACTCGATCCGCTCGCGCAGCCGGACAGTGCCGCGATGGCCGCCACCGCGCGCGCCTGGATGGCGGACCGGCTTGGCACGACGCCGATCGTCATCGCCGCATCGGCCCCGCCGGACAAGGTGGCGGCGCTGCAGCAGATGCTGGGGCGTGACGGCGCGGGCGCACTGGTCGAGCAGACATTGGCGCAGGTCGCCGACGATCTCGTCGCACGCGGCGTGCGGCGCCTGGTGGTGGCGGGCGGCGAGACCGCGGGTGCGGTGGTGTCGCGTCTCGGCGTGAGCAGGCTGCGCATCGGCGGCGAGATCGATCCCGGTGTGCCGTGGACCTACGCGGAGGGCGGTGCCACGCCGCTGCTGATGGCGCTGAAATCCGGCAATTTCGGCGCGCGCGATTTCTTCCTGAAGGCATTCGAGGTGCTGCGATGAACGAGGACGCCATCCGCCACCAGTTGGTGGAACTTGCCGCCAGCCTGTTCGCACGCGGCTTCTCGGTGGGCAGCGCCGGCAACATCAGCGTCCGCCTGGACGATGGCTATCTGATCACACCGACCAATTCGAGCCTGGGGCGGCTCGACGCGGCGCGGCTGTCGCGGCTCGACGCCGACTTCCAGCACATCGGCGGCGACAAGCCATCGAAGGAGGTGTTCATGCACCGCGCGTTCTACCGCGCGCGCGACGATGCGGGCGCCGTGGTGCATCTGCACTCGACGATGGCGACGGCGGTCGCCTGCCTGCCTGACGTCGACATGGCGAACCCGATCCCGCCGCTCACGCCGTATTTCGTCATGCGGGTCGGGCGCCGCATGCCGATCGTCGAATACTACCGGCCAGGCGATGCGGCGATGGAGCCGGCGATCCATGTGGCGGCGCGCGACGCGCGGGCCGTGCTGCTGGCCAATCACGGCCCGGTCGTCTCGGGCAGGACGTTGACCGACGCGGTGTATGCGGCCGAGGAGCTTGAGGAGGCCGCGAAGCTGTATCTGCTGCTGCGCGGCACGACGCCGCGACTGCTGACGGGACGCCAGGTGGACGATCTGCTGACTACGTTCGGCTGAAACCGCTCCTGTGCCGGCCATCCGTGTGCGCTGCTTGCTGGCACGGATGGCCGGCACGGGATGGGCAGTCAGCACATCGAATCGGACGCTTCGGACGGCATGGAATCGGCGGTCGGGGCAGCAGCGGCAGCAGCCTTCTTGCGCCCGCCGGTCTTCTTCTTGGCAGCGGCCTTCTTCTTCGGTGCGGCCTTGCGTCCGGCCTTCTTCGGCGCGGCAGCCTTCTTGCGCCCACCGGCGGCGGCCTTCTTCTTCTTCGGCGCCGCGGCCTTCTTGCGTGTACCGGCGGCTGCCTTCTTCTTCGGTGCGGCGGCCTTCTTGCGCGTTCCGGCGGCTGCCTTCTTCTTCGGCGCGGCGGCTTTCTTGCGCGTCCCCGCGGCGGCTTTCTTCTTTGGCGCGGCCTTCTTGCGTCCGCCGGCCCGCATCGCCAGCGCCTGGGCGCGTGGCTCCTCGGTGGTCGTGGTCTCTTCGTCGCTCACCTGTCGGAACTCCTTCTCGTGTCGTTGTTTGCAGTCGCGCGGATGAATCGCGGCCGGGCCGGCGACCCTGCGTGACAGGTGGCCTGCCACGCTCGCCAGTACCGCACATGCCCGGAAGCGCGACGAACGGGTGCGGCGCAGAGCCACGCCGTCGTCTTCGTCGCATCGGCGATCCCGCATCTGACGTCGATGCTCGATCGACTGTGCTTCACCTGGACTGGTCTGCGGTCAATGGACCGTCCTTCCGTTGGCGTGCGCAGTGCAGCGACCCTGCGAATCGACGCACGCACACTGAATCCGCTATTCCTTGTCTCGCTGGTTGCTGTCAATAAAAAGCAACCGTTTCGTCGCGAGTTCGATGAAAAAACTTCGCGCGCTGCGCAATGCGATGCACCGATGCCACATAAAACCGCCGCGGCATTGCTGCCGCGGCGGTGTGTTCAGCGTTGCGTGAGTCGTTCAGCCGCGCTTGTCGATCGGCACGAACGGCACATTCTCGGGACCGATATAGTTCGCCGTTGGGCGGATCAGCTTGTTGTCGACGCGCTGTTCCATCACATGCGCACCCCAGCCCGACGTGCGGGCGATCACGAACAGCGGCGTGAACATCGCAGTCGGTACACCGAGCATGTGATACGAGATCGCGCTGAACCAATCGAGATTGGCGAACATCTTCTTGGCATCCGACATCGTCGCCTCGATCCGGTCGGCGATATCGAACAGCTTCATCGAGCCTGCGGATTGCGACAGCCGCCGCGCGACCTCCTTGATCACCTTGTTGCGCGGATCGGCGATCGTATAGACCGCGTGACCGAAGCCGATGACCACCTCGCGGTTGGCGACGCGGCGGCGAATGTCTGCCTCCGCCTCATCGGGCGTCGCGTAGCGGCTCTGGATGTCGAACGAGACCTCGTTGGCGCCGCCATGCTTCGGCCCGCGCAGCGCGCCGATGCCGGCAGTGATCGCGGAATACATGTCCGCGCCGGTGCCCGCGACGACGCGGCAGGTGAAGGTCGACGCGTTGAACTCGTGTTCGGCATACAGAATCAACGACGTGTGCATGGCGCGCACGAACATCTCGCTCGGTGGCCGGCCGTGCAGCAGATGCAGGAAATGTCCCCCGATGCTGTCGTCGTCGGTCTCGACGTCGATCCGCTTGCCGTTATGGGCGTAGTGGAACCAATAGAGCAGCGCTGAACCAAGACACGCCATCAGCCGGTCGATGATGTCGCGCGCGCCCGGCTGGTTCTGGTCCTCCTTCTCGGGCAGGGTGCAGCCGAGTACCGAGACGGCGGTGCGCATCACGTCCATCGGATGCGAGGCCGGCGGCAGCGCCTCGAGCGCCTGCTTCAGCGACGCCGGCAGGCCGCGCAGCGCACGCAGCTTGGCCTTGTAGCCGGCGAGTTCGGCGCGGGTCGGCAACGCGCCGTGGACCAGCAGGTAGGCGATCTCCTCGAATTCGCAGCTCTCGGCGACATCGAGGATGTCGTAGCCACGATAGTGCAGATCGTTGCCGGTGCGCCCGACCGTACAGAGCGCGGTATTGCCGGCGGTGACGCCGGACAGGCCGACGCCCTTCTTCGCCCGGTTGGGAAGTGCTGCGGTCTCGCTCATGGCGTGCTCCTTTGTCAGTGCCCCCAGTGCCGCGCGGCGGGGAGGCTCGGACGTGTCGGCGCATGAAGCACCGACCCGTCCGCGATCCTCGCCCGTCGCGCGGGACAGGCGGGCGGCAACTCAGAAAATTCCAGGCTTGCCGACGGCAAGCGTGCCGGCGGGCAGGGCAACGTTCAATACGTGCAGGTCGCCCGCCTTCAGCCGCGGCAGGTCCTGTGCCGCCTCCAGGAAGCGGTTCGCCTCGCGCGTCGTGATCACGCCGTCGGTCATCTCGGTGAATTTGCGGATGTAGTCGTCGCGTTCGAACGGCTTGGCGCCGTGCGGATGTGCGTTCGCCACCGCCATCTCGTCGATGATGCGACTGCCGTCCTGCATCACCACCTCGACCCGTCCGCCGAACGCCTGCTCGGCAGGATCGGTGGAGAGGTAGCGGCGCTCCCACTCGGGATCCTCGCGCGTCTCGATCTTGTGCCAGAGCCGCACGGTGTCGGCACGGCCCGCGCGGCGCGGCGCATAGCTGTTCACGTGGTGCCAGCGTCCGTCCTGCAAGGCGACGGCGAAGATGTACATGATCGAGTGATCGAGCGTTTCCCGGCTCGCCTTCGGATCCATCTTCTGCGGGTCGTTGGCGCCGGTGCCGATCACCGCGTGGGTGTGGTGGCTGGTGTGGATGATGATCTTCTCGATCTTCTCCAGGTCGGCGATCTGCTCGCGCATGCGGAACGCGAGGTCGATCAGCGCCTGCGACTGGTATTCCGCGCTGTGCTGCTTGGTGAAGCTGTCGAGGATGGCGCGCTTGGGCTCGCCCGCCGCGGGCAGCGGCACGCGGTAATGCGCCTCGGGCCCGTCCAGCACCCAGGCGATGACGCTGTCCTCGCCTTCATAGATCGGGCTCGGCGCGCCCTCGCCCCGCATCACGCGGTCCACCGCCTCGACCGCGAGCTTGCCGGCATGCGCAGGCGCATAGGCCTTCCAGGAGCTGATCTCGCCTTTGCGTGACTGGCGCGTGGTGCAGCTTACGTGCACCGCCTGCTGCACCGCCTGGTAGATCACCTCCTGCTTCAAGCCGAGCAGCGTGCCGATGCCGGCGGCCTGCGCCGGGCAGAGATGCAGGATATGGTCGATCTTGTGTTTGTGCAGTGAGATCTCACGCACGAGGTCGATGTGGATCTCGTAGCCCGTGGCGATGCCGCGGATCAGGTCGCGGCCGGATTTTCCCATGGTCTGCGCCACCGCGAGGATCGGCGGGATGTTGTCGCCGGGATGCGAGTAGTCGGCGGCAAGGAACGTGTCGTGCATGTCGAGTTCGCGCACCGCGGTGCCGTTCGCCCAGGCCGCCCATTCGGGGCTGACGCGCTTGCCGGACGCCACGCCGAACACGGTGGCCGCGTCCTTGCGCGGATGCCCGAGCGCCATGTCGCGGGCCGAGACCACGGGCCGGCGGTTGATCGCACCGATCGCCACCGCGGCGTTGTCGATGACGCGGTTGATGATCATGGCGGCAACATCGCGTTCCACTGCCACCTTGTCGGCGGCCACTGCAGCGATCTTCCAGGCGAGCTGATCCTCGCGCTTCAGATTGGCCTTGGATGGGTGCACCCTTACGTCGTGCAGGATCATGCGTTTCCTCCGATGGCGGGCAGGATGGTGTGCGTGAGCGATCCTTCGTAAGGTCGCGGACGCGCAACGGCAAGCGCGCCACAGCGCAGATCATGCGTGCGACTCTTATATATAGGCGACCATGGCTGGCTCGCTGACGCTCCGTCCTGCAACGCCGGCTGATCGGCCTGCATTGCGCGATGCCATCGTCGAACTGCAGGACTGCGAACGCCACCTGCATGCGTCGCGCCTGGCTGGCGAGGATATCGCCGACCGCCATCTGGACTGGATGCAGCAGCGGTCGAACGCGGCCGGCGTCAGCCTGGTCGCCGAGGTGGATGGCACCTTCGCAGGGTTCGTCGCAGGCTGGATCGGGCAGGCCGACAATATCGCCGAAACCATCGAGGCGAACCGTTTCGGATTGATCTCGTATCTCTGCGTGCTGCCGGCGTTCCTCGGGCGGCGCATCGCGACACGGCTGCCCGCGGAGATCGAGCGCCATCTGCGCCAGGCCGGTATCGTGCGATTGCGCATCAACGCGCTCGCGTCGAACGCCTCGGCACACGCGAGCTATCGGCGTGCGGGCTGCGTCCCTTACGAGATCCTCCATGAGAAGCCGATCGGCTCCGTAGGCGATGAATGACCCCCAGCCGGGCAGCAATGCGGCGAACAGCCTGTTCCGCCCTCGGCGACGCCCGGCATTGCGACGTGCGGTGGGCGGCGTGCTGGCAGCGGTGGCCATCGTTGCGGCCGGCATGGTGGTCTGGCTGCGCAGCACCATCGTGCCGCCCGATTGCCACGACGCCGCAACGCTTGCGCTGCTGCACCGGCAACTGACCGATCGCTTCGGCCCGCCCGCGACCGTCACCATCGAACACGTGCACACGCTGGCCGGCGGCTATCTCGCCTTCCGCTTCGCCTGCGAGGCTGATGTGGGCGGCATCGATCCGAACGATCTGCCGCCGGCCACGCCGGTTCCCGGTTCGGTCGATTACGTCAGCCAGCGCGACGCCGATGGCCGGCAGGTGGTGACGATCAGCGTCAGGCCGCGCCTGAGATTGGCACCTGTGCAGGGACCGTGATGCGCGCCGCCGCCGCTACCGCCGCGATCGCCAGTGCCGCTGCGGCCTGGCAGGGTTCGATCACCGGCACGCCGGCGGCATCTTCCACCGCCGCGCGATGATGCGCCATGCCGGTGCAGCCAAGGATCACCGCACCGGCACCGGACGCCGCGCAGTCCCGCGCCGCGGCGACCAGGCGCGCACGTGCGGCCACCGGATCGAGCAGCGTCTCCATCGTCACGTCGAGCGCGACCTCGGCGGCGAGGCGCTGTTCCAGTCCCATGGCGCGCAGCGCCGCGAGGTGGCGGGCCTTGGAGGCCTCGACGATCGCGATCACACCGAAGCGCTCGGCGCGCGCGACGGCGGCTGCCACCGCACAGCGGAACACGCCGAACACCGGCCGCGACGTGACCGCACGCACCGCCTCGATCCCCGGATCGGAGGCGCAGGCGATCACATAGGCATCGGCCGCTTCGCGCTCGACCACGCGGCACAGTGGAGCGACCACGCCATGCCAGTCGCGCCAGTCGTAGATTGCCGGCGGACCCTCGCGCAGCGTCGCAACATCGAGCGCCGGCCCGTGCGGCCAGCGGAACGGTGCCACCGCCGCGGCGATTCCCGCGGAGCAGGCAGGCGAAGAGTTGGGATTGACCAACAGAATACGTGCCATGCAGATACTGTCTGCCCCCTGGCCGATGCGGGCAAGCGGACCGATATGCGCTCGTGACGGCCTTACATGTGCAAGGAAGCCCCATGGCCCCGACCCGCTGGCAGCCTGACCGAACCACCCCGAAACCGGACTGGGTCGTGCCGTCCCTGGCGGTGGGGATGCTGCGCGGCCTGGTGGGGCGCTGCCCGTCCTGCGGCATCGGCCGCGTATTTGACGGGTTCCTCACCGTCGTGCCGGAGTGCGAGCATTGCCACGCGCCGCTCGGACTGGCGCGCGCCGATGATGCGCCGCCCTATTTCACCATCCTGATCGTCGGCCATATCGTCATCCCGCTGATGCTGATCATGCAGAAATCCGGCGATCCGTCGAACCTGCTGCTCACCGCGGTCTTCGTGCCGCTGACGCTGGCGCTGTCGATCGGGCTGATCCGGCCGATCAAGGGTGCCGTGGTCGGGATGATGCTGACCTTCAACATGCTGAAGCCCGACGCCGAAGCCGGATGAGCGGCCAGCCGCCCGGCATTGTGGAGGGGCGATTGTCCCGCGTTGTGCTGGACGGCGAGACCCCTTCCACGCTGCCGTCGGCCCTCGAGGCGGATCGTGCCCAGGCCGTCGCCGATCTCGCGGCCGAGAACCATTTCGTGCCGCTGGTGGTGAAGCCCGGCATGCCGGCCGACGGGCCGTTCGTGCTGCACCTCGCGCTGCAGAACGGCCGCCTGGTGTTCGACGTCCGCCACGCCGATGAGACGCCGGTCATTGTGATCGGCCTCGTGCTCGGACCGTTCCGCCGCCTGGTGAAGGATTACCAGTTGCTGGTGGACAGCCACGTCCAGGCGGTGGAAGAAGGCCGCACCGAGAAGATCCAGGCGATCGACATGGGGCGGCGCGGCCTGCACGACGAAGGCGCGACGCTGATGCGCGAGCGGCTGGGCGGCAAGATTGCCATCGACTTCGCCACCGCGCGCCGGCTGTTCACGCTGGTCTGCGTCCTGCACCAGAGGGTTTGAGCATCCCATGCGCATCGACGGCGTGGCCTATCGCAGCGTCCGGGTCGATCCCGACAATGGCTGGTCGATCCGCATCATCGACCAGACGAAGCTCCCCTGGGCGCTGGAATTCGTGCGCCTGGACGATGTGGCGCAGACGGCGCACGCGATCCGCTCGATGCAGGTGCGCGGCGCGCCGCTGATCGGCGCAGTGGCGGCGTACGGCCTGTGTCTCGGCCTGCGGCAGGATGCCTCCACCGCGGCGATGGAGCGCGATGCGGCGCGGCTGGCGGCGACGCGGCCGACCGCGATCAACCTGCACTGGGCGCTGGAGCGGATGTTGACGCGGCTGCGCAACACGCAGGTCGAGGACCGTGTGCGCGCCGGCTATGCCGAGGCCGCGGCGATCGCGGAGGAGGACGTGGCGCAGAACGAGGCGATCGGCCGCCATGGGCTGGAACTGATCGAGCAGATCGCGAAGCGCGACGGGCACGTGAACGTCCTGACGCATTGCAATGCCGGCTGGCTGGCGACGGTGGACTGGGGCACCGCGCTCGCGCCGCTCTACATGGCGCACGATGCCGGCATCGACCTGCATGTCTGGGTGGATGAAACGCGGCCGCGCAATCAAGGCGCGGCGCTGACCGCGTGGGAACTCGGCCGGCACGGCGTCGCGCATACCGTGGTCGCGGACAATGCCGGCGGCCACCTGATGCAGCACGGCGGGGTGGACCTGGTGATCGTCGGCACCGATCGGGTGACGCGCACCGGCGACGTCGCCAACAAGATCGGCACCTACCTGAAGGCGCTGGCGGCACGCGACAACGACGTGCCGTTCTGGGTGGCGCTGCCGTCGTCGACGATCGACTGGACCGTGGCGGATGGCGTCGCGGAAATCCCGATCGAGGAGCGCGACGCGGCGGAGGTCACCGACGTCACCGGCCGCACGGCGGACGGCACCATCGCGACGGTGCGCGTGGCACCGCTCGCGAGTGCGGCCGCCAATCCCGCCTTCGATGTGACGCCCGCGCGGCTGGTGACCGGCCTGATCACCGATCGCGGCCGGTGTGCCGCGAGCGCCGATGGCCTGCTGTCGCTGTACCCGGAACAGCGGGAGCGGCGCTGAGTGGCGCGCATGTCGTCGCTGCTGCAGCCGTTGCTGCTGCTGTCGCTGCTCTCGGCCTGCGCGGCGCAGCCGCAGCGGCCCGTCGCCAGTGCGCGTGTGCCGCCCTTCGCCCGCGTGCCCTACCAGCCGCTGTCGCGTGAGGCCGTCGTCGCCGTCGCGTTGCGCGAATGGCGGCTGTTCGGCTCACCGATCGATGACGATCCCCCGGGCACCTATCGTCCCGCTACGCCCGCCGACAAGCCGGAGCGGCAGGAAGGGCTGTGGCAGCGGGTCGGCGAATACTGGTGGACCGCGATGGATACCGGCGCGCCGGAGGCGGCATGGACCGGCCGGCACGACGCCAACGGCATGGTGTTCCCGGCCAGCAACGACGGCAGCTACGCCTGGTCGGCCGCGTTCGTCTCCTACGTGATGCGCATCGCCGGCGCGGGCGGCGGCTTTCCCTATTCCGCCAGCCATTCCGACTACATCGACCTCGCCAAGCAGATGGCGACGGGCGGCACCTCCGGCTGGGTGATGACCGCCGAGCGGCCGGAGTCCTATGCGCCACAGGCGGGCGACCTGATCTGCATGGCGCGCGGCGGCGCACGCAGCCTGCGCTATGACGATCTGCCGGCGGGCCACTTCCCGGCCCATTGCGACATCGTCGTGGACGCCGCGATTCCCGGGCAGATCGCCGTGGTCGGCGGCAACGTGGATGATGCGGTGGTGATGAAACACGTGCCGGTCACCTCGGACGGGCGGCTGGCGGGCCCGGACGGCGTCGTCCTCGATGTCCGCTATCCCTGGATGGTGGTGCTCCGCCTCCTGGCCGCCCGCCCCGTCGCATAGCGCGAGACGGGTTAACCGCCTCTTCATCGGTCTCACGCCATTGATCTGGCTCAATGACGCGGCGGGCGAACGCCGCGAAGTTGGCGCCAGTCACAGGAAAGGTCGTGCGATGGCCAAGACGATGAAGGCAGCGGTGGTGCGCGGCTTCGGCAAACCCCTGACGATCGAGGATGTGCCGATCCCGACGCCCGGTCCCGGCGAGGTGCTGGTGAAGATCGTGGCGACCGGTGTCTGCCACACCGACCTGCACGCCGCCGATGGCGACTGGCCGGTGAAGCCGACACCGCCCTTCATCCCGGGCCATGAGGGTGCCGGCATCGTCGCGGCGCTGGGAGCGGGCGTCACCACCCTGAAGGAAGGCGACCCGGTGGGCATCGCCTGGCTGCATGACGCGTGCGGCGCCTGCGAATACTGCATGACCGGCTGGGAGACGCTGTGCGAGTCGCAGCACGACAGCGGCTACAGCGTGAACGGCACCTTCGCCGAATACGCCATCGGCGCCGCCGCCTATGTCGGGCGGCTGCCGGACCGGCCGGATTTCGCCGGCCTCGCGCCGATCCTGTGCGCCGGTGTCACGACCTACAAGGGCCTCAAGGAGACCGAGGCACGGCCCGGCGAATGGGTGGCGATCTCCGGCATCGGCGGCCTGGGCCACGTCGCGATCCAGTACGCCAAGGCAATGGGGCTGCACGTGGTGGCGCTCGACGTGGCGGAGGACAAGCTGGCGCTGGCGCGCACGCTCGGCGCGGACGCTGCGGTGAATGCCCTGTCGCCGGATGCGGTGGAGCAGGTGGTGAAGGCGACCAGCGGCGGCGCGCACGGCGTGCTGGTGACGGCGGTCTCGCCATCGGCGTTCCGCCAGGCCATCGACATGACGCGCCGGCGCGGCACGGTCAGCCTGGTAGGACTGCCGCCGGGCGATTTCCGCACGCCGATCTTCGATGTGGTGCTGAAGCGCATCACCATCCGCGGCTCGATCGTGGGGACGCGCAAGGACCTTGCCGAGGCGCTGGCGTTTGCCGCGGAGGGCAAGGTGCGGTCGCATATCCACCAGGCGCGGCTGGAGGACATCAACTCCATCTTCACCGACCTGAAGGCCGGCAAGATTGACGGGCGGATGGTGATCACGATGTAGCCGGGCGGCGCACCGGCCCGCCGGGCCGGCTGCGAATCCCCCGGGCGCCGTGCGGTCTGGCGCATGTTCGCTGCTGAACGAAGCAGCGAACATACGTCAGTTCATTGGCTTGCCGCGGGGCTCGCGGTGGACGCGATCCCGCGCGAAGCGATCCCGCCCTACCGCTGCCGCCAGGGCAGTCCCTGCGCCTTCCAACCGGACGCGACGCCGCGGTGGCCGTGGGCGTCGACGCCGCCTTCAAATCCATCGGCCACATTGTAGGCGTTCGGAAAGCCTGCCGCCTGCGCGGCCAGTGCAGCGGCGAGGCTCCGCTGGCCGCTGCGACAGATGAAGTAAATGTGGTGGTCGGGCATGAAGCCCGCCTCCTGCAACTGCTCCACGAACGCGCCGTTGCGCGTCATCGTCGGGTAGACCTGCCACTGGATGGGCACGACCTGCTTGCCCACCGCCGACAGGTCCGGCACGCCGACAAAACTCCACTCCGCATCGGTGCGCACGTCGACAAGCTGCGCCTTCGGGTCGTGTTGCAGGGCTTCCCAGACCCGTCCGGGCGGCACATTCTCAACCATGACAAAAACTCCGGCTGCATGGGGATGGCGATGACGCAACTCTACCACGGCTCGCGCTGGCAGGAGGACCTGGCGGCGTCGATCGGCGAAACGCCGCTGATCCGGCTCCGCCGTGCCTCCGATGCAACAGGATGCAACATCCTGGGCAAGGCCGAGTTCATGAATCCCGGGGGTTCCGTCAAGGACCGCGCCGGCCTCTACATCATCGCTGATGCCGAGAAGCGGGGCGTGCTGCACCCGGGCGGCACCATCGTGGAGGGCACCGCCGGCAATACCGGCATCGGCCTCACGCTGGTCGGCAATGCGCGCGGCTATCGCTGCGTCATCGTGATGCCGGACACGCAGAGCAAGGAGAAGATCGACTTCCTGCGCATGATCGGGGCCGACCTGCGGCTGGTGCCGGCCAAGCCGTACCGCGATCCCGGCAACTACGTCCACGTCTCGCGGCGCATGGCGGAGGAAACCGGTGCGGTCTGGGCCAACCAGTTCGACAACCTCGCGAACCGCGAGGGCCATCGCCTCAGCACCGGGCCGGAGATCTGGATGCAGACCGACGGCAAGGTGGACGCCTTCACCTGCGCCTGCGGCACCGGCGGCACGCTGGCCGGCGTCGCGATGGCGCTGAAGGAGCGCAACTCCAGCATCCGCATCGTGCTGGCGGATTGCGAGGGCAGCGGCCTGTATGGCTGGGTGAAGCGCAACGACCTGACGATCGAGGGCAGTTCGATCACCGAGGGCATCGGCAACTCGCGCGTCACCGCCAACATGGACGGCGCGCCGATCGACGATGCCGAGAAGATCCCGGACGCCGAGGCGCTGGGGCATATCTACGACGTGCTGATCCATGAGGGGCTGTCGGTCGGCACATCCTCCGGCATCAACATCGCGTCCGCGGTGCGCGTGGCGAAGCAGCTTGGCCCGGGCCATACGGTGGTGACGATCCTGGCGGACGGCGGCTCGCGCTACCAGTCGAAGCTGTTCAACCCGGAGTTCCTGCGCGGCAAGAACCTGCCGGTGCCGGGCTGGCTGGCCTAACGGTCGGCCGTCCGGCCTGAGCCCGCGATCACGCCGATCCGCGAGGCTCTGCCATAATGTGCCGGCCGGGCGATGACGATGCATCCGCGGGGCGATGACCGGGCACTGGCGATGAATGGGCACTGGCGATGACTGGGCGCCAACGATGCGCCGGCGGGCCGCCGACCGGGCGCTGAACGACAAGGAGCATGGGCATGACACGAATTGCGATCGGCGGCTTCCTGCATGAGAGCCACTCCTTCGCTCCGCATCCCACCACCTATGCCGATTTCGTGCGGCCGGCGGGCTTCCCGCCGCTGACCGAGGGGCCGGCGATGCTGGACGAAGTGCGGGGGCGCTCGGTGCCCGCGGCCGGGGCGCTGGGGGTGGCGGAGGCCGCGGGCGTGGAGGTGGTGCCGCTCGCCTGGTCGTTCGCCAACCCGGCCGGCCCGGTGCAGGACGAAGCGTTCGAGCGCATTGCGGCGCTGATCTGTGCCGCGCTGTCGCGCGCGCTCGATGAGGCGCCGCTCGACGGCGTCTACCTGGACCTGCACGGCGCGGCGGTGGTGGACAGCTTCCCCGACGCGGAAGGCGAGTTGCTGCGTCGCGTGCGCGCCATCGTGGGCGACCTGCCGCTGACCATCAGCCTCGACCCGCACGCCAACCTGACGGCGCGGATGGTGGCGCTGTCGGATGCGGTGGTGCCGTTCCGCACCTACCCGCATGTCGACATGAAGGACGCCGGTGCCCAGGCGATGCGCCTGCTGCTGGCCCGCATCGATCGCGGCACGCCCTGGGCGCGCGCCTATCGCCAGCTTGCGTTCTGGATCCCGCTCGGCAGCCAGTGCACGCTGATGCAGCCGATGAGCGAGGTGATGGCGGAACGCACCGCGCTGGCGGAGCGGCTGGAGACGGCCGAACTCGCCTTCTGCTTCGGCTTCCCCTATGCGGATTTCGCCGATTGCGGGCCGGCGCTCGCCGCCTATGCCGACACGCAGGCGCGTGCCGATGCGGCGGCCGATGCCTTCGCCGCGCTCGTGGCGGCGCGTGAGGCCGATTTCGTGCAGGACCTGCTGCCGGCGGCCGAAGCGGTGGCGGAGGCGAAGCGGTCAGCCATGGGCGCGTCGAAGCCGATCGTGATCGCCGATACCCAGGACAATCCGGGCGGTGGCGGGCATGGCGACACCACCGGCCTGCTGGCGGAACTGGTGCGCCAGCAGGCGACGGGCGCCGTGCTGTGCCTCATCAACGACGCCGCGAGCGTCGCCGATTGCGTGGCGGTGGGCGAAGGCGGCACGCTCGGCCTGGTGCTCGGCGGCAAGTCGGACGGCATGCCGTTCGACTGCACGGCGCGCGTGGTGAAGCTGACCGACGGGAAGTTCACGCTGACCGGGCCGATGGGCGCCGGCAATCCCGGCAATCTGGGTCCCTGCGCGCTGATCGACATCGACGGCGTGCGCGTGATGGTGGTCTCGCACAAGGTGCAGGCGCTGGACCAGGCGATCCTGCGCCATGTCGGCGTCGAGCCGAGCGAATGCGCGATCCTGGTGCTGAAGTCGTCGGTGCATTTCCGCGCGGATTTCGGCCCGATCGCTGAGCGGATCATCGTCGGCGTCGCGCCTGGGCCGGTGGTGGCCGATCCGGCAATCCTGAACTTCCGCTATGTCCGGGCGGATGTGCGCCGCCGGCCGCGCACGGGCTGACGACGTCCGGGCGAGTGTCTCCGTCGCCGCCCGGCTACACCGCAACCACAGCCTCCGACAAAGCCGATCCCGAGCCACGCTTCGCTGGTGTGGCCAGGGTCAAGCCTCGCGCAGCGACCGCCGCAGGCGGCTCGGGCTCGAGGCCGGCCGCGCCGGCGCAAGCACAATCAGCATCGGATGGGGACAACCTCCCGGGCAACGGCAGCTAGATCATGGTCACCGCACCGGTGCCGATGTCGTAGACGCCGCCGCTGAGCTTGACTCCCGCCGGCGATGCCCTCGCTCAGGATCGGCCGGGTTTCATTGATCTTTCGCATCGACTGACGGACGTTCTCGGCGATGGCGGCATCCAGCAGGCTGGCGGGGCGCGACGCCTGCGCCGTGGCCACCGCCGGCTTGATCTTGGCGATCAGGCCAGGCAGCAATCCGGGCAGCACGGCATTCTCGTTCATCACCTTGATTGCCGCATCGACCGCGCCGCACTGGCTGTGGCCCAGCACGAAGACCAGGGGTGCCCCCAGGAAACGCACCGCATATTCCATGCTGGCAAGGCCGTCATCGTCGGCGATGTTGCCGGCGACGCGGACGACGAACAGGTCGCCCGGCCCGGTGTCGAACAGGAACTCGGGACCGACCCGCGCATCCGCGCAACTCAACAGGACCGCAAGCGGCCGGTGCAGACCGACCCGCTTGGCGCGGTCGGCGCCGTAGTCGCGCATATGCGTCTGGTTGGCGCGATAGCGTGCGTTGCCCTCAATGAGGCGTCGCAAGGCCGTGTCGCCGCTCATCACCGGATCTGCGGCGAACGCGGTGGCGGGAACGGCGGCAGCCATCAGCGTTGCCGACAACGCGCCAAACAGGCTTCTGCGGGACAGACCGCACCGGTTACACATGGACATCTCCTTGGCTCAACGCTGCGCAGACGTCTGCGGCGCGTGGAATCGGGGCGACCGCACCATAACCGATACATTTCAGCGCCGCAGCGACATTCGCATAGCGCGCGGCCTGCAGCGGATCGTCGCCGGCGAGGATACGGGCCAGGAAACTGCCGCAGAACGTGTCGCCGCGCCGGTCGCATCGACCACCGCCACGACGTGCCGCGGGATCATCACCCGCTGTTCCGCCGTCGCGAGATAGGCGCCCGCCTCGCCCATCTTCAGCACGACCACGCGCGGGCCCAGCCGCAGGTAGAAGTCCAGCATCGCGTCGGGATCAGTGAGGCCGGTCAGCGTTCGCACGTCCTCGATGCCCGGCAGCGCGTAGTCGGCCTGGGCGATCGCCGCGTGCATCACCCGCGGCCGCGCGCGCGGGCGGCCACAGGCGCGGGCGGTAGTTGGTGTCGTAGGCGACCTGCACGCCGTGGCGCCGCGCGATGTCGATGGCGGCGAACACCGCATCGCCGGCGGCGGTGGGAGATGCCCTGGCTGATGCCGGAGACGTAGACATCCGTGCTGCCGCGATGTCGGCCACCGGCAGGTCGTCCGCGGTGTACATCGCGGCGGCCGAGTTCGCACGGTAGTGCAGGAAGTGGTGGCCCGCCGCATCGTGCGTCACGAAGTACACGCCGGTGAGCCAGCGGTCGGTGCGACGCACGGTGGCGGTGTCGACGCCCTCGCGTGCCCACAGGGCCATGAAGCTGTCGCCCGGCATGTCGCGGCCGATGGCGGTGATATAGCCGACGCGCGTCCCCTGGCGCGCCGCGGCGATCGCCGCATTGGAGGTATCGCCGCCATGGCCCTCCAGGTAGTGGCGCGTGCCGTCGGGGCGCGGCGGAAGCTGGTTGAACTCCAGCATCGGCTCGCCCATGCACAGCAGGTCGACGCTCATGGAGCGGCCATCACCTGGCGCGCCGCCGCCTCGATCGCGGCGCGGTCGCCGGCGGCGATGCGCCTGGCGTCCACCAGCGCGCCGCCCATGCCGACGAAGGCCGCGCCGGCCGCCAGGTAGTCGGCGACGTTGCCAGGCTCCACGCCGCCGGTCGGGCAGAAGGCGACATGCGGCAGCACGCTGCGCAGCGCGCGGATATGCGCCGGCCCGCCGACCGAGGCGGCGGGGAACACCTTCACCACATCGGCGCCGGCGGCGAGTGCGCTGCGCACCTCGGTGGGCGTCACCGCGCCCAGCATCAGCACGGCATCGGCGGCGCGGCACGGAGCGGCGAGCGTCGGATCGACCCAGGGCGCCACGATGAACCGCGCGCCGGCGGCAAGGCAGGTCTCGGCCATGGCGCGATCGGGCACCGTCCCGGCCCCCACCAGCAGCGAGGCATCCGCGGCAAGTTCGCGGATCAGCGCGGGCGCGTCGGGGATCGTCATGGTGATCTCGAAGATCCGCAGGCCGGCATCGCGCAGCCATTGCACGGCGGTTGCGGCGTGCCGCGCCTCCGTGGTGCGCACCACGGGCACCACGCGGGCGGCACGCAGCGTGTCGAGCAGCGGATGCGCCATGGGGGTCCTCCCTCGTTCCGGACTTGACATTCTAACGCGGGTTCAGGCGCGATGGGACCAGCCAGGAGGAGTCCAGCCATGCCTGAAGGGATGATGAAGACCCGCAAGCGCCTGCTCGCCGATGCGGAGTCGCCGCCGTCGCACTATGTCGACGTGGTGAACGCCAAGTGGGAAACCTCGAAGTTCCCGGGCATCGAGCACAAGGTGCTGTACAGCGATCCGGACACCGGCATGGCGACATTGCTGTTCCGCCTGGCGCCGGGCGCGGTGGTGCCGTTGCACGAGCACACCGGCGTGGAACTGACCTACGTGCTGGAGGGCAGCCTCGAGGACGAGGAAGGTGAGTGCACGGCGGGCAATTTCGTGTGGCGGCCGGCGGGCAACACGCACGAGGCGCGGGCGCCGAACGGGGCTCTGCTGCTGGGCGTGTTCATGCGGCCGAACACTTCGCGGCCGGCCAGAAGTTCTTCACCGAGGACACGCCCGGCTAGAGCCGCGCAGGTCGATCACCGAAGCGGCGAATCACGCTCTCGGACAACGAACAGGAGTCGTTTCCGTGAGGCCACGCGAACGGAGACGGCTCTAGCCCGCGGGCGTGGCGGTCGCTGTAACCGTCGCGGCTGCGGCATCGGCGGTGCGTTCCAACTCCACCGCCTGTGCGTTCAGGCCGGCCACGCGCGTGCCGAGCGTGTCGAGGTTGCTGCGGTAGCGCTGGAGGCTGTCACCCAGTCCGGTGACGACGCGGCCGAGGTCGCCGATGGCGCCGCGCCAGGGCGGCGACCGCCGCGCGCTGTCCGCCAAAGCCTTGTGGAGTTCCTCCAGGCGCGCTCGAGCCGCTCCTGCCCCTGGTCGACCGACGCGATGGTCCGCCGCGGCGGGAACGGCACGACGTTGTCCGTGACGGACGTTGTGGCCGCGAAGGAACTTACAGCGGGAGAGGGCGTTGCGTCGGACATTGTCTGCACTCCGCGTGGGCAATGCTTACCAAAACATGAATTGACGCCAAATCCAAGATAATTCTTAAAAACCTACCGTCTGTCCAGAACACGAAGCGTGAGCACGGTCACCATCATGGCAACCGCGCCGATGGTGAAACCCCAGCGCAACCACAGATAGCGTGGCGGCAGGAGCTGCCGGCGGGCGCCCTGATGCTCGACCAGCACGGTGCCGATATAGGCGGCGATCAGCACGATCAGGGAGATCCAGGCCGCCGCGACCAGCGTCAGAAGCATGGCGATCCAGCCGATCACCGCCGGAAGCACGCCGAGACCGAGGCGTGCGCGCTGCACGAACCCGTCGGCTGGCGCGACTGCAGCTCGATCCCCCAATGTACCGCACCGGCGAAGGCAAGCATGATGGCGGCGTAGCTGATCAGGGCGTCCAGCATGCGCGTCGCTGTCACCGGATCCGATCCCAGGGCCCCGAGCCCGCACCCGACGAACGGGACCAGACCCAGCAGTGTCAGCAGGATCGCCAGCAAGGGCATGCCGCCATCTGACACAGGATGCGCCGTCTGGCTATGGGGAGTTCGGCGCGCCCGTTATGCTGCGCCATGACCCTTGGCCTGGAAATCCTCATCATCGTGCTGCTGATCCTGGTGAACGGCGTGTTCTCGCTGAGCGAGCTCGCCCTCGCCTCGGTGCGGCGCGCCCGGCTCGCCGTGCTCGAACGCAAGGGCGTGGCGGGCGCGGCGATCGCACGCGAACTCGCGGGCAGCCCGCAGCGCTTCCTGCCCACCGTCCAGATCGGCATCACGCTGGTCAGCATGCATGCTCACCGGCGTGTTCGGCGGCGCGCGGATCGCCAACGATCTCACGGTGCTGCTCGCCGCGATCCCCGCGATCGGCTCCTGGGCCGAGACGCTCGCCTTCACCCTCGTCGTCGTCGTGACGACCTACCTCACCCTGGTCCTCGGCGAACTGGTGCCGAAGCATCTGGCGCTGCGCCGGCCGGAACACGTCGCGGCGCGCGTCGCGCCCGCGATCGCCTGGATGGCGCGGGTCAGCAGCCCGGTCGTGTGGCTGCTGGACCGGTCGTCGGCCGTGGTCCTGCGCCTGTTCGGCCTGCACCGGACGCCACGCCAGACGGTGACCGAGGAGGAGCTGAAGGCGCTGCTGGCGGAAGGCGCGCAGGCCGGCGTGCTGGAGGAGGAAGAGCGCGACATGATCGAGCGCCTGCTGCGGCTGGCCGACAAGCCGGTGCGCGCGATCATGACGCCGCGCACCGAGATTGCCTGGATCGACCGCACGGATCCGGCGAAGGATATCGCCGCGGCGCTGAAATCGGCGCCGCATTCGCGCTTCGTGGTGTGCGACGGCGCGGTCGACAACGTGGTGGGCGTGGTCCAGGCAAAGGACATCCTGGACCGCATCCTGGACGGCGGCGACGTCTCGCTCGCCGCCGCGCTGCGCCAGCCGATGGTGGTGCCCGACACGGTGACGGCGCTGGACGCGCTGGAAAGGCTGAAATCGGACACGCTGGGGATCGCGCTGGTGATGGACGAATACGGGAGTTTCGAGGGTGTGGTGACCGCGGCCGATGTGCTCAAGGCCATCGTCGGCGATCCGGCCGACACCGAGGCGAACCAGAGCGGCAGCGCCGGCGAGGGCGACACGGCACTGGTCATGGACGGCATGATGCCGGTCGACGAGTTGAAGTCGCGCCTCGCGCTGCCCGACCTGCCGGCCGAGGGCAGCTACCATACGCTGGCCGGCCTGGTGCTGGCGCTGCTGCGGCGGGTGCCGCGGGTGGGCGACCGCATCGTGTTCTCCGGCTGGCGGTTCGAGGTGCTGGAGATGGATGGCCGCCGTGTCGACAAGGTGCGCGCCAGCCGCGAGCCGGCGGCCGAGGTGTAGCGCATGGCGCCCATTACCATCCGCCAATGCGCCGTGCTCACCGGCGGGCTCGGCTCGCGGCTGGGCGACATTGCGGCGCGGCTGCCCAAGCCGCTGCTGCCGTGCGGCGACCGGCCGTTCCTGGCGTGGCTGCTCCGCGAATTCGTGCGCTTCGGCGTCGAGGAGTTCCTGCTGCTCGCCGGCCACCTGGGCGATGCGGTCGAGGAGCATGCCGGGACGCTCGCGCAGATGCTGCCCCGCGGCGTGCGGATCGAGGTCTCGCACGAGCCGGCGCGGGCCGGTACCGGCGGCGCCGTAGTTCCATGCCCGCGACCGGCTGGACGAGCAGTTCCTGCTGTGCAACGGCGATTCGTTATTTGATTGTAACTTCTCCCACCTGCTGGTCGCGGGCGCGGCGGACGGCCCCGAGGTCACGGGCCGGATGCTGCTGCGCCGGATGGAGGATGCGTCGCGCTACGGCGTGGTCGCGCTCGACGACGACCGCGTCACGGCGTTCAGCGAGCGGCCGCCGCCCGGCACCGGCGGGGTGGTGAACGCCGGCACCTACCTGTTCCGGCGCAGCCTGGTGGACCACCTGGCACCGGTCTGCTCGCTGGAGGCCGACATCCTGCCCGGCCTCGCCGAACGCGGTGCATTGCGCGGCACGCCGGCGGACGGCTATTTCCGCGACATCGGCATCCCCGAGGACTACGCCGCGGCACAGCAGGAGATTCCGCGCGTGCTGCACCGGCCCGCGCTGTTCCTCGACCGCGACGGCGTGATCAACGTCGATCATGGCTACATCGGCAGCCGCGACCGCTTCGAATGGACCGAGGGCGCGCGGGCGGCCATCCGTGCCGCGACCGACGCCGCCTGGCACGTCTTCGTCGTCACCAACCAGTCGGGCGTCGCGCGCGGCTATTACGACGAAGCGGCGGTCGGCGACCTGCACGCCTGGATGGCAGACGAAGTACGCCGCAGCGGCGGCACGATCGACGACATCCGCTATTGCCCGTTCCATCCCGACGCGGTGCTGCCGCAATACCGGCGCGCGAGCGACTGGCGCAAGCCGGCGCCGGGCATGCTGCTCGACCTGATCCGCGCCTGGGAACTGGACCCGGCACGCTGCGTGCTGGTGGGCGACCAGGACACCGACATGGCCGCCGCCGCCGCCGCGGGGATGCGCTCGGTGCGGTTCCATGGCGGCAACCTGGAGCGCGTGGTGCGGCCGATCCTGGAGGGACGGCCCATCGGCTGACCGGGATGGGGCCGCCTCGTCCCAGGCAGGCACGTGGCTGGCCAGGCTCGCCCCAGCCAGCCACGCCGTCATGTGTCGCTGACTACCGCACGAACCCTTCGAGTTCCCCCTTCGCCCAGGCGATCACCTGCGGGATCGACTGGCCGCTCTGCAGCTTGGAGAACATCGTCGAGATCGTCCCGCGATTGTAGATCTGCACGCCGATATCGGGCGGCGCCGGCCAGGCGGCGATATGCGCCGTCGAATGATGATGCGGCCGAAGGATGTAGTTGTACACGGTGCCTTTCGGTGGCTCCACATTCTCCCACACCTTGAAGTCCGACATGCTGGGGAAGGGCGGGATGTCGTAGCCCTCGGAGACCACGCAGCGCGGCTCCACCTGCTCGCGCTGCATCAGCCACTCGATCAGTTCCTTCGCCGCCGTCTGGTTCTTGCTGAACTGCCAGACGCCCCAATGGAACGGCAGGAACGGCGTGAAGCTGCCCTTCGGCCCCGCCGGCGCGGGGAAGGTCCAGCAATCCGAGGCCACGTCGATCGCGTCGCGCTTCGCCACCGCCCAGGATGACGGCGGGTTCCAGATCAGCGCCGACTTGCCGCCGATCAGGTCGCGGTTGTTCGAGGCGTCATCGTAGCTGGTCGCGTCCGGCGGCAGGAACTTCACCAGCCGCTGGCCGTACTCCAGCACCTGCCGCACGGCGTCGGAATCGACCGTGATCTCGCCCTTGGCATTCACCAGTTCCGCGCCATACGCACGGAAGATCGCACCCACGGTATCGACCGAATCCGGCGTCGTCCCGAGCCCGATGCCGAACGCAAATCCCGCCTTCTGGCACGCCTCGGCAGCCTTCAGGTGCGTGTCATAGGTCCAGTTCTCGGCGGCCTTGGTGCGTTCCGGCCGCAGCGGGTACATCTCCACCGGATCGAGGCCGGCGAACTTCTTCAGCAGGCTGATGCGTCCGCACGGTCCCTTGTACTGCGTCGACACGCTGGACGGGATCACCACCCAGTGGTCCTCCGATCGGCCGAGATACTGGCAGACGTCGTTCATCTCGCCGTATTTCGCGACCAGCCGCTTCATCACATCATCCATCGGCGCGAGCTTCGACGCACGCGCCTGGGGATCCCAGGCCAGGAAGGTCATCATGTCGTGGCCGACACCGGCCTGTGCCTCCGCGGTGCCGGTGAGTTGCAGCTTGGCGCCGACCGTGGTGATGCGATCGACGTTGACCTCCACCTTGTTGGCGGCGCCCCAGGCCTCGATCTGCTCCTTCAGCTTTTCGTTGCTCCGCGGTACCCAGTGGTCGACGACACCGACCCCGAGCCTGCCGGCGGCGCCGGCGGTGCGGATATGGACCAGCGGCAATGTTGCCGTGGCAGCGGCGAGTTTGAGCGCGCCGCGGCGAGACACTTGGCGTGACTTCAGCATTGGCAGACGTTCCTCGTTCTGTGTTTGTTATTTGCGGAAGCCTAGCGCCGGAACGGCCCAGGCGCCATCGTGGCGACGGACGTCGGGATGGGAGCCGGGATGGCGCTGCTGGACGGATTGCGTGTCGTGCAATGGGGCAACGGCCTGGCCGCCGCGGTGTGCGGCCGCGTGCTCGCCGATGTCGGCGCCGAGGTTGCGTGTGTCGATGCAGACGTATCGACGCCGCTGGCCGCGTATCTCAACCACGGCAAGCCGCACGTCGCACGCGACGCGCTTGCGACGGCGTCGCTCATCATCTGCGAAGGATCGCCGTCCGCGCTGCGCAGCGCGTCGTGCGATGCCGCATCACTGCGCCGCGTGAATGCCGATGCGGCATTGGTGTTCATCGCGCCGTTCGGCCAGACCGGCCCGCGGGCCGATGCGCCGGCAAGCGACCTGACGCTGATGTTCTCGAGCGGCATCGCCCGACTGCTGACCGGCCAGGTCGACGACCTGGCAGAGCCGCCGATGCGCGCGGTGGGCGAGCAGTCGGCGTTCATCGGCGGGCTGGCCGCGGCGTGCGCCGCCATGCATGCCGTCCAGCCCGGCATGGCGGACGCGGTGATGGACGTGTCGATCGAGGAAGCGCTCGCCACCATGGCGATGACCGAACTGACCGCCGCCGGACTGCACGGGCGCAGCCGCTCGCGCCGGCGCGTGGCCGATGGCAACGGCGCGACCGTGTGCATCCTGCCCGCAAGCGACGGCTATACAGCGATCTCGCCGCGCGAGGACCGGCAATGGGCAGCCTGGCTGATGGCGATGGGATCGCCGGCCTGGGGTAGCGATCCGCGCTTCGCCACCAAGGCGGATCGCGTCGCCAACTGGGACGCGCTGCACGCGCTGATGTCGGACTGGAGCTGCCGGCAGGACAAGCAATGGATCGCCGATACGGCACAGGCCGCGCACGTGCCGAGTTTCCCGCTGCGCGAACCTGCCGAGCAGCTTGCCTCGCCGCAACTCGCGCATCGCGGCTTCTATCGCGCGATGACGCTCGACGGTCGCACGGTCCAGGCACCGGGTCCGCCGTTCGGCCTCGCGATCGCCGAGACACCGGCGGCATCGCCGCGACCGCCAGCGCGGCCGCCTGGCGCGCTGCCGCTCGCCGGCGTGCGGGTGCTGGATTTCAGTTGGGTGATCGCGGGTCCGACCACGACGCGCTACCTGGCGGCGATGGGCGCCGATGTGATCAAGGTGGAGGCACCCGGCCGCGGCGATCCCGGCCGCGCCTCGGAACTGCACACCGTGCTCGGGCAGGCGAAGCAGGCCATCGTGCTCGACCTGAAGCGGCCCGAGGCGGTGGAGACCGCGTGCGCGCTGGCGGAACGCTGCGACGTGCTGGTGGAGAACTTCGCCACCGGCGTGATGGACCGGCTGGGTCTCGGCGCCGCGGCGCTGCGGCAGCGCAACCCGTCGCTGATCTATCTCTCCGCGTCCGGCCTCGGGCGGACGGGACCGGAATCGCATGCGGTCGCCTACGGTACGCTGCTGCAATGTTACGCCGGGTTCGCCGGGCTGAACCGCCATCCGGACCGGCCGCCGCGCGTCGGCTTCGCCTGGCTCGATCCGATGTGCGGGCTGATGCTGGCGTTCATCGTTGCGGCCGCGCTGTGGCGGCGCGCGCGCGACGGCGGCGTGGCGCGCATCGACTTCTCGATGATCGAGGCGATGCTGTGGACAATGGCCGAACCGCTGCTGGCGGCACAGTCGGGCACGCCGCCGGTGCCGCAGGGCGACCGCTCGGACCGGCATGCCCCACACGGCGCGTATCGCTGCGCCGGTGAGGATCGCTGGGTCGCGCTCGCGGTCCGCAACGATCGCGAATGGCGCGCGCTGTGCGGCGTGGTTCCGGGCCTGTCGCCGTCGCTGGGCGGGACGGAGCGCAGCGCGCAGCGTGCCGCGATCGACGCGACGCTCGCCGCCTGGTTCGTCGACCGCGACGCGCAAGCGGCAGAACGCGTGCTGCAGGAGGCAGAGGTTCCGGCCGCGGCGCTGGCATCCTCGACCGACCTGGTGGCCGATCCGCACTTGCGCGCCCGCGGCTTCTGGGACGCGGTGGCGGGCGGCGTGCTGCCCGGCCTGCCCTGGCGCTCCAATTTCGCCCGCCGTACCGGCAGCGCCCCTGCCCTCGGCGCCGACACCGACGCGGTACTCGCCGATGTCCTCGGCCTGACCGGCCCCGCTATCGCGGCACTGCGCGCGTCCGGTGCGCTCGGCTGAGCCGCGCGTCCGCTACGCCGCGCGCGCCGCCAGAACCAACGGCCGGCGCTGCGGCGGGCGGAAGGTGACGGCGATCGCCACAGCTCCCAGGGCAATGCCGAACGAGCCGAGATACAGCCAGACATAGCTGCCGAAACTGTCGAACAGCCAGCCGCCGGCCAACGGTCCCAGTGCCATGCCCAGGGTGGCGATCATCGAGACGGCGCCAAATGCGCTGCCCATCACGCGGGCGCCGAAATACTCGCGCACGAGGATCGCGTAGAGCGGCATCACGCCGCCGAACGCCAGTCCGAACAGTGCCGCGAGGGCGTAGAACCCCACGGTGCCGCGCGTCACCAGGTACAGGCTGACGGCCAGCGCCTGCACGGCCAGTCCGACCACCAGCGTGCGCTTGGCGCCGACGCGGTCGGCGATCAGGCCGCACACGATGCGTCCGGAGAGCGACGCGAGGCCGGTGGTGCCGAACACGGTGGCCGCGGTCATCGCGGGGATGCCGCAGTCGATCGCATAGCTCACCATGTGGAAGATCGGCCCGGAATGCGCCGCGCAGCAGGCGAAATGCGTCAGTGCGATCGCGGCGAACTGCGGCGTGCGCAGCACCTGCGCCATCGAGAACTCATGGCCGGCTGAGCCAAGGCCGGCTGCGGCGGCTGTCGCCTGTTGCGGCGGGCGGCGGACGAACAGTGCGGCGGGCAGCACCATCGCCCAGGCTAGGCAGCCGATCGTCAGCATGGCGCTGCGCCAGTCGTAGCTGGTGATCAGCCAGCGCGACAGCGGCGCGATCAGGAACGATCCTAGCCCCATGCCGGCGGATACCAGCGAGACCGCGAGGCTACGATGCGCCGTGAACCAGCGCGTGACGGTGGCGATCAGCGGCGCGTAGAAGCTGCCGGCCGCAAGCCCGACGCAGGTGCCGAACAGCACCTGGAACTGCCAGAGTTCGGCGGCACGGCTGGCGGCGATCAGCCCGCCGCCCAGCAGCACGCCGCCCGCCAGCACGACGGCGCGCGTGCCGAACCGGTCGGACAGCGAGCCCCACAGGAAGGATCCGCACCCCATCGCGAGGAAGCTGAGCACGGCCGCGAACGAGATGCCGGTGCGCGACCATCCCATGTCCTGCGAGATCGGCTGCAGGTAGACGCCGAGCGACATCATCGAACCCATGCCGATGCAGGTCACGACGATGCCGACGGCAACGATGATCCAGCCATAGAACAGTTTCATGATCGGGTCCGTGGCTCAGTCCGCGTGGCAGCAGGGACCGCCATCGCCGCTGCCTGCATCGTCGCAGCCTGCATGTCGTGGCGGGCGTCGTCGTGGTGGGCATTGTCGTGGCGGGCGTGGTGGCGAACCCGGTCCGTCAGGTCGCCGCTGCTCGTTTCGTCGCGTCCCCTGAAGGCGATGTCAAGGAAGGTGCCTACGCCCGCGCGTCAGCCCGCGCTCACTTGGCGGTCTGCGTCACCGCGATCCATGGCCCGCGCTCCAGCGGCGTGATGAACATCCGGTTGGTGGAGAACGACAGCCAGACCCGGCGGTCCTGCAGGAAATCCGCGCCCACCAGCGCGTCCCCCATGCTGCTGCTCATGGGCACCACCGGCAGCAGCGGGTCGCGCAGCAGCGCGGGTCCCACGCGCAGTTCGCGGAAGCGGTGGATGCGCACCGGCACATGCTCGGGGGCAGCGCCGTGCGCGATCACCGTGCGATCCGCGGCAAGCTGTTCCAGGCCGACGCCGGTCCGCTCCGCCATGCGCTGGCTGACCGAGCTGAGCTGCGCGCCGGTGTCCAGGATCCCCATCCCCGCCACGCCGTCCAATTCGAACGGCACCAGCAGCCGGTCGCGCTGGGTGCCGATGCCGTTGACGGCGACATAGGGCTCTTTCCAGGGCGGCGTCGCGTCGGGGCATTCGCGGCGGGCGCGGTAGACCGTGATGTGGTTGGCGGGCAGGTCGAGGTCGAGGTCGAAGGCCAGCAGGATATCCGCGCCGAGCAGGCCGTCCGCCGGTCCGCCGGCGATCTGGTTGATGGCGAACTGCCCCACCGTCACGCTGTCCACCGGGAACCGGGTGGTGCCGAGCACCAGCCCGTCCGGCAGCTTCGCGTCCCAAGCGGCGGTCGGGCTGCCGATGCCGAAGGTGCGCGTCGCGTGCTGGTAGTCGCGCGGGAGTTGCAGGCGGTTCACCGCGGCCTCGGTGAGCAGCGTGCGCTCGGCGCCGGTGTCGAGCAGCAGCGTCACCGGTTCTGTGCCGATCTTGGCCTGCACGAACAGCATGTTGCTGCGCGCCTCCAGCGGGATCTCGGCGAGGCGGATCAGCGGACAGGTGCCATCGGCACGGCGCGCGCCGATATCGCCGGCGCAGGCCGCGAGGGCGAGCAGCGACAGCAGCAGGACGGCACGGATCATGGTGTGTTGCGGATCTGGATCGTGGCGCGCGCCGCGCTGCCATCGGCGTCCAGCACCGTGAGCCGGTAGAAGCCGGGGCTTGGCGGCAGCCAGGCAGTGTCGCGGCGGGCGCGGTCCGCCGGCAGTGGCGCGCCGTCCACCAGGAAGGTCAGCGGGCGGCGGCCGCCCATCACGCGGATCGTCACCGGGCCATCGGCGGACAGCACGGCGCCCGGCGGCGGGAACAGCAGGCGCAGGGCGCCCGCGAGGGAAGCCGATGGGCCGGACGATGACGGAAGGACAGGGGGGACACTGCGGGGAGCCTTCGGCAACAGGTCGAACACGCGGGACAGCAGCGGCAGGGCGAGCGAGGCGCCGGTCGCACCCGGCAGCGGCGTGCCGTCGGGCCTGCCGATCCATACCGCAACGACGTGGCGCGAGTCGAAGCCAAACGCCCACGCGTCGCGGCCGCCCCAGCTTGTGCCGGTCTTCCAGGCGATGCCGCCCGGTCCGAACCCGGGCAGCGGTCGGGTCAGCACATCGGCCACCGCCCGGGCGGCGGCCGCGGGCAGGAAGTCGGGACGCACCGGGTTCTCGTCCGTCAGCAGGCGCAGCCGGCCGCCGGTGCCGTCGGTGGCAATCGCGGCGTAGAGTGAGGCCGCATCGCGCAGGGTGATGCCGGCGCCGCCCAGCGCCAGCGGCAGCGACGGATCGGCGCCGCGCGGCAGGCGCAGCGCCACGCCCGCACTGCGCAGCGTCGCCGCGAAGCGGAGCGGACCGACCCGGTCGAGCAGCGCCACGGCCGGCAGGTTCAGCGAACGGCGCAATGCCTCGCCGGCGGTGAGAGTGCCGGCGAAACCGCGGTCGAAATTCTCCGGCGCGTAGCCGCCGTAGCGATGCGGCAGGTCGGGCACCACCGTGTCCGGCGCCGCGGCGCCATCGGCGAACGCCATCGCGTAGATGAACGGCTTCAGCGCGGAGCCGGGCGAGCGCACCGCCTGGGTCAGGTCGAGCGCGCCGGAGCGGGACTGGTCGCGCCAGACGCCGGGATAGGCGGCGCGGATCTCGCGCGTGCCGGCATCCGCGACCAGCAGGGCGAGCGAGGCCCGGTACGGCAGGGTCGCGACCTGATCGGCGCCGAGACGTTCGAGCGCCGCCTGCAAGGGCAGGTCCAGCGTGGTGCGGACCTGCGGCGCGCGGGGCAGTCCGGCGGCAAGCTGCGGCGCATGGCGCGGCAGCGGGACGCGGCTCGTCGGCACCGCTTCCTGCGCGCCGTCCAGGTGCCCGACCGCCAGCACCCGGTCGCGCACCGCGCGCGCGGCCGCGGCGTGGCGGTCCGGGCGCAGCCGCTCAGGCCGGCGCGGGATCGCCACCAGCAGCGCGGCCTGTGCGGGCTCCAGCGCCTCGGGCGGCACGCCGAACCAGGCGAGCGAGCCGGCACGGATCCCCTCGAGGTTGCCGCCGAACGGCGCCAGCGTCAGCCAGATGTCCAGCACGCCCGAGCGGCCGTAGCGCAGTTCCAGTTGCAGCGCCCGCGCCATCTCGATCAGCTTGGCGCGCAGCGTGCGCGGCCGAGGCTCGAGCAGCCGGGCGGCCTGCATCGCCAATGTGGAACCGCCGGAGACCACGCGGCCGTGCCAGGCGAGTTGGAACGTGGCGCGCAGCAGCGCCAGCGAATCGACGCCGGGATGGCTGCGGAAACGCCGGTCCTCGACCGCGATCAGCAGGTCGGTCAGCAGCGGCGGCTGCGAGGTGGCGCGGAACCGCCAGACGCCGCCCTGCGCCGGCAGCAGCGCCAGCGGACGGCCATTGCGGTCCAGCACCTCGGTGCCGACTGAGGACAGGCGCGCGAGGTTGGGCGGAAAGGCGAAATCGAGCGCCACGCCGAGGGCGGCGAGGAACCACAGCAGCGACGGCAGCGTGGCCAGGAGACGCAGGATGCGTCGCGTCCGCAGGCTCATCCCGGGTGGTGAAAGCGGACCCTGCGTCACTCCACGCCCTGTCACTCCACGCCCTGGACGGTGATCCGGCCGGCGGCCTGGCGGGCGAACACGCCGGGCCGGTACATGTCGGCGACCTCGGCGCCCGGCAGTTCATAGCTGCCCGGCGTCACCGCGCGCAGGCGCACGGCCAAGCGGAAATCGGGCCGCTCCGGCGTCAGCGCCACCACGGCGGCATAGCGGTCATCGGCGGCCGGCTGCGCCTCGGTCTCGGTCAGCTTCCCGAGCCAGGCCATGCCGGGCACGTCGCCCGGCCCGAGGCGCCCGGCGAGTTCCCACCCGGCGGGCAGCCCGTGCTGCAACATGGCGCGATGCGGCTGGCCGTCCTCCGCCTTGCCCTCCAGCAGCAGCACGAACACGGTGTTCTGCTTCAGGTGGTCGAGGTCCAGCGGCTGGCCGTCCAGCGTCTTGAACTGCCGGCTGATGCGCATCTGCGCCCGCGCGGTCGGCAGCGCGGTGGCGGGAATGCCGGTCACCGACACCGCCCGCCATATTGCCTTGTCGGCCAGGTTGCGCACCGTGGCCGGCCCGTTGAGCGCCACCGACACCACGGGCGCCACCGGCAGATCACGCCCCTCGAACGCGACCCGGGCGGGTGTCCCGTTGCGGCCGAGCACGGCGCCGGCCGAAGCCGCCCAGGCCTGCTCCTGGGTGGACAGCGTGTCGGCGGACAGGTCGGCGCCCGGCATCGTGGTGAGCAGCCGCTCCAGCCGGTCCGCCAGCAGCCCGCTCTCCTTCAGCAGCAGCGCGATCGCCGCCTGGTCGCGCAGCGCGGTGCCGTAGTCGTACGCCCACCACCGCCGCGCCGGCGCGGCCAACGCCGCCGCGAACGCCGCCTCGGCGCGCGGCTGGTCGTGCGCCAGCGCCAGCGCCGCCGCCAGTTGCGCCTTGGCGAGCGGCCGTCGGCAGGCGGTCGACCCGCTCGGCGATCACCCGGGCGGCCCCCGGGCGGCCCCTGCCGGCAAGCGCCAGCACATACAGCCGGTACGGCTGCGTCGCGGCGTCCTCCGGCTTGTCGCCCGGATCATCCGCGGCATCGGCGATGAACTTCAGCGCGTCGGCGACCGCCTGCTCGGGGATCGCCGCACCGGCCTGGCGGGCGCGCAGCAGGAACTCGCTGGCGTAGACCGACAGCCAGGGCTCGGCTTCCTGCGAGGCGGTCCACAGGCCGAACCCGCCATCGAAGCGCTGGCGGTCCAGCACGAAGCCCACCGCCTGCTGCAACTTCGCGGCCCGGTCGGCGCCGGCCAGCGGCCCGTCCGGCAGCAGGGCCAGCGGCAGGCCGCGGCTGGTCGCCTGCTCCAGGCACCACAGCGGATAGCGGTCGAGAGATTGCACGAGCCCGGCCACGTCGTAGCGCACCGCGCCGCCGAACGTGGCCGACGCCGTCCAGGTGCCGGCGATGAACCGGTCGAGCGGCGGCGCCAACTGGAACTCCGCCCCCGGCGCCAGGTCGCCGCCCGCCACCATCGTCGTGGCGCCCCGCGCCGGACGCACGGTGATCGCGGTCTCCCGCTGCACGTGGAAGCCGCCGGTGCCGGCCACGTCCAGCCGCACGATGCCGCGGCCGGCGCCGGTGGCACTCAGCGTGACGAAGGGCAGCGCCTGCGCGCCGGCCGCGAGATTGGCGGCGAGGCGCGCCGGACCGCCGACCGCGAGCGGGCCGTCGACCGACACGGTCACCACCTGCTCGCCGGCCGGCAGGTCCAGGTTGTGCAGCAGCACGGTCAGCCGCACCTGGTCGCCGGGTGCCAGGAAGCGCGGCAGCAGCGGCTCGGCCACCAGCGGGTCGCGCACGAACACGTCCGGTCGCGGCTCCGCCGATCCCGGTGTCGTGCCAGGCCACCGCCATCAGCCGCACCTGGCCATTGAAGTCGGGCAGGTCGAGCGGAAACTCCACCACGCCATCGGCGCCGGCCTGCACCGGCGGGATGAACAGCGTCACGGTCTTCTGCGGGATGTCGGGCAGCGCGAAGCTGCCTTCATCGCCGCCCTGGCGCAGTACCGTCGCCGCACCCGTCGGGCGGCGCGATCAGCCTGCCCCAGTCGTCGCGGATGTCGAGGCCAGGCGGCGGCGGCCGAGAAAATGGTCCGTCGGGTCGGGCGAGGCGAAGCTGGTGAGACGCAGGATGCCCTCATCGACCGCGGCGAGGCTGACCCAGGCGCCCGGCGCGGTGCGCAGCCGTACGGTGGCGCGGCCGCGCGGCGGGTACTTGTCCGGCACCTCGAACGCCATCGGCAGCTTGCGCGTGCCGGGATCGATGCCGACCCAGGCGAGGCCGATCGCGCGGCCCGGCCGCGACTTCGCATCGGCGGCGGTGCGGAACACGTGCACCGTGACATAGGCACCGGGTCCCCAGTCGGCGGAGACCGGCACCTCGACGTCGGTGCCCGCCTTCGGCCACCGCGATGTTGCGCACGCTGTGCACGCGGTCCGACAGCACCAGCACGGTCGCCTGGCCGGCAAAGGGCGGGGCGATATGGATGCGCGCCGTATCGCCCGGCGCGTAGGTCCTGCGGTCAGCGGACACATCCACCTGGTCCGGCACGTCCGGATTGTCCGACGACACCCAGCCGGCGCGGAACCGCATGGAGGTCGCGGCCATGCCGCCATCCTCCAGCACCTCGATCCGGTAGCGGCCGAAATCGAGCTTCTGGGCGAAGCGCAGCGGCGCGGCAGCCGGGATGTCCACCACCTGCGTCTGCAGCGGATCGTCCCGCCACACCGTCTCGTACCGCGCCAGGCTGCCGCGCCATCACCAGGCGCCAGTCGGGGCCGCTCGCGCACCAGGCGCAGCTTGGCGCGCAGGGGCACGCGCGCGCCGTCCGGGCCGACGGCGGCAATGGTGAACGCCGCCTCGGTACCGGCATCGACCGCGCTGCCGGCGAATTCCGGCTTGATGCCGATCAGCCTGCCCGCCGGCCGCACCGGGATCTCCGTGCTGGCGAGCGAGGCATGGCCGGACGGATCGTTCACGCCGACACTCAGCGAGGCCTTCAGCGCGTGCGTCGAGTCGGGCGCGCGCGGCAGCGGGATCTCGAGCGTGGTGCGGCCCTGCGCGTCGGTGTCCGGCAGCGGCAGGTCCTGCGAATCGGGCGCGTAGGTTTCGTCGATCAGGCCGATGCGGTAGCCGGCCAGTGCAGGGAACGGCGCGGGATCGACCACCAGCCGCATCTGCGCCTGGCCGGTCAGGCCGGCGGCGGGCGCGCCATACAGGAAGCGCGCGGTCACCGGCAGCGAATAGGGCCGGCCGGCAACGATCGGGCCGGACGGAGCGCCGAGATCGACGGCCATGCGGTCGGGCACGAAGGCGTCGACGCGGAACTCGGCGCGGCCGATCGGCGGCAGGCCGGGATCGGCCTTCACCTCGATCGTCCAGGTGCCGGCCGGCGCACCGGAGGACAACGCGACCGGCAGATGCACCGACGCCTCGGCTGCACGCGCGGGCGTGGCGTCGAGGAAGACCTGGCCGTTGGGGCGCTTGACGATGACATGCACCGGCACATCGGCGGGGCGCCCAGCGGCGTCGCGCAGCAGCGCCATCACCTGCGCGGTCTCGCCGGGCCGGAAGATGCCGCGGTCCAGCCAGACATAGGCGTCGAGCGGGCCGGGATGCGGCAGGCCGGTCACGCCGCGGTCCGACAGATCGAAGGCGGCGCTGGTGAGGTCCAGCATCGTGTAGTCCTCGCCGCCCATCACCTCGAGCGCGCGCGGCGCGACGGGGCCTTCGCCCTGCAGCAGCGGCGCGGCGAAACGGCCGAAGCCATCGGCGTCGGTGGTGGCCTCGCCCAGCACCTCGTTGTTCTCGGCCAGCAGGCGCAGCGTGGCGCCGGCGCGCGGCTGCACGTCGGAATAGCCGCGCACCTGCACGGTGAGCCCGTCGGTGCCGCGCCAGATCGTGGGCGCGAAGTCGGTGCGCAGGATCATCTGCACCGCGGTCGGCGCATTCGGCGTGCCGTCGCCGGCGGTCACGATCAGCGCGTAGAGGCCGGGCCCGGCGGAGGCCAGCGCGTCGGGCATCGGCAGCGCGGTATGCGTGCTGCGGTTGGCCTGCCAGCGCGGCACATCGGCGCTGCCCTGCCAGACGATGCGGCCCGACTGCTCGCCGATGCGGTCGGCATCCCAGGAGTCGACAGGCTGGCCGAGCCGCGCATTGCGGACGAAGGCCACGACGTTGCGCTCGGTGAGGCGGGCGAGAGTCAGCTTCACGCTGGAGAGGTTGACCGTGCTGAGGTCGATCGCCGGCATCTGGCCACGCGGCAGCACGAACATGCGCGTGTCGAAGTCGATGCGCGGGCGACGGTTGGCCATCGCGACATTCAGCGCCGTGTCCTTCACCAGGCTGAGGCCGCTTTCGCCGGGCATGCCGGCGCGCAGCAGCACGCGGGTTGTGGCGCCTGAGGGCAGGCCGGAGACGCAGATCAGGTCGCCCTCGCGGGTGACCGCCGCGCCCGGCACCGGCGGGTCGAGCCGCACCCAGTCCTCGGCGTGGAAATCATCGCGCCGCACCGGGGCGACGGTGAAGCCGATGCAGGCGCGCGGCGGTTCGGCATCGGCCTCGGTGGTGACGCGGCGCACCAGGATGCCGGTGGCGCGGCGCGTTTCGTCCAGGCGTTGCGCGATCGCCTTGTTGTCGGGCGCGCGCTCGACCGCTGCCTCCAGCGCCTGGATCGCCTGGGTCGGCCGGTTCAGCGCCTTCAGCGCGTCCGCCATCAGCAGCAGCGAGGGCAGTTCGGCCGCGCCGGTCTCCGAGCCGGAGAAATTCTGCCAGGCGGCCTGCAAGGCGCGCGCGGCCTCGGGCGGCGTCCGGCGCATCTGCGCCTCCGCCAGTGACAGCCACTGCGCGGGCGTCGCGTCGCCTTGCGCGATGCGGGTTTCCCAGGCGGCGGCCGCGGCGGCCCAGTCCTGCTTGCGCACCGCGGCGGCGGCGGCCTGCTCGGCCTGCCTGCGGGCCTGCGGCGTGCCGCCGGCGGGGAACCGTGCGGTGAGGGTGCGGGCATAGGCGCCACTGTCGGACTCGAGTCCCGGCAGGGCGAAATCATCCGCCCAGGCCCGACCGCAGGCGAGGCAGAGCAGTGCCGCAAGCAGCAGTCCGAACCGGCGCATGGCGCCTCTCCCCCAGTCGCGGAGGCAGTCTATTCCCGCGGCAGGGTCCGCGCGCAGAAAAATGCGGTCACTTCTGGGGTGCCGGCGGAACCGTCCTGTCGTGCAGGATGTCGCGGATCTCGGTCAGCAATTGCTCGGTCTTGCTCGGACCCGCCTTGGCGTCTTCGCGCAGATGCAGCCGCGTGAGGCCCTTCACCACCCAGAAGATGGCGAAGCCGACGATGATGAAATTGATGATGGCATTGATGAACAGGCCGACGTTCAGCGTCGGCGCGCCGGCCTGCTGCGCCTCGGCCAGCGAGTTGAAGTGCTGGCCGTTCAGGGCGACGAAGAGGTTGGAGAAGTCGATGCCGCCCACCACCAGGCCGAGGATCGGGTTGAAGACGTCCTTGACCAGGCTGTTCACCACACCGGTGAAGGCGGCGCCGATGATGATGCCGACCGCCAGGTCGACGACGCTGCCGCGCATGATGAACGCGCGAAACTCGGTGAGCCAGGATGGCGGCTTGAGCGGCATGGCAGTTCCCCTCGCAGTGGATCGGCCGCTACATTCGCGCCGCCGGAAACCTTGGCAAAGCCGGAAACGCTGGGAAAGCCGGAAACGCGGGGGAAGAGAGAGCGGGGAGGCATGCATGTCCATCACGGTGGCGCCCACGGGTGCGGCGCTGGGCGCGACGCTCGGCGGGGTCGATCTGCGACGGATCGATGAGGCGGATTTTGCGGCGATCCATCGTGCGTGGCTCGACCATCTCGTGCTGCTGATTCGGGGCCAGACGCTGAACGATGACGACCTGACCGGGTTCAGCCGGCGGTTCGGTGAGCTGGACCTGGCGCCGATCCAGGAGAACGGCCGCCGCTTCGTGGACGGCCATCCCGAGATCTACGTTGTCTCGAACGTGATCGAGAACGGCGTGGCGATCGGCAGCCTCGGTGCGGGGGAGGCCGTGTGGCACACCGACATGTCGTACCTGGCGGATCCGCCGAAGGCGAGCATGCTGTATGCGATCGAGATCCCGCCCGCTGGCGGCAACACCGGCTTCACCAACATGTACCGTGCCTATGAGGAACTGCCGGAGACGCTGAAACGGCGCATCGCCGGGCGGCGGGTGAAGCACGACGGAACCTACAACAGCGGCGGGTATGTGCGGCAGGGCGTGACGCCGACCGACGACCCACGCGAGGCGCCCGGGACCTATCATCCGATCGTCTGCACGCATCCGGAGACGGGCCGGCAGTGCCTGTATCTCGGCCGGCGGCGCAACGCGTATATTGAAGGGCTGGCGCTGGCGGAGTCGGACGCGCTGCTGGACGAGGTCTGGCGCCTTGCGACGCGCGACGAACTCACCTGGTACAACACGTGGCGCGTGGGCGACGTGGTGCTGTGGGACAACCGCTGCACCATGCATCGGCGCGATCCGTTCGATGCGGCGAGCCGCCGCATCATGCATCGCACCCAGATGAAGGGCGAGGCACGGCCGACGGCCTGATCCCGCGGGTTCATCAGCCGCGTGCATGCCTCCGCCGTGCATGCCTCAGCCGCGCTGGCCTCAGCCAACCGGCCTCAGCCGAGCTGTACCGACTGCACCGCCTCCTCCAGTTCCAGGAAGCTCGGCATGTGCTCGGTGGGCACCATCTTGCGGCCCGATTCCACACTGACCTGCGGCGCGTTGCCGTGCAGGTGGGTGACCAGTACCGCGCGGATCACGTCGTAGAATTTCGCCTCCTCCTCGACCACGCCGATGAGCCGCGACGCACACGGCCCGGCAAGGCCATAGGCCAGCAGCACGCCCAGGAACGTTCCGGTCAACGCACTGGCGATCATCCCGCCCAGGACCGCCGGCGGCTTGTCGATCGACGACATCGTCTTGATCACGCCGAGCACCGCCGCAACGATCCCGAGCGCCGGCAGGCCGTCCGCCATCGCCTGCAACGCGTGCGCGCCGTGCAGTTCCTCGTGCAGCGCCTTCTTCAGCTCGCGCGCCATCACGTCTTCGATCTGGTTGGGATCGTCGGCGTTCATCCCGACCATGCGCAGATAGTCGCAGATCATCGAGCACGCGAAGCGGTTGGCGAGGATCTTCGGATATTTCTGGAACGCCGGACTTTCGTCAGGCTTCTCGATATGCGGCTCGAGCGCCATGTTGCCCTTGGTGCTCGCGAGGCGGACCAGGAAGTACAGCAGGCTCAGCAGATCGATGTAGTCGCTCTTGTGGAACGCCGCACCGCCGAAGATCTTCTTGAAACTGCCCAGTGCATGCTTCAGGTCGTGCATGCTGTTCGACATGATGAAGGACGCGATGGCAGCGCCGCCGATCGTCCACATCTCGAACGGCAGCGCCTCTTCCAGGACGTCGAGGCTTCCGCCGGAGACCAGGTAGCTGCCGAATACGCAGCCGAGCAGCAGGACGAAGGAGCCTATCGTCAGCATGACGGGTCACGGTGTTTCCGGAAGGGAACGCGCGGCACGCAGTACGACGATGGAGATACGGCGATTGGCGGCGGCGAACGGGTCGCCGGGCACGGCGGGATCGCGCGCCGCATTGCCGGTGACGCTGCGGATGCGCGGCTCCTGCAGGCCCGAATCGATCAGGAACTTGCGCGTGGCGTTGGCGCGGTCGGCCGACAATTCCCAGTTCGTGCGGCCGGAGCCGGCGAAGGGTGCCGCGTCGGTGTGACCCGCGATCGCCAGGTCCTGCGTCATCCGCGCCAGTACCGGTGCGATCTTCTGTAGCAGCAGCCGCGCCTTTTCGTTGGGGATGGCGGAGCCCAGCGGGAACATCGCCTCCCGGTCGGCGTCGCGGATCTGGATGCGCAAACCGTCGGGCGTCGTGTCGATGGCAAGCTGGCGGGCCAGTTCCTCAAGCTGCGGGTCGTTGCGGACGGCGTCGCGGATCTGCTGGGCGGCCTGCTCGAACGCCAGTTTCTCGCGCCGCTCCAACTCGGCCTGCAGCTCCGCCTCGGTCGGCTTGCGCGGCTGCCCGGTGCGCGCGGCTGCAGCGGCGGCGGCGGCCGCGGCGGTGGCAGGGGGAACAGGAGGCGTCGCGGCATCCTGGCCCGTACGCGGTGCCGGCCGTGGCGGCGGGGTGCCGCCCAGGTCCGCCTCCCGGCTCTTGGTATCCTCGCGATGCGGCCGCGGTTCGGCCAGGATCTCGGTCTCGTCCTCGTCGACCTGATCGATCGGCGGATGCTGGCCGGTCGTCACCTGCGGCGAGCCCAGGTCGGACAGCATCGCCCCCTGGGAAAAGGCGGTGCGCCCGCCGAAGGGCTGGCCGGTGCCGGAGGAATTGTGCGACAGCACGGCGTTGGGGCTGAAGTAATCGGCGAGGCCCTTGCGCTGCTCCTCCGTGGTTGCGTTCAACAGCCACATCAGCAGGAAGAACGCCATCATCGCAGTGACGAAGTCGGCGTAGGCAACCTTCCATGCACCACCATGGTGGCCGCCTTCAACCACCTCCTCCTTGCGGATGATGATGCTGCCCTTGCCGTTCTTGTCGGACTTACCGCGCATGCCTACGCCGCTCCAGCGAGGACCGCAGCGTGCGCGTTCTTGTTTAATTCGCTGCTAAAGCGCGCCCCATGACAGGAAGCGTGACCGCAATGGCGCTATTCCCGGCTGGCACGACACGATACAGCCGGAAAGTCTCGACGGCCTCGCCGTCACGCTGCCGTTCCACCTCGCCGATCTCGACGGGGGCGGGCCAGGGTATTCCCTCCAGCTCCGGTCCGCGGCGGGTGCTGCGGATTAGAAGGCCGGTGCGCCCCGCCACGTCGGCGCGCGGCAGGCCGATCTGCGTCCAGCGCTGCTCCACGCCCACCACCGGCACATCCGGCGGCAGGTGCCGCGCCAGTTCGGCCGCGACGCCGTACTGGTCGGCCGCGACGAACGTGGCACCCGCACGCAGGCGCGCCGCATCGATGCGGGCGGCCAGCCCGGGCCAGCCCGAGAGCTGCATCGCGATCGGGTCCAGCCGCGCCGGCAGCGGCAGTAGCGCCGTCCCCGCCTGCAAGTACACCAGCAGGGTCAGGCCGAGGCCGAGCGCGACGGCCGGCGTGGTGAGGCGCCGCCAGGCCGGTGCGAGCAGGCCGGCAGCGGCGATGATGGCGGCGGGATAGATCACGGCAGGCCAGTTGCCCTGCACGCGGTTGCCCAGCGTGTGCTGCGTGAACAGCACGACCGTCGGCAGGGTCAGCGCGAGCAGCAGCATCGCCGCCGGATCGCGGGTGCGCCAGGCGAGGCGCGCGGCCTGCACGATGCCGGCGACGCAGAGCAGGAACACCAGTGGCGTGATCAGGCCGAACTGGCCGGCGACAAGCTCGCCCAGGAAGCGCACGGCGTGCGTCGGCTGCCATGCGGCGATGCGCCCGCCCTGGCGCGCGAAGCTGACCCAGTCGTGCCCGGCCTCCCACAGCAGGACGGGCAGGAAGACGGCCAGTCCCACGGCAGCACCGAGATAGGGTGCGGGCCGCCGCAGCCAGGGCCGCATCGCGGGCGTCGCCAGCAGCCAGAGACCGATGCCGAACCACAGCAGCACGGCGGTGTATTTGCTCGCCATCGCCAGGCCCGCGAACAGGCCGGCGGCCAGCCACCAGCGCGGATCGCCGCTGTCGAGCAGCCGGGCCAGCGCCCACAGGCCGGCGATCCAGAATGCCAGCAGCGGGGCATCCGGCGTCATCAGCACGCCGCCCACACCGAACAGCAGCGTCGCGTTCAGCAGGGCCGCGGCGCGCAGGCCGGCGCGCCGGCAGTGCAGCAGCCGCGTGGCAGCGTCCGCCAGCAGCAGCGTGGCGGCCGCCACCGAGAGCGGGCCGAGCAGCCGCACGCCCAGCGCCCCCTCGCCTGCCAGCATCGTGCCGCAGCGAATCCACAGCGCGACCATCGGCGGATGGTCGGGATAGCCGGGCGCCAGCACGCGCGACCACACCAGTAATAGGCCTCGTCGGGAATCAGTGGCAGCGCCGCCGCGACCACGAGGCGCAGCAGGGTCAGCGCGGCGAGTGCGGCGACACCCCAGCGCTTCTCGCGCGAATCCCTATCGCGCAAGTCCTTATCGCGCACGCCAGACAAGGGTGGCCGAGACGGCGTAGTTCCAGACGACGCCGATCACCGCGCCGACGGCACCCGCGACCGTCCAGTTGGTGTGCCCCTCGTACAGCGTGTTGGCGATGCCGATATTGGCGATCGCGCCGACGCCGCAGACCAGCATGAACAGCAGCAGGCCGCGCCACAGCCGTGGCCCGCGCAGCCGCTGGTCGCGATAGGTGATCTCGTTGTTGAGCTGGAAGTTGAACACCATCGCAGTCACGGTCGCGGCGACCTGGGCGGGCTCGAACGCCAGCCCGGCGAGCTTCACCGCGCCGGTGAGCACCAGCAGGTGCACCAGCACGCCGAGGGCGCCGACCAGGGCGAAGGAGATGAAACGGAGCGGCAGCAGGCCAGCGAAGATCTTGTCAAGCAGCAGGCCGGCGAACTGCATCAGGACCAGCGCATCCAGCTTGCTCTCGCCGGCGACGCGCTCGTGGAACACGCAGGGGATCTCGATGACGCGCAGCGGCGCGGGGGCGCTGAGAGCGAGGTCGAGCAGGATCTTGAAGCCCTGGCCGGTAAGGTTGGCCGCCAGCGTCTCGAACAGCGGGCGCGGCAGCATGAAGAAGCCGCTCATGGGGTCGGTGAGCTTCACCGGCAGGAACGCCTGCGCCAGGCGGATGCCGCCGTCCGACAGCGCGTGGCGCCACCGGTTGGCGAGGCCGGCATTGTCGCCGCCCGCCACGTGGCGGCTGCCGACGGCAAGGTCGTAGCGGCCGGTCTGCAGGGCGGCGAGCATGTCGGGCAGCTTCGTCTCGTCGTGCTGGAGGTCGCCGTCGATCACCGCGACGAACTGCGCCGACGACGACAGCGCGCCCTCGATGACGGCCGAGGCGAGGCCGCGCCGGCCGATGCGACGGATGCACCGCACGCGCGGATCGGTCTGCGCGATGCGGCGGACCTCGGCGGCGGTGCCGTCGGGGCTGTTGTCGTCCACGTACACGACCTCCCACGCGATGCCGTGGAGCGCGGCATCCAGGCGGGCGATCAGCGGCGCGACGTTGGGGCGTTCATTGTAGCAGGGCACCACGACGGTGAGCATGGCGCGGTCATGGCCTGACCGGGGACCACGATCAAGGAGGTTGGCGGCGAGGCCATCCGGGTCATCATGCCCTGTCGCAGCGTGGCGTGGCCGCGACGGTCAGAGCGGCACGCCGGCAAGCAGGCGGCTGGTCCGGATGGTCTGCAGGGTCTGCACGCGCGTCACCGACGGGGCACCGGTCAGCCGCTGGGTAAGCTGGTTCTCGTGCGCCGTGTCGCGTGCCACCAGCTTCAGCAGGAAATCGCCGCCGCCGCGGATCATGTGGCATTCGCGGACCTCGGGCCATGCCGCAACAAGCTGCTCGAAGGCGGCGAGCACTGTCTCGCGCTGGCTGTCGAGGCCGACGATGGCGAAGAAGGTGATTTCCCAGCCGAGCTTCTGCGGATCGGAATCGGCGTGGTAGCCGCGGATCACGCCGGCTTCTTCCAGGCGGCGGACGCGCCGCAGGCAGGGTGGCGCGGAAATCCCCGCGCGGCGCGCCAGCTCGACGTTGGTCATGCGGCCGTCGGCCTGCAGTTCCGACAGGATGCGCCGGTCGATCGCGTCAAGCACGGGGGTGTCGCCGAGGGGAGCCTTCATGATGCGCGAATTTACGGCCGCTGAGAGTGCGTTTCGAGGATGGCATTTCGGGGGCTGAACGGGAGCAGGCGCAATAATATTGCAGGTACCGGCCGCGACAAGGGTCACCGCGGCAATCGCCTGCGGTTTCTGCCGTATCGCCTCGGCGCACCGGTGCAGCGACGCCCGCGGGCGGCTGCTCACGCCCCCTTCCTTGTCTGGCGCCGAACGACACCGATATGGTCGCCGTCCTTCTTACTGGATCGAGACATGCCTGAGACCCATCGCACCCGCGTCCTGATCATCGGCTCCGGCCCGGCGGGCTACACCGCGGCGATCTATGCGGCGCGCGCCTCGCTGGAGCCTGTGCTGGTGTCCGGGCTGCAGCCGGGCGGACAGCTCACGATCACGACGGACGTGGAGAACTACCCGGGCTTCGCCGACGTGATCCAGGGGCCGTGGCTCATGGAGCAGATGGCGGCGCAAGCCGAGCACGTCGGCACGCGCATCGTGCACGACATCGTCACGCGGGTGGATTTCTCGGTGCGGCCGTTCCGCTGCACGACCGATGGCGGTGACACGTACCTGGCCGATGCGGTGATCCTCGCGACCGGGGCGCAGGCGCGCTGGCTGGGCCTCGAATCGGAGCAGCGGCTGGCCGGCCGCGGCGTCTCGGCGTGCGCGACCTGCGATGGCTTCTTCTACCGCGGCAAGGACGTGGCGGTGATCGGCGGGGGCAACACCGCGGTGGAGGAGGCGCTGTACCTGACCCACCATGCCGACAACGTCACGCTGATCCACCGCCGCGACTCGCTGCGGGCGGAGAAGAATCCTGCAGGCGCGGCTGATGGCGCATCCCAAGGTGAAGGTGGTCTGGGACAGCGTGCTGGAGGAGATCGAGGGCGGCGGTGTGCCCGAGGTGACCACCGGCGTGCGGCTGCGCAACGTGCGGACCGGCGCGGAGGAGCGGCTACCGGTCGACGGCGTGTTCATCGCGATCGGCCACACGCCCAACACGGCGATCTTCGCCGGCCAGGTGGCGATGGACCACGAGGGCTACATCCTGACCGATCCCGGCAGCACGCGGACATCGGTCGAGGGCGTGTTCGCCGCGGGCGACGTGCAGGACAAGGTGTTCCGCCAGGCGGTGACGGCGGCCGGAACCGGCTGCATGGCCGCGCTGGAGGCGGAAAAGTGGCTGGCGGGGGTGCTCGCGACCCCCGGCTTTGGCTGCGGACTAGGCAATAAATGGCGGAAAGGTCCAAATTCCGCCCCCACACGCCGGTCGAATTGCTTTAGGCTAGCGGTTTCCGCCGCCATAACGAGCGGGCCGGGTCGCACTGACAGGGCAGGTTTCATGCATTCCGCCGGGGGTTCACGCCCGGCGGACGGGAGAGGCCGAGTGATAGACTGGGACAAGCTGCGCGTCTTCCATGCCGTGGCAGAGGCGGGCAGCTTCACGCACGCCGGCGACACGCTGAACCTCAGCCAGTCGGCCGTATCGCGGCAGATCTCGGCGCTGGAGGAGGCGCTGCAGGTGCCGCTGTTCCACCGCCACGCCCGCGGCCTGATCCTCACCGAACAGGGCGAGGCGCTGAACCGCACCGTGCGCGAGGTATTCGCCAAGCTGGCGATCACCGAGGCGCTGCTGACCGAGAGCAAGGAAAAGCCGGCCGGCCGCCTGAAGGTCACCACCACGATGGCGTTCGGCTCGATCTGGCTCGCGCCGCGGCTGCACGCGTTTCCTCGAGATGTATCCCGACGTGTCGATCTCGCTGCTGCTCGACGATTCGGAACTGGACCTGGCGATGCGCGAGGCGGACGTGGCGATCCGCATGCATCCGCCGAAGCAGCCGGACCTGGTGCAGCGGCACCTGATGACGATGCAGTGGCATATCTGCGCGTCGCCCGAGTACCTGAAGCAGCACGGCGTGCCGCAGCGGCCCGAGGATCTGGATGCTCACAAGCTGATCCTGTTCGGCCAGCATCATCCGCCGGTGAGCGACGTGAACTGGCTGGCCGAGGCGGGACGGCGGCCGGGCAATCCGCGGCGCGCGCTGCTGGAGGTCAACAGCACGCAGGCGGTGCTGCTGGCGATCCGGTCGGGGCTGGGCGTCGGCGCACTGCCCGACTTCGTGGTAGCCGAGAACCAGGACCTGGTGCGCATCCTGCCCGACCTGAAGGGCCCCAAGGTGGACGTGTATTTCGTCTACCCGGAGGAGTTGCGGAACTCGAAGCGGGTGGCGGTGTTCCGCGACTTCCTGCTGGCGCGGCTCGCCACCTACCACTGAGGCGCGGACCACCGCCTCGTTGCCGGGACCAATGCCGGCAGTGAGGAGGGTGCGGCGGGGGCATGCGCCGACAGCATGGCGGCATCCGGCTTTTTGAGGATGGCAACCGCCGCAGTGCACCATTACAGTGAAGCCATCGAATACGGCGGCGTTGCCGCCAGTTTTCCGGCCCTCCGGGGTCGGAAGGGGGTCTATGACCCCTGCGTCTCCCAGACGTGAAGCCTCCCTGTTTACTTGCCCCCGGCCTTTGGCCGGGGGCTTTTTCTTTCCGGTCTCTTGTCACGCGCTCGTGATGGAGCGGTACAGCTAACTCCGCGCCGGCCAATGCTACGGCTTATTTTCCGCGGCCAGCCCCAGGGCGGACAGGACGCCCGGATCGAGCCGCCGTCCGCCGCCCGGCGGCCGCAGCGCAAACCCCATCGAATCGTCGTACCCCCACAGCGCCCACCCGATCGACTGGCCCTCGGCGGCCTCCCGAACCGCGCGCAGCCACGCAGGCGCGCGGGCGCATTCACCTGCTGCGACGCGCCGAACTCGCCCAGCAGCAGCGCTGCATGGTGGCGGCGCGCCCAGCCGGCGGCATCGCCGAGCAGCGCTGCCAGCCGCCCCGCGTCCCAGCCCTGGCGGCAATAGAACCGCATCAGGTCGGCGGTCGCGGCATCGCTCACACCATCGCCGTGCCCAGGCAGGCCGCCAGGTCGGTTGCGGGGAACGGCAGCCGCGCCATCGCCTGCCGGTCGAGCCCCGCGCGATAGGCGCCGAGCGCGGTCAGTTCCGTCGGCTCGTACAGGTGGACGCTGTAGAGCACGTTGGGATCCGGCTCCGGCGTGAGCGCAAGCAGGCCCCGCACGCTGCCCCAATCGGCGCCGGTCAGCACGATCGTATTGGCTGGCAGGGCGTCGCGGATCACCGCCACCGCACGGTGCTGCAACGCTGCCCATCCCGCCGCATCACCGGCGAATACCGGCTCATTCAGCACCTCCGGGTAGGTGAGCGCCGGATCGAACCGGCGCAGCAGCGGTGCCAGCGTGCGCCAGGCGGCGAGCAGCCTCGCCTGGTCGCCGGCATCGGATTCCAGGTGCCAGCCGCTGCCGAACAGCGCCACCACCACGGCGAAGCCGTGACGCTGCATGCGAGCGATTGCCTCCGTCAGCGGGCCGCGGGCCGCCAGCATCTCCGGCTGGACCGGCAGCCGGATGAAGCTGAACCCCGCCCGCCGCAGTGCCGCCAGTGCCGCATCGTCGAGATAGCCGCGCAGCGCCGCCGGATCGCCGCTGGGCGGATAGCGGAACCAGTTGGTGATGTTGACGCCACGCCGCAGGGCTGCCGGCGGCGCGTCCGCGGCGGCGAGCAGCAGCGGCAGCGCGAGCAGCAACGGCAACACAAGGAGCGCGGCGCGCAGGCGGTAACCAATCCTTGGCATCCCCCTGCGATACGGCATGCGCTGCTAAGGTTCGGTGAACGAGGTCGTGGCCCGTGGATCGCTGCTGTTGGTGCTGCTGGCCGCCGCGCTGCTGCTGACCGCGGTCGCCTGGTCGCGCGGCGCGGAATACGACGAGCAGTACACCCTCTTCCTGACCGGAGGCACGGCCCGGCCAGCCTGGCCTGACGGCATCGTGACCGCTGGCGCCGTGCAGGACCTGCAGGCGGGCCACGCATCGGCATCCGCCATCGCGCGCGACCTGCGCGCCACCGACGTCCATCCGCCGCTATATTTCTGGGCCATCGCGGCCTGGCGCCGGCTGCTGGGCGATTCGCTGTTCACCGCACGGCTCGCATCGGTGCTGTGCAGCATCGCCACACTGGGCTCAGTGGCGGCGATCGCGCGCGCGGCGGCGCTCCCGGTGCTGCCGGCCGTCCTGCTGACCGTGGGCTGCTATGGCTTTGCCTATACCGGCACGATCGCGCGCGGCTTCGCGCTCGCCCAGATGCTGAGCGTGACCGGCATCGCCGTCCTGCTCGCCGGGTCGACGTCCGCCGGCGTGCGACACCGCGGCTGGGGCCGCAGCTTCGCCGGCGGCCTGCTGCTCGGCGCGGCGACGGGCGCGAACTACCTGGCGGCGTTCGTCGCCTGCGCGGTCCTGCTGCACGCCACCATCGCCGTGCGGCCGGCGTGCCGGGTCCTGGCGATCGCGGCCGGGTTCGCGCTGTGGCTGCCGATCGATCTGTGGTTCTTCCTCGCGCAGCGGCACAGCCGGACCGGGCAGTTCGCGCAGTTCGAGGCGCTTCCGGCCCTGCTGCGGCTGGCCCGCTACGCGGCGGCGAACCTGTTCGGCGGGCTGCCGCTCTACATGGAGGGGGGCGTGCGCGTCGCGATCGCCGTGGCACTCGTGCTGCTGCTCGCGGGCCTCATCGTGCAGATCGTCCGGCGCTGGCGGCACATCGCGACGCCGGACACGCGCCGGCTGTTCGCCATGGCAGCGGTCGCACCGCCCATCGGCCTGATGCTGCTGGGCCTCGCGTTCGACAACGCGCCGATCGAGCTCCGCTACCTCGCCTTCGCCACGCCGTTCGTCGCGCTGCTGCTGGCAGGCGCCCTGACGCGGCCGGCGATGGCCATGATCCTGGCCGTTCAGGCGGTCGCGCTCTGGGGGCTGATGACGCGGCCCGAGACCATGCAGCCGGCCCGGGCCGCCGCGGCGGAGGCGGCCGCGCTGGTGCAGGAGGGCGTGGTCATGTTGCCGCGCGGCAACGACGGTGTCGGCATCGTCGGCGCATTCGCCGGTGAGGCATCGTCCTCGCTGCGCCTGCTGGTGATCCCGCCGGATATCGACGCCGCTGCGATCCGCGCACGCGCCGCACCGTCCCGGCGCGTGGTGCTGGTGCTGCTGGGCCAGGACGAAACCAGCCGGGCGACGCTGCCGGTGCTGCAGGCGGCGTTCACCGGTCCGTGCTGGCGCGTGGCGGGACAGGGCACCCACGTGCTCGCCGTGCGACGCGTCTGCGATGCGGAGTGAGGCGCCAGAACAGATTCCGTTCGCGTTGGCTCACGCAATCCGCTCCAGCCCAAGTCTGAGAGCGTTGATACCGCTCCGGTGTTTCCACCTGTACGGATCACGCTCCAAACGCTCGCGCGCGTTGCCATCCTGGCAGAGTTACCCTTGGCGGCATCACCGCGGACAGCCGATACTGTTGCTGCCGCGTGGCGCCGCTGCGACAGGCAAACACCAGGGGAACGTCGCAATGGCATCGCCGACCATCCACTCACGCCGCACCATGTTGCTGCTGCCGTTCGCCGCGGTGGCGTGCGCGAAACCCGCCGTCCAGACGGTCGCGGGCTACACCGGACCACCCTTGCCCTACCCGGCACGCGTGCTGGTCTATCCGCTCGCCGTCGCGCCCGAGGACGTGCAACTGGACCAGGGCGTCACGGCACGCCTGCAGCGCGAGACCAGCGACGTGCCGCTGCGGGCGCAGGAGGTGGCGGCAGCCCGCGGCGCCAGCGACGCGATCACCCAGACGCTGGTGAAGGAACTGCGCTCCTACGGACTGCCGGCGGACTATGCCTATGGCACTGCGCTGCCGCCGCGCGGCGCCACCATGCTGATCCGCGGCCAACTCGTGGCACTCGACGAGGGCAACCGCACCCGCCGCACCCTGATCGGTCTGGGCGCCGGACGCAGCAGCGTCAGCGCCGATGCCCAAGTGCTGTTCAGCGAGGATGGCCGCGCACCGCGCTTCATCGAGGCGATGGACGCCACCGCCAACAGCGGCCGCATGCCCGGCATGGCCGAGACGCTGGGGGTCGGCGCCGCGGCCGGTACGCTCGCCACCTCCGCCGCCGTCGGCACCGGCCTGCATCTCGTCTCGGAGACCGGCCGCGCCAGCGATTCGGGCGAGGCGACCGGCCTCGGCAAGGCGCTCGCGCGCCAGATCGGCCGGTTCTGCGTCGCCCAGGGCTGGATCGCGCCCTCCGCCGTGCCGTCGGGTTCGCTGCTGTAGCCTCAGTCCGTGTCGGCCTCCCGCAGCGGTTCGAACGCCTTCGGCCGCAGCAGCAGCACGCCCAGGATGATCGCCGGGATGATCAGCAGCACCAGCGCCACCGGCCGGTCGAGGAAGATCGCAAAGCTGCCGTTGGAGATCTCCAGCGTGGTGCGCAGCGACTTCTCCATCATCGGCCCCAGGATCATCGCCAGGATCGCCGGCGCGAGCGGGAATTCCAGCTTGCGCAGCAGGTAGCCGATGGCGCCGAACCCCAGCATCACCCAAACGTCGAACACGGTCTGCTTCAGGCTGTAGCTGCCGACGATGCAGAAGATCAGCACGCCGACACAGAGATAGCGGAACGGCATGCGCAGGAGCCGCGCCCATAATCCGACCAGCGGCAGGTTCAGCGCCAGCAGCATCGCATTGCCGATGAAGAAGCTGGCGATCACGGCCCAGACCAGATCGGGGCGCTCCTGGAACAGAAACGGGCCCGGTGTCAGGCCGTTGATGATGAAGGCGCCCATCAGTACCGCGATCGTCGCCGAACTCGGCACGCCGAGCGCGAACAGCGGGATCATCGAGGCATTGGCGTAGGCGTTGTTGGCGGTCTCGGGCGAGGCCACGCCCTCGATCGCGCCGTGGCCGAAACGCTCGGGATGTTTCGACAGCCGCTTCTCCAGCACATAGGCCATGAAGGTCGGAGCCATGAAGGTCGGAATGACCGCGCCCACACCCGGGATCATGCCGAGGACGAAACCGATTCCGGTGCCGCGAACGATCGCTTTCACGCAGGGTCCGAGTTCGTCACGCCGCGGCCACAGGTCGGTGAGATCGGCGCGGATCGCCTTCACCTGGTGCTGCTCCACCGCGATCAGCAATTCGGCGATGCCGAACAGGCCCATCGCCACCGGAATGAAGCCGATGCCGTCGAACAGGTCCGGAATGCCGCCGGTGAAGCGCGGCGCACCGCGCACCGGGTCGATGCCGATCATCGCCAGCAGCAGGCCGAACACCGTCATCAGCAGCGCCGCCGCCAGGTTGCGTCCGGCAAGCCCGATCACCAGGCAAAGGCCCAGCACCATCAGCGCGAAGAATTCCGCCGGCCCGAAGCCGAGTGCGAGCTTCGCCAGCGGAATCGCAACGAACGCCAGCGCGATGGTGGCGGCGCAACCGCCGATGAACGAGCCGACCGCCGCGATCGCCAGCGCCGCCCCGGCGCGTCCCTGCCGCGCCATCTGGTAGCCGTCGATACAGGTGATCACCGACGCGGCCTCGCCGGGCACGTTGATCAGCACCGAGGTGATCGTCCCGCCGTACATCGCGCCGTAGTAGATGGCGCACAGCATGATGATCGCGCCGGTCGCGTCGAGGTTGAAGGTGATGGGGATGAGGATCGCAGTGCCCGCCGCCGGGCCCAGGCCGGGCAGCACGCCGATCAGTGTGCCAAGCACGCAGCCGATCAGCGCATAGGACAGGTTGCCGACGGTCGCCGCGCCGGCGAACCCGCCCATCAGATGCTCGAGGCCTTCCATCGTCAGATGCCAAATTCGCCGACGGGCAGCAGCACGTCCAGCCAGTTGTTAAATAAGTGGAACAGCCCGAATCCGGCGATCACGGCAAACAGCGCGACGGCCCACCAGCGCCTTTCGCCGAGTGCCACCAGCAATACCGCGCTGAACATCGTCACGGCGAGACGGAAGCCCAGCCACTCCAGCAGCGCGGTCGCCACCGCCGCGGATGCCAGGATCGCAAAGGCCCGCCACGCCGTGGCGCCGCGCGGGAAGATCGTCTCCCGCGATGGTCCGAGGTCGGCGGTGCGCGTGACCTGGAACAGGATGAGGGCCGACATCGCAGCCCCGATCAGGGCGAGATAGAAGGGGAAGAAGCCGGCCGCGGGGCCGAGCCGATCGAACAATGAAAGCTTGGTGGCCTGCCACAACGTCACCAGGCAGATGACCAGCATGACGAGGCCGGTGGCCTGCCAGCCTCGGCGCATTCCTGTGGGCACGTGTCTCTCCCTTTGATTCCCGGCCGGTTCGGCCTGTGTTGCCGGCGAGGGTAGAGGTGCTGCGGAACAAACGCCACAGCCGGGAGGCGAATGAGGCCTGGCCGCCGCCTGGGCGATGATGAGGCTGGCCGAGCGGCGCGTGTCCCGATAACGTCGCAAAAAAACACATGGAGGACCGTCTATGATTCGCCGCCGCACCCTGCTCGGAACCGGCCTGGCCGCCGGCGCCGCCACGTTCGACCGCGCCGCCCTGGCGCAGGATTTCCCGCGCCGCTCACTCCAGTTCATCGTGCCCTCGAACGCCGGCGGCCCGACCGACGTCGGCGCCCGCATCCTCGCCTCGATCCTCGAGAAGGACATCGGCCAGTCGGTGGTGGTGGTGAACAAGCCAGGCGCCGGCTCGCAACTCGGCGTCACCGAGATCGCCCGCGCGCGACCCGACGGCTACACGCTGGGCTTCATCAACATGCCTGGCACCAACACGCTGATCCTGGACCCGGAACGGAAGGCCGCGTTCACCGTCGACAGCTTCACGTTCGTCATGAACCAGGTGTTCGACCCGGGCGTGATCTGGGTGAAGCCCGACAGCCCCTACAAGACGCTGGCCGATCTGGTGGCCGCGGCGAAGAAGGACCTGAACAAGCTGTCGGCCTGCACCACGGGCATCCTCAGCGACGACCACCTGGCGATCCTGATGCTGGAGGAGGCGTCGGGCGCGCGCTTCCGCGTCGTGCATTTCGACGGCGCGGCGCAGCAGTTCACCGCCATCCTGGGCGGCCATGTGGACGCGGCGTTCGACAATGTCGGCAGCGTGCGCAAGCGCGCGCAGTCCGGCGAGGTGCGCGTGCTCGCGGTGATGGACAAGCAGCGCTCCAAACTGATGCCCGACGCGCCGACGACGACGGAACAAGGCTTCCCCACCGTCGTCTCAAGTTCCACGCGCGGCCTCGCCGGGCCGAAGGGGATTCCGCCCGCCGTCGTCAGCTACCTGGAGGCGGCGCTGAAGAAGGCGATGGAGAATCCGGAGCATATCCAGAAGCTGACCGACGCCGGGCTGGAAGTACGGCTGATCGCCGGCGCGGCGTACAAGGACTACTTCCTGGCGCAGCACGCAACGGCGCAGAAATACATCGAGTGGTCGAAGACGGTGCAGTAACCGCGCAGCCGGCCCCTCGCCGTTCTGGCCCGGGGCCGGCCACAGCCGCGTCAGGCCGTCAGCGTATCGGCCAGCACGCCATCCAGCATGTCGAGCATCTGGTCGATCTCGGCATGGCTCACCGTCAGCGCCGGCATGAAGCGCAGCGAGTCCGGCCGTGGCGCATTGACCAGCAGGCCGCGCGCCAGTGCCTGGGTGGCCACCGCGCCGGCGACGTCGCGTGTGAGGTCCAGCGCCAGCAATAGGCCCCTGCTCCGCACCTCGCCGCAGCCATGCCGCGCCGACAGCACGCGCAGGCCGGCCGACAGTCGTTCGCCGGCGGCCGTGACGCGCGCCAGGAAGCCGGGCGCGGTCACCGCCTCGATCACCGCGCAGCCGACCGCCGCCATGATCGGGTTGCCGCAGAACGTGCCGCCCTGGTCGCCGTATTCGAAACAGCAGACGTCGCGATGCGCCACCAGCGCGGCCAGCGGCACGCCACCGCCCAGACCCTTCGCCAAGGTCATGATGTCGGGCGCCACGCCGGCATGCTGGAAGCCGAACATCCGGCCGGTGCGGCCGATGCCGGTCTGGATCTCATCGAGGATCAGCAGCACGCCGCGCTCGCGGGTCAGCGCATGCAGGCCGCGCAGGTAGTGGTCGGTCGCGGGGAACACGCCGGCCTCACCCTGGATCGGCTCCAGCATCACGGCGACGGTACGCGGCGTGATGGCCGCCGCCACCGCATCGAGGTCGTTCAACGCCAGCTTCACGAAACCCGATACCTTGGGCTCGAACAGCGCCTCCCACTGCGGCTTGCCGGACGCTGCCATGGTGGCGAGCGTGCGGCCGTGGAAGCCGTGGTCCATGGTGATGATCTCGAACGCGCCGCCGCGATGCAGCGCGCCCCATTTGCGCGCGAGCTTGATCGCACCTTCGTTCGCCTCTGCTCCGCTGTTGGCGAGGAACACCTGGTGCAGCCCGCTGTGCTGCGTGATGAGGTCGGCCAGCCGGATCATCTGGTCGTTGTAGAAGGCGGGGCTGCAATTGATCAGACGCTGTGCCTGGCGGGCCAGCGCCTCGACGATCGGCTTTGGCGAATGACCGAGGGTGTTCACCGCCCAGCCCTGGATGAAATCGAGATAGGCGCGGCCTGCGCTGTCGGTGAGCCAGGAACCCTGGCCGCCAGTGAAGACGATCGGCGGGCGCGGCGTGATATCCATGAGCGAATCGAAGTTGGCAGTGCTGGTCATCATGTCCTCCTTGGTTGGGAATGGAGCGACAGGAGCCCAGACAGCACGAAGGCCCCCGTCGCTGCCGACGGGGGCCTTCGTGTTCGGTCCGCGGACCGTATGCCTACGGCGCGCGCAAACCCCACACCCCCGTCCGTGGACGGCGGCGTCGGCGGTTGGCGATGTGGCGCGCGGACTGCATGGCGGCACGAATGCGCGTGGTCGCGGCCGGTGTCAACCGGCACGCGGCCTGACGCCTCAGAACGGCAGCAGGATGTCCATCAACTGCTGGCCCCAGCGCGTGTGCTGCACCTCGGTCAGTTCGCCGCGCCCGCCATAGGCGATCCGCGCCTCGGCCATCCGGTCATGCAGCACCGTGTTGTCGCTGGCGATGTCCTGCGGCCGGATCACGCCCGTCACCTGCAACTCGCGCAATTCGTGATTTACCCGGAACTCCTGCCGCGCCGTCACCACGAGGTTGCCGTTGGGCAGCACCTGCGTGACCACGCCCGCCACCCGCACCGTCACCGCCTCGGTGCGCTGGATCTGCCCGGCTCCGGCATTGCCGTTGCCGCTGCCGACATTCAGGATCTTCGACGGATCGGTGATAGAGGGCGGCAGGCGGGTCTGCATTCCGAAGAAGCTCGCGAGGCTGCCATTCTCGGTACTCGTCCGGCTCGTGGTCGTGGCGTTCTTCAGGTTCGCGGTGTCGTTCATGGCCACCAGGATGGTGACGATGTCGCCGACCTGCGCCGCACGCTGGTCCTTGAAGAACGCGCGCGAGCCGGACCGCCAGAGCGCGTTCACCTCGTTGGGCGTCGACTCGCGCGCCGGCATCGGCATGGACACTGGCCGCCAGGTCGGCTCCTTGGTGGGGTCCGACGTCGGCGACATCGACGGCGCGCGCCCTACCTCCGACAGCCGTGAGAGGGACCCGCAGCCGACCAGCATCAGGCAGGCCAGCGCGGGCAGCATTGCACGTTTCATCGTGTCCCCACCTTCAACGGAGCGGCATGCGGTGTTACGCGGACGAGGTCGACGCCGATCACTTCGGCCTCGACCACTGCGCGCGAGACGGGGTTCAGGATGCGGATCGGCTCGCCGATCGCGCCGGCCTCCATGGCTTGGCCCCTTGCGGTCAGCACGATGCCCGGGCTGTCGAGCACCATCATCACCGACGCGCCTTTCGCCACCATCGACGGCCGCACCAGGTCGACGCTGCCGAACGGCTGCCCGGCCGCAATCGGTCGCCGCGTCTGCATGCCGACCGCATCGTCCACGCGGTGCACGACCTCGCCGCGCACCGCTGTCGTGCGCACGCGTGCCATCCGCACATCCTCAGGGCGCAGCACGCTGCCGGACGGCAGCCGAGTGCTGGCGACCGGCAGCGCCACCATGTCGTCCACCCGGCCGGTGAGGCGCAGGTGCAGCGGCTCCATGCCCTCGCCGGTCACCGAGACCGCCGCGCTGAACCGCCCACCGGCCGCATCGTAGTCCAGATCGGACACCACGGGCCGCGGCTCCGCATCGAACGGCACCAGCGGGGCGGTGAAACCGGCGAGGTCCACGTCGCAGTCGGTGGAGGCGCCGGCGGCGATCAGCGCGATGCGCACCGCGTCCAGCACGTCATCCCGGCGCATCGGCCGGCCAGGCCTGTCCAGCACCGCGCGGTCGGCCGAGGAGGCCGGCCGCCAGTCGACGCCGAACTGCCGCGCGATGGCGCCAAGCTGCGCGGATTCCACCACGATACGGCCGCCGGCGCCGGGTCCGGGACCCAGGATCCGGTCGCCGTTCGTGACCGCACCGTCGAACAGGTCCGACAGCCGCACCACCGGTGCTCGCAGCGTCGTCGTCGTCCGCAGCGTCGCGGCCTGCGCGAGGGTTCCGCTCAGGCAGACGGCCAGGAGAGTCAGGTTCACCGTTCGCATGTCCATCACCGCAGGTTGGTCAGGGTCTGCATCATGTCGTCACTGGTCGTGATCACCTTGCTGTTCATCTCGTAGGCGCGCTGCGCGGTGATCAGGTTGGTGATCTCGGACACGACGTTGACGTTGGAGGTTTCGATGAACCCCTGCATCACCTTGCCGAAGCCAGGCGTCGCGGGGGTGCCGGTGACCGGCTGACCGGAAGCCGCAGTCTGCAGCATCAGGTTCTCGCCCTGAGCCTCCAGCCCGGCCTCGTTGGGAAACGTCGCAAGCTGCAACTGCCCGACGGTCTGTGGCGCGGTCTGCCCCTGCAGCGTGATCTGCACCTGCCCCGAGGCATTCACCGTGACGCCCGTCGCATTGCTCGGGATCTGCAGGCCGGGCTGCACGACGTAGCCATCGGCGGTCACGATGGTGCCATCGGCCGCCAGTCCGAACGTGCCGTCACGCGTATAGGCGGTATCGCCGGAGGGCAGCGTCACCTGGAAATGGCCGTTGCCCTGGATCGCCATGTCCAGCGTGTTGGACGTCTGCTGCAGGTTGCCCTGCTCGTTGATCCGGTAGATCGCCGCGGTGCGCACGCCGAGCCCGACCTGCGCGCCGGACGGCACGATCGTGCCGGTGTCCGAACTATTGGAGCCGACGCGGCGCAGGTTCTGGTAGATCAGGTCCTGGAATTCGGCGCGCCGGCGCTTGTAGCCGGTGGTCGACATGTTGGCGATGTTGTTGGAGATCACCTCGACGTTGGTCTGCTGCGCCAGCATCCCTGTGCCGGCAATATCGAGCGAACGCATGCCCATCTCTCCTCATCCCTGCTGCGGCAGCAACTTGTCGATCAGCGACTTGTGCCGGTCGGCCTCTGCCTGGATGAACTGGCTGACGAACTGGAACTGCCGCAGGCCGTCGAGCATCCGGGTCATTTCCACGACGGGCTGGACGTTGGCATCCTCCATCGATCCCTGGACGATGCCGGGTGCCGCCACCTGCGCGGTTGGCGTATCGGCCCGGAACAGCGTATTGCCCTCGGCCGCGAGCCGCATCGGGTCGGCCGGCCGCACGATGCCGATCTTGCCGAGCTGACCGTTCTCGCTGGACAGCGTGCCGTCGCCGGCGACTGTCACCTGCGTATCGGTCGGCCCCAGCACGACCGGCTGGCCGTTGTTGTTGAGCAGCGCATGTCCGGCACCATCGGCGAGCGTCCCGTTCGGCATCAGCCCGAACCGGCCATCGCGCGTCAGGCGCGGGCCATTCGGCGTGTTCACCGTGAAGAACCCGTCGCTGGTGATCCCGAGGTCGAACGGGTTGGCGGTGTGGGTCAGCGTGCCGGCACGGTTGTCGCGCCAGGTCGCACGGTCCTGCGTATAGGCGATCGTCTTGTCGCCCCGCGGCGCGTCAGGCCCGTGCTGGCGGGTGAGCCAGTCGCTGAACTGCACCCGCTGGAGCTTGAAGCCAGGGGTGTTGGCATTGGCGATATTGTCGGCGGCCACCTCCATGACACGCTGCTGCGCGACCAGGCGGGAGACGGCGACGTTGCTGATGAGGTCCATGCCGGAGCAAGCGCAAGCCGCGTGCCATGACCGGTGCCGCGCCGGCGCTGGTGGGAACCGAGGCGCCAGGCGGGACCGCCGGGTGCCGCGCCGCACCAGGCACCGCCGGTCCGGATGCCGTGCGCCGCAAGGGGCCGGCAGACACTGCCGCACCGGCGGATTGTGCCGGGCAAGGCTTCCTTAACGCCTCGGCGTCATTCTGGCAGCCACAGGACACAGGAGCGGCCGGTGGCCACAGCCGCTGCAGCGGTCGATACAGCCAAGGCGACAGACGGTACCCCGGCGGCCCCGGAGGCGAAGAAGGCCGGCGGCAAGGGCAAGCTCATCCTGATCGCGGTGCCGATCGTGCTGGTGGCCGCGGGTGCCGGCCTTTGGTTCACCGGCATTCTCCCCAACCTGCTGGGGATGAACCACGAAAAACCGGCCGCCGAACACGACAAGGCGCCGGTACCGATCTATGTCGACCTGCCGGAGCTGATTGCCAATCTCAACAGCAATCCGCAGCGGCCCAGCTACGTCAAGCTGACGGTGCGGCTCGAGGTGACGAAGCAGGAGGACGTCGAGCGTCTGAAGGCGGCAATGCCGCGCCTGCAGGACCTGTTCCTCACCTACATCCGCGAGATGCGGCCGCAGGAATTGCGTGGCTCCGCCGGCACCTATCGCCTGCGGGAGGAGTTGCTCGCCCGCGCCAACCTGGCCGCAGCGCCGGCGCGCATCTCGGACGTGCTGTTCACCCAGATGCTCGTGCAATGAGCGACACGCCCGAACGCCCGCAGACCGACGAAGAACTCGCCGCCGCCTGGGGCGCCGATGCGGAAGACCCCGAGGCGCAGCCGGCCCAGCCGGCCCGCGTGCTCAACCAGGCCGAAATCGACAGCCTATTGGGCTTCGACGATGGCCCGACCGGTGGCGAGAACCGCACCGGGATGCAGAAGATCATCAGCTCGGGCCTCGTGTCATACGAGCGTCTGCCGATGCTGGAGATCGTGTTCGACCGGCTGGTGCGCATCATGTCCACCAGCCTGCGCAACTTCACGTCCGACAATGTGGAAGTCGGCATCGACAACATCCTGTCGCTGCGTTTCGGCGACTACCTGAACTCGATCCCGCTGCCGGCGATGCTGGCGGTGTTCAAGGCGGAGGAGTGGGACAATTACGGGCTGATGGTGGTCGATTCCGCGATGATCTACTCGATCGTGGACGTGCTGCTGGGCGGGCGGCGCGGCACTGCCGCGATGCGTATCGAGGGCCGCCCCTATACCACGATCGAGCGCACCCTGGTGGAACGGCTGATCCAGGTGGTGCTGCTCGACCTGTCCGCGAGCTTCGATCCGCTCTGCCCGGTCACCTTTCGCTTCGAACGGCTGGAGGTGAACCCGCGCTTCGCCACCATCAGCCGGCTGTCCAACGCCGCGGTGCTGGCGCGGCTGCGCATCGACATGGAGGATCGCGGCGGCCGCATGGAGCTGCTGCTGCCCTATGCGACGCTCGAGCCGGTGCGCGAACTGCTGCTGCAGCAGTTCATGGGGGAGAAGTTCGGCCGCGATTCGATCTGGGAAACCCATCTGGCCGAAGAACTCTGGAGCACCGAGGTCGAGCTGGACGTGGTGCTGGATGAGCAGATGATGCGCCTGTCCGACGTGATGGCGCTGAAACCAGGCAGCCGCATCGTGCTGAACACCGGGCTCGGCGCGCCCGTCCTGGTGCGCTGCGGCGCGGTGTCGCTGTTCGAGGCACGCGTCGGCCGCCGCAAGAGCCGCATCGCCATTCGCATCGAGCGCGACGTGCCACGGCTGCCGCAGCCTGACCGATAACGCTGTGGCGTTCGCAGATTCCTAACACTCCCGCGCGACAATCGGCCTCATGGAGTGGTTACTCGAACTGGTGCTCATCGTGCTCCTCGGGGCGACCCTGTTCCACGCGGTCCGTCTGGAGCGCGCGCTGGGTGTGCTGAAGCGCGACCGCGAGGAGTTGCAGGACCTGGTCACCGGGTTCAACGCCAGCACGCGGCAGGCGGAGCTTGGCATCGAGCGGCTGCGCGACACGGCTGCGGGGGCCGGCCAGCAGATTGCCCGCCAGGCGGATGCGGCGATCGCGCTCAAGGACGATCTCGCGCTGCTGATCGATCGCGGCAACCGTCTGGCCGACCGGCTGGATGCGCTGGTGCGTGCCGGCCGGCCGCTGGCGGGGGAGCCGCCCCGCCTGAGTGTCGTAGCCGAGCCGGATAGCGCCGAGCCTCGGGTGCGCAGCCAGGCCGAGCGCGACCTGCTGAAGGCGCTGAGGATGGCGCGATGATCCGGAAACTCGGCTCGATCCGGCTGCTGCCGGTCACGATCTTCGCGCTGGCGAGCCTGCTGGCGCTAAAATCGGCCCAATTCGTGCGGGCGGCGACGCCGGCGCAGGAAGCGGCGCCGAAGGTCGCGGCCCCGGTATCGACGGCCAAGGCCGCGGAACGGCCCCCGTCGCCGCCGGCCGCCTTGCCCAAGGCCCCGGAGGACACCGGCCCGCCGCCGGTGACCGACGCCGAGAAGACGGTGCTGCTGGAACTGCGTCAGCGGCGCCAGGAAATGGATACACGGGAAACGGCGCTGGCGACGCGCGAGTCGATGCTCGCGGCGGCTGAACAGAGGCTCGCGGCGCGTGTCGGGGAATTGCAGGTGCTGCAGAAGCAGCTCGAAACGCTCGATACGGCGCGCAAGGAGCGTGAAGATCTCGGCTGGCAGGGGCTGGTGAAGCTCTACGAGGCGATGAAGCCGCGCGATGCCGCGACGATCTTCAACGATCTCGACATGCCGGTGCTGTTGCAGGTGGTCGACCGCATGAAAGAGGCCAAGGCAGCGCCCGTGCTCGCAGCCATGCAGCCCGAGAAGGCGCGCGACCTCACCACGAAGCTGGCCCAGAGGCGCACACAGCGTGACGGATCGGCCGGCGGCTGACCGCCGGAACGGGAGCATAGACAGAAGGACCGGACGACGATGTCGATCGACAAATCCATGAACGTGCTGATCGTCGACGACTACAAGACGATGTTGCGCATTATCCGCAATCTGCTCAAGCAGATCGAGTTCAACAACGTCGAGGAGGCCACCGACGGGGCGGAGGCATTGGGCAAGCTGCGTGGGGGGAATTTCGGCCTGGTGATCAGCGACTGGAACATGGCGCCGATGACCGGACTGCAGCTTCTGCAAGAGGTTCGGGCGGATGCGAAGCTGAAATCCACGCCGTTCATCATGGTGACGGCGGAAAGCAAGACCGAGAATGTCGTGGCCGCTAAACAGGCAGGCGTGTCGAACTACATCGTCAAGCCGTTCAATGCCGAGACGCTGCGAGACAAAATCGAAAAGGTGCTTGGTCATGGCTGATCCCGATCGGCTCGACGAACGTCTCGCGGAGATCCGGGCGCGTCATCCCGGTTCGCAGCCCGAAGTGGTTGCGGATGTCGTGCGCGCGGTGCTCGCCACCATGAGCGGCGACCTGTCGGGACAGGAGACGTCGCTGCTTGCCGAAGTAGAGGCGCTCGGGCATACCATTGCCTGTGCGAAAGCAGAGATTGCGGCGCTTCGGGTGGACGACATCACCGACAACCACATCCCCTTCGCCACGGACGAACTCGACGCCATCGTCGAGCACACCGCGACGGCCACCAACGCGATTCTGAGCAGTTGCGAAACATTGGACAACGTGGCGAGCAGCGTGACGGGTGAATGTGCCGCGCGGCTGCAGGATGCCACAACGCGGATCTATGAAGCCTGCAGCTTCCAGGACATCACCGGCCAGCGGATCACCAAGGTGGTCGCAACGCTGAAGGCGATCGAGTCGAAAGTGGCACAGATCGTGTTCACCTTCGGCGGTTCCGGCGGTTCGGTGGCAACGAAGGTGGATGCACTGCCGGCCGAGGCGGCGCTGTTGAACGGCCCGCAGCATCCGACGGTCGCCATGGACCAGTCCGACATCGACAAGCTGCTGGCAAGTTTCGAATGACTCCAGTTCTGCCCGTCCGGCTGGCGGCCTGGCTGCTCGCGGCGGCACTCGAACTGGTGCCGCTGGCGGCCGTCGCTGCCGACGAGGGGCCGGCGGTTCCGGTGCGGACCGGCACGCATGACGGATTTGGCCGGGTCGTCTTCGATCTGCCGTCGCGCACCGACTATCATCTGTCCCAACAGGGGCAGCGGCTGACTGTACAATTCGGCGGCAACGTCGTGATCCAGCCGCCGCCGTCGCTGCCACGGAACGTCCTCGCCGTGACGGGCGGGACGGGCCAGGCTGAGCTGACGCTGGCGCCTGGGACCTCCGTACGCGACTGGCGACTGGGTGACCGCGTCGTCATCGACGTCATGACCCGGGAGGGGGCGGGCGACACTCCCCCGCCGCCGCGATCGGCGGCCACCAAGGCCCCGCCTGCCAAGCCCGCGCCCGCCGCCCCGGCCCCAGCCGCAGCACCGGCGGAATCGGCGACGGCACCGGCGGGATCAGCGACGGCGACTCCGGCACCGGCAGCGACTGCTCCGGCAGCGGCGGCTCCGGCAGCGAAGGCTCCGGCAGCGAAGGCTCCGGCAGCGAAGGCTCCAGCGCCCGCCGTTGCGCCGCCGGCGGCCGCCCCCCCGGTCGCAGCGCCACAGGCGACGGCCACCGTTGCGGACCCGGCGCCCGCGCGGGACCCGCTGCCGACCCCGGCAGGGCCAGCCTCCCCGGCGGCGCCCGCCCCTTCGGCTGCCGCTGCGGTAGCCGAGCCTGCGCCTGGCGCGTCGGCCGACGCAGCGCCCCGTGCCGCCGCCTCCGTCTCCGCGACCACCTCGGATGCCGGGCTGTTCGTGGCGGGCGACGCGCAACTCGGCGTCGCAGCGTTCCGGCGCGGCAGCAAGGCGCTGATCGTGTTCGACCAGCCCCGCTCGATCTCGAACGCCGCGCTGCGCGATGACCCGGTGTTCAGCGGCGCCACGGTGCAGACACTGGCATCCGCAACCGTGATCCGCGTCCCGCTGGACCCGGCGCTGGCCCTGGCGCCGTCACGGACCGCGGATGGCTGGCGCGTGGTCACCGTGCCCAACGAACCCGCGCTGCGGCCGATCCAGGCGAACTCGGCCGAGGAGCGCCTGATTCTGCCGGCCGCCGCGCCGGGCATGGTGCTGAGCCTGACGGACCCCGACACGGGCGCCATCCTTCTCGTCGGCACCCAGCGACGCGACGGCCAGGGCGTTCCGGTCCAGCGTCGTTCCCCGGAGTTCGTCCTGCTGCAGACGTGGCAGGGCGTCGCGGTCGAGCCGAACGCCGATACCGTCACGCTGCGGCCGACGCCGCAGGGCTTCGTCGTGTCCGGCAGCCTGCCGCTGTCCGCGTCCACCGATATCGCCGAGCAGCTTGTGCGCGCCGCGAGCCTGACGCGCCAATTCGAGTTCCCGAGCCAGCCCGCCGCGGTGCTGACGCAGCGCCTGCAGCGGCAGATGGCCGATGTCGCGGCCACACCTGCGCTCGCGCGCGCTCCGCGCCGGCAGGCATTGGCGCGGACCATGATCTCTCTCGGCCTCGGTGCGGAGGCGGGTGCGCTGCTGCGCATGGCCGCAACGGACGACCCGCGCGAGGCGGCCTCGCCGGACAATGCGGCCCTGGGGGCGATCGCGGCCCTGCTGGCGCACCGGCCAGAGGAAGCGAAAGGCCTGTCGGATCCGCGGCTGCCCGCGGCCGACGACATCACGCTCTGGCATGCGGTACGCCTGGCCCAGCTTCAGGAAGGATCGCCGAAGGCAGCCGCGATGTTCGCCGCGACCCTGCCGCTGCTGCTCGCCTACCCGCCCGAACTGCGCGACCGCCTGCTGCCGCTGGCCGCCGAAACGCTGGTGGCGGGGGGCGAGACGACAACTGCGGTCGCACTGCTCGCTGCACGCAAGGACGCCGCATCGCTGGATCTTGCGCGCGGCATGCTGGCGCAGGCCGAGGGCCGCGCGGCGGAGGCACTCGCCATCTATGACCGGCTGGCGCAGAGCCGCGACCAGGCGGTGCACGCGCGTGCCGCCGTTCGTGCCGTCGAATTGCGGGTGGCGACCGGCGACCTGGACGTCGGCCAGGCAGCGGAGCGGCTGGAAAGCCTGCTCTACGCCTGGCGCGGCGACCGGCAGGAGCGCGCGCTGCGCGAGCGTCTGGCCGATCTGAAGGTGCGGGCCGGGGCGTGGCGCGGCGCGCTGGCCCTGCTGCGCGAGAACGAGGCACTGTTCCCCGAGGACAAGGTGGGACTGCATGGCCGCCTCGTGGAGACGTTTGCCGCGCTGCTGCGGGATGATGCCGCCGATGCGCTCGCACCATTGGAACTGGTCACCGTGATCGAGGAGAACGCCGATCTGCTGCCCTCCGGGCCGGACGGCGTGGCGCTGCAGGCGCGACTTGCCGACAGGCTGGTGTCGCTCGACCTGCCCCAGCGCGCCGGCCCGGTGCTGGAGACCCTGATGCGGGGCGCCGGCTCGCCGGTGGCGCGGGCAACGATCGGGTCACGGCTGGCGGCACTGCGCCTGCGCGAGGCCGACGCGGCGGGCGCGCAGGCGGCACTCGAGGTGTCGGCCGCCCCTGACCTGCCCACCGAACTGGTGGAGCGGCGGACATTGCTGTCGGCCGCCGCCAGCGCGCGCCGCGGCGACGGCAGCCGCGCACTGGCGACGCTCGGAACCCTGGACAGCGCCGCCGGCGATGAAGCCCGCGCCGGCATCCTGGAGCGTGCCAATGACTGGCCGGCGGCGCAGCGGGCGCTCAGCGACTACGCTGCCAGGACGGTGCCGGCCGAGGGCAAGCTTGACGATGCACAGCAGCGGACATTGCTGCGCCTGGCGACCGCGGCTGCCCGGGCGGGTGATGAAGCGGCGCTGACGACCTTGCGCCTGCGCGACACCGGACGGATGGAGGCTGGCCCGATGGCGGACATGTTCCGTCTGCTCACCGCGGAGCAGGTGCGCAGCGTGGCGGACCTGAAGCGATCCGGTCAGGAAGCCGTGTTGGCGCGCGGGCTTTCGGGACAATTGAAGGCGTTGCAGCCGGCCGCAAAGCAGACCCCCTGAAAGCGGGGGGGCGGCGGGCAAAAAGAGTCTTGCATGGCGCCCCCCCTTTCCCCATGTTCCGCGCCCTTGGCCCTAGGGAACGGACGCGCCACGCGCCCGTTCAACAGGCTGTCTACTGGTTGGAACAGGGTACGCAATGGACGCACTCAGCCCACTGGGGATGGTCTCCGACGCTCCGAATGATATCGAGCAGAAGGACTATTTCGTCGAAAAGGACGGCGTGAAATTCGCCGGAACGCACCTGCTTCTGGACCTGTGGGGGGCAAGCAACCTCACCGATCCGGAACTCATAGACCGCGCGCTGCGCGATGCCGCTGAAGCGGCCAGCGCAACGATTCTGCATAGCCATTTCCATCACTTCGGTCCCGATGGCGGCGTGAGCGGCGTGCTGGTGCTGGCGGAAAGCCATATCTCGATCCACACGTGGCCGGAGCGCGACTTCGCGGCCATCGATATCTTCATGTGCGGCTGCTGCAATCCGTATGATTCGCTGCCGGTGCTCAAGGAAGTCTTCACGCCGCGCTCGATCCTGCTCGCCGAGCAGCGCCGCGGTCTGATCGTATAGACCTCGGATGGCGACCGATTGCTGGATCAATGAGACGCTGTATCCCGAGTGGGGCCAGCGCTTCCTGGTGAAGCGCGAGCTCGCTCGGGTGCAGAGCGACTTCCAGGACATCGTGGTGTTCGAGAGTTTCTCGCATGGCCGCGTCATGGTGCTGGACGGCGTGATCCAGATCACCGAGCGCGACGAGTTCGTCTACCAGGAGATGCTGACCCATGTGCCGCTGCTGGCCCATGGAGCGGCGGCGAATGTGCTGATCATCGGCGCCGGCGACGGTGGCGTGCTGCGCCGCGTATTGCAGCATCGCACGGTAAAGCGCGCGGTGATGGTCGAGATCGACGGCGAGGTGATCCGGCTCGCCCGGCAGTTTCTGCCGGATATCGGCGGCGATGCGTGGACGGACCGGCGCGCCGACGTCATCGTCGGCGACGGCATCGACTATGTGAAACGCGCGCCGGACGCCGCCTTCGACGCCGTCATCGTCGATTCCACCGATCCGATCGGCGTCGGCGAGGTGCTGTTCACCGACGAGTTCTACGCCAACTGCGCGCGCGTCCTGACGTCGCGCGGCCTGGTGGTGAACCAGTGCGGCGTGCCTTTCATGCAGGCGGACGAGTTGCGCGACACCAGCGCGCGGCGCGCCAAGTTCTTCCCGCATGTCACGGCCTATGTCGCTGCGGTGCCGACCTATGTCGGCGGCTTCATGACGCTCGGTTGGGCCGCCAAGGATGCCTCGCTGACGCGGGTCGCCGTCGATGAGATACGCGCGCGCGCCGAGGCTGCCGGCATCCTCGGCGGCACGCGCTACTGGACGCCCGAAATCCATGCCGGCGCGTTCAACCTGCCACCGTATATTGCGGACTCCCTGATCCTGTCAGTGTCGTGACCGAGACGGTCGTCATCACGCGCAGCGACGGCGTGCTGGAGATCCGGCTCAACCGGCCCGAGAAGAAGAACGCACTGACCCGCGCGATGTACGACACGATGGCGGATGCCTTCGCGCAGGTCGATGCCGACCCCACGCTGCGCGTTGCCCTGTTGACCGGCACGGGCGACACGTTCACCTCCGGCAACGACATCGTGGATTTCCAGGCGCGCGCCGCCGGTGGCCGCGAGAGTTCCGCGTCCCGCTTCCTGCCGGCGATCGCCGGTATGCAGAAGCCGCTGGTTGCCACGGTGAACGGCGCGGCGATCGGTGTCGGCACCACGATGCTGATGCACTGCGACCTGATCGTGGCCGCCCGCTCCGCACGCTTCGTCATGCCGTTCACCAGCCTGGGCCTGGTGCCCGAGGCGGCGAGTTCACTGCTGTTTCCCCGCCTTCTCGGCCACCAGCGCGCCAGTGCGCTGCTGCTGCTGGGCGAACCGCTCGATGCCGCGACGGCGCTCGAATGGGGGTTCGTCAATCGTGTGGTGGACGATGCGGCGCTGATGGCGACGGCGCAGGAGATTGCCCAGCGGCTTGCGCGCCTGCCGCCCCAGGCGGTGCGGATGACGAAGCGGCTGATACGTCACGGCGCGACGGATGTCGCGGCTCGCATGGACGAGGAACTGGCGCTGTTCCGCGAACGGCTGGCCTCGCCCGAGGCGGCGGAGGCATTCAAGGCGTTCATGGAAAAGCGCAGGCCGGACTTCTCGCGGTTTTCATGACGGCGGGCGGCATGCCTGCGTCGGCTCTTGGCTCCCGCCCGCGCGGGGAATGCCCCCCTCACCCCTATGGATTCCGGCGTCAGGACTGCGTCAGCAGGTAGTCGCGCAGGTGGTTCACATGCACGTCGCGCGCGGCGTCGGGCCGGCCGCGGACGATGAAGTTCCACGACCCCGGCAGCGAGCGCTCGGGGAACAGCCGCACCAGACGCCCGCTTGCCAGTTCGAAATCGATCAGCGGCCGGCGGCCGATCGCCACACCCGCCCCTGCCATCGCCGCACCGAGCGCCGCGCTGAACCGGTCGAATCGCACGACCGTCGGCTTCGCCCCAGCCGGCACGCCCAGCAGGTCCAGCCAGGTGGACCACGCCTTCTCGCGGCTGCTGCCGTGATCCTCCTGCAGCAGGTTGTGGCGCAGCAGGTCCTCCGGCGTCGCGATCGGCAGCAGTGAGGGGCTGCACACCGGGAACACCGTCTCGCCGAACAGCAGGCGGTCGCCCTCCGCCAGCGGGCCGGGCCGCACCCCCAGCACGGCCAGGTCGAGACCCTCCCGCACCAGGTCGGGCTCGTCCTCGATCGCCCGCATCTGCCACTGCACCGACGGATGCAGGGCAGCGAACGCGGCCAGCCTCGGCGCCAGCCATAGCGAGGCGACCGATCCGTTGGCCGAAATCGCCAGCATCGGCCGGGCGCCCCGCGCCTGTTCCCGCACGGCCTCGCATGCCGTGGCAAGCTGCGCGAAGGTCGCCTCGACGGCGCGCAACAGCGCCTGGCCTTCGTCGGTGACCGCCGTGCGTGTATGGCCAGCGCCGTTGCGCGCCCGCGTCAGCAGCCGTGCGCCAAGATCGGCCTCCAGCCCCCGCACCTGATGGCTGACGGCGGAGGTGCTGACATGCAGCGCCAGCGCGGCGCGCGCGAACGAACCGTGGCGCGCGACCGCGGCGAAGGCGCGCAGCGCGGCGAGAGGGGGAATCCGGTCGGTCATCGCCGTTCGATATAGCTCAACAGCCGTTGAAAATCTCGCGTTTGCGCAACGGCGGCCGCCGCGCCCAGGATGCCGCCGGCCGAAGAGTGCCGGCAGGAGAGCGTCGGCAGAAGAGTGCCGGCAGGAGAACCAGCGTGCATTTCGACATGAGGATGTGGCGGATGACCGCCGGACTGCGCGGCCGGATCGCCCTCGGGACGCTGCTGGGCCTGCTCGCGCTCGCCGCCGGCATCGCGCGCTTCGCCTTTCTCGGCCAGTTCCTGGCCAGGCTGTTCCATTCGGCCCCCGCCGATGAACTGATCACCCCGCTGATCGGCACGCTGGTCGCGATCGTGCTGCGCGCCTGGCTCGACCACGTCCGCGCCATGGTCGCGCATCGCACGGCGGCGCGCGTGCAGGAGACGCTGCGCAGCCGGCTCTACGACAAGATCGTGGCGCTGGGGCCGGCGTGGTTCGGTGCCGAGCGCACCGGCGGCGTGATGCTGTCGGTGGTCGACGGCGTCGAGCAGTTGCAGACCTTCTTCGGCCAGTACCTGCCGCAGGTGTCGATCGCGGCCTGCGCGCCGGTCGCGATCTTCGCCTTCATGGCGTACTGGGACGTGCCGGTCGCCGCGGTGATGCTGGCCGCGGCGCTGTTCACCCTGGTCGCGCCCGCGGTGGTGCACGAACGCACCGGCCGGGTGTCGCGCGAGCGCCAGCGCGCCTTCAAGGCATTCGGCGAAGAGTTCTTGGACGCGGTGCAGGGCCTCCCGACGCTGAAGGCATTCGGCCAGAGCGGCACCTATGGACGGATGCTCGCCGACAAGGCGCGCGCGCTGTCGGACAGCACGCTGATGGTGCTCGGCACCAGCATCCTGACGCGCGGCATCACCGACCTGGGCTGCGCGCTCGGCGCGGCGGCGGCCTTGGTACTCGGCACCTGGCGCGTGCGGCACGGCGAAATGAGCCTGGAGGCGCTGCTGATCGTGCTGATGGCCGGCACCGAGATCTTCCGCCCGCTGCGCGACCTGCGCACCGTGCTGCACCAGGGCCTCACCGGTCAGGCGGCCGCGGCGGGGATCAACGCGCTGCTGGATGAGCCGGTGACGGCCCCCGCCGCGCCCGCCGCGTCCCTGCCCCGCCCCGCGGGAGCGGACGGTGCCGGCACGCTCGCCTCCAGCATCGCCTTCGAAGCCGTCGGCTTCGCCTATGCCGGCGGCCGGCGCGCGGCGCACCAGGGCCTGTCGTTCAGCATCGCCGCCGGCGAACGGGTCGGCGTGGTCGGCCCCAGCGGCTCCGGCAAATCCACCATCGTCCGCCTGCTGCTGCGCCTGCACGATCCGCAGGCCGGCACGATCCGCATCGGCGGACAGGATCTGCGCGCGCTCGATCCCGCCGCGATCCGCCGGATGATTGCCGTCGTGGCACAGGACACCTACCTCTTCCACGGCACCATCGAGGACAACCTCCGCCTCGGCCGCCCCGACGCCGGCCATGACGACCTGATCGCCGCCGCCCGCGCCGCCAATGCCCACGAGTTCATCCAGGGCCTGCCCGACGGCTACCGGACGGTGATCGGTGAGCGCGGCACGCGCCTGTCCGGCGGCCAGCGCCAGCGCATCGCCATCGCGCGCGCCCTGCTGCGCGATGCGCCGATCCTGGTGCTGGACGAAGCGCTGTCCTCGGTCGACGCCGAGAATGAGGCGGTGATCCAGCAGGCGCTCGACCGGCTGATGGCCGGGCGCACCACGCTGATCCTGGCGCACCGCCTGTCCAGCGTGATCAACGCCGACCGCATCCTGGTGCTGGCGGACGGCGCGGTGGCGGAGAGCGGCCGCCACGGCGACCTGATCGTGCGCGACGGTCCGTACCGCCGGCTGATGGGGCCGCAACTGGCTGACCGCGGCGATGCCCTGGCGCCGCTCGCGGTCCCGCGCGCGGCCGGCACGACACCGGCCGAAGAGACCGGGGCGGCGGTCCGCGACCTCGCATCGGACGCGGCCGAGGTCGGCTGGCCGGAGACGATCCGCACGCTGCTGGGGTTCATCCGGCCGTGGCGGCGGCAGCTTTCCATCACCGTCGCCTGCGGCATCGGCCGTGTCGTGGCCTTCATCGGCGTCAGCGTGCTGGGCGCGCTGATGATCGCGGCAGTGCGCGCCGACGCCCCGACACTGCTGCTGGCGGTGCTGCTGCTGGCCGCGGCCCCGGTCACCGGCGTGCTGCACTGGCTGGAATCGCTGCTCGCGCACGACATGGCGTACCGCCTGCTAGCGGTGATGCGCGTCGACCTGTTCCGCAAGCTGGACGCGCTCGCGCCGGCCTACCTGCTGAAGCGCCGCTCCGGCGACCTGGTCGCGCTGGCGACCCAGGATGTGGAGACGATCGAATATTTCTATGCGCATACGGTGGCACCCGCCTTCGTCGCCCTGCTGATCCCGGGCGCGGTGCTGGCGACGCTCGCCGTCATCGCCTGGCCGCTCGCGCTGGCGCTGCTGCCGTTCCTCGCCTATGCCGCGGGCTCGCCGGTGTTCGGGCGGCGGCGCATCGACACGCTGGCCTCGACGGCACGGCGTGCCCTGGGCGAGCTTGGCGCGCATACCACCGAGACCATCCAGGGCCTGTCTGAACTGATGGCGTTCGAGGCGACCGGCCGGCGGCGCGAGGAGTTCATGGCGCTGGTGCGGCAATACCAGGCGATGCGACTCGCGCTGTTGCACGACCTCACGCGGCAGACGGCCGGTTTGGAGGTCGCCACCGGCCTGGGCGGGCTGGCGGTCGCCGCGGTGGGCGCTCCCCTGGTGATGCACGGCTGGATCGAGCCCGCGCTGCTGCCGTTGCTGGTGCTGATCTCAATCGCCGCCTTCCTGCCGGTCTCCGAGATCGCCCAGGTCGGCCGCCAGCTTGCCGACACCATCGCCTCCACGCGCCGGCTGCACGTGGTGCACGCCGAGCCGGTGGCGATCACCGACGGACCGCTGACGCCGGCGGCACCGCGCGGCGGATCGGCCGTGCGCTTCGAACATGTGCGCTTCACCTATCCCGGCCGCACACGACCCGCGCTGGCGGATGTGGACTTCGCGGTGCCGGCGGGCGCGACCGTCGCGCTGGTCGGCCCGTCGGGCGCCGGCAAGACCACGATCGCCAACCTGCTGCTGCGGTTCTGGGATCCCGCGCAGGGCACCATCCGGCTCGACGGCATCGACCTGCGCGAACTGACGCTGGACGGGCTGCGCGGCCGCATCGCGCTGGTGGCGCAGGACACCTACCTGTTCAACGACACGCTGGAGGCGAATGTCCGCCTCGCGCGCCCCGAGGCGTCGCAGCAGGAGATCGCGACCGCGCTGCAGCAGGCGGCACTGACGGAGTTCGTCGCCGGCCTGCCCGAGGGGCTAGCCACGCGCGTCGGCGAACGCGGGGTGCAGCTCTCGGGCGGCCAGCGCCAGCGCATCGCCATCGCGCGCGCGTTCTTGAAGGACGCGCCGATCCTGGTGCTGGACGAAGCCACCTCGCATCTGGATACGATCAGCGAGCAGCTCGTGCGATCGGCGCTGGATGCGCTGATGGTGAACCGCACGACGATCGTGGTGGCGCATCGGCTGTCGACCATCCAGGCGGCCGATGTGATCCTGGTGCTCGAGGCCGGCCGGGTGATCGAGGCCGGCACGCATGGCGAGCTGACCGCGCGCCGCGGCTTCTATGCGCGTCTGGTCGGCCACCAGATGGCGAGCGTGGCGGCGGCGAACTGACAGGAGCGGCGCATGGGTTTCCTCAACGACGAAGACCTCGCGAGCCTGACCCCCTCCGAACTGGTGGGCGAGCCGACGCCGATCCCGACGCAGATCGTCTCCAGCGACGAGTACTTTCCCGCCGCGCAGAACGCCAGGCAGCGGGAGATGGAGGCGCGGCTGCTGGCGATGGGCGATACGCTGGCAAAGCACCAGGGCATCAGCCGGCGGCGCTTCTTCCAGACGGCGGCGGGCATGGCTGCCGCCTTCGTGGCGATGAACCAGACCTATGGCAATCTGTTCGCCGCGACGCCGGCCGAGGCCGCGACGCCCGAACTGGCCGATGCGCGCGCGGCGGCGCTGAAGGACCAGTTCATCATGGACATGCACACGCATTTCCTGCGCGACGACACGCGGCTCACCGGCTTCGTCAGCATGCGCGAGGCGGTCGGGCGCACCGGTTGGAACCCGCAGCTCTCCGGCAGGCCGCAGACCATCGAGGACCTGAAGTTCGAGAACTACTTCAAGGAGATCTACCTCGACAGCGACACCAAGGTGGCGCTGATCTCCAGCGCGCCCTCGGACATTCCGCAGGACTGGTTCCTGACCAACGAGATGACCGCCGCGACCCGCGAGAGGATCAACGCCAAGGCCGGTTCCAAGCGGATGTTCGCGCACGCGATCTTCACGCCCGGCCAGCCGGGTTGGATGGAGGCGCTGGACCATGCGATCGCGCTCGGTCCGGACTCGTTCAAGGGCTACACGATCGGCGACAACACCCACAAGGCGACCAGCCACTACCCGTGGCGGTTGGACGATGAGGTGCTGGTCTATCCGGCGTATCAGAAGATGCTGGACGCCGGCATCCGCAATGTGTGCGTGCACAAGGGGCTGTTTCCGCCGTCGCTCGACCGGCAGTTCCCCAACCTGCGCAGCCATGCCGACGTGAGCGACGTGGGCAAGGCGGCGCACGACTGGCCGCGACTGAACTTCATCATCTACCATTCCGGCTATCGCCATGTCGGCGGCGGCGCCGACCCCGCCGTGGCGATGGCGGAGTTCAACCGCACCGGTCGGATCGACTGGGTCAGCGACCTCGCCGACATCCCCGCGCGCTACGGCGTCAGCAATGTCTACGGCGATCTCGGCCAGCTCTTCGCCAACAGCACGGTGGCCGAGCCGCGGCTGGCGGCGGCACTGCTCGGCACGCTGGTGAAGGGCCTGGGTGCCGACCACGTGGTCTGGGGCACCGATGCGGTGTGGACCGGCTCGCCGCAATGGCAGATCGAGGGATTGCGGCGGCTGGAGATCCCCGAGGACATGCAGAAGGCGCACGGCTTCACGCCGCTCGGCCCGGCGGACGGCGCGGTGAAGACGGCGATCTTCAGCGGCAATTCGGCGCGGCTGTACAACTACCAGCGCCAGGCGGCACTGCCGCTGACCGATCGTTTCGCCGAGTTGAAGCGGCAGTATGAGGAGGCCGGACCGGCGCGCAGCAACCTGCGCTACGGCTACGTGTACCGGGGATAGCGGCGAGGCCCCTGCCCCCACCGGGGCGCCCTGTCATTGCGAGGAGCGCAGTGACGAAGCAATCCCCATGGGGATCGCCACGTCGCTCCGCTCCTCGCGATGACAGCGACCCCGCGTGCGGTCACAACCCGGCCAGTCCGCGCCATCCCTGGTCGGTGATGGTGCGCACGCCAAGTTCGGTCGCCTTGCGCGCCTTGGAGCCGGCATGGGCACCGACCACCACCCCCTGTCATTGCGAGGAGCGGAGCGACGAAGCAACCCCCATGAGGATCGCCACGTCGCTCCGCTCCTCGCGATGACAGCGGCCTCATGTGCGTCACAACCCGGCCAGTTCGCGCCATTCCTGCTCGGTGATGGTGCGCACGCCAAGTTCGGTCGCCTTGCGCGCCTTGGACCCGGCATCGGCACCGACCACCACCCCTGTCATTGCGAGGAGCGGAGCGACGAAGCAACCCCCATGGGGATCGCCACGTCGCTCCGCTCCTCGCGATGACAGCGGCCCCCCGCGTGCCGTCATAACCCGGCCAGTTCGCGCCATTCCTGCTCGGTGATGGTGCGCACACCAAGCTCGGTCGCCTTGCGCGCCTTGGACCCGGCATCGGCACCGACCACCACCAGGTCCGTTCTCTTCGAGACGCTGTCGGTCACCTTCGCGCCCAGCGCTTCGGCGCGCGCCTTCGCCTCGGGCCGCGTCATCGTCTCCAGCGTGCCGGTGAACACCAGCGTCTTGCCGGCGATCTCGCTGTCGGCGGCCGCGACCCGTGCGGCATCCTCGACCGTCAGCTCCGCCGCCAGCTCATCCAGCGTCGCCACATTGCGCGCCTCGCCGAAGAAGTCCGCCAGTTCCTCGGCGATCGCCGGACCGACACCGATGATGTTGTCCAGCTCCGCGCGCGCCTCGGACCCCGCTTCGGCCGCGGCCAGCATCTCGGCGCGCCAGTTGGCGAAACTGCCGTAGTGGCGCGCCAGCAGCCGGGCATTCGTGGCGCCGATCCGGCGGATGCCGAGTGCGTAGATCAGCCGTTCGAGCGGGATGTGCCGCCGCGTCTCGATCGCCCGCGCGAGGTTGCGCGCCGACACCTTGCCCCAGCCCTCGCGTTCGGCGATCGCCGCCTCGCGCGCCGGCAGGCGGAACACGTCCGCCGGGCTATGCAGCCAGCCTTCGTCATAGAATTCGCGGATCGTCTTCTCGCCCAGACCCTCGATGTCGAATGCCGGGCGCGACACAAAGTGGATCAGCCGCTCCACCCGCTGCGCCGCACAGATCAGACCGCCGGTGCAGCGGCGCACCACCTCGCCTTCGGCGCGCACCGCGTGGCTGCCGCACACCGGGCACACATCGGGGAACACATAGGGGATCGCATCCGGCGGCCGCTGTTCCAGCACCACCGAGACGATCTGCGGGATCACGTCGCCGGCGCGCTGCAGCACCACCGTATCGCCGATGCGGATGTCCTTGCGGGCGATCTCGTCCTCGTTGTGCAGCGTCGCGTTCTGCACCAGCACGCCGCCCACGTTCACCGGCTCCAGCCGTGCGACCGGCGTCAGCGCGCCGGTGCGCCCCACCTGGATGTGGATGTCGCGCAGCACCGTCATTGCCTGTTCGGCGGGGAACTTCCAGGCGATCGCCCAGCGCGGCGCACGCCCGACGAAACCGAGCCGCCGCTGCAGCGCCAGATCGTTCAGCTTGTAGACCACGCCGTCGATGTCATAGCCGAGACCCGACCGCTCCAGCGCGATGCCCGCCTGGAACGCCGCCGCATCGGCCTCGGTGGGCAACAGGCGCGACAGCGGGTTCACGGTGAACCCCCAGCCGCGCAGGCGGTCCAGATAGTGCCAGTGGGTGTCCGCCACCGGCTCGCTCGACTCACCCTGCGCATAGGCGAACAGCGACAGCGGCCGCGCGGCGGTGATGCGCGGATCGAGCTGGCGCAGGCTGCCGGCGGCGGCATTGCGCGGGTTGGCGAACACCTTGTGTCCCGCGGCGGCCTGCGCCTCGTTCATCTTCAGGAAGTCGGCCTTGGTCATGAACACTTCGCCGCGAATCTCGATCAGCGCCGGCGCGCTCCCCTTCAGCCGGTCCGGTACTGAGCCCATCATGCGCAGGTTGGCGGTGACGTCCTCACCCTCGGTGCCGTCGCCGCGCGTGGCGCCGCGGATGAAATGACCGTCCTCGTAGGTCAGGTTTATCGACAGCCCGTCGATCTTGGGCTCGGCGACGAAGCTCAGCGGCACGTCCGCGGCGAGACCGAGGAAGCGGCGGGCGCGGGCGCAGAACTCGGCGAATTCCTCCGCGCTCATCGCGTTGTCCAGCGACAGCATCGGCACGCGGTGGCGCAGCTTCGCGAAGCCGGTGTCCGGCGTGCTGCCCACCCGGTTCGACGGCGAATCGGGCCGGATCAGGTGCGGGAAGCGCGCCTCGATCGCGGCGTTGCGCCGGCGCAGCGCGTCGTACTCGGCGTCGGTGATCTCGGGCGCGTCCTGCTGGTGGTACAGCAGGTCGTGATGCGCGATCTCGCGTGCCAGGCGCTCCAGTTCCGCGGCGGCGTCCGGTTCGGTCAGATCATCGGCCGCGTCTGCCGCCGCGACCGCTGCCGCAGCCGGGGCCGCGCGCCTGGGGGCTCGCGTCATGCCTCGCCTCCCGCCATCACCCCCGTGGCCATCAGACCGGCGCCCCCAGCAGGTCGTCTGCCGCGGCGCGAGCGGCCGCGGTGACGGTCTCGCCCGCCAGCATCCGGGCAATCTCCTCCCGCCGCGCCGAGGCGTCGAGCGGCTCGACGCGCGTGACCGTGCGACCGCGCGAGGCCTGCTTCGCCACCCGCAGATGGGCCGCGCCGCGTGCCGCAACCTGCGGGCTGTGCGTCACCACCAGCACCTGCACCCGCTCGGCCACGCGTGCGAGGCGCTCGCCGACCGCGGCGGCCGTCGCGCCGCCCACATCGGCGTCCACCTCGTCGAACACCAGGGTCGGCACCGGCGACCCCGCCGACAGCACCACCTTCAGCGCCAGCATCAGCCGCGACAATTCGCCGCCGGAGGCGACCCGGCCGAGTGGCCCGGGTTCCTGGCCAGGGTTGGTGGCGATCAGGAAGCGCACGGCGTCGGTGCCGCCCGGCCCCCAGCCCGGCTCCTCCAGCGCGGCCACGTCGACGTGGAACCGCGCCTTGTCGAGCCGCAGCGGCGGCAACTCCCGCGCCACCGCGCGATCCAGCCTGGTGGCGGCCGACACCCGCGCCTCGCGCAGGGCGGCGGCCGCCTGCACATAGGCCGCGCGCGAGTGCTGCACCGCCTGCTCCAGCGCAACGACCTCCGCCTCGCCGGTCTCCAGCGCCGCCAGCCGCGTGCACAGCGTGTCGAGCAGTGCCGGCAGGTCGGCGACCGCGACGGCGTGCTTGCGGGCCGCGGCGCGCAGGGCGAACAGCCGCTCTTCCGCCTGCTCCAGCAGCCGCGGATCGGTGTCCGCCTCGCCGGCCAGCCGCGTCAGGAAGGTCTCCGCCTCGGCCAGCGCCTCCTCCGCGCGTTCCAGCGCAGCGAGTGCGGGTCCCGCCGGATTGGCCGCGTCCTGCTGCGCCGGCCCCACCAGGCGCTGCAATGCCCGGCCCGCGGCGCGTAACGCGGCAGCGGGCGCCGGGCTGCGCCGGTCCCGTGGCGCCAACTCGGCCAGCGCCACGGCAATCGCCTCCGCCCGGCGCTCGCCCTGCTGCAGCCGCTGACGCTCCTGCGCCAGCCGCTCCTCCTCGCCGGTCTGCGGCGCGAGCGAAGCCAGTTCCTGGACCGCGTGGCGCAGCCATTCCTCATCGCGCGCCGCGGCGGCGATGGCCTCGCGCGCGGCGGCCAGCGCGGCGATCGCCGCCCGCCAGCCGCGCCACGCCGATGCGGTGGCGTCGCGCAGCACGCGCGGCACGCCGAACGCATCGAGCAGTCCGGCGTGGCCCGCCGCATCGGCGAGGCCGATCTGCTCGTGCTGCCCCTGCACCTCCACCAGCAGCGCGGCGGCGCGACGCAGCAGCGCCACGCCCACCGGCTGGTCATTGATGAATGCCCGCGACCGCCCATCGCGCGCGACCACGCGGCGGAGCACCACATCGTCCTCCGCCTCCAGCCCCTGCTCGGCGAGCAGCGCGGCCAGCGGATGACCGGCCGGCGGCGAGAAGCAGGCGGTGACGCTGGCCTGCTCGCTGCCCGTGCGCACCAGGCCGGTATCGGCGCGCGCGCCCATCGCCAGGCCCAGACTGTCGAGCAGGATGGATTTCCCGGCGCCGGTCTCGCCGGTCAGCACCGTCAGGCCGGGCCCGAATGACAGGTCCAGCCGCTCGATCAGCACCACGTCACGGATGGCGAGGGCGGTGAGCATGCGGCTGCGCCTGCTGCCGCGTCAGGTCAGAAGACGGAGTGCCAGGCACGGGTGAAGAACCCGCGATTGTCCGGCTTCCGTGGCGGGCCCGGCTGCTGCACCAGGCCGCTGTCGAACAGATTGTTGTAGCTGTCCTCATACCATTCGCTGCCCGGATAGTTATAGCCCAGCACCGAGGCGGTCTTGCGCGCCTGGTCGCGCAGGCCGAGCAGCAGATAGATCTCGGTCAGGCGGTGCAGCGCCTCGGGCACGTGGTTGGTGGTCTGGTAGTCGTCCACCACGCGCTGGAAGCGGCCGAGCGCTGCCTCATACAGATGCTGGCCTTCATACCAGCGGCCGATCTCCATCTCCTTGCCGGCGAGGTGGTCGCGGCAGAGATCGATCTTCAGCCGCGCGTCGCGCGCATAGGCGCTGTCGGGAAACCGGTTCACCACCTCCTGCAGCGCGTTCATCGCCAGGTCGGTGCCGCGCTGGTCGCGCTGGATGTCGGCGATCTGCTCGTAATAGCAGAGCGCGCGCAGGTAATACGCGTAGGCAACGTCGCGGTGCGCCGGGTGGAGCTGGATGAAGCGGTCCAGCGTGCCGATGGCCTCGGTGTAGCGGTTGCGCAGATACTGCGTGTAGCCCTGCATGAGCTGGGCGTTCACCGCCCAACTCGAATACGGGTAGTTCTGCTCGACCAGGTTGAACTGGTCGGTCGCGGTCTCGTAGCGCTGTGCGTTCAGCGCATCGATGCCGTTGTTGTAGAGGTCCTCGACCGGCGCCACGGTGGTGGTGGCGGCCGTGTCCTCATCCTTCGAGCCGCCGCAGCCGGACAGCAGCGGCAGCGCCAGGAAAAGGACGAGGGCGAAGCGTCTTGGCAGGCCGTGAATCGGAGTCATCGGGCCGCTTATACCACGCAGTGGCGCGACGCGAAGCGGCCGCCGACCATGTCCCGCGATCACGCTCCGCCGGCCATGATCCGGCGATCAATTCCCGCCGGCCAATCCCGGTGGTCATGCCCCGCCGGGAGCGGCCTTGCGCGCCACGAGGCGGGCCTGGAACCAGTTGGACAGCATGGCCTTCTCGTAGCGCAGCGGGTCCTGATCCTGGCGCGCGACGCCGTTGGCCAGGTAGTTGATGTCGGACACCACCTCTCGCCCCTCGACCAAGGTCCGGCCGGCCTCGCTCAGCCGGTAGCGCAGGGTGATCCGCGGCGGGTAGATGTCGCGCAGGATCCGCACGTCATAGGACAGCGCCCGCCACGGCTCGTACTGTCCGGCCAGGTCCACGTTCAGCACCTCGATGCTGAGTGTCTGGTCCGGCGCCAGATAGCGGGCGCCGAGGCGCTCCAGGTACTGGGCGATCGCGTCGAGCGCGGGCTGCTCGGCCTTCAGGCCGTGGCCACCGTAGAGCGTGGCATCGGTGTAGGTCTCCGGATGGTCGAACGCCACGGCGACCGGCCCGGCGGCAACCGGACCCGCGGCGGCCGGCACGGCCCCCGCAACCAACCCGAACAGCGACAACAGGACCGCACCGCGCATGGCAATCTCCCGCAAAGCCTCAGCCTGCACGCAGATGGGAGCACTGGCGGTTTTATCCATCCCCCGCTTCGCCCGCCGCCCCCGCCGTGCGCCGATCAGGCCGGCCAGACCGGGGGATGATAGCCGAGCGGCACCGACGGCCGCGCCCAGTAGGGCGGCGTCTCGGAGAGGCGAACGACCGGCCCCAGATGGCGCAGCCGGCCGGACGGCGTCTCGCTGACCATCGACCAGCGCTCGAGTTCCTCGGGCGCGAACTCCGCCGGCGCATCGCGGGCCGCGGCCTCGGCGACCTCGCCCAGGTCGAGCAGCCACTTGCCTGTTTGCGCCAGCGAGATGCGCACCAGCCAGCTTCCGCCCTCCTGCGCGCGGCGTGCCAGCGCGACCATCGCGCCGAACGCCATGAGGTAGCCGGTGCAGTAGTCGATCGCCGAGACCGGGTAGAATTGCGGGGCGGCCGACTTGCCGGGCACCACCTCCACCTGGCGCGAGGTGATGCCACTGACCGTCTGCACCACCGTGTCGAAGCCGCGGCGCGAGGCCCACGGGCCGACATGGCCGAACGCCGACAGCGACACATAGACCAGGCCGGGCCGCAGCGCCGCCAGTTCCTCGGGTGACAATCCGCGCGCGCCCAGCGTCCCCGGCCGGTAGCCCTGCGAGAACACGTCAGCCTGGCCGACCAGGCCGCGCAACACCTCGACGTCGCCTGGCTCGCGGAGGTCGAGATGCGCCGACAGCTTGCCGTGGCCGGTGTCGAATTCCTGGTAGCCGAGATTGGGCAGATGCGGCGCGGTGATCTTCATGATCTCCGCACCATGCTCGGCCAGGGTGCGGGCACAGGTCGGACCGGCCAGCACGCGCGTCAGGTCCAGCACGCGGATGCCCGACAGCGGGCGGTCGCCGGCCGGCAGTGGCTCGGGCGGGCTGTCGCCGATCCGCACGATCTCCATCAGCGGCAGCGATGCAATCGCCGCGGCCTGCGGATGCTCGGCCCATTCCGCCTGGGTGCGCACCATGCCGCCGGCGCCCTTGGCCGCGATGATGGCCTCCTCGAGGTCGGCGGCGTTCCAGGTGGCGACCGCGCGCGCCACGGCGTCGCGCTCCTCGGGAACGCCGAGCACACCGAGCGCCGCGGCGCGATGGTTGGGGAAGTTGCAGTGCAGGTAGCTCCAGCGCCCATCCTTGGTGGGATAGACGCCCATGATGGAGTTGCGCCGCGCCGAGACCTCGCCGTCGCCCAGCTTCATGTAATGGCCACTGCGCAGCGACGCGGTGGCCTGGCGCAGATCGACGCCCACGTCCTGCTGCCGCCCGGTGCGCAGCGCCCACAGGTCGGCGGCGGCGAGGCCGGTTGCCGCGAGCGTCGCGGCGCCCGCCACACCGATGCGGAACGGCGTCGGCAGGACAGGATCGGTACCACCGCTGAACGCCACGCTGTCGGCGCGATCGGCGGGCCAGCCGGCCACCGGCAGGATCGAGCGCAGGGCCTGTTGCGGCATGGGCGTGTCCTCCTGGTTGTGGGCGCCAGAATGCCCGGTTCCGGGTGGATGCGACAGATGCGGGGTTCCTGCTATGCTCGCCGCAATCAGGCAACGAGGTCGTCTCTCCATGAAGATTAGCGCCATGATCCGCGTCGACCCTGACGCGCAGCCGACCGATCGCATCAAGGCCGGCATGGTCGACTACGCGCGCAAGATCGAAGCCAGCGGCTTTCCCGGCATCTGGGTTGGCGATGCGCTTGGCCGCGGCAGGCCGACCTTCGACCCGTTGATCGAGCTTGCCACCATCGCGGCGGTCACCGAGCGCGTCGAGATCGGCATCTCGGTCGTCCAGGTGCCGCTGCGCCATCCGATCGAACTCGCGCACCGCGTCCAGTCGGTGCAGGCCCTGTCCGGCAACCGGCTGCGCCTCGGCGTGGGCAGCGGATCGACGCGCGCCGATTTCGAATTGCTGGGCTACGACTACGACACGCGATTCCGCACCTTCCGCACGTCGCTCGACGTCATGCGCCGCACCTGGCGGGGCGAGCCGACCAACAGCGGCGGCGTGCTGTCCACCTGGGCAGGCTGCGAGGGCGGGCCGCCGATCCTGATCGGGGCCTGGCGCAGCCCGCGCTGGATCACCTTCGCGGCCAAGGAGTGCCAGGGCTGGACCCCATCGGGCCGCTACAGCAGTTGGGAGGACCTGGAGGCCGGCATGCGCATCTACCGCGAGGCGGGCGGCACCAACGCCGTGCTGGCCAATGTCGCGATCGACCTGGCGGAGACGCCGGCGACAGCGGAACTCGCGAAGGTGTCCCACGTGACGCTGGTCTGCCCGCCGGACGAGGCGCAGTTGCGGCTGCGGCGGCTCCAGCAGATCGGCTTCGACGAGGTGCTGCTGGTGTCGCCGGGCGGCGTGCTGGCGGACCTGGAGCGGGCGCGCGACCTGGCCTGAGCGGGACCTGGCCTGAGCGGGACCTGGCCTGACAAGCGGCCGCGGGTGAGGTGGGCGGCGGATCAGGCCTTCAGCCTGGACCCGCCGACCGCCACGCCAAGCTGCAGCACCATCAGCAGCAGGAACGCCATCGGCAGGCTCGCCACATGCGCGACCAAGCCGATCACCGCCGGCCCGATCAGGATGCCCGCGTAGCCCAGGGTCGTCACGGCCGACACGGCGGCATGTTCGGCCATCGCCGACTGCCGGCCGACCCGCGTGTAGAGCACCGGCACGATATTGGAGCAGCCGGCGCCGATCAGCGCGAAGCCCGCCAGCGCCAGCGGCCAGGATGAGGTGAGGATCGCAAGCGCGAAGCCCGCGGCGGAGCAGAGCGCGCCCGCCACCACGACCGTGATGCCGCCGAACCGCTCGACGATCCGGTCGCCCGTCAGGCGGCCGGCGGTCATGGTGACGGCGAAGGCCGCGTAGCCCAGTCCCGCATAGGCCGTCGCCATGTTGCGCGTCGCGCTCAGGAAGACCGCGCTCCAGTCCAGGATCGCGCCTTCGGCCAGGAATGCGACGAAGCACAGGGCGCCGATGAACAGCACGGGGCCGCGCGGCATCGCGAGCACCGGCGCGTCCTGCTGGCTGCCGTAGGCGAGCATGTGGGGACCGGCCATCACGAACGCCACCGCGATACAGGCGACGACACCGAGCGTCGTGACGAAGGGTGTCGCGCCGACGCCGAGGCCGGCGGTGACGAACACGGCGCCGGCGATGCCGCCGACGCTGAACAGGCCATGGAAGCCCGACATCATCGCGCGCCCGCTGTCGCGTTCGACGACGATCGCCTGCAGGTTCATGGTGACGTCGAGCGAGCCCACCGCGGCGCCGAAGACGAACAGCGCGACCGCCAGCGGCGCGGGATCGGACAGCACCGTCAGCAGCGGCAGGCTGACGCAGAGCGGCGCCGCGGATGCGAGCACCACGAGGCGGCAGCCGAACCTGGCGGCCAGCGCGCCGGCCAGCGACATGGTAACGATCGAGCCGATCCCGAGGCTGAGCAGCAGCAGGCCGAGACCGCCGTCGCCGAGACCGCTCCTGGCCTGGGCGAACGGCACCAGCGGCGCCCAGGCTGCCATGCTGAAGCCCACGATGAAGAACACGATCCGCGTGGATTTCTGTTCGGAGCGCCCTGCGACAGGGCGACCCTGCGGGCCGGATGCGGTCATCGGTTCGATGCGGCGCGACGTTGCGGGATTCGTCGGCTTCCGGCTATGCCGCGAGCGCCCCCCGCACCGCCGCAAGGGCCGCATCGGCCTGTGCGCCGTCTGGCCCGCCGGCCTGCGCCATGTCGGGCCGCCCGCCGCCGCCCTTGCCGCCGACCGCGGCCGATGCCGCCCGCACCAGTTCCACCGCGTTGAACCGCCCGGTCAGGTCCTGCGACACGCCAACCACGATGCTGGCCTTGCCTTCCGCGGTGGAGACCAGCGCCACCACGCCGCTGCCGATCTGCTTGCCGATCGCATCGGCGAGGCCCTTCAGGTCGCGCGCCGGCACCTCGCCCAGGTTGCGCGCGGCGAGCTTCACGCCGTTCACCTCCTCGACCTCGGCTGCACCGCCATCGCCGGTTGCCAGCCTGCGCTGCAGTTCGGCGACCTGGCGCTCCAGCTTCCGCTGGTTCTCCAGCAGCGAGGCCACGCGTTCCGGCGCCTCGACCGGACTGGCGCGCAGCGCACCGGCGATCTCATTCAGCCGCTGCTGCGTCTGTGCCACCACCGCCTCGGCAAACGCGCCGGTCACCGCCTCGATGCGGCGCACCCCGGCGGCGACCGCGCTCTCGGACAGGATCTTGAAGTAGCCGATGTCGCCGGTGCGGGGCACATGGGTGCCGCCGCACAACTCGATCGAGTAGGCCGCCTTGTTGCCCTCGCCCGTGCCCATCGCGACGACGCGGACCTCCTCGCCGTATTTCTCGCCGAACAGCGCCATGGCGCCCAGATCGACCGCGGCATCCGGCGTCATCAGCCGTGTGGTCACCTCGGTATTCTCGCGCACCCGCGCGTTCACCTCCGCCTCCACCCAGGCGATGTCCTCGCCGGTCAGCGGGCGGGGCTGCGAGACGTCGAAACGCAGCCGGTCGGGCGCATTCAGGCTGCCCTTCTGCGTCACATGCGTGCCCAGCCGGCGGCGCAGCGCCTCATGCAGCAGATGCGTCGCCGAGTGGTGCGCGCGGATGTTGGCCCGCCGCGCATGGTCGACCTCGGCCAGCACCGGCGTGCCGACGCGCGCCTCGCCCGCCTCGACGCGGCCGAGATGCACGAACAGGTCGCCCAGCTTCTTCTGCGTGTCGGTTACGGCGATGCGCAGGCCGTCGGGCCCGGTGATCGTGCCGGTATCGCCGACCTGGCCGCCACTCTCGCCATAGAACGGCGTCTGGTTCAGCACCACGGCGACGTCGGTGCCGGCGGAAGCGCCATCGGCCGGCGCGCCATCCACCACCAGGGCGGTGATCTCTGCCTCGGCCGTCTCGGTCGAGTAGCCGAGAAACTCGGTGGCGCCGAGCTTCTCCTTCAGTTCGAACCAGACGCGCTCGGTGGCTGCCTCGCCGGTGCCGGCCCAGGCGGCGCGGGCACGGGTGCGCTGCTCCTCCATCGCCGCCTCGAAGCCGGCGAGGTCGACCTCGCGCCCCTGCTCGCGCAGCGCATCCTGCGTGAGGTCGAGCGGGAAGCCGTAGGTGTCGTACAGCCGGAACGCGATCGCCCCAGGCAACGGCTGGCGGTCGCCGAGGCGGGCCGTTTCCTCGGTCAGCAGCCCGATGCCGCGGTCCAGCGTCTGGCGGAACCGCGTCTCCTCCAGCAGCAGCGTCTCGACGATCAGCGTCTCGGCGCGCACCAGTTCCGGATACGCGGCGCCCATCTGGCGCACCAGCGCCGGCACCAGCCGGTACATCAGCGGGTCGCGCGCACCCATCATCGCGGCATGGCGCATCGCGCGGCGCATGATCCGCCGCAGCACATAGCCGCGGCCTTCGTTGGACGGCAGCACGCCATCGGCGATCAGGAAGGCGGCGCTGCGCAGGTGGTCGGCAACCACGCGATGGCTGACCCGGTGCGGGCCGTCCGGATCCTGGCCGGTGGCCTCGGCGGAGGCCAGGATCAGCGCCCGCAGCGTGTCGGTGTCGTAGTTGTCGTGCTTGCCCTGCAGGATGGCGGCGAACCGCTCCAGCCCCATGCCGGTGTCGATCGAGGGCCGCGGCAGCGGCACGCGCGTGCCGGGCGGCCCCTCCTCGAACTGCATGAACACCAGATTCCAGATCTCCACGAACCGGTCGCCATCGGCGTCCGGCGAGCCGGGCGGGCCACCGGGGATCGAGGGGCCATGGTCGTAGAAGATCTCCGAGCACGGGCCGCAGGGGCCGGTGTCACCCATCCGCCAGAAATTGTCCGAGGTCGGGATGCGGATGATCCGGTCGTCGCCGAACCCCGACACCTTGCGCCAGATCTCCGCCGCCTCATCGTCCTCGGAGAACACGGTGACGGTCAGCTTCTCAGCCGGGATGGCGAAGTCCTTGGTGATCAGTTCCCAGGCGTAGGGGATGGCGCGCTCCTTGAAGTAGTCGCCGAAGCTGAAATTCCCCAGCATTTCGAAGAAGGTATGGTGGCGCGCGGTGTAGCCGACATTGTCGAGGTCGTTGTGCTTGCCGCCGGCGCGGACGCATTTCTGCGCCGTGGTGGCGCGCACATAGGGGCGCCGCTCCTGGCCGGTGAACACGTTCTTGAACTGCACCATGCCGGAATTGGCGAACATCAGCGTGGGGTCGTTCCGCGGCACCAGCGGCGAGCTTTCGACCACCGTGTGCCCGTTGCGGGCGAAGTAGTCGAGGAAGGCGGCGCGGATGTCGTTGCTGCTGGCCATGGCTGCGGCTCAGGGTCCCGGATTGTGGCGAAGATCGATCAGGTAGCGCGCGGGGGGCGGAATGTCACCCTGTCGGCGCCGAAGGTTTGCGGTGCGCCGCGCGCGGCGGCAAGATGGCAGTCCTGGAACACGAGGCGAGGCCCTGTCATGGCAACGATACTGGAGCACGCCTTACTCGAGCACGGACCGCTGGAGCACGCCGAGTTGGAGCACGCCGCGCCGGGGCACGCCACGTTGGAGCACGGTGCGATCGCGGCGGCCGTGCGCGGCCGTTCCCGGACAGGCGGTTGAACCTGACCGATCGTTCAGCGTTCCTTCGCCGCCATGCCATCTGACACCAGCGAATTGCCGATCGCCGAGATTGCGCACGAGGTCGTGGTGGTCGACCCCGGCGCGCCCGTGGCGGCAGGCGCCGAGATCGATCTCGGCGACACGTTCACCGAACCCGCGATCCGCCGGAACTTCGAGCGGGTGGAGCACCACGAGGCGGCCCACCTGTTCCGCATGCATGACATCACCCTCTTCGCGCCGCACATGCTGCTGTTCCACGGGCGGCGGCCGATCCGGGAGACGCGATACCTGGTCAGCGACGAGGAGTTTGCCTATGCGCAGGCTGCCCGGTCGCACAGCATCGCGCAGGACCCTGGCGAACACTTCATCATCGGCAGCAACCGGGTCTGGCGGAACTATTTCCACTGGCTGATCCAGGCCGTCCCCGCGATCGACTGGAGCCTGCGCCACGCCATCCACCGCAGGCCGACCCTCGTGCTGTGGCCGCTGCAGCCGTGGCATGAGGAGACGCTCGACCTGCTGGGATGGCGGGAGGAGCGGCGTCTGGTGCTGGAGGAGGGCCACGACACCTACCACCTGCCGAGCGCCGAGTTCAGCGATTTCCTGGGGTCCGAGGCGCCGTACCGGCTCTCGCGCGCGTCGATGATGACGTTCCGGCGGATGGCCCAGGGCGTGCCATGGTCGCGCGGCACGGCCGAGGCGATCTATGTCGCGCGCACCGACACGCAGAACCGGGTGGCGGCGAACGAGGCCGAGGTCATCGACCTGATGCAGCGGCAGGGCGTGCAGGTGGTCGTGCCCGGCACGCTGTCGGTCCGCGAGCAGATCGCGACGTTCCGCTCGGCCCGGCTGGTGATCGGCCCGCACGGTGCCGGCATGAGCAATATCGCGTTCTGCGAGAGCGGCAGCTTCGTCTACGAGATGCTGCCGCGGCACTTTCCCAACGCGGTGTTCGGCCGGCTGGCCCAGGCGGCGGGGCTGAACTACTGGGCCGATCTGTTCGACAGCCATGGCGAGGGCCACGTGCACGAGCGCGGGTGGCGCGTCGACCTGGATCTGGTCGCGCGGCGGTTGGACGCGCTGCGCGCCAGGATGGCCGCGACGCCTCGCACGGAATCCGCGATGGGCTTTCTGCGGCGGACGCAGGCGGCCCACCCCGACGATCTCGAGGCACAGGCCGCCGGGATGCCAGCGGCGGCACGAGCCGAGGCAGCGCTGCCCGCGGTTGCGATGCCTGTGGTCGCGGTGCCTGCGGTTACGGTGCCTGTAGTCGCCGTGCCTGCGGTTACGGTGCCTGTAGTCGCCGTGCCTGCTGTTGCGGCTGCGCTACCCGAGACACCGCCGCCCGACACTCTGCCGCCCGAGGCACCGGCCCCCCGGCGGGGCTTCCTCAGGCGGCTGCTGTCACGCGACACGGCGGATCAGGATCGATAGAGCACGCTCCGCGCCGGGGGGATTACCCGGCGCTTTGGATCGCGCTCTCAGATACCGAGCCAGAACGGATTCCGTGAGGCAACGCGAACGGAACCAGCTCTCGAGCGTGATCCGCGCAGTGGATCATTCGAAGCAGCGAGTCATACTCTCAGACACCGCGCCAGAGCAGGGTCCGCTCTGGCCGGCAACGGTCAGTGGCGCAGCCGGTGACGGGGGCCGGGCGGCGCGGATCACTCGGCCGCTTCGGCCTCTTCCGTCTCGTCGGGCGCCACCATCATGGCGTTCGCCACCAGGCCTGACTGCTCGCGAATCTTGTGCTCGATCGCGTCCGACACATCGTGGTGGTCGCGCAGGAACTGCTTGGCGTTCTCACGCCCCTGGCCGATCCGCTGGCTGTCGTAGCTGAACCAGGCACCGGACTTCTCCACCACGCCCGCCTTGACGCCGAGATCGATCAGTTCGCCGACCTTGCTGATGCCCTCGCCATACATGATGTCGAACTCGACCTGGCGGAACGGCGGCGCCATCTTGTTCTTCACCACCTTCACGCGGGTCTGGTTGCCCACCATCTCCTCGCGTTCCTTGATCTGGCCGATCCGCCTGATCTCCAACCGGACCGAGGCATAGAATTTCAGCGCGTTGCCGCCGGTCGTGGTCTCCGGATTGCCGAACATCACGCCGATCTTCATGCGGATCTGGTTGAGGAAGATCAGCGTCGTGTGGCTGCGCGACACGCTGCCGGTGAGCTTGCGCAGCGCCTGGCTCATGAGCCGCGCATGCAGGCCCATGTGGCTGTCGCCCATCTCGCCTTCCAACTCGGCGCGCGGCACCAGAGCGGCGACGCTGTCGATCACCACCACGTCGATCGCGCCCGAGCGCACCAGCGTGTCGCAGATCTCCAACGCCTGCTCGCCGGCATCCGGCTGGCTGATCAGCAGGTTGTCGACATCGACGCCCAGCTTGCGGGCATAGCCAGGATCGAGCGCATGCTCGGCATCGATGAACGCGCAGGTGCCGCCGCGCTTCTGCGCCTCGGCGATCGCATGCAGCGCGAGCGTGGTCTTGCCGGAGCTTTCCGGGCCGTAGATCTCCATGATCCGTCCGCGCGGCAGCCCGCCGATCCCGAGCGCCAGGTCGAGCCCGAGAGAGCCGGACGGGATCACGTCGACATGGTCATCCGTGCCGCGTGAACCCATGCGCATGATGGAGCCCTTGCCGAAAGCCCGCTCGATCTGTGCCACCGCGGCATCCAGCGCCTTGTTCTTATCCATGAGGGGCTCCTTGTTCTGGCGGTTGCTGCGAGCACGCAATTGGATGACTTTGCCTGGGGTCACGTTAATTTTTTGCATACGGTTCCGCCGTGATTCGCGCCGCCGAGGCACGGCGTCTTATGGTCGTTCATCCTCGTGGTGACAAGAACATAATACGAACAATCGCTGCCGCGGCCGGCACCAGCCATACACGTCGCGCCGAGTCTGCCACAACCTGCCAGGCTGGCCTTTCAGGCACGCGCGGTCGCATCGCGTGCGACGACCGGCGCCCCCGGCCGGCGACCGAGACGCCAGACATAGGCAATGATCTCGGCGACCGCCTGGTAGTGTTCGGCCGGGATGTCCGCGTCCACCGCCACCCGGTAGAGCGCCCGGGCCAGCGGCGGGTTGGCGACCACCGGCACCCGGTTCTCCTCCGCGGCCTTGCGGATCCTGCCGGCCAGCGAATCGACCCCCTTGGCCACCACCCGCGGCGCCGCATGCCGGGACCGATCGTAGACGAGCGCGACGGCATAATGGGTCGGGTTCGTCACCACGACGGTGGCCTTCGGCACCGCCGCCAGCATGCGCCGCCGCGACCGGTGCATGCGGATCTGCCGCAGCCGCGCCTTGATCCGGGGATCGCCCTCGGTCTCCTTCTGCTCCTCCTGGATGTCATGGCGGCTCATGCGCAGTCCTCGCGCGTGGCGATGCATGACCCAGCCATAGTCGAGCACCGCGAGCCCCGCCTGCGCCACAAGCACCACGAGCAGGACATGCATGACCGGCCCGGAGACGAGGGCAAGGAAATGGCGCGGATCGCCGTATGGCGCCATGAGCAGCCCGGGCAGGTCAGACAGCAGGACCCGCCACAGCACGATGCTGAGAACCGCCAGCTTCACCAGCGACTTGCCGGCCTCCATCAGGCTGTCCACGCCCAGCAGCCGCTTCAGCCCGGCGCGCGGACTGACCCGGGCGAAATCCACCTTCAGCCCCTTGCTGCTGAGCAGGAAGCGCGTCTGCACCAGCACGACGAGCACACCGGCGACCATCGCCGTCAGCACGAACGGCGCCGACGCGGACAGCCAGGCGATGGTGGCAAGCCGGATGGCGGAAGCGCCCGGATGGAGATCGTGGGCGCGTCCCAGGAACACGCCGAGCTTCTGCATGAGGTCGTGCGCCACCCCGGACGCTGCCATGACCAGGGCCACCGTGACCGCGGCCAGTCCGGCAAAGCTCGTGAGTTCGCGCGAGACCGCGACCTGGCCTTCCTCGCGCGCCTTCTGCAGCCGCCGTGATGTTGCGGCCTCCGTCCGGTCTTCCTGCTGGCTCTCGGCCATGGCGGCTACAGGCCCGGCAGACTGCCGAACCCCTCGCGGAGGCCCAGCAGCCAGGCGCCGACCAGCGCGCTCGAGAGTACCGCCAGCAGGACCATGCCGCCCAGGATCTGGCCGGGCATCGCCACGAAATACACCTGAAGGCGCGGCACGAGACGCGCCAGCAGGCCGATCGCGACGTTCCAGACGATCGCCACGAGCATGAACGGAGAGGCGAGGCGGACCGCGAGCGCGAAGGATGTGGATACGGCATGGACCGCCGTTTCAACCGTGTCCGCCGCCGGCAGCAGGGTGCCTGCGGGAACCAGGGCGTAGCTGCCAGCCAGCGCCGCCAGCGGCAGTCCATAGAGGCCGGTCACCAGGATGATCAGCGGCGCGGCCACGGCGAACGCGCGCGCGATGGGCGTCGCCTGGCCGCCCAGGATCGGGTCGGGCTGCAGGACGTTGGCGATGCCCATCATATAGCCGATGAACTGGCCGGCGACCGGCAGCGCAAGCACCAGAAGCCGCGCCAGCCAGCCGAGCCAGAGACCGGTCAGGACTTCGGCCGCGACCATCAGCGCCGCCAGCAGCCCGGCTTCGGGCACCGGCGGAATCAGGGCCGCGACGCCCGGGAGCACGAGTGCGGTGATCCCAAGAGTCAGACCGACGCGCAGCAGCACCGGCGGCTCTGGTTCGCCCAGGCCCGGCAGCAGCGCCACCGCGCCGCCCACGCGCGCCATCACCAGGATCAGGCCGAATGCCAATGTCGGCAGTGCGGCGATCAGTTCCGCATCGGCAGGATTCACGAGCCGCCTATCACGATCAGTCGGTCGAACAGCGTGTGGGTGTAACCCGTCAGCGTCGCCAGCATGAACGGGCCCAGCAGCACCAGGGCTGCGCACAGTGCGAGGACCTTGGGCACGAAGGAGAGGGTCGCCTCGTTGATCTGGGTGACCGCCTGCAGCAGTGCGATGACCAGCCCGACGGCGAGCGCGACCAGCAGCGGCGGCCCGCCCAGCTTCAGCATGACCAGCATGCCATCGCGCAGCAGCAGGGCGACGTCGGTGTCGCTCATGGTGTCAGATCGGCATCTTCATGATGTCCTGGTAGGCCTGCACCACGCGGTCGCGCACCGTCGTCGCGGTCTGCAGCGTGAGTTCGGCGCGGGCCAGCGCGGTGACGACGTCGGTGAGATTGCCGCCGCCGGCCAGCGCCTGCATCGCCTGGGTATCGGCGGCGTGGAACTGTTCCACCGTTCCCTGCAGCGCGCGCTGCAGCGTGGCGCTGAAATCGCCGGTGGAGGCGCCGCCCGGCTCGCCACGGTCGACGCGGCCGTAGGCATCGGCGGCAGCCGATGGCGTGACGACGATGGTGGGGATCGCGGTGGTCATTTCAGCATGTCGATGGTGCGGGTCAGCATGCCGCGAGAGGACTGCATGACCGCAAGATTGGCGCTGTAGGACCGTTCGGCCTCACGCATGTCCATCACCTCGACCAGGCTGTTGATGTTCGGCAGTTTGACGTACCCCGCCGCATCGGCCGCCGGATTGGCCGGGTCGTAGCGCTGCGGGAATTCGCTCTTGTCGTGGCCGAGTTCCTTGATCCGCACGGCGGCGGTGCCGAGCTGGCGATCGAGCCGGTTCTCGAACGTGATGGTCTTGCGCCGGTACGGATCGGCGCCGGGCGCGGATCCCGTCGTGTCCTGGTTGGCCAGATTCTCGGCGATGACACGGAGCCGCGTGGTCTGTGCCTCCATGCCGCGCGCCGCGATGCCGAGGGCCCTGTCGAGGTCCATGTCACCTCCTAACCGGCACCAGCACGGCCAAGTGCCATGCTGAACATGCCGAGGTATTTGCGATAGATCGCGGTTGCCAGCCTGTGGGTATTCTCGGTCTCCGAGATCTTGACTAGCTGTTCGTCGAGCGTGACGGCGTTTCCATCAGGTGATTGCGCGTGCGCACGATCGACCACTTCATTCGGCACGGCGACCGCGAGAGTTCCGGCCAGGTGACGCGGCTGCGTGCGGAGCGGCGCGACGGGATGTGCACCTTGCAGCAGGGATTCGAAGGGCCGCAGGTCGTGCGGCTTGAAGGCCGGCGTGTTCACGTTGGCGATGTTCTGGGCGAGGACAGCCTGCCTCCGGTCGGCCCATGCCAGCCGCCGCTCCGCCAGATCGAACAGGTCAATGCGCTTCTGATCCATCCGGGCCAATCTGCGCCAGCCGGCTGAACACCCGGTTAATGCGGCAAGACCCTCGCAGTAAAGGGTTCGGTAATCGCCGCGTGCTTCAATGGAACGATGTCAGAGACCAATTCCCTCGATGCCCCGGCGGCGGCGGTACACGCACTCGCGGATGAGTTGAAACGAACGGTGGCGGTTGCCAGCGCGCTCGCCTCCTGCGGACGCGACGTCGACCTGACCGGACTCGATCAGCAGGTGGGGCTGCTGTGCGCCAAGTCGCTCGACCTGCCGCCCGACGAAGGTCGCGGCATGCGCCCGCGCCTGATCGCGCTGGTCGGCTCGATCGACGGGCTGTCGCGGGCCCTGGCCGCGCGCGCCGCACCGTCCGGCTGACCGCATCCTGCGACCGCCCGGCAAAAAGGCCGCGCCATGGTCATTGAAATAAGTTCGATCCTGACCGCCGCCGTCGCACTCGGCGCGGTCCTGGTGCTGATCTGGCTCGCGGGCCGCATCGCACGGTTCGGCGGCATGGCCCGCAGGCCGGCCGGCGGCGGCACGCTGGCGGTGCAGGACGTGCTGGCGCTCGATGCGCGGCGGCGCCTGCATCTGGTCCGCTGCGAGGGCCGGCGCGTGCTGCTGCTGACGGGCGGTGCCCAGGACATCGTCGTGGGCTGGCTCGACGGCGAGCCACCGCCGCGATGATCCCCCTGCGCATCCTGGCAGCCGTATTCTGCCTGTTCCCCTTCTGCCTGTTCCCCGCGCTGGCATACGCGCAGTCGCTGAGCATCGACCTGGGCGCGGCGAGCCAGGCCGGCGCGACCGGCCGCCTCGTGCAGCTCACCGCGCTGGTCACCGTGCTGTCGCTGGCGCCCTCGCTGCTGGTGATGATCACCGCCTTCACCCGCATCGTCATCGTGCTGTCGCTGCTGCGCAGCGCGCTGTCCGCTCAGGGCACGCCACCCAACATGGTGCTGATCGGGCTCGCACTGTTCCTGACGTTCTTCGTCATGCAGCCGGTCCTGAACGAGGCCTGGACCGCCGGCCTGCTGCCGATGACCGAAGGGCGCGTGGGCGAGCTGGAGGGCCTGCGGCTTGCGATCGAGCCGTTCCACCGCTTCATGACGGCCAACCTGCGGCCGGCGGACCTGCAGCTCTTCCTCGACCTCGCCCATCTCCCGGCACCGGCTGCCGCGGACGATACGCCATGGCGGGCGCTCGTGCCGGCCTTCCTGGTGGGGGAGTTGCGGCGGGCGTTCGAGATGGGATTCCTGCTGTTCCTGCCGTTCATGGTCATCGACATGGTGGTCGCCAGCGTGCTGATGAGTCTGGGCATGATGATGCTGCCGCCCAGCGTGGTGTCGCTGCCGTTCAAGCTGATCTTCTTCGTGCTGGTCGACGGCTGGCGGCTGGTGTCCGGCAGCCTGGTGCAGAGCTTCGCCGGGACCGGCCCGTGACGACCGGCGGCAGCGTGCCGTCAGTATCGCTTGTACGCCAGGAACTTGCCCGACATGGTGATGCGCACGCGATCGCCCTTCTGGTCGGGCTGGCGCTCCAGGCTCATGTCGAAGTCGATCGCGCTCATGATCCCGTCGCCGAACTCCTCCTGGATCAGCTCCTTCCAGGTGGTGCCGTAGACCATCACCAGCTCATAGAACCGGTAGATCAGCGGATCGGTGGGCACCGCGCCAGGCAGTGAGCCGCGATAGGGAATCGCCTGCAGCAGCGCCACCTCCTCCTCCCCCAGGCCGAACAGGCTGCCGGCTTCGGCCGCCGTCTCGGGGGTCATCGACATCTGGCCGAGGCACGCGGCGCAGACCCAGGTCGGCGAGTAGCCGAGCCGGTCGGCGATCTCGGTCCAGGTCAGCCCGAGCTTCTGCTTGCTCGCCAGGATCTTCAGGCCGAGTGCCGTCTTCGCGTCGTTCATTGGGATCCCCTCCGCTCGCGATTGCCCGGGCGCCGCTGCAAGTCCCGCGCCAGGGCGCCAGGCCCCGCGTCAGAGCGACAAGTCCCCCGCCACACGGCGCAAAACCCCGCATCAGGGTGGACCGCGCGGCGCGGCCAAGCCTAGGCTCGCGCCAAAGGAGGCTGCGCCCATGGAACCCGAGCTGGTGCCCTATTCCCCGATCCTGCATCGGCCGCCGTTGCGGTGGCCTAACGGTGCGCGCGTCGCGGTCTGGGTCGTGCCGAACATCGAGCATTACGAATACCTGCCGAAATTCGTCCGCACCCGCGACCCCTGGCCGCGCTCGCCGCACCCGGACGTCCTTGGCTACAGCCAGCGCGACTACGGCAACCGCGTCGGGCTGTGGCGGCTGTTCGACGTCACCGACGCGCTCGGCATCCGCTGCACCGTCAGCCTCAACATGGCGGTGCTCGAGCATTTCCCCGAGATCCTCGGCGCCATGGAACAGCGCGGCTGGGAGTACATGTCGCACGGCATCTACAACACGCGATACCACTGGGACGCCTCGCCGCAGGAGGAGCGCGCGGCGATGCAGGAGAGCCTCGACATCCACCTCCGCCTCACCGGGCGCCGGCTGCGCGGCTGGTTCAGCCCGGCGATCACCAACACGCTGAACACCTTCGATCTCGCGGCCGAGTGCGGCTACGACTACACGGCCGATCTGTACCACGACGACCAGCCATTCCCGCTGAAGGTGAAGAGCGGCCGGCTGATCTCGATGCCATACTCGGTGGAGATCAACGACGTGATCCTGCACCGTCGCGGCCAGGAGGTGGACGACTTCGCCCGCCAGATCCGCGACCATTTCGACACGCTCTACGAGGAGGGCGCCGAGCAGGGCCGCGTGATGTGCATCGCGCTGCATCCGTTCTGGGTGGGCCAGCCGCACCGCATCCGCGCCTTCCGCACGGCGATGGAATACGTGCTGTCACATCCCGGCGTGTGGATGACGACAGCCGGCGCGATCACCGACTGGTTCAACACCCACCACCTGGCGCAGGTCGAAGCTCACCTGGCGGCGCGGGAGGCGGCCAATGGCTGAGCCGGCCGCCACGCCCCCCGCCAGCAAGCCTCCCGCCAGCCAGCCCCCGGTCGGCGAGATCCGCCGGCCCGGGATGGACCACGCGCACCATGCCTATCGCACGCTGGCCGAAGCACCGCGCCTGGCCTGGCCGGATGGGGCGCGCATCGCCTTCACGGTGACGCTGGTGCTGGACTACTGGGAACTCGACCCGCCGAAGGACGCCAGGAGCGATCCGCGCATCGTCTCGCCGCTTGGCAACTTCTTTCCCGACTGGCTGACCTGGAGCCAGCGCGAGTACGGCGCGCGCGTTGGCATCTTCCGCGTGCTGGACGCGCTCGATCGCTTCGGCGTGACGCCGAGTGTGGCGCTCGGAGCGGCAGCGGCGAAGCGCTATCCGGAACTGGTCGATGAACTGGTCCGCCGCAATGCCTGCTTCATGGCCCACGGCACCTATGCCACGCGGCGCATCACCAGCCGCATGAGCGAGGGGGAGGAGCGCGACTTCATCGCCGCCAGCCGCGACGCCGTGCAGGCGGCGGCCGGTGCCGCACCACTCGGCTGGTGCGGCCAGGACTTCAATGAATCGGCGCACACGCCGGCGCTGCTCGCCGAGGCCGGGTTCGCCTACACGACGGACTGGGCGAGTGACGACCGGCCATTCCTGCTGGATGGCCGCCTGGTGGCGCTGCCGCCGCAGCCGGAATGGAATGACCTCGAGTGCATGTGGCTGCGCCGCGTGACACCGCCGGTGTGGGCCGAGGGCATCGCCGCCGGCTTCGCCTTCCTGCACGAGGAGGGTGGCGCGTGCTGCAACCTGACGCTGCATCCTTGGATCGCCGGCCAGCCGCATCGCATCCGCTGGCTGCGCGAGGCGTTGTCGCGCGTGCTGGGCCACGGCGCCGTCTGGCGGGCGACCACCGACGATGTCGCCCGGGTCGCGCGGCAACAGCTTTGGTGAGGAAGGGAGGCGTTTCGTGCTGGAGCTTCGTCCCAACTGCGAAAACTGCGATCGCGACCTGCCGCCGAATGCGGCCGACGCGCGCATCTGCAGCTACGAGTGCACGTTCTGCGCGGATTGCGTGGAGACGGTCCTCAACAATGTCTGTCCCAACTGCGCCGGCGGTTTCGCACCGCGGCCGATCCGTCCGGTGACGGAACGCCGGCCGGGTGTGTCCCTGACGCGGCAACCCGCGTCCACCCGGCGCATGCATCTGAAATGGGACAGGGCGGACCTGGCAGCATTCGTCGCTGCGACGCGGGACATCGCTCCGACCGAGCGTTGACCCCGCGCTGCTGCGAACCCTGCCGTTACGCCGCGCCTGCCGTCTGCTCGCCGGTGAGGAAGGTGCGAAGCTGCAGGCGTGCGCGATGCACCCGGCTCTTGAGCGTGCCGATCGCGCAGCCGGTCACCTGGGCCGCATCCTCATAGGACTGTTCCTGCAGCACGATCATCGACAGCGCCTCGCGCTGGTCGCGCGGCAGCCGGTCCATCGCCCAGCCAAGCTCCCGCAGCGCCGTGCGGTCCTCGTGCGCCGCCGGCACGGGCACTTCCGGCACCGTATCCACATCGGTGTATTCGCGCTTGCTGCGCACGCTGCTGATGAAGTGATTGACCATGATGCGATGCACCCAGGCCGAGAAATTCGTGCCCGGGGTGAAACAGTCCTTCGCGACCAGCGCCTTGGTAGCGACGTCCTGCGTCAGGTCCTCGGCTGCTGCGCGGTTGCGGGTAAGAGCCAAGGCCCAGACACGCATCTTCGGCAGGAACTGGATCAATTGATCATGAAAATCCTGAGCCATATTCTTCTCCCGGTGCTGAAAGTGTCGCCGCTATCGCACCTGAGGCGGAAAGCGCGTGGTTACAAGACGAATGACACGACCTTGAAGCGCCGGAGGGCATCGCGGTGCAGAGAGCCACGGGCGTTTGATCGCAATGGCTCGGTGCTCCATTCTCATCGGCGTGAACGATCCCCCGCCGCGCAATCTGCTGACTGACATTCCCGGCATCACGGTTGGCCACGCCCAGGATCTGCACCTGGGATCAGGCGTGACGGCGATCCTGTTCGACCCGCCGGCAGTCGCGTCGGTCGCGGTCCTGGGCGGCGCGCCCGGCGGCCGCGACACCGATCTGCTGGCACCTCACAACACGGTTCAGGCGGTGGACGCGATCGTGCTGTCCGGCGGCTCCGCCTTCGGTCTGGATGCGGCCGGCGGCGTGCAGGCCTGGCTGCGCGAGCACGACCGCGGCTTCGCGATAGGCACCGTCCGTGTGCCGATCGTGCCGCAGGCCATCCTGTTCGACCTGAACAATGCCGGGAACAAGGCATGGGGCCGGTTCTCGCCCTATCGTGACATGGGCTATGCGGCCGCCGATGCTGCGGCAGCCGATTTCGGTCTCGGCAGCGTCGGCGCAGGGACCGGCGCCACCACCGCCACGGTGAAGGGCGGTCTCGGATCCGCGAGCGCCGTCACCGAGGACGGCCATACGGTCGCCGCCATCATGGCAGTGAATGCGCTGGGTTCGGTGACGATCGGCGACGGCCCGCACTTCTGGGCCGCACCGTTCGAACGCGGTGCGGAATTCGGCGGCCGCGGCTGGCCGCAATCATTTGACACTTCGCTGCGGCTGAAGCGCCGACGCACCACCGGCACCACCATCGGCCTCGTCGTCACGGACGCGGCGCTGACCAAGCCGCAGGCGATGCGCATGGCGTTGATGGCGCATGACGGTCTCGCGCGCGCGGTTCTGCCGGCGCACGCGCCGCTCGATGGGGACACCATCTTTGCCGCCGCGACTGGCGCGCGCCGGATGCCCGATGCGGCGGGCCTCACGGCGCTCGGCCATCTGGCGGCGCTGGTCGTGGCACGCGCGATCGCACGCGGCGTCCATGAGGCGACGGCGTTGCCCGGGCCGGACGCGCAGCCTTCCTGGCGCGACCGTTTCGCCACGTCCACGTGACCTGCCGCATGCGCCGGGTGCTGCCCGCGGCGGCAGTGGCAACCGTCGTGCTGGTGGCAGGGCTGCTCTACGGTTTCGCCGAACCGGGGCGGTACCTGGGGCTGGCCGAAGCGTGGGGTGCCGCGCCGTTCCGCACACCGTTCCTCGACATGCACGGCGTGACCTCGGTGGTGCAGTGCTACCGCCTGGGCTTCGACGTCTTCGTGCAGAACCCGTGCGACGTGTTCGGCCGCACCCACGGCTATTCGCCCCTCTGGCTCCGCCTGTCGGTGCTGCCGCTCTCCGCCGCCTGGGATGTCCCTCTCGGCATCGCATCGATCGTCGTGTTCCTGGCGAGCCTGCTGTTGCTGCCGCCCGGCCGCGGCTGGCCGCAGGTCCTGCTGATCACGCTGGCGTCGCTGTCCAGCGCCACGATGTTCGCGCTGGAACGGGCGAACGTGGACCTCCTGGTGTTCGTCATGGCGGTGCTCGTGGTGCGGCTTCGCTGGCTCGGCCCCCCGATCGCGCTGCTGGCGGGCATGCTGAAATTCTATCCGATCGTGCTGCTGGCTGTCGTGCTGCGCGAGCGGCTGGCGGTCTGCCTGGCGATCGGCCTGGCCGCGCTCGCCGTCATCGCGGTTTGGTTCGCATTCGATGGGCGGGACATCATGCGCGCGGTCGCCAGCGTTCCGACGATGCGGCCGTTCGATGACAATGCGTTCGGCGCGCGCACGCTGGCGGTTGACCTCGCCCCGCTGCTCGGTTGGTCGGCCCGGGACGCGCCGCTCGTGCAGATTGCAATGATCGCGACGATGCTCGCGGTCGCGGCGTGGCGCGCGAAACCGCTGCGCCTGCACGCGCTGAGCGACAACGAGGCCGGTTTCCTGCTCGCGGGGTGCGTCCTGCTGGTGGGCTGCTTCGTGCTGGCGCAGAACGTGTCCTATCGCGGCATCTTCCTGCTGTTCGTGCTGCCCGCGCTGGCCGTGCTGCGCTGGCACGGCACGCTCGGCCTGAGCATGCTGCTGATGTGGAACGGCGCGCTGCATCGACTCGTGGAACTTGCCGCGACCGCGTGGGGGATCGATACGCGCCCGGACGGGCCGCTGCTGTTCGGCTATTGGCTGGTCCACGAGGCGGCGTGGTGGGTGTTGATCACGCTGCTCACGACCCTCCTGCTGCGGCTGATCTGGGAGTCGCGCGCCTGGCGAGGGCTCACGTGGACGGGCCCGATGTGATGTCCCGCCATGCACAATTTCCTGGCTATTCTCGCGAGACCGTGTGCAGAAATGCGCCATGCGTCGCCTCATCTTGCTCCTCGCGTTGCTGCTTCCCGCCACCGCTTTCGCAGCCCCTCCTCCCACTCCCAGCCAGCTTTGCGACGCCGCCATCGTCGGCGCCGAAGGTGCGCTCGGATTGCCGGCGCGCCTGCTCGGGGCGATCGCCGAAGTGGAAAGCGGCCGTCCGGACAACAGTGGCGTCATTCGCCCCTGGCCGTGGACGATCAATGCCGAGGGGCGCGGGCAGTTCTTCGCGTCGAAGCAGCAGGCGATTGATGCGGTACGCAGCTTGCAGGCGCAGGGCGTCCGTTCCATCGACGTGGGCTGCATGCAGATCAACCTGCTGCACCATCCGAACGCGTTCGCATCCCTGGATGAGGCGTTCGATCCGACGGCGAATGCGCGCTACGCCGCGCGTTTCCTGAACACGCTGTACGGCATGAGCCAGAGCTGGCTGCAGGCCGCGGCGGCGTATCATTCGCAGACCCCGGCCATCGGTGCCGAGTACGGCCAGCGCGTGGCGGCGCGGTGGCGCATGCCGATGCCGGCGACGGCATTCCCCGCCGCCCAGACGGCGTACCGGGCGTTCGCGCCGAACAAGCCGATCTACGGCGCATTCCAGGCGTCCGATCACGTGTACGGCGCGTTCAACGAGCCCTCTGCCCTGCCGACATGGCTGGCGCACCGTTGAGCTGAGAGGCGTTCGGTACTACCCTCCCCGTAACAGCGGCGATGGCTGCACGGGAGGAACGGCATGGGCGATGGTGGCGGCGTGCGGCGGATCGACATCGCCGAGCGCGAAACCCCGGTCTTCGACGATACGAGCTTCGGCGACACCGGCGCCTATGAGCGGCTGCACGGCACAATCTTCGGCGAACTCGATCCCGCACATCCGCTGAACGCCGGCATCGTCAATCTGGACCGCGCGCCGCGCAATGCGGGCGGCTTCGTCGAATACCAGAGCGACATCCGCATCCTGAAGCCGATCGACCTCACGCGGGCCAATGGCTGGCTGGTGTACGACGTGCCCAATCGCGGCAACCAGCCGATCATGTCGCGGCTGAACGGCGCGCCGGACGGAGGACACCCCGCGGAGGCCGGCAACGGCTTCCTGATGCGGCGCGGCTTCACCTTGGTCTGGAGCGGCTGGCAGGGCGACGTGCCGGCGGGCAACGACCGGCTGACCGCGCGCTTCCCGGCGATTGCCGGCGCCACCGGCATGGTGCGCGAGGAATTCATCGCCGAAGCCACCGGCCTGCTCGGCGACAACAACATCCAGGAAGTGGCTGAAGACCGCTTCATCGGCACGCTGGTCTATCCGGTGGCCGATCCGGCGGGTGCCACGCTGACGGTGCGCGAGCGCGAGGCCGATCCGCGCGCCACGCCGCCCGGCCTCGCCTGGCGCCTGATCGACGACCTCCATGTCGAGATCACGCGCCCCGGCGTGCCCGGCTACGACCGCGGCGCGATCTTCGAATTCATCTACCGGGCGCGCGATCCGCTGGTGATGGGCATCGGCTTCGCGGCGATCCGCGACCTGGTGTCGTTCCTCCGGCATGAGAGGCACGGCAATCCGCTGGCGGAGCGCATCTTCCATGCGGCGGGCTTCGGCATCTCGCAGAGCGGGCGCGTGCTGCGCGACCTGGCCTATCTCGGGTTCAATCAGGACCTCGCGGGACGGCCGGTGTTCGACGGCATCATGCCGGTGGTCGCCGGCTCGCGGCGCACCTGCATCAACTGGCCGTTCGCCCAGGCCGGGCGGTATTCGCGCCAGCACGAGGACCATTCCTACGGCGACGACCAGTTCCCGTTCAGCTATCCGACGCTGCACGACGCCATCAGCGGCAAGACCGCCGGCATCCTGGAGGCCGCGCGCGAGGCGGGCGTTTGCCCCAAGGTCATCCACCTGGACGCCGAGAGCGACGTCTGGCAGGCGCGCGCCTCGCTGGTCGGGACCGATACCGAGGGCAACGACCTGGCGATGCCGGACGATGTGCGCATCTACGCCGTGGGCGGCGTGCCGCACGCGCCGTTCCGCCCGCTCAGCAAACCCGTGATGCAGTTGCCCGGCAATCCGCTGGGCTATGGCGCATTCATGCGCGCGCTGCTGGTCGCGCTGACCGAGTGGGTGGAGCACGACACGCCACCGCCGGCGAGCCGGTTTCCCTCCCGCGCGGCCGGCACGCTGGTGCCTCTGGCGGAGGCGCGGGACAAATTTCCCCGGCTGCCGGGCGTCGCGTTCCCCGGCGTGCTGAACGAATTGCGGCTGCGCGACCATTCGACGGAGCCGCCGGTCGAGACCACGCCGTACCCGGTCTTCGTGCAGTCGACCGACCCGGACGGCAACGCGCTGGGTGGCATCCGCCATCCGCTGCTGGACGCGCCGCTCGGCACCTATACCGGCTGGTCGCTGCGCGCGGCCGGCTATGCCGAGGGCGAGTTGTTCACCGTGCAGGGCTCCCTGATCCCGTTCGCCGCCACCGAGGCGGAGCGGGCGAGCGCCGGCGATCCGCGCGAGTCGCTGGCGCTGCGCTATCCGTCGCGCGAGGCCTGGGCGGCGCAGCTTGCCGATGCCGCGCACCGCCTGGTGGCCGACCGGCTGCTGCTGGCCGAAGACGCCGAACGGCTGATCGCCGCGGCGCAGGACTCATGGGACGTGTACGACGCGCTATAGCGGCCCGCACGCCGAATGCCACGCAAACAGGAGCGGCCCATGCATCGACGGACATTTCTGAAGGTCGCGGCCGGGTCCGTCCTGGCGGCGCCGGCGATCGCCCAGCCGGCGAAGACGGCGACGCTGCGGCTCATTCCGCAGTCCAACCTCACGGTTCTGGACCCGATCTGGACCACCGCGACGGTGACAGGCAACCACGGCTATCACGTGTTCGACACGCTGTATTCGGTGGACAGCAAGCTGCAGCCGAAGCCGCAGATGGCCGCGGGGCACGAGGTGTCCGCCGATGGCCGCGTCTGGCGCATCAAGCTGCGCGACGGTCTGCGGTTCCACGACGGCACGCCGGTGCGCAGCATCGACTGTGTTGTGTCGCTGCAGCGCTGGTGCAAGCGCGACGGCCTGGGCCAGTTGCTCGACGCCGCGGTGGACACCTGGGCGACGCCGGACGACACCACGCTGGAACTGCGGCTGAAGAAGCACTTCCCCCTGCTGCTCGATGCGCTGGCCAAGCCCGACGCAGCGGTGCCGTTCATGATGCCGGAGCGGCTGGCGCGCACCGATCCGATGAAGGCCGTCACCGAGATGATCGGGTCCGGTCCGTACCGCTTCCTGCCCGGCGATTTCGTCTCCGGCAGCCTGGTGGCGTACGCGAGATTCGACGGCTACGTGCCGCGCGGCGAGGCGCCCGACTGGGCGACAGGCGCCAAGGTGGCACACTTCCCGCGCGTGGAGTGGAACGTGATCCCCGACCCTTCCACCGCCGCCTCGGCGTTGCAGAAGGGCGAGGCGGACTGGTGGGAGCGGCCGCTCAACGATCTGCTGCCGCAGATCGAGCGCAACCCGCAGCTTCGCACCATGATCCAGGACCCGTCGGGACGGCTCAGTCTGATGCGGCTCAATCACCTGCACCCGCCGTTCAACGACGTGCGCATCCGCCGCGCCGTGCTGACCGCGGTGAAGCAGGAGGACTACATGCGTGCGACGATCGGCGACGACCGCACGCTGTGGCGCGAGTGCCGCAGCCTGTACGTGTGCGGCACGCCGTATACCTCCGAGGATGCCGGGCGGCGGCTGATGACCGGCGACCTGGACGCGGCGCGGCGGATGCTGGATGCGGCGGGCTATGCCGGGCAGAAGGTGGTGATCATCAGCCCGAGCGACTTCCCGGTGATCGGTCCGCTGGGCGATGTGACGGCGGAGACGCTGAAGAAGATCGGCATAAACGTCGATCTGCAGGTGATGGACTGGGGCACGGTGGTGCAGCGCCGCTCGTCGAAGGAGCCGGTGGAGAAGGGTGGCTGGAGCATCTTCCACACCACTGGTCCGGCCGTGGGCTATGCCAATCCTGCCGTCTCCAGCTTGATCCGTGGCCAGGGGCAGGCCGGCTGGTATGGCTGGTGGAACAATCCGCGTGCCGAGGAGATGGTGCGCGAATGGCTGGACAGCGATGATGAGGCGGCGCAGCGGCGGCTGGCGATCGCGATCCAGGACCTGGCCCTGGAGGAGGTGGCGACGGTGCCGCTGGGGCAGTTCTTCCTGAAGACCGCGTATCGCAGCAGCGTCACCGGGATCCTGCAGGGCGTCGGGGTGTACCCCTGGAACGTCCGCCCGGCGTAGCGGCGGGCGGGGGCCGGGAGCCGAGGCGGCAGGCGGGCGCGCCAGCCTCTGTCATCGCGAGGAGCGGAGCGACGGCAGGCGGGCGCGGCGGCCCTGTCATCGCGAGGAGCGGAGCGACGTGGCGATCCCCATGGAGATTGCTTCGCTCCGCTCGCAATGACAGGGGATGGCGGCGCCTCAGCGTTCGCGCAGCTTCGGGTCCAGCACGTCGCGCAGCGCATCGCCGAACAGGCTGACACCGAACACCGTCAGCGCGATCGACAGGCCCGGGAAGATCGCGATCCAGGGCGCGGTCGAGGCGTATTCCTCGGCCCCGCCCTGCAGCATCAGCCCCCAGGCCGGCGTCGGCTCCTGCACGCCCAGGCCCAGGTAGGACAGCGACGCCTCGGCCAGGATCGCCTGGCCCACGAACGCGGTGAGCATGATCAGGAACGGCGCCATCACGTTCGGCACCATGTGGCGCAGGATGATGCGCGCGTGGCTGTAGCCGCAGGCGCGCGCGGCATCGACATAGGGGATCACGCGGATCGCCAGCGCACTCGCACGCACCACGCGGGCGCAGCGCGGGATCAGCGGGATGGTGATCGCGATGATCACGTTGTGCACGCCGGTGCCGAAGATCGCCACCATCGCCAGCGCCATGATGATCAGCGGGAATGCCATCACCACGTCGAAGATGCGCTGGAAGATCATGTCCAAGGTGCCGCCGAAATACGCGCTGGCGACACCCAGCACCAGTCCGGCGAAGCCACCCACGATGGCGGAACTCAGGCCCACGATCAGTGCGGTGCGCGCGCCGTAGATGATGCGCGACAGCAGGTCGCGGCCGAACTGGTCGGTGCCCAGCCAGTGCGCCAGGCTCGGCGCCTCGGTCATCGCCGCGAAGTCGTTCGCCGTCGGGCTGTACGGTGCCAGCAATTCCGCGAACACGCCGGTCACCGCCATCACGATGACGATCAGCAGGCCGAACGCGCCAAGCGGTTCGCGGCGGCAGAAATGCAGGGTTGCCTGCCAGAACGAGCGGTGCAGTTCGATCGTCTCTTCGGCGGGAAGCGTGACCTGGCCTGGCGCAGTCGTCGTGGACATGACGCGGTCTCCCTCAGGCGAAGCGGATGCGCGGGTCGAGCCACGCGTAGAGCAGGTCGACGATCAGGTTGGTGAACACGAAGATGGCGACGGTCAGCATCACCAGCGCCTGGGTCAGCGTGTAGTCCTGGTTCTGCACCGCCTGCACGAACAGCCGGCCGATGCCGTTCAGGTTGAACACCTGCTCGGTGACGACCAGGCCGCCGATCAGGAAGGCGAACTCGATGCCGATGACGGTGACCACCGGCAGCATCGCGTTCTTCAGCGCGTGGCGGTTGATCACCAGCTTCTCGACCAGGCCCTTGGCGCGGGCGGTGCGGATATAGTCCTCGCGCAGCACCTCCAGCATGGCGGAGCGCGTCATGCGCATGCTGACCGCGGCGTAGCGATAGCCGACCGTGATCGCCGGCAGCGCCGCCATCGACAGGTTGCGGATCGGGTCCTGCCAGATCGGCACGTAGTCGATCGGCGGCATCCAGGGTTTGCCGAACAGCGCATTGGTGACATCGAGCACGACCAGGATGGAGATGATGCCCAGCCAGAACGACGGCGTGGCGATGCCGCCGATCGCCACCGTGCGCACCACCACGTCGATCCAGGTGTTCTGCTTCAGCGCCGAGATCGTGCCGAGCGGGATGGCGATCAGGATCGCGATGACGGTGGCGAGCAGCGCGATCTCCAGCGAGATCGGCAGCCGCGTGAGGATCTCCAGCGACACCGGCTTGCCGGACCACATCGACTTGCCGAAGTCGAACTGGAAGAATCCCCAGACGAAGTCGAAGAACTGCACGATCACCGGCCGGTTCATGCCGTTCTCGGCATGGCACAGGTCGATTGCCCGCTGGTCGAAGCGCCCGCCGCCCGAGCCCAGGCGCACCACGCAGATGTCGCCCGGGATCAGCCGCATCATGATGAACACCAGCGCCGCGGCGCCGATCAGCGTGGGGATCACCATCAGCAGGCGCTTGGCAATGTACTGGTACATCGGCGCCGCCTTCCGCTACTTGTCGAGCCAGATGGTGGACAGGTCCTGATTGACGAAGTGGCTGGTGCTGATCTTCCACCCCCTCACGTAGTCCCAGTGCGGCACGATGCGGTACCACCATGTCACCACGATCGCATGGACCTCGGTGTCCAGCGCCTGCGTCTCGTATTCGCGCATCAGCACACGCTGCTTCGCCGGGTCCGGCTCACGCAGCATCCGCTGGTAGATGTCGACCTCCTTCGCATCGTCGAAGTTGCCGTAATTCTCGGTATAGGCCGAGCGCGGCAGCACCTTGCCCACGTCGAGCAGCGGGTTCACCACACCCTGGCAATTCGACTCCAGCACGACGGCGAAGTTGCCGGCGCGCATGTTGTCGAACCACGGACCGGTCGGCACCACCTTCTGCGTCACCTTGAGGCCGACCTTGCTCCACTCGTCGATCAGCCAGGTGCCGACATAGCCATAGGGCTGGAACACGTTCCGGTTGAGCAACTCGAAGGTCAGCCCTTCCGCGCCCGCCTCCTTCAGCAGCCGCCTGGCCTCGGCACGCGATTTCTCGATGTCGGGCCAGAAGCCGGCGATCTTCTGCAACTCCTCCTTGGTCGCGGCCAGCGGCGAGCCCGGGAACACGACGCCGCCCACGGTGCGCACATTGGCGATCTTCGACAGTGCCGGCGCGCCATGCCACTGGTCGATCGCCAGCGCCAGCGCGCGCCGCACCCGCACATCGTCGAACGGCTTCTTCTGGTGATTGATGGTCACCATGTTGCCGCAGTTCCAATCGCTGGTCTGCACGGCAAGCTTGTCGCCCAATGCCTTCTTGAGCTGATCCTCGGCGGCCGGCGGCAGGCCGCGGAATTCCATCGCCGCACGGTCGGAACGGATGGCGTCGACGCGCACGTTCTCCTTCGGCGCGTAGATCGCGACGAACCCGTCCAGATAGGGCAGGCCCTTGTGGTAGTAGTCGGGATTGCGCACGCCGCGGATCGACTGGCCCACCTCGTAGCCGGACAGCTTGAACGGCCCGCTGCCCATCACGTTCTTTTCGTACCAGTGCGGGTCGCGATCGAGGATCTCCTTCTTGTAGATCCAGGTGTAGGGATCGGCGACCGCCGGGATGAACGCCCCGGTCGGGTATTTCAGGCGGAACACCACGGTGGACGCATCCGGCGCCTCCACCTTGTCCACCATCGTGTAGTAGCTCTCGCGCGCGCTGGTCACGCCCTCGGCCGGATGCACGATCATCTGCCAGCTTGCCGCCACGTCATGGGCGGTCAACGGCGTGCCATCGTGCCACTTCACCCCGTCGCGGATCTTGAACGTATAGGTCTTGCCGTCATCGGTCGGCTTCGGCATCTCGGTGCAGAGATCGCACACGAAGTCGGTGGTGGAGGATGGGTTCTCCGGATTGACTCGGATGAGCACGCTGTAGAACGGCGCCGCGGTGTGGACCGTGGCATAGGTCGTCTCACGATGTCCGTCGAAACTCGGCGGTGCATCCGCCGGAATCAGATAGGTGAGCGTCCCGCCCTGCTTCGGCGTCTCGGCGGCGGCGGCAGGCAGCGCCATCGCGAGCAATGCACTGGCGCTCGCTGCCAAAAGTCGTCTTTGCATGTCTTGTCGTTCTCCCCGTTGGCCCTTTGCGGGCACTATTCATCCAGCCATATCGTTGCCAGATCCTGATTGACGTAATGGCTCGGGCTGATCTTCCAGCCCTTCACGTAGGACCGGTACGGCACGATGCGGCTCCACCACGGCATGACGTACATGTGCGCCTGTGTGTCGAGCACATAGGCCTCGTACTCGCGCATCAGCCCGCGCTGCTTCGCCGGGTCCGTCTCGTGCAGCATCGCCTGGTACAGGTCGATGACCTTCTGGTCCTCGTAGTTGCCGTAATTCTCGGTGTAGACGGTGTATGGCAGGAACTTGCCGACATCCATTAGCGGATTGACCAGACCCTGGCAGTTGAAATCCACCGTGATGTCGAACGCGTTGTTGCGCAGCGCGTCGAAGAACGGCCCGGTCGGCAGCACCTTCTGCGTCGCCTTCACGCCGATCTTGCTCCACTCGTCGATCACCCAGGTGGCGATATACTTGTACGGCTGGTCGACGTTGCGGTTCAGCAGTTCCAGCGTCAGATTCTCGTACCCCGCCTCCTTCAGCAGCCGCCTCGCCTCGGCACGCGACTTCTCGATGTCCGGCCAGTAGCCGGCGATCTTGTGCAATTCCTCCTTGGTCGCGGCCAGCGGCGAGCCAGGAAACACCACGCCGCCCACCGTCTTCACGTTGGCGATCTTCGACAGCGCATCGGCGCCGCGCCACTGGTCGATCGCCAGCGTCAGCGCGCGACGCACCCGCACATCGTCGAACGGCTTCTTCTTGTGGTTCGGCGTGATCATGTTCACGCAGTTCCAGTCTCCGGTCTGCACCGCGACCTTGTTGCCGAGTTCCTTCACCAACTGGTCGCGCGCTGCGGGCGGCAGGCCGCGGAACTCCATCGCCGCGCGATCGGCGCGGATCGCATCGAGCCGCACCGCCTGCTTGTCGGCGAAGATCGCCGTGAAACCCTCGAGATACGGCTGGCCCTTGTGATAGTAGTCCGGATTGCGCGCGCCCTTGATCGACTGGCCGATCTGGTAGTCCACGAACTTGAAAGGCCCGCTGCCCATCACGTTCTTTTCGTACCAGTGCGGATCGCGGTCGAGGATCTCCTTCTTGTAGATCCAGGCGAACGGATCGGCGAGCGCGGGCAGGAACGCGCTGGTGGCGAACTTCAGGCGGAACACCACGGTGGTGGCGTCCGGTGATTCGACCTTGTCCACCATGATGAAATACGGCTCGCGCGCGCTGGAGACGCCCTGGCGCGGATGCACGATCTCCTGCCAGCTTGCTGCCACATCGGCCGCCGTCAGCGGCGTGCCGTCATGCCACTTCACCCCTTCGCGGATCTTGAAAACCCAGGTCCTGCCGTCATCCGTCGGCTTCGGCATCTCGGTGCACAGGTCGCACACGAAATCATCCGGCGCCGATGGGTTCATCGGATTGATGCGGATCAGCACGCTATAGAACGGCGCCGCGGCGTGCACCGTCGCGTACGTGGTCTCGCGATGGCCGTCGAGCGACGGGGGCGCATCGGCCGGGATCATGTAGGTGAGCGTGCCGCCACGCTTCGGTGTCTCATCGGCGGCGGCGGCCGGCGCGGCGAGCGCGGCGGACACGGCAAGCGCCATCAGCGCGGATCGCATGGTTCGTTTCCCTGTTGTCGTCTTGTTGCTTCTTGTGGTCATGCTTCGCTGCATGCAACGAAATGGCCGGGCCGCACCTCGCGCAGCGCCGGACGGTCGCGCCTGCAGCTTTCCACCGCGATCGGACAGCGCGGATGGAACACGCAGCCCGCGGGCGGATTGATCGGGCTCGGCACCTCGCCCTGCACCGGACGGAACGTGCGATGCGCCTCCACCGACGGGTCGGGCACCGGCACCGCCGCCAGCAGCGCCTGGGTATAGGGATGCAGCGGATTGCTGAACAGCTCGTCGCTGTCGGCAAGTTCGACGATGCGGCCAAGATACATCACCGCGACGCGCTGGCAGAGATGCCGCACCACCGACAGGTCGTGCGCGATGAACAGGTAGGTCAGGCCGAACTGCTCGCGCAGATCCTCGAGCAGGTTCACCACCTGCGCCTGGATCGAAACGTCCAGCGCCGACACTGCCTCATCGCAGACGATGAATTCCGGGTTCAGCGCGAGCGCGCGCGCGATGCCGACGCGCTGGCGCTGGCCGCCCGACATCTCGTGCGGATAGCGGTCGGCGAAGCGCGGGCCCAGGCCACACACCGACAGCAGTTCATGCACCCGCGCGGTGCGCTTCGTCGCATCGGGCTGGATGCCGTGCACCTTGATCGGCTCGCCGATGATGTCGCCCACCTTCATGCGCGGGTTCAGCGAACTGTACGGGTCCTGGAAGATCACCTGGATGCGCCGCCGCAGCGCCAGCAGCTCCTTGCGCTCCATCTGCGCGATGTCGACGCCGTCGTACAGGATCTCGCCCGAGGTCGGCTTCTCCAGCCGCAGGATGCAGCGGCCCGTCGTGGTCTTGCCGCAGCCGCTCTCCCCCACCAGGCCGAGCGTTTCGCCGCGGCGCACGGTGAAGTCGATGCCGTCCACCGCCTTCACCTCGCCGACCAGCCGTCGCGCCACGATCCCCTCGGTGATGGGGAAGTGCATGCGCAGCCCCTTCACTTCCAGGAGCGGCCGGCCGATCGCGTTCATGCCGCTTCTCCCGCCACGCGGCCGATCTCGCGGCTGCGGAAGCAGGCCGCCAGATGCCCGGCTGGACCTTCCAGCGGCGGCCGCGCGATGGCGCACGCCTCGACGGCGAAGCGGCAGCGGGGACGGAAGGCGCAGCCCGCGTCGAGCCGCGTCAGGTCGGGCGGCTGGCCCTCCACGGGGTCCAGCCGCTCCTGGCGGGGACGGTCCAGGCGCGGAACGGAGCGCAGCAGCGCCATCGTGTAGGGATGCAGCGGATTGTGGTAGACTTCCGCCGCCGGCCCGCTTTCCACCAGGCGCCCGGCATACATCACGTTCACCCGATTGGCGTAGCGCGCGACCACGCCCAGGTTATGCGTGATGATGATCAAAGCGACGTTCAGCCGTCGAGTCAGGTCCTTCATCAATTCCAGGATCTGTGCCTGGATTGTCACATCGAGCGCGGTGGTCGGTTCATCGGCGATGATCAGCTTGGGATCGCAGGACAGCGCGATGGCGATCATGACCCGCTGGCGCATGCCGCCCGAAAGCTGATGCGGATATTGGCGCAGCCGTCTCTCGGCGTCGGAGATCCCGACGAGACCCAGCAACTCGACCGCACGCCGGTGCGCCGCCGCGCGGTCGAGGCCGCGGTGCTGTTCCAGCGTCTCGGTGATCTGCCGGCCGATCGTGAGGACCGGGTTGAGCGAGGTCATGGGCTCCTGGAACACCATGCCGATCTCGCCGCCACGCACCTCGCGCATCTCGGCGTCCGAGAGGCGCATGATATCGCGGCCGCCGAAGCGGATTTCGCCTTGCGTGACGCGGCCTGGTGGATCGGGAATGAGACGCAGCACCGAAAGCGCGCTCACGGACTTGCCGGAGCCGCTTTCACCGACGATGGCGACGGTCTCCCCCGGATCGACGGCGTAGGAGATTCCGTCGACCGCGCGCACGAGTCCCGCACCAGTGCGAAACTCGGTGTGCAGATTCTTAACTTCCAGGAGTGGCGGCAATACCCCTCCCCCGACGCAGCCCCTGTGACTGGCCTTTTGTTGATGTTCTATTCTTGGTCGCAGGGAGCTTGGTATCGGCGCCGGCAGTCCAAGTCAACGGCGACGAAACCGGGGCGCAGTCAGATGACCGAGCCCAGCGGTCGCGCCGGTCGCAGCACCCGCCGCGCCATCACGGGACGCAGCGCCGGGTCGCGCTCCAGCTTGACCACGCGGCGTGTCGATTTCCACACCTCGACGAACCGATGATATTGGTCGCGCACCAGCAAGCGTTCCGCGGCGACCTCGGCATGCGCATCGCTGTCGCATTCCAGGTCGTGGGCCTGCACGATGTGGTCTTCCGTATCCAGGATGTAGCAGCGATAGCTGGCCATGAATCCCCCGCACCGGCCGTCATACGTGTTGGCCAGATAAGTCAAATGGTAGTGAACAATGCCGAGTGTGCCAACAGTTTTCATACGAAATGAAGTAATTCCGATCCCCTATGAGTGGGCAGCGCAGGCTCCCTGAAATTGTGACGCCGGTCGATACGGCGCAAGAATAACGGTACCCGGGAGGAATATTACCGTCAGGTATTCACCGACGGTTGATAGGGGCTGTTTGCATCCGAACGGCTCCGCAGCCGTTTCACGCCTCGCACGAAGAAAGGACGCACTGCATGCATAGGAAGCTTGCACTGGCGCTCACGCTGTTGGCGCTCGCCGCAACCGCGCCACTGCTCACCGCCTGCTACACCACCCGCGGTGCGGGCCAGGATCTCCAGGCGGCCGGCCAAGGCCTGCAGGGTTCGGCGGAGCGCAACACGAACTACCGTCCGTAACCGCATCACCAGCAACATTTCGCAAGGAGTATCGACGATGGACAAGGATCGCATTGAAGGCGCGGCCAAGCAGGCCAAGGGCGCGATCAAGGAAACCTGGGGCAAGGTGACCGGCGACGCGAAGACCGAGGCCGAAGGAAAGGCGGACAAGGCCGAGGGCCGGGTGCAGAACGCGGTGGGCGGCATCAAGGACGCGGTGCGCGAGAAGGTTGCCGGCAAGGAGTAGCCCACCGTGTCCACGCTGCTTCTGATCATCCTGATCATCCTGCTGCTCGGCGCGCTTCCCACCTGGCCGTACAGCGCCGGGTGGGGCTACTACCCGAGCAGCGGGCTCGGACTTGTCGTGCTGATCGTGGTCGTCCTGCTGCTGATGGGACGAATATAAGCCAGGCTGGCGGCCTGACGCTCAGGCCGCCAGCCGTTCGGCTCGCACATCCTTGATGTCGCGGAACACGAGGCCGGGCGCCAGTTCGGTCGCGCGCCGCATCATGAATGCCGATGTCGCCAGGAACACCGGATCGCCATCCACATCGTCGGCCATCGCGCTGCGGTTGTCGGCGATGAAACGCTGCAATGCCACACGATCCGGCGCGGTGACCCAGCGGGCCAGCGCATAGGGTGTCTGCTCGAAGCCGATCGCCACGCCGTATTCGGCGCCCAGCCGTGCCGCCAGCACATCGAGCTGCAGGGTACCGACCACGCCGACCAGCGGCGCGGAGCCGTCCTGCGGGCGGAACAGTTGCACCACCCCCTCCTCCGCCAGTTCGCCCAGCGCCTGGCGCAGCTTCTTCGCCTTCATCGCATCGTCCAGCCGGACGCGGCGCAGGATTTCCGGCGCAAAATACGGCACGCCGATGAAGTTGAGGTCCTCGCCCTCGGTCAGCGTATCGCCGATCCGCAGCGTGCCGTGGTTGGGGATGCCGACCACGTCGCCGGCGAACGCCTCATCGGCGATCTCACGCTCGCGGGCGAAGAAGAACTGCGGCGCGTGCAGTGGGATCAGCTTGCCGGTGCGCACCTGCTTGAGGCGCATCCCACGCACCAACCGGCCCGAGCAGACCCGCGCGAAGGCGATCCGGTCGCGATGGTTGGGATCCATGTTCGCCTGGATCTTGAATACCAGCGCGGTCAGGCCGGGCTCGGCCGCATCGACGATGCGCGTGTCGGCCCGCTGCGCCCGCGGCGGCGGGCCGTACTCCGCCAGCCCGTCGAGCAGGTCGCCGACCCCGATCCCCTTGATCGCGCTGCCGAAATACACCGGCGTCAGGTGACCCGCATTGAACGCCTCGCGGTCGAACTCTGGCAGGGCGGCGCGGATCAGGTCGACCTCGTCGCCGAGCGCCATCAGCCGATGGTCGGACTGCGGCAGGTCCGCCGTGAGATGCAGTCCGCGGTCTCGCAGGTCGTAGGTCCCGGCAAACTCCGCCGCGCGGCCCACCGGCCAGGTGACCGGCGCGGTGTCCAGCGCCAGCGTCGAGGCGATCTCGTCCAGCAATTCGATCGGATCGCGCGCCTCGCGGTCCATCTTGTTGATGAACGTCACGATGGGGATGTCGCGCAGGCGGCAGATCTCGAACAGCTTGCGCGTCCGCGCCTCGATGCCCTTGGCCGCGTCGATCACCATCACCGCGGAATCGACGGCGGTGAGCGTGCGGTAGGTGTCCTCCGAGAAATCCTCGTGGCCGGGCGTGTCGAGCAGGTTGAACACGCAGCCGGCGTGCTCGAAGGTCATCACCGAGGTCACCACGGAAATTCCGCGTTCGCGCTCGATCCCCATCCAGTCGGAGCGGGTGCGCCGGCGCTCGCCCTTGGCGCGCACGTTGCCCGCAAGCTGGATGGCGCCGCCGGCACGCAGCAGGTGCTCGGTGAGCGTGGTCTTGCCCGCATCCGGGTGCGAGATGATCGCGAAGGTACGGCGGCGGGCGATCTCGGTCTTGGCGTCGGTCATCGGGGCCTCATGCGAAGGCGCCGGGAGCGGGGTCCCGGCGCCTTGCCGTCTCATATAGGGACGCCGGCAGGGATGACAGGTCCCGCGGCGGCCGAGGGGGCCGGAATCGCCCCCGATCCGGCCGGATCAGCGGCCGCGGAAGTTGGGCTTGCGACGCTCGCGGTGGGCACGGATGCCCTCCTGCAGATCCTCGCTGGTCCGCACCCGTCCCAGGGCCTGGCTGATCTCGACCATGCGCTCCACCGGGCCGACCGGCAGAACCTCGCTCGCCAGCCGCTTCAGCGCACCGATCACCAGCGGCGCGGAGTCCAGCATCTCGTTGGCCATCACGAGCGCCTCGGTCTCGTGCTGGCCGTTCGGCACCACGCGGTTGACGAATCCCACGTCGTAGGCGCGCTGGGCGCTGACCTTGGTGCCCAGCAGCATCACCTCCATCGCCAGCTTGTGCGGCATCCGCGAGACCAGCGAGCTGATCATGCCGCCGGTGACGCCGAGCTTCGCCTCCGGGTAGTAGAACACGGTGCTCTCCGACGACACCATGAGGTCGCACATCATCACCATGACGATGCCGCCGCCGACGCACCAGCCCGAGGTGGCGGCGATGATCGGCTTGTCAGTCTTGAACCCGACGGTCGGGATGGCGCGCCACAGTTCCGGCAGGTCGGTGACATCGGCGCCCGAGGTGAACGCCCGCTCGCCCGCGGCGCTCAGGATCGCGACGCGCTGGTCGGAGGCGTCGAATGCCTCGAAGGCCTGCTGCAACTCGACCGCGACCGCGCTGGAGATCGCGTTCAGCTTCTCCGGACGGTTCATGCGGATGATCGAGACGGGGCCGCGCTGCTCGGTGGTGACGACGTTCATGGTGCTTCCTCCGGGTTGTTGGGAGCCGAATGGCCCGTGTTGAATCTTTCCGGCGGATCGCGCAAGGTCGCCGCCCTGCCAGGCAAACCGGTGCTGCGATGAGCGAATTCGTCTCCATCTGCGAAGTTGGCCCCCGCGACGGGCTGCAGATCGCCAAGACACGCATGACGACGGAGGCGAAGGTCCGCTGGATCCAGTCGATCGCCGCCGCCGGCGTGAAGGAGATCGAGGTCGGCAGCTTCGTTCCGCCGCGCGTTATTCCGCAGCTCTCCGACACCCCCGAGGTCGTCGAGCAGTGCCTGAAGATCCCCGGCCTGACGGTGCAGGCGCTGGCGCCCAACCTGCGCGGCGTGCAGAACGCCTACCATGCGGGCGTGCACAAGATCAGCATCCCGATCTCGGTCAGCGAGGGCCACAGCATGGCCAACCTGAACCGCATGCCGGCCCAGTCGATCGAGATGATGCGCGAGATCATGGCCTGGCTGAAGGCGCAGCCGCGCCGGGTGCCGCTGGTCGCCGGCGTCTCTACCGCGTTCGGCTGCTCGATCGACGGTGTGGTGCCCACCGCCAAGACCGTCGCCATGGCCAAGGGCCTGACCGATGCCGGCGTGGACGAGATCATGCTGGCCGATACCGTGGGCTATGCCCATCCGGCGCAGATCAAGGAGGTGGTGCGGGCCACGCGCGAGGCGATCGGCGATACGCTGTACGGCCTGCACCTGCACGACACCTGCGGCCTCGGCATCGCCAATGCGCTGGCCGGCCTGGAGGAAGGCATCCGGGCCTTCGATTCATGCCTCGCCGGTCTCGGCGGCTGTCCCTATGCCCCCGGGGCGTCGGGCAATGTGGTGACCGAGGACCTCGTGTTCATGCTGGAGAGCATGGGCTTCACCACCGGCATCGACCTGCCGAAGCTGCTGGACTCGCGCCGTGTCCTGCACGAAGGGCTGCCGGCCGAGCCGATGCATGGCCAGATGCCGAAGGCCGGCATTCCCCGGACGTTCCGCGCCGCCGCCTGAGCCGCGTCAGGCGGCACGCACTCCGGCGACGAACCCGCCGACCTCGCGCGACAGATCCTGCGCGTGGTGCGACAGGCCGCCGGCGGCGTCCAGCACCTGGCCGGCCGTCACGCCGGCATCGTTGGCCGCCTCACTCACGCCCGCGATGTGGCTGCGAACTGCCTCGGTGTTGGCGGCGGTGCGCTGCACGCTGCGGGCGATCTCGGCCGTCGCACTGCCCTGCTCCTCGACCGCCGCGGCGATCGTCGCCGCGATCGTGCTCACCTGGGAGATGGTGTCCGTGATGTTGCGGATTGCCGCCACGGCCTCCTTGGTGGCCGATTGGATCTGGCTGATCTGTGCGCTGATGTCGTCGGTCGCCTTGGCGGTCTGATTGGCCAGGTTCTTGACCTCGGACGCCACCACGGCAAAGCCTTTGCCGGCATCCCCGGCGCGCGCGGCCTCGATCGTCGCGTTCAGCGCAAGCAGGTTGGTCTGCCCGGCAATGCTGTTGATCAGTTCGACGACGTCGCCGATCTTCTGCGCGCCCTCGGCCAGGGCATGCACGATCGCGTCCGTCCGCTGCGCCGCCGCCACCGCATCGCCGGTGATCTTGGAGGACTGGTCCACCTGACGGCTGATCTCGGAGATCGATGCCGACAGTTCCTCCGCCGCCGATGCGACCGTCTGGGCGCCGGCACTCGCCGCCTCGGCCGAATTGCCCACCTCGGCTGCCTGCTGCGTCGTGCGGGCCGCGGTTGCGGTCATCGACCGCGCCGTCGCCTCCATCTGGTCGGACGCCGATGCGAGCGACTGCACGAGGCCGTCGGTCTTCACCTCGAAGGCACGGACCAGGGTATCCAGTTTCGCCGCCCGCTCCTCTTTCGCCACCAGTTCCGCCGCCCGCTCCGTGGCCAGGCGGTCGGCCTCGATCATGCTGTCCTTGAACACCTGCACGGCGCTCGCCATCGCGCCGATCTCGTCGCGCCGTTCCACCCCTTCGATGACCGTGGTCAGGTCGTGCTGCGCCAGGCGGTGCATCCCGTCGGTCAGCCGGCGGACCGGGGTGGCGATCGATCGCACCAGCAGCCATCCGGCCAGGACGGCGATGAGGACGGCGACCAGCATCCCAACCACGACCTCCCAGAAGCCGGTACCGTTCTGCTGGGTGACCTCGTCGGCGAGAGCCGCCGTCGACTTTTGATTGTAGACCGCATCCTTTTGCAGGATGGCATCGATCTCCTGACCCAACGGGGCGAGCTGTTTCACATTGGCGGTCGCCTCATCGAACCTGCCGTTGCGCAGCATCGTCAGCATGGGCTGGGTGCCTTGCTGGAACATCGCCCATTTTGCCTGGAATTCGTTGAAAAGCTGCGACTCCTCGCCTGCATCCACGGTGGGAGCGTATTTCTTTGCGGCCTGATCGAGTTGCTCGACCCGCGCGCTGAGACTGGCCGCCAGCCTGTCGGTCGCGGCCGGATCGCTCTCCCGCAGGACCAGCGCCCGCAACAGGGACGCGCGGTAGGCCATGGCCGCCTGCCGCATATCGCTCAGGTAGGCGATGGCCATCGCACTGTTCGTCACAAGCTCGCGCGTGTTCGCTTCCATCGCGGCAAACTTCTGGATGGCCATGCCGCCCAGGGCGAGCAACAGAAATACCAGCGTGCAAAGAGCGACAATGAGCTTGTTGCGGATCGACAGATTGCGCAATGCGGCAGGCGCGGTCATGCTGATTACCCTACACGAGTTGCCTGATACTTGCCGCAAAAGCATCAACAACCAGTATACGCGGCCCAGCGGGCCAAGGGCCCCAGCATCGAGGGTGCGAGCCGGCGAGGGTACGAGGCCGGCGGTGGTCCAGGCTCAGTTCAGGAAGATCTTGCCCGGATTGAGGATGCCGCGCGGGTCCAGCGCCTGTTTCACCGAGCGCATCACCGCCAACGCCTCGGTGCCATGCTCCTGCTCGAGGAACTCGCGCTTGCCGATGCCCACGCCGTGCTCGCCGCTGCACGAGCCACCCAGCGACAGCGCGCGGGCGACGATCTTCTTGTCGAGGTCCCAGGCGCGCTGCAACCCGCCGGGCTCGGGTGGCACCAGGATCACGGTGTGGAAGTTGCCGTCGCCGACATGGCCGACGATCGGTGCGGTCAGGCCGGAGGCGGCGATGTCCTCCTTGGTGCCGAGGATCGCTTCGTCCAGGCGGGAGATCGGCACGATGGCGTCGGTGGCGATGCCCTGGTGGCCGGGCTTCAGCGCCAGGCACGCCCACAGCGCGTCGTGCCGCGCCTTCCACAGCTTGCCGCGCTCGGCGGCGTCGGTCGCCCAGCGGAAGCCCTGGCCGTCGTAGCCGATGGCGATCTCCTCCGCCTGGCCGGCCTGCTCGGCAACCGCGGCCTCGGTGCCATGGAACTCGAAGAACAGGCTGGGGATCGGCGCCAGCCCCTCCAGCTTCGAATAGGCGATGCAGGCCGCCATCTGCACTTCGTCCAGCAGTTCCATGCGGGCGACCGGGATGCCCATCTGCAGGATGGCGATCACCGTCTCCACCGCGCCGCGCAAGGTGGGGAACTGGCAGGTGGCGGACGACATGGCTTCCGGGATGCCGTGCAGGCGAAGCTGGATTTCGGTGATGACGCCGAGCGTGCCCTCCGAGCCGATGAACAGCCGTGTCAGGTCGTAGCCGGCGGCAGATTTGCGCACCCGCCCGCCGGTGCGGATCACCCGCCCATCGGCCAGCGCCACGGTCAGCCCCAGCACGTTCTCGCGGATCGTGCCGTAGCGCACCGCATTGGTGCCGGAGGCACGGGTCGCGCACATGCCGCCGATGGTGCAGAGCGCGGTGCCGGGATCGACCGGGAAGAACAGGCCCTGGTCGCGCAGATGCTCGTTGAGCAGGTCGCGCGTGACGCCGGCCTCGATGCGGCAGTCCATGTCGGGCTGGCTGACCGACAGGATGCGGGTCATGCGCGACAGGTCGAGCGTGATGCCGCCGCGCACCGGCGTGACGTGGCCCTCCAGCGAGGTGCCGGCGCCCCAGGCCACCACCGGCACATGCGCGTCGTTGCACAGCACCAGCAGGCGCGCGGCCTCGTCCGAGGTCTCGACGAACGCCACCGCGTCGGGCAGCACCGGCGGCTGGGTGTCCTGGCCGTGCGAGTGGTGCTCGCGGAGCGTGGCGTTGGTGGTGATGCGCTCGCCCAGGAAGGCGCGGGCGCCTTCGATCACGGTCTCGACGGGCGTGGGCATTGCCGGGGTCCTCTGACGGTGTGCCTGCCCCATAGGACCTGGCGGTAAGGGATGGCAAGGCGGTGGTGGCGGGCCGGCACGAGGGCCGGGAACCAGGTCGGGACGCACAGGCGGTCGAGCGTGTCGTTGCCGGTGATCCTGCGCGCCATCGAGGACAGGGTTGGAGATTGTCTCGGCGGCGTCTCGTTGTGCGTTCGATGAGACGGCTTCGCATGCCACGAGATCGAACCTGTCTCGGCAGTGTCTCAAAGTCGCGTTGCAGTTGCGTTCTCTCCAGGGCCGGGACTCCGCCCGGCAGCGGTGGGTGTGGAGCGAAGATTCCTGCACCGGGTCGCGAACCCTGTGGGCAGCGCTGCTTCCATGTGGGCTCGGCCAGCCGGGATGAAACCCCTCCCCGATCGTGCGCAGCCGCCGCCGCGTCTAGGTTGCGACAGGTTGCGGCGGCACGACATTGCGCTGCCGACGCGTCCTGGAACCGCGATCTCGCTCCACGCGAACAGCGTCATCAAGCCGGCGGTCGGCCGGCATCGCCTTGACCAGCTTGACCAACACCTCGCCTTTTCTTATCTGGTCAGCCTACCAAGGAGCGGCCAATGCCCCCGTTCGTCACCCTCTACGAAGCCAAGACCCATCTCTCCGGCCTCGTCGATCGCGCCGCGGCGGGGGAGGAAATCGTCATCGCCAAGAACGGCGTGCCACTGGCACGGCTGGTGCCGATCGTCTCGCGCGGCGTCCCGCGCAAGCCGGCCAACGCCATGCGCATCCGCCGCATCGCCGCCGATTTCGACGCCCCCGATCCCGCCATCGAGGCCCTGTTCGGTGGCGAGGAGACGTGAACCTGCTGCTGGACACGCAGGTCTTCCTCTGGTGGGACAGCCAGGACAAGGCGCTGAAGGCCGATACGAGCGCCGCCATCGCTGACCCTGCCAACCAGGTCTTCGTCAGTGCCGCCTCGGTCTGGGAGATCGCCATCAAACGGCGGCTCGGGAAGCTTGAGTTCCGTGGCTCCGCGGTCGCCGCCATTGGTGCCAATGGCTTCCACGAACTGCCAGTCCTGCCGATCGACGCGGAGAACGCCGGAGCGCTGGCGTGGCCGCACAACGACCCATTCGACCGCATGCTGGTCGCGCAGGCGAGGCGCCTCACCTTCACCCTTTCCACCGCCGATGCGGCCATCCGCGCCTTCCCCGACGTGGCGCAGATCTGGGCGGGCTGACCGCCGGCGCGACCGGCTCCATCGGATCGCTTGCAGTGACGCGATGGCGCCATCAGGCTGGGTGCATGGCACAGGCAGCGGATACCAACAGGCAGGTCGTGGAGAGCCGGCCCAAGACCGGCCATGACGGGACGGGCAGCGTCCTGACGGTCGCCCATCTGCGCACGGAGTTCCGCATCAACGGCGCGTGGCATGCCGCCGTGGACGATGTGTCGTTCGCGCTGGCGGCACGCGAGACGCTGGCGCTGGTGGGTGAGTCCGGCTGCGGCAAGTCGGTGACGTCGCTGTCGATCATGGGACTGGTGCCGACGCCGCAGGGCCGCATCGCCGGCGGCCACATCGTGCTGGAAGGGCGCGACCTGGTGGGGCTGCGCGAAGCGTCGCTCGAGAAACTCCGCGGCGCCCGCATGGCGATGATCTTCCAGGAGCCGATGACCAGCCTGAACCCGGTCATGACCATCGGCGCGCAGGTGGCCGAGGCGCTGATGGTGCACCAGGGCCTGTCGCGGCGGGCGGCGGATGCGAAGGCGCTGGCGGTGCTGGATGAGGTGAAGATCCCGTCGGCGGCGCACCGGTTTCACGAATACCCGCACCAGTTCTCGGGCGGCATGCGCCAGCGCGTGATGATCGCCATGGCGCTCGCCTGCGAACCTGCCGTGCTGCTGGCGGATGAGCCGACCACGGCGCTCGACGTGACCATCCAGGCGCAGGTACTGGGGCTGCTGGCGGACCTGAAGGACCGCCACGGAATGGCGATGCTGTTCATCACCCACAATTTGGGCGTGGTGGCGCAGATCGCCGACCGGGTGGCGGTGATGTACGCCGGCCAGATCGTCGAGCAGTCCGCGGTCGGTGCGATCTTCGCGCGGCCGGCGCATCCCTATACGCGTGCGCTGTTCGCGGCGATCCCGCGGATGGACCGTGATGCGCAGGACCTCGCGGCGATCCCCGGCCGCGTGCCGCCGCTGGATGCGATGCCGGCGGGATGCCGGTTCCAGCCTCGCTGTCCGCTGACACGGCCCGGCTGCGAGCAGCCGCAGGTGCTGGCGCCGTTCGGCGACGGGCACCTCGCCCGCTGCCACGTGGCGACCGGCGTGCTGCAGCAGGCATAGAGCATGATCCGCACAGGTGGAATCCTCGGGGCGGTGAATCGCGCTGTCGGACATCGGGCCGGAGCGGGCTCCGTGAGCCTGCGCGAACGGACTCTGCCCGGGCCGCCACACATGGGTATCATCCGAAACTTCCCGCAGAGCAGGGACCGGCCCGCATGACCCTGTCCGACGCACGCGGCCTGCCCGTGACCGGCGCCGACGATGGCGACATCGCCGCGGTCGATCGCTACACCGCGCGTCTGCTCCGCATCGCGCCCGGCGCGGAGGCGATCCTGGAGGACGCGCCGCGGTTTCCCGGCTCGCCCATGGTGCAGATGGCGGCGGCGGGCTTCTGCCTGTTCGGCCAGGCGCGACCGGCGGACACCGCCGCGCGCGCATTCCTGCAAGCCGCCGAACCGTTGCTGCCCTCCGCCACCGAGCGCGAACGCCGCCACCACGACGTGCTGTCGCGCTGGCTGCGGCACGACCACCTGGGGGCGCTCGAGGCCGCCGAGGCGATCACCCGGCAGTGGCCGCGCGACATGCTGGCGGTGAAATACGCAGAGTTCTTCTACTACGTTCTCGGCCAGCAGCATGAGGGGCCGCGTTTCCTCGCGCATATGCAGCGGCTGGCCGATGCCAATGCGGGCGATGCCGACTTCCTGGCGATCCACGCCTTCGCCCACGAATTGTGCGGCGACGTGCCGCAGGCGCGCAGTACCGTGGACCGCGCGCTCGCGATCGAACAGCACAACCCCTGGGCGCATCATTGCGTCGCGCACATCCATCTGCGGCAGGGCGATACGGCGGACGCGGTGCGCGTGCTGGAATCGTATCTGCCGCTGTGGCTGCAATCCGGCCGGTTCGCGCAGTGCCACAATGCGTGGCATTTGGCACTCGCCCATCTCGAGACGCTGAACCGCGAGCGGGCGATCGAATTGTTCCGCGCGCATGTCTGGGGAATCACCCCGGACTTCGTGTTCGAGCAGGTGGACGCGATCGCCCTGCTGTGGCGTCTCGAGATGGCCGGCGCCATGGTGGACGCGCTGTGGGAGGATGTCGCGGCCCATGCCGAAGCGCATCTCGGCGAGCACTACATGCCGTTCCTCGACGCGCACTTCGTCTATGCGCTGGCGCGCACCGGTCGCGACGACCAGGTCATGGCGTGGCTGCGTCAGGTCGACGAGAGGACCACGCGGCAGGATGCCGAAGGCAGGCGAAGCTGGGCCACGGTCGGTCAACCGCTGATTGCGGCATGCGCGGCGCTGGCGCGCAATGAGGCGGCGGAATGCGCCAGGCTGCTCGATCCGGTGATGCCGGACGTCACCCTGGTGGGCGGCAGCGATGCGCAGGTGGACCTGTTCCGCCAGGCCTATTGCCACGCGCTGGCACGCTCCGGCCGCAGGCTCGACGCGGTCGCCTACTGGGAGTCCGTTGTCGCCGACAGGCCGAAATCCGAACTCGACCGCTATCGCCTGGGGCTCGCGGCCTGATCAATCGCAGCAGCGCTCTCGCTGCGACGCGGCTGGAGCGTCGTTGCGCCCAGCGGCACCATGGCAGGCGCCGATCACGCAGCGGAACAAAAAGGCCGGCGCATGTTCGATGCTTCCTTCAGCACCGAACATGCTCTAGGTGTGAACGCAATAATCACAGGAGGCTTTCATGCTGAACCGTGCCATGTTCCTGGCATCAGCCCTTGCGCTCGCGGCACCCGCCCTGGCGCAGCCGAAGACGGCCCTGAACATCGGCATGGCGGCACAGGATATCGGTCAGCTCGACCCGCATTTCGCGGTCTCTACCATCGACCGCACCCCCGCCGCCTGGATGTTCAACGGCCTGGTGCGGTTCGCGCCGGGCAGCACCGATCCGGCCACGCTGGAGCCCGACCTGGCGGAGAAATGGGAAAGCTCGCCCGACGGCAAGACATGGACCTTCCATCTGCGCCACGGCGTCCAGTTCCACGGCGGCTTCGGCGAAATGACCGCCGATGATGTCGTGTTCAGCCTGAAGAAGGCGGGCGACGCCAAGACCTCGGCGTTCGCGTCGGAACTGCGCCCGTTCCAGACCATCGAGGCGGTCGATCCGTACACCGTGCGCCTCGTGCTGACCAACAACGTCCCGAGCGTCCTCGGCATCCTCACCAATTACGCCCAGGGCTTCATCGTCTCGAAGAAGGCCGTCGAGCAGCGCGGAGATGATTTCAAGCGCAACCCGATCGGCACCGGCCCGTTCGCCTTCGTCTCGGTCACCCCGAACCAGGCGCTGGAGCTTGCCGCCAACGAGTCCTATTTCCGCGGCGCGCCGAAGATCAAGAAGATCAGCTATCGTTTCATCCCGTCGGACGCATCGCGCGACCTCGCGTTCCAGAACGGGGAGCTGGACCTGAACTACGGGCGCGCCGACCAGGCCTGGGTGAACCGCACCAAGGCGCAGCCCCACACCATCGTCGATGTGTTCGCGCCGGCCGAGTTGGCCGTGCTGCACATCAACACCACGGTGAAGCCGTTCGACGACATTCGTGTCCGCCAGGCCGTCGCCTATGCCATCAACCGACCGGAGATCGTCCGCTGGCGCGGCGGCGACGTGAGCCGCGAGGGCGCGGGCGTGATCCCGCGCGGCTATCTCGGCTTCACCGCCGACACCGGATTGCCGTCGAACAACATCGAGAAGGCGCGCACGCTGCTGAAGGACGCCGGCTATCCGGACGGCATCACGGTGAAGATGGTGCAGACGCAGCTTCCCGAGATGCTGACCGCGGCGCAGGTGTTCCAGGCACAGCTCAAGCGTGCCGGCATCAACCTCGACATGCAGGTGGTGGAGCACGCGACCTATCACCAGCAGATCCGCCAGGATCTCAGCCCGATCGTCTACTATTCGGCGGCGCGATTTCCGGTGGCGGACATCTACCTCACGCAGTTCTACCACTCGCGCAGTATCGTGAAGACACCGACCGCAGTGACCAACTTCAGCCACTGCGACGTGGCCGATGCCGAGATCGACGCGGCGCGCGGCGAGACCGACCGGGCGAAGCAGCTTGCGCTGTGGGCCGAGGCCCAGAAGAAGATCGTGGCGCAGGTGTGCGCGGTGCCGATGTTCGAGACGCTGCAGGTGTACGCCCGGCACGACAGCGTGGACTACGGCTACAAGCTGGAAGGCTCGATGGCGCTGGGCCCGATGATCACCGAGGCGACTCACTTCAAGTGATGCGGCCCCTCGCCCTGCGGCATGACGGGATGAGGTGCGGCGGCCCGGCAGCATGATCTTCTACATCATCCGCCGGCTGCTGGCGGCGATCCCGACGCTGCTCGCCGTCCTCACGCTGGTCTTCGTCATCGTGCGCATCGTGCCCGGCGATCCGGCGATCGCCATCCTGGGTGATCGCGCGACGCCGGAAGGGATCGCCGCGCTGCACGCCAAGCTCGGGCTCGACAAGCCGATCTGGCAGCAATACGTGGAGTTCCTCACGCAGTCGCTGTCCGGCGACTTCGGACGATCGATGGTGACCGGACGCTCCATCCTGTCCGACGTGAGCGCGGTGCTGCCGCACACGATCGACCTGACGGTGGCCTCGCTGCTGGTGGGGGCCGTCGTCGGCGTGCCCGTCGGCATCTGGGCGGCGCTGCACCGCAACCGCTTCATCGACTATGCCGCGCGCCTGCTCTCGCTGATCGGGCTGTCATTCCCGGTGTTCGTCTCCGGCATCTTCATCCTGATGGTGTTCGCGCTGCACTGGCGATTGTTCCCGGTGATCGGCAGCGCAAACCTCTCCGACCCGCTGGACCGGCTGAACAAGCTGGTGCTGCCTGCCGCCACGCTGGGACTGGTGATGGCGGCCTACATCACACGGGTGACGCGCAGCGCCATGCTGTCGGTGATGGGCGAGGACTACATCCGCACCGCGCGCGCCAAGGGCATTCCGTGGCGGCGCGTGGTCTGGCGCCACGGGCTGCGCAATGCGGCAATGCCGGTGGTGACCGTGGTCGGCCTTTATATCGGCATCCTGATCGGCAACTCGGTCCTCACCGAGATCGTGTTCAACCGTCCCGGCCTCGGCAAGATCATCGTCGGCGCCCTCAATCAGCGCGACTACACGATGCTGCAGGGGCTGATGGTGATCTACTGCTTCCTCATCGTCGTGGTGAACCTGATCACCGACCTGACTTACGGCCTGATCGACCCGCGGGTGAAGCAGGCATGATGCGTGTCCTCGCGCCGGCGGCACGCTATCCGGCCACCACGATCGGCGCCGTGTTCTGCCTGCTGATCGTTGCCGGCGCATTGCTCGCACCATGGATCGCACCGTTCGATCCGAACGACCAGAACATCATCGACCGGCTGCAGCCGCCTGGCGGGGCCTACCTGTTCGGCACCGACTCGTTCGGCCGCGACGTGCTGTCGCGCATCCTGTGGGGCGCGCGCATCTCGCTGCTGGTGGCGGTGACGTCGATCGCCGCGGCGATCCTGGTGGGCGGCACCATCGGCATGGTCAGCGGCTATGTCGGCGGCCAGTTCGACCTGATCGTCATGCAGACGATGGACGTGCTGCTGTCGTTCCCCAGCCTGATCCTGGGGCTGATCGTGGTGGCGCTGCTCGGGCCGGACCTGATCAACCTGGTGTTCGCCATCGCGCTCACCGCGATCGCCCCGTTCGCCCGCATCGCCCGCGCGCCGGTGCTCAGCCTGAAGGAGCGCGCCTTCGTGGAAGCCGGCCGCGCGCTCGGCTTTTCCCATACCCGCATCCTGTTCGTGCACATCCTGCCCAACATCCTGTCCGAGGTGCTGGTGATGGGCTCGCTGTGGATGGCGACCGCGGTGCGCACCGAGGCCTCGCTGTCGTTCATCGGCCTGGGCGTGAAGCCCCCGACGCCGACCTGGGGCGGCATGATGCGCGACGGGTTCGAGAACATCCTGGACGCGCCATGGCTTTCCATCTGGCCAGGCCTGGCGATCCTGATGCTGGTGCTGGGCCTCAACATGATCGGCGACGGGTTGCGCGATGCGACCGACCCGCGGCTGCGCGGCGAGTCATGAGACGCCGGTTCGAGGCGATCATCCGGGCCGACCCCGACCTGATGCACCTGCTGCACCGGTTGCGCACGCTGGCGCTGCCGCAATGGCGGCTGGTCGCCGGGTGCCTGTACCAGACCGTCTGGAACGTGCTCACCGATCGGCCGCGCGGCACCGGCATCAAGGATTACGACCTGATCTACTTCGACGAAGGTGACGTCTCGTGGGAAAGCGAGGACGCGGTGATCCGGCGCGTCGCGGCGGCCACGCACGGCTGCGTCGGTCCGGTGGAGGCGCGCAACCAGGCCCGCGTGCATCTCTGGTTTCCCGCCCGCTTCGGCTGTCCCTATCCACACCTGGCCTCGGCTGACGACTCGCTGCGCTACTATGCCTCGATCGTGCACGCGGTCGGCGTGCGGCTGGAGGCGGACGACAGCCTGGACATCGCCGCGCCGTTCGGCCTCGACGACATGTTCGCCATGGCGATCCGGCCGAACCGCGCGCTGGACAATGCCGTCTCGCATGACGCCAAGGCGCGCCGCGCACGGGCCATCTGGCCGCAGGTGGTGATCGAGCCATGGCCGGCGTGACGCCCGTCCTGGAGGTTGCCGGGCTGGTCAAGCATTTCGTGGTGCGCAAAGGATTCCCGCGCTCCGTCACCACGACGGTGCGGGCCGTGGACGGCATCGGCTTCTCGGTCGGCGCCGGTGAGGCGTTCGGACTGGTCGGTGAATCCGGCTGCGGCAAATCCACCGCGGCACGCGCGGCCCTGCGGCTGATCGAGCCTGACGCCGGCAGCATCCGCTTCGCCGGCACCGACGTGCGCGGCGCGAGCGGTTCGCTGCTGATCGCGTTGCGACGGCGCATGCAGATCGTGTTCCAGGATCCCTACTCCTCGCTGAACCCGCGCCGCAGCATCGGCCGCACCCTGGCCGAACCGCTCACGGTGCACGGCATCGCCAGCGGCCGGGCGGCGCGCGAGCAGGCCGCGGCATTGCTGGCCGAGGTGGGACTGCCGGCGTCGGCACTCGATCGCTATCCGCATGAATTCTCCGGCGGCCAGCGCCAGCGCATCGGCATCGCGCGCGCCCTGGCACTGAAACCCGACCTGATCGTGGCCGATGAACCGGTGTCGGCCTTGGATGTGTCGGTGCAGGCCCAGGTGCTGCTGCTGCTGAAGGACCTGCAGCAGCGCCGCGGCCTGGCCTTCGTGTTCGTCAGTCACGACCTGGGCGTGATCCGCTGGTTCTGCACGCGCGTGGCGGTGATGTATCTCGGCCGCATCGTGGAACAGGGCCCGGTCGCGCGCGTGTTCGCCGCACCCCGACATCCGTATACACGCATGCTGCGCGACGCCTCGCCGATCCCCGACCCGGCCCAGCGCAACGCGCTGCCGCGGGTGGTGGGCGAGATCCCCTCCGCCGCCGCGCCGCCGCCCGGCTGTCACTTCCACCCGCGCTGCCCGCGCGCATCGGCGCTGTGCCGCACGAGCTATCCTGAGTGGACCGAGCCGGACGGCCACGGCTTCGCCTGCCACCATCCGCTGGTGTCGTGACGGCGGTCCATTTCATCACCCACCCCGAGGTGGTGATCGATCCCGCCGTCCCGGTCCCCGACTGGCCGCTGTCGCCGGTGGGGCTGCGCCGGATGCGCCAGGCGCTGGACCAGCCGTTCCTGGCCACGGTGCGCGCGGTGTTCTGCAGCGCCGAGAGGAAGGCGATGGACGCCGCCGCGATCCTGGCCGGGCATCTGGGTCTGCGGCCGGTGATCATCGCGCAACTCGGCGAGAACGACCGCTCCGCCACCGGGTATCTGCCGCGGGCGGAATTCGAAGCGGTCGCCGATGCGTTCTTCGCCTGTCCGGACCACAGCGTGCGCGGCTGGGAACGTGCGCTCGACGCGCAGTGCCGCATCGTCGCGGCGGTGGAGCAGGCCATCGCGATGGCGCCCGCGGGCGGTGATATCGCGATCGTGGCGCATGGCGGCGTGGGTGCGCTGCTGCGCTGCCATCTGCTGGGTGTGGCGATCAGCCGCGCGGAGGATCAGCCTGGCGACGGCGGCGGTCATGTCTTCACGTTCGATGCGGCAACGCGGCGCGTGCTGTCGGGATGGCGCCGGATCGAGGCGGCTAGGTAGGAAGCGCGCGGGGCTCCGCCCCGGAACCCCGCCAGGAGGCTTTGCCTCCTGGACCTCCAGCAAAGGCCGAGCCTTTGCAATCCCGATTTTGGCTTGGGTGGGAGGGAGGCCCTGCTCGGACGTTGATAGGTCCGGGTAGGGCCTCCCTCCCACCCAAGCCAGAGTCCGGGGTCCCGAGGGCTCCGCCCTCGGCGGGGCTCCAAGGGGCAGCGCCCCTTGGTCGGGGTCCGGGGTGAAACCCCGGGCGCTCCCGCTTGACGCCGCCGCCGCTCGTGTGCGACGCGCCATCCATGACACCGTCGATCAACGCAGACCGGCTCTGGCAATCCCTCATGGACATGGCCCGCATCGGCCCGACGCCGGAAGGCGGAAGCTGCCGCGTGGCGCTGTCGCCCGAAGATGCGCAGGCACGCGCCCTGCTGCTCGACTGGTGCCGCCCGCTGAACCTGCGCTTCGAGCAGGACGCGATCGGCAACATGTTCCTGCGCCGCGCCGGCAGCGACGACACAGCGCCGGCGGTCGCCTTCGGCAGCCATCTGGACACGGTGCCAACAGGTGGGCGTTTCGATGGCGTGCTGGGCGTGCTCGCAGGTCTCGAGGTGCTGCGCGCGCTCGATGACGCCGGCATCGTCACCCGCGCGCCGCTCGAACTGGTGAACTGGACGAACGAGGAGGGCCGCTTCCGTCCCGCCATGATGGGCAGCCGCGTGCATGCCGCCGACATGACGCTGGAGGACGCGCTCGCGGTCACCGACAACACCGGCCTGAGCGTGGGCGAGGCGTTGCGCGCAACGGGCCAGGCAGGCCCGCTGGTACCCTCGCCGCGCGGCTGGGCCGCCTGGCTGGAACTGCACATCGAGCAGGGCCCGGTGATGGAAGCCACCGGCGCCGATATCGGCATCGTCACCGGAACGATGCATGCGCGCTATTTCCAGCTCACCATTACCGGCGAGCCGAGCCATGTCGGACCGACGTCGATGGACCGCCGCCGGGACAGCCTCGCGGCGACGGCGGAGATCATCCTCGCGGTGGAGCGCATCGCGCTGGCCGCCGAACCGGGCGGACGCGCCTCGGCGACCTGGATCGAGAACTTCCCCAACGCACGCGGCAACGTCGCCAACCTGACCCGGCTGCACTGCGACGTGCGGCATGAGCAGGCCGATCGCGCCATCGCCATGGAGGACGAACTGCGCGCCGCAATCAACGCGATCGCGGCGCGGCGGCGCGTGCAGGTGGCGGTCGATCCCTATGCCACGTTCGGGCCGATCGCCTTCGACGCGGCGCTGGGCGCGTTGCTGCGCGACAAGGCCTCAGCGCGCCAGCTTGCCACGCGCGACATCATCGCCGCGGCCGGGCATGACTCGGTGCTGGTCGCGCCGCTCTGCCCCACCGCGATGCTGTTCGTGCCCAGCGTCGACGGCATCACGCACAATCCGCGCGAGTACTCGTCACCGCAACAGGCGGCGCATGGGGCGCAGGTGCTGCTGGATGCCGTGGTCGCACTCGCGGGTTAATCCGACGTTCACCCAGGCGGCGTAGGCATCGGAGGTCATCTCCGGAGTCTGCCCGTGTCTCGTCTGCTCAACCGCATGTCCATCGGGCACAAGCTCTACGCCATGGTGGCGCTGTCGGCACTGGCACTGGCGGCCGCGATCGGCCTTTCGGTCGACCTGATGTACAACCGGATGCTCGATGACCGCATCGACAAGATGCGCACCGCGACCGACCTCGCGGCGGGCCAGGCGCAGGCGTTCGAGGATCAGGTGAAGGCCGGCCGCCTGACGCGCGCCGAAGCGATGGCGCGATGGCGCGAACTCGGACATGCCATGCGCTACAATGGCGGACGGGAGTATGTGTTTGCCGCCACGTCGGACGGCCGCATGTTCATGCACGGCCCGCGTCCGGAATTCGAGGGCACCACCGGCCCCTCCGACGCCGATGGCAAACTGATCCTCCCGCCGCTGGTGGAGGCGGTCCGCAACGCCGACAGCGCAGTGCGCGGCTACAGCTTTGCCAAGCAGCCGGGCGGCGAACCGCTGGCCAAGCTGACCTATATGCGGAAATTCCCACCCTGGGAGCTCGTCATCGCAAGCGGGATGTGGATCGACGACATTCATGCGGAGCTTTATGCGGCGCTGCTCCGAGCCGGGCTCGGCGGACTTGGCGTGACCGCGGTGCTGGTCATGGTCGCGATGATGCTGAGCCGCAACATCGCGCGGCCACTCGGCGTGCTGAAGGACCGCATGGAGCAGCTTGCCCGCGGCGACCTGTCGGTCGAGGTGCCGGACGACGACCGCAGCGACGAGATCGGCTGGATGATCCGTGCGGTCCAGGTGTTTCGCGAGAACGGTCTGGCGATACGCCGCATGGAGAGCGAGAAGGCCGACCTGGCGCAGCATCACGCGGAGCGCCGGGAACAGGACATGACGCGCCTCGCGCGGGACTTCGAGACGCATGTCGGGACCATCGTCGCCGAGGTCGCGGGTGCCGCGGAGCAGATGCGTGAGACTGCGGCGGCGATGACCGGGATCGCCAGCGATTCGAACCAGCAGGCAGGAGCGGTTGCCGCGGCCTCGGATGATGCCTCGCACAGTGTGCAGGCGGTGGCCGCCGCGACCGAGGAACTCACGGCATCGATCGGCGAGATCGCCCGCCAGGTCCAGCGTTCCTCCGAGGTCGTGACGCGCGCAGTGGCCGATGCGCGCCGCACCGATGGTGTGGTCCGCCAACTGGCGGAGGCCGCCGGCAAGATCGGCGAGGTGGTCGATCTGATCAGCTCGATTGCCGCCCAGACCAACCTGCTGGCGCTGAACGCCACGATCGAGGCGGCCCGTGCCGGCGATGCCGGCAAGGGGTTCGCGGTGGTGGCGTCGGAGGTGAAGAGCCTCGCCAGCCAGACCGGCCGCGCGACCGAAGAGATCGGCGCGCAGATCAGCCAGATCCAGGCCGCGACGCGCGACGCGGTCGCGGCGATCGCGGGCATTGCAACCGTGATCAGCGAGGCGGACGGCATCGCCACGAGCATCGCCACCGCCGTCGAGCAGCAAGGGACGGCAACCGGCGAGATCGCCCGCAACGTGCAGACCGCGGCGCAGGGCACCCGCGAGGTGAGCGATCGGATTTCGGGTGTCAGCCAGTCGGCCACCGAGGCCGGCGTCGCGGCGGACCGTGTGCTGGGCGCCGCCACCCAGTTGTCGGAGAGCGCCGGGCGGCTCGAGGCGGACGTGCGCGGCTTCATCACCGGCCTGCGTGCGGCATAGCGGGCCGGCGCGGGACGGCATAACGGGCGCGCGGGTCCCGTCACACCCGCCTGCCCTAACCGAAATTTAAGGTCTCCTCTCCTAGATCAGTGCGGGCCAACCACGAGGTCACCATGGCGATCCGGGACAAGCTGCTCTGGGCAGGGGTCGTGCTGCTCGGGGCGATCTCCTTCGGCATCGTCGCCCTGACGCGGGGCGAGCCGGTCAACGCTGCCTGGCTGGTGATCGCCTCGGTCTGCATCTACTTCATCGCCTACCGCTTCTATGCGCTGTTCATCGCCGGGCGGGCATTCCGCATCGACGGCGCGCGCAAGACACCCGCCTGGCGGCACAATGACGGCCTGGATTTTGTCCCGACCAACAAGGTCGTGCTGTTCGGTCACCATTTCGCCGCCATCGCAGGCGCCGGACCGCTGGTCGGCCCGGTACTCGCCGCGCAGATGGGCTATCTGCCCGGCACGCTGTGGATCCTGGCCGGCGTGGTGTTCGCCGGTGCCGTGCAGGACATGACCGTGCTGTTCCTGTCGACCAGGCGCGACGGCCACTCGCTCGGTGAAATGATCCGCGCGGAGATGGGGCCGCTCGCCGGTTCGATCGCCGGCATCGGCATCCTGCTGATCTGCGTGATCGTGCTGTCCGTGCTCGCGCTGGTCGTGGTGAAGGCGCTGGTCGGCAGCCCGTGGGGCACGTTCACCGTCTTCTGCACGATCCCGATCGCCATCCTGATGGGGATCTACTCGCGTTTCATCCGTCCCGGCCGCATCGGGGAGATGTCGGCGATCGGTGCCGGGCTGCTGCTGCTCGCGCTGATCGCCGGCCAGAGCGTGTCGCAGACGCCGGACCTGGCGGCGTGGTTCGACCTGCCCGGCGACACGCTGGCGCTGATCGTCATCGGCTACGGCTTCGTCGCGTCCGTGCTGCCGGTCTGGCTGCTGCTGGCGCCGCGCGACTACCTGTCCACCTTCCTGAAGGTCGGCACGATCCTGCTGCTCGCCGTCGGCATCATGGTGGTGCGGCCGGACCTGCAGATGGAGCCGGTCACGCGCTTCGTCGACGGCAGCGGGCCGGTATGGGCCGGCGGATTGTTCCCGTTCCTGTTCATCACCATCGCCTGCGGCGCGGTGTCGGGCTGGCATGCCCTGATCGCGTCCGGCACGACGCCGAAGATGATCGAGAACGAGACGCAGATCCCCCTGATCGGCTACGGCGGGATGCTGATGGAATCCTTCGTGGCGATCATGGCGATGATCGCCGCGACGGTGATCAATCCCGGTATCTACTTTGCGATGAACAGTTCCGCCGCCCTGATCGGCAGCGACGCCGCGCAGGCGGCACAGGTGATCTCCGGGTGGGGCTTCACCGTGACGCCGGACCTGCTCACGCAGATCGCCCATGATGTCGGTGAGACCAGCATCCTGTCGCGAACCGGCGGCGCGCCCACGCTCGCCGTCGGCATGGCCAGCATCCTGTCGGGCCTGGTCGGCGGCAAGCTGCTGATGGGCATCTGGTACCATTTCGCCATCCTGTTCGAGGCGCTGTTCATCCTCACGACGGTGGATGCCGGCACCCGGGTCTGCCGCTTCATGATCCAGGACCTGGTCGGCAACGTGGTGCCGCGTTTCAGGTCGACCGAATCATGGACCAACAACCTCATCGGCTCGGCTGTCGCCTGCGCGCTGTGGGGCTGGTTCCTCTACCAGGGCGTCATCGACCCGCTGGGCGGCATCTGGACGCTGTGGCCGCTGTTCGGCACCGCCAACCAGATGCTCGCCGCGATCGCGCTGACGCTATGCACCGTCGTGCTGTTCAAGATGAAGCGGGAGCGTTACGCCTGGGTGACCATCATCCCGGCGGTCTGGCTGGTGATCTGTACCGTGACCGCCGGGATCGAGAAGGTGTTCAGCACCAACCCGGCCGTCGGCTTCCTCGCCCATGCGGCGCGTTTCTCGGACGCAGCGGCGGCCGGCAAGGTGCTCGCGCCGGCAAAGACCGCCACCGAGATGCAGCGGATCGTGTTCAACGACTATGTCGACGCCACCCTCGCCGCGGTCTTCGCCGCGATCGTGGTGGCCATGGTGATCCATGGCGTGATCGCCTGCATCCGCGCCATGGCGGCGCCAAGGAGCACGGCCATGGAGGACGGCGTCGCGGTGGGTGCGGGCGATGACTAGACTGCGGCTGGTCTGCGAGGTCGTGACCCAGACCGCACGCCTGATGGTGGGCGTGCCGGACTATCGGACCTACGTGACCCACACCGAGGCCACGCATCCCGACCAACCCGTGATGACCTATGAGGAGTTCTTCCGTGAACGGCAGGCTGCCCGCTATGCGGTCGGCAAGGGACGTTTCCGCGGCTGCTGCTGAACGTTCGTCGCGGCAATCGCAGCGATCGTCGCCCGTGCCTGGGCCAGCGGCTGTCCGGTCACGACCAGAGGCGCGCATCCGAGCGCCTCCCACTGCCGCCAGCCAAAATCCGGATGCAGCATCACCAGCCGTCCACCGGCGAAATTCGCCCGGTTGCCGGTGTCGAGATACGATTCGACCGGCAGCCCCTCGGCCAGCACCACATTGTGCCGCGCAAGCTCCACATGATGGTAGGTCACCTCGTCGACCCGCACCTGGATGACGGTGGAGCCGTTCACCAGCAGCCTGACCGGGATGAGCACGTCGTTCACGAACACGGCATGCTCGGGCGACAGCCACAGATCGCGGCGCGGCTGATCGGGGCCGAGCGCGCCGGCGGCAACCCGCACCGGCCACACCGCAAGCGGCGTCTTGTGGCGCCGGCAGTCGACGCGCCGGTGACCAAGCCAGATCACCTCCGCGGGCAGCGCGCCGAAATGCACCACCACGCGGGCACCGATCCGCAGGTGCTCGATCGGGATCTCGCCTTCATCGGTGGCGATCAGCGTGCCCGCCAGGAAGCACGGAATGGGCGGCGGGGTGTCCAGGAACGTGGTGCCCGATTCACTGACCGGCCCGCTGGCGATCTGCCCGCTGTTCAGGCCATACACGTCATTGCCGACGAAACTGACCGTCAGCGTCGTGTGATTCAGCACCGCGACCGCCGACCCCGACGGCAGATCGTTGCGAATGATATTATCGTTGATGGACAGGCTCGACCCAGGGTACGGCTCCGATTCGCCACCGAAGTGAATGATGGCGGGATTGTCGGAATTCGGTCCCTGCTCGATGAACACATCGCTGATGATGGCATTGCCGCCATTCGGCAGGTCGATGCTGTAGCTGGCCGTGCCATCGGCGCCGTCGACGATCGTGCTGCCCTGGACGATCGTGTTCAGCGCGCGGCTCTTGATTTCGTGGCCGATGACCGCGTCGTGGAAATAACTGTCGGTGATGGTGAGCGTGCCGACCTGGTTGACGTACAGGTTGTGGGTCTGGCCATCGCCGGTGCCGTTGTGGTCGAATTCCGAGTTGGTGATGGTGATGCTGCCCGCCGGGCTGTCGGCCGCCAGCATGCCATCCTGGTTGTCGTGGAAATAGCAGTTGTCGATCGTCAGGTTGCCGCCTTCATAGCGGATGCCCGCGCCGTTGCCGTCGGCCACCGCGGCTCCGGAAAATTCCAGGTTGCGCAGCGTGATGTTGCCGTTGGTGACCAGGATCGCCTTGCCGTTCGGCGGCGGCGAATCAGCCTGCAGATGGGCGCGCCCCGGTCCGACACCCTCGATGGTGATCTGCTTCGTGATGGTCGCGAAGTCGTCGACGTACAACCCAGGCTGAAGCTGGATGACGTCGCCGTCCTGGGCGTCCACCACGGCTGCGGACAGCGTTCCGTAGGTCTGACCGGCGCCGACGGACAACACAGCCATTTCTATGTTACCTCCCGCGCCGACACCCGATCGTCTTGGGTCGGCGTTAATCAAATGTATGCGCCGACGATGGAGATGAGTAAAAAACTTGTCGTGGGTAGCAATCTCAAGTGATGTGACCGGATGATGCGGGCGATGGTGTTTCCCGGCGCGCGGCAGCGGCTGCAGCTTCGCGCCATCGCGGTCCCCTCGCCGGGGCCGGGCCAGGTCCTGCTGCGCGTGCACGCCTGCGCGGTGTGCCGCACCGACCTGCATGTGATCGACGGCGACCTCACGAAGCCCACGCTGCCGCTGATCCCCGGCCATGAAATCATCGGCCATGTGGCAGCGCTCGGCGCCGGCGTGGAGCGCTTCGCACTCGGGGACCGCGTCGGCGTGCCGTGGCTCGGCTGGACCTGCGGCGAATGCCCGTTCTGCCGCGCTGGACGCGAGAACCTGTGCGACCGCGCGCGGTTTACCGGCTACCAGATCGACGGCGGCTACGCGGAATTCGCCGTGGCGGACCAGCGCTACTGCTTTGCGATCCCGGACGGCTACGACGACATGGAGGCCGCGCCTCTGCTGTGCGCCGGCCTGATCGGCTACCGCTCACTCCGCATGGCCGGCGAGGCGCAGCGGCTCGGCCTGTACGGCTTCGGCGCGGCCGCCCACATCATCGCCCAGGTCGCGCGCTGGCAGGGCCGCGAGGTCTACGCCTTCACCAGTCCCGGCGACACCGACGCACAGGACTTCGCACGCTCGCTCGGGGCCGTGTGGGCCGGCGGCTCCGACCAGATGCCGCCCGAGACGCTGGATGCGGCGATCATCTTCGCACCCGTCGGGCCGCTGGTGCCGGCTGCCCTGAAGGCCGTGGAGCGCGGCGGGACGGTCGTGTGCGCGGGTATCCACATGAGCCTCATCCCGGCGTTTTCCTACGACATCCTGTGGGGCGAGCGCGTACTTCGCTCGGTGGCCAACCTGACGCGCCAGGATGGCGAGGAATTCCTCGCTCTGGCGCCCAAGGTACCGGTTCGGGTCCGCACGCTGCCGTATCCGCTGGAGCAGGCGAATGAGGCACTGGACGACCTGCGCGCGGGCCGCCTGCAAGGTGCCGCGGTGCTTCGGATATGAGGCAGCACACCGCAACATGTCGAGCCAGTATTGAGCCTTCGGCGCGTTGACGCACCGATGCCTCACGCCTAGCGTGCGGCTCTCATTTCGCAGCGGGGGAAACACCTCACATGTCCAACAAACTCAAGGCGCGGCTTGCGTCAGGCAAGGCGTGCGTGAACGGCTGGCTGGCCATTCCGTCGGGGTTCTCCGCCGAGGTGATGGCCCAGTGCGGCTGGGACAGCGTGACCGTGGATATGCAGCACGGCGTGCAGGATTATGAGTCCATGGTGCAGTGCTTCCAGGCGATGCAGGCGCATCCGATCACGCCGCTGGTGCGCGTGCCGTGGAACGAGCCGGGCATCATCGGCAAGGCGCTGGACGGCGGTGCCATGGGCATCATCTGCCCGATGGTGAACACCAAGGCCGAAGCACAGGCGCTGGCGTCGTACTCGCTGTATCCGCCGATGGGCAAGCGCAGCAACGGCCCGATCCGCGCGGCGATGTACGGTGAAGCCAGCAACTATCAGAAGACCGCCAACGACGAAGTGCTGGTGATCCCGATGATCGAGACCCAGGAAGGCATCGACAACATCGATGATATCCTGTCGGTGCCCGGCATCAGCGGCATCTATATCGGCCCGTCCGACATGGGCCTGTCGCTCGGCCTGATCCCCACGCTGGACCGCGAGGAACCGCTGATCCTCGGCATCTATGAGAAGCTGCTGGCGTCCTGCAAGAAGCACGGCAAGTTCGCCGGCCTGCACAACGGCACCTCGGCCTATGCCGCGCGCATGATCGGCATGGGCTTCCACTTCGTCACCATCGCCAACGACAGCGGCCTGATGGCCCGCATGGCGCGGTCGGAAGTGACGGCGACGCGCAAGGCGGCCGGCGACATCGCATCCTGAACACGGCTGGGCCCGTCCACCGGGCCCGATAGCGTTCCACACGGCGCGCGGGGGAATGTGCCATTGGCATCGCCGGGATGCGACCCGGCCCCCGCCCGACCTTGTCCCGCGCAGGTCATGGACGGCCAGCATACGGCTCCCGCCCTGGCGACATGACCACAGCCAGGCCGCTATGATGGTGCCGGCCGGACAGCATCCCTGAATTCCCCGGCCATTCCCGCCCAGGAGGCCGCCATGACCGCACCGTCCGTCATCCGCCTGCACCCCGATGACGGCATCGTCATCGCGCGCGCCACGCTGCTGCCGGGAACGCCGGTCGCGGAGGGCGTCGCCGCGACGGACCGGATTCCCGCCGGCCACAAGGTGGCGGTGCGGCCGATCGCCGCGGGCGAGGCGGTGCGGCGCTACGGCCAGATCATCGGCTTCGCCGCCACCGCGATCGCGCCCGGCCAGCACGTGCACGTGCACAACTGCGAGATGGGCGACTTCGCCAAGGACTACGCCTACGGCATCGACGCGCGCCCGACCGACTATGCCAATACGCCGATGACCTTCGACGGCATCCGCCGCCCCGACGGCCGCGTCGCCACGCGTAACTACATCGGTATCCTCACCAGCGTGAACTGCTCGGCGCATGTCGCCGGGATGATCGCCGATGTGTTCCGCCGCAACCCGTTCACCGGCCACGATCCGCTGGCGGAATTTCCCAATGTCGACGGCGTGGTCGCGCTGACCCACAAGACCGGATGCGGCATGACCGAGAGCGAGCCGTTGCGCGTGCTGCGCCGCACGCTGGCGGGTTACGCGCGGCACGTGAACTTCTCGCATGTCGTCGTGCTGGGCCTGGGCTGCGAGGTGAACCAGGTGCGCGGCCTGATGGAGGAGCAGCGCCTCGCCGGCCGCATCCGCGACATGGACATCCAGTCGATGGGCGGCACGCGCAAGACGGTGGAGGCGGGCGTCGCGTTCGTGCGCGAGGTGCTGGCCGAGGCCAACGACGTGCGGCGGGAACCGGTGCCGGCGAGCGAACTGACGGTGGCGCTGCAATGCGGCGGCTCCGACGGCTATTCCGGCGTCTCGGCCAATCCGGCGCTCGGCGCGGCCAGCGACCTGCTGGTGCGGCATGGCGGCTCGGTGATCCTGTCGGAGACGCCGGAGACCTATGGCGCCGAGCACCTGCTGACCCGCCGCGCGGTGTCGCGCGAGGTCGGGGAAAAGCTGGTCGCGCTGATGCGCTGGTGGGAGGACTACACCGCCCGCGAGGGCGCCGAGATGAACGCCAACCCCTCGCCGGGCAACAAAGCGGGCGGGCTGACCACGATCCTGGAGAAGTCGCTGGGCGCGATGGCGAAGGCGGGCTCCACCAACCTGGTCGACGTCGTGGGCTACGCCGAACCTGTGACGGCGAAAGGCTTCGTGTTCATGGACACGCCGGGCTACGACCCGGTGTCGGCGACCGGCCAGGTGGCGGGGGGCGCCAATCTGGTGTGCTTCACCACCGGCCGCGGCTCGGTGTTCGGCTGCAAGCCCTCGCCGTCGATCAAGCTGGCGACCAACACGCCGATGTACCAGCGGATGGAAGACGACATGGACGTGAACTGCGGCACCATCCTGGACGGGGAGGAGAGCGTGCAGCAATGCGGCCAGCGGGTGTTCGAACTGATGCTGCGGGTGGCGAGCGGCGAGCGGACCAAGAGCGAGCAGTTCGACTTCGGCGCCGCCGAGTTCGCGCCGTGGGTGCTGGGCGCGACGATGTAGGGCTTGGTGCATCACCGAGGCGGCCATACCTCCCGGAGCAGGAGGCCGGTAGGTGCGACCTGTATGAGCGCGACATTCTGCTCTGGTCCGAGCGTCAGGCACTCCTGTTGCGTCCCCTCGCCGCCGGCGAACGGGTGAATGACCTGGTGGACTGGGAGAACCTCATCGAAGAGGTCCAGAGTGTGGGCCGCGAGCAAATGCACGCCGTCGAAGCTCTGCTGTTCCAGGCGCTGGTGCACAGCCTGAAGGCGCAAGGCTGGCCGCTCGCGCGCGATGCGGCGAACCGGCAGGCGGACGCGCGCGGCTTTCGCTCACAGGCGGCGAACCGGTTTGCCCCATCGATGCGGCAGCGGCTGGATCTGGACCGCATCCATCGCCAGGCGCTGCGTGCGTTGCCTCCGACGATGGACGGCGTGCTGCCACTGCCGTTGCCCGAGCGCTGCCCGGTGACGCTGGACGAACTGCTGGGCGACGCTCCGTAGTTGCGGGTTGCCCTCGGGGACAAGAGTCTCGCCGTGTGCTACGGTTTGCCGGTGCGAAACATGAATGAGCACATCGCCAACGATCCGGTGCTGCGCCGCTTTCGGGCGGCCTTGGCGGCAACCTACGGTGACCGCCTGGAGCGTGCTGTGTTGTTCGGCTCGCGCGCCCGCGGCGATTTCCAGCCCGATTCCGATTACGATATTGCCGTGTTCATCCGTAACCCCGATGCCTGGTTTGACGAGGTCGTCCGGCTTGCCGAACTCGGGACCGACATCCTGCTGGATACCGGCGCTGTTATCTCGGCCAAGCCCTTCCACGCCGGCGCCTATCACCAGTCGCTCCCGCTGATGGATGCGATCCGCAGCGAGGGGCTTGATTTATGAACGACGCCGCGGGCCATCTTGCCAAGGCGCGCGATAACATCGGTTTCGCTCGTTACGCCCTGGCCGGCGAGTATTTCGAGGAGGCCGGGCGCAGTGCGTACATGGCTGCCTATCATGCTGCCTTGGCGTTCATTGTGGGATGCGGCGGCAAGGCGCCGAAGACGCATAGCGGTGTGCGAAGCGAATTTGCGCGCCTGGCACGTGGAGAGATGCGGATCGGGCGCGCGCAGGTTGCGCTCCTGGGCTGGTCGTATGAGTTGAAGAATGCCGCTGATTACGGCCAGGAGCATGCCGTTTCGTTGGCGGTGGCCGAGCGCGCCATCGACGAGGCATCGCAATTGATCGAGACGATCGCGACTATCGTCCGGCCAACTGGCGGCGGCAATTGAACGCGGCAATTTCGATTGGAAATCGCCCAGTCTAGTTGCGGGCGGACCGACGCGGTGAGAAACCGACAAGTCAAAGCGGCGTCGATGCAAGACCCCGTATGCGTAGCCCGGCGGCAGATGCCAAGTCGGCGTGGTCTCAGCGCGGCCGCTTCGGGCTGGTCGTCGCCGCCCGCTCGCTCCGCTCACGTGGCTTGCTCCTCCCCGCCCTGCGCTTCGCCGCAGGCGCTTCGCTATTACCCTGAACTCGGGCGCAGCGAAAACCCAGGTTGCCGGCCCGGAGCGCCGGGTCGACGCGGTTACGACGTGCGGCCCGCACAACGCGTGCACCGACGCCCCAGGACCCACCGCGGACGACGCGGAACGCTGCACCTCGACGACCGAGCCATGCCGAACCATCGTCTGGCGCGCCCGTGTAGCTGCCGTGCCAGTGATCGGCACACCATTCCCAGACATTGCCGAGCATATCATGCAGCCCCCATTGGTTCGGCACCTTCTGCCCCACCGGGTGAGTTCCCGCCCGCGTGTGCTCGTACTGCTTACCCGGCCAATCGCCGGAATAATAACCATTGTCGAGTTCGAAGCCGACCCCGCTGTTGCCGCCGTACCAGGCGATCGCATCCAGCACCGGCGCGTTGTATTCGCCCAGGATCTGCATCCCACCTGCATAGGTTGCCTCAACGGTGCCGGCCCGGCAGGCGTATTCCCAGCGCGCCTCCGACGGCAGATCAAGGCTCAAGCCGGGCTTGAGGGCGTTGAGCTTGGTCACGAACGCCTGGGCGTCGTGGAAGCTCACCTGCTCCACCGGCCGCGTCGGGCTTTGGAACCGGCTGGGGTTGTCGCCCATCACCGCCTGCCACAGCGCCTGGGTGCAGGGCGTGTCGAACAGCCAGAATCCATCCGCGATGGTCACTTCGCGGCGCCGACCTTCATCGTCGTTGCGGCCGGGCTTATCGTTCGGCGAGCCACGTAGGAAGCTGCCGGGCGGGATCCAGCGCATGCGCTGCGTCACCAGCGTGCCTTCGGCAGCCGGGACGCTGAAGCTGACCCAACGGCCGTATTGGTCGGTCCCCCAATCGTCGGCCCAGGTGGCGCGCTGCTCCGGCGCCCAGAATGGGTCTGGCAGATACGCCGGAAAGCGGGTTCGTGCGTTGTAGTGCGCGCCTACAAGCATGTCGGTGGTCAGGCCAATGGTCAGCGATAGATCGGCCTCCGACAGGTCGGCGCCGGCAAAATTCGCGCCGGTGAAATCGAACCCGGACAGGTCCTCGCGGCGAAGGTCGGCACCCCGCATGATCGCACCGCGGAATGCCGTGGCGGGATCGAGTTCGGCCATGCCGACCAGCTCGACGAACCGAGCCTCGGGCGCGTGCGCCACCAGGACGATACGGCGCAGATGGTCACGTGTGAGCGTCATGCCGGCTTCTTCGGGCCTCCGACGCGGACGCGCGCCACCACGACGCGGTTCCGCGGGTCGAGTTCGTACGCGCCGGCAAACAGCGCATCGAGCACGACCTTCCGCGTGTCCGCCAGCGGCGCCGGAGGCTCATTCGCCCGGTCGCGGTGCACCGGGACCACGACGAACCCCTCCCGCGACACGCGGGCCGACATGACGATCGGGCCGTCGCCATCCTGCTTCGATTCCATCAGGAGGACGGGTTCCTCGCCCAAGGGTTCGCCATCGATGCGTCCACTGCCGTCGTGCGGCCCGGCGAGCAGCGCGGCGCCGGTCGCGGCCGTGCGGCCGGCGTTCTCGTGCCTGCCGCCGCGAAACACCGATCCGGTCACCGGCTGCCAGTATTCCGATTCAACGGCGACGAGGACATCGCCCACGCCGATCTCCACGGCCAGATCGGCGACGCAGCAATTGCGATCGGGATGCACCCGCAGGGTGAACGGAACCCGCAGCCGTCCCTCATTGTCCGGCGTCGGCTGGCTCATGGCGAGATCGATGATCTCGGCTGCATCGGTGAACGGCCTGGCGTTCTCGATCGCCCGTGGGCCGGGCGGCGGGGGCTCCGGTGGCGGTATGCCTTTCGCGAGATACCAGGCCAACCGCATGGCCTCACGCGGCGCGGCGTTGTCGGCGGACCCGCCGTAGAGCACCCGCAGGATTGGGACCAACATGGGCGGAGGTCACCGGGTTGTCCGGATTGCGCCATGACCTGACGGTCGACTCGTGCGCACCCACTGCCATGCCGAACGATTCATTGGTCCAGGGCTTGCCGTCCTTGGCGCCATGTTGCTCGATCGCCGTATTGATCAGCCGGGCGAGCGCCTTGCGATGGGGAGCCAGACCGATTCGGTCCGACTTTCGTGGCGCCATTACGATATCCCCCGATTCTGCCGCGTCCGATTCCGAAACGAATGGTCTAATTGGACGGCTCCTTCAACTCACGGAGCCCTTCGATGCACGAGCTTTCCCCCGACTTCGCCGCGATCATGAACCTGCTGCGCCACATCGACCACAGTGCCGTGGTCTACCTGGTTGCGGCGACTGTCGCACGGTTCTGGCACGAGCACATGTGGATGATCTATGTCGCGATGGCGTACGTCACGCTGCTGGGCCAGCACCACTGAGCCAGCGGCCAGCGGCCAGCGCCGTGTCGTGTTGCGCCAGCCACATCTGATATACATATCCGATATCAACCACCGTCGGCAGGACCATGCGCACACTCGTCGACATCCCCAACGACCTGATCCGCTCCCTCGCGGAACTTGGCGCGCGGTCCAAGCGCCCGCGCGCGGCACTGATCCGCGAGGCGATCGCCGAGTACCTCGCCAACCACCGGGCGTCGCCGGCCGAAGACGCCTTCGGCCTGTGGGGCGACGCCGCCGCGGATGGGCTCAAGTACCAGAGGAAGGCGCGCGCCGAATGGTGAAGGCGCTGTTCGATACCAACATCCTGATCGACCACCTCCGCGGCATTCCGGCGGCACGCAAGGAGCTTGAGCGCCACCAGGACAAGGCGATCAGCGTCATCACCTGGATGGAGATCATGGTCGGCGCGGCGCCGGCTCTGCTGCACGGCACGCAGGCCTTTCTGGACGGCTTCACCGTCATCGAACTCGACCGGCAGGTCGCCGAGAGAGCCGTCACGCTGCGCCGCGCCCATCGCATCAAGCTGCCGGACGCGATCGTCTGGGCGTCGGCGCAGGTTCACGCGATGCTGTTCGTCACCCGCGATGCCCGAGCCTTTCGCGCCGACGATCCTGGCGTGCGGATGCCCTACACGGTCTGAGCCACCCGCTCGCCTGCCGAACGATGGTCGAGCGAACAACCTCGACCGGGCGCGAGACGACACCGACTGCGCAGTGACCATCCCAGACGTCGCCGCATGACCTGCGCCCGACGCACAGCACCGGCTGGTAAACTCGACGCCGACGACCGCACCCGCAACTAAATCGCCTCGAGGCCTCCCGCGCCACCGCGGCGCGACGATGCAACCGCGGCCGCGCGGGCGTCCGTCCCCCGGTCAGGCCGTCCGCTGGCGGAGCCGTGGCAGCATCCGCCGCACCACGCCCCAGTTCCACCGCACATAGCCGCGCGGCTCCACGAACCCGAGTTTGTCGCGCAGCACCTGGTGCGCGTCGGCCAGACGATGGAACGGGATCGACGGATACAGATGGTGCTCGGCGTGGTACGGCATGTCCCACATCAGCAGCCGCACCGCCCCGTTGGTCAGCATGGTCCGCGTGTTGGTCAGCCCGTTGCGGTCCTGCGTGCAGCCGGTGTGCTCCGACAGCGTGTAGGCGCGCAGGAACGGCTGGCACAGCACCTGCGGCAGCACCCACAGCACGAACGGCGTCGTCCAGCCGAACAGCACGCCCGACGCCACCGCTCCGCCCACCATCACCACGCTCATGCCCCGCACGCTGCGGATGATGACGGGCGCCGCCTGCGCCGACACGAACGGATACCGGCTCATGTCGCCGCGCCAGGCATCCGCCACCACGGTCAGCCGCAGCCGCCAGAACGGCACGCCGGCGATGCGCCGCACATAGGCGCCGAGCGCGTCGGGCGCCTCCATCGCCAGTTCCGGATCCTGGCCGGGGATCTGCGTGTGCCGGTGATGGGCGAAATGGAACGCCGTGTAGAAATGCAGGTTGAGCAAAGAGGGCGCCGCCGCCAGCCATCCCACCACCGCATTGGCTCGCCGCGAGGCGAACGCCGTCTGGTGCGTCGCCTCGTGCGCCGGCGCGAACAGCGCCACCTGCACCAGGCCCAGCGCCAGCATCGCCGGCAGCAGGGTCAGCGGCCCGGAGACCATGACCAGCCAGCCCGTGCCGGCCAGCAGCGCGACATGGATCGCGAGCCGCCGCGCGCCCTGCGCATTGCTGCGGCCGGACAGCGCCCGAAGCTCGGACGGGGTGAGGACGCGATCGGAGACCATGCTCATGTCCGGATGATCCGCGCTACGGCTGGAAACGACAAGCTGGTCCCAGCAAATCCTGTGCCATCAACCCTGCGGCGGCCAGGCGCGCAGCCCCTGCGCACGAAACACCGCCACCGTCAGCAACGTGCGGCCCGCGTGTCGCACCGGCACATCGGCCAGGCGCTCGATCCGCTCGAACATCGGCGCAAGCTCCGCCGCCACCCGATCGCCATGCTCGGGTGCGACGATCAGCAGATCCGCGCCGACATATCGCGCCGGCGGCCAGGCGATGCCGAACTGGCGGGCATCGCGACTCAGGCACAGCACGGTCGTCGCCGGCCCCAGCGCGTAGGCTACCTTGCCGGCATCGCGCCAGTTCGGCACGCCGACGATCGTGCCGGGCGCCAGCTTCAGGTCCTCGCGCAGCGAGGTCCAGTCCACCGCGTCGATGTCGGGGTCCTTGCGCGCCACCTGCGCGATCACCGGGTGCAGCCAGTCGAGGCGCACCTGGGTTGCCACCACCGCCACGGTCAGCACCACGAACGCCGCGGTGCCGGCCAGGGTCCGGCGGACCAGGGGCCGGTCGAGCCGCTGCGCCACCGCCTCGGCCAGCAGCGGGAACAGCATCAGGTAGCCCGGCGCCGCCCAGTGGAACAGCACCCGCTGGCTGGACCACGCGGAAATCGCGGCGAACACCACGATGGGCGGCGCGGCCAGGCAGCACAGCAGCCAGGAGCGCCAGGCGGCGGGACCTCGGCGCAGCCCGGCCACGAACACGGCCATCATCGGCAGCCAGATCCAGGGCAGCACGAACAGTGCCTCCCCGGCCAAGGTCGCCAGCGGCGCGAACGGCCGCAGGTGCAGGCCGGTCGCCCGGCCGCCCTGGAACGCGAAGGACACCCAGCCATGCGAGGCGTTCCAGGCCACCACCGGCGCGAACGCCAGCAGCGCCACCGCCGCCGCGAGCCACGGCTTCGGCGTCGCCAGCCAGGGACGATGCGTGCGGCTCGACAGCAGGAACAGCACGGCCCCCGCGATGGTCAGCATGGCCGAGTATTTCGCCAGCAGCGCCGCGCCGGCGCAGGCACCGGCGCCCAGCCACCACCCCAGCGTCCCGCGCTCCAGCGCGCGCATCAGGCACAGCGCCGCGCCCAGCAGCGCGCAGTCCAGCGGCCCGTCGGGCAGCACCCAGGTGCCGGTGGTCACGGAGAACACCGGCGAGAGGTTCAGCAGCACCGCCGCCCACACGCCGCCCAGCCGGTACATCAGCCAGGTGGCGAGAGCGAACAGCGCGATGAACGGCAGGCGCACCACGACCGGCGCCTCGCTGCCCGACAGCAGCGCCGCGCCGCGGCTCAGCCACCACGCGGCGGGCGGATGGTCAAAATAGCCCAGCGCCAGGTCGCGTCCCGACGCCACCATGTAGCTCTCGTCGACGCCGAGCCCGAGCGCCCAGCCGAACCCCAGCCGCAGCACGGCCGTGCCGGTGATCAGCAGCAGGATGCCGGTCCGCGCGGTCATCGCAGAGGCACGCAGCGGCACGCTGGCAGGGATCACCGTCGCCGGCCGTCCGGTCCGGTCCGTCAGCCGCGCGTCACACCCCGCCCCAGACCTCCTGCGCCACCTCGACGCAGAGACGCAGCTTCGCCCACTGCTCGTCCTCGGTCAGCGTGTTGCCCTCCTCGGTGCTGGCGAAGCCGCATTGCGGCGACAGGGCAAGCTGCTCCAGCGGCAGGTATTTCGCCGCTTCGTCGATCCGCCGCTTCAAGTCATCCTTGCCCTCGAGCGCGCCGGATTTGCTGGTGACCAGCCCGAGCACCACCACCTTGCGCCCGCGCGGCACGAAGCGCAGCGGCTCGAAGCCGCCCGCCCGGTCGCTGTCGTACTCCATGAAGTAGGCATCGGAGTCGATCTGGTTGAACAGCACATCGGCCACCGGCTCGTAGCCGCCCGATGCCACCCAGTGGGAGCGGAAATTGCCGCGGCAGAGATGCATGCTGATCGTCATGCCGGCCGGCCGCGCCTCGATCGCGCGGTTCAGCATGCCGGCATAGATCGCCAGCAGGTTGTCCACATGCTCGCCGCGCGCCTTCAGCCCGGCGATCTGCTCCGGATCGCACAGATAGGCGATGTTCACCTCGTCAAGCTGGAGGTAGCGGCAGCCCGCCGCGCCGAATGCCGCGACAGCGTCACGATACGCCTCCCCCAGATCGGCGAAGAACGCGTCCATCTCCGGATAGGTCTTCGCATCGATCGCGCGCCGCCCGCCGCGAAAATGCACCACGGAGGGTGAAGGAATGGTCATCTTCGGCAGCGCGGCCGCGACCTGGCCGGCGACGAAGCGGAAATCGTCGACCATCACCGGCCGGCTCCAGCGGATCGGTCCGGTGACCCGCAGCGCGTGCGGCAGCGGCACGCCGCCCTTGAACTCGATCTTCTGCGCCGGGACATAGATCTCGACGCCTTCCAGCCCGGACACGAAATCGTAATGCCAATAGGCGCGGCGGAACTCGCCGTCGGTCGCGGCGCGCAGGCCCAGCGCCTCCTGCCGGCGGATCGCGGCCGTGATGCAGCGGTCCTCGACCGCCCTCAGCGCCTCGGCCGGCAGGGTGCCGGCCCTGTGCGCCGCGCGGGCCTGGATGAGTTCGGGCGGCCGCAGCAGGCTTCCCACATGATCGGCACGGAACGGCGGCACCGTCCGCGGTCCGACCGCGGCCTGCGTGGCACTCGACGTGGACATGGGACGTCCTCCTGGTTCTCCGCCGCCTCTCCTACCGCCACGGCGCGCACCTGAGAACCGCGGCATACGGCATGGACCAGGCGCGTGCGAGCGACTATCACACGCCGCCCGCATCCGCCGGGCCACGACACTGGTGCGATCCGGGACGCAATGATCAACCGCCTGATTGTCGGTCTGGCCGAGTTCAGCCGCCGCCACGCCCTCGCTGTGGCTTTGGGCGGGCTGCTTCTGGCTGCCTTTTCCGCCTTCTACGCGGCGACGCATCTCGGCGTCAGCACCGATACCGACAAGATGTTCTCGGACAAACTGCCGTGGCGGCAGCAATCCGACGAGCTGAACAAGGATTTTCCCCAGTTCGCCGACCTGCTGGTGGCGGTGATCGACGCCCGCGAACCCGAACAGGCGGACGCCACCGCCGCCGCCCTGGCCGATGCCATGTCCAAGGATCACGCGCATTTCAAGACGGTGCGCCGGCCGGATGCTTCGCCCTTCCTGCGCCGCGAGGGCCTGCTGTTCCTCGACACCAAGCAATTGTCCGACCTGATGGACCGCACCATCGATGCGCAGCCATTCCTCGGCCAGTTGGTGGCGGATCCGACCGCGCGCGGTCTCTTCTCGGCATTGTCGCTGCTCGGCATGGGCGTCACGCGGGGCGACGTCGACCTCGGTCCCTACCTGGCCTCGCTCGAGGCGTTCAACCGCGCCATGGAGGACGCGCTCGCCGGCAAGCCGCGCCCGCTGTCGTGGCAGGCGCTGCTCGGCGGCCATGAACTGACCGACCTGGCCGGCAAATACACCTTCGTCCTGGCGCAGCCGAAGCTCGACTACGGTGCGCTGCAGCCGGGCGGCGAGGCGACCAACGCGATGCGCGCCATCATCGCCAACCTGGAATACGTGAAATCGGGCGACGCGCGGGTGCGCATCACGGGGCAGGTCGCGCTGGCGGATGAGGAATTCGCGACCGTGGTGCAGGGCGCGGTGGTGGGGCTGATCGGCAGCGTGCTGCTGATCTCGCTGTGGCTGTTCCTCGCCGTGCGGACCTGGCGGCTGATCCTGCCGATCCTGGCCACGCTCGGGCTCGGGCTGATGCTGACGCTGCTGTTCGCCTCGGTCGCGGTCGGCACGCTCAACCTGGTGTCGGTGGGCTTCGGCATCCTGTTCGTCGGCATCGCGGTGGATTTCGCGATCCAGTTCTCGGTGCGCTACCGCGAGCGGCGCTTCGAGTATCCCGATCCCGCCGAGGCGATGCGGCAGAATGCGGTGCGCACCGGCGATCAGATCCTGGTCGCGGCGGTCGCCACATCGGCCGGGTTCCTGGGCTTCGTGCCGACCGACTTCTCCGGCGTGGCCGAACTCGGGCTGATCGCGGGCTTCGGCATGCTGATCGCCTTCCTCTGCACGCTGGGCTTCCTGCCGGCGGTCATCACCCTGTGCCGGCCGCGGGGCGAGCGCGCGGTCGTCGGCTTCGTCTGGCTGGCGCCGCTCGACCCGCTGTTCGCGCGCCATCGCCGGCCGATCCTGATCGCCGCCGCCGCCCTCGCCGCGCTGGCGATCGCGCTGGCGCCGCGGCTCGAATTCGACTCGGACCCGCTGCACACCAAGGATCCGACCACCGAGGCGATGCGCACGCTGTACGACCTGATGGATGATCCGGTCACCAATCCCTACAGCATCAGCCTGATCGTCCCGAGTGCGGAGGCTGCCGATGCGCTGAAGGCGAAGCTGGTGAAGCTGCCGACCGTGTCGAAGGTGATCGACATCGACAGCTTCGTGCCGGAGGACCAGCAGCCGAAGCTCGCCATCATCGCCGATGCCAACTCCATCCTGACACCGACCTTGCTGCCGCACCCGCCGGCGGCGCCGATCACGCCCGACCAGATCCGCATGGCGGCGAAGGCGGCGCTGGCGCAGATCGACCCGGCGCTGGCGAAGCTGCCGAAGGACCATCCGCTCGCGGCGATCGCGGCCGACCTGCATCGACTGATCGACGCCAACGATGAGGTGCTGCTCGCCACCAACGCCGCGCTGACGCGCTTCCTGCCCGACCAGCTTGAGCGGCTGCGCACGGTGCTGAACGCCGAGCCGGTGACGCGCGCCTCGATCCCGCCCGACATCGCGCGCGACTGGCTGATGCCGGACGGCCGCGCGCGTGTGCAGGTGCTGTCGACGCCGGAGGCGCGCAGCAGCCAGGGGCTCGCGCGATTCGTGGCCGAGGTGACGAAGATCGCGCCGGACGCGGGGGGCTCGGCGGTCACCATCGAGGCGACCAGCGAGACCATCGTCAGCGCGTTCCGCGACGCGGCGCTGATCGCGGTCGCGTCGATCACCATCATCCTGCTGCTCGCCCTGCGCCGCGTGGTGGACGTGCTGCTGGTGCTGGCGCCGCTGCTGCTGTCGGCGCTGCTGACCCTGCTGGTCGCGGTGCTGCTGCCGCTGCCGCTGAACTTCGCCAATATCATCGCGCTGCCGCTGCTGCTGGGCGTCGGCGTGTCGTTCAACATCTACTTCGTGATGAACTGGCGGGCGGGGCGGCGCACCATCCTGGCATCGGCGACCGCGCGGGCCATCGTGTTCTCGGCGCTGACCACCGGCACGGCGTTCGGCTCGCTGGCGCTGTCCGAGCATCCCGGCACCGCGAGCATGGGCCGGCTGCTGCTGATCAGCCTGGCCTGCACGCTGCTGGCCAGCCTGGTGTTCATTCCCGCCCTGCTGTCGAGCGTGCAGGCCCCCGCCCGGCGCACAGGTTTGTGACGCGACAGCGGTTGCCGGATACCGGTACGCATCGCCAGTTGAACACCGCCTATTCACTGCCCGCGCCGTTTCGCTGCTGAGGATACCCACCCATGCGCCTGTTGTTCCTGCTGCTGCCGCTGCTGCTGGGCGGATGTCTGAGCTTCAGCAGCAGCAATCCGCCGCCACCGTCCAACACCACCGTCGTGATCCCGCCGGGCACGACCGCGGTGTGCGCCGACGGCACCCGCCCGCCCTGCTGATCAACGCGCGGCTTTTGGCGCCGCGCCTTCCTGCATCGCCGCGATCCAGGCCACCGGCTGCATGACCTGGCTGGCGAACACCACGCCGGCCGGGCTCACCGGCACGCCGGAATCGTGCAGGATGCGCGCGGTCCAGGTGTTGCAGGTGTAGAACAGGTCGTAGGTGGCGCTCGCGGCGTAGAACCGGCTGCCGGCATAGGGCCCCTCGCCCAGCCGCACCGCCGCGCCGTCCGGTGCCTTTTCCAGGTCCTGCCAGATCTCCGCCGCGATGCGCGCCACGCCCGCGCGGGACAGACGCAGCGTCACCACCGTCTGGTCGGCGAACGCCTCCGGCGGCGGTGCCCGCAGCGCCGTCATCAGGATCGCGCTGCGGCTGGGCAGCAGGGCCGCCAGCATGTCGGCTGAACCGGCCTCGCGCGCCATGTAGTAGACGCGCTCGCCGAACCCGAACACCAGGAAGCGCGCGCCGGGAAAATCGCCTTCCAGGCTGCGGAGCGGACCGGCGATCTCCTCCAGCCGCAGGCCGATATCAGTGTGCCAGCCGCGGCCCACGACATAGACCGTCGCCTCGCCGTCCGGCACCGGCATGGCCGCGCAGCCGGCGAGCAGCGCCGCCATCGGCGCGAGGCCAATCACCCTTCCGACACCCCTCCCAACGCCCCTCAAGGTGTGCGGATCAGGATGTAGTGCATGGTGAAGCGGAAGCTGATCGGCTCGGTCTCGTCGTGCAGCGGCGGCAGGTTGGCGTCGCGGAACAGCGCCTGCAGAGCGAGATCGAGCCACTGCGAACCCGACCGCCCGGTCAGTTCCACCGAGGTCACCCGGCCGGTGGGCGTGACGACGACCTCCACGGTGGCGCTGCCGTCCTCGCCGTTCATCGCCGCCTGTTCGGGGTAGTAGGCGTGCTTGCGCACCCAGGCGGCGAGTTCGTTGCGCCAGTCCGGCCCCACCTTCATGCCGGCCAGGCGGGAGAACGGCGTGGTGTCGGCAGCGCCCTGCCGCGGCGCCAGCGAGAAGTCGAGCGTGCTGGGCGCGCCGCGTGACGCAGGCCGCGGTGCCGATGGCGTCCGCGGGGCGGCGGGTGCGGCGTTGAAGGAGAAGTTCATCGGCGCCGGGAAGGACTGCTGGCGCGACGGCGCCGGCACAGTCGCGGGCGGGGCCGGCTGCTGTTGCGGCACCGGTCGCGGCACCGGGCGCGGGGCTGGCTGCGGCGGACGCGGCACCACCATGGCGAGCGGCGGCGGCGGAGGCGGCAACGGCAGTTCGCCGGTCGTGGTGGGCGGCGGCGGAGGCGGCGCGGGAACGGCGACCTGCGGCGGCGGCTGCGGGGGCGGCACCTCGACGGCAACGGGCGGTGGCGGCGGGGCCGGCGCGGGCGGCACCGGCAATGGCGCAGGCTGCACCGAGGGCGGCGGGCGGACGGCAACCGGCGGCGCGGTCTCCGGCACGGTGGGCGCCGGCGGCGGGCTGGGTGCGGCGACGTGCGGCCGCGGGTCAGGCAGCGCGGGACCTTCCGGCTTGCCGCCCTCGAACACCACCGCCACGCTCGACGGCGGCGGCAATTCCTCATCCAGCCGGTCGAAGCGCACGCTGATGATCAGCAGCGCCAGCAGCGTCAGGTGCAGCCAGGCCGAGATCACCACGACCTTGCCGAGCGACCCGCGCCGCTGCGACGGCCGCCAGGGGCGCGCCAGCGCGGTTATCGGAGTGAGCGTCTGATCCAACTGAGGGTCCGCGGGCAGTGGCCGGTTATCGTCCGCCGCGAAGCTGCCACGCCTCGGCCAGCAGGCAGAGGATCTCGAACAGGATCGACGCGCCGTTGAACGAGGTGAGCGTGCCGATGTCGAACGGCGGCGCCACCTCCACCAGGTCGCCGCCGATGAAGTCGATGCCGCGCAGCGCACGCAGCAGCCGCATCGCCTCGAGCGCGGTGAGGCCGCCCGCCTCGGGCGTGCCGGTGCCAGGCGCCTGCGACGGATCGAGGCTGTCGATGTCGTAGGTCAGGTAGACCGGCCCGCCGCCGACCACCCGCCGCGCCTCTTCGGCCGCGTAGCGCCAGCCCTTGTCGTGGAACTCCTCCATGCCCAGCACGCGCATGCCGGACCGTGTGGAGAAGCCCCACATGTCGGGATCGTTGGTGGTGCCGCGGATGCCGATCTGGATCACGCGCGCGGGGTCGAGCAGCCCTTCCTCGGTGGCGCGGCGGAACGGCGCACCGTGGTGGAAGCGCGAACCGAGATAGTCGTCGCCGGTGTCGCAATGCGCGTCGATATGAATCATGCCGACCGGACGCCGCGCGGCCACCGCGCGCAGGATCGGCAGGCTGATCGAATGGTCGCCGCCGACCGACAGCGGCACCACATGCGCCGCGACGATCGTCGTGTAGAACGCGGCAATCTCCGCGAATGCGCCTTCCAGCGTGTACGGCTGCTCGATCCAGCAATCGCCGAGATCGCGCACGCGAGCGATGTCGAACGGCGCCAGTCCGTTCGAATGCAGCCGGCGCAGCAGCGACGACTGGTCGCGCACCGCGCGCGGACCATGACGCGCACCTGTCCGATTGGTGACACCGCCGTCATACGGCACGCCGATCACGCCGATATCGGTATCCGCCAGCGATTCCGTGTGTGGCGCTCGAAAGAATGTCGGGATGCCGGTGTAGCGCGGACGCGCCTGCGGGTCCGTCATCTCGGGATAGCGGGTGGGACGCTTGATCGGATCCATCGGCGATCTCCGTCTGCACGGCAGCAGGTTCAGTATCACCCGTGTGTCATACAACCAAACGCGATGCGACTCGTTGGAACATCATGCACTATGTCGCGCTCGCCACCGACTACGACGGCACCATCGCGCATGATGGCGTCGTCGACGATGCAACACTCGAGGCCCTGGGCCGGCTGCGCCATGCCGCGCACCGGCTGATCCTGGTGACGGGACGCGAGCTGGACGACCTGCTGCGCGTGATGCCGCGGCTCGATGTGTTCAACGCGGTCGTCGCGGAAAACGGTGCCCTGCTGTATTGGCCCGAGACCAGGACCGAGCAGTCGCTGGTGGAGCCGCCCGACCCGCGCTTCGTCGCCCGGCTGCGCGAGCTCGAGGTGTCGCCGCTGTCGGTCGGGCGCTCGATCGTCGCCACATGGCAGCCGAATGAGACGAAAGTGCTGCAGGCGATCAGCGAGCTTGGCCTGGAGCTGACCATCACCTTCAACAAGGGCGCCGTCATGGTCCTGCCGGCCGGCGTCAACAAGGCGAGCGGACTGCGCGCGGCGCTGCAGGAGATGGGCCTGTCACCGCTGAACTGCGCCGCCATCGGCGATGCCGAGAACGACATGGCCTTCCTGGACTCCGCCGGACTGTCGGTGGCGGTGGCCAACGCGATCCCGGCGCTGAAGGAACGCGTCGCGTGGGTGACGGACGGCATCCGCGGCGACGGCGTGCGCGAACTGATCGAGCGCATGCTGGCGACCGACCTCGCGGAGTTGGACGCCGGCGTGGAGCGCCAGGTCGTGACGCTGGCGAAACACGGCGACCGTGACGTGACCATCGCGCCGCATCGCGAAACGCTGCTGCTGACCGGCATGTCGGGCGGCGGCAAGACGACGCTGACCCAGGGGCTGACCGAGCGGCTGTCCGAGGGCGGCTTCCAGTTCTGCGTGGTCGATCCCGAGGGCGACTACCAGGAGCTCGATCACGCCGTGATGGTGGGGAGCGCGGACAGCGCGCCGACGCCCGCGCAGGTCACCGAATTGCTGGAGAAGCCCGGCACCCACGTGGTGGCGAACCTGGTCGGGATGCAGTTGCAGGACCGCCCGGCCTTCCTGGCGATGCTGCTGCCGGAACTGATGTCCATGCGTGCCCGGCTCGGACGGCCGCACGTGATCATCGTCGACGAGGCGCATCACATGCTGCCGGCGGGATGGGACCCTGGGGCGGCCTCGCTGCCGGAGGAACTGACCGGCTGCCTGTGCGTGACGACGCGGCCGGCCGATGTGTCGCCGCGGCTGCTGCATGCGGTCGACCGGCTGCTGGTGGTCGGTGGCGAACCGCACGACTCGCTCGAGGCATTCTGCCACGCCCGCGGGCTGGCGATGCCCGACGCGCCGGAAAAGCTCGCGGTCGCCGAGGTGCTGGTGCTGGACACCGCCACGCAGCAACTGTCGCACATGCAGGTCATCCCGGGCTCCGGCCCGAGGCTCCGGCACCGGCGGAAATACGCGGAAGGCGTGCTGGGCGAGGACAAGAGCTTCTGGTTCCGCGGGCCGGAAGGAAAGCTGCGTCTGCAGGCGCACAACCTCATGCTGTTCCTGCAGATGGGCGACGGTGTCGACACCGAGACCTGGCAGTGGCATCGCGACCGGCAGGACTACTCCCACTGGATCGAGGACTCGATCAAGGACCAGGAGCTTGCCGGCGAGGTGGCGGAAATCGAGGCGGGCGACACGCCGCCCGAGGATGCCAGGCGGCTGGTGCGCGAGGCGGTCGAGCGGCGCTACACGCTGGCGGGCTGAGCGGCGTCACGCCACGGGGCGGGTTGAGCGGCGTCACGCCGCGGGCGGGTTGCACGCCGTCACGCCGCGACCGCGCCCACCTTGCCGTCTTCCACCACCCAGCGCCGCAGCGTGGACACGCCGGCCTGCGGATCGCGGCGGTCGGTGATCACCTGCATCCGCATCTCCAGGTGGGCCGGCGTCAGGTCGGCCGACAGGTAGCCGCGCTGGCGGCTGTCGAAGAAGCGGATATGGGGGTTGTCCGGCAGAAGCTGGATGAACCGGTCATAGGGCGCCGGCTCGGAGGTCACCGACGTGCCGACGAACTCGGTCGCCACCGTGGCCGAGCGCGGATCGTCGAAATCCGCCTTGAGGTCGGTGGTGAAGAACGCATGCACGTCGCCGCCCAGGAACACCGGGTTGGCCAGCCGCGACTGTGCGATCGCCTCCAGCACGCGGGTGCGACTGGCCGGGTAGCCGTCCCAGCCGTCGGTCCAGTGCGCCCATTCGCCGGCCTGCGTCTTCTGCGCCAGCGACGCGACCAGCAGGTCCTGCGCCATGATGTTCCAGCGCGCGCCGGCCTGGCGGAAGCCGTCGAACAGCCAGGCCTCCTGCGCCGCCCCCAGCATGCTGCGCGCCGGATCGTCGCGCTCGGTGCAGGCGGCGGTGACGGCATGGCCGCCGGCCCAGGTCGGCCCGGGACACGCCTCCCGCGCCCGATACTGGCGGCCGTCCAGCACGAAGAATTCCACCAGCGTGCCGAAGCGGGCCCGGTCGTAGACGCGCATCCCCGGCCCGTCCGGCAGCGACAGGCGGCGCAGCGGCATGTGCTCGTAATACGCCTGGTAGGCGGCGGCGCGGCGGCGGAGGAAGTCCTGCGGATCGGTCGCCGGACGTGCCGACCACTGATCGGCGTAGTCGTTCTCCACCTCGTGGTCGTCCCAGGTCATCAGGCACGGCGCGGCGGCGTGCAGCGCCTGCAGGTCGGGATCGGTGCGGTACTGCGCATAGCGCACGCGATAGCCGGCCAGGTCCTTCGGCTCCGGGTTGGCGTGGCGGCGCACGGTGAGCGCCGCGCGCTCGCCCTCGTTGTTGGTCTCGTAGATGTAGTCGCCGAGAAACAGGATCAGGTCGGGGTTCTCGGCGGCCATGTGGCGATAGGCCGAGAAGTAGCCGATCTCGTAGTTCGAGCATGACGCGATCACGCAGCGCAGGCGATCCAGCGCGTCGCCCGGCGCCGGCGCGGTACGGGCGCGGCCGACCGCGCTCTGCGCGCCGAGCGCGGTGAAGCGGTACCAGTACGGGCGGTTGGGCTGCAGCCCGGTGGCCTCGATGTGGACCGAGTGGGCGAACCGGTCGTCGGCCTGCGCCTCCCCGCGCTGCACGACCTGGCGCATCGCTTCGTCGGTGGCGATCTCCCACTGCACGGCGACCGCACCGGACAGGCCGCCATCGGGGGCGAGCGGCTGCGGCGCCAGGCGCGTCCACAGGACGAAGCCGTCCGGGTCGGGATCGCCGCTGGCGACGCCGAGGGTGAACGGGTTGGCGGATTGGGCGCGCGTGGCGTGCGGCAGGATGGCGAAGCCGGCGAGGGCCGCCGCACCGGTCAGCAGCGAGCGGCGTGGCAGGCGAAGCGAGGAGCGGAGCGGCATGCCGCGATCTAACCGCTGTGCCGGCCGCTTGGCGAGTTGCAGTCCTGCGACATTGCGCTGCCGGCGCCGGCGCATGCCACCTTGGCGGCGGTGCGGCGTTATCGGAGTCCCCGGACGCTGGTCCGGGTCGATCGTGCGCCGCCGGGCGCACTTCACAGCAACAGGAAACCAATCATGCCCAACGACGCATTGCGGGGCCTGAAGGTCGCCATCCTTGTCACCGACGGGTTCGAGCAGGTCGAACTCACCAAGCCGCGCGCCGCACTGGACCAGGCGGGCGCCGAGACGCGTATCGTGTCGCCGAAGGAAGGCCGCGTGCGCGGCTGGAAGTTCACCGAATGGGGGGACGAGGTCGCGGTCGACGTGACGCTGGGCGCGGCGCGGCCCGAGGGGTTCGACGCGCTGCTGCTGCCGGGCGGCGTCATCAATCCGGACAAGCTGCGGATGATGCCGGAGGCAGTTGCCTTCGTGAAGGCGTTCTTCGATGCGGGCAAGCCGGTGGCGGCGATCTGCCACGGTCCCTGGATGGTGGTCGAGGCGGGCGGCGCGAAGAACCGCCGCATGACGTCCTGGCCGTCGGTCCGGACCGATGTGGTCAACGCCGGCGCCAAATGGGTGGATGAGGCGGCGGTGCGCGACAGGAACCTGGTGACCAGCCGCAATCCGGACGACATCCCGGCGTTCAACCAGGCGATGATCGCGCTGTTCGGCGAGGCGATGGCGCAGCGGCGCGCTGCCTGAGGCCGAACACCCGGGGGCTTTGCCCCCGGGACCCCCAGCAAAGGCGGAGCCTTTGCAATCCCAGTTTGGGCCTTGGGGGAGGGAGGCCCAGTCCGGGGTTCCGAGGGCTGCGCCCTCGGCGGGGCTCCAAGGGGCGGCGCCCCTTGGTCGGGGTCCGGGGTGAAACCCCGCGCGCTGCCGGGCTTGAGCCAGCCTGAGCGAATCAGCACAATCCCAGCCCTCGCCGTTGGGATTCCCGCATGACCAGCCCGCCTCGCTACCGCATCGGCTTCGACATCGGCGGCACGTTCACAGATTTCATATTGTTGGATACGAAACAGTCGGAGATCCGGCTGCACAAGTGCCTGACCACGCCACAGGACCCGTCGCTAGGCGCGCTCGAGGGCCTCGCGGACCTGCTGCAAGGCACTGGCCTGTCGCTGGCCGATATCGGCGACATCGTCCATGGCACCACCCTGGTCACCAACGCGCTGATCGAGCGCAGCGGCGCACGCCTCGGACTGATCACCACGAGTGGCTTTCGCGACATCCTCGAGATGGGCACCGAGCAGCGCTACGACATCTACGACCTCTTCCTGCAATTCCCCGACCCGCTGGTGCCGCGCCGCCACCGCCTGGAAGTATCCGAACGGATGGACCGCGACGGCAACGTGCTGACACCGCTGGACCTGCAGGAGTTGCGCGAAGCGGCGCAGCGCCTGGCCGCGGACGACATCGAGGCGATCGCCGTCTGCTTCCTGCACGCCTATCGCAATCCCGCGCATGAACGGCAGGCCGCGGCGGCGATCCGCGCCGCCTGCCCGGACCTCGCCGTATCGATCTCGTCCGACGTGGTGGCAGAACTGTGGGAGTACCAGCGCTGCAACACCACCTGTGCCAACGCCTATGTGCAGCCGCTCATGAGCCGCTACATCGCCAGGCTGGAGCGCGAACTGCGCGCCCGCGGGTTTCGCGGCGAACTGCGCTTCATGCATTCGGCGGGCGGGCTGCTGTCCACCGAGACCGCGCGCGACTTCCCGATCCGCATGCTGGAGAGCGGGCCGGCGGGCGGCGGCCTCGCGACCGCCTTCTTCGGCGCCGCGGCAGGCAAGCCGGACGTGATCTCCTTCGACATGGGCGGCACCACGGCGAAGGCCTGCCTGATCGAGGACGGCCGCGCCGAGATTGCGCCGATGATGGAGGCGGCGCGCGTGCACCGCTTCAAGAAGGGTTCCGGCCTGCCGATCAAGGCACCGGTGATCGACATGATCGAGATCGGCGCAGGCGGCGGCTCGATCGCCTCGATCGACGAGGTGGGGCTGCTGCGCGTGGGGCCGCGGTCGGCAGGTGCCGATCCGGGACCGGCCTGCTACGCGCGCGGCGGCACCGAGCCCACGGTGACCGACGCCAACCTGCTGCTGGGATATTACGATCCCGGTTTCTTCCTCGGCGGGCGCATGGCGCTCGACCGCGGCGCGGCGGAGCGCGCGCTGGCCGGCGTCGGCACGAAGCTGGGGCTGAGCGCGGTCGACACCGCCTGGGGCATCCACCGCATGGTGGTCGAGAGCATGGCCGCCGCCGCGCGCATCCACATCGTGGAGAAAGGCCGCGACCCGCGCGCCTACGCGATGGTCGGCTTTGGCGGCGCCGGCCCCGCGCACGCCGCCGAAGTGGCACGCGTGCTCGGCGTGCGGCAGGTGCTCATCCCGCCGGCCTCCGGCGCCGCCTCGGCATTGGGTTTCCTCGCGGCACCGCAGTCGTTCGAGCAGGTACGCAGCCATCCGGTGCGGCTCGACGCGCCCGGCGCGGCCGCCGCCATCGATGCGATCCTGAGCGAACTGGCGGACGCGGCGCGCGCCCGGCTGACCGGAACCGAACTGACGGAGCGCTTCGCCGACATGCGGCTGGAAGGCCAGATGCACGAAATCGTCGTGGCGCTGCCCGACGGGCCGATCACCGACGCGACGATGCCGGCGATCCGCGCGGCGTTCGCCACAGCCTATACGGCGCGATATACCTCCGTTTATGAAGGCGTCGGCGTCATGGCGGTATCGTTCCGGGTGCGCTGCCGCGGGCCGCTGCCCCGTCTGTCGCTGACCGAGGCCGGCGCCCGGCCGGCGGGCTCGGCGCTGAAGGGCTCGCGCGCCGCCTGGTTCGACGGCGGCTTCGTCGATACGCCCGTCTATGACCGCTACGCCCTCGCGTCAGGCGCCCGCATCGCCGGTCCGGCCATCATCGAGGAGCGCGAGGCCACCACCATCATCCCGCCGGGCGACAGCGTCACCGTCGATGCCTCGGGCACGCTGGCGATCGCGATCGGCCTCGCCGCCGCCCCCGCCGCGCGCGTCACGGCGACGACGCCGATCGCGGAGGCCGCAGCGCTGATCGAGGCCGATCCGGTTTCGCTTGAAATCATGTGGAGCCGCCTGGTCACCGTGGTCGAGGAGATGTGGCACACGATCTGCCGCACCGCCTTCTCGCTGATCGTGTCCGAGGCACAGGACTTCGCCTGCGACCTGCTCGACGCGAACGGCGATTCGCTGGCGCACTCGCCGCGCGCGATGCCGGTGTTCAACCTGACCCTGCCGCGCGCGGTGAAGGCGCTGCTGGCGAAATTCCCGCCCGCCACACTGAGGCCCGGCGACGTGCTGGTGACCAACGACCCGTGGCTTTGCGCCGGCCATCTGTTCGACATCGCCGTCGTGACGCCGGTGTTTCGCCAGGGCGTGCTGGTGGCGCTGACCGGCACGGTGGGCCATGTCGGCGACATCGGCGGCACCAAGGACAGCCTGCGCGCCCGCGAGATCTATGAGGAAGGCATCCAGATCCCGCCGATGATGCTGTACCGCGCGGGCGTGCCGAACGAAGACCTGTTCACGCTGATCGCCGAGAACGTGCGCAAGCAGGAGGAGGTGCTGGGCGACATCCACTCCTTCATCGCCGCCAACGCGCTGGGCGCGGAACGTCTGCTCGCGTTCATGGACGAGTACGGCATGCACGACCTGCGCGCGCTGGCCCATGTCGTGCAGGCGCGCGCCGAGACGGCGATGCGCGATGCGATCCGCGCGCTGCCCGACGGCGTGTACACCTCGGAGATCTGGAACAACCCGCTGGGCGAGACGCTGCACTACCCGCTGAAGCTCACCGTCGCCGGCGATGCGATCGAATTGGATTTCACCGGCGCGCCGGCGCAACTGCCGCAGGGCGGGCTGAACTGCACCTTCAGCTACACCGCGGCACACGCGACCTATCCGATGAAGTGCATCCTGTCGCCGCAGGTGCGCAGCAATGCCGGCTGCTACCGGCCGTTCACGGTGAAGGCGACCGAGGGGTCGATCCTGAACTGTACCAAGCCCGCGTCGGTGAACCTGCGCACGCGCGTCGGTTGGTACCTGGCGCCCAACATCTTCCGCGCGCTGGCCGATGCGGCACCGGCGCAGGTGCAGGCCGCCACCGGGCTGCCGGTCGCGATCAACATCTACGGCCGCGAGGCGAACGGCCATGTCTACGCCGACCATTTCTTCATGGGCGCCGGCCAGGGCGGCTCGCGTCACGGCGACGGCAAGTCCGCGCTGCTGTATCCGACATCGGCCGCCAACACGTCGGTGGAACTGATGGAGGCGCGCGCGCCGGTGCTGGTGCTGGAGAAGTCGTTCGTTACCGATTCCGGCGGGCCCGGCGAGCATCGCGGCGGCTGCGGCGTGCGCACCCGCCTGCGCAAGCTGCACGATGACGGGCTGCCGATGCTGGCCTCGGTGTATCCCGAAGGCGTCGGCGTCACGGTCGAGGGGGCTGCATGGCGGGCGGGCCGGCGGCGGCGTGCGCGGCGTGGTGCTCGACCCGGACGGCACCGTGGTGCACGACTGCGGCACCGGCGAGTTGGTGACGCTGACCCGAACCGACCGCATCGTGGAGGTGCAGTTGGCCGGCGGCGCCGGCTTCGGCGATCCGCGCGCACGCCCATCGGCGCTGGTGGAGCAGGACGTGGCGGAGGGCCTGGTGTCGCCCGAGGCGGCGGCGCGCGACTACGGCCTGTCGCCGGCCGCAGCCAGGGCGGCGGAATAGGCGCCGGACGTGAACGGATGGCTGCGTCACGTCGCGCCGAATGCGCTCGGCCTGGGGCTGCCGCTCCTGTGGGACGCACCCGCCGCCATGCTGCTGTCCGCCGCCTGTCTCGGCGTGGCCGCCTGGCTGGGCGCCGCGGATATCGGCCGCCGCAGCCGCACGCTCGATCACCGGCCGGGCGACCCGCGCGCGTTCGCCGGCGGCGTCGCGGTGGGAGCAGTGATGGCAGGCGCCATGTCGGGCGCCCTGCTGTGGAGCGTGCGCGGCCCGTCCGCCCGAGTCGTGCGGTCCGCATGCCTGCTGCTGCTGTATCTGTGCCTGGCCGCACTGGTCACCCTCGTGCCGACGCTGCTGGCCGTGCAGGGCAGGATGGCGATGCCCTGGCCGATCTTCGTCTGCTCCTATCTCCTGGGCCTCGGGACGCTCACCGGCACCGCGCTGCACGTGCGCGCGATGCTGCCGCACTCGACCCGGCTGCCACGCGGACGGGCGGTCTGAGGGCGATGCGCGCCGCGGCGGGATGGCGGGGCGGGCATTTCCGGCCATCCTCCAGCCAGGAACAGCAGGAATCAGAATGAGCGATCCGACAGCCGAGAGCACCGCGGTCACCGGCTCGCGCAGCCATCCCCGTTTCCTCGAACCTGGCGCACTGCTGCTGATCGCACCGCTCTGCGTGGTGGGCGCGATCATCGGCGTCCAACTCATCGTCACGCTCGGCATCACCGCCAACACCTCGCTGATCGGCGCGCTGGCCGGCATGGCGCTCGCGCGCATCCCGCTGGCGGCGTTCGCGCGCTATCGCTCGATCCACGTGCAGAACCTGGCGCAGAGCGCGATCTCGGCGGCGACGTTCGGCGCCGGCAATGCGCTGATGCTGCCGATCGGCATCCCGTTCGTGCTGGGCCGCCCGGACCTGGTGCCCGCGCTGTTCGCCGGCGTGTTCCTGGCGATGCTGCTCGACGGCTACCTGCTGTACCGGATGTTCGATTCCGAGGTGTTCCCGGCGACCGGTGCCTGGCCACCCGGCGCGGCCGCGGCCGAGGCGATCCGGGCCGGCGACGAAGGCGGGCGCAAGGCGGCGATCCTGGGCGCCGGCGTCGTGGTCGGCATCGCCGGCAACTGGCTGATCGCGCCCGCCATCATGTCGGCGTTCGGCGTCGCGTTCATCGGCAATGTCTGGGCGCTGGCGATGTTCGGCACCGGCCTGCTGGTGCGCGGCTACTCGACGCTGCTGTTCAACAACCCGCTGTTCGCCGCGATCATCCCGGGCGGCGACATTGCCCGCGCCTATGTGCCGCACGGCATGATGGTCGGCGCCGGCATCGTGGCCCTGGCCCAGGTGGCGGTGCTGATCATGCGGCGCGACCGGAGCACGGCCGACACCACCACACGCTCGCCCGCCGATGTGCGCCGCTCGCTCGGCCTGGGCAGCGTGGTCTACCTGCTGATCGCCGCGGTGATCGCCATGCTCGGCGGGCTCGCGGCGCAGCTTTCCGTCGGCATGCTGGCGCTCTTCCTGGTCTACGCCGCGTTCGCCGCCCTGGTGCACGAACTCATCGTCGGGCTGGCGGCGATGCATTCCGGCTGGTTCCCGGCCTTCGCCGTGGCGCTGATCACCCTGGTGATCGGCATGCTGATGGGCTTCCCGCCGGTCGCGCTGGCGCTGCTGGTGGGCTTCTCCGCTGCCACCGGGCCGGCGTTCGCCGACATGGGCTACGACCTGAAGGCCGGCTACATGCTGCGCGGCCACGGCAGCGATCCCGCCTTCGAGCGCGCCGGCCGGCGCCAGCAACTGTTCGCGGCGATGTTCGCCTTCGTCATCGCCGGCATCGTCGTGCTGGTCGCGTATCCCGGGCTGTTCGCGCAGAACCTCGTGGCCCCCGTTGATCGCGTCTACGTCGCCACGATCAAGGCCGGCGCATCGGCGGATGTGGCGTGGGCGCTGGCGATGTGGGCGATCCCCGGCGCGATCATCCAGTTCCTGGGCGGGCCGAAGCGCCAGCTTGGCGTGCTGTTCTCGACCGGGCTGCTGATCCCGTTCCCGCTCGCCGGCTGGGCGGTGCTCGCCGGCATCGCCTGCCGCGTGCTGTGGGAGCGGTTCGGCCGGGCGGAAGGGATGGAGGTGTTCGGCGCCGGAGTGATCGCGGGCGACGCGCTGTTCGCGTTCTTCACCTCCACCTGGAAGGCCATCGTCCGGTAGGCCCGAGACCGCGCTCTAGAACTGCCAGTTGGACGCCGTCAGCGACGTGGCGGCAATCTGGTCGAGCAGCGCGATGGTGACGTAGTCCCGCGTGCCGGGATGACTGTCCACCTGCACATGGCTGTGGGGGCCGCTCTGCACGAGGCGGACCTCGCCATCGGCGAGCGGATTGGCGCCGGCGTAGCCGATGTTGCCGAGCAGGTCGTGCAGCGACAGCACGTCGCCGCCCGGGCCGGCCTGAAAGTCGATGATCTCCTTCCCGACATGGGCCAGCGTGCCGAATGCGAACGTGTCACGGCCGGGCCCGCCGATCAGCGTGTCGTCGCGGTCGTCGAGCGTCCACACGGCGGCCTGGCCCGCGTTGTTGGCGGTGACGATGGCCGGGGTGCCTGCGCCGGTCAGGTCGCGCATCCCGGTGACGCGCCAATCCGTGCCCTGCCGGCCGCTCAGCGCCGAGACCCCGGTCACGTGCGCATCGTGCAGGAACCACATCTGCATGGCGCCGTCGCCGCTCTGCCACAGCACATCGGCCAGGCTGTCGCGGTTGAGGTCGGCGACGGAGACGGCGGTCCATTCGCCGCCGTTGCGGCCATCCACGGTCGCGGCACCGGTGACGGTCGCGCCGTTCATGGTCCATGTGCCGATCTGGCCGGTGCGGTTCGCCCACAGCAGGTCGGCGCGGCCGTCGCCGTTCACATCGTCCACCCCGAGCAGGCGCCACTCGGGTCCCATCCGCCCGCCGGTCACCGCGACGCCGCCGATCGCGGTGCCGTTCATCAGCCAGACGGCCACCTGGTTGCCCGTGCTCTGCCAGATGATGTCGGCACGGCCGTCGCCATTGACGTCACCGGTCGCCGCGACGCGCCATTCGGGACCCATGCGGCCGGCCGGCGCGCCGGCGGCGGCCAGGTGCGTGCCGGCCATCAGCCACACCGCAATGCCGCCGTTGGCCTGCCAGACGATGTCGGCGCGGCCGTCGTTGTTGAGGTCTCCGGTGGCGGCGGTCTGCCATTCCGGGCCCATCTGGCCCTCGGTGAGCCCGAGGCCGGTGATCGCGCTGCCGTCCAGCGTCCAGACGAAGACCTGTCCGGCGGTGTTGCGCCAGGCGATGCCGCCCTTGCCGCCGCCGGCGAGGTCGGCCGCGGCGAAGGCACGCCATTCCGGTCCCATCCGGCCGGACAGGATGGCCGCGCCGGCCAGCGCCGGGACCATGTTGCCGACACCGCCGGACAGCAGGTCGTCGCCCACGCCGCCGGACAGCCAGTCGCTGGCGGACCCGCCCACCAGCACGTCGCGCGCCGGGCCGCCCAGCAGCACGTTGCCGATGTCGTTGCCGATGACCATGCCGCCACCGGCCCCGGCGATCACCGACCGGATGAAGGTCGAGCCGCCGATGGCGATCGGTGCCCCGCCGATCGTCCCGCTGTGTCCCGGGCGCACGTCGAGGCTGTTGTAGCCGCTGGTCGCCGCAAGGTTGATCGTGTCGCCGATGCCGCCGGAATGGCTGAGGAAGCTGCGGGACGGATTGGCCGCCACCTCCGCCGCATATTGATCCGTGTAGACATAGGTGTTGTCGGCGGCGACCGGATCGCCGACCAGCACCAGCGTCGCCGCCGTCAGGACGCCGGTGTCGCGGAACGCCGGGTTCGCGTCCGAGATCGTGACGCGCCACGTGCCCGCCGCGGTCTCGCCCCAGAACTGGTTGCTGCTGAGTTGCGCAGTGTCCGAAAGGAAGCTCCTGCCTCGGCCGCCGTCCGGCTGGCTGAGCAGCACGCTCGAGGTTCCCGAGGGCGAGGTCAGCACGATCCGCATATCGTTGAACGCGCTGAACGAGAAGCTGAGCTGCACGCGCACCCAGTTCAGCGCGAGCGAGGCGCCGGGGCGCGACGTCAAAGGTGAAGGTGGTGCCGGTGGCGGCGATGGCTCCGGTGGCGCGCACCGGAACGGTGTTGATGATGCGGTTGCCGATCGTGTGCTGCGTGGTCCAGCTTTGCGCCAGCGCGACCGCCGCGCGGGCGTCGACCAGGCCGAAGCCGTAGTCGTTGGAGACCTGCAGCCCGCCGCCGTTCCAGTTCACCGCCGCATTGACATGCCAGCCGGGGCTGCCGGGATCGGTCTTGCGGGCGGTGTAGGCGAGGATCTGCTGCACGTCGCGGATGCCGAGACGCGGGTTGGCCTGCAGCATCAGTGCGACCACGCCGGTGACGAGGGGGGCTGCGAACGACGTCCCGTCGAGCCCGAAATTCAGGTTGCGGTCGGCGAAGTTGCCGCGGCCGACGATGGTGTCGGACAGGATGCCGGTGCCCGGCGCGCTGACCAGCACGCTCGCGCCGGGCGTGGAGTAGCGGCCGTTCGGCGCGTTCACCGTGCCGTTGGCGTCGAGGGCCGCGACCGCCACGACATTGATGCTGCTCTGGAAGGCATGCAGGTTGGTGTCGTCGCGCGACTGGAACCCGTTGCCGGAGGCGAACACGTTGATGGTGCCGAGCCCGCCGCGCCCGACCGTCGCTGCGGTCAGCATCGCCTCGAGCGCCCGCTCGTCGTTCGGATCGAACACCGAATCGGCGAAGGCCGCGCGGTAGCCCCAACTGTTGTTGGCCACGTCGAAGTTGGCGGTGTTGAGCAGGGCGGCCTCGGTCGCGCCCCACGGATCGATGCTGTCGGTGCGCGTGCCGAGGATGCGGTAGGAGGAGACGCGTGCGCGGAAGGCGACCCCCGGTGATGCCGTAGCCGTTGCTGGCGGCGGCGATCAGCCCGGCCGTCTCGGTGCCGTGCGCATCGCCGCTGAACGGATAGGGGTTGTTGTAGGGCGGATCGAGGCTCTGCGACGTCGCGAAGTCGAAGTTCGGGCTGAGGTCAGGGTTGGTGAAGTCGGCGCCGGTGTCGTTGACGATGATCCTGATGCCAGCCCCGTTCACGACATCCCAGGCCGGGACGACATTGATGTCGCGTCCGGGGATGCCGCCGGCCTGGCCACCGTTCAGCAGGTACCACTGTAGTAGAACAACGGGTCGTTCGGAATCATCGCCGAGCCTCCGGACCGTCTGGCCCGGACTATACGGCATCGTAAGGACCAAGGGAAATCATTCCGGCGGCCGTTGCTTCAGGCGATTTCACCCCCTCGATCAGGTAGTGCGCCTCGGTCGGCTGCCCGGCGCGGCCGTTGATCGGCAGGATGTCCTGCGGGCAGGCCGAGAAGGCGATCACCAGGTCCATCTCCGCGCGCAGCCGGATGAAGCAGCCGGGCGTGGACACCGGCGGCTCGAACGACAATCCGCCTTCAATGGTCCAGGGGATGTTCATGAACAGGTTGAGCGGGCTCGGCGTCTCGGGCGGCATCAGGCCGATGTCGCGCAGCCCCTGGGCGAGGTTGTCGGTGCAGTTGTCGTGGTAGTCGGTGCAGCCGAGTTCCTCGTAGCGGTAGCGGTCGCACGCGGCCATCAGCGTGTCGTGGATGCCGCCCGAGGTATCCTCCAGCACCGTGAGGATCTTGCGGCGGTGGTTGGTGAGAAGCGCATCGCCGACCTGCGGGATGAGCCGGTGCATGGTGGCGCGGCTGTGTTCCATGGACATGAATTCGCTCATGTCGTGACGGTTGAAGGCCCAGGTGTCGACCACCTGCTCGCCGTGGGTGTTGATGACGCGCACGACCTGGCCGGCGGCGACGAAGGCGGCCTTGCCGCGTCGCGCCGGGATGATGACGGTGTCGGACATGGACGCTCCCCCTGAAGCTGCCGCTGATCCTGCCGTGGATGTGGCGGGCGGGGAAGATGACGGGGCGGCGCTGCGCGCTGCCGACGGCACCGGCAGCGTCCCCTACGTGCCGGCGGAGCGGATCAGCGCGCCCAGCGAGCGGTAGCCGGCACCGGTGGGATGCAGGCCGTCGGGGCCGGCGGCTGGCTCGTAGTCGATCAGCCAGTCGCCGAACCGCAGTGCCACGTCGCGGATGGCGGCGCGCGCGTACTCGCCGTGCGGGGGCAGCAGCCAATAGACGGTGCTGGCACGCACGCTCGACCGCACGCGTTCGAGGTTGGCGGCGATCGCCGGTGACGCGCCGTCGTTCGCCCCCAGGCTGATCACCACCTTGTCGGCCGCCGGCGGCGAGCGGACCTCCTGTGCGAAACGCTGCGAGGTGATGCCGACCTGCGCCTCGGTGCGGCATTCGGGCAGCGTCTGGCCGACACCGAGCGCGATGCTGTCACCGATCACCAGACAGGGGAATCAACGGGCTCTCCTGCCATTACCGTCCCTGTCCTACGCCCGCGGCGTGAAGGAAGCGCTAATGCGCATCCTCCAGCCGATGGATCGTCCGGCGCAGCGCGTCGTACGGGCGGTCCAGCCCCACCCGGCCGGTCAGGTCCAGCCAGGCATCGGCCGCCTGCTGCACCGGCGTGCCGGCGAAGGCCGATGCCGCCACCCACCCCGCCAGTGGGCGCGCGCCGAACAGTGCGGCGACGAAGCAGACCAGCAGGGCAAGGCCGAAACGCTGTCGCGCCGTCACGTCCCCACCTCGCTAGAATTGAAATAGATGAACGGCGCGACGCCGTCCGGCCCCAGCGCATCGATCAGCGCGATGCCGAGGCCGGTGGCGACCGCCCACATCCAGGTGGGACGCTCGCCGATCCGCCGCGCCAGGCGTCCCGGCACGTCCCGCGGCACCGCGTGCAATGCCAGCCCGAGCACGATCAGCCCCACGGTGAACGGCGTCGCCTGCGAAACCGTCGGCGCCGCCTGTACCAGCGTGGCGAGGTACACCACCACGGTCGCGAAGCTGTCGGCGCGGAACAGGATCCAGCCCAGGCAGACGATGTGGAACACCACGAGCAGGGCCACGAGGCGGCCGAGACGCGTCGCCGACAGCCTGTCCCACGGGCGCCACCAGCGTTCGGCGACCAGGCCCGCGCCGTGCAGCCCGCCCCAGGCGACGAACTTCCAGGCGGCGCCGTGCCAGATGCCGCCGAGCAGCATGGTGATCATCAGGTTGCGCGCGGTGAACCAGCCCCCGCCGCGACTGCCACCGAGCGGCTTGTAGAGGTAGTCACGCAGCCACGACGACAGCGAGATGTGCCAGCGCTGCCAGAACTCGCGCAGGCTGCGTGCCCGGTACGGCTGGTTGAAGTTGATCGGGAACCGGTAGCCCAGCAGGGCCGCGAGGCCGATCGCGATGTCGGTATAGGCCGAGAAGTCGCAGTAGATCTGCACCGCGTAGCCATAGGCGGCGAGCAGCAGGTCGACGCTGCCGTAGCGTGAGGGGTCGAAGAACACCGGATCGACCAGATCGGTCGCCAGGTAGGTGGCGATCACCACCTTCTTGAACAGCCCGCCCAGGATCAGCAGCACGGGCTCGGCCACCGGCACGCGCACGGGCGGCGGCGCGGCAAGCTGCGGCAGGAAGAACGACGCCCGCACGATCGGGCCGGCGACAAGCTGCGGAAAGAACGACAGGTACAGCAGGATGTCGGTCAGCCGCTTACACACCGCGACGTCGCCGCGGTACACGTCGACCAGGTAGGAGATGCCGTGGAAGGTGAAGAACGAGATGCCGACCGGCAGGATGATCTCCATGAACGGCAGTTCGCGGCCGGTGCCGAGCGCGTGCAGCGCCTCGTTCGCCGAACCCACCAGGAAATCCAGGTATTTGAAGGTGGACAGCAGCAGCAGATGCAGCCCGACGGTGACGCCGACGATCGCCCGGCGGGCGGCGTCCGACCGCGTGCCGCCGATCGCCATGCCGCCGCCATAGGTCAGCAGCGAGCTGCCGGCGAGCAGCAGGCAGTAGTGCCAGTTCCACTGCGCATAGAAGACGTAGCTGGCCGCCGCGAGCATCAGCTTGCGCGCCTCCTGCAGCCGCGCAAGCGGCACCAGCAGCGCCAGCACCGCGACGAAGAACAGCAGGAAGTCGAGCGTCGGGAACAGCATCAGGCGGACGGTCGCAGGACCCGGTAGCGCTCGTAGCCCTGCATGATGACGCCGAACAATTCATCCGCCGTGGCCTGGTAGCCAGGCGCGTAGAGATGCACGTGGTCGGGTGCCGCCATCGGTGGCCGGGTGGCGGCCCAGCGCATCATGCTGCACGGCCCGCCCATCGCGGCCTGCCAGTCCCAGAAATACGCCCCCTCGCGCGTCGCGATGGCGCGCTGCGCCTCGCGCACCGCGGCCAGCCGAGGCGGCTCGGTCCAGCCGGCGTCGCCGCACGCGGCAGGGGCGGTGCTGCCGCGGCCGCGCCTGCGGTAGCCGTCGGGCGGACCCAGCACCAGCAGGGCGGCCCCCGGCGCGGCGGCGTGCAGGTCACGCAGCCGCGCGGTGAAGTCGGCGGCGTAGGCCGCGAGGTCCGTGCTGTCACGGAAGCCCTCGTTGGTGCCGAACGCCAGCACGATCAGCGACGGCGCCAGGTGGGCGATCTCCTGGCGCAGGATGCCCGGGTCCCACAGGTCCATCAGGTCGACGCTGGCGCCGACGGTGCCGAGGTTGGCGTAGCTCACGCCCCGCCCGGCGCGGGCGACGCGCCAGGCGAGCACGTCCACCGGGCCGTCGCCGCGCGCGCTCAGCACCAGCGTATGGCTGCCGGGCGCCGACGGCAGCGGCAGCCACGCTGCCTGCCCCGCCCCCGCCTGCCCCGCCGGACCGCCGGTGGCGAGCGAGGCGCGGGCGCCGCCGTCCAGTTCCACATCCAGCGTCCCGCCACCCGGCTGGCGCAGAATTTCCACCTCGGAGCGGTCGAGGTCGCCCGCATCGTCCACCACCAGCGTCATCGACGCCGGCCCATCGGCGTGCTGGCGCAGCCCGGCGATGCCGAACGGGCCCGGATCGCCGCGGTAGCTGCTGACCACAGACCAACCCTGCGAGGTGACCGTGACCCGCGAGGGCCGGTACCAGCGATACGGCACGCCGGGCGGCAGCACGCCGCGGCCTGCATCGCCGAACCGGCCCTGGAACAGCACCCGCATCCGCCCGCTGAAGCTGTCGTTGGCAGTGTGGCTGTCGCCGATCTGCACGATGGCGACCGTCGGCGAGGTGGCGAGCGCGCGATACAGCGGCACCAGCGCGCCCACCGGACCGAGTTTCGCGGCGATCTCGGCGTCGGACGGGCCGGCGGGCGGCGACGAGGCGCAGGAGGCGAGCAGCAGGGCGGTCGCCCCGGCCAGCAGGAAGCGTCGGCACAGGGACAGCATGGCGGGCAGGTTGCTCCAAAGAATCCGCACTGTTAGCCTAGCATACGCAACATTCGAATCCCCCCCGATGGCCCTGACCCTGCAGCGACGCGACCTGCTGTCCGCCGGCGCGATGTCGCTGGCGGCCCTGCGAGAGGCACGCGCCGGGGAGGCGATGACCCGGGTCCTGGTGGTGGGCGATTCTCAGGCGCAGGGCCTCGCCGCCGGGCTGCAGCGGCAGTTCCGCGGCGATGCCTCATGGCGGGTGATCGACCGCTCGCGCATTGCGACCGGCCTCTGCTCACCGTCGCGCTTCGACTGGCCGGCCGCCGCCGCCGGGATCGGCGAGGCCGAACGCGGCGCCATCGCCATCGTCATGTTCGGCGCCAACGACCGGCCGCCGGTGCGTTCGCACGGCCAGGTGGACGAGAAGCTGCTCGCCTCGTTCACCGCCTCCTACGGCGCCAGTGTGCGCACCATCGCCGAGGCGCTGCGGCGGTCCTGCCCGGCGCTGATCTGGGTGGGTCACCCGATCGTGCGCGACCCGGTGTACGCCGCCGACATGGTTCTGCTGAACCGGATCTTTGCCGAGCAGGCGGTGCGGGGCGGCGGCGAGTGGTTCGCGTCCTGGCCGCTGTTCGTCGACGCCGATGGCGCCTACGCGCCGTACGGCAAGGGCACCGACGGCCAGACCACCCGACTGCGCGCGGATGACGGCGTGCATTGCACCGCGGCGGGCTACGACGTGCTGGCCCGCGCTCTGGTGCCGGTGATCGGGCTGTACCGGCCGGGCAGCCCGCACGTCTGATGCTCGACTGCATCGTCCTGGGTGACAGCATCGCGGTCGGCGTCGGCCAGGCCCGGTCGGATTGCGCCATCGCCGCCGTCACCGGGATCACGTCGGAGCGCTATGTGCAGCTCTTTCCCGGCATGCGCCATGTCGGCACGGCGATCATCAGCCTGGGCGTGAACGACGGCGAGGGCACCGCCACCGCCGACAACCTGGCCCGGCTGCGCGCGCGCGTCCGGGCAGACACGGTCTATTGGCTGCTGACCGGCGGCAATCCGCGCGCGCGCGATGCGGTGCGCGCGGTGGCCGGGCGGTTCGGCGACCGGCTGATCGACGCGGCCCCGCTGACCGGGCCGGACCACGTGCACCCGGACCGCACCGGCTATGCGCGGCTGGCGGCGCAAACGCGCGGGGGGCGGCGGCACCACGGCGACGCGCTCGCCGCCGTACCAGGATTTCAAGTCGCCCTCCTGGGTCTACCGGGCGTTCCCGAACATGAAGGTGTGGAACGGGCCGGACAACCTGAACGGCGCGCCGGTCGGACCCAGCCGCCCGTTCACCAGCCGCCCCTGACCGAACCGCCCGCCTTCTGGCGGCAGCGCGGTCCCCCGCTTCCGGGCCCCTGCTTCCGGTCGCCGCCGCCGATCAGCGCGCGGCGATCCGGGCGCAGGAGGCTGCGGCGGTGGATGCGGCGGTCTCGCCGGCCCGCATGAGGCGAGGGAAGCGGCCCGCCGCCAGCGCGTCCAGGCTGGCCGCCGGCAGGCGCAGTTCCGCCGCGTAGTGCCAGGAGTACATCAGCGCGTTCTGCACGAAGGTCCTGGTCGCCGCGCTCGGGATCGCCTCGAGGAACATCAGTGGCTCGCCCTCGTCGCGCACCGCGTCCACCCATTTGCGCAGCCCGCCCTGGCCCTGGCCATAGCTCGCCAGCACCCGGATCAGGTCGCCCTCGATCGCATCGTCCTCGGCCAGGGTCAGCAGGTACTGCTGGCCGATCGACAGGTTCACCGCCGGGTCCTGAAGCTGCTTCGCCTGCGCGCCCGCCACCGCATGCGCGGTGCGCGGCATGATCTGCATCAGCCCGCGCGCGCCCGACCGTGACACGGCCGAGGCCTGGAAGTTCGATTCATGGCGGACCAGCGCGTAGACCAGCGGCGGGTCCACCACGAAGCCGTTGGCCGGCCGCAGGCGCACCAGCGCGCGCCCCTCCGGCCGAGGCATGCCGTTCGCCTCGATCTCGTTCGCCAGCTGGGCGAACCCCACGGCACGCGCGGCCAGCACGATGGAGCGGTCGAACACCCCGTCCTGGGCGGTGTCCACCCACAGGCCGCGCAGTTCAGCCTCCGCCAGGCGCTTCTCGCCGACCTGCAGCAGCGCGAAGGCGCGGCGGCCCTGCGGCGTTGCCATCAGCGCGTCGAGGTCGGCGTTGCCGATCGTCTCGCTCGCCACGCAGGCGACCGAGGGACCCAGGGCGCGGCGGGCGACCAGGCCGTAGAAGCTGTCGCCCTCCAGCGCGGCACGCCGCATCCAGGCCGCGAAATTGCCGCGGTCACCGCGCCGCTGCGCCACCCGGCCGGCCCAGAACGCGCTGGCAGCCCGCAGTGCGGACGTCGGGGCGTTGCGGTAGGCGGCATCGAACAGGGCGGCGGCGGACGCGTCGTGGCGCAGCCGCACCGCGGCAAGCCCGCCGACGAACGAGGCGTCCGCGCTCGCCTGCGGCGACTGCACGGCCGCCAGCACATCGGCGTCGCGGTTCTGCACGAACAGCGCGCGGGCCTGCGCCGGCGAATTCCTGGCACCGCGACGCGGCACCGGGGCATCGCTCGCGGCGGCCGGCGCGGCAGGAGGCGCCAGGCGCTCCAGCAGACCGCGGATCGCCGGCTCCTCCGGCTGGTCGCCGAAGCGCGTCAGCCAGGCGGCCAGTTCGGGCGCCGTGGCGCGACCGCGCAGGTAGCGGTCGGCGAGGATGGCGCCGAGCAGCAGATCGTTCTGCAATCGCTCGGTCTCGCGCACCGCCTCCGCGGCAGCGCCGTTGCCCTGCAATGAAAAAATCCGTCGGATCTGAGCTGCGTCTCCAGGAGGCAGCGGCTGCGGCAATGCCACGCCCGCCCCACGCAGTTCGATCCGCGGCACCGCCAGTGCTGTCTGGTCGGTCGTCTCGCCCGCTCTCTGAGCATGAGCAATAGAATAGTTCCCCGCTGTTGCAAGAACAGCAGTGAGCATCCCCGCCCAGGTCATCAGAGCACGGGTCTGTCGTGACCCTTGTGCTCGCATGCAACCCCAATACCTGCGGAAAATCCGGCTTGGCAAGACTGGTCGGAAATCAAGTCGGTCACGTGACCAGTGCACAGGCGATTGCATGCCGCAGGCAGCATGCCCCAGGTGATCCATCGCCCGATTCAATAGTATTGGTCTTTACTTGAATTTTACCGCCGCAAGAGAACTGTCCTTTGCAACGACTTTGCTCCGGCAGTCAAAAGTTGACCTCGGCAGTATCGCGCCGCAGATCAGGGAATGCGCCTGATCCGCCTGTCCCTCACCGATTTCCGCAACTACGCCGCGCTCACCTGGCGACCGGGAGCGCGGATCAGCGTTGCTGTTCGGACCCAACGGCAGCGGCAAGACCAACCTGCTGGAGGCCGTCTCGCTGCTGGTCCCCGGGCGCGGCCTGCGCGGTGCGCGCGGCGCCGATCTGCCGCGCCATGGCGGTGCGGGCGGCTGGGCCGTGGCAGGCCGCTTCGACACGCTGGAGGGCGAGACGGATATCGGCACCGGCATCCAGCCGGCGGCGGGCTCCGCCGAGCGCCGGGTGTTCCGGCTGGACGGTGCCCCGCCGCGCAGCCAGGCCGAGATCGCGGCCCGGGTCAGCGGCGGTTGTGGCTGACGCCGCAGATGGACCGCCTGTTCCAGGAGGGATTGTCGGGGCGCCGGCGCTTCCTCGATCGACTGGTCTGGGCGCTGGAGCCCGGCCACGCCCGCGAGGTGGCCTCGCACGACGCCGCCATGGCGCAGCGCAACCGGCTGCTGGCCGATGGCCGGCCCGATCCGGCCTGGCTCGCCGGGCTCGAGGATGCGATGGCGCGCCATGCCGTCGCCGCGACCGCGGCGCGGATGGCGCTGGCCGCGCGGATGAACGCGGTCGCGCCGATCCCGGGCTTTCCCGTGGCGCGCATGGGGGTGGCCTGCCCGATCGCCGCGCGACTGGCGTGCGAGCCTGCGCTCGCGGTGGAGGATTGGCTGCGCGCAGGCCTGGCCGCCGCCCGCGCGCGCGATGCCGCCGACCGGATCGGCCGCGATCGGCGCCCATCGGGCGGATATGGTGCTGGCGGACGCCATCACGGGCGCGCCGGCCGCGCTGGCATCGACCGGTGAGCAGAAGGCCTCTGTGATCGGCGTCATCCTGCGCCACAGCGCGCTGATCGCGGAGGCGCGCGGGTTCGCCCCGCTGCTGCTGCTCGACGAACCGGCGGTGCATCTCGATCCGGACCGCCGGGCGGCACTGTTCACGGCGCTGGCCGCTCGCTGCCGGCGCAGACGCTGATGACGGGGACGGACGCCGATACGTTCCTGCCGCTCGCGGGGCACGCGGAAGGGCTGCGGGTGCAGCGCGGAGATTTGCTCCCCGATCTGCGTTTTCCGCAGATCACCTGAGCCAGACCCCTGTGCCGGCAACGCCGCAGGAGCTATATATCTATAGTACCCGAACAGCCTTTTGGAGTCGTCCATCGGCATGTCTGAAGACACTGAGCCGCAGCCAGATTCCGACGCCTACGACGCGGCGTCCATTTCGGTCCTCAGGGGCCTCGACGCGTGTGCGCCGGCGCCCCGGCATGTATATCGGCGACACCGACGATGGCTCGGGCCTGCATCATATGGCGTTCGAGATCATCGACAACGCCGTCGATGAGGCGCAGGCCGGTTTTGCCACACGCTGCGAGCTGATCCTGAACGGCGACGGCTCGGTCACGGTGCGCGACAACGGGCGCGGCATCCCGACCGACATCCACCCCGAGGAAGGCATCTCGGCCGCCGAAGTGGTGCTGACCAGGCTGCACGCCGGCGGCAAGTTCAACCAGAATTCCTACAAGGTGTCGGGCGGCCTGCACGGGGTCGGCGCCGCCGTGGTGAACGCACTGTCCGAGTGGATGGAGGTGCGCATCTGCGGCACGGCACGGAGCACCTCATCCGCTTCCGCAACGGCGACGCCGAGGCGCCGCTGGCGGTGGTGGGCACGTCGACGCGCCACGCCAACGGCACCGAGGTGACGTTCAAGCCGAGCCCCGCCACCTTCACCCACATCGAGTTCGAATACGCCCTGCTGGAGCGCGGCAGGCTGCGCGAACTGGCGTTCCTCAACTCGGGCCTCACCATCGTGCTGCGCGACGAGCGGCAATCCGCCGATGGTGGAGACCGAGCTGTACTACGAGGGCGGGCTGATCGCCTTCGTCGAATGGCTGGACCGCGGCAAGACCGCGGTGTTCAGCCCGCCGATCAACCTGCGCGCGTCCGACGATGCGCTCGGCATCGGGTGGAGTTCGCGTTGTCGTGGAACGACAGCTTCCACGAGACGATGCTGTGCTTCACCAACAACATCCCGCAGCGCGACGGCGGCACCCACCTGGCCGGCTTCCGCCAGGCGCTCACCCGCGTCGTCACCAAATACGCCGAGGGCATGGGCAAGAAGGAGCAGCTCCAGCTTGTCGGCAGAGGACATGCGCGAGGGGCTGACCGCGGTGCTGTCGGTGAAGGTGCCGGACCCGAAATTCTCTTCGCAGACCAAGGACAAGCTGGTGTCGTCCGAGGTGCAGCCGGTGGTGCAGGCGGCGGTCGCCGATGCCGTGGCGCACTGGTTCGAGACGCATCCCAAGGAAGCCAAGTCCATCATCCAGAAGGTGATGGACGCCGCCTCCGCCCGCGAGGCCGCCCGCAAGGCGCGCGAACTGACGCGGCGCAAGGTGCGTGCTGGACATCTCCACCCTGCCCGGCAAGCTGGCCGACTGCCAGGAGCGCGATCCGGCAAAGTCCGAGATCTTCATCGTCGAGGGCGACAGCGCCGGCGGCTCCGCCAAGCAAGGTCGCGTACCGCAAGAACCAGGCGATCCTGCCCCTGAAGGGCAAGATCCTGAACGTCGAGCGGGCGCGGTTCGACCGCATGCTGGGCAGCCAGGAGATCGGCACGCTGATCACCGCGCTCGGCACCGGCATCGGCCGCGGCGAGCCGGAAGCAGGGCGGCTTCGACGTCGCCAAGCTGCGCTACCACCGCAATCGTCATCATGACGGACGCGGATGTGGACGGCTCGCAAATCCGCACGCGTGCTGCTGACGTTCTTCTTCCGCCAGATGCCTGGAGCTGATCGCCCGCGGCCACCTCTATATCGCGCAGCCGCCGCTGTACCGCGCCAAGCGCGGCAACGACGAGCGCTACCTGAAGGACGACGACCAGCTCGAGTCGTTTCTGCTGGACAAGGCGCTGGCAGACGCACGGCTGACCTATGCCGACGGCACGGTGTACGAGGGTCCGGAACTGCGCGAGCACGTGCGCTGCTGCGCCACGTCGCCGGACTGCTGCGCCGGCTGGCGGTGAACGCGCCGATCGGCTTCGTCGAGCAGGTGGCGATCGGGCGCGCTGAAGCAGGACCCGGCGCGCGCGATCGAGGCGGCGCCCGGGCTGGTGACCCGGCTCAAACGCGGTGTCGCTGCCGACCGAGCAGGGCTGGGTGGTCAGCGCCGATGGCGGGCTGACCATGTCGCGCATGGTACGCGGCGTGGCGGAGCGCTACACGCTGGATGCCGCCTCGCTGCGGAGCGAGGACGCCCGCCGCCTCGATGGGCTGGCGGAGGATCTGGCGCGCCGCTTCGCCGAGCCGGCGAAACTCAAGCTGGACGCGCTGGAGGTGGCGGTGCCCCGGACCCGCCACCACGTTCGACCGGATCATCGCGCATGGGCGGCGCGGGCTCACGGTGCAGCGCTTCAAAGGGCTGGGCGAGATGAACCCCGATCAGCTCTGGCACACCACGCTCGACCCGGCGGTGCGCACGCTGCTGCAGGTCAGGGTGGGCGACAGCGAGGATGCCGCGCAGGTGTTCTCCACTCTGATGGGCGACGTGGTGGAGCCGCGGGCGCGACTTCATCGTCGGCAATGCGCTGAAGGTGGCGAACCTGGACGTCTGAGCGCTCGGCCGGAACGCCGACCGCTCGCGCAACGTCTCGCCGGCTGCTAAGCCGGGTTCCCGATGCGCATCCTGTTCGTTACCTCCAACCGTCTCGGCGATGCGGTGCTGTCCACCGGCCTGCTGGACCACCTGATCCGCACCCATCCCGACGCCCGCATCACCATCGCCTGCGGCCCCGGTGGCAGAGGGCGTGTTTGCGCGCATGCCGAAACCGCGAGCGCACCATCGTGCTCGACAAGCGCCGCTACCGCCTGCACTGGCTGCCGCTCTGGGCCGGCGTCGTCACCACGCGCTGGGACCCTCGTGGTGGACATCCGCGGCTCGACCATCGCTGGCTGGTGCCGACGCGCAGCCGCGCGGTGATGCGGCGACGGCCGGGCCACAAGACGGCGCAGCTTGCGGCGATCCTGGGGCTCGACCCGCCGCCGCTGCCGGTCGCCTGGACCACGCCCGCCGACCGCGCCCGTGCCGCCACGCTGCTGCGGCCGCCCGCCCGCTCATCGGCCTCGGCCCGACGGCCAACTGGCTGCCGAAGACCTGGCCGGCGGAGCACTTCGCGGCACTGTTTCACACCCTGTCGCGCAGCAATCCTGCCGGGCGCCGTCCCGGTGGTGTTCGCCGGTCCCGGCGAGGCGGAACGCGAGATGGCGGCGCCGCTGCTGGCCGCGCTGCCCGACGCGGTGGACCTGGTGGGCCGGCTCGAAATCCCGGAGGTCGCCGCCTGCCTGGCAGGCTGCGCCCTGTCGTCGGCAACGATTCCGGGCTGATGCACCTCGCCGCTTCCGCCGGCACGCCGACCCTCGGCCTGTTCGGACCGACCCCCGGTGCAGGAATACGCACCGGCCGGATTGCGGGCTGGCGTCGCCGTGTCACCGACCGGCGTGATGCAGGACCTCACGGTCGAGGCCGCGCTTTGCGGCGGCCGCCAGCCTCATCCGCCAGCCGGAGACCGTGACGGCCTAACCGTCGTTGTCTGACGGTTGTGTATCATCCGATGCTGATTGTGCCTGCGTCGGTGCGGCCGGCCTCAAGCCCGGGCCGCCTGCGGCGGTCGCTGCGCGAGGCTTGACCCCGGCCGCACCGACGAAGCGTGGCTCGGGATCGGCTTTGTCGGAGGTTATGGCTGCGAGGGAAGCCGTGCGGCCGACGATCCGCCTCCGCGGATGACGCTCTAACCGACCTCGTCGAGTTCGGCGCCCCACATCTTCTCCAGCCGGGTACATCGCCCGCGCCTCCGGCTTGAACAGATGCACCACGATGTCGCCGGCATCGATCAGCACCCAGTCGGCACCGCCCGCGCCCTCCACCTGCACGCGCTTCAGCCCCGCCGCGTGCAGCTTCTCGGCCAGATGCTCGGCCATCGCGGTGATCTGGCGGTCGGCCAGGCCGGTCGCGATCACCATGCGATCGCAGAACGACGCCCTGCCGGCGAGGTCCAGCGTCACGATGTTCTCGGCCTTGTCGTCCTCCAGGCTGCCGACGATCACCGTCTGCAGGCGCTCGAGAACCGAGGGCTCGGTCTTGCGGGTGCGCCGGGCCGCGGGCGCGCGCGGGCCGGCCGCGATCGTCTTCTTGCGCGGCGTGCCGGGCGTCTTGTCGGCGACGGCCAGCGTCGGCTTGGCGACCTTCTTGCGCGGGGCGGCGCGATGCCGGGCGGGAGACTGCGGCTTCGACGGCTTGGCTATGGCAAGGCTCCTTCGCTTGCACGGATCGCAGTGGCCGACGCGGCATTCTGCGGCACGCACAGAAACACCCAGGCAGGCGCCGCTTGGCGGTACAGTGACGGCGCCGATCGCTCCGGCCGCCGGGCGCGCTCGAATCGATGCGCCGCACGGCTCGCCAAGGCACGGTGATTGTAGCCCGGCCGCGGCAGCACGGCGAAAGGAATGCGGCGGACGAAGCCCAGCCAGTCCCGCCAGTGCGGCAACTGCTCGAGGATTGTCGGCGCCCATCAGCCAGACGAAGCGGACACGCGGGAACCGCAGCAGCAGCAGGCGCAGCGTGTCGATTGTGTAGCGGGTGCCGAACACCGCCTCGATGGCGCTGGCGACCACGCGGCGGCCGTCGGCGATGCGCCGCGCGCTCGCCAGGCGCTGCGCCAGAGGCGCCATGCCGCGTGACTGCTTCAGCGGATTGCCGGGCGAGACGATCAGCCACACCTGGTCGAGCCCCAGCCGCCGGCGCGCCAGGTCGATGACATGGCGATGGCCGCATGGGCCGGATTGAACGAGCCGCCGAGCAGGCCGATCCGCGTGCGCCTGCGGTCGCCGAAGCGCGGGATGGGGTCGTTCAGGGACGCACCTGCCCGGTGCCGGTGACCAGATAGCGATAGGTGGTGAGTTGCTCGGGTCCGACCGGGCCGCGGGCATGGATGCGCCCGGTGGCGATGCCGATCTCGGCGCCGAAGCCGAACTCCCCCGCCGTCACAGAACTGGGTGGAGGCGTTCCACAGCGCGACCGCACTGTCGACGCCGTCCAGGAAGCGCCGCGCCGCCGCTGCATCCTCGGTGATGATGGCGTCGTATGCTCGGAGCCGTGGCGCGCGATGTGGGCCAGCGCGGCGTCGACGCCGTCCACCACGGCGACCGACAGGATCGCGTCGAGCCACTCGGTGTCGAAATCGGCGGCGGCGGCCGGCGCGAGGTCCGGCACGATGTCGCGTGCGGCGGCATCGGCGCGGAAGTCGCAACCCAGGGCGCGCAGGTCGGCGACGATCGGCGGCAGCAGCGACGGCGCGACGGCGCGGTCGATCAGCAGCGTTTCGGTGGCGCCGCAGATGCCGGTGCGCCGCATCTTGGCGTTGGCGACGATGCTGCGGGGCCATCGCCGGATCGGCGGCCGCATGCACGTAGGTGTGGCAAAGCCCTTCGGCGTGCGCCAGTACCGGGACCCGCGCCTCACGCTGCACGCGCTCCACCAGCGACTTGCCGCCGCGGGGAATGATCAGGTCGAGCAATCCGGCGGCCGCCAGCATCGCCGCCACATAGGCGCGGTCGGCGGTTGGGGCGATCTGCACGCAGGCCTCGGGCAGGCCGGCGTGGCGCAGCCCGGCGGCGAGTGCGGCATTGATGGCGGCGGCACTGTGCTGGCTGTCCGATCCGCCGCGCAGGATCACCCGCATTGCCGGATTTGAGGCAGATGCCTGCGGCATCGGCGCCGACATTGGGGCGGCTTTCGTAGATCATCCCGATCACTCCGATCGGCGTGGCGACGCGCTGGATGCGCAGGGCCGTTCGGCCGCGTCCAGTCGGCGAGCGTGCGGCCGAGTGGATCGGGCAGCAGGGCGATGTCCTCCAGCCCGCGCGCCATCGCCTCGACCCGTGCCTCGGTCAGCGTCAGGCGGTCGCGGAACGCGGCGGTGCCGGAATAGGGCGGCGAGATCGACGGCGTTGGCTGCCAGCACGGCCGCGGCACTGTCGCGCAGCGCTGCGGCCATCGCGCACAGCGCCGCGTTGCGCGCCGCGTCCGGGGTGCGTGCGAGCGCGTGCGAGGCATCCCGCGCCGCGGCGGCGGCACGCTGGAGGTATTGGGTTGGTTCGGTCTCGATGTGCATCCCCAGGCGCCTCTGCCGTCAGTGTGCCGTTACGGTCCGGATCAAAGCAAGACGAGGTCGTCGCGGTGGATGATCTCGTCCCGGCCGCGCCAGCCCAGGACGGCCTCGATCTCATCCGAGCGATGGCCGGCGATCCGTTCGGCATCGCCGCTGGCATAGGCCGACAGGCCGCGGGCCAGCGCCTTGCCCTCCTGGCTGCGCACGACGACCGGGTCGCCGCGCTCGAACGCGCCCTCGACGCCGCGCACGCCAGCCGGCAGCAGCGAGCGGCCGGCGGCGAGCGCGCGGGCGGCGCCGGCGTCGACCACCAGCGTGCCGAGCGGTGCCAGCGCGCCGGCGATCCAGCTCTTGCGGGCCGAGCGGCCTTCCGGCGCGGCGAGGAACCAGGTGCAGCGCGCGCCGGTCTCCAGGGCGGCGAGGGGACGCTCGACGCGGCCGAACGCGATCGCCATGGCGCAGCCGGCCTGCGTCGCGATGCGCGCCGCGACCAGTTTGGTGCGCATGCCGCCCGAGGAGTAGCCGGGTGGCGGATCGCCCCCCATGGCCTCGATCTCCGGGGTGATCGCTCTGACCACCGGGATATGCGTGGCGCCGGCGTCGCGCCGCGGGTCGGCGGTGTAGAGGCCGTCGATGTCGGACAGCAGCACAAGCTGGTCCGCCTGGGTCATCTCGGCGACGCGCGCTGCCAGGCGGTCGTTGTCGCCGAAGCGGATCTCGGCGGTGGCCACCGTGTCGTTCTCGTTGATCACCGGGATGCAGCCCAGCCCCAGCAGCGTGTTCAGCGTGGCGCGGGCGTTGAGGTAGCGGCGGCGATCCTCGGTATCCTCGAGCGTCAGCAGAAGCTGCGCGGCGGTCAGGCCCTTGGCCGACAGCGCCTGGCTCCAGGCCTGTGCGAGCCGGATCTGGCCGACCGCGGCGGCCGCCTGCTTTTCCTCCAGCCGGAGGCGCTGCTGGTGCAGGCCGAGCGCGCGGCGGGCGAGCGCGATCGCGCCGGAGGAGACCACGATGACATCGGCGCCGCGGGCGCGCAGCGAGGCGATGTCGGCGGCGACGCCGTCCAGCCAGCCGGTACGCGGGCAGGCCTCGTCCTGGTCGACCAGCAGGGCGCTGCCGATCTTGACCACGAGGCGATGCGCCGAGGCCAGCGAGGGGATCATCGCTGCAGTTCCCATTCGCTGTCGGCATCGGCGGGCAGCGGCGGCGGTGCGACCGGCGCGGAAAGTGCGGGACGGGGCGCGGCTTTGATCATGTCCTGCAGTGCGCGCAGCACCTGCGGCACGCCCTGGCCGGTGACGCCGGACAGCAGCATCACCGGGCGGCCGGAGGCGCGGGCGAGCGCCGCCCGCCGCGACGAGGCCTCACGCGGCGTCATGGCGTCGGATTTGTTGAGGCCGATGAGTTCGGGCTTGTCGGCCAGCCCGCCGCCGTATTCGGCAAGCTCCTCGCGCACCAGGCGCCAGGCGCGCACGACGTCGCCGGCCGCGCCGTCAACCAGATGCAGCAGCACGGCGCAGCGTTCGATGTGCCCCAGGAAGCGCGTGCCCAGGCCGGCCCCTTCGTGGGCGCCTTCGATGAGGCCGGGGATGTCCGCCAGCACGAACTCCTCGGTCGCGGACAGGCGCACCACGCCCAGTTGCGGATGCAGCGTGGTGAACGGGTAATCGGCGATCTTCGGCCGTGCCGCCGATGCCGCGGCGAGGAAGGTCGATTTGCCGGCATTCGGCAGGCCGAGAAGGCCGGCATCGGCGATCAGCTTCAGCCGCAGCCAGACCGAGCGTTCCTGGCCGGGCCAGCCCTTGTCGGCGCGGCGCGGCGCACGATTGGTGGACGATTTGTAGTGGGCGTTGCCGAAGCCGCCGTCGCCGCCGCGCAGCAGCAGCACGCGCCGTCCGGGAGCGTCGAGATCGGCCAGCAGGGTCTCGCGGTCCTCCGCCAGGATCTGGGTGCCGACCGGGACCTGGATCACGATGTCGGGCGCGCCGGCGCCGGTCTTGTCCGAGCCCGAACCGTTGCCGCCCTTTTTGGCGCGGAAGTGCTGCGTGTAGCGGAAGTCGATCAGGGTGTTCAGGTTCTCGACCGCCTGGAACAGGATGTCGCCGCCCTTGCCGCCGTTGCCGCCGTCCGGGCCGCCGAACTCGATGTACTTCTCGCGGCGGAAGGCGATCACGCCATCGCCGCCGTCGCCGGAGCGGAGGTGGATCTTGGCCTCATCGAGGAACTTCATGGCGGTTCACCAAAAACGAAACGGGGGCCGGCTGGCGCCGACCCCCGTCTGACAAATACAGGGCGCGGCGCCTTACTCGGCGGCTGCCGGCAGCGGGGCGACGGAGACGTGCACCTTGTCACCGGCACGGCGGTGGAATTCGACCTTGCCATCGACCAGCGCGAAGATCGTGTGGTCGCGGCCCAGGCCGACATTGCTGCCGGGCGCCCACTTCGTGCCGCGCTGGCGGACGATGATGTTGCCGGCGAGCACGGCCTCACCGCCATACTTCTTGATGCCGAGACGCCGGCCTTCGGTGTCGCGGCCGTTGCGGGAGGAACCGCCTGCCTTTTTATGCGCCATGGTTGGTTACTCCTTCCGCTCGCCGTCGGGGCCGGCCAGGTTCTCGGGGGTATCGCCCGCCACGACGCCGTCAGCCTCCGCCGCTTCCTGGCCTGCCGGAGCGTCGGGCTCGGTGACGTGCATGGGCGCGTGGTGATGCTCGGTGTGGTGCGGCGCGTCGGCGTGTGGCGCACCGTGAGGGTGCTCGGCGATCACCGCCGGGGTCTCGCCGTAGACGACGCCCATGGACTCGGCGGCATCGGCCGCCGCGGCCGGCGTGGCTTCGGCGGACAGGGCCTGGCCATCCTTGGCGAAGCCGGCGATGCGCAGCACGGTGACGTGCTGGCGGTGGCCGTTGCGGCGGCGGCTGTTCTGCCGGCGGCGCTTCTTGAAGATGATGATCTTGTCCAGGCGGTCCTGCGCGATCACGGTCGCCGTGACGGACGCGCCGGCCACCGTCGGCGCCCCCACGGTGACGCCGTCGCCGGTGCCCACCGCCAGGACGTCGGTGAACGTCACGGTCGCGCCGGGCTCACCCTCCAGCTTCTCGACCTTCAGCACAGCATTCGGTGTCACCCGGTACTGTTTTCCGCCGGTGCGGATCACTGCGAACATCGCGCGCATTCCCAAACGATCGCGGGCCGCCAGGAACCCCCGCGGCCGGAGGCGGGGGTTATAGCGGTCGGCCGGCAGGTGTCAACACGAGCCGCCGCGAGGGGGACGAGGCAGGAGTGAAACCCCGAGCGCCGCACCGTTCTATTCGCATTCGTGAACAAGTCCCTTACTGTACGCGGACGAACCGAACGGGTTGTCCGCATGTCCGCCGGCCGCTTCCGGGAAGCCTCCCCCACAGAGGCAATCTACATCGTGACCCGCACCGTCGTCGTCAGCCGCAGCACGATCGCCGGCCCCATCAGCCGCGGGCAGTTCACCACCGCCATCGCCCTGCTGGAACAGCGCTTCAGCATCCTGCAATCCGTCTTCCGGGACGGCTGCTTCGTGGAGCGGCCCGCCTCCCGTGCCGCCTCGGTCGACTGGTACTCCCGCGACGCCATGTCCCCCGAGGCGCTGTACGACCTGCTGCTGAACACCGACCTCGACACCGAACAGCAGATCTACGCCGCCTATGCCATCGACAACGGCGATTCGATCGACGCGTTCCTGCACACCTCGCACGCCATCACCGATGCGACGTCGCTCGTGGAACTGCACTCCTTCCTCGCCTACCTGTGCGATTGCGTCATCAGCGGCACCACGCCGGCATTCGAGGTGCAGGCGTTTCCGCCGCACGTCGACGGGGCGGTCGAACATTGCCTGTCCCTGCTGGAGCAGGCCGACGCCGCCGGCCTGCCGGCCTCCTATGACGGATCGTTCGCGCTGCTGCCGCTGCACGATCCCGCTGCCGGGCCTCCGGTGCGCCATCGCCTGGAGCGCCTGGTCATCGAGCCCGACGAGATGCGGCAGATCAGCGATGCCGCCCACCGCCACGGTGTTTCGGTCCACTCGGTGCTGGTGGCGGCCTTCGCGCTGGCGATCCGGGACGTTGCCGACGAGCGTCCACCACAGATCCTGATGCGCTCTTCGATCGACATGCGGCGCCGGCTCGAGCCGCATGTCTCGGTCGAGTTGGTGTTCTCGGCCATCACCGGCCACATCACCCACATCCCCGACCTGGACCGGCCGATCCTGGCGCTCGCCGGCCTGGTGTTCAGCGACATCAGGAACGGCGTGGCGGATGGCCGGATCTTCCACGACTACCGGAACTATCCGAGGAGCTTTGGTGCCCCCGGCGATGTGCCGGTGGCGCTCAACATCTCGGACATGGGGACGATCCACTACCACCAGGTGAGCGGCCAGACGCGCGACAGCGGGTTCGAATATGCGCTGGGCTGGCTGAAGAAGTTTCCCAACGTCTCGGTGTCGATCAACGACGGCCGGCTGGTGGCCAACACGGTCTATGTCGAGGAATTCGTCGCGCCGCCGGTGATGCGACGCATGTCGGAACTGGTACGGCAGTACCTGCGGGCGGCCCGGGAGGGTTAGGATGGCCGCCTGACCCCGGCCGGCCGTCGGCGCGACGCTCCCCGCGCCTCGTCACGCCGGCACGGACGAAAGGACCCAGGCCATGAGACAGCATGCGTTTGGCCGGCTGCCGGTGGTATCCAGCCTCACCCTCGGCGGCGGCGGGCTCGGGATGCTGTGGGGCGCGACCACGTTCGAGGAGTGCGTCGCGACCGTCCATGCGGCGGTCGACGCGGGGATCACCCTGCTCGACCTGGCGCCCCGCTACGGCGACGGGAAGGCTGAGGAGGTGGTGGGTGCGGCGTTCGGCGGGTCGCTGCCGGCGGGCGTGCGGGTCACCAGCAAGTGCAACCTGGGCAACCCGCCGCCGGGCGACATCGAGGGCATCCTGCGCCGCTCGATCGAGGCCAGCCTGCGGCGGCTGCGCCTGTCACGGCTCGACGTGTTCTTCCTGCATTCCAACGTGGTGCCGGACGCGGCGTTCATGGCGGGCTGGGGCGATGCGGCCAGCCGGATGACGCCGTATGCGGTGTTCGCGGACTTTGTCCGCCCGGTGTTCGAGACGCTGGTGGCCGAAGGCCTGATCGGTGCCTGGGGCGTGACCGGCATCGGCCATCCCGACACGGTCATCCGCCTGCTGGGCGAGGCGCCCGCGCCGGCCGCGGTGCAGTGCATCGCGAACCTGCTGGATTCGGCTGGCGGGCTGACATTCTTCGAGGGGTCGGCGAAGCCGCGCGCGATCATGGCGGCGGCGCGGGCCAACGGCGTGGGCGTGATGGGCATCCGCGCGGTGCAGGCGGGCGCGCTGACCGCGGCGATCGACCGGGCGCTGCCCGATGGCCATCCGGAGGTGCTGGACTACGCGCGGGCCGCCGGGTTCCGTGCGCTGTGCGCGGCACTGGGCGAGAACCCGGCGGTGATCGCCCACCGCTACGCGCTCGGGCTCGCGATCGACACGCTGGTGCTGGGGGTGAAGAACCGCCGGGAACTCGCCGAGTGCGTGGCCGCGGCAGAGGCGGGGCCGCTGCCGAAGGAGCTTGTCGCGCGGATCGGCGCGGCGGCCCCCGACCAAGGGGCTCCGCCCCCTGGACCCCCGCCGAGGGCGTAGCCCTCGGAACCCCGGACCTGGCCTTGGCGGAGGGAGCCCGTTACTCGGACCCGTCCTGGTCCGAGTAACGGGCTCCCTCCGCCAAGGCCCGAATTGGGATTGCAAAGGCTCCGCCTTTGCTGGGGGTCCAGGGGGCAAAGCCCCCGGGCGGGGTCCCCGGGCGTTGCCACCGGACGATGCGGGTCCTACGGTTGGCACTACCACCCAGGACAGAGGGAACGAGAGAAATGAAGGTCGGCGAAGCTGTAGCCCAAATCATGAAGGCGGAGGGGATCGAAATCCTCTGCGGCTATCCGGTCAATCATCTGCTGGAATTTGCGGCCGCCGCTGACATCCGCCCGATCATCGTGCGCCAGGAACGTATCGGCCTGCACATGGCGGACGCGATCTCGCGCATGACCTCCGGCAAGAAGATCGGCGCCTTCTGCATGCAGCACGGCCCGGGCGCCGAGAACGCCTATGGCGGCGTCGCCCAGGCCTACAGCGAAAACGTGCCGCTGCTGGTGATCCCGCAGGGCTATGCCCGCCGCATCGCCGGCATCGATCCGAATTTCGGCTCGGTGCGCGAAATGCGCGGCGTGGCCAAGATCGCCGAGCAGGTGATCGTTCCGGGCGAGATCGCCAACATCATGCGCCGCGCCTTCAGCAACCTGCGCAACGGCCGCGGCGGCCCCGCCATCGTCGAGATCCCGACCGATATCTGGAACGAAGAGATCGGCGACCTGAACTACACCCCGGTCAGCACCGCCAAGTACGGCCCCGATCCGGCCGACGTGCGCAAGGCCGCGGCAGCCATCCTCAAGGCGAAGCGCCCGGTGATCTATGCCGGCACCGGCGTGCAGTGGGCGCAGGCCTGGCCGCAGCTTCGCAAGTTCGCCGAATTGCTGGGCGCGCCGGTCACCACCAGCCTGGGCGGCAAGAGTTCGTTCCCGGAAAACCACGAGCTGTCGCTCGGCTCGGGCGGCAACGCGGTGCCGAAGACCGTGCACCACTTCATCGAGAAGTCCGACCTGATCATCGGCATCGGCTGCTCGTTCACCGAGACGAATTTCGGCATCAAGTTCCCCAAGGGGAAGACGTTCATCCACGCGACGCTCGAGCCGAACCACCTGAACAAGGACGTGGTCAGCGCGGTCGGCCTGGTGGGCGACGCGGGCCTGACGCTGGACGCGCTGATCGGCGAACTGTCGCAGAGCATCAAGTCCAACCGCGAGACCAAGGACGTCGTGGCCGAGATCAAGGCGGTGCGCGAGGAGTGGATGGCACAGTGGCAGCCGCTGCTGAACTCCAACGAGGCGCCGATCAGCCCGTATCGCGTGATCTGGGAACTGATGGCGGGCACCGATCCGAAGAACACCATCATCACGCATGATGCCGGCAGCCCGCGCGACCAGATCTCGCCGTTCTGGGTCTCCACCGAGCCGATGTCCTATATCGGCTGGGGCAAGACCACGCAGCTCGGCATGGGGCTTGGGCTGGCGATGGGTGCCAAGCTGGTGCATCCGGAGAAGACCTGCATCAACTTCTGGGGCGACGCGGCGATCGGCTTCACCGGCATGGACTTCGAGACGGCGGTGCGCGAGCGCATCCCCATCCTGTCCTGCCTGATGAACAACTTCTCCATGGCGATCGAGCTGAAGGTGATGCCGGTGAGCACCGAGAAGTACCGCTCCACCGACATCTCGGGCAACTACGCCGACATGGCGAAGGCGTTCGGCGGCTATGGCGAGCGCGTGACGGATCCGAACCAGATCAAGGCGGCGATCCAGCGCGGCATCGAGCAGACCAAGGCCGGCAAGCCGGCGCTGCTCGAGTTCATCACCGCTAAGGAGACGCGGGTTTCGAAGTTCTGAGTACTCGTGGCCGCCGCAGGGCGGCCACGCATCGTGCGTCATGGCCGGCGCAGGCCGGCCATCCACGTCTTCCAGGCGTGGCAACGAAGGAAGACCTGTAGGCCGGCACTTCGCCGACCTTGACGAGGAGGGAGAAGTGGCCGGCACGTCGCCGGTCATGATGGGATAGCGAGACGCAACCGGCCTGCCACGCATCGTGCGTCATGGCCGGGCCTGTCCCGGCCATCCACGGCTTCGGTCGTGAGGAGTGACAGGAACGAAGTGATGGCCGGCACGTCCCCGGCCATGATGGGATAGCGAGACGCGGCCGGCACGACCGGGCGTGAGGATACGAAGTGGCCGCCAGCAAGCGGGCCATCACGAAAAAGAAGCGGCGGGACTACCTGTCGTGACGATTGGGGAGGATCATGGCCAACGTTTCCATTCGGAACGTCCGCAAGTCTTTCGGTTCAACCGAAGTCCTGCACGGCGTCAGCGTCGAAATCGACGACGGCGAGTTCGTCATCCTGGTCGGCCCTTCGGGCTGCGGCAAATCCACGCTGCTGCGCATGATAGCGGGGCTCGAGAACATCACCGGCGGCGAGATCGCGATCGGCGGGCGCGTGGTGAACAATGTCGCACCGAAAGAACGCGACATCGCCATGGTGTTCCAGAACTACGCGCTCTATCCGCACATGACGGTGCGCGACAACATGGCGTTCTCTCTGTCGCTCGCGAAAGTGCCGAAAGCCGCCATCGACCAGCAGGTGCAGCGCGCCGCACAGATCCTCGGCCTGTCGCAGTACCTCAACCGGTTTCCCCGCCAGCTTTCCGGCGGACAGCGCCAGCGCGTCGCCATGGGTCGCGCGATCGTGCGCGATCCGCAGGTGTTCCTGTTCGACGAGCCGCTGTCCAACCTGGACGCCAAGCTGCGCGTGCAGATGCGGGCCGAGATCAAGGAACTGCACCAGCGGCTGACCACCACCACCGTCTACGTCACGCACGACCAGATCGAGGCGATGACGATGGCCGACAAGATCGTGGTGATGAACGGCGGCAACGTCGAGCAGATCGGCGAGCCGCTGGAACTGTACGACCGGCCGGTGAACCTGTTCGTCGCGGGCTTCATCGGCTCGCCGGCGATGAACTTCCTGAAGGGCCGCGTGCAGGGCGGCGCCTTCCACGCCGAAGGCGGCGGCGCGACATTGCCGCTGCCAGCCGGCCCGCGCGGCTCGGATGGCCAGCCGACGGTCTACGGGGTCCGTCCCGAACATTTCCAGCTCGATCCGAACGGCGTGCCGGCCAAGGTGCACGTGGTCGAACCCACCGGATCGGAGACGCAGGTGCTGGCGGAGTTCGCCGGCGCCTCGGTGCTCTGCGCCTTCCGCGAGCGCGTGTCGGCGAAACCGGGCGAAACGATCCGCATCACGCCCGAGCCGTCGCTGGTCCATCTGTTCGACGCCGGCACCGGCCAGCGGCTCGCCGGGTGACCCGAAGGGATCATCTTTACGCGTGCCACAGGCTGGCAGAGTATGGCGGCATATCGGGCCCTTGACGTCCGGTCTGAAGGGTCCGGCAACAAACGACCGGGACACGGAGGAAACCAAGGCATGACAATTACGCGGCGTGACTCATTTGCCCTCGGCGCGGCCGCGCTGGGGGCGGCATCGATTCCGATCGTCGGTGCGCGGGCGGCGGTCGACGACGTGCCCACCGCGGACGTGAAGACACCGGAATACAAGATCGAGAAGGGCGCGTCGCTGCACGTGATCCGGCCGGCCAAGTTCGTCGATCCGGACCAGACGATCTGGAACGAGAACACCAAGAAGTTCAGCGAAAAGACCGGCATCGAGGTGAAGGTCGACTTCCTGAGCTGGGAAGACCTCCGGCCGCAGCTTGCGGTGGTCGCCAATACCGGCGCAGGCGCCGATATCTTCATCAGCTTCGGCGCCGATCCGCACATCTATTCCGACAAGCTGGTCGAGTTGACCGACCTCGCCGACTACCTGGGCGCCAAGTATGGCGGCTGGTACGACCTGGCACTGCTCTATGGCCGCAAATGGAATACCAAGAACTGGATCGGCATTCCCGTGGGCGGCGGCACCGGCCCGGTGATGTACCGCAAGTCATGGGTGAACGAGGTCGGCTACACCGAGATTCCCAACGACCTCGATAAATTCCTCGACCTCTGCCAGAAGCTGCAGAAGAACGGCCATCCCTTCGGCATGTCGCTGGGCCATGCCATCGGCGACGCGAACGGCTTCTCGGAGTGGCTTCTGTGGACGCACAATGCGTTCGTGGTGGACGAGAAGGGCAAGGTGGCGCTCGACTCGAAGGAAACGATCGCGTCGCTGAAATACGCGACCGAACTGTACAAGACGATGGTTCCGGGCACGCTGACCTGGAACGATGTGGGCAACAACCAGGCCTATACTGCCGGCCAGATCGGCATGACCTTCAACGGCGTGTCACTGTACTTCACGCTGCTGAAATCGCCCGATCCGAAGCTGAACGCGGTCGCCGCCGACACCTTCACGCAGGATACGCCGAAGGGCTTCTCGGCGCGCAAGCCGCAATCGGCCGCACCGATCAACGCGATGCTGTTCAAGCACAGCAAGTATCCGAATGCCGCCAAGGAATACCTCCGCTACATGATGGAGGCCGACCAGTACGGCGTCTGGCTGTCGAGTTGTCTCGGCTACTGGTGCCAGTCGCTGAAGGCCTACAGCAAGATGAAGTTCTGGGAGTCGGACCCCAAGCTGAAGCCGTATTCGGGCGCGTTGGATTCGCCGTTCTACGACGGCTACAAGGGCCCGATCAGCGCATCATCGGCGGCGGTCATCGCCAACTACACCGTGGTCGACATGTTCGCCTCGGTGGTATCCGGCGCCACCACGGCGGAGGCGGCGGCGAAGCAGGCCGCCAGGGCAGCGGAGCGCTACTACAAGAAGGCCTGACGGGAGAGGCACGGGGCGTCGCGCCAAGGCGGCGCCCCCGACCAGGGACGGAACCAAGATGGACGCAACCACCGCCGATATCGGCCTGCAACGATTGGCATTCACCCGCAAGCCGGATGGCTGGGTGACGCGACTGTTCGACTACAAGCCGTTCCTGGTCTTCCTCTGCATGCTGCCGACCATCGGATTGCTGGTCGTGTTCCTGACCTATCCGCTGGGTCTCGGACTGTGGCTGTCGATGACCGACGCAACGATCGGCCAGCCGGGCGAGTTCATCGGCATCGACAACTTCCTGTACCTGATGGAAGACCCGATCTTCTGGATGTCGGTGACCAATACGATCTTCTATACGACCGTGGCGACGGTCGGGAAGTTCGTGCTGGGCCTCTGGCTCGCCATGCTGCTGAACCACCACATCCCGTTCAAGGCGTTCCTCCGCGCGATCGTGCTGCTGCCGTGGATCGTGCCCACGGTGCTGTCCTCGATCGCCTGGTGGTGGATCTACTCGCCGCAGTTCTCGATCGTCTCCTACGTCATCGTCGACGTCCTGCACCTGAAGGACCACTACATCAACTTCCTCGGCTCGCCGTGGCCCGCGCGCTGGTCGCTGATCGTCGCCAATATCTGGCGCGGCATCCCGTTCGTGGCGATCACGCTGCTGGCCGGGCTGCAGACGATCTCGCCCTCATTGTATGAGGCGGCGCTGCTGGACGGCGCGTCCGGCTGGCAGAAATTCCGCCGCATCACCGTGCCGCTGCTGATGCCCATCCTGGCGGTGGCGCTGACGCTGTCGGTGCTGTTCACCTTCTCGGACTTCCAGTTGGTGTACGCGATCACCCGCGGCGGCCCGTTCAACACGACGCATCTGATGGCCACGCTGGCGTTCCAGCGGGCGATCCCGGGCGCGCAGTTGGGCGAGGGCGCGGCGATTGCCGTCTCCATGATCCCGTTCCTGATCGGCGCGACCCTGCTGTGCTTCTTCGGGGTCGGGCGCCGCAAGTGGCAGCAGGGTGAAGCCAATGACTGACGCCGCCATTCCCAGCGCCCCGGCCGAGGTCGAGGCGATCGCCGGCAAGACGCGGGATGCGCCGGAACTGCTGCAGTGGGATTCCAAGCTGCGGCGCACGATCACGATCTACATCCCGCTCGCGCTGTTCGTGATCGTGCTGCTGTTCCCGTTCTACTGGATGGCGGTGACGTCGTTCAAACCCGACCAGGAGATGTACGACTACAAGCAGTACAACCCGTTCTGGGTGCAGTCGCCGACGCTGCGCAACATCGAGGTGCTGCTGTTCCAGACCAACTATCCCCGCTGGCTAATCACCACCATGGCGATCGCGGTCGCCTCCACCTTCCTGTCGGTGGGATCCAGCGTGCTGTGCGCCTATGCGATCGAGCGGCTGCGCTTCAAGGGCGCGCAGCATGTCGGGCTGCTGATCTACCTGGCCTATCTCGTGCCGCCGTCGATCCTGTTCATCCCGCTGGCGACGCTGATCTACCAGTTCGGGCTGTTCGACAATCCAATCGCGCTGATCCTGACCTACCCGACCTTCCTGGTGCCGTTCTGCACGTGGCTGCTGATCGGCTACTTCAAGTCGATCCCGTATGAACTGGAGGAGTGCGCGCTGATCGACGGCGCGTCGCGGCTGCAGATCCTGCGGCGGATCACCCTGCCGCTGGCCGTGCCGGGCCTCATCTCGGCTGGCATCTTCGCCTTCACCCTGTCATGGAATGAGTTCATCTACGCGCTGGCATTCATCCAATCGACCGACAAGAAGACCGTTCCCGTGGCGATCCTGACCGAACTGGTGACGGGCGACGTCTACCAATGGGGAGCGCTGATGGCCGGCTCGCTGCTCGGCTCGGTGCCGGTGGCGCTGATCTACTCGTTCTTCGTCGAATACTACGTCTCCTCCATGACCGGAGCCGTGAAGGAGTAGCCGCCGCCTCCCCTGCCGCGACCGCACCCGCGGGCGCGGCAGGGGATGGCCGGACGGACGCAGGGGGACGCGTCGGTGCGGCGCTCGCCATCGCCATACTGCTGGTGCTGTGCGCGCTGCGCGGCCTCTGGTTCACCGCCGGCCTCGCCGTGCCGCCGGATGAGGATATCATCCGCGACCTGGGCTTCATCCAGGGCATGCTGGACGGCAACTGGCTGGGCGACCCGATCCATGCCGGCGCCTGGCGCTGGTATCCGCCACTGTTCCACGCCCTGGCTGCCGGCGCCGCCGCACTCGGCCGGTTCGACCTGCTGGCCGTCTGGGTGCACGCCGGGGTCTGGCTGAACCTGGCGGTGCCGCTGTGCTTCTACGTCATGGCGCAGCGCCTGGTCGGGCGCTGGCCGGCCGTGCTCGCCGCCTATGGGCTGACGCTGGCGGGCGGCGCGCTCATGAGCGCGGATGAGGCGGCGCTCTACACCCCGATGACGCTGACGCCGGCGCTCGGCTGGCCGCTGTTCTTCCTCGGCGTCTGGTTCATCGTCGGCGAGGCACCAAAGCTGCGCTGGCGCGGCGCGGTGCTGAGCGGCGTGATCCTGGGGATCGTCTTCCTGGCCCACACGGTGCCCGCCGTGCTGCTGTCGGCGATTGCTGCCACCGTGGTGGTGACGAGTGGCGGTCCCCCTCTGCGCATGCTGGCCTGGCTGGCGGTGGCGGCCGGCCTGGAACTCGCGCTGGGTGCCGTCTTCCTGCTGCCGCTGTTGCTGGAGTACGGGCTGCGCATCGCCAACCCGGTGCCCGGCGCCTGGGTGCATTATCTGCTGCAACCGCCGTCCGAGTGGCGCCTGCTGCTGCTGAACCTGCCGGGTGTGCTGGCGCTGCCGCTGCTGGCGACGCTGGCGCGCCCCGCCGCGGCGGCACTGGGTGCCTGGATCGCGCTGGCCTCTGCCTTCCTGCTGCGCCATTTCGCCTGTGCCATCGCCGGGCCGGGCAGCGCGTGCTCGCTGCTGCCGATCGCGCCGCACCACTTCCAGGTCTATCTGCAGCCGGCACTCGCCTGCCTGGTCGGACTGGCACTGTGGCGCATCGCACGCTGGCTGCCGGTTCCCGCCGCCGCGGCGCTGGGCGTCGTCGCGGCAGTCGCGGGGTTTGCCGCGGTGCTGGCGCTGGAGCCGGACGGCGCGCGTCGCGACATGGCGCTGGACCGGCCGGACCTCGTGCTGGATCGCGCCGCCTACCGCTGGATCCTGGAGAGCACGGGCCCGCGCGACCTGTTCGTGACGCCTCTGCCGGCCGAGTGGGACCGGATGGGCGGCACCGTCGCCACCGTGTTCGCCACCGGCCGACGCCTGGTCGCGCCGCCCGAGGTGCACAGCAATCCGTATCTCGCCTGGGCACCGATGAACGCGAGTCGCCTGGATTACCTGCGCTTCGATCCGGCCTCGCTGTGCCGGTTCGCGAACGAGGCTGGGTCCGGCGCCACGGCGTGGTTCCTGCTGCCGAACGACGCCCCCGCTCCGCCCCTGCCGCCCGCCTTCCGCAGCCCGCACCACACGCTGTATCGGGTCGATGCAACGCAGTGCGACAGCCGCACGCCGTAGGGCGCCTGAGCAGTTGCGACCCGCGAGCGATCCATCTCCACGTCAAGCGGGACGCAGCGAGCGGTCGGCGGCGGTGCCCTGGATTCCCACTTTGCGCGGGGATGGCGCCGGCCGATGCCTTCCCCACCGTGCGCTTCCGGTTCCGCAGTTCGCTGGCCTGGCTACCACCGCTACGGCGCGATCGGATTGGCCAGGCGAACGATCTGGCCGCGATAGGTGGACCGGGCATCGTCGTCGACCGCGGTCACATACAGGTTCGCCCCATCTGGGCTGATCGCGAGGTGGTATGATGCGCGGACGGCCCGGCCCGCCTCCCTGGCGCGCGCCCACCAGAAAATCCGCTCCCTGGAGAAGGACGTGCGTATCGCCGGCCGCCGGGACTGCCGCGCGCTCCCCGCCAGCAGATCGGACACAACCGGCATACAGTTGCCGGAGGAAAACCATGCCCCTATGGAAAGTCTATCATCCCGCTGGTGCCTACTTGGCCGAGGACAAGAAGCAATTCGCGGAACATGTCACCGCGATGTATTCGAAAATACCTCTGCCGAAATTCTACGTCGTGATGATCTTCGAGGAGCTGGCTCCAGGGTCGGTCTATGTCGGCGGCGCGCCGCACGGCAAATTCGTGCGTCTCCAGATCGAGTACATGGCGAGGACCTTGCCCGGGCCCATCCTCAGGGAATGGTGGGTGCGGGCGGTCGACCTCTTGATCGCCCCCTTTACCAAGGACCGAGGTTACGACTGGGAAGTCACCATCAATGAGGTGCCGGCCGATCTCTGGTCGATTCAGGGCGAAATTCCTCCGCCCTTCGAATCGCCTGCCGAACAGCGATGGGTGAAGGAGAACAAGGCCAGTCCTTACAGCCTACAGGAAAAGCTGCCGGTCGACGATCTGTTCAGACCAGGACTGACAGAAAAATCCGCCGGCTGAGGCAGCCGGACATCGCAAGGAGTATTCCGCAATGACCGCTTACGTCCTGGTTCATGGCGCGTAGCATGGCAGTTGGTGCTGGGCGCGCGTGCGTCACCGGCTGTCGGCGCGAGCGCACGAGGTGTTCACGCCGACGCTCACCGGTGTCGGAGAACGCTCCCATCTCCTGAGCCGGGACGTCGACCTCGACACCCATGTCGCGGATGTCGCCAACCTCATGATCTGGGAGGACCTGCGCGACGTCGTCCTGGTCGGACACTCCTATGGCGGCTGCGTCGTACGCCAGGTCGCCGACCGGATGCCGGACAGGATTCGTTCGCTCATCCATCTCGATGCCTTCGTTCCCGACGATGGCAAGGCGCTGTTCGACTATCTGCCCGACCATGGCGAGAGTAACCGGGCACTGGCCATGGTTCATGGCGATGGCTGGAAGGTTCCGCCGCGGCCGGCGTCGTTCTTCGCGGTCAATCCGGCGGACGCCGCCTGGGTGGATCGTCAGTGCACAATGCACCCATTGTCCAGCCTCGAGGCGCCGGCGCAGATCACCGGTGCCTGCGACGACATCGCCGACATCGGCTATATTGCGGCGAGTGGCCATCCAGGTCCGTTCGGGCAGTTCTACGCCATGGCAGGCGAGCGCGGCTGGTGGCGGGAGGAACTTGCGTGCGGGCATGACGTGATGCTCGACATGCCCGGCGAGCTTGCCGCCCTGCTGTTGCGGCGGGCGTAGCCGGAGCGTTTGCACGCGGCGCGGACCTGGTTCCGCAACCTGCCCGCAGGCGGCTCCCCGGCTTTCGCCCTGATACCACCGCCTCCTGATACCACCGCCATCTGATACCACCGCCATCTGATACCGGCGCGGGACGCGGCGTACGGATCGCGGCCGCACTGCGTCGCCGCGGCCCGCGTGCAGACCTGGCGCAAACAGTACGCGAGGGCGACCGCCCTGCCCCTCGGTTACCCTGCGGCGGCGCACCGCCGCCCGGGATGCCTTGCCCCTGCTGAACGGCCGTGCTTGGTTCCGTCGCGACGAAACGTGCGGGGAGGAAGGAATGAAGATCGTCTCGGTCGAGACGCTGCAGGCCGATGCCGGCTGGCGGATGTTCTCGTTCCTCAAGGTCGTCACCGACGATGGCATCGTCGGCTGGTCGGAGTTCAACGAGAGCTTCGGTTCGGTTGGCCTGTCCGACGTGATCCGCGGCCTCTCGCCGGTGCTGATCGGCCGCGATCCCCGCATGTATGAACAGGTGACGCAACATCTGCACGTGCTGACCCGCCAGTCGCGCGGCGGGCTCAATCAGCAGGCGATCGCGGCGATCGAGAACGCGCTGCTCGACGTGACCGGCAAGGCGTATGGCGTGCCGGTCTATGCGCTGTTCGGCGGGCCGGTCCGCGAGCGCATTCCGGTCTACTGGTCGCATTTCGGCACCTATCGCGTGCGCAGCGCAGCGCTCATGGGCGTGCCGCCGATCAACAGCTACGACGACCTCGCGCGCCACGCCGAGGAGGTGAAGCGGCTTGGGTTCCGCGCGCTGAAGACCAACATCATTCCGGTCGACGGCGGCAAGACGAGTTCCTATGTGCCGGGCTTCGGCCGCACGCCGGGCTGGCCGGAGCTGAACTGGGACAACCGCCTGCTGCGCGGTCTCGCCGACCAGCTTGCCGCCATTCGCTCCGCGATCGGCCCGGAGATGGGCATCCATCTCGACATCAACTTCAACTTCAAGACCGAGGGCTTCAAGCGCATCGCCGAGACGGTGGCGCCGTTCAACCTCACCTGGCTCGAGATCGACACGCACGACGCGCCGGCGCTGGCCGAGATCAAGCGCGGCGCGCACTGCCCGATCGCGTCCTGCGAGACGCTGCACGGCCGGCGCGAGTTCAAGCCGTTCTTCGATCATTACGCGACCGACGTCGCGATCGTCGACGTGGTCTGGAACGGGCTGAACGAGTCGCTGAAGATCGCCTCGATGGCGGATGTCTACGAGATCAACGTCGCACCGCACAATTTCTACGGCCACCTGTGCAGTGCGATCAGCGCCACGTTCAGCGCCGTGGTGCCGAATTTCCGAGTGATGGAGATCGACATCGACAGCGCGCCGTGGCGCGACGAGTTCTACGTCACGGTTCCGACGATCGAGAACGGCGAGTTCATCTTGCCGAAGGGTCCCGGCTGGGGCATCGACGTGAACGAGAAGGCGGTGCGCGCTCGCCCGCCGAAGAATTAGCGAAGGAGACCAGACTTGGCCAAGTACAAGATCGCAACGCCGGCCGGTGCCAGCTTCACCGTCGCCGGGGGCGGCTACGACCTCGAGATGGAGCCGCTGGAAGGCCTCGACTGCGAAATCGTCGAAGGCCCCACCGATGAGGACGGCTTCATCAAGTTCTGCCAGGACGCCGATGCCCTCTATGCCAAGGGCATCAGGATCTCCAAGAAGATCATCGACGGCCTGCCGGAGCGCGTGAAGGGCATCGTCCTCGGCAGCGTCGGCGTCGACAGCGTCGATGTGAAGGCAGCGACCGAGCGCGGCATCCCGGTGACCAACTGCCCCGATACGTTCATCGAGGAAGTTGCCGACCACGCACTGATGCTGCTGCTGTCGACCTTCCGCCGCACCATCGAGCAGGACAAGATGGTGCGCGAGGGCAAGTGGCGCGAAGGCCGCCCCGCGCTGCTGAACATCCCGCGCCTGATGGGCCAGACGCTGGGCCTGATCTCGTTCGGCCACGTCGCCCGCGCGGTCGCCAAGCGCGCCAAGCCGTTCGGACTGCGTGTCATCGCCTATGACCCGTTCATCGAGGAACTGGTGATGGTCGAGCACGGCGTGCTGCCCGTCACCCTCGAAGAGGTGCTGTCGCAGTCCGATTTCGTCTCGATGCATGCGCCGGCGCGTCCCGAGGTCGAGGGCATGCTGGGCGAGAAACATTTCAAGCTGATGAAGAAGACGGCGATCTTCATCAATACAGGCCGCGGTCCCACGGTGCAGGAAGCCGCGCTGATCAAGGCGCTCGAAGAGAAGTGGATCGCCTATGCCGGGCTCGACGTGCTGGAGATGGAGCCGCCGGGCAACAACAACCCGCTGCTCTCGATGGACAATGTCATCCTGAGCGCACACACGGCGAGCGCATCCGCGCGGTTCGATCCGGCACGCAAGCGGCATGTCGGACGCGAGCTTGCGCTGCTGCTGGAGAGCAAGTGGCCCATGAGCTGCGTGAACCCGGCGGTGCTGCAGAACACCAAGCTGCGCCGGTGGCAGCCGATCTCCATGGAGCGTGGCCCGAATAGCTGACCGCGGATCACCTCCCCTGTTCCGCAGGGGGGCATGGAGAGATTGCTCTGCCTGATTTCGACCTGACCAACCGTCTCGCCCTTGTCACGGGAAGCTCCCGTGGCATCGGCTGGGCGATCGCCCAGGGCCTGGCGGCAGCCGGCGCCCGCGTGCTGCTGCACGGGCGCAACGCCGAAGCCTTGGAGGCGCGTGCAGCCGAACTGCCGGGTGCGGCCGGGACGCTCGCCTTCGACGTCAGCGACAGGGACGCCACGCGCGACGCGTTCGCCCGCATCGCGGCGGAGCATGGCGGGCTGCAGATCCTGGTGAACAACGCGGGCGTCATTCCCCGCAAGCCGCTGCTGGAGACCACCGACGAGGACTGGCAGTCGGTGATCGATTCCAACCTGAGCGCCTATTTCCGGCTGTCGCGTGAGGCAGCGCGGCTGATGGTGCCGGCGCAGCCCTGGCCGGGCGAACGGCCCGGGCGCGGGCGCATCATCATGGTCTCATCGATCATGGGCCTGCTCGCCCGGCCGACGATCCCGGGTTACGTCACCGCCAAGTCGGGCCTGCACGGCATGACGCGGGCGCTGGCGGTGGAACTGGCGCCGCACGGCATCACGGTGAATGCGCTGGCGCCCGGCTTCGTGCCGACCGACGCCACCGCCGCGCTGCACGCCGATGCAAAGTTCAACGAATGGATCTCCGGCCGCGCGCCGATGGGCCGCTGGTGCGAACCCTCCGAGCTGGCAGGGCCGGCGGTGTTCCTGGCCTCGGATGCCGCGTCCTATGTCACCGGCCACGTGCTGGTGGTCGATGGCGGCCTGACCGCGGCACTCTGAGTCCAGCGCCACGGTCGAGCCTTGCCGGCCACAGCGGCGTTTCCCGCTCGGCCAGCGTGTTCCGCCTCAATACGTCAGCACCGTCCGGATCGATTCGCCGCGCCGCATCAGTTCGAAGCCTTCATTGATCTGCTCGAACGGCAGCGTGTGGGTGATCAGGTCGTCGATGTTGATCCGGCCTTCCATGTACCAGTCGACGATGCGCGGCACGTCGGTGCGCCCGCGCGCGCCGCCGAACGCAGTGCCCTTCCACACCCGGCCGGTCACCAGTTGGAACGGCCGCGTCGAGATCTCCTGTCCCGCGCCGGCCACGCCGATGATGATGCTCTCGCCCCAGCCGCGATGCGCGCATTCCAGCGCCTGGCGCATGACCTGCACGTTGCCGATGCACTCGAAGCTGTAGTCCGCGCCGCCCTTCGTCAGGTCCACCAGATACGGCACCAGGTCACCCTGCACCTCGCTCGGGTTGACGAAATGCGTCATGCCGAACCGCTCCGCCATCTCCTTGCGACGCGGATTGAGGTCGACGCCGACGATCATTTCGGCGCCCACGATGCGCAGCCCCTGGATGACGTTCAGCCCGATGCCGCCCAGGCCGAACACCACGCAGCGCGCGCCGGCCTCCACCTTCGCGGTGTTCATCACCGCGCCGATGCCGGTGGTGACGCCGCAGCCGATGTAGCAGACCTTGTCGAACGGCGCGTCCTCACGGATCTTCGCCAGCGCGATCTCCGGCAGCACCGTGAAGTTGGCGAAGGTCGAGGTGCCCATGTAGTGGAACACCGGCTCGCTGCCGCTGCGGAACCGGCTGGTCCCGTCCGGCATCACGCCACGCCCCTGCGTCGCCCGGATTGCCACGCACAGGTTGGACTTGCGCGACAGGCAGTATTCGCACTGGCGACATTCCGGCGTGTACAGCGGGATGACGTGGTCGCCCTTCTTCAGGCTGGTCACGCCCTTGCCCACATCCGCCACCACGCCGGCGCCTTCATGGCCGAGAATGGCGGGAAACAGGCCCTCGGGGTCGGAACCGGACAGCGTGTACTCGTCGGTGTGGCAGATGCCGGTGGCCTTGATCTCCACCAGCACTTCGCCGTCGCGCGGCCCATCCAGTTCGACGGTCTCCAGGCTCAGCTTGTCGCCAGCCTGACGTGCCACTGCGGCGCGCACCTGCATCATGTCTCTCCCGGCTTTCGCTCTGGGCCGGATGGTGCGGGCTGCGCCGCCGCCGATCAAGCCGCCGCGGCGAGCTTCGGTCCATCGAGCCGGGCCAGCGCCTGATCCACCTTCCGCAGCACCGCCTCATCCTGCCGGAACGCCAGGGCGAGGACGCCGCCGATATCCCGCACGATCCGTGCCGGCACCCCTTCGCTGTTGCCAGGCAATTCCACCTGCACCTCGGTTCCCGCAGGCGCCGACCAATCGGTCTCGATGGAGACACCGCCGCGCGAGATGTCCCTGATCGTCACCTTCACCGCGGCGCGGCCGCGAACGGTCAGCATGGCACTCGCTCCCCGGCCGGAGACACGCTCATAGCGGCGGCGCTCATCCTCATCGGTCTTCGCCATCGCCTGCAGGAACATGTTGAGCTCCGAGCGCAGAATGTCGGCGGTCTTTCCCACTTCATCGGCATTGGCCATCACGCTGCGGCTGGCCGCCTCCGTCGACTCCGAATCCGACGAGACGCCCTCCATCGCCTGGGTTGCGTCCTGGGTCGCATTCGACACGGTCTGCACGCTGGCGACGATCTCACGCGTCGTCGCGGTCTGCTCTTCGACCGCCGCGGCTATCGCCGCCGCCACCTCGCTCACCTGGCCGATCGCCACGGTCACCTCGCGCACCGCTGTGACGGCCTCGCCCGTGGCATTGCGGATCGCACCGATCTGCGCGGCGATCTCCTCGGTCGCCTTCGCCGTCTGGGCGGCCAGGGCCTTCACCTCCCCCGCCACAACGGCAAAGCCCTTGCCGGCCTCACCGGCCCGCGCCGCCTCGATCGTCGCGTTCAGCGCCAGCAGATTGGTCTGGCTGGCGATGTCGGAGATCAGCCGGACCACGTCGCCCACACGCTCGGCCGCCGCAGCCATGCCGCCCACCTTCGTGTCGGTCACCGACGCACGCTCCACCGCCTCCTGCGCCGAACGTGTGGCACGCGCCACCTGCGCACTGATCTCATGGATCGAGGCCGACATCTCTTCCGCCGCGGCCGCCACGGAACTCAGGTTCTGCGCCGACGTCGCGGCATTGCCCGCCGTGACCGCCGCGGTGTCGCGCGTCTGATGCGCCGCGCGCGTCATCTCGTCCGCCGTCGTCCGCATGGCACCGGCCGCCTGCGACAGGATCGCCATCACGCCGGATGCCGAGGTACCGAAGTCCTGGGTATGCCGATCCATCGCCTCCTGCCGCCGGTCCTTCGCCATGCGTACCCGCTCCGCCTCACCTTCCATCCGGTGCGCCTCGACCGCATTCTGCCGGAACACCAGCATCGCCTGCGCCATCTGCCCGACCTCGTCGTGTCGCTCCACAGCCGGAATTTCTGTCTCGAGCGCGCCGGCCGCCAGAGCGTGCATGGCCTCGGTCATCCGCGTCACCGGCCCGGAAATCCCGCGGCCGATCACCCATGCCACCATCAGCCCGAGCACCAGGCCGCCGCCCGCCAGCGCCAGCAGCACGGTCTTCGTCGTCATGATGCCGGCGATCGTCGCGGCCTCGATGGCCTGCTGGTCGGCGACACCGGAGTCCCTGATCGCCGATGCGGCCGCCGCGACCCGCTCGGCATCCTGCAGCATGCGGACATCGACAAGCTGAGTGAGTTCGGCGCTGATCCGGAGCGCCTCGTGATACGCAGCTTCGAAGCCGGCAACGTGCTGTTTCAGCGTCGCGAGCAAGGCTTGCTCGACCGGACCGGCAGCCGCACCCTGGATCGCGGCCAGCAGCCGCGTCAGATCTTCCTGGGTCTGCTGCACCCGCTGCACCGCCACGTCGTCGTGCCGCCGGTCGATCACCTTGCCGGCGTTCAGCCGCAGTTGCATCAGCGACTGCCGGCCATCGCGCGCGAGGGTGCCGAGTTCGGCCAGCCCGCTGCGATCGGCCTCCGCGATCAGCGCATCGAAATCGACGCGCGCCGCGAGACCGCCCGGATCAACCGTGTCGGCGACCAGCCTGTCCCTGCCGCGCCGGAGCGCGAAGACTGCGTCCACGCTGCCGCGATAGTCGGTGAACTGCGCCTCGATCTCCCGCATGCGCCGCTGGCGCTCGGGATTGTCCGTGAAGGCCGCACCCTTGGCGATCTCGGACCGCACCTGTTCGGCGAGGGCCGTGGCGGCGGTGGCGGCGGCGGGATTGCCGGTGAGGGCAAATTCGCGCACGTGGCGCCGCAGTTCGGAGAAGCTGCGATCGATGTCGCGGCTGATGGCCACGACCCCGACCCGCTGCACATAGCTTTGCAGCGAATCCTCCACCCCCAGGAACCGCCAGTAGCCGATGCCGGCCACCGTCAGCAGGATCGCGATGACGATGCTGAACCCGCCCAGCAACTTCGTCCTGATCGACATCGTGAAGGCCCTGTGGAGGATGTTCGTCATGGGCAGCCTCTATCCGTGCGCGCGGCACCCCCACCCCCGCACCCGGCGCACAAGATCCCGGCACGCACGATCGCCGAGAAGGCTGAACATTTCGATAAGACGCCGCACCATCCGGCCGCCGTCGCGCGGGACGGGTCACGCCCGCCGCGGCGTCGTATATACGCTTGCGCCGCGCCGCGGACGGCGGGACACTGCGTCATGCACGGAATGCGAGAACGATCATGAGCGGCAAGGCACGCATTGCCCATCTGGCTGGGCCCAACGCCACCATCCAGAACACGCCGCCGCTCGTCACCTCGAACAAGGCGCGGGCGAAATACGGGCTGGCGCCGCGGCGCAACCCGGATGGCTCGCCGCAGCGCTACGACGTGCTGCGCACCCAGCGCCTGGCGAAGCCGGTCACCGTCTATGTGGAGCAGTTCAGCGCGCATCCGCTGGAGCAGGATGCCGCCGGGCTGTATGGCCCGCCCGACGGCTACCTCGATGCGTCGGGCGCCTTCCACGCGGCGCGGACCTCGCCCGCCGACCGGCCGGTGTATGAGGTCGAACTCAGCCCCGACGACGGCTACTACCCGCTGCCCTACATGGCCCGCCAGGCCGATGGCCGCGCCTGGGAGGAGGAGTGCACCGATCCCAAGGCGCCCAACGAGCAGGCCCGCCAGCCGTTCTTCCCGGACGGGTCGCGCAGCTTCGCCGAGATCGACCAGATGGGGATTGGCTCGGACGGGACGGGCAACCTGATCTCCTCGCGCGCCGAAGTGGACTTCCATCGCATCGTGCCGCCGGCGGGATACAGCGCGGAGGGCGAGCGGCGCGGCGTGGACTTCTTCGCCTACAAGCCCACGCACCTGGAAAGCGGCCCGCCGCGCGGCAGCCTGGCGCGGATCGCCAACCGCGTGCGCGCCATCCTGGACAGCGGTGACTACGACGGCGCGATCTGGACCCAGGGCAGCCCGCGCATCGAGGAGACGCTGTACTGGTTCAACCTGCTGCTGGACACCACGCGGCCGATCTGCGGCAACGCCGCCCAGCGCGTGCACGGCATGATCAGCAACGACGGCCCGAAGAACATCGTCGATTCGGTCGAGTACATCACGTCGCGCATCTGGGCGGACGACGACGGCCGTAACCACGCCGGCATGGTGCTGGTCGCCGAGCAGCGGGTCTATGCGGCGCGCGACGTGATCAAAGGCGACGCGAGGCCGGGCGGCTTCATCCTGGCGGGCGGCCACGGCGGCATCATCGCCGGCGTCGGCCACGAGACGAAGCCGCGGCTGCTCTATATCCCGGCAAGCCGGCACACCTGGCGGTCGGAGGTGAACATGACCCGGCTGCCGGCCTCGGTGTTGGGCCTGCACGGCGCCACCGTGCCGATCAAGGACGCCGCCGGCGACCTGCTGGAGAGCGCCATCCCCAAAGTCTCCATCGTCAAGGACGGCAGCTACTACGAGGACGAGGTGATGGCGGGCCCGGAACAGCAGGTCGATATCATTGCGTGGCTGGAATACAGCCTGCAGCACGCGCCGCTGGCGGGCTTCGCGGTGGAGGGGCTGTCGCCGTACGGCAAGCCGGCCTCGCCGTCACGCACCCGGGCGCTGCTGCGGGCGGTGTACAGCGGGCTGCCGGTGGTGCAGTGCGGCCGCGGCAACACCGAGGGCTTCGCCATCCCGATGAGCCCGTTCATCGCCGGTTCCAACCTGGCCGTGACCAAGGCACGCATCCTGCTGATGGCGTGCCTCATGAAGTTCGGCACCCTGCCGGCGGCGCTCGACCCGGCCAGCCCGACCGCGGCGGAGGCGGCCGCCACGGCCGCGAAGGTCGCCGCCTATCAGGCGGTGTTCGACACGCACTGAGGCGGCGTGACGCCGGGGGCGGCGGGGAATTCCGGTTCCGGCCCGCATTCGCCGCCCTCGAGCCAGGCGATCTTGGCGCGCAGGTAGCCGGCCATCGCCGCGAGGTCGGCGGCCTTGGCCTCCAGCAGGCCAAGCTGCACTGCCATGATCTCGATGCTGCGCTCGCGGGTGATCGGCGCCACGCGATGCTCCTCGCCGATCGCGGCGATCTCCTTCAGCGACATGCCGAGCGACTGCGCCATCCGGATGACCCGCGCCGTGTGGACATGCTCGCGGGTGAAGACCTGGTAGGGGTTGCGGCCGCCCTTGCCGTTGGCGTGCGGCGCCAGCAGGCCGCGGCGGACGTAGAATCGCACCGTGTCCGGCGTCAGCCCTGCCTCCCGCGCGAACTCCGAGATCAGCATCATCGTCCTTTCTTCATCGCCCGGCTTGGCCGCCGGGCTTGGCCGTATCCACCTTGACCATGGACCATGCTCCAGGCTTATAGGACGTGCTCCCTGGAAAGTGGAGCAGGCCAATGGACAGAACTGCGCTGGTCACCGGCGCCTCCTCGGGCATCGGCGAGGCGACGGTCAGGCGGCTGATCGACGATGGCTTCACCGTCTACGCGGCGGCGCGACGGGCGCAGCGGATGGCGGGCCTGGCCGCGATCGGCGCCCGGCCGCTCACGCTCGACGTCACCGACGATGCCTCGATCGCATCGGCAATGGTCACCATCCGCGAGGAGACCGGCCGGCTGGATGTCCTGGTCAACAACGCCGGCTACGGCAGCTATGGCGCGCTCGAGGACGTCCCGATCGAGGAGGCGCGGCGCCAGTTCGAGGTCAATCTGTTCGGAGCCGCCCGGCTCTGCCAGCTTGCGCTGCCGATGATGCGCGCGCAGCGGTCCGGCCGGATCGTCAATGTCAGCTCGATCGGCGGCAAGAGCGGCGAGCCGTTCGGAAGCTGGTACCACGCGACGAAGTACGCGCTGGAAGGGCTGAGCGACAGCCTGCGGATGGAGGTCATCCCGTTCGGCATCGACGTGATCGTGGTGGAGCCTGGGGCCATCGCCACCGAATGGGGCGGCATCGCCCAGGAGAGCCTGCTGCGCATGTCCGGCGATTCGGCCTACGGCCCGTATGCCCGCCGCCACGCGAAGATGCATGCGCGGGCGGGCACAGGGCTCGCCTCGCCGCCCGAGGTGGTGGCCGCCGCCATCGGCCGCGCCGTGGCGGCCCGCCGTCCGCGCACGCGCTATGCGGTCGGCGGCGGGGCGAAGCTGTTCCTGCTGGTGCAGCGCCTGCTGACGGACCGGATGTCCGACCGGCTCATGTGGCGGATGTCGCAGGCCGCGGGCTGACCAGGTCCACGGCCTGTCCCGGCCCGGGCGCACCCGAGGCCGTGCCCCGGCCGGCGCCCACGGTAGGGCCCACGGCAGGGCTCAAGGTAGCGGCCTGCGCCATGCGGACGCATTTGCGCATCACCGAGGGCAGTGCCTCGTGGGCCAGCGCGGCGACGGGCCGGGCGAAACCGGCGGCCTCGATGCGATCGACCCGGGCGGCGAGCAGGTCGATCGTCAGTTCGAAATGGGTGAACCCATGCCGCACCTGCCCCGCCCCCTGCCACTCCGCCGCCATCGGCGCATCGGCCAGGGCCTCCGCCAGCGTCCAGGGATCGGCGCGCCAGGCCGTGCCGGGCAGTTCCGTCATGCCGCCCAGCAGGCCCTCAGTGGTCCGGCGGCGCAGCAGCACGTTGCCCTGCGGATCGACCAGCCAGAAATGCACGCCGTGGCGCAGCGGCCGGGCCGGCTTCGCCGCCTTGCGCGGCAGGCCGGCGGCGATGCCGGCGCGGCGGCCGGCACAAGTCGCCATCCAGGGGCACAGCGCACAGGCCGGTGACGAAGGCGTGCAGACCGTCGCTCCCAGGTCGAACAGCGCCTGGGCGAAATCCGACGGCCGCGCCCGCGCCGCCGGGTCCTCGCCAAGCCGCGCCGCGCCCCGGCGCAGGGCCGGCTTGGCCTGCGGGAGCGCCTCGGTGACGGCAAAGAGGCGCGCGACCACCCGCTCGACGTTGCCGTCCACCGGGACCGCCGGTAGCCCGAAGGCGATCGCCCCAACCGCGGCGGCAGTGTAGTCGCCGATCCCCGGCAGCGCCCGCAGCCCGGCCAGGTCGCGGGGGAAGCCGCCGGCGGCCACCACGTCGCGCGCGCAGGCGTGCAGGTTGCGGGCGCGGGCGTAGTAGCCGAGACCGGCCCAGGCGGCGAGCACGTCCCCGAGCGGCGCGGCGGCCAGCGCCTGCACCGTGGGGAAACGGGTCAAGAACCTTTCATAGTACGGAATGGTCGCCGCAACGGTGGTCTGCTGCAGCATGATCTCGCTGAGCCAGACGTGGTAAGGATCGGCGATCTCGCCAGGACCGGCGCGCCAGGGCAGCGACCTGCGGTGACGGTCATACCAGGCGAGCAGGTCGGTCGCGGGAAAGGACACACGCGGCGGTATGGAGACGGACGAACGCCACGTCTATGGGCCGCGGCCGGTCGGCGCCCTGATGCCGCGCCTCACCCGGGCCGCGTTCCGCCGCCGGGCGCCGGCGACCGCGCAGGTGCTGGCCGACTGGTCCGCGATCGTCGGCCCGGCGATCGCCGCGGTCACCACGCCGCGGCGGCTCGCGTCCGGCACGCTCACCATCGCCTGCGCGGGTCCGATCGCCATGGAGCTTCAGCATCTGGCCGGCGAACTGATGGGCCGGATCAACGGGCATCTCGGCAGCCGGACCGTGATGTCGCTGCGCTTCGTCCAGACGCCGGAATTCTCTGCGCCGCTGGTGCCATTGCCGCCAAGGCCCGATCCGGCGAAGCTGGCCCGTGTCGAAGCCGCCCTGTCGGACATGCCGGCGGGCGAACTGCGCGATGCGCTGGCCTCGCTGGGCCGCGCATTATCGACCACCCCAAACCGTTCGAGGTCCCCATGACGTTGACCCGCCGCTCCACCCTGGCGATGGCCGGAGGTGCGGTCGCATCAGCCCTGGCCGCCCCCGCCGCACATGCCCAGGACGCCCGCAAGGCCGAGAGGACGCTGGGCGATCCCACCGCCAAGGTGACGGTCATGGAGTTCTTCTCCCTGACCTGCAGCCATTGCGCCGCCTTCGCCCGCACCGCGATGCCGGACATCGAGAAGGACCTGATCTCCGCCGGCAAGGTTCGCTTCGTGTTCCACGACTTCCCGCTGGACCAGGTGGCGCTGACCGCCGCCATGGTCGCCCGCTACCTGCCGCCGCCGCAGTACTACCCATTCGTCAGCGCGCTGCTGGCCAGCCAGGATCGCTGGGCGTTCGCGCGCGGCGTCAACAGCACGGAGGAGATCTGGAAGGTCGCGGCGCTGGCCGGACTGAGCCGGCCGTCCTTCGATCAGGCGATCGCCGATACCGACCTGCGAAGCTGGATCCTGCAGCAGCAGCAGGCCGACCAGGACCGCTGGAAGATCGACTCGACTCCGAGCTTCGTGATCAACGGCCAGAAATATGCGGGCGAGATGACCTACGACGCGTTCCGCAAGCTGGTTCCGGAGGGGTAGCGGCGCGCGGCTTGCCGGGCCGGTCGCTTCCCCACTAGATTTGGGGGCGCACATGGCGATTTCTGATGGTAGCCTACTACGTGTAGTCGGAACGTCCGACGTCATGCTGCGCGGCTGCTAGCGGAGGATCGCCCAGATGTCGGTGCATTTTCGCCGCATGCGCATTGCCGGGTTCAAGAGTTTCGCCGAACCGGTCAGCGTCGAGATTCATCCCGGCCTGACCGGCATCGTCGGCCCGAACGGCTGCGGCAAGTCGAACGTCGTCGAGGCGCTGCGCTGGGCGATGGGCGAGCAGAGCACGCGCTCGCTGCGCGCCGGCGAGATGGACGATGTGATCTTCGCCGGCACGGCGGGACGGCCGTCGCGCAACCTGGCCGAGGTGACGCTGACGCTGGACGAGACCGTGGGCGCCGCGCCGCCGCCGTTCCACGAACAGGCGGAACTGGAGATCGTCCGCCGCATCGAGCGCGGCTCCGGCAGCCATTACCGGGTGAACGGCAAGGAGGTCCGCGCCCGCGACGTGCAGACGCTGTTCGCCGACCTGGCGACCGGGGCGCACGCCTCCGGGATGGTCAGCCAGGGCCGCGTCGGCGCGCTGGTCACCGCCAAGCCGGAGGACCGGCGATCGGTGCTGGAGGAGGCCGCCGGCATCACCGGCCTGCACGCCCGCCGCCACGAGGCTGAATTGAAGCTGCGGGCCGCCGAGGCCAACCTGGCGCGGGCCGACGACCTGCGCGCCCAGCTCGAGACGCAGCTTGGCGGGTTGAAGCGCCAGGCGCGGCAGGCCAGCCGCTACCGCAACATCTCGGGCGCGATCCGCCAGGCGGAGGCGGAACTGCTGGCGATCCAGCGCGGTCGCGCCCAGGCGGTGCGCACCGAAGCGGAGGCCGCGCTGCACGCCGCCCGCATGGCGGTGGCCGCCGCCACCGAGGCGGCGACCGAGGCAGCCGCGGAGGCGACTTCGGCGACGGCCGCCCTGCCGCTGCTGCGCAGCACCGAATCGGATACCCGCACCGCGCTGGAGCGCCACCGCGTCGCGCAGGAGCAGTTGGCCGCGGAGGAGGAGCGGGCACGTGCCGCGCTCGCCGATGCCGTGCGGCGGCTGGACCAGCTTGACCAGGACCTCAAGCACGCCGACCGGCTGAGCCATGACTCGGTAGCGGCCGAGTCGCGGCTGGCGGCGGAGGACGCCGCCCTGGCCGAGCAGGAGGCAGGGCACGCCGACCGCGACGCCGCAGCCGCGGCCAAGGCGGCCGATGCGATCGAGGTGACGCGCCTCGCCGAGGCGGAGGCCAACCGCGCCACCGAGGCGGCGGCCGAAGCCAACGCGCAGATGCAGACCGTGACGCGGCAGATGGCCGAAGCGGAGCAGCGCTGGCGGCGGGTGGACCAGCAGTTCGCGCAGATCACCGGCGAGCGCGACCGGATCGGCGCCCAGGCAGTGGCCGCATCGGCGCTGGAGGAGGCAGCGGCACAGCAGGCTTCGGCCGAGACCGCGCTGGCGGCGGCGCAGCAGGCGCTGCTTGCGGCCGAACAGGCGCGGTCGGCCACCGGGCCGGCGCTGGCGGCGGCGCGCGAGCGCCAGGCGACGGCCGATTCGGCCCAGGCCAGGCTCGCCGCCGAGGCGCGCGCGCTCGGCGAGGTGCTGGCGGTGAAGGACGGCGAGCGCTGGCCGCCGATGGTGGACGCGCTCAGCGTGCCGGCCGGGCTGGAGACCGCGCTCGGCGCCGCGCTCGGCGAGGAGCTGACATCGGCCGCCGACCGCGGCGCCGCGCGCCACTGGCGCGACCTGCCGGCGCTCGACCCGGTGCCCGGCCTGCCGGCGGGCGCGGCGCCGCTGGTCACGCTGGTGGACGGGCCGCCGGCACTGGCCCGCGCGCTGTGCCAGATCGGCCTGGTGGAGGATGACGCCGCCGGCGATGCGGCACAGCCCGCCCTGGCCCCCGGGCAGACGCTGGTGTCGCGCGGCGGCGCGGTGTGGCGGTGGGGACGGCTACACGATCCGCGCCGGCACGCCGACCGCCGCGGCGGTGCGGCTGCAGCAGCGCAATCGGCTGTCGGCGCTGCAGCGCGACCTCGCGGCCGCCCGCGCCGGCGCGGAGGCGGCGCGGGAGGCGCGCGATGCCGCGGCCGAGGCCGACCGGGCGGCGACGGCGGCGGAACAGCAGGCCCGGACGGCGCGGCGGGACGCCGAGCAGCGGCTGGAGCGCGCCCGCGGGGCGCACCAGCAGCTTCGCACCCGGGCGGCGGAGAGTGCGGCGCGGCTGGCCGCTATCGACGCCCAGTTGGAGCGGGTCGCCGCCGAACGCGAAGAGGCGGGTGCCGGCCTAGCGCTGGCGCAGCAGGCGCGCGCCGCGCTGCCGGACGTGAGCGCGCTGCGTGGCGCCGTCGACCGTGCCCGGGCGGCGCTGTCTGCCACGCGGTCGGCGGAGGCCGCGGCGCGGGCCGAGCGCGAAGCGCTGGCGCGCGAACATGCCGCCCGCGGCGCCCGGCGCGGCGCGATCGCGACGGAACGCGCCGACTGGGCGCGGCGGGCGGGCGATGCGGTGCAGCGGGTGACGGCGCTGAACCAGCGGCGGCAGGCGGCGCAGGTCGACTATGCCGCGCTGGAGGCGGTGCCGGCGAAGGTGGCGGCCCGGCGCGCCGCGGCGCTCGACGCGCTGGAGACGGCCGAGAAGGCGCATCGCGCCGCGGCCGACCGGCTGGCGGCGGCCACCGCGCGGTCGGCGGAGGCGGACCGTGCCGCCCGCGCGACGGAGGCGACGCTCGGGCAGACCCGCGAGGCGGCGGTGCGCGCCGAGGGCGTGGCGGCGCAGGCCGAGCAGGCGTGGGTGGCGATGGCGGAGCGCATCGCCGAGCGGCTGGGGCCGGAGCCGGCGCTGCCCGACCCGCCGGCGGAGCTGACGCCGGAGGCGGAGGACAAGGCCCGCCGCCGGCTGGAGCGCCTGCTGAAGGAGCGCGAGGAGATGGGGCCGGTGAACCTCCGCGCCGATGTGGAAGCCGATGCGGTGGAGCAGCAGATCGCCGGCATCACCACGGAGCGCGAAGAATTGACCGCGGCGATCGCCAAGCTGCGCGGCTCGATCGGCCACCTCAACCGCGAGGGGCGCGAGCGGCTCGGCGCGGTGTTCCAGGAGATCGACCGCAATTTCCAGGCGCTGTTCACCCGCATGTTCGGCGGCGGGCGGGCGCACCTGGCGCTGGTCGGCTCGGACGATCCGCTGGAGGCGGGGCTGGAGATCTATGCGCAGCCGCCGGGCAAGAAGCTGGCGACGCTGTCGCTGCTGTCGGGCGGCGAGCAGGCGTTGACCGCCATGTCGCTGATCTTCGCGGTCTTCCGCTGCAATCCGGCGCCGGTCTGCGTTCTGGACGAGGTGGATGCGCCGCTGGACGATGCGAACGTCGACCGGTTCTGCACGCTGCTCGAGGACATGGTGCGGGAGACCGAGACCCGCTTCCTGGTCGTCACGCACCATCCGCTGACGATGGCGCGGATGGACCGGCTGTATGGCGTCACGATGCAGGAGCGCGGGGTGTCGCGGCTGCTGTCGGTCGATCTGCAGCTTGCGTCCCAGATGGTGGAGCCGCCGCGGCTGGCCGCCGAATAAGCCGGGGCAGAATCGGCGTTGCACCAGGGCGCGCGGGACGCCTAGCCTACCGCCATGGGAATGCCAGCGGCCCGTGTGGGCGATATGCATGTCTGTCCGATGGTCACCGGGATCGTGCCGCATGTCGGCGGGCCGATCCTGCCGCCGGGCGCGCTCACCACGCTGATCTGCGGCATGCCGGCGGCACGCGTCACCGACATGTGCGTCTGCGTCGGGCCGCCCGACCTGGTTGTCCTCGGCTCCTTCACCACGCTGATCGGCGGCATGCCGGCGGCGCGGCTGGGCGACATGACCGCGCATGGCGGGGTCATCGTGATGGGTGCGCCGACCGTCCTGATCGGCTGACCGCGACGCGGCGATACACGCCGGACATTTGCCGGAAACATCGGGTTGCGAGACTTGCCTGCCGGAATGCAGGAGGTGCCGCATGGTGAGCTTCAGGCAATTGTCCGCGGGTCTCGGGGTCGCGGGGCTGGTCGGTCTCGGCCTGGTCGCGATGCCGGCGCCGGCCGAGGCGTGGTGGCGCGGCGGTTGGTGCTGCGGCGTGCGGTTCGGGGTGTTCCTGCCGCCGTTCGTGGTGGCGCCCGCGCCGGTCTATGTGCCGCCGCCGGTGTACTACCCGCCGCCGGTCGCCTACTACGCCCCGCCGCCGCGCGTGTGGATTGCGCCGCACTGGCAGGGCAACGTCTGGGTGCCGGGGCACTGGGGGTGACGCGCCCTGTCATCGCGAGCGCAGCGACGCGATCTCCATGGGGATTGCTTCGTCGCTGCGCTCCTCGCAATGACAGTGGGGCGCTGCCCCGGGCGCTACCCCTCCCGCTCCAACCGCAGCTTCGCCCAGTACTCCAGCCGTTTGCTGATCTCCCGCTCGAACCCTCGATCGCGCGGCTTGTAGAACTGTTCGCGCGCCATGCCGTCGGGGAAGTAGTTCTGGCCGGAGAACGCCTCCTCGGCCTGGTGGTCGTACTGGTAGCCGGCGCCGTAGCCCAGATCCTTCATCAGCCGCGTCGGCGCATTCAGGATGTGGGCCGGCGGCATCAGCGAACCGGTCGCCTTCGCCGCGGCACGCGCGGCCCCGAAGGCGGTGTAGACGGCGTTCGATTTTGGCGCGGTGCCGAGATAGACCACCACCTGGGCGATCGCCAGTTCGCCCTCGGGCGAGCCCAGCCGCTCATAGGTCTCCCAGCCGGCCAGCGCCTGCGGCAGCGCGTTGGGATCGGCCATGCCAATATCCTCGGCTGCGAAGCGCACGAGGCGGCGGACGATGTAGCGGGGGTCCTCGCCGCCGGCGAGCATGCGGGCGAACCAGTATAGGGCGGCGTCGGGATCGGAGCCGCGCAGCGATTTGTGCAGCGCGGAGATGAGGTTGTAGTGCTCCTCGCGGTCCTTGTCGTACAGCGCGGCGCGGCGGGCGAGCAGTGCCGCCAGCGCCGATGGGTCCAGCACCGGCGTGTCCTGCGGCAGAGCCGCGATCTGCTCGGCCATGTTGAGCACGTAACGGCCGTCGCCATCGGCCATCGCCCGCAGCGTCGCCCGCGCCTCGGTATCCAGCGGCAGGGCGTGGCCGATCTCCGCCTCGGCGCGCGCCAGCAGCCTCTCCAGCGCCGCATCGTCCAGCCGGCGCAGCACCAGCACCTGGCAGCGCGACAGCAGTGCGCCGTTCAGCGCGAAGGACGGGTTCTCGGTGGTGGCGCCGATCAGCGTGATGGTGCCGGTCTCCACCACCGGCAGGAAGCCGTCCTGCTGGGCCCGGTTGAAGCGGTGGATCTCATCGACGAACAGCAGCGTGCCCTGCCCCGTCCGCCGCCGCCGCGCCGCCTCCTCGAAGGCGCGCTTGAGGTCGGCGACACCGGAGAACACCGCTGAAAGCTGCACGAAATGCAGGCCGGAGCGGGCGGCGAGCAGCCGGGCGATGGTGGTCTTGCCGCAGCCGGGCGGCCCCCCACAGGATCAGCGAGGCGAGCGAACCGCGCTCCAGCATGCGGGTGAGCGTGCCGTCGGGGCCGAGCAGATGGTCCTGGCCCACCACTTCATCGAGCGACCGCGGGCGGAGCCGGTCGGCCAGGGGACGCGGGCCGGAGGGCGGCTCGGGCTCCGGTTCGGAAACCTGGCCGAACATGTCGTTCTGCGGGACTGAACGAGAGGGCACCTCGGACATATAGGGCAATCCGCCGGCCGCCTACAGGGCACGCCCGCGGGCATCAGCCCTCCAGCCGCGCGATATCCTTCAGATCCTGCTCCCGCTGCGCCGCCCGCCGGTCATAGCTCGCCTGGTTCTTGGTGCAGAACAGGCTGTAGGGACGGCCGCGGGACTCGGTCATCGCATCGACATCGGCGGCGGCATTGCGGATCACCTGCTCCACATGCGCGCGGACCGGTGCGGCGGCGCGCAGCATCCAGACCTTCTGCGCCGGATCGACCAGGAAGCGAGCGAGATCCCGGCAGTGTTCGCAACGGCACGCCACCGTGCTGGCGCGCCGCCAATCCATCGGCGGCGCCAGGGGCTCGGCTGCGCGGGCGCGCAAATGCGCCAGGCAGGCCGCCCGCAGCGGCGCGAGGGCTGGCTCCCGTCCTCGCATCTTCCGCAGCACCGGCACCAGCAGCCGGTCCTGCGGGTAGGTGTCCGGCCAGGCCAGCACGTGACGCACGGCATCCGCCGCCACGGCGGGATCGATCTCCGGCAAGGTCTCCAGCAGATCCGTGAGGTACTGCGGCGTGATCTCGACGCGGCGCCGGGGAAATCTGGCATCAGCCTTGGCAGGATCGCCCGGCATCGCCTGCACCAGCCGGCGCGCCGCCTTGCGCAGGTCCGGGACTCGCCCGACCGCACCGGCAAGCAACGCCGCGCAGGCCCCGAGAGCGGTCGGCGCGCATCGCTCCACGATCTGGTCCAGCAGCTTCGCCTGACGAGGCGGCGGCAAGAGCGCCAGCGCCGCCAGCAGCGCTGGATTGTCGCTGCGGCGGTAATCCCCGGCCAGCGTGGCGCGCGCCACGAACGCCTCGATCGCGGGTGCCGATCCCAGGCGGGCCAGCAAGGTCAGCATGCGCGCCGCCACGCCCGGCTCAGCATCGTCCGGTCGGTAGGCCTGCCGCTCCGCCCACTGATCCGTGATGTGCCCGGCCAATTCGTGCGCCTCGCCGAGCAACACGCGCCGCTGATCGCCGCGAGCGGCATCGACGCGCTGCAGCGCGTCCTCCAGCATCGTCAGCGCGGCATCCGGCCCGGCCTGGCAGAACACCGCGAGGCGCCGCCGGCGCGGCCAGATCACCAGGGCAGCGCGACGATAGGTGCGCTCGTAGGAGGCGCCCTCATTGCCGGTCGCCTCGTGGAAATGTTCGTCGTCGGGATCAAGCTCATCCAGCACGCCAGGCGGAGACAGTTCCACCCCTTCGTCCACCGGCAGTTCGTTGAAGGATGGCGTCTCGTCCATCGGCCCGCGCCAGTCCGAGAGGGCCGCCCAGCGCTCACTCGCCTCGACCACGTCGAACTCGTCCTCATCGTCGTAGCCGCCGGTGTGCTCGGCGAGGCCGTTCTCCTCGATCGTCAACAGCGCCAGGTAGAGTTCGCAGCCCGCCTCGGGCGTCGCGGCGGCCAGCACGCCCGCCACCGCGGCATCCCTGCCCTTCAGGCCGGCAAAGCCGAGACCGGCCGGCGTGTAGGCGTGCTCCAGCGGGTAGACCAGCTTTTCAGGGATCGCGGCCCCGGACCCCGCCTCATCGGACTCCGCGTCATGGAACGTCGCGGCGCGCGCCGGCGGACGTTCCGCGTCGCCCCAGGCGCGCAGCATGGCGGCGAGCCTCGCCTGCTCGATGCGGTACGAGGGCGGTTCCGGCGGCCGCCCGCGACCCTGGCGACGCAGGAGGTTGTAGACCAGCGTCAGGCGGCAGCCATCGGTGACCGGCAGCACCTCATGCACGCAGTCGGCGTAGAACGCCGCAAACGCCACCTCGGCCGGGTCGTCGCTGCGCAGGTCGAGGCTGACCTCCCGCCCGCCATGCGCCACGCGAAGCTCGCCGCCGTCCGATTGCGAGGGCAGCACGATCACCAGCGTGGCGAACATGCCGGCGACCTTCTCGGTATCGCGATGCCCGATGAAGAAGCTGCCGCGGTTGTAGATCAGCAGCTTGTAGAATTCGGCATCGATGGGTTCGTCAACGCCGAGACCCGCGGCGACACGGGTAACGATCGCGGCGAGGGTGCGCGGCCAGTGCCGCCCGCCGATCCGCACGCGGTCGGGACCGATCTGCCAGGTGCGTCGCACGGTCGGATCGACCCGGGTTTCCTGGCCGCGGCCATAGGGAGCGGCCTCCGCCACGCCGATCAGGCTCTGCGCCTGGGCCGGCAGCAGCGGCAGGGCAATGGGACCGACACCGTCCACGTCCAGCGCGGGCATCCAAAGCTCCGCGGTACCGGCGGAGTAGAAGTCGCCGGGCCGGGTCACTGTCGCCAGCAGTTTCGCCAGGGCGGCGGTTTCGGATGGCATGGCGGCAAACCTCCTCAGCGGGAGATTTGTGCCCTATTTCCTCCGAGTCCCGGAAACCGGGTTGTCGTCCATTGGCGGTGGCCGAGCGCCACAGAGCGGCCGCTGGCGTACCATCCACGTCGTTCGCACAACAGATGGAAACGTGGATGACCGGCCTGCGCCGGTCATGACGATGGGAGAATTGCGCCCCGCTGGACCGCCATGGCCCATGGCCGGCCATGACGATGAGGCACTGATGCCCCGTCGTTACGCCGCTTCGGCCTGCTCTTCCGCAACCTGCTTCGGACCGCTGTCCTGGCCCTTGGCGGACACGTCGCGGTCGATGAACTCGATCACCGCCATGTCCGCCGCGTCGCCGTAGCGCACGCCGGCCTTCAGCACCCGGCAATAGCCGCCGGCGCGAGCGCGGTAGCGTTCCGCTAGCGGACCGAACAGCTTGGCCACGATGACGTCGTCGCGCAACTGAGCGTGCGCCAGGCGCTGATTGGCCAGTCCGCCTTTCTTGCCCAGCGTGATCAGCTTCTCGACCACCGGGCGAAGCTCCTTCGCCTTGGGCAGTGTGGTGGTGATCTGCTCATGCTTGATCAGCGCCGTGGCCATGTTGCGGAACATGGCCTGGCGGTGGGTCGATGTGACGCCGAGCTTCCGGCCGGCTACCCCGTGACGCATTGTCGAATATCTCCCTCAGGGGCCCCTCAGAACGGCTCTTCCATACGCTTGGCCAGATCCTCGATGTTCTCCGGCGGCCAGCCGGACACCGTCATGCCAAGCGACAGGCCCATCGAGCCCAGCACTTCCTTGATCTCGTTCAGCGACTTACGCCCGAAGTTCGGCGTGCGCAGCATCTCCTGCTCGGATTTCTGCACCAGATCGCCGATATAGACGATGTTGTCGTTCTTCAGGCAGTTGGCCGAGCGCACCGACAGCTCGAGCTCGTCCACCTTGCGCAGCAGGTTGCGGTTGAACGGCAGGTTGTCTTCCGGCTCCTCGGCGCGGATCTGCTGCGGCTCCTCGAAGTTGATGAAGAGCTGAAGCTGGTCCTGCAGGATGCGCGCCGCCAGCGCGACCGAGTCCTCAGGCGTCACCGCGCCGTTGGTCTCCACGGTTAGCAGCAGCTTGTCGTAGTCGGTGACCTGTCCGACGCGGGTCGGCTCCACCCGGTACGACACGCGGCGCACCGGCGAGTAGATGCTGTCCACCGGGATCAGCCCGATCGGCGCATCCTCCGGCCGGTTCACCGACGAAGGCTGGTAGCCCTTGCCCAGGTTGACGGTGAACTCCATCCCGAGCTTCACGCCATCGTCCAGCGTGCAGATCACCAGGTCGGGGTTCATGATGTCGATGTCGTGGCCGGCCTGGATCTGGCCGGCGCGCACCTCGCCCGGGCCGGTGGCGGTCAGCGTCATCCGCTTCGGCCCCTCGCCGTGCATGCGAAGCGCAAGCTGCTTGATGTTCAGCACGATGTCGGTGACGTCCTCGCGAACGCCGGGGATGCTGCTGAATTCATGCAGCACGCCGTCGATCTGCACCGCCGTGACCGCCGCGCCCTGCAGCGACGACAGCAGGATGCGCCTGATCGCATTGCCCAGTGTCATGCCGAAGCCGCGCTCCAGCGGTTCGGCGACGATCGTGGCAACCAGCGACGGGTCGGCGCCCGGCTCGACCTCGAGTTTTTCCGGCTTGATCAGCGACTGCCAATTGCGCTGGATGACTGCACTCTGCCTCATGTATCCAACCTTTCGGACCGCGGCGTGACCGGTGGTCCATCAACGATCCAACCAACGTCCACCCGGTAACGCCTCATTTGGCTACGCTCCCACCCGGCAACGTGCCGCCTGGCAGTGCTCCACCCGGGGGATCGGCACTCTCGCTCCGCCGCGCGGCGGGCTCCGCCTTACACGCGCCGGCGCTTGCGCGGCCGGCAGCCGTTGTGCGGAATCGGCGTCATGTCGCGGATCGCCGAGATCGAGAAGCCGACCGCCTGCAAGGCCCGCAGCGCGCTCTCGCGCCCCGACCCGGGACCGCTGACCTCGATCTCCAGCATCTCCATGCCGTGCTCGCGCGCCTTGCGCCCGGCATCCTCGGCCGCGACCTGCGCGGCATAGGGCGTGGATTTACGGCTGCCCTTGAAGCCCTGGCTGCCGGACGACGACCAGGCAATCGCGTTGCCCTGGGCGTCGGTGATGGTGATCACCGTGTTGTTGAACGTCGCCGCGACATGCGCGACGCCCGAGGTGATGTTCTTGCGCTCCTTGCGGCGGGTGCGCGTCGCGGTGGCCTGTCTCGCCATGATCTCAGATCCTGCTTTCGGTAGACGGCGATCGCCGCGTGAGACTACTTCGTAACCTTCTTCTTGCCGGCGATCGCGACCGCCTTGCCCTTGCGCGTGCGCGCATTGGTGTGGGTGCGCTGCCCCCGCACCGGCAGGCCGCGGCGATGCCGCAGGCCGCGATAGCAGCCAAGGTCCATCAGCCGCTTGATGTTCATCGCCACTTCACGCCGGAGGTCACCCTCGACGCGGTAGTCGCGGTCGATCAACTCGCGGATGCGCAGCACCTCTTCGTCGGAAAGCTGATTCACCCGACGGTCATCGGGGATGGTCAGCTTCTCGCAGATCTCGGCGGCCTTCGAGGGACCGATGCCGAAGATGTAGCGCAGTCCGATCGTCACCCGCTTGTTCGTCGGGATGTTCACACCGGCAATACGTGCCACGCCGATACTCCCAGGGAATGTCCATATGGGCGCGCCCCCAAGTGGGAGTGCACCGAAGCGGCGGAATATAGTCCGCGTTGCCGCCGAGTCAACGCGATAGCATCAATACTCCGTGAGGCGGCGGGAGCCGCCGACGCACGAAATCAGATGCCGCCTCGATGAGGCCAAAGTCGGCCAGGTCATTATGCCCACCTTGAGGCGCCTGCCATAGCTCCGCCTTCGCCGTGTCCGCCAGGCGCCGGCCCATCTCGGGCGGCACTATGGTGTCCCGCGCACCCTGCATGACCAGGATCGGCGCGCGGACCGCGCCGATCGTCCCGAGACTGTCGAAGCGGTCCCGCAGCAATAGCCCCACGGGCAGCCAGGGGAAGTGCCGATGTGCCATCTCGGACATGCTGGTGAAGGGTGCCTCGAGCAGCACGCCGGCCACAGGTTGCTCCGCTGCAAGCTGCACCGCGGGCCCGGTCCCCAGCGATTCCCCCCACAGCAGGATCCGATCATCCGGGATGCCGAGACGCCGCAATTCCGCAAGGCCTGCCCGGGCGTCCACCAGCAGCCCCTGCTCCGACGGCGTTCCGGGATTGCCGCCATAGCCGCGGTATTCCAGCAGCAGCACGCCCCAGCCGAGTTCGGCCAGCCGAGACAGCCGAGGCGCGCGATAGGCGATGTTCCCCGCATTGCCGTGGAGGTAGAGGACCACAAACCTGCCCGGCGCGGGCGGCGCATACCACGCGACCAGGGACAGCCCGTCCGCGGTGGCGAGGCGGCGGACCTGGGCACCCGGCACGCCGGCCGCCGCCGGGGTCGGCAAACTCTGGTCCGGGAAGTAGATCAGGCGGCGCTGCATGAGGTAGAGGCCGCCCGTCAATACGCAGAAGCCCAGCAGCACGGCGGCCGCAACCGAGGCCAGCAGGTTCATCGCGCGCAACCGGACAGGTTCGGGATCAGCTACCCTCCGCACGAAAGCGTCTGCGTCCTGCGGCTGGCTGGCCGGACAGAGATGCGGGACCTGACCGCGTCAGCCCCAACAGGCGCCGGCGTCAGGCGATCCCGACCAGCACCGCGTCGATCTGCCGTCCGACCTCGTCGATCTCCGCCATGCCGTCGACGTTCCGCAGCAGGCCCTTCGCCGCGTAATGCGGCAGGATCGGCGCCGTCAGGCTGTGGTACGCCTCGAGCCGCGCCGTCACCGTCTCACGGTTGTCGTCGGCGCGCCGGACGAACTCGTGCGAGCCGCAGACGTCGCAGACCCCCGCGACCTGCGGCGGCTTGAACTTCTCATGGTAGCCGGCGCCGCATTTCGCACAGGTGAACCGCCCGGCGATACGCTCCACCAAAGCCGCATCGTCCACCTGAAGCTCGATCACGGCATCGAGTTCCATGTGCTTCTCGGCCAGCATCAGGTCGAGCGCCTCGGCCTGCGGCACGGTGCGCGGAAAGCCGTCCAGGATGAAGCCGCCCGCGGCGTCCGGCTGCTCCACCCGCTGCGCCAGCATGCGGATGATGATGTCGTCGGACACAAGCTGGCCCGCCTCCATCACCGCCTTCGCCTCGCGGCCGATCGGCGTCCCCGCCGCCACCTCGGCCCGCAGCATGTCGCCGGTGGAGATCTGCGCGATGCCGTAGCGGTCCTGCAGGCGCTTGGCCTGGGTGCCTTTGCCGGCGCCGGGCGGACCCAGCAGGATCAGCCGCATGCGCGATCCCGGGCCAAAGCCCGATCCCCCTGCGTCCTGGCCGGACCCGATCCGGCCATCATCGGCGACCCCGGACGCGGGCCTTCCGGATCAGGCCTTCATACTGGTGCGCGAGCAGGTGCGACTGGATCTGTGTCACCGTGTCCATGGTGACCGACACCACGATCAGGATCGACGTGCCGCCGAAGTAGAACGGCAGGCCGTAATCGCTGATCAGGATCTCCGGCAGCAGGCAGACCGCGACCAGGTACAGCCCGCCGACCGTGGTGAGCCGCGTCAGCACATGGTCGAAGTAGTCCGCCGTCGCGGTGCCGGGCCGGATGCCGGGAATGAAGCCGCCGTATTTCTTCAGGTTGTCCGCCGTCTCCTGCGGGTTGAACACCACGGCGGTGTAGAAATACGAGAAGAAGATGATCATCCCCGCATAGATCGCCATGTAGACCGGCGAGCCGTGCGACAGCTCGGTCGAGATCCATTGCAGCCAGCCGGGGCCGCCCGCGGCGAAGCCGGCGACGGTGGCGGGGATCAGCAGGATCGAGCTGGCGAAGATCGGCGGGATCACGCCCGAGGTGTTGATCTTCAGCGGCATATGCGTCGAGTCGCCGCCGAACATCCGGTTGCCGACCTGGCGCTTGGGATACTGGATCGCGATCCGCCGCTGCGCGCGCTCGATGAACACGATGAAGGCGATGACGAACACCGCCAGCACGATGAAGGCGACGATGAAGAACGGCGACAGCGCGCCGGTGCGGCCCAGGTCCAGCAGCGAGGCGAGCGCCGATGGCAGGTTGGCGACGATCCCGGCCATGATGATCAGCGACGTGCCGTTGCCGACGCCCCGGGCGGTGATCTGCTCGCCCAGCCACATCAGGAACATCGTGCCGCCGACCAGCGTGATCATGCAGGAGATGCGGAAGAACCATCCGGGGTCGATCACCGCGGCGCCGAAGCTGCCGGTCATGCTCTCCAGCCCGACGGCGATGCCGTAGGACTGGAACATGGCGATCACCACCGTGAGGTAGCGGGTGTACTGGTTGAGCTTCTTGCGCCCCGCCTCGCCTTCCTTCTTCAGCGTCTCCAGCGAGGGGATCGCCGCGGTCATGAGCTGGATGATGATGCTGGCGCTGATGTAAGGCATGATGTTCAGCGCGAACACCGTCATGCGCCCCAGCGCGCCGCCGGTGAACATGTCGAACATGCCCAGGATGCCGCCGCCATGCTGGCGCAGCATCTCGGTCATGACCGACGCATCCACGCCGGGAACCGGGATGTAGGTGCCGATGCGGTAGACGATCAGCGCGCCGAGTGTGAACCAAATGCGCTTCTTGAGCTCGGTCGCCTTCGCGAAGACGCCGAGGTTCAGGTTTGCTGCAAGCTGCTCGGCAGCGGAGGCCATGGAACGTCCCTCGTCTAACGCGCCCTATTGTCGGTCTGGGCCGGTGCCAACGCAAGGCTGCCCCCGTCGATGCCAGGAGCGTCCGCGACGCAGCAGTCCCCGTCGCGCGCATGTCGGGCTGACCGCGTCACCTCGCGCCTCGCGAAGGCTCTCGCTACGCTCATCGCGGAGGCCCCGCATCGCGCAGCCCCCCGCAGCGCGAGACCTGTGACCTCGCGCATCGCCAATGCCCTGGCCTCGCGCGGAAGGTCGCGATACGTGAGCGCCTAGGCGCCGGCTTCCGCCGCTGCCGCCGGCTCCGGCTTGGCCACCGTGGTGGTGACCGATCCGCCGGCCTTCTGCACCGCCTCGATCGCCGCCGCGGACGCCCCGCTCACGGTGATGGTGACGGCCCGGCCGATCTCGCCCTTGGCCAGCAGCCGCACACCGGCCAGCTTGCCGCGCACCAGGCCGGCCGCCTTCAGCGCCGCCTCGTCGATCGGCTGTCCGGCATCCAGCTTGCCCGCCGCGATCGCCGCGTCCAGCGCACCGATGTTAACCGGGGCGTATTCCTTGCGGAACGGGTTCCAGAAGCCGCGCTTCGGCAGCCGCCGGTACAGCGGCATCTGGCCACCCTCGAAGGCGTTCAGCGACACGCCCTCGCGCGCCTTCTGGCCCTTCACGCCCTTGCCCGAGGTCTTGCCCTTGCCCGACCCGATGCCGCGGCCGAGCCGCTTGGACTTCAGCCGCGCCCCGGGATTGTCGCGCAGTTCGTTCAGCTTCATTGCACCGTCTCCACCTTGATCAGGTGGGCCACCTTGCGGATCATGCCGCGCACCGCCGGAGTATCCTCCAGCTCGCGCGTCCGCCGCAGCTTGTTGAGGCCGAGACCGATCAGTGTCTCCTTCTGGCCGGGCTTGCGGCCCAGCGCCGATCCGGTCTGCGTCACGCGCACCTTAGGCACTTGCACCCTCCTGGGCCGGCGGAGCGGGCGGCAGTGGCGCCTCGCGTCGCGCGAACAGTTCGGAGACCTTCTTGCCGCGCCGGTTGGCCACCGAACGCGGCGAGGCGCAACGCTCCAGCGCCGCGAAGGTCGCCTTGACCATGTTGTGCGGGTTGCGGCTGCCGAGCGACTTGGCCACCACGTCGCCGATGCCCAGCGTCTCGAACACCGCGCGCAGCGGACCGCCGGCGATGATGCCGGTGCCGGCCACCGCAGTGCGCAGCACCACCTTGCCGGCGCCGTACCGCCCCTCGATGTCGTGGTGCAGGGTGCGGCCTTCCTTCATCGGCACGCGGATCAGCGCGCGCTTGGCACGCTCGGTCGCCTTGCGGATCGCCTCCGGCACCTCGCGCGCCTTGCCGGCGCCGTAGCCGACGCGGCCCTTCTGGTCGCCCACCACCACCAGGGCGGCGAACGCGAAGCGCCGGCCGCCCTTCACCACCTTGGCCACGCGATTGATGGTGACCAGCTTGTCGATCAGCCCGTCATCCTCGCGATCCCGGTCGCGATCGCGGCGGCCGCCTTCTCTCGGTTCACGTGCCATGGGTCAGTCCTTCAAAACGCCAGCCCGCCTTCGCGGGCGGCATCGGCCAGCGCCTTGACGCGGCCGTGGTACAGATACGAGCCGCGGTCGAACACGACCTCCTTCACGCCCGCCGCCAGCGCACGCTCCGCCACCAGCTTGCCGACCGCCGTCGCCGCCGCCTTGTCCGAGCCCGTCTTCAGACCCTCGCGCAGCGCCTTGTCGAGCGACGAGGCCGCCGCCAGCGTGCGGCCGGCACTGTCGTCGATCACCTGGGCATAGATATGCTTGCCCGAGCGGAACACGGACAGCCGCAGCCGCCCGCCCGATTTGTGGCGCAACTGGAAGCGGAGCCGCTCCTTCCGCCGCGTCCGCAGATCCTGAAGAGTACTCATGCCAATTTCTCCGTCGCCCCCGCGAAAGCGAGGGCCCAGACCCGGGATCCCCGCCCGCGCGGGAGAGACGGCGCGACGTGTGCCGTCACTTCTTCTTCCCTTCCTTGCGGCGGATCTGCTCGGTGGTGTAGCGGATGCCCTTGCCCTTATAGGGCTCCGGTCCGCGGAATTCGCGGATTTCCGCCGCCACCTGGCCGACCAGGCGCTTGTCCACACCCTCCACCTTGACCGCAGTCGGGCGCTCGCAGGTGATCTTGATGCCCTCAGGGATCGGATAGACGATCGGGTGCGAATAGCCGAGGTTCAGCTCCAGGTTCTTGCCTGCGACCGCGGCGCGATAGCCGGTGCCGGTGATCTCCATCGACTTCACGTAGCCGGCGGAGACGCCCTTCACCATGTTGGCCACCAGCGCGCGCGTGGTGCCCCACATCATGCGCGCCTGCCGCGCCTCGCCCTTCGGCGAGACGGAGACCTTGTTGCCCTCGACGACCGCCTCGACGTCCTCGGTGAGCCGCAGCTTCAGCTCGCCCAGGCGACCCTTTGCGGTCAGCAGTCCGCCGGCGATCGCCACCTGCACGCCCTGCGGAATTTCGACCGGATACTTTCCCACGCGCGACATGGCGCTCTCCGTCAGAACACGCGGCAGAGGACTTCGCCGCCGACATTGGCAGCGCGCGCCTCTGCATCGCTCATCACGCCGCGTGGCGTGGAAAGGATCGAGATGCCCAGGCCCGCATAGACCCGCTGCAACTCCTTGATCTTCGAATATACGCGCCGGCCGGGCTTCGATACGCGGGTGATCTCCTTGATCACCGGCTCGCCCTCATTGTACTTCAGCTCGATGCGCAGTTGCGCCACGCCGGGCCGCAGCTCTTCGGCCGCAAAACCCCGGATGAACCCTTCGCGCTTCAGCACGTCCAGCACATTTGCACGCAGCTTGGACGCCGGCGCCATGCAGATCGTGTGCCGGGCGCGCTGCGCATTGCGGATGCGTGTCAGCATATCGCCCAGGGGATCGGAAACCGCCATGTACCCGTTCCCTCTCTCTTACCAGCTCGCCTTGACCATGCCGGGGATCTGTCCCTGGTTGGCCAGTTCCCGCAGCTTGATGCGGCACAGCTTGAACTTGCGATAATTGCCCCGCGAACGGCCCGTCAGCTCACAGCGGAGCCGCACCCGCACCGCCGCACCGTTGCGCGGAAGCTGCGCCAGCTTCAGCGTCGCGTTGAAGCGGTCCTCCACCGGCAATGTGCGATCCATCACGATTGCCTTCAGCGCAGCACGCTTCGACTTGTCGCGCTTCGACTTGTAGGCGCGCATGCCGTTGCGGTTGACCTGCGAGGTCTTGGCCATCCCTCTATCCTCAGTTGGCGAACGGCAGATCGAAAGCCTTCAGCAGGGCCTTCGCTTCCGCGTCCGTCTTCGCGGTGGTGACAAACTGAATGTCCATGCCGCGCACCTGGTCGACCCGGTCGTAGTCGATCTCCGGGAATATGATCTGTTCCTTCATCCCCATCGCGAAATTGCCCCGGCCATCGAAGCCCTTGCCGCCAAGCCCGCGGAAGTCCCGCACGCGCGGCAGCGCGATGGTGATCAGCCGGTCCATGAACTCGTACATCCGTGCCTTGCGCAGCGTCACCTTGCAGCCGATCGGCAGGCCCTTGCGGATCTTGAACCCGGCGATCGCCTTCTTCGCGATGGTCTTCACCGGCTTCTGTCCGGAGATCGCCATCAGCTCGTCGACCGCCGCGTCGAGCTTCTTCTGGTCGCCCGCCGCCTCGCCCACGCCCATGTTGATAACGATCTTCTCGAGCTTGGGCACCTGCATCGGGTTGGTATAGCCGAACTCCGCCTGCAGCTTGGCGCGCACCTCCTCGAGGTAGCGCTTCTGCATGCGCGGCGTTTCCTCGGGCGAGGCAACCGCCGCGTCCGCGCCGACCGCTGCCTGGGCAGCACGCTGCCGCTCGGCACGCGCCTCCGCCTTGCCGCCACCGGCCAGCGGCGGGCCTGACCCACCGCGCGCGCCGCCACCCTTCGGTGCTCCGCCGCCCTTCGGAGCGCCACCGCGTGACGCACCGCCCTTCGGCTGGTTCTTCGTTCCGCTCATACGCCTACTCCGTCATGGCCCGGCCCGACCCGGCCATCAGCTCTCGATCACTTCGCCCGTCACCTTCGCGACGCGCACCTTCCGCCCATCGTCCAGCACGCGGAACCCGACCTTGGTCGGCTTCTCGCTGCGCGGATCGACCAGCATCAGGTTCGACAGGTGGATCGGCGCCTCCTGCTCGCGGATGCCGCCCGGCTCCTGCATGCCGCGCGGCTTCACGTGCCGCGTCGCCATCGCCACGCCCTGCACCACCGCACGGTTCGCCTTCGGGATCACCCGCGTGACCTCGCCGCGGCGACCCTTGTTGACGCCGGCGATGACCACCACCGTGTCGCCCTTGCGGATACGCGCGGCCATTACAAGACCTCCGGCGCGAGCGACATGATCTTGGTGAACTTGCGCGCCCGAAGCTCGCGCACGACCGGTCCGAAGATGCGGGTGCCGATCGGCTCGAGCTGCTTGTTGATCAGCACCGCCGCGTTGCGGTCGAAGCGGATCGCGCTGCCATCGCCGCGCCGCACCGGGAACGCCGTGCGCACGATCACCGCCTGGTGTACGTCGCCCTTCTTCACCTTGCCGCGCGGAATCGCCTCCTTGATCGAGACGACGATCACGTCGCCGACCGAGGCGGTCTTGCGCTTGGAGCCGCCGAGCACCTTGATGCACTGCACGCGGCGCGCACCGGAATTGTCGGCAACCTCGAGGTTGGTCTCGACCGAGATCATGCCGTCGCTCCTTCCGTTGCCGGCGCCGCGGTGTCACCCGCCAGGGCCGCGTCTGCGACGGACACATCCCCCACGGGAGATCCGTTGCGCTCGACCACCAGCCAGGCCTTGCGCTTGGAGATCGGGCGGCACTCCTCGATGCGCACCGTGTCGCCGATCTTGCACAGATTGGCTTCGTCATGCGCCGCATACTTCTTCGAGCGGCGGATGAACTTCTTGTACAGCGGATGCATGACGCGACGATCGACCAGGACCGTGACGGTCTTGTCCATCTTGTCGCTGGTCACCCGCCCGCTGAGAACGCGCTTTGGCATAATGCGCCGATCTCCCTACGACTTCGCCGCGGAGCGAGTCTTCTCCGCCATGATTGTCTTCACCCGCGCGATCTGCCGGCGAACCAGCTTCACGCGGCCCACGCCTTCCTGCTGGCCGGTGGCCCGCTGGAAACGCAGGTTGAACTGCTCCTTGCGCAGATCGAGCAGCATCCCGCTGAGCTCGTCCTCGGTCTTCGCCCGCACGTCGGTCGCCTGCTTGGCCATCACGAATCTCCGATGCGGGCGATGAACCGGGTGCGGATCGGCAGCTTCGCCGCGCCCAGCGTCAGCGCCTCGCGCGCCAGCTCCGGCGGCACGCCGTCGATCTCGAACATGATCTTGCCCGGCGCGACGCGGCACACCCAGAATTCCGGCGAACCCTTGCCCGATCCCATCCGCACTTCGGCCGGCTTGGCCGACACCGGCACGTCCGGGAAGATGCGGATCCACACACGACCGGTGCGCTTCATCGCGCGCGTGATCGCTCGCCGCGCCGCCTCGATCTGGCGCGCCGTGATGCGCTCCGGCTCCAGCGCCTTCAGCCCATAGGTGCCGAAGTTCAGCGCCGTGCCGCCCTTGGCATTGCCATGGATGCGGCCCTTGTGCGCCTTGCGGTACTTGGTGCGTTTGGGTGACAGCATTGCCGTTTACCGATTCATCTACCGTTGCGGCGCCTGTTCCGCGGCGCGGCGGTCCTGCGCCATCGGGTCGTGTGCCAGGATCTCGCCCTTGAACACCCACACCTTCACGCCGCAGGTGCCGTAGGTCGTCTTCGCCGTGGCCTCGCCGTAGTCGATGTCGGCACGCAGCGTGTGCAGCGGCACCCGGCCCTCACGGTACCACTCGACCCGCGCGATCTCGGCCCCGCCGAGACGCCCGCCGCAATTGATCCGAATGCCCTGCGCGCCAAGCCGCATCGCCGACTGCACCGCACGCTTCATCGCCCGGCGGAATGCCACCCGACGCTCGAGCTGCTGGGCGATGTTCTCGGCGACAAGCTGCGCATCGATCTCCGGCTTGCGGATCTCCACGATGTTCAGCGCAACCTCGGCGTTCGCCATCCGCGTGAGGTCGCGCTTCAGCACCTCGATGTCCTGGCCCTTCTTGCCGATCACCACGCCCGGCCGCGCCGCATAGATCGTCACGCGCGGCTTCTTCGCCGGCCGCTCGATCACCACACGGGACACACCGGCACCGTGCAGCTTCTTGCGCAGATGCCCGCGCAGCCGCAGGTCCTCGTGCAGCAGCTTCGAGTAGTCGTCGCCGGCGAACCAGCGGCTGTCCCAGGTGCGGTTGATGCCCAGACGCAGCCCAATAGGATTGACCTTGTGACCCATTATGCGGCCTCCTGCCCGGGCTCTTCCTGAGCGCGCTCGGCAACCACGATCTTCAGGTGGCTGAACCATTTCTCGATGCGCGACGAACGGCCGCGGCCACGCGCATGGAAGCGTCGCATCACCACCGACCGGCCGACCTCGGCGCGCGACACCACCAGCCGGTCGACGTCGAGCTGATGGTTGTTCTCGGCATTGGCGATCGCACTCTCAAGCGCCTTCTTCACCTGCTGCGCGATGCGCCGCTTGGAGAAGGTCAGCGTCGCCACCGCCGCCGCCGCCGGCTGGTTGCGGATCAGGCTCGCCACCAGGTTCAGCTTGCGCGGCGAGACACGGATGTTCGACACGATCGCCTGCGCCTCGTTGTCGGCCAGCGCGCGCGGATGATTGGGCTTGCTCATGACCGTTTCGCCCGCTTGTCGCCGGAATGCCCGGTGAAGGTGCGCGTCGGCGAGAACTCGCCGAACTTGTGGCCGACCATGTTCTCGTTCACCTGCACCGGCAGGAACTTGTGGCCGTTGTAGACGCCGAAGGTCAGCCCGACGAACTGCGGCAGGATCGTCGAACGGCGCGACCAGATGCGAATGATTTCGTTGCGGCCCGATTGACGCGCGGCGTCTGCCTTGTTCAGCAGATAGCCGTCGACGAACGGGCCCTTCCAGACGGATCGCGCCATCGCTTACTTGCCCTTGTTACGGCGGCGGACGATCATGCTGTCCGTCCGCTTGTTGCTGCGCGTCTTGTAGCCCTTGGCAGGCTGGCCCCACGGCGAGACCGGATGACGGCCGCCGGAGCTGCGCCCCTCGCCGCCGCCCAACGGATGGTCCACCGGGTTCATCACCACGCCGCGGTTGTGCGGGCGCTTGCCCATCCAGCGCGTGCGACCGGCCTTGCCGATCTTCTGATTCATGTTGTCCGGGTTGGACACCGCGCCGATCGACGCCATGCACTCACCGCGCACGCGCCGCAGCTCGCCCGACATCAGCTTCACCTGCGCCCAGCCGGAATCCTTGCCGACCAACTGCGCATAGGTGCCGGCCGAGCGCGCGATCTTGCCGCCGGCGCCCGGCTTCATCTCGATGTTGTGGATGATCGTGCCGACCGGGATCACCGCCATCGGCATCGCATTGCCCGGCTTGATGTCCGCGCGCTGGCCCGCCACCACCGTGTCGCCCGCGCGCAGCCGCTGCGGCGCCAGGATGTACGACAGCTCGCCGTCCTGGTACTTCACCAGCGCGATGAACGCCGTGCGATTCGGGTCGTATTCCAGCCGCTCCACCGTCGCCGGCATGTCGAACTTGCGGCGCTTGAAGTCGACGTAGCGATACGACTGCTTGTGCCCGCCGCCGATGAAGCGGCTGGTGATGCGGCCGTGGTTGTTGCGCCCGCCGGTGCCGATCTTGCCCTCGGTGAGCGCCTTGACCGGCTTGCCCTTCCATAGCTCGGAACGGTTGATCAGCACCGTGCCGCGCAGGCTGGCCGTGACCGGATTGAATTGCCTGAGTGCCATGTCTGCGAGGCCCCCCTATGCGAGCCCGGTCGTGAAATCGATCGACTGGCCGGCGGCCAGCTTCACGAAGGCCTTCTTCACATCCGACCGCTGCCCGGGTCGGCCCTTGAAGCGCTTCGTCTTGCCCTTCGCCACCAGCGTGTTCACCGCCAGCACAGTGACGCCGAACAATCCCTCGACCGCCGCCTTGATCTCGCGCTTGTTCGCATCCGTCGCGACCCGGAACACGAACTGCCCGCTCTCGGACAGCATCGTCGCCTTCTCCGTGATCAGCGGCGCGCGGATGATCTGATACATCGCCTCGCGCGACAGCGCGGGCTTCCGCTTCGTGGTCGTCCCGCTCATGCCGCCTCTCCTTCGGCCGCGCCAGCTTCAACCGGTGCCGCTTCCACCGGCTCAGCTTCCACCGGGCCAGCCTTCGGACCGAGCCGCTGCCGCAGGCCGTCGAGGCCCGCGGTGGTGATCGCCAGCATGTCGTGCCGCAGGATGTCATAGACGTTGGCGCCGACCGTCGGCAGCACGTCGATGCCGGGGATGTTGCGGCTGGCACGCAGGAAGTTCACGTCCACTGTTCCGTCCACCACCAGCACCGAGCGCCAGCCCAGCGCCTTCAGCTTCCGCGCAAGCTCGCCGGTCTTGGCGCCGCTCGCGGCATCCAGCACCACCAGCTTGCCGTCCGCCTGCTTCTGCGACAGCGCGGAGATCAGCCCCAGCCGCCGCACCTTCTTGTTCAGGCTGTATTCGTGCGAGCGCACGACCGGGCCATGCACCACGCCGCCGGTGCGGAACTGCGGTGCGCGCAGGCTGCCCTGGCGGGCGTTGCCGGTGCCCTTCTGCCGGTACGGCTTCTTCGTCGTGCCGGAGACCTCGCTCATGCCCTTCGCCTTGTGCGTGCCGGCGCGGCGCTTGGCCATCTGCCAGTGCACCACGCGCGCCATGATGTCGGCGCGCGGCACGGTCGCGAAGATCTCGTCCGGCAGCTCCGCGCTGCCGGCGTTCGTCCTGTCGAGGGTGGTGATTTCGACCTGCATCGCTCAGTCCGCCTGCGCTTCGGAGGAGGCCGGCGCCTCGGAGGAGGCGGGCCCTCCGGCGAGACCCGCCGGATACGGCGCATCGGCGTGCCGCGGGCGCTTCACCGCGTCGCGCACCAGCACATAGCCGCCCTTCGAACCGGGCACCGCGCCCTTGATCATCAACAGCCCCTTCTCGGCATCCACCGCCGCCACCACCAGGTTCAGGGTGGTGACGCGCTCGACGCCGAGATGGCCGGCCATTTTCTTGTTCTTGAAGGTCTTGCCGGGATCCTGGCGATTGCCGGTCGAACCCAGGCTGCGATGGCTGATCGACACGCCGTGGCTCGCCTCGAGGCCGGAGAAGTTCCAGCGCTTCATGCCACCGGCGAACCCCTTGCCCTGCGTGGTGCCGCACACGTCGATCTTCTGGCCCACCACGAAATGCGCCGGCGACAGCACCGCGCCGGGTTCCAGCAGCGCATCGCCCGCCACCCGGAACTCGACCAGCTTCGCCTTCGGCTCGACCTTCGCGCGGGCATAATGGCCGCGGTTCGGCTGCGAGACGTTCTTCACCTTCGCGCGGCCCCAGCCGATCTGCACGGCGTCGTAGCCGTCCTTCTCGGTGGTGCGCTGCGCCACAACCTGCACGCTGTCGAGGTGCAGCACGGTGACCGGCACATGCGTCCCGTCATCCTGGAAGATCCGCGTCATGCCCAGCTTCTTCGCGAGCAATCCGGTGCGTTGCGGTGCCATCACTCTTCCCCGGGGCGTCAGATCTTGATCTCGACGTCGACACCGGCGGCGAGGTCGAGCTTCATCAGCGCGTCCACCGTCTGCGGCGTCGGCTCGACGATGTCGAGCAGCCGGCGGTGCGTGCGGATCTCGAACTGCTCGCGACTCTTCTTGTCGATGTGCGGCGAACGGTTCACGGTGAAACGCTCGATATGCGTCGGCAGCGGAATCGGTCCGCGGATCTGGGCACCCGTGCGCTTGGCCGTGTTCACGATCTCCTTCGTGCTGTTGTCCAGCACGCGGTGATCATAGGCCTTGAGCCTGATGCGGATATTCTGGTTGTCCATCGGTATCCCCGAGTCCCCGTATACGTCCCTTGGAAAAGTCACCGGCGCCCCGCCTTCAGGCAGGGCGCCGGCTCCGCTCTCTTCCGCTAGGCCGTGATCTTGGCGACGACGCCGGCGCCCACCGTTCGGCCACCCTCGCGGATCGCGAAGCGCAGCCCGTCATCCATCGCGATCGGCGCGATCAGCTCCACGTCCATCGAGACGTTGTCGCCCGGCATCACCATCTCGGTGCCTTCCGGCAACTGGACGACGCCGGTGACGTCGGTGGTGCGGAAGTAGAACTGCGGGCGATAGTTGGTGAAGAACGGCGTATGGCGGCCGCCCTCCTCCTTCGTCAGGATATACGCCTCAGCCTTGAACTTGGTGTGCGGCGTGATCGAGCCGGGCTTGGCCAGCACCTGGCCGCGCTCGATGTCCTCGCGCTTGGTGCCGCGCAGCAGCGCGCCGATGTTGTCGCCGGCCTCGCCCTGGTCAAGCAGCTTGCGGAACATCTCGACGCCGGTCACGACGGTCTTCTGGGTGGCGCGGATGCCGACGATCTCGACCTCCTCGCCGACCTTGATGATGCCGCGCTCGACCCGACCGGTGGCCACGGTGCCACGGCCGGAGATCGAGAACACGTCCTCGACCGGCATCAGGAAAGGCCGGTCGGTCGCGCGCACCGGCTGCGGGATATAGGCATCCACCGCCGCCATCAGCTCCAGCACCGCCTTCTCGCCCATCTCGGCGTCACGGTCTTCCAGCGCGCACAGCGCGGAGCCTTTGATCACCGGGATATCGTCGCCGGGGAACTGGTAGGAGGTCAGCAGCTCGCGCACCTCGAGCTCGACCAGTTCCAGCAGCTCCGGGTCGTCGACCATGTCGACCTTGTTCATGAACACGACCAGCGCCGGCACGCCGACCTGGCGGGCGAGCAGGATATGCTCGCGGGTCTGCGGCATCGGGCCATCGGCGGCGGAGACCACCAGGATCGCACCGTCCATCTGCGCCGCGCCGGTGATCATGTTCTTCACGTAGTCGGCGTGGCCGGGACAGTCGACATGCGCGTAATGGCGCTTCTCGGTCTCATACTCGACATGCGCGGTCGCGATCGTGATGCCGCGGGCGCGCTCTTCGGGCGCCTTGTCGATCTGGTCATAGGCCGTGTAGGTCGCACCACCGGTCTTCGCCAGGATCTTGGTGATCGCGGCTGTTAGCGACGTCTTGCCATGGTCGACATGGCCGATCGTGCCGATGTTGCAGTGTGGCTTGGTGCGCGCGAATTTCGCCTTGCCCATCGTCTTGTCTCCGGTTGAGTCAGTTCACCAGCGGTAATGGCTGAAGGCCTTGTTCGCCTCTGCCATCCGATGGGTGTCTTCACGCTTCTTCACCGCCGCACCGCGGTTGTTCACCGCGTCCAGCAGCTCATTCGACAGGCGGTCTTCCATCGTGTGCTCGCCGCGCTTGCGGGCGGCGTCGATGATCCAGCGGATCGCCAGCGCCTGGCGGCGCTCCGTGCGGACCTCGACCGGCACCTGGTACGTCGCACCGCCGACGCGGCGCGAGCGCACCTCGACCGCCGGCTTCACGTTGTCCAGCGCCTCGTGGAACATGCGCACCGGATCGGCCTGCGCGCCGCCCCGCCGCTTCATCACATCCAGCGCACCGTACATCGTGCCTTCGGCGACCGACTTCTTGCCGTCGTACATCAGCGCATTCATGAAGCGGCTGATCACGACATCGCCGAACTTGGCGTCCGGCAGGATCTCGCGCTTGACGGCGCGGCGGCGGCGGCTCATCGACTCATCTCCCGCGTGCTTGGCACGACCGGCCCCTCACTTGGGCCGCTTGGCGCCGTACAGCGAACGACGCTGGCGGCGCTTGGCAATGCCCTGGGTATCGAGCACGCCACGAAGAATATGGTACCGCACGCCCGGCAGATCCTTCACGCGGCCACCGCGGATGAGCACGACCGAGTGCTCCTGCAGGTTGTGACCCTCGCCCGGGATGTACGACACGACCTCATAGCCGTTGGTCAGCCGCACCTTCGCCACCTTGCGCAGCGCGGAGTTCGGCTTCTTCGGCGTGGTCGTATAGACGCGCGTGCAGACGCCGCGCTTCTGCGGGCAACCCTGCAGCGCCGGAACGGTGTTCCGCGTCTTCTGTGGCTCCCGCCCTTTGGCGATGAGCTGATTGATCGTCGGCATCGCGCCTCTTTCACTCCATTCGGCCGTCCCTTCCGGGGCGAGCCGTCACCTGACAGGCAAAACCCGCCGGCTGGGAGCTTCCCATCCTGCGGGGTCCTTCAGCCTACGGCCTGGGCCCGCCGGACTGTCCGGAGGCGGCACCGCACGCGACTTCGGCCTGCAAACCACTGCCGCCGGGCTAAACCCGGGTCGGCCAGAGGGGGCGGAACCTAGTGTCGAGCCGAATGCGAGTCAAGCGGCTGCGCACCAATTGCCGCGCGCCCGTCCACCCCAAACGTCTGCCCCGCCGAAATCCGCGTCAACCGCGTGGACGCTGCAGCCGCCCGCCATTCGCCAGGATGGCGGCAGCGAGTTCCGCCGCGGGCCCGTGCTGCTGGCGGGTGGCGCCGAGCACCACGAACTCGACATCCCCGAGGTCGGGCAGGCGGTACGCCGGCGGCATCTCGGTCAGACCCTCCGGCATCAGCCCGTGCGCATGCACCGTGATCCCGAGACCCGCCAGCGCCGCGGCGCGCAGGCCGCTCAGGCTGCCACTGGAGCAGACGATGCGCCAGGGACGCCCGGTGCGCTCCAGCGTCTCCAGAGCCGCGGTGCGGGTGATGCTGGGCGGCGTATACAGGATCAGCGGCAGCGGCTGCGCGGGATCGATGCGGGTCGCATCGGTGCCGATCCAGGCGAGGCGATCCCGCCACACCAGTTGCCCGCGGTCGTCGCCGGTGCGGCGCTTGCAGAGCGCCAGGTCGAGTTCGCCCGCATCCAGCATCTGGTGCAGCGCGGCGCTCAGATCGACGGTCAGCGCCAAGTCGACCAGGGGATGCAGGCGGACGAAATCAGCCAGCACTTCAGGCAGGCGGGAGCTGACGAAATCCTCGGATGCGCCGAACCGCACCCGGCCGCGCAACTGCGAGCCGGCGAAATAGCGTCGCGCGCGCTCGTTGGCCTCGAGGATGGAGCGGGCGAACCCCTCCATGGCCTCCCCGTCCGGTGTCGGGATCACCGAGTGGGTGTCGCGGACGAACAGCCGCCGGCCGGCCGCGTCCTCAAGCTTGCGGATGTGCTGGCTGACGGTGGACTGGCGCAGGCCGAGACGCCGGCCGGCCTCGCTGAAGCTGCGGGCCTGGGCGACGGCGAGGAAGCTTTCCAGGAGAACCGGGTCCAGCATCGAGCGCGCTCATCACGAATCATGATCACAATAAGCACCATGAGCGTCGTTCACAATGAACGGTCACAACGGCATATCCGGGCCGTCGCGAACCACGAGGCGGATTTCCCGATGCGCGCACTGCTCTCCCGGCTGACGCCCGACCCCTACATTGCCAGCATCGTCGGCATGGTGGCCCTCGCCAGCCTGCTGCCGGCCCGCGGCGCCGGCCTGGCGGTGGCGAGCGGCACGGGCTCGGCGATGATCGCCGCCATGTTCTTCCTGCAGGGCGCGCGGCTGTCGCCGGCCGCGGCGCTGGCCGGAGCCCGGCACTGGCGCCTGCATGTGGTGGTGCTGGCCGCCACCTTCCTGCTGTTCCCTGTGCTCGGCCTGGCGGCGCATGCGGCCTTCCCCGGGCTGCTGACGCCGCCTTTGTGGGCCGGGCTGCTGATGCTGTGCCTGCTGCCGTCCACCGTGCAGTCGTCGATCGCCTTCACCTCGATCGCGCGAGGCAACGTGCCGGCCGCGCTGTGCGCCGCGACCGGGTCGAACCTGCTCGGCATCCTGCTGACGCCGCTGCTGGCCGGGCTGCTGCTGAGCGCGCATGGCGGCTTCTCGGCCAAGGGCCTGGGCGACATCGTGCTGCAGCTTCTGGTGCCGTTCGCGGCCGGCCAGGCGCTGCGGCCCTGGATCGGCGGCTGGGTCGGCCGGCACAAGGGGCTGACCGGCGCGGTGGATCGCGGCTCAATCCTGGTCATCGTATATGTAGCCTTCAGCGAGGGCGTGACGCATGGCATCTGGCACCAGCTCGACGCGCGCCAGTTCGCCACGCTGCTGCTGCTGGACGCGGCACTGCTGGTCACGGTGCTGCTGGCGACCGGCGGGCTGAGCCGGCTGCTGGGGTTCAGCCGCGAGGACCGCGTCACGGTCATGTTCTGCGGCTCCAAGAAGAGCCTGGCGAGCGGCCTGCCGATGGCGAGCATCCTGTTCGCCGGCCAGTCACTCGGGCTGATCGTGCTGCCCCTGATGCTGTTCCATCAGGTCCAGCTCATGGTCTGCGCGGCGCTGGCGCGTCGTTGGGGGGCGGAGGAGGCGGCGGCAGGGGAGGAAGAGGGTCGGCGAGCGATGGCCGGAGGCTGAGCGGAAGCAGATCGAGCCGATGTATCGAAGTCTGACGATCCAACGGGGGAGGATCGGCCTGGGTCATGGATTGTCGGCAGCCCGCCGATCACGTCAAATGCGGATGGAGAGGGCTCTGTGAAACGATAGCCGCGTCACGGCGGTCTCCGGGGAGGCTGCATTTCATGACGCTCTGGCTTGCCACGGCCGCCTTGCTCATCGTCCTCACCCTTGGCTACGGGTTCGGCTACCGCTTCGCGGAAACATCGTGGCCGCTCTATTTCGGGCTGTGGTCGCTGACGCTGCTGCCGATCTTCCTGGCAATGATCGCAAGCCAGGTACCGGACAAGAACTCCTCGCGCCGTCTCGCATGGCCGGCCTGGCTGGCGCCGTCGGCCCCCGCCCTCATGTTCTGCGTGACAGTGTATTTCTGGCTGCCCAGCAGCCGGGCATTGCCGGTTGTGATCGCAATAATCACCGCAACCTGCGCTCTGCTGTACAGCCGGCGATACAGTGCCGCCTTGGCGCTGCCGCTCGTTGGCAACGTACTGCTGGCACTTGTACTGATCGCGAGTTCGACGTTGCAGCGGTCAGAGGCCGATATGCTGCCGGTCATCATCGATGCCAACAATTACCTCCTCAATGGCAGCGACCCCTATATCCAATCGTACGGCGGAAGCTATTTCTATTACCTGCCGCTGCAATGGCTGGTCTTTTTTCCCGCCGCATTCTGGAATTTCGATCCACGCATTGAGAACTTCGTCTTCCTGATCGCCGCAACGGCGGTGGCCCTCTGGCTGGCGTACCGCCGGCAGATCAGCGAGCCCGCGCTGACCATGCTGCTGTGCCTCATCGTGTCACGAATTGGCATGGAGATGATCCTGCGCGGTCAGGTTTGGCCGTACTGGCTGCTGATTCTGGGCTTCGGTCTGGCATTGCTGCACGAGCGCTTCACCATTGCCACTATCGTCGCCGGCATGCTGATCGCAGCCCAGCAACCGGCCCTGCTCATTGTCGCCCTGTTCGGATTGTACGTGCTGGTACATTTCGGGTGGCGGAAGGCCGTTTTCCTCGGCGCGATCGGCCTGGCGACCTACCTCGTGATCATGGGACCTTGGCTATGGCACCGCCCGGCCCTGATCAATGAACTCTACGTCGTTGTACAGCAGCGCATAGCCGCAGATCATGCCTTGCAGCCGGTCTACGACCAGCGAGAAATATCGCTGCTGAATCTGCTGCAGGCGACGGGCCTGGGCTGGCTGCGGTCCCCGTTTCAGCTTGCCTTCGTGGCGGCCGGTGCGCTCGCGATCGTCGCTCGGGGCCGGCGCATGACGACGGCCCACCTGCTCTGCGTCATCGGAACCGTGTTCGTCGGCTGCATCTCGCTCAACGTGCAGGTCTTCAAGTACTACTACTATCCCGGGCTGTTCTGTCTGGCCCTTGGGCTCAGCGCCGCCCTCCCCGATCGCAGCGCGTACCGAGCGGCCCAGCGGCCTCCCGGTGCCGGCGGGCGAATGAACCCTGGCGCAGTCGCCAGGAGTTCACTCGCCCTCTGAGGCCCCTTATTCCGCCGCCTTCACCTCTTCGGTGATCTGCGGCGTGTTGGCCATGCTCAGCGTCCGCTGATCGCGGCCGGCGGCGATGGCGCGCAGCCGGTTCATCACCGACCCCGTGCCCGCCGGGATCAGCCGTCCGACGATCACGTTCTCCTTCAGCCCGGTCAGGCTGTCCGTCTTGCCCGCCGTCGCAGCCTCGGTCAGCACCCGCGTGGTCTCCTGGAAGGAGGCCGCCGAGATGAAGCTGTTGGTCTGCAGCGACGCCTTGGTGATCCCCTGCAGCACCGGCATCGCGTGCGCCGGCCGGTCGTCACGTCCCAGCTTGCCGTTCACCGCATCGAATTCGGTGCGGTCAACCTGCTCGCCGGCCAGGAACGTCGTGTCGCCCGGATCGAGGATCTCGACCTTCTGCAGCATCTGGCGAACGATCACCTCGATGTGCTTGTCGTTGATCTTCACACCCTGCAGCCGATAGACGTCCTGGATCTCGTTGACCAGGTAGTCGGACAGCGCCTCGACGCCCATCACCTTCAGGATGTCGTGCGGCACGCGCGGGCCGTCGACCAGCGGATCGCCCTTGCGGACGAAGTCGCCCTCCTGCACCGACACGTGCTTGCCCTTGGGGATCAGGTACTCGGTCTCTTCCGTCGTCTCGTCATTCTTCACGATGATCCGGCGCTTGTTCTTGTAGTCCTTGCCGAACTCCACGCGACCGTCGTTCTCGGCGATCACCGCGTGGTCCTTCGGCCGGCGAGCCTCGAACAGTTCCGCCACGCGCGGCAGACCGCCGGTGATGTCACGCGTCTTGCTGCCCTCGCGCGGGATGCGTGCCAGCACGTCGCCCGCGGCCACCGTGGCACCGTTGTCCACCGACAGGATGGAGTCCGGCGACAGGAAGTAGCGCGCATCGGTGCCGTTCGGCAGCTTCATCACCTCGCCACGGTCGTCCTTCAACTGCAGGCGCGGCCGCAGGTCGACGCTCTTGGCTCCCTGCTTGTAATCGACCACCACCTTCGACGTCAGCCCGGTGACCTCGTCCATCCGCTCGACCAGCGTGATGCCCTCGATCAGGTCGATGTATTCGAGCTTGCCGTTGCGCTCGGTGATGATCGGCAGGGTGTACGGATCCCACTCCGCCAGCTTCTGCGCGCGCGCCACCTGCTGGCCTTCATCCACCAGCAGACGAGCGCCGTACGGCACGCGGAAGCGGGCACGCTCGCGCCCCTTGTCGTCCGTGAGGACGATTTCGCAATTGCGCGACATCACCACCGGCGTGCCCTGGCTGTTCATGACCACGTTGCGGTTACGCACCGTGACCACGCCCTCGTGGCTCGCCTCCACGTTCGACTGTTCGGCACCGCGCTGCGCCGCGCCGCCGATATGGAACGTGCGCATGGTAAGCTGCGTGCCGGGCTCGCCGATCGACTGAGCGGCGATCACGCCCACCGCCTCGCCGATGTTCACCGGCGTGCCGCGGGCGAGGTCGCGCCCGTAGCAATGGCCGCAAACGCCGACCGCCGAATCGCAGGTCAGCACCGAGCGGATCTTCACCGCCTCGACGCCGGCCTTCTCGATCGCGTCAGCCGCATCCTCCTCGATCAGCGTGTTGCCCGGGACGATCACCTCGTTGGTGGTCGGATCCAGCACGTCCTCCGCCGCGGTGCGGCCGAGGATACGCTCGGACAGTGCGGAGACGACCTCGCCGCCGTCCATCACCGCGCGCACGGTGAGGCCGCGTTCGGTGCCGCAATCCTCCTCGAAGATGATGCAGTCCTGCGCCACGTCGACCAGGCGGCGGGTCAGGTAGCCGGAGTTCGCCGTCTTCAAGGCGGTGTCGGCCAGTCCCTTGCGGGCGCCGTGGGTGGAGTTGAAATACTCCAGCACGGACAGGCCTTCCTTGAAGTTGGCGATGATCGGCTGCTCGATGATCTCGCCCGACGGCTTCGCCATCAGCCCGCGCATGCCGGCCAACTGGCGCATCTGCGCCGGCGAGCCGCGCGCACCGGAATGGCTCATCATCCACACCGAGTTGGTCGGCTTGCCCAGCTCCTGCTTGGAGATCTCCTTCATCATCGCGCCGGCCACTTCGTCGGTGCAGCGCGACCAGGCATCCACCACCTTGTTGTAGCGCTCGCCGGCCGTGATCAGCCCGTCCTGGTACTGCTGCTCGAACTCCTTCACCTCGGCCTGCGTCTTGTGGATCATCTCGCCCTTCTCGACCGGGATGATCAGGTCGTCCTTGCCGAACGAGATGCCGGCCTTGGCCGCCTGGCCGAAGCCAAGCCCCATCAGCCGGTCGGCGAAGATCACGCATTCCTTCTGGCCGCAGTGGCGGTACACCGCGTCGATCACGTCCGACACGTTCTTCTTGGTGAGCTGCCGGTTGATCAGGTCGAACGGCACCAGCGGATGCTTCGGCAGGATCTGCGCGATCATCATCCGCCCGGGTGTCGTCACCACGATCTGGCGCACCGGATTGCCGCCGGCGTCGATCGTCTCGTAGCGCGCCTTGATCTTGTCGTGCATGCGGACGGCGCCGGCATGCAGCGCGAACTCGATCTCGCCGATCGTGCCGAACGCGGGCGCATCCTTCTCCGCCACCACGCCGAATTCAGCGGTGTCCAGCGACAGGTAGTACAGCCCCAGCACGATGTCCTGCGACGGCACGATGATCGGCTTGCCGTTCGCCGGGCTGAGGATGTTGTTGGTCGACATCATCAGCACGCGCGCTTCCAACTGCGCCTCCAGCGACAGCGGCACGTGCACCGCCATCTGGTCGCCGTCGAAGTCAGCGTTGAACGCCGTGCACACCAGCGGATGAAGCTGGATCGCCTTGCCCTCGATCAGCACCGGCTCGAACGCCTGGATGCCGAGGCGATGCAGGGTCGGCGCGCGGTTCAGCATCACCGGATGCTCGCGGATCACCTCTTCGAGGATGTCCCACACCTCGGGACGCTCCTTCTCCACCATCCGCTTGGCGGCCTTGATGGTGGTGGCGTGGCCGTATTTCTCGAGCTTCGAGTAGATGAACGGCTTGAACAGCTCGAGCGCCATCTTCTTCGGCAGCCCGCACTGGTGCAGCTTCAGCTCGGGTCCGACCACGATCACCGAACGGCCGGAATAGTCGACGCGCTTGCCCAGCAGGTTCTGCCGGAAGCGGCCCTGCTTGCCCTTCAGCATGTCGGACAGCGACTTCAGCGGACGCTTGTTGGCACCCGTGATGGCGCGGCCGCGGCGGCCGTTGTCGAACAGCGCGTCCACCGATTCCTGCAGCATGCGCTTTTCGTTGCGCACGATGATGTCGGGCGCGCGCAGCTCGATCAGCCGCTTCAGCCGGTTGTTGCGGTTGATCACCCGGCGGTACAGGTCGTTCAGGTCGGACGTCGCGAACCGGCCGCCATCCAGCGGCACCAGCGGGCGCAGCTCGGGCGGGATCACCGGCACAACGTCGAGGATCATCCATTCCGGACGCGCGCCAGACTCGGCGAATGCCTCGATCAGCTTCAGGCGCTTGACCAGCTTCTTGCGCTTGGCCTCCGACGTGGTCTCCTTCAGGTCGGCGCGCAGCTTCACCTTCTCTTCGTCGAGAACGATCTTGTGCAGCACCTTCTTGATCGCTTCGGCGCCGATGCCGACCTCGAACTGGTCGTCACCGAACTCGTCCTGCTTCGCGAGAAGCTGGTCCTCGGTCAGAAGCTGGTGCACCTTCATGTCGGTGGTGCCAGGCTCCAGCACCACGTAGCTCTCGAAGTACAGGATCTTCTCGAGCTCCTTCAGCGTCAGGTCGACCATCAGGCCGATCCGGCTCGGGAGCGACTTCAGGAACCAGATATGCGCCACCGGCGAGGCCAGCTCGATATGGCCCATGCGCTCGCGCCGCACCTTGGCCAGCGTGACCTCGACGCCGCACTTCTCGCAGATGATGCCGCGGAACTTCATCCGCTTGTACTTGCCGCACAGGCACTCGTAGTCCTTGATCGGGCCGAAGATGCGGGCACAGAACAGCCCGTCGCGCTCCGGCTTGAACGTGCGGTAGTTGATGGTCTCCGGCTTCTTGATCTCGCCGTACGACCAGGAGCGGATCTGCTCCGGGCTCGCCATCTGAATCTTGATCTGATCGAAAGTCATTGCCTGGCCGGTCTGGCCGAGGATCTTCATCAGTTCGTTCATGCTTCGATCACCCTCTGAGGGTTAAGCAATGGGTCCGGCGCCGCCTCCGCCGTCATGGCCGGCACGGGGCCGGCCATGACGGGTGGAAGGTCAGGCGGCACGGCTGTCCAGGTCGACATTCAGCCCGAGCGACTTCAGTTCCTTGACCAGCACGTTGAAGCTCTCCGGGACGCCGGCCTCGAAGTTGTCCTGCTCGCGCACGATCGCCTCGTAGACCTTGGTCCGCCCGGACACATCGTCGGACTTCACCGTCAGCATTTCCTGCAGTGTATACGCAGCGCCATACGCCTCGAGCGCCCACACCTCCATCTCGCCAAACCGCTGGCCGCCGAACTGCGCCTTGCCGCCCAACGGCTGCTGCGTCACCAGCGAGTACGGTCCGATGGACCGCGCGTGGATCTTGTCGTCCACCAGGTGGTGCAGCTTCAGCATGTAGATGTAGCCGACCGTCACCTTGCGCTCGAACGGCTCGCCGGTGCGCCCGTCGACCAGCACCACCTGGCCCGAGGTATCGAGCCCGGCCTGCACCAGCATGCCCTCGATGTCGGACATGCGCGCGCCGTCGAACACGGGCGTCGCGATCGGCACGCCCTTCTTCAGGTTCTGTGCCAGTTCGACCAACTGGTCGGTGTCCAGCACCGCGATCTGGTCGCGATACTCCTCCTCGCCGTACACGTCGCGCAGACGCTCGAGCAGCGCCTCACGCTGCGCGCCGGTGCGGCGATAGGTCTCCACCAGTTCGCCGATCTGCGCACCCAGCGTGGCGCAGGCCCAGCCGAGATGGGTCTCCAGGATCTGCCCGACGTTCATGCGCGACGGCACGCCTAGCGGGTTCAGCACCAGGTCGACCGACGTGCCGTTCTCCAGGAACGGCATGTCCTCCACCGGCACCACGCGCGACACGACGCCCTTGTTGCCGTGGCGGCCGGCCATCTTGTCGCCCGGCTGCAGCTTCCGCTTCACCGCGATGAAGACCTTCACCATCTTCATCACGCCGGGCGGCAACTCGTCGCCACGCTGCAGCTTTTCGACCTTGCTGTCGAACCGCGCCTGCAGCCGGCCGACGGCGGCATCGAACTCGCGCTTCAGCGTCTCGATCTCCGCCATCACCGCATCGTCCTGCACGCCGATATGGCGCCAGGCCCCACGCGGATGCTCGGCCAGCACCTCCTCGGTGATCTCCGTGCCGGCCTTGAGGCCCTTGAACCCGCCGGCCGCCTTGCGGCCCAGCAGCTTCTCCCGCAGACGGTTGAGGAAGCTCCGCTCCTGGATCGCCTTCTCGTCGTCGCGGTCCTTCGCCAGCCGCTCGATCTCGGCCCGCTCGATCGCCATCGCGCGCTCGTCCTTGTCGACGCCACGGCGGCTGAACACCCGCACATCCACCACCGTGCCGGTGACGCCCGGCGGCAGCTTCAGCGACGTGTCGCGCACGTCCGAGGCCTTCTCGCCGAAGATCGCGCGCAGCAGCTTCTCTTCCGGCGTCATCGGGCTCTCGCCCTTCGGCGTCACCTTGCCGACCAGGATGTCACCCGGATTCACTTCGGCGCCGATATAGACGATCCCGGCCTCGTCCATGTTCTTCAGGGCTTCCTCGCCGACATTCGGGATGTCGCGCGTGATCTCCTCCTGGCCCAGCTTGGTGTCGCGCGCCATCACCTCGAATTCCTCGATGTGGATGGACGTGAACACGTCGTCGCGCGCGATGCGCTCGCTGATCAGGATCGAGTCCTCGAAGTTGTAGCCGTTCCACGGCATGAACGCGCACAGCACGTTCCGCCCCAGCGCCAGCTCGCCCAGATCGGTCGACGGACCATCGGCGATGATCTCGCCGTCCTGCACCCGGTCGCCCACCTTCACCAGCGGACGCTGGTTGATGCAAGTCGACTGGTTCGAGCGCATGAACTTGCGCAGCCGGTAGATGTCGACGCCCTTGGTGGTGCCGTCCTCGTTGGTCGCCCGCACCACGATGCGCGCGCCGTCGATCTGGTCCACCACGCCGGCACGCCGGGCGATGATCGTCGCCCCGCTGTCACGGGCCACCGCCGCCTCCATGCCGGTGCCGACCAGCGGCGCGTCCGCCTGGATCAGCGGCACCGCCTGGCGCTGCATGTTGGAGCCCATCAGCGCGCGGTTGGCGTCGTCGTTCTCCAGGAACGGGATCAGCGCGGCCGCCACCGAGACGAGCTGCTTCGGCGACACGTCGATCGCGGTCACGTCCTCCGGACGCACCAGGCGGAAATCGCCCTGGCGGCGCACCGACACGAGGTCCTGGGTGAACCTGCCGTCGCTGTCCATCGGCGCATCCGCCTGCGCGACGACGAGCTTCTCCTCCTCCATGGCGGAGAGGTAGCGCGGCTCCTTCTGCACCACCCCGTCCTTCACCAGCAGGTACGGCGTCTCGATGAAGCCGTACTTGTTGACCTTGGCGTAGGTCGCGAGCGAGTTGATCAGGCCGATGTTCGGGCCTTCCGGCGTCTCGATCGGGCAGATGCGGCCGTAATGCGTCGGGTGCACGTCGCGCACCTCGAAGCCCGCCCGCTCGCGCGTCAGACCGCCCGGGCCAAGCGCCGAGAGGCGCCGCTTGTGCGTCACCTCCGACAGCGGATTGGTCTGGTCCATGAACTGCGACAACTGCGAGCTGCCGAAGAACTCCCGCACCGCCGCCGCCGCGGGCTTGGCGTTGATCAGGTCGTGCGGCATCACGGTGTCGATGTCCACCGAGCCCATGCGCTCGCGAATGGCGCGCTCCATGCGGAGCAGGCCGATGCGGTACTGGTTCTCCATCAGCTCGCCGACCGAGCGCACCCGGCGGTTGCCGAGATTGTCGATGTCGTCGATCTGGCCGCGGCCGTCCTTCAGCTCGTTGAGGATCTTCACCGTGCGCAGCAGGTCTTCCTTGCGCAGCACGCGGATCGAATCCGCCACGTCCTCGAAGCCCAGCCGCATGTTCATCTTCACCCGGCCGACCGCCGACAGGTCGTAGCGGTCCGGATCGAAGAACAGCCCGCGGAACAGCGCCTCGGCCGTCTCCGGCGTCGGCGGCTCGCCCGGACGCATCACCCGGTAGATGTCGATCAGCGCATCGTCGCGGTTGGAGTTCTTGTCCACCGCCAGCGTGTTGCGGATCCACGGCCCGGTCGACTGGTCCACCGCGAGCGTCGGCAGCGTGGTGATGCCGGCCGCCTCCAGCGCCGCGAGCTTCGGCTCGGTCAGCTCCTCGCCCGCCTCGGCAAAGATCTCGCCGGTCTCGTCATTGACCAGGTCCTCGGCCACGAAACGGCCGAGCAGGTCGGTGCGGCCGACCAGCACCTCCTTGGTCTTCTCGGCGATCCGCCGCGCCTGGCGCTGCGTCAGCTTGGCGTCCGCATCGGCCACCACCTCGCCGGTCGCGGCGTCGATGATCGGCTCCAGCAGCTTCACGCCGCGGAACGCGTCGGGATCGAACGGCCGCGCCCAGCCCTTCGGCGTGTGGTCGAACACCACCTGGCCGTAGAAATAATTGAGGATCTCCTCCTGATCCATGCCGCGGATCTCGCCCAGCTCGAGCTGCTCGCCCTTCGCCTCGCGCTCCGCCCGCAGCTTCGCCGTCGATGCGCCCTCGAGCGCATACAGCAGCGTGGTGACCGGCAGCTTCCGCTTCCGGTCGATGCGGACATAGACCAGGTCCTTGCTGTCGAACTCGAAATCGAGCCAGGAGCCGCGATACGGGATCACCCGCGCGGCGAACAGGTACTTGCCCGAGGAATGCGTCTTGCCCTTGTCGTGGTCGAAGAACACGCCGGGCGAGCGGTGCATCTGGGAGACGATGACGCGCTCGGTGCCATTGATGATGAACGTGCCGTTGTCGGTCATCAGCGGCATGTCGCCCATGTAGACGGGCTGCTCCTTGATGTCGCGGATCGACCGCGCACCGGTGTCCTCGTCCACGTCCCAGACGATCAGGCGCAGGATGACCTTCAGCGGCGCGGCATAGGTCATGCCCCGCTGGATGCACTCCTCGACGTCGTATTTCGGCTCCTCGAGCTCGTAGTAGACGAACTCCAGCCGGCCGCGTCCCGCGAAGTCGTCGATCGGGAACACCGACTTGAACACCTCCTGCAATCCGGCATGCAGCCGGCTGTCAGGCTGGACGTTCATCTGGAGGAACGCCTCGTAGGAGGCGCGCTGCACGTCGATCAGGTTCGGCATCGGCGCCACTTCGGGGATGCGTCCGAAGCTGTGACGGATGCGCTTGCGCCCGGTAAACGACCTGGTAATCGCGTTCATGTAGTGCCCTGCCTACCTGCCTGTCTTGCCGCCGCAACGCGAAGCGGGGCGGGAACCAGCTCGATTCCCGCCCGCTTCCAGCTCGATCCGGACGGCGGCACGGCGACGCCGCACGCCCGGCTTGGTTGATTGACTCGTGCTATTTGACCTCCACGGAAGCCCCGGCGTCCTCGAGCATCTTCTTGATCTTGGCGACCTCGTCCTTCGAGACGCCTTCCTTGACCGCCTTCGGCGCGCCCTCGACCAGATCCTTCGCCTCTTTCAGGCCAAGACCGGTGATGGTGCGCACCTCCTTGATCACGTTGATCTTCTTCTCGCCCGCCTTGGCCAGGATGACGGTGAATTCCGTCTGCTCCTCGACCGGCGCGGCTGCTGCCGCCGCGCCCGCAGGTGCCGCCGCCGCCACCGCGACAGGCGCAGCCGCGGAGACGCCCCACTTCTCTTCGAGCAGTTTCGAGAGCTCGGCAGCCTCCAGAACCGTGAGGCTGGACAGCTCGTCAACCAGCTTTGCCAGATCAGCCATTTTCGTGTGTCCCTAATTTAGTCGTCAGTTGGTTCCATGCAAGCCCGGGTCCACCCCGGGATCGCGCGACGGTTCACGCGGCCGCCGCCGCCTCGCCTTCCTCACCCTTCTTGGCGAAGGCGCCAAAGACCCGGGCGAGCTGCCCGGCCGAGCCCTGAAGCACGCCGGCGACACGGGTCGCGGGGGTGGAAACCATCCCCACGATGCGGGCGCGCAGCGTATCCAGGCTCGGCAGTTCGGCCAGCGCCCGCACCCCCGACGCATCCAGCGTCTGGGCTCCGAGCGCTCCACCGATCAGCACGAGCTTCTCGTTGGTCCTGGCGAACTCGACGGTCGCCTTCGCCGCTGCCACCGCGTCCGTTGACCACGCGAGCGCGGTCGGACCCTTCAGCATGGGCTTCAGGCCGTCGAATGGGGTCCCTTCCAGAGCAAGGTGGGCCAGGCGGTTCTTCGCGACCTTGAAGGTCACGCCGGCTGCCCGCATCCGGCGCCTGAGTTCCGTCGCTTCGGCGACCGTGAGACCCGTATTGTGGGTGACCACGATCATCGAGGTGGCGGCAAGCGCCTCGTGCAGACCGGCGACGAATTCCCGCTTTTCAGTCCGGTCCACGTATCGTCTCCACTACGGCCGGACGCGTTTGGACCGCGCCGGGCCAGGTTGCCCAGTTCGCCTGTCCTCAAGCCGGAACCAACCGTCCTCCATAGGAGGCACGCCCGCGGGATGATCCCGGGGGCTTCGGCTTCTCCCGTCTCCCGCGCGCGGACCGATGGTCCATTAGACCCCCGAAGGGGAACGTGCGGTCTCGGACAGGTTCGGGGGGCTGTCCTCGGGCCACGGCCCATGGGAGCATCCCCCTGCCCGCCTGCCCCGAAAGGCAGGCGTATCTCGTGTCACCCGCCTCTCCCGCGCGCGGCGGGCGAGGCCGGCAGCCAGCCGCTAGCCCGGCGCCAGGCTGCCGATATCCACCCGGACGCCCGGCCCCATCGTGGAGCTGAGCGACACCTTCTGCAGATACGTCCCCTTGGCACCGGTCGGCTTGGCGCGCTGGATCGCGTCCGCCAGCGCCCGGGCATTCTCCACCAGCTTGTCGTCCTCGAAGGACACCTTGCCGATGCCGGCATGGACGATCCCGGCCTTCTCGGCGCGGAACTCCACCTGGCCGCCCTTCGCCGCGGTCACCGCGCCGCGCACGTCCATGGTGACGGTGCCCAGCCGCGGATTCGGCATCAGGCCGCGCGGGCCCAGAATCTTGCCGAGCCGCCCGACCACGCCCATCATGTCCGGCGTCGCGATGCAGCGGTCGAAATCGATGTCACCGGCCTGCACCTTCTCGGCCAGGTCCTCCGCCCCCACCACATCGGCGCCGGCGGCCTGCGCCTCCTCCGCCTTGGGGGCCGCGGGCGAACACGCCCACCCGCACCGTCTTGCCGGTGCCGTTCGGCAGCGAGGTCAGCCCGCGCACCATCTGGTCGGCGTGCCGCGGGTCGATGCCGAGATTCATCGACATCTCGACCGTCTCGTCGAACTTCGCCTTGGCGTTCTGCTTCACCAGCTTGATCGCCTCGGGCAGCGTATAGGCCTTCGCCGCGTCGACGTTCTCGTAGGCGTTCTTGATGCGCTTGTCCTTGGCCATAGGTTCAGCCCTCCACGACCGTGAGGCCCATCGACCGCGCCGAGCCGGCGAGCATGCGCACCGCCGCGTCGACGTCGTTGGCGTTCATGTCCTTCATCTTCTGCTCGGCGATCTCGCGAAGCTGCGAGGTCGTGATGCTGCCGACCGGCGCGCTCTTGCCCACCGTCTGGCTGCCCTTGTCGATCTTCGCCGCCTTCTTCAGGAAATACGTGTTTGGCGGCGTCTTGGTGATGAACGTGAAGGTGCGGTCGCCATAGGCGGTGATCACCACCGGCACCGGCATGCCCGGCTCCATGCCCTGCGTCGCCGCGTTGAAATCCTTGCAGAACTGCATGATGTTCAGGCCGCGCTGACCGAGTGCGGGGCCGACGGGCGGCGAGGGGTTCGCCTTGCCGGCCGGAATCTGCAGCTTGATGTAGCCGACGATCTTCTTCGCCATAATCCCTGGTCCTTGTCCTTCCGGTCCCGGGGACCGCGGTGCAAACGGCGCAGCGACTGCACAGACGGCAGCGCCACAGCCTCCCGCGTTCCGATGGAGGGCGGGCGTGTAGCCGAACGCGGCGCCCGAGTCCAGAGCCGCATCCGCCCCGCGGTTGGCCGCGCCTGCCTCCTGCCCCGCCGTCCCCGGGACACCGCTTGAGAGCGGCGCCAGGCGCGCTATCTCTTCGAGAGAACAGACGCCCGCGCAGAGGGGGATTATTTGGACCAGCACAGCACGACCATCTCTGAGACGGCGAATGTAGAGGCCGAACTTCTCTATATCGCCCCGCTCGCCGGACGCGCCCACAGCTATACCTATGATCCCCCGCCCGGCGTGCCTCGCACCAACACGGTCGACCAGCCGCATCGCGTGCTGGTGCGGGATGCCCGCCCGTTCGCCGCCGGCCTCTCGCTCGACCGCGAGGGCTTCGAGCTGGTGGCGCAGCGCAGCGCGGTGCGCGATTTCTACGACGAGGACGAACTGCGCCGCGTCTACTACCCAGAGGCCGAGAAACTGGTGACCGCCCACACCGGCGCCGCGCGCGTCGTCATCTTCGACCACACGATCCGCCGCCGCCACAGGGGGGTGGAGGACCGTGCGGCCGGCATGCCGCGCCAGCCCGCCTCGCGCGTGCACAACGACTATACCGAGCACTCCGCGCCGCAGCGCATCCGCGACCTGATGGGCGACGAGGCGGCGGCACTGCTCGGCAGGCGCTACCAGTTCATCAATGTCTGGCGGCCGATCCGCGGCCCGCTGCGGGACGCGCCGCTGGCGATGTGCGACGCGCGCTCGCTGTCGGACGGCGACCTGCTGCCCTCGGACCTGATCTATCGCGACCGCACCGGCGAGATCTACCTGATGCGGCACAACCCGAAGCAGCGCTGGTTCTACGTGCCGGCGATGCGTGCGGATGAGGCGCTGCTGCTCAAGTGCTACGATTCGGCGCGTGACGGCCGCGCGGTGATGTCGCCGCACGGCGCGTTCGAGGACCCGACCGCGCCTGCCGACGTGCTGCCGCGCGAGAGCATCGAGCTGCGCACCATCGCTTTCCACGACGTCTGAGGCGGCGGGCGCCTTCCATGACGCCAGACACGGCGGGCAGCCGGGACGGAGACCTCCGGGTCCGCCGTCTCGGCTCCCCGCCGCGCGTTCCGGGCTCCGCGCCGGCCCTCGCCGGGTCCCCATTCCGTGCCGGGTCTGCTAGACTGGGCCGCCCAGCGTGTAGGCTCAGCCTCGTGCCGTCGATTCGCATCCTCCCCCCGCACACGGTCAATCGCATCGCCGCCGGCGAGGTGATCGAGCGTCCGGCCGCCGCGGTGAAGGAACTGGTCGAGAACGCGCTCGACGCCGGCGCCGCCCGCATCGCCGTCGCGCTCGACAATGGCGGCATCGACCGCATCGAGGTGGTGGACGACGGCCTCGGGATGGACGGCGCGGGCCTGGCGCTGGCGGTGCTGCGCCACGCCACCTCCAAGCTGGCCGATGACGACCTGGTGCGCATCGCCACGCTGGGGTTCCGCGGCGAGGCGCTGCCCTCGATCGGTGCGGCGGCCCGCCTGGCGATCACCTCGCGGCCGCGCGCGGCGCCGCATGCGTGGGAGATCCGGGTCGAAGGCGGCGAGGTCTCCGACGTCGCCCCCGCCGGCGGCGCGCACGGCACCCGCGTCGTGGTGCGCGACCTGTTCTTTGCCACGCCGGCACGCCGCAAGTTCTTGAAGCATCCGCGCACCGAGGCGGACCACGCCGAGATGGCGGTGCGCCGGCTGGCGCTGTCGGCCCCCGCGGTCGCCTTCCGGCTCGAGAGCGACGGCCGCGTGCTGTTCGACCTTCCGGCGCAGGACCGCGGCCAGCGGGTCGCCGCGCTGTTCGGCGCGGAGACGTCCGAGGCGCTGGTGGAGGTCGCGGGCGAGCGTGGTGCGCTGCGCGTCGCGGGCTATGCCGGATCGCCGGCCTTCACCCGTGCGACGGCGGCGGCGCAGGCGCTGACGGTGAACGGCCGGCCGGTGGCCGATCCCATGCTGAAGGCCGCGGTGCGGATCGCCTATCGCGACGTGATCGCGGTCGGCCGCCATCCGGTCGTGGCGCTGTGGTTCGAGCTGCCGTTCGAGGACCTGGACGTGAACGTCCACCCGGCGAAGGCCGAGTTGCGGTTCCGCGACGCGGCGGCGGTGCGCGCGCTGGTGATCGGCAGCATCGGCCGCGCGCTGGCCGGCGGCGCGGGCACCTCGCTGCCGGCGCCAAGGCCGTCGCTGCACCTGGTGCATTCGCGTGCCTCGCCGGTACCCTACCGCTCGGTGCCGCTGCCCGGCATGGCGGAGGCGCAGCTTGGCTTCGGCGCGGCGCCGGCCGCCCGCATGCTGCCCGCCGCCCAGCCGGACTCCGACCATCCGCTCGGTGCGCCGGTCGCCCAGGTGCTCGACACCTATGTCATCGCGGTCGCCTCGGACGGCTCGCTGGTGCTGGTGGACCAGCACGCCGCGCATGAGCGGCTGACGCACGAGGCCCTGCGCGAGCAGATGCTGGCGGGCGGCGTGCGGACGCAGCCGCTGCTGCTGCCGGCGGTGGTCGACCTGCCGGCGCCCGATGCGGCCCGGCTGCTCGCGCGGCAGGACGAACTCGCGCGGCTCGGTTTGGAGATCGAGGCGTTCGGGCCGGGCGCGGTCATGGTGCGCGCGCTGCCCGCCGCGCTGGGCGCGCCGGAGCCGGCGCCGCTGCTGCGCGACCTGGCCGATGAACTGGCCGAGATGGACGAGGCGACGGCGCTGGCCGCGCGGCTGGATGCGGTGATCGCGCGGCTCGCCTGCCATGGCTCGATCCGGGCCGGCAGGCGGCTGGCGGCCGCGGAGATGGACGCGCTGCTGCGCCGGATGGAGGCGACGCCGCGCGCCGCCACCTGCAGCCACGGCCGGCCGACCTTCCTCAAGCTGTCGAAGGCCGAGATCGAGAGGCTGTTCGGGCGGCGGTAGAGCGTGACCCGTGCAGGTGCCATCGCCGGAGCGGTGCATCGCACTGCCGGACGACGGGCTGGAGCGGGTGCGTGAGCGAGCGGCAGCCGTGCCGGCGGCGAACAGGGCGAAGGACGGGTCCGTGACGGAAATCGGTGTGTTCGAGGCGATCCATTCGGCGCGTTCGCTGCGGCGGCTGAAGCCGGATCCGGTGCCCGAGACGCTGATCACCCAGGTGCTGGACGCGGCGATCCGCGCCTCCTCGGGCGGCAATGCGCAGAACTGGGTGTTCCTGGTGGTGCGCGATCCGGCGCTGCGGCAGGGGCTGGGGGCGATCTACCGCAAGGCCTCGGACATCGCCGCGGCGATGTATGCGGCGCGCGGCAGGCCGGCCCACCTGACCGAGGCGCAGTTCCAGCGCATGATGCGCGGCGGCGCCTATCTGTGGGACCATATGGGCGAGGCACCGGTGATCGTGATCCCCTGCCTGCGCCGCCCGGTCGTGCCGCCGGCCGAGGCGCTGGCGCCGGCGATGCAGGCGCAGCACGAGGCGGAACTGGCCTATGCGGCGCGCATCCGCGGCGCCAGCATCTATCCGGCGGTGCAGAACATCATCCTGGCCTGCCGCGCGCTCGGGCTCGGCACCACGATCACCACCAACCACCTGCGCTGCGAGGACGAGGTGCGCGCGCTGCTGGGCATTCCGGCCGAGGTGGACAGCTTCGCCATGATGCCGATCGGCTGGCCGATCGACCGGTTCGGGCCGCTGACGCGCCGGCCGCTGCCCGAGGTGGCGTTCGCCGACCGCTGGGGCACGGCCTGGCCGGGGTCATGACTCGCGCCAGACGCTGAGCCGCGCCGCGCCGTGCAGCCGCTCGGCCAGCGGTTCGGCAACGGGCGGCGGCTCGTCGCGCGCGGTCTCGGCCACCAGCAGGGCACCCGCGGCGATGTGCCCGGTGGCGCGCAGCCGGGCGAGCGCCGCCGCCACGAGGTCCTGGCGGTAGGGCGGGTCGAGGAACACCAGCCCGGCCGGCGGCCCCGCCAGCGCACCCCCCGCCAGCACGTCGACCGCCAGGACGGTGCTGCGCTCGGCCGCGCGGCAGGCCGCGATGTTGGCGCGCAGCGTCGCCAGCGCGGCACGGTCGCGCTCGACGAACGTTGCATGGGCCGCACCGCGGGACAGCGCCTCCAGCCCCAGTGCACCGGTGCCGGCGAAGACGTCCAGCACCTGCGCATCCTCGATCGTGTCGCGGCCCGCCCAGGGCGCGTGCAGCAGCATGTCGAACAACGCCTGGCGCACGCGGTCCGCGGTCGGCCGGGTCGCGGTGCCGGCAGGCGCCAGCAGCGAACGGCCGCGCCACGCGCCGGCGACGATGCGCATCAGCGGACGCCGAGCGCCTCGTCGAAGAACCGCACAGCGACGGCCGCGATCGCCGCGTGCAGCGCGTGGCGGTCGACGCCGGGCTTGTCGATGCAGCCCTCGGGGAATTCGTTGCGGCCCTCATCGTCGCATTCGTTGATGAAGATCTCGTGGTCGACCGGACCGGGGATCACCCATAATTCCGCGCCCGGGATGTGGCGGGCGGCGAACTCCGCGTTCGGCCCGGGCGGCGTCTGGGTGTCGCCCTCCCCCACCACCAGGTAGGCCGGCACCGCGTGGCGGCTCAGTCCGTCTGCGTCCATGCCGAATTCCTGCACCACGCCGGGCGCCATCGCGAACACCGCCTTCACCCTGGCGTCCCGCAGGCCGCGCGCCGGCGCCGCATCCACCGGCAGGTCGCGGCGGATCTGCGCGGGGATCAGAGGGTTGTCGGCGAACAGGCGCTGGAACGCGGCGAACTTCTCCGGGTTCACCTCCGCGCCGCCGAGCCACAGCGCGGTGAAGCCGCCCTGCGAGTGGCCGGCGACGCCGATGCGGGCGGCGTCGATCCGGGCGCCCCAGACCGGGTCCTCCAGCAGGTGGGTGAGGTCGAGCGAGACGTCGCGCGGGCGCTGCCAGATGCGGTTGGCGAGCCAGCCGATCTCGCGCTCGTAGCTGTTGGCGCGGTAGTGGTTCAGTGCGGCGACGATATAGCCGCGCTCGGCCAGCGACTGGGCGAACCACGCATACTGCCAGGCATCGCTGCCGCGCCCGTGCGACAGCATGACCAGCGGGCGCGGGGCGACGGCGGGCAGGAACTCGGCGTCGGGGTGCAGCGTGACGTTCACCACGAACGGCAGGCGCAAGGGCTTCGTCTCAGGGGCGGGCGCGACCGCCGGATAGAACACCGCCAGCCACATCGGCCGCTGGTCGCCGGGCGACAGGTACTCGATCTGGCGCACGCCCACCGCCGGCGGCGGATCGGCGCGCGCTTCGGTCCAGGCGATGGACAGCAGCGCGAGCCAGCACGCAGCAAGGGAGAGCGCGGCGAGCCAGACCCGGCGCGCCACGGCTCAGGCCTCCTTGGGCAACTGGTCGCGCAGCACGCGGCCAGGCACCTCGGCCACCTCGCCGCGCGGCAGGGTGCCGAGCTGGAACGGGCCGTAGGCAATGCGGATCAGCCTGGTGACCGCCAGGCCGAGATGCGCCATCACGCGGCGGATCTCGCGGTTGCGGCCTTCGCGCAGCCCGACGGTGAGCCAGGCATTCTCGCCCTTGCGCGAATCGAGGCCGGCCTCGATCGCACCGTAGGTGACGCCTTCCACCGTCACGCCGCCGGCCAGCGCAGCCAGCCGCCGTTCGTCCACCACGCCGTGCACGCGGACGCGGTAGCGGCGGATCCAGCCGGTGGCGGGCAGTTCCAACTGGCGCGCCAGCGTCCCGTCGTTGGTCAGCAGCAGCAGCCCCTCGCTGGTGAGGTCGAGCCGTCCGATGCTGACCAGGCGCGGCAGCCCGGCCGGCAGTTTCTCGAACACCGTCGGCCGCCCCTGCGGGTCGCGATGGGTGGTCACCAGGCCGACCGGCTTATGGTAGCGCCACAGCCGGGTGCGCTCCGGCGCGTCCACCATGCGGCCGGCGACGATCACGATGTCATCGGCGGCGACGAAGGTGGCGGGATGCGTCACCACCGTGTTGTTCAGCCGCACCTTGCCTTCGGCGACCAGCTTCTCAGCGTCGCGCCGGCTGGCGACGCCCGCGCGGGCGAGCCATTTGGCGATGCGTTCCCCCCTGATGGGCTCCCCTTTGGGGGAATCGCTCATGCGCGGGTGGCGGCGATCAGCGCGTCGAAGATGCGGCGGTCGCCCGGATCGATGAAGAACTCGGGATGCCACTGCACGCCGAGACAGAAGCGGTAGCGGGCATCCTCGACGCCCTCGATGACCTGGTCGGGCGCCACCGCGTTCACCACGGCGAACTTTCCCGGATCGCGCACCGCCTGGTGGTGCGCCGAGTTCACCCGCATCTCGGCCGCCCCCACGATGCGATGCAGCAGCGTGCCGCTGCGCACCGACACCGGATGGCCGGGCTCGTGGCGCGGGTTGGGCTGCTCGTGTTCCAGCGCATCGGCGATGCTATCGGGGATGTGCTGGATCAGCGTGCCGCCGAGCGCGACAGCCAGAAGCTGCTCGCCGCCGCAGATGCCCAGCACCGGCATGTCGCGGGCGAGCGCGCCGCTGGTGAGCGCCAGTTCGGCGGCGGTACGGCCTTCCTTCAGGGTCACCGTCGCGTGGCGGTCCGCCTCGCCGTACAGTGCCGGATCGACGTCGAAGGCGCCGCCGGTGACGACCAGCGCGTCGATGCGGTCGAGATAGTCCGCGGCGAGGGCGGCGTCGTGCGGCAGGGCGATCGGCAGGCCGCCGGCCGCGACGATCGCGTCGGCGTAGTTCTGCCGCATCGCATACCAGGGATATTTCGAGTAGCCGCCGGGCTGCTCGGAATCCAGCGTGACGCCGACGATGGGACGCTTGCTCATGGCGGTGTGCTAGCCCCTCGCCGCGGGGGCGGGCAAGGGCGGCGTCGCGCCCTCGGGCACGCCGATCTCGTGGGCGTTCAGCGTCAGTGCGACCATGGCGTAGTAGCCGAGCAGCGCGGTCAGCTCGACGATGCCGGGCGTGCCGTATGCGTCGTGGATACGTTTGTAGGTGGCGTCGCCGACGCGGTGGTCGCGCAGCAATTCGATGGCGTAGTCGTGGATCGCCTGCTCATCGGCAGCCGCGAAAATGGTGCCGCCCTGGCGCAGCGTCTCGATCGCGGCGTCGGACAGGCCGGCCTTGCGCGCCTCGGATTCGTGGGAGAACCATTCGAACTGGCAGTCCCAGTAGCGGCCGTGAGCAGGATGACGAATTCGCGCAGCCGCGGCTCGAAGCTGGAATTGAAGCGCAGCACCAGGCCGAGGTCGGACCATTTCTCGGCCAGGTCGGGGCGGTGCATGGCGGCGGCGAGCGGGCCGACCGGCGGCGAGCGGCGCGGCCCGGTCATCATCGCATCGTATACACGGCGCTGCGGCTCGGTCATGGTGGCCTCGGTGACGAGGGGAATGCGCGGCATTGGTGTTCCTCCCTGGTTCGCGGGCCGTGCCAGCCAAGGCAGGCTGTCATCGCGCGGGAGGCGGCGCAATCTCCAGGGGGATCGCCTCGCTCCGCGCGCAACGACGGGACACGCGATGATGACGGCGATGGAGATCGCACTGGCCGAGGCGCGGGCGGCGGCTGCGCGCGGCGAGGTGCCGGTGGGGGCGGTGGTGGTGGACTCTGCCGGCGCAGTGCTGGCCCGCGCGGGCAACGAGGTCGCCGCGCGCCACGACGCCTCGGCGCATGCCGAGATGCTGGCGCTGCGGGCGGCGGCCGCTTTGCGCGGGGCCGCGCGGCTGCCGGACTGCGACCTCGTGGTGACGCTGGAGCCGTGCCCGATGTGCGCCCAGGCAGCGAGCTTCTTCCGTGTCCGGCGCGTGGTGTTCGGCGCCTATGACCCGAAGGGCGGCGGCGTGGAGCACGGCGCGCGGGTGTTCGATGCACCGTCTGCCACCACCGGCCGAGGTGGTGGGCGGCGTGCGCGAGGCGGAGGCCGCGGCCCTGCTGCGGGCGTTCTTCGCCGAACGGCGGGACTGAAACGGCGGGGACTGAACGGCGCCTCAGGCGACCAGGCGGAGCGCCGGCTGCGGCGGATAGAGGCTGGTGCAGGCGACGTGCAGCACCAGTTCGAACGGTGCCTCCAGCCCGTCGAGCAGCGCCATCGGCAACGCGGCATCGCCATCGGTCCAGCGCAGCGCAGCGTCCGGCTCGAACGCATGGAAGCCCTCGGCCAGCAACGGATCCTGAGGCTCCACCAGGCGGAACCGGGTGCCCTGCCGCAGCGCGATCCGGCTGAGCGCGACGCCCAGGAGCCGCGGGTCCCCGCGCGACGCCCAGCTCATCCGCGCCGCGGCGCGCGAGACGATGCGGATCGCGTCCGGACGCGTTGCCAGCGTGAAGACATGGGCCTTGCCGTTGCGCGCCGATGCGTCACCCGCGCGCCGTCCACCAGCAGATGCAGGTCGGGATCGGCCTCCAGCGGAACGCGGGGGCCGCGAACCGGCGCGATCCAGCAGGCGCCGCCACAGCGCATCCACCCGCCGGCCGCCGGTCAGCACCGGAGCGCAGGGCGGCTGCGGCGGCGCATCCCAATGGGCATTGGCGTTGCGGAACAGCCACGGTTGCCATCGTCGCGGTAGCTCTCGGCCGGTGCGCCGTTGGCGATCAGCACGTCGTGCGTTTCCAGCTCGATGTGGAACAGCTCGACCTCCTGCGCGAGGTCGTCCCATTCGATCGAGCGGGTGGTTGACCAGGAACTCGACCGGGATCAGCGCGCCGTCGAGGAACAGCGCGTGCCCCTTGGTCAGCCGCAGGTCGCGGGTCGGCACGTTGTCGGCGAGCGCTCCCTTGCGTACGATCACCGGCGTCGCCGCGTTGCGCCGGCCGCGCGTGGCCAGCACGCGGCCGGTGCCGATCCACACGATGCGCCGCGCCACCCCGCGCTCCGTCATCACCTCGTCGCCCACCGCAAGGTCCTGCACCGGCATCTGGCCGCCCGGCGTCCGGATCAGCGTGTTGACGCAGAAGCACAGCACCGAGATCGCCCGCGCCATCGGCGCTCGCCGTCACCCCGATCTCGCCGGGCGCCGCCAGCGAGCAGCGCGAAGCTGCCACCGGCGAAGGCCAGGGTGCCCCCGCCATAGCTGACCGAGTTGGGATCGACGCCCTTCAGGTCGATGACGTCGCCGATCTCGAAGCTGGTGACCGCGCCGGCCACGCTGCCCGGCGCGTCGAGGTCGAGCCGCCCGCCCGCGGTGCCGAAGGTGATCGTCTCGCCGCCGGCGACAAGCCCCTGCACCGTGAGCGTGCTGCCGGTATCGACCGTCACGACGCCGGTGCCGGTCAGGCCGCCCACGGTCAGCGTGCTGGGGTCGAGCACGATCAGCCCGTTGTTCGCCAGCGTGCCGGTGTCGGTGACCACGGCGCCCGACAACTCGGTCAGCGTCACGCCGGCGGCGATCGTGTTGCTGCCGGTCAGGCTCCAGGACGCGCCAGCATCGACGGTGATCTGGGCGAAGTTGACGAACTGCGCGCCGAGGCCGGACAGCACGCCGGTGCTGGCGCCCGACAGCAGCTCCAGCGTGCTGACGGTGCCGCTGCCGATCAGGTTGCCGCCGGTCACCGTGCCGGTGAACGACGCGCCGGGTGCGACCGCGAGCAGGTTGGTGAAGCCGGCGGCCAGGCGGAGCGCGTTGGCGCCGGTCGCGCCGATGCTGCCGGCATTGGTGACGGTGCCGGCGCCGCCGTCGATCTGCACGCCGCCATAGCCGGTGATGATCCCGCCGGCGGCGTTGGTGACCAGGCCGCCGCCGAACATGCCGACGCCGTTGTTGTTGGTGCCGCCAATGCTGCCCTGGTTGACGACGGTGCCGGTGCCGGAACTGAATCCCACGCCGGTGTCCTGGCCTGCGATGATGCCGTCGGCCTGGTTGGTGACGCTGCCGCCGACACTCAGCACGACGCCGCTGCCGTCGGTGTCCAGGATCGAGCCGTTGTTGATGACCGTCGCCGCGACCTTGTTGGCCTGCACCGCCTCGTAGTGGCCGGTGATGGTGGCGCCCTTGGTGTTTGTCAGCGTGCCGCCGCCGTCCATCGCCACGCCGGCGTTGCCCGACCCGTTGATGCTGCCGTTGTTGATGATGGAGCCGCCACCGCTCAGGTAGATGCCGAACCCGGTGGCGCTGATGGTGCCGGTGGCCGCGTTGCTCAGCGACCCGCCGGCCCGCAGGATCACGCCGCCGCTGCCGGCGAAGGTGGCGCCGATGGTGCCGGAGTTGGTCACCGTCCCGCTGCTGCCCAGGTCGATGGCGCGGCTGCCCCCCACCAGCGTGCCGGAATTGGAGACCGAACCGCCGCCGAGCGCCTGGATGCCGGCCGCGCTGCCGCTCTGCACCAGGGTGCCGGTGTTGGTGACGGTGATCGGGGCGGAGCTGTTGCCGGCATAGATCGCGTCGTAGAGCGACTCCTGGATGAGGCCGTTGTTGTTCACCACGACGCCCGGCTGGAGGGCCACCCGGCCGGTCAGCGTGCCGTCGTTGGTCAGCGTCACGCCGGTGGCGAGCACGCTGGCGATGGTCCATGCCGCGCCGGCATCGACCTCGACCGCGGCGAAATTGGTGAACAGCAGCCCGGTTGCCGTCCCGGTGCCGGCGGACGAGGCGAGTTCCAGGGTGCTGACGGCGGTCGCGCCGATGGTGTTGCCGCCGTCGACCGGCCAGTTGAACACCGCCTCGGGGGTGACGATCAGGCGGTTGGTGAAGCCGGCGCCGAAGCGCAGCGAGAAGCCGGAATAGCCGGTGAACAGGATGCTGCCGGCGTTGAACACGGTGCCGCCGCCGCCGATGTAGACTGGCAGGTCGTCGCTCTGGATGGTGCCGGTGGCCTGGTTGGTCAGCGAGCCGCCGGCGTTCAGGGCGATCCCGGGGCCGCTGCTCGCGCTGATCCGGCCGGCATTGATGATCGTGCCGGGCGATGTATAGACATAGATGCCGGCGCGGGCGGCGATCGTGCCGGTGGCCTGGTTGGTCAGCGAGCCGCCGGCGCCCAGCTTGACGCCCTTGTTCAGGCCGGTCGGGTCGGCGGCGGTGATGGTGCCGGCGTTGACCACCGTGCCCGCGCCGCCGGCGACGTCGATGCCGTAGCGCCCGCCGCTGATCCTGCCGGTCGACTGGTTGGTGACGGTGCCCCCGGCCTCCAGCCGTATGCCGACGCCGCCGATCGTCGTGCCGCCGTTGACGATGCCGGAATTGGTGATCGTCCAGGCGGTCGGCGCGCTGCCGGCGATCGCCGCTGCGGTGCCGCTGATGCTGGCGGCGGAGGTGATGGAGACCGGATTGTAGCCGGCGTCGGTCAGGACGATGTTGGCGTAGTTCGAGCTGTAGGTCTTGCTCATCCGCTCGGCCTCCTCCGGTTCAAGAGACCGTAGTCGAGGACCCGGAATGTTCCAAACGGCGAATCAGCGATCCAGCGCGCGCCAGCCGATATCGGCGCGGAAGAAGCCCTCGGGCCAGTCGATCTGGCGGATGGCGTTGTAGGCCGCATCGCGCGCGGCACGCAGGTCGGCGCCGGTGGCGCAGACGTCCAGCACCCGCCCGCCGGCCGCGCGGATATGCCCGGCGGTGTCGGCCTCGGTGCCGGCGTGGAAGACCTGCACGCCCGGCAGTGCGGCCGCCCGGTCGAGGCCGCGGATGGCACTGCCGCGCTCCGGTGCCTCCGGGTAGCCGCGCGCCGCCATCACCACGGCGATCGAGGCGGTATCGTTCCAGCGCAGGTCGAAGTTCTTCAGTTCGCCGTCATAGGCGGCCTGCAGCGCCGGCAGCAGGTCTGACATCAGCCGCGGCAACAGCGCCTGGCATTCCGGGTCGCCGAAGCGGACGTTGAACTCGATCAGCTTCACGCCCTCCGCGGTCAGCATCAGGCCGGCGTAGAGGATGCCGCGGAACGGCGTGCCGCGCCGCGCCATCTCGGCCAGCGCCGGGCGGACGATGCCGTCCATCGCCGCCTGCTGCAGCGCGGGCGGAAAGGACGGCGTCGGCGAATAGGCGCCCATGCCGCCGGTGTTCGGGCCGGTCTCGCCCTCGCCCACCCGCTTGTGGTCCTGCGCCGCGCCGAGGGGCAGCGCGGTCGCCCCGTCGCACAGCGCGAACAGCGAGACCTCCTCGCCGGTCAGGCATTCCTCGATCACCACCGAGGCGCCGGCCTCCCCGAACGCACGGTCCTGCATCATCGCGTCGATCGCCGCCAGCGCCTCATCGTCGGTGGCGGCGACCACGACGCCCTTGCCGGCGGCCAGGCCATCGGCCTTCACCACCACCGGCGCGCCGCGGCGGCGGACGAATTCGCGCGCCGCCTCCACATCGTCGAAGCTCTCCCACTGCGCGGTCGGGATGCCGGCGGCGTCGCACAGGTCCTTGGTGAAGGCCTTGCTGCCCTCCAGCCGGGCCGCTGCCTGCGACGGGCCGATGCAGGGGATCGAGGCCGCCTCCATCGCATCGGCGATGCCGGCGACCAGCGGCGCCTCGGGGCCGGGCACGACCAGGTCGATCTCGTTATCCTGCGCGAAGGCGATGAGCGCCGGGAAGTCCAGCGCGCCGATCGCCACGCATTCGGCCACCTGGGCGATGCCGGGATTGCCCGGGGCGCACCACAGCTTCGTCAGCAGCGGGCTGGCGGCGATCGCCCAGCACAGCGCGTGCTCGCGGCCACCCGATCCGATTACGAGAACGCGCATGCAGGGCTCCTGAGGGTCGCGGCGGACAGGACCGTCTCTAGTGTGGTGGTGCCGAAGTCCGCCAGAGTATGGACAAGCGCCGTAGCGGACTTCGGAACCACAAACCACACTAGAAAACAATGGCTTGCTAGTGTCCTTATCGATTCGAAAGTTCGCAAGGTGCCCAATCCAGACACGGCGAACTTTCGAATCGGGACACTAGCACGGACCGCGATCCGGCGACGATTCTGCGCCGGTCCGGTAACATCGCTGCACGAATAGTATGATGACCGGACATGGACATCATACTTCCGCCGGCGTTATGGTCCGGGCCCCTGCGGAGAACAGCCTTGCCCTCCAAGCGGATCACACGCTGCCTGCTGCTGGCCGCCTTGCCGGTCCTCGGGCTGGCCGTCTTGCTGGCTTCCTCCTGTGCGGCACCGGCCCTGGCGCGCGACACGGTGCGCATCGCGGTGCTGGCGCCGCGCGGTCTCGGCACGCTGGACCCGCATTTCGCCACCGCCCATTACGACCGCATGGCGGCGTCCTGGCTCCACGGCGCGCTCGTCCGCTTCCGGCCAGGCTCGATCAGCCCGGGCGACATCGAGCCGGACCTGGCCGAGCGCTGGGAGATGTCGCCGGACGGGCTCACCTGGACCTTCTTCCTGCGCGCCGGCGTGACGTTCCACGACGGCAGCCCGGTCACCGCCGATGATGTGGCGTTCAGCCTGCGCAAGGCGGCAACGCCCGCAACCTCTGCCTATGCCGCCGACTTCACGGCCGTGGACTCGGTGACCGTCGTCGATCCGGCCACGGTGCGCATCGTGCTGCGCCAGCCGATCCCCTCGCTCCTGGGCCTCCTCGCCAACTACTCCGGCGGCTTCATCCTGTCGCGCCAGGCGCTGGCGGCGGGCGGCGATCCGGCGGCCGCGGCGATCGGCTTCGGCCCGTTCCGGCTGGAAAGCCAATCCGCCGGCCAGGAGGCGGCCAGCTTCGTCGCCAACGATTCCTACTTCCGCGGCGCGCCCAGGCTGCGCCGCATCGAGTACCGCTTCGTCTCGGCGCTCTCGACCAGCGACCTCGCGTTCAATGCCGGCGAGGTCGACATCATCGAGGGCCAGCAGGACCAGGCCTGGATCAACCGCACCCGCCAGTCCCCCAACACGGCGGTGGACGTGATCGAACCGGCGGAGATCTCACTGCTGCACCTCAACGTGACGCAGAAGCCGCTGGACGATCCGCGCGTGCGGCGCGCCATCGCGCTCGCGGTCAACCGGCCTGAACTGGTGAGCTGGCGCGGCAAGGACCTGGCGCGGGCGGCGCGCAGCGTGGTGCCGGCGGGCTATCTCGGTTTCGCGGACGCCGATGCGCCGGCGACCGACATCGCGGAGGCGAAGCGGCTGCTGGCCGAGGCCGGGTATCCGAACGGGCTGACGCTGACTACGATCCACACGCAGAACCCGGTGATGCTGGGCGCGATCCAGGTGGTGCAGGCGGAACTGCGGCGGGCGGGCATCGACCTCGACGTGCAGGTCGTGGAACACCAGACGTACCACCAGATGATCCGCAAGGACCTCAGCCCGGTGGTGCACTATGCCGCGGCGCGGTTTCCGGTGGCCGACACGATGCTGACCCAGTTCTTCCATTCGCGCAGCATCGTGGCGACGCCGACGGCGGTGACGAATTTCTCGCATTGCACGGTCGCCGATAGCGATCTCGACGAGGCGCGCGGCGACACCGACCTGGAACGGCAGCTCATGCTGTGGAGCGATGCGCAGCGCAAGATCGTCGCCGCCGGCTGCGCGGTGCCGCTGCTGGAGACGCTGCAGGTCTGGGCGCGGCGCGCCGACTTCGACTACGGCTTCGCGTTCAAGGGATCGATGTCCACCGGGCCGCTGCTGACGGAGCGTTCGCACTTCACGCCCTGATCCGAAGCACCTGGATACTCGGCAGCCGGGATTGTCAGCGGCCGGGACTGGCAGCGGCCGGATTCTCAGCGCACGTGGGTGTGCTCGTGCGGACTGGACTGCCCGCCATGCCGGTGGCGTTCGGCGCTGATCTCCACTGGCACCGTCACCAGGCGGCCATGCTTCACGCCCCGCTCGGCGATGATGCTTTCGGCGAACTGCGCGACGTCCGCCGCCTTGCCCTTGAGGACGGTGATCTCCATGCAGCTTGCGTGGTCGAGATGCACGTGCAGGGTTGAGATCGCCATGCTGTGGTGGTCGTGGAAGGCATGCGTCAGCCGCTTGGTCAGTTCCCGCACGCCGTGGTCGTAGACATAGACCAGCGCACCGACGCATTGCTGGCCCGGCGCGGTGGTCGACGCGGTCTGCTGCAGCCCGGCGCGAGTCAGGTCGCGGATCGCCTCGGAGCGGTTCTGGTAGCCGCGCGTCGCGATCAGCGTGTCCAGCTCCGCCATGAGGGAGTCGTCGAGGGTGATGGTGACGCGCTGCATGGCGGGCTCCTGATGGTGATGGCAGGCTCAGCATGCGGGGCTTTCGGGAGGCGGCCAAGCAAGCCGGCACGCGGGCTTGCTCGCCGCGGCGGGGCAAATCCTGTACTCTCCCTTCGATGAACGACGTCCCCGCCGCCGTCTCAAACGTTCCGGAATACACCGTCTCGGAAATCTCCGGCGCGGTGAAGCGCACGCTCGAGGGCAATTTCGGCCGCGTCCGGGTGCGTGGCGAGGTCACCGAACTGAAGCGCTACCCCTCAGGTCACATCTATTTCTCGCTGAAGGATGAGGGCGCGAAGATCGCCGGCGTGGTGTGGAAATCGGCGGTGTCGCGTCTCGGCATGGTGCCCGAGAACGGCGTCGAGGTCATCGCCACCGGGCGTATCTCGGCCTACTCCGAACGCTCCTCCTACCAGCTCATCACCGAGCGGATGGAGTATGCCGGCGCCGGCGCCCTGCTGGCGCGGATCGAGATGCTGCGCCTGCGGCTGGCGGCCGAAGGGCTGTTCGATGCGGACCGCAAGCGCAGGCTGCCGGTGCTGCCGGCGGTGGTGGGCGTCATCACCTCGGAGCGCGGCGCGGTGATCCAGGACATCCGCACCACGATCGCGCGGCGCTTTCCCCGGCCAGTGCTGCTGTGGCCGGTGCCGGTGCAGGGCGAGACCGCTGCCGAGCGGATCGCCGCCGCCATCGAGGGCTTCTGCCGCGTCACACCGCAGCCCGACGTGCTGATCGTCGCGCGCGGCGGCGGCAGCCTCGAGGACCTGATGGCGTTCAACGAGGAGATCGTCATCCGCGCCGTCGCCGCCTGTCGCATCCCGCTGATCTCCGCGGTCGGGCATGAGACCGACACCACGCTGATCGACTTCGTCGCCGACCGGCGCGCGCCCACCCCAACCGCCGCGGCCGAGATGGCGGTGCCTGCGCGGGCCGACCTGGTCGCCGACCTGGAGCACAAGGCGGCGCGGCTGATCGGGGGTTTGAACCGGCTGGCGCAGGAGTGCCGGCTGCGCCTGTCGCGCGCGGAACGCGGGCTGCCCGACCTGCCCGCGCTGATGGGCGGCGCGCGGCAACGGCTGGATGACCGGGCGGAGCGGCTGGCCCTCGCGCTGCCCAACCTGCTGCACAAGCGCCGCGCCGCGCTGGATTCCGCGATGCGGCACCAGCCGGACATGGCGGCGATGCTCGCGTCGTGCCGCGAGCGGGTGCAGGAGCGCGGCGTGCGGCTGATCATCGCGCTGCCGAACCTGGTGGCGCGGCGCCATGCGGCGCTGACCCTGGGCGGGCAGAAGCTGGTGGCCTGCCTGCGCCACGCCGTGGCCGGGATCCACGGCCGCGCCGGCCGCACGCTGGGCCGGCTGTCGGATGCGCCGCTGCGCGCCACGCTGCGCGAGGCCCGGGCGCGGCTGGAGGGCTCGGCTGCGCGGCTGGAGTCGGTCTCGCCGCTGGCGGTGCTGCAGCGCGGCTACGCCCTGGTGACGGATACCACCGGCCATCCGCTGACCAGCGCGGCGACGGTGGCGCCCGGCGCGCGGCTCCGGCTGCGCTTCTCCGATGGCGAGGTGGCGGCGACGGCCGACCGGCCGGAGCGCCAGGGCCGGCTTGCGCTGTAGCCGATGGTGCGATTCCGTGCAGCGATCGCGCTGATCCTGCTGTGTGGCGGCGGCCCAGGCCACGGCGCCACACCGGTGGCGCTGGAACTGGTGCTGGCGGTCGACGCGTCCGGCAGCGTCAGCCAGGACCGGTTCGAGTTGCAGCGCGCCGGTTATGCGGCGGCCTTCCGCAGCCCGGCCGTGCAGCAGGCGATCCGTTCCACCGGCACCGGCTCGATCGCGGTGACCATGGTGCAGTGGACCGGTCCGGCGATGCAGGTGGTGGCGGTGGAATGGGCACTGGTCGACGACGGCGTGTCGGCCGAACGCTTCGCCGCCGCGGTGGAGCGCGCGCCGCGGGCGCTGTTCGGCGGCGGCACCTCGATCAGTGGCGCGATTGAGCACGGGCTGGAGATGCTGGCGCGCTCGCCGTTCCAGGGACAGCGCCAGGTCATCGACGTGTCGGGCGACGGCGCGAACAATCGCGGGCGGCCGGCCGAACAGGCGCGCGACGAGGCGGTGCAGGCGGGAGTGACGATCAACGGGCTGCCGATCCTGACGCTGGAGCCGGACCTGGACACCTACTACCGGCTGAACGTGATCGGCGGGCCGGGGGCATTCGTGATCGCGGTGAAGAGCTACGAGGAGTTCGCCGCGGCCGTCCGCAGCAAGCTGATCACCGAGATCGCCGGCCGCCTGCCGTCAGGCGAACATGTTGTCGATGTCGTTCTGCCCGAGATCAGGAGCCTTGACGGGCTCGGCGCGCGGCGGGGCCGGCGAGTCGTGCATGAGCCCGGTCAGCATGGTCTCGACATGCTGGAGGTGCTCGATCGCACGGCGGATCCGCTGGCCGGTGAGGTCCTGGAAGGTGCATGCCTCGAAGATCGCGTTGACCTGCTGGGTCACCGCCGGCAGCGTGGCAGGGTCGCCACCGGCCTGTAGCCAGGTGCCGATCGCCTCCGCCGCTCCCATGATCTGGTTGGCCGCGCTCTCGGTGGCCTGAACGACGGCCTCAAGCTCGAAGCCGCTGTTGTAGTTGGCCGCGACCGGCGGCGCGACGATGGTGGCGATCTGTTCGTGGATGCTGGCGAGCTTGGCCGAGAGGTTGACCTCGCTGAAGTCCACAAGCTGGACCGTGGCGTGGATCTCCATGCTCAACTCGGCGATGCGGCGGTCGACGAAGCGGCGAAGCTGCTCGACCTCCTCGCGGACGCTGGCACGCACGACGTCTTCGATACTGGCGGACATGGCACCATCAAACGGCATGCGGCTTAAGGGCGGGTAAAGCGTGCCCGCACCTCCCCAGTGACGCGCGAATTACGCCGTGCGGTCGCTCTCCAGCCCCAGCGCAGCCTGTGCCGCCGCCAGCCGCGCCACCGGCACGCGGTACGGGCTGCACGAGACGTAGTCGAGGCCGACCTCCTGGCAGAACGCGATGGACGCCGGGTCGCCGCCGTGCTCGCCGCAGATGCCGAGTTTCAGCTTCGGCTTGGTGGCGCGGCCGCGTTCGGCGGCCAGCTTCACCATGGCACCCACGCCCTCGACGTCGATCGAGATGAACGGGTCCTTCGCCAGGATCCCCTGCTCCACATACTGGGGCAGGAACTTCCCCGCATCGTCGCGCGACAGGCCGAACACCGTCTGCGTCAGGTCGTTGGTGCCGAAGCTGAAGAAGTCCGCCACCTCGGCGATCTTGTCCGCCACGATCGCCGCACGCGGTAGCTCGATCATGGTGCCGACGGTGTATTCGATACGGCGCCCGGCGGCAGCGAACACCTCTTCCGCGACCCGGTCGACCTGGGCGCGGGTGATCTCCAGTTCCTTCTTCACGCCCACCAGCGGGATCATGATCTCCGGGATCGGCGCTCGGCCGGTCTCCTTGGCAACCTCCAGCGCGCCCTCGAAGATCGCGCGCGCCTGCATCTCGTAGATTTCCGGATAGGAGATCCCGAGCCGGCAGCCGCGATGCCCCAGCATCGGATTGGCCTCGGCCAGTTCTGCGGCGCGCCGGCGCATCGCATCGACCGAGGTACCCAGCGCGGTCGCGACCTCCGCCAGTTCGGCATCGGCATGCGGCAGGAATTCGTGCAGCGGCGGGTCGAGCAGCCGGATGGTCACCGGCAGGTCGCCCATGATGCGGAACAGCTTGTGGAAGTCGTCGCGCTGGAACGGCAGCAACCGGGCGACCGCCGCGCGGCGTCCCGTCTGGTCGGACGCCATGATCATCTGGCGCACCGCGCTGATGCGCTCGGGGTCGAAGAACATGTGCTCGGTACGGCACAGCCCGATGCCGTCGGCGCCGAACCGCTTCGCCGTCTCGGCATCGAGCGGGGTCTCGGCGTTCGCCCGCACGCCCATGGTGCGCGCCTCGTCCGCCCAGCCCATCAGCGTGGCGAAATCGTCCGACATCGCCGGCTCGATCATCGCGACGGTGCCGATGAACACCTCGCCCGCCGCGCCGTCCAGCGTGATGGTCTCACCGGCATGCACCGTCTTGCCGCCGGCCGACAGCGTCTGCGAGATGTAGTCGACCGAGATGCCGCCGGCGCCGGCGACGCAGGGCCGCCCCATGCCGCGCGCCACCACCGCGGCGTGGCTGGTCATGCCGCCGCGCGTGGTCAGGATGCCGCGGGCGGCGTGCATGCCGTGGATGTCCTCGGGCGAAGTCTCGACGCGCACCAGGATGATCGCCTCGCCCTTCTGCGCGCGGCTCTCCGCCTCATCGGCGCTGAACACGACGGACCCCGAGGCAGCGCCCGGACTGGCGGGCAGGCCCTTGGCCAGCAGCGTGCGCGGTGCCTTCGGGTCGAGCGTCGGATGCAGCAACTGGTCGAGCGAGGCGGGGTTGACCCGTCGCACCGCCTCGGCCTGGTCGATCAGCCCCTCGCGCGCCATGTCCACCGCGATGCGCAGGGATGCGGCCGCGGTCCGCTTCCCATTGCGCGTCTGCAGCATATAGAGCTTGTGCTGCTGGATGGTGAACTCGAGGTCCTGCATGTCCTTGTAGTGCTGCTCGAGCGTCGCGCGCACCTTCATCAGTTCGGCATAGGCCGCAGGCATCGCCGCCTCGAGCGGCGTCTCGTCCGGCTTGGCGCGCAGCTTGGACACCGGCTGCGGCGTGCGGATGCCGGCCACCACGTCCTCGCCCTGCGCGTTCACCAGGTACTCGCCGTAGAACACGTTCTCGCCGGTCGACGGGTCACGGGTGAAGCACACGCCGGTGGCGCAGTCGTTGCCCATGTTGCCGAACACCATGGCCTGCACATTCACCGCAGTGCCCCACTCGGCCGGGATGTCGTGCAGCTTGCGGTAGGTGATCGCGCGGTGGTTCATCCACGAGCCGAACACCGCGCCGATCGCGCCCCAGAGTTGTTCCTCGGGGTCCTGCGGGAACGGCTTGCCGGTCTCGCCCTCGATCATGTCCTTGTAGCTTTGCGCCACGCGATGCCAGGCCTGGGCGGAAAGCTGGGTGTCCTCGGTCACGCCGGCATCCAGCTTGGTGTGCTCGATGATCTCCTCGAAGCGGTGGTGGTCGACGCCCAGCACCACCGAGCCGTACATCTGGATGAAGCGGCGGTAGGAGTCCCAGGCGAAGCGAGGATCGTCCGCCTCCTCGCCGAGCCCCTCGACGGTCGCGTCGTTCAGCCCGAGGTTGAGCACGGTGTCCATCATGCCCGGCATCGAGACGCGCGCGCCGGACCGCACCGAGACCAGCAGCGGCTTGTGCTTGTCGCCGAAGCGCAGCCCCTGGGCCTTCTCGATCCGGGCCAGCGCCTCGCGCACCTGGCCGGTGAGTTCGGCCGGATACTTGTGCTGGTTCTGGTAGAACGCGGTACAGACCTCGGTGGTGAGGGTGAAGCCCGCCGGCACCGGCAGGCCGATGCTCGCCATCTCGGCCAGGTTGGCCCCCTTGCCGCCCAACAGGTTGCGCATGTCCGCGCCGCCTTCGTTATGGCCGGCGCCGAAACTGTACACCCATTTTGTCATGTCGATTCAGCCCTCGATTTTCGCGAAGTCGGCGATGCGGTCCATCGTGGCCCGTACTTTATGAACAAGACGCAAACGATTGAGGCGCAAATCCGGCTCCGGGGCGTTTACGGTCACCTTATCGAAGAACGCATCGAGGGGCGGGCGCAAGCGAGCCATCGCCCCCATCGCACCGCTGAAATTTTCCTGTGTCAGGAGCAGTGTAATCGCCTCATCTATGTCGACAAGCGCCGCCGCCAGATCAGTTTCTTGCGTGAGGCGCAGGAGGCCGGGATCGGGTGCCGCGTCGTGCGGGCCGTCCTTGCGCTCCTCGATGCGCAGGATGTTCGCCGCGCGGCGATAGGCGGTCAGCAGATTGGGGCCGTGGTCCGAGCGCAACAGCGCCGCCACGGCGTCGGTGCGGGCGAGCAGGCGGATTATGTCGTCGTCCCAAGCCGCCGCGAAGACCGCTGCTAGCACGTCGTGGCGCGCGCCTTCAGCCCTCAACTGGATGCGGAGGCGTTCAAACAGGAACTGCACGACATCATGCACCACGGTGTCGATCCGGCCGCTCCCGCTGGGATGAGCGATCGTCGCCGTGCCCGCACCGTCAACTATGAAAGCGCCTTGCCTTCCGGCTAGGCGCCAATTCTGCTTGCTGACCTTTTCAATGTCATCGCGGACAGCCTTCAGCGCAGCGTCAATTCGGGGCTCGAGATTCAACCTCAACCGGTTCTCGCGGATGATCCGGATGATGCCCAGCGCCGCCCGCCGCAGCGCATACGGGTCGCCACCGCCGGTGGGCCGCTCGCCGATGGCGAAGAAGCCCACCAGCAGGTCCAGCTTGTCCGCCAAAGCCACGGCGATCGACACATCGGCCGTCGGCACCGCGTCGCTGGGACCTTTGGGGGCGTAGTGGTCGCGGATGGCGTCCGCCACCAGCCTGTCCTCGCCGTCGTGCAGCGCGTAGTAGCGGCCCATCACGCCCTGCAGTTCCGGGAACTCGCCCACCATGCCGGTGACGAGATCGGCCTTGGCCAGCCGGGCCGCATCGCGCGCCAGCGCCGCGCCGGCGCCGACCAGTGGGGCGATCTCCTCCGCCAGCCGCTCCAGCCGCCGCACCCGGTCGCCCTGCGAGCCGAGCTTGGCGTGGAAGGTGATGTTGTCCAGCAGGGGCACACGCGATTCCAGCCGCGCCTTGCGGTCCAGGTCCCAGAAATGCCGGGCATCGGCGAAGCGGGCGCGCAGCACGCGCTCGTTGCCGGCAGTCGAGACCGCGCCGCCATCGCCCGGTGCGATATTGGCGACGAAGCCGAAATACGGGGCCGCCGATCCATCGGTGTTGCGGAAGGCGAAGTAGCGCTGGTTGACCCGCATCGACACCTGCCGCACCTCGGCCGGCAGGTCCATATAGGCATCGTCGATCCGGCCGAGCAGCGGCACCGGCCACTCGACCAGGCCGGCCACTTCGTCGAGCAGGCCGGGATCGTCCACCAGCGCGACCTGGCGCGCCGCGCCCAGCGCCGCCACGCCGTCGCCGATGATGCGGCGGCGCTCCGCCGCGTCCACCAGCACGCGGCGTTGGCGCAGCTTCGCCGACCAGTCGGCACAGGAGGTCACGGCGAACGCGCCGGGCGCGTGGAACCGGTGCCCTTCGGTCAGGTCGGCGGCTGCCAGCCCATGCCCGTCATCCCCTCCGTCGCGCAGCGCGAATTGCACCACCGCACCGTCCAGCAGGCAGACGATGCGCCGCAGCGGGCGGACCCAGACGAACTGGCTGCCCTCGCCCCAGCGCATCGATTTCGGCCAGGGGAAGCGCCGCAGCAGAGGGGGCAGCGCCGCGGCGATCAGCGTCGCGGCCGGAATGGCGGCGGCGGTCTTCTCCAGCACCCAGTAGTCGCCCTCCTGACGCGCCTGCTCCCGGCTCGCGCCGTGCTTGCGCAGGAATCCGGCCAGCGCCTGCTCGGGCGCGCTGGTGCGAGGGCCGCGCTCGGTCGTGCTGCTGGCGGCAACCGAGGCCGCCACCGTGGCCGCAAGCGCGATGCGGCGCGGGCCGTAGAAGCTGCGGACATCGGCGAACGCCAGCGGCGCCAGCGCCTCGGTGCACAGCCGCACGAGGTCCTCCGCCGCGCGCGCCTGCATGCGCGCGGGGATTTCCTCGCTGAACAGTTCCAGGAACAGTTCGGGCATCGTCAGTCTTTCAGTGCGGGCTCGACGTCGGTCTGGGCAAAGTCGTTGCCCTTGAACAGCAATGGCTCGCGTTCGGCCTTCGCGACACCATAGACCATGCAGTCGCAGAAATTCAGTTGCGCCGGGTGCTGCCGCCGCCCGTACTGGCGCCTTGCCTCGCGGGCAAAGGCAGCGTGCTGCGGGGTGAAGGCGATCAGTTCGATCTGCAGGCTGCGCACGGCATCGTCGAAGCGCCGGCTGGCCAGGTCATCCCCGCGAATGTCGACCGCCAGCGCGGCCTCGAACCAGGCGGCTGCCGGCATGCGTGCGCGCGGTGCGGAAGCGATCGCCTCGGCGAAGCGCCTCCCGTCGGGCTCGTCGAGCACGACAGCCAGGAGTGCCGATGCGTCCACGATCATTTCGGCAGCCCGTCCTCGTCGTACAGCCAGCTCGTATCCGAACTGACGGGCTCACGCATATGGGCGCGGATTTCCCTGGCGATCGCCATGACGTGCTCGACCCGCGCCTGGACGTCCCGCGCACGCTCCTGCCGATCCAGCTCCGCCTGCAGCGCCCTGGTCACCACGGCGGTGAGGCTTTCCCCGGTCAGTTCGGCGAGGCGGGACGCCAGGCGGTAGGCGTCCTCGCTCTTGATGTTCAGTTGTGCGCCCACATCCGTCCCTTGGTAGAAAATCCACAGCCAAGGTAGAAATAGTCATCCGACCGGCGGATGTCGAGCGCGCATCGCGCCCGCCGCTATGCCGCGCTCAGCGCGATCTCGCGGGTGATCGCCATGATCCGTTCGTGCCGCTGGCGGCGGGCGATCACCCGGTCGCGCTCCTCGCGCAGCGCGGTCATCACCGCAAAATGCAGGCTGTCGCCTGTCAACTCGGCCAGTTCGGCAGCGAGTTGACAGGCCTCCGCATCCTCGATCACCAGTTCGTCCATGGTGTTTCCTTCCATTTGATTGGTCATTGTCCGTCTCCGATAACCCAAGCCTCGCAGCAGCCCTTCGCCAGGGTCCGCACGCGGCCGATATAGCTGGCCCGCTCCGTCACGCTGATCACGCCGCGCGCGTCGAGCAGGTTGAACAGGTGGCTGGCCTTGATGCACTGGTCATAGGCCGGCAGCGCCAGCCTCCGCTCCAGCAGCGCGGCGCACTCGCCTTCGGCATCGGCGAAGTGCCGCGTCAGCAGTGCCGTGTCGGCATATTCGAAGTTGAAGGCGCTGTATTCGCGCTCGGCGCGCAGGAAGACGTCGCCGTAGCTCACCCCCGCGCCGTTGAAGTCCAGGTCGTAGACGTTGTCCACGTCCTGCACGTACATCGCCAGGCGCTCCAGACCGTAGGTCATTTCGAACGACGGCAGCGTCACCGGAATGCCGCCGACCTGCTGGAAATAGGTGAACTGGCCCACCTCCATGCCGTCGCACCAGACCTCCCAGCCCAGGCCCCAGGCGCCCAGCGTGGGGCTTTCCCAATCGTCCTCGACGAAGCGGAAATCGTGCAGCAGCGGGTCGAGCCCGAGTTCGCGATAGCTGCCCAGCAACAGGTCCTGCGCGTCCTCGGGGGACGGTTTCATGATGACCTGGTACTGGTAGTAGTGCTGCAGCCGGTTCGGATTCTCGCCGTAGCGGCCGTCGGTGGGCCGGCGGGAGGGCTGGACATAGGCCGCCCGCCAGGGTCGCGGACCCAGCGCGCGCAGCGTGGTCGCGGGGTGGAAGGTTCCGGCCCCCATCTCCACGTCGTACGGCTGCAGGATGACGCAACCCTGCCGCGACCAGTAGTCGTGGAGCCGCAGGATCAGTGCCTGAAAACTGGGCTTTGTGCCGTCCATCTGACCGGGCGCAGTTGATTTCGGCGCCACATAAAGCACTCTTGCGTGTGCGGCAATGGCTGGCGACACAGGGCGGTCCGGTGCAGGATGACACCATGAGCATCGACGGCCAATCCGACGCGGCCATCCTTCGTATCCTGCGGGATACCAGGCGGATTGCGGTGGTCGGCGCGTCCGACAAGGACTGGCGTCCGTCGCACGGGGTGTTCGGCTTCCTGCTCGCGCGGGGCTACGACGTGACGCCGGTCAACCCGATGCTGGCCGGCCGCACCATCCACGGGCGCGGCGTGGTGGCCAGCCTGGCCGATGCGGCGCCGCTCGAGATGGTCGACGTCTTCCGCGCCTCGGCCCATGCCGGCGCGGCGGTGGACGAGGCGATCCGGCTCGGGGCGCGGACGGTGTGGCTGCAGCTTGGGGTGATCGATACGGCCGCCGCCGAACGGGCGCGTGCGGCGGGCCTGGCGGTGGTGATGGACCGGTGCCCCGTGATCGAATGGCGTCGCCTGGGGGGATAACGATGGCGGATTTCGACTATATCATTGTCGGCGCCGGCTCGGCCGGCTGCGTGCTGGCGCATCGGCTGACCGAGGATGCGCGCACCAAGGTGCTGCTGCTGGAGGCGGGGCCGAAGGATGATTCCATGTGGATCAGCATCCCGGTCGGCTTCACCAAGCTGCTGAACAGCCCGCGCTACAACTGGAACTTCGCCACCGAACCCGAGGACAACGTCAAGGGCCGGTCGATCCCCATCCCGCGCGGCAAGACGCTGGGCGGGTCCAGTTCGATCAACGGCATGCTGTACGTGCGCGGCAACCCGCTCGACTACAATACCTGGTCGCAGTTCGGGAATCGCGGCTGGTCGTACGAATCGGTGCTGCCGTATTTCCGCAAGTCGGAGCATTTCGAGCCGGGCGGCGATGCGTCGCGCGGCCGCGGCGGGCCGCTGAACGTTGCCAACATGATCGAGCGCGCCGAACTGCTGGACGCGTTCATCGATGCCGCCGCGGCCGAAGGCTGGCCGCGCAACCCGGACTACAACAACGGCCACCAGGAAGGCTTCGGCTACTACCAGGTGACGCAGAAGAGGGGCCGGCGCTGGTCGACGGCGCGCGCCTTCCTCGATCCGGCACGCGGCCGGCCGAACCTGCGGGTGGAGACCGAGGCCTACACGACGCGCATCCTGCTGGAGGGCAAGCGCGCGGTCGGCGTGGAGTACCGCCAGCACGGCCAGACGCAGCAGGTGCGCTGCAACGCCGAGGTGATCGTGGCGGCCGGCGCGGTGAAGTCGCCGCATATCCTGGAACTGTCGGGTATCGGTCAGCCGGAACTGCTGCAGTCGCTCGGGGTCGAGGTGGCGCACCCGCTGCGCGGTGTGGGCGAGAATTACCGCGACCATTTCGCACCGCGCATGAACTGGCGCGTGAAGTTGCCGGTCACGCTGAACGAGCAGACCCGCGGGATGAACTTCGTGAAGGAGATCATGAAGTACTACACCCAGCAGCGCGGGATCCTGACCTTCACCGCCGGCATCGTCTATGGCTTCGTCCGGACACGCCCGGAGCTCGAGGAGCCCGATGTGCAGTATCATTTCGCCCACGCGAGCTACGCGACCGCGCAGACGCGCGTGCTGGACCGCGAGCCCGGCATGACGCTGACGGTGTATCAGTGCTCGCCGGAATCGAAGGGCTCGATCCATGCGAAGTCGGCCGATCCGCTGGCCGCGCCGGCGATCCGGCCGAACTTCCTGGCCGAGGAGCTGGACCGCAGGACGATCGTCGAGGGCATGAAGATCGGCCGGCGGATCATCAACAATCCAGTGCTGGACAAGTACCGTGCGTTCGAGATGAACCCGGGCGACACGGTGCAGACCGATGACGAGTGGCTGGATTTCGCGCGGATGAACGGCCAGACGACGTATCACGTCACCGGCACGTGCAAGATGGGCCACGACCCGATGGCGGTGGTGGACGATGAGCTGCGGGTGCATGGGATCGCGGGGCTGCGGGTGGTGGACGCCTCGATCATGCCGACGCTGGTGTCGGGCAACACCAATGCTGCGGTCATCATGATCGCGGAGAAGGGGGCCGACATGATCAAGGCCGCGCAGCAGCCGGTGAAGGCGGCGGCGTAGCTACGCCTGTCATTGCGAGGAGCGTCGGCGACGAAGCAAGCCCCATGACGGTGCGCCCATTCATGGGGATTGCTTCGTCGCTGCGCTCCTCGCAATGACAGGGTGCGTTGCTACCGGAACCGCACCAGTCGGCCCGACGGCGCGCCCAGCACCTCGTCGTCGCGCATCACCGACCGGCCGCGGATGATCACGCCCACGGGCCAGCCGGTGATGTCCATGCCGGCGAATGGCGTCCAGCCGCAGGGGGAGACGATCCACGACTCCTCGATGCGCCGCTGCTTCTTCATGTCCACCAGCGTGAAGTCCGCATCGTAGCCTGCCGCCAGCCGGCCCTTGCCGACCACGCCGTAGACCCGCGCCGGGCCCCCGCACATCAGGTCCACCAGCCGCGCCAGCGTCAGCCTTCCGGCATTCACGTGGTTCAGCATCACCGGCACGATGGTCTGCACGCCGGTGAGGCCGGCGGGACAGTCGGGCCAGGGCAGCAGCTTCTTGTCACGCGGATGCGGCGCGTGATCGGAGCCGACCGTGTCCACCGTGCCGTCGTTGATTGCGCGCCAGCCGGCCTCCAGGTGGCGCTGACCGCGGATCGGCGGGTTCATCACGCCGAAGCCGCGCAGCATCTCGTAGCAATCGGGTGCCACCTGCGTCAGGTGGTTCACCAGCACCTCGCAGGTGGCCAGGTCACGGAAGTCCTTCAGGTAGTCCAGTTCTTGCTCGGTCGAGACGTGCAGGATATGCGCCGGCCGGCCGGTGGCGCGCGCCAGCGCCATCAGGCGCCGCGTTCCCAGGAACGCCGTCTCCTCATCGCGCCATTCCATATGGCTGCTGTATGGATCACCCGACTTGAACAATGGCCGGCGCGCCTGCAACCGGTACTCGTCTTCCGAATGGTAGGCGATCCGCCGCCGCCCCGAGCGCATCACGCGCTCCAGGTGCTCATCATCCTCGACCATCAGGTCGCCGGTGGAACTGCCGGCGAAGATCTTGACGCCGCACACGCCGCGGCTCAGTTCCAGCTCCGCCAGTTCCGGGATGTTGGTCTTGGTGCCGCCGACATAGAGACCCATGTCGCACCACGCCTCGCGCTCGACATAGTCCTGCTTCCACGCCAGCTTGTCCGCATCGACGATCGAGGGCGACGTGTTGGGCATGTCGAACACCGCGGCCAGCCCGCCCAGCACCGCGGCGCGCGTGCCGGTCGGGATCGATTCCACCGCCTTGTCGCCGGGATCGCGCAGGTGCACGTGCGGATCGATCAGCCCGGGCAGCACGTGCAGCCCACCGGCATCGATGGTCTGGTCGGCGGTGGCATCGGCCGCGACGCCGAGCGCGGCGATGCGGCCGTTGCGCACGCCGACATCGGTCGCCTCCGTGCCCCAGGGCAGCACGCAGGTGCCGTGACGGATCAACAGATCGAAATGGGCTGGCATGGCTCGATTCCCTATGCTTGCCGCAGCATACCACCGAGGCCACCTGAGCGAGAGGCCCAGACCTCGATGCCCAGATGGGGAGGCCCCAACCGGGAGACGCCGATGCCGGCCCCTAGACCCAGAGTGAGCGGCGTCCTGGAGACCTCGCTCTACGTCACCGACCTGGACCGCGCCTGCGCCTTCTACGAGCGCGTGTTCGGCTTCGAGCGCTTCGTGCACGACGGCCGCATGTGTGCGCTCGGCGTGCCGGGCAGCCAGGTGCTGCTGCTGTTCCACCACGGCAGCACCAACGAACCGGCCCCAGTCCCCGGGGGCGTGATCCCGCCACACCACGGCATCGGCGAGTTGCATCTGTGCTTCGCCATCCCGCTGGGCGAACTCCGCGCCTGGGAGGAGCATCTGCGCCGCCAGGAGATCATGGTGGAGAGCCGCATCATCTGGCCGCGCGGCGGCACCAGCCTGTATTTCCGTGATCCCGACGGCAACTCGCTCGAGGTCGCGACGCCGGGACTCTGGCCGAACCACTGAATGACCGCACGCTGGCTGCCGCTCGCGAGCCTGGTCGCGATCGGGCTGCTGCTGCTGCTCGCGGCGGGCTCGGCGGCGCTGCCGTGGCTGCTGCCGGAGCAGGATGCCACCGGCCGTCGTCTCGCGGCGATCGCGATCTTCGCCACCAGCTACCTGGCGCTCGCCGTGGGCAAGGTGCCGGGCCTGTCGATCGACCGTGCCGGCATCGCGCTGGTCGGTGCCTGCCTTATGGTGGCCTCCCGCGTGCTGTCGCTGGAGGAGGCGTACCACGCGGTCGATCTCGGCACGCTCACGCTGCTGCTCGGCATGATGATCATCGTGGCGAACCTGCGGCTGTCCGGGTTCTTCGCCCTGGTGAACGCCTGGGTGGTGCGGCACGTCCACCGGCCCTGGCTGCTGCTCGCCGCCGTCATCGCAATGTCCGGGGTGTTCTCGGCGTTCCTGGTCAACGACGCGATCTGCCTGGTGATGGCGCCGCTGGTGCTGGAACTGGCGGTCGCGCTGCGGCTCAATCCGGTGCCGTACCTGCTGGCCGTGGCGATGGCGTCGAATGTCGGCTCGACCGCGACCATCACCGGCAATCCGCAGAACATGATGATCGGCAGCCTGTCGCAGATCCCCTATGCGCAGTTCACCGCCGCACTGGCGCCGGTCGCGGTGGTCGGCCTGCTGGCGACGTTCGCGCTGCTGGCGTGGCTGCACCGGGCCGACCTGCGCCAGCCGATTGCCCATGCGGATGCCAGGCCGGTCCGGATCAAGCGGATGCTGGCGGCGCGGTCGCTGGTGGCGACGGCGGCGGTGGTCGCGCTGTTCTTCGCCGGCCAGCCGCCCGCCAAGGCAGCGATCATCGTCGGCGCGCTGCTGCTGCTCACACGGCGGGTGAAGAGCACGCGCATCTACGCCGAGATCGACTGGTCGCTGCTGCTGATGTTCACCGGCCTGTTCATCATCGTGGCCGGCGCCGAGCGCGAGTTGCTGACGCCGCAGATCGTCGACGCGGTGGGACGCGAGCATCTCGCCTCGGTGCCGGTGCTCGCCGGCGCGACCGCGGTACTGTCCAACCTGGTGAGCAACGTGCCCGCGGTCCTGTTGCTGAAGCCGTTCGTCGCCGTGCTGGAGGATCACGATCGCGCCTGGCTGGTGGTCGCCATGGCCGCGACGCTGGCCGGCAACTTCACCGTGCTGGGCTCGATCGCCAACCTGATCGTGGTGGAGAAGGCGGCGCGGCGCGGTGTGACGATCGGCTTCTGGGACTATTTCCGCGCCGGCGCGCCGCTGACGCTGCTGACACTGCTGGCGGGAACGCTGTGGCTGATGTGGCGTTGAGCAGACGGATGCACAGGAGGATGCCATGGACCGGGTTCGCGTACTGGACGACGTGCTTTGGCCGTCGGTCCCCGACGAGGTGATCGAGGAAGCGAAGCAGGCGGCGCAGACCGAGCCAAGCTGGATCGCGATGCAGGGCAACGGCCACGTCGTGGCGATGGACGCTCCGGGCAGTCCGGATACCGCGACCGGCGACGTGATCTATATCGCCGAGGTCAGTCCGTCCCGGCGGGCGTAGGCCGCTCGCCGGCGGCCAGCCGCGCATCGATCGCGGCCAGGGCGGCGGGCAGATCGGCGATGCTGTCGATCACCATGTCGGCCGCGCGCAATTCTTCCGTCGCCTGCTGGCGCAGCCGGCCAATATCCGCGGCCGGCAGCGCCGCGAGTTCCGCCGCCGACAGGCCCACAGCATTGCCGGTCAGCGCGATGCCGATCGTCCATGTCCCGGCCGCCTTGCCCTCAGCGATGCCAGGGGCGGTGTCGTCCACCTTCACCACCGTCGCGGCCGGCCATACGCCGAGCCGGGCCATCGCGTACCACATCATCAGTGGCGTCGGGCGTCCCGCCGGCAGGTCACCGGCGCAGATTGTGAATTCCGGCGCATAGCCGGCGGCCGAGGCGATCGGCTCCAGCACCGCCATGATCGGGCGGGTATAACCGGTGGTGGCGGCCATGCGGATGCCGCGGGCGCGCATGTCCCACACCGCCTCGAGCGCGCCCGGGATGATGTCGGCATGGTCGCGCACGGCGGCGATGTTCATCGGCTCGAACACCTGGAAGATCGCGTCAACGTCGGTCTCGCCGAACTCGCGGTCGTGGCGCAGGCGCCAGGCGGCGGCCACCGACGGCGTCTGTCCGACGGCACGGATATGGTCCCATTTCGCCATGCCCATCGGCCCACGCGCGTCGGCGATGCTGATGGCCACGCCGAACTCGGCGAAGGCGCGCACGAAGGCACCCATCGGCGCACGGCTGCCGTGGTCCACCACGGTGCCCGCCCAGTCGAGGATCACGGCCTGGATTTTCATCTGGCGAGTGCAGCACGCCCGCCGCGCATTGTCATTGCGAGCAGGCGCAGCCCGCGAAGCAATCTCCATTGCTCTGACGCACGATGGGGCTTGCTTCGTCGCTGCGCTCCTCGCAATGACATGCGCGGTGGCGTCAGAGCGGCTTCAGCGGCGGGATCTCACCGGCGGGCAGCGGCACGCCGTCCACGTTCAGCACCATCGAGACCAGGCTGTAGTAGCCGACGCCGCCGATCAGATCGATCACGCCCCGCTCGCCCCAGCGCGCCTTGATGCGGTCGTAATTCGCATCCGACACGCGTCCGCTGGACAGCAGTTCGGTGCAGAAATCGTAGATCTCGGCTTCATCCTCCTGCATCCCCTGTGGCCGCGTGCCGGCGGCGATCGCGTCGCAGATCGCGGGACTCAGGCCGGCGTCGATCGCCAGCTTGCGGTGCGCATAGAACTCGTACTGCGCCGTCCATTTGCGGCCGGCCATGATGATGCCCATCTCGTTCAGCCGCGCCGGGATCGCACTGGAATAGCGGACATAGGCCCCCACCCGCTGCACCAGATCGCACAGGTCCGGGCTGCGCAGCAGCGCGTTGAACGGCCCGCGCAGACCCGCGCCGCGCGGTCCGGACTGGATCGCATCGGCCACCTTCTTCTGCTCCGGAGTCATCGTCTCCGGTGTCAGTTCCTTGAAGCGTCGTTCGCTCATCGCGTTCCTCCTTCGGTCATGCGGCCAGCCATCATGGCGAGGCCAAGATCAGCCCGCCATCAACGATGATCTCGGTGCCGGTCACGTAGTTGGCCTCGTCCGAGGCCAGGAACAGCACCGCATGCGCCACGTCCCACGCGGTGCCCATGCGACCCATCGGCGTGCGTTCATTGCGGCTGGCGATCAGCGCGGCGGCGTCGTTGCCGCCCACCGTGCGCGCCAGGCGGTATTCCACCAGCGGCGTGTGCATCAGACCCGGCACCACCGTGTTGCAGCGGATGCCCTTCTTCACATAGGCGCCGGCAGTGGAGCGGCTGAACTGGATGACCGCCGCCTTGCTGGCGCTGTAGCCGACATGCACGCGCCCGCCGTGGCCATCATTGCGCAGGCCCGCCACCGACGACAGATTGACGATGGCGCCCTTGCCTTGCGCCTCCATCACCGGAAGGACGTATTTGCAGCCCAGGAACACGGTCTTCAGGTTCATGTCGATCTGGTGGTCCCAGACCTCCTCCGGCATCGACACCGGATCGCCGGGCGCGGAACCGCCGACATTGTTCACCAGCACATCGATCCGTTTGAAACGATCGACGCAGGCCTGCACCATTTCCTGCACCTCGGCCGCGACCAGCATGTCGCAGCGATGCACCGCGCAGATGCCGCCCTCGCCTTCGATGATCTGCCGCGTCTCCTCCGCGGCGGCGAGGTTGATGTCGACCAGGAACACCGAGGCGCCCTGGCGCGCCAGCAGCGTCGCAGTCGCCTTGCCGTTGCCCCAGCCGGGGCCGATCGATCCGGCGCCGGTGACGATCGCGACCTTGTCCTTCATGCTCAGCATGCGTGCTGTTCTCCCTCAGGCCCGGTCAGGCTGCGGTGTATGCACCGGAACGGGCTTCTTGCGTGATCTCCGCCATTCCTCGAACCGCTGCATCACCACGAAGAACGAGGGCACGAACAGCACCGCGAGGCAGGTCGATGCCAGCATGCCGCTGAACACGGACAGTCCCAGCGAAATGCGCGAGTTGGCGCCGGCGCCGGTGGCCAGCACCAGAGGCAGCACGCCGAGGATGAAGGCGAACGAGGTCATCAGGATGGCGCGGAAGCGCGAGCGCGCGCCGTCCAGCGCCGCGTCCAGGATCGGTTCGCCATCGGCTCGACGTTCGCGCGCCACCTCCACGATCAGGATCGCGTTCTTCGCCGAGAGGGCGATCAGCAGAACCAGGCCGATCTGCGTGTACAGGTTGTTGGCGAGCCCCAGGCTGGTGAGCGCGATGACCGGCCCCAGCAGCGACAGCGGCACGGCCAGGATCACCGACAGCGGTGCGATCCAGCTCTCATACTGGCCGGCCAGGCAGAGATAGACCAGCAGCAGGCCGAGCGCGAAGGCGTAGATGATCTGGTTGCCGGTGATCTTCTCCTGGTACGACATGGCAGTCCATTCGTAGCCGGAACCGCGCGGCAGGGTACGGTCGGCGATCTCCTGCATCAGGCTGAGCGCCTCACCGGAACTGAAGCCCTGTGCCGGGCCGCCATTGATCGTGGCACTGGGATACAGGTTGTACAGGCTGATCAGCGCCGGCCCCACGTCGTGCTTCACCTCCACCAGCGCACCGAGCGGGATCATCTTGCCGTCCTGGCTGCGCACATACAGGTTTTCGATGTCGCGCGGCTGCAGGCGGTACTGCGAGTCGGCCTGCACATAGACCTGGTAGGTGCGGCCGAATTTGTTGAACTGGTTGACGTAGCTGGACCCGATATAGCCGGCGAGCGCGTTGAACACGTCGCCGACCGAGACGTTCAGCGTCTCCGCCTTCACGCGGTCGACGTCCACCCGGATCTGCGGCACGCCGGCGCGGAACGTGGTGCTGAGCCGCTGCAGCCCGGACTGGCTGTTGCCGGCAGAGACGATCGTCCGGGTCATGGTCTGCAGCTTGGTGTAGTCGAACGTCCCGTCGCGCATTTCGACCTGCATCGTGAAGCCGCTGGAATTGCCGATGCCCTGGATCGGCGGCGGTATCACCACGATGGAGAAGGCGTCGGTCATCTTGTCCAGTTCGCGCTGCAGGTTCTGGTACAGCGACAGCAGGTCGGCGCCGGTGCCTTTGCCGCGCTGGCTCCAGTCGGTCAGCGTGATGTAGGCGGCACCGGCATTGGGCAAGGTGGCGCTGTTGTCGAGGACCGAGATGCCGGCGATCGCCACCACGTTCGCCACGCCCTTGGTCGCGAGCGCGATCTTGTTGACCTCCTGCAATGCCTGGTGGGTGCGTTCCAGCGAGGCGCCGTCGGGCAACTGCGCCGCCACGATCACGTAGCCCTGGTCCTCGATCGGGATGAAGGCGGTCGGCAGGCGGATGATCCCGTACAGCCCGATGCCGGCGATCACCAGGGCGATCACCACCATGATGCCGCTGATCCGGGTCATGCGGCGGATCAGGTTGGTGTAGCCGCGCTCCACCGGATTGTACAGGCGGTTGAAGCCGCGATAGAACCAGTTGCGCTGTTCCGGCGGCGTGGGAGCGCGCAGCCACAGCGCGCACTGCGTCGGCTTCAGCGTCGCGGCATTGACGGCGCTGATGATGGCCGTGGCGGCGATCACCAGGGCGAACTGCGAATACATCTGCCCCGTGAGGCCAGGCAGGAACGCGGCGGGGATGAACACCGACATCAGCACCAGGGTGATGCCGATGATCGGACCGAACAATTCGTTCATCGCCTTGATGGCCGCGTCGTGCGGCGTCATGCCGCGCTCCAGATGGTGCGACACGCCTTCCACGATCACGATCGCATCGTCCACCACGATGCCGATCGCCAGGATGATGGCGAACAGCGTGGACAGGTTGACCGTAAAGCCCAGCGCCCACATGGCGGCAAAGGCACCGATGATGGTCACCGGCACGGTGGTCGCCGGCACCAGCATGGCGCGCCAGTCCTGCAGGAACACCAGGATGACGATGAGCACCAGGATGGCAGCCTCGATCAGGGTCTTGTAGACTTCCTTGATCGAGGTCGTGACGAACAGCGTGGTGTCGAACGGCACGACATAGCTGACGCCCTGTGGGAATGCCTTCGCGAGTTCCGCCATCCGGGCATTGACCAGCTTGGCAACGTTGAGCGCGTTGGCATCGGGCAACTGGAAGATCGCGACACCGGCCGACGGCTTGCCGTTCAGCTCGAAGGTCTGGGAGTAGGTCTGGGCGCCAAGCTCGACGCGGCCGATATCCTTCACGCGGGTGATCTGCCCGCCATTGGCGGCGTCCACCTTGACGATGATGTTGGCGAACTGGGCGGGATCGGCGAGCCGGCCCTCCACGTTCACGGTAAGCTGGAAATCCTGTCCGGCGGGCGCGGGCGGCGTGCCGACCTGGCCCGAGGTCACCTGCTGGCTCTGCTGCTGGACGACGTTGATGACGTCCTGCGGCGTCAGCCCGCGCGCGAACAGCTTCTGCGGATCGAGCCAGATGCGCATGGAATACTGGCCGGCGCCGAACACATTGACGTTGCCGACGCCGTACACGCGCGACAGTTCCGGCACCAGGTTGATGGTGGCGTAGTTGCTCAGGTACAGGCTGTCGTAGCGGGGATCATCCGACGTGAGCGCGATGATCTCCAGGATAGACGTGGATTTCTGCTGCACCGTCACGCCCTGCACCTGCACCGCGGTCGGCAGCGATGCCATGGCGGCGGAGACGCGGTTCTGCACCAGCACCTGCGCGAAGTTCAGGTCGGTGCCGATCTGGAACGTGACGTTGAGTGAGTAGCTGCCGTCCGAGGCGTTGGTGGACTGCATGTACAGCATGCCCTGCACGCCGTTCACCTGCTGTTCGATCGGCAGCGCCACGGTGTTCATCACCGTCTCTGCGCTGGCGCCGGGATAGCGGGTAGTCACCGACACGGTCGGCGGGACGACGTTGGGATACTGCGCGATCGGCAGCACCCACAGAGCGACCACGCCCACCAGCACGATGACGATGGCGAGGACGTTGGCGAGGACCGGCCGCTCGATGAAGAATTTCGAGATCATCAGGACTTGCCCGGCTTCGTGCCGCTGTCCGCGGTGATCGTGGTGGGCTGCGGCGCGACCTTCTCGCCGGGCATGGCCCTCTGGTTGCCCGCGACGACGACGAGGTCATCGGCGGCGATACCGGATTCGATCACCCGCAGCCGGCCGACCAGTTGCCCCGTCTTCACGCTGCGCTGCTGCACCACGTTGTCCTTGTCGACCACCAGCAGGTAGTTGCCGGCCTGGTCAGCGCCCAGCGCCTGATCGGGCACCAGCAGGGCCTGTGAGGCCTCCTGCGCGATCGGGATGCGGATGCGCAGGAACATGCCGGGCAGCACGATCTTGTCGGTGTTCTGCAGCAGCCCGCGCGCGGTCAGCGTGCCGGTCGACGGATCGATGGTGGCGGCGATGTAGTCGACGACACCTTTGTGCGGATAGCCATCCTCGGTCATCAGCCCGACCTCGACTGGGATCTTGCCGACTTCGGCCATGGTGATGCCGCGCGCGGCCATCGCTGCGCGGACCTTCAGCACGTCCTGCTCGCTGATGGTGAAGGCGGCGTAGATCGGCTGAAGCTGCACGATGGTGGCGAGCTTGGTCGGGCTGGTCACGCCGACCAGTTCGCCGACCGAGACGAGATGCGCGCTGACGATGCCGTCGAACGGCGCGGTGACGCGGGTGTAGCCGAGATTGATCGCGGCCAGGGTGATGCCGGCCTGCTGGTTGACCAGGTCCGCCTGGTCCTTGTCGCGCTTGGCGCGCGCCTGGTCGACGGCGGATTGGGAGGCGAAGTCGCTGCGGCCCAGGGTGGATTGGCGGGTGAATTCGGCCTGGGCCTGCACGAGGTCGGCCTGGGTGGCCTGAGCCGAGGCCTGGGCCTGCTGCAGCTTGGCCTGGTAGGGGGCGGGTTCGACGACGAACAGGGTGTCGCCCTGCTTCATCGGGGCGCCGTCCTTATAGCTGATCTCCTGCAGGAAGCCTTCGACGCGGGCCACGAGGTCGACCTGATTGTAGGCAACGGCGCTGCCGGTGACTTCCAGATACGGGGTCACCCCTTGCTGCAACGGCTTCGAAACACCGATCTGCGGGGGCGGCGGCGGGACGTAGGCGTTCTTCTTCTCACAGGCACCGGTCGCCAGCGTCAGGCTCAGCGCTGCAAGGCACGCCAGCCGTCGTCGCAACAATGTCCGCACGCGATCCCCCCATCTTGGCCGCGCGCACTTCACCCGATTTCGTGTCGCGACGGAAGCGTGCCGACTGTGAAGCAATGAAACGGGGAGGGTCCGCCCTGCATCCAGGAGATCACGGTGCTCAGAATCCCGCCAGCGAGCAGGCCCCGAGCGGGCTTTGCCACATCACGGCGAGGTTCGCCGCGAACCCAATGGACCGCACGGCGCCACCCCGCCGATCGACGTGGTCCCACCCGCGCGGATCATGCCTTGGTTTGTGGGCGAATGGCCGGGGCGATGGTGGCCATCCGGAATCACGCCCTATCGCCCGGGGTGTATAGGATCGACAGCGCGCCGCGGAAGATCCGCGGTTTCGTGCCGACCGGCCTGGGCACGGATCCCATCAGCTCACCCGGCGCGACCGCGGTGCGGTTCCGATCACTGCCAGCGCGGTATGATTGGCTCGATCACGGGCACGTCGACTCGGCGGAAATGCCCTATGAGGGCTCAGGGCTCGTCGCTTTCAGAGCGCTTCAATGCGCCGGTGAAGGTCAGAAGCGCCGCGGACGTGATCACCCAGCCAATGATAGTATAAATGGCGCGCAGGAACCGTAAAAGCGATTCTTCCGCCCTGAGTTCGCACTTGCTTTCCTGGTGCAGCGGAATGAATGGCAGCACCGTATCGGCCGCGTAAACCAGGGTATCGAAGAACCAGTTCTTGATATAGCCACACGGCAATTCCGGGTGCGTGTGAGCCGCCGGTTCGATCGGCGTGAAGGCGCGCTGGGCTTGGCCCTGAATCTTCTCGACATAGCTGACCGCCGCAACCTGTGGGGTCTCAACGAGCCATCCACGATCGAGGGCAAGCATGGCGGCAATCCAGCCTCCCCCAATATACAGTGCCAGCACCAATGCTGCTCGATTCGGCCACAAGCCGAAACCGAAGCCTATTCCCGCAATTGCCGAGCGGATCCGGGCTGCGAAGTCATCGCGGGTCGCCGCCCATTTCTCGCACATGGCGACGTTGCATGCTGCCGCCTCATGACCTTGCGCGCGCAACACGCGCGCCAATTGACGGAACGGTTGAGGATTGAATCTTTTGGTTCCGTCGACCAGGCAGTCGCGCAATATCCAGTCCAGCAGTGGCGCCGCCTGCTCTTTTTCTATCGGTGGTCCGGTTACGTAGCGCCAATCCACCGGGATTCCTGCCTCGCGGAGCAGCCGCATCCCAGCGACGCGTCGGGCAGGACTGTCATTGGATATCGGATCGAAGTTGATACGCTGGTACGTCATTCCATCCAGGCTCACCGGGCGGTATCTGTCATTCCCGTCTGGATTACCCCAGCCATCGGGCGACGCGAGGTCGATTGTTGCGACGGTCGCTCCACGCAGATCGATATGCGCAGGCCCACCGTCCCTGCCGGCAAAATGGAGGCTTCCGCAGATGAGCTTCGAACCAACCTTGGCGTGGTTCAAAGTGATCTGAACCGGCGATGGCGGGCGTCCAGTCCGCGACCGCACGCGAATGTTAGGAAGCCGCAAGACAAGATTTTGCCAACTGGCGTTGCCGGACACCACAGCGCGTTCAAATCGCAGGTCACCAGAGGCGACACTGCTGTGCAGTTTGATATCGTCGCCGATTTCGATGTCTTTTGCGTACAGTGCGCTGCGGGCGGGATTGAACAGCGTCGCATTCACGCATCGAAGGTCCCGACCGATCGTTGCGCCGGTCAGCATCAGTGCGCCATGCGCGCGGAACTCTTCGGTGAACATCACATTGGCTTGGACAAAGAGTTGCCTGGCCTTCAAGGCAACGCCACCTCCATCCCCAGCGAGAGTGTTCCCCGGTTGTCTGACCTCCCCCCCATCCGGCCTGAAGTTGCGTATTGCTGCACCGTTGAACAGCATATCGCCGCCGATGCGCGCGCTGGTGAAATCGACTGCGCCTCCGATGCGTGTAGTCCGACGACCGGCTCTGCCAAGAAGCGGACCGAAGTCAGCACTGCCGCCGACGACTGCATTGATGGCTTCCAATGCCTGCCCCCTGCGGTCCTCAGTACGGTTCGACAGCCGAATCCCCTGACACGACATCTTGCCACCGATGCGGGCCCCGGCCATATCGAGGCGTCCCTCGACCTGCGCGCCATCGAGCAGCAGGTTGGCGCCGATCTCGGCGTTGGTGAGATTGACGGCACGAGCCTTTCCGTCTTTCGTTCGGTTCGAAAAAAGGGCTTCGCTTGCGTCGAGGGAGCCGCGAATCTTTGCCACCTCGAAGCTCACACGGCCATGCACGATGAGGTCCGGTGTGAGACGGGCCGAGGCGCCGATATCGGCGTCACCCAGAATCAGCGCGTTGCATAGTGCATCCGGAGTCTGGTCATGGCCCGAGTCCCTCCGCTCGCCATGCAGCTCCGACCGGTCGAACTGAAGCGCGCCACCGGTCCGCAGGCCGAGCATCCAAACAGTACCACGCGTCACGAGCTTGCGGATTATGACGATGCCTTCGATCGTAGCATTCTGGGCACGGAGGGCGTCCCCTTCACGCGATTCGATACGCGCATCCGATATCCTGAGGTCGCCCGATATATTGCTGGCATCGAACGAGACGCCGCCCATGGCCTGGAAGTCGTGCAACCGCACTGTGCCGTGGATCGTGCAACCGGTAAGCGAGAGTGCGTAGCGGCGGTCGCCGTTCCTGATGTCATTCCAATGGCGTGGGCGCACGGTCAACAGCCTGCCTATAGCCGTCACGTCGCCGTTAATGAGCGCGCCACGGGCATCGATCCAGCAGTCTCGTTGTCCAAGGTCAGCCGCGGTGCCCGAGAAGTCGCATGGTCCGTCAATATAGGCTTCGCGCAGGTCGACTGAACCGAACCGACTGCGTGCCAGGGACAAGCGTGACAGCCGAGCAGCAGTCAGATCGAGCGGACCGTCAATATCGCAATCTTCCAGCACAAGGGCGGGGAGCTCCGTCCCCGGACGGGCGCAGTCCGCGAGGTCGAGGTCGTCGACTATCCTCGCACCGATGATCCGCACCCCGGGCATGGCCGCCTTCGCGTCAGGCACGTAAGGAATTGCGAAGCCGAGGAGGAGATCTCTGATCAGCCGCGCGGAAACTGGTGGCCCACCGCGCGGAGATGGTGCGAATGTGGTGGATCTGCCACGCGCGGCGTTTCGAACGACCAGATCCTCATACGGATTGAGCATCACAATATTGGACTCATCCCAGCAGCCGGTTACAATACTTACCCGGAATGGTGTCACACGCCACGCTGCCGACGCAACCCTTCCGACAGCGCTGCGCTTGTCATAATGTGGTATGCCACATACAGTACGCCAGTCATTCAGGAGGGTGCACTGGCAGACGACCTCATCTACCCGCGGCTAAGAGTGGAACCGCTGGCCGTCAACGTCGGGCTGCGCAAGCGTGCCTGCGATGCGATCAAGCGTGCGATCACCCAAATGGACATCTATGGCCATGCCCGGGAAATTTGGTTGGATGAACGACAACTCTCGGAAGACCTCGGCGTTTCTCGGACGCCGATTCGTGAGGCGCTGTCGGTGCTGGAACAGGAAGGCTTCGTCCGATCGGTGCCCCGCCGAGGCCTGATCGTGGTGCGTAAATCGAAGCGGGATGTGGTCGAGATGATCACCGTGTGGGCGGCAATCGAGAGCATGGCGGCGCGCCTGGCCACACCGCGCGTGACAGCGGCGGAACTGGCGGACTTGCATGCGCTGGTCGACGTGTTCCAGGAGGACCCGTCGGAGCAGCTCAATGAATATTCGCGGGCGAACATGGCGTTCCACGGGACGATCATCCGATTGGGCGGTGTTGAGCTGATGACCAGCCTGACCGACAACCTGTTCATCCACATGCGCGCCGTCCGCGCGGTGACGATGACGCAGGACAACCGGGCGCAGCGGTCGATCGCCGATCACCGCGCCATCATCGCCGCGCTGAAGCAGCGCGATGCCGATCTGGCCGAACGCCTGGTGCGCGAGCACACGATGGGCCTGGCCGCGCATGTCGAGCAGCACGGCGATTTTCTCGACAGAATGGCCGGCCCGGACGACGACCGGCGCCGGCACTACGCATAGGGGAGACGACAATGTCCGCAGTACTTGAGCAGAGTACCGGCGAGGCCGAAGCGGAACTGACCGATGGGTTCCACCTGGTCATCGACGCACTGAAGCTGAACGGCATCACCACGATCTACAACGTTCCCGGCATCCCGATCACCGATCTCGGCCGTCTGGCACAGGCCGAAGGGCTGCGCGTGATCTCGTTCCGCCACGAGCAGAACGCCGGCAACGCCGCGGCGATCGCCGGTTTCCTGACCAAGTCGCCGGGCATATGCCTCACGGTCTCCGCTCCGGGCTTCCTGAACGGGCTGGTGGCCCTCGCCAATGCCACGACCAACTGCTTCCCGATGATCCTGATCAGCGGGTCGTCCGAGCGCGAGATCGTCGACCTGCAGCAGGGCGACTATGAGGAGATGGACCAGCTCGCGATCGCCAAGCCGCTGTGCAAGGCGGCATTCCGCGTGCTGCACGCAGCGGATATCGGCATCGGCATCGCGCGCGCCATTCGCGCCGCGGTGTCGGGACGGCCGGGCGGCGTGTATCTCGACCTGCCGGCGAAACTGTTCGGCCAGGTGATGGAAGCCGAGGCCGGGCGGCGTTCGCTGGTGAAGGTGATCGATCCGGCACCGGCACAGATCCCCGCGCCCGAGGCCGTGGAGCGTGCGCTCGACGTGCTGCGCAGCGCAAAGCGTCCGCTCATCATCCTCGGCAAGGGCGCCGCCTATGCCCAGGCGGACGACAACATCCGTGCGCTGGTCGAGAGATCCGGCATTCCGTACATTCCGATGAGCATGGCCAAGGGCCTGTTGCCCGATACGCATCCGCTCTCCGCCGCCGCCGCGCGTTCGACCGTGCTTGCTGACAGCGATGTCGTGCTGATGATCGGCGCGCGGCTCAACTGGCTGCTCAGCCACGGCAAGGGCCGGCAATGGGGCAAGCCGGGCTCGAAGAAGTTCATCCAGATCGACATCGAGCCGCGCGAGATGGACAGCAATGTCGAAATCGCCGCACCGCTGGTGGGCGACATCGGCTCCTGCGTGGCCGCATTGCTGCGCGCCATGGGGGATGACTGGACGCAGCCGCCGGCGGAGTGGACAACGGCGATCAACGCTAAGAAAGAACAGAATATTGCCCGCATGGCGACGCGGCTCGGCAAGAACTCGATCCCGATGGACTACCACTCCGCGTTGCGCGTACTGCGCGACGTGATCAAGGAGCGACCCGACGCGATCCTGGTGAATGAGGGCGCCAATACGCTCGACCAGGCGCGCGGCGTGATCGACATGTACCGGCCGCGCAAGCGCCTGGATGTCGGCACCTGGGGCGTGATGGGCATCGGCATGGGCTTCGCCGTCGCCGCCGCGATCGAGACCGGTCATCCAGTGCTCGCGGTCGAGGGCGACAGTGCGTTCGGCTTCTCCGGCATGGAGGTGGAAACAATCTGCCGCTACAACCTGCCGGTCTGCATCGTCGTGTTCAACAACGACGGCATCTATCGCGGCGACGGGGTGAACCCGGGCGGCGGCGCCGATCCGGCGACCACCGCGTTCGTGAAAGGCTCACGCTACGACAGGATGATCGAGGGATTCGGCGGGGTCGGTGTCAACGTGACGACGCCGGATGAGCTGAAGCAGGCCGTGGACGCAGCGATGGATTCCGGCAGGCCAACGCTGATCAACGCGGTGATCGATCCGGCGGCCGGCAGCGAGAGCGGCAATATCGGCAATCTCAACCCCAAGAGCGCGCTGACAAAGAAGGCAGGAGCATAAGATGTCGAAAGCACTCGACGGCGTACGCATTCTGGATTTTACGCACGTGCAGTCGGGGCCGACCTGCACGCAGCTTCTGGCCTGGTTCGGCGCTGATGTGATCAAGGTCGAGCGACCCGGCGTCGGCGACATTACGCGTGGTCAGCTGCAGGACATCCCCAAGGTGGACAGCCTGTATTTCACCATGCTGAACCATAACAAGCGGTCGATCACCATCGACGGCCGCAATCCGCAGGGCAAGGCGGTACTGGAATCGCTGGTGAAGACCTGCGACGTGATGGTGGAGAATTTCGCACCCGGCGCACTGGACCGCATGGGCTTCACCTGGGAGCGTATCCAGGAACTGAATCCGCGCATGATCCTCGCCTCGATCAAGGGCTTCGGACCAGGTCCTTATGAGGACTGCAAGGTTTACGAGAACGTCGCGCAATGCGCTGGCGGCGCCGCGTCCACCACCGGCTTCGACGACGGCCCGCCGCTGGTCACCGGGGCGCAGATCGGCGATTCCGGCACGGGCCTGCACCTGGCGCTGGGTATCGTCACCGCGCTGTTCCAGCGCAACACCACGGGTCGCGGCCAGAAGGTGGACGTCGCGATGCAGGACGGCGTGCTGAACCTGTGCCGCGTGAAGCTGCGCGACCAGCAGCGCCTCGCTCATGGGCCGCTGACCGAGTATCCGCAGTATCCGGACGGGGAGTTCGGCGAGGCGGTGCCGCGCGCCGGCAATGCCTCGGGCGGCGGACAGCCGGGCTGGATCCTGAAGTGCAAGGGCTGGGAGAGCGATCCCAACGCCTATATCTACTTCATCTGCCAGGCGCCGGTGTGGGAGGCGATCTGCGACGTGATCGGCAAGCCCGACTGGAAGACCGATCCCGACTATGCCAAGCCGCCGGCGCGCCTGCCGCGGCTGAAACACATCTTCGACACGATCGAACAGTGGACCATGACCAAGACGAAGTTCGAGGCCATGGACATCCTGAACGAATACGACATTCCCTGCGGCCCGATCCTGTCGATGAAGGAACTGGCGCAGGAGGCGTCACTGCGCACGACCGGCACGGTGGTGGAGGTGGATCACCCGACTCGCGGCAAGTATTTGAGCGTCGGCAATCCGATCAAGATGTCGGACAGTGTCTCCGAGGTGAAGCGCTCGCCGCTGCTGGGCGAACATACCGACGAGATCCTGCGCGACGTTCTGCGCTTCGACGAGGGCCGCATCGCCGAGATCAAGGCGTCCGGCGCGCTGGGCGGCGCTCCGGCACGCGCGGCGGCGGAGTAGCCGCGTCGCTGTCATTGCGGGCGCACGCGAAGCAATCCCCGCCAGGAAACACCTGATGGGGATTGCTTCGTCGCCAGGCTCCTCGCAATGAGAGGGCTCAGGCGGTTGCCTGCTTGTACTCCTCATCCGTCACATGCATGCCCCACGCGGTGCCGGCGCCATCGTCGCCGTTCTCCGACATCGCCAGATGCGAGAACAGCCGATCCGGCGCGGCCCCGTGCCAGTGATTGACGCCGGGCGCAATCAGCACGGTGTCGCCGGGGTTCAGCACCTGCGGCTTTTCGCCCTCGAAACAGATGCGGCCCACACCCGACAGGCAGTACAGCGTTTGCCCCACCGGATGCGTGTGCCACGCAGTGCGCGCGCCAGGCGTGAACGACACGACCGAGGCGCGCATGCGCGATGGCGCGGTGCCGACCACGACCTCATCCTGGAACACGGTGCCGCTGAATGTGCTGGCCGCACCCTGCTTGGTGGTACGGTCCGCAGCGCGAATGACTGGCATGCTTGGTTCTCCTTGTTACCGCAGCAGCGAAAATGCTGTGGGCATCAGCAGCACGGACTGCATCTCCAGCAGCTTCGGCGTGTTCTCCCGCACGAACGCCTGCCACTCCGGATCCTGCTGGAACTCGGCGCGGACCTTGGCGCGCGTGTTCAGGTCCGGATAGTTCCACATGTGCAGCACCTCGTTCGGCTGCGGCGCCTCGCCCGTCCAGATGCCGACATACTTCGAGTATTTCTGCCGCACCGGCATGATCGCCTTGAACGCCTGCGCCCACTGGCCGGCGGTTCCCGGATGCATGCGGTAGATGCGCAGTTCGTACACGCCGCCCGGCGCCGGCGGCTGCACGTCCACTACCGGGTTGAGGAAGCGGATGTCCTGCCGCTGCAACAGCGGCTGCACGCCCGGCACGTATTCCTTTGTCCAACGCTCATTCTTTGACAGTTTCTCGCGCATGGCAGCGCGCTCATCCAGGCTGGCATAGCTCCACAGGTGCCACGCCTGGTTCAGCAGGCCGAACTCCGATGTCCAGTAGCCCCAGCACTTGCCATAGTCGTCGCCGCGCACCGGGCGGCCGACCTTCTCCACATGCTCGATGTATTTCGGCAAGGTGTTGGGATTGAACGTGTAGGTCCGCAACTCGAAGATCATTGCCTCAGCCTCCCAGGATCGTGCCGACCGCGACACCGGCATCCGCGGCGGCGCCCTTCCTGCCACCCTCGGGACGCGCGCGTGCGATCTCGATGAAGCCGCCCTGGCCGTGCACGACCAGGGCCCCGTTGCTGATCGCAACCACCTCGCCGATCTTCTTGCCCTTTACTTCGGAGAAGGTGCGCGCGAGCCGCTTTGTCGCATTGTAGACGAACAGCTTCTTGCCTTCGACAGTGGTCCAGGCGCCCGGCGCGGGTCGCAGCCGCGGATCAGGTTGAAGGTGATGTCGACATGGTTCGCCCAGTTGATGCGCGATTCGGCGTCGCGGATGATGCCCTCGTAGCCTGCGTTCGGCTCGTACTGCACCAGCGCCGGCGCCTTTCCGGCTACCACGAGTTCCGCGACCTCGACGAGGGCCGCGACGCCCATCGGGAAGATCTTGCCGAAATACAACGAGCCGAGTGTATCCTCCGGCTCGATCGGCACCGAACGCATCAGGATCACCGGGCCTTCGTCCAGCCCGTCGGTGGGACGGAAGATCGAGAACCCGGTCTCGGTGCGGCCGCAAATGATCGCCCAGCTCATGGACGAGGCGCCGCGATGCAGCGGCAGCAGGCTGGGATGGAACTGGATGGTGCCGAACTTCGGAATGCTGCAGAAATCCTGCGGCACGAACTGCGTCACATAGGCCATCACGCCGACCTCGACATCGGCCGTGCGCATTGCCTCCAGCGCCGCGGGATCGGTCAGCTTGGGGAACTGATACACCGGCACGCCGCGTTCTTCGGCAGCAACGCGCAGCGGATCGGGCCGCCCCTTCTCCGGTGCACAGAACACCGCCGATACCGTGTCACCGCGGCTCAGGAACGCCTCCAGCGCTGCCTTGCCGAAATCCTGCTGGCCAATGATGGCGATCCGCATCCGACGGCCTCCCCATGGTTACGATTATGCCCGTTGACCTCGCATGCCGACGGAAGCTTGGCAACCGTCGCGCCGCCGCACTAGCTTGGTTCTGTTACGGGAGGCAGCGGGCATGGCGTTCAACGAACAGGCGACGATCGAGGAATTCTGGAACGCGCGTGCGCGCGGCGAATACTTCCCGGCCAACTGGTTCGACCGGCTCTCGCTGGATGAGGCCTACCGCATCCAGCTTGGCATGATCGCGCGGCGCGTGGCGGCGGGCGAACGCCAGATCGGCTGGAAGGTCGGCCTGACCGCGCCGGCGATCCAGCAGCAATTCGGCTTCCACGAGCCGGTGTTCGGCTGCATCCTCGACAGCAAGCCCAGCGGCCACGTCTTCGCCCGCGACGAACTCATCCGGCCCGGCTTCGAATGCGAACTCTGCCTGCGTGTCGATCAGGCGCTGAGCGGCACGATCGACATGGCCACCGCGCGGCGCGCGATCGGCGCAGTGCATCCGTCGCTGGAGATCATCGAGACGCGCGGCGATCTGTCCGCGCAGATCGCCCTCGCCATGGCCGACAATGCGCAGCAGAAGACCGTGATCCTGGGCGCACCCGTGGCGCTCGGCGATCGCGCGCTCGAACAGGTTGGGGTCACGGTGCGCATCAATGACAGTATCGTCGCGACGGGGCGCGGCGATGCGGTACTCGGCAATCCGCTCAACTCGGTGGTATGGCTTGCGCGCAAGCTCGGTGAGTTCGGCCGCAGCATCCAGCCGGGCGAGATCATCATGAGCGGCTCGTTCACCCGGCAGTTCCCGATCGAGCCGGGCGATCGCATCCATGTGGACTTCGCCGGCATCGGCGACGTGCGCACCTCGATGGCCGCTTAGCGCGGCCTCAGAATCCACCAGGCAGCACGACGATCGTCGGCTTGTCCGGCAGCGTCGCGCGCGAGATCACCAGCGTCGACGATTCGGCGAACCGCACCGCATAGCGGTCCTTCACCAGGTCGACGAAGCGCGCTACCACGTCGCGCATGAAATAGTGCATCGGCAGCACCAGCTTCGGACGAAGCTGGTCGAGCACCGCCGCGACGTCCTGCTGGCCCATCGTGTAGACGCCGTCGACCGGCGCCATCACCACATCGATATGCCCGAGCAGCGCCAGGTCCTGCTCGGTCAGCAGATGGTGCAGGTGCGACAGGTGCGCGACGCAAAGGCCGGCACTCTCGAAGATGAAGATGGAATTGCCGTAGACCGCAGTGCCACCCTGCCAGTCGCGGATGTTGGTGGGCAGGTTGCCGACATGCATGTCGTTCACCTGCAGGTCGATCATCGGCGGCTTGCCGTCCGTGCTCCAGCCGCGCAGCACGTGCGGAATGCGAGGGTCGGGACGATCGGTGTAGTGCGTCGAATGCGCATGGTTCATCGTCGCGATGTCGGGCGGTTCTGCCGGCACGTTGTAGCCGTTGTAATCGGTGACGGCGCGCACGCCGGCCGGCGATTCGATCAGGAAGCTCGCATGGCCGAGAAACGTGACGGTCAGTGCATCGGGCGCCGCGGCAGCACGCATGACACGTGGCTCGCCCATCGCGATCGGCGTGCAGCCGGCATCGGCCAGCCGAGGAACCAGCGCCAGCGCACCCAGGACCCAGGCTCGCAAAATCCACATGTCCCGGCTACCTTTCGCTGGCTGACCACTGGAAGCTGACCACCGAACATGAGCTACGACAAGCCGTTTGCCGGCCTCAAGGTGATCGACGTGAGCCAGGGTGTCGCCGGTCCCTACAGCGCCATGCTGCTCGCGCAGTACGGCGCGAACGTCATCAAGGTGGAGCCGCCGGGCGTCGGCGACTGGGCGCGCAACCTTGGCGTTGTCTACGGCGACCAGTGCGCCTATTCGATCCCGTCGAACCTCGGCAAGCGCGCCATCGCGCTGGACCTGAAACAAGATGAAGGCCGCGCGATCCTGTGGCGCCTGATCGAGGGCGCCGATGTGTTCGTGCAGGGCTTCCGTCCCGGCGTGATCGACCGCCTGGGCTTCGGCTATCGCGACGTATCCGCGCGGGAACCACGCATCATCTACCTGTCGGTGTCGGGCTTCGGCCAGATCGGCCCGCTAGCGGAACGGCCGGCGATGGACCCTATCCTGCAGGCCTATACCGGCCTCACGGTGGAGAACAAGGGCGAGGACGGCATCCCGCACCGCACGCCGATCGTCGCCATCGACATGAGCACCGCGCTCTACGCCTATTCGGCCGTATCCACGGCGCTGTATGCGCGCCGCGACGAGACGAAGGGGCGGCACATCGAGGCCAGCCTGATGCAGGCGGCAGCCGGATTGCAGGTGGTGCGGCTGATGCAATCGTATCTCGAGGACGGCGCCATCCGCCCCGCCAGCCCGCCGAGCGGCGTGTACCAGGTGGCGGATGGCTGGATGACGATCACGGTGGTGCGGCGGCACGAATGGCTGGGCTTCTGCAAGGCAGTCGACCTGCCACAGTTCGCTGCCGATGAGCGGCTGTGCGATTCGCAGGCCCGCTACACCCATGCCGGCGAGATCAACGGCGTGCTGCGCCCGCTGCTGGCGTCACGCGACTTTGCGCATTGGTCGGAACGGCTTGCGGCCGAACGCATCATGCACGAGCAACTCAACAGCTACACCGGTTTCCTGGGCCAACCGCATGTCGAGGCGTCTGGCGCGATCGCCTGGCTGCGGCATCCCCATGTGCCGAAGCCGCTGCCGATGCCACAGGTGATCGGCGCGCCGCCGCTGGTCGATGGCAGCATTCTCGCCATGTCGCCGGGATTGGGCGAGCACAGCGCGGCGATCCTGCATGAGCACGGTTACGCCGCGGCCGAGATCGACGATCTGATCGGCCGCGGCGTCGTTGCGGTGGCGAAGTAGCCGTGCGCTACGCGATCACGAACCTGCTGAAGATCGACTTGATGCGGGTGGCCGCCTTCTCGGCCGCGGCCTCCGGCGTCAGGCCGTTCTGCGTGATCTCGGCCTCCGCCTGCGTCCAAAGCTGCTCGGACGCCACCTGCGCGTAGGCCGGATTGTAGGTCTGCCACCACGGCATCGTGGGACGCTCGAACACCGCGCGGGCACCGACGGCACGATGCGGATCGGCCGGATCGAGCCAGAACGGATCCTCCTTCAGGTTCACCGGCATGATCGGCTCCCAGCGGCCCCTCGCCTCCTTCAGGTAGGTATTGAGGTTCTGCGGCGTGATGAAGTCGCGCAGCAGTGCTTTGGCGCCGTCGACGTTCTTGGCACCCTTGGGGATGAAGCAGGGCGACACGCCGACCACGCTCTTCACCGGCTTGCCATCGTTGCCGAGCGGTACTGCCTGCGTGATGATCTCCGTCATGTACTGCTCCTGCTTCTCCTGCTGGGCCACCGCGATGGAGATCGTCGCGTTCGGCGTCATCACGATCTGCTTGGCGTAGAACGCGTTGTTGTTGTCGACGTCGCCCCAGTTGATTGCGCCAGGCGGCACATAGCCCTTCTTGAACGGCGTGGTCAGCCGCTCCAGCGCGGTGATCGCCGCCTTCTGCACCTGCGCATCGTCGATGTGCAGCTTGCCGTCCGGCGTCACGATGCCGTCACCGCCATAGGCATTCAGGAAGGCGTGGAACAGATTGCCGCTGTCCGCCTCCTTCGTTGCCATCGGATAGCCCAGGCCGAAGATGCGCTTGCCCTTGCTGCGCAGCTTGTCCTGCACCACCTGGAAAAATTCGTAGTATTTATCCTGGGTTGTCGGGATGTCGGAGTCCTGGAATCCCGCTTCATTGATCAGTGGGCGCCACGCCTCTTCCATCAATGTCGCGCACTTGATCGGCACGGTGAAGTAGCTGCGCTTCTTCTGGGCGTTGTTATAGTAGTACGAACTGTCCAGCGCGGTCTTGGTCAGGTTGGCCTTCTGCGTCTCGACGACATCGGACACGTCCAGCAACTGGTCGTTCCACACCGCCTGGGGCACCAGGAACAGGTTGCCGGTGACGCTGTGCACCAGGTCGGGCACATCGCCGACATGCATGGCGGCGATGATCTTTGTCACCAGGTCGGGGCCGTTGATGATCGTCAGATCCACCGGATTCCCGGTCTGCTTTTCCCACTTCGCCATTGCATCTTTCACCGCCTGGTCCTCGGCGCGGTAGAAGCCTTGGGTCCACCAGACGACGATGGGCTGTGCCGCTTTTGCGCGGCGCGGCCGCACTGCGGACAGTGCCGGTATTGCGGCAGCGGCCGCCCCAAGTTGCAATGCGTTGCGACGCGTCATGCGACGTGTTGACTTCATGGCGTAATGCTCCCTTAGCGGCCGCGGTGGTCCGCAGCCATTTTTTCTCACGCCATGATGGTAATATCGGCCAACGCCGGCCCGCAAGCTGGGCGGGCCGGCGCCGTCCGGGTCAGGCCTGCTGCACGTGATCGAAGAACCCCGTCACGGCATGCAGGCGGTTGTCGCTGGTGATGACTGCGAAGTCGGTGCCGCTCACCACCGCCTCACCTTCCTCGGGCACCAGGTCCCAGGTGAAGCGGATGCGGTCGTGATGGCTTTCCACGTCGCCGGTGCGACGGAAGCGGTATCCAGGAAAGCGCTCCTGCACGCCGCAGATCATCGCATCGATGCCGTCGCGGCCGTCGCCTTGCAGCATGGGGTCGACATAGTGCGCGTCCTCGGTCCAGGTCTGCGCAATGAGATCACGGCGGCGGCCGGCATCGGTCTCGTTCCAGGCAGCGATGTAGCGGTCGACCAGATCGGTCAGCGTGTTCATGTCCCACTCCTTGCTTCGCACCGATGTGGTGCGCCGGCACCATCTCGCGTTGCGCACCGTGCAGTCGATTACATCGCAGGTAATTGGAGCCGGCGGTTCCGGGCGGTATCGTCATGCCATGTCGGTCACGCTGAAACCCATCGGGGATATGCTGCGCGAATGGCGCCAGCGGCGGCGCCTGAGTCAGCTCGAACTGTCGCTGGATGCCGAAATCTCCACCCGGCATCTGAGCTTTCTGGAGACCGGCCGGTCGCAGCCGAGCCGCGGTATGGTGCTGCGCCTGGCAGAGCGGCTGGAGGTTCCGCTGCGTGATCGGAACATCCTGCTGCACGCGGCGGGCTATGCATCGGTGTTTCCCGAACGGCCGCTCGACGATCCGGCACTGCACGCCGCGCGGCAGGCAATCGACCAGGTGCTGGCGGGACACGAACCCTATCCGGCACTGGCGGTGGATCGCCACTGGACACTGGTCGCCGCCAACGCCGCCGTCGCGCGGCTGCTGGCGGGCGTCGATGCCGCGCTGCTGACGCCGCCGGTGAACGTGCTGCGCCTCGCCCTCCACCCGCAAGGCATGGCGCCGCGCACCGCCAACCTCGGCGAATGGCGCGCCCACCTGCTCGCGCGTCTCGGTCATCAGATCCAGATCGGCGGCGACCCCGTACTGGTGCGCCTGATGCGAGAACTGCGCGAGTATCCGGCCCCGCCAGATGCGCGGGACGAGATCGATGCGGCCGCCTTCGTCGTGCCGTTCCGGCTGAATACCGAGACCGGGACACTGGCCTTCTTCAGCACCACGACGGTGTTCGGCACGCCGGTCGACATCACCCTGTCCGAGCTGGCGATCGAGGCCTTCTATCCGGCCGATCCTGCGACTGCGGACGCGCTACGCCGCCTGCTCGAGTGACGACACCTCATCCGAGACGGTGGTGCGATGCATGTCGCGCGCCTTGGTCATGTCGTAGTCGCACGCACGATGCATCGTGCAGCGGTTATCCCACATCACAAGGTCGCCGAGCATCCAGCGATGCGTATAGACGAACTCGCGCTGCGTCGCATGCTCCATCAGGTCGCGCAGCAGCAGGCGCGCCTCCGGCACCGGCATGCCGCGGATCCAACCCGCATGCGAGGCGAGATACAGCGTCTTGCGGCATGACCCCGGATGCAGCCGCACCAGGCGCTGCGGCACCGGCGGCAGTCGCATCCGCTCTTCGTCCGAATAGTCGGTGAAGCCGATGGTAGAGCGCGAATATAGTATGGAATGTTCCGCGACCAGATCTTCGATCTGCGTCTTCGTCGCCGCATCCAGCGCATCGTACGCCGCGCGCAGATCGGCGAACTGCGTCTCACCGCCGTCGCCGGGAATGGCGCGCGCCGACAGCAGCGAGTAGCGCGCGGGAATCGCCTTGAAGGAACTGTCGGTGTGCCACAGCCGGTTGCCCAGTCCGTTCATCCGCCGCCGGTCTTCGGCCGGCAGCACACGGTTCTGTTCGTCGAGGTTGGACACATCGGAAATGTGCAGATCGAGGCGCGCCTGGTGGCCGGGCCGGTATGCCTTGATCGTGGTTTCCAGCGGGCCGAGGAGACGGCTGAACGCGATCTGCTGGTCGTCGGTGATGATCTGGTCATGGAACACCAGCACCGCGTAACGATCGGCGGCGGCCACAATCTGTGCAATCGTCGCGGCATCGACGGCCTGGCGCAGATCGATGCCGCTAACCTCGCCGACGAACAGCGGATGCAGCGGCCGTACGGAAATTGTCATTGCTCCAATCCTCCCGGTTAGGCCAGCGTGGACGCCGCGTCCATGGCCCTGGCACAGGGCAGTTCGCACATGCGGCGCGCTCCGACGGCCTCGGTTGTTGCTCCGTGCCGCACAATAGCCCCCGGGTGTGGCCTGCGCCATCGGCGGCGGATCGCCGCCCCGCGGGCCGCCCGGCGCCCGCGGGATGGCGGGTTTCCGCTGGCAATTTGGCCCGCGAAGGCCCACATATGCGCCACGCATCGTCTGCGCCACGCATCGTCAGGAGGGCCCAGTCCGCCCCACGACGGCTGGAAAGGGGTCATCGTGTCGCGTCATAAGTTCAAGATCGGACAGACCGTCCATCTGGTGCCCAACCGGCTCGAGCGTCACGTGCCAGGGGGCGCCTACAAGATCGAGCGTGTCCTGCCCGATGAGGGCCGGGACCTGCAGTACCGGGTGAAGAACGTCCAGGACGGACACGAGCGTGTGGTGAATGAGGCGCAGTTGCGGCCGGCCGAGGCACTGGAAGCGCAGCACTGAGCGGGGCCTCGCCGGCATGAGGATCACCGCCGTCCGGGTCCTTCGCCTGACCGGCACCATGCAGACCGATGGTCCGCTCTGGGAAGAACGCCTGGTCCGGCCGATCGACATCTATCCGGATTATCGCGCCCGGGACGACTTCGAGGGCGGCAGCCAGATCGACGCGACCCGGTTCCAGATCGAGCAGCATTTCGTCCGCATCGAGACCGACCAAGGCCCGATCGGCATCGCCGGCCCGCTGCCCGACATGGTGGCGGCCTTCGTCGCCCGGCGCCTGCGTCCCATCCTGCTCGGCCAGGACCCGATCGCGCACGAGAAACTGTGGGACCAGATGCACCGCATCATGGTGCATGGCCGCCAGGGCGACGCGATGTTGGCGATCAGCGCGGTGGACTGCGCGCTGTGGGACCTGAAAGGCCGCTGGCTCGGCCAGCCGGTGTTCCGCCTTCTGGGCGGCCCGACACGCGACAGCGTGCCAGCCTATGCCTCGATGCTTGGCTTCGCGGTGCTCGACATGGGCCGCGTGCGTGAGAGGGCCGCGGAATACCAGACCCTCGGCTATACGGCACAGAAATGGTTCTTCCGCCACGGCCCCATGAGCGGCGCCGATGGCCTGCACAAGAATGTGGAGTTGGTCCGCACGCTGCGCGAAACGCTGGGCGACGACTACGACATCATGCTGGACTGCTGGCAGTCCTTCGATCCGCTCTACACCGTGGACCTCGCCGAGCGCATTGCCGAATACCGGCCGCGCTGGCTGGAGGAATGCGTGATGCCCGACCGCATCGACAGCTACCGGCGGGTGAAGGAGCGCTGCCAGATCCCGCTGTCCGGCGCTGAGCACGAGTATACCCGCTGGGGCTTTCGGCGCTTCATCGAAGCCGAGGCGCTGGACGTGCTGCAGCCTGACATCTACTGGGCCGGCGGATTGTCGGAGACACTGAAGATCGCCGCCTATGCCTCCGTCCATGACCTCGTGGTGATCCCGCACGGCCATTCCACGCCAGCGGGTCTGCATTTTTCGCTGGCGCAGTCGCCGAGCCTGACGCCGCTGCAGGAGTACCTGGTGAAGTGGAACGCCATCAACCAGCACTTCTTCGCCCACCCGATCCATCCGGCCGATGGAGTCTTCGGCATACCCGAGCAGCCGGGCCTGGGCATGGACCTCGATCCGGCAAAGATCGAGACGCAATCAGAGCTGGATTGACGCCGCCGCCGGCACCTTAAGACGATGTTAGCCGAACTACGCGCAAACTGTCCCTGCGCACGGATGCGGAGCCAGTTCGGTGTGGGGCCAGGGTGGCAAGTCAGCGGCTGCGATGGAGACGGCACATCCGAGCCGTATGATCTGGGCGATCGGCGTCGTGGTCATCGTCGTGACCTTGCTGGGCTGCGCCGCCGTCATTTGGGACCTGCATCGCGAAGCTCTTCAGCAGCAACAGGTCGCGGTCAGGAATCTGGGCGTCGTGCTCGCCGAACAGACCAACCGCTATGTGCAGGTGATGGACCTGGTTCTGCGGGAGGTGCAGGCGCGCGTCGCGGCACAGGACGTCCATACGGCCGACGAGCTTGCCGGCATCCGCAGCCCGGGGACCATACGCAATTTCCTGCTCGAACGGCTGCGCGACCTGCCGCAGGCCAATGCGTTCTCGGTGGTGAAGGCGGATGGGCGATTGCTGCTGACCACGCGCGACGGGCCGCCGGGAGACGTCGATCTCTCCGATCGCGACTATTACCGCCATCTCACGCAAGGCGACGATGCCGGCCCCTTCATCAGCGGCCCGCTCAACAGCCGCCTCGTGGGCCGGCCAACCATCTACCTCGCACGCCGTATCGATGGGCCGGGTGGACAGTTTCTCGGGATCGTACTGGGCTCCATGGATGTCGAGTACCTGACGGACTTCTACCGCGCGATCGATCTCCCGCCCGGCGCCAGCGTGACGCTCCTGCGCCGGGATGGCCTCGTCCTGGCGCGCCATCCGGACCCCACCGACCAGGTCGGCGGCCGGATGCCGGCCGATTCGCCTTGGTACGCGACCGTCGCCGGAGAGGGGGGAAGCTACCGCTCGCCGGGCCTGCTGGCACCGGAGCCCGCCATCGTGTCGGTGCATCCCCTCCAGGTCTGGCCGCTCGTCATCGATGTCTCCATACAGGAATCGCTGGCCCTCGCGACATGGCGCGGCCAGGCGGCCGCGATCGCCGTCGGCGGGCTTGGCACCGCCGCCGGTTTCGCGATCCTGTTCGCCATCATCGCGCATCAGTTCCGGCGCAAGGCCGAGCAGACCGGGCGACTTGTCGCGATCGCGTCAGCCTTGCGCGCCAGCGAGGCGCGGCTCATGGACTTTGCGGAGATGTCGTCCGACTGGCTGTGGGAGGTGGATGCCGACCTCCGTTTCGTGTGGATCGCGGACAGCAAGATGATCCGGCAGCTTGGCGTGCATGAACGCATCGGCCGCCGGCCCTGGGAGTCGGCAGGGCAGGACCCGGCCGATCCCAAATGGGCCGCTCTGCGCGACGACATGCTGGCGCACCGATCGTTCCGCGACTTCCGCGACACGAGGCTGGACTGGGACCAGCGCCTGCGCCACCTCAGCATCAACGGCAATCCGGTCTCCGACGCCCAGGGCCGCTTCATGGGCTATCGCGGCACCGGCCGCGACATTACCGCAGAGGTTGCGGCGGCGGAGGAGCTTTGCCAGGCCAGGGAGGCCGCCGAGGCGGCCAGTCGCATGAAGTCGGAGTTCCTGGCCAGCATGAGCCATGAGCTGCGAACACCGTTGAATGCGATTATCGGCTTCTCGGAGTTGATCCACGACCAGCCCTTCGGCCGGATCGGGCCGAACTACGTGGAATATGCGACCGACATCAACACGGCCGGCCGCCACCTGCTCGACGTCATCAACGACGTGCTGGATCTCTCGAAGATCGAAGCCGGTGCCTACGGTGTCGCCGACGAGATGGTAGACCTGGGGATGGTCGCGCGTGCCTGCATCGACATGCTGAAGCTGCGTGCGAAGGATGGCGGCGTCAGGATCGACAACCGCCTGACGGGGCGGCGCATCGTCCTGCTCGGCGATATGCGGGCGATCAAGCAGACCGTGCTCAACCTGCTGTCCAACGCAGTGAAGTTCACGCCGCCGGGCGGCACGGTCTCGTTGGAGATCGAGCAGGCCGATGGGCTGGTGCTGGTGGTCGACGACACCGGCATCGGTATCGATCCCGTCGCACTGCAGACCCTGGGCCAGCCGTTCCGTCAGGCGAACGCCCTGATCAGCCGCACCTTCGGCGGCACCGGCCTCGGGCTGGCGATCTGCCGGAAGCTGCTGGCGCTGCATGGCGCGACGCTCGCGATCGAGAGCGAACCTGGCGTGGGAACTACGGTGCGGGCCATCTTTCCGGCCGATCGCATCATCGAGGTTTCGCCGATCGCCCCCGTGCTCCAGCCAGCCGCCTGACGCGCCCGAGCAGCGCGGCACGGGCTGCCGCGGCATCGCCGGCAAGCCGGAAAAGGGCCGGCAATTGCCCGGGGGATGCGGCGAGCGAGGCCAGCACGCGTCCGATCCCGATGGCGCCGCCTGCGTCCAGGGCGGCGAGCGCCGCCGGCGGCAAGGCAAACCCGGCCGGATCGCAGACGGCGCGCAGCACCGCGAACGGCAGCCCACTTGCCGAGGCCTCCCGCGCCACCGCACCGCTCTCCAGGTCGACGGCCGCGGCGCCGGTCTCCGCATGCAGCCGCTGTTTCAGCGCCGGGCTTGCGGCGATGCTCATTGCCCCCAGCACGGCATGCGACGTCATGCCGCCCAGTCGCAGCGACAGGGCGGCGTCGGCGAGATAGTGCCTGCCGTCCAGCACGACCGCCGATGCGACCAGGAGGGAGCCCGGGCGCAGCGCAGGATCGAGCCCGCCTGCCAGGCCGAAGCTCACCAGCGCGTCGATGCCCTGCGCAACCAATGCCGCTGCCGCCCGCTGCGCGCCGGCAGCGGTTCCGCCGCCGATGGCCACCGGCCATCCCAGCCGGCGCGCGATCCGCGCCTCGGCCGCCATGCCGACGACGACACCGACCGACCGGTCAGATGCCAAACGCCACTCGCCGCGTATTGCCCCGGCGCAGGTTGCGATAGCGCGCCAGCGCCATCAGCGGAAAATACCAGCGGTAGCCGTGGTAGCGCAGATAGAACACGCGCGGAAATCCGACGGCGTTGTAGGGAAGCTCCGGCCAGCCGCCGTCGTCCGCCTGCGTCGCGGTCAGGTAGGCGATGCCGCGCGGCACCGCCGGATGATCGGTCTCGCCCGCCGCCATCAGCCCGAGCAGCGCCCACGCGGTCTGGCTCGGCGTGCTCTCGCGGTAGCGGCCATGCGGAGCGTCGCGATAGGATTCTTCATCCTCACCCCAGCCACCATCGTCGCGCTGCACCTCGAGCAGCCACGCGACCGCGCGGCGAACCGCGGGATCGTCCCGCGCGATGCCCACCGCATTGAGCGCGCACAGCACCGACCAGGTGCCGTAGATGTAGTTGGTGCCCCAACGGCCGAACCAGCTTCCCTCCGCCTCCTGCTCGCGCCGCAGATAGCCGACCGCCCGGACCAGCACCGGATCGTGTGCCGACATGCCGATCTGCGACAGGAAAGACACGCATCGCGCGGTCACGTCGGCCGTCGGCGGGTCGAGCAGCGCGCCGTGGTCGGCGAAGGGAATGTTGTTGAGGTAGAGATGCGTGTTCTCCGGCTCGAACGCGCCCCATCCGCCGTCGGATGATTGCATGCCGATGATCCACTCGCGCGCGCGCTCGATCGCCGGCGCGTGCACCGGATCGCCGTTGCGGTGCAGCAGCATGCCCACGACGGCGGTATCGTCGACGTCCGGGTAGTGCGGATTGGCATACTGGAAGGCCCATCCACCAGGCCGCAGGCCCGGCCGGCGCACCGACCAGTCGCCCGCCACATCGAGGATCTGCCGCTCTCGCAGCCAATGGCATGCGGCGTCGGTCCCGGCGCCGACCTCCGCCATCGCGTGGCCGGCGAGGCCGGTATCCCAGATGGGCGACAGGCACGGCTGGCAATAGGCCCGGTCCGGCCCGACCACCAGCAGCTTGCGCACCGCCTGCCAGGCGATGGCCGCGTCGGGGTGGTCCGGCGGGTAGCCCAGGGTATCGAACATCATCACGCTGTTGGCGATGGCCGGGTAGATGCCGCCCAGGCCATCGTCGCCGTTCAGCCGCTCGGTCACGAAACCCACGGCCTTGGCGACCGCACGCTGCCGGCCGCGTGCCGGGAAGACGGGCTGCGCCAGTCGCAGCACCTGGTCCACCACCTTGAAGAACCGCCCCCAGACGGCCGAGCGGTAGGGTCCCCGGATCCAGTCGCGCACCTCCTCGGGCGGCGTACGGAACAGTTCCGGGATCGCGACCCGGCGAGGATTGCGCGCCAGCGGGCGCAGCGCCATCAGCACGAGAAGCGGCACGATGACGGTGCGGGACCAGTAGGAGACCTTGGACAGGTGGAACGGAAACCATAGCGGAAGGTGCATGATCTCCAGCGGCATCACCGGCACGGCCCGCCACGGCACCTGGCCGAACAGCGCAAGCTGGGCGCGGGTGAACACGTTGCTGCGTTCAGCGCCGCCCGCCGCCAGGATCGCCCGCCGAGCCTGCTGCATGTGCGGGGCGTTGACATCGTCGCCGATCGCCTTCAGCGCGAAATAGGCCTTCACGCTGGCCGACAGGTCGAACGCACCGTCGTGGAACAGCGGCCAGCCTCCATGGCCGCCCTGGATGGCGCGAAGGTAGACGCCGATCTTGGCCTCGAGCGGTGGGTCGATGCGATCGAGGAAATGCTCCAGCAGCACGTACTCGGCCGGGATGGTCGCATCGGCCTCCAGTTCGAACAGCCAGTGGCCGTCACCCTGCTGCCGCTCCGACAGCGCCGACCCGGAGCGCGCGATGGCATCGTCCAGCCGCGCCTCCGCTATGGCTTCGTTGGTGAGTACAGTCTCGCTGGGCATCCGGAGTCCTCAGGCGGCGAGCAGCACCTCGGCCGCGGTTCGGCCGGACCTGATGGCACCTTCGATCGTGCCGGGCAAGCCGGTGTCGGTCCAATCGCCGGCAAGCACCAGATTGGCCAGCGCGGTGCGCGGACCTGGCCGCCTCCGCTCCTGCGCCGCGGTGGCAGCGACGGTCGCGCGCCGCTCCTTCACGACACGCCATGGCGGCATGGCGCTGTCGAGATCGAGCGCCGTGCGGACATCGGGCCAGACGGCGCGGGCGATGGACTCCGCGTCCTGATCCACCATCCGGTTGGCGGCGCTGATGGTCACCGACACGTGGTCCCGCTTGGCGAAGACCCACTCCGCCGTGCCCCCGATCAGGCCGATGAAGCCGGGCGGATCGAGCCGCGCCTCCACCTGGAAGTGAATATTGAGGATTGCCTGGAACTCGGTCGGATAGCGCTGGTCCGGCAGCAGGTCCGCCGCGACCCAGGGCGGAACGGCGAGAACGACACGCTCCACCGGGACCGGCCCATCCGTGGTCTCCAGGTCGCTCACGCGATCCGCCACGGTTCGCAGCGCGGCGACCCGTCGACCCATGAGCACCGCGCAACCCCGCTCTGCAAGCCGCGCCAGTGCAGGGTCCACCAGGCTTTCTGACAGGCCCTCGCGCGGCACTGCCGGGATGCAGGCATTGCCGCCCTTGAACAGCGTGTCCGCGACCACGGCGTTGAACAGCCGTACCAGGGCGACATTCGACGGTGTGTTCAGCGAGGCGATTGCGAGCGGCTCGATCAGCCGGCGATAGAATGCATCATGGCGCAGCGAGGCCTCGACGGTCGCGTCGGTCGTGATCCGGCGCAGGCGCAGCAGGGCGAGATGGTCGGTGGCGTGCGTGCCGGGGGCCCGGCGCTGGCGTGACAGCACCCACCACGGTATGCGGCCGCCGTTCGGGCGCACGGTCCAGCGCGTGCCGCTCGCCAGGTCCATGAACGGAAAGCAGGGCTTGTCCGGCATGGCCAGCGTGTGGCGCGCGTCGATGTCGTCGATGTAGCGGAACGCCGCGCGATTGCCCGACAGCAGGAGATGATTGCCATTGTCGACGCGGATGCCGAGTTCGCGATCGAAATAGGAACGGCAGCGTCCGCCTGCCACGGGCGCGGCCTCCACCAGCGTCACGGCGCATCCGGCATCGGTCAGCGCGAGTGCGGCCGAGAGACCGGCGAGTCCTGCCCCGACGACGTGGACATGCATTCAAGGGTGCGCCGGCCCGCATGCCGCGGGCGAATCGGTTGGACCAGGGAATGGCGGCATGATGGATCGATCTAGCGGCTGTTGCGGCCGGGAAGTCAAATCACGACCGGTGGTTGCGGTATCCCGTCTCCACACGCGCACGTTTTTCAATCATTGCGACGTGTTCCTAGAGTTTCGTTGTGTCACCGGACCACCTCGCATAGATTGCGCGCCGACCATTGATAGTAGCCACGTTTAGAGAATTTACGGGGAAACGTCGCGGTATGAGCAAGATCATCACATCAGTCACCGTTTCTGCGGGCAACACGTTGACCGTCACGGATCTCACGATCTCAGACGCGAGCGATCAGGGCGTACTGACTGTCACCGGCGTCGGATCCACTGTTGTCAATACGGGATCATTCGTGGTCGGCGACGGTGGCTTCGGCGAATTGCTCATCCTGAGCGCCGGACATGTCCAGACGACCGGCGGGCCGGCCTCCATCGCCGACATCACGGGCAGCGACGGCGCGAATGCCCAGGTGATCGGCGCAGGGTCCACCTGGCAGATCGCAGGCGCGCTCGAGGTGGGAAGCGCGGCTCCCGGTTCGCTCTCGATCAGCGCGGGCGGCACCGTGACGGCGGACAGCCTGGAGACCGGCAAGCTTGCGGGTGGCGTGGGCGGCATCTCGGTGGTCGGCGCCGGCAGCGCCTTGACCCTGACCGGTGCGCTGGAGGTCGGCGGCGCCGGAATCGGCGAACTGGCAATCCTGAACGGTGCTACCGTCAGCGCGGCAAGCGCAGATTTCGGATCGGATGCGAGCGGCTCGGGCAACGTCGATATCCAGGACGCCGGCAGCCATCTGATCATCGCCGGCGACCTCAACGTGGGCATGACGGGTGCCGGCGTCCTGACGCTTGGTGCGGACACGGAACTGACGATCGGCAAGAACCTGAACATCGGCGCGCAGGGGGTGCTGAACTCGTTCGGCGGCGTGATCGACCCGGAGCGCCTCACGGTGCAGTCGGGCGGCCAGTTCAGCGTGCTGAAGACCACCACAACCGAATACACCGTCGGCGTGTTCAACTCCGGCACCGTCTCGGTCGCCAACGGCGCCTTCACCCTCATCACGCCGATGATCACCTCCAACGGCGCCGATGAGACCGGCGTGCTGTCGATCAAGAACAAGGGCACGCTGGTGGTCAACGCCGGCACCGTCGACCCCACCCAGTCGGTGTTCTTCTCCGACAAGACCGGCGTGCTGTCGATCGGCACCCTCGCCGGCTTCAACGCCACCATCGAGAACTTCATCACCGGCGACGACATCATCGTCCAGGGCACCTCGATCGCCTCGGTCAGCTTCGACAGCGAGACCCATCTGCTGACGCTGTTCGACGGCGGCAGCGCGACCATCGGCGCCCTGCAGTTCGGCGAGTTCGTCAACGGCAAGAACCTGGTCCCCGACGGCGCCGGCGGCATCGGCACCGCGCCCTGCTTCCTGGCCGGCACGCGCATCGCCACCGAGCGCGGCGAGGTCGCGGTCGAGGACCTGCGGGTCGGCGAGCGGGTGCAGGTGGTGCTGGGCGGCCAGCAGTCGGAGCCCGTGGTGTGGCTGGGCCACCGCACGGTGGACTGCACGCGCCATCCGGAGCCGCACAAGGTGTGGCCGGTGCGGGTGGCGGCGGGGGCGTTCGGGCCTGGGCGGCCGTGCCGGGACCTCTGGCTGTCGCCCGACCACGCGGTGTATATCGGCGACGTGCTGATCCCGGTGAAGTGCCTGATCAATGGCGGCAGCATCGCGCAGGTGGCGAAGGACGAGGTGACGTACTACCACGTGGAACTGCCGCGGCATGCGGTGCTGCTGGCCGAGGGGCTGGCGGCGGAATCCTACCTCGACGTGGGCGACCGCTCGAACTTCGCCAACGGCGAGGGCGCCGTGGCGCTGTATCCGGACTTCGCCTCCCGCGCCTGGGAGGCCGCTGGCTGCGCCCCCTTGGTCGTCACCGGACCCGCACTCCAGGCCGCACGGCGCTGGGTCGCGGGGGTGAAGCAACAGACCGACGCGTGGCTCAGCCCAGCCCGTAGCGCAGCGCGAGCCACAGCTTCTGCCACGTTGGCAGGCTGACCCGCTCATACGGCGGCGACCAGCCGCGCTGCTCCAGGCGCGACAGGATCGCCGCATAGGTGGCGCCCATCAGCCGGGCCGGCTTCATGGCCCGGGCGTCGCACTGCCGCATGGCATCGGCGGCGTCGCGGAAATGCTTGTGGGCCAGGGCGGCGACCCGGTCGCAGACCTGCCGCATCCCCGGCGATTGCAGCGCCGCCACCGGGTCGTGCGGCACCCCCGCCTCGTCCAGCCATTCCCGCGGCAGGTAAAGCCGGCTGCGATCGGCATCCTCCTGCAGGTCGCGCAGGATGTTGGTCAGTTGCAGCGCGCGGCCCAGCGAATAGGCCACCCGGTCGGCCGCCGGCGAGGAATCGCCGAAGGTGCGCACCGAAAGCCGGCCCACCGCCGCCGCCACCCGGTCGCAGTACAGATCCAGCGTCGCCAGGTCCGGCGCCACGATCGTGGTCTCGGCGTCCATCTGCATGCCGTCGATAACCGCGATGAAATCCTCCTGGCGCAGGGCGAAGCGCTCGACCGCCGCCACCAGCACGCGGGTGACCGGGCCGTCCGACTGGCCGCGGTACAGCCCGGCCACCCGTTCGCGCCAGGCGTCCAGTTGCGGCAGCTTGCCGGCGAACGCCGCCTCCTCATCGGCGATGTCGTCGACCATGCGGCAGAACGCGTAGATCGCGTACATGGCGTGGCGCCGGTCCGGCGGCAGCACGCGCATGCCGCGATAGAACGACGTGCCGGCGGCGCGCACGATCGCCTCGATCGCGTCGAGGTCGGGCTGGCTCGCGCCGAGCGGGGGGGCGCTCACAGCCACCGCGTAGCTCCCAGAAGACTCGCCGCCGCGTCACCCTTGGTCAGCCGTATGCGCCGCGCCACCGGATCGCCATGCCGCAGCCGTCGCGTCAGCCGCCGCGCCAGTCCGACGATCACCGCCGTCTCCAGCCGCAGCCGCCGGCTGCGCGTCAGGCGCGGCAGGTCGGCGGCCGCGCGGTTCAGGGCATCGACGCGGTCGAGCAGGGTGTCGAACACCGTGCGCAACGCCGGCGAGGCGGCCGGCTCGCGCAGGGCCGCGAGGGCAATGCCGGGCATGTAGCAGCGATCGAGGTCGGCCAGGTCTTTCACGCAATCCTGCATATGGTTCAGCACCTGTAACGAAACACACAGGGCGTCGGAGGGGATGTAGGTCGCGCGATCCTCGCCGTGGAGGTCCAGCACATGGCGCCCCACCGGCATCGCCGAATAGCGGCAATAGTCGTACAGCTCATCCCAATCCGCATAGCGCAGCTTGGTGGCATCGCGGCGGAATGCCACGAGCAGGTCGAGCGCGTGGACGGGCGAGACGCCGGTCTCCGCCAGGCTGGCGCGCAGCCGCAGCGCGCTAGGCGAGCCATCGTCGCTCCGGCCCAGCAGCACCGCCTCCATCGCGTCGAGCCGTGCGATCTTCTCGTCCGCCGCCAGCACCGCCGAATCGGCGATGTCGTCGGCGTTGCGCGCGAAGGTATAGAAGGCGTGCACGTGCGCGCGCAGGTCGCGGCGGATCAGCAGCGAGCCGACCGGGAAGTTCTCATCGCCGCGGTCCTTGCCCGACCACGCCTCGACCGTGGCGGCGCCACTCATGGGCCGGCTCCCTGGTAGGCACGTCCCTTCCAGGCGACGCCGCGGCCGAGATAGTGGTTGACGGCGGAGCCCAGGGTGGCGGCCATGTAGAATGCCGCCACCAGGGGCAGGAGCGGCGCCCACAGGACCGAGCGGCCGTAGCGGTGCAAGGTCGGCTGATAGGCCGCCGCCATCGCACCCCAGGCGAGCCAGCCCAGCCAGCGCGCAGGCCCATGGGTGGCCAGTGCGGCGAATGGCGGCACCAGAAACGTCAGCGTCATGGCGAAGACGGTCCCCAACAGCAGCAGCGGCGAGAAGCGCAACTGCACATAGGCGGTGCGGGCCACCATCCGCCAGATGTCGCCGGCGGTCGGATAGGCGCGCACCGAGCGGGCCAGCCCGGAATGGCCGAGCCAGATGCGGCCGCCGCGCTTGACCGCCTCCGCCAACGCCACGTCGTCGATCAGGGCGCCGCGCACCGCGGCAATGCCACCGATCCGCTGCAAGGCACGGCGGCGGATCAAGATCGTGCCACCGGCCGCGGCGGCGGTGGCCGACAGCGGGTCGTTCACCCGGGCGAACGGATAGAGCAACTGGAAGAAGAACACGAAGGCCGGCACCAGTGCGCGCTCGGCCGGCGACTCGCACGCCAGGGCCACCATCTCGGACACCATGTCCAGATCGCCGCGCTCGGCCTCCGCCACCAGCGTGGCGACGTGGCGCGGATCATGGACGATATCGGCGTCGGTCAGCAGGATGAAGTCGGCGGGGCCGGCCTCGGCGACGCCCTGCGCCACCGCCCAGAGCTTGCCGCTCCAGCCTGCGGGGCGCGGCTCGCCAGCCAGCACCATCAGCCGGCGGTCATCCAGCGCGCGCGCGATCGCCCCGGTGCCATCACTGCTGGCGTCATCCACCATGATGACCCGCAGGTTGCCCGGGTAGTCCTGGGCCAGCAGCGAGCGGAGCGTTCCGCCGATCAGCGGGGCCTCGTCGCGCGCCGGCACCACGACGGTGACCGGCGGGGCGGCCGTCAGGCGCGACGGCGCCAGTTCCGGGCCGGATTGCCAGAACCGGCCATGCGCCAGCAGCAGGAACAGCCAGACCAGCAGCGACAGCGCCGCCAGCGCGATCATGACCGCAGCATGCCGTTGGCACGGAACCAGGCCACCGCGTCCTCCACCGCCAGCCGCACCGGCCGTGGCGCGTAGCCCAGTTCCCGCATCGCCTTGGCCGATGAATAGAACATCTTGTGGCGGGCCATCTTGATGTGGTCCCGCGTCATCATCGGCGGGATGCCGGTGAGCCGCGCCAGCCCCTCCATGAAAAGTGCGGCCGGCCAGACCAGCGCCGCGGGCACCTCGATCCGCGGCGCGCGGCGGCCGGCGACATCGGCGACCAGCGCCAGGACGTCCTTCAGCAGCATGTTCTCCCCGCCCAGCACGTAGCGCTCGCCGATGCGCCCCTTCTCGAGCGCCAGCACGTGGCCCTCCGCCACATCGTCCACGTGCACGACGTTGAGGCCGGTATCGATATAGGCGGGGACCCGGCCCGCCGCCGCATCGCGTATCATCTTTCCGGTTGGCGTCGGCTTGATGTCGCGCGGCCCGACCGGCGCGGCCGGATTCACCACTACCGCCGGCACCCCCTCCTGGCGCACCAGGTCCAGCACCGCCCGCTCGGCCAGGAATTTCGAGCGCTTGTAGGTCCCGATGAAGTCGGCCTCATCGATCGGCGTCGTCTCGTCGGACGGTGTCGTGTCGTGCGGCACGGCCAGTGCCGCCACGGAACTGCAATAGACGATCCGCTCCACCCCGGCGGCCTGCGCGGCGCGCATCATGGCGACGCTGCCCGACACGTTGGCACGCAGCATCGCCTCGGGATCGGGCACCCAGAACCGGTAGTCGGCCGCGACGTGGAACACATAGCGGCAACCCGCCGCCGCACGCTCCAGCGACCCGGCGTCGGTCAGGTCCCCAAGCACCAGTTCCGCCTCGACATCCGCCAGGTTCCGCCGATCGCTGGTGGGGCGCACCAGCAGGCGCAGCCGGTGGCCGCGCGCCTCCAGGACCCGCGCCACGGCGGAGCCGACGAAGCCGGTCGCACCAGTCAGCAGTGTCGGACCATCCTGAGCCACCGCCTGCCCCTCCTGCGCGCGGGCGCAGATATAGAGCGTGATCGCCTCCAGTGAAATCACGTCCAGCGTGAATCACGGGGCAAAACAAAGAACTAGAGCCTGTTCGACGCCAGTCCCAGCAGCGGGCATGCTCTAGCCCGCCGCAGTGGAATCGGTGTAGAGGCGCCCGCCGCCTCTGCTTCAGCCGGAAGGGCCTGTACTGTGAAGAAGCTGCCGATCCTGCTGGCACTGGCCGGATTAGTCCTTGGCACCGTCCTGATCGGCTGGTTCGGCCACGATCGTGTGCTCGCGGGCATCAGCCGGGTCGGCTGGAGCGACTTTGCCATGATCCTCGGCTGGCAACTGGTGCTGTTCACCCTGCTCGGCCTGGCATGGGACGCCATCACCCCGCCGCGCGAGTCCCGCCGCCCGTGGGTCTTCGTCTGGGGCCGCATGGTGCGCGACGCCTCGATCAACTGCCTGCCATTCTCCCAGGTCGGCGGCTTCGTGTTCGGCGCGCGCGCGGTGACCCTGCACGGCGTGTCCTGGTCGCTGGCCACGGCGTCCACCGTCGTCGACGTCACGGCGGAATTCCTCGCCCAGCTTGCCTTCACCGCGATCGGTCTCGGCATCCTGCTGGCGCGCGCGCCCGACTCGGCACTGGCGGTGCCGCTGGAGATCGGCCTCGGGCTGGCGGTAGTGCTGGGCGCGACACTGATCTGGCTGCAGCGCGGCGCCGCCCCGCTGTTCGCCCGGATCGGCAAGCGCATCGCCGGCCGCTGGTTCGAGGACGCGCAGGACCGGCTGGAGGTGCTGCAGACCGAGCTTTCACTGATCTACGGTCACACCGCACGGCTCGCGATCGGGTTCTGCGTGCACCTGATCGGCTGGATCGGCACCGGCGTCGCCGGCTGGATCATCTATGGGGCGCTGGGCGTGCCCATCGATTTCGACGATGCCCTGGCGATCGAGGCATTGCTGAGCATGATGGCGGCGCTGGCCTTCCTGGTGCCGCTCAACGCCGGCGTTCAGGAGGCCGGCTACGCGGGCCTCGGTGCGATCTTCGGCGTGCCGCCGGAACTGTCGCTCGGCGTGTCGCTGGTGCGCCGGGCGCGCGACCTCGTGGTCGGGCTGCCGATCCTGCTGGTGTGGCAGCTTTTCGAGATGCGGCGCCTGCGCGCCATGGAGCGGCTGACGGCGCGGCGGTAGCGCGTGGTCGCTTCGAGTGGCATCCCGTCGAGCGTGGATCACGCGGCCACGCAGGGAGCTACAGTGGGTTCGCTGCCTCCCTCCGCAGCGCACCTGCCATAACGCGCCCGCTCAGCGGCCCTCGATCGGGTATTGCGGGTCGTTGTAGCCCGGCGTCGAGGGATGCCCGGGCGAGACCAGCCGGTCCACCAGCGCCTCATCCTCCGCCGTCAGCCGGCATTCCAAGGCACCGGCATAATCCTCCCACTGCTCCTCGGTGCGCGGGCCGGCGACCGCGGCGGTGACGAAGCGGTTGTGCAGCACCCAGGCCATGGCGAAGTGCCCGGGCGCGATGCCCCGCTCGCGCGCGTGCTCCGCGATCTCCTGCGCGATCGCCAGGCTCTCCGGCCGCCACTCGGATTCCATCATCCGCCGGTCGCGGCGTCCGGCGCGGCTCTCGGCCGGCGGCTGGACGTTGGGCTGGTATTTCCCGGTCAGCACGCCGCGCGCCAGCGGGCTGTACGGCACCACGCCCAGGCCGAAATGGCCGCAGGCCGGCAGGTGCTCCACCTCCACCTCGCGGTTCAGCATGTTGTAGAGCGGCTGGCTCGCCACGGGCCGGTCGATCCCCGCCGCGTCGCACAGCCGGCAGATCTCGGCCACCCGCCACGCCCGGTAGTTGGAGACGCCGAAATAGCGGATCTTGCCGGCGCGAATCAGGTCGGCCAGCGCGCGCACGGTCTCGCCGAGCGGCGTCGCATGGTCCTCCTTGTGGAGATAGAGGATGTCGATGACGTCCACGCCCAGCCGGCGGAGGCTGGCCTCCACCGCGTCGAACACGTGGCGGCGGGACACGCCGCGCGCGTTCGGCCCCTGCCCCGTCGGGTTGGCGCATTTGGTGGCGAGCACCCACCAGGCGCGATGGTCGCGGATCGCCCGGCCGACGATCTCCTCCGACCGGCCGCCGGTATAGCCATCGGCGGTATCGATGAAGTTCACACCCTGTTCGCGCGCCCGCGCCACGATCCGGGCGGCGGTCGGCTCATCGGTGGGGCCGCCGAACATCATGCTGCCGAGACACAATGGCGAGACGCGCAGTCCGCTCCGCCCCAAGGTCCGATACTCCATCGCCCTGTCCCCCTGATTGCCCGTATCGAGCTTACACCGGACGCGGTTGAATGACCGGATGGCGAATCGCAGCACCCCGCGGCCCAGCCTTGCCGCGCTGTTCCTCAGCTTCCTGACGATCGGCTCGACCAGTTTCGGCGGCGGCCTGATGGGCTGGATCCGGCGGGAACTGGTGGAACGCCGCGGCTGGATCGACGACCAGCAGTTCCTGGTCTGCTACGGCCTCAGCCAGATGGTGCCGGGCGCCACCAACGTGAATCTTTCGGTGATCATCGGCACGCAGCTTCGCGGCGTGCCGGGCGCCGTTGCCGCGCTGGCCGGGCTGCTGCTGGTGCCGCTGGCGATCCTGCTGACGCTGGGCGTGTTCTACTTTGCCGCGCACGACCTGCCGGGTGCCAGGCTGATCAATGCCGGTCTCGCCGGCGCCGGCGCCGCGGCGATCGGCTTCAACATCGCGACCGGCCTGCGGCTGGGCCAGCACAACCTCCGCCGGATCGGCCCGGTGCTGGTCGCGGCCGCCATCATCGTGGGCATCGGCGTCTTGCGGATTCCGCTGATCGAGGTGCTGGTCGTCATGCTGCCGGTCAGCCTGGCGGTGACCCTCCTGGAGCGCGCGCGATGACCGGGACCCTGCTGCAGATTGCCGCCATGTTCAGCGTGCTGTCGCTGCTCGCCTTCGGCGGCGGCGCGGCGACGCTGCCGGACATGCAGCGCCAGGCGGTCGAGGTGCACCGCTGGATCACCGCGCGCGAGTTCCTCGACATGTTCGCGCTGTCCCGCGCCATCCCGCCCGGCTCTCTGATCGTGGTGCTGATCGGCCAGAAGGCGGCCGGCATCCTGGGCGGTCTGGTGGCGCTGGTGGCCATGTTCGGGCCGTCCTCGCTGCTCGCCTATGCGACCGTGCGGCTGTGGCACCGGGCCGGCGCCGCCGCTTGGCGCGAGACGCTGGAGCAGGCGCTGGCACCGGTCACGATCGGCCTCACGATCGCCAGCGGCATCGCGCTGGCGCGCAGCACCGAGCACGACCTCGCGGGCTACGGCGTCACGGCCGGCACCACCCTGCTGCTGACGCTGACCCGGGCGCATCCGCTGATGGTGATGGGCGCGTGCGCCGTGCTCATGATGCTGGTCGCGGGCTAGCCGCGCGCTTCGACGGTACGCTTCTCCAGGCTGCCGCCTCTCCTGGCCGGGCGCTTCTCCTGGCCGAGCGGGATTGCTAGAAGCCCGGGACGCGACGGATGAAGGACTGCCATGGCGATCCGCGTCGGAATCGGCATCATCACCTACAACCGCAAGGATGTGCTGCTGGAGACTGTGGAGCGGGTGCGGGCGCATACAAGGTCGCCGTGCCTGATCGCGGTGGCCGACGATGGCTCCACCGACGGCACCCAGGAGGCGATGCGGGCACAGAACATCACCCTGGTCACCGGCCGCAACATGGGCATCGCCTGGAACAAGAACCGGGCGCTGTACCTGCTGAGCGCCGTCGCGCAGTGCGATGCGGTGATCCTGCTGGAGGACGATTCCTCGCCGACCGAGGATGGCTGGGAGCAGGCCTGGGTGGCCGCGGCGCTGCGCTGGGGTCATGCCAACTTCGCCGCGCCCTGGCTGCAGGCAAGCATCCTGCGCGGTGCCGGGACGGTCGAGGACCCCTGCATCAGCCTGGACGTCACCGCCCAATGCAGCAGTTTCTCGCGCATGGCGCTGCTCTACGCGGGCTATTTCGACAGCCGGTTCCGCGGCTACGGCCAGGAGCATGTGGAGCATACCCGCCGCCTGCTGCGGGTCGGCTACGGCGGCAGCCACGAGGATGTCGAGGGCGAGGTCAGGCCGATCTACAAGCTGCTGAAGAGCAGCATCACCGTGCGGGCGGAGCACAGCTTCTCCGACCCGGCGGACCGCCACCGCAACTGGCTGATGTGCCGCAACCTGCTGTTCGACGAGGCCTACCGGATGCCGTGGCGCGACGATGAGGAACTGACGCAGTTCCGCGCCGAGATGGCGGCGGCGGTGGGGCCGGGCTGATCAGGTGCCGAGCAGGGCGCGCAGCCTTGGCACGAAGCGCAGGGCGCCCGTGTCCTCGACCGTGGCCTGGCCCAGGACGTCGGCGAACACCCGATCGCCGTACGGATCGAGCGAGTCACCGCGGCCACGCTGACGCTTGAAGCTCCACTCCTCGGCCGACTTGGTGAAGTAGTGGTTGATCACCATCACATCGTGGCAGACCGCCGGCTGCATGGCGTGCGACATCACGGTCTCGCCGCGCGCGTTGCAGGTGGGGCGCGCGCAGTCGAAGATATGCGGCGTGCTGCCGATGCCGATCAGGTCCTTGGTGCGCACCAGCGACTTGACGTGCCGGTTGGCCTCCGCGTCGGCCGGGAAACGCAAGGTGAAGTTCTCGATGACCAGCCCGGGCGGGCGCGTCGTATGGCCCGAGGGGCCGAAGATCTGCCAGTTCAGCAGGATGTCCGCGTAGGGTTCGTAGACCCTGCGCAACAGGATGTCGCGGATCGAGTTGCCGCTGACCGGCATGATGAACTCGTCGAGGTCGATGAACGCGACCCAGGTGAAGTTGCCGGCGTGGCTGGCATGGAAATGCCGGTACGCCGAGATCTGGCCCGGCCGGTCGGTCCATTCGATCAGGGTCACGTTGCGGGCGAAGCTCGAGCGGCGGATGAGGTCCGCGCCGCCATCCGTGCTGCCGTTGTCGTACAGCACGAACAGGTCCACGCCGATCATCCGGTGGAAGGCGATCCATTCCAGCAGGTACGGCGCCTCGTCCTTGAAAATCGCACAGACGGCGATCTTGTCCATCAGCCTCCACTCCGCAGGCATGTTCCAAAAGCGCACCTGACGCCGCTTGTCCAGTGCCGCTCAGCCCCGGAGCAAGGCCCTCAGCCGCGGGACGAAACGCAGCGCCCGCGTATCCTCCACCAGCGCCTCTCCCGCCACGTCGGCGAACACGCGTTCCTGGTAGGGTTCCAGCGAATCCCCGCGGCCACGCCGGCGCTTGAATTCCCAGTCCTGCCGCGACTTGGTGAAGTAGTGGTACACGACCATGACGTCGTGGCATTCCGTCGGCTGGATCGCATAGGGCAGCACCTGCTCGCCACGCGTGTTGCACGCCGGCCCCGTGCACTCGGCAGCATGCGGCGTGTAGTCCATCCCGCGCATCTGCCCGGTCCGCACGATCGCCTTGATGTGCCGGCTGGCCTCGGCCGATTCCGGCAGGCGCCGGGTGTAATTCTCGATCACGAGGCCGCCGGGCCGCGCCTCGTGGCCTGACGGGCCGAACACCAGCCATTGCAGCAGGATCTGCGCATAGGGCGCATAGGCGCGGCGCATCAGGATCTCACGGATCGAGCTGCCGGCCAGCGGCATGAGGAACTCATCGATGTCGATGAAGCCGGCCCAGGTGAAACGAGCGGCGTGATTGATCCGGAAATGGTTGTAGGCGGAAAGTTGGCCGGGACGCTCCGCCCAATCGAGCAGCGTGACATTCTTGGCAAAACTGGAGCGGCGGACGATATCGGCACCGCCATCCGTGCTGCCATTGTCATAAAGCACGAATAGATCGACGCCGATCATCCGATGGAACGCGAGCCATTCCAGCAGATAGGGCGCCTCATCCTTGAAGATCGCGCAGATTGCGATCTTGTCCATTATTCATGCTCCGCAGTGGCTGCGGCGCCGACAGAACCACGAAGCGTGCGACGACAGAAGTGGGTGCCTTGACACGGATGGCTTTCTGCGGGAAGCGCGACCGCAAGCATACTCCACGTCGACCTTCCCAGCGGGCCTGACAGGACACTGACCTGAATGCCGATTCCTCCCGAGTCACCGGAGCTGACATCGCTTGCCGATCTGGGCGAGGCGCTCGGCGGCTTCTTCGATGCGGAGTGGTATCAGTCACGCTACCCGGACGTTGCCGCCTCGGGCGGCGAGCCATTGCACCATTTCGTGCATTACGGCGCGGCCGAGGGGCGTGATCCGAACCGGTTCTTCGACAGTGCCTGGTATCTGGCGCACTACCCGGACGTGGCCAATTCAGGCCAGCATCCGCTGCTCCACTATCTTCAGATGGGCGCGGCGGAACTGCGCAATCCGCATCCGCGTTTCGATGCGGCCTACTACGTCGACCAGCATCCCGAGGCGGCAGCCAATCCGCTGCTGTACCACCTGCTGTTCGGCGTCGCGCGCGCATGGCTGACCGAGAAGCCGGTCGCAATCCGCGACTGGCTGCCGAGCTACGCCGCAGCCCCGGTCGCACCCGAGGGCATCACCGTCGACATCGTCATTCCGGTCTATCGCGGGCTGGCGCAGACCCGGCGCTGCATCAACTCGGTGCTGGCCGATCCCGACCGGCCGGCGGGGCGCGTGATCGCGGTCGACGATCAGTCGCCGGAGCCGAAACTGTCGGCCTGGCTGGACCGGCTGGCCGCCGCCGGACAGATCACATTGGTGCGCAACCGCAGCAACATGGGCTTCGTCGCCTCGGTCAATATCGGCATCGAGGCGGCCGGGTCGAACGACGTCGCGCTGCTCAACAGCGATACCGAGGTCGCGCGCGGCTGGGTCAGCCGTCTCGCCGGCCACGCCTATGCCATCCCGCGCGTCGCCTCGGTGTCGCCGTTCTCCAACAACGCGACGATCTGCGGCTATCCGCGCATTGCAGGCGGGCCGCCGGCGTTCGGCCTGGACGCTGCCGCGCTCGACGCTGCCTGCCTGGCCGCCAATGCCGGCCGCAGCGTCGACCTGCCGACCACGGTCGGTTTCTGCATGTATATACGACGCGCCGCGCTGGCCGATGTCGGCCTGTTCGATGTCGAGACATTCGGCCGCGGCTATGGCGAGGAGAACGATTTCTGCCTGCGTGCCAGCGCACGCGGCTGGCGCCACCTGCTGGCATGCGACACGTTCGTCTACCATGAAGGCTCCGTCAGCTTCGGTGCGAGCGCGGGGCCTGCCGCGCAGCGCGGCATGGCGACGCTGCGCGAGCGCTATCCGCACTACGCACGATCGGTCGCGCAGCACGTGAAGCTGGACGCCGCGGGACCGTGCCGTTTCGCGGTCACCATGGAACTGTTCCGCCGGTCCGGCCGCCCGACGATCCTGATGCTGACGCATGATCTGGGCGGCGGTGTGCGCCGGCACATCCTCGATCTCGTCGCGCGCACCGCCGGCGAGGCGAACTGCCTGCTGCTGGAATCCACTGCCCGCGGTGCCGCACTCTCGGTGCCGGCGCTGCCGGGCCACCCCGAACTCGCGCTGCCGGCCGACCGCACCGGCGACCTGGTGATGGTGCTGCAATCGGCCGGGGTCACTCGCGCCCACATCCACCACCTGATGAGCATGGACGTCGACGTACGCGCCCTGGTGCATCGGCTCGGCGTGCCGTTCGACGTCACCGTGCATGACTATTTCGCCATCTGTCCGCAGGTGAACCTGCTGCCGTGGCTGCAGGGTGCCTATTGCGGCGAACCCGACATCGCCGGCTGCAACGCCTGCATCGCCGATCGCCCGAGCTATAGCTCGCGCGACATCGTCTCGTGGCGGCGCGCCAATGCCTGGCAGTTCATCGAGGCGGACCGCGTCATCTGTCCCAGCGAGGATGTACGGACACGCCTGGCGCGCTATGGCTTCGACGGCCGGGCGGTCGTGGTGCCGCACGAACCGGTACCCGCCGAACCGTGGAAGCTGGCACCGGCGAGCGTGACGAAGGGCCGGCCGCTTCGTGTCGCGGTGATAGGTGTGCTGGCCGGGCAGAAGGGCGCCGTCACCGTCCTGTCGGTCGCCTCGCTCGCCAGTCCGGCCGAGTTGTCCATCCAGCTCATTGGCTACGCCGAGCAGGATCTGCCCGAGCCGCTGGCGAAACGGATCAGCGCGACGGGCGAGTACAAGGAGGCGGAGCTGCCGGGGCTGCTCGCCAAACTGCGGCCGCATGTCGTGTGGTTTCCGGCGCAATGGCCGGAGACCTACAGCTATACGCTGAGCGCCGCGATCGCCGCCGGCCTGCCGATCGTTGCCACCAGGATCGGCGCGTTTCCCGAGCGGCTGGCGGACCGGCCGCTGACCTGGCTGGTCGATCCCGAGGCACCCGCGCAGGACTGGCTGTCGGTGTTCGCCACGGTGCGTGACGAATTGTTGCGCCAGCGCAAGCCGCTGCCGTCGAAGCCTCGCACGCCGGTGGCGGATTATTACGCCGGCCGCTACGTCCGTACGGACAGCGTGCGGAGCGCCCGGCAGAAGGTGGACCTGCGGCGCCCCGGTCGCGTCAGCGTGGTGGTGATACCGGAGCGATTCACCACCGGGCCGCTCACGCCGTGCGCCTATATCCGCCTGCTCCAGCCGCTCGATCATCCGGCGATCGGCGGCGATTTCGATATCGTGCTCGCCGATGCCGAGGATGCGCTCAATTACCGCGCCGATATCGTGGTGACGCAGCGCTATGCGGTCGAGGAACTCGAGGCCGCGGATGCGCTGATCCGCCATTGCCGCGAGCAGGGCATGGCGCTGCTCTACGACCTGGACGATGACCTGCGGCGCATCCCGCGCGATCATCCGGACGCCGAGTTGCTGCGGCCGAAGGGCCGGGTCGTGTCGCGCATGCTGCGTGGTGCGAGCGCAGTATGGGCGTCGACGCCGGCCCTCGCCGCGTCTCTGGGCGATATCCGCGACGACGTACGCGTCGTCGAGAACGGGCTGGACGAGCGGATCTGGCACGCCGGTCCGCGGCCACCGCGGCGGCACGGACCAGTGCGGATCCTGTTCATGGGCACCGCCACCCATGACGGCGATTTTGCCCTCGTCGAGGGCGCGCTCGCCCGGCTGAAGTCGGTGTTCGCCGAGCACGTGTCGGTCGAACTCCTGGGTGTGAGCAGCCGCCCCGAACTGCCCTCCTGGATCACCCGCGTCGGCATGCCGGTCCACGCCTCCGCGTCGTACCCCGGCTTCGTGAACTGGATCACGCAGCAGCACTGGGACATCGGCATCGCACCGCTGGCGGACACGCCGTTCAACCGCGGCAAATCCTCGATCAAGACGCTCGACTACGCGGCCATCGGACTGCCGGTCCTGGCCTCCGACCGGCCCGTGTACCGGGGCAGCCTGGCCGACGGCCGCGGCGGGATGCTGTTGCCCGACGATGAGAACGCCTGGTTCGTTGCATTGGCGAATCTCGTGCGCGATGCCGGTACGCGGCGGCGCCTTGGCGAAGCGGCGCAGGCCGCGTTCATGGCGGGGACCCTGGCAGCCCAGGCGTCTGCTCGTCGCGCCGCCTGGCTGGAGCTTGTGCCGAGCCGGGAACGATCTGAGCGGGAAGCGGTGCCGGCCGGATAGGGCCATCACAATTCGGTTCCCGGGCGGAACCGGCCGCCGCGGCAGTGGTTCTCCTTGCCAATGCCCGAGGAGACACTGATGACCCAGGTTCGTACACTCGCACGGCTGCTGGCTTTGGCCGGCGTCGTCGCCCTTCCCGCCTGCTCGATGTTCGGCGGTGACGACAGCAGCCGGACCAGTCGCACCACCAGCGCCGGCCCCAGCTATGCCGCCGCGGCCCCTGCCCCTGTCCCGGCGGTCGCGCCGCCGCTCACGCCCGAAATGATCCGCAGCGTGCAGCAGACGCTGCAGCAGAACGGCCTGTATCGCGGGCATGTCGACGGCGTGTGGGGTCCGCGGACCCAGTCGGCGGTGCGCGGCTACCAGCAGCAGCACAACCTGACCGCGAGCGGACAACTCGACCAGGCCACCCTGTCGGCGATGAACCTGGGCACCAGTCCGGACACCGCCCAGCAGGCGCCGGACAGCCAGCGCTATGGCAGCAACTACAATCCGCCCCTGACCACCAGCCCGGATGGCACCATGCCGCAGACGGGCACCGGCGGGTCGGTGACCCGCTGATCGTAGCAGACGGCGGGCCGGCGCACGGCCGGCCCGCCGTTTACCTACCCCTTGGCGTAGCCGCCGGCGGAACGGCCGGCGATCCGGCCGAACACCGAGCCTGACATGAGGCCGGCGCCGCCCAGGTAGTTCTGATAGAAGATGCCGCCCACCAGTTCGCCACCGGCGAACAGGCCAGGGATGACGCGGCCGGTGGTGTCCTCCACCTCACCCTCGGTGGTAATCTTCAGGCCGCCGAAGCTGAACGTGATGCCGCAGGTCACCGCGTAGCCATGGAACGGCGGCTCGTCGATCGGCAGCGCCCAGTTGGATTTTGGCGGCGTGATGCCCTTGGTGCACTTGCCGTCCAGGATCGCCGGGTTGAACTCGCCCGGCTGGCAGGCGGCGTTGAACTCCTGCACCGTCTTCACGAGGCCCGCCGGGCTGATCTCCAGCTTCGCCGCCAGTTCCTCGAGCGTGTTCGCTTCGGCCTTGGTCACCTGGCGGATGCGGTACTCGTCCCGCGTCAGATGGTTGGTCTTGTTGTCGAAGATCTGCACCGCCATCCGCTGCGGCTGCTTCATGACCTCGCGGCCGTATTTCGCGTAGGTGTAGTTGCGCCAGTCGGCACCCTCATCGACGAAGCGCTCGCCGTTGGCGTTCACCATGATGGCGATCGGGTAGGAGTGCTTCTGGTAGTTGTCGAGCACCACGCGATCGCCGAACGGCGGCGCGCTGAGGTCCCACTGCACCGCGTGGCAGGTGGACCAGCCGCCGAAGGCCGCAGCGCCGATCTCGAGCGCCGCCTTGATGCCGTCCCCGGTGTTGTGCCGCGTGCCGCGCACCCGCGCCATCTCCCAGCCCGGGCCGTAGTAGCGCACGCGCATCTCGGGATCGGCCTCGAAGCCGCCGCAGGCCAGCACCACCGACCTGGCGGCGATGTCCTCATAGCCGTCGGGGCCGAACACCGTCACGCCGGTGATCTCGCCCTTCTTGTTCTGGATCAGCTTGCGCAGGCCGGTGTCGTAGCGGACGGCGATGCCGTAGCGCTCGGCCGACTTGAACAGGAAGTCGACCAGGCCCCAGCCGCCGCCGACCGCCTCCACCGCCATGCCGCCGAAGAAATGGTTGATGCCGTTCACCAGGTAGGACTGACGCTTCAGCATCGGGATCCAGCGCACGCCCTTCTCGCGCATCCACACCACGGTGTCGCGCGAGCGGTTCACCAGCAGGTCGATGAGGTCGGGCTCCGAGAGGTTCTCGGTAACCTTCATCAGGTCCTCGGTGTAGGTGTCCGCCGTGAAGGGCGGGATGTACATCGACTTGGTCTCGGCCTCGGACAGGTCGATCAGGACGTCCTTGCGCAGGTCCTCGACGCCGTTGTGCACGAAGCGGAAGCCGCCTGCGGTGAAGGTGGAGTTGCCACCACGTTCCTCCTCGCTGGCCTTTTCCAGCACCAGCACCTTGGCGCCCTTCTCCTGAGCGGCCAGGGCGGCGCACAGCGCGGCGTTGCCCGCGCCTACCACGATCACGTCATACGGGCCGGAATCAGCCATCTTGGGGCTCCTCATCCTTCGTCCCGACTCCTTACGAACGGTTGCCGCCGCGCGCAAGGCGTCGCAGAGTGGCTGTCATGAGCGTCGCCATCCGCCGCCCCATGATGATCGAGGAATTTCTCGCCTGGGAGGAAGGTCAGGGGCTGCGCTGGGAGTTCGATGGGTTCCAGCCGGTCCCTCGCAACTCCGGCACAGTCGGCCACGGGGTCGTGCAGGGCAATTTGCTGGTCGCGCTGGGCGCGAGACTGCGGGGCGATCCCTGCCAAGTCTACACCAGCGGTCTGAAGATCCATGTCGCCGGCTCGATCCGCTACCCGGACGCTTTCGTCGTCTGCACACGAGTGCCGCGCAATGCGACCGGCGTAACCGACCCCGTCGTAGTTTTCGAGGTGCTCAGCCCCAGCACCGCCAGCATCGACCATTTCGTCAACAACCAGGAATACCGCGACACCCCGTCCATCCGCCGCTACGTGAGCCTGGAACAGGACGTCATCGGCGCGACCGTCTTCGCCCGCGCCGGTGATGACTGGGTCGCACATATCGTTGGTGGAGACGGGATGCTGGCGGTGCCGGAGATCGGTATCGACGTGCCGCTGGCCGAGTTGTACGAGGGTGTGGAATTCGAGACTCCGGCTCCGCCGGCACAGGAGAGCTGAATGGACGAAGAAGCCCAGGCGACGTGGCACGGCATCGTGCGCAACGTGCTGAAGCGGCACGAGGTGAAGCTGATCACCTATGTGCCCGACAACGTGCTGCGCCCGCTGATCGAGGGCATCCACGCCGACCCCTACTTCACCGCGTTCTCCTGCACGCGTGAGGAAGAGGCCGTCGGCATCGTCTCCGGCGCCTGGATGGGCGGGCTGCGCGGCATCGTGCTGATGCAGACCTCGGGCTTCGCCACGCTGCCCAACGTGATCGCGTCGCTGTCGGTGCCATTCCAGATCCCGACCCTGATGCTGGTGTCCGAGCGCGGCACGCTGGGCGAGTTCAACATCGGCCAGACGATGGTCGCGCGCACCATGCGCCCGGTGCTCGACGCGCTGGCGGTCGAGCACCACACGATGACCCGCCTCGATGAGGTGGAGTTCACCGTCGACCGCAGCATCACCCAGGCGGTCGCGACGCAGGCGCCGTGCGTGTTCATCCTGTCGCCGCTGCTGACCGGCGGCAAAGTCTTCGCGAAGTGAGACCGGACATGACCGACATGGCAAACCATCCGGCGAACCGCGACCAGGCCAAGGTGATGAACCGGTTCGATATCACCAAGCGCATGGTGGCCCGCCTGAAGCATGATGAAGCCGTGGTCGGCGGCATCGGCTACACCAATTTCGACCTCTGGGCCGCCGGGCGCCGGCCGCAGAACTTCTACATGCTGGGCAGCATGGGTCTCGCGGTGCCGATCGCACTTGGCGTCGCGCTGGCGCAGCCGCAGCGCAAGGTCATCGCACTGGAAGGCGACGGCTCGATCCTGATGCAGGTCGGCTCGCTCGCCACCGTGGCGGCGCGCGCGCAGAAGAACCTGGCGATCGTGATCATGGACAACGGCACCTACCAGATCACCGGCGGCCAGCCTACCGCGACCGAGCAGGGCGCCGACATCGTGGCGATGGCGAAGGGCGCGGGGATCGCACAGAGCGCCTGGGCCGCCGATGAGAGCGCGTTCGAGGAACTCATCGACCTGACGCTGCGCGAGGACGGCCCGTGGCTGATCGGCTGCCGTATCGACAAGGAGAAGCCGGCCGACACCACCGAGCGCGATCCGCCGCGCATCCGCGACCAGTTCATGCGCGGGCTCGGGGTGAAGAAGTAGGCCGCCCGCCCCAAGCGCCATGGCGGTCCTGATCGTCGGCGCCGGCATCGGCGGACTGACTACAGCGCTCAGCCTGCACCAGATCGGCGTCGAGTGCCGCGTCTTCGAAAGCGTCGAGACGATCGAGCCACTCGGCGTCGGCATCAACACACTGCCGCACGCGGTCCGTGAGCTGACCGAACTGGGCCTGGCCGACCGGCTCGCGGCGACCGCCATCGCGACGGGAGAGCTTGCCTACTACTCCAAGCACGGGCGGCTCATCTGGTCGGAACCGCGCGGCATCGCCGCCGGCTACCACTGGCCGCAATTCTCCGTCCATCGCGGCGAGCTTCAGATGATCCTGCTGGCCGCCGCCCGCGAGCGGCTCGGCACCGATCGGATTCTGACGGGTCATCACCTGGCACATTGGGAAACCGACGGCGCCGGCGTGCGCGCGTGGTTCGTGGATCGCCACAGCGGCCGGCCGGTCGGCGAGGCTGCCGGCGACCTGCTGATCGCCGCGGACGGCATCCATTCCACGGTCCGCGGCCGGCTGTATCCCGACGAAGGCGCACCGGTGTGGGACGGCGCGATCCTGTGGCGCGGCGTGACCCGCGCGGAGCCGTTCCTGACTGGCCGCAGCATGATCGCCGCTGGACACGAGATGCAGAAATTCGTCGCCTACCCCATCGCGCGCGATGCGCCGCTGATCAACTGGATCGCCGAACTCAAATTCCCGCCGGACCACGCGTGGCGGCGCGAGGACTGGAATCGGCGCGGCAACATCGCGGACTTCCTGCCGCAGTTCGAGGCATGGCGCTTCGACTGGCTAGACGTTCCGGCGCTGATCCGTAGCGCCGAGCGCTGCTATGAGTATCCGATGGTGGATCGCGATCCGCTGGACCGATGGAGCTTCGGTCCCGTCACGCTGCTCGGCGACGCGGCGCATCCGATGTATCCGATCGGCTCCAACGGCGCATCGCAGGCGATCCTGGATGCCCGTGTGCTGGCCCGCGAGATCCGTACGCACGGCCCGACCGAGGCAGCACTGCATGCCTATGAAGCGGCACGCCGGCCGGCGACATCGGCGATCGTGCTGGCCAACCGGCAGAACGGTCCGGACCATGTGATGCAGATGGTGGAGGAACGCGCGCCCGGGGGTTTCGACCGCGTCGAGGACGTGATGTCGCCCGAGGAACTGGCGGAGGTTGCAGCGAACTACAAGCGGATCGCGGGCTTCGATCCCGACCTGCTGAACAACCGCGCGTCCATCATCTAGCCCCGCTCCGCCCCCCTGTCATTGCGAGGAGCGTAGCGACGACTCTTCGGGGGTCCATCGTCGCCAGTTCCTTCCCGGCGGCGAGGGCCTCGAACTGAAGCTGGGTCTTCTCGGGAAGCTCGCGCACCGTGAGTTGGAAGAGGGCATCGAGCAGGCCGTCGATCTCTTCCCGGCTAAACGCGTGGTCGATGGAGACGAATCCGGCTTGCCGGTTCTTCTCCGGCTCGCAGTACGACTGGCCGGTGCGCACGTCGAACTCCCAGCCGTGCCAGGGGCAGCGGATGATCTCGCCCTTGCGCGAATACTTGTAGTGCCCGGGCTCATCGGATTCGATCAGCCCGGTCAGGATCCCTTCGCACATAGGCCCGCCCTGGTGCGGGCAGCGGTTGAACAACCCATAGAATTCCCCATCCAGTTGAACACCGCGATCGAGCGGCCGCGGACCGTCACCAGCTTGCGGCCACCCGGCGGAATTTCGGACACCGTTGCGACGACATGCTTGCTCATGCGCCGAACCCATACACCGCGCACGCATTGTCGCGGAAGAGCATCCGCCGATGCTGCTCGGTGAGCGGTGCCTTGATGGCGGTCTCCGGATCGTCGAAGTCCCAGTGCGGATAGTCGGTGGCGAACAGGATGCGGTCCCAGCCGATCCAGGACAGCACGTTGATCAGTCCTCCGGCCGTTCCGGCTCATCCATCGGCTGCGTGGTGAACCACATGTTCTCCCGCACATACTCCGACGGCGGGCGCTTCACGTTTGGCACCTCGTCGCGCATCCGCTCCCACTGCCGGTCGAGCCGCCAGCACAGCGACGGCACCCAGGCGAGGCCGGCCTCGACGATTACCACCTTCAGCGCCTTGTAGCGCTCGAACACCCCTTCGCAGACCAGGCTGGTGAGGATCGCCTGCTGCGACATCGCCACCTCCTGGTGCTCCTCGGCATAGAACGACGCCCAGCCGGACGGCGTCACCGCGTGGCCGTTGAAGCCGGAACTGTGCAGTCCGATCGGCAGCCCGTGCGCCACCGCGGCCTCGAAGATCGGCCAGTAGCGCCGGCGACCCATCGGCTCGATCGTGTGCGACACCAGCGAGATCTGGCAGAAATCCGGATTGCCGGCCCAATGCTCGATCTCGGCGACCGCCGCGGCCGCGTCCTCGCCCGGCACCACGATCGCCGCCTTCAGCCGCTGATCCCGCTGCGTCCACTCGTGGTACTGCCACTCGTTGATCGCGCGGCACATCACCGGGCCGAGATCCTGGTTGCGCTGGTCCATCCCGGTGGGCGTCAGCAGATGCAGCGTGCCGAACTCGATGTTGTAGCGGTCGAGCAACTGCTCCTGCAGGAATTTGAGGTCGGTTCCCGGCGCGCCACCGTTCGGCGGCCACGTGTCCTTGCGCGACAGTGCCGGCGCCGACTTGAAATACCGCGACTGCGCGGTGAACGGCACCGACTGGCGCGAACCATAGGTCGCCAGGTGCTGGCGCCACTTTGCCGACAGATACGGGTAAAGGTCCTCGATCGAGCGCATCGCGTGATGCACGTCGCAATCGACCAGGCCAAGCTTCGCGTCGCGTGCCGGGGCGCGGTCCAGCAATGTGGAACTCATTGCAGGGTCTCCTTCAGGCGTGGATACGTCTCGAGTGGATTGTCCACCATCATTCGCTGCACCAGCGAGGCCGGCAGCCCGTCGGGCAGTGCCGACTCGCCGTCGAAATGCCAGTGCGGATAGTCGGTGGAGAACAGCAGGAACCGGTCGCTGCCGATCTGCTCGATGGTCTGTTCCATCTGCAACGGATCGGGCGGCGCGTCAGACGGTTGCAGCGTGAAACGAAAATGGTCGCGGATGATCTCACTCGGCGCGCGATCCACCCACGGCACCTCGGCTCGCATCCCGCGCCAGGTCTTCACCGCCCGCCACATGAACTGCGGCAGCCAGGTGAAGCCGGCCTCGGCCAGCACGACGGTGAGGTTGGGGTATTTCGTCAGCACGCCCTCATACATCAGGCTCAGCACCTGCGACTGGAACGCGTGCGTGGCCGACACATAGTCCTCGAGGTAGTACGACGGCCAGCCGTTCGCGGTCGTGGGGTGGTGGAACGTGCTGCCCGCGTGGATGCAGAGCGGCAGCCGGTGCTTCTCGGCGGCGGCGTAGATCGGCCAGTGCTGGCGTTTGCCCAGCGGCGTGTCGCCGGCCGCCGGCACCAGCACCTGCACGAAGCGCTTGTCGGCCGCGCGGCGCTCGATCTCGGCGACGGCAAGCTCTGCGTCCTGCAGCGGGATGACGATCGACGCGCGCAGCCGCTTCTCCTTGTCCAGCCACTCGGCGGCGATCCAGTCGTTGATCCCCGCGCCAGCGCGGCGGCGAAATCGACATTCTGGGTGGCGGGCGCACCGTACAGGCAGTTGAGGATGGCGCAGCGGGCGCGGAACGGCGCCAGCACGTGGTCACGCAAGGCACCCAGGTCGCTGCCCGGCTTGCCCTGCGGCAGCCGCCAGTCGGGCCGGCCGTTCGCCGGGATGGTCGGCGGGAAGAAGTTCGAGTCGAGGCCGTCGATGCCGCGCACCGTGACCTGCTCGCGCCAGTGGTCGTCGAGATAGGGCAGCAGGGTCTGCATGCCCGGGACCGCCGGATGCACGTCGCAGTCGATCGCCCCGATGGCGGGAAAACTCAAGAGAAGGTTCCTTCTGCCCAGCCGCTGAAGCTACAGCCCGGACCCTGGTGCCGCAACGTCCACGCCGGTGCGGTCGAGCGACTTCCGCCATCCTCCGCTTGCTCGGTGTTGAATCGTGATCCCGCCAACCGGTGCGACGGCGCTGGGGCAGCCCGCCACTGTCGCAACCGATTGACCGTCCGGGAACCGCCCCCTAGCTTCCCGGCGGACGCCCAAGAAATCGGGGGAAAACAAACAATGCGCCGAGGACTCATCGGCATGGCCGCTTTGGCGGCCGGCCTCGCCATCACCTGCGCCACGGCGTACGCCGAGACCATCCGTCTCGGCGGCATCCTGCCCCTCACGGGCCCGGGCGCGATCATCGGCACCGCGGAAATGCGCGGTGTGCAGTTCGCGGTCGACCAGGCCAATGCCAAGGGCGGCGTGCGCGGCAACCAGATCGAAGTACTGTTCGAGGACAACCAGGCCAAGCCCGACCAGTCGATCCTGTCGTTCAACAAGCTCACCGACCTGCAGCACATCGCGGTGATCTTCACCGGCTATTCCGGCCCCGCGCTGGCGATGGCGCCGCTGGCCACGCGCAAGAAGGTGCTGCTGGTGAACGCCGGCGCGCAGGCCGATGCGCTGGCGAAGGCCTCGCCCTACCTGATCAATACGCTGCCGACGATCGGCGGCGAGATCGAGGTGCTGTCGAAATACCTGACGGCGGAAGGCAAGAAGAAGGCCGCGATCCTGTTCGAGAACGGTGCCGCCGGATGGCCGGCCGGGACGACTACCTGAAGTCGTTCGCCGACGCCGGCGGGTCCATATTGGCGCAGGAGGCGTCGCAGTTCGGGCAGACCGATTTCCGTCCGGCACTGCTGAAGATCGCCGATGCGAAGCCCGAGGTGATGCTGGTGGTGATCACCGCCGGCCTGCAGCAGATGGCGCAGCAGTACAAGCAGCTCGACCTGAAGTTCACTGTCGCCGGCACCACATTCTTCTCCGATCCGCCCACCATCGCCGATCCGTCCTCGGCCGGCTTCATCCATACGCAGTTGAAGATCGACGCGCCGCCCGACCTCGCTGACCAATTCAAGGCGAAATACGGCACCGACATGGAATTCTTCGCCAAGCAGTACTACAACGCGGCGCAGATCATCCTGGCGACGCTCGACAAGGTGCTGGCCGAGAACAAGCGCGTGACAGGTGAGAGCATGCATGACGCGCTGTTCGAGATCCGCAAGTTCCAGGGTCTCATCCCACTGGAGTTCAAGACCAACACGGCCAGCGTGCCGATCAACATCAACATCATGCGCGACGGCAAGGACGTGCTGCTGAAGGAGATGGAGCCACAGTAGCCATCGTCGGTTAGCGCCGGGCATCGCCGCCGATGCTGTCCCTGCAATTGCTGGCCAACGGCCTGGTGACCGGCTGCGCACTGGGCGTGGTGGCGATCAGCTTCTCGCTGGTCTACGCCACGACCAAGATCTTCCACGTCGCGCATGCCGGCATCTATACGCTGTCCGGCTACCTGACCTGGTCGCTGCTGACGCGCGGCGTGCCGGTACTTGCCGTCCATGCTGGCGGCGATGGCCGCGTGCACCGCGCTCGGTGCGCTGATCCAGAGCCAGCTCTATGCGCGGCTGGAGCGCCGGCGCGCGACGCATCTCGTGGTGCTGATCGCCTCGCTCGGCGCGCTGGCGGTGATCCAGAACATCATCGCCGCGGCCTACTCGCCGAACATCCTGCAATTCCCGATCCCGTGGAGCAGCCGCATCGTGCCACTCGGCGGCGTGCGGCTGACCATCACGCAATTGCTCACCATCGCGACGAGCCTCGCCGCCCTGGCGGTCACGCTCTGGTTCGCGCATCACACCATCCTGGGCAAGCGCATCCGCGCGGTGGCGTCGAACCCGATGCTCGCCGACATCACCCGGCTGCGACCGCAATCGGTCTACATCATCGTCATCGCCATCGCATCGGCGCTGGTGAGCCTGCCGGGCATCCTGGTGCCGATGGACCTCGGGCTGCAGCCCTATGGCGGCGTCACGCCACTGCTCACCGCGACCATCGCGATGATCGCCGGGGGTGTCGGCAGCATCGCCGGCGCCTTCGTGCTCGCCGTCGCCATCGCCGTGCTGCAGAACCTGTCCTTGCTGGTCATGCCCGGCGAATGGAGCATCGGCGTGACGTTCTTCATCTTCGTCATCTTCATGCTGTTCCGGCCCACCGGCCTGTTCGCGGCGGCGCGCTGATGGATTTCCTGTTCACCTACATCGTGCTCGCCGAGATCTACGTGCTGCTCGGCCTGTCCACCAACCTGCTGGTCGGCATCGTCGGCATCTTCTCGGTGTCGCAGGCCGCGGTGTTCGGCGTCGGCGCCTATGTCGTCGCGCATTTCATGATGGCGGCCGAGCCGCTGGCGTTCCTCCCGTCCCTGGCGATCGCGGCTGCCTGCTGCATCGCGCTGAACGTGCTGGTGACGCTGCCGTCGCTGCGCGTGTCGGGCGACTATTTCGTGGTGACCTCGTTCGGCATCCAGTTGCTGGCGACAGCGGTGTTCGTGAACTGGACGGCCGGCACCGGCGGCGCAAACGGCCTGCCCGGCATCCCGCCCCCCGATGTGTTCGGCCTGGCGATAGAGACCACGCAGCAATACGTGCTGCTGTGCACCGCTGGCGCGGGACTGGGCTGCCTCGCGTTCTGGCTGATCATGCGCGCGCCGTTCGGCCGCCTGCTGCGCGCGATCCGCGAGGACGAATCGGCCGTCGCCGCCGCCGGCAAGAACGTGCTGCGCGCCAAGGTCTCGGCAGCGGCGCTGGCTGGCGCCTTCGCCGGCACCGCAGGCGGGTTCTACGCCACGTTCCTCAGCTTCATCGATCCCGTGTCGTTCGACCTCGACGCGTCGATCCTGCTGCTGACCATGGTCGTGGTGGGCGGCGCGCGCACCTTGGCAGGCTCCATTGCCGGGCCGTTCCTGCTGCTGGCGCTGCCGCAGGTGCTGACGCTGGTGGACATCCCCACCACCATCGCGGCGTCGATGCGCCAACTGATCTACGGCCTGCTGCTGATCGCCTTCATGCTGTTCCGTCCGCAGGGCATCCTGGGGGAACGACTGTGAGCGCCGTTACCATCCGGCTCCCCCCGTCATGGCAGGCGGCGGACCGTGGCGGCAGGGACGGCCGCCCATGACCGCGTATCTACAGGCGCGGGGGCTCGACCACCGCTTCGGCGGGCTGCATGCGCTGCAGGACTGCAGCTTCACCATCGAGCAGGGCCGCATCACCTGCCTGGTCGGTCCCAACGGCGCCGGCAAGACCACCATCTTCAACGCCATCACCGGCTTCCTGCGCACCGACGCGGGCAGCGTGACGTTCCGCGGCGCCACGCTCACCGGGCTGCGGCCGCAGGCGATCGTGCATGCCGGCATCGCGCGCACCTTCCAGAACCTGCGGCTGTTCACCGACCTGACCGCGCTCGACAACGTCATGGTCGGCATCGCCGGCCAGTTCGGCGAGGAACCGGTCGGTGCCATCTTCCGCCCGCTGCACACGGCGCGCGCGCAGCGGCGCCGACGGCAGGAGGCGATCGCGACGCTGGAGCATGTGGGACTGGCCGACCGCGCGCAGGACCTGGTGCGCAACCTGTCCTACGGCGAGCAGAAGCTGCTGACCGTGGCACGCGTGCTGGCCACCGGCGCCGAACTGTTGCTGCTGGACGAACCGGCGTCGGGGCTGTCGGCGGGCGCGCTGGACGCGGTGATGGCGCTGCTGCGGCGGCTGCAATCCGAGGGCAAGACGCTGCTCGTGGTGGAGCACAATACGCGCGTCGTGCAGCAGATCGCCGATGACGTGCTGTTCCTGCATCAGGGGCATCTGATGGCGCAGGGCACGCCGGAGGCGATCATCAGCGATCCCGCCCTGGCGGAGATCTATTTCGGCGGCGCGCTGTGACGCTGCTGCAGCTTTCCGGCCTGGCGGCGGGCTATGGCGCCAAGACGGTGGTCTCGGACGTGTCGTTCGCGCTCGAGCCCGGGCAGATCCTGGCGTTTCTCGGCCATAACGGCGCCGGCAAGACGACGACGCTGAAATCGGTGATGGGGCTGCTGCCGCTGCGCGCCGGCGAGGTGGTGTTCGACGGAAAGCGGGTGGAGCGGCTGGACGTCGCGCAGCGCGTGGCGATGGGTCTGCGGCTGCTGCCGGAGGGGCCGCGGCATCTTCCCCGACCTCAGCGTGGCCGAGAACATCGACGTGGTGGCGGCGCGCAACGTGGGCAGCGCCGCGATGTTCGGCATCACCGATGTCTACCGGCTGTTTCCGGTGCTGCAGGAGCGGCGGGCCGACGCGTGCCGGCAAGCCTGAGTGGCGGGCAGCAGCAGATGCTGGCGCTGGCGCTGGCGATCCTGGGCACGCCGCGCTGCCTGCTGCTGGACGAACCCTCGATCGGGCTGGCGCCGAACCTCGTGGAGCGGCTGTTCCAGCAGGTGCACGACGTGTGCAAGTCGCACGCGATGACGGCGATCCTGGTGGAGCAGAACGTGGCGGCCGCGATGAAGATCGCTGACCGGGTCATCATCATGAACAACGGCCAGATCGTGTTCGACGGCCTGCCGCAGGAGGCGCGCGAGTCGAATTTCTGGCACTATTTCTAACGCCGGCGACGCAATTTCTGGCTGCGGCGACTCCGGGCATGGCTCTAGTCTTGGGCAAGTTTCGCCTGCCAGGAGCGAACCGTCCGATGACACGCGATGGGAAACTGAGCCGCTATCGCGCGTTGCGCGCCATCAGCAAGCACCAGCAGAACGAGGCGCTGAACCTCGTGTCGCCGACGACCATGATGGAACATGCCCGCCGCCTGGGGCTGGCGCACGGACGGCAGATCATCGTCGAGGATCCCGATGACATGACGCTGGCGTGCGACCTTGCGGTGCATTCCAGCACCGGCGGGAGGTCGCGTGCCATCGACCGCTTTGCCAGCAAGCACCCTTATCCCGAGGGCAGTGATGAGGCCCTCGTACTTGCGGCGGCGCGGCGCGCGCAGTTCACCCTCTGGGTGGTGGAGCGTCGGCACGACGTGCTGGGATTGCATATCGCCGACGCGTGCACCGACCAGTGCCACTGGCTGATCGACGAAGGCCTGGAGGCAAGCGCCAGGCCGGGGACCTTGTTTGCCAGCCGGCTCGTCGTCGTGGATGACTTCGTGATGACGACCGGTGCGGTCGTGCCCGTGGACGAGATGATGGTCGAAGATGCGCTGGAGTCACTGCCTAGCCGGTCTACCGCGTCCCTCGAGGCGTTCGTCCGTGATCCCCGCTTCGCCCTGGCCATGTTCCGCAGCGCGATCCACACGGGCGCGATGAACGACGTTCGATTCATCGATGCGGGGAGCGAGAGCCTCGTCGAGGCGATGCGTGGCAGCGGCGCGCGCTCGGACTAGCGACCGTGACGCCTGCCGTCCGATCGGGCTTGCCCCACTGCTGTCCGGTCAAGCCTGCAGTGGGGGACTGGACGCTTGCCATCACCCTGCCCCATGACGAAGGTGCTCCCGCCTGACCGGGCCAGGGGTTGGCCCGCGCTCACCTGTCATCGACGGGCGGATTGGCCACCACCGACGGCCGCGCATCGAACGTGGCGTGCCACGCCGCCAGCCTTGGATGACTGTCCTGCCAGTGCAGGTCCGCGTAACGGAAATCCAGGTACGACAATGCGATCCCGATCGCGATGTGGCCGATCGTGAGCCGGCCCGCCGCCAGCGCGTCCGCCTCGTGTTCCAGCGCGTCGACACAGGCGCGGATCTTGCCCTCCCACAGCACCATGTGCGGCTCGCTCTGCTTCTCCGCCGGGCGGAACCGCTCGCTCAGCCAGGCAAGCGCGATGTCCAGCATCCCATCGCCCAGCGCCAGCCGGCGCAGCGCGACCAGCCTGTCGGGCCATTCCGGGAACAGCCTCGGACCGTCATGCAGCGTGTCGAGGTACTCGCAGATCACCGGCGAGTCGTAGAGGATCGCGCCATCCTCCAGCACCAGCGTCGGAATCTTGCCCAGCGGATTCTCACGCATGAGGTCCAGATGCGGCGTCGTGCCACCGACCACCGTGCGCACCGTCGCGATACGTTCCGCCAGTCCCAGTTCGTGCGCGACGATCATCACCTTGCGCACATAGGGCGAGCGCGGCGACCAGTGCAGCTTCATCATGGCGTGTCCTCCACGGCCGCAGTGTGGCATTCTCTGCGCGACGCACAACAGAGGAGGGGAACGATGATGAATTGGGTGGAGGTCAATGGCACCAGCCTGCGTTATGAACTCTCCGGCGGCGGCAAGACCACGCTCGTGCTCGTGCATGAAATGGGCGGCACGCTTGACAGTTGGGACCAGGTGCTGCCTGCGGTGAACCACGCGCGCCAGGTGTTGCGCTACGACACGCGCGGCGCGGGACTGTCGGAAAAGATTCTCGGTGCCGTCACATTCGATGACATGGCCGATGACCTCGCGGCGCTGCTGGATGCAGTCGGCATCACCGGCAAGATCGCGCTCGCCGGCACGGCCGTGGGCGGCGCGATCGCCATGCATTTTGCGGTTCGTCACGCGAGCCGCGCCGGCGCGCTGGTGGTGACCAGTCCGGCCACCGGCGTCACGCCGGATCGCCGCCAGGCGACGCTGGACCGCGCGGCGGCGGCAGAGTCACAGGGCATGCGCGGACTGGTCGAGGCGAGCGTGGCCAACTCCTACCCGCCCGTCGTACGCCACAACGCCGAGGATTTCCGCAAGTTCCGTGCACGGTGGCTGGCGAACGATCCGCACAGCTTCGCCGCGATCAACCGCATGCTGATCGATTCCGTGGTGACCGCAGAACTGCCCCGCATCGGCTGCCCCACGCTGGTCATCGGCTGCACGCACGATGCGCTGCGCCCGCCCGCGCAGGTGGAGCCGATGGCGCGGCAGATCCCGGGCGCCGAATACATGGAGATCAACTCGGGCCACTTCGCCGGCATCCAGACGCCCGGCCTGGTGTCTCAGGCGTTCCACGGCTTCCTCGCCTCGCACGGATACTGAGTTCTGGGCGCGCATTTCGAAGCAGGGCTGTTCAAGCCGGCCCTGATCATCCTGGCCGCCGCCGCCATCGTGATTCCGCTGTTCCACCGGCTGAAGCTCAGCCCTGTGCTGGGCTTCATGCTGGTCGGCGTCGCGGTTGGCCCGTACGGCCTCGCCATGCTGGCCGGCTGGCTGCCGGCCATCGGCATGATCACACTGCGGAATCCGGAAACCATCGGACCGATCGCCGAGCTTGGCATCACGATGATGATGTTCATGATCGGCCTCGAGATGTCGGTCGAGCGCCTGCGCGCGATGCAGCGCCTGGTGTTCGGCATGGGGCTGCTGCAGTTCCTGCTGTGCGCGGGGGCACTCTCGCTCCTGGCGTGGGCGCTGGGCGCGCCGCCGGTGCTCGCGGCGATCGTGGGGCCTGCGCTGTCGATGTCGTCCACCGCCGTGGTGGTGCAGGTGCTGGCGCATGAGAAGCGCCTGGGAACGCCGGTCGGCCGCGCCTCGCTCGCCGTGCTGCTGCTGCAGGACCTCGCCGCCGTGCCGGTGCTCTTCCTGATCTCCGTGTTCGGCGCGAGCGGGGGCTCCTTCACCTGGGCGATCGTCGAGGCCGTTCTGGTCGTACTGGTGCTGATCGTCGCCGGGCGGCTGGCGCTGCGCCCGTTGTTCCGCAGCGTCGCCCGCACCGGCAGCCCGGAACTGTTCGTCGCCGCCTGCCTGCTGGTGATCCTGGCCACCGGCCTTGCCACCGCCATGGTCGGCCTGCCGATGGAACTCGGCTCGCTGATCGCCGGCCTGCTGCTGGCGGAAACCGAGTACCGCCGGCAGATCGAGGTTACGATCGAGCCGTTCAAGGGCCTGCTGCTCGGCGTGTTCCTGATCTCGGTGGGCATGAGCCTCGACCTCGCCGACATCGCGCGCGACGCGGCCAGCGTGCTGCTCGGAAGCGTTGCGCTGGTGGCGGTGAAGCTGGCGATCATTGCCTGCCTGGCGCGCGCTTTTGGGCTCACCTGGCTGGCCGGCATCGAGGCCGGCCTGCTACTGGGACCGGGTGGCGAGTTCGGTTTCGTCATCCTGGGACTGGCACGAGCGGAGGGGCTGGTCGACGCCTCCGCCGCGCGCCCGCCGCTGGTGCTGGCCGCGGTCACCATGGCCTGCATTCCCCTGCTGTCGGCGCTCGGCCGGCAGATCGTCCGCCGCGTGTCGGGCAAGCCCGTGATCGATCCGGCCTTGCTGCTGGAAATGCCGGATGGCGGCACGCCGCACGTGATCATCGCCGGCTTCGGCCGGGTGGGCGAGACGGTCGCCACGCTGCTGGAGCGTCACCGCGTGGCCTATGTCGCGGTGGACAGCGATCCCGACCGTGTCGCCGCGCAGCGCAAGCTGAAACGGCCGGTGTTCTGGGGCGACATCTCGCAGAGCGAATTGCTGCACCGGCTGAACATCGACACCGCGCGCGCCCTGGTGGTGACGCTCAGCGACGAGGAGGCGAACGACCACCTGGTGACGACGGCGCGTGCGGCGCGGCCCGACCTGCTGATCATGGCGCGTGCCCGCGACTCACGCCACGCGGCGCATCTCTACGCGCTGGGCGTGACCGACGCCGTGCCCGAGACGATCGAGGCGAGCCTGCAACTGTCCGAGGCGGTCCTAGTGGAACTCGGTGTACCGATGGGGCCGGTGATCGCCACGATCCATGAACGGCGCGCGGCGCTGCAGGCGGAGATCAAGTCGATGGCGCCGGAGGCCCAGATCCGCTCGCTCGGCCGGCGCCGGCTGCGCGACATGCTGACCCAGCCGCCATAGCCGTCATCGTCGCCGCGTTCCCACGCCGTTTCAGCCCACCACGCGGATCGTCGCCAGCGGCTCCGCCACGCTGAGCGTACCTCCGATCGAGGCGCGGACCTCCTCGATGGTGACGCCGGGCGCGATCTCGCGCAGGCGGAAACCGTCGCCGGTCGGCTCGAACAGGCCGTAATTGGTCGCCACCAGCTTCACCACGCCGCGCGCCGTCACCGGCAGCGCGCATTGCGCCACAAGGCGCGGTGCGCCGCTCCTTGTCACCTGCTCCATGATGATGAACACGCGCTTCGCACAGGCGGCGAGGTCCATCGCGCCGCCGATGCCGCCGCCCTTCTGGCCCGAGATCTTCCAGTTGGCGAAATCCCCGTTCGCCGCGACCTCGTAGGCGCCCATCACCGTCACGTCGATGCGCCCGCCGCGGATGATGGCGAACGAGTCGGCATGGTGCACCACCGCGGCGCCCGGCTTCAGCGTGACGTTCTGGCCGCCGGCGTTGACCAGGTTCAGGTCCTCCTCGCCCGCCGGCGCGATCGGGCCGTAGCCGATGACGCCGTTCTCCGAGTGGTACGTGATGTCGCGGTCGCCGATATCGGTGTTCGAGCACATCGTCGGGATGCCGACACCCAGGTTGACGATCCAGCCGTCCTGGAACTCCTGCGCGATGCGGTCCGCCATCTGCTGGCGGGTCAGGCCCTTGGCGGTTCCGCTCATCGGCGACGCTCCTGGCGGCGGGTTGGCCATAATCCGTCGGGCGGTGGCGGCACCTGGACGATGCGCTGCACGAAGATGCCCGGCGTGTGCACCTGGTCCGGATCGATCGAGCCGGCAGCAACAATATCCTCATCCACCTCGGCGATCGTGATGCGCGCGGCGGTCGCCATCACCGGGCAGAAATTGCGCTGCGAGCGATGGAATTGCAGGTTGCCGAACGTGTCGGCGCGGGTCGCCCGGACGAAGGCGTAGTCGAGCGGCAGCGCGTATTCCAGCAGGTATTCGCGGCCGTTGATCACCCGCGTCTCACGCCCTTCGGCGAGTTCGGTGCCGACGGCGGTCGGCGTGTAGAACGCCGGGATACCGGCCCCCGCCGCCCGCAGCCGCTCGGCGAGCGTGCCCTGCGGGACGAGTTCGGCGTCGACCTCACCGGATTCGTAATACTTGGTGAACGGCAGCACATCGGTCGGGCGCGTCGCGGCGGTGAAGGCGCAGATCACCTTCCTCACCTGGCCGTTCTCCACCAGCATTCCCATGTCCGGCATGCGCGGTTGCTGCGCGCCGCCGGTGGTGTTGCCCACCAGGGTAAGCTGCTTCGCGCCGTGGTCGAGCAGAGCCTGGATCAGGTTGAACGGCACGCCGGGCATTGCGAAGCCGCCGAAGGCGATGGTGGCGCCGTCCGGGATGTCGGCCACGGCGTCGCGGAACGTGGCGACCTGCTTCGATCTCTGCGTCATTTCCCCCGCCGTCGTGTTGTCGACACGTGATGGAGAGGCATGGGGGAAGGCGAGTCAAGGTGGCGGGAACGAAGGCTGTGCATCCCCGCGCCACCGCCCTGCCCCAGCGTCACACCCGCCGCACGTTGGTGAACTGCGCAACCCCGCCCTTCAGCATTCCCGTCAGGTTCTTGCGGTACGCCGCCGCGAAGAAGAAGGCGCCAAGCGGAATATACGGCACGTCCTGGAGTGCCTGGAGTTGGATCTCCCGGCAAAGCTGCTTCTGCTCGGTCAGGTCCGTGGTATCGATCCACGCACTGCGGAGCTCTTCGATCTTCGGCGCCGTCGGCCAGCCGAACAGCGATTGCCGGCCGAGCCCGCGCAGGAAGCTATGCGCAGCGGGGCTCATCGCCGCAAAGCCCGGTCCATAGTTCGCGTTCAGGCTCCAGCCGCCCTTGTCGAGCGGCTCCTGCGACAGCAGCCGCTGCGCCACCGTCGCCCAATCCAGCGCCTGATAGTCGAGGTTCATGCCGAGCTTGTGGAATACTTCGGCGGCGACCTCGCTCATTGCATTGATCGCCGGCAGGTCGGTCGGCACCAGAAACACGATCTTCTCGCCGTTGTAGCCCGCTGCGGCGAGGTCGCGTTTCACCTTGGCCAGATCGCGCGGGCCGTTCAGCACCTCCATCCCCGCATCGTTGGCGAATTGCGACAGCGGACTGAAGAAGCCCACGCGCGCCTTCCACATGGAGGAATCCTCGCCGGCCACCGCCTGCATCATGTCGACCTGGCTGAACGCCCCGAGCAGCGCGCGGCGAATGCCCGGATTGTCGAACGGCGGATACAAATGATTGAAGCGCAGCACCGCCTGGTAGCCGAGCGTATCGATGATATCGACAGTGAGGTTCTGGTTCTTGCGCAGGAGCGGCAGCAGGTCCGTGGTGGGCTGCTCCCACCAGTCCATCTCGCCGGACTGCATCGCGGCAGCGGCGGTCGCCGCATCGGGGATGGTGTGCCACTCGACGCGGTCGAAATTGGCGATCTTCGGGCCCGACGTGCCGACCGGCGGACCATCGCCGCGCGGCACGTAATCGGCGTTGCGGGCATAGACCGCGAGCGCACCAGGCACGCGCTCGTTCATGACGAACCGGTACGGACCGCTGCCGATCAGTTCCGTCACCTGCTGGCCCGGCGGCACCAGCGCCAGGCGCTCGGGCATGATGGCGGAGGCATAGGGCGTCGGCTTCGCCAGCAGGTCGGGCAGCAGGCGGAACGGGCGCTTGAGGCGGAATTGCAGCACGGTGTCGGACACGGCGGAGAGATCGTCGACCAGGCTGAACACCGAGACGGCGAATACGTCCCGCTTCGACCAGCGCTTCAGCGAGGCGACCGCATCGCGTGCCAGTACAGGCTGCCCGTCATGGAACCGCAGGCCCTCGCGCAGGGTGATCTTCCAGGTCCTGCCATCATCTTCGACGACATGCCCCGCCGCCATCTGGGGCCGCGGCCGCGCCGCATCGTCGACGCCGTACAGCGTGTCGAACACCATGTACGCGTGGTTGCGCGTGACCAGCGCAGAGGCGAAGTGCGGATCGAGCAGCGCGATATCCGCCTGCGGAATGAATTTCAGCAGCCTCGATTCGCCGGCGGCGTGCACGGCGGGGGCGGCAAGGCTGAGGGCGGCGGCCGAGCCGGCCAGGAAGTCGCGGCGTTTCATCGCGGGGCGCTCCACAGAAACCCCGAGAGGTTACAAGTGAAACCAGCGATGGCAAGTCTGGGGTGCGGAACCCACCGAACCGTCACGCGGTCAGCAGAACACTCGGACGACGCCGATGGCCGCGGGTGTTGAACCAATGACGAAGGATCGGCGGGCTGTCCGCCAGGATCGCTGAGCGGCCGAGGCCGCTATTCGGCGGCCACCGACAGCGACGCCGGCGCGATCTCGTGCCATGCCGTCGCATCGGCGAACACCGCCCGCAGCAGGCGATTGTTCAGCGTATGGCCGGAGCGGTGCGCCACGAACCGGCCCCATAGCGGCAAGCCCGCGAGCGCCAGGTCGCCGACCGCATCCAGCAGCTTGTGGCGCACGAACTCATCGGGCGAGCGCAGCCCGGTCGGGTTCAGCACCCGCGCCTGGTCGACCACGACGGCGTTGTCCAGCGAGCCACCCCGCGCCAGGCCGGCGGCCCGCAACTCGCCGATCTCCTCCGCCAGGGTGAAGGTGCGCGCCCGTGCCAGTTCGTGCCGGAAGCTGGCGGGCGTCAGCCGCAGCGACAGCGCCTGGCGCCCGATCGCGGCGGCCGAGAAGTCGATGGAGACTGCCATGTCCAGCCCGGCGATCCCCGCCGGCCGCAATTCGGCAAAGGCCTCGCCGTCGCTGACCCGGACCGGCCGCAGCACCTCGATGGCGCAGCGCGGTGCGTCCTGTCGCAGGGTGCCGGCGCAATCCAGCAGGAACGCGAACTGCTCGGCCGAGCCGTCCAGGATCGGCGCTTCCGGCCCGTCGAGTTCGACCAGGGCATTGTCGATGCCGCAGCCGGCAAGCGCCGCCATGACATGCTCGACCGTCCCGACCCGCGCATCACCGCGACCCAGCACCGTCGACAGGCGGGTATCCACCACCTGGTCGAAGCGCGCCGGAATATCGATGCCCAGGTCGACTCGGCGGAACACGATGCCATGGTCGACCGGCGCCGGCCGGAAGGTCAGGCTGACACGTTGTCCCCCGTGCAGACCGATGCCGACGCAACCGATCGGCGCCTTCAGCGTTTGCTGGCACCATGAAGCCGTGTTGGCAACCGCGACGTGGGGCAGACCGTCCATGCGATGAACTCTAACTTCCGTGACGGAAGCAGGCTAGTTGCGCTGCACAACTCCTGGCGAGTCAATGATTGTTGCTGAGTGTTTCCGCACAACCCGTTGATTTTGCAAGTTTCTTTCCGCCCTAGGACGACTGCCTGCGAAGAAAGGCCGGAATGTCCAAGCCAACCTCGTCGCCCGCGGTCTGGCGGACCGAGGCCCGAGGCTGCTCGATTCGCGGTTCCTGGAGGGCAGGCTCGGCCCGCACCGGGGCCGGAGCCTCCGCCGGCGCACCCGATTGGCGCCGGCGGAATGCGCCGGTCACCGTGCTGAACAGGCTCGGTCGCGGGGGTTCGGCCGCTGGCAGCATCGACGCACTCGCATTCACCGGCCGAGGGGCCTCGGCGAACAGGCCCGAGCGCGGCGCTGCCGCCTGGCGCATCTGCGGTGCCGCGGCCGGCTCCGGTGCGAGCACCGGCGTCGCGATATGCTGGACCGGCTGTGGCGCGACGGTCGTCATGGCCTCCATCATCGGCGCCGACTCCGACATCACATCGGCCACCGCCATCATCTGCGGCGCGGCCTGGCGCAGCGGATGCAGGCTGGCGACCGGCGCCGGCCCAGGCATCGCGCCAGCCGGCATGACGAGAGAGGCAGCGGCATGCGCCGGCAGAGGAATCGGCTGCGGCATCGGCATCGCGCTGCCGCCCACCGCGACCAGGCGCGGCCGATCGTGCTCGATCTGCTGCGCCGGCGAATCGATGCCGGTCGCCACCACCGAGACGCGGATGCGCCCGGTCAGCGATTCATCGATCGCCGAGCCGAAGATGATGTTGGCTTCTTCGTCCACTTCCTCGCGGATGCGGTTGGCCGCCTGATCCACCTCGAACAGCGTCAGGTCGTCGCCGCCGGTGATGTTGATCAGCAGGCCCCGCGCACCGGCCATCGAGGTGTCTTCCAGCAATGGATTGCTGATCGCCGCCTCGGCCGCACGGATGGCGCGGTTCTCGCCTTCCGCCTCGCCGGTTCCCATCATCGCCTTGCCCATCTCCGCCATGACGGTGCGGATATCGGCGAAGTCGAGGTTCACCAGGCCGGGCGCCATCATCAGGTCGGTGACGCCGCGCACGCCCATGTACAGAACCTGGTCGGCCATCTTGAACGCATCCTTCCAGGTGGTGCGTTCATTTGCCATCCGGAACAGGTTCTGGTTCGGAATGACGATCAGCGTGTCGACGTGCCGCTGCAGCTCCTCGATGCCCTGCTCGGCACAGCGCGAGCGGCGGACGCCTTCGAAGCCGAACGGCTTGGTCACCACGCCGACGGTCAGGATGTTTCTTTCCCGTGCCATGCGCGCGATGACCGGCGCCGCACCGGTGCCGGTGCCGCCACCCATGCCGGCGGTGATGAACACCATGTGCGCGCCATCGAGGTGGCGGGACAGTTCGTCCGCCGCCTCTTCGGCCGCCGCCTTGCCGATCTCGGGCTTGGCGCCGGCGCCGAGACCTTGCGTGATGTGCGGACCCAACTGGATGCGCCGGTCGGCCCGGCTGTGCATGAGCTGCTGTGCGTCTGTGTTCGCCACGACGAACTCGACGCCCTGCAGGTTGGCGGCGATCATGTTGTCGACAGCATTGGTACCGCCGCCGCCTACTCCGATCACCGTGATGCGCGGGCTGAAGTCGGTGTGTTGGGTCTGCGGGATGGTTAGATTCAGAGTCATAGCGACTTCTCCCCCAGTCGAGCCGAGTCGTTGCCGTTGTTACGCCACATATTTCGATTCGCGCCTGCCATCAGACTCGATCCCTCAAAAAATTGACGATGCGCCGGATGAAACCGGCAGGCCGTTCCACTTCAAGATCGACGTCGTGCATCGTCCGCCCCTCGCCCGCCGCCCAGGCCAGCAGCCCGGCTGCGGTGGCGAAGGCAGGGCCGGACGCCGAATCCGGCAGGCCGCGCAACGCGATGGGCCGTCCCAGCCGCACCTGCTTGTTCAGCACGCGTGCGGCAAGTTCGCGCGCGCCGGCCAACTGGCAGGCACCGCCGGTCAGCACCACGCGCGTGCCGGCCGCACGCGTCAGGCCGGAACTGTCCAGCCGCTCTTTCACCAGCTCGAAGGTTTCTTCCAGTCGCGGACGGATGATGTTCACCACCATGCTGCGGGGCACCTTGGCGATCTGATGCTCCTCCTCGCCGACCAGCGGCACCGGCAGCATCTCGCGCTCATCGTCCGGGCAGGACTGCACGTTGCCGTACAGCGTCTTCAGCCGCTCGGCATGCGCGACCGGCGTCGACAGCAGCCGCGCCAGGTCGTTGGTCACGTGCATCCCGCCCACCGGAAGCTGCGCGGTGTGCAGCAACTGGCCTTCGGCGAACACCGCGATGCCGGTGGTGCCGCCGCCCATGTCGATCACCGTCGCGCCAAGCTCGCGTTCATCGGCGACCAGCGTCGCCAGGCCCGCGGCCATCGGTGCTGATACCAGTTCGCCGATGTCGAGGTCACAGCGCGCGATGCACGCGCCCAGCGAACGCAGCGCCGTCGACACCGCATCGACGATGTGCAGCCGGGCCGTCAGTTCCTCACAGAACAGGCCGCGGGGATCGGCCACGCCGTCGGTCTGGTCGACGGAGAAGGTGAGCGGCATCGCATGGATGACCTCGCGCCCTTCGGTGCCGGCGCGGCCGCGTCCCTCATTCACCACGCGGCGGATGTCGTGCTCCTCGACCGCGCGCCCGCCCACCGGCCATTGCACGTTGAACAGCCGCGATTCCGGCTGGCCGCAGGTCAGATTGACGGTCACTGAGCGGAGCCGCGTGTCGGCCATGTCCTCGGCCTGGCCGACCGCGGCGCGGATCGCCTTCTCGGCGGCCTCCAGGTCGACGATGCCGCCTCCGCGCACGCCGCGTCCCTTCTGCCAGCCGAAGCCGAGTGCGCGCAGCGAGCCATCGCTCTCGGTGCGGCCGATCAGGCAGGCGATCTTGGTGGTGCCGATATCCAGCACGCCGAACGGGCCGGCGCGGCCATGCCGCGGACGCGCCGGTTCGTCACTGTCGGACTGCGGCGGCAGCACACGGCGAGACATGTCATTCATGTCGGTTTCTTTTCATCCGGACGCGGCCGCACCACGAGGCGATCGCCGAGACGCATGTCGATCGCCGCCAGCGGCCGATCCAGCAGCGCATGCTCCTGCTGGAGTTGCATCAGCCGATCCAGCGCCTTGACCTCGTGCCCCTCGGGCAACATCACGTCCGCACCGTTGTTGAGCCGCAGGTTCCACCGCCGCTCGCCCACGCGCACCGCCGCAACGACGCGCTTCTGCAGATCCGGGCGATCGGTCAGCGCGTCCAGCAGCGCGGCGGCGGCAGGCGGGGCACCGCCACCGACCACCAGCGGCAGGTGCCGGAACTCGGCAACGTTCTGGTTGGCGACCAGTTGCCCTGCACGATCGATCAGCACGAACTTGCCCTGGTTCTGCCAGATGGCGAACGGCCGGCGCTCCTGCAGGAACACCGAGACCGTGCCCGGCAGCCGGCGCTCCACGGTCGCGTGTTCCACCCAGGACAGCGTCTCGATCCGCTGCCGCGCCATCTCCACCGAGAACGCCAGGATCGGATCGCCCTTGCTGACGCCCAGGGCGGCGCGCAGCAGCGGTTCCGGCGTGTTGGCGCGGCCCTCGATCACCACATCGGTGACGCGCAGGCCGGCCACGCCCGTGGCGCCGCCCAGCCTTTCGCGCAATGTCGCCAAGGTGCCGCCGGGCGAGGCCGAACGGACGGCGATCAGGCCGAGCATGACGACGAGGCCACCGAAGACGAGCCAGCCGGCGGGACGCAGCAGGCGCCGCTGGCGGCGCAGCATCAGCTTCCACCGGCCGGGCCGATCGTTGACGGAGTTGCGCGGCGATCGGGCTACGCGCGGCATGCCGCGTTCTCCACCATCCACGCGCAGAGCTGCGAAAAGCTGACGCCGTGATGCGCCGCCTGCTCCGGCAACAGCGAGGTCGGCGTCAGGCCGGGCTGCGTGTTGATCTCCAGCAGCACCAGCCGGCCCGGTTCCCCGGCCGTGTCGTCGTAGCGGAAGTCGCAGCGCGTCGCGCCCCGGCAGCCCAGCGCACGATGCGCGGCCAGCGCCACGTCGAGCGCGCGGTCATACATGGCCGGATCGATGCGCGCGGGGATGATGTGGCGCGACCCACCATCGGCGTATTTCGATTCGTAGTCGTAGAACACGCCGGCATCCGCGATGATCTCGGTCACAGCGAGCGCACGGTCGCCCATCACGCCGACCGTCAGTTCGCGGCCCGGGATGTATTCCTCGACCAGCGCCGCCTGTCCGTAGCGCCACGCCCGCGCGACTTCCGCCCGGCGGTTGTCGCCGCGCCTGACGATCTCGACACCGACCGACGAGCCTTCGCTGACCGGCTTCACCACATAGGGCAGCGGCAGCGGATCGGCCGCCTCCAGCTCGTCCGTCGCAACCACGCGGCCGCGCGCGATCGGCAGGCCGGCGGCGGCGAAGATCGCCTTGGCCGCAACCTTATCCATGGCCAGCGCGGACGCGCGCACGCCGGAATGCGTGTAGGGGATCGCCAGCCAGTCCAGCACGCCCTGGATCGCGCCGTCCTCGCCGAAGCGGCCGTGCAGCGCGTTGAACACCGCGTCCGGGCGCGGGGTCAGCGCGGCGATGATGGCCGCGAGGTCCTCCCCCACTTCGACCGGGGTCACGTCGAAGCCGGCCTCGCGCAATGCCGGGATCACCTGCAGCCCGGACGCCAGGCTCACCTCGCGTTCCGCCGAGATCCCGCCGTAGAGCACCGCAACGCGCGTCATGTCACTGCCTCCGGCCTGCCCGCAGGCGTCCCGATCCGATGGATCTCCCACTCGAGCGTGACACCGGTCGCGGCGTACACGCGGCGGCGCACCTCCTCGCCGAGCCCCTCGAGGTCCGCCGCGGTCGCCGTGCCGGTGTTGATCAGGAAGTTGCAGTGCTTTTCCGACACCTGCGCGCCGCCGCGCACCAGGCCGCGGCAGCCGGCAGCGTCGATCAGTTCCCACGCCTTCATGTCGGGTGGATTGCGGAAAGTGGAGCCGCCGGTGCGCGCATGCACGGGCTGCGAGGCTTCGCGCGCGGCGCGGATCTCAGCCATGCGCGCGGCGATCGCGGCGGGGGCGCCGCGCCGTGCACGCAGCCTGGCGCGCACCACGACGGCGCCATGCGGCAGGCGCGAATGGCGATAGGCGAAGGCGAGACCGGCCGGAGCCAGACGCAGCCGCTCACCGCTGCGGGTGACGATGTCGGCCCAATCGAGGCAGGACGCGATGTCGCCGCCATAGGCCCCGCCGTTCATCACCACCGCACCGCCGATCCTGCCGGGAATGCCGGAGAGGAATTCCAGCCCGGCCAGGCCGGCCGCCGCGGCGTTCTCGGCCACGGTCACGTCGAGCGCGGCCGCGCCGGCCACCACGCCATCGGCCTCCACGCGGATGTTGCTGAAGCCGCGCGTCAGGCGGATCACCACGCCGGGCAGCCCGCCGTCGCGGATGATCAGATTCGAACAGGCCCCGAGCACGCGCACCGGGATCTCGTGCGGCAGCGCCGCCAGGAACTGCGCGAGATCCGCTTCATCCGCCGGCCGTACCAGCGCTTCGGCGGTCCCGCCGACGCGGAACCAGGTGGTGGGCGCCAGCGGCGCGTTCGCCTGGACGCGCCCGCGCAGCGGCGGCAGCGTGTCGACGAAGTCGGGGATGCGCGCAGCGGTCATCATGGCGACGTCCCCGAGGCGGAAGTGTCGCGTCGCGGCAGCCAGGGAGCGATCCGCATCATGCCGCGCTCCCGGGCATGCGGCGCCCTTGCAGGGCCGCCAGTTCGCCCGGTAGGGCCGCGGCCCATTGGGTGATGTTCCCCGCGCCCAGGCACACGATGAAATCGCCCGGCTTCGCCATGGCGAACACCATCTCCGCCAGCCGCGCCGGCGACGGCAGCGGCACCACGCTGCGATGGCCGCGCGCGCGCAGCCCATCGACCAGCGCATCGCGCGTGACGCCCGGGATCGGCGCCTCGCCGGCCGGGTAGACATCGGCCACGATCACAGTGCCGGCGTCGTTCATGCAGGTGCAGAACTCGTTGAACAGCGAATGCAGCCGGCTGAAGCGGTGCGGCTGCACCACCGCGATCACGTCGCGCGCGCCGGCCTGGCGCGCCGCCTTCAGCACCGCCGCGATCTCCACCGGATGGTGGCCGTAATCGTCGATCACCGTGATGCCGCCTGCCTCGCCGGTCTTGGTGAAGCGCCGCTTCACGCCCCGAAAGCCCGCGAAGGCACTGCGCAGCGTATCGTCGTCGATCTCCATCTCGACGCCGACCGCGACCGCCGCCAGCGCGTTCTGCACGTTGTGCGCGCCCAGCATCGGCAGCCGGTACGGGCCCAGCTTGCGGGTGCGGTTGTTGATGCGGTCGGTGACGGCGACGTCGAAGGTGGAGCCGAGCTTGTCCGGGACCACGCGATCCGCGCGCACATCGGCCTGCGGCGAGAACCCATAGGTGATGATCCGCCGGTCCGACAGGCGCGGGATCATCTGCTGCACCGCCGGGTGGTCGATGCACAGCACCGCGAACCCGTAGAACGGCACGTTGCCGACGAACTGGTCGTAACCGGCGATCATCGCCTCGGGCGAGCCCCAGTGATCGAGATGCTCGGGATCCATGTTGGTGACGACGGCGATGACCGCGGGCAGGCGCAGGAAGCTGCCGTCGCTCTCATCGGCTTCCACCACCATCCAGTCGCCGGCACCGAGACGCGTGTTGGTGCCATAGGCGTTGATGATGCCGCCGTTGATGACGGTGGGATCGAGCCGCGCGCCTTCCAGCACCGCGGCGATCAGGCTGGTGGTCGTGGTCTTGCCGTGCGTGCCGCCGATCGCGACCGACCATTTCAGCCGCATCAGTTCCGCCAGCATCTCGGCGCGGCGGACCACGGGGATCAGCTTGGCGCGCGCCTGCGCCACCTCGGGATTGTCCGGCTTCACAGCGGACGACACAACGACGACCTGGGCATCGCCGAGGTTGCCGGCCTCGTGGCCGATCGAGACCGCAATGCCCGCTTCGCGCAGGCGGCGGACATTGGCCGAATCGGCAATGTCGCTCCCCTGCACGCGATAGCCCAGATTGTGCAGCACCTCGGCGATACCGGACATGCCGATGCCACCGATGCCGACGAAGTGGATGGTGCCGATCGATAGCGGCAGCGCCCTCATGGCCGCGCCTCCTGCCGCACCAGGTCCTCGACCACGTCGGCGAGGCGCGCGGCCGCATCGGGGTGGCCGAGCCTGCGCGCCGCCGCCGCGGCATGGCTCAGCAGGTCGGGCTCCGCCAGCAGCGCGGCGAGGCTCTGGCACAGCGAATCGGGCGTGAGGTCCTGCTGGGCGATCATCGACGCGCCCCGCGCCTCCACCAGTGCACGCGCGTTGGCCGTCTGATGGTCGTCGATCGCGCTCGGCAGCGGCACCAGGATCGCCGGCCGCCCCGCCACCGCCAGTTCCGCGACGGTCGAGGCGCCTGCGCGGGCGATCACCAGATGCGCCACGGCCAGGCGGTCGGCGACGTCAGGAAAGAAGCTCGCCAGTTCGGCGTCGATGCCGGCGAGGTCGTAGGCGGCACGGACGCGCCCCAGATCCTCCGGCCGGCACTGCTGTGTCACCTTGAGCCGCGCCAGCAGCGCATCGGGCAGCGACGCCAGCGCGCTGGGCACGACATCGCTGAACACCCGCGCGCCGAGCGAGCCACCGAGCACCAGCAGGCGGATCGCATCGCCAGGCGGCACATAGGGCTGCGCGGCGAGCGCCATGATGGCGGGGCGCACCGGATTGCCGGTCACCACGGTCGCGATGTCCGGCACCCGCCCGGTGGCGGCGAAACTCAGTGCGAGACGGTCGGCATGCGGTGCCAGGAACCGGTTGGCTCGGCCGAGCACCGCGTTCTGCTCATGCAGCACCACGGCCGGCCGATGCCGCATCATCCGCGTCGCGATCACCGGTGCGACCGAGGGATAGCCGCCGAAACCCACCACCGCGGCGGCATGCAGCCGTGTCAGGATGCGGCGCGCCTGCAAGGCCCCGCCGGCCAGCGCCACGGCCGCCTTGCCGGCGCGGAATGCGCCATGGCCGGCGATCCCGGCGCCACTGATCACGAAGCGCTCCAGGCCGGCGAACACCGCGCTCTGCAGGCCGGCGGAGCGCGCATCCGTCAGCAACGCGACGCGCCGGCCCCGCGCCAGCAATTCGCCGGCCAGCGCCTCGGCGGGAAAGAAATGACCGCCCGTTCCGCCGGCTGCAATCACGATAGGCAGTGCCGGAGGTCCCCTCATGGCACGTCGCCATGGTGGCGGCGGCGCGTCAGGGCCAGCAGCATGCCCATCCCCAGGGCCACCGCGAGCGCCGATGAGCCGCCATAGGAAATCAGCGGCAGCGTCATGCCCTTGGTCGGGATGAGTTGCAGCGACGATGCCATGTTGATGAACGCCTGCAGGCCGAAGCCGGTGACCAGGCCGGCGCACGACAGCAGGATGAACATGTCCTGCTCCTTCAGCAGCCGCAGCAGGCCGCGCAGCACGATGAAGGCGAACACGGCGATGATGATCAGGCACAGGATCATGCCGAACTCCTCGCCGGCGACGGCGAAGACGAAGTCGGCATGCGCGTCGGGCAGCACGTCCTTCACGCGCCCCTCGCCCGGACCGCGCCCGAGCAGCCCGCCATTGCCGAACGCCTCGAGCGCGGTGCGCGGCTGGTAGTCGCCGGCCAGGCCGCTACCGGGATTGAGGAAGGCATCGACTCGCTTCTGCACGTGCGGAAAGAACATGTAGGCGCCCACACCGGCGACGCCGAAGCCCGCCACGCCCATCGCCGCCACGACCACGTTGAGGCCGGCCACGTAGAGTTGGGCGAAGAACACCGCGGTGATCACGCCGAGCATCCCGACATCCGGCTGCGACTTCAGCAGCAGCGCGATCACCAGGAAGATGCCGATCGCGGCGCTGCGCCCGGGAAACCGCGGCGTGCGCCGTGCCTCGCTGATCAGCCAGGCCGCGACGATGGTGAAGCACGGCTTGAGGAACTCGGATGGCTGGATCGAAATGCCCGGCAGCGAGATCCAGCGCCGCGCGCCCTTGATCTCGGCGCCGACCACCATGGTGGCGGCGGTCAGTACCAGGGCGACGATGCAGCCGACGATGGCCAGGCGGCGGACGCTGCGCGGCGACAGCAGCGAGACCATGACCACGATCGAGCCCGCCGCGGCCAGGAAGAACACCTGCTTGAGGATGAACAGGTCGCGCGAGGAACCGATGCGTTCGGCGACCGCCGGGCTCGCCGCCAGCATCATGACGTAGCCGAAGCCGATCAGCATGCCGACGGCGCCGAGCGTCCAGCGGTCCACCGTCCACCACCAGCGGCCCAGCACGGAATTGTCGGCGCGGGAGAGTGTGGGCATCAGACCGGCTCCGCCAGCAAGGACGCATGGAAGCGGAAGGGCGCGATTCGTGACAATGACGCGGGTCGTGCCAAAGACAGACGTCGTGATGACGGAGAACGCATCATCGGATCTTCAACGTGGCGAGGCCGACCAGCGCGAGCACCATCGAGATGATCCAGAAACGAATCACGATGGTCGGCTCGGCCCAGCCCTTCTTCTCGAAATGGTGGTGCAGCGGCGCCATCAGGAAGACGCGCGTGCCGGTGCGCTTGAACCAGAACACCTGGATGATGACCGAGACCGTCTCCACCACGAACAGGCCGCCGACGATCAGCAGGACGATCTCGTGCTTGGTGGCGACCGCCACCGCGCCGAGCGCGCCGCCGAGTGCGAGCGATCCGGTGTCGCCCATGAACACCGCGGCGGGCGGCGCGTTGAACCACAGGAAGCCCAGTCCGGCGCCGATCAGCGCGGAACAGAACACGGTAAGCTCGCCGACGCCGGGCACCGGATTGAGTTGTAGGTAGTCCGCGAAGATGCGGTTGCCGACCAGGTAGGCGATCAGCGCGAAGACGCCGGCACAGATGATGGTGGGCACGATCGCCAGCCCGTCCAGGCCGTCGGTCAGGTTCACCGCGTTCGACGCGCCCAGCATCACCAGCATGCCGAACACCGGGAACAGCAGGCCGAGCGGGATCAGCACGTCCTTGAAGACCGGCAGGGCGAGCGACGTGCCGAGCGGGTCGCGCGTCGCCGACATGATCCACACCGCCGCCACGAGGCCGATCGCCGCCTGCGCGATCAGCTTCACCCGGGCGGAGACGCCCTTGTGGTTGCGCCGCGCCAGCTTGAAATAATCGTCGGCGAAGCCCAGCACGCCATAGCCCAGCGTGACGAACAGCACCGCCCACACGTAGGAATTGCGCAGGTCGACCCACAGCAGCGTCGAGATCGACAGCGACGACAGGATCAGCACGCCACCCATCGTCGGCGTGCCCTTCTTCTCCACCAGATGCCGTTCCGGACCATCGGCGCGGATCGGCTGGCCCTGGCGCTGCATCGATTTCAGCCAGCGGATCAGCGGGGGCCCGAGGATGAAGCAGACGGCCAGCGCGGTCAGGCACGCCGCTCCCGAGCGGAACGTGATGTAGCGCAGCAGGTTGAACAGGATGAACTGGTTGGCCAGCGGACGCGCGAGGTCATACAGCATCATGCTGCCTCCGCACGCGGCTGGAGCGCGTCAACCACCAGCTTCATCCGGCTGCCGAGACTGCCCTTGACCAGGATGGCGTCGTCCGGCGCGACGGCCGCGGCGACGAGCGGCGCCAGCGTGGCCGAATCGGGCACATGCGCGGCGCGGATCGCCGGCGGCAGTTCGTGGTACATCGCGCGCATCAGCGGGCCGCAGGCAAACACGCGATCCGCCGCCGCCGCGACATCGGCTGCCAGCGCGCGATGCTCGGCAGGACCGGCCTCGCCGAGTTCCAGCATGTCGCCCAGCACGGCGATGCGGCGTTGCGCGGGTTGCAGATGCAGCACGGCCAGTGCCGCGCGCATCGAGGCCGGATTGCCGTTGTAGCTTTCGTCCAGCAGCATCGCATGGCCGCCTTGCACGCCGATACGCCGCCGCGCCCCGCGCCCGGCCACCGGCGCGAAGCCGGCGACGGCGCGCACGATCTGGCTCGGCAGCAGGTTGCCCAGGTGTCGGGCGGCGGCGAGCGCCGCGAGGGCGTTCATCGCCATGTGGCGGCCCGGCGCGTTGAGGCGGAATGTGACACGTTCGCCCTCGATCTCAGCCGACACGTCGCTGCCATCGGCGTCGCTGCGCAGGTCGACAAGTTGCACATCGGCACACGGCGCCGCGCCGAACGTCACCACGCGCGCGCCACCCGCGGCTGCGAGCAGGCGCGGCAGCAGCGGCGTATCGGCCGGCAGCACCGCGATGCCGCCAGGCTCGAGCGCCCGCAGGATCGCGGCCTTCTCATCGGCGATCGCCTCGATCGAGCCGAGATGGCCGACATGCGCCTTCTCGATCGAGGTGATGACGGCGACGTGCGGCCGGGCGAGGCGCGCCAGCGGTGCGATCTCGCCGGCATGGTTCATGCCGATCTCGGCGACGCAGTACTCGGCGTCGAGCGGCATCCGCGCCAGCGTCAGCGGCAGACCCCAATGGTTGTTGTAGGATGCGACGGCGGCATGCGTGCGGCCGAAGGCCGACAGGATGGTCCGCAGCATCTCCTTCGTCGTGGTCTTGCCGACGCTGCCGGTGACCGCTGCCAGGCGGCCGGTGAAGCGCTCGCGTGCGTAGCCGCCAAGCCGGTGCAGGCCCGCCAGCGTGTCGTCGACCAGCAGCAGGCGGCCGCCATCGCCGCTTCCGCGATGCACCATCGCCCCGGCTGCACCGTTGGCCAGCGCGTCGCCGATGAAGCCATGGCCGTCGCCCGAATCGCCCTCCAGCGCCACGAACAGGTCGCCGTGCTGCAGGGTGCGCGTGTCGATCGAGACGCCGGTCGCGGCGAACAGGGCGTCCATCGTGCCGCCGGTCGCCTCGAGCAGGTCGCGCGCGGTCCACAGCGCCGTCATGCCGCACCTGCCAGCCGCCGGACGACAGCCACGTCGTCGAACGGGATCACGGTGTCGCCGATCGTCTGGCCCTGTTCATGGCCCTTGCCCGCCACCGCCAGCACGTCGCCCGGTGCCAGGCCGGCCATTGCATCGGCGATGGCGCGTGCACGGTCGCCGACCTCGCGCCCGCCGGGGCAGGCGGCGAGAACTGCGGCACGGATCGCGGCCGGATCCTCGCTGCGCGGATTGTCGTCGGTGACGATGGCGACATCGGCGTGGCGGGAAGCGGCGGCGCCCATCAGCGGACGCTTGCCGCGGTCGCGGTCGCCGCCCGCGCCGAACACGACATGCAGCCGGCCGGAGGTGTGGGGCCGCAGCGCGGTCAGCAGGCGCTCGAGCGCGTCGGGGGTATGCGCGTAATCCACGTAGACCGCAGCACCATTGGGCAGCACCGCCGCCAGTTCCAGCCGGCCGCGCACGCCGCGCAGGCCCGCGAGGCGGTCGAGCACGTCGCGTTCGCCGAGGGCGGCGGCGAGCGCCGCTGCGACCAGCGCGTTGTCCGCCTGGAACCGGCCGGACAGCGGCAGCAGGATCTCCCGCACCACGCCGCCCATGGCGAGCCGCAGCATCTGGCCGTCCGGCCGCGGCACGACGGCCAGCAGGCGGAGGGCGGAGCCTGTCTCGCCGACCGTCAGCAGGTCGAGGCGCCGGCGCCGGGCGATCTCCTCCAGCGCGGCGAGGGTCGGCGGATCCATCTCGCTGTGCGCCACGGCCGGCGCCCCGGTCGGCAGCAGGTCCTCGAACAGGCGGAGCTTGGCGGTGCGGTAGGCGTCTTCCGAGCCGTGGTAGTCGAGGTGGTCGCGCGTCAGGTTGGTGAAGGCGCCCGCCGCCAGCCGCACGCCATCGAGGCGGAACTGGTCGAGCCCGTGCGACGAAGCCTCGATGGCCGCGTGCTGCACGCCGCCGCGCGCGAGCCGGGCCAATGTGTCGGCCAGGCTCACCGGATCGGGCGTCGTCAGGCCGGGACCGGGTTCGAAGCCATCGGCGGTCAGGCCGAGGGTGCCCAGGCTGGCGGCGGGCTTGCCGCCGGCGAGCCAAAGCTGGCGCAGGAACTCGACCGTGCTGGTCTTGCCGTTGGTGCCGGTGACCGCGACCACGACGCGCGGCTGCGCGCCGGCCAGCGCGGCGGCAAGCTGCGCAAGCCGGCGGCGCGGCTCCGGATCCTCCAGCAGCGGACGTGGCGGGACACCTGGCGGCCAGGCGGTGCCGGGCGGCGCCAGCACCGCGACGGCGCCGCGCGAGACCGCATCGGCGATGAACGCGCGGCCATCGGCATGGCTGCCGGGCAGCGCGGCGAACAGGAAGCCGGGCGCGACGCGGCGGCTGTCGGCGGTCACCCCGGCGATGTCGATTCCCCCGGCATTCCGCCAGGCGGCGGCGGCACGGTCAGCCAGGGCGGGTGCCTGGCGCATGAGGTCAGCGAGCCGCAATCGGAGCGGGCGCCGCGGTCGCGGGCAGTACGGCGGCACCGACCACCCCCGCTCCCGGCACAGCGGCTTCATGGCGCGGATCGCGTGCCATCGGCCGCACCGGCGCGAGCGGTGTCACCGGCATCGTCAGGGCCGGCCGCGGCGGCAAGGTGCCGGCCTTCTCCGGCCCGGCGGCCGTCACCGGGCCGCGCGGCATCACGGCGGGCCGGCCCGGCTGCAACGGGATGTACAGCGCCTGGTTGATCGCCGGCGCGCCCTGAATGTCGGGCAGCATCCCGAGCATCGGGCCGATGCGCGCGATCACCCGGCCCGCCGCCGGCGCGGCCACCCAGCCGGCCGTCGAATACCCGTAGGTGCTTTTGTTGCCGTGCGGTTCGTCCACCATCATGTAGACCGCGTAGCGCGGCGCATTCATCGGAAACACGCTGGTGAAGGCTGCGACGTTGAAGTTCTCCTTGAAGCCGCGCTTGTAGCCGTGCTTGCCGACCTTCTCGGCGGTGCCGGTCTTGCCGCCCGGGTAGTAGCCGGCCACCTCCGCCTGCTTGCCGAACCCGTCCGTCACGATCAGCCGCATCAGCTTGCGCATCGTCTCCGACGTGGATTGCTGCATCACCGGGACCCCGGCGGGCCGCTCACCGGACGCCTGCGAGAGCAGTGTCGGACGCACCAGCACGCCGGTGGCGACCGCGGCGGTGCCGCGCACGACATGCATCGGCGAGACCGAGATGCCGTGACCGAACGCCACGGTCATCGTGACCACCTGCTTCCACGCCGCGGCGGACTGCACGATCGGCAGGCCGGCCTCGGGCAGTTCGATGCCGATGCGGTTGAACATCCCCATCGACTTCAGCCAGGCGCGCTGGCGCTCGCCACCCACCGTATCGGCGATATGCGCCGCCCCCAGGTTGGACGAATAGGCCAGCACCTCCGGCAAATAGAGAACGCGATGCTTGCCTTCGAAGTCGGTAATGGTGAAGCGGCCGATCTTGATCGGGTGCGCCGCGTCGAACTGGTCCCAGATGTGGACGATGCCGGAATCCAGCGCCATCGATGCCGTCTGGAGCTTGAACGTGCTGCCCGGCTCATACATGCCGGTGACCGCGCGGTTGAAGCGCTCGTCCTCCTTCGCCAGCCGGAAATCGGCGGCGTCGTAGTCGGGCAGGCTGACCATCGCCAGCACCTCGCCCGTCTGCACGTCCATCACGATGCCGCAACCGCCGATCGCCTGGAAGAACTCCACCGCCTTGGAGAGTTCGTCGCGCACCACCGCCTGCACCCGCACATCGATCGACAGGCGCAGCGGCGAACTGTCGGCGAACAGGCGCTGGTCGAAGTATTTCTCCACACCGGCGACGCCGTGTTCGTCGACATCCGTGCCGCCCAGCACCTGTGCGGCCGTGCGGCCCATCGGGTAGTGCCTCTGCTCGCTCTGGCGGAAATCGATCCCCGGAATTCCGAGCGAATTGATGGCAAGTTGCTCACGCGGCGCGATCTGCCGCTCGAGATAGACGAACTGGCGCGTCGTGTCCGACAGCCGCGCGCGCGCCGTCGCCTCATCGAGCCGCGGCAGCACCTGCTTCAGCCGGTGAGCCGCCTCGGCCGGATCGATGATCTGGCGCGGGTCGGCGAACACCGCGACGGTGGGCAGCGAGACCGCGAGGATCTGGCCATTGCGGTCGGTGATCATCGCGCGCTGCGACAGCGCGGTGACCTCGGTCGCCTTCGGGTTGGTGAACAGCGCCTCGATCTGCTTCTCGGGCCGGCGCGGCGTGAGCGGCTGGAGGATGGTCGCATCCGCCAGCTTGCCGATCACGGCGAGGAACAGCAGGCCGAAGCCGAAAGAGGTATAGACGAGCCGGTTGCGGGTCTTCTCCAGCGCGCCGCGGCGCAGCAGGTCGGGCTGCGTGATGCGCACCGTCTCCATGCGCGGCACGGCATCGGCGGATGCGGCGCCACGGCGGTGGGCGGGCGCGCCGCGCGGCGTGGAATCGGGTGGTGGTGCGTCGCTCATGGTCTAGCCGCCGCCTCCCCCGCCGTTCGAGACCCATTGCGAGGCGCTCACCGGCATCGGGCGCGGTGGCGGCGGGGATGCACCGCGCGCCATGCCCAGCGCCGAACCGCCGGACGACATCGGCACGGGGGCCGGCAGTGCCGCCGGACGCGGCTGTTCGGCCACCATCATCGGACGGGCGACGACCGGCGTCGGCCGCATCTGCTGCACCGGCTGCGCCTCGGCCACGACGGGCCGCGGCGGGGCCGGCGGCGCGGGCCTGTGCTCGGGCGGGCGGGGCGACGGCGGCGCGGCGGCCACCACCGGCGGCGCCGGCTTCGGCGCAGGGGGCGACGGGGGCGGTGCGGGCGCCGGCAACAGGACGGGCGCCGGCTCCTCGATCTGCGGCGGCTGGCCAATGACGACCACCGGCGGATTGACCGGCGGCGGCTCGGGCGGGCGGACCGACGGCAGCCGGCCGTCGAGTTCCGCCATGGTCGTGAACTGGCCGGGCGTGACCATCTTCAGGGCCAGGAACTGCTCGGCCAGCGACTGCAGCCGCTGCGGATCGCTCTGCAGCGTCCATTCGGCATGCAGCACCCGCGTCTGCTCGCGCAACTCCTCGGTACCGCGCACGATCTTCTCGATCTGGCGGTCGAGCACCTGCACGCGGTGCTTCGCCTGGTAGAGGTACAGGCCCGACCCGCAGGCCAGCAGGAAGCAGACGCAGGTGAGCGGGCGGATCATGTCGCTTTCCCCGTTGCCACACGTTCCATCGCCCGCAGCCTGCCGCTGCGCGCGCGCGGATTGGCCGCCGTCTCGGCCTCGCTCGGCCGCTGGGGCCGCGCGGTCAGCAGCCGGAAGCGCGGCGCGGACGGGAGGGCGAGGCCACGCGGATCGTGCCGCGACGGTGACGGCGCGCGGCCGGACGCCTCGGTCATGAAGCGCTTGACGATGCGGTCCTCGAGCGAATGGAAGGCGACGACGACCAGCCGGCCGCCTGGCTCCAGCAGTCGCGCCGCCTGCGCCAGCGCCCGCTCGATCTCGCCCAGCTCGTCGTTCACCCGGATACGCAGCGCCTGGAAGCTGCGCGTCGCCGGGTCGATGCCCGAGCGGTCCGGCGGCAGCACCCCGCGGATGAGACCGGCCAGCCGAGCGGTCGTGGTAACCGGCGCCTCGGCACGTGCGGCGATGATGGCCTTGGCGATGCGGCGCGAGGCGCGCTCCTCGCCAAATTCGTACAGCAGGTCGGCGAGTTCCCGCTCCGGCAGGGTGTTGACCAGGTCGGCGGCGGAAGGGCCGCTGCGGCTCATGCGCATGTCGAGCGGGCCATCGCCGCGGAACGAGAAGCCGCGCGCCGGATCATCGATCTGGAACGACGACACGCCGAGATCGAGCACGATACCGTCGAGCGAGGTGACGCCGTGGCCGGCCAGCAGGTCCAGCATCTCGCCGAACTGGCCGTGGATCAGGTGCAGCCGGCCAGGAAAGCGCGCGGCGAGGCTGGCGCCGCGTGCGATCGCGTCAGGATCGCGGTCGATCGCCCAGACCGTGCAGGGCGCGGCCTCCAGGATCGCAGTGGTATAGCCGCCGCCGCCGAACGTGCCGTCGAGATAGACCCCGCCCTCGCGTGGCGCGAGCAGGCCGACGACCTCGGACAGCAGCACCGGAACATGGGTGGGCATGGGCTGGGTCATTGCGGTCCGGCTCCCGGCAGGGTGAAGCCGCGGGTTCGCGCACGCTCCCGCGCCTCGGCTCGGCGACGGTCGGCGGCGGCGGGTTCCCAAATCTGGAAGATGCGGCCGAGGCCCATGAAGACCACGGCCTCGGACAGTCCGGCGAATGAGACGAGGGAATCTGGCAGGACGATGCGGCCTTCCTTGTCCGCCTCAACCGGAAACGCATCGGAGTACAGCGAGGCAGCTAAATCATCGTGAGCCTGGCTGAAGATATCGAGTCGGTTCAACGGCTCGGCCAGCGCCTCGAATTCTGCGCTGGGCCAGGCTTCGATACAGGGATGCTGGTGCGAAGGCCGCAACACGAGATGGGTTCCGTTGCTTTCGTCACGCGCCCGAAGCGCGGCGCGAAATGGCGCTGGGACAGAGACGCGCCCCTTGGCATCCAGCCTGTTCTGGTGCGTGCCGAGGAACTGCACCATGGTCTCGTGAACGCCTTTCCCGCTGGACGCCTCGTTGCATCGTCTGGATGGGAGTTCATGGGATAGCATGGGTATTGATGGGCGGCAAGGACAATTGCCCCCCCGTCGGGATTATCTGCGCCTAGGTTCAATGACTTAGCAGTGTTTGTTGATTCCCGTTATGTTCTATTTCGGAAGTTGCCAGACGGCCTGTAAGCCGGGTTCTGTCCGCACCGCCCATGATTTCCCATGCCGATGCGGGACGGCCATTCCTCTGGGGCACGCCTTGCGGCGTGCCTCGCGCGACCAACCCGGACGGCGGAGCGGGAATGCTCCTGCGCCTTGCGACGCAGCCGTCCCTATTCGGTCTTGCTCCCGATGGGGTTTACCCTGCCGCCCCTGTTGCCAGGGGCGCGGTGCGCTCTTGCCGCACCGTTTCGCCCTTGCCCGCGGGAGGCCTCACGGCTTCTTGCACGGGCGGTTTGTTTTCTGTGGCACTTTCCCTGGGGTCGCCCCCGCCGGCGGTTAGCCGGCATCGTATTCCCGTGGAGCCCGGACTTTCCTCTGTCGCCTTGCGGCGGCAGCGGCCGTCCGGCCGTCTGGCGGGACATCAATGGTGGAAGATCGCGGCGCCGGTCAAGCAGGGCAGCGCGCCGCGCCTGGACGGACGGCGAAAGCTGCATCCTGCCAAAGCTCAGGATCCGGTGGCGAGGCGCCGGACGCCCGCGAGCCGGGCGATCGTGCCGGCATCCGCCTGGCCGGTGATCGCCTCCGGCCGCCAATGGCGCTGGAAGGCCCGCAGCACCGTGGCGAGCGGCGCATCGTGGCCGCCGTCCGGCGCCACCTGATAGCCAATGTCGATCAGCGCCTGACGCACATCCCGCAGATCGTGGGCATCGTGCACGGGTTCGGCGGTGCCGGCGTTGGCGACGTCATCCGGCCACAGACCTACCCCGTTCGCCGCGAGGCTGCGCCAGTCGAACCGCTCGCCGGGATCCTCCTTGCGGTCCGGCGCCACGTCGCTGTGCGCCACCACGTTGCGCGCCGGGATGGGATGTCGCGACAGGATGCCCAGGCAGAGGTCGCACACCGCGGCAAGCTGGAGCACCGGGAAATCGCGATAGCCCCATTCATGGCCGGGATTGACGATCTCGATGCCCACCGAGCGCCCGTTCAGGTCGCTCTGGCCGCGCCAATGGGATACGCCCGCGTGCCAGGCGCGCCGCACCTCGGGCACCAGGCGCAGCACCGCGCCGTCCTCATCCACGACATAGTGCGACGACACGGCCGCCCCGGGATCGCGCAGCCGGTCGATCGCCGCCTGCGCGCTCTGCATGCCGGTGTAGTGCAGGATCACCATGTCGATTGGCATGTCCGCTGGCCGCTCATCCTGGTTCGGGCTCGGCAGATCGGTGACCCGCAGGGGTCCGGGTCGCACGATGGGCGGCATCTCGGGCCGCGTCACAGGCCCCGTTCGCGCTTGATGCGGTCCCAGGCAGCGTTGATCCGCGCGACCTTGTCGTTGGCGCGCGCGATGAATTCCGCCGGCACCCCGCGCGCGGCAAGGCTGTCCGGATGGTTCTCCCGCATCAGGCGCTTCCAGGTGGCGCGGATCTCCTCGGCCGTTGCCGATGGTGCCACGCCGAGCACCGTGTAGGCGTCCGGCTCATCGGGCGAGCGCTGACGCGGCATGGCACCGCGGGCGCGGTCCCACGCGGTCTGGTCCAGCCCGAAGGCGCGATGCGTCGCCGAGAGGAAGTCGAGTTCGATCCGGTTCACCGGGCCATCGGCCCGGGCGAGCACGAACAGCGCGGCGAGCACATCCTCCAGCATGCCGCGATTGTCCGCGAAGGCCTCACCCAGTTGCGCCGCATAGCCCTCGAACCCGTCGGAACTGTCGCGCGCCTGGTCGAACAGGCGGCCGATGTCGCGCACCGCCTCGGGCGGAATGCGGAACTGGCGCTTGAAGGCGTCGATCTCCTCCCGCCTCACCGGCCCGTCGCATTTGGCGAGCTTGGCGCACAGCACGACGACACAGATCGCGAACAACTGGTCGCGGCGGTTGAACATCGCGGCCAGGCGCGCCTGGTTCCATCCGGCCTGCGGGCCGAACTGCGCGCGCAGATTGGGCACGGCGCCGCTGTCGGCGGCATGCCCCAGCGCCGCGCCGACCAGCGCTCCCACCGGACCGCCCATGGCGAAACCCGCCACGCCGCCGAGGATCTTGCCCCAATAGCCCATCTCCTGGCCTTACCATGCAGAGGTTGACGCGAGCAAAACGCGCCGCGTGGCCGCCACGCAGCAGAACTGACGTCAGCGTGACCGGCTGGCGGGGGCGCCGGGCAGGACCGCGGCGCGGCGGCCGGGCTACGAGAGGGTCCGCGCCACGCTCTCGGTCCAGCTTCGGCTGAAATGCTCCGCCCCGTCGACCGTGATACGCACCTGCGACATATGGGTGTAGCTGCTGGCGTCGCTCGATGTCTGGCAGGTCGCCACCACCCGGATGTCCAGCGTGGGATGCACCGCCACATGGGTGGCCGATGCGGTGATCACCGTGCGGGCCGGATCGCGGTTCGACACCGTATAGCGCGAGTGGCCGCTGGTGCGTCCTCCATCGGCGGGGCGCAGGACGCAGGACACGGCATCCTCGACCAGATCGAGTTCGATCCGGTACTCTGGCCGAGCCAGCGACAAGGCGTCCGGCAGCGCATGCGGCGACGGGGCGAAGTCGGGGGGCGGCAACGGATGCGAATCGGCCGGCGCGACCGGCAGCAGGATGTGAGAGGTGCGATCACCGCCGCGATGGATCGTGTTGACCGCGGCCTCGCCGGTCGGCCAGGCGTTCTGGAATTCGGCGCTGGCAATCGAGGCCCGCAACCGGTGGCCCCGGCGCCAGCGCATAGGCGCAGTGCCGCAGCGGAATGCGCAACTCATACACCTGGCCGGGCACCAGGCGTTCCGGCCGCACGTGCGAGTGCCGATGAGTCGCCAGCAGGCCGCCGTCGGACACCAGGCGTGACGTGCCGTCCGGGGCGACATCCGACAGTTTCACGTGAAAATACGCCACCCCAGCGGTGGAGGACACGTGCAGCACCGCCTCGGGCTGGCCCAGGAGTTCCATCGGCTGCGGCAATAGGGCGCGGTGGTGAACAGCAGCGAATAGGCCTCGTCCAGCCGCTGGTCGATCGGCATCGCCCATGGCGTGGTCGATCCCAGCCCACGCCGCCCGGTGGTGATGCCGACCGAGGGCCGGAACGCATAGCTGTCCGACCCGGCGTCACCGGCGCTATCGGCGAGCGCGCCACCGGCCGCAAGGTACAAAGGCGTGGGCTGTACGCGCTCCGGCGGCCATGCGGCCTCGCTGCGCCAGGTTCCGGCATCCTCGAGGCACAGCAGCGAGGGAGGCTGCCAGCCGCGGACGAAAACGGTCACCGGCGGCGCATCCATCACGGCGTTGTCGATGCCCTTCAGCCAGTGGTCGAACCAGGCCAGATATTCCCGACGCGCATCGATCCGCGGGCCGGGCAGCGCCTGCTTTTCCTCGGCGTAGTAGTGTCCCCAGGGACCGATCAGCACCTTGCGCGGCACGCGCAGCCGCTGGAAGGCACGCAGTTCCTCGGTCGCGTACCAATCCGCCCAGCCCTCGATCAGCAGCACCGCGCACTGCACGCGGTCATAGTCCGGCGCGAGGCTCTGGTCGCGCCAGTAACGGGCCATGCAGCGTGTTGCGGATATAGCCGAGACTCCAGGGCGCGCTGCGCTCCAGCCGCTCCGCCCAGATCGCGGCCCAGCGATGGCCGACCAGCGCCGGATCGGGTGGCGCAAAGTTCAGGCGCGTTCATCAGCGGCGCGTAGTACTTCGAACATCCACGGCCGGATACAGCCGCCCGGATTGGTGAACGCTGTATACACATCGTCATTGGCGGAACGCACCACGATCGCCTTCAGCGCCGGCGGCCGCTGCACCGCGACCTGCCACTGCACCACCGCGCCATAGGACTTGCCGATCATGCCGACCGCGCCGCTGCACCATGGCTGCGCGGCGATCCAGGCGACCATCGCGTAGGCGTCCTGCCGTTCCTCCGGTGCGTAGATATCGGTGGAGAAGCCTGCCGAACTGCCGGTGCCGCGCACGTCGTACTGCACCACCGCATAACCGTGTTCGGCGAGATAAGGCACCACCGGCGGATACTCGTCGCGCCAGTCCGGCAGCGCGGCCTCCAGTCGGCGGTAGGGGTGGTACTCCATCACGCCGGGGAAACGGCCAGGCGCATCGGGCCGCGTGATGCGGACGTTCAGCTCCACCCCGTCGCGCATGGCGACGCGGATGCCGGTATGGACTCTGACGGGATAGCGGGCCGGCCCGGTGCGCACCGGGCCAGCAGGCGCCGGGTAAGGGGCCACCGGGTCAGGGGCCACCGGGTCAGCGGGCGTTTTCGACCGGGCGTATACGGCTGCCGTCGCTGACCTCATCGGGCAGGTTCAGCGCCACGCGTTCGCCGACCCGCGCGCCCTCGGCCAGGCTCGCGCGCAGCCCGTCGGTGTTCGCGACCTTCACCGGCTGCAGCTTCACCGTGCTGTCGGCGCCGACGCTCGCGATGAAGGTGCTGGTCCCGCGCACCACGAGCCCGGCCATCGGAACCTCGGGGTAACTCGGCACCGGCACGTGCAGCGTCACATAGGCGAAGCTGCCCGGCACCAGGAACCCCTGGGTGTTGTCCACGTCGAGTTCGGTGAACAGCGTCCGGGTGCGCGGGTCGAGCTGGTCCGAGGTCCGTGCGATCCGCGCCCTCACCTTGCGATCCGGGTTCGCCCCATCGGTCACGTCGGCTTCGTCGCCGACATGCACGTACGGCACGTCCTTCTGCTCGACATAGACGTCCACGCGCAGCCGGCTCATGTCCGAGATGGTCAGCACCGGCTGGTTGCTGGTCTGGTTGGTCACCGAGCTTTGCACCATGGCGCCCACATCGACGAAGCGCGCCGTCACCGTGCCGTCGAACGGCGCGCGCAGCACCTGGTAGGACTTCATGATCCCAAGCTGTTCCATGTTGGACTGGGCCATGCGCTGGGCGGTGCTGGCGAAATCCGCCGCCTGCACCGAGGTCCAGCCACGCGACACCAGGTCGCGCGCACGGTCGGCGATCTTGCGCTTGTTCTCGAGGTCGCTCACCGCGGCGTCGTACTGCCGGTCGAGTTCCGCCGATTCGACCTCGGCCACGACCTGTCCCGCCTTCACCCGATCGCCGCGATCGACCGCGATCGACTTCAGGTAGCCGCCGACCTTGCCGTAGAGCGTCGCCACCTGGTACGGCCGCGTATCGCCCAGCAGCGAGATCAGGCGCTCCTGCGGTCCCTGCGCGATGGTCGCGACCTGCACGGCGGGGCCTTTCGAGAGGCCTTCGGCCATCGCCTCGCGCGCCGCCACCAGCCGGGCATCCTTGTCCTGCCACAATCGCACGCCCGTCACGCCCGCGCCGGCCACCGCTCCGAGGCCGATCAGGTAGACCAGAAACGAACCGAAGCGACCGCGTCTAGCCATGGTGAGCATCCCCCGAACCGTGCGTGCCCGCTGCCTCCGCGGCGAACCGCGTGTCGAGGCTGTGCAGGGCCGGCGGCCTGCGCCGCAGCAATGTGTAGAAGATCGGCACGATGAACAGCGTGGAAATCGTCGCGACGATCAGGCCGCCGATCACCGCGCGTCCAAGCGGCGCGTTCTGCTCGCCGGCCTCGCCGAGACCGAGCGCCATGGGCACCATCCCGATGATCATGGCGAGCGCGGTCATCAGCACGGGTCGCAGCCGGATGCGGCCGGCCTCGATCACCGCGCGCAACGGTCCGACTTCCTCGCGCGCACGCAGGTCGTTGGCGAAGCTCACCACCAGGATGGAGTTCGACACCGAGATGCCGATCGACATGATGGCGCCCATCAGGGATTCCACGTTGATCGTGGTGCCCGAGAGGGCGAGCATCCAGAGGATGCCCATCAGCGCGCCGGGCACCGCCATCATGATGATCAGCGGATCGACCCAGGACTGGAACAGGATCACCAGCAGCGCATAGACGAGGATGACGGACAGGATCATGCCCAGGCCGAGGCTGGTGAAGGAGTTCTGCATCACCTCGTATTGGCCGAGGATCAGGATCTTCGTGGTGATCGGCAGGCCTTTGCTGACTTCGGCGATGGCCTTGCGGATGTCGGCCGCCACTGCGCCCAGGTCGCGGCCATCCACGTTGGCGGCAATGTCGATCGCCCGCTGCACGGTGTAGTGGTTGACCGAGTTGAGGCTGGATTTCGGATAGACCGAGGCGACGTCGGACAGCCGCAGCGCCGGCGCCGAGGGCAGCGAGGACGGGCCGGCGGCGACGGAGAAGTCGGGGCGGCTGACCGGGGTCTGCAACAGGTCGGTCACCGTGTTGATCTTGCTGATCGGCGTCTGCACCGCGACCGAGTAGTTCACGTTGTTCTGCGGATTGAGGAAGTAGTTGGGCGCCACCAGCACGCTGGAGGACAGCGAGGTCAGGATGTTGTTGGCGACGTCACGCTGCGAGATGTTCAGCTTGGCCGCGCGCATGCGGTCCACGTCCACCTGCAGGGTCGGGTAGTTCAGCACCTGCACCTGGTGCGCATCGGCGACGCCCGGGATGCGCCGCATGCGCTCCAGCAACTGCCGCGCGATGTTGGTGGCGCGGTCGAAGTTCACGTCCTGGATCTGCACGTCGATCGGCGCGGACTGACCGAAGTTCAGCACCTGCGAGACGATGTCGGCGGTCTGGAAATAGAACACGCCGCCGGGGAATTCGTCGGGCAGGCGGGCGCGGATCTCGCGGATGTAGTCGGCCGATGGCCGATGGCCGTGCTTGAGCGAGATCAGCATCTCGGCGTCCATCGCACCGACATTGTCGCTTGGCACGAAGGCCAGGTTGAATGCCGATGGAACGCCGATCGTGTCGTTGATGGTATCGAGTTCCTCGGGCGGGATGATCTTGCGGATGCTGTCCTGGACCTGCAGCACCAGTTCCTCGGTCCGCTCGAGCCGCGTGCCCGGGGGCGCGCGATAGTGCAGCTTGATCAGACCGACATCGGCGGTGGGGAAGAAGTCCAGGCCGATGACCGTGACGAGGCCGCCGGAGACGGCGAGCAATCCGCCGGTACAGACGAGCACGAAGGTGCGGCGTTGCAGCGCACCTTCCAGCATCCGGCCGTAGCCGTCGCGGAAACGGTTGAAGCCGCGGTCGAACATGGCGAAGAAGCCGCGCGGCGGACCGTGGTGCTGCGCCTGGCCGGCCAGCAGCGAGCGGGCGAAGGCGGGCACGATGCTGAACGACAGCACATAGGACGCGAGCATGCAGAACACGACCGTGGCGGCGAGCGGGATGAACAGGAAGCGCGCCACGCCGTCCAGCAGCACAACCGGGAAGAACACGATGCAGATCGCCAGCGTGGCGACGGTCAGCGGCTGGATCACCTCGCCGCAGCCATCCAGGATGGCGACGGTCAGCGGCTTGCCGAGCGACTGGTTGCGGTGGATGTTCTCGATCGTGACGGTGGCGTTGTCGACCAGCAGGCCGATCGCCAGTGCCAGCCCGCCGAGTGTCATCAGGTTGACGGTGTTCCCGGTGAGGAACAGGCCGATGATGCCGGCGAAGATCGACAATGGGATCGATGCCGACACGATCACCGTGTTGCGCCAGCTTCCCAGGAACACGAGGATCAGCACCGATACGAGGATCGACGAGATGATGGCCTCGTGGATGACGTTCTCGACAGCGGCACGGACGAACACCGACTGGTCGAAGTCGAGCTTCAGTTCCAGGCCCGCGGGGGCGGCGGCCTGGATCTCCGGCAGGGCCGCGCGCGCGGCGTCCACCACCGCGAGGGTGGAGGCGTCGGCGTGTTTCAGGATCGCCAGGTACACGGCGCGCTTGCCGTTGACGTGGACGACGTTGCCCTGGGTCGCATAGCTGTCGCTGACGCGGCCGACATCGCCGATGGTGACTGGGACGCCGTTGAACACGCCGATCGGCAGGGCGTTGAACCGGTCGACCGCGGTGGGGCTGGAATTCAACTGGACGTTGTATTCACGATCGCCAATGCGCGCAGTGCCCGCGGGCACGATCACGTTCGAGGCCTGCAATGCGTTCACCACGTCGACCGGCGCGAAGCCCTTCGCCTGCAGGCGGGCCGGATCGAGATCGACGATGATCTGGCGGGACTTGCCGCCGAACGGGCCTGGCGTGGAGAGGCCGGGAATGGTGAACAGGCGGACGCGGATGAAGTTCAGGCTGTAGTCGAAGATCTGCTGTTCGTTGAGGGTCTTGCTCGACAGCGTCATCTGCACGACGGGCACGTTCGACGCGTTGAACTGGATGACGCCTGGTGGCTGCATCCCTGGTGGCGCACCGCGCAGGACCGAGTTGTTCACCGCGGTGATCTGTGCAATCGCGCCGCCGATATCCGTGCCGGGCTGGAAATAGACCTTCAGGATGCCGATGCTGGGAATCGACTGCGATTCGATGCGCTGGATACCGTTGACGGTGGTGGAGTACGCGCGCTCGGTGATGAACACCACGCGCCGTTCCATGTCCTCCGTCGTGAGGCCGTTATAATTCCACACCACCATGACGACGGGGATATCGATGACCGGGAAGATGTCCACGATCATGCGCGTAATGGAAAGCGCGCCCATGAGCACGATCAGCATCGCAGCGATTGCCGACGTGTAGGGTCGGCGCAAGGCGAGCCGCACCAGGCCGATCATCGCGGCCTCCCCCTTCGTGTTACATTGTCCCAGACGTTACTATTGTTGCCACCGAGCCGGAACGTTGCCAAGCGGGGCTTTGCCAGATACCTGCCCGGTGTCACGCTGAATGCAGCGCATTGAGGGAACCGACCATGGACATGCAGCAGATCAACCGGGCCGCTGGCCTTCTCGTACAGGCACGGCGCACGGGCTCGTTGCTGGAGAAACTGCCGGCTGACGCAACCCCCGCGAGCATCGCCGAAGCGCACGCGGTGCAGGACGCCGTGACCGCGGGCCTCGGCAGGCCGGTGGGCGCGTACAAGGCGATGGCGCCCGCCAACGGCGAACCGACCCGGGGGGTGATCTACGCCGACACGGTCCATCCGTCTCCCGTAACATTGCCGGCCGGCGAGGTGCCGCAATGCGGCGTCGAGGGCGAGGTCGCCTTCGTGTTCAACCGCGACCTGCCGCCGCGCGCGACGCCGTATACGCGTGAGGAGGTGGCGGCAGCGGTCGACGCCTGCGCGGCGATCGAACTGGTAACGAGCCGCTACAGCAATTCCGATGCCGTGACGAACCTGGAAAAGCTGGCCGACAGCATCAGCAACGGCGCCTTCGTATACGCCCCACCGTCGGCCGACTGGCGCAGCCTGGAACTGGGGAAGCTCAAGGTCTCGCTGATCGTGAACGGCGAGACGGTGCTGGAACAGGTGGGCGGCCACCCGACCGGCGATCCGCTCGGCGTCGCGGTGGTGCTGGTGAACATGATGCGCGAACAGAACGGCGTGCGGGCCGGCCAGTTCGTCACCTGCGGCTCATGCACCGGCCTGCGCTACCTGAAGCCGGGCGACGTGTGCGGCGTTCGCTTCGAGGGTCTCGGCGCGGCGGAGGCGACCTTCCCGCGCTGACGGCACAGCGCGGGAGGCCGGACCAGGGGCGGCGAACGGACTCGGCTCTACGTGTTCACCAGCACGTTCGCCGGAGCGGCGGCGATCTCGCCCCGCTCCACCCGCTTCACCACATCGGTCAGCATCGCGTGGGTCGGCGCCGGCACGCCGACCTCCGCGCCTCTCTCGGCGATGAAGCCGTTCATGAACTCGATCTCGGTGCGGCGGCCTTTCGCCATGTCCTGCGCCATCGAGGGCCGCTGCAGGTCGCTGCGCGCGGCGGCGCTGGTGCCGGCCAGCATCAGCGACTCGATCTCGTCCAGCGCGGAGCGGTTGCCTTCGGAGGCCAGCGCCAGCTTTTCCGGCTCCAGCGCACCGATCTTGCCCAGGGTGAAGCCGAGCGCCTGACCCACCCGCACCGATTCGCCGCCGAGACGGATACAGATGCGGCGGACCGCGTCATGGCTGTCGCGCGCGTTGCCACCCATGCCGGTCGCGGCAGAGACACCGTTGCGCATGCCGTTGACGCAGAGCTTGGTCCAGCGTTCGCCCCACAGATTGTCGGTGGCGTGCGCGTTGTCGATGCCGTCCAGCATCTCCACCAGTTCCTCGACGCGGCGGGAGAGGCGGCCATGCGGCTCGCCGACATGGAACGACACGACGTTCGGGTTCTTCGTCATGGTGCGCCGGACATGGCCGGGCTCGAACAGTTCCACGCCGATGCCGCCGCCGACCACGCAGCCGACGGTGCGGCCCCAGCCCACCACGCCGGCGATACGCTCCTCATTGATGCAGTTCTGTGAGGAGACGACGAACCCGCCCGGCGCCAGGTACTGGCGGATCATGCGCGTGGCCCACACCGTGTCGTAGGATTTCACCGCGATGAAGGCGATGTCGATCGGCTTCTGCTTCGCCAGGTCCTGCACCTCCGTCAGGTGCATCGCGTTGACGCGGACGACCTTGTTCTCCGGCTCCGTCATCCCGTAGAGATGCATCCCCTCGGCGCGCATCGCCTCGACATGTGCCGGCCACGGATCGATCAGCGTGACGTCGTGTCCGAGGTCCGTGAGGTTCGCGCCGATATAGCCGCCGATCGCGCCGGCGCCGACGAAGGCGATGCGTTTGGACATTCCTGCCGTTTCCCCTTGTTGCGTTTATTCCGCCGCCAGCGGCATCTCCGCCGCCGCGGCGCGCAGCCATACGGCGGTGTCATGGAACACGGCACCGCCCATCGGCGGCGCGGGCTCGTCGCTGGTCAGCGCGTTGATGCCGACGCCGCCCTCGAATGCCGCATTCGGCCATACGCTCTCGACCACGATCACGCCCGGCTGCAGCCCGTCGAACAGGCGCGCGTGCAGCACCACCTCGCCGCGCGCATTGCCAAGGCGCACGCGGTCGCCATCGGCGATGCCGGCGCGCGCGGCATCGGCCGGATGCAGCAGCACGCTCGGCCGGATTTCCCGCTGGCGGGAGCCGGGAGTTTCGGTGAAGCAGGTGTTGAGGAATTGCCGCGCCGGCGCCGTCACCATGCGGAACGGCCGGTCGGGCGTCGCCGCGTCCGTGGCGGGCATGTAGTCGGGCAACGGTGGCATCGATGCCCAGCCGGGACCGATCGCCTGCCAGTCGGGGGCGAAATGAAACCGCTTGTCCGCCTGCGAAAGCCATCCAGGAAATGCGCATCGGCGAACGGCGGCGCGGTGTCGATCCAGTGCTGCTCCAGCACCGTCTTCGCGTCCGGCCAGCCCGACGCGCGCAGCGTCTCGTCGATGATCTCCATCTCGGTCATGGCGAAGCCGCGATGCGTGGCGCCGAGCCGCGACGCCAGGCCCTGCAGCACCGCGTGGTTCGGCCGGCATTCCCCGGGCGGCTCGATCAGCTTGGCGCCGATCTGGATGTGGCTGTGCCCCCCGGCCTGGTACAGGTCGTCGTGCTCCATGAACATGGTGGCCGGCAACACGATGTCGGCCAGCCGCGCCGTCTCGGTCATGAACTGCTCGTGCACGACGGTGAACAGGTCGTCGCGCTGGAAGCCGCGGCGGACACGATTGGTATCGGGCGCAACCGTCGCCGGATTGCTGTTCTGGATCAGCATCGCATGCACCGGCGGCCCGCCGCACAGCGCCTCGCGGTCGCCGGTCAGCACGCTGGCGATGCGGCTCATGTCGAGCGTGCGGGTAGCCGGATCGACCGCGTCCAGCCCCTCGATCAGCGTCTTGTCCCAGCGGTAGATGCTGCGATAGCTCCACAGCGCCCCGGCGCCCTCATGCTGCCATTTGCCGGTCACCGTCGGCAGGCAGGTGACGGCGTGCATCGAGGAGGCGCCGTTGCGCGAGCGGGTGAAGCCGTAGCCGACACGGATATAGGCACGCTCGGTGGTGCAATAGAGGCGCGCGAAGGCCTCGATCTGTGCCGGATCGAGGCCGGTGACCGCCGCCGCCCATTCCGGCGACCGCTCCGCGAGGTGCGCCTCCAGCCCGGCGGGAAAATCGGAGAACTTCGCCATGTAGGCGCGGTCCGCATAGCCATCGCGGAACGCGACATGCATCACGGCACAAGCCAGCGCCGCGTCGGTACCCGGCCGCAACGCGAGGTGCAGGTCGGCCGCGGCGGCGGTGCCGGTGCGGTAGGGATCGATCACCACCAGCTTCGCGCCGCGCTGCTTTCGGGCCCGCGTGAGGTGGGTCATCACGTTGACCTGGGTGGCGACCGGATTGCCGCCCCACATCACGACCAGGTCCGACTGCGCGATCTCGCGCGGGTCGGGGCCGATGAAGCGACCGACGCCGGCCATCCAGCCCGCCTCGCAGATCGACGTGCAGATCGTCTTGCCCTGGCGGGAGTAGCGCATCTCGTGGCGCAGCCGGTTGATCCCGTCCCGCTGCACCAGGCCCATCGTTCCGGCATAGTAGTAAGGCCACACCGCTTCGGCGCCGTGCCGGTCGGTCGTCGCAACGAACGCCTCCGCCGCGCGGTCCAGCGCCTCGTCCCACGGGATGGGACGGAACTGGCCGGACCCTTTCGGCCCGGTCCGCAGCAGCGGGCGGGTCAGCCGGTCCGGATGGTGGATACGCTCGGCGTAGCGGGAGACCTTGGCGCAGATGACGCCGGCGGTGTAGCTGTTCGCCGCCGCGCCGCGCACGGCGCCGATCCGCCTGCCGTCCAGCACGTCGATTTCCAGGGCGCAGGTGGAGGGGCAGTCGTGCGGGCAGGCAGAGTGACGGATGTCGCGTTGCATGGGCCGCGAGCCTAGCGCCAGGCACGCGGCCTTGGCAAAGTGCGGCCGACACGGGACGCCGATACGGGACTTGGGAGATACAAACATGCTGACCCGCCGCCTGCTGCTGGCAGGCTCGACCGCGACGCTTGCCGCGCCCGCCGTGCTCCGCGAGGCGCGCGCGGCCACCCCGAAAAACGCCGTGGTCATGGCGCGCCAGATCGACGATATCGTCTCCTTCGATCCCGCGGAATCGTATGAGTTCACCAACAATGAGGTGGACGGTAACTGCTACCGGCGGCTGGTCCGGCCCGATGCCACCGATTCCAGCAAGCTCGCCGGCGACCTGGCCGAGAGCTATGACATCAGCCCCGACGGACTGACCTTCACCTTCAAGCTGCGGCGCGACGCCAAATTCGATTCGGGCAATCCGGTCACGGCGCAGGATGCGGCCTTCAGCCTGCAGCGCGTGGTGAAGCTCAACAAGACGCCGGGCTTCATCATCACCCAGTTCGGCTTCAACGCGGACAACGTGGAGAAGATGGTCCGCGCGATCGACGAGCACACGCTGGAGATCAAGCTGCCGCAGGCACAGGCCACCAGCTTCGTGCTGTACTGCCTGTCCGCCAATGTCGGCAGCGTGGTGGACATGAAGGCCGTGCTGGCGAACCAGGCGAACGGCGACCTGGGCAATGCCTGGCTGAAGACGCACACCGCCGGCGCCGGCCCCTACAAACTGTCGTCCTGGCAGGCGAGCGACCACGTCATCATCGATGCCAACACGCATGCCTCCGAAAAGCCCCTGATCGGCCGCGTCGTGCTGCGCCACGTGGCCGACCCCGCCGTGCAGCTTCTGCAGTTGCAGAAGGGGGACGCCGACATCGCCCGCGACCTGGGCGCCGATCAGCTCAAGTCGATCGCGGGCAACCACGACCTCACGATATCGGCGTCGCCGCAGGGCACCTCGATGTACATCGCGATGAACCAGGCGATGCCCGAGTTGCAGAAGGTGCAGGTGCACCAGGCGATCAAGTGGGCGATCGACTATGAGGCGATCGCCAAGAACATCACCCCCAACACCTGGAGCATCTGCCAGGCGTTCCTGCCGGACTCGCTGCCGGGCGCGATCAAGAGCAACCCGTTCCGCAAGGATGTCGCGCGGGCGAAGCAGCTGCTGGCCGAGGCCGGGTTCCCCAACGGGTTCTCGGTGAACATGGACTACATCTCGACCGCGCCGTACGGCGACATCGCGCAGGCCATCCAGGCCGACCTCGCCGCCATCGGCATCAAGGCGCAGTTGCTGCCCGGCGAGCAGAAGCAGGTGATCACCAAGACCCGCGCGCGCCAGCACCAGTTGGCCATGCTGGTCTGGGGCACCGACTACTTCGACCCCAACTCCAACAGCCAGGCCTGGTGCGAGAACCCCGACGACAGCGACCAGAGCAAGCTGAAGATCCTCGGCTGGCGCAGCCATTTCGTCGACAAGGAACTGACCGAGGCGTCGCAGGCCGCGGTGCGTGAACTCGATCCCGCCAAGCGGATCGCGCTCTACAAGGCGATGCAGCAGCAGTTCATGGACCGTGCGCCGTTCGCCATGCTGTTGCAGAAGAATGCCGTGGCGGTACTGGCCAAGGGCGTCTCGGGCTTCAAGGTCGGACCGATGCCCGACTACACGCACTACGCGCAGATCCGCAAGGCGTGAGCGCCCGCTGCAGATGCTGGCGAGCAGCTTCGCCAGCATCCCGATCACGCTGTTCGGACTGACCCTCGTCACGTTCCTGATCGGCCGGGTGATGCCGATCGACCCGGTGATCGCGATTGCCGGCGATCACGCGCCACCCGACGTGATCGCCGCGGTGCGCGACCAGCTTGGTCTCGACAAGCCGCTCCTGGTGCAGTTCTGGATCTACCTGGTGAACCTGCTGCACGGCGACCTCGGACGCTCGGTGATGACGACGCATCCGGTGACCGCGGACATCGCGCAGTATTTTCCCGCGACGCTGGAACTCGCCACCACGGCGATGGTGGTCTCGGTCATCGTCGGCGTGCCGCTCGGCGTGCTCGCGGCGTCGCGCCAGGGGTCGCGCGTCGACCACCTGGTGCGGATCGTGAGCCTGGCCGGACAGTCCGTGCCGATCTTCGTCCTTGGACTGCTCTGCCTGCTGGTGTTCTACGTGAAGCTCGGCATCGCGCCCGGGACAGGCCAGCTCGACGTGGCGTATGAGGGCATGGTGCCGCGCATCACCGGCATGCTGGTGATCGATGCGGCGATCGCCGGCGACTGGGATTCGTTCCAGGATGCATTGGCGCACCTGGCGCAGCCGGCCCTGGTGCTGGCGTATTTCTCCATGGCCTACATCACCCGCATGACACGCGCCTTCATGATCGAGGCGCTGTCCGGCGAATACATCATCACGGCGCGCGCCAAAGGATTGTCGGCCACACGCATCCTGTGGCGCCACGCGTTCGGCAACATCGCGGTGCGGCTGGTGACCGTGCTCGCGCTCGCCTACGCCGGCCTGCTGGAGGGCGCGGTGATCACCGAGACGGTATTCTCCTGGCCGGGCCTCGGCCTCTACCTCACGGTGTCGCTGCTGAACGCCGACATGAACGCGGTGCTTGGCGCCACGCTGGTGGTCGGGCTCGTCTACCTCATCCTCAATCTGCTGGCCGATGTGGCATATCGCCTGCTGGACCCGCGCGTGGCATGAGCGGCGTGCTGTCGCGCGAATGGCTGCTGAGCGAGACCCCCGCGTCGCGCCGGCAGGCCGCCTGGGTGCGCCGCTATCGCGGCTGGCTGCAGTTCCGCTCGAACCGCCTGGCGATGGCCGGGCTGGTGACCGTGGCGATCATGATCCTCGCCTCGCTGGCGGCCCCCCTGCTGGCGTGGCAGGACCCCAGCGCCCAGAACCTCGCCGGCCGTCTCGCACCGCCGTCGTTCGCGCACTGGTTCGGCACCGACGAACTCGGCCGCGACATCTATGCGCGGATCCTGTTCGGCGGCCGCGTGACGCTCGGCATGGTGGTCGCCGTCGTGCTGCTGGTCGCGCCGCTCGGGCTCGCGGTCGGCAGCATCGCCGGCTATCTCGGCGGCATCGCCGACCGCGTGCTGATGCGCGTGACCGACGTGTTCCTGGCATTCCCGCGCCTGGTGCTGGCGCTGGCCTTCGTTGCGGCGCTCAAGCCGGGCATCACCAGCGCGGTGATCGCGATCGCACTGACCGCGTGGCCGCCTTATGCGCGGCTCGCACGGGCCGACACGTTGACGGTGCGCAACACCGACTTCATCGCGGCGGTGCGGCTGACCGGCGCCGGCCGCGCGCGGATCATCCTGCGCCACATCATGCCGCTGTGCCTGTCCAGCGTCATCGTGCGCATCACGCTCGACATGAGCGGCATCATCCTGACCGCCGCCGCCCTTGGATTCCTCGGCATGGGCGCGCAGCCGCCGATGCCCGAATGGGGCACCATGATCGCCTCATCGCGCGCCTTCATCCTCGACCAGTGGTGGGTGCCGACGATCCCGGGCGTGGCGATCTTCGTGGCATCGCTGGCCTTCAACCTGCTGGGCGACGGCATGCGCGACGTGCTCGACCCGCGGCAGCGCTGATGCTGGTCGAGATCCGCAACCTGCGCATTCAGTTCCCGACGGCCACGGGCCTGTCCGACGCCGTGCGCGACGTCTCGCTGACGCTGGCACAGGAAAAGCTCGGCATCGTCGGTGAATCCGGCTCAGGCAAGTCGCTGACCGCCCGGTCGATCCTGCGCCTGCTGCCGTCGAACGCCATCGTGACGGCCGAGAAGCTGGCGTTCGACGGGATCGACGTGCTGCGCGCGGGCGAAGCCGCGTTGCGGCGGATCCGCGGCGCCCGTGCCGGCCTCATCCTGCAGGACCCTAAATTCTCGCTCAATCCGGTGATGACCGCGGGCGCGCAGATCGCCGAGGCGTGGCGGGTGCATCGCGGCGGCAGCCGCAGGGTCGCCGCACAGGCAGCCATCGACCTGCTGGCGCAGGTGCAGATCCGCGATCCCCGGCGCGTCGCCGGCGCCTATCCGCATGAACTGTCCGGCGGGATGGGCCAGCGCGTCATGATCGCGATGATGCTGGCGCCCGACCCGGAACTGCTGATCGCCGATGAACCGACCAGCGCGCTCGACGCCACCGTGCAGGCGGAGATCCTGCGCCTGATCGAGGATCTGGTATCGCGCCGCGGCATGGGCCTGATCCTGATCAGCCACGACCTGCCGCTCGTGTCGCACTTCTGCGACCGCGTGGCGGTGATGTACGCCGGCCGCATCGTCGAGGAGGTGGCAGCCTCGGAACTCGCCCGCGCGCGCCATCCGTATACCCGCGGCCTGCTGGAATGCCTGCCGACGCTGAGCCACCGGCAGGCCCGCCTGCCGGTGATGCAGCGCGATCCCTCGTGGCTCGAGGCATGATCGAGGTCGACGGGCTGACCGTCCGGTTTGGCCGCAACGAAGCCGTGCGGTCGGTCTCGTTCAGCGTCGCCCGCGGCGAGAGCTTCGGGCTGGTCGGCGAATCGGGGTCCGGCAAGTCGACGGTCCTGCGCGCGCTGTCCGGCCTCAATCCCGATTGGACCGGCCACATGGCGATCGACGGGCAGAAACTCACGCCGGCCCGCTCCAAGGAGTTCCACCGGCGCGTCCAGATGGTGTTCCAGGACCCTTACGGCTCGCTGCATCCGCGCCAGACCGTCGACCGGCTGCTGTCCGAACCGCTGCTGGTGCACGGCATGGACAATGTGGAGCGCCGGCTGATGCGCGGCCTGAACGAGGTGGCGCTGCCCGCCACGGTGCGCTTTCGCTATCCGCACCAGCTTTCGGGCGGCCAGCGGCAGCGCGTGGCGATCGCCCGCGCCCTGATGGCGGAACCTCGGGTGCTGCTGCTCGACGAGCCCACCAGCGCACTTGACGTATCGGTGCAGGCGGAGGTGCTGAATTTACTTGCGGATTTGCGCCAGGCGCACGACCTAACCTACATCCTCGTCAGTCACAACCTTGCCGTGGTCGCGCATCTGTGCGCGACGGTCGGCGTGATGCAGGGTGGCGAACTGGTAGAGGTCCTGTCCGCCGAGGACCTGTGTGCCGGCCGCACTCGCCACCCGCACACGGCAGCACTGCGGGAACTCAGCGTAGAACTGGAGGAACCCGAATCTCGCCCCTGACAGCACGACCGGAAGGCGTAATTATTTTGCAATCAGCCAGGGCGGAGAGTGTCGAAAATTCGAGGCGAGCGGGGCTGGAGGCCATTGTGCGATCATTCGCCTTGTCTGCCGGGCATGGCCACCGCTGAGCGGACGGGCTTGCTGGCCCGCGCCCTCTCCCGCCGTCATATGGGCCACCGCCACGTGTGGCTGGTGTGGGCGGCCTTCATTCTCATCATCTCCACCACCGGCATCGCCGCCGTCTGGCACCTGCACACATCGGCCATGATCGCTGCGCAGCGCGAGTTGACGAGCCTGGGCGCCGTGGTGGCCACCCAGACCGCGCGCTCGCTCGCCGAGGTTGACGATGCCCTGCGCGGCATCGCGACCGAGGTGGCGGCGGATGACGCGCACACGCCGGAGGAATTCCGCGAGCGTTTCGGCGGCCAGGCGGAACGGGTCTTGCTCGCCACCCGGCTGTTGAACCTGCCGCAGGCCACCGCCTTCCTGCTGCTCGACGCCGACGGCGGAGCGCTGAGTTCGTCGCGGCCCGGTGCGGCGACGGCCATCGACCCATCGCTGCGCGACGACCTTCGCCGACTGCGCGCCGGTCAGGCAGCGGGTCCGCTGTTCCTCGGCCCAGCGCCGGATGACGCGGCAGGCCGCCAGGTGCTTTGGATCATCCGCCGCATCAATGCACCGGACGGCGCCCTGCTGGGCATGGTGGCCGGACTGCTCGATGTCGGATACCTCGAAGGCCTGTTCCGCCTGTCCGGCCCGCAGGCCGGATTGTCGGTCGCCCTGCTGCGCAACGACGGCATAGTCATCGCCGGAGGCCCGGATATCGCCCACTGGCGCGGCCGCATGGCGCCCGATCAGGCACAATGGCGCCCGCTGCTGGCCGAAGGCGGCTCCTACACGTCGGCCGACTACCTCACCGGCGTCCCTGCCGTCGTCGCCGTGCATCCGCTGCGCGACTATCCCTTCGTCCTGAATGCCGCGATGTCCGAGCACGAGGCGCTCGAGGGCTGGCGGGGCGAGATCGTCGCCGTGATCGCAACGCGTGGCGGTGTTGCCGTCGCGTTCACCGGGCTGTTCAGCGTGATCGCGCTGCAGTTCCGCCGCCAGCAGCGCTATGCCGATGCGCTAGCACGCAGCGCGGAACTGCTGCGCGCCAGCGATCGACAGGTTCGCGACTTCGCCGAGATCTCGTCCGACTGGTTCTGGGAACAGGATACCGAAATGCGGTTCCGCTGGTTCTCCAATACCGCCCGTCAGAAGCTGCCGCCCGGCCACTGCTACGTCGGGCAGACGCGATGGGACCTGGCGGACCAGGACAGCGCGGCACCCGACTGGGTCGCCCATCGCGCCCAACTGGCCGCGCGGCTGCCGTTCCGCGACTTCCGCTACCAGCTCCGCGGCACCGACGGCGTCATGTGCTCCGTCAGCACCAGCGGTCTCGCGATCTTCGCCGAGGACGGCACCTTCGCGGGATACCGCGGCACGGCACGCGACATCACGGCCGAGGTCGCGGCCGCCGAGGAGCTGCGGGAATCCAAGGAGGCCGCCGAAACCGCGAACCGCGCAAAATCCGAGTTCCTGGTCAACATGAGCCATGAGCTGCGGACACCGCTCAATGCGATCATCGGCTTTTCGGAGCTGATGCATCAGCAGCGCGTCGGCCGCGACGGCGACAGGTATGTCGAGTGGGCCGCCGACATCCTGACCAGTGGCCGCCACCTGCTCGACGTGATCAACAACGTGCTGCAACTCGCGCGCCTCGAGGCGGGGCGCTATGCGCTTGCCGAGGACCGGGTGGATCTCGCCGTGGCGGCCCGCGCCTGCATCGGCATGGTGCGTCTGCAGGCGGCCACCAACCGCGTGGTGATCCGGTGCACGATCGTCGACCGCGAGGCGATGCTGCGGGCCGACAGCCGTGCCATCAAGCAGATCGTGCTCAACCTGCTGACCAATGCGGTGAAGTTCACGCCCGGCGACGGCGTGGTTTCGATCGGCACCGAATGGGACGGCGACGGAAAGTTAGTACTCCTGGTGACGGATACCGGCATCGGCATCGATCCCACGGCGCTGGATTCGCTGTTCGAGCCGTTCACCCAGGCGGATGCGTCGATCAGCCGCACCTATGGCGGCACCGGGCTCGGACTGTCGATCAGCCGCAAGCTCGTCGCCATGCATGACGGCGAACTGACCATCGCCAGCAGTCCAGGACACGGGACGACCGTCCGCGTCACCTTCCCCGCCGAACGCGTTCTGAGCCGCCCGCAACCCGCGCTGACCGCCGCGAAATAGGCCGGCGGCCCAGGCGACCGATCGGTCGTAGCCGACGCCCAGCGGACACGCGTCGCGACCGCCTCACATGGTGTTGCCATCGCGCGGGATTTGATGCGATAGCGTTTGCGGCCCGCTGGAGACCGATGATGAACGACCTCTATTCGTTCTATGCGCAGCATCGCAACACCCGTGTCATGCACAAGTGGGACCATTATTTCGAGATCTATGACCGCTTCCTGTCGCCCATCCGCCGCTCCAATCCTGTCGTGCTGGAGATCGGCGTGCAGCTTGGCGGTTCGATGGAGATGTGGCGCGACTATTTCGGGCCGACGACGAGGCTGTACGGCATCGATATCAACCCCGAGGCCAGGCAGCAGGAAGACATCGCCACCAGGATCTTCATCGGCGACCAGCAGGACCGCGGCTTCCTCCGCTCGGTGCTGCAGGAGGTCGGCCAGCCGACCGTGGTGATCGACGATGGTGGACACCGGGCGAACCAGCAGATCACGTCGTTCGAGGAACTCTATCCGGCGCTCACCGACAACGGCATCTACATCGTCGAGGATACCCACAGCTCGCTGTGGCCCGGCGTGTTCATGGACCGGCAGGACCAGCAGAGCTTCCTGCAATTTTCCCTCGCCCGCTGCGCCGACCTGATGGAGTGGACGGGCAAGCGGGAGAACTTCCAGATACTCGGCAGCGACCAGGCCGATTCACTGACCGACACCGTCTCCGAATTCTGCCGCAACACGAAGGCGATCAGCTTCTTCGACAGCATGATCGTCTATGAGCGCGCGCGCCGTCGCGTGCCTCGCCACACGCGGCGATGATTGCACTGTCTCCGGCGCCGGCGAGCCTGCCGGAGGGACAGCGCATCTACGCCATCGGCGACATCCATGGCTGCGACGTGCAGCTTGGCAACCTGCACGCGACCATCGCCGAGGACCTGGCGCGGCGGCCGGTCGCGTCGCCGCTGCTGGTGCATGTCGGGGATTATGTCGATCGCGGCATCGACACCGCGGGCGTGCTGCGCCGGCTGCTGGCGAGCCCGCCGGTCGCAGGCCTGCCGGTGGTCAACCTGGTCGGCAACCATGACGAGACGATGCTGAACGCGCTGTCGGGCGATCGGCCGGCGGCGACCGACTGGCTGTTCGCGGGCGGCCGTCCCGCGCTGGCGAGCTACGGGATCGATCCAGACTCGCCGCGGGAAAGCTGGCCGCAGAAAGTACCCACGGAGCATCTGGATTTCCTGCGCGCCCTGTCGCTCAGCCACCGCGCCGGCGGCTATTTCTTCGTGCATGGCGGCGTGCGTCCCGGCGTGCCGCTGGAGCAGCAGGCGCGCGAGGACCTGCTGCGCATGCGCCAGCCGTTCCTGTACTCTGAGATGTCGTTCGGGGCGGTGGTCGTGCACGGCCACACGCCGGTGCGCGAACCCGTTGTGCGTCACAACCGCATCGCCATCGATACCGGCGCGGTATTCGGCGGCAAGATGACGTGCCTCGTGCTGGAAGGCGATACGCTGGGCTTCCTCACCGCCGATCCGGTGGGGGAACCTGTGTCGATAGCCCACCGGTAGCGGCACGGCGGCGCCTCGCCATGGGCGGCGTCAGGGTGATCCTGCAGCGCGACAGCGGCGACAGCACGCCGATATCGGCCCGTACGCCGCAGAGGTTCAGCCAGCGCAGCCCGGAAAGCCCGGCCAGCGGCGACAGATCGGCGACCGGCGTGTTGGTCAGGTCGAGATGCTGCAACGTCGTCAGACTCGCGATCGGCGTGAGGTCGCTGACACCGGTGCCGGACAGGTCCAGGCTGATCAGCGCATGCAGCCCCGCAAGCGGTCCGGCGTCGCTGACGGCGGTGTCCCCGAGGTCGAGCCGTTCCAGACGCTCCAGCCCGGCCAGCGGCGCGGGCATCGCTCACCAGCGAACCGGTCAGGTAGCAGCCTTCCAGGTCACGCATGCCGCTGATCGGCGTCAGATCGCTCACGGCGGTATACGACAAATGCAGGTGCTGCAACTGCGTCAGCCCCGCCAGCGGCGCGATGCCGGTGATGCGGGCGCGGGTCAGCACCAGGCGGCGCAGCGAGGTCAGGCCCGCAAGCGGCGTCAGATCGGTGAGGTAGCTGCGCTCCAGCCGCAGTTCCTCGATATGGGGAATCCACGCCGGCGGCGGCGGCTGTCCCGCCAGGATCAGGCGCGCGACCTCGGCTGCGTCAATGCGCACGATGGAACGGCTTGTCGCCCTTCACCGTGACGCGGTAGCCCGAGCGCACCTGCGGGAAGTAATCCCACATCGCGATGTGCTGCACGCAGCGATTGTCCCAGAAGGCGACCGAGTCGGCTTCCCAGCGGAACCGCACCTGCCAATGCGGCCGGCCGCAATGCTCGTACAGGAAGTCGAGGACGGCGCGACTCTCCGCCTCCGGCACGTCCTTGATCGAGTGCGTGAACACCGGGTTGACGAAGATCGCCTGGCGGCCCGTCACCGGATGGGTGCGGATCACCGGATGCTCCGCACGCGGGAACGTCTTCGGCCCCTCGGCGCCGATCAGCCGGTTGGTGCGCGAATAGTTCATCGAGCCGTCATGGATCGCGGTCAGGCCCGACAGGAACTTCTTCATCGGCTCCGAGAGCGCGTCATGCGCGGCATACATGCTGGTGAAGATCGTGTCGCCGCCGACCGGGGGCACGATCTTCAGGTTCAGGATCGAACCCATCGGCGGCTCGGGATCGCACGATACGTCGGAATGCCAGCGCTCGCCGGCGATGCGCTTGGAGTTGGCATCCGCGTGCACCGGCAGGACTTCCGGATGGCCGTCCGGGCCGGGGGTGTTGGGATGGATGTGCAGTTCGCCGAACAGGCGGCCGAATGCCTTGTGCTGGTCGAGCGACAGCTTCTGGTCGCGGAAGAACAGTACCTGGTGCGCCATCAGCGCATCGTGCACTTCCTGGAACTGCTGGTTGCCCAACGGCTTGCGCAGGTCGATGCCGGATACCTCCGCGCCGATGGCGGCTGTGAGCGGCTTCACCTCGATGGTGTCATAGGCCATGGCGGACGCTCCTCTGGCTCTTGTCGGAAAAGACTATCCCAGTGGCGGGTCCGTCCTGTCCAGCGGCGCGCGCCCGGTGGTATCGCGGCGACGAGGCCCTACATGCAGGACGTTCACTGACCGGAGACCGATATGGCAAGCATCAAGCGTCACGCGACCGCCATCTGGCAGGGCAGCGGCAAGGAGGGCAAAGGCAGCCTGACGACGCAGAGCGCCACCCTGAAGGAGACACCCTATTCGTTCACCGCGCGCTTCGGCGACGGCAAGGGGACCAATCCTGAGGAGTTGATCGCCGCCGCCCATGCCGGCTGCTTCAACATGGCGACCGCGTTCCAACTCAGCGGCGCCGGCCATCCGCCAGAGAGCCTGAACACGGAAGCGACGCTGACGATGGAGCAGGACGGCGCGGGCTGGAAGATCTCGGCCGTGCACCTGACGATGCGTGCCCGCGTGCCCGGGATGGACGATGCGACGTTCCAGGAACTCGCGGCAGGGGCGAAGGCGAACTGTCCGGTCTCGAAGGTGCTGAACGCGGCGATCACGCTCGACGCGAAGCTGGAGTAGTCCAGGCCGTCCTAGACGTTGAAGCGGAACAGGAGCACGTCGCCATCCTTCACGACGTACTCCTTCCCTTCGACGCGCATCTTCCCCGCTTCCTTGGCGCCGCCCTCGCCCTTGAAGGCGACATAGTCGTCATAGCCGATCGTTTCGCAGGCGATGAAGCCGCGCTCGAAGTCGCCGTGGATCGCCCCGGCGGCCTGCGGCGCCTTGGTGCCGCGCACGATCGTCCAGGCGCGCGTCTCCTTGGGGCCGACGGTGAAATAGGTGATCAGGCCCAGCAGGTCGTAGCCCGCGCGGATCACGCGATCCAGGCCGCTGTCCTGCAGGCCAAGACCTTCGAGAAACTCCGCCCGATCGGCTTCGGGCAATTGCGCCACCTCCGCCTCGATCGCGGCTGACACGATGACGACACGGGCACCTTCCGCGCGGGCGCGAGTCGCGACCTGCGCCGAGAAGGCGTTGCCTGTCGCGGCCGATGCCTCCTCCACATTGCACACGTAGAGCACCGGCTTCGAGGTCAGCAGTTGCAGCCGCTTCACCGCTTCCGCCTGGTCCGGCGGGGCGACGGCGCGCACCGGCCTGCCCTCGCGCAATGCGGCGACCAGCGGTTCCATCAGCGCGACCGCACCGATCGATTCCTTGTCGCCGCCGCGTGCACGCTTCTGCGCCGTCGTCAGCCGCTTCTCCAGGCTGTCGAGGTCGGCGAGCATGAGTTCGGTCTCCACCACCTCCGCGTCGCGCAGCGGGTCGATGGCGCCTTCGACATGGGTGATGTCGGGGTCCTCGAAGCAGCGGAGCACGTGGATGATGGCATCCACCTCGCGGATATTCGCGAGGAACTGGTTGCCGAGCCCCTCCCCCTTGCTGGCACCGCGCACCAGGCCGGCGATATCGACGAACTCAAGGGACGTGGGCACGATCTTCGCCGACTTGCCGATCGTGGCGAGCGCGGTCAGCCGTGCATCTGGCACCGCGACGCGCCCGACATTCGGCTCGATGGTGCAGAACGGATAATTCGCCGCCTGCGCCGCCACGGTCGCGGTCAGCGCATTGAACAGCGTGGACTTGCCGACATTTGGCAGGCCGACGATGCCACAGTTGAAGCCCATCTAATTCGGCTCCCGCGCCAGCAGCGCCACCTTGGTCATGAAATCCTCCGGCTTGCCCTGCGCCAGCAGCGGCGCCGCATCGGCCACCGCGTCGAGCAGCGGCAGCAGCCAGTCGCGGTCCTCCTTGGCGAAGTCGCCCAGCACGTAGCCCAGCACGCGCTCCTTCTGTCCCGGATGGCCAATGCCGAGACGCACCCGCCAGTATTCCTGCGTCCCCAGGCTGCGATCCATGCTGCGCAATCCGTTATGCCCCGCCGCGCCGCCGCCGCGTTTCACCCGCACCTTGCCCGGCACCAGGTCCAACTCGTCGTGGAACGCCGTGATCGCTTCAGGCGCCAGCTTGTAGAAAGCGGCCGCCTGCTGCACCGAGGCACCCGATTCGTTCATGTAGGTCAGCGGCTTCAACGCCAGAATCTTCTCCCCGGCGACGTTGCCCTCGCTGGTCAGACCCTTGAAGCGCTGACGCCACGGACTGAAGCCATACCGGATGGCGATCGTGTCCATCGCCATGAAACCGATATTATGCCGGTTCCGGGCCATCCCCGGCTCCGGATTGCCCAGCCCGACCCACAGCAGCATGGCACATCCAGTTCCCGGTCGGGATCAGCCCCGCTTGGCACCACCGCCACCGCCGGCGCGCGCGGCACCGCCGGGAGCAGGACGCGCACCCGCCGCTGGCGCCGCGCCGGACGGAGCCGCGGGACCGGCTCCGGGCTCGGCCGCCACCTCGGCCATCTTGGTGGGTGGCGCCACGGTCGCGACGACGAAGTTGCGGGCGATGACAGCGCGGGTGTTCTCGGTCCCCGCCAGATCTTCCCAGCGCACCGCGTCGTTGAAGTCGAGATCGGCGAGATTGGCGACAAACTGGTCGGGGATATGCTCCGGCTGGGTGTACACCTCGACGGTGTGGCGCACCACGTTGAGCACGCCGCCCCGCTTGAGGCCGGGGCTCAGGCCGTCATTCTCGAAATGCACCGGCACCGCGACCTTGACGCGTTCGCCCACCACCAGGCGCTGGAAGTCGACATGCTCCGGCGCATCGGTGACCGGATGGAACTGCACGTCGCGGATCAGCGCACGGGTCGCGTCGCCGTTGGTCTTGATCTCGTAGAGGCGCGACTGCCAGCCCGGCCGGTGCAACTCGCGCATCACCGCGCGAGGATCCAGCGCGATCAGGCTTGGCTCCTGCTTCGCTCCATAGATGACAGCAGGCACTTTGCCTGCCCGCCGGGTCGCGCGCGCCGCCCCCTTACCGGCTCGCGCGCGTGCCTCGGCCTCGATCGTCACAACATCGGCCATGGTCCGCTCCTGCAAATGGCAACGCCGGCCTCCAGGGGTGCCGGCGTGGCGGGGGGTTTAGCGGGGATGGTTGGACGGTGCAAGCCGATGCGCCTCGCGCCTTAGATGAGCCGCGCCTCCAGAGCAACCGAATGCTCATGTTGCGGGGCAGCTTCGAGGGGTTGGACCCCGCAGTCCAGCAGGAATTGTGCAACGGCGTCGAACTCTTCGGGCGGCCGCGTCACGTCGTCGACGTCGCCCTCCGGCACCCAGATCACGGTCTCGTAGCGCGCACGGGTCAACAGCACTCGATAGGTGTTGACTTGGTAGGCCACCGCAGCCTCGGCACGGGTCTCCCGCCAGCGCGTGCCGGCGAAGCTGCGGGCCACCCACTTCGCTTGTCCCCGCCGTCGAATGAGGTCGTTTCCCCAGCACAGGCCGACCTGGTCCAGTTCCAGACCCTGGCAGGCGAATTGGGTGGCAGGCACTTCCAACGCGTCGGACGCCCGAACGTCCGGCCAGCGCTGAAGGAACCAGTTGGCGACTGCCGCGGCATCCAGATGTGGGAAATTTGGCCATATCCCATCGGATACAAGTCGTCGGGCGCCCGCGCTGCATACGAGTCCCGCCCGACGCGTACCACGCGCCAGATCGCGCAATGCGTTGCGCATGGCTGCGAGTGAGCGGGTCAACAGGAACGGCACGCCGCCTGCATCGCGAGCAATCGCGGCCGCGCTTATCGCGTCGCCGCTAAGCAGGGCGTCCACCCACGGAGCGGCTGCCGCCGAGCGAATAGACCGGACTGGAACATCAAGATGCAGCGCTTCGTCGAGGAGAAGGGTATCCGGCGGCTGCCAAAACAGACGCTGCCGCGCGTTATCTGACTCCAGCACGCCGGGCGCTGCGCGGGACCACCAATTCTGCCGTGAGCCGAGCGCCTCACCCCAGGCGGCCAGACCCGCCTCACCGGTGTTGATCTCCTGACCGTTGCCGACCAGCGCGATGATCACTGCCCAATCGTCGTGCCGCGCCATGATATCCAGAAACAGAGCCGCTTCACTCTGAGCATGGCCAAACTTCCGCCGACCGAACTCCGCGTCCCAAGCGCGCTGGGCCTCATCAAACACGATGACATGCTCATGCGGCGGTGAACGACGAGGCAGATTGTCGCGCAGGAAGCCGATCAACGGCTGGATCGCGCTCTCCACTTCGTGCCGAGCCAGACGGAGACTATGGCCCTGATCGCGTGCATTTCGTGCCAGCGCCTCTCGCATCACATGCACCAGGGGTAGGTTGCCGGTCAGGAAGGCCGCCTGGGTGTCGGCACCAAATACGGATTGCAGTCCACACAGCGTCTTGCCAGCGCCTGGAATGCCGGTGACGAACACCACCTCGTGCCGTTTGGTCCGCCTCGCATGGTCCACAGCGGAACGAATCGCTGCCGTCGTGCGCGTGAGATTGCCAACATCTGCGCGTGCGGCAGCGATATCGGCGACCCCATGCCGCGCATACAGCATGGTTGCCGCCTCCACGATCGTGGGCACCGGCCGGTAGGGCGCTGCTTCCCAGGCTACGGGATCCAACGATTGGGAGCCCGCCGGCACGCGACGGGCTATTTCGCCGAGCAGGTCCGCCAGCGTCGCCGCTCCGGCATCCAGCACCGGGGTCACGCCATGCCAGTACAATGGCCACTGCATCGCGCCGGGTGTGGCGCTTGTCGCGACAAGGACCGGTACGACCGGCACCGTGCGGCTCTCCGCATGGAAGTCGAACAAATCTAACGCGTAGTCCTCTACCTGCTGCCGGTCGATCGTAGCGAAGGCCGCGGCACCGACCTTAAATTCAATAACCACAACGGCGCTGGGAGTTAGCAGAACGGCATCGATGCGCCGCCCCAGTCGCAGTAACGGGTATTCCAGCAGCAACTGCCATGCATCCGGGAATCCCGTCAGCGCTTGCCGAAGCAGCGAGAGTTGCGAGCGCCATGCCGCCACCTGCGTCGCACGATTGAGCGGATGCGCCTCAACCAAGCGGGTCGACAGGACGCCAACGATCGCTCCCAGTTCCCAGGCACGAAAATCAACGAGGCTCGCCGACCACCAGGCAGGCATTTCCGCGACCAGCAGAACGTTTCGCGGATGATAGGCGGCCCAATGAGGCCGCGCCAAGCGGGGCTAGAGCGTGCCTGGGAGGACTACCGCCGTGCCGCGGCCCCCCGCCGCCTTACGCGGCGCGGCGGCTTGCGAGGGCTGCCGGCAACTGGGTGATCGCGTGGTCGATCAGCCGGGCGTCCGCCTCCGCGGTCAGCCCCTCGGCAATCACCTGCCGCGCCGCCACCGTCGCCACCTCGGCCGCGGTTAGCCGGACCTCGTCCACCGCAGCCTTTTCGGCTGCGGCAATCCGGTCCATCGCCATCTGCTCGCGGCGGCGGGCGGAAGCCTCGGCTTCGGCGGCGGCAGCCGATGCGACACGACCGGCCTCGACCTTGGCGCCTTCGATCAGCGCCTTGGCATCCCGCAACGCTTCCGCCCGTCTTGTCTCGGCATCGCGCAGCATCGCCTCGGCCTCCTGGCGGAGACGCGCCGCCTCGTCCAGTTCCGCGCGTACCTTGGCGCCGCGATCGTCCAGCATCCCGGTCAGCGCCGACCAGAGCTTCGGTCCGAAGATGATGAAGAACAGAACGAACGAGATCAGCACCCAGTTTTCCGGGTGACCGAAGAAGCCTGCCTCGTGGTGCATCGCGCCGCTCCCTCAGCCGATCCGGCGGGCGGCGAGCGCCGCGCCGATCGCGCCGTCCAGCCGCGCCTGATCGGGCGGGGCCCCGGTCAACCGGCCGATCACCGTCGTCGCGGTATCGGTCGCCACCTGGCGCAACGCCTGCATCGCCGCCGATCGCGCCACGTTGATCTGGCCCTCGGCTTCCTGCAACTGCTTCTCCAGCCGCTCGTTCAGCGTCGCGATGCGGGCCGACGCCTCGGCCTTCGCGACATCGACCGCCGCATTGATCGCCGCCTGTGCCTCCGCCCGCGCTCGGGCGGTCGCCTCGGCAACCTCCCGGGCCGCCGCGTCGGCTCGCGCCTTCGAGGCCTGTGCGGTCTGCAGGTCCGAGGCGATGTGGCGCGCCCGCTCCTCGATCACCTCGCCCACCTTCGGCAGCCCGACACGCGACAGCAGCCAGTAGAGCAGGGCGAAGATGATCGCGCCCCAGACCACCTGCGACGTGGTCAGCGGGTTGGCGAAATCGAGCTGCGGCATGCCCTCCGCCCGCGCGACGGCGGGCGTCAGCAGCACAGCCCCGAGCAGCGCGAGGCGCAGCAGCATCAGACGAACAGAATGATGAACGCGATCACCAGCGCGTACAGCGCCACCGCTTCCGTCAGCGCGAACCCGAGAATGGCGAGGCCGAACACCCGCTCGCGTGCCGCCGGATTGCGCGCCACGCTGCTGACCAGGGCGGCAAAGATGTAGCCGATGCCGACGCCGACACCTGCCAGGGCGATGACCGCAATGCCGGCGCCGATCGCCTTCGCGGAAGCGAGATCCATTGTTCTGTGTCCCTTTGGTTAGTGGAGATGCACTGCGTCGTGCAGGTAGATACAGGTGAGGACGGCAAACACGTAGGCCTGCAGCGTCGCCACCAGCAGCTCAAAGCCGATCAGCACCACGTTCACGCCGAGCGAGAGGCCAGCCGGCAGCAGGAAGATGATGCCCGCGCTGCCCAGCATCACCACGAACGCGCCGAACACCTCCAGCATCACGTGGCCAGCCATCATGTTGGCGAACAGGCGCACGGACAGCGAGATCAGCCGCGACAGGTAGGACAGGATCTCGATCGGCACGAGCAGCGGCAGCAGCACCGCCGGCACGCCCTGCGGCACGAAGTAGCTGAGGAAGTGCCAGCCGTGCAGGCGGATCGCCACGACCGTCACCAGCCCGACCACGAAGGCCGTCAGCGCCAGCGTCACCGCGATGTGGCTGGTAAAGGTGAAGAACAGCGGGAAGACGCCCAGCAAATTGCCGAACAGGATGAAGAAGAACAGCGTGAACACGAACGGGAAGAACTGACGGCCCTCGGGACCGATCATCTCGGTACACATGTTGAGTACCGTCTCGTACGCCATCTCGGCGGCCGATTGCAGCCGGCCCGGTACCATCGCCCGCGGGCGCATGCCCAGCCACAGCAGACCAAAGGTCAGCAGGCCGGCAACCACCATCATCAGGTTGGATTGGGTGAAGTTCACCGAGGCGCCGATCGGCCCCAGGGCAGGTGCCAGCTTGAACTGGCTCAGTGCGTCGATCGATCCGCCGGCCGCCACTATCGTCCCCCGTCCCGCACCTTCGGTTCCCGTGTCGGTCGTGGCGCAAACAGGCGCCAGACATTCATTACCCCAGCCGCGCCACCCAGCAAAACGAACACCGCGGTCAGGATGGGCTTCGTGCCGAACAGGTAGTCCAGCCCATAGCCGATGGCCACCGCCACGACCAGAGCCGAGACCAGTTCGATCCCCACCCGCAGGCCGATGCCCCAAGGGCTCAGCCCACCGATATCCCCGGAGTTCCCGGTCGACATCGATGGCGGGGCATCGAGCCCCTGCCTGCTGCGGGCGGCTTTCAGCCTCTCCTCAAAGGATGGAGGCCTGTTCTCGCCCGATTCCTCGCTCATGTCCGCTCCTGGCAGGATGCCCCGCCGGAAGGCCGGGGCTTGCTACAGGTGGGCTACCGGAGTGTCAAGAATGGTTGGCCCGCCCCATCGTTCGACCGTTCCCCACTCCCTCATCCCGGTCGCTGAGAGCTCCACCCTCCCGGTCGCTGGGAGCTCCACCCTCCCGGTCGCTGAGCGCTCCACCCTCCCGGTCGCTGAGAGTGGATGACGCACCCACCGGATTGCGCCAGTCTGCGTCGCACCACCATGTTCGCAGACATCACACCGTCTTCCCCCCTGGCCGTCGCCGTCCTGGTGTTCTGCTTCGCCCTGGTGCTGGCATTCGAATTCTCCAACGGCTTCCACGACACCGCAAATGCCGTGGCAACGGTGATCTATACGCACACGCTGAAGCCGGTGAAGGCGGTCCTGCTGTCCGGCGTGATGAACTTTAGCGGCGTCATGCTGGGCGGCGTCGCCGTCGCCTTCACCCTGGTGGACCTGTTGCCGCCCGACGTGCTGACCCCGCCCGACGGCAACCCCGCAATCGCGATGCTGCTGGCGGTCTTCCTGGCATCCTTCGCCTGGAACGTCGCCACCTGGTATCTCGGCATCCCGTGCTCCAGTTCCCACGCCGTCCTCGGCTCGCTGCTCGGCGTCGCGATCGTCAGCGCGCTGACCACCTCGCGCAGCGTGATCCAGGGAGTCGACTGGTCCCAGGTCGAATCGGTGCTGAAGGCGCTGCTGGTCTCACCGCTGATCGGCTTCATCGGCGCCGGCCTGCTGTTCCGGCTCCTCCAGTTTCTGGTCGCCGACCGCCACCTGTTCGAGGTCGCCACCGCCGACCACCCACCCGTCTGGTGGGTCCGCTGCCTGCTGATCCTGACCTGCAGCGGCGTCAGCTTCTCCCACGGCTCCAATGACGGACAGAAGAGCATCGGGCTGATCATGCTGACCGTGATCGGCATCATGCCGGCGGCCTTCTCGCTGAACTTCGACCTGCGGCCGGACGAATTGCGGAGCCTCGCCGCCGCGGCACAGCAGGCAGTGCCGCTGATCCAGCGCTACGGCGACGATGAGCGTGAGATCGCTGTGCGGCAGGGCAGCATGCTGGTGGCGCAACTGGCCGGGGCGGCCACCCTGGCGGATATCCCGCCGGCGGATCGTTCCCGGCTGCGCGATGCGGTGTACCGGATGACGGCCGAACTCAGCGCCGCGGCCGAGAACGCCGGCATCGCCGCCGCCGACAGGACGCAGGCTCGACAGCTTCGCGCCAGGCTGCACGGCGCCGTCGAATATGCTCCGCTATGGGTGCGGCTGCTGAGCGCCGCCTGTCTCGGTCTGGGCACGATGATCGGCTATCGCCGCATCGTCACCACGCTCGGCGAGCGGATCGGCAACCGGCCGCTGACACCGGCACAAGGCGCCTCGGCCGAACTGGTTGGCGCCGTCGTCATCGGCACCGCCGGCTTCTCCGGCCTGCCGGTGAGCACCACGCACATCATTTCCGCCGGCGTCGCCGGCACGATGGCAGGCTCCGGTGCCGGCATCCGGCGCGGGGTGGTCTGGCAGATCGTCATCGCCTGGGTCGCGACGCTGCCGGCCACCACCATCCTGGCGGGCGGGCTGTTCTGGCTGCTGGGCACCTGATCACATGAGCCAGCGCGCCGCCGCCGCATAGCCCGCCCGCTGCGTGGGCGGTGCGGCCCGCGTCGCCGCCTCATGGGCGATCATGTCCGCAACGACCTCGCGCTTCCCGGCCCGCATCGCCGAATCCGCCAGCATCTGGAAGAACAGATCCCGCTGCGCATTGCTGCCGCCCAGCAGGCGGATCTGCGCCTGGCGCGGCGCCAGCAGGTCCACGACGCGCGCATGCTCGCCCCGCCGATGGGCGAGCGCGGCCTCGCACGCTGGAATGACGACATCCGCCAGCGCCGGCGCGGTCCACAGCCGCGAATCCGCGGCCAGATCGCGCAATGCGGCGAGGAACCGGGCCGCGGCCACATCCCGGCCGGTGGCCGCCAGCGCCAGCATCAAATGCGGCACCAGCAGCAGGTGGCCGGCATCGCCGATCCGCGCCTCCGCCTTGTCGGCCAGTTCACCCCAGCGATCGCCGACATCGAGGCCCAGCAGTTCCAGCCGCCACAGCAGCGCGTTGGCGTTCTGCAGATCCACGTAGTGGTCGGGCACCGCCCTGGTCATCGGATCATCGAAGTTGCGGATGTGCCGGTCGTAGCTCTCGAGCACCGCGTCGCGCTCGCCGAGGTCGAGTTCCATCAGCGCGCGATGCCACCACAGGTGATGGATCAGGTTGTTGCCCGCCGACCAGTTGGCGCCCTGGTCCGCCAGCCAGTCGCGACCGTCGCGAGTCCGGCACTCCATCTCCATCACATGCGCCTTCACGTGGTGGGCAAAGTAGTTGGTGACGTCGCGCTCCAGCGCCGCGTCGACCGCTCGCTCGGCGGCGGCATAGTCCCCCGTCTCCTCGTGCGCGAACGCCCAGACGCATTGCAGCAGGTCGTAGCCCGGCAGATCGGGCGACCAGTGCGGCGCGACGCGGTCGACCTGGTCACGGATCTTCTGCGTCTGGCCGTGGCGGAACCAGGTCGTGTCGCAGATGCGCAGCGCGAGCAGGTCGGTCGGTGCGGCATCGAGGATCTGCCGCCAGATCGCGAAGGATCTGTCGAGTTCGCCGTCCGCCCAGGACGCGAACGCGGCGACATGCAGGCGCTCGCGCGGCGTGGCCACACCGGCGCCGGCCTGTGCCGCCGCCAGCGTGGCGGCGATCGGCCGGTTGTTGGCGGGGTTTGCCGCGCTGAGCAGCAGGTAGCCCTTGAGGCAATGCACCATGACGCAGCCTGCATCGGCGGCCAGCGCATCGGCCACCAGCGCCATCGTGTCGGCATGGTATTTCAGGTAGTGCTCGACGGCGCGGTCGAACGACCGGACGGCCGCATCGCTGTCGGTGGAAATCGTCAGGCCGCGTTCGTCCTGTTTCATCCGGGCGCTCCGATCCTCAGGCCGTTGCCGCCCTCCGCGCCGAGGGCGTTGCGCAGGGCGGCGAGGAGCGCCACGACCGATGGCAGGGCGCGCGGCGGGCGCGCGGCTGCCCGGCGCTTCGGCGTCTGCAGCAGCCAGCGAACCGGGCGCATCTCGGCCGGCGCGCGCTGCAGGTGGAACCGCTCCTGCCCGACGATGATCTCCAGGCCGTGGGCCATCGCCGTGACCTGGCCCGGCCGGTCCCATAGCGCGAGGCAATCGAGTAGCAGCGCACGCAATTCGCTGTCGGTCACGGCGTCACAGATTCGGTGCGGCGAGCATGTCCTGCGCGATCCGGCGATGCTGCCATTTGCCATCGGCGAGCGAGCCCTGCCACTCGCCGTTCTCCACCACCACCTTGCCGCGCAGCACCGTCAGGCACGGCCACGCGTCCATCCGGCGACCCTCCCATGGCGTGTAGTCGGCCTCATGCAGGTCGGCCGCGCGGATCACCCTTGTGTCCGCCGGATCGAGCACGCAGATATCCGCATCCGAGCCTGCCGCCAGCGCGCCCTTGCGTGGATACAGCCCCATGATCTTCGCCGCGTTGGTCGACACCAGGTCGACGAAGCGCGACAGCGAGTAGCCGCGTTTGCCCACCATTTCGGTGTACATCAGCGCCACCCGCGGCTCGACGCCGGCATTGCCGCCGGTGGTGTCATCGATCCTCACACCCTGCAGCTTCTTCGCAAGCGTGCAGCAGATCTCGTCGGTGGCGACGCAGTTGATGCTGCCGTCCAGCGTTCCCGCCCACAGCGCCGCCTGGTCCTCGGCCGATTTCAGCGACGGGTAGGTGTGATAGATCTGTCCGTTCGGGCGCTTATAGTCCTCGCTGGTATAGAGCATGTACTGGTGCAGCGATTCACCGTAGATCGGCACGCCCCTCGCACGCGCCTCGCGGATCGCCGACACGCCCGACGCGGCGGAGGTGTGCATCATATACAGCGTGGCACCGACCTTCTCGGCCAGGCGGATCACCCGGCGGAACGAGATGTCCTCGGACAGCGTGTTGTGCACCTCGGCCATGTTGGTGAAGCCGGTCCGGCCCTCGCGGATCAGCTTGCCGTACATGTGCATCACGATGTCGTTGTCCTCGGAGTGGATCACGCCGAGGCCGCCGCTCGCCTTGAGGACCTGGAACACTTCCCAGATGTCGCCGAAGTCGACCATGCGGCCCTTGCGCGACGGCGTGATGTCGGTGGTGAAGATCTTCACCGTCGGAAAGCCGGCCTGGATCGCCTCGGCCAACTGACCGGGCAGATCGAGCGGCAGCGCTCCCTCCACCATGATGTGCTGCGCGTAGTCGCAGGCGCAGTGGCCCTTCCAGTCGGCCTCGCGCTTCTCGATCGCGTCGCGCAGGTCGCTGCCCTGGCTGGCCCGCGTGAAGTCGATCATCGTGGTGGTACCGCCATGCACCGCGGCGCGCCCCACCACATCGGGCGGATCGGTCTCGGCGGCGCTGCCGTCCGGATTGGGCAGGTGCCACTTGCAGTGCACGTGCGGATCGATGCCGCCCGGCATGACGATCTTGCCGGTCGCATCGACCAGTCGCGCGCCTTCGGGCACCGGCAGGCTGTCCCGCGCCGCCACCGCGACGATCCGCTCGCCGGCGATCGCAATGTCGTAGGCGCCCACACCCTGCGGCGTCACCACAGTGTCGCCCCGCACCACCAGATCGATCATTGCGTTGCCTCCCTCCCGAGCGCGCATGGTTCCGCGTCTGCGGCGGCACGGCAAGAGCCGCGGCTCAGCGATGCAGCCAGCCGTTCATGGTGAAGCGCGAATCCTCGAACGCGCCGGACGGGATGCTGACCGGCAGGACCTCGTGCATCAGACGGCTGTCGAAGAACACGATGGAATTGTCCGCAGGCTCGATATCGCGGAACTGCGCCGGATCGTGGGTCGGCGCGGTTTGCCCATACGTCTGGTAGATACGCAGCCGGCCGCCGCCGAAACCGGCCGGCGAGCGGGCCTGGAAATAGTACACATAACTGAGTTCGCGCCGCTCCGTCTCCGGCGAACCCGCGTCGCTGTGCACCTTGAAGAATGCGCCGTCGCCATGCGCGGTCATCTGCATCTCGACCTGCGTCACCGGGAACGCCGGCCGTTCGAGGCCGCCGAACACCGCCGGCAGCGTCGCCATGATCTCCGCCTTCACCGTTTCGAACAGGGCGGGAAATTCGGTCGCGTACAGCACCTGCGATTCGCGGTAGCCCGCCTTGTTCGTCGTCACCGTCGAACTCACGAAGCGCTCGCGGTTGGCAAGCGCCGTGCGAATGAGTGCGGCGTGCTGCTCGGCAGGCAGGAAGTCGGGGATCATGACGAACTGCAGCGGCAGCGCCGGTTCGGGCGGGGCCAGCGCACCGGCATCGGCGTCCAGTCCGAGTTCCAGCAGCCGCAAGGCAAGATGCGCACGATCGCGCACCGGCACGCTGCGGTCCGCGAGGATCGCCGAGAGCGTGTCGATGGACTGTCCCATCAGCGCTTCCAGCCGCTGCAGCGGCACGATCGGTGGCGTGATCGACGGTTCGGTCATGGCACGGCGAAGCCGAGTGCCGCATAGAGCCGCGCGGACGCGACCGGCACCGGCCGCGAGGGACCGGGCGTTGACAGGCGGGTCGCATCGCGCAGCAGCGCCTCGGCAACCGTGTTGGCGGGAATGGCGGCGACATAGCGTTGCAGATGGTCGCGTGCCGTCTCCGGATAGCCGTTTGCCAGCATGGCCAGGCCGATCAGGAGATGCAGGGGCGGGAAGTCGCGCAGCCGCCCGACCAGCGGCCGAGCAAGTTCGCTCGCCTGGGCGAAGTCGCCCGCGCGGAACGCCAGCAGCGCGCGGTAATATCCGACGGGCGGGTCGTCGCGGGGCAGCCGCGTCTGGTCGAGTACCGTTGCGGCACGTTGAAGGTCCCCCTGGTAGATCAGCGCCCGCGCCTTGCCGAGACTGGGCGGGATCGGATCGTAGCGCTCCGGCGCGCCGAGGGCGATGAGCCGGTCGTAGGCGGCAGCGCTGGCCGCGAAATCCCGGGTCGCATAGGCGTATTCGGCCGACAGGCGCAGCGTGGCCCGCGCCTGCGGATCGAGCGCCGTCGCGGTACGCAGCGCGCGCAGTGCCCCTTCCCGGTCGCCCTGCCACAGCAGAAGCAGACCAAGCCGGGCCACCGGATTGGGGTCGGCGGGATCAGCGGCCGACGCCTGGCGCAGCGCCGCCGCCGCATCGTCATAGCGCCGGAGCATCTCGAACGCGCGTCCCCGCGCGATCAGCAGCGCGGCATTCCCCGGCTGCGGATCGCGCAACGCCGGCAGGTCGAGCACCTCCTCCGGGCGACCGGCGCGCAGCAGCGCGAGCGTCAGGACACTGGGATCGCCGGCCCGCCGCAGTTCCACCACCGCCGCACGGGGCAGCCCCGCCGCCAGCAGGGTGAGGCCGAGCAGGCGGCGCGGCCTGGCGTCGTCAGGCCGCGCCTGCACCGCTGCCTGCAACGCGGCTACGACCGAGGGTGCGGCCGTGGTCACATCACGCTCGGGTTCACCGGTCTCCGGATCGCGCAATACTGTGGACAGGCGCTCGAGTTCCGCCAGGGCGGCGTCATCGGCGGGGTGACGCAGCAGCGCTGCCGCTGCTGTCTGCCATGCCGATGGCACTGTCCGTGCGGGCGTTGGGTACGGCGACGACAGCAGGCCGACCGCAATGATGATGACGCCCGCGCCGAGCACTCCACCGGCCAGCCATGCTCTGCGGGCAGCCCGCCGGCGAGCGGCTAGCCGTCGTCCTCGTCGGCCCATCGCTCGAGCATCAGGCGCACCCTGTCGCGGACACGCCGGGCGAACATGGCACCCCCGCCGATGGCAACGCCGCTGCCCAGCAGCGCCAGGCTCGCGGGTTCCGGAATGGCGCCGCTGGGGGACGGGCCTGGCGTGGGATCACCGCCCGGCGATGGTCCTGGCCCGGGCACCGGCGCCGGTCCCGGCGCCAACGTGGTCGGCGAGAAGGTTGGGGCGAATGTGGTGGGGGGAAATGTGGGTGCGAACGTCGTAGGCGCGAACGTCGTTGGCGGGAAGGTCGGCGCGAAGGTCGTCGGTGCAAACGTCGTGGGTGGGAAGGTCGGCGCGAACGTCGTGGGTGCAAACGTCGTGGGTGGGAAGGTCGGCGCGAACGTCGTGGGTGCAAACGTCGTGGGCGGGAAGGTCGGTGCAAATGTCGTGGGCAGGAAAGTCGGTGCGAACGTGGTGGGCGGGAAGCTGGGTGGGAGAGTGGTCGCCGGCTGCGCGAAGCCGGGCCGAGAACGGAACAGCGCGCCGCCGAACGGTGCCGCCGCGGCGATGCGGGTTACTGAAATCACAAGATGGCGGCGGCGTGGTGCCTTGTCGTCGGGCTGCATGACCCCGTTATCCGTTGCGGATCCTGGTGCCCGGATGATACGGGATCGGGCCGATCTTCCACAACAGCAGGATTTGCCGGCGTGCCATCGCCCATCGTCAGCGTCGTCATGCCGATGCGCAATGCCGCCCAATTTCTCGACGAGGCGATCGCCAGCATTCGGGGCCAGACGCTGGCCGGGCTGGAATTCATCATCGTCGATGACGGCTCGACCGACGCCAGCGCCGCCATCGCGGCACGACATGCGGCGCAGGATGATCGAATCCGCATCCTCACGCTGCCGCCGAGCGGCATCGCGGCGGCATGCAACCACGGCCTGACGGCAGCCCGCTGCGACTACGTCGCCCGCATGGACGCCGATGACATCGCAGAACCGGACCGCCTCGCACGCCAGGTCGCAGTGCTCGCGGCGCATCCGTCGGTCGCGGTTCTCGGCACGGCCTGCACATGCATCGACGCGGCCGGCACGGTGGTGCGTGAGGCCGGCGTGCCGGCATCGTCGGAGGTCATCCACGAGCATCTGCTGCAGCAGAACTGCCTGATCCATCCGACGACGATGCTGCGGCGCGAGCCGGTGCTGGCCGCCGGCGCCTACCGGCCGGCGTTCACCCGGTGCGAGGACTACGATCTCTGGCTGCGCCTGTCCGAACGGCACAGGCTGATGAACCTGCCCGACGCCCTGCTCCGCTACCGGCTGCACGAGAACCAGGTCTCGCGCGATTCGCAGGACGAGAGGGCACTCGCGGTTCTCGCGGCGCAGTACGCCGCGCGCGAACGTCGCGCCGGACGAGGCGATCCGACCGAGGGGCTGACCCGGCTCGACCGCGGCACGCTGCGCCGCATCGGCATCGATGAGGCATCCATCAGGCTGGCTCTGCATGAACCGCCGCCACGGCGGCGCCGGCTCATGCAGCGGATCGTGCGGCCGATCGCCCAGGCGCTGCTGCGGCCCATGGCGGAGCGCGACGCGCTCGGCCCGGGCATGTGGTACCAGCGCGCCCAGCAGCGTGCCGGCTGGGGAAGCGGGCGCATCTTCGTCATCATCCCGTCGTACCGCGACCGCGAGTGCCAGTGGACGATCCGCGACCTGTTCGCCAAGGCGCGGCATCCCGACCGCATTTCGGTCGGCGTCGCCTGGCAACTCGATGCGGCGGCAGATGCCGACTGCTTCCAGGTGGAGACGCGGCCCGAGCAGGTCCGCTCGATCCGGTTCGGCCATCGCAAGACGCGCGGCTGCTCCTGGGCGCGCCAGCAATGCCTGCGCCTGTGGCGCGGGGAGGAATACGCGCTGCAGATCGACAGCCACATGCGCTTCGTCCCTGACTGGGATGTGCGGATGCTGGAGCAGCTTAGGCGTTGCCCGTCGCCGCGCGCGCTGCTGACCGCGCGCCCGCTGCACTACGATCCTCCCGATCGCCTGGGCGAGGATGCGTTCGCGGGCATCGGCGCGGGCGACTTCGATGAGGCCGGGATCCTGCACGTCGGCGGCTGGCTCGCGCCGATTGCGGACGCGCCGCGGGAGCCGGTGCCGGCCGCCTTTGCAGCCGGGGGCTTCATCTTTGGCCCGGCACAGCGGCTGGTCGACGTGCCGTACGACCCGCATGTCTATTTCATCGGCGAGGAGATCAACCTGTCGGTGCGGCTATGGACCGCCGGCTGGGATCTGTTCGTGCCGAACCAGGTGCTGATCTACCACCACTACGCGCCGACCGGCGGCCGCAAGGTGCCATGGCTCGACGATCCGGAGTCGCACCGGCTGCACGACGTGTCGGTGCAACGGCTGCGCCATCTGTTCGGCATGCAGCCGAGTACCGACCGTCGCGCGCTGTACGACCTCGATCGCTATGGCCTGGGGACCGCCAGGACCCTGGCCCAGTATGAGGCGTTTGCCGGGGTCCGCTTCCGCGACCGCCGGGTAGAGGACTGGGCCCGCAGGGGGATGGTGGCACAGAACAGCCACCACCCCGCCGCGGTTGGCAGTTAGACGACCCGGCCGCTGTCCGGCTCCATCAGGTGCATCTGGTTGAGGTCGGCTGTGAGCGGCAGCATTTCTCCGGGCTCGGCATGAGTCGCGGGATCGACACGGGCACAGATCGGATCATGGCCGATGAAGAAATGGACCATGGTCTCCATGCCCATCGGCTCCACGACGTCGACCGGCAGATCGACGCGCGCCCAACCGGGGCGGCCGGTTTCGTGGTATTCGAACAGATGCTCCGGCCGCAGCCCGAGCACCATCTCCTTGCCCTTGTACTTGCCGTAACGGTCGACCCGGTTCGGCGGCACCGGCAACACGATCTGATCGTTGACGCGCACCGCAAGTCCGCCCGCCGTGCCGTCCTGCACGCGTACCGGCATGAAGTTCATCGCCGGCGAGCCGATGAAGCCGGCCACGAACCGCGTGGTCGGGTTGTGGTACAGTTCCTGTGGCGAACCGACCTGCTCGATCACACCGTGGTTCATCACCACCACGCGGTCGGCCAGGGTCATGGCCTCCACCTGGTCGTGCGTCACGTAGACCGTGGTGGTGCGCACCGTCTGATGCACCTTCTTGATCTCGGTGCGCATCTGCACGCGCAGCTTGGCGTCCAGGTTCGACAGAGGCTCGTCGAACAGGAACACCTTGGGGTTGCGCACGATGGCGCGCCCCATCGCCACACGCTGCCGCTGGCCACCCGACAGAGCGCGCGGCTTGCGCTCCAGCAGTGGCGCGATGTCGAGGATGCGCGCCGCTTCGTCCACCCTACGCTTGATCTCGTCCTTCGGAAACTTCCGCAGCTTCAGGCCGAAGGCCATGTTGTCGAAGACGCTCATGTGCGGATAGAGCGCGTAGTTCTGGAACACCATCGCGATGTCGCGGTCGCGCGGCGGGACATCGTTCACGACGTCGCCGCCGATCCAGATCTCACCGTCGGTGATTTCCTCGAGACCGGCGATCATCCGCAGCGTGGTGGATTTGCCGCAGCCCGAGGGGCCGACCAGGACCACGAATTCCTGATCGGCGATCTCCAGGTCGATGCCCTTCACCGCTTGCACGCCGCCATCGTAGTGCTTGACCACCTTGCGGCAGGAGACTTCAGCCATTGTCTTGTCGTTCCCTTGTGGTTTGCGGTTTGAGCTAGCCCTTGGTGGCGCCGGCAGTCAGCCCGGCCACGTAGTAATCCATCAGGAAGGCGTAGACGATGATCGGCGGCAGCGACGCGAGCAGGCACGCGGCCATGATCTTGCCCCACTGGAACACGTCGCCGCGGATCAGGTCGCTGATGATGCCGACCGTCAACACCATCTGGTTAGACGTATAGAGATACGCAAGCGGATACAGGAAGGCGCCCCAGCTTACGGTGAAGGCGAAGATCGTCGCGGCGATGATCCCGGGCATCGCGACCGGGATGAAGATCCGCCACAGCATCTGCAGGTAGCCCGCGCCGTCGATCAGCGCGGCCTCATCCAGTTCCTTGGGGATGGAACTGAAGTAGCCGATCATGATCCAGGTACAGAACGGCACCGCCAGCGTCGGATACAGGATCGCCAGGCACCAGACGCTGTTGATCAGGCCGAGCATGCCGACGATCTGGAACAGCGGCAGGAACAGCAGCGAGGCCGGGATCAGGTAGGTGAGGAACACGCCGGTGCTGAGCACCTGGCTGCCCCAGAAGCCCATCCGCGCCAGGCTGAACGCCGCCAGGATCGCGATCACCATGCTGATCACGACCGTGCAGATCGTGATCATCACCGAGTTCAGATAGTAGGTCTGGAAGTTCGGATAGGTGATCAGGTACCAGAAATTCTCCAGCGTCGGATGCTGCACGATCCACGGACTGCCCGACTGCGCCGAGATCTCCCGCGACGACTTCAGGCTGGTCATCAGCGTGTAGAACGGCGGCACCAGGAACATCACCACGAACACGCTCAGCGCGGCGTAGCTGCCCCACAATGCCCAGGTGCGCTGCTTGTGCAGGCTGTTGCGGCGCGGCCGTGCCTGCGCGACCGCCCTCGCGTCAGCGGTTGTCGTGCTCATGCCGCGATCTCCTTGGTGCGACGGGTGACGCCGCGCAGCACGAAGAAGGCGGCGATGGCGAGGATGGGGAACATGAACAGGCTGTCGGCCGCGCCGAGCGGGATGTCGCCTGACTGGATGCCGACCTGGAACGCATAGGTCGCGAACACATGGGTCATGTCCTGCGGTCCGCCGCCCGTCAGGATGCGGACGATGTCGAAGTCGGCGAAGGTGACGATCAGGCTGAACAGCACGGTGATTGCGATGATGTTGCGCATCATCGGCAGGGTCACGAAGAACAGCTTCTGCACAGCGTTGGCCCCGTCGATCGCGGCGGCCTCATAGAGCTGCTCCGGCACCGATTTCAGCGCGGCCAGATACATGATCATGAAGAACGGCGTGCCGAACCAGACATTCACCAGGATGGTGCAGAACCGCGCGATCCAGCCGACGCCGAGCCAGGGGACGCTGTCCAGGCCGAACTGGTTCAGGATCCAGTTGAACGCCGAGTAGGAGGGATCGAACATCCACCACCAGGTCAGCGTCGACAGCGCCAGGGGGATGACCCAGGGGACCAGCAGCAGGCCGCGCCAGATCCGCTGGTTCTTGCCCGGGATGTTGTGCATCAGGTGGGCGATGATGAAGCCGAACAGCGCCTTGAAGATCACTGCGGTGACGGCGAACAGGCAGCTTTGGAAGATGACGAGCTGGAAGGTGTTGCGCTTCAGCAGGAAGGCGAAATTATTCAGGCCGACAAACGCCGTCATCTTCTTGTTCAGCATGCTGAGATAGATTGCGTAGAACGCCGGATAGATCACGAACCCGGCGACCAGCAGGATCAGCGGCAAACACAGGACGAAGGCGATGGTCGATCGCCGCTGTGTAAAGCGCTTCATGGTGCCAGCGCGGCGGGTCCTCGCCATGGCTGGCGACATCACGCCAACTGGTACGCTTGTGCCGTCGGCCATTCGTTCCTCCCTTACCCAGCCCGCAAGGCGGAGGTTCCCGCCGTCCGGATCGACATTTCGTTTCGATTAGAGTGAAAATTGCCGCCCCGCGCGTACGCAGTAACCCCGAGCCGCCTGCGGCGCCCCGGTTGTGACGGACAACGATGCGAGACGCAATGCGGCCCCGCCATCCCACGTACCCTCCCAATGCCGTCCGGCTGTGACCGGACTGTGCAAGAAGCCCAGAATCCCTGCACGGCGACGATCTTGCGATCGCCCGAATTGCCGTGGCGCCGCCCGGAATCCGGGCAACAATCACGGTGCGTGGTTATTGCTTTGCGGGCACGCTAGCGGCTGCCGCCGCAATGTGCAACGCCGGCCTGACAGTTTCGTGCGAAACAGATTGGCGGACGCCGGCCACGATCGACCGGCCGCCGCTGCACCGCACCATCACCCGCCGGCGCACGGCACGGCTGTGCATCCGCGCCCTAGCCACAGCGGGCGCCTGCAACATCGTGCCGGAGGCAGCGGGACTGCACGCCGCCCGCGTCCCGCCGCCCTCATCCCCGGCGCCCTCGCCGGTGCCGCATGGCCGGGCCGCGCACCGGCCTCGTTGTTGTCAGCGAACGAAGCCCTCCAGCTCGTTGCTGGCCCAGCCGATCACCTGCTTGATCGACTGTCCGCTCTGCAGCTTCGCCAGCATCGTCGGGTAGATGCCGCGCTGATACATCTGTACCGCCATGTCGGGCGGCGCCGGCAGGCCGGGCGTGCTCGGCTCACCCTGGTGCGAGGGCCGCACAGGGTAATTGAACACCGTGCCCTTCGGCGGCTCCACGTCCTGCCACACCTTGAAGTCCAGCATCCCGGCATAGGGCGGCAGGTCGTAACCCACCACCGCCTCGCAGCGCGGCTCGGTCTGCTCGCGCAGCATCAGATGCTCGATCAGTTCCTTGCCCGCCGTGGTATTCTGGCCGAACTTCCACATCGCCCAGAACGCCTGCGAGAACGGCACGAAGCGTCCCTTGGGTCCCTTCGGCGCCGAGAACGTCCAGCAGTCGGCGGCAACCTGCGGCGCGTCGCGCTTCGCCACGGCCCATGCCGAGGGCGGGTTCCAGATGAGGGCGGATTTGCCGGAGATCAGGGCGCGGTTGTTGGAGGCATCGTCCCAGCTTACCGCGTCGGGCGGCAGCACGCGCACCAGCCTCTCGGCGTATTCCAGGACTTCGCGCACCGGGTCGCTGTCCACCGTCACGTTGCCCTTGGCATCCACCAGCACGGCGCCATAGGCCGCGAACAGCGCGCCCGAGGTGTCGCTGGAATCGGCCGTGGTGCCGAGACCGATGCCGAACGGCATGCCGACCTTCTGGCAGGCTTCGGCGGCCTTCAGGTGCGTCTCCCAGGTCCAGGTGTCCATCGCCTTGGTGTATTCGGCGCGGGCCGGATACATCTCGGTCACGTCGATGCCCGCCGCACTCTTGAGCACGCTGATGCGCGCGCAGGGCGGCTTGGACTGCGATGCCCAACTGGTCGGCACCGCCAGCCATTGGCCGTCGATCCGAGCCAGGAACTCCGACAATCCGTTGACCTGGCCGTTCTTGGCGATCAACCGCTGCACCACGTCATCCATCGGGATGAACTTGTCGGCGTGGTGGTGGATCTCCCATTGCGAGAAATGCAGCACGTCGTGGCCGGTCCCGGCCTGGGCTTCCGCGGCCTGTGTCAGCAGCAGCTTGTTGCCGACCGACGTGATGAAATCGACCTTGATGTCGACCTGGTTCCTGGCGGCCCACGCTTCGCATTGCTTGCGGAGCATCTCGCTGCCGGCGGGCACCCAATGGTCCCAGAAGCCGACGGACAGCCTGCCGGCGGCACGGCCGGAGCGGATGTGAACCAGCGGCAATGCCGCCGTCGCCGATGCGAGCTTGATCGCATTGCGGCGCGAAATACGACTTCTTCGAGTCATTCGTGTCCTCCCGCTTGGCCTGGGGCCTATGAGTTCTCGGCACTACGTCGTCGGCGTGGTTCCCTTCGTGGCGGCGTCGACCGCGCCTTGCGGCACGGTCGACCGGTTCGTCATCGTCAGGCGCAGCTTGCGCTCAGCGCGCGAAGCCCTCCAGTTCGTCCTGTGCCCAGGCGATCACCTGCGGGATCGTCTGGCCGTCCCGTATCCGCGCCATCATCTGATTGTGGATCGCGCGGTTGTAGATCTGCACGGCGATTTCCGGCGCCGCCTCGGAGGCGGCCAAACTCGGCTGCTGGTTGTGCCAGGGCCGGATCGGGTAATTGTACACCGTGCCTTTCGGCGGTTCCACCTCTTCCCACACCTTGAAGTTGAGCAGCCCGGCATAGGGCGGGATGTCGTAGCCGACCGTCGCGATGCAGCGCTGCTCCACCTGCTCGGGCTGCATCAGGTACTCGATCAGCTCCTTTGCCGCCGTCTTGTTCTGGCTGAACTTGTACACACCCCAGAAATAGCTCAGCGTCGGAACGAACCGTCCCTTGGGGCCGGCCGGCGCGGGGAAGGTCCAGCAATCGGCCGCCACCTGCGGCGCGTCGCGCTTGGCCACCGCCCAGGCGGACGGCGGGTTGAAGATCAGCGCACTCTTGCCCGAGATCAGCGCCCGGTTGTTCGACGCGTCATCGAAGCTGACGGCATCGGCCGGATACGACTTGGTCAGCCGCTGGGCGAACTCCAGCACCTGCCGTATCGCATCGGACTTGAGCTGGATGGCGCCCTTCTCGTCGATCAGCGTCGCGCCGAACGCCTTGAACAGCGCGCCATGGGTGTCGGTCGCATCAGTGTTGCCGCCGCCCCCCATCCCCAGCGAAAACGTATTGCCGTCCTTCGCGGCCGCCTCTGCATACTTGGCAAAACTGTCCCAGGTCCACGCATCCTGCAATGCGTTCTTCTCTTCCTTCACCGGATACATGGCCTGTACATCGAGACCATGCTGCTTGAACCAGCTTATCCGCGCGCAGGGCGGCTTGGTCTGCGTTCCGGAACTGGTCGGCACCGCCACCCAATGGCCCTTCGCCTTCGCCAGATACTCGCAGTTCGCATCGACCTTGCCGTTCTTCGCGACCAAGCGTTGCATCACATCGTCGATCGGCTCCAGCGAATCGGCGATGTTGAACACGTCCCAGTTGAAGAACGCCAAGGCGTCGTGGCCGGCCTTGGCCTGCGCCTCCGCCACGCCGGTGATCTGCAGCTTGTTGCCGCTGCTGGTGATGAAGTCGACGCTCGCCTCGACCTTGTTCTTCTCGGCCCAGGCAGTCACCTGTTTCTGCATCACGTCGTTGCCGCCGGGCACCCAGTGGTCCCAAAAGCCGATCGACACCTTGCCGGCCGCGCCTGCAGACCGGATATGGACCAGAGGCAGCGCAGCCGCCGTCGCCCCCACGCGCAGCGCCTGCCGGCGCGAAATCCGTAACGATTTCGTCGTCATCGATATGTCTCCTAGGCCGCCCGCGGGCGGCAAGTGAAGTCCCTGTTTCGTCACGACAGCGGTATGTTCCGCCCTTATGTGGCAGCAGGCCGTCCCCGGGTTCGGCCCGATGGACAGCCTGCTTGCGACCGGCCGTGACGGCGCCGGTCAGGGATCGGGGAAAGTCGACATCCGGCGCGCTAGAATTCGCGCGCCGGACCCTTCGCCGATCAGTAGCCTAGAGCCGTTCGCGTTCGCTTTCAGAACCCGTTCCAGCTCGTCGTCTGTGAGCGTGAGTCACCGCTCCGGTGATTCCACCAGGGCGGATCACGCTCTAGCGGAGGAAACCCTCCAGCTCGTCCTGCGCCCAATCCTGTACCTGCTTGATGGACTGGCCGCTCTGCAGCTTCGCGAACATCGTCGGCAGCGTGCCACGGTTGTAGACCTGCACCGCGATATCGGGCGGCGCCGGCGCCACCGCGATCCAGTTCTCCTCCTTGTGCGAGGGACGGATCGGGTAATGGTACACCGTGCCCTTCGGCGGCTCGACATCCTGCCAGATCTTGAAGTCGGTCATGCTGCCGAACGGCGGGAGGTCATAGCCCAGCGACGCGTTCGCCCGCGCCTCAACCTGATCGCGCTGCGACAGGTACTCGATCAGCTCCTTCGCCGCCGTCTTGTTCGACGAGAAGTTCCACACGCCCCAGGCGAACGCACCCAGCGGCATGAAACGGCCCTTCGGTCCCTTCGGCGCGGGAAAGGTCCAGCAGTCCGCAGCAATCTGCGGCGCGTCGCGCTTCGCCACCGCCCAGGCCGACGGCGGATTCCAGATCAGCGCCGAGTTGTTCGAGATCAGCGCCCGGTTGTTGGACGCATCGTCCCAGCTCACCGCATCCGCCGGCAGGAACTTCACCAGCTTCTGCGCGTATTCCAGCACCTGGCGCACCGCATCAGACTTCACCGTGATGTCGCCCTTGGCGGTCACCACCTCGGCACCGAACGCGGCGAAGATCGATCCCGCAGTGTCGACGCAATCGGGCGTGACACCCAGGCCGATGCCGACCGGCTTGCCCATCTTCTGGCACGCCTCGGCCACCTGCAGCAGCTTGTCATACGTCCAGCTCTCAGCCTCCGGCGTCGCGTCGGCCGACGGCGGATACATCGCCACGACGTCGAGCCCGGCCTGCTTCAGCAGCGAGATCCGGCCGCACGGCCCCTTGTTCTGGTTGCCGGCGCTGCACGGCACCGCCATCCAGCGGCCCTTCACCGTATTGAGGTATTCGCTCGCCTTGCTCGTCGGGCCATACTTGTCCGACAGCCGCTTCATCACATCGTCGATCGGCTCGAGCTGATCTGCGTGGTTCTGTACTTCCCAACCCGGGAACTGTTGCACGTCGTGCCCGGTCTTCGCCTGGCCCTCGGCAGCAATCGTCAGAATGTTCTTGGAGCCGACCGAGGTGATGAAGTCGGCCTGCACATCGACCTGGTTGGCCTTGCCGAAGGCCACGCACTGCTCTTTCATCACGTCGTTGGCGGCGGGCACCCAATGGTCCCAGAAGCCGATGGAAACCTTGCCGGCGGCGTGGCCCGTCCGGATGTGCACCAATGGAAGGGCGGCACTGGCCGCCCCCAATTTGAGCGCTGCCCGGCGCGAGACTTTTCTGGACTTTATCATCTTCCCTCCTAAACACGGCCACGGACTGTGACCGCCATGTTCGCGCCGGCTTCCTGCTGAGGCGCACGTTCTTCTGCAGGCTTCCGTTCACGGCACGGCGTCACCGACCGGCAAGGAGAGATCCCGCCCAAACTTGCCTATGAAACTACCCGCAAAGATTTCCCCAGGCAACGCTTCCCCGCGGAAGCTCAGTGCAAACCTGCGGCCGCTCGCAGAACGCGATCGATGAATCCATCGCTACTGCCCAGATAACGGGCAGGATCGGTCAATTGCCCGATGGCAAATCGATCGAGCCGCGCGGCCACCGCCGGGTCACGCGCCAGGACATCCGCCAGCGGCAAATTCTCGGCGAGCGCCACGTCGCAGGCATGTTTCACCACATGATGCGCCTCGCCCCGGCCGATATGCGGCGCCAGTCCCATCATCACTGCCTCCGCAACGATCAGGCCGCCCGTCAGGTCGAGGTTGCGGCGCATGCGGGCCGGATCGATCACCATGCCCTCCGCAATCGCCAGCGCGTGCTGCAACGCGCCGTGGGTCAGCACGAACGCCTGCGGCAGCGCCAGCATCTCGGCCTGCCACGGTCCGGTCGCACGCTCATGGTCGGCCGCCATCGCACCCAGCATCACCGGCACCAGTGCGTGCACGGTGCGCGCTGCGGCCAGGATGTACTCGCTGGCGATCGGGTTGCGCTTCTGCGGCATGGTCGAGGAGGCACCGCGTCCCGCGACATAGGGCTCGGCCAGTTCACCGACCTCGGTCTGCGCCAGCAGGATCACGTCGGTGGCGAGCTTGGCGAGGCTGCCGCACACCAGTCCGAGGAAGGCGACCGTCTCGGCCAGGCCATCGCGACTGACATGCCAGGGCGCCACCGGCGTGGCGAGACCGAGTTCTGCGGCAAGGCCTTCCACCACCGCGATGCCCTGGTCGCCCAGCGAGGCGAGCGTGCCCGCCGCGCCGGCGAAGCTCACCAGTTCGATACGGGGACGCAGCGCGTCGAGACGCTCGACATGGGCGATCAGCGGCTGTGCCCAGATCGCGCATTTCAGTCCGAAGGTGATCGGCAGCGCCTGCTGCAGGTGGGTGCGGCCGGCCATCACCGTATGGCGATGGCCCTCGGCCTGCGCCGCCAAAGCCGTGACCATCCCGACGAGCGACGCGCGCACCAGCGTCAGTCCGTCGCGCACCTGCAGCACGGTGGCGGTGTCCATGATGTCCTGCGTGGTGGCGCCCCAATGCGTCCAGCCACCTGCCTCGCCGGCGGCGCGCGACAGGCCGGCGACCAGCCCGACCACGGGGTAGCCGACATTGCGTGCGCTGGCGGCGAGTTCCTCGGTGTCGAGGTTCTCCACGCGGGCCGCGCGGGTGATCGCCTGCGCGGCATCAACCGGGATGATGCCGAGGCGTGACTGGACGCGGGCCAACGCGGCCTCGACGTCGAGCATGCGCTGGAAATACGTGCTCTCGTCGAACACGGCGCGCATCGCGTCGCTGCCGTACAGCGTGCCGAGGATCGGGCCGTCGGCGGGGTTGGTGGGCATGGGGGCCTCCTGGCGGTGACGCCTCGTTCAGGCAAGGCGGCTATGAGGGCCGCAGTTCACCCCGCGGCCTTGCCCATGCCAAGACAGGTCACACGCCGGGACGCCGGACTCGGCCGATTCCCGCCGCCGCCGGCGCCAGCAGGATCACGCAGGACGATGTAACGATTCTCGGCGTTGAAGTAACGGATTGCCCACACGGCCGACCGCAAGGTCGCAAGCGGACCGGGTTGCTCAGACGTCCAGGAACACCGTCTCACCTTCCCCCTGCAGCCGCACGTCCATTCGCCAGGTGGCCTCGCCGGCCGGCCGGGCGATCAGCGTTGCGCGGCGCGCCGGTTCCTCGATCGACAGCAGCAGCGGATCGCTGTCATTCAGCGTCTGGCCCTGGAAATATGCCCGCGTCACCAGCCCGCGCATCAGCCCGCGCGACAGGATGCAGATGGCAATGTGCGGCGCCTGCTGCGCGTTGCCGCGGCCGGCCACCGGGCCCGGCATCACGGTAGTGAACCGGTACATCCCAGCACTGTCGGTGTTGCTGCGGCCGAAGCCCGGAAAGCGGTCCGATGCGGGTGGGTCGGACTGCCAGATCTCCACGCACGCATCGGGACACGGCTTGCCGTCGCCGTCCAGCACCGCGCCCGTCAGCGTGATCTTCGCGCCCTCCGCACCGAAGCGCGTCAGGTCCGCCCAGGACGCATCCTCCAGCAGGTGCCAATAAGGCCCGATCGTCTGGCTCGCGGTGGTGTTCGCCATCGTTCAGTGCCCCATCGGCGTCGCACTGCGCCCCCGCAGCACCACGTCGAACCGATAGCCCAGAGCGTAATCCGGCTCGGTCACGTCGAGGTCGAACACCGCGACCAATCGGTGCCGCGCGTGCTCGTCCGGCACCGCGTGGAAGATCGGATCGAAGGCCAGCAGCGGGTCGCCCGGAAAATACATCTGGGTCACCAGGCGGGTCGCGAACGCCGGTCCGAAATACGAGAAATGGATGTGGTTCGGCCGCCACGCGTTGCGGTGATTGGGCCAGGGATAGGCGCCCGGCCGAATCGTGAGGAAGCGATACCGCCCGTTCTCGTCGGTGAACACACGGCCGGCGCCGTGGAAGTTCGGATCCAGCGGCGCATCATGCTGGTCGCTCGGGTGATTGTAGCGGCCGGTCGCATTGGCCTGCCAGATCTCTACCATCGTGTGGGGCACCGGCCTGCCGTCTTCATCGGTGATCGTGCCCGCCACGATGATCCGCTCGCCCAGCGCCGGCTTGCCGGTCACCATCGTCAGATCCGCGAGCGGAGCAAACCGGTCGGCGGTAAAGCGAGGCCCCGTCGTCTCGGTCACCGTGTGCGGCAGCGGATGCAGCCGCTGCTTCGGATGCCGCTTGATCGTACCGAGATAGGCCGGCGCGTCGTACGGAGGCTGCGTGCCCGGCGCATATGGTCGGAACGGGATCGGATCAGACATCGGAATCCTCCGAGGCTTCTGCCTCGCAGGCTGTCATAGCCGATGGGGGGCTGCAATTGATCTGGATCATTCATCAGGGCAATCGGATGAAGTGGTAGCACTCGGCGTTTCACCCCGGACCCCGACCAAGGGGCTCCGCCGAGGGCGGAGCCCTCGGAACCCGTTACTTCGCGTGGGATCGCAAAGGCTGCGCCTTTGCTGGAGGTCCAGGAGGCAACGCCTCCTGGTCGGGGTTCGGGGTGAAACCCCGAGCGCTACCACCCTCGATCACCCCCCAGCGGCAAGCAGCGCCCGCGCCTTCCCCGCCACCACCTCGGCGCTGTCGCCCGGCTTATAGATCGCCGAGCCGATGCCGAACCCGGCCGCTCCGGCCGCGCGCCACGGCACCATGTTGGACGCATCGATGCCGCCCACCGGCAGCACCGCGGTCCCCGCCGGCAGCACCGCCCGGAGCGCGCGCAGCACCGCCGGACTGGCCGCCTCGGCCGGGAACAGCTTCAGCCCATCGGCCCCCGCCGCCAGCATCGCGAACGCCTCGGCCGGCGTGAAGAAGCCCGGCACCGCCAGCAGCCCATGCAGCTTCGCCGCCCGTACGATCGCCGGATCGGCGTGCGGCGTGACGATCAGTCTGCCGCCGGCCGCCGCGATCTCACCCACCTGCTCCGGCGTCATCACCGTGCCGGCGCCGATCAGCAGCCGCTGGCCGAACGCCCGCGCCAGCAGCGCGATGCTCTCGATCGGCTGCGGCGAGTTCAGCGGCACCTCGACGATGGCGAAGCCGGCGCGCTCAAGGACGCCGCCGATCGCCACCACCTCGTCCGGCCGCACGCCCCGCAGGATCGCGACCAGCGGACAGCGCGCCAGGTATTCGCTCAGCGCCATGCCGCATGCTCCGCCACCAGGGCCAATCCGCGCGCCGCCGCCTCGCCGTCATGCCGCTCGGGGAACCCGCCCGCCGCGGCGATCGCACGCGCGTAGAGTGCCGTCAGGTCGGCGCTGCCGATCACGTGCACCACGGCGCCCTGCTGTCCCGCCATCGCCGCGCGCACCTCGTGGCCGATCAGGATGCCCGACAGGTACGCCGCGGCATCCGTCTCGGCCAGCCGCCCGGCCAGCACCTGCGCGCGGGCGCCGAAGATGTGGTGCAGCAGGCCGCCCGCATCGGCCGAGCGCCGCACCCCGGCATCGAACGGGGCGCCGTCCGCCGGGCCTTCACGCATCATCCGCCCGAGGATCGTGTGACCGCGCAGCGCGCCGAACGCCTCGCCCGTCATGTGCGTGGTGAAGCCGGTGATCCGCTCCGCCTCCACACGCACCCATTTCGAATGGGTGCCGGGCAGGCATGCCAAGCCGCTGCCGCCCATCACGCGCAGCATGCCGAATACCTGCGTCTCCTCGCCGCGCATCACTTCGGCGACTCCCGCGTCATCGGCGGTGGCGAGGCCCGGCACCAGCTTCACCTGCGCCCAGTCGAACTCGACCTCCACCAGGGCGGCGGCCACGTCCGGTGCGCCGGCGGGACAGGCGAGGTAGGGCGCCTCCTTCCATCCCTGCCGGCTGCCGATCATGCCGGACAGCAGCACGTGGTCCTCGCCCGCGGCCAGCCACGGGCCGATCTCGTCGCGCAGCGTGTCCGCGAAGCGGTTGTCCGGCACGTTGAGCAGGCCGCGCAACGCCGTCCGCCGGTCGCGGATCGTGCCGTCCCGCGCAATGCGGAAGGCACGGAAGCTGGTGGTGCCCCAATCGACCCCGATCATGGATGTTCCCCCGGGCTGTCCTTGGCGCGGATTGTCCCGCCGGCTCCCGCCGGAGGCAAGCAATCGCCGCGCGACTGCCTGCGTCTCCCCTCTCCGAACCGACGCGATGCCTGTGCCCCGCGCCCGCGCGTAAGAACGACCTACGCGAACTGCGCCGCGTCGAAACCGTCCGGCAGCACGCCCGTCGGCTTGATCATCTCGTAGGGCCCGCGCGCGAGGAACCGGCCCGTGCCGGGCTCGGCCTGCACCTTGCCGTCGCGCATCGCCACGCGCCCGCCCTTCACCGTGGCGACCGGCCAGCCGGTGACCTCCATGCCCTCATACGGCGTGTAATCGATCACGTGCTGCATCAGCGCGTTGGTGATGGTGACCTTCTTGCCCGGATCCCACAGCACCAGGTCGGCGTCAGAGCCCGGCGCGATGGTGCCCTTCTGAGGATACAGCCCGAACAGCTTCGCCGGGTTGGTGGCGACCAGCCGCACATAGGTGTTGAGGTCGATGCGGCCCTTCGACACGCCCTCGCTGAACACCAGCGGCAGCCGCGCGGCCAGGCCCGGCACACCGTTGGGGATGTCCGGGAACGGCGCGTTGTTGCCGTGGATGCGCTTGCCTCCCTCGCCCTCATAGCTGGCGCCGCTATGGTCCGAGGAGATGACGTCGAGCGTGCCCCGCCGCACGTCGCCCCACAGCGCGGCACTGCTCGCCGCATCGCGCGGCGACGGACTGCACATGAACTTGGCGCCCTCGAAGCCGGGCCGGTCCATGTCCGCCGCCCCCAGCACGAAATACTGCGGACAGGTCTCCGCCCACACCTTCAGCCCGCGCGCCTGCGCCCGCGCGATCTCCTCGGCGACCTCGGAGCACGAGACGTGGAACACCTGGATCGGCTGGTCCACCATCTCGGCCAGCGCGATCGCGCGATATGTCGCCTCGCGCTCCACCACCTTGGGCCGCGACCAGGAGTGGTATTTCGGCGCACTGCGGCCGTCCGCCATCAGCGCCGCGGTGCGCCAGCGGATCGCCTCGTAGTTCTCGCAATGCACCGTCACCAGCGCACCGGTGCGCCGCGCCGCCGCCAGGACGCGGATATACTCGCGGTCGTCCAGGTGCGAGGGCTCGTAGGTCAGGAACACCTTCAGGCTGCGCACGCCCGATTCGACTACCTTGGGGATCTCGTCGCGCACCACGGCATCGGACGGGTCGGTGATGATCTGGTGGAAGCTGTAATCCACCATCGCTCGTGACGCGCGCCGGTGATACTCGGCCAGCGTGTCCAGGATGCCATGGCCCTTGAACTGCGCCGCGAAGGTCACGACGGTGGTGGTGCCGCCCGCCAGGCAGGCCGTGCTGCCGGTGACGAAACTTTCCTCATCCGTCCCGCCGCCCGCCCGCAACTGCTCGATGTGGCAGTGCGTGTCGACGCCGCCCGGCATCACGTACAGCCCGCCGGCGTCCAGCGTCTCGGCACCCTCCAGCTTCTCGCCGATCGCGGCGATGCGGCCGCCGCGCACGCCGACATCGGCGCGGTACGTGTCGGCAGCGGTTACCACCGTGCCGCCCTTGATCACCAGGTCGTAGTCGGCCATGCGCGCTGTCTCCGGGTCAGATGCGGGAACTCGAGCGGTAGAATGGCGCATGTCACGCCGGGTCGAAATAGTTGGCGTAAAACGCCTTCACGTGCGGCAGCAGAGTCCTGGCCAGCTTGCGCCGTTCCACCTCATCGTCGGCCAGCGCCCGCGCCAGGTCCTCGTGCAGCGCCCGCAGCGCGGCGTCGCGGTCCACCCGGGTGAAGCGGCCGTCCTGGTAGATCACCTCGCCGTCGCACATCACCATGCGCACGCCCTGCCCCTTCGCCCGCTGCAGCACCGCGTCCAGCAGCGGCGTCTCCTCGTCCAGGTAGGGCCAGCTCACCTGCCGCCAGTCGATCAGCACCAGGTCGGCCGCACGCCCCACCTCCAGCACGCCGATCTGCTCGCCGAACGGCGTGGTCGCGGCGCCGCCCGCGGTCGCCATGCGGAACACCTGCGCCGGCGTCGGCACGCCATCGTCCATGCCCGGCACCCGATGCGCCCGCAGCACCATGCGCATCTCCTGCAGCATGTCGCGATCGTCGTTGATGCCGGCTTCATCGATGCCGATCGCCGTGGTGATGCCCCTGGCCTCGAACGCGTTCAGCGCGGCGATACCCGAACGCAGGCGGAAATTCGACGAGCAGTTGTGGCAGATGCAGGTGCCGGTCTCGGCCAGCCGGTCGATGTCCGCCTCGCTCAGCCACACGCCGTGGCCCAGCGTCATGTGCGGCCCGAGCAGCCCGAACCGGTCGATATACTGTACCGCGGTGCCGCCGCCGCGCCGGCGCGCGTACTCCTTCTGGTAGGCGGTCTCCACCAGGTGCATGTGCAGCGGCACGCCGTACTGCCGCGCCGTGTCCGCCAGCTTCACCAGCGCCGCGTCCGAGCACCAGTGCAGGTTGGCCGGCGACAACTGGATCTTCACCCGCGACTTGTCCTGGTGCCGCCCGTGCAGCGTCTCGAACAGCGCGATGAAATCGTCGAGCGACAGCTCGAACCGGTCGTACCAGCGCTGCACCGGCCCGCGCAATTCCGCAGGCAGGCTGGCGACGAAATCGGCGTCGTTCTGATAGACGAGACGGTTCTGGTCGCGCACCGAGAACGAGTAGGACACCCGCATCCCGACATCCTGGTAGGCGCGGATCACGTCCTCGCTGCGCGTCGCCACATCCGCGAGTTTGCCCGGCGCCCAGCCATGCAGGTGCTGCACCGTGGTGACGCCCGAGGCGATCATCTCGAACGCCGAATACAGCGTGTCGAGATACATGTTCACGCTGCGCATCACCATGCGGGTGACGAACCACAGCTCCAGCGGCATGTCCGGCGAACCGAGCTGAACCGGCGTCAGCCCGACATGGTGATGGCCGTTGACGAAGCCGGGCAGCATGATCTCCTCGCCGCTGCCGACCACCGGCACGTCCGGATGCTGGCGGCGCAGGTCGGCGTAGGTGCCGATGGCGGTGATCGTGCCGTCCTCCTGCAGCACCGCGCCGTCGGGGATCTCCTCCCAGCGATGCCGGTCGAGGGTGCGCGTAATCATCGCGCGGCTGCGGATCAGTGATGCCGGCATGTCGTGGTCCCTCGCCCCGATGGATGTTCTCCGGCATGCTCGCGCGCCATGCGCCTCTCCCACAAGACGATCCGCGCGACCGGCCGTCCGGTCACGATCCACTTCGACGGCCGGCCGATCCCGGCGCTGGACGGCGAGACCATCGCCGCCGCGCTGTCCGCCGCCGGCATCGTCGCCTTCCGCCACACCCCGAGCGGCGCCCCGCGCGGGTTGCATTGCGGCATGGGCGCCTGCTTCGACTGCGTGGTCAGCGTGGACGGCCGCATCGGCCAGCGCGCCTGCATGACCAGGGTGGCGGACGGCATGGCGGTGGCGGGCGAACCGACTCTGCCGCTCGCGCCGCTCGGTGATCGCCCCCAGGCGGCGCAGCCCGAGGAGCGGACGTGCGACATACTGGTGGTGGGTGCGGGGCCGGCGGGGCTGTCGGCGGCCATCGCGGCCGCGCAGTCCGGCGCCTCGGTCGTCGTCCTGGATGAGCGTGGCGCCACAGGCGGCCAGTACGCCAAGCCGCTGGCGCCAGCCTACGCGGACCCGTCGCCCGACGCGCAGTTCCAGCTCGGTGCGTCGCTCCGCGAGCGGGCGGTCGGCGCTGGCGCGCGCATCGAGGTGGGAGCGACCGTGTGGGGCGGTTTCGCCGCCGATGAGATCGCCGCGCTGGTCGACGGCAAGGCCGTCACGTTCCACCCGCGCCGCCTGATCCTGGCGCCGGGCGCGCATGAGCGGCCGGTGCCGCTGCCCGGCTGGACCCTGCCGGGCGTGATGACGACCGGCTCCCTGCAGACGCTGGTCCGGACCCAGCGCGTCTGTCCCGGCGAGCGCGTGCTGATCGCCGGCAGCGGACCGCTGAACCTGCAGCTTGCCTGCGAGTTGCTGGCCGGCGGCGTGACGCCGCTGGCGGTGGTGGAGGCGGCGCCGCGGCCCTCGCCCGCCGAATGGCGCGCGGCCTGGACGATGGCGCGCACCGCACCGGACCTGGTGCGGGAGGGGTTCGGCATGCTGCTGACGCTGAAGCGCGCAGGTGTGCCGGTCCTGTGGTCGACGCAGATCGACGAACTGCGCGGCACGGACCGGGTGCAGTCGGCGCAGGCGGGCGGGCAGATGTTCGAGGTCGATGTCGTCGCGCTGAACCTGGGCTTCCAGCCGGAGACCGGCCTGGCCCGTGCGCTGGGCGCAAAGCACCGTTTCGTCGAGACCGGCGCCGGCCACCTGGCGACCGAGACCGATGAGAACGGCCGCACCTCGGTCGCCGGCGTGTTCGCGGTGGGCGACGGCGCGTCGCTGGGCGGCTCCCGCGTGGCCATGGCGCGCGGCCGGCTGGCGGGTCTGGCGGCGGCGCGGGACCTGGGACACACCGCGCCCGATGAGCCAGCGACGCGCACGGCACTGGCGCGCGCCCTGGGTTTCCAGCAGGCGCTGTGGACCCTGTTCCGGCCGCCCGCGCCCGTCGCCCCGACCGACGACACCATCGTGTGCCGCTGCGAGGAGGTCACCGCCGGGCGGCTGCGGCGCGAGATGGCGAACGGCCTCGCGTCGCTGCCCGCGCTGAAGAAGGCGACGCGCGCCGGCATGGGACGCTGCCAGGGCCGCTTCTGCGCCGCGACGATTGCGCGGCTGTGCCCCGATGCGCCGGACGACTGGGCGTTCGCCGCGCCGCGTGCGCCGCTGCGTCCGGTCCCGGCCGCGCCGCTGATGTTCGAGGCGCCCGAGTTCCAGGCGCCGCTGCTGGACCTGCCGGCGCCGCCGCTGCACCTGCACCGCGTGCCGACCGTGCCGCAGGAGACGCGTCGCTGCGACGTGCTGGTGATGGGCGGCGGCCTCGCCGGCCTGTGCAGCGCGCTGTTCCTGGCGCGCGAGGGCGTGGACGTGCTACTCGCCGAGCGCGACGAGGCGGGGATGGCGGCGAGCACGGCGAATGCCGGCAGCCTGCACGTGCAGCTTCTCTCCTACGACTTCACCGACGATACGCCGGACGATGGTGGCCAGGCCGCCCACACGCTGCCGCTGGCACCCCGCTCTATCGCGCTGTGGAAGGAGATTGCCGCCGCGGCCGGCGAGGATCTCGGCATCCGCACCGAGGGCGGGCTGATGCTGGCGGAGGATGCGGCGGGCCTGGCGTGGCTGCGCCGCAAATCGGCGATGGAACGGCGCTGGGGGATCGAGAGCCACGTGCTGGGCGCCAACGAACTGCGCTCGCTGGCACCCGCGCTGTCGGACCACCTGGTCGGCGCCGATTTCGTGCCGGCCGAGGGATTTGGCGATCCGTTGCGCGGGACGATGGCGGTGCTGGGCCAGGCGCAGCGCGCGGGGGCGCGGCTGCTACGCGGGGCGGAGGTGCAGGCGATCGCGCGCGAGGGCACCGCCTGGCACGTGCAGACGACCAAGGGACTGGTGATCGCCGGCCGGGTGGTGAACGCGACCGGGCCGTGGGCGGCGCGGATCGGCAGGATGGTGGGGCTGGACCTGCCGGTGACCGGCACGGTGCAGCAGGTCATCGTCACCGAGCCCGCGCCGCCGCTGACCAGGCATCTAGTCGCGCTGGCGAACCGCCATCTGTCGCTGAAGCAGCAGGCGAGCGGCGGGTTCCTGGTCGGCGGCGGCTGGTTCGGCGGATTCGATCCGGCGAGCGGACGCACGCACAACCTGCGCCGCAACATCGAGGGCAATCTCTGGGTCTGCGCGCGCGCACTCCCGGTGCTCGGCAGCCTGTCGTTCGTGCGGTCATGGACCGGCATCAACCCGGCGATCGACCGCGCGCCGATCCTGGGCGAGGCGCCGGGACTGCCGGGCTTCTTCAATGCGGTCAGTGCCAACGGCTACACGCTGGGGCCGATCATCGGACGGATCACCGCCGATGCCGTGCTGGGCGATGCGGTCGATCCGCACTACCGGCTGGAGCGCTTCGGGTAGCGGTGGCGGGCGGTTGGGTTGCCCCCTGCAAGCTCATCCACCCCACTCCCCTCCATGGCCGTGGCTTGGTCGCGGCATCCACGTCTTTCGCTGCGGCGGGCGAAAAAGTCGTGGATCACCGGCCTGCGCCGGTCATGACGGGGGGCACGGTCAGCAGTACTCGGTGCGACCGCTCGGCCGCGATCATTGCTCCAGGCCTTGCGTGCATCATGAAGAACTCTGCCGCCGGGAGCGGCACGCGGACATCGCGAACGGTCAACGCCCCTTGAACACCGGCGCGCGCTTCTCGACGAAGGCCTGCGACGCCTCCTTGTGGTCCTCGCTCGCCCGGCTCCGCAACATGCCGTACGCCTCGCTGTCCAGGCCCTCGGCCAGCGTCGCGTGCAGCGCAACGTTGAGGTTCCGCTTCATGTAGCGCAGCGCGACGCCGGGGCCGTTCGCAAGCCTCGCCGCCAACTCCATCGTATGGGACTCAAGCTCGTCATCGGCCACCACGCGGTTCGCCAGCCCCAGCGCCTCGAGGCGCGCCGCGTCCAGCATCTCCGACAGGAAATACAACTCCCGCGCCTTCGCGCTGCCGACCAGATGCGTGAGGAACCACGTGCCGCCGTAATCGCCCGAGAGTCCGATCCGGGCAAACGCGGTGGTCATCCGCGCGCTGCGGCCCGCGATGCGCAGGTCGCACGCCAGGCCCAGCGACATGCCCGCCCCCGCCGCAACGCCATTCAGCATCGCAATCGTCGGCTTGGGCATCTCGTGAAGCAGCCGCGACGCCTCCATCGAGGCGCGCAGCAGATCGGCACGCTGCTCCGGCGTCTCGGCGCTGCCCTCCGCCGCCACGCGCGCCTGCACCCGCACATCGCCGCCCGCACAGAACGCGCTGCCCGCGCCGGTGATGACGACACAGCCGACGGCGTCGTCCAACACACAGGCGGACAGCCGCGCCAGCAACGCCTGCATCATGTCGCGGGTGAGCGCGTTCAGCCGCTCGGGCCGGTTCAGCGTGATCCAGGCGACGCGGCGGTCCAGCCGATACAGCAGTTCCTCGCTCATGGTGCGGCTGCCTCCCTGCCGGGATTACCTTCCGGTAAGCTCCCATGCCCACGGGTTGGGTGCAACGCGGCCGGGACGGCCGGTGGCGTCCCGTCGTCACCGGATCGGCCTTTCAAATCCGGCCGTCAACAAATCACCCTGCTGCCGCAATCCGGACACGCCCGGTCCCCACCTTCCGAGGTAACCACTCAGGAAGGACCTAGTCATGCGGATCTGGTCGACACTGCTGATCGCAGCATCTGTTGCGACCGGCCTGCTCGCGGCCCCGGCCGCCCATGCCGACTGGCGCAACCATGGCGGCGGCTGGCGCGGTGGCAATCACGGCGGCTACAACAATGGCTATAACAACGGTTATAACAACCGCCATCGCGACAACAGCGGCGCCATTGCCGGCGCGGTCATCGGCCTGGGCGCCGCAGCCATCCTGGGCGGCGTCATCGCATCGCAGCAGCAGTATTACGCGCCGCCCCCGCCGGTGGCCTACGCACCGCCGCCGGCCTACTACCCCGGGTATTATCCGGGCTACTGAGCCTCGCTACGCCGCCGCCCGGGCAATCTCGGGCGGCGTGACGGCACGCTGAACCGCGGGGCCGATCGCCATCGCCAGATCCGATGGCGTCGCGCCCTGCGCATCGCACGCTTCGGCCAGGGTGATCTCAGCGTCGCGCTGGCGTCCGATCAGCACCACCGCATCGCCCTCATCCGCCTCCTCAAGGCCGGTGAGGTCGATGCGCATGTACTCGAGCGAGGGGCCAGGCAGGATCGGCACCCGCCGGCCGCGCACGAGCACCGCGGCGGCGTGGCAGCGCCCGCCGCCATCGACCTTGCCGAACGGGATCACGCCGACGCGACGCACGCGCGCCAGATCGAACGGCGCGTGCTCGGAGGCAAAGTCGCGGGTCACCGGCCGCACCTGCGTGAGGACCGACGTGAGCGAGCGGATGATCGGACGCTCCGCCGCATCGGCATAGAGATACTGCCCGGGATCGACGGCATCGAGTTCCATGCCCGGCAGCCGTCCCAGCGTCTTCGACGATGCGAACAGCCGGAGCGGCATCGGCAGGCCGGCCGCGGCAAGCGCCTCGCAGGCCGCGACGAACCGGCGGAACTGCTCCTGCACCACCGCGTCCGGCGCATCGTCACGGAAGGTGGGATGGGCGTTGACGATGCCGAGCGACAGATTGGGGTGGGCGGCGATGCGCCGTGCCATCGGCACGAGGTCGGCGGGCAGCACGCCGATCCGCTCCGGCCCGACCTCCAGCTTGATGGCAAGCTGGACGGGCGAGCGTGCGTGCTGCGCCACGACATCGACCTGGCGTTCGCTCAGCACCGTCAGCGTCAGGCGGAACCGCTCCGCCGCGGCGACGGCGGGAGCATCGATCGGTGCCCCGGCGTACAGCAGGATCGGCGCCTCGATGCCGGCCTCGCGCAGCCTGATCGCCTCCGCGCGATCGATCAGCGACAGCGCATCGGCGCCGCCCTGCAACGCGGCGCGCGCCATCGGCAGCGTGCCGAAGCCGTAGCCGTCCGCCTTCAAGGCCGCGAAGATCTTCACCTGCGGTCCGACGCGGCGGCGCAGCGCACCGACGCGCATCGCAACCGAGCCACTGTCGATCTCCAGGCGGTTCGGCCGCCTGTGCTGCCACTCGTCCATGTCTGCCTGCATCACACTGTTCGCCCGCAAGAGGACCACACCTGGCGGCAACGGGCCACCCGCCGGAACCTTGCCGGCAGGAAACGCCTGGCCACGTCCCTGGGCCGCGCCTTTATCCCGGTCCCTGCACTGGCGGTTTGCCGGCGGCAATCGCCCCGAGGCGTCCCATCACCGCCACCCCGGCAAGTTCGCGACACAGATCGAGCAGCCTGTCCTGCAGCGAGGCGTCATGCGCCTGCGGGTTCGGCGCGCGCGGTGTGAGGTGGTAGAAATAGCCGGCCGTCGTCCGCGCGGCGGGATCATCGCTCACCGCCAGCCAGGCCTGGGTCAGGTGTCCCTGGCCGAGATCGTCGGGCGCACTGGCGCCGCCCATCCTGGTCGGCACCCAGCCAGGCTCCAGCGCATTCGACAGCACATCGGGCCACAGCCGGGCAACGGCGAAGGCCAGCATGGTGTCGTGCAGCTTGCTTTCGGCATAGGCCGTCGACCCGTTCCAGCGCCGCCTGCGCCAGAGGATATCGTCCAGGTTGGCATCGGCGGCGCGATGCATGCCCGAACTGAGATAGACCAGCCGCCTCGGCCGCTGGATCAGCGCCGTCAGGATATAGGCGGCGAGCGTATTGATCGCGAAGAGGTGCGGCAGCCCGTCCGCGGTGCTGTGGTGGCCCTCGCGATAGCCGACGGCGGCGTTGTGGATGACCGCGTCGAACCTGCCGAGCGCGTTGACCTGTGCTGCGACGCTGTGCGCACCGGCGATCGTTTCGAGGTCGCCGACCACGACATCCGCTGCTTCCGGCATGGCTCGCCTGGCGTCATCGGCACGGGCTTCGCTGCGCGCATGCAGCACGACCTGATGGCCCAATTCGGCGAGGCGTTGCCCGGCCATCAGCCCGAGGCCGGTTGATGATCCTGAAACGAAGACCCGTGCCATGTGACGTCTCCTGCCGGGACTGCCGCGAAGGACAAGCATCGCCCGAGCCGACAGGTGGCATGGGCCGGCGTTGCTCGTCCAGCTTCTGGCATGGCGGGAGGCGCTGTGTCGATCGGGGCGTCGCCTGCTGCCGCGCGCTCATGGATGGCCGGCGAGCCCAACGCCGGACCCTGATGCCGAAACTGGCTGCGGTCGACGACGAGCTTGCTTCGTGATCAAGCCAGGGATTGTGCGATCGCCTCCATCTGCTGGATCACGGTCCCCCAGCCATCGAAGAAGCCCATGTCCTCGTGCTTTCTGCGATCCACATCATCGATGTGAAGACAGCGCGCCGTGTAGCGAGTGCCGGCGCCGTCATCCGCCAACATGAAAATCCCGGTCATGCCGAGCCACGGTTTCGCAGGACGCCAGCCCGCGACGAGCATCGATGTCCAGACGATGCGCTCCATCGGCACGACCTCCAGGAAGAGCCCCGGATTGTCGCTTTCTCCGCCGTCCGGACCGCTCATGAAGGTATGAAATGCGCCGCCGGCACGGAAATCGAATGCACGCACTTCGGTGGTCCACGGCTTCGGACACCACCATTGTTCGAGGATGTGCGGATCGCTCCACGCCCGCCACACTTTCGCACGCGGGGCCGCGACGAAACGCACGATCTCAAGATCCAATCTTGTGTCGGTCATCTTTGGTAGCCTCCAGCACTGCATCGAAGCGATCGAAGCGCGCCTCCCAAAGCGCGCGTTGTTCGGACAGCCAGGCATCCGCCGTGGCGAACGCCTTCTTCTCGATCAGGCATGTCCTCACGCGGCCCTCCTTGCGTGTACGTATCCATCCGCTGTCCTCCAGAAAATGGATGTGCTTCATGAAGGACGGCAGCGCCATGTCGAATGGCTTCGCCAGTTCGCTGATGCTGGCTGGACCCTTGCCCAACCGCCCGAGCACGGCCCGGCGTGTAGGATCGGCAAGCGCTTGGAAGAGGTGGTTCAGCCGCGCCTGATACTGTTCCATAGGGCTAAGTATGGCAGGCGGACACTTAGCGCAAGAGCTAACTGAAGTGACCCGCAGATTTGCGCATCGTGCTGCGTCAGACAGGCAGGAGGGTTATCGCGCCTTTCACCTATCGGTCGAGCATTGCTGGACCGGGATAACGATGCCGAGCCATTCCCTCTACGAAGCGCGTCGGCGGCTGCTCATCGTCAAGCAGATCAAACCGTCGGCCATGGCGCGCCGGCCTGAGTGTTCCGCTGCATCGCCCACCCACGGCTCCAAGAAGAGCCCGCACACATCTGGGCGCTGCTGAGTGCCGCTCCGATAAGAGACACCAGATGCGGTAGCCGACATCACGGCGCTGGTCACGATCAACAGGGGCGATGCGACGGCAGCCCCGGTCGGGCCGAATCACTCATGGCGATCGCGATGTTCGTTTTTACCTCAATTTACCCCCCACGCGCCGCCTTCGATGATAGGCAAGCTCTCGGCCCCGATGCCGATAGCGCAAGTTCATGCGCGAAGGCAGCAAGTAACTGCTGGTAAAGGTTTTGATATCGAGAACGCGATTGCACAGGCTGTCATACCGATGGTGCGCGCCCGGCACGGAACAGTTGGAAATTGGGCCGGACAACGGAAGCAATACGATGCCGCGCTCCTTCATCTCTTTCCTGGCGTGTAAAGGCGATCAGCGCGACGGCGCCTTGATCGGAAGCATCGACCTTGCAATCGGCAAGGCGGTGACGGCCCGGTTGTTCGACAAGACGACCGCCCATCTGGCCGAACTGGCTCAGCCAGGCGAGCCGCTTTTCGGCATCGCACAGAGCAATGGCGGCAAGGTCGCGATCTTCGGCGGCGGCCTGCCTGCGCTGATCGGCGGCATGATCGTGGGTGCCGTTGGCACGAGCGCGGGAACGGTTGAGCAGGATATCGCCGTGGCAGAGGCAGCCGCGGCTGATTGCTGCCGCGACAAGTTGGCCCTGAATACCTGAACACATCATCGTTCATCGAAGGAGAAGACCGTGACTCAGCATGTCCTGTTCATCGTCACCAACGCGGCCGTGATCGGCCCGAAGAACCGCAAGACCGGCTTCTTTTTCGCCGAGGTCGCTCATCCTTTCGATGTGCTCGACAAGGCGGGGATCGCAGTCGAGTTCGCATCGCCTGCTGGCGGATGGACGCCGTACGACGCGTACGACGAGAAAGATCCAGCCCAGAAGGCGTTTCTCGAGAGCAAGGCCTTTCGCCGGCTGAATCACAGCCGCAAGCTGTCCGAAGTGGACGCCGCGGATTACGACGCCATCCTGGTGCCGGGCGGTCTCGGGCCCATGGTCGACATCCAACGCAATGCGGATGTGCAGAGGGCCATCGTGCGCGCCTGGAGCACGGGCAAGCTTTGTGACCGCTGTGTGTCACGGCCCGTGCGCGCTGCTCAGTGTGGACCTGGGTGACGGCACGCCGTTCGTACGCGGCAAGAAGCTTACGTCGTTCTCGAAGAAGGAGGAGTACGACTATGCCCGCGATGACGTGCCTTACGAACTCGAGGACGCGCTGAGAGCCGAGGGTGCCGAATACTCGTCTACGTCCAACTGGGAGCCTCACGTCGTTGTTGATGGCCGGCTCATTACCGGCCAGAACCCCGCCTCCGCGGGACTGCTGGGGAAAGAGTTGGTCGCTGCCCTCAAACGGGCTGCCGTTCCAGCATGAACTGGCCCGACGCAGGCTGAAGTTATCAGTGCCTGTCGGCATATTGCACCGCGTCCGATCAGGTGTCGCTAAAGCGGATTCCGTTCGCGTTAGTTTGCGGAGTCCGCTCTGGCGCGTTGTCTGGGAGCGTGATTCACCGTTCCGGTGATTCCACCTGTACCAATCACGCTCTGGGCAAGTCGGTCGAGGCGACGCCAGCCTTTTGCGAACCGCAACCTGGCAGGTCTCGCGAGCGAGGCTGCACCGCCCCATCTGCTGAAGAACTTTGAAGACTCTTGATCTGTGCGATCAGGTAGGCGCGCCGCCTCTTCTCGGCAAAGCCGAGGAGAAGCGCACAGGAGCCAGCCCGGAAAGCGCTTCCGAGATTCCCATCGTCAAGCTCTCCTGCGATCCAGAAGGAGACACAGCCGCGGAAGTTGAAGGCAAGCTGTTCCGCGAGCGCGACCTGCGCAACCTCCTTCATGTCGACGGCTATGCCGGCGAAATCGCCCAGCGCCAGCGACCACAATGCGCGCGAGTTCTGGCGGACAAAGCCCGGCGCCGGACTGGCCACCCCGAGCGAGCCCACCACCGCCTTATGGACATCCGGCTTCTCCAGCAGAAGAGCGACGCTGATCCTTCCCAGCGTCAGAACGCGGTCGATTGCATCGCCATCGGGCACCTCGTCGCGGAAGCGTGCCGCCATCCGCTCGATCAGGCGGGATGACAGCGCCTGCATGATCGCGTTCTTGCTGCCGAAATGATTGAATGGCGTTGTGAAACCGACGCCGGCCTCCGCCGCCAACGCCCGCATCGAGAACTCCGCCGTATCGCTCTTCTGGAGCAACCGCTCGGCGGCATCGAGCACAATGTCGCGGGCGACCTGCCGATTTCGTTCCCTCAAAGGCTGCTGTGCCTTGCCTGCCATGACCCGTTCCAATTCGATATCCGACTGCCCCTCTTGAAAACCATATCATGATATAAATATGGAGTCATGATATAGGGAGGGGGTACCCTCCCAACCGTGAGAGGAGCAGCTATGAGCACTATGACGACCTTTCTCATCACAGGCGTTAGTTCGGGGCTCGGCAAGGCTTTTGCCGAGGGGGCGCTTGCGGCAGGGCACCAGGTCATCGGCACGCTGCGTAGCCGGGACGCAGCCAAGGCTTTCACAGCGATGGCGCCGGATCGCGCGCATGCGGTCCTCCTCGATGTGACGGATTTCGATGCCATTCCGCAGGCTGTTACCCAGGCGGAAGGCGCAGTCGGTCCGATCGACGTCCTCGTCAACAATGCCGGCTATGGCCACGAGGGGATTCTGGAGGAGTCGCCGCTCGATGACCTGCGGCGGCAGTTCGACGCCAATGTCTTTGGCGCGGTCGCGATGATCAAGGCGGTGCTACCGGGGATGCGGGTGCGACGTTCCGGGCACATCATCAACGTTACTTCCATGGGCGGCTTCATCACGATGCCGGGCATCACCTATTACTGCGGCAGCAAGTTCGCCCTCGAAGGAATCTCCGAAGCTCTGGGCAAGGAGGTGAAGCCGCTCGGCATTCATGTGACCGCGCTCGCTCCTGGGCAGTTCCGCACGGATTGGGCGGGCCGGTCGATGGTTCGCGCCGGCCGCAGCATTGCCGATTATGATGCTGTCATGGATCCCATCCGCCAGGCCCGCGCGGCGAAGAGTGGGAAGCAGCCCGGTGATCCGGCCAAGGCGGCGCAGGCGCTGCTGAAGCTGGTCGAGTCCGACAATCCGCCGGCGCGGCTCTATCTGGGTGCAGACGCACTCAGGCTCGTCGAGGACAAGATCGAAGCGATGAAGAGCGAGATCGCCGCATGGGAGGAGATTTCCCGCTCCACCGATTTCACGTCGAAGCCTCAATCTCTTCAGGAGGCGGGGCGGCCAGCATGACGGAGACCCGCTCGGACCACCAACAACGCTCTATTCTACTCCAAGATGTCCGGCAGTAATTTCCCTCACTCCCACTCGATCGTCCCGGGCGGCTTGCTCGTGATGTCGTAGGTCACCCGGTTGATCCCGCGCACCTCGTTGACGATCCGCCCGGCCACCCGCGTCAGGAACGCCGCGTCGAACGGATAGACCTCCGCGGTCATCCCGTCGGTCGAGGTCACTGCGCGCAGCGCGCAGGCATGGTCGTAGGTGCGGCCATCGCCCATCACCCCCACCGTGCGCACCGGCAGCAGCACCGCGAAGGCCTGCCAGATCGCGTCATACAGCCCGGCCGCCCTGATCTCCTCCAGGAAGATCGCATCGGCCTTGCGCAGCAGCGCAAGCTTCTCCCGCGTGATCTCTCCGGGCATCCGGATCGCCAGGCCCGGGCCGGGGAACGGATGCCGCCCCACGATCGCCTCGGGAATCGCCAGTTCCCGTCCCAGCACGCGCACCTCGTCCTTGAACAACTCGCGCAGCGGCTCCACCAGCTTCATCCGCATCCGCTCGGGCAGGCCGCCGACATTGTGGTGCGACTTGATGGTCACCGACGGCCCGCCGGTAAAGCTCACGCTCTCGATCACGTCGGGATACAGCGTGCCCTGCGCCAGGTAGTCCGCACCGCCCAGCTTGCGCGCCTCTTCCTCGAACACGTCGATGAACAGCCGGCCGATCGTCTTGCGCTTCGCCTCGGGGTCGGTGACGCCCTCCAGCGCGCCCAGGAACAGCTCGGAGGCATCGCAATGCACCAGGCGGATGTTGAACCGGTCGCGGAACGTCGCCACCACCTCCTCCGCCTCGCCCTGCCGCAGCAATCCGTGGTCGACGAAGATGCAGGTGAGCTGGTCGCCGATCGCCTCATGGATCAGCACCGCGGCCACCGACGAATCGACGCCGCCCGACAGGCCGCAGATCACCCGGCCGGTGCCGACCTGCGCCCGTATGCGGGCCGTCTCGGTAGCCCGGAATCCGGCCATCGTCCAACTGCCGGACAGGCCCAGCACGCTGTGCGTGAAATTGCGCAGCAGCGCCGCGCCGTGCGGGGTGTGCACGACCTCCGGATGGAACTGCGTGCCGTAGTAACGACGGACGTCATCCGCGATAGCCGCGAACGGCGCGCCCTCGCTCACCGCCACGGTGCGGAAGCCGGGCGGCAGCCGCGTCACCCGGTCGCCATGGCTCATCCAGACCGCCTCGCGCGCGCCCTTGGCCCAGACCCCGTGGAACAGCGCGCAGTCGTCGGTCACGTCGACAAAGGCGCGGCCGAACTCACGATGGTCCGAGCCCAGCACCTCGCCGCCAAGCTGCTGGCACAGCAACTGCTCGCCGTAGCAGATGCCCAGCATGGGAACGCCGAGCTCGAACACCGCCTGCGGGGCCAGCGGCGCCGCGGCCTCGTGCACCGAGGCCGGGCCGCCCGACAGGATGATGCCGCGCGGCTGCCACGCGGCAATCCGCTCGGGCGCCGCATTGAACGGCCAGATTTCACAATAGACCCCGGATTCGCGCAGGCGGCGGGCGATGAGCTGGGTCACCTGGCTGCCGAAATCCAGGATCAGGACCCGCTCGGCAGCGAACTCCGGTGCGGTCTGGGGGATCATCTGGGGGGCGGGGGCGAGATCAGGCATGCGGGCTCCGGGGGCGTGCGCGATCCTCGCGCTTGGACCATGCGGCCGCGCGGCTGGCAAGGGTGCGCGCCACGCGTGCCGCGAGCCTCAGGTCAGCACCTCCGCCCCCTGCTCCAGCAGCATGGCAATCTCCCGCGTCTCCTCCGCCAGGAACTCCATCACCACGCGCGTCCGCGGCGCCAGGTTGCGGCGTGAGGGATAGACGATGTGCACGGGGGAACGCTGGGACGGGTAGTCCTCGAGCAGCCGGAACAGCCGTCCCGCGCGCAGGTCGTCGATCAACTGGATCTCCGGCAGCAGCGCGATGCCGTGGCCGGCGCGCGCCGCCCGGCGCACCGCCTCGCTGTCGTTGGCGATGAACGCGCCGCTGACCCGCACGCTGATCGGCCCCTCCGGGCCGGTGAACCGCCACAGCTCCGGATCGGCCGTCGCGTCATGGATCAGGCAGGTATGCGACGCCAGGTCGTCCGGCACCGCCGGCGCGCCATGCCGCTCCAGATACACCGGCGCCGCGACCACCGCGCGGCCGAGATAGCCCACCCGCCGCGCCACCAGCGAGGCATCGGCGATCTCGCCCGAGCGGAACGCCAGGTCGAGCCGCTCCTCGATCATGTCGCTCGGCTGGTCGCGCATCACCAGCTCCACCGACAGGCCGGGATAGCGGGCCAGCAGCGCCGGCAGCCGGGTCGACAGGAACAGGCCGCCGGCGACCGAGGTGCCCAGCCGCACCAGCCCCCGCGGTGCCCCGCTCTGCCGGCCCAGCGCCAGCTCCATCTCCTCGGCCGATTCCAGCACATGGCGCGCATGCGTCAGCAGCGCCTGGCCATCGTCCGTCAGGCTGAGCCGCCTTGTCGTCCGATGCAGCAGACGCACGCCGAAATGCTGTTCCAACTGCGCGACCAGCCGGGTGACGGCCGACTGGCTGACATGCATCTCGCGTGACACGGCAGAGAAGGAGCCGGTCTCCGTCACGCGGATGAACGCCCGCAGCGATCCAAGCAAGTCCATGATTTCGGCGAACTCCGCACAGATGAATTGCACAGATGCGCGATTATTTGCGCGATGCAAGAGGTCCACCTGCTGGCCACCGCGGACCGACAGCACGGCCAAGATCGTGCCGTCCCAAGCCGGTCAAGAGGAGAAAACCATGAGGACCACACTGTTCATCGCCGCAGCGATGCTCGGCGCCGGGATCGGCACCGCCTACTCCGGTGAAGGCGGCACGGCCGCCAATACATGGTTCACCCAGCTTCCGGGCGTGGTCGCCCAGGCGCCGCAGCAGCAGCCCCCGCCCCCCGCCGTCGCAGCCACCCAGCAGGCCCCCGCCACCGGCACCTACGCCACCCGCCAGAACCGGACGATTGCGGTGTTCAATACCCACACGCAGGACGGCGCCGACAACTGACGCCGCCCGCCGGCCCGGCCGGCCCAGTGCGGCCTGCCCAGGTGCGGCCGGCCCAGGCCCGCCAGCACAATCCGGCCAGCACGGTGGGGCCGGCATAATTGGTCCGCGGCGCTCGTCCCCGCGGTCGTGGGACAAGCACCGCAGGATTGATCAGCCATGGGCATCGTTCGCTTCGCTCTGAGGTTCCCGCACACCTTCTACGTCCTGGCGGGCCTCATGCTCTTCCTGGGCGTCAGCGCCATCCTGGTGACTCCCAAGGACATCTTCCCCTCCATCAACATCCCCGTCGTGACGGTGATCTGGCAGTTCACCGGCCTGACGCCCGAGGAGATGGAGCAGCGGATCACCACCTATAGCGAATACTCGATCAGCACCTCGGTCGGTGACATCCGCAACATCGAGAGCCAGACGCTGTCCGGCATCTCGGTCGAGAAGATCTACTTCCAGCCCAACGTCAACATCGACCTCGCCATCAGCCAGATCGTCTCGGCCAGCAACTCGATCCGCGCCCTGATGCCGCCCGGCGTCCAGCCGCCCACCATCGTGCAGTACAGCGCATCGTCCGTGCCGGTGCTGCAGCTCAGCCTCACCTCGGACACGCTGAACGAACAGCAGCTCTACGACTACGGCATCTACCAGATCCGCCAGGCGCTCGCGCCGATCCCCGGCATCACGCTGCCGACGCCGTACGGCGGCAAGTACCGCCAGATCATGGTGGACCTCGATCCCGACGCACTGCGCGCGCGCGGCATCACGCCCAACGACGTGCTGAACGCGGTGAATGCGCAGAACCTGACGCTGCCCTCCGGCGATGCCAAGCTCGGCAATCAGCAGATGATCGTGCGCGTCAACGCCATGCCGCCGACCATCAAGCAGCTCAATGAGGTGCCGATCAAACAGGTCGGCGCCACCACCGTCTACCTCTCCGATGTCGCCCATGTCCGCGACGGCTGGGCGGTGCAGCAGAACATCGTGCACACTGAGGGCAAACGCTCGGTGCTGCTCACCATCATCAAGAACGGCGATGCCTCCACGCTCGACGTGGTCAACCGCGTGAAGGCGGCGCTGCCGTCGATCCGCAAGGCCGCGCCGGCCGGCATGCAGATCAACCTGCTGTTCGACCAGTCGGTGTTCGTCACCCAGGCGATCACCAGCGTGCTGCGCGAAGGCGGCATCGCCGCCGGCCTCACCGCCATGATGATCCTGCTGTTCCTGGGCTCCTGGCGCTCGACGCTGGTGGTGATGGTGTCGATCCCGCTGTCGATCCTGACCTCGCTCGCCGTGCTCGCCGCGTTGGGACAGACGATCAACATCATGACGCTGGGCGGACTGGCACTCGCCGTCGGCATCCTGGTCGATGACTCCACCGTCACCATCGAGAACACCCACCGATTACTCGAGGAAGGCACCGACTTCGACACCGCCGTGCTGGAAGGTGCCGCCGGCATCGCCGTGCCCACGCTGATCTCCACGTTGGCAATCTGCTGCGTGTTCGTCGCGGTGTTCTTCCTGCAGGGCGCGGCACGCTACCTGTTCACGCCGATGGCCATGGCGGTGGTGTTCGCGATGCTGGCGTCCTACGGCATCTCGCGCACCCTCACGCCGATCGTCATCCGCCTGCTGCTGCGACGCGAGCACGCGAACGCGAACCACGGCGCGCCGCCCGGTTGGTTCGGCCGCTGCCATGCCGCGTTCAACACCGGCTTCGACCGGTTCCGCGACTACTACGGCTGGCTGCTCGCCGGCATCATGCGCCGGCGCGTGATCACCCCGCTGCTGGCCTGCGTGGTGGTGGCGGGCGCGGGCGCCTTGTCGCTGCATGTCGGGCGCGACTTCTTCCCACAGGTGGATGCCGGCCTCATCCAGATCCATGTCCGCGCGCCCGCACGCACCCGCATCGAGCGCACCGAACAGATCTTCCACGCGATCGAGGACAACATCCACCAGCAGATCCCGGCGCGCGATCTGGGGTTGGTCCTGGACAATATCGGCCTGCCGCAGCGCCTCTATAACCTCGCCTTCACCGACGGCACCACGATCGGCGTCAACGACGGCGAGATCCAGTTGCAGCTCAAGGAGGGCCACGCGCCCACCGCCGACTACATCCGGAAACTGCGCGCCGAATTGCCGCTCGCCTTCCCCGACGTGCAGTTCTACTTCCAGCCGGCCGACCTCGTGACGCAGGTGCTGAATTTCGGCGTGCCCTCGCAGATCGACGTGCAGGTGCAGGGCCGCGACCGCGCCGCCAACGAGGCGATCGCACAGGACCTGCAGCATCGCCTGTCGAACATCCCGGGCGTCGTCGATGCCCATGTGCAGCAGGAACTCGACGCGCCTGAACTCTCCTACACGATCGACCGCACGCGCGCGCAGGAACTCGGCCTCACGGTCAACCAGGTGGCGAGCAACCTCAACATCTCGCTGAGTTCGTCCGAGCAGGTATCACCGAACTTCTGGACCGACCCGGCGACCGGCATCCCGTACTTCTTCGCGGTGCAGACGCCGGAATACCGCATCGCGAGCAAGAACGACCTCGACAACACGCCGATCGCCGGCAGCATGGCGGGCAACAACGTGGTGCCTGACGTGTTCGGCAACGTCGCCACCGGCAAACGGGTGCCCGTCGAATCGGTCTACAACCAGAGCAACATCCAGCCGGTCTACGACGTCTACGCGAGCCTGCAGGACCGCGATCTCGGCAGCGCCGCCGTCGCCATCCAGGACGCCGTCAAGGCGGTCAGCGGCAAGCTCGGCCCCGCCGACCGGATCGTCATCCGCGGCCAGATCGAAAGCATGAACGCCGCCTTCGTCGACCTGCTGATCGGCCTGCTGTTCGCCGCCGTATTCGTCTACGCGCTGATGGTGGTGAACTACCAGAGCTTCATCGACCCGCTTGCGGTGATGCTCGCGCTGCCCGGCGCCGGCAGCGGCATCATCCTGATGCTGTTCGCCACCGGCACGACGCTCAGCGTGCCCTCGCTGATGGGCGCGATCATGGCGGTCGGCGTCGCATCGGCGAACTCGATCCTGCTGGTGACCTTTGCCCGTGAACAGCGCGAGGCGGGCATGGATGCCTTCCGCGCCGCGCTCTCGGCCGGCACCACGCGCCTGCGCCCGGTGCTGATGACCGCCGCCGCCATGGTCGTCGGCATGATCCCGATGGCACTCGGCGGCGCCGGCGAGGAGCAGAACGCGGTGCTCGCCCGCGCGGTGATCGGCGGCGTGCTGGCCGGCACGGCAACCACGCTGCTGTTCGTCCCCTACCTCTATTCGGTCTTCGGCAGGTTCGAAGGCCGCCGCAGCAAATCCTCCATCGCCGCAATCGAACACGGAGCGCCGACATGAGCCAACTTGCCGAACCGGAGCAGGACGTCGACGCGCGGCTGGAGCAGCGGCGCCGGCGCAACACCAGGCTGCTGGGCCTCGCCGTGCTGACCCTGTTGGGCGGTCTCGTCACCCTCGGCGCCATGGGCAACGCGGCCCGCCGCACCGAGACCGTCGACACGCTCACCGCACGGCTCGATGCGGTGCCCGTGGTGAAGACGCAGACCCTCACGCCGATCGATACGCCGCGCAAACTCGACCTGTCCGGCACCACCGAGGCGTTCGACAGCGCCACCCTGTTCGCCCGCGCCACCGGCTATATCAGCAAGCGCAACGTCGACATCGGCAGCCACGTGAAGGCCGGCGACGTGCTCGCCGTGATCTCCGCGCCCGACCTCGACCAGCAGCTTGCGCAGGCCCGCGGACAACTCGCGCAGATGCAGGCGGCGGTCGTGCAGGCCCAGGCGAACATGGACCTCGCGCGCGCCACCAACGATCGCACCAAGCGGCTGGTGAAGGACGGCTGGAGCAGCGAACAGCAGGGCGACGTCGATCGGCTGACCCTGGCGTCGCGCGTCGCCGCGGTCTCGGTGGCGCAGGCCAATCTGCTGGCACAGCAGGCGCAGGTGGACCGGCTGCAACAGCTCACCGATTTCGAGCGCGTCGTGGCCCCGTTCAGCGGCGTGATCACCAGCCGCCAGGTCGATGTCGGCAGCCTGGTCACCGCCGATTCCGCCACCGGCACGCCGCTGTTCTCCATCGCGCACACCGATGTCCTGCGCGTGCTGGTCTATGTGCCGCAGGAGGTGTTCTTCGGCCTGAAGGACGGCGAGCCGGCGACCGTCACCGTGCCGCAACTGCCGGGCCGCGTCTTCCACGGCGTGGTGGCGCGCAACGCCAACGCGCTGCAGCAGCAGACCCGCACGCTGCTGGCCGAGGTGGATGTGAACAACGCGGACGGGACGCTGGCGCCGGGGCTGTATGCCGTCGTCCACCTCGACGTGCCGCGGACGCATCCGGTCGTGCTGGTGCCCTCCGAGGCGGTGATCTTCGACAAGAACGGGCTCAGCGCCGCAATCTACCAGGACGGAAAGGCACGCCTGCGCCATCTCGACCTGTCGGCCGATGACGGCGCCCATGTGGAGGTGCGGGCGGGCCTCGCCGGCGGCGACCAGTTGATCCTGGACCCGCCGGTCGGCCTCACCGACGGCACGCGCGTCGCCGTCGCTACCCCACCCGCTGCGCCGCCGGGCACCACCAAGCCGGGAACCACCCCACCCGTCGAGGTCAGCGCCCGGTGACCCGGGCGCGGCGCCTGCAGCTCAGCCGTTGACCGAGCGGATCAGCGCCGCCCAGCGGTCGAGCACCGGCAGCACCGTGTCGGCCTTCTCGGACGGCAGGCTGACGCTGACCCGCACCGCCCCCAGGTCGCGGTAGCGCTTCAGCGTGTCGAGGTCCTCGGTGCAGTTGAACAGCGTGATCGGGCAGGAGGCTTCTTCACGCCCCGCCTCTTTCAGCATCTCGCGGAACTTGCCGATCGCCGTCACGATGTCGCCGCGGCCGGCCAGCGGAATCCAGCCGTCACCGTAGCGCACCGCGCGCCGCGCCGCCTGCGGGAAGGCGCCGCCAACGATCACCGGCACATGCGGCTTTTGCACGCACTTGGGCCAGGTCATCATCTCCGGGAAGTCGACGAACTCGCCGTGGTACTCCGCCTTGGTCTTGGTCCAGATGAGCTTCATGGCCTCGATGCGCTCGCGCACCAGCTTGGCGCGCGTCGCGAACGCCGTGCCATGGTCCTCCATCTCTTCGGCGTTCCAGCCCACGCCGATGCCGAACAGGAAGCGCCCGCCCGAGACCTGGTCGATCGAGGCGACCAGCTTCGCCGTCTGGATCGTATCGCGCTGGTTGACCAGGCAGACGCCGGTGCCGACCTTCAGCGTCTTGGTCGCCACGGCCGCCGCGGTCAGCGTCACGAACGGGTCCATCGCGTCGTAGTACGGCTTCGGCAGGTCGCCACCACCCGGATAGGGCGAGCGCCGCGAGGTCGGGATATGCGAGTGCTCCGGCGCCCATACGGATTCGAAGCCGCGCGCCTCGAGCGCCTGGGCAAGTTCCGCCGCCGCCATCGAGTAGTCGGTGAAGAACATCGATGCGCCGAAATGCATGGCAGTGTGCTCCCTTGGCGTTATGTCCCGCGAGCTTAGGTCATGACCGGCACCACGCCTATCCCGCCGCCGCGGCCTCCAGCACCGCCAGCGCGCTCAGGTTCACCACGCCGCGTGCGGTGACACTCGGCACCAGCACGTGGATCGGCTTGCTCATGCCCAGCAGCATCGGCCCCACCGGCAGCCCGTCGGACGCCGCCTTCAGCAGGGTGAAGGCGATGTTGGCGGCGTCCAGCGTCGGCATGATCAGCAGGTTCGCCGTGCCGGACAGGCGACTGTCGGGCACCGCGCGTTCGCGGATCGCCGCCGACAGCGCGGCATCGGCGTTCATCTCACCGTCCACCTCCAGGCCCGGCGCGCGCGCGCGCAGCAGCGCCAGCGCCTGGCGCATCTTGCGCGCCGAATCCGAATCGCTCGCGCCGAAGCTCGAATGCGACAGCAGAGCGACCTTGGGCGCCATGCCGAACTCCGCCACCGCGTCGGCCGCCAGCAGCGTCATCTCGGCGATCTGCTCGGCCGTCGGGTCCACCACCATCTGCGTGTCGCAGATGAACAGCACGCCATGCTGCAGGATCAGGCAGCCCAGGCCGTAGACGCGGCTCACCCCGGGGCGGCGCGGGATGATCGGCAGCACGTAGCGCACCTGGCGCCACCAGTTGGCGCTGCCGCCGCAGATCGCCGCATCCGCCAGTCCGGCATGCAGCAGCATCGCCGCCGCCACCGTGCCGCGCCGAGGCAACCCATAGGCCGCATCCTCCGGCGTGATGCCGCGGCGTCCCACCAGTCGCTGGTAATCCGGCAGCAGCGGGCCGAACACCTCATCGTCCTGCGCGGGATCCAGCACCGTCACGCCGTCCGCCAGACTGATGCGCAGCCCCATCTCGTGGATCTTGCGCTCGATCACCTCGCGGCGCCCCAGCAGGATCGGCCTGGCGATCCCTTCGTCCACCAGCGTCTGCGCAGCGCGCAGCACGCGCTCGTCCTCGCCCTCGCCGTAGACGATCCGCTTGGGTGCGGCCCGCGCCGCCTCGAACACCGGCGCCATGAGCTGGCCGGAGCGGAACACGAAGCGCTCCAGGTCGCGCTGGTACTGCGCCAGGTCGGCGATCGGCCGCCTCGCCACGCCGCTCAGCATCGCCGCGCGCGCGACCGCCGGCGCGATCTCCAGGATCAGCCGCGGATCGAACGGCTTCGGGATGATGTAGTCGGGACCGAACACCGGCGCCGCTCCGCCATAGGCCGCGGCAACGACCTCGGAGGCCTCCATGCGCGCCAGCACTGCGATCGCCTCCGCGGCGGCGATCTTCATCTCCTCGTTGATCGTGGTGGCCGAGACATCCAGCGCGCCGCGGAAGATGAACGGAAAGCAAAGGACGTTGTTGACCTGGTTGGGGAAGTCGCTGCGCCCGGTCGCCATGATCGCGTCGGGCCGCGCCGCGGCGACCAGTTCCGGCAGGATTTCCGGGTCGGGATTGGCCAGCGCCAGGATCAGCGGCTTCGGCGCCAGCAGCTTCAGCCACTCGGCCTTCAGCACCCGCGGCGCCGACAGGCCCAGGAACACGTCCGCCCCCGCCAGCACCTCGGGCAAGGTGCGCGCCTCGGTGTCGCGGGCATAGCGCGCCATGTTCGGCAGCATGTCGTTGCGGTCGCGCCGCACCACGCCGCCGATGTCGGTCAGCGTCACGTTCTCCGGCCGCAGCCCCATCGACACAAGCAGATCGACGCAGGCCAGCGCCGCCGCGCCGGCACCCGAGGTCACCAGCCGCACGTCGGACAGCACCTTGCCCTGCAGCACGAGGCCATTGCGCACCGCCGCCGCCACCGTGATGGCGGTGCCGTGCTGGTCGTCGTGGAACACCGGGATGCCCATGCGCCGGCGCAGCTCCGCCTCGATCGCGAAGCATTCCGGCGCCTTGATGTCCTCCAGGTTGATCGCGCCGAAGGTGGGCTCCAGCGCCGCCACCACGTCGCAGAAGCGCTGCGGGTCGGCGGCATCCACCTCGATATCGAATACATCGATGCCGGCGAATTTCTTGAACAGGACGGCCTTGCCCTCCATCACCGGCTTGCCGGCCAGCGCGCCGATGTTGCCGAGACCGAGCACCGCGGTGCCGTTGGAGATCACCGCCACCAGGTTGCCGCGCGCGGTGTAGTCGTAGGCGGCGTGCGGATCGGCGACGATCGCCTCGCAGGCCGCGGCGACGCCCGGCGAATACGCGAGCGACAGGTCGCGCTGCGTCGCCATGCGCTTGGTGGGTTCGATCGCCAGTTTTCCGGGCTGCGGCAGCCGATGATAGTCCAGCGCCGCCTTGCGGAAGTCCTCGTCCATTGCTGTGCCGTGTCCCCTCTGGAGGCCGCAAGCATGGGCGGCCGGGGGTGGCATGGCAACGACGCTGCACCATCTGCGGACAAAGATGCGGCGGCTACGCGGGCGTCGGCCATCCGGGTGCCGGACAAAGAAAAGGCGGTGCCCGAGGGCACCGCCAAGTTTAGGGAGGAAACGTCCAAGAAAGCAGACAGTACGGTCAGTGACCGCGTTGCTGCGATGCACAACCTAGCCGTCCGATCGTTCGTAGGCAAGCGATATTTTGCAATGCAGCATTCCAAATCGAAGTGGACAGAGAAGCTACCGACGAGTAGCAAGCCTGCCACGTGCCGAGTTTAGGATGGAAATGCCAGTGCCCCGCCCCCAGCGGGCGGGGCGTCTCGGCGCAAAGCGCTCTTCCCGCCTCCGCGCAAGCCCGACACGGCCCGGCCCCACCGAATACCTATTCGGCTTCGCACTAGACCTACTCGGCTTCGCACGGGAGGTGATCGGCACTATCTCAGCCGGCGTGGCAGCGCCTGGACGCCTGCCGTCATGCCTGAGCCGAGGGATCATGGTGCGGTCGAGAAGACTCGAACTTCCACGGGGTTGCCCCCACAAGCACCTCAAGCTTGCGCGTCTACCATTCCGCCACGACCGCCCGGGCAGGCCGCGGGATATACGCGATGAATGACGCGCCTTCAATTGCCGCCGCCGACCCCGAGTGGCGCACCGCCGGCGGGCTGACCCCGTATCCCGACGCCGTCGCCGTCATGCAGGACCGCGTCGCCGCGATCCGCGCCGGCACGGCGGCCGAACTGGTCTGGCTGGTGGAGCACCCGCCGCTCTACACCGCCGGCACCTCGGCCCGCGCCGACGAACTGACCGACCCGGCGCGCTTCCCCACCTTCGCCAGCGGCCGCGGCGGGCAATGGACCTATCACGGGCCGGGCCAGCGCGTGGCCTATGTGATGCTGGACCTCACCCGCCCGCACGGCGCGGCGCCCGCCCGCGACGTACGCTGCTACGTGCACGCGCTGGAGGAGTGGCTGATCCGCGCCCTCACCCGCTTCGGCGTCACTGGCGAGCGGCGCGAGGGGCGCGTCGGCATCTGGGTCGCCTCGGGCAGCAGCGAGGCCAAGATTGCCGCCATCGGCGTCCGCGTCTCGCGCTGGGTGAGCTGGCATGGCGTCGCCCTGAATGTCGCGCCCGATCTCGGCCATTACGGCGGCATCGTTCCCTGCGGCATCAGTGAGCATGGCGTCACCAGCCTGCATGCGCTAGGCATCGAGGTCACAATGGCAGAGGCCGATGCCGCCTTGCGCGCGGCGTGGCGTGAGGTGTTCGCCGATGCATCTCCTGGGGGAATCTGCTCCGTCTGACCAGGCCCCGGTTATCCTGTTCGGTGCCGGCTCGCCGGTCATCGTGGAGTTCGAGGAATCCTGTGCCCGGCGCGGCTGGCGCATCGCCGCGGTGGTGCGCAACGTGGCCGGCCCCGTCCATGCCGAGGGCGACGCGCCGGTCATCGAGGTGACGTCCGGGCTGCGGCTGGATCATCCCGTGCTGCTGCCGCTGTTCACGCCGGCCAATCGCCGGACGGCGTGGGAGCAGGCCGTGCGGCTCGGCGCGCAGGCATTCCCGACCCTGGTCGATCCCACCGCGATCCTGCCCCGCCGCATCCACCTGGGCGATGGCGCCTATGTCAACGCCGGCTGCGTGATCGGCGCGGCGTCGCGGATCGGGCGCTTCGCCTTCGTCAACCGCGGCGCCACCCTGGGCCACCATCTGGATCTCGGCGACTTCGCCTCGGTCGGGCCGGGCGCCACCGTGGCGGGTCAGGTCCGCATCGGTGCCGGCGCGATGATCGGCGCGGGTGCCGTGATCCTGCCCGGCATCGCGATCGGTTGCGGCGCCGTCGTCGCGGCCGGTGCCGTGGTGCATCGCGACGTGCCCGACGGCGCCACCGTGATCGGCCGCCAGGCGGCATGAGCAAGATCTGGCTCTACACCATGAGCTGGAATGAGGAGCGCATGCTGCCGTTCTTCTTCCGCCACTACGACCCCTGGGTGGACCGCTACTTCGTCTACGACGATGGCTCGACCGACCGCACGCTGGAGCTGTTCGCGGCACATCCGCGCGTCGAGGTCCGCCGCTTCGGCCGAGTGGTGCACGACTCGTTCGTGGGATCGGCGACCTGGCTGCAGAACCTGATGTGGCAGGATGCGCGCGGCCACGCCGACTGGGTGGTGGTCACCGCGATCGACGAGCACCTGCACCATGCCGATATCGCCGGCTACCTGGCACGCTGTCGCCGCGCCGGGGTCACCGCGGTCCCGGCGCTCGGCTTCCAGATGCTGGCCGACCGGTTCCCCGACCCCGCCGACTGGCTGGCCGGCACCCACCGCCTCGGCGCGCCCTTCGCCCTGATGAACAAGCTGTCGCTGTTCGACCCCGATCGCATTGAGGCCACCGGCTACGCGCTCGGCCGCCACACCGCCGAACCCACCGGCGAGGTCGTCTACCCGGAGGCCGATGAACTGCTGAACCTGCACTACAAATACCTGGGGCTCGACTATGTCCGCGACCGCCACCGGCTGCTGCTGAGCGGCCTGGGCGAGCAGGACAGGGCGGCCGGCCTGGGCGAGCACTACGACCGCAGCGGCGAGGCTCTGCGGGAGGAATGGCGTGGCTTTGCCGCCGCGGCGATCGACTACCGCGACCCGCGCGTCGGCTTCACCACCCACCTGGAGCGCTGGTGGCGCGAGCCGCGACGCCGCGGATAGGGCGCCGGAGTGAGCGCGGACCGGTTGCTACAGCGTCGGCACCTGGCGGAAGCCGAACACCTCCGGCGGGTCGGCGAGATCCTCCTCGATGCTGACCACCTCCGCCATGCGCGGCCCCCGCCGGCACAGGCGCAGCAATTCCTCGACCGCGGCGGTGTCGCCGACCACCAGCGCCTCCACCGAGCCGTCGATCCGGTTGCGCACCCAGCCCGACACGCCCAGGTCGGACGCCTTGCGGACCATCCAGTCGCGATAGCCGACGCCCTGCACGCGGCCGCTGATGATGAGGCGTTTGCAGTTCATGCCGCCTCCGTCCGGGTCAGCCGCAGGAAACGCTCGGCGAGCGCGATGTCCGCCGCGATCGCCACGCGCCTTGCCGCGGCCTCGGCATCTTCGCCCCACGCGGCGGCCTGGTACAACTCGTCCAGCGCGCCGAGTTCGTAGGCGGCGGCGGCGTCCAGGCGGCCCGCCGCCAGCGCCAGCCCGAGCACCAGGCTGCCGAGTGCCGGCACCGCCACGCCCAGCGCCGCCAGTGCAGGTACGTCGAGCGCCGCCACCGCATCGCGCAGCGCGGCGACGCTGCCGCGGTGCTGCTTCACATAGGCGATGCCGCTGCCCACCCGCAGCCGCGCGTCGTAGGTCTCAGCCGCCCAGTCGAGCCAGGGCTGCCAGGCGGCGGCCTGGCGGGCCACCAGCCCGTCGGGCGTCTCCGCGCGGTAGCACAGCAGGTCGCTCTCGGCGTAGCGCGCGATGGCATCGATCGTCGGTGCCGGATCGGGCGCGATGCGCTGCTGCGCCGTGCCCGCGAGCTGGGTCAGCGGCAGGTCGGCGAACGACGTCTCGCCGCCCTTGCCGCGGCCGGCCTCCTGCCACTCCTGCGCGATCGCCTGTGCCAGGGGCTCGGCGGTCACGCACAGCACCGCGCCGCCCGGCAGGTGCATCGGCTTGCCGTCCAGCAGGATCGCATGCCCCTGCCCGCTCGGCTCGACGGTCACGGTGGTCCAGAAGCGCTTCACCCTCGCCTCCTTATCGGAATAGCTGCTTCAGCACGCCGCCGACATTCGGCAGCTTGGGCGTCTGCAACAGCGGCGGCGACGCCTGCCGCGAGGCGCCCGCGCCGCACTCCGCGTCGCCGCCGCTGAGCACCTGCTTGCCACCGAGCGCCCCGGCGAGCAGCCCGAGCGGCGTGGCGCCGCCCAGCACGGCACCGGCCACCGTGCCGGCATTCTCGGCGACGGTGGCGGCCGGGTCCGGCGCCGCCGTCGCGAGGCGGAACGTGCCGCTGAGCCTGAGCGGGACGACGATGCCGGTGCCGGCCACGCGCGCCTGCGGCCGCAGGCGGAGGTCGATCGTCTCGGCACCCAGGTTCGCCGTGCCGTCGCCGTCCATCGTGAGCAGCGAGGACACCAGCATCAGCGGGCGAACCGACACGACGCCCTGGCGCGCCTCCAGATGCGCGGCGAAGCACTGCACCTGGCTGGTGCCGCCGCGCCGCACCAGGTCGAGCAGGCTGGCCTCGCGCAGCAGCGTGTCGAGCATGCCGCCGAGAATCCGGTTGTCCACCGTTCCGTTGGCCATGTTGAGCGTCAGCGACCCGCCCAGGCTCGCGGCGATCGCCCGCGGCGTGGCGCCGGCGCCTTGCAGGTCGGCCTGGACGTTCAGGCTGCCGGTGACCACCTGGGGCTGGCGCAGCGCGGCCAGCAGCGCCTGCACCGCGAGCGCCGGCGCCCGCAGCCGCAGCGTCACCGCCGGAGCCGCCTGCGCCGCATCGGCCGTGAGGGCGCCGTCGATCCGTCCGGCCGGCAGCTCGGCGGACACCGGATCGAGCCGCAGCCGGCCGCCCTGCAGATCGAGCTGCGCGGCGATCGCCCGATAGGCCGCGCCGCCCGCGGTCATCTGCGCGATGTCCAGCTTCAGCGCGGCGTCCGCCAGCCGCAGCAGCCCGAACGGGATCGGCGTGTCCGGAATGACCTTGCCGCCGCGGGCCTGCGGCGGCGGGGGCGCAGCCAGCCCCGGCGCGGCCGGAGATGGCGCGGCGGTCGGCGGAGCCTCAGCGGCGGCTGCCGGCATGGCGGTCCGCCGCGGCAGCGCGGCGGCCAGCGCATCGAGGTCCAGCCGCTCTGCCTGCACGCTGCCCTGCAACGACGGCCGCCCATCGGCGGCCCGCCGGAGGGTGCCCTTCATGGTCAGGCTCGACCCGGCCGCCTGGATCGCCAGGTCCAGCGGAATGGGCGCCGCCGATGCGGGCAGCATCGCGGCGGGCGTGCCGAGGGTCCCGCTCATGGTCGCGGGCGTGCCGCCAAGACTGCCCTGGGCAGCGATCCGCACCGGCTGGTCGAGGCGGGGGGCGGCGATGTCCACTTGCTCGACCGCCAGGCCTGGCGCGATGCCGGCCAGGTCCGAGCGGCCGATCCGCAGCGATACGCCGGAGACCTCGGGCAGCGTCGTGCCGGTATCGGCAAGCTGCGCCGCCAGGGCGACGTCGCGCAGCGGCGGCAGCGTCCAGCCCGGCAGGAAGGGCGCCAGCGCCGCGACGTCCGGGACTGTCGCGGTCAGCTTCACGTGGTAGCCGCGGCCCACGAGCGGCTGGCTGAACGTGCCGTCGACCGCGATGCTGGCGCCGGCGGCCTGCATCTGGATCTGCACCGGCCAGGGCGTCGTGGCGGCTGGCTCCTGCAGCCGCGCCAGGGAGCCGAGCCGGCCGGCGAGGGTGAAGGGCGACCCGTTGTAGCTGGCGGTGCCGGCAACCTCCATGTCGGCGTTGCGCGAGGCCGCCGCGATGCTCAGCTCGGCCAGGGCGACCACGATGCTGCGTCCGGTGCGGCCGTCCCGCCAGGTGAGCGTGCCGTCGGTGATGCGGATCTCGTCGATGGCGATCTCGGCCGGCGGCCGTTCCTGGGCCGCGTCTGGCTGCGTTCCGGCCGGCTGGGTCCCGGCCGGCGGCGGCGGCGGCGGCGGGCCGGCCTCGCGGGTGAACTGCCAGTTCGGCCGTCCCGCCGCGTCCGTCTCGAGCATGATGTCCGGCCCGACCAGGTCCAGCCGGTCGATCTCGATGCGGTTGCTCAGCAGCGGCAGCAGCCGCAGCTTCAGGTCGAGCCGCTCCAGCGTGGCCATCTCCGGCCGGGAGAAGCCGGGCGGATTGGCAAAGCCGGCCTTGTCCACCATGAGCGTCGGCTGCAGCGACAGGCCCAGCCGGATGCGGCCCTGCAGCGTCAGGTCACGTCCCGTCGCCCGCTTCACCGCGGCCTCGATGCGCGGCTTCAGGCTGTCGGGGTCGAAGCGGAGGACCGCGATCGTCCCGGCCGCGGCGGCGGCCACGCACATGCCGACCAGCGACCACAGCCCGATCCGTACGCCGCGCCGCCAGTTTCCCCTGCTCGCCATGCCGCCCCTGCTCCCTCGTCAGCGCCGTTCGGCGGGCCGTGCCGCGGACGCGTGGAAGCCCAGCGTGCGGAACGTCTGGGTCATGTGGGGCGGCAGGTCTGCCTCCACCAGCAATGTTCCACCGGCGGGATGGGGCAGCCGAAGCGCCCGGGCGTGCAAGTGAAGTTCGCTTGAGAGTCCCTCGACGGTGGCGCTGAACGCATTGTTCTGGTCCGGCCTGGCGTATTTCACGTCACCGAGGATCGGCGCGCCGATCGCCACGCAGTGGACGCGAAGCTGATGGGTGCGCCCGGTCAGCGGCCGCAGTTCGAGCCAGGCCAGCTTCTGCCCGGCATGGTCGAGCGTGCGATAATCGGTGATGGCACGCGCGGCCTCCTTGTCGTCGCGGTCCGCGACCTCGGTCCGCTCGCCGCGCGCGCCGCCGATGCGGCGGAGCGGCAGGTCGATGCGGCCCTCGGACGGGATCGGCCGGCGGGCGGTGACGGCCCAGTAGGTCTTCTCCACCTCGCGGGTGCGGAACGCAGCGGCCAGCTTTGCCGCGGTGCCGGGCGTACGGGCCAGCAGCAGCACGCCCGAGGTGTCGCGGTCCAGCCGGTGCACCAGGCGCGGCCGGTCGGACGCGCCGAAGCGCAGCGCGTCAAGCTGGGCGTCGAGGTGATGCGTGATGCCCGGCCCGCCCTGCACCGGCAGGCCGTGCGGCTTGTTCAGCACCAGCAGATGGTCGTCGCGGTAGATCACGAGGCGCTGGAGGTCGCTGGCGGCGTGCGGGTCGATCTCGGGACGCGCCTGGACGGTAGGAGCGGCCGGGAGCGGCGGTATCCTCACGGACTGGCCGGCCGCCAGCCTGGTCGCCGCCTCGGCGCGATGGCCGTCCACCCGCACCTGGCCGGTGCGGCACAGTTTCTGGATGGCGCCCTGGGTCAGCCCAGGGAAATGCCGGCGGAACCAGCGGTCCAGCCGGATGTCCGCTTCATCCTCGGTGACGATGCGTGCGGCGACGGCCATGCCTCGGCGCTATAGCGGCATCGGCGGCGGCATGTCGAGCGACGCGGCGGCGGGAACCGGAGAATGCCCCGGAAGCCCCCGCGTGCCCCTCAGCGGAAGAGACCCCTCAGTGGAAGAGACTCCTCAGTGGAAGAGACCCCTCAGTGGAAGAGGCCCCTCAGTGGAAGAGGCCCCTCAGTGGAAGATGCCGAGATGCGCCAGGTCGTTCCATGTCGCCAGGATGAACAGGCTGGCCAGTAGCGCCAGGCCGGCGCGGAAGCCGTACTCTTGCGCACGCGGCGGGATCGGCCGGCCGCGGATCGCTTCGGCCAGGTAGAACAGCAGGTGGCCGCCATCCAGCACCGGGATCGGGAACAGGTTGATCAGCCCCAAATTCACCGACAGCACGGCGATGAAGGACACCAGGCTGGCGATGCCAAGCTGCGCCACCTGCCCGGACAACTGGGCGATGCGCAGCGGCCCGCCCAGGTCCTCGGTGCCGCGCCGCCCGGTGATCATCTGCGCCACGCCGGTGATGGTCTCCGACGTCACCTGCCAGGTCTGGGTCACGCCGCCGATCAGCGCCTCGGGCAAAGTGAGGCGCTGGTACTCGACCGCGCCGCCACGAATGCCCAGCCTGCCCACCTTGTGGGAGCCCGACTCGGCGGCATCGGTCAGCACCGGCAGGTCCAGCGTCTGCTGGCCGCGGCGGATCGTCAGCATCAGCGTTTCGGCGGGACGCGCCGAGACGATGCGCTGGATGTCCTCGAAGCTCTTCACCGGTGTGCCGTCGATCGCCAGCACGCGGTCCTCGACCCGGATGCCGGCGCGCGCGGCCGCACCATCGGCCAGCACATCGCCCGCGACCGGCAGGATGATCGGCTTGCCGGCGGTGGCGAACAGCAGCGCGAACAGCACCATGGCCAGCAGGAAATTGGCGACCGGGCCGGCGGCAACCACCAGCGCCCGCGCGCCGACCGACTTTTCATGGAACACGCGGCCGGGAATCCAGCCGGTCGCCGGCGGCGTGGGAGCCGGACGGGCAGGCTGCGGCGCGGTCGGCTGGGGCGGGCGGCCGCGCCAGCGCAGGATCGCCTTGGCCAGCGGACTCGGCTCACGCGGCTCATCCGAGGCCACGACCTCGGGCCGTTCGTGGCCGTGCAGTTTCACGTAGCCGCCCAGCGGCAGCCAGGCGAGTTTCCACACCGTGCCGACGCGGTCGCGCCAGGTGGCGATCGCCGGGCCGAAGCCGATCGAGAACACCTCGACATGCACGCGCACGAGGCGGGCGGCGAGGTAGTGGCCGAACTCGTGCACGAAAACCAGGACCCCGAGCACGACGAGGAACGCGAGGGTACTCTGAATTACCGCGGGCATGATCAAATGGGCTTTCGGTTCGGTTAAACGCTCATGCGGCGCGGGCTGCCGTCAGGCGCTCCGCGGTCCGGCGGGCGGCGGCGTCCAGCGCCACCACCTCGTCCAGCGTATTTGCCGGATGCGCCCCCATCGCGTCCAGCACTTCCGCCACGGTACCTGCAATGTCCAGGAAGCCGATCCTGCGCTGCATGAAGGCCTCGACCGCGATCTCGTTCGCGGCGTTCAGGATCGCCGGCGCCCCGCCGCCCGCCCGCAGCGCCTCCCGCGCCAGGCGCAGCGCCGGAAAGCGGTCGGTGTCCGGCGCCATGAAATCCAGCCGCGCGAGGCTCGCCAGATCCAGCCGCGGCGACAGCGTCGCCATGCGCGCCGGCCACGCCAGCGTGTGCGCGATCGGGATGCGCATGTCGGGCGAGCCAAGCTGCGCCAGCACGCTGCCGTCGCGATAGCAGACCATGCCGTGGATCACCGATTGCGGGTGCACCAGCACCTCGATCTGCGCCTCGGTCAGCGCGAACAGGCGCGCCGCCTCGATCAGTTCCAGGCCCTTGTTCATCAGCGTCGCGGAATCGATGCTGATCTTGGCGCCCATCGACCAGACCGGGTGCTTGCGCGCCATGTCGGGCGTCGCGCGCGCCATCTCCTCGAGCGTGGCGGTGCGGAACGGCCCGCCCGAGGCGGTCAGCACGATCTTCTCGACCGCGCTGCGGTTGCCGTCCTCCAGCGCCTGGAAGATCGCGTTGTGTTCGGAATCGACCGGCAGCAGCGTGGCGCCCGCGTCGCGCACCGCCTGCAGCATGACGTCGCCGGCGCAGACCAGCGCCTCCTTGTTGGCGAGTGCCACGCAGGCGCCGCGGCTGATCGCCGCCAGTGTCGCCGCGAGACCCGCCGCCCCGGTGATCGCCGCCATCGTCCAGTCGGCCTGGAGGGTCGCGGCCTCGACCACCGCCTCGGTGCCGGCCGCGGTATCGATGCCCGTGCCGGCCAGTGCCTGGCGCAGTTCGGCATAGCCGGCGGGGTCGGCGATCACCGCCCGTTCCGCCTTCAGGGCCACCGCCTGCTCGGCCAGCAACCGCGCGTTGCGCCCGGCGACCAGGGCGCGGACGACGAAACGATCGGGCTGTGCGATGAGCAGTTCGATGGTCTGGGTGCCGACGCTGCCGGTGCTGCCGAGGACGGTGACGCTGCGCGCTGCCGGGGTCATTGCCAAAGGACTACTCCAGAACCCAAGGTCAGCGCCAGGAGGGCCGCCGCCGGCGCTGCCGCCAGCAGCCCGTCCAGGCGATCGAACAGTCCGCCATGGCCGGGGATGAGATGGCCCGAATCCTTCACCTCGAGGCGCCGCTTGACGTAGCTTTCCAACAGATCGCCGCCTTGCGCAACGATGCCCAAAATCGCGGCGACGGGTGCCGCGTACCAGAGTGCGGTGCCGGACAGTAGATGGGACACCAGGGCGCCCGCTACAACCGCGGCGAGCAGGCCGCCCGCCGCGCCCGACCAGGTCTTGCCGGGCGAGATGCGCGGGGCCAGACGAGGCCCGCCGACCAGGCGCCCGACCAGGTAGGCGCCGATGTCGCCGGCCCACACGATGCACAGCAGGAAGATCACGTCGGCGCGTCCGCCGGGCGCATCGCCGCGCAACCAGACCAGGCTGGCGCCGGCGAGCGCCACGTACGCCAGGCCGGCGGCGACCAGCGTCGCACTGTTGCGGCGGCGGCACAGCATCCACCACTCCACCGCCAGCCCCGCCATGGCCGCGGCGACGATGCCGTCGAATGCCACGCCGCCGAGCCAGACGCAGGCGACAGCGACCGGGGCGAGAACCAGCGCCGACAGCGTGCGGGTGGCGAGATCGGCCCAGCGGCCCGACGGTCGTTCAGCCAGGGCGGGCACCGAAGCGCCGCTCTCGTTTCGCGTATTCCGCCAGCGCCGCCGCAAAGTGCTCGGCGCCGAAATCCGGCCACAGCACCTCCAGGAACACCAGCTCCGCATACGCCGCCTGCCAGAGCAGGAAGTTCGACAGCCGCTGCTCGCCCGAGGTACGGATCAGCAGGTCGGGGTCGGGAATGCCGCTGGTCGACAGCGCCGCGGCGACGCTGTCCTCATCGATCCGCGCGGCGTCCAGGCGGCCGTCGCGCGCGGCCTCCGCCAGCGAGCGGGCCGCAGCCGCGATCTCCGCCCGCCCGCCATAGGACAATGCGACCGTCAGGTTGAGGCGTGTGTTGGTGGACGTCTCCGTCTCGGCCTTCGCAAGTTCGCGCTGGATGTCCTGATCGAACCGGTTCCGGTCGCCGATCACCCGCAGGCGGACGCCGTTCTGCCGGAGTTCCGCCAGCTCGTTCTTCAGGTACTGGCGCAGCAGCCCGGTCAGGTCCAGCACCTCCCCGGCCGGGCGCCGCCAGTTCTCGCTGCTGAACGCGTAGATGGTCAGCCAGGCCACGCCACTTTCGATCGCGGCCTCGATGGTGCGGCGCACGGCGCGGGCGCCCTCGCGGTGGCCGGCAATCTTGGGCAGGTGGCGCGAGACGGCCCAGCGGCCGTTGCCGTCCATGATGATCGCGACATGCACCGGACAGGCCGCCGAGGCCGGCGCCGCGTCGGAGGTCGCTCCGGCGGCGCGCCGGGACATTGTGGTGGGCATCGGAGGAGTTCAGACCTGGCGGATGTCCTTTTCCTTGTCTGCCAGCACCTCATCCACCCGCTTGATGTACTGATCGGTGAGCTTCTGCACCTCGGCGCTCCAGTCCTTGGCGACGTCCTCGCCGATCTCGTGCTTCTTCTCGTGGGACTTGATCTGCTCCATGCCGTCGCGGCGCACGCCACGCACCGCCACCTTGGTGCCTTCGGCATATTTGTGCGCCGCCTTCACCAGCTCCGACCGGCGCTCGGTGGTGAGCTGCGGGATCGGCACGCGCACGAGCTGTCCGTCGACCGCCGGGTTCAGCCCGAGCCCGGCCTCGCGGATCGCCTTTTCGACCGCGCCGACCAGGCTGCGGTCCCAGACCTGAACGGTGAGCATGCGCGGCTCCGGCGCGCCGACCGTGCCGCACTGGGTGAGCGGCATCTCCGAGCCGTAGGCCTGCACCCGGACCGGTTCCAGCAGGCCGGGATGCGCCCGGCCGGTGCGCAGTCCGTTGAACTCGCGCTTCAGCGTGTCCATCGCGCCATCCATGCGGCGCGCGAGGTCCTGCTTCAGCTTGTCGGCGTCAACCTGTGCCATGTGAGGCCTCCCGGATGGTCCCAAGCCTTATTATTGCTGTTCGATGATCCTGGTGAAGCGGCCTTCGCCACGGACCACGCCGGCGAAGGCACCCGGCGCATGGATGTTGAACACCACGATCGGCAGCGCATTCTCCCGCGCCAGGCTGATCGCGGCGGCGTCCATCACGCCCAGGTCGTTGGCCAGCACCGCGTGATAGGTAAGCTGGTCGTAGCGCTCGGCGTCCGGCACCTTGCGCGGATCGGCGGAATAGACGCCGTCGACCTGGGTGCCCTTGAACAGCGCGTCGCAGTGCATCTCGGCGGCACGCAGGGCGGCGGCGGTGTCGGTGGTGAAATAGGGGTTGCCGGTGCCGGCAGCGAAGATCACCACGCGGCCCTTCTCCATGTGCCGCTCGGCGCGGCGGCGGATATACGGCTCACAGACCGAGGCCATGGGGATGGCGGACTGCACGCGGGTGGGCACGTTGCACTTCTCGAGCGCCGACTGCATGGCGAGCGCGTTCATCACTGTGGCCAGCATGCCCATATAGTCCGCCTGGGCACGGTCCATGCCGGAGGCGGCGCCGGAGATGCCGCGGAAGATGTTGCCGCCGCCGATCACGATGGAGACCTGGACGCCCATGCCGATCACATCCTTGATATCGGTGGCGATGGCGCGGACGGTGTCGTTGTCGAGGCCGAATTCACGGCGGCCCATCAGGGCTTCGCCCGACAGCTTCAGCAGGACGCGCTGGTAGACCGGTTGGTCTGGCATGCGAAGCGGGTCCCTGGCGGTGGCGGCGCGCACCCTACTCAGGCCGGGCGGGCGGGGCAATCGGCAGCGTTCAGGGCTCCGCCCTGAAACCCGCCAGGAGGCTTCGCCTCCTGGACCTCCAGCAAAGGCGGAGCCTTTGCAATCCCAATTTGGGCCTTGGGGGAGGGAGGCCCCTACTCGGGGGTTGCCTGGTCCGTGTTTGGGCCTCCCTCCCCCAAGGCCAAAGTCCGGGGTTCCGAGGGCTCCGCCCTCGGCGGGGATCCAAGGGGCAGCGCCCCTTGGTCGGGGTTCGGGGTGAAACCCCGAGCGCTACCGCATCGCCTGGTTGCGCCGCTCCGCCATCCCGTCCTCCATCGCCCGCGGGTAGCGGTGCGGCAGCGCCGAGACCGCGTCGAGGCGCCGCCGCATCTCAGCCGGCAGGTGCCACCCGGCGGCGGACAGCGTGCCACGAAGCTGTTCCGTCGTCCGCGCGCCGACGATCGCGCTCGCCACCATCGGCTGCTCGAGCACCCAGCGCACCGCCACCTCAGCCGGCGTGCGGCCAAGCTCGCCGGCGACCGCATGCAGTTCACCCAGGATCGCCTCGTGCTGCGGGTGGAAATACCGCGTGGGAAACGCCCAGTTCTCGGCCGAGCGCGAGCCGGCGACGCTGCGCACGCCGGGACGGTACTTGCCGGACAGGTAGCCGCCGGCCAGCGGCGACCACACCACCATGCCCACGCCCTTCAGCGCGCAGACCGGGACCAGTTCTTCCTCGATGTCGCGCACCACCAGGCTGTACTGCGGCTGGTAGGCCTCGAAACGGGCGAGGTCCTTGCTGTCGCTGATCCACAGCGCCTCCATCAGGCGCCACGCCTCGTAGTTGCTGCAGGCGGTGTAGCGGATCTTCCCCTGGCGTACCAGGTCGTCGAACGCGCGCAGCATTTCCTCGAGCGGCGTCTGCACGTCGACATGGTGAATGAAGTACAGATCGATGTAATCGGTGCCGAGACGACGCAGGCTGTCCTCGACCGCGTGCATGATGTGCAGGCGCGACATGCCCGAATCGTTGGGACCGGTGCCCATCGGATTGAACACTTTGGTGCCGATCACCGCCTCGCGCCGGCGCGACCCCAGTGCGCGGCCCAGCATCACCTCGGCTTCGCCGTTGCTGTAGCCATCGGCGGTGTCGAAGAACATTACGCCGGCGTCGAGCGCGGTCCCCACCATGCGGTCGGCCTCGGCCGCATCGGTGCCGTGCGCGAAAGTCATCGTGCCGAGGCAGATCTCGGAAACCTTCAGGCCGGTGCGGCCAACGCGGCGATACTCCATGATCGACCCCTCAGACGGCGGATGTCAGCGGCGCAGGCTATCGCCGTATCCAAAAGCGCACAACGCCGTCACGCCGCCTGGTCGAGCGTGGAGGCGGTATCCAGCGTGGTGGCACGGCGCAGGTCGCGCGGCTGCATCTCATCGTGCGGCCGGCCGCGATGCATGGTGACGCGGTTGTCCCAGATCACCACGTCGCCGACGCGCCAGTCGTGGCTGTAGACGAACTGGCGCTGCGTGGCGTGCGCGGTGAGGTCCCACAGCAGCAGCCGTCCGTCCGCCACCGGCCAGCCCACCACGTGGGAGGCGTGGGCCGACAGGTACAGCGTCCTGCGCTGCGAGCCCGGATGCGTGCGCACCAGGCGCTGCGGCGACGGCGGATACTGCTCGCGCTCGCCGGGCGGGAACTCGGTGACGCCGATCTGGCCGCGCGACCAGAACACGTCGTGCGCCACCACCAGGCCGTCGATCGCCTGCCTGGTCGCCGCGGGCAGCGCATCGTAGGCGGCGCGCATGTCGGCGAACTCGGTCTCGCCGTTGCCGAACGGCGAGGGCGGCGGCAGCGCCACGGCGTGCAGCATGCCGAGGACCACGGGCACCGGCATGTAGGAGGCATCGGTGTGCCACAGCCGGTTGCCGAGACTGTCGAGCCGGCGGCGGTCGTCCAGCCGGCGCACCTGGCTGTCGGCGTCCAGGTTGGAGATGTCGCCGATCTGCGGGATGGCGATGCGCCGCTTGCCGCCGCGGGCCGCGGCACGGCCGATCTCCAGCGGGCCGAAGCGCGCGGCGAAATCGCGAAGCTGCGCATCCGTCAGGCGCTGGTCGCGCAGGATCAGCACGGCGTAGCGGTCGATCGCGGCCCACAGCGCGTCGACGGTCGCGGCATCCACCGGCACGGCGAGATCGAGGCCGGCGACCTCCGCCACGAAGGACGGCTGGACGGCGTCCACACGAATGGTCATGCGCCACTCCTCCCTTTGCGATGCAGTGTAGCGCCGGGTTGAGGAGTGGCGGAAGCGCGGCCAGGACCCGTCTCCGTTCGCGACGGCTCACGGATCACGCTCTGGCTCGGTCTCCGAGAGCGTGATTCACCGATCCGGCGATGCCGCCTGCACGGATCACGCTCGTTGTCCGAGAGCGTGATTCACAGCTTCGGCGATGCCGCCTGCGCAGATCACGCTCGTTGTCCGAGAGCGTGATTCACCGCTTCGGCGATGCCGCCTGCGCAGATCACGCTCGTTGTCCGAGAGCGTGATTCACCGCTTCGGCGATGCCGCCTGCGCGGATCACGCTCGTTGTCCGAGAGCGTGATTCACCGCTTCGGCGATGCCGCCTGCGCAGATCACGCTCGTTGTCCGAGAGCGTGATTCACCGCTTCGGCGATGCCGCCTGCGCGGATCACGCTCTACCTCACCCGCATCATCTGGCCGCGGATCTCGCCGCCCTTGTTCGCCTCGGTATGGACATTCGCATACCACCTGCCGGCTTCCAGGTCCTTGATTTGCGCATCGGTCAGCGTGGCGCTGGCGGTCACCGGGCTGGCCGGGCTGGTGCCGATCGGCACGACGACACCGGCATTGGCGCCGGACGCGGCGGGGCCGTGGAAATGCGCCGCGGTCGCCGGTCCGCTGAGGCCCATATAGGTCATCGTGTAGGTCAGCTTCTTCGTTGCGGTGTCCAGTGTCGCCAGCACATCGCCGCTGCCGGTCGATGGGGTCACCGGCACCTCGGACTTGCCCGACAGCGTCGCGCGGAACTCGACCATGGCCGCCGATGCGGCCGACAGCGAGCCCACCGCGAAGGCCGCAGCCAGCAATGACATCCTGAACATGCAATCCCCCTTGTTCCGTTATGGCACCCGATGGCACGGACGCACGGGGCGCCGGCCTATTCCCCGCGCGGTCGCGCGCAGGCCTGAAATGACTTGCGGCGCCCGCGCGCAGGCGCGACGTTGCCGCCCCTTCGGAAGCGGGACGGGACCATGATGACGGCGATGCGATCGATCCTCGGCGCGCTGGCCCTGCTGGCTGCGGCATCCGGACCTGTCCTGGCGGCCGATCCGCCGGCCCCCGACCCGGTGCTGGATGAGGCCAGCGATCTCGCCGGCTTCGTCATGTTCGTCGATTCGGGCGCACCCGGCATGGTGCTGGCGGTGGTCCGCGGCGACGCCACGCTGGTCGCCGGCTACGGCGAGACCGAGAAGGGCAACGGCCGCACGCCGGACGGCAAGAGCCTGGTGCGGCTGAACTCCATCACCAAGGTGGTCGCGACCGAGGTGCTGGCCTCGCTCGCCGCCGATGGCAAGGTTCGGCTGACCGACCCGCTGCAACGCTACGCCGGCGACGTGAAGGTGCCGACGTCTGGCCCGCGGCCGATCAACCTGCTCGACCTCGCGACCCACAGTGCGGGGCTGCCGCGCGAGATGGACGGCGCGCCGCCCGGCGTGAATCCGCGCGCCTGGCCGACCCGCGCCGATCGATGGAAATGGCTGCCGGGCCAGACGCTGCGCTGGGCGCCCGGCACCGTCGCCTCCTATTCCAACGTCGGGTTTGACCTGCTGGCCGATGCGATGGAGACCGCGACTGGCCAGAGCTATCCGGACCTGCTGCGCACCCGCGTGACCACGACGCTCGGCATGGTCGATACCGGCTTCGCGCCCACACCCGAGCAGTGCGCGCGGCTCATGGTCGGCAGCGGCTTCGGCGGCGCGGCGACCTGTGTCGATACGCATGCCACCGACGGCAGCGGCGGGCTCTACAGCACCGGCGACGACATGGCGCGCTGGCTGCACCACAACATCGACGACCCGGACGGCACCCTGGCGGTGAGCCACGCGATGTACCGGCCGCGCCAGTCTCTGCCGGCCGCGATCGGCTTCGACGAGGGTGGGCCGATGGCCGGACTGGGGCTCGGCTGGGTGATGGTGCCGAGTGACGGCATCCGCCCCATGCTGGTGGCCAAGAGCGGCGCCGGCGCGGGCTTCATGAGCTATGCCGCGTTCGCGCCGGGCCGCCGCGTGGGGGTGTTCGTGGTGGTGAACCGGGTCGATTTCCAGGCCTTCCACGGCCTCGCGGGGGCCGCCAACGCCCTGATCGCCACCCTCGTCACGCGCTGACCCTCCGCCTCCCGGCTCACATTTCCACCACCGACCCGTCCGCGTGCGGCCGCATGCGGATGGGACGCGGGCGGTAGGGGAAGCGGCGCTCCGCATCCTCCACCAGTTCCACGCCGATGCCCGGGGTGCCGGGAATGGCGATGAAGCCGCCCTCCTGCTCCGCCAGCCCGGTCGCCAGGTCGTTGCCCAGCAGCGCCGACCCGCCGTCCAGGTCCGGCGTGCGCGACGGATACTCCTGGATGGCGAAGTTCGGGATGCAGGCGGCAATCTGCAGGCAGGCTGCGGTCGACACCGGCGACAGCGGATTGTGCGGCACCACCCAGGCGTCGTGCGCCTCGGCGAGGGCCGCCACCTTCTTGGCGCCGGTGATGCCGCCCACCAGGCAGACGTCGGGGCGCAGGTACTGCACCGCGTTGCGCGTCAGCAGCGTCTGGAACTGGTAGATGCTGGTGAACCGCTCGCCGGTCGCGATCGGGATGTCGATGTGCCGCGCCACCTCGGCCATCGCGTCGAAGCTGTTGGGGCGCAGCGGGTCCTCGAAGAACATCGGCGTGTATTTCTCGATCCCCCGCCCCAGCGCGATCGCCTCGGGCGGCGTGAGCCGGCGATGGATCTCGATGCACAGGTCCACCTTCGGCCCCACCGCCTCGCGCAGCCGGCGCACGTTCTCGACCGCCTCCTCGATGCGCGCCGCGTGCGGCTTGTAGAACGGCTCGTCCTCGCTCTCGTCGAGCAGCGGGTTGAGGTGGCCGAGTGCGGTGAAGCCGGCCTGCTTCAGCCGCACCGCCTCCTCGACCAGCTTCTCGATGGTGCGGCCCTTCACGTGGCCGTAGAGCCGCGCCTTGTGGCGCATCCGCCCGCCCAGCAATTCGTAGACCGGCACGCCGAGCGCCTTGCCCTTGATGTCCCACAATGCGATGTCGATCGCCGAGACGGCGCCGGTGATGGCGCCGCCGGTGAAGTGGTTGGCGCGCAGCATGACGTTCCAGTGGTGCTCGATCGGGAACGGATCGCGGCCGACCAGGTACTCGCCATACTTGGTGATGGCAGCGGCCGAGGCCTCGAGCTGTCCCCAGGTGCCGGACTCGCCCAGGCCGGTGATGCCCGCGTCGGTGCCGATGCGCACATACAGGAACCGGTCCAGCAGCAGCGGTTCCACGCTGGTGATCTTCATGGTGTTCCCCCCTTCGGGCACGTCAGCTTCGCCCCCGCCCGCAACATCGTCCAGCCGGTGGAATAAATTGCGCCGCACCGCGTCCAATGCGCGGGGACTGGAGCAAACGCTGCCGATGCGCAGAGACCATCCCGGGTCGTGACCGTCTCCGGCGTGCTGACCCGTATCGAAGCCTGCATTCCCGCGCTGCGGCGGTATGCCGCGGCGCTGTTGCGCAACCGTGAGGACGCGGATGACCTGGTGCACGACTGCCTGGTGCGCGCGCTCGACAAGCTCCACACCCGCCGTGACGAAGCCGATGTGAGGGCCTGGCTGTTCGCGATCATGCACAACCTGTTCATCAGCCAGTTGCGCCGCGCCAGGGTCCGTCCGGCGGGCGAGCCGCTGGATGAATCGCATGATGCCGCCGCGAGCCTGCGTCCCGACCAGGAGAGCCACCTGCAATGGCGTGACCTGGTCCGCGCCTTGAACCAGCTTCCGGTCGAGCAGCGCACTGTCATCCTGCTGGTCTCGGTGGAGGACCTGTCGTACGCCGAGGCGGCCAACGTGCTTGGGATTCCGATCGGCACGGTGATGTCGCGCCTCGCCCGCGGACGGGAGCGGCTGCGCCGGCTGACCGAGGAGGGTGAGGTCCGCCCCGCCCTGCGGAGAGTCAAGTGAGCGACCCCGGCCGCCCGATCGCCGAGGAGGAACTGCACGCCTTCGTCGACGACCAGCTTGCGCCCGACCGGCATCCGGCCGTGCTCCGCTACCTGCAGGAGCATCCCGACATGGCGCGCGAGGTCGCCGCCTGGCGTGCCCAGCGGGAGGCGCTGCGGGCGGCCTTCGCACCCGTGGCGGACGAACCGATCCCGCCGCGTCTCGGCCTCGAGCGGCTGATCCAGGACCGTCTCGGCCGGCGCGGCGTGGCGTGGCGGATCGCCGCGTCCATCGCGCTGGCGTTCACCCTGGGCGGAGCCGGCGGGTGGTTCCTGCATGGCGGGCTGCATCCCGCATCGGCCGTGCTGACCTTGATGGCGCAGCAGGCCATCGCCAACCACGTGGTCTATACCGCCGACCGCAGGCGGCCCACCGAACTCGGGGCGCAGCAGCGTGACGACCTGGCGCGCTGGGTGTCCAACCGGCTGAACCACAAGGTGGCACCGCCTGACCTCAGCGCCGATGGCTATGCCTATATCGGCGGCCGGCTGGCCGCGACCCCCGACGGCCCGGCCGGGCTGTTCATGTACGACGGCCCGGACGGCGTGCGGCTGACCGTGTTCGTCCTGCCGCTGCACATGGACGAGACGCTGCCGCTGCAGCAGGTGGACGTGGCCAAGGTCAACGGCTGGGCGTGGATCGACAAGGGCATCGGCTACACCGTGGTCGGCCGGCTGCCGACCCCCGAACTGCGCCGCGTCGCCGATCTCGTACGTCGTCAATATGGCGGTGCCACCTGAGACCTCCGCGACAGGCCGGGAGCGACGCGGTGCTGGCCTGCTGCCTGCGGGTCACCATCCCGCCGGTCAGCCTCTCGGCCGCATCGGCCAGCGGCGACGCGCGCGTCTACCGCCTGGACCACCGCCACGGGCCGCTCGACTTCCATCTCGAGCAGGGCTGCCTGCACGCCCGCGAGGGACAGGTGGCGCGGTACCGCTGCGACCTGCGGCTCGGGCGGTCCGGGCTGCCCGGCCTGTGGATCGATCTCGAACTCGAGGGCGACGAGGCCGCGCCGCCGATCCGCTTCCGCAGCACTTCGGTGTCCGGCGCCGGCGATGCGGCCGCCACGCTGCGGGGCCTGCTGGAGATCGGCGGCGTGATCCAGTTGCAGACCCTGGACGCGGTGCTCGCCGGGCGCCGGACCGATCCGATCACCGGCACCGAGGTGGCGGACCTGGCGATTAGCGGGGCGCTGCACTGCTCGCTGTTCGGCCTCGTGCCGCCGCTCGGGCCGGCGTTCGACCGGCAGGAGTTCCACATTGCGCTGCGAATCGAACTGGACCGCTGATCCAGATCAAGGCGTCCCACCGGCAGCCGGCGCAGCATAGGGCTGGTCAAGGAGGACCCCATGACACGACAGCTCACTCTGCTCATCGCCGTGGCTGATGGCGAACATGCGCGCTTCGTGCGGCCGGACACCAATAACACGCTGCACACCGTGCGCTCGCTCGATTCCACCACGGCCCATCTGCGCTCGCGCGACCTGGGCAGCGACCAGCCTGGCCGCGCGGTCGAGAGCGGCGGCAGCGGGGCGCGGCACGCGGTGGAGCCGCGGCACGACCCGCACACGCTGGAGAAGGAGCGGTTCATCCGGCTGGTCGCGGCGCAGCTCAATGAGGCCTCCGCCGCCGGCGAGTTCGCCGAGCTGCTGCTGGTGGCGCCCGCCCGCCTGCTGGCCGAGTTGCAGGAGACGCTGGACACCACGACCAAGGCGAAGCTGGTCGGCACGCTGGAGAAGGATCTGGTGAAGACGCCGGACCATGAGCTGTGGCCGCATCTGCGGGAGTGGGTGCACCCGGTGCATCGCCCCGCCGCCTGACGCCCCAGCCTGCTCCCGGGCGCCTGAGTTGGGGCGCCTGAGTAGGGGCCCTGAGGCCCAGCCTGGAGTCCGGGCGCCTGAGTAGGGGCGCCTGAATCCTGGCCGGCTACTTGGCCGGGACGTCCAGCAGCGCCGGCGCGAAGCCGCCCGACTGGCGGTGCCAGAGCCGCGCATAGGTGCCGCCATGCGCGAGCAACTCGGCGTGGGTGCCGGCCTCCACGATGCGGCCGTGGTCCAGCACGACCAGCCGGTCCATGCGCGCGATGGTGGACAGGCGGTGCGCGATCGCGATCACCGTACGGCCATCCATCAGTCCGTCGAGCTGGCTCTGGATGGCCGCCTCCACCTCGGAATCCAGCGCCGAGGTCGCTTCGTCCAGCACCAGGATGGGCGCGTCCTTCAGGATCACCTGGGCCAGCGCCACGCGCTGCCGCTGCCCGCCCGACAGCTTGACCCCGCGCTCGCCGACATGCGCGTCGTAGCCGCGCCGGCCGTGCCAGTCCTCCAGCCCCAGGATGAACTCGTGCGCCTCGGCACGGCGGGCGGCATCCTCCACCATGGCGTCAGTCGCCTGCGGGCGGCCGTAGCGGATGTTCTCGCTGATCGAGCGATGCAGCAGCGAGGTGTCCTGCGTCACCATCGCGATCTGCGTGCGCAGGCTCTCCTGAGTCACGGTGGCGATGTCCTGGCCGTCGATCAGGATGCGGCCGCGCTCCGGCGCGTAGAAATGCAGCAGCAGGTTCACCAGCGTCGACTTGCCGGCGCCCGAGGGTCCGACCAGCCCGACCCGCTCGCCCGGCGCGATGCGCAGGTCGATGCCGTGCAGCACGCCGCCGCGCCCCGGATGCGGGCTGCGGCCATAGTCGAAATGCAGATCCTCGAAGCGGATCTCGCCGTGGGCGACCTGCAGCTCGCGGGCATCCGGCGGGTCGGGCATCTGGCGGGGGACCGCGATCGAGCGCATGCCGTCCTGCACCGTGCCGATGTTCTCGAAGATCGAGGTGACGCTGCGTGCCACCCAGCCCGCCATGTTGGTGATCTGCCACGACAGCGGCAGCACCATCGCGACCGACCCGATCGAGATGCGCCCGGCGCTCCACTGCCAGATCGCCAGGCCCGCCGTGGACACGATCAGCGCCGCGTTCATCACTGAGAGCAGCACGATGTAGCCGGTGATCATCCGCGTCTGGTCGCGAAACGCATCGGTGTGCAGGTCGATCGCCTCGCGCACGAATTCGTCCTCGTCGCGCGCGCGGGAGAACAGCTTGACGGTCAGGATGTTGGTGTAGCTGTCCACCACGCGGCCGGTGAGCAGCGAGCGTATCTCGGACACGTGGCGCGAGCGCTCGCGCAGGCGCGGCACGAAATACAGCAGGATGCCGATATAGCCTGCGAACCACAGCAGGATCGGCGGCGTCAGGCGCAGGTCGGTGGTGGCCAGCAGCGCCAGGGCGCTGGTGCCGTACACCACGATGTACCAGGCGGCATCGAACGCCATCACCAGGCTCTCGCGCAGTGACGGCCCGGTCTGCATCACCCGGTTGGCGATGCGGCCGGCGAAGTCGTTCTGGAAGAACGTCCAGCTCTGCCGCACGACGTGCCAGTGGTTCTGCCAGCGGACCATGTTGGACAGGCCCGGGTTCACGATCTGGTTGACCAGCACGACGTGGCCCATGAACACCAGCGGCCGCAGCAGCAGCAGCACCGCCGCCATGCCGAGAAGTTGTGGCCACGCCTCGAGCAGCAGCGTCTCGGGGTGGTGGGTGGACACCAGCCCCACGACCCGGCCGATGAAGGCGGGGATCGTCACGTCCAGCATGGCGATCAGCCCGCCGAAGCCGAACAGGGCGACGACCAGCCAACGCTCCTGGCGGATGAAATGCCAGTAGAACGGCCACAATCCGTCGGTCGGCGGCGGTCCGGGCGTGCGTGCGGTGGGATCGAGCAGGGCTTCGGCGCGGCGGAGCATCTCGCGGGGCGGCCTCCATCAGGGCCCGCGCCAGGCGTGGCCGCGCGGGGCGGGATGGGTAATGCTCGGACCGGCGCCAGTCAACGAACCGGTGGGAGGAAGCGGACACCATGAAGGCAAACACGGATCACATCGCCACCAGCCATGTCGGGAGCCTGCCGCGCCCGGACGCGCTGATCGCGCTCCACCGCGCGCACGAGGCGGGCGAGGCGGTGGACGAAGCGGCGTACCGGCAGACGCTGCGGCAGGCGGTGGCCGAGGTGGTGGACCGCCAGCTTGCGGTGGGCATCGACATTCCCGGCGACGGCGAGTTCGGCAAGCCGATGGCGCAGCGCGTGCAGTATGGCTCGTGGTGGCGCTATTCCTGGCAGCGCCTGGGCGGTCTCGACTTCGTGGCCGAGCCTGGCGCATTCGATACGACCCCGCGCCGTTCGCGCCCCGGCGAGGTGGTGCTGACCAGCTATGCCGACCGGCGCGAGCGCAGCCTGTTCGCCGCCGCCTATGCCGATCCTGACTCGGGCATCACCACCGGGCCGCGTGCGCCGGCGCCGGTGTGCGTCGCGCCGATCAGCTATGTCGGCCACGATGCGGTCGCCGCCGACATTGCCAACTTCAAGGCGGCGATGGCGGCGGCCGGGGTGGCGGAGGGGTTCATGAGCGCCGTTGCCCCCGGCAGTGCTGCGCGCATCGCCAACGTGTACTACAAGACGGATGAAGAGCTGGTCTATGCCTGCGCCGATGCGATGCGCGAGGAATACCGCGCGATCATCGAGGCCGGCCTCGTGCTGCAGATCGACGATCCGTCGATCGCCGAGAACTGGGACATGATCAATCCCGAGCCAACGGTCGAGGACTACCGGCGGTTCGCGATGGTGCGCGTCGAGGCGCTGAACCATGCTCTGCGCGGGCTGCCGCGCGAGCGCATCCGGTTCCATCTGTGCTGGGGAAGCTGGCACGGCCCGCACATGACCGACATCCCGATGCGCGACATCGTCGGCGTCATGCTGGCGATCGATGCGGGAGCGTATTCGTTTGAAGCCGGCAACGTGCGCCATGAGCATGAGTGGAAGGTGTGGCAGGAGGTGCGGCTGCCGCACGACAGGCTGATGCTGCCGGGCGTCGTGTCGCACGCCACCAACGTGGTGGAGCACCCGGAGCTGGTGGCGGAGCGCCTGCTGCGGTTCGCCGGCATCGTGGGCCGCGAGCGGGTGATCGCCTCCACCGATTGCGGGCTGGGCGGGCGGATTCATCCGGACATTGCCTGGGCGAAGCTGGAGGCGCTGGCGCAGGGCGCGGCGCTGGCCAGCCGGCAACTCTGGCGATAGGGGCTGGCATCTCGGCGACGTCTCATCGGCGTCTCAGCGTTGCGTTTCATGGGATTCTGGTGGGGGTGGGTGGCGCGCTCATGGAGGGGATGTGGAGTTAGTGTGGCTGACAATCAATCGTTGGATGAGAGGGCGCGCGGGGGATTTAAGCTCTGTGCGCAGCAATCTTCTGCGAATTTGCCGAATTATCGCGATGGAAGCGGAGGCCTACATACACGTCATCGACAAGGCCAGAACCTCCGCCGGCTGTGACGGGGGACAATGAGGAGAAAGACCATGAAGACCATGATGCTTGCCGCCGCTGCCCTGACCCTGAGCATGGGTGCAGCGTTCGCCAACGAGGGCGGCCCCGCCGCCAACACCGAGTTCACCGAGATCCCGGGCGTCGTTGCCCAGGCCCCTGTGCAGAACCTCCCCACGGTCGCGACCGCGCAGAACGGCCAGGTGACGCACACCTTCGCGGCCCGCTCGAGCCAGGGCACCTGGATCTTCGCGCCGACGCAATACGGCAACGGCTAACCACCGTTCCCCATCCGACGCACGAACAAGGGGCCGGCCTTATGCCGGCCCTTTTCGTGTACTCCGATGCGGCATCGCTGCCCGGTGCTTCGTCTTTCCCCTCGCGTGGGAACGCAGGGATCGGTCCGAGACGCCGCCCTGGGTGCCCCCGTGCGCGGGAATGACAAGCGAAGGTGCGGCGGTCGATTCTTTCGTTTGCTCGGGCCGCTGCTGGTCGGAGATGGGCACAATACCTCACCGATCCCAGCAATAATCTTCTGCATATTTGCCGAATTATCACCCGGGGAGCGGAGGTCTACATACGCGTCATCGACAAGGCCAGAACCTCCGCCGGCTGTGACGGGGGGACAATGAGGAGAAAGACCATGAAGACCATGATGCTTGCCGCCGCCGCCCTGACACTGAGCATGGGTGCGGCTTTCGCCAACGAGGGCGGCCCCGCCGCCAACACCGAATTCACCGAGATCCCGGGTGTCGTCGCGCAGGCCCCAGTGCAGAACCTGCCCGCGGTTGCGACCGCGCAGAACGGCCGGGTGACGCAAACCTATGCGGCCCGCTCCAGCCAGGGCACCTGGATCTTCGCGCCGACGCAATACGGCAACGGCTGATCGCCACTCCCACTCCGACGCACGAACAAGGGGCCGGCACCATGCCGGCCCTTTTCGTTTGTACCCACCGGTGGAGCCGGGCTTTGCTCCCGGCGCTTGGTCTTTCGATCGCGCGCGTGGGAGCCGGAGCGATCCGAGGCGCAACCTTGGATGCCGGCGAGCAGGAATGACAAGCGGAGGCGGGACGGTCGATTTCGTCGTTTGCCCGAGCCGCTGCTGGTCGGAGAGCGGCACAATATCTCGCCGATCCCAGCAATAATCTTCTGCGTATTTGCAGAATTATCGCGACGAGAGCGGAGGTCTACATACACGCCATCGACAAGGCCAGAACCTCCGCCGGCTGTGACGGAGGACAATGAGGAGAAAGACCATGAAGACCATGATGCTTGCCGCCGCTGCCCTGACCCTGAGCATGGGTGCGGCGTTCGCCAATGAGGGCGGCCCCGCCGCCAACACCGAGTTCACCGAGATCCCGGGCGTCGTTGCCCAGGCCCCTGTGCAGAACCTCCCGTCGGTCGCGACCGCGCAGAACGGCCAGGTGACGCATACCTTCGCGACCCGTTCGAACAACGGCACGTGGATCTTCGCGCCGACGCAGTACGGCAACGGCTAACCAACCAACCGCTCCCATCCGAGACACGAACAAGGGGCCGGCACCATGCCGGCCCTTTTCGTTTGTACCCACGACCGCTCGAACCTCGCCGTCTGCGACGCAGTCGCTCCGCGCCGCGTCGCACGCGATCGGCGGCGACCTGCACCGTACCAGCAGCCAGTCCAAAATCGCCGCGCCAGGGCAATCGCCGCTCGACCCGGACGGGCACTCGGACGATCAGCGCGACCAGCGCAGGCCTGGCCCCAGCCCCACCACCTTCCATCGAACCGCTGGCAACCTCGGGCCTCCATAGGGTGGCGCAAAGGGGAACAGCAGCAGCACGCTCCCCTGGGCTCCGGCTTGCCGCGATGATGACAGCGTGTTGGGGGCCGCGATGCTCGAGCGCCTGGAGCAATGCCTGACCGCGTCGGGGGTACAAACGAAAAGGGCCGGCATGGTGCCGGCCCCTTGTTCGTGCGTCGGATGGGAACGGCTGGTTAGCCGTTGCCGTACTGCGTGGGCGCGAAGATCCAGGTGCCCTGGCTCGAACGCGCGGCAAAGCTGTGCGTCACCTGGCCATTCTGCGCGGTCGCGACCGGCGGCAGGTTCTGCACAGGGGCCTGGGCCACCACGCCCGGGATCTCGGTGAACTCGGTGTTGGCGGCGGGGCCGCCCTCGTTGGCGAACGCAACGCCCATCCCAAGGGACAGCGCAGAAACAGCCGCAAGCATCATGGTCTTCATGGTCTTTCTCCTCATTGTCCCCCGTCATCCGGCGGAGGTTCTGTCGTGTTCAACGAGGGCATATGTAGACCTGCCCGTTCACCGCGATAATTCGGCAAATATGCAGAATATTGTTGCTGGAGTCGGTGAAATATTGTGCCAGTTCCCGACCAGCGGCGGCCGGGGCAAACGAAGAAACCGGCAATCGCCGCCGGTCGGCCTGCGGAAGGCGCCCTGATCGCGTCCTCGCGCGGGGGACGCCTCGCTCCCCATCGGGCCGGGCGCGCGGCCCTGGATGGAGATTGCTTCACTTCGTTCGCAATGACAGGTGGCCCGGGCGCGGCCGGCCTACGCTGCTCCGGCGAGGTCGACGGCTATGCGGATGGTGAGGGCGTAGGCGAGGGTGACGTGCCGGCTGCACGCTCCCAGCCTACAGGCGGCGCTCCGGCCTACAGGCGGCCCGGGCGCGCACCAGACTACAGGCGACGCTCCGACCTATAGGCGGCCAGGACGCGCTCCAGCCTACAGGCGACCCCATGCCGCCGGCCGCGCTACGCCGCCTGCGCCACCGTCATCTCGGTGCCGCCCACCGTCGTCCGGCGCACGTCGCGCACCTGCGTGTCATCGTAGCGGCGCACGCGGTGCATCACCTGGCGGTTGTCCCACATCACCAGGTCCCATTGCCGCCACTTGTGAGGATAGACGAATTGCGGCTGCGTCGCGTGCTCCATCAGATCGCGGATGAACGCCCGCGCCTCGGGCACCGGCCAGCCGATGATCGTGCCGATATGCGCCGACAGGTACAGCGACTTCCGCCCGGTCACCGGATGGGTGCGCACCAGGCGCTGCAGCACCGGACGCATGACCTCGCGCTCGCCGGGATCGAACTCGGTGAAACCCAACTGCTCGCGCGAGAACATCAGCGAGTGCTCGCACACCAGGTCTTCGACCTGCGCCTTGGTCGCCGCATCCAGCGCGTCGTAGGCGGCACGCATGTCGGCGAACTCGGTGTCGCCGCCCTTGCCCACCACGATGCGGCCGGACAGCAGCGAATAGGTCGCCGGCACGGCACGGAACGAACTGTCCGAGTGCCACAGCCGGTTGCCCAGCGCGTACAACCGGCGCCGGCTGTCGCGCGCCAGCGGCCGATGATCGCGGTCCAGGTTCGACACATCGGCGAAGGCCGGGTCCAGCCGCATCTCGCCCGGCTTGGTGATCGCGTTGCCGCGCGTGTGCTCAAGCTCGCCGAAGTTCAGCGTGAAGGCGATCTGCTGCTCGTCGGTCAAATGCTGGTCGCGGAACACCAGCACGGCGCAGCGGTCCATGCCCGCCTCGATCGCCGCGGCATCGGCACGCACGATCGGCTGCGTGATGTCGACGCCGGAAACCTCGCCGGCGAACCCGGTCTGAATTGGGCGAATGCTGAGCGGCATCACCTGGACTCCCTTCCCATGACCATGCCTATGCTGAATGCCACCATGGAGAGATGCATGCGATACCTCCTGCTGGCAGCGGCAACCCTGGCCTCGATGCTGTCCGTCCCGATGCGCGTCTCGGCCGCCGTCAACCCGGACGGAACGTGGCTCGTGAATGAGCGTGTCGCGTTCGAGGTGTTCCCCTGCCAGGACGCGCTGTGCGGCCGGATCGTCTGGCTGCGCAACCCGCAATTGCGGACCCACGGCATGTGCGGGCGTACCATCATCTGGGGCCTGACGTCGGACGGACCGGCGCAATGGGCCAATGGCTGGTTCTTCGATCCGGAGAACGGCGCCACCTACAACGTGTCGGCGCATGTCGACGGCGAGGATCGGATCTCCGCACGGATCTACCGGGGCTTCTCCGTGTTCGGACGCACGGAGATCCTGACCCGCATCGAATCGCGCAGCCTGTCGGGCTGGTGCGAATAGCCGCGCCTCAGGCCGCCTTCGCCTGCTCGACCGCGAGCCCGGTGCCCTTGATCGACGTGCGGCGCAGGTCGCGCACCTCCTTGAGGTCGTCGAAGCGGCGTGCGCGGTGCATCACCGTGCGGTTGTCCCACATCACCATGTCGCCCACCCGCCATTCGTGCGCGTAGACGAAGGCGGGCTGCGTCGCGTGCTCGGTCAGGTCGCGGATGAAGGCGCGCGCCTCGGGCACCGGCCAGCCGACGATGCCGCCGATATGCGAGGACAGGTACAGCGATTTCCGTCCGGTCACCGGATGGGTGATGACCAGCCGGTGCTGCACCGGCTTCAGCCGGTCCTCATTGCCCGGCGCATAGTCGGCGAAGCCGATCTGCTCACGCGAGAACACGATCGAGTGCTCCGTCACCAGGTCCTCGATCTCGGCCTTGGTCGCATCGTCCAGCGCGTCGTAGGCGGCGCGCATGTCGGCGAACTCGGTGTTGCCGCCCTTGCCCGGGATGACGCGGCCGTGCAGCAGCGTATAGCCGGCGCCCACCGCGCGGAACGACGCATCGGAGTGCCACAGCCGGTTGCCGAGGGCGTACATCCGCGCCCGGTCGTCGCGGCCGCGAAGCTGGTTGCGCGCGGTGAGGTTGGAGATGTCGCCAAGCTCCAGCCGATCGCCGAGACGACGGTCCTCGGGCTTGGCCATCTGGCCGGCGAGCGTCACCTCCAGCTCGCCGAAATTACGGCTGAACGCGAGTTGCTGGTCGTCGGTCAGGGCCTGGTCGCGGAACACCAGGACGGCATAGCGGTCCATGCCCGCCTCGATGGCGGCGACCTGCTCCTGGGTCAGCGTCTGGGCGATGTCGACACCGGAGACCTCACCCACGAACACAGGGTGGACCGGACGGATGCTGATGCTCATTGTCGGACGCTCCTGCCTGATAGGCCCTGGGATTATAGGCAAGCCAGCCTGGGCCGCCACTCCCCCGCTCAGGCGCACCCGCACATCTGATCGGGCGTGTGCCCCTTCTCCACCAGCTCGCACTGGAATTTCTGCAGCGCGGTGTTGCTGCCGCCGCGGCTCCAGCGCTCCGCCCACACCGCACGCTTCGGCAGCGCCGGCCGCTCCAGTTCGCGCCCGCCGACGATGGTGGCGACGTTGTGCAGCAATTGTTTGCCGGTGCGCATGACGCCGGCATTGTCGTAGAATGGGAACGATCCGTCGTGCAGCCGGAACAGCCCGACATCGGCGAGCGCGCCCGGCCGCAGCGTGCCGCGGTCCTCATAGTGCAGCAGGCGGGCCGGCGCCTCGGTCGCCAACGCCACCACCTCGTGAAGATCGAGCCCCAGCATGAGGAATTTCGACAGGCACGTCGGCAGGTCGAACATCGGCCCGCCGACGCTGATCTGGTGGATGTCGGTCGAGATCACGTGCGGCTTGATGCCGGCTGCCAGCGAGGCGTCGGCCGAGGCGAAGACGAACGAGCCGGCACCGTGCGCGACATCGAGGATGATGCCGCGATCGATCGCCTTGCGCGCGACGTCGAGCAGGTGGCCATCATCGTCGAACAGCTTCATCGGCTGGCCGGTGTAGCAGTGGGTGATGATGTCGCCGGCGCGCAGCAGCGGCAGGAACTCCTCGATGCCCGGCGGTGGGCGGGCGATGTGCACCATCACCGGCATCTCGCAGCGCTCGCCGGCCGCGACCGCGCGGCGCACCGGCTCCACGCCGTTGGTGCCGACCGTGGTCGCGCCCATGCGCACCTTCACGCCGACCAGGATGTCGCGGTGCTGGTTGGCCACCATCTCGAACAGTTCGAGGTCGGCGAGTTCGATCTGCGTGAGTTCGTAGTCCCAGGCAGGGATGCCGATGCTGGTGATGTTGAGGAAGGCGGCGATGCGCACCTGTGCCGGCTCGATCACGTAGCGGCGCAGGCCGTCGATCGAGAACGCGCCGGCCGATCCGGCATCTACCCAGCTTGTCACGCCGGTCCGTGCGCCGATCGGGTTGGGATCGATGCCGTAGAAGCCGCCGCCGTACCAGACATGCGCGTGGAGGTCGATCAGTCCCGGCGTCACCAGCAGGCCGGAGGCGTCGATCACCCGGAACGCGGCGTCTGCGGGGATGGCGGTGTCCACCGCGGCGATGCGGTCGCGCCTTATGGCCACGTCGCGAGGGCCGAACGTTCCGGTGGCGGGGTCGATGACCTCACCGCCCTTGATCAGCAGGTCGAATCGCATGGCGGCTCCTGTGTGGCGCGGGGGTGGGAAGCTTAGACACGGACCGCGCCCGGCCCCAACCCTCCCCGCGGCGGGGGGCGGGCGGGAGTTCAGCGCGCCCTCGCAAAGGGGAATCATCACTTTGACTGACGCATTCGCCATGCTGCGATCAAAGAGACGCCTCCGGCAAAGGCCGCCAGAGGCAAACTGGGTTCCACTCTGCCCTCTATAACCGTCGCAGTTGGGCTGCAGCCACGGTCGTTATGGAACTGGTTCGGGTAGCATTGCATCGCGCCCCGGGCCAATGGATGATGTTCCGAGCGACCGGTGGCACAACCTGCAATACCTCGCAGGCGACAGGCGCCCGTCACCCGGCCAGATCCGAGGCAAATAATCCTGAAGAGGCATCAAAAACATGGCCGCGCTCCCTTCTGGAAGTACACTAATAGTATCCTCGGCCGGACGTTCATATTATTACTTCAACACGGCCGATGAACTTCAGATTTATGTGACGGGCGTCGCGCCGGACACCGCCGAACTAGTGAAGGTTCTGCCGGTCGGTACCGCGTCTCTTCTGTCAACGACGAGCGACTTTGTCTTTTTCGCGGCCACATCAACATCGGCTGAGAGCCAGGTCATAAACGGCACGACCTACACTTATACGAAGTACGATTCACGACTGCTGCGCAGCGACGGCACTGCCGCCGGCACCGTGTCCCTGGCCGAGGTGATATACGGGTCGCCGTTGACGCCAGGTGCCGGCGGCATCCGCGTGCTGGCCACGAATGCCGGTGTCACCTACTTCACGACATCGTCCTCGACTGTGGAGACGGCCAGCGTAGGCGGCACACCACATACCTACGATTCGTTCGACGTGAAGATCTACGCGATCGCCAGCAGCTCGACCACGGCACAATTTCTGGCCGACCTGGTGACCGGCTCGCCGCTGGGCGGCAGTGGCGGCGTGACATATCTTGCCGCTGCGGGTGGGCGCACGTTATTTTCTGCCACCGCAGCCAGTTTGGCCACCGGCACATTCAACGGGTTTCCCGCCTCATACACCGCCTACGACGCCAAGCTGTATGCCTCGGACGGCACTTCAGGCGGTACCATCGTGCTATCCGAAGTGCAGTACGGATCCGCGTCGGGAAATTCCTCCGGCGGCTTTTTCGTGGTCGGCTCGAGCAATGGGCGGGTGCTTTATACCGCGAGCTCGTATTCGGAACCCGCAGGCTCCATTACCAAGCTCTACGTCAGCGACACGGCGCTGGGCGGCGCAACCCTGCTGGTGGACGACGTCATCGGCACGCCGCGATACCTGCTCACCAGCACCACCGGCAAGATGCTGTTCACGGCGATCAGCGGGGCGACGCTGCGGGTGTATTCCACCGACTCCAGCACCACCGCCACCGAGACATTGCTGTCCGTGCCGTCGAACGGACGCGCATTCAGCGCAATGAATTACCCGGCCGGCAAGGCGATCCTAAAACTCAGCGGCTCGGGGTCTGGCGCCAGCCAATGGCTTACGGATGGAACCAGTGCGAACACGGTACAGTCGCACGATTTCGAGTGGTCCGACGGGCCAGACGGCAGCTGGACCAATGCCGGAAATTGGCACGATACGGCGCTGCTTCCGACGGTGGCAGGATCGTTGGCACCAACCGCCACGGACACTGTCACCGTCAACCGATCGGGCGTCACCATATCGGGAACCGGCTCGGCGTTCTATTTGAAGCTGCTCGGGACGATCGACTTCTCCGGCACGGTCACGGCCGCCGACCTCGCAATCGGCAGTGCTGCCGTGACCGTGCAATCCGGTGCCACACTCACCTCCACTGATAATGCGGCGATCGGCAGCTTTGGGAGCGCCCAGGTCACCGTCCAGAGCGGTGGCACGCTGCAATCCAATGTCATTCCTGCTGCCAGCGCCACGCTGCTCGCGGCGTCGATCGGCGCGACCACCATGTCCGGCGGATCGAAGGTCATCGTGGCGGGACCGGGTGCCTCCTGGGAGCTGAATGGTCGTCTGGCGGTGGGCGGATCAGCCAGTGGAGCACTCGAGATTCGCGACGGTGGCGTGGTCCGCACGACGGTCGCTCCACAGACCACCTCGAACAACGGCACGATTACCCTCAGTTCCGGCTCGATATTATTCTCGGTTTCCGATGCGGCCACCGGCACCGGGATCGTGCAGGGTGCCGGTTCGCAACTGGACTCCGGTGCCGGGCCGATGTTCATTGGCGATATCGGTCCAGGTACGCTCACCGTGAGCGACGGCGGCGCTGTCAGCTCCGCCTCACCCGCCAACGGCTTCAGCGCAGCCCAGATCGGATTGAACGGCGGCAACGGCACGCTGCGGATCACCGATCCCGGATCGATTTTCCGATCAGTCGGCCAGATGAACGTCGGGGGTGCCAGCGGCACCGGGTCTTCTATCATCAACACCGGCCAGTTGTTCATCGAGAATGGTGGCACGCTGCTCAGCGGCTTCTCCACCATCGATCCGCGCGGCGGCTTTTCGGTCGGCGACCAGGCGGGCGGCACCGGCCATGTCACCGTCGATGGCGCAGGCTCGCACCTCGACAACAACGGCCGCTTCGACGTCGGCCGTTCCGGCATTGGTGCCATGACGGTGCAAAATCAGGCACTCGTCACGACCGACCTCAGCACAGAGGCGATGGCGGCTGGCCTGACCTATGCAATCCTGGTTGGGGTCAACACCGGCTCGACCGGGTACCTCGCAGTCACGGGCGCCAACTCGACACTATCCACCCCCAAGAACATGGCGATAGGCCTGGGCGGCACCGGCACACTGGCCGTCGCCGATGGCGGCACGGTCAGTGTCGGCACCGGCATCAACATCGGCAATGCCGTCAGCAGCGCGAGCCACGGCATGATCACGGTCGACGGCAGTGGTTCCACGTTGATTGGCGGAGGAGACCTCGCGATCGGAACCATTACTGGCTCGATCGTTAGCACCGGCACGCTCTCCGTCACCAATGGCGGCCTGGTCACCATCGGCGGAACGCTGACATCGTTGGCCGGTGCGGCCGGCATCACCATTGATGCCAGCAGTGCCATCGAGGTAGGTGGCCAGGGTCATGCCATCCCGGGAGCGATCGTCATCGATGCGAACGGGCTGCTGGCAGCCGGCGGCGACATCGCCGCGGACATATACGATAACGGCTCCATGGTCGCTCATGGCGTGGCCAACACCGGCCGCGTGGTCGTGGGCTTCGATGCGTTTGGCAGTCTGCGGATCGGCAAGGGCGCTACCCTGAACACTGCCGCTGGCACCCCTGCCGTGATCGCGGATCAGAGCGGCTCGGATGGCGCCTTCGCCACCGTGAGCGGGCCTGGCTCAGCGTGGCGGGTCAGCGGCCAGCTGGTGGTCGGTTCGGCGGCCTACGGCTCCCTGGCGATCAGCGCCGGCGGCACGGTGACGGCAAGCGACCTGGACACCGGCAAGCTCTCTGGTGGCGTCGGCGGTGTCTCAGTCGTGGGCGCCGGCAGCGCGCTGACGCTGACGGGCGCACTTGAGGTCGGCGGCGCGGGCACCGGCGAACTCTCGATCCTCAACGGCGCCACCGTCAGTGCCGCCTCGGCGGATTTCGGCCTCGACGCCACCGGCACCGCCAATGTCGACATCGAAGGCGCCGGCAGCCACCTCAAGATCGCCGGCGATCTGAATATCGGCATCACCGGCGTGGGCGTCCTGACGCTGGGTGCGGACACGGAACTGACGATCGGCAAGAACCTGAACATCGGCGCGCAGGGGGTGCTGAACTCGTTCGGCGGCGTGATCGACCCGGAGCGCCTCACGGTGCAGTCCGGCGGCCAGTTCAGCGTGCTGAAGACCACCACAACCGAATACACCGTCGGCGTGTTCAACTCCGGCACCGTCTCGGTCGCCAACGGCGCCTTCACCCTCATCACGCCGATGATCACCTCCAACGGCGCCGATGAGACCGGCGTGCTGTCGATCAAGAACAAGGGCACGCTGGTGGTCAACGCCGGCACCGTCGACCCCACCCAGTCGGTGTTCTTCTCCGACAAGACCGGCGTGCTGTCGATCGGCACCCTCGCCGGCTTCAACGCCACCATCGAGAACTTCATCACCGGCGACGACATCATCGTCCAGGGCACCTCGATCGCCTCGGTCAGCTTCGACAGCGAGACCCATCTGCTGACGCTGTTCGACGGCGGCAGCGCGACCATCGGCGCCCTGCAGTTCGGCGAGTTCGTCAACGGCAAGAACCTGGTCCCCGACGGCGCCGGCGGCATCGGCACCGCGCCCTGCTTCCTGGCCGGCACGCGCATCGCCACCGAGCGCGGCGAGGTCGCGGTCGAGGACCTGCGGGTCGGCGAGCGGGTGCAGGTGGTGCTGGGCGGCCAGCAGTCCGAGCCGGTGGTGTGGCTGGGCCACCGCACCGTGGACTGCACGCGCCATCCGGAGCCACACAAGGTGTGGCCGGTGCGGGTGGCGGCGGGGGCGTTCGGGCCTGGGCGGCCGTGCCGGGACCTCTGGCTGTCGCCCGACCACGCGGTGTATATCGGCGACGTGCTGATCCCGGTGAAGTGCCTGATCAATGGCGGCAGCATCGCGCAGGTGGCGAAGGACGAGGTGACGTACTACCACGTGGAACTGCCGCGGCATGCGGTGCTGCTGGCCGAGGGGCTGGCGGCGGAATCCTACCTCGACGTGGGCGACCGCTCGAACTTCGCCAACGGCGAGGGCGCCGTGGCGCTGTATCCGGACTTCGCCTCCCGCGCCTGGGAGGCCGCTGGCTGCGCCCCCCTGGTCGTCACCGGACCCGCGCTCCAGGCCGCACGGCGCTGGGTCGCCGGGGTGCGAAAGGGTGTGACTGGCGCACGGGATGATGCGCTTCATGCCAGGCCGTAGCGCAACGCGAGCCACAGTTGTGCCAGACCGGCAGGGTGACCCGCTCGTACGGCGCGGATGCCCGCGCCAGTTTCGAGCGAGCAGATCGCCAAACTCGGCCGGCTGCTTACCCTACAAATTGCCGGCTGCTTACCCTACAAATTGAGGGTGTCAGAATTGCACGCCAAAACACAGCCAGACCGGGGGCGGTGCGTTAGGGAACGGCCCCCCGGCTCGCGATAGCCCTGCGGCACCAGACGCCACGCCTTCCCGTGTCTCCAAACGTTTACCCGTTTCGTCAGGACGATGCTCCCGCGAAGCGGGGAAGAGTTGGGAAGTGGTTCCATCCCCCAAGGCAGCGGCCTACCCCCGCAGGTCCGCGACGAACCGGTCGCGCCAGGCGTCGAGGCTGTTGCGCCGCATCACCGACAGCATAGCGGCGTGGCGCTCGCGGCGCTCCGCCTGCTCCATCGCCAGGCCACGCTCCAGTGCCGCCGCGACACCCGCCTCATCGTACGGGTTGACGATCAGCGCCGCGTCCAACTCGCGCGCCGCACCGGCGAACTGCGACAGCACCAGCACGCCGGGATCGGCCGGGTCCTGTGCCGCCACATACTCCTTCGCCACCAGGTTCATGCCATCGCGCAACGGCGTCACCAGCCCGACCCGCGCCTGCGCATAGAGCGGCATCAGCGCACTGCGCGCGAAGCCGCGGTTCAGATAGCGCAGCGGCATCCAGTCCACTTCGGCGAACCGGCCGTTGATCCGCCCCGCCTCCGCCTCCAACTCGCGGCGGATCTCGCGATAGGTCTCGATGTCGCCGCGTGAGGGCGGCGCGATCTGCATGAACACGACATGGCCCTGGTGCTGGGTGAACTTCTCCAGGAACCGCTCGAACGCGATGAAGCGCGGCCGCAGCCCCTTCGAGTAGTCCAGCCGGTCCACGCTCAGGATCAGCGGCCAGCCCAGCAGGCTCTCATGCAGCCGCGCGGCATAGGCCTGGTTCGCCGGCGCCTCCGCCTCCTGGCGCACCTCATCCACGTGCACGCCGATCGGATAGACGCCGGTGCGCACGGTCCGCCCGTAGGCTGCGATCACGCCGTCGCTGCGCGCCTCGCCGCCGGCATAGCGCAGCGCGTAGTCGGTGAAGGCGTTGCGGTCATCCTCGGTCTGGAAGCCCAGCACGTCGTACTGGCACATCGCCCGCACCAGTTCGGCATGGGCGGGCGCGGTCATGAACACGGCGGGCGCCGGGAACGGCGTATGCAGGAACAGCCCCAGCCGGTTGCGCAGCCCGGCCTCGCGCAGCGCCTCGGCCAGGCACAGCAGGTGGTAGTCGTGCGCCCACACCAGGTCGTCCGGCCGCACCAGCCGCACCAGCGCCTGGGCGAACAACTCGTTCACGCGGCGATAGCCGGCGAACTCCTCCCAGTCGAAGCGGGCGTGGCCGACCTGGTAATGCAGCGTCGGCCATAGCGTGCCGTTGGCGAAGCCGCGGTAGAACTGGTCGTAGTCGCGCCGGTTCAGATCGACGGTGTAGAGCGTGATCTGGCCGACCGTCCGCTCGACATGCGCGGGCGAGACCGCGTTGTCGGTGATCTCCCCGCTCCAGCCGAACCAGATGCCGCCCTGCTGCTTCAGTGCGTCGAGCACGCCGGCCGCGAGCCCACCCGCGGTCGGCTCCCCTTCGGTGATCGGCGCCACCCGGTTGGAGACGACGACGAGGCGGGACATGTGCGGAGGGTCCTCAGGCGGCTTCCGGCAGCGGCTCCACCAGTTGCTGCTTGCGCAGCAGTTCGCGGTACGGCCCTGGCCGCGCCGCCAGCACGCCCGGCGGCCCATCGTCCACGATCCGCCCGCGATCCATCACGATGATCCGGTCGAAGCTCTTCAGTGTCGCCAGGCGGTGCGCGATGGCGACCACGGTGCGGCCCTGCATCAGCCGGTCGAGCGCGTCCTGGATCGCCCGCTCGCTTTCGCTGTCGAGCGCGCTGGTTGCCTCATCCAGCAGCAGGATCGGCGCGTCCTTCAGCAGCGCCCGCGCAATCGCCAGGCGCTGGCGCTGCCCGCCCGACAGCTTCACGCCGCGATCGCCGACCATGGTGGCGAAGCCATCCGGCAGCGCCTCGATGAACTCGCGGCAATGCGCCATCTCGGCCGCCCGCAGCACGTCCTCCTCCGGGGCGTCGGGCCGGGCATAGCGGATGTTCTCCAGCACCGTGCGGTGGAACAGGCTGATGTCCTGCGGCACGATCGCCATGGTGGAGCGCAGGCTTTCCTGGGTGACGTCGCGGATATCCTGCCCGTCGATCGTGATGCGGCCGTCGCTCACATCATAGAACCGCTGCAGCAGCGACAGCACGGTGGACTTGCCCGCGCCCGAGGAGCCGACCAGCCCGACGCGCTGGCCCGGCTCGATCACCAGTTCGAAGTCGCGCAGCACCGCCGAGCGCCCCGGATAGGCGAAGCGCACATGCTCGAACGCCACCCGCCCGGCGCCCTGCCGCAGCGGCTGGGCGCCCTCGCGATCCGGCAGTTCATGCTCGATCAGCAGCGTGCCGATCGCCTCCTCGAGGCGCGCGACGTGCTGGGTGAGGTCGACCAGCGCCACCGCGAGGTCGCGCGTGCAGTGCAGGATGCCGAACGACAGCGTGGTGATCAGCACCAGGTCGCCGACGGTCGCGGCGCCGGCCTGCCACAGCAGGATGCCCCAGCCCACCACGCCGGCGATCAGCGTCGCGGTGATCACTGCATGGATCAGGCGCAGCCGTTCCAGGTACAGCAGGCTGGACCGCCGCGAGGCCATCTCCACGCCGATCGTGCCGGCGATGCGCCGCTGCTCGCGGAACATCGCGCCGAACGCACGCACGACGCCGAAATTGCCGATCACGTCGACCAGTTCGCCATCGACCGCGGCGGCCTTGGCGGCGAAGCTGCGATGCAGTGGCGTGCCGCGGCGTGCCAGGTAGAAGATCAGCGCGCCCAGGGCGACGGCGACCGCGACCAGCGCGCCGGCCATCGCCGGGTTCACCGAGCCGATAAAGATGATGGAGCAGACCACGGCGACGCAGGGCGGCAGCACGTTCCAGGCCACCGTGTTCTCGGTGGTGAACGTGGCGTTGGAGGTCGCGGTGATGCGGCTGGCCATCGCACCCGGCAGCCGTTCGGCGAAATAGCTGGGCGAGTGGCCGGACAGATGGCCGAACAGGTCGCGCCGGACGTCGCCGGTCACTTCGACGAAGGTGCAGGCGGCGACCCAGCCGGCGACCCGCCACAGCAGGTTGTCGCCTGCGACCAGCACGCAGAGCAGCGCGAAGGCCACCCAGATGCCGGTGGCCTTGCCCGGACCGACCGCAACGATGTCGATAAGGTTCTTGAGACCGTACTGCACCGACACCGCGCAAACCACGGCAATCAGGACCGAAAAGAATACCGCCGCATGCCCCCATGGGTGGCGTCGGACGTAGTGCCAGAGGAACGCGATCGGACGCGCCCGCAGTCCAGGCAAGCCAACCATCTGCTGCCTCATTTCTGCCGTACTTGTTGCCATCTCACCCTGACCGCAGCTCATTCCCAGCAAGAAACCTGCCGACTTTTTGCCACATTCGGCTCCTATAACAAGATAGTGATTAAGCACGGTGCCTGAGCAAGTCAAGTGTCAGTAAAGCCGAGCTGGTTACTGTTGAACACACGAAAAACCCGGGGCTGCATTCATGCGCATCGCTCAAATCTCTCCGCTTTTCGAGGCGGTGCCGCCCAAGCTGTACGGCGGTACCGAACGCGTGGTTTACTCGCTCACCGAGGAGCTGGTCGCGATGGGCCACGACGTGACCCTGTTCGCCAGCGGTGACTCGATCACGTCCGCCAAGCTCGCGCCGATGCGCGACCAGGCGCTGCGGCTCGACCCGACGGTGGTCGACTGGATCGCGATCTACATGCGGATGATGGAGCTGATCTATCGCCGCGCCGACGAATTCGATGTCCTGCATTTTCATACCGACTACTTCCCGCTGTCGCTGTTCAGCCGCCAGCGCACGCCTTTCGTGACCACGCTGCACGGCCGCCTCGACATCCCCGAGTTCAAGGATGTCTACGAACTGTTCGACGCGCCGTTCGTGTCCATCTCCGACAGCCAGCGGCGGCCGATCCCCCGGCTGAACTGGATCCGCACGGTGCATCACGGGATGCCGACGAACCTGCTCACGCCGCAGCCAGGCAAGCAGGACTATCTGGCGTTTCTGGGGCGCATCTCGCCGGAGAAGGGCGTCGACAAGGCGATCCGCATCGCCGGTGCCGCCGGCATGAAGCTGCGGGTCGCCGCCAAGGTCGATAACGCCGACAAGAAGTACTACGAGAGCGAGATCAAGCCGCTGATCGATGCCAGCCCCTGGGTCGAGTTCATCGGCGAGATCAACGACGCGCAGAAGCCCGCCTTCCTGTCCGGCGCGCATGCCCTGCTGTTCCCGATCGACTGGCCGGAGCCGTTCGGCCTGGTGATGATCGAGAGCATGGCGTGCGGCACGCCGGTGATCGCGTTCAACCGCGGCTCGGTGCCCGAGGTGATCGATGACGGCCTGACCGGCTTCATCGTGCACGACGAGGCGACGGCGACGGCGGCGCTCGGACGGCTGGGCGAACTGGACCGCACCAAGGTGCGCGCGCAGTTCGAGCGCCGGTTCAGCGCCCGGCGGATGGCCGAGGACTATGTCGATATCTATGAGGAGATGTGCCTGGCGCGCGTGCCGCAGCTTCGCGCCGTCGGGGACTGACGGAAGGCCTGCCTGACCAAGGCCGCCGGCTGCCTGCCCGCGGCCCACACACGTAGCCCCTCGCCATGCCCGCCGGTACACCGCGGACATGGCGAGGCTGTTGTGCCATCTCTTGTCCCGGCCTGCCCAAACCGCGGGGCGGCGGTCTAGAGCGTGATCCGCACAGGTGGAATCACCGGAACGGTGAATCACGCTCTCAGACAACGAGCCAGAACGGAGTCCGTACGCCACGACGGTCGGCCTACATCTTAATTGTTCACAACAGATAAGGGCGCCGTTAGCCTGAAGGGCGAACGTGAGGGGTCTGCCATGGTGACTGTCACCATTTCCCTGCCTGATTCGCTCAAGGCGTTCATCGAGCGCCAGGTCGCAAGCAAGGGCTACGGCAACGTCAGCGAATATCTGCGCAGCCTGCTGCGGGACGCGCAGGCAAAGGAGGACGAGGCGCGCCTGGAGGCATTGCTGCTGGAGGGCCTCGCGTCGGGGAGCCTCCCGCCCGGCACCGAATTCCGCAAGGGATTGGGAACGAAGGCCGAGCAGGTGCTGGAGAGGTACAAAGACCGCTCCCGACCATGAACCTGTTCATCCGGGAATCGGCGGAGCAGGACATGCAGCCCAGGGCCTGCCCGATGTCGCCCGCCGATTCCACACCGCCGTCCTCGAAGCGATCGATGCCCTGCTGGCGATGCCGCAGGCCGGACCGCCCAGGCTTCTCAGCAATCCACGCCTTTGTGGCCTGCGCTCCTGGCACGTCAAAGGCTTTGACGAGTTGCGGGTCTACTATCTGGGCGTGCCGATCAGGTCACCGTCGTCCGCATTCTGCACAGCAAGCGGGATATCGGCGCGCTCCTCCAGCAGGAGGATCCCGAGGGCGCCGGGTGATCATCCCGCCGCCGCCGGCCCCGCCGTCCCGGAATCCACCTTCACGACGTTGACATCAGGGCGCGGGGGCGGTTGTTTCCGGCCTCCGCCCTTCTGGTTCCACCCTAGCGACGTCGAGAGGCACAGTTCGATCCATGATAGCCGTGCGCTGTTGGATCGGGCTCAACGCCCTGAATTTCTTCATCGCCGCGGCGCAGACCGGGTTCGGGCCGTTCTTCTCGGTCTATCTGACGGAGCAGAACTGGAACCAGGCCGATATCGGCATCGCGCTCAGCATCGGCACCGCCTCGGTGCTGGCCTTCCAGCTTCCGTCCGGCGCCCTGGTCGACATGATCCGCCACAAGCGCTTCGCCAACGGCCTGGGCCTGGTGCTGGTCGGCGCCAGCGCCGTCATGCTGGCGGCGCATCCCACCGAGCCCCTGGTCTGGAGCTCGCAGCTCATCCACTCGCTCGGCAGTTGCATCCTGGGGCCGGCGATCGCCGCGCTGACCCTGGCGCTCGCCGGCCAGACGGCGTTCAGCGAGCGGATCGGCATCAACGCCCGCTACGCCTCGATCGGCAACGCCCTCGCCGCCGCGCTGTTCGGTGCCCTGGTGACCTGGTCCTCCAACCGCGCCGCCTTCATCGCGAGCGCGCTGCTCTGCGTCGCGGGCCTCGCCACCCTGCCGCTGTTCCGCGCCACCGACAGCGTGCCCGTCTCGGACCACCCGGCGATGCTGACGCCGTCCGAGTTGCGCGATCGGAGCCAGCATCCGTGGCACATCTTCGCCGAGCCCGCGCTGCATGTCTTCGCCATCTGCGCCGTGCTGTTCAGCGTGGCGAACGCGGCGATGCTGCCGCTCGCGCTGAACGAACTGGCCAAGCGCACCGACGATACCGGGTTCGTCGTCTCGGCCGCGATCATCGTGCCCCAGATCGTGGTGGCCGCCTGCTCGCCCTGGGTCGGGCGGCTGGCCGAGACGATCGGGCGCCGGCCGATCCTGCTGCTGGGCTTCGTGGCGCTGCCGGCGCGCGCGCTGCTGTTCACCACCCTGCCCGACGCCGTGCCGCTGGTCATGATGCAGGTGCTGGACGGCGTCAGCGCCACCGTCTTCGGCCTGATGGTGCCGCTGATCGCTGCCGATGTGACGCGGCGCACCGGCTACCTGAACCTCGCCATCAGTTCGCTCAGCCTGGCGGCCGGGCTCGGTGCCACGTTCAGCACCACGGCCGCCGGCTGGATAGCCGACACCATGGGCGCGCCGGCCGCCTTCATGACGCTGGCGGTGGTCGGCGCCGCGGCGGTCGCGCTGCTCTGGGCCATGATGCCGGAGACCAGGCCCGGCAAGCCGGTCGCCGGCGAGCCCGCCACCGTCGTCTGATCCGCTCCGTCCGGCCGGTCGCCCTCTTGCGGTTCTCGCCGGGTCTGGGCCTGATGGCGGGACGGAAGTGGGAGAGAGAAACGATGCCTGAAGCACCGCACCTGACCGAGGTCTCCGGCGAGTACCAGTGCCTGCACGAATTCATTCCGGCGGCGCGGGCCAAGGTCGACAGCAATATCTGGGGCTATCTGATCGGTGCCACCGAGACCGAGACCACCATGCGGCGCAACCGTGCCGCGCTGGACGCCATCGCGCTGCGCCCCCGCGTCCTGCGCGACGTCTCCAAGGTCGATGCCAGCACCACGTTCCTCGGCATGAAGCTGCGGCTGCCGGTGATGCTGGCGCCGGTCGGCTCACTGGAATCTTTCGACGCGGGAGGTGCTGCCACCGCCGGCCGCGGCGCCACCGAGTTCGGCGTGCCGATCATCGTCAGTTCGGTGACCCGCCCGGGCCTGGAGGAGACCGCCAAGGCGGTCACCGGTCCGAAGATCTTCCAGCTCTACGTGCGCGGCGACGATGCCTGGGTGAACGACGTGGTGCACCGGGCGGTGGACAACGGGTTCAACGCGTTCTGCATCACGGTGGACACGCAGGCCTATTCCCGGCGCGAGCGCGACATCGCCGCCCGCTTCGTCAAGCCGTGGCGCGCGGCGGCGACGGGCCACGCCGACCAGGCGTCGTTCTCCTGGGACAACATCAAGCGCTTCAAGGACAAGCACAGCATCCCGCTGATCCTGAAGGGCATCGCGACGGCCGAGGACGCGGCGATCGCGTGCGAGCACGGCGTCGAGGTGGTGTATGTGTCGAACCACGGCGGCCGTCAGCTCGACCATGGCCGCGGCTCGATGGACGTGGTGCCCGAGGTGCTGAACGCGGTGCGCGGCCGCGCCAAGGTGGTGGTCGACGGCAGCTTCGCGCGCGGCACCGACGTGGTGAAGGCGATCGCGCTGGGCGCCGATGCGATCGCGGTGGGACGCCTCTATTGCTACGCGCTGGCCGCCGAGGGGGCCGCCGGCGTGCACCGGCTGCTCGAGATCCTGGAGCAGGAGGTGATGGTGGCGATGGCGCTGGCCGGCGCGCGCAGCCTGGCGGAGCTCAACCGCTCCTTCCTGCATTTCGGCGCGCCGGCGGTGACGCAGCCGCACGTGCACAGCGCCTTCCCGCTGCTGTTCCGCACGCCGGAAGCGCCGTAGCCCGCACGCAACCCTCTCCCGTGCAGCGGGAGAGGGTCGTGCTCGGCGCGCAAGGAGCGACACCTGCGGGAGAGGAACGCCGATGCTGTTCGAGACCACCATTGCCGGCAGCCTGCCGAAGCCGTCCTGGCTCGCCGAACCCGCCATGCTGTGGGCGCCGTGGAAGCTCGCCGGCGAGGAACTGGCGGCGGCGAAGGCCGATGCCACGCTGCTCGCGATCAAGCAGCAGGAGGATGCCGGCATCGACATCGTCTGCGACGGCGAGCAGTCGCGGCAGCATTTCGTGCACGGCTTCCTGGAGCAGGTCGACGGCATCGATTTCGGCCGGCGCGTCGAGATCGGCATCCGCAACAACCGCTACAAGGCGATGGTGCCGACGGTCACCGGCCCGCTCGGGCTGCGCGGCCGCGTGCATGCCGCGGAGGCGCGGCTGGCGCGGGCGCACACCGGGCGGAAGCTGAAGTTCACGCTGCCCGGCCCCATGACGATCGTCGATACGATCGCCGATACGCACTACGGTGACCGCGCCGCGCTGGCAATGGCCTTTGCCGAGGTGCTGAACGAGGAGGCGCGGGCGCTCGAGGCCGATGGCGTCGACGTGATCCAGTTCGACGAGCCGGCGTTCAATGTCTACATGGATGCAGTCGCCGACTGGGGAATTGCCGCACTGGAACGTGCGGCGCAGGGCCTCACGTGCACCACGGCGGTGCATATCTGCTACGGCTACGGCATCAAGGCGAACATCGACTGGAAGGACACGCTGGGCTCCGAGTGGCGCCAGTACGAGTCGACGTTCCCGGTGCTGGCGAACAGCCGCATCGACCAGGTCTCGCTCGAGTGCCGCAACTCGCACGTGCCGATGGCGCTGATGCGGCTGCTGGCGGGCAAGGACGTTCTGGTGGGGGTGATCGACGTCGCCAGCGATGCGGTGGAGACGCCCGAGCAGGTCGCCGACACGATCGCCGAGGCGCTGGCCTTCGTGCCGGCCGAACGGCTGTTCCCGTGCACCAATTGCGGCATGGCACCGATGCCGCGCGAGGTCGCGGCGGCGAAGCTGACGGCGCTCGGCGCGGGGGCGGCCTTGGCGCGGCGGCGGCTGGGGGCGTAGGCTCACCGCACGAGGAACGAGGCAAGACCATGATCCTGACGGCGAACAGCGAGATTGCGCGCCAGACGGCGCGGCGCAAGACCGGCAATGGCTGGCACACGACCTTCATCGGCGAGAACCGCAACACGCTGAAGGACGATGCGGCAGCGCCTGTGTCGGGCGTGCTGTACCCGATGGCCTTCCTGGTCGAGAAGGACCCGGGCGCGGTGGTGAAGCCGCATTTCCACCAGGCCGACCAGTACCAGGTGATCGTGCAGGGGGGCGGGCGTCTCGGCACGCATGACGTGGGCACGGTCGCGGTGCACTACACGGACGCGTGGTCCGCCTACGGCCCGATCGTTGCGGCCGATGAGGGGATCGCCTGGTTCACGCTGCGCAACGCCTGGGACCCCGGCGCGCGCTATATGCCGGCGGCGCGCGAGCAGTTGCGCGCGGCGCGGCGGCAGAACCTGCAGCACCGCGAAGCCACCGCCGCGCCGACGCCCGCCGCCTCGGCTGACGCGCTGGCGCGCACCGAGGCGCTCGCCTGCGCCGCCGTCATCGAGCAGACGCCGGACGGGATGGCGACCTGGCGCTACCGCCTGCCGCCCAGCGCGACCCTGCTGGGGCCTGATCCGCGCGAGGGCGGCGGACAGTTCTGGATCGTGCTGTCCGGCACCGCCGCGGCGGGCGGTTCGGCGTTGCTGCCGGCAAACTCCTGCGTCTTTGTCGGCCCCGCTGACGGGGCGCTGACAGTGGCGGCGGGCGATGGCGGCGCGGAGGCGCTATGCCTGCAGTTCCCGCTGCTGGCGCGCCACTGACACCGCGCTGAAGCCGGATAGTGCCGACGGCAAGGACAAGGGAACCGCAAGTCACCCCGACCACGCGAATGGATGCCGGCGCGTAAGCCGCCGCCCTTCGCGTGTCCGGCGGTTCCATCGTCCTCTCGGTCGGTCGGCCCGCACGCCGCGGACCTTGGGCACACGTGCGCCCCGTCCATTCACCTCATCCTGGTCTGACGACTGCCGCGTTGGGCAGCCACTGCACCTGGTCGATGCGGTCGGCGCCGGCGGCGATCATCGCCAGGCGGTCGAAGCCCAGCGCGATACCGGCCGCCGGCGGCATGCCGAACTCGAGCGCGGCCAGGAAATCCTCGTCCAGCGGCCAGTCCGGTCCGGTCATCGCGTGGCGCCGCGCCCGGTCGGCGGTGAAGCGCGCGCGCTGCTCGGCCGCATCGGTCAACTCGACGAAGGCATTCGCCAGTTCGATGCCGCAGACGAACAGTTCGAACCGCTCGGCGACACGAGGGTCCGCCGGATCGCGCCGCGCAAGCGCGGCCTGGGCGGCGGGCCAGTGGGTCAGGAATGTCGGGCAGGCGCGGCCAAGCTGCGGCTCGACGCGCTCGAGCAGCAGGCGGAAGAACAGGTCCTCCCAGGTTTCACCGTGCCGCAGGCGTGCGCCGGCAGCGGCGGCCAGCGCGGGCGCATCATCGGCGGTCGCCAGCACATCGGCACCGACATAGCGCGCGAAAGCATCCGCGACGGTCAGGCATTCGATGCGTGACAGGTCGGTCGTGACGCCGCGGCAGGTGACGACCGGCGGCAGCACGGCGCGGAGATAGACGGTGGTCTCCTCGATCAACGAGGCCATCCCAGCGCCGGGGCGATACCATTCCAGCATGGTGAACTCGGGCGCATGCAGGTCGCTGCCCTCGCCGTTCCGCCACGCGCGGGCAAGCTGGAAGATCGGGCCGGCACCCGCGACCAGCAGCCTCTTCATCGCAAATTCCGGGCTGGTGTGCAGCCACAGCGTCTCGCGCACGCCGTCGGGCGCCACGCGTTCGGTGGCAAAGGCGCCGAGATGCACCTCCTCGCCGGGAGTGGGAACGGCGTGGGGCGTTTCCACCTCGACGTAGCCGCGCGCGGTGAAGAATGCCCTGGTGCCCTGGGTCAGCAGGGTGCGGCGACGCAGGAACGGCAGGCGCGCCGCCAGGGAGTCTGGATGCCAGGCGGGGGGCAACATTACACGGATGTTACCTGGCATCCGTCGCGGCGCCACAATCGTGCCACCGCACGACCTTTCTCGACGCCGAATTGAGGCAGGTCACAAGCGAAAGGCACACACATGGGCCTCCTTCTGCTGATTCTGGTCATCGTCCTGCTGTTCGGCGGCGGTGGTTACTACGGCTACCGCTCCGGCTACTACGGTGGCGCCCATTACGGCGGCGGCCTCGGGCTGGTCCTGCTGATCGTCGTCCTGTTCCTGCTGTTCGGCGGGTTCAGCCGCACCTACTACTAGCTACCAGAGCAGATTCCGTTCGCGTAGGCTCACGGAACCCGCTCCGGCGCATTGTCTGAGAGCGTGATTCACCGCTTCGGTTGACCCACCTGCGCGGATCACGCTCTGGGGCAGATTCCGTTCGCACTAGCTCACGGAACCCGCTCCGGCGCATTGTCTGAGAGCGTGATTCACCGCTTCGGGTGATCACCTGCGCGGATCACGCTCTAGCTGACCACGGCGGCGGGAGTTATCTCCTGCCGCCATGGCCGCCGGCTTCCCCCCTTCCCTGCCGACCCTGCGCGACGCCACGGCGCTCGCCGATGCCGGCTTGATCCCGGATGACGCGGTCGCGCGCGTGGCCGAGGTCGAGCAGCGCTATGCGGTCGCGATCCCGCCCGCGGTGCAGGCGCTGATCGAGCGTCCGGACGATCCGATCGGCCTGCAATTCGTGCCCGATCCCGCCGAATTGCTGACCACGCCGGACGAACGCGCCGACCCGATCGGCGACGATGCGCTGTCGCCGATCAAGGGCGTGGTGCACCGCTATGCGGACCGCGCGCTGCTGAAGCCGCTGCTGATCTGCCCGGTGTATTGCCGCTTCTGTTTCCGCCGCGAGCATGTCGGCCCCGATGGCGGCTTGCTGACCGAGGCCGAATTGCGGGCAGCATACGACTGGTTCGCCGCGCATCCGGCGATCCGCGAGGTGATCCTCACCGGCGGCGATCCGCTGATGCTCTCGCCGCGCCGGCTGGCCGCCATCGTCGCGGCGCTGTCGACGATCCCGCACATCGACATCCTGCGCGTCCATACCCGCGTGCCGGTCGCCGATCCGGCGCGGATCACCGAAGCGCTGGCGGCAGCGCTGGAGACGCCGAAATCGATGTGGGTCGTGGTGCACGCCAACCACGCGCGGGAATTCACCCAGGCCGCGCGCGACGCGATCCGCCGCATGCAGGCCCGGGCGATCCCGGTGCTCGGCCAGTCGGTGCTGCTGCGCGGCGTGAACGACAGCCCGGAGGCGCTCGAGGAGCTGTTCCGCGCCATGCTGGCCGCCCGGGTGAAGCCCTACTACTTGCATCAGCTCGATCCGGCGCCCGGCACGGCGCGGTTCCACGTGCCGATCGCCGAAGGGCGGCGGCTGCTGGCGGCGCTCCGCGGGCGCGTCACTGGCCTGGCCTGGCCGACCTATGTGCTGGATATCCCGGGCGGCCACGGCAAGGTGCCGATCGGGCCGGAGTATCTGGAGGCGGGCGGCGTGCGCGATCCGGGGCGGGTGATGCACCCACTGCCGAAACAGGATTTGTGTTGATACGAATCGGGTGTATGGAGGCGGGGCAATACAACCATAGAGGGAATCGTCATGGGATCGATCCTCGCTCGCCGTTCCCTGTTCGGTCTGGCCACTGCCGCCGTGGCCTGCCCGGTCTGCGCCGCTGCCTTCGGCGCCGAAACCGCGCACTGGGGCTATGAGGGCGGGGGCGGTCCGGCGAAATGGGGCGATCTCTCCGCCGACTTCCGCGCCTGTTCGGCCGGGGTGGAGCAGACGCCGATCGACCTGGTGCATCCGGTGAGGGCCGAACTCGGATCGGTCACCGTCGCCTACCAGAAGATGCCGCTGAAGATCGTCAACAATGGCCATACGATCCAAGTGAAAGCCACGCCCGGCAGCCGGCTGCAGATCAACGAGACGGCCTATGAGTTGCTGCAGTTCCACTTCCACCATCCGAGCGAGCATCTGCTGGCCGGCAAGGCATTCGACCTCGAGTGCCATTTCGTCCATCGCTCGGCGGCCGGTGCCTTCGCAGTGCTGGGGGTGTTCGTCCAGCCCGGCGCGGCCAATGCGGCGCTGACACCGATCTGGCAGGCGATGCCGGCCAAGGAGACGCCGGAGCAGACGGTGCCGGGCGTCACCGTCGACGCTTCGGCGCTGCTGCCGAAGGATCGGCATTATTTCCGCTACATGGGCTCGCTGACCACACCGCCCTGTTCCGAGGGGCTGACCTGGACCGTGTTCCGCGACCCGGTGACGGCCTCGGTGGAGCAGATCAGGGCCTTTGCCGCGCTGTTCCCGATGAACGCGCGGCCATCGCAGCCGCTCAACCGGCGCTTCTTGCTGACCAGTTGAGGACCGTACTCCGCGCTGGTGGACCGACCGGAGCGGTCAACCACGCTCGCGGACTGGCGCGGGGCATTGCGGCGCCGGGCCAGTCGGTGCGGCTGTGCGGGGCGCGACGGCGCGCCTGGCGAAGCTGGCGGCCGAGAGGGGACGCATCGTGGACGCCGGCATCCCGGCACCGCACGCCGGGGAGATGATCGCCTGCGATCCGGCGGGACGGCGCCGTGCACTCGCGGCGTGCAAGACCGTGTGAAGCCTGCCCCGCATGACACCTGCGCCAGGTGAGGCCGGCGGTGCGTGGGCCTAAAGCGACCCTGCGAACGCGGAGTCATCCTCGAGGTCGGCATCGGCGTAGATCTCGGCAAGCGGCAGTTCGATGCCGATCTCCGGCATGTGCAGCATCTCCGCGCCGGTGAGCGTCGTGACCATCCAGGCGGTGCCCAGGCGCGAGAGCACCATCGCGGCGATGCTGTCCTGTTCCAGGATGACGTAGCGCTGGATCGAGGGGGTCGCCTGGTATTCCCGCAGTTTCTCGATCCGGTCGGTGCGCGAGGTGCCGGGACTGAGGATCTCGAACACGACGACCGGTTGCGGGACGATCGTATCGCCTGGTGACCCGGGCGTGCAGCTAATGACCGCGTCGGGATAGCGGATGCGCCCCTGCACCTCGATCTTGGTGATCGGCCCCCACGGGCGGCACGTGCCGCCACGCAGTCGCTGGTGCAGCAGCGCACGCAAGGTTCCGCCGATTGCCTCATGCCGGAGCGTTCCGCCCGTCATGGCCACGGGCTGGAACCCGTCGAATTCGTAGCGCAATTCCTGGCGTTCCTCCCAGTCGAGGAACTCGGCCAGCGTCATCGGCTCCCGCAAGGCGATGCCCATGGCACCCCTCTAGCACAACACGCAGCATCCGGCCCAGCTTGCCCGCCCCGCCCCCAGGGTCTAGAAGCCCGGCAACCCCCAGAGCGAACCGTATAGGCTATTGCCATGAAGCAGCAGGCGAACCTGATCCGTGCCGGACAGGTCATCGAGCACGAGGGCCGTCGCTGGACCGTGCTCAAGCAGCAGATCATCACGCCAGGCAAGGGCGGCGCCTTCATCCAGGTGGAAATGCGCGACCTCAAGTCCGGCAACAAGACCAATGAGCGCTGGCGCACTGCCGATACCGTCGAGCGGCTGATGACCGAGGACCGGGAATACACCTACTCCTACACCGACGGCACCAACCTCGTGCTGATGGACCCCGAGACATACGAAGAGACCCACATCCCGCAGGCCCTGCTGGGTGAGCTGGCGCCGTTCCTGCAGGACAACATGCAGGTCACCGTCGATCTCGTCGAAGGCGAGCCGGTCGGCATCCATCTGCCGCCCACCGTGATCCTCGAGGTCGTCGAGGCCGATCCGGTGGTGAAGGGGCAGACCGCCGCGTCCTCCTACAAGCCGGCCAAACTGTCGAACGGCGTGAAGACCTCGGTGCCGCCGTTCATCGAGACCGGCGAGAAGATCGTGGTGAAGACCGAGGACGGCAGCTACGTGGAGCGGTCGAAGGGCTGAACGGAGGCCGCCCGGGTGGCGCTCCGCCTTTCCCCCCATCTGACGGTCATGGCCAACGCCGCGACCAAGGCGTCCAAGCGGCTGCTGCGCGACTTCAACGAGGTCGAGCAGCTTCAGGTCTCGGTGAAGGGGCCGGGCGACTTCGTCTCGCAGGCCGACATGCGCGCCGAGCAGACTTTGCGCGAGGAGCTCAACAAGGCGCGTCCCGGCTACAGCTTCCTGATGGAGGAATCCGGCGCCTCGGGGTCGGAGAACTGGTCGTGGCGCTGGGTGGTCGATCCGCTCGACGGCACCACCAACTTCCTGCACGGCATCCCGCACTGGGCGATCAGCATCGGACTCGAGCGGCGCCTGCCGGACGGCAGCAGCGAGCTGGCCGCCGGCCTGGTCTATGCGCCCGCCTCGGACGAGCTGTTCTGGGCCGAGAAGGGCGGCGGCGCCTTCGTCAACGAGCGGCGGCTGCGCGTCTCGGCGCGGCGCGACCTGCGCGAGGCGGTGTTCGCCACCGGCATCCCGTTCGCCGCCGTCGCGCCGCAGCGCCGGCTGGCCTTCGCCCGCACGCTGGGCCTGCTGATGCCGCAGGTGGCGGGAATCCGCCGCTTCGGCGCCGCGGCGCTCGACCTCGCCTGGGTGGCCGCCGGCCGCTATGACGGGTTCTGGGAACTCGGGCTGAAGCGCTGGGACATGGCGGCGGGCGTGCTGCTGGTGCGCGAGGCGGGCGGCTTCGTCACCGACCCGGGCGGCCACGATCCGCGGGATACCGGCGACGTGGTGGCCGCCAACCCGCATCTGCACGCCGTCCTGAGCGAGGCGGTGATGGACGGCGTCGCCCGCGGACAGCCTGCTGCGTGAGCAGGGTGGCCGCTTCATCACTGTTGCGACGCGCCGTACATCGTTAATCTGACGCCCATGCGACCAATCTGCCTCCTGCTGCCGGCCATGCTGTGTGCGGCCGCACCCTCGCTGGCGCAGGTCACCGTCGATCTGCAGGCGCTCGACGCACTGCCGGGCGCGCGCCCGCCGGTGCACGAGGCGCCGCCGGCACGCCGGCCGCCGCCCAAGCCGGCACCGAAGCGTACCGCCACGGCGAAGCCGGCTGCCAAGCCCGCCGAGACCCAGGCAACGCCACCCGGCGCGACCTCACCCGCCCAGACGCCCGCGGCGACGGCCTCCCAGACACCCGCGGCCACCCAGGCCCCGACGGCCGGGCTGCCGGTTCCGCCGCCGCCGACCGCGGCCGCAGCGCCGGCCGCGCCCCCCACGCCGTCGCCGCCGCCCGCCACCGTCCAGGCCGCCCCGCCGCCCAGCATCGCGCTGGCCCCGGTCGTGCCACCGCCGCCGGCACAGACCGCCCCGCCGGCGCCGCCACCGATCTCCGACAGCGCGACCAGCGTCGCCGCCACGACCGGGGGCGGGCTGCGCGTCACCTTCGGAGCCGGCGAGGCGGAGCTGAGCCCGGCCAGCGCCGCCGCCATCAAGGAGATCGTCCAGTCCGCGCAGGCCGGCGGCAATACCAGCTACAACGTGGTGGCCTATGCGGCCGGCACGCCGGAGGACCCGTCCACCTCGCGCCGCCTGTCGCTGGCCCGCGCGCTCGCCGTGCGCAGCGCATTGATGGCCGGCGGCGTCAGTTCCGCGCGCATCTACGTCAGGGCGCTCGGTGCGCCGGCCGGCGACGATACCCCCGACCGGGTCGACCTCGCGGTACTGGGCGGCAACGCGCCGGCCCAGGGCGCCTCCGCCAAGAGCCCGTCGCAGTGACCAACCCCAAGGTCTACCTCATCCGGATGGTGATCTTCCTGGTGCTGGTGCTCGCCGTGACGGGCGTGCTGTCGCCGGTGCTGCTCGGATCGTTCATCAACAACCCGGTGCTCAACAGCCTGATCCTGCTGGTGCTGCTGATCGGCGTCGGCTGGAACCTGCGCCAGGTTCTGCGGCTGTCGCCCGAGGTCGAATGGGCGGAGACCTACCAGACCGCGCGGCCTCGGCTGTCCACCCTGCCCGCGCCACAGCTTCTGGCGCCGATGGCGAGCATGCTGGCCGCCCGCGAGGCGCAGAGCCGCACCGACCAGGCGCGCTTCACCCTGTCGACCGGCGCGATGCGCAGCCTGCTCGACGGCATCGCCTCGCGGCTCGACGAAAGCCGCGAACTGTCGCGCTACATGACAGGGCTGCTGATCTTCCTGGGGCTGCTCGGCACGTTCTGGGGCCTGCTGAAGACCATCGGCTCGGTGTCCGACGTGATCGCGACGATGTCGGTCGGCTCTGGCGACCTCAACGCATTGTTCGAGCAGCTCAAGTCGGGGCTGGCGAAGCCGCTGGCCGGCATGGGGACGGCGTTCTCGGCGTCGATGTTCGGCCTGGCGGGCGCGCTGGTGCTGGGCTTCCTCGACCTGACAGCGGGCCAGGCGCAGAACCGCTTCTTCAACGAGCTGGAGGAATGGCTCGCCGGCCTGACGCGCCTGTCGTCCGGCGTGCTGGCCGAGGGCGATGGCTCGGTGCCGGTCTATGTACAGGCGCTGCTCGAGCAGACCGCCGAGAACATGGAGAACCTCCAGCGCATCCTGCAGCGCGGCGAGGACGGGCGCGCGCAGGCCAACCAGGCGGTGATGGCGCTGACCGAGCACATCGCCACGCTGTCGGACGCGATGCGCACCAGCCAGCAGCTCATGCTGCGGATCGCCGAGGCGCAGGCCTCGCTAGGACCTGCGCTGCAGCGGCTGGCGGACCCGCCGCGGCGCGAGACCGGGTTCGAGGACGCGGCGCGCGCGCATATGCGCAACATCGAGCTGTATCTGCAGCGCCTGCTGGCAGATGCCGAGCAGGGGCGGGCGCAGAGCACCGCGGAACTGCGCAATGACCTGCGGCTGCTGACGCGAACGGTCGCCGCGCTGGCCGAGGACCAGCGCTAGCCGTGGCACTCCCGGTGCGCCGCCGCGGCGACAACGGGCTGTCGGCCTGGCCTGGCTACGTGGACGCGCTGTCCACGCTGCTGATGGTCATCATCTTCGTGCTGCTGGTGTTCGTGCTGTCGCAGGCCTTCCTGTCGGTGGCGCTATCGGGGCGCGACAAGCAGCTCGACCGGGTGAACCGCCAGTTGGCGGAGGTGAGCGACATGCTGTCGCTGGAACGCGGCCGCGGCGCCGACCTGCAGCAATCGATCGCGCAGCTCAACCGCGAGCTGGCGGCGGCGAGTTCGACGCGCGACAACCTCTCGCAGCAGCTTGCCGCATTCCGCGAGCAGGCCGAACGCGCGGGCGCCGACCGCGACACGCTGCGCGCCGAGCGCGACCGGCTGGCGCAGCAGCTTGCCGATGCGGCGTTGCAGGCGCGCTCGGGCACCGCGCGGGCCGAGCAGTTGCAGCGGGAGCTGGCCACATCGGCCGGCCGCACCGATGCGGCGAAGCAGGAGACCACCACGGTCGCGACCCAGCTTGCGGATACGCGCCGGCAGCTTGCCGCCAGTACGCAGCAGGCGCAGGCATCGGCCGCGCAGGCCGACCGGCTGCAGCGGCAACTGGACGATGCCGGCAAGGCGGGCGCGGCGCTGGGGGCGCAGCTTGCCGACACCAACCGGCAGCTCGTCGACGCCAACCGGCAGCTCGCGGATACCAACCGCCAGCTTGCCGATGCGCAGGCGCGGCTCGGCGAGATGCAGCGGCAGATGGCCGAGCTGGACCGGACGGTGAAGGCCGACAAGGAGACCATCGCCGCCCGGCTGTCCGACCTGGCACGGCTGGCGGAGCAGAACCGCGCGCTCACCGCCCTGCGCGACTCACTGGAGAAGCAGGCGCAGGATGCGGCGGTGGGGGCGATGACCGAGCAGCAGCGGAGGGCAGCGGTCGAGGCGCAGCTTGCTGAGGAAAAGCGGCTGAGCGATTCGTCGCGGGCGCAGATCGCGCTGTTCAACCAGCAGGTCGACGAACTGAAGGCGCAGCTCACGTCGGTGGCGCGCGCGCTCGACCTGGCGCAGACCGCGGGCAGCGAGAAGGACATCCAGATCGCCAATCTCGGCCAGAAGCTGAACGCGGCGCTGGCCACCAGGGTGGAGGAGTTGCAGCGCTACCGCAGCGAGTTCTTCGGCAAGCTGCGCGAGGTGCTGGCCAACCGTCCCGGCATCCAGGTCGTCGGCGACCGCTTCGTGTTCCAGAGCGAGGTGCTGTTCCCGCTGGGCAGCGCCGAGTTGACGCCGACCGGACAGGCGGGCCTGCACGCGCTGGCCGGCACGATCAAGGAGATCGCGGCGCAGATCCCGCCGGACATCAAATGGGTCATGCGCGTCGACGGCCACACCGACCGGCAGCCGATCCGCGGCTCGCTGGCGTTCAGCTCCAACTGGGAGCTGTCGGCGGCGCGCGCCATCACCGTGGTGAAGCTGCTGATCGCCGATGGCGTGCCGGCGGACCACCTCGCGGCCACCGGTTTCGCCGACTACCAGCCGCTCGATCCGGCCGACACGCCGGAGGCCTACGCGAAGAACCGGCGCATCGAGTTGCGGCTGACCGACCGGTGACGCGCCGGCGGATCGGCTGACGGGAGCATCGGCATGGCGGGACATCCGACCTTCGCGACCCCCTCGGGCTTCCTGGGCGTGCCACGCCGCGACGGCGATGCCGCCTTCGTCGTCGCCGGCATCCCGTTCGACGTCGGCACCACGAACCGCGCCGGCACCCGCGACGGACCGCCGGCCATCCGGCGCGCCAGCCGCATGCTGGTGGACGGCGCGCATCCGGAATTGTGGACCGATCCCGCCGCCCTCGATCTCGCGGATATCGGCGATTTCAGCATTGCCCTGGGCGACATCGCGGCCAGCCTGCGGCTTATCGAGGAGCAGGCGGCGGGGCTGCGCCACCTGGTGGCACTCGGCGGCGAGCACGGCATCACCCTGCCGCTGCTGCGCGCGCTGACGCGGCGGCTGGGCCGCCCGGTGGCGCTGGTCCACCTGGATGCGCATGTCGACACCTGGCCGGACAATTTCGGCCAGCGCTATGCGCACGGCTCGGTGTTCTACCACGCGATCGAGGAAGGCCTGGTCGACCCGCATGCGATGGTGCAGATCGGCATCCGCTCGCCGGTCCAGCGCGAGGTATGGGACTGGACGATCGCCCGCGGCGTCCAGGTGCTGACCGCGCAGCAGGTGCACATCGCCGGTCCCGACGCGGTGGCGGCCGCGATCCGTGCCGCGGTCGGCGACGCGCCCACCTATCTGAGCTTCGACATCGACGTGCTGGACCCTGCCTTCGCGCCGGGCACCGGCACACCAGAGGTCGGCGGACTGGCGTCGTGGCAGGCGCAGGCGATCCTGCGCCGGCTGCGCGGGACGCACTTCGTGGGCATGGACGTGGTCGAGGTCGCGCCGTCCTACGACGTCGCCGAGATCACCTCGCTCGCGGCGGCCACGATGGCGTGGGAGTACCTGGCGCTCCAGGGCGCCATGTCGCAGGGGACTGCCTGAGGTCCGCAATAGACATAACGAAATACCGGTCGCGGCCTCTATATCCGCGCCCTCGCACCGCTTCCGGGTGGTGCGCTTGACGCATCCGCACGTGCCGCGAGCCCCAACCTGAATCCACACGGGGCACAGCAACGACGTAACGCGTCCTTTTCGGTCGAGCCGGTCGCCAGTGGGCCGGTGGTCGTTAGGGAGCCGCCTATGTTGGCTGAACGGTCTGCCGCGATGCGAAGTACTCGCAGCCTCGGCTGAGTCCCGCCGCAGCGTATATCGCTGCGCCGGCAATTCACCCCTGCTCTTGGCCTTGGCCTCGGACGCCCCTGCGCGTCCGCCTGTGCTTTGCGAGGATCCCCGGATGAACCGACTGCGCGCGCGTACGGCCGTCTCCCCCCTGCATGGCCGTTTCGACACCGCCTCCGCGATGCTTCCCGCCGTTGCCGATCTGGTCGCCACCGAGCGCCCCGAGGAGCCGATGCACTGCCTGCGCCCCGCCGCTGTCACGGCGGCCACGCAGGCCTTCGTCGAGGCGTTTCCCGGCGACGTCATGTACGCCGTGAAGTGCAATCCCGAACCCACCATCCTGCGCGCGGTGCACGCCGGCGGCGTCGATCATTTCGACTGCGCGTCTATTGCCGAAGTGCGGCTGGTGCGCCAGATGTTCGGCGACGCGACGATCCACTTCATGCATCCGGTGAAGGCGCGCGGCGCGATCCGCGAGGCGTGGGAGCGGCACGGCGTGCGCGACTTCGTCATCGACACCGGGGACGAACTGGCGAAGATCCTGACGGAGACTGCGGCGACCGGCGTCAACGGCGCGCTTGGCCTGATCGTGCGGATCGCGCTGCCGAAGGGCGACGCCGTGCTGGACCTGTCGGGCAAGTTCGGCGCGGCGGCCGATGACGCGGTGGGGCTGCTGCGGGCCGCGCGGCCGCACGCCGCCTTGCTGGGCGTATCGTTCCATGTCGGCTCGCAGTGCCTCGACCCGCTCGCCTGGCGCAAGGCGCTGGCGCTGGCCGGCGAGGTGATCGGCCGCGGGGGCGTGGCGATCGACGTGGTCGACGTGGGCGGCGGTTTCCCGGTGGCCTATCCGGATGTGGAGCCCCCCCCGCTCGGCGCGTTCATCGCCGAGATCGAGGAAGGCGTCGAGCGTCTCGGTCTGCCGCATGTCCGGCTCTGGGCGGAGCCTGGCCGCGCGCTGGTCGCCGGCGGGGCCTCGGTGGTGGTGCAGGTGCAGCAGCGCCGCGGCGACACGCTGTACATCAACGACGGCGTGTTCGGCAGCCTGTCGGACGCGGGCGGCCTGGGCTTCCGCTATCCGGCGCGGCTGATCCGGGCAGCGGAGCCGGCAGAAGGATCAGGCGCGGGACCAGGCGCGGGACCGGCCGCGCCGGGCCCTTGCAGCGGCTTCTCGCTGTTCGGCCCGACCTGCGACAGCGCCGACCGGATGCACGGCCCGTTCGTGCTGCCGGACGATGTCACGGAAGGGGACTGGATCGAGATCGGCCAACTCGGCTCCTATGGTGCCTGCCTGCGCACGGCGTTCAACGGCTTCGATCGGGCGCGCCTGGTCGAGGTCAGGGACGCGCCGCTGCTGCAGACACCGCACGAGGCCATGTCCGCGATTGAGCGGCTGGCCGCGTAGGCAACCACCCGAGCCCGGAAGGAAACCCGGACGATGAAGCACGTCGCGTTTGGCAGCCGGCTGGTGATGCTGGGCTGCGGCAGCATCGGGCAGGGCGTCCTGCCGCTGCTCCTGCGGCACATCGACATGCCGCAGGAGCGTATCCACGTGCTGACCGCGGATGCGCGCGGCAGCGAGGTCGCGGCGGCCTGCGGGGTCGCGGTGACGGTCGCGCCGGTGACGCGCGACAACTACCGCGACTTGCTGCGGCCGCTGCTGGGACCTGGGGATTTCCTGCTGAACCTGTCGGTGGACGTGTCCTCGGTGGCGCTGATCGCGCTCTGCCAGGAGATCGGCGCGCTTTACCTGGATACCTGCATCGAGCCGTGGGCCGGCGGCTACACCGATCCCTCGCTGACCGTCTCGCAACGTTCCAACTACGCGCTGCGCGAGAGCGCGCTGGCGCTTGCCACGCCTGGCCGGGAGGGACCCACCGCGGTGCTGACGCACGGCGCCAATCCGGGGCTGGTGTCGCACTTCGTCAAGCAGGCGCTGCTCGACATCGCGCGCGACACCGGCGCCGATGAGGCTGTGCCGGCCTCGCGTGAGGGCTGGGCCGCGCTGGCCGCCACGCTGGGCGTGAAGGTGATCCATATCGCCGAGCGCGACACGCAGGTGGCGGATGTCGCCAAGCGGCCGGGCGAGTTCGTCAACACCTGGTCGATCGACGGCTTCACCGGCGAGGGCTGCCAGCCGGCCGAACTCGGCTGGGGCACGCATGAGAAGGCCTGGCCGATGGACGCGCACCGCCACGAGTTCGGCGGCGGTGCGGCGATCTACCTGATGCGGCCCGGCGCGGCGACGCAGGTGCGAAGCTGGACGCCGCTCGAGGGGCCGTTCCACGGCTTCCTGGTGACGCACAACGAGTCGATCTCGATCGCCGACTACCTGACGGTGCGGCAGGACGGCGCGGTGCGCTACCGCCCGACGGTGCACTATGCCTATCACCCGTGCGACGACGCGGTGCTGTCGCTGCACGAGTTCGCAGGCAAGAACTGGCATCTTCAGGCCGAGAAGCGGCTGATGATGGACGAGATCGTGGGCGGCATGGACGAGTTGGGCGTGCTGCTGATGGGCCATGTGCGCGGCGCGTACTGGTACGGCTCGCGCCTGACGATCGAGGAGACCCGCCGGATCGTGCCGTACAACAACGCGACCAGCCTGCAGGTAACCGCGGCGGTGCTGGGCGGCCTGGTATGGGCGATCGAGAACCCCGACGCGGGCCTCGTCGAGGCCGACCATCTCGACCACCGCCGCGTGCTGGAGGTCGCCCGGCCCTACCTGGGCGAACTGGTGGGGGTTTACGGCGACTGGACGCCGCTGCTCGACCGCGGACGGCTGTTCCCCGAGGACGTGGACGCCACCGATCCCTGGCAGTTCGGCAACTTCCGGGTCGTCTGATAGCCGGCACGTTTCCCATCGTCATGCCGTGGGCTGGTCCCACGGCATGACGATTGTTCCGGACCAGGCGGCCGCTCGCTGCGACGAGGGACGAGTTGGCGTGGATGGCCCGCCGCCTGCGTGGCGATTGATGGACAACCGGTAATCTTCACAGACCTGCAAGGATTCAGGCTTCCCGCCCCGTTAGGCTGACCCCATCAGAGTTACGGGATGGAGCCTGATGTCCGACGCAACCATCGATGCCGGCGCGTCCGCCACGCCCGCCGGCCACCACCATCACGGCCATCACTATCACCGGCCCCAACTCGATCAGCGCGCGCCACTGCCCAGCGTGATCGTGTTCATCGGCCTGCTGGTGGCCGGCGTGCTGTTCGCCCTGTACGGCCTGATGTCGGACATCGGCCAGGCCGGCACGCCGCCGCTCGCGATCGGCGTCTTCCTGCTGCTGGGGGTCGCGCTGCTGATCGCGCTCGGCTTCGAGTTCGTCAACGGCTTCCACGACACCGCCAACGCGGTGGCGACCGTCATCTATACCCACAGCCTGCCGGCACAGGCGGCGGTGGTGTGGTCGGGCTGCTGGAACCTGATCGGCGTCGTCACCTCCTCGGGCGCGGTCGCGTTCGGCATCATCAGCCTGCTGCCGGTGGAACTGATCCTCCAGGTCGGCAGCAATGCCGGCTTCGCCATGATCTTCGCGCTGCTGATCGCGGCGATCATCTGGAATCTCGGCACCTGGGTGCTCGGCATCCCGGCCAGTTCCTCGCACACGCTGATCGGCTCGATCATCGGCGTGGGCGTCGCCAACCAACTGATGGCGCCGGCCGGCAGCGCCACCTCGGGCGTCGACTGGACGCAGGCGATGGGCGTGTTCCGCGCCCTGCTGTTCAGCCCGCTGGTCGGCTTCGTCGCGTCCGCCATGCTGCTGCTGGTGATGAAGATGGTGGTGCGGCAGCGCAAGCTGTACGAGGCGCCGGACACCTCGCACCCGCCGCCGGCCTGGATTCGCGGCCTGCTGATCCTGACCTGCACCGGCGTGTCCTTCGCCCATGGCTCGAATGACGGCCAGAAGGGCATGGGCCTGATCATGCTGATCCTGATCGGCGCGGTGCCCACCGCCTACGCGCTGAACCACGCGCTCCCGACCGACGCCACGCCCGCCTTCCTCCAGGCGATGGAGCAGGGCCGCGTCGTGTTCGACGGCCGTGCCGGCACGCTCACCATGCCGTCGCGCGAGAGCCGCCGGGCGGTGGAGGACGCCGTCCGGACCCGCGAGGTGAACACGCCCACGGTGTATGCCGGGCTTTCCCGGCTCACGCAGGACATCGCCACCGCGGTGAAGGAGAACGGCGCGATCGCCAGGGTGCCGGCGGCCGCGGTGCAGAACGTGCGCAACGACATGTACCTGGTGAGCGAGGCGGTGCGGCTGATCCAGAAGCAGGACCTGGCGGGCGCCGCTGCCGCCACGCTGACCGCGGTGAAGGCGGCGCTCGATTCCGGCACCAAGTTCATCCCGTTCTGGGTGAAGGTCTCGGTCGCCATCGCCCTCGGTCTCGGCACGATGGTCGGCTGGAAGCGCATCGTCATTACCGTCGGCGAGAAGATCGGCAAGAGCCACCTCACCTACGGCCAGGGCGCATCGGCCGAAATGGTCGCCGCGGCCACGATCATGGCGGCCGACATGTACGGGCTGCCGGTCTCCACGACGCATGTCCTGTCGTCCGGCATCGCCGGCACGATGGCGGCGAACGGTTCGGGGCTGCAGTGGAGCACGGTGCGCAGCATCGCGCTCGCCTGGGTGCTGACGCTGCCCGCGGCGATCCTGCTGTCGGCGACGCTGTACTACGTGTTCCGCTCGATGGTGTGAGGCCTCGCGGCCGCGCGGTCCTGCGGCGGGAGGGCGACGCGCGTGGCGTTCCTCCCCCCGCAGGACCGGTGGCGGAGGGAGCCTCGAACACGCGCCAGCGCTTTGTTTTGCCGCGTGATTCGCGCCGGGCGAGGCTACGCCGAGGCGATCACGCTCTAGCCGTTTGGCCTGATCCGGCCTAACATCGCGCTCATCCATTCGGCGCCTTGTGTCCATCGCCATTGCCGGCCTGTCCCCATCGTCCACCACGAGCCCTGTGCGGTGCGGATGATCGGAGCGGTTCGGCCGTGGCCATTGCGGCTACACCGTGCGCCATGACCCGGAGGGAGGCAGACATGCGCGACATCGGCCATTTCATCGGCGGCAAGCCGGTGGCCGGCACCAGCGGCAGGTTCGGCGACGTGTACAATCCCGCCTCCGGCGAGGTCACCGCGCGCGTCGCCCTGGCCGATACGGCGGAGGTGAACAAGGCCGTGGCGATCGCCGCCGCCGCCTGGCCGGCCTGGGCCGCCACCCCGCCGCTGCGCCGCGCCCGCGTCATGTTCAAGCTGAAGGAGTTGCTGGAGCGCGACCGGCGCGAGATCTCCGCCATCATCACGGAAGAGCACGGCAAGGTGCTGTCGGATGCGGATGGTGAGGTGCAGCGCGGCCTGGAGGTGGTGGAGTTCGCCTGCGGCATCCCGCATCTGCTGAAGGGCGAATACACCGAGGCGGTCGGCACCGGCATCGACGCCTGGTCGGTGCGCCAGCCGCTGGGGGTGGTCGCCGGCATCACGCCGTTCAACTTCCCGCTGATGGTGCCGCTGTGGATGATCCCGGTGGCGCTGGCCTGCGGCAACTGCTTCATCCTGAAACCCTCCGAGAAGGACCCCTCGCCCGCGCTGAAGCTGGCCGCGCTGATCGCCGAAGCCGGCCTCCCCGAGGGCGTGTTCCAGGTGGTGCAGGGCGCGCGCGAGGCGGTGGAGGCGATCATCGCCCACCCCGACATCGCCGCGATCAGCTTCGTCGGTTCGACCGCGATCGCCGAGACGATCTATCGAGGCGGCACATCGCACGGCAAGCGCGTGCAGGCGCTGGGCGGGGCGAAGAACCACCTGGTGGTGATGCCCGATGCCGACCTCGACGATGCGGTGGATGCGCTGATGGGCAGCGCGTACGGCGCGGCGGGCGAGCGCTGCATGGCGGTGTCTGTCGCGGTGGCGGTTGGGTCGGCCGGCGACGCGCTGGTGCAGAAGCTGGAGCCGCGGGTGCGCGCGCTGAAGATCGGGCCGGGCACCGATCCGGACGCCGAGATGGGCCCGCTGGTCACGCGCGAGCACCGCGAGAAGGTCCAGGGCTACATCGACCTGGGCGTGAAGGAGGGGGCCAGGCTGGTGGTGGACGGCCGCGGCCTGGCGCTGCAGGGCTACGAGAACGGCTTCTTCCTCGGCGGCTCGCTGTTCGACAACGTCGGCACCGACATGCGTATCTACAAGGACGAGATCTTCGGCCCGGTGCTGGGCGTGGTGCGCGCGCCGGACATGGCGAGTGCGGTGCAGATGGTGAACGCCCACGAATACGGCAACGGCGTCGCGATCTTCACCTCGGATGGCGGTGCGGCGCGCGACTTCGCAGCCGGCATCAACATCGGCATGGTCGGCGTGAACGTGCCGATCCCGGTGCCGATGGCGTTCCATTCGTTCGGCGGCTGGAAGCACTCGCTGTTCGGCGACCACCACATCTACGGCCCCGAGGGCGTGCGGTTCTACACGCGCTACAAGGCGGTCACCCAGCGGTGGCCGACCGGCGCGCGGCGCGGCGCCGAATACGTGATGCCGACGCTGGGGCGGTAGCGCGGCGCGCTCGAAGGTCGCAGCGGCCCTGCCGCCGGAAGGCCGCAGCGGCCGCCTGCACCCTCCGTCATGGCCGTCCTTCGGGCGGCCATCCACGCCTGCGGGCCACACGCGACCCTATGCGCGCGGGCAGGCCTTGCTGACCTCGAAGACGTTGCGGTCGCCGGCGCGGCGATAGCTCTGCGCGTCGGTCATCGTGCGCACCAGGTGGATCCCCAGACCACCGATCGCCCGATCCTCCAGTGACGCCTCCAGATCCGGCTCGGCCGCGCCGGTCGGATCGAACGCCACGCCGTCATCCTCGGTGCGCAGGCTGACCTGCACCGCGCCCTCGCCTGCCGCCGCGGTCACCTCCACGCCGCAATGGCCGGGCGACCCGTCAGGCCAGGCGTCGCTCAGGATGTTGACCAGCAGTTCCTCGGCGACCACCGCCATCTGGCGGGCCGACCGGGCGTCGCACCCGCATTCGAGCAGGAACGCCTCGACGCTGCGCACCTTCTGCATCACCTCCTGGACGCTGCCAGGCAGCACGAAGTGCAGGCGCCGAGGCGGCGCCGCTTCGGTCAATGATACGGTGCCAGCATCATCGTCATGGCGTCACGTACCTGGTTGGCGACCAGGCCGACCGAGCGGCCGATCTCCTCCAGCGCCACGACCTCCTCGATGCGCGCGGCGCACCTGTCCTGCTCCTCGTTCGACAGGATCGCCGACAGCACGCCGGTCGAGTTCGCCAGCCCCAGCAGCAGCGTGTCGCGCGGGTTCGGCACCTCGTCGTTGAACAGCACCGACATCAGCCGCGCCTTCGCCTCGCGCTCCTCGCGGCCGGACACCTGCGGATAGGCGCGGCGGGAGAACACCCACAGGAAGCGCCGCTCCTCCTCGCGCAGGATGCCGGCGCTCACCAGACGCGCCAGGATTCGCTCCACCAGGTCGGTGTGCCGCGTCGACAGCCGGTCGATCCACCAGGCACTCGGATGCCGCTCGGTCTCGCTGGTGATCTCCTCCAGGAAATCGTCGAGCAGCGCGTCGCCGGTGGATTTGGGATTGACCACGAACAGGGACTTCAGGTCGGTGTCGATGTTCTCGCGCAGGGCAAGCTCCATCAGGATGCCGCCGGCGATCGCCACTCCGGCAACATTCATGCAGCCCGGCGTGATCTCGCCGATCGCGTCATCCAGCATCAGCACGACGATTTCGTCGGCCAGCGTAAGGGTTGTCATGGTCCTGTCCCCTGCTATGCGCCGAGTTTCTCGCGCGCTTCCGCGTCGCTCGCCGCAATCGGAACGATCTTGCCGAAGCCGGAGATCGAGAACACCTCCTGCACGTCGGCCTGCGCGCCGAACACCGCGACGCCGCCGCCGGCCGCCTTGGCCTTCTTGGCCGCGACCAGCAGCGCGCGCAATCCGGCGGACGAAATGTAGTCGACCTGGCGCATGTCGAAGATCAGGCGCCGCCGCCCGCCGCCCAGGGCCGCGTGGACCGCCTGCTCCACGTCCGGGCTGGTGGAGGCGTCGATGCTGCCGGCGACGTTCAGATGAACCAGATCGCCGTCGATCCTGCTGGTGATTTCCATCGTTTCCCTGCCTGCTGACCCGTTTCCCGAGGGTCCGGGGTCGTTTGGAAATTCCAAAGTACGACGGGCAAGGGACACAGTCCAGTCAATGCCAGGCCCGCGCGCGCCACCTCAGGCATCGACAGTCATTCTGGGAGCATATTCGATTCGATCGCCGAGATATCGCACCACCAGGCAGGTGATGTCGTCGGATTGCGGCGCGGCGCCGGCGAAGTCGCGCACCGCATCGGTGACCGCCTCCAGCATCGCATCAACCGGCAGGGCGGCGGCCTGCGTGAGCACCGCCTCCAGCCGCACCTCGCCGAACTTCTCGCTGCGCAGGTTCATCGCCTCGGACACACCATCGGTGTACAGGAACAGCGTCTCGCCCGGCCGCAACGTGAGGATGCCGCTGGCGTACGGCATGTCGGGCATCACCCCCAGCATCACGCCGTCGGTCAGCGGGATCGCCCGCGGCGGCCCATCGTCGGCCACGACATAGGGCCGGTTGTGACCGCCATTGGCGTACATCACCGTGCCGTTCCGCTCGTCGATGATCGCGTAGAACACCGTCACGAACATATCGAGCGGGTTCTGCTCGCACAGCCTGTCGTTGGCGACGGCGAGGCAGACGCCGGGATCGTCGTTGCGCCGCGCCGCCTCCTGCAACGCGCTGCGCGACACCGCCATGAAGAACGCCGGCGCGATGCCCTTGCCCGAGACATCGGCGATCACCAGGCCCAGCCGGTGCGCATCGAGCGGGAAATAGTCGTAGAAATCGCCGGCCATCTGCTGCGCCGGCGTCATGCACGCGGTGCCGCTCCAGTGGCGGTCGGTCGGGAAGGCCTGCGGCAGGATGGTCGATTGCAGCAGCCGCGCCAGTTCCAGATCCGCCTCCAGCCGCCGCCGTGCCGCATCGAGCTGATCGTTGCGCAGTTGCAGCTCCGCCGTGCGCTGGCGCACCTGCCGCTCCAGATCCTCCTCCCGCGCGAAGACCTGCTCGGCCATGACCTCGAAGGTGCGTGCCAGGTAGCCAAGCTCGTCGCGCCGTGCTGTCACCGTGGCCAATGCGCCGGGCACGAAGCTGCGGGTATCGACCGCACCCGCGGCATCGGCGATGCGCATCATCGGTGCCGCGATGCGGCGGCCCATCACCACCGACAGCAGGATCCCCACCAGCAGCACGCCGAGCGCGGTGGCGCCGCCGGCCCGCAGGTAGCTGGCGAACAGCGTATCGAGCGCCACTGTCGAGAGCCGCGCGAGAGCCACGCCGGCCGGCACCCCGTACTGGTCGGGCATCGCCGCCGCCACATCGATCCAGCCGCCGGACAAGGCCGCCCGCGCCGGCCCGCCGCCGAGCACGCTGGTGACAAGCTGGGTCTCGCGCGGCGACGGCGTGGCGCCGCCGGTGCTGGCCACCGTGTGGCCGTCGGGCCCGAACACCCACAGCGCCGCCACCGTCCGGTCCCGCACCAGCGCGTCCAGCAGCCGCTGCACGCCCATGGTCTGCGACAGCCGGCCGAGCGGCGCCTGCTCGCGCCCGACCACCACCACCGGCGCCTGCTCGCTGTTGCGGACACCGACATAGCGCATCGGCATGCCGCCCAGCGGCTGGCGGCCGATGCCGAGCGGCTCGGCGAACCGGGTGCCCGCCAGCAGCCCCGCGAGCGCCGCATCCGGCAGGCCGGTCGCCTCCGTCACCCGCGCCGCCACATCCGCATCGTCGGCCGATCCCGCACGCACGCGGCCCTCGCCGTCAGCGATCCAGAGTTCGCCGATCGAGGAGCGGGCGGCGATCTCCGCCAGCAGCCGTCCCAGCGACGCCCGGCCCATGCCGGACTGCAAAGCCGCATCGGCAAGCTGTCCGGCCAGCACGCCCTGCGCGATCATCTCGCGGTCCAGCAGCGCGCCGACCTCGGCCACCACCTGCTCGCTCACGGTCGCGCTCTGCGCCAGCAGCCGCGCGATCGCCAGCCCCTCGGCTTCGGCCTGCGCCAGGATGCTGCGCCAGGCCAGGAACCCCAGCACCGCGGCGACCGCCACCACGCCGACGCTGACGCTGACACCCACCATCAGGACGAGCCGGGTCCGCAGGCGCATGGCGGCGGCCTAATCCAGCCAGGCCAGCGTGGCGAGGAAGAACTGCACGCTGCGCTCGTCCAGCGGGTAGGCGATGGCCGCGTCGCGCCCGAACCACCGGTCGTAAATCGTGACGTAGCCGCCGCGCCAGTCGCCGATGCCGCGGAACAAATCCCGCAGCACGCCGTTGACGAAGTCCCGCCAGCGCGAATCATCCTTCGGCACCAGGCAGGCGATCGTCTCGTAGCCCAGCGCCTCGCCCCGCGGCACGATCACCAGCCCCTGCCGCCGCGTCGCCATCGTGATCAGCCCGCGCAGCACGATGCCGACATTGGCGACGCCGTCGACCTCACCGGCCTCCATCGCGCGCAGCGCCGCCGGCATGGACGCGTAGGCGCGCAGCCCGATATCGGGCAGCTTCGCCTGCAGGACCTCGCCCGTCACCGCCCCCTCCACCACGCCGATGCGCAGGTCACGCAATTCCGGCGTGCGGCTGAGCGTCTCGCGATAGGCCAGGATGCGCGTGCCGTCGCGGAAGATCGGCAGGGTGAAATCGACGTGCTGCTGGCGCGACCAGGTCATCGTCGCGGTCTCGCAGTCGAGGTCGATGCGATGCTCCTCGACCAGCGGCAGCCGCGTCATCGGCGTCACCACCTGCAGATCGGTGCGCACCTCGCGCTCCAGCCTGCGCGCCAGCGCCGCGCGCACCGCGTCGATCAGGTCGACCGAGAACCCCACCGGCCGCCCGTCCTGGCGGAACGCAAAGGGCGGCGCATCGTCGCGGGTCCCCGCGTTCAGCACGCCGGTGCGCGCGATCCGGTCCAGCACCGTCTCCGGCGGAGCGGCGCGCGCCATTGAACAGGTGGCCAGGAGCGAGAGGACGGCCGCCAGCGGCCAGCGCGGGAATCGGAACATCCGGCCACTATAGCCCGCCGCTCTGCGCGGTAACGTTCGCCCCCCGCCGGTCAGGCGAAGGCCGAGCGGCTCTACCACCCGCTTCCACCGTGACCACAGCTGCCGAGAAAGCCGATCCCGAGCCACGCTTCGTCGGCGCGGCCGGGGTCAAGCCTCGCGCAGCGACCGCCGTAGGCGGCCCGGGCTTGAGGCCGGCCGCGCCGACGCAGGCACACTCAGCATCGGATGGGGCACAACCGCTGCCCCAAGCAACCTTACCGGTAGGCCAGCGTCTCCGGCGCCAGGCCCATCGCGGTGATCGTCGCCGGCCCCAGCAGCCCGTCCGGCTGCAGGCCGCGGCCACGCTGGAACCGTTCGATCGCCACCTGCGTCCCCTCGCCCCACATGCCGTCCACCGAGCCGCCATAGAAGCCCAGCGCCCGCAGCCGCGATTGCACCGTGCGCACCGAGGCCGGCAACAGATGGTCGGGCGGCGGCACGGCCGGAGCCGACGCGGCCGCCTGGCTCGGCGTTGTAAACAGCGCGTTCGGATCCAGCCCCAGCGTCGCCGCCGTCGCCTGGTTGAGCTGGCCGGTCACCTGCAACTGGTTGGATTGCTGGAAGCGCTCCAGCGCCGCCTGGCTGTCGGCACCCCAGATGCCGTCGATACGTCCGGTATAGACGCCAGCCTGGCGCAGCCTGTCCTGCACCGACTGCACCACCGGGCCGGGCACCGGCTGGATATAGGCCAGCGCGGGCGGGCTCGTCTGCGCCGCCGCCGGCAGGGCTGCCGGAAGGGACGTCAGGGTCGCCAGCCCGAGGCCGGCGGCGAGTATTGCTGGGTACCGCATGGAACGGTTCTCCTGTTCGCTTACTGCGCGGAGAACGTCCGAGAAGGCGAACGGTTCAGGAAGCCTGGGGCGAAGCCGCCAACAATCGCTCGATCGGGTCCCACACGAAGGCGGTCTGCGGCACGCGCTGGCCGGCAAACTGGATCAGCGCCTCCGCCACCGGCTTGCCGCCGAGACGCTGGTAGAACCACCGGCTCGGGTTGTCGCGCAGCACCCAGACGAAGCAGGATTTGCAGCCGGCCTCAGCCAGGTGGGCGGCGGCGGCGCGCATCAGCTTGCGACCGACCCCTCGGTCGCGCCAGTCATCCAGCACATACAGCGTCTCCACCTCGCCTTCGGCCAGCCGCCGGGTGAACTCGCCGCCGCGGGCGCGGCCGGCGGTGGCGAAGCCCACGATGCGCGATCCCGAGCCCGGCGGCACGTCGGTGCCCGAGGCGGAGGCGACGAAGACGCCGGTCGAGGAGGAGCGGATCGCCGCATCGTAATGCGCGGCCTGGCGCGGCACGGACAGGCGCGCCAGGAAGTCGTCGGGCAGGATGCCGGGATAGGTGCTGCGCCAGGCGGCCACATGAACGGCGCCGATCGAGATCGCGTCCGATGGGCGCGCCCGGCGGATCGAGATCATGCGCCACGCTCCAGGATGGCAGCGTAGAACCCGTCGGTACCGTCGCGGGCTGGCGTCAGCGAGAGAATTTCGCCCCGATTGAAGGCCGGATGGCGAGTGAGAAAGGCAGTCACCTGAGCCTCGTTCTCCTCGGAGAGCAACGAGCAGGTAGCGTAGACCAAACGCCCGCCCATGCGAACCAAAGAAGCTGCCTGGTCCAGAATCGCCGCTTGCTTCGGCAGCAGTTCCGCCAGGTCCGTCTCGGTCAGCCGCAGCCGCGCGTCCGGGTTGCGCCGCCACGTGCCGGTGCCCGTGCACGGCGCATCCACCAGGACCCGGTCGAAGCTGCCGGCCCGGCGTTTCAGCCACTTGTCGCCCTGCTCCAGCAGGTGGCGCTCCACGTTGTGCACGCCGGCACGGCGCAGCCGGCGCACCGCGCCCTCGAGCCGGGTGGCGGAGACGTCGCAGGCGAGCAGCGCGCCACGGTTCTGCATGGTCATCGCCATGGCCAGCGTCTTGCCGCCGGCACCGGCGCAGAAATCGGCGACCCGCATCCCCGGGCGCGCATCCACCAGCGCCGCGACCAACTGGCTGCCCTCGTCCTGGATCTCCACCAGCCCTGTGCGGAAGGCGGGGCCGGTGGTGACCTTGCGACGGCCGTCGATCCGCAGCCCCCAGGGCGAGTGCGGCGTGGGCGCAGCCTCCAGCCCTTCGGCGGCGAGCGCGGCGCGCGCCTCCTCCCGCGTGGCCTTCAGCAGGTTGACGCGAAGATCGAGCGGCGCCGGCTCCAGCAGCGCGGCCAGGTCCGCCGGATCGAGCAGCGGCACGACCCAGTCCGGCACCTCGAAGCGGACCGCGGCCGGCATCGAGGGATGCTCCAGCGTCCGCCCCTCCAGCCGCCGCAGCGCGGCCTGCTCGGACGGCATCAGCGGCGCCGGGCCGAACCGGCCGGCGGAGAAGGCATCGGCGATCTCGGCGTAGCGGCTGCCGTCCAGCATCAGCGATGCGGCAACCAGCAGGCGCGGCGTCGTGCGCTCGCCCAGCCACCAGGCCAGCCGCCGGCGGGTGCGCAGCACGCGCCACGCACGGTCCGACACGGCGCGGCGATCGCCCGCGCCGATGAAGCGGCGGCCGCGGAAATGGTCGTTGGCGACCGCGTCGGCCGGACGCCCGGGCGCGGCCTCGATCGCGGCCAGCAGTTCGATCGTCGATGCGATCCGTGCGGCGGGGGTCAGCCTTGTCAGTCCTGCCGGTAGTTCGGTGCCTCGCGGCTGATCGCCACGTCGTGCACGTGGCTCTCCCGCAGGCCGGCACCGGTGACCCGCCGGAAGCGGGAGTTGCGCTGCAATTCGGTGAGGCCGGCGCTGCCGGTGTAGCCCATGCCGGCACGCAGCCCGCCCACCAACTGGTGGATCGCCTGCGCCACCGGGCCCTTGTAGGGCACCATGCCCTCCACTCCCTCGGGCACCAGCTTGAGCTGGTCCTTGATGTCCTGCTGGAAGTAGCGGTCCGCCGAGCCGCGCGCCATGGCGCCCAGGCTGCCCATGCCGCGATACGATTTGTAGGAACGGCCCTGGTAGAGGAACACCTCGCCCGGCGCTTCGTCGGTGCCGGCCAGCAGCGAGCCGATCATCACCGCGTCCGCCCCCGCCGCGATCGCCTTCACGATGTCGCCCGAGGTCCGCATGCCGCCATCGGCGATCGCCGGCACGCCGGCCTCGCGGCAGGCGGCGGCACTCTCCAGCACGGCCGAGAACTGCGGCACGCCGACGCCGGCGACCACGCGCGTGGTGCAGATCGAGCCAGGCCCGATGCCGATCTTCACGCCGTCCGCGCCGGCCTCGATCAGCGCCAGCGCACCCTCGGGCGTGGCGATGTTGCCGGCGATCACCTGTACCGCGTTGGAGTGCTGCTTGATCGCGGCGACCGCTTCCAGCACGCCGCGCGAGTGGCCGTGCGCGGTGTCGACCACGATCACGTCCACCTCCGCCTCGATCAGTGCGCGCGAACGGGCATGGCCCTCCGGCCCGACGCCGGTCGCCGCGGCGACGCGCAGGCGGCCGAGTTCGTCCTTGTTGGCCAGCGGATGCGTCTCCGCCTTGTCCATGTCCTTCACCGTGATCAGCCCGACGCAGCGATACGCATCGTCGACCACCAGCAGCTTCTCGATGCGATGGCGGTGCAGCAGGCGGCGGGCATCATCGGCCTGCACCCCGGCCGTCACCGTGACGAGGCTTTCCCGGGTCATGAGTTCGTAGACCTTTTGGGAAGGGTCGGTGGCGAAGCGCACGTCGCGGTTGGTGATGATGCCGACCAGCCGGTTGGTCTCGCGCTCCACCACCGGGATGCCGCTGATGCGGTGGGCGTGCATCAGGGCGCGGACATCGGCCAGCGTCTGGTCGGGATGGATGGTGAGCGGGTTCACCACCATGCCGGATTCGAACTTCTTGACGCGGCGGACCTGGGCGGCCTGTTCGGCTGGGTCGAGGTTCTTGTGGATCACGCCCATGCCGCCCTGCTGCGCCATCGCGATCGCCATCGAGGCCTCGGTGACGGTGTCCATCGCCGCCGAGATGATCGGGATGTTCAGCGAGATGGTGCGGGTGAGGCGGGTCCGCGTGTCGGTGGCGGACGGCAGGACCTGGGAATAGCCGGGCACCAGGAGCACGTCGTCGAAGGCGAGCGCCATGTCGACGCGCGAACTCGGGGCGGTATTGGGATGCAGGGTGTCGAACGCCATGGGGCGGGCCTTTCCGCTACCTTGGCGGCCCCACATAGGCTGGCGGGGGGGAGTCTGCAAGCGCGCCCGTGTCGGCAACGGTCGCCAATACGCGCGGGACACGGCAGGCGTGGCGGGTTCGGACCAGCCGGACCCGCCGTCGTGCGATCAGGCCGCGGCCTCCGCCGGAACCGGAGCCTCCGGCACATCCGGCGCATCGGCCGCCATCGGCTCCAGCGCGCGCTGCGCCACGATCTCCTGCCAGAGCCGCAGGATGCTGCGCATCGTCGTTTCCGCGACAAGGCAGTGTCCCTGATTGTCCATCGCGCAGAACGCCGCATTCGCATCGCCGCGCACCTGGCGCAGCGCCTGGGTCAGCAGGTCGAGGCACTGCACCACCTGCTGCGGCGCCTGCAGCCTGGCATGACGCTGCATCTCGGCGATCAGGAAGGCGCGCATGCCATGCACGGAGACACTGGCAGCCTCCCGCCCAAGCTCGAAGAACACGCTGACGACGGGGAGCATCGCCTGCACCAGGGAGAGGATCCCGCGCGCCTCCTCGATGGTGCAGCCGACCAGGGCGGGCGGCGCGACCGCCGCGGGCGACGGCTGGCCGGCGAACATCCGCGCCACGGCCTGCTCCACCCACCGGCGCACCTCGGGCGGTGCCGCCTTGATCTCGTCCGACGACAGGGTGATTCCGGGCATGGCAGTTCTCCTCGCGTTGCCGCGGTGTCATGGCTGACCCGCCGATCCGGCGCATTGATCAGGATCAACCGGCATTGGCCATTCTGCTCCGCGGTTGCCGGGCTGCTGGCGCTGCGTGCTGCGTGCTGCGTGGCAATTGCCTGGACAGCGAGGCCGGGTCCGGCAACGGCGCTGCTGGCGGATGGTGGTTTATTTCACGCAGAGGGCGCTGAGCGGCGAGAGGTCGCGGAGAGAGAAGATTGGGCGCTACGCGCAGGGGGGCCCGACACAAGCGGTCCTCGGCATGAGGCTCAGTAGCCGCGCGCACTATCGTCATGGCATGGCTTGACCGCGGGATTCTCGTCGTCGTCCCTGCGAGCGGAGAAGACATGGATAACCGGCCTGCGCCGGTCATGACGGCGATGTCGCGGGCGCACGAGCCCACCCCGTTCGCCTCGTCCGGGCGCTTGCCCTGGGCGCGCGCCGTGATCGCGGTTGCCTGGGGGCAGGCGATGGGATACAAGGCAGCGTCATGTTCTGTGGAATGCGCCTCGCCTGTCGAACTGCCCGCGCTGTTGCGCGCGGCGGCGCATGCCTGCTGGCCATCGGCCTCCTCCTTCGACTTAGCCGCCCCTGAGCGCTTCGCCGGGTCGCTGAACGCCGGCTTCGCTCAGGGGGACCCCTGAGGCCAGCGTCTGCAATCAGTCCAAGGACCACCACCATGACCATCGAACATCCCAGCTTCGGCAAGCTGGACGACGACCGCATCATCATCTTCGACACCACGCTGCGCGACGGCGAGCAGTCGCCCGGCTTCTCGATGAACCTGACCGAGAAGATCCGCATGGCGGAAGCCCTGACCGAACTGGGCATCGACGTGATGGAGGCCGGCTTCCCGATCGCCTCGATCGGCGACTACGAAAGCGTCCGGGCGATCGCCGAGACCATCGGCCAGCGCGACAACAGCCCGGTGATCTGCGGCCTGGCACGCTCCGGCCGCGAGGACATCCTGCGCGCCGCCGATGCCGTGAAACCCGCCAGGCGCAAGCGCATCCACAGCTTCCTGTCCACCTCGCCGCTGCACATGAAATACAAGCTGCGGATGGAGCCCGAGGAGGTGCTGCAGGCGGTCAGCGACAGCGTCACCTTGGCGCGGCAGTTCACCGACGATGTCGAATGGTCGGCCGAGGACGGCACGCGCACGGAACCCGATTTCCTGTGCCGCTGCGTGGAGGCGGCGATCAGGGCCGGCGCCACCACCATCAACATCCCGGACACCGTCGGCTACGCGCTGCCCGAGGACATGGACCGCATCTTCACCATGGTGCGCACGCGCGTGCCGGGTGCCGACAAGGTCGTGCTGTCCACGCACAACCACAACGACCTGGGCCTCGCGGTGGCCAACACGCTGGCCGCCATCCGCGCCGGCGTGCGGCAGATCGAGTCGACCATCAACGGCATCGGCGAGCGCGCCGGCAACGCCTCGCTGGAAGAGGCGATCATGGCGATCCGCACGCGCCAGGATGCCATCCCGTTCAAGAACAACATTCAGACCGCGAATATCCTGCGCGTGTCGAAGCTGCTGTCGACCATCACCGGCTTCGACGTACAGCCGAACAAGGCGATCGTCGGGCGCAACGCGTTCGCGCACGAGGCGGGCATCCACCAGGACGGCGTGCTGAAGCATGCCGGCACGTACGAGATCATGACGCCGGAGAGCGTCGGCTGGACCAAGTCCAACCTGGTGATGGGCAAGCACTCGGGCCGCGCCGCGTTCCGCGACAAGCTGAAGGCGCTGGGCTACGGCGAGGTCGGCGACAACCAGCTCAACGACGCGTTCCGCCGCTTCAAGGACCTGGCCGACCGCAAGAAGGTGGTGTTCGATGACGACATCGTGGCGCTGGTCGACGATGAGGTGATGCGCGACCACCAGCGCATCCGCTTCGTGTCGCTGGAACTGCGGGCGGGCTCGAAGGGCCCGGCGCGGGCGGAGATGGAACTGGATGTCGACGGCGAGGTGAAGTCGGCGACCGCGACCGGCGACGGTCCGATCGATGCGACGTTCAAGGCGATCCAGCAGATCTTCCCGCACACGGCGAACCTCGTGCTGTTCTCGGTCGGCGCCGTCACCGAGGGCACCGATGCGCAGGCCAAGACGACGGTGCGGCTGGAGGAGAACGGCAAGCTCGTCGATGGCCAGGGCGCCGACACCGACACCATCGTCGCCTCGGCGCGCGCCTACGTGCACGCGCTCAACAAGCTGCTGGTGAAGCGCGTGCGGACCGAGCCGCAGGCCCTGTCCGCCTGATCCTTCGGGGGCGGCCAGCCTCCCTGTCATTGCGAGGAGCGTAGCGACGAAGCAATCCCCATGGGATTGCTTCGCTGCCGCCCGCGCTGGTCGCGACGGTCTCCGTCACAGTCAGCAGACTTGGCTGGACCGCACCGGCGCTCGCATCGATCAGGGGGCTGGCCGCGCGCCGGTCCCTTCCGTCAGCGCCACCACGACCTCCTCGCCGTCGCGACCGAGGCTGGTGCCGTACGCCGCGCTGCGGGCGGCGACGTCATCGAGTTCGGCGCTCTCATCGGCCAGCCGGCAGGGCACCGTTTCGTTGCGCGCGTTGTGGCGGACGAACCGGAAGCGCACATCGCTGATGGCGCCCGCGGCAACCTGCGCGCGCGCCATCATGCCGATCCAGTTGCCGTGCGCCCGTCCACCGTGGCCGGTATGGAACGAGAAGCTGCCGAGACCGTAGAGGATCGCCCGGCCGCGATACACTTCGACCGGCAGCACGTCATGCGGCCCGTGGCCGACCACCAGGTCCGCCCCCCGCGTCGATCGCCGTGCGGCCGATCTCGCGCATATAGGTCAGCACCTCCTTGTGAAGCCCCCAGTGGCACGAAGCGACCACGATGTCGGCGCGTGCCCGCAACGCCGCGATATCGTCGGCGAAGGCGCGCAGGGAGGCGGCATCCGCCCAGGTGATGACGACCGGCGGGATGCCGGGCCGGTTCATCGGCGGGATCTCCGGCCGCGTCTTGTGCATCGGCACCTGGTAGGCCGTGTGGGCGCGGATCGTCGCGATGCCGGTCGAATTCGGTCCGGCCTCGTGATTGGTGGGCCAATAGACCGAACTGCGTTGCAGGAAGCCGTAGCGGATGCCGCCGCGCTCGACCACGATCGGCGCGCGTGCCGCTTCCGCGTCGCGGCCGGCGCCGGCATGGGCGATGCCGAGTGCGTCCAGCCGCGCGATGGACGCAGCAATCGCCGCCTCGCCGTAGTTGACGTTGTTGGCGATGCCCACGGCGGCGATGCCCGCGTCGCGCAGCGCCTCGCCGCCGATCGCCGGCGAGGCATGGAACCCCTCTGTCTCGACCGCCTGGCCGCGCGGCGGATCGTACAGGCAGCACTCCAGATTGCTGAACACGATGTCCGCGCCGCGGAACATGTCGCGCACATGCACGAACGGCACGCGCGGATCGTCGACGTTCATCAGGTTGATGTCGCCGGTGAAGATCATGCCTGGCATGGCTTTCCTGGATCGCTGCCGGGTCCAGCATAGGCGGCGTTACCGCCGTAACGTCAACGCCGGCCACTGCAATGGCGCGGCAACGTGGCCATCGCATCGTTGCGCATGTCCACGCACATCCTTGCCGAAATCGCGGACCTGGCACCCCGCATCGTTTCCCGCATGCCCGAGATCGAGGCCGCGCGCCGCGTGCCGCCCGACCTGGTGGAGACGCTGCGCGCGTCCGGCATCTTCCGCATGTTCGTGCCCCGCATCCACGGCGGACTGGAACTGGACCTGCCGACCGGGCTTGCGGCGTTCGCGGCGATGGCGCGCGTCGAGAGTTCGGTCGGCTGGATCGCCATGATCGGCGCGACGCCGGCGATCTTCGCGCCGTTGCTGCCGAGGCGGACCTACAACCGGATCTATCGCGACGGTCCCGACGTGATCTTCGCCGCCACCGCGCGTCCGTCCGGCACGGCCGAGGCGGTCTCCGGCGGCTGGCGGGTCACCGGACGGTGGCCGTTCATGAGCGGGTGCCAGCACGCCGATTACATCATCGGCTTCTGCGTCATGGCTGAGCAGGGCAAGCCGCTGCCCTGCCCCGCCGGCGAGGCAGGGCCGCCTCGGCTGGGCGCCTTCGTGCTGCCCGCCCGCGACTGGCAGATCGAGGATACCTGGCACGTGACGGGGCTGAAGGGCACCGGCAGCCAGGACACCGTGCTGCGGGACGTGCTGGTGCCCGAGGAAAACTTCCTGGACCTCGCGACCATGATGTCGTGCGTGCCGGGGCCGCTGTACACCGGCCCGCTGCAGACCCTTCCGCTGGTGCATGGCGCGAACAGTGTCGGCATCGCCGAAGGGGCACTCGATGCACTCGTCGCCCTGGCGCAATCGGGCCGCCAGCAGTTCCATGCCGCCACGCCGCTGCGGGACTCGGGGATCTTTCAGTATGAACTCGGCCGCGTGCAGGCCGATATCAGGGCCGCCCGGGCGATGCTCGAAACCCAGGCCGCGAGTCACTGGCGCCATGCGGTGGCCGGCACGCTGAACCAGGAGGCGTTGCAGATCGAGGCCACGCAGGCCGCGACCTGGCTCACCGCCGCCTGCGTGCGCGCGACCGATGCCTGCTTCGCATTGGCCGGCAGCAGCGCCGTCTACGACACGTCGCCGCTGCAACAGCGTCTGCGCGACATGAGGGTGGCGGCACAGCACGCCTCGGTGCAGCAGCGGAACTACCAGGCCGGCGGCAGGCTGCTGCTGTCTGCCGCCGCCTGACCGGCGCGCGCCGCCGCTGCTTCGTTGCCAATGCCCGGCCTCCCTGCGCAAGCTCGCGAGACAATGCGCAGGGAGGGAAGGAATGCAGGGCGGTCCGCTCGCCGGCATTCGGGTGATCGATCTCACGACCGTGGTGCTCGGCCCGTTCGCCACGCAGACCCTGGGCGACATGGGCGCCGATGTCATCAAGGTGGAAGCGCCGGACGGTGACGCCTGCCGCTGGATCGGTCCGAGCCGCAGCGAGGGCGGCGGTTCCTACTTCGCGATGCTCAATCGCAACAAGCGCAGCGTGATGCTGGACCTCAAGCGCGCACCCGCCCGCGACGCGCTGCTGCGCATGATCGATGGCGCGGACGTTCTGGTGCACAACATGCGGCAGGGCGCCGCCGACCGTCTCGGCCTGGGCTATCCGGCATTGTCGGCGCGCAATCCGCGGCTGATCCATGCATCGGCGTCCGGCTTCCGCAAGGGCAGCAGCAAGCAGGAACATCCCGCCTTCGACGACCTGATCCAGGGCATGAGCGGCATGGCATCGCTGAACGCCGGCCCGGACGGCGCGCCGCGCTACGTGCCGAGCGTCATCGTGGACAAGCTGACCGGCCAGATGCTCGCCTCGATGATCGGCATGGCGCTGTTCCATCGTGAGCGCACCGGACAGGGCCAGGAGGTCCACGTGCCGATGCTCGAGACGATGCTGTCCTTCCTGCTGGTCGAGCATCTATGGGGGGCGGTGTTCAAGCAGCCCGAACTCGGGCTCGGCTATCCGCGCATGCTGACGCCGCATCGGCGGCCCTATACGACGAAGGACGGCCATATCTCGGTCATCGCCGTGAGCGACGCGCATTGGACCCGGCTGTTCGAGGCGATGGGCCGCGCCTCGCTGATCGAGGATCCGCGCTTCGCCACGATCGCCGCGCGCTCCGACAACGTCGATGCGCTGTACGCCGTGCTGACCGATGGCATGCGCGCACGCACGACGGACGAATGGGTCGCGCTCCTCGGCGCGCTGGACATCCCCTGCGGCCCGGCCAATTCGCTCGCCGACCTGCTGGACGACGACTACCTGCGGGAGACGGGGTTCTTCCAGCACATGCAGCACCCGCGCGACGGCGAGGTCACCGTCACCGCGATCCCGGCCCGCCTGTCGGCCTCGCCGCCATCGGTGCGCCGCCTGTGGCCCGCGCTCGGCGAGCACACCGAGGAGGTGCTGCGCGAGATCGGCTGCGACGCGCAGGAGATTCGCACGATCACCGGCTGACCAGTCCGGCCGCAATCTCGCGCATGACATCGTCCCAGCGGCGCACGTTCTTCTGCCGGAACAGGCGGACGCTCGGATACCACGGCGTATCGCCGCGCTCCAGCAGCCAGCGCCAGTCGGGCGCGCGCGGCAGCATGACCCACACCGGCCGGCCCATCGCGCCGGCCAGGTGCGCAACCGAGGTGTCCACCGTCACCAGCAGGTCGATGTTGTCGAGGATCGCCATCGTGTCGTCGTAGTCCTCGATCTCGGCGCCAATGTTGATCAGCGGCGCGCGGCCGTAATACGTGCCAGCCTGGCCGGTCTTCGGACCCTTCTGCAGCGCCAGCAATGCAATGCCGGCAACATTCGCGAGCGGCATGAACTCGGCCAGCGTCGCCGAGCGGTTGCGGTCGTTGTTGTGCGTCGGCCGGCCCGCCCAGATCACGCCGATGCGGCGAAAGCCGCGCGGCACCAGGCCTGCCAGCCGCTCCGCCCACTGCGCCGCGCGGGCCGGGTCGGCGCGTAGGTACGGCACCGGCGCGGGCACGCTGTCCACGCGCGTGCCGGCCAGCCGCGGCAGCCCCGAGAGGGCACAGAAGGCGGCATAGCCGGGCGCGTCCTCCCACCGCACGAACAGCCGTGCCGCCGGCGCGATCTGCCGCAGCAGCGGCTGCACCTCGGCGCTGCAGGCGATCGCGATGTCGGTGCAGCGCTCCGTTGCCCAGGCGATGTAGCGCGCGAACTGGATGACATCGCCGAAGCCCTGATCGGCGATCAGCAGCAGCGTGCGGTCGGGCAGCGGCGTCCCGTCCCATTGCGGCCTGTTGGTGGGCGGCATCAGCGGCGCGGCGCCGGCGATGCGGAAGCGCCACTCGTATTCCTCCCACCCCTCCGCCCAGTCGCCACGCAGCAGTAACGACTCGGCGCGGACGAAATGCGCGCCGGGCAGGCTGGGGTCGATGCGCAGCGCGCGATCGGCACAGTCCAGCGCCGCGTCCAGTTCGACCCGGTGGTAGTGGATGATCGCCTGGTTGTGCAGGCACAGCGGATCCGCCGGCGCCAGCGCGGAGGCACGCTGGGCCGTAGCCAGCGCCTCATCGAGCCGGCCGAGTGCGCGATACACCTCGCAGATGTTGCGCAGGTAGAGCGGCGTATCGATGCCGTGCTCCAGCGAGCGCTGCATCAGCGCGAGCGAGCCTTCCAGATCGCCCTGGCGGAATGCGACGATGCCGGCGAGGTGCAGCGCGTCGCCCTGGTCCGGCGCCGCCCGCAGCACGTGCCCGAGCAACCGGCTGGCATCATCGAGCCGCCCGCTGCGCTCATATTCGTTGGCGATGCGCACGACTTCGCCGATGGGCAGCGGCACCATGCCTGGCGCCCGGACGGCGGGCGCGGGCGCCTCCATCAGTCCACCGTGTAGCCGAGACGCTCGATCACCGGCTGCAGGATCGGCACCACCGGTTCGAGATGGGCGCGGTAATGGCGGTAGCGATACATCGACCGGGCGTACAGCGGCTCCGCCACCTGGGCATAGCTCGCCGTGCGCGCATAGCGGCGGTTCTTGTGGAACGTCAGGCAGGCCTTGTTGAAATCCTCGCCGACGAACGCCAGCATCGCACGCACGCTGGCCTCCTGCTCGGCCACGATGTCCTCGTAGCGGATCGGCAGGTAGCGCAGCGTCATCTCAGCCCGGTAGTGCTGCACCAGGTCCATCACCCGCACATAGTGCCGCGCCGCCGTTTCCAGGTCGTAGGCGCAGAAGAAGCCGTGGGTGAACTGGTTGGAGAACGCCGACACCATGACATCCAGCGGATGGCGCAACACGTGGATCAGCGGCGCCTCCGGGAACAGCAGCGCGATCAGGCCGAGATGTGTCTCGTTCAGCGGCATCTTGTCGGTGAAGCGCTTCGCACCGGCCCGCAGCACGCCCATCTGGCGCACCTTCTGCAAATAGTAGTCGCGCAGATTGTCCAGCCCCTCGCGCTGGTCGCCCATCCAGAGTTCGGCCAGCGCCTCGGGATAGCCGAGCGGGCTGGCCAGCATGCGCGGCATGATCGCGGTGATCTCGTTGATCAGCGGCAATTCGTCGCCGGCCGCGATCGCCGGATGGGCCGACAGGGTCTGCTCCACCAGCGTGGTGCCCGAGCGCGGAAAGCCCAGGATGAAGATCGGCTGCGGCACATCGCCGCGCACCCCGGCGCGCGGCACCAGGCGCAGCCGGCCGGCGGTGAAGAAGCCGCGCAGCCGGTCCAACTGCTGGCGTGCCTCATCGTCCAGATACGCCTGTCCGGACAGTTCGCGCCCCAGGCGCTTGCCCTCCGCGAACGCGGCCCAGGCATCATCGTAGCGGCCCAACTGGTCGAGCAGCCTGCCCTTCTCCAGCAACTCCGTCGGGCCAAGCTGTCCCTTGTCGCCGGCCGATGCGTCGATGATCGCCAGCGCATCGTCGTAGCGCCGCATGCGGCCGAGCAGCACGGCGCGGGTCAGCCGCACGCCCTGGTCGCCGGGAAACTGTGCCTCCATCGCGTCGAGGATCGCCGCCGCCGCGTCGAAGTTGCGATCCGCCTCCTCGAGCCGGGCGAACCCCAGCAGGGTCTGGCGGATCTGCGGCGCGGCCGCCGCCGATTCCTCGTACAGCGTGCGGGCCTCCTTCATGCGGCCCTGGTTCTTCAGATTCCACGCCAGGTTGGCGAGCAGGATCGGATCGCGCTGCGCACTCAGTTCCAGCACGCGTCGATAATGGTACTCGCCGGTCTGCGGCCGGTTGGCCTCGGTCAGGATCATGCCCATCAGGTTGTGCGCCTGGGCATTCTCCGGCGCGATCCGCACCGCGTTGCGCGCATGATGCTCGGCTTCGGCCAGGCTGCCCTTGCCCAGCAGGATCAGCGCGAGTTCGTTGGTGGCCGCGAGGTTGTTCGGATCGAGTGCCACGATGCGGCGGATCAGCGCCTCGGCGGCACGCGCGCTGCCCTGCGCCTTGCGGATCTCGTACAGGACCGACAGCGCGCCGGGACGGTCGGGTGCGAGTTCGAGCACGTCGAGGCAAAGCCGTTCCGCGGTTTCGATCGCGCCCTGCCGATGCGCCTGGATGGCACGTTCCACCAACGGGACGAGATGGCGCGTGGCCTCCGGCGGCGGCAGCGACTGGAACTGGGCGGCGCAGCACCGTACGGCGCGAAGGCCGCTGCCGCAGTCACACAGGGCGGAGACGGGAGCGTTCATGGCACCGGGGCGGTTTTCGCATGTGCGCAAGCGGCGGGGCAAGCACCGCCGCGGCGCTACAGCGTCTCCACCGTGCCCGGCGCGGGGGCGGCATCGGGATCGGGCGGCGGTTCTTCGGCCGGCTCCAGGTCCGCCGCGGTCGCCAGGCGCGCGAGCAGCAGCAGGCTGCCATCGGACTGGCGGCTGGTGATCACCGCGACGGGACGCCCGTCAGGACCGGCATGCAGGGCGGGAGCCGCGCCGGTGCCGCCGCGCAACCGCGCCGCGCGCTGGCCCACCTCCGCCTCCAGGTCGTTCAGCGGCCCGAAAGCCCCCTCGCGCGCCTGGAGCCGCAGCAATTCGTCGAGCGGCAGCCCGGGCTGCAGCATCTCGGGCGCGGCACCGAACACGGCGGGGAACGGCTGGTTCCACTCAGTCAGGCGTGATTCGCCGTCGAACAGCGCCACGCCCTCCCCCACGTTGCCCAGCATGGCGCGAAGCTGGCCGAGGCGGCCATCGAGCCGCGTCCGTGCTTCCGCCAGTTCCGCCTGGGTGCTGGCGACCATTTGCGCCTCGCGCTCGATCGTCTGGCGCAGCCGGCGCTTGGCGCGGAACGACCAGACGCCGTACAGGGCCGTCACCGCCGCCACCAGGATGACCGCGGTCGCGATCAGCGCGAGCGACCGCGAGGCGTCCGCCAGATGCGTGACGCCGCGCATGGCCTCCGCCTCGTTGACCGCGACGACGACCGATCCCGCACGTCCCGGGATATGGTGGAAACCATGGATGCGCGGCACGCCGTCCGGGGAGGACGGCCCGATCCAGGTCCCGTCCGGCCGGGAGGTCATCGCGGCATACATCGGCGACTCGGCGATGTCGTAGGTCGGGCTGTCGGCGCCCGGACCCGCGATGGCCCGGATCTGGCCCTGGCGCGTATCGATGAACGCGGTCATCCCCTGCACGCCGAGCCCCGCCTCGGCGAACACGCGGGCCAGCACGTTGGTGCGATAGCTGGCGCCGATCACCCAGCCGCCCGGCCGGTCGAGCCGCATGAGCATCAGCGCGACGTGCTGGCGGGTGCGCAGCGTCTCGAGCGTGGGACCGATCATCAGGCTGTCGTCGCGATCGGGCCTGTCCGCCAGCGGCGCCACCATGCCGGAGGCCATCGAGCCGATCGGCAGGCCGACGGCGCGCGAATAGATGTCGTGGCGGATGATGAGGTTCTCATCGGCGATGAAGATGTCGTCGGTCACATCGGTCAGCACGGGCATCTGCTCGCGCCAGACGCGCATGTCGAATTTGTCGGGGTCCACCTGGAACGCCTGCTTCAGGATGCGCAGCGACTGGTCGACGCCCAGCATCTCGCGCCGGATGAAATCGGCGAGCACCAGGGCCTGGCCGCTGACGGTCGCCTCCACTCGCGCCTGCAGGTCGCCGCGCTCGGCATCGATCGAGCGGGCGGTGTTGATCCAGACCAGCGCGATGAGGGTGACCGCGGCCACCACCACGCCGAAGGATGCCAGCACCTCTGCCGAATGGACGCGGAACTGCGGGCTGCTGGCGACGCGGATCTGCCGCCTCACCTCCTTCGAGTGGCTGCTGCGGCGGCGCCGACGACGCCGATGGGCCTGTCCAGCGAGCGCCATGGTCAGATCATCAATTCGATCAGGAAGGGGCCTTTGCGCGTATTGGCCTGCGCGAACAGGTCGGCGAAGCGCTCGCAGGTGTCCGCGCGGGCGGCGTCCACGCCCATGCCGTTGGCGAGCTTGGTCCAGTCGAGGTCCGGGTTGCCGAGGTCCAGCATGTCGAGCGCGGTGCGGCCGGGATTGGCGCCGACATTGGCCAGTTCGCCCAGCAGGATCTGGTATTTGCGGTTGGCCAGCAGGACGGTGGTGACATCCAGGTTCTCACGCGCCTGGGTCCACAGTGCCTGCAGCGTGTACATCGCCGAGCCATCGGCCTGCAGCGCGACGACGCGGCGGCCGGGCGCGCCGACCGCGGCCCCGGTGGCGAGCGGCGGACCGCAGCCGATGGCACCGCCGGTCGAGTTCAGCCAGTCATGCGGCGCGGCAGCGTAGGTCAGCGGGAAGAAGCCGCGCCCATAGGTGACGGCCTCATCGGTCACCACCGCATCCTCCGGCAGCAGCGCCGAGAGGGTAGCGGCGAGCGACTCGGGCGAGAGCTTGCCGCGCTGCGGTTCCGGCCGGGGGCCGGGATCGGGGATGGCGACGCGCGGCGCGCCGAGTTCGTCGGCCAGCCGCGCCAGCGCATCGGCCGCGTCCTGGTCGGTGCGCGCCAGCACGTGGATGTCGGCATCGGCCGGCACGGGCGAGGTCGGCTTGCCGGGATAGGCGAAGAAGGTCACCGGCTTGCGCAGCCCGCACAGGATGACCTGCCTGGTGCCCGCCAGCGCCTTCACCGCCGTATCGACCACATAGGGCACGCGGTCGACCGGCACCCGGCCGCGACCGCGTGAGATGCGGGCATTGGCACCCTGCGCGATCAGCCTGGCGCCGGTGGCGGCGGCGATCCGGTGCGCCGATTCCAGCGCATCGGCACCCACCGCCTCGCCGCCCAGAACGATCAGCGTGGGCTGGCCGCGCCGCAGGATCTCGGCGGCGTTGCGCACCTGGGCGGGATCGGACGGCGGCTTCGCGGGCACCGGCAGCGCCTCGGCGACGATGCCGCCTTCGTCCCAGGAGGTGTCGGAGGGCAGGATCAGCGTGGCGATCTGCCCGGGATGGGTGCGCGCAGCCTGCACCGCGACCGCGGCATCGGCGCCCACGGTGGCCGATGAGGTGGCGGTGCGCACCCAGGCCGATGCGCCGCGCGCCCAGCCCTCGGTGTCGGCGGTCAGCGGCGCGTCGTTGGGGCGGTGGTAGGTCGCCTGGTCGCCGACGATATTGACGATCGGCGTCTGCGCGCGGCGGGCGTTGTGCAGGTTGGCCAGGCCGTTCGCCAGGCCGGGCCCGCAATGCAGCAGCGTCGCCGCCGGCCGTCCGGTCATCCGCGCGTAGCCGTCGGCCGCGCCCGTCACCACGCCCTCGAACAGGCCCAGCACGCAGCGCATGCCCGGCACCCGGTCGAGGGCCGCGACGAAGTGCATCTCCGAGGTGCCGGGATTGGAGAAGCAGGTATCGACGCCGCTCTTCAGCAGGGTGTGGACGAGGCTCTCGGCGCCGTTCATGGGCGGGTCCTTTCGGGGTCGCGCGACGGGCGGAACTTGCGCGACGGGCGGGCGGCTGGCAACTGTTTCGCTGCTGGCAGGATCGCGGCCGCCATGACGCCCTCGGGAGTCCACGCGGAGGCTGACGCAGACGGCCCGAGCATCCGCCTCAGAAACGGAAACACGGCCTCAGAAACGGAAACACGGTTCGAGCGCCGTGCGGACCGTGGCCGCGGCCGCGTCGAGCGGCAGCGTGGCGAGCGGCGCGCCGTTCAGCGCCAGGACGATGTCGCCGGAAGCGCGGGCGACGAGACGCGGCAGGTCAGTGGTGCCGACCGCACCGGCATAGGTGAGGGGGTAGTCCGGCTGGCGTTGCAGCGCGAAGGTGACCTGCCGTCCCGCCAGCGTTGCGGTCATGGTGCCGACATCGAAGGATTGCGACTGGCGGAAGATGACGGCCGCATAGGGCTGTCCGCGGTAGCAGATGAACGACAGCTCCCGCAGCGGGCCCTGCCCCGTCACGAAGGCGATCGTCGTTGCCGCGCCCGTTCGCCGGAGCGCCCAGTTGCTCCGCGGCTCGGACGGCACGGTCCTGGCCGGGGCCGGCGGACGTGCCGGTCCGCTCGCTGCCACGAATTCCCTGCCATTCCAGACCAGCGTCTGATTGCATCCCTCTGCGCCCGTGCGATTGCAGTGGAAGCCGTGCCAACTGACGCGGAGGGCCGGCAGACGCGCCGACCGGTCGATCGTGAAGCCGTAGACATTGTCCGAGAAGGCACGGCGATAGCCGGCGGGGCCGGAGACGAATATCTCGGACAGGCAGCCGCCCGAGGCACCGCAGAACGGCAGCACGGCGCCGCCGCATTTCAGGTGATTGCTGTCGAGGATGTAGTCGGCCTGGCCGTCGCCGTTGAGGTCCACGGCCGTTTCATAGCCGGCCGAGAGCGATGGCTTTCCGCCGGCCTCCCGGCACGCCGCCATCATGGCCGATGTCGCGCTGGCGACGGCTTCCGGTGTCGCGGCATGCGCGAGGCATGGGACCAGGAACGCCAGCAGCGCCACGATTCGAGCCAGCATAGGGATGCCTCCTGCCGCGGCTTCCATGCCGGCCGGGACCGCGGCTTCGCGACGAACTTGCGCGCGCAGTGAGTGGCTGGCAACTGTTGGCCGGCGTTTGCAGGTGGGGGAAACGATGCCGGTCACGGTGCTGTATTCGGAGAACGTCTACGGGGACGATAGCGTCGAGCGCGAGGTGTTCGGCCCGGACGTGCGCGTGGTGCTGCCCGGCCCCGCCAAGTCGCTCGCCGACCTGCCGGACGATCTGTGCGCCGCGGCCGATGGGCTGATGATCATGCGCTTCCGGGCATCGGCGGCCGACCTGGCGCGCTTCACCAGGCTGCGCGCGGTGTGCCGGATGGGCGTGGGCTATGATGGCATCGACCGCAAGGCCGCGCATGAGCGGCAGGTGATGGTGCTGAACGTGCCGGACTACGGCACGACCGAGGTGGCGGACCACGCGATCGCGCTGGCGCTGGCGCTGCGGCGGGGGCTGCTGCTGCACCACGAGTTGCAGCGGAAAGAGCCGCCGGCGGCGTGGACCTACGTGCGCGACCCGCTGGTGAAGCGCATGGGGGTGCAGACCTTCGGCATCATCGGCATGGGCCGCATCGGCACCGCGGTGGCGCTGCGGGCCAAGGCGCTGGGCTGCCGCGTCGTGATGTTCGACCCGCATCTGCCGAACGGGGTGGAGCTTGGGCTGGGGATCGGCCGGGCACGCACGCTGGAGGAGCTGTTGCGGCAGACCGACACGCTGAGCGTCCATGCGCCGCTGACGCCGGAGACGCGCGGGCTGGTGGGCGCGGCCGAGCTTGCGCTGCTGCCGAAGGGTGCCGTGGTGGTGAACACGGCGCGCGGTCCGATCATCGACATCGACGCGCTGGCGGCGGCGCTGAAGAGCGGGCACCTGGCGGGGGTGGGGCTGGACGTGGTGCCCGTGGAGCCGCCGGTCGAGCCGGTGCCGGAACTGATCCGCGCGTACCGTGCGCGGGAGCCCTGGGCGGAGGGACGGCTGATCATCACACCGCACGCGGCGTTCTTCTCGCCGCAGGCCTGGGAGGACACGCGGCGTCTCGCGGCAGAAACGATGCGGGCGGCGCTGCTGGGGCCGAAGCCGCAGAACGTCATTGCGCCGGAGGGATGGTAGGCGGGGGAGCCAGCGCGTGATCACGCAGGGTGGGACGCCGGTGGACTTCGCCAATTGTGAGGGGCCGCCGGCGTCCCATCCGGACCTCGCCTCGCGCGCCTGGGAGGCCACGCGTTGGCCCCTCCGTGCAGATCGACGCGACAGGCACGGTCGGTTGTGAAGCCGTATCAGCGCCCAGTTGGCACTATTTTCTGCTGCGGTGGTCCGTCGTGGAGTAAAATCTTAGTACAGATGCGAACACAACCCGCATCGCCATCGTCATGCCGTGATGCTGGCTCACCTGGGTCCGCTGCGGATCGGTGATGCGATCTGCCAGCACGACCGAATCATGCCGGCGCCTGACCAGAAATGCTGGATTGCGGGCATCACCGCCGGCAGGGCCGAGCCACGCATATGATTCTCCATTCGGCCCCTTCTCGAATTGTGCCGACCATTTGCCTGGCAACAGGCTCATGGCCGCGGCTACCTCCGTCCGATCGTAGGCGGAGAGACTGTTTCCGATATCCGGCGGGCGGGAGTCGTTTGGCATCATCGGCCTAACGCAAGGTCATCCTCTGTGGTGTCTCTCCCCATGCGGTCCGGCTACCGCGCGCCGGAGGGCACATCGCGCTATCTGGTAACCCAACATCCGTGGCTGGCCGACGGAGCACCGGCGCGAAATGCCGCGTCGCCGTCAAGTACGAAGCGCGTTCTTTGACACCTTGATCCCGCGGGCCTTGAGCCATGCCTTGTGCTCGGCTTGCGCCTTGGTCAGTGCCGCCGTCTTGGGGAGGCTGACCAGCTTGGATTTCGGAATGGACATCTTGATGACGCCAGGCATTCAGATGGCTCCTGTCGGATGCGCTCAAAGGGCCAACCGATTGTCGGCGCGGACCTAGCCGGTTCGAGTCGCCGCTTAATCCACAGCGCTGAATACAGAGGTGCCGAACGGACAGCCGCTGTCAACGGATATCGCGATGGCAGGGATGATCGACGGCGACGTTCCCGCCATTGCGCGCCGGCTATCGAATGCTGGTGGGCGGCGAAGCAAGGGACAGACCGGCGAAAATCCCTCCCGGTCCTCAAGGCAGACACCGCCGAAGCACCGAATAACGGCCGACAGCCCTGGCATCGCGATCGACGAACGGTGCCCTCTACGACGCAGCGCCCTGATGCACAGGGTCATCCCCGGAAGGACACATCAGATATGATGGCTCTCCAAAACCGAGGCGGCCGGCGTCCGCAACACATGGAAGCCCTTGGGGAATGGTGGCGTCGCCTCGCCGCTTACCACGATATCGATGACGAGTTGTAAGCTGCGGAGGAGTTCGCTGGGGCGGTACGGTTTGGCGAGGCAGGCGTCGCCATCGGCCATGGTAAGCCTGATGTCCGACGCGTTGCCAGTGGCATACAAGACACCAAGCCGGCCGAGTTTGCCGAGTTGGGCAGCAACCTCCGTGCCAAGCCCGCTTCCGGCAAGTCGCAGATCGAGCACCGCGAGATCGGGCTGGTGGATCGACCCCAGTCCGATCGCCTCGGCGACCGTCCGGGCAATGCCGCAGACCTCATACCCGTGCGTAGTAAGGATCTCCTCGATCATGTCGGCCATCATCAGGTCATCTTCGGCGATCAGAACCTTGAGTACACCCTGCTCGGTCTGACCGCTCTCTGCCGCGAGCTTTGCGTACCGCTCAGCCAACCGGTTCAGCGCATCGAAAGTGTCTGCGGTTGTCGCTGTAAGGGCCAATGCGTGAAACTGCCTGGATTGCTCGTACCGGCGACGGGCCGTGAGTGATGACGTACGCCAACGGTGTGCCATGCGACTGAAGCTACCGTATGACTGCTTTACGATCCGATAACGTCCGCGGAATTTGGCAACCGCGCGTGCCTGGAGCGACGCGATCGGTGCATCCACCCTTGTATGGGCGCCCTATGGACCGCCGGAGCCGCTACTCGATCTGCATCTGCGGAGCGCCATGGAAGGTCGGACTGATTGCCGCCCCTGTTCCGACGCCTCCTGTTGCAACGCGCACCCCTCATCGCCCAGAGCGTGATCCGTACAGGTGGAATCACCGGAGCGGTGAATCACGCTCTCAGACAACGAGCTAGAGCGGATTCCGTGAGCCTACACGAACGGAATCTGCTCTAGCGCCGCTCGAAGGAACCTTCACGATTCATCCACTCATCGCGGCCCCTTGTTAACCTCTCGTTAGCATTCGCTCCGTTAATGTGGGGGGCCTGTTCCCTTAGCTAGCGCCTCGCGGCGGGTCGCCGCCTCGCAGTGGGGTAATGTCAATGGCGACCGTCATGATAGCCGAAGACGACCTCCTTATGGCCGACATGCTCGAAGAGAGCCTCATTGCGGGCGGTTATGCCGTCTGTGGCATCGCTCGCACGGTGGAACAGGCGATCGCTCTCGGCGAACATCATAAGCCCGATCTGGCGATCCTGGATCTTGCCTTGGCGAATGGCGGTTGCGGCACCGAAATCGCCGCCCGGCTCAGGGGCCAGGGGCGTATGGGGATTCTCTACGCTTCGGGCCATGGCAGCCATAATCACCTGACGATTGCCGATGGCGACGCGCTTATCGTCAAGCCATACCGAGCCGAGGACGTTGTCCGTGGATTGAGGATCGTCGAACGGATCGTCAGCACCGGCGAAACCGACGAACCATTTCCTGGAGGGTTCACTCTATTGAACGGACTGCCCCACGATGGCTCGGTCGCCAGCCGATCCGATGAGATCAGGAAGCTTCGTCGTCAGCAGGAGGCTCTGGCAGCATTCGGCAGCTTCGCACTCGGCGAGAGCGATCTCGGGAAAGTGTTGACCGAAGCCGCCCGCGTTTGTGCTGCCAGTCTCGGGGTGCCGTTCTGCAAGATCTGTCGCTACCGTACCGATGAGAACGATCTTCTGGTGGAAGCCGGGATCGGATGGCATGCCGGGGTTATTGGTGAGGTCGTTTCGCGGGCCGATGAGACGTCCCCCCAGGGGCGCGCCTTCACGACGGGGCTGCCGGTGATCTGCGACGACCTCAGCAAGGACACATCGTTCGTATTGCCGAGCTTCTACGCGGAACACGGGATCATCTCGACCGTCGATGTCGTGATCAAGAAGGAGGGCCAGCCGTACGGTGTCCTGGAGATCGACAGCCCAACACAGCATAACTACGATCAGCACGACATCAACTTCCTGACCGGCTTTGCCAACGTGATCGCGGAGGCGGTCAACACCGGAAAGCGCAATGCCGCACTCCAAAGCGCGGTTGCCCGCATGCAGGACATGGTAGCCGACAAGGATCGCCTGCTGTTGGCGAAGTCGGCCGTCCTCGAGGAGAGAGGTGTCCTTGCGCGGGAATTGCAACATCGTGTGCGCAACAACCTCCAGCTTGTCTTTGGGATGCTCAGCAGGCAGATCGAGATGACCACGGACCCCGCCGGCATCGAGGGCATGGGCGCGATCGCCCGCAGGGTCATGGCTCTGGCCCAGGTCTATGAGCACCTGCTCGGAACCGGCCTCAGTCGAACGATCGACTTCGGACGATACCTCACCTCGCTCTGTTCGAGCTTCCAGGCCCTGGAGGGTACGGAGCATCCCAGGATCGGACTGACCTGCGACGCACAGCCGATGACGCTCGATCTGGATATGGTCACCGCATTGGGCCTGATTACGTCGGAACTGGTCGCGAACAGCTACGCCCACGCGTTCCCCACCGGCGACGGGTCCATTTCGGTATCGGCCCACTCGGATCAGATCACCAATGTCGCCACGCTGGTATTCTCGGATGATGGCATAGGCTTCTCCGAAGCCGCCGGCAGCAAGCGGCATGGCGTCGGATTGGTGCGGCGCCTGATGGAACAGATCGGTGGCTCGGCCACGGTCGTCTCCGATCATGGCACCAACTGGACCCTGACGTTTCCTCTGCCCCAGGCCGTGTTCGCCCCGGTTCCCTGATCTGTCGAAACGCGCCGATGGGTCGCCGCAACGTCCTTCGGCGCCGATGGGTGCCGCGCGGATGGACCGCTCAGGACCCGCATCGTCGCAGTGATGGACGCGGGAACGCAGCGGCGGCGGGGCGCTCGATCGTCCGCCGTGCCGCTTCGCCATGATCTGCGCCCTGTCGGCGCCGCTCCCATCGTCCTGCGGGTCTGCGATGCCTGGGTCTGACGCTGAAGCTGCGGCGGTGGAGCAGGCGGCACCCCGCCGGCGTCACACGATGCCGGTGTGGAACAGCAATGCGTGCCCGAAGTAATAGGCGGCGACGGTGACCGCGAGCGCAGCGGAGAACCATGCCGGCACCAGCGGCAGGCTGCAGCGGCGCGTCGGCGTGTCGTCCGCGGCGATGACCACCAGCAGCACGATGATCAGCAGATGGCCGATGGCGTCGAGCTTGCCGAACTCGAACACCGCGCCCAGGAACATCGACCCGAGCACGATCGCTGCGATGCGCCGGATCAGCGGCGTCCACAGCAGCGCAAACGACAGGGAGAACTCCACGATGCCGGCGGCCGCCATATAGAAGCCGGGGCTGAAGCCGCAGGTGATGGACGGATGTGTCGCGAGCAGCGGGTGGCTCCACGCCGGATAGGCCCATTTCTCGACCGAGGCCCACATCAGCGTCACCGCGGCACCCCACCGCACCACCGTCAGCGGCCGCACGCCGAGCACGCTCTCCAGCCCCAGGCCGGTCATCATCAGGTAGGCCGCCGCGCCCAGGAAGATCGGATAGTCCATCATGTGGAACACGCCGTAGGTCCAGACCCCCTGGACGAACAGCACCACGACCCCGAGCCCTGCCAGGGCCACCGTGGAGGACCACAGCGTGCAGATGGCGATTGCGACCTGCAGCCATCCGGTGGCGGCAACCGAGGTCTTCAATTCGGGCGTCAGGATGACGCCCCCGAACACCCAGATCGCGATGCAGAAGGCCGCCACGCCGGCGCGGATCAGCGTGTCGGAGCGCAGCCGCAGGTCATGGAACACCGCATCGAGCGCGCCCTGGACAGTACGGCCGAGCCAGGTGCGCTCGACGGCGCACGCAACCCAGAGGGTCAGAAGTGCCAGCAGGAAGAGTTCGAGGAACAGCGGGCTGACGACATGTCCCAGCCGCTCGGGCTGGCTCGCAACATCGTACGGCGCGAACCATTTGACATGTGCTACGGCTGGCGTGCTGCCGATGGCAAGTCCGGCCGGAAGCATGAGCAGGATGGTCGAACCGGGCCCAGGCCGGGTGAACTGCATGATGCGCCCTCAAGGTCAACCCGCGATGCCCAGGGCCGATTAAAGTTGGATGGCCAGGCGTTCTGAAACCATCCCTTTACCAATCGTATTGTATCCTTTCGTTAATAAATCGTAAGGCCGTAATGATTCTGGCGTTTATCGGGATTCTGGCGTTAACGGCCGGTGTGGGGGTGGCGGCATGGGCACGCCAACCCGCCAATCTGAGGCCGCGCCTGCTGCGAATCGCAGGATGGCTGATCATAGCTGGTCTTGCCGCAGTGGGAATCGCGTTCCCCGCCATTGTCTGACAAGCTGCGGACCCGCCCGTTCATGCTACAGGGTCCGCTTGGTCCGCATCGCTCTGTCTGTCCTGGTGATGGCAGCCGCCGCGACAATCGCGTTCGCGGCCGATTCCATTGCGATCAGCCAACACGACCGAAAGTTCACACCCGACCACGTCACCATCCACCCCGGCACCATCGTCCGGGTCATGAACGACGACCGCGTCACCCACCACCTCTATCTCGATGCGCCGGCCAAGCGCTTCGATTCGGGCGAGCAGCCGATCGGCAAGAGCATCGATCTGGTGTTCGACAGGACTGGACGGTTCACCGTGCGCTGCGCGATCCATCCCACGATGCGTCTCGGCGTGGCGGTCGAATAACCCCCGAGATCAGCGCGGCAGCACCGGCACCGCGAAGCTCCGCGGCTCCTCGTCCAGCGTCCGCAGGAACGCGATCAGCGCCGCCTTCTCATCGGCCGTGAGGCCAAGCGGGCGGATGAGTTCGGACCGGCTCGGCCGCTCGATCCCGCCGCGATCATAGAGTTCGACGACCGCCTCGAGCGTCGGCACCGAGCCGTCGTGCATATAGGGCGCACGCCGCGCCACGTTGCGCAGCGTCGCCACCTTGAACGCGTAGGTCAGCTTGTTCGATCCGGGGAAATACTGCGCGCGGCCGATGTCGTCGCCCGTGGCCGAGCCGATGTCCTGGAAGGAACCATCGGTGAAGCTCGGTCCGTGATGACATTCGGCACACCCCGCCTTGCCGTTGAACAGCACGAAGCCGCGCCTGGCGGACGCATCGATGGCCCGCTCGTTGCCTTCGATCCACCGGTCGAACGGTGCGGCACCCGCAACGATCGTCCGCTCGAACGTGGCAAGCGCCCGCTCGATCGTCCCCCGCGTGATGCCCTCGCCGGGAAACGCCTCCCCGAAGGCCTGGACATAGCCCGCTATCGCCGACAGCCGGCGCAGCAACTCGGGCTCCGTGTTGTTCATGTTGCCCGGCGCGGTGATCGGTCCGAAGGCGACCGATTCGAGATCGGGGAACTTGCCATCCCAGCCCAGCACGGGCTGCGTCGCGACATCGATCAGCGACGGCACGCGCAGCCGCAGCGGCCGGCCCAGTTCGCCGACCGCGAAGCGCAGCCCATTCCCCCAGGACAGCGCCGGATTGTGGCAGCTCGCGCAGGACTGGGTGCCGGATCCGGACAGCAGCGGATCGAAGAACAGCATGCGGCCAAGCCGCTCCTTCGCCGGCGAGAACGGGTTCTCGGCCGGGTGGAGGACCGCCTCGGGCCGGCGGTACTCGGCGCGCCACGCCTCCATCGTGGCGTTAGGCTGCGCCAATGCCGCCGCCTGCGTCAGCAGCCAGACCAGGGCGGCAAGGGCGTAGGCCGTGCGTATCATCAGTCGGCGAAATGCAGCAGCTCGGGCTGGCCCCGCCGCACGCCGGCCGGCAGCGTCACCGACACGGTGGTGCCGCGGCCGGGCTCGCTGTCGATCTCCAGCGACCCGCCGTGGGAGATGACGAACATCTTGCTGAGCGGGAGGCCGAGGCCGGTGCCGGCGTGGCGGCGCGACAGGCTGGTGTCCACCTGGCCGAACGGCTCGAGCGCGCGGGGGATGTCCTGCTTCGCCATGCCGATACCGCTGTCGCGGACGTCCATGCGGATGCCGCCGCCATGGTGGTCGAGGCAGACCACGATGCTGCCGCCGGGCGGCGTGAACTTGATGGCGTTGGACAGCAGGTTGAGCAGGACCTGGCGGAGCCGCGCGCCGTCACCGTGGATCATCGGCAGGTCGCGCGCGACCTCGGTCTCGAGCCGCACCCCGGCGTCCGCCGCCTGCTTGCGGACGATCCGCACCGCCTCCTCGAGCAGCACGGCGGGGCGGAGCCGCCGCAGCCGGAGTTCGAGCGTGCCCGATTGCAGCTTCGCCACATCGAGGATCTCGCTGATGATGTCGAGCAGGTGACGCCCGCTGTGCATGATGTCGTCGGCGAACTCCAGGTATTTCGGGTCGCCGACCGGTCCGTAGGCCTCGTGCACGATCATCTCGGAGAAGCCGATGATGCTGGACAATGGCGTCCGCAATTCGTGGCTCATGTTGGTCAGGAACTCGGTCTTGGCGCGATTGGCACCGTCCGCCGCCTCCTTGGCGAGCCGCAGCGCCGCCTCGCGCTCCTTGAGCAGGGTGATGTCGCTGGCGATCAGCACATAGCCGCCGTCGTTGGTCCGGCTCTGGCTCAGCCGCAGCCAGCGCTCGCCCGGCACGCACAGTTCGACCGCCGGATCGGCGATCGCCGCGGCGATCTGCTGCGGCAGGAGCGCGCCCTCCACCAAGGCGCTGGCCTCGCTCGGGAAGAACACGCGCATCTGCGTATTGGCGATCAGCAGGCGCCGCTCGCGGTCGAGCAGTGCCACGCCGACATGCGCCCCTTCGATCGCGTCGATCAGGCGCCCCTGGGCGGAACGGCGGGCCGCGACCTCGCGCTCCATCATGGTGCGGATGTTGTCGCGCATGACCGACATCGCGCTGAGAAGCTGGCCCAGTTCGTCCCGGCCGGCCGGTGCGATGTCGGCATCCAGGTCGCCCGCGGCGATGCGGGTGGCGGCTCGCGAGGCCGCCGCGATCGGGCTGACCATCTTGCGCGCCAGCATCACCGCCACCAGCGTGCCCACCAGCAAGGCGATGATGGTCGCGGCAATCGTCAGCCGGTAATAGCGCTCGACCGACCACAGCGCCCGCTCGCGGTCTCTGAAGCCGTCCTGCGCCGTCAGTTCGCCCAGATTGTCGAGCGCGGCCAGCACGGCCTCGGCCTGCTGGTGCAGTGCGCCGCGCATCGCCGGCTGGTCGAGCGCCCGGTCGAGCGTCGCCTCCCACGCATCGAAGCTCCGCCGGCTCTGCCGCGCAGCCTCGGTCGCCGCCGCGGAACTCGACCGTTCCTCCGCCACGTCCAGGTCGTCACGCACCGATCGGGCGAGTTCGACCAGGCGCGTCGTCAACTGGTCCTGGCGCGCGGTGTCGGAGGCCGCCATCAGGCGTTCCCACGCCAGGCGCATGGCGTTGAAGTCGGCGAGCGCCAGGCGGGCATAGCTGATCGACATCAGCGGCCGGTCGTAGGTCTGCGCGACCAGCCGCCCCGATTCCATGACCGAGGTCACGGCATAGCGGCCGAGCAGTCCGGTGATCGCCGCCATGACGAGAAACGCGAGCAGGATCTTGCCACGGATGGCCAGGCAGCACGTCCGGGTCCATGCCCAGAGCCCGGACAACCGGTGGCAGATCCCAGTCAACCGCGCTCCAACCACCGACCGGGCCTCTTCACGCTGCCGGTCCGGCTTCTCGCTCCAAGGCAGTTACATTGTGGTTTCGTAACTGAGCTCATGCGCGTCGCCCGTCTCGGCCTCCCCGTCCCGCCTCGTCGAGCCCGGTGTGCGGCCCCGCCGGCGTCGCCTCGCCCGCGGAGACGACGCTGCCACACGCTAAGCCCGCCGGCGCATAGCGGGCAACTCGTCCCGATCCGGCAACCGTGCGGCCGCGCACGCCGCCCTCAGCGTCCGCACCCCGGCACCGGCACCGGCCGAAAGATTACAGATGTAACACGTCCCTGGCACGCCGGCCTTTGCGGATCTCGCGACCGCCACCACCTGTGCCGCAGCGGCAACCAGCAGCGGAGCAGGATCATGCATGTCGGCGCCCTGATGTTCTTTACCGAATACTCGATGAAGCCGGCAGAACTGGGCCAGGCCCTCGAGGCACGCGGCTTCGACTCGCTCTGGACCCCGGAGCATTCGCACATCCCGGTGTCGCGGCGGACGCCCTATCCAATTGGTGGCGAACTGCCGAAAGAATATTATGATATCATGGATCCATTCGTGACGCTGACCGTGGCGGCCGTCGCGACCAAGACGCTGAAGGTCGGCACCGGCGTCTGCCTGGTGAACCAGCGCGATCCGATCCAGACCGCCAAGCTGGTCGCCACGCTGGACCAGGTGTCCGGCGGACGCTTCCTGTTCGGCATCGGCGTCGGCTGGAACGCCGAGGAGATGGAGAATCACGGCACCGAGTTCGCCTCGCGCGCCAAGCTGGTACGCGAGCGGATCGAGGCGATGAAGGCGATCTGGACCCAGCCGGAGGCCGAATACCACGGCGAGTTCGTGAATTTCGATCCGATCAAGGCCTGGCCGAAGCCGGTGCAGAAGCCCTACCCGCCGATCATCGTCGGCGGCGCGTTCCCGCATGCCGCGCGCCGCGCCGCCCGTTATGGCGACGGCTGGATGCCGGTGGCGATGTTGCTCACGGACGATACCGCCGCACAGTTCCACGCGATGGTGCGGGAGGCGGGCCGCGATCCGGCCGACTGTCCGATCGACGTGATGGCGCCGGCGGAGGACCTCGACGCGCTGAAGCGCTACCGCGACATGGGAATCCGCCGGGTCGTCCCCTTCCTGCCCACGGCGACGGCCGATGTGGCACTGCCGATCCTGGACCGCTGGGCCGACCTGATCCGCAAGCTGTAACGGCGTCTCCCCGGGTTGCCGCAGGCGCGGCAACCCGGGAAGTGGCGCAGGACGCGCCCCAGCCTATCGGGCGAGCGGCCGGTACTTGATGCGGTGCGGCTCGGTCGCGTCCGCGCCGAGCCGGCGCCGCTTGTCCGCCTCGTAGGCCTCGAAATTGCCCTCGAACCACTCGACGCGGCTGTCACCCTCAAACGCCAGGATATGCGTCGCCAGGCGGTCGAGGAACCAGCGGTCATGGCTGATGATCACCGCACAGCCGGCGAACTCCATCAGCGCATCCTCGAGCGCGCGCAGCGTGTCCACGTCCAGGTCGTTGGTGGGCTCGTCGAGCAGGATCACGTTGTGCTCGGTCTTCAGCATCTTCGCGAGGTGGACGCGGTTGCGCTCGCCGCCCGACAGGATGCCGACCTTCTTCTGCTGGTCGGAGCCCTTGAAGTTGAACGCCCCGACATAGGCGCGCGACTGCACGCCGCGCTTGCCGAGGTAGATCATGTCGGCGCCGCCGCTGATCTCCTGCCACACGTTGTTGTCCGGGTTCAGGCTGTCGCGCGACTGGTCGACATAGCCCAGCTTCACCGTCTCGCCGACGCGCAGCGTGCCGGAATCCGGCTGCTCCTGGCCGGTGATCATGCGGAACAGCGTGGTCTTGCCGGCGCCGTTCGGGCCGATGACGCCGACGATGCCGCCCGGCGGCAGCTTGAAGGTCAGGCCGTCGATCAGCATGGTGTTGCCGTAGCCCTTGCGCAGTCCTTCCGCCTCGATCACCACGTTGCCCAGGCGCGGCCCGGGCGGGATGACGATCTCGGCCACGCCGGCGGCCTGCTCCTGCGACTTCGCCAGCAATTCCTCATAGCGCTTGATGCGCGCCTGGCTCTTGGCCTGGCGGGCGCGCGGCGAGGCGGCGATCCATTCCTGCTCCATCGCCAGCGCGCGCTGGCGGGCGCTCTCCTCCTTCTCCTCCTGCTGCAGCCGCTTGCGCTTCTGCTCCAGCCATGAGGAATAGTTGCCCTCGAACGGGTAGCCGCGGCCGCGCTCGATCTCCAGGATCCAGTTGGTGACGTTGTCCAGGAAGTAGCGATCGTGGGTGACGATCATCACGGTGCCGGCGTAGTCGTGCAGCGTGTGCTCCAGCCAGGCGACGCTTTCGGCGTCCAGGTGGTTGGTGGGCTCGTCGAGCAGCAGCAGGTCGGGCTTCTCCAGCAGCAGGCGGCACAGCGCGACCCGCCGCCGCTCGCCGCCCGAGAGTTTCGTCACCGGCCAGTCGGCCGGCGGGCAGCGCAGTGCGTCGAGCGCGATGTCCACGCGGCGGTCCAGGTCCCAGCCCTCCTCCGCGTCGATCTTGGTCTGCAGATCGGCCTGCTCACCCAGCAGCGTGTTCATCTCATCGTCGCTCATGGGTTCGGCGAACTTGTCGGAGATCTCGTTGAACCGGCTGAGCGCGGCCTTCAGGTCGGCGAACGCCTCCTCGACGTTCTCGCCCACCGTCTTGTCCGGATCGAGTTGCGGCTCCTGCTCCAGATAGCCGACCCGCACGCCCTCGGCGGCCCAGGCCTCACCGCCGTATTCGGTCTCGATGCCGGCCATGATCTTCATCAGCGTCGACTTGCCGGCGCCGTTGACGCCCAGCACCCCGATCTTCACGCCGGGCAGGAAGGAGAGAGTGATGCCCTTGAAGACCTCGCGCCCGCCCGGATACGCCTTGGTCAGGTCCTTCATCACATAGACGTATTGATAGCTGGCCATGGCCTTCGATCCTCGGATTTCGCGGGAGGTTCTAGAGCGTGATCCGCGCAGGTGGAACACCGGAGCGGTGAATCACGCTCTCAGACAACGAGCTGGAGCGGGGTTCCGTGAGCCTCACGAACGGAAGCTGCTCTAGGTGGGGGCCGGCCCCGGCTCAATACCAGAGGGTGGCGTCAGAAAGCGCCGTGCCGGCCCGGAAACCCCTGGTGCGCCCGGCAGGACTCGAACCTGCAACCAAGCGGTTATGAGCCGCCCGCTCTGACCAATTGAGCTACGGGCGCACCGATCGGCCGATCACACCCGGGACAGCGATCGAGTGCAAGACAGACAACGATTTGCCACTTGTTCACCTATCTGGCATACGCCCGCGCCACACTGGCCGTGGCAGGGGTTCGCCGCGGCCATCCCGCAACGTTGCACCACAAGAGGATAACCCCGGATGCTTTTGGCCCAATACGTGATCATCGCCTGCGGGCTGTTGGCGCTGATCTACGGCGTGGTCACCAGCAAGCAGGTCCTGGCCGCCGATGCCGGGACCGCCCGCATGCAGGAGATCGCCGGCGCCGTGCAGGAGGGCGCCCGCGCCTACCTCAACCGCCAATACACCACGATCGGCATCGTGGGCGTCGTGATCCTGATCATCCTGGGTCTCACACTCGGCATCCACGTGGCGATCGGCTTCATCATCGGCGCGGTGCTGTCCGCCGCGGCGGGCTATGTCGGCATGAACGTCTCGGTCCGCGCCAACGTCCGCACCGCCCAGGCGTCCCGCCGGGGCCTCGCCGCCGGGCTCGACATCGCTTTCAAGGCCGGTGCCGTGACGGGGATGCTGGTGGTGGGCCTCGGCCTCCTCGGCGTCGCCGGGTATTATTTCGTGCTGCGCGCCGGCATGGCCCCGGACGCCGATCTCCGCCCGGTGCTCGAGGCGATGGTCGCCCTGGGCTTCGGCGGCTCGCTGATCTCCATCTTCGCCCGTCTCGGCGGCGGCATCTTCACCAAGGGCGCCGATGTGGGCGCCGACCTGGTGGGCAAGGTCGAGGCCGGCATCCCCGAGGATGACCCCCGCAACCCGGCCGTGATCGCCGACAACGTGGGCGACAACGTGGGCGACTGCGCCGGCATGGCCGCCGACCTGTTCGAGACCTACGCCGTGACCATCGTCGCCACCATGCTGCTGGCGGCGATCTTCTTCACCGGCCCGGTGCGCGACGCCATGCTGATGCTGCCCCTCGGCATCGGCGGCATCTGCATCCTGACCTCGATCGTCGGCACCTACTTCGTCAAACTCGGCCCCGACAACGGCATCATGCGGGCGCTGTACAAGGGCCTGATGGTGACCGGCGGCCTGTCGATCATCGGCATCGCCTTCATCATCGCCTGGTTCGTCGGCTTCAGCACCCCGCTGGCGCTGACCGGCGGCGGCGCGGTGAACGGCATGCAGCTCTTCATCTGCGCCCTGGTCGGCCTCGCCGTGACCGGCGCGCTGGTGTGGATCACCGAATACTACACCTCCACCGAGTACCGCCCCGTGCGGTCGATCGCCCAGAGCTCCACCACCGGCCACGGCACCAACGTCATCCAGGGCCTGGCCGTCTCGATGGAGTCGACCGCCCTGCCAGCCATCGTGATCTGCATCGGCATCGTCGTGCCGTTCATGATCGCCGGCCTGTTCGGCATCGCGGTCGCGGTCACCACCATGCTGTCGCTCGCCGGCATGATCGTCGCGCTGGACGCCTACGGCCCGGTCACCGACAACGCCGGCGGCATCGCGGAAATGGCCGACCTGCCGGCCGATGTCCGCGTCACCACCGATGCGCTCGACGCGGTCGGCAACACCACCAAGGCGGTCACCAAGGGCTACGCCATCGGCTCGGCCGGCCTCGCCTCGCTGGTGCTGTTCGCCGCCTACACCCAGGACCTGAAGCACTACTTCCCGTCGCTCGACGTGACCTTCGCGCTGCAGGATCCGTTCGTGGTGATCGGCCTGATCATCGGCGGCCTGCTGCCCTACCTGTTCGGCGCGATGGGCATGACCGCCGTGGGCCGCGCCGCCAGCTCCGTGGTGGTGGAGGTGCGGCGCCAGTTCCGCGAAATCCCCGGCATCATGGAGGGCACCGGCAAGCCGGAATACGGCCGCGCGGTGGACCTGCTGACCAAGGCGGCGATCAAGGAGATGATCATTCCCTCGCTGCTGCCGGTGCTGGCGCCGATCGTGCTGTGGGTGGTGATCGACATCGTGGCCGGCAAGGTCGCGGCCTTCGCCTCGCTCGGCGCGATGCTGCTGGGCACGATCGTCACCGGCCTGTTCGTCGCCATCTCGATGACCTCGGGCGGCGGCGCCTGGGACAACGCCAAGAAGTACATCGAGGAAGGCAACCACGGCGGAAAGGGGTCGGAGGCGCACAAGGCCGCGGTGACCGGCGACACGGTCGGCGATCCGTACAAGGATACCGCCGGCCCGGCGGTGAATCCGATGATCAAGATCACCAATATCGTGGCACTGCTGATGCTGGCGATCCTGGCCGGCTGGATGAAGTAGCGGCGGCGGGGCGCGCACTCTCGCGACCAGCCGGCGCAACCAAGCGAGGTGCCGCTCATGCCTGAGACGTACGACGTCATCGTTATCGGTGCCGGCCCGGGTGGCTATGTCTGCGCCATCCGGGCCGCGCAACTCGGCATGAAGGTGGCCTGTGTCGAGAAGCGCGCGACTCTGGGCGGGACCTGCCTGAATATCGGCTGCATCCCGTCCAAGGCGCTGCTGCAATCCTCCGAGGAATTCGACCACGCGACGCACGCGCTGAAGGACCACGGCGTGCTGGTGGACGGCGTGACGCTGGACCTGGCCCGCATGCAGGCGCGCAAGGACGAGGTCGTCACGGCCAACGTGAAGGGCGTCGAGTTCCTGTTCCGCAAGAACAAGGTCACCTGGCTCAAGGGCACCGGCCGCATCGCCGCGCCCGGCAGGGTCGAGGTCGACGGCACCTCCTACGACACGAAGCACATCATCATCGCCACCGGCTCGGAGTCGGTGCCCCTGCCCGGCGTGGAGGTGGACGAGAAGCAGGTCGTCACCTCGACCGGCGCACTCGAACTCGACGCCGTGCCGGGCCACCTCGTGGTGATCGGCGGCGGCTATATCGGCCTCGAACTCGGCAGCGTGTGGCGGCGCCTGGGCGCCGAGGTCACCGTGGTGGAATTCCTGCCGCGCATCCTGCCGACGATGGACGCCGAGGTCGCCAAATCCTTCGAGCGGTTGCTGACCCGCCAGGGCATCAAGTTCCGTCTCGGCACCAAGGTCACCGGCGCCACCAAGGGCAATGATGGCGTCACGCTCACCACCGAGCCGGGCGAGCCGCTGAAGGCCGATGTGGTGCTGCTGGCGATCGGCCGGCGCCCGTACACGGCGGGCCTGGGCCTCGCGGAGGCCGGCGTCGCGCTGGACGAGCGCGGGCGGGTGAAGACGGACGAACACTATGCGACCAATGTCGCCGGGATCTACGCGATCGGCGACGCCATCGCCGGTCCGATGCTGGCGCACAAGGCGGAGGAGGAGGGCGTCGCCCTCGCCGAACGCCTCGCGGGGCAGGCCGGCCATGTGAACTACGGCGCGATCCCGGGCGTGGTCTACACCTGGCCCGAGGTGGCGTCGGTCGGCCAGACCGAGGAAGAGCTGAAAGCGGCCGGCGTGGCCTACAACGTCGGCAAATTCCCGTTCACCGCCAACGGGCGCGCCCGTGCGATGGGCGACACGGACGGGTTCGTGAAGCTGCTGGCCGACAAGACCACAGACCGGCTGCTGGGTGCGCATATCCTCGGCCCAGACGCCGGCACGCTGATCGCCGAACTCACCACCGCGATCGAGTTCGGTGCCTCCTCCGAGGACGTGGCGCGGACCTGCCACGCGCATCCGACGCTGGAGGAGGCGGTGAAGGAAGCGGCCCTGGCGGTGGCGGGGCGGGCGCTGCATATCTGACCGCATGAGCGCGACCCTCCTCGCCCTGACGATGGGTGATCCCGCCGGCATCGGCGGCGAACTGACGCTGCGTGCCTGGCACGCGCTGCACACCACGGGTCCCTGCTTCGTCGCGCTGGACGATCCTCGGCGGCTGGCGGCGCTGCAGCCTGCGGTGCCGATCGTCGAGGTGACCTCGCCCGCCGCCGCGCGCGAGGTCTTCGCCACCGCCCTGCCCGTGCTGCCGATCGCCCTTGCCGAGGCGCCCTGCCCCGGACGCCCCGATAAAGCGAACGCCCGTGCGGTGATCGCCTCGATCGAACGCGCGACCGGGCTGTGCATGGATGGCAGCGTCGGCGGCATGGTCACCAACCCGATCAACAAGGCGGCGCTGTACGACGCGGGCTTCGCCTATCCCGGCCATACCGAGTTCCTCGCCGTGCTGACCGGGGCGGCGGGCAAGCAGATCATGATGCTGGCCAGCCCGGACCTGCGCGTGGTGCCCGTCACGGTGCACGCCTCGCTGCGCAACTCCATCGCCATGCTGACCACCGAGGCGATCGTCGCCGCCGCACAGACCACCGCCACCGCGCTGCGCCGGGACTTCGGCATCGCCCGGCCGCGGCTTGCGGTCGCCGGCCTCAATCCGCACGCCGGCGAGCAGGGCGCGCTGGGCGATGAGGAAACCACGATCATCGGCCCGGCGCTGGCCGCGCTGCGCAGCGAGGGCATCGACGTCACCGGCCCGTGGCCGCCCGACACGATGTTCACCGCCGCCGCGCGCCGGCGCTACGACGCGGCGATCTGCATGTACCACGACCAGGCGCTGATCCCGCTGAAGACGCTGGACATGGACCACGGCGTGAACGTCACCCTCGGCTTGCCGATCGTGCGCACCTCGCCGGACCACGGCACCGCGTACGACATCGCCGGCAAGGGCATCGCCGACCCGTCCAGCCTGATCGCCGCCATCCAACTCGCCGCGGAGCTTGCGCATGCCCGAGGATAAGGACGCCATTCGCGACGTGCTGCACCGCTACTGCTTCTGCATGGACGAAGGCCGCTTCACCGAACTGGCGGCGCTGTTCGCCGCCGATGGCGAGTGGGTCGCGCCCTATCGCACCGCGCGCGGGCCGGCGGACATCGCGGCATGGCTGCAGCAATCGGTGCCACCGCAGCCTCGGCGGGTGCACTACGTCATGAACACGATCATCGGCTGCGACGGCGCGCGCGCCACCGCGAAGTCGAACTACCTGGTGATGGTGGAGGGGCCGGACGGCCCGATCCCCTCGGTCTGCGGCGTCTATGACGATGTGCTGGTCAAGCAGGCGGATGGCTGGCGCTTCCTGCGGCGCCAGTTGATCCACGCGTTCAAGGGCGACATGGCGCTGCGCCTGCCGTAACTCAGCCCGGCGTAACTCAGCCCGGCGCGGCGCCCTGCGTGTTCACCTGCAGCATGTACAGCGACTGGCTCGCCGTCATGAACAGGTGGTTCCGCTTCGGCCCGCCGAACGCGACGTTGGCGCAGACCTCCGGCAGCCGGATGCGGCCCAGCAGCTTGGCCTGCGCGTTGTAGACCACGACGCCGGCATAGCCGAGCGGACCGTTGGAACTGCACCAGATGTTGCCGTAGACGTCGCAGCGCATGCCGTCGGGGCGGCACTTGATGCCGTCCACCATCATGTCGAGGAACTCGCGGCCGTTGCTCAGCTTGCCGTTCTGCACGTCGAACGCCCAGATGGTGCGGGTGCCGCCGTCATGGCGGTCGCCAGGCCCCTTGCCGCCGGTGACCACATACAGCGTCTTGTAGTCGGGCGCGAAGCAGATGCCGTTCGGGTCCTTGAGTTGATCCTCGGAGATCACCTGGTCCAGCCGCCCGCTCGGGTCCCAGCGGTAGACCGCATTCGGCAGTTCGCGCTGCTTCCCGCCGATCGCGCCGGCATTCTCCGCGCCGATGCGCGGGTTGAGCAGGCCCTGCGGATTGGTCGGCCCGCCCGCTTCGTCGGGATGTCCCTCGGACAGCGTCGTCCCGAACGGCGGATCGGTGAACCAGATGCTGCCGTCGGGATGCGGCACGATGTCGTTCGGCGAGTTCAGAGGCTTGCCGTCGAACGCATCGGCGATCACCGTCATCGTCCCGTCATGCTCCCAGCGCACCACGCGGCGGAAGAAATCCTGCGTCGAAAGCTGACGTCCCTGGAAGTCGAACGAGTTGCCGTTGCTGTTGTGCGACGGCTTGCGGAACTCCGTCACCCGCCTGTCGTCCCAAAGGAAGCGGTACTGCGCGTTCCCCTGCACGTCGCTGAACACGAGGTACTGGCCTTCGTTCGACCAGGCCGGCCCCTCCGCCCACAGGAAGCCGGTCGCCACGCGGCGGATCGCCGTGATGCCCAGCAGCAGCGAGCCGAAGGACGGGTCGATAAGGATGATGTCGGGGTCAGGAAAGATGGTAGGCGGTGCGTGACGGCCCCATTGCCGCGGCGGATTGGTGATCACCGAGGGCGGCGTGCCGGTATTGGCGGTCGGCTGCTGCGCCAGCGCGACCGGGACCAGTGCAGCGGTCCCGAGCGTGCCCGCGAGTCCTTTCACGACGGCGCGCCGTGACGCGCCTGCCTTGCTGTTCATTGTTGTTTCCTCCCGTTCGTCAGACGTCCTCAGCTACTTCCAACTGCTGAGGTAGAACCGCGGCAACTCGTCCGGATACGGCTTGAAGTTGAGCTGCTTCGAATAGCCGTAGGTCACCGTGTGGGTGAACACAGGGATCCACGACGCCTTCTCGGTGATCAGCTTGATCGCATCGCTGTACGCCTTGCGCCGCTGGTCGGGATCGACCGTGGCACTGCCGGCCTCGACCAGCTTCTTGATCTCGGGGTCGCGGGTGTAGTCGTTGCCGGTGAAGTTGAAGTAGTTCGGCAGGATCGCCGAGACGTCGTTCACCGAATAGCTGCCCCAGGAGCCAAGCGACATGGGGTTCTGGCCGGCGATGTCGCGCTGCACCACGGCGGCGACCTGCAACTGGGTGATCTTTGCGTTGATACCGACCGCCTTCAGGTAGCCCTGCACCGCGCCGCCCCATTGCGGCAGGTCATAGGTCACCAGTTCCGTATCGAATCCGTTCGGATAGCCGGCCTCGGCCAGCAGCGACTTGGCCTTGGCAGGATCGTACGGATACTTCACCGCCGCCGCGGCATCGCAGCCGAACTGGGTCGGGAAGCACGGCGTGTCGATCGCGCGGGAGCCGCCCTGCATCAACTGCTTCGCCATCGTCACGCGGTCCACGGCTGTGGCGATCGCCTGGCGCACCTTCTCCTTGGTCAGCGGATTGTCCGCGCCGGTGCGCCCGGCCGCATCCATCTGCAGGTATTCGACGCGCATCGACTCCGAACGCGTGGCCTGCAAGGTCGGCATGCGGCCCACATTGTCGAACTGGTCGGGGCTGAATTTCCAGATCCAGTCGGCGCGGTTCCCAAGCAACTCCGCCATCTCGGTCGCGGCGTCCGGCACTTCGTGGATGATCAGCTTGCCGATCGCGGGCTTGCCCTTCGGGCTCTCCGGGTAATAGCCGTCGTAGCGCTCCATATCGATCTGCGTGACACCGTTCACCCGGGTGATCTTGTAGGGGCCGGCGGCGACCGGATGCTGCGAGTATTCCTGCGGCCCGACCTTCTCGCGATACGCCTTCGGCATGATGTACAGCGTCATCGCCAGGTATTCGAGTGCCGCCGGGAACACGCGCTTCAGTTCCACCCGCACCCGGCTGTCGTCCACCTTGGTGGCCTGCGAAATATACGCGTAGTTGCTGGGGGTCGAGACCTGCTTGTCGGCCAGGATCGAGTTGATCGTGTACACCACGTCATCGGCCGTCAGCTTGTCGCCGTTGTGGAAGGTGACGTTCTTGCGCAGGGTGAATTCCAGCGTGGTCTCGTCCACCCACTTGTAGGACTCGGCCAGCAGCGGCTTGATCTGGAACGTCTCGGGATCGCGGTAGACCAGCGAATCCCAGGCCTGGTGGCCGATCACGATCCCGGTGCGAAGCTGGTTGTAATAGGGCGTGATGTCGGGGACAGCGTCGCGCCAGGTCACGCGCAGCGTGTCGGCGGATTTCTGCGCCAGGGCCGGCGCCGCTCCCGCAGCGAGCGCTGCCGCCACCACCACGCCACCCAGAACCTTCCGCATGTCTGTCTCCCTTGCCGACGCCGCACCGTAGGGTGAGGCGCGGACAAGGCCAAGTGGCTCATGCCGAGTGAACGCGCAGCGAGGGCGGGCGGCGGCGGCGCGGCCGGCGTCAGTCCCAGCCTGGCGGCGGGACGAAGCCGCGCCATTGCCCCTCGAGCAGTTCGGCCACCTGCAGCGTCATGCGGTCGCCATGCATGGGACCGACGATCTGCACGCCGACCGGCAGCCCGGCTTCGGTCAGCGCGATCGGCGCCGTGCTGGCGGGCAGGTGGTAGCCGCAGGTGATGCCCGGCCAGAACAGCATCTCGTTGTAGGACACGGTGCGGCCGTTGATGGCGACGTTGCGTTCCCAGGTCTCGCCCTGCTGCATGTGCGGCAGCGCGGCGGTGCTGATCACCGGGCAGAGCAGCACGTCCCAGTCCTGGAAGAACGCGCCCCATAGCCGGCGAAGCTGATAGCGCCGCTCGTTCAGGCGCAGCCAGTCGCGATGGGTCATGTCGACGGTACGCGCCCATATCGCATTCGCGCTCATGTCGTCGGCCGCCTGGCTCGCCTTGGCGTGCCGCATGAGGGCGAGGATCTCCTCGCTCTCGCGCGCGCTGACCGCCGCGGCAAGCAGCGTCAGATAAAGCTGGAATGCCTCGGACGCGTCGAACGCGGGTCGCGCCGTGCGGCTGACCGTGGCGCCCTCGCGTTCGAGGAAATCGGCGAGCGCGTCGATATGCGCGGTGGTCTCGGTGTCGGTGTCGCGGCCGGCCTCGCTCGACCAGACCGCGATGCGCAGATCCGCCAGGCGCATGGCGCGCGGTGGCGGCAGCACGACGCGGCCGACATCCTGCACCGGATCGGGACCGGCGATCGCGTCGAGCGCCAGCGACAGGTCCCGCGCCGACCGCGCCAGCGGGCCGATCACCGCGATGTCGGTCGTGCCGGCGACCGGCACCAGCGACTGGCCACGCCCGGAACACAGGCCCCAACTCGGCTTGTGGCCGAACACGCCGCAATAATGCGCCGGCACGCGGATCGAGCCGCCGATGTCGCTGCCCAGTTCCAGCGCGGAGAACCCGGCTGCGATCGCCGCCGCACTGCCGCCGGACGAGCCGCCCGGCGTATGCGCGAGGTTCCACGGATTGGACGTGGCGCCGTAGATCGGGTTGTAGCTCTGCCAGTCGGCGAGGCCCACCGGCACGTTGGTCTTGCCGAACACCACCGCGCCCGCCGCCGTGAGGCGCTGCACCGCCAGGGCGTCGTCGTGTGCGGCGCTGGCGCGCTGCGCCTCGTTGCCCCACGTGGTGGGCAGGCCGGTGAGGTTGAAGCTCTCCTTCACCGTCATCGGCACGCCGAACAGCGGGAGCGCGCGGCCGTCCCTGCGCTGACTGTCCAGCAGGCGAGCCCGCTCGCGCGCCCGGTCGAAGTCGCGCACCACGACCGCGTTGGTGTGCCCGTCCAGACGCTCGATGCGGGCGATGAAGTGGTCCAGCAGTTCCAGGCACGACATGGCGCCGCCGCGGATCAGTTCCGCGAGGCGCCACGCCGGCAGGAAGGCAGGCTCCATCAGGTGCTGGACGAGTTGAACGCGCCGCCGTCGAGCAGCAGGTTCTGGCCGACGATAAAGCTGATGTTCGCCGAGCACAGGAAGGCGCAGGCATCGCCGAACTCCGCCGGATCGCCGACGCGGCCGGTGGGGGTGCCCTTGGCGCGCTCCTGCACCAGTTCGTCGACCGGGCGGTTGCTGCTGCGCGCCGCCTCCTGGAAGCCGCTGCGCAGCCGGTCGGTCAGGAACGGGCCGGGCAGGATGTTGTTGATGATGACGTTGTGCTTGGCGATCTGCCGCGCCAGGCCGGCGACGAAGCCGGTGAGGCCGGCGCGCGCGCCGTTGCTCATGCCCAGTTCAGGGATCGGCGACTTCACCGAGGCGGAGGTGATGTTGACGATGCGGCCGAACTTGCGCTCGATCATGCCGTCGACCACCGCCTTGATCAGGAAGATCGGCGTCAGCATGTTGGCGTCGACCGCCTTGATCCAGTCATCGCGGCCCCAGTCGCGGAAATTCCCGCGCGGCGGTCCGCCGGCATTGTTCACCAGGATATCGGGCGCGGGGCAGGCCGCGAGGGCGGCGGCGCGGCCGGCGTCGGTCGTGATGTCCCCCGGCACCGCCGTGACCTTCACCCCCGTCTCCTGACGGATCTCCTCGGCGGTCTTTTCCAGGTCGGCCGCGGTGCGTGCGGTGATCACGAGATCGACGCCCTCACGCGCCAGCGAGATGGCGCAGGCGCGGCCGAGCCCCTTGCTGGCGGCGCAGACGATGGCTGTCTTGCCCTTGAGTCCCAGATCCATTGGTTGGTTCCTCCTGCTGATTCGTCGTGTTTCGCCGCGGGCCGGCCGACGGTTCGGCCGTATTGTTACCGTCCCGCGCGCCGGTCAGCCAGCCACCGCAATCGTCTCCAGCACCGTACGCGCCGCCGCAGGCACCGGCGCCGGCCGCTGCGTCTCACGCTCCACGAACACGTGCACGAAATACCCTTCGGCCGCCGCCACGTCCTCGTCGTTGCGGAACACGCCGACCTCGTAGCGCACCGAACTGCCGCCGATCCGCGAGACGCGGATGCCGACCGCGATCCGGTCGGGGAAGGCCACCGAACTGTGGTAGCGGCACATCACCTCCGCCACCACGCAGTGCACCGGGTCCTTCAGCAGGTTCACCACCCCTTCGGACATCTCGAAATAGGTCACCGCGGTGTCGATGAATGAGAAGTAGTTCACGTTGTTCACATGCTGGAAAACGTCATTGTCCATCCAGCGGGTCGTGATGGCGTGGAACCAGCGATAATCGGCGCGGCGGCCGGGCGGTTGGCGGCTCATGGACGGGGTCCGGCGGCAATTGCGTTCGGCGGACTGATAGCCGATAGAGGCGCCCCGGAACAGGAGGCGCCGTCTTGCTCATGCGTCGCATCGCCGCCGGCGCATTGTTCGCGCTGGCACTCGCCCCCGGCCACGCCAGCGCCCATGCGATCCTGGTGCAGAGCCAACCCGCCACCGGCGCCAGCGTCGCGGCCGGACAGGTGGACATGTCCTTCCGCTACAACAGCCGGATCGACCGCGCCCGCTCGCGCCTCACGCTCACCGGCCCCGATCACAGCCCGTCGATCCTGAAGATCACGCCCGCCGGCTCGCCCGACACGATCCAGACCACCGCGAAGCTGACCGCCGGCGCCTATGTCGTGCGCTGGCAGGTACTGGCGGTCGACGGCCACATCACCCGCGGCGACGTCCCCTTCACCGTCACGGGTCCCTGACGCGTGGCGCTGCTGATCGACCTGTTCGGCTACCTGTCGATCGTCATCCACGGTGTGACCATCGTCGCCCAGTCGATGGCGCTGGGCGGCGTCCTGTTCCTGGCGCTCGGGCTGCGGCCGGTGGTCGCGCAACTCGGCTCGGCCGGCCAGAGCATCGAGCGCTCCTGCATCACGGTCACCGCCTGGGCCGCGCTGGCGCTGGTGCTGTGCGAGACCGTCACCGTCGCGCTGCAATCGGCCGTCCTGGTGGGGACCGTCGACCTGTCGATCGCCGACACGCTGCGCGCCAGCTTCGCGGTCGCCGGCCTGGTGAAGGCCACCGCCGCGGCGCTGATCGCGCTGACATTGTTCGCGCTCGGGCAGCGGGCGCCGATCGCCCCCCTGGTGATGCTCGCCGTCATCGAATTGGCGGCCGCCACGCTCACGACGCACGCCGCGGCGCGGCTCGACCATCGCACACCGCTGCTGGTGGTGGAGTTCCTCCACCAGTTCGGCGCGGCGATCTGGATCGGCGGCATCCCGAGCTTCCTGGTCGCTCTGGGCCGCGTCCAGACCGCACAGTCCTGGCGGCTGATCGGCGCGCGGTTCTCGCGCATGTCGATGGCCGGCGTCGCCTGCATCGTGGTGAGCGGCATCACCATGAGCCTGGGCTATATCGGCGACTGGGCAGCGATGTACGGCACCGCCTTCGGCGTGATGGTGGGTGCCAAGATCGCCATGTTCCTGCTGCTGCTCGCCCTGGGCGGCGGCAACTATCTGCTGGTGGAGCGGCTGCGCACCAGGCCGACCACGCCGGTGCTCCGGCTGAAGCGCTTCGCGGAGGTTGAGATCGGCATCGGGGTCGCGATCTTCTTCGCGGCCGCATCACTGACCTCCGTGCCGCCGGGCATCGACCTGACGCAGGACCGCGTCACCTGGCACGAGATCGTCGAGCGCAACACGCCGCACTGGCCGAGTTTCGCGTCCCCCGGCCACGACACGCTCGCCCTGCCGGCCCTGCAGGCGAAGCTGGACGCCGATGCCGCACGTGCGAAGGCGACGCCGCAGGCCGCCTTCGTTCCCGGCTCGGGCGACCTGCCGCCGCGCAATGCCGCCGATATCGCCTGGTCGGAGTACAACCACCACTGGTCCGGACTGTTCGTGCTGGCGATCGGCGTGCTGTCGCTGCTGAACGCCGCCGGGCTGCGCTGGGCGCGGCATTGGCCTCTGGTGTTCCTGGGGCTCGCCGCGTTCCTGTTCCTTCGCTCGGATCCCGAGGTCTGGCCGCTGGGCGAGGTCGGCTTCTTCGCCAGCTTCCGCGACGTGGAGGTGCTGCAGCACCGGGTCTTCGTCGTGCTCATCGCCGCCTTCGCCATCTTCGAGTGGCGGGTGCGGACCGGCCGCTCGGTGAAGCCGTGGGCCAGGCTGGTGTTCCCGCTGCTCTGCGCCACGGGCGGCATCCTGCTGCTGACGCACAGCCACGCGATCGCCAACGTGAAGGAACAGTTGCTGATCGAACTGACGCATACGCCGCTGGCGATCGCCGGCATCGTTGCCGGCTGGGCCCGCTGGCTGGAACTGCGGCTCGATCCCGCCGTCAACCCGGTGGTGGCCGGGCTCGCGCGCTGGATCTGGCCAATCTGCTTCATCCTGGTCGGGCTGATGCTGCTGAACTACCGCGAAGCCTGACGCCTCTGGTCGGCCGGCAGGACGAGCGAGGCGATCGTCCCCTTCCCCGGCACGCTGTCGAACAACAGCGCGGCCCCCATCGCATCGGCGAGGCGAAGGCTCAGGGCGAGGCCGGTGCCCATGCCCTCGAAGCGCCGCGCGATGCCTGAATCCGCCTGGAAGAACGGCTCGCCAAGCTGTTCCAGGACGCGCGCGGGCATCCCCGGCCCGGTGTCGCGCACGATCGCGGCGATGCCGCCGGTGGTGAGCCTGGCGGAGACCTCCACGATGCCGCCGGGTTCACTGAACTTGATCCCGTTGGCGATCAGGTTGTCGATGATCCGGCGCAGCGCCCAGCCATCCGCGAGCACACGCGTATCCGCGCCCATGACGCCCAGCGAGACGGTGATATGCCGCTCGGAGGCGAGCGGGCGGTTCACTTCGACCGCGTGCGCCAGTACCGCCGCAAGGTCGAGCGGCCGCGAGCGCATCCGGCGCTGTTCGATCTGGGTGAGATCGATGAGGTTGTCCACCGTTGCCAGCAGCCGCCGGCCGCCGGCCTGGATGTGGCCGAGAGCACTCTGCTGGTCGGGGCGCGCACCCGCCAGCAGCAGGTCGGCGAACCCCAGGATGGCCGCGAGCGGTGTGCGCAGTTCATGGCTCAAATTGTTGAACAGCCGCACCCGCACCTGATCGGCTGCCTCGGCACGTGAGACCTGCAAATCGAGTTGCTCGCGGACATGTCGCTCGTGGTGAATAAGATATGCTGTGGTGAAAATCGCCGCGATGGACAGCAGACGGTTCAGCAGCGCGGGGGCGATATCGCTGGTGATCCTGGGCGTGAAGAATCCGACGCTGACCAGCGCCGTCGCGATGCAGGCCAGGATCCACGGCGCGCGCCGGTCCTTGTGCCCGACGGCGGTGGCGACCAGCGGGATGTAGAACACGCCGAACGCGATCGACACATCCTCGAGCAGGTCGGCGGTGAACGCGCCGGCGCAGAGAAGATAGATCGCGATCTGAAGCCAGAGGCTCCATCGGATCGCCTGCGGCTGGCTCGACTGCTCCAGGGTCTCCTCGCCCATTCTTGGCCGTCCTGGCTGACGGCGGTAACGGGTTATACAACCAAGCAGACCGCGCCGTTGCAAGGACGAATCCTGACGAAGTGGCTGTCGCCGAAGCTATCCCTGTTCCATGCCATATCGTTGCACAAGAAACCGTGTCAGCAGTGTTGCTCCGGCCATGAAATCGTCGATTGTCATCGCCTCGCGCGGATTGTGGCTGCCGTTCTCGTTTCGCACAAAGATCATCTCCATCGGCACCCCGACAGCGGCGAACGCAGCCCCGTCGTGCGAGGCGGGACTGCCGAGCTGGAGGAACGGCATGCCAAGCTCAGTCGCGCAGTTCTCTAACATGAACTTGAGGTCGACATCTACCGACCCTACGGCCGCGCGGGCTTTCGGGCCGCGATGGAACTGCACGCCGCGCCGCTGTTCGATCGCGGCAATGATCGCGTCGACCCGCAGGTCGAGTTCCGCGAGCACCTTTTCATCGTACGCCCGCACATCAATGCTGAAATGGAAGGCGCCGGGCACGATGGTAAGCCCATGGGTTGCCGGATCGGTGTAAAAACGACCGATCGTGCAGGCCATCGGCACACCTTTCGCGTCGTATTCCTCCCACAACTGATCCATCGCCATGGCGAACTCCGCACCCGCCAGCGCGGCATCGCGACGGAACCGCCGAGGCAGGCCGACATGGTCGTGACTGCCCTCGATGCGGGCGTCGGGATAGCGGAAATTGCCGGGAATGCCGGTGCAGATCGCCACGGGATATCCGGCCTCCACGAGGCTCGGCGCCTGCTCGATGTGCAGTTCGAGGTAGGCCGCGATCCGCTCCGGGTCGAGATGGCGGCGTCCTGCCGCCAGCGCATCCGAATCGCCGCCGCACTCCGCGATGTGTTCGGCGAGGGTCCGGCCGGTGTCGATCCGGCGCACCGCCAGGGCGCCGTCCGGCAGCGTGCCCAGTGCGCCGCGACTGCCGATATAGGACACCTGGAACCAGATGCTCTCTTCGGCGCGGATGCCCATCACCGTCAGGTCGCGGTCCAGCATGATGCCCGCCTGCTGCAACGCCGCAGCGGCAACCAGCCCGGCGACGACCCCGGCCGCGCCGTCGAAATTGCCGCCATGCGGCACCGAATCGAGGTGTGAACCGACGATCACACGCTTTGCCGCCGGATCGCCGCCGGGCAGCGTCATGTAGAGGTTCGCCGCCGCGTCGTGCTCGAGCAGGAGGCCCAGGCGCTTCGCCACTTCTGTCACGGTTGCGTGAGCGCGTTGCTCGCCCGCGCCATACGGATCGCGGGAGACGCCGGGCTCATCCAGCCCGTCGCGGCGAAGCTGATCGAACAACGCCGTCGCCAGTTCACGCTGCCGGGAAACCGCGGTGACGATGCTCGCAGGGTCCATTGTCGTCGCGCCGTCCAAGCTGTCTTGCCAGCCGTTATCCTCGCACGCCGCCTTGCCGATACAGAAGCCCCGCCGGCGCTATTTTGCCAGCCACGACTGGAATTGTTCGTTCAGCTCATCGAAATGCTGCGACCAGAATGCCGCATCGTTTGCCAGAGCGGTCTTCATGTTCGTCGCATTGGTCGGGATGAGATCCACGACGGCCGGCTCCACCAGCGGGACAGCCGCAGTCACCGCGGGCCCCAGTGCGATCCAACGTGACTGGTTCCGCATCACTTCCGGGCGGCTGGCATAGGCGATGAACTGCAATGCCGCCGCCTTGTGCGGCGAACCTTTGGGGATGGTCCAGAAGTCGATCTCATAAATCTGCCGGTCCCAAATCATGCCGAAAGATCGTCCATCGGCGGCAATGGCGCGCTGGATCGCGCCGCTGAAGCCAGTCGTCATCACCGCCGCACCATCGGCCAGCAACTTCGCCGGCTGCGACCCGACCTCCCACCAGACGATCGACGGCTTGATCGAGTCGAGCTTGCGGAACGCACGCCGCGCACCGTCATCCGTAGCCAGAACCTTGTACACCTCCGCAGGCGCGACGCCGTCTGCCATCAGCGCGAGTTCCAGCACGTTCTTCGGCGTCTTGCGCAGGCCCCGCTTGCCCGGCCAGGTCGCCGTGTCGAAGAAGTCCGCCGCCGCCAGCGGTGGCTTCCCGGCTAGCCGCGCCGTGTCATACGCGATGATCGTCGCAAACACGCTCGTGCCCGCGCCGCAGTCCACCGCCCCGCCGGCGATGAAGTCGCTCTTTGGCCGGATCTTGCCGAAGTCCAGCTTTTCCAGCAGTCCCTCACCGCAGGCCACCGACGTCTCGGCCGTTTCGGCCATGAGCACGTCCCAGGTGATCTTGCCGCCCTCCATCATGGCGCGCAGCTTGCCCAGATCGCCGGTCCAGGTTTCCTGCCGGATGGTGATGCCTGTCTCCGCCGTGAACGGTTTGAAAAACGCCTCGGTCTGCGCATTCTGCATTGCCCCGCCGAAGGCAACGACCGTGAGCTCCTCCGCTCCTGCCGGTACCGCCCCGACGCTGCAGAGCAGCACTGCCGCGACTACATGGGTACTGCGCCATCTCGATTTCATACCGCCTCGCTGTGCGACCATATTACCGAACTGTTCATCATCCTGCGCGATAGTTCGCCGCTGTTCTCATGTTTGTCTGTCAGGACTGAAGAAATGCTTAAGCCGCGCGTATCCACGCGGATCTTTCTCGCCGGTGGTCTGCTGATCCTCACGCTTGCCGTCATCTCGGCGATCGCGATCGCCACCTTCGGTCGCTATCACGAGAAGTCGGGGGAGATTCGCGACTTCACCGCCCTGGCGACCATGGGCGAACGACTCAATCGCGAGATCAGCGCCGTGGTGGCGGAAACCCGCGGCATGTACTCGTCACGCAACCAGGATGAGATCGCCCAGTTCATCCAGCCCTTCGAGACCGAAAAGCAGGAGCTCGCCGAAGACCTGGGCCGTTCGCGGGATCTTGTTCCCCTATCGCAACGCGGCGAATTCGCCAGGATCGAGGCCACCGCGCAGAAATTCCTGCAGATCCGCACCGCGATCATGGAGGCGGCGCGATCCGAGGGTCCTGCGACGGCGCGGCGCCTGGCAACCTCCGACGAGGCGCGCGCCAACCTGGCCGCCCTGCAACAGGACGTGACGGGGCTGGTGAAGACCAGCACGGCCACGGCCGCAGAGACCGATCGCCAACTCGACGTGTTTTATCATGACCGAAGGCTTCTGCTGGTCTCCGTCGCCTCGGTCGGCGGCTTGCTTGCGACACTCATTGCCCTGGCCGTGGTGGTTTTTGGGGTCACCCGCCCGTTGACTGCAATCACCGCCGCGGTGCACGCCGTGGCCGGCGGCAGCTTGGAACTGGCAGTGCCGTATCGGGCCCGTCGTGACGAGATCGGCGACCTGGCCGGCGCACTCGAGGCTTTCCGTCTGCAGGCCAGGGACAAGCTGGAACTGGAGCAGGCGCAGCAGCAGGAGCGTCGGCAGGCGGCCATCGAGAAGCAGGCTGCATTGCGTGGAATGGCGGAGCGCATCGAGGCGGAAACCGGCGCGGCACTCGATCAGGTTGGCCAGCATACCGCGACGATGGCCACCACCGCCGATGGCATGAGTGAGTCGGCAACCCGCACCGGCACGTCGGCGCAGAGCGCAGCGGCCGCGGCATCGCTCGCGCTGGCCAACGCCCAGACGGTCTCGAGCGCGGCTGAGCAGCTTGCCGCATCGATCCACGAGATCGCGGAACAGATGGGCCAGTCGAATACCGTGGTACGCCGTGCGGTGGAGGCGAGCCAGCACACCCGCGACACGATCGAGGTGCTCAACGGCCAGGTCACCCGCATCGGCGTGGTCGCCGACATGATCGCCGAGATCGCGGCCAAGACCAACCTGCTGGCGCTCAATGCGACGATCGAGGCGGCGCGTGCCGGTGAGGCCGGCAAGGGCTTCGCCGTCGTCGCCGGCGAGGTCAAGCAACTCGCGACCCAGACCGCCAGATCAACCGAAGAGATTGCCCGCCACATCAACGAGGTACGCTCGGCCACCAGCGCCTCGGTCCAAGCCGTTGGCCTGATCGAACAGGCAGTGGGCGAGATCAACACGATCTCCGCAACCATCGCCGCGGCAGTGGATCAGCAAGGCGCCGCCACCGCCGAAATCGCACGCAATGTCACCGAGACGGCCTCGGCAGCCAACGAGATGAACGAACGCATCGCCGAAGTTTCGGCGGAGGCGGAAAGAACCGATCAGCACGCGGCAGAGGTGCGCGAGACGACTTCGGCTCTCGGGCACCGGGTCGAAGAGCTTCGGCATGCCCTCATCCGGGTGGTCCGTACCTCGACCACCGAGGTCGATCGCCGCCAGGCCACGCGCCATGCGGTGGACAGCCCCTGCGAGGTGATAGTCCCGGGCAAGCCGCCGCACGCAGCGCGTCTGTCCGACCTGTCCGAACTTGGGGCCTGCATCGCCCAGGCGCCTTCGCTGGCGGCAGGCAGCCAGGCGACGCTGCGGCTGACCGGTTTCGCCGCGCCAGTGCCATTCGTGGTCCGGGCGGTCGAAGGCACGACCCTGCATGTCACGTTCGCGGCCGGTGCGGCCTCGGCCGAGTCCATTCAGGCGGTGCTGCAACGCCTCGGTCAGTCCCGCGCGGCCTGAGCAAGCTCCTGGTACAAGGCGGCATAACGCCGTGCCGGCCGCCGCCAGCCGACATCGGTCGCCATCGCATTGCGTTGCAGACGGCGCCATACATCCGGCTGCCGCCACACTGCAAAGACGCGCAGCAGCGCCGCCAGCAGCATATCCGACTGCACCGGCGCAAAATGGAAACCGGTGCCGATGCCGGCATCCAGCGCCATCTCGTTGGCATCGATGACGGTGTCGCACAGTCCGCCGACATGCGCGACGACGGGCAGCGCGCCGTAGCGCATCGCGCAAAGCTGCGTCAGCCCGCACGGCTCGAAGTGCGAGGGCATCAGCAACGCGTCGCAGCCGCCCTGGATCAGGTGCGCGAGGGCTTCGTCGTAGCCCACCACCACTCCGACATCGGCGGGATTGGCGTTTGCCGCCGAGCGCAGCGCCGCCTCGAGATCGGGATCGCCCGAACCGAGTGCCACGAACTGGCCACCGCTCGCCACCAGCATGGGCAGCACGGGGGGCAACAGGTCGATGCCCTTCTGGCCTGACATCCGGCTGATGACGCCGAACAGCAGCCGCTCCGGATCGCGGCGCAACCCGAAGCGCTCCTGCAGCGCCGCCTTGTTCGGGCTGCGCTGTGACAGGCGGTCGGCATCGAACGTCGCCGCCAGGTGTGGATCGCTTGCCGGATCCCATACGGCGGTGTCGATCCCGTTCAGGATGCCGGACAGCACATCGGCGCGTGCGCGCAGCAGCCCATCGAGCCCCATGCCGCCGGCCGATGTGCGGATCTCCGCGGCGTAGGTGGGTGACACCGTGGTGATCCGATCGGCAAACTGCAGGCCGGCCTTCAGGTAGCCGATGGCGCCGTAGTATTCGACGCCCCGCACGGCCAACGCCTCCTGCGGCAGGCCGAGATAGGTGAGCAGTCCCGGCGGATACTGGCCCTGGAAGGCGAGGTTGTGGATCGTCATCACGCTGCGCGGCCGCGCCAGGCCGGCATAGTGCAGCAGCGCCGGCGCGAGCCCCGCCTGCCAGTCGTGCGCGTGGAGCACGTCGGGCCGGTAGCCCTCGACGAGGCCGTTGCCGAGCGCGAGGGAGACGTGCGACAGGGCGGCGAACCGGAACGCGTTGTCCGGCCAGTCGCGTCCGTCCGGTCCGCGATACGGATTGCCGTCGCGCGCGTAGAGATGCGGCGCGTCGATCGCGAACAGATCCAGCCCCGCAGCCTGAGCCGCCACGATCCGTGCCGGCCCGCCGAACAGGTCATTGAGCGAGGCGACCGCGACACCGCCGTCGAGCGCGTCCAGCACCGACGGGTATCCGGGCACCAGCGACCGCACAGCGACGCCTTCGGCGGCGAGCGCAGCGGGCAACGCGCCGGCGACATCGGCCAGCCCACCCGTCTTGATCAGCGGAAAGATCTCGGAGACGACCGCCAGGACCTGCGTCATCGCTCCAGTCGGTCGAGCATCGACTGCGTGATCAGGCACACGCCCGCCTCCGTCCGGCGGAAGCGCTCGGCGTCCGCCAGCGGGTCCTCGCCGACCACCAGGCCATCCGGGATGCGCACGCCGCGATCGACGACGACATTGCGCAGGCGCGCGGAGCGGCCGATGTCGGCGTAGGGCAGCACCACCGTGTTCTCGATGCTGGCGAACGAGTGCATCCGCACGCCGGTGAACAGCAGCGAGCGATGCAGCGAGGCGCCCGACACGATGCAGCCGCCGGAGACCAGCGAACTCACCGCCTGGCCACGCCGGCCGTCCTGGTCGTGCACGAACTTCGCCGGCGGCGTCACTTCGGCATAGGTCCAGATCGGCCACTCGCTGTCGTAGAGGTCGAGCGCCGGAATGACCTCGGTGAGGTCGATATTGGCCTGCCAGTACGCATCGAGCGTGCCGACGTCGCGCCAGTAGGCCTCCTTCTCGAAGCCGGAGCGCACGCAGGAATGCGAGAAGCGGTGCGCGATCGCCTTGCCGTGCTGCACCAGGTAGGGAATCAGGTCCTTGCCAAAGTCGCGGCTGGAACTCGGGTCGGCGGCATCGCGGCGAAGCTGGTCGAACAGGAACTTGGTCGCGAACACGTAGATGCCCATGCTGGCGAGCGCCATGTCCGGCTTATCCGGCATGCCGGGCGGGTCCTTCGGCTTCTCCAGGAACGACACGATGCGGTCTTCCGCGTCCACCGCCATGACGCCGAAGCCGGAGGCCTCAGCGCGCGGCACCTCGATGCAGCCGACGGTCACGTCCGCCTGCCGCTCGTGGTGCATCTGCAGCATCGGCTCGTAGTCCATCTTGTAGATATGGTCGCCGGCCAGGATGATGATGTGGTCGGGGCCGTAGCTCTCGATGATGTCGATGTTCTGATACACCGCATCGGCGGTGCCCGCGTACCATTCGTTCTCCGCCACCCGCTGCGACGCCGGCAGGATGTCGAAGCTTTCGTTGCGTTCGACGCGGAAGAAGTTCCAGCCGCGCTGCAGGTGGCGGATCAGGCTGTGCGCCTTGTACTGCGTCGCCACGCCGATCCGGCGGATGCCGGAGTTCAGCGCATTGGACAGCGCGAAGTCGATGATGCGGGACTTGCAGCCGAAGAACACCGCCGGCTTGGCGCGCCGGTCGGTGAGTTCCATCAGCCGGCTGCCGCGGCCGCCCGCCAGCACATAGGCCATCGTCGTTCGGGCGATCGGTCCTGCTTTCGGGATGGCCAGCACGGCGGGTCTCCGTTCAGGTGTCGGCAAGCTCCGCCAGGATGCGGTCGCGCGCGGCGGTATCGCCCTCCTCGTGCACCGGCTGGATGCACACCTGCGTCGCACCCGCGGCGAAATGCGCGCGCAGGCCGTCGCGGACCTTGTCGGCAGTGCCCCACAGGCACATCGCATCGATGAACCGGTCGGAGCCGCCATTCGCCAGTTCCGCCTCGGAGAAGCCAAGGCGCAGCCAGTTGTTGCGATAATTGTCGAGCACCATGTAGCGCGACAGCTCTTTCCGGCCCAGCGCCCGCGCCTTCACCGGATCGGTCTCCAGCGTGACCTTCTGCTCGGCCACCAGCCACTTGCCGGGCCCCAGGATGCGTGCCGCCTCCGCGGTATGCTCGGGTGTCGTGTTGTACGGCAGCGCGCCACGCGAATGGCTCGCGGACAGCTTCAGCATGAGCGGGCCGAGCGCCGCGACCGCGATCGGCCAGGTCTCGGAGCCTGCCTCGCCCTTGGCGATGCCATCCAGGTAGCCGCGCATCGCGGGGATGGGCTTTTCGTAGGTGTGGCCGCGGATGCCTTCCACCATGGGCACGTGGCTGACGCCGAGCCCGAGGATGAAGCGGTCGCCGTACAGCGCCTGGAGCGACAGCAGGCCGCGGCGCGCGGTGAAGGCGTCGCGCGCGTAGATGGAGGCGATCGAACTGCCCAGCTTGAGCTTCGTCGTATTGGCCAGCATGAATCCGCCGACCGACAGCGATTCGTAGCCGCGCGATTCCGGGTACCACAGCGTGTCGTAGCCGAGACGCTCGACGTTCTGGACGAAGGCGCTGATCTCCTGGGGGCCGCCCAGCTTGTCAGTCGAGTACCACGCGCCGAGCCTGCCGAGTTGCATCAATGTCTCCGTTGGTTTGCGATGGGGCGGGACGGATCTTCAAACCACCCCCTGGTCCCGGAATGCCGCAATCTGCGCCGCACCATAGCCCAGTTCGCCCAGCACTTCTTCGGTATGCTGTCCGAACATCGGCGGCGGCCGATCCACCCGCGGACCGTCATGCGCGAACTTGAACGCTGCCACCGGAACCGTAAACGGTCCATCAATACCTGGGGCGCTCTCATGGCGATGCAGCACGCCACGCGACGCAAGCTGCGGATCGGCCAGCGCCTCGCCCATCGTGCGGACGCGGGAGGCGGGGACATGCCGCTCCTGCAACCACACCTCCCATTCCGCGGCGCTGCGCGTCAGCATGATCTCGCCCAGCACCGCCTCCTCGCGATCATGGTCGGCATGGCGCTCGTCGTTGGTGCGCTTGATCATGTCCGGGCGCTCCAGCACCGTCCATAACCGCCGCTGCTGGCGCAGGTTGGAAGCGCCCAGCATCACGATCCCGTCCCCGGTCTGGTAGGCCATGCTGGTGGCATGACCGGTCCGGTTGCCGGACGGTTTCGGATGCTGGCCGTTGCGCATGTAGCCGGTGACGTGGGACGCCATCAGGATCATCGCGACATCCAGCATTGCCATGTCGACGCGCTGGCCGACCCCGGTGCGTTCGCGCTGGAACAGCGCCGCCGACAGCGCATAGGCGCCCATCGTGCCGGTGGCGTAGTCGATCGCCGGAGCGCCGATCTTGATCGGGTTGGCGGCGGGTGTCCCGGTCATCGCCATGATGCCGGAGGTGGACTGGATGACGTGGTCGTAGGCGGTCTGCACCCGCCGCGGCCCGCCCTGGCCGAACGCCGAGAACGAGGCATAGATCAACTTCGGATTGATCTTGCGCAGGTCCTCATAGCCGAGACCCAGGGCCTCGAACGCGCCGGGCCGGTAGTTCTCGACCAGCACATCGGCCGTGGCCACCAGCTTCTTCAGGATCTCGCGGCCGTCATCGGTCTTCAGGTTCAGCGTGATGGCGCGCTTGTTCGACCCCTGCGTGAGGAACCCGGTGCCCATGCCGGCATGGTTGAGCGTGTTGTCGCTGCCGGAATCGCGGCTTTGGTCGGGGTCGTTGGGATCCTCGACCTTGATCACATCGGCGCCCATCAGCCCAAGCTGGTAGGCGGCGAACGGTCCGGCGAGCACGTGCGTGATGTCGATGATGCGGATGCCTTCGAACGGACGCGCCATGGACGGCTCCTCTGCGACCCATCGTTGGCGCAACGCTGCCGCCTTGCCCGCATGGCGTCAACACGCTTGGATGCCGGAAAGTAACGCGGAGGAACGCAGGCGATGTCGGTTGACCTGATCATCGACGGCCCGGTGGCGAAGATCGTGCTCAACCGGCCCGAGAAGCTGAACGCGCTGACCTACGAAATGCGTGCCCAGTTGCGCGACTACACCCAGCGGCTCCGCTACGACGAGACCGTGCGCGCGGTCATCGTCACCGGCGAGGGACGCGCGTTCTGCACCGGCGCCGACGTCGGCGGCATGAAGCGCGGCGGGCTGCGGGCGGAGCGCGAGAAGATCCAGGGCGGCAGCCACACCTTCCTGCGCACCCTGCACGCGATCGAGAAGCCGGTGATCGCCGCCGTGCGCGGCCCCACCGTCGGCATCGGCTGGAGCATCGCGCTGGCCTGCGACCTGGTCGTCGCGTCGGAGACCGCCCGCTTCTCGCAGGTGTTCCGCCGCATCGGCCTGGCCCCCGACGGCGGCGCGATCTGGTTCCTCACCCGCCGCATCGGCATGGCACGCGCCAAGGAACTGGTGTTCACCGCGCGCTTCGTGGAGGCAGCCGAGGCATTGGCGCTCGGGCTGGTGAACCACGTGGTGCCGGATGGGGAACTGATGGCGAAGACCGAGGAACTGGCTGCCGACCTGGCGACCGGCCCCACCTTCGCGTTCGGCCTGGCGAAGAAGCTGTTCCACATGGCGAGCGGCCCCAGCTACGAGGATTTCCTCGACTACGAGGCCTTCGTGCAGCCGCAGTTGGACCAGACCGAGGACCATCGCGAGGGTGTCGCGGCGTTCAAGGAGAAGCGCAAACCGAAATTCGTCGGGCGGTGAGGCGTGCCGGCAGCGCGAGACGCAGGCCGGCGCGCGGGGCGGCGAGGCAATCCGCCCGGGATTGCCTCGCCGCATCGGCCATGAGGATCAGATCGGATCCCAGGAATACACGTCGCGCGTCCGCTCGAGCGGCGTGAAGCTCTTCTGCACCGCCGGCAGCCAGTGCTCGGCCAGCTTCTCGGGCGTCCAGCCGTCCGGGCGCGCCATGATGCGGATCGGCCGCGGCTGGTTGTAGAGATACACCTCGTTGCCACGCACGCCGAAGATCTGCCCCGACACGCCGGCCGCCGCATCGGTCCCCAGGAACGCGATCAACTGCGCGATGTGGTCGGGCCGGGTCTTCTCGGCGCGCGCCTTCATCTGCTCCTCGGTCTGGCCGGGCACCGTCTCGATCATACGGCTGAACGCGTGCGGGCCGATGCAGTTGGAGCGGATGTTGTAGCGCTGCATGTCCATTGCGATGCAGCGCGACAGGCCGGCGATGCCCAGCTTGGCGGCGCCGTAATTCACCTGGCCGATGCTGCCGATCAGGCCGGAGGTCGACGTGATGTGGACGTAGCAGCCGCTCTCCTGCTTGCGGAAATGCACCACGGCGGCGCGACTGACATAGAACGCACCATACAGATGCACCTTGATCACCGCGTCCCATTCCTCGGGCGTCATGTAATGGAAGATGCGGTCGCGCAGGATACCGGCGTTGTTCACCACGATGTCGATGCGGCCGAAATTGTCGATCGCCATCTGCACGATCTTCTGGGCGTTCTCCCACTCGGCCACGCTGTCCGTGTTCGCCACCGCGCGGCCGGCGCCATTCGCCTGGGTGATCTCGGCCACCACCTGCTCGGCCGGGCCCACGTCATGCCCCTCGCCGGTCACCGCGGCGCCAACGTCGTTCACCACCACTTTGGCGCCGTTCGCCGCCAGCACCAGCGCCGTCGCGCGCCCGATGCCGCGCCCCGCCCCGGTGACCACGGCGACCTTGCCCTCCAGCATTCCAGCCATACGATTTCCTCCCATCGTGACGGATGGGCCGAACAATGCGCCGGGCCGCCGCCTGTGTCATCATCCCGCCGCGGAGGTGGGACATGGACATCGGCTTCCTCGGTCTGGGCCAGATGGGAGCGGCGATCGCCGAGCGCCTAGAGGGCGACGATGTGCGGCTGCACGTGTTCGATCCGAACCCTGTTGCGACCGCACCCTTCGTGCTGCGCGGCGCGGTCGATCAGCCATCCGCCGCCGCGGTGGCGCAATCGGTGCCGATCGCCTTCGCCTGCCTGCCCAACGGCACGGTGAGCGAGCGCGTGGCGGCGGAGGTCGCGCAGTCCACGGCGCTGCGCATTTATGTCGAGATGTCGACGATCGGCGGCGCTGCCATGGCGCGCATCGCGCAGGCGCTGTCCCCCCAGGGCATCACGGTGGTCGATTGCCCGATCAGCGGCGGCCCCAAGGGTGCGCGCGCCGGTACTCTGTCGGTGATAGCCGCCGGCCCGTCAGCGGCACTCGACGACATCCGGCCCCTGCTGGCCCGCATCGGCAAGAACGTCTTCGAGGTCGGCGAGCGTCCCGGCCAGGCGCAGTTGATGAAGCTGGTGAACAACCTGATCAACGCCGCGAACATGGCCACCGCGTTCGAGGCGCTGGTGCTCGGCGCCAAGGGCGGCCTCGATCCCGATCTGATGGTGGACGTGATCAACGCCTCCACGGGACGCAACAGCGCCACGCAGGACAAGGTGCCGCGGGCGATCCTGCCCGGCACCTTCGACTACGGCGCCAAACTGTCCACCATGGTCAAGGACGTCACGCTGGGTCTGCAAGAGGCAGAAGCGCTCGGCGTGCCGATGTGGGTGCACGAGACGGCGGGCCAGCTTTGGCGATTTGGCATGACCCAGGGGCTGGGCGAGGCCGACATCACCGCGCTGATCCAGGTCCTGGAAGGCTGGGCCGGCACGACGGTGCGCAGTCGCGACTGATCCCTACCGTTTGACGACGTTGGCGCCGCTGAGGATGAAGCGCGCCAGCGATTTGCCGAGACAGCCGTTGAGGTCCTCCAGCGCCTTGTCACGATCCGCCTTACCTGTGCGCTCGAGGTCCATCCGTCCGTCATATGCCCACGCGCGCATCAGCTCGAAGCGATGGAACAGCGCGACACCCGGCATCGTCGCCACCTGCTGCATCACGCTTTCATAGGGGTCGAGATCGGTGTTGGCGCGCAGGAAGCGGCTGAACTGCGGGTCGATCAATATCAGGTCACCGCCCGCCTCACGCACCTTCTCGGCGCCGGCGTGCAGGATATCGAGCATCCCGCCGGGCTGCAGCCCGCGCACCGCCTCGACCGTGCCGGTCTGCCACAGGACCAGCGGATAGCGATGCTTCTTCAGCGCCGCGTCGAGCAGCGGCAGCATGTCCTCGGCCGTCATGCCGCGGCCGCCGCGCACCGTCAGGCGGAACTCCACCGCCGGCACCGCGGCATGCAGCGCGCGGATCAGGTGCCAGGGAAACGCACCGCTCTGCGAGGCGCTCTGCTCACCGGTGGATGTCACGGAGCCGACCGTGGTCGCCGACCCGATCGCGAGCACGTCGACCGGCCCGCCGGCGGCGATCGCGGCGGCAAGCCGCGACAGCGAGGCATCGGTGGTCAACAGTTCCTCGGGGCCGGCGCACAGATTCGTCCGCTCGCCCCCGGCCCACGACGGCTGCGTCGTCGCAAGCAGGGCAAACACCCCCAACAGGAGAACCCAGCGACCCATGGTGCTCATCCGGTATCAGTCCCCGCGGTTGCCGGCAAGGTAACCGGTTGCCGCGGCGCCGGCGCGCGCGCCTTGCCGCGGTACCAGGCGGCAAGTGCGCCCACCGCCACCATCGCAGCTACCCCGAACACGTTCACCGCGATCTGCATGCCCCAGCCTTCGTCAGCCTCCAGGCCGAGGCGGGCGATGAATCCGAAGAAAATGCCGGCGCAGAACACCGGCAGTGAATTCTGCCCGAGCAACACCAGGGGCGAGGCCGCCCACGACCGCAGCCACGCCGCCGATGCCGGCACCAGGCGCGCGGCCAGCCATGCGAGCGACAGGATCGACACCAGGCGGAACGGATGCAGCCCGGTCTTGTCCTCGGTGATGACGAAGCGGACCACCGGCGCCGGCATCGAGGCCAGGATGCGCGGGTGCGTGTCGACCACCCACAGCACCAGCACGCCCGCCACCAGCACCACCACCGCGGCGATATCGAACGGCCAGCGCGTGCGGGGCATGCCCGGCGGCGCGTAGGCCAGGATAGCGCCCATCATGAACAGAAGCTGCCAAGCGAACGGATTGAAGAACCAGCCCTCGCCGGTCCAGGCGGGCAGGTTGAGGCCGGTGACGCGGACCACCGCATACAGCGTGAAGGACGTAGCGAGCAGCAGCAGGGGCCGGCGCAGCAGCGGCAGCGCCAAGGCGAAGATCAGCAGCAGCACGACATACAGCGGCAGGATATTCAGCAGGTTGGGCTGAAACCGCAGCAGCAAGGCCTCGAGCAGTGCCCGATACGGCGCTTCGGCCATCACATCGAGGCGCGCCTCCTCCAGGTAGAAGGTGCGGTCGAGCGCCGCGGCGGAATAGGCAACCTGCGCGGTATAGACGACGAACAGGAAGATGTGGGCGATGTACAGCGTCCAGGCGCGGCGCAGCGTGTCGGCGGCGGCGTAGAGGTAGCCTTGCCGATCCATCACCGAGCCGTAAGCCAGGCCGGCCCCGAAGCCGGCGAGCAGGACGAATACCTCCGTCGCGTCGCACATCGCGAAATTGCGCAGGCTGTACTCGGCCATCAGGTCGCCGGGAATGTGATCGGTGTAGATCCACCACAGCGCGAGGCCACGGAAGAAATCCACACGCAGATCGCGGCCGCGGTTGCTGCGGATCAGGTCCATGCCAAGCGCCTCCGCGCGCCCATGTGGTGCGGCGCGGCATCGGCTACAACGCGCGAGCGATCGCCTCCACGTCAGCGGCCGCCGGTGAGGCTGGATGCCGCGTCAGCAACAGCGTCTGCCGGCGGATCGCCTCGCGCACCCTCTCGTCGCGGCGGATGATGCCGGCACACGTGGGCGCGCGCCGGAGAAAGGTCTGGCAGGCGCGCTGCAGCGTGGCGTAGGTCCGTTCGCCGGTCGCGTGGGTGGCCGCCTGGTTGACCACCACCCGCATGTCGCCCGCCGGCCGGTCGACGGTATAGAGCTTCAGGACGGCATACGCGTCGGTCAGGCTGGTCGGCTCATCGGTGGCGAGCACCAGCAGGATGTCCGCCCAGGCCGACATGCGCCGGACCGAGCGGTCCAGACCGGCCCCGAGATCCATGAGCACCAGGTCGTACCGCGCAGCCTCCTCCCGCAGGGCAGCCAGCGTACGTTCCAGCGCCGCCGGATCGACCGCCGAAAGCGCGCCGGAACCCGAGCGCCCGGCGACGATATCGAACCCGCCATCCGGGTGGTGCAGCGTTACATCGGCTAGCGTCGCAGTGCCCGCGACGACACCCCCCCAGGTCCCGCTCCGGCATGAGGCCGAGCTGGATGTCGACGTTCGCAAGGCCGAGATCAGCATCGAACAGCAGCACCCGGCGCCCCTGGCGCGCCAGGGCGTGGGCGAGCGAGATGGCGAACCAGGTCTTGCCGACGCCGCCCTTGCCCGAGGCGATGGCGATCGTCCGGCCGTCCGTCATCGGTGTACTCCCGTCAGCAGGCGAGCGGCGAGCCACTCAGGGGTTATCGGCTGCAGCCCGTCCGCGGCGCCGGGACCGACGCCTGCTTCCGCCAGCGCCAGCCCCGCGCCGGCCGCAGCCACGACGCCGCCCAACCTGCGCGCGAGGTCGATCCGAGTCGCGACCAGCAGCCGGGCGCCCGCCGCCGCGTAGGCGTGCGCAAGATCCTCAGCCTCGCCAGGATCGAGCCCGGCCGGCAACACCACGACCATCTCGGCCCCGCTGGTGGCGGCCAGCGCAGTCAGTCCCTCGACCTGGGCCGCATCGAAGGGATCCGACCCGGGAGTGTCCACCAGCACCGGAACGTCGGGCATCCGACGCGTCAGCGCGCGGCCAAGTGTCACGGGATGACACGCGACGACAAGGCTGATGCCCAACAGCTTGGTGAAGGCGGCAAGCTCCTCGGTCGCGCCGGCGCGCTTGCCATCCGCGGTGATGACCAAGGGCCGGATGCCCGCCATCACCAGGCGGGTGGCGAGCCGCGCGGCAGTGAGCGTCTTGCCAGCCCCCGGGGGCCCGACCAGCAGCAGGGGCTGCGCGCCGAGCGGCAACGGCGCGAATGGGATCGCCCGCGCGAGTGCCGCCGCGAATGCGCCCTGCTGCAGCGACGGGCGCAGCGCGACGGGCACGGCATGGAACGCCAGCGCCGCCTGCCGGGCCGGGTCCGCCACCGCCGTCGCCAAGGCCGGGGCGGGCACCGACAGGCGATCCTCCTCCGGCTCGAGGGCGGCGGTGATCTCGACCCCGTCACCCACGCGCCTGGTTGCCAGGATCAGCGCATCCTCGCCCAACTCGGCACGCACCTGGGCCATCGCCTGCGCCATCGCCGGCGCGCGGTAGAGCTTCAGTCGCACGGTAACGGCCGGGTCATATCGTCCCTACCGTGCGGATGCGCGCCCGCGGATGGATCTCGGCCTGCGCCAGGACCGGGGTCGAAGGTCGGATGCGCTCGACGATGGCGCGCACGTGGCTGCGGATGCCGCCCGAGGTCAAAAGCACCGGCGCCTCGCCGATCGCAGCTGCACTGTCGAAGGTCCCACGCAGCTTCTGCATGAAATCCTGCAGCCGGCTCGGCGCCATCGCGAGCTGGCGATCCTCCGGTGGACCGGCCAGCGCATCGGCGAATGCCACCTCCCATTCCGCCGACAGCGTGACCAGCGGGATGTAGCCGCCCGCGCCGGTATGGCCGTCGCTGATCTGGCGTGCGAGCCGCGCGCGGACATGCGCCACGATCGGTGCGATGGCGCGCGCCGCACCCCCGCAGGCTTCCTGGATTCCCTCGAGGATCGTCGGCAGATCGCGGATCGACACCCGCTCGGCGAGCAGGCTCTGCAATACGCGCTGCACGCCGCCGACGGCGATCTGCGACGGGATCAGGTCGGCGACCAGCTTCTGCTGCTCGCGCGGCAACTCGTCCAGCAGCTTCTGCGTCTCGGCGTAGGACAGCAGCTCCGCCATGGTCTCGCGCACCACCTCGGTGAGGTGGGTCGTCAGCACGCTGGGCGGATCGACCACCGTGCAGCCGCGGAACATCGCCTCCTCCTTCAGCGCCGGATCGATCCACAACGCCGGCAGCCCGAAGGCCGGCTCGCGGGTGGGCTCGCCCTGCACCCCGGGCGTACCGCCCTTCGCATCCATCGCCAGCAGCATGTTCGGCCGCAGTTCACCGCTGCCGGCCTCGATCTCCTTCACGCGGATCGAATAGGAATCGGCCCCCAGTTGCATGTTGTCCTGGATCCGCACCGGCGGCAGCACGAAGCCCATCTCCGCGGCGATCGACCGGCGCAATCCCTTGATCTGCTCCGTCAGTCGCGGTGCGTCGCCGCCGGCAAGGCTCAGCAGTCCGTAGCCCAGTTCGAGCCGAATCATGTCCATGCGCAGCGTGTCGCCGATCGCTGTTCGGTAACGACGGCAACAGGTGCGGTGCCGTCATCGGCGGCGACCGGCGGATGCCGGTGGCGCAGCCAGGCGCCGCCACCGGCGAGGCCGGCGAGGGCGAGGAAGGGGAACGTGGGCAGGCCCGGCAGCAGCGCCAGCACGGCGGCGGCGCCCGCTGCCATGGCGAGCGGCTTGGGATTGCTGCCAAGCTGGCGGATCAAGGCCGCATCGGCAGTGCCTTCCATGCCCCCTTGGTCACCACGATGCCGGCGGCGGTGGAGACCAGCAGCGCCGGAATCTGCGAGACCAGCCCGTCACCCGCGGTCAGCGTGGTGAAGGTCGCCGCGGCATCGGCGAAGGACATGCCGTGGCGCAGTATCCCGATCGCCAGACCGCCGATGATGTTGATCATGGTGATGATCAGCGCTGCGATCGCGTCGCCGCGGACGAACTTCGCAGCACCGTCCATCGCGCCGTAGAAGCCGCTCTCCTCCTCGAGTTCGCGGCGCCGGCGGCGCGCCTCCTTCTCGTCGATGACGCCCGACGACAGGTCGGCGTCGATCGCCATCTGCTTGCCAGGCATCGCGTCGAGGCTGAACCGCGCGGCGACCTCCGCTATGCGGCCGGAACCCTTGGTGATGACCATGAAGTTCACCACCAGCAGGATCGCGAAGATGATCAGCCCGATGACCACGTCGCCGCCCATCAGGAAGCCGCCGAACGCCGCTACGACGTGGCCCGCGGCGCTGGGACCTTCGTTGCCGTGCGACAGGATCAGGCGGGTGACCGCGACATTCAACGAGAGGCGCAGCAGGGTGGTGAGCAGCAGCAGCGTGGGAAAACTGGAGAAGTCGAGCGGCCGGTTCAGGAACAGCGCCACCATCAGCACCAGAACGGCGGATGTGAGGGAGAGCGCGAGCCCCAGATCGAGCAGCAGCGTCGGCAGCGGCAGGATCAGCACCGACAGCAGCACGATGACGCCGAACGCGAGGCCGATGTCACTGCCCGGCGTGAACTGCCGAAGCCGGTCGGTCAGCGACCCCAGCGAGAGTGCGACAGCGGCGTCAGCCATGACGTCCGCCGTGGCCGGGCGGACCGGCTCGTGCTGACGATCCCGGCGCAGCGCGACGACGTCTGTGGTGCGTGGCCGCCGAGACGCCGCGCCAGGAACGACCGGCTCTGCGCAGGATTCTCATGCCGCCACGCCGGCTGCCGGCCGCGGAACCGCGACGCCCTGTGCGGCGTAGTCGCGCAGCTTGTTGCGCAGCGCCCGGATGGAAATGCCGAGGATCGTCGCCGCATGGGTCCGGTTTCCCAGCGTGTGGCCGAGCGTCTCGATGATCAGGTCGCGCTCCACCTCTTCATCCTGCGTCCGACCAACGAGGCGATGCCCCCCGTGGACTGCACCACAGAAACCGTGGCCGACGGTCCGAGCTCGATCGCCTCGATGCCGATCTCGGGACCGTCGGCGAGCAGCACCGCGCGATGGATCACGTTCTCCCAGCTCACGGACGTTGCCTCCGCCAGCCGTAGGAGGTGAGCCGCAACAACGCCTCACGCGACAGAGGACGCCATGCCAGCCCGTTCACATCCGCATAACGGCGGGCAAAATGCTCGGCGAGTGCCGCGACGTCGCCGGCCGCTCGCGCAGCGGCGGTATCCGCAGCGACACGACGTTGAGCCGGAAGTAGAGATCCTCCCGGAACGTCCCCTGCCGCACCGCAGCCGGCAGGTCTCGATTGCTCGTCGCCAGGATGCGTACGTTGATCCGCACCGCCGATGCACCGCCGAGCCGGTCGATCTCCTTCTCCTGAAGGGCGCGCAACAGCTTCGCCTGGAGCCGGACATCCATCTCGCTGATTTCATCGAGCAGCATCGTGCCGCCATCGGCCGCCTCGAACTTTCCCCACGACGCGCGATCGCGCCTGAGAAGGCGCCCTTCTCATGGCCGAACAACTCCGACTCCAGCAGGTTGTCGGGGATGGCCGCGCAGTTCAGCGCGACGAACGGTCCGCGCGAGCGTCGCGACCGGCGATGGATGTGACGTGCCAGCACCCTCCTTGCCGGTGCCCGATTCGCCGGTGATCAGCACCGATGCCTCCGATGCCGCCACCTGCTCCGCGCGCTGCACGGCAGCCTGCATCGCGGGATCGCGCACCACCATCGCATGGCTGTCGCCTGCCGCGGCCTCCAGGATCGCGGCAATCAGATCGGGGTCGGGTGGCAGCGGCAGGAACTCGCGGCGCCCTCCCGGATCGCACGCGCCGCCACCCTCCGCGTCGTTGCCGGTGCCGCATGCCACCACCGGCACCGCCATGCGCTCGGCCGCAAGCGCACGGATGAACGCGCCCACATCGTGAACCACGTCGCACAGCACCAGATCGACCCGGGCATCGTTGCGCAGTCGAGTCAGCGCGGTATCCGCATCGTCCGCCTGATCGAGTTTGACCCCACGTGCTATGGCGATCCGTGCCGCCTGTCCAAGCTCGCCCGCCAGGGAGCCGATGATCAGGACGCGCACGCCGCTAGCCCGCTCGGTCGGTCTTGACGATTTCTGTCATCGTCACACCGAGGCGGCTGTCATCGACCATCACCACCTCACCACGCGCCACGAGGCGGTTGTTGACGTAGATGTCGATCGCCTCGCCCAGCTTGCGATCCAGTTCCACCACGGCACCGCGGCCCAGCTTGAGCAGTTGGCTCACCTGCATCGTGGCCTTGCCAAGCACCGCGCTCACCGTGACCGGTATGTCGTAGACCGCCCTCCAGTTCACGCGCACCGCCACGCGATGCATTGCTGTCGGCGCTCGGCCCAGTGCTGTCCGCCAGTTCCGCTAATTCCATGTCAGTTGCCATCTGTCACCTCCTGAATTGTCGTCTCCGGCCGCAGGAGCCCGAAGGGCACCAGGACAGCCGCCACCTCCTGCCACAACAGCGCAGCGTCGCGTGCAGCCGTGCCATTGCGCCAGATGATCCGGATATCGCCGGGCGGCATCGTCTCGCAGACCACGACCTGCAAATGCGCGACCAGGTCGGGCTCGACCTGGGCAATCTCCAGGCGAGCCGCCTCCGCCGTCTGTGGATGCGCCCGCAGAGTGACCGTTGGCTCCTGCGTGAGCGCAGGCAGCACCCACACGCACCAGCGAGCGTACCTCCGCGTTGCCGTGCTGGGCGCACAATGTCGGGAACGCGGCTGCCAGACTGTCAAGCAGCAGCCGGGCAATCGCCCCTGCTGCCGCCTCGGCATGAGCGTGGGCGGCCGCGCACTCGACCGCGAACTGCTCGCCGATGGTGCGTACCGAAAGCTGCAATGCTGCGGCATTACCTTGCGCCGCCTCCTTCAGGCCGGCCTCGTGACCGTCGCGCCAGGCAGCCTCGCGGGCGGCAGTGAGTTCGGCGGCGGAGAACACCGGCTCGATCACCTCCGGATCGAGCACTGCCTCCGGCCTGTCGAAGTCTTCGGCAAACAGTGCGCCAACCCGCTCGAACTGCGCGAAACCGTCCATCTACGCAACCATCTCCTCGTCCTTGCTCTCAGCGATCTCGATCTGGCCCTGGGCCGCCAGTTCCTTGGCCATCGCGACAATGCTGGATTGCGCGTCATCCACGTCACGCAGCCGGACCGGACCCAAGCCTTCCATGTCATCCTTGAGTATCTTGCCGGCGCGGTCCGACATGTTCTTGAAGAACATGTCGCGCAGCTTGTCGGACGCACCCTTGAGGGCGACCGGCAGCTTGTCCTTCTCGACCGCGCGCAAGAGGACCTGCACCGCCTGCGGTGTCAGGCGGATCAGGTCGTCGAACGTGAACATCAGCGCCTTTATCCTTTCCGCCGATTCGCGGTTGCGCTCCTCTAGTGCCGCGATGAAACGACCCTCGGACTGGCGATCCAGGTTGTTGAAGATATCCGCCATCATCTCATGCGCGTCGCGCCGCGTGCTGCGGGCGAGGTTGGACATGAATTCGGAACGCAGCGTGCGCTCCACTCCATCCAGCACGTCCTTCTGAACGCTCTCCATGCGCAGCATGCGCATCACAACCTCCATCGCGAACGAATCCGGAAGCAGCGTCAGCACGCGCGCGGCATGGTCGGAACGCACCTTGGACAGCACAACCGCCACGGTCTGGGGATATTCGTTCTTCAGGTAGTTCGCGAGCACCGCTTCGTGCACATTGCCCAGCTTGTCCCACATGGTTCGGCCGGCCGGACCACGGATCTCTTCCATGATCTGCGACGCTCGCTCGCGCGGCAGCGTCTTCTGCAGCAGCCGCTCGGTGCTTTCGTAGCTGCCGACGAGGTTGCCGGCGGCGCCCATGTGGTCGACGAAATCGACGCACAGCCGTTCGACCACCTCCGACCTCACTGCACCGAGTTGAGACATCGCCGACGAGATGTCCTTGATCTCGTCCTCATGCAGCATCGAGAACAGCCGGGTGCACTGATCCTCGGTCAACGCGAGCATCAGGATCGCTGCCTTCTGTGCGCCGCTGATGGCGCGATAGTCTTCGGATTTCAGCACCTCAACTGTTCTCCTGCACCATCCAGCCACGCACGATCGACAATGTCTCCTCCGGGTGCTTCTCGACCAGTTCACCGATGCGGCGCAGCGAGGAAGCCCGCATCTGACCTTCGATCTGTGCGATGTTCACCATGCTCTCGTCCTCGAGCAGCGGTGGCGGGTGACGCTGCGGCCAGCATCTGACCGGCGGGCGTTGCGAGCGTTGCGCCGCCCGGACCGGCCAGCGCGGCGGCCCCCGCCGCCGGCCGCGAACGCGGCAGGCACCACCGACGTGATCCGCAGCACCATCGGCCGTAGCACGACCAGCAGAGTGAGGACGCCGATCACGCCAAACAGCGCGGTCTGCGCCAGGTTCAGCAGATCGCTCTTATCCAGATTCAGGCCCAGCAGTCCCCCGGCATCGGTCACAGGCGGCAGTTCGTTCCCGACGAAGCGCAGGCTCACGACCTCGACGTGGTCGCCGCGCTTTTCGTCGTAGCCGATGGCGCTTTTCACCAGGACCGTGATGCGGTCCAGTTCTTCGGCGGCACGCGGCTGCCATGTGTGCTTGCCGTCAGCGCCGGTGATATCGGTTCCATCCACCAGCACCGCGAGGCTGACCTTCTCGATCTGCGGCTGCTCACGGATCAGCGTGCGCACCGTCTTGCTGATCTCGAAGTTCGTCGTCTCCTCCTGCCGTGCCTCCTGCGAGCCAGCACTCTCGCGGCCTGCATCGGCATTGGGCAGGTTATTCTGGACCGTGACCGCGGGATTGGCTTCGGTGCTCTTGGAGTTGCTGGTGACACTCTGCGTACTGCGCGTCACCTGGCCGTCCGGATCGTAGCGTTCCTCGGTCTGGTTCACCCGATCGAAGCTCATGCGTACCGCGGCTTCAGCGCGGACATGGCCGGCGCCCAGGCTCCGCTCCAGCATCTCCTCCACCGCGCGGGCGAGGCGCAACTCGGTACCGCGCCCGCACCTCCTCGGTGGAAAGCGCCGCGGCGGTGGGCCCGAGCGGCTGTCCGGCCCGCGCCAGCAGATCGCCGCGCGAGTCGACGATCGCGATGTTCTGCGGCCGCAGGCCCGGCACGGCGGCCGCCACCAGGTTGAGGATCGCCTGCACTCCGTCGCGATCCAGGCGGGCGGCACCCGACATGGTCAGCATGACACTTGCCTGTGCGTCCTGGCGTTCGCGGGCGAACGGCTCGCGGCGAGGCAGCACAAGGTGCACGCGCACGGCGCGGATGCCGTGCATGGCGCGGATGGTGCGGGCGATCTCGCCCTCCATCGCACGGGTCTCGTTGATCTTCTGCTGGAACTCGGTTGCTGCGAGACCATCTGAACGATCGAAGATCTCGTAGCCGATCGACCCACCGGCCGGCAGTCCCTCCCGTGCCAACGCCAGACGGGCGTCTGCCACCTGTCCGGCGGGCACCAGCACCTGGCTTCCGTTGGCGGCGACGCGATACTGGATGTGGCGACGGGTAAGCTGCTCGACCACCTGCGACGCGTCACGCAGATCGAGGTCGCCGTAGAGCAACGCCATCGGCTCGGTGCCGCTGCGCAGCATCATCAGCGCCAGCATGCCCAGCATGCCGAGTGCGACGGCGCCCATAGCGGCGAGCCGGGCGGGACCCAGGGCCCGCAGCCCCTCCAGCAGCGCCTTCATCGCTCTCACCTCTATCCTGCCGCTGGCAACCCGCCTTCGGGGCGCGCACCTGGGGTCACGAGGAAGAGTGACTCGTCGCGCTTACTCTGCCGTTAACGGTGCGGCAGAATGTGCCGGGTCAACGACGCCGGGCGCGCAGCCAACGCCGCAAGCCGCGGTCGCACTGCATACCTCTGAATTGCTGTGCGTCATACGCCTGACCATCCGCAAGTATGACGCCGCAGCGAGCTTTCGGTGGCGTCGACGTCGTCGTCAACAATGCCGGAATCATGAAGCTTGTGGCTATTGCCGACACCGACGATGCGATGTTCGACAGTACGATCGCGGTCAATCTGAAGGGCACTTTCAACGTGCTGCGGCAGGCAGCGCGCCCGGCTCCGTGACGGCGGCAGGATCATCAGCCTGTCGTCGAGCGTGGTCGGCCTGTACCAGCCGGGCTACGGGGCATATAGCGCCTCCAAGGCGGCGGTGGAGGCACTGACCCACGTGCTGTGCAAGGAATTGCGTGGCCGCAAGATCACCGTCAATGCGATCGCTCCGGGACCGACGGCGACCGACCTGTTCCTGGACGGCAAATCGCCCGAGATGATCGATCATCTGCGGCGTCTCTCTCCGCTGTAGCGGATCGGTCAGCCGGCCGACATCGCGGCGACCGTCGCGTTCCTCGCGGGGCCGGACGGGGCCTGGGTCAACGGTCAGGTCCTGCGCGCCAATGGCGGCGTGATCTGACCGGTCACGCTGTACTCCCCAGCTCAGCACGGACCGTCGCTGCGACCACGCGCCGTTTGACGTTCCGTATCATATCGACGCCATCGAGGACGCGGCCGCTATCGGTTTCACTGTGTTCTATTACTGGTGTGCCGACATAACGTACTGCGCGATTGTCCGCTGTGCGGAACCCGTGCATTCTCGACCGACTGCCATGGATTTGGCGGGCATGCCGCCTCCAGCCGGCCAATACATGCAGGGCATGCTGTAACGGTCCATTCCGGGCATCGCGACAGGTCAAATCCGACGTTCTGAGCAACGAGCCGTCATAAACCGTTTGCAGCGGTGTCACTTCTGCTGCGATCATGATGCGGAACGGTGAATAGGATGTACGGCGATGCGACGCTCGAGACTTGGTGCAGCACGCTGGACCTTCGTCACCCTGGGTGTCGCGCTGTTGCTCGCCGCCCCTCCCCCGCCGCTGCTCAGGATGTATCGGCACTGCGGGTCACAGTGGCGGCCGGCGGGCGCGACATCTTCGACGGATTGCTGGACACGATCGTTTCACGCGCCGGTCTGTCCGGCCGGCCTCGCGGTGCGCTATGTGCCGTCGTTGAATGCGCTCCGCGACTTCTGCCGCAACGCGCCGGACAGCAGCCCCGACATGGTGCTGACGACGCATCCGCTGCATGGCGCGCTGGCAAGCGAGTGCCACCAGAACAGGGTGTACGACGTCGCCTCCGTCGAGCTTGCCCGCAATGCGCTGGTGCTTGCCGTGCGCAGCGGCAGTACGCTCACACGGCTCACCAGCCGGCAGGTCTATCGCGCGGTCGCCCGCGAGGTTGCCTACCGCGACGAATTCGTTCGCAACACCGCGACCCGGTGGGCCGACGTCGACCCATCGCTGCCGGTACAGGACATCCGCTTCAGTTGCCGATGCGCGAGGAGGGCAGCCGCGCCACGTTCGATGCGCTGGTGCTGCAAGGCGGCTGCCGCAACGAATCGGCGGTGAAGCAGATCTATGACGCGGAGCAGCGGACCAGGCGCTGCGTGATGACGCGCAGCGACAGGGGTGCGCGACCTGCCGCGCCCGCAGGCGGTGAAGGCACTGCTGGACGCGCCGATCGGCACGGTGGGCGTCCTGTCGTATACCGATGTGGTGAATTCCGGCGGCCAGTTCGTCGCGCTGGAATTCGACGGCGTCGTGCCGAACGACACCACCATCCGCACGATACTTTACGATTTCTCCACGTCGTTCTGGCTCTATGCACGACGAGGCACCCAAGACGTCGAGCGTATCGTGGAACAGGCGCAGAGCGACACACTGGACCGGCCCGGACGGGTTGCTGGCTTCGGCCGGGCTGGTGCCGCTCGATGCCCAGGAGCGCGCGGCGCAGCGTCACGAACTGACTGCCAATGACGACTAACCGGATCACTGCGATGCTGAACTGGCTGGCGGGCACTCTTGCCGACACGTGGCGCATGGTGGGCATCACCGGTGCGCAGCCGGAGGCGATGCCCCACAGCATGGACTTCACCGCGCTGATGGACATCGCCGGCTACCGGATCGTTGGCCCTGCACTCCTCGATCGGCCTCATACCGGATGCCGGCATGAGCTTCGGCATCGCACGCGAAATGTCCGATTGCCGACCAGATGTACCCTCGAACGGATCATGCGGCGCGACGCGTTGGCACGACCAGGCATTTTCGGCGCCGTGCAGCGCCGCATCATTCGCTCGATCAACCGAGGCACGCGAGGTGGGCAGTTTCGAGGTGAGCAAAGTGGACATCAGCTTCCTGCCGTTGCCGAAGGTTTCGCTGCTGGTGACGCCGAAGGCAGCGGGCCGGCGACCGCGGACAGCGACGGCGGCGGCGATGCGGAGTAGCGTGTACGGCTATCGCGGCTTCCTGCGCATCCGCCTGGCGATCTATCTGGTCATCATCGCCCTCATCGCGGCGTGCGTCGCCGGCGCACGGCCGCCGTCGCGCGCCACGATCGAAGTGGGGCCGCTGGGCGGCAGCTTCCACCAGACGGCGTGCAGTACCAGCGGCTGCTGGCCGAGCGCGGCATCACGCTGGAGATTCCGCTCGAAGGCCAACACGCTCGAGATCCTGCCGGACCTCGCCGATCCGGATCCGGGGTCGACATCGGCTTCGAGGCGCAGGATGCGGCTAACTTTGCCGGCAGACACGTCTACAGCATGGGCAACATCCAGATCCAGCCGCTGTTCGTGTTCGCCAGTGCCGACCTCGGGCGGAGGATCAGCCTGACCGATCTGCGCGGCCGCCGCATCGTGATGCCGCCGGCCAACAGTCCACCAGCGACGCCGCGGTGCGGGTGTTCCAGCTCTATGACATCACGCCGGACAATACCTCGTTCACCTTCATGCCGCTGGCCGACGCGGCGAGGCAGTTGCGCGCCGGCCGCTTCGATGCCGCGGTCTTCATGCTGGCGCCCGAGAACGACCTGGTTGCGCGACCTGGCCGGTGGTCCGGCGTGCAGGCTGGTCTCGTTCGGCGAATCGCATGCGATCGCCAACCATCTGCCGTTCCTGCGCTCCATCGTAATGTCGCGCGGCACCTACGATATCGCCGACGGCATTCCGCCCACGATGTCGCGATGCTGGCGGGCACCGTGGATGTCGCGGTGCGGGGAGGGCTGCACCCGTATATCGTCTACGCGTTGCTGGAGGTCATGCAGGTGGTGCACCGCGGCGCCACGCTGGTCAGCCCGGCAGGAACGTTCCGTCGATCGCCGGCGCCGACCTGCCGCTGCATCCGCTGGTGCACGAGTTTCTACCTGTCCGGCACGCCGTGGATCTATGCGAGCCTGCCGCCCATGATCGCCAGCTTCGTGGATCGCTACCTGGTCGTGGCGCTCGGGATCTTCGTACTCGCCGAACTCTATCGCTTTTCACGCTATCTCGCCGAACTGGGGGTCGCTGCATTCGCATGGCGGCGCCGCGACAAGGAAACCTGAACGATGCCCGCGCCGGGGCCTGCCGCCGATCCATTCCGCCCGAGCGATTACACCGGGCTCTTGATGCATTCCCTGCACACCGGCGCGACCGGATACGCGCGCGGCAGCGGGCTCGACATGGGTGTGGGCAGCGGCGTGCTGCTGGCCGCGCTCGGGATGCTGGACGTCGGGCGGCTGGTGGGCGTCGATATCGACGCCGCGGCGCTCGGCGCCACGCGGCGGCTGCTGGACGTCCTGCATCTGATGCCGCGCACGACACTGCTGGAAGGATCGCTGTGGGAGCCGGTGGGCGCAGACCGGTTCGACATCGTGCTGGCCAACCTGCCGCATTTCGCCGCGACGGCGCCGAGCGACCCGGACCGCTCGCCGCATTGGAGCATGGGTGGCGCCGATGGACGGCGCCTGCTCGATCCGTTCCTTGCCGGACTTGGCGCGCATCTCAGCGACGGCGGCGCCGCGCTGATCACCCACAACTGCTTCGTGGACCTCGACCGCACCAGGGTCATGCTGGCGGCGCAGGGGCTCGTCGCACGGATCGCGCTGTCGACCACCGTGCCGCTCCATCCGACCAAGACCGCGTTGATGCAGCCGGAGATCCGGGCGAAATTCACCGGCGCAGGAATCAGCCGGCTTGGACCGTACGAATTTGCCGATGTCTACATCCTCGAAATCCGGCGGTCCTAGCGGCCCGGCGGGGCGCGCGCCGATGGTTCGCCTGGCCGGTGCATTGATCCTCCTGATCGCGCTGCTGCTTCCTGCCAGCGTCAGGGCGGCGGCCGACAGTGGCGGTGCGGGTGACGGGCCGGCGTTCGTCGACGCCCGGAAGGTGCTGGACCAGGCCAGGGAGGCGGCGGCCAGGGAGTGCGGCCGAACCTCCGAGGTTCTGGTCCGCATCCTGTGCACCGGCCAGATCCGCATCGGCCTGCGCACCTTTTATCCCGGGTTCGCCGTGAGGGATGCGAATGGCCGCTTCTCCGGCTTCGAGGTCGACATCGCCAACCGCATCGCGGAATTCATCGGCGTGCGGATGGTGCCGGTCGCCGTCGATCCGAAGACGCGCATTCCGATGGTGGCCGCAGGCGATATCGATCTGGTGATCGCGACGATGGGGCACACGCTTCAGCGCGACGCGGAGGTACGCTTCATCAGGCCGCACTACTACCAGTCGCGCACCGTCGTGGTGGGAGCCCGCGACCGCGAGGTGCACGACTGGGACGATCTGGGTGGCCGCACGGTCTGTCTGCCGTCCGGTGCCAGTTCCAACATCCTGTTCATCCGACGCCATATCCGCGTCCTGACCTTCGACCGGCCAGAGCAGTTGCTCGACGCGCTGGCCTTCCGCGACTGCATGTTCGTGGTACACGACGACACGTTCTTCGCCGATGTGCTGACGCAGTCGCGCTGGCGGGAGCAGTTCGACATCAAGTTCGGCTTCGCCCCGCTCCCCTGGGGAATGGCGGTGGCGCGCAGCGGCGCCACCGAGTTAGCCGCCCTGCTCGACGACCTCGGCGCCGCCTTCCACGCCGATGGGACATTTCTGCGCCTGGCGCAGGCGCACGGCCTCGATGACGTGTTCCTGGTGGACGAGAAGCGGCGCTGGGGGTCGCCGCGCTGCATCGCGGCCGACAGCATGTCGGAGGCGAACTGCCTGGGTACCACCGGTCGACACCTCGGATGCGGCGGACGTCTCCAGCGTGGCGGCGCAGGCGACCTGGCTGGAGGACGCCGCCGCCGAATGGCTTGGCATCCGCATCAACCTGACGCTGCTGAAGCACGAAAGCGCGGTGCGGCTGCTGTTCGAGGGCGTCGGCTACTCGCTGGCCCTCGTGGTCGGCGCGATGCTGGCGACGACCGCGTTTGCCCTGGGGCTGGCCTGGCTGATGAGCCACGGGCCGCGGCCCCTGCGCCGCTGCATCGGCTTGCTCAGCATGCTGGGCCAGACCAGTCCGCTGCCGCTGCTGCTGTTCTTCGGCTACGTCGTGGCGGGCGGGATCACGCAATATTCCGGGCCGGTCGCGCTGATCGCGGCGGTGGTCGTGATCGGCTTCTACAACGGGGCGAATGCGGGGCGCGCGATCGACGATGCCTACCGTGTGGCACCCGGCCGCTCCTTCCTGGGCGCAGTCTCGGCGGCTGGCATCCAACTGGTCGCCTTCCTGATCAACGCGACCAAAGGCAGCCCGGCCGCGGGCATGATCGGCGTGCCGGAGTTCCTCAACGTGATGACCGACCTCAGCGCCTATTCGCGCGACCGGGTGGCGGTGTACCTGACGCTGCTGGTGTTCTACACTGGCCTCGTGTTGGCGGTGATCGCCCTGCTCGCCCGGCTGGAGGCGCGGCTCGCGGAGCACGTCCAACGTACCCAATGATCGACACGCTCCGCCATTTCCTGCCACAGCTTCTGGCCGGATTCCTGGTCAATCTGCAGGTCGCAGGCGGCGCGCTGGCGATCGGCCTGGTGGTGGGAATGCCCTTGGCCTTGCTCCGCCAGGTGGCGCCTCGGTCAGGGCGGATCGTCTGGCCCTGCGTGCGGCTGATGCAGGCGGCACCGGTCTATGTCGTCATGTTCTTCGTGCTCAGCCTGCTGCCACGCGACCTCATGCTGTTCGGCGGGCATGGCATCGGACTGGCCGCGGTCATCCTCGCCCAGTCGGTCTACATGACCGCCTATGTCGCCGAGAACGGCTACCGCGCGCTCGTTCACCTCCGTCGGGAGGAGCCCGAGCTTGCGCTGCTGTTCCTGCCCAACCTGCTGCGCGGCACGCTTGTGGTGGTGATGTCGTCCGGCTTCGGCGCGGCGATCGGCGTGTCCGAGGCGGTCAGCGTGACGATGCGCGAGGCAGAGAAGCTGCACGCGGCGGGGGACCGGGTGCTGCTGTTCGTGGTGGTGATCGGCTTCTTCGTGGCCGTGTTCAGCACCGCCAACGCGTTGATCGGCCGGCTGGTGCGCCACATGATGGCGAAGAAACTTGCTGTCACCGGCTGATCGACGCTAGGAACATTCCCCTATTCTTGCCTATGGGAGAAAAGATCGATGCTCGACCTCGACCGGTTCTTTGCCGATTGCCAGGACGCCGTCGCCGCCGACCCGAGCCACCGGCTGGTCCGCGACGTGGTGGCGCGGGCAGTGAGCGATCCCGCCGGGGTGATCGCAGCACTCGGCGAGCCGGAGCGGGCGGGGATCAACGTGATCCTGCGTGCGCCGAACCTGACGGTGATCAACCTGATCTGGGGGCCGGGCATGACCATCATGCCGCACGACCACCGGATGTGGGCGGTCATCGGCATCTATACCGGGCGCGAGGACAACGTCTTCTGGCGCCGCCTGCCGGCCGATGCCGGCCGCGACATCGAGGCCGCCGGCGCGCGTTCGCTGTGCCGCGGCGACTGCACGCCGCTGGGCTCGGACATCATCCATTCGGTGACCAATCCGATCCCGCGGCTGACCGGCGCGATCCACGTCTATGGCGGCGACTTCGTAAAGCAGGAGCGCAGCGAGTGGGATCCGGAGTCGCTGCACGAACGGCCGTATGACGTGGCCAAGGCACGGCAGTTGTTCGAGGATTCCAATCGAGCCCTGGTGCCGGCGTAGCCTCTCAGCGCACCGCGTCGCGCGCCTGCCGCACCGTCTCGGCCGTTACGTCACCGGCAGTGCCACCCCACGCAATGCGCAGGTAGTTCGCCAGGTCGGCGATCTGGCGATCGTCCAGCAGCCCGGTGAAGCCCGGCATCGCCTGCATCGCCTCGCCGCCGCCGAGATCGCGCTCCTCCAGCCCCATCGTCACCGCGACCAGCATGTTGCGCGGCGATGCCAGGCGCAGGCTGGCGTTGCCGCGCATCGGTGGCGCGGTGTGCGGCACGCCCTCGCCATCGATCCCGTGGCAGCCGGCGCAGACCGCCACGTACAGCCACCGCCCAGGCGCTGACCTCGGGTCCGGGATCGCCGTCGCAGCGGCATGGCCGGCGATGGGCGCCACGTCTTTGGCCCCCCCGGCCAGGGACGAGGTGGATGGCTGGGACAGACCCGGCCATGATGATGATCCTCCTGCCTTCGCGTTGGCGCCGATGCCCGCCTGTGCCGTCGCAATCGTCGCCGTCGGCGCGGATGAGGTCAGGTAGCCGGCCATCGCCGCCAGGTCGGCTTCGGCCAGATGGCGGGTGGAGTTGTGCAGCACGTCGTACATCGAGAAGTTCATCACGCCCTGCGGGCCGGCGCCGATGCGCAGATAGGCCGTGAGCCCTTCCCGGTCGAACCCGAGCCGCGCCAGGCCGGCCGGGCTGATATCCGGGGCCTCGACGCCTTCGATCTCCGTGCCGCCCAGGTAGCGGCTCCCTTCCCGGTCGAACCCGAGCCGCGCCAGGCCGGCCGGGCTGATATCCGGGGCCTCGACGCCTTCGATCTCCGTGCCGCCCAGGTAGCGGCTCGTGATCATGCCCATGGTGAGGTCGCGCGGGGTATGGCACTCGCCGCAATGGCCGAGTGCGTCGACCAGGTATCTGCCGCGATCCCACTCCCGGCGTTTTCCGCGCTATCGGCGACGAAGCCGCGCGCGGGCAGGTGCAGCAGGTTCCAGAAGGTCAGCGTCTGGCGCACATAGTCGAACGGGAAGCTGTTCGCCCCGGTTCGACTGGGCGGATCGGCGCGCGCGTCAGCAGATAGGCGTAGATCGCGTCGACATCCGCCTCGCTGAGCAGGCGGTAGGAGACATAGGGGCATCGCCGGATACAGATGCCCAGCCCGCCGCGGCCGACGCCGTCGCGCACGGCACGCTGGAACTCGGCGCGCGTCCAGCGGCCGATACCGGTGTCCGGGTCGGGCGAGATGTTGGTGGCGTACAGCCTGCCGAACGGCATCTCGAACGCGCGCCCGCCGGCGAATGGGCGCGCCGCCGGCCGCGGTGTGGCAGGCGGTACAGTCGGCGGCGACTGCCAGGATTCGGCCGCGCGGGCGCCAGCGTGGCGATTTGCTCCGACGTCAGCGGCGCATCGGCGCCGGCGCTCACCACGCTGGTCTCGAAGCCGCCCAGGAACACGACCAGGGCGCCGATGGCGATCAACAGCAGCACGGTGGCGACAGCCAACAGGCGGCGGATCAGGCGGAACGAGATCGTCAAGCGCGGGGTCAGCCCTGGCGTGCTCAGGATCACGTCCCGCACCGCCTCGTAGTAAGCGGATGTAGCCGGTGCAGCGGCAGATATGTGGCGCGCAGCGCCTGCGATACCACGCGCTCCACCTCGCCCACGCGGCACCCGGCGCCTTGCGGAGCCGTTCGATCAGCACCGTGGGCCCCGGTGACGAACCCGGGCGTACAGTAGCCGCATTGGAACGCGAAGTGCTCGACGAAGGCCTGCTGCACCGGCGACAGCCGCGTCACGTTGCCGGCGGCGTCATGCTCCGCGTGGCCCTCGACCGTGCGGATCGCCCTGCCGGCGAAGTAATGCGCGCCGGTGATACAGGTGCGGATCTCACGCGGGCCCCTCGGCGCCCGTCGAGGATGACGGTGCAGGCGTGGCAGATCCCCCTGGCCGCAGCCGAAGCGCGCGCCGGTCAGGCCGAGATACTCGTGCAGCACGTCGAGCATCATCATGTCGTCCGGCACGTCGAGCGGCCCAACCGGCCGGCCGTTCACCGTCAAGCGACAGGCTGCTGGTGGGAAGGCTCATGCCAGAGACCTCTCCATGATCTGGTCGGGCGTGATCGGCGTCGCGTAGAAGCGCTTGCCGATCGCGTGCGCGACCGCGTTGGCGATCGCCGGGATGACCGGGATCATCACGACTTCGGCAATGCCCTTGGGCGGATCGGTATCCGACAGCGGCGGCAGGATCTCTCCGACGTCTGCGTCCAGGGTGCCACGTCGGAGGCCGCGCGGCAGGCGGTAGCGGTTCCAGTTCCACGTGCCGTTGCCTGGCCCGTCCTCATACAGCGGCAGCGCCTCGTGCAGCGCGTGGCCGATGCCCATCGCCAGCCCGCCCTGCATCTGTCCCGACACCAGGTTCCGGCACCACGAGGTTGCCGCATTCCAGGATGGAGTGGTGCGACAGCAGCTCGACCTTGCCGTTCGCCGTATCGACGGCAAGCTCGGCGAGCGTCGCCATGCCGGCATAGTAGGTGACGGCGGCGTTCTGCCGCTGCACCGGCGGATAAGCCACGTCCCGCCGCTCGATGAAGCGGAATTCGCCGTTGCCGTGCCGCACCGACAGCGCATCCACCGGCAAGCCGCAGCGTGCCGATGCCGGGCACATCGAACGACGCCGCCTGCGCCCATTGCCAGCGGTTGAACGTATGCACGCTCACCGCGGTAGGCAGGTTGAGGGCGATAGGCCGCCTCCGCCAGGCGTTCCAGGCTGAGCGGCTCCAGCCCGCCGCCCACGAGCCTGCCGTCCCGCATCCCGCACATCTTCGCGCTCGACGGCGAGCGCGCGATCTGCCCGCCACCCGGCCCGTGCGACCACAACGCCAGCGCCGCCTGCCAGAGCGACACGCGCAGCAGCGTGCTCGCGGCGATGCGCGTGGCGTGGCCGACGTAATAGACGCTGTTGGAGGCGCTCATCGGCGACTGGGAACGATGGCGTCCAGCGCGGATTGCGGCTGAGTTCGTCCTCGCGCGCCTGGGTCAGCGTGTAGGGCTCCTCGGTCGAGACGAGCTTCATCTCCGGCCAGTCGGTGACGCCGAACTGTGCGCGCGACGGCGCGCGACCCAGGATGCGCTGCACCATCACGGCGTGCGCCGTGGTCATGCCAGTGCCCATGTCGTTGCCGCCCTGGCGCAGCGCGAGCCCGCCCGAGGGCAGCAATTCCAGCGTCGCCACCGCCGCTTCGGCGCCGCTGCCGTAGTCCTTGTGCACCATCGCGAAGCCAACGCCATAGCGGCGGCCGGGATGCGCCGCCTCATAGGCCTGCTTGCGCGCGGCTCGCCCGTGCCACAGCGGATGCGCACGCGGCCCGCTCCAGGATCTCGTCGTTGCGCAGCGCGCCGGCGGGGATCGCTCCCTGCGAGTTGCGCATGCCCGAGCGCATTCAGGTTCTTCATCCGCAGCTCGATCGGATCGGCCCCCAGCGCCTCGGCGAGTTCGTCCACCATCATCTCGGTGGCGGCCAGCGTCTGCGTCGTGCCGTAGCCGCGCCGTTGACCCGGCATCCACCGCGCGCGAGGCCATCACCAGCGACGGAGAAGTCGCTGCTGGGGAAATAGTAGACGCTCTGCCCGGCGCCGGCGCCCACCGCGCCCACCTCCGGCGAGAAGTTGCGCCGACCGCCACCGTCGGTGCGGTAGCCCGCCCGCATGATGCGGAACGCCTGCGTCGCGCGGTCGACGACGATGGTCGCGTCGGTCCAGAAGGCGTGGCGCTTCAGCCCCATCTGGAAAGCTGCTGGTAGCGGTCGTTGGCGAGCAGCACCGGCCGCCCTTCGCCGTACAGCCCGGCGACGACGCAGAGATAGGGAAAGATCGAGTGGTTCCTTGGTGCCGTAGCCGACGGTGTAGCCGATCGACATGTCGATCGAGGCCACATGGAACGCCGACTTCGCCAGCATCGTCGCCGTGCCGTCGGCGACTTCGTAGGGCGACTGCGTCGCATCATCATGCGCAGTCGCGTTCGATGCGGTGTCCAGCCAGACCAGGCCGTTATCGGTCTCCATCGCCGATTGCGTCGACCGACTGGGAGAAGTAGCTGCGGCGGAGCACGACGGCATCGCTGCCCGCATCTGCGATGGCGCGGTCGATCTCGCCCGCCGCCCACATCGCGCGCTGCATCGGCTCGCCGCCCGGATCGGCTGCCGGCCAGACCACGCTGTCGCCGTCGAACCGTCCGAACACCGTGGCCCCCTCGAGCGGCGAGTGGAGGTCGGGCTCGTCATCCCTGGCGCCGGCGATGCGCACGAAGCGCGTCGCGCCGTAATGCGCGAGCGCGGCTTGTGCGGCGGGGCCGTCCCAGCGCACCAGGGCGCCGGCGAAGCGGGCACGCCGCCGCGCCGCGGCGAAGCGGGCGAAATCGTGATAGATCAGCAATGCCAGCGGCTGGCCGAGCAAACGCGGCGCCTGGCCGCGCGGCACAGGAGCACGTCGCCGTAGAACCCCGCGGGGCCGACCGCACCCGCCGAACGGCGGCAGCAGCCCGTCACGCAGCAGGTCGTCACCCAGCACCAGCCGGTCGGGCCGCAGGTCCTCGCCCCAGCGGCGCGAGATCGAGTCCCAGGAAGACGGCATCCGCCCGGTTGGCCAACACCAGGAACGCATGGCTCTGCTGCCGCGGCCAGCCGGCGAGGTCCCGCGCCCGGTAATCGCGGGTGAAGGGTCTTGGCGCCGGTGACCTTGGCGACACCGTCGGCGCGGAAGCGCGGCCTGCCGTCGGCCCCCAGCCAGGGCGGCGTCTGCGCCCGCGGATCGTCCAGCACTTCCGCCTGCGCCGCCTCGCGAACCGGCCCGATGCTGATCGCGATGCCGGTGGCGACCCCCGGTCGCGAGGAAGCGGCGGGCGCGAGGACGCCCATGCAATGGCGTCCCCCAGTTCCACGCGAGCAGCCCGGCATACACCGCCATCGACAGCACGTAGAACGCCGCCATCGCGACATAGCCGGCGATCTGCGCGCGCAGCCCGGCCTTCGGAGCCAGCCACCAGCCGAAGCGGCCGAACGCCGCGGGCACCGCCCACCATCCCAGCAACTGCGTGCTCACGACGTTGCCGATGAACAGCGCAAGCCAGAACGGTACGCCGTGGGAATCGAGGAGCGGGCCGCCCACGAAGTAGTTCCACAGGTAGACGATCGGATAGAGGACCGCGAGCACCATGAGGTTGCTCTTGAAGATGACATGGCGGTCCTGCTCGCCGCCCTTGGGATCGGCGAACCAGAAATCGAAGCCGTAGTTGGAGCCGCTGCACGCTCAGCCCTTTGGTGAAGCGCTCACCCTGCTCCAGCAGAGTCTTTCGCTCCGCCGATTCCAGCCAGTTGTTCAGGTTGGCGTCGTTGTCGAAGCTGAGGATGGTGATCCAGCGGTCGTGCAGCCCGGCGACCGGACGCTCGATCTTGTGCGGAGGAAGCCCGGGAAGCGCGCCTCCGCCGCCTGCACCACGCGCTGCCACTCCAGGAACGCCAGGTTCGTCCGCCGGCACGATGTCGTGGACGATGATGGCGGAGGCAGCCTCGCGGCCGGGCGTTACGGCGGCACCGGCGAGGATCTGCAGATCCTCCTGGCCGACAAGCTGCAGATGGAATCTCGGCCAGCAGCGCGGAGCGCTCGGGGCTCTGCAGCCAGGCGCGGGCAGCCTCCGCCGTGCTGAACCGCTCGACCACCACCCAGTCGAGATGCGTGGGCGGCGCCGGTGGAACCACCTCATGGCCCAGGAAGCCGGGCCATGTCCGCAGAAGCGCTCCGCCACGCGCGCCTGCCAGCGCGCGAAGGCGGCATAGCCGTCGTCCGCCACGCGGCGCTGGATGACCAGCGCCACCGGCGGCCCGGCCGGGGCAGGTGCAGTTGCCATCAGCTCTTCTTGTAGAGACGCGTGCCCATCACCCAGGTCTCATCCACCGCGCGGTCGTCACCCACCATCATCACCGCGAACAGCAGGCTGGCCGCGTCCTCCACCGATTGCGGCACGCCCTGCTCGACGATCAGCGACTGGTGCCAGGGTTCCCGCCGTTCCAGTCGATGGCGACGAAGTCCGCCTCCTTGCCTGGCTGGAAATTGCCCAGCATGTCGTCGATATACAGACCTTCGGCGCCGCCCAGCGTGATGGACCAGAAGCCGCGATAGGGCGAGATCTTGTTGCGCTCGGCCTCGGCCAGGTCCTTGCGCGCCGGATCGATGCTGCCGTCCAGCAGCGTGTTGTTGCACATGCCGACCTTGTAGGCATCGTCCAGCGCGTTGATCAGCGAGAAGCGGTTGCCGCCGCCCATGTCGGTGCCGAACGACATCTTCACCCGGTTCTCTGGATCGGTCGCACGGCCGATGCGGAACAGGCCGCTGCCGAGGAACAGGTTGGAGCACGGACAGAACACCACGGCGGCGCCGGAGCGCGACATGCGGCGGAACTCGCTGTCGGTCAGCCAGACGCCGTGGCCGCCGGAAAATTTCGGCCCCACCAGGCGGAACTTCTCATAGACGCCGAGATAGTCGCTGCAGTCCGGATGCTGTTCCAGCACACCACGACACTCGCTCGGATTCTCCGAGATATGCGTGTTGACCCCAGCAGTCGGGATGCTCCTGCTTGAGCTGCTCGCAGCGCCGCAGCAGGTCTTCGGACGCGCCGAACGCAAAGCGCGGCGTGATGGCGTAAAGGTTGCGGCCCTGGCGGTGGTAGCGCTCGATCAGTTGCTTGCTGTCGCGGTAGAAATTGTCCGGCGTGTCGACGAACTCGGCCGGCGCGTTCCTGTCGATGCCGGTCAGCCCCGCAATGATCCGCATGTTGCGCCGCGCGGCCTCATCGAACAGTTCCTCGGTGCAGACGGGCGAACTGCTGGTGAAGGACTGGCAGGTCGTCGTGCCGGAGGCCAGCAGGTTGTCGAAGAAGCGCTTCGCGCCGTCGCGGGCGTAGTTGCGATCCTTGTATTTCAGCTCCTCAGGATAGACCCACATCTGCAGCCACGGCAGAAGCTGTTCGCCATAGGCGCCCAGCACGCGAGTCTGCGGGAAATGGATGTGGCCGTCGATGAAGCCCGGCAGGATCAGCCGGTCGCGGATATGCGTTATATCAATCCCGGAATGGCGCGGCGAGACCTCGGCGAAGGCGCCGAACGCCTTGATGATGCCGTCCCTCCACCACCAGCAGGCCGTCGGGCTGGTAACGCGCCGCCGCCTGCTCATTGCCGGGATGCTTCCAGGGATCGTCGATGAAATCGAAGAAGGCGCCACGGATGCCGACCATGCTCATGCGGGGTTCACTCCTGTTGAGAGCCGGTTGTTCGGACCGAGGCCGGCATCGCCACAGCCAGCGATGCGGCGGCAACACAGCCAAGGGCAAGGTAGAGTGCGCCGAGGGGCGCCTGGGACGTTTCGGGCAGGACGGCCGCTATTGCCATGGTGACGCTTACGATCACGTAACACAGGGCGCTGATCAGCCCGCCGATCAGCCCGAGATCGCGGTCGAACAGGCCGAGTGCCATGCCGTACATCATCGGACATAGGACGCCGCAACCCGCGAGTACCAGTGCTCCGCCGAAGGTGATCGACACCAACCCGGCGCCGATGAACCATCCGCTGAGCGCCAGGACCAGTGCGCCGGCGGCGAACGGGGCGAATGCGCCGAAGCCGAGACGGGCAGGCGTCACGCGGCGCGCGAGGCCGGAGCAGGCAAGTTCACCCACCAGGTTCACGCCGCCCAGCAGCAGTGCGACCAGGCCGTAGGCCGCGGGCGAAAAACCCAGCAGTTCCTGGTACAGGAACGGTGCCACGACGCCGAAAACCATCTGGGCACTTGCCATCGCGGCAAACACCACGGTGAACGCGACGAAGCGCGGATTGCGGCAGGCCGTCGCGATCGTGGCCGCGGCACGGCCGAGGCGGACCGGGGTGCGGCGTTCCGGCGCCAGCGTCTCGGGCAGCAGCATGGCAACCACCACCGCCACGACCGCCGCGCCGAGGGCGATCGCCAGGAACACGACGCGCCACGACACGAACTGGACCATCAGCCCGCCGGCGGCCGGCGCCAGCACCGGTGCCAATCCCCAGGCGGCGCCCAGCAGGCCCGAGACCGATGTCAGATGCGCCCCGCGAAAGCAGTCGGCGGCGATAGCGTAGGTGACCACCATGCAGACGCAGCCGCCGATGCCCTGCACGAAGCGCAGCACCAGCAGCGTGCCGATATCCCCCACGAACGCGCAGGCCACGCTGGTTGCGATCAGCAGGGCAAGCCCACCCAGCAGCGTGCGCCTGCGCCCGATCGCGTCGGACAGCAGGCCGAGCGGCACCAGCGCCAGGCTCATGCCGAGCATGTAGGCGGTGACGGTGTTCTGGACGGCGGCCGGATCGGCGGCGAGGTCGCGCACCATCTGCGGCAGCGCCGGCGTATAGGCATCCAGTGGAATCTGGCTGAACGGAATGATGGCCAGCAGGATCGGCACAATGCCTGTCAGTAGCTCAGTCCTTTCTCGAACGTCTCCCGGGACGGGCCATAGCAACCAATGCCATGCCGTGGCTAGCCCGGAATCGCGTGGGCTTGCCGCTGCGGCCAATCCTTCCCAAACTCGTCCGGCCAAGAAAGAAGTTGTCAGGGAGAGAAACGATGCTGAAGCACGCCATCACGGCGAGCCTGGTGCTGCTCGCCTCATCCGCAATGTCGGCCGGTGCCACCCCCTACCTGATCGTCGGCAATGACGAGAAACCCGGCACCGACGCCCAGGGCAAGCCCATGCTCAATCCGACCGGCAACGACACGGTCGCCATCTTCGACCTTGCGTCGCCGGAGGAGCCGAAGCTGGTCGCCTCACTGAAGCTGGAGAACTCGATCGCCGGCCCGCCCACCAACGTGGCGATCTCGCCCAACGGCAGCATCGCGCTGGTCGCCAGTTCGATGACGGTGATCGACGAGAGCGGCACCCGCAAGCTCGCACCGACCGACAAGCTGTTCGTCATCGACATGAAAGCCAACCCGCCGGCGCTGGCCGACACGGTCACGGTCGGCAAGCAGCCCTCCGGCCTGTCGTTCAGTCCGAAGGGCGACATCGCGCTGCTGGCCAACCGCGCCGACGGCACGGTCAGCATCCTGAAGATCGACGGGACCAAGGTGACGCAGGCCGGCACCGTGGCGGTCGCCCCCGGCGTCTCGCATGTGGAGTTCACGCCTGACGGCAAGCGCGCGCTGGCGTTGAAGTCGCCGGACAACAAGGTGGCGGTGCTGGAGGTCGACGGCGACAAGGTGAGCTACAACAAGGTCGACCTGCCCACCTATGCCTTTCCCTACAACATCGTCGTGTCACCCGACTCGAAGCTCGCCATCACCGCCGACAACGGCAATGGCGGATCGTCGGACGGGCACGCCGATGCGATCAGCGTGATCGACCTCGAAGGGAAGAACCCGCGGGTGATCGCGCACATCACGGTGGAAGATGCGCCCGAGGGACTGGCGATGAGCCCGAAAGGCAACCTCGCGGTGGTGGTGAACGTCAACGGCTCGAACATGAAGCAGGCGTGGTTCCATCAGCCGAACGGCAGCGTCACGGTGCTGCGCATCGACGGCAAGACGGTGACGCCGATCAAGACGCTGGCGGTCGGCGCGTTTCCGGAGGCGGCGGCCTTCACGCCGGACGGCCGCTACATCCTGGTCGGCAACTTCTCGGACCAGGATTTCTCGATCCTGAAGGTGGACGGCACCGAGGTCACCGATACCGGCAAGCGCTTCAAGGCCGGCGGCCATCCGGCCTCGGGGCGCATGGGACCGTAGCGTCTCAGTTGCCGACCGAGCGGACCTTGTCGAAGTCGACGGACAGCGCGCCCATCTGCAACTGTACGCCGTTGGACTGACTGCGCACGCCGGTCGCCGTGCCGACCACGGTGAACGGCAGGGCGGCCGTGGTGCCGTCGGCGTTGGCACCGGCGAGTGCGACCTTGTAGCTGCCGTCAGGCAAGGTCCGGCCGGACGCATCGGTGCCGTCCCACGTCCAGGTGTTGCTGCCCTTGGTCGCCGCGAGCGTCACGTCGCGGAGCTTGTTGCCGGTATCGCTGTAGATTGCGATGCCGACCGGCTCGGCGGCCGGCGCGGTGAACTGGATCGTGCCCTTGCCGTTCTGCAGCGGGACATGGTCCGATTCGGCGGTTATGTGCTTGCCGGTCATCGCGGAAGCCTGAATCAGTTCGCCGGATTGGGTTAGCTGGATCAGCTTGGTCAGGCTGGTGTTGGTGTTGATCTGCTGCTCGACACTGGAGAACTGCACCAGTTCGCTTGTGAACTGATTGGTGTCGAGCGGGCTGGTCGGATCCTGATGTTGCAACTGCGTCATCAGCAGCTTCAGGAAGTCGTTGAAGTTCGCCGACAGGGAATTGAGCGCGGTGCCGCCGACCTGCTGTGCGGAGGCGCTGTTCTGCTGGGCGGCGACGGAGGCGATGCTCATGTCGGATATCCCTTTCGCGTCATGCTGTGATGTCGAGGCCGCCGCGCAGCCAGCCCGCCAGCGCGACGGGAGAGAAACCCTCCTCGTTGCCGTCGGGCTGACCGCCGCGCTGGCGCCCGGATTGTGGATCCTGACGCGCCGCGCCGTGCGACCCGTCACCGCTGGCCCCGCCGCCGCCCAGGCTGCCCTGGGCCGAACTCCCTTGGGTCGAGTTCCCTTGGGTTGAGTTCCCCTGGGTCGAGTTCCCCTGGGGCGCCGGCAGCGATGACGGATCGTTGCGCGGAACCGTTTCAGGCGGGGCGATGTGGAAGGTGATGCTGCGGCCTTCCGCCGGCACCCCGGCCTGGTCGAGCGCGCGCAGCAATTGCGGCTGGTCGCGCAGCAGGAGAATGAGAGTGTCCGCCTTCTCGACGATGATCTCGACACGCGCCGGCGCCTGGGGCGGGCGGTCGATACGGATCTGCACATGTCCCAGTTCCGGTGGATCGAGCCGCAGCGTCAGCCGCTCCGCGCCGTCCGGCGCGCGACCGATCTGAGCCAGGGCGGGCGCCATCTGCGCGGCCGGGCTGGCGGGACCGGACGCCATCCTCGTCACACCGGCATCGGCGGCGATGCGTGGTGCGTCCCTCGCCGGCTCCGACGCTCCCGGAACCGCCAGGCCGGCGGCAAACTCCGCTCGGGACGCCGCGGCCGCCAGCGGCAGCGCGTCCTGGGCCTGACCTTGCGCCTGCCGCTCTTGGTCCTGCCCCGGCGCGTTTCCCTGGCTCTGCTGCTGGTCCTGCTGGGAAACCGGCAGCGCCGCGGCGGCGACCGCCGGTGGTTCGGGTGACCGCACGGAACCGGCCGGCGGCATGAGCCCGCCTGCGGGGCCGGACGACGCGACGCATGAGGCGGCGTGCCGAGGCTGCGGTTCGGGCTGCGGCGCAGCATCGGCGGACGGCAGTCGGATCGCCGGCACTGGCATGCCCATAAGGCCCAGCATCGCCGGCTGGTCGGATGACGCAGCCACTTCGGACGCGGTGCGCGACGCAGCCGACCTGCGCGCGACAGCCGTATCGCGCGGCTTGGCCGTGCTCGACGCCGATGGGTCGGTGGCGTCCTGCGGCGGCGCGAACGGCGCCGGTGCGAGATCCGCTGGCGGCACATCCAACTGCGGCACGTCCGTCGTCGGAAACGGCAATAGTGACGGGATCGGCATTTCGGCGCTCGCCGCCTCGGGATCGGGTCCGGCACTCGCCAGCGCACCACCCAGCGGCATCGCCGGTGCCATGCCTGCCAGTGCCACCGCCCCTGCCCACGCCGCCGTTCCGGGCAGCCCCGTCATGGCCGGCATGGCTGCCAGCAACTTTGCCAACTCATCGCGGAACGGGGTCGCCGGCGAAGGCGCGAGCGCCGCCGGTGCTCCCGGCAACGCAACCTGGGATGCGGTCACCGGCATCGGCGGCAGGGACGGGGCGGCTGACGGCATCGCGATATCTCCTCGACGCTGGCTACAGCAAGCGATGTGCCAGCAGCCGAGGACTTGCCGCAGCACGGTGGCAGGCAGCCTTCCGATTGCGTGCGTGCGAACTTCGCGACGTGGCGGGTGCCCGTGACGCCGAGTGCACCGGCGTGAACTGCGTCCCACCGGCACAATCTGCCGGGCCGCTTGTGCCGGGGACCGGTCTGCACTGCCCGGAAACCCGCGACAATCGCGGCGACGGCCATGGCACGCTTCCTGCGATACCACCAGCGGACGAACCAGCGGAGCCCTTCCATGTCACTGTTCGGCGCTATGAATACTGCGATCAGCGGGCTGACTGCGCAGTCCAACGCATTCGGCAATATCAGCGACAACGTCGCGAACAGCCAGACCGTCGGCTACAAGCGAGTCGACACCACGTTCGTCGACTACCTGACCACCAGCAACGCGACAGTGAACAATTCCGGCGCTGTCGTCGCCCGACCGCAATACGTGAACAACGTCCAGGGCACCATCACCCAGACCGACAATCCACTCGGACTGGCGATCGCCGGCCAGGGCTTCTTCGCCGTGTCGCAGTTGACCGGTCAGATCAACAACATCCCCACTTTCAATCCGCAGCAGTACTACACGCGTGCCGGCGATTTCCAACTCGACAAGAACGGCTACCTGGTGAACACGGCAGGCCAGTTCCTCAACGGATGGCCGGTGAACTCGCAGACCGGCGTGGTGAACCAGAACACGCTGAACCCGATCCAGGTGACGCAGACGGTCTACAATCCCGTCGCCACCGCCAACGTCACGATTTCAGCCAACCTGCCGGCAACGCCAGCCACCGGCACCGCGATCCCCGGCGCGCCCATCTCCTCGGCCATCGACGTCTATGACGCGCTTGGCACGGTCCACACGGTGAACCTGAACTGGGTGAAGAACGCCTCGGACGACTGGACCGTGTCGGTCGACGTGCCCAACGACGTCGCCGCTCCGGCGCGCGGATCGGCCCAGGTGCAGTTCGGACCGACCACGAGCGGAAATCCCGTGCCGTCGGGCACGATCGGCGCCATCACACCCTCCGCGCCGCCGCCGGTGATCACGGCGACGCCCTATGCCTCGAACACTGCCGCACAGCTCAGCTTCAGCACCGATTTCGGCTCCGGCCCGCAGAACATCACGCTGAATCTCGGAACCTACGGCCAGACCAACGGAATCACGCAGTACGCCGGCACGCAGTACAACCTGCGCGGGCTGACCCAGGATGGCGTTCCGCCCGGCTCCTTCGCCTCCGTCACCACCCAGGCCAACGGCAACATCGTCGTGAACTACGACAACGGCCAGGCGCGGGTGATCGCGCAGGTACCAGTCGTCACCTTCAACGCCCCCGACGAGCTACAGCGCCAGGACGGCCAGTCATTCACCGCAACACTGGAATCCGGGACGCCACTGGCCGAGGCGCCGAGCACCAACGGCGCCGGCAACCTGGTGACCGAGTCGGTGGAGAGTTCCAACGTCGACATCGCCACCGAGTTCTCCAAACTCATCGTCGCGCAGCGCGCCTATACGGCGAGCACCAAGATGGTCACCACCGCGGATGACCTGCTGCAGCAGACGATCGACATGAAGCGTTAGGACCATGACCCTCGACGGTGCACTGTCGATCGCAACCGGCGGGCTGGCGAACGTCAACCGCCAGATGGCGCTCGTGTCGCAGAACGTGGCCAACGCCAGCACGCCCGGCTACGCGACACAGATTGCCACGCAGCACAGCGTGACCGCCGATGGCCAGGGCCTTGGCGTGCACAGCGATCGGGCGATCCGCAACATCGACACCGTGCTGCAGGCCGAACTGTTCGGCCAGAACGCCACGGTGGCCGGGCTGCAGACGCGGCGCGAGGCCCTTCAGGCGATCGACTCGCTGACCGGCACGCCCGGCCAAGGCACCGACATCGCCAGCCTGCTGGGACGGCTGCAGGACCAGTTCTCGACCCTGCTGAATGGTCCGGACAGCCCGCCGCAGCAGAGCCAGGTGGTATCCACCGCGGTCACGCTGACGCAGGGGATCAACGCGCTCAGCGGCGGCTATACCGCGCAGCGGCAGGCGGCCCAGGACGCCATCGTGGCGGACGTCACGACCCTGAACACGGTGCTGGCGACGATCAGCGGCCTCACCGACACGATCATCACGCTGAAGACCAGCAGCCGCAGCACCGCCGATCTGGAGAACCAGCGCGACGCCGCACTGGCCGACCTGTCGCAACTGCTCAACATCAAGGTCATGGAGCAGCCCAACGGTGACCTGCTGATCGGCGGCAGTGCGGGCCTCCTGCTGCCGATCCACGGCGTCACCAATCCGTTCGCCGCAACGGGCGCCAACGTCCAGCCCGGAGCATACTATCCGGGCGGCGGCATCACCGGCGTCACCCTGGGCGGCACCGACGTCACGCGCCAACTCGTGGGCGGCAGGATCGGCGCCAACATCGCGCTGCGCGACGTGACGCTGCCGACCGAGCAGGCGGAGCTGGACGAATTCTCGCAGAACCTCGCGAGCCGGTTCGCTGCGCAGGGATTGGCATTGTTCACCGATCCGTTGGGCAACGTTCCGGCGATCGGCGTGCCGACCCAGGTGAATTACGTGGGCTTCGCAAGCACGATCCAGGTGAATCCGGCGGTGCAGGCGACCGCCTCGCTGGTGCGCGACGGCACCGCCGCAGTTCCCACCGGGCTCGCCGGCTTCACCGGCATCATCCAGGACGTGTTGACCTTCACGTTCGGCGCGAACCAGGCGGTCGGCGTGCCGCAGCCGCTTTCCAACACCAGCGGGCTCGGTGCGGCGGGCAATCTCCGCGCCCCCTATGTCGCCCCGCTGACGCTCGCCGGCATCGTCACCACCGTGCTGGCCTCGCAGGCCCAGGAGAGTGCGACCGCCAGCGCCCAGTCGGACACCGAACAGGCCGTGCAGACCTCGCTCGCCGGCAAGCTGTCGGCACGCAGCGGCGTCAACATGGATACCGAGATGTCGCACATGATCCAGTTGCAGAATGCCTATGGCGCCAACGCACGGGTGATGTCCGTCGTGCAGGCGATGTGGTCGCAGCTCCTGCAGTCGGTGCGTTGAGGAGCGAGCCATGAACCTGAATGCCACCATGACCGGCGCGACCGGCTATGCCACGCTGAACCGATTGATCGAGAACAGCGCGGCGACGCATCGCAAGCTGGACCGCCTCGCCAACCAGACCAGCACCGGGCTGATCGGCGAGAGCTATGCCGCGCTCGGCAACGGTGCGGCGATTTCGCTCGACCTGCGGCCGCAGGTGGCAAACCTTCACGCGTGGCAGAGCAACATCGACGCCGCGGATGGACGCATGTCCGTCGCACAGACGGCGCTGACCCAGATTGGCTCGATCGCCGCGGGTTTCTACGCGAAGCTCAATGACGTCGACGGCATCGATGTGAGCGCGGTCGACACCATCGCCGCATCCGCGCGGGACGCGCTGGGTGCGGTGGCCGGCCTGCTGGACAGCACCAATGGCGGGATCTACGTGTTTGCCGGCCAGGACACGGCGAACCCGCCGGTACCCAATCCCGACAACATCCTGACCTCCGGATTCTACGCGCAGATCAGCGGCGCGGTGGCGGCACTGGGCGTGAACGGCGCTGCGGCGACGGCAAACGCGACTATGGGCATCGCGATCTCCAACGTGGCCGGAACCTCGCCGTTTTCGACCTGGCTGTCGCAATCCTCGGTGACGCTGCGGGCCAACCCGCCGATCGTGCAGGCCGGCCAGAACAACCTCCAGACGATCGGCCTGCCGGCCAGCGCGAACGGGCTGATCCCGGATCTCGTGAGCGGGCCGCCATCGATACCGGGGGGGCCTCCGACAACCACCGGCTCCTATATGCGCGACGTGTTGCGGGCGCTGGCTACGATCGGCTCGCTGAGCAGTGCGCAGGCAAACCTGCCAGGCTTCCGCGATCTCGTGCAGGACACACGCATGAGCCTGTCGGGCGCGGTCGCGGCGATGGCGCAGGACGCCGGCGTGCTGGGCAATGTGCAGTCGTCGCTGACCACGACGCAGCAGGCCCTGGGCGATACCGAGACCGCCCTCGCCGGCCAGGTCTCGTCGGCCGAGGATGTCGATATGGCAGCAGTCCTATCGCAGCTCTCGCTGGTGCAGACGCAGATGCAGGCGTCGTACCAGCTCATCGCGACACTCAGTGGTCTGTCACTGACGAAATATCTGCCAGTTGGATCGTGAAAAGCAACACGCTTCATTGGCCGTTAACTGGGGCGAGTCAGGATGGCCCCATGCCCGCAAAACGCGGGGGCGTATGTAACTCTAAGGGCAAGAAGGGTAAGACACCATGTCCCTAAACTCCGTAAATACCAACATGGGCGCGATGATTGCGCTCCAGTCGCTGAATCGGACCAACGAGGATCTGGCCACGGCGCAGAAGCGGGTTTCGACCGGCTTCCGCGTCGCGGACAGCACCGATGATGGCGCCGCCTATGCGATCGCGCAAACGGTCCGATCGACCGTGGGCGCGCTGACCAGTGCCAACCAGCAGCTCGGCAACGTGCAGGGCCTGCTGTCCACGACGCAGTCGAGCCTGAACAACATCTCCAACACGATGTCCAGCATGCGAACGGTGCTGGTCAAGTTGGCGGACAGCGGTGTGACCCTCAATGATCGCACCAACTACGTCAACCAGTACACGTCGCTGCTATCGAACCTGAAGACCTTCATCCAGGACGCCAACTACAACGGCAAGACGCTGATCGGCGATATCACCGGTCACTCGGGCACGTATGCCAGGGTGGCGGTGGTGCGAAACGAGAGCGGTGCCTCGTATGCGATCGCCAGCTACAGCGGATCGGCGCTGTATACCTCGATCGCGTACACCTCGACGACCCTGGGTGGAGCCGCGTCCGTGCAGGCGGTGATCGGAACGGCAGCCACTGCTTCGTTCATTAACAAGATGTACAGCGTCGGCCAGGAGCTGAACACGATCGGCGCGTCTGTCAATTACGTGGCCAACCAGATCAAGTACAATGGCGACAAGATCGATGCGCTGAACACCGGTCTTGGTGCGCTGGTGGACGCGGATCTGGCAAAGGAATCGGCGCAGTTGCAGGCGCTGCAGATTCGTCAGCAGTTGGGCACACAGGCCCTGTCGCTGGCGAACCAGGCACCGCAGACGCTTCTGAGCCTGTTCAAGTAGCGGTGGCCGCTCCGGGTCGGGCAGTACGTCCGGCCCGGCGGTCCGCCAGTTTGCCACACTCGCGGCATAACGGTCTTACCTAAAAGGTACCGCACCAATCACGCGGAGCCGTAACCAGGAAGAGGTGCATGTCTAATCTTGTCTTGGAGCTGCGCCAGGGCGAAATGATGATCGTCAATGGTGCGCCAATCCGCTTCCGGAGCAAGTCACGCATCGAGCTTACCGCGAAGGCGCGCTTTCTGTTCGGCAAGCAGATCATGGCACCGGACCAGGTGGACAGTCCTGCACGCCACATCTATTTCGCCCTGCAATCGGCCTATATCGGCTCCGAGGAGGAGCGCGTTTTGGGCCTGGCCGCGGCCCGTGAATTCATCGCGGCCTTCAAGCAGGCAACCACATCGGCCCTCGCCTGCGAGATCCTTGACCGCGCCCTCGCCGCGGCGGAGGCCGATGATTGCTACCAGGCGCTGAAGCTCGCACGCCGGATCATTCGTCATGAAGACACGGTACTGGGCCGGGAATCGCCGCCGAGTGTCGGCGCAGCGCCGGGCGCACCCACTTCTCGGAGGGACAACAAACAGCCATGCCGAACGTGATCAACGCGGCGCGCGCCTATGAGGCCGCGGCGAACCACCGGAGCCCTCGCGCGCAGGAGGCCGACGTGTTTCGCCGTGCCACAGGCGCGCTGCGGGCCGCGCGGGATGCCAATGAAGACTCCCGCACCCGCAACCATGCCCTGTCGGACAATCGCCGGCTGTGGCTGGCCGTCAACGACCTCATGCGCGATCCCTTGAATGCGCTGCCCCTGAAGCTCCGCGCATCGATCGTCTCGGTCGGCCTTGCGGTCCAGCGCGAGATGGAACGCGATTCACCGGATTTCGACTTCCTGATTGCGATCAACGAGAACATCGCTGCCGGATTGTCAGCGGCCGATTGAGGCGCCCCCAATGGTTGCGAACCTCGGTTACCTGACGAACCTCTACGCCAGCACTACGAAGGCCGGCGGCATCGGGGGGCTGCTGGGAGCGCTGTACGGCACCGCCGGCCGGAACTCGGCCGGCGCACGGCCGAACCCCGTGACCGCGCTGTTGTCCGCCGAGACCTCCCGCACCCAGGGCATCAAGACAACGGCGGCCGACCCACAGGTGAAACGGGCGGTCGATCGCTTTGCTGCCGGGGTTGCCAGTGCCAAGACCGTGCAGGATCTCTTGTCGAATCCGGCGGTCATGCAGGTCCTGCTCACGGCGAACGGGCTCGGCGATCAGACCGCCTATGCTGCGCTGGCACGGAAGGCACTCACCTCCGATACCGGCGATCCGGCCTCGCTCGCCAACCAGCTCACCGACACGCGATGGAAGGCGGTCGCGAAGACCTATGACTTCGCGCACAAAGGCCTGTCCGTCCTGAAGAGCCCCGGCGTCATCGCGGCGCTGTCGGATGCCTACGCCGAGATAAGCTGGCGCAAGTCGCTCGACGCCAAGACGCCTGGGCTATCGAACGCGCTGACCTTCCGGGCCCAGGCAGCCGGGGTGACCTCGGTCTATCAGATCCTCGGCGACCCGGCGCTGCGTACAGTCGTTACCACGGCGCTCGCCATTCCGCTGCAGATCGCCTTCCAGCCGTTGGAGGCTCAGGAAATGGCGATCACCTCCCGCCTCGACGTCACACAGCTCAAGGACCCGAAATTCGTCGAGAAGTTCGTCCAGCGCTATCTGATCGCCGCTGGCACCCAGGCCGATACCACGGACACAACGTCGACGCTGGACGCCCTGGCTGTGCAGTCGCGTGGCCTGATCGTCTGACAAGATCCCGCGTCAACGGCTCAAGAGGAGCCCGCAATGCATATGCTCAATGCTGCCTCACGACCTGAAGCGCTCCTGCAACGCGTTGGCGTCCTGATCGACAAGGGACATACGCGGGCGGCACGCTCGCTGCTTGCCGCCGCACGCCGCATGGCGCCGCCATCGTCGCTGCAGGCCGAACTGGCCGCACGTATCGGGATCCTGGACGGCCACCCCGATGAGGCACTGCGCGAACTGGACATCGCGATCGCCAGTGCGCCGGAACATGCGGGATTGCGCAAGCTGCGGGCGGAGTCGCGCCGTCTGATGGGCGACTGCGCCGGCGCCGCGCTGGACGCGGCCGACGCCGTCATCATCGATCCGCATGACGCGATGGCAAAGGCGCTGCTCGGCGTGTTGCTGCTCGACCTGCATCGTCCCGCCGATGCCGTGGCATGCCTGCGCGAGGCGGTCGCCGCTGCACCTGCCAACCCGGGATTTCGCGAGGGCCTTGCCGCGGCGCTCGATGCCACCAACGACCCAGCGGCGGCTCTTGACACGCTGGCCGAGGGCATCGCGGCGCTGCCTCGCCATATCGGACTGCGCAACGCCGCTGTCCTGCAATGCGTCCGCCGGCGCGACTTCGTCAACGCGGTCCGGTTCTGCGAAGAGGCGCGTGTCGCGGGCGTGGTGGATGCATGCCTGTTCGGATTGAAGGGTCACGCGCTATCGAGCCTTGGCCACCACAGCGAAGCCGCGGAAGCCTACGCCGAAGCGCTGAAGCTCGGGCCGGAGGATCGCTACGTGCGACACTTGGCCGCGGCCGCAGGCATCGTGTCGGGCGCCGACCGGGCGCCGGTCGATTACCTGCGCGCCGTATTCGATGGCTATGCCGATCGCTTCGAGTCGCATCTTCTGGCACTCGGCTACCGCGTGCCCGGACTGATCCGCGCCGCCCTGCAGCAGCACCCCACGCTCGCGGCGGGCGGCGCACTTGGGCCGGTGCTCGATATGGGCTGCGGCACGGGGCTGCTCGCCGTGGTGCTGTCGGATCTGCCGCTCGGCAGGCTGACCGGCGTCGACGTCTCGTCTGCGATGCTGGCGCATGCCAGCGAGAAGCAACTCTATGCCGAACTCCGGGAGGCCGACGTCCTGCGGTTCCTGACCGATGATCCGCGGCGATGGCCATTGATCGTTGCGGCAGACGTGCTGTGCTATTTCGGCGCGCTCGAGGCGCCATTGGCGGCCGTGCATGCGTCCTTGGAGCCGGGTGGCTGGTTCATATTCTCGTGCGAGAATCTGCAACCGGACTATCAGGGCGTGGTGCCCGGCAGCGGCGACTGGAGCCTGGGCCGGCAGGGCCGCTACGCGCATGCCGAATCCTACCTCCTGCGCACCGCCGTCGCGGCGGGCTTCACGGTGCGCGCGCTGATGCCAGAGACCCTGCGCCGCGAGGCCGATGCGCCGGTCGCCGGCTTCGTCACGGTGCTGGAGCGGGGCCATGATGGTTGAAGCGGCGCTCGAGCGCCTGCGGGGTGGAGACGCGATCGGCGCGCTCGCCGCGCTCGCGGCCCTACCCGCTGCCGATGAGCCGGAGTACCAGAGCGCACACGGCATGATCCTGCTCGCGTGCGACCGCCCAGCGGAGGCACTGACGGCACTGCGTCGTGCGGTAGCGGGTGGCGACGCGTCGCCCGTCACTCTCCTCAACGCCGCCATCGCCGAGGATCGCGCCGGCGACGTGACGCTCGCCCACGCGGCAATGCGCAACTTGGGCCGGCATATGCCGCAATGGGACGAGCCCTCGCTGCGGCTGGCGGAAAGCCTGCGCGCCCGGGGCGCCCTGGCGGAGGCGGAATCGGCCTATGCGACAACGCTGGAGATCAATCCCAACCGCGAGGAGGCGCTCGTCGCACTCGGCGGCCTGCTGATCCTGCGCGGCGATCCGGCCGCCGCCCAGTCGCTCCTGCTGCGCTGCTGCGGCATCGCCCCGCTCCGTGCCGAGGCATGGGATGCTCTCGGCACCGCGCTGATGCGGACCGGCGAACCGACGCTGGCACATACCGCCTTCGTCAAGGCCCAGCACTGCGCACCCCTCGTGCTGGACTACGCGCTGCGCCGGGCCGACGCGGCGATCAGGACCGACAATGCGGAAGCCGATCTGGCGCGCCTGGAGCAAGAGGCCGATGCGGACCCGCTGTGTCCTACTCCGCGCATCGCGGCGGGCGTACTTTTGGAGCACCTGGGACGACGGGCCGACGCCATCACCAGCTTCGAGGTGGCCGTCGCCCTGGCGCCCGACGACCCGGCCGCGGCGGGATTCCTCGCGACATCCCTGACCCGGACCACCCGGCTCGGCGAAGCGGAGGTTGCCCTCCGGCGTGCCTATGAACTCGCGCCGCACAATCGTGCCTTACGCAACGACCTCGCGGCGACGCTGATGCGCATGCATCGGCATGGCGAAGCCAGCACTCTGCTGAAGTCCGTGATGGAGGAAGCCGGCGAGGACGAACGCGTGCTGTGCAACCTGGCAAACACCACCTGCTGCCTCGGTCTTCAGGACGAAGCCGTCGGGCTCGCGCGGCGAGCACTGGCGGTGGCGCCTGACGTGTTGAACCCGCGGCGGTCGTTGCTGAGTGCGCTCGCCTATAGCGACGATGTGCCGGGGATCGCGATACTTGCCGCGGCCAAGGCTTGCGCCGCCTGCCTGCCGCGCGCGGCGATGCCGGACTTCGCCAACCCACCCGAACCGGGGCGGCGCCTCACCATCGGTCTGCTGTCCGGCACGCTCAAGACGCACCCGGTCGGTTGGCTGACCATCGCCGGCCTCGAGGCGCTGGATCCCGCGTCGCACTCCATCGTGGCCCTGGCACAGCACAGTTGGGGCGATGCCATTGCGCGTCGCTTCCGCGCCATCGCGTCGGAATGGCACGACATCGATACGTTGAACGACGAAGCGCTCGCTCACTTGGCGCGAGACCTGGGCATCGACATCCTGATCGATCTCGGCGGCTACGGCGACGCCTCGCGCATGAGCGCCTGCGCGCACCGGCTGGCACCTGTCCAGGTGAAATGGGTGGGCATGCAAGGTCACACCACCGGCCTCGCGGAAATGGATTGGATGCTGACCGATCGCTGGGAGACGCCAGCCGCGCTGGCGCATCTCTACACCGAACGGCTGCTCTGCCTGCCGGATGGCTATGTCTGCTACAGCCCGCCGCCCTATGCACCTGACATCGCTCCGCTGCCGGCGCTCGCCAACGGCTTCGTCACCTTCGGCTGCTTCAACAACCTGGCGAAGGTCACACCGCGCGTCATCGCCACCTGGAGCGAAGTGCTGCGGCGAGTACCGAAATCGCGCCTGGTGCTGAAGACTCACCAGTTCACCGATCCCTCTACGCAGGAGCGGTTTCGCGCCGCCTTCAACGCGCATGGCATCCCGCCGGAACGGCTGGAGTTGCGCGGGCCCTCGGGGCATCGTGCCTTCATCGCCGAGTACAACGGCATCGACATCGTGCTCGATCCATTTCCCTACTCGGGCGGATTGACCACCTGCGAGGCGCTGTGGATGGGCGTACCCACGGTGACGGTGGCCGGCGAGATCTTTGCCGGCCGCCACTCGGTCAGCCACCTGAGCAATGCGGGACTTGCCGACTGGGTGGCGACGGACGTGCCGGCCTATGTTGACCTGGCGGTGACGAAGGCGGCCGACCTGCAGGCACTGGCGGCGTTGCGCAGCGGATTGCGCGGGCAGGTTCGCGCCAGCCCGCTATGCGATGCGCCCCGCTTTGGCCGCAGCCTCGGGGCAGCGCTCCGCTTCGCATGGCGCGACTGGTGCGACCGTGCCGCCGCACGTTGACGTCAATATGATGGTCTATCAATGCGCCGATACGGTCGGCGCGGCGATCGACTGCGTCCTCGCACAGACCTGGCCTGCGCTGTCGCTGACGCTGCTCGACAACGGCTCGACCGACGGCACGCTGGCGGTGCTGCAGGACTATGCCAGCCGCGACCACCGCATCCGCGTCAGGCAAAACCGCTGCAACACCGGCCCGGTCGCCAATATCCAGCGCGCCCTGTGGATCGGGGAGGCGGATTTCGTCATGCCGAAGACCAGCGACGACCTGATCGCACCAACCTATATCGAGGCGCTCATGGGTGTGCTGCTGGCCCAACCCGGCTGCGCCATGTGCCACGCGGGCGGCCTGGTATTCGGGGAAGCCGGCACGCCCGGCTACCAATACCCGCCGACGCATTGGCTGACCGCGACAGGGGGCGACCCGGTCGCGCGCGCATGCCATGTGATGCAGCACTACACCAGCGCACCAAGTTTCTGGGGCGTCTACCGGCGCGACGCGGTCGATCAGCTTTCGACGATCCGCTACCGGCCCGGCTTCGACCACGCCGTGCTGGCCGAACTGGCGCTGTACGGCGAGATTCGCCACGTGCCGCAGTTGCTGTACCATCGCCGCGGCGGGGGAAAACCGGTCCTGCTGCTCGGACGAGGCGCGACTGAGCAGGGCAACCGCGGCGTGTCGCTGGACGATGTCCTCGGCGAACATCGCTGGCGCACACCACTCATCAGCACCGCATGCGCCCATCTGGAGTGCTTCGCCGCCGCCCGGCTGCCGCTCGCTCAGCGCAGCGTGTTACTGGACGCGGTGCCCGCGATCTTCCGAGCACGCTGGCTGCCCGCCCTGCGTCAGGAGGCGGCTCAGATCCGCGCCGCGCTCCCCGGATTGTTGCGGGACATCAGCGGCGCCGCGCGGATGGACGCACTCTGGCTCGCCGGCGGCGTCAGCACCGTATTGTACGCCGCCCAGGCCATGCTGCCGGAGGAAGATTTCGTCGAGCCGCTGCTCGAGCTTGCCGCCGTGCTCGGTGAGGCCATGGCACTGCCGGCGTAGCGGCAGCGATCGTCACTTCGCGCGCCCCTTTGGCGCCGGTGGCGCGGCGACATGTGGCGCTGGTACCGCGACATGGGGAACCGGCGCGGTGGGCGGCGCAGCCTGCCGGTGGCGGCCCGCCGGCGACGGCCCGAAATGCGTCATGTCCCATCGCTGATAGGCCTCAAGCTGGCGACGGCTGGGGATCGAGGTGGTAATCGAATCGCTGCTCTCATTACGGAATTCGATCACGACAAGCCCGAGCGCCGGGTCCAGGCGCAGGCTCGGGTTGGGGATCGGCGTCGGGACGGCGGGGGAAATCGGCAACGGCGCCGCTGCACCCGGCACAGGTTTCACCTCGACGGCGGAGTCACCGTTGGCACGCACCCCAGCAACCGACTGGACGGTAATCTCATTCGACATGTCGAATTGACCGCTTGCGCTGCGCCATGTTGGCGCCTGGAAAGCGGCGATTCTGCACCCACCGGGATTAATTTGCGGTTAACCGCCCTTGACCAGGACGATCGCCTCCACTTCGACGGCGATGTTGCGCGGCAGGCTGCCCAGGCCGACCGCGGACCGTGCCGGACGCCCGCCCTCGCCCAGCACCTGAACGAACAGGTCGGTGCAACCGTTGATCACCTCGGGCTGCTCGCCGAAATCGGGCACCGCATTCACCATGCCGAGGACCTTCAGCACGGTATCGACCCGCTCGAGCGTACCCACAGCGGCGATCATGTTGACCAGCAGGTTGAGCCCGCAGAGTTTCGCCGCTTCATACCCCTGCTCCACCGTCAGGTCGGCACCGACCTTACCGGTGATCATCGTGCCGTCGTGCCGGCGCGGCCCGACACCGGACAGGAACAGCAGGTTGCCGGCCAGCCGGAATGGCACGTAATTCCCCAGCGGGCGCGTCGGCGTCGGCAAGGTGAGGCCGAGATCGGCCAGGCGCTGGTCAGCACTCATCAGGCAATCCTCCGTACGGCGGGTTCGTGCTGCTCCAGCAGGCGCATCAGCTCCGCAACGCCGGCCAGCGTCTCGATCGTGCACAGCCGGTCGAACAGCGGCGCCACGTTGGGCCGCGGCAGCGATCGCCGTGCGCAATCCTCGAACTTCTCCCAAAGCTCCTCGGTGGTCATCGGCTGGCCGCCGGGTCCGCGACGCTCGAAATCGTCCAGCCGCGAAGCGAAACGCTCGCCGTCGCGCGTCGTCACTACCACCTCGGCGCCCCATTGCAGCGGCGAATCACCAGGCATGCCGGGATGCGGCCGCGCCGTCGTGCGCGCCATCAGGTCGCGGATCGTGGGATCGAACTGCGCATCGCCCTCGAAATGCTCCAGCCGCACCGCGCGATCGACCAGCGCCCGCGCCACCACATACTGCACGCTGAACTTGGCGCCGAGCGGCGTACGCGGATCGGGGTTGTCGGTGTGCGGCAGACGGCGCGGATGAGGCATGATCTCGATCGCCTCGATGCGCTCGGGCGTCAGGTTATGGCTGCGCGCCAGATGCACCATGCGGTTGATCGACGAATGTGTCGAACCGCAGCAGGGATATGGCTTCAGCCCCGGCTCCCCGCCGCCTTCCACTTCGAGCGGCGCATACCAGTCGGCCAGGATGCGATCCGTATCGTAGGTGCCCGGACCGTTGAACACGTCGAGAAAGCCCTGGCGCGCCTCCAGCGCTGCGGGGTTGGCGGTGAAACCTTCCTGCACCATCAGCGCCGCGAACAGCCCGTTGCGCGCCGTATGCCCGACGTGCAGCGGCTTGGTCATGGTGCCGAAGTTTGCCTTCAGGCCCGAGGCCAGCGAGGCCGCCAGGCCGATCGCCATCGCAGTCTGGTCGGGTGCGAAGCGCAGCAGGCGCGCGGCGGCGGCCACCGTGCCGAAGATCCCCAGCGTGGCGGTCGGGTGCCAACCCTTGTCGTAGTGGTGGAAATGTACGCCGCGGGCGATGCGGCACTCGGTCTCGAAACCGACGACGTAGGCGAGCGCCAGGTCATGGCCGGTGGCGCCCGTCTGCTCGGCGAGGGCCAGCATGGGCGGGATCAGCATGACCGAAGGATGGCCGCCCAGCGTGCCCGACACATCGTCGTAGTCCAGCGCGTGGGATGCCGTGCCGTTCACCAGGGCCGCGTCCAGCGGGCTGGTCCGGATGGCGCTGGCAAACACCAGGCTGGGTCCGGGCGCCGCGGCGATGCCTGGCACGCGGAGCAGGATGCGGGGGGCTTCCTCGACGATGCCGGCGAGCGTGACGCCGACCGTGTCGATGAAGGCCGCGCGGGTCCAGTCCAGCGCGGTCTGCGTCAGGTCCTCGTACCGCAGGCGGTGGATCCGCTCGGCGATCTCGTGCGCGAGTGTGGTCATGGACGTCCTTCCCTGCGTGCCTGTTCCCGGGCCCCGCCTATGGTTAGCATTGACCCAATCTGGTGGCGAGCGGGAGGAAGCCATGAGCATTGCCGAACAACTGGCCGCGCACATCGGCAACGTCGACTATACGGCATTGCCGCCCGAGGCACTGCATTGGGCGCGGGTCGCGATCCTGGACACGGTCGGCTGCACGCTCGCGGGCGCCGATGAGCCATGCGCCCGGATCGTCGCCCGGGTGGCGGCATCGGACGGACCGTGCCTGGTGTTCGGCACCGCCCATCGCACCGCCCCGCTGGACGCCGCGCTGATCAACGGCACCGCGGCGCATGCGCTCGATTTCGACGATTGCAGCAACACGCTGGGCGGACATCCATCGGCGCCAGTACTGCCGGCGCTGTTCGCCCTGGCCGAGACGCGCGCGGTCGACGGCCGAGCCTTCCTGGCCGCCTATGTCGCGGGCTGGGAGACTGAGACGCGGCTCGCGCGGGGCGTCAATTTCCATCACTACGAGAAGGGCTGGCATCCGACCGCGACCGTCGGCGTGTTCGGCGCCACAGCCGCCTGCTGCCACCTGCTCGGCCTCGCGCCCCCGACCACCGCGACGGCGCTGGGACTGGCCGCCTCCTTCGCCTCGGGCGTAAAGGCGAATTTCGGCACGATGACCAAGCCGCTGCATGTCGGCCACAGCGCCCGCAACGGGCTGCTGGCGGCGCTGCTGGTGGCCGAAGGATTCACCGCGAATGCCGGCGCGCTGGAGCATGGGCAGGGATTCCTGCGCGTGTTCAACGGCGAGGGGAACTTCGACGCCGACGCCATCCTGCGGTACTGGGGCGATCCTTGGGACATCGTCCAGCCGGGCGTCGCCATCAAGCAGTATCCATGCTGCGGCAGCACGCATCCCGCAGTGGATGCGATGCTGGCGCTGGTGCGGGAGCACGGCCTCACGCCGGCGATGGTGGAGCGGGTGGACTCGTGGACCCATCCTCGGCGGCTGGCGCACACCAACCGCCCGGACCCGCAGAGCGAACTGGATGCGAAGTTCAGCGTGCAGTACTGCCTGGCGCGGGCATTGCTGGACGGCCGCGTCTCGCTGGAGCATTTCGAGGGCGAGAGCTTCCGCACGCCGGCAATCCGCGCGCTGCTGCCACGGATTCATGCGGCGCCGCACCCCGACATGCCGATGGCGACGACCGAGCATTTCGGCGCCGAGGTGCGGGTGGCGCTGACCGACGGGCGGGTGGTGGTGGCAAAGGTGGCCCGGCCGCTCGGGCGCGGACCGGAGAACCCGCTGCCGGAGCCACTGCTGGAGGCGAAGTTCCTGAACTGTGCGACCCGGGCGTTGCCGATGGCTGCGGCGGAGCAGTTGCTCGCGCTGCTGTGGAAGCTGGATACGGTCGGCGACCTGCGCGAGGTGACGCAGGCGATGCTGCCTGCGACGGCACTGGCTGCTGATTGACCGGCGGGGTTGCCTGCGCGATGGCAGGCCGCGATGGGCGGGTGCGGCTAGAGCAGATTCCGTTCGTGTAGATTCACGGAATCCGTTCCAGCGCGTTGTCTGAGAGCGTGATTCACCACTCCGGCAGTTCCTCCTGTACGGATCACGCTCTACGCCCGCCCGGACGCGCGGCGGCCGATCTCGAGTGCCGCGAAGGATGGCACCGGCGCCGGCATCAGCCAGCGGAAGCCCTGCTCGATCAGGCCCTCGACATTCTTCGCGTCCACGTGCGGGTGCCCGCACGGCACGTCGTACTGCTTGCAGATCGCCAGGATGTCGCTGATCGCCGAAGCGACCGTCGGATGCTCGTACTGGCGCGGATGGCCCAGGTCCTGCGACAGGTCACCCTCGCCGATCAGCACCACGCCGATGCCGGGCACCTCCTCGAGCATCCGCGGCAGGTTGGCGATGGCGCGCTTCTCCTCGCACATGATCACCACCAGCACCTCACCATCGGGATTGAGCGGCCAGGTATCGGCGCGCGGGTAGTATTCCTGGTCGGTGAGGCCCCAGTAACGCGCAGCGGTGCGTGGCGCGTCGCCGCGCTGGCCGGGCGGATCGTAGTATTTCGCCTCGGGCGGACGCGGATAGCGGCAGGCCTGCACGGCGTTGCGGGCGTCCTCCACGGTGGAGACGTGCGGCCATACGATGCCGTAGACGCCGATATCCAGCACCTGCTTGGCGATCCACTGGCTGTTCTCGCCGCCGTTCGGGGGGATGCGCACGAACGGCGTCACCGCCGGCGCGACGCTGCCCGATGCCGCGATCTGCCGGCGGTTCAGCATGTATTGCAGGCAGTCGCGCAATGCCTTGATGTCGTAGGGGTTGTGCTCCATCTCGAACACCACCCCGTCATATGGCGCGCCGGCGATGGTCAGCGCGCTGCTGATCTCGCCCGGCGAGAACGGCACGAATGCGGGTTTGCCGGCCGCCAGCGCCTTGATCGCACCGTTCAGGCGGGGAATGTCGGCCATGGTTGCCTCCCTTGCTCAGGTCAGGTGCGGCACGAACAGCTCTTCGGGACCGTAGGTGCGGGGGATCAGGCGCTGCTCCGTAGCATAGCGCATCAGCAGTTCGATCGCCGGACGGTTGGCCGCGATGCCGTACGGCACAGCATTCCCCGCATGCTGCCTCGACGCAGTGAACAGGCGCATCAACTCGTCCGCCAGCCACGGATGTCCGGCCAGCAGCGCATCCTTCACGACCACCACGTGGTTGATCGGCAGCACGCCGGTGCAGCGCGACCAGGCGGCCGCTGCGGCGCCGGCGTCTTCGATCACCGGGCGCACCGTGGCGGGATCGAGGCCCGCCAGTGCCACCGCCGCATCGATCTCGCCCGACAGCAACATCGCGCGCAGGTCCTGGCCGGGTGCGATCCGTTGCACGAACGGCGGATCGGCGAATTCCTGGACATGGGCATCCTCCTCGGTCACCCAGGTCATCGCATCGGGCGCCACCCCGTAGTCATCGGACAGGATGCCGCGGACCCACACGCCGGTAGTCTGCGACCAGGCGCGCACGCCGACCCGCCGGCCCGCGAGATCGGCCGGGCCGCGCAGCGGCGAATCTCGGCGGCAGACCAGCGCGCCGTGGTGCAGGCCGTGCAGCAGGACCACGGGCAGCGCGGTGATCGCCTTGCCATGGGCGCGCGCCTGCGCATGCGTGGTCAGGGCCATCTCGCACAGGTCGAATTCCATCGCGCGCGTCATGCGGCGGAAGGCGCGGGTGATCGGCTCCACATCAACCAAGTCGAAGGCGACACGGTCGGACACGACGGTGCCGTCCTTCAACGCCCGCACCAGCGGCGACTGGCCCAGGGCCGTGCGCAGGTGGAGCGTCGCGCTCATGGCCGGCGCATCAGCCTTCCTTCACCGTCGGATAGATCTCCGCGCCGTAGTATTTGCGGAGTTCGGCGATCTGCCCCGGCGGCGGCGGCGCATAGGTGCAGCGCTTCGAGGTGAACCGCCCGCCCATCAGCCGGTTGGTCTTCACCGCCATCTCACCGAGTTTCACCAGGTTGGTGATGCCGTTCAGGATCGGCATCCCGGCCGCCTCGTGGATGTCGGCCTGCGCCAGCAGCGCCATCACGACGCCGCCGGCGGCGATCACCACTTCGGCCCCGGCTGCGGCATTCGCCCGCGCCGCCTGGTCGAACTGCGCCACGATCCGCTCGCGCGCCTGCGCATCGTCGAACGCAGCGCCGAGATCGGTCAGCCGCTCCACCTGCATCCGGTGCACCGCGGCCAGCCGCTCACGCAGCCCGTAGCGCCGCACGTTCTCCACGATGCGCGGGGTGAACTTCTCGTTGATGGTGACCAGCGAGAAGCTTGCACCCATCATGCACGCCACGTGCAGCGCCGACTCGCACAGCCCCAGGACCGGGATGTCGGCAATCTCGCGCGCCTCCTGCAGCCCGGGATCGGCGATGTTGCCGATCAGGAAGGCGTCGAACCCCTCCTGCATCGCGCGATTCACGTTCCTCAGCACTTCGCCGGTCTCGAGGTATTCGAGGTAGCGGTACTGGTCGCCGATGCCGCCGATCTCGGTGATACCGGCGACGTGGATCTCGGTCTCCGAATCGCGCGCCTTGTCGAGGATGCTGCGGAGCACCCGCGGGTAGGTACCCCACTCGGCCTGGCGCGTCATGCTCTGGTACCAGAGCTTCATGCGGGCTTCCAGTTCAACCGGCCGGCGAGCCAGCGCCGCAGTTCGAGCAGCGCGGGCGCGCTGGCGGCGAGCGCGCCGGTGTTGGCGGTGGCGGCCAATCCCGCCAGCGGACGCACGCTGACGGTCGACGCCGCCGCCTGAACGCCGAGAGCGGCGACCGCATCGGCACCGGCCCGGCGCCACAGCGCGACCATCGAGGCTGGGGTAAGCTGCGGCAGCACCAGCCCGAATTCGAGTTGGGCGGCGGCGGCGGCGGCGGCCCAGGCCTCGAACATCGGTCCGCCGGGCCGGTTGCCGGTGCGCGCGGCATAGCGTTCGGTGAACAAGGGCACATCGGCGAACGCCGGATCGCGCACCGGCCGCCCCGTGTCGTCCATCACGCCCAGCGCGAACAGCGGCTGCGCGCCGGCCTCGGCAAAGGCGGTGAACTGCTCGGGCACGCGATGGCCGCGCAGCAGCACGGCATCGACCGCCCCCTGGGAAAAGGCGCTGAACGCCGCGCCGGGCTCGGCCAGGCCGAACACCGGCTCCATGCGCGCGCCCAGAAGCTGGACCCCGAGCAAGGCCGGCAGGTCGAAGCCGGTCGGACCGGCGGCGGCGACCCGCGCGCGGCCGTTCGGCGCCAGCACGGTCGGGCGGCCGACGATGATCCCGGCGCTGGTGCCGGCGATCACCGGCACCCAGCGGCCCACGTCGAACTGCGCCCGGGGATCGCCGACCAGCCAGGCGAAGGCCGCGAGGCCCGGCGCCAGCAGCACCGTCAGCCCGTCGGGCGCACCGCGGGCCTCGAACTGGTTGGCGCCGGTCACACCGTCGGAACTGCCGACCTCGGTGCGATGAATGATGGTCTCCGGCGGGAAGGATTGCTCCAGCGCCGGCTGCAGCGCATCGGCCCAGCGGTTGAGCGACCCGTCACTCGGTCCCGCGACCAGCAGCTTGGGTCGTTCGCTGAACGGCGCGGCGGGGGCCGGTGTGGCCGGCGCGGGTGTGGCCGGCGCCGGGGCAGCCAACGACGCCCCCGCCCGCGCCATCGCGGGCAGGGTGGTCAGCATAGCCAGAAGGCGACGCCGGCCGGTTCTCGGCTGGTCGGTCATCCGGTCCCCCACCCAAGAAGGCCTTCCTACCCCGATCGCGCCCGCAGGCAAACCCTGGGCCGTTATTGGTCGTACGCAACGAGCGCCTCGCAGGGCACATCGACGCGCGTTCGGCCCTTCAGGAATGCGAGTTCGATCAGCGCCGCCGCGGCCGGAACCACCGCTCCGACCTGGCGCAGCAATGCGATGCCGGCCGCCATGGTGCCACCCGTGGCGAGCAGGTCGTCCACCACCACCACGCGCTGGCCCGGCTCGATGGCGTCGGCCTGCACCTCGATGCGATCCTCGCCATATTCCAGGGCGTAGTTCAGACCGACCGTACTGCCAGGCAGCTTGTTGCGCTTGCGCAGCATGATGAAGCCGCAGCCGAGTTTCAGCGCCAGCGGGGCGGCGATCAGGAAGCCGCGGCTCTCGATGCCGGCCAGCAGGTCGGGCTGGTAGGCGCGCACCGCCTTGGCCATGCGGCCCATCGCGACCTGCCAGGCATCCGCATCACGCAGCAGGGTCGAGATGTCGTAGAACAGGATGCCGGGCTTGGGAAAATCCGGGATGCCCCGGATGTGGTCCTTCAGGTCCATGCGCCAGTCGCCTCTCGTGATGTGGGTGCCACGCGGGAGTAGAACGGTGTCCCGGTGGGCGCAACGTCAAGCCGGTTGCGGGCACGAGGCTGTCCGGGCCCTGCGGCAGGATTTTGTGCCGCGGCCTCATCCAAACGAATGACGCGCACCCGATTTGCTGCCGATACATTGCGGTTTCGTCACTGCGCATCAGCGCGGTTCCAGGTGAGGGACGCGCAGAATCCGGCCGCGCCATGGCGAACGATGCCCCCCGAAAGGAGACCGGGCATGCAGCCCGACTGGAACGCACGACCAGCCTCGACGACGGGACCGCCGGCGGCCGGTGAGCCGGCGAGACATGGCGGCGGCCGCCACACCGGCGGCTCCGACGGACCCGAGTTTCACCCCGAACCCCACCCCGATTCCGACAGGTCGCTGTTCGACGCCCTGCCGCTGCTCACCATTTTCTGGCTCATCATCGGCGGTCTGTTCCTGCTGCCGACCGTCGCGGTCGCCTGGGGCACCCTCCTGGTGATGCTGGCCTTCATCGCCGGCCGCCGCGCGGCGGGGCAGTGGCGCGATCCGCCGTGCGCGAGGCACCGGCCGGTCCTGTTCCGCCATCCGTCGGACTGATCGCCGCCCGCCGGTTCAGCGCCGCGCCGATTGCGCCGGCGACGGTGCCTGCGGCAGTGCGGACAGCACCAGCTTCAGGAGTTGCGACTGACGGCGCGTCCCCGTCTTCTCGAAGATGTGCCGCAGATGGGTGCGCGCCGTGGTCTGGCTGATCCCGAGTGCCGCGGCGGCATCGCCGAGGCTGCGGGCCGATGCGAGCAGCCCGATCAGGCGCGTCTCCGCGTGGGTCAGGCCATACAGCCTGACCAGAAGTTCCCCGGGCAGCGGCCGCAACTCCCCCACCGCCTGGATGAACATCGCCGACACCGCCCGCCTGGGCCCACCCAGCCGATCGCGCATCCCGCCGGCCAGCGGCAGCACATGCGCGACGAACCTGCGCCCGTCCGCCTGCGTCAGGGCGAAGGACATCGGCTGCCTCGCTGCCGTGCCGAGTTCGGTGGGATCGGCCACCACAGCCATCGCCATAGCTTCGTTGAGCGCCGTGTCGCCGGTGCGGATCCGTCCCTGGTTGAGCGCCAGCACACCTACCGACGACAGGAACGCCGTCGCGGCGGCGTTGGCCTCGACGCAGACGCCGGCTGCATCGAACAGCAGCACGGGCGCCTGGATCAGGTCGAGCGTGGCTACGAGGTCGCCGATGCGGGACGCGGCGAGCCCCAGCACGCCCTGGAATACGGCCGCCCGACGGACATGCGGGGCCAGCAGCCGGATCAGCGCACGCTCCCGCTCGCCCGGCGGCGGCTGATCGGCGCGCCGGGTGAAGCTGATCATCGAGAAACGCGTGGCGGATTTTTCCAGGATCACGCCGATGAAATCGAACCAGTTCAGCGGTGCGAGGAATTCACGATGGAACCTGGTCTTGCGCAGGTCTTCCGGCGTCATGAACTGCAGCGCGGAGATGGGCACGTCGACCTCCGCGTGCCAGCCGATCGTCAGCAGCGGGTTGATGGCCTGAAAGGTCCGTGTGTAGGCCTCGAGCCATTCGGATGGCGTGCCCCAGTGGTGCTGGAATGACGCGCCGTCCACGGCTTGGCTGAGGATGGTTCCATTGCAGGCCTCGAGCGCCGCCGCCATGCCCTCCAGCGTGGCGGGCCAGCGCGACGGGTCGATCGCGCATTCGTAGATGCTGCCGATCAGGTTCGACAGGGCGGCATTGTCGACCGGCCCCGCGTCGGTCACGGCGGCGGGCGCGGCAGTGCGGACAGCACCAGCTTCATGAGTTGCGACTGGCGGCGCGTCCCCGTCTTCTCGAAGATGTGCCGCAAATGGGTGCGCGCCGTGGTCCGCGCGACGCCCAACGCCGCGGCCGCTTCGTCCAGGCTGTGATCCGCCGCGAGCAGGCCGATCAGCCGGGTCTCGCCAGGGGTGAGGCCGTACAGCTTGACCAGGACTTCACCGGGCAGCGGCTGCAGATCGCCCACCGTCTGAAGGAACATCGCCGATACGGCATTGCGCTGGCCGCCCATCCGGTCGCGCAGTCCCCCGGTCAGGGGCAGCACATGCGCCGCGAATTTCCGGCCGTCCCCCTCGGCAAACGCAAACGACAGGCTGCGGCCGTCCTGGTGCGCATCGACGGCGACGGCGGCGGTGATCTCCGACTCCACGGCCCGCTCGCGGGCGCGGATCCGGCGGTTGTCCCAGCGCAGCGCATCAGTCGTCGCCAGAAACCGCTCGGCGGCCGCGTTCGCCTCGATGCAGGTGCCCGCGGCGTCGAATAGCAGAACCGGCGTCTGCAACAGATCGAGCGCAGCGGCGAGGTCCTGCGAACGTGCCGCGTCACGTTCCACAATGCCGTGGAAAATCGTCGCCCGCCGGATGTGCGGCGCCAACAGCCGAATGAGCGCCGCTTCCCGGTCGCCAGGAGGCCCGACGGCCTCAGAGCGGGTGAACCCGACCGTGGAGGTCCGTGTCGCCGACTTTTCCAGGATCACCGCCACGAAGTTGAACCAGTTCAGCGGCGTCAGGAACTCGCGATAGAAACGAGTGCGCCGCAATTCGTCCGGCGCCATAAACCGTTCCACCGTGATTGGCTCATCGACATCGAAATGCCAGCCGATCGTCAGCAGAGGATCGATCCGCGCATAGGTTTCGGCATAGGCCTTCATCGATTCCGGTGGTGTCCCCCAGTGATATTGGAACGACACGTCCCGCACACTGTGGCTGAGGATTGTTCCGTTGGAAGCATCGAACACACCAGCCAGCCGCTCAAGCGTAGAGATCCAATGCTCCTTGTCGAGTGCGCATTGGTACACATCGCCGATCAGGCTTGACAGAGTTTCGTTGTCGACCGGTGCCATGCCCCGCCCACAATAGGGACCCTCGGCGAGGAGGTAGGTAGGGGACGTTACATTTGAAAGGGACAATGAGACTTGGGCGTAAGATTAACGATTGGTAACGTTGCCGTCGCCTCCCGATCGGGCCAGAGGCGCCCGGCGCCCTCCCGGGACCTGCGGCCGTCGGCGCTTTGCTTCCCGGTCTGCCGCGTGGGAAACTGCGCCACCCGCACGGAGGACCCCATGAGCGAGACGGAACTGCGCAACGCCGATATCGATACGGCACTGACCGAGGCGAAGGAAGCCTACCTGACGCGCAATCCGAAGAGCCTTGCCCGCTTCGTCGAGGCGACCGCGGTCATGCCCGGCGGCAATACCCGCACGGTGCTGCACTACGCCCCCTTCCCGCTCGGCATCGCCCGCGGCGAGGGATGTCGCCTGTGGGACCTCGACGGCGCCGAATACGTCGACTTCCTGGGCGAGTACACCGCCGGCATCTACGGCCACTCGCACCCGAAGATCCGCGCGGCCGTGGATCGCGCGCTGGACGCCGGTATCAATTTCGGCGGCACCAATTTGACGGAGGCTAAATTTGCCCGCGCGGTGTGCGACCGGTTCGGGCTGGAGCGCGTGCGCTTCACCAACTCCGGGACCGAGGCGAACCTGCTGGCGATCTCGGTCGGCCGCATCTTCACCAAGCGCTCCAAGGTGATGGTGTTCGACGGCGGCTACCACGGCGCGGTGTTCGGCTTCTCCGGCGGGGGCTCGCCGATCAACGCACCGTTCGACTATGTGCTGGCGCCGTACAACGACATTGCCGGCACGCGCGCGCTGATCGCGCAGACCGGACAGGACCTCGCGCTGGTGATCCTGGAGCCGATGATGGGTGGTGGCGGCTGCATTGCCGCCTCCCCCGAATTCCTGGCGATGCTGCGCGAGGCCACCACGCAGGCAGGCGCGCTGCTGATCCTGGATGAGGTGATGACGTCGCGGCTGTCGCCGGGCGGGCTGCAGGCGGTGCGCGGCATCAAGCCGGACCTCACCACCTTCGGCAAGTATATCGGCGGCGGCATGTCGTTCGGTGCCTTTGGCGGACGCGCCGACATCATGGACCTGTTCGATCCGCGCCGACCCGACGCGCTGCCGCATGCCGGCACGTTCAACAACAACGTGCTCACCATGTCGGCCGGGCTGACCGGCTTGACCGAGGTCTACACGCCCGACGCCGCGGTCGCGCTGAACGCCCGCGGCGACGCGCTGCGCGAGCGGCTGAACGCGCTGTGCCGCAAGCACGACGCGCCGATGCAGTTCACCGGCATCGGCTCGATGTTCGCGGTGCATTTCACGCGCGATCCGGTGCGCTCGCCGGCGGATGCGGCGAAAGGCGACCCGAAGCTGAAGGAGTTGTTCTTCTTCGACATGCTGGCGCAGGGCATCTGGCTGGCACGGCGCGGCATGTTCACGCTGTGCCTGCCGATCGGCGATGCCGAATGCGACAGGCTGGCGGGCGCAGTGGAGGAGTTCCTCTCGAGCCGACGGTCGCTGCTGGAGCCTGATCCGCGCAGGTAGAATCACCGGAGCGGTGAATCACGCTCTCCGACAACGGGCCAGAGCGGATTCCGTGAGCCTGGACGTACGGAACCTGCTCTAGCCGCCGCCTGACCCGTCTGCTTCATCGAAGCGTCACCGCGCCGTCACGGCACGGCAACGCGGCGCGGCTACGCCCCATGCGCAGAGTATGGGGAACCCACGATGAAGCGTCGCACCTTGCTTGCCGGAACGGCCGCGCTCGCGGCTATGCCATCCATCGGCCGCGCGGCCGAGAAGACGAAGATCGTCTGGTGGCATGCGATGACGGCGGCCCTGGCCGACGAGGTGAACCGGATCGTCGAGGCGTTCAACCGTGGCCAGGATGCGGTGGAACTGACCGCGATCTACAAAGGCGGCTATGCCGAAGTGCTGACCGCCACGATCGCCGCGTTCCGTGCCGGCCAGGCGCCGCATCTGGTGCAGATCTTCGAGGTCGGCACAGGCTCGATGCTCGCCGCCGGCCGCGCGACGAAGCAGGTCTGGGAACTGGCGCAGGAGACCGGCACGCCGATCGATCCCAAGGCGTACATCCCGGCGGTGCGCGGCTACTACAGCCTGGCGGACGGGCGCATGGCGTCCATGCCGTTCAACTCCTCCACGGCGGTGATGTGGTACAGCAAGGACGCATTCCGCAAGGCGGGCCTCGATCCCGAGCAGCCGCCGGCGACCTGGCCCGAGGTCGTGGCGGCGGCGAAGGCGATCAAGGACAAGGCCGCGGCGCCAGTGCCGATGACCACGTCCTGGCCGACCTGGATCCAGCTCGAGCAGTACAGCGCGCTGCACAACCTGCCCTTCGCCAGCAAGGCCGATGGTTTCGAGGGGCTGGACACGGAGTTGCAGATCAACAGCAAACCGCACGTGAAGCAGGTCGAGCGTCTGCTGGAGATGTCCAGGGAGGGCACGTTCAAATACGCCGGCCGCGACAATGCCGGCGACCAGCTTCTGGTATCGGGCGATGCCGGCATCCACTTCAATTCGTCGGCCTCGCGCGGCAACATGGTGAAGAGCGCGAAATACGACTGGGGCATGGCGTATCTGCCGTATGACCCTGAGATCATTGCGACGCCGCTCAATTCGATCATCGGCGGCGCGAGCGTCTGGACGATGACCGCGCCGGGACGGACGCCGGCGGAGTACAAGGCGGTGGCGGCGTTCCTGCAGTTCCTCGCCAGGCCGGAGATCGACGCGCAGTGGTCGCAGGGCACCGGCTATGTGCCGGTGACGCTCGCCGGCTTCACATTGTCGCAGCAGCAGGGCTACTACGCGAAGAACGCCGGGGCCGACCTCGCGGTGAAGCAGCTTGCGCGCGGTGACGTCACGGAGAATTCCCGAGGCCTGCGTCTCGGCAGGTTGCCGGAGATCCGCAACATCATCCAGGAAGAGTTGGAGAAGGCGCTGCAAGGCGGCCAGTCCGCGCAACAGGCGATGGACACGGCGGTGAGCCGCGGCAACAAGGTGCTGCGCGACTTCGAGAAATCGGTGAAGGCGTAACCACGCGGCATGGAGCGTCGTACTGTATTCGGCGGCCGGCTGCTGCCGGCCGTACTGATCCTGCCGCAACTCCTGCTCACCGGCTTCTTCTTCCTGTGGCCCGCCGGCGAGGCCATCTGGTCCAGCCTCACGCGCCAGGACCCCTTCGGCCTCGGCTCGACCTTCGTCGGACTGGAGAATTTCGCCGACCTGTTCGCCGATCCGCTCTATGTCGATGCGATCCTGCGCACGATGCTGTTCTGTGCCGCGGTCAGCGCGCTGTCGATGGGCCTCGCGTTGCTGCTCGCGGTGTTCGCCGATCATGAGATACGCGGCCGCGCGATCTATCGCACGCTGCTGATCTGGCCGTACGCGATCGCACCGGCGATCTCCGCCGTGCTCTGGCTGTTCATCCTCAACCCGCATGTCGGACTGCTCGGCCGCTGGCTGAACGCGCACGGCGTGGCCTGGGACTACACCATCAACGGCGGCCAGGCATTGCTGATGGTGATTCTCGCGAGCGCCTGGAAACAGGTAAGCTACAACTTCATCTTCTTCCTGGCCGGGCTGCAATCGATCCCACGTGCAGTGATCGAGGCGTCCCGCATGGATGGCGCCAGAGGCTGGTATCGCTTCCGCACCATCACCTTCCCGCTGCTCGCACCCACCACGTTCTTCCTGCTGGTGGTCAACCTGGTCTACGCGGCGTTCGACACGTTCGGCACGATCTACGCTTTGACCCATGGCGGACCGGGCAAGGCCACCGAGACGCTGGTGATCAAGGTGTATCGCGACGGTGTGGTGAACCTCGATCTCGGCTCGTCATCGGCGCAGTCGGTGGTGCTGATGGCAGGCGTCATCGCACTGACCGCGATCCAGTTTCGCTTCATCGGCCGGCGCACCGCCGGATGACCCACGGCAGGACTGACTGGCTCGCGCACGCGATCCTCGGCTGCGGCGTGCTGCTGTTCGCCCTCCCGGTCTGGCTTGTCGTCGCCGGCTCCACCCAGGAGTCCGGCGCCATCGCGCGCGGCGGCCTGTCGCTGCTGCCCGGCCTCGATCTCTCTGCCTATCCGCGCGTCCTGACGCAGGGCAGCATGGGCACCGCACCGGTCTGGCACATGCTGCTGGTCTCCGGCGCCATGGCGCTGGCGATCGCCGCCGGCAAGATCGTCGTCTCGATCCTGTCAGCCTATGCCGTGGTGTTCTTCCGCTTCCCGTTTCGCCGCACCGCGTTCTGGATCATCTTCCTCACGCTGATGCTGCCGGTGGAGGTGCGCATCATCCCGACCTACGCGGTGATGGCCGACTTCGGCCTGATCAACAGCTTCGCCGGTCTGACTGTGCCGCTGATCGCATCCGCCACCGCCACGCTGCTGTTCCGCCAGGTGTTCGTCGCGATCCCCGATGAACTGGTGGAGGCCGCGCGCATCGACGGCGCCGGCCCGCTCCGCTTCCTGCGCGACATCCTGCTGCCGGTGTCGGCGGCCAACATCGCCGCGCTGTTCGTCATCCTGTTCGTGTATGGCTGGAACCAGTATCTCTGGCCGCTGCTGGTGGCGACCGATCCTGGCCTCGATACGATCGTCATCGGCATCGTCAAGATGATCGGCGTGGAGACCCAGACCGACTGGAGTGCGGTGATGGCCACCGCCGTCCTGGCGCTGCTGCCGCCGATCGTGGTGGTGGTGCTGATGCAGCGCTGGTTCGTCGCCGGCCTGACCGAGGGGGAGAAATAGCGCCGCCGCTACGCCGCCTCCGCCAGCACCAGCCGCCGGCGCGGCACCGCCTCCACCGGCATCGCGGCATACAGGTCCTTCACCGCCTCGGTGATAGTGACGCCCGCGAGGCCCGGCAGCCACCGCCGCCCGGTTCGCTCGCACAGATGCGCGCTGCGCAGGACCAGCCGCCAGTTGGACGGCGGCAGATAGAGCGCGGTGTCCCGCCGGTCCACACGGTACAGCGACGCCGCCAGCAGACGGCCGATCTGGCCGAACGAATAGGGCTCGCCGTGGCCGAACGGCGTGCTCTCGCGGTACGCCCACACCCCGCTGCGGTTGGGCGCCACCACCAGCAGCCGGCCATCGTCCTTCAGCACCCGCCAGGTCTCGCGCAACAGACGGCGCGCGCTCTCTGCCGCCTCCAGCCCGTGCACCAGCAGGACACGGTCGAACATCAGGTCGGGGAACGGCAGCGCATCCTCCTCCGCCGTGCAGGACAGCGACGGCTCCCCGGCCGGCCAGCGGGTGGCTCCCATCTGCGCCGGCGTCAGCGCGACGCAGCGCACCGCCTGGTCGCGCCACAGCCGCAGGAACGGCGCGGTGAATCCGATGCCCAGTACCGACTGGCCGCGCAGGTCGGGCCACATCAGCGCCAGCCGCTCGCGCAGCAGGCGGGCCGCCATCGCCCCGCGGGGCGTCGCGTAGAAGTCGGCCGCGGCGTGGGCATCGGCTGCCATGGTGATGGCTATAACATGGGTGTCGGTTTCCGCCCGCATAGGGAGGTGCTAGTCTGCCGCCATGACAGTCACAGCAGAACCCGTTCCCATCCTGTCCGACAACTACGCCTGGCTGCTGCGCGACAGCACCACCGGCGCCGTTGCCATCGTCGATCCAGCCGAGGCGACGCCGATCATCGCCGCGCTCGAGAAGGCGGGCGGCCGGCTGGACCTGATCCTGCTGACGCATCACCACTCGGATCACATCGCAGGCGTCGACGAGGTGCGCGCGCACTTCCCGGGCGCGAAGGTGGTGGGGGCGGCGGCCGATGCGCGCCGGCTGCCGAAGCTAGACCTCGCCGTGACCGAGGGCGACACCGTGGCGTTCGGCGCCGCCAGCGCGCAGGTCATCGACACGCCCGGCCACACCCGCGGCCAGATCAACTACTTCTTCCCGGACGGCGAGATCCTGCTCGGCGGCGACACGCTGTTCAGCCTGGGCTGCGGCCGGCTGATCGAGGGCACCGCGGCCGAGATGTTCGCCTCGCTGCACAAGCTGGCCGCACTGCCCGGCACGACGAAGCTGTGCTGCGGGCACGAATATACCGAGAGCAACGCCCGCTTTGCGCTCAGCGTCGATCCGGACAACGCCGCGCTGCAGGCACGCACCGCGCAGGCCAGGCAGCAGCGCGCCGCGGGCCAGCCGACGCTGCCCTCGCTGATGTCCGACGAGCTTGCCGCCAATCCATTCCTCCGCGCGCCCGACATCGCGACGTTCGCCGATCTGCGCGCCAAGAAGGACAGGTTCTGACGTGAAACTCTGCTTCTCGCCGACCAGCCCCTATGTGCGGAAGGTCCGCGCCTGCGCGATCACGCGGGAGATCGATGGCCTGATCGAACTTGTGCCGACGGACGCCAACGCGTCGCTGCCGGAGTTCGTCGCGATCAACCCGCTGTCGAAGGTGCCTGCCCTGGTCACCGAGGATGGCGTCGCGCTGTTCGACAGCCCGGTGATCTGCGAGTACCTCGACAGTGTCGGCGACGCGCTGCCGATGTTCCCGGAGCACGGCGCCCCCCGCTGGCGCGCGCTGATATTCCAGGCGATGGGCGACGGCATCCTGGACGCGTCGGTGCCGCGCCGCGCCGAGATGCTGAAGCCGGCCGATGAGGGGCGCACGGCCTGGATTGCCCGGCAGAAGGCCGCGGTCGATCGCACGCTGGATTCGCTGGAGGCCGATCCGCCGCATCGCCATATCGATATCGGCTCGATCACCATCGCCTGCGCGCTGGGCTATCTCGACTTCCGCTTCGCCGCGCAACCCTGGCGCGACGGCCATCCGAAGCTCGCCGCTTGGTATGAGGCATTCGCCGTGAACCCCGGCATTGCCAAGACTGCACCAAAGGAAGGCGGTTGATCGATCTGCGCGATGCCGCGATGCCGGCGGACGCAGTCATCGCGGCATTGAAGCTGCAGCCGCATCCTGAAGGCGGCCACTACCGGGAGACCTGGCGCGACACACCGCCGGACGGATCGCGTGGGGCCGGCACGGCGATCCTGTTCCTGCTGCGCGCCGGCGAGCGCAGCCACTGGCATCGCGTCGACGCCGCCGAACTCTGGATCTGGCAGGCCGGCGCGCCGCTGCTGCTGCGGGAAGCGGGTGGGGCGGAACACCGGCTTGGTCCGGACGTCCGTGCCGGCGAAGGCCTGCAGCACGTCGTTGCGCGCGATGCCTGGCAGGCCGCCCACAGTCTCGGCGCCTGGACGCTCTGTTCCTGCATCGTCACCCCCGCCTTCTCGTTCGCCGGATTCGAACTCGCCCCGCCGGGTTGGCAGCCTTCCGACGCCGCATGAGCGGGACGGCACCGCGCTTCACGGTCCTGCTGCCGACGCATAACCGGGCGGATGTGCTGGGCCTCGCCATCGCCTCGGTGCTCGCGCAATCCGAGCCCGACTTCGAACTGCTGGTCGTGGCGGACGGCTGCACCGATGCCACGCGTGACGTCGTCGCGGCATTCCCGGACCCGCGCCTGCGGCTGTTCGATCTGCCCAAGGCGCCGCATTTCGGTTACGCCAGCCGCAACGTGGCCCTGCGGCAGGCACGTGGACGGCTGATCGCGTTCGCCCCGCACGACGATCTGCTGCTGCCCGACCATCTCGCGCTGATGGGGGACCTGGTGGAGCGCAGCGGCGCCGCCTGGGCCTACAGCCGGCCACTCTGGGTGTCGCTCGAGGGGCTGATCGTGCCGGTCTGCACCGACCTCGCCATCCCCGACGATCTCCGCATGTTCATGGAGGTCGGCAACACCATCCCGGCCGCCTGTGTCGTCCACACCCGCGCCGCGCTGGAGCGGGCCGGCTTCTGGCCGGAGAACGTGCCCTCCGGCGGCGACTGGGTGCTGTGGCGCCAGATGATCCGGGACAGCGGCGGCAACATCGCCCATACGCGGCAGCCGACGTCCCTGCATTTCGTCGCGGACTGGCGCCGCACGCGGGTCAACGAGATCGGCGCGCTCCGGGTCCTCACCGACCTCGCCGCGCAGTCGCCGTGGTGGCCGGACGTGCTGCGCCATCCGCCGGCTGGCGAACCGGAGCAGGCGGCGGTCTGGCGGGCGATGCGCGCCGGCGGATTGCCGTGGGTGCGGCAGTTGCGGGCGGCCATCGATACCGTGGTGGACAGGATCGCCTGGATGACGGTCTGTGGATTGTGGTCGAGCGTGGAGGCTGCCCTGGCGGCGCAGGCGCGAGCCGAGGCGGACGCGGCGCGATGCCGGGTGAACTGGCGGCATTGCGCCAGTCCATCGCGGACTCGTCACCACGCTGACCATGCTGCGCTGCACCACTTGCGGTTGATCGCCCGCGCACTCTACGCTGCGCCATGCTGCGCTTTCTGTTCCGCCGGGCGGTGCTCGCCGTGCTGGTCTGCCTGACCGTGCTGGTGATCAGCTTCGCGCTGACACGCCTGTCGGGCGACCTCGCGATCTCCATCGCCGGTCCCAACGCCACCGTCCAGGACATCGAGATCATCCGCAAGAACTACGGTCTCGACCGGCCGCTGCCGGTGCAGTTCGTCGACTGGGCGGCGCATGCGGCGCAAGGCGATCTCGGGCGCTCCTATCTCTACCACGCTCCGGTCGCCGGCCTGATCAAGGACCGCCTGCCGATCACTCTGACCCTCGGGCTGACCGGCCTCTGCATTGCGCTCTGCGTCGGCATTCCGCTCGGCATCATCGCCGCGATGCGCGAGGGCTCGGCACTCGACAAGGCGATCGGCCTGCTTGCGCTGTTCGGCCAGGCGATGCCGAGTTTCTGGCTGTCGCTGGTGCTGATCATCTGGCTCGGGCTGAACCTGCAATTGCTGCCGATCTCCGGCATTGACACCTGGGACGGCTACATCATGCCTGGCATCGTGCTGGCGTTCTCCGCCATCCCGGCACTGATGCGCCTGACGCGCGCCGGCATGATCGATGCGCTGTCGTCGGACTATATCCGCACCGCGCGCGCCAAGGGGCTGAGTTCCGCGCGCATCGTGCTGAAGCATGCGCTGCGCAACGCGGCGATGCCGGTGGTATCGATCGCCGCCGTGCAACTGGGCTTCATGCTCGGCGGCTCGATCGTCATCGAGGCGATCTTCGCGCTGCACGGCGTCGGCTACCTGGCCTGGGAATCGATCAGCAAGAACGACTTTCCCGTGGTGCAGGCGGTCGTGCTGATCCTGGCGCTGATCTACATCACGCTGACGCTGCTGGCCGACATGATGAACGCGGTATTGGATCCCCGGCTGCGCACCGCATGAGCGCAAGCATCCTGTCTGTGCCACGCCGGTCGCGCCTGCCAGCGGTGCGCCATCTCGCGACCGCGCTCGGCGTGCTGATCGTCGGGATGGTACTGGTGATCGCCATCATCGCGCCGCTCATTGCGCCGCATGATCCGTTTGCGCAGGACCTCAACCTGCGGCTGGTGCCGCCGATGTGGATGGAGGGCGGCTCGTCGCTGCACCCGTTCGGCACCGACCAACTAGGCCGCGACTACCTCTCCCGCCTGTTCTACGGCGCACGCATCTCGATGACGATCGGCATCTTCACCGTCATCACCTCGGGCCTGATCGGCATCGCGCTCGGCGTGGTCGGCGGCTATTTCGGCGGCCGTGTCGACGATGTGGTGATGTTCCTGATCACCTGCAGGCTGTCGATCCCGCTGATCCTGGTGGCACTGACGGTGGTGGCGCTGATCGGCAGTTCGCTCACCGTCGTGATCCTGACGCTCGGGCTGCTGTTGTGGGAGCGCTTCGCGGTCGTTGCTCGCACCACCACGATGCAGGTGCGCAACCTCGACTACATCGCCGCGGCGCAGGCCGCCGGTGCCTCGCGCACGCATATCGTGCTGCGCGAGGTGCTGCCGAACATCCTGACCCACCTCGTGGTGGTTGCGACGCTGGAGATGGCGCTGGCGATCCTGCTGGAGGCGGCGCTGTCGTTCCTCGGTCTCGGCGTGCCGCCGCCGCTGCCGTCCTGGGGACTGATGATCGCCGAAGGCAAGGACTACATGTTCTTCTCCCCCTGGGTGATCATGATCCCCGGCGTGGCCCTGTTCGTGCTGGTGCTGGGCATCAACCTGATGGGTGACGGATTGCGCGACCTGCTGGGTGCGGGGCGCATACAGTGACAGGGATTCCTTCCCGCACCGCCGGTCCCTCCGCATGAGCCCGGTCCTGGAAGCCACCAACCTGCGCGTCACCTTCGCCACCGGCGTGGCCGCCGTGCGCGGCATCTCGCTCACGGTGAACCGCGGCGAGACGCATTGCCTGGTCGGCGAATCCGGCTGCGGCAAGTCGGTGACCGCACTCGCCGTGATGGGCCTGCTCGCCCGCGGTGCCCGCCGCAGCGCCGATGTCCTGCGCTTTCACGACCATGACCTGACGCGCATGACCGAGCGCGGCATGGCCAGGCTGCGCGGCGACAAGCTGGCGATGATCTTCCAGGAGCCGATGACCAGCCTGAACCCGGCCTACACGATCGGTTCGCAGATGGCGGAGGTGCTGGAACGCCACCGCGGCGTCTCGCGCGCCAAGGCGCTGGAACGCGCCGCCGAGTTGCTGGGCCGCGTCGGCATCACCGCGCCGGGCATGCGGCTGAAGCAGTATCCGCACCAGCTTTCCGGCGGACTGCGCCAGCGCGTGATGATTTCCATGGCGCTGATGTGCGACCCGGAACTGCTGATCGCCGATGAGCCCACCACCGCGCTCGACGTCACGGTGCAGGCGCAGATCCTGCGGCTGCTGCAGACCCTGCAACGCGAACTAGGCCTCGCCCTCCTGCTGATCACCCACGACCTCGGCATCGTTGCGCGCATGGCGGACCGCGTGTCGGTGATGTACGCCGGCGAGGTGGTGGAGAGCGCGCCGGCCGCCACGCTGTTCGCCGCGCCCACACATCCGTATACACGCGGCCTGCTGCGCTGCATTCCGATCCCCGGAACCGTGCGGCGCGACGAGCCGCTGGGAAGCATCCCAGGCGTGGTGCCGCGCATCGCACCCGACTTCATCGGCTGCGCCTTCCGCGATCGCTGCGAGCATGTGATGCCGGACTGCGCGCGCAGCGTGCCGCGCCAGAATGCCGGAACCGGCACACGACTATCTCTGCCGCCTGCCCGCCGACTGGACGCGAGCCGAGGCCGCATGACCCACGCGGTGGAGGTGCGCGACGTGCGGCGCGTGTTCCGCAGCCGCGCCGGCATGATGACTGCCGAGCGCGTGGTGCGCGCGGTGGACGGCGTGTCGTTCACGCTCGCCGCCGGCGACGTGCTGGGCATCGTCGGCGAATCCGGCTGCGGCAAATCGACGCTCGCGCGGATGATCCTGGGGCTGATGCCGGTGAGCGCGGGCGAGGTGCTGGTGGACGGCCGCAGCCTCGCCGCGATGGACCGGCGCGAGCGCGCGCGGCTGATCCAGCCGGTATTCCAGGACCCGTTCTCCTCGCTCAATCCACGCCAACGGGTGCGCGATATCGTCGGACTGCCGCTGGCGGCGCAGCGCGCGGTACCCGCGGCGCAGCAGCGCGACCGGGTGATGGAGATGCTGGCCCGCGTCGGCATCTCGGCCGAGATGGCGGACCGGATGCCAGCGCAGCTTTCCGGCGGGCAGCGCCAGCGCGTGGCGATCGCACGCGCGCTGGTGCTGCGGCCGCGCATCGTGGTGTGCGACGAACCGACCAGCGCGCTGGATGTGTCGGTGCAGGCGCAGATCCTCAATCTGCTCGCGGAACTGAGGCGTGATCTGGGGCTGACCTACCTGTTCATCAGCCACAACCTGGCGGTGGTCGAGCATATCGCGACCGAGGTGGCGGTGATGTATCTCGGCCGCTTCGTCGAGCAGGCGCCGGTCGATGCACTGTTCCACGAGCCACGACATCCGTATACACGCGCGCTGCTCGCCTCGGTGCTGACGCCGGAGCCGGGCAAGGGCATTCCCGACGTGGGGCTCGGCGAGAGTTACCCTGATCCGGCCAACATCCCGCCCGGCTGCCGCTTCCATCCGCGTTGCCCGCTGGTGGTGGAAAAGTGCCGGACCACGGCGCCGGATGGCATCGTGCGCGACGGTCGCCTGACCGAGTGCCTGCTGGTGTAGCGCCGGCCCCCTCGGGTAGTGACGGCAGGGGGTGAACGCGCTGCTACCGGCGGTTGCCACACCGCTCGCGCGATGACAGGCTATGGCGATCGGAGGATCGACCCATGCGCCTGATGTGGTTTCACTTGATGCCTTACACCGAGTTGCCGCAGGGCTTCCGTGGCAAGCATCCATCGGTTTGGGTGGACATCCACTCCTCCCTGTTCGACCCAAAGCGCGCCCACCACATGTACAACGACTTCATGGACGAACTCGAGCACGCCGCCGATTGCGGCTTCGATGCAGTGTGCGTCAACGAGCATCATTCGAACGGCTACGGGCTGATGCCCTCGCCCAACCTGATCGCATCGTCGCTCGCGCGCCGCACGACCGACACGGCGATCTGCGTCATGGGCAACTCGCTCGCGCTGTACAACCCTCCGACGCGGGTCGCCGAGGAGTTCGCGATGATCGACTGCATTTCCGGCGGACGGCTGATCGCGGGCTTCCCGGTCGGCTCGCCGATGGACACCTGCTATGCCTACGGCCAGAACCCCTCGCTGCTGCGCGACCGCTACCATGAGGCGCACGACCTGATCGTCCGCGCCTGGACCGACCGCGACACCTTCGCGTTCAACGGCCGCTTCAACCAGCAGCGCTACGTCAACATCTGGCCGCGCCCGGTGCAGCAGCCGCATCCACCGATTTGGGTCCCGGGCGGCGGTTCGATCGAGACCTGGCAGTGGTGCGCCGAGATGGACTACGTCTACTGCTACCTGTCGTACTACGGTTACCAGATCGGCCGCGCCACGATGGATGGTTTTTGGGCCGAAATGGAGAAATTGGGCAAGGATCGCAACCCGTATCGTGCCGGCTTCCTGCAGTTCGTCGGCGTCGGCGAGAGCCGCCAGCATGCCATGGACCTGTATGGCGAGGCGGCGGAATACTTCTATGGCAACTGCCTGCACATCGATCCGCGCTTCGCTGGCCCGCCCGGGTATTCCACCGAGGCGACGCAGCGCAAGGGCCTGCGGAGCCAGGTCGCGAAGGCCGCTGAGTACTCAAGCAAGTTCAACACGCTCGCGCGGGAGATGGATGCCATCGTCGACAACGGCTACGTCATCGTCGGCTCACCAGACGAAGTGGTGGAGCAATTGCGCGAGGTCGCGGTCAACCTGAACGTCGGCAACCTGATGCTGCTGCTGCAGTTCGGCAACATGAGCAAGGCGCTGACCCAGTACAACACGAAGCTGTTCGCCGATGCGGTGATGCCGAAGCTGCGGCCGCTGTTCAGCGAGTGGGAACATCATTGGTGGCCGCAACCGATGTCGGCCGGGCAGCGCGCTGCCGTCCCGGCCTACACGCCGAGCATTGCGGCCGAGTAAGATGGCCGACCTCGACACCCGCTGCTGCATCGCCGGCGGCGGGCCCGCAGGAATGATGCTGGGGCTGCTGCTGGCGCGCGCCGGCATCGACGTCGTGGTGCTGGAGAAGCACGGCGACTTCCTGCGCGACTTTCGTGGCGACACCGTGCATCCGTCCACCATGGAGGTGATGCACGAGCTTGGCCTGCTCGATGCGTTCCTGACGCGGCCCCACAGCAAGGTGCGCGAACTCGGCGCACAGATCGGCGACGAGTTCATCATGGTGGCGGACTTCTCGCACCTGCCGACCCAGGCGAAGTTCATCGCCTTCATGCCGCAATGGGAGTTCCTGGACTTCCTCTCCGGCGAGGGGAAGCGCTATCCCGGCTTCCACCTGCTGATGCGCACCGAGGCGACGGGCCTGCTGCGCGAGGCGGGTGGCGTCGTCGGCATCACCGCGCACGGACCGGAGGGGGATTTCGCCATCCGCGCGCCCCTCGTGGTCGCCGCCGATGGCCGGCATTCCACGCTGCGCGATGCCGCCGGCTTCAAGGTGCTCGATATCGGCGCGCCTATGGATATCCTGTGGCTGCGTCTGTCGAAATCGAGCCGCGATCCGGGGCAGACGCTTGGCCACATCGACGCCGGCCGCATGTTCATCATGCTGGACCGCGACGATTACTGGCAGTGTGCCTTCATCATCCCCAAGGGCGGCATCGACCAGGTGCACGCGATCGGCCTGGAGGCGTTCCGCGCGGAGATCGCCGCGCTGGTGCCGAGCCTGACCGATCGGGTGCACGAGATCGCCACGTGGGACGATGTGAAGCTGCTCACGGTGGCGGTGAACCGGCTGGAGACATGGAGCGAACCCGGCCTGCTGTGCATCGGCGACGCCGCGCATGCGATGTCGCCGGTGGGCGGGGTCGGCATCAACCTGGCGGTCCAGGACGCGGTCGCCACCGCCAACATCCTGGTGCCGCGGCTGCGGCAGAATGCCGTCACGCAGGACGACCTGCGCGCCGTGCAGCGCCATCGCGAACCGCCGACGCGCAAGACGCAGCGGCTGCAGGTGATGATCCAGAACAAGGTCATCAGCAACGTTCTCGGCCGCACCACCAAGCCGAAGCCGCCGTTCGCGATGAAGTTCCTCCGCTGGCTCCCAATCCTGCGGCGGCTGCCGGCGCGGATCATCGGCATGGGCTTCCTGCCGGAGCACATCCGGCACTGAGCATCAAATGCCGCCGCTGGTCGCCTGGATCTGTGCCTTCGCGGGCACGACAGCGAGCTTCAATCGAAATCGGTGGGCAGCTCCGGCTGGCGCAGGTGCTCGAACATGCGCCGGATCTGCGGCAGCAGGACGCGCCTCGTGGAAAGCTCCGTCGGCAACTCGTGTTCGGCGAAGAAGGCCACCTCGCTCGTCTCCGGGCTGGTGCGTGGCTCGCCGCCGATGATCTCGCACAGGAAGAACAGCCGCCAGACGGTGAACGGATAGCTCTGCGGGTGCACGTGCCGCGCGCGGTCCCACACCGCGGCCAGCTTGTACGGCCGCACGTCGACGCCGGCCTCCTCACGCACCTCGCGCGCAACGGCTTCGGCGGGGCTTTCGTTCACGTCGGCCCAGCCGCCAGGCAGCGTCCAACGATCTTCGTCCTCGATCTCGCGTACCATCAGGATCTTGCCGTCCCGGAACACCGCACCGCGCACACCCAATTTGGGAGTGGCGTAGCCGTCCTGGGTGGCGAACAGCAGCTCGACCTGCTGCACGTCCAGGCCGACATGGTCCGACACGATCTGCGCCGCCAGCGCGCGCAGCTTCTCGTAGCGCTCCCGATCATACTGGTCGCGCGTGAAGGCCAGCCCCGACTGCGCCAAGGCCTGAATCTCGCGCGCCCAGACCAGCCACTGCGCCTCAGGCATCGCGCGGCCTGCGGTCCACCACGCGGCGCGCCTTGCCGATCGAACGCTCCACCCCGCCCGGCGGCTCCACCACCACGCGCGTGGTCAGCCCGATCGTGTCCTTGATGCGCGCCTCGACCAGCTTCGCCTCCGCCTCCAGCAGCATCGGGTCGAAATACTCCGGCCGCGCCTCGACATGCACCGAAACTTCGTCCATGCGACCTTCGCGGGTGACCACGATCTGATAGTGTCCGCTCAGAGCCTCGCTCTTCAGCAACTGTTCCTCGATCTGCGTCGGGAACATGTTGACGCCGCGCACGATCACCATGTCGTCCGAGCGGCCGGTCACTTTCTCCATCCGCCGCATGGTCCGCGCCGTGCCGGGCAGCAGCCGCGTCAGGTCGCGGGTGCGATAGCGCACCACCGGCATCCCCTCCTTGGTCAGCGAGGTGAATACCAGCTCGCCGCGCTCGCCCTCGGGCAGCACCGCGCCGGTGTCGGGATGGATCACCTCGGGGTAGAAATGGTCCTCCCAGATGTGCAGGCCGTCCTTCGTCTCCACACACTCGTTGGCCACACCGGGGCCCATCACCTCGGACAATCCGTAGATGTCGACGGCGTCCATCGCGAAGCCGTCCTCGATCTCGCGGCGCATCGCGTTGGTCCAGGGCTCGGCACCGAAGATGCCGATGCGCAGCGAGCTCTCGCGCGGATCGAGCCCCTGGCGGCGGAACTCGTCCAGGATCGCCAGCATGTAGGACGGCGTCACCATGATCACGTCGGGACGGAAATCCGCAATGAGCTGCACCTGCCGCTCGGTCATGCCGCCGGACACCGGCACCACCGTGCAGCCCAGCCGCTCCGCACCGTAATGGGCGCCGAGACCGCCGGTGAACAGGCCGTAGCCATAGGCGACATGCACGATCATCCCCGGCCGACCGCCGGAGGCGTAGATCGAGCGCGCCACCACGTGCGACCAGGTCTCGATGTCCTTTGCGGTATAGCCCACCACCGTCGGCTTGCCGGTGGTGCCGGAGGAAGCGTGCACGCGGACCAGCTTCTCGCGCGGCACGGCGAACATGCCGAACGGATAGTTGGTGCGCAGATCCTGCTTGGTGGTGAACGGGAACTTGGCAAGATCGTCCAGCGAGCGGAAATCGTCCGGATGCACCCCGGCGGCGGCGAACGCGCGGCGATAATGCGGCACGTTGGCGTAGGCATGACGCAGCGTCCAGGCCAGCCGCTCGCGTTGCAGCGCCGCGATCGCATCGCGCGATGCGGTTTCGATTGCGTCGAGCCCTGCCATCTAACCCTCCGCCCTGGTGCGGATCGTGCGCGTGTGGCCGCGGAACTCGGCCACCAGTTCACCCGCCCGCGTGCTGACCCGCACATCGTACAGTCCGGAGCGGCCCGCATGCATCCGCTCCACCGCATCGGCCACCAGTTCCTCGCCGACCTGCCCGGGGCGGATGAAGCTGATCGCCGCGTGCTGCGCCACCGCCGGCTCGCCACGGGAATTGACGGCGAAGGCCATCGCCGAATCCGCCAGCGTGAAGATGAAGCCGCCGTGGCAGATGCCGTGGCCGTTCGCCATCGCCGGCGCAATCGTCATCGACAACCGCGCGCGGCCCGGCGCCACGTCCTCGAGCCGCATGCCGAGACCATTGGTGGCACGATCCTCCGCCCACATCGCTTCGGCGCGCTCACGAACCTCATCGCTCATCAGCGTCCGCCGAAGGCCGGCGGACGCTTCTCCAGGAACGCGCGCACGCCTTCGGCATAGTCGGCACTGCGGCCGGCCTCGCCCTGCAAGTGCTGCTCCAGGTCGAGCTGTGCATCCAGCGTGCTGGTGGCCGATGCTGCGAACAGCCGCTTCATCGCCGCCAGCGCCGCGGTGGGCTGCGTCGCCAGATGGGCGGCAAGTTTCTCCGCCTCCTGCTGCAACGCGGCATCGTCCACCACACGCCAGATCATGCCCCAGGCTTCCGCCTTCTCGGCGTCCACCGTTTCACCCAGCATCGCCAGCGCACGCGCGCGCGCCTCGCCGATCAGCCGCGGCAGGAAGAAGCTCGCGCCGGAGTCAGGCACGAGGCCGATCTTCACGAAGGCCTGGATGAACTTCGCGCTGCGCCCGGCCAGCACGATGTCGCAGGCGAGCGCGTAACTCGCACCGGCGCCGGCGGCCACGCCATTCACCGCGCAGACCACCGGCAATGCGATGCCGCGCAGCCGGCGCACCACGCGGTGGTGCAGATCGGCGACGCGGCTGAGGTCGGGCGGACCACCCGGTCCCGGCATCACAGCAGCGCCAAGTTCCTGGCCGGCGCAGAACCCCCTGCCCTCGCCGGTCAGCAGCAGCGCCCGGCAGGAAGTATCCGCTTCGGCGGCGTCGAGTGCCGCGAGCAGCGCGGTCAGCATCGCCTCGTTCGCCGCGTTCAGCCTGTCCGGCCGGTTCAGCACCAGCCTGTACCATCCCTCGCGCCGTTCGACGCGTAGCTCGTCGCTCATGTCGGCCTCCGGTCTATCCGCCGATCGTCTTGGTCAGTTGCGTGAACAACGCCTCAGGCTGGCCGAAGTTGGTCGCCAGCAGTTGGGGAGTGTTCGCCGCCATCCACTGGGTCAGCGAAATCTCCTGATAGTCGCCGCTATTGAAGGCGATGACGACCTGCACCGGGTCGGGACCGATGTTCTCGATGTAGTGGCCGCACCCGCGCGGCACATACCCGACATAGCCAGCCCCAAGCTCGACCGTGCTGGCATGGCCCTGCGACAGGAACACCGTCATCCGCGCCCGCCCGCTGAGGTAATATTGCCACTCATCAGCGTTCGGGTGCCAATGCAGCGCGCGCAGTCCGCCCGGTGCGATGTCCATCAGCGCGCCGGTCATGGAGGTGGAGATCGGGAACTCCTTGGACGACACCAGGCGCAGCTTCACCCCGTCCACCTCCCTGGGTTTCTGCGCCAGCAGCGGATAGCGGTGCGGGAACGGGCCGGTCTGCGTGGAGCCCGGGCGCGGGTTCGCCGGCAGCGGTCCCGGCACCGGACCCGCGGCGAAATACACTTCGTCGTTGGGGAAGCCGGCGAAGGTGGCCGCCGGAACGCCGAACGTCTTCGCCAGAACCTCGGGCGGCGTATGGCCGACCCAGTCGGTGATGCTGAAGGTCGAGTATTCCGAGAAGTAGCCGCTGTCGAAGATCAGCAGGAACAGGCAGTCCTGGCCACCGAGCGCCTGGATGGAATGGCCGTAGCCACGCGGGAAATACCAGACGTCGCCCGGACCGAAATCGCTGGTCTCGCTGTTGTACTGCGGATCGATGATGGTGATCCGGCACGATCCGCTGATCACGTAGGCCCACTCCGCGGCGTTGGCATGCCAGTGCAGTTCGCGCAGCGCACCCGGCGCGAGCGACATCAGCACGCCGGCCAGGCCGGTCGAGACGGGAAACTCCGTCACGTTGGCCTCGCGCGACCAGCAGCCGATCTTGTTCTTGCCCATCGCCGCGCCGGCAAGATTGTAGGCGAAATTGGGGATCGCCGGTTCGGCCCCCTGTGCCGACTGCGCGCTCGCCGCCACCGCCAGACCGCCGGCGCCGATTGCACCAGCGAACATGCCTCGCCGCGATACGTCCATGCGCGTCCCTCCTGCTGATTCCGGAACGTATACGTCCACAGCACGGCGCGATCGGCAATCTCCCGGCGCGTACGGCAACGCCCACGCGGCGGTTACGTCAGCCGCCGCCACTCGACCACGGCACACGTCCCAGGTCCGGCCGCGGTGCCGCGTCCAGCATGCTGATGAACTCGAGGGAATGGCCGTCCGGATCGTCGAAATACACGCTGGCCGCCGGCATCCACGCCAGCACCACCGGTTCATCGATCGGCGCCTCCCCGCCGCCGGCCCGCGGCGTGAGGCCGGCGCGGCGTAGTGCGGCCACCGATTCGAACACCTGCGGCAGCGCCACGTCGAACGCGATGTGCAGCCGCATGCGCAGCGGCGAGGAGCCGATCGACCACAGCCCCAGCATGCCGCGCTCCGATGTCGGCACCCACATAAAGGCGACGTTGCGCTCGGGCAGCCGGTAGGCGAGCGGCAGGCCCAGCACGTCGCGGTAGAAGGCGATGGACCGGTCGAGGTCGCTGACCGTCAGGTGCGCCTCGAACAGGCCGCGGATCGGGACGATGCTCATTCGGATGTCTCCCGCCTTCCGGCGACGGTAGAAGAAGTCGCGCGACGGGGGTAGGCTGCGGAGTGGGACAGGCGATGCGTCCGGGTGATGGTGGAGACCGGCTTCCCCGACGGCTGGCGTGCGCCACTTCCGTCATCCGCGCTTGCCGCGAACCCGCAGCGGATATCCCTGATGCGGCGCTACGCCGACCGCCAGCGCAGCATCGTCCCCTGCAGGAAAACCCCTGTCACCAGCATGATCCAGGTGCCTGGCTCGGGAATTTCGTTCAACGGCGGCAAGGCGGGCTCCTGCTCGGTGCGCGGATTCCAGACTTGCAGCGTATAGCTCAGGCTCGGTTCGAAATAGTCGGTGAATCGCCAGGCGCCCCTGGAGAAATGCGGTGCGTCCAGCGTCCCGGTCCAGACGACGTCGCCGGTCGGCGAGAAACTGAAAGGCAAACCCAGTTCCTGCAGCGCGGCGGAGGGGAATATGTCGAAGCCTCCCTCCTGGCTGGCGTCATAGAACTGGAAACCAGCGCTGTCGTTCAGGTTGAAATCGAGCCAGCGAACGTTGGATATCCCGATGCTCCAGAACCCCGAGCCGGTGAGCGTCGGCTGAGGGTCGGAGTCCAGGCTCCACGACAGGTTGACGGCGCCACCGACGACGAACCGCAGCTTCTCGGCCTTCGCAGGCGACGCTGTCAGCGCCAGCCATGAGACGAGGACGACGGCAAATGCACGCACGGAACACTCCCCAGCGGATGAGTGCTGGGTAGGTGGAGACGATCGCCACAACAATTGTCCGCCGGTATCAATGCTTGCGCCTGCGTCTCAGCGCCTGTGCTGGGACGTCCCTTCCCCTCCGTTCGAGAGGGTGCACACTGCCCGCATGTCGTCCTCCATCCCCACGGTTCGCTTCCACAGCACCTCGCTGCCACGGCGGCGCCAGTTCGAAAGCTGGCGACAAGCGGTGGTCGGGTTCGACGTGAGCCGGCCCGACCTGCCGGCCGAAGAACCGTTTGCCGCGGAGGTGGAGGCATTCAGCCTCAAGGAGTTCGCGCTGGTGGTCAGCCAGCTTGGCGGTTCCTCCGAATTCGCGGGTCCCCAGAAGGACCAGCCGCACAACCTCAGCATCGTCCTGCTGCGCGACGGTTCGCTCGCCGGTGCGGTCGAGGGCCGCGCGGTCGTGGCGGAGCGCGGGCAGATCATGCTGTTCGACTGGGAACGCGATGCCAAGGTGGTCCTGTCACCCTCATCGACGCTGGTCTTGATTGCCCCGTGGCCGGTGCTCGGACCCAGCCTGTCCTTCCTGCCGGACCTGCACGGGCGCTTGCTCGATGGCGCAGCGGGTCGGCTCCTCACGGAGTTCCTGCTGCTTCTGCCGAATCAGCTTCGGGCCGCCGACCCGGCGGGGCACGATCTGCTCGCGACGGCAACGCGGGAGGTGGTCCTCGCATGTCTTGGCGCCTTGCCCCGATGCACGTCCGCCGCGGACCCGGTGCACGGTTCGGCCATCCGCGCGCAGGCCTGCGCGATCGTCGAGGCACATCTCGGCGATGGCGATTTTGGGCCCGGCAGGCTGTCGCAATTGCTGGGCGTGACCCGCTCTACCCTCTATCGCGCCTTTTCCGCCAGCGGCGGCGTCGCATGCCATATCCAGCGCCGGCGGCTCGAGGCGGCCCATGCTGCCCTGGCCGACACGGCGACCTGCGCAGCGTGAAGAGCATCGCGCTCGCGCACGGCTATCGCTCCGTGCCGCATTTCAACGCGACATTCCGCCGGACCTACGGCTACCCGCCAATGAACGTGCGCAAGTCCGCAACCCGGCCCAGGCCGGCGGCGCCGCTGTCCGGAACGCCTGAGGCACAGCTATTCGAGCTTGTGTCACGCCTCAACGGGTGAGCCGCTGGTCCCGTCGACCGTTCGGGGCGAAACAGCAAGCGATGCCTGTCGTTCGGCGCTCGCGTGGCCCGGGCGACGCGCAGGAGTCCTGCGCGCACCATCCACGGCGTGCAACATCGCATCATCACGCAGCCCCCGCGGCGCAGCTTCGGCTCTATTTCGCCAACTCCCCGTGCGAACCCCTGCCCCACATGGCAGGATTGCTGCCAGCAGCCTACATTCCAATGACGCTATAAGCCGCCAGGGATGACCCAGATGGACATCGGTCTCGGCCATGCAGGCACTTCGCTTGAGAGCCGCTTCACCGACCTCGACACGCCGGTGCTGCTCTCCGGCATCCAGGCGCTGGTACGCGTCATGCTGGAACAGGCGCGGCTCGACCGCGCCGCGGGCCTCAACACCGGCGGGTTGATCTCCGGCTACCGTGGTTCGCCGCTGGGCGGCCTCGATCGCGAGATCTGGCAGCGCCAGAAGCTGCTGTCGGCGCAGAATATCCAGTTCCAGCCAGGCGTGAACGAGGATCTTGCCGCCACGATGCTGTACGGCACGCAGCACCTGGATGCGTTTCCCGGCAAGCGGGTCGATGGCGTGTTCGGCATGTGGTACGGCAAAGGGCCCGGCGTTGACCGCGCCGGCGATGCGCTGCACTGCGGCAATTTTCTCGGCACATCGAAGCATGGCGGCGTTCTGGCGGTGTCCGGCGACGACCATGGCGCGCATTCCTCGACCTATCCGCACCAGACCGAGCACGTGTTCGAGGGCGTGTTCATCCCTGTGCTGAACCCCGCCTCGGTGCAGGATTTCCTCGATCTCGGCCTCGCCGGCATCGCCATGTCGCGGTTCAGCGGCCTATGGGTGGCGATGAAGACCACGGCGGAGACGGCCGAGCAGGCGGCCTCGCTAGTCGTCCCCTCGCTGCGGCACTTCGCCGTGCCGGATTTCGTGCTGCCCCCGCACGGGCTGAGCTTCGACCCCACCATGCATTTCCCGGCCGATCGGGCCGAGTTGGAACGCCGCGTGGTGGAAGAGCGGATTCCGGCGGCGCTGGCCTGGGCGCGGGCCAACCGGCTGGACCGCCAGATGTTCGGTGCCGACGATGCACCGATCGGCATCGTGACCGTGGGACGCGCGCACACCGACACGATGCACGCCCTGCGCATGCTCGAGGTGGAGCACCATGCTCAGATCGCGCTCTACAAGGTCGGGATGACGTGGCCGCTGGAGGCCGAAGGGCTGCGCGCCTTCGCCCGCGGCAAAAGGGCGCTCCTCGTGGTGGAGGAGAAGCGCAGCTTCGTCGAAGCGCAGATCCGCGACGCGCTGTACAACATGCCCGCGGACCAGCGGCCGGAGATCAGCGGCAAGACCACGCCGCAGGGCGCGCCGCTGCTGTCGCCGCTCATGGAACTCTCGCCAGAGATCGTCGCCACCGGACTCGTCGGGTTCCTGCGGGCCGCCGGGCTGAACGTCGCCGATCCGCCGGCACCGCGGATGCCGCAACGTCCGCCCGGATTGCTGCGCCGCGTCCCGGCCTTCTGCGCCGGCTGTCCGCACGGGACCTCCACGCAACTGCCGGAGGGCAGCTTCGCCACCGCCGGCATCGGCTGCCACTTCATGGCGCTGGACGAAGGCGACCGGACACGGACCTTCACCCAGATGGGCGGCGAGGGCGCGCCGTTCGTCGGCATGGCACCCTTCACCGAGATGCCGCACGTGTTCGCCAACATGGGCGACGGCACCTATACGCATTCCGGGATCATGGCGATCCGCCAGGCGGTCGCGGCCGGCACGCGCATCACCTACAAGCTGCTGGTCAACGACGCGGTGGCGATGACCGGCGGACAGCCGGCCGAGGGCGGCTACACGGTGCCGCAATACGCGGCGCAGATCGCGGCCGAAGGCGTGGCCCGCATCGCCGTCGTCGCCGATGAGGCGGAACGGCTGCCGCCGGCCTCTGCCCTGCCGGCCGGCGCCACCCGCCACGTGCGCGCCGATCTCGACCAGGTGCAGCGCGCACTGCGTGACTACAACGGTGTATCGGTACTGATCTACGATCAGGTGTGCGCCACCGAGAAGCGCCGCCGGCGCAAGCGCGGCAAGATGGCGCAACCCGAGCGAAGCGTCGTGATCAACGAGCAGGTCTGCGAGAATTGCGGCGACTGCACCGCCCAATCGCACTGCATCGCGATCGAGCCGATCGAGACGGCGCTGGGCCGCAAGCGGCGGATCAACCCGACCAGTTGCAACGTCGACCTGTCCTGCCTCAAGGGATTCTGCCCGAGCTTCGTCACCGTCGACGGCGCGCCGCGCGCACCGGAGGCCGACCTGCACTGGCAGGCGCAGGAAGGCGAATTGGCGGCGCAATTGCCGCACCCGCCGATCCCCTCCACGGCCCGGCCCTGGCGCGCGCTGTTCGCCGGCATCGGCGGTGGCGGCATCGTCACCTCGGGCGCCATCCTGGCCATGGCGGCGCATCTGGAAGGCAAGGTGGTGCGCACGTTGGACTACACCGGGCTCGCGCAGAAGAACGGCACGGTGGTCGCGCATGTGCAGATCGCCGATGACGAAGCGGCACTGGACGTGGTGCGGATCCCGCTGGGCGCGGCGGACGTCATGATCGCCGCCGATCTCGCGGTGGGCGCCGGGCCGAATGTGCTGGAGCGCAACGCCCAGGCCGGCGCCGTGATCGGCAACCTGGACCTGGCCGCCACCGCCGCGTTCAAGCAGGACGCCAACCTGCTGATCGATGCCGTGCTGCACCGGCGCACCATCGAGCGCGCCACGGACGCAGGCGCCTCGGTCTATCTTCACGCGACACGCCTGGCCGAGCACCTGTTCGGCAACGCACAGGCGATGAACACGATGCTGCTGGGGCTGGCCTGGCAGCGCGGCCTGGTGCCCGTCGGTGAGGCAGCGATCCTGCACGCGATCGAACTGAACGGCGCCTCGGTGGCGCTGAACCGGCGGGCCTTCCTGTGGGGGCGGATCCTGGCCGAGAAGCCCGGTCTCGAGGAACAGATCCTCGTGCCGACGCTCGACGCTCCGCCCGCCTCGCTGGACGCGCTGATCGCGGCGCGGGCATCGGCGCTGGTGGCGTACCAGGGCCGGCGGCTGGCGCGGCGCTACCAGGCACTGATCGCCGAGGTGGTCGCGCGGGAGACCGCAGTTTCGGGCGAACCGGGGCGGTTGTCGCGGGCTGCCGCCGAAGGGCTGTTCCGGGTGATGGCGTACAAGGACGAATATGAAGTGGCGCGGCTGCACGCCGCGGCGGCCTACGGCGAGAAGCCACGCTTCCATTTGTCGCCGCCGCTGGTCACCGGCATCGATCCCGCCACTGGACGGCGGCGCAAGGTCGCGCTGCCCGGCTGGTTCGCGCTGCCGCTGTTCCGGATGCTGCAATACGGGCGGTTTCTGCGGGGAACGCCGCTCGATCCGTTCGGACGGCAGCAGGAGCGTCGCATGGAGCGTGGATTGATCGACCAGTACGTGGGCGATCTGCGTACCGTGCAGGCGGCGCTGCGGCCTGAGACGCTGGACGTGGCGGTGGCGATCGCGCGGCTGCCGGACATGATCCGGGGCTTCGGTCCGGTGAAGGATGCCAACCGGGCGAAGGCCGAGGCGCAGCGCAGCGAGTTGCTGGGGCGGTTGACGAAGGTACCGGCAGCGGTGGCGGTCGCCGCCGAATGAAGCCTCAGCCGGGATGTCCCGATGGGCGCCCGGACAGGCAGAATTGCAGGAAGGTCTGCGCCTTGTTCTTCCAGTCCGCGCGCGCCGCTGCGATGAGGCCGCCGCGACGCAGCTTCGCCCTTTCGGCATCGTCCTCCCGCAGCAGCAGCATCGCCGCGAGGATTTCACCGACGCAGTGGCCGTTCACCACCAGGCCGTTCTCGCCATGCCGAACGGCATCGCGGCTGCCGCCGTCGCGTCCGGCGATCACCGGCAGGCCGCAGGCATTCGCCTCCAGGAACACCAGGCCGAAGCCTTCCGTGTCGCCGTTCGGCAGTTCCCGGTTGGGCATGACGAAGACGTCGCCCAGGCAGTAGTGCTCCACCAGATCGTTCTCGGGGATTTCGCCGGTGAAGATCACCGCCCCCGTGATACCGAGTTCGGCCGCGATCGCTCGGAGCCTGTCACCATAGGGGCCGGTCCCCACAACGAGGAAGCGGCTCATGGGATGCCGCGGCAGCAGACCGGCGAACGCGCGCAACGCCTGGTCGATGCCCTTCTTCTCGAGTAGCCGGCAGACCGAGACGAAGACGAAGTAGCCATCCAGTCCGTACAGCGCAGTCAGCCATGGGCTTTTGTCCATGGCCCTGAAGCGGTCGGTATCGACGCCATTCTCGATCAGGGCGATGCGGCCCCTGGCCTGCTCGGGCAGCAGCGTTTCCACCGCGGACTGGGTGAACCGGCTGACCACGACGATACCGTCGCCCGCCAACAGGGCGCGGCGGCGGCGGGCGTAGTGGAGGTCGTAGGGATCCTCGGTGGTGATTTCCTCGCCGTGCACGTAGATGACGGTGCGGACGTGCGGCACGCAGGCGAGGACCCGGACGATCCAACTGCTCGCCATCAGTTCGCCGATGCAGATGGCGCGCGGCCGCTCCCGGATCAGCAGGCGCACGAGGGCGAAGGCCAGGTTTGCCCGGATCGCCATGTCCTTCATCAGGAACAGCAGCCTGCCGCGCCGGCCATGCGGCTCGGAGATCACGGTCCGCAGCAGCGGCAGCCGGACGACGCGGTAGGTGGCGCGGCGGTCGTGCTCGCGCCAACCGATCAGCGGCAGGCCGTCGGTGTAGCTGATGCGTGGGGCGAGGACCATCAGACGGCCGCCGCTCTGGTTGGCGAGGTTCTGGTAGACGACCGCCGAGCCGCCGCGCACCGGCGGGAAATTGTTGGCAATCAGCAGGACATCCGCACGCGCCGTCATGCAACGTTCTTGAGGAGCAATGCAGGCATCTCGCCAAGGCTGACGAAACCAAATCCGAGTCGCGAGGCCATGGCGTCGAGGATACCCGACAGCCGGTCATAGAAGCCATGCAGGTCGGCGCGGGTCTGCACGTAGGGATTCCGGCCGAGGGCGAGCGAGGAACTGTGGAAGCTAAGGGAGAATATGCGCTGGCCGGCGGCGAGGCGTGACCGCAGGAACCGCAGCATCGCCGCCTCATCGTTGCCCTCTGGCGACAGCGTCACGCGCTCGACGCAGCGCAGCCGGCTCAGGATGCCCGGCACATGCCAGCGGGACAGCGTCGGGGTCGACAGCGCAACGTACAGCGGCAGCGCGGCCGGGCCACTCCAGCCGATCAGGCTGCGGCACAGTGGCAACTCCAGCAGCGCGCGATCCTCGCCGAACCAGAACGGCGTGCAGTCGTAGCTCGAGAAATTGGGACCATGTTCGGGGCGGAAATCGGTGCGCGGGGCCAGGCTCGTATCGACCAGGAACCCGTGCTTCTCCAGCAGGCGGGAGGTGTCCCGACCCAGCCCGTAGCGGCCGGCGCGAAAGCTGATCGGATCGCGGTCGAAACACTGGCGGAACCTCGCCTTCAGCGCCAGCAGCTTGCTCTCCTCGATCTCCGGCGTGAGGCTGCCGAGAAACGACGTGTGCGCATCCATGTCACCCAGGAACGGCGGATTGACCCAGGGGTGCAGTTGGACGCCGACGTCGCATTCGCCGCGCTCGATCTGGCGACGCAGGAGGCGTACCACCTCGGGGTCGTCGAGCACCGGGTAGGTGAGCAGGTAGGTCGGCTGCACGCCGTAGGCGCTGACGATGTCCTGCAGTTCGCGCGCCTGCCGCATGCAGCTTGTGGTGTATGGCGTGCCATAGGTCGGATTGGCCCAGTCGAAATCCTCCTCGGCATCGATCACGAGGCTGCACACCGGATGGCGCAGGGCCGTGACATCGACGGGACGCGGATCGGCGAAATAGAAATCGCCGGGCGCAACGGCCATCCTGGGCGACTGGTGGTTCACCGGCTGGCCTCCGACTCGGGGGGATGCAGGCTGGGGAGCCGGTCTGCCGGGCCGGCCCCGCACCGACCACTGCCGGCATCCAGCCTGCCGTCAGCGACGGCCCACGCGGCGACGGCAGAAGAGTGCGAAAAGACCGAGCGTAGCGCGGGAGAATAATCAGACGCGGCAGGCATGTGATTTTCGGGAATGGCCCCTGCCGGTGCTCTGTCGGTCATCGGTTCATTCCGCAGCGGCCGCTACCTATCGTGGCCTGCTTGCGACGTCAATCAAACGCAACGGATGGACGGGCGTTCCCCTTCGCCCGCCGGTGGCGTGGCGTGGTGTCAGGTGGCGATGCCGAGAAGCCCCGCGGCAGTGCCACCCAGGATGGCGATGCGCTCATCGTCCGTCAGCCCCGGCGTCGCCAGCACCAGGTCGACCTCGGTGCTGGTCCACGGGAACGGGTAGTCGGTGCCGATCATGATCTGCCCGGCACCGACCTCGGCGATCAAGTGACGCAGCGCCTCGGGCGTGAAGACGATCGTGTCGAAGTAAAGCTGGCCGTCGCGCAGGTACGCCGTGGGGTTCTTTAGGGGCAGCGGCCCCACCCGATCGGGGAAGCAGCGGATCACCGCATCGGAACGGTTGGCGTAGGACGGCAGGAAGCCCCCGCCGTGGGCCGCGCAGATCTTCAGGCCGGGAAACCGGTCCAGCGTCCCCTCGAAGATCAGGTGCGACAGCGCAATCGTGGTCTCCAGCGGATTGCCGATCGTGTTGGTCAGCAGCCCGCTGCCGGCGAGCCGGCCGCTGGGCTCCAGTTCGCGCGTGCCCTGCGGATGCATGAACACCAGCACGCCGAGTTCCTCGCACTTCGCCCAGAACGGATGGAAGCGCGGATTGGCGACCTCCTCGCCGGCCACGCTGCCGCCGACCCCGACGCCGCGGAAGCCAAGCTGCTTCACCGCATACTCCACCTGCTCGGCTGCCAGATCGGGGTGTTGCAGGGACGCAGTAGCGAACCCGGTGAAACGCTCGGGATCGACGGCGATGTATTCCGCCAGCGTCTCGTTCTGCAGCTTGATCAGCGCCGCGGCCGCGTCACGCGGGGCGCGATACCAATAGGGGTTGATCGACAGGGCCTCGACGTCGATCCCCTGCGCATCCATCGCCGCGATGCGAGCCGAGGTGTCCTGCATCAGCAGTCCGGGCGCCTCCAGCGGATGGTCGATCAGCGCCGCCGCAGGCGGAACGATGCAGTGGGCATGGATGTCGATCGTCTTGATGCGGCGGCCGTTGATGACGGTCTCGCGGCGGCGCGGGGCGGGCGATGGGGCAGGCACCGGCGCGATACTTCCCAGCGCGCACGGGATGAAGGCAAGGGCCGCGAGGGCGCCGCTGAGCAGATCCGTGGGAACGGGCATTCCTTGGCTCCTTCGCGTTGCCGGCGTCGTCCCGATTTGTGCAGGCGAATGCCGACCGCCGCAAGAACCGGCCCCCGGCCGCCGTCGTTTCGGTTGTCGCCGCGCGCCCCACAGCGCATGATCGGGCGGATCGGCCCGAGCGTTGTCGGCTGGATATTCCCCATAATGCGAGATGCGTTGGCGTTCGGTCCGTTTCGGCTCCTCCCGGAGCAACGCGTCCTGCTGGAATCCGGCCGTCCGGTCAGAATCGGCCAGCGTGCATTCGACATCCTCGCTGTGCTGCTGGAGCGCCAGGGTGCGGTGGTCGGCACCGAGGAGCTTCTGGCAATCGTCTGGGGCGGCAACACGGCCGAGCCAAGCGCCGTGCGGGTGCAGATCTCCGCGCTGCGCAGGGCACTGGGCGACGGGCGCGGCGACCGTCGCTACATCACCAACATTGCGGGCCGAGGCTACTGCTTCGTCGCCCCGGTCACCCGCGGCGAGGCTCCGGCCGCCGCCGCCGACATCGTGCACATCTCGACCCTGCCGGCGCAGATCGCCTCGATGTACGGCCGCGACGAGGTCATCGATGCACTCGCCGGCAAGCTGGAACATCGCCTGGTCACGATCGTCGGCGCGGGGGGCATCGGCAAGACGACGGTCGCGGTGGCGGCGGCCAGGAGCTTTGCGGCGCACTACCCCGATGGCGTGATCTTCGTGGATTTCGCACCGCTGACGGCACCGGCGATGGTTCCCAACGCGCTCGCCGCCGCAGCGGAGATCGCGGCCCGTTCCGACGACATGATGGCCGATATTCTCGCCCAGCTTGCCGACCGGCAGATGCTGCTGGTGCTGGACAATTGCGAGCACGTGATCGAGGCCGTCTCGACGCTCGCCGAGGACCTGCTGCGCGGCACGACCGGAGTTCGCCTGCTGGCAACCAGCCGGGAGCCGCTGCGCTGCCAGGGCGAGTGGGTCCTGCGGCTGCAGCCGCTCGCGGTGCCGCCGGCGAACGATATCCCTCCGGCTGCCGAAGCGCTGTCGTTTCCGGCGGTACGGCTGTTCGTCGACCGGGCCATGGCGAGCGTCAATGCTTTTGCCTTCACCGATGCGGACGTGGCGCCGGTGATCGAGATCTGCCGCCGGCTCGACGGCATTCCGCTGGCCATCGAACTGGCGGCGGCGAGCGTGGAACAATTGGGGCTGGCGGGGCTGGCCGGCGAGCTTGGCGATCGCTTCCGGGTGCTGACCCGCGGCCGCCGCACGGCGCTGCCGCGCCAGCGGACGCTGCGCGCGACGCTCGACTGGAGCTACGACATGCTGTCCGCGGCTGAGCAGGCGATCCTGCGGCGCCTCGCGGTCCTGCGCGGCGCGTTCAGCCTGGAGTCCGCCCGTGCCGTCGCCGCAGACGCGCACCTTGCCGAGGAGCAGGTGATCCTCGGCATCAGCAACCTCGTGGCCAAGTCGCTGCTGACGACACAGACCGGTCAAGAACCGGTGACCTACCGGATGCTCGAGACGATGCGGGCGTATTGCCTGGACAGGCTGCAGGAAGCCGACGAGTTGCAGGCGACGACACGCCGGCTCGCAGAATGCGTAAGTGCGCTGCTGTCGCGCGGCGATGTCGCAAAGCCGCAGCGGCGGCTGCTGATCGACGATGTGTCCGCCGCGCTGGATTGGGCGTTCTCGCCGCACGGCGACCGGCACCTGGGGGTGGCGCTGACGCTGGCCGCCATTCCACTGTGGATCGAGATGACCCGTCTGCTGGAGTGTCGCCGGCGCGTCGAACAGGCCATCGAGGGTCTCGACCGGCAGAGCGGCGCCGGCGGACACAGCGAACTCCAATTGCTGGTGGCGCTGGCGACGGCGATGCAGAATGGCGCTGGCCCGGGTAAAGAGAATACGCGGCTCTGGCAGCGCGCCAACGCTCTCGCCGAGACGCTGGACGACCAGGATTCCCGGCTGCGCACGCTCTGGGGACTGTGGATCGATTGCCGCAATCGCGGCGAGCATCGCGAGGGGCTGCTGGTGGCGCGGCGCTTCCAGGCCCTGGCGGGGCTCCGAAATGAACGCGATGACGAACTCGTGGCGGACCGCATGGTCGGCATGTCGCTGTTCATCCTCGGGGACCTGCACGGCGCGCGTGAACATACCGAACGGATGCTGGCGCAGTATGGGGCGGCGAGCGATGCCGGCCACATGGTCCGCTTCCACTTCGAGCAGCGCGCCGGGGCCGAGTTCCTGCTCGCCATGATCCTGTGGCTGCAGGGTTTCCCCAGGCGGGCGCGCGAGATGCTGGACGACGCCGTCGCCGCGGTGGCGGCACGCGGCCATGCCCTGCAGTTCAGCGTGCTGCTGGCGCAGTTCGCCTGCCCGATCGCCTGCCTGCTCGGCGACATCGAGCGGCTCGCCCAGTTCGTGACGCGCCTGCTCGACAGCGCCGAGCGGCATGGCCTGACGGCGTGGGCGGCGCGCGGGCGCTGCTGGCAGGCGCTGCTGCGGATCAGGCAGGGTCAGGTGACAATGGGCGCCGAAGCGCTGGAGCGTGCGCTGCGGCACTTCCCCGGCGACGGCCGCGCGTTCCAGCATGTCTGGCTGCTGGCCGAACTGGCCCAGGCACAGGCCGAGACCGGCGAGGGCAGGACGGCACGCCAGGCAGTGGAGACGGCCCTGGAGCGCGCGGAACTGGGCGGCGAACTCTGGTGCGTGCCGGAATTGCTGCGCATCCGCGGCCAGGTGCTGCTGTCGCTCGCCCTCCCGGCGGAGGCGGAGGCGATGCTCCAGCAATCGCTGTCGCTGTCGCGCGAACAGGCGGCGCTGGCGTGGGAGTTGCGGACCGCGACCAGCCTGGGCCGGCACCTGTGTGCGCAGGGACGCCACGGCGAGGCGATGGCGTTGCTGGCGCCGGTCTGCGAGCGGTTCGACGACGGGCTGGAGACTGCGGACCTGCGCGCGGCCCGGGTGGTGCTGGGAATGGCCGCATGAGGCCCGGGATGCATCGCGCGCGCGCCTGACCTAGTCTTCCGCGGCACCATCCCAACAGGAGGGGTCCAATGGAAATCATGCCCGGATTCACCGTTACCGACATCGACACCTCCGGCGCCCGGATCCGGCTGCGGCATGGCGGCAGCGGGCCGCCGCTGCTGCTGCTGCACGGCAACCCGCTCACCCATGTCGCCTGGCACAAGGTGGCCCCCCGCCTGGCGGAACACTTCCACGTCGTGGCGGCCGACCTGCGCGGCTATGGCGATAGCTCCGCCCCGCCTGAGGAGCCCGGCAGTGTCAACTACTCCTTCCGTGCCATGGCGCAGGACCAGGTCGAGGTGATGCAGGCGCTGGGCTATTCGCGCTTCTTCGTCGCCGGCCACGATCGCGGCGGCCGCACGACGCATCGCATGTGCCTCGACCATTCGGAGAAGGTGCTGAAGGCCGCCATCATCGACATCGTGCCGACGCTCGACATGTGGGCGGCGATGGACAAGGAGGGTGCGATCGGCGGTTGGCATTGGCCGTTCATGGCGCAGCCGGCGGGTTTCCCGGAGACCTTCTTCAATGCCGTCGATCCCGACTGGTTCATGCGCAAAAAGCTGCTGAAGTTGACCAAGGACCTGAACCACATCCCGCCGGAGATCTGGGCCGAGTACGTCCGCTGCTTCAACGAGAAGACTATCCGCGGCTCCTGCGCCGACTACCGCGCCGCGGCCACGATCGACTGCGAACTGGACACCGCCGACCTGCACCGCAAGCTGGCGATGCCGATCCTGGTGCTGTGGGGCAACACCAGCAGCGTGGGCAAGCGGTTCGACGACCCGGTCGGCATCTGGCGGGAACGCGCGGAGGACGTGCGTGGCGAGGCGCTACCCAGCGGGCACTACGTCAACGAGGAGGCGCCGGAGCAGGTGCTGGACTGGTTCCTGCGCTTCTTCCGGGACTGATCACGCTTCCAGGACGTGCCCGAACGCCCGCAGCGGACGCAGGTCGTCGCAGACGATCTTGGCGATCGCCAGCATCGGCACCGCAAGGATCGCGCCGGGCACGCCCCACATCCAATACCAGAACAGCAGCGCCAGGATCACCGCGACCGGGTTGATGGTGAAACGCCGCGCCATCAGCATCGGTGTGACGATCTCGCCTTCGACGACGTGGATGATGAAATACAGCCCCACCGGCAGCAGCGCCCACCAGGTCACGCCAAGCGACAGGATGCCGGCCATCAGGAAGATCGCCATGGCGACCATCGGTCCCAGGATGGGGACGAAGTTCACCACGAACGCGACCAGCCCCCACAGCAGCGGGTTCTCAACGCCGGTCAGCCACATCACCGCGAGCGTCAGCACGCCCACGACGGCGTTGATCAGGGTGACGGTGATCAGATAGGCCGAGACGTTCTTCTCGATGTCCAGCGTGATCTCCACCGCCTGCCGCTTCTCGGCGAAGGTCGGCAGGATCTCGACGAAGCGGCGCAGGAACGTCTCGCCCGACACCAGCAGGTAGAAGAGCACGATCAGCGTGGTGAACGAACCCGCCGCGACGGTGGTGGTGCCGCTGAACAGTGCACCCATCACGTTGAAGGAATGCGTCTGCGGTGCCTGCGGCAGGCCGATACCGCCGCCGCCGATGCTCTGGATCTGGTTCACCATCCATTCCAGGGAACCGATCGGCTTGCCCAGGAAGGCGAGTTGCTGCTGGATCTGGGGAATTGCCTCGGGCAGCTTGCCGGCCCACGACGCGGCGGGTCCGGCCACGCCGCTGACCAGCGCGGCAAGCGCCATCACCAGCAGGAAGATCGCCAGCACGGCGCCCAGGGCACGCGGCACGCCGGCGCGGTCGGTCAGGCGGACGAACGGCTGCAGCAGCAGCTTCAGCACGATGGCAAGCACGACCGGCAGCACGATCGGCGACGCCACGTACAGCGCCGCCAGCAAAGCGAGCAGGAACAACCCGCCCAGGAAGATCGTGCGCGGCTCGGATGGCAGCGGCATTTCGTCGTCGTCCTTGCGCGCCGTCGCGGGGGTGCTGGCTTCGCGCAGCGCCTCGATCGCTTCGTTCACATCCGCGCCGACCACCTCGGCCACCCGGGCACTCATGCCGGCGCTCCCTTTCCAGCCCCTCGCCGCAACGCCGCAACGCCGCTCCGGTTCGTCATGCGACCGGCGCCCGTCATGCGACCGGCGCCCCGAGTTCGCGCGCCAGCTTCTGCTTCATCGCCGCGGCGAAGGACTCATAGTCCTGGCAGGTCACCGCGAAGGCGCCTGGACCACCGATCACATCGCGTGTGTACGACTGCAAGAGATCCGGCTCCTCATGAAGAACGCAAAGCCCGTTGATGGTAATGCCCGCCTCGGCCATTCGGTCGCGCACCGGTGCGGGGGCGATACCGTCGTTCGACCTGCCGTCGCCGATGACGTTCACCACCTGCCTGCCGGGCGTGTCCGGAATGTGGCTCAGCAATGTCAATGACGCGAGCAGCGCTTCACCAATTGCTGTTTGCCCGGCCGCGACCACCCGCGGCATGTTGTCGACGGCATCGGCAAAGGCGTTTGCATCGGCTTCCGATGCGATCAGCGTCCAGTCGGCGATCACCTCCTGCGCACCGGCGCCGGACCACAGCAGGAGCGCGCACAGGCTCGCCTTCGCCGGTCCGCCGGTCAGCCCGGCGATGATGGCCGGCTCACGCAGTGCGGCGGCCATGCCGCCCGCGATCAGGCCGAACTCCTCATAGGTGACGCTGGCGGAACCATCGACCGCCAGCACCAGCGCCAGATCGACCGCGTTCACCGGCTGCCGCCCGCGCCGTGCCGCCAGGCCTCACTCTTGAGCATTCGCCGATTGCGGCAGAGTATCCGTTCCGGACCATGAGGAGACGAGGGATGCCGGAAAGCCCCGCTGACAAGACCATGCTGGCTCAGGCCCAGACGCGGCTGCCGCTCAACGGGCTGAAGGTGCTGGACCTGACGCTCGCCCGTGCGGGTCCGACCTGCGTGCGCCACCTCGCCGACTGGGGCGCCGAAGTCATCAAGATCGAGCCGCCCGCCACCGACGGCGAGGATGTCGCCGGCAACCGCCATGGTTTCGATTTCCAGAACCTGCATCGCAACAAGCGGGCGATGACGCTGAACCTGAAGTCGCCGGAAGGCCACGCCGCCTTCATGCGCCTGGTGAAGACCGCCGATATCATCGTCGAGAACATGCGCGCACAGGTGAAGCATCGCCTGAAGGTCTCCTACGACGACGTAAAGGAAGTGAATCCGCGCATCGTCTATGGCAGCATCAGCGGCTTCGGCCAGACCGGTCCGTACGGGCACCGCGCCGGCGTCGACCAGATCGCGCAGGGCATGGGCGGGCTGATGTCGATCACCGGCCTGCCCGGGCAGGGACCGGTCCGCGTCGGCATCCCGGTGGACGACCTGACGGCCGGCAACCTGCTGGCCCTTGGCATCATGATGGCGATCTTCGACCGTGAGCGCACCGGGGTCGGCCGCTGGGTCACCACGTCGCTGCTCGAGGCGCAGATCTTCATGCTCGACTTCCAGGCCAGCCGCTGGCTGATCGCCAAGGAAGTGGCGCCGCAGGCCGGCAACGACCACCCCACCGGCATCCCGACCGGCGTGTTCCCGACCTCCGATGGCCATATCAACATCGCCGCGAGTTCCAGCCGGGTGTTCGGCCGATTCTGCGACGCGATCGGCTGTCCCGAGTGGAAGGACAAGCCGGAGTGGAAGGACCAGGCCTCGCGCAGCAAGCACCGCAAGGAGATCAACGGCGCGATCGGCGAGATCACCAGGACGAAGCCGTCGGAACACTGGATCGAGTTGCTGGAGGGCGCCGGCGTCCCGTGCGGGCCGATCTATTCCATCGACCAGGTGTTCGCCGATCCGCAGGTGCAGCATCTCGGCATGGCGACCAAGATGCACTCGCCGGTGATCGGCGATGCCGATGTCGTCGCATCGGCGATCAACATAACGGGCTTCTCGAAGGACATCCGCCTGGCGACGCCGGAGATGGGATCGAGCACCGACGAGGTGCTGGGATCGGTCGGCTATACCGCGGAAGAGATCGCCGACATGCGCAGGAAGGGAGCGATCTGAGATGAACGACATGCCAGGCGGCGGCGTCACCCGCGAATATGCCGGCGGGAAGATGCTGGCGGCGAAGGACGATGGCGTCGGGCTGGTCACGTTCAACCAGCCCGAGAAGCGCAACGCCATGTCGCTGGAGATGTGGACCGGACTCGGCGACATCCTCGACGAATTTGCCGAGGACGGCTCCGTGCGCGTGGTGATCCTGACCGGGGCGGGCAACAAGGCGTTCGTTTCCGGGGCCGATATCAGCCAGTTCGAGAAGAACCGCTCGAACGCCGATGCGCAGCAGGAATACGAGCGGCTGGCGGGCGTTGGGCGCGCCAAGTACGCGGCGTTTCCCAAGCCGATCATCGCCCGCATCCGCGGCTTCTGCCTGGGCGGCGGGCTGGCGATCGCGATGCAGGCCGATCTGCGGATCGCCGCGGCGGACAGCCAGTTCGGCATCCCGGCCGCGAAACTGTCGATCGCCTACGCGCCGGATTCGGTGAAGCGGCTGATCGACCTGGTGGGGCCGGCCCATGCCCGCATGATCCTGTATACCGCCCGGCGGATCGACGCCGCCGAGGCGGAGCGGATCGGCCTGATCAACAAGATGGTGGCGGACGAAGAACTCAACGACGAAGTGCTGGAGATCGCCCGCACGATAGCGGACAACGCGCCGCTGTCGGTGGCGGCATCGAAGCTGACCATCAACGAGATGCTGAAGGACGAGAGCCAGCGCGACATGGCGGCGATCAAGCGCATGGGCGAGATCTGCTTCAACAGCGCGGACTACAAGGAAGGCCGCACTGCGTTCATGGAGAAGCGCGCGCCGCAGTGGGTCGGGCGATAGCGCCACCTTCCCCCATCGTCATGACAGGCACAGGCCTGCCGTGACGATGGGGCGGCGGCTCATCGTTACGGAACGACGGCGCCCTGGCCGTTCACGTACAGCGCATAGACGGATGTGCTGGCGCACATGAACAGCCGGTCCTTCTTGCGTCCGCCGAAACACAGGTTGGCGCATCCCTCCGGCAGGTGGATCTTGCCGATCAGGTCGCCGTCCGGCGCGTAGCAGCGCACCCCGTCCTCGGCCGGATCCGCCCAGCCCATCGAGCACCACACGTTGCCGTCAACGTCGGTGCGCACCCCGTCGGTCATGCCGGGTGCGAAGTCCTCAGCAAACACCCGCCCGCTCCGCAAGCGCGCCCCGTCGACCTCGAAGGCACGGATATGCGCTGGCCCGCCATGGGAAATTCCGGAATCGACCACGTACAGCACGCGCTCGTCGGGTGAAAAGCACAGCCCGTTCGGCCGCACGAAATCATCCGCCACCACGCTCGCGATACCGCTTGCCGGATCCAGCCGGTAGACGCTGCGCGGCAGTTCGGCCGTTGCCTTGTGGCCCTCGTAGGGACCATCGATGCCATAGCCCGGATCGGTGAACCACACCGCTCCGTCGTTCGCCACGACCACATCGTTCGGCGCATTCAGCGTCTTGCCCTCGAACCGGTCGATCAGCACCGTGATCCGGCCATCCAGTTCGGTGCGAGTGACGCGGCGCGCATCGTGCTCGCAGGTGATCAGTCGCCCCTCGCGGTCACGCGTGTTGCCGTTGGCGTAATTGGACGGGGCACGGAACACCGACAGATGTCCATCCTCCTCCAGCCAGCGCATCATGCGGTTGTTGGGGATGTCACTGAACACCAGGAACCCGCCGTCGCGGAAATACACCGGCCCTTCGGCCCAGCGAAATCCGGAGGCTATGCGCTCGATCGCGGCATTGCCCTGGCGATAGACGAAGCGCGGGTCGAGCGGCTCGATGCGCGGATCGGGATAGCGTGTGTCAGGCAGGTTGCCGAGCGGCAGGGACGCGAATGTCGAGGACATAGGTTCCTCCAAGGTAACGACAGAAACCAGTTGCCGGCTCCGCCCGGCCCGTGTCACGCTGCGGTGCAACATCCCGCCGGATACGGGATGGCCGGGCGGAGACCCACGGAAGGCAGCTCACCGACGCATCAGGGGAGTGTGCTCAATGCTGGACAAACCCGTCGTCAATACCTTCTCGCATGTCAAGCCGGGCGACACGCCCTGGATTGGCGAAGGCCTGCGCGACTTCTTCCTGTATCGCGATCTCGGCGTCGCCGCCGCAACCGGTGGCCGCGTGCTGGCGCAGCTCGTGAAGGCCAACAGCGCACCCGAGGAAGGCACCGGCTGGCACCAGCACGTCGCCGAATTCCATATCGTGATCATGCTGAAGGGCTGGGCGCGCTTCATGTATGAGGGCGAGGAGCATCTCGTTGCAGCGGGCGACTGCGTGCACCAGCGTCCCGGCATCACGCACTACCTGTTCGACTACTCGCCGGACATGGAATACCTGGAGGTCGTCGGGCCGGCCGACTTCAAGACGGTGGATGTCGAGGGCCCATGCCCGGTGCCGGCGCCCGCCCCGTGGACGAAGCTCGCCTGACGGAACGCTCAGAACTCCACTTCCAGTTCCTCGATCTGCTCCGGCTCAAGCTGCGCCGCGGCCACCCACTCGGCCAGGTCCGGCCAGGCCCAGACATGCGCGCAATAGGCCGCGCAGGCCGGATCGAGCTGGACGCCGTAACTGCGGAACCGGGTCACCACCGGGGCATACATCGCATCGGCGACCGTCGGGGAACGGCCGAACAGCCAGGGGCCTTTCCATGTCTCGAGGCATTCGCGCCAGATCTCGGTGATGCGATCGATGTCCGTCTGGGCAGCGGACCAGACCGCGATGCGGCGTCCCTCGGTGCGCAGGTTCATCGGCAGGGATGATCGCAGCGCGGAAAATCCCGAGTGCATTTCGCCCGCGATCGACCGGCACCGCGCACGCGCCATGCGGTCGCCGGGATACATGGCCGCGGCGGGGAACGCCTCATTGAGGTATTCGGCGATCGCCAGCGTGTCCCACACGGTGACGCCGTCATGCACCAGGCAGGGGACGCGGATGGACGAGGCACGCAGCAGCAATTCGGCTCGCGTGGCGGGATCGTCGGACGCGACCACCTTCTCCTCGAATTCCAGCCGGGCCAGGCGGGCGAGCAGGAAACCGCGCAGCGACCATGACGAGTAGGTCTTGCTACTGATCAGGAGCGTCGCCATGTTGCCTCCCCCTATCGAACGGTTCATGCTGCGCCGCAATATAATGCCTGAACCCGGTCCTACGACAATCGCATGAACGCAACTTTCGCCGGCTGATGATGTACCAGCTTTACCAGACCCAGGCCGACATGATGCTGCCGCTGCGGCGCTTCGCCCGCATCGGGGCCAGCCTGACGCGGCTCGCGGATTACGGCACATGCACGCCGCCGGTGATGCGGCAGATGGCAGCCGCGCTGACCATGTTCGCCGAGGCCGGGCTCACGCATGACCGCCCGGCCTACGGCATCGACACGGTCACGGTGGACGAGCGCACGGTGGCGGTGACCGAAGAGGCGGCCGATGACACGCCGTTCGGCACGCTCCTGCACTTCCGCAAGGACAGCAACGCCATCCAGCCGCGGGTGCTCGTGGTGGCGCCGATGTCGGGACATTTCGCAACGCTGCTGCGCGGCACGCTGCAGGTGATGCTGCCCGAGCACGACCTGTTCGTCACGGACTGGAAGAACGCGCGCGACGTGCCGCTCGCGGCCGGTCAGTTCGGCTTCGACGAGTTCGTGGACCATATCATCCGCTTCCTGCGCACGATGGGGCCGGGCAGCCACATCGTGGCGGTCTGCCAGCCGACGGTCGCCGCTCTCGCCGCGGCCGCGGTGATGGCCGAGCAGGCAGACCCGGCGACGCCGCACAGCCTGACGCTGATGGCCGGCCCGATCGACACCCGCGTCAACCCGACGAAGGTCAACGAACTCGCCAAGTCGCGCTCCATCGAGTGGTTCGAGCGCAACCTGATCAGCAGCGTGCCCTGGCGCTTCCCCGGTGCGTGCCGCCGTGTCTACCCGGGGTTCGTGCAGCTTTCCGCATTCATGAGCATGAACCTGGACCGCCATATCAGCGCGCATTTCGGCCAGTTCCGCAGCTTGGTGAGCGGCGACCACGCCAGTGCCGACGCGCACCGCAAGTTCTACGACGAGTATGGCGCGGTGATGGACCTGCCGGCCGAGTTCTACCTGGAGACCGTGCAGCGCGTGTTCCAGGAGCATGACCTGCCGCGCGGCGTCCTCACCTGGCATGGCGAGACGGTGCGCCCGACGGCGATCCGTCGCATGGGTCTGCTGACCGTGGAGGGCGAGCGCGACGACATCTGCGCGATCGGCCAGACGATGGCGGCGCTCGACCTGTGCAGCCGTATCCCGGTGAACCTGAAGCAGGAGCACCTCCAGACCGGTGTCGGGCATTACGGCGTGTTCAGCGGGCGGCGCTGGACCAACGAGGTCTATCCTCGGGTGCGCGAGATGATCCAGGTGATGAACTGACCGATCGCCGTCCGGGGTGATCCGGCGCCGTTGCTGGGTCTCTTCACCGAGTGCCGGCCAAACCTGCGTGACCAGGCCGGAACGGAAAGCGATTAATTCGTCAATCTGCCGTAAATTTCCCTTCAGGCGGGGCCGTCGCGCCCAATCCGGCGCTCCGGGGCGGTCCGGCCAGGAAACCGCATTCTTGCGCCCGACGTATCAGTCAGGCGACCAGGGTCCGTGGCTTTCTTCATGCCGGGTGACAATCGGAATAAAACTGTGAATTCTGCATCTTGCACGGCGACGTACAGGCGGCTGCGGACGGGCTCGGGCCGCACTCCCGCTTGCCGCGAGGAGCTTCCGCGGGTTCCGCGACCGTTCAGGCTCGTTACCATTCGTGGTCTGAAAGCTCTAATCACCCCAGCATGTTGTGGTCAATCGTGCCGATCCCGGAGCAATTTCCGCGTAGCGTTTTGCCGCAGAATCAACGGCAATTTCACTGGGTTCGAACTTGCCGCGTAGATGACGCGCTGGATATAAATTCTTAAGGATGCGTTAACCCGTGCAGGCGGCGGCCGTTATTGGACCGGCTCCTTGCAATAATTGGGAAAGGCAGCCTGACCAGGCCGTTTGCCTGGTCACACCAGGCTTGGCTCCGGGATTGATCTCGCGGAAGGACCGCATGGCAATGGCGGGAACAGGCGGGTGGCTCAACCTTGCCATCCGTACGCAGCTCAACTGGTCCAATCTCACGGCGGAACGTGAGCGGGAGTTGCTGCGCACATGCCAGCGGGCGCCGGACGAAGCGTCCCGCCGCGCCGCCCTCATCGAATTGTGGGAGAGCCACAGCAAGCTGGTGATCGCCATCGCCAGTCGCTACCGGCAGACCGGGATCGAGCTGGCGGATCTGATCGGCGCCGGCCATCTCGGGCTGCACGCCGCGATCGCGCGCTTCGACATCGGCCGCTTCGAGAGCCGGCTGGGAACCTACGCCGTGGGCTGGATCCGCTGGCATATCCAGGATTACATCCGCCGCAACGCCGCGCCGGTCCGCCTGCCCGCGACCAGCGGCCATCGCCAGCTCGCCCAGATGTCCAGCCGGCTGTTCGCCGACGCGCGGCAAAGCTGCCAGCGCGACAGCATCGAGCCGACCGAGCGGGAACTCTGTGAGCGCATCGGCCAGCGCATCGGGCTGAGCGCCGACGACGTGGCGCGCAGCATGCGACTGATCACCGGTGCCTCTGCCAGCCTGCCGAGCACCGGACCAACCGCCGGCCAGGACGTCGTGGACAGGCTTCCGGCGAACGACGCGTCGCCGGAGGACGATGTCATCCTGCGCCTCGACCACGCGAAGGCACGCAAGCGCATCCTGGTGCTGGCACAGGAGATCCTGGGCGAGCGCGAGCGTGCGGTGTTCCTCGAGCGCTGCATGGGCGACAGCGAGGACGTCACCCACCTGGAGACGCTGGCCCAGCGGTTCGGCGTGACGCGGGAGCGGATCTGCCAGCTCGAGGCGAGCGCGAAGCGCAAGATTGCCACCGCCCTGGCGCAGGAGGGTTACGCGGAATTCGTGCCGGGCGAGCCGCTCCGGCTGCCTACGACACGGGCGCGTCGCCGGCCCGCCGCCGCGCAGGCCGATGCATCGGCGCCGCAGCGCGTGGCTCTCGCCGGCTGAGGGTCGTCAGGGGAGGATGCTGCAGCTCGTGCCGGTGACCCGCACGCGCTGGCAGAAACTGCTCGCGTCCGCCTGATCGCCGAACCCCCCGGTTCGGACCCGCCACACAGGCTGGCCGTTCTGCGTCACCTCGGCCAGCACCGGTTCGTGCGCATCGAGCAACTCGGGCATCTCCTTGCGCAGCCGCTGCCATTTGACCTCCGCGGCATCGCGGCTCGGGGTCGGGCCGGCAAGCTGCACCTGCACCGTCGTGCGCCGTGCGGCGGACGCCGCCGCGGGAGGAGCCGTCGGGACCGGCCCGGGGACCGCCCCACCGATGGGCCCGGGGACGGGCAGCGCAACCGGCGTCTCGGGCGGCGGCTGGCCGGGGTTGAGCAGTCCGGCCGCCGCATTGGGGCGCCCCGTGGCGTAGGCGTCGAGCGCCTGCCGCACCTCGTTCGGCGGGAGATCCTTGCTCAGGATCCGCTCCGCCTCCGCCCTGTCGCCGTTCATCGTCAGCACGACCGCCAGATCATGCCGCATCTGCTGGTTCGCCCCAGGGGCATCGGCCAAGGGACGCAGCAACTGCACGGCATCCCGCGACTGCCCGCTCATGGCAAGCGACAGCGCCAGGTTCACCTGCGCGGCCCGCATGTCCGGTGTGACGGCGAGCGCCTGGCGATAGGCGGCCTGTGCCTCGACATGGCGGCCCTGCAGGTCGCGTGCGATCCCCAGATTGTTCAGTGCCACACCGTTGCGGGGCTCGCGCGCCAGGGCCTGCAGGAAAAGGCCCTCGGCGCCGGCGGGGTCCGTGCCGAGCCGCAACCGGCCCAGCCCGATGAACGCACCGACGGACTGCGAATTGATCGCGAGCGCCTTCTCAAAATTGACCGCCGCTTCGTCGGGCCGGCCGAGCGCGGTCAGCGCCTCGCCAATGGTCAGGAGTGCCGCCTCGTTGCCTGGATTCCTGGCCAATACCGTGCTGGCGATCTGCAGGGCAAGTTCCGGTGAGCCGCCCTTCAGCGCCACGTCGGCCACCTCAATACCCGGCGGCCCTGTTCCCACCCCGGTCGATCCGCGGGACGAGCAGGCTGCAAGCAGGACCAGCAGGCCGAGTGTGACGAGTCGCACCAGCGAATCGAGGACCGAATCAGTTGAACGCTCTCATGATCTGAATGATGGCGGGGCCGCCGGCAATGAGGAAAACGCAGGGCAGAATGAAAAGTATCGTCGGCAGGGTGAGGAGGACGGGCAGGCGGGCGGCCCGTGCCTCGAACATGGTCAGGGCGTCCTGGCGCAATTCTGCCGACAAGGTGCGCAGCGCCTCGGTCAGCGGCGTGCCGTACTGCATGGTCTGGATCAGCGTCGTGCCCAGCCGCTTGTAGGCCTCGATGCCGGTGCGGCTGCCCAGGTTGATCAGGGCGATGCGGCTGTCGGAGACCATCTGCAACTCGTTGGCGGTCTGCGCCAGTTCCTGCGCCACCTCCCAATGGGCGTTCTGCAACTCGGTAGCGACCCGCACGACCGTCGGTCCCAGCCCCAGCCCGGCCTGGGCGCAGATCACCATCATATCGAGCGCGTCTGGCAGGCCGAGTTCGAGATGGTGCTGGTAGCGCTTGCGCCGGCGTCCCAGCACCCAGTCGGGCGCCATCAGGCCCACGATGCCAGCACCCGGCGGCAGCAGCGTGTTGAGCATGCCGGGCATCTCGACGTTGTGCAGCAGCACGATCGCCATCACCGGCAGGGCCGCGGCGAGCATGATCTTCGCCCCGACATAGACCGCCAGCCCATTCGTGCCGTGCAGGCCCGAGGCCGCCAGCGTGTGCTCGAATTCCGCACGCGTGCTCGCCGACAGCACGCCGCTGCGCAGGATGATCTGCCCCAGTGCGGCGATCACGCGCATGGAGGCGATCCGGATGGCGTCCGGTTCGGGTGCCGCGCGCTGCGCCGGCGCCTGGCCGTGGATCAGCCTCACCCGGGCGGCATAGCGGTCCTGCTGGCGCGACTGGCGCAGCATGATCAGGCCGGAGCCGACCAGCATCAGCATGAAGACGGCGCCGGCCGACAGGAGCAGCATGTTGTTCATGCCGGCAGGCTGCGCCTGATGATCGTGCGAATGACGAACAGGCCCGTGATCAGCGAGACGACGGCCGCGCCGAACAGGTTGCGGCCGGTCGGATCGGTGAACAGCAATCCGATATAGGCCGGGTTCAGCGCCCAGAGCAGGAGGCCGAGAACGACGGGGAGCCCGGCCAGGATTCCAGCGGTGGTCTTCGCCTCCGAGGTCATGGCCATGCCCTTGGCCTTCAGCGCCGCGCGTTTGCGGATCACGTCGGCCAGGTTCTCCAGCGTCTCGCTGAGCGCCCCGCCGGTCTGGGTCTGCAAGGACAGCGCGGTCGCGAAGAAGCGGTATTCCGGCAGGCCGGCACGGCGCGCCATGTCGGTCATCGCATCTTCCATGCTGACGCCGACCGACACCTGGCTGACCAGGCGCGCGAACTCCACGCCCGTCGGGGCGGGGATCTCCCGCGCCACGGTACGGATGGATTCCTGTACCGGGATGCCGACGCGCACCGACCGCACGATCATCGCCAGCGCATCGGGGAACTGGGCCAGTAACTGCTCGCGCAGGCGGCGGTCGAAGAAGCCGAAGAACGCACGGCTCAGGCCGATCCACACGAGCGGAATGACAAGCCACGCCATGACACCGGCGAGGTCCGCGACCAGGGAGTGGGCCGCCTTGGCAATGGCGAGGGCGATCACGACCACGACCCACCAGCGCAGCGGATAGCGGTCAGGCGTCGCGGCATCGAAGCCGAAGACCAGTGACGCCATGCCTTCCAGCGACTGGTCGCGCGGTTTCGTCGCGCGCGTGAAGGCGGAGATCTCCAGCTTCTGCGTGCGGATATGCGGCGTCAGGACGGCTGCGAGCCGCGCGTCGCGCTTCTGCCGGAACGCCTGTGCACGCGACACGAGATAGCCGCTGAAGCCAAGCCCGGCCAGCGAGAGGCAGGACATGATCAGGAGGAACCACGGGAGGCTGCCGGTCATCGCGTCAGTCCTCGGGCTCTTCAAGGGCGGCCTTCCATTGCCGGTCCAGGCCGAAATACGACAGGCGGCGGACGAAGGACGGCGGCACCTTGCTTACCTTGTAACGGCCATACAGCTTGCCGTCGGGGCCCTCGCCCAGCATCTCGAACTGGAAGATGTCGTTCATCGTGATGACCTCACCCTCCATCCCGCAGACCTCGGTCACCTGGGTGATGCGGCGGCCGCCGTCGCGCTGGCGCTCGACCTGCACGATCATGTCGATGGCACCGACGATCTGCTGACGGATCGCCTTCGACGGCAGGCCCATGTTGCCCATCTGCACCATGTTCTCGATGCGGATCAGCGCGTCGCGCGTGGTGTTGGCGTGGATGGTGGACATGCTGCCGTCATGGCCGGTGTTCATTGCCTGCAGCATGTCGAACGCCTCGCCGCTGCGCACCTCGCCGATGATCACGCGGTCGGGCCGCATGCGCAGCGCGTTGCGCACGAGGTCGCGCTGCGTGATCTCGCCGCGCCCCTCGAGGCTGGCCGGCCGCGTCTCCAGGCGCACCACGTGCGGCTGCTGCAACTGCAACTCGGCTGCGTCCTCGATCGTGACGATACGCTCACCGTGGTCGATCATGCGCGACATGGCGTTCATCAGCGTCGTCTTGCCGGAGCCGGTGCCGCCCGAGATGATCACGTTGAGCCGGGCCTGCGCGGCGATCTCCAGCACGCGCGCGACCTGCCGGGTCAGCGCCTTGTATTCGACCAGCCTGGCGAAATCGATGCCCTTGCGGCCGAACTTGCGGATCGAGACATAGGGGCCATCGAGCGCCAGCGGCGGGAACACGATGTTGACGCGCGAGCCGTCCTTCAGCCGTGCATCGACCATCGGACTCGATTCATCGACGCGCCGGCCGACCGCGGCGGCGATCCGCTGGCAGATGTTGGCGAGATGCGCGGTGTCGCGGAAGCGGATATTGGCCAGCACGACCTTGCCGCCGCGCTCGACGAAGGTCTTTTCCGGACCGTTCACCATGATGTCGGTGATGCTCTGGTCCTCGAGCAGCTTCTCCAGCGGACCGAGGCCCAGGATGTCGTTCACCAGTTCGCCGGCCAGCGCCCGCTGTTCGCGGCCGTTGAGCTGGATGCGCCGCTCGGTGGCGATCTCAGAGATCAGCCGCTCGACGTCGGTGGCCAGCCGATCCGGCGGCATGGCGGCGACCGCGGCTGGCTCGAGCCGCGCGAGACAGACGGCACGCAATTCGGCGATCGCCTCGGACGGGACGCCACTCGACCCGCCGCCGCCCTCTGCCGGTGGAGCGGGCGGCCTCGTGGGCTGCTGCGGTCTCGCGGCGGCGGGCTGCGCCTCCGCGAGCGCGTTCTGCGCGGCAGTCCGACGGCCGAAGCTCGGCGTGTACGACAGGTTCATGAGCGACGACCCAGGAAGTTCCAGTTCCAGCGCGAGCGTTTGGCGCCCGCGGCAGCCGCGGCAGCCGCGTCGGAGGCCGAATCGAGCAGCCGCTGGCCGCCCACCTGGCGGGTGAGTTCCAGGATGCCCGCACGAAATCCGCCGCTGTTCGCCATCGCCGGCTCGCCCAATGTCGCGGCGGTGCCGACCTGGCGCGGCAGGTCCGGGATCGCGACATCGACCTTCATCTTCAGTGCGTCCTCCACCTGGCGGCGCGTCAGGCCGCCCGGGATGCCGACGCGGTTCAGCACCACGACGGCGCGCTGCGTCTGCGGCTGTCCATGCGGCAGGTTCAGCAGGCGCAGCGTGTCGCGCACGGCGGCGAGCGTCGGCTCCATCACGAACACGCGCTGGTCCACCAGATCGAGCAGGTCGCGATAGACCTGCACCGGAGCGAACGGCACGTCCGCCACGATGAAATTATACCGCCGGCGCAGCGCCTCCAGCAGGCGGCCGGCCGCGCCGGGCGCGTGGTTCGGGTGCAGGGCGATCTTCTCCTCGCCGGCCAGCACGTGCAGCCGGTCCGCCGCCGGCTGCGCCGCGCGCTCCGCCAGCAGCGCGTCGATGCGTTCCGGTGCCTCCAGCGCCATGCGCAGGCCTGGGCCGGGCTGGATGTTCAGCAGGAACGCGGCCATGCCGAGATGCAGGTCGGGATCCACCAGCACCGTGTGCCGGCGCATCCACACGCCGAAATGCCAGGACAGGTTGACCGCGATCGTGGTCGCGCCGACGCCGCCGCGCACGCCGGTGACGGCGATCGCCCTCCCGCCGAGCATCCCCTCGGACGACGGCACCTGGCCCAGCACGAAGGCGCCGAACTGCCGCGCCACCTTGTCGCGTGTCAGCGGCTTCGGCAGGTAGTCGGCCGCACCGAGGCCGCGCGTCACTTCGCGGTAGAAGTCGGCGTTGTTCAGTTCGCCCACCACCAGCACGCAGACATCGGGCTCCACGACGTGCGACAGGTCGCCAAGGGCGGTCAGCGGCTGGTCCTCGCCGCTGACATCCACCACGAGCACCTTCGGCGTCGCCTGTTTCTGCATGGCGGTGATGGCGGCGCGCACCCCACCGCGGCGGATGTCGACGCCTTCCGGCACGAAATCCGTAAGCCCGTCGCGCAGCGCTTCCTCGGAGCGGGCGTCCGTGATGAAGACCAGCAGCGCCGGGCGATCGTGCCGCGCCGAGGCCGGATCGCCGAGTGCGTCGCCTACGCTGCGGCTGCCATCGTCCGGCATGTTATCCTCCTGACCCTCCGCCGCCCCCGCCACCACCCGAGCCGCCGCCCGAGCCCGATCCGCCTGGCCCGCCCGGGTCCGGCAGTGGCTTGGGCTTGTCCGTCCACAGCCGGCCGACCGCGAGATCGGATGCCTTGCTGTCCACGCGGGTCGCGGGTCGGCCGCGGATCAGGTCGTACGGATCGGCGACCATGGCAGCGATGTTCCCGGCATTGGCTCCGGTCGGCTGCCAGGTACCGGGCCGTGTGTAGGGGTCCATCTCCTGGCAGGCGGCAAGCGTGAGGACGCCCGCGAACAGCGAGAGGCGGACGATGTGGTGCGATCGCATGCGCGTTCCCCGCTATTGCACGATGAAACCGGCACTGCCGGGGATGCGCACCGGTACCGCGGGCTGGCCCTGCCCGACCTGGCGCATGAACAGCAGGCGGTCGAGTTCGCGCGGCATCCGGTAGCCGTCGGTCGGCAGGGTCAGCGCCGAAGGATCGTTCACCGGCCGAACGATATACGGCGTCACCACGATCACCAGTTCCAGTTCCTTGTTGTTGAAGGTGTTGTCGCGGAACAGCGAGCCGAAGATCGGGATGTCCGAGGCGCCGGGCACCCCGTTGGCGCCCTGCGTGTGGTCGGTCTGCAGCAGGCCCGCGATCGCGAAGCTCTGTCCGCTGCCAAGTTCCACGGTGGTCTCGGCACGGCTGACGGTGAGCGCGGGAACGATCAGGCTGCTGCTGCCGGCCGCCACCTGCACCGAGTTGAGGTTGCTGAGCTTGCTGACCTCGGGTGCCACGTGGAGGTTGATCCTCCCGTCGCTGTAAACCGTGGGCACGAACGACAGCGAGACGCCGAAATTCTTGTAGTCGATTGAGATCGCGTTGTTCTGCTGCGAGACCGGGATAGGGAACTGGCCGCCGACCAGGAAGCTCGCCGCCTGGCCGCTCATCACGGTGAGGTTGGGCTCGGCCAGGACGCGGGCCAGGTTGTCCTGGGCCAGCGCGTCGATCACGCCGTTGAAGTTGGCGCCGTTGCACAGGATGGTCGCGCCACTGCTGCCGCCACTGCCGCAGGACAGCGTGTTGTTGTTGATGTTCAGCGTGACCGCGGGAAGCAGGCCGATCGTGCCGATGGTGGCCAGCGCCTGCCAGTTGACGCCGAGATTGCGCACGACCTCGCGCGACACCTCCGCGACGCGCACCCGCAGGGTGACCTGGATCGGCGAGGCGATGGCGATCTGGCTTTCGACGGCCTGGCCCTCGGCGAGGTAGCCCTTGGCGATGGCGAGGGCCTGGGCGGCATCGGAGGCGCTGCCCACGACGCCGCTGAGCAGCAAACCCTTCGCCTGCGCCTGCACCTGGACGCGGCTGCCCTGGATCAGCCGCGCGATCATCGTTTGCGTCTGCATCGCGCCGAACGCCGAAGGCTGCACGGTCACGTCGTACTGGGCGACGGTCCGCCCGGCAGCGTCGAGGGCCGCGACCGTGGTTCGGCCGGCACCCACGCCGAAGACGAACAGGCTGGCCGCGCTCGCCGGCCGCACTTCGGCGACCTTGGGGTCGGCGACGAAGACGTTGGCGGCGGCGCCGCGCAACGTGACGACGCGGCCGGTGCCCGCCTCGAGCGTCAGGGTCGCGTGGTCGCCCGCATTGGCGATCGGCCCACCGGCCTGGGCCTGGGCCAGCGCCGTGACCGGTGCGCCCACCAGCGCCGCGGCAAGCATGAGGTCGCGCAGGATTTTCATCAGAACTTGAACTCCTTTGCGTCAGCGGAACCCTGGAAGACCCGCATGGTGTTCTGTGGCGGCGACGGTGCCTCGGTGCCCAGCGCGGGCGAGACGTCCCCCGCCCAGGTCGTGCCGTTTGCCGCAACCGGCGGCGGGCCGGACGCGGCGGTGGCCGACCGCACGGCGAGCGACAGGCGTCCGATGCGCACCGCCACCGACACCCGCTCAGCCTGTTCAGGCGTGACCTCCAGCGTGACCGTGCGGGCCTGGCCCTCCGCGCCGTTCGCTTCGGCCCCCTGCACAAGCTGCTGGTCGATCGCGATGACGCGGACGTCGGGGAGCACCGTCTCGGCGGCGACCCGCCGGCCGATCGGCAGCGTCGTATCCTGGATGGTCTGCGTCAGGATCAGGTCGACGCGGTCGCCGGGCCAGATCAGGCCGGCGGAACCGGTGATCGCGTCGACGCCGACGGTGACGGCCCGCATGCCCGGGCCAAGCACAGCGGCCAGGAACCCGTGATCGCCAGGCCGCATCACATCGGCGGTATGGATCGGTTCGCCGGCGCTCAGGCTGCGGCGTACCATCGCGCCCGACAGCATGCGCCGCGCCTCCGGCGTATCGGAGTTCATGTCGGCGCGGGCATCCTCGGCCGAGATCTCCTTGGCGGCCAGGTCCTCGGGCTTGAACAGGCTGCCCGCCCGCGTCGCACGGACGGCGGTCAGCACCGTTACCTTGGTCGGGGCAGCAGGCGCGGCGGCGGAGGGCGGTGGCGCCGGCGGTCGCGTGGCGATCCAGGCGACCGTGCCGAAGCCCACCAGGCCAATGGCCATAAGGGCAAAGAACATGATGCGCAGGATCATCGGATGCTCCGCCTAGAGTGTGACGAACATGAAGCCGGCAGCGATCGCGCAGGCGTAGGGCAGCGGGCAGCCGCGACGCATGCGCCAGCGCTCGATGCGCGCGGCGCGCGCCAGCAGTCGTTCCGGACGGTGCGGACCAGGAGCCGTCACGATGCGGCTGCCCGCCAGGTAGATCAGCGCCAGGCCGGCCCCGATCAGCGCCACCGCGGCGATGAAGCCGACCACGTCGCCGGGTGGCACCAGCAGCGTGGCAGCGCCGAGCAGCTTCACGTCGCCGCCGCCGAGCCAGCCGGCGCGCCAGCACAGCGCGGCTGCCAGGAACACCACCAGGGCACAGGCCACGCTGACCAGCGGGCGCCCGTGGAGGATCTGCGAGGCAAGGCCGATGACGGCGAGCGTGGCCGCCATCCAGTTGGGCACGGTGCGTGCGATCACGTCGTGCACTGCCGCTGCCAGCAGTATGGCGGCCCCGGCAAGCAGCAGGATGCAGGACAGCAGCGGCAACCAGAGCGCCAGCATGGAGATTGCTTTTCCCGGACCCGATAAGCGACAACGCGGCGGCAGGTCCTGCCGCCGCGCTGGCCAGTCTTCCGCGCTTCAGCTCAGGCGATCAGGGTGAGCTGCCGGTGACGGCGGTGCCGATGCTGGTGAACTTGTTCGACATGTTGCCGGCGAGCACGTTGAAGCCAACAAGGATGGTGGCGACGATGACGCCGGCGATCAGAGCGTATTCCAGAGCGGTGACGGCGCGCGTGTCACCCTTCAACTGGGCCCAGGCCTTGAGATATTCGATCACGTGGGGGCTCCCTATTCCCTGTGGAGAGGATGCTGCGTTCCGAAACCTGTGTGTCGATCTCAACGCACACGCACCGGAAGCCTGCGATCGGGAATGAACCACGCGGGGAGTTATAAAACGGTTTCACCTCGGCATTTTAGCTGAAAGACATAAACGCCAGGTTAACTATGCCGCGCCGCGGCAGAAGGCGTCAGCCGCGCGGCGTGATCACCCGCGGCAGCGACGGCGCCGACCCGCCCGGCATCGGCACCAGCGCAGCGCCGCTGCCCACGGCACTCGGCGTCCACACCCGGATCTGCGTCCCGCCGATCGAAAAAACCTTGAGTGGCTCGACGCTTTTTGCCGCAAGCGATGGCGCGTTGGTCAGCGCGCGACGCCAACCCTCGGGCGTGTTCCAGTTGGCATAGACAAGCTCGCGATAGGGTATCCCGCGGGATGGCGTGGCCGAGTGATAGGCCGCGACGGCATCGTCCCAGCTTCCCAGGCGCGTGCGCAGCGACGTCAGGAACCTCGCGGCGTATTGAGCATTGGCCACCGGATCGAAGGCCTGTGCGAGGTCGGTGAAAGCGGCCGGATGGGCCAGCAGATTGATCTGGAAGCACCCGACATCGATGTTGCGCACACCATTCGCCTGGAGGTCGCGGGTCCGCTGCAGCGCAGCGTCGCGGCTGTCCGTCAGATGAGGCTGCCCCGCTGCATCGATCGCCCAGGGTGACGGCACCACGCGCCCGAGCGTCGCATCCCAACGGCCGCTCTCGACACGCCCGATCGCGCCCAGCAGGCCGGCCGGCAGCGCATATTGCCGTTCCGCATCCGACCCGGCAGCCTCGCAGGGCGAGGCAGACTGCGCACGAGCCGGCGTGACCGCGCACACCGCCAACGCGAACAGCGCGGCAGGCGGCCGGATCAACTCCAGCCGCCGCCGCGCTCGGTGCATTTTCGTGGTCCGCGTCGTATCAGGCAGTCACTGTCTCGCGCGATGGCCAGCCGGCCTCGACCCGCTCGGCGCCCTGCCGACCGGCATAGCCGCCCTCCTGCCCATCGAGCGACGGATCGCGCAGGATGTAGCCGCAGCCCCAGACGGTATCGATCAGCGACGGCACGCCGGCCTGCGCTAGCTTCTTTCGCAGGCGGCAGATGATCACGTCGATCGTCTTCATCTCGGGCTCGTCCATGCCGCAGTAGAGGTGCGTCAGGAAGGCGCCCTTGTTGAGGATCACGCCCTGCTTGAGGAACAGCAGTTCCAGCACGGCGTATTCACGCCGCGACAGGTGCAGCGACTGGCCGTGCACGCGCACGTCGCGGCGATCCAGCAACAGCTCCACCGGGCCAAGCGTCAGCGTCGAATTGGCGTGTCCCTGACTGCGACGCACGACGGCGCGGATGCGCGCCAGGATCTCCTCCGCCTCGCACGGCGTGATCAGGAAATCATCGGCGCCCTGGTCCAGTGCCCGCACCTTCGCCTGCACGGTCGCGGTATCCGACATGATCACGACCGGCGTACGCAGCGATGCGGCGCGCATCATGCGCACCACCTCATAGGCCGGCACGTCCGGCAGGTGCAGGTCCATCAGAACCAGGTCGTAGTCGTAGAGACGCAGGTATTCCAGCGCCTCGCGTCCGGATGCCGCCTGCTCGCTCCTGATGCCATGCTGCCGCAGCACCAGTTCGTTGCCGCCGCGGCAGAACGTCGCGTGTCCGACCCGCAAGACCAGCATTGGATCAATTCCTTCCCGATTGGGCTGTGCAGAAAATGTATTGCAACCAAGGTCGGGTAAATTCCGCCGGAAGACCGATCCAACCGGAGTAGCCGGCCTATTCCGAATGGCCTAGGCAACCAGGCGGATCGGCAAGAGCCGGCGTTCATGGCTTGATATCGGGCAATCAACCAGGACGCGGCGAGGCTCGAATTCGGCCGTCGCCGCGCCTGCGCTTCGGAACCACGGACGATGGCGCACACCGCAGAGGACATCGACGAACCGACGCCGCCCACCCTGTCGGAACGCGGGCTCGCCGCGCTGCTGCCGATGCTCATCGCGATCGCCAGCGGCACCCGGAACCTGGCCGGCACGCTCCAGGGCGATCTCGTCAATCCCGACAGCTACATGCGGATGGTGCGGCTCGAGGAAACGCTCCGCCAGCACGACATCGCCTACACCGTCGCGCGCGACGGTTCCGGCTCGGGGACGCTGCTGCACTGGACACACCTGATCGATCTCGTGCTCTGCGCGCTCGCTGCTCCGCTGCGGCCGTTCCTCGGGGCCGAGGCATCGCTCGATGTCGTCGCGGCGGCTTTCGGGCCGCTCTGCCTGGCTGCACTCGGGCTGGCGCTGCTCTGGGCGGTGACGCCACTGGCCGAACGTCGCTGGCGGTGGCTGGCTCCGGTGGTTGCCACCCTGTCGGCGCCGATCGCCGCTTACGGGCTGCCGGGCGTGGTGCACCATCACGTGCCGCTGCTGGTGGTCGCGGTCATGACGGCGGGCTATGCGGTGCGCGGTGCCCTCGGCTTCGCCTCCGGCCGTGCGGGGCTCGCGATGGGCGCCTGGGCCGGCGTCGGCATCTGGCTGTCGCCCGAGTCCATGCCGTTCACGCTCATGGCCCTCGGCGGGCTCTGGCTCGCCTGGGCCTTGTCCGGGCGGCACGACCTCGCGCGGATGATCCAGAGCGCGGCAGCAGGCTTCCTGCTGGTAGTGGCCGCCGCGCTCGCCGCCGACCCGCCGCAGGCCGGCCATCTCGCAGTCGAGGTCGACCGTCTGTCCGTGGTGTATCTCGGCCTGGCCAGTGCGTTCGCCATCGCGGCACTCACCGTGCCTCGCCTGTCCACCGGCATCGCCGTGCGCCTGGGCGTGCCGGTGCTGTGCCTGGCAGCCTGGCTGGCGCTGTTCCCGGCGGTTGCGAGCGGCCCGGACGGCCTGATGGGCGCACAGGAAACGCAGGCGATGTTCGGCGGCATCAGTGAGATGATGCCCGTCCGGGATCCGGGCGGGGTGCTCGCGCTGCTGCTCACCGGTGGACTGACGGCCTGCGTCCTCGCCTGGTGGGCGGGCTCCCGGCGGTCTCTGCTGCTGGCCTACGCGGCACTCTGCGCCTGCGTCCTGGTCGGCCTGGGTGCAGTGCATATGCGTTTCGCCGCCTATCCCGCGACCGCCGCCGCGGCGATGCTGCCGCTCCTGCTGACCCGCTGCACCGCCATGCTCAGGACGTGGCCGGAGGCCGTTCAGTCCACCGCGCGAGTGGGCCTGATGGCACTGTTCGCACTGGTTCCGCGCGCCGAAGGCCTGCCGGGGTTGTTCTCGCAGGCGCGGGCGGCGGGCATGCCGACCTGCGACCTCGCCAGCGGGGCGGGATTGTTGCGCGACCACGCCGGCGACGTCGTACTGGCCGATCCGAGCGCGTCCCCGGAACTGCTGTACCGGACTGGCGTGCTCACGGTCGGCTCGCTGTATCACCGCAACCCGGCCGGCTTCATGCGGCTGCGGGCGGCGTGGCGCAGCCCGCCCGGCGAGACCATCCCCGACGCGGTGCGCGCCACCGGCGCCACGCTGGTGCTGTTCTGTCCCGCGGCGGGGCGGTCGCTGCTGGTCGCCGACCTGCCGCCAGACACACTGCTCGACCGGCTCAATCGCGGCCAGGTTCCACCCTGGCTGCACAGGCTGGGCGAGGATCCACGCTCCGGCAACATCCTCTATGGGGTCATGCAATGAAACCGATGGGTCTGCTGTCGCGCTGCCGCCGCGGCAGCGTCACCGTGCTCGCCGCGGCGGTGTTCCCGGTGCTGATCGGGGTTGCCGGACTGGTCACCGAATATGGCGACGCATTGCTGACCAAGGTGCGGCTGCAGCGGGTGGCCGATGCTGCCGCGTATGGAGGCGCGCTGGCATTCAACGCTGCCGGGACCACCGATGCGCTCAACAAGGCGGTGGCGCGGGTTGCCACGCTGAACGGCATCGCCACCACCGCGGCGGTCGGCTCCATCCAGACCTCGCCCACCGGCAGCGGCAACAGCGCGGTACGCGTCATCGTGACGGGCAGCGTTCCCCTCGGCCTGTCCAAGCTCATCAACCATGCGACGTCCGACGTCGCGGTGAGCGCCACGGCCTTCGTCGAGTTGCGGGCCAACGCCAACGGCATTCCCTGCATCATCGCGCTGAACAGCGCCGGCACGGGCGTGACCCTCAGCGGCGGCACCGCGCTGTCGGCACCCAACTGCGCGATCTCCACCAACGCCTCGATCACCGTGCCCAACGGCACCAGCGTGACGACCCCGGTGGTCACCTACAACTCGGCGAGCGCGCCCACGTCGAACACGGTCAGCAACATCCACGCCCCGGCCGGCGTCTCGTCGGTCAGCATCACGCGGAAACCGGTGTCGAATCCGCTGAGCGGCAGCGCCGCGGTTGCGGCAGCGACCGCGCATCTCAGCAGCGTGGCGCTGATGGCAGGTCCGGCCGCGCCGTCGCCACCGGCGAGCAGCAACAGCCCCGCATTCGGCTACCAGGGTCCCAACTTCGACCAGACGGTGAACGGGTGCCGCTTCCGCAGCGCCAACTGGAGCGGGATATGGACAGTGGACTGCGCGGGCGCCGGACCGTTCAATTTCAGCAACCTCACCGTGCCGGGCGGCAACTCCGTTACGTTCAACAACGCGACAGCCGCGACCTATAATTTCAGCGGCGCCATCACCAACAGCGGCGCCACGCTCGTGTTCAACGGGACCGGCACCTACAACATTGCGCAGGGGATCATCACCAACGGCGGCACCACGACGCTGTTCCCGGCCGGGACCTACAACATCGGCATGGCCACATCGAACTGCGGTGGCAGCGGCGGCCGGTTCAGCGTCTGCCACAGCGGCGCGACCCTGGTGTTCGGCGGACCGAGCACGTTCGCGATGTCCGGCGGCATCTACAACGCCGGCGGTTCGCTGCTGGCACTCGGATCCGGCTTCACCAACAGCTACCGGATCGGCGCGAGCAGCAACGGCAACGCCCTGTGGGCCGGCGGCGGCAGCAAGACCAGCTTCGCCGATGCGACCGGAGCCAGCAGCGTGTTCCAGATGGCGGGGACGCTCAACATCGCCAGCGGCGGCGGAAGCTGCCTGACGCTGCCGGCGGCCGCGGATCATGACATCAACGGCAATTTCTCCACCGCCGGCGGCACGCTCCTTGGCGCCGGCACCTACACGATCAACGGCTATGCCGCGCTTGGCGCCAATGGCGGCGGCGACGTGACCTGCGGCGGCGGCGCCACCGTCGGCATCGCCGGCACCAGCGTCGCATTCGTGATCTCGGCCAGCACCACCATAGGTTCCGGCACCTGCTCGGGCACCACGTTCTGTGTCGCCGCCGGCTACGGCCACGTGACGCTGACGGCGCCGACCTCCGGCACGTTGCGCGACCTGCTGGTGATCGGTCCCACCACGTCGACCAACACCGCCGGCGCCAACTTCGCCGAAGGCGCCAGCGGCACCAGCCTGTCCGGAACGTTCTACATTCCGTACGGCCCCTTCACCCTCGGCGGCGGGGCCAATGTCGGCAACGGGACAGGCCAGTGTCTGGAGGTGATCGCCGCACAGGTCAGCCTGACTGGCGGCACCACGCTCGCATCGCTCTGCGCCGGTCTCGGCCAGATATCGTCCGCCAGCTCGATCGCTCTCGTGCAGTAGTCATGCTGCGGCTCATCGTCCGCCTGCTGGGCCGCCGCGAGAACCGCTGCATCGCGGCGCTCGAGTTCGCGCTGCTGTCGCCAGTGTTCATCATGGTGTTCGCCGGCATCGTCGACCTCGGCAACGCGATCTACACCTGGAGCAAGTTGGAGCAGGCGCTCGCCGCCGGCGCCAATTTCGCCCTGGTCAACCGGGCTCGGGTGACGACCGACGGGTCGACCCTCGCCCAGGACATTGCGACCCTCGTCTCGACCAGCAATGGCGGCACGCCGGCCAATGCGACGGTGGTCGTGAATAACGGTCCCACGGTGACCAGGACTGGCGGCAATGCATCGGCCTCCGGCACGGCGGCCAATGCGAACAGTTGCTACTGCCCGACCGGTGGTCCCAGCAACTGGACGTGGGGCGGCGTCGTGACATGCGGCAACACCTGCACCGGCGGCAGCCGGGCCGGGCAGTTCGTTACCATCACCGCGAGCTACAGCTACACGGCGCTGTTCTCCAGCTACGGCTTCGTCTCGAATGGCACGATCACCGCCGGCGCCGCGGTGCAGACGCAATGAGGCGCCGCCGCTTCACCAATCTGCGCGCCGATCGATCTGGCGTGACCTCGGTGGATTTCGCACTGATCGCACTGCCGCTGCTGCTCCTGGTGTTCGGGACCGTGGAGTTCGGCAGGCTGCTGTGGGCACGCGAGGCGCTCCAGATGGCGGCAATCCAGGGCGCCCGCTGCATCGGCGTGCTGCAGACTTCCTGTGCCCAGGCCGGCGCGTTCGACGCGACCAGCGCCAAGAATTACATCATCTCCGCTGCCGGCGCCTGGGGCATCGTCCTCACCACCGGCAGCATGACGGTGACGGCGAATGCCACGACTGGACCGTGCAGCGGGCTGTCGTCGCAGGTCTCCGAGGTGACGATCAACTATACGTTCCAGACCGCGGTGCCCGGCCTGCTGACGATGCTGTCAGGCGGCAAGGCGCTGACGGGTCATGCGTGCTTTCCAAAGCAGACCTAGAGCGTGATCCGTACAGGTGGAATCACCGGAGCGGTGAATCACGCTCTCAGACAACGAGCTAGAGCGGATTCCGTGAGCCTACACGAACGGAATCTGCTCTAGCCGGCGGGCGAGAGCATGCTCCGCGCCGGCGGGAGCATCGCCCATGGTCCGGGCCTTCGTTCTGGTCGCCTAACTCACCCCTGGCCGCAGTGCCACGAGTAACGATCACGCTCTACGCCGCCAGAAGCTCGCGCCGATCGGTCGCCATGTCACCGCGCGCCCTGGCCAGGGCCTCGACGCGATTATGGGCGCCCAGCACGCGATAGATCGCCGCGAGGTGAACCTTGACGGTGCCGACTGCGAGCCCGAGCCGGCGGGCGATGGTCTTGGTGGCGCAGCCCTCGGACAGCAGGCGGAACACCTCGACCTGCCGATCGGTCAGGTGTGCCATCAGCGGATTGTTCTCGGCCGGCCGGCTATCCGAAACCGCATGCCCGGCCAGCGCCGCCGGCGCGAACACCCCGCCCGACAGCACGGTCTCGATCGCGCGAAGAAGCTGCGGCAGCGTCGTCGACTTGAGCACGTAGCCATTCGCGCCGGCCGCCAGGCAGTCCAGGATTGCCGCACGGCTGTCGCTGTCGGCCATCGCAATGATCTGCTGGCGCGGAAATTCCAGGCGAAGCGCGCGGAGGCATGCCACGCCGTCGGCGCCCCCAAGCTGCAGATCGAACAGCACCACGTCCACCGGCTCGGCCCGGAGATGGGCCACGACCTCATCGACCACGCCGGCCTCGGCGCAGGACCAGCCGGGGCGGTGGACCTTCAGCAATCCCAACAGACCATGACGGAACAGTGTCGCTCGATCGGCGACCAGGGCGGTGATCTCGCCAAACTCCTCCGACATCGTTGGACTTCCCTGCTGCAGATCGTCACCGGCCCGGACCGCTCACGAGGCCGTTACGGCCACGCGACATCCCAGGCACACCCGACCAATCTAGGCGGGGCCATTGCTAACGTAAGCGACGCCCGGATTTTTTTGGCCGGCGCTCAGCCAGTGAGGTGACAGGCCACGGCGTGCCCAGCGGCCGGCTCGGTGATGCGAGGTTCGACCGTCCGGCAGATCTCCATGACGTGCGGGCAGCGGGTGTGGAAGCGGCAGCCGGACGGCGGATGGAGCGCGCTCGGGATGTCGCCGGCGAGGCGCTGCCGCCGGCCGCGGCTGCGCTGTGCCGGATGCGCCGCCGGGACCGCGGCGATCAACGCCTGGGCGTAAGGGTGCAGCGGGCTGGCGTACAGGGTCGCCTTGTCGGCAAGCTCCACGATCTTGCCGAGATACATCACCGCCACCCGCGTCGAGATATGTTTCACGACGCCGAGATCATGGGCGATGAACAGGTAGGTGAGCCCCAGTTCGCCCTGCAGATCCTGCAGCAGGTTGACGATCTGCGCCTGCACCGAGACATCCAGCGCCGACACCGGCTCGTCGCACACCACGAATTTCGGCCGCAGCACCAGGGCACGGGCGATACCGATCCGCTGGCGCTGGCCGCCCGAGAACTCGTGCGGGAAGCGTTCGCGCACCCGCGCCGGTAGCCCGACCAGTTCCAGCATCGCCGCAACCTGTTGCCGTGTCTCGGCGTTGCGCCGCGCACCATGGATCAGCAACGGCTCGGCGATGATGTTCTCGACCGTCATGCGCGGATTGAGCGCGCCGAACGGGTCCTGGAAGATGATCTGCATCGAGCGCCGCTTCTCGCGCAGCTCACCGGGGTTGAGCCGCGTGATGTCGGCGCCGTCGAAGATGATGTTGCCGGTGGTGGCCGGGATCAGGCGGATCAGCAGCCGTCCGAGGGTGGACTTGCCGCAGCCGGATTCGCCCACCAGGCCCAGCGTCTCGCCGGCGTTGATCCGCAGGGCGACGTCCTCGACCGCGCGCAGCGGGATGCTGTGGCGGCGAAGGAACCCGCCGGCCCGCACGTCGAAATGCTTGGTGAGGCCGGCCGCCTCGATCAGCGGCGTCACGTGAGCTCAGCGACGCGGATGCAGGCCGCGGCATGGCCGGCGTCGAAGTCGGTGAGCGGCGGCAGCCCGGCCGTGCAGGCCGGCACCGCATAGCGGCAGCGCGGCGTGAAACGGCAGCCCTTGGGGCGGCGCGCGGGGTCGGGCAGCGTGCCCGGGATGGCGACCAGCCGCTCGTGGTCCTGATCGAGCGAGGGCACGCATTCCAGCAGGCCGCGCGTATACGGATGCAGCGGGTGGTCGAACAGGGCGGCCACCGGTGCCTCCTCGACGATCCGGCCGGCATACATCACCAGCACGCGGTCGGCGGTTTCCGCGACCACCCCCATGTTGTGGGTGATCACGATGATCGCCATGCCGAACTCGTCGCGCAGGTCCATCATCAGGTCGAGAATCTGCGCCTGGATCGTCACGTCCAGTGCCGTGGTCGGTTCGTCCGCGATCAAGAGCCGCGGACGGCAGGCGAGCGCGATCGCCAGCATCACGCGCTGCCGCTGGCCACCCGATAGCTGGTGCGGGTAGTCCGTCATGCGGCGCGCGGCCGATGGGATGCCGACCTTCTCCAGCATCTCCAGCGACCGCGCGTAGAGCGCACGCTGCGACAGGCGCTCATGGGCCCGGATCGTCTCCATCACCTGCTCGCCGATGGTGAACACCGGATTGAGCGAGGTCATCGGCTCCTGGAACACCATGGCGATGCCGGGCCCGCGGATGCGCTGCATGCGGGTATCCGAGAGCCTCGTGAGCTCATCGCCGGCGAAGCGGATGCTGCCGCCGGCGATGCGGGCGGGCGGCTGCGGCAGCAATCCCATGATGGTGAGCGCCGTCACGCTCTTGCCGGAGCCCGATTCACCGACGATGCCGAGGATCTCGCCTTCATCCAGGGTAAAGGAAACATCCTCCACGGCGGTGATCTCGCCGCGCGAGGTGCCGAAGGCGGTGGTGAGGTTGGCGACCTCCAGGAGCGGCATCACTCCGCCTTCCCAACAGCGCGGGGGAGGGTGGGAATCATGCCAGTCCCCACTGGCGCCAACTCAAATCGCGGGATCATTATTTCATCGTCATGGCCGGGCTTGGCCCTGCCATCCACGTCTTGCCTCACCACCGAAGACGTGGATGGCCGGGCCAAGCCCGGCCACGACGATGGGGCCCTGTCGCATTGCCTCGAGTGGGTACCAATGGGACCGCGCGGCCCCGCCTCGCCGACCCGCAGCCACTTTGTGGTCGAGCGCGTCATTGCTGGATCCTCAGCCGCGGATCGAGCACATCGCGCAGCCCGTCGCCCAGCAGGTTCAGGCCCAGCACCGTGATCATCAGCGCGGCGCCGGGGATGGTGATGATCCACGGCGCGTCGATCATGTACTGCCGGCCTTCGGCCATGATGTTGCCCCAGGTCGGCGTCGGCGGCACCGCACCGACGCCCAGGAACGACAGGGTCGCCTCGGTCAGCACGGCGTAGGCGAACAGGAACGAGAGCTGCACGATCAGCGGCGCCATCGCGTTCGGCAGGATGTGGCGCGACAGGATGCGCCAGTGGCCGGCGCCGGCGGCAACCGCGGCCTGCACATACTCCATCTCCCGCAGCACGATCACCGAGGAGCGCACGATGCGCGCGGTGCGCGGCGTATAGACGACCCCGAGCGCGATGATCACGTCGTTGACCGACGGCCCCAGCACCGCGGTGACGCCGATCGCCAGCAGCACGGCGGGGAACGCCATCAGCGCGTCGTTGATGCGCATCAGCATGTTGTCGAGCGAGCGGAAATACCCTGCCGCGGCGCCGATCAGCGTGCCGAACACCGCGTTGATCGCCACCACCGAGGCGCCGATGAACATCGAGAGCTGTGCGCCCCACACCACGCGGGACCACAGCGAGCGGCCGAAATTGTCAGTGCCGAACAGCCAGGTTCCCGACGGCGGCAGGAACTTGTTGCGCATCGATAGCCGGTTGGGATCGAGCGGCGCGATCCATGGCGCGAGGGCCGCCACCACCACGATGATGCCGAACAGCAGCGCCCCGGTCACGAACAGCCGGTGGTGCAAGAGCCGCCGCAGCGTCGCCCACGCCGGGTGGACGCGGCGGTCCGGCGCTTCATCCTCGAACTCGGCCGCCGGCAGCGCGACCGCGGTATCAGGCGCCATCGTAGCGGACTCGTGGATCGAGCAGCGCATAGCAGACATCGACGCCGATGTTCACCAGCACGAGCAGCGCGGTGGTAATGAACAGGCCGCCCTGCACCATCGGGTAGTCGCGGTTGAGCACGGCCTGGGTCAGCAACTGGCCGATGCCGGGGATCGAGAACAGCGTCTCGGTCACCACCGAGCCCGAGATCAGCAGGCTGACGATGATCCCGATCACCGTGGTGATCGGGATCAGCGCGTTCGACAGCGCATGCTTCACCACCACGAGGCGCCTCGGCAGGCCCTTGGCGCGCGCGGTGCGGATATAGTCCTGCCGCAGCACCTCCAGCATGGTGGAGCGGGTGATGCGCGCCAGCAGCCCGGCCAGCAGCAGCGCGAGCGACACCGCGGGCATGGTCGACGTCGCCAGCCAGCCCAGCGGATCATCGGTGAATGCGATATAGCCGCCGGTCGGCAGCCAGCGCAGCTCGACGGCGAAGAAGATGATCATCAGCAGGCCGAGATAGAAGTTCGGCAACGAGATCCCGATCATCGCGAAGATCATCGCCGCCTGGTCGACCCAGGTGTTCTGCCGCAGCGCTGCAATGACGCCGCTGACCAGGCCGATGATCAGCGTAAGGACCAGCGCATAGGCGGACAGTGCCAGCGTCACCGGCAGGCGCAGCAGGGTGGCATCCACCACCGGCTGGCCCAGCAGGATCGACCGGCCGAGTTCGCCGTGCAGCAGCCCGACATACCAGCGCCAGAGCTGCGTCAGCAGCGGCTGATCGAGCCCGAGGTCATGCCGGATCGCCGACACCTGCTCCTTGGTCGCGCTGAGCCCGGCGATCGCCGCAGCGGGATCGCCGGGTATCATGTGGATCATGCCGAACGTGATCAGCGAGACGATGAGAAGGATGGGGATGGCGCTGCCGAGCCTGCGGATGATGATGCCCGCCATGCCCCCGGCTCAGTTCTCGAACCAGACGTTGGAGACGCGGGGGATGCGGAACGGCACGAAGCCCTTCACGTTGGCCCGCACGCCCTGCACTTTGGTGAACGAGCCGAACGGCACCGAGTAGACCTGCTCCAGCACGTATTTCTGCATCTTGGCGAAGGCTTCCTGGCGACCGTCCGGCGTCGGCAGGCTGTTCATGCCCTGCCACAGCTTGAGCACCTCCGGATCGTCGATCTCACCCTTCGGGCGATAGGTCGCGTTAGGCTCGACGAAGAAGTTCATGGTGGCGAGTGCGCCCAGCGCGGGCTGCGTACCCCAGCCGGTGTAGAAGAAATTCCAGCCGGTATCGCCCTTAAGCGCCATCTGCACCGAGGTCGGCCAGTCGACCACCTTCATCTGCGCGTTGATGCCGATCGCCTGCAATTGCTGCTGCATGACCAGTGCCGAGTTGTACATCGGCGGATAGTCCTTGTTCGTCAGCAGCACGACCGGCTCGCCCTTGTAGCCCGACTGCGCCAGGTATTTCTTCGCCAGTGTGGCGTCGTGCAGGTTGTAGGTCTCCTTGCCGGCATCGGTGTAGGCGGCCTGGTTCGGATACTGGAAGCCGATGTTCAGCGCGTAGTTCCCGTCCGACGCCGCATCCATCACCTCGTCCATGTCCAGCACCGCCTGCACCGCCTTGCGGAACATCAGGTTGTCGGTGGGCGGCACCGAGGTGTTCGGATAGCTGATCTGGATCCACCAGTTCTTCAGCGGCAGCAGCGAGACGTTCTTGTCCTTCTTCAAATCGTCCAGCGACTTGGTCGGCAGGTCTTCCACGCCCTGCAGCTCGCCGGTCTTCAGGCCGGCCAGCCGCGCCTGCGGCTCAGTCACGATGCGGAACGTCACCGTATCGAAGCAGGCCTGCTTGTAGCCGCCGAAGCCGGTCTTCTGATCGAACTGCGTGTTGGGCTGGTAGCCGTCATAGCGCTTCATGCGGACATGGCTGCCCGGCACGGTCTCCACGAGCTGCCACGGCCCGGTGCCGATCGTCTTGAGCTGCTGCGGCGGATCGTCCTTCTGTTCGGCCGGAATGATCACCACCGGCACGCTGAACGAGCTGAGCGCCACGATGAAAGTCGGCTGCGCCTGCTTCATGCGGATGACGAACGTGTCCTTGTCGGGCGCGTCCCAGCCGGCGACGTTGGCGAACATGCTGCGCTCGAGCCCGACCTTGGCGTAGCGGTCGAACGAGGCGACGACATCGGCCGAGGTCATTTCCTTGCCGTTGTGGAAGCGCACGCCCTGCCGCAACTTGAAGGTGTAGGACAGATGGTCCGGCGCCTCGGTCATCGACGAGGCGAGTTCCAGGATCGGGCTGAAGTTCTCGTCGCGCGTCATCAGCGTCTCGAACATGTTCATGGCGATGTTACGCGTCGAGATCGTCGACGAGGTCATCTGGTCGAGGCTGTTGATGTTGGCTTCCTGGCCGAAGGTGAAGTTGCCGCCGACCCGCGGGCACTTGAAGGTTTCCGCTGAAACCGTGGTGGCGGCGGCCAGACCGGCCAGTGCAGTGAACGTCGCAAGCAAGGCACGTCGAAACATATGTGAGTCCCCCAATGGCAGGCCGCCGTCCCCAATGTGCAGGCTGTGAGCTGCTTGGCGCCACGGTGGCGAGACGCGATTGGCGCGTCAAGGGAGTGTCGCCTTGACAGCGCAAACTGCCAACCGCCAGCTTCGCTGCATGAACCAGAACCCGCAGGAACTGCCGATCACCGGCTATCTCGACCGCTTCTCGCATCGTCCAGGCGAGAGTTTCACCGCCTTCGTCAGCGTGCGTGATGGCCAGGACTATCGCGCCAGGCTGGTGCGCGTGCTGAGCGGCGATCCTGATCCGCGTGGACCAGGCGTGCGCTTCGAGGATCTCGCGCATCGTTTCGACCGGACGATCGCCGGCCGCCGCCAGCCGATCCACCTCGGCTCCTACGCCAGCATCCCGCAGGCACCCGCATCGGGCGGCGGTGCGTGCACCTGGACCGCGCTGGTCCGCCCCGGACTGGAGGGCGCCGGCCAGGTGCTGCTCGCGCAGGAGAGCGGCGATGCGGCCGTCACCCTGCTGATCGGGGCGAACGGCGCAACGGCGCGGCTGCGCTGGGCCGGCGGGGAACTGACCGTCGCGACCGGCACGCCGATGGTCCCGGCGCACTGGTACCGCGTCTGGGCGAGTGCCGACCCGTCCGGGCGCGTCCTGGTGGGCCAGCAGCGACTCGACCGCGCCGCGGTGGTCGCCGAGATACAGGCTTCCGGCCTGGCGCTGCCTTCGGGCGGGACGGTGACGATCGCGGCCGAGAATGCCGCGGCGCCGCAGGGCCATTTCACCGGCAAGCTCGAGGACCCGGCGATCCTGCGCGGCTTCGTCGCCGCCTGGCCCGACGCGACCGCCGGCCTGGACACGCTCGACCTGCTGGCGGGTTGGGATTTTTCCCGTGGCATCGGCTCGATGGCCATCGAGGACGTCGGACCGGGCGGCTGCCATGGCACGCTGGTGAACGCGCCGACCCGCGCCGTGGTCGGCGTCCGCTGGAGCGGGCAGGAACAGTGCTGGCGCCACGCGCCGCGCGATTACGGCGCGATCCATTTCCACGCCGACGACCTGGCGGACTGCAACTGGCAAGCGGATTTCACCTGGACCGTGCCGGATGACCTGGGCAGCGGCGCCTATGCGCTGCACCTCACCTGCGCGGCGGGCGAGGACTGGGTGCCGCTCTATGTGCTGCCAAAGCGGCAGGGACCGTTCGCGCCGATCGCCTTCCTGGCCTCGACCTTCACCTACCAGGCCTACGCCAACCACGCGCGCAGCAGCATCGATGCGGGATATTACCGGCGGGTCGCCGAGTGGGGTGCCTATCCGTTCAACCCGAATGATTATCCGCTGTACGGCCGCTCGACCTACAACCGGCACTGGGACGGCAGCGGCATCTCGTTCTCGACGCGGCACCGGCCGATCATGACGATGCGGCCCGGCTTCCTCACCTTCGAAGACCCGCGCGGGTCAGGGATGCGCCACTACCCGGCCGACCTCCACCTCCTGGCATGGCTGGAAGCCAAGGGCCTCGACTTCGACATCGTCACCGACGAGGACCTGGACGATGAGGGGGTGGCGCTGATCGCGCCGTATCGCGTCGTGCTGACCGGATCGCACCCGGAATACCACACGCCCGGGACACTGGATGCGATCGCCGCCTATACCGGCCAGGGCGGGCGGTTGTGCTACCTGGGCGGCAACGGCTTCTACTGGCGCGTCGCGCGTGACAAGGCGCGACCGCACCTGATCGAACTGCGCCGCGCCGAGGGGGGCATCCGCACCTGGGCTGCTGAGCCGGGCGAGTATTTCCACCAGACCGACGGTCAGTTGGGCGGGCTGTGGCGGCGCAACCGGCGGCCGCCGCAGATGCTGGTGGGCGTCGGCTTCTCCTGCCAGGCGGCGTTCGAGGGTACGCATTTCCGCCGCCTCCCCGCCTCACACGAACCGCGCTTCGCCTGGATGTTCGATGGCATCGAGGAGGACGTGTTGGGCGATTACGGCCAGTCGGGCGGCGGTGCGGCCGGCTTCGAACTGGACCGCGCGGACCCGATGCTGGGCACACCCGAGGGGACGGTGATCCTGGCGCGTTCGGAGAATCCGCTGCCGTCGTTCCTGACCGTGCCGGAGGAACTGCTGGCCAACACCCTGAGCATCAACGGCGAGCCGGTGCCCGACCTGGCACGCGGGGAGATCGTGTATTTCGATACGCCGTCGGGCGGCGCGGTGTTCTCGGTGGGCTCGATCACCTTCTGCGGCAGCCTGTGGCGCAACGGCTTCGAGGGGCCGATCTCGCGGCTACTGGAGAATGTCGTGCGCCGTTTCGCGGCCGAGTGATGGCAATCCCGGAGAACGCCGCCCAGCGCCGCGCGCGCAGCTTCAAGCTCCCGGTCGAGGATCTGGACTTCCTGCTGCGCGACGAGATGCGCGACATCCGCTTCGCGCTGGAATACGCCAAGGCGGACCTGCTGCTGCACGACTGGGGCGTGCGCTCCACCATCATCGTGTTCGGCAGCGCCCGCACGCCGTCCCCGGAACAGGCCGACGCTGCCCTGGCCGCGGCCACAACGGAGGCGGAGCGTGCGCAGGCCGAGCGGCTGCAGCAGCGGGCGCGCCACTACACCGCCGCGCGCGACCTGGGGCGGATCATCTCGGAGCGCGGCGGTGCCTTCGCACCGCACGACCGCTGGCGCGACAACGTGGTGGCGACCGGCGGCGGTCCGGGGATCATGGAGGCGGCCAACCGCGGAGCGTTCGACGCCGGCGCGCCGAGCATCGGCTTCAACATCACGCTGCCGCGCGAGCAGCAGCCCAACCCCTACAGCACGCCGGAACTGACCTTCCAGTTCCACTACTTCGCCATGCGCAAAATGCACCTGGCGATGCGCGCGAATGCGCTGGTGGTGTTTCCTGGCGGCTTCGGCACGCTGGACGAGTTGTTCGAGATCCTGACGCTGGAGCAGACGCGCAAGGCACCGACGCTGCCGATCGTGCTGTTCGATGAGGCGTATTGGCGGCGGGTGATCAACTTCGAGGCGCTGGTGGACAGCGAGATGGTCGAGCGGGCCGACCTTGCGCTGTTCGATTTTGCCGATACTCCCGAGGCGGCGTGGGACGCGATGGTACGGCGCGGGCTGAAGGCCCACACGCCTTAGGACATCGGCCACGGCGGATGCCGAGACCGACGCGCCAGCGATCCTATGCAATCCCCGGCACCATCCTTGGCGCTAAAGTGGGCGAACTTGGCCCGACCACGCGAGTTGAAGGCAACCATGGCCACTATCTCAACTTGATCCGCAATCAGTTTGGTGATCTGCGCATGAAAGACCTGCGACCGAGGGCCGTTGCAGCGCTCCAGTGGCATTACGCCAACCGTCCGGGCCAAGCTAACTACTTCGTCGCGGTGCTGCGGATACTGCTCAATTTCGCCGTTAAGCAGCGGCTGATAATCACCAACCCGGCCGAAAACTCCGTGGGATGATGGGCTGGGCCGCATGGCCCTGCGCCGCGCGCGGACGTTATTCCGGCAGAAGTGGACGAAGGACAAGGTGCGTGCGGAGCTCGGCGAGCAACATCGGCAGCGTCGCGACCTCCGGCGGACAGGAATCGTCTGCATGGGCGAACTGGGCCTGAGCACCCCGCGCATTGCATCGATCTCCGGGCACGAGATCGACTGCTGCCGGCACATCATCGACCCTTATCTCCCCGCCGGACGGAAACGGCGATCGCTGCTATGGACGCGTGGGAAGCGGCGGAGGACTCGCATGCCGAGCCCGTCAATGTCGTCCGGCTTTCCTCGGCGGCTCGGCGCAAGAAATGAGAGGCTCGATCCGCAGGGCGTTTACACGCCCTGCTTCGCATGAGCGACAACGCCAGTCGTCCACTCTCCAGCGAAACCTTACGATGCCGCGGTGCTCCATGCCTTCGCGCTCTGTCCGGGCCAATGATCCGCTGACTCGTCGAGCACGCTGGCGGATATAGTCCGCACCATTATTTGCGCATCTGCAGAGTTTTGGAAACCAATCGGAAACTGGAAACTGGAAATCAAAAGCCGAAACGATATGTCCTTGATTTCCCTGGCAATTTGGTGGGCGCAGTAGGATTCGAACCTACGACCCGCTGATTAAGAGTCAGCTGCTCTACCAACTGAGCTATGCGCCCCACCAAAGCGGCGTCCTTTTAGCCAGATACCGACCGGCCGTCCAGGCTTCCCCGCCCGCCCCTCAGAACGGCGTATCGCCACACAGCGTGATCCGCCGCATGATCCGCGTCTCGGCCGGATAGTCGTTGATCGCGAAGTGCTGGGTGCAGCGGTTGTCCCAGAACGCCAGCGAGCCGCTCTCCCAGCGGAACCGGCAGGTGAACTCCGGCCGGATCGAGTGCTGCTTCAGGAAGTTGATGATCGGATCGCTCTCCTGGTCGGTCATCCCCTCGAAGCGCTGCACGTGCCCGCCGACATACAGCACCTTGCGGCCCGTCTCGGGATGGGTGCGCACCAGCGGATGCACCGACGTCGTCTGCACGTTGCCGGGATCCTTCACCTTCATGTGCTTCATCTCCCGCTCATAGCGGGCCCCGCGCGAGACGCCGTCGTGCTGCTTGAAGTTGTCGCCGACGCACACCGTGCGCAACTGGCTGCACAATTCCCGCATGCCCTCGGACAGGCTCTCGTACGCCAGGTACTGGTTGGTGAACAGCGTGTCGCCGCCAGCCGATGGCACCTCGAGCGCGTACAGGATCGTCCCCATGGCCGGCTGCGGCGAGAACATCTGGTCGGTGTGCCAGGAGCCGCCGAAGTTCTTCTTGTCGTCCGGCGTCTTGATGATCTCCAGGATCTCCGGATAGTCCGCCATCCCCTGCATGAACGGATGCAGGTGGATCTCGCCCCATCGCCGCGCGAAACGAAGCTGCTGCTCGGGCGTCAGCGTCTGCTTGCGGAAGAAAATCACGCAATTGTCCAGCAGCGCGGCACGGATCTCGGCCAGCACATCGTCCGGCAGGTCCTCGGAGAGATCGACGCCGGAGACGATGGCGCCGAGAGACCCGGCGATCTTCTCGATCTCGAGATAGCGGTACTGCGAGTTGCGCGGAGCATTCATGGGCTGGTCCTCCTTCGTGGCCAATGATGCTGCCGTCCCGCCGGGTGGTCAAACCAGGCCCGGTGGTCAGACGAAATACGTCGCATCGATCAGGTCCTGCGCGGCGGCACCTGCCACCTCCAGCCTGTAGCCCATCGCGTCGACCCGGATGGCGCCATCCTGGAACGTCACCTGCCCCGCCACCGAGGCGGAGAACCGGAACTGCCCGCCGCCCGGCAGCCAATCCAGGACGGTGTCGATCTCGCCAGGCGCGCCCTCGCCGAAATCGAACACGTAGGTGTCGCCACTGTTGCTGCCGGTCATGGTGTCGTTGCCGGCGCCGCCGATGAGGGTGTTGGAGTAGAAGGTCTCCGTGCCGCCGGGCCGGTCGCCGAAGATCGTGTCGTCGCCCTCGCCGCCGATCAGCATGTCCGCGCCGAGGCCGCCCCAGATGGTATCGTTGCCGGCGCCGCCGTCGACATAGTCGCTGCCATCCCGCGCCTCGATCCGGTTGGCGACGCTGGAGCCGATCAGCATGTCGGCATAGGTGCCGAGGAACATCAGCGGCCCGGAGTCGGTGCCGATGATGTTCTCGATCGAGACCAGGATGTCGTGGTCGCCGTGCCCGTCGGTGGCGGTCCCGGCGCCGAGATCGACCGCGACGCCGTCGGTCATCAGCGGACTGGTGTAATAGTCCACCGTGTCGGTGCCGTCTTCACCGTTCAGGAAATCGTCCCCGTCGCCGCCCACCAGCGTGTCGTCGCCGTCGCGCGCCAGGATGATGTCGTTGCCGCCGCGGCCATCCAGCACATTGGCCCCGGTGGAACCGATCAGCAGGTCGGAGGAGCCGGCGAAGTCGGGATGCGCGTTGTCGCTGCCGATGGCGTTCTCGATCGAGGTCAGGATATCGAGGCTGCCCGATCCCGCGATCGCCGTGCCGGCGCCGAGATCGACGGTGACGCCCGCGCCCGTGTCATAGGAATAATCGGCCGTGTCGATGCCGCCGCGCCCGTCGATGAAGTCGGCGCCGCCGAGCGCCTGGAACGTGTTGCTCTCGTCCGTGCCATAGAGCAGGTCGGCGGCATTGGTGGCACGCACGCTCTCGATCGCGGTCAATAGGTCGCCGGCGCCGAAGCCATCTTTGGCATAGCCGGCCGCGAGGTCGACATGGACGCCCGCACCTCCGCCCGCGGCGGCGTCGAGGTCGTAGCACACCATGTCGTTGCTGCCGTCGTGGCCATCGAGGATGTCGCTGCCGGCGCCGCCCCACATGCGGTCGTCGCCGGTGCTGCCCTCGATGAAGTCGTCGCCGGCGAGCAGCAGGCCTTCGGCCGCGACGGGACTGCCGCCGGGCCCGAGCCAGGCGTCGTAGAAGTCGACCAGCGGCACGTTCAGACCGCTGAACAGCGCGCCCGGCATGTGGATCGTCACGGGGTAGATCGACGGCGGCCAGGTGGGTCCGGCCACCAGCGTGGTGGTGGCGATGCCGATGCTCATGCCGGTGATCGTCCCGCCGGTCGGAACGCCCGCCGGGTCGAGCGCCAGGTCCGTCCCGGCGATGATGGCGTCGAAGCCCTGGTAGCCGATGGAGGCGGTGCCCGCGTGCAGCTTCCGGTACTCGATCACGGCCGGCGTCGCCGAGAGCGGCTGCGCGCCCGGATCGAGCGTCTCCAGGTGCCCGGTGGCGGGCTGCGGTGGCGGATACCAGTAGGGCAGAGCCTGCATGGCGATATGGGCCATGGGACGACGCGCCTCCTTATCTGGTCACTGGGTGCGAAACGGAATCCGCCATTGCCATTGTCGTCCTTGCCGCGCAAGCGGGAACCGGGAGCGGCGCCGCAGACCGACCGCTCGGCCGCGCCTGCGGAGATGACGGCAGCGGCAGCGGCAGCGGCAGCGGCAGCGGCGCGGTTCGCACGACCTGCCCTGCTGCCATCGCCGGCGTCAGTACATGTGCTGCCCGCCGTTGATGGACAGCGTGGAGCCGGTGATGAACTCCGCTTCGTCCGCCGTCAGGAAGGCGACGCCGCGGGCGATGTCGATCGCGCGGCCAAGCCGGCCGACCGGGATGCGCGCGACGATCTTCTCCAGCACGTCGGGCGGCACCGCGCGCACCATGTCGGTGTCCACATAGCCCGGGGCGATCGCGTTCACGGTGATGCCGAAGCGCGCGCCCTCCTGCGACAGCGCCTTGGTGAAGCCGTGGATGCCGGATTTGGCCGCCGCGTAGTTGACCTGGCCGTACTGGCCGGCCTGGCCGTTGATGCTGCCGACATTGACGATGCGGCCGAACTTGCGGTCGCGCATGCCGGGAAAGGTCAGCTTGCAGAGGTTGAAGCAGGAGCCGAGATTGGTGTCGATCACCGCGTCCCACATGTCGCGCGACATGCGCTGCAGCGTGCCGTCGCGGGTGATGCCGGCGTTGTTCACCAGCACCTCGACCGGCCCGACATCATCGGCGATCTGCTCGAGCGCGCGCTCGCAGGCCTCGAAGCTGCAGACGTCGAACCGGGCGACGCGGATGCCGGTTTCCTCGTGGAATGCCGCGGCCGCTGTGTCATTGCTGGCGTAGTTGGCGATGACGATGCGGCCCTGCTCCTTCAGCGCGGTGCTGATGGCGGCGCCGATGCCTCGCGTCCCGCCCGTCACCAGTGCCACACGTGCCATCGGTTCCTCCCTGCAAGGTGCTTGTATCCGGCGATCCTAACACCGGCGGGAAAAACCGACAGCACGCGCATGGGCGGCGCGCGCCGAATTCGAGGGTCAGCCGATGCGGATCGGCGCCATCCAGCGGTCCAGCAGCCCCAGCCAGCGGTCCGCCAGGCCGCGCCCCAGCCTGACGGCCAAGCCGAGCGACCGGACCCGCCGCGCCTCCTGGCGGATCGCTGCGACCGGATCCGTGATGCCGATGTTCATGGTGTCGTTCCCCCCAAGGCGGCGGCAATCTGGCGCGGTGGCGGAGACGCCGCAGTGAGGTGGGTCACACAGCTTATTGCGAATGACTCGCAATATCATTGACACGCCGCGCCGCCCGCTGTAGCCAGTCGTCCAGGACGTCGCCGGTGCGGAGGCAAGATGGGATGTACCGTGGCTGACCAGACCCTGCGGCTCAGGGGGTTCACCGAATGGCCGGAGTGGATCGAAACGCCGGTCCATCGCCAGGTCTCCAGCGATGACCTGATGGCCGGCGAACGCGTCATCATCATCCAGCACGGAGCCGACGAGTACCGGCTGCGCGTCACCGCGGCGGGCAAGCTGATCCTCACCCGGTGAACGGCGTGGGGTGAAGCTGGACGGGGTGACACGGCGCAAGCCGCCGCCGCCAGGGATGTCGCCGGCGCCGGCCGGCTGTTGGCCGGGCCGCCTGTCCGGATATAACGCGACATGGCGATATCCGAGCGCGACGCCGTCGAGCGCTTCCTGGCCCTGCGCGAGCAGGTACGCCAGCGCGGCCTGTCCCCGGACGTCGAGGCGATCGCCGACTGGCTGCCGCATGTCGGCGATCGCCGCATGGCCGCGGAGATGGCCAAGCTGCTCGGCTTCTACTGGCTGCGGCACGGCAACCCGCGACGCGCGGTGGAACTCTCGGACCGCGCGCTCCTTGGCCGGCCGGATGACGCGGACGCCGCCTACAATGCGATCTTCGCGCTGTTCCAGTTGCGCCGCTGGGACGACGTGGTGGCGCGCGCCAGGCAGGCGCTGGCGCAGCATCCCGAGCATTTCGAGTTCTGCAATATCCTGAGTACCACGCTGGGCTTTCTCGGCCGCACCGAGGAGGCGCGTGGCTTCGGCACGCGGTCGCTCGAACTGAAGGACGCGACGGCCCGTCAGGCGCCGTGCGATCTCTCGGCCGTGCCGGTGCCGCCGTTCGACGCCGGCGATCCGCGCCGCAACGTCATCGCCTTCTCGCTGTTCGGCGGCGATCCCCGCTACACCGACGGCGCGGTGCTCAATGCGCGCGCCGCCCGCTTCCTCTATCCGGGCTGGACCTGCCGCTTCTACACCGATGACAGCGTGCCGCGCGACGTGGTGCAGGTGCTGGTCGACGAGGGTGCGCAGGTGATGGCGGTGGGCGGGCTGCCGGCCGAACCGTACGGCACGATGTGGCGCTTCCTGGTGGCCGCCGACCCGGACGTGGCGCGCTATGTGGTCCGCGATGCCGACTCGGTGGTGAACACGCGCGAGAAGGTGGCGGTGGACGAGTGGCTCGAGTCGGACCGGCACTTTCACCTGATGCGCGATCATTACGACCACTCCGAGGTGGTGCTGGCCGGCATGTGGGGCGGCGTGCGCGGCGCGCTGCCGCCGCTGCTGCCGATGATGCGGGCCTGGGTCGCCAATCCGCGCTATGTGCTGGGCAAGACCAGTGACCAGGAGTTCCTGCGGGAGTGCGTCTGGCCGACGGTGCGCCAGAGCGTGCTGGCCCATGACAGCCAGTTCGGCTTTGGCGAGACGCGCGACTTCCCGACAGTGGGCCGCCTGCCGGCCGGCTTCTGGGTGGGCTGCGACGGGCGCCGGCTGTTCGGCGAAAGACTGGCTGGCGCCAGGCTGGTCGGCAGGAGGTCCGCATGAGCTACGCCTGTTCGCTCGCCGGCACGCGCTATGTCTTCGCCGACCTGCGAACGCTGCTGGCGCGCGCGACGCCGTTCCGCTCGGGCGACGCGCTGGCGGGCCTCGCGGCCGCAACGGCCGCGGAACGGGTGGCGGCGCAGATGGCACTGGCCGACCTGCCGCTGGCACGGCTGCTCGCGGAGCCGGTGGTGCCCTATGAAGCCGACGAGGTGACGCGGCTGATCGTCGACGGGCATGACGCGGCGGCGTTCGCGCCGGTCGCCTCGCTCACCGTCGGCGAATTCCGCGAATTCCTGCTCGCCGCCGAGCCCGCGACGCTGACGGCCCTGCGCGCCGGGATCACGCCCGAGATGGCGGCGGCGGTCAGCAAGCTGATGCGCCAGCAGGACCTGATCGCGGTCGCGGCCAGATGCCGGGTCGTCACGCGGTTCCGCAACACGATCGGGTTGCCCGGGCGGCTGTCGGTACGGCTGCAGCCGAATCATCCGGTGGATGATCCCGCCGGCGTCGCGGCCTCCACGCTGGACGGCCTGCTGCTCGGCTCGGGGGATGCGGTGATCGGCGTCAATCCGGCGACCGACAGCGTCGATGCGACCTGCAAGCTGCTGGCGATGCTGGATGCGATCCGCGACCGCTATGCCATTCCGACACAGACCTGCGTGCTGGCCCATGTCACCACCACGCTGCGGGCAATCGAGCGCGGGGCGCCGGTCGATCTCGTGTTCCAGTCGATCGGCGGCACCGAGGCGGCCAATGCCAGCTTCGGCGTCTCGCTCGCCCTGCTGCGGGAGGCGCGCGACGCGGCGCTGTCGCTCGGGCGCGGCACGATCGGCACCGATGTGATGTATTTCGAGACCGGCCAGGGCAGCGCGCTCTCGGCCGATGCCCATCACGGCGTCGACCAGCAGACGATCGAGGCGCGCGCCTATGCCGTGGCGCGCGCCTTTGGGCCGCTGCTGGTGAACTCGGTGGTGGGCTTCATCGGTCCCGAATATCTGTACGACGGCAAGCAGATCACCCGCGCCGGGCTCGAGGATCATTTCTGCGGCAAGCTGCTCGGCCTGCCGATGGGGGTCGACGTCTGCTACACGAACCATGCGGAGGCCGACCAGGACGACATGGACGCGCTGCTGACGCTGCTGGGCGTCGCCGGCGTGACCTACGTCATGGGCGTGCCCGGTGCCGACGACGTGATGCTGTCGTACCAGAGCACCTCGTTCCACGATGCGCTGTATCTGCGCGGCGCGCTCGGCCTGCGTCCGGCGCCGGAGTTCGAGGCGTGGCTCGCGGCGATGGGCATCGCCGGGGCGACGCCGGACCGCATCCCCGCCGCGCTGTCGCCTGAGCTTATCGGGCTGGGGTGATGACGGTGACCTGCGGCGACCCTGGGGTGACCTGCGGCGCCGGCTGCGCAGTGGACGGTGCGCGCAAATCCACCGGACCCTGGTAGTTCTGGTTGAGCTGGGTCGAATTCAGCCCCTCGACGCGCGAATCGCCGGTGTCGTTGCCAAGGTCGTTGCTGCGATCGACGTTGCGGTACGGATCGCCGGCGTTGGCCGCGAACCCGGCGCTCGGCGCCAGTGCCATCATCGGCAAGGCGGCAACGGCCAGCGCGCGAAGCAGTGTACGGGTGTTCATGCAATCGGTCTCCAGCGTCATAATGCTGGCCCCGAACGCCGGCGGGCTGGATTGGTTGCACGGCATGGTTGCACGAATTGGTTGCAGGGAGTGATGCCGTGTCAGGCAGTGGCGAGCGCCCGCCGTCGCGCTGGGTGGACCTGCGCCGCTTCACGCCGGCGCGCGTGGCGCTGGGCCGGGCCGGCAACGGCCTGCCGACCGCCGCGCATCTGGCGTTCCAGGCCGCCCACGCCGCGGCGCGCGATGCGGTCCACTCGGGTCTCGACGTCGCCGCGCTGCGCGCCGACCTCGATGCCGCCGCGCTCCCCAGTCTCGTCGTCGCCAGCGCGGCACCGGACCGCCGCACCTACCTGCTGCGCCCCGACCTGGGGCGGCGGCTGAGCGACCCAGGTGCCGTCCCCCGTCTGCCGGGCGCGATGCTGTTCGTGGTGTGCGACGGGCTGTCGGCGACGGCGGTGCAGCGCCAGGCCGCGCCCCTGCTGCGCCGCGCCGTGCCGGGCGTGGCCGGCCCGGTGGCGCCGATCGTGATCGCCCAGCAGGGACGCGTGGCGCTCGGCGACGACATCGGCGAGGCGATGGGCGCCGAAGCCGTGGCGGTGCTGATCGGCGAGCGGCCGGGCCTGTCCGCCGCCGACAGCCTGGGGGTGTACCTGACCTGGCAGCCCAGGCGCGGCCGCACCGACGCCGAGCGCAACTGCATCTCCAACATCCGCCCCGAGGGCCTGCCGCCCGAGGCCGCCGCCGACAAGCTGCTCTGGCTGATCGGCGCGATGCGGCGCATGCGGCTGACCGGCGTCGCCCTGAAAGACGAGCAGCCGGCGCTTCTGGCGCCACCGGACGATTGACGCGACACCACGGGATACCGGATGGTGCGCCCCATGCCGAATGCTCCGATGCGCGCATTTCTTGGCTTCATTGCAGGGGCCATCGCAGTTCTGACGTTCCATCAGGGAATGCTGGCACTGCTCTATGAACTCGGCTGGTCCACCCTGATGCCGTACCGCACGACGCTGGTGCCGCCGCTGTGGATCCCCGCGATCGTCAGCAACTGCTTCTGGGGCGGGCTGTGGGGCGCCGGGTTCGGCCTGCTGCTGCCGCGGTTTGCCCTGCCGACCTGGCTGTGCGGCCTGCTGATGGGGCTGCTCGCCGTGCTGGTCGGCTGGTTCATCGTGGCGCCGCTGAAGGGGCTGCCGGTCGCCGGCGGCTGGGTGCCGGCGGCCATGCTGCGCTCGATCGCGATCAACGGATGCTGGGGCCTCGGCGTCGGCCTGATCGTGCCGCTGCTGCTGCCCCGCTCCCTGGTGAAGGCGCATCCCCAGAGCCCGTGATCGCGTGATCGCGTGGCCCCTGGGGCGAGGGGCTACTTCTCCCACCGCCCCATCGGCTCGGGCGGATGCGCGCGGATCACCTCCTCATTCACCTCGACGCCCCAGCCAGGCCCGGTCGGCAGCACGAACATGCCGTTCTCGATCTTCGGCACCGGCGAAACCAGTTCGTCCTTCCAGGGCACGTCCTCGATGTCGATCTCCATCACCCGGAAGTTCGGGATGGCCGCGCACATATGCGCGCTCATGAGCGAGCCGATATGGCCGTTGAAATTGTGCGGCGCGACATTGATCTCGTAGGCGTCGGCCATCGCCGCGATCTTCATCGACTCCAGGATGCCGTTCCACGCCACGTCGATGATCGCCACGTCGACCGACTGCTGCTCGAAGAACGGCTTGAACTGCCGGCGGTGGTGCAGCGATTCCAGCGAGGCGATGCGGGTGCGCGCCGAGCGGCGGATGGTGGCGAGGGCGGCGGGGTCGTAGCTGTCGATCTCCAGCCACACGAGGTCGAACGGCTCCAGCGCCTGGGCCAGGCGGATATAGCCCTCGGTCTTGAAGTTGAAATTGAGGTCGAGGTGCAGGCCGACGCCCGGCCCCGCGCCGTCGCGGAACGCCGTCATCTGCGCCACCAGGCCGTCGACCAGGTCGCGGGTGATGTTCAGCTCCGGCCAGCCCGGGCCGTTGAAGCCCGGCATGTGGACATAGGGCTCCGGTCCCTCGAAGCGGAAGATGTTGGTCTTCAGGCCCTTGAAGCCGCGCGCCGCCACTTCGGCACCCGCCGCACGCACGTCCGCCAGCGAGCGGATGGGATCGAAGCCGGTCCACTCCTTGATGCGATGGGCATGGCTGATCCGCCAGGTGCCGCAATGCGACCAGTAGAGCTGCAGCCTGTCGCGGATCGGCCCGCCCAGCATCTCATAGACCGGGATGCCGAGCGCCTTGGCCTTCAGGTCCACCAGCGCATTCTCGATCGCCGCGATCGCCTGGTGCGCGATGCCGCCCGGCGACTGGCGGGTGACGCCGTGCAGGTAGGCGGTGATCTTCTCGACCGCCCGCGGGTCCCAGCCGATCAGCTTGGCGGAGAGCTTGCGGATCACCGCGGCGAGGCCCTCCGACCCGTACGACTCCATGAACTCCGACCAGCCGACGATGCCTTCGTCGGTGCTGATCTTCAGGAAAGAGAAGTCGCGCCAGCCTGCATTGCAGTGCAGGTCCTCGATCTTGGTGATCCGCAT
>JBBCGR010000002.1:190000-347064 GCA_037201625.1 Acetobacteraceae bacterium | reverse complement strand
TGTCTGAGAGCGTGATTCACCGCTCCGGTTGCTCCACCTGCGCGGATCACGCGGTCTATTGCGTCCATTGCGCGAGCAGCGTCGGCGTCGTCTCGCCGCGCCGGGCCCGGTAGATCACGACGTTCTCCAGCACGCGCTGCACGTAGTTACGCGTCTCGTTGAACGGGATCAGCTCGATCCAGTCGATCATGTCGACCGGGCCCACGCGGGGATCGCCGTTCTCGGGCAGCCACTGGTCGACGCGGCCCGGACCGGCATTGTAGGCGGCGACCGCGAGCGGCAGCGAATTGCCGAAGCGGTCCAGCATCTCGCGCAGATACGCGGTGCCGAGGCGCATGTTGTGCGCCGGATCCGAGGTCAGCATCGGCTGCGAGGTGGCGGTGCCGATCTGGCGGGCCACCGCCTGGGCGGTGAACGGCATGAGCTGCATCAGCCCGCGCGCGCCCGAGGAACTGACCGCGCCGATGTCGAAGCTGCTCTCCTGGCGGATCAGGCCCAGGGCGACGGCCGCGTCCACCGGGCCGTCCGGCGGGTCGGCGGCGATCGGCCAGCCCGCCTCCGGCAGCGCCAAGCCGTCGCGGCCCATGCGGCGGGCGACGAACACCGCGGTGTCCGGCAGGCCGACCCGCAGCGCGAGCCGCGCGGTCAGTGCGCGGTCCGCCGGATCGGGCGCCAGTTCGTCCATCCGCAGCAGGAACGCACGCGCCCGCAGCGGGTCGTTCCAGGCGACCAGCATGGCGGCGGCGCGCACCACCTCGCGGTCGGTGAAGGCCAGCACCTGGTCGCGCGAATACGCCGGATCGCGCACGGCGGTGATCCGCCGGCCGAGCGCCGATACATCGTCGCCCAGTGCCAGGGTGGCAAGCTGGCCGTAGAACGTGGTGGGCCAGGCGGCGGCGCGATCATATTCAGGCTTCGGATCGGCGCCCGCGGCGGCGGCAGCGCGCCCCAGCCAGTAATGCGCGCGACCCTGGGTGATCGCGGCCTTCGACAGATCGGCCAGTGTGGTGAAATGCCGGGTCGCGGCCGCCGGGTCGTTCAGCCGGCGCAGCGCGATGAAGCCCGCCAGGAACTCGGCGTCCAGCGCCTGGTCGGGGTTCACCCTGCCGTGCTGCGCGGCCAGGGCATAGGCGCCGGCTGCGTTGCCCTCGCGCAGCAGCCGGCGCGCCAGCAGGTTGCGCTCGTTCCAGAACACCCCAAGCTGATCGGCCGGGGCGTCGGCCTGGGCGGCCTCGCCGGCGCTCTGCCACAGCGCCACCGCATCGGCCGTGCGATTGGCACGGCGCAGCCAGCGCACCCGGTCGAGCAGCACGCCCGGCTCCCGCCGCATCGTGGCGGGCAGTGCGGCGAGCAGCGTGTCGGCGTTGGGCGCATCGCGCTGCAACGCCAGCCGCACCTCGGCCGCCGCGCGATGGGCGGGGTCGAGGCGCGGGATCTGCCGGGCCGCACCGGCCGCGTCGTTCCAGGCGAAGCGCTGGAAGCGGTCCCAGTTGTCCTCCGCGCGGATCGCGCCCGACCAGCGGCGGAGGAACCCGGCCTCGTCGCCGATCCCGGCGATCCAGGCCTGCCGCGCCTGCTCGGCCGCCTCCGCGTTGCGCCCGGCATTGGCCAGCGCCTCGGCGCAATGCTGCATGGTGATGGCCAGCGTGAGCCTGCCGCGGCCACATTGCGCCAGGGTGGAGGCGAGGTCGGGATCGGCGGCGATCGCCTCCTGCCGGCGCCGTTCCAGCAGCACCTGGTTCGGCCAGTCGGGGCTGTGCGCCATGAAATCGGTGATCTCATCGGCGGTGGCCGCGCCGGGCGTGAGCAGCCGGTAATAGGTCACCAGCTTGGCCGCGACGGGATCGGCATAGACGGCGGCGGCGCGCTGGGCGTCCGGCCACCGGTTGGCTCGGATCGCCGCCGCGGGGTCGGCCTGCTGCGCCGTCGCGGGCGGCGCGGCGAGCATCGCGAGCAGTGCGAAACGGAAGCGAATCGAGATGTTCATGGCCCATGTTAGCCCAGGCCGGCCTTGCAGCGCATCTCCCACGCGCCTAGCCTCCCGCGCTTCACCGCTTTTGATCCAATCCGGGGAGAAGACAATGTTCAAGGGATCTCTCGTTGCGCTGATCACGCCGATGCGGGCGGATGGATCGGTGGACGAGAAGGCCTACGCCGAGTTCGTGGACTGGCAGATCAAGGAAGGCACCGACGCGGTCGTGCCGGTCGGCACCACCGGCGAAAGCCCGACCCTGTCCCATGGCGAGCACAAGCGGGTGGTGGAAATCGCAGTCGAGGTGGCCAAGGGTCGCGTCCCGGTGATCGCCGGTGCCGGATCGAACTCGACCGCTGAAGCAATCGAACTGGCGCGCCACGCCAGGACGGCGGGCGCCGATGCGACGCTGGTGGTGACGCCCTACTACAACAAGCCGACGCAGGAGGGCATGTACCTGCACTTCATGGCGATCGCCGATGCGGTCGACCTGCCGATGATCATCTACAACATTCCGCCGCGCTCGGTGATCGACATGAGCGTGGAGACGATGGCGCGGTTGGCCAAGCACAGGAACATCATCGGCGTGAAGGATGCGACGGCGAACCTGGTGCGCCCGCTGCACACGCGGCGTGCCTGCGGCGAGGATTTCTGCCAGTTGTCCGGCGAGGACCACACGGCGCTGTCGTTCAATGCCGCGGGCGGCGTGGGCTGCATCAGCGTCACGGCGAATGTCGCACCCCGGTTGGTTGCGCAGATGCAGGACGCCTGGATGGAGGGCCGCTTCGGCGAGGCGATGGAGATCCAGAATCGCCTGGTGCCGTTGCACGACGCGCTGTTCGCCGAGACCAGCCCGGGGCCGGTTAAGTTCGCGGCCTCGCTGCTGGGCAAGACCTCGGAGCGGTGCCGCTTGCCGCTCGCGCCGCCGATGGAGGCCACCCGCGCCAAGGTGCGCGCGGCGATGACCGAGGTCGGCCTGCTGAACTGACGGCGGGGGCGTCGCTACAAGCTCGAGCCAGGCCGACGCCGGCGTGCCGGTGGGCGGCCTACGCCGTGCGTCGCTGCGAGAGCCGTGTGGCGCCGAGGCCAGCGATCGCGGTTGCCAGCAGTCCCAGCGACACCGGTTCAGGAACTGAGGATGCAGGCGCCGCGATGCCTATCACGAAGCTGTCCGCGGTGGGCCCGCTGCCCCACGCCCAGGTATAGGTTCCGGGCTTCAGCCCAAGGCTGCTGATGGTCGCGTTGTTCCAGGTCGCGCTGTCGGACAGGGCTGCACCGGAGACATAGCCGATCGGCACGGCGAGAAAGCTGTTTTGTCCCGCGATCTCAACGTGATGGCCGGTACCACTGGTGGCGAAAAAAAGCCCCCCGCTGCCAAAGTTGCCTGGTCCGTGGAAACCCCCTCCCGCCCAGGCCGCGCCAACCAGACCGCTCGCGCCAAGCGAAAGCCTGCCGAGGACGGCGTTGACATCCGGCGGGGGATTCGAATCGCAACAAAACGACAGGGCGCTCAGGTTGATCGTTCCACTGCCGGTAGCGACGACGTTCGCACCCTGCTGCTCGATGCTGACAATGAACGTGGCTGCGGCTGGCCGAGCGAGACCGGAGGCTCCAAGCAACGCCAGCCCAAGGACGGCTGCCTTGGACCAGGGCAGCACCCGCGTGCACTCCATCGCGGTGACATTGGAAAATTCGAGCATGACCAAGAACCTCTGTCCCATATTAAGGACTTTTGCATATTATTTGCACTAAACGATGATACATCAAACCGCGTCAGGCCAACAAACAGATACTTTACGCTGGCGGTCATTTTGATCGAGACGGAGCTCTTTAGGTGGTTTCCCCTCAAGATTCAGCGTGACGCGGAGCGCACGATCCTGAGGCGGATCGGTGGTGGCAGGTTGCGGCGCTGACGTCATGGTATACATGACGGCCTCGCTTCATCGCTTGGCGGCACAGGTTCATGGCAGACGCGAAGACCAAAAAGGGGCTGATCTCGCACGGTATCGCGGCGCAGAACCGCAAGGCGCGGTTCGACTACGCGATCAAGGACACGGTAGAGGCCGGCCTCGTCCTGAAAGGCCCCGAGGTGAAGTCGCTGCGCCACGGCCGCGCCACGCTGGGCGACGCCTGGGCCGGCGAGCGCGACGGCGAGATGTGGCTGTTCAACGCCTATATCCCCGAATACCAGGGCGGCGTGCTGTCGCACTTCGAGCCGCGCGCGCCGCGCAAGCTGCTGCTGTCGCACAAGCAGATCCGTACGCTGGCAGGAGCGGTGGCGCGCGAGGGTGTCAGCCTGGTGCCGCTGCAGATCCACTTCAACGACCGCGGCCGCGCCAAGGTCCTGCTGGGCCTCGGCGAGGGCCGCAAGAAGCACGACAAGCGCCACGCCATTGCCGATCGCGACTGGCAGCGCGACAAGGCACGACTGATGCGGGCGCGCGGCTGATGACGAACGACGATGAGGACGGCGCGATCAACGAGAAGCTGATCGCGACCAAGCAGAAATGGGCCCGCGAAGGCCGGCTGCTGACCGGCACCACCGCCGATCCCGAACGCGACCGGCTGCCGCCGGGCCAGCGGCTGACGCGCGACTGGCCGGTGCTCGATCTCGGCGCGGAGCCCAACGTCACGCCGCAGAAGTTCCGCCTGGACGTGGACGGCGTGGTGGAGAACAAGCTCAGCCTGTCGCTCGACGAGTTCATGGCGCTGCCGCAGACCGAGAGCCAGTCCGACATCCACTGCGTCACCCAGTGGTCGCGCTACGACAACCGCTGGAAGGGCGTCTCGGCGCAGGCATTGCTGGCGATCGTGCAGCCCAAGCCCGACGCGCACCACGTCCTGCTGCACAGCTTCGACGGCTACACGACCAATGTGCGGCTGGAGCAGTTCGACCAGCCGGACGTGTTCCTGGTGCATGAGTGGGAGGGCAAGCCGCTGACCCGCGCGCATGGCGGGCCTGTGCGGATGCTGATCCCGCGGCTGTATTTCTGGAAATCGGCGAAATGGCTGCGGCGCATCCAGTTCACCATCAGCGACCATCCGGGGTTCTGGGAACAGCGCGGCTACCATAACAACGGGGATCCGTGGACGGAGGAGCGCTATGGTTGACCTGACACGGCGGGTGGTCCTGGCGGCAGCAATGGGGGTCGGCATGGCGGCGGGCAAGGATGCGGTGGCGTGGGATTTCGGCTTCCCCTCGATCGATGAGGGCAGGCTGGAACTGGGGACTTTCAAGGGGCGGGTGCTGCTGGTGACCAACACCGCCAGCTTCTGTGGCTACACCTACCAGTACGAAGGCCTGGAGAAACTCCACCACGCGGCGTCCGCGCGCGGGCTGACGGTGGTGGGCGTGCCGAGTGGCGACTTCAACCAGGAATCCGCCGACAACGGCACGGTTAAGACGTTCTGCGAGGCGACGTTCGGCGTCGAGTTCCCGATGGCCGGCATCTCGCACGTGCGCGGGCCGCAGGCGGCGCCGTTCTACGCCTGGGTGCGCGAGCAGACGCGCTGGGAGCCGGCGTGGAACTTCAACAAGGTGCTGGTCGGCCGCGACGGCCGCATCATCGGCACCTTCGGGTCCGGGGACGAACCCCAGGGCCCGAAGCTGTCGGCGGCGATCGACGCGGCGCTGACCAAGGCCTGACCCGGCGCGTCAGGCGCGATCGATCCGGCAGGAATAGCAGCCGCGCCTGGCGTTGTGCGCGTGCAGGTACGCGGCATCGCCGCGGCGGAACATGCGGGCGATCACCGCCTCGAGGTCCGTGCCCTCCTGCACATCGGCGTCCACCATCATGCCGGCGGCGTCATAGGCGCGCACCGACAGCAGCCGGGTCCGCTGCTGGTCGGGCACGTGGTTGACGAAGCTTGCCGTCTCGCTGACACCCTCGCGCACGAAGATCGGTCCGCTGGCGCGGTACGGCGAGGCAGCCGCCGGGTGGTGCGGGAAGTGCAGCAGGATGGACGTCTCGCCGGGCCGCGCGTCGCGCAGGCTTACGCGGCAGGGCGGCATCAGCGGCGCATCCTCCACGCGGGCGACGACACGGCGGGCGCCGTGCGTGAGCAGCGCCGCGTCGGTCATGGCGAAGAACGGCACGAACGGTTCGGCCGGCAGGCCGGAAATGCGGAAGTCCATCATCGGGTCTCCTGTTGACCCGGTCAGCATGGGCGGCGGCCGGGACGCCCGGCCATCCGGCTATTGCGCTGGGATGCGGGGCGGCATCTGCAGCAGCGCCACGAGCGCCTGCTGTGGCGCCACCAGGTCGGCCAGCGAATAGCGGTCGAGCACCGCCAGGAACGCCGCGAGGGCATCGGCCAGCGCGTGCTGCAGCACGCAGTCCTGCTTGATCGCGCAATGCGCGCCGGGCTCGCTGAAGCAGGTGGCGAGCGCCATGTCGGGTTCGGTGCGCCGCACCACCGCGCCGATGTTGATGTCGGCGGGTGGTTTCGCCAGGCGCAGCCCGCCATGCTGGCCTCGCAAGGTGGCGACGTCGCCGGCGAGCGCCAGGCGGTGCACCACCTTCATCAGGTGGTTGACCGAGATGCCATAGGCCGTGGCGATATCGGCAATTGTCACCAGGCGGTCGGGCTGCAGCGCGAGGTAGATCAGCGTGCGCAGCGTGTAGTCCGTGAAGCTGGTGAGTCGCATGGCGCACCCCCTGGGGCGGTGCGGCGCCGGGTCAGCCAGGCTCCGCCGCCAATTCGGCAAGCAATTCCTGGACCACGGCGTGGAACATCGCCGTGGTCAGCCGGCCGGTGTTCGTGTTGAGCCGGGACACATGGTAGCTGTCGGCCAGCACGCGCGACTGCGGCAGGCGGTGCAGCGTGCCGTGGCGGAACGGCACATGCGCCGGGCGCACGCCGTGCACGCGCAGCACGGCGTTGTGTGCGGTGCCGCCCAGTGCCAGCACCGCGCGCAGCCGAGGCATCGCCGCGATCTCGGCCGCGAGGAAGCTGTTGCAGGTGCGGATCTCGGCCGGCGTCGGCAGGTTGCCGGGCGGCACGCAGCGCACGGCATTGGTGACCCGGCAGTCGCGCAGCACCAGCCCATCGTCGGGCGTTGCGCCGTAGCGGCCCTCCGCCAGCCCGAACCCCAGCAGCGTGCTGTACAGCAGTTCGCCGGCAAAATCGCCGGTGAATGGCCGCCCGGTCCGGTTGGCGCCCCGCACGCCCGGCGCCAGTCCGACGACCAGCAGGCGCGCCGTCGGACTGCCGAAGCTCGGCACCGGGGCGTTGAACCAGTCCGGGTGGGCGGTCCGGTTGGCGTGGCGGTAGTCGGCGAGCCTCGGGCAGAGCAGGCAATCGGCAGGCGGCGGTGCGCCCGGTTCCGGCGTCACGCCGCGTCGTGCGGGTCGGGAAACGGCTCGGCGGGGGTCTGGCGCAGCGGCACGTTGCGCGCCCGCGGCTCGGTCTGCCGGCGGGTGAACTCCGGGGCGATGTCGGCAAGCTCCAGGAACTGGTCCGCCTGGCGGCGCAGTTCATCGGCCACCATCGGCGGGCTGGTGCGGATCGAGGAGACCACCGACACCCGGACGCCCTTGCGCTGCGTAGCCTCGACCAGGCGCCGGAAGTCGGAATCGCCGCTGAACAAGATCGCGTGATCGATCCTCGGCGCGAGTTCCAGCATATCCACCGCAACCTCGATGTCCATGTTGCCTTTCACCCGTCGACGGCCGGCCGAATCGGTGAATTCCTTTGCCGGTTTGGTGACGAGCGTATAGCCGTTATAAGCAAGCCAGTCGGTCAAAGGCTTCAACGGCGAGTATTCATCCGTCTCCAGCACAGCGGAATAGTAATAGGCCCGAATCACATGCGCCTTCTTGCGGAAGAAATCGAGCAGGTTACGGTAGTCGACATCGAACCCGAGATTGCGCGAGGCGGAATAGAGATTGGCACCGTCAATGAAAAGGGCGATCCGTTCACTTGGCAGGAAATGCATGGAGCGAGACCTCTCGAAGCAGCGTCAGGAAGCAGTCTGAAGACGTGATGACCAGGAAAAGGCAATGAACCGGGGCGATCGCGTAGCAAAGCATCGCAGTTTCTTGCGGAATTGTGAACCACCCGGCCGGATTCGTTGCCAATGATCCTTGTCGGTATTGGCGCAAATCTGCCGGGTCCGGATGGCGCCCCGCCCCTGCAGACGGCGCGCTGGGCGGCGCAGCGGCTCGGCGGGATCGACGGTCTGCGGATGGTCGCGCTGTCATGCTGGTACGAGAGCGAACCGGTGCCGCCGTCCGGCCAGCCGCCCTACGTCAACGGCGTCGCGCGGTTGGAAGGGAGTGCCGAGCCGGCCGCGCTGCTCTTCGTGCTGCAGGCGATCGAGGCGGAGGCCGGCCGCGTGCGCAGCGTGCCGAACGCGGCGCGGCCGCTCGACCTCGATCTTGTCGCGATGGGGCTGGCGGGGGCGATGGTGCGGCGTGCGCCCGATCCGGTGCTGCCGCATCCAAGGGCACATCTGCGGGCCTTTGTGCTGCTGCCGCTGCTCGATGTGGCGCCGGAATGGACGCACCCGGTGGTCGGGCGGACCGCGCGAGACCTGCTGGCGGCGCTTCCCCCGCAGGCGATCCGCAGGATCAGTTCCGCCGGGCCGTGAGGTGGCGGACGCAGCGGTAGTTGGTGAGCGTGGCGTCCAGTGTGTCGCCGCGGATCTGGCCTTGCAGCGTCACCCAGTCGGTCCGGTAGCGCGTCCGCAGTCCGAGGCTGTCCTCCGTGCCGTACTGCATCTGGCCGAAGACCGAGCCGTCGATGCCGATCTGGACGGGCAGCGGGGCGGTGCGCGGCGGGTTGACCTGGAACGGGTAGTCGAAGCGCCCGTCGCGGATGACGAGACGCTCCGTCAGATTCTGGTCGCCGCATTGGAAGTCGACGCCACTCTGGAGCACGTCCTGGCCCGCATAGGCGCCGTCGAACTGCCGGCCGGCGGGCGGCACGGCGGGCGGGCCGGGGGTGCAGCCGGCGAGCGCGACGGCCAGCAGGACGCCATGGCGGATCATGCCGTCCAGATGGCCTGCCCCCGATCTTCGTCAAGTGAGCGCGCCGGGGCCGAACGAGCGGCGGTGAGGCGGGCGATCGCCCGGGGACGGATGACCGCCGGCCCGGCCATCGCGCGAACCGCGAGGCGCTTCCGGCGATGGCAGTGGCGCCGCATGGCGGGGTATTCCATACGAGACGGCAGAGAGACGCAGGGCACGCCGTCCGATACCGCCTGCACGAAGCGCGCGCCCCTCTGCCCCACTTCTCAGCGACCTCTGCGCCCCTCCGAGCCCTCTGCATGAAATAAGCCGGCCGCCCACCGCACGGCCCCACCCGACCAGGACCCCGTTCCAGCGATTGCCCATGTAACCGCCGGTTGGGGAAGGCTTGCTTTGCCGGGGGCCCTCGCCTACATCGACTGTTCGCCCAAGTTCAACGCCCGGAGGCTGAGCGCATGGCGCGCGTCACCGTCGAAGACTGCGTCCAGAAAGTACCCAACCGCTTCGAGCTCGTCCTGCTCGCCGCTCAGCGCGCGCGCAATCTGAGCCGTGGCGAGGAACTCACCGTGGATCGCGACAACGACAAGAATCCTGTCGTCGCGCTGCGTGAGATCGCCGATGAGACCATCGATCTCGGCCGCATCGAGCAGGACCTGGTCAAGTCGCTGTCGCGCGCGCCGGAACCGGAGCCCGCGGACGAAGAGGTGCTGGACCTGATCCCGACCGACCAGAACATCTTCGGCCTCCAGGATGTGACGGCCGAAGAAGAAGCCGCCACGCTGCCCGTCGAGGGTGAAGAGATGTCGCCCGAGGACCTCGAAGCCGCGATCGAGGCAGAACTGGGCGGCCGCGCCGCCCGGTAACGCGCATGGCAATGGGGGGCGCTGGCGGCTCTGTCACGAGGCCGACCCTCACCCCCGTTTTCGCGCCCGAAGGGGTGGCGGTCGAGGCACCGGCACGGGTGCCGACCCTCGCGGCGACCGCCTGCCTCACCGACAAGCTGCGCAGCTATGACCCGAAGGCCGATCTCGGCCTGATCGACGCCGCCTACACGCTGGCGGCGAAGGCGCATGGGGACCAGCGCCGCGATAACGGCGACCTCTATATCACGCACCCGGTGGCGGTCGCGGACATCCTGGCCGGCTACCGGCTCGACACCGCCTCGATCGTGACCGGGCTGCTGCACGACGTCATCGAGGACACGCCGGTCAAGCTGCCGGAGATCCAGAGCCGGTTCGGGCCGGAGATCGCCGGACTGGTCGACGGCGTCACCAAGCTGACCCGCCTCGAACTGCAGTCCGACCGCACCAAGCAGGCGGAGAATTTCCGCAAGCTGGTGCTGGCGATCAGCCGCGACATCCGCGTGCTGCTGGTGAAGCTGGCCGACCGGCTGCACAACATGCGGACGCTGCATTTCGTCGAGAATGCCGAGCGGCGGCGGCGGATCGCCCGCGAGACGATGGAGATCTACGCGCCGCTGGCCGAGCGGATCGGCATGGACGCGGTGAAGACCGAGCTGCAGACGCTGGCCTTCGCCCAGCTCGAGCCGGAGGCCTATGCCACCATCCAGGCGCGGCTGAACTTCCTGCGCGGGCAGGGCGCCGATGTGATCGAGGAGGTGCGCGAGGAATTGCTGCATGTCTGCGAGCAGGGCGGCGTGCACGTGGTCGACGTCGCCGGCCGCGAGAAATCGCCCTATTCGATCTGGGAGAAGATGCACCGGCGCAATGTCGCCTTCGAGCAGCTCTCCGACATCATGGCGTTCCGCATCGTCGTGCCCAGCAAGGAGGCGTGCTACGCCGCGCTGGGCGCCGTGCACTCGGCGTATCCGGTGATCGCCGGCCGCTTCAAGGACTACATCTCGACGCCGAAGTCGAACGGCTACCAGAGCCTGCACACCGGCGTGACGCTGCGCGAGCCGCGCAACCAGAAGATCGAGATCCAGATCCGCACCGCCGACATGAACGACGTGGCCGAGAACGGCGTCGCGGCGCACTGGGTCTACAAGGTGCCCGACAGGAAGCCCGACAAGCAGGACCTCCAGCGCTTCCGCTGGGTGCAGGACCTGCTGGAGATCCTGGAGAACTCCTCGGCGCCGGACGACTTCCTGGAGAACACCAAGCTGGAACTCTACCAGGACCAGGTGTTCTGCTTCACGCCGAAGGGGCAGTTGATCCAGTTGCCGCGCGGCGCGACGCCGGTCGATTTTGCCTACGCGGTGCACAGCCAGGTGGGCGACGCCTGCGTCGGTGCCAAGATCAACGGCCGCCTGCTGCCGCTGCGCCATCAGTTGCAGAACGGCGACCAGGTCGAGATCATGACCGCGCGCGGCGGCACGCCCTCGCCGCAATGGGAGCGCTTCGTCGTCACCGGCAAGGCGCGCGCCCGCATCCGCCGCTTCGTGCACCAGCAGCAGCGCCAGCAGCATCTCGACGCCGGCCGCGCCGATCTGACCAAGGCGTTCCGCCAGGCCGGGCTCGACGGGTCCGAGAAGACGCTGGAACCGGCGCTGAAGACGCTGAAGCTCGGCGGCATGGACGAGCTGTACATCGCCATCGGCAACGGCAACGTCGCGGCGAAGGAGGTCGTGTTCGCCGCCTATCCGGAACTGCGCCAGGCGCCGCGCGCGCCGCGCATGGTGCCGGTGCCGCCGCCCCGCGCGCATAGCCGGCATCCGCATAAATCGGACTTCGAGATGCCGATCACCGGACTGGTGCCGGGCATGGCGTATCACTTCGCCGGCTGCTGCCACCCGGTGCCGGGCGACGAGATCCTGGGCATCATCACCACCGGCAAGGGCGTCACCATCCATGCCCGCGACTGCCAGACGCTGGCGAGCTTCGCCGCGACGCCGGAGCGCTTCATCGAGGTGGACTGGAATCCTGCCGCGCTGACCGGCCGAGGCGACGGCAAGTCGCTGCATCATACCGCGCGGATCAGCGTGATCGGCGCGAACGAGCCGACGGCGCTCGCCAACCTGACCAACGCCATTGCCAAGCAGGAAGGTGCGGTCGCCAGCCTGAAGGTGGTCAACCGCCAGCCCGACTTCATCGAGGCGCTGCTCGATGTCGACGTGCGCGACGTGACGCATCTGTCCAAGGTGATCGCCGGCTTGCGCGGTGCGGTCGGCGTCAAGGGCGTGGAGCGGGGCTGACGCGTGGCTGGCGCATGATCCTTGGTCTCGGCTCCGACATCTGCGACATCCGCCGCATCGAGGCGACCATTGCGCGCCACGGCGATCGTTTTCTGAGCAGAATTTTCACCGAGGCGGAACGCGCCAAGGCGGCGAGCCGCACCGAGCGCATCCGGGCCGCGACCTACGCCAAGCGGTTCGCGGCCAAGGAGGCGGCGGCCAAGGCGCTGGGGACTGGCTTCCGGCGTGGCGTGTTCTTCTCCGACCTGGGCGTGGTGAACCTGCCGTCCGGACAGCCCACACTGCGGATGACCGGCGGCGCGGCGGCGCGGCTCGAGGCCATCACGCCGGCCGGGATGGTGGCCGCGGTCGCACTGACGATGACGGATGAATACCCCTACGCGTTTGCGCAGGTGATCATCTCGGCATTGCCCGCACGATAGGAGGCTGGGCCATGCGACGACTCGGCACGCTGCTGGTGCTGACCCTTGCGACGCCGCTCATCGCCGGCTGCGTCTATGATCCCTATACCGGCACCTACGTGCCGTGCTGTTCGTATTACTCCGGCTATCGCTATCCGATGCCGTACTATCCGCCATATCCGCCGCCGGTTCAGTACCAACCGCCCCCCTACCAGCCGGGTGGTTATCAGCCGGCGGCGGGCCTGCCGGGCGGCTACCAGCCGACGCCAGGCCAGGCGCCTTACCAGCCGGCGCCGTATCAGCCGGCGCCGTATCAACTCGCGCCCCAGCCGCCGTCATCGCCATCGCAGTACCAGCCGCAGCAATACCAGCCATCGCAGTACCAGCCGCCGCCCTCCCAGCAGGGTTGGTCTCCCGGCGCGCCGCCGGCGGATTCCGGCCAGGATGCGGCCGCGGACCCGCAGGCGCCAGGCACGCTGTCGGAGCACTTCTATGCCGCGAACGTCACGCATGACGGGCGGCTGACGCGCGAGCAGGCCATGGGTGGAATGCCCCTGGTGGCGCAGAACTTCGACGCGATCGACGTCGATCGCAAAGGTTACGTGACGCTGCCGGAGGTGCGCGCCTTCGCTGCCGGCCCGGCGCAGCCCGCCATGCCATAGCCTCTGCCGCCGCTCGCTTGACACGCCAACCCCCCCTGGGCTTGATCCGCCCGGATTTTCAGGACGGAAAGCCCTTTCCCTCATGGCGACAAAGGTAAAGGCCAAGCGCAAGTCGAGCGTCTGGGTCGAGAATGCCAAGACGATCGTCTATGCCGGCGTGATCGCCGTCGTGGTCCGGACTGTTGCCTACGAGCCGTTCAATATCCCCTCCGGCAGCATGATCCCCACGCTGCTGGTCGGCGACTATCTGTTCGTGTCAAAATACAGCTACGGGTACTCCCGCTATTCGATGCCGTTCGGCTGGCCACCCTTCTCGGGCCGCATCTTCGAGCAACTGCCGAAACGCGGCGACGTCGCGGTGTTCAAATACCCACGCGACAACACCACGGACTACATCAAGCGCATCGTCGGCTTGCCCGGCGACCGCATCGAGGTCCGGCGGGGACAGCTCTATATCAACGGGCAACTTTGCCCGCGTCAGCCGGAAGGCGACTATGTGGCCGACGACAACGGCATCCACATGGTGCTGCGGCTTTACCATGAGACGCTGCCGGGTGGCGTCAAACACGACATCGTAAAGGCGACCGATGAAGGCGAGGTGAACAATACCCAGGAATATCTCGTCCCGCCGGACCATGTGTTTGCGATGGGTGACAACCGCGACAACTCCGCCGACAGCCGCTTCATGAACGGTGTCGGATTCGTGCCGGTGGAGAACCTGGTCGGCCGCGCCGAGGTGATCTTCTTCTCGGTCGACGCAGAATATCCCTGGTGGCAGTTCTGGTGGTGGCCGTTCGAAATCCGTTGGAGCCGCCTGGCGATGGGCGTCCACTGAGCGGCGCCGCGTTGAACACGCCGATCGAGGAGATTCTCGGCCACGACTTTGCCCGCCCCGAGTTGCTGCGTGAAGCGATGACCCATCGCTCCGCGGTGCACGGCCGTGGCCGTCGCGGCAAGGATTCCAACGAGCGCATGGAGTTCATCGGCGATCGCGTGCTGGGCCTGCTGGTCGCCGAGTGGCTGGCGGAGCGTTTCCCGCGTGAGCAGGAGGGCGATCTTGGCCGCCGCCTGGCCCTGCTGGTGTCGCAGCCCGTGCTGGCGGAGGTCGCCGAATCGATCGGTCTCGGCGATGCGCTCTCGGTGGCGCCCGGCGAGGCCAGGGCCGGTGTGCGCCGGCGCGCCACCGTGCTGGCGGACGCGCTGGAGGCGGCGCTGGGCGCGCTGTATCTCGACGGCGGCCTGGAGCGGGCGCGGATGTTCGTGCGGCGCGCCTGGGATGAGGTCATGACCCGGCTCGAGTCGCCGCCGAAGGATGCCAAGACCATGCTGCAGGAATGGGTGCAGGCGCGTGGGCTGGGCCTGCCGTCCTACGCGGTGGCCTCACGCGCCGGCCCGCCGCACGCGCCGGAATTCGTGGTGCAGGTCGCGGTCGGCGATGCCGTCGGCTCCGGCACCGCCGGCAGCAAGCGCGCCGCCGAGCAGCTTGCCGCGCAGGACCTGCTGCGGGAACTCGGCGCATGACGACGCGCTGCGGCTTCGTGGCCGTGGTCGGCGCGCCGAACGCCGGCAAGTCGACCCTGGTCAACCGGCTCACGGGTGCGAAGCTGTCGATCGTCACGCCGAAGGCGCAGACGACGCGGTTCCGTGTGCTCGGCATTCTCATGCGCGACGCGAGCCAGGTGCTGCTGGTGGACACGCCCGGCATCTTCGCGCCGCGCCGGCGGCTGGACCGGGCGATGGTGGCGGCGGCCTGGACCGGCGTGCGCGACGCCGACCTGACCCTGCTGCTGGTGGACGCGAAGGCCGGTGCCAGCGCGGCCGTGCGGGAGATCGCCGCGGCGCTCGCCGCGCAAAAACGCCGCTGCTGGCTGGTGCTGAACAAGGTCGATCTCGTACCGGCGCCCGCGCTGCTGCCGCTGACCGCGTCGCTGACCGCGCTGCTGCCGTTCGAAGAGACCTACATGGTGAGCGCCGTCACCGGCGACGGCTGCGAACAGTTGGTGCAGGCACTGGCCGCGGCGGTGCCCGAGGGGCCGCATCTCTACCCCGAAGAGGACCTGACCGACCTGCCGGACCGGCTGCTGGCGGCCGAGATCGTGCGAGAGCAGATCTTCCTGCAGACGCATGAGGAGGTGCCTTACGGCACGACGGTGGAGACCGAGAACTGGCAGGAGCGCGACGACGGCTCGGTGCGGATCGAGGCCACGGTGTATGTCGCGCGCAACGGCCACAAGGCGATCCTGATCGGCGAGGGCGGCCAGCGGATCAAGACGATCGGCGCGCGGGCACGCCAGGAACTGGGGCGGCTGCTGGAGCGCAAGGTGCATCTCTTCCTGAATGTGAAGCAGCGCACGGGCTGGGACGAGGAGGCTGCGCGGCTGCGGGCGATCGGGCTAGAGGATCCGGGGTAGCGGTTCGTTCACCCGCGGCGGCTACGCTGCGCGGCGAGCGAAGTCGCGATGCCTGACACAGTTGAGCCTGCCGCCGGTGGCCGGTATCCTGCCGACATGGAGAGTCGCGTTGCCATCCTGGAGCATATCGCGCGCACCACGGCCGCGACGCTGGAGCGGATGGAGCGCCGCTTCGACACGGTCGATCGGCGATTCTAAGCCATTGACCGCCGGATCGACGCACTGACCGCGGAACACCGGACCGACTTCCGCTGGCTGCTCGGCATCATGCTGGGCGGCTTCGGCGCGATGCTCGGCGGTTTCGGCGCGATGCTCGGGGTGATGGCGCACGGGTTCCACTGGCTGTAGCCCCATCGCGCCGCCTCGTGAAACCTGCTAGCCGGCTTGCGCCATGGATTGGGATGCGCCCGCAATCGTGCTCGATGCACGGCCGTACGGCGAAGGCGACGCCATCGCCACGGTGATGACGGAGGAGCATGGGGCGCATCGCGGCCTGGCCCGTGGCGGCGCGGCGCGCGGCCGCAGCGCGATCTGGCAGCAGGGCAACCTCGTGCATGTCCGCTGGGTCGGGCGCCTGGCCGAGCAACTCGGCAGCTTCAGCGCCGAACTGGTGCATCCCGCGGCGGCACTCGCGATGGACGATGCGCTGGCGCTGGCGATGCTGTCGGCAGGCTGCTCGGTGGCCGAAGGGGCGCTGCCGGAGCGGGAGGCGCATCCGCGCGTATTCGACGGCCTGCTGCACCTGATCGCCCACCTGCCGCAGGGCGACGCGATGCTGGCCGACCTGATCCGCTGGGAGGCTGTGCTGCTCGCCGAACTCGGCTACGGGCTGGATCTTTCGTGCTGTGCGGTCACCGGCGACACGGCGGGCCTCGCGTATGTCTCGCCGAAGACCGGCCGCGCGGTGACGGTGGAGGGAGCCGGCGTCTGGGCGTCGCGGCTGCTGCGCCTGCCGTCGTTCCTGGTGGGCGGCAATGAGGCTGCGGCGGCCGACTGGCGTGACGGCCTGCGCCTGACCGGCCACTTCCTGGAGCGCGACGCGTTCGGGCATCACCACCGTCCGATGCCGGCCGCACGGCAGATGCTATACGACCGCGTTGCGGCTCTCGCCGCCGAATCGGAGCAGCACGATGCCGGATGACCTGATCGGCAACATCGAGGACACGCGGCTGACGGACGCCTTGTCCGAGCGGTACCTGGCCTATGCCTTGTCCACCATCATGTCGCGTTCCCTGCCGGATGTGCGCGACGGGCTGAAGCCGGTGCACCGGCGGCTGGTCTACGCGATGCACCTGCTGCGGCTCGATCCCACCGCCGGCTTCAAGAAATGCGCCCGCGTCGTGGGAGACGTGATCGGCAAGTTCCATCCGCACGGCGACGTCGCGGTGTACGACGCGCTGGTGCGCCTCGCGCAGGGCTTCGCCGCGCGCTATCCGCTGGTCGAGGGGCAGGGCAACTTCGGCAACATCGACGGCGATAACGCCGCGGCGATGCGCTACACCGAGGCGCGGCTCACCGAGGTGGCGCGCGCGATGCTCGCCGGCATCGACGAGGACACGGTCGATTTCCGGCCGACCTATGACGGCGAGGAGAGCGAGCCTGTCGTCCTGCCGGGCGCGTTCCCCAACCTGCTGGCCAATGGTGCGACGGGGATCGCCGTCGGCATGGCGACCTCCATTCCGCCGCATAACGCCGGCGAGGTCTGCGCCGCCGCCATCCACCTGATCCGCCATCCGGAGGCGACGACGGCGGAGCTTCTGGCGCACATGCCGGGCCCGGATTTTCCCACCGGCGGCGTGCTGGTGGAGGACAAGGCCGCCATCCTCGCGGCCTATGAGAGCGGCCGCGGCGGTTTCCGCGTGCGCGCCAGATGGACCGTCGAGAAGGGCAAGCACGGCACCTGGCAGATCGTCGTCACCGAGATCCCCTACCAGGTGCAGAAGGCGAAACTCGTCGAGCAGATCGCGCAGCTTCTGGAAGAGCGCAAGCTGCCGCTGCTGGGGGACGTCCGCGACGAGAGCACCGAGGAGGTGCGCCTCGTGCTGGAGCCGAAGACGCGCGGCGTGGAACCCGAGGTGCTGATGGAGACGCTGTTCCGCGCCTCCTCGCTCGAGGCGCGGTTCCCGCTCAACATGAACGTGCTGGACGCGACGCGCACGCCGCGGGTGATGAAGCTGGGCGAGGTGATTCGCGAATGGCTCGAACATCGCCACGAGGTGCTGGTGCGGCGCACCCGGCATCGCCTGGCGGCCATCGAACGGCGGATCGAGATCCTCGACGGCTATCTCTCCGTCTTCCTCAATATCGATGAGGTCATTCGTATCATCCGATACGAGGATGAGCCGAAGCCGACCCTGATGCAGACCTTCACGCTGACCGACACGCAGGCGGAAGCGATCCTCAACATGCGGCTGCGTTCGCTCCGCCGGTTGGAGGAGATGGAGATCCGCAAGGAGCACAGGGCGCTGACCAGGGAGCGCAAGGAGATCCAGGCCCTGCTCAAGGATACCGCGCTGCGCTGGGAGCGGATCGCCGAAGAACTTGAGCAGACGCGGCAGAAGTTCGGCTCCGGCGCACTGGGAACCCGGCGCACGGAACTCGGTGTCGCGCCGGCGGCGATGGAGGTCGCCAGCGAGGCCTTTCTGGAACGCGAGCCGATCACCGTCATCCTGTCCGACAAGGGCTGGATCCGGGCGTTGCGGGGCCATGTCGGGGCCGATACGGAACTGCGCTTCAAGGAAGGCGATCGGCTAAAGCGCCTGGTGCACTGCCAGACCACCGACCGGCTGACGCTGTTCAGCACCAACGGGCGCGCCTACACGCTGAAGGCCGGCGACCTGCCGCGCGGGCGCGGCGACGGGCAGCCGGTGCGGCTGCTTGCCGAACTCACCAACGAGGATGACACCGTCGCGTTGTTCGTCGCGATCGAAGGCATGCGCTATCTCGTGGCGTCCTCGGCGGGGCGCGGCTTCGTCGTTCCCGGAGCGGAACTGGCGGCCGAGAAGCGCACGGGTAAGCAGGTGCTGAACCTGAAGCCTGGCGAGGAGGCGGCGCTCTGCGTGCCGGCCGATGGCGATCATCTCGCGATCGTCGGCGAGAACCGGAGGCTGCTGGTCTTCCCGCTCGACCAGGTGCCGGAGATGACGCGTGGCGGCGGGGTGATCCTGCAGCGCTACAAGGACGGCGGCATGGCCGACGCCAAGGTATTCCGCCTCGCGGACGGGCTGACCTGGTTGCTGGGCGATCGCACCCGCACCGAGACCAATCTGCGCGACTGGCTCGGCGAGCGGGCGCAGTCGGGGCGCCTGCCTCCGAACGGCTTCCCGCGGACCCCGCGGTTCGGCTGAAGGCCCAAGGGGTCGGGTCGGGCGGCCTTCGAGCCGCGTCGACCCCGCCGGTCAGTCGCTGCCCGCGGGGCGCTGCCCTCCCCGCGGGTCACCCGCGCGGGGAGGGCGACCGGCTATTCGGCCGCTTGCAGGGCCGGCCGCAGATCGTCGTCGTTGCCGGCGCTGGGAATTTCGTCCGTGCCGCCGAATCGCGCGATCCACTGGCGTCCGAGCCGCACGGCTTCGTCCGGTGTGAGCCACGACCACTCGGCGCCGCGGGCGCGGATCGCGATCCATTTGGTGCCCGCGTCGATCAGACGCTCTTCGACGGAATACGGTCCAATAGCTTGCGGCATGGCTAGTTCCGATCTCATCAGCGGTGACGACATGCCGCCGCTTTGGCGCGCCCTCATAGCAGCGCCTCGCGGGCGGCACCATGAAATTGCCGTAATTGCCTCAATCTCGTCGCAATTGACGAGAGCATGTGGCACCCGTACCGCTTGTGTCAGGGGCGCAGTGCGACGCGACGGTATCGGGATACTTTGGGGATGGGGACGGCTGATGTTCGTCGTGTCCCGACACCACGCCTCCACGACTCGGCCGTGCTGCCGAACCGTAATCGCCATCAGATGGAAGGCCGCGCGGCTCATGCGAGTGCGTGGGCGACGCTACCGAGACGCACGCCGAGAAGTTGTTCCGCTGCCTCGACGGCGGCGGGGTCCAACGGTCGGGGTTCGAGCGGCACGTCCTTGCTGAGCCGGTCCACGACGACGCGGAATGCCGCCAGCCGGCCGAACGGCTTGTGGTTCGCCGGGATCACGTGCCATGGCGCACGGCGACCCGAGGTCTTGTCCACCATGTCCTCGATGGCATCCTCGTAGTCCTGCCAGCGGGCCCGGTTGCGGAAATCCTCGTAGGACAGCTTCCAGCGTTTCAGTGGATCGGTCAGGCGGGAGCGGAAGCGGCGAAGCTGTTCCTCGGGCGTGATGTGCAGGAAGAGCTTCACGAGCCGCGTGCCATCGGCGAGCAGCATGCGCTCGAAGTCGTTGATCTCGTCATAGGCACGCTGCCACTCGGGCACCGTGGCGAAACCCTCGACGCGTTCCACCAGAACGCGGCCGTACCAGGAACGGTCGAACACCACGATCTGGCCGTGCTGCGGCAGGCGCTCCCAGAAGCGCTGCAGGTAGTGCAGGTGCTTCTCCCTGCCGGTGGGCGCGGCGATGGCATGCACCTTGAAGCTGCGGGGATCGAGCGCCCAGCCCAGCCGGCGGACGATGCCGCCTTTGCCGGCGGTATCCCAGCCTTCCAGCACGATGACCGCACGACGTGACGTGCCGAGATAGGCCTGCTGCACCAGTTGCAGCGTCTCCTGCATCGTGGCCAGGCGGCGTTCGTAATCGGCGAACTCCACCGTCGGGAAGCGCTTGATTCCAGTGAGATGGGGGCGTCCGGTCGTGACGAAGTCGGCGGATTTCATGACACTTCAGCGTTCTCGGTGATGCGCAGCACGTCGCCCAGCTTGTCGAGCAGGTACTCCAGATCCTCCGGCGGAAGATCCTCGAACTGCGTGAGGATCCGGGTGATGACGCGTGAGCGGTAGCGTTCCCGGTCGTGCGCGCCGCCGTCGAACTCGGTACCCCGCACGACATCGGTCGCGACGCGCACGGCGCCCAGCAGGCGTGCCGGCATGCCTGCGCGCTCATACAACGACACGAGCCCGTTCGGGCCGGCGTCATGGATCAGGATCCGGGCGTTGCTCACCCGCACCTTCGCCATCACCGCCAGGGCCATTTCGAAGAACGCCATGTCGCCCAGGCAGAGCGCGCGCAGCACCAGCAGCGGCGTCAGACGCTCATTGCGGTGCATCTGCCGAACCAGTCGTTCCAGCTCCGGTTCGCTGGAGCCGAGACTGAGATGCAGCGTCGCGCGGTCGCGACTCTGCAACACGATGTCGGTCGCCAACGAGACCGGCAGCTCATGGTGACCGACGAGGTAGGATTGCAGCCGCTCGGACACCAGTACCACGAGGCGTTCGGCGATCGTCACCGGCAGGTTCGCGCGGTGCACCATCCTGGTCTTGACCCGATCGCTTTCGGCGAACCGGTCGATCGCAACGCCCAGGCTGGCTTCGGCGATGCTTGCCTTCGCGTTGCCCAGAAGGGTACTGACAGCCGATTCGCTGCCTTGCACCACGATGGCATCGGCGACCTGCTCGGACACATCGGCGCGCCCCGCGATCGCCTCCTGCTTGCGCGCGGAGCCATGCCCGACGAGGTCGACGAGATCGGCGTCGGTGAGTGCGGGCGAGTCGGCGAGGATGGGCAGCGCCACCGCCTCCACATCGTGCGCCAGGCGTACCGCCACGTCGCGTGGCAGATGCCGGGCACTGCGAAGGCTCTGCGAAATCGCAAGGCGCACCGCGATCTCGACGTCCTTGGCGAGGATGCGCACGACGTCATGCGCGATCTGCCGTTCCGCATCGGTCAACGTGGTGCTGTCGATCTCGCGTGCCAGCTTGTCGGCCAGCTCGGTGCGGGCGGATGTTGATGGTTCGGCCAGCAGTCTCGCGACATCGGCCTCGGTAAGGGATGATGCCATGCGCACAGGATGGCGCCAAAACGGTTAGGGCGGGGTTAAACCGTTACACCCCGCGACGCACTAAAGCTTCAGCGCCGCCGCCGCTTCTGCCAGAGCCTGATGCGCACGGTCCAGCGCTGCCGAAGCCTGCTCGATCGCCTGGCCGAGTTGCTCAAGCTTGGTCTCATCGGCATCGAGCGCGCGGGTCAGCCTGGCATGCAGCGCATCGTTCGCGGCGACCGCGGCCAGATTGCGGCGGATGCGGTCCTCGTCCGCCAGCACGGCCGCCTGCTGCGCCTTGAGCTGGCTCACCGCCGCCCGTTTGGCCGCCTCGTCCTGGCGCAGCGCGGCCAGCCGCTGCAGCGCGGCGCGCGCCGTCGGCGTCAGGCTCTGTTCGCCCAGCAGCCGCACCACCACGGCCGCATCGTCCGCAAGCAACGCAGTCTCCTCGCGCTCCATGCGATCCACATACGCGGTGAGCCGGCGCACCTCGCCCTGCTTCAGCCGCACCGGCACGCGCCAGGCGGCGGCGGTTTCCTCGGTGCCGGGCACCGCGCCGCCCTCCAGCGTCAGCGTCCGGTCGCCGCCCTTGGGGATTTCGACCAGCACGAGCCGCGGCGACTCCGCCGGTGCGGTCAGGGTGACCCGCAGCACCTCGCGCTGCCGGGTGGTGATACGCAGCACGCCCTGCGCTGCGGTGAGCGAGGCCAGCATCGTCTCGCCACTGCTGGTCCGTTCCACCGTCGTGCGCAGGTCCTGGGCGAAGGACAGCAGGCGGCGCTCGCCGGCCGGCAGGCCGCCCAGCCGCGCATCGCCGGCGAAGGTGGCCGCGCCGGCCACGTCGTACAGCGTTAGCACGCCCGCCGGGATCGAGGCCCCGGTGTCGTTGGTGATGCGGATCGCCGACAGCGGATGGGGCTCGTTCGGCGTGGCGAGGTCCAGCCGTTCGGCCGGGATGCCGCGATCGATGATCGGCACGCTCGCGGTATGGCCGGCCGCCAGCACCACAGGGGTGGCTAGCTGGAATACGGTCTCCTCGGCGCCTTCCGCGGCCTGCACCTGGTCGGTGGCCTGCGCCAGCACCGCGTCGCGTGCCATCTCCGCCGGCATCGGTGCGGGCGGCGAGGCCAGCATGCGCGCGGCGCCGGCCGGCGGGGAGGCAGCCTTCTGCGCGGCGAACTCGGACAGCCGTGCCCGCGTATCCACGGACGGCAGGATGCGGCCCAGGATCTCCACCGGGACCTCGGGCCGCTGCACGTAGTAGCTCTGGTAGATCGCCTGGCGGAACGTGACCGGATTGCCGTACTGCAGCGTCAGCTCGACGCCGTCCCAGTCGGCCCCCGACTGGTTCTCCAGCACCGCCCAGCCCTGCAGCCGCGCCGGATCGCCGTCCTTGGCCGGCAGCACCAGCCGGTACGATGCCTTCCACAGCGGCGCGGCGGCGACATAGCCGACCCGCACGGTGCGCCGGCCGTTGCCGGTGCTGCGCAGCGTGACGTGGCGCAGGCTCTGGTTCGCCTCCCGCCGCAGCGATTCGAGCGCGCGGCCGATGCGGCCTCGCAATTCGGGGTCCGCCACCTGGATGCTGTCCGCCTCCTCCAGCACGAACTGGCGCATGCCTTCGGCGCCCAGCAGCGTGACGCGGGTCCGCGGCACGCCGGCCTGCGGCTGGCCGGGCGGCGTGGGCAGCGGCTCCGTCACGCGCTCGGCACGCATGATGCGGCCGGACATCGGCCGCGGTCCCTGCACGGCGATCTCCACGCCCTGCAGGCTGTTGAGGTAGTCGACCGCCGAGCGCAGTGCCTCGGGCCCGAACGGCACTGCGCCGAAATTGGCCCGCGTGTTGTCGCGGCCCGGCAGTTCCACCGTGCCGACGGTGCCGGTGCTGTCGAACACCACCAGCGACATCAGCACATCGTCCACCTGCTCCAGGGGCACGTCGAGGCCGAGGGTGGCCGGGCCGTCGACCTCTGCCTCGTATTCGAAGTAGCCGACGCCGGCGGAGGACAGCATGACGCGCTTCAGCGTGAGGTCCGCGGCGAGGGCGGGCGTGGCGCCGGCCAGCAGAAGCGCCAGGATCAGGCGGTGCATCGCGGTCCCTCCATTCCATTGCCCCTCAGGCGGATCGCGGGACAATAGCCGATCGGCTGGCAGCGGGGTGAGGAAGGTGGACCTGTTCGGCGCGGTCTCCGCGGAGGAAATACGCAGCGCGCAGATCATCACTGGCGTGACGATGGCGGCGTTCATGGGGGCCGGCGTGATACCGGCCCTGCGACCGCACGCCCGGACGATCCGCATGGCGCTGGCCGGACTCTATTTCGTGACGTGCATTGTGCTGGTGGGGTGGGTGCTGGTGCGATGACGCCAGCAATGGTGGCGCCGGCCAGGGCTGACGTCTGTCACTGTGACGTCGGTCGGTCACTGTGACGTCGATAGAGGCTCACGCGGCGCCCGACATCCGCAACCGTCCGGCCCGCTCACCGGTTTCGTGCATCCTCCGTCATGCCGTGGTGACGATGCACGGCATGGCGAGGGGCGTTCGCTGTTCCGGAAATCCGGCGGCGGGTCCGCCGCGCGCGCCTGGACGACGCCCGCCGGGGAGATCGGTCGGTATGGTTAGCTGGTCTTCATGGCGTAGAGCTTCGCAGAGCACGCCGTCGCCAGCGGGCCGTCCGGGGACTTCGCAACGCCGAGTGTGGCCCAGCCAGCCTGACGCACCAGATCGCTGCGCGAGTAGGAGGACTGCTCCGTGCGAAGCTTGGCCAGCGTTGCCTGGTCGGTGTCCTGCTGGGCCTTCGCGACACAGAACGGCACCAGGGCCGCGACGACGGCGGTGTCCGACTGTTCTTGGGCAAACTGATCGGCGCTCGCTGCCGTGCGCCAGCCGAGTTGCGAAAAACCGACGATGGCGACGACAACCGCGCCACAAGCCGCCCCCCAAAGCCCGGGCTTGAGCCAAACGGGAATGTTCATTGTTTTCATTTCGTGCTCTGAGAGGACTGATCTCCTCCCATCGACAAGTGCAGTAATGTTCAAAGTGGGGGGCAGCACTGCGTGTTACAGCGAGCAGTCAAAAATAAATACTACGGCAAGGATAATCTGCCGTGGATAGCAGGTTTTACGTGCCGGCGAACCCGGTGGTCCGCGCTCACCGGGCGAATTGCCGGCGACAAGATTTTGCGGTGGACCTGAATCGAAGTGAGGCGGCTCGTGGCCGCCCCGTTGGATGGACCAGGTGAAATCCGAAGCCTAGTGCCGCTCCAGGCTGGCCATCACCTGCCGGTCGAACCTGCAGTGGCGGTCGCTCGCCGGTGTCGCGGCCACCGGTGTCGCGGCCACCGGTGTCGCGGCGCCCTGGGTGGCGGCGCTTTCGGCCGGCGGCTGCACCAGCGCCTTCGCCAGCGCGGCGGCGCAGGTCTTGTCGATGCCGTTCGGGCCGCGGCAGAGGAACAGCGCCTTCGCCATGGCGGGCGAGCTTGCGACGGCCGGCTTCGGCGCCGGCTGTGCGGTCAGTGGCAGGATCGCCGCCCATAGCGCGATGAGACCCAACGCCAGAACGGCGGCTGTGATGAACTGTCGCATGACCGGTATGTCCTCGATGGGGCCGAAGCGTTACGTCGCGTTCTGCCGGCCCCGCGACTTAGTCTTGGGGCCGGGTCGTGGGTATGAAGCCCGTCACAGGTTCACGACCAATGGCCGGGGATCCAGGCGCCGTTGCGCCAATGCGCCGGCACCCAGACGCGGGCCGGCGGCGCGTAATAGGCCGGCGGCGGGTAGTAGGCGGCCGGCGGGGCGACCACGACGGGCGGCGCGTAATAGCCGGGGCCGTAGCCATAGCCGTAGCGGTACCACTGCGCGTTCGCCTGGCCCGGTGCGGCGGCAACGCCGATGGCGGCGAGGCCCAGGACGGCACAGGCGGCGGTGAGGGTCCGGGTCACTGAGGAGGTCATCTGCGTCTCCACCAAGTGTGTTGTTCGACACCCCGGACCCTAGGAGTGCGGTTCGCTCACGGATACAGGAGAGACCGCCAGCCCATCTTGGCCGAAAATGGCGGGGTTTTTCCCGCCGGCCAGCCGACGCGCTACTCAGCCGCCTGGGCGTACGCCTCCAGCGGGGCGCAGGTGCACACCAGGTTGCGGTCGCCGTAGACGTTGTCCACGCGCTTCACCGGCGGCCAGTATTTCGCCGCCGCGACCCACGGCAGGGGGAACGCCGCCTGCTCGCGCGAATAGGCGTGAGTCCATACATTTGCCATGACATCGCCGGCGGTGTGCGGAGCGTGCTTCAGCGGATTGTCGGTCCTGTCCGCCTTGCCCCCGGCGATCGCGGCGATTTCCCCGCGAATCGCGATCATCGCCTCGCAGAACCGGTCCAGCTCGGCTTTGCTCTCGCTCTCGGTCGGTTCGATCATCAGCGTGCCGGCGACCGGCCAGGACATGGTGGGCGCGTGGAAGCCGTAATCCATCAGCCGCTTGGCGATGTCCTCCACCATTACGCCGGCCTCGGCCTGGAAGCCGCGGCAGTCGACGATGCACTCATGCGCGACCATGCCGCCCGGGCCGGTGTACAGCACCGGGTAGTGGGGGCGCAGACGGTTGGCGATGTAGTTGGCGTTCAGGATCGCGACCTCGGTGGCGCGCTTGAGGCCGGCGGGACCCATCATCCGCACATAGGCATAGGAGATCGGCAGGATCATCGCACTGCCGAACGGGCCGGCGGCGACCGGACCGACGCCGCTCGCCGGGCCCGCATCGGCCCGCAGCGGATGGTTGGGCAGGTGCGGCACCAGATGCGCCGCGACGCCGATCGGGCCGACGCCGGGACCGCCGCCGCCATGCGGGATGCAGAACGTCTTGTGCAGGTTGAGGTGGCAGACATCGGCGCCGATCGCGGCGGGGCTGGTCAGCGCGACCTGCGCGTTGAGGTTGGCGCCGTCCATGTAGACCTGGCCGCCATGCGCATGGACGATCGCGCAGATCTCGCGGATCTCGGCCTCGAAGACGCCGTGCGTGGAGGGGTAGGTGACCATCAGCGCGGCCAGGTTCGCGGCATGTTTGGCGGCCTTGGCGCGCAGGTCGGCGAGGTCGATGTTGCCGTCGCGGTCGCAGCCGACCACCACCACCTGCAGACCGGCCATGGCGGCGCTGGCGGGGTTGGTGCCGTGCGCGCTGGACGGGATCAGGCAGATCGTACGGTGCTGCTCGCCGTGCGCCTCGTGCCAGGCGCGGATCGCCAGCAGGCCGGCATACTCGCCCTGCGAGCCGGCATTCGGCTGCAGGGTGACGGCGGCGAACCCGGTGATCGCGGTCAGCCAGTCGGTCAGGCGGGTGATCAGTTCGCGGTAGCCCTGCGTCTGCTCGGGTGGGGCGAAGGGATGGATGTCGGTGAAGCCGGGCAGGGTGATCGGGATCATCTCGGCCGAGGCGTTCAGCTTCATGGTGCAGGAGCCGAGCGGGATCATGCTGCGGTTGAGCGCGATGTCCTTGGATTCGAGGCGCTTGAGGTAGCGCAGCATCTCGTGCTCGGCGTGGTATTGGCTGAACACCGCCTGTTGCAGGAATGGCGTGTTGCGCAGCAGTTCGGCGGGGATCGAGGCTGCCGCAGCCGGGGGGAGCGTGTCGGCGGCCGTGCCGGAAACGACCGACACCAGCCGTTGCAGATCCTCCCGCGTCACCGTCTCGTCGAGCGCGATGCCCACCTGCGTGGCACCGACGCGGCGCAGGTTGAAGCCCCCCGCCTCGGCTGCAAGCAGCAGCGCGTCCGCATCGGCCACCTCGAGCGCGATCGTGTCGAAGAACGCGTCGTGGAGCACGCGATGCCCGCCCTGGCGCGCCGCTGCGGCCACCAGGCGTGCCTGCAGGTTCACCCGCCGCGCGATGCGCCGCAGCCCCTCCGGTCCGTGCCACACCGCGTAGCAACCGGCGATCACCGCCAGCAGCACCTGCGAGGTGCAGATGTTGGAGGTCGCCTTCTCGCGCCGGATGTGCTGCTCGCGCGTCTGCAGCGCGAGGCGCATTGCCGGCTGGCCTGCGGCGTCCAGCGACACGCCCACCAGCCGGCCCGGCATGTGCCGGCGATAGGCGTCGCGCGTCGCCATGTAGCCGGCGTGCGGGCCACCGAAACCCATCGGTACGCCCGAAGCGCTGCGACGAGCCCACCACCACATCGGCACCATCTCGCCGGGCGGCGTCAGCAGCGCGAGCGCCAGCGGATCCGCACACACGATCACCAGCGCGTCCGCCTCGTGCGCCGCGCCGATCTCCGGCGAAAGCTCGCGGATCTCCGCCGGTGGTGCCGGGATATTGCAGAACCAGTGCGAAGGGGCTGCGCCGCGCCGATCGCCGCCAGGTCGCCGGGCGCCACATCGACCAGCGTGATGCCGATCGGCCGGGCGCGCGTCGCCAGCACGGCACGCGTCTGCGGATGCAGGTCGGTCGCCACCGCTAAAACGTCGGACTTCGTCTTGCTGATCGCGTGCGCCATCGCCATCGCCTCGGCCGCCGCGGTGCCTTCGTCGAGCAGCGAGGCGTTGGCGATCTCCATCGCCGTCAGCTCGCAGATCATGGTCTGGAAGTTCAGCAGCGCCTCCAGCCGTCCCTGCGCGATCTCCGCCTGGTACGGCGTATAGGCCGTGTACCAGCCGGGATTCTCCAGCACGTTGCGCTGGACCACCGGCGGCGTGTGGGTGCCGTGATAGCCCATGCCGATCAGCGACTTCTTCACCACGTTCTTCGCCGCCAGCCCGCGCAGTTCGCCATCACCGCCCGCCTCATCGATCGGCGGCGGCAGGTCGAGCGCCTGGTTGGTGCGGATCTGCGGCGGCACCGTCTTCGCCGCCAGGTCGTCCAGCGTTGCCGCACCGACCTCGTGCAGCATGGCGGCGATGTCGGATTCGGACGGACCGATATGGCGCGATACGAAACTGTCCGCCGCTTCGAGTGCGGCGAGTTCGGCGAGGAAATCCATCAGTCCAGCGTCTCCAGGTATTCGTCATAGGGCCCGATGCGTCCAGCAACGCCTCGAACGCGTCGGTGTCGTCGATTTCGATGCGGAAGAACCAGCCTTCGCCCTCGGCGTCGCTGTTCACGATCGACGGGTCGTCGATGATCGTCTGGTTGGTCTCCACGATCTTGCCGGTGAGCGGCGCGTAGACGTCGGACGCGGCCTTCACGCTCTCGACCACCGCGCACGCCTCATCGACGGCGACGTCGCGGCCGATCTCCGGCAGTTCGACGAACACGACGTCGCCGAGTTGCTCCTGGGCGTGGTCGGTGATGCCGACGGTGGCGATGTCGGCCATCCAGCCGGATCCATTCATGTTCCTTGGTGAAGCGGACATCGGAAGGGGGCTTTGCCATCGGGACGCTCCTTGTTGTCAGCGGGCGTAGCGGTGGGGGACGAACGGCATGGGCACGACGCGCGCGGGCAGCGGCTTGCCGCGCACCATCAGGTGCAGCGTCGTGCCCTCGGCGGCAAGGTCGCGGCGGACATAGCCCATGGCGATCGGCGCGCTCAGCGTCGGGGAATAGCCGCCGGAGGTGACCGTGCCGGCCTCGGTGCCGTCGTCGGCAACGATTCCGGTCAGTGCGCGGGCCGGTGCGCGGCCGTCGGGGCGGATGCCGACGCGGTAGCGCGACGCGCCGTGCTCGATCTGGTCGCGCATCAGCGTGGCGCCGGGAAAGTCCCAGGTGGCGCGGCGGCGCTTGCCGATCACCCAGGCGAGCCCCGCCTCGATCGGCGAGGTGAGTTCATCGATATCGTTGCCGTAGAGGCAGAGCCCGGCCTCCAGCCGCAGCGAATCGCGCGCGCCCAGGCCGGCCGGGATGACCTCGGGCTCGTCGACGATGCGCTGGGCGACGCGTTGCGCGCTGTCGGCCGGGATCGAGATCTCGAACCCGTCCTCGCCGGTGTAGCCCGAGCGCGAGACCAGGCACTCGGCGCCGGCGAGCGTGATGGTCGCGACGCCCATGAACGGCAATAGCGCCGCCTCGGGTGCTATGCGGCCCAGGATCTCGGCGGCCAGCGGGCCCTGCAGCGCCAGCAGCGCGCGGTCCTCCTGCAGATCGAGATGCACGCCGTCGGGCAGGTTGGCGGCGATGTGGCTGAAGTCGGTCTCCTTGCGGCTGGCGTTCACCACCAGGAACAGCTTCTCATGGCCGAGATTGGCCACCATCAGGTCGTCGAAGATGCCGCCGGCCTCATTGGTCAGCAGAGTGTAGCGCTGCCGGCCAGGCTTCAGACCGAGGATGTCGCCGGGCACCAGGCGCTCCAGCGCCGCGGCGGCGGTGGCGCCGGTGAGCGTCGCCTGGCCCATGTGCGACACGTCGAACAAGGCCGCCTGCGCGCGGCAGTGCAGGTGCTCGGCGAGGACGCCCTGGTATTGCACGGGCATGGAATAGCCGGCGAACTCGACCATCTTCGCGCCGGACGCGCGGTGCCAGGCGTCCAGCGGGACGGTCTTCAGCGGCTTGGGGGTGGGATCGTCGGGCAGCGCATTTTCGATCACTGGTCAGCTCCGCAAGGGTCACCCGCCGGCGATCGGTGCCGGTGTCGATGACCCCCCTCTGTCGCGGTACCTGAAAGATTCAAGGCGCCGCAGCGCCCCTTACCTCGTCGGTGCGGCAGGCGCGTGGTGGCGCCGGCCGGCTTTCCAGAGATCCCTGATCCCGGTGCGGTCCCTGTTACCTGAGCGTTTCCGGGGGCCGGTTGCGCCTTCGGCGGCGGAGGGTGCTGTCTCCGCTCTCTCCCCGCGCCGGGTGGCTGGGACGGACCAACATGACGTGTCGGACCGTGCCAGCCAAGGAAAAAATGCGGCGGAGGCGCCGAGTTCCTAAACCGGCGGCAGTCCGTCGAAACCGGTCAGGCCGTCCGGTATGGTGGCCCAGGCCGGACGGTTGCGGGTGAAGATCGCCACACTCGGGCGGAACGCCGAGGGGTCATCGAGCGAGCCGGCATAGACCGTGTGCGTGTCGTCCTTGCCCACCACACCCCCGAACACCAGCCCGCCGCACACGGGGCAGAAATTGCGCACCGCGTCGCCGCCGTTCGCCGCCTTGGAGGCGAAACTGCGGATCGCCCCCGTGAAGCGGACGGCGCTGCTCGGAAACCCGATGAAGGGGATGCACCCGGCGCCGGACGCCTTGCGGCAGTCGCCGCAGTAGCAGAAACCGGCGAACAGCGGCTCGCCCGAGGCCTCGTGGCGCAAACCCCCACAGAGGCACCCACCGGTGTAGCGTATCGTCCCATTGCTCATGGCGCTTCGCCGTTAGCGGCCCGACCAGCCCGCATGCTACCCGGCGTGATGGCCGGATTCCAACCGGAACGGAGGAGCCAGACGCATGGAAGAGCTAGCGGTCCTGTTCGTGCTGGCCCTGGTCGGCGGCTGGCTGCTGGGCGTCATCGCGTTCTTCAAGGTGCTGTCGGCCCGCGCCGAGATCACGGCACTGCGCCGCACCGTGGCTGCGCTGGCAGAGGGCAGGGTGGTGCCGGCGGCGGCGCGGCTGCGGGCCTCGGTGCCGTTCGTGCCGCCACCGGCTGCCGAGCGGGAGCCGGTGGCGGCGGAGTCCGCGCGCGTGGAGTCACCACCGTCGGAGCCCGTATCAACCGCGCCCTGGCCGGACCAGCCGGCCCCCGAGCCCGCCACCGCCCCGCCGCGCCCGGACATCGAGGCACTGCTCACCGCGCGCTGGGGCGTCTGGCTCGGCGCCGCGGCGCTGGTGCTCGCGGGCGTCTTCCTGGTGCGCTACGCGGTGGACCAGGAACTGCTGGGCCCGACGCCGCGCTGCATCCTGGCGGCCCTGCTGGGCGTCGCGCTGATCGCCGCGGCCGAGTGGCTGGGGCGGAGCGAGACGGCCCTACCCGGCATGGCCGACCGCTCGGCGCCGGGCCTCGCCGCGGGTGGCGTCGCGGTGCTGTTCGGTGCCGCCTACGGCGCCGCGGTGCTGTACGAGCTTGTGCCGCCTTCCATCGGCTTCGCGCTGCTGGCCGCCGCCGCGCTGTCGGGCCTCGCCGTGTCGCTGCGCCACGGCCAACTGGTTGCCCGCCGTCGGCCTCGTGGGTGCCTTCATCACCCCGCTGCTGGTGCAGACCGAGGCGCCGTCCGTCCCGGGCCTGTTCGGCTACCTGCTGTTCGTCACCGCCGCTTCGCTCGGCGTGGTGCGCTACACGGCGTGGACCTGGCTCGGCTGGGCCACCACGATCGCCGGCGCCGCCTGGGTGCTGGTGGGCATCTCCGCCGGCATGGAGCGCGACGTCTGGGCGCCGGCGCTGTTCGTCCCGGCGGTCGCCCTGCTCAACCTGGCGCTACTGCCGGGAGCCGCGCTGGACCATCCGATTGGCCGCCGCCTGGCCTGGGTGCCCTGTGCCGTGCTCGGTGCGACGGGTCTGCTGCTGGCGACGCTGGACCAGGGCTGGACGGCACGGATCGCCGTGCTGCTGTTCGTGCCGCTGACCATCTGGCGCGCGTCCACCGAACCGCGGCTGCGGCTGCTGCCGTTCCTCTCCGCGGTGCTGTTCCTGCTGCTGCTGGCGGGCTGGTCGGTCGAGATCCGCGACCTGCCCGACATCGCGATCCCGCCCGACGCCTGGACGCCCGCCGTGGTGCGCGCGCTGCTGGCGACCGCGGCGCTGATCGCCGGCTGTTTCGCCGCCGCCGGCCTGTGGTTCGAGCGTCGTGCCGTGCTGCCGCTGCCCTGGGCCAGCCTGGCCGCGTCGGTCCCGGTGCTCACGTTGCTGGTCTGCTACTGGCGGGTGGCGGCGTTCGAGCCGAGCGCCGGCTGGGCGAGCTTCGCGTTGCTGCTGGCGGTTGGGCTGACCGGCACCGTGTCCCTCGCGCTGCGTGAGGCCAGCCGCGAGCGTGCCGGTATCCACGCGGCGGGCGCGGTTGCGGCGCTCGCGCTCGGTTGTTCGATGCTGCTGCGCGAGCAGTGGCTGACACTGGCGGTGTCGCTGTTCCTGCCGGCCCTCGCCTGGATCGCCGCACTGGTCGATCTGCCGGGACTGCGCCGGGTGGCGCTCGCCGTTGCCGCGGTGGTGCTGGTACGGCTGCTGCTGAACTGGTATGTGCTGGATTACGGGTTCGGCGCCTGGCCGGTGGTGAACGGACTGCTCGTCGCCTACGCGCTGCCTGCGGCCGCCTTCGCGCTCGCCGCCGCGATGTTCCGCCGTCGCGGCGACGACATGGTGGTGGGCGTGCTGGAGGCCGGCAGCGTGGCACTCGCCACGGTTTTCGTCTCGCTGGAGATCCGTCAGGGCGTCGCGCCCGCCGGTGCGCTGACCGCGCCGCAACTGGGGTTTCCCGAGGCGGCGCTGCATGTGACGTCGCTGGCGGTGATGGCCCTGGCGACGCTGCGGATCGCCGAGCGGCTGGGACGGCCGGTGCTGGACTGGGGCTGGCGCGTCCAGGGTGCACTGGCCTGCGCCGGCGGCGTGCTGCTGATCCTGGCCAACCCGATGTTCGAGGCCGTCGATCTCGGCGGCTGGCCGCTGATCGACTGGCTGCTGCCGGCCTACCTGCTGCCGGCGCTGCTCGCGTCGCTGGCGCTGCGCGAGGCCGCCACCGCACAGCCTCCGCCGCTACGCCCGTTCCTGGGCGGCTACGCGCTGGTCGCCGGCTTCGTCTGGCTCTCGCTGGAGGTCCGGCATTTGTTCCATCCCGGCTCGATCGCCTTCGACGCGGTGCTGGTCGAGGAGGCGGAGCTTTGGGCGTGGTCCGGCGCGTGGCTGGCCTACGGGGTCGGCGTGATGGCGATCGGCATCGCCTCGCACGACCGGCGGCTGCGGCTGGCGGCGCTGGCGATCATCGGGCTGACCACGGCAAAGGTGTTCCTGGTCGACATGTCGGGCCTGGTGGGATTGTGGCGCGTGCTGTCGTTCCTGGGGCTTGGGCTGGTGCTGATCGGGCTGGGTGCGGCGTACCGGCGGCTGGTGGCGCGCCCGCTCCCCGGCGTTTCACCCCGCGGAGTTTCGCCCCCCGGCGTTTCCCCCTGACCACATCGTCCTGGCCGGTCCTGTGCCGGCAGCGACTCGTTGACAGTAACGGATGAAACTGCTGTCGTTGGCCATGCCTGCTGCTTCGCCCGCGGACCCCAGTTGACGCCCGCTCCGCCACGGGGCGCTGGACAGTACGGGCCTGGCCTTCTCACGCTGCTGCTGCTGCCGGCAGGCCTGCTCTACATCGTTCTGTTCGGCTACCCGATCGGCGCACTGCTCGCGCGCAGCGTGCAGGATCAGCATGGTTTCACCGTCAACCATTTCACCCGACTGTTCTCGCAGCCGCTCTATCTCACCATCCTGGAGCACACGCTCCGCGTCAGCCTGATCGTCACCGCGATCTGCGTCGCGCTCGGCTATCCGCTGGCGTTCTGGCTCACGCGGCTGCGCGGCGTTGCCTTCTCGATCGCCATCGCCTGCCTGTTCCTGCCGCTGTGGACCAGCGTGCTGGCGCGCATCTACGCCTGGAACTTCCTGCTGCAGAAGGCCGGGCCGATCAACCGGCTGCTGGTGTCGCTGCACCTCATCGATGCGCCGCTGACGCTGCTCTACACCGACGCGGCGGTGATCACCGTGATGACGCATGTGCTGCTGCCCTTCATGGTGCTGCCGGTCTATGCCGTCATCAACAGCATCCCGCGCGACCTCGGCCGTGCGGCGCAGAGCCTGGGCGCCGGCATCGCCAGCGAGTTCCGTCACGTGCTGCTGCCGCTCAGCCTGCCCGGCCTGCTGGCGGGCAGCGTCATGGTGTTCGTCATCGCCATGGGCTACTTCATCATTCCCGCGCTGGTCGGCGGCCCGCGTTCGCTGATGATCTCCACGCTGATCAACGAGCAGATCATGACCGTGCTGAACTGGTCGTTCGGCGCTGCCATCAGCACGCTGCTGCTGTTCGCCGTGCTCGTCGTGCTGGCCCTGTTCGCCCGCACCCTGGCCGTTGCCCGCCGAGCCGAGGGCGGCGCGTGACGCGATCGGGACCGTTCCTGACGCTCAGCGTGTACTGCACGCTGATCCTGTGCTTTCTGGTCGGGCCGATCCTGATCATCATCCCGATGTCGTTCACCGCGCGCGACTTCCTGGAGTTCCCGCCCTCGGGGTATTCGCTGCGCTGGTACGTGGCGTATTTCTCCGACCCCGACTGGACCGGGCCGACGCTGTTCAGTCTGAAGGTCGCGACGCTGTCGGCCATCGCCTCGACCGTGTTCGGCACGATGGCGGCGCTTGCGCTGGTGCGCGGACGCCTGCTGTCCAATGCGCTGGTCAACGCCATGGTCGCCGCGCCGATGGTGGTGCCGTCGGTGATCACCGCCGTTGCCTTCTACATGCTGCTGACGCGCCTGCGCCTGCTGGGCAGCACGGTGGGCTTCGTGCTGGCCGACACCATCCTGACCTTGCCCTTCGTCATCTTTCCCGTCGCTGCCAACCTGCAGCGCATCGAGCCGCGGCTCGAATGGACGGCGCTCAGCCTCGGCGCGTCGCGTTTCGCCGCGATCCGCCTGGTGACGCTGCCGCTGGCGCGTTCCGGCATCGCGGTCGGTGCGGCCTTCGCGTTCATCACCGCGTTCGACGAGGCCACGGTGTCGGCGTTCATCTCGAGCTTCGAGGGCAAGACGCTGCCGAAGAAGATGTTCGAGGACATCGACTGGTCGCTCTCCCCCGTCATCGCCGCCGTCGGCAGCCTGCTCACCCTCGTCTCGATCCTGACCGCGATCCTGCTCGCCCTGCTGCGCAGCGGCACGCGATCGACGCCCGCGCACGACCATTGAGGAAGGACCCCATGAAGCCAGCAAGCAACTCCATGATCAGCCGCCGCGGCATCGTCCGCACCGGTCTTGCGGCAACCGCCGGCCTGGCGCTGCCCGGCATCGTGCGTGCGCAGGCCAAGGACCTCGTGCTGGTGGCGAGCGGCGGCGTGCTGGCCAATTCCTTCAAGAAGCACTTCTTCGATCCGTTCACCCAGGCAACCGGCATTCCCATTCGCTTCGTCCCCGCGGCGGACGCCGAGATGCTCGCGAAGGTCAAGGCGATGACCGAGGCCGGGGCGATCGAATGGGACATCGTCGCCGCCAACCTCGACCAGATCGCGGCGTTTCCGCAGTTCTTCGCCGGCATCGACTGCGCCGCGCTGCCCAACGTCGCCGCGTTCGGTGCGCCTGGCGCCTGCGATTCCTACAGCGTGCTGAAACAGCTCGACGGCCATGTGCTGACCTTCAACACGCAGCAGTTTCCCGCCGGGCGCCAGCCTGGAAGCTGGGCCGATTTCTGGAACGTCAAGGCATTCCCCGGGCCGCGCGCGCTGCCCAACCACGGCACGCCGTGGGTGGTGATCGCGGCGGCGCTGATGGCCGATGGGCTGACCGTGAAGGACATGCGCGCGCCGCTCGATCTCGACCGCGGCTTCAAGAAGCTGAACGAGATCAAGCCGCACGTCACCGCGTGGTGGAAGACCGGCGATCAGAGTCTGCAGCTCATGCGTGGCGGCGAGGCTGCCATGATCATGATGTATTCCGGGCCGGCGCTGCGCGGGCGCTCGCAGGGGGTACCGATCGACATGACGTGGAACCAGGCGGTGATGGGATCCGGCCGCTGGTCGGTTTTGAAGAATGCGCCCAACGCCCGCGGCGCGGCGATGTTCCTCAACTACTTCCTGTCGCGGCCCGAGGCGCATGCCGCGTTCACGGCCGAGGTGTTCTATGACACCGCCAACAAGGACGCGGTGAACTTCATGCCGCCTGACCGCCGGCCCAACAGTGCACTGTACAACGACAATCTGAGCAGGGCGTATCAGCTCGACTACGATCTCGCGAAATGGCTCGGCCCGGTCCACGATACGCTGCTCGAGCGCTGGAACACCTGGTTGACCACCTGACCGCACAGGCGTTCCGTGCTCGGTGCCGCGCTGCGCATTGAGGGGCTGGTCAAGCGCTACGGCCAGACCCTCGCGATCGATAACGTCTCCTTCGAGACCCGCCCTGGCGAGTTGCTCGCGATCCTTGGTCCGAGCGGTTCCGGCAAGACGTCGGTGCTGATGACGGTGGCTGGCTTCGAGGCGCCGACCCAGGGGGCGATCCACATCGATGGTCGCGACGTGACGCGCCTGCGGCCGAACCGCCGCGGGCTCGGCGTGGTATTCCAGAGCTACACGCTGTTTCCGCACATGAACGTGCGCGACAATATCGGCTTTCCGCTGCGCATGCGCGGGCTGAAGCCGCGCGAGATCGATGCGAAGGTCGATGCGGCGCTGGCTCTGGTGCAGCTCGCGGGCTATCGCGACCGGTTGCCGTCGCAGCTCTCCGGCGGCCAGCAGCAGCGCATCGCCATCGCTCGTGCGGTGGTGTTCGAGCCGCCGGTGCTGCTGATGGACGAACCGCTGGGTGCGCTCGATCGCCGGCTGCGCGAGGACATGCAAATCGAGATCAAGCGCCTGCACCGCCAGCTTGGCATGACGATCGTCTATGTGACGCATGACCAGGAGGAGGCGCTGTCGCTCGCTGACCGCATTGCGATCATGCGCAACGGCCGGCTGGAGCAGATCGATACGCCGCGGGCGCTGTATGGCGCGCCGGCGAATGCGTTCGTCGCCGATTTCCTGGGCCAGATGAATTTCCTGCCGGGCACGATGGAGCAGGGGCCGGCGATCCGGCTCGACATCGGCGCGACGCTCGACCTGGCGTGCCGCACCGGCCCGTTGCCGGCCACGGGGCGCCGGGCCCGTCTCGGCGTGCGGCCGGAGCATGTGCGCCTCGCCGCCGATGCATCGGCTGGGCAGATGGTCCTGGCTGGCACCGTTGCCGCCGAATCCTATGCGGGCGGCACGCAACTCGTCCATGTCGACCTCGGACGCGGAGCTGTCGTGCGGGCGCGCGTCGCCTCGGAGCGCGGCGGTGCTGCCTGGCAGGCCGGCGACAGGGTCTCGGTGCATTGGTCGCAGGAGGATTGTCACATCTTCGCCGAACCGGAGGATACCCATGCCGCCGTCTGACGTCGTTCGCGTGCATTTCGATTCGCGCCGCAGCGCCGATCCGGTCTTCCACATGACCGAGCCGCTCTGTGCCGCAGCGTTCGCGCGCCATCCCGAGCTTGCCGGGCGCGTCGCCTTCAGCACGGGCTGGGATCTCGAAGACGCTGACAGGGTATTTGCCGAAGTCGATGTGTTCGTGGGGTTTCGCATTCCGACGGGGCTTGTGGAGGCGCGCAAGGGGCCGCTGCGGTTCATCCACCTGATCGGTGCCGGCGTGGAGCATCTGCGGCCGCTCGACTGGCTGCCGCCCGAAGTTGCGCTGACCAACAACCGCGGCATCCATCGGCAGAAGGCCGGCGAGTTCATCCTGATGGCGCTGCTGCTGCTGAACAACCGCGTGCCCAGCCTGATGAATGCACAGGCGGCGCATCGCTGGACGCAGATGTTCACCGGCCAGGCGAAGGGCAAGACCGCGCTCATTGTCGGCGCCGGCAACCTGGGCTCGGCCGGTGCGCGGGAGGCGCGCAGGCTTGGCTTCCATGTCATCGGCGTGACGCGCAGCGGCCGGCCGAACCAGGACTGCGACGAAACCTATGCCGCGGACCAGTTGCACGCGGTGCTGCCGCGGGCGGATTTCGTGGTGGTGGCGGTGCCGTCCACGGCGAACACCGACGGCCTGTTCGGCGAGGCGGAGTATGCGTTGATGAAGCCGGGCGCCGGCTTCGTGAACTTCGGCCGTGCCAAGGTGTGCGACTACGATGCGCTGAGCCGGCATCTGCGATCAGGCAGGCTGTCCGGCGCGGTGCTCGACGTGTTCGATCCGGAGCCGCTGCCGGCGGAGTCGCCGCTGTGGGATGTGCCGAACCTGCTGATCACGCCGCATTGTTCCTCGGACGATGCCGAGGCGTATATCCCGATGACGCTCGATCTGGTGTTCACCAATGTCGGGCGGATGTTGCGCGGCGAGCCCTTGCTCAACGTGGTCGATCCCGCACTGGAGTACTAGGTCCCACCTCCGAAGGGTTTGCGTCGCAAGGCTCGGGCCGATGCCGGCGTCACGGGCACGCCGTGATGACAGACATGGGTGCCCCGGTCATTGTGACGGCGGCCAGCAGGCCCAGCGCGCGGCAGATGCGGGCCGCGGCAAGAGCAAGGCACAGGGAGGTGGACGGTGGACGCAGGGTTTCTCGGGATCGGGAACATGGGGCTGCCCATGGCAACCAGGCTGCTGGACGGCGGACACCGGCTGACGGTGCACGACGTCAGGGAAGCGGCGTTGCAGCCTTTGCTCGACCGCCAGGCGCGCCGCGCCACATCGCCCAAGGACCTCGCCGACCAATGCGAGATCGTCTTCGTTTCACTGCCGACGCTGGCGGCGTTCCGCGCGGTCGCGTTCGGTGAGGACGGGCTGATCCACGGCAAGGCCATGCGCCTCCTGGTTAATACCTGCACGGTCGGCGTGCCGTTCGTCCGGGAGATCGAGCAGGCCATGACGTTGCAGGGCGTCACCCTGGTCGATTGCCCGATCTCGGGCGGGCCGCCGGGCGCGCGGGCGGGCACGTTGTCGGTCATGGTCTCGGGCGACCCGGCATCGGTGGAACGCCTGCGGCCGATGATTTCGCAGTGGGGCCGTCTGACCGTGGCCGGCGACCAGCCGGGCGCGGCGCAGGTGCTGAAACTCACCAACAACATCCTGTCGGCGGTGGCGCTTGCGGCGACGGCCGAGGCGTTCGTGATGGGGGCGAAGGGTGGCCTTGATCCCGAGGTGATGTTGGCTGCCATCAATGTGGGCAGCGGACAGAACAGCGCCACCCAGTCCAAGTTCCCCGCCGCGGTGATGACGCGCAGCTTCGATTTCGGTGCGGAGATGCACATCCTGATGAAGGATATCGACCTGGCGATCGCGCAGGGCGAGGCACTCGGTGTGCCGATGTGGGTGTGCCAGGCGGCGCGACTGGTGTTCAAGCACGCCATCTTCAAGGGCGCCGCCAACGAGGACATCACCGCGATCGTCAAATACCTGGAGCACGACGCGGGATTTGCCATGCCGAAGACGCGTTGAGGCCGATCCGCGGCGACCGGTCTCACACCTCCGGCGAGCGGCCCGGATGACGCGTGATGGATGGAGGCATGGCGGCAGGCCACATAGCCCGGAAACCGATCGGGACCTTCTCGATGCATCTGAATGCTGATTTCGGCCGACGTGCCGCCGTGCATGCGGCGACGCTCGAATGGGTTGCCTCGCCGATGGAAGGCGTCCATCGGCGCATGCTGGACCGCGTCGGCGGTGAGGTCGCGCGCGCCACGTCGATCGTCCGCTATGCGCCCGACAGCCACTTCTCGCCCCACGTGCATGACGGCGGCGAGGAGTTCCTGGTGCTGGACGGCATGTTCCAGGACGAACACGGCGACTATCCTGCCGGCAGCTACGTCCGCAATCCGCCGACGTCGCGCCATACGCCTGGCTCCGCCATCGGCTGCACGATCTTCGTCAAGCTGTGGCAGTTCGACCTCGCCGACCGGACCCAGGTGCGCATCGCGACGACGGATCGGGCGTTCATTGCGGCGGACGGACGAGCGGGCGTGTCGCTGCTGCCGCTGTTCCAGGATGCGGTCGAGCAGGTCCGCCTCGAGCAGTGGGAACCGGACGCGCGCGTGGCCATCCCGGCGGCGGCGGGGCTGGAACTGCTGGTCCTGGCTGGATCGTTCACCGAACGGGACGAGCGGTTCACAACGCTGTCATGGCTGCGGCTGCCGCCAGGTGCGGCGTTTTTTTCCGGCACGGCGGGACCGGCCGGCTGCCGTGCGTGGGTGAAGTCGGGCCATCTCGCCGCACCGCGCGGAATTCAACGGGCGGATTGAGGCGGGCGGCTATCCCAACCGACCGCCAGCGCATACCAAGCACGGCAGAACTGGACATTGCTGCGGCTGGCCGCGACCGGCCTAATGACCTCCGCGGCGGACCGGACAAGGCTCGACCTTGTCGCTGGTCCGCCATCAATCGTGCTGCAACGGTGAATTTTGCATGACCCAACCGAGCCGATCGCCCGCGCGCCCCATCATCGGATCGTTGGTGGTGATCGCCGCCGTCATTGGTGGCGGTGCCGCGGCCTTTGCCTACACGGCGGGCTGGCTTTCGCCACAACGCCTCACCCCCAACAAGATGGTGGACGCGTTCACGCCACCATCCGCCATGCCCCCTCTCGGCCATCGCCGCAACCACGCGAAGGGGATCTGCTTCACCGGCACCTTCGAATCGAACGGGGCCGGAACCGCGCTGTCCTCTGCGCCGGTCTTCGTCCGCGGCACGTATCCCGCCCTCGGACGGTTCAATCTCGGCACCCCTGATCCGAACGCACCGGACGCGACGGTGCGCGTGCGTGGCATGGGGCTGCGGATCACCGCGCCGGACGGGCAGCAATGGCGCACGGCGATGATCAACGCGCCGGTCTTCCCGGTGTCCACGCCGCAGGAATTCTACCAACTGCTGCTCGCCTCTTCGAGCAAGGAACCGGACGCGATGAAGGCGTTCGCCGCCGCGCATCCGGAGATCGCCGGGTTCGGCGCCTGGGCCGGCGGCGGCACGTGGACCGGCAGCTATGCGGAGGAGCGCTACAACAGCCTCAACGCCTTCATCTTCACCGACGGCTCCGGCGCGGACCATGCGGTGCGATGGTCGCTGCTGCCGGCGGCGCAACCGGTCGCGCTGCCGCCCGCGGAACTCGCCAAGCGCGGGCCCGACTTCCTCGAGCAGGAGATCACCGAGCGGGTCCGCGGCGGGCCGCAGCGCTGGACCCTGGCGGTCACCGTTGCCAATCCCGGCGATCCGACCTCGGATCCCACCAAGGCCTGGCCGGACGACCGCCGCACCGTCGACGTCGGCGAGCTGATCGTGCAGCGGATCGAAGCCGAGCGGGACGGGCCATGCCGCGACATCAATTTCGATCCGACCGTGCTGCCGGCCGGCATCAAGACATCGGACGATCCCTATCCGGCTGCGCGGGCATCGGCCTACGCAAAGTCCTATGATCGCCGCACGGCGGAAGCCGCGGACTATCCTCGAATCGCACCGGGTGCCAAGCCATGATGGGTGTTCTCAATCGCTTCACTCCGGTCCAGCGCGCGCTGCACTGGCTCATGGCGGCGTGCATCCTGGCCATGCTGTTCATCGGCGTGGGCATGGTGTCCACGGTCATGCCGAAATATCTCACGCTGGTGTCGATCCATAAGCCGCTCGGCATCGCCATCCTGGTGCTAGCGCTGATCCGGCTGGTTGTGCGCCTGCGTTACGGCACACCGGCATTGCCGGCCGACCTGCCGGAGCCGATGAAGCTGGCGGCGCACCTGTCGCACTACGCGCTCTACGCCCTGATGATCGGCCTGCCGCTGATCGGCTGGGCCATGTTGTCCGCGGCCGCCTACCCGGTCGTGCTATACGGTGGCGTACATCTCCCGGCGATCCTGCCGCAGAGCGACAGCATGCACACGCTGCTATGGAACGCGCACTACTACCTCGCCTTCGCGTTCTTTGCCCTGATCCTGCTGCATGCCGCGGCAGCCTTGTTCCATGCCCTGGTCCGGCGCGACGGTGTCTTCGAGCAGATGGCGCCGATCCCGGTCGGCACCAGCAAGAAGGTCGTGCCGGCCGAATAAGACGGCTGCCATCGGCGCGGAGGATTGCAGGGGCGCTGCTGCCGGCCTCGCCCCTGCGATCCTCTGCCCGGGCAGGTCAGCCGGCGGCGCCGAACCCGGCGTGGCTCTTGCCGCGAAAGAAGATCAGCGGGTCGCCATCGCTGCGCGAGGCCACTGCAACGACCTTGCCGATGATGATGAAGATATCGCCGCGTTCCAGGATCTCCTCCACGGCGCAGTCGAAGACGCCCAGCGCCTCGCCGTAGACCGGCGCACCGGTGGCGAGCGTGCGCCACTCGCCATCGGCGAAGCGGGCCGCTCCTGACACTCCGGCCCTGCCGCCGAACGCATCGGCCACCTTGGTCGCGTTTGCCGGCAGGAAGTTGACCGCGAAGTGCCGCCGCGACTGGATGCCGGCCAGTGCACTGGTCTTGCGATCCACCGAGACCAGCATCGTGGGCGGGTTCGCCGTCACATGCGCCGCGGAAAGCCCGAGAAAGCCGGTCGGTCCATCGTCGCTGTCGGCCGTGACCACCGTCATGCCGGTTGCGCGCTGTCCGAGCGCCGTCCAAAACGCCTTGCCGTCGATCTCATCGCCGGACGCCACCGTCAAACCTGTCATGTTCCTGTCTCCATTGCGGCCACGCATGCGTGCAATATCCGGGCCGACCACGTGTCGGCACTCTGCAAGGATGGATCATAGTCCGGTTGGATCGCTGGGGAACGCGCGGGGCGTCCGCGGCGCGTGAGTGGTGGGATTTCCAACGGACGGGGTCTGTGATGAAATCGACCCGGATGGCAGCTCATCCGGCGAACCGTTTCATTCCCAACCAAGTCCGCACAGTGGCGCGCCATGCAGCGCCCTGAACCGCCCCTGCCCCCTCAACCGCTGCCGATCTCCGTCCTGACCGGCTTCCTCGGCAGCGGCAAGACCACGCTGCTGTCGCGCATGCTGACCAGCGCGCAGCTTGCGGACACGGCGGTAATCATCAACGAATTCGGCGCCGTCGGCCTCGATCACCTGCTGCTGGAGACTGCGGACCAGGAGATCGTCGCGCTGCCCAACGGCTGCGTCTGCTGCGCCGTGCGGCAGGACCTTGCCGACACGCTGTACCGCTTGCTGCGACGACGGGCCAGTGGCGACCTGCCGCCGTTCCGCCGCCTGGTGCTGGAGACCAGTGGCCTGGCCGAGCCCAGCCCGATCCTTTACACGCTGTCGGCCGATGCGTTCCTGGAACAGGCGCTGCGGGTGCACGCAGTGGTTGCCACGATCGATGTGGTGACCGGTGCGGCAACGCTCGACCGGTTTCCCGAGGCGACGGCGCAAGCGGCCTGTGCCGACCGGCTGCTGCTGACCAAGACCGACCTCGCCGCGCCGCCGCCCTTGCTGTTGCAGCGGCTGGCAGACCTCAACCCCACAGCCGGCATCGAGGATGCGGCGAAGGTTTCGCCTGATACGATACTGTTCGATGGCGGCCGGACCACGGCCCTGCGGCCGCGCTTCGTAGCCACCGCCGTCCATGCGCATGGCATTCGCGCCGTCGTTCTGGTGCTGCGCCGGCCGATGTCTCGGCTGGATTTCGCGATGGCGCTCGGTGGGCTGGCGCGCGAGCATGGTGAGGACCTGCTGCGGGTGAAGGGCATCGTGGCGTTCGCCGATCGCAGCGAGGGGCCGGCGGCGATCCACGCCGTGCAGCACACGCTGTATCCACCGCGCTGGTTCGACGCCTGGCCGGATGCCGATCGCCGCAGCCGGCTGGTGTTCATCGTGCGCGACATTGCCACGGAGATGCTGCTGGACCGGTTCGCCGCGGGCGATCCGGTGCTGGCGGAGACAAGCGATATGACAACAGGGGAAAGATGATGCTGGACCTCGTGATATCGGGTGGCACCTGCGTGCTGCCGAGTGGTACCGTCGCGGCGGATATCGGCGCAGCCGGCGGCAAGATCGCCGCGATTGGTGCGCCGGGCTCGCTGGGCAACGCCGCAAAGACGGTCGACGCGACGGGCAAGGTGGTGATTCCCGGCGGCGTCGATCCGCACATCCACTGCCTGTCGCCGATCCGCTTTCCCGGCGAGGCCACCCCGAAATACACCGATCCACCGGCGCAGGTCAGCCGCGCCGCGCTGTTCGGCGGCACTACGTCGCTGATCGATTTCGTGCAGTGCACGCATGACCGCTCGATCCAGACGGCGATCGAACAGACCGATGCCAACTGGAAGGGCGCGACGTATTGCGACTACGGCTTTCACCTGACCTTGTCGGGGAAGATCCCGCTGATGCAATACGACGAGTTAGCGGAGGCGATGCAGGCCGGGCATGCGAGCATCAAGATCTTCACCACCGACATCCGGCCGGACAACAACGGCCGCATGGTGCGGCACGGTGATATCTGGGAGGCGCTGAAGACCGTCGCCAAGGCCGGCGGCGTGGCGGCGATTCACGCCGAGGACAACGACATCGTCATGTTCATGTATGAGAAGCTGATGCGGGAGAATCGCGTCGGCATCGAATTCATGGCGGAGGTGCACAACACGCTGTCCGAGGAACTGTCGTTCAACCGGGTGATCCGCTTGGCGGAGCGGGTGGAAGGTGCGGCTCTGTACATGGTGCATGTCTCGGCCGCGACCGGTGTGGCCGCGCTGGCGGCATCGCGTGCGCGCGGCTTTCCGATGTATGGCGAGACGCTGCACCAGTATCTGATGTACTCAGCCGAGGACTATAAGAAGCCGAATTCGCAGATGTACCATACGTATCCGTCGCTGAAGTTTCCGGAGGACCAGAAGGCACTGTGGGAGGCGACCAACCACGGTGCGATCCAGGTCATCGCCACGGACGAACTGTGCTGCCCGCTGCGGGTGAAGCTGCAGGGCTCGCGCATCGACGACACGACGGGTGGCAATTCAGGCGTCGAGCCGCGGCTGTCGCTGATGTATACGCAAATGGTGACAAAGCGGGGCTACTCGCTGGAGCAGTTCGCCGGCATGGTGTCCACCAACGCGGCGAAGATCATGGGCATGTATCCGCGCAAGGGCGTGCTGGCGGTCGGCTCGGACGCCGACATCGTCGTGCTGGACACCGGGCTGCAGAAGACGATCCGAGCCGACGACCTGCACGAGACCGACTATACGCCGTGGGAGGGTCACGTGGTGACCGCCTGGCCGAGCGTCACCGTGCTGCGCGGCAAGGTGATGGTGGAGGGTGGGCAGTTCTTCGGCGATCCGAAGGACGGGCAGTTCCTGCCTCGCAAGGTGGCCGACGAGATCCGCGCACGCCCGGCCGTTTGAAAGGAGCCTGCCGATGCCCAACGACGTCGCACCCCGCTCGACGGACCTGCACTTCCTCACCATCGCGGAGGCCGCGCGCCTGATCGAGCGGCGGCAGCTTTCGCCGGTCGCGCTGACCCGTGCCTTCCTCGACCGTGTCGCAGCGATCGATCCGCAGCTCAACGCCTATCTGCTGGTGACGGCGGAGCATGCGCTGGACCAGGCGCGTGTCGCGGAAGCCGAGATCATGGCGGGCAAGTATCGCGGCCCGATGCACGGCATCCCGTTCGCGCTGAAGGACATCTATTGCACCGATGGCATCCGCACGACGAGCCACTCGCGCACACGTGCGGATTATGTGCCGGATTTCGATGCCACCACGGTGACGAAGCTGTATCAGGCAGGCGCCATCCTGCTGGGTAAGCTTGCCACGCACGAGTTCGCCCATGGCGGTCCGTCGTTCGACCTGCCATGGCCGCCGGCGCGCAATCCGTGGAATCGCGAGCATTTCACCGGCGGGTCGTCCAGCGGATCGGGCGCCGGCGTCGCGGCGGGCCTCATGATGGGTGCGCTCGGGTCGGATACCGGCGGCTCCATCCGCAACCCGGCCGCGCTGTGCGGGCTGGCCGGGCTGAAGCCGACCTACGGCTTGGTCAGCCGTTCCGGCGTCTATACGAACTCGTTCAGCTACGACCACGCCGGCCCGATGACGTGGACGGTGGAGGACTGCGCCATCATGCTGCAGGCAATCGCCGGCCATGATCCCAAGGACCCGGCGAGCGCACGCGATCCGGTGCCCGACTATCGCGCCGCGCTGACCGGCAGCATCAAGGGCCTGCGCATCGGCGTGCTGCGCCACCAGTTCGAGGAGGAGGTGGCGATCCCGCCGGTGGCGAAGGCCGCGCTCGAGGCGGCGTTGGATGTGCTGCGCGGGCTCGGCGCCTTGCTGGAGGACGTCCGCATCCGTGAGGCGCATGCCTATCACGACGTGAAGATCACCGGTGCGGAGAGCGAACTCTACGCGGTGCACGAACCGGTGCTGCGTAAACGGCTCGGCGATTTCGGTGCGGATTTCCTGGGCCGCGCGCTGGGGGCGCTGCTGATCTCCGGGACCGATTACGTGCAGGCGTCGCGCTGGCGGCGTGTGCTGGTGGCCGAGATGGCGCCGGTCTACGCGAAATACGACGTGCTGGTGACCGCCGGGCCAGGGCCGGCGCCGCGCTTCGAGACATGGCGCACGATCAACTTCTGGCAGAAGGCCTCGCTGACGACACCGTTCAACGTGACGGGCGGGCCGGCGCTGGCGCAGTGCATCGGCTACACGCCGGACGGACTGCCGCTGTCGATGCAGATCGCGGGTCGCCCGTTCGACGATGCGACCGTGCTGCGCGTCGCGCATGCGTACGAGGCCGCGACGCCGTGGCGTGCGCGGCGCCCGGTGCTGGAAGCGAACGCCGTCTTCTCCACTTCGCTGCCGCCGGTGCCCGATCCGGCGGAACCCGAGATCGGCGCGGCCCGGCGTGATGAGATCGCGGCGACCTGCCGCCGTGCCGGGCTCACCCTGAGCGAGCGGCATTTCCAGCAGCTTTGCGCGACCGCGCCGTATGTGGAGGCGATGGTCGGCCGGCTGCGGCGCGATCCGGAATTCTTCGAGGAACCGGCGAGCGTCGTCGCTTTCAGCAACACCACAGGATAGGAGGCAGCGACCATGACGACCTTCGTGCTGGTCCATGGGTCTTACCAGGGCGGCTGGATCTGGCAGCCTGTCGCGGCGCGGCTGCGTGCGGCGGGCCACACCGTCTATGCGCCCACGCTCGATGGCTGCGCCGAGCGCCGCTATTCGCTGCGACCGGGGATCGATACGTCCACCTACGTCGCGGAGATTGCCGACCTGCTGTTCTACGAAGACCTGCGCGACGTCGTGCTGGTTGGCACCAGTTCTGGCGGCATGGTGGTCTGCGGCACGGCGGAGCGGATGCGCCATCGCGTGGCGCGCCTGGTGCTGGTCGATGCGCTCGCCCTGTTCAACGGTGAGCGCACGCGCGACATCGTCAAGCGCTCGACCCCGATCCCTCCGGGACTGGCCTATGCGCCCTCACGCGAGGAAGCGGAGGTGGGGCTGTTCGCCGGCCTGGAACCGGCAACGCTGGCCTGGGTGCTCGACCGCTACACCCCGCATCCGAACGGATGCTCGGAAATTCCAGTGAGGCTCACGGATTTCTGGGACCAGAGTTGGAAGGCAACCGTGATCTGGTGCCGCCAGGCGCCCAACCCGGGCGAGGCACACCAGCGCCGCGCCGCCGCTCGCCTGGGTGCGCGATGGCTGGAATTGGACACCGGGCATTATCCAATGCTGAGCATGCCGGACGAACTAACGCGGATGCTGACCGACGCGGGATGAGGCGAGCGGATGCTGCGCCAGCCGTTCGCGCCGGGACCACGGTTCATGCCTCGCTCTGGAGCCAGTGGCGGAGGCCGTCCAGCGAGCGGAACGCGGTGACCCTGCGGGCAGGAATCTCCGGCGCCACTTCGCGGAACATTCGAGCCAGCGCATCGCCGGGACCAAGCTCCAGCACGCGCTGCGGGCGAACCGCGGCACACGCGTCCATGCAGGCGGCCCAATCGACGGTCTGCTCGATCTGCGCGGCGAGTTTCCGCAGGCCATCCGGCACGCGCAGCACGGGCTCACCATCGATGCCGCTGATCAGGCGGACCTCCAGCGGCACGCGCGTCGCCGCGATGCGCTGGCGCAGGAGATCGCCGAACCGTTCGCGGGCCTCGCGCAGAGCCGGCGTGTGGGCTGCCAGTGCGACCGGCAGCAAGACGGTGCGGACGGCCCCTTGTGCTTCGGCCTGTGCCAGGGCAGGCGTCAGATCGGTGATCCTGCCGCCCAGGATGACATGCAGCGGCCCGTTGATGATCGAGATGTGCAGGTCATGGGCCTGGCAGATCGCATCGATCGCCGGGCGCGGCAGGCCGAGCACAGCGGCCATGCCCGACCCGGTGCCTGCCGCTGCGTCCATCCATGCGGCGCGCCGGCTGGTCAGGTCCAGCACGCTCCCGGCGTCGATGATGCCGGCCACGCCCCATGCGGCCAGTTCGCCGGCGCTGTAGCCCGCCACGGTGACGGGACGCGGCGCGGCCGGGCCCAGGACCGCCCAATACGCCAGCGCCTGGGTGCAGCACAGGATCTGCGCGGTCCGGTTCGCGTGCAGGTCGCCTGCGCCCGCCTGCGCGACGAGATCCCTGGGATCGCGGCCGTCGAGCGCCTGCCGTGCCGCCGCGAAGACAGGCATCGCCTCCGGCGCCTCGCGCACCAGATCGAACATCCCCGCGGCCTGGGCGCCTTGCCCGGAGCAAAGGATGGCAACGCCGGTCACGATTCCCGTTCGACCAGATCAAGGAAGATCGCGGCTGCGAGTAGATCGGCGCAGCCTCCCGGGCTCAGCCGCCGCGCGACGAACGCGTGATGAATCGCGACGGCGTGCGACTGCCAGTCCGCCTGTCGCACCCCGCCGGCTGCCAGAAATCGCTTTGCCGCGGCGCGCGCGTCCTGCAAGCCAGCCACGCCGCCGCGGTGCAGGAGGTTGGTGTCCTCCACCACGGCGAGCAGGCAGAAGAACGCCTGGACGCGTGCGGCCCCCTCCTCGCCGGCCAGCAGGCGCCCCTGTCGGAGGGCGGGCAACGCGATACGCCGCACATGCGGAAAGCCGACCGCGGCCTCGGCGCGCGCGCCACGTGCCCCGAACCGGCGCAGCACGTCGCTGCCATGGCTGTGCAGGGGGATCGGGCCGCACAATATGGCCTTCCCCCAGCGCCGGCTGACGATCTCCGCCAGGCGCGCGCCGGTCAGTCGCGCCGGGTCGCCGCCGGCCAGGACATCCGCGGTCGGGGAGGCCTCCGCCAGGGCTGCTCCGGCGGCCGCGCATAGCAGGCCGATGCCGAAGATCGCACCGCGATGGGTGTTCACGCCGCCGGTCGCGGCGAGCATGGCCTGCTCGGCCTCCAGGCCGATCTGCCGGAGCCGTTCCATGTCTGCGCCGGCAGCACCCGCCGCTGCCAGGCGGACGTAGAACGGACGGAGCGCCGCAATGCTGCGCCGGAAGGTGGCGTAATCCATGTCGTCGTGGCTGCCGCGATCGACATGGCTCACGAGACCGGGCTTCGGCCAGGTCTCCAACTCAGCGAGCAGTGCGGCCGATGCCATCTCGCCCAGCCGCGCGGCGATCGCGGCGGGCGGTTCGCATGCCGGCCGCCCGGGATCGTGGCCAACGCCGGCCGCCGGTGCCGGATTGCTCACGCGAAGAGGGAGTGCGCGCATCGGATGTCCGCTCCGTCCATGGATTTCACCAGCACGGCGCCGTCCGGCGAGCGAAGCTGCCGCCGCAGTTCGCGCCAGTTCACGCCGCCGCCGGCCGCCAGTGTGACCTCACCGTCGAGCCGTGCCGGTCCGGCGGTATCCAGCCATTCGAGACCTTCCAGCAGGTCCTCCAGGATGCCCGCCGAGGGCGTGGGCCAGACCAGGTCGATGTCCGACCCGGGCTGCAGGTACGGCAGGCCGGTCAGGCGTTGCCAGAGCAGCGCGCCGAACAGGACGGGCTGCAACGCAAGCCGCTCTCCGAGGGCGATCACCGACGCCACCTGCGCGCACCAGCCTGGCGGGACCGACGCCGCCGCCTCGTTCAGCGACACGGCGTCGACGGTCTCCGCCACGCAGTCGCACGGGACGGAGAACGCCAGGCGCAGCTTGTCGCAGGAGGGTGGCAGGGGAAGACCCACGGCTAGGTCGTTGCCATTGTCGCCGGCGGCGCGGCGGCGTGCGATCACCGGCCAGCCCCGCTGCGCCCAGCCCGCCACGAGCCGACGGGGCCCGTCCGTCAGGGCGTGGTAGCCGGGCGAGGTGGCCAGCACCGCGGACCACCCGTCCGGCCGCACCCGCAGCAGATCATGACGCCGCTTCATGGCGGTCTCCGGTGGCCTCCGCCGCCACACGCTGCGCCACTTCCGACGCCATGCGACGGCCGCCGCGCGCCGCACCCAGCGCATCCCGCACGTCGTGATCTGGGATCTTTCCGAGCGTCGCCTCGAACTGTGCGTCGAGCGGCTGGAGCGGATCCCACAGCGCCGCGACGGCGCCGACCTCGGTCATCGAGGCCAGGCCAGGTGCGAAGACCGGCGTCGTCTGGGCGAGAGCCTTCAGCCGGTCCTCCGGCAGCTTCGTTACGCGTGCGATCGACGGCAGGTCCATGACCGCGGGCGCCGCACCGGGCAGCGCAACGAGGATGTCGGTCGCCAGGGCGGTCGCGAGGAACGCACCGGCGGCGGCCTTGCCGTAGTTCAGCCCGACCGTGCGGTGCCCCGCGCGACTCGCCAGCAGCAGGCATTTCGCGAGATGCGCGAGATACTCGTTGAGGCCCAGCATCTCGTCGCGACGGGCCATGCGCTGGCCGCGCGTGTCCACCATCACCAGGATCGGCGCATTGCCACCGGCAGCGATCACCTGGAGCACCCTCTCGGCGAGCGGCAGGACACCGGCGATTCCCAGTGGCTCTCCGTCCGCGATCCCGATCACCTCGATCGCGCCGCCGTTCCTGCGCCGGCCGGTGCCGAGAATGAGCCTGTCGGGACGCACGGCGATGTCGTGTCCCGCTGGGAACAGGCTGGCCAGGATCTCATCGAGCGTCATGATCGATTCCCTTCACGCCCGCGGCGAGTGCAGCGAAGTCCGCATCGTCCATGTCCCGCACGGCCGCAGGATCGGCGATGCCGAGGACCGTCCACATCGCGACGGAGGTGGCGCAGTCGCCGAGTTGGGCCTGCCGCGCTGCGAGCCGGTCCTGTTCGGCACGCAGCGTCCGGAAGCCGAACGCCGGCGCGCCATCGAGCAGGGCGCGCGCCGCATCGCGAAAGCCGATCATCGTGTCCTGGGCATAGGCGTCGGCGCCTCCGATCAGGCGGCGCGTCCTGCCTCCGGTCACGCTCCACACCAATGCCTTGTCTTGCGAATCGAATTCCTCGACGCCCTGGTTGGTCTCGATCACCTCGGGGCCGGTCACGCCGAGCCGCCCCTGTTCGGAGATCACGATCCGCGAGCAGGTGGCGGCGGTGAGACCGGCGCCGCCGAAGGCGCCCGCGCGTCCGCCGACCAGCGCAATGACCGTGACCCCCGCGCTGCGCGCCTCGACGATCGCGCGCATCACCTCGGCGACGGCGAGTTCACCGGCATTCGCCTCCTGCAAGCGCACGCCGCCGCTGTCGAGCAGCAGCAGGAGCTTCTGCGGCAGATCGGCATGGGTGCGCGCCGCTCGCAGCAATCCCACGAGCTTCGCCCCACTCACTTCCGCGAACGTGCCGCCCATGAACTGCCCTTCCTGGGCGGCCACCAGGACGTCGCGGCCATCGAGGCGACCGCGCCCGACGATCATCCCGTCGTCAAAGGCCGTGGGAAGGTCGAACAGCGCCAGATGAGGACTCTGCACGCGCTCGGCCGGCGGCAGGTACTCGACGAAACTGCCCGGGTCGAGCAGCCCCGCCAGACGCTCGCGCGCCGACGCCAGGAACCAGCTTGCGGTATCGAGGCTTGCGGTGCCTCGCATGGCCGTATCGCTCATCGGCCGCCCTCCATCATCGTGACGCCCTGCATCAGTCGCAGCGCGACCGTGTCGGGCCGCGCGCCAGCGTCGTTGATCGATATGCGGAGGCCGCCCGGCGATGCGCGTTCCACGAAATCCGCCACGACCGCCTGCCAGACCTCGTCGTAGCCGCGCACGGGCGTTGCGATCTCGACCGAGCAATCGGTGTCCCCAAGGATACGCTCGAGCAGCACTTCGAGATTGCCGGACGCGACGACCCCGACGATGGCGCTGTCCGCCCGGCCGGTTGCAGGTCCGCGCGTCGTGTATCGCAGCTTGATGGTCACCATCGCGGCCTCCTACCAGTTCCGGAATTTGTGGGGCGGGTCATAGAGATTGCCCGACCAGTGCATCAGGTCCTTGATGGAGCGTGCGGCGAGCAGGCTCTTGTGCGCATCGAGCGGATCTATCCCGAGATCTTCCGGGCGCTGGATCACCTTGCGGGCCCGCAGGTCCTCGAAGACCTTGCGGTCGCGCGCCCGGCCAACCGGCGTGTATCCCGCGACACCGCGGATCGCCTGCTCGCGCTCATAGGGGGTGCGGCAGAGCAGGAGGTTGGCGATGCCCTCCTCCGTGACGATATGGCTCACGTCGTCGCCATAGATCATCACCGGAGGAAGTTCGAGCTTGAGCGTTTCGGCGAGCTGAAGGCTGTCGAGCCGTTCGACGAAGGTCGGCGCCAGCTTGTCGCCGAACGTCTCCACGATCTGCACCACCAGCTTGCGGCCGCGTGGCAGACCCGGCTGACCGTCCGCGGCCTCCCGCCCGGCCTTCAGCCAGGGCTCGCTGGCATGGCGCCGGCCATGCGGATCGGACCCCATATTGGGCGCGCCGCCGAAGCCCGTGATTCGGTCGCGCGTCACGGTGGAGCTGTTGCCCTGCAGATCGATTTGCAGCGTCGAGCCGATGAAGAGATCGGTCGCATAAAGGCCGGCCGCCTGGCAGTACATGCGGTTCGACGCCATCGAACCGTCGCGCCCCGTGAAGAAGATGTCGGGCCGTGCACGCATGTACGCATCCATGCCCACTTCAGATCCAAAGCTGTGGACCTGCCGCACCCAGCCCGACTCGATGGCCGGAATGAGCGTGGGATGCGGGTTCAGGGCAAAATGCGTCGCGACGCGGCCCTTCAATCCGCGCCTCTCGGCATAGGTCGGCAGCAGCAATTCGATGGCGGCCGTATTGAACCCGATCCCGTGGTTCAGCCGGCGAATGCCGTACTCCTCATAGATGCCCCGGATCGCCAGCATGGCGGTGAGGATCTGAGGTTCGGTGATCTGCGCCGGATCGCGCGTGAACAGTGGCTCGACATAGAAGGTTTCCGGTGAGACGACCACGAAATCCACCCGGTCGCCGGGGACGTCGACGCGCGGCACCTTGTCCACGAGTTCATTGACCTGGGCAATGACGATGCCCTGCTTGAAAGCCGTCGCCTCGATGACCACGGGAGAGTCTTCCGTGTTCGGGCCCATGTAGAGATTACCGTCGCGATCGGCACAGCGTGCGACGGTCAGCGCCACATGCGGGGTGAGGTCGATGAAGTATCGCGAGAAGAGTTCGAGGTAGGTGTGGATCGCGCCGAGTTCGATCTTCCCCCCGTTAAGGGCTCGCGCCAGCGCGGCACCCTGCGGTCCGGAATAGGAGAAGTCCAGCTTGCGCGCGATGCCCGCCTCGAACAGGTCGAGATGTTCGGCAAGCACGATGCCGGATTGCACGATGTGCAGATCGCGGACGACTTTCGCATCCGCCTGCACCAGGCAGCGCGCGAGGAAATCAGCCTGCTTCTGGTTGTCGCCCTCAAGGCAGACGCGATCGCCCGGGCGAAGAACCGCCTCGAGCAGGCCAGTCGCATCGGTGTGCGCGACCAGCTTTCCCCTTGCATAGCGGCTGGCCGCGGCGAGGCGCTGCTCGCGGGACTGCTTTGCGGTGTCCCACCCGCAGTGCGATGAGGCGTTCGATGGAGATGTCATGGCTCGGTCTCCGGCAGCGAGAAGGTGGCGCCGCCGCCCGGGGCATGGGCGGCGGCGTTTCGCATCACCTCACTTGGCGGATTCGCCGGTGCGCCGTGCCGCGTCCTCGATGACGGCGGCGACCTCGTTCGGGCGGGATTCGTAGACCGAGTGGCTGGCGCCCTCGATCACCGTCGTGTGGCTGGCGGCGCGCTTGTAGTAGAAGCGTTCCAGATCAGGATTGATGATCTTGTCAGCGCCGGCGACGATGCCCCAGCTCGGCTTGGTCTTCCATGCGGCTTCGGTCAAAGGCGTGGAGAACACCGTGGCCGCGGTCAGGATCTGCGACTGTGCCTCGAACTTCGCCTGGGCGGCAGGCAGGTCGGCCGCGAAATGCGATGGGAAGAGATCGCGCCGCAGATACGTGTAGCCATCGGCGGTCTTCACGATGGCGCCCGGCTGCGACTGCGTCACGCTCGGCATCTTCTTGCCGAGTTCGCCTTCGTCCTCGCCGACATCCGGCGCATGCGCCGCCACATAGACCAGGGCCACGACATGCGGATCGACGCCGGCCTGGGTGATGATGGAGCCGCCATAGCTGTGCGCCACGAGGACGCAGGGGCCGTCCTGTTCCGCCAGGATCCGCTTGGTGGCCGCGACGTCGTCCGCGAATGCCGTCAGCGGCTCCTGGACCATCGTCACGTGGAAGCCCTTCTTAATCAGGATGTCATAGACGGGGCGCCAGCCAGAACCATCGACCCATGCGCCATGCACGAGGACAATGTTCTTGATGGGCTCTGCCATCGCCGTGGCCGGCACTGTCGAGGTCAGCAGGGAAGCGAGCAGTGCGGCAGCTTGAATGCGTGAAAGCGGCATGTGTCACCTCGGCTGTTGATTGCAGTTGTTCGGATTCATGGATGCCGAACCGCCGCACATGTCGGAAGTGATGGCGCCGAATGCGCGCTAAATCTGGGAGAATCTCGCGCTAATATCTGTGCATCGGTCGAACCGTGCCGAATCGCGCATCGCCGCCGCCGGCGCGAACCATGCCATTCGGCTTCGTTCCAGATGACGTCTGTCATGATGACGACCAACGCGCCACGCCGGCAGGTCGGACCCGGCCCGCACGATTGGCGCTGTGAATCGGACTTTTCAGCATTTTGCAGGCGGTGGACGATCCGTTGCCCATCTTTCCCGATGCGTCCACCTCGATGCATCGGAGACCATCATGTCGGAAACGACGGCGCCACATGCTCGCTGCGGCAGGTACTTTCTGGTTCATGACGATGTCGGGAACGCCGCCGGTGCGTCATCCAGGGAAGTGCGCCGGAAGCATAGCGGCCGCATGGAATCCGCAGTGTCGCATTTGCGCATTTCATTCCAGCGCATGATCGGGAATGCCAAGCGCACCAGCGATATTCTGGGCGACACAGCACGAAGCGGACGAGGGCGGGCGGTTTCGACCAGTGCTTGCGAAAGGACATCGCCATGATGTCCAACGCAATCCTGCTGGCACTGGCGCCTGCCTTCTTCGTGCTGGCACTCGGCTACGGTGCCGGCAGGTTCCGTATCGTCGACAACCGCCAGATCGACGGCCTCAACGCGTTCGTCATGGACTTCGCCTTGCCGGCATCGCTGTTCGTGGCGTCTGCATCGGCCTCCAGAAGCGAGATGCTGGCGCAGGTGCCGCTCTTCGCCATCTTCGGCCTGGCCATGCTGCTGCTCTACTTTGCATGGTACTATCTCGCGCGCGTCGTCGCCAAGGTGGACAAGGCCGACGCATCGTTGCAGGCACTGACCATCGCTTTTCCAAATCTGGCAGGTGTCGGCCTGCCGATCGTATCGGCCGTGCTCGGCCAGGCCGGAATGGTTCCCGTGGCGATCGCGCTGGCGTCCGGTTCCATCCTGGTCAGCCCACTGACGCTGATCCTGGTCGAGATGACCACCCGCGAGCAGGACGGTGCCGCCGAAGCGACAACGCGCCGGGTTCTGCGGGCGCTGCGACGCGCGTTGACCAAACCCGTCGTGCTGGCGCCTGCACTCGGCATCCTGCTGTCGCTATCGCAGTTGGAGTTCGGTCCCGTGGCGCAGGCCTGCCTGTTGCTGGTTGGGCATGGCGCCGCCGGCGTGGCGCTGTTCCTGACCGGCCTCGTGCTGTCCGCCCAGCCGTTTCGGCTCGACTGGAATGTCGTGAGCGCGACCGGCATGGCCGACATCGTGCGGCCGCTGCTGACCGCCGCGATGGTCTTCGTCCTGCCGGTCTCGCCGGACGTGGCAAAGGCGGCGATCCTGCTTGCCGCCGTGCCGTCGGGATTCTTCGGCATCCTGTTCGCGGTGAACTACCGCCTGGATTCCGCGACGGCTGGGTCCATGGTCATCGCGAGTACCGGTTTCAGCATCCTGACGATGGCGATCGCCATTGCCGTGCTGTTCCCGCCCTGAGGCGACGGACGTGATCGCGCCTACGTCGCCATCGGTGGCACCCGCATGTGCCAGTCATGCGCAGCCTGGTAGGCATAGCCGATCCGCAGTGCCAACGGTTCCGCATAGGCGCGGCAGACGATCTGCAGCGAGGTCGGCAGGCCGGCGGCGGTGAAGCCGTTCGGCACCGCCGCCGCGCACAGGTCGAGGAAGTTGACCCAGCGCGTCAACATCGCCGGCGTCGTGTTCTGGTCGATCGTGGCCACCGGCACCGCCGGCGTCACCGATGTCGGCGTCAGCAGCGCGTCGACGCCCTCGATCGCGGCGGCGAACGACGCCTTCATCCGTTCCCTCTCGGCCAGCGCCACCAGGTAGTCTCGCGAGGAGATTGCCGCGCCGGCCCGCACGCGCGGCCGCACGTCCTGGTCCAGCACCTGCGCATTGTCGTCGACCAGCGCCGCCAGCGCGGCATAGGCTTCGGCCGACATGATGCGTCCGTTGATCGCGCCGAACTCGGCGAACCCTGCGGGCAGTGCCACGTCCACGATATCCGCGCCCAGGTCGGCCAGCGCCTCGACGGACCGGTCGTACGCCGCCAGCACCTCGGCATCGATGCTGGCGCGTTCATCGGCCGGCAGCCGTGCCAGGCGAAGCCCTTTCACGCCACGGCGCAGGTCCGCCAGCGGGTCGACGTCGTGCACGCCGAGCGTGTGCCGGTCGCGCCGGTCCTCGCCTTGCAGCACCGTCAGCAGCAGCGCAGCGTCCTCGATGTCGCGCGTGATCGGGCCGGGCGTGTCCAGCGTCGGGCTGAGCGGCAGGACGCCGAAGGTGCTGATGCGGCCGATGGTGGTCTTCAGGCCGGTGATGCCGTTCCACGCTGCAGGGATACGTACCGATCCTCCCGTATCGGTGCCGATCGCCCAGGGCGCCATGCGCGCCGCCACCGCGACGCCTGAGCCGGACGACGAGCCACCGGGCGTGCGGTGCGTGGCGGCGTCCCACGGGTTCCACGGCGTGCCGAGATGCTGGTTGGTGCCCCAGCCGCCATAGGCAAATTCCACAGTATGGGTCTTGCCGAGATTGATCATGCCGGTGGCCAGGAGCTTGCGCATCAACGTCGCCGTGTGCGGCGCGATCCGGTTGCGCCAGGCCGCGGTGCCGCCGGTGGCAACCTCGCCTTCGATCTCCACCAGGTCCTTGATCGCGATCGGGATGCCGTGCAGCGGCCCGACGGCATGGCCGCTGCGGATCGCCTTGTCGGCGGCTTCCGCGGCGAGTCGCGCGTTGGCGGTGTTGACCGAGACGAAGGCATGCAGCCGGGGCTCCAGCCGCTCGATGCGCGTGAGGCATTCGTCCACCAGATCGACGGGCGACAGGCGGCGGGCGGCGATCTCGGCGGCCAGCGCATGGACAGGACGGAAGGCGGCGGAGGTCATGATGCGTTCCCACTCGGACGAGGGCGACGATCATGCGACACGCAGAGGGTGCAGGACAGCCCTCGATCTCTGGCCATCACCCGCTACGCGGCAGAGGCGGGTGAGCCCTTTCCCATTCGGTCGCGATGCGGTCCGTATCGGTGATCCACACCGCTGCCCCCTGTGCCTGCACATGCCGCAGCGCCTGGCGCAGTGGCCGCAGGCGGAACGGCTGACCGCTGACATGGGCATGCAGCGCGACACCCATCACCAGCGGTTGTTCGCCGCCGTGCTCCAGCATCTCGTCGCAGGCGTCCCTGATCATGTCGCCGAACTCCCGCCCGGTGTCGCGTCGCAGCACCACCGAGTTCGCGTCGTTCAGTTCCTGTGGATACGGCACTGACAGGATCCGTCCGCCGCGCGTGCGAAGCCACACCGGCTGGTCGTCCATCGCCCAGTCGAGCACATAGCCGAACCCCGCTTCGGCCAGCAGGTCCGGCGTCCGTTCGGTCTCCGAGATCCACGGACCGAGCCAGCCACGCGGCGGCCGCCCCTCATGCCGCGCTATCGCATCGCGTGCCGCGTGGATCAGCGTGGTCTCGGCCGGCTCGTCGAGACCCGCCTGCGCCTCCGCGTTGGTGCGCCCGTGTGACACGACGGCGCAGCCCAGGGCGCGGAACGCCTCGATCAACCCGGGCGCCGAATCGTACAGCACGGTGTTGACCAGCAGGCTCGGCGCAATGCCAAGCTCGCGGAACATCGCCAGCAGCCGCCAGGCGCCGACGCGGTTGCCCCAATCCCGCCAGGAGTAGTTCATCACGTCCGGTTGCCCGAGCGGCGTCACGAGGTCCTCCACCAGTCCCTCGCCGAACGCGTACTGCTCCAGGTTCAGCGCGACATAGAAGGCGAGGCGCGCGCCGCCCGGCCAGCGTCCGGCCGCGCGCGCAGGCAGCGGGTCGAAGTCATAACGGTCATGGCTGCGCAGTTTCATTGCGGGCGGCCCTCTCAATGCGGCATCGGCGACAGATCCAGCATCGCCGAAAGTGATGGCTGGGTCTGGCGAAAGTCCAATCCCTCCAGCACATGCCCCAGATGCGTGCGCATCGTCGCCGCGGCGCGCTCCGGCTCACCACTGGCGATCGCGTCCACCAGCTCCGCATGCTCGTTGCACGGACAGGCGGCACCGGCGGTCGGCGTGAAGCGCAGGATCGCCAGGCAGGTCATCACCTCAAGCTCACGCAGCAGGCGCAGGACCAATGGGTTCCCGGTGTACTCGGCCAGCAACCGATGGAACTCGCCGGTCAACCGGATCAGGTCGGCGTCGTTGCCATGTTTGCGCGCCGCGTTCTCCAGCCGCAGGTGACGCCGCAGCACGGTCAGCACCTGCTTTGTAGGCTGCCGCGCGAGGTCGGCGGCGATTGCCGGTTCCACGATGGCGCGCAGGTCGAAGACATGCCGCGTCTGCGCCTCGGTCGGTTGCACGACGGAGGCACCCTGGTTGCGGCGCAACTCGATCACCCCGTCCTGCGCCAGCCGCGCCAACGCCGTGCGCACCTTGGTCCGGCTCACCCCGAACGCCGTGGCCAGCTCTACTTCGGCCAGCCGTACGCCAGGAGGCAGCCGCCGACTCAGGAGCGCGCCGAAGATCCGGTCGTAAATGTCCTGGTCCGTCGGCGCTGCCGTCGTGGCGTTCATTTGCATACTATCTCACCACAGAATTGCATACAATTTCCTCCCGGGCGCCGGCTGTGGGCCCATGGTCCGTTGCGAATGCATCTTCCGGGCCGGGGAAACGGGCATCGCCGACATTCATGCGCGGCTGGCACCGAAATTGCTCACAGGGTCGTGCATGCGCGTGGCCTTTCCCTTCCCAGTCGACTTTGCGGCCTGGCGCCGAGGCGCGCCCGGCATGCTGCTGGTCGCGCCGGCGGTCGTGTTCTTCGTCATACTCTTCATCGTGCCGGTCGGCACCATGATCGCCTTCAGCTTCTTCCGGCAGACCAGCACAGGCGATCTGGCGCCTGCTCTCACGCTGGCGAACTACGCACGGCTGGCGTCGGTCGACCTGTACCGCACGGTGCTGTTCACCACGATCCGCGTCAGCCTGTTCACCACGATCGGCGCCATGCTGCTGGCCTATCCGGTGGCGCTGGTCATGGTGCGTGGCAACGCCATCGTCGCGCGCCTGCTCGCGATCATCGTCATCGCGCCGCTGCTGGTGAATGTCGTCATCCGCACCTATGGCTGGCGCGTCATCCTGACCAACTCGCAGAATGGCGTGCTGAACTGGATCCTGGTGCAGCTTGGCCTCGACCCGGTGCGCATCCTGTATACAGAATGGGCGATCGTCATCGGCTCGGTGCACGTGTTCCTGCCGCTGATGGTGCTGCCGCTGGCAGCCGCGCTGGGCAAGATCGACCCCTATGTCGAGGAAGCAGCGCGTACCTTGGGCGGGTCGGCCTGGGACGTGTTCCGCAAGGTCACGCTGCCGCTCAGTGTGCCGGGACTCGCCGTTGGCTCCACGCTGGTGTTCTCGCTGACCTCCAGTTCGTTCGTCGCACCCGCCCTGCTGGGCGGCAATTTCGCCAAGATGCTCGGCACGCTGGTCGAAGAGCAGATCATGTCGGTCTTCGACTGGCCGTTCGGCGCCTCGATCGCGACGGTGCTGATCGTCATCGTGCTGGCCATCAACTTTGCCTATGTCCGCCTGGTGGAGCGGCGCTTCCCCACACGCATCACGCCGGTGATGTGATGGGCGGCACGCTTGGACGCTCCGCACCGCTGCTCTATGCCGCTTCGGCCCTGGTCGCGGTGTTCCTGCTGGCGCCGCTGGTGGTGCCGATCGCAATCTCGTTTTCAGATACGCCGTTCGTGACGTTCCCGCCGAAGGGCTTCACGCTGCGCTGGTACTGGAAGATCCTCAACGAGCCGGAATTCATCAGTTCCTTCCGGTTCAGCGTGATGCTGGCAGTGATCGCAACGCTCGGGTCGCTGCTGCTGGGCACGCCGACCGCCATCGGCCTGGTGCGCTATCAGTTCCCCGGACGAGCGGCGATCCAGAGCCTGGTGCTGTCGCCGCTGGTGTTCCCGATGCTGGTCACGGGCATCGCACTGCTGCGGCTGTTCACCTCGGTCAACTCGCAAAGCTCGCTGCTCAACCTGACGCTCGGCCACATCCTGGTGACGGTTCCCTACGTCGTGCGGACGGTGAGTTCCAGCCTGGCGCTGCTCGATCCCTCGATCGAGGATGCGGCCCGCACGCTGGGCGCGAACAGGTTCGAAACGTTCTGGCGCGTAACCCGGCCGCAGATCATGCCCGGCATCGTCGCCGGGGCGATCTTCGCGTTCGTCACGTCGTTCGACAATTACCCGGTGTCGATGTGGCTGGCGGACGCGGTGAACATTCCGCTGCCGCTGATGATTTTCACGCTGACGAGCAGGTTCTTCGACCCTGGGATCGCGGCGATCGCCACACTGATGATTCTGGTCTCGGTTGCGCTGATCCTGATCATGGAGCGCGTCACCGGACTGCGTCGAGCCATGAGCATGTGAGGAAACAGGATGATACACACACGACGTTCGGTGATAAAGGGAGCTGCGATCGGTCTGCTGACCGCGCCCTTCGTGCTGCGGCGCAATGCCTGGGCCGACGGCAAGACGATCCAGATGGGCATCTGGGGCGGCGTGCAGGGCGAGTACATCCGCAAGACCGTGATCCCGCCCTTCGAGCAGGAACTTGGCTGCAAGGTGCTAGTGGAAGAGGGCGTGACCCTGAGTCAGCTTGCCCGCATGCGCGCCACCAAGGACGACCCGAAATACTCGATCATGTTCATCGACCCGCTGGGGATCGAGATTGCCAAGCGGGAGGGTCTGATCGCCCCGCTGCCGACGGCCATGATGCCGAACCTGGCGACGGTGTATCCGCGCTACGTGCTGGAGGACGGCTATGGCGTAGCGTTCGGCGTCACCGCGGCCGGGCTGTTCTACAATCCGGCGACAGGGCCTGCGCCGACCAGCTATGCCGATCTGTGGAACCCGAAATACCGGAAGAAGCTGTCGATGATCGGCGTGCGGAACACGCCGAGCGCCTTCCTGGTGATCGCCGCCGCCGCGGTCGCCACCGGCAAGCCGCTGAAGGAGGCGCAGTACCTTACCGACGCCGCCTGGCCGAAGCTCGCCGAGTTGAAGCCGAACGTGCTGAACATGTTCGAATCGAATGCGGCCGCCGTGTTCGTGGCACAGGGCGAGGCGGATATCGGCGCGATCGAATACTCGCAGTATATCTACCCGTATACCGCCAAGGGCGCCTCGGTCGACATGGCGTTCCCGAAGGAGGGCGCCTTCGCCGGCCATAACTGCCAGGTGCTGGTGAAGAACGGGCCGAACCGGGAGGTCGCGGCCGCCTTCATGAACCGGATGCTGGACCGCAAGGTGCAGACCGGCCTGGCGGAGGTGGGGCTGGCCGCGCCGTCGGTCGGCGGCATCAGTTTTGCGCCTGACCTGGCGAAGATGCTGCCGTACCCGATCGAGAAGGTGGAGAGCATGGGGCTGTTCACGCCCGATGCCGCCAACATCAACGCCAATCGCTCCGCTTGGATCGAGAAGCTCAATCAGATCTTCGTTGCATAAGGGGCGCGCCATGACGATGGGACTGACACGGCGTACGATGTTGGGTGCTGCAGCGGCGGTAGGGCCGATGATCTTCACCCGCAACGCGTGGTCGCAGGGCAAGAGCATCCAGGTCGGCATCTGGGGTGGACCGCAGGGCGAGTTCATCCGCAAGAACGTGCTGCCAGGATTTGAGAAGGAGTTCGGCTGCAAGGTGCTGGCGGAGGAGGGGGCGACGCTGGGCCAGATCTCCCGTCTGCGCGCCACCAAGGAGTCACCGAAATACACGGTAATGTTCGTCGACGACCTGGGCGTGGAGATCTGCAAGCGCGAGGGGCTGATCGATCCTCTGCCCAAGGACAAGATGCCGAACCTCACCAAGGTCTATCCGCGTTTCGTCTACTTCGACGGTTACGGCGTGGCGCTGGCGACCTCCACGGGGGGGATCTTCTACAATCCGAAGGCGACCAAGCCGCTGACCAGCTATGGCGAGATGTGGGACCCTCGGTTCCGCAAGCGTCTGTCGCTGGTCAGCACCAAGAATACGCCGAGCGTGTTCGTGGTCATCGCCACCGCGGCGCTGGTAACGGGCAAGCCGTTCCAGGAGGCGCAGTATCTGGCCGACCAGGCCTGGGGCAAGCTCGCCGAGTTGAAGCCGAACGTGCTGAACCTGTACGAGTCGAACAATGCGGCGGTGTTCGTGGCGCAGGGTGAGGGCGACATCGGCGGCATCGAATACTCCAAATACGTCTATCCCTACACGCAGCAGGGCGCCAGCATCGATATGTGCTTTCCCAAGGAGGGCGCGTTCGCCGGCGTCAACTGCCAGGTGCTGGTGAAGGGCGGGCCCAATCAGGATGTGGGCGCGGCCTTTATGAACCACATGCTGGACCCTAAGGTGCAGCAGCCGATGTCCGAGGCCTCCCTCGCCGCGCCGCCGATCGATGGGCTGAGCTTCAAGCCGGAGATTGCCAAGTTGCTGGCCTACCCGCTGGCGAAGATGGAGGAGATGGCGCTGTTCAGTCCCGACTGGGCCTATGTGAATGGCGTGCGCCCGACCTGGATCGAGAAGCTGAACCAGATCTTTGTGGCATGATCCATCGCGACATCGAGGTTACCAACGTCACCAAGGCGTATGGTTCGATGATCGCGGTGCGCGACGTGTCCTTTGCCGTGCAGAAAGGCCACGTCGTGTCGCTGCTCGGCCCGAGCGGCTGTGGCAAGACGACGATCATGCGCATGATCGCCGGCCTGATCGAGCCGACCGACGGTGACATCGCCATCAAGGGCCGCTCGGTTGCGCGCGTTCCGGTGCACCGGCGCAATATCGGCATGCTGTTCCAGAACTACGCGCTGTTCCCGCATCTGAACGTGGCGGACAATGTGGCGTTCGGGCTGCGCATGCGGCGGCTGCCGGACAAGCAGGTGCAGACGCGGGTTGCCGATGCGCTGGCGATGGTGCGGCTGGACGGTTTCGCCGAGAGGCTGCCGCATGCGCTGTCCGGTGGTCAGCAGCAGCGCGTGGCGCTGGCCCGCGCGCTGGTCATCGAGCCTTCGGTACTGCTGCTGGACGAGCCGTTCGGTGCGCTCGACAAGAAACTGCGCGACAACATGCAGATCGAACTGCGCCAGTTGCAGCAGCGGTTGAACATCACGACGCTGATGGTGACGCACGACCAGGACGAGGCGCTGACTCTGTCCGACCGGATTGCCGTGATGCGCGATGGCCGCATCGAGCAGTTCGACGGACCGGGCGAGATCTATGAGAACCCGGCGACGAAGTTCGTGGCCGGGTTCATCGGTACCTCCAACTTCTTCGAGGGCCGCGTCGCATCGGCGGCCGGCGGCAGCGTCGCGATCGAGAGTTCGGCCGGCGTGGCGCTGGTGGCCAATGGTACCGCCGCGCCGGGCGACAAGGCGGTGATCGCACTCCGGCCCGAGAGTATCCGTGTGCTGCCGGCCGAAGCCGCAACCGAGGGGCCGAACCGAGTGCCGGCAGTCATCGAGACGGTGATCTATCGCGGCATCAACACGCAATATATCCTGCGCATGCCCAATGGCGAGCCGTTGATGGTGATACGGCAGAACGACGAGGGCGGCGGGCCGGTGGCGGGGCTGGGCCATGGCGCATCGGTGATCGCCAGTTGGGACATGGACCGCAACAAGCTGGTGCGCGACGATGCCTGAGACCGACCCGCGTTCCTGGTATCGCACGCAGCGCAAGACCATCGGCACCATCACGCCCTCGGGCAACATCGTCGTCGAGCGCATGACGACGGCGATCCTGGCAGATTTCCCCGTCGTGTCTGGGCATTTCTCGCGCATCGAGGTCGTTGGCTCGACCGATGTGTACAAGGACGACTACGACTGGGACGGCATGATGCGCGCTGCGGCGTTGCTGTCGCACGCCGATCCCGGGGTGATCTGCTGGAACGGCAGCAAGGGCGGCAGCATCGGCCTCGATGCCGACCGTCTTCTGTGCGAACGCATCACCGCGGCCACCGGCAAGCCGGCAACGACATCGAGCCTTGCGATCCTGGAGGCCTTTGCTGCCACTGGCGTGTTGCGGTTCGGCCTGGTGACGCCGTATGCCTCCGGCTATGCCGGCCGCATCCCGCCGCACTTCCAGGCGCAGGGCTATGCCTGCGTGAGCGAGGCGCATGCCGGGCTGAGTGACAATCTATCCTACTGCACGATCGCTGATGCTGACATCGCCGCCATGGTGCGCAAGGTCGCGGCCGATCGGCCGGACGCCATCATCCTGTACTGTACCAACTTTCCCGGCGCACATCTGGTCGCCGAGCTGGAGGCGGAAACCGGTGTCGCCATCTACGACTCCGTCTCGGTCTGCGTGTGGAAGTGCCTGCGGCTGATCGGCGAACCGACCGCGCCCGGCGCCCGCTGGGGCAGCCTGTTCACCGATGATCGGCTCGGATGACGACGCTCATCCGCGGCGCGCGAGTCCTCACGCTGGATGCGGCGGATACCGAGTACGCCAGGGCTGACATCCTGATCGAGGGTGCGACGATCGTCGCGATCGCGCCGGAGCTTGCGGCGGAGGGCGCGAACGTCATCGACGCCGCCGGTCTGATCGCGATGCCGGGCCTGATCAACGGGCATTTCCATTCGCAGGTCAGCCTGATGGCGGGCAGCGTGCCCAGCCTACCGCTCGAGTTGTTCATGCTGTACGAGGTGCCACCGCTCGGGGACCGTCTGCCCGATCCACGGCTGATCTATCTGCAGACGATGCTCGGCGCGGTGGAGATGCTGCGCAACGGTGTCACCGCCGTCCATGACGACGCGTTCCACAATCCCTGGCCGACGCGGCCGGCGATCGATGCAGTGATGGCGGCCTATCGCGACAGCGGGCTGCGCGCGACGGTGGCGATGAACCACCAGAACCTGCCGGAGCTCGACAAGTTGCCGTTCCTGTCAGCGCTTTTGCCGCCTGATATTCGTGCCGAGGTCGCTGCGATCCGCATAGCGCCGCTGGATGAGCTGGCCGGGCTCTATGAATGGTTTCACGCGACATGGCATGGCGCTGCGGACGGGCGGCTGCGCATCGCCGTCAGCAACTCTGCGCCGCAGCGCGTCACCGAGGAGTATTTCGCGTTCCTGTCCGACTTCAGCCGGCGCCACGACCTGCCGTTCAATATCCATATGCTGGAGACCAAGACACAGCGCGTGCTCGGCATCGAGCGCTTCGGCAAGTCGCTGGTGCGACTGGTGCAGGACCTGGGTTTCCTGGACGAGCGGATGCTGGTGATCCACGCGATCTGGGTGGACGATGCCGATATGGATCTGCTGGCTGGCGCGGGATGCACGGTCGCGCACAATCCGATCTGCAACCTGCGCCTGGGCAGCGGTATCATGCCGTTCCGTGCACTGCGTGACCGCGGCATCGCCATTGCCATCGGCACCGACGAGCGTGCGGCCGATGACGAGGTGAACAGTTGGGCCGCGCTGAAGCAGGCGGGGCTGGTGCACCAGATCGGCCAGCCTGACTACGCGCTGTGGCCGGCGCCGTCGGAATTGCTGCACGCTGCGACGTCGGGCGGTGCGCGCGGCATGCGGATCGACAATCTGGGGCGGCTCGAACCTGGCTGCCTTGCCGACATCATCCTGATCGATCCCGACTCGCTGCCGTTCACGCCGATGAACGACCTGCGGCGGCAACTCGTCTATTCGCACAACGGCTCGGCTGTGGTGATGGCAATGGTTGCGGGCGAGGTGGTGATGCGGGACGGGCGTGTGCTGGGCGTGGACGAACGCGCGCTGCGGGCGGAGCTTCGCACCCGTCAGCCTGAGATCGACGCTGCCATTGCCGCGACGGCGCGCCAGGCAGCGCGACTCGAGCCGTACTGGCGCGAGATGTATCTGCGCGCTGCGGCGACCGATGTGGGATTCACACGCTGGGTGGGCAAGGGACGATGAAACTTCTGCTGGTCAACGGCAACACGACGCAGGCGGTGACCGACCGCGTTGTGGCTGAAGCGACGCGCTGCGCATCCGCCGGCACCATCGTCGCCGGCGCCACTGCGCGCTTCGGCGTCAGCATCGTGTCGACCGAGGCGGAGGAGGCGGTCGCGGGCCACGCCGTGCTGGACGCACTGGCGGCGAACTTCGCAGGCTACGATGCTGCCATCCTGGCGATCTCGTTCGATACCGCGTTGCTGGGTGCACGGCAGGTCGTGCCCATCCCCGTCGTCGGTATGACCGAGGCCAGCCTGCTGACGGCCTGCCTGCTGGGACGTCGCTTCGGCCTGATCAGTTTCGGGCAGAGCAGCCGCGGCCTGTACCTGGATCTCGTGCAGCGCGCGGGGCTGGCGCAGCGGATGGCTGCGTTCGAGACGATCGACCTCGCCAATTCGGCATCCTACCTCCGTGAGGGTGGGCAGGATGCCGCGGTCATCGCCACCGCGGAACGGCTGATCGAGGCCGGAGCCGATGCGGTGGTCGTAGCGGGTGCGGCGATGGCGGGCATCGCGCATCGACTGTGCAACAGCCTGTCAGTGCCGCTGCTGGACGGCATCGCCTGCGCGGTGGGCCAGGCAGAGACGCTGGTGCGGCTCGGGCTGCGGCAGCGCGCGGCCGTGGCACCGCTGACCGGCGGCAGTACCACCTCCGGCGTCGACCCTGCTCTGAGCGGCAGGCTGTCGCGCCAAGGTTGATTTGCGCCGGCACTTCCCGCACATCTTGGCGCCATGCCAGCAACGCCCGCTGATCTCTTTGCGCTGTTCGACCGGTTGGGCATCGAGCACAGCACGATCGAGCATCCGCCTTTCTTCACGGTTGAGGAGGGCCGGCCCTGGCACGACAAGATCCCAGGCTTGCACTGCAAGAACCTGTTCATCAAGGATCGCAAGGGCGGCATCTGGCTGGTGGTCATGCCGGCCGACAAGCGCGCCGATCTGGCTTGGCTGGAGAAGTCACTCGCCGCGCCGCGTTTCTCCTTTGCTCGGCCCGACCTTTTGGAGGAGGTGCTGGCGCTGACACCGGGATCGGTGACGCCGTTCGGGCTGATCAACGACACGCAGCGCCGCGTCACCGTGATCCTGGATGAAGAGATGTTCGACAGCGAGTGGGTGAATTTCCATCCGTTGCGCAATGCCGCGTCAACCACGCTGCGCTCCGCCGACCTGCTGCGGTTCGTCCGCGAACTGGGCTACGCGCCGGTGGTCGTCAGATTGCCGGGCACGCTGGCAGACGGTGAGCCGTAGCAGGCGAGACGCGGCGGCGCGGGCGGCGGGCTTATGGCCCCCATGATTTTAAAACCGGCAGCACCTCCTTGGCGAACAGCCGGAGACCGCGCTCGGACACGTCCAGCGGGGTGCCGCCGAAGCGGAAGGCGACGTTCAGTTCGAACGTGCCGAGGATGCGCCGGCGATCCTCGAGGCCGCGGAGGATCTTGTCGGGAGTGCCCCAGCTTGCCGCCTGCATGAAGCCGGCGACCGCACCCTCCAGCCCTGCCTTCCGCGCGATCTCGGCCTTCTGCTGGTAAGAGTCGTAACCCTTCACGGTCTTGAAGTGCTCGCCAAGAAACTCGTAGTGGTAGAAATTGCTTTCGACGAACTTGCCCTGGTAGCGGCGCGCCTCCTCCTCGGTCGTGGCGAGGTCGGGCCCGCAGACGCAGAACTCGGTCAGCATGACGCAGGGCTGCTCGGTGCCGTGGTATTGGCGGTGCAACTGCCGGCCCCGCTCGATCACCGGCAGCCGCATCTCCCATGGCCGGTCGGCGAACATCACCATATGCGCGCCGAGTTTCGCGGCGGAATTCACCGAGTCCTCGCTGGACGCCACGGCATAGATCCGATTGTCGAAGCTGTGCTGCGGCCGCGGACGGATCTCGACGCGCGGCTGTCGGTAGAACCTGCCGTTGCCCTCGATGAACCCCGTCTTCAGCGCTTCGATGATCATCGGTGCAGCTTCGTCGAAGCGCTCCCGCGATTCGTCCATGTTGAGGCGGAACGCAGCGAATTCGCGCCGGGCGAGGCCACGCCCCATGCCGAAGCGGAAGCGTCCCTTGCTCATCAGGTCCAGCACGGCGGCGTTCTCGGCGACGCGCAGCGGATCGTGCCAGGGCAGGATCACCGCGGCCGTGCCCACGTCGATGTTGGGGCAAAGCGCTGTCAGGTGCGCCATGAGATGGATGTTGTCGGGCACGAAGGAGTAGTCGTTGAAGTGGTGCTCGGCCGACCAAAGGCAGTCGAAACCGAGATCGGCGGCGAGCCTTGCCAGCCGGAACTCCTCCTCCCACACACGGCCGTCGGGACAGTCCTCCCAGCCATAGCTGGCGAACACCATCATCATGCCGACATCCATGGCGCGTCCCCCCCTTCGGCCAGACTCAGGCCAGCGTCATTCCAGCATAGCCGGTGGCCGCCACTTCGTCGCACCGGGCCCGATACGCCGGCGCGCCGCCCTGGTATTGCAGGATGCGACGAACATTGCGTCCCTCGACATTGGAGTTGATGCCGGTCGCCCAGGAATCGACCTGGGTGTACAGCATCCCGGCGGCAAGCTCCTCGACATGGCGCGACCAGTCGGCTTCCGCATCGGGCTCCGCCTCGAATCGCGTCACGCCCTGGTCGTGGAGGTCACGCATCAGCCCTGTCACCCACTCGACATTCTGCTCGATGCAGCGTGGGATGTTGCAGCGTGTGGACGCATTGTGCGGGCCGACAATCGTGAGCATGTTGGGAAAGCCGTTGGACATCAGGCCGAGATAGGTCCGCGGTCCGTCCGCCCAATGCTCCTTCAGACGCTTGCCGCCGATGCCACGGAACTCGATGCGGTCGAAGGCGCCGGTGACCGCGTCGAATCCGGTCGCGTAGATGATGATGTCGAACGCGTACTCGGCGTCGCTGGTCTGGACGCCGGTCTCGGTGATCCGCTCGATCGGCGTTGCACGAGTATCGACCAGCCGGACATGCGGCAGGTTGTACGCCTCGTAGTAACCGGTCTCCTGCGGCACTCGGCGCGTGCCGAACCCGTGGCACTTGGGGATCAGGCGCTCCGCCACCGCCGGGTCCTTCACGCGCTCGCGAATCTTGCGCGCGACAAAGTCGCTGAACAGCGCATTGGCCTTGGGATCCGTGAGCACGTCGCGGAAGTTGGCCATCCAGATGCCGAAGCCTGGCTCGCTGTAGAGCTTCTCCCAGAACGCCTCGCGCTGCTGCTCCGTCACCTCGAAGGTGCCGCGCGGGTCGGTGTTGTGGATGTAGCAGCCGGGCGTCCGGCGCAGCAGTTCGAACATCGCCGGATAGCCGGCCTTGATCGTGCGCTGTTCCTCTTCGGTGATCGCCCGGTTGTGCAGCGGCGTGCACCAGTTGGGCGTACGCTGGAATACGGTGAGTTGCCCGACCAGCGGCGCGATGGTCTGGATCACCTGCACGCCGGTCGCGCCGGTGCCGATCACGGCCACGCGCTTGCCGGCGAAATCCACGGGTTCCTGTGGCCATTTGTAGGTGTGGAAGGCCTGGCCGCGAAAGCGGTCCGTGCCGGGAATGCGCGGCAGGGTATAGGCGGACAGCGGGCCGATCGCGGTGATCAGGAATCGTGCAGAGCAGCGCTCGCCATTATCCAGCGTCACGTTCCAGCACCGCGCCGCCTCGTCGAATGCCGCCGAGGATACCCGGCTGTTGAACCGGATGTCTCGTCGCAGGTCGAACCGGTCCGCCACGTGGTTCAGATAGCGGAGCGTCTCCGGTTGGGCGGCGAAATGCTCCGACCAGTTCCACTCCTGGAGCAACTCGTCCGAGAAGGAATAGCCGTAGGTATAGCTCTCAGAATCGAAGCGGGCGCCGGGATAGCGGTTCCAGTACCAGGTGCCGCCGACGCCGCTGCCAGTTTCGAACACGCGGACGGACAATCCCAGTTCCCGCAGGCGGTGAAGCTGGTACAACCCGGCAATGCCGGCGCCGATGATGATGGCATCGAGCAGAGTGTCTGAGGGGCGCACGTGTTGCGACGGTGCCGCCGCGTCTTGCAGGACCGATGTCATACGAACTGCTCCGCCACGCTTCTACCCGCTGGTACGTCAGGATACCAAAAAGTAAAGGCCGGCGAGGGCCCGGTCAAGTTGGCGCTGGCACGCTGACCCGCTCAACATTCAATCGCGGCACATTCGCCGCCGCACCGCCCACCGGTCAGGACGATGTGCCACTCAGCCTCGGCCGATATAGGGCATCTTCGTTGCCATCACGGTCATGAACTGGACATTCGCTTCCAGCGACAGGCTGGCCATGTAGGTAACGCCGCGCGCGACGTCGTTCACGTCGATGCGTGCCTCCGCCTCGACCTTCCCGCTCGCCTGGAGGCGGCCGCGAGCCGTGTCCTCATTGCGGGTCGTTGCGGCATTGCCGATGTCGATCTGTCCGCAGGCGATATCGTATTCGCGCCCGTCGAGCGACAGCGACCGGGTCAGACCGGTCAGTGCGTGCTTGGTCGCGGCGTAGGGCGTCGAATTCCGCCGCGGCACATGGGCGGAGACTGACCCGTTGTTGATGATGCGTCCGCCACGCGGCTGCTGGCTCTTCATCATGCGAAACGCGTGCTGTGCGCACAGGAATGAGCCGGTCAGGTTGACCGCGACGACATGCGACCATTGCTCGAGGGTCAGGTCCTCGATCGGGATGTTGCGCGTGCTGATGCCCGCATTGTTGAACAGCAGGTCGATCCGGCCGTAGGTCGTCTTGACCGTCTCGAACAGGGCCGCGATCGAGCCAGGGTCTGCGACGTCAGTCGGCACCACGAGCATGCGCGGCGGCGACGCCTCGGCAAGTGCTGCGGTCTCCTCCAGCATGTTCCGGCGGCGCCCCGCGAGCACGACCGAGAATCCATCGGCGTACAGCGCGAGTGCGGTCGCCCGGCCGATGCCGCTGCCGGCTCCTGTGATAACCGCGATCCTTGCCGATTTTTCCATGGACGTTTGCCTCCCCGTGAACCGCCAGAACGTGAGCCATCCTCATGCACGGTGCCGGCCTGACGCAACCGGCCCAAAGCAAATTCCGTTCGCGTTGGCTCATGGAATCCGCTCCGGCTCGTTGCCTGAGAGTGTGATTCACCCCTTGGGTTAATCCACCTGCGCGGATCACGCGCTAACCGACCGGCACGACCAGCGCGGCGGCACGCGTGCGGATATCGTCCGGCCAGCGCGCGGGGCGGCGCGCGTCGAGATCGAGGTTGACGCCGAACTGGCTGAGCCGGGCGATCTCGCTGCCGCTGCGTGGATCGGTCATCCGATGGATCATGCGCAGCGAGGAATTGCCGAGATGACCGATGCCGGTCTCAATCAGGTACGGCGCGTCGGAGGGCAGTGCGCCGGACATCCGCAGGTTCAGCTCGAAGGTGGAAAAGCCGCGTCGCTGCTGCTGCATGAAAGCCGAATCCATACCGATGGCAGCGCCAAGCTGGCCGGAGGCGTTGGAGAATCGAAGCACGATCGCACCGAGGGCGAAGTGGCCGGCGGCGTCGACGTCACCCTGCTTGACCCGTCCGCGCGCCGTGGGGATGAAGCCGGCAGCCGAGTGCGGATCAGGTCGTTTCTCGCCCGCCGGGCCGTTCCAGTCCGCCAGGTGCGCCTCGATCGCACCACGCTGATCAGACGTCAGCGGCGTGCCGGACATGTCCCAATACTCATCGAACCAGGTCACGACCTCGCCGTTGGTCGAATCAACGAAGCGGTGGCCCAGGCGCAACGTGGTATGAGCGTCCTGATCGCTGATACCGAGTGCTGCGCTCTCGACATGGAAGCTGCTGCCGGCACGAAGTTCGCGCGCGAAGCGGGCCTCGATCCGATAGAGGGGATTGTCACGGCGCGACAGGTCGTCGATGCCGAGTGCATCGGCAAGATTGGCCTCCGCCTCTTCAATCCGGTCGAAGTAATAGCCAATGGTGAAATGCTCGGTCACGTCGCATTGCCAGGGCGGTACTGCGCCGCGATATGTTTCGATCCAGTGCGTCATCGGTCTGCCGCCATCTCGAAAAGGGTGGAAGAGGTGGGGCGCGCGGTGCCGTGATCATCCATCCGGTGACCTCCGGTCAGGGGTTGCGGGTCCGGCAACCATAGCCTCACGGCTCGCGCCCGGGAGCATTCTGCATAGCAGCGACATGACCCGTGGGACAAGGTGATCGCGGATCGGCACTTGCCTTCGTCGCCGCTCCCCGCGAGACCTTGCCGGTGCCACCGCGTCCTTGGAGTCCCGACATGTCCGATGCCTTCGCCCCATTCCGCCTGACTGGCCGCACTGCCCTGGTGACCGGTGCACGCCGCGAGATCGGTCGGGCGATTGCCCTGGGCCTCGCCGGCGCGGGCGCGCGTCTGGCCATCCACCATGCCGGAACGACCGAGGAACTCGCCGACGCGGGCGCCGTCGTCCGCGAGATCGAAGCCATGGGAGGTGAGGCCACCGCATTCGGCCAGGATTTCGTCCGCGACGATGCCGGTCATCAACTGGCCGCGGCGGTCAGCGCGTGGGCGCCGGTCGACATCCTGGTGCTGAACGCCTCCGTCGAATTGCCGGAGGACTTCCGTACCATCACCCGCGAGCATTTCGATCGCCAGATCGCTGTCAACCTGCGCACCACGATGGAATTGCTGCAAGCCCTGGTGCCGCCGATGGCTGATCGCGGCTGGGGGCGGGTCGTGACCATCGGCAGCGTGCAGCAGGAGCGGCCGCATCCTGCGATGCTGGTCTATGCCGGAACCAAGGCGGCGCAACTCAACTGGACGCTCAGCCTGGCGCGCCAGTTCGGCAGCCAGGGCGTGACGGTGAACAACCTTGCGCCCGGCGCCATCCTGACGGCGCGCAACAGGGATCAGATGGCGATTGAAGGCGAAGCGTTGGCCCAGCGCATCCCGGCAGGACGCCTTGGTCGGCCGGATGATCTGGTGGGTGCCGCGATGCTCCTGTGCTCGGACGCCGGCCGCTACATCAACGGGGTCAATCTGTTCGTGGATGGCGGCCGCACGGCGGTATGACCGCCATTCGCGGTCGGTTCCTTCAGAGCAAGATGAGGACGAACAAGCGTCCGCATCTTGCTGGAGGCTATTGGACGCCGGTTGCTGTGCGGTGGGCCGGACTTCCTATCGCTCCCGGACCGGAGCGGAGCCTGACGATTTGACGGCGTCGATGGCGGCGAGACAATCCGCTTTGTTGTAGTATTTCTCGACGCTCTGGGCAGCGACGCGACCCATCGGGTTGTAGAGCGACCAGCGCCAGAGATTGGAACTCGGCTCCAGGTATACCAGGTAGCTGTATTGTTCGTGGTCCATTCCGGCTACGTCCCGATCACGCCATGTGTCCAACCGAAGGATGCGCGTCGTCGCTGTCAAAAGGGGTCTCGCCGGGTTCTGTCGCGCGCATCGACGGACGCCTGCGGAACCGGTCGTACCAGCGTGCGAGGTTGGGGGCGATGGCGCGCCAATCGTCTTCGGGGAAGCGGAAATCCGACAGGCCGCAGGCGCATCCGGCAGCGATCTGGCCGAGATCAACATCGGTGCCGAAATCATACGATAATTCGTCGAGACGCACATAGCAGCGATCCTGCCGCTCCATCATCTTCCTGACGAAGCCTGGAGAGAATTCCTGCTTGTTCTGTGATGCATCGCGCTTCCTCAGCATTTCGGCACGGCGCATCACCTGCGATTCCATGATTCCGCTGGTCGCCACCGACACTACCGAGAGGATGCGCCAGCGCTCCCGGCCGCTCTTAGGACAGAGGCGAAAATGGCCCGGTTCATCGTTCAGGTATTCGCAGATCAATGACGACTCGGTCAGCCGTTCACCATCCTCGGTCACCAGCGCCGGGATGCGGGCAATCGGCGTCGCCGCAAGGAAGTCCTCGCGATAGGGCACCGTCTCGGTGCCCCACGAATGCGGCCATTTCGTCGTGACGATCTCAACCCGATCCTGGAGGCCCAGTTCCGCGATGGTGACCGTACACTTGCGGACGAACGGTGATGCAGGCGTGTGGAACAGCGTCATCATTGTTGGAATTACTTCGACCAGCGCATGCGGTTCCGCTCCCCGATGGCCAGCAGTCTGCCCGAAAGCGGATTTGCGTCAAGGCGAGCGCTCAGTCCGATGGAGACGACAGCCGACGCTGGTCGCGGCGGGTTGCAATGGCGCCTTGGGAACTCCTTTCGCCCATGAGCAGGCTGCACCGGCGGTCTTCCCTCATGTCTGCGGACCGCGCCGGTCTCCCGCGGTTCGTTTCCTCCAGTCGCCGTCCCGTCAATCTGCTCAAGCGACATGAGTGCCACCTCGACCTACGAACAGGAGCATGCGCCTTGACACAGGAAGTGATTGAACCTGCCGTCCGACCGCAGGCGTCCCGCGAGACCGGGGCCCCGCGATCCGAGGCGGTTCTCCCGGCCCAGGCGCGCCGCGAGATGCCCCGGCCCCAGCGTGGCGAGCCCGACGCGGAGAAGCCGGTCGATCCGCGACCGCCCGCGGCAAACGGTCAGAGCGATGGCGTGGACAAGCGGCGCAGCTTCCTGGGACGTCAGCGTCTCTCGACCGTCGTCGCCGCCGCCGGACTGTTCGCGGTGGTGTTCGGCGGTGTGTTCCTCTACTGGGATCATGCGCGGCACTTCGAATCGACGGATGATGCCTTCGTGGCGGCGCGGCAGTTCGCCATTGCTCCGAAAGTTCCAGGCTACCTCTCGGCCGTACCGGTCACCGATAATCAGCACGTCGCTGCCAATGACGTGATTGCCAGGATCGACGACCGTGACTTCCGCACGGCGCTCGACCAGGCCGAGGCGCAGGTGGCGGCTGGGCAGGCGGGCATCCAGAGCATCGAGGCGCAGATCGACGTCCAGCAGTCGTTGATTGCCCAGAGCCAGGCGCAGGTCGAACAGACACGCGCCTCCCTTGTCTTCGCGCAGCAACAGGCTACGCGCTACGGGGAATTGGCGCAGCAGGGATGGGGGCCGGTGCAGACCGCACAGCAGACGGCTTCGACGCTGCAGCAGCAGGAGGCGGCACTGAAGAATTCGCAGGCCGCGCTGGAAACGACGCAACGCCAACTTGCGACGCTCCATGCACAGCATGCCAGCGCAGAAGCGAGTCTGGCGCAGGCCACCGCGGAGCGCGACCAGGCCAGGCTCAACCTATCCTACACAACGATCATGGCCGCACAGCCCGGACGCGTCGTCGCTCTCACGGCAGCCGTGGGCGAGTATGTCGCCGCCGGCACCAGCCTGACGATGTTTGTTCCAGACGAGATCTGGGTGGATGCGAACTACAAGGAAACGCAGCTCAGCGCCATGCGCCCGGGTCAACATGCCACGATGCGCATCGATGCCTATCCGGCGCGGGAGATCCATGGCCATGTGGCGAGTGTGCAGCCGGGCTCCGGCACCGCTTTCTCCCTGCTGCCGGCTGAGAACGCGACCGGCAATTTCGTCAAGATCACGCAGCGTGTGCCGGTGAAGCTGATCATCGACAACCCCCCCCCAGGATGTTTCGATCGGGCCGGGTATGTCGGTTGTCCCGACGGTTCGCGTCGATCCCACGCCGTCGCTGTACGAGCGGCTGAGGAAGTGGCTGTGAGTGACGCCGCGGTGGCGCCGGGCGCAGCCGCCGCCAGCACTGCGACCAACCCATGGCTGATCGCCATGGTCGTGGCGACGGCGAGCTTCATGGAGGTGCTCGACACGACGATCGCCAACGTGGCACTGCCCTACATCGCCGGCGGCCTGGGGGTGAGCGAGGACGAAGCCTCCTGGGTGGTGACGACCTATCTGGTGGCCAATGCGATCAGCGTCACCGCGAGCAGCTTCCTGGCCAGGCGATTCAGCCGCAAGGCCTTCTTCATGGCGTGCCTCGGCCTGTTCACTGTGAGTTCCGTGGCCTGCGGCTTTGCCTGGAACCTGCAGGCCCTGCTGTTCTTCCGCATCCTGCAGGGCCTGGGCGGCGGCGGGATGGTGCCAGTCGCACTCTCGATCCTGGCGGATTCCTTTCCCCCGGAAAAGCGCGGCCAGGCCTTCGCCGTGTACGGTGTCGCCGTCGTCGTCGCACCGGTTGTCGGCCCGACGCTTGGCGGCTGGTTGTCCGACAATTACTCTTGGCACTGGTGCTTTCTGATCAACGGACCGGTCGGCGGGATCGCGATCGCGCTGGTCGCCATGTTGCTGACGAGGCCGAAGCTGTCAGCCGCAGAGCAGGCATTGCTGCGGGCGAGAGAGGGCGGGTTCGACGTGATCGGATTCTTCCTGGTCGCAACGTTCCTTGGTGCACTTGAACTTGTGCTCGACCGCGGCCTGGAGGACGACTGGTTTTCCTCTACATTCATCACCAGCTTCACGATCCTCTCCGCCGGGGCCTTCCTGCTGATGATCCCCTGGGAAGCCACGCGCGCGCATCCTCTTATTGATGTCAGGCTGCTGGCGACCCGTCAGTTCGGCGCCTGCTTCGTGGTCATGCTGGCGACCGGCGCCATTCTGCTGGCAACAACACAGTTTCTTCCTGAACTGGTGCAGCAGCAATTCGGATATACTGCCACCTGGGCGGGGCTGGTACTATCGCCCGGTGGTCTCGTCACGCTGGCCACGGTGATCGTCATCAGCCGAATCTCCAGCAGAGTACAGCCGAAATACCTCATCAGCGCCGGCGCCATCATCGCGGCACTGTCGATGTATGGGCTCACCAACGTCTATGGCGACCTCGACTTCTGGTTCTTCGCGGATTCACGGATGCTGCTCGGGCTTGGATTGCCGCTGCTGTTCATACCGATCACCGCCGCCTCCTATGACGGTATCTCCAAGGACAAGACCGACATGGCCTCCGCGCTGATCAACGTCGCGCGGAACACCGGCGGATCAATCGGTGTGTCGATCGGTTCCAATGTTCTGGCGCATCGGGAGCAGTTCCATCAGGCGCGGCTTGCGGAGTCTATCATTCCCTCGAGCCCAGAATACCAGGAGACGATGCGCCAGGCTTCGGACTTCTTCGTCGCTCAAGGCAGCCTGCCAGTGGAAGCGGGGCAGCAGGCGTTCGCCTGGATTGGCGAGCAGGTGGAGAACCAGGCCGCGTTCCTGGCCTATGTGGACGTCTTCTGGGTGCTGATGGTGATCGCGTTGGCGACGGTGCCGCTCGCCCTGTCCCTGCGCAAGATCAAACTGGGCGGCGGAGCGCCGGCGGGGCATTAGCGAGGCGGACCCAGGTGAGACCCGCGAAGCCGGGATTGAATGTTAGGGGGAATTACCGACATCCTCGGCTGATGCCGCCGCTCGATGCGCGGGCGGCCACCGGACGGGATCTTGACTGTGGCAATGATGGTACCTGAGATCTGCAGTTGTTCGGCGCTTCGACAGGCTGCGCGTCATATGACGCGGCTGTACAATGAGGTACTGGCGCCCGCTGGTCTTGGCCTGAACCAATACTCCATCCTCGCCAAACTGGAACGGGGAGGTGAGCAGATCATTCAGGACCTGGCGGCGCTGCTCACCATGGACCGGTCGACGCTTGGTCACCTGCTGCGTCCGCTACAGGAACGCGGCCTGGTGGAGATCCGCACCTCGACCGAGGACGGGCGGAAGAAGGTGGTCGTGCTGACCGCGGAGGGTGCACGGCGGCTCGGCTCGGCAAAACCCTTGTGGAAAACTGCGGAGGCGCGGTTCCAGGCGGCCTTCGGACAGGCCAATGCGGTTGGCATGCGCGCCATGATGCGACAGATCACGACCGTCGAGTTCGAGGCGGCGGCAGATTGACCGCCACATTGCCGTCGGCGGCCTGACTGCGCCGCGCAACGTCCCTGCATCCAAAGGGCGTAGTTGCCGTCAGGCGTTCGACACCTTGGTCTGGTAGACCGCCAGGTGTGTATAGGCGGTGGCCAGCAGTGGCGTCGCGATGCCGGTCCTTGCGCCGTGGCGGACGAGATCGCCGATGATGTTCTCCACCTCGACCGGCTGACCCCTCTGAAGGTCGCGATACATCGACGAGGTGAGGGGCGATGCTTTGGTCGTGAGTTGCTCGCGCGTTGCGGCAAGGAATGCATCCGACGGCGATGAGCCCACCCTTCTCACGACCGCCGTGGCCTCATCGAGCACGCCGAGTGCGAAGGCAGCGCCGCCAGGAGCCGCTTCGATTTCGCCGATGGTGCCGCGCATCAGGCACGTGATGGCGCCAACCGACGCGAGCAGGATCCATTTCTCCCACATCTCTCGCCGGATATCGGCCGAGAGTCGCGGCACGAAACCTGCGCCCTTCATGAACGCGTGCAACTTCTGGATGCGCGGAGTCGTCGCGCCGTCCAGTTCGCCATAGGCGAGATCCTGCAACGGCGTGAGTTGAACGACGCGCCCGTCCTCATCGACGATGGTTGCCACCTTGAGCGCGCAGCCGACAACGTTATGGGGTGTGAAGCGTTCGGCCAGCATGTCCATGTGCCGCATGCCGTTCAGGACCGGCAGTATCATCGTCTCCGGTCCCACCGCGGGGCGCAGATCGTCGAGCGCCGCATCAAGTTGAAAGCCTTTGACAGTCAGGAGGACGGCGTCGAACGGCGCGGCGACCGAGCCGGCCGTCACAAGCTGCGGCTGAATGGTCGCATCGCCATGCGGGCTCACGATGCGCAAGCCCGTTTGACGGAGCTTCCCGGCCCGCGCCGGGCGAACGAGAAATGTGACGTCCCGCCCGGCCTGGGCCAGCCGCCCTCCAAAATAGCCACCGGTCGATCCGGCGCCGACGACGAGTAAGCGCATGGGGCGGCGTCCTTCCGATCTTGCCTGGTAATTCACGTCCCGCTGGCTGTGCGCGCCATCGCCCGCACTATCGGGTCCGGATTTTTCGCACCCAACGGCAGGAACCACCGCTCCGGAACATGGGCAATTGCCCATTTTTGTCAAGCGGCGGATGATTCGCGCGTTACGCTGCGGCCTGTCCCGTGGGTACGGTCGTGGCTGGCATATGCTGGACCGCCACCTGATCCTGACGTGCGGCCAGTGCTGCAATGTGATCATGATGCGTGAACAGGATCACCTGCGAGGTCCGCCCAAGCTCGGCCAGCAAGGCAATGGCCGCTGCCGCGCGCGCATCGTCGAAATGCACCAGCAGATCGTCGGCGATGAACGGCAGCGACTCGGCCTGCGCTGCATAGGCTTCGATCGCCGCAACGCGCAGGGCGAGATAGAGCTGGTCCCTGGCCCCTTCGCTCAACGCCTCGACGGGACATTCCGTGCCCATGTCGCGGATCGCGAGCAGCACGGTACGACCCGCGGCGTCATAGTCCACGACGAGACGTTCGTAGCGGCCGTTGGTCAGCAATGCGAAGTGCCGGCCCGCGGCACGTAGCAACGGTCCCTGCTGCTCCCTGCGGAAACGGTCTATGCCGGCACGCAGCAGAACGCGCGCCACATGCAACCGCGCATATCTCTCGGCCGCAGCCCTCGCTTCGGCCAGCGCGTCCTCGGCCTGCTGGGCCATCGCCGCGGCATCACGGCCTTCCCGGAGTTCCGCCAGCTTCGCCTCGCAGCGGGCGCGCAGTGCACTCAATTCCTCACGGCGCTCACCCAGGGAGGCCAATGCGAGGCCGACATCCGCGAGTCGCCCCACGACCGCATCGGCATCGATCTGTGCCGCCTCGGCTCGCAGGACCGCTTCCTGCATTCCGTCGCCTTGTGTGGCCAGGTCCTGCTCGAGTCGCTCCCTGGTCGCGAGGGCCGCGTCGCGGCGTCGCGCCCGATCGACCGCCTGCTGCAGGGCCGCGTCATCCGTCACGCAGGCTGCCTTGCGCAACGCATCGATACTGGCTTCGGCCTCCGCCAAGCGACGCCCAGCCGCGGCCACGGCCGTTTCATGCGCAACGATCCGGCGTTTCAGGTCGGCGGCTTCGGCGGCAGCCTTGCGGGCATCGGTCAGACGACGGGCCAGGCGTGCGGCCGTCTGGGGTGCCGGTTCGCCCGGCTCGGCATCATCGATCCTTGCCAGCAGGGCGTGCACCTCGATCGTGAAGTCGTTGATGCTGGCGGTCATGTCGCTGATGCGCCGTTCACTGGTCCGCCACGCAGGTGCCGCCTCCGCAATATGCGCCCACGCTTCCAGCGCGGTTTCGGCTGCCTCGATGGTCGCATCCGCTGGCAAGCGAAGTGCTGCCACGGTGTCGGTCCAGCCGCGCTGCCACGCCGCAAGTCGTTGCGCTGAACGGTCTACGGCCTGCTGCAGTTCGGGAATACGCTCCTGCGCTTCAGCCAGTGCCTGCCGGCGCGCGCGATGCTCGGTCGCGGCACCTTCCGCCGCCGCACACACCGTCTCGGCGCGCAACAACAGGGCCGACAGTGTCTCCTGTGCTGACCCCGGCGGCAGCAGCGTTGCCAGAGCAGCGTGCGCGCGATCACGCCGAACCGCGAGGTCATGACATTCGCGCCGCGCGCTCTCGGCGATCTCCGCCAGTTGCAGGAGATCGGCACGCGCCCGCCGCCACTCGGCCATCGCAGCCGGGACGAGCGGCACGAGGCAAGCCGGCGCCCATGTTGCATCCCACGCAGCCTTCGCCTGCCGGGCCGCATCCTCGGCTGCGGTCAGCGCTGCCGTGGTCGCCGCAAGCCGATCGTGCAGCAGCGCCCGGCGTGCCTGCGCGGCGAGGAATGCGGCGACACGCTGCGCATCGTCGGCACGGCGGTCGGCCAATCGGTCGGCCGCGTCGCGCAGCATTTCGAATGCCTCGGGCAGGGTGGCTGCCGGCAGTGCCGCCTCCTCCTCGGTTGCCGGCGGGGTGCCGGTTTCGTGCATCCGACGGATCAGCCGCCAGATCCGGTCACGTTCGGCACGCGCGGTGGCGACCGCGTCGGGCGTCGGCACTTGTTCGCCGCGTGCGAGACGCGACAACTCCTCGTCCAGTGCCGCGATCTCGCTGGTCACCGCGGCGGCACCGGAGCGGCAATGCGTCAAGCCAATTTCCGTCTCGGCAAGTCGCGCGGCCACAGTGTCGATCTCAGCCGGCAGCGGCAGCTTGCAGGCGATCAGGCTGGCCAGGTCGGCGCGCCACAAGGGGAGCGCGGCGAGCGCAACATCGACCGCTGTTTCGGCCGATGCCTGAGTCTGTTGCAGGTGGACCAGGCTGGCATCGAGCGGTCCCTCGCCGCGGACGCTGTCGATGGTCCGGCGCAGCAATGCCGGTGACGGCGGTTCCACCGAGGCGGCCAAAACCCGTGCCGCCTGTTCGACACGGCGCTGCCCTGCCTCCATCTCGCGCGTGGCCGCCCTCGATTCGGTCTGCAGCGCCGAATGCTCCGTGATCAGTCGTTGCACTGCCCGTCGCGCGGCCGTGGCGGGAAGGGCTTCGCGTGCCATCTCCGGCGTCAGCGTCAGGCCGAGATCGTCCATGGCGTCTGACACCTTGGTTCGCAAGGCGGCTGCCTCCGCCTGGACCTTTGGCAGATCGGTCATCGCCTGCAGTACCACCGGGCGCCGTGCATCCAGCGCGTCGATCGCGTCCTGCGCCGACAGTGCAGGCGCGTCCTCCGGCCGTGCCGCCTGCTCCTCCGCGAGCCGCCTGGCCTCCGCCGCCTCGCGCTCCATGTCGCGCCCGGCTTCACGCCTGGTGGCATCGTTCAGGTGGAACCGATCTTCCGCATCGGACGGCAGGTGCGGTGCATCGGCGAGCGACGCAAGGACCTCGCGTGCATCGGCAAGTTGCGTGAGGAGCGGTGCAACCCGGCGCACGCGCTGCAGGCGGTTGTTCTCCTCCGATAACATACGGAACTGCTCTTGCACGTTCGCCAGCGATGCCACAGCGTCCGCATGGGCGCCCTCCGCCGCCTGCCACTCGCGCGGGGCCACGGCGCGGTCCTCGCTCTGATGCTGCGCCTTGCGCCAGCTATCGACCGCCTCCGACAGGCGCCGACGGCCGCGCCCGTCGCCGACCAGCGATCTCGCCTCTTCTTCGATCTGGCCCAGCACGGCTCGGAGGTTGAGGAGTCCGGCGCCGGCGAGCAGGCTCTCGCCGACCTCGCCACCCAGCCGTTGCAGTTCCTGCCCTCCGTTGCGCAACCGTGCACTGTCCAGGCCGAAGCCGCGTTCGAACAGTTCTCGGCCGGCGCCTCCCAGGAAACGGCGCAGCGCGTCATCCGGCAGCGGCGTATCGGCCGCGTCGCGCAGCGTGTCGCGGCGCCCCTTCCGGCGAATGAATGTGCCGATTGTGCCATCGGCGGTTGCGACCTCGAACCCCACGCGAAGCTGTGGGCCACCATGGAGAAAATCGAAGTCGGTGCGATGGCCGAAGCCGAACAGCGCATCGGCGATGGCCGCGAGGGCCGTCGACTTGCCGGCCTCGTTGGCGCCGTGCACCACATGCAGGTGGACGCCCTCGGGAAAGTCCAGAGTCACGTCCGTCAGGTGGCCGTAGCGCAAGAGGTCGAGCCGGCAGAGCCTCATGGGTTCGAGGCGGCGGCCAGGGCGTCGGCGGTGATCTGCCAGGCATTGTCGGCAAGCATGCGGAGCGCTTCGGCACTGTCGGGCAGGTCCACCGCAGCGCGGGCCGCCGCGGGAAGCTTCTGGCGCAGCGACGCGAATTCCGCCAGCAGGGCGGCGACCAGTTCCGGATCGTCGAGCCCCGCGGCAAACGCTGCCTGCAGTGGCGCCAGTACGTCGGCGGCCATCCCCGATGCCGGCCGGGTGAGCACGCGCACCGCTTCCACCCACAACGATCCATCCGCCTCCATTGCGGCATTGCGGCATTCGGCGGCGATGCGCTCAGTGTCGCCAAGCAGGGTGCCATGCAGATCCGTTGCGCCGGTCAGGGTGATGCGCGCCAGCACCGGCAGGCCGTCCGCATCGTCGATCGTCCGATGCATCGTTTCGGCGATTCGTCCGGTGAGCGTTGCCACATCGAGGCCCGCAACGTCGATCTCCGGTGCCGCCCAGCGCAGCACATCCACCGTGCGATGTTCGACCGCAACGACCGCACCGTCCTCGACCGTAACCAGCGTGCAGCCCTTTGGCCCGGTCTCCTTCGGATGGCGCCCCTGCAGATTGCCGGGAAACACGATCCAGGGGCGGCGCGACAGTTCACGGCGGGCGTGGATATGGCCGAGCGCCCAATAGTCGTAACCCTTCAACGCCAATGCAGCGACGTTGCACGGCGCGTAGGTCTCGTGGTCGCCCGGATCGTCGGCCGATGTGTGCAACACGCCGATGTTGAGCATGCCCGGCTCCGGCGGCCGATACTCGGCTGACAGATCCTCCGGCACTGCCCGATGGGGAAACGAATGTCCGTGCAGCGCGACGCGCAGGTCGGCGATTCTGAAGGTCTCGCAGGTCCGCGACGAGAACTCGCGCACATTGTCCGGCAGGCGCAGGCTGCGGGTGATCAGCGAACGTGCGTCATGGTTGCCGCGCAGCAGAAAGCACGGGCGGCCCAACCGCCGCATCTCCTCGGCAAAGAACAGGCCGGTGGAGAAATCCTTCCAGTCGCCATCGTAGAGATCGCCGGCAATCACCAGGAACGCCACGTCTTCGTCCCGTGCCAGGTCGATCATGGCGCTGAAGGCACGGCGCGTGCAGTGGCGGATTACGGCGTCCGGCAGGTCGTCACGGGCGCGCAGGCCCGCGAGCGGACTGTCCAGGTGGATGTCGGCCGCGTGGAGGAACTTCATCGGCGGACAACCTCCTGCATAGGCCTGGCTCGCCTCGGATTAGGCGGGACCGTGGCCGGCACGAGCGGCTCCTGGATCACCCGTTCGGTGCCGGTCACGTCGCTTCCACGGCGCAGTCCCGCGCCACTATGCCGCCGCGCGGTGGCCGGGGTCCACAGCGACGCGTTGCCTTGCGTTGCAGGCTGGGCGAATCAAGCTTCGCAGCCGAGGCTGATGCGCTTCTGAACTTCGTCGGAGTGTTACGGTCTCACGGCGCGAATCGCGTGAACACCAGGTCGTGGTCCTTCACATTCGCCTCGTGGCAACCGACGCAGGTCCTGTGCTGCGCCTCGTCGACCGGCCGGCCGTCGATGAACCGGCCAAATCCCCAACCGCCTGTCGCAGCATATCGCTTCGAATCCTTGACCATCACCTGGATGGTGGTGGCCGCGCCGGGTACGAAGGCACCCTTGAACTCCTCGGCCTCGACTCGCTTCCACGCCAGCTTGACCAGAACGGCACCATCCGGGAAAGGGATCGTCCCGGCGGCATAGGCCGCGAGCGTCAGATCGTTGCCGACGATGACGCGAAGCTCGTTCAATGGAGCGGCTTCCTGGGACGGCGCGATCACCTGCCATCGGCGATAGCCGTCGGGGATGGTCACCCCGAAGATCGGCGATGAGGCTTCGCCATTCGCGGTGCCGGCGGACAACGATGTAGCCAGCGTCATCGACGCCGCCAACAGCCACGCAGTGGGTCGTTTCACAGCAGGACCTTTCCGTTGGCTCGGTGGTGGCGGGCGCGAAGGATGGCGATGGAGCCAGCCCGTAACGTCAGACGCCCTCGAGGACCAGCCGGGTGAACAGCGCCGGCCCGATGACGAAGTTGCCCCATTGGGCGTCGTACTCGGCAGTCGGCTTCGCGGCGATGATCTCCTCCATGGATTTTCCCTGCTGCTTCAGCGCCGCCACATTCGCGCGGATCTGGACCAGCATGTCGCGGAATGCGCGAAGCTCGCGCCGATTGCTGACCGGCTTTCCGTGTCCGGGGATGATGATCGTCGCGTCGGTGGTCGCCGCAAGATTGGCATCGGCCGCGCGGATCGAACCGTCTATGCTTCCACCGGTGGAATAGTCGATGAACGGGTAGATGCCGTTCCAGAAGGTATCGCCGGTGTGCAGGATGTCGACGTCAGCGAAATGCACCGAGATGTCGCTGTCGGTATGGGCCGGGCCGTAATACTTCATCGCCAGCACGGTGCCGTTCAGCCGCAGCGACCGCTCGCTGGCAAATACCTCGGTGGGCACTGCACCTGCGGACAAAGGTGGAAAATCGTAGTCCCAGTCTTCCACACGCTGCATTGTCAGCAGATGCTGGCGTGTATTCTCGTGCGCCAGGATCTTGGGCCCAAGCTGATAAAGCCATTCGTTGCCGTTGGCATGATCGAAATGCCAGTGGGTGTTGATCAGGTGGGTGATCGGCTCCGGTCCCAGCCCATCCAGCGCGGCGCCGACCTGTCGGCGTGACACGGCAATGCCCGCATCGACCAGCACCTTGCCGTCCGGTCCTGTCAGCACCGCAATGTTGCCGCCAGACCCTTCGAGGATAGTGACGTTGCCGCGCAGCCGATGCGTCAAGATGGGTGCCTTCGCCGCCTCGGATTTGATGAGGTCCACGATCCCAAGGGCCTCGGCATAGGCCTTGCCCGGCTTGAGCCAGCCGCCCGTGGCCGCAAACACCGGAGCCGACAGGCAGCACAGGCAGAAGCCACGGCGGGACAGGGAGTGTCTGATGGGCATTGCTTTCTCCGATCGTTGCCGCAAACGCGCTGATCCATGACGCCGGGTCACGACGTGCGTGCTTTGGCCAGTTGCTGCTCGAGTTCCGCGATCCGTGCACGCAGCGGCTCTGTCAGGCCTTCCAGTTCGGCCAGCGTGAACCGTGGGGTGATGTGCTGCGGGCAGTTCCAGTCGAATGCCTCGACCGTCACCACGACCAGTTGCTCCACTCGGGCCTTGTAGCCGTCGACGGCCAGCAGCAGGGCGAGATCGGGCCGGCTGTCGACGTCGTACGCCTTCATGTGCCCGAGCACCTTCAGGCGCTGCTGGTGCGGGTAGTCCATGAAGAGCATCGCTGCCCTGTCGTCGACGCTTGCGTTTCCGATCGACAGGTATTGCCGATTTCCTGCGTACTCTGCCCAGCCGATCGTGCCGTCCGGAAGATGACGGACGAATCCCGGCGGGCCGCCGCGATGCTGCACGTAGGGCCAGCCCGCCTCGGAGATGGTGGCCAGATAGAAACTGTCGCGCGCCGCGATGAAGGCGATCTCATGCCCGGACAGCTTGTCCGCCATGACGTCGCCCCCGTCGCCCCCGTCGCGCGCGGCGATGGCGGTGTAGGCGGAGCGGGACCCGCGGCGCGTCTGCTGGTCCCGTACCGCGGGCGTGAAGGCAAGGTCGAAGAAACGCCGCCGCATCTGAGCCTCCTGCCGGATCGGATCAGAGCGCGTGGACTTTGCGCTCGAGGAAGCCGCGGATGAGGGGCGCCATGACGTCGAGTTTATCCTCCAGTGCGAAATGACCGGTATCGAGCAGGTGCATCTCGGCGTCCGGCAGGTCTCGCTTGAACGGATGCGCGCCGACGGCGGGAAAGATCTTGTCGTTGGCGCCCCACACGATCAGGGTCGGCGGCCGGTGTGTACGGAAATAGGCCTGGATGTTGGGATACAGCGGCAGGTTCGTACGATAGTCGTAGAACAGGTCTAGCTGGATGTCGGCGTTCCCCGGGCGGTCGAGCAGCGCCTGGTCCTGCACCCAGTTGTCCGGAGCGATGCGCGAGATATCGCGCACGCCGTCAGTGTACTGGAACCGCGTCGTCTCCGGTGCGACCAGGAAGCCCAGCGCCTGGCGTTTGGCCGCGGAGGAGTCGGCCCAGTACACCTTGATCGGATCCCAGAAGGCCCCCAGGCCTTCGTCATAGGCGTTGCCGTTCTGGACGATCAGACCCGTGATGCGCTCGGGGTGCTGCAGCGCGAGGCGCCAGCCGACCGGCGCGCCGTAATCCATGACATACATGGCATAGCGCCGCACCCCGAGCTGCTCCAGCAGGCCGCCCACCAACTGGCCGTAGCGATCGAATGTGTAGGCGAAGTTAGCGTGGTCGGGCATATCGCTCTGGCCGAAACCGGGATAGTCCGGCGCGACCACATGATAGCGATCCGCGAGCGTGGGGATCAGGTTGCGGAACATGTGCGACGATGTGGGAAAGCCATGCAGCAGGAGTACGACCGGTGCATCGGCAGGGCCGGCCTCGCGATAGAAGATGCCGACTCCATCGACGGTCGCGCGACGGTAGTGCGTCACTGGCATGGCGGTCGGAACGGGCGCGGCCTCCGCCGGTGTCACGCGCGGGGCGATAACCATGGCCGCTGCGCCGAGGCTGCCGGCCAGCAGTGCACGGCGTCGCGCGAAGGCATGGCGCGGTGACGCGGAATCGTTCAACTTGGGGGTGTCGTCCATCGAAGCCTCCACCATTTGGCTGGCCCGGCGATAGCCGGTCGATGGACCGAAGTCCTTGATGTGTTCCTGAAGAGAACTGTGGCGACGCAAAGCCGCCTACGACCGATGGTCGAATTCGCCAACGACGGCCGCTTTGATGACACGTGCTTGCCCCCGGTGGTTTTCTGAACAAAGCTGAAGGAACCTGAAGCGGGGGTGTGGGCGTGCCTGAACGGGGCCGGGGGCAGGTCTACAGTTCCGGACGATGGGAGGCCGACCTCGATCGCCGTGAATTGCGGGCGGATGGCGTCCCGATCCCACTGGGCTTTCGCGCATTCGAGATCGTTGAGGTTCTGGTCCGATCCGCTGGTGCACTCGTCAGCAAGAGCGAGTTGATGGAGCGTGTGTGGCCGGGTGCCTCCGTCGAGGAGAACACACTTCAGGTCCACATATCGGCGCTGCGCAAGGCACTCGGCGCGGATCGCGGACTCCTCAAGACCGCCTCGGGCCGCGGCTATCGCCTGACCGGCGACTGGAGCCGGCAGGAGGTCATTTCGACATCCTCGGACGGTGTCGATCCGGCGGTGGCCCCGGATGGGTGGTCGGCCAGCAACCTGCCGCTGTCGGGTGTCGATCTGATCGGCCGTGCCGCCGCCGTGCAGTATGTCGGCAATCTCCTCTCCGCGTACCGGGCGGTCACGCTCACGGGACCGGGTGGGATCGGGAAGACTCGGCTGGCACTGGAAGTCGCCCGTGCCGCGCTGCCTGCCTTCCACGGTGCTGGTTGGCTGGTGGAGCTTGCTCCGTTGTCGGATCCCGGCCTCGTACCATCGGCCGTGGCGCGCATCATCGGCCTGCGGCTGAGTGGCGATGAGGCCTCGGCAGAGTCTGTAGCGCGGGCCATCGGTGCACGGCAGTTCCTGCTGGTATTCGACAACTGCGAGCATGTGGTCGACGCGGCTGCCGCTATGGCCGAAGCGATCGTGCGCCTTTGCCCGCGCGCAACGGTGCTCACGACGAGCCGGGAAATCCTGCGGATCGATGGCGAGCAGATCTATCGCGTCGCGCCGCTCGACGTGCCGTCCTCGGATCAGTCGGAATCCGATGAACTCCTCCGGTGCAGTGCGTCGGCGCTATTCCTGGCGAGGATGCGGGCCTCCAACTCGGCTTTTGTCCCGGACGGGAGCGACGTTTCCGCGATTGCCACGATCTGCCGCAAGCTGGACGGGATCCCGCTTGCCATCGAGTTTGCTGCGGCACGGGCTGCGACGCTCGGTGTCGCACAGGTCGCCAGTGCGTTGAATGACCGGTTCGGACTTCTGGTCAGCGGTCGGCGAACGGCGTTGCCGCGGCATCAGACGCTGCGCGCGACGTTCGATTGGAGTTACGATCTGCTGCCGGAGGGCGAGGCAGCGATGCTGTGCCGCCTGGCGGTCTTTGCCGGACATTTCACGCTCGATGCGGTCACGGCCGTGATCGACGATCTGCCCGAGCATCGCCTGCTCGACGGCATCGCCAACCTTGTCGCCAAATCCCTGATCGTGGCCGAACTTCGCAACGGCACTGCGAGCTATCGCCTGCTGGACACGATCCGTCACTACGGCCTGGAGAAATTGCGTGACAGGGGCGAACTTCGGCAGGTTGCCCGGCGTCACGCCGACTATTGCCTGACGCTCTGCGTCCGCGCCGAAGCCGAGAGCGAAACGCGGACCGATGCCGAGTGGCTGGCGGTCTATGCGGGGCACCTCGACAATATGCGGGCGGCGGTCGAATGGGGCTTCTCGCCGGATGGCGACACCGAGATCGGCGTGGCGCTGACCGTCGGTATCGTTCCGTTCTGGTTCAGGCTGTCACTGATGAAGGAATGCCGCGGGCGTATCGAGCAGGCGCTTGCCGCGGCCGGTGCGGAGACGGACGCGCGGGTGATCATGCGGCTCCGGGCCGCGTTGGCGGCGGCTCTGCTCTACAGCGAGAAGGGAGCGACACCTGAAGTTGCGGAGGCCTGGGCCAACGTGCTGGCGATTGCCGAACGCCTGGACGATGGCGAGCATCGCCTGTGGGCGCGCTGGGGGCTTTGGAACCATCGGCTGAATCACGGGGCTTTTCAGGAATCGCTCCTGATGGCACAGCGCTTCAGCGACGTCGCGACCAATCCTGGCGATCTCGCCATTGGCGATCGTATGGCCGGCATCTCGCTGCATTTCCTGGGCGAGCAGGCGGCGGCTCGACAGCACCTGGAAAGCGTGCTGCGGCGGCGTTATGAGGCCGCGCCGCGATCCCGCATGATCCGGCTGCAGTACGACCAGAAACTGGCGGCGCGTGCCTATCTGCCGCGAATCCTGTGGCTCCAGGGCTTTCCCGACCAGGCGATGCGGGCGGCCCACCGCGTGGTGCGTGATGCGCTTGCGGACGGCCACGCGCTTTCCATCTGCCTGGCACTTTCGCAGGCGGCATGCAGCGTCGCACTGCTGGCGGGGGACGTGGCGGCAGCGGACCGCTTCGTCGCAATGCTGCGGGAACGGGCCGCCGCCTATGCCCTGGATCTCTGGCGCGCCGAGGGGCGTTGCCATGAGGGCATTCTGCGGGTGATGCGCGGGGATGTTGCCGTTGGTTTGCGGATGTTCCGTGCTGGTGCCGATGAGTTGCTGGACACCAACACCGGCATGAACCATGCCGGGTTTCTCATTGGCATGGCCGGCGCGCTCATCGTCGCTGGTGACTGCACGCAGGCGCTGGTGCTGGTCTCCGGAATGCTCGCGCGATCCGACCGCGCCGAGGAACGCTGGTTCAGGCCGGAGTTGTTACGACTCAGCGGCGAGTGCCGGCTGTGTGCGGGCGAATTGGAGGCGGCCGAGGCGTCGTTCCGGCAGTCGCTCGATTGTGCGCAACGGCAGGAGACGCCGTCCTGGGCTCTGCGGACTGCGATCGGGCTCGCAGGATTGCTGCGGACCACGGGGCGTGCCGAGGAAGCGCGGACGGTGCTTGGCCATGTCCTTGGGCAGTTCACCGAGGGGTTTGAGACGGCAGACTTACGGCGCGGCAGGTCGCTGATCGGCCTGACGCAAGTGGAATGATGTGAGCGTCGCCGGATCGCGCGGTGAATGGCACTGCGCGAGGCACCTGCGGAACTTGTAGCGGTCGCCTGCACGGGCTGACCGCCCGTCTTTTGCCGACTGCCGGAAATGCCCAATTGATGGGACGTTCCATCATTGCCCGGGGCGGGCAGTGCAGCGAGTGACATCCGTAGCCGATGTCAGACGCGTGCCATCAACGCGGTTCCCCCCTGTGATCCAGCCGTTCGCGTGAGAGGCGTACCGCGCTGCCCTCCAGCGATGCGGCGCGCGTCGCCCTTGACAACGCCGGCGCTGCTGGCGCTTGATATGGAAAGCGTCGCTTCACTATTGGATCATGACGCGCCGACGGAGGGTGAGGGAATGTCGTTGTCGAAGAGCGAGATGGGGTCTGAGGTATCGGCGCTGTATGACCGTCTTGGGGACCGCATTCTGTCGCGCGACCAGGCGGGTGCGAGCGAGGCGTATTACGGCCTGCTGCGCGCCGGCCGCCCGATGCCTGAGATCATGGCCCGCGCGGTGCACATCCACGCGCCCTACACCCATGTCCCCTACCACCAGCGCATCGACGACGGCGTCCCCAACTTCGTCAACAACGACCATTGCCTGCTGAGCGCGCGCGCCAGCCTGCATCTCGCCAATATCCTGCCGGGTCCGCTCGCCGCCCTGCCGATGGCGCAGACCATCTGGTACATCCCATCGGCCCTCGACATCTGGAACCAGAAGATCCTCAAGGCGCCCGGTCATTACGCGCCCCGCGACTACCAGATGCCCGAGACCCCGCCGCAGCCCGCCATCTACTGGCAGGACCAGGAGCCGCTGCGCGACAGCGCTCCGCTCGCCACCCGTCTCGGCCATTGGCTCACCCTGGTCGAGCGCGGCCAGGTGCTCGACGCCTATCGCGTCTTTCTCGGCCTGATGGAGGAGAAGCCGCATCGCAGGGACGTGCTCGCCGAACTGGTGTTCGCCGGCATGATCGACGTGCAGGACCGCCTGCTGTTCAACCGCTCCTACACGACCGGCCACAAGGCCTATCGCGCCCGCGCCACGGTGGAGGTCGGCAACGCCATCGGCTGGGACAATGCCCACGACGTCATCTATGCCGGTGCGCTCGACATCGCCGTCGGGCCGCGCTGGTATTCCACCTACGAGATGGCCTGCAACGTCGTCACCATCTTCCTCGAGGGACAGACCGTCTCCGCCATCCCCTATCGCGGCACGACCGAGCGCGAGCGGGCGCTGCTCGGCAACACCCAGCCGCTGAGCGAGGCGGAGACCGCAACGCTGCTCGACGCGCTGCTGTATCAGCACGAGCCTGCCTATATCCGTACGATCAGCGAGTTGCTGCTGGCCGGGCGGTCGCCGCGGCGGATCATCGACGTGCTGCAACTGGCGGCGGCTCAGATCATCCTGCAGACGCGGCACCCGAACAATTTCGGCCATCCCCAGCACTGCTACGAATACTGCAACACGCTCGGCTGGTTCTACGACAACTTCGAACATCCGCACCGGCTGAAGCTGCTGTATGTGGGGGCGGCGTTCGTCAACCGGACGGCGTGGAGCCAGAACGGGATCGGCGAATGCCAGCCGCATGAGATCGCGGCGGCGGCCGGTGCGGACCGGCTGAGTGCGGCCCAGATGCTGGAGCGGCTGGAGGCCTCGGTGCTGGCCTGCGACACCGACGGCAGTGCCGGCTGGACCAAGGCGTATCTCGCCAGCGGCGGGGACCGCGGCGACCTCGTGCGGCATCTCGCACTGCTCTCCGCCCGGCTGGGCAACGACCCGCACAACCAGGAGATCCCGGGCGGTCTGTTGCAGGACTATGCCACCAACCAGAGCCCGCACCGCGACCGCCTGCTGCTCACCTGCGCCTTCCTGCTGGCAGGCGCACGCCGTTACGGCGATGCGTTCGAGGCCAGCAGGCGCTTCGAAACCGCAATGCAGATCGCCTGAAACAATCGAACACGCCGGCCCGGCCGACCGATCGACGACACCCGAGGACAGCATTCGTGTCACTGCCAGAATACGAAGTCTATTCGATCCTGTATGCCCGCGACGAAGGGCGCATGAGCCGGGACAACTTCCTCGGCGGCGATCCGCATAACGTGCCGATGCCAATGTACTTCTACGTGTGGGCGATCCGGGGGAGCGGACGCGTCTTCGTCGTCGACACCGGCTTTGATGAAACGGCCGCTTCGGCGCGCGGTCGCATCCTCGACCGTCCGGTGGACGCGGGGCTGAGGGCGATCGGCATCGAGAGCGCCGAGGTCAGGGACGTGATCCTCAGCCACATGCATTGGGACCATGCCGGCAACCACAGCATGTTCCCTGAAGCCGTCTACCACGTTCAGGACACGGAGATGGCCTATTGCACCGGCCGATGCATGTGCCATCGCACCTTGCAGGCGCCGTTCGACGTCGCCGACGTGCAGGCGATGGTGGGGCGGATCTACCAGGGGCGGGCGATCTTCCATGACGGCATGGCGGAACTGGCGCCCGGCCTCAGCCTGCATCTGATCGGGGGACACTCGAAGGGGCTGCAATGCGTGCGGGTCCACACGCGGCGCGGCTGGATGGTGCTCGCCTCGGACGCCGCGCACTACTATGCCAACTTCATGGAGCGGCGGGTCTTCCCGGCTACCTACAATGTCGGCGACACGCTGGAAGGCTACCGGATCATGCACGAACTGGCTGAATCACCCGCCCATGTCGTGCCGGGCCATGATCCGTTGGTGGAGACCCGCTATCCCGCCATACGCTCCGGCCTGACCGGCGTCGTGCGGCTGGATACAGATCCCATCTAGCCGTTCATCGAGCACGGAGCACAGCAGGATGGGAAAGCTCGATGGCAGGGTCGCTATCGTCACGGGCGCGGGCCGTGGTCTAGGCCGGGCCTATGCGCACCGGCTTGCGGCACTGGGCGCAAAAGTCGCCATCAGCGACCTCGACCTGAAGTCCTACCAGGAGTTCGAGGTCGAACGCCGCGACATGACCGGCGATGGCACGGTTGCGGAGATCGAGGCGGCGGGCGGCACGGCACTTGGCATCGAACTGGATGTGGCCGATCAGGGTGCCGTGGAAGCGATGGTCGCACAGATCACCAAGGCATGGGGACGCGTCGACATCCTGGTCGCCAATGCCGGCGGAGGCCGCGGCCGGCACGGCGAGACGAAGGCCAGCACGCTGGATCAAGTGCTGTTGCGCCACGTCGTCGACATCAACCTGTACGGCACTGTCCATTGCTGCGGCGCCGTTGCACCGGTGATGAAGGAACAACGATACGGCAAGATCATCACGGTCGGTTCGATCGCCGGCACGCACCCTTCCGCGGACGGCGGCTACGCGCATTACGGCGTCGCGAAGGCCGCGATTGCGCACTATACGCGGTTCCTCGCACAGGACCTCGGCCCCTACGGCATCACTGCCAACTGCATTGCCCCGGGAACCATCTCGACGGGCCGGATCATGCGTAATCTCGACCTCAACAATCCTGGCAGCAATGCCGATCCCAGTGCACGCATCGCACTGCGCCGACTGGGCACGGTGGAAGACTGCGCTCGGGTTATCGAGTTCCTGGCAACCGATCTGTCCGACTATGTGACCGGAGTGACGCTTCCGGTCGACGGCGGCCTGGTCCGTTAGCACGGACCGTAGGAGCCGCTGTCTATCCAGAGATAATTCCGTGTCGTCAGGTGACTGCGCGGTCTCGGGCGCTATCTGCAAGTTTTGAAAGTGTCATTTCCGCGCAAGCGGGAACCCGGGCGCCACCCCACCTTGGCTTCCGCTTCGCAACGACGACAGTGGGGCGCCGATGATCGGTGCGCTTCGGTCAATCGGCCACGCCGCCCAGATAGGCCTGCTCCAGTGAACGGTCCTGCCGCAGCACCTCGGGCGGTCCGTTCATGACCACGCGTCCGACTGATAGCACATAGACCTGGTCAGCCAGTTCCAGCGCCGCCTCCGCCCGCTGCTCCACCAGCAGCATGGTGAGACCCTGCTCCTTCAGCCGTCCCAGCACATCGAAGATCCGGTCGATGATCAGAGGCGCCAGCCCCAGCGACGGCTCATCCAGCAACAGCAGTTCCGGCGCTGCCATGAGTGCGCGCCCAATCGCCACCATCTGCTGTTCGCCACCACTCAGAGTGACTGCACGCTGATCGCGGCGTTCATAGACCCGCGGAAACAACTCATAGACGAATGCCAGCCGCTCATCGAACCGCTTGGGTTCCTGGCGCCGGAGCCTTTGAAAGCCCAGCACCAGGTTCTCCCGGACCGTCAAAGGACCGAACAGCCGGCGTCCTTCCGGTACCTGCACGATGCCCGATTTCACCACATCGGCGGCCGACTGCGCGGCCAGCGATTTGTCGCGGAACTTGATCTCGCCGCCCCTGATCGGCAACAGCCGGGAGACGGTGTTGATCAGCGTCGATTTGCCGGCGCCGTTCGCGCCGATGACCGCAGCGACCTGTCCCCGCTCGATCGACAGGCTTACGCCGTGCAAGACCTCGATCATTCCATAGCCGGATCGCAGGGCCCTGATGTCAAGCATGTGCGTGCCTATGTCCCAGATATGCCTCGATCACCGCCGGATCCGCACGGACCTCGGCCGGGCTGCCATCGGCAATCTTCACGCCGTGATCGAGGACGATCAGCCGGTTGCAGAGCGCCATGATGAACTTCATGTCGTGTTCGACGATCGCGATCGTCAGTCCATCCCGGTTGAGATCGCCCAGCAATCTGAGCAGATGCTCGGTCTCCAGTGCGTTCAGCCCGGCCGCCGGTTCATCGAGCAACAGCATATCCGGCTTGCTGATGATCGCGCGGGCGACCTCCACCAGGCGCTGCTGGCCGTGGGGCAGGTGGCTCGCCATGCGGTCGGCGTGGCTCGCCAGGCCGACGAACTCCAACGCTGCCAGCGCGCTGGCACGAAGCGCGCGGTCGCGCTGTAGGACCTTCCAGAACAACGGGATGGCTAGCAACAGGCTGCCAGTGACCTCGGTATGGGCACCGAGCATGACGTTCTCGACAACCGAAAGGTCGCCGATCACCCGGACGATCTGGAATGTGCGAGCCATGCCGATGGCCACGCGGCGATGCGCCGGTACGCGGTCTATGGTGCGCGACTTGAAGGCGATGCTGCCGGACGTCAGCGGCGTGAGACCTGTGATGAGGTTGAACAGGGTGGACTTGCCGGCACCGTTCGGTCCGATCACGCCGAACACGTCGCCATGCCGAACCTCGAACGAGACATCGGCGACCGCCCGCAATCCGCCGAAGGATCGGGTGACCTGCTGGGCAACGAACAGCGGCTCGGTGGAGCTATGGTCTGCCAGCATCATCGCGCACCTCGATTGGCCGCAACCTTGTCGCCGAGCGGCATCGTCTTGCGCCTGGTGGTCAGGTAGACGATCCCGCTGTCGATCACGCCAGCCAGCCCTCGTGGCAGGAAGATCAGCACCGCGAGCAGGCCCAACCCGTAGAGCAACGGCTGCAGGGCCTGCAGCGTGCTGATGAACTGGGGAACGATGGTGACGACGGTGGCCCCGATCACCGGGCCGTACCAACTGCGCAGGCCGCCCACCACGCCGAGGGTCAGCATGCTGATCACGATGGCGACGTCGGAATAGGTCGGATCGACCTGGCGCGTAACGATGGCACTGGTGCAGCCGGCCAGTCCGGCGAAGATCGCGGCCAGGATGAACAGCTTCAGCTTGTAGGCCGAAACATCGATACCCGTGGATTGTGCGGCGACCTCGTCCACGCGCATCGCGCGAAACGCACGACCGGCGAATGTCGATACCACGAAGGCGTGGACGAGAAACGCGACCACCGTGATCGCGATCACCACGTAGTAGGTTTCGATACGGGTCGGCTGCCAGCCCGCGAAGTTTGGAATGGGCATCCGCAGCCCGGCGCTGCCGTTCGTCAGATCGAACAGGCGAAGCGCCATTCCTTGCACGATCAGACCGAACATCAGCGTCGCCATCGCAAGGTAATGGCTGCGCAGCCGCATCAGCGTGGCGCCGACCAGGGCCGCTGTCAGGCCGCAGATCACCAGGGCGATCGGCATCGCCGCCAGCAGCGGCAGTCCGGTATTGGTCTGCAGCAGCACGACGGCATAGCCGCCGATCGCGAAAAATCCCTGCTGACCCAACGAGAGTTGGCCGGCGAGCCCGACCAGGAGGTTGAAGCCGAATCCCAGGATGGCGTAGACGAACACCAGCATGCCGATGCGCAATGCGAAGCCGCTGCTGGTGAAGCTGGGTGCCGCCAATGCGATGGCCAGCAGGACCAGGGACGGGAGTACCTGGCGGAGAAGAGTATCCTGTTTCACCGCTGGACCGCCTCGAACTCGCCGAGCAGGCCATAGGGCCGGATCAGCAGGACAATGAGAATGAGCGCGAAGATGACGGGTTCGGCGTAGAGCGAGCTGCCATAGCCGCCGACCATTGCCTCCAGGACGCCGATCATGAGACCGCCCGCTGCGGCAGCAAACGGATTCCCCAACCCGCCCAGGATCGCGGCCATGAAGCCTTTCACGGTCAGGCCAAGGCCCATTGAGACCTGACCTCCGAGCAGCGGTCCCACCAGCACCCCCGAGGCGGCGCTGACACAGGCGCTGAAGATGAAGGTGAAGCGGATGATGCGGTTGGCGCGGATCCCCATCAAGCTGGTGATGCTCGCATTGATGCCGGTCGCTCGCACGGTGAGTCCGAAGTTCGTCATGTAGAGGATCCACCAGGCGACGAGCAGGGAAACAACGAAGGACGCGACGATGGAAATCTGCTGGGCCGTGGTGGTTATCACGCCGATCCGCACCGGCTCCATGGAGAACACGCCCGGCACGTAGATCTGGTTGGGTCCCCAGATCAGCAGGGCAACGCCGCCGATGATGACCGATCCGGCGAACGTCCCGAGCATCAGGTTCAGCGGATCGGTGCGCCTGACCAGCGGCGAATAGGCCAGCGCTTCGAGCAGCAACGCCGAGATTGCGCTGATCCCCAGCACCGCCAGGATGGCAAGCACGGGCCCCAGCACCTGATTTTCCAGCAAGGACGCGATGATCATGGCGCCCAGCATGACGAAGTCGCCCTGGGCGAAATTGATAACCCGTGTGCTGGCATAGATCAGTGCGATCGACAGGCCGACCAGCCCGTAGACGCTACCATTGGTAAGTCCGGACAGGCAGAGAACGAGCAGTTTTTCCATCATGACTTGACCCACTCTCGCATTACTTCTCTCCCCACCTGGGCCGTTGCATTCTTGCCTGGACTGTCGAAGTGCCCTTTTACCTGGTCGAAAGAAGGCCGCCGTCAGCCAGACAGCCCTCCGTGCCGCAGGATACCGAGGGGTCGGCCGCGGAACGCTGTCGCTGTTCCACTGCCGATGCCCCGGTCCTCATGTCAGTTGGTCGGTGGCTTGACCTTCGCGAGGTCGGCGTCGACGAAGCCGCCGTTGCGCAGTTCGAGCCAGGTGAACCAGTTGCTATCCGGCGGGCCCTGGTGCCGCGTGGCGCTGAACTGATAGCTGGCTCCGGTGTGACCTTGCAGTCCGACAAACTTGCCGATCCGCTCGACGGCGTTACGGGCGGCGACACGGGCGGCGGGAACGTCGTCCTTGGCCAGCGCCGCCTGCACCTCGGGCTGCGCAGCCACCTCCATGACGATCCTGGCCGCATCGTAGGCAGCGAACGTGTAGAAGGCCGGCGGGCGCTTGCCGTGCTGTTCGATCAGCGTCTGCATGAACTTCTGGACGTCCGGGCGATCCAGGTCGGCCGTGTTGTTGATTAGCACGCCGTTGGAAGTGTCGCCGGAGATCTTGCGGAACGCATCGAACATCGCCTGGCGCGAGACGATCTTGAAGGCATCGACCTTCATCTCGTACATGGTCCGCACGATGCGGCCACCGTCGGCCGGGTACGGATAGATGATGATGATGTCGGGCTTGGCGTCGCGCACCTTGATGACCGGCGGCACGAGGTCAGCGGCGTTGATGTCATAGGTTTCACGCGCAACGATCGGGACGCCCTTGGCCTTCAGCTCGCGTTCCATTGCGTTGCCGCCGTCGATCCCGAACGACAGCGAGTTGTTGATGATGGCGATGCGCCGGAAGCCGCCGCTCGCGATCATGGCCGCGATGGCGGCCGCGTCCTGGCTGTTGCTGCCGCCGATGCGGAAATAATACGGCGTGATCGGATTGGTGAAGCTGTCGATTGCGGCGGTCAGGCCGAAATAGGGGATCTTCTCCTCGTTCGCGGCTGGGATCGCAGCGGCCGTCGGCACCGACTGGTTGCCGCCGATCACCGCCAGCGCATCATCGTCTTCCGCCAGGCGTGTCACGAAGGTTGCGGCAAGCTGCGGATCGGTCTTGCTGTCATAGGCGATCAGCTTGACGGGACGGCCGCCGATGCCACCCTTGGCATTGATTTCGGCCAACGCGATCTTCACCGCGTACAGGCTGTCGGTTCCCGCCTCGGCGGCGGCCGAGGACAGATCGTCGACGTAACCGATGATGACGTCCTTTGCCGCGAGGGCCTGCGTGGAAAATGCGGTGGTGGCCATCAGGGCCGCTGCCGTAAGCCGGGACAGCACGGAATACTTCGTCGTTCTCTTGGGCACTTTCAGTTTTCCTCCCGATTCAGTGTTTAGGCGTCGAAGATTGAACGTGTTCGATTGTTTCAGGCGATCTGCATTGCGGTTTCGAAGCGCCTGCTGGCCTCGAACGCATCGCCGTAACGGCGTGCGCCTGCCAGCAGGAAGGCGCAGGTGAGCAGCAGGCGGTCGCGGTGCGGGCTCTGGTTGGTGGCATAGTCCTGCAACAGACCGCCCGGGATCTCCTGGTTGTGCGGGTCGTTGCCCAGCCGGGCGGAGAGCAGTGCGAGATGCCGCACGAGGTCGCCGCGGTCCCCGCCGCTGGCGAGATACGCCTTGGTCCAGCCGGCACTGCCGTCGGTGTCGCAGGCCAGCACCGAGGCCTCCAGCCGCTCCAGCATCTGGGCCGCACTCAGCCGGTCCGCACCGGCCGCCGCCGCGATCTCATGCGGCTGGCATTCGCCGATCCCGTTCTGGCTCCACGCCGTCCGGTTGACGAACGCCGCCCCCACATACAGCAGCTTCAGCCGGTGCGGATGTTCGAAGTTGTCGTAGAACCAGCCGAGCGTGTTGCAGTATTCGTAGCAGTGCTGGGGATGGCCGAAATTGTTCGGGTGCCGCGTCTGCAGGATGATCTGAGCCGCCGCCAGTTGCAGCACGTCGATGATCCGCCGCGGCGACCGCCCGGCCAGCAGCAACTCGCTGATCGTACGGATATAGGCAGGCTCGTGCTGATACAGCAGCGCGTCGAGCAGCGTTGCGGTCTCCGCCTCGCTCAGCGGCTGGGTGTTGCCGAGCAGCGCCCGCTCGCGCTCGGTCGTGCCGCGATAGGGGATGGCGGAGACGGTCTGTCCCTCGAGGAAGATGGTGACGACGTTGCAGGCCATCTCGTAGGTGGAATACCAGCGCGGCCCGACGGCGATGTCGAGCGCACCGGCATAGATGACGTCGTGGGCATTGTCCCAGCCGATGGCGTTGCCGACCTCCACCGTGGCGCGGGCGCGATAGGCCTTGTGGCCGGTCGTGTAGGAGCGGTTGAACAGCAGGCGGTCCTGCACGTCGATCATGCCGGCGAACACCAGTTCGGCGAGCACGTCCCTGCGATGCGGCTTCTCCTCCATCAGGCCGAGAAAGACGCGATAGGCGTCGAGCACCTGGCCGCGCTCGACCAGGGTGAGCCAATGGCCGAGACGGGTGGCGAGCGGAGCGCTGTCGCGCAGCGGCTCCTGGTCCTGCCAGTAGATGGCGGGCTGCGGCGGGGTCTCGGGCATCTGGTAGTCGCGGGGCGCGTAATGACCGGGCGCCTTGAGGATCTTCTGGTTCCAGATGTCGAGGGCCGATGGGATGTACCAGATGGTCTGCGCCATCGGCAGGGCGGCGAGCGGACCCGGCAGGATATTGGCGAGATGCAGGCTGGCGCGCGCGCTCAGCAGGCAATGGTCGTTGTTGACGAAGTTGGGGACGCCGTCGTCGATGCGCTGGTGGTAGGGGACATGGGTGTAGGGCGCGTGGATGTGCACCGCGCGGGCCATGATCTCAGGCATCGGGCGGCCGGCGCGCAGCAGGCCGTAATACGCCTCGCTCGCACCCGCCTGGTCGCGCGACAGAATGCGGTCCCCAAGACGGTCATACAGCGCCGATACCTCAGACCCCATCTCGCTCTTCGACAACGACATTCCCCCTTGAGCACGCGATCGTATTGCTTCATACCGGAAGCGGTGCTGTCACCAATAAGCGCGACAGGTCGCCGCCATGTCAAGAGTGCCAGTCACGCTTTTTTCTCGTTGGCGCGATCGCAAACCGTCTGGGACCGCGGGTCGGGCGGTTTGGTCCCGCTCGCCGGGGCCGATTCCGCCGGGCGATTTCGATCCCCGCGAGCCGTGTGTTACGGCCGCTCGCGGCACGAATTGACAACCGTTTGCGCTTCAAATATGAAGCGCCGGACCAGCATCCTCACAGGGCGGGGTTAGCGTCCATGCCAAAGCAACGACAGGCTGTCGACGCAAAACGCGTCGTTCAGATGCCGCCGGTCAAACCACAGGTGGTGCAACCTGCGATCGAGAAGGACGGCGAACGCTATATCGTTCCCGCGCTCCGCAGGGGCCTGCAGATCCTGGAGATGTTCGCCGGCACGCGGCGGGTCATTACTGTGCCGGAGATTACGGCGACGCTCCGCATCTCCCGCGCCACCGCATTCCGGCTGGCCTATACGCTCGAAGCGCTCGGCTATATCGAACGGCTGCCCAATGCGAACGCCTTCCGTCTGGGCCAGCAGAGCCTCGCCGTGAGCTTCGACTACCTCTATTCCCTTGATGTGGTCGACATCGCGCGGCCGATGCTGGAGGTGCTGCGCGACCGCACCGGGGCTACCGCCACTCTTGGCATTCGCCACAGCACGGTCGTCTTCTACGTGCTCAGCGCGACGTCGCAGCACAAATGGATCAGTTCGCTGATCGTTCCGACTGGCACACGTTTCCCTGTCCACGCCGTTTCCTGCGGGCGTGCGCTGCTATTCGACCTGCCGGACAGCGAACTCGACGCGCTGTTCGCGAACGGCTTCGATTTCACAGTATGCGCGCGCCCCGCGCCGCAGAACCTCGCCGAGTTGAAGGCGATGCTGGTGAAGGAGCGGCGCAAGGGCTACGTATCCTGCCAATCCGTGTTCGTGCAGGACAAGCGCAGCGTGGCGGCCCCGGTTCGCGACGCGAACGGCTACGCGGTCGCTGCGGTCAGTGTGTCCGACGTGGTCGAACTCGTGAAAGATCCAGACGGCGCCATCAAGGATGAGGTACTGGCAACCGCCGCCGCGATCTCGGCCCGTCTCGGCTACCGGCCGGCGCCGCCGACGCTCGTCAGGATGGCGTCGGGCGCCGGACGATGACCTGAGTCGTAGCCCGGTTCGGAGGCGCCGGGCTACTTGGTGGGAACGGCGCCTTCCTTCACCAGCACCTCATGCGCGGCCTTGAACGCGTCCAGCCCGGCCGGGATGCCGCAATAGGCCGTCGCGTGCAGCAGCGTGGCCTTGATCTCCTCGACGGTCACCCCGTTGGTTAGCGCTCCTTTCACATGCAACTTGATCTCGGGCGCGCGATTCAGCGCCGTCAGCATCGCGAGATTGAGCAGGCTGCGTGTCTTGCGGTCCAGCGTCGGGTCGCCCCACGCCCAACCCCAGGCCCAACTGGTCGTCGCGCGCTGGAAGGCCATCATGAAGTCGTCGGCCTTCGCCATCGAGGCGTCGACATACTCCGGCCCCAGCACCTCTCGCCGGATCGGCAGACCCTTGTTGAACAATGCCTCGTCCGACATCGCGCATCCTCCTGGACCGTTGCAGATGACGCGCAGGCTAGGAAGCGCAAAATTGTCTGTCAATCCTTCAATCAGATTGACGGCGATTGGTTGTAAGCGTAGGACCCAGGAATTAGGAATATCTCAGCGAGTTGGCTTCAAGGTTGACCGAATTGCCGGACAATTCTGCCCAGACTCTGCCAGCCGGATCAGATCCCGCGCTGCGCGTCGTACCCTATCCAGTGCGCCAGCAAGTCGAGGATCGGCTGCGCCGTGCGATCATGGACGGCACCTATCCCGCTGGAACCCACCTGTCGGACCGCCTGCTCTGCCAACAATTCGACGTCAGCCGCAGCATCATCCGCGAAGCCGTGCGCCTGCTGGAAGCAGAGGGCCTGGTCACCGTGGTGCCTCATCGCGGGCCCTTCGTGGCCGTGCTGTCGGCAGCCGAGGCTGCGCAGATCTACGAGGTCCGTGCAGCGCTGGAGGCACTGGCGGGCGAGAATTTTGCCGAGCGGGCCTCGGACGAGGAGCGGGTGGAACTGCGGCGCATCTATGAGGCGCTGGCCGCGATGGGTCCCGAGGCAGGCCGGCGGGAACTGCTGGATGTGAAGGCCAGGTTCTATGACGTGCTGTTGCGCGGCTGCCGGAATGACTATGTCGCTCGCCTTTTGGCACAATTGCTGAACCGAAACACGCAGCTTCGCGCCACCTCGCTCTCCGCGCCCGACCGGCTGCCGCACACGGTGCGCGAACTGCGCCGTATCGTCATCGCCATCGAGCAGCGCGATCCCGAAGGTGCAGCACAGGCCTGCCGCGATCATGTCCGTGCGGCCGCCGCCGTCGCACTGCGCATCCTGCGAGAACGCGAACGCCAGTCCGACATCGGCAGGTCCGGCACCGGTGCTTCGCCTGGTCCCATCTCGCACGGTATGGCCCGGCCGAGCATGGAGCGCTCGCGCATGGTCGATTGGGACTGAGAATGAAAGGACGCATGGATGGCTGAGCAGGAACTGGGCTTCGTCGGACTGGGCCGCATGGGCGGGCCGATGCTCATACGGCTGCTGGAGGCCGGGCACATTGTCCATGTCTATGATCCGGCGGAGCAGGCGATGGCGATCGCCGTGCAGCGCGGAGCGCGGCCGGCCGCGAGCCCAGCCGATGTCGCCTCTGCGGCGGACATTGTGTTCGCCAGCCTGCCGACGCCCGACGTGGTGCGCGAGGTGGTGCTGGGCCAGGCCGGGCTGGGCGCCGGCAGCCGCGCCCGCATCATCGTCGACCTGTCGACCACCGGTCCGCGAACGGCGGCGGCGGTGGCGGCGGAACTCGCCAAGGGGGGGCGCATCACGCTGGTCGACAGCCCGGTCAGCGGCGGTGTCACAGGCGCGGAGAAGGGTACGCTGGCGCTGATGGTGTCGTGCCCACGCGCCGTCTACGACGAACTCGATCCGCTCCTGGCACATTTCGGCAAACGTTTCTTCGTCGGAGAGAAACCCGGCCTGGGCCAGACCCTGAAACTGGTCAACAACCTGCTTGCCGCGGCGGCCCTCGCCATCACGTCCGAGGGCATGGTGATGGGCGTGAAAGCCGGCCTGGATCCGAAGATCATGCTGGACGTCATCAATGTCAGCAGTGGACGCAACAGCGCGACGCAGGACAAGTTCCCCCGAGCCGTGCTGCCGCGCACATTCGATTTCGGCTTCGCGACCGGCCTGTCGCACAAGGACGTGCGGCTATGCACCGATGAGGCCGAGGCGATGAACGTGCCGATGGTGGTCGGTGCCGCCGTGCGGCAGTTCCTTGCGATGACCAGCGCCGTCTACGGTCCTGCCTCCGACTTCACTGAGATGGTGAAGCTGGTGGAAGGCTGGGCCGGCGTCGAGGTCGATGGCCGCTAGAGCGCGATCCGCGCAAGCGGAATGACTGGAGCGGTGATCACGCTCTCAGACAACAGGCCAGGGCGAGTTCCGTGAGCCAGCGCGAGCGGAATCCGCTCTAGGCCGGCGGCGGTGGTGTCAGGCAGCAACCTGGTCGCTTCAGCATGAAACCATTGGAGTGCCTTGTGATGCACGACGCGATGCAAAATTTCCCCTTGGCAGGACTGGGGAAATGCTGAATGGACGCCACGCCCTGGTGACCGGCTCGACCGGCGGGCTCGGCTTTGCGATCGGCCGCGCCCTGGCGCTGGCCGGCTGCGGCGTGATGTTCACCGGCCAGGAATCGGAGGCCGAGGTTGCGCCGAAGCTTGGTGCGCTGCGCGAGGAGGCCGCCGGAGACGTGCATTACCGCGTCGCCGATCTGTCGGATGAGGCAGGCGCGGCGGCACTGGTCAACAGTGCGATGGCGAGCCTGGGCAGTATCGACATCCTGGTGAACAACGCCGTGGTCCGGCATTTTGCGCCGGTCGAGAAGTTTGATGTCGCGCACTGGAACCATTCGCTTGCGGTCAACCTATCGGCGGCCTTCCACACCATCCGGCTGACCGTCCCGGGCATGCGGGCTGCGGGCTGGGGGCGCATCATCAACATGAGTTCGGTCTATGGCAGCCGTGGCGCGGCCAATCGCATCGACTACGTCACCACCAAGACGGCGCTGCTTGGACTGACCCGTGCCGTGGCCATGGAGACGCTGCGCGACGGAATCACCTGCAACGCCGTGTGTCCGGGTTCCGTGCATACGCCGGCCAGTGAGCAGCGGATCATGGCCAGCGTGACCGAGGGGGCGCTATCACGGGAGGAAGCCGAGCGCGACTTTCTCGCCGGCAAACAGCCCAGCGGCCGGTTCGTCGAAGCGAACGACGTCGCGGCGCTCGTAGTCTTCCTGTGCGGACCGGCCGGTCGCGACATCACCGGAGCAACACTGCCGGTCGACGGAGGCTGGCTCGCCAGTTGAAGCGCGGCGAAGCAATCTCCTGAGGGAGTGCCGCGTCAGCGTCGCAGTGTCGAATGTCGGGTGTGCGGTGGTGGAGGGGGCAAAACCCTCCACCACCGCGACGGTCAGCTATTCAGCAGCCAGGTTCGGCGTGAACTCTAGCGGCAGGCCCTTGTGGCCGGTCAGTCTCTCGCCTTCCTCGTACATCTCCCAGGCCCGCTTCTTCAGCGCCGGCAGAACCGAGGCGATCTTTTCCGGGTCCAGATCGGCTGCGATCCCGGGGTAGCCCGCGCGCTCGATCATCGCGGCCAGCTTCCTGTTCTCGATCTGCTCGAAGGTCCACTCCAGCGGATCGTCGATGACCGTCAGATCCCAGTTGATCCGATGGTTCTTGTTGCGCGGTCCGTAGTGGTAATGCGCGCCCTGCCAGAAGCAGTCGAACGCGAGAACCTCCGTCTCTTCCACGTAGGCCTTGCCCTTTGACCCCCCCACATCGGCCAGGACGTGAAGCGCAAGCCCGCCGTCGCCATTCCGCTGCCGGCGCATTTCCAGGCCGAACCGGATGTTGCCGGCCTCGAAGATGTCCGTGCCGCGGTTGTGCTTGACGGTATTCCGCTTGCTGATGAAGGTGTCCCTGGCGCAGGCCTCCACATCGGGCAGGACGCCCCGCACCTTCGCGAGGTCGGTTGCCGCCGCGATCTCCTTATAGCCGGCACGGTCCAGCATCTTGGGCAGTTTCTGGCCGAGGATTCGGATGGTCCAGCCGATAGCGTTGCCATCGACGATCGGATCCATCCGGCAATGTACGCCCAGGCCGCCGCCGACACGGCCGGGTGTCGCCAGGTCGGGATTCTCCGGGCCATAGATGTAGCTTTTCTCGATGTCGAAGCAGTTGAAGCGCAGCAGTGTGATCTGCTTGCCGTCGACATCGGCGGCCACGTCGATCGAGACACCCTGGTCGGTATGATCCTCGACGTTGCCATCCCACAGTTGGTGTCTGACGACAAACGTCAGGGGTTCGGCGGTAAATCTGGTTCCCTGCGATTGTGGCATGTTGGGACGCTCCTGTTGGACGGGTCCTGCGAGCCTACGGAGGACAGGCCGTGGTCGCAAGAGCGGGTGCTGCCGAGTGGTCGGAACCGCAACCCTGTGCGGCGGTTCCAGCCTGTCCCGCTATTTCGCCAGCATGTACTCCAGCGCACTGTATTTCGTGATCGCCGCGTCGATCTTGCCTTGCATCTGCGCCACAGCCGCCTGGAGCCAGGTTTCGAACGCCGGATCGCCTTTGGTGATGGCGATGCCGATCGGCACCGGCAGATCGGGATGCGCAATGCAGTTGTCCGGGCCGCCCCGGCACGATCTTGAGCTGCGGAAACTGGTGCACCACTAGCAGTGCCCGTGGCGAGTCGAGCGTTGCGGCGTCGATCCGCTTTGCGAGAACCTCCTGCATGCGATTGGAGCCAGGTACCGGCATCACCACGCTGTTGAGCGTCGCCTTGGTGTACTTCTCCTTGACCACCTGCTCCGTGCCCGTGCCGGTCCAGGTGCCGATCGACACCGACGGCTGGTTGAGGTCCTCCAGCGAATTCACCTTGGCATTGTCGGCAAGCACCGCATAGCACGTGCCGGCGATCGTATAGTTGACGAAGTCGACGACCTGCTTGCGCTTCTCGGTCGCCGACAACGCGGCAATCGTGATGTCGAACTGATTGGCCTGCAGCCCGGCGATGATCGTGTCGTACCCCGACGGGATCAGCGCCAGCTTCACCCCGAGCCGATCCGCCAGGTCCTTTCCCATCTCCACGCTGGGGCCAAAGAACTCGTGCGTCGCAGGGTTCTGGCCAAGCCAGGGCAGCGCCGTGGCGGCTCCGGCCCGCAGCGTGCCCGAGGCGCGGATGCGATCGATCGTGACACTCTGTCCCTTCGCCGGCGGCTCGACACCTTGGGCGGAAGCTGGCCCCGTAACGACGGCGAGCGACACCGCCAGTCCCATGCTCATCCACAACAGGCGCTGACCCCTCATGTGACGGTCCCTTGCGGCGTGTGTTCAGATTTTCGGCATAGCCACCGGAGCATCTGCGCCATCATGCCCGGAACAGTTCGCGTGGGAACTGTGTCAGCGACTCACATCCAGTCTCCGTTACCAGCACGGTCTCGGACACCGACACCGTCTGCTCGCCCGGCATGCGGTAGGGCTGCGGAATGTGGAAGACCATGCCGGGTTGCAGCACGACGGGGCTGCCCGCGCTCAGGTCGAGCACATCACCTTCGCCCCATCCCGGCGGGAAATTGATCCCCATCGAATAGCCCGCGCGCTTCAACATCGTATAGCCGTGCTTCGCAAACGCCGCGGCACAGATGCTGTTCACGTCACCCGACGTCACGCCTGGCCTGATCGCCGCCATCGTCGCAGCCAGCACCTCATGCACGATCTCGTTCCGCCGTTCGAATTCGTCGTCGATCTTGCCGATGGCGACGCTGCGCATCAGTGCCGCAGCATAGCGGTGGACCACGCCGGAGATTTCCAGGAACACCAGGTCGCCCGCGTTCAACAGCCGCCCGGACCACGTGTTGTGCACCAGACACGTCGCCCAGCCTGAGTTGATGAATGGCGGATATGACATGTAATCGCCGCCGGCCTCGATCAGCCCCGCGTGCACCGCCGCCGCAACGTCCGTATCGCGTCGCCCGGCCGCACAGGCTTCGACCCCCGCGCGCATGCCTGCTTCCACCACCCGCGCCGCGGCGCGGATATGCGTGACCTCCGCCGGCGACTTCACGGCGCGCCCGCGTTCCACGATGCCGCCACTGTCGACGAACCGTGCCTGCGGCAGCAGCGCCTGCAACCCTTCGAAGTCGCGCACCGTCAGAAAGAAGGAGGTCTTCTCCATGCCGATCCGGCCTTGCGCGACCCCCAGGTCCTGCAACAGCGCCGCCAGCGTCTCCAGGAACGGCATGGTCTTGGTATAGGCGCGCTTCTCGGTCACCCAGGACCGGAACGGCACCAGGTATTCCGATTCGTGGATGATATTCACCAGTACCGGCGCGCCCGACCGCGGTACCACCAGCGCCTGAAGCAGGTCATACGCCGCGGTATGGAACGCCGAGAGGTAGTAGATGTTCTCCGGCGCCGTCACCACCAGCGCATCCATGTCGGCGGCAGCCAATCCCGCCTGTACGGCCGCCAGCCGCGCACTGAACTCTGCATCGGGAAAATGGCAGTTGCTCTTTCACGTCGCTTGTTCCTCCCATGCCAGGCGGCGCAGGAAGCGCCGTGTCCGTTCATGCACCGGCGCGCCGAAGATCTGCTCCGGCGGGCCTTCCTCGATCACAACGCCCTGGTCCAGCATCAGCACGCGATCCGCCACACGACGTGCGAACGCCATCTCATGCGTCACTACGATCATGGTCATGCCATCATCGGCCAACTGCTTCATCACCGTGAGCACTTCGCCCACCAGTTCCGGATCGAGCGCCGAGGTCACTTCGTCGAACAGCATCACCTCGGGTTCCATTGCGAGTGCCCGGGCGATCGCCACACGCTGCTGCTGCCCGCCGGAAAGTTCCCAGGTGCGGGCTTCGGCTTTGTCGGTGAGGTGGACCTTCGCAAGCATCCGCAGCGCCAGTGCATGGGCCGCTGCGCGGCGCAGACCGAGGACGGTGCGTGGTCCCTCCATCACGTTCTGGACCGCCGTCATGTGGGGAAACAGGTTGAGGTGCTGGAATACCATTCCCATGCGCCGGCGGACCTGCGCCAGGTTGGCCGATGCTGCCGTGACCCTCGACGTCGTCGAGATGGATGGTACCCGCTCGACGGCTCCTCGAGCCTGTTCAGGCAGCGCAGGAAACTGCTCTTGCCGGACCCGCTGGCGCCCACCAGCACGATCACCTCGCCGCGCTGCACCTCCAGCGAGACCCCGCGCAGCACTTCCAGTTCCGCCAAACCTCTTGTGCAGGTCGGTCACCCGCAGCACCGGCGCGCTCATGAGTGCACTCTCAGCCGGTCGTAGAGCCGGTTCACCCAGCAGCGCCTGCGGGTAGGTCAGCAGGAAGTAGAGGACGCCCACGGCGGTGAAGACCTCCAGCGGCCGGAACGTATCCGATGCAACCACCCGCGCCTGGTACATCAGTTCCACGACGCCAATGGTTGCCAGGATCGAGGTATCCTTGAACAGCGCCACCCACATCGCCGTCATCGGCGGGATCATTCGTCGTACCGCCTGTGGCAGGACGATCCGCCGCATCGCCTGCGCGCGCGTCATCCCGAGCGCCAGTGCACTCTGCGTCTGGCCGCGATCGATGGCCGTGATGCCGGTGCGATAGATCTCCGCCATGAATGCTGCGACATTGAGCCCGAGCGCAGTCAGTCCCGAGATGAACGGGCTCAGGGTGATGCCGGTCAGCAGCGGCAGCACGGTGTAGACCCAGATCACCTGTACCAGCAGCGGCGTGGTGCGGAACAGTTCGGTGAAGGCTGCTGCGAGCGCGGACAATCCCCACACGCCGCTCAGCCGCAGCAAGGCTATGCCTAGCCCGACGATCAGTCCGACCGCCATCGCCAGCGGTGCCAGCAGGCAGGTGTTCCACAGCCCTTGCAGCAGCAGCGGCAGGTTTTCCCATACCGCCTCGAAATGCCAGGTATACCGCGTCATGCGGCACGCTGGCGGCGGTGCAGGTAATTCACCGCAAGGGCCTGCGGATAGGTCAGCGCCGCGTAGATGAGCGCCGTCGCCGACAGGATCTCGACCGAACGCATGGTGAAGCCCGAGAGCGACTCAGCGTACCACATCAGTTCCTGGAGATTGATGATCGAGACCAGGGCCGATTCCTTGAACAGGTTGATTGAGCCGATGGCCGGCAGCATCTGCTTCAGCGCCTGCGGCAGGACGATCCGTCGTGCCGCCTGGGCATTCGTCATGCCGAGTGCCAGCGCCGCCTGCCGTTGCCCCGGCGCGATCCCCAGGATGCCGGCCCGATAGACTTCGGCGAGATACGCGCTCGCATGACAGCTCAACGTGATGACGCCAGCGGCGAACGCGGTGAGTGCATGGCCGGTCAGGATCGGCAGTGCGTAGAAGATCCAAAGTATCTGGGCCAGGAATGGCGTGCTGCGCCAGATGTCGATATACAGTCCGGCACTCCAGCGAAGTGCCCGCCATCGCGACAGCCGCAGCAGCGCGATGACGAGGCCTACCGCCAGCCCGAGTGCCAGCGAGACCAGCGACAGCACGATCGTCATCCGCAGACCGGCGAGCAGGTAGCCGATGTTGTTGGTGACGACGCCCAGGTCCCAGGTGGACACTCATGGTGCCGGTGCGATCACTGCTTCGGCAGCATGTATTCCAATGAGCTATACTTCTCAATGGAGGCGTTGATCGCCGGTTGCATCTCCGCGACCATCGCCTCCAGGAAGCGCTGCAACGCTGGATCACCCTTGGCGAACGCCATGCCGATCGGTGTCGGCACGTCGGGATTGCGGATGCACTCGGCCGCGCCGCCCGGAATGATCTTCAACTGCGGGAACTGGTGTTCCACCAGATAGGCACGCGCGGAGTCCAGTGTCGCCGCGTCGATCCGGCGCGCCAGCACCTCCTCCATTCGATTGGCGCCGCCTACTGCCATCACCACGCTGTTGATGGTCACATGGGTATATTTCGCCTTGATGGCCTGCTCGGACCCCGAACCTGTCCAGGTTCCCAGCGTGACGCTCGGCTTGTCGAGGTCGGCGAGCGTGTTGATCTTGGCATTGTCCTTCAGCACGCCGTAGCACTGTCCGGCGACGGTGTAGTTGACGAAGTCGACCACCGCCCGCCGCTTCTCGGTGGCGAACAGCGGCGCGATCGCCAGATCGAACTGGTTGGCCTGCAGGCCGGCGATGATGACGTCCGAGGCCGATGTCGTCAGTTCCAGCTTCACGCCGAGCTTGTCGGCGATGGTCTTGCCGATATCGAGGCTGGGACCGAAGAATTCACGGTTCGCCGGGTTCTGCCCCAGCCACGGCAGTGCGACGTTGATCCCGGCGCGTAACGTCCCGGAACTCTTGATTCGGTCGATGGTGGGACTCTGGCCTTTTGCCGGCACATCCGCCGCACCCGCGCCCGTCCATCGTGGCGATGACGCATGGCGCGGCCAGCATTGCCGCGCGCAGCGTCCTTCTCAGAGCCGACACCGATGTCCGAACAGTCACCCAGCACATTTGTTGTTATCCCCGGTGGTTAGAGGTTGATGGCGCGCGGCCGGTGGACTTGCCTGGTCTGCGCCGGCAAGCCGGTAACGTTCCAGGCCGCGATGCAGATGGCGCCGCATGATGCTGCGTGCGCGCGTCGCATTCCTGGCCTCGATCGCGTCCAGCAACGCCTGGTGCTCGGCCTGCGAGGCGAGCAGATAGCGTGTGCGGTCGCGTGCGCCGCGGTGACTGTGCTGCAGGACGAGGCGAGGGATCGCCTCGATGCCGAGCGCTTCGAGCAACTGGCGGAAATGCGGATTGCCCGTTGCATCGGCGATCGCGCAATGAAACTCGAAATCGGCCTCCACGGCTTCCTCGCCGCGCGCGATGGCGATGCCGATCGCCTGCAGCGTATCTGCCAGCCGGGCCAGATGCGTCGGCGTGCGCCGCTCCGCCGCAAGACCCGCGGCCTTCCATCTCGATGCCGGATCGCAGTTCCAGCACGTGCAGGACCGCGGGCACTCGTTGCAACCGGTCCGGATCGATCTGGAAGGGGCGGCGTCGGATGTCGCAGGCGACGAAGGCGCCGACACCCTGGCGGGTCTCCACGAGTCCCAGCGCCTTCAGTGCGGCGACCGCTTCGCGGATGACGGTGCGCGAGACACCGGCGGGCGGTGACCAACTCCTGTTCGGTCGGCAGGCCGGTCGCCGCGGCGCAAGCGTCCGCTGCTGATCTCCTCGGTGATCCGCGCGACCACTTCGTCAGTCAGCGACCGTACCGGCGCCAACGGCCCGCAACACCTGGTCCACAGCGTCCCTCGCATTGGTCAGGTCATCATATGACCATATCTAATCAAGTCTGGCGAGATCGGCCAAGGTCTGGCCGCGACGGGGCCGGCAGAGGGGCCGGCCGAGAGGGGCCGCCATCGTGGCCGCGGACCTGCGCGCGCGATGTGTGCACGCACCGTGTTTTGCGTCCATAATCCCGCCCATTCGGGCTTCGCATCGCGCCGCGGACAGCTTGCGTTATTCGCCCATCGGCGGCACGCACAGGAGGGGGAATGGACGACACGACCGATCTGCTGGCCCGTCGCGACGCCGCACTGGGGGCTGGCACACCACTGTTCTACGAAGTGCCGCTGCACATCGTCCGCGGCGACGGCGTCTACCTGTTCGATGCCGACGGCCGCCGCTACGTCGATATGTACAATAACGTGCCCTGCGTCGGTCATGCCAATCCCCGTGTGGTCGAGGCGATGGCCCGCCAGCAGGCGACGCTGAATGTCCACAGCCGCTATCTGCATGAAGGAGTCGTTGCTTTCGCCGAACGCCTTGCGGCGCTGCACGGCGAGCAGATCGAAAGCGTCATCCTGAGCTGCAGCGGCACTGAGGCCAACGAGATCGCGCTGCGCATGGCTCGTTTCGCCACCGGCCGACGGGGCATCGTCTGCACCAACGCCACCTACCACGGCAACAGCGAGCTGGTCGGATCGCTGACCCGGCTCGGCAGCCAGCCGCCCGCGAACCAGGCGGTGCGCGCGATTCCGTTCCCGGAGAAATACCGCCCGCTCGCCGCCAATCTCAGCGAGGCCGCACTGTGCGATGCCTATCTCACGCATCTCGGCGACGCCATCGCGCAGCTTCAAACGACAGGGGAGGGGATCGCCGCGCTGATCGTCTGCTCGATCTTTGCCAATGAGGGTCTGCCGGATGTGCCGGCAGGCTTCATGCCGCGCGCCGCCGCGATGGTGCGCGAGGCGGGCGGCCTGGTGATCGCTGATGAGGTTCAGGCCGGTTACGCGCGGACCGGCAACTGGTGGGGCTACGAGGTGACCGGCTTCACCCCCGACATCGTCGTTACCGGCAAGCCGATGGGCGCCGGATTGCCGCTCGCGGCCACCGCGGCGAGCCGTGCACTGGTCGAGACCTTCCGCGCCAGGACTCGTTACTTCAACACCTTCGCCTCCTCGCCGCTGCAGGCCCGCGGTCGGAATGGCGGTGCTGGACGAGATCGAGGGCCGTGACCTGCGCGCCAATGTCGCCTCGGTCGGTGCCGCGCTGAAGGCGTCGCTGACCCAGCGCAAGGGCGCCAGCGACGCGATCGGCGACGTGCGCGGCCACGGCCTGTTCATCGGTGTGGAGATGGTGAAGCCGGCGGACGGCGCGCCTGATACGGACCTTGCCAAGCGGGTGATCAACCGGCTGAAGGACAAGGGCTTCCTGACCAGCAATGCCGGCGCCTTCGCCAACGTCGTGAAGATCCGCCCGCCGCTCGTGTTCTCGCAGACGAACGCGGCCGACTTCCTGACGGCGTGGGACGAGACGATCGCCGAACTGGCGGCATGACGGCACCGGCGGAGCAGGCCTACACGCCGGCCGCGCACCAGGCGCTGGCGGCGTTCGGTGTCACGCCGGCCGAGCTTCGCTTCGTGCGCCTGAGCGAGAACGTCACGTTCCGGGTGACCGATGCGCGCGATGGTTCCCTGCTGGTGCTGCGACTGCACCGTCCGTGGTACCACGACATCGCGGAACTCCGCTCGGAGCATCTGTGGACCAGGGCTCTGGTCCGGGCGGGGATCGCGGCGCCCGAACCGCGGCTGACGCTGAACGGTGAGGCTTTCGCGCGGGTCGAGATCCCCGCCACCGGCGAGCAGCGCTGGGCAGGCCTCGCCCGCTGGGTGGAGGGCGAGTTGCTGGCGGACGTCGTGGCGCGGGGAGAGCGACACGGCTGCGAATGCGCTCCGCTTCGCCCGGCTGGGCGCGATCATGGCCGCCATGCACGATCAGGCAACGACATGGACGCCGCCCGCGGGGTTCCGGCGGCATGCTTTGGATGCGGATGGACTGCTGGGACCGGCGCCCTTCTGGGGACCGTTCTGGGACCATCCGATCCTGTCGCCGGCCGAACGCCGCCTCATGCTGGCCACGCGCGACACGCTGCACGCAGCGCTGACGCGCCTCGGCAAGCCAGCGCGCACCTACAGTCTGATCCACGCCGATCTACACCCGCACAACGTGCTGATCGACGGCACGCATGCGGCGGTGATCGACTTCGATGATGCAGGCTACGGCTGGCACCAGTACGATCTGGCGGTCGCGCTGGTTACGCATCAGGAGCATCCCGGATTCGGGGTCTTCCGCGACGCCTGCATCGCCGGCTATCGGTCGGTGCGTGCGATCGAGGACGAAGCCCTCGCGCTGGTGCCGATGTTCCTGCTAATTCGCGGCATGGTGCAGATGGGCTGGTACCATCAGCGCCCGGAACTGCCACGCTCGACCGATCTCTCGCGCTGAAGGACCATGTGTGCGCCACAGCGGCGGGGTTCGTGCCGGTGTGCTGAGCGGCGGTCAGGGACGCGGCTTCCAGTAGTCGGTCAGGCGGCCAGAGGCAGCGCGGCTTGGGCGGCGGAATAATGCGCAATGCAGCCGACATGGACCTCGATGTCCAGCCTTCCGCTGGTGAAGGCGGCCAGCACGCGTGGCGGCAGCAGTCCTGCGCCGTCGGTCCAGCGGAAGTCGCCTTCGGGTTCATGGCCATGGAAGCCATCTTCCAGCAGAGGCGATGCGGCCGCGACCTCCAGCATCACGCCCGGCTGGCGGAGGACGATGCGTTGCACGGCAACACCCAGGCGACGCTGGTCGTTGTTGAAGCCCTGCTCCGCCGGAATGCCACTGCGGGAGGCAAGCCTGATGTCCCCGCCTGCAAGGTCCAGGACAAAGCTGTGAACGTCGCCTGCCACACCAGATGCGTCGACCCGTGTTCCATCGATCCGCAGATGCAGATCGGGCTCGCGCGTCAGAGCGTCTGGTGCCGGCGGCGGCGCGCGCTGCAGCAAATGCTGCCACAGCGCCGCGATCACGGGTCCGGTGGTCACGATAGGCGCACAGGGCTCGAGCGGCGGTCGTTCATCCCAGGTGGGATTGGCGTTCTGGAACTGCGTCCGGTTGCCGTCGTCACGATAGCTCTCCGCCGGCGTGCCGTTGGCCAGCAGCACCTCATGGGTATCGAGTTCGATATGGTACACGACGACGCTTCCCGCTTCGTCGTCCCACAGGATCGTCCGATGGTTGATAAGGCACTCCACGGGGACCAGCACGCCTTCCAGGAACAGCGAATGGCCCTTGGTGATCCGCAGATCGCGCAGTGGCACACCGTCGCCGAGGGCATGGGCACGGACGATGACGGGGGTTGCCGCGCTGCGCCGTCCATGGGGGAGCAGGCTTTGACCTGTGCCGATCCAGCGGATCGGGCGAGAGATCCCCCGCAGCGTCAGCACAAGGTCGCCGACAGCGAGTGCCTCCACCGGCACTTCGCCGGCAGGCGTCGCGATGCGCGTGCCGGCGCAGAAGCACAGCGTGGCAACGGAACTCGATGTTGTGTCGCTGCTGGCAATGCCGTCGCTCACGGTCCAGCCGATCGTGCGATCGGGGTTGGTCCCGCCATTGGTCGGATCGCCGTCGAAGCTGTAGGCGATCGATCGCAGGGCCGTCTGGTAGTTCGCGACGGTGGCGACGCCGGACAGGGTCAGCACGCCGGTTCCCGCCTGGTAGTCCCCGGTGATGCCGTTCTGGCCGCTGAAGTTCAGCGTGTCGCCGGCAAGGAAACCGCTGGTGATGGCGACGGTGGCGCCGCTCAGCGTGGCGTTGTCGGGATCGGCGATCGTCAGGTCGGGATCGAGCGCGACGGGGATGCCGTTCTGCGGATAGATCACCGACGCGCCGGCGACGATGGTGGGTGCGTTGTCGAAGTTCAGTGTGCTGTTCACGGGGTTGCTGGTGGCGACGCCGTCGCTGGCCGACCACGAGATCGTCCGGCTGATATCGCCTTTGCCACCGGTCGGGTCACCGGTGAAGCCGTAGGTGATCGACTGGAGCGCGGTCTGGTAGGTCGCGATGCTCGCCGCACCGGTCAGTGTCAGCACGCCGGATCCGGCCGCGTAGTTGCCGCCGATGCCGCCCTGGTTGCTGAATCCCAGCGTGTCGCCCGCAAGGAAGCCGGCGCCGATCGATACCGTTGCGCTGTTCAGGATGGCGCTGTCGGGATCGCTGACCTTCAGCGTGGCGTCGAGGGCCACGGGCGAGCGATTGACGATGAAGGTAGTGTTCGCACCGGCTGTGACGACCGGCTGATCGTGCACTGTCACGGTGCTGGTCGGCGTGGTGCTGGAGATGATGCCGTCGCTGACCGTCCAGTTGATCGTGCGGCTTCCGGCGGTCGCACCCGTGGAACTGAACGTCACCGAACGCAGCACGGTCTGGTAGTGGGCGAGCGTATCGGCGCCGCTCAGCGTCAGTGTCTCGTTGCTCGTGTTATAGTTCGCGGTGATCGAGGTCCCTGCGGTGTTCGCAGCCAGCGTCTCACCGTTTACCGCGAAGCTGCCGCCGCCGACCTGTATCGTGGCACTGGCGAGGCCCTGGCCATCGGGGTTCGCGACGGTGAGGGCTGGCATTCAGTATGACCGCCGGTCCGCCCTGCGCGAACGCGACGCTGCCGCTGGCGGCGACGGTCGGGGTCGACAGGAAATACAGGCCGTTGGGTTGCACGCCGACGGTGCCGGTGAGCTGGAACACCTGCGAGACCGATCCGCCGCCGCTCAGGCTGCCGGTGTCGATCGCCTGCGTGTCTGATTGCCGATGTAGAAACCTGCCGCCGATGGTATCGAGGACGATGGCGCCGGGATGGCCGGCCGCCGAGGCCGGAATACAGCGTCTGCACGCTGCCGAGCGTGACGTTCCCGGCGGTCACCGTGTACGCCACGCGGTAGATGAAATTGTTCGTGGGACCGGTGCCGTTGTTCGCCGTGAAGTACAGCACGTTGTTGGGAGCATCGACCGCGACGCCGGCAAGTTGGCCGGCCTTGGTGGCGATCTGGGTTTGGACCGTCCCATCGAGCTGGCCGTTGAGGACGGTGAGCTTACCGGTCGACAGGTTGCCGACGTCCAGTCGGTTGACGTTGCTGCCGATGCCCTGGTTGTCGACGAAGAACACCAAGCCGTCATCGAGGTCGAGCGACAGGCTGAGCGGGCTGATGATGCCCTGGTTGACCACGACCGGCGTTGCCGTGCCGCCCCCTTCGTCGATCTTGAAGATGCCGTCCTGTGCGGGGTTGGTGCTGGCCTGCGCGAAGTAGATAGTGTGGTTCGGCTGGTCGAGTGCCAGTCCGGCGAACTGGTAGTTCGGAATGTCGGGAGCGGTGTACAGCACGGTCGGTGCGCCGCCCGTGATGCTGCCGACCACGATCTGGTTGACCGTGCTGTTGTCGCTGTTGACCAGGAAGTATTTGCCGCGCGGCGCATCGACGACGATGCCCTGCAGGAAGGCGAAGTTCGAGGTCTGGGTGCCGTCGCGGATATCGACAGGCGCACCCACCAGCGACGTTCCGCTGACCCCGAGTTGCTCGACCCGGGTGAGGCCGTTGCCCTTGCTGTGGTTGAAGCTGGCGAACAATTGGTTGGTGGCGACCGGCAGTGCGTCAGCGAAGGCGGTGAGCGCCTGTGGTGTGAATGGCGTGTCGACGTCGATCGTGCCGGTGTCGACATCGAGGTTCCAGTCGCCGCCGGCCGAAGCGGTACCGATCACATGGGAGGAGGCGGCGATGTTCGCCCCGCCGGTCGCCCGCGCAAGCTGTTGCAGGAACGCCTCGCCGGCGACGTCCTGGGCGATGTCACAGCCGTACAGGAGGATGTCGCCGCCCGGGCGCAGCGCGTCGCCCGATCTGCGCCAGGTCCGGCAGGTGCTGGACGATGGTCGCTGCGCTGAGCAGGGTGCTGCCGACCTGGATGACGCCATCGGCGCATGGGCGACGATCGCGACGGCAGCGGCGCCTTGGATGGCGTGGCTCGACAGATACTCAGCGATCTGGCGCACGCCGTCCTGGCCGGGATCGAGGACGACCGCGACCACGCCGGCGCGCACGCCCATGGCGAGTGCCTGTGCGTCATCGATCGAGCCATCGATGAAGACGATCTCGGCGGCAGCGTCGACGGGCACGCTGGCGGCGGGCCCGGTCGGGCTACCGTCGAATTCCCCGATACCTGCCAGTGCCTGCCATGCCGGCGCCCGACGTCCCGCTGCCTTCGTTCATGGTCGCTTCCCTCCGGGTCTCCAGATCTCCTCGCCAGCGTGATAATCGCGGTGACGAAGAATTGACGTTAGCCTAACGGACGTGCCGGCTCGGCCGCCGGCTCAGTGCGCGGTTTGACCAGCCAGTTTCGTGCCGTCGAGGGCCTACCCGGATTAAACCGAGGCGTAACACGATTGTGCTGTCGGGCATGGGTAAATTCCGTGCTATCGAATTCGCGGCCGGATCGACCCGGTGTCGAGACAGGACCGCCCTCGTCAGGATCAGGTTTGGAGAAGCCCATGGCCGAACCCTTTGTCGGACAGATCACCGCGGTTGGCTTCAACTTCGCACCGGTCGGCTGGCTGGTCTGCGATGGGTCGCTCTATCCGATCGCACAATATGACGTGTTGTACACTCTGCTGGGCACCACGTAATGGCGGTGACGGCGTTACCACGTTCGGTGTGCCGGACCTTCGCGGCCGCATTCCGGTCTGCCAGGGCCAGGGGCCAACATTGTCGAACTATGTCTCGGCCAGGTCGCCGGCTCGGAGGACGTGACGCTGCGGCCCGACCAGATCGGCGGTCACTCGCATGGGTTGGTGGCATCGTCGAAGACCGAACGTCGAACACGCCGGATGCGACGAAGTCGCTGGCCGTCAATGCGCAGGCCGCGGTCGACATGTATGGCAAGGCGGAGCCGGACGTGACGCTTGCGGCGTCCTCGATCAGCATGGCGTCGGGCGACGGCAAGCCGCATGAGAACCGGCAGCCTCTTCAGGTGATCAACCACATCATCTGCTGGGCCGGCGTGTTTCCGCCGCCGAGCTGAAATGCTGGTCGCTTCCAGCGACCCGCGTCCGAAGCGTCACTCACGCGACCAGACAAAGCGCTGGATAATGTTCGATGCTGCTATCCGCACCGACCATGCTCAAGCGTCGTTACAGCAATCCCGGGAGCGTCCCCACGATGATGGAACCATTCATTGGCCAGATCACGCTGTACCCGTACTCGTTCCCCCCCAATGGCTGGGCCGATTGCACGGGCCAGTTGCTGCCGATCCGCCAGTACACCGCACTGTTCTCGCTGCTCGGCACCACGTATGGCGGTGACGGCGTGACAACGTTCGGCCTGCGGATCTGCGGGGACGTGCAGCCGTCGGTCCCGGCACGCTGGCGGGTGGCGAAACCTACGCACTCGGCGAACTGGCGGGCGGGGAGAACATTGCGCTGACCCCCGACCTGGTCGCGCCGCACAGCCACGCGCTGGCGGCGACCACCAGCCTGGGCACCGCGAACTCGGCGGCGGGCGGGCTGCTGTCGCAGCTGGCCAAGGGCACTCTGCAAGGCCGCGACAAGGGCAATATCTACAATCCGGGTACACCCAATTCGCAGCTTACCACCAGCACCGTCGTGCCGGCCGGGGGCCAGAAGCCGCATAACAACATGCAGCCGTCACTGACCCTGCGCTATTGCATCGCGCTCAGCGGCATCTTCCCACAGCGGCCCTAGGAGCAAGGCGACATGTCCGAACCGTATCTGGGTCAGATCGAGATCTTTGGCTTCGGCTACCCGCCCCGGGGCTGGGCGCTGTGCGCCGGACAGCTCATGTCGATCGCGCAGAACCAGGCATTGTTCTCGCTTCTCGGCACCGCGTTCGGTGGCGATGGCATCACGACGTTCGCACTGCCGGACCTGCGCGGCCGCACGCCGATCGGCCAGGGCAACGGCCCCGGTCTGACCCCGCGCGAGGTCGGGGCGTCGATCGGCGAGGAGACCCACGCACTGACGGTCGACGAGACGCCGTATCACTCCCACAACATTGGCGTCCTGTACAATCCCGACGTGGCCAACAATACCAATGTGCCCGACAATACCGTGGTGCTGGCTCAGGCCACCGGGGTCGACAGGAACGGCAACCCGCTGACCATGGACATCTACGTGGCGGATTCCGCGCCGGACCAGAAGCTGGCCGACACGGCAATCACCAGCACCGGCGGAAAGGCGCATCCCAACCTGATGCCGTATCTCACGCTCAACGTCTGCATCGCGTTGCAAGGGTCGTTCCCCTCGCGCGGCTGAGCGGCCTCCAGCATCAGTTGAACACCGCCTGATACTCATGCCGGTCCGCCGCCGATGTGTGGATCGGCATGATATAGAATTCGAAGCTGCTGCCGTCGTCCAAGGTAGCCGTCCAGAAGCCCTCGGCGAGCAGGTTGCCACGCGGCCCCTCGAAGATCAGCGTGAACGGCGCGCGCGGCATCGGATGCGGCAGACGGGCGCGGTATTTCGATCCGCAACAGCCGCAGGCTGCCGGGCCAGCCATCGAAGCGGAACGACTTGTCCACATGCGGAGCGAAATCCTCATGGCGCAGGATACTGGTCATGCCGGGCTACCCACATCATCGTCCGAGGTGACGCTCAATAGCGGAGCCGGCGAATCCGGTGAAGGGCTGCTGCCAGTTGGCGCCCCGCTGACGCTCGACGTGAGCGGTACGCCGATCGTGCTGCGGCCGGAGCGGCAACAGGACGAGGCATTTCTCGCCGTGCTGTTCCGCACCGTGGTATGGCGCGAACTTGCCCTGGTGCCGGGCGATGATCTCATGAAGGATGCGCTGCTGCGCTTGCAGTTTGCCTCGCAGGCCGCGACGTACCGTGGGCAATTCCCCGCCGCCCGCTTCGATATCATGGAGCAGGGCGGCGTACCGATCGGTCGCATCGTGATCGATCCGGGAACCACCGCCGGCCGCATCGTCGATTTCGCCCTGATGCCCGAACGTCGTGCCCGTGGCCTGGGCACCGTGATCCTCAGCGCTGTGCTGGAACGCTTCGAGCGCCGGCGGCAGCACGTGCTATGCCAGGTCCTCGCGGGCAACGAGGCATCGCTGCGCATGTGCCGCCGCGCCGGCTTCCAGCAGATCGGCTGCGTCCCACCGTTCCGGCAACTGGAGTGGCGGCCGCGCGACGCTCGCGAAGCCACCATGCATTCCACTGCGGCGGATAATGCGATAGAGATCGATCCAGAGCGCAAATGACGAGCCTATCGCCGACAATGGATACTGGCCCAACGCCAGTGCAGGCGCTCGAGGGATTGTCGCCGGCCAATTCGATGGCGGCGGTCCTTGCGCAGGAGGAGATGTCCCTTGGCAAGATGGACTTATCTGCTTGCGCTGCCGTTGGCGCTGGTACCTCTGGTCCCGCCGCCGGTGCATGCGCAACAGGCGCCGCCGGCTCAGGTCCAGTCCGCCGCCCCGGTCTATACGCAGGCGGTGCTCGAACAGATACTTGCGCCTATTGCGCTGTATCCCGACGATCTGCTGACGCAGGTGCTGATTGCCGCGACCTATCCGCTCGAAGTCGTGATGGCGAGCCGGTGGCTCGATCAGCCGGGCAACAAGGCCCTGAAGGGCGATCCCCTGCTGAAGGCGCTCGCGGCGCAGGATTGGGACGCGAGTGTCAAGTCGCTGGTACCCTTACCGAGCGTGCTGCGGACCATGAGCGATCGGCTCGACTGGACGCAGCAGCTTGGGGACGCATTCCTGGCCCAGCAGGCCGACGTGCTCGCCGCCGTGCAGGTCCTGCGCGGCCGGGCGCAGAAGGCTGGAACCCTGAAAAGCACCCCGCAGCAGACCGTGACCCAGGACGCCGCTGCGATCGTCATCCAGCCGGCGCAGGCCAATACCATGTACGTGCCTGGCTATAACCCGAGCGTCGCGTATGGCGAGTGGCCTTATCCGTCGAACCCGCCTGTCTATTACCCGCCGCCTGCGGGCTACTACCTGGGTTCGGCATTGGCGACGGGCCTCGCATTTGGGGCCGGCATCGCCGTCACCAGTGCGCTGTGGGGATGGGGCTCACCGGGCTGGAGCAATGGCAGCGTCAATGTCAACGTCAACCGGTTCAACACCATCAATGCGAGCCGCGTGAACAATCGGGCCATAACCTCCAACACCTGGCAGCACAACGCCGCCCATCGGCGAGGGGTCGGCTACAGCAACGCCAATGTCCGGCAACAGTACCGGCCGAATGCCGCCGGCAACGCGGGGGCCCGCGATGCCTTCCGTGGCCGGGGGACGTCTGGAACACCGGGCCTGCGCCAGGGCGCACAGGGGCCGGCGGGCACGCAGGGCAGACTCGGGGATGGCCGTGCCCCGGGTAACCTGCGAGGCAATCGGCCCGATGCTGGCGCAGGCAGTCTCCAGGGCAGGATCGGTGGTGCCCAACGCCCGGACGTGGCGCGCGGTGGAGCGGCCCAGGGCCGGCTGCAGGCAGCACAGCGACCGGTCGCCAGCGGCGGCGCGCCGGCGTTCAGGGGCCTCGGCAACGGCGGCGCAACCCGTCAGCAGGCGGCGCAAGGCCGCGCCAGCCGCAACACCATGGGGCAGGCGCAGGCCGGCGGGCGCGCGCGTGCCGGCGGTGGCGGACATCGAGGAGGGCGCTGATGTATCCACGCTCCTGCTGGTCCTGGCTCGCGGCTGTCCTGGTCGTGCTGCCGCTGCTCGCCGCGGCGCCGGCCGGCGAAACCCGGCAGCAATTCGCATCAGCCGATACGGCAATCGACACCTTGGTCGCGGCGGTCCGCGCCCACGACACGGCACGGCTTCGCGCGTTGTTCGGAGCGGCCGGCCTACGCGACGTGAGTGCAGGCGATCCCGCCGCCAACGCCGAGCAGCGCCGGAAATTCATTGCCGCCTACGACGCCAAACACACGCTCGATGTGAAAGGTGACGTGGCCATTCTGTCGATCGGCACGGATGACTGGCCGTTTCCGATTCCGGTGAAACATGACGCGCAAGGCTGGTCCTTCGACGTGGCGGCGGGCCGGCAGGAGATCCTGGATCGCCGCGTCGGTGCCAACGAGCTTTATACCCAGCAGGTCGTGCTCGCCTATGTCGATGCGCAGAACGAATATTACCAGCACCTGCACGACGGCAACAAGGTCAACGCCTATGCCCAGCGCCTGCTCAGCAGTCCCGGCAGGCAGGATGGACTGTATTGGCCGACCAGTGAGGACCAGCCGCCGAGCCCGCTCGGGCCGCTGATCGCGGAGGCGCGCGCGCAAGGCTATCGCCCTGGCGAGAATACGGAACCGCAACCGTATCACGGGTATTTCTTCCATATCCTGAAGGGGCAGGGGGCCCACGCACCGGGAGGCGCCTATGACTATCTCGCGAACCGGCTGATGATCGGCGGGTTCGGGCTGGTCGCCTGGCCGGCGCGCTGGGGCAACACCGGCGTCATGACCTTCATCGTCAATCAGGACGGCGAGATCTACCAGAAGGACCTTGGACCAGCGACCGCGACGGTTGCCCGGGCGATGACGCGCTTCGATCCCGACGCCACCTGGCAGAAGCTGGGGGCTCCTGCACCGATCGCCGGGGAGGCAGATGACGACTGAGGCGCCACCTCCGCCGCGTGCGGGACGGCAGGTAACGTGCCGGCGGTGGCCTCGGCGCCCGGTCGCAACCGCAAATTGCCCAGGCCAGGCATCGAAGGCATAAAGGGCCGCGCGCACGGAGGCTGGACGATGACCGAAGGACGGATCGACCTGTTGTTCGGCAAGGGCCATCTGCCGGTCACGCTGCCGCCGGATGTCCGCCCGACGGTCATCCGCAAGGGCGCGATGGCGAAGCTGCCGGACCCGCATGCCGCCATTGCCGCGGCACTCGCCAGGCCGATCGGAGCGGCCCCGCTCGCCGAGTTGGCGCGTGGCAAGCGCAGCGCCTGCATTCTCATCTGCGACATCACCCGCCCGGTTCCGAACCGGCTGTTCCTGCGTCCGATGATCGAGACCATGGTGGCGGCCGGCATCCCGCTCGACGCCATCACGGTACTCGTTGCCACCGGCCTGCACCGCCCGAACGAGGGTGAGGAACTTGCCGAACTGGTGGGCGATCCCTGGGTGCTGGCCGAGGTGCGGGTCGAGAATCATTTCGCCCGCGACGAGGCGATGCATGTCGATCTCGGCCGCACCGCGACGCGCGGCACGCCGATCGGCATCGACCGCCGCTTCGTCGAGGCGGAGTTGCGGATCGCGACCGGGCTGGTGGAGCCGCATTTCATGGCCGGCTGGTCCGGCGGTCGCAAGGTCATCGCGCCCGGCGTCGCCCATCACGCGACGATCCGCACGTTCCATTCCGCCCGCTTCATGGAGGACCCGCTCGCGGTCCAGTGCAACCTCGTGGGCAACCCGCTGCATGAGGAGCAACTCGAGATCGTGCGCCGTCTGGGCGACTGCTACGCGCTCAACACCATCATCGACGAAGACCGCGACCTGGTGCACGTGACGTTCGGCGAGGTGATCGCCAGCCACATGGCGGCGGTCGAGTTCGTCACGGCGTCCTGCAAGATCGGCATGGGCCGGCGCTACCGGACGATCGTCACCTCATCGGCCGGCTACCCGCTGGACAAGACCTATTACCAGACGGTGAAGGGCATGGTGACGCCGCTCGACATCCTCGAGCCCGGCGGAACGCTGATCATCGCGTCCTCCTGCTCGGAGGGGTTCGGCTCGCCCGAGTTCCGCGAGGCGCAGGCGCGGCTGGTTACCATGGGTCCCGAACGCTTCCTCGCCACACTGACCGCGAAGTCGCTCGCGGAGATCGATGAGTGGCAGACCGAGATGCAGATGAAGGCGATGCGCGTGGGCCGGGTCGAACTCTACACGACCGGGCTGGACGATGAGGAGCGGCGCATCACCGGCGTCACCATCTCCACGAACATCGACACCGCGCTGCGCGATGCGGTCGCGCGCCACAACGACCCGGACGTGGCCTTCATTCCCGAAGGCCCCTACGTCGTGCCGGTGTTCGCCGGCGGATGACCCTCACGATCCGGCTCGACGCGGTGGGTGGTGTGGCGGGCGATATGTTTGTCGCTGCCATGGTCGATGCCTTGCCCGACCTGCGCGACCGCGTGCTGGCGGATGCGGGGGCGGTGCTGCCGCCTGGCACCGGCGCGCCAGTGTTCGAGCCGGGCACCAGTGGGGGGCTGCACTGTCTGCGTTTCGGGATGGCGGCACATGCTGACGACCACCAACACCATGACCACCACGCGCACGCCGGCTTTCGCGACATGGTGGCGCTGATCGAGGCCGCGTCGCTGAGCGCCGGCACGGCCGCGCACGCCACCGCTATCCTTCGCCACCTGGCGGAGGCCGAGGCCGCGATCCACCACGTGGCCGTGGACGATGTGCATTTCCACGAGATCGGCGACTGGGATTCGCTGATGGACGTGACCGCCGCCGGCAGCGTTGCCGCGGCTCTGGAGGGCGCGCGCTGGAGCGTCTCGGCCCTGCCGCGTGGCGATGGCCTCGTGCGTACGCGGCATGGCCTGCTGCCCGTGCCGGCCCCGGCTACGGCCCGGCTGCTGGAGGGCTTCATCTGGCGTGACGACGGCATCGGCGGGGAGCGTGTCACGCCCACAGGCGCCGCCATCCTGCGCCATCTCGTTGCGGCGCCGCAGACCCGGGTGGCCGGGCGCCTGCATGCCACCGGCACCGGCGCCGGCACGCGCGAACTTCCGGGTCAGCCGAACATCCTGCGCGCGGTGCTGTTCGCTGGGGCGGACGCGCAGCAGGTGGCGGATGATGCCGACATCCTCGTGCTGTGCTTCGAGATCGACGACATGACCGCGGAGGAGATTGGTGTCGCCGCCGACCGCCTGCGGGCCGTCCGCGGCGTTCGCGACCTGGTGCTGATCCCGGCCCTCGGCAAGAAGGGACGGCCGGTGCACACCTTCCGCCTGCTGCTTGAGCCGGATCAGCGCGAGGCGGTCGCCGAGGCCTGCTTCACCGAAACCTCGACCATCGGGCTGCGCTGGCAGGCGGCGCAGCGTGCCACGCTGCCTCGCGTGCTGTCCGAGGCGGGCACGTTGCGGCTGAAGACGGTGTCGCGGCCTACCGGGCCAAGCCGCAAGGTGGAGAGCGACGACCTGGCCGGGATCGCTGGCCTGGAGCCGCGACGTGCCGCCAAGCGCGCGGCGGAGGAAGCATGATGACGCTGGGTGCCATCCTGGCGGACCTGCCTGGCCTGGCGATCGCGGTCAGCGGCGGCGTGGACAGCATGACGCTGGTCCACGCCGCGCACCGTGCCGGCGTGCCGGGGCTGCGCGTGGTCCATGCGCTGTCGCCTGCCGTGCCGGAAGCGGCGACGGCCCGCGTGCGGGATCACGCTGCTCGGTTCCGCTGGCACCTCACGGAGGTGGATGCAGGGGAGTTCGCGGACCCAGCGTATCGCGCGAACCCAGTCAACCGCTGCTATTTCTGCAAGACCAACCTCTACGCACGCATCGCGCACGTGACCGAAGGACCCATCGCCTCCGGCGCCAACCTGGACGATCTCGGCGACTACCGGCCCGGCCTGATCGCCGCCGCGGAGCGCCGCGTCCGACATCCGTTCGTCGAGGCCAGGATGGACAAGGCCGCCGTGCGTGCGCTCGCCCGCACGTACGGGCTCGCGGATGTCGCCGAGTTGCCCGCGCAACCCTGCCTGTCCAGCCGCATCGAGACGGGCATCGCGATCAACGCCGCCGACCTCGCCTTTGTCGCACGCATGGAACAGGCGCTCACCCCACATGTCCCGCCTGGGACCGATCTCCGCTGCCGTGTCACCCATGGCGGTATCGTCGTCGAGGCGCCGGAACCGGACGATGCGATGCGGCAGATCGCCGATGCGCTTTGCCAGTCCGCGAGTCGCCGCTTCCTGGGCTTTCGGCTGTACCGCCGCGGCGCCGCGTTCCTGCACGATCGGACGTGAGCGACTTCACCCTCGACTGGGAACGTGAAGCACGCACCGGCGTCGCCGAGGCGGTGCTCTGCGAGCCGAAGACGCCGGCACAGATCGCCGCAATCCTCGGCGAGGCCATCGCGCGGCAGGCCCGCCTGCTGCTGACGCGCCTCGCGCCGGCGCAGCACGACGCCCTGCCCAGCGCGTCGCGCGAGCGCCTCGACTTCGATCCGCTGTCCCGCACGGCGATCCTCGGCGGCCTGCCGCCCGGCACACCGATCGAGGGCACGCTGATCGTCGCCGCCGGCACAGCGGATCTTGCTCCTGCACGAGAGGCGGCCCGCACATTGGCGTTCCACGGACGCGCCGCGCCGCTGATCGCGGATGTCGGTGTTGCCGGACTGTGGCGTCTCCATGCGCAGCTTGGCCGCCTGCGCGAGGCGCGGGTGCTGATCGTGGCGGCCGGCATGGAAGGCGCGCTGTTCAGCGTGGTCGCCGGCCTGGTGGCCGCGCCGGTGATCGCGCTGCCGACCTCCATCGGCTATGGCGTGGCGGCCGGCGGAACCGTGGCGCTGCACTCGGCGCTCGCAAGCTGCGCCGCGGGTGTCGTGGCGGTGAATATCGACAACGGCTTCGGCGCCGCATCGGCTGCCATCAAGATCATGGACGCCTCTCGCCGCTGAAGTACCGCCCGACACGTGTCAGGCGGCGGCGTCCAGGCTCAGTCCCAACAGGCGCTGTTGCAGATCGGTGCGCTGGATGAACTCGGCCATCGAGCCGGCATGCGCGGTGCGCCCGTCTTCCACCACCACCACGGTGTCGGCCACCTGGCTCGCCATGCTGAAATTCTGCTCGATCAGCACGATCGTGGTCTCCTGCTTGATGGCCAGCAGCGTGTCGATCAGCGTCTGCACGATCGCCGGCGCGAGACCCTTGCTGGGCTCGTCGATCAGCAGCAGTGCGCGGGGCTCGATCACCGCGCGGGCGATCGACAGCATCTGCTTCTGACCGCCGGACAGGTTGCCCGCCGACATGTTCCAGAACCGCTTAAGCGGCGGAAAGCGCTCCAGGATCCAGTCGAGTCGGGTGGCGTTCATGCTGCCGTGCCGTGCGGCGATCACCATATTCTCGCGCACCGTCAGGCCGCCGAAGATGCCCATGTTCTCGGGTACATAGCTGATGCCGAGGCGCGCGATGGTCTCGGTCCGGGCCTGCGTGATGTCGCGGCCGTCGAACATGATCGTCCCGGCCGATGCGTGCTCCAGCCCCATGATCGAGCGCATGGTCGTGGTCTTGCCGGCGCCGTTGCGGCCGAGGATCACGGTCAGTTGCCCGGCCGGCGCTGTGAGGTCGATCCCCTGCAGGATGTGATACTGCCCGATATGCGTGTGCACCTTGGACAGCGTGAGCAGGCTGTTACTTGTGCTCATCGTGTGACAGTGACCTCCGGCAGGCTCGCCAGTTTGGCCTGGCGCTCTCGCTTCTTGCCGCGCAGGTGTCCGGCGATGCCGGTCGGGAAGTAGTACAGCGTCAGCACGAACAGCAGCCCCAGCCACAACTGCCAGCGCTCCGCGTTCAGCAGGTCGGCGACGAACGGGATGTGGGGGATTGAATCCGACAGCGACTCCAGCCCCTCGCTCAGGTAGTTCATCGCGATCACGAAGACCGTGACGCCAACCACCGGACCGTAGATCGTTCCGCTGCCGCCGATCACCACCATCAGCAGGATGTCGATCATGATGTTCGGCGACAGCGTCGTTGCCGGATTGACGTAGGTCCACCACAGCGACAGCAGCGAACCCCCGAGTGCCGCCAGGCCAGCGGAGATCGCCATCGCCACCACGCGATAGCGCTGCGTCGGAATGCCGAGTGCCGCGGCGCGCAGTTCGTTGTCGCGGATTGCCTGCAACGACTTGCCGAACGGCGAATTGACCAGGCGCAGCACGGCCAGGAACACGATCACCGTCAGCGCATAGATCAGGTAGTAGCACAGCGTGGCGCCGCCGATGCGCAGGCCGAACACCTCGAATGTGGTGCTGGGTGCGATCGCGGCGGGCGGGATGAAGGTCATCCCGTCATCGCCGCCGCTGAACCGGCTCAATTGCGACATCAGGATCTCGCAGGACTTCGCGACCGCCAGGGTGAACATGGCGAAGAACAGGGTGCGGATCCGCAGGGCGAACACGCTGATCAGGGTCGCGAGCAGGACGGCGGTGCAGATCCCGGCGGCGGTGGCGAGCAGCAGCACGCCCCAGCCCGGTCCGAACTGCGCCAGGCTGATGGCGGCGGCATAGGCGCCGATGCCGAAGAAGGTGATGTGGCAGAGCGTGATGATGCCGGTGTAGCCGAACAGGATATCGTAGCTGACGGCGACGATGATGAATCCGCAGATTCTTGCTGATGTATCGAGTGAGCGGGCGCCGGGGAACAGCACCGGCACGAACAGCAGGCAGATGGCGATGCCGACCACGAGAAGGCCGAGCACGGCACTGCGCGGCAGGTCATAGGAGACCAGCCGCAACCAGAAATTGTCCTTCATGGCGACCGCGTCACCGGCAGCAGGCCGCGATTGCGCCACAGCAGGACGATCGCCATCACCACGACGCTGGAGACGAGGGCACCCTTGGGCAGGGCGTATGAGACATAGACATTCGTCAGGCCGATCAGCAGTGCGCCGATCAGGCAGCCCTCGATCGAGCCGAGCCCGCCGATGATGATGACGGAGAAGATCAGCACCAGCACGTCCATGCCCACCTGCGAATTCAATAGCTCCAGGTAGAGCCCCCAGAGCATCCCGCCCAACCCGGCGAGCGCGGACCCGACCGCGAACACGATCACCGAGATGCGCCGCGCGTGATACCCGAAGGCGCGCACCATTTCCGGGTTCTCGACGCCGGCGCGGACCAGCAGTCCGAACTTGGTCCGCCGCAGCACGAGACGCATCACGCCGAACACGACAAGGCCCGAGACCACGGCGACCAGCCGGTACTTCTCGAACACGAAGTTGCCGACCACCAGGCTGCCTTGCAAAGAGGCAGGGCGCGACAGGGAAACTTCCTTGGCGCCCCAGAACACCAGCACGAGCTGCTCCATGATGATCAGCCCGCCCATGGTGACGAGAAGCTGCTTGTTGTGGCTGCCATAGGCAGGCTTGATGAACAGCCGCTCGAACACCAGGCCGATCAGGCCGGTGGCCGTCATTACCAGCACGGCCACCACCAGCAGGACCCCGACATCGGCCAGCAGCGAATCGCCCGGCATCAGCCCGTGCGCCTTCGCCATCAGGGTCGCGGTGAGGAAGGCGCCGACCGTGACGAACGAACTATGCGCCAGGTTCAGCACGTCCATCAGGCCGAAGATCAGCGTGAGGCCGGATGCCATGACATACAGCATCATCCCCATCGCGAGGCCGGACAGGGTCAGCGTCAGCCATACCGGCATCGAGCGGATCAGCAGGAGGGCCAGCAGCGCGATTGCGGGCACCAGCAGGTACGCGATCGTGTCATGCTGCATCAGGACCGAGCGCAGCGTCGGTCCTGGCCGGTCCGCGGCAGCCGCGGTGCTTACGCCCATTGCTGCCTGCCCGCGGCCTTGCCGCCTACCCCGAGATAGGCTTCCTGCACGATGTCGGCTCGCATGACCTCACCCGGTGTTCCATCCGCCACGAGGCGGCCATTGTGCAGCACGACCACACGGTCCGCGAGGCTGCGCAGCACGTCCATCTTGTGTTCGACCAGCAGGATCGTCCGTGCACCATCGGCACGGATCGATCGGATCAGGTTGAGGATGATCGGCACTTCCTCAGCGGCCATGCCGGCGGTCGGCTCATCCAGCAGCCAGATCGGCCGCTCCATCGCCAGCAGCAGCGCGAACTCCAGCCGCCGCTGGCCACCATGCGACAACACCGTTGGAAAATCCTCGGCGCGTGGCAGCAGGCCCACCGTATTGAGGCAGGCGCGGGCCTTGTCGATCACCAGCGTGTCGCGGCAGGCGAGCGAGGTGAAGTCGTCGTGCGGCCGGACATGCGCCTGCACGGCCAGCCTGACATTCTCCAGCAGGGTCAGCGTCGGGAACAAATTCGCCAACTGGAAGCCGCGCGCGATGCCAAGCTTGCTGCGCTTCGCGGGCCCGGCCCTGGTCACGTCGTGCCCTGCCAGCACGACCTTGCCGGAGCTTGGCCGCAACTGGCCGGACAGCAGATTGAAGTAGGTGGTCTTGCCCGCACCGTTCGGGCCGACGATCGCGGTGAGCGCATCATTGTGGAAGGCGCAGGTGACATGGTCGACGGCTAGATGACCGCCGAAACTGATGCTGAGATCCACTGTCTCGATCATGGGCAATCTGGACACGGCTAGTGCGGCTGAATCGGGATATCCAGGTCGGAGATCGACAGTTCCTTCACCAGCGTGGGCACGCCCCAGGGCAGCTTCGGATCAACCGCGATCTTGAATGCGTACATGCTCTGCAACGCCTGATGGTCTTCCTTGCGGAGGATCATTTTCCCTTTGGGGGTGTCAAGCTCCAGACCCTCAAGTGCCGTGATCAGCTTTTCACTATCCGTCGAGCCGGCGATCTGGATCGCCTTCACAACCGCGATGGCGGAAGCGACGGCACCCGGCGAGTCGTAATCCGGCACGTCGTTGTAGCGATCACGGAATGCCTTCACGAGCCAGTCGTTCACTGCATTCTTCGGGATGTCGTAGTAATAGCTGGTGGTGCCGAGCATGCCGGGAAGCTGCTTCAGCGGCGCCATCAGATCGTTCGCCTGGCCGATGGTGGCAAGCTGGATGCCGTAGCGTCCAGGATCGAGCGCCGCCATCTTGGCGTACGGGTTGCCGCTGCCCGCCCAGTATATCCAGATGTACTTCTGGCCCGGCCGATCCTTCAGGGCGTCGAGCAGGCGCTGCGCGTTCCCCGTGAGGTCGGTGCTGTCGGCGGCGACATACTCTTCGTGCACCAGCGTCGCACCGGTCGGTCCCAGTGCCTTCTTAAACGCGGCCACCGCGTCCTGCCCGAAGGTATTGTCCTGCGCCAGCACCCCGAACGAAACACCCGGTGCGCCGAGGGCGCGTGCCGTGGAGATCGAGTCCATCGATGAGTTGCGGCCCAGGCGGAACATGTAGCGGTTGAAGTTCTTGCCGGTGATTGAATCCGCGGCCGATGCAGGCAGCAGCAGGATCTTCTTGAACTGCAGCGCCACCGGCAATGCCGCCAATGCGGATGCCGACGCGCCGGCGCCGACCGCGATGTCGACCTTGTCATCCTGGAAGGCCTGCACCAGCGTCGAACGCGCCAGGTCAGGGCGGTTGCGCGTGTCCTTCTCGATCACGACGAGTTTGCGCCCGTTGACCTCCATCTTCCCACCGGTGGCGTATTCCAGTCCGAGCATGAAGGAGCGCTGCAGGATCTTGCCATACGCCTCATACGGGCCGGTTCCCGGATACATATGGAGGATTCTAATCGGATCCTCGGCATTGGCTGTTCCGATGAGCGGGATCGCGAGGACCAACGCAATCAACCACAGCCTAAGGACCGCCTTCATCAGTTTCCCCCGTCTTCTTGTCAATGACCATCGACCCTAGTGCGTCTCCGTACGGCGTGGAAGTGATATTGCTCCATCAACATCATGCATGCTGTCGATGACCGAAGCCTGATGATCTGCACAACCGGAAAGTCGGTTGCGTTCCATCGCCGGATGGTGAATCCCTCTGCGCCGCAAATGTCTTGATCGACAAAGGTGGCAGCGCAGACATGGCACACTTGAACGTCTCCGAATTCTTCACCGGCACGGCAACCGACGATATGTACGTCCAGCAATGGTCGTTGGCGGAGCCGTCAGCCGATCACGTGGAGCGCCGCATCGTGATGGTGCATGGCGGTGCACACAGCGGCGTGTTCTGGACGATGTCCGCCGACGGCGGCAAGCCGGGCTGGGCGCAGTACTTCGCTGAGCGTGGCTGGACAGTCTATGTGGTCGATTGGGCCGGCGTGGGTCGTTCGGGCCGGGCAGCAGACTACCTGACGATGACGCATGATCGCGTGGAGGATCCGATCATCGCGCTACTGGAACAGGTCGGCCCCTCCGTGCTGATGGGCCACAGCATGGGCGGCGGTATCGTCATCAAGGTGACGTCACGGCGGCCAGAACTGGTGCGCGCCCTCATTCCGCTGGCGCCCGCACCCATCGCCAACAGTGAGACCGAGCTGCCGAATGTCCGCCTGCAGCCGCTTGACCGGCCGGTGCGCATCACTGTCGAGGACGCGAAAATCCGCTTTACCAACGGCGCACGGTTTCCGCAGGAGACGTTCGAGCATTACTACCGCTCGCTGGTGCCCTACAGCCCGAACATCCGCAATGCAGCGGTGCGCGCGAATGATGGCTTCCGCCTGCATGATGTGAGCTGGACGGCGCGCGTGCCGATCCTGTTCGTGGCCGCCGAGCACGACCAGTCCACCGTCACCGAACCGAGCGCACGGTTCCTTGGCGTGCCGGAGACGTTGCTGGGCCGCGATTGGGGTCTGCATGGCTATGCGCACGGCTTCCCGCTGGAGGAGGGCAACCGCGCGATCGCCGACCGGATCCTGCTCTGGCTCGATGGCTTGCCGGACTGACCGGCCGCCTTCGATCAACTGGTGCGCGGGAGTGATCTGCGCCAGTTTGGGCGGCATGGAATTGCGCCATCTTCGATACTTCGTGGCACTTGCCGAGGAGCTGAGCTTCACGCGGGCGGCTGAGCGCGTGCATGTGACTCAGTCCACCCTGTCGCACCAGATCAAGCAGCTTGAGGACGAGTTGGGCCAGAAGCTGTTCGAGCGGACCGGCAAGCGTGTGGTGATGACCGAGGTGGGCGAGACGCTGTTGGTCAACGCGACGAAGGCGCTGCGTGAGATCGACGATGGCATCCGCGCCGTGCGGGGCACCGGTGCGGTCTTGTCGGGCTCACTGATCATCGGTGCGACCCACACATTCAATCTCAACCTGATCCCGGCATGCCTGGCCGTGTTCATGGCCAGGCATCCCACGGTCATCGTGACGGTGCGTGAGCTTGCCGGGGCGCAGGTGGAGACCGAGTTGCAGGCCGGCAGCATCGACATCGGCATCGCCTATCGGCCGACGCGCGAATTGCTGGCCTTCGAACCGCTCTATCTGGAGGAGATGGTGCTTGCCGTTGGCAAGAACCATCCGCTCGCTGCGCGCCGGCGCATCAGGCTGGCGGAATTGCACCGCCAGCCGTTGGTGCTGCCGACCAAGGGATCAACCACGCGGCAGATCCTGGATGAGAGTTTCGCGACGGTCGGAGCGGAGCCTGCGGTGGCGGCCGAAGTGGATTCGGTGTTCGCCATGCTCGGCCTGGTCCGGCGGACCGAGGTGGGCGCGATCATCTCCGAACAGGCCGCGGCGGGCATGGACCAGATCCGCACCGTGCCGCTGGAAAGCCCCACGCCGCTGCGGATTCCGGGGATCCTGCTAAAGCAGGGCCGGCCGCTCACCGCAGCCGAGCGATCGTTCATTGCGATCGTCCGGCGCACGGTAATCGGCGCCAATCTGCGACGGCCGAACCGTCAGGGCAACGCGGCGGGTCAGGCGAAATTGCGCATGCGCGTCGCGACGATCTGACCAGTCATGAAGCTGGCGGCGGTGTCGGCGAGGAACAGCACCATTTCGGCAATCTGCGCCGGCCGGCTATGGGTGCCCAGCACGTCGTAGGTCTCCTTGGCGCGCCAGCCTTCGTCGGTGATGGCGCCGCGCGCGAGCGGGGTATCCGTCATGCCGGGGTTCAGGCCGTTCACCGTCACGCCATGCGGACCGAGAGCGATCGCCAGGCTTTTCATCAGCGCGATCATGCCGCCCTTGGATGCCGCGTAATGTGGATAGTCGGCGGCGCCGTAGAGGCCCCGGTCCGAGGTCAGCAGGATCATCGTTCCCGATTTCTGCGGGATCATCACCCGCGCCACGCTGCGGGTGATGTAGAACGTGCCGTCGAGATTGATCGAGATGACGCGCTTCCACTCTTCGTCGGTCATTTCGAGCACGTTGCACCGCGGGCAGATGCCGGCGCAGTGCACCAGGACATCGATCCGGCCGAAGCGGCCGGCCGTATCGGCCACCACGCTGTCCACCGCTGAGGAATCGGCGATGTCGAGCACGAAACTGCTGGCCGTTCCGCCAATGGCGGCGATCTCCGCGCACACGGCCTCGCCGGCGGCACGGTTGGTGTCCGCAATAACGACTTTGGCGCCCTTGCTGGCGAGCAATAAAGCGGCGGCGCGGCCGATCCCGCTGGCCCCGCCGGTGATCAATACGACTTTGTCCATTTCCAACCCGATCGCCTGTTCTGATTATTGGCTGCAGAAAGTCGCTTCGACGGAGCCGAAGCCCTCGAAGTGCGCGGCCACCGGCTGATCCGCCTCTACCGGGAAGAAGCCGCTGAACGAGCCTGTCGCCACGATCTGACCCTGCTTGAGGCCCTCGCCGCGGCGCAACTGGTTCGCCAGCACGACGGCCGGCAGGAACGGGTCGCTGAACGCATGGCCGCCGACCGTTTCCACCAGCGTCCTGGTGCCGCATCGCATGCTGACGCGCATGCTGGCGAAATCGAACGACTGCCAGTCGGGCCGGCCCTCGCCGACGACATAGGCACCGCTGGTCTGGTGGTCGGCGTGCGCCTCCAGCACCGTGACCTTGTTGTCGAGCATCTGGCGGATCGAACGTACGCGCGTATCGAAGCGGGTGTCGTTCAACTCCAGTGCAGGGCAGCCGACCAGCGCCTCAGCGACCTCCTCCGCGCGGTACGGCGCGTCGCGCGGCGGTAGGTCGTGCAGGACGCGAAAGGCGATCTCCGGCTCGATCAGCAGCGAATGCGTGATCGTCGGCGGCACCCTCGCCGGACTGGCGAAGATGTTGGCCGCGAAGAGCGGTGCGATGATCGGCTTCTGCCGAGGCTTGTAGAGGAAGGTGATCTTCCAGCCTCCGATCGGCTCATTCAGCGTCCGGGTGACCTGATCGATGATCGCATTCACATCGTCCACGCTGGCCGGCCTGGTCTCCGGCGGCAGTTCGCGCAGCCGCACGCCGGTCCGGCGCGCCTGCACGAACAGCTCGGCGGCCTGCTCGATGTGTTGCTGTTCCATCATTCTTCCCGATCAACGGCCGTGGGTCTCAACCTCGTGAGTAGAGTACCGGCGCAGTGCCGTGGGCGACAGTGATTCTTGTCCATGCTCACAATCGATATCATCAATCGCCGGCTGTCGCGGGTTCCGGTGCATTGCCCTGGACGCGCCAGTTCCCGACCGCAACGTCCCTCCGCATCGAAGGACGCTGGACGCCATCTACCCGATAGTAGATGATTGCACCCGGTGGTATATCGCCCTCTGGGACCAGAGCGGTGCTGCGGGAGAATGAGACGGGATGAGCGACATGGCGGATCTTCGAACTGGCAGGACTGAGCGCATGATCGAACTCGACGCACTGGTCGTGGGCGCCGGTTTCGCGGGGCTCTACCAATTGCATTGCCTCCGCGATCGCCTGGGCCTCTCGGTGAAGGCGCTGGAAGCAGGTGGCGGGGTTGGCGGCACCTGGTACTGGAACCGCTATCCCGGCGCGCGCTGCGATTCGGAAAGTCATGTGTACTGGTATACGTTTTCCGAAGAGCTGATGCGTGAGTGGGAATGGTCCGAGCGCTACCCCGGGCAGGCCGAGATCTTGCGATACCTGAACTTCGCCGCAGACAAGCTGGATCTGAAGCGCGACATTCAGTTCAACAGCCGTGTGACGTCCGCGCGGTACGACGAAGCATCCAATCGCTGGCATGTGGGCACCGATCAGGGGGAGACGTTCGTCGTGAAGTTCCTAGTCACGGCCGTCGGCTGCCTCTCCACCGCCAACGTGCCGAAAATTCCCGGCCTGCAGGATTTCAAGGGCGACTGGTACCACACTGGCCACTGGCCGCACGAGGGTGTCGATTTCACCGGCAAGCGCGTCGGCATGATCGGTACAGGATCGACCGGCATCCAGGCCGCACCGGTGATTGCGGCACAGGCGAAGCACCTGACGGTGTTTCAGCGCACCGCGAATTATTCGGTGCCGGCGCGCAACGTGCCGCTGACGGAGGAATTCAAGCAGCACGTCAAGCAGAACGCGCGAGACATCCGTGCAACCACGCACCAGACCTATAATGGGATGGCCTTCAAGATCGAGGATCGCAAGGCGGTCGAGACCTCGCCTGAGGAGCGCGAACGAATCTACGAGGCGGCATGGCAGCGCGGCGGGTTGCAGTTTCGCGCGTCGTTCCAGGACATGCTGGTCAGCAAGGAGGCGAATGACACGGCCGCCGACTTCATCAGGCGCAAGATCCGCTCGATCGTGAAGGATCCTAAGACTGCCGCGATCCTGTCGGACATCGACCATCCCTATGCCGCCAAGCGTCCGCCGATCGATACCGATTACTTCGAGACCTACAACCGGCCCAACGTTTCGCTGGTCGACGTGAAGGCCACGCCGATCGAGCGGATCTCCGAGGCAGGAATCTGCACGGCCGAAGCCGAGTATCCGGTGGATATCATCGTCTTTGCGACCGGCTTCGACGCAATGACCGGGCCGTTGCTGCGCATGGACATCCGCGGGCGGGACGGGATTGCCCTGAAGGATGCGTGGGAGGCGGGGCCGCGCAGCTATCTGGGCCTCCAGGTCGCCGGGTTTCCCAACCTGTTCACCATCACCGGTCCCGGCAGCCCGTCGGTGCTATGCAACATGCCGGTGGCCATCGAGCAGCATGCCGATTGGATCACCGATTGCATCGAGCATATGCGTGCGAAGGGGCTCGAGCGTATCGAGGCGCGGCCCGAAGCGGTCGACACCTGGGTGGGCGAGGTCAACGAGGTCGCCAGTCGGACCTTGCTGCCGATGGCGAAGCATTCCTGGTATCTCGGCGCCAATATCCCGGGGAAGGCGCGCGTCTTCATGCCGTATGCCGGTGGCATGATCCGCTACCGCGAGATCTGCCAGAACGTGGCGGCACGGGATTACGAGGGCTTTGCCTTGTCGTAAGAGCGACGGATCGGCTGTCCGTCTGGGCTACCGTCAAGCGATCCGCCTTCGGGTAGCGACCAGCGCCGCCACTCACGCGTGTACGCGGCGCTTGTGGAGGGCGTCGCCGTCGCCTGCGGCGACGACCTCCCGGCTGATCCAATCGGCCAGATCGGCGACGCCGTCGCGCCAGCCGACCGCCGCGCGCCACCTCACGGCCTCGCTCAGGCGCCGCGTATCGGCAACGAAGTAGCGCTGGTCACCGGTGCGCCACCCCTGACGCCAGCATTCGACGGGCCGCCCGGTGAGGCGCGAGATTTCGTTCAGTACGACGCGCAGGCTGACCGCGTTGGCCGGCCCGCCGCCGAGATTGAAGGCTTGGCCGCTGACGCGGTCGATCGCGCCCAAGACCGCACGATACGCGGCGACCGCGTCGCTCACGTGCAGAATATCGCGGACCTGCATGCCATCCCCATAGACCGTGATTGGCTCGCCGCGCATCGCCCGGATCAGGAAATGCGCGACCCAACCCTGGTCCTCGGTGCCGCATTGATGCGGCCCATAAATGCAGCTCATGCGCAGCACCGCGGTCTTCAGGCCGAACGAGTGCGCATAGTCCAGCACGTACTGGTCCGCAGCGCCCTTCGAGCAGCCATAGGGCGTGCAGAAGTCCAGCCTGCGTCCTTCGGCAATCCCGAACTCGCGAAGAGTCGGGTCCACCGGCAGGTAGCGTTCCTCGAAAGGTGCAGTACCGACATCGTCCAGCGCGCCATACACCTTGTTCGTGCTGGCGAACACCAACGGCGTTTCCGGTGACAGGCGGCGGATCGCGTCCAGAATTGTCAGTGTGCCCTGCGCGTTGATCGCGAAATCCTGGATCGGATCGACCAGGCTGGAGGTGACAGCGACCTGCGCGGCGAGATGGAATACCGCCTTGGCATTGCGGACCGTGTCCTCAACCGCGTTGGTATCGCGAATGTCGGACAGCACCGTGCGCAGGCGTCGGCCGTAACGCCGCTGCAGGAAATCCAGGTTGCGTTCGACACCGGGACGGCTGAGGTTGTCGAAGACCACGACATCCTCTCCATCGTCGAGTAGGCATTGCACCAGGTTGGTGCCGATGAATCCCGCACCACCCATCACAACGAGTGGCTCGCGGGCGCGGGCGAATCGCATGACGCTCGAGATGGGTGCGGGTTTCACGCGAAGTTCCCGTTCGATCCCGGCAGGCGTCGCAATTGGCGCGGGCGATCTTCCACGTCAGCATCCCCCATGTGGTGGTGACTCGGCGTGAGGCGGACACTTTCCTGCGCCGTGATGGGACGGGGGACCTCCCATCCGTGCCAGTGCCAGCCGATCTGCCTGGCACGACGTGCGCCCGGCGGAACCGCTCGACCAGTTCTGCGTCATCGCCACGCCATGTATTGGTCTCGTAGCCCTCGGTACCGAGAAGGCCGATGGTCGCCAAGGAACTCGGCGCCGTCGGTGACGAGACAGGTGGAGGACATGGACAGCCCCGAGAATGCCGGGCGGAAACGGCGTGGCGCCGCTGCGGTTGCCGAAGATGAAGTCATAAGTGCCCATGCTCACCACGACGCGGCTCAAACACTCGCGAGACGGCTCCTCGCGCCGCGTCGGCGTTCATCGGGGGCTATCGCATAGGGGCTAGCCGCGGCTCTCAACCTCCTGCCGATGGGGGTGCTCTGCCTCTGCCGGGCTGTCACTGCGCGCGTGCTGGAGGTGGGGATACCCAGGGGTCTCGCGTGCGGTCTGCGACGTGTTCCGTTGGCCGGTGCTCCTGCTGCTCGCCTATGTCGCGGGCGGGCATTCGATTGGCTGCGTGGCCCCGAGCGTCGGGATCATCGAGTTGCACGCTCGGCAGGTCCGGGGACGAGCAGATCGTCTCGATCGGTCCCGATCGCCAGAGCCTCGCTCAGACACCGGGATATCTCGGCGCTGGGAATCGGCCGCCCGAGCAGATAACCCTGGATTTCGGCGCAGCCCTGCTGCTGCAGTATTGCCAGTTGCCGGTGGGTCTCAACCCCCTCGGCGGTCACCTCCATACCAAGGCTCTGTGCCATGGCGAGGATGGCCTGGACAATTCGCAGCGCACTCGGTGCCGTTCCCAATCCCCGCACGAATGACCGGTCGATCTTGATCCGATCGAATGCCAGGTTTTGCAGATAGTTGAAGCTTGAATAGCCCGTGCCGAAATCATCGCATGCGATGCGCACACTCATGGCACGAAGTTCGTGCAGAACCGCGAGTGCCTGATTGGGATCGCTGATGAGCATGGTCTCGGTAACTTCCAGTTCCAGCATCCCGGCGGGCAGACCTGTGCGGAGGAGAATCCCGGCGACCTGCACGGGCAGATTGCCCCCGCGCAACTGGGCTGAGGAGAGGTTGACCGCCAGCCGCTTCGGCTCGGCCCAGCCGGCGGCAGTGGAGCAGGCCTCCTCCAGCACCCACGCACCGATCGCCAGGATCAGACCGGTTTCCTCGGCCAAGGGGATGAACGTCGCCGGGGGAATATCGCCTCGTACCGGATGTTGCCAACGCAGCAGCGCCTCGAACCCGGTGATCGATCGTGTTGCGGTGGCGAAGATCGGCTGATAGTGCAGGCGCAGTTGCGGAGTACCGATCGCCAGGCGCAGGTCTTGCTCCAGCGCCCATCGCTCGTACAGTTGCAGATCCATTTGTGCCTCGAAGAAGCACAATCCGCCGCCCTGTCGGGACTTGGCACGATACAGCGCCGTGTCGGCGCTCTTCAGTAATGCCTCCGCGCTATTCCCGTCTGCCGGATGCAGCGCGACACCGACACTCACTCCGATTCGCAGCAATTGGCCGTTCACTTCGAACGGCTCCATCAGCACATCGATCAGGCGCTGGGCCAACTGGCCTGCGGCCATGGGTTGTCCGACATCGGTCTGCAGCACGATGAGTTCGTCACCGCCCACCCGAGCCAGCGTATCCGGTTCACGAAGAGCACTCTTCAGCCGCTCAGTCACCGAAATGAGAAGCCGATCGCCGGCGGGATGGCCGAAGCGATCATTGACCGACTTGAAGCGATCCAGGTCGAGTGCCAGCACGGCCAGTGTGCCATGGTTGCGGACCGCCAGGCTGATGGCCCGCGACAGCCGGTCGCGCAGCAGCGTCCGATTGGGCAGTCCCGTGAGCGTGTCGTGATGGGCCAGATGCAGCGCATGCGCCTCGGCGTGCTTGCGTTCGGTGATATCAGTGAACGTCCGCATGGCGCCCCCGGCCGGCAGCAGCTTGGTGCGAACCTCCAGTTCGCGACCGTCCGGGCGAGTGCGTTCGTAACAGGTATTCCGGAAGTCAACGCGGCCAGCCTTGTCCCGTGTCAGCACCACACTCTCAACATCGCTGCCCGGGCCGAATTCGTGTGTCCCTCTCTGCCACTCGATAAGATCGTCGAATGTCGGGGACCGGGCCAGGAGCTCCGGCGGGATCGACAGAAGCTCGATGGCCCGGCGGTTGATCAACAGCAGCTTGCGGTTCTGGTCCACCATCAACAGTCCCTGGCTGATGTTCTCAACAGCAGCGGACAGAACCTGGCGCGATCGCATCAGGCGCCAGTTCTGAATGATCAACAGGACTCCGCCAAGCAGCACCAAGGTCATCACCACAACACCGGCGACGAGATACTTCGTACGCTCTTGGTAGTAGGTCGTGAATACCTCACTCGTATCCAGTCCTACTGAAACGACCAGCGGGTACGCGTCAAGACGCCGGAAGCTGACGACGCGGTCCACGCCGTCCAGAGGGCTGATCGACTGAAAGCTTCCCTGTGTTGCGGCGAGCGCGCTGCTGATCAGCCTGAAGCCGGGTGAACGGATGTCGCGTCCTGTTCCCTCCGCTCCGGAGGTGGATGCACGGGCACGCACGATTCCGTCCATGCCAGTCACCATCAACGACCCACGACCGATATCCAGGGTGCCATACAGCCTCGTCAACCGGGAGGCATTCAGTGGCAGGACGAGTACGCCATCGAAGGACCCATCGGCGGCGAGGAGCTTGCGGCTGAACAGCACCACCCACTTCCCGGTTGAACGCAGGATCAGCGGTTCGCTGATGGACAACGTATCCGCGCGATCGTTGTGATTGAAACGGAAATACGGGCGATCCGAGAGGTCGCTCCGGGTGCGCGACGAATTGCGCCGACTCGTCTGGAGCATGCCGTGGCGATCGATGATCACCAACTGAAGACCCCTCCAGTCGATGCGTGCGGCATCGATCCAGTGATCGAGGTCAAATCCGACAGGGTCCGCGGCGCGTGCCTGGCGGGCAAACCGCAACACCTGGTCCACGCGGGCAATCATCCCGCCAATGCCCTGCTCCGCAGCATGTGCGAGGTGACTGCCATCCCTGATCACGTCGCGCGTCTTGTCCGCGTGCAAGTGCACAAGATGCACGCCAACGCTGCCCCACAGTATAATAATAATGGCAAGAACCAGGCAGATCTGCACCCAGGTGGTGCGCAGCAATGGGCCGATGGGCGCTGCGATTGCCGGATGCACGTGGGCTCTTACTCCGGCGTCCAAAGCCGTGGGAGGGATCAGCATGACGGCGAATACCTGATGTGGATGGTCGCGGCGGTCGGTTGAACCGAGTGGGACCCCGTTTCCATCCTATCGGAATGAACGACGACTGTGTTGGAAAAACGCCGATAGCGAGCAGATAATATAGGAGGAAGATAATAAAGACCTACCCGTGTCGGCGGAATGGCGGGTTCTGAGCTTGACCGGTGCCCAAGAGTCTTGAGCAGACTCCGTTCGTGTAGGCTCACGGAATCCGCTCTAGCTCTTTGTCTGAGAGCGTGATTCACCGCCTCCGGTGGATTCCACCTGTACGGATCACGCTCTGCTCGCGGAATTTTCGCATGCCACTGGCATGGTCAGATCCATTGCATCACCAGACCGGTAGGTATGATGGGACTTGTCTCCTCGCGCTGTCGACTGCCGCGCTTCGCAGCGGCCGACAAGACACGAAGGCAGTCGGTCGCCCGCCCACTTCCGGGTTTCCCAGGCTCCCGAACTATCCCTCCGTTCGGATTCCTGATCCACGACAGGTTCGTGGGCAGAATACATGGGATTCCAGCAGGTTAGGAACGCCCAGGCGGTCGTCATCGCTTCCCAACCGAGGGCGCCCAATCTGGGGCGGGCGCGATCAGGCACGTTAGAATTGCGAAAAGATAGAATGAAACCGAACACGCGAGTGATTACAACAAATAATAAGAGGAAAATCTCATATGGCGATTTTTGAAGAACCGATAAATGGATGCGCCACGGTAAAATGGCGTCATTTATTGAAATTGGCTGTTACTACTGAAGGGGATTAATGTCCGTCATTATTAGCCGGTTGTATTGTGATGATCAGTGCTCATTTGGTTAATCAAGGAGCGGGTAACCACCGAGGACATAACCCGGCAAGCCCGCCCCTACCTGGCAAGCTCTCGAATTCTCGGGCAGTTCCCGAGTTTCGCCCACATCGGCAAGCCGTATTGCACCTAATATAAACGGAGTAAAACCCATGTTCCCCTACCTCATGACCTGGATGCAGCTCAAGACCGATTGCCGCGCTGTGACCGCCCTGGAGTACGGCCTTATCGCCGGCCTGGTCGCGGTGGTCATCGTCACCGGCGTCACCCTCGTTGGCACCAACCTGAGTGCCATGTTCACGACGGTGGCCGGTAAGGTCGGCTAGCTGCCGACGGGGTGACGCCGCTAGTCGACGGCACCCACTCTCTTCGCGATATCCAGTCGAATAGCCCAAACAGACCCTCCTATATTTCAGTCTACTCTAACGGAGCGAAACTCATGTTCACCTACCTCATGACCTGGATGCAGCTGAAGACCGACCGCCGCGCCGTGACCGCCCTGGAATACGGCCTGATCGCCGGACTGGTCGCGGTGGTCATCGTCACCGGCGTCACCCTCGTCGGCACCAACCTGAGCGCCATGTTCACGACGGTTGCTGGCAAGGTCGTCTAACTGCCGGCTGGGCGTCGCCGTCGGCCAATAGTGCCAGCTCACTTGAGACGCCCAGTCAAATACTCTCGAATATTCCCACCGCTATTTCAATCTACTTTCCTGGAGTCAATCCCATGTTCTCTTATCTCGCGACCTGGATGCAGCTCAAGACCGACTGCCGCGCCGTGACCGCCCTGGAGTACGGCCTGATCGCCGGCCTGGTCGCGGTGGTCATCGTCACCGGTGTCACCCTCATCGGCACGAACCTCAGCACCATGTTCACCGGAGTCGCCGGCAAGATCTAAGGGGATGCGGCGCCCTGGCATCAGGGCGCCGTGCCACCATTCCTCCGCGTCGCGCAATCTCATAATCGGAGAGTGATTCAGATGACCGGGGAATCGACCGTCCTGATCATTCTGACAAGCCTCTGCCTCGGATTGTTGCTTGTCGCGTCGTGGCACGACATCGCCGCGCGGACGATACCGAATGGCCTGGTCCTTCTTCTCGCAGTGACCGCCGCCATGACCGCAGCATGGGGCGGGTTTCTTCCCGGCTCCCTCCTCTCGGCCGCCGGCGTCTTCGGTCTCGCGGCCATCTGCTGGCGCTGTGGCTGGATGGGCGGCGGCGACGTGAAGCTCCTCGGCGCCGCAGCGCTGGCCCTGCCGCCTTCCTCGGTCCTTACTTTCCTCGCCGCAATGGCGATTGCTGGAGCATTGCTGGCAATCGTCTACCTGATCGCTCGTACCCGTCTATCGGCAGCCGCGCCATTGCGCTCACATCGGCTGCTCCCCCGCATTATCCGCGCAGAGCGCTGGCGCATCAGCCGCGGAGGGCCGCTGCCCTACGCCTGTGCAATTGGCGCCGGGTTCCTCTTCGCGATTACATAAGGACGTAAAATCATGATCCTCCGTCTCGCGTTTTTCGCGCTCATGGCGTTGGGTCTGCTGGGCTTCGGCACCGTCGCCTGGGTCTCCAGCCGGCCACCGCCGTCGGACACTGCAACCATTGCCGCGTCCGCCATCATCACGGTTCTGATCACCACGCACCCCGTCCGCGCCGGCAGCCTGCTGAAGCCGGAGGATCTGACTGCCAAGCAGGTGGCCCAGAGTGACGCCGGCGACGATGCCACGCTCGACACACCCGACACCCGCCATGCTCTGGTCGGTGCCATGGCACGCCGCAGTCTCGGCGTCGGCGACGTGGTGCGGTCGAAGGACGTCATGCATCCGGGAGATCATGGATTTCTGTCCGCCGTCCTGAGCCCGGGCACGCGCGCTGTCAGCGTCGGCGTTGATTCGGTCACCGGTGCCGCCGGACTGATCTGGCCCGGTGATCGCATCGATCTCATTCTTACACAGGCGATCGGCAACGTTTCTATTCCGGTCGGTCGCCGGATCTCTGCGGAGACCGTGCTGCATGACGTGCGCGTCATCGCCATCGATCAGCAATTGATGGAGGGCGTTGCACCAGAGGGTGTGGAGGGCAAGGGCCGCACCGTCACGATGGAAGTCACGCCCATCCAGGCCGAGCGCGTATCCGTCGCGACCCGCATCGGCCACCTGTCGCTCGCGCTGCTCCCCTCGGACCGGGTGCCGACGGCCATCTCGACGGATCCTCCGGGCATAACCTGGGCAAGCGATGTCTCGCTCGCCCTCGGCGCCGACGTTGCCCAGGATACCCACACGGTGGTGCGCGTCTTCCAGGGTGCCGAGACAGGGAAAGAGTTCGTCTTCTGATAGCCGCCGCACGCAGCCAGGCGATGCTCTGACGCGACGCGACGACGCCCCCGCAAAAGACGCCAACCCGCTCCGACGAAGCGGGCACATCGTGGAGCAGGTCTGCCAGGCACACGGCCCTCGGCACGCTCCACGCCAAACGATCAAAGGATATAGAAGATGGCCCAGGTTTCTTCTGCAGCACCCGACGTCATGGACCGGCCTCAGGCGGAACAGTCCGCGGCGTCGACAGAGACGCACCCGGTGCCGGCGCGCAGAGTGACTGACGCTGCCAGCACGCGCCAGATTTCGACACGGCATCATCGCCCCACGCTGATTGCGTTCGTCACGGACGCGGCGTCGGAAGACGCATTCCGCGACGGCCTGGCCGATGTGGTGGCAGGTGCCGTGGATATCCGCCGTGGCGGCATACGCGCCGCGATCGCCTCCATGCGGAAGGCAGCCACGCCCAGCGTCCTGGCGGTCGATATCTCCGGCGAAGACCAGCCTCTCTCCGCATTGGCCGAACTGGCGGACGTGGTCGAGCCGGATGTCTGCGTGCTGGTGATCGGGGACGTGGACAACGTCGACTTCTACCGTGAGGTGACCCACAACCTCGGCGCGCGGGATTACCTGCCGAAGCCGCTGACCCGCGACAAGGTGGCGCGCCACTTCGGCGCACTCGTCGCGGGCCGGACGCCGGTCGCCGAGGGGGTTCAGGGCGGCGGCCTGGTGATCATCACCGGTGTGCGCGGCGGCGTCGGTGCGACCACGCTCGCCGTGAACCTTGCAGCGCATTTCGGCATCTCGATGAACCGCCACACCGTGCTGCTCGATCCTGACCTCCATCTGGGCGACGCAGCATTCCTGCTCAACATCAAGCCCGGTTCAGGGCTTCGGATGGCACTGGAAGAGCCGGAGCGGATCGATGCGTTGCTGGCCGAGCGGGCTGCGCAGCCTGCCGCGGAGCGTCTGCATATACTGGCCGGCGAGGAACCGGTGACCGCAAAGCTCAACTACGCGGCCAATGCCGCGGGCAGTCTGATGACGGCATTGCGTCGCCGGTACAATCTCATTGTGGCCGACGTGCCGTATCGGGAACGACCGCTGTTCGACGATCTGATCGCGCTGGTGCACCAACGGGTGCTGGTGATGCTGCCGACGCTCGGCTCGGTCCGCGCCACCTTGCGTCTTCTGCCGGCGGCGACCGGCAAGGGTCAGGCGAAGCGGCCGGTCATCGTGCTCAACAAGGCCGGCAGCCCGGGCAATCTGACGCGGGCACAGGTCGAGGATGCGCTCTCGATAAAGCTGGACGTCGTCATTCCGGACCAGCCACAGGTGGCCACCGCCGCCACCATGGGCGAACTCGCTATGAATACTCGCAGCGGGTTCCGCAATGGCATCGCCGAGCTGGCGCGCCATGTCGGTGTCATCGGATTGATGGACTCAACGGCCAGCAACGTCGCCGTCAAGGAGGCCGCCAGTGCCCGTGGCTTCTGGCAGCTATTCAGGCACGCGTCATGAGCTATCACCAGCCCATCACGCAGTTTGGCAGGCGCGAGGCTCTGCCAGACGTGGCTGATCTCACTCTGGAGAGCCTGGCGAAAGCACCGCGGGCGATCACGGTTCCCGAGCGCGATGTGTACGTCGCGCCGCGGGCGGCTTCGGCGGCCATCACCGAGTTGCGCAACCTCTGCCTCACGCGGCTCGATCCGGCCGCCATCGCCGGCATGCCGGAAGAGCGGCTGGTTGACGATATCGAGCGGCTGATCTCGGAGATTGCCACCGAGCGCCGGGTCCAGTTGAACGCGCGCGAGCAGCGTGAACTGGCCAAAGAGCTGGTGCATGACATCACCGGCCTCGGTCCGCTCGAGCCACTGCTCGAGGACGACACGATCAACGACATCATGGTGAACGGGCCGCGCAAGATCTTCATCGAGCGCCGAGGCAAGGTGGCCCTGTCGAACGCGCATTTCCGGGATACCGCGCATCTGGTCAACGTCTGCCAGCGGATCGCGGCCGGGATCGGTCGTCGCATCGACGAAGCAAGCCCGATGGTCGATGCCAGGCTCAAGGATGGCTCGCGGGTGAACATCGTGTTCCCGCCATTGGCGTTGGACGGTCCCTATGTGTCCATCCGCAAGTTCGGCAAGAAGGTGATGGATTTTGCGCAGCTCATCGGCTTCGGCGCGCTGACGCCGCAGGTGGCGCAGATCCTCGAACTGGCATCGCGTGCACGACTGAACATCATCATCTCCGGCGGCACTGGCTCGGGCAAGACGACGCTGATGAATGCCCTGTCGCGCCTGATCGATGCCGGGGAACGCATCGTGACGGTCGAAGATGCCGCCGAGCTGCAATTGCAGCAGCCGCATGTGGTGCGGATGGAAACCCGCCCGGCCAGCCTGGAGGGGCGCGGCGAGGTCACCCAGCGGGACCTGGTGCGCAATGCGCTGCGCATGCGCCCGGACCGCATCATCATCGGTGAGGTCCGTGGCGGCGAGGCGTTCGACATGCTGCAGGCGATGAACACCGGCCACGACGGCAGCATGTCCACCATCCACGCCAACACTACGCGGGACGCATTGTCACGTATCGAGAACATGGTCCAGATGGGCTCGATGGGGCTGCCGTCGCATGCCATCCGCAGCCAGATCGTGAGCTCCGTCGATCTCATCATTCAGGTTGAGCGGCAACGCGACGGTGGCCGCCGCATCACCCAGGTCTCCGAGGTGTGCGGTCTCGAAGGCGACATCATCCTGATGAACGACATCTTCGGCTTCGAGCTTGACGGTGAGGGCCCGGACGGCCGGCTGTTCGGCCATTACCGCGTCAACAGGCTCCCGCCGACATTCCAGGAACGGCTGGCGTATTTCGGACTGGGCAGCGCATGGTGTGCCGCGCTGTCCGGAGACGCGGCATGACCAGTGGCCTGTCATGGCTGCTGGTCGTGCTGTCCTTCCTGAGCCTGCTCGGCTTCGGTGTCAGCGGCCTGATGGTCTCCCAGATGCAAGGGCGCAATCAGGTCCGGGCGCAGCGCATCCGCGACATCGTCACGCCCTACCGCCAGCGTCGCTCGACTGACCTGGCAACATTCCGTCCGGCGACAGTGAACAACAGATCGTTGACCGAAATGGTCACCGGCGCCTTCGGCTTCCATCCCACCAAGTTGGACCAGTATTCGGCGCCGTGGTGGGCGGTGGTCGGTGTCACCTTCGTCATTGCACGCGTGGCCGGCGGCTTTCTGGTGGACGTGGTGGGATCGCTCGGCTGGATCGGCGTGCCGATCGCGTGGGTGATGATGAGCCGATTCGTCTTCCGCTGGATGGTGCGGCGCCGTCAGACGGCGCTGCTGCACCAGTTCCCCGACGCTCTTGCCACCATCGTGCGGGCCGTGCGCGTAGGGATCCCGGTGCTCGGCACGATCGTGTCCATCTCCCGCGAGGCGCCGGTTCCGACCAGCATCGAATTCACCAAGTTCGCCAACCAACTCGACGTCGGTGTACCGCTGGACCAGGCGGTCACCGAGATGGCCGAGCGCAATGACCTGGCGGAGTACCGCTTCTTTGCGACGGCGATTGCCTTGCAGGCGCAGACTGGCGGCGGGCTGAGCGAAACGCTGGAGAATCTCGCCGACCTGATCCGCAAGCGCCTGGCGCTGCAGGAGCGGGGCCAGGCGCTGACCTCGGAAGCGCGGACGAGTTCGCTCATTCTCGCGGCCCTGCCGGTGGTCATGGGCGCAGGGCTGTACGCCCTCAACCCCGCCTACATCTCCGTGTTGTTCAACACTGATTCGGGCCGTGTCATTCTCGGTGCCGCTGTGCTGTCGCTTGCCTGTGGGGCAATGACCATGCGCACCATCATCAAGAAGAGCCTGTCGTGAGCAGGATCCTTCTGCTCACGCTTACCGGCATCGGCGCACTGGTCCTGATCCTGGCGGCGGTTGTGCTGCTGCGGCTGATCCAACGCCAGACACGCCTGGCCGCACGGGTCCAGACGAGCCGGGGCCTGGCGCCCGTGGTCACGGCGACACGGCAGGAAGCGGCGCATCATGCGTGGACCCGGGTGGTGGCACTGCTCGGCCAGGCCGTGCTGCGGACGGGCCTGCTGTCGGCGCGAACCCGCGCGGGATTGCAGCTCACTCTCATGACCGCAGGCCTGCGCGGCAGGAACGGCCTGGAGCTGTTCATCGGCGGCAAGATCGCGCTGCTTCTCATTCTGCCGATGATCGCCATCGCGGCCCTGCGTGAAGTCACCTTGCCGACCATCCTGCACATTGTGATCCCCGCGGCTGCCGCCACGCTGGGGCTGCTGCTGCCGGACATGGTCGTGCGTTTCAGACGCAAGCGGTACATCGCGCGCGTGAAACTGGGACTGCCCGATGCATTCGACCTTCTGGTGATCTGCACGCAGGCGGGACTGGGATTGACCGCGGCGATCACCCGCGTCGCACGCGAAATGCAGCACGGCTACCGCGATGTCGGGCTGGAGCTGGCGCTGACCGCCAACGACCTTCAGCTCATGGCGGACAGCAGGCTGGCGCTGCAGAACATGGGACAGCGCACCGGCATCGACGGGCTGGTGCGGCTCGGCACGACGCTCCTGCAGTCGATGCAGTTCGGCACGCCTCTGACCGATTCAATCCGCATGCTCGCGGCGGAAATGCGCGCTGACGCCCTGACGCGGCTCGAAGGCAGAGCGGCACGAATGGGTGTCCTGCTGACGCTTCCGATGGTGGTCTTCATTCTCCCCTGCGTGTTTCTCGTCGTCGCCGGCCCTGCGATGGTTCAGGTCCTGCACATTGGAGGTCCGTGATCGATGATCCGACTTATCCGAGATGCACTCTGCATCGTTTGGATGCCAGCGCCGACGCTGCAGGGGGTCATGATGGCATCGGACCGGCGCGGCTCGGTGGCGCTGATGACCGGGATCATGCTGCCTGCGATGGTCATGGGACTCGCGATGGGCGTCGAGGTCACATCCTGGTCGGTGGCGAAGGTGGAACTCCAGCGGACCGCCGATCTGGCCGCGTGGGCCGGCGCGAGGCAGTACGCAGCGACCGGCGCGGCCCAGGGATCAACCGGGACGGCCGCAGATCTTGCCGAGATCAACGGCGTGTCGGGTACAGCCAGCCGAAGCTGGGACGCGGGAACACTGATGACCACCGACAATCTGGTCACGGCGCAGGTCGTCAACGGAGTGAGGAATGTCACCGGCAAGGCGATGAAGGTGACGGTGAAGCAGAGCATCGCCAAGGCGTTCACCCGGATCTTTCCCAGCACCGCGACCACGGTGCTGGTTTCGGCCTCAGCGACGGCAGAGATCAGCGGCTCACCGCAGCCATGTCTTCTGGCACTCAACGGCAGCGGCAATGGCGTGGTGACCGGGACGGACATCCTGATCTCCGGCTCCGCCAATATTTCCTCGGACAACTGCTCCGTCCGTTCCGATGCCGGCATCTCCCTGAGCGGTTCCTCGTCGCTCAATGTGGCGGGCACCTATGCGGGCGGGGCGATCACGACCAGCGGGTCCTCGAGCATCACCGGCGGCTCATTCCCGAACTCTGGCCAGGTCGACGATCCTTACGCGGCCTATGCGCCAATGCAGAACGCGCTGTCTGGCTTGGGTTCGGGAGGTTCGGCCGTCAATGTCGGCGGATCCGCCACCTCCACCATCAGTCCGGGCACGTATTCCAGCATGAGCGTCAGCGGATCTGCCCGCCTCACGCTCAATCCCGGCCTGTACATGATCAACGGCAATGTGTCGTTCAGCGGATCGGGAAGCGTGACGGGCAATGGTGTCACGATCATAGCGTCCGGGACCCTGACGACGTCCGGATCTGCATCCGTATCGCTGAAGGCCCCGACGCTCGCCGCTCCGGCGGGAGGCATTCCGGGCGTGCTGTTCGCCAGCAAGTCGAACCAGGCCAGTGCGTTCAGCGGCAGTTCTTCGCTGCCGTTCGCCGGCCTGATCTATTACCCCAACGGCAACATCGCGTTCAGCGGCAGCTCGAGCGGTGGGTCGACCGGATGCACCCAAGTCGTGGCGGGAGTGATCACCTTGAGCGGTTCATCGAACCTTTCGGCGCGGTGCGATACATACGGAACCCTGAAGTTCGGCAGTCTGCCGAGCGGCTCGGCCGTCGCGCTCGTGCGATGAAGACGCACAGGTCTGCATGGCTGGGCGACCGGCGCGGCCTTGCCGCAATGGAGTTCGCCCTCGTCGCCCCGATCCTGCTGATGCTGTTCGGCGGCATCGTCGACTTCGGGCTGGTGATGTCGAGCAAGAGCCAGTTGGCGAACGGCATCGCCCAGGGGGCCCAGTTCGCGCTGCTGCGCGGGCCGGGCGTCACGACGGCGCTGGTGAAGGGCGTTGTGCAGAGTGGGGCGGCGCGCGCCGGTTTGGCGGCCACGGTGACCGCAACTGTGACCGGACCTGCGTGCTTCTGCGTTTCCGGCCAGCCGGTCGCGTTGGTCAACCCCTCGACCGCTCTGTCCACGACGCTCAAATGCGCCGGCACCTGCCCCGGCACGGGCGTGGCTCCGGGCACCTATGTGGTGATCTCGGCCAGCTATGTGTACCAGCCGCTGATGCCGCTCTATAGCCGTCTGGCCACCACGACGATCTCCGACTCCATCACGGTGCGGCTGCAATGACCCGACGGAGGAATTTGTCCGCGGCGCGGAGCGGGGCCACCGCGGTCGAATTCGCGCTGGTCGCGGGGATCTTCATTCCCCTGTGCCTCGCCGTCCTGGGCGCCGGGCTGTTGATGTGGACCAAGGGCGCATTGCAGTCGACCGCTGCACTGACGGCGCGATGCGCGGCCATTGCATCACCCGACTGCGCCGATGCGCAGCAGTTCGCGGTCACCACCGCGGCGAACTGGATATTTGCCGGCATCATCGTGAAAGCGGACGTCGTCCCGGCGCCGGCCATCGTCTGTATTTCCGGCACGTCCTACATGAAGGTCACTATCAGCAGCAAATACTGGGCCGGTACCGTGTTGCCGCGTCCCTTCAGGGGCAAGACGCTGACGTCCGTCGCATTCTATCCCGTGGTCGGACCGGCATGTTCCTGAGCATCCGTCCGATGGGCGGCGATGGGGATGCTGAGCTGGGGTCGGGTAGTCCGCCAGGGGGGACCGACTTACGTGCCGACCGAGCACTGAGGTCAGTGGTCGATGGAGACGTTTGATGAAGCCGCTTCGCTTTGCGTAGTTCGAGTTCTTCGTGGTGTCAGCACGCTGGGTTGCTCAATTGTCGCGGCGCCCGCCCCCCCCGATCATTAATGACTCCCCGGCTGGCGCTTTTTCTTCGATGCTCCAGAACGAGGCTGAACAGCCGAGACCGGGTTCATCGGACACGTGCGGAAGTGGACTGCGGAGCGGAGGGCAACTGCCGGCTGAGGTTCAGGTCGAGGGGAATGTTGGTTTTCGACCGCCGCCCGGCGGCACGGTTCAACCTGAAAGCCAGCTCAACGACTGATTCCGCCTGGAGAGCAGCATCGTTGGCAGATCCTCGCGGTCGATACAGGTTGTGCCGCTTGGTGTGTTCGATGGTTCGGGTGAGAGGCAGCCTGCGCTGTTGGCGTCACCGGCCTGTCTGTCAGGTGTGTGCGCCGCCCTCGATTCATGTTGGTTGTATCGCGACCGAGCGTCCGAACGACGTCAATGTCTCCACGTGCCTCAGTGATCCGAGCCGAGACGTCCGATGTCCTGCGTTCGCTGATGGAGCGAGCGCGTCGTGCCGAGGGTCACTGTCGTTGGTTGCGGGGGCAGGATTTGAACCTGCGGCCTTCAGGTTATGAGCCTGACGAGCTACCGGGCTGCTCCACCCCGCGCCAAGGGTCGACTCCGAACAAAGCCGCGGAGGCGACGAAAAAACGGATGGGCTGGAAGACCTGGCGGCGACCTACTCTCCCACGCCTTAGGACGCAGTACCATGGGCGCTGGGGGTTTTCACGGCCGAGTTCGGGATGGGATCGGGTGCAGGCCCCCCGCCAAAGCCACCAGGTCATCCAGCCCATCCGTATTGGGCTGAATCGAGGTTCTGGTGCGGTGCGCTGTTATGTGCTGAGCGATCTGAGGATGATTTCCATGCATGGTGTAGATCTTGAGCTCTATCGGGCGATTAGGACCAGTCAGCTCAGAGCGTTGCCGCCCTTACACACCTGGCCTATCGACGTGATGGTCTATCACGGCCCTCAGGGAGACCTAGTTTCGAGGTGGGTTTCCCGCTTAGATGCTTTCAGCGGTTATCCCGTCCATACATAGCTACCCGGCCGTGCCACTGGCGTGACAACCGGTGCACCAGAGGTATGTCCATCCCGGTCCTCTCGTACTAGGGACAGATCCTCTCAAGTCTCCTTCACCCACGGCAGATAGGGACCGAACTGTCTCACGACGTTCTAAACCCAGCTCACGTACCACTTTAATCGGCGAACAGCCGAACCCTTGGGACCTGCTCCAGCCCCAGGATGTGATGAGCCGACATCGAGGTGCCAAACCTCCCCGTCGATGTGGACTCTTGGGGGAGATCAGCCTGTTATCCCTAGAGTACCTTTTATCCGTTGAGCGATGGCCCTTCCACGCGGGACCACCGGATCACTATGGCCGACTTTCGTCTCTGCTCGAGCTGTCGCTCTCGCAGTCAGGCGGGCTTGTGCCATTGCACTCAGCAGCCGATGTCCGACCGGCCTGAGCCCACCATCGCGCGCCTCCGTTACTATTTGGGAGGCGACCGCCCCAGTCAAACTGCCCACCATGCAGGGTCCCGGACCGGGCTGACCGGTCTCGGTTAGACGCCAGAAAAACTCAGGGTGGTATTTCAAGGTTGACTCCACCGAAGCTAGCGCCCCGGCTTCAAAGTCTCCCACCTATCCTACACAGAGTTTTCCTGGCGCCACTGCAAAGTTGCAGTAAAGGTTCATAGGGTCTTTCCGTCTGACCGCGGGTACCCCGCATCTTCACGGGGAATTCAATTTCGCTGAGCCGATACCGGAGACAGTGGGGAAGTCGTTACGCCATTCGTGCAGGTCGGAACTTACCCGACAAGGAATTTCGCTACCTTAGGACCGTTATAGTTACGGCCGCCGTTTACCGGGGCTTCGGTTCGATGCTTGCACATCTCCCCTTAACCTTCCGGCACCGGGCAGGCGTCAGACCCTATACGTCGTCTCTCGACTTCGCAGAGCCCTGTGTTTTTACTAAACAGTCGCCACCCCCTGCTCTGTGCCACCCGCCACTGGTTGCCCAATAACGGGTCTCGCTTATCCCGAAGTTACGCGAGCAATTTGCCTAGTTCCTTCGGTATCGTTCTCTCAAGCGCCTTGGTATTCTCTACCAGTCCACCTGTGTCGGTTTCGGGTACGGTCTCGTCGCCAGAGCTATTTCCCGGAACGATCCACGAGCCCAGGCAATCCGATAAGCCCGGACAAGACTTCACGTTCGTCACTTCTGGCAGGCCCAGGAATATTGACCTGGTTCCCATCGACTACGGCTTTCGCCCTCGCCTTAGGGGCCGGCTCACCCTGCGCGGATTAACCTTGCGCAGGAACCCTTGGACTTTCGGCGACAGAGTTTCTCGCTCTGTTTGTCGCTACTCATGTCAGCATTCGCACTTCCGATATCTCCACGGCCCCTCACAGGTACCGCTTCACAGACTTACGGAACGCTCCGCTACCGCGCACTTGCGTGCACCCGCAGCTTCGGTACGTGGCTTTAGCCCCGTTACATTTTCGGCGCAGGATTTCTAATAGACCAGTGAGCTATTACGCTTTCTTTAAAGGATGGCTGCTTCTAAGCCAACCTCCTGGTTGTTTTGGAATTCCCACATCCTTTCCCACTTAGCCACGATTTGGGGACCTTAGCTGGCGGTCTGGGCTGTTTCCCTCTCGACGACGGACCTTAGCACCCGCCGTCTGTCTGCCGCGCTATACTCTTCGGTATTCGGAGTTTGGTTAGGTTTGGTAAGTCTTTGGGACCCCCTAGCCCATCCAGTGCTCTACCCCCGAAGGTAAACACACGACGATCTACCTAAATAGATTTCGCGGAGAACCAGCTATTTCCGAGTTTGATTGGCCTTTCACCCCTAGCCACAGCTCATCCCCGACTTTTTCAACAGGCGTGGGTTCGGCCCTCCAGTGGGTGTTACCCCACCTTCAGCCTGGCCATGGCTAGATCACTCGGTTTCGGGTCTTCTGCCCGCGACTGAACGCCCTGTTCAGACTCGCTTTCGCTCCGCCTACGCCTATCGGCTTAAGCTTGCCGCGAACAGAAACTCGCTGACCCATTATACAAAAGGTACGCCGTCACCGCATGTGCGGCTCCGACTGCTTGTAGGCATTCGGTTTCAGGTCTATTTCACTCCCCTCGTCGGGGTGCTTTTCACCTTTCCCTCACGGTACTTGTTCACTATCGGTCACCAGGGAGTATTTAGGCTTGGAGGGTGGTCCCCCCATCTTCAGACAGGATTTCACGTGTCCCGCCTTACTCAAGGATCGGTGCAACTTTACACATACGGGGCTGTCACCCGCTATGGCCGGACTTTCCAGACCGTTCTGTTTACCTTGCATCGACCACTGGCCTGTTCCGCGTTCGCTCGTCACTACTAGCGGAATCTCTGTTGATGTCTT
>JBBCGR010000002.1:0-185000 GCA_037201625.1 Acetobacteraceae bacterium | reverse complement strand
ATCCCACCGCTCGGTCGGGAAATCTTCGATATTCGCGGTGAACTGGATCCCGGCATTGTTCACCAGGATGTCCAGCGACCCGAGCGTGGCCTCCGCCTCCGCCACCATTGCCGCCACCTGCTCGGGCTTGGAGATGTCGGCCCCCGAATAGGCGACCCGCACGCCGTGCGTGGCAGCCATGCCCGCACGGATGTCCTCGATCTGCGCCGCATCGCCGAACCCGTTCAGCATGATGTCGGCGCCCTCGGCCGCCAGGCAGGTTGCGATGCCATGTCCGATCCCGCTGGTCGATCCGGTGACCAGGGCCACCTTGCCCTTCAGGCTCATGTGCAATTCCTTCCTTTGCTGGTTCACGCCCCGATCGCGACTCAGGCGATCCGGCCCAGGCAGGCCGGTTCAGGCCAGATAGTCGAACAGCACCTCCCCGTAGGGCAGCGTGAGGTCGGCGATGATGTGCCGTCCGAACAGGATCCGCCGCACCGGCAGGTCGGCGACGCGGCAGTTCACGTGCGGCACCAGGTGCAGTCGCGCCGGCCCGGCCCAGGCGCCCTTCAGCACCACATTGGCCAGCCGGTAGCCGACCAGTTGAACGATCTTCGGCGATCCATCGACGTCGGGAATGAATTTCAGGTTGACGTTGAGCTTGCCCATCGCCGCCAGCGTCTCGCCGTGGTCCTCGGCCAGGGACTGGTACTTATATCCCATCGTGCCAAGGGCGACCTCCCGCTCCGCGTAGCGCAGCGTGCCGGTCAGCGTGTCGTGGATGACCCGCAATTCCGGGTCGCCGATCTTTTTCGGGAATCCCCAGATCTCCCGCCCCCCGGTGGTCGGTGCCTCATCGTCCAGGAACATCATGGCGCTGTAGTTGCACGGCTTGCCCTGCCACCGGGCGGCGATGTTGATGCCGCTCTCCTGGTAGCTGCCGAACCCGCTGCTATCCAGCATCTTCATCCATTCGAAGATCACATGGTTGCCGTCCGGCTCCAGCGGCTCGGGCAGCATCGCGCGGATCGCCTCGGGGTCCGACTCATAATGGATGAGCAGGTATTCCCGGTCGATGAATCGGTACGGGCCCTTCGGATAGCTCGGGCTCGACAGGGGCATCGAGGACGCAGCGAGGATCTCGTCACGCGTCATGGGTCGCTGAACCTTTCATTGCACGGCGCCAAAAGACTGCTTCGTCGCGGCAGGCTTTGGTATGAAGCTTGGCAGAATTCTGTTGCACTGCACAATTCGCCGGAGGTGCCCTCGATGGACATCGGCTCGCTGCCCGATCCCCGTCCCCCGCGTTCGCCGTGGCGCCCACCCGGATGGAACAGCCTGGCCCTCGTGCTGCAGGGCGGCGGCGCACTCGGCGCCTACCAGGCCGGCGTCTACCAGGCGCTGCACGAAGAAGGCCTGGAGCCCGACTGGGTCGCCGGCGTCTCCATCGGCGGGATCAATTCCGCCATCATCGCCGGCAATCCGCCGGAGCGGCGGCTGGAGCGGCTGCGCGAATTCTGGGAGACCATCACCGCCCGCAGCATCTGGGCCTATACCCCTGACGGCGACGATCCGCGGAAGGCGCGCAACGCCTGGTCGTCCTGGATCACCACGATGCTGGGCCAGCCCGGGTTCTTCGAGCCGCAGATGCCCAACCCCTGGTTCAGCCTGCGTGGCGCCCGGACCGCGACCAGCTTCTATAACAGCGCCCCGCTGCGCGAGACGCTGCTGCGCCTGGTGGATTTCGATCTGCTCAACCGCAAGGAAACCCGCTTCGCCTGTGGCGCGGTGAACGTCCTGAACGGCAACTTCACCTATTTCGACAACATGGCGACCGAGATTCTGCCCGAACACGTGATGGCCAGCGGCGCCCTGCCGCCCGCCCTGCCCATGGTGAGCATCGGGTCCGACCACTACTGGGACGGCGGCCTGGTCTCCAACACCCCGCTGCAACATGTGCTGGAGACCAGCCCGTCGGAGAACCTGCTGGTGTTCCAGGTGGACCTGTTCAGCGCGCGAGGCCAGTTGCCGCGGGACATGTACGACGTGCTGGCGCGTCAGAAGGACATCCAGTACTCGAGCCGCACCCGCCTGGTCACCGACTACTTCCAGCGCCAGCACCAATCCCTGCTCACGCTGCGGCGCGTGCTGAACAAGGTGCCCGACGACATGCTGGATGAGGAGGAGCGGGAAATGCGGCGGCGGCTCCAGGACATCCCGGAGGTCGCCATCGTCCTGCTGATCTATCAACAGAAGGCCTATGAGAGCCAGGCCAAGGACTACGAGTTCAGCTCGACCTCGATGCGCGAGCACTGGGAGACCGGCTACCGCGATACGGTCCGCACGCTGCGCCACAAGAAGTGGCTGGTCGTGCCGCCCGCGGACAGCGGCATCATCGTGCACGACGTGCACCGGCTGGAGGATTGAGGGCGGCGGGCCGGCGGCATCGCGCCACCGCCCGCCCGCGGCTCACAGCTTGCGGAATTTGTGCAGCGAACGGAGGTTGTCGGGCCGCGGCTTGTCCGGATAGGTCTGCGGCCAGTTGTTCCAGGACACCTCGCCGACATAGAGGTCGCCGCGCGAATCCACGCTGAGGCCGTGCGGCGCCAGGAACTCGGTGGGTCCGATGCCCGGCCCGAGGCCGCCAAGCCGTCCGATGCACTTGCCGGTATGATCGACGATCGTCACCCGCGGCCCGATATTCGGCACGTTGCGGTTGATCGCCAGGCTGCTGCCAAGCTCGCCGATATAGCAGATCGGGCACTTGCCGGGCGGCATGTAGAGGCCGCACGGCCGGTGCAGGTTGTTCCACTGCGTCTCGTACCGGCCATTGCCGTCGAATACCTGCACGCGGTGATTCTCGCGGTCGGCCACGTACACCCAGCCATCCGCGTCGCAGGTGATGTTGTGGGCGATGTTGAATTCGCCCGGATCGGTGCCCGGCGCGCCCCAGGACAGCAGCAGCTTGCCGTTCGGCGAATATTTGTGAACCCGCGAATTGCCGTACCCATCCGAGACGTAGATATCGCCCTGCGGCGACATCGCCGTGTGCGTGCAGCGGTGGAACGGCTCGCCACTCATATAAGGAGACGGCTTGCCCGGGACGCCCAGCGTCAGCAGCACCTTGCCGTCGAGCGTGCACTGCCGGACCGTGTGGTCGCCATCATCGGTCAGCCAGATCGTGTCGTCCGGCGCCATGAACACGCCATGCGCACGAGGGAACACGCCTTCGCCCCAGGAGCGCAGGAAATTGCCCTCGCGGTCGAACACGATCATCGGATGTTCGCCGCGGTTGAAGACGTAGACATTGTCGTTGCGGTCGACGCCGACCGAGCCGATCTCCTTGAACGACCAGCCGGACGGCAGCTTCGCCCAGTCGACCACCGGCTCATACACGTAGTCGCCGCTGCCTATTGTTGTCATGACCGTTTCCCCCGTCGTCGGATCGGGGGAAGCCTCTCACGAAGCCACGCGCCGCGCTACTCCGCCGCGCGGCGCTCCCCGGCGTCGCGAAACCGCGTGCGCAGCGTATCCCACTCACGCGCGCCGACCCGGTCGAAGGCCTCCCGCACCGTCATGCGCCCATGCGGAACCGGGTGTGCATGCTGTCCCTGCAATGCCGCAAGCGCTTCGTCGCACGCGCCGATCACCGCCTTCAGCAGAAGGCCGGGAACGATCGCCAGGCGGTAGCCCATCGCCTGTGCCTCCCGCAAATCGATGTCCGGCGTTTTGCCGCCCCACACCACGTTCAGCAGGCACGGACCCGCGACGCGCTTCGGTACCGCTGCGAGTTCCTCGATCGTCTGCGGCGCTTCGACGAACGCCATATCGGCGCCCGCCGCGAGCGCCGCATTTGCCCGCCCCACGGCCTCCTCGAAGCCGGCCATCGCGCGCGCGTCCGTCCGTGCAATGATCATGAAGTCCGGATCGCGCCGCGCGGCGCCGGCGGCGCGGATCTTCGCCAGCCAATCCTCCCGCGGCACGATCTCCTTGTCGTCCAGGTGCCCGCAGCGCTTTGGCGACACCTGATCCTCGATATGGATCGCTGCCACGCCGCGCCGCTCGTATTCCTGTACCGTACGAAACGCATTCAATTCGTTGCCATAGCCGGTGTCGGCGTCGGCGATCACCGGCACATCGACCGAGCGCGCGATCCGGGCGGCATTGTCCACCATCTCGCTCATGGTCAGCAGGCCGAAATCCGGATAGCCATGCGCGACCGAGGTGCCCGCGCCGGTCATGTAGACGGCGGGAAAGCCTGCCTGCTCGGTGAGCTTCGCGGTGAGCCCATCGTACACGCCGGGGGCAATGACCATGCCATCACCCCGCAACAACGCACGCAGCCGTTCTGGACCGGCCATGACGCTTCTCCCTCGCATCGCGAGTCGCGATGGTAGAAGCGCCGCGCCTGGCCGGTCCAGCCCGGGTCAAAAGTTCACGATGTTGCCGAGTACGAAGCCCTGCGTGCGGATGTTGTTGTTGGCATTCGATCCGATGCTGTTGGTGATGAAGTTGAAGTTGCTTTGCGTGATGTCCTGCAACTGGTACTCGGCATACACCTGATAGCCGGGAGCCACCGAATAGCTCATGCCGATATCGAGCGCCTGGCCGCGCCGCTGGCTGATCCCGGTCAGGTTGACGTTGCCCTGATAGAAGCCGCGCTCGGCCGCGATACCGATGGTGAGCGGTCCGGCCACGTATTTGGCACCGACCAGGTAGGCGATCTCGCTCACGCCGTTCTGCGGCGCCAGGCCGAGCGTGCCGTTGATCCGTCCGCCGATGACGTTGGCAGCGAGGGTGAAGCCGCCATAGGTCACCGCGAGGCCGCCATTGCCGAAGTTCAGCCCGTCATACTTGCCGGTGAACTTGCTGCCGGCCACGCTGTTGCCGAGTACCGCCGGCGTCGTCAGGCCGGTGTAGTTGGCGTGGCCGCTGGTCTCGTACGCCGCATAGGCGAGCAGCCCCACGGCGCCGAAATTGCCCTGGTAGCGCACGCCGATCGCGGTCTGGTTGAGCACCCGGGCACCGTCCTGGATACCCGGCCCGGACGACAGCGTGGGGCAGCCGGAGTTTGCCACCGAGCAGCCCGTCCCGGTGCCGGTACCGCTGCCGGTGAGTGAGCCGTTGAACGGGTTGCCGGTGCTGAGGCCGAACCCGTTGGAGGTGTTCGGCGCGTATTGCACGCCGATGTCGAAGCCGGCGAATTGCGGCGAAAGGTAGACAAGTTTGACGTTGCCGTATTCGTTCCCGTCGCCCGACAGGAAGAAGAACGGCACGGCGGCGCTGCCGGGTGCCAGGCTGGCCAGGTCGCTGCCGTTCTGCAGATTGCCCGTCGGCAGGTACTGGTTGGTCGTGACGCCGTTGTCGAACAGACCGATGATGCCTTCGGCCCCGCCGAGACGCACGATGCCCCAGGTGTCGCCCGCGGCATAGGTGAAGGCGCGGCGGACGAACAGCGTCTGGGCCGAGGTGTAGCCGCTGGCGCCGGAACTCGAATTGTTGCTGAGCTGGCCGGTAAAGTTCTGCCGGATCTCGATCGCGGCGCCGTAGCGTAGCCCGTTGGCCGCCATCGCATCAGCGCCGAAATACAGCCGCGCGTAGCTGAACAGGTTGTACGGCGCGAGCTTTACCACGCCGGTCCCGTTGTTGCCGAAGGTGGCGCCGGTGCTGCCGGCGGCCGGTGCGGTGGCGACGCGCGTGTCTGCGTTGCTCCAGAAACTGGCGAACCCGGCGTTCACCCGGCCGTTGATGTGGACCACGATGGTGCCGGGCGCGGGGTTGGCGAAGGCACCGGGCCGCATCGCCGGCTGCATGTTGTTGTTGTTGTTGGCGGTGCCGAGCGAACCGCCCGTTGTGGGCCACGCCGACTGCCCCTGCGTCGGTGCCCCGGGTGCAACCCCCTGGGCGTGCGCGGCCGTCGCGACTGTTCCCAGCGCCGCCACACCTGACAACAATAGCCATCGCATTGCTGTGCGTTCCCCTTGCTGATCCAGGCCCACAGTTGGGTGACCTGCGCCGCGATTGCCGTAGTGTCAATATGACGGTTGGATGATACTTGCCGGTTACACGTGAAAAGGATCCCGGGCTCGGGACCTGTATTTCAGAACGACGATTTTTGTCATCGCTCTTGGCAATGCGGCGATGCAGGTTTTGAATGACCGAGGCGAGGCGAGGGAGGAGCACCACATGTCCGACTTTCCCAGGTTCGTGCAGATCAACGAGGAAGGTCCGCGCGAAGGTTTCCAGTTCGAGAAGGGCCCGATCTCAACGGATCGCAAGGTCGAACTGATCGACGCGTTGTCGGAAACCGGATTGAACCACATCCAGGTCGCATCCTTCGTCAACCCCAATCGGGTGCCTGGCTGGGCCGACGCAGACGAAGTGGTGCAGCGCTATCGCCGCAAGCCTGGCGTGCACTACACGGCGTTGTGGCTCAACCTGAAGGGCCTGCATCGCGCCATCGCCACCGACCGGCTGGACATCGAGGGTTCGTTCTCGCTGACCGCATCGCCCACCTTCCTGGCGCGCAACCAGCAGCGCTCGATGGAGGACAACATCCAGCAGGCGCACGAGACCCTCCGCACCTACAAGCAACTCGGCATTCCGCTGAAGCGCGCCAGCGTCATGGCGGCGTTCGGCTGCAACTTCGAAGGTGAGATCCCGCATCAGCGCGTGCTCGATCTGATGCAGCAACTGCTCGACATCGCCGAGGAGCATGGGGTGACGCCGCAGGTGTTCTCGCTGGCCGATACGATGGCCTGGGCGACACCGAAGTCGATCCGCTTCCTGGTGGGCAAGGTGCGCGAACGCTTCCCGGACCTGACGCTGTCGCTGCATCTGCACGACACGCGCGGCATGGGCATCGCCAACGCCTATGCCGGCCTTGAGATGGGCGTGTCGATCTTCGATTCTACTGTCGCGGGCCTCGGCGGCTGCCCGTTCGCCGAACACAAGGGCGCGGCGGGCAATGTCTGTACCGAGGACCTCGTGTTCATGCTCGACGAGATGGGCATCGAGACCGGCATCGACCTCGATCGTCTGATCGAGGTGGCCCGGCTTGCCGAGGACATTGTCGGTCATCCGCTGCCGGGATCGGTGAAGATGGGTGGCAGCCTGAAGGCGCTGCGCGCAAAGCTGCATTGACTGACATCAAAGGGAGGACCTGACATGTCCCTTACCAAGACCCTCGGCCAGTTCGTGGCCGACCTGTCGCCCAACCGTCTGCCGGAGGAAGCCGTGCGCGTCGCGCGCCTGGGCTTCATCGACTGCATCGGCACGATGATCGCCGGGCGGCGAGAGGACTGCGTGCGCATCATGAAGGAGGTGCTGGCACCGATCGACGGGCCGGCCACGCTCACCTTCGGCAAGGAGAAGAGCACGGCGCCGGAAGCCGCGTGGATCAACGGCACGGCGGCGCACGCGCTCGACTATGACGATGTGGGGCTGCGCGGCCATCCCAGCACGGTGCTGGTGCCTGCGATCCTCGCCGAAGCCGAAGCGCTTGGCCGCAGCGGCGCCGACATGATCGTGGCCTATGTCGCCGGCTATGAGACCTGGGCCGAACTGTTCCGCCGCGACACCGGCCTGCTGCACAAGAAGGGCTGGCACCCGACCGGCCTGTACGGCGCGGTCGCCGCGGCCGCCGCCTGTGCCTCGCTGCGTCGCCTGGATGCCGACAAGGCGGCGCAGGCGATCGCCCTGGGTGCGTCGCAAAGCTCCGGCCTCATGTCGAATTTCGGCACGATGACCAAGCCGTTCCATGCCGGCAAGGCCGCCCATGCCGGGATCATGGCGGCGCGCCTGGCGGAGGCCGGCTTCACTGCGAGCACCGACGCGCTGGAGCACCCGCAGGGTTTCCTGCACGCGATCTCGCCCACCGGCACTGCGGACCGCACGAGCGAGGCGAAGCCCGGTGAGTCGTGGGCGATCCTCACCCAGGGTCTGGGCATCAAGAAATATCCCACCTGCTACTGCACCCATCGCGCCATCGACTGCATGCTGGACCTTGTGAACGCCACGTCCATCAAGGCCGACGAGGTGAAGAAGATCACAGTGAATATCAGCGACTATTTCGCGACTGTGCTGCGCAACCATGAGCCGGCGACCGGCTTGGCGGCCAAGTTCAGCATGGAATTCGCGATGGCGAGCGGCATCGTCGCCAAGCGTGTCGGGCTGCGCGAACTGACCGATGAGTTCGTGCAGCGGCCGGACATCCAGACGCTCATGCGCAAGGTGGAGATCGTCACGACCACCGAGTACGACGCGGACCTCCCCGGCGCGGCTTTGCACGACCAGGTGACCGTGGAACTGGCCGATGGCCGCATGGTGGCCGGCGAACCGGTGAAGCGCGCCACCGGCCATGCCTCACGTCCGCTGACCGAGGCGCAGATCTACGACAAGTTCGCCGACTGCCTGGACGCCGGTGCCTCCGACATTCCGGCCGATGTGCTGTTCAAGCGGCTGTCGGCGATCCAGTCGATGTCGGCCCGCGAGATAACCGCACTGCAATAGACCGGGGAGTGCGCGCGGCGGCGGTGCAAACCGGCCGCCGCGCAGCGCCGGTCACTGCCACAGCGGGTCGATCGCCGCCTTGCCCGCCAGCACGGCGGCGATGTTGTCCAGCGCGCGGAAGCCCATCGCGTTGCGCGTTTCCATCGACGCGCTGCCGACATGTGGCGAGAGGATCACGTTGTCCAGCTTGGCAAATCGCGTGTCGTAGTCGGGCTCCGAGCGGAACACATCGAGGCCGGCTGCGAACAACTGGCCGGACGCCAGCGCGCCAAGCAGAGCCTCTTCGTCGACCAGACCGCCGCGGGAGACATTCACCAGCACAGCGCCCGGCTTCAGTCTTGCCAGTGCCGTTGCGTCGACGATCTTGTCGGTCGCCGGTCCGGCCGGCGCGTGCAGCGACAGAAAGTCGCAATTCGGCAGCATCGCGTGAAAGTCGTCGAAATACCGGGCACCCTGTTCCAGTTCCGGCGGCAGGCGGTTGCGCGCATGGTACAGCACGGTCATGTCGAAGCCGCGCGCCCGCTGGGCCATGGCCCGGCCGATGCGCCCCATGCCGAGGATGCCCAGGGTCTTGCCGGTGACCCGCACGCCCAGCAGGTCGCCCTGGCCGATGCGGTAGCGCCAGCCGGCGCGCATGATCCGGTCGTACTCATAGGCGCGCCGCGCCGCCGCCAGCAGCATCATGAACGCGAAATCGGCTGTGCACTCGGTCAGTACGCCCGGCGTGTTGGTGACCACGATGCCGCGCGCCTTCGCCGCGGCGACGTCGATGTGGTCGAAGCCCACGCTGCTGGTCGCACCGACCCGCACGCTGGCGGGCAGTTGTGAGATGGCCTCGGCGTTCAACGGCAGCGTGTTGGTGAACATGATGGCATCGGCGCGATGGGCGGTGGCAGCCTCGATCACCTTAGGCGCGGACATGTCGTCGCTGCCATCCACCACGAGGGCGTCGAACTCCTCGCGTGCCCGCGCCACGACGTCGCGGGGCATCAGGGCGGCAAGCACCAGGCGTGACGGCATCGGCGGCGGCTCCCGTTCGTTTCGTCGCATGCAGCCCAAGGATCGGCCAGGGACAAATCGCAGGCAATCCCGCGCTTGCCACGCCCCGTGCGAACGGGTTCACTGCCCGTCCCGATCACCCAGCCCGAGGACTTGATGCCGTCTGCCCGCCTTGCCGTCGATATCGGCGGCACTTTCACCGATCTTGCGCTCGAGCACGCCGGCAGGCGCACAACTATCAAGGTCCTCACTACGCCATCCGCACCTGAACAGGGGGTGATGGTCGGTGTACGGGAAATCCTCCAGGCGTCCGGCGTGGCGGCCGGCGACATCGCCATCGTGATCCACGGCACCACACTTGCCACCAACGCGGTGATCGAGCGCAAGGGAGCCCGCACCGCGCTGCTGACCACGGCGGGCTTCCGCGACGTGATCGCGATGGGCAACGAAAGCCGTTACGATCAATACGACCTCAACATCGTGCTGCCGCAGCCGCTGGTGCCGCGTCACCTGCGCCTGCCGGTGCCCGAGCGTCTCGACAACGAAGGCAATGTGCTGCTGCCGCTCGACACCGCGGCCGTGCGCGCGCTGGTGCCGGTGCTGCGCCAGGAAGGAGTGGAGAGCCTGGCGGTCGGTCTGCTGCACGCCTTCGTCAATTCCGCCCATGAGCGCCGCGTGCGCGAGATCCTGGCCGAGGAACTGCCGGACATCCCCATCTCGCTGTCGAGCGAGGTCTCGCCGGAGATGCGCGAGTGGGAGCGCTTTTCCACCACGGTGGCGAACGCGTACGTGCAGCCGCTGATGGCGCGCTACCTGCGCGAACTGGCCGCCGGCCTGCAAGACGTCGGCGTTGCGGCGCCGGTGTTCCTGATGCTGTCCGGCGGCGGGCTTACCACCATCGAGACGGCGTGCCGGTTCCCGATCCGCCTGGTGGAAAGTGGTCCGGCGGGCGGCGCCATCTTCTCGGCGACGATCGCGCGCCAGTGCGGCATTGCCAACGTGCTGTCGTTCGACATGGGCGGCACCACGGCGAAGATCTGCCTTATCGATGACGGCAGGCCGCAGACGTCGCGCTCCTTCGAGATCGCGCGGGTTGGGCGGTTTCGCAAAGGCTCCGGCCTGCCGCTGCGGATTCCGGTGATCGAGATGGTGGAGATCGGCGCTGGGGGCGGCTCGATCGCACATGTCGATTCGATGGGCCGCATCGCCGTTGGCCCAGATCGATGCGATGCTGGCACGCATCCAGAACGACCTGTTCGACGTCGGTGCCGACCTGTCGGTGCCGGGCGAGGGCGGCGCGCGGCTTCGCCTGACCGAGACCGTCGTCGTGCGGCTGGAGGCGGAGGTGGCGGCGATGAATGCGCGCCTGCCGGGATTGACCAGCTTCATCCTGCCGGGCGGTTCGGCCGGCGCCGCGCACGCCCATCTGGCGCGGACGGTGATCCGCCGGGCGGAGCGTGCCGCGGTGCGCCTCGCGGCGGAGGAGGCGGTGACGCCGGCGCTGCTGCACTATCTCAACCGGCTGTCGGACCATCTGTTCGTGCTGGCCAGGGTGCTGAACCGCGACGGCGCCGACGATGTGCTGTGGGTGCCGGGCGGCAGCTCGAAGTAGGCTCGCGTGTCGGGGGGCGGCGGCCGCTACACGCCGTCCAGCACCTGCCGCAGCTTGACCGCGAGGCCCATGTAGGTGAACGGCTTGGTGATCAACTGCACGCCCGGATCGAGGCGCCCGTGGTGCACGATGGCGTTGCGGGCATAGCCGCTGGTGAACAGCACCTTCAGCCCGGGCCGCCGCCGCCGCGCGGCCTCAGCCAGTTGCCGGCCGTTCATGCCGCCCGGCAGCCCGACATCGGTGAACAGCAGTGCCACCGGATGCCCCTCGTCGATCAGCCGGAGCGCGGTCGGGGCGTCGGCCGCCTCGATCGTCCGGTAGCCGAGTTCGCGCACCAGGCCCACGGTGAAATCGCGGACCTCGGGCTCGTCCTCGACCACCAGGACCGCCTCGCCGCTGCCCATGGGGACGATCGGGGCGGGCTGCACGGGCTCGGCCGCCGCGGCGGCCGCGAGCAGCCGGGGCAGGTAGATCTTCACGGTCGTGCCGGCGCCGGCCTCGCTGTAGATCTTCACGTGCCCGCCCGACTGCCGGACGAAGCCGTAGACCTGCGACAGGCCGAGGCCGGTGCCGCGGCCGATCTCCTTGGTGGTGAAGAACGGGTCGAACGCCTTGTCGGCGACCTCGGGCGTCATGCCGGTGCCGGTGTCGCTGACGAACAGCCCGACATACTGACCCGGCGGCACGTCCGCGATCGCCGCGTACTCCTCGTCGAGATAGACGTTGGCCGCCTCGATCGTGAGCTTGCCGCCGTCGGGCATCGCGTCGCGCGCGTTCACCGCGAGGTTCAGCAGGCAGTTCTCGAGCTGGTTGGCATCCGCGAAGGTGTTCCACACGCCGCCGGCCAGGACCGTCTCCATCGCGATCGTCTCCGGCAGGGTCCGGCGCAGCAGTTCGGACATCCGGGTGATGAGCGCGTTGACCGAGATCGAGGTCGGGTCGAGCGCCTGCCGGCGCGAGAACGCCAGTAGCTGGTTGGTCAGCAGGGCCGCGCGCGAGGCGCCGTGCAGCGCGGAATTGATCAGCCGCTGCACGTTGGTGTCGGACCGGTCGGCGAGGCGGCGCTGCAGGGTCTCCAGGTTGCCGGTGATCACCGTCAGCAGGTTGTTGAAATCATGCGCGATACCGCCGGTGAGCTGGCCGATCGCCTCCATCTTCTGCGCCTGGCGAAGCTGCTCCTCCGCCGCCCGCCGCTCCGTGAGGTCGCGCGTCACCTTGGCGAAGCCCAGCAGCCGGCCGCCGGGATCGCGGATCGCGTGCAGCACGACGTTGGCCCAGAACCGGCTGCCGTCCTTCCTGACCCGCCAGCCTTCGCCCTCGAACTTGCCCGTGGTGACCGCCTGCGCGGTGAACTTCTCGGGCAGTCCGGCCGCACGATCCTCCTCGGAGTAGAAGCGCGAGAAGTGCTGGCCCAGGATCTCCGGCGCGGAATAGCCCTTGAGCCGCTCCGCGCCCGGGTTCCAGTTCACCACGTAGCCGTCCGGGTCGAGCATGAAGATCGCGTAGTCGGTGACGCCCTCGACCAGCACGCGGAAGCGCCGCTCGGTCTCGTGCAGCCTGGCGTAGCTGGCCTCCAGTTCCTGCGCCCGTTCCCGCACCCGCGCCTCGAGCGCCTCGCCGGTCGCCAGCAGGCGGATCTCCAGCATCTTGCGGTCGGTGATGTCGAGGCAGGTGCCGCGCAGCCATCGCGGCGCCTGGCCCTCGTCGCGCGCCACATGCCCCTTCGCCGCCAGCCAGTGCAGGCTGCCGTCCGGGTGCGTGACGCGGAACTCGGTGGCGAACGCGCCGCTCTGGCCGGCCGCCTCGATCGCCGCCCGCAGCTTCAGCCGGTCGTCGGCGAGGATGACCTCCTCCCACTCGACCAGCGTGCGCCCGGCGCCGCGCGGATCGAAGCCGAACAGCCAGGCGACGTGCGGCGTGGTGATCCAGCGGCCCGACCGCAGGTCCAGCTCGAAGATCCCGATCCCGGCGGTTTCCTCGGCCACGCGCAACTGCTCCGCCGTGAGGCGGAGATCGGTTCGCACGCGGCCGGCCCTGCGCTCTCCTCCCGTCATGGCGTGTCTCAGGCGCCCGCCTTGCCGAGGATGATCTGCGCCTGGCGCATCGCCCGGAGCTTGCCGGCGGCCACCTCGCGCGGCAGGTGGTTGAAGCCGCAGGAACTGGTGATGAGGGTCTGCTCGGGCGCGAGCCAGCCGTAGGCGCGGATGCGCTCGGCGACCAGTTCGCCGCTCTCGACATGGAGGTCCTGGACGTCCACCGCCCCCACGCCGAGTTGCTTGTTGCCCAGCAGCCCTTGGTAATGCTGCGTCATGTCGTGCTCGATCAGCAGGGCGTCGCACCCGATCCTGGTGATGATGTCGGCCTTGTAGCGGCCGGTGTCGAAATAGCGATGGCCGATCTGGCCGTCATAGTCGGCGCCCACAGCGTAGTTGCCCTGGCAGACATGCACCAGGACGTGCATGTCGTCCGGCATGTCCTCGATCGCAAGGTTGATCGCGTCGACGGCGGCGCGCACCTCCTGGTCGCCGGCCATGGTGAAATAGGGTTCGTCGATCTGGATGTGCCGGCAGCCGGCCGCGGCGAGCCGCCTGAAGTTGTGGTGCAGCAGCTTGCCGAGATCGCGCATCATGCGCGGCAGGTCGCCGTAGTATTCGTCATAGGCGACCGCGGCCAGCAGATGCGGCCCGGTCATGGTGATCTTCACCGGCTTGCGCGCGTAGGCCGAGACCGTGAGGAACTCGTCGACCAGGCCGAGATCGGCGGTGGTATCGATCGGCCCACGGCACACCGCGGCGGGATGGAACACGTTCGGGTCGCGCTGGCTGATCTGCTTCGGCCGGTTGACCGCGACGAAGCCGGGGATGCGCTGCCAGAAATGGTTGAGCATGGCGTTGGGCGGGGCGTGGCGGTTATGCGTCCGCCGGTTCATCTCGCCGCCGGTGATGACGTCGATGCCGGCCGTCTCCTGCTCCAGGATGGCGGCCTGCATGGCCCGGAACTGCGCATCCCGCAGATCGTCGGGCGTGAGCTGTCCCAGCGTGACCTGGCGGTCGAGAGCTTCGAACCATCGGGGCACGCTGTGGGCGCCGACCACCGTTGTGGTGTAGGCCGGGTACAAAGGCATCAGGCCCGCTCCGCGATCCAGCCGAATCGCATCACCCGGCCGTGACCGGGCGTCCGCGTCGGCGCGCTGGATATTGGAGTGGTGCCCTGTGAAGGACAAGAACTGGGGGAGAACAGGGCCCGGCGTGGCGGACAGGGACGCGCGCCTTGAAGGGGCACGCTGCCCGCCGCCTCGCCGTCACCGCATGGCGGGGGGCACCAGCGGTGACAAGGCTAGAGCAGATTCCGTTCGTGCAGGCTCACGCAACCCGCTCCGGCTGGTCGTCGGAGACCGCGCGATCGACCGCGCCGGTGGTTCCATCAGCGCGGATCGCGCTTCAGCGGCGGGGCGCCGAAGGCGTGCTCCCGGCGATCGTCCCGCCCGTGGCCGCCGTTCCGTTGGCGGTGCCGTTCAGCGTCGAATCGGCGGCGGCGTTGGGGCTGAGCGAGTTGGGAACGCCCGTGCCCGACGGCTGGGTGCCAGGGTTCGTCACCGCCGGGGCGGCGTAGGATTGCGCGCCGCCGCTGCCCGCCGTGCCCATGCTGCCGGCGCCCGCCGATGGACCGCCCGACATCCCGCCCGAGCCGGCGGCCGCCCCGGCCCCCGCTCCGCCAGCAGCGCCGCCGCCTGCACCACCGCCGGCTCCGCCACCGCTGCTCTGCGCGAATGCGAGGCCCGCCGGCGCGGCGAGCAGGGCGGCGGCGAGGGCGGTATTCCTGATGATCCTGAGCATCGCATGGTTCCTTCCGTGGTCCGCGCTGGCGCGGAACCTCAGGAACGCACCGCGCGGCGATGCGTGGCCTGGCTCACGGCATCGCGTCAGGCGCGGCGTCGAGCGTCGCCAGCAATGCCGCCGCCGCCACCATATCGCCGGTGGCCAAGCCCTCGGTGAAGCGGCCCACCACCGCGGCAAGCAGGTCGCGCGCCGGGCGGTCCCCGCGGAGCCGCGCCAGGCTGGTCGCCGCGCGCAACTCCCACGCCAGCGCACCCTGCCGGCGCGCCAATTCCAGCGAGCGCTCGAACTGCTCCGCGGCCGCCGTGGCGGCATTCGGGGCCGCCGCCTGGAGCAGCAGCGAGCCCTTGAGCCGCAGCAGTTCCGGCAGGTGCCATCGCTCCTCCGCCCGCTCCGCGCGATCCAGCACGCCCTCGATCGCCGCCAGCCCGGCCACCGGCTCGCCGGCAGCACCCAGCGCCTCGGCCAGCCACGCCAGATAGAGCGGGTAGCGGATGTCGAACTGCGTCTGCCGCAGATCCGCCAGCGCCGCCCGCAGCGCCGCGACGCCCTCGGCGGGATTGCCGGCCTGCGCCTCGAGCCAGCCGCCCAGCGCACGCCCGTAGGTGCGCCAGACCCCCAGCGCATGCTTCTCGGCGGTATCGCTCAGCATCGTCACCAGGTGGCGCGCTTCCGCCACATCGCTCGTCCAGGCCGCGATCAGGCCGGCCCCATCGGCCAGCGCCAGGCACAGCGAATTGCCGTGATCCAGCATCCTGGCGTCCTCGATGGCGGTGTGCGCGGCGCGCATCGCCTGTTCGGGCAGCCCCTGCAGCCACAGGATGCGGGACAGCTGCGTGAGCGAGCCGACCCGCTGGTCGACACCGTAGCGCACGGTGTGGAGCCGGCGATTGGTGCGCAGCGGCATGTCCAGGCTGCGATCGATATGCACACGCGCCTGCGCCTGATCGCCCAGATAATGCAGCGCCATGCCGATCATGCGGTCGGCCATCGCGGCGTCGGTCCTGTCGGCACTCGTCCCGGCGATCCGCTCGAACTGCCGGGCCGGCTCCAGCGCGCCGCGAAAGTCACGCACCAGGGTGCGGTAGAGCCACAGGCCGTACAGCGCGCGCAACTGGTACTCGCGGTCGTCCAGGCTTTCGGCGAGCCGCAGCACACGCTCCCAGGTGAGGCCGGTCTCGCTGACCGGTCCCAGCGTGTAGAGCAGCGACATGCCGAATGCCGCGCGGAGCAGCATCTCATCCCGCCCGTTCGACGATGCATCGACCGCGGCGAGCGCCTTCTCGACCGAGGCATGGCACTCGCCCAGCAGCGAAAGCTGCATCCAGAGCGGCACCGAGGCGATGGTGAGGGACACCCCGATCGCCCGGTCGCCCTCGGGCGAGAAGCACCATTCCAGCGCGGCGCGCACCTCGTCGACATCGCGGCCATACGCCGCCAGCCACTCCGCGCGCGGCACGGCCTCGGACCGGGCGGCCGCGCGGTCGAACCGGTCGCGGTAGTACTCGGCGTGGCGCCGCGCGATGGCCGGCAACTCATTGCTGTCGCCCAGCCGGTCGAGCGCATAGGCCCGCGTGGTGTCCAGCAGCCGGTAGTGCACGATGACGCTGCCGACATCGGCGGCGACCAGCGACTTGGCGACCAGATTGGCGATCAGTTCGGTGAAGTCGGGCGCCTCGTCGCTCGCGGTGCCGGCGATGGCATCGGCCGACTGCGCGGTGAACGGGCCGACGAAGATCGCCAGGCGCCGCAGCATGACCTGCTCGGGCTCGGGCAGGAAATGGTAGCTCCAGTCGAGGGTTGCCGCCAGCGTCTGGTGCCGCGGCAGCGCCGTGCGGCGCCCGCGCGTCAGCAGCCTGATCCGGTCGTTCAGGCGGGCCGCCAGTTCGCGCACGCCGAACGCATCCACCCGTGCCGCGGCGAGTTCGATCGCGAGCGGAATGCCGTCCAGCCGGCGGCAGATATCCGCCACGATCGGGGCGATCGCATCGGTAAGCTCGAACGTGTCGACGCTCGCCGCCGCGCGCTCGACGAAAAGCTGCACCGCCGGATAGGCGATCGCCTCCGCCGCGGTCATGCCGGGCGCGGGCGCGGGACTGTCGAGCGGCGCCAGGTGGTGCACCCGCTCGCCCTCGGCACGCAGCGGTTCGCGGCTGGTGGCCAGCACGTGCAGGCCCGGCACCCCGCGCAGCAGCCGCTCGGCCAGCACCGCCGCCATCTCGACCACGTGCTCGCAACTGTCGAGCACCAGCAGCATGCGCTCCTCGCGGAGCAGGGCGAGCAGGCCGGGAATCGGGTCCGACGCATGGATCTCGCCGCTCAGCGCGGCGGCGAGCGCGCTCGGCACCAGTTGCGGGTCGGCGATCGGTGACAGGTCGATGAAGCAGACCCGGCCCGGCTGCGCCGCCCGCACGCGGTCCGCCACGGCGAGCGCCACGGTCGTCTTGCCGATGCCGCCCGGCCCCACGATGGTGATGAACCGCCGCTGCGCCAACTGCGCCGCGAGCGAGGCGACGATGTCGCCGCGGCCGATGGTGCGGGTGACGGAACTCGGCAGCGAGGGGGCGGGTGTCCGCGCCGGCGCCGGCGGCGGTGCCACGAGCGGCGTCGCCGCCACGGTGACGGGCGCGATGAAGCGGTATCCCCGGCCGGGCACCGTGGCCAGGTAGCGCTTGCCGTCATGCCCGTCGCCCAGCGCCCGCCGCAGGCCGGCGATGTGCACGCGCAGGTTGCCTTCCTCGACGAACGTGTCGGGCCAGGCGCGCGCCGTAAGCTCATCCTTGCTGACCACTTCGCCTGGCCGTTCGGTCAGTGCGATGAGGATTTCCAGTGCTCGGCTGCCCAGCCGTACCGGCTGGCCGCCATCCAGGAGCTGCTGTCTAGCCGGAACCAGGCGAAAAGGACCGAACGAAATCGAGTGCTCGCTCACGGGCTCTCCGATCAGAGCCATTGCGATGTTCAGATGCCAGTCATGGTGGTTTTGTGCAAGCGATGGCTTGGACCGGCCACAACCATCACGTTTCCGTCACGGAGTCGCCGTATGCCGATCGACCTGCCGACCCTCACCACCATCCACACGCTGCTCAGCCTCATCGGCCTCGTCACCGGCGTGGTGGCGATCGTCGCGCTGTTCGACATCCGCCTGCCGCGCGTCTGGACACAGGCCTTCCTCACCACCGCGATCGCAACGAGCGTGACCGGCTTCGGCTTTCCGCTCAACGGCGTGCTGCCCTCCCATGTCATCGGCGCCGTGGCGCTGGTCGTGCTGGCTTGCGTGCTGACCGCGCGGTATCGCAGCGGTGCCGGCTGGCGGCGCGTCGATGCGATCGGCATCGTGGCCAGCGAGTATTTCCTGATGTTCGTGGCCGTCGCGCAGGCCTTCAGCAAGATCCCGCCGCTGCGGGCATTGGCACCGACGCAGTCCGAGCCGCCGTTCGCCATCGCGGAACTCGTGGTCCTCGTGCTGTTCGTTTCACTCGGCATCGCCGCGGGCAGGCGGTCCGGCCGGGCGATCGCCATACACGTGCCTGCCTGACGCGATCGGATTGCGGGCTGCCACGCGCGGCGGCAAGATGCGCGGGACGACAGGAGAATCCCACGATGCAGCTCGCGCTATCCACCTGGCAGGAGGTGGAGGATTATCTGCGCACGTCGCGCGGCATCATCATTCCGATCGGTTCGACCGAGCAGCATGGGCCGAACGGCCTGATCGGCACCGACCACCTGGATGCCGAGTTCATCGCCAAGGGCGTCGGTGACACCATCGGCTGCCTGATCGCGCCGACGCTCACCATCGGCATGTCGCAGCATCATCTGGGATTTGCCGGCTCCATCACGCTGCGGCCGTCCACGCTGATCGCGCTGGTGGGCGACGTGGTGAACTCGCTCGCGAAGCACGGCTTCGAGCGCTTCCTGTTCATCAACGGCCATGGCGGCAACGTCGCCACCGTCACCGCCGCGTTCGACGAGATCTATACCGCATCGTCCCTGCGCGGGCCGGACAGTTCGTCGCCGGTGCGCTGCAAGATGCTGTTCTGGTCGCAGGGGCCGCGCGCCACCGCACTGGCCGATGAACTGTACGGCGACGCCAACGGCAGCCACGCCACGGCAGCCGAAGTGTCGCTGTCGCAGTACTATCACCCGCAGGCGATCAAGCACGCGCAGATGTCGCCCAAGGTCGCGCCGACGAGCAAAGGCTTCTTCGATTGCGCCGACTATCGCCGCCGCTTCCCCGACGGCCGCATCGGCTCCGACCCGTCGCTGTCCTCGCCCGAGCACGGCGAGCGTCTCTACCACGCCTCGGTCGCCGACATGGTGGAGGTCTACCAGGCCTTCGTCGCCGACTGATGATCGACCCGATCCGGCTGGAGATCATCCGCGGCGCGATCCGCGCGGCGCAGGCAGAGATGGACGCGCTGCTGGAGCGCACCGCGATCAGCGCGTTCATCCGCGAGAAGAAGGACTTCTACACCGCGCTGTTCGACGCCGATGGCGTGATGGTGGTGGGCTCGATGGTGCCGATCTTCGGCGACATCACCGCCCCGGTGTTCGCGCGCTTCGCGCCCGATACGATGCGCGACGGCGACCTCTATTGGTACAGCGACTGCTATGCCTCACGCGGGGCGGTGTCGCATTCCAACGACCAGGTGTTCCTGGCGCCCGTGTTCCATGCCGGACAGCGCGCCGCCTTCGTGATGGGCTGGGCGCATTTCTCCGATATCGGCGGGCTGCGGCCGGGCTCGATCAGTTCCGACACCACCGACATCTTCCAGGAAGGCATCATCATCCCGCCGACCAAGCTGATCGATGCCGGCACGCTGAACGAGGCCGCGCTGGAGATCTTCCATCGCAACTCCCGCTATCCCGAGCAGAGCCGCGGCGATGCGCGCGCACTGATGGCATCGGTCGATCTCGGCGTGCGGCGCATGTCCGAACTGCTGGAGCGTTTCGGCGCCGATGTGATGGCGGAGGCCTTCGCCCAGCTTTTCACCCGCACGCGGGAGATGGTGCGGGCGAAGCTGCGCGAGACCTTCGCGGTCGGCACGCATCGCTTCAGCGACGCGATCGATTCGGATGGCCAGGGCAACGGTCCGTTCCATATCCGCCTCGCCCTGACGCGCACCGAGGATGATCGTTTCATCATGGACGGCACGGAGTCGGACGACCAGGCGCCCGGGCCGGTGAACTTCCTGATGAACCCGGACGTGCCGGGCATGGCGCTCGGGCTGTTCTTCCTGGGCGGCGATCTGGCGCAGGTGTGCAACGCCGGCGGGCCGCGTGCGCTCGATGAGGTGCGGCTGCGCGAGGGCTCGCTGCTGTGGCCGCGCTTCCCGGCGCCGCTCGGGCTGCGCGGCATCACGATGATGCGCTTCCTCGCGGTGCTGAACGGGCTGGTGAACACCGCCGGCGGCAGCGCGCCGGCATCGCACTCAGCTTATGTGATCATCCTGCTGCGCGGCACCGCCGATGGCAAAGCCTTCCTGATGTCCGACGGGATCGGCGTCGGCTACGGCGCGCGCGCCACGTCCGACGGCATCGACGCGGTGTATTTCGTCGCGCAGGAGAACTACCCGGTCGAGTTCCTCGAACAGGGCTATCCGGTCCGGCTGATCCGTTACGGCATCAACCGCGACAGCGGCGGTCCCGGCCGGTATCGCGGCGGCGCCGGCGTGGTGCGCGAATACGAGGTGCTGGCCGAGCAGGCGGTGCTGTCGATGCGCATCGACAGCGTGGTGAACCCGCCCTGGGGCGTCGGCGGCGGGCTGCACGGCGGCACCGGGCGCGGCGTGGTCAATCCCGGCACGCCGCAGGAACGCAGGCTGGCGCCGCTGTCCGACGGCACGGTGCTGCGCCGCGGCGACATCCTGCTGCTGGAGACCGGCGGCGGCGGCGGCCATGGCGATCCGCTGACGCGGCCGGCCGCGCTGGTGCTGCAGGACGTGCTCGACGGCTTCGTGTCGATCGAGGCCGCGCGGCGCGACTACGGCGTGGTGATCGACGATGATGCGGTCGATGCCGCGGCGACCGAGGCTGCCCGGGCCCATGTGACGGACCTCGTCGATGCCGCAGGCTGACCCGCAGGCCGATTTCGCCGTCGCCGTCGATATCGGCGGCACCTTCACCGACATCACGCTGCTGGACCAGGCGAGCGGCCGGCAGTGGCGCGCCAAGACGCCGAGCACGCCGGGCGATCCGTCCGAGGCGTTCATGACCGGCGTCGCACTCGCGCTGCGCGAGGCCGGCGCGTCGGCATCCGGCGTCCGCCGCGTGCTGCATGGCACGACGGTCGCCACCAACCTGATCCTGGAGGGCAAGACCGCGCGCACCGCGCTGGTGACCACCGCCGGGTTCCGCCATGTGATGGAGATCGGCCGCCAGGACATCCCGCGCCAGGCCAACCTGTTCACCTGGGTGAAGCCGCGCCGCCCGGTGCCGCCGTCGCGCGTGCTGGAGGTGCGCGAGCGGATCGGGCCGGGCGGGATCGTCCTCCTGCCGCTGGACGAGGCCAGCGTGGCCGATGTGGCGGTGGCGCTGCGGCGGCTGGACGTGCAGGCGGTGGGTGTCTGCCTACTGCACTCCTTCGCCTACCCCGCGCATGAGCGCCGGGTCGCCGAATTGCTGCGCGCCGCGCTGCCCGATCTCGCGGTGACCGCCTCGGTGGACGTGCTGCCGGTGGTGCGCGAATACGAGCGCAGCCTGGCGACGGTGATGAATGCCGGCGTGATGCCGGCCGTCACCACCTACGTCGCGCGGCTGCAGCGCCGCCTGGCGGAGGCCGGGATCGATGCGCCGCTGCTGCTGATGCAGTCGAACGGCGGCGTCGCCGGTGCCGCGACGATCCGCCGGGCGCCCGCGCTCACGGTGCTGTCGGGTCCCGCGGCCGGCGTGGTGGGTGCGCGCGACGTGGCTGCCGCCGCCGGGATCGGCGACATCGTGACGGTGGATATCGGCGGCACCAGCGCGGATATCTGCCTGCTGCGCGACGGGCAGGTGGCCCTGACGCAGCGCGGCCGCATCGGCGAGTGGCCGCTGCCGCTGCCGATGGTGGACATGGTGACGATCGGCGCCGGCGGCGGCTCGATCGCGCGGCTGTCGGGTGGCGCGCTGACCGTCGGGCCGGCGAGCGCGGGCGCGGTGCCTGGGCCGGCCTGCTATGGCGGCGGTGGCGAGCAGCCGACGGTGACCGATGCGCATCTGGCGCTGGGCCACCTGCCCGCATCGCTGCTGGGCGGGCGGATGACGCTGAACGTCGCGCTTGCCGAGACCGCGATCCGCACGCGGATCGCCGAGCCGCTGGGGCTGTCGCTGCACGATGCGGCACGCGGCATCCTGGCGATCGCCGATTCCAACATGGTGGGCGCGATCCGCGTGGTGTCGGTGGAGCGCGGCCACGACCCGCGCGACTTCACGCTGGTGCCGTTCGGCGGCGCCGGTCCGCTGCATGGCTGCGCGCTGGCCGAGCTTCTCGGCATCCGGCGCGTGCTGGTGCCGCCCGCGCCGGGCGTGCTGTGCGCCGAGGGCCTGCTGGCGGCGGGGCTGAAGGCGGAGTTCTCGCGCACGCTGCCGCGCTCGGATGCCTGGGACACGGTCGAGGCGGTGTTCGCCGCGCTGGAGCAGGACGCGGCGGCGTGGTTCGCCGAGGAGCGGGTGGCGGAGCAGGGGCGCAGGCTGCGGCGGGTGGCGCTGCTGCGCTACCACGGCCAGGGCGCGGAGGTCGCGATTCCCTGGCCGGGCGACGCGGCGGCGGCACGCGCGGCGTTCGCCGAGGCGCACCGGGCGCTGAACGGCTTCGTGCTGGAGACGCCGGTGGAACTGGTGACCTTGCGGGTGGAGGCGGAGGCCGGCACCCCGGCCGCGTCCCGCTCGCCGCTGGCCGCCGGCACCGGGGCGCAGCCGATCGGCCGCCAGACCGTGCATGCCGCCACCGGCACGCAGGAGGCGCTGATCTACGACCGCTCGGCGCTGGGCGTGGGCGACCGCTTCGCCGGGCCGGCGATCGTGACCCAGCTCGACGCCACGACGCTGGTCGCCCCGGGATGGCAGGCGGAGGTGCTGGGCAGCGGCGCACTGATGCTGCGGCACGGCTAGCCGCACCCCACCCTATGCCGGCGCTATTCCGCCGCGCCGCGCCGGCTATGGAATCCTTATGCCCGCTCGGCCGATGCTCCGAGCCGCGCGCGCTGCCGCCGCTGGGGTGGCGCGCGCCGTGTTGCCGGCCCATCTTGCCGGTCCGCCATCCGCTCGCCTCGCATGACCGCAAAGGGGGCGAGATCGCAAAGGGGGCGAGATCGCAAAGGAGACCCGAGTGTTCGACCTTGTGCTGCTGGTCCTGCTTGCGGTGGCGTTCGCCGGGGCGGTTGGCTATGTCCGGGCGTGCGACGACCTGACCCGTCCGGCCAAGCAGCCATGACCTGGCAGGGCTGGCTGCAGATCGCGATCTTTGCCGGACTGGCCGTCGCGGTGGTGAAGCCGATGGGCGGCTACATCGCGGCGAACGTGAATGGCGGCGGGCGCGTGCAGCGCCTGTGCGCGCCGATCGAGCGGCTGCTCTACCGCGCCGGCGGCATCGATCCGCAGCAGGAGCAGACCTGGATCGGCTACGCCCTGGCCATGCTGTGGTTCCACCTCGCCGGCATCGCTGCGCTGTACGGATTGCTGCGCCTGCAGGACATCCTGCCGCTCAATCCGCAGCAGTTTGCTGCCATGACGCCGGACCTGGCGCTGAACACGGCCGTCAGCTTCGCCACCAACACGAGCTGGCAGTCCTATGGCGGCGAGAGCACGCTCGGCTACCTGGCGCAGATGTCCGGCATCGCGGTGCAGTCGTTCCTGTCCGGGGCCTCGGGCGTCGCCGTCGCGCTGGCGCTGGTGCGCGGCTTCACCCGGCGCGAATCGCCGACGATCGGCAATTTCTGGGTCGATCTCACGCGTGTCACGCTCTACGTCCTGCTGCCGGTCTGTGTCGTCGCGACGCTGGTCCTGGTCTGGCAGGGCGTGCCGCAGACCCTCGCACCCTACGCCGCCGCGACCACGCTGGAGGGCGCGCCGCAGCTTCTGGCGCGCGGGCCGGTCGCCTCGCAGATGGCGGTCAAGCTGCTCAGCGGCGACGGCGGTGGGTTCTTCAACGCCAACTCGGCGCATCCGTTCGAGAATCCGACGGCCCTGACCGGCATGCTGGAGATGCTGCTGATCTTCACGATCGGCGTCGCGCTGACCAACAGCTTTGGCCGCATGGCCGGCGACCAGCGCCACGGCTGGGTGCTGCTGGGCGCGATGGCCATCCTGTTCGCCGTCGGCCTGGCCTCGGTATACGCCGCGGAGGGGCATGGCAATCCGCTGCTCGCGACACTCGGCGTCGATCAGGCCACCGGCAACATGGAGGGCAAGGAGGTCCGCTTCGGCATCGGCCAGTCGGCGCTGTTCGCGACCGTCACCACAGCATCGTCGGACGGTGCGGTCACCGCGATGCATGACAGCTTCATGCCGCTGTCCGGCCTGGTGATGATGGCCAACATGATGCTGGACGAGGTGATCGTCGGCGGACCGGGATCGGGCCTGTTCGGCATGCTGCTGTTCGTCATCGTCGCCGTGTTCGCAGCCGGCCTGATGATCGGCCGCACGCCCGAATACCTCGGCAAGAAGATCGAGGCCAACGAGGTCAAGATGACGATGCTGGCACTGCTGTGCGTGCCGGCCGCCATCCTTGGCATCGCGGGTGTGGCGGCGGTGCTGCCCGACGGCCTGGCGGGCCTGAACAACGCCGGCCCGCACGGCTTCTCGGAGATGCTGTACGCCTATACGTCGGGTGCCGCGACCAACGGCAGCGCCTTCGCCGGGCTGAGCGCCAATACGCCGTTCTACAACCTGACGCTGGCGGCAGCGATGTTCGCCGGCCGCTTCCTGGTCATCATCCCGGTGCTGTGCGTCGCCGGCACCCTGGCCGCCAAGCGCATCGTGCCGGCCTCGGGCGGCACCCTGCCCACGCACGGCCTGCAGTTCGTGGGGCTGCTGGTCGGCACCATCGTCATCGTCGGTGGCCTGACCTTCTTCCCCGCGCTCGCACTGGGGCCGCTGGCCGAGCACTTCGCGCTGCAGGCGGGATCGACCTATTGATCCCGCACACATCGCGAAAGGCCCGTCCGTGGAGAAAGTCGTCGTCCTCTGCCTGCTGCTGGTCGCCACGACGCTCGAGGCGGGCGGCGACGCCATCGTCCGCATCGGCCTGCACCACGGCGCGCCGGCGATCCGCCTGGGCCTGCTGCTGCTCGGCGCGGCCATGCTGTTCGGCTACGGCGTCGTGCTCAACCAGGCGCCGTTCGACTTCGGCCGGCTGATCGGCGCCTATGTCGCCACGTTCTTCGTGGTGGGGCAGGTCATCAACCTGGTGGCGTTCGGCATGGCGCCGAGCGTCCCGATCCTCATCGGCGGATTGCTGATCATCGCCGGCGGACTGGTCATCACGCTGTGGGAGGCGCCGGCTTAGCGCAGATGCCGTTCGCGTTGGCTCACTGAACCCGCTGCGCCACCGCCTGGTGGTGGACCACGTGGCGCACCCACTCCGGCATCTCTGCCGCATAGGCCCGGTCGGTCACCGGCAGGGCGACCTCATAGCGGCTGAGGAACGGCAGGATGGCGGGCAGCGCATGGAGGCGGACGACCACCGGCCCCATCGGCTCCCACAAACTGCCGGCGATGGCCTGGCGGATCGCGGTCTCGGCGTGGTGGATCGAGAGCGGCGTGGGGCGGCCCGACACCCGGATCACTGCCAGCGTCTCCGGCTCCAGGGTGCGCAGCCGGACCTTGCCGTTGCGTGGCGCGGTGGCGGCGAAACTGCTGTCCAGGCCCGGCACGGCGACGCGCAGGCGCCATCGCCCCGCGGCCTCCTGCGTCTGCACCAGCGGTCGCGCCGCGCGCAGGCAGGCGCGTCCACGGCCGTTCACGAAGTTGGCCAGCCGCCGCATCCCCTTGGCGCGTGCCGGCTCCAGTTCGCCCTTGACGCAGGTCTCGAGCACCCAGCCCGCTGATGTCGCGCGCACCTCCACGGGGCCGTGCCGCGCCACGACGGTTTCCGCCGCGGTGTCGTTGCCGCGGAACAGCAGCCGGCCCGGGTCGATCGCCCGGCGCAGCCTATCGCCGAGTCGCGTGATGACGTCACCCACCAGGCCGGCACCCGATGCGCGGCCGGCGAAGCTCACGGTGTTGGTTGCGGACATTGCGGGACCCCGACGGTGGAGGATGGACCGATCCGGCAGCCGATCATGTGCGGCACGCATGCAAGTGCGGTGCGGAGGGCGCCGGTGCCGGTCAGGATGGCACCGATCATGACGACGAAGCCGGGCAGGCGAGGTTCGAGCGCCTGCTGGCGGTGAGGAGCCAGTTGCTCATGTCGCCGAAGATGATCGGGCGGGCATATAAAATCGATGCTGGTGCAGCACGGGAGAAATAGCCGCCGGCGCCCATGGTGCGCGGCGTGCCCGCCTGTCCTGTCTCGTGGCCTGTCCCGCCGCGCGGTCTATATGCCCGCTATATGCCCGGGGCGTCGGAGCGATATCGCTTTTTTCCGACAAGCTTCCTAGCTCCTGTCGCCACATATGGCAGGGCGCACCATGCGTCTCCTGCTCAGCCGCATGGAGCGAGTGGTGGACAACATCCATACAGCCTCGCACGCAGCGCCGCGTGCGTTCGAAGAAGTGCAAGAGTCCGTGCAGGAAGATGCCGCCCATTATGCGCCGGCGGAGTTTCTGCGGCAGTTCGGCGTCGTCGTGGCGGTTTGTCTCGCCCTGGCCGTGCTCGCGCAGGTGCTGGTGGCGATGGTCGGAGAATACTGACGCGCCGGAGCCGCTTCCGTTCGCGCCGGCTCAAGGAGCCCGCTCCGGCTCGTTGTCTGAAAGCGTGATGCACGCCCGACGTCATGCCGCCCGCGCCGATTGATCCAGATCAATGCGGTCGATCCGGCACGGGCGTCGATACTGATGCAGTCTGCCGAACGTATATGGGATCTATATGCCGCGACGGCCGACGTCCCATCGAATCTTTATGCGGGGAAGGCCAACTTTCCCGCAGCGCAACATGCACCCCGCATGCGGCGCGTCAGCCGCTGACCCCGGAGCACCCCATGCTTGACCTGCTGTACATCCTGCTCGGCGCCGGCTTCCTCGCCGGTTGCATCCTCTACGTCAACGCCTGCGACGCATTGTGAGTTCCCCGCCATGACAATCGACTATGCACTCGGCGCGATCGTCTCGGTCGCGCTGTTGGTCTATCTGGTCTATGCCCTGATCCGACCGGAGAAGTTCTGATGACACTCAACGGTTGGTTGCAGATCGGGATCTACTGTGTCCTGGTGATCCTGATCGCCAAACCCCTTGGCGGCTACATGACGCGCGTGTTCACCGGCGAGCGCACGCTGCTTCGCCCGGTGATCCGTCCGCTGGAACTCGGCATCTACAAGCTGTGCGGCGTGCGCGAGGATGAAGAGCAGCACTGGATGGGCTACGCCATCGCCATGCTGGCGTTCAGCTTCGCCGGCTTCGTGACGATGTACGCGATCCAGCGGCTGCAGAACGTGCTGCCGTTCAATCCGGCGGATCAGAGCGCCGTGTCGCCCGACCTCGCCTTCAACACGTCGGTGAGCTTCGTCACCAACACCAACTGGCAGTCCTACGTGCCGGAAACGACGATGAGCTACCTGACGCAGATGGTCGGGCTGACGGTGCACAACTTCGTCTCCGCCGCGACCGGCATCGTGCTCGCGATCGCGCTGATCCGCGGCTTCGCGCGGCGGTCGGGCCGTACCATCGGCAGCTTCTGGGTCGATCTCACGCGCTGCGTGCTCTACATCCTGCTGCCTGCCTCGATCGTCATCGGCCTGCTGTTCGTCGCACTCGGCATGCCGCAGAACCTGAACGCCTATACGGATGCCACGACGCTGGAAGGCGTCAAGCAGGTGATCGCGCAAGGCCCGGTGGCCTCGCAGGAGGTCATCAAGATGTTCGGCACCAATGGCGGCGGGTTCATGAACGCCAACTCGGCGCATCCGTTCGAGAACCCGAGCGCGCTCACCAACCTGATCCAGCTCGTGCTGATCTTCTCGATCGGTGCGGCGCTGACCAACGTGTTCGGCCGCATGGTCGGCAGCCAGCGCCAGGGCTGGGCGATCTTCGCGATCATGGGCGTGCTGTTCCTGGCCGGAACCGTGGTCTGCTACTGGGCGGAGGCGGCGGGCAATCCGGCGTTCGTGCCGTTCCATGTGGACCAGACGGCAAGCGCCTTGCAGCCCGGCGGCAACATGGAGGGCAAGGAGGTCCGTTTCGGCATCGCCAACTCGGCGCTGTTCACCACGGTCACCACCGATGCCTCCTGCGGCGCGGTCAACAACATGCATGACAGCCTGATGCCGATCGCCGGCCTGGTGCCGATGGTCAACATCATGCTGGGCGAGATCATCTTCGGCGGTGTCGGCTCGGGCCTCTACGGCATGCTGCTGTTCGTCATCATCGCGATGTTCGTCGCGGGGCTGATGGTCGGCCGCACGCCGGAATACCTCGGCAAGAAGCTGGAGGCGAAGGAGGTCAAGATGGCCATGCTCGCCATCCTGGTCCTGCCGCTGTCGATCCTGGGCTTCACCGCACTCGCGGTGGTGCTGCCGGCCGGCACCGGTGCGCTCGCCAACGCCGGCCCGCACGGCTTCAGCGAGGCGCTCTACGCCTACACATCGGCCACCGGCAACAACGGCAGTGCCTTCGCCGGACTGTCCGCCAACGTGCCGTTCTGGAACGACACGCTCGGGCTGGCGATGTTCATCGGCCGCTTCCTGATGATCGTGCCGATGCTCGCGATCGCCGGTTCGCTGGTGCAGAAGAAGATCGTGCCAGTCTCCGTCGGCACCTTTCCCACCGACAGCCCGCTGTTCGTGGGCCTGGTGGTGGGCGTCATCCTGATCACCGGCGGCCTGATCTTCTTCCCCGCCGTCTCCCTCGGCCCGATCGTCGAGCATCTCGCGATGCAGGCCGGCACTCTCTTCGACACAGGCAGCTAGTCATGGAAACCCGCAACATGCGTGCCTCGCAATCGTCCGTGCTGGATCCTGCGATCCTGCTGCCGGCGATCGGGCAGTCGTTCGTGAAGCTCAACCCGCGCCTCATGATCAAGAACCCGGTGATGTTCGTGGTGGAGGTCGTCGCCGCGCTCACCACCATCATCTTCATCCGCCAACTGGTGTCCGGCGCCGGCGAGCATATCGGCTTCACCTTCCAGATCATCCTCTGGCTGTGGGTGACCGTGCTGTTCGCCAACTTCGCCGAGGCGGTGGCGGAAGGACGGGGTAAGGCGCAGGCGGCAACGTTGCGGCGGGCGCGCACCGAGACCACCGCCAAGCGCCTGGCCACGCTGAACGCCGAGACGTGGCAGGAAGTGGCCGCGCCGCAACTGAAGCAGGGTGACATCGTGCTGGTGGAGGCCGGCGATTTCATCCCGAGCGACGGCGAGGTGGTGGAGGGCATCGCCTCGGTCGACGAGTCTGCCATCACCGGTGAATCGGCGCCGGTGATCCGCGAGAGCGGCGGCGACCGCTCCGCGGTGACCGGTGGCACGCGCGTGCTGTCGGACTGGATCAAGGTGCGCATCACCGCGACGCAGGGCTCCACCTTCCTCGATCGCATGATCGCGCTGGTGGAAGGTGCGGAGCGGCAGAAGACGCCGAACGAGATCGCGCTGAACATCCTGCTGGCCGGCCTGACGATCATCTTCGTCATCGCCGTCGCCACCATCCCGAGCTTCGCCACCTATGCCGGCGGCTCGGTCTCGGTGGTGATCCTGGTGGCGCTGTTCGTGGCGCTGATCCCGACCACGATCGGCGCGCTGCTGTCGGCGATCGGCATCGCCGGCATGGACCGGCTGGTGCGCTTCAACGTGCTGGCGATGTCGGGCCGCGCGGTGGAGGCCGCGGGCGACGTCGATACGCTGCTGCTCGACAAGACCGGCACCATCACGCTCGGCAACCGCCAGGCCACCGAGTTCCTGCCGCTGTCCGGCGTCACCGCGCCGGAACTGGCCGACGCCGCGCAGCTTGCCTCGCTGTCGGACGAGACGCCGGAGGGCCGCTCGATCGTCGTGCTGGCGAAGGAGAAGTACGACATCCGCGGCCGCGACATGGCGCCCGCGGGTGCCCGCTTCATTCCGTTCTCGGCGCAGACGCGGCTGTCGGGCATCGACTTCGAGGGCTCGGTGATCCGCAAGGGCGCGGTGGACGCGGTGCTGGCCTTCGCACGCAGCCAGGCGGCCAACAGCCATGGCGGCGGCGTGGCGGTGCTGTCGACCGTGTCGGAGGCGGCGATCCGCGAACTCAGCGCGAAGGCCGATGAGATCGCCCGCGCCGGCGGCACCCCGCTCGGCGTCTGCAAGGATGGCCGCCTGCTCGGCGTGATCCACCTGAAGGACATCGTGAAGGGCGGCATCCAGGAGCGCTTTTCCGAGTTGCGCCGCATGGGTATCCGCACCGTCATGATCACCGGCGACAACCCGCTGACTGCCGCCGCGATCGCCGCCGAGTCGGGCGTGGACGACTTCCTCGCGCAGGCGACGCCTGAGACCAAGCTCAAGCTGATCCGCGACGAGCAGGCCCAGGGCAAGCTGGTGGCGATGTGCGGCGACGGCACCAACGACGCGCCGGCGCTGGCACAGGCCGATGTCGGCGTGGCGATGAACACCGGCACCATGGCGGCGCGCGAGGCCGGCAACATGGTAGACCTCGACAGCGATCCGACGAAGCTGATCGAGATCGTGGAGATCGGCAAGCAGTTGCTGATGACCCGCGGCGCGCTCACGACGTTCAGCATCGCCAACGACGTGGCGAAGTATTTCGCCATGATCCCGGCGATGTTCATCGCCTTCTACCCGCAACTCGAGGCGCTGAACGTGATGCATCTCGGCAACCCCGAGAGCGCCATCCTGTCGGCGATCATCTTCAACGCGCTGGTGATCGTGGCGCTGATCCCGCTGGCGCTGCGCGGCATCGCCTACCGGCCGATCGGCGCCGCGGCGATCCTGCGCCGCAACCTGCTGCTCTACGGCGTCGGCGGCATCATCGTGCCGTTCGTCGGCATCAAGCTCATCGACATGCTGGTCACCAGCATCGGTCTGGCCTGAAAGGACCGCACCATGAAACACATACGCCCGGCGATCGTGATGATCCTCGCCATGACGGTGATCACCGGTCTGATCTACCCGCTCGCCATGACCGGCATCGCGCAGGCCGTGTTCCCCTACCAGGCGAACGGCAGCCTGATCGAGAAGGACGGCAAGGTGATCGGCTCCGCGCTGATCGGGCAGAACTTCACGACGGACAAGTACTTCCACGGCAGGCTGTCGGCGACCACCGCGCCCGACCCAAACGACTCGAGCAAGAGCGTCTCCTCGCCGTACAACGCGGCCAACTCGGCAGGCTCCAACCTGGGGCCGACGTCGAAGGCGCTGGTCGATCGCGTGAAGGAGGACGCGGCGAAGCTGGCGGCGGAGAACCCCGGCACGCCGGTGCCCGCCGACCTGGTGACCAGTTCGGCGAGCGGCCTCGACCCTGACATCACGCCGGCCGGTGCACTGTTCCAGGTGCCGCGCGTGGCCAAGGCGCGCGGCCTGCCGGAGGCGACGGTGCGGCAGCTTGTGGAGAACCACATCGACGGCAGGCTGGTGGGCGTCATCGGCGAGCCGCATGTGAACGTGCTGAAACTGAACCTGGCGCTGGATGACCTGAAGAGCTGAGCGCAGACAGCCTCCAGGTGGTGACAGGGGATCTTGGTCGGGCACGTGCCAGGCCAGGTCCCCTGTCATTGCGAGCGGAGCGGGGCGGAGCAGTCGCCATGGAGATTGCTTCGCTCCGCTCGCAATGACAGGTTGCCCTATCGCCATGCGCCGCGGCTCGGACCGACATGACCGGTCCTTTGCCATCGGCAGAAAGCATTCCCACAGAACCGGCTGGTGTAATCGGATAGCGCCTTGGACGAACGAACCTCACGCGACGGCCGGCCTTCGCCTGATGCGCTCTTGCAGAGTGCGCAGCAGGGCACGCGCGGCCGGCTCAAGCTCTTCCTTGGCGCCGCACCCGGTGTGGGCAAGACCTACGAGATGCTGTCGGCCGCGCGCGCCCGCCACCAGGAAGGCGTGGACGTCGTCGTGGGCGTCGTCGAAACCCACGGACGACGCGAGACCGAGGCGCTGCTCGAGGGTCTCGAGGTGATCCCGCGCCGCGTCGTCGAACATCGCGGACACACGCTGCAGGAGATGGACCTCGACGCGCTGCTGGCACGCCGTCCGCAACTCGCGCTGGTCGACGAACTGGCCCACAGCAACGCGCCCGGCAGCCGGCATCCCAAACGCTATCTCGACGTCGAGGAACTGATCGGCGCCGGCATCGACGTCTACACCACGCTCAATGTCCAGCACATCGAAAGCCTGAACGATGTCGTCGCGCGCATCACCCGCATCCGGGTGCGCGAGACGGTGCCGGATTCCATCATCGACAAGGCCGATGATATCGAGCTGATCGACCTGACGCCCGAGGACCTCATCCAGCGCCTGCGCGACGGCAAGGTCTACGTGTCGCACCAGGCGGAGCGTGCCATGCGCCACTACTTCTCCCAGGGCAACCTCACGGCCCTGCGTGAGCTTGCGCTGCGGCGCACCGCGCAGCGGGTCGACGACCAGATGGTCAGCTACATGCAGGCCCACGCGATCCCCGGGCCCTGGGCGGCCGGTGAGCGCATCCTCGCCTGCATCGGCAGCGACGCGAGCGGCACCGACGTCGTGCGCCACGCCAAGCGCATGGCCGACAGCCTGAAGGCGTCGTGGATGGCGGTGCACGTGGAGACCGGAACCGACCTGAACCTGTCGGAGGCCGAGCGCGACCGGATCGCCGAGGCGATGCGGCTGGCGCAGCGGCTGGGCGCGGAGACGGTGACGCTGACCGGGCAGGAGGTGGCCGACACGCTCGCCGACTACGCCAGCGCCAACAACGTCACGCACATCATCATCGTGCAGCCGCCGCGGTCGTGGTGGCACGACCTGCTGCGCGGCTCGCTGGCACAGCAGCTCATTCGCAAGACCGATGGCGTCGGCGTGCACGTGCTGGGGCGCAGCCGCGAGGTGGCCGTGGTGTCGCCCGGGCTGGCGGCGCGGATCGGGGAGGTCGGCGCCTATGCCGGCAGCCTCGCCTTCGTCGCGGTGTCGCTGGGCGTCGCGCTCCTGCTGCGCCAGTTCCTCGGCGTCACCAGCGTGGCGATGACGTTCCTCACGGCGGTGCTGGTCTCGGCCGTGGTGTATGGCCTGTGGCCGGCGCTGCTCGCCTGCTTCGTCAGTGTGCTCGCCTACAACTTCTTCTTCCTGGCGCCGTTCTACACCTTCACGATCACCGACCCGGAGAACGTGGTCGCGCTGTTCTTCTTCGCCGTCACCGCGGTGATCGCCAGCAACCTCACGGCACGGGTGCGGGCGCAGGCGATCGTGGCGCGGCAGCGGGCGCGCACCACGGAGGAGCTGTACCAGTTCAGCCGCAAGCTCGCGGGTGCCGCCAACCTGGACGATCTGCTGTGGGCCACGGTGCATCAGATCGCGCTGATGCTGAAGGTGCGCGTCGTGATCCTGCTGCCGGACGGCGGCACGGTCACGGTGCGCGCCGGATATCCGCCCGAGGATTCGCTGGATGCGGCCGACCTCGCGGCGGCGACCTGGTGCTGGGAGCGCAACCATGTCGCCGGCCGCGGCTCCGACACGCTGCCGGGGGCGAAGCGGCTGTTCATGCCGATGAACACCGGGCGCGGCGCGGTCGGCGTGGTGGGCGTCGATCGTGACGAACCGGGGCCGATCCTGACGCCGGACCAGCACCGGCTGCTGGATGCGCTGATCGACCAGGCGGCGCTGGCGATCGAGCGGGTGAACCTGGTCGAGGACGTGGACCGCGCGCGCCTGGTGGCGGAGACCGACCGGCTGCGCGCGGCGCTCCTGACCTCGATCTCACACGACCTGCGCACGCCGCTGGCATCGATCCTGGGGTCGGCCACCAGCCTCTCGACGCAACTGGATGCGGCGACGCGCAGCGACCTGGTGCACAACATCCGCGACGAGGCGGAACGGCTCAATCGTTTCATTGGAAACTTGTTGGATATGACGCGGCTGGAGTCGGGACCGTTGCGGCTGCACACCGGCGCGGTGGAACTGTCGGACGCGATCGGCAGTGCGCTTCGCCGTTCGGCCAGGATCCTGGCGGGGCATCGCACGCAGGTGGTGCTGGAGCCGGGGCTGCCGATGCTCGACCTGGACGATGTGCTGTTCGAGCAGGTGCTGTTCAACCTGCTTGACAATGCCAGCAAGTATGCGCCGGCTGGCTCGCTGGTCACGATCAAGGCCTGGCGGGATGGTGGGCGCGTGGTGGTGCAGGTGCTGGATGAGGGGCCGGGGATTCCGGTCGTCGACCTGGAGCGGGTGTTCGACAAGTTCTATCGCGTCGGCGGCGCCGACCGGCGGCGGGCGGGCACCGGCCTCGGGCTGGCGATCTGTCGCGGCTTCATCGAGGCGATGCATGGCACCATCACGGCGGGCAACCGCACGGACCGCTCGGGGGCGGCTTTCACCATGACGCTGCCGGTGTTCGTCGAGGCGGCCGGTGCGGCGGAGGCAACCGGATGACCACCGGATCGGCCCCCGCGCGCATCCTGGTGGTGGACGATGAGCCCGCCATCCTGCGTTTCCTGCGTGCCGGGCTGGGCAGCCAGGGCTACATCGTGGTCGAGGCCGCGGCGGGACAGCCGGCGCTCGATGCGGTGCGCCAGCGCCGCGCCGACCTCGTGGTGCTCGATCTCGGCCTGCCCGACATCGACGGGCTGGAGGTGATCCGGCGCATCCGCGAATCCGGCGCCGCGCTGCCGATCATCGTGCTGTCCAGCCGCGACAACGAGGCGGCCAAGGTGGCGGCCCTCGACCTCGGCGCGGACGACTACGTGACCAAGCCGTTCGGCATCGACGAACTGCTGGCCCGGGTGCGCGCCGCCCAGCGCCACCGGCTGCAGCAGCAGGGCGAGAAGCCGGTGTTCCGCACCGGCGACCTGACGGTGGACCTGGTGCGCCGTATCGTCACCGTGCGCGGGCAGGAGGTGAAGTTCTCGCCGCGCGAATACGACCTGCTGCGGCTGCTGGTGGCGCATGCCGGCAAGGTGCTGACGCACAACATGATCCTGCGCGAGGTCTGGGGGCCGAACACCGACGTGCAATACCTTCGTATCTACATTCGGGCGCTGCGCCAGAAGATCGAGCGCGACACCGACAAGCCGGAGTACATCCAGACCGAGACCGGCGTCGGCTACCGGTTGCGGGCGCCCGACCTGTGACGGTCGGCGAGATCATCGGGCCTGAGCGTGTGGTGGTCGGGCTGCGTGTCGCGGACAAGGCGCAGTTGCTGCAGGACCTGGCGGGGCGCGCGGCGCTGGCGCTCGGGCGGGACCGCCGGGCGATCTTCGAGGCATTGCAGGCGCGCGAGGCGCTGGGATCGACCGGGCTCGGCAAGGGCTTCGCGCTGCCGCACGCCAGGCTGGAGGCGCTGGCCGCACCGTTCGCGCTGTTCGTCCGCCTGGCGCGGCCGATCGACTTCGCTTCGATCGACGAGAAGCCGGTGGATCTGGTGATCCTGCTGCTCAGTCCGCCGGACGGCGGCAACCAGCATCTCGCGACCCTGGCCGCGCTGTCGCGTCCGCTGCGGGATGCGGTGTTCGTGCAGAAACTGCGCCAGGCGGCGGACGCGGCGGCGCTGCACCGGTTGCTCGCGAGCGGGTGACGGCGGGGCTGCCATGCTCCGCAGATCGTGGTTCACCGTGAGGTGTTGGCAGCAGGCCCCATAGGGCTTTGTTAACCCGGGCGGCCAATCGTGGCGGCACCATTGATCGATTGCCGAAAGGGCCTCGCCATGCCGGAACGCCTGATCGACGTGTCCAACGGATTTGGCACCGTCCTTCACACTTTCCCAGTCGTTGTCGATGACTGCGACGCCCTGTCGGATGACGTTTTCTGTGAGAAGGCATTGAAGCTGGCTGCGCACGCGCAGCTTGTCCCGGCTGATGATGTCCGGACTCTCACGGCGAAGGTTCATGTCGCCAGGGGCGGGCCGCTGGCGCCGTACGGCGATGATCGCCATATTCTGGAAGGCACGAGGCAGGGCTTGGAGAATGTGCTTCGGGAGCGCGCGTATTTCCTCTGGCAGAACGCTGGTCATCCGGACGGCCAGGACGCCGAACACTGGTGCCGCGCTTTTGACCAGCACCTGCGCGAGCGCGCCTACTTCGTCTGGCTTCGGGAAGGCTGTCCCGAGGGACGCGCCGAAGAGCATTGGCGTCTGAGCCGCGAATTCGAGACCTATCCCGACTGAACTCGGTTCCATGTCCCGGCCGGCCGGGCGGGTCATTTGCTCCGGGGCCTGGCGGGGACGCGACGATCGAGCAGAAGCAACGCCGGGCGGCCGACGCCGCGGCGCTGCGCCGGTTGATCGCGAGCGGCCGACGGTCCGCTGATTCGGTCTCAAGGGAATGTGTGGCGAGACGGTGCGTCGTGGCGTGGGACGCGGGCTGCGATGTGGGTGCGACGGTTTGGTCTCAAAGAGACGGAGGCGGGACGTTCGGTCGCCGCATGAGACGTGATGTCGAAGCGGGCGCGCAGTGGGGGCGGCGCGCCGGTTTGGTCTCAAAGAGATGTGGGATGAGACGACGGATCGTAGCGTGAGAAGCCGAGGAAGTGAAAGATGCTGCGGTCCGCCTTGGTATGCAAAATCGAGCAACGCAGCCACGGTGAACAGAGGTGTGGACCCGGCTGCCAATAGCAGAGAGATGCACGCGCAATGTGTAGTCGTGCCAGCAAGAGTTGGTCGGCGGCTCGGGTGGTCGGGATACGTCCATCTCGGAACATATAGGGAACCTGCGGCGCGTGTGGCAAGATGGCTTCTTCTGACCTGGCCGGTGGGCTTCGTGATCGGTCAAGGCGCGTAACGTCATGTCGCGCCGTGTCATGAGGACGCTCAACCGATTCCGCTGCCGTCTGGATCGGCCTAATGTGGCGGCATGGACATCGGGCCCTCCGAGCGCATCAATCCAGATATCCTGAAATGGGCGAGGGAGACGGCTGGACTGTCGCTGGCCGAAGCGGCGGAGAAACTCGGTCTGAAGGACACGGCGAAGGCAACGGCTGTCGAAAGGCTCCACAAGCTCGAGTCGGGCGACGGCGACGCTGGCCAATCGCTTTTGCGGAAAGCCGTGGCGGCCTATCGCCGTCCTCTCATTGCGTTCTACCTGCCGGCGCCGCCGAGGCGCGGGGAGCGAGGCGAGGATTTCAGGTCGCAAGCCAGGAGCGTCTCAGCCCGCGACAATGCGACGCTGGATGCCCTCGTTCGCGACGTTCGCGCACGGCAGCAAATGCTGCGCGAGGCGCTTGAGGAGTCAGAGGATGGTGCGGACCTGCTGCCATTCGTCGGGTCCGCCCGAATCACTGACGAGACGCGCAAGGTGGCGGCGGCGATCCGGACCACGCTCGGTATCACCGAGGACCAGCAAAGGCGATGCAAGGGAGCCACGCAGTTGTTCGCGCTGCTGCGCGCGGCGGCCGAAAAGGCAGGGGTCTATGTCCTGCTTCTTGGTGATGTCGGGTCGTACCATTCGGACCTCGGCGAGGACGTGTTTCGAGGTTTCGCCCTGGCTGATGGATTGGCACCGTTCGTCGTCATCAACGACAACGACGCCGAAGCGGCACGTCCGTTCACCCTCGTTCACGAACTGGCACATATCTGGATCGGCGCGAGCGGTGTCAGCGGCCCCCTGCGCGATGTGCCGGAAAATGTCGTCGAACGATTCTGCAACGATACGGCGAGCCAATTCCTCCTGCCGCCCGATGCGATTCCTGATTTCTCAAGCCTCCAGACGGCTGACTTCGACAGCGTGAGCGCAGCCGTTACCAGCCTCGCCGGCGTATGGAACGTCAGCGAGCCCGCTGTCGCCTATCGGTTTGTGCAGAAAGGCTGGATTGCCCGCACTGTCGCATCATCGCTGTTCGCCATGTTCGCCGAGCGCTGGCGACGGGAGAAGGAGCGAGAAAAGCGGAACAGGAAGCCGGACGACAGAGGGCCTTCCAGCTACATCGTCCGCCGGCACAGGCTGGGGGCGGGACTTCTCGATACCGTGCGCCGCGCGCTGCAGGAAGAAACCCTGACCTACACCCGGGCGGCCAAAATTCTCGGCGTCGGACCTGCGTCGGTGCCCCGCCTGCTCCGAGAAGAGCGCCGCCCGATGCGATGACCCTTTATCTCCTCGATGCAAACGTTCTGATACAGGCGCATGAGGATTATTACCCCGTCGATCGCATTCCACAGCTCTGGGCCTGGCTCCTCCAAATGGCGGCACGGAACATTATCAAAGTACCGCGGGTCATCTTTGATTGAGGTGACGCCGCCGCCGGGGCCGTTGGCGGATTGGTTCAAGCAGAAGGCGGTCCGAGATCAGATGATTCTGAGCGAGCCGATCGCCCGCGCCCGGGTGACGCATGTCCTCGTGCATGGCTACGCTCCTGATCTCACTGATGTCGAAATCGAGAAGATTGCCAAGGACCCTTTTCTGGTCGCCGCGGCGATGGCAGCGCCTGACAGGATCGTAGTCACCCGAGAGGTCTCCAAGCCAAAGCGGCAAAGAGCAAACCGGAAGGACCGGATATCTGCAGTATATTCGAGGTGCCGGTGATGACCGATTTCCAACTCTATCGCGTTCTGAAATTTTCGATCCCGTGAGTCTCCTTGTTCTGTAACAGCAGCAGGGTCCTGTCAGCCGGGTCGCCCCCTCCAGAATCCTCACCCTCGCAATAGAAGATCATGTTGCAGAAACAAGACCGGTAACCCGCATAGTGCTCGCCACCCCCACCCCCCACGATTGACAACCCAAATCCCCCCGCCCAACAACGGCCCGGAACCGTTGGAGCGCCCGCCATGACCACCCCTCCGCCGCTCGCCGGCCGCGCCGGCTGGCACGGCACGGATCTGGACCAGTCCGGGGCGTGGATCCGCACGCTCACCGACACCCATCGCGCCGAACTCGACGCGGCCCTCGACCAGGTGAAGCGCGCACAGCGCCCGCTGTTCGGCTTCAGCCGCGACGACTTCCCGCTGCCCACCACCGCCGCCCTGCTCGCCGAGATCAGCGACGAACTCGAGAACGGCCTCGGCGCCATCCGCCTGCGCGGCCTGCCGGTGGAGCGCTACGCCGATGACGACATCCGCCGGATCTTCTGGGGTCTCGGCCTGCATCTGGGCACCGCCGTCTACCAGAACGGGCGCGGCGAGATCATGGGCGAGGTGCGCGACGAGACCCGCCGCACCGACAAGAGCTACATCGAGGCCGCTCCCGGCGCGGTCGTCTCCTCACGCGCCCGCGCCCGCTCCACCGGCCCGTTGCGCTGGCACACCGACCGCTGCGACGTCATCGCCCTGCTCTGCGCGCGCAACGCCAAGGCCGGCGGGATCAGCAAGCTCACCAGCATCGTGACGATCTACAACGAGATCCGCCGCCGCCGCCCGGACCTGCTGGCCCTGCTGTGCCAGGACTACTGGCGGGCGCGGCCGGCGGATGAGGACGGCGTGGCGGCGACGCGTGCCTTCCCGCTGCCGGTGTTCGGCGTGCACGACGGCAAGCTGACCTGTCAATACTCACGCACCTACGTCGAGCAGGCCCAGGAATTCCCCGAGGTGCCGCGCCTGACCGCGGCGCAGAATGAGGCGCTGGACCTGATGGCGGAGGTGGCGGAGGAGGTGTGCCTGCACGCGCCTTTCGTGCCCGGCGACATCCAGTTGCTCAACAACCACGTCATCTTCCACGGCCGCACCGCGTATGAGGACGACAGCGTCAGCCATCAGGAGCGGCTGCTGTTCCGGCTCTGGCTGTCGGTGCCGAACAGCCGCCGCCTGCCGGCCGGGTTCGAGACGTTCTGGGGCAGCGGCGAGCCCGGTGCGCTGCGCGGCGGCGTGGCGCAGCCGGCGACCGGCGCGCGCATCCCGCTGAAGGCCGCGTAGGGCAGGCGGCCCAGCAGGAACAGCGCGGCGGCGAACTCCACCAGCCAGACCAGCCGCGCCTGGTAGCGGTTGGCGGGACCCGCCAGCCCGCCGCAGATCGCCGCGTTGGCGAGCAGCGCCAGGAGGACGATGGCGGTGAAGCACAGCCACAGCCGGTCGCGCCGCGGGGAGCGGAGGCCGGCATAGACCAGCGCGATGGACGGGGCGAGCACCGCGAGGTCGATCCAGCGGAATGCCCCGGTCAGCAGCCGGCCGGTGTCCTGGCGCGACGCCTGGAACGCGGCAAGCTGCGCCGGCGCGCGATCGGCCAGTTCCCATTCCAGCCCGGGGAACCGCCCGTGCACCGCCAATTCCTCGCCGGTATGCGCCGCGGCAAGCTGGCGCAGCGCGTCCGTCGCCGCATTCGTGAGGTTGGCCAGCGGGAATTCGCGCCAGATCCCGGCGAGCAGACGCTCCATCTCGGGGCGCGCGGCCTCGACCGCCGCCGTCTCGAAGGCCGCCCGGGTCGCGTCCGGCTCGCCGTCGCCGGTGGCCCAGACGGTCCAGAGCGGGCTGTCCCAGCTCCACAGCAGCCAGCCGGGCGGTGTCGGCATGGCCTCGCGGTAGCGGCACAGGACGAAGCTCGCCTGGCCGCAATGCCGGTCGAGATAGGCGCGCGCGGTGCCGTTGCTCAGTGTCCGGTCGAGGGCGAAGGCGGCACCGGCGGGCGCCAGCACCGCCCGGCCGAAGAAGGCCTGGTTGCTGGCAATGACGGCGACGGCCGCCGCGGCGGTCGCGCCGGCGAACAGCGCCAGGCCGCGCCAGGAGGGTGACGACAGGACCAGCCCGCGCGCCGCGGCGAGGGCGGCGACCAGTGCGCCGGCCAGCAACAGGTGGGAGGTGTGGATGAGCGCGGCGATGAACACCATTGCGACGATGAACAGCCGCTCCCGCCGGTCCAGGCGGCCGCCGCAGAACGCCAGCAGGAAGAGGCTGAGCGGCAGGAGGGGGGTCGCGAAGTCGCACATGATCTGGCCGGTGAACCAGGGCAGGCTGCTGCCGGCGGCCAGCGTCGCGATGATCGCCAGGAAAGCCAGGTGGCGCGCGCCGGCCAGGCAGCGGAACGTGAGCCACAGCGTCGTGGCGACGGCGGCGGATTGCAGGATGACCATCGGCCAGAGCGGTCCCTGGCCGGTCAGCAGGCGGATCGCCCAGCCGTAGAAGGGCGGCCGGTCCCAGGTCGGCGCCAGCGTGCGCGCGACGCCAAGGTACTTGATGGTGTCGGGGAACATCAGCGGGAAGCCGTTCCACAGCGCGACCCACAGGAGGCACAGAGTGGCCGCTGCAACCGCTGCCGGTGTCCTGGCGTTCATGGCCTGCCCCCTGGCGCGCTTGCATTTCCGCCGACAAGGCCCTCATTTAAGGGACAAAGTGGGGATCCAATCCAGGAGGGAGCGGAGTGGCCGGGTTCGAGCCGTGGACCCGTGAACGCGGGGCCGAGATCATTGCCGGCGAAAGCGGACGGGAAGGTGCGACACTGCCGATCCTGCACGCCCTGCAGGCCGTCTTCGGCTACATCCATGCGGAGGCGGTGCCGATGGTGGCGGAGGCGCTGAACCTGACGCGGGCCGAGGTGCATGGCGTGGTAAGCTTCTATCATGATTTTCGCGGAACCTTGCCAGGCCGGCACGTGCTGCGGCTGTGCCGGGCGGAGGCCTGCCAGTCGCTCGGGGCTGATGCGCTCGCCGCGCATGTCCGCCAGCGTCTCGGCGTCGACTGGCACGACACGACGGCCGATGGCGCCGTGACGCTGGAGCCGGTGTTCTGTCTCGGCCTCTGCGCGATCGGCCCGTCCGCCATGCTGGACGGCGCGCCGCTCGGCCGGCTCGACACCGGGCGGATCGACGCGGCGCTGGAACGCGCGCGGTGACGGTGCGGGTCTACATCCCCCGCGATGCGGCCGCGCTGGCGCTGGGCGCCGATGCGGTGGCCTCGCTGCTGCGCCAGGCCGGCGACGTGCGCGTGGGCGAGGTGCAGGTGGTGCGCACCGGCTCGCGCGGCCTGTTCTGGCTGGAGCCGATGGTGGAGGTCGCCACCCCGGAGGGCCGCATCGCCTACGGCCCGGTGACCGTGGCCGACATCTCGAGCCTGCTGGACGCCGGCTTCCTGAGCGGCGGCGCGCATCCGTTGCGCCTGGGCCGGCCCGAGGCGCTGCCCTATCTCGCCCGCCAGACCCGCCTGACCTTCGCCCGCTGCGGCATCGTCGATCCGCTGTCGCTCGACGATTATCGCGCGCATGGCGGCCTGCGCGGCCTGGAGCGTGCGCGCGACCTGGGGCCGGCGGCGACCATCGACCTGGTGACGCAGTCCGGTTTGCGCGGGCGCGGCGGCGCCGGCTTCCCGACCGGCATCAAGTGGAAGACCGTGGCCGACACGCCGGGCGCGCGGAAATTCATCGTCTGCAACGCCGATGAGGGCGATTCCGGCACCTTCGCCGACCGGATGCTGATGGAAGGCGATCCGTTCGTGCTGATCGAGGGCATGGCGATCGCCGGCTTCGCGGTCGGCGCGCGCAAGGGCTACGTCTACACCCGCTCGGAATACCCGCACGCCATCGCCACGTTCGAGGCCGCACTCGCCGTCGCGCGGCGCGCTGGGCTGCTGGGGGCGGAGTTCGACATCGAGCAGCGGGTCGGCGGCGGCGCCTATGTCTGCGGCGAGGAGACGTCGCTGCTGGAGAGCCTGGAGGGACGGCGCGGCCAGGTGCGCGCCAAGCCGCCGCTGCCGGCGCACAAGGGGCTGTTCGGCGCGCCGACCGTGATCAACAACGTGATCTCCCTCGCCAGCGTGCCGGTGATCCTGGAGCGCGGCGCGGAGTTCTACCGCGGGATCGGCATGGGGCGCTCGCGCGGCACGATGCCGATCCAGCTTGCCGGCAATGTCCGCTACGGCGGTCTGTTCGAGTGCGGCTTCGGCGTGACGCTCGGCGAACTGGTGAACGATATCGGCGGTGGCACGTTATCGGGGCGGCCGGTACGCGCGGTGCAGGTCGGCGGGCCGCTCGGCGCCTATTTCCCGCCCGCGCTGTTCGACACGCCGTTCGACTACGAGGCATTCGCCGCGAAGGACGGGCTGATCGGCCATGGCGGCATCGTGGTGTTCGACGACACGGTGGACATGGCGCACCAGGCGCGCTTCGCGATGGAGTTCTGTGCCGAGGAGTCGTGCGGCAAATGCACGCCGTGCCGCATCGGCTCGGTGCGTGGCATGGAGGTGATCGACCGCATCATGGCGGGCGACAAGCCGGAGGCGAATCTCGATCTGCTGCGCGACCTCTGCCACACCATGAAGTTCGGCTCCTTGTGCGCGCTGGGCGGGTTCATCCCGTACCCGGTGATGAGCGCGCTGGAGCATTTCCCTGAAGACTTTCTCCCCGTGCGCCGCGAGGCCGCGGAATGAATCCGTGAGGATGCGTCCATGCCCCTGATCCAGGAACTCGACTACGGCACGCCGGCCGTGACGGCGGAGAAACCCGTCACGCTGACGATCGACGGCCATGACGTGACGGTGCCGGAAGGTACCTCCGTCATGCGGGCGGCGATGGAGGCCGGCATCAAGGTGCCGAAACTCTGTGCCACCGACACGCTGAACAGCTTCGGAAGTTGCCGTCTCTGCCTGGTGGAGATCGAGGGCCGCGCCGGCACGCCCGCCTCCTGCACCACGCTGGTCGCACCCGGCATGAAGGTGCACACCGCGGGCGAGAAGGTGCGACGCATCCGCCGCGGCGTGATGGAACTGTATATCTCCGACCATCCGCTGGACTGCCTGACCTGCGCGGCCAACGGCAATTGCGAACTGCAGGACGCGGCCGGCGAGGTGGGGCTGCGCGACGTGCGCTACGGCTATGACGGCGCCAACCACCTGTCGGCGCCGAAGGACGAATCGAACCCGTATTTCCAGTTCGATCCCGCCAAGTGCATCGTGTGCTCGCGCTGCGTTCGCGCCTGTGAGGAGGTGCAGGGCACCTTCGCGCTGACCGTTCAGGCGCGCGGCTTTGCCTCGAAGATCGCCGCCGGCATGGACGAGCCCTTCCTGACCAGCGAGTGCGTGTCCTGCGGCGCCTGCGTGCAGGCCTGCCCGACCGCGACGCTGATCGAGAAGTCGGTGGTCGACCTGGGCCAGCCCGAGCATTCGGTCATCACCACCTGCGCCTATTGCGGCGTCGGCTGCAACTTCAAGGCGGAGATGCGCGGCGACACCGTCGTGCGCATGGTGCCGTGGAAGGACGGCAAGGCGAACCACGGGCATTCCTGCGTGAAGGGCCGCTTCGCCTGGGGCTACGCCAACCACCAGGACCGCATCATGAAGCCGATGGTGCGCGCGAAGATCACCGATCCCTGGCGCGAGGTGTCGTGGGAAGAGGCGATCGGCCATGTCGCGCGCGAGTTCCGCCGCATCCAGGCGGAGGCCGGCGTCGAATCGATCGGCGTCATCACCTCCTCGCGCTGCACCAGCGAGGAGACCTTCCTGGTGCAGAAGCTGGCGCGGCAGGTGTTCGGCAACAACAACACCGATACCTGCGCGCGGGTGTGCCACTCGCCGACCGGCTACGGCCTCAAGACGACGTTCGGCACATCGGCCGGGACGCAGGATTTCGACTCGGTCGAGGAGGCCGATGTCATCATGGTGGTCGGCGCCAATCCGACCGACGGGCACCCGGTGTTCGCCTCGCGGATGAAGCGGCGGCTGCGCGAGGGCGCCGGCCTGATCGTCGTCGATCCTCGCCGCATCGACCTGGTGCGCACGCCGCACGTGAAGGCGGCGCATCACCTGCCGCTGCGGCCCGGTACCAATGTCGCGGTGCTGACCGCGCTGGCCCATGTCATCGTCACCGAGCGGCTGGTCGATGAGGACTTCGTGCGCGCGCGCTGCGAGTGGGATGCGTTCCAGGACTGGGCGGAATTCGTCGCGCAGGAGCACAACAGCCCCGAGGCGATGGAGGCGGTCACCGGCGTTCCCGCGCAGACCGTGCGCGCCGCCGCCCGCCTGTTCGCGACCGCGCGCAACGGGGCGATCTATTACGGGCTCGGCGTCACCGAGCACAGCCAGGGCAGCACCGCGGTGATGGCGCTGGCGAACCTGGCGATGGCGACCGGCAATATCGGCCGCCGCGGCGTCGGCGTGAATCCGCTGCGTGGCCAGAACAACGTGCAGGGAAGCTGCGACATGGGCAGCTTCCCGCACGAGCTTCCCGGCTACCGGCACGTCTCGGAGCCCGCCGCGCGCGCCATCTTCGAGCATGAATGGGGCGTGACGCTGCACGACGAGCCGGGCCTGCGCATCCCGAACATGATCGACGCGGCGATCAGCGGCACGTTCAAGGGCATCTACATCCAGGGTGAGGACATCGTGCAGTCCGACCCCGACACCAAGCACATCACCGCCGGCCTCGCCGCGATGGAATGCGTGGTGGTGCACGACCTCTTCCTGAACGAGACGGCGAACTACGCGCACGTGTTCCTGCCGGGATCGACGTTCCTGGAGAAGGACGGCACGTTCATCAACGCCGAACGCCGCATCAACCTGGTGCGCAAGGTGATGGCGCCGCGCACCGGCCTCGCCGACTGGGAGGTGACGCAGGAGATCGCCCGCGCGATGGGGCTGGCGTGGACCTACACCCACCCCTCGCAGATCATGGACGAGATCGCCCGCACCACGCCGACCTTCTCCGGCGTCACGTATGAGAAGCTGGCCGAGGGCTCGGTGCAGTGGCCGTGCAACGAGAAGGCGCCGGACGGCACGCCGATCATGCACATGGACGGCTTCGTGCGTGGCAAGGGGCATTTCGTCATCACCGAATACGTGGCGACCGACGAGAAGGTGGGGCCGCGCTTCCCGCTGCTGCTGACCACCGGGCGCATCCTGTCGCAGTACAACGTCGGCGCGCAGACGCGGCGTACGGCGAACGTGGTATGGCACCAGGAGGACACGCTGGAGATCCATGCGCAGGACGCCGAGGATCGCGGCATCCGCCACGGCGACCTGGTGCGGCTCGCGTCGCGCTCGGGCGAGACGACGCTGCGCGCGACGATCACCGACCGCGTGGCGCCGGGTGTTGTGTATACAACGTTCCATCATCCGATGACGCAGGGCCAAAAAACGTGGTCACCAGCGACTACTCCGACTGGGCGACCAACTGCCCTGAATACAAGGTGACGGCGGTGCAGGTGTCGCCCAGCAACGGCCCGAGCCAGTGGCAGGAAGAGTACCGCGAACTGGCGGAGCGAAGCCGGCGCATCGAGGTGGTGCCGGCGAAGTAACGATGGCGGCAGGGGTGCCCGCGCCGTTCCACAGCGTGACGCGCGCCGCCTGGCGCGGCGATGAGATGACGCGCGGCGATCGCGCCATCCCCGAGGAGACGCCGATCGCGCTGAGCTACAACCGCAGCACCTATGCGGTGATGCTGGCGACCCCGGCCGACCTCGAGGACTTCGCCATCGGCTTCAGCCTGACCGAGGGCATCGTCGCATCCGCTGCGGACATCGAGGAGCTTGACGTCGTCGCGGTCGATGCGGGCGTCGAGTTGCGCATGTGGCTGGCGGCCGAGCACGTGGATGTCGTGACGCGGCGGCAGCGGCGCCTGGCGGGTCCCAGCGGCTGCGGCCTGTGCGGGCTGGAGAGCCTGGCCGATGCCGTGCGCCCGCCGCCACGCATCGCATCGACCGCAGTTTTCGATCCGGATGCGATCCAGGCTGCGATGGCGGCGATGCCGGCGGCGCAGGCGCTGAACCGGCAGACCCGTGCGGTGCATGCCGCGGCCTTCTGGCACCCCGGGCGCGGCCTGGTCGCCCTGCGCGAGGATGTTGGCCGGCACAACGCTTTGGACAAACTCACAGGCGCGCTGGCGCGCATGGGCGCGGCGCCGGGCGAGGGCCTGCTGCTGCTGTCGAGCCGCATCTCCGTCGAGTTGGTGCAGAAGGCGGCGATGCTCGGTGCGCCGGTGGTGGTGGCGGTCTCGGCGCCGACCGCGCTCGCGGTGCGCATGGCGGACGCGGCCGGCATCACGCTGGTGGGCATTGCGCGCGCGGACGGCTTCGAGGTCTTCACCCATCCCGAGCGCATCGTTGCGCAGCAGGTGCAGCATGTCGCCTGACAAGCTGGCCTATATGGCCAACCAGATCGGCAAGTTCTTCGCCCACCAGCCGCACGACAAGGCGGTGGCCGCGATCGCAGACCACATCGACAAGTTCTGGGACCCGCGCATGCGCAGCGGCATCCTGAGCAGCCTGAATGAGGTGCAACTGGACCCGCTGGTGCGCGAGGCGGTGGAGCGGATCCGCTAAGCCGCTGCCCCCCTGTCATTGCCCGCCCCCCTGTCAGTGCGAGGAGCGTCAGCGACGAAGCAAGCTCCATGAGCATGCGCACGGTGGGGATTGCTTCCTCGCTCCGCTCCTCGCAATGACAGGGGACGCGCGGCTACGCCGCCGTCAGTTCCTGCTGCACCACGCCGAGCAGCCGTGCCTGCAGGGCGTGGTCGGCCTCCAGCGCCTTGGCACTGCCCTCATACGCCACCTGGCCGTTGACCAGCACATAGGCGCGGTCGACGATCGGCAGCACGGTCTCGGCGTGGTGTTCGACGATGATCATGGCGACGCGGCCGCGCAGGCGCACCAGCGCATCCATGACCTCCTGCACGATGGCCGGCGCCAGGCCCTCGAACGGTTCGTCCAGCAGGATCAGCTTGCTCGGCACCATCAGCGCGCGCGCGATCGCCAGCATCTGGCGCTCGCCGCCGGATAGGCTTTCGGCGCGGGCACGCTGCAGCACGCGCAGCTTGGGGAACAGCCCGAAGATCTCGTCGTACGACGCGCCGCCCGGGCGCGCGGCGATCTGCAGATTCTCCATCACCGTGAGGTTGGGGAACAGCCGCCGCCCTTCCGGCACGATCGAGATGCCGCGCCGGTTGATCTCATACGGCCGCGCCTGGGTGATGTCAGCGCCGTCCATCACGATGCGACCCGCGCTCTTGTGCACCGTGCCGGTGATCGCCCGCAGCATCGTCGTCTTGCCGACACCATTCCGGCCAAGTAACGTGACCGCCTCGCCCTCGTGCACCACCAGGTCGATGCCGGTCAGCACCTGGCTGCCGGCATAGCCCGCCCGCACCTGCTCCAGTTGCAGCACGGGCTGCGTCGAGACCGCACGCGGTGCCGCAGCGTGCACGCTCGGCTGCGGCCCGCCGGCGCGCGCCGTTCCCATATAGGCCGTCACCACGTCTGGATTGTTGGCGACTTCGGCCGGCTTGCCGTCAGCGATCACGCGGCCCTGGTGCAGCACCGTGATGCGGTCCGACAGCGCCAGCACACGGTCGATGTCGTGCTCGATCAGCAGCACCGCGTGGGTCGAGGCAAGCTGGCGGATCAGCGCGCCCACCACCTCGCGGTCCGCTTCGGCCAGTCCCGCCAGCGGCTCATCCAGCAGCAGCAGCCGTGCGTCGGTCGCGAGCGAGATGGCGATCTCCAGCAGCCGCTGCTCGCCATGGGACAGGTTGGCGCAGGGCTCGGCGGCGCGATCCTCGAGACCGACAGCCGCGAGCAGCGACCAGGTGCGCGCGTTCAATTCCTCCAGCCGGTACGCGTCGCGCCACAGCGAATTCTGCAGCGGGCTCTGGGCCTGCACCGCGACGCGCACATTCTCGAACGCGGTCAGGGTGCGGAACACGCTGAGGATCTGGAACGAACGGCTGAGCCCGAGCCGGATGCGGCGATGCACCGGCAGGTGGGCGATGTCCTGGCCGGCGAAGCGGATGGTCCCGGAATCGGCGCGCAGCAGCCCGGTGAGCATGTTGAAGAACGTCGTCTTGCCGGCGCCGTTCGGGCCGATCAGGCTGTGCAGGCGGAACGGATGCACATCGAGCTGCACGTCCTGCGCGACCACCAGCGAGCCAAATCGCTTGTGCAGGCCACGCACTTCCAGCACCGGCCGCGTCGCATCGAGGTCCGTGCTGCCGCCGCCGCGATAGGGTTCGATGCGCGCGGGCCGAGGCGGGATGCCGCGCCGTGTCAGCGTCCAGTCGTCGCGGCCGAACAGGCGGAACACCAGGCCCTGCATGCCCTCGGGCGAGGCCAGCGCGAACACCATGACGATCGGCGCGAAGATCAGCCACCAGCTTTCGGTGATGGCGGAGAGGCGGTCTTCCAGCAGGATGAAGGCGATCGCGCCCCATAGCGGCCCGAGGAAGTGGTGCACGCCGCCCATCACCGTCATCAGCAGCGAATCGCCGGCGTGCTGCCAGCTCAGGTTGTCGGCATAGGCGCCGTGCAGCATGAAGGTCAGCAGCGCGCCTGCCAGGCCCACGACGCCGCCCATGATGACGAAGGCCTCGAACTTGATGCGGAACGTGTTGTAGCCGAGACTCTGTACGCGCTGTTCGTTGTCGCGCAGGGCCTGCAACAGCCGGCCGAACGGTGCGTGCGCGATGCGCCACAGCAGCGCCATGCCGAGTGCGACGACGACGATAGTGAAGATGTGGAACGACCAGTCGGTGACGAACCACGGGCGCGGCACGCCCTGCAGCCCGTTCTCGCCGCCGGTCATGTCGGTCCACTTGAACGCGATCTCGAACGCGATCTGGGAAAATGCCAGCGTCAGCAAGGAGAAATACAGCCCCCGCCGGCGCAGGATGATCAGCGCGATGGCCGCCGCCAGCAGCAGCGAGAACACGACGGCGATCGCAAGCGCGGTGATCTCGTTGCCGGCGGCGCCGCGCATGGCGATGGCGGCCGCATAGGTGGCGCAGCCGAAGAACACCGAGGCGCCGAACGGCACCAGGCCGGTATAGCCGACCAGCAGGTTCACGCCGGCGCCGTACAGCACGTAGATGGCGATCTGCGTGATCAGGCTGATCGGCGCGCCGATCGTGTGCCACAGCGCGGTGAGAGCCGCGAGCACCAGCACGATCCACAGGACGGGATGGCGCAGCAGGGTCATTCGAAGCGCTCCCAGCGTTCGCCGAGCAGGCCGCGCGGACGCAGCAGCAGCATCAGCGCCATGAAGACGTACATCACCGCGCCCGAGGCCTCGGGCTTGAACTGGATGGTGAGCGCGATCACCACGCCGACCAGCAATCCGGCGATCACCGCGCCGGCGAACGAGCCCAGCCCGCCGATGGCGACGACGACGAAGGCGGGCATGATGGCGTTGGTCGCCATCGCCGGCGTCACGGTCCATAGCGGTGCGGCGAGCAGCCCGGCGATGCCGGAGATGCCACAGCCCAGGCCGAACACCCACATCAGCACGCGCGGCAGGTTGATGCCGAGCAGCCCGACCATTTCGGGATCGCGCGAGCCGGCGCGCAGGATGCGGCCGAACTTGGTGTAGGTGAGGAACGCCCACAGTCCGATCAGTACTGCCGCGGTGGTGCACAGCACGGCGAGGCGGTACTTGGTGATCAGGATCGGCCCCCAGATCAGGAAGCCCGACAGGAACGGCGGCGGGCTGAACGGCTGGCCGATGCCGCCCCAGATCAGGCGGACCGAGGCCTCGATCATCAGCGCGAGTGCGAAGGTGATGATGAGGCTGAGCAGCGGCTCCTTGTCGTACAGCCGGCGGATCAGCACGCGTTCGACGACCACGCCGATCAGGCCGACGATCACCGGCGACAGGATGACGGCGGGCCAGCCGAAGGTCTGGTACAGCGTCAGGGCGAGATAGGCTCCCAGCGTGAAGAACACGCCGTGGGCGAAGTTCACGATGCCCAGCAGGCCGAAGATGATGGACAGGCCGATGGCGATCAGGACGTAGAGGCCGCCGAGTACCAGGCCGCTGGCGACCTGGGAGAGGATGATGTCGAGCATCGTGTGCTTGCTCCGGCGCCCCCTCCCGCGCGAGCCGGGCGGGGAGGGGGCCTGTGTCCTCAGGCCATCTTGCAGCCGATTTCCTCAGGCGTGCCGTAGACTTTTTCCAGGTCCTCGGCTTTCTCCGGCAGCGATGCCTTCACATCGAAATAATCCCACTTGTCGGTGATCTTCTCCTTCACCGACACCACGAGGTTGCGCAGCAGCATCTGGTGGTCCCATTTGCGATAGCTGTACGCCGCACTGCCGGCGTTGAACTTCCAGTTCTCCAGCCCCTCGACGATCGCCATCGATTCGGTGGACTTCGCCAGTTCGATCGATTCGAACAGCGACTTGGCGGTGACCCAGCCCATCCACGCCTTGTCCGCCGCCGGGCGGTTGTGCTTCTTCATGTAGGCGGCGGCGAACGCCTTCTCTTCCGGCGGATTGTTCGGGTTGTTGTACCACCACAGCTTGGTGAACACGCCGTTCGCCGCCTCGGGGCCGACGGCCCAGATGTCGGTGTCGCCGATGGCGATCTCGCAGAACGGGATCTTCCCCTTCATGCCGAGTTCGTTCCACTGCTTCAGGAATGTGGACAGGTCGCCGGCCGACAGCCCGCCCAGCACCACGTCCGGCTTCGCCTGGCGGATCTTCAGGATGAAGGAGCTGAAATCCGCAGTGTTCAGCGGCACTTCATCGATACCGGCCTCGGTGCCGCCGGCCTGCTTCAGCAATTCACGCGAGGAACGCAGGATGTCCTGGCCGAACGCGAAGGAGGCCGTGATGAAGTACCATTTCTTGCCGTAGCCCAATGCATACGGCGCCAGCATGCGCGACTGCACCAGCACCGGCGTGTTCAGCCGGAACGTGTAGCGGTTGCAGTTCTTGCCGGTGATCTCCGTCGCCGCCGCGTTGTTGCACACGAACGGCACCTTCAGTTGCGCCGCCGTCGCTTCCTCGGCCAGTGCATTGGACGACAGCGAGCCGCCGAGAATGGCGCAGACCTTGTTCTCCTGCACCAGCTTCTGCATGTTCTGTGTCGCACCCTGCGGCGTTGGCTCATCGAGCCACACCAGTTCCGCAGGCTGGCCCATGATCTTGTTGCCGCGCTCTTCCAGCGCGAGATAGGTGCCCTGGGCCAGATATTCGGTCTGCGGCGCGATCTGCCCGGTCTTCGCGAGCAGCAGGCCGATGCGGATCGGCTCGGCGGCGCGCGCGATATGCGGCATCGCGAGCGCACCCGCCCCCAGCAGCGCCCCGCGGCGCGTCACGGCAAGTCTTGGCATTCCGATGGTCATATGTTTCCTCCCGCAGCGCGGCCTATGGCCACGTCAGCACGCATTTGGTTGCGTTAGACACTAATCCGGCGGCGGTGCCAAGCCGCCGCTATTCGGCCGCGGCGCGAAAGCCGTTCGCCAATCGCAGCAATGCGTCATCCGGCACGGGTTCGATCGGCTGGAAGTCGCGATGCGCAATCCAGTCCGGGCGCGTCGGCGTGCGGATGTGGTTCGACACCGCATTCAGCGTCAGATAGACGATCTTGCGCGGATAGGGCGTGATGTTGCCGGCCGAGCCGTGCACGAGGTTGCCATGGAACAGCAGCACCGCGCCGGGCTTGCCGGTCGGCGTGACGATGCCGCCGTGGCCGACCAGCCGCCCGACCGTCGCGTTGTCCAGCGTCCACAGCGGATAGGATGTGGTGGACAGGTCATGGCCCGCCTGCAGCACGCCCTCCTTGTGGCTGCGCGGCACCAGCATCAGCGGCCCGTTGATCGGCAGAACCTCGTCGACAAACACCGAGATGTTCATCGCCCGCGGCTCCGGCATGCCATCATCGCGCGCCCAGGTGCCGTAATCCTGGTGCCACTGCCACACCTCGCCATCGAACGCCGACTTCGCGTTGATCTTGAACTGGTGCATGTACAGCTTCTCGCCGAACACCTGCTCCACCGGGCGGATCAGCCGAGGATGCGCGCCCAGCAGGCGGAATGCCTCGTTGTAGGTGTGCGCGGCGAAGGCGGTGCGCGGCGAGCCTGACTTCTCGCGCCAGATCTCCTTGCGGTCGCTGCGGAAGATCGCCTCGGCCTGATCGCGCAACACGGCGATCTCCTCGGACGCGAACAGGTCCGGCAGGAACAGGTAGCCCTCGGTTTCGAAGTGCTGAAGCTGCTGTGGGGAGAGTCTCATGGCACGTGTCCTTTACGTGGCCAGATATCCGCCATCGACATAAAGTTCCGCTCCCGTGACGTACGACGCCTCGTCCGAGGCCAGGAACAGCACGGCGTTCGCCACTTCATCCACTTCACCCGCGCGGCGCAGCGGCACACCCTGCAGCATCTTGGCACGCACCGCGGGATCGGCGGTGGCACCCGAGGTGCGCATCGGCGGCATCAGCCCGGGATGCACCGAGTTCGCGCGAATGCCGTCGCGGCCGAACTGCACCGCGGTGGATTTGGTCAAGGTGCGCACCGCACCTTTCGAGGCGTTGTAGCCCATATGCGTCATCGTCTGGCCGGTCACGCCAGAGATCGACGACAGGTTCACGATCGACCCGCCGCCCGCCGGCTTCATCGCCAGCACCGCGTATTTCGTGCCCAGGAATACGCCGCGCGAATTCACCGCCATCAGCGTGTCCCACGCGTCGGTGTCCAGCATGTCGGTCACCGCGCTGCCGCTGATGCCGGCGTTGTTCACCAGGATGTCGAGCTTGCCGTATTTCTGCACGGTCGCATCGACCACCGCCTTCCAGTCATCCTCGCTGGTGACGTCGAGTTTCATGAATTCGGCGGTGCCGTTGGCGCGTGTGATGTCGGCTGCGATCGCGCGGCCTTCCTCCTCCAGCATGTCGGCGATCACCACGCTGGCGCCTTCCTTGGCGAACCTGCGCGCCGTCGCCGCACCCATGCCGGATGCCGCACCGCTGATGATCGCCACCTTGCCTTCCAGGCGCATGCTGAGTTCCTCCCGAACTGTTCGGGGAAGGCTGCCACGGGTCGCCCCGCTTGGCTACCGCCGCGGGACGTTGCACGATGGGCGGCTGAGATCTGGAGAAAAAGGCAAATGGCCCATCGTGGCATGACGTTCGGCATCTTCCTGGCACCGTTCCATCGAGTCGGGGAAAATCCTACCCTGGCTCTGAGCCGCGACGTCGAGCTGCTCGAATGGCTGGACTGGCTGGGCTACGATGAGGCCTGGATCGGCGAGCACCACTCGGCCGGCTGGGAGCTGATCGCGCTGCCCGAACTGGTCATCGCCGCGGCGGCCGAACGGACCAAGCACATCAAGCTGGGCACCGGCGTGACCAGCCTGCCCTACCACCACCCGTTCCTGGTGGCGCAGCGCTTCGTGCAGCTCGACCACATGACACGCGGCCGCGCGATGATGGGCTGCGGCCCGGGCGCGCTGACCTCCGATGCCTACATGCTCGGCATTGAGCCCAGCACGCAGCGTCCGCGCATGCTGGAGGCGATGGACGCCATCATGCGCCTGCTGAAATGCGAAGAGCCCGTCACAATGAAGACCGACTGGTTCGAAATGCGCGATGCGCGCCTGCACATGGCGCCGTACACCGATCCGCATTTCGAGATCGCGGTGGCCAGCACCATCACGCCGTTCGGCATGATCGCCGCCGGCACGCACGGCGTCGGCGTGCTGTCGATCGGTGCCGGCCTGCCCGGCGGTCCGGAGGCTCTCGGCAATCAGTGGAAGATCGCCGAAGAGGCCGCCGCCAAGAACGGCAAGACGATGGACCGCAAGAAGTGGCGCGTCGTGGTCAATGCGCATATCGCGGAAGACGACGAGCAGGCGCTGGCCGAAGTGAAGCGCGGCGAGCGGATCGAGACGCAGACCTACTTCGAGGACACGCTCGGCCGTCCGCCCGGCCGTGCCGATGATCCGCTGCGCGACGGCGTGAAGATGGGCACGACGCTGGTGGGCTCACCCGAGACGGTGACGAAGGGCATCCACCGGCTGCTCGAGTACAGTCAGGGCGGCTTCGGCGGCATCCTGTTCCGCGCGCATGAATGGGCGACGCGCGAGCAGACGCTGCGCAGCTTCGAGCTGTTCGCGCGTTACGTGATGCCGCAGTTTCAGGGCTCGCTCGACATGATCGCGGGCTCGCAGAACTGGGCGCGCGACAACCGCAAGCAGGTGTTCGGCTCCACGCCCGAGGCGGTGCGCCGCGCCTTCACCGATTTCGGCCGCGACGTGCCGGAAGAGGCGCTGCGGGCACGCACGATCGGCGCGCGCGACCTGTAGCACGTGACGGCCGCGCAGGCCCTGATGACTGCGCCTCGATCGTCATGACCGGCGGAGACCGGCCATCCACGTCTTTTCCGCTCGCCGCGGCGAAAGACGTGGATGGCTGGGCCAGGCCCCGCCATGACGATGGCGGCCGCGACGGAGGTCCGCTTCCTGTGACCTGGCATCGGACCTTCGGCGAGTTTGGCCGTTACGCTGCCTTCGACATCGACAGTGCCTTCCACACCTTCTCGGGTGTGGCGGGCATGTCGATGTGCGTGACGCCGTCGCCCGACAGCGCGTCGATGATCGCGTTGATCAGCGCGGGCGGGCTGCCGACGGCACCCGCCTCACCGGCACCCTTCACGCCCAGCGGATTGCCGAGGCAGGGCACCTCCAGCAGGTCCACTTCGATATCGGGCAGGTCGGCGGCGCGCGGCAGTGCGTAGTCCATGAAGCTACCCGATACGAGCTGGCCGGACTCGGCATCGTAGCTGGTGCTCTCCAGCACGGCCTGGCCGTAGCCCTGCGCGACGCCGCCATGCACCTGGCCACGGATGATCAGCGGGTTCACCGCCTTGCCGAAATCGTCGCACACCCGGTAGCGGATGATCTCCACCATGCCGGTGTCCGGATCGATCTCGACCTCCGCCATGTGGCAGCCGTTGGGGAAGGTGTGTTTGTCGATCTTGGCGATCTCCGCTGCGTCGAGCGTGACCGCCTCCTGCCCCGCCGCGGCCTTTTGCCGCTGCGTGGCGGCGAGGTCGATGATGTCGATGCCGCGATCGGTGCCGACGATCGAGAAGCGTCCATCGGCGAACGCGATATCGGCAGGGGCCGCCTCCATCACATCGGCCGCGGCCTGCCGGCCCTTGTCGATCACCGTGTCGGCGGTGAGCAGGATCGCCTGGCTCTCGGAATACAGGCTGCGTGCACCGCCGGTGCCGCCGCCCACCGGAATGACGTCGGTGTCGCCCTGGCGGATGCGGATCTTCTCGCCGTCGATGCCGAGGCGCTGCGAGGTGATCTGGACATAGGCGGTCTCGTGGCCCTGGCCGGTCGACTGCGTGCCCACATAGACGTCGACGAAGCCGTCGTCGGCGAAACGGATTTCCGCGCGCTCGGTGGGATCGCCGCCGGTTGCCTCGAGGTAGTACGACAGGCCGATGCCACGCCGCTTGCCGCGCTTCGCCGCATCGGCGCGGCGTGTCGCGAAACCAGCATAGTCCATCTGCGTCTGCGCCGCATCCAGCACCATGGCGAAATCGCCGCTGTCGTACGTCGTGCCGTACGGCGTCGTGTGCGGCATCGCGGCGGCAGGCACCATGTTGCGCCGGCGCAGCTCGATGCGGTCGACCTTGAGCTCGCGCGCGGCGGCGTCGACCAGGCGCTCCATCAGGTAGTTGCTTTCGGGACGACCGGCGCCGCGATAGGCGTCCACCGGCACCGTGTTGGTGAACACGCCGATGACGTTGGCATAGACCGCCTTGAAGCCGTAGACGCTGGCGAGGACGCTGGTGCCGGCATAGGTCGGGATGTACGGCCCGAAATTCGACAGGTACGCGCCCATGTTGGAGACCACGCGCGTGCGCACCGCCAGGAACTTCCCATCGGCGTCGATCGCCAGTTCGCCCAGCGTGAGGTTGTCGCGGCCATGCGTGTCGGCGACGAAGGCCTCGCTGCGGTCGGAGGCCCATTTCACCGGCTGCCCGAGCTTGCGCGCCGCGTAGCAGGTCAGCACGTGCTCGGCGTACAGGAACAGCTTCATGCCGAAGCCGCCGCCGACATCGGGCGTGATGATACGGAACTTCTCAGGCTCGGCCTGGAACAGCGGCGCCATCAGGCCCTTCACCAGCCAGCCGCCCTGCGTGTTGGCGTACAGCGTCCAGCGCCCGCTTGCCGCGTCGTAGTCGGCGACCGAGGCGCGCGCCTCGATCGAGGAGACGACGATGCGGTTGTTCACGACCGTCAGGCGCGTGACGTGGGCGGCGTTGGCGAATTGTTCCTCGGTCTTCGCCCTGTCGCCGAATTCCCAGTCGAACACGATGTTCTGCTTCACGTCGGGCCACACCAGCGACGCACCGGCATCGGTGACATGGGCCAGTTCGGTGATCGACGGCTTGACGTCGTACTCGACCGTGATGAGTTCAGCGGCGTCGCGCGCGCTCTCTATGGTGTCCGCCACGATGAACGCCACCGGGTCGCCGACATGGCGGACGGCGCCATCCGCCAGCACCGGGTGCGGCGGGCTCGCCATGGCGGAGCCGTCCCGGTTGTTCAGGCTGACCGCGCAGGGCAGCGATCCGATGCCGTCGGCCTGCAGATCGGCCGCGGTGTAGATTGCCTTCACCCCCGGAACCGCTGCCGCCGCCGCCGTGTCGATAGCACCGACCGTCGCGGCGGCGTGCGGGCTGCGCAGCACGATGCCGTGCAGCATCCCGGGCAGCACGATGTCGTCCGTGTAGCGTCCGCTGCCTTTCAGCAGGCGCGGGTCCTCCACGCGGCGGATCGACTGGGCGAGGCCGAACTTGGTCATGGACTCTGTCTCCGGGGCTCGTCTGTGCTGGGTTGTTGAAGCATGCCCGCGTTGGGCCTGGAAGGCCAACAGCGACCGCCCGACACAGGTTGGCGCCGGGCGCCGTGATGTAAAGGTTCTGGCAAGTGATTGCCCGGCAAACTGGCCCATGGCTAGATTGGCCAGGAGCGAGGGATACGGCGCGAATGAGCGGCAACCGCATCGATATAGCGGCAGTCTACCACTTGCTGCTGCAGGTCGCCGAGGCGGTGGGGGTGCAGTCGGTCACCCTGGACGGGCACGGCCGGCTCCTGAACGACCACACCGGGGTGCTGAACGAGCAGACCCGGATCCTGAACGAGCACTCGCGGACGCTGAACGAGCAGACCCGGGTCCTGAACGAGCACTCGCGGACGCTGAACGAGCATACCAGGCTGCTGAACGACCTGACGCTGGTGGTGAACGACCATTCGCGGACGCTTGCCGACCAGAGCCGCGTCCTCAACGACCATACGCTGACGCTGCACGACCAGGGCCGCCGGCTCGGCGATATCGAATCGGGCCAGGTCAGTCTGCGGCAGACCGTGGCGCACTACCACGCCTCGGTCATGGGCCATGGCATCCTGATCAGCGAACTCGATCATCGCGTCCAGCGGATCGAGAACCATCTGGGCCTGTCGTCCGCTACGTAGCGTGCCGCCCGCCGAGCTTCGACTTCGCCCATTCCCGCAGGCCCTGGAACACGGCGTACAGCATCGGGATCAGGAACACGCCGAGTGAACTCGCCGCGATCATGCCGGCGAACACCGCGGTGCCGACCGCGCGGCGGCTCAGCATGGCCGCGCCATGCGCCCAGACCAGCGGGATCAGCCCGAAGATGAACGCGATCGACGTCATCATCACCGCGCGGAACCGGATGCGCGCGCCCATCGCCGCGGCCTCGAGGATCGGCAGCCCGGCCTCGCGCTGCTCCTTGGCGAACTCCACGATCAGGATGCCGTTCTTCGCCGCCAGCGAGATCAGCACGACGAGCCCGATCTGCGCATAGAGGTCGAGCGACAGGCCGGCGATCAGGATGCCCGCGAACGCCCCCAGCACGCCGACGGCGACCGACAGCAGCACCGGGATCGGGATCATCCAGCTTTCGTACAGCGCGACCAGGAAGAGGTAGGCGAACAGGATGGACAGCGCGAGGATGGCGCCGGTCTGGCCCGAGGCGGCCTTCTCCTGATAGGCGGTTCCCGACCATTCGAACGAGTAGCCCGGCGGCAGCGTGCGCGCCGACACCTGCTCCATCGCCGCCAGCGCGTCGCCGGACGACACTCCGGGCTGCGGGCCGCCATTCACCGTCACGGCGCGGTAGTTGTTGTAGCGGCTGATCACCTGCGGCCCGAGCACGATGCGCAGGTTGGCGATGGAGCGCAGCGGCACCATGTCGCCCCGCCGGTTGCGCACATAGATCTGGTAGATCGCCGAGATATCGCTGCGGTCGGCCGCGTTGCCCTGGATGTTCACCTGCCAGGTGCGGCCGTACAGGTTGAAGTCGTTGACGTAGAACCCTCCCAGCGTCGATTGCAGCGTGGTGAACACGTCGGCGATGTTGAGGCCGAGTGCCTGCGCCTTCTCGCGGTCGATATCCAGCCAGATCGTCGGATTGCTGGCGGTGAAGGTGGAGAACACGCGCGCCAGGCGCGGGTCCTGGTTCGCCGCCGCGAGCAGGCCCTGCATCACGCTCGCCATCTCGGCCGGATCGCGGCCCTCCAGGTTCTCCAACTGGTATTCGAAGCCGCCGCTGGTCGACAGGCCGATGATCGGCGGCAGGTTGAACGGGAACACGCTCGCCGAGCGCACCTGCTGCACCGCGCCGAACACCCGCCCGATCACCGCCTGCGCGCCGTCCATGGCCGCGGGGCGGTCGGCGAACGGCTTCAGGCGGATCACGACGAACGCGGCATTCGGTTCGCTGGCGCCGTCCAGCAGCGAGAAGCCGACGATCGAGAGCACGCCCTCCACCTGCGGCATCGGCTGGATCAGGCCCTCGATCTGCTGCACCACCGCGCGGGTGCGCGATACCGAGGCGCCGTCGGGCAACTGCACGGCCACGAAGAACGCGCCCTGGTCCTCTTCCGGCAGGAACCCGGTCGGCGTGCGCACCGCGAGCAGTCCGATGCCGATGGCGGTCGCGATCAGCAGCACGATCGACAATGCTGAGACGCGCAGCAGCCGGGTCACCACCGCCGCATAGCCGTTGCGCACGCGGTCGATGCCGCCGAGCACCAGCCGCAGCGGGCCGCGCGGCTCGCCGTGGTGGCGCAGGAACACGGCGCAGAGTGCCGGCGACAGCGTCAGCGCGTTGATCGCCGAGATCAGCATCGCGACGCTGATGGTGACGGCGAACTGGCGGAACAGTGTGCCGGAGACGCCGGGGATGAAGGCCACCGGCACGAACACCGACAGCAGCACGAGCGAGATCGCGATCACCGGGCCGGTGATCTGGCGCATCGCCAGCTTGGTCGCCTCGCCCGGCGACAGTTCCGGCCGTTCGGCCATCACGCGTTCGACGTTCTCCACCACCACGATGGCGTCGTCGACCACGATGCCGATGCCGAGCACCAGCGCGAGCAGCGAGACGGTGTTGGCGGAAAACCCTGCGGCCAGCAGGATGGCGAAGGTGCCGACCAGGCTGACCGGTATCGCCACCACCGGGATGATCGTCGCGCGGATGTTGCCCAGGAACAGGAACACCACCAGCACCACCAGCACGAAGGCGATGGCCAGCGTCCATTCCACCTCCTCGATCGTCGCGGCGACGAAGGAGGAACTGTCGTAGAACACGCGCGATTTCAGCCCCTCGGGGTAGCGCTTGCTCAACTCGTCCAGCGCCGCCTTGACGCGGGCCGAGGTCTGCACCGCGTTGGCGCCCGGGGCGAGGTAGAGGCCGATCGAGACCGCGGGATTGCCGTTCAGCCGGCTCTCGCTGTCCATGTTCGCCGCACCCAGTTCGACGCGGGCGATGTCGGACAGCCGCAGCACCGAGCCGTCGGGATTGGCGCGGATCACGATGGCGCCGAACTGTTCGGGCGTGACCAGCCGCCCCTGGGTCTGCACGTTGAGCTGGAATTGCGTCGCATCGCTGGTCGGACGGGCACCGATGCGTCCGACGGGCGCCTGCACGTTCTGTGCGCGGATCGCCTCGATGATGTCGGACGGCGCCAGGTTCAGGCTGACCAGCCGGTTCATGTCGAACCAGACGCGCATCGAATAATCGAGCCGGCCGAACAGTTGCGCGTCGCCCACGCCGGGCGTGCGCGCCAGCCGGTCCAGCACGTTGATGGTGACGTAGTTGCTGATGAATAGCGGGTCGAGCTTGCCGCCCTCGCTGTAGAACTGCAGGAACTCCAGGATTGCCGAGGATCGCTTGCGCACGGTGACGCCGGTGCGCTGCACATCTGCCGGCAGCCGCGACAGGGCCTGCTGCACACGGTTGTTGACGTTCACCGTGTCGATGTCGGGATCGGTCCCCAGCTCGAAGCTGACGGTCAGCGAATAGCTGCCGTCATTGCCGCTGTTGGACTTCATGTAGATCATCTTGTCGACGCCGACGATCTGCGCCTCGAGCGGCTGCGCCACCGTCGCCTCCACCACTTCGGCCGATGCGCCGGTATAGGTGGTGGAGACGGTGACCTGCGGCGGCACGATGTCGGGGAACTGCGCCACCGGGATGCGCAGGATCGACAGCACGCCGGCCAGCGTCATCAGGATCGCGATGACGATGGCCAGCCGCGGGCGATCGACGAAGACGGCAGAGATCATGCGGCTATTGTCCCGCCGCCCTCGGTGCGGACGGCGGCGGTGCGGCGGGGCCCGGCGTCACCTGGATGCCGGGCCGCACGCGCTGGAGGCCCTCGAGCACGACCATGTCGCCCTCGGTGAGGCCGCCCAGGATCACCGCGATGGACGGCGTCGACTGGCCGAGCTTGATGCGGCGCTGTTCCACCTTGTTCTGGGCGTCCACCTGGTAGACGTAGTCGCCCTGCTGGTCGGACAGCACGGCGGCGCGCGGGATGACCAGCGCCTCGATCGGCTCGACGCCCTCGACCAGCACGGAGACGAATTCGCCGTCGATCAGCGTGCGCTCCACCAGTTGGCCGGGCTGGATCGGCCGCAGCGGCGGATTGGCGATCGTGCCGCGCAGCAGGATGGTGTCGGTGTTCTGCTGCACGTTGGGCTCGACATAGTCGATCTTGCCGGACTGGTTGTACAGCGAGCCGTCCGGCAGGCGGATCCTGATCAGCACCGCGTTCATGCCGCCCTTGTCGGCGTAGCGCTTCTCAAGCTCGAGCTGGGAGCGCACGGCGATCGGGAATACCACGTACATCGGGTCCTGGCTCACGATGGTCGCCAGCACGCCGGAACTGGGTGAGACGACGTTGCCGGTGGTCACGTTGGTGCGGCTGATCTTGCCGGAGACCGGCGCGTGGATCTCGGTATAGGCCAGGTTGATCTGGGCGATGCGCAACTGCGCCTGCGCTCCCGCAAGCTGCGCCGCCTGCGACCGCTGGTTCGCGACGGCATCGTCCACCGAGGAGCGCTGCCCGGCCGGCGTGTTCAGCAGCGACTGCGCGCGCGAGAGCTGGATGTTGGCGTTCGCCAGCCGTGCGGCGGCATCGGCGACGGCGGCCTCCTGCTGCGACACGACGGCCTCGAACGGCGGGCGCTCCAGCCGGTACAGCAGGTCGCCCTCGCGCACCTCGGTGCCCTCGACGAACAGCCGCTGCTCGAGGAAGGCGGTGACGCGTGCGGTGAGCGCGACGCGGTCCACCGACTGGATGCGGCCGACGAACTCCGACGATTCGGTCACCGCCTGGCGCGCCACGCGCACCACGCCGACGGCCGGCGGGCCGCCCGGCATCTGGGCCTGCGCCGCATCGGCCATCAGCCAGATGCAAGCGACCAGCAGCGCGGCGAGGTGTCGCGGCGAAAGTGAGTGCGTTATCGGGAACATGCGGCAGGTTGCATAGAGACCTGCCGCACCCCTGGTCAACCGCTGGCTTTGTTACCGCACATAAGGGCAGTTGCCATCCTTCAACGGACGGAACGCCTGTTCGGCGGGGATCGTCTTCAGGACTTTGAAATAGTCAAATGGATCGGTCGATTCCGAGGGCGGTTTCACCTGGAACACATAGAGGTCGCGCAGCAGCCTGCCGTCCTCGCGCACGCGGCCGTTGCGGGTCATCGGGTCGTTGACCGGCATCTCGCGCATCTTCGCCAGCACCGGGCCGGTCTCCGACGTGCCCGCCGCGGCGACGGCCTTCAGGTAGTGCAGCACTGCGCCATAGGCACCGAGTTGCTGCGCGGTCGGCACATGCACCGCCGGCACGCGCTCCACCAGCCGGTGGCTCCATGCCAGCGTCTCCGGGTTCAGGGCGGGGAAGATCGGCGTCACGCCGATCGAGCCTGCCATCTCGGCCTGCCCCACCACCGCGACGTTCGGCGTATTCAGGAAGAACACCGCCAGGTGCTGGCCGTTCTCGACCAGGTGGAACTCCTTGGCGCCCTTGATCGCGTTGTCGAGGTCGGCCGAGGCGTTGGCGAGCGCGATGACCTTGGCGCCGGAGGCCTGCGCGCGCAGCAGGACGGAGGAAAAATCCGTCTCCCCCAGCGGATGCTTGGCCGAGCCCAGCACCTTGCCGCCGCGCGCCTCGATGAAGCGCGTCGCGTCCGCCTGCAGCGCCAGGCCGAAATTATAGTCGACGGTGACGAAGAACCAGGTGTCCCAGCCCAGGCTGATCAGCGCGCTCACCAGGTTGGAGCCGCTGGCGTAGGTGTCCATGAACCAGTGGATCGAGTTGGGCGAGCAGCCCTTGCCGGTGATGTCGGACGAAGCCGCGGCGGCCACGATGTCGATCTTGTCGGTCTCGCGCGCGATCTGGTTGACCGCGAGCGAGGAGGCCGAGTTGGGCAGGCCGGTGATCATGGCGACGTGCTGCGGCCCGAACCACTGGCGCGCGATGCTGACGGCGACGTCGGGCTTGTTCTGGTCGGTCGCCACCAGCACCTGGATCGGCCGGCCGAGCACCTTGCCGCCGAAATCCTCGACCGCCATCTTCACCGCCTCGACGGTGCCGACGCCGCTGTTCTCGGAATTGGGACCGCTCAGGTCCTCCAGCACGCCGATCCTCAGGGGTTCCTCATCGGCGGCGCGTGCCGCGCTCCAGCCCAGCGCCAGCGTCGCGGCGGCAAGCAGCATCCTCCATGGCATGGTTGGCATCGTGTCCTCGGCCTTTCTTGTCGTTTCCACCCGTTGGACGCGAAGGCTGCTACATGCGGCGCAGCACCTTCGCCTCGAGGTCCCGCAGGACCTGTTCGATCGGCAGCGCGCCCGCGCCGCTCACCTGCGGCGTCAGGATCACGCGGTCGATGCCCGGCTGCGCCATCACGCGCGCCAGTTGTTCGCGCACCTCATCCGGCGTGCCGGCGACCGCATAGCGCGCGATCAGGCTGTCGGTGACCAGCGCCGCATGGTCCGGCTGCGCGGTCGCGTGGTCGGACACGTCGTAGCTGTGCTGCAGCTTCAGCACCGCCTCGCGGTCGGCGCCCTCGAACCAGTCGGGGTTGGTGTTCATCAGCGCGCCGGCGACGCGCGCCCGCACCCGCTCGCGCGCCTCATGCGGGTCGTCCGCCATCGAGTATGGCACCCAGCAGGAAATCTCGGGCAGCGTCGCGGCCCCCTCGCGTGCCCAGCCCAGGGCACGGCCCAGCAGGTCGGGCGACAGGCCCTGATGCAGGATAACGCCATCGGCGAAGCGCACCGCGGCGCGCGTCATGCGCGGGCCGGAGGCGGCGACCACCACCGGCACGTTCGCCGGCTGCTCCAGCCAGGTGATGCGCCCGCTCACGCCGTTGTCGAACGCAGCCGCCTCGCCGCGCAGCAATTGCCGCACCGTGGTGACGTAGCGCTCCACCTCGGCGATCTTCGCAGCCGGAAGCCCGATCGTGCGCAGCGATGAGAAGCCGGTGCCAATCCCCATCACCGCGCGGCCGTTCGACATCTCGGCAAGCGTGGCGAAGGCGCCGGCGGTGACCGAGGCATGGCGCGTCGCCGGCTGCGTCACGCCGGTCGCGACGCGCAGCGTGGAGGTCTGCCCGAGGCAGGCCGCGAGCGTCAGGTAGACGTCGCGGCACAGCAACTGCGAATCGATCACCCACACGCTGTCGCAGCCGATGTCCTCGGCCTGCTTGGCCTGGCGCGCCAGGTCGGCGACGGGAACGGTGCCCCAGAGCGAGACGCCGAGTTTCGCGCGGCTCACTCCGCCGCCAGCCCGGGCACGAAGGCCGGCACGTTCGCGCGCTGCGCCGCATCCATCGGCTGCGGCCACCAATGGTCCTGCCATTCGTCGAACAGCGGCTTCAGCTTCGGCATCACCGCATCGGCGAACAGCTTCGTGTTGTACTTGGTCAGTTCCTTGTTCATGTTGCCGTATTGCAGCAGCAACATCAGGTGCCCGACATTCAGCGTGGTCGCGACCTCGACAAGCTGTTCCACCACTTCGTCCGGCGAGCCGATGATCACGTAGCCGCGCTCGACGATGTCCTCCATCTGCGTGGCGTTGCGCGCATCGGCCCGCGCGGCGAGCGATGCGGCGCGTCCCACCTGGCTCTGCAACCCGGCACGCTGCGTGGGCTCGGTCACATAGCCCGGCGGCGTGGCCCAGCGCGCATCGGTGTAGAGGCAGCGGCCATAGAAATACTCGGCCGGCTCGCGATACAGCTCCATCGCCTTCTCGCGCGATTCGGCGACACCGACGAATTGCAGGAAGCCGGCGCGGTACGGATTGCGGTCCTTGCCCAGCCGCGCCATCTCGGCCCAGAACCCGTCCATCGTCGCGCGGCCGTCCTTGTAGCCGAAATAGGACAGGTAGGCGTAGACGTAATCCATCCGCGCGCACCACTGCCAGGTCTCGATCGACCCGCCGCCCGGAATCCAGATCGGCGGATGCGGCCGCTGCACCGGGCGCGGCCAGATGTTCACGTAGCGCTGCTGGTTGAAGCGGCCGTTGAACGCGAAGGTCTCGGGATCCTGCCAGGCGCGCATCACCAGGTCATGCGCCTCGAGATAGCGCTCGCGCAGCAAGGACGGGTTCTGGCCGTAGCAGTAGCAGGTGTCCATCGGCGTGCCGACCGGGAAGCCGGCGATCAGCCGCCCGCCCGAGATCACGTCGATCATCGCGAACTCTTCGGCGACGCGAGTCGGCGGGTTGTACAGCGCCAGCGAATTGCCCATCACGCAGATCGCGGTATCGCGCGTGCGGCGCGAGATGGCGGAGGCGATCAGGTTGGGCGACGGCATCAGGCCATAGCCGTTGGAGTGATGCTCGTTGCAGCACACCGCGTCGAAGCCGCAATCGGCGGCGTATTCCATCTCGTCGAGGAAGTCGTTGTACATCAGGTGGGCGCGCTTCGGGTCGAACAGCGACGAATGGATGTCGACCCACACCGAGGGGTGCTTCTGCCGGAAATCCTCCGGCAGTTCGGTGTACGGCATCAGATGGAACCACAGCAGTTTCATGGACGGACCCCGGTATCGATTGCCAGCAACGCCAGGCGGTCATCTGAACACCGCCCGCGCGCGCTGACAACCGAGGGGCTCGGTCAGGGGCGCCGGGTCCGGGGGCGACCAGGGGATCACGCCATCAGGCGATCGCCCCGTCCGCACCACGTCAGGCCCAGTGGCCTTCGATCCACGACCAGGCGCCGGTCGGCTGTTGCGACCAGCGGCCCGGCACCCAGGTCGTCTGCCCGATCGGCGGCGGCACATACTGGCCCGGCTGCCAGGACCAGGGCGAACTGCCGACGCCAGTGAACATCCAGTGACCCGGCTGCCACACCACGGGACCGGCGCCCTGCGGCGGCGGCGGCACCAGTTCGGATTGCGGCGGCGGCGGTGCGCCAGGCGCCATCACCGCCGTGGCGATCGGCGCCGGCTGCTGCTGGATGATCAGCCGCGTCTCGCGCGGCGGCTCCGAGCGGGCGCATGCGGCGAGGCCGAGCGCCGCCAGCGCCACGACCGCGAGGGGGGAGGGGGCGAGCATCGGGTCAGCCCTGCCAGCGGCCGTCGACCCAGACGTAGCCGCCGGTCGGCTGCTGCGCCCAGTGGCCGGGCTCCCACACCGCCTGCGGCGTCGGCCGCTGGACGTACTGGCCCGGCGCCCAGTTCCAGTTCACGCCGTCCCAGGCCCAATGGCCGGGACGCCAGTACATGACGCGTGCCTCCACGGACGGCGGCGGTGGGATGGTCTCCACCCGGGGCGGGGGCGGTGCGTTCGGGGCGATGATCACCGCCTGCGCCGGCGCAGGGGCCGGCGTGATGATCTGAACCGACTGCGCCAGGGCGGGCACGGCGCTCGCGCTCAGCAATAGGGCAGGAAGAGCCAAATGAATGCGTCGAGCCAACATGGATAGACCTCCGTCGACCAATTATGGATTGGGACCGATCTCCAGCTTGATTTCGGCTGTTGCTAAAGAATGGCAGCAAATGCGGCGCCAATTGGGCCCGCGCCGCTTGCCATTCATCACATGGCATTGACGAACCGGCATCGCCGTGACTCCAATTTGGGGGAATCAGGTTAGGGCAACCAGATCGTTGACCACGTCAACTGTCTGTGGGTAGCCTCACCGCATGGACCCCGCACTGGCCGACCGCGTCGCCTCCGTCCGGCGTTTCAGCCGGTTCTACACCCGCGTCATCGGTGCCCTGCACGAGGGGCTGCTGCAGAGCCGCTTCTCGCTCACCGAGGCGCGCGTGCTGTACGAACTCGACCACCGCAGCGGCGTCACCGCCACGACGCTCGGCCGCGACCTGGACCTCGACGCCGGCTATCTCAGCCGCATCCTGCAACGCTTCGAGCGCGACGGCCTGCTCGAGCGCGCGCCGTCCTTCGCCGACCGCCGGCTGAACCTGCTGTCGCTCACCGACGCGGGCCGGCTTGCCTTCGCGCCGCTCGACGCGCGCTCCCGCGATGAGGTCGCGCGGTTGCTGGACGCGCTGCCGGCGGCGGCACAGGTGTCGCTGGTCGGCGCCATGGCCTGTATCGAGACGCTGCTCGGCGGCGCGCGCCCGGCGCCCTGGCTGATGCGTCCGCATCGCCCTGGCGACATCGGCTGGGTGGTGGCGCGGCACGGTGCGCTGTACGCGCAGGAATACGGCTTCGACGCGCGCTTCGAGGCGCTGGTCGCGCGCGTGGCCGGCGACTTCCTCGCCAGCCACGATCCGGCGCGGGAGCGCTGCTGGATCGCCGAGCGTGACGGCGCCAACCTGGGCTCGGTGATCCTCATGCGGAAGACCGACGATGTGGCGCAGCTTCGGCTGCTGCTGGTGGAGCCCGCCGCCCGTGGTCTCGGCATCGGACGGCGGCTGGTCAGCGAGTGCATCGGCTTTGCCCGCGAGACGGGCTACCGCAGCATCACGCTATGGACGAACGAGGTCCTGACCGCGGCGCGCGCCATCTATCAGCAGGCGGGATTCCGCCTGACCGGCAGCGCGCCGCACAGTCATTTCGGACCGCCGATGATCGGCGAGGACTGGGAGCTTGCGCTGCGCTGAGCCCCCGCCGGTCAGGCGAGTCCGCAGTTTTCCACGATATCGTTGTGGATCGCGTCGAACGCGGCGACCACCGAGGCGAAGGCACCGAACACCAGCGTGCCGGACGCCTGCCTGCCCGACGCCGGCGCACCCGATGCCGGCGCACCGCTCTCGCCGTGCGTGTCGCCGCGGCTCATGTGCACCAGGATGAATCCGTCGCCCCGGGCAAATCCGAAGGCGGGCGCTGCCGGATCGCCCATCGGGCGCAGCCAGGCGCGCATCGCGCTCGAGGTATCCGCATCGTCGGTCTCGATGCGCCACTTGCCGGGCAACGCCTCTGCCCCGGCGGCCAGATCGGCGAGGTCGCGCCGTGCCAGGGCGGTCGCCGCCACCAGCCGCCGCCGCTCGCGTCCCTGCGACCGGAACCGCCCGACGATCCGACCCAAACCGCGCCTGTCCTGCCTCATCCGGTAGCCTCCTTCGGACGCGTCGGTCCGCAGCGCCATCATGCCGTCCCGCCGATCGTTCAGGCTATTCGGCCATGCGGAACTGCCTGGAGAGCCTAGGCCATGCGGTCGAAGCGGTGGCCGGTTCGCGCTGCCGGCGGGCTGCTTCGGACATGCGGTCTAGACCGCCGCGACGGCTGGCGCCCCTCCGGCGGTGGGCACATCTTCACCGCAGCAAGCACCGGGATTCCGAGAAGGATTGGAGGATGGCGGATATGGGCAGCGTCGCGCCGACGCCGCGGGTGGTCCTGATCGAGGATGATCCGCTGGTACTGTTCGGTCAGGAAATGCTGCTGCGGGACTGGGGCTATCGCGTCGTCGCCGGCACCTCGCGCGAGACGATCCGCCGGGCGCTGATGGATGACCCCGACGATGTCGCGGCGATCATCGCGGACTTCAATCTCGGCGGCAGCGAGACCGGGGCCGATGTGGCGCTGGCGGTCGCGGCCGGTGCACGGCGGCGGATCCCGACCATGGTGATGTCGGCCAGCCTGGGCCGCCAGTCGGGTGCGGAGGCGGCGGCGTACGGCTTCGCCTTCCTCGCCAAGCCGGTCGATCCCGAGGCCCTGCGCGACTGGCTCGTCTCTGCCATCGCCTTGCAGAACTGATGCGGTCGGGACCATTACGCCGTCCTGGGGCGCGAGCGCTTCCGACGGACTCGCGATAAGCGTGAATCGCGCGATAATACAAAGAGCTAGAGCATATTCGCTGGTTCTTTCAGGCGCGGACATGCTCTAGCATCTCAGCCATCCCGTCGCTGAGGTTCGAGACGTGTCAATGCGCTCTGAATCCCTGCGCATCCCTGCGGTGCTCGCGGTCGGCGCATTGTCCCTGCTGGGCGGTGCCCTGGTCTACTACGTCGTCGAAAGCGGCCTGCAGCAGCGGGCGGGCGACGATGCCATCCGCCACCGCGAGATGATCATCGCCGACCTGCGTTCGTTGCGCGAGCGGGTGGCCGATGCCGAATCCGGACAGCGCCTGTACCTGCTGACCGGCGATCCGCAGTCGCTCACGCCGCTCACCGATGCTCCGGCCGCCGTCGAGCAGACCGTACGCCACCTGCGCGAGGTGCTGTCGGACCGTCTCGGCGACGGCGTCGAACTGTACCGCCTGGAACAGATCGCCCGCCAGCTTGCCGGCCGGCTGCGCGACCTGTCGCAGGCGGTCGAGTTGCAGCGGGCCGGGCGCCCCGCCGAGGCGCTCGCCGTGGTCCGCACCGGTGCGGCGGCGGCCGCCACGGCCACGCTGCGCGACACCATCGCGATGATCGTTTCTGATGAGGAGCGACGGCTCAACGAGCGCCTCGACCAGCGGCGCCAGCAGCAGAACCTCGCGATCGGCGTCGCCGTGGTGGGCGGCATGGTCGGCCTGCTGATGATGCTGGCGGCCGGCGTGCTGGCCTGGTTCTTCGCTCGCACCACGCAGAGCGTGCGCGACGCCTTGCAGAGCGCGCGCGACGCCGCGGTCAGCGCCGACCAGGCGAAGTCGCAGTTCCTCGCCACCGCCAGCCACGACCTGCGCCAGCCGCTGCACGCGATGAACCTGTTCATCAGCGCGTTGCGCCGCCGCGTCTCCGGCGAGGAGGCGACCAAACTGGTCGCCAACATGGCGTCGGCGGCCGAGTCGATGCAGATGATGTTCAACTCGCTGCTGGATGTTTCGAAACTGCATGCCGGCGCGGTGGACCCGGTGATCCGCGAGTTCCCGGCCGAAGAGGTGCTCGCGCGCCTGCGCAATGCGTTCGCGGCGTCGGCGGCGGCGAAGGGCCTCGACCTCGACATCCAGCCGGCGCTCAGCGTCCTGCGCACCGATCCCGTGCTGCTGGAAAGCATCCTGCGCAACCTGATCTCCAACGCCATCCGCTATACGCGCAAGGGCGAGGTCACCGTGCTGTGCCGGGCGCGCGACGGCATCGGCGCGATCGAGGTCAGCGATACCGGGCCAGGCATCCCGGCCGACCAGATCGAGCGGGCCTTCGAGGAATTCCAGCGCCTCGACACCTCCAACGCCGCCGAGCGCGGCCTCGGGCTGGGGCTTGCCATCGTGCGCCGGCTGGCGCGGCTGCTCGACCTGCAGATCGAGATCGACTCCGAGGTCGGCATCGGCACCGCGTTCACCGTCCATGTGCCGCTGGTCGCCGGGTTCCAGCCGCAGCAATCCGCCGCCGGCGAGGTGACGGTCTCGATGACCGGCAGGCGCGTGCTGCTGGTCGACGATGATCCGCTGGTGCGGACGGCGCTGGCGCGGGAGATCGCCGACTGGGGGGCGCGCATCACCGTGGTCGGCAGTTCCGAGGCGGCGCTCTGGGCGCTCGGCTCCGATCCGCCCGACGTCGCCATCGTCGATCGCGACCTGGGCGAGGGCGCCAACGGCGTCGAACTGCTCGCGCAGTTGCAGACGCGCTTCGGCCATCCGATCCCGGCCGTCGTGGTGACCGGGGCGACCGACGCGACCGCGATGGACGAGTTGCGGCGGGCCGGCTTCCCCTGGCTGACCAAGCCGCTCGACGCGGCCGTTCTGCGCCGGAAGGTCAGCGAATTGCTGGCCGAAACCGTGGTGACTACAGGTTGAGCCTGGACGCCAGCACCACGGCCTCGGTGCGGTTATGCGCATTGAGCGCGCGGAAGATCGCGGCAAGATGGATCTTTACAGTCCCCGGCCCGAGTTCCAGCGCGCGCGCGATTTCCTTGGTGGACCGCCCCTCCGCCAGCAGCCGCAGCACGTCGAGCTGGCGGCTGGTGAAGCGCGGCATCTCCGCGGGCGCTTCGGCGGCGGCCTGGCGGAACGGTTCCGGCGCCAGGCTCGGGGCCGGCGCGGGATCGCCACCGAGTTGCGCCAGCGACGGCGCGACATAGACCCCGCCCGCCAGGATGGTGCCGATCGCGCGCTGGATCTCCTCCATCGGTGAGGATTTCAGGATGTAGCCGTGCACCCCGGCGCCGAGACATTCCAGGATGGTGGTGCGATCGTCGGAGCCGGTGATGACCGCGACCTTGGTGGCGCGGTGCGCCTCACGCAGTGCGCGCAGGCTTTCGGCGCCGGCCATGCCGGGCATACCGAGATCGACCAGCAGCAGGTCGACATGTCCCTCCGCCAGCACATCGAGCGCCGAATCGAACCCCTCGGCCTCGGCAAATTCGAACTCGGGATTGGCGTCGGCGAGCAGCAGGCGAAGCCCCTGGCGCAGCAGGGCGTGGTCATCGGCGATGAGGATCTTCAGCGGCATCGCCCCTATCGATGGCAGAACTTCCTTGCAGGAAATTATCAGATCGACGGGGTTGGACGGCCATTCGGGGCGGTCTGGCGCGTGGCGCCACCGCGATTATTCACGATCTCGCGACGTTTCGGCGGCGGCCGAGGGGCAGGCGCTCTACGTGCCGGGTGTCAACCAGCGAACCCGCGTGCGTTGCCGCACCGGAGAACGGCGACGACGTGCGTGGCGTCAGAACTCGCCGCTGCGGTAGGCATCGTCCAGCCGCTTGGCGTCCTCCTCCGACGGTTCCTCCCACGCCTCGCCGCGGCGGCGCAGCGCACCGGTGAAGTTCGGCGGCCGCTTGGCGTTGAACGCCTGCCGCCCCTCCTCGCCATCCGTCGTCACCTGGATCAGCAGGTTGTTCATCAGCGTCTGCACGTGCCAGGCCTGGTCCGTCGGCAGGTCGCCGAAACGCACCGCGAATTCCTTCATCATGCGCACCGCGACCGGCGGCAGCGTCACGATGTGGCGCGCCAGCGCCTCCGCCCGCTCGAGCAACTGGGCGTGCGGCACCACCTCGTTCACCAGGCCGATGCGCAGCGCCTCCTGCGCGTCGAACGGCAGGTCGGCGAGCAGGACCTTCATCGCGTCCGCGTAGCGCACCTGCTTCATCAGCAGGCTCGCACCCGGCCCGTGCCCCAGCCAGCCCTGCGAGGTCAGCGAGAACTTGAACCGCGCATGCTCGGCGCTGGCGATGCGGATGTCGGTCGACGACAGCAGGATGTAGAACCCGGCGCCCGCGGCCCAGCCGTTCACCGCCGCGATCACCGGCTTCCACACTCGCGGATAATGGTCGCCGAAGCGGCCGTCGACGCCGGTCTTCTGCCCGTGCACGGTGCCGGCGAGCGGCCAGAAGATGCGCTGCGTCCGCAGGTACTCGCGCTCCTCCTCGGTGATGTTCTCGCGCGGCGCCAGGTTGTGGCCGCCGCAGAAATGCCGGTCGCCGGCGCCGGTCAGGATCGCGCAGCGGATGTCGCGATCCTCCCACATGTCGATCCACGCGGCCGAGATCTCGTCCGACGTGGGCTTGTCGAGGATGTTGGCCTTGGCGGGGTTGTTCAGCGTGATGTAGGCGACGCCGTCACGCTTCTCGTACAGGATTGGCATCAGGCGGCCGGCCTTCCGTGACGCGCGATGAAGTCGGGGAACGCATCCTCGGCCTTGGCGCCGCGCATCACGTTCGTCGTGTAGTCCTGCTCGATCTCGTAGGCGCGCTCCTGGCTCTCGCCTTTCTGTTGCAGCAGCAGCGCCTTCACGCCGATCACCGCGCCGCGGTGGTTGTTCGCGATCATGCGCGCAAGCTCCATGGTCTTCTCGCGAAGCTGCGCGCGCGGCACCAGGTGGTTGAGCAGGCCGATGCGGAACGCCTCCTCGGCGCCGACGACGCGTGCGGTGAACAGCAATTCCTTGGCGAGCGGCCAGCCGATCTGCGCGCCGAGCGACCAGGTGCTGTTGATGCGGCCATAGGCGGCGGCGAGGAAGCGGAACTTCGTGTCCTCGCAGCCGACGCGCATGTCGAGCGAGGATGCCAGCACCGCCGCCCCGCCATAGGCGAGGCCGTTCATCATGCCGATCGTCGGCTTGGCCGAGGCGGCGATGTCGTAGGCGCGGCGGCCCTCGCGCATGGCCTCGAGTTGTTCGAAGCTGTAGCGGCGGTCGTCGTCGCGCTGCTCGTGGATGTCGCCGCCGGCCGAGAAGGCGCGCGTGCCGGCGCCGGTGATCACGATGCAGCCGACCGCATCATCGGCGTCCATCGCCTTCACCGCGTCGTGCAGTTCGGCGGACAGCCTGCGGTTCATGGCGTTGAGCACGTCGGGGCGGTTGAGCGTCAGGGTGCCGACGCCGTCCTCCACGTCGACCAGGATGTGTTCGTAGCCCATGGTTTCCTCCTGCGGCGCCGGAAGATTGCGGCGCCGGCCGGACGATGACAATGGAGCCGATCCCCCGCCGTCGCGCAGGTGCCCTGTCATTGCGAGCGGAGCGAAGCAATCCCCATGGAGATTGCTTCGCTCCGCTCGCAACGAGGGTTCAGTCGCCCGCCTTCTTGTCCGACGCCTCGGCGGGCTTCTCGGCCGGGGGTTTGTCGGGCGCCGGCGCTGCAGCGGGCTTGTCCGGCGGGGCGGTCGCGGTGATGGCGCCGTGCGGGGCGGGGTTCTTCGAGATCGCGCCGGTCATCGGGATGAAGAACACCCCCATGTCGCGCTTCGAGTGCACCTTGCCCTCTTCGTCCTTGGTATAGACGTACAGCACCTGGCCGCGCTTGAACGGCTGGCCGATCGGAATCACCATCCGCCCGCCGGTCTTCAACTGCTTGAACAGGTCGGGCGGCGCGTACTGCGCGGCGCAGGTCACGATGATGATATCGAAGCCGCCCGGCACCTCGGGCCAGCCGAAATACCCGTCACCCACGCGGCTGTGCACGTTGTCGTAGCCGAGCGGCGCGAAGATCCGGCCGACCGCCTTGCCCAGCGGCTCGATGATCTCGATCGAATAGGCCTGCTTGACGATGCGCGACAGCAACGAGCTTTGGAAGCCGCTGCCGGTGCCGACCTCGAGCGTCACGTCGCCGGCCTTCGGCTTGCAGATCTGCGTCATGTAGGCTTGGCCGAGATAGTCGGACAGCGCCGAGCCATAGCCCAGGCCCCAGGGCTTCGGCGTGTCCTCATAGGCATCGCCCGGCGTCGCCCGGCGCTCGGAGTAGATGTAGTGGAAATACTCCCGCGGCACCGCCTCGAACGCGGCCATCACCGCGGGATCGGCGGCGCCCAGCCGCTCCTTCAGGTACGACTCGATGTGGCGCATCGCGGCGGGCTTGCGCTTCTGGATCGCATCGAACTGCGCGTCGGTCAGGCTGACCGGGCGGCCCGACGCGTTCATCGCCGCCTCATAGGCTGCGCGCGTCCACGTCGGCGCGGCGTGCGACGGACGCACCAGGGACAGTGCGCCGGCGGCGGAGATCACTCCGCGGCGCGTGAACTTGCTGAGATTGGCTGCCACGCGCGGCTCTTCCTTGCTGCCGGAAACATCACGAGGGCGATCACATACAGCAGGCCGGCGGTCAGCAGAACCCGGCTGAACCCCGCCTCGCGTGCGATCAGGTTGGCGAGTGGCGTCGCCACCACAGAGAACGCACCGTTGAGCCCCCAGGCCCAGGGCAGCAGGCTGCCCGAGCCGGCGCGCTCCAGCCCGAGCGGGAAGGGCAGGCCGAGCGCCAGCGACACCGGCGCGAGCACCGCCAGCACGAGACCCGCGCGCGCCAGCCAGGGCAGGTCGAGCGTGGCCAGGATGGCCGGCTGCAGCAGCGCCAGGACCAGGGCGCACCAGGCGAGGATGATCAGGCACGCCACCACCACGGCCCGCCGCGCGATCGCCGCCAGCCGGTCCGCCAGCATCGCGCCGATGCCGGAGAACACCAGCATCCCGGTGAGCACCAGGGCAAAGCCCGAGGTGCGGTCGTTCAGCCACAGGCTGGCCTTCTCGATCAGGAAGATCTCGATGAACAGGAAGCCGAGCCCGAGGGCGGGAAAATACACGATCGGCCGCAGCATCCCCGTGTCGGGCAGCCGCAGCCGGCGTGGCGCCGCGAGCGGCACCAGCAGCACGAGCACCGCGATCACCACCGCCTGTGCCAGCACGGCCAGGTTGACCAGCGCGCCGATCTCGGCCTGCGGCAGGATCTCCAGCCGCTTCAGGATCGTGTCGAGCTGGTCCAGCCGCAGCACGGCATAGAAGAACGGCCGGTCCAGCGTCACCGGCGCCAGGTTGAACGCCGCGCGCGAGGGCGTGGCCGTGTCCGCCAGCACCGCGCCGGCCTCATCGGCGATCGAATCGGCGGGGCCGTCGGACGTCACCTCGCCGCTGGCGAAGGAGACCGCCGGCAGGTCGTTGTAGATCGAGTCCCGTGCCGCCGCCGGGTCCATGCCCGGATACCACGACACGTCGAACGAACGCTCGTCGCAGAAGGCGCGCACGGCCGCGATGCGGGCGGCGTCCCACGGCCGGTTGGACAGCAGGATCCGGGCGCTCCAGGCCGAGCGATAGACGATGGTGTGGGCGGCCGGGTCGGTGATGCCGGCCTCGCGCAGCGCGGCGCGCGCCGTCGCCAGCACGCGCAGCGCGTAGACCGGGAAGTCGCGGATCGACACCGGCACGGACACGATGCCGCCCGGGGCCAGCGCCTTCAGGTCGCCCGCCAGCGCCTGCACCGTGAAGGCCGTCGCGTTCGCCTCGGCCGCGTCGAGGAAATCGGCCGACAGGTCGATGATGTCATAGCCGGCGCCGTTGGCGACCGCCGCGACCGGCCCCTCGCCGGACAGGGTGACACGGCCGTCGGCCTGCCAGGGCGGCGCCGGCCCAAGTCCCTCGCGCAACGCCCGGAGCAGCACCGGCTCCGGCTCCAGCACACGGATGCGTTCGGCGCCGAGGGCGAGCACCTGGGCGATCCGAAAGCCGCCCGATGCGCCGGCGAGCAGCACGTTGGCATGCGGGATCAGCTTGTACGGCAGCCCGTCCAGCGCGGCCGGGGCATAGCCGACGTCGAGCGGTCCCGGCTTGGGCAGCGCGGCGATGCGGTTGCCGTCGCGGTACAGGCCGAAGGTCTGCGGCGGACCGGGCACGCCCAGCATGCCGGCGTTGTTGGAGATGTCGGTGTCGACGCGCTCGGTGAAGTCGTCCAGCAGCGAGTAGTCGCCGCGCGGCGACAGCACGGAGGCCACCTCGCGCGCGTCCGGCGTATGCAGCGGCGCGTAGATCGCCTTGAAGTCGTTGTACTCGGCGCGGTTGCCCAGCAGCAGCAGCGCCTCGCCGCCGATCAGCACCAGCACGGCGGCGGCCATGCTGGCCAGGCGCCAGCGGCCGGCGGCGAAGCAGGCGCTGGCGGCGAGCGGCACCAGCAGCAGCGGCACCAGGAAGAACGCGTGAACCGTGAACATCGCCACCAGCACCAGGGCGGCACCCGCGCCTGCGCCGGTGAGGTCGTAGCCGTAGACCTGGCCGATCCGGTCGGCGTTCAGCACGAAGCTCAGGCTGACGAACAGGCCGGCCAGGAAGAAGAACGGCAGCAGGCCCGCGTAGTAGCCGGCGATATTCCAGATCTGCGGCTGCCAGGTGGCCGGGTTCTGCAGTTGCAGCGGGTTGAAGGGGTTGGTCGTGGTCAGGTGGAAACCTAGCGCCGCGGTGCCCACCAGCAGCGCCGGCAGTGCTGCGAGCAGCGTCTCGCCGTGGCGGGCGAACCAGTCGCGGAACAGCGCGAGGACCACGCCGCTGAACGCGAAGCCCACCATCACGATGGAGATCACCCAGTAGCCGTATTCCGACCATTTCGCGACGGCGAAGTAGCGGGTGAGCGCGGTCTCGTAGCCGACTGCGGCCAGCGACACGAGGAACAGCGGCACCAGCGCCGCGCGGAGCCTCACGGCCAGACGGTCCGCGAGATGAAGCCCGCCAGCAGGGTGTTGAACCGGTCCGCATCGTCGACGAACAGCGCATGCCCGGCATCGGGGAACACGGCGATCTGGGTCCCGGGCCGGTTGCGCGCCAGGTTCGCCGCCTGTTCCGACAGCCAGCCCGGGCGCACCACGTAGAGCACCGGCTTGCGCGTCGAGTACACCGCGTCGCGCCAGTAGGTGCGCGGCACCGGGTAGGACAGCAGCGCGCGGCTGGCGGGTTCCGGCGTGCGCAGCGTCGCCTCCGTGAGGCGGTCGATATAGGTGTCGCTCGGCCGCCGGTGGAACATGCCGAGGACGAACCGGTGCATGGCGACGGCGTGCGGCAGGACCGGGGTGGGGGCGCGGCGGGGGGCGCGCGGCGGCGGTGGCGGTTCCTCGCCCACCGAATTGTCCACCAGCACCAGGCCGGCGATCTTCATGTCGCCATGCGCCCGCACATAGGCGAGCGAATCGAGCACCCCGAGCGACCAGCCCACCAGCACCACCGGGACAGGCGTCAGGTTCGCGATCAGTTCGGCGATGTCCTGGCTGCGCCGCCCCGGCTCGTAGCCGGAGGCCGGTGCATCCGAATCGCCCTGCCCGCGCGGATCGAAGGCCACGACATGGTACTGCCGGGCGAATGCCTGCAACTGCGGCTGCCAGATCCAGGCGGGCATCGTCCAGCCGGGCACAAAGACGATGGTGTGGCCGAGCCGCGGCCCGCCCTCCAGGTAGTGCAGCCGGACGCCGTCGCTGGTGACGAAGTAGCGGGCCTGCAGGGATGCGCCGCCATCGGCCGCCGCCGGTCCGGCGAGCAGCAGGAGCAATGCCGCGAGGATGCCGGCCGCCTTGCGCATGCGGGCACAACACCCAGTCGGACCGCGCCGTGTCAATCTCCCTCGGTTCACGGGTTCTTCATGCCTCCGGACGATAGTTCGATATCCGCCACCGCGACCCGGAGCATCCTTGGACACCCAGATCGACACCGCTCGCCGTCTTCTGGTGGTGGATGACGAGCCGGTCCAGTGCATGATCATCACGCGGGCCATGACGGCCTTCGGTTTTGCCGCCGAGAGCGCCGGTTCCCTCGACGAGGCGAGCGGCCGCATCAGCCGCACCGGCTATGATGTGGTGGTCCTCGACCTGTCGCTGGGCGAGCAGGAGGGGATCAGCCTGCTGCGACTGATCGCGGCCTCGCCCGCCGATCCGGTGGTCGTGTTCATCTCCCGCCTCGACAACCGCGTCCGTGCCGCCAGCATCCGGTATGCGACGGAGCTTGGGCTGCGGGTGGCCGGCTCGCTGGCGAAACCGATCGGGCCATCCGCGCTGCGGGCGCTGCTGGACCGTCCGCTGCCGCCGCGGCTGCGCGCCGGGCAACCCCCGCCCGCCTCGCCGACGGCCGAGGAATTGCGCGAGGCGCTCGATGAGCACCGGATCGTCACGGCGTTCCAGCCGAAGGTGCTGCTGGCCGATGGCGCCATGGTCGGCGCCGAGGCGCTGGCACGGTGGCGGCATCCGCTGCATGGGCCGATCCCGCCGGACGTGTTCATTCCCCTGGCGGAGCGCAGCGGCCTGATCGGCAAGCTGACGCGACGCGTGCTCGGCGATGCCCTGGCCGCGTGCCAGCGCTGGCGTCACCACTTTCCCGGCCGCAGCGTCGCGGTGAACATCTCGCCGCTCGTGCTGGCCAATGCCGACCTGCCGGAGGAGATCGAGGCGCTGCTGCTGCGCCATGGCCTGCCGCCCGGTGCGCTGATCGCCGAGATCACCGAGACTACGTTCTTCTCCAATCCGCTGCTGGCGATGGAACTGCTGACGCGGCTGCGGATCAAAGGCGTCGGCCTGTCGATGGACGATTTCGGCACCGGCTATTCCTCGCTGCTGACCCTGCTGCGCCTGCCGTTCACCGAACTGAAGATCGACCGGTCCTTCGTCGCATCCTGCGAGACCGATGACGACGCCTGGAAGATCGTCCGTGCCACGATCTCGCTGGCGCGCGAGCTTGGCCTGTCGGTGGTGGCCGAAGGCGTGGAGACCGAGGCGGTGGCCGTCCGGCTGCGGACCGCCGGCTGCCAGATCGCACAGGGATGGCGGTTCGGCCGTCCGATGCGGGAGCGCGCGCTGCTGGCGTGGATGGCGGAGCATGCGCAGGAGACGGCGCCGTGACCGCGTGGCATCGCCGCCGGGCGGGGCGCTTCGCCGGGCGCGCCGCGCTGCTCGCCAGCGTGCTCGCGCTGATCTGGGGGGCGATCTGGCTGCAACTCGCGCAGGAGCGGATCGCGACCGAGCGGGACGTGCGGCAGGAGACCGGCAACCTGACGCTGGCCTTCGAGGAGAACATCATCCGGTCGATCGCCGCGATCGACCAGGTGATCCTGATCGTGCGCGATGCCTATGCCCGCGATCCGGCGCAGTTCAACCTGCGGGGCTGGGCGCGCGATCGGGCCTTCATCAACGACCAGACCTTCCAGATCGCTCTGGTGGATAGCTCCGGGATGCTGCTGCAGAGCAATCTGGAGCAGGCGGCGGAACGCGTGGACGTCAGCGACCGGGAGCATTTCCGCGTCCAGGCCGACGCATCGCGGGACGCTCTGTTCATCAGCCGGCCGGTGCTGGGGCGGGTGTCCAACCGCTATTCGGTGCAGTTCACCCGCCGGATCATCGGGCCGGACGGCGAGTTCCTGGGCGTCGTGGTGGCCTCGCTCGATCCGTTCTACCTCGGCCGGTTCTACGAATCGCTGCGGATCGGCCACGGCTTCGTCATGCTGGTCGGGCTGGACGGCTATGTGCGTGCCAGCCGGCCGGCGATCGAGCACATGGACCTGCCGCTGGCCGCCTCGCCGCTGCTCGAGCTTGCGGAGCGCGACGCCCAGGGCAGCTACCGCATCGACGCCGGCGAGGTCACCGGGCAGGCGTCGTTCGTGAGCTACCGGCGCCTCACCGAATATCCGCTGATCGTCGCGGTCGGCTTCGGCGTGGATGAGGTGTTCGCCGCCTACCGCCTGCACCGTTTCCAGTATGTGGTGGCGGGGATCGGCATGACGGCGCTGGTGCTCTGCATCGGCGTGCTGCTCGACAGCCATCGGCGGCGGCTGGCGAAGTATCAGGAGGAACTCACCGCGACGCTCGAGAACATGAGCCAGGGCATCGTGATGGTGGACCCCGACCGCAGGGTGGCGGTGATCAACCGGCGCGTCGGCGAACTGCTCGGCCTGCCGCCTCGGCTGTTGCAGGAGAACACCACCCTCGACGACATCCTGCGCTGGCAGGTGGAGCACGGCGAATTCGCCTCGCCCGGTGCCGGGCCGGACTCGGTGCAGGATCTCGTGGCACGCGGTGGCCTGGACGCGAGCGTGCCGGTCTATGAGCGGACGCGGCCCAACGGCATCGTGCTCGAGATTCGCACGGCGCTGCTGCCGAACGGCGGCGCGGTGCGCACCTACACGGACATCACCGGGCGCAAGCGCAACGAGCAGGATCTGGCGGCGGCGCGCGATGCGGCGGAGTCGGGCGCGCGCGCCCGGTCGCAGTTCCTCGCCGTCATGAGCCATGAGATCCGCACGCCGCTGAACGGCATCATCGGCGCGGCGGGGCTGCTGATGGACCGCCGGTTCGACGCCGAGGAGTTCCACTATGTGCAGATCATCCGCCAGTCGGGCGACCACCTGCTGCAACTTGTCAACGACATCCTGGATTTCTCCCGCCTCGACGCGTCGTGCGTGGAGTTGGACGAGGTGCCGTTCGACGTGCGTGCGACGATCGCGGGCGCCGTCGACATGCTGACCACTGCGGCGCAGCAGAAGGGGCTCGATCTGGCGCTGACGATCGCAGACGATGTGCCGCCGCGCGTGGTGGGCGATCCTGGCCGGCTGCGGCAGATCCTGCTGAACCTGACGGGCAACGCGGTGAAGTTCACCGAGCGTGGCGCGGTCAGGATCGACGTGTCCGCCGCAGGCGATGCGCCGCACCGTGTACGCCTGACCGTGGCGATTGGCGACACCGGGATAGGCATTCCTGCCGAAGCGCTGCCCCACCTGTTCGACGAATTCAGCCAGGTGGACGGTTCCATCTCGCGTCGCTTCGGCGGCAGCGGCCTCGGGCTGGCCATCAGCCGCCGCCTGGTCGAACGCATGGGCGGATCGGTCAGCGTCCAGAGCGTGGTCGGCGAGGGGAGCACGTTCCGCTTCGACATCCTGCTGAAGGAGGCGCCCATGGAGGTCAGCGAGAGCGGTGAGGAGGCGACGGTTGCGAACCCGCCGCTGTCCCGCCTGAGGATCCTGCTGGCCGAGGACAACGGCACCAACCGCCTGGTCGCCAGCCGGATGATCGAGCGCATGGGCCACCGTGTCGATGCGGTGGCGGACGGCACCGAGGCGGTCCAGGCGGTCCGCTCGATTCCCTACGACGTGGTGCTGATGGACCTGATGATGCCCGAGATGGACGGACTGACCGCCACCAAGCTGATCCGCGCGGAACCGGGACCGGTCGGGCGGACGCCGATCATCGGACTCACGGCAAACGCGGAACAGGGCCGGGAGGCGGCGTGCCGCGATGCCGGCATGAACGCCTTCGTCAGCAAGCCGGCGCCGTTCGAGCAACTCGCGGCGGCGATCCAGGCGGTGGCGGCGGCGGGTGGCCAGCCCGTCGCGGCGGCGTGCGCCCGGCCGTTGCTGGACGCACGGGTCCTGGGATTGCTGGCCGAGGATATCGGCCAGGACGGCGCGCTCGACGTGGTGCGGCTGTTCCTCACGGAAGTGCCGCGGATGATCGACCGTCTCGAGCAGGCTCTCGTCGCGCGCGGCAGCGCCCTGCTGCGCGAGGTGCATACCCTGGCCAGTGCCTCGCGCAGCGTCGGCCTGCTCCGGCTTGGGCATGAGGCGGCGGAGATCGAGGAGGCGCTGGCCGATGGCGATGCGGCCGCCGATCGATCGGGGTCCCTGCCGGACCTCATGCAGGCGAGCGTGCGGCGATTGGCGGAATGGGAGGCGGCTCAGGAGGAGGTGGCGAGCGGGGTCACTTGACGTCGGTGAGGCGCCGCAGATCGGCCGGCCGGCGCAGCACGATGAAGCCGTCCTCCTGATCGACCGTGCCCGCCTCGCGCCATGCGCGAAGCTGCTTGTTGACGCTCTCGCGCGATGCGGCGACGAGATTGCTCAGATCGCGCTGCGACAGCTTGAGGTCGATGCGCGTGCCGGCGGTGCCCGGACGGCCGTAATCCTGCGCCAGCTTCAGCAGCACGCGCGCCAGGCGCACCGGCAGATCGAACAGCGCGATCTCCTCCAGCGCCGTGCTGGTGCGGCGCAGTCGCGCGCACAGCACCGCCAGCAGGCGAAGGAACAGGCTCTGGTTCTGCGCCAGGAACGGCAGGAACTGCCGCCGTTCGACGACCAGCAGCAGCGTGTCCTCGATGGCCGTTGCATCGGCGCTGCGCGGCTCGCCGTCGAGCAGGGCGATCTCGCCGAAGATCTCGCCCTGGTTGATGACGTTGAGCGTGAGTTCCTTGCCGTCGCCGGACACCGAACTGATCCGCACGCGGCCGCGCAACACGGCCATCAGCGAGGAGCCGTTGTCGCCGCGCTGGAAGATCGTCTGCCCGCGACGGAACCGGCGTTCGGTGGCCAGCTTGAGGATCTCGTCGAGTTCCTCCGGCCGCATGTCGTCGAACAGCGGGCTGCCCTGCAGAGCCGCACGTCTCGCGTTGCGCTCAAGCCTTGCCACGAGCGTCTCCCGGTCCCGATTGCCCGGCCCTGCGGTTGTGTCCGTCCGGGCCATTCCCGCCGGGCAGTATGCGCGCCCGCCGGACATTGTGGTATCCCGTGGGCAACGACCGCGAGGGGGAGAGACCATGCCGGCGCTGGATGAAGCGGCGAGCTATGCGCTGGCACACGAGACGCCATGGCCGCGCGACCTGCGGGCGCATATCGAGGCCGGGTTCTTCGAGGCTCCGCCGCACAACGAGATCCTGGGACCGATCCGTCCGCGCGGTGGTCCGAACGGCCTGGTGATGCGCGGCGGCAGGGCGATCGCGAAGTGGGGCGACACGCGGCAGGTCGACTTCACCTTCTCGGTCGCCAAGAGCTATCTCAGCCTGCTCGCCGGCATCGCCGTGGCCGATGGGCTGATCAGGGAACTCGACGAGCAGGTGGCTGCGACGGTGCAGGACGGCGGCTTCGAGGGGCCGCACAACGGCGCCATCACCTGGCGCCACCTGCTGCAGCAGACCTCCGAATGGGAGGGCACCCTGTTCGGCAAGTCCGACGTCATCGACCGCAACCGGAACCTCGCGGTGGAGGGCAAGGGCCGCAAGGGCGATGCGCGGCTGCTGCAATCGCCCGGCACCTTCTGGGAATATAATGATGTGCGGGTGAACCGGCTGGCGCTCGCCCTACTGCATCGCTTTCGCCGCCCGCTGCCCGAGGTGTTCGCCGAACGGATCATGCAGCCGATCGGTGCCTCCGCGGACTGGACCTGGCAGGGCTACCGCACCTCGGTCGTCGAGATCGACGGCCGGTCCATCGAGTCGGTCTCGGGCGGCAGCCATTGGGGTGGCGGGGGTGGCGATCGATGCCGAGGACCAGGCGCGCATCGGGCGGCTGATGCTGCAGCGCGGCGTGTGGGAGGGGCGGCGGCTGCTGCCCGATGCCTGGATCGCCGAGTCGCTGACGCCGTGCCCGCTCAATCCGAACTACGGGCTGCTGTGGTGGCTGAACACCGGGCGCCGCCGCTATGCCCACGCGTCGGAGGCGAGCTTCTTTGCGGTGGGGGCGGGCGGCAACATCACCTGGGTCGATCCGGCGAATGACGTGGTGGCGGTGATGCGCTGGATGGATCCCGCGTCGGTCGACGGGTTCATCCGGCTGGTCATGGCGGCGTAGCGCGACGAGGGGCGCACCCGTCACGCTCGACGGGCTGCCGCGATCGCGTGATGCGGAGGGGCGATGGCGCGTCCGCCGCCGGTGATCGCGCTCCGGGCGTCAGTCGAAGCCCAGGAAACCGTCCATCTGGCCGATCGGGGGTGCCTGGCGCAGCCGGGCCAGGTCGGGAACGGGGCGCGCGGTGCGCGGATCGTCGGCCAGCAGGGTCTCCAGCGCCGCGGCGACCGACAGCACGAACGCATCGCCGCCGCGCGGGCCGACGATCTGCAGGCCGAACGGCATGCCGTTCCGGTCGAGCCCCACCGGCAGCGATACCGCCGGATGGCCGGGCAGCGTCACGGCGTAGGCGAGGGCGAGCCAGTGGAAATAGGTCCGTGTCGGCTTGCCGTCGATCTCCGCCGGGTAGAGTTCGCGCCAGGAGCGGGGGCTGATGGTGATCGAGGGCGTCACGATCACATCCCAGTCGCGGAAGAACGCCTGCCAGCGCCGGTACAGCACCGTCTGCAGCGTCTGCGCGCGCGCCACATCGGCGGCGCTGTAGCGCAGCCCCTCCTCGACGTTGGCGCGCACATTCGGCCCGACATCCTGCGGCCGCGTGCGTACCTTGTCCTGGTGGCTGGCCAGGAAGCCGATCGCACGCAGCACCTCGAACGCCTCATCGGCGCCCGCGCAGTCCGGGCTCGCCTCCTCGGCGCGGGCGAAGGCATGGCGGAACAGGCCGGTCCGCTCGGCGAAGACCTCGGCGATGTGCCGCTCGGTCGGCGCGAAGCCAAAATCCGGCGTCAGCGCCACGCGCAGCCCCGACAGGTCGATGCGCGCGGGCACCGCGAAATCCTCCGGCCGGCGCACGGTCGCGCCATGCACCGTCGTCGCCAGCGGATCGCGCGCATCGTCGCCGACCATCGCCGCGAGCAGGAGGCAGAGGTCGGGAACCGTGCGCGCCATCGGCCCGGCCACCGACAGGTTGTTCCAGCCGAGCCCGCGACGCTCATTCGGCACCAGGCCAGGCGTCGGGCGAAAGCCCACGATGCCGGAGAAGGCGGCGGGGTTGCGCAGCGAGCCGCCGGTATCGGAGCCGGAGCAGATCGGCGCCATGCCGGTCGCGAGCGCCACGGCCGATCCGCCCGACGAGCCGGCGGCGGACTTCTCGGGATCGAACGGATTGCCGGTGGCGCCGTAGACCGCGTTGCGGGTGTTGGCGCCGGCGCCGAACTCGGGCGTGTTGGTCTTGCCGATGACGATGGCGCCGGCCTGGCGGACCGCCGCCACCAGCCGCTCATCGGCGGCGGGCACGTGGTCGCGGAAGATCGGGCTGCCGAAGGTGGTGCGCAGGCCCTCGGTCTCCTGCAGGTCCTTGATGCCGATCGGCAGCCCGTGCAGCGCGGGCAGGGCCTCGCCGCGCGCCACGGCGGCATCGGCGGCGCGGGCGGCGGTGCGGGCACGGTCGAAGTCGCGCGCCACCATGGCGTTGACGGCGGGATCCACCGCCTCGATGCGGGCGATGCAGCTTGCCAGCAATTCGGTCGGTGCCAGCTTCTTGCTGCCGATCAGCCGCCGGGCCTCGACGGCCGTGAGATCACAGGGTTCGGTCATGCATGCTCCATCGGCCATGCGCCATCGGCGTGCCAGGCGGGGTGTCCGCCCGGCGTGCCCGGCCGGCGCAGGCTGCCGAAGTGCGGCAGCACCGGCCGGGCGGCGCGTGCCGCCGCGGGCTCAACCCAGGCTCAGTACCCCAGTGCGAGCCCGTCCTTGCGTGGCTCCGATCCGCCGACCAGGCAGCCGCGGGCCCGATCGATCCAGATCGCCTGGCCGCCGCCATGCGGGCGCTCCACCAGTTCCAAATCGTGGCCGCGCGCGATCAGGGCGTCGCACACATCCTTCGGGATACCGCGCTCGATCTGCACCTTGCCCTTGAACGGGAACAGCCGCGGCAGGTCGATCGCTTCCTGGATGTCGAGGCCGTATTCCAGCATGTTGGTGAGGAACAGCGAGTGGCCCATCGGCTGGAAGTGGCCGCCCATCACGCCGAACGGCAGCACCGCCTGGCCGTCCTTGCACGCCATGCCGGGGATGATGGTGTGCATCGGCCGCTTGCGCGGGGCGATGCAGTTGGGATGGCCGCGCTCGAGGCGGAAGCCGAAGCCGCGGTTCTGCAGCATCACGCCCGACTGTTCGGCCAGGATGCCGGAGCCGAAGCCCTCGAACAGCGAGTTGATGAAGCTGCACGCGTTGCCGTCCTGGTCGACGACGCAGAGGTAGATGGTGTCGCGGTGTGGCGGCATCAGGGCTTCGCCGGCGGCGGGCAGCGAGCGCATGGCGCTGTCGTCCTTGATTAGCGCGCGCAGGCCCGACAGGTATTCGCTGCTCAGCAGCTTCTTCACCGGCACGTCGACCTGCGACATGTCGGCGACGAAGGCATCGCGGTCGCGATAGGCCAGGCGCGCGGCCTCGATATGGCGGTGGTAGCGCAGCGCGCCGAGCGGTCCATCGGCGGCTGAGGGCAGGCCGCCCAGCATGCCCAGGATCATCAGCCCGACGATGCCCTGGCCGTTGGGGGGGATCTGGTAGACGTCGTAGCCTTTCCAGTTCAGCGTTATCGGCTCGACGAAGTCGGCGTTGGCGATGCCGGCGGCGAAGTCCTCCTCGGTGTGCAGGCCGCCGCGGGCGCGCAGCGTGGCCACGATGTCGGCGGCGACCGGTCCTTCATAGAAGGCCTTGGCTCCCTGGCGGGCGATGCCGCGCAGCGTCTCGGCCAGGGCGGGATTGCGGAAGATGTCGCCGGGCGCGGGCGCCTTGCCGTTCGGCAGGAAGGCGCTGGCGCCGGTCTTGCGCAGCTTGCCCTCCAGGCGCTGCCAGTCCCACGACACTTTCGGATGCACCGGCCAGCCATCGGCGGCGTAGCGGATGGCCGGCTGCAGCAACTCGTCCAGGCCTTTGCGGCCGTGCGCCTTCAGCAGCGTCTCCCAGGCATTGATCGCGCCCGGCACCGTGACGGCGTGGGCCGAGGTGTTCTCGAGGGCGGCGATGCCCTGCTGTTCGTACCAGTCGATCGTGGCCGCGGCGGGCGCGCGGCCGGAGCCGTTGAGCGCGACCACCTTGCCGGCGCCGGCCGGGGCGTAGAGGCAGAAGCAGTCGCCGCCGATGCCGGTGGACTGCGGCTCGATCACGCACAGCACGGCACAGGCGGCCACCGCGGCGTCCAGCGCATTGCCGCCGGCCCGCAGCACGTCGAGAGCGGTCAGCGTCGCGGCCGGCATGGAGGTGGCGGCCATGCCGTGCGTCGCATAGACCGGGCTGCGGCCTGGCAGGTGGTAATCGCGCATTCTTCGGGTCGCTCCGGTGGTCAGGTGAAGGCAGTTCGGCCAGTATGGACCAACTGAACTCCGGAGCAACGGTCCATGGCTGAGACCATCGCCTATGGCGATTTCGAGCGGGTGGACATCCGCGTGGGCACGATCACCGACGCCCAGCCGTTCCCGCAGGCGCGCAAGCCCGCCTACCGGCTGACCATCGATTTCGGTCCGGAGATCGGGGTCAGGAAATCGTCAGCGCAGCTCACGGTGCATTACAAGCCGGATCAGCTCATCGGGCGGCAGGTGTGTGCCGTGGTGAACTTCCCGCCGCGCCAGATCGGGCCGTTCATGAGCGAGGTCCTGACGCTGGGAATGCCGGACGATGACGGGGCGGTCGTTCTGGTGCGGCCGGACTTCAAGGTGCCCAACGGCGGGAGGCTGTTCTGATCGCGGTGTCGGAACGTTGGGGCGGCGGGTTGCCTGTCTAGGGTACCCACTGTGACCGGGGGCGTGGTTTGCGAACACGAAGCCTGATGCACGATTCTGCGGCATGCGGGGGTAAGGGAGCGACTGTGGCCGCGGCAGGAGTGCGGCGTGCGGGTCGAGGCTGACAACGACAACTTTCGGATCAGCTACCAGCGGGGCGACAGCAGCACGCTTGTGGTCGCGTTCACCGGCATCGGACACGGGCTGGGCGGGATCCAGACCGAAGAGTTTCGAAACAGCCTGAGCCAGGCTGGGGATATGGCGAGCCCTCAGGTGGCTTATGTGATCGACAAGCGCCGGCTATGGTACAACAATGGCATGGCCGACGATATTGTACGCGTATTGAATGATATTGTGGAGCGGGAGAACTCGACACGGGTTGCCACCCTCGGCAACAGTATGGGTGGGTTCGGGGCGATCGTTTTTGCCCGCAGATTAAGTAATTGCATTCAGGCGATCGCCTTTTGTCCACAATCGTCCGTCAACGCTGATATCGCCCCGTTTGAAGACCGGTGGCCGGAATGGCGAGCCGGAGTATCGGCTTGGAGTGTATTGGACGCGACCCTCGAATGTGACGCGAGGGTAAGATATGATGTTTTCTATGGCATGGATGACCCGATCGATATGCAGCACGCCGGGCGATTCAGAAGCATGGAGGCGTCCAACGTAACGGTGCATCTTGTGAAGGATTGCAGCCACGATGTCGCGGGGTTTCTCAAGAAGCGCGGGGAGCTTGGGGCAATACTTGGCCGTCTCATCTGGCCATAGACGACATGGAATCACATCTGGGCTGAGCGTCAGTTCATTGGCACCGGCGTCAGCCGCCGGGCTGCCACACTGTTGCGCTGCTGTTCGCGATGACGTTCGATTGTCTCCAGCAGGTGTTCATCGAGCGTTGTCAGCCCGCTCCGAGCACGCCCCGGCGCGCGCAGCAGCTCATCCAGCCTGGCGAGGATCGCCTGCGTGTCACGGTGCTCCGCGCGCTGGATCAGGAGGGTCATCAGCCAGGTTGCGATCGTGGCCGCGCCGTGCCAGTCGAACGACTCCGGGCTGAACGGCAGCCGGAATATGAGTGGGGCGGTCGGAACCAGTAAGAAGTTCCGATGGCGTCGGGTTGATCGTGGACTGCCCCACGTTCGACACCCGGTTCGCTCACCACCAATGTACCCGACACACGCTGCATGCGGCTTTCCGCATCGCCCGCGTCAATGGCCAGGCGTGACCTGGTCGCGGCTCGGGTTCGTGCTACCGGTTGTTGCGGTCGGGCCGCAAGGTCGCCCTTGTGGTGCCGTCCGACTGCCGCTGATTGAACCGCTCAGGCGGCCGGGTGGCGTCCGCCCTGAGAGGCCATTCCGAAACGATAGTGGAAGGTTTGTTGTGGGGGGTTGGATGGCCGGGCCGTCTGTGATTCCGGGCAGGTGTTCGAAGCCTTGCCGGAGATCTCATGTGGACGCCGACCACCCGCAGGCAGCATAGCCGCGCGGGACTACGCTACGGAAGTGATGTGACCGACGCGGAGTGGTTGATCCTCTCGCCGTTCCTGCTTGCACCGAGGTGTTGCGGCCGGCATCGCAAGTGGGAGATGCGTGAGATCATCAACGCCATCTTCTACGTGCTGCGTGGCGGGATCGCCTGGAGCCTGTTGCCAAAGGACTTCCCGCCTGTCTCCACGACCTATCGGTGGTTCGCCCGGTTCCGTGACGACGGCACATGGGAAAGGATCAATCACTGTCTGGTCATGCTCGACCGCGAGCGGGTCGGTCGCGAGGCCAGCCCTACAGCGGTGGTCATCGACAGCCAGAGCGTCAGGACGACCGAGAGCGGCGGCATCCGAGGCTACGACGCCGGCAAGAAGATCAAGGGCCGCAAGCGTCACGCCATGGTCGATACCGACGGCCGAGCGCTCAAGCTGCAAGCCCATTCCGCCGCCATCCAGGACCGCGACGGTGCCGGACCGCTGCTGCGGGCGTCACGCGCGAGCTGGCCATTCGTGGCCCTGGGCTATGCCGATGGTGGCTACTCCGGTCCCCGAGTGGCCAATGCCAGCCCAATCCGCATCGAGGTGGTGCGCAAGTCCGACAACCAGGTCGGCTTCGCCGTCATCGCCAGGCGCTGGGTCGTCGAACGGTTCTTCGCCTGGATCAACCGCAACAGGCGGCTGGCGAAGGACTTCGAAGCAACCATTCAATCTGTCGAAGCATTCCTCTATGCCGCCTCCGCCACGCTCCTGCTCCGACGGCTCGCCCGTTGATGACCCGATTCGAAATGGACTCTGAACGGCAGCCGGAATACGAGTGGGGCGGTCGGAACCAGTAAGAAGTTCCGATGGCGTCGGGTTGATCGTGGACTGCCCCACGTTCGACACCCGGTTCGCTCACCACCAATGTACCCGACACACGCTGCATGCGGCTTTCCGCATCGCCCGCGTCAATGGCCAAGCGTGACCTGGTCGCGGCTCGGGTTCGTGCTACCGGTTGTTGCGGTCGGGCCGCAAGGTCGCCCTTGTGGTGCCGTCCGACTGCCGCTGGTTGAACCGCTCAGGCGGCCGGGTGGCGTCCGCCCTGAGAGGATGAAATCGGGTTGACGCTCGCTCCGCGTCTGTGGGAAACAATCAGGCTGTGGAGTCGTAAAGGTCACGTCGTGTTTTATGGGGCGATGCTACCTCGTTACCCGAATTTGGTCCGTTTTGCGCGCTCGCTCAACGATCTCCGCGTTCACGATCGGCCGGTGTGACGTATGAACTCGGGTTTCAGCGCCGCGGCTTTCAAGAGCCTTATCGAGTACGCGCTGAAAGGTGAGCGCAAGAACTACCACGTCACGCGATTGGCGATGTACAAGGCGCTCCGCTTAGCGTTCGCCGAGCATGACGGTCCGGACCGCCGGTGTCTCTCTATATCGTCATCCGGCCATCTGGCCCAGGTCCTGGGCCTCCAATCCGTGCAGATCACCGAGGCCAACTATCCCCAGCACAACATGGCCGCACTGACTTCGATACCTGACGATACTTTCGATTTCTGTATCTCGGATATGGTTCTCGAGCATGTGGAGGGTGATCCGTTCGTCGCGTTCAGCGAAAGCGTGCGTGTGCTGAAGTCAGGCGGCAGGCTGTGCCATACGACATGCTTCGCCTATCCGACCCACGGCTATCCGAAGGACTTCTGGCGCTTCACCCCAATCGCCCTCGAACTGATGGCACGAGGGGCAGGATGTTGCGAGATGCAAGCGGCCGGATGGGGCAACCTGGATGCATGGGCGCTGTTCCACGCTGGCTTCGGCATGGCGCGCATTCCGGATGATCCTCAGAACCCGATCTATCAGATCGCTACCAATAACGACCCGGCGTGGCCGATCGTAACCTGGATCATCGCAACGAAGCCTTAGAGACCACCCGCCGCTACACTCGGTGCAGACCGCCGCAAACAAGGCCAAGATCGCACTGCAATGGGCGGAAGAAGACACTATTGCCTTGCTGCGGGGCTATATCGTGGCAGTCGTTGGCAAACCCACATTCGGCCGTGTGCCACGGCACCCGGCGCGGTGCTGAACAGGAGTGGTTCTCCATATATCTAGACTGCGAGGTGCTGGGCACGGAAATATCGGACACCGCCACGCAGTCTTCTACAACGATTCAGTGGGACTTCCATGAAGTGAAGCCGGAGTGGCTGAACTCCGTCGATTTCATCTACTCGGTTAGCTGGGACCATCGCTACGACCCCGTGAAGCTGTTCGGCGGTAAGCGTCCGGTCAGCCACGCTGCTCAGGCTGCGTTGCGTTGATCCAGCTTCGCCCTGATCGCGTTCATGTTCCACGGCAGCAGTTCGTGCACGCGCCTGACCGGATGATCGGCGATGCGTTCGAGGACCTGGCGCAGGTAGTCCTCGGGATCGAGACGGTTGAGCCTGGCGGTCTGGATCAGTGAGTATGCCGCGGCAGCGGACCGACCGCCGTCATTGGAGCCTGCGAACAGCCAGTTCTTCCGCCCCAGGGTCATCGGCCGCATCGAGCGTTCGGCTGCGTTGTTGTCGATGCAGGCGCGGCCATCGCGCAGCACCAGCGTCAGTGCCTCCCAGCGCGACAGCGCGTAGCGGATCGCACCGGCCAGGTCGCTCTTGCCCGAGATGCGCGACCGGGTGTTCTCCAGCCATTGCCGCAACGCGATGAACAAGGGTGCGCTCTGCACGGTGCGCGCGGCCAGGCGGGCATCGGGCGGCTGGCCGCGGATCGCCGCCTCGATCGCATACAGCGCCGCGATGCGCTGCAACGCCTCCAGCGCCAGTGGCGACTGGGTTGAGGCATGCACCTCGAAGAACTTCCGCCGCGCATGCGCCCAGCACGCCGCCTCGGTCACGCCGCGGTCATACAGGCCGGCATACCCGGCATATCCATCCGCCTGCAGGATGCCGCGGAACCCAGCGAGGTGCTGCCGCGGATGCTCGCCCTTGCGGTCCGGGCTGTAGCAATACAGCACCGCCGGTGGCGCCTCGCCGCCGAACGGCTGATCGTCGCGCGCGTAGCACCACAGCCGCCCCGTCTTCGTCTTGCCGCGGCCGGGATCCAGCACCGGCACCGTGGTGTCGTCGGCATGCACCCGCTCCGCCGACATCACGTACAGTCCCACTGCCTCGACGAGCGGGCGCATCGGACGTGCGGTCTGCCCGACCCAGTCGGCCAGCGTCGAACGGTCGAGGTCGAGTCCGGCGCGCGCGTAGATCTCCGCCTGGCGATACAGCGGCAGGTGATCGGCATATTTCGCCACCAGCACATGCGCCAGCAGACCAGGACCGGCCAGGCCGCGATGGATCGGCAGGCTCGGCACCGGCGCCTGAGCAATTGCCTCGCAACTCCGGCATGACAGCTTCGGCCGCACATGCCGGGTGACACGGAACGAACCCGGCACGTAGTCCAGCACCTCGGTCACGTCTTCGCCCAGTGGGCGCAGCGTGCCGCCGCAACCGGGACACGCGCACGGTGCGGCATGCTCAATCACATCGCGCGGCAATGTCTCGGGCAGCGGCCGGCGCGCCGGCTTGCGCCGCTGCGGCGCGGCCTCTGATCCTGCCGCCGGTTCATCCGGCCCAGGCGGCGTCGCTTCCGCCACCTGCTCCTCGGACTCGCCCAGCAGCAGTTCGAGCTGTTCGATCTCTCTCTGCAGCTTCTCCGAGGAAGCCCCGAACCGCTCGCGCAGCAGGCGTGCCAGACGCAGCTTCAGTTGCTCGTTCCGCAGCACCTGTGCCTGCAGCCCGTTGCGCGCTGCCGTCAGCTCAGCTGCATGGCGCTCCAACTCGGCTGCATGGCGCTCCAACTCGGCTGCGTGCGCGTTCTCGCGATCCAGCAGCAACCGGCGCAACGCGATCACGTTGTTGGGCAGCTCAACGGGATCGAGCGGCGTTGGCATGCACGCAGCGTCCATCAAAGAGCCGCGTCGCACCAAGCACTATCTGGCGTCATCCTGCCATCTCCGGACGCCAGGTCCGCACCGGCATCCGCCAGTCGATGCCTTCCAGCAGCATCGACAGTTGCGCCGCTGTCAGCGACACCGCACCGTTCGTCGCCTGCGGCCAGACGAAGCGGCCCTTCTCCATCCGCTTGGCATACAGACAGAGGCCTTGGCCATCCCAGCTCAGCACCTTCACCAGATCGCCGCGACGACCGCGAAAGGCAAACAGCTGCCCGCTGAACGGATCCTGCCCGAGATGCTGCTGCACCAGCGCGGCAAGTCCGTCGAACCCCTTGCGCATGTCCGTCACACCCGCCGCCAGCCACACACGTACACCAGGTGGCGGTGCAATCATCCGCGCAACGCCGTCACCGCGCGACGCAGCGCCGGCAGGCTCACCTCGCTGCCAAACCGCAGACGGCAGCCGTCCGGAAACACGATCTCTATCGCCGTCGCGGGCGGATCATTGACGGATGGCAGTGATGCTCCTGCCGCCCTCGGGTCTGCCTCCGCCACGCGCACCGGCACAAAACACGCCGCCGATGGCGCAACAAGCCGGCCCTCGCGCAGCTGGCGACGCCAGTAGTGCAGCAGGCTCGGGTAAACATCGTGCCGAGCCGCAACCGCGCGCACGCACGCGCCAGCCTCCTGCGTCTCAGCCACAATCCGCAGCTTCTCTTCAACGCCCCAGCGCCGACGCCGCTCGCGCCCGCCAAGGATCTCAACAGCACCGGTCATCTGCACCTTCAGCTCGACCTTACAGACCACCTTAAGGTCGGCTCTCCCACAGCATCACCGCAAGGCGGGGCTCACCGGACGCTTACGGTTCGCCTTCGTTTCCAGCGTCAGTTCCGCATTGTTATTGCGGGCAGCGCAGATCTCCAGCAACTCGGAACGAAACTCGGCAACGACCTCGTCATCTGCGAGATCAGCAGGCACAAGAACTTCGACAGGGACAAGGAAGTTGAGCTCGTCGCGGATCGCCTCAATAGCTTCGCGATTGGTCCGCCATGCGTCCTTGAACGTCTCCCAGTTCTTTATTCTGCGGCCCGCTTTCTCGTCGTTGAGCGCGGTCACCAGGATATAGGTGCCAATCGCCAGCATATTGTGGCCACCGTCGAGGATCCCCTCGGTCGTTGGATCGTCGAAGCGAAGCTCATAGCGTTGCCGTTGTAGGGCCTCGTAATCGGACGAGCCGACCAACACACCTTTGGTCTTGAACGGGAAAATGTCAGCATCTCGCTTGATGCTCTCGATGATCGCCTCGGTAACCTGCCCCCACTTAGCCGAGCGAGGGTTCGCGTCGAGATCGACCGCATCGAAGAGGCTAAGCAAGCTCTTCGCCTGGACAAAGCCGACGAGCCGCTTCACAGAGCCATGCGTTTGCTCAGCAACGTGCTCATACTTGATGATGATCTTGGTGGACTTCACGACCGGTATCTCCTTCAACGTAGGAGAACCACTCCAGCGCAGGTATCACCCATTGGGTGACAGCGCGAAGATTGCGACCGAAGTCGCCCTCACCGAACTCACCGCCATCCGGCGGACCCTAACACCAGAACCGCTTCTCAGGGTTCTTCTCAGTTCCATTCCTGGAACGATGCTAGGTTGAGGGAATGCGGACCCGATTGCCAAGTGGAACTTTTGGGAACTTTTGGGCAAGCAAACGAAGCCTGTCGGACAAGGAGGTGACCCCGACACCTCCATGCCGGACTACTGGTCGAACGTCGGCGGTGCGCGAATCGCGTCGCGCGGCACAGCCGGTAAGTCGATGCCGCCGAGGGGCCTGAACCGGGCGTTGATCGCAGTGCCAAGGTTCGTTGGCTCTCGTGGCTTCTGATTGAGGGCGGAGTGCGACATGTCGCGCGCCTCATCCCTCATCGAACCACCTGCCCTGCCGCCTGAACACAATGGAACGTAGCAGGCCGGGTAACCGACCGTCCCCGGGTGTCCCGCCTTCGGTGAAGCCCCGCTGAAGCCCCGGCCGATCTTGGGTCCTCTCGAAAGCCCCGACGCGCCCCGGAACCCCTTGATATAGATGGTAGCGGCGGGCGGATTTGAACCACCGACCAAGGGATTATGATTCCTCGACTTTCTCAAGAATATCAAATCCGTGAGGCAGCATTCGGCAAAAATGGGCTCCAAATATTTCAATGGCTTAACCGGCAACTGCCTTACGACCCGATCTGGACACCGTTAATTTGGCGCCCGATGCCGGCACTGCCACAATGGTGCGACCGCTTTGCGTGGTGCGGAGTCCGGACGGTAAGCGCACTCCGAGAGGCGCCGACACGATCGCTGCAAGTGCCGGCCCTCCAGCATCCGACTATCATGGCGGGGGCCGACGCGGCGTAACCTCGGGCCGCCGGGTGGAGCCGAGCGCGACTGCATGGGTAGGATCGCGCAAACGTGAGTGCCCCCCGCGAATTGGGCAGGCGCGTGACACAGTCCGTCGCGGGGGGTACAGTTCGGGCAATGGCGAACGTGCTCCTGACCGGCCACGAGACACTCGAAAGCAACTATGCGCAGACCACGCAGCCCCGAAGAGGAAGTTGAGGGTTTCTCGGCCCGTGTTCTCTCCCTGGTCGAGGCGGGACGGCCGGTGAAGATCCAGGTTGGCTTCGGGTGGACACCGGCGGCAGGGTTCGTGAATCTCGACATCGCCCCACTGTTGCACGAAAGCGATAGCCGATTTGACGACCTCGACGTATTCTATTTTCCCTTCGCTGACGTGCGTTGGCCATTACCCGCTAACTGCGTAGATTATATTTTCCATGAGGACTTTATCGAGCATATCAGCCAGAAGCAGCAGGTCTGTTTTCTTGCCGAGACGTTGCGTGTCATGAAGGACGGCGCGTGGCACCGAGTGAACACACCCTGTCTGAAGGCGTCGATGCAGCGCCATTCAGACTTCGAGTTAGGAAGGGAGGGAGTCTACACTGGGGAGTGGGACAACTGGGAGCATATCAATCTGTTTACCCGCCAGTCACTCGAAGATATGGCGAAGATGGTGGGCTATCGCGAGGTAATCTTCAATCTTAAGAACAGTGGGGTGTCGCCGTACCGCCTGAGCCAGGAGGTTCGCCCTGGTCCCGACAGAGATCCACTCATTGGGAACATTTTCGCAGATCTGCTGAAGCTCAGTCGGCCGGCGGATCCGGTGCGCCAGTTGGACGCAATGCTCGAGTTGTTCGACGAGGCGTTCTACGTAGGATCAAACAGCGATGTGGCCGTGGGTGTTCGGGCCGGCTGGTTGAGCTCGGGCCGCGATCATTACGCTCGATACGGGTTCAAGGAGCGGCGCGCTCCATTCGCTCTCGATGCGACCTGGTATCCCGCGCAGTACCCGCTCGCCGCCATGGAGGTGGCCTGCGGCGATTACGGCGACTATACCCACCACTATGTCGCTGTCGGCAAAGCACGAGGCTATCGACCGACGCCAGCATAGATCGGCCTCTGAGCGGGGCGGCGCGCATTGACCAATTCGTATCGGTTCGACGGCACGCTTTGTCTATGCCATACCACCGTCGCCGGAGCGGCCTCCCATCAAGTTGCTGGCGCGAACTGCGGTATCGCTTCGATGGCAACAACGGCTAGCGCGGCCGACGTGCGCGACGCACTGGCAAGATCGAACAGCGTCGGAGCACAGGACGGGAGAGGCGCGCCGGCGCGATCGAGCTTAGTGCCGAAGTGGCGTACGACCCACATGCTGCAGGTCTAGCGATGCGTCTGGCTCGAGTTCTCGCGGCTGCCGCGCTTACTTACCAACCGGAACCAGTTCGGGAAATTGGTTGAACATCACCGTGACAAATGTATGCACGTCGAGAGCCAACGCCCAACTACTGCAGCCGACAAGGAAGCTCCGCAATTCAGTATCTTGTTCTGCCAAGGCAGCTGAACCGGTTTTCCATCCTGCAGCGTTAAGCGCATAAGTCTGATACCGCTCGAATGTCAATGTGATCAGATCAACCTGCTGCAAACGATCGAGATCATCGTAAACGGCCACATCCAAGGGCCCATAAGGGTACACAATGAATTGGAATGGAGGAGCGGGCACAATTTCTCGCAGATCCGGGTGTCTCGCCGCCTCGCTGTACACTCGATAGAACAGCCACTGTATCCGCAGCGGGGTGAAGATCTTGCCAGCCCCAGCGGCTGCCAGAACCGCGAGCATGAATCGCTGACGTACTGTAATCGCGAGGCTCATCCGCACTCCAACTGATGTTGGCAATTGATTGCTCCAGCTTCGGATGTCGTATCCCCAAGCGCAACTGGCCGTCGACCGCCCACGGCACCCGGATCAACGACCTTGACGCCGTGCCGGCCTGCCTAATTACGATGCGGGACTCAAATCGCCCCGAGAGCTGCCAGGCGGTCGCGTAGCAGCCGCACGGCTTCTACGGCGACCTCCCCCCGCTTCTCCGGTGGAACCTGCTGGGCAATGGTGGTCGCAATCCCTTCGATCAACGCGCCGGAAAGCAGATACGGGTCGGCGTTCGAGCGGATGACTAACTTAACCATCTTGATCAAGGCGGCCACAGGGTCGCCCTGCTCCGCTGCAGCCCTCTCCACCTCACGTACCAGGGCTTCCAGCTCGGGAAACCGTTCAGCCATTTCCGCAGAATGTCACAACCCGAGCGTGCAGGAAAGTCCCGCGTTCGCGGTCCAATATCGGGTCGTAGGCCCTCCAGTCCTTCGTCACGTTCCCTGGCTCCAAGATGGTAGTCACGTGGGCGGCGATGCTAGCCTGCCAGCTGACAGATCACGCGGCGAGAACTATCGATGGAACTAGTCAAGCAGACTGCCGAGCAGGCCGCTGCCCAGATTTACACGGTGGAGCGGACTGTCCGACCGGAGTTATCGGCGAACGTCGCGTTCGAGCGCCGCTTTACCCACCCCGAGCGCAATCCACATCTCGGGTGGAATCCCGATCCGCGGACCATTCGCAGCTTTCAGTTCGTCAACGTCGTGCTGGATGGCGAGTTCAGGGGATTGTTCGATGCCGATGGCTTCATCTATGGCACGGGCTATCTTGTACCAGACGAAGTCGTGGCCGCCATCGGGGTACAGGAATCACTCCTGGTCGGGGCGTATTCGGATGCCACGGTGATCGTTGGCTGCAATGTCGCCCACCGAAACTACTTCCATTGGGTCACCCAAGCCCTTCCCGCCATCGATCACGCCGCCAACCGAATCAGCCAGGCTCGCAACGTTTCCATTGCCCTGCCACCATTGAACTCATGGCAGGAAGATTCTTTGCGGCTCCTCGGGCTGGCCGGCATCAAGCGGATGACAATCGAGGATCCGAGCAAACAATACGCGCTGGCCAAAGTCGAGTTCAGCGAACTGATCAATGGCGGGGCTTCATTCAGCAATTCGGCCACGGCACTCGCGACGTATCGCCGGCTGCGCGAGGCGGTGGAGCGACCGCTGTCACGGGACAAGAAGATCTACGTGGCGCGCACCGACGCGGGTAGCCGCCAGATGCGGAATGAGGCCGCCGTGATCGAAGAGGTCCTCAAGCGGGGTTACGAGGTAGTGTCTGCCGGCACGCTCAGCTTCGAGGAGCAGATCCGGCTATTTCGAAGCGCTCGCATCGTGTCGGGTCCTCATGGCGCCGGCCTGACTAACATCGTCTTTTGTGAGCCTGGCACGACCGTCTATGAGCTGCTGCCGGCCCATTACCCAAACGCGTGTTTCGCCAACCTTGGGATGATCTGCGATCTCAGGTACTGGCAGGACGCCTTCGAAAGCGAAGGTGAGGGGCCGCCCAACCTGCGACATTGGGATTCGGATACCAAGCTCGTCGCCGACCGGTTGGACGAAATCGATAGAGTCGATGAAGAGGTGCACCGGGAAGCGGAGAAGAAGACGATCTCCGCGATGGATTTCTTGCGCGGAACGCCCGGTCAGATCCAGGGTCATAGGTTGCCACCTGTTGAACAATCGCCGAGCAAGGAGGGGATGTTCCGCCGATTGCTGCGGGCCATCTTTGGCTAATCGGCATTCGGCGAGGCAACGCGCGGACTTGATTTTGGACATGGAGTCGGCGTGGACGGGCTCGTCGCCAGCATGGCGGATCTGTTCCGCTGCACCGTCGGCCCATCGATCCGGCTTGAGACGAGACTGGCTGCCGAGCGGCCAACTTCAGCGTATGGCTCACGCCGCTGTCGTTGCTGGACATCAACCCGGCACCGACTTCGGCCCACACGAGCGCTATTTGCGTGATTCAGATCGGGTCATCATGCGCGGACATCTACAATTACTTGGCAGAGACCGAAATTGAGAAATCCGGAGGCAGCTAGGAAATTTGACGGATGAACTCGTCTCCGCCCTCGGCAACTCTCGCGGGGCAAACGTCGCGTGACGACTCTCGGCCGGCCCGGCCTCGAACCCGACAGATGGCCCCTCGATCAGCTGCCGATCAGTAGCTCTTGCGGGCCCCCTCACGCTGTCGCTAGCGGAGATGTCGCACGCTGACGCCACGCTCTCGACAGCGAATTCAGTGCACGGCAGTCAGATTGCGAATTGGGCTGGCGACTTGACACGATCGACATTTGTGCTCGGACTTTTCGGCGACGCCACCCGGAGCACATCACTTGGTCAACCACGACGAGGCTCATCACCAGGTGCTGTTGCGGCAGCAGACCATCCTCGCGAGGTTCGGCGAGCTCGCACTGAAGTCTGAAGATCTGGACGAGATCCTCACCGAGGCCTGCCGGTTGGTGGGGGAGGCGTTAGGCACTCAGCTGGCGAAAATCGTGGAGCTCCAAGAGGACGGACACACGCTGCTTGTTCGTGCTGGCGTCGGCTGGGACGCTGGTGTTGTGGGGAAGGTAACCATTCAGGCTGAGGATGACACCTCCGAAGGCCTGGCTCTCAGAACAGGCGAACCGATGATCTCCCCCGACATATCTAAAGAGACGCGGTTCAGGTATCCGCCGTTCCTGACAGAAAATGGCGTCCGCGCAGTCGCCAACGTGGTTATCATAGGCGGCAAGGATAGGCAGCCGTTCGGCATCCTTCAGGTCGATAGCCGCGAGCCGCGACAGTTCACCGAGGTGGATACTGTTTTCTTGCGTAGCTACGCGAACCTTGTTGCGGCGGCAGTGGATCGGCTCCGGGTCATGGGCGATGTGCGCGACGCGGAGGAGCGGCTTCGCCGGTCTCATGAGGCGCTTGAGGAGAGGGTTGGCGAGCGCACCCGGGATCTGATCGAGGCGAATGACAGGCTTCGAACGGAGGCCGCGGAGCGCGAGCGGATTGAGGATGCGCTGCGTCAGGCGCAAAAGATGGAAGCCGTCGGCCAGTTGACCGGGGGGTTGGCGCATGACTTCAACAACCTGCTGGCTGGTATCTCCGGCAGTCTGGAGTTGATCCGCATGCGCATGGCTCAGGGGCGCACAGCGGAGATTGGCCGATACGTCGAGATGGCACTATCGTCTGTCGGCCGTGCAGCCGCTCTCACTCACCGGTTGCTCGCCTTCTCGCGCCGCCAGACGCTCGATCCGAAGCCAGTCGCAGTGGACGGGCTTGTCGGCAGCATGGCGGATCTGTTCCGCCGCACCGTCAGCCCGTCGATTCAAATAGAGACGAGACTGGCCACCGAGCTCTGGCCTGCCTTGTGCGACCCCAACCAGCTTGAGAACGCGCTACTCAACCTCGTTATCAACTCACGCGACGCGATGCCGGACGGCGGACAGCTGATTATCGAAGCGGCGAACATCGTTCTCAATCAACAACGCGCAGAAGCCGATGATGTGGCCATCAGAAGCGTGCCTGCCGGTGAGTACGTGGTTCTATCCGTTGCCGACACCGGAACAGGCATGTCGCCGACGACAATCGCGCGCGCCTTTGATCCCTTTTTCACGACCAAACCGCTCGGCCAGGGCACTGGCCTCGGACTCTCGATGATCTATGGTTTCGTTCAGCAGTCAGGCGGATTCATTCAACTGCGTAGCGAGGTTGGGAAAGGCACGACAATTGCGATTTACCTTCCTCGGTATCTGGGAACTGTGGACAACGAGGCAGAGGTCGAAGCTATTGCCGAGCTCTTGCCGAAGCGGAGGGCCGCCGTTCTGGTAGTTGAGGACGAGTTGCCCATACGCATGATTATCGCCGACGTGCTATCCGACCTTGGTTACACGGTGTTGGAAGCCGGGGACGGCAGCTCTGGGCTAAGAATTCTTGAAGCTGGCACGTTGATCGACCTTTTGATTACCGACATTGGGCTTCCGGGCGGCATGAATGGTCGGCAGCTTGCGGACGCGGCGCGGCAACGCCGCCCCGACCTTAATGTGCTGCTAATTACCGGCTATGCCGAGAATGCTGCCATCAGCAACGGTCTGGTCGCGCCGGGTATGCAGATCATGACGAAGCCCTTCGCGCTCGAGGCGCTTGCCGCCAGGATACAAGGGATCGTCGGCCGGTAATTCAGCCATTGGCACGAACGCTTCGTCCCGGATCGGACCAGGCTTTCGCTCAAGGCGGGCCTCACCCGCTGATCAGCAGCTCCTGCGCGCCGCGCGCGCCATCGCCGGCGGAGATCGTGTATGTCGTCGCCACGCTCTCCACGGCGAAGCCGGCGAACAGCGCGCGCACCTCCGGCCTGTCGTTGATCGAGAGCAAGAACCGCCCGCGGATCCCGCGCAGTATGTCCGCGAGGCGGGCAAAGTCGTCCTGCCCGAACAGTCCCGCCCCGTAGTCCCGCTCGCATCCCCAGTACGGCGGATCGAGGTAGAACAGCGTGTCCGGCCGATCGTACCGCGCCATCATCTCGGCATAGGGCAGCCGCTCGATGACGACGCCGGCGAGCCGCTCGTGCACTGCCTCGAGGATGGCGGAGAGCCGGGTGATGTCGAACCGGCCCGGCAGGCCGACCGATACGCCGAAGTTCTGCCCCACCACCTTGCCGCCGAACGCCGTGCGCTGGAGGTAGAGGAAGCGCGCCGCGCGCTCCAGGTCGGTCAGCGTGGCGGGATCCGTCGCCGCCAGGCGTTCGAACTCGGCGCGGCTGGTGACCTGCCAGCGCAGCATCTCCAGGAACGGCACGTAGTGGCGCTGGAGGATGCGGAACAGGGTGGCGACGTCGTGCCCGGCGTCGTTGATGACCTCGGCCGGCGCGCGGAAGGGCCGCCGCAGGAACACGCCGCCCATGCCGACGAAGGCCTCGGCGTAGGTGCGATGTGGGATCTCCGCGATGCGCGCGATGATGCGCTTCGCCAGGTTGCGCTTGCCGCCGATATAGGCTGCGACGGGCGTCGCCGGCGCGCAGGGTGTCAGGCTGGTGGTGGGGATGGTTGGCTTCGGCATGGTCGTTCCGTTCGTCGTGAGAGGGCCGCAGCCCTCCGGGTGGTTGGTCAGTGGCCCGGCTACCGCCAGCGGGCGACCACCATCGCCGGCGGCCGCTGAGGCCCGTCCAGGCGCCAGGCGTCGCGGCTGGGCTGCAGGACTGGGTGCGCCGTTGGCGGCCCGCCATGCGCCCGTGCGGCGCACGCCGTGAGTGCCAGCAGCGAGGCGGCGATCAGCGCCACTGCCAGGCCGTTGCCCTTGGGCAGCGTCGGCGGGACAGGCGGCGCGCTCGCGTTGCGCGCGTGGCCGAGGTTCATGCCGATCCAGTTGATGGCGGTGTATGCGAGGAAGTAGGCGCCCTGCCGCTTGGGCGGCGGCAGCACCGCCGCTGCGGCGGCGCAGAGGCCGGCGATCGCCAGCAGGATGGGCAGGTAGGGGGCAAGTGCGGGCATGCCCGCCAGGAGGGAGAGCAGGTCCATGTCGTTCTCCGGGTTGTGGTGAGGGTGGCGTCGTCGTGGCCGCGAGGCGGCCGGCCTGAGCGACCCCGGCGCGCGGCCGAGGTCTGGTCAGGGGTGCGGTAGAGCGGCGCTCAGGTCCGGGCGATCGGGAACGCGCCGCCGGCGAGCGACAGCGCGTTCAGTCGGTCGGCCGAGATGTCGGCATTCGCCTCAGACGGTACGGTCCGTGGGATGGCCGGGGCCGTCGCCGGCGCCGCGCGCGGTGCACCACCAGGTGCGTCGTCCGCGAACAGCCTGACCGCCTGGTCGTACATGCTCAGGAAGGAGCTGACCGCCTCGGTGCCGGGCTCGGCCGTCGCAGAGCCGGTGACCCATTCCTTGTGATACGCGCGCGCCAGGTCGCGCTTGCTGGCGACGGCCATGGTGATGACCTTGTGCGTGCGGCCGCCGACATAGAGGCCGCGTTGCAGCACGCGGTCGATCAGCAGCTCGACGCTGTCCGTCCACGACCGGAAGGCGACGAAGATGCGCGGCCGGCCGGTGCCGTTCTCGGCGATGGCGACGGTGCCCACGATGCGGGCGTCGAAGGCGGCGGGCCAGCGGCCGCTGTCGGCCTGCGCGCCGACGTAGTTGTTGTTGATCCCCTTCGCGCCGTTGGCCGACTCGTTGCGGAACATCACGTAGGCCGAGCGCTTCGCCTCGGTCGGCACCGGCAGCCCGGCCAGATGGGCGATGACATCGGCCATCGCCACCGATGTGCGGCGAAACGCAAGTACAGGCAGCTCTGGATACGAGTTCTTCATTGCAGCCTCTGGATGTGATAGAAAGAGGGATGGCAACCGGTCAGCGACCGTGGATCGAATGCGAATGCCCGGTGACGAACGCTGACTGGGATGAAGATCAGATTGTCAGCCCCGATGCCCTATTGCGATGCTGTCACTGTGGAGGCGAGCACCGTGCTGGCGATGTAGGACAGCTGGCAGTGCCCAATGTAGACGGCCACATTATTTGGCTCAGCGAGCAGGAGTGGCGAGCGTACACTGAACAGTAGCCGCTCTGTTAGCCGACGCTCCGTCAGCCGTGGAACACGTGCGAGACCGCGGGCGCGCCGTCGCGCAAGGCGGCGAGGATCGCCACCACGGCGCCCGCGAGCGCGCCGATCGCCACGCAGGCGCGGAAGGCGAAGCAGGCGAGCCTGCGGCCGGTGAGGTAGTGCTCGGCGGCATGCTTCAGCACCGCGCGCTCGGCCGCGGTGAAGTCCTCGACAGGCAGCGCGCCGCCCTCCGGCGGCGTGGCGGTCTTGCTGGTCATGGTTCGGTTCCTGGTGGTGAAGGGATTGGTGCGGGCGCCGCCGGCGTTCCGTTCCGTATGGGAATGGAACATCTGGCGCCGGCGCGCCGATCGGGTAGTCTGACGTGCCCACGGTCTGTTGGGGCATCGTGGGTGCCAGCGAAACCCTACGCTGGCTCGGCGCTCCCCGGCGACCAACCCCGGCGCCGGGGAGTTTCTCGAGCATGCCGGCAGCTCGGTTTGATCGTGCAGCCGAGCTCCACTTGCGCCTCGTCAGAACGTCAGCAACGCTGGCGTCAGCCGAGCCAAAGCGCGTTCATGGGCCTGACGACGACCGCACTTCGCTCCGTCGCCCGGAGAACGAACGTCGAGCTGCGCCAGGTGCGTTCAGCGAAAGGGCGAGATATGACCATAACAGATGCGAAGCGCCGACCGTCGGCTGACGTCGTGCTCAGGCAGATTTCGAAGCTGGTGTATCAGGCGAATTCGCTGATGGAATTGCGTCCGCCGGCGACAGGCCCCGTGGCTGCTTCGCAATATCGGGCCGTGCAACAGCGCCTCGAAGAAATGGCCCGTTGCGCCGGCCGCCTCGCTCAGGCGGCTGAGAGCTGAGACAGGCCGGGACGATGGCCGCCCGGCTATCGTATGCGCCTCAGTGCGCTCGCACGTATAATGCCTATCGTCGCTTGAGGGTGACCTGGAATGCCATGAGCGGCGCATGCGACCCCGCTTCGCAATATTGGCTCGAAGGAACGTGATCGAGCACGGAAAAGTCGGAAAATATCGCAGAGCAGAAGCATTCGTATTGCGCGGCGAGCTGCCCGCGCAGCCGCACGGCAAGGCCCCTTATCGGACGCGACATACCGCGATAGCCAGCGTACATTCCGCCGGTGACCCACGGTGACAGCTGCTCCACATCCATGATCGCCTGATACTCGATCTCGTTTGATGGCATGCCGTCCGGCACTGTGATGGCGAAAGCCTCGATCCAAGCCGTACTGTTGCGCTCGGGCACCCACTCGCCCAACGGTCTCTCGACAGTTCCACCGTGATGCAGTTCTGCCAGCACCTTCATGCCCTTCATCATATCGCCGTCCCTGCGATCTGAGGCGGTCGTGAGTGACGAGACTTCCAATCGCTGAATATCAGCTTCTCTGATCGAAAAGTCGGCTAACCAAGCCTCCTTGCCCTCTATCGGAAATGGATCGCCACGGATGTCGAGATAGTTGAGTTGCCGGTGCGTTGCTATGAACCAGAAAAATGTGTCAGGAAACCCACCGGGCCAGAGAAATGAGACATTGGTCCCGGGCTGGCAGAAGACGACATTGGTCATGCTTGCGCCGACCGCCCCGACGACGTGCTCGGCTCCCTTAAACAGTGATATCTGTTCCTCGAGGCTCAGGGAGCCCGGCTCAATGACATGGAAACCTCTCGCTGCCAGCCGTTGAGCGATCTCGACCTCGTTGCGAAGCAAGCGCCCTCGCTGCCATCCCGGGATCCGTCGCACGAAAAGCTTGCGATGTGCACCGGCCGGGATGGGGCTTGCCATCTCGACTACGGTCTGTACGGCCACGGGCGACAGGTACGAGCCATGCTCAGCGAGCCCCGTGAAATATACGATCTCTTCGAAATGGACAGGCTCCCCGTAGTTGAGCATCAGCACCCGATCTAGACTTATGCCCATTAGCCGCAGAGAGCGCAGCACCACATCGTTCATGGGTGGCAGCGTGTAATGCGCCAGGTATCTGGGGTTCCTATCACCGAACAGCCTTCTGCCCAGCAGTGCGAGCGGCACCATGTAAAGCAGATAATGACCGTAGTTGCCGGCCGCTCGTCGCTTGATCACAATCCCCACGCCATCGAGGTACGGCAACCTGCCGATTTTGCGACGTTCTCGAATGGTCTCGACGGCTCGAGTGATCTCGACGCTGCTGTATCCGTCGTCAAGATTGTCCATGACTCGCAGTTCGTCGTCGAAAATGAGGTTCTCGTCGGTGACGAAGCCGCCTTTGAGGCGGAAGACACCAATGTCCCGCTCTTCGAACCGCCCCCTGCACCAGTGTTGCTCGAGTGTGCCTTTCATATCCGACGGAATGATATCGGCGTTGACGATCTTGGGATACGGAGCCTGAAAGGCTGGCGATTTTAGGATCGCGGCCGGTGCGATAGTGACCGGCTCGCCGGCGTGGGACCATATGTCATCGCTCATTGCGCACGAACCTGAGTGACCAAATATAGCTTGGCATGGACAGAACGATAATACGTTCTGCGAGAGAGTCGAGGCGGGCCCCAATGGCCGCGCTGCTGGCGGATCTGATCGTCAGCGAGAGCGGCATGCCGCTCGACACGGCGCGGATGATCGCCGAGGTGGCGCTCGGCTACGTGGCGAAGAACATGCCGCCCTGATCGGCATTGCGCACGACGACGTACATCACGCACTTGGCGGCGGCTGTCTCGATCGGCGCCGCGACCACGTACTCGTTGAGCTTTGCCGCGGCGAGCTCGGTTGCCGCGGACACCACGTAGCCGTGGAGCTTGGCGACGGCTTCATCGGAGAGTGCCATGTCAGGGCCTCGACTTGACGCCGATCTGCAGGCCCGAGAGGCTCGTCCATGGGGCTGCTGTGCTGGGATCGATCGCCCATCCGGTCTGGATGTTGCCGAAGGCGGTATCGACCGGCTGGTCGCCTCCGAAATACGTCGTGCCGCTTCGGCGGAGCGCCATGGCGAGGTTCTGCGGGTTGCCGGGCGACGTCATGGCGGACGCGCTCACTGCGACGTCGACGATGAACGGCGACACCAAGGTGCCCGCCTGGCTGAACAGCGCGACCTCGTCCGCGACTGCCGTGCTGATGCCCGATGACTGGTTCATGGTGATCTCGTTCACCGTCGACCCGTCGGACGCGCCGTCCCAGTCGGATGTGGCGCCGGCACCGCTCGGCGGGACTGTGTAGAGGGCGAGGGATCGCGGATCGGTATCAGCGACGATCGCCTCCGACCAGTCGCCATGGCCACCGACGATTTCAGTGTTCTGATTGCAGCAGGGCTGACCCAGGTCGAATCCGGCCAGTGCCGTGACGCTGTCCGTTGTCAGATCTCCTGTGCAGGACAGCACCGGCACACCATCGATGTACCACACGAACGAGCCGGACACCTGGTAATCGATCATGAATGACAGCTTGGCCAGATAGTTCTTGGTGAATCCAGTGAACGAGGTCGCGAGCGTGGTGGCAGTCCCTGCGGCGTTGACCTTCTGCAGGATGAACTGACTGGCGGACGAGGAAGCATTGTTGGGGGAGGAGATGAGACGCAAGCGTACGACGCCCGCGGCATCGGTAAACCGGATCAGGAAGGTGTTGCTGTTGACGCCGATTGTTCCTGTGGGATTGATGCCCTGCATATTGAAGCACATCGCCGTCAGCCCGATGGTTGACAGCGAGAACTTGTTGAGCACGCGCAGATAGCTCGCCTGCAGCGTTGTGTTGTTCTGCCCCGGAACACGCAGCGCGCACCTCGCCCGTGTCGCGTTGAAATGCCCCGCCGTCGTGATGACGGAGCAGGCGCCGACGAGCGCGAATGCCTCGTCCTCGCCGCCGCGCCAGTGGATGGTCATATGGTGAATCCCTGGTTGACGGCGGCGAGCGCCCAGCGCGTGCCGTCGAGACAGATGAGCTGCAGCAGGTCGCGCGCGCTGGCCACGCCGCTCGCGGTGAAGGAGGGGATGGACCCGTAGACCACGGCCGTGCCGAGCGTGACCGCGTGCGGCGTGCCGCCCTGCTTGATCTCGAGCCGCAGGTGCTGTCCCGGATAGCCCGACCCGATGTTCACCAGCGCATCGACGCTGCCCATGTTGACCAGCACCGACGTGGTGCCGGCCGCCGGCGTCACGGTCGTGGTGCCGGTGGCCGCGACCGTCGCCTGGTTGTCGATCGACACGGTGCCGCCGCTGACCGCGACGCCCGAGCCGGCCGTGGTCAGCACCGGCAGCCCGCCCGCGAGCAGGGTGACGGCGTTGAACGACCCGGTTGCCTCCCAGTCGCCGGTGAGCTGCCCGCCGGACGGTCCGAGATGCACCTCGTTGGCGGGACCGTTGAGGAACACGCCCTCGCTGCCGTTGAGCGTGATGTCATCGGAGTTGGCGACGGTTTGCGTGCCGTCGGTGGCGAAGCTGCTGCCGACGTCGAGCGCCGCGCCGGCGCCGCCGATCTGCACCGCGCCGTTGACGTAGTTGCTGGCCGCGTTCTGGATCGCCAGCCCGAGGGCGACGCTGTTGTTGACGAGCGGCCCGTCGACGACGACGGCGCCGGTGAACCGCCGATCGCCGGCCAGTGTGCCGGCGAGCGCCAGGAAGCTGCCGCCGTTGATGAAGTCGTCGCCGAACGCGCATGGTACGCCGGCCGCCTCGGCGGTGCCCAGGTTGCCGATGAAGGACATCGCCGGCAGGTCGGGCAGGAGGGCGTCCGTGATCTGGTCGATCGTCGCCTGGCGGACCTCGCCGTCGGCCTGCGCGACCGGCACCCAGTCCGCGCCGTCGACCGAGCCGGCGAAGGGGACGTTCGGCCAGCTCACCGCAGGCCCTCGAGGATCAGCGCCGCGGAGATCGTGCCGGCCGAGGGCAGCAGCCGGCCGTAGTTCATCCGCCCGGGCGAGCCGTTCCAGCCGCCGCCGCCCTGCCACAGCATGTAGCCAGCCGAGGTGACCCCGTACATCGTCGTCACGCAGCGCGGCGCGAAGGACACCGAGCCCGGGAAGATGTCGATCATCCCCTCGAACGCGTTGGATCCTGCGGATGCCGCGATGCCGGGCGCGACAGTGATGCTGACGTCGCTCGCGTTGCCCGCCCCGCCCAGCGATCCCGCATCGAGCACCGAGTGCGCCGCCCAGTTGTAGAGGCTGGTCGCGAACGTGCTGCCGTTGTCGCCGGAGAACTGCAGCCCGATCGTCGCGTCGCCAAAGGTGACGGTCAGCCCCGAGACCCAGAGCCGGAACCGCCGGTAGCCGGTCGACAGCGGGAAGTCGATCAGGCCGATGATCGAGGGCGGATAGCTGGCGATGGTCTGCCAGGCCTGGTCGGCGCGCAGCGCATGCGCGGCGGCCGATGCCGGCTGGATGGCGAGCGTGCCGCCGATCGCCGCGTTGCGGGTGACCGACAGGTCACGCGGCAGTGTCAGGTCGTTGCCGGCATCGAGCGCGAGGCCCTTGCTGGCAGGCAATACGCTGTAGATGAAGACGTCGCCGGTGAAGCTCAGCGGCGAGGTGGTGCCGGCGGTGTTGGCCAGCGTCTCGTCGCGCGAGAGGGTGTTGGTGGTGGCGTTGTAGGTGCCTCTGACGTCCTCGCTCTGCCCGTCGGGCGCGCCATCGCTGATCGTGTAGTAGACCGGGTCGCCGGTGCCGTAGCCGGCCGTGGCGAAGTCGCAGCACGGGATGTCCAGGTTGCGCCCGAGCAGCGTCACCGCGCCCGTGCCGGGATTGGTCGCCGTCTCCGAGACGAAGCTTGCCCACCATCCTGGCATCTACAGGCGCTCCACGATCTCGCCGGTCCAGCGGCGCAGCAGCGGGACGGCGCCGGGCACGAAGCCGACCGGGGTGTCGATGCCGTCGGCCACGCCGAACACCGCCTCGCGGTAGAGGTCGATCGAGGCCACGTCCGGCACGAACAGCACGTTGCTGCCCAGCGCGGCGATGCGCTTCATCTCCTCGAGCTCGTCCCAGGCCTCGTCATCCGGCACGGCGTCGAACACGACGCTCCAGAACCGCTCGACGTATTTGAGGCTGATGTAGCGCGGCCCACCGGAGACCCTGGTGTCGCGCCGCGAGGGCCGCTGGCCGTGCGCGGTCTGCCAGGCGATGCCGTTCCGCGGGAACCACAGCGGGCCGGCGAAGGCGCCGCCGATGTTGATATGGCTGTCCGGGTTGGCGGGATCGTCGAACAGGATCTGCACGAGATCGCAGGTCACGTCCTCGTCCAGGATGACGATGATCTGGCGGTAGCCGGGCTGCGGACCGGCGACGACCGCCTGCCAGACCAGCGCCAGGTCGCGCCACGCCTGGACGGTGATCCGCGCGGCCGGCGTCAGGTTGGTGTTGACCAGGGCGACGGCGCGCAGCAGCAGCCGTGGCCGGGCGAAGGTGCATTTGAGCAGCGCCTGGCCGTCGCTCGAGTACTGGACTTTGCCGTTGGGCGTCTGCCAGCCCGAGGCGGCGGCGCACTGGTCGGAGGCCAGGTTGGTCGGGCCGAGGCCGGTCTCGGCGCTGTTGGCGGTGATGACGCCCGACTTGAAGTGGTTGCGACAGCCGATCGCGACATTGCCCATCAGACCAGCACCCTCACCGTCATCATGTCCTCGTTGCTGCGCAGCGACGTGCCGACGATCTGCCCGAGCCTGCCGCTGCGCAGTTCGCCGGTCAGGTCGCGCAGGCGGAGCACGTCGCCCAGGTCGAGCCCGACGCCGAGCTCGAGCGGCAGCGGAACATCGAAGAGCCGCCGTCTGGCGCACCACAGCGCGCCCACGTCCGCGGCCACTGCGTCCACGTCGTCCCTCACCAGCAGCGAGCCGCCGAACGGGGCGAGGTCGTTGGGGCGGGCGAACTGGGCTGCGACGGCGGGGCTGCCGAAGAACGCGTAGCTGTCCGAGGCCGCGGCGAACTGCACCTGCGCGGCAGGGGCCTCCGGGTTGAGGCCGGAGGCCTGGACGGTGTGGTTGTGCTGCCAGGCGACGCGTACGCGCACCGCCGGCGGGTCGAGCGTGGCGGGCAAGGGAACCGGCACGATCTCGCCGCTGTTGTGCGGGCCGATCGTCAGCACCGGGGTCTCCGTGCCGGACAGGGCGCGCAGCACGCAGCAGCGCAGCTCGCCGGCGCGCGCGTGGATCAGCTTGGCGTGCATCCCGGACAGCACGCGCGACACCGCAGCGGCGCCGTCCGCCGCATCGTCCGGGTGGAAGTAGATGCCGGCGATGTAGGGGTAGGCACTGTCGGCGGCCGCGAAGCTGTCCGCGTCCACGAACTCCGCCGCCAGCCCCAGGTCCTCGGTGAGCATGGCCAGCGCGATCGCCGCCGCGGTCGTGACCGCGCCGGCGACGGGGAACTCACCGGTGACGTCGGCGGTGATCGCGTAGGCCGGCGGCGAGCCGAGCTGGAACAGGCCATGGGTATCGTCGGTGCGGTATGTGCCGGGCGGCGTCGTTCCTGAGAAAAGGTCCGTGGTGTCGTCGCCGCTGAACGCGATGGTGGCCTTGGCGCCTTCCCAGAGCGTCACGATCGCGCCCGGGCCGTCGTTGTACTGGTAGATCAGCTTGACCGGATCGATCAGCACCGGGGTGATGTTCTTCACCGGATGCCCTGCGGTGCCGCCGCGGGTGCGCGGGATGCGGATCCCGGTGAGAGCGGTGCTGCCGTTGATGCCGCCGGCGCCGGTGTAGAGGTTTGCCTGGTAGGGCCGCTCGAGCCAGTAGCTGGCATCGCGCAGCAGCACGCGCAGGGTGGTGACGTCGAGGAACCAGGGCGTCGCCACGCCGGCGAAGACCATGTCGAGGTCTGCCAGGCTGGGGTCGACGAAGAGGCCGCGGCCGGCATCCCAGACCTTGGTGCCGCGGCGGATCTCGGCGCGGCGGCCGTCGGCGTTCATCGAGCTGGCGATGCCGTCGAGGTGGCCGTCGTCGTTGATCAGCACGACCGTTGCGCCGCCGGCCGCGGCGGCCGTGGTGGCGGGATCGAGCGGGATCTCGCGGTCGAGCTGGATCGAATCGGCGATCAGCGCCGGGTATGGCACCACGCCGCCGGCGTCGCCGGCGCGGGTGCGGTAGCCCATGTCGGAGGCGGTGATCTTCGTGGTCGAGCCGGCGCCGATCGGCCGCAGCGAGAGCAGGTTCCACGGCACCAGGTTCCAGCCCAGCACCGGCGTGAGCGCCGTGCCGGGCGGCTGGTAGGCCTCGATCGCCACGGTGAAGAACGGCATGCCGGCCGCGGCGGCGGCCGGGCCGGGGGTCGCCAGCAGGGCGATCGGCGTCGGCCCCACCATGCCGGTGATCAGCGGCTGGCGGTCCGGTGTGCGGAGGACGCGGCCCATCTCAGGCCACCAGGCGCGCGGGACGCCAGCCGCTGTGCTTGAACTCGGCGATCAGGCTGCGCATGAGGTCCTGCAGCACGCGCAGGTCGGTGGAGAGCACCTGCGTCTGGGTGCGCATCTCGGCGGCGTAGGCCGATGCGGTGAGCGTGTCGGCCGGCATCTCGCCGATCCTGCCGAGGGCGTCGATCACCCGCTGGAAGTCGGCGGCGAAGGCGGCGCCGGAGCCGTTCACGGTGCGCGAGGCGGTGAGCAGCTGGTCGGCGTAGCCGGTGATCGCCTGGATCGAGCCGTAGTCGCCCTTCAGGGCCGCGCCGGAGACCGCGTTGAACTGGCGGCTGGCCAGCTCGTATTGCGAGGTCGGGGACAGGGCCGAGTTGCTGCCGAACTGCAGGGTGCGGACGTAGTCGGTGATCGAGGCGATCGTGCCGGCGACGTTCTGCGCGGCCTGCTGCTGCGCCTGTGTCGCCTGCTGCTGCGCCTGCTGGGCGGACTGCACCAGGTTGTCGTTGGCCGCCTTCTGGATCGCCAGGCGCTCCTGGCCGAGCGTCGCCTCCAGCAGGGTGGCGTTGTTGACGTAGGTCGCGGTGCCGCGGACCGCGTCGCCGTAGAGCGCCACCATCTGGGCATCGAACTGGCGGCGCTGCTGGTCGGCCTGGACGTCGAAGGCGTAGAGCGCGGCGGTGAGCTGGTCGGCCGGCACGCCGGAGGCCTGCGCGGAGGCCGCCAGGAAGCGGCTGTAGAGGCCGGCGGCGAGATCCTGCGTCTGCTGCGCGGCCTGCTGCTGCGCCTTCTGTATGGCCGCGTCACGGGCCGTGGCGAGGTCGGTCTCGGCCTGCGCCAGGCGGGCGAGCTGGTCGGCCGAGGCGGCGCCCGAGGCGGTGTATTGCTGCGCCGTCGCGATCGCCGCGGCGAACTGCTGGTTGAGCTGGGCGATCGCCTGGTCGAGCGAGCCGGTCGCCGTGGCGCTCGCGGTGAGCTGCGGCGCCGTGCTGTCGAGGAACGTCGTGATCGCCGCCTGCGCCGCCTGGAACTGCTGCACGGCCGCGGCGAGTGCGCCAGCGTCAGCAAACGGCTTGCCGCTCAGGAAGTCCGCCAGCGTGGGGTCGGAGGCGGTGAAGCGGAAGGCCGAGAACAGCGAGGCGACGTCGGAGCCGATCCAGTTGGTGTTCTCGTGGTCCGGATTGTTGGGCTCCGCGCCGACGGTGCCGCCGCCGCCGGTGCCGGGGGTAGCCGTGCCGAACCGCGTGGTCAGGCTGGCGATGGTCACGCCCAGGCTCTGTAGCGCCGCGTTGAACTGCGCGATCTCCGCAGCCGTCTGGGCGGCGTTGCTGTCCACGAGCTGCGACGCGGTGCCGCCTTGCGTCAGCAGGCCCTGCGGCGTGACGCCGATGTCCGTCAACGTGAACGGGTTGGGCTTGGGCGGCCCGATCAGGCCGCCGCCACCTCCACCGAGGAGGCCGCCGATCAGGCCACCCAGCACCGTCCCGATGACAGGCACATACGAGCCGATGATGGCCCCAGCGATAGCGCCCGTGCCCGCGCCAATCTGAGGGCCGTAGCCTGTTTTGCCGACTGCGCCCTGCACGAAGCCACCAGCCAGGCTGCCGGCGCCGAATCCCAGCCCCACGCCTCCAGCCAAATTGCCGAGCGACGCCCCGCCGAATAGGCCGGTCGCCTGAGTGGCGCCGACGCCAGCTTGCGTGGCAAGCGGCGCCGCATTGTAGCCGAGGGCCGCAGCAATCGACTCGGGGCTGATGGCGGCCAGCGATGCTTCGGCCGTCGACGTGCCGAAGATGCCGAGATTGCCTATCTGCGACAGAAGGCTGCCCTGCCCGGAAAGGCCGAGCGTGTCCTTCAACCAGCCACCAAGCTTGGTGATGCCCAGCGTCTCGTAGATGGAGCCGCCGGACAGGGTGTTGGCTGCACTGCCGACCGTGCCGAGGTTGCCCAGCGTGTTGAGCGCGCCGCCGGAACCGGAGGCATTGCCCGAGCCACCGGCCGAACCGAGCGCCGCGATCACCGTCCCGAGCGTCGAATTGCTCTGGTTGAACAGGCTGTTCAGCAGCGGATTGAGCACAGCCAGTTGCAGGAACTTCTGCAACACCTGCTGCGCCACCGACAGCATCACGTTCTTCCAGTTCACTGCAGCCCCCGTGCCGGACAGGAAGCTGTTGGTGATGGCCTGCCCGAGCTGGTCGAAGGCGGACGTGAACGCCGATGCGATGTCGGCGAGCGCCTGCTTCTGTTGGCTGTAGGCCGCGGTCAGGTCGGAGAGCCGCCCGACATTGGCGATGTATTCGGCACCCAGGCCCTTCTGGGTGTCCGTGTTCCTGCTCTCCAGCTCCTGCTTCGCCTTGAAGACGGCGATGTACTTGTCCTGCTCGGCGGCGGACATGCCGAGCGCGTCGGTCTGCGCCTGGATGAGCGCGATCGACTGCCGCTGCTGGTCCAGCGCCGGCTGGAGATTCCGTTCGTTCAGCGACCGCGTCTGGCGGTCGAGGGCAGCCGTCGTCTCGTCCAGGCGCTGCCGGTACTCAGGCTCATTGTCCGTCGTGGTCTTGCGCAGCTCCTCCCTTGCCTTCTCGACATTGGCGAGGTGCTGCGCCGCCGCGGTGTAGGAGCCATAGGTGGCGATGGTGTTCGCCAGCGCCGCGTTGAACTGATTGTTCGCCGCGGTCTGGCGGTCGATCTCGACGATGCTCTGCTGGTACTGCCCGGTCAGCCTGTCGTGCACGCTTTGCAGCACCCGCAGCCGGTCCGCGGTCTGCAGCGTGCCGTCGCCCTGCTTCACCGCCACGTCGGTCGCCTGCTGCAGCGCCTGCGCGTACTCGCGCGCCGCACCCTCGGCGACACCCGACAGAGCCGCCTGGTCGCGCAGCGACTTGTCGAGCTGCTGCATCGGCGTGAGCAGCTCGGCAAGCTTCCCCTGCAGGTCCTTGATGACCGCCGAGTAGGCCTGACCCTGGGCGGAGTTCTCGCCGACCTTCGCGCGGAGATCGTCGAAGTTCCTGATCTGTGCCCGTATGTCCTCCTGCTGCCCCGGGATCAGGCCCTGCGCCTGCTTGTCGGCAGCATTGATCCGCGCCTGGAGCAGGTCGGCGTCGCTGCGGCCGACGACGTTCGTCCCGATGCCCGCGCGAGACGCGGCGGCGAAGGATCCGCTGTAGCGCTGGAGCAGCTGATCGCCGCTGATACCCGTGACGGTCTGGGCATATTTCTGCACGTCGACCGGAATGGCTTTGACGCCGCGCAGGAACGCCTCGACATTCGCCGGGCCCCAGTTGTAGGCCATCGCCACAAGGACCGGATCGCCGCCGAACTGCTGCCATAGCTGGGCGATGAACCGGAGGCCGCCTTCGATGTTCCCGGCCATGTCGTATGGGCTGACGCCCATTGCCGCCGCCGTGCCGGGCATCAACTGCATCGCACCGATCGCGCCCGCCGAACTGACGCGGATGTTCCGGCCGCCGGAGGACTCGATCGCCATGATCTGCGTGGCGAGATCGGCCTGCGTTGCCGATACGTCCGGCGCACCGCCGAAGTTCCTCTGCTCCGCGATCCTGTAGAGCAGCTGCGCGAGATCGGGACGGATGGTGTTGTTGGTCGGGATCGCCGGCTGCAGACCGCCGGTGAAACTGCCCGGCGCGGGCGTTCCGCCACCGAGCTGGCCGGGCAGCAGCGCGGCAATCTTGTCCTTGGCCCAGGAGATCGCGGTGACCAGCCGCGTGATCTGTTCGACCGCGAACGAGGCGATATCGGTGAAGGTCGTCCCGATGACGTCGGCCAGGCTGCGACCGCTCTGTCCGGCCGAGGTGAATGCCTCGGACAGGCCGGAGACGGCCCTCTGAAGCCGCGTGTGCGGCTCCCCGGCGCCAGCCACGGCGCGGCTGTAGGCATCGATCAGAAGGCGCTGTGCGCCCGCGACGTCGCCGCCCTTCTGCATCAGGTCGATCGTGCGCGCGAGCTGCTGCGTCACGCCGGGGAAGGTCTTATCGGCAAGCTCGTGGGCCGCCTTCGCGGGATCGGTCAGGCCGGCCGCCAGCTTCCTGCCCGCCTCCGGCAGCGTGGTGCCCCATGCCGCCGCCAGGTCGCCGGACAGCTTGATCAGCCGCTCGAGCTCGGACTGGTTCCCCTGGAACCCCACCGAGCCGGCGATGGCCAGGCCCGCGGCGCGCGCATCTCCGGAACCGATCTGGCTCGTGGCCGCGACCGCCTTGGCGGCGGCGTTCACCTCCTGCGCAAGGTTCACGTAATCCGTGCGCGTCGCGCGGAGCGCGTTCTGGAGATCGACCATCCGCCGGGCGGACGCCTCGGATGCCGCGCCGACCGCGACGATGCCGGAGACCAGCGCGACGCCGGCCGCGACAGCGAGGCCGATCGGCGACACGAGCGCCGAGAATGCCGCCTTCAGCCCGCTCAGCACGCCACCCTGCAGCTGCAGGACCGAGATCACCTGGCCGCCCTGCTGCACGAGGAGCTGGAAGGCGCTCTGGCCGGACAGCACGCCCTGCACCACGTCGGGCATCTGCACCGACAGCGCACGCAGCGCGCCGGTGGACCGCGTCGTCGTGCCATAGAGCTGCTCGTGCTGGTCGGACAGCTTCTTGAGGCCAGCGGTGAGCTGCGGCTGCGTGATCAGGCCGGCCGCGATGAGCTTCTCACCGGTGATCCTGGCCTCGTTGAGACGCGCCTGTGACGCGGCCGCAGGATCTGCCGTCGCGATCCATTGCCTGGCCTGCGCCGTCATCTGCATCTCGGCCGCGGCCGCGTCGCGCGCGGCCTGCGCCGAACCGTCGAGTTCTGCGGTTTTCCTGTCGAGCGCAGCGAGGCTTCGATTGGTGGTTTCGATGTATTCGCGATCGGTGATCAGCCCGGCAATCTGCAGACGCGTCGCGTCTGCCAGCGCCGCGCTGTATTCACGCTGAACGACGCCGAGCGGATCGAGCGCATCCCTGATCTGTTGGGCGCGGGCCACCATCTGCGCCTGTGACGTGGCGGCATCGCGTGCAGCGGCCGCGGCACGCTCCGATTCCGTGGCCAGGGAGCCGAGCGCCTGCTCGACGCTCATGCTGCCGCTGGCGAGCCGGTCCAGCGTGCCGCGCAGTTCGGCCGAGCGCCCCGTGAGGGCCGACATCTGTGCGGCCAGCTTCGTATAGGCCTCGGTATCGACGGGCGTGCGGTTGATCTTGTTGATCAAGCCGTCGATCGCCGCATTCACGCGGTTGGTCTCGGCGGTGAGCTTCTGCTGAGCGGCGAATGCCGGATCCATCCGCGCGACATAGGCCGCATAGGCGCGCTCGGCCGCGCTGACGGAACGTGCGCCCGTCTCGATCTGTTGTCCGGCCCCGGCCGCGGCATTGCCGGCGGCGGTCGCCTGCTCGGCGAGCTTCTCCTGCGACTGGATGTGCTTGTCCACCGCGCGCTGGGCAACGCCCATCATCGCGACGAACTGCGCGGTGCCGGGTTCGGCACCACGCGCGTCGACGATCAGCTCGGTGATGATCTGTTCGGACAAGGTGTGCCTATCGCGCGGTTGTGCACGCGGCTCTGGCGAGGCGCGCGCAGGTCCTGCAGGTGATCCGTTCGCTGCCGAGGTTGCGGACCGACGAGACGCCGCTGCTGGTCCATCGCCTGCAAGGCAGCCCGCAGAGCGTGCGTGGGCTGCCCGCGTGGATCCTGGCGTGGCGCGAGGGCTGGGTCCTCGCCATCAGCCTGGTGTCAGGCCGTGAGGCCTTCTCCGTCCACGTCACCGCCAGCCTCACTGCCGCTCTGCCCCGTCGCGGCGGCGATGAACGCATCGTCGAGGCGCTCGAGCATCTCCACCTCGCGCGGCAGCAGTCTCGTGCGCGTCATGCGGACGAACTCGCTGATGTCGGGCCACTCGATCGGCGCGGCGCCGAAGCCGGCGGCACCCTTGCGGCGCCTGATCCGGTGGTAGGCCCGCCAGATGTGCAGGAGCGGCATCGGGAACGGAGGCAATGCGAGCGCCGCCTCGTATTCCGCCCGCTTGTCCGGCCGCCTGGCGCGCCTCAGCAGTCCCTCGAGCACCTTCCGGTAGGAGATCCCGCCCTCGTCCGGTGCGGCCAGTTCGAACTGGCGCTCTGCGAACTCGGCTAGCTGGTCGCAGAGCGACTGGTAAAAGACCGTTCGGCCGTCAGGAACTCGAGCGCCGCGTGCAGCAGCCATTCCTTGCGGCGATCGAGGAAGATGGTGCGCGCCAGCGCGTCGCTGAACGGCACCTCGGTCACCGTGCCATCGTCCCCGCGCTGCTTGATGCCCGACCACGCGACGATGCGTTCCACCACGAACGTGGCGTTGCGCGTCCTGATCTGCTCGGCATCGGGTACATCGGCCTTCCACTTCCGGCCGTTGACGCGCGCCTGCGCCTGGTCGGCGGCCTCTTTCTGGTTCTGCAGCGTCACCCGGTCGGATTGGGTGATCGTCTTGGGATGGCCGGGTCCGGCGAAGGTGATGGTGCCGATCGCGTCGGCGCCGCCTGGCGGGATGATCTCCATCACCGCCGTGTCGGTCGCGTCGAAGTCGTCGAGGACGAACTCGCTCATAACGTCTCCTGATGAGGTTGGATGCGGCCCGCGGCCGCGTGCGTGGTCGTCGGCGCCGGCGATGCCGGCGTCGGTGTCGGTGTCGGTGTCGACGTCGGCCGCTATGCGGCGGTGGACTGGAACTTCACCATGGTGGGGTCGTAGCCGGTGCCGCGCGTGTCCCTGCCGATCAGCGCGGCGGGCACGGCGACGGTCTGGGTGCGCGGGCCGCCCTGCCGGCTCAGCGCGGACTTGTCGACGCCGCCGAAGCTGAAGTTGCCCACGTAGATCGACAGGAAGTCCTTCGGCTCGCTCTCCAGGTCGACCGCCAGCACGTGCAGCGAGTAGACCGTCTCGGCCACGTAGTCCTGGATGAACTGCAGATCCTTGCGCAGCGCGGTCAGGTTCATCGACACGGCCATCTGGCCGGGGAACACGTCCGGCGCATACTTGACCGCGCCGGAGCCGAACGTGTCGGGCGCGTTCGGCGCGATATCGAGCGTCAGGTCGAACGAGGTGAGGTCGACCACGTCGGTTGAGCCGAGCCGGATCGTCGCATCCACCACCGCGAACGGCACGCCGGCCGGCTCGGTGGGCGTGGTCAGCAGCGGCGACGAGCCGGTCGCCAGGGCCTCGAACCGGCCGGTGCCGACGCCGCCCGGGTCGGCCATGATGATGCCGTTCGGCTGCATCGAGAACCGGAGCGATCCCCACACGAAGTCGGTCATCACCTCGGACTGGTCGATGTCCATGTCGTACTCGTCGATCGTGAAGTAGCGCTTGACGAACGATCCTGCCGAGAACTGCGTGAGCACCTTGCCCGGCCGGGTGATCTCGCAGTCGGTGTCGGGCGTGGCGTTGACCGTCAGGGTCTCGGCGACGGTGATCGTGGTGGACGACAGCAGCGTGATGCGCAGGTTGCGGCTGTTATTGCCGGCGCTCGCATGGCTGGTGAGGCGGATCACGTCGCCGACGCGCAGGCCGAGCGTGCGCGGATCGCCCGCGGCGAGGACGATGGTGTTGGCGCCCGTGGTGATGGAGGTGAAGTCGGATTCGTCGAGCTGCAGGTCGGCCGCCGACCAGGTGTCGCGCATCACCGCCTCGATGATCGCCTCGTGCGAGCCGAGCGAGGCCTCGGCGCTCCAGGTGCCGGCGGTCTTCTGCGTGCCGTGGCGGCCGCGCGTGCGCATGCCGTCGCGGCGGGCTTCGTTGCTCTCGGTGGCGGCCTTGGTCAGCCGGCCGCCCTGGCCGCCGGCGGTGCGCAGGATGGTGCCGCCGGAGCCGGTGGCCTGCGTGCCCAGGCCGCTCTGCACCTTGTAGGCCACATAGCCGTTGGACTGGCTCTGGTAGGTCATCTCAGCTCCTAGCGATGGTAGTAGAAGTCGAAGGGAACGCTGCACATCAGCACAGCGAAGTTGCCCTCTTCGGCCGAGGCGACGTCGTCGTAGACGCTGAAGTCCTGCGTGCGGACGATCTGCGGCCTGGCCGGTGCCTCGATGTCGATGCGTTCCAGAAGTGCTGCCAGCGTGTCGGCCGTGGCCAGCGCGCCGTCCATGCCGTCCGGCCAGGGCGCGTGGATGTAGAAGCGGACCAGGCCGGGATGGACGAACAGCCGGTTGCCGGGCCGGCTGAAGCCGCGGATGGCGTTCCGCCCGCCGATGATCTCCGCCTCGATGTAGGCCTGTCCGGCGTCACGCTCGGGCGGGATGGCCTCGTTCGGCCAGCGGATGGTCAAGCCGGTGTAGCCCGCTGCGATGAACGAGCGGATGGCGGTCGCCGCGGGTGCGAGCATCAGGTGCGTCCCGTGATCTCGATGGCAGGGAACCGCTCGGACGACACGTTGTGCTGCGGCCTGCCGCCGATGGCGGCGCGGTTGCCGGCCACGAAGCGGCCCTGGCGGTTGCGCTGATACGGGCCGAGGATCGCCTTCGGCACCGCGGCGGGATCCACGACGGCGCCGTCGAACGCCGCGCGATAGGTGAAGCCGATCACCGCGATGTTGCCGAAGCGCTGCCGCAGCTCGCGCACCGTGATCTCGTAGACGCCGTCCGGTGCCTGTACCGACAGACCCGGCCGGCGGTTGGTCATCCGGCCGCGGAACCGCTCCCGCGCGCCGCCTTCGATCTTCCGCGCATAGGGTCGCGGGTTGAGGATCACCACCTGGTCGGTCTGCTTGATCTCGACGGGTGTCCCCTCCTTGGTGGCGTCGCGGCGCTGGCCGTTGACGTACAGCCGGTGGTCGTCGCGGTAGTGGCCGCCTTCGGCCGGCCCGAAGGGCGAGCGCTCGATCAGCATGCGGATCGCCGCGTCGACCACGTGGCCGAGCAGGTGGAACTCGGTGAGCGTCATGCCGTCGGCGCGCACCTGGTCGAGCGGCTTGCCAAGCACGCCGTCGACATAGCGCGTGAAGGGCACCGTGCTGCCCGCGGACGCGCCGGCGATGAGCGCCTGGTTGCGTGCGGTCAGCTCGTTGGTCAGGGCGACGATCTGCTCCCTGGTGTTCGCACGGATGCGCCTGGTCAATGATTCGATCCGGGCCAGCGAGAACGGGTTCTGCGGCGGCACGCGCTACGCTCCCCAGGTCTCGATCCGGTGCATCACGGTCTCGCCGGCGACCACCTGCACCAGCACGGCCTGCACCTTCATCGTGCGCCCGTCGTCGAGGACCTGGTCGCCCTGCTTTGGCGGCCCGGGCCAGCCGGACGCGGCAATCTCGGCGTTGCCGATGGTGATCCGCCGGCGGAACTGCGTGGCACCGCCCGTGCTGACCACGTCGTCCAACTGCGCGATCATCGCGAGGCAGGTCACGTCAACCGGTGGCGAGCCCGGCCGGCGAAGCGTCACGCGGCGGCCGCGGGTTCGGAGCATCCGCAGGACCGATGCGGCGGCGAACATCAGATGCCGACCTGCCGGTAGTGCGCGATCGTGTCGGCGACAGGGAGAAGATCCGGCGGCAGTGCCGCGGTGTCTCCGCCCTGCAGCGGCACCCAGTAGTCCTCGCGGCCGACACCATCGATCGAGAAGCTGCGCAGCAGCGGATCACGGTCCGACGTCGCCCACCGGTGCCGCATCACCGTCAGCACCGCGTCGGTGACATCCGCCGGGATCGGGTCGAACCCGGCGCGGTACGCCACCACGATCGTGCGCGCCCGCCAGCAGGTGCGGCAGTCGCCCGCCAGGCGGTACAGCAGGCCCGCACCGGGATCGACCTCATAGCCGTCCGTCGCGACCGCTTCGCCCGCCTCGGTGACGGACGCCACCTCGATGACCGGATGCCGGGAGAGGATCAGCAGGCCCCGTCCGTAGACCTCCCGGAAGGTCTCGGACACCGAAGCTGCTGCGAAGGTCCGGCCGCAGGCGTTGGCGAAGCGCACCGACGTTGCGGTGGCCCAGCGCAGCAGCTTCGTGTCGCTGGCCGTGTCGGCGATGCCGAACTCGTCCTTCACCTCGCGCAGCCGCACGAGGCATGGACTGGATGCGGGCGAGGTCTCGGTGACGATGGAGGTGCTCATGCGATCAGGCCCGGGATGATGGCGATGCTGCCGGTGGCGACGGTGGAGACGTTGCCGGAGGCATCGGTCACCTGCGTCTCGTGGTAGTAGCCGCCGGCCGTGATCGCCGCCGTGTCGGCCGGAGCGATCGCCACGACGAACGTGCCGCCCGCGGCATTGGTGACCGTGATGCCGGATCCGGTCTGCTTGCTGATCAAGGCAGGGCCGGCCTCGTCGCGCGCGAGCTGCCACTTGATGGTGGCTCCGGCGAGGTCCAGCGGCGTGGTGCCGTCGCTGTCGTAGGCCGTGAACGCCAGCCGCACCGTGTCGCCGGCGACGAGCGTGAAGTTCTGGCCTTCGGCCGCCATGTCAGTCCCGCACCAGGTGCGGCAGCAGCGGTGCCTCCAGATCCTCGGACACCAGGCCGCGGGCGATCAGCCGGCCCGCCTGGTCATCCGGCAGGTCGTAGATGGAGCCTGCCTCCAGCACCGTGAGCACGGACTGTGCCGGCAGGAATCCGCCGTTGCCATCCGGCAGCTGAATCTGATTGGTATCCTCGACGTGGTCGAGTGCTTTGACCTGCATGATCACACCGTGTTGGTGAGGGTGACGGACAGCGTGTCGCCGGACACGACCGTGCGGGCGGTGCCGAAGGCCGCCTCGCCGAACAGCACGCCCGACGTGCCGCTCTTGGTGCTGGTCGACACCAGGAAGGCGCCGCCGACTGTGCCGCCGCCATTGATCGAGAACACCGCCTTGCTGGCCGAGTTGTCGATCGAGCCGGCGGACGCCGAGCCATAGGTGGCCGTCTGGCGCACGCTCTCGCTGTAGGCGGTGAACTCGGTCCAGCCGTTGGAGCCGCCGATCTGCGCGGCCGTATCGCCGGCGGCGAGCGTCGGGGACGAGCCCGAGACCAGCCCGGCATACCAGGCGGCGGTGTAGCTGCTGGCCTTGAGGTATTTGGTCAGCAGGTCGTTCTTGCCCTCGGTGGTGACGAGGTTGTGGACGTCCTCCTGCCAGCGCAGCCGCCCTACGGGCCGCAGCACGCTGCCGAGCGGCGCCGCGGCGATGGCGGCCGCCGGGAGCAGCCAGGCCAGCGCACGGGCCAGCAGGCGCCGCGGCAGGGCCGCCTGGCGGTGGCACTCGAAGCGATAGGTGTTGTGCAGCCGGACGGCGAGGCTGATGCCCTCGCTGCCGGTCAGCGCGCCGATGGCGGACGCGCGCGCGTTGCCGCCCAGCAGGGCGCCCGCAACATGCATGGGATCGACTCCTAGTTGGTAAGGTCGGCGCGCAGCTGCAGCACGCCCTGGCGGCGCCCGATCAGGGTGACGACCAGGGTCCGGTGGCCGTCGAGCGACACGGTGCGGACGATGTCGGTGCCGGCGTCGCCGGCGGCGGTGACGGCAGCGGCACCGACCAGCTGGATGAGCTCTTCGATCGTGTAGACGGCGGACGCGGCGACCGAGGCCGTGACCGTGAAGACGATCGTGGACTGCGCCGCGAGCGCGGCACCGGCGGCCAAGCCGGCCGAACCCGACAGGGATGCCGCGCCGGCGATCGTCACCGCGTTGCCGGCGGTCACGCCGGCCGAGCCGGTCAGAGTGCCGGCTGCATCGAGCACCAGGCCGCCCGAGGCTGTCACGCCGGCGGTGCCGGCGAGCGATGCGGCAACTGTCATCGCCTGAGCGCCGGCGGCCGCCATGCCGGAAGAGCCGGCCAGGCCTGCGCTGACTGTCGCGGCCAGCACCCCCGACGCGGCCAGGCCGGCGGCACCGGGGAGCGAGGTGGCGGCTGGCATGGCCAGCGCGCCTGCGGCGCTCACACTGGCCGAACCGGTCAGGGTGGCGGCTGCATCGAGCACGAGGCCACCGGATGCTGCTACGCCGGCTGTGCCGGCGAGCGACGCAGCAACCGTCACCGCCTGTGCACTGGCCACCGCCATGCCAGACGAGCCTGCCAGGCTGCCGCTCACTGTCGCCGCCAGGGCGCCGGATGCGGCCACGCCGGCCGAGCCCGGGAGCGAGGTGGCGGCTGGCATGGCAAGCGTCCCAGCGGCGTCTACACCGGCCGAGCCTGCCAGGCTGGCCGCCCCTGCCATCGCTTGCGAGCCCGACACTGCGACGTCAGCCGTACCGGCGAGCGACGCGGCCGCCGGCATCGCCATGGTGCCCGCGGCGGCCAGGCCGGACGTGCCGCTCAGCGTGATCGTGCCGGCGATCGCCAGCGTGCCCGCGGCCGTCATCGTCGACACGGCACTGATGGTCGCTGCCGCGCTGATGCCGAGCGCACCGGCGGTGGCCATCGTTGCGGATCCCGCCACGGTGATGCCGGACGGGATCTGCAGCGCCGCAACGGCGGTGAACGCGGCCGACGCGGCGAGCGAGATGGACTCGCTATAGGAGCTGCTGAACCTGCCGACGAACCGCCGGGCGGGCGGGCGGAACATCATGAACGGCCGAGCGGCCACCTGGGCCATCTGGGCCGGCGAAAGTTCCTGGTCATAGACCATGGCGTAATAGAACGCGTCATTCGCGTTCTTCGCCCAGGGCGCAAAATTCGTCGGGTCGTTCAGCCACGTGATGTAGGCCGACGCGCCGTTCGTGGCGCCCGTGGCCGGCGTGTTGGTGTCGGTGCCGATCAGTCGGCCGTTGCAATACAACCTGGTCGATGCGGCGCCGGACGCCTTGCTCCAGGTCACGCCCACAACCAAGGGAACGCCAGCCGTGTAGGTGCCGGCGGCCGAGACCACCACGCGCGTGGCCGAACCGTTCCACCATCCGGCATACCAGTTGTTGTCGTTCCACTTCACGACGTCCAGGCTCGGCCCCGTCGGGTAATTCGATGGACCGAAGATGCAAAGGCCGTGGAACGCGCCGTCCGTCGGAGATGTTCCCGGCGTGACGAACACCAGCAAACTGCCCTGGTTCTGCGGCAGGGTGTAACCGCCGACGTTGGTGGCCGACCAATATCCCCCGGTCCCCGTGAGACCCATGGCGATATTTCCGATGCCGATCGTGGCGCCACCCAGCAGCGAGCCGGACACGCTACTCCGGGTCAGCCGAGGCGTGGTTTCTCCGGCGAACGGCAGCAATGCGAATGACGGCACACCGCCGAGCGCAATCGGATCAAATTCAACCCGCCCGCGCGGTGGATGAACGCCTTGCCACATCGGCTACCAGGCGACCAGGCCGCGACGGCGAAGCCGACAGGTATTGCCGCTGGCCGGGAAACCGACGCCTAGCTTGGACTGAATGAGGATCAGCAACGGGTCCGGCGTGAGTTCAAGGTTCGGGAGCGTGAAGCGCTGTGAACTGACGCTCGGCGTAAGCGGAAACGAGTATGCGAAATACGGAGGAGCGGCGGCAGCCGATGTGCCGGGCGGCGTCGGATAGTTGGTGCCGTCAACCGACGGCAATACCCATACGATGATGCTTGGCGTCGCTCCCACCGTCACCGCGCTGGCAAGATCGATCAAGAGATCGGCTCTGTTGTAGCTCACGGCCGACCCGAGCGTCGGGCGGTTGTCGATCGGGGTCGCGGTGATGGCGTATGCGCCGTCAGCCAGACCGTTCAGTGCCGAGCTGGGAATCGCTATATCGAGCGCCGCGGGGTATTCGCTGAAATACGTGGTCACGGCTGCGCCTCCGCGGTCTGCACGTCACCGGCGGTGACCGGCGGGTCCCAGATCGGCCGCGTCCGGGTGGCGAGCGACAGCGCGGCTGCCTTGTCGTCCTCGGTGATGATCTCAGCACCGACCAGCAGCGCCAGGTCGGCCTCGCATTGGGCGGCGATGGCTGGGATCGTCATGGGGATTGTCGCACCTTCCCCCCACATCTCGACCAGGTGCAAGGCGGCGAAGGCTGGATCTGAAGAGTCTGTGCCGAGGCGCGCGTCGATGGCCTTGCGGCTTACCGCCGGCAGCTTGCCACGAGCATACAGGACACCACGCACATCGCGAGCCGGCACATCGACGGTCTGCTGGCCGGCCTGCGCGTTGATGGCCTCCGCCTTGGCCTCAAGGCTGTCGGGCGCCGGGGCGAGCGCTGCCAGCGCCGCCTTGAGTGCCGCGTATGTCCACATCAGTTCCATCCTCGATCGTGCGGGGCGGTGCGCGCCGTGGTCAGTCCAGGACGACGTGGAACGTGCCGGACTTCGTGTTGCCGCCGCTGGCGACAACGACCTTGATCCGCGCGCCGGCGACGACGATGCGGTCCAGGACCGCGCTGCCGCCGGAGGCGTAGACCGCGGCGGCACCGGCGGTGGAATGCGTCGCCTGGCGTGGCGCGCGCGTGGCCGAGGCGTTGACGCTCGACTCGCTCCAGATCGTCTCGCCGGTGGTCTCGTTGGTCACCGTGATCGTCGAGCCATCCGCGAAGTCGTTCTTCACGTAGCGGATCGTGCACACCCGGCCGGTGACGACTTCGGTGTAGCCGATCGCGTTGCCGCTCGCGTCGGTGACCAGCTCGACGCGGTGCGCGTGCACGTAGGACATCGATCAGGCCGTCTTGCGCACGTATTCGATCCAGACCGCATAGAGGTAGAGCGCGTCGCTGCCATGGGTGCCGGGAACGAGTGACACACTGGCGACGTTCGGCGCCGGACCGACATCGGCTGCGGCAATCGTCCGCGTGTACTCGGCGACGCTCGTCCCGGTCACCGCGGCCGTTGCTCCGCCGGCATCGGTGTCGCCGACGCCTTCGAAGTAGCCGACCGTCAGGATCGGCGTGTCGCTGGCGCCGGCCATTGCCGCGAGCACGTGCACCTCGACCGGCTGCGCATCGTCGAGGTCCGGCGGGTAGGCGAAGGACCAGGTGATCTCGTCGACATTCGAGGCTGCCCAGTTCAGCCGCAGCGCCTTGTCGGTCGCGCCGTTCACCCCGCTGCAGGATGGGCGTGGTGTCGGAGGCGAGGATGCCGCCATTGCCGGACGCGTTGATGGTGGCGTTGGTCGCCACCTCGCGGGCATTCATCAGGTCGAGCGGGACGAACCCCTTGTTGCGGTCGCCGCCCATGCTGAACGTGGCGCCGTCCTCGATCACGACGGCACCACCAGTCTTGGCGACGAGGCGGTCGCCGCCCTGGTCGCGATAGATCTTCGCGTTGACGGTTGGATCGGCCATGCGCGCTATCTCCGGGTATTGCTGTGCGGTCCGGCCGGCACGGGCCGGCCGGTCTCAGTCCGGCGCGAGCCGGCCGGTCTCAGTCGAGTGCGGCTCAGGCCGTGCCTTCGGCCGGCGTCGAAGCCACCTCGGACGCGATCACCGAGGCATCGTCGGTAATCGGCCGCACGCGCGGGTCGAACAGCTCGACGAGGCAGAAGTCGATCGCCGAGTTCTGCGTCGCGCGCTTGGTCACCACCCGCAGGTAGCGCTCGGCCGGGCGGAACACCTCGGCGATGGCGATCTTGTTGTCGTCGGTGTCGGCGACCGTGATGCCGGTGCCCGCGAGGTCGGCCATCGCGCCACCGCTGTTCGCGGTGTTCTGCTGCAGCTTGATCGACTGCACGCCGCCAGAGGTGATCGCGCCGAAGCCCACGATGAAGCGGACGCCGTCGAACCCGGCGGTATCGACGATGTCGCTGTTCACGTCCGACGTGCCGCCGGCGACGGTGTAGCCCGAGCCGTCGGGCTTGATCCGCATGGTCTTCATCACGCGCGAGGGATTGGTCATGGCATGGTTCCCTGTCAGTGGCGCGGCGGTCAGCCGCGGCGTCTGGTTCGTTCGCCGGCGGGCCGCGCCGTCGTCTCGGCCTTGGGCGGCACCGCGCGGTCGATATCGACCGCCGATGCCGTCGTCTCCGGCGCGATCTCGCGCAGCGGCCGCGCCAGGCCGCGTGCGATCAGGCGCAGGGCCTCGGCCTGCGGCAGATCCACCGTCGAGCCGGTGTGGTGCACGTGGCGCGCGCTGACCGGCCTGCAGTCTGCGTAGCCGGTCAGCAGTTCGACGCGCATGGCTACGGGTGCGTCAGCGCTTTGATGGCACCCGCATCGATCAGGTTGCCGTCGAAGCGCATGAACCCGATGAAGCCGGTCTGGTCGAAGTCGGCATACCGCTCGACCAGGCGGCGGATGACGAGCTGGTTCACCTTGCGCACGATGTAGCGGCTGAACGCGCCGAACAGCACCGAGCGGTTCGTCGTCGCGACCGACGGCATGTTCTGGTTGATCGAGTACGGATAGTTCAGCACCAGCGACGGCGTGCCGGCCTTCACATCCGCGGTCTGCCAGATGTAGTCGCCCTCGCCGTTCTTCAGCTTGCGCAGCGCCTTCAGCGTGCCGTCGTTGAACATCCAGCGACAGGACGGGTCCACGCGATAAGCCGGATCGACTGAATGCTCGAGATCCATCAGGTCGTCGAAGGTGATGGCGGTCCCCGCCGCGGCGGTGGCGCCGGCGGCGGCGGCCACCGCAACGCCGTTCGGCATGCCGCCGCCCGTGCCGGTGGTGAGTTCCTCGTTGCCGATGCGGCCGAGGCGCTCGCCCATGGCGTCCCGCACGATCTGCTCGACGTTCATCGGCGAATCGGACAGCAGCTCGGTGGCCACGAGCACCACGCCCGAGGTGTACTTGTAGGCGTTCAGCGTGCGCGTGCCGAACTGCACCTCCGCCACCGACACCTGCTGGTTCTCGGCGATGCGCGCGCCCTTGTTGGACGTGTCGTCCATCGTCGGCCAGCCGATCGAGCCGCCAGTCGCGGTGACCATCTCGCGCACGATCAGCGCGTCCAGCATCGGGCCGTAGGCCTTCATGGCCTTGCTGAGCTCCGGCATGAAGCCGGCGGGCACCAGGTCGCCGCCCTGGCTGCCGATCGCCACACCCTGCGCGCGGACCTCGCCGCTGCCCAGGAAGGCGCGTGCGGCCGACTGGCGCTCGTTCAGCAGCGCCCGCTGCTCCGGCGGCAAGTTCTCGCGGCCGAAGCACAGCATGTTGCGGAACGCCTCGGCATAGGCCTTCTCGCGTGCCTCCGGCGTCTCCTTCGGATCACCGGGCGGCGGGGCGGTGCGATCCTCCTGGTTGGGGCGGCGCGGGTCCGGCCGGTCGTTCTCCGCCGCGCGGCGCGCCAGGTCCTCCTCGCGCTTGCAGCGCTCCTCGAGCCGGTCGTACTCGGCCATCAGCCGGTCGTACTCGGTCTCGATCTCCTTGGCGCGCGCCTCGGGCGTGTCGTCCTTGATCTCGTCGAGTTTGGCGCGCGCATCGACGACAAGCTTCTGCTGCTTCTCGCGCAGGTCCTGGAGGACGGCCATGCAAGGCTCCTTGGGCTACAGACGGGTTGAGAGGTGCGTCAGGCCTGCGCGAGACGCGGTCGACGGATCGGCTACCGGATGGCCAGGCCGCGCGTGCGGCCCGCCAGGCGCATCCGCAGCCGCGTGGCGATCACCGGCGCGCCCTTGGCGGGTGGGTGGGCACTTCGCCACTCGGCGAGCGACCGCAGCCCGATATCGGTGCCGGCATAGGCCGGCATGGTGACGATCGAGACGTCGAACAGCCGGCACTCGTGGATGATGCGCAGCGGAATCTCGCCGGTCTCGTCCCACTCCTGGCGGGTGGCCAGGAAACCGAACGACATCTTGTTCAGGTCGCCGCGCTGCATCTTCGGCACGATGCGCTGCACGTCGGGATCGCTGCCATCGAGGCGCGCATCCATCGCCAGGCCCTGACCGTCCTCGGCCAGAGCGAGCGTGCCCGACGTGTTGCGGGCGAGCGGCAGGCCGGCATGCTCGATCAGGAAGGGCACGTCGTCCTCGCGGATCGCGCGCGCGAATGCGCCGGGCATGATCTTCTCGCGGAACCAGCCGCCGATATCGGCGACCTGGTTGAACACAGCAGGATGTCCGGCGACGTGCACGCTGCCCTCGGCTTCGCGGATCTCGCGAAGCACGCCGGGGCGCCGCTCCGGCAGCGTCGATGCAAATCTGGTCTCGGTCATTTGTCGCTTGCCTTCGCCGGCTGTGCGGGCGGGTGGATCGGCGCATTGGACGGGGTGCCGACCGCGCGGGTCTGCTCGCCGAGCGGCACGGTCGCACCCTGGACGTGCAGCTTCGCCGCCTCGCCGCCCATCCGCGGCCGGTTCTCGCTGTCGCGCGCCTCGTCCGGCGTGATGATCGCGTTCTGGATGCCCGTGGCGTAGCCGGCCATGCGCGTCGCGAAGTCGCCCCGCAGCAGCCCGTCGACGTTGAACTCGACGAAGTTCCGGCTGCGCGGGCCGAACAGCTTGGCGTTCAGCTCCTGCTCCCAGCATTCCAGCCACTGCGTCAGCGTGTGCTTGACGAAGTGCAGGTCCTGCTGCTCCGAGTTGGCGAAATTCGCCCGGGTCAGCTCCTGCAGGAAGATCGGCGGGAGCATGAACATCCGAGCGATCTCTTCCACCTGCAGCCGCCGCGCCTCGACCAGCTGGCCGGCCTCCGGGTTGAAGCCGATCTGCTCCAGCCGATGTCCCGTCGGAAGCGGCAGGACCAGCCTGCCGTCGCTCCGCGCATCGCGGATCAGCTCATCGATGTTGGCGGCGGCACGCGTGCCGGCTGCCGGTGAAGCCTTGTCCGGCATCTGCATCGCCAGCGGCGGCACACCGCCGCCGCGGAAGAAGGTCGCGGCATAGTCCTCGATGGCGATCGCCAGCCCGAGCGAGTTCCGCAGCCTGCTGGTCGGCGCTTCGGCGCTGATGCCGTCGACGCACAGCATGAAGGGGATGTCGATGACCTCGCTGGCGGCGTAGACGTGCTCCGCCGCGCCGTCGCGGTACCGGTACTGCTTCCGGCCACCGACGCGCTCCACAGTGGTGGCGAGTGGGTTCAGCGGCCAGAGATTCGTCGGCCGCCCGATCCGGTTGCGCTCGATGAAGCTCACCGACCGGCCGCGCAGCAGCGTGTTGACCATCGAGTATTTACGCCAGGCAAACGAGGTCTGCAGCTCGGCGTTCACCTCGTCATGCAGCAGCCAGTAGATCGGATCGCCATCGGCGCGCCGACGGTTGCCCTCCGCGTCCCGCGTGTAGGTGATCAGCGGCAGCGACGCGATCGTGCCCGCGATGAAGTTCACCGCGCACCACACGGCCGGCACGCCCAGCGCCCGTTCCGGCGTGACCTCGACGCCGGCGGCGCTTCGCCAGCTGCCGAACAGCGCAGAGAACGCCTCCGGACTGGACAGAGGGATCCGCGGGTCCTCCGGCGAGGAGCGAGCCTCCGCACGGTCCAGCAGGATGCGGCCCAGCTCCCGCTCGAGCGTGCGCTGGCTTCGCCGGAACGGCCACATCCGCTTACCCCTTGCTGCCCAGCCGGAAGCCCGGGTCTTCCCAGGGCGAGCGGACCTCCTGTCCGACATCCGCGAGCGTGGCGCCTACGCCGATCGTCAACGCGACCAGCGGGTCGATGCGGTTCACCGCCTTGGCTTTCGAGAACCATCGGTTGTCGAACGGGTCGGATTCCGTCACCGCCGACATCATCGCCGAGACAACCACCGGACTGCGCCGGATGCGGATGCGACGCTCGAGGATCAGCGTCTCCAGCTCGCGCACCGAGCCCGGCATCCAAAGCCCCTCGGCCTTGGAGCCTTCGGCCTCGGCGGCGGCAATCTGCGCCTCGCTCGGCGTCGCGCGCCGCTTGCCGCCCTGCGGATGCTCAACCAGCGGGATCGTCACCCCCGCCTCGTCGAGCTGCGGCTCGAAGTGCTTGCGGAACGCATAGGCGTCGTACGCCAGCATCGTCACGCGGTAGATCGCCTGCAGCTCCGCCACGCGGGCCGCCATGAAGTCCATGCGGATCGTCTTGCCAGGTGGCGCGTTCAGCCAGCCATCCTTGGCCCACACGCCATATGGTGCGTTGTCGCGTACCGCCCGCTCCACCAGCGTGTCGCCAGGCGTCCATGCCTCGACCCAGGCGTCATAGGTCGGCAGTTCCACCGTCGCGCCGTCCTCGCGCGCAACGGACACCGTTCCCGTGCGCACCACGGCGCCCATGGCGGTCAGGTCCTGGGTCGCCGAGAGGTCGATGCCCAGCCTGACCTCGCGCCCGGCATGCTCGGCCGGATCGAAGTCCGCCAGCACTGCCTCCAGCGTGGCGCGGCTCATCCACGCCCGGTCGGCGTCCGTCCAGACGCAGAAATGCAGCCGCAGGATGCCGTTGAGCGCGCCCGGCAAGTCTTTGGCCTGGCGCACCACACCCGCCAGGTAGTCGTGCTGCACCGTCACGCCGAGCAGCGGGTTGGCCTTCGGCCAGCAACTCGGGTCCTCGAGCGGATCGTCGCCGGGATCGAGGGCGCAGACATAGGCGAACGTGTCGTCGTCGATGACCTCGCCCACATAGGTGGCGGCGTCATCCGGTGTCCGCGTGCCGGCCGCGACCTTCACCGCGTGCTCATGTTCCTCGCGGCACAGCGACTTCCGGTCCGACCCGCTGTTGGTGATCATCAGCAGCAGCGGCTGGCGGCGGAACTTGAACCCGCGCTCCAGAATCTCGATCACCGAGCGGTTGGGGTGCTCGTGCACCTCGTCGCACAGCGCGAAGTGCGGCCGTGGCCCGGACCCGGTCTTGCCGGCCTCCCGCGAGATCGGCCGGAAGAACGACCCGGATCGATGATGCGCGACGTTGAACTCGCGGCCCAATCCACCGCTGAACCGCAGCCGCCTGCTGAGCAGCGGCGACTTGCGGATCATCTTGCAGGCGTCCTGGAACAGGATGCCCGCCTGTTCCTTCCGCGCGCCCGCGGCATAGATCTGCGCGCCGGCCTCGCCGTCGGCCATCATGCCGTAGATGCCGATGCCGCCGGCGAGCGGCGACTTGCCGTTGCCCTTCCCCTGCTCGATGTACGCCCGACGGAAGCGCCGCATGCCGTCGGCGCGCTTCCAGCCGAAGATCATCCCCAGGATGAAAGCCTGGGACGGGTGGAGCGCGAAGGGCTTGCCCTCGAACTGCCCCTCCGACAGCCGGAAGGCGCGCTCGAAGAAGGTCCAGACGTGCTCGGCCGCGGCGACGTCATAGCGCAACCCGCGCAGGTGGCCGACGGCCAGGTCCTGCATGTGCCGGCGGCAGGCGTTCCTGACATGCGGGCCGGCGACGATCGCGCCGGCGATCACCGCCTCGGCGTAGGCTGTGGCGCGATCAGTGGACGGGCGGCCGGAAGAGCGCCTCGTCCGGGTCTTCCTCGCCGTCATCCGGCACCTGCACCTTGGTCGCGTCGGCCGGCGTGGCACCCATCTGGCCGAGGCATTGCCGCAGCAGGTTGAGCGCCTGGACGCCCGGCACCTCGTCGCCCGCCATCAGACGGGTCCGCACGGTCACCGCGATCTCCAGCAACGCCCTGTGAGAGCGGTTCAGCCACGGCAGTTCGCCGGCGAAGGTGCGCCAGACCCGGCCCTGCAACTCATCCATCCAGGTCGGCGGACTGCCCAGCGGTGCGGCCGCTGGATCCTTGCGCGCCCGGTACCGCTGCGGGTTCTTCACATCGCTGCCGGCAACCTTGGCCTTCGCACGCGGCGTCCTCGGAGCAGGCATCGGGTCACTGGCTCAACATCTGAACTGTGGAAGCGTGCGGAGAGGCCCTGATCGGTCCGCGGCCCCGTGGCGTCCAGGGATCGAGCCCCCCCTCCCCCTCAGCGGTGCCCGGGGTCCAGCGGCCAGCCGTCGGCATCGGTCCCACGGACCGTGAGGGGCCGGTCGGACCGCCGATAGCTCGGCCGATCCTGCCGCGCCGTCTTCTGGCTGTGGTGCGCGTGGCAGAGGCCGCGCAGGTTCGACCAGGCGAACGGCGCGCCACCGGCGGCGATCGCCTGACGGTGGTCGACGTCGGTCGTCGGCTGGCCGCAGCCGGGCACGTCGCAGACCGGATGCGCGGCGACGAACGCCTTGCGGCACCGGCGCCAGGCCGGCGAGCGGTAGAACGGGTCGCCGGGCATCACACCGACGCCAGATCCAGCGGCACCTGCTGAAACTTCTCGTCGGGCTTCGCCCGCTGGTAGAAGCGCAGGTATTCCTTCGATCGCACCACGCGGATCGCGTCGCTGATCGCGGACATCGCGTGCTGCCACGCCTCGTCATCGATCGCGAGGCGCCGCAGCGCGAGAATTCTGTCGACGTTCAGCTTGCCCTGCTTGTCCACCGCGAACGCGTCGTTGACGATCGCCAGCAGCTTCTCGTCCGCACCCTCCGACCAGGCCCGGATGCAGTCATCCACCAGCGTCTTTGCCACCTGCAGCTCGGGGCCGAACGCCAGCTGATCACCGATGGCGAGCTGAATCCGCAATGTCCCGTCGTAGCTGCTGAGCGTGAGATTGCCTTTGGCACCGCCGCGGGGCGCGCCATACTGGTCCGCCAGCAGGGACAGGAACGCCGCAATCTCTGCCGCTGCCTTCCCCCGGAAATCCCTCAGCGCGGCGGACTGCTGCAACGCACCCGCGTACAGGTCTCGCACGAGCTGGTCCTCGAGCTTGTGCTCGGCCTTCACCAGGGCCAACGGCACCAGCCGCCCTTGCGCGTCCTGCATGAAGCCGGCCGGCACATCGTGGCCAGGCTGCGTCGGTGACTGCGGAGAGTCCACGGATTGCCTCAGTTCATGCCCGGTACGTATTTCGACGAGCTGTCGCCAGCTCGCTTGTGCAGATAGCGCGACGTCGTCGTCAGCGACGAATGGCCGAGATCCTGCTGCACGGCTGGCAATGGCGCGCCGTGATCCAGAGCGTGGCTGGCGTGACTGTGCCGCAGCCAGTGCGGCGACACCGCCTGTGCCAATCCCGCGCGGCGGGCAGCACGACGCACGATCCGATAGATCCCCTTGCGCGTGAGTGCCCGGCCGTCGGCGCCGATGATCACCGGCGCATCCGGAGCCGGCGAACTCTGCAGCTCCTGCAGCTCGCGCCACAGCGTCGGCGGGATCTCCACCACGCGCAGCTTGCTGCCCTTGCCCAGGATCCGCGCCTCGCCGCCGCGGCGGTGTGCGGTCAGGTCTCGACGTCGCAGCGCGGCGGCCTCGGATGCCCGAAGGCCGCAACCATAGAGCAGCCGCAGCACCGTGCGCTCGCGCGGGTTCGGCGCCGCGCCGATCATCCGGCTGACCTCGGCTTCGGCGAGAATGCGCTCGACCGGCGGCGCGCCAGGCTTCTCCAGTCGCAGCGCCGCGCCGACATCCTCCGTCAGGTAGCCCATGCGGCGGGCGAAGCTCAGTAGCGACTTCACCGCGGCGAGGCAGCGGGCGCGCGTCGCCGGCGCCACTTCCGGCATCGAGGCCGCGAAGGCCTGCAGATCGGCGAGCTGGATCTGCATCAGGGGCCTGCCCGCGCTGGCGAAGAACCGCGTCACGTCGCGCCGATATGCGGCGATGGTGTTGGCGCTCCTGCCGTGCAGCCACATGCGCACGACCATCTCGTCACCCACAGCGCCGACGCTATCCCTTTGAGAAGACAGATCTTCCGCTGTCATTGGGGCGGGACATAATAGTCATTATGTCCCGGCTCTGACGGGTTATGTCGCATCCGGTGCGCCCAGCCTGGCTGTTATTGTCCCGCCGCGCGGCGGGTTATGTCCCGGCGTAGCGCGCCTCAGACCGGGCAGCGGCGACCGGCGTGCTTCGCCAGAAAGGCGATGCGCTCGGCGATGTGCACGCAGATGCAGTTCCACTCGCCCGCCAGGCGAAAGGCGAGCAGCGTGCGGTCGACGCGCGCCGCCACAGGAGCCTCGGTGGCGAGATATTCGCCGCCCGAACGCCGGGCGGTACCGGTGGCGAGCGTGATCTGAACCGCCTCGTCGAGGCTGAGCGCATTGATCGGCGCCGGCTCGCTGGGCAGCACGAGGATGGGGCGAGGGATCCGTTTCACAGGATGTAGCTCTCCTCAGCGGCGCGCCGGCGGTGGACGCGGTCGGCCGTCCAGCGCTCCGCCGTCCGCTGCTCGATATGGAGGCGGACCAGGCTCTGGACGACCGCGCACTGCACCGCGCCCGAGATCTCGCCGGAATGTTGCAGCCCCTCGCGGTTCAGCCGCGCCGGCCGGTAGAGCTGGATCAGAGCCTCGTCGGTGCAGCATGAGAGCAGGCGATCGGCTGGCGACAGCAGCGGGACGAGATGACGACGCCGGTAACGCGGGGGCGGGCGGATCGGGAATGCGACGACCGTATCAGCGCACGTCGTGTCCCACACCAGCCACGCGTGACGGCCACGCCGTGCGACGCTGCCGCGCAGAATGGCCATGAGATCCTCGGTCCGATGATTGCCGGGTCGGGTGCGCCGCGTGCCTCCGACGGAGGCTTTCAGCGGCAGCAGCGAGGCGGACGCGCCTCGCCCCGATCATGCCGGCGGCTATAGGGTATTTCAGGCGGGCGTGGGGAATCGATTTTGCAAGTGGGGAATTTCGTGATCGCGGCCGGCCGATCGACCTCGATGCGCGGTGATCCGCGCGAGGGTCGCCGCACAGGGGTCCGGCATGCGGCGCAGCCGTGACGCCAGCTGGTCGACCACTCGCGCGTGCCACGTCTGCGCAGTCTTGTGGTCAATCCGGAAGTGCTCGCCGAGCCGGCGCCAGGACCAGACATGCGGGTCGTCCCAGCCGGAACCCGGCCACACCAGCGAACGCAGCAGGAGAAGGCGTCGCTTCCGGAGCGCCATCTCGGTGTCGGACGGCAGGAGCGGCATCCACCGGAAATAGACCTCGTCCATGGCGCTCACCGCCGCACGGCTTGGTGGGGCCGGCCTCTGGTGTTCCGCCTGCGTCGCCGAGAGGTGCGGATTGACGCCGGCATGCCAGAAATCTTCATCCGGCAGATGGAGGTAGTCCGGCATGCTTGATCGGAAGCCCGTCGGAAAAACGCCGCGACCAGGCAATGCCATCAGCGTCTTGCCCGCCTCGTCCAGTCGCCGCAGCACATAAGCCGCGTCGACCTCTGCCGCCCGGTCGCGCATCCTCACTCCGATTTTGATCACGGGAGCGCGATTTTATTTCCGGAAGATTGTCCCGCGTCAACAATTCCGACTACGGCACTCGGATTTTCATCGTCGCGGCGACCTTCAACAATGCTCAGCGCGAAGCGCGCGCTGATGCGCCTCCCAACAACTCCGGCGACCAGAAAGCGCAACCGCCCCGCCGGCGGGCAGTTTCCTGGCCATCGTGATATCCGTGCGTGCCTCTGCTTGGGGACCCGGATGGTCCTTCGCTGACTGAGTCCCAAGTTCAGTACGAGCGCTCTCCACACGCGAAAGTCGCTCGCGCTTTGACGCCGCGCAATTTTACACTCGGCGCATGCATGGACATTTCTTTCGGTCGGTCAGCGAGCTCGGATTGCATGCGTTCACCCGGGATGAAACTGGCGCCCAACTTCCGGCGCGCGGGGGCCCGTGGGAGCACATCGGCCAGGGACCGGAGGAACTCCTGACTGAGGGACGGGCTGCCAGCGCCGATTTGCTGCAGCTCGGCTATCACCTTTTCCGAGGGCCCGCCAAGAAACCGGGGCCCTTCGAAATCGCCTGGCGCTGAAGGCTCCTGCGAGCGCTACAGCCGGCGGCTGACGCACCAGGTCACAGGGACCATCAGTTCCGCGCAGTAGCGTCGGGTTGCGGATCTGCTGGCGGACCGTAGCCCTCCGCGAGCATGCGCACCACCGCATCCACCACCTCGGTGGCGGGCACGGGGGATACGAGGAACGCCCCAAGACCAGTGGTGTGGTGCGCCATATCGGCCTGACCGACGAACACGACCTTGATGCCCGGCCGCTTCATGCGCGCCATCAGCGCCAGGGCAATGCCGTTGGGCTTGCCGCGGCCGTGGTCAATCGACGTGGCGAGCACCTCGATCCGCTGGGCGCCGTCCAGCGCATCCAAGGCAGCCATAGGATCGTGGATGTATGCGGCTTCAATTCCGATCACCTGGAGCGCCGAGGCGGCCGCCTCAGCACATGCTCGATCATCGAGCACGATTACGGTGCGCGCCGGCATGCCGAACTCCTATCGCTGCGAGCAACGAGCACACGTTAAGGCGCGCAATGATAATGTGCGAGTTTTACAATCAATCGCGCACAATTATGCCAGATCGCAAATAAATCGTAGGGAACGCGACGGCAACAGCGTATCGTTCAGCGATGGAAGGCCATTTCTTCTGCTCGCGGCGTGATCCCGGCCTCAACGGCTTCGCTTTGGATCCGGCTGGCAAGGAACTGCCTGAACGCCGGGGGCCGTGGGAGCACATCGGCCAAGGTTCTCACGAGCTGCTGAACGAGGCGGCGACAGCCGCCATCGAACTCGAGCGTGTGGGCTACCACCTCTTTCGGTCACATATCGGCGTCGGGGGCCCGTTCGGTCGCACGTGATTGCCGCCGCGCCCGCGACGGTCACCAACATCTCCTCACCGGCTTTGGGCCCTCGGCAGCTCATCGGGCCTGACCCCCAACCTGGTCGACGTCCGCCAGAAAGTCGCGCCAGCCCTCTCTCACCTCGCCGCTGCCGGCGTGCGCGGCGACGTAGCCCCGCGCCCAGTCTCTGGCCTGTTCGCCGCCTGACGGGCCGGCGACGGCTGCCAGAAAATCCTTCATCAGCGGCACGTCGCGGCGGTTGTGACGCCGCCACAGCAGGAACACCTCACCCCACAGCAGCGCATCCTCGGCGTGCGCCGGATCCCGGACGATGGCCGCGTACTCGTCCCAGCCCGGGATGTAGCGCCAGCCGTTGAACGCCCCCTCCGCCGCCCGGGACAACGCAACGTGGCGGGCTCGCCAGGCGGCCTCGTCGGGCCAGGCCGGGTTCGATTGTCGTGGTGGCGCGTCGGACATCGGCACCGTGCCCGTCACCGAAGCCGGCCGCAGCCCGGCATCGAGCGACTCCCGGATGGCCTTGTCGAAATAGGCCAGCGTGCCAGGCGGCGCGGCATGGCGCTTGCCAGCCGTACGCATCTTGCTGGCGACCACGGCGCGCACGGTGTCGGCCGACGCGCCGGCTGCCAGCCAGCCGCGGACCGTGTCGAGCTCCCAGGGCAGAGGCCCCCGGCCCAGCTTGGCCGCGGTCGTCAGCTCGGCCGCCAGGACGGCCTGGGGCTCGTCCGATCGTTTCGATGTAATATCTGTGGAATCAGTGGCGGCAATTTCTCCAGAATCGGGTGGGGTTTCGCTGGAATCCCGCGCGCGGCTACCAGAGCTGCTGCTGCTGCTAAATGATTGATTTTTTTCACTATCAGCAGCAGCAGCAGCAACGCACGCGAGACCGTCCGATTCCAGGAAAACCCCGATTTCATCAGAACCCGATTCTGGTGAAATAGCCATTTCTCCAGAAACCGATTCTGGTGAAATCCCTATTTTCCTCGAATCTCCAAGGCCGCCGGGGATCACGTACGGCATGTGGTGCTGCCACGGACCGGGCCGCCTCTCCCCACGGGCCCGCGGCACCCGCCGGCGGTTCGGCCGCTCTCGCATCAGGCCGAGGCCGCCGGGGAGCGCGATGGCATCGCCCTCATCGATGAGCAGCCGCCGCGCACATAGCCGGCCGAGCTCGTCCTCCGATCCGCCATACGTGGCCGCCAGGTCGGCGCGATCGGAGAAGCCGCTTGGCTCAAGCTGCAGACGCACGCCGTCGCCGAGCTGGCCGATCGCCTGGACGATCTCGAGCCAAAGCCGCCGGTGCTCACGATCCAGGCCGCGGAGCCTGGCGTCCCCGTTCACCTCGTTCATCGCCAGGCATGCGCGGTTGAATAGCGTCCGGGCCGACAGCCGCGCCGGGCGCTCGCTCTCCGGTTCGGATCGCAGAGCCGGATCGGGTCCTTCCTCCGGCTCGCCGCTGGGCAGCTTGAGCAGCTCGTAGACCCGCGCCGTCGAGAGGTTCAGCTTCGCGGCGATCATCGCCGGCGGCGTGCCGACGTCGCGCAGCAGCTGGCAGAGCGAGGACTGGTTGAGCGTTTCCTGCGTCCTGCCGCGTGGGCGCCCTACGCCGCTCATGAGCGAGGTCTCGTCGGGATCCGTGCGCCGGCCCCGGCGTCGGGCATGCCGGCGCAGGGTGTCGCCGCGGCTGGGCGGGGCATCGGCTAGGTCTCCTCTGGTGGCGGTGCCGCGCGGCGCGCGGCTGGCGTGGCAGGGCGTTGCAGGCGCCAGCGGACCAGGTCCGCTGCGCGGGTGATGATCATCACCGCGAGGGCGGTGGGAGTGTCCCAGGCGAGGGCGATGGCCGCGAGCATGACCAGCTCAGCGATCGATGTCGCCAGGATCAGGCGGGCACTCGAGCGTCGCAGGCCTCGCGCTCCCTCTGCGCGCGCCAAGGCGCCGGCCCGGAGGGTAGGGCGAGACCATCGCTCGGCTGGCCCCGACCCTACCGCCGACGTATGCTGATCTTGACCTCGATGGCTACGATCACGACTGTCAGCGGTAGGAGCTTGCGATGTGGTCGCATCACATTCTCCTCCAGAGCGCCGGCCAGGCCAATCCTGGCCGGCGTTGTCGTTTGAAGGCCTCGGCGCCGCGCGGTCAACGATCTGCCCTCTCATGACGAGTTCGCCTCCTTCGGCTGCATCAGCGCTGCCCTGTCCAGCAGCATCGGCTCGGCGGGTCCTGCTGGTGACGCGGTCGCGTCGGCCAGCGCCTGGCGCAACCTCGCAATAGCGCGCCAGGTCATCCAGAGCTGAAACGTCGGTGACTCCGGGCCGTAGTGACTGATGGCCTCGGCGGTGCTGGCGGATGCCGGCGGCGCGTCGGCGCCGAGCAGCGACGACAGGTGGTTCCCGCCGATCAGGCAGTCATCGATGGCGCGGCGCAGCTCGGCCGGAGGGGTCACGTGGTGCTCGCCTCCCGGATGAGGCGCATCAGGCGGTCGCCCTCGGCCTCGACCTCGGCCGTGGCCAACAGACTGGTGCCCGGGCAGGTTGCGAGAGCCGATAAGCTGGAGGCAGCGCAGCCGCAGCGTTCGCAAGCCCACGTCACGGCCGAGAAGACGTGTCCCTGGCCGAATCCGCCAGAACCGGCGCTCATGATGCGAACCTCGTTTCCGTCGGTCCGCCTACTCTGCAGTGCCTACACAGTCGGTTGCCGCTCCATACCGACAGGAACAGCTTGCGGCACAGCAGGCAGTTCCTCTCCTGCGGCGGCTCCCTGGACGGGGCCGCAACCGGCCTCGCCGGATGAGCTGCTGGCGGTGTCGGAACGTCGGGCGCGTCGCTCATGGCGCTGGCCTCACCAGGTCAACCAGATCATGCTGCCGGTCCGCCGATCGGCGGCGGTACGCGGCGCGGTATCGCCCGCGCGCGATCGGCGCGTCGCCGGCGGCAATCGCGTCGCGCTGATCATCGATGCGCGCGTCGCGCTCGAGCTCCGCCGGCACCGAACACGCCTCGCACAGCAGCAGGCCGTCGCGGGTCAGCCTGTGCAGCACCGCGCCATCCCGCCTCGTCGCCGCACAGGAGATGCAGGCGCGGACCGTGGGCGAGTGGCCGACGTGGTGAGAAGTCGGCGGGTCGAACGGACAGCCGGGCGTGCGCAGCACGCGGCGTGTGCCGGTGATCATCACCGCCTGATGCCGCAGCGTTGTCCTGCCGCGACCGGCGGTGTGGCGCTCGGTGATCCAGCCGCGCTGCGACAGCAGCTTCAGTGCTGCGCGCACATCCTCGCCGATCACCCTGCGGTGCGGCCACGGATGCGGCAGGGTCGCTGCGATCTCGCCCAGAGACGGCAGATCCTCCTGCCGCGCCAGCAGCCACGCGTAGAGCGCGGCGGCAACCGCCGAGCGGATGTTCCTGCCGACGACCGGCCGAGGCGCGGCGATTGCCGGCCTCACTGCCTCCTGGACATCAGCCGGCGCCGGCTCGCCCACCAGGACGAAGGCATCGCCGCTCATGACACCGGGCCGGCAGCGGGCGTGAATGCAAACGTCAGCGCGCGTACCTCGGCGTCGAACTCGGCATCGGCCACCATCAGCGCCTCGATCTGCGCGATCGCGTGCATCACCGTCGTGTGGTCACGCCGGAACGCACGGCCGATCTGCGGCAGCGAGTGCGGTGTCGCGTGCCGCGCAATGTACATCGCCACCTGTCTGGGGCGGGCCACCTGGCGGTGCCGGCGATCCGACACCATCTCCGTTGCGGGCACACCGAAATGTGCCGCAATGGCGCGCTGGATATCGGCAATCAGGAGCGGGCGGCTGCGCCCGCCAGCAGCATCCGTCGAATCGGTGCTGACGTCCGATTGAGCCGAATCGGAATTGCGAACAAAGGTGGAACTCGGGCATAATCCTGTCGTTGACACGTGCGTTGCCTCCTTGAGGCCGTCGGGGTGCAACCCGGCGGCCTCGTCTGTTTCAGCGGTTGCGGTGGTCTCCCGGGCTACGGATTCGGCGCGCGAGGGATGCGGTAGGGATGAATGGCGCGGTCACGAGCCGTCCTCCCCGTCATCCGTGTGGTCCGCGGACGGCCGGGCGGCTGCGGCATCCACTCGGTCCAGCGCCCGGCGAGCGACGCCGGCATCGCGCTGGATCTCCAGGATCTCCGCCTTGGTGATGACGCCGTCGCTGACCGCCGTCAGCGTGGTTGCCGCGATTCTGCCGCCGGCGACGGCAAGCTCGGCCATCGCGAGCGCGATGTCGGCACCCGGCCCCGGCTCGTTGCGCACGGCATGGTGGCTCAACGCCTGCAGGGCGGGGATGAGCGGCCCCAGATCGCCGGCGACCAGCGCGAGGTCCAGGCAAACGTCGAGCGGCGGGAACAGCGGCGACGCCAGGTTCATGTAGTCGCTGATCCGCGAACGGCTGACGCGCGTGCACGCCGCCGCCGCGTCGATCCCGCCCACCTTCATGACGAGCTGACGGAACGCGATCTTCAACGCGGCGTAGACCGCGTAATGGAACTGGCGCGGGGAGCTCATGGCGCGGGCGCCCCCTTCCGCTGCGGGACCACGTTCCGATGACGGCACGGCGCAAGAGGCGTAACGACCCGTGCATGCACAATCGTCGCCCGCGACCTGGTCGCAGGAAGAAGGCCCGACCGCCGCGGTTCCAGTCGCGGCGGTCGGGCCAGGCGGCCGCGGCGGTTGCCGGTTCCGCGGCATCGAAACGAGGTGGATGCGGATGACCTGTCCCGCGCGGATGAAGATGCCACCAGCATCATTCCTCGCCTCCGGCGATCTCGCCGAAGACGATCCCGACCAACAGGCCGGCCAGCAGCCAGGTCATGAGCGCGAGCAGTGCGGTGCCCACAGTGCTCAACCCCAGAAACCTCCCCACCACAGGATCCCGGCGCTGACGCAGGCTGCGATGAAGGCGCCGGGCCCATCGTACTGGCCGAGCGACTGGCCGTGATTGCTCACGTGGCGCACCACACCCAGCGCAAGAATCGCGGCCATGATCCATTGCGGCCAGTGCCGGGCGGTCATGCACGAAGTCGCAGCGGCCGGAAGGCGTTGACGCGGCTCTCATGGAGGTGCCGCTCCATCTGCCATTCGATTCGAGCGTTCGTCTCGATGATGGCGCGTTCAATGCGCTCCAGCATTGCGACCAAGGCCGCCATGCTTTCCGCGTCCGACCAGGACGCCTGCACGCAAATATGGCGCACGTCGCCCAGGAGCGCGCCGGGCGGATCGCTGGTGGGTGTGACGGCAGGGGGTGCCGGCTCCGGCGCTGGCGGCGGCGGCCGGCCGGGCGCGTCGCCGGGAGTTCCAGCGAGGCGGTCTGTCTCTTCTGGCCAGATCATCATCAAGAGCGATGCTTCACCAGGGTCGACCTTGACGATGTTCTTCACCACAAACACACCGACCGGCCTTGGCCGCAACCTCTCAGGCGGATCACCGGGCAGCTTCAAAGCGAGTGGCTGGGTAAACGGGCCGGTGTGCATGTCAGGCTGCCTCCATCGATGGGTCGACCGCGGTGAACGGTCGATCCGGTGCCGGCGGCGCCGTCAGGATGCCTCGCGGCTTCAGGCGGCCGGCGCGGATCAGGCGGTTCAGCAGCAGGCCGATGCCGCCAGGCGAACGGCCCACCTCGGCTGCGATCTGCTCGTACGAACGACCGGCGGTCGCCAACTCTGCAGCGCGCGCTATCTCCGCCACCGTGAAAGGTCGTGGGCTCGTGCGGCACATCCGCGAGCAGAACGATTGGGGCCGGCCGGCAGGCATCCACCGCGGCGTGAAGCAGGTCAGGCAAGAGACCAGGACGGGCGGGCGTCGGATCATGCTTCACCTTCCGCACGCAAAGCCCCGCTCAGGTCGAGCGGACAGGGTTCCGTGTGATGGCGCCGCGACCTGAGGATGACGCCGTAGGGCAGCTCGCGCGCGTCGCCGGAGCGGGCGTAGCTCGCGATCTTCGCTGCCCACTCGGCCAACGCCGCCGGCGAGCGCCCGGGGACGAAGTCGTGGTTGAGCTCGATCAGGCTGCGATAGCTCATCGCGGGATCCTCCGCTGGCAAGCGGCTCGGGTGCTGTACGCGCCCTCGGCGGGGCGGCTGTGACAGCGAGTCAAACCTCTTCTCCTTGGGATACGGGTCGAGAGGCATCCCGCTCGGTTCTAGTAGGAGAGGTGTGCTGATTGACGAAATCGTCCGCCGTCACCTGACCGTCGGTAGCTTCCCGGATCCGAAGCAGGTTCTCTGCGGCAGGAAAGCGCTCACCATGTCGATATTTGTGAACAAGTTGTTTGCCCAAGCCAGAGAGTCGGCCAAACTCGGCCGACGTCATACCGCGCCGCATGAGCCAATCATCGAGCAACATGATCTACGGTAACCATTATGGGGACCGTCGGTCAACAGAACGGTTGCCGACCCCCCGTCCCCAGAACGGTTACCTTCGCCGCATGGCCAAGGTGCCCTACCCTAACCGGCTTGCAGAATGGATGGCGGCGGCCGGACTGACCGATCCCGCGCTCGCAGAGTTAGCGGGCACGTCCAAACAGCAGATCTTCAAACTGCGGCGGGGGGAGAGAAAGCTAACCGTCGAATGGGCACACCGCCTGGCTCCCCACCTCGGGATTGGGTGGCAGGACCTTGTCGAGGCCGACCCAACGACGACCCCAGGACGCAATGAGTTATTCGCCGCCTTCGAAGCGCTCGACGATGATGGACGACGTTTGTTGCTCGAGGTGGCCCGAAGTCTCGCGGCTACGCATCCCAGACCGCCGCCGTGCGTCATCGATCTGAAGAAAGCAAGAAGAGGTTAGCTCAGTGGCCGCCTAGCGGTTCAACCCTTGCACAACTCGATCCGGTCCGTCCGCTAGGTAGCGTGCCGCGCTCGTCTGTGAACCACCGAAAACGAGGTTCGTGTAGATCTGCATTCGTAATCCGAAGGCTCGCTCTGTTAGGAATGGCAGATCCGAAGGCAAAGGGATGCCACGCGACTCGAAAAGGAGCCCCATAACTCGATGGAACTTCATGGCCGCCACGTCGTATAGCATACATCTGGCTAGGCCCACTCGGTTGGGTCCCGCAATCTCGATATCGTAACAATGTGCGATATCTGCGCTGACCGATTTCATCCCACCAGACTTAAATTTCTGTTGGAACTCCTTTGTGATCTTCGTCACAGTGCCATCGTCAACAGAGCCGGAGCTAAGGCGTTGCTCCGCAGCCGCACGCGAATCCATACCTTTCAGCGTTTGTGCGCAGCCGTGTCTCTCAAGGTAGCTGCGCCTGAAGCTGAGCATTTGTTGCGCAGATTTAAGCTCAGGATGCCGCCCAACGGCCCACTGTATAAATGCAAGCAGGTTTTTCGCCCTACTGGCCTCGTCCGGCAACGATTCAGGACAGGCAAAACCCGCAAACTCATCGCCCGTTTCTTGAACTGCAGCCGCAGACGGCCAACCGATCACCGCAGCCAAGGGCACCGCCAGTCGAAGAGCAGCCGCTTTCATAGCCGCAGCGTAGCAAAAGGCGAAAAAGGCATCGGTCCCCAATTAGGTTACTTCTCCCTTGACCGATAGTCCCCATTCTGGTTACCGTCGGCGCCATGCGAGAACGGAATGTAATCAGGCCTCTCCCGACGGATGGTGCGGATGTTGCTTTGGGCGCGAAGCAGGCACGATCGAGACCTTGCGCGAATCTGGTCCAGAGCAACCCCGTCCAACTCGCCTTCGTCCACGGTCAGGGCTGCATCGTCCGAAGTAGCTCAGACTCTCGATGCTGCGGCTGCGTCGAAGCGCACCGCGTCGGCACCGCCGCGAACAGCGGGATGGGGCTGAAGCCCCTGAACGCCGCCGCAGTCGGCCACTGCTGGCGTCATCACCGCGGGCTACCAGCGTCGGGCGCCGCGGCTTCGGGGGGGGCGCATCGCGTCGATCTGGTGGCTGAATACGGCCGCCTCGCGGCCAGCGGAAGTGGGGCGCCCGCATGATTGCCGCACTTCCGCAAGCTCTGTTCGCCGCTCTTGCCGGCATGTTCGCAGCATTCTCGCTTGCATCAATCGCGGTCGCCGCCGTGGCGGTTGAGATTGGGCAGCCACGAGCAGCGATGTGGCACGTCACGGTCGCCGGCATATGCGGCGCGACCTGCGGATTGGCGGTTCTGGGTGCAGTCCAATGAGCGCGACCACCAGTCACCGCCTCGAAGTTCCATCCGGCCAGGTCATCGTCAGCCTGGGTGAGTATCGTCGCGGCGAGCCGACGCTGCGCCTCGCGGTCGGCTCGCACGCCCTCGACCTTCGCAGCGTCGAACTCGCGCCAACCAACGCGCGCGCGCTGAGCCATGTCCTGCACGACCTGGCCGACGAAGCCGAACATGCAGCCACACGGCGGCGATTCCTGAACGCACTGCGCATCCTGCACAGCATCGACCACAACGAGGTCCCATTCCTCTCGGCCGAACGCTGGGCATCGTTTCGCGACGATCCGTTCCTGTTCCTGATGCGCGCCGATGACGAAACCACCCAACGCATCTGGTCCATCATCGAAGGAAGGCAGCCGTGAGCCAATCGCAGCAACCCCAGTCCACCCATCTCGACCTGCGCGCCGAATGCGCGCGCCCGCGGAGGGCAGCATGACCGACCACAGTACCCTGCTCGCGCGACACAAAGCCGCCGCCGCCAATCATTCCACCTCGCGACCGGACATGCTGGCGCAGCGCATGGAGCTCGAGCGCCGGTGGGACCTGTACCGCGAACCGCAGGATCTGCAGCCCGGCGACCTCGTCCTGGAGAAGGAAGGGCTGGGCATGCTCGATCCGAAACTCCGCCAGGTCACCATGCTGTTGGTGTGGCGCCTGCTCGATCCGGCCGATCCGTTGGATCAAGCCGTGGCCACGGACTTTGCGAAGCGCTTCTACGGCAGCGCGTTCGATTGCATCGTCGGCTGGCTGAACGACGACGCGACATCGATGCTGTTCCTCCCGCATGAGCGGGCACGGCTGCAGAAGATCGGGCCCGCCCTGCCGCAGACAGCATCAGCAACGGAGGAGCGTCCATGAACAACGCAACCGCCGCGGCGCGTCTCGCCGCCAATGTCGTCCGCCTCGACCCGCAGGCCGGCCTGTATCGCAACGCGTTCTCCGCCCTGACCGAGTATGCCGACCGCATGCCGATGGATCCGCTGCTGGCGGCGGCCATGGCGACATCCCTTCCGCTGCCGCAGCAGGTCGGCGGCGTAGCGCGCGCGCTGTCGCAGGCGGTGGTCGACGACCCGGCATGGGCCACCATCGATCCGCAATGCCGGGCGGCGCTCCATTGCGTCGCCATCGCAATGCTTCGCTGGGAGGAGCAGTTGCTGGAACATGAAGCCGGCTGCAGCGGACGACAGCCGATGCCCGCCTGGCGGCGGTGCCTGGGTTGGCTGCGCATCACGCCGGCGTTGCGCGGCAGCAGGAGGGCGCTGCCATGAAGCTGGCGCTCGAGCTGCTCGACGAGAGCATTCCCGACATTCGCAGGATCCTGCCATCCGCGGCGGCCGATACCGCGCTCGAGCGCAGCATCGCCGCGCGCGGCGTGCTGCAGGCGATCACCGTCCGTCCCGAGGGCAACCGCTACGGCATCGTGCTCGGCCGCCGGCGCGTTCGCGCCGCGCGCCGCGCCGGCCTCAGCGAGATCGAGGCCGAGATTCGCGCGCTCACCGACGAGGAGGCGATCGAGGCGCAGGTGATCGAGAACATGCAGCGCGCCGCACTGCATCCGATCGACGTATGGCGCGCGGCGCGCCAGTTGCTCGACGCGGGATCGGCCATCGCCGATGCGGCGATGGCGCTTGGTCTCGACGAGCGTGGCACGCGCCAGGTCGAGCGGCTGGCCAGCCTGCATCCCGAGGTGCTGAAGCTGGTCGAGACGTCGATGCCGAGCCAGCAGGATCTGCGCCGGATCGCGGCGGCGCCGCAGGACGTGCAGGCGAAGGCGCTGAAGGCTCCCTACGCGCGCCAGGGGCGGGAGGTGAACTGGCACATCGTCGCGCACGCGTGCCAGCAGAAGGTGATCGCCCGCGGGATCGCCATCTTCGACGTAGAGGCCTCGCGCGTCGTGTTCGAGGAAGACCTGTTCGCCGCACCGGGTGCGCCGGACCAGTTCGTCACCCGCGATGCCAACGGCTTCCTGCAAGCCCAGCAGGCGGCGCTGAAGGCCCGTGTGGAGGCCGGTCGCGCGAAGGGCGAGCGCATCGTGCTGGCCGAGTGGCAAGCCCACCGGATCGCCATGCCGCGCGGCTGGATGCAGCGTTTCGACGCGGTGTCGAAGAAGGCGCTGCGAGGACCGACGGGACCAACCAGGTTCGTCGCGGTGAGCGAGGCCGACCGCAACTTCGGTGCGATCGAGGAAGCGATCGCGGACCCGCCGCGCGCCCTTGCGCGGCAGCAGGCCCGCCAGGCCGCGAAGGGTAAGGGGGCGGTGGCGCTGCGGCAGACCGGCGCGTCGACCCGCCCGCCGGGCCCGGCAGCCGGAGCCGGAAGCGCGGCCACCAGCGCCGGCGACGAGGGTGCCGCGGACCAGGCCGAGCAGGCGGAACCCGCGGACGTTGAAACCGGGCGGTCGCCGATCACGCAGCGCGGCCTGCAACTGATCGCGGCCGCCAAGACCGGCGCGCTGCGCGGGCATCTGCGCACGGAGGGCGCGCGGCGCTCGCCCGAGATCCTCGCCGCCTGCCTGGTGCTGGCGCTGGCCGGCAAGAACGTCCGCGTGGAGGGCGGCAACTCGCGGTGGGAGCTGACCGACTTCCAGGACCTGGCGCTGCGGCTGGTCAATGCCGGCGGCGACCTTGTGGTGCCGGAGGACAGCCTGGCCGAGATCCTCGCCGAGGCGCTGGCGCGGATGCTCGTGGTGCAGGACCCGGTGACCATGCACGGCAGCGGCGACGTGGCCGAGTGGATCGGCAACGCCCTCGGCGCCGACGTGGCGCTGCCGCGTTTCGACAGCGCCGAGATGCTGGCGACGCTGTCCAGCAGCGAACTGCGCGCGATCGCCGTGGCGGCCGAGGTCAGCACTCCGAAGAAGGTGCGCGAACTGCGCGAGGCGCTGATCGGCAAGGCGCCCGCCTGGCGCCCGACCACATTCGGCGCCCCGGGGCCGAAGCCGGAGCAGAAACGCCATCCGCGCGTGCCGGCCGGCACTGCGATGATGGAGGACGCCGATGCCTGAGAACCCGCCGCGGCCTATGGCGATAAGGGACGATGGCGACGAGCTGGAACTCGGACCCTGCTGCATCTGCGAGCGCGAGGATGGTGTCCGCAACCTGGTCATGCTCGAGCGGCGGTGTGCCATGCCAGGGCGTGGCTGGAGCTGCTTCACGTGCGGCCTGCCGGCCGAGGGCGCGTCGGCCGTGCTCTGCGACGGCTGCGCCGGCGAATGGGACGCCGGCCGCGCCGCACTGCGCTTCGCCTGCCGCGGCCATCCAGCCTCGGATGGGCGCGTGCCGATCTGCGAACTCGAGGAGGGCTCCTTCCGCCACGATCAGGCGAAGCACCTGGCCGACACAATGGCGGCGATCGGCGGCGAGGCCGCCGGCGACGTGCAGGGCATCGGATGGCTGGATCCCGTTGCGGCCTGGCGCGCGCTCGCTCCGGCAGAGCAGGAGCGGATCGGTGCCGGCGCGATCGCTCATCGCATCGGCTGCCATGGGAGCACCGCGAGCGCGATGCGCGTGGACGCCGCCTGGTTCATGGCGGCCGATGTCGAGACCGCGGCGATCATCGACGAGGTGATCGGCGAGCGGGTGCTGAAGGTGGACGCACCGCTGCCGCGGCCGCGGCTGGCCTCGCTCGGGATCCGCCAGTGCCGGGCCTGTGGCTGCACCGACCAGGTCGGCTGCCCGGAAGGGTGCTGCTGGGTCGAGGACGATCTGTGCAGCCGCTGCAAACCGGGGTGGTTGGCACGTGCGGCATGAGGATCGGCTGACGTCGCACCCGCCGCGAGGCCGGGCCGCCGATGCGGGGCGAACATGATCACCGACGTGATCCTGGAGGATCGGCTGGCCATCGTCGGCACCACCGGCTCGGGCAAGACCTTTGCTGCCAAGGGCATGGCCGAGGCGCTGATCGCCGGCGGTGCGCGCGTGTGCGTGGTCGACCCGCTCGGCGTCTGGTGGGGGCTGCGCGCCGGCCCCGATGGCGATCCGGCCGGCGGCCTGCCGGTCACCATCTTCGGCGGCCTGCACGGCGACATTCCGATCACCGACCAGGACGGCCGCGCGCTGGCGCGCATCCTGGCGGACTCCGATCTCCGCTGCATCGTCGACGTGTCCGAAGTGGGCAGCGGCGCCGCGCGGCGGCGCTTCATGTCCGCCTTCGCCGAGGCGCTGTACGACGCCAACCGGCGGCCCCTGCATCTGATCCTGGACGAGGCCGACCTCTGGGCACCCCAGCGCCCGCTGCCCGATCAGACCGCGCTACAGGGCAAGATCGGCGAGATAGTGCGCCGCGGCCGCGTGCGCGGCTTCGTGCCGTGGCTGATCACGCAGCGGCCCGCCGTGCTCGACAAGGATGTTCTGAGCCAGGCCGACACCCTGATCGCGATGAAGCTGACCAGCAGCCAGGATCGCAATGCGATCGGCGCCTGGATCGAGGGCCAGGCGGACCGCGCGGAAGGCAAGCGGATGCTGGCGCAGCTTGCGCGCCTGCAGGTGGGGACCGGCCTGGTGTGGTCGCCTGGCCACGACGTTCTGCAGCAAGTGGCATTCCCCGGCATCGCAACGTTCGACAGCAGCAGGACGCCGACGCGCGGCCAGCGTGTCGCGGCCCGAAGCCTGGCGCCGGTGGACGTGTCGGCGATCGCCACCCTGCTCGCGGGGCAGCGGCGGCCAGAGCCGGCCTCGGCGAAGCGCAACCCCGACGACCTGGCCGCGGCCGAGGAGCGCGGCTATCAGCGCGGCCGCGCCGAAGCGGCGGCTGAGCTCGCCGGACTGCGCGACCAGGTGCGTGCCATGCAGACCGCAACTGCCGAGGGACTTCGCGCGCTGCTGGCACAGGTCGAGGCGGCGCCTACCGGTGGCGCGGCTGCGCTGCAGGTCCTGCATCGTCCGGTGCGCCCAGCGAGCGATGCGGGCGCCACTCGGCGGGCCCGGCCACAAGGTGCGGCGCGCTCCGACGCCACGCTGCACGCCGCGGCGCGCGCCCTCCTGGCGGTGCTGGCATCGCGCACGCCGGCACGGCTGACCTGGAACCAGGCGGCCACGCTGGCCGGGCTGAAGGCACGCGGCGGCCACTTCAACGCAGGACGGCAGCAGCTCCGTGCTGAGGGTCTTGTGGTCGAGGACGGCTCGTTGGTGTGGGCGACGGACGCGGGGGTGGCGCGCGCCGGCGACGTGCGTGAGGCGCCGACGTCGCCGGCGGAGATCCGCGCGATGTGGTGCGCCAGGCTGCCGGCACCGGCGCCGCAGATGGTCGGGGCGCTGGCGGCGCACGGATCGATGACCGTCACGGAGCTGGCCGCCCGCCTCGGCAAGCAGCCGCGGGGCGGGCACTGGAACGGCGGTATGGCGGTGCTGCGCAACAACGGGCTGGTCACCGTCGCCGGCCAGGTCGTGACGCTGGCGAAGGAGCTGAGCGATGGGTGATCGCGCCGACGCGAGCATCGCCGCCACTCGCGAGCAGGGGCTACGCGGCGATCGGCCAGCGGAGCCTCGACGTGAACGGCGAATGCCTGGCTGGCCGCGCGGAATGCGGGAAGAGCTTGCAGCCGAGTATATCGGACTGTCGGTGACGGGTCTGCGTGCGAAGGTTGAGGCGGGTGAAGTCGCACCGCCCCGTCGCCACTCGCCTGGCCGGATCATTTACCTGCGGGACAACCTGGATGACTATCTCAACCGCCTGTTCGAAGCGGGGGGCGCCGGCCATGCCCCCGAGCCTGATCCAGTCGCAGAGTGGGATGCCGCATGTGGCATCGGTGAAGCTGGCCTACCTGGAGACGTTTCGCGCTCGCGGCCGCATGGTCGCCTACTACCGGCGCGACGGGTTCCGCCGACGGCTGCTGGGCGATGACGGGACGCCCGTTGATCCTGCCGACACAACGGCCCTCGTTTCCGCATGGCAGCGAACGCACGAGGCGCATGAGGCAGCACAACGCGCCGCTGCCGATGCGGCGGCTGCCCGAGCTGTGCGCCCCCACAGCATCGCCGACCTGATCCAGAAGTACCGGGCGAGCGACGAATGGGCCGAGAAGGCGCCGGAAACCAAACGGGATTATGAGAAGGCCCTGGCGCCGCTGGTGCGCGACTGGGGCAAGCTGCTGGTGGACGGCCTGCGCCGACAGCATGTTGCTCAGATCCGGGGCCGCTATGCTTGGCGCGAAGTGGCGGTGCGCGGTGGCGCCGATGGAGCGACCGAGCGGGTGTGGAATGGCCGCCAGGCAAACCGCGTGATCACGGTCCTATCGATCCTGATGACCTTCGCCGTCGACGCGCTGGGCTGGCGGGCGGACAATCCTGCCTTGCGCCCGAAGCGACTGAAAACGGGAGGTGAAGGGTTCCGGCCGTGGCGGCCGGAGGAGTTCACGCAGTTCTACGAGCGGGCCAATGAGGAGTGGCGATTCGCCGCGCTGCTGGCGCTCCTGACGGCCCAGCGCGGGCAGGATCAGGTGAAGATGCGATGGGCCGATTATGACGGCGCCGGGATCCACGTGGTGCAGCTGAAAGGCAATGCCACGGTCAAACTCTGGGTGCCTTGTCAGCCCGCCTTGCGGGCCGAGTTGGACCGCCGTCGTGATGCGCGTCAGCAGGCGATGGGCGGGTCGACGATCGCCGCGCTCACCATCCTTACCAGGCCCGACGAGACGCCGTGGATAGCCAACGCCTTTCAGAAGGCGGCTGGCCAAGCGATCCGAGCAGCCGGCCTCGATGGACTTGTGTGGCACGGCCTGCGTGGCGCAGCGGCGAGCTGGGCGGCTGACGGTGGAGCAAGCGAGCAGGGGATCCAGGCCTTGTTGGGCCACAGGACGGCCACCGCCTCTCGCCACTACGCGCGAGGCGCCGATCAGAAACGCCTGGCAGCGAGCACCGCAGAGGCGATCGTGCTGCCGATCAAGAACGCAGCAGGACCGGCGACTGCCAAACGCAAGGGAGCGCGAACTGCCAAACGCGCCTCGTAGTGTCTGCTAACCCATTGAAAAGATGGTAGCGGCGGGCGGATTTGAACCACCGACCAAGGGATTATGATTCCCCTGCTCTACCGCTGAGCTACGCCGCCATCCGATCCGGAGGGGAGGGGAGATAGTCCGCCCTCCCCTGCCACGTCAACCACCGTGCCGCGGCAGATGAAGCCGCCACCCAGCACACGGCTCCCGTCATAGAACACGCAGGCCTGCCCCGGCGCCGGCAGCGCCGGCATCTCCAGCGTCACATCCTCGCCCAGCACCTGCGCCGGATGGGGCGCCTCGCGCGCCCGCAGCTTCACCTGGCAGGCCAGCGGCGCGACCGGCGCGTCGACCAGCCAGTTCACCTCGCGCAGCCGCACCTGCCGCGTGCCGGCGCTCCGCGGGCCCACCACCACCCGACGCGTCGCCGGCTCCAGCGCGACCACCGCCTGCTGCTGCCCGGCATCCTGCGCGGCCGCGCCGAGGCGCCGCCCCTGACCCACCGTGTAGCGGGCGATCCCGTCATGCCGGCCCAGCACGCGGCCGTCGCGGCTGACGATCTCGCCCGGCGCGCCGGCATCGGGGCGCAGCCGCACCACGGTCTCGGCGTAGCTGCCCGAGGGGACGAAGCAGATGTCCTGGCTGTCCGCCTTGGCCGCCACGGGCAGGCCGAGACGCTCCGCCTCGGCGCGCACTGCCTGCTTGTCCGCCATCGCGCCCAGCGGGAACAGCGTCCGCGCAAGCTGCGCGCGCGTGGTGGCGAACAGGAACCAGCTCTGGTCGCGCGTTTCATCGACGGCGCGATGCAGTTCGGGGCCGGTCGGCCCGTCCAGCCGCCGCACATAGTGGCCCGTGGCCAGCCGCTCGCAGCCCAGCCCCGCGGCCAGTGCCGTCAGGTCGGCGAACTTCACCGTCTGGTTGCAGCGCACGCAGGGCACCGGCGTCTCGCCCGCGGCGTAGCTGTCGGCAAAGTCCCCGATCACCGCATCGGCGAACCGCTTCTCCGCGTCGATCACGTAGTGCGGGATGCCCAGGTGGTCGGCCACCCGGCGCGCGTCGTGGATGTCCTGGCCGGCACAGCAGGCGCCCTTCCGCCCCACCGCGGCGCCGTGATCGTACAGTTGCAGCGTGACGCCGACCACCTCGTGGCCGGCCTCACGCAACAATCCGGCGACGGTGCTGCTGTCCACGCCGCCGGACATCGCGACGAGGATGCGCATCGGCTCAGTCGCCCATCAGGTTGCGGGTGCCGGCGGGCAGCTTCACCACCAGGCCATCCAGCGCCTCGGTGATCACGATCTGGCAGCCCAGCCGCGACGTCTCGGTCAGGCCGAACGCCAGGTCGAGCATGTCCTCCTCGTCCTCGGTCGGTTCGGCGAGCCGCTTGGACCAGGCCGGATCGACGATGACGTGACAGGTGGAGCAGGCGAGCGAGCCCTCGCAGGCTCCCTCGATGTCCACGCCGTGCATATGCGCGATCTCCAGCACCGACAGGCCGAGCGGCGCGTCGACCTCGCGGCGCGTCCCGTCGCGCTCGATGAACGTCATCTTCGGCATCTGGGCAATCGCTTCCGTTCAGGCCTTGGCAAGGTGTTCGATGCTGGGCGCCGGGGCCCCGGCATGGGCCGCTTCCAGCGCCGCCGCCGCGTAGTCGATATCGGCCGGCGAGGTAAAGCGTCCGATCCCGATGCGCAAGGTGCGTCCGGCCGCGCCATCGTCCAGCCCGAGCGCCCGCAGCACGTAGGACGGCTCGATCGCGGCCGAGGAGCAGGCGGAGCCGGTGGAGACGCAGAGGTCTGGGATGCGTGCCATCAGGTCGGCGGCGGTCACGGCGGGGAAGGTCAGGTTCAGGTTGCCGGCGATCCGCGCGGTCCTGCTGCCATTCACCCGCAGGCCGGGGATTACCGCCTGCAGCCGCCGCAGCAGCCCGTCGCGCAGGCCGGCCAGCCGCGTCGCCTCCTGCGCCATCTCCGCCTGCGCCAGCCGGCAGGCTTCGCCCAGCCCGACGATCAGCGGCGCCGCCAGCGTGCCGGAGCGCAGGCCACGCTCCTGGCCGCCGCCCGAGAACAGCGGCACCAGCCGCACTCTCGGCCGGCGCCGCACATAGAGGGCGCCGATGCCCTTCGGCCCATAGATCTTGTGGCCGCTGATCGAGGCCAGGTCGACCTTCCATCCGGTGAGATCGAGCGGGATCTTGCCGGTCGCCTGGGCGATGTCGGTGTGGAACAGCGCGCCGGCCTGCTTGGCGATCGTCGCGAGGCCGGCGATGTCCTGTATCACGCCCGTCTCGTTGTTCACTGCCATGAGACTGACCAGCAGCGTCGGCGCCGCCAAGGCCTCACGCAGGACATCGGGATCCAGCAGGCCGTCGGGACGCACCGGCAGGACCACCGGCTCGAACCCCTCCGCCGCCAGGTCGGCGACCGATTCGAGGACGCATTTGTGCTCGGTCGCCGCCGTCACGATGCGGCGGCGCTCGGTGCCCGCCTGCAGCGCGAACCGCGCCGCGCCCTTGATGGCGATGTTGTTGCTCTCGGTCGCGCCGGAGGTGAACACGATCTCCTTGGCATCGGCGCCGACCAGGGCCGCGACATGGCCGCGTGCGTCCTCGACCGCCGCTTCCGCCTCGGTGCCCATGACATGCTCGACGCTGTGCGGGTTGCCGTAATGCTCGGTGAACCACGGCAGCATGGCGGCCACCACGCGGGGGTCGCAGCGGGTGGTGGCCTGGTTGTCGAGGTAGACGGGCCGGTTGGGGCGGGGCGGGGCTTCGATCATGCGGACCAATGTGGGTTCAGGCGGCGCGCGGTGCCAGCGCCGGGCGGAGCCGCTCCGCCATGCGATGGTATGCTGCGGCGAAGGCCGCGACGTCCGCCTCGGTTGCGTTCCATGGCAATGAGACCCGGATGGCCTCGCTGGCCAGCGGCCCGAGGCCCATCGCCGCCAGCACGTGGCTCGCGGCCATCCTGCCGGAGCTGCAGGCGGCGCCGGCGCTGACCGCGACGCCATCCAGGTCGAGCGCGATCACCTGCGCATCGGCGCGAATCCCGGGCAGCGCCAGGCAGGTGGTGTTATCGAGCCGGGTCGTGCCGCCCCCGCACACCAGCGCGCCCGCGCCGGCCGCGGCGGCTTCGGCCGCATCGCGCAGTGCGGCCAGGTGGGGGGCGCCGGTCGCCGCCCGGGCCGCGGCGGCGAAGCCGGCGATGGCGGGCAGGGCAGGGGTGCCGCCGCGCCGGCCGCGCTCCTGGCCGCCGCCGGCGATCAGCGGCGCGATCGCGGCCGCCCCGGGCGCCAGCAGCAGCGCGCCGGCGCCCGGCGGGCCGCCGAGCTTGTGGGAGGAGATCGCCACGCTGTGCGCCCCCAGCGCCGCGAGGGACACATGGCTGCGCCCCGCGGCCTGCACGGCGTCGACGTGCAGCCAGGCGCCATGGCGGCGGCACAGGGCGGCGGCCTCGGCGATCGGCTGCAGCGTGCCCGTCTCGTTGTTCGCCGCCATCAGGCACACCAGGGCGGCCGGCCCGTCCGCCAGCCAGGCGGCGAGCCACGCCAGGTCGGCGACCCCGTCGCAGTCGACCGGCAGCGTGGCGGCGCCGGGTGCGGCGGCAAACACCGCGGCGTGCTCGGTCGCCCCGACGATCACCCGCCTTCCGGCACCCAGGGCGTGAATCGCCAGCGCATCGGCCTCGGTGCCGCCGGAGGTGAACACCAGGTTCGCCGGCGCCGCGCCGAACCGGGCCGCGAGCGCCTCGCGCGCGTCCTCCAGAATGCACCGTGCCGCCCGCCCGGCGGCATGCACCGACGATGGATTGCCGGTGACCTCGAGCGCCGCCAGCATCGCGGCGCGCGCCTCGGGGCGAAGCGGTTCGGTGGCGTTGGCGTCGAGATAGACCATGCCCTCAGTCCGCCGCCAGGCGCCGGCCTTCATCGAGCGGGACGGCGCGGCCCGCCACTTTGCCGGAGACCACATCCGCCAGGGTGACCGCCCGCAGGAAGAACTGGATCTGCCGGCCAAGCTCCTCCCACAGATCGTGCGTCTGGCAGCGCACCGGGCCGTCATCGGCCTCGATGCAGCCGGCGCTGCCCGTCTCGCAGCGGGTCGCCTGCGTGCGCTCGTCGACCGCAGCGATGATCTCGGCCACCGCGATCGCCGCGGACGAGCGGGTCAGCCGGTAGCCGCCACCCGGGCCACGTGACGATTCGACCAGGCCGGCGCGCCGCAGCTTGCCGAAGAGCTGTTCCAGATAGGCCTGGCTCAGCCGCTGGCGGGCGGCGATCTCGGCCAGGCAGACCGGGCCGCACGGGCAGCCCAGAGTCTGCTGGGTGGCCAGGGTCTGCTGGGTGGCCAGGTCCACCATGGCCATGACCGCATAGCGGCCGCGGGTGGAGAGTTGCACCGTCTACTCCGCCGCCGCCTGCCGCTGCCGCATCTGCTCCTCGGCCACCCGCGCGACCCGCGCCTCCAGTTCGGCCAGTTCGCAGTGCATCTGGTCGAGGTCGCGCAGCAGCGGGTCCAGGCTGCCGTCGCAGGGGATGCCGTAGGGGTCGAAGCCCGGCATCTTGCGGTCACGCACCGGCGTGCGATCGACCGAGCGGGCGGGAATCCCCACCACGGTGGTGTCGTCGGGAACGTTGTCCAGCACGACGGCGTTGGAGCCGACGCGGGCGTTGTTGCCGACCTTGATCGGCCCCAGCACCTTCGCACCGGCGCCGATGATGACGTTGTTGCCCACGCTCGGGTGCCGCTTGCCGCCGCTGGTGCGGGCCACGCCCAGGGTGACCTGATGGTAGAGGTAGCAGTCGTCGCCCACTTCGGCCGTCTCGCCGATCACCACGCCCATGCCGTGGTCGATCACCAGGCGGCGGCCGAGCTTGGCGGCCGGGTGGATTTCGATACCGGTCAGCCAGCGGGCGATGTGGGAGGAGAAGCGGCCAAGTAAATAGAGTCGGTGGCCCCATAGCCAATGCGACAATCGGTGCCACATGACGGCATGCAGGCCCGGATAGCACAACAGGACCTCGAGGTCGGAGCGTGCTGCCGGGTCGCGTTCCCGATACGTCCGGATGGTCTCACGCAGGAACATGAAAGCCATGCGACAATTCCGTTATGAAGTACCGGGGCTTCTACCCTATAGTATCTGGACCTTGGGACCTGGAGCCCAGTCCCGGGGGACGGCCGGTCGGGGGGGCCGAACTGATAGTGGAGGAAGCAGACCCTGCGGCACCAGCGCCGCTCCGCGTAGGCTAGATATTCCGACCTCTTGGGTCAAGAATTCACGCGGAACTGTAATGCGGGGAATGCGTTCCTATTCTAGTGAGTGAACCCGATCGGGCGCGGGGATAGGGGCTTATTTATTGGAGTGGCGGCGGTCGGAGCCTTCAGGTTTCGTAGCGGCGCTGCCCGGTTCGACAGGAAAGCGGTTTCGGAACGCCATGCCAGAGGTGATGTTTGCCGGCCCTGACGGCCGGCTGGAGGGCCGATACCACCACTCGAAGGAGACCGGTGCGCCCGTCGCGCTGATCCTTCATCCGCATCCGCTGCACGGCGGGACGATGAACAATCGAGTCACTTACTCGATGTACCAGTCGTACCAGCGTCTCGGTTGCTCGGTGATGCGGTTCAATTTTCGTGGGGTTGGTCGCAGCCAAGGCCGGTACGACGGCGGAATCGGCGAAATAGGGGACGCCGCTGCCGCGCTCGACTGGATGCAGGCGGTCAATCCCAACCATGGGGGGTTGTGGATCGCCGGCTATTCGTTCGGTGCGTTCATCGGCATGCAGTTGCTGATGCGCCGGCCGGAGATCTCCGGCTGGGTCAGCGTCGCCCCGCCCGCGAACCACTACGATTTCGGGTTCTTGGCGCCTTGTCCATGCGGCGGCCTGATGCTGCACGGCGACTCCGATGAACTCGTGCCCGAGGTCGCGGTCCGCAAGCTGGTGGACAAGCTGAACACCCAGAAGGGCGTCAGCGTGGACTACCGGATCTTCGACGGCGCCGACCATGTGTTCGCCGAGCACGCCGAACGGGTGTCCGAGGCGATCGAGGATTACTGCGGCAAGGCGATCGCCCGCCGCGCCATGGCGCTCGCCGCGGACTGATCGTCTAACCCAGATCTCCACCCAGGACGGGGGAGGGCAGGAAGGGACCGGTGCGCCGGTGCTTTCCCGCCCTCCCCCGTCCTGCGAGAGCCCCGCCGGTTGCGGCAGGACCCGCGGCGCTGTACTAGCGTGCCACCTGCGAATGAGTGTCAACAGCGGCTGGCCGCTCCATGTCCCTAGCCCTCCAGATGCCCGCCCCCGGCACACGGCTCGCCGTGCTGCTCGCCGCTGTCGTCGCCGCGCCGCTCGGGGTCATCTTCGTCCTCGCCCTCACCCCCACCGACGGGCTGTGGCAGCACCTCGCCGCCACGGTGCTCGCCGAATACCTGGGCAATACGCTGCTGCTGGCCGCCGGCGTCGGCGCCGCTACCATCGTCATCGGCACCGGCTGCGCCTGGCTGGTGGCGATGTGCGACTTCCCCGGCCGCCGCTGGCTCGACTGGGCGCTGGTGTTGCCGCTGGCGATGCCGGCCTACGTCCTCGCCTACGCCTATACCGACCTGCTGCAGTTCACCGGCCCGCTGCAGGGATTGCTCCGCTCGCTCACCGGCTGGCGCTGGGGTGACTACTGGTTCCCGCCCATCCATTCCCCGGGCGGGGCGATCCTGGTGCTGTCGCTGGCTTTCTACCCCTACGTCTATGTGCTGGCGCGAACCGCCTTCCTCGACCAGTCGATCTGCGCGCTCGAGGTCGGCCGCACGCTGGGCTGCTCCGCCTGGGGCGCATTCCTACGCATCGCGCTGCCGCTCGCCCGCCCGGCGATCGCCGCGGGCGCAGGCTTCGCGGTGATGGAGACGCTCGCCGATTTCGGCGCGGTGCGGTATTTCGAGGTCCCCACCTTCACCACCGGCATCTATCGCGCCTGGTTCGCCTATGGCAGCCCGGCGGCGGCGGCGCAGCTTGCCTCGCTGCTGCTGCTCGCGGTGTTCGCCGTGCTGCTTGTGGAGCGCGTGAGCCGAGGGCGCCGGCGTTATGCGCATACCTCGAGCCGGTATCGCGACCTGCGCCCCGTGCCGCTGCACGGCATCCGCGCGGTGGCCGCCACGCTCGCCTGCGGCCTGCCGCCGGCGCTCGGCCTGGCGATCCCGGCGGCCGCGCTGGCGGCGATGGCGCTGCGCTCCGGCGAACCGCTGGCGGCCGCGCGGCTGGCCGTGCTGGTGAGCGACACGGTGCAGCTTGGCGCAGTGGTCAGCCTCGCCACCTGTGGGGTCGCGATCCTGGCGGTCTACGCCGTGCGGCGGACCCGGGGCGGGGTCGCGCCCGGCCTGATGCGCGCCGCGCTGCTGGGCTACGCCACCCCGGGCGTGGTGATCGCGGTCGGCGTGCTGATCGCGGTGGGCATGCTCGACTCGGCGATCGACGCCACGTCGCGCCAGCTTCTCGGCATCTCCACCGGCCTGGTGCTCGGCGGCACCCTCGCCGCGGTCGCCTATGGCTGCGCGGTGCGCTTCCTCGCCGTGGCCTACAACCCGCTCGATGCCGGGCTGGCGCGCATCCGGCCCAGCCTGGCGGACACCGCGCGCACCCTGGGCGCCACCGCGGGCGGGGTGCTGGCGAGGGTGCATATCCCGCTGCTGCGCGGCAGCCTGCTGAGCGCGCTGCTGCTGGTGTTCGTCGAGGTGCTGAAGGAACTGCCCGCGACCATGATGCTGCGGCCGTTCAACTTCGACACGCTCGCGGTGGAGGCGTTCCAGCTTGCCACCACCGAGCGTCTCGACGCCGCCGCGGTGCCGGCGCTGATCATCGTCGCGGTCGGGCTGCTGCCGGTGCTGCTGCTGTGCCGCATGATCCGCGCCTCGCGGCCCGGCGCGCGCAATGCCTGACGCCCTGGTCCTGGAGGGAATCCATCACGGCTACGGCGAGGCGGAGGTGTTGCACGGGGTCAGCCTCACGGCCGCGGGCGGCGCGATCACCTGCCTGCTGGGGCCATCCGGCTGCGGCAAGTCCACGCTGCTGCGCCTGGCCGCCGGGCTCGAGGCGCCGGCCGCCGGCACGATCCGCATCGAGGGGGAATTGGTGGCGGGCGAGGGCGTCGCGGTGCCGCCCGAGCGCCGCGGCGTCGGGCTGCTGTTCCAGGACGCCGCGCTGTTCCCGCACCTGACGGTGGCCGACAACATCGGCTTCGGCCTGCGCGGCCAGCCCGCCGCCGAGCGGGCCCGGCGCATCGAGGCGCTGCTCGGCCTGGCGCGCCTGGGCAGCCTGCGCGACTCCTATCCGCATCTTCTGTCGGGCGGCGAGCAGCAGCGGGTGGCGCTGGCCCGGGCGCTGGCCCCACAGCCACGCGTGCTGCTGCTGGACGAGCCGTTCTCGGGCCTCGACACGCAGCTTCGCCACGGGGTGCGCGGCGAGATGGTGGCGATCCTGCGCACGGTGCGCACCGCGGTCGTGCTGGTGACGCACGACCCGGAGGAGGCGCTGCTGCTTGCCGACCACATCGCGCTGATGCGGGCCGGCCGCATCGTGCAGTCCGGCACGCCGGCGGCGCTGTACCGCCAGCCGGCCGACCCGTTCGTGGCCGCCTTCTTCGGCGGGGTGAACCGCATCGAGGCGCGCGTGTGCGGCGCCAGCGTGCCCTCGCCGCTGGGGCCGCTGTCCGCCCAGGGGATCGCGTCCGGCACGCCGGTGGCCTGCCTGATCCGCGAGGAGGCGATGACCCTGCATGCGGGGCCGGTGAACGGTGAGGCCGGTCCGCATGCGATCGTCCAGTCGGCCAGGCTGCTGGGCGGGGCGAGCCTGGTGGACCTGCTCACCCACCCGTCACGCGGGGTGCCACGGCACCTGCAGGCCCGGGTGCCGGGCTTCGGCGTGCCGCCGCCGGGCGCCGAGGTCTGGATCGAGGTCGATCCGCGCCTGGTGCACGTCTTCCCGGCGACGGCCTGACGTCGCGGCTAGAGCGGATTCCGTTCGTGTAGGCTCACGGAATCCGCTCCAGCTCGTTATCTGAGAGCGTGATTCACCGCTCCGGTGATTCTACCTGTACGGATCACGCTCTATTTCCAGCCGGCGCGGTCCATGATGCGGGCGGCCTCGACGTTGTTGGCGCCATAGGTGGCGGCGTTCAGCGTGTCCTGGCGGAACGTGCCGAAGCCGGCCAGCACCGGGTGCGGCGGCACCTTGGGATTGGCCGGATATTCGAAGGCGACGTCGGCGAAGTAGCGCTGGGCGTCGGGCGAGGCCAGGAACTCCAGGAACTTCACCGCATTGTCCTTGTTGGGCGCCGACCGCGTGACGCCCGCACCGCTCACGTTGACATGGGTGCCGCGGTTGTTCTGGTTGGGGAAGAACACCCCGAGCTTCGCGGCGATCGCCTTGTCGTCGGGTTTGTCCGAGGCCACCAGGCGCGCGAAGTAGTAGCTGTTGGAGATGGCGATGTCGCCGACGCCGGCGGCCACCGCCTTGATCTGGTCGGTGTCGCCGCCCTGCGGCGGCCGCGCCATATTGGCAACCAGCCCCTTCGCCCAGGCCTCGGCCGCCGCCGCGCCATCGGCCGCGATGATCGAGCCGAGCAGGCTGAGGTTGTAGATATAGGTGCCGCTGCGGACCAGGATCTTGCCCTTGAACTTCGGTTCGGCGAGCGCCTCGTAGGTCGAGAGATCCTCCGGCTGCACCTTCTGGCGGTCGTAGACCAGCACCCGGGCGCGCACCGCGACGCCGTACCACAGGCCGTTCGGCTCGCGCAGATGCGCCGGGATCGCGGCCTCCAGCGCGGGAGTCTTCACCGGCTGGAACAGCCCCTTGTCGGCGGCGAAGGCCAGCCGCCCGGCATCGACCGTGATGAACACATCGGCCGGGCTGTTGGCGCCCTCGGTGATCAGCCGCTGCACCAGTTCGTCCTGGCCGCCCTGCACCACGTTGACCTTGATGCCGGTCTGCCTGGTGAAGCTGTCCCACAGCGTCTGGTCGGTGCCGTAGTGGCGCGCGTTGTAGAGGTTCACCGTCTGCGCCGCCGCCTGACCGGCCGTCACGACCGCCGCCATTGCAGCCGAGACCAGCGCGGCGCCGATGCCCAGCGCCACCATGCGTCGCCGCATATCAACCTCCCCATTATTGCAAATAGTTCGCAATTGCACTCTACCGCTGGCCGGCGCTGTTGCAAACCAAATTCGCGCCAGGGCGAGTCAGCGTCGGGGGGTCAGCGGTCCGGCTCGATCCCCAGCGCGCGTGCCTGCTCGCGCTGCCACTCGCGCAGGGCCTGGCCGGCTTCGGGGGTCGGCGGCGGGACGGGGACCGGCACGGCGGCGCGCGGGGCGGACAGCGGCGGCCGTCCCGCAGGCAGCAGGGCGAACACGATGGCGACGATGATCGCGATCAGCGTGTCGGTGATCTCGGCCGAGCGGTCGGGCAGGTAGGTCTCCACCCAGCTTGTGACGAACAGCAGGCCGGCGACCACGATCGTCGTGACCAGAGGCCGCCCGATGCCCTTGCCGAGCAGGTAGAGCACGCTGCCGTACAGGAAGAATTTCTCGAGGAACGCCAGCATGTCCAGCAGCAGCGAGCCGTGCATCAGGCCGTAGAACGGCAGCCAGACGAAGGGCCGCCGCGCGCCGCCGAACTCGAACGGCTCAAGCTGCTGGACGATGAGGTAGAGGCACAGGACAACGCCGATGGCGCCGTCGCGCATGCGCTCGGAGGCGGGGCGCAGCAGCAGCCACACGACGAAGCCGCCGAGCGCGCCGGCGATGTCGGCGACGCCCAGCATCTTCTCGACGATCAGCACCTCGCTGAACAGTACGGCGCCGGCGAAGGGCAGGGCGAGGCGCGTGGCCGTCCTGGTGCCGATGATGGCCGCGCCCAGCGCGTAGACCGCGAGCCAGAGCGCGGTCTGGCAGAACAGGTCGTACGGCGTCAGCGTCGGCACCAGGAAGATCGGCTTCAGCGCGTTCCAGTATTTGTGCACGTCGAGCGAGGGCACGTACGGGTAGAGGTCGTGCGCCAGCCAGGCCAGCAGCAGCATGGTGGGGATCGGCCGCGCCCAGACCTCGCCGGCGAAGGGCATGCGGAAGCTGCGGCCCAGCACGCGCGCGCCCAGCCCGCCGATCAGCGTGCCGATCGTGTTGGTGTAGAAGTCGCTGGCCGATGTGACGCGGCCGGCGTCGTAGTACTGGGTGAACTCGATCGCGAGCGACAGCGCCGCGCCGCAGGCCACGACCAGGCCGAGCGCCGCGCGGCGGCGGGCCGGCGGAAAGCTCAGCAGGAAGAAGAAGCCGAACGGCAGATAGAGCAGCACGTTGGCGATGAAGTCGACGCGGCTGACCCGCTGCTTCCAGCTTGCCATGAAGGTCAGCAGCGGGCCGGGCCCATCGGTCGGCACGCGCAGTTCGAACGGATACAGCGAGCCGTACAGGATGACGCCCACCATCAGGAGGGCGATCGGCCAGATCGGCGCGCCATGCTTGCCGTCAGGCATTAAGGATCGCGCCGTGCTTGCTGTCGGGCATTAACGGTCGCGCCGTGCTTGCTGTCAGGCATCAGGGTGACGCGCTGTTGTCATGGCCGCGGCGGCATCGTCACCCGCCCGCCGGTGAGCGGGGCAGGGGCACCGGTGGTCCCGGGAAAGCTCAGCGGCAGGCCCGCGCGGGTGCGGGCGGCGAGGAAGCCGAAGCACTGCGCCTCCAGCGTGTCGCCGTTCCAGCCCAGCGCCTCCACCGGATCGACCGGCGCGCCAAGGCGGCGGCGCAACTCGGCCATGATGGCCGGGTTGTGCCGGCCCCCGCCGGTGACCAGCCAGCGCAGCGGGGCGGCCGGCAGCGGCGCGGCGGCGACCGCGGCGGCGGTGAACGCGACCAGCGTCGCCGCGCCATCGGCCGGCGCCAGGACATCGAGGCCGCTCGCCGCCAGCGAGGCGGCGAAGTCCAGCCGATCGAGCGACTTGGGCGCCGGGCGGGCGAAATAGGGATCGGCCAGCAGGCGGGCGAGCACGCCGGCGTCCACCTGGCCCGAGCGTGCCAGCGCCCCGTCGCGGTCATAGGCGGTGCCGGCGCGGCGCGAGGTCCAGTCGTCCAGCGGGCCGTTGCCGGGCCCGGTATCGAAGGCGACCAGCGTGCCATCAGCGCCGATCCAGGTGACGTTCGCGACGCCGCCGATGTTCAGCACCGCGAGCGGCTTCGGCGCATCGGCCGCCAGCGCCGCATGGTACACCGGCGCGAGCGGCGCGCCCTGGCCGCCGGCGGCGACATCGGCCGAGCGGAAATCATGCGCCACCGGCAGTCCGGTGAGCCGCGCCAGGGCATCCGCGTCGCCGATCTGCCAGGTCCGCTGCCGGTCGGGCTGGTGCAGTATGGTCTGGCCGTGGAAGCCGATCAGGTCGGCCTCGCGGTCCAGTGCCGCGACGGCGCGGGCGTGATAGGCGGTCAGCCGCGCCTGGGCGTGCCGCAGCCCGGCATCGTCCGGATCCAGGGTCGGCGCCAGGTCCAGCAGGTGGCGCAGGTCGTTTCGCAGGCCGTCGTCATAGGGCACCGTCAGCGCCGGCCCGAACGCGCCGATCCGCTCGCCGTCGGTCTCCAGCCAGGCGGCGTCGACACCGTCGAGCGACGTGCCGCTCATCAGTCCGATCGTGCGCAGCATTTTCCCCCGTCCGCGTCTGTGCTAGCCCAGCCGCACCATGGTCAACAGCGAATTCCTCCGGGAAGCCACCGAGCGCGGCTTCGTCTTCCAGTGCACCGACACCGACGGCCTCGACGCGGCGTTCAGCGCTGGTCCGCTGACCGCCTATATCGGCTTCGACTGCACGGCCGACAGCCTGCATGTCGGCAGCCTGGTGCAGATCATGCTCCTGCGCCTGCTGCAGCGCCATGGCCACCGGCCGCTGGTGCTGATGGGCGGCGCCACCACGCGGATCGGCGATCCGTCGGGCAAGGACGAATCCCGCCAGTTGCTGACCGATGCGCAGATCGCCGCCAACATGGCCGGCATCCGCCGCTGCTTCGATCCGTTCCTGCGCTTCGGCGACGGCCCGTCCGACGCGCTCATGGCCAACAACGACGACTGGCTGGGCAGCCTCGGCTACATCCCGCTGCTGCGTGAGGTCGGCACGCACTTCACGATCAACCGCATGCTGAGCTTCGATTCGGTGCGGATCCGGCTGGAGCGCGAGCACTCGCTCACTTTCCTAGAATTCAACTACATGATCCTGCAGAGTTACGATTTCCGCGAACTCGGCCGGCGCTACGGCGTCGCACTGCAGATCGGCGGATCGGACCAGTGGGGCAACATCGTCTGCGGCATCGACCTGACGCGGCGCACCGACAACCGCACGGTGTACGGCCTGACCACGCCGCTGATCGCCACCGCCTCGGGCGCCAAGATGGGCAAGTCGGCGCAGGGCGCGGTCTGGCTGACGCGCGACCGGCTGTCGCCCTACGATTACTGGCAGTTCTGGCGCAACACCGAGGACGCCGATGTCGGCCGCTTCCTGCGGCTGTTCACCGACCTGCCACTGGACGAGATCGCCCGGCTGGAGGCGCTCGGCGGGGCGGAGATCAACGAGGCGAAGAAGGTGCTGGCGACCGAGGCGACCGCGCTGGCGCATGGGGCCGAAGCCGCGCTGGAGGCAGCCGAGACGGCGCGGCGCGCCTTCGAGGAGGGTGAGGCGGCGGCGACCCTGCCCAGCATCGAGGTCGCGCGCGACGACCTGGCTGCCGGCATCCCGGCGTTCCGGCTTTTCGCCCTGGCGGGGCTGGCCGGCAGCAACGGCGAGGCGCGCCGGCTGATCCGCGGCGGCGGCGCGCGCATCAACGACATGCCGGTGAAGGATGAAGGCCATACCGTGACGATGGCCGACTTGCACGACGATGCGATCAAGCTGTCGGCCGGGCGCAAGCAGCATCGCCTGGTGCGGGTGCCGTAGGCGCCGCGGCCTCGCGGCCCCCTCAGCCCCCTCGGGCGCTCTGTTCCTCACCCCTCGTAGGCCAGGCGCAGGCCCGGCTCCGCCCAGTCCAGCGCCACCAGTTGCCCGGTGCCCGACAGCGTCACGTAGGCGGTGCGCAGATCGGGGCCGCCGAAGCAGATATTGGTGGTGACCGGGTCGGGCATCGCGACCTGTCGCAGCAGCCTGCCGTCCGGCGCGAACACGCTGATGCAGCCGGTGATCAGCGTCGCCACGCAGATATTGCCGGACGCCTCCACCGCCAGGCTGTCGAAACGCTGGAAGCCCGGCAGGCCGGCGACCAGGCGGCCGCCATTCGGTGACGGCCAGCCCTGCCTGGCGACGACGCCCGGTGCGGTGATGTCGAACGCCCAGAGCCGCCCGGGCTCGGTTTCGGCCACGTAGAGCACGCGGCCGTCCAGCGACAGGCCGATGCCGTTCGGCGTCAGCGCGGGATAGGCGACCTCAGCGATGCGCGAGCCATCCGCCAGCGCGTAGTAGATCACGCCTTGATCGCGGTCGCGCGCGCGGGTCTTGCCGAGATCGGTGAAATAGAAGCCGCCATGCGTGTCGAACACGATGTCGTTCGGCCCGTTCAGCCTGTTGGCGCCGCAGCGGTCGTACAGCACGGTCACCGCGCCGGTGGCAGCATCGACCCGCTGGATGCTGCCGCTGACATAGTCCGAGGACGCCATGGCGGGGCGGAACAGATTGTCCTCGAGCCGCCAGGCGAAGCCGCCGTTGTTGCAGATGTAGAAGGCGCCGTCCGGCCCGAGCGCCACGCCGTTCGGTCCGCCGCCGGTATGCGCGATCACCTGCACGGTGCCGTTGGGCAGCACGCGGCTCAGCGTCTGGCGTTCGATCTCGCCCAGGACGATGGAGCCGTCCGCCATCGCCACCGGCCCTTCCGGGAAGCACAGTCCGGTCGCCACCACGCGCAGTTCGCCCATGTCGTTCCCCCTCTTTGGGGAAAGCCTAGCCGATCCGGCGGGAAGAAAAAGCGGTTCGGTAAGGTTTTCGTGGTGCAATGGGATGTATGGCGATCCGCGTCTCTGCATCCTGGCCGGGAACACCGGACTGGAGCCAGCCGGTGCCGCTGGCGATCTGCGGCGCGTTCATCGCGGCGGGCGTGGCGACGGTGCTCGCACCGGTCTGGTTCTGGCTGCCGCTGGCGCTGCTCGCGGTCGTCGCGGTCGGGGCGCTCGCCCTCCGCCACACGACTGCATTCTGCGTGGCCTGGCTCCTGGTGGCCGGTGCCACGCTCGAGATGGCCTTCATCGACCTGATCGGGCCGGGCGCGTTCCAGAGCACGATTGCCGCGGTGAAGACGGCCGAACTCCTGCTCGCCGGCCTGTGCATCGTGCGCTACGGCGGGTTTGCCGATGTATTCAACCCGGGGCTCGCGTTCGGTGCGATGTTCGTGGCCGGCCTGGCGCACGGGCTGCATCCGGACCTGACCCTGGCGGACAGCCTGCGCTCGCTGGTGGGATCGGTGGCACCGTTCGCCTTCGCGTTCAGCCGCCTGTCGCCGCGCTGGGGCACGGCGATCGTGCATGCCACCACGATCATTCCGCTGATCTCGACGCTGGCCGGCGTGCTGCTGGACCTTGGCGGGGTGAGGCCGGTGTTCGTCGAGAGCGGCGGGCAGCGGCTGGCGGGTCTCGGCCATCCGGCCTTCCTCGCCGGTTTCTGCCTGGCGGCGATCTACGCCTGCCTGATCGAACTGTATCGCGAGGGCCGCACGCGCTGGCTGCTGCTGCTGGGGGTGAACTTCCTGATCCTGGTGCTGACGGGTGCGCGTGCGCCGCTGGCCTATGCGGTCGCGGTGACCGCCCTCACGCTCGTGTTCGTACGCTCGCCGGTGTTTCCGCGCCGCTACCGCATCCTGCCGGTCCTGCTGGCCGCCTGCCTGCTGCCGCTGCTGGCGGTGCTGGCGCACGACCTGCCGATGGTGCGGCTGTTCAACGTGCTGGCCACCGGCGCCGGGAATTTCAGTGGCCGCGACCTGCTGTGGCCGCCGTTCGAGCAGGCGGCCGCGGCGTCACCCTGGGTCGGCTGGGGTGTGGGTGCCGGCAATGCGGTCATCCCGCCCGACAGCGAGGTCGCGCGTACCATTCAAAGCTGGGCCGCCCACAACGAATACCTGCGGGTGCTGGTGGAGGGCGGCCAGATCGGACGGGCGCTGCTGATCGCGATGTTCGTGGCCTGGGTGGTGCGCCACACGCGCCGCCTGTGCCGCACCGACAAGGTGATCATGCGGCTGGTGTTCCTCGCCTTCGCCGCGCACGCCTACACCGACAATGTGCTGATCGCCACGACCGCCTGCGTCTTCTTCACGTTCGCGACAGGGGTCTTTGCCCGCGAGACGCGCTTGATGCACACGGGTGAGGTGGCGTAGGCACAGCGCCACCGCCGTTGGAGCCGCACCGCATGCGAGCCGCACGTGTCGTCCCGATCCTGCTGTCGCTGCTGCTGTCCGGGCTGGCCGCCGGTCCCGCCCGCGCGGCGGGAATTGCGTTCGTGATCAACTCGGCCGGTGCGTCGGTCAGCCTGATCGACATGTCGAGTCAGAAGGAACTGCGCCGCATCCCGGTGCTGCGGGAGCCGCACCATCTCGCGCTGACGCCCGACGGACGAAGCCTGCTGATCGGCGACACCGTCGGCAATGAGATGCTGTTCTTCGATCCGGCCACCGGCGCGCTGCAGAAGCGCATGACGATGGCCGATCCGTATCAGCTTGGCTTCAGCCCGAACGGGAAGTTCCTGGTGGTGGCCGGTCTCGCGCGCAACCAGGTCGACATCTACGACGGCGGCAGCCTGCAACTGCTGAAGCGCATCCCGATCGCCTCGATGCCGAGCCATCTGGATTACACGCCGGATTCTTCGCGCGTGTTCGTCAGCCTGCAGGGCACCGACAGCCTGGTGGCGATCGACCTTGCGAAGCTGGCAGTGCAGTGGGTGGCGAAGGTGGGCAAGGCACCGGCCGGCGTCACTTGGCATGACGGCCGCGTGCTGGTCGCCAATATGGGGTCCGACCATGTGGCCGAGGTCGATCCGGCGGACGGGCGCGTGCTGCGGCGCATCCAGACCGGCAAGGGCGCGCACACGCTGTTCTATTCGCCCGACCGGAAGATCCTGTGGGTGAACAACCGCGTCGCGGGCACCACGGTGTCGCTCGATGCGGCGACGCTCACGCCGATCCGCAGCTATGCGATCCCCGGCGGGCCGGACGACATCGCCTTCGCGCCCGACGGCAAGCTGTGGATCACGCGGCGCTGGGCGGAGCGCGTGGCCGTGCTCGATCCGAAGACCGGCGAGTATGCGACGATCGAGGTCGGCCGTTCGCCGCACGGCATCTTCCTGAACCCGAAAGGCTCGGTGGCGCCGAGTGTGGCGGCGCGCTGAGCGATGGGCGATCCGTTCGACAGCCTCGCCGGCCTGCTGCAGGAGCACCTGCTGATCCCGCTGCTGTACACGCTCGGGCTGATGCAGTGGGAGGACGTGTCGTACGGCTGGGCACTGTTCGCGGTGTATGGCGCGGTGCAGGTCGCGGTGACGTTCGCGGTCTGCGTGCCGCTGGAGCACTGGCGCCCGGTGGAGCGATGGCCGGACGCCAAGGCGGTGTGGGTGGACGTGATCTATACGCTGATCTCGCGCGTCGGCATCCTGCCGCTGTTCACCTTCGTGCTGTTCTATCGCGCGCAGGTGGCGCTGAACGGCTTCCTGGCGGACAACGGCTATGTGCCGCCGACGCTGGAGCGGCTGGTGCCGTTCCTGCTCGGCCAGCCGGTGCTGACCTTCGTGCTGTATGCGATCATCCTGGACTGCGCCGAATACTGGCGGCACCGGCTGTCGCATACGTTTCGCTGGTGGTGGGCGCTGCACTCGCTGCACCACGCGCAGCGGCAGATGACCTTCTGGTCGGATGACCGCAACCACATCCTGGACGACCTGATCGGCGCGCTGTGGTTCGGCGTGATCGCGCTGGCGATCGGTGTGCCGCCGCTGCAGTTCCCACTGCTGGTGCTGGTGCTGCGCTTCCTCGAGAGCCTGTCGCACGCCAATGCGCGGGTGTCGTTCGGTCCCATCGGCGACCGGCTGCTGATCTCGCCGCGGTTCCATCGTGCGCATCACGGGCTGCTCGCCGCCGGCCAGCGGAGCTGCAACTACGGCGCAGTGCTGCCTTGGTGGGACATGCTGTTCGGCACGGCGGATTTCCGTCGCGACTATGTGGCGACCGGCGATCCGTCGGGCGATGAGGCGCTGGCGAGCGGATCGTATTTCCGCCAGCAATGGGCGGGGCTACGGCGCTTCACACGGACGCTGATGCGCCCGGCGTCGACGAACGCGACGGCGAAAGCGGCGGGGGTGCGGCGCGGCTAGAGTGTGATCCGTAAGGGTTGATTTCGCTCGCAGGCAGCGAGCTTGAGCGGAGTCCGTGAGTCAAACGCGTACGGACTCGGCTCTGAGGGGAGACTATCCCATCACGCGGGTCGTACGGACCCGCCCGTCATCGCCGGCGCCGCCCGCTTGCCGCCAAGCGGTCGCACCGCCGGGCAGCAACGGGACGCCCACTCAGTCAGCGGTTGCTGCCCTGCGCGACTTGCAGGCTCTGCGCATTCAGCCGGTCGACATCGGCGTTCTGCGCATCGACGCGGCTCGAGCGGACGCGGCGCGTGTTGGAGGCGGAGGTAGAGGCGTTCGGGGTCGGCACGCGCGTCTCGGGGTTGGTCCACGGCGGCTTGCCCAGGTTCACGTCCTTCGGGCTGGTCGCCGCTCCGGTGACCGCACCGGCGCCGCCGCCGATCAGGGCGCCCACCGCCATCCCGGGGGGGCCGGCCAGCGCGCCGATGCCGGCGCCGGTCGCTGCACCAGCGGCCGCGCCGCCGGTCGTGCGTTCCTTCGGGTTCGAACCGCACGCGGCAAGCAGCGCCAGCGTGCCGAAGGCAACAAGTTTCACTACAGGTTTCATTGCCTGGTCCTCGGATTCATTTGCAGACTTGCAACGTCACCGCCCCGAAGCAGTTGCGAAAACTCTGATCGTACGCGTCACTGTGATCCGTCGGGAACGGAGAGTGCCGGGATGCCCAGGGTCGTCGTGATCGGTGCAGGCGTGATGGGCGCCGCTGCGGCTTACCGTCTGGCGGAGGCCGGCGCCGAAGTGACCGTGCTCGAGGCCGGGCGTCTCGGCGGCGGCACGTCGGGCTGTTCGTTCGCCTGGACCAATTCCAACGGCAAGCAGCCTCGCGCCTACCACGACCTGAACGTCGCCGGCATGCAGGCGCACGCCGCGCTGGCCGACAGCTTCGGCGCCACGCCGTGGTGGCACGCCGGCGGCAGTATCGAATGGGAGGGGCCGGAGGATCTGGCGGCGCAGCAGGCCAAGGTGGAACGCCTGCAGGAATGGGGCTACGCCGCCGAATGGATCACCCGGCAACAGGCGCTCGACCTGGAGCCGGACATCGACCCGGCGCAGATCGGCGATGCACCGGTCGCGTATTTTGCCGATGAGGGCTGGCTCGATCCGGTGGTGTTCGTCGCGGCGATGCTGGGCGCGGCACGCGCGCGGGGTGCCGCGGTACACGACCACACGCGCGTCGCCGACACGCTGCAGCACGGCGGGCGCGCGACCGGCGTCCGGACGACCGATGGCCGGGTGTTCGAGGCGGACGTCGTGCTGAACTGCGCCGGTCGCTGGGCGAACGAACCGGTCGCCGATGCTGGCCTGCACGTGCCGCTGGCCTCGACCGTCGGCTTCCTGGTGTTCACCCCGCCGGTCGCGGCGCGCGTCGCCCGGGTGATCCGCTCGCCGATCATCCACGCCCGGCCGGACGGCGCCGGCCGGCTGGTGCTGCACTGGAACCCGACCGACGCCGCCCTGGCCTTCGATCCCTGGCCCAACGCCGCGAGCCCGGAGGCGCGCAACCTGGTGCAGCGGCTGCGCCGGCTGTTGCCGGTGATCGGCGACGTCGCCCCCGAGGCGGCGCGCATGGCGATCCGGCCGATCCCCGGGGATGGCTTCACCGCGGTCGGCCCGGTGCCGCGGCTCGAGGGCTATTACCTCGCGATCAGCCACAGCGCGGTCACCATGGCGCCGTTCCTCGGGGCGGCCGCGGCGGACGAGATCGTCCACGGCCGCTCCTGCGCCGCGCTGGCGGAGTTCCGCCCGGCGCGGTTCTTCAACTGAGTTGCGTGCCGCCGGCCCGGCCGCGACACTCGACGCGCGGCCCGTCGCGCTGCCGGCGCGACCGGTCGCGCGCCCTGGGAAACCCTCCAGCGAGGCAAAGCCATGACCGCCCTGCAGGATCGCGCCGCCTGGACCGGCGCCACGCTCGATTACCGGACCGACGGACTGCACACGCTCTCGGCCGCCGAGGTGGAGGAGATCGACGCGGCGCTGGCGCATCTCCACGGCCTTGGTGACCTCGACTTTCCGGCCATCACCGCGGCGAGCTTCCCGCTGCCGACGCTGGGCGGCTTCTTCCGCGCCCTGCGCGACGAACTCCGTTTCGGGCGCGGCTTCGTTCTGCTGCGCGGCATTCCGCGCGCCCGCTATTCGACCGACGACATGGCGCGCATCTATTTCGGTCTCGGCGCCCATATCGGCGCGCCGCTGCCACAGTCCTGGCAGGGCGAACTGCTCGGCCACGTCATCGACGTGAGCGACATCGAGCCCGGCGCGCGCGGCTACCACGCCGGCGGCGCGCAGCGTTTCCACACCGATTCCTGCGACGTCGTTTCGCTGATGTGCCTGCAAGGGGCGAAGTCGGGCGGTGCCAGCCGGATCTGCAGCGCAATCGCCCTCCACCGCCGGCTGGAGCGCGAACGTCCCGACCTGCTGCAGACGCTGTACGACGGCTACGTCTTCCGCCGCCGGGAGGTGGACGCCGAGCACGGCGACGGCATCCTGGTCCGTCCCGTCTCGATCTTTGCGCGCATCGGCGATGAGGTCTCGGTCTACCTCTCGGGCGACTACCCGAACCGCGCGGTGGCGGCGGGCGATGCGGTGATGACGACGCTGCAGCGCGAGGCGCTGGACGAGGTGCAGCGGATCGCGGCCTCGCCGGAGACGTATCTCGACATGAGCATCGGCGAGGGCGACATCCAGTTCCTCAACAACCGGCTGTTGCTGCATGGCCGCACCGGCTACGAGGACCATCCGGCGGTGGATCGCCGGCGGCATTTGCTGCGTCTCTGGCTCCGGGTGCCCGGCTGGCCCGCCCAGCCGGAGGGGCAGGCGATGCACACCGCGGAGGATCACCCGCTCTGGCTGCGCCAGCGCACCCCGTTCATGGAGGTTCCGTCGCGCTACGTGGCCGAGATCACGGCGCGCCAGGCGGCCCTGGCCCCCCGTCAGACAGCGCCGGCAAATTGATCGCGAATCCGTGATCCGGATCGCATTCCGGCATGGAAATCATGATCAAAATCATATAAACGCCATATAAATAATCGCTGGGTAGGTTGCCTGAGCCGCCACGGGGCAGCGAGGCGTCACACTGACCGGGTTTCAATGAGCCATACCGAGGCCCGGACCCTGCGTCCGGCACCCAGCTTCGCGCGTACCGCCATCACCGCAATCAGCATCCTGCTGTTGCTCGTGGTGCTAGGCATCGTCCTGTTCACGATGCTCCGCTCGCCGCTGAAGGACGACATCGCCTGGCTGCTCTACGTCGCGCGGCGCTGGCTCGCCGGCCGCGAACTCTACGTCGACGTCGTCGAGGTCAATCCACCGCTGATCGTGTGGATTTCCGCCATCCCGATCCAACTCGCCAGCATCCTCGGCATCGACGCGCAGTTCACCGCCATTCCGCTGTTCGTGGCCGGCGTCCTGGGCTGCGCCTGGTGGACCGCCTCGCTGCTGCAGGGCACCGGCCGGCTGTTCGATGACCGGCTGCCGGTGTTCGCTGCAATCGGCACGGTGCTGCTGGTGGTGCCGGCCGGCGATCTGGGGCAGCGCGAGCACCTGCTGGTGGCGGCGCTGCTGCCCTATCTCGCACTGTTCGCCCGTTCGCTCCACGGCGACCGGCCGCCCCTGCGCGACGCGCTGATCGCCGGTGCGCTCGCCGGGCTCGGCTGTGCGCTGAAGCCGCGCTACGCCGGCATCTTCGTCGTGCTGGAGGGCCTGGCCCTGCTGCACGGGCGCAATCCGTTCAATGCCAAGGCGCTCGCCGCCGGCGTGACGATGCTGGCCTATGCGGCGCTGGTGGCGGTGTTCTGCCCGGCCTATCTGCGGCGCGCGGTGCCCCTCGCGCTCGCCCTGTACGGCGCGACCGACGTGCCGTTGCGCCACCTGGTCATCGACAGCCTGCGCCTGATGTTCGGCCAGGCGGTGGCGCTGGTGCTGTGGTGGACGCGCCGCCGCAGCGTGCCCGAGGGCAGCCTGATGCTCACGCTGGTGGTGTTCGCCGTCGCCGCCACGGCGATCTGCTTCATGGACGGCAAGGACTGGTTCTACCACCGCCTGCCGGCGACGGTCGCCACCGTGCTGGCGCTGCTGTGCTGGGCGGCCTCGGCGATGATGCAGCACCGCTCGAACCGCCGCGCCACCCTGCCCGTGATCGCCGGCGCGGTCGCGGTCGTGGTGTTCCTGGTGGCCGCCTTCCAGCGGCTGGAACCGCAGGTGGCGCTGGCGGTGCAGCCCGAGCAGGGCACCGTCGCCAAGCTGGAGCGGCTGATCCGCAAGCAGCAGGCGCGCACCTACATCGCGTTCTCGGAATGGATCGCGCTCGGCTTCCCGGTGGTGAACAACACCGGCGTCACCTGGGCGTCGCGCTTCGATTCGATGTGGGCGCTCAAGGGCGAACTCTGGCGCGCGCGCTTCGATGCCGCGGGCGCGAAGGAATGGCCGATTCGCCGCTGGGTGGCGCATGACTTCATCATCGGCTGCCCGGACATCGCCGTGGTCGACACGCGCGAGGGCGTCGTGAACTACGTCGGCGTGCTGAGCGCCTCGGACCCCGCCTTCGCCCGCGCCTGGTCGCGCTACCGCCAGATCGCCGCGTTCGACGGACTGGTGATCTACCGCCGCGCCGCCACCGGATGTGCTGATCCGTGGGTGGCGGCGGAGGCGCTGCAGGCCGCTGCTGTGCAGGCCACCGCCGTGCAGGCCACCACCGCCACCGGCCACTGAAGGGTCCGCCTGGGCGTCACGCAGCCCGCAGCATCCCCGGATCCGCCGCCGTGCCGTCCAGCACGGCGGCCGTTGCATGCACCACCGCGGCGATGCGCACCGCGGCCTGCACCTGCTCCGCCGTCAGCCCGTGCTGGCGTACGGCACGCTCATGGCTCTCCATGCACATGCCGCAGCCGTTCACGGCCGAGACGGCCAGCGACCAAAGCTCGAACGTCGCCTTGTCCACGCCGGGGCGTGCCATGACGTTCATCCGCAGCTTTGCCGGCATCGTGCCGTAGTCGCCGCCCACCAGGTGGACGAAGCGGTAGTAGACGTTGTTCATCGCCATGATCGCCGCCGCCGCCTTCGCCGCGTCCAGCGCCTCGGCCGGCAGGGCCGGGGCGAATTCGGCGATGATCGCCGCAGTGACCTCGGCATTGCGGCAGGCGAGCGCCGCCGCAATGAACGTGCCGGCACGCTGCTCCACCGACAGTGCAGGCTCGGTGGCGAGCGAGCCGAGATTGAGCCGGATGTCCTTGGCGTAGTCCGGCAGCCGGCCCTTCAGCGTCTCGAGCGACATGGCGATCTCCTTTACGCGGCGGGTCGCAGGACCTGCTCGCCCTTGTTCCAGTTGCACGGGCACAGTTCGTCGGTCTGCAGCGCGTCCAGCACCCGCAGGACCTCGGCCGGATTGCGGCCCACCGACAGGTCGTTCACCGCGGCGAAGCGGATGATACCGTCCGGATCGACGATGAAGGTCGCGCGCAGGGCGACGCCCTCGGTGCGGTCCAGCACGCCGAACGCCGCCGCCAGTTCACGCTTGACGTCGGCCAGCATCGGGATCGGCAGGTCGCGCAGGTCCTCGTGGTGCAGGCGCCAGTTCAGGTGCACGAACTCACTGTCGATCGACACGCCGTAGACCACCGCGTCGCGGTCGGCGAAGTCGCGGGTCAGCTTGCCGAACGCCACGATCTCGGTCGGGCAGACGAAGGTGAAGTCCTTCGGCCAGAAGAACACCACCTTCCACTTGCCGGCGTCCGACGCGTCGGTGACGTCGGTGAAGGCGGTGGCCAGATGGAGCCCCTCGGCGCCGGGCTTCACGGCCTTCAGGGCAAATTCGGGGAGACGGTCGCCAACGGTCAGCATGGGATTTCCTTCGCTCGGGTTGCTGCAGTGCGGTGTGGCGCAAAGCGCAATTCTGTGCCAATGAATTAAATCGACGATTTTGATCGAGCCAGACGATGATTGCCCTCCCCAGCCCCCAGCAGCTCCGCTACCTGACCGCGCTGGCCGAGAGCCGGCATTTCGGCCGTGCCGCGCTGGCCTGCTCGGTGACCCAGTCCACCCTGTCGGCGGGCATCCTCACCTTGGAGCGGCAGCTCAACGCGGCGATCCTGGACCGCAGCGTCGGCAAGCACGTCGTGTTCACGCCGCTCGGACTCGAGTTGATCGAGCGGGCGGGCACTGCGCTGGCGGCGCTGGAGGCGGTGGCCGAGGCGGCGAATGCGGCGCGGACTCCCATGAGCGGGCCGCTGCGGCTGGGGGTGATTCCGACCGTAGGGCCGTTCCTGCTGCCGCGGCTGATGCCGGTGCTGCGCCAGGGTTTTCCGCGGCTGCGCCTCTATCTGCGGGAGGATACCACGGCGCGGCTGGTGGAGCGGCTGACCGCCAACCGGCTGGACGTGCTGCTGCTGGCGCTGCCCTGCGATTGCGGTGGCGCCGATGCCTCGCCGGTGGCGCGCGACGAGTTCCTGGTGGCGCTGCCGCGTGGCCACCGGCTGGCCGAGCAGGAGCGCGTGCCGGTGGCGGCACTGGCCGGCGAGCGATTGTTGCTGCTCGAGGACGGCCACTGCCTGCGCGACCAGGCGCTCGCGGTGTGCGGGCTGCTGGCCGGCGACCGCGAGGGGCAGGACGGTTTCGCCGCCACCAGCCTCCACACGCTGGTGCAGATGGTCGCGGGCGGTCTCGGCGTGACGCTGCTGCCGCGGCTGGCGATCGCCGCGGGGGTGACTGCGGGGACCGACCTGGAGCTTCGCCCGCTGGCGGCGTCCGGCGCCTGGCGCACGCTGGGCTTCGCCTGGCGGCCGAATGCGCCGCGCGCGTCGGAGTACCGCTCGCTGGTGCCGCTGCTGTCGGAGACCTGCCGCGAGGCGCTGGCTTCCCCCGAGCCGCTGCTCGTCGCAGACTGAACCGATGAGCGACAGTCCCTATCTGTTTCCCGCCACGGCGCATCCGCTGCACAGCGTGACCGACCGGCTGAAGGTGCGCGAGGCGGTCTCCGGCTTCGGCATCGCGCTGCGCTACCAGGAGCGCGCGCCCGATCCGGCCGGCTCGCCGGAGGCCGACTGGTGTGAGACCGGCCATTCGATCTTCATCCTGGCCGGGCGCATCCGCTACCGCTTCGACGACCACGCGGTCGAGGCGGGGCCGGGCGACATGCTGCACATCCCGGCCGGGCCGGCACACCGCCACAAGCCGAGCGTCGTGGGCACTGAGGTCGTGCGCTACGTGCTGACCGAGTTCGCGTAGCTGGTTGTCTGCGAGTGTGATTTTCCGCTCCGGTGATTCCACCTGTACGGAACACGCTCTGGCCTCTCAACGCTTCGTCAACCTGATGGCTGCATGCTTCTGTGCGGAGGTGCGGCACCATGCTGCTCGACGGCGTGCGCAATCTGCTGGGATGGCATGCGGCTGCCGCGGTGGCGCCGCCGGAGGCGGTCGCGCCGCCGCCCTCCCTGGTTCCCGATCCCTCGCTGCCGGAGGACGATGACCCGGCCTGGCCCAGCGCGCGGATCAGCGTGGCGGAGGCGCTGTGGGGCGAGGGGTTCCTGTTCCCGGGGGGCGGCGCGGAGGTATTGCGCCTCGCCAAGCCGCTCGGCCTCACCGCGGCCTCCAGCCTGCTGCTGATCGGTGCCGGAACCGGCGGCGCGGCGCGGCGCATCACGGCGGAATTCGGCGTCTGGGTGACCGGCTATGAGGCCAACTTGAGGCTTACCGAACTGTCGAACGAACGGAGCCAGCGCGCGGGCCTCGGGCGGCGGGCGCAGGTGGAGCACTGGGACCCGCTCGCCCCCAAATTCCCGCCGCGGTATTTCCACCACGGCATGGCGCTCGAACCGCTGCGGGGCGCCGCGCCGGGTCCGTTCCTGACCGCCGCGGCGCAGGCCCTGAAGCCGTCCGCCCAGTTCGTCCTGGTGGAGACGGTGGCGGACCGGCCGCTCAGCGCTACCGATCCGATGGTCGCGACGTGGTCCGGCCTCGACCACCGCGTGCCGGAGGTGCCGACCGAACTGGCCATCACCAACGCCCTGGGCCGGCTGGGCTTCGACGTGCGCATCGTCGAGGACATCTCGCGCCGGCAGACGCAGCAGGCTCTGGAGGGCTGGCACGAAGCGGTGCGGGCCATGGAGGGCGCGCGGCCCACGCTGCGCCAGCTTGCCGTCGTGGTGCGCGAGGCGGAGATGTGGCTGGCGCGCTGCCGGCTGATGCGGGCCGGACATCTGCGCCTTGTGCGCTGGCACGCGATCGCGGCGGGCTGAGCCGGCGGCCCGTGGGCGGCCTGCGTGCGTGGCCGCCTGCCGGAGGCGACCCCGGGCCGATGGCCCAGCGGCGATGTGCCCCAGGGGAGAGTGTTGGGGCGATGTGCTGTGATTGACGTGCCATGATGCCCCGCCTATAAGCCGGCGCCTGCGCGGGCGGCCGGTTGGGCGGCCCGCCCCGCGTCTGTGCGGGCAGTCAGGCACCATCGGAGAACCGGCCGTGAAGCGCACGTATCAACCGTCGAAGCTGGTCCGCAAGCGGCGGCATGGGTTTCGCGCCCGCATGGCGACCGTTGGCGGCCGCAAGGTCCTGTCCAACCGGCGGGCCAAGGGTCGCAAGCGTCTGTCGGCCTGACTTGGCCGCGCCCGGCCGCCTGACGCGCCGCGCCGAATTCCTGCGAGCCGCGTCCAAGGGCCGCAAGGCGCCAATGCCAGGCATGGTGCTGCAGGCGCTCCCGCGTGACGACCAGGGACCGGCACGGGTCGGATTCACAGTGACCAAGAAGATCGGCAACGCGGTGATCCGCAACCGCACCCGCCGCCGCCTGAAGGAAGCGGCGCGGCTGGTGTTCGCCGAGACGCCCGTGGCCTCGGTCGACCTGGTGCTGATCGGCCGCGAGGGGACGCGCAGGCGCAATTTCATCGCCCTGCAACAGGATCTGCGTCGTGCGCTGGCGAAGGCGGGAGTGGCGTGACCCCCGTGGCCCATGTCGCGATCGGCGCGGTGCGTGCCTATCAATGGACGATCCGTCCGATGATCGGCCCCAATTGCCGGTTCTTCCCAAGTTGCAGCGACTACGCGGTCGAGGCTATCCGCGGTCACGGGGCATTGCGCGGCAGCGGGCTGGCGGCGCGGCGGATTCTGCGCTGCAACCCGTGGCACGCTGGCGGTTATGACCCGGTACCGGCCTGCGACTGCCGTACGCAGGGGACCTGATGGACCAGAAGCGTCTTTTCCTGGCGATTGCGATCTCGGTCGCGATCCTGCTCGGCTTCCAGGTGCTGATCGCGCCGCATCTGCCGCAGCCGCCGAAGCCGCAGGTGGCGACCCAGGAGGGGGTGCCGCCGCAATCGCCGACCGCGCCCTCGCAGGGCTCGCCCGGCACGGCCGCGGCCACGGCGGCGCAGCAGGGCGTGCCCAGGGAAGTGCCGCGGCTGAAGATCTCCGCCCGCCGGCTGCAAGGCTCGATCAGCCTGCTCGGCGCGCGCATCGACGACCTCGTGCTGACCGACTATCGCGAGACGCTCGATCCCAAGTCGCCGGACGTCCGCCTGCTGGAGCCGCGCTCCGAGCCGCAGCCGTATTACGTGCAATATGGCTGGAGTGCCGGTCCCGGCGAGACCGTGAAGCTGCCGGACAACGACACGGTCTGGAGCGGCAGTGGCGGGACGCTGAGCCCGGGCCGCCCGGCGACGCTGTCCTGGGACAACGGCGCCGGCCTGACCTTCCTGCTCACGCTCGCGGTCGACGACGACTACATGTTCACGGTGCAGCAGTCGGTGAGGAACGCGACGGGCGCGCCGGTGAAGCTGTTCCCCTGGGCGCGCATCCGGCGCGACTACACGCCGCACGTGGCCGGCTACTACATCCTGTTCGAGGGCCTGCTGGGCGTGGTCAACGGCACTCTGCAGGAGACCACCTACGCGAACGCCAAGAGCGAGGGCGAGAAGAAGGCCGGCATCGCCTATGAGGCGACCGCGACGGGCGGCTGGGCCGGCATCACCGACAAGTACTGGCTGGCCGCGCTGGTGCCCGACCAGGCGGTGTCGTCCACGGTGAATTTCCGCCACATCTCGGAGAATGGCGACCACTACCAGGTGGACTACGTCACCAAGGACCCGCAGACCGTGGCCGCCGGCGGCGAGGCAGCGATGCCCTCGCGGCTGTTCGCCGGGGCCAAGATCGTGCGCCTGCTCGACCGCTACCAAGCGGAAGACCACATCCCGAACTTCGACAAGGCGGTGGATTTCGGCTGGTTCTATTTCCTCACCAAACCGATCTTCTACTGCCTCGACTGGCTGTACGGGCTGCTGGGCAATTTCGGCCTGGCGATCCTGGCGTTCACCCTGTTCGTCAAGCTGCTGTTCTTCCCGCTGGCCAACTATTCCTACCGCTCCATGAGCAAGATGAAGCTGCTGGCGCCGAAGATGCAGGCGCTGCGCGAGCGGTTCAAGGAAGAGCCGCAGCGCATGCAGCAGGAAATGATGACGATGTACCGGGCCGAGAAGGTGAACCCGGCGTCCGGCTGCCTGCCGATGATCGTGCAGATCCCGGTGTTCTTCTCGCTCTACAAGGTGATCTTCGTCACCATCGAGATGCGCCAGGCGCCGTTCTACGGCTGGATCCACGACCTGTCGCAGGTCGATCCCACCAACCTGTTCAACCTGTTCGGCCTGATCCCGGTCGACCCGGCGGCGTTCTCGCCATGGCTGCACCTGGGGGCCTGGCCGCTGATCATGGGCTTCACCATGTGGCTGCAGATGAAGCTCAATCCGCCGCCACCCGATCCCGTGCAGGCGCGCATGTTCCAGTTCATGCCGGTGATCTTCACCTTCATGCTGGCGAGCTTCCCGGCAGGGCTGGTGATCTACTGGAGCTGGAACAACCTGCTGTCGATCGCGCAGCAATGGCTGATCATGCGGCGGACGAGCCTGGCGCGGCCGGGCCTGGCACGCACCTGACCGGCGACGCGGAGGCAGCAGAGGCGGCAGCGGCGCTCGAGGCCGGGCGGCTGCTGTTCGCCGCCGAATGCCGCTTCGTGTACGCCGCCCAGCGGCTGGACCAGTTGCCGCCCATGGACGGCGCCGAGGTGGCGTTCGCCGGGAGATCCAATGTCGGCAAGTCGTCGCTGCTGAATGCGCTCACCGGGCGGCGGGCGCTGGCGCGGGTGTCGGTGACGCCGGGACGCACCCGGCAGCTCAATTTCTTCGATCTGGACGGGCGGCTCACGCTGGTCGATATGCCGGGCTACGGCTATGCGCGCGCCAGCAAGGACGTGAAGCAGGACTGGCAGGGGCTGATGTTCGACTACCTGCGCGGTCGCGCGACGCTGCGCCGGGTGATGCTGCTGCTGGATTCACGCGTCGAGGTGAAGGCAGCGGACCGCGAGGTGATGGACCTGCTGGACCGCGCCGCGGTGACGTTCCAGGTGGTGCTGACCAAGGCGGACGGCGTGAAGCCGGCGGCGCTGGAGCGCAAGCAGGCGGAGGCGGCGGCGCTGGTGCGCGCGCATCCCGCGGCGCATCCCGCGTTGCTGGTCACCAGCAGCGAGACCGGGCAGGGGATTGCCGAATTGCGGGGGGCGATCGCAGAACTGGCCATTCCTGCCGCGATGGCGCGAGCGTCCTCCGGGTCGGTCTGATCCCGCGCTACCGTGCGCCCGGCGCGCCCGGAGCCTGGGCCACGCCCAAAGCCTGCGCCACGCAGGGGCCCGGCGCATCGACATCGTCCAGGAACGACCGCAGCGCGGCGAGCACGGGCGGCTCGGTCAGCGTCGGGGCATGGCCGATGCCGGGCAGCCCGACCAGCCGGAGATCGGGCCGCGCCGCCCGCATGCGCTCGATGGTCGCCGGCAGCAGGATGTCGCTCACCTCGCCGTGGACCAGCAGCAGCGGCAGATGTGCCAGCCCGCCGAACAGCGCCCACAGGTCGGGCGTCGGGCCGTTCAGCAGCCGGGCGATCCGGGTGTCCCACACCGGACGCAGCCGACCGTCGCTGCCCGGCGCGTAGGTCAGCGCCGCCATCGTCCGCCACGCTTCGTCGCCCTCGAGCGACAGCGGCGGCAGCACAGCCCGCAGATGGGCCACCGCGGCATCGAGGTCGGCGAACACCGCGTCGCGGCCGATGAAGCGGCGGACGAACTCCGTGCCGGTGCTGCCGAGGTCGGGGCCGATGTCGTTCAGCACGACCGCCCGCAGCAGCGAGGGGCGTGCCGCGGCCAGTCCCATGCTGAGCAGGCCACCGAAGCTGGTGCCGATCGCCACAGCGCCATGCACGTGCAGCGCGGCGCAGATGTCGAGCACGTCGCGCAGGCAGGCCTCGGGCGCATAGCGCGTGATGTCGCGGGTGCGGCCCGACCCGCCGCGCCCGGCGTAATCCGGCGATACCACGCGCCGGCCGGCACCCACCGCCTCCGCCAGCGTCGCGAAGTCGCCGGAGGTGCGCACGATGCCTGGCAGGCACAGCAGCGGCGGGCGCGTGTCGCCGTCGCGCCATTCGCGGACCAGGAGGGGAAGACCGTCCCAGGCGGAGATGCGATGGACCAGAGCAGATTCCGTTCGCGTTGGCTCACGGACTCCGCTCTGGCTCGCTATCTGAGAGCGTGATTGACCGCTCCGATTGCTCCACCTGCGCGGATCACGCTCTGGAGCAAATTCCGTTCGTGTAGGCTCACGGAACCCGCTCTGGCTCAT
>JBBCGR010000001.1:0-764265 GCA_037201625.1 Acetobacteraceae bacterium | reverse complement strand
GTCAGAAGATGCCGAGAAAGCGGGACGGCGGCTTGCCCAGGGTGAGCGAGCGCGCCTGCAGGGTGACGATGAACTGGTTGGTATCGCCGGGCGAGACCGCGGTGGTGCTGCGCCAGCTCGTTCCGTCCAGGTCACGAAACCCCGCGAGCACGCCGAGGAACAGCGTATCCGGCGCGGCGGTGCTGTCGATCTTCATGGTCTTGTCGGGCTGGATCTCGATCTCCCTGCGGCCGAGCAAATCGCCGCCGAGCTTCTTCGCATCGTCGTAATAGAGGTCGGTGAACGAGGCGCTGTTGAATGTGTCCACCGACTTGAGGTCGTACAGCCGCACGACGGTGGGCGAGGGCTGGTTCTCCGAATTCGGATTGGCCTGGCTGGTCGCGGTGACGGTGACCGACAGCTTGGTCGGCGAAGGCCCGCCGCATGCGGCAGCGAGCATGCCGGTTGCCAGAACCAGGCAGGTGCAGAGGCGACGGGCGGCGATCAACTGTGCAGCCCGCCCCGCTCGAAGGTGAGCAGCTTGCGGACGCGCGGACGCATGCGCTCGCCGAGTTCCTTGCGGAACTGCGCTTCGGCCAGCTCGATGAGCTGCGCCTCCATGTTGCGCATCAGGTCGAGCAGCTCGACCGCGCGCGCGCCCTGGCGGTGCGACCGCAGCGAGGAGGCGAAGCGCTCCTCGACGGCGCGCGGGGTCATGCTGCGCAGCGCATGCTGCAGCGCCGAGCGCACCGCCTCGACATAGGCATCCTCCCGTTCGGCCGCGAGCGCGAACACGTCGCGCACCGCCTCGTCGAGATGCGGCTGGGTCGCCTCGCGCTGCTCGATGAAGCGGCGCAGGCCGGCGCGGCCGTTGACGAACGGGTTGCCGCCGGCGCGCTCCGCCTGGGTGGACGAGCCGAGCAGGGCCGCGAAGCCCTCGGAGGATTCGCGCAAGGCGGCGCCGAACTCCGCCATCACGCTGGCCAGCGTGGCGGGATCGAGGTTGCGCGGCATCACGCCGAGGCCGCACCAGAAGGCCGCGAGCGCCGCGGTCGCCGCCGCCAGCCGGTCCGGCAGATAGACCGCGGTCTGCTGCGCGCCGCCGGCCCGCATCTGCTGGTCCGGCAACTCCGGCTGGCGCACGATCTCCGAGGCCATGGCGGCCACCACATCGTCGACCGCGCCTGAGTCGGGCGGCGGCGTGGCAGGTGGCGGCGGGTCCGGCGGCATCCTTTGCTCCAGTTCCGGTGCGGTCGCCGCCTGCGGCGAACCGGGAAACTCCACGAGGCGGTCGGGCGGCCGCGGTTCCTGCGGGCGGGCAGGGGCGGCGTCCAGGGAGGCAACCCTGGGTGTGTCCCTGGGCATCAGGTCCGACAGCAGCGCGTTCAGCGTCTCATCCACCGCCGCCCGTCCGCTGGCCTGGTCCGGCAGCTCGAAGGTCGGCAGCGCGGCCTCGCCGGTGCGGGCGGGCAGCGCCCAGGCGGGATCGAGCAGCGGCGAGGGGTTGCTGTCGACCGCGAGCGGCTTGGCGGAGGCGGCGGGTGCGGCCACCTGCGGGATCGGCGCTGCCGCGAGGACACGGAACCGGCCCAGCCGCAGGCGGTCGCCGGTGGCGAACGGCTGGCGCTGCTCCTTCGGCAGGGGTGCCGTGGCGTCGTTGAGGAATGTTCCGTTGGTGGATTTATCCGTGACCCAGAACTGGCCGTCGGCGAAGTCGACCCGGCAATGCTGCAGCGAGACGAAGCGCTCGGGGTCGGGGATGACGATGTCGCACGTCGCCGAGCGGCCGATCCAGGCACCGGCGGAGGCGATGGTCCGCGCCGACAGGCGCGTGCCGTCCGGGCCCATGACGGTGAGCACGAGACTGGGCTCGCCTGACGTTTCCTCCAAGCCAGCGATGGCGTCGATTGATTGCAACTGGCAAACCCCCTCGCGTCTTAGCAGACCTGCGTCTTGCATCACAAGCACGAGACATTCCGTCCGTGCTTGAAATCGTTGCATGATTCCGTTTCAACGTCGTTCCGCGGCAAATCCGCCGCAGGCCAAGGTGGCCAAGCCGGCGGCCCGGGGCCATCATAGCGCCATGGACGATACCGATTTCGACCGCGCGCTGGTTGCCGCCGCCTTCCGGCTGGCGGGGGACACGGGGTGGCGCGGCGTGAACGTGGCGGCCGCCGCGCAGGCCGCCGGCCTGTCGCTGGCACGGGCGCGCGAGCGGTTTCCGTGCCGCAGCGCGATCCTGCTCCGCTTCGGCCGGCTGGCCGACCAGGCCGCGCTGTCCGAGGCGACCGCCGAAGGCATCGTGCGCGACCGGCTGTTCGACCTGCTGATGCGGCGGATCGACGTGCTGCAGATGCACCGGGCCGGCGTGCTGGCGCTACTCGCCGCGCTGCCGGCCGAGCCGCCCACCGCGCTGCTGCTCGCGGTGGCGACGCGGCGGAGCATGCGCTGGATGCTGGAGGCGGCCGGGATCGGCGCCTCCGGCCTGCGCGGCGAGTTGCGCGTGCGCGGCCTGCTGGCGGTCTGGCTGTGGACGATCCGCGCCTGGCGGGGCGACGAGAGCGAGGACCTGTCGGCGACGATGGCGGCGCTGGACCTGGCGCTGCGCCGGGCGCAGCGGGCGGCCGAATGGCTGGGCGGCCGGGCGCCGGCTGCGGATGCGACGCAGGATGCGACGGCGGATGCGGCGCCGGCGGAACCCGGCGCTGCCGCGGGCGACGCACCAGCTTGAGCATCGTTGCACCGCCGCCTATCAAGTGCCGGCAGCAGGAGATCGGGTGATGGCGACGCGCAGCGTGGCGACGGTGTTCGGCGGGTCGGGCTTCATCGGCCGCTACATCGTGAAGCGGCTGGCGAAGAAGGGCTTCGTGGTCCGGGTGGCGGTGCGCGATCCGGAGCGGGCGCTGTTCCTCAAGCCGATGGGCGGCGTGGGCCAGGTCGTGCCGCTGTATGCCTCGCTGGCGAACGAGACGACGGTGCAGCGGGCGGTGGTGGGCGCCGATCTCGTGGTGAACACGGTCGGCCTGCTGGCGGAGCCGCGGGGGGGCGACTTCCAGCGAATCCAGGCCGAGGGGCCGGGGCTGATCGGCCGTGCCGCATCGGCGGCCGGCGTGGCCAGGGTACTGCACATTTCCGCGATCGGTGCCGACCCGGGCGCGGCCAGCCGGTATGCCGCGACCAAGGGCGCGGGCGAGGTGGCGCTGCGCCAGGCCTATCCCGGGGCCACGATCCTGCGGCCCTCGCTGGTGTTCGGACCGGAGGACCGGCTGTTCAACCGCTTCGCCGCCATGGCGCGCATGCTGCCGTTCATGCCGGTGATCTGTGGCGATACCCGGTTCCAGCCGGTCTTCGTCGGCGACGTGGCGGACGCCGTCCTGGCGGCGCTGGGCCAGGCCGATGCGGCCGGCACGACGTATGAGCTTGGCGGCCCCAAAGTGTGGCAGTTCCGCGAATTGCTGGCCTATATCCTCAAGGAGACCGGCCGCGCGCGGCGCCTGGTCGACGTGCCCCACGGCCTGGCGCAGTTCCAGGCGCGCGTCATGGAGATGCTGCCGGGCAAGCCGTTCACCCGCGACCAGTTGCTGATGCTGGGGCAGGACAACGTGGTGGATCCGGCCATGCCGGGCCTCAAGGAACTGGGCATCATCCCGACCCCGATCGAACTGGTGGTGCCGGCCTATCTGCGGCGGTTCCAGTCGGGCGGCGGCCGCCGGCGGGACCTGCCCGAGGAGCCGGTCGCGCCCGGCGAGGTTACCTGACAGGCGAAGGGCTGACCCAGGCGAAAGGACGGGCCCAGGTGAAAGACCGGCGGGTGGCGCGCGACGCCTCCGGTAACCGCTCGCCGCGGCCGGTTACCAAGAACTGCCAGACGAAAGACTGACAGAACCGCCGCGCGGTGCGATAAGCGGCAGCGATGCGGACGCTGTACCACCTGCCCCTGTCGCCGTTCTCCCGCAAGGTGCGCCTTGTGCTGTCCGAGAAGCGGCTGACCTTCGACCTGCGTCAGGAGAAGGTGTGGGAGCGGCGGGCCGACTACCTGGAACTGAACCCGGCCGGCACCGTGCCGACCCTGGTCGAGGACAACGGCCTCGCCATCCCCGATTCCGGCGTGATCTGCGAGTACCTCGATGAGGCCTATCCGGATACCGGGCTGCTCGGGCGCACCTTGGCCGAACGGGTGGAGACGCGCCGGCTGGTGGCCTGGTTCGATGGCAAGTTCGCCGGCGAGGTGACGCGCAACCTGCTGGGCGAGAAGGTGATGAAGCGCATGGCCGGCCGCGGCAACCCTGACGCGGGGGCGATGCGCACCGGCTACCTCGCCCTGCGCTACCATCTGGAATACCTGGGCTGGCTGGCCGAGACGCGGAAATGGCTGGCGGGCGCGGCGATCTCGCTCGCCGATTTCACCGCCGCGGCGCATCTGTCCTGCCTGGACTTCATCGGCGACGTCGACTGGACGGTCTCGCCCGCGGCGAAGGACTGGTATGCGCGGATGAAGTCGCGCCCGAGTTTCCGCGGCGTGCTGGCCGACCGCGTGCCGGGCATGACCGCGCCGGCGCACTACGCCGACCTGGATTTTTAGAGCGTGATCCGCGCAGGTGATCAACCGAAGCGGTGAATCGCGCTCTCAGACGACGAGCTAGACCGGCTCCTGAAGCAGCGGCGCGAGCGTGCGGTGCAACAGGGCGAGGTCCTGCGGCCGCGACAGCCGGTGGTCGCCGTCCTTCACCAGCGTCACCTGAACGTCCGTCCCGGTGAGCCGCTCGGCGATGCGCAGCGACGTCTCCCAGGGCACGTCGGGATCGGCCTGGCCGTGCAGCAGCCGGACCGGGCAATCGAGCGCGATCGGCGCGTCCAGCAGCAGGTGGCGCCGGCCGTCCTCGATCAGCGCGCGGGTGATCGGATAGGATTCGCCGTACTGGCTGGGCCGCGGCCACACCCCGTCGCGCATCAGTACGGCCCGCTGCCCCTCGTCCATGGCCGCCCACATCAGCGCCTCGGTGAAGTCGGGGGCGGCGGCGATGCCGATAAGGGCTGCGACCCGCTCGGGGCGGGCCCGCGCGGCGAGCAGCGCGATCCAGCCGCCCATCGAGGAGCCGACCAGCACCAGCTTCCCCTCGCTCAGCCGGTCGATCACCGTGAGCGCATCGTCGGCCCAGCGGCCGATCGTGCCGTCCTCGAAGCGCCCGCCGCTCGCGCCATGGCCCGAATAGTCGAACCGCAGCATCGCCTGGCCCCTCGCGGCACAGAACGCCGCGAGGCTGGTGGCCTTGTCGCCGGTCATGTCGCTGCGGAAGCCGGGCAGGAACACCACGGTCGGACCGCGCCCATCTTGCCGCGTCCCATCCAGCCGCGTCCCATCCGGCGGCTTCCCATCCTGGCGCTTCCCATCCTGATGCGCCCAGGCGAGTTCCACGCCATCGCCGCGATCGATCCGTCCGGTGGGTTCCATGGTCAGATCCCGAAGAACAGCCAGTCGAGCGCGCGGGAGATTTCGGCGCGGTGCTGCGCGATGGAGCCGACGGCCGTCGTCAGCCGGTTCCGCGCCATGGTGCTGATGATCGGCAGAGCCACGGCGTAGCGCCGGCCGTCATGCTCGATCACCGGGAGCGCGCGGCTGACGGCGCTGGTGAACGGGCCGGTATGCGGCGCCAGCGGGGCGATCAGCCGGCTTTCGCCGTCCGCGGCGTCGGCCTGGAGCACGACGATGTAGGGGTACGCCTCGCGCGAGCGGGCATTCGGATTGGCGTACAGTTCATGCTGCATGGTCGGCGTCTTCGTCGGTGGCCTCGCGTGCGCCGTTCGCCCAATCGTCGAACGGCATGCCATGAATGGCCACGTATTCATCCACCATGCGAGTCGCCGCGCGGATCTCCTCGCGTATCTTCGCCGTCTCCGCGGCCTCGAAGGCCTGGACGACGGCGGCTTCCGCGGTGCGGGAGATATTGATGCCGAGGGCCGATGCCTTGGCGGCCAGGTCGGAATTCAGCGTGATGCTGACGGTCTTGCGGCGCGCGTTGACATCGTAGAGTGGCGTGCGCATGGGTCATGTTCCACCGGTAGCGGGACCCGTGCGAATCTAACCATGGACCAGGCATTCGGCAACCTTACCGTGCTGCAGGTCCTGCCGTCGCTGGTCACCGGCGGGGTGGAACGCGGCACCATCGAGATCACGGAGGCGGTCGCCGGCGCAGGAGCGACCGCACTGGTCGCCAGTGGCGGCGGGCGGCTGGTGCCGGTGGTGGAGCGCGCGGGCGGGCGCCACTTCGCGCTGCCGCTGGACCACAGGCTGCCCTGGACGATCTGGCGCAACGCCGCCCGGCTGGAGGCCCTGATCCGTGCCGAACGGGTGGCGATCGTGCATGCCCGCTCGCGCGCCCCGGCCTGGTCGGCCTGGCTGGCGTGCCGCCGCACCGGCGCGCATTTCGTCACCACCTACCATGGCTCCTATGGCGAGGACCTGCCGTTCAAGCGCCGCTACAATTCGGTCATGGCGCGCGGTGAGCGGGTCATTGCCGCCAGCCGGTTCATCGCCGACCTGATCGTGGCGCAGCACGGCATCGACCCCGCGCGCATCAGGGTGATCCCGCGCGGCATCGATCCGGCGGTGTTCGACCCGGCGGCCGTGTCGGGCGGCCGGGTGGCGCGGCTGGCGCAGGCGTGGCGGCTGCCCGAGGGCATGCCGGTCGTGCTGCTGCCGGGCCGGCTGACCGGCTGGAAAGGGCAGGGGGTGCTGATCGAGGCCCTGGCGCGCGTGCCGGATGTCTGTGGCCTGCTGGTGGGATCCGACCAGGGCCGCGACGCCTATTCGCAGCGCCTGATCCGCCAGGCGCAGGGCCTCGGCGTCGCCGATCGGCTGCGCCTGGCCGGCGAATGCGACGACATGCCGGCGGCGCTGATGCTGGCGGACGTCGTGGTGCATGCTTCGACGCGGCCCGAGGCGTTCGGGCGCGTGGTGATCGAGGCGCAGGCCATGCAGCGCCCGGTGATCGCCTCGGATCTCGGCGGGCCGGTCGAGACGGTGAAGGATGGTGTCACCGGCTGGCGCGTGCCGCCGGGCGATGCCGGTGCGCTGGCGGCGGCCATCGCGGCGGCGCTGGCGCTGCCGGAGGAGGAGCGTGCGGCGCTGGGCGCGCGGGCGCGGGCGGCGGCGCTGCAGGGCAATACCGTGCAGCGGATGCAGCAGGCGACGCTGGACGTTTACCGGGAAGTGCTGGGTCTTGCGTAAGGGGAACCTCGACGCCATAGACAGCCGTTCCGATTGAAGGAGGAGTGCCGACCGATGCCCGCCATCACCCTGCCCGACAGATCCGTCCGCCGCTTCGACGGGCCGGTAACGGGCACGACGGTGGCGGAAGCGATCGGTCCCGGCCTCGCCCGCGCCGCCCTGGCGATGAAGCTGGACGGCAGGCTGGTGGACCTCGCGACCGAGATCGACCGCGACGCCGATGTGACCTTCGTGACCCGCCGCGACCCCGAGGCGCTGGAACTGATCCGCCACGACGCCGCGCATGTGCTGGCCGAGGCGGTGCAGGAACTGTATCCCGGCACGCAGGTGACCATCGGGCCGGCGATCGCCGACGGGTTCTACTACGATTTCGCCCGCAACGAGCCGTTCACCCCGGAGGATTTCGCGCCGATCGAGGCCAAGATGCGCGAGATCATCGCGCGCGGCGCGAAGTTCGTCCGCAGCGAGGTCGACCGCGACGCGGCGATCCGCTTCTTCCAGGACAAGGGGGAGAAGTACAAGGCCGAGATCATCCAGGACCTGCCGATCGACCAGACCATCTCGCTGTACAGCCAGGGCGACTGGATCGACCTGTGCCGCGGCCCGCACATGCGCTCCACCAGCGATGTCGGCGGCGCCTTCAAGCTGATGAAGGTCGCCGGGGCCTATTGGCGGGGCGATCACCGCAACGCGATGCTGAGCCGCATCTACGGCACCGCCTGGCGCGACCAGAAGGAACTCGACGCCTATCTTCATATGCTGGAGGAGGCGGAGCGCCGCGACCACCGCCGCATCGCCCGCGAGATGGACCTGTTCCACCTCCAGGAGGAGGCGGTGGGCAGCGTGTTCTGGCACCCGAAGGGCTGGAAGCTGTACCGCACCACCGAGGCCTATATGCGCCGCCGGCTGGACGCGGCCGGCTACCAGGAGGTGAAGACCCCGCAGCTTGTCGACCGCGTGCTGTGGGAGCGGTCGGGCCACTGGGAGAAGTTCCGCCAGAACATGTTCGTCGCCCGCGTCGAGGATGAGGACAAGACGCTGGCGCTGAAGCCGATGAACTGCCCATGCCATGTGCAGATCTTCCGCCAGGGCATCCGCTCCTACCGCGAGTTGCCGCTACGGATGGCGGAGTTCGGCGCCTGCCACCGCTATGAGCCGTCGGGCGCGCTGCACGGCATCATGCGGGTGCGCTCCTTCGTGCAGGACGATGCGCATATCTTCTGCACCGACGCGCAGATCGCGTCCGAGACGGTGCGCTTCGTGGAATTGCTGGCCTCGATCTACCGCGATCTCGGCTTTCCGCAATTCGCCGTGAAGTTCGCCGACCGGCCGCCGCAGCGGGTGGGCGACGATGCGGTGTGGGACCATGCGGAGGCGGCGCTGAAGGAGGCGTGCGCGACCGCCGGCGTGGAATATGCGCTGAACCCGGGGGAGGGGGCGTTCTACGGCCCCAAGCTCGAATTCGTGCTGCGCGACGCGATCGGGCGGGACTGGCAGTGCGGCACGCTGCAGGTGGATTTCAACCTGCCGGAGCGGCTGGACGCCGAATACGTGGCCGAGGACGGCTCGCGGCGGCGGCCGGTGATGCTGCACCGCGCGATCCTCGGCAGCTTCGAGCGTTTCCTGGGCATCCTGATCGAGCAGTATGCCGGCCGCTTCCCGCTCTGGCTCGCCCCGGTGCAGGCGGTCGTGGCGACCATCGTGTCGGACGCCGATGACTATGCCGGGGAGGTGGCCGCGATGCTGCGCCAGGCCGGCCTGGAGGTGACGCTGGACCTCACGAACCAGAAGATCAACGCCAAGGTGCGCGAGCACAGCCTGGCGCATGTGCCGGTGCTGGTGGTGGTCGGACGGCGCGAGGCGGAGATGCGGACGGTGGCATTGCGCCGGCTGGGCGGCTCCTCGCAGGACGTATTGCCGCTGGATGAGGCAGTCCGGGTGCTTGCGGACGAGGCGCGGCCACCCGATCTGAGGTGACGGGGAATTTCACACGGGGGCAGCGATGCCTTCCGTGTGAAAGCTTTCCTTTAGCTTGATCCGTTACCGTTCTATCAGCCAAACTGGTCCACCAGCCATAATGGCTGCCGTCTGACATCAACCGCCACAGGAGAAGACACCATACCCAGAGGACCAATGACCGCTCCGCCGAGCCGGGACGGCCCGCGCGTGAACGAGGAGATACGGGCGCCGCAGGTGCGGCTGATCGACCAGGAAGGGGAGATGCAGGGCGTCATGAGCGCCCGCGATGCAATGCTCCGCGCGCAGTCGGTCGGCCTTGATCTGCTGGAGATCAGCCCGAACGCGGTACCCCCTGTCGTCAAGATCCTCGACTTCGGCAAGTTCAAATACGAGCAGCAGAAGAAGAAGAACGAGGCCAAGAAGAAGCAGAAGGTCATCGAGATCAAGGAGATCAAGGTCCGCCCCAACATCGATGAGAACGACTATCAGGTGAAGATGCGCGCCATGAAGTCGTTCATTGAGGAAGGCGACAAGGTCAAGGTGACGCTGCGCTTCCGCGGTCGCGAGATGGCGCACCAGGAGATCGGCATTCGCGTGCTGGAACGGATCAAGAATGAGATGGATCCGATGTCCAAGGTCGAGCAGATGCCGCGGATGGAAAACCGCCAGATGGTGATGGTGCTGACGCCCAGGTAGCGGGCTCGGCCGCGGGCAGGCCGGCGCGGAGGACATCCGCGCGGCGCTCCCGCACGCGCGGCGGTTCGGTCGCTGCGGTTGCTCGAAGAGCGCCGGGACGCCGGTCCCCATGGTCCGGCGTGCTCGACGCATGCGCGCGCGACGGCCGATGGCTGGGCGGCGGCGCCCCGGCCTTTGCCAAGTCTCAATAGGCGGACCGATCGCGACCACCACCGCGACCACCATCGTCATGGCCGTGGCTTGGCCCGGCCATCCACGTCGTTCGTCGCAGCGAGCGCGAAAGGCGTGGCTGCCCGGCCTTCCCCCGACCCCCGATCGCTTTGAGTCCGGCCCTCACGGCCCCGCGTCAGTTGCGCCGCGCGGTGTAGCCCGCCGGCAGGTCCTGCGGCGCGCAGGCGATCACCGCCTCGTTGTCCCGCCCGCAATCCTCCAGGAACGTGATGGTGGCGAACTCGTCGACCAGCACGGTCGGATAGGCCGGCCCGGCATCCCGGTGGCGCTGCATCTCCTCCAGGTGCTCGTTCTGGAAGCAGACGATCTTCCCTGGCTCCTGCACGATCCATTGCGGGAAGAACGTCGCGCCATGGCTCCGCCGCTCGGCCAGGTTGATCGCGACGCTCACCGCCGTGCCCGTCGGCTCCCACCATGAAACCTTGAAGACGTTGTCGGCGAGGCGGACGATATGCGCCGCCTGGTTGCGCACCCAGCGCCCGCCCACCAGGCCGCCATGGACGCGGTAGTCCATCGTGCGGTCGTTCTTGATGTACATCTCGTACTGCCAGCCGTTCTCGTAGGTGTAGATGAAGTGCTTGCCGACGAACGGCGCGATTTCCGCGGGTTTCGTCGAGTCGAAGGCGTCCGGCATTGCTCGCTCTCCTGTGTGAGGAACCGCCCGCCCGGCATGCCGCGCCCGCAGGAACGGGTGTGCATCGCGGGCCAGGGCGGTTCGCCGTGATCGGCGGAGCGTCTGGTAGCGCGGCCGCACCCCGCCCCGCGTCACCAGAACTGGCGATGTGCCGCCCCGCCGGGTGCGGCATTCTCCTGCCATACGGGGCGATCGATGGCGGTCGGCCCAGCAGGAGATGAAAGAGCGATGGACTTCATCAATCCGGCCGGGCGCCGGCGCATGGTCATCGGGATCAGCGGCGCGACCGGGATCGTCTACGGCGTACGCCTGCTCGAGGTGCTGCGCGAACTCGACGTCGAGACGCATCTCGTGATCACCAAGGCGGGCGAACGCACGCTCGCCTACGAAACCGACCTCACATCGCGCGAACTCCGTTCGCTGGCCGATCGCGTGTATCCCGACGCGGATATCGGCGCCGCCATCGCCTCCGGCTCGTTCCGCACCATGGGGATGATCGTCGCCCCCTGCTCGGTGAACAGCCTCTCGGCGATCGCCCACGGAACGACCGACGGGCTGCTCACCCGCGCCGCCGATGTGTGCCTGAAGGAACGCCGCCGGCTGGTGCTGATGTTCCGCGAGGCGCCGCTGCATGCCGGCCATATCCGCTCCATGGCCGCGGTCACCGAGAACGGCGCCATCGTCTTCCCGCCGGTGCCGGCCTTCTACGACCGCCCCGCCGGCCTGCACGACATGATCGAACACACGGTCGGCCGCGTGCTCGACCTGTTCGGCATCGACGCCGGGCTGGTGCAGCGCTGGAACGGACGCCCCGCCGCCGCGACCCGAGGCGATGTGCTGGAGATCGACCAATGACGCCGCTGCTGTCGCTGCGCGACTACATCGCCGCCCTCCAGGCCATCGGTGAGGTCCAGGAGATCGACCAGGAGGTCGACCTCGATCTCGAGATCGGCGCCATCATCCGCCGCTGCTACGAGACCGGCGCGCCGGCACCGCTGTTCCAGCGCATCCGCGGCATCACGCCCGGCTTCCGCGTGTTCGGCGCACCGGCCGGCACCAGCCGCCAGCCCGGCCTGTCGCTGGCGCGGATCGCCCTGTCGCTCGGCCTGGACGCGACCGCCACCGGCAGCGACATCGTGGAACTGCTGGCCGGCGCCCACGCGCGCGCGCCGATCAAGCCGGTCGTGGTGCCGGACGCGCCCTGCTTCCAGAACGTGGCGCTGGGCGAGGCCGCCGACATCACCCGCCTGCCGGCCCCGCTGCTGCATGGCGGCGATGGCGGGCGCTACCTCAACACCTTCGGCTGCATCGCCGTGCGCACGCCGGACGGGTCGTGGACCAACTGGTCGATCGCCCGGATCATGACGCTGGACGCGCGGCGCATGACCGGCATCGTCTCGCCGCAGCAGCATATCGGCATGGTGCGCCAGACCTGGATCGATATCGGCAAGCCGATGCCCTTCGCGCTGGCGCTCGGGGTGGAGCCCGCGATCCCCTTCGTCTGCGGCATGCCGCTGCCCGCCCATGTCGACGAAGCCGACTTTCTCGGCGGGATGCTGGGGCGCGCGATCCGGACCGTGCGCTGCCGCACGGTGGACCTCGAGGCGCCGGCGAGCGCCGAGATCCTGATCGAGGGATACATGTCGCTGGACGAGACGGCGGTCGAAGGGCCGATGGGTGAATACGCCGGCTACCTGGTGCCCGGCGGCGCCATGCAGCGCCCGGTCTACCACGTCACCGCCGTCAGCCATCGCGACGACCCGATCCTGCCCGCGGTCGTCGCCGGCGAACCCGTGGAGGAGAACCACACCACCTGGGGCATCCCGTGCGCCGCCGAATGCATGCATGCGCTGCGGCAGGCGGGACTTCCCGTGACGCTGGCCTGGAGCCCGCTGGACTCGGCGCTGCACTGGCTGGTCGTCACGGTCCCGTTCGACTGGCGCAGGCGGAGCGGGGCTGCCAGCGGCGAGGCGCTGTGCCGGCGGATCGGCGAGGTGCTGTTCGCCACCAAGGCCGGCGCCATCCTGCCGAAGGTCATCGTGTCGCTCGACGACATCGATCCCACCGACACGCGCGAACTCGTCTGGGCCTTCGCGACGCGCTGCCATCCGACGCGCGGCAACGTGGTGTTCGACGCCGCGGACGCGCCGCCGCTGATCGCCTACCTGGACTCGACCGAGAAGATGCACGCCTCAACGGCGAAGGTCGTCTACAACTGCCTGCCGCCCGAGGAGTGGGGCGACAAGCTGCCGGTCCGCAGTTCCTTCCACCATGCCTATCCGCCGGAACTCAGGCAGCGCGTGCTGTCGCAGTGGCACGCCTACGGCTTCTCATGACGCGGAGACCAGCGCGAGGATGCGCTCGAAATCCCTCAGGTTGGCCGCGTTGGTCTTCCTGAGGACCGTGCGCACCTGGGTCCTTACGGTATCCAGCGACACCTGGCGGGTGCGCGCGACGTCCTCGGCCGTCACGCCGCCCGCCAGGGACACCGCGACCGCTGCCTCCGCGTGGGTCAGGCCGTAGAGTTCGCTGAGCACGTCAGGGCGAACGCGCAATGCCTGCGCCAGTTCGCGGGCGACGACCATGGCGGCACCCTGCGCCAGCCCGCTCCCCGGTTCGCCCAGGGCCTCCGTCGGGGCCACGGCAAAGCGTGTCGGCGCCGGCGACACCAGGACCGCGAGCGAGGCCATGTCCGGCACCTCCTCCTCCATGCGCGCACGCATCGCACCGCCGGGCCGGCCCGCGGCGGCCGCGGCGACCAGACGCTCGAGGTTCCGGTTGTCGTCGCGATGGCGCGCCGCGAGGCGCAGCCTGCCGGGTCCGGTCGCGAGGATGCGCAGGCCGGAGCGCGATCCCGCGGTCAGCGTCGCGGCCGCGGTGTTCGCGTGCAGCACCCGCATCGACGCATCGACGACGATGACGCAGAGCGACAGCGCGTCGAGCGCCGTGTGCCCGGCGATCTGGGCGTGGCGGTCGAGTTCCATGCGGCTCCGCACCTGGAGCGCACGCTGCAGATGCGGCAGCACGAGTTCCAGCGTCCGCCGCTCGGTCGCGGTGAAGGCGCCCGCCGCGGCGTCGCGGTGCAGGCCGATCGGCAGCGGCTGCTGCAGGGCGATCTTGCCGCCGATCATGTGATGCTGCCCGTAGCGCGACGCGTAGTCGTTGAAATACTCGCTGCGCAGAAGCTGCGAGAGGGGAACGATCTCCTGTCCCACCCGCGCCGTGTTCCCTGGCGGCCCGGGCCCTCTGCCGGCGGCGGCGCGATACGGGTCGACGCGATGGAAATGCGCCAGATAGACCGCATCGGCCTCGTCGCTGGGACGCAGCAGGTTGGTCATGGTGCCGTCCAGCATGCGGAGCGTGGCACGTTGCGCGCCGACCAGGCGGCAGAGCGAGGCACCGAAGTCGAACCAGGTCCCGCCGCCCGTCGCTGCCTCATAGGCGGCCGCGACGACATCGGCGAGTTCGCGCTCGTCCACCAGGCTGTCCCCCGTCGTGCCGGCGAGCATTCACCATTTCTGATGATGCCGGAATGCTACCGGACCGGGCACGCTATGACCACGCCGATCACGGGGAATGCCATGTGCCGCTGGTGCACGCGAGATGCCGACGATCCGAGGAGCGCGCAACGGGCGCAGGTGCTGCGTCTTCTCGAGCTGCTGGAACATCCCGCTGCGCTGTCGTCCGAGCAGGCGCTGCGTCTCGGCCGGCGGCTGCTCGCCACGCTCGGTCCCGGCGAGCGGCTCCGCTGCGAGGCCGCCGGCGCTATCGCACCCATCGATCAGCCCGCGCGAAGGATCATGCGATGACCGCCGCCGCTGCATCCGCGCTCGACCCGCCGGAGACCGTGCTGGCCGCGGCGCGCGATCTCTACCGCGACCTGCACGCGCATCCCGAACTGTCGATGCAGGAGCATCGCACCGCGGGCATCGTCGCGGCGTCGCTGCGTGACTGCGGCTGCGAAGTGACCGAAGCCATCGGCGGCACCGGTGTCGTCGGCGTGCTGCGCAACGGCGACGGCGCGACCGTGCTGCTGCGCGCCGACATGGACGCGCTGCCGGTGACCGAGGCGACCGGCCTGGCCTATGCGAGCAGCGCGACGGGGACCGATCGTTTCGGCCAGCCGACCGGCATCGCGCATGCCTGCGGCCACGACATGCATACCGCCTGCCTGCTGGGTGCCGTCCGCGTGCTGGCGGAGCGTCGCGATGCGTGGCGCGGCACGGTGCTCGCCGTCTTCCAGCCCGGCGAGGAGACCGCGCAGGGCGCCCAGGCGATGCTCGAGGACGGTCTCGTCAGGCGGTTCCCTCGGCCAGACGTAACGATCGCACAACATCTGGCGCCGGCGCCGGCGGGCTCGATCGGCTGGCGCGCCGGCACGATCCTGGCCGCCGGCGACAGTTGGGAGGTCACGCTGTTCGGCCGCGGCGCGCACGGCTCCATGCCGCACAAGAGCATCGATCCCGTCGTCATGGCGGCCTCCGCGGTGATGCGGCTGCAGGGCATCGTGTCGCGTGAGGTCGCGATGAACGATGCGGCGGTCGTCACGGTCGGCGCGTTGCAGGCGGGAACCAGCGACAATGTCATCCCCGACCGCGCGCTGCTCCGCCTCAACGTCAGGACGTTCGAGGCTCGGGTCCGCACCCGCGTGCTGGCGGCGATCCGGCGCGTGCTGGATGCCGAGGCGGTGGCGTCGGGCGCGCCGAAGCCGCCGGGCTATGGAGTGCTGAGCGAGTTCCCCCGCACCGACACCGATGCGGCCTGCATGCGCAGGGTCGCCGCCGCGTTCGCGCAGCGTTTCGGCAGCGAATTGGTGCGGCAGATCCCGGCGGCGACGGCGAGCGAGGATTTCAGCCTGTTCGGCGCGGCGTGGGACTCGCCGGTGGTCTACTGGATGCTGGGCTGCATCGATCCCGACCGGTTCGCTGCCGCGGTGCAGGCTGGCACGGTCGATGAACTGCCGGCCAACCATGCGCCCGACTTCGCGCCGGTGATCGAACCCACGCTGCGCACCGGCGTCATGGCCCTGCTCACGGCGGCGGCCGTCTGGCTTGGCGCCGGGGACCGTGCGTGACGGGCGGGCGACGAGGCGGCGAATCCGGCTATAATTCTGGCCCACGCAAACTGGCGGCTCTTCATGTGCGGACGCTACGCCTCTTTCCTGCCCGCTGAGGCCCTCGCGCGGCTGTTCCAGACGGTCAATCCACTGCCCAACATTCCACCGTCATGGAACGTGGCGCCGACCCAGGACGCCATGGTCATCCGGCGCCATCCGCAGACCGGCGAACGCCATCTCGACCTGCTGAAATGGGGCCTGCTGCCGTCCTGGACCAAGGAGCCCGAGAAGGCGAAGCGTCCGATCAACGCCAGGGCGGAAACCGTCGCGACGTCGGGCCTGTTCCGTGGCGCGTTCGCCGCCCGGCGATGCATCGTTCCGGCCGATGCGTTCTACGAATGGCAGGCCGTGGGCGCCGCCAAGCAGCCCCATGCCATCGCCCGGGCGGACGGCCAGCCGATCGCGTTTGCCGGGCTGTGGGAGGGTGCCCGCCTGGCGGACGGCACGATCCTTCGCACCTTCGCCATCGTCACGACGACGGCGAATGCCGACATCGCGGCACTGCATGAGCGCATGCCGGTGATCCTGGAACCGGCGGACTGGCCGGCATGGCTCGGCGACGAGCAGGGAGATCCCGCCGCGCTGCTGCATCCGTCCGCTGCCGGCACGCTGCGGTCATGGCCGGTCAGCCGGCGGGTGAACACGCCGCGCAACAACGACGCGGACCTGCTGGAGGCGGCAGCGGTAGATCCGCCTGGCGACAGCACGGGTTAGATCGCTGCCGTCCCGTCCGCGCCGACGCCGGCGATCGTCCGGCGGCGCGTGTCGAACGCGGCAGCACGCAGCGTCGGCGGCAGACAGCACGGCGCACCTGTGCGAAACATGCGGGCCTGCGGCGCGATCAGGGATTCGGAGTTTCGCCAGCGGGCAACCGGGCCGATCAGGAGCGCAGCATGTCCACCACGGTGATCCAGTACGTCCTCGAGCGACTGAAGGCGATCGGCGTGAACGACGTCTTCGGCGTCCCAGGTGACTTTTCCTTCCCGATCAATGATGCGATCTGCAACGACCCGGCGCTGCGCTGGATCGGCTGCTGCAACGAACTGAATGCCGCCTACGCTGCCGACGGCTATGCGCGCGTCTCCGGCGTCGGTGCCCTCTGCACGACCTATGGCGTCGGCGAACTCAGTGCGATCAACGGCGTGGCGGGCGCCTGGGCCGAGCATGTGCCGCTGTTCCATCTCGTCGGCATGCCGTCGATGGCGCTGCAGGCCGCGCGGTCGCTGGTGCACCACACGCTGGGCAACGGCGAGTTCGACCTCTATCGCCGCATGGCCGAGCCGACGGTGTGCGCGACGGCGGTCATGACGCCGCAGAACGTTGCATATGAAACCGAACGGCTGATCGCCGAGGCGCTGTATCACCGCCGGCCGGTGTACATGGCGTTCCCGGCCGATCTGGCGGAGCAGCCGATGCGTGGCTCGGCGCAGCCCGCGGTGCTGCCGCCGAGCAATCCCGATGCGCTGGAGGCTGCGGGCCAGGCGATCCTCGCGGTCCTGGCGAAGGCGCAGAGTGCCTGCATCCTGCCCGGCGTGCTGATCGCGCGGACCGGCATGCGCCCGGCGATGCAGGCATTGGTCGATGCGTCCGGCCTGCCGTTTGCGACGATGTTCATGGACAAGAGCGTGCTCGACGAGTCGCAGCCTGCGTTCATCGGCATGTATGACGGCAGGCTGATGAACGAGGCGGTGCGCGTGTTCGTCGAAGGCTGCGACGCGATCATCGTCGCCGGTGCGATCATGAGCGACTTCAATACCGGTGCCTTCACATCGCGGCTTGATCCGGCAAGGACGATCGCGATCGGCCATCACCGGACGCGGGTGGGCGGCCACACCTATCTGGACGTCGAGATCGGCGACCTTCTCGCCTGGCTGGCGCAGCATCTTCCCCGGCGCGCGACCTGGCCCGGCATCGGCGAGGCGGTCAGTGAGCCCGTGGTCGGGAGCGGTGACGACCCGATCACCGCGGCCGCGCTGTATCCTCGCTGGGCGCGCTTCCTGCGGGCCGACGACATCCTGGTCGCCGAGACCGGCACCGCCTCGATGGGTCTCGGCTTCGCCCGCATGCCGCGGGGCGCGACGTTCCACAACCAGACGCTGTGGGGCTCCATCGGCTGGGCCACGCCGGCCGCTTTCGGTGCGGCGGTCGCGGCGCCCGATCGCCGCGTCGTGCTGGTGACCGGCGACGGCTCCCATCAGCTTACCGCGCAGGAGATCAGCCAGTTCGGACGCCTCGGGTTGAAGCCGGTCGTCTTCGTGCTGAACAACTCCGGCTACCTGATCGAGCGGCTGCTGTGTCGCGACCCGGCGATCGCGTACAACGACGTGGCGCCGTGGCGCTATGCCGAACTGCCGCATGCGCTCGGCTGCGACGGCTGGGTCACCGCCCGCGCCAGCACCTGCAGCGAACTGGACCAGGCGCTCGAAGCCGCCGCGCGGGCGGACAGCGGCGTATATATCGAGGTCGTGACGGATGCCTATGCGGCATCGCCCCTGTCGCAGCGCCTGCACGAAAGCATCCAGACGCTCTACGGGCACTGACCGCATAGGCCGGTGTGGCGCGTCGCGGCTTCAGTCGTGCGCCGCCGCGGGCGCGGTTGCGCGCTGTTTGCCAAGCGCGCGGCCGAGCAGGGCCGAGAGGCGGTCCATGTAGATGTAGAGCACCGGCGTGGTGAACAGCGTCAGTGCCTGCGACAGGATGAGGCCGCCGACCATCGCGTAACCGAGGGGCTTGCGCAGTTCCGAGCCTGTGCCGTTGGCGAGCATCAGCGGCAGGCCGCCGAGCAGCGCGCACATCGTGGTCATCAGGATCGGTCGGAAGCGCAGCAGGCACGCGCGGTGAATCGCCTGCTCGGCCGTGCCGCCCTGCTCGCGCTGCACCTGAAGCGCGAAGTCCACCAGCATGATGCCGTTCTTCTTGACGATACCGATCAGCAGGATGATGCCGATGATGCCGATCACATCCAGCCCGAGGCCGGCGAGCCACAGCGTCAGCAGCGCACCGACGCCGGCCGAGGGCAGGGTGGACAGGATGGTGAGGGGGTGGATCGTGTTCTCGTACAGGATGCCCAGGATGATGTAGACCGCGATCAGCGCCGCGAGAATGAGAATCGGTGTGCTGGCCAGCGAACTCTGGAAGGCCAGCGCATTGCCCTGGAAGCCTGCGCGCAGCGTGGGCGGCACATGCAGCGCCGCGACCGCCTGGTCGATCGCGGCAATGGCCGAACCGAGCGACGCGCCGGGACGCAGGTTGAAGCTCAGTGTGACCGATGGGAACTGTCCCTGGTGGTTGATCGACAGCGGCGTCGCGGTCTGGTGCAGCGACACGAGTTCGCTCAGCGGCACCATCCCCGAACTCTGCGACCGGACGTAGATCCGCCCCAGCGCGTCGGGTCCCATCTGCAGGCCCGGCTGCACCTGCATGATGACGTAGTACTGGTTCAGGCTGGTGTAGAGCTGTGCGATCGGCCGCTGTCCGAAGGCATCGTACAGCACGCCGTCGATGCTGGCGGGCGTGATGCCGAGGCGCGAGGCGGTCTGGCGGTCGATCGTCAACATCAGTTGCGGGGCCGATGATTGCTGATCGCTCGTCAGGTCGGTGATCTGCGGCAGCTTGCCGAGCGCGGTCTGGATGATGGGCGCCCAGCGGTCGAGTTCGGTCAGGTCGACGTCGGTCAGCGTGTACTGGTACTGCGTCGCCGTGAGCCTGCCGCCGATGTTGACGTCCTGCACCGCCTGCATGAACAGCCTGATGCCGACAAGCTTCTTCATCGCCGCGTCGATCCGCGCCATCACCTGCTCGATCGGCGCGCGCTGGGCTTTCGGCTTGAGCGCGACGAACAGCCGGCCCTGGTTCTCGGTCGACGTGGCGCCGCCGGCACCGATATAGGCACCGGTCGATTCGACCGCCGGGTCCTGCAGCACGAGGTCGATCACCTGCCGCTGCGCCGCCGCCATCCCGTCCGGCGAGATGTCCTCGGCCACTTCCGTCACGCCCAGGATCAATCCCGTGTCCTGCTCGGGAAAGAAGCCTTTCGGGATGATGACGAACAGCACGCCGGTCAGCGCGACGGTGCCGAGCAGCACCATGAGCGTGACCAGCCGATGGCGGAGCGCGACGATCAGTACGCTGTCGTAGCCTGCGACCATCGCATCGAAGCAGCGTTCGAGCGCGCGCGAGATGCGGCCCTGCTGATCAGGACGTTCCTTGCGCAGCAGGCGGCCGGCCATCATCGGTGTCAGCGTGAGGGAGACGAAGCCAGAGATGGCGATGGCGATCGTCACGGTCACCGCCAGTTCCTGGAACATGCGGCCCACCAGCCCGCCCATCAGCAGCAGGGGGATGAACACCGCGATCAGCGATATCGACATCGACAGGATGGTGAAGCCGATCTCCGCCGCGCCGTCGAGCGCCGCCTGCATCGGCGGCTTCCCTGCCTCAAGCTGTCGCGCGATGTTCTCCACCATCACGATGGCATCGTCGACCACGAAGCCGACCGCGATCGACAGCCCCATCAGCGAGAGATTGTCCAGGCTGTAGCCGAACAGGTACATGACGCCGAATGTGCCGATGATCGAGACCGGCACTGCAACGCCCGGAATGATGGTGGCCCAGAAATTCCGCAGGAAGACCAGGATCACGCCCACCACCAGGCCGATGGTCAGCAGCAGCGTGGACTGCACGTCGCGCACCGATGCGCGGATCGTCGTGGTCCGGTCGGAGATCACCGAGATGTTGATCGTCGGCGGCAGGATCGCTTTCAGTTCCGGCAGGATCGCCTTGATGCGGTTCACCGTCTCGATCACGTTGGCGTCCGGCAGGCGCTGGATGGCAAGGATGATGCCGCGGTTACGATTGACCCAGCCGGCCAGCGTCTGGTCCTGCGGCCCGACCACCGCGGTACCGACATCGGACACGCGGATCGGACCGTTGGTGCGATACGCAATGATCTGCCGGTTCCATCCCCCCGTCGTCAGGATCTGGTCGTTGGTCTGCAGCGAATAGGAGCGGGTCGGCCCGTAGAGCGTTCCCTTGGGCTGATCGACGCTGGCATTGGTCAGCGCGTTGCGGACATCCTCGAGGTCGAGCCCGTTGGCGGCCAGCTTGGCAGGGTCGACCTGCAGGCGGATGGCGGGATGCTGCTCGCCGCCGATGCTGACCAGGCCGACGCCCGGCACCTGCGACAGCTTCTGCGACAGGATGCTCTCCGCGTAGTCGTCGACCGTGGTGATCGGCAGCACGTCGGAGGTCAGTCCGAGCACGAGGATCGGTGCATCGGCCGGGTTCGTCTCGTGATAGGTGGGCGGCGTGGGCATGTCCTTCGGCAACTGCCCGGACGCGGCGTTGATCGCTGTCTGCACCAGTTGTGCCGCCGCATTGATGTCGTCGTTGAGGGCAAATTGCAGCGTGATCGACGTGTAGCCCAGCGAACTGGTGGAGGTCATCTGCGACAGATAGGGGATCTGGCCGAACTGGCGCTCCAGGGGTGTCGCAACCGACGATGCCATGGTCTCGGGATCGGCGCCCGGCAACTGGGCGGTCACCGATATCGTTGGATACGATACGTTGGGCAGTGCCGCCACCGGCAGCAGCCCATAGGCGGTGCCGCCCAGCAGGATGATCGCGACGATCAGCAGCGCGGTGCCGACGGGCCGGCGTATGAAGGGGCTGGAGAGGCTCACTGCAGCATCCCCTGCGTAGCCGGCGTGGAGGTTTGCAGGTGCGGATCGTTCGGCGCCACCAGGACGACCTTGGTGCCCTCGTTGAGCCGGTACTGGCCGGCGGTGACGACGGTGTCGCCGGCCTGCAGCCCTTGGTCGATCAGCGCCCGGCCATTCAGCGTTTCCGCAACGCTCACCGCGCGCGTCTGGACGGTGTCGTCCGGTCCGACGACGAACACCAGGGAGCCGTTCTGGCCCTGCTGCAGCGCGGTGAGCGGCACACTGAGCGCATTGTGCCGTACCTCCAGGACCAGGCGGACGGTGACGTATTCGCCCGGCCACAGCATGCGGCCCTGGTTGGGGAAAGTGGCCTTGAGGTCCACCGTGCCGGAGGTAGGGCTGATCATGTTGTTCACCAGCAGCAGCGTGCCGGTTGCCAGTTCCTTGCTGGCATCCTGCGAATAGGCGATCGCCTGCAGCGGCCCCTTCGCCATCGCCGCCAGTACCGCGGGAACGTCGTTCTGCGGCAGCGTGAACACCACCGAGATCGGCTGGATCTGCGTGATGGTGACGATCGGCTTGGTATCGGTCGGCTGCACGATGTTGCCGATGTCGACGCCCAGGATTCCCGTCACGCCATCGATCGGCGAGGTGATCGTGGTGTAGCTGAGCTGTGTCTGCGCATTGTCGATGGCCGCCTTGTCCGCAACGACGGCGGCCTGCTGTTCGGCGACGGATGCGGTCTGGTCGCTGACCTGCTGCTCGGTGGCAAAGCCGTTCTTCTGCAGCGGGACATAGCGGGCGAGGTTCGCCTGCGCGTTGGTGAGATGCGCCTGGTCGCGCGCCAGATTGGCCTCGGCTTGTTGCAGCATCGCCTGGTACGGCCGCGGATCGAGTTGCACGATCAGGCTGCCCGGATGCACCTCCTGCCCCTCGATGAAGCCGACCTTCTCGATCGTTCCGGTCACCTGTGCGTGGACCGCGACCGTGTTGTAGGCAACGACGGTGCCGAGGCCGGTCTTGACGATCGGCATGTCGGAGACCTGGACCTTCGTTGCCACCACGGGCACGGCGGGGACGGCCGGTGCGGCGGCCGGTTGCGTGGGCTGCGCATTGATCTGCCAGCCGGCGATGCCGGCGCCGGCGACCACGGCCACGACGCCGATGATGATGCACGTGCGGCATGCCATGGGCATCGTCCTCCGGTATCGTGTGGCGTTCTTTGCCAGGCCCGCAGATACGAGCGCGCCGCCTGCCGTGTCTGGTCGCGTCTGGCTGCGATTTGCCTCAGGCCATGCGCGAAATCGCCGATCCGGTGCCGGTCGCCGCCGCGTCCGCGCGCGTTCGTTGCCGCCAGTTCCTGGGGGTTTCGCCAACCAGCTTGGTGAACACCGTGGTGAAGTGCGACTGGCTCTTGAAACCGACCTCGAGCGCGACCTCCGCCAGCGGCAGGCGCGAGGTCGACAGCATGTCCTGGGCGCGCTCGATGCGCCGCCGCAGCAGATAGTCGTGCGGCCGGATGCCCATCGCCGCGCGGAACTGCGCCGCGAAATGCATCCGCGAGATGCCGGCCGATGCCGCCATGTCGGCCAGGCCGATCGATGCGGCGAGATGCGTTTCGATGAAGTCGAGCGACCGCCGCAGCCGCCATTTCGCCAGCCCGGCGCCGGCCGGCGCTGTGGCCGGCATGGCGCGCCTGGCAAAGTTGCTGATCACCCTTGCGACGATCGCCAGTGCGATGCTCTCGGCGTGGAGCTGATCCAGGACGTCGCCCAGGCCGTCGGAGCGGATGAGCGACCGCACCAGGCGGTCGACCACCGGGTCCGACGCCATCGGGGAATCGGTGATCTCCACCCACGTCCCGCGTTCCTCGTCGTGCCCGGTGGCCATGCACCGCGCGAGGAGTTCGCTCGGCATGTGCAGGTGCAGGACGTCGTACGGACCCAGGAACGTTGCCTCGAGCGCCTGGCCCGGCAGGTGCACCTTCACCGTGCCTGGCGTCAGCCAGCCTTCATGGACCGTCCGGCCCGACGCGGACACCGTCAGCTTCATCGTCCTGAGCGCCACGGAGATCACATGGCATGCCGGGTCGATGGACGATGTGGCGCGGCATGCCGGTTCCGGTATGCCGCGCCAGCGGGAGGCGGACATGCCCGACGCCAGCCCGCGCAACGATGCAGGCGGGCGCTCGAGCCAGCTTGGTTCCTCGTGGATGATGGGGAGCGGCACACCGGGCCCGATGCCGGGCGATCCGGTGAGGGGCAAGTCCATCATCAAGCTCATGCGTATGGCCTTTCAGCCCTGCAGGGGGATGACGGCGATGTATGGTGTCGCTTCGGGCCGGACCAAGGAAGAGTTCTAAAACTCTGGTCACCCCCGAAAATTCTGCAATGGTTCGCAAATTGCGAGGCTCGCCCGCCCGTGCCGGCAGATGGCCGGGTGCGCCAGGCGTGCCGCGGCAATCCGCATCGCCCGCAGGCCGGCAGCCGTATTTTCGATATTGCAAGACCGGAATGTAGCGGGATCGTCCAAGCACGCCGGCCGACGGCAATCACCGTCGGCCAGCGTGCCCGAACCAGATCTCAGTCGGCGCAACCCATCTCGTCATGGCATGGACTGGCCATGCCAGCCACGGCTGTTGTCGCAGCGAGCGGCAAGGACGTGGACGACCGGTCTCTACCGGTCATGACGCGATGAGCCACGGTCGGCGGGCTGATGTCAGCCGTTGTTGGAGCCCGGCGTGCGGAACCACTCGACGTTGACGTCCTGCGACGGGCAGCCGGCGCCCATCACGCGGGCGCTCAGCCAGCCGTTATGGTCGGGGAACTGGCCGACGACGCTGCCCTTCCCGCCCTTTCCGCCCACCGGGGTGAACGCAAGCTGGAAGCGGCCGGATTCATCGGTCGAGCCATGCACCCTCACGACGTCCTGCATGTCGTTCCAGGCGATCAGCCCGGTCAACTGGTTGTGAGCCCGTACCACGACGTGCCAGTCGAGTCCGGGGCAGTTGCCGGACGGCTCCGAGTGGAACGCGAGCACGCGTCCCGGGGTGAGTTCGAGTGCAGCGGCGTTGGCGGAAATTCCCGCAACGATCGTTCCGGCCATCATCATGATTCGTGATGCGCGTCGCATACCTTCCTCCGATCCTTGAAAGTGACACGACGTGGATTCCACTGCCCACGCCATTCGGGAATGATCATTCCTGAAGGCGTCGCCTCAGTCTTTCGAAATTGCATTGAATTTGCCGTCTGGCACGGTGGCGAGCGCGGTCGCTGCATCGGGCTGCGCGGACGATGTGACCCGCGGGCGGGATCACCACGCGATGTATATGCGATGGGATGGTTCTATCCAAGCGGAATCCGGATACGCAGTGTCATCCGGATGCAGCGCGTGCGGCTGTGGCCGCAGTGTCGGTGGCAAGAGCAGCATCGGCAAGGGCCTAGGCGGCACCGGCAGGCGCGCGCTCCGCCCGGCGGCCTGGCGTGACCCCGCCGGCCGGCGTCCCGCGCAATTCTTCCGGGCGATCGGCCGGTCGCGACGGATGTCCCTTGCCGCCGGCGGTCGCCCGCGCTTCCCTGGCCGCAGGCCGACACAGCGAGGGTGACCACCATGGACAGTGACAGGATGATGACGCAGATCTCCAGCAAGGGCGGCTTCATCGCCGCGCTGGACCAGAGCGGCGGCTCGACGCCCGGGGCGCTGCGCCTCTACGGCATCCCGGACAGCGCCTATAGCGGCGATGCCGAGATGTTCGGCCTGATGCACGCGATGCGCGTGCGCATCATGACGGCGCCTGCGTTCACCGGCGCCAAGGTCCTCGCCGCCATCCTGTTCGAAGGCACCATGGACGGGCATGTCGGCAGCCAGCCGGTGCCGGACTTCCTGTGGAAGGAACGCGGCGTGGTGCCCTTCGTGAAGGTCGACAAGGGCCTGGAGGCCGAGAACAGCGGCGTCAGCCTGATGAAGCCGATCCCGGGCCTGGACACGCTGCTGACCCGTGCGGCGAAGCTCGGCGTGTTCGGCACCAAGATGCGCTCGGTCATCAACCTGCCGTCGCCCGACGGCATCGCCGCCATCGTCGCGCAGCAGTTCGAGGTCGCGGCACAGATCGCCGGCCACGGCCTGATGCCGATCATCGAGCCGGAGGTTTCGGTGAAGAGCCCCGACAAGGCGGGCGCCGAGGCCATCCTGGTCAAGGAACTGGCGAAGCATGCCGATGCGGTGCCGGAAGGTCGCAAGGTGATGCTGAAGCTGACCATCCCGAACGTGCCCGACCTCTATGCCGGCCTGATCGCGCACCCTCGCATCGCCCGCGTCGTGGCGCTGTCCGGTGGCTACACCAGAGCCGATGCTTGCAAGCGGCTTGCCGCCAACCACGGCATGATCGCAAGCTTCTCGCGTGCGCTGGTGGAAGGGCTGACGCACGGCATGAGCGACCAGGAGTTCAACGCCGCACTGGGCAAATCGATCGATGACATCTTCCAGGCATCGACCGTGAAGGTCTGAGGCGGGAAGGGGACCCGTCCCTCGGGTCCTGCCCTTGCCGGCTGACCGGTCAGCGGACCGTCCCCGCGCGTCATGCGCTGGTCATGACGCGCGGGGCCACGACGCGTGGGACTGTGCGTGACCGCCGGAACTACCCGACCAGGTTCTTCGGCACGTCGCGGAACGGGCGGTCGTTGTCGGTGCGCGGCTCCTTCGGCATCCCCAGCACGCGCTCCGAGATGATGTTGCGCTGGATCTCGTCGGTCCCGCCGGCGATCGATCCGGCGGGCACGCTGACCAGGATCTCGGGGATCACGCCGCCCATCGGCCCGTCCTCGCCGGTCAGCATCGCGTCCGCCCCGCTGATCAGCGTGTGCACATGGGCCGCGGCGCGCGCCACGTGGCTGGATACCAGCTTGCCCAGCGATCCCTCCGGCCCCTGCGGCCGTCCCTGCATCTGCGCCGCCCGCGCCCGCCGTGCGGTCCATTCCGCCGCCTTCGACAGCGTCAGCAGCCTGGCGATCTCCTGGCGCACCACGGGATCGGCGATGCGTCCGGTCGCCTTGGCGCGCTCGAGCACGAGGTCGACCCGCCCGGCCCGCTGCGGATACCACTTGTAGGGCTCCATCACCGTGGCGGTCTCGGCGCGCTCCTCCTCATAGACGCGGCCAGGCCGGTCGGAGGCCATGCCCCAGGTGCGGATCCCATCGGCGCCGCGCCGCTCGTGCATCAGCGTCGTGGTCGCCACCGCCCAGCCGCGGCCAACCTCGGACAGCAGGTTCTCCGGCGGCACCTCGGCGTCGGTGAAGAACACCTGGTTGAAAGAGGCATGCCCGTTCATCTGCCGCAGCGGATGCACCTGCACGCCGGGCTGGTGGATATCCAGGATGAAATACGACAGCCCCTGGTGCTTCGGCCTGTCCCAGTCGGTGCGCGCAAGTAACAACCCCCAGTCGGCGTGGTGCGCGGACGTGGTCCACACCTTCTGGCCGTTGATCAGCCAGCGATTGCCCTTGAACTCGGCCCGCGTCGTGGCACCGGCCAGGTCCGATCCCGAGCCGGGCTCGGAGAACAACTGGCACCAGGTGTCCTCGCCGGTCAGGCTGCGCCGCAGCCACTTCGCCTTCTGCGCGTCGGTGCCGTGCACCAGCAAGGTCGCCGCGGCCAGCCGGCGAATGCCGGTCTTGGCCACGCCCACCGCGCCGATGCGCTGCATCTCCTCCTCGACCACCATCTCGAGCGCCATCGGCAACGCGCGGCCGAACCAGTCCTTCGGCCAGGACGGCACGCCCCAGCCGCTGTCGATCAGCCGGTTGCGCCACTCCACCAGCCCAAGGTCCGGATCGAAATTCGCCTCCAGCCACGCGCGCGCCTCGGCACGGACCGAGGCCTCGGTCGGTTCGCTCATCGTCATTCCCCCCAGGCCCGCATCATCAGTTCACGGTGGTACGCCGGATCACCCAGGAACACCTCGGAACTCTTGGCCCGCTTGAACCAAAGATGCGTGTCATTGTCCCACGTGAAGCCGATGCCGCCGTGGATCTGGATCGTATGTATGGCCGTCTGCATATACGCATCCGACGCGCACGCCTTCGCCAGCGACGCGATCGCCGGCAGATCGGCATCGTCCTCCGCCGCCGCCGATGCCGCCGCATAGGCCGCCGACTTCGCCAGTTCCACGTCCGCCAGCATGTCCGCCTGCTTGTGCTTCATCGACTGGAAGGAGGCGATGGCGCGGCCGAACTGCACCCGCAGATTGGCGTAGTCCAGCGCCGACTGGCGCAGCCGCTCCGCGCCGCCCACCATCTCATTGGCGAGGCACACCGCGGCCTGCATCATGGTGCGCGCGAACGGTGCGGCGCCATGGCCCGGCTCGCCGAGCGGCGTCGCGGCCACCCCGGCGAATTCGAGCCGCGCGAGCTTGCGGGTCGGGTCCATCACCTGCAATGCGCGCCGCGTGAGGCCCGGCGCATCGCCCGCCACGGTATAGAACGACAGACCCTGCGCGCTCCTGGCCACCACGACGATCAGGTCCGCCGTGTGGCCGTCCACCACGAAGCTCTTCACCCCGTCGAGCCTGTGCGCGGCACTCGCCGTCATCGCGATGCCATCGGCATCCCAGCTTCCATTCGGCTCGGTGAAGGCGAGCGTGGCGATGGTGTCGCCCGCTGCGATGCCCGGCAGCAGGTCGCGCTTCTGCGTCTCGGTGCCGGCATTCATGATCGCGGTCGCCGCCAGCACGGTGGAGGCGAAATACGGGGCGCACAGCAGCGCGCGCCCCATCTCCTCCAGCACGATGCCAAGCTCGACGAAGCCGAAGCCCTGGCCGCCATAGGCCTCGGGGATGTGCACGGCGGTCAGGCCGAGTTGCTGGTTGAGTTCGCGCCAGCCCTCACGGTCCCATCCTGCCTCGGTCTCCATCAGCCGCCGCACCGTCGTCGTCGGCGACTTCTCCTCGAGGAACCGACGCAGGACGGAGCGGAACTCCTCCTGCTCGGCAGTGAAGCTGAACTGCATGACCCTGTCCCAACAAAAACGCCTGATCCCAACAGAAGACTCGCATGGCCGGACCGTGCCGGCCATGACCGTCGGCGCGCGTCAGGCTCCGGCCAGCACGCTCTCCGGCACGCGGCCGGAGCGTTCATGATGCACGCGCTCGTAGATCTTCGCCCGCTCCAGGATCTCGTCGCAGATCGGCCGGTCGTTCTCGATCTTGAGCCACAGCCGCAGCAGATGGCGCGTGTGCTGCGGCGAGTCCTGATAGGCGCCGCGAGCGTGCAGCATCTGGAAATTGTGCCACAGCAGCATCTCGCCGGGCTCCAGCATGAACTGGATCCCCACATCGTCACGTTCCGCTATCGAATTCATCGTGTCGATCGCCTCGGCAAGCTTCGGCGGCAGCGGCTCGCCGCGCAGCTTCGCGGCCTGGTGCATGAACGTGCGCACGAAGTTGCAGCTCACCATGCCGTCGATGCAGCAGAACACCGGGATCTTGAAGTCGGTGACCGGCTTGCTGGAGAACTGCGCCTCCGCGACCGCGTAGTAATAGCCCTCGTACAGCACCTCCAGCAGGTCCGGCCGGGTCGCCATGAGTTCGTTGTGGATCGCCAGGCTGCTGACGATCCGGCTCAGCCCGCCGGTCTCGGCCTTCTGCAGGCACATCAGCCCGACCATCCGATAGGAATCGGTGTGCGGCGTCAGTTCCTCGTTGCTGCGGTAGCCGCGCGCCACGGGATCGTCCTTCACGTGCTGCACATGGCCGAGACGGTCGCCGAGCATGCTCTGCACGGCGGGCTCGCCGAGGCTGACGCCGATGCCCCAGTAGATGCGCTCCATGTCCTCTTCGCTGTGCGTCGCGCGCGACACGCCGGACAGCAGCACCGCGCCACGGCCGTGCCGGATCGTGTCGTCCAGGCCGGCGGCCAGCGCCTCGATCTCCGGATGGTCGAAATCGTCGCGCGTCGCCTCCTGCGGCCCCTTGTGCCGTGTGCGCGCCAGAGCCGCGTCGAATGCGGCAAGCTGCGCCGGCGTGAGGTGCTGCGTCAGGCCGGCCTTGCCGCCGATGCTGCGGTTGGTCCACGCCGCCGGCGTGGTGATCACGTTCCGATAGGGCGCCACCTTGCTGTCTCCTCCACACATCCCGTTTTCAATCGGCCCGCCCGCATCCACGGTCAAGACCATGCCGTGGCCATGCCGGCCCGGGTGCCGCTTCCGTCCCTGCCGCCAGCATGGCAACGTCGGGGAAAATACAGCAAGGGAGGATGCCATGAGACTGGCCGGCAAGGTCGCCATCATTTCCGGTGCCGCATCGGGCATGGGCGCCGCGACCGCGCGGATGTTCGCGCGTGAGGGCGCCACGGTCGTGATCGCCGATGTGCTGGAGCATGAGGGGCGGCAGGTGGCCGATGCGATCGGCCCTGCCGCCAGCTTCGAGAATCTCGACGTCACGCGCGAAGACGACTGGGCGGCCGTGGTCGCCACCACCATGGCCCGCTTCGGCAGGCTGGACGTGCTGGTAAACAATGCCGGCGTGTCGGGCAGCGCCGAACAGGACTTCTACAGCACCGATGCCTGGCACCGCATCATGGCGATCAACGCCACGGGCGTGTTCTACGGCATCAAGCACGCCGTCGCCGCGATGCGGGCGAACGGCGGCGGCTCGATCGTGAACCTGTCCTCGATCGCCGGCATCATCGGCAGCGAGCACGTGCACATGGCGTACAACGCCTCCAAGGCGGCGGTGCGGCTGATGACCAAGTCCGTCGCGGTGCAGCACGCAAAGGACGGGATCCGCTGCAACTCGGTGCATCCCGGCATCATGCCGGCGATGCGCACGTCGGGCCGCACCGCCGATCCCGCGATCCGCGCCGAGCGGATGCGCGTGATCCCGATGCGCCGCCCGGGCGAGGTGGATGAGGTCGCGTATGCCGTGCTGTTCCTGGCGTCCGACGAAGCGTCGTACATCACCGGGTCGGAAATCCACGTGGATGGAGGTGCCATCGCGATCTGAACGCGCCCACCGGAACGGAATAGGCCGGAACTACGACAGCCTGAACAAGAACAGCCTGAAGGAAAGCAGCCAACGAAATAAGCCGGAACGAAAAGACGCCGAAACGGAAAAAGACAGGGAGGCTACAATGTCGATATCACGTTTCGTGCCGGGCCTGATGGCGATCGCGCTGTCGGGTATTTTCGCAACCGCCGCACTGGCGCAGGGCGCCGGCAACTGGCCGAACAAGCCAGTCCGCATCATCGTCAATTTCGCCCCGGGCGGATCGACCGACAACGCGATGCGTCCGTTCGCCGACCGCCTCTCGCGCAATCTCGGCCAGCAGTTCGTCATCGAGAACAAGGGCGGCGCGTCGGGCGCGATCGGCCTGGAGACCGCGGTGAAGTCGTCACCCGACGGCTATACGTTCGTGGCCACGCCGTCGCTCAGCGTCACCATCGTGCCGCACCTGCGCAAGCTGTCGTTCGACGTGTTCAGGGACCTCATGCCGGTCTCGCAGTTCACCGACAGCACGCTGCTGCTGGCGGTGCATCCGTCGGTCCCGGCCAATTCGGTCCAGGAACTGGTCACCTATGCGAAGAGCAATCCCGGCAAGCTGAGCTGGGGCACGGCGGGGCTCGGTTCGCAGGGCCACATGATCTGCGAGGCGTTCAAGCTGTACGCGCAGGTCGACATCCTGCACGTCCCATATCGCGGCGGCGGCGAATCACTGACGGACTTCCTGGCGGGCGTCGTCCAGGTGCATTCCGACCCGAACACGCTGCCGCATATTCCGGGCGGAAAGGGCAGGCTGCTCGCGGTGCTCGACCGGCAGCGCCATCCCGACTTTCCCAACGTGCCGGTGCTGAAGGAGGTGTATCCCGAGTTCGACTTCTTCGGCTGGTTCGGCGTCTATGCGCCGCCGGGCACGCCGCAGCCGATCATCGACAAATTCGCCGCCGAGATGAACAAGGTGGCGCGCGAGCCGGACCTCGCGGCGCAGTTCCTCAAGCTGGCGCTGCGGCCAAATCCCGGCACGCCGGCAGAACTCGCCGCCAGCACGCGGCACGACCATGATCTGTACGGCAGGCTGGTGCGGGACCTGAACATGCGCGTGGACTGATCCGCCGGCAGCGACGCGCCGCGCGCCATGATCCCGGTCGCGAAGGAATGAGGATCAGGCGCGCACGTGCTCGGGCAGCGCATCGAGAATGAGCTGCCCGAACATCGTCATCTCCGGGCTGGTGACCGCATAGCGCTCGACGGCGGCGAGCACGTGCTGCGTCGCCTCCGCGTCGGGCGGCGCGCCCTGCGGCGTGGGCAGCCCGGCGACGATCTTGGCGGCAGCCGCGCGGGCGGCGGCCTGGAACGAGGCACGCGCCGCCTCGGTGTCGGGCGCCAGGAAGCGCGGCGCCAGTTCATCGGCCAGCCACGCCAGCACCGCCGGCCAGTGCGCAAGCTGGCGGTACAGCGCCGGGATGAACGGCACGCCGTCCACCTCGGTGGCGAACCGCAGGAGCACGGCCCGTTCGTCCTCCGGCAGATCGCCGGGATCGGCGTTGCCGGGCATCGGCGGCAGCATCGCCGGCGGTGTCCATGCGATCGTGTAGCCGGCGCCGGCCGGGGCGGGCTCGGTCAGCAGGCGGCTGAGGCAGGCGCCCATCACCAGGTTCACCGGCGAGACGCGCACGAAGTTGGCAGCGATCGCGCGGATGGCGGTCAGGCCGGCAGCATCGACCTGCCAGCCCTCGAGCGTCGCCGGCGGGATCGCCTCGGCCGGGGATACCCGCACATCGGTGGCCAGGCGCCACCCGGTTTCCGGGATGACGCCCGACGCCATCGCCGGCCGCACCGCGTCCCAGGCCCATTCCAGCACGCCCGGCAGCGTCGCCAGGTAGCGCTGCAGCGAGGACACATAGGGCACGCCGGAGAACCGGCGGATCTCGTCGTAGATCTCGGCGATGCGGCCGGTCGCCTGCGATTCCTGGAGTTCGGCGAGCAGCGTCAGAGGCGCTTGCATGATCCGTTCCTCCTATCTGGCGCCGGCCAGCGCCGTTGTCCGGTAGAACATCGGCAGCGATGCCGCGTAGCCGATGCTTGGCAAGGTCACCGTGTCATCCGCGCCGATGATCAGCGGCTCGGCGGGCCAAGTCCCATCGGCGCCGCGGATCAGCAGTTCGGCCTCGATGCGCGTGCTGCGGATGGCCAGGATCTCGCGCACGCTGGGCACCGTTGTGTAGGCCCAGATGTTGGACTGCGTCTCCGCCTCGTTGGACGGCGACAGGATCTCGATCAGCAGGACCGGCTCGGCCACCATCAGGTCGTTCGACGGCGGCGTGCAGGTCACGCCCAGGTCGGGCACCCGGTAGTTCCGGTTGGCGCGCACCCGCGGGACGATGCCGGGCTCGGTGACGACACGGTAGGGGCTGTCACGCTCCAGCAGGTGGTTGCCCAGCAGCCGGGCAAGCTCGCCCTGGATCGACCCGTGCGCATCGTTGCCCGGCGCCATCGCCACCGGTTCGCCGTCGATCAACTGCCAGATGTGCCCGGCACCCTCGCCCGGCCCCCAGGCGAGGAACTCGTCCAGTGTCATGGAGATCGGCGTCCGTTCCCGAAGAGCGACCATCGCCGCAGGGTAGCACTTCGGCCACGGCCTGTCGCTGGACGCGCCGGGGCGGCGGACCTGCCTGCCGCAGCCACCCCAAATTGCCCGCCCGTCGCTGCCGGCGTAGCATCCGCCGCATGGATGAAGAACCCGCCCCCAAACGTGGCCTGGCCCGCAACACCGCCAATTACGGCGATCGCGACTTCGCGCTGTACCTGCGGAAGTCGTTCGCCAAGTCGATGGGCTACTCGCAGGCCATGCTCGACCGGCCGGTGGTCGGCATCGTCGACACCGGCTCGGATTTCAACAATTGCCACCGTACCGTCCCCGAACTGATCGAGGCGGTGAAGCGTGGCGTGCTCGCCGCCGGCGGGTTGCCGCTGGCCTTCCCCACCGTGTCGCTATGCGAGCCCTCGCTGTTCCCCACGTCGATGCACTACCGCAACCTCGCCGCGCTCGACACCGAGGCGATGCTGAGCGCGCAGCCGATGGATGCGGCCGTGCTGGTGGGCGGCTGCGACAAGACGGTGCCGGCCCAGTTGATGGCCGCCGCATCGGCCGACATCCCCGCGGTGCAACTGGTGACCGGCCCGATGCTGGCCACACCGTTCCAGGGCGAGCGGCTGTCCGCCTGCACCGACTGCCGCCGCTACTGGGCGATGTACCGCGCCGGCCGCGTCACCGCCGAGCGCATCGGCGAGATCGAGGGGCGGCTGGCCACCACCGCCGGCACCTGCGGCGTGATGGGCACGGCCTCCACCATGGCCTGCATCGCCGAGACGCTGGGCATGGTGCCGCTGGGCCACGGCTCGATCCCGGCGGTGCACGCCGACCGGCTGCGCGCGGCGGAGGAGGCGGGCGCGCTGGCGGTGCGCCTGATCACCAAGCCGATCCGCCCGTCCGAGATCATCACCGCGGCGTCGGTGGAGAATGCCGTGCGCGTGCTGCTGGCGCTCGGCGGTTCGACCAATGCACTGATCCACCTGACGGCGATCGCCGGGCGGCGCGGCGTGAAGATCGACCTGCATCGGCTGAACGCGCTGTCCGACACCACGCCGGTGCTGGTCGACCTGAAGCCCACCGGCGAGGGCTACATGGAGGACTTCCACGCGGCCGGCGGCATGCCGGCGCTGCTGTGGGAATTGCGCGACCTGCTGCACATGGAAACGCGCGACGTCACCGGCACGACGCTGGGCGAGCGTCTGCGCGAGCCTGCGTTCGTCGATCGCCGCTACATCCGTGCCCGCAACGAGCCGGTGTCGCCGGTGGGCGGGCTGGTCGCGCTGTTCGGCTCGCTGGCGCCGCGCGGCGCGATCCTGAAGCGCAGCGCCGCCACGCCCTCATTGTTCGAGACCGAGGCCCGGGCGATGGTGTTCGACGGGCTGGAGGACCTCGCCAACCGCATCGACGATCCGGCGCTCGATGTGACGGAGCACGACATCCTGGTGCTGAAGAATGCCGGCTCGCTGACGCCCGCCGGCATGCCCGAGGCGGGCTACCTGCCGATCCCGCAGAAGCTGGCGCGCGCCGGGGTGAAGGACATGGTGCGCATGAGCGATTGCCGGATGTCGGGCACCGCGTTCGGCACCATCGTGCTGCACATCACGCCGGAGGCGGCGGCAGGTGGGCCGCTCGGGCTGGTGGAGAGCGGCGACCGCATCCGGCTGTCGGTGCAGGAACGCCGGCTCGACCTGCTGGTGGCGGACGATGTGCTGGCGCAGCGGCGCGCGGCCTGGCGTCCGCCGGCGAAGGCCGCGCGAGGGTGGGACCGGATCGTCGCCGAGCAGGTGCTGCAGGCGGACGAAGGCTGCGACCTCGCGGTGCTGCGGGCGGGGGGGTAGGCGATCCCGTGCCGGACTACAAATGGCGATCGACATCCATGCGCTGGTGCAGGACGCGGACGATGGCTATGCCTCCCTGCGGCTGCGGTCGGTAGAATAGCACGTGTGACCCGACTCCGTAACGAAAATATCCGGTGCGGATGGTGTCAGCGCTCCGGCCCGTGACGTGGCCCGTCGCGAGAGCCTCGCAGGCAGTCGTGATCAGCCGGATATAGCGGTCAGCCTGCGCGACGCCCCATTGCTCCGCGCTATAATCCCAGATGTCGCTCAGGTCCCGGCCCGCTCGTGGCGACAGAACATAGTGGCTCACCCCCCACGCGCCGAGTGCTTGGCTGCGAGGAATGCCTCCACATCGAACGGCCGCGCGGTCCCGCTGTTCTCGCCATCGGCCAGGGCCGCGCGCAGCGCCTCAAGCCTGGCCTCCTGCTCCTCCAGCAACCGCAGCCCGGCCCGCACGACATCGCTGGCAGAACCGTAGCGGCCGCTGTCCACCTGCTGGTCGATGAACTCGGCAAAATGGTCGCCCAGCGTGACCGACGTGTTGCGTGGCACCGCCTCGTCTCCTGCGCTGTACCAGATCCTGGTACCGTGGCCGCTTCCAGGGTGCAAGTTCAATCGAACAGCGTCGCCAGCCGCTGCTTCATGCTGTCGGCCACATACAGCGCCAGCGCCTGGATCGTCCGCGTCGGGTTCACCCCGGCCGATGTGACGAAGATGCTGCCATCCACGATGAACAGGTTCTTCACGTCGTGGCTGCGGCCCCACTCGTTCACCACCGACCGCGCCGGGTCGGTGCCCATCCGCGCAGTGCCCATCAGGTGCCAGCCGCCATCGCCGAGCGGCGCCTCGTGCCACACGTCGTGCGCGCCGGCGGCACGCAGGATCTCGGTGGCGCGCGCGACCGCGTGGTCCAGCATGCGGCGGCTGTTCTCGCTCAGCGTGTAGTCGATTTTCGGCGCCGGGATGCCGTTGCCGTCCTTCAGCACCGGATCGAGCGTGACGGTGTTGTGCGCCTCGGGCAGGTCCTCGCAGATCGCCACCATCCCGGTGCGGTGGCCGAACAGCCGGCGATAGGAACGGTGGTGCTCGGCGCCCCAGTGCAGCCGTCCGGTCTGCGCGCCATGCACCGCCGCCAGCACCTGGTTCTGGCCGCGCGAGAACTCGAACGTATAGCCGCGCAGGAAGCCGCGGTCGCGGTCGGTCTCGTAGAACTCCTGGCTCCAGATGCAGTTGCCGGGACCGCGGTTGCCGTCCAGTTCTTCATCGAAATAACCGGCGATCCGCGCATAGGGATGGAACATCAGGTTCCTGCCGACCAGCCCGGACGAATTGGCGAGGCCGTTGGAGTTCAGCAAAATCCGCGCCGTCCCCACCGCATTGCACGCCAGGATCACAACCTCGGCCGCCTGGAAATGCTCCACGCCGTCGCCGTCGTAATACACCACGCCGGACGCCATGCCGTGCTCATTGCGGGTGATCTCGCGCACCCGGCAGCGCGTGCGCAACTCCACGCCGGCCCGGATCGCGGCGGGCCAGTAGGTGATGTCGGTGCTCGCCTTGGCGCCCTGCGCGCAGCCCGAGGTGCAGTGCGCCAGGTTGATGCACTTCGCCCGGCCTTCGTAATCCTCCGAGGCGATCGCGCTGTCTGACGGCCACCAGTGCCAGCCCAGCCGGTTCAGCCCGCGCGCCAGCGTGGTGCCGGATTTGCCGAGCGGCAGCGGCGCCATCATCGGCTCATGCGGCGGATAGGCCGGATCGCCCGCCAGCCCCGACACGCCCATCATGCGGTCGTTCTCGTCGTAGAACGGCGCCAGCGTCGCATAGTCGATCGGCCAGTCATCGGCCACGCCGTCCAGCGAGCGCACGCGGAAATCCGATGGATGGAAGCGCGGGAAGTGCCCGGCATAGAGCACGGTGCCGCCGCCGACGCCGTTGAAATTGGCGACCTTGATCGGCGAGGCCGCATCGTTCACCGGATAGTCGGTGTCGCGCGCACGGCGGTTCGGGCTGTAGTGGAATTCGCCAAGCTGGCGCGCCTCCCAGTCACGGCCCGAGGTGGGATAGTCCGACGGCTTCATCCAATCGCCCTGCTCCAGGCAGAGGATGTGCATCTTCGTCTCGGCCAGGCTCCAGGCCACGGCCGCGCCGGACGCACCGGCACCGATGATGAGGACGTCGACGGGCTGGGTGGACATGGACGGATCCCGCGAGAAGTGATGGCCGGCAAGTCGATGGGGTGAAGGCGCGATTGTCAACGGATGCGGCGGCGCGGACGCGTGTGCCTCACGCCCTGCACCACGCACCCGCGCGGCGGCGTCAGTCGAGCCGCAGCGCCACCCAGGACAGGCTGCCCGCGTTCGACATCAGCATGGGCACCTGCGGCCGCTTCTGCCGCCGCTCATCGGCGACGCGCTTCAGCACATCCTCCGGCGAGAACACGGCATCGTCGCGCACCCGGACGATCACCGCGCCGGCATCGATCGCGAGATTGGCCGCCTCGCTGCCGATCGCCACGCCGACCACCACCACGCCCTGCAGCGCGGTGGCGATCTTGTACTTGGTGCGCAGCGCGGGCGTGATCGCTGAGAGTTCCAGGCCGAAATTCACCAGCGCCGCTGGTGGGATCTCGGGCTTGGCGGCCGAGGTGCCGCCCATGTAGACGGGCAGGGTCCAGCCCGCCGGCAGGCCGGTCAATGCGACCGCGACCGACTCCGCCTTGCCGTCGCGCCAGACGCCGAGTGTGACCGTGGTGCCGGCCGCGGTTTCCACGATCGCGCGCATCAGCGCCCGGCTGTCCTTGCGGTCCTTGCCGTCGAGGCTGGTGATGATGTCGCCGACCCGCAGCCCGGCCCGCACCGCGGGGCTGCCGTCGTTGATCCCGGCGATGATGGAGCCCCAGGGCGCCGGGAGCCCATAGGCGGCGGCGAGCGCCGGGGTCAGCGACTGGATCGTCGTGCCGAGATAGGCCGGCTGCCAGTTCTTCGTTGTGTCGAGCGCATCCTTCATGTGCCGCACGACGAACTCCGCGTCGTTGATCGGAATTGCGAAGCCGATGCCGACGTTGCCGCTGTCCTTGCCGGGCGAATAGAACGCGGTGTTGATGCCGATCACCTCGCCCCTGCGATTGAACAGCGGCCCGCCCGAGTTGCCCGGGTTGATCGCTGCATCGGTCTGGATGAGGTTGTCGAATTCCGTCAGCCCGCCGTCGCGGTTGAGCGCGCTGACGATGCCGGTGGTGACCGAACTCTGGTAGTCGACCGGATTGCCGATGGCGATCACCGCATCGCCCTGGCGGAGCGTGTCGCTGTTGCCGATCCTGGCCGGCGTCCACGTCTCGTTCGAGCGGATGCGGATCACGGCAATGTCGTTGGCGACCGCCTGGGCCACCAGGTCGGCCGGGAATTGCCGGCCATCGGCCAGCGTCACGCTGTAGCTGATGCCGTTGAGCGTGACATGCTTGTTGGTGATGACATAACCGTCCGGCGTGAGGATGAACCCGCTGCCATACGCGTGCTTCTTGTCGGCCTCGGCATCCTGCTCGATCACCGGCTTGCCTTCGACGATCTTCACCTCCTTGTAGCGGGTGGTGGTGATGTTGACGCAACTCGGCAGCAGGGTGGCCACCAGGTCGGGCAGGTCGGGATCCGCCAGTGCCGCCGATGCGGCCTGCGATGCGGCCCGGGGGCCCGGCGCGAGGGTCAGTGCCGCAGCGGCGAACGCCGCCCGGAACAGGGCCGAACGCATGGGTCTCGTCTCCTCTCGTGCCGCTGTGCGCGGGCGTGGTCTTGCTCGATGCGGTATTGTGCTGCGTCCGGCGCAGCAAGGCGAGGTGGCCCGGGGAAAGATGGCCCGGGGCGAGGGCGGCCTGGGGCGAGGTGGCCTGGCGCGAGGCGGCGAGGCGCGGGCTCAGAACTCCAGCAGGTTGTCCTTGAAGTGCTTGTGCGCATAGCGCGTCCGCGTCACGCCGCGGCGCTGCAACTCGGGCACCAGCCCGTCGCACACCTCCATGATGTAGCGCCGGTCGAAATAGCTGTTGAAGATCAGGAAGCCGTCGCCGCCGACCTCCTCCATGATCTCCTGCATCATGCCGGCCACATGGTCCGCCGTGCCGGTGAAGTCGATCCCCATCTTGGTGGACTGCGCCGATGCAAGCTCGCGCGGCGTCTTGCCGATCCACTTGGCGAGCGAGGACTGGTGGCCGTTGGTGTGCAGTTCCGGCAGCGGCTCGTCCGGGGCGAATTGCGAAAAATCGATGTTGGTGAGCCGCGACATGGTGGACAGCGCCATGTCCAGATGCCGGTTGGCATCCTCGCGCAGCAGGCGCCGGCGGTCGTGTGCGGCCTCCATCGTCGTATCCACCAGCGGATAGGCGAGGAACAGCACCTTCACCGTGTCCGGGTCGCGCCCGGCGGCAGCGGCGAGGCGTCGGACATGCTCGCGGTAGGCCTTCATCGCCTCGACGCTGCCGCCGGCGTCGGTGATGATCGTGTCGGCCCAGCGTGCGGCGAATTCCTGGCCGCGCGCCGAACCGCCGGCCTGGCAGATGGGCGGGCGGCCCTGCGGCGAGCGTGGCGCATTCAGCGGGCCGCGGCAGCGGAAGTATTTCCCCTCGAAGTCGACCGGATGCACCTTGCTGCCATCGGCGAACATCGGCGCGTCGCGGTCGATCACCACCGCGTCCGGCTCCCACGCATCCCAGAGTTTCGTGACCAGGTCAGCGAACTCGTCGGCGAGCTCGTAGCGCTCGTCATGAGGCGGCTGGCGCAGATGGCCATAGTTCTGCGCCGCGCCGTCATTGCTGCTGGTGACGCAGTTCCAGCCGACGCGCCCCTCGGTGGCGTGGTCGAGCGAGTTGATCAGCCTGGCGAGCAGGAACGGCGGATACTCGGTCACCGACAGCGTCGGGATGAGGCCGAGATGCTTGGTGGCCTGTGCCAGGTAGGGCACCAGGACGGCCGGGTCGAGCTTCGGCGTGCTGGCGGCGTAGCGCAGATAGGTGTCGTGCGAGCCCTGGTAGGTGTACGGCACCATCGAGGAATCCTCGATGATGACGTAGTCGAAACAGGCGCGCTCCAGCCCGCGGGCGAGGTCGAGGAACAGATCCGGCATCATCCAGCGCGCCACATCGCTGCTGGGCCCTGGCCAGTTGCCCCGCCAGGTCTTGGGACCGTAGCCCTGCGAGAGGAACCAGGAGAGGTGGAACGGACGCTTTGCCATCGTGTCGGTCTCGCTCGTGCGGGAGTGGCGGGAGGCGGCGGGATGGGTCGTGGGAGCGTCTGGCACCCCGCACATGCTGCATTGCAGCATGCAAGAACGCTGCCGGTTGCGCCAGGGTTTGTTGAGGGCTGCGCGTGTTGGCGGAGGTGCCTGTTGGCGGGAGGTGCCTGTTGGCGACCTGCGGGTCCCGCGGCCATTGCCCGCCCGCGTTCAGCCCGCCCGCGTTCCGCCCGCCCGCGTTCCGCCCGCCCGCGTTCCGCCCGCCCGCGTTCCGCCCGCGCGCGTTCACCCGGCGCGCCTTCTGCCGGCGCGGGTCCGCCGCTGCCGTGGGCGCGACGCGATCCCGCGGCGGCGGGCGAGGCGGCCGGGTCTAGCCTCCCGGCGCAGCCAGTCCGAGTTCGCCGCGCAGATCCTCGATCACCTTGTCGCGGCTGCGCGTGTTCCACCGCGCGCGTCCGCCGATCGGCGTGTTCTCGACCTCGGGCAGCACCTTCAGCGCCACGAAGACCGGGCCGGGCTGTGCCAGGATGCCGGGCAGTGCGGCACTGAATGCGGGCAGGTCGGCGAAGGCGTGGGCGCGCGGATAGCCGGCGCCGCGTGCCAGCACGTCATAGGCCACCGACTTCGCATTCGGCACGGGCTGGCCGCCGGTGGTCGCGTAACATTCATTGTCCAGCAGGAAGTGATAGAAATTGGCCGGTGCCTGTTCGGCGATGGTCGGCAGCATGCCGAGACTCATGAGGATGTCGCCCTCGGAGTCGAACAGGACGACGCGGCGGTCCGGTTGCGCCAGCGCCAGGCCCAGGGCGAAGCCGGCATGCCCGCCCATCGCCGGATCGCCCAGCGGCACATCGAGCGTCTCGTGCGTCGTGAGCCTCACCCAGTGGCGTCCGCCGCGGCCCGGCACGACGATCGCATCGCCGCGGTGGCCGGCGAAGACCTTCAGCATGTCCGCCGTGTGCATCATGGCGCGCCTCCTACCGGTTGAAGCCGTGGTATTCGTCGCCCACCAGCACCACGACCGGACGCTGGGTGCGCTCCGCCTCCTCGAAGGCGATGGCGATGCGCGGCGCATCGGCGTCGCTCTCCACCAGGTAGTAGTTCAGGCCGAATGCCATCAGGAAGCGCTCGGTGTAGGTGGCGGCGGTGTCGGTGTTGACGCCATGCCGCGTCCAGCCGCGATAGCCCACCATCAGCACCACCGGCACGTTCATGCCGAGCAGCCAGCCGCGGATGGAATCGCCCGATTCCATCATGCCGGTGTTCTGGATCAGGATCAGCGGCTTGCGCCCGCCGGCATGCAGGCCCGACGCGATCGAGCAGGCATGGCCCTCACGCGTGACGCCGACCAGGCGCAGCGACGGTTCCGCCTGCATCAGCATATACAGCCAGTTCGTTTCGCTATCCGGCAGCCACACGACGTCGGTGACGCCCGCGTCCTTCATGTGCCGCAGCACGGTCTCCGGGCTCAGCGCCACGGTGCTCGCATCGTTCATCGAAGCCTCCCGGCCGGGATTTGTCGCGGACGTGGCGGATAGCTAACATCATCCTGACAAACCATCCAAGGGAGCGAGGCCATGGACCATACATTCCGCGTCGGCGACATGACGATCCACCGGATCGTCGAGATGGAATGCGGCTTCACCCCCGCGCTGGAATTCCTGCCCGGCCTCAAGCCCGATGTGCTGGACGCGAACCGCTCCTGGCTGGCCCCCGCGGCGCTGGACGCCGATGACAACCTGGTGCTGTGCTTCCAGTCCTATATCGTGCAGACCGGCAAGCAGACCATCCTGGTGGATAGTTGCATCGGCAACGACAAGCAGCGCACCGCCCGCCCGCTGTGGCACGAAAAGAAGGACGATGCCTGGATGCGCGGCCTGGCCGCGGCCGGGCTGACGGTGGACGACATCGACGTCGTCATGTGCACGCATCTCCATGTCGACCATGTCGGCTGGAACACCAAGCTCGAGAACGGCCGCTGGGTGCCGACCTTCCCCAAGGCGCGCTACCTGTTCTCGAAGACCGAACTCGACTACTGGCTGGCCGAGAACGACAAGACGTCGCTGCCGCCGATCGAGGACAGCGTCATCCCGATCGTCGAGGCCAAGCTGTGCGACCTCGTCACCAGCGACCACTCGGTGAGCGACATCGTGACCCTGCTGCCCACGCCCGGCCACACGATCGACCACTACGCGGTGGCGCTTGGCCGCGGCGGCAAGGAGGCGGTGATCACCGGCGACCTGATCCACACCCCGCTGCAGGCGCGCTACACGGAACTCGCGATGCGCGTGGACTACGACCCGGCACAGGGCGCGGCGACGCGGCGCAAGTTCCTGGAGACCTACTGCGACACCAGCACGCTGTGCTGCTTTGCGCATTTCCCCTCGCCGTCGCGCGGCTACGTGAAGCGCTGGGGCGAAGGCTTCCGCTGCGAATACGTCACCGAGTGAGACGGCGGAGAAACGCGTCATGAAATTCGGCCTCCGCTACTGCAACACCGGCCGCTATGCCGATCCGGGCCGTGCCGTTGAACTGATGCAGGCAGCGGAGGCCGCCGGCTTCGAATCCGCCTGGACGGTGGAGCACACCGTCATCCCGCGCGGCTACCAGTCGGCCTATCCGTACACCTCGGACGGCAAGCTGCCGGGCGGGGAGGGCGACTTCCTGCTGCCCGATCCGCTGATCTGGATGGCCTATGTCGCGGCGGCGACGCAGCGCATCAACCTCGCAACCGGCATCCTCATCCTGCCGCAGCACAACCCGGTCATCGTCGCCAAGCAGGTCGGCACGCTCGACCACATGTCGGGGGGCCGCATCCTGCTGGGCATCGGCGTCGGCTGGCTCAAGGAGGAGTTCGACGCGATCGGCGCCACGTTCGAGAATCGCGGCCGCCGCACCGACGAATACATCGCGGCGATGCGCGAATTGTGGTCCGCCGATGCGCCGAATTTCGCCGGCCGCTATGTGGCCTTCAAGGACGCGTTCATGCGGCCGAAACCGGTGAACCGCCGCGTGCCGATCATCATCGGTGGCCACACCGAGGCTGCCGCGCGGCGGGCCGGACGGCTGGGTGACGGGTTCTTCCCTGGCCGCGGCCTGCCGATGGACCTGATCGAAATCGTGCGCAGCGCGGCGCGCGAGTCCGGCCGCGACCCCGCGTCGGTGGAGATCACCGTCAGCATCCCCGACGACCTGGCGCAGCTTCCCGCCTATGCCGCCGCGGGCGTCGCGCGCGTGCTGCTGCCGGTCACCGGCGTGGCCGGACTGGCGGGCAAGGTGGGCGGCCCCGAGGACCTGCTCGGCTGGCGCGACACGATCGAACGCCACGCCGCGCTGTGACCGCGATCCTGCTCGATCTCGACGGCACGCTGATCGATTCGCGGCCCGGCATCGCGGCAAGCTGCGAGGCCGCGCTGCGTGCCCTGGGCCACACGCCCGATCCGGCGTTCGACATCACGCCGCTGATCGGCCCGCCGCTGCCGCAGGTGATCGCCCGGCTGCTGGCCGCCTACGGCGACGACCGGGTCGAGGCCGGTGTGCTGGCGTATCGCGAGCATTACGGCGAGATCGGGCTGCACATGGCGACGGTCTATCCGGGCGTCGCCGCGACGGTGCGCGACCTGGCGGCGCGCGCGCGCTGCTTCGTCGCCACGTCGAAGCGCGCGGTGTTCGCCGAGCGGATCGTTGCGGCGCTGGATTTCGCCGGCGCGGTGACCGCCATCTACGGCACCGCACCGGACGGCAGCGTGGACGACAAGGCCTTGCTGATTGCGGCCATCCTGCGCCGCGAGGGCCTCGACCCCGCCGATACCGTCATGGTCGGCGACCGCTCGCACGACATGATCGGCGCGCGCGCGAACGGGTTGCGCGGGATCGGCGTGCTATGGGGCTACGGCACCCGCGACGAACTCGAGGCGGCGGGTGCGCACCACGTCATCGCCACGCCGCAGGAGCTTGCCGGCCAAGCGCTGGGCGATCCCGCCGGAGCGTGATCCGCGCTCTCGGACCTGGCGCCGCTCCGCCGGATCATCGGCCGTACGGCTTGATGGAACCACGGCTCCCGACACCGGCTTGGTCCTCGGCCAGGCTTCCCCGGCCGCACCGGCGCAAGCCCAATCAGCATCGGATGGGGCAAACTCCTTGCGCAACGACAGCCAGCCAAAGCCGTTCCGCAAGCTGATCGCGCACAATTGCGCGAGCCGGACGGATAGGGTACGACGGTCGCCGTCCCGGCTTCATCAGCGCACAAATCGAACCACCGATCATGGCTTCCGGTTCCACGCCTCGCCGCCGCCTTCTGGTCAAGGGCAACCTTGATCTCCGGGACAGCCTGATGGCCTTCCATACCGGCGGCATGGTGGCGTGGAACGGGATCAACGAGATCATGCGGGCCCGTGTGCCCAGGTGCACCGTGCTGGTCCGCCACGAGACCTCCACCGGCTTCGCGCCCATCCTGGCCGCGGGCGGCATCGTTCCGGCGGAGGTTGCGGGGCGGGATCTGCCGCTCGGCCCGTTCGCCGCGCCATCGCAATTCAGCCGCACGGTGTTCGATGTGGCCGATGCCGCGATCGTCCTGTCGATCCAGGCCGACCTTTCCGTTCCGCTGGTGCGGCATGCCACGGAAGGATATCTCCTGCACCCTTACGGCTGGGCCGACTGGTCCTGCGAGGACCGTGCCTGGCTGCGCGCGAATTTCATCCCCGTCCCGCTGCCCGACGCTGCCGCGGCCATGGAAAACCTGAGTGCCATGGCCGATCGGATCCGTGCGACGTCCGACCAGCCCATCCTGGTCTTCAACGTCTCGGCGCATGTGCCGGGCGACACGATGTACGGCTATCTCGGGTTTCCCGAGACGCAATCGACTCGGATACGCCGCTTCAATCTCGCCTTGATCGACCTCGCATCGCGGTGCGATCTCTCGATCATCGACATTGACCGGATGGTCACCGAGCACGGTGCGCGCACGCTGAAGCTCGATGCGATTCACCTCACGGCCGAGGGCTGCCGCCTGGCGGCAGGGGAGGTGGTGCGGGTGCTCGACAATCTTGGTTGGTTGCCGGTCTAGATGCTGGCAGCCACGCGCAGAAGGACGATGCATGCATGACGGTCTCGGTCGTCATCAGGACCTGCAATGAGGCCGCGCGCCTGCGTCTGACGCTGCAGTCGTTGCGCGAACAGCCTTGCCTGACCGAAATTGTCGCGGTTGACGATGGTTCATGCGACGCGACCCCGGCGGTGCTGGCCGAAGCGGCGCATGACCTGCCGCTGGTGGTTCGCCGCCACGAACGACCGCAGGGGCGGGCGGCAGCCTCGAACGCCGGTGCCGCCGCAGCGCGAGGCGCTGTGATCCTCTTCCTCGACGGCGATACGCTGGCGGGCCCCGGCATGGTCGCGCGTCATGCGGCGCTGCATGCGGCGGCTCGTGCCACCCCGCTGGTCGGTCGCGGCGAATTGCTTCACTTGCGGTGCACGCGCTTTTTCCTCGATCCCGAGACTTTGACGCCGAGACCTGAGGAAATTGCCCGCGTCGCCCGCATGTCGCCGGCCGAGCGGGAGGCCGCGCGCGTGACCGCCGCCCAGGTGCGCAACGATTTCCCGGCGATCGCCCGCCGCGCCCAGCCCGGCGTCTATCCGGGGGCAGGGCCGCGGTTGCTCGCCGAACTCGAACAGCAGGCATTGCGGGATCATCCCGATTGCACGGTTCTCTGGGTGGCGGCGTCCGGCAGCAATTTCTCGATGCCGCGTGACCTCTTCCTCGCCAGCGGCGGGTTCCGGCCCGACCTCGACATCAACGAGCATCGGGAACTCGCGATCCGCCTGTCGGACGCCGGTGCCGCGATGCGGCTGGTCGCGGATGCGCGCAGCTATCATTTGACCCATCGCACCGGCTGGCGCGACCCGATGACCGACCGGCGATGGGAACATGTCTTCACCGCCGCCCATCCGCACCGGGGCCTGCCCTATCTGTTGCTGTTCTGGGCTGGGCTTGCCGACCGCGAGACGATACCGCCCGTGCTGCGCATTTCCTCCATCATCGAACTGGAACAGGCGATCCTCGGACGCACGCAACTCGATGAGGCAACGGCGATGCGGCTGGTCGATGCCGGGCGGCGGGCAGCATGACCATGCCATTCCATCTCGCTGTCTGGTGCGACGATCGGGAAAGGCCGGTGTGGCAGGCCGCCGTCACGCTGCTCCATCAGTGTTTCGAGCAGGCAGAACTCGTCGCATTGACCTTCGTCGAGAGCCTGGCCGAACTGCCACGGGCCGATGCGACATGCTTCGCCATCTCCTTGCTGCCCTTCGTCCTGGATATGCGGGACGCATGGCCGGACGCGCGCGAGAAGCTGCGGGCCGTCTGCGCCGCCGCGCATGACCGGGCGGGATCGGACGTGTTCCTGACGACAGTCTTCCGCTGCCTGCGACCCGACATTGCTGCGCCCGAACATCTCGCCGCACTGCGGATGCGGCTGCATCGCCTCAATCTGCTGGCGGTCGAATTGTCGCAGACGCTGGATGTATCGATCTTCGATCTCGACCGGGTGCTGTCCGACGTGGGCGGCGAGCGATTGGCGGCGGATGCGAGGCTCGACAGTCCGGCGGCCGTCGCCATGTCCGCCGAGACGATCGCCTGGACCTTGCTGAACTGTTCGATGGATGGGCCGGCGGCGGGTGGCGCGGTTGCGGCGGAGAGTGTGGCCGCGGCGCGTGACCGTTTCGCGACGCTCCGTTCCGCACCTTTGCCGTTCCCGACGGCCGCGTCCCACCTGCGCGTCGGACGGCCCAGAGACCGGCGGCCCGCACAGACAGCCATTGCGACAACCGAATTGTTGGATGATCGCTCGTTCCGGGAACTGCTGATCGATGTATCGCGCGGGCGCGTTCGAGTGGCCGTCGCGGCGCCTCAACTCATGGGCAAGGTTGCGGCGCGGTTTCGTCGCATCACCGGATGACCAGGCGTGACACGGCGCCCCCACGTCCGCAATTCGCTGTAGGAGAAGGCAGATGATCTACCGCCTCGGCGTTCCGGGCGAAATCGACGGTGTCCAGGAGGTTCGCATCCTGGAATGGCACGGCGCGCCGGGACACGCGTTCGCTGTCGGCGACATGATCGTTGAACTCGAGACCCATAAGGTCGTCATCGAGGTGCGTGCCGATCAGGTCGCCGTCATGCGGCAGATCATCATCGATGAAGGGGGCTGGACCGGTCTCGGGTCATCCATCGCCCTGTTCAGTGACACGGACGACGAGGCGCTGGGTGCGGAGACCGAAGGTCTGAACGACTGCCTGGTCACGCTGGCTGTGGCCTAGAGCGTGATCCGTACAGGTGGAATCACCGGAGCGGTGAATCACGCTCTCAGACAACGAGCCAGAGCGTGATCCGTACAGGTGAAATCACCGGAGCGGTGAATCACGCTCTCAGACAACGAGCCAGAGCGTGATCCGTACAGGTGGAATCACCGGAGCGGTGAATCACGCTCTCAGACAACGAGCTAGAGCGGATTCCGTGAGCCTGCACGAACGGAATCTGCTCTAGCAACCGGCGCTCTGTCGTAGACGCGCGATCGCTCGAGGTGATGCAGGAGTTCGGCGCGCAGTTCATGCTGCATCCGCCCGCTCTGATGCACGCCGTCCGGAATGTGCAGACCGGCACCCAACTCCGCCGCGACCGCATCGGCATCGAGGACATCGAGCGTTCCCTCCGCCGCCAGTTCACCCAGCATCAGGTTCAACTCCTTGGCGCGAACCGACGCGAGCGACGCGTGCAGCGGGCCGTCGAAGCTGGCATAGCTGGTGATATCCTCACGCGCGGAGGTCGAGACACTGTTCATGACCAGCAGGCGCGCACCGGTACGCTCCCGCACGGCGGCAGCCAGGGCCCGGTAATCGTCACGAATATCGTCCGGCGTACGGCGCACCACCTCGAACGCCGAGCGCAGCCAGTCCCGCGTCGCCTGACCTGCCGCCTGCACCCGGAACTTGTGCCAGTTGGCGAAATAGCCGAGACGGCGATGGCGTAGCACGACCGGCGTCTCAGCATGCAGGGAGAGCAGGATCGTGTTGGCCGCTGGGGCTTTGGCAACGCCGTCGCTGGTCAGAATGTCCAGCCGATCAGTGATCGGCGACCGGCCGAGCGCGCTCAAAGCCGTGCCGATGAAGAAATAATCCGCCGCCCCAGGCGTCGTTCGGCGCGGCAGATCCCGCATCAGGTCCGCCGCAATCGCCTCGGCATCCCGCGGGGTCCGTGACAATTGGCTTAGCAGAACGGGCGCGGACGGCACCAGGCCTTCGTCGGCCACGTACACCGCGTGCAAGGGTCCCGCACTGTCCCGCAGCAACTCGAGAAACGCCTGCCGCTCGCCGCGGACCATCCCGTTCTGCTCGCAGATGCCAAGGCTCAGGAGTGTCGCGTGACCGGTGGTGCCGCCGTGCCAGGCGCGCGCCCTGTCATGCCAGCCGGACAGCAGCGTCTTCCGGTCCTCCGCCAGGTCGGTCGTGCGTCGTCCCGCGAGCAGGACCGGACGCAGGACGGGCGCGTCCCCGGTGTCATCGCCGACTGTCAGCGTGCCGATCACCGTCGCCGGATCCCACGGCCGCTGGGAATCATGCTGATTGTCGAAATCGCCGCCGAGCGAAAGACCATCCCGCTGCTGCAATCGGCCAGCCTGGCTCACGACCAGCGCGACGTGCAGATCGTAACGTTCCTCGGCAAACGACGTGCCCGTAAGCGAGCCCCCGCGGCCTTGCGGCACCAGTCCAATTCGGGAGGAGGCGATGACGTCGCCCGCCCGGCAGGCATCCCCGTTGCGCACGAGCCAGCGGATGCCGGAACGGATGACCGTGAAGGGATTTGCCGGCAGATCGCCGAGAGCAAGCGGGATCGCGCTCACCACAGGCCCTCCTCCGTGCTCAGGATGATGCCGGCCACCATGTGGCGGATGCCGCGGACCGCCGGCACGAGAGGCTCATGCTCCTCGGTGCTCAACAGCGCGACCACTTTGCCGACCTCGCATAATTCGCCAGCCGGGATCTCGATCCGGCGCAACCAGACAGCCTCACGGATGGCGATCCTGTAATGCGAAACAGGGGGACAATCCTGTTGCGCCGCCACGCTCAGATCGACCGTCAGGTCGCAGAGCGCGCCGCCCGACTTCAGCCACGTCCCCTCGGCGGCATGAAAGGCTCGAACCCGCGCGTCCGTCATGGCCTCGACGATGCGGGGTAGCGCGAAGGCAAGAATCATGGGCTGGTCCCATATTGTGGACGACGTTGCGGGTCCGTAAACCTAGGCCGGAATCGATCCGTGGCCCAGAGCAGGTGGCATGCGCGAGACTGGAATGATCAGTTGTCTCATGGTGACGAAGGCAGACCCCGTGCGCGCCGGAATGGTCGCCGAGAGCATCGCCGACTACCGCCGGCAGACCTACCCGGAGCGGGAACTGGTGATCGTGACGGAATCCGAGTCGGCATCGGATATCGAGGCCTTGCGCGACACGGTTCGGCGGTTTGATCGGGGTGACATCCGGCTGGTGCGCATCGCACCGGGCCAGACGCTCGGGGCGATGCGCATGGCCTCGATCGCGGCGGCGAGGGGGGATGTCATCTGCCAGTGGGACGATGACGATCGCTCCCACCCGGAACGACTGTCGCGGCAATGGGGACGGCTGCGCGAGACCGGCGCCGAGGCGGTGCTGCTGCGCGACGTCGTTCATTACTTCCCCGGGCACGACCGGTTGTATGTCACCAGTTGGCGCGCAACCCCTGCGAGCGGCCACCCTGGCACGCTGATGGCCCGGATCGACGCGCCGCTGTCGTATCCTACCATCGGCGAAACGGCCTCCCGCGGCGAGGATCTGGCCGTGGTGCTGGCGTTGAACGAGCGCGGCACCCTGGCGGTGCTGGCGGATGCGCCGCATCTCTTCGTCTACGTCAGCCACGGGCGGAATACATGGGCCGACGACCACCACGCGATGCTGGCGGATCGGCTGGCAATCTCCCGCGGGCTTCTGGGCCGGCGGGAGGCCGCATTGCGCGCCGGCCTCGCGCCGTTCGACTGGCAGGGCCGGCCGGTCCAGGTATGCGGCAATAACGGCCTGGCATTCGTCATCACGCCGGCGCCGGCGGTCGGAACGACAGCCGGTCGCTGACAGCCAACGTGCCAGTCTCACGCTCGCAAATCCGGGTCTCCGCCCCGTCGGCGTGCGGGGTCAGCAACAAATGCCAGCGCGCGGGCAGACTGGCGCTGCCCATGCCGGTGAAGTGGCGCGGCAGAGTTTCAGTCTGCAGCCGCGGATCAAGCGTTCCGGAGAAGATGCCGCGCCAGTCTGCATCGCGTCCGGCAACCGACAAGGTCCATGACAGCAGATCGAAGCCGCGCCAACCGGTGTCGGGACACCAGATCTCCACCCAGTAATGAAACGTCGGCGCGTGCCGATAGAGCAGGTGGCCGGCACACAGCCGTGCAGGTACGTTCCTGGCGCGGCACAGCGCGGCAAGCAGCGCCGATCCCAACTGGCAGTCGAACCACCGGTGCTGCAACACCCAGTCGAGCGGCGAGTCGTGCGGAATCAGATCATAGCGCAGCACGCCACAGATCAGCGTACCATGGATGAAATCCCGAAAACCCTCGGCCAGTTCAAGAGGATTCCGCTCAGGGCCACCAAGCGCCTCGGCAAGTGCCGCGATGCGAGGGGTGATCTGGATCAGCCCCTCGCGCGGCTGCAGGTACAGCGCACGCTCCGCAACCGGCAACGCCGCGACATGCCCGAGCGCAGCGGGCGCGCAGCGGATCTGATAGTCGGCGGCGACCTCGATCAGGCCGGCATCGGCGGTGAGCATGACCTCCAGTCGATCCGTCCCTGTGCGGATGCGTGCGCCATCGGGCGCGGAAACCCGAGGTGGCGCCAGGAGAAGCGACGCACCGCCCTCCACGGGATATCGCAGGAAGAGCCGCGCCCGCTTGCCGGCAAGGCCCGCCGCAGGACCGAAACGACGGGTCAGCCGCAAGTGGAAATCGTGCGGCGCACTGGCACCATCGCCAGGCGCCGCGTCGGGTGAGCCTCGAAATTCCTGCGTGAGACGGCGGCCGGTGGTGACGAAATGTTCCTGCCAGAACGGATCGTCCGCGAACAGGCCGGACCACGGGATGAAATTGGCCACCTCCACCGGGTCGAACAGCCGGCCATCGTCAGGTCCTCGCGCGAACCCGAGACCCATCTCGCACCAGCGGTCCAGCGCCTCGCGCGCCTGGCTGACACAGGCGGCTCCATCGCCGGATCGAAAATCATGAATGAAGCCGCCGAGAATCAGATAAGCGAGGATCACCGGTTCTGGCGTCCGACGCAGCGGCGTCGCCCCGGGCGGTCCGAATGGCGCAACGCCCGCCGCACCCAGCGCGAGCAGTGGAATCGGGACCGTCGTCGTCATGATGCGCGCGTCACGGTCGGCGTGAACCTAGTTCCGGCAGGTACGGGGTGATCCTCTCCACGGGCCCGGCCGTCAATCGCGGATGGACCCTTGCGCGCACCAGATGCGAGCCGGCGATCGGCGGGCCGGGCATGCCCGGTGCATGCTCCGCCAGCCACGCTTCGATGCACGCGCCGTCCAGGTCCTCGCAATCGGTGAACCCGTGGGCGCGCAGCAACGGATCCAGGTCCACACTGCGGAAATGGCTGACCCACGGCTCGCCGATCGAGGCCACACGCCGCCGGCGGTCGGCGACGAACGCACGCAGGACATCGGGATACGCCTCCGGCGGTTCGGTGCAGTCGAACACGACCTCGGCATCGGCGAGACCGCCGATCGTCCGCAGCGTCGCGTCGATCGCCTCCCGGCTGAGATAGGCGACGACGCCCAGCCAGAGGAAGAAGCACGGTGCGTCCGCATCGAAGCCAGCCTGATGCAGCGCCATCGCCAGATCGTCGCGCTCGAAATCCACCGGCACGAACACCAGGCAGTCGGGAGCGGCCAGGCTGGCCGCCGCCATCCGCGCCCGCTTGTGCTGCTGGGTTGCCGGATGGTCGACCTCGAAGACCCGCAGGCCGCGCGCCGCATGCGGATTGCGCAATGCGAATGTGTCGAGACCGGCGCCGAGGATCACGGCCTGGCGCACGCCGCGGTCGACCGCACGGGCCAGGAACGCCTCGCCAATCCTGCTGCGTGCCGCAATGAAGCGTCGCACGCGACGCATCAGCGGAGGGTCCTCCCTACGCCGCAGCGCATCGGCATCCTCGCCCAGCAGTGGCACCGCGAACGGATCGGTGAAGATCGCACCGCCATCCTTCACCTGATGCATCGCGCGCAGTCGTGCCACGCCGAGTGCCGTACGGCTGGGGCCGGCCCTCATCGCACGATATCCGGACGGGCACCGGTCACCACGTGCTCACGTCGGCTGCCGGCCACCGCAGCAGACGGGCGGGCGCCGAGCGTGCCGTCGCCGCGCCGTCGCCCTGCTCCTGGTGGCATGCCTGGACGAACAGCACGACGCTGCCATCGCGATGAAACGTATCCGGATCGACCACCGGCTCGTACTGCCCCAGGTCCTCATCGACCAGCACACGCGGCGCACCGCACGGCGCACGGTATGGCGGCGCATGCACGCTCAGCATCAGCCGGTTGCCGTACTCGGCACTGCGAAAGATGCAGAGTATAGCGCCATCCTTTCGTACCAGCATCTCGGGCCGGCTGTGCGGCAGCGGCAGAGTGCCGCGTCCGGCAAGCGCGAAGTGCGTCCGGAAGTCGGAGATCGGCGTCGCGTGCCACAGGCCACCGGCGCGCCACAGAAGCTGGTATTGCGGAATGCCGCGGGCGTCGTCCCAGTAGGTCAGCGCCATCGGAGCGCCGTCGGGCGCGCACGCGGCACTCCCCTGGTTGATCAGGTTCATGCCCGGCGGCACAGCCCACGCGCGCGCACCGTGGAACGGCGTCACCGGGCGACGAAGCGCCACGCCATCGGCAGTCGTCAGCGATGCCAGGTCGGCATCGGCGAGCACCAGATCGATGCCGACATTCGCCACGTCGCCGGCAGAGGTCAGGTCCGGCGGCAGGCGCCAGACGACGAACAGCGCGACCCGGCCATCCGGCAGGCGAACCGGGCGATTGACGTAAGGTCCCGCGCCAAGCCGGCCAGCCATGCCCGACAGCAGTGGCGCATCGTCCGGCACGAACGCATCACGATCGTCCCGCCAGCGAGCCACCCGGATTTCGCCACGCCAGGCGCCACCCTCGCGATAGAGCATCGCGAGGCCCGGCGCATCGTTGCCAGACAGCAACTGCGGATACGTCAGGCGGCTCGCCTTGTCATAGGTCAGCGGACGCGGCGGCTGGAGGCATGCCGACAGGTCGGACGTGACGCGAACATGCCATGCGGTCGAGGCGTGCGCACCGAACACGGCGTGCACATCGCCCTCCGGCCCGCGCCCGAGGCTGATACAGGCATGCGCATCGTGCGGCTTCACCGGCGAAGGAGTGCACCAGCGCGGGCCGACGCGAAACGACTCGTACACGTGGCACAGCGTCACGGCGCCCGCGGCATCGTAGTACGAAACGAGCCAGCCGTCGGCGACAGGCAGGACGGCACGGTAGCGGAACGGGACGCAGTTGACGCTGCTGCCGGCCCACGCCGCCCCGAGGCATGCGGTCTGCGGTGACGTGATCGCCCGATCGCTCAACGCGCCGCCTCCTTGGCCATGCCGTCGCGTCCCTGTGCGTGCCGGGTCGAATAGGTGCCCGGCATCAGCGAACGCAGTGCCCAGTCCGGCCCGAGATGTTCGGCACCTAATTTTGCCGCCAGGCGCAACAGGGCCAATGCGCCAGGGTTGATCGCGCGTGGGCCATCCAGGATCGCCGCCGTTGCCTGCCAATGTCCATCCAGCGCCGCATGCATGGCGTCCGGCAGCGGCCGTCGCGGCGGCAGCGATACGAGCCGCGCGAAGGCCGCGGACCAGTCCGCGACCAGCGCATCCGGCCTGCCGCAATGGTCGAGGAAACCGCGGAACCGCCGTGCCGGCGGCGGCGCCACCAGGATGCCCGGCACCGCGTACGCGGCCGCAGCGACATAGCCGTGCAGCGATTGGCCGACATAGCCGCGCGCGAAGGCCAGGGCTGCCGCGATCTCCTGCAAGGTGCGAGGCGCATCCAGCAGAATATGCGCCGCACTGAGATGCGAGGACAGCCGACGGAGCACGATATCGTCGTGCACCGCCGGGCCGAGCGCCAGCAGCAGCGGCAGGCAGTCGTGCTCACGGGCGAACGCATCGATCGCAGCCGCGATCTGCGGAAAACCGGCGTCGCCATCCCTGGCCCGCACATGCACCACGACGATGGGACGATCGGTCGGGGCCGCTGTGCGCGCGAGCAGATCGCGGAACACCGGTGCCAGCATCGCCGCGGGCCACAGCGACGCGAGGTCGATGGCGGTGTCCGGCACGAGGTCGGTATCGGGCCGCAGATCCTCGATGATGCTGTGGCTGTACGCGTCGCGCACCGCCACCCGGTCGGCCGCATCCAGGGCGGCACGCGCCAGCAGCCCCAGCGGATGCCGCGTGAAGGGTCGCGGCAGACCCGGCGCGTTCCAGAGCAGCTTGAGATCGTGCACAGCGGCATGCCAGCTTGCCCCGAGCCACAACGACGCGAGCGCGGCCTCTGCCAGCGATGTCGGGCGTGCGACGATGATGTTGCCGCCGCCGATCAGCACGCCGGCACTGGCCGGGGCGTGGCCGACCAGGTCCCGCAGGCTGATCGATACGGGGGCATCCGGCCATGCGGAGGCCCGCCCGCTCAGCGTGATGCCGGTGACACGGTAGCCGAACGGATGCAGCCTGCGTTCGGCAAGCAGCGGAAAGAGTGCATCACCGAAATTTGCGACGTCGCACAGGCACGCAAGGTGCACTGTTCGCATCCCACCGTCCGGACCCGATCGAACTTCTCCAGATGTTGTCATGGAAAACACGCCATCAACGAGGCCGAAGGCGGGTCGCGCGTTGCAACGGTCATCATGCCCTGGCTAAGCTACCGGCATCGCAGGGTCGCGACAACACGACGAAGGATCGTGCGTCCACGTGACGGCACAACGGCGGCTTGCACTGTGCGGAACGTTCGACGTCGCCAACTTCGGCGACCTGCTGTTTCCTGTCGTCGCCGCGGCTCGGCTGGCTCCGCTCGGCTGGACGGTGCTGCCGGTTTCCCCCACCGCTGGCAGCACGCTGTTCAGCGACGCGCTGCCGACACACGCCATGTCGGAGTTGTTGAGCCAGGACCTGCGTCCCGATGCCGTCGCGGTCGGCGGAGGCGAACTTGTGCATGCATGGCGCGCCGACTTCCTGCAGGAATACCGCGCCCAGGGGGTCAGCGATCTCGCCTACCTCTCGCTGTGGTACGGCGGCGCGCTGGCGGCGGCGTTGGCCGATGTACCGCTGGCATGGAACGCACCGGGCGTGCCCGCGCCGATGGAGGCGGTGCTGCGGCGCGAGGTGCTGGATCCGGCAGTTGCCGTCGCCGACTATGTCGCTGTCCGCGACGAGACCAGCGCAATCTTCCTTGGCCGCTCGCACGCGGCAGAGGTCGTGCCGGACACGGTCGCGGGACTCGCCGCCGTGTGGCCGAAGTCCAGCCTGCAGGGCGCGTTGCATGCCGTGCTGCAGCGCATGGGTCTTACACCGGATGCACGGCTGATGGCGGTCCATCTGCGCCCCGATCGCATTGATCGTGCGGCGATCCCGCAACTCGGCGCGACGATCAGCAGCTTCGCCCGGCATTGGGGGCTGACGCCGGTGCTGATCGCCATCGGTCCCAGCCTGAATGACGGCGAAGGCGCGCGCCTGCTTTCGCTCAGCATGACGGTCGCCCACGCGGTCGTCGATGCACCGCAGAGCCTGCGGGAGGTCGCGGCGCTGCTGGGCCACGCCATCGTCTATGTCGGCAATTCGATGCATGGCTACGTGACCGCGGCCGCGTACGATGTCCCCGGAGTCATTGTCGCACGCTCGGGTTTTCGCAAGTACCAGGGCTTCGCCCGGCATATCGGACGCGAGGAGGACGTGGTGCGGGGCTGGGACCGGGCGTTGCTGCGTGCGGCGACGCTGACCGCCGCGCCGCAGGGACAGTTGATCCCGGCCCGTATCCATCAGGCACTCGACCGGCACTGGGCGCGCATCGCGACGGTGATCGCCGATCGGGACGCAGGCACCGCCCGTCGCGCTACGTTCCTGCGCCACGTACTCGCGGGCGGGTTGCGTCATGACGGCCTCGGATGGATCGCGCGGAGCCTGCCGACGGTCGCTGCTCCAGCCCTGCGGTTGAGCGCATGAGCGCGACGGCGCTCGCCACATCGGCGGAGTATCTCGCTGCGGTGCAGGCGCATCTCGGGGCCAATGATCTGACCGGTGCGCTGCGTGTCGCGGAGCAGGCGGCGGCGTGCCATCCGCGCGATCTCGCATGCCAGCTTCAGCTTGGCTCGATCCTGGAGCAGGCGGGACGCCGTGCGGATGCTGCCGCGCATTACCGGGTCGTGTGGACGCAGCATCCCGACAATCCTTGGGTGGCGGCACGGCTCGCCGCGGCGCTGGCACGAGTGGGTCGCGGCGAGGAGGCGCTCGCGCTCTATCATGCGGCGATTGCCGATGCGCCGATGACCGAGGCTGAACGCACACAGATCGCGCGCCAGATCGCCGCACCGTTGCGGCGGAACAAGGATGCCGCAGCGCTGCTCGCCGCGCGCGTGCCGGTCACGCCGGACGATGCGGCGCTGCTGCGGGAAGCCGGCAGTGCCGCTGCTTCCACCGAGCGGCTGGCCGATGCGGTTGACTACCTCGACCGGTCGGCGGCGCGCGAAGCCTTGCCGGGCTGGGCGCACGCGATCCGGATCGATGCACGCTCGAAACTTGCCCGCCGGTCGCGCCTGTGGCCGCCGGTCGATGCCGAGCTTGTCGCGGCGTTGCAGGAGGCGCTCGCGCAGCATCCGCACAATCCGGCCTTCGTCCGGTTCCTCAATCGCCTGCCGATCGCGCGAGAGGCGTGGCTGCGACTTTATGCGCGCGTGCGCGACACGGTGGAGCTTCGGTCGAAGGATGGCTTCCTGCTGTACGAGACGATGCTCGCGGCCTTGCAGGCGAACGATCGCAGGCTGGCCGAGGCGCTGATCGCAGCGCTGGCGCCCGGGTCGGAGTGGGCGCGGCGTGCGGCACCGATCGCCGATGTGTTGCGGCGTGTGCCGGCTGCCGTCTGGGCGCGCTCCCGGCTGGACGACGACAAGGCGGCGGAGTTGCAGATCGTTCGCACGCCCGGCGCCGATGCCACGTTGCTGGTGTTCGCGACGCTGACAGGCAATTTCATGATGCTGCCGCTTGCCATGCTGGACGCGCTGCTGGCCGATCTGCCGGTCCATGTCGTCTACCTGCGCGACACGACGTCGCACGCGCCGGGGCTGCGCGGGTTTCGCTCTTTCGGTCTGCGCGTCGACGATACGATCGCGCGGCTGCGCCAGGAGATCTCCGGCCTGGGCGCGTCGCGGCTGCTCACTCTCGGCGCCTCCGCGAGCGGGCTGTCCGCCATCCGCTACGGTGCGCGTCTGGGCGCCGAGCGGGCCACCACCTTTGGCGCATTGACCTCACTGGGACCCGAGTTCGGCCATGCGGCGATCCGCTCCGGCCGACTGACCATGTCGGCAGTGGCGGAGGCGGAGATGCGGTTTCGCGATGTGGCGGCGGAAATGGCAGCCGCACCTGCCATGCGCGTTGCCTTCCATTACGGCGCGCAGTACCAGCTCGACGTCGATCATGCCGACCGTGTCCGGCACCTGCCGGGTGTCACGGTCCATCCTGCCATCGGCGTCGATCATCACTACGTCGTTCTGTCGCTGATCGCGGATGGCACATTCCGCGATGCGGTGTGGAGCGACCGGCCTGCTTCGCCATCGCCCGTGATTTCTGCATGAGGTCCCGATGCTCCCGACCCACACCGCCGTCACCGAATGGATGCACCAGTACGTGGTCACGACGCTCGAACTGGAGCGGGATGCCGTGGCGCTCGACGCACGATTCGATTCGTACGGCCTCGACTCGCTGGAGGTCATCGTGATGGTCGGACTGCTGGAAGACGAGTTCGGGATCGAGGTCGGCGCCGAGGACTCGCAGGCGGTGCCGAGCATCAGCGGAATCACGAATGCCCTGCTGCAGAGTGGCAAGATCCAGAAAGGCTGAGCGCGGGTGATCCCGGCGGTAAGCCTGTTGATCGCGAGCTACCGGATGACCCGGCAGCTCCGCCGCACCTTGCTGTCGCTCGCGCCGCCGCATCAGCGGCTGGAGGGCATCGGTCCGGTGGAGGTCATCGTGATCGACAACGGATCGGACCCGCCGCCGACGCCGGCTGATCTCGGCGTGGATGCGCTGGCGGCGGCTGGGTTGGCGGTGTCGCTGCATCTTTGGCCTTGTCCCAGTCGGTCGCCGGTGGCGGCGATGAATTTCGGACTGTCGCTGGCGCGGGGTGACGTGATCGCGGCGATGATCGACGGCGCCCGCATGGCCTCGCCCGGACTGATCGCCGCCGGCGTTCGCGGCTGCGCCCTGCATCCGCGGGCGGTGGTTGCGACCTACAACTACCACCTGGGATCGAGGCCACAGCATCAGAGTGTGCCTGAGGGCTACGACAGCGAAGCCGAGGACGCGCTGCTGGCGGGGATCGGCTGGCCGGGTGACGGATACCGCCTGTTCGAGATCGGCGTGCCGGGCACTGGAGCGGGCTGGCCCGGACCCTTGGTGGAGAGCAACGCCTTGTTCATGCGACGCGCGCTGTGGGATGCGCTCGGCGGCTACGATGTGCGGTTCACCAGCCCGGGCGGTGGTGCTGCGAATCCAGACCTGTTCCGGCGCGCCTGCGAACTGCCCGGCGCGCAGCTTATCAAGGTCACGCACGAGGCGACGTTCCACCAGGTTCATGGCGGTACGATCGCCAACATGACGGACCGCGAGGCGCTGCGGCAGTTGCTGTTCGAGTACGCGCGGATCCGGCATCGCAAGCTGGCGCCCGTTGCCACGCCCGGCTGGCTGCTGGATGGCCGATCCGGAACGGTGAGTCGCCTCGATGCATGACACGCCGCCCGCGGTCAGCCTGGTGATCGCGAGCTATCAGATGACACGGCAACTCCGGCGCACGCTGCTCTCGCTTGCGCCGCCGTATCAGCGGCTGGACGGGATAGGGCCGGTCGAGGTCATCGTGGTGGACAACGGCTCCGACCCGCCGCCCACACCGGCCGATCTCGTCGTCGAAGGATTGGCGCTGTCGCTGCATCTTTGGCCAAACCCCGGCCCGTCGCCGGTGGCCGCGATGAACTTCGGGCTGTCGCTCGCGCGTGCGCCGATCATCGCGGCCATGATCGACGGCGCGCGCCTGGCCTCGCCCGGACTGATCGCTGCCGGCGTGCGCGGCTGTTCGCTGCATCCGCGTCCGGTGGTCGCGACGTACAATTATCACCTGGGACCCAAGCCGCAGAACCAGAGCGTGCACGAAGGCTATGATGCCGCCACCGAGGATGCGCTGCTGGCGAAGATCGACTGGCCACGCGACGGCTACCGGCTGTTCGAGATCGCGGCGCCCGAAGTTGGCCAGGGCTGGCCCGGTCCGTTGCTGGAGAGCAACGCGCTGTTCCTGCCTCGTCCGATGTGGGATGCACTCGGCCACTACGATGCCCGCTTCATCAGCCCGGGCGGCGGCGGGGCGAACCACGACCTGTTCCGGCGCGCCTGCGAACTGCCCGGCGCGCAGCTCATCAAGGTGGCGGGGGAGGGCACGTTCCACCAGGTGCATGGCGGGCGCGTGACGAATGCCCGCGACCAGCGGCCGCTGCGCGACAGCGGCGTCGAATATGGCCGTATCCGCGGACGCACCGTCGCGCTGCTGCGCCAGCCGGGCTGGCTGTTCGATCCGCGCACCGGCCTCGTGACATCGCAGACGGCATAGCGCCGGTCTGGGATCAGCGCAGCGTCGCCTCCAGCAGTTCCGTGATGGTGCGCATGCGCGACTCCCAGGCGATCCGATCCTGCTCGTCCGGCGACAGGGACCGCCGCACCGGCGCGGCAAGCACTGCAGCAATAGCCGCCGAAAACGCATCGGCGTCATGGGCCACGGTGATGAGCCCGTCCAGTCCCTCGAGATTGGCGACCGGCGTGGCAACGACCGGAACTCCCATGCCGAGGTAGTTGTAGACCTTCAGTGGATTCATCGCGTCGGTCATCGCGTTCGTCACGTGCGGCAGGATTGCGCAATCGAACTCGGCGATGCAGCGCCGCGCCACGTCGTACGGCAACGGGCCGGGCAGGGTCACATTGGCGCACTCGGTGATCGCAGCAGGGATTCCGGCGTCGCCGCGCGGGCCGATCATGACGAAGGACCACGCCGGATGCCGCTGCGCCAGCGCCTGCACCATCGACCAGTCGATCCGCTCACTCAGGTTCCCGCAATACCCGATCAGCGGGCGGCGCAATGTGCGCAGGATGTCCGGGACGACGGTTCCGTCCGGGGGCCCGTCGAGTTCGGCGCCATTCGGCACCACGTGAATCCCCGAGTGCAGATCAGCAAAATTCGCGCGATTGCCCTCGGCATTGGTCAGCACGAGGTCGGCAAGCCGCAGCGTCCGGGCATAGGCATCATGGACGCGCTGCCATTCCTCCGGCGTCCTGGCCCAGGTGCGCTGATCGTCGACCAGATCGACCACCACGCGATGGAACGGGACCTCGGCTGCAATCTCGGGGAATGGCCAGACCACCGGGCACACCCAGGCGATGGTGCGGGTGGGGCAGCATCCCGCCTCGCGCAGCATCGACGCCACGAGTTCCGGAACGCGGCCGACCGCATGGTGCGGTTCGCCGCCGAAGCTCGGCGCGCCCTGCGAGGCCTCGGTCAGCACCACCCGGCGCGTCATGTGCTGCGTGTCGCTCAGACGGAGGGCTCGCAAAGCCTGTGTCCTGAACTGCATCGCCGGGATGTTCTGCCGGCCTGCCAGTTGGTCGCGCGCCATGCGGGCGAAATCCGCCGCGGGCAGCACATGGTCGAAATGGACCACCCGGCGGATCAGCCCGGTGCGCGGCAGGTGACGCGCCATCAGGTCCGAGCGACGGCCGAACAGATCGCTGTCATTCTGCTTCCAGAAGAACGCGACGTCGTAGCCGGTCCGCGGGCTGGCGATCGCCGGCAGTGCCAGACTGGATCGGCTGCTCTCCTGCTGGGCACGGCGCACGGCATCGAGCAGGCCGCGCAGCGCCTCCGACTTCGCCCGTCCGAACGGATGGCTCTGACGCCCGGCGGTCTGGACCGCGGCCTCGAGGCGTACGCGGTTCACCCGCTCGCTGTACTCGTCCTCGAAGATCTGCCGGATGCGGGCGCGGCGCTCCTGGGTGATGGGCGCGGCGCGCAGGCGGGAGGCGAGATAGGCGCGCAATCCGTCCGGCGAAATCCAGTCGACGGCATCGCCAAGGCTGCCATCCGACAAAGGCGGCGTCGCCGTCGCGACGATCGGCACCCCGTGTTGCAGGGCATCGGTCACCTTCGCGGGAAACTGGCTTTGCGCAATCACCGCCTCGGGTTTCTGCAACAGCGGCACGAGGTCGGCGGCCGCGAGATACGTCCCCAGCCGGGCGATGTCGCAAGGGGGAAACACCTGAACCCGCTCGGGCATCGTGGCGAGCCTGGCGCGGACGGCAGGGTCGTCGATCGATCCGACGACCAGCAGTTTCAGCCGCGGATCGTCGATGGCCTCCATGGCGCTGAGGATGCGATCGATCCCCTTGTGCGCGCGCACGGTGCCGATGAACGCGAGCACGAAATCCTCGGACCGGTAGCCGAGACGCTGGCGGGCGGCGGTGCGGTCCGCCACGGGCGCGGTCTCGTCTCGGGCATGCCGCACGAGGCTGCCACCGAACGATTTGCGCAGCACCGGACTGGCCACGGTGACGGCATCGGCCATCGACCAGTACTGGGACGCGAGCAAGGTGCCCGTCGTGCCGAACGGCTCCGCCAGCAGCTTCGTCGCCGATTCCGACGGGTGCTCCAGGTGGTATTGCAGGAAGGCCCGCTCGTCCTCATCGAAGTCGAAGATGAGCGGACAGCGGCTCTGCTCGGCGAGGAACAGCCCGAGCAGCAGGCCGGGCAGCCGCGGTTTCGACACCACGACGAGATCGTATTGCCGCGCCAGGCTGAGGGCACTGGCCTGCACCACGAGGTCCAGGAGGTTCTCGACGTGCAGCGCGTGCCAGGGTAGGCCGGATGCGCGCAGCGGTTCCCACAGGGTGCGGCCGAATCGCGGCCAGATCGGGCCGACCAGTTCCGGCAACCATTGCTCGCCGAGGAGCCTGGCAAGGACATAGGCGCGGCCGGCAGGATTGTGCGAGAGGTCCCAGCAGACGACCGCGGCGGTCCGCGTCGCGCCGCGTGGTCCTGGCGACAGGCCCTCGGAGGCCTCACCCGCGCGCAGCCGCCAGATCAGATATTCGAGGTTCCGCTTGAGACGTTCCTCACGCGCGGGGTTCATCACGACCTGATCCACCGTCATTCGCTCCGGTCAGAACGCGAAGAAGGCTGGCTCGCGGGCGATGACGTCGAGGCCGCACAGCAGGAAGCCGCTGTTGTGCTGCGGGTGCGGATCCAGCCTCAGGTGCATCCGGTGGCGCGCCAGTTGGGTGACGCCGATCTGGATCGTGGTCCGGCGTCCGGGCGGCAGGTCGAAGGCCTGCTCCTGACCGCCGGCACCGCAGACGCGCAGCCGCCGGTCCGCGAGATCGTCAGTGCCCGGCAGCAGGCATTGCAACTCGATGCCGATGGCATTCTCGACCTCGATGGCGACCTCATCCTGCAGGCGGCCACTGCCTTGCGTGCGGCCGCGGCAGATCCGCACATGCGCGCCGGCGATGGCGTATTCATCGACCGGGATCGAGACCGCCGGGCCATCGTTCGGCTCCAGCAGGAGTTGCGGCATCGGATCGCTCTCCACCCAGCGCGCCGCGCCTGTCACCGGCAGCGGATCGTCGGTCTCCTCCGGTAGTGTCATCGGCAACCATGCGGCCATGTCCGCAACGCAGCGGTCGGACGGCAGCCGGTACAGCCGGTCGCCGAACGCCACGAAGGGCGGCCCGCCGCCTCGCATAAGATACAGGTGTGGACTGCCGGTCGCGATCAGCGATCGTGCGTTGGAACTCAGGACGGCGCCGTCCTTGGCCCGTACTGTCGAGAGGTTGCGCCGCGACCAGGGAACCATGGCGTGGAGATGTTCGAGCGAGAAGGCGTGCCGGCCATTGCCGATGCCGGCCTCCGCCAGGTCGGCGCGATAACGGTCTGCCTTGATCTTCAGGACCGCGCGGCCTTCCTGGAGCACTGCGACTTCGACGGGCTGGTCGGGCCGGTCCGGATCCCAGGCCCATCCCGTCAGCAGGTCGACGGTGAAGTTATCGACGTAGCCGGGCAGCGTCATTCACTGTCCTCCTCGAGCATCTCTTCCCCAGCGTCACGCCGCGGAACGGCCGATGCTCGTACAAGAATTTCCGCGAGCATCATGACATGATAGCGAAATCACATCGTATCAACTGGTTGTGGGTTTGCACGCGGAAATTGACGATGGGTCGATGCGAAATACTGCGAACCACTTGCGCGGTGCCCTGGCGGGAAGAGGAAATCAAGACTGGCAATCGTGCGCGGTGTTAAATATTCGGTATATCGGCGCTAGAGACATGTGAGGGTGGCGGGCGCGTGCGATGTTGAAACGCGGTCGCAGGCGCGCGGCGCAGACTGATCGGGTGCACCACAAGGCGAGGCCAGCCAAGACAATCGCGGACGCGCGGCCGCCGGCCAATTTGGCTTTTGATGGACGACTCCGTGGAAGTCCTTGAATTGACTGAACAGGTGCTCGACGAGACTGTGCAGCTTGTGGCGTGTCGGCCGGTCGACCCTGCATGCGCGTTGGTTGGTTGGGGGACGCTCGCCGGGGTGGCGATGGCCCGCTTGCCGGCGCAGTTGCAAGTGCGCCGTAACCAACATTCGCCGATCAGGCGGGCGTTGTTCGGAATTGCGTAGCCGGCCGGTAGGCTTCGGTGATGTTCGCGAGATTCCAGCATTCATCAATAACGCGAGTGCCGGCCTGGTGCTTTGCTGTCCGGCTAAACTTCCGGTGGGGACCGAACGGTCTCCTCCGGCATGCCGTGGCTTGGCCGCGGCAGCCACGTCCTTCATTTGCGGCGCGAAGGACGTGGTTCGCATGGCAAGCCATGCCATGACGATTGATGAGGCGCCGATTGCCTCCGTCGGCGACGGATGACGCGGCCTGCCGGAGAATCCCCCTGGCATGAACTGGATCTTTCCTCGTCTCGGTCGCCGGAGCCTCGCCCCTCGTGACGAGCGCCCCGACCACCTCGCCAGCCTCAGCGCCGGAAGCGTCCGCCGCCGCCGCCGCCGAATGAGCGGCCCTCGCCGCCGAACTGCCGCGCGCCCTCGCTCCGGGCGAAGCGGTCCTGCTCGAGTTGCTGGTAGCTGCCGCCGCCCAACGTCTGCCGTGAGGCCGCGCCGCCGCCCGCGCCCGACTGGGTGCGCGTCTCGGCAGGCTTCTGCATCGTCTGCCAGCCACCCTCGTTCCACTTCGACCAGCCATTGTCGGTGTGGCGGTACACGTTGCCATCGGTGCCGGCATAGACGTTGCCGCTGGAACTGCGGGCCACGGCGGCGTTGTTGCCGCTCCTGGTGTGCACGCCCGCGGCCGCCGCGCCGGTGCTGGAACTGACCGCGCCGGCCGATCCGCGCGCGTTGCTGGCGCTGGCGGTGTTCACCGTCTGGTTGGGGCCGCTGATCGTGCTGGAGCCCCAGCGCGAATAGGCGTTGGCGTTCTGCGTCGTGCTGCCGGAGACGCCGTAGCGGGCATTGGAGAAGCTGGCATTGGCGGTGCCGCCGTTGGGTCCCCAGGCGGCGCTGCCATGCGCATAGGTGCCGGTCGAGGGATTGTAGCCCGACCAGGCGCCGGCCCCGCCGTACGGTCCGTAGACCGCCCCGCCGCGGGCCCAGGCGCCGGTCGACGGATTGTACGCGCGGCCCGCGCTCGCCGCTCCGCCATAGGGGCCGTACACCGTGCCGCCGCGCGCCCAGCCGCCCGTCGCCGGGTTGTACCAGACGCTGCCGGCATAGGAGTAAGGGTGCGGGTAGTAGATCGGCACCGCGCCCGCCGCGACATAGGGCGGGTAGTAGTAGCCGGTGCCGTACACCACGAGGCCGGCGGTGACGAACCCGAGCGCGTAGCCCGACGTGTAGCCGTAGGTGACCGCCTCCGGCGTCGCGCCGTACACGGTCACATAGGTCACGTTGTAGACCGGGCTGCTGGGCGGGATCGTATAGATTGCCGATGGCACGCTGTCGGCCAGCGCCCAGGGGCCGGCCGGCGTCGCGGCGACGAACCAGGCGCCCTGGTAGCAGGCATAGAAGCGGCCGCCCGCGCCGATCACCTGGAAGGCGGTGTTCACCGCGTAGGTCAGCTCGGTTCCCGGGATCGGCCGGAATTCCGGCATCCCGGCATAGGTGACCGTGAGCCTCGCATCGGCGCGCTTCAGCGACGCCTGCTGTGGAAGCTGCGCCTTCAGCACGGCAAGCTGCGCCTGTGACGTGCCGGGCACCGATGCCAGCACCTGTCCGCGTGGGCCGTCCGGCGGGATCAGCGCGAAGTCGGGCGGCAGGTCGGCGGACGCAAAGGTCCAGGGCCCGTCGAGGCCCGCGGCCGAGAACCAGCGGCCCGAGATCAGGTAGTAGAAGCGGCCGCGCGAGGTGTCGAAGAACAGGTCGCTCGGCGTGTTCTTGACGTATTGCAGGCTGGTGCCGGCGATCGGGGCGAACTGGATGGCGCCCTCGGTGACGATGATCTCGGCCGGCCGCGTGCTGGTGAAGATCATCGGGATGGTGGCGGGGTTCGCGGCCTTGGGCGGCAACGCCTTGCGGGCATCGGCGAAATTGGCATCGGCCGGCAATCTGCTGAAGCCGGGCGGCAGCTTGCCCACCGGCTTGAACGGGCCGGTCGAGGCGGGGGCGGCGAGCCAGAGGCCGTTGTTGAGCAGGTACCAGGTGCCGGCGGGATCGACGAAGATGTCCCAGTTGGTGTTGACGGCGAATTTCAGCCCGCTGTTGCCGGCGGGCGCGAGCACCGGGTCGCCGTCGAACACCACCAGGCTCGCCGGCCGATCGGCGTGGAAGATCACCGGCGGATCGTTGTTCACCGCGACCGCCTTGGCCGCCGGCGCCGGCTCCTTCAGGCTCAGCACGATGGCGTCGAGCGGCACCCGCTTGAGTTGCAGCGTCGGCAGCACGGCGGTGATGCGGTCCTCGAACTGCCGCGCCTGGCCGGTGTCGAGCGTGGGGAAGTGCGACGTGACGAGCTTCGGCTCGCTGAGCGTCACAAGCTGGGTGTTGCCGTCGAGCGTGGTGGCGAAGGACAGTTCGATCGTGCCCAGCACGGGGGTTTTGGCGCCGGCCGGCGTGATGGCGAGCGCCATCCGCGCGGTCAGCGTCGTGCGGTCGGACCAGGAGATCGCCTGCGGCTGGTAGACCACGACGGTCGCGCCGTTCGGTCCGGTGACGGTGTGCGGCCAGTTCGCCGCCTGCTGCGCGAGCGCCGGCGCGCGGCAGAGCAGCATCGCGGCCAGGACCAGGGCCCATGCTGTGCGCATGTGAGGTTTCCTCCCGTGAGGCGGCGGCCTGCCGCCTATGGCGACGCCATGCGCCCGCTGGCGGTCAGCGCTCGGCCGCCGCCTTGCGTGCCATGGCCTCTTCGGCCGAGGCGATGCCGCCATGCGCGGCCGACCAGGCCACCGGGTTCTCGAGGAACCGCCGCACCTCGGCCAGCGCGCTCTCCGAGAAATATGGGCGGTCCTTGCAGGCCTCCAGCACGTCCCACCAGGTGCACAGGTGGTGCAGTTGGATGTCCATCCGCGCCAGCGTCTCGAAGGCGCCGGGGAAGACGCCGTAGAAGAACACGACGAAGGTGTGGTTCACGATGGCGCCCGCGTCGCGCAGCGCCTGGGCGAAGCGGATCTTGGACTGGCCGTCCGTGGTGAGGTCCTCGACCAGCAGGGTGCGCTTGCCCTCGGGCACGTCGCCCTCGATCAGCGAGTTGCGGCCGAAGCCCTTGGCCTGCTTGCGGACATAGGCCATCGGCGCGGACATGCGGTCGGCGATCCAGGCGGCGAACGGAATGCCCGCGGTCTCGCCGCCGGCCACCGCCTCGATGGTCTCGTAGCCGATGTGGCGATTGATCTTCTCGACGCCCAGGTCGCAGATCTTGGTCCGGGCGCGCGGGAAGAAGATGATCCGCCGGCAGTCGATGTAGACCGGCGACTTCCAGCCGGAGGTGAAGGTATAGGGTTCTTCCGGGCGGAAATTGATCGCCTCGATCTCCAGCAGGATGCGCGCGGTGGTCAGCGCGGCATCCCGGTCCCAGTCGCTGTCATGTCCTGCCGTGGCGGCCTTGGCCATCATCGGGTCCTCGCCCAAAATACCGGCGGATCATGGTGGAAGTGCCTGGCGTGGGCAATCGGGAGTGCTCGGGGTTTCACCCCGGACCCCGACCAGAGGCTCCGCCTCTGGACTCCGCCAAGGGCGGAGCCCTTGGAACCCCGGACCTGGCCCTGGGGGAGGGAGGCCCGTTACTCGGACCAGGATGAGTCCGAGTAACGGGCCTCCCTCCCCCAGGGCCCAAATTGGGATTGCAAAGGCTGCGCCTTTGCTGGGGGTCCAGGGGGCGAAGCCACCTGGTCGGGGTTCGGGGTGAAACCCCGATCAGGGCTGGCGTCCCGGCGTCGGCGGGCCCTGCTGGATCGCCTGGCCCTGCGCCTCCAGCAGGCTCGGCACAAGCTGCTCGACAAATCCCGCAAGGATGCCCAGCAGCAGCGCGAAGGGGATCGAGTGGATGACGTTGAGCGTCCCCTGGCCGGTGTTCATCGACGGCAGGAGGCCGGTCGAGAACAGCAGGACCAGCGCGCCGCCCGACACCGCGCCGATCAGCAGCCGCAGCGCGCTGTCCGACAGGTTGCCCGCCATGCCGATGTCCAGCGCCACGATGCGGCGGCGGATGCCGATGGCGATCGAGAGGACCGCGCCGATCAGCCCGGCCTGCGCGCCGAGCCAGAAATAGCCGGTATCCTTGAACAGGTTGTGCTGCGCCCACACCAGCAGGAACATGCCGATCACGCCCAGCACCACCGTGAACTTCACATACTGCGCCCGCCCGGCGAGGTCGCGCTCGTTCAGGATCGCCGTCTTCGCATCGCGCAAGGTCTGCAGCGCAGTCTCCTTCGCCTCGGCAACGCCGTCGCCGTCGAGCGCAAGCTGCATCGCCGTGGCGATCGAGGAATCATAGCTCTGCCGCCGCGCCCAGCCGCTCAGCAGCGCCTGCAGCTTGGCCCGCTCGGTGCCGAGCGGCAGCAGCAGCGCGCGCTGCTTGGTGCGCTTCGCAGGGTCCGGCGAAAGCTGCGCCTGCACGCCCTCGCTCTCGTAGGGCAGGTCGTGGTCACGTCGCCCGTCCAGCAGCGCGCGCAGCCCGGTCAGCCAGCGGACCGGCGCAGGCGAAGGGGAGGGGGGTGCCGTTTCGGTGGGTTCGGTGGCCGACGGATGCTCGAGCCGGCTGTAGTAGACGACGTAGTCCAGGTCGCAGCCGTAGATGTATTTCACCCGATTGCCGCGTTCGTCGAACTTGCCGACCTGCAGGAAGCAGGTGACGGTCGGGGGCGCGCCGGCGGTCTCCTGCTTCGGCCCATCGCAGTATCCGGGGTCGGCGTTCGACTGGCCCGGCGTCGTGCCGTCCAGGTTCCCTGGCAGTCCGTCGTTCGCCATGATCGGGATCCTCCGCTGCTGTGCTCCACGGTTCGGCTGATCGATACGAGAAGGTAATACAACGGGTGCGATACGGAATTCTGTGAACCGCCTCACAGGTGCGGCGGGCGGTGGTTGACGGCTACGGCGCGGCGGGTTCACTTGCGCGCCGAAGGACAGGGAGCAACGTGCATGGCGCGAACCCATCGGATTGCGGTGGTGCCCGGCGACGGGATCGGCAAGGAAACGGTGCCGGAGGCGCTGAAGGTGCTCGACGCCGCCGCGCGCCGCTTCAACTTCGACCTGGAGTTCGCCCACTATGACTGGTCGTGCGAGACCTACAACAAGACCGGCGCGATGATGCCGGCCGATGGGCTGGAGCAGTTGGCGCAGTCGGATTCCATCCTGCTGGGCGCGGTCGGCTGGCCCGGCGTGCCGGACCATGTCTCGCTCTGGGGCCTGCTGATCCCGATCCGCCGCGGCTTCGACCAGTATGTGAACCTGCGCCCCTGCAAGCTGATGCCGGGCGTGCGCACGCCGCTCGCCGGCCGCACCGAGGCCGACATCGACTTCTACGTCGTGCGGGAGAATACCGAGGGCGAATACTCCTCGGTCGGCGGGCGGATGTTCGTCGATACCGACCGCGAGTTCGTCTCCCAGCAGAGCGTGTTCAGCCGCCACGGCGTCGACCGCATCCTGAAATACGCGTTCGAACTGGCGCGCACGCGGCCGAAGAAGCACCTGACATCGGCCACCAAGTCGAACGGCATCACCTACACCATGCCGTACTGGGACGAGCGTTTCGCGCTGATGGGGCAGAGCTATCCCGACATCCGCACCGACCAGTACCACATCGACATCCTGTGCGCGCATTTCGTGCAGCATCCGGACTGGTTCGACGTGGTCGTCGGCTCCAACCTGTTCGGCGACATCCTGAGCGACCTGGGACCGGCGGTGGCGGGCTCGATCGGCATCGCGCCGTCGGCCAACATCAATCCCGAGGGCAAGTATCCCTCGATGTTCGAGCCGGTGCACGGCTCGGCGCCCGACATCGCCGGCAAGTTCATCTGCAATCCGATCGGCCAGATCTGGTCGGCGGCGCTGATGCTGGAGCATCTCGGCGAAGTGGCCGCCGGCCGTGCCATCGTCGCCGCGATCGAGACGCTGCTGCACGAGAGCGGACCGAAGACGCGCGACATGGGCGGCCAGGCGGGCACCGGGGATGTCGGCACGGCGCTCGCCCAGATCGTGGCGCAGGGGTAGCACCGTGGCGGTCGACGAGGTGTTCGCCGACGACTTCTTTGCCTCGCTCTACGACTTTTTCAATCCGTGGACGCCGTCGGACGAGTTCTACCTGGGGCTTGCACGCGAACGCGGCGGCCGCGTGCTGGACCTCGGATGCGGCACCGGCATGCTGGCGTGCCGCATCGCGGCGGATGGCTGCAGCGTCACCGGCCTCGATCCCGCGCCGGGCATGCTGAAGGTCGCGCGGGCGCGGGAGGGCGCTGACGCCGTCACCTGGATCGAGGCGGACGGCCGCGTGTTCCGCTCGGCGGCGCGGTTCGACCTGATCATCATGACCGGCCACGCCTTCCAGGCGCTGCTGACCGATGAGGACGCGCTGGCATTGCTGCGCACGGCGGCGCATCACCTGGCAGAGGGCGGGCGGTTCGCGTTCGAGACGCGCAATCCGGCGCACGAGGCCTGGCGCGGCTGGACGCGTGCGAACGGCCGGGTGGTCACGACGGAGCAGTACGGCCGGGTCGAGGAATCCTATGACACCGAGGCCGATGCAACGACCGGTATTGTTCGCCTGACGCATTGGTATCGTTTCCTTGACGAGGGTACGCAGGCGACGGGCCATAGCCGGCTGCGGTTCATCGGCCGCGCGCATCTCGAACGCCTGCTCGCCGCCGCGGGACTCGTGCCGGCTGCGTGGTATGGTGACTGGGACCGTGCGCCGCTCACACCGGACAGTCGCGAAATGATCGTCGTCGCGCACGGAGACACCCAGTAGGAGAGGGCCGGCGCATGTTCGCCTTCCTGTCCCGCCTGTTCGGCCGCCGCGCCGCGAAGCCCGGATGGATCGAGATCGCGGACCTGCAACGCCGCCTGGGGCGTGGCGGCCTGCTGCTGGTGGACGTGCGCCAGCCTGAGGAGTTCACCGCACCGCCCGGCCATCTGCCCGGCGCGATCAACCTGCCGCTGGGCGAACTTGCTGCCCGCATCAAGGATCTTGTCGTGCGGCCGGAGACGATCGTGCTGGTCTGCCAGACCGACCGCCGGTCCGCCCGCGCGGCGGAGGCGCTGCTTGCGGCCGGGCGCACCGACGCGGTCGTGCTGCGCGGCGGCACCGCCGGCTGGCACGCGCAGGGGCTGCCGCTGGAGTGACGCGGCGCGATCTGCGCGCAGTGGGGCCTGCGCGCAGTGGGGCCTGCGCGTTGTGCGCGGCTCAGCCGTCCGCGCGGCGGAGGGCGGGTGCGGCGACAGCCCGGCCGCGCCGCGCCTCGCGCCGGGTGATCCAGGTGGTGGCTGCGAAGATCACCAGCCCGCCGAGCAGCGTGGAGCTTGTCGGCATGTCGCCGAACACGGCGAAGCCCATCAGCGCGGCCCAGATCAGTTCGAGGAAGCGCACGGTCTGCGTCGCCGACACGTCGGTCACGCGGAACGCCTGGGTCGAGCAGTAATGCGCGCAACTGCCGAGGATGCCGGCGGCGAGGAACCAGACGCATTGCACGGGTGACGGCCATACCCAGTGCAGCAGCGCGAGCGGGAACGAGAACAGCGAGATCGTCAGGCACTGCCACACGACGATGACCTCGGTGCGGTCGCGCCGCGTGAGCGCCTTGGTGATGAGTTGCGAGACCGCGAACAGCGGCGCCGAAGCCAGCATCACCAGGCTGTAGTAGCCCGTGGTGCCCGACAGTTTCGGCCACACCACGATCAGCACGCCGGCGAAACCAATGAGCGCGGAGATCCAGCGTGCCCAGATCATGCGTTCGCCGAAGCACAGCACCGCGCCGATCATGACGAAGATCGGGCCGGTGAAGCCGATCGCCGTGGTCTCGGCGAGCGGCAGGTGAGGCAGCGCCATGAACCACAGCAGCATGCCGGAGGTGTGCGCCGCGCCATAGCTGGCCGATCAGCCCGTTCGGGCGATACGCGTAGAGGCCGGCGCGCAGGATGAACGGCAGCATCACCAGCGCGCCGCTGACGTAGCGCAGGAACTGCACCTCGACCGGCGGAAGCTGCAGCGTGATGACGCGCAGCAGGACATTGAGCACGCCGAAGATCAGGCCCGACACTGCCATCCACGCCATGCCCTGCACGTTCGGCCGCAGCAGGATGGCAGGAACGGGGAGGGCGGCGCGCATCGCGCGGCACACTTGCCGATCGGTTCGCAGGTGGCAAGGTCGCGCGCATCGCTGGGATGCCGGATGCGAGGGGAGCGCGGCTTGCGGCTTCTCCGTCGTGGCCGGTACAATGGCCGGAAACCACAGTCCCGGAAGCAGCTCATGTCCCAATCCGTCGTTGCCGAACTTGCCCCGCATGGTGTCCTGCGGGCCGCTATCAACATGAGCAACTTCCTGCTGGTCACCGGCCGCTCGCCGTCGGGCGATCCGGACGGCGTCTCCCCCGACATGGCGCGCGCGATCGCCGAGCGTCTCGGTGTGCCGGTGAAGTACGTGCCGTTCCCCAAGCCCGGCGAGTTGGCCGATGCGGTGGGCAGCGATGCGTGGGATATCGGCCTGATCGGTGCCGAGCCCGCGCGCGCCGAGAAGATCGCCTTCACGCCGGCCTATGTGGAGATCGAGGCCACGTATCTGGTCCCCGCCGGCTCGCCGATCCAGTCGATCGCCGAGGTCGACAAGCCCGGCATCCGCATCGCGGTGACCGCGCGGAGTGCCTATGATCTCTGGCTCGAGCGCAACATCAAGCACGCGACGCTGGTGCGCTCCGAGAGCCTGGCCACCGCCACCGCGGCTTTCGTCAACGACAAGCTGGAGGTTCTGGCGGGGCTGCGTCCTGCGCTGCTGGGCGACGTGGAGAAGCTGCCCGGCGCGCGCATCCTGCCGGGCCAGTTCAGCGCGGTGCAGCAGGCGGTCGGGACCGCGCGCACCAATGCCGCGGCCGCATCGTTCCTGCGCGACTTCGTGGAGGAGGCGAAGGCGTCCGGCCTGGTGGCGAAGCTGATCGAGAAGCACGGCGTGGTCGGCCGCCTGTCCGTCGCACCTCCCGGCTGAGGCGCGCCATGGCCGCCCCGCGCTACGTGAGGCCGACCGCCTCCGCGCCGCCCGCGATGCCGCCGCAACTGATGCCGCAGCCGCCGATCGCGCCGCTGGTGCCGCCGGTGCACGCGGTCGACCTGATGACCCTCGCCGGCTCGGCTGCGTTCGGCGCGCGGTGGAAGGTGAAGGAGGCGAAGCTGGTCGAGTGTCCGGCGCTGTCCGATTCGATGCCGGACTATCGCACCACCTACGACGTCGATCCGCATGCGGAACTGCTGGGGTTCGACGATGCGGACTGGCCCGAGGTGCCGGCGACCGAACTCGGGGCGAGGCGCGGCGGCGGCATGGTGTCGTTCTGCTGGTTCCGCGCGACGCTGACGATGCCGGCGGACCTGGGCGGCTTCGCGGTTGCGGGGGCGAAGGCGGTGTTCACGGTGAACGTCGACGATTACGCCGAGGTCTGGGTGAACGGCGAGTTGCCGCGCGCGGCGGGGCGGCCGAGTCCGGCGGCGATCCAGGGGTTCAACATGCCGAACCGGCTGGTGCTGCGCGATGAGGTTGCGGTAGGAGAACGGTTTGAGATCGCGGTATTCGCGATCAACGGTCCGATCTCCGCGGCGCCGGCGAATTTCCTATGGTTCCGCGAGGCGAGGGTCGAGTTCTACCGGTAGCCCGCGCGCGGTCACATCGGAGCGGGTCGCGGCGCAATCGTTGAGGCGTGTGCCAACGTTGCTGTGCGCGACGGCGTCTTTGCCATCGCCTTGCATCCACGTCTTCGCTTGCGGCGCGAAAGACGTGGATGGCATGGCCGAGCCATGCCATGACGATGGATTGGGCCACGGCTGCCCGGCCGACGTTCCAGCGGGGGACTGGGTCTTTTCCATCGTCGCGTTGCTGTTTCCCCATCATGCCGTGGCCGGAGTAGGCGCCAGGCCACGGCTGTCCGGCTCACGTTCCAGTGGGCGACTGGGGTTTTCCTCGTCATGCCGTGGCTTGGCCACGGCATCCACGTCTCCACGTGCGGTGCGAAAGACGTAAGCCATGCCATGACGACGGAGTGGGCACCGGCGCCAGGCCACGGCTGCCCGGCTCACGTTCCAGCGGGGGACTGGGGTTTTCCCCGTCATGCCGTGGCTTGGCCACGGCATCCACGTCTCCATTTGCGGTGCGAATGACGTAAGCCATGCCATGACGATGGAGTGGGTGCCAGGCACCGGGCCGCCTACAGAGCCCCCCGCAGCAGCCGCTTCAGGCTGGCACAGGCCGGCTCGACCACGGCCTCGCGCAGGTTGGTGACGCCCAGCAGCAACCCCGGGGAACGCCGCGCCGGATCGACGTACCAGGGCGACACCGGAAACGGCGCAATGCCATGCTCCAGCGCCGCATGCGCGATCGCGACATCGTCGCTGCCGGGCGGCAATCGCAGCAGCAGCGCCAGCCCCGCCATCGCCTCCACACCGACCGCCTCGCCGAGACAGGCACGCAGGCCATCGCGCCGCGCGGCATACAGCCGCTTCATGTGCCGCAGGTGCCGCAAATAATGCCCATCGGCAAAGAACCCTGCCACCGCCAGTTGCGTCGTCGGATTGGGCGCCGGCGCCAGGCAGCCGGCGACCTCGCCGAAGCGCTCGGCCAGCGCCAGCGGCGCGACCACGAAGCCAAGTCCCAGCGAGGGGCTCAGAGTCTTGGAGAAGCTGCCGACATGGATCACGCGCCCGGCCGGATCATCGGCCGCCAGCGCCGGCGCGGCACGCCCCTCGAGCTGCAATTCGCTGAGGTAGTCGTCCTCGATCACCCAGGCGTCCTCGCGGGCCGCCCAGCGCAGCAGCGCGCGGCGCCGCTCGGCCGCGAGCGTCACGCCGGTCGGTGCCTGCTGGCCCGGCGTCACCACCGCGATCGCCGCATCCGGCGCGAGCGCGATGCCGGCCGCGACGTCGATGCCCTGCTCGTCCACCGGCACGGCCACCGGACGCAGCCCGGCAAGCTCCAGCCCCATGCGGGTGAACGGCAGGCCGGGCTCCTCCATCCAGGCCGCGCGCCCCTGGATGTTCAGCGTGCGGATCGCGAGTGACAGCCCGTTCTTGAAGCCGCTGGTCACCAGCACCTGGTCGGGCACGCAGCGTATGCCGCGCGCAATCGCCAGATAGGCCGCGATCTGTGTCCGAAGCGCCGCCAGTCCGCGCGGATCGGGATACGCCAGCGGCGCCAGCGCATCGTCGCGCACCGCGCGCGTGCGGATGCGCGCCCAGAGTTTTGCCGGGAACGCGTCCTGCGCCGGGACACCCATCTGGAACGGCAGCAGCCGTTCGCAGAACCTGGGATCGAGCCGTTGCAGCGGCGGCGTGATCGTCACCGCGGCCGATGCGCTGGCCTCCATCGGCGTCTCGGCGACGCGCGTGCCCGCCGCACCGCACGGCACCAGCAACGCCTCGTCGGTCAGCCGGTCATAGGCGGCGCGCACCGTTCCGCGCGCCACGCCCAGTTGCACCGCGAGGTCGCGCCAGGACGGCAGGCGAGCGCCGGGCTCGATGCGCCGCTCGCGGATCGCCGCGCGCAGGGCTGCGCCGATCTGTTCCGACAGCGGCATGGCCTCGCCGCGATCGATCGCGATGTGGAGGCCGGCATTGCCGGATGGGCCGCTCATTTTCTCACCCCTTGGTCCTACTTCGGCGCAACGCGGGCCACCAGCTACCGCGTCACTGGCCGCACCGGAAGGACCCCGCGCCATGAGTACCATCACGACCGGCGATGGCACCGGAATCTTTGACAGGGACTGGGGAAATGGTCGGATCGCAACATTTTCCCGCGGCCCGTCCGGGAATGCCGATCGCGGGGACGGGCGCTTGACCGCGCCCCCCGGACCGGCTGCCGTGCCATCGCGCAGGACCGCGCGCGGTCACCACAGCCGCAGGGCTGATCCAGCACCATCGCGACGACGCAAGGCGACGGAGGCGCTTCCTCCGGCGAGCGGGCACGCATGTCCGCACAACGACCAGACAGGAGAATGAAAATGGCAAAGCGAATCGTCATCATCGGCGCCGGTTTCGCCGGCATGTTCAGCGCATTGTCGGCAGCCCGCCTGCGCGACCAGCAAGGCGTGTCCTCGGACGCGCTGGAGATCATCGTCGTCGCGCCCGAGGCCGCGCTGACCGTGCGGCCTCGGCTCTACGAGACCGAGCCCGACGCGATGGTCGCCCCGCTCGGCGAACTGTTCCGTGCGACCGACATCCGTTTCATCGCCGGTGTGGTGGAAACGATCGACAGCGCGGCCGATCGCATCGTGGTCACTGCGCCGGACGGGACGCGGTCGGAACTCGGTTACGACCGGCTGATCATCGCCGCCGGCAGCCGCGTGGCCCGGCCGCCGCTGCCCGGCCTGGCCGACTTCGCCTTCAGTGTGGACCGCCGCGATGAGGCCGCCGCGCTCGACCGGCACGTCCAGGCGCTCGCCGAGCGTCCGGCATCGGCGGAGCGCGACACGGTGGTGATCGCCGGCGGCGGCTTCACCGGGATCGAGACCGCGGCCGAGTTCCCTGTCAGGCTGCGGAAAGTTCTCGGTGCCGATGCCGCGGTGCGGGTGATCGTGGTGGAGCGCAACGAAGCCATCGGCCCCGACCTGGGCCCCGGCCCGCGTCCGGTGATCGAGCAGGCCCTCGATGCGCTCGGCGTCGAACGGCGGATGGGCGTCGCGGTCGCCGCGGTCGATCCGCATGGCGTGACCCTGGGCGACGGCACGCGGATCGACAGCGTGACCGTGGTGTGGACCGGCGGCGTCGGCGCGACGCCGATCACCCGGCAGGTGCCCTCGGAGCGTGATCGGCAGGGCCGGCTGCTGGTCGACGGCGACCTGCGCGTGCCCGGTGCGCCGCACATCTTCGCGGCCGGTGACGCGGCGAATGCGGCGACCGACGACAAGGGCAATCGCACGCTGATGTCGTGCCAGCATGCGCTGCCGATGGGCCGCTCGGCTGGCAACAACGCCGCGGCCGATCTGCTGGGTGTGCCGACGCTGCCCTATGCTCAGGAGCCCTATGGCACGTGCCTCGACCTCGGGCCGTGGGGCGCCGTGGTGACCCAGGGCTGGGAGCGCGTGATCCAGCTTACCGGCGCCGAGGCCAAGGCGATGAAGCGGCAGATCAACACGGTGTGGATCTATCCACCGAAGGCCGACCGCGCGGAGGCCTTCGCCGCCGCCGAACCGGGCCGCTTCGCCACGGTCTGACGCGGGCCGCACCGTCGGCGGGTTGAAGTTGCAGTCGGAGACTGGATGTTTCCATCGTCATGACCGGCGCAGGCTGGTCATGACGATGGAGCGGTCGGACAGCCGCGGGCCAACGCACGCCATACAGACCCAGGCTGTCCGAAGAAAATCGCAGTGGGAGACCGGACCTTCTCCATCGTCATGGCCGGCGCAGGCTGGTCATGACGATGGAGCGGTCGGACAGCCGCGGGCCAACGCACGCCACACAGACCCAGGCTGTCCGAAGAAAATCGCAGTGGGAGACCGGACATTCTCCATCGTCATGACCGGCGCAGGCCGGTCATCCACGTCTCCCTCTGCGGCCGGACTGCCGCGGGCCAGGCCATGTCTGGACGCTGGTGCGGGGGACGCAAGTAACGGCTGCAGACCGGCGGAAGCCGGGACCGGACAGCCGAGGCCGCAGCCTGCCATGACAATCAAGCGGCAGTGCGGGGCGTTAGGCTGGCGCCCATGGACAGTAGCCGGCCCCGACGAGCGGGCCGGGCACACGAGACGAGGACAGCATGGAAGCGGGTTACCTGTCGGCGGTTTCGGCGTTGGCCGGCTCGGCTATCGGTGCGCTCGCGTCGCTGGTGACCACCTGGCTGACGCAGCATTCGCAGACGCGGGTCACGCAGCGCCTGCAGGACCGTGCCCGACGCGAGGCGCTGTACGGCGAGTTCATCCGCGAGGCGTCGAAGTTGTTCGCTGACGCGTTCGAGCATGAGTTGGACGACCCGGCCAAGCTCGTGCAGCTTTATGCGACCGTCAGCACGATCCGCCTGTTCGGCGATCCGCGGACGCTGGCCGAGGCGGAGCGGGTGATCAGCCAGATCGGTGCGACCTATTTCGCGCCGAACAAGGAATTGCGCGCGTTCGCCAACATCACCGCGGAAGGCGAGCTTGATCCGCTCTACGCGTTCAGCAGTGCCTGCCGCGATGAACTGCGCTCCGTGCGGCCGTACTGAGCGCGCCGTTGGCACCCAGCAGGCGCCGCCTCGTCACGGCGGCTGCCGCTGCCGGTTGCGCTCGTGGCGCAGGCCGCGGCGGGGCCGCCATCCACCCGGCGCCCCAGGCCGGCGCTCACCCCACGCCGCCGTTCACCCCGGGCTGCCATTGACCAGGGCGACGCCGGCCGAGAGGGCGCGCAGCTTGCCTTCGGCGGCACGCCGCGACAGCGGCAGCATGCCGCAATCGGTGCACGCGTACAGGTGCCCGGGATCCGCATAGCGCAGCGCCCGGTGCAGCCGCTCGGCGACCAGGTCCGGCGTCTCCACCGTCTCGCTGCCGACATCGACCACGCCCAGCAGCACGTCCTTGCCGCGGATCGCCTCGATCACCGCGACGTCCACACCGCTCGCGGCCGTCTCGACCGAGATCTGGTCGATCGAGGAGCGCGCCAGCAGCGGCAGCGTCTGCGCATAGTGGCTCCAGTCATGGTTCGCCGACTTCCAGCGCTTCACATCCGCCGTGCCATAGCCGTAACAGATATGCACCGCCGTGCGCGCCGTCACGCCCTCGGCGGCACGCTCCAGGGCCGCGACACCCCAGTCCCGCACCTTGTCGACATAGACGTTGAAGCATGGCTCGTCGAACTGGATGACGGCGGCGCCGGCCGCGGCCAGGGCGCGCGCCTCCTGGTTCAGCAACTCGGCGAACCGCAGGGCGAGTGCCGACTCCGAGCGCCGGCCCACCGTGTCGACCAGGCTGTCGACGATGGTCATCGGGCCGGGCAGCGTGACCTTCACCGGCCGGTCGGTCATCGCGAGCGTCGCCCGCAATGCGTCGACGAAGATCGGCCCGCGATACTCCGGCCCCGCCACCAGCCGGGCCGCGGCGATCTCCTTGTGGTAGCGCTGGCCGCGCTGCGCCCGCATCGCCAGGTGCACGGTGTCGATGCCGTCGAGGCCCTGGAAGAAGCCCCAGATGTAATGCCGCCGCCGCTGTTCGCCGTCGGTGAGGCAGTCGAGCCCGGCCTTCTCCTGGGCCGCGATCCAGACGCGCACTGCGTCCTCCTGGCCCTCCTGGAGCGCGGCGCCCTCCAGCCGCCAGGGCGGGAACAACTCGCCCGGCGCGGCGAGCCAGCCGGGCTTCGGCAGGCTGCCCACGATCGTCGCCCTGACGCGGTCGTTCGCTCTCTCGGCCATCGGCACCCTCCCTGAGCCGGCTCGTTGGCCGGCCGCGCGCCAGTCTGCACGATCTGCCCGCCGGCCGCACGCTGCCTGTGCGCCCACCGTCCCGCTGCCACGTCGCCGCTGCGCGCATGTTCCCCGGCCGCATGTTGTGCCACTGCGCGCACATCGCCTGCCCGCACATCGCCGCTGCCCGCACATCGCCGCTGCCCGCACGCGCCCTCTGCCCGCACATCACCGCCGGCCCAGGTTCCCGCCGCCGGGCCGTTCCCGCCGGCCGCACGTGTGGTACACGGGGCGGATGTGGATCCCTCGCCAGTCCGCAGCCGTCACGCCGCTTCGCTGGATCGTCCTGCTCCTCCTGTCGGCGGTTTTCGCAGTCGGCCTGGAGGCGATGCGCCTGCCCGCCGCCCTGCTGCTCGGCCCGATGATCGCCGCCATCCTGGTGGCGCTGGCGGGCAGCGGGCTGCGCGTGCCGCCGCCGCCCGTGCTGATCGCCCAGTCGGTGATCGGCTGCATGATCGCGCGCACCATCCCGCCCGCGATCATCGGCGAGATCGCCCGCGACTGGCCGCTGTTCGTCGCCGTGGTGGCCGCCCTGATCGCGGCGAGCAGCACGATCGGCTGGGTGCTCACCCGCTGGCGCGTGCTGCCGGGAACCACCGCGGTGTGGGGGTCCTCGCCCGGCGCCGCCTCCGCGATGATGCTGATGGCCGCGGCCTATGGCGCCGACATCCGGCTGGTCGCCTTCATGCAGTATCTGCGCGTGCTGATGGTGGCGCTGGTGGCGACGATCGTGGCGCGGCTCTGGACGTCCGGCGGCTCGGTGCCGGCGACCGAGATCGTCTGGTTCCCGCCGATCGCCTGGGGCGCGTTCGCAGCGACACTGGTGCTGGTGGCGCTCGGCGCGGCCTCCGCCCGGCTGCGGCGGATTCCGGCCGCGCCCCTGCTGGTGCCGCTCGGCCTCGGGCTGACGCTGCAGGACCTGGGTTGGCTGACGATCGAGTTGCCGCCCTGGTTCCTGGCGATCAGCTACCTGGTGGTGGGGTGGAGCGTCGGGCTGGGCTTCAACCGCGCGATCCTGCGGCATGCCGCGCGAGCGCTGCCGCGCGTGGTGCTGTCGATCCTGGTGCTGATCGCGATCTGCGGCGGGCTTGCCGCGGTGCTGGTGGTGGTGGCCGGGATCGACCCGCTGACCGCCTACCTGGCCACCAGTCCGGGCGGCGCCGATTCGGCCGCGATCATCGCGATGGCGAGCAACGTCGACGTGGCGTTCGTGATGGCGATGCAGATCACCCGGCTGATCCTGGTGCTGCTGATCGGCCCGAGCCTGGCCGGCTTCATCGCCCGGCGGGCCGGCGGCGCGAAGCGGCATCCGCAGTAGGGCGTGGGGGGGAGGGTGCGCGCTACGGACGCAGGCCAAGGGACGATGGCGCCGGTTTCCCGACCGTTGGCACCGATATCAGGCGACGCGCCGCAGCGACCAGGTCCGTCCTTCGTCCGGCGTGCTGACGAATCCCATGCGCTGCAGCGCGCCCAGTACGGAGCCGACCTTCGGCACGACGCGGCGACCCTGGCGGAAGCGCGCAGCGACCGCCTCCGAGCCGAGCGGCCGCGCGGTGGCGGCGAGGACGGCCATGACGGCGGCGGTCTGCGCGGTTTCGTCGGTCGGGAATGCGAGCCGGACGGTTGCGGCGGGTGCGACCGCCTCGTGCATCGCGCCACCCTGCAGGCTGAGTTGCGCCTTCTGTTGCGCCGAGCCGAAGCGCGGGATCTGGTAGTCGGGCCGCAGCCAGCGGACGAGCCCATTCGCCTCCTCCTGCGCGCGCTCGCGGTTGAGCGCCACGAGGCGGGCGAGGATATCGTTGTCGCTGAGATCGGCGGGCCAGCCATAGGCCAGGGCGACGGCGGCATCCAGCCTGTCGTGCAGTTCCTTCAGGATCAGCACCAGGCCATCGTCGAAGATGCGACGGTCGGCAGGGGAGAGCGCGGCGGGATCGGTGCCGGCGCGGAGCTTTTCCAGCACGTTGTAGAGGCCGGTGAGGGTGAGGTGCGGGTGCTCCGCCAGCACGCGCTTGCGGTGGGCGTCGAGGTCTTCGGCGAGGGAGCGGATGCGATGTTCCCAACTTTCGTCCATTACGGGGAAAGGGAATGGATCGAAACAATCTGACTTGACGTACACTGGATCATTACCGATCCCAAGCCAGCCACCGGCCCGGAGGGCCCAGACGGTATGAATCTTTGACGACAATACCCCGAGCAATGACGCATCGTCGGATGCGATCGCGATCAGTTTGTTGTCTGGCAAGATCGACCCATCGAGAAATTGGAAGACCCGATGCTTCGCTGTCTCTACAGTCGCAATATACCGCCGGAGATCTTGGAGCACTTGCCGGATTTCACGGCGAGGTTCGCCGAAGACCCACCAATTGATCCGGTAGCTTCCACGCGTATTGGCGTCACGCCCAGGCTTTACTGTTTCGAGGACGTGTTGATAGACCTCGGGATACTGTCTTCGTACTTCGGCCTCTGTATACCCAAATAAATCGATAACCATGACATGGCGCGGTCGTTGAGTAAGATCCCGTCCATTGCGGTACTCACGGATATGCTTGTTGAGGCCGGGGCGTCTGTCGAGACCCAGGTGCTTGGCAACTTCACGGGATACGATGAAGCCTTGTCCATGCAGCTTTACGCCCGGGGAGCAAATCCCTTCGTTTGCCGATAGAGGCACAGCCTTGGTTACATCGACGCCAATTGTAAGATCCGAGTTAATATGTCCGATCAGTTCGGACAACTCAATGCGGGGCGTGTCAGTATCAGCGCCAAATTCTGCAATGACCTCCCGTACCACACCGTCTGAGGTTCCTGCCTCTCCGACCGTCATCGCGATGCGTACGGCAGCAGAGTCTGGTGCAGCCGTGGTCCAGGGGTGATCCGGTATCGCCATCACAATCGACATAGGAGACTTCGCATCGAAGTGACGTTCGATCACGCGACGCTGAAACACTTGAGCTATCGAATTCGTGGTTACCAAGCCGAAGCGTCGCAGCACAGTCCCCGGCTGTGTCAGTAGTCCGGCGGCATGGTCCCACCAATACATGACGTAATCCGCGGACTCATTCATATCAGGATGCGCCGCCCACAGCGCCTCGGCGTATTCGTCCCCCAGCCGACTGCGCAGGTCCTTGCCACCGATGAACGGTGGATTCCCCACAATGAACTCCGCCTCCGGCCAAACCGGCCGCCGCGGGTTGTCGTAGCGATACATCTCCACCTCGGCCCCATCCGGCCCCACCCGCGTGACCGGCTTGCCTCCCTTGTCCCGCACCAGCGTGACGTCCGCCTTCAGCACCGCGTCCTTCACCGCGATGTTGTGGAACGCCTTCAGGATCGGCTCTGACGGCAGCCCGTTCTGCGTGCGCAGGTGCCATTGCAAATAGCCGATCCACAGCACCAGTTCGGCGATCGCCGCCGCGCGCGGGTTGACCTCCCACCCGAGGAACTGCCGCGGATCGACGGTATGTCCCTCCAGCCCGTGCAACGCCTCCTGGCCGCCCAGGTCGGCCAGCGCCTCCAGCACCTCGCCTTCAAGCCGCTTCACCAGTTCCAGCGACACATACAGGAAGTTCCCCGTGCCGCACGCCGGATCGAGGATACGCGTCCGGCACAGCGTCTCGTGGAACGCCGTGATCGTCGCCACCGCGTCCTTCACACGGCCCTCCGCCTTCTGCCTCTCGGCGGTCGACAGCGCGCGGTCCCAGTCGGCGCGCAGCGGCTCGATGATCGTCGCCACCACCAGCCGTTCGACATAGGCGCGCGGCGTGTAATGCGCGCCCAGCCGCCGCCGCTCCTTCGCGTCGAGCGCCTGCTCCAGCAGCGTGCCGAAGATCGAGGGGTCCACGTCGCGCCAGTCATGCGACGCCGCCTGGCGCAACTCGCCGATGGCCTCCCGCTTCAGCGGCAGCACGCTGCGCGTCTTGAAGAACTCGCCGTTGAACCGCCGCACCCGCGCCTCGATGGCGATGGCGAAATCGCCGCGGTCCATCGCCTCCCAAAGCTGGCCCACCATCGGTCCCAGCCGGTCCGGGTCCTGTTCGCAGCGCTCCAGCAGATTGCGGAACGAGGCTTTGGGCAGCAGTTCCACATCTTCGGCGAACATGGTGAACAGGCAGCGCATCAGGAACATCGCCACGTCTTCCGGCGCGTGGTGCTCCGCTTCCAGCGCCTTCGACACCACCGCGAGGCGTTCGGCGATGGCGCGCGTGACACGCGCCGACTTGCGCGCCGGATCGAGCGCCAGCGGGTCGGTCCAGATCTGCACCAGCCGTTCGCGCACAGCGGCATCGCGCAGGTCCTCGAGGTACACGCGGAACGATTGCCGGTCGGGGAACTGCGCGTAGTTCTTTCCCTGGCCGGAGAAGTCCGCATAGACCTCCAACACGTGGCCAACGTCGCAGACCAGGATGAAGGGCGGCCAGCCATGCGAGACAGGCAGCGCGCGCGCATAGCCCTCGGCCTGGCGCCGCGCGTTGAACATCAGGACGTCCCAGGCGCGGCTCGCACTGCGCGCGCCGCGCCGCGAGGGCTCGGCGCCAGCGAACATGTCGGGCTGCCCGAGGACCTCCTTGTTGCCGCCCTTCTGCCGTGACTGCTTCGCCTCCAGCACGAAGCAGCCGCGCTTGTAGAGGTCGATCCGCCGGTGGGCGACACTGCCCTCCGTGTCGAACTCCTGCACCACCCGCTCGAACACGTAATCGTTCGCCTCGGTGGTGGCGGACGCAGGGTCTGGCCGTGCCACCCCTAGAACGTCGCAGAGTTCGCTGAGGAACAGCGCGTAATTGGCGCGTTCCTGCCCACCCTCGCGGCCCTGCCAGCGCCCGATGAAGGCTTCGACCGCCGGCACGCCGGTCCCGCCGGGGTGGGAGTCGATCCCGGCCGCCTGCCGCCTGACATCCTGCGGCGCCCCGCCGCGAACATCCTGGGACGTCCCGCCGCGAACGTCCCGGGGCGTTCCGCCGCGAACACCCTGCGACCAGTCCTCGATGACCGGCAGGTCCGACGTATCGATCTGATCGTCCGGCAGCGCTGCGAGCCGGCGCAGGCGTGCCCGCTGCCCGGCGTCAGGTGCCTTGCTCATAGGCTCTCCGTTCGCTTCGCTCTGCCTTGCGCGCTCCGATGATACGAACCCTCTCTTCATCATGGGGATCGGGATAGGTATGCCACACGACCGGGATTACAACGCCGCCTGCATAGCCCATGATCTGCCATCGTTCCTCGCCGGCCTCGTGGCGATCCTGCCGCAGAATAAAGTGCGGATCGTCCCAGACAAGCCGTGCATCCGAGAGCGCAACACCGTGCTTGGCGAGATTCGTCCTTGCCTTGTCCCGATCCCATTCGAACCGGATCATGCACCGCTGATCCCGGCATCGAAGAGATGTCGCGGGTCCGCATCCATGACCGGCCGATGCCGGCCGCGCCTCGCTACGGCCGCATGCTGAACCGCGATTCCCCGGGCGTGCGCAGCGGCGCGGCCATGGTGGCGAAGTCGCACAGCAGCCGGCGGGTCTCGCGCGGGTCGATCACCTCCTCCACCCAGAACGGCTCCGCGGTCCGGAACGGTGAGCGCAACCGGTTCAGCCGCGCCTCGATCTCGTCCATCTTGGCCTGCGGATCATCGGCCGCGTCGATCTCCGCGCGGTAGGCCGCCTCGATGCCACCCTCCAGCGGCAGCGAGCCCCAGCTTGCCGACGGCCAGGCGTAGCGCACGCACAGATGGCTCACCGGCTGGTGACCCAGGCCGCCCACGCCGTAGCAGTTGCGCACGATCACGCTGCACCACGGCACCGTGGTCTGGTTGATCGCCGACAGCGCGCGCACGCCCCAGCGGATCACCGCGTGGCTCTCGGCGGCCAGCCCCACCTGGAAGCCCGGGCAGTCCACCAGGTGCACGATCGGCAGGTGGAACGTCTGCGCCATGTCGACGAAGCGGATGATCTTGCTGCAGGCATCCGCGGTCCACGCGCCACCGGCGAACAGCGGGTCGCCGGCCATCAGCGCCACCGGCCAGCCGTCCAGCCGGCAGAACCCGGTGATGATCGAGCGGCCGAACATCCGTCCCATCTCGAAGAAGCTGCCGCGGTCGACCAGCGCCTCGATGATGCGGCGCATGTGGTAGGCCTGCTTCTTCTCGCGCGGGATCGCCGCGATGAGGAACTCCTCGCGCCGCTCTGGATCGTCCCAGGTGCGCACGCGCGGCGGCACGTCCCACACCGAGCCCGGCAGATAGGACAGGAAGCGGCGCGCGGCGGCGAACGCCTCTTCTTCCGTATCTACGGCGTGGTCGACCGCGCCGCAGGCAAGCTGCACCTCCCAGCCGCCGAGTTCCTGCTTGGTGCGCGGCTCGCCCAGCCGCTCCACCACCGGTGGGCCGGCGACGAACACCGCCGACATCTCTTTCACCATCACTGAGTAATGGCTGGCCACCAGACGCGCGGCGCCGAGGCCGGCGACCGAGCCGAGGCCGAGGGCAACCACGGGGACGAGGCCCATGTTGTTGGCGATGAGGTCGAACGATGTCGTCTCGGACAGGCCGCCGGGCAGGTTGGCGCGGCCGGTCGTTTCGATCGTCTTCACCGAGCCGCCGCCGCCCGAGCCTTCGATCAGACGGATGATCGGCATGCGGTAGGCGGTCGCCAGTTGCTCGGACATCTTGGGCTTGCCCTTGATCGACGCATCGGCCGATCCGCCGCGCAAGGTGAAGTCGTCGCCCGCGATGACCACCGGCCTGCCGTCCACCGTGCCGCGGCCGAACACGCAGTTGGCAGGCATGAACTCGAGAATCTGCCGGCTGTCGGCGTCGTAGGTGGCCTTGCCGGCGGCGGCGCCGATCTCGTGGAAGCTGCCCGGGTCGAGCATGCGGTCGATCCGCTCACGCACCGTCAGCCGGCCGCCCTTGTGCTGGCGCGCCACGCGGTCGGCGCCGCCCATCTCCTTGGCGAGTGCGATGCGTGCGCGCAACTCGGCGAGTTCGGGCTCCCAGCCGACCGGTGTGGTCTGTTGCGGGCGCGGTACGGCAGAGTCGTCGGGCATCGCGACGTTTCCTTGTTGGTAGCGGCAAACGCTATGGCACGGGCGCGGCGTTCGCAATCTTGGTGGGAGCGCTCGGGGTTTCACCCCGGACCCCGACCAAGGGGCGCTGCCCCTTGGAGCCCCGCCGAGGGCGGAGCCCTCGGAACCCCAGAATTGGGATTGCAAAGGCTGCGCCTTTGCTGGAGGTCCAGGAGGCAACGCCTCCTGGCGGGTTTCAGGGCGGAGCCCTGAGCGCTTGCTGCAACGCACAATCCGCCGCACAATGGTTGCGTGCCCGATGCGCCCTTCGAACGGACCGAGCCGCTCGCCCAGGAATTGCTGGAGCTGACCGCGCGCCTGACCGCCCGCGCCGACGAAGACCCGTTCGGCAACCCGGTCCTGCTGGTGGCGCTGGCGATCAGCCGCCGCATCGAATCCGGCGCGCTGGACGACGTGGCGATCGCGTCCCTGATCGCTTACCTGCGGCAGGCCGCGTTCGCCGACCGCGCGCGCCGCATCTCCGACTACGTAGGCGGCGTCGACGTGGTCGCGCACCGGGCCGTGCTGCGCGACCTGGCGCAACGCCTGCTGCGTCCCGATCCCAACGACAGCCCGGTGCGCTGGGCGGAATACCGCGCCCTCGTCGGCCGTACCCGCTTCGCCGCGGTGTTCACCGCCCATCCGACCTTCGCCGTGCCGCCCGAGGTGTGTCGCGCGCTCGCCGAAACCGCGAGCGGCCGGCCGGTCTCCGTGCCCGGCTCGCATCGTCCGCCGAAGATCACGCTGGTCGCCGAGTATGGCCAGGCGGCGACGGCGATCGAACATGGCCGCGACGCGATCGACCAGTTCAATGCCGCGCTGCTGTCGGTGGCGCGCAGCGCGTGGCCCGATCGCTGGACCGACCTCGATCCTCGCCCGATCATCCTGTCGACCTGGGTCGGCTACGACACCGACGGCCGCACCGATATCGGCTGGTGGGACACGCTGCGCCTGCGCCTCGACATGAAGCGCCGGCAACTGACGCGGCTGCATGACCAGGCGAGCGGCCTCGCCGCGGGCGCGCTCGCCGAACGCATCGCACTGGCGCTGGAGGCGGTGGACGAACAACTGGCGCTGTGCCCCGATGCGGCCGAGCCAGCGCGCGTGGCGGCCTTCGCCAAGGTGCTGGTCGGCCAGCGCGACACGGCGCTGACCTCGCCGCAGCCGCTGCTGCCGCTGTTCGACCAGGCGATCGGCGCGGCGGCCGATGACGATGTGCGGCTGGCGCTGTGCACCGCGCGGGCGGGGCTGCTGTCGCACGGGCTGGCACTCGCCCACACGCATGTCCGCCTGAACGCCGCGCAGATCCACAACGCGGCGCGCCAGCGTCTGGGCGTCGCCGATGCGCCGGAGGATCCCGCGCATCGCCGCGCGCTGTTCGGCGCGATGAATGCGGCGCTCGATGCGGTGCAGCCCGTCGCCGTCGACTTCGGCGCCCTGCTGGCCGAGCAGGCCTCGGCGATCCGGCTGATGATGACGATTGCGCAGATCGTGAAGCACGTGGACGGCTCGGTGCCGATCCGCTTCCTGATCGCGGAGACCGAGACCGGCTACACGCTGCTCGCCGCACTGTGGCTCGCGCGGCTGTTCGGCATCGACCGCCATATCGAGATCAGCCCGCTGTTCGAAACGGCGAGCGCGCTGGAGCACGGCGCGACGGTGCTGGAAGAGGCGCTGCGCAGCCCGCACTATCGCGACTACCTGAAGACCACCGGCCGGCTGGCGCTGCAATTCGGCTATTCCGATTCCGGCCGCTACGTCGGCCAGCTTGCCGCCAGCTACCTGATCGAGCGGCTGCGTCTGAAGATCGGCCAGACGCTGGCGGCGCACGGCGTGACCGGCGTCGAGGTGATCCTGTTCGACACGCATGGCGAGAGCGTCGGGCGCGGCGCACATCCCGGCTCGCTGGCGGACCGGCTGAAATACCTCTCGCCCACCGCGTCGCGCCAGGCGTTCAACCGCGCCGGGCTCAGCGTGCGCGAGGAGAGCGCCTTCCAGGGCGGCGACGGATATCTGCTGTTCGGCACACCGGAATTGGCGCTGGCGACGATCACCTGCATCGCACAGCAGACCTATCATCCGGCCGCCGGCCCGATCGAGGATCCGGTCTACGCCAATCCCGACTTCGCCGCCGACTTCTTCGCCACGGTCCGCGCGGCGATGGAGGCGCTGGTCGACGACCAGGGCTACGGCGCGCTGCTCGGCACGTTCGGGCCGTCGCTGATCGACGTGACCGGCTCGCGTCCCGCGGCGCGGCAGTCCGACGGCGCGGTGGGTGCGGCGCGCATCCGTCATCCGCGCGAACTGCGCGCGATCCCCAACAACGCGATCCTGCAGCAGCTTGGCTGGTGCGCGAACACCTTGCAGGGCATCGGCGCGGGGGCTGCGCGGCATCCCGAGCTGTTCGCCGACCTGCGGCAGAACAGCCGGCGGTTCCATCGCGCGATGGATCTTGCCTCACACGCACTGGCACATTCCGATATCGGCGTGCTGCGCGCGGTGATCGCGACGCTCGATCCCGGCACCTGGCTGGACCGCGCCGAGCACACCGCCGATCGCGGCGGGCGGGAGGCGCTGATCGCGGTTGCGCGCGCGCTGGAGCGGCTGGGCATCTGGGCCGCGGCGCAGTCGATGTTCCGCCGCGTGCACGCCGACCATCTGGCGCTGCGCGAGGTCTGGCCGGACGCGCCGCGCATGGCGACGCGCGAGGTGCTGCTGCACGCGCTGCGCCTGGCGCTGATCCACCGCATCTGGCTGCTGGCGACCGAGATCGCCGATTTCTCCCCGCGCCACGGCGTGACGCGGCTGGTGCTGGAGGGCGTGGTGCTGCGGCTGGAGATCGAGCCGGCGCTCGACGTGCTGGGCCAGATCTTTCCATCGGCGTCCGATGCATCGGAGGGGCTCGACTATGCCGAGCCCGCGGCACCGCGCGGCATGACGGCCTATGCCCGCGAGCACGAGGAGATCTTCGCCCCGATGCGCTCGCTGTTCGGCCTGGTGCGTGAGATCGCCACCATCATCACCCACGAGGTCGGCGCCTTCGGCTAGCGCATCCGCGCCTGCTTCCGGATCGCCGTCCCAACGTCACGGCCGGTCGCGCGCCACCGCTGTCCCGACTTCGTCCCCATCGTCGTCGTCATCGCCATCGTCGTCGCCATCGTCGTCGCCGGCGCCACGTTGCTGGGCCACGCCGCCGATGGTCTCATACACCCGACGGCACACCATCAGGAGGAGACGCCGCAATGGCGATCACAGTCCGGCAATTGCACCCGCTGTTCTGCGCCGAGATCGGCGGCGTCGACACCGGCCAGCCGATAGATGACGCGACCTTCGCCGAGATCCGTGCCGCGTTCGAGGAATATTCCGTGCTGGTGTTCCGCGACCAGGGCCTCGACGACGCCAGGCAGATCGCGTTCAGCCGCCGCTTCGGTCCGCTGGAGGTTGCAGGCAAGGCCAACCCGGCGACCGGTACTCATTTCGCACGACAATCGAACCTCGACATCGCGACCGGCGCCGTCATTCCGCCCGACGATCGCCGGATGGTCTACCAGAAGGGCAACTACCTCTGGCACTCGGACAGTTCCTTCAAGGCCGTGCCGTCGCTCTGTTCGCTCCTGTCGGCGCGCGTCGTTCCGCCGGAAGGCGGCAACACCGAGTTCGCCTCGATGCGCGCCGCGTACGAGGCCCTGCCGGACGACACCAGGCAGAAGCTCGAAGGCCTCGTCGCCGAGCACAGCCTGGTCTATTCGCGAAGCACGGTCTCCACCGGGGCGCTCACGCCGGAGATGAAAGCCGAATTGCCGGGTGCCTGGCAGGCGATGTTGCGGATCAATCCGGTCAACCACCGCAAGGCCGTCTACGCCGGCGCCCACGCCTCGCATGTGATCGGCTGGCCGCGCGAGGAAGGCCGCGCCTTCATCGAATGGCTCAACGCGTTCGCCACGCAGCCGCGCTTCTGCCACTCGCACGCGTGGCGGCAGGGTGACCTGGTGATCTGGGACAATCGCGCGACGCTGCACCGGGCGACGGCGTACGACACCGTCCGCCACAAGCGCCTGATGCAGCGCACCACCGTCGGCGGCGATTCGCCGACGGTCGCGCAACCGGAGCGATACGAACTCGCCGCGGAGTAGATGGTCGACCGATCAGCCCGCTCTCACTCGAGCTTCACCAGTTTCTGCAGCACCGCGCGCGGCTTCGGCGGGGTCACCCCGGGGAACAGGTTGCCCCAGCCGGTCTTGGCGACCTCGCCCACGTAGATGTCGCCCCGTGAATCCGCGGCGATGCCGTGCGGCGACGTGAACGGCCCGGGGAAATTGTCCGGCGTCCGATCGCCCAGCCGCGCGAGGATCGCGCCGTCCTGCTTGCTGACGACGGACACCCGCGGACCGAGATTGGACGCGTTGCGACTGAAGCCGAAGGTCGGGCCGCATTCGCCGACATAGCAGTAGGGACAACGACCCGTCGGCATGAACAGCGCGCTCGGCCGGTGCAGGTCGCGCCACTCGGTCTCGTACTTGCCCTGGCCGTCGAAGATCTGCACACGGTGGTTCTCGCGGTCGGCGACATAGACCCAGCCGTCCTCATCGCAGCAGACATTGTGCGGCAGGTTGAACTCGCCCTTGCCGACGCCCGACGTGCCCCATGACAGGATCAGGCGGCCGTCGGGCGCGTATTTGTGCACCCGCGCGTTGCCATAGCCGTCCGAGACGTAGATGTCACCGTTCGGTGCCAGGGCGGTATGGGTGCACTGGCAGAACGGCTCGCCGCCCATGTAGGGCTTCGGCGTTCCCGGCGTGCCGAGCGTCAGCAGGACCTTGCCCTCCGGCGTGCAGCGCCGCACCGCGTGGTCGCCGTCATCGGTGCAGAAGATCGTGTCGTCGGGTGCGACGCTGAGGCCGTGCGCGCGCTTGAACACGCCCTCGCCCCAGGAGCGGAGGAAGGTGCCGTCGCGATCGAACACGGTGACCGGATGCGCACTGCGGCTGAACACGTAGACCTGGTCACGGGAATCGACGGCGACCGCCGCCACCTCGTTGAAGTCCCAGCCATCGGGCAGGCGCGCCCAGTCGGGGATCAGGCGGTAGCGGAAGTCGCCGCTGCCCAGGATGGTTGGAGAGTCCATGACGTTGTCCTTTATCGTTGCGGCCGAGGCCGCTGCTGCACAGATGCACCAGGGCTACTGCATCGGACGGATTTCGTCCATTTGCCGCCGGCCCCGTTTGCGGCACGCCCCATCTGCCGAAGACGTCCTGCATTGACCCGCACCCTGCCGGTCCGACACGCTGCGGCCGCGCATGCGACGGAACCGGCAGGAGCGACATGACCCACCCCACTTCATCCACGACCGCGCTGCCCCGCGCCGAACCCGAGGCGGTCGGCATGTCGTCGGCGCGTCTCGCCCGCATCGTCCCCGCGCTGAACGCCGAGATCGAACGCGGCCAGTTGCCCGGCGCGGTCGTGGCGATCGCCCGGCATGGACATCTGGTTCTCCACCAGGCCGTCGGTCATCTCGGCCCGGACCGCGCTGCCCCGATGCCGCTCGACGCACTGTTCGCCATCGCATCGATGACCAAGCCCGTCACCGGCGTGGCCGGACTGCTGCTGTGGGAGGCCGGGCGCATCGGCCTGGGCGATCCGGTCGAGCGGTTCCTGCCGCAACTCGGCAACCGCCGCGTCGCGGTGCTGAACGAACGCGTCCTCGCCGGACAGGGCCCGATCGAGACGGTGTCCGCCGCGCGCCCGATCACGCTGCTGGACCTCATGCGCCACACCTCGGGATTGACCTATGGCGGGCGCGGCACGACCGCGGTGCATCGGCTCTACCCCGACTCCTCGAACGCCGCCGGCGCCACGCTCGACAGCGCTGTGTTGCTGGAACGACTCGCCGCCGCGCCGCTGCTGTACCAGCCCGGCACAGTGTGGGACTACGGATTGTCCATCGACGTCATCGGCCTGGTCGTGGAAGCACTCTCCGGCCAGGGCCTCGGTGCGTTCCTGGAACAGCACCTGTTCGGTCCGCTCGGCATGACGGACACCGGCTTCCAGGTGCCGCAGGACAAGGTGGCGCGCCTCGCCCGTCCGTTGCCGCGCGATCCCGATACCGGTGCGGCGCAGTCGGTGCCGGACCGCGCCCAGGCATTGCGGTTCGAGTGCGGCGGCGGAGGCCTCGCGTCGACCGCGCTCGACTATCTGAGGTTTGCCCAGATGCTGCTGGGCGGCGGCATTCTGGGCGACACGCGCATCCTGGGCCGCAAGACGGTGGAGGCGATGCGCACCGACCGCATGACGCCGGAGATCGAGAACCGGATTGCCGCGATCGATCCGAATTCCGAGGGGTATGGCTTCGGCCTGACGGTCGCGGTGCGCGAGCGCGCCGGCACGCTGCTGGGAAGCCTGGGCGAGTTCTACTGGAACGGGGCGTATGGGACGCTGTGGTGGGCCGATCCGGCCGAGGATCTGGCGGTGGTGTTCATGGCCCAGGTGCCGGGCGAGCAGCGGCGGCGGTTCCGGCCGCTGCTCAATGCGCTGGTGTATCAGGCGCTGGAGGCGTGAGGGGGCGGTTGGGAGCGAGGGAGGTGGGGGCTCACCTACCTGCAATCTGATAGCGCCGACCTTTAAAGTGTCAGACTCCCCGCTTTTGCGGTAGCGCCAGAAGCACGAGAGTACACGCCGCGCGTCTTCTTCTGAAGGGCACCATATGTCGTTGGGCGTCGCCTGCGCGCCTCCAGGCGCCGCCTCAATTCTGGATTGAGTGTCCTCGTCCGGGTATGAGTATCATTTGTTCCCGCTATTACAGGTCTTGTCACCATGGCTTCCCTCGATAGGACTTGGGCCCTGAATCAGCTCCGCCATAAACGAAACTCGTACATCGCCGCATTAGCAGCGATGCATTTTCTGAACACCGACATGGTCCGTGAGTTAGGTCGTACTAGGGTTCTGCTCCATCAGTCTGGAATAACATTCAATCCTTATCCCGGCGAGAAAGTCGGAAGAAATTACGAAATAAGACTTCGACAAATCATTAGTAACTATGTCTACAGAAAATCTGACCACGAAATTACTGTCGGATAATTTCATAAACTCGTGAGGAGAAATCTAGTAAAGGAGAGTTTCGAGGTCGTTGAAGGCTACGCATGCTTCATGAAAATTGAATCCATAGCCCAAAAGCAACCATGGTACCATTTCGCAAGACTCGTAAGAAACGTAGTAACCCACGATCTGCATTTTCGATTCGGAAGGTTTGACCGGACAATATTGCCAGTTAACTGGAGAGGAAAAAATATCGAGGCATCAATGGATGGGCAGGAGATGACAGAAGATTTCCTGGACCCGTTAACCACGATCGATCTAATCATTGAATTTACAGATTTTGTTCAATCCAATTGATGGTGAATCGCCACAAGCGACCGCAGTCCAGCGCGCGCAGTTCTGTTATCAAGCGCTTAAGCTGCTCCCTTCTCTCCAGGGCTGGAAGTGGGGCGGATCGCGCTCGTTACTCAATCCCAGAGCGCCGGTCGGGGCCGGCGGCCGCGTCATGTCCCCGCTCCTCATCCTGCATTGCCGTTTAGGTAATGTGTCTTTCGATTCAGGGGTCTGCTTCCGCGCCGGGCTAAGACGGTGTCAAAGCGTTGAATACGTTAGTATTATAGTTGTGATATCAGACCGATATCGGGAAAACATTCCTTGACATCCCCGCCAGTTCGTGTTCTTGTTCTGTTCATGGCAACCGCGGCCCCCGCACCACTCCCTCCCAAGCCAAGCCCGACCCTGCGCCTCGTCAGCCTCGTCCGCGCGCTGATCGACTACGGCAGGCAACTCGCCGCCATGCTCCAGCAACGCACCCCTGCGACCGACCTCACCCCCGTCAAGCGAAACTTCGGCACGGTCGACATCGCCCTGATCCTCGCCTGCATCACCCGAGGCCTCCATCGCGCCGCCGCGCTCGAGGCCAGGCTCGACGCCCGCCTCGCCCGCGAGCAGGCCGCATCATCCAATCCAACCCCGGGCACCCCAGCCCCAGGCACCGTACCCCGCCGCCAGCGCCGCGCCGCCAAGCCCTTGGACCGCATCGCGGGCGCGGCCGATCCGCGTCTCGTCAGCATGCCCACGCCCCGGGACATCGCGGCCGAAATCCGCCGCCGTCCGATCGGCGCCGTCATCGCCGATATCTGCCGGGACCTCGGCATCATGCCGAGCCACGCGCTGTGGCGCGAACTCTCCGGGGCCATCATCGCGAGCGGCGGCAACCTCGCCACGCTCGTCAAGGACATTTGCGACCGGGCCACCGTGTGGCTGATCGATCCGCCGGCCTCCCTGCCGCCAGCGGGTCCGGCGCCACGCCCGCCGGCACCCCGGTCGCCGGGCCCGCTGGCGCCCGCCACCGGACCGCCCTGAGCCCATCGCTCGCAGCTATCCAGGCGTGACGCACGGGGCCGGCTACGGCTGGTCCCGCCACTCCGATTCGGCCGCCGCCGCACGACCAGGCCCGGCAGCGCGATCTCTATCGCCACGGATCGCCGTCACCCGTCATGGCACGACCACCACGTCCTTCGCACCGCAGATGAAGACGGGATGACCGGCCCACGCCGATCCCAACGATGGAAAGCGTTCCGTCCCCGCCGGTCCCCCACTGCAACGTCACCCGGACAGCCCGCAGCGGAACCCATCGCCCGCGCGATCGCTATCCGAGCAGCGCGGTCACCGCGATGGCGGCGCCCGGCAGAAGCGCCGGCTCCAGCATGTCGCCCGGGCCGGCCAGCGTGACCGAGCCATACTGCTCGCCCTGCGGCAGGCGGCACACCTCGACCTGCCGCGCCGTGAGGTTGACGATCCAGAACTCGGCAATCCCGTGCTGCGCACAGAGCGACCGCTTCACGGCGCGGTCATAGGCCAGGCTGGTATCGGCGACCTCGATGATCGCAGCACATCCGCCGGCCGCGGCGTCGCCCGCCGATAGTCGTCGTCGCGCGGCCGGAGGACGGCGAAATCCGGCTCGGGCTCGGACAGGTCGTCGAGCTGCACCGGGTTCTGCACCGCCACCACGCCACGGTCCCCCACCGCCCGGACCAGCATGCGGGTCAGCGCATTCACCGTGCCGGCGTGCCCGCTGCCGATGGGCGGCTTGGCGACCAGTTCCCCCTCGATCAGTTCGACCCGGTCGCGCTCCGTCAGGATGCCGACCTCGCCCATCCGGTGGTAATCGGCGACGGTCAGCGCCCGCCGTGCCACCCAGGGGTTGCGGGTCAGGAGGCCGGTCTCGCCTGGCGCCATCGTCCCATCCCTCTGTCTCGGTTCCAAGACATGGCCTCGTCCGCGTCCCCCGGCAACTGCCCGGCGATGCGCCCTGCGTTTGCACGCACCGGCAGACGCGCTAAACGAAATGGCAACACGCCCACCCGGGGGGAAATCGCATGCAGGCTGACTACGTGATCGTCGGCGCCGGTTCGGCCGGCTGCTGTCTGGCCAATCGCCTGACCGAGGATGCCGGCACGCGCGTCGTGCTGATCGAGGCCGGCGGCCGCGACTGGAACCCGCTGATCCACATCCCCGCCGGCTACATGAAGCTGCTGGAGCACCCGACGCTCACCTGGGGCTTCAAGGCCGAGGCCGATCCGGGCACCAACGGCCGGGCGATCAACTATCCCCGCGGCCGCGTGCTGGGCGGCTCCAGCTCGATCAACGGCATGATCTACGTGCGCGGCCAGCCCGAGGATTTCGACTACTGGGGCCAGCAGGGCAATCGCGGCTGGTCGTGGGACGACGTGCTGCCGTTCTTCCGCAAGGCGGAGAACTGGGAGGGCACGGCGGACGATGTGCATGCCAAGGGCGGGCCGCTCTATACCTCGCACGGGCGCGACCGGCCGCTGCTGTGCCAGGCCGCGGTGGAAGCGGCGACGCAGGTCGGCTGCGAATACCGTGAGGACGTCAACAACCTGCCGCCCGGTGCCGGCGACGGCGTCGGCTGGGTGCAGCAGACCCGCGGCGGGCGGCTGCGGGCCAGCGCTGCGCGCAGCTATCTGCGTCCGGCGCTGAAGCGTCCCAACCTGCAGGTGATCACCGGCGCGCTGGTGCACCGCGTGCTGTTCGACGGCGTGCGCGCGATCGGCGTGGAGTACTCGCGCGGCGGCACCACCGAGCGGGTCGATGCGGCGGGTGAGGTGATCCTCTCGGCCGGTGCGATCGGCTCGCCGCACATCCTCCAACTGTCCGGCGTGGGCGACCCCGACCACCTGGAGCGCGTCGGCATCCCGGTGCAGCACGTGCTGCGCGGCGTCGGCCGCAACATGCAGGACCATTACCTGGCCCGCGTCTCGGCGCAGGTGCAGGGCGCGCCGAGCCTGAACCAGCAGTCGCGCGGGCTCGGGCTGGCGGGGCAGGTGCTGCGCTATCTCGCCGCCGGCAACGGCATCCTGACCTATGCCGCCTCGCTGGTGGCGGCCTCGGTGAAGGTGCTGCCGGAATCGGCCACGCCCGACGTCCAGTGCCTGTTCGCCCATGGCAGCTACGCGCCGGGCGTGTCGCGGCAACTGGATACGCTGCCCGGCATGACCTGCGGCATGTGGCAGATGCGTCCGCTCAGCCGCGGCTATGTGGAGGCGCAGTCGTCGCGGCCGCAGGAGCAGCCGCTGATCAACCCGCGCTATTTCAGCGATGAGACCGACTGCCGCGCCGCGGTGGGCGGGCTGCGCTGGATCCGCCGGATGTTCGCCGCCCCCGCGCTGGCGAAATACGTGGTCGCCGAAACGATGCCGGGCAAGGACGTGCAGTCCGACGATGAATTGCTGCACTACGTGAAGCAGACCGGCGGCACCGTGTTCCATGCGACCTGCACCTGCAAGATGGGCCGCGACGTGATGGGCGTGGTGGATGACCGGCTGCGGGTGCACGGGCTGGAGCGGCTGCGCGTGATCGATGCCTCGATCATGCCGGCGGTGACGTCGACCAACACCAACGCGCCGACCATCATGATCGCGGAGAAGGGAGCCGCGATGGTGCGCGAGGATGCGAGGGCCCTGAAGCAGGCAGCATGAAACAGGCAGCATAACGCACGCTGCGTCGTTGCCGGCCCGCGTGAGGGCGGGCAACCGGGAGGAACGACAATGAACAACATCCTGGGGAACAGCCCCATCGGCCGCCGCACGGCCTTGAAGCTGTCGGCCGCCGCGGCACTCGCCACGCCGTCGATCGGCCACGCCGCCGCCAAGCCGCTGCGCTACGTGCCGTATGCCAACCTGATCGTGTTCGATCCGGTCTGGGCGATCTCGATCATCGGGCTGGAGCACGCCTACATGACGTGCGACCAGCTTTTCGGCCTGGATGAGACCTTCACCGTGCGGCCGCAGATGGCTGCTGGCTACGAGGTGTCCGACGACAGGCTGCGCTGGCGCATCACGCTGCGCGAGGGCCTGCTGTTCCACGACGGCGAGAAGGTGAGGTCGGCGGGACTGCATCGCCTCGATCGAGCGCTGGTCGAGAGCGCGATCCGTTCGGCGTGCGGATGGCCGGGATGCTGAACGAGATGGCGGCGATCGACGACCGCACCTTCGAGATCCGCCTGAAGCGTCCCTACGGCCACATGCTGTACGCCCTCGGCGCCACCACCTGCTTCATCCGTCCCGAACGGCTGGCGAAGACCGACATCGGCACGCAGATCACCGATGCGACCGGCAGCGGACCGTTCCGGTTCCTGGCCAATGAGTTCGTGACCGCCTCGCAGGCCGCCTATGCGCGCTTCGACGGCTACGTGCCGCGCCAGGAGAAGCCCTCGGGCTGGGCCGGCGGCAAGGTGGCGAATTTCGAGCGCGTGGAGTGGAAGTTCATTCCGGATCCGGCGACCGCGGCGGCGGCGCTGCAGACCGGCGAGGTGGACTGGGTCGAGCGGCCGCTGTTCGATCTGATAGCAAAACTGAAATCGACCCCGGGCGTTGCGGTCGATCTGGTGGACCCGTTCGGCTACTTCGCGATCCTGACGCTGAACAACGCCGCGCCGCCGTTCGACAATCCGAAGCTGTGCCATGCGATCCTGCCGGCCCTGCGGCAGGAGGATTTCATGCAGGCGGTGCTGGGCGACCTGCCCGGACTGTCGAAGACCGGCATGGGCATGTTCACGCCAGGCTCGCCGTTCGCCTCCGTGCCGGCATGGAGATCCTGACCGGCAAGCGCGACGTGGCGCTGGCCAAGAAGCTGATCGCCGAGTCGGGCTACAAGGGCGAGAGGTCGTGATCATGACATCCGAAATCGCCGAGCAGCGGGCGATGGCGGAGATGGCGCGTGCGCTGTTCCAGGAGCTTGGGCTCAATGTCGACTTCCAGGCGATGGACTGGGGGCACGCTGTCGGCCCGCCAGCGCAGCACCGATCCCGCGGTGCGCGCCGGGTGGAGTTGCTATTCGGTGGGCTGGGCCGGGCTGTGGCCGGCGGTGCCCGGCAGCAACATCCCGCTCGCCGGCGTGAAGCCCAATCCGCGGATGGATGCGCTGCGCACCGCGTGGTTCGATGCGCCCGAGTTGCAGGAGCAGCAGAAGCTGGCCGCGGACATGCAGGTCCTCGGGCTGGAGGAGCCGCCGTTCCTGCCGCTCGGGCAGTATTTCATCCCTTATGCCTACCGCTCGGATTTGACAGGTTTTGTCCGGGCGCCCATCACCGCCATGTGGAATGTTCGCAGGAGCTGAGCCATGACCCTGTCCATTCGCGCGATCGATCCGGTGTCCCGGCCGTTCTTCGCCGGCGAGGTCTCGGGGATCGACATCACGCGGCCCTTGTCGCCATCCGAGGCAGACGCGCTCTCCGCCGGCATGGACCAGTACGGCGTGCTGGTGTTCCATGACCAGCACTTCACCGATGAGACGCAGCTTGCGTTCAGCCGCAATTTCGGTGACCTGGAGACTGCGACGGGCGATATCGCGCAGGGCCATGAGCGGCGGCTGTCGATGGACGTCAACGACATCTCCAACCTCGACAAGAACAACCAGGTGCTGGCGCGCGACGACCGGCGGCGGCTGTTCGGGCTGGGCAACCGGCCTGTGGCACTCGGACAGTTCGTTCAAGGCGGTACCTGCGAAGTATTCGCTCCTGTCGGCGCGGCTGATCCCGTCCGCCGGCGGCAACACGGAATTCGCCGACATGCGCGCGGCCTATGACGCGCTGGACGATGAGACGAAGGCCGAGTGCGAGAACCTGATCTGCGAGCATAGCCAGTTGTTCTCGCGCAGCATCCTGGGCTTCGCCGACTTCACTGATGAGGAGAGGCGGAAATTCGCGCCGGTGCAGCAGCGCCTGGTGCGGCGCCATCCGGTGACCGGGCGGAAGTCGCTGTTCCTGGCGTCGCATGCCGGCGCGATCCTGGGCTGGCCGGTGCCCGAGGCGCGCGCCTTCCTGCGCGACCTGACCGAGGCATGCGACGCAGCGCCGGTTCGTCTATGCGCATGTATGGCGGCAATGGGATCTGGTGGTGTGGGACAACCGGGTCACGATGCACCGGGCGAGGCCGTTCGATAACGCCGAGGTGCGCGACATGCATCGCACGACGGTGGCGTGCGAGCAGTCGACGATGGAGCAGGCGGCGTGATCAAGGTCGTTGGCCTGCTCACGCGCAAGCCCGAACTGACGCACGCGCAGTTCGTGCAGCACTGGCTGGAGGTGCACGGGCCGCTGGCGCACGCGGTGCCGGGTGTGCGGCGCTATGTTCAGTCGCACATCATCGGCACGCGTACGCGGCTGGACATTCCCGAGACCGATGTCGAGGTCGATGGCATTGCCGAGTTGTGGTACGACGACGAGGCGGCGTTGGTCGCGTGCGGCGGCGTCGCCGGAGATGAAGCGGCTGACCGACGATGGCGCATTGTTCATCGGCCGCATCAAGTCGTTCATCGTGCAGGAGAGGCAGATCAATCCCCATGTAGTGGGATCGCCCGGCGACGGACCGGCCATCGGAACAGCTCGCATTTCCGTTTCGCTGGGGCGCTGAGTCGGGGTACTAGCCAAGCCCCGGCACATTGGCCAGACTGGCAACCATAATGGAAACGTCCATCGCCCTCCTCGGCAATGCCGTGGTGTCCGGGCTGCTGCTTGGCGGATTCTATGCCGCCGTCACGATCGGCGTGTCGATCTCCTTCGGCATGCTCGACATCGTCAACATTGCCCATCCCGCCTTCATCATCCTCGGTTCCTACATCGCCTACCTGGCCAACTCGACGCTGGGGATGGATCCGATCCTGGCCGCCGTGCTCGCGCTGCCGGCGTTCTATCTGCTCGGCGCCGCGGTCTACCAGGTCTACCACGTCGCCTTCGAACGACGCGGCGATGAAGCACTGCGCGGCCTCGCATTCTTCTTCGGCCTGCTGTTCATCACCGAGGTCACGCTGGTGCTGGTGTTCGGCGTCGACTACCGCCTGGTCGAGGCACCCTATATCGGGCCCAGCCTGCAATCTCGGTGTCGTCGATCTGCCGTTGCGCCTGCTGGTGCCCTGCCTGGTCGCACTCGCGCTGGTCGGCGGGCTGCAGCTTTTCATGTCGCGCACCTTCGTCGGGCGCGCGATCCTGGCGGTGGCGCAGGACCAGTTGGCGCTGCGCCTGATGGCCGCCAACCCGACCCGCATCAAGCGCATCGCCTTCGGCCTCTCGATCGCGACCGCCTCGCTCGCCGGCGCGGTGCTGATCGTCATCCAGCCGGTGGAGCCCTCGATCGGGCGCGACTATATCGGCCGCGTTGTTCGCGATCTGCGTGCTGGGCGGCATGGGCAGCTTCGCCGGCACGCTGGTCGCCGCCATGGCACTCGGGATCGTCGAGAGCCTGACTGCAACCTTCTACGGTCCGTCATGGGCGCCGGCGGTGGCGTTCGGCTTCCTGCTCGTCACCCTGGCGGTGCGGCCCGCCGGCATCTTCGGGCGCTAGCGCGCATGGGCGGGACCAGGTTCGTGCTGCTGCTGCTGGTCGCCGCCGCCGCCACCTTCGGTGCCGCCAGGCTGATCGACAATGCCTACGTGTTCTTCGCCGGCTACGTGGTGCTGCAGTACATCGCGCTGGCGACCGCATGGAACATCCTGGGCGGCTATACCGGCTACGTGAACTTCGGCACCGCGGCGTTCTTCGCGCTCGGTGCCTATACGACCGTGGTGCTGCACAAGCTGACATCCCTGCCGCTGCCGGTGATGATGCCGATCGGCGGTGTCGTCTCCGGCATCGTCGGGTTGGGCATGGGCTACCTCACGCTGCGGCTGCGCGGCGCGTTCTTCTCGATCGCGACCCTGGCGCTGGCGGTGGTCGTACAGACGCTGATCACCAACTGGGACTTCGTCGGCGGCGCGCGCGGCGCCTATATCGTGCGCCCGCCCACCGCGCCGCTGCTGGGCATCGACTACATCCAGTACCTGTTCCTGGTGATGCTGGGGCTGGTCGTGCTGGTGCTCGCATCGGCCCGCGCGATCGAGCGCTCGCGGCTGGGCTATGGCTTCGCAACGATCCGCGACGATGAGGTCGCGGCCGAAGCGTCGGGGGTGCCGACCTTGCGGCTGAAGCTGCTGGCGACGACGCTGTCCGGCGCGTTCATGGGCATGGCCGGCGCGCCCGCTGCCGTACTACGTGACCTATCTCGATCCCGCATCGGGATTCAGCCTGGCCTATGCGGTGAACGGCGTGGCGATGCCGCTGGTGGGCGGCACCTCGAGTTGGCTCGGGACCGGTGATCGGCGCGGTCCTGCTCGGCACGCTGCAACAGGTCGCGACGGTCACCATCTCATCGGCGCTCAACCTGCTGATCGTCGGGCTGATGCTCGTCGTGTTCGTCATCGTCGCACCGAACGGCATCGTCGGCCTGCTGCGGTTCGGCCGCGCGCGGGCCCCGGCATGAGCGGCGGGGCGCTGCTGGAAGTTGCCGGCCTGGGCAAGCGATTCGGCGGATTCGTGGCGCTCGATGCGATCGAACTCACGGTGCGCAACGGCGAACGCGTCGGGCTGATCGGCCCGAACGGTTCGGGCAAGAGCACGCTGGTGAACTGCATGTGCGGCACGCTGCGCCACGAGATGGGCAGCGTACGGTTCGCCGGCCGCACGCTGGACGGTCTCGCCGCGCATGAGCGCACGCGGCTCGGCCTGGCGCGCAGCTTCCAGTTGCCGCGGCCGTTCAATACGCTGTCGCTGGCCGAGAACCTGCGCGTGCCGCTGCTCTATGCCGGCCGCCACGACGCGACGCACGGGATCGGCGAGCGCTGTTTGGACCTGCTGCGCATGGTCGGGCTGGCGGACAAGGCGGACCGCCTGCCGCGCGACCTGACCCAGATCGAGATGCGCAAGCTGGAACTGGCGCGCGCGATGGCGGCCTCGCCGCGGCTGCTGATCGCCGATGAGGCGATGGCCGGCCTGTCGCACGGGGAGGTGGATGACATCCTGGCATTGCTGATCAGGCTGAACGGGCAGGGGGGTCACCGTCATCCTGATCGAGCACATCATGCGCGCGGTGATGCAGTTCTCGCAGCGCCTGGTCGTGCTGGTCGCCGGCCGCAAGATCGCCGATGGCGCACCCGAGGACGTGGTGCGCGATCCCGACGTCGTGCGGGCGTATCTTGGCGAGTAGCCTCGCCATCACCGGCATCGATGCGGGCTACGGCGCGGTGCGCGTGCTGCACGACGTGTCGCTGTCCGTCGGCGCCGGCGAGACCGTGGCGCTGCTGGGCACCAACGGCAACGGCAAGAGCACGCTGCTGAAATGCGTGATGGGGATGGGTGCGTCCCTCCAGCGGCAGCATCATCGCCGAGATCGACGGCGTGCGGTCCGAACTGATCGGCCGTGCCACCGAGGCGATCGTCGATCTCGGCATCGCCTTCGTGCCGGAGGGAAGGCGGCTGTTTCCTCGGCTGACCGTCACCGAGAACCTGCTGCTGGGCGCGTTCCGCCGCTCGGCGCGGCCGGCCATCGCCCGCAACCTCGAGTTCTGTTTCGAAACGTTCCCCCGCCTGCGGGGAGCGCAGCCGCCAGCTTGCCGGCAGCATGAGCGGCGGCGAGCAGCAGATGCTCGCGCTGGCGCGGGGCCTTGATGTCGGCGCCGCGCCTCCTGCTGATCGACGAACCCTCGGTCGGGCTCGCGCCGCTGCTCGTCGCGCGCACCATCGACAAGATCAAGGAACTGAAGGAGGGCTACCAGCTTACGGTCCTGATGGCGGAGCAGAACTTCACCCAGGCCATCCGCATCGCCGACCGCGGCTACGTCATCGTCCATGGCCGTATCGAGTTCGCCGGCGGTTCCGCGGCCGACCTCAACGACAACGAACTGATCCGGCAATTGTATCTCGGCGCCTGACGCACAGTGGCCCTCGGCCAGAACGTTTCGGCGGCCGGCGTCACACCACCGGCTGCAACGTCCAGGCCGTCTCGCCCGCACGCGGCGGCTCGCAGAAGATCGGCACCGCGTTCGGCGTGCGCATGTTCGGCTCGATCCCCATGGCGGCACGCAGCGCACGGAACAGCGCGCCATGCGCCACCACCAGCACCGCCGGCGGCTGCGCGGTCGCGCGGTTGATCGCGGCCACCGCCCGCTCGCGCAGCGCGGCGAAGGTCTCGGCACCCTCCGGCGTGAAGCTGCCGGCCACCCAGTCGGTGAACCACCCGCTCATGCGCTGGCCCTCCTGCACGCCGAACGCAACCTCGCGCAGGTCGCGATCGAGCGATACGGGAAGCTCCAGTGCCTCACCCGCAAATTCCGCGGTGACGCGCGCGCGCGACAGCGGCGAGGCGACGATCGTTGCGATGCCGCGGGAGCGCAGCCTGATCGCCGCCGCGCGCGCCTGCGCCACACCGGTGGAGTTCAACGGAATGTCGACATTGCCCTGGGAGATGCCCTGGGCGTTCCAGTCGGTCTCGCCGTGCCGCAGATACCAGAAGGGAACCGGGTTGAGCACCGCCTGGAACGCCCGCGTCCACGTCAGGCCAGGCCTTCCTGCTGCATCACCCGCTGCACCGCGGGCCGCGCCAGCATGCGCTCCAGATGCGCGGCACAGTTCGCCGGCAGCGTCATGTTCATCCGCTTGCCGCCCCAGAACTCGACATAGAACAGCGCCGAGTCGGCGATCGAGAATGCGCCTGCCAGGTACTCCTTGCCGGCCAGCACCTTGTCCATCACCTCGAAGCCCTTCGCCACCATCTCGGCGCCCCGCTCCTTCACCTTCTCCTCATCGGCCGGATTGGGCGTGTAGTTGGAGGCGCGGAACAGCCGCGAGAAGCCGTGCATGTGGATGGTGCTGACGGCGTAGTCCATCGCCTCCATCGCGCGCGCCTGCGCATCCACATCCTCGGGCAGCAGCTTCTTCTCGGGATTGGTTAGGCGATGGCCGGATACTCGGTCAGCACCGAGCCGTCGTCGCGCACCAGCGTCGGCACCTTGGACTTCGGATTGATCGCGGTGAAGTCGGCCTTGAACTGCGCGCCCTCGCGCAGGTTCACCGCCTGCGCCTCATACGGCTTGCCGATCTCCTCCAGCAGGACATGGATCCCGATGGAACAGGCACCCGGCGAATACATCAGCTTCATGAGTGTCTCCCCTCGTTAGTTGCGAACCTCGCGCCAGGCCCCGACGGCCGGGCGTTCCAGCCCCAGGTTCTCGCGCAAGGTGACGCCGCTGTAGTCGTTATGGAACAGCCCCCGCCGCTGCAGTTCTGGGACGACGTAGCGGACGAACTCCTCATAGCCGCCCGGCACGTGGGAGGCCGCGACCACGAACCCGTCGCAGGCCCGCGTGGCGAACCATTCCTCCATCCCATCGGCCACGTCCTTGGGGGAGCCGACGAAGCGCGGATGGTCGCGGAACGTGCCGCGCTGCGTCACCTCCATGAAGTCGCGCGTGGTCGGATTGCGCTTGCCCAGCACGCGGTGGACGCGGTCGCGCAAGCCCTGCGCGCCCGTCCAGGTCTGGATCTCCTCCTCGCTCCACGGCTCGTCCAGCGGCTTGGTCGCGAGGTCGACGTTCAGCACCTCGCACAGCAGCGAAAGCTGGTCCACCTCCTTCGGCAGCTTGTCGATCAGCGCCACCTGGTCTTCGGCCTCGGCCCGTGTCGGCGCCACGACCGTATAGACACCGGCCGATACGACCACCTTCTCCGGGTCGCGCCCGGTCTCGGCCACCTGCTGCTTGAACCCGGCATAGTCGACGCGGGCATGCTCCAGGTTGTGGTAGTTGACGAACACCAGTTCCGCCCAGCGCGCGGCGAACCGGCGGCCGCGCCCGCTCTGCCCGCCTGGATCAGCACCGGATGGCCCTGCGGCGAGCGCGGCACGGTGAATGGCCCGCGCGAACGGAAGAAGCGGCCCTCATGGTCCAGCCGATGCACTTTGTCGGGATGCGCGAACAGCCCGCTGCTCTTGTCCACCACCAGCGCATCGTCTTCCCAGGAATCCCAGTGCCCGGCGACAACCTCGAGGAACTCGTCGGCGCGGTCGTAGCGCTCATCATGCTCGCCATGCGCGCTCTGGCCCATGTTCAGGGCCTCGCCGTCGTTCATCGAGGTCACGATGTTCCAGGCGGCGCGGCCGTTGCTCATGAGGTCGAGCGTCTGGAACACGCGGGCGACATGGAACGGCTCGTAATAGGTGGTGGAATAGGTCGAGCCGAGCCCGAGCCGCTGCGTCGCCATCCCCATCACCGTCAGGATGGTGATCGGGTCCATCTTCACGCAGCGTATGCCGTTGGCGACGGTGTGGGCATGGTCGCCGCCGAACCGGTCCGGCATCGCCAGGCGGTCGTCGAAGAAGCCCACCTGGAACTTGCCGGCCTCCAGCACGCGGCGATGTGCTGGTAGTACTCGGCCGTCATGAAGCCGGGCGAGGCCTCAGGATGGCGCCAGGAGCCCACGAAGTTCGTGCAGTTCTGTGCCTGCAGGAAAGCCACGAGTGTCATTTGCCGCATGCACGCGTTCCCCCGGATGCCGGTCGCGCCGCCATCGCACGCAGCGCAGTGTCAGATTGCTGCGTCGCGGCCTTCCCTGCAAATCGCGGCCGCGGCGGTCAGTCGAACAGCGAACTCACCGAGCTTTCGTCCGAGATCCGCCGCATCGCCTCGGCGAGCAGCGGCGCCACCGAGATCTGCCGGATGTTCGGCGCCAGCCGCACCGCCTCGGTGGCCAAGGATCGAATCGGTGATCACCATCATCTCGACCGGCGAGGAGGCGATGCGCGCCACCGCGCCGCCCGACAGCACGCCATGCGTGACATAGGCGCTGGTGGAACGAGCGCCCGCCTGGATCAGCGCATCGGCCGCGTTGCAGTGGGTGCCGCCCGAATCGACCATGTCGTCCACCAGGATGCAGTCGCGGCCTTCCACGTCGCCGATGACGTTCATCACCTCGGAGTGTCCGGCGCGCTCGCGGCGCTTGTCGATGATCGCCAGGTCGCAGTTCAGCCGCGTGGCGATCTGCCGCGCCCGCAGCACGCCGCCCACGTCGGGCGACACGATCATCAGGTCGCGCCCGGCGAAACGTTCCTGGATGTCACGGCTGAACAGCGGCGCGGCGTACAGGTTGTCCACCGGGATGTCGAAGAAGCCCTGGATCTGGCTGGCGTGCAGATCGAGCGTCAGCACGCGGTTGGCGCCCGCCGTGGTGATCAGGTTCGCCACCAGCTTGGCCGAGATCGGCGTCCGCGGCGCGGTCTTCCGGTCCTGCCGCGCATAGCCGAAATACGGCATCACCGCGGTGATCCGCCGCGCCGAACTGCGCCGCAGCGCGTCCAGCGTGACCAGCAGTTCCATCAGCGTGTCGTTGGCGGGATAGGAGGTCGACTGCACGACGAACACGTCCTCGCCGCGGACGTTCTCGTGGATCTCGACGAACACCTCCATGTCGGCGAATCGCCGGATCGAGGCGCGCGTCAGCGGCAGCTTCAGCGTGGCGGCGACGGCCTCGGCGAGCGGACGGTTGCTGTTGCACGCCACGATTTTCATGTTGTTCGGCCGCAGGTGGGATCGCTTGCAGGGTCATCGGACCGGTTCTACGCCGGGCTTACGGCCTTCTAGCAATGGCGTACCCGCCTGTCCATGAACCGGCTCCCCAGGCTCGCGGCCGGACTGGCGGGTTATCACGTCGTTCACGCCGCCGGCCGCCTCGGTCGCCACCACCACGGCCACGTCCGCCCAGTAGCGGTCGAGCGAGCCGGCCGGGATGTCGTTGAGCTGGACCACCTTGCCACGCTCGTCGCCGCCGGCGTTCTTCACGCCCCAGACGATCTCCACCCGCTGCTGGCCGCCGGCGATCGGCACCATGCGCACATTGCCCTGCACGACGAAGTCCGCCCCGCCGGCGGTGTCCTGCACCAGCGGCCCGAGCGCCGCGAGCTTCGTCCGCATCTGCTGGGTCAGCGCGACATTGCCGTCGCCCGGCGCCCCGGTGACCGGCGCCACCTGCACCTTCGCCAGCCGGTTGTACAGGCTGTTCGGATCGGCGTGCTGGATCGCCGTCAGCAGCGCGGTGATCTTCGGCGCCGCATCCCCCGCGGCATCGTCCAGCAGCCCGAACGTGGCGCTGGCCCAGGCCTGGGTGGGCACCGGACTGCCCTCGACGCTGCCCTTCTCCTCGCCCTTCGGGTTGAGCACATGGTACACCGGCACCACGGTCTGGCCGCGCTGTTCGGCCACCGCCAGCAGCCGCCAGTCGTTGGCGCGCACCATGTCGGCGAAGGCCGGCACCTCCTTCGCCTGCAGCATCGCGGCCAGCGCCTCGGAGAAATGCCGGCTGGCGGCGTCCGGCAGCAGCGCGTTGCCGGCGGGCGGGATCGCCAGGCGCGGCGTCGGCGGCTGCGCCAGCCGGCGGCCCATGGCGCCGGGATTGCCCAGGAACGGCTCCGGCAGGTCGCCGCAGGAGGCGAGCCCCAGGAGCAGCGGGCAGCAGCAGCCAGAGGGGCAGCCGGAGGCGGATTCGCAGCGGCATGGCTAGCGCGGGTCGAGCGCGATGATGGAGATCTGATGCCCGATCGGCCCGCCGCCCGCCAATGTGCGGCGCCGATGGCTGAAGAACCGTGCCTCGTCCGCCAGGGTGTCGTGGCCGAGCGCCGTCACCGACGCGATCCCCGCATCGGCGAGGCGCGCGGCGCAATAGGCCGGCAGGTCGAACTGCCAGCGGCCGTCGCGCCGCCCGGACCCGAAGAACCGCGCATGGGCGGGATCGGCCGCCAGCACCGCGTCGCGGAAATCGGCGCCGACCTCGTAGGAGTCGCGGCCGATGCAGGGGCCGATCGCGGCGGCGATCGTGGCGCGCGCCGCGCCGAGCGTGACCATGGCGTCGACGGTCGCCTCGATCACGCCGCCGACCGCGCCGCGCCAGCCGGCATGGGCGGCGCCCGCCACGCCGGCGGCGGCGTCGACCAGCAGGACCGGCGCGCAATCCGCGGTGATGATACCCAGCGCGATATCGGCCCGCCGGGTGACCATGGCATCGGCACGCGGCCCTTGGCCCGGCTGCCAGGGCTCGGTCACCTCGACCACATCGGCGCTGTGCACCTGCATCAGGCCGACCAGCCGGTCCAGCCGGGCGCCGACGGTTGCGGCGGCGCGCCGGCGGTTCTCCAGCACGGCGTCGCGGTCATCGCCGCCGGACAGGCTGCAATTCAGGCTGGCATAGCCGCCGCCCGACACACCGCCCTGGCGCGTGAAGAAGCCATGCGGCACAACGAGCGAGTCGGCGGTCAGCATCATCCCAGGGCTTTTGGCGTCGCCGCCGATGGATGTCCAGCGGATGGGTTCCGAGGGCTCCGCCCTCGGCGGAGTCCAGAGGCGGCGCCTCTGGTCGGGGTCCGGGGTGAAACCCCGAGCGCTACGCACCCTCAAACCCCGGCGGCGCTGGCATCGCAGGACTGCTCACGGCGAGCGCCTTGAACAGCCGTCCCATACGATCGGGTTCCACCAGCCGTCGCGCCGCCTCGACCAGGGCCAGCGCGCGTTGCGGCGGCTGCGTCCGAGCCAGCCGGTCGGTCCGCTGAAACAGCCCCAGTCGCGTCAGGAAGACACCCTGCGGCAGCGGCCCATGGGCGGCGGCCCCGGCCTTGCGCGCCGCGGCGGCCAGCCCGGCGAAGTCGACATGCGCGGTCAGATCGGCGGTGCCAGGGCCGGCGAGGGGATCACAAGGCGCCCCGTCGCGCAGCGCCTGGAGGCTGTCGCCGGCGGCGGAGCGCTCCGGCCCGTAATCGAGGAACAGCGCGGCCCCCGGATGGGTGGCGAACCGGTCGGCCAGGCGGGCGGCCAGGGCCAGCGCCGCCTCGCCCAGTTCGAACACCGCGGCATCATCCGTGGCCTCGCACCCGGCGGCGACTCGGGCGAGCGCCGCCGGCGGTGCCGCACACGGGCATTCCACGAACCGCCCGTCCGCCACGAACCGCTCGGCCCACCTGCGGCCGCGGCGGACGAACTGGCGGATCGGCAGCGCGTCGAGGAACTCGTTGGCCAGCAGCAGCAGCGGGCCGTCCGGCAGCGTCGCAAGCCCGTCGTGCCAGGTCGCGGAGGCGGGCAGCCGCGCGGCCTGCTCCGCGCGCAGCCGCGGCGAGGCCTCGATCAGGTGCAGCCGCAGCGCGGCGGCGAAGGCCGGGGCGGCCCGGCCGATCGCCCGCAGCGCATCGGCCATCAGAGTCCCGCGGCCCGGTCCGGCCTCGGCCAGCAGCACCGGGTCCGGGCGCCCCATCAGGTCCCAGGTGACCGCCGCCCACAATCCCAGGACCTCGCCGAACGCCTGGCTGATCTCCGGCGCGGTGGTGAAGTCACGGAACGGATCGTGCGTCGCGTAGTAGGCGGCGTTGGCGCGCGCCATGAAGTGATCGAGGCGTTCCATCTACCTCGTGCGCAGCATCAGCCACAGGCCGGCGGCCAGCATCGGGATGCACAGCAACTGCCCCATCGTGACGCCGCCGGCCAGGTAGCCCAGGAACACGTCCGGCTCGCGGAAGAACTCGCAGACGGAGCGGGCGATGGCGTAGCCCACCAGGAAGGCGCCGGTCAGCCAGCCGAATCGCGCGCGCAGGCTCTCCCGGCGCGCCAGCACCAGCATGACCGCGAACAGCACGACGCCTTCCAGCAGCGCCTCATAGAGTTGGCTGGGATGGCGCGGGAACGGGCCGCCGTTGGGGAACACCATGGCCCAGGGCAGCCAGTCGGGCGCCTGGCGTCCCCAAAGCTCGCCGTTGACGAAGTTGGCGATGCGGCCGAGGCACAGGCCGATCGGCACGGTGACCGCCACGCGGTCGGCGAAGCCCAGCAGCGGGATCGCGTTGCGGCGGCAGAACCACAGGATGGCGACGGCGACGCCCAGCGCCCCGCCGTGGAAGCTCATGCCGCCTTCCCAGACGGCGAGGATCATCTGCGGATGCGCGAGGTAGACGGCGGGCTGGTAGAACAGCACGTAGCCCAGCCGTCCGCCGAGCACGACGCCGAGCGTGGCCCAGGTGAGGAAGTCGTCGGCCTGCACCAGGCTCGCCACCGCCGGCGGCCGGCGCACCAGGTGGCGCAGCAGGCGCCAGCCGAGGACCAGGCCGGCGATGTAGGCGAGCGCGTACCACCGGATGCCGAACGGCCCGATCTGGACGATGACGGGGTCGAACTGCGGGAACAGCAGGACCGGCATCACGGGCCCGGCCTCACAGGAAGGGCATCATACGAAGGGGTCGGGCTGCGTCAGGTAGTCCTGCACGTAGCGCCGCACGCCTTCTTCCAGCGGCGTGAACTGGCCCGAGTAGCCGGCGGCGCGCAGGCGGGCGACCGAGGCCTCGGTGAAGGACTGGTACTGGTCGCGCAGCGCCTCCGGCATGTCGATGAACTCGATCTGGCGGGCCACCCCGGCCGCGTCGCACACCGCGTTCGCGAGGTCCAGGTAGGTGCGCGCCTGGCCGGTGCCGATGTTGAACATGCCGTTCACGTCGGGCGAATCGTGCAGCCAGAGCAGCGTGTCCACCACGTCGCCGACCCAGATGAAGTCGCGCCGCTGCGCGCCGTCCGCGAGGCCCGGCTCGCCCGAGCGGTAGAGCCGGGCCGGTCCGCCGGCGGCCACTTCGTCGTGCTTGACCTTGACCACGGAGATCATCCGGCCCTTGTGGTACTCGTTGGGGCCGTAGACATTGAAGAACTTGAGCCCGACCCATTGCGGCGGACGCGCCTGGCGGGCGGCGACGGCGCGGGCGACCCGGAGGTCGAAGGCATGCTTGGTCCAGCCGTACAGATTGAGCGGCCGCAATTTTTCCAGCTCGGCGACGGTCGCGGAGTCGTCGAAGCCGGCCGATCCGTCGCCGTAGGTCGCGGCGGAGGAGGCGTAGACCAGGCGGACGCCGTGGTTGGCGCACCAGTGCCAGATGTTGCGCGACAGCTCCACGTTGGTCTGCCAGGTCGTGTCGCCATCGGCGGCGGTCGTGTCGGTGACCGCGCCGAAATGGTAGATCATCTCGAGCGGCGGCCGGCTTTCCAGGAAATCGTCGATCTCGTCGGGCGGGATCAGCCGCGACGGCGGATGCTTGGCGAGGTTGCGCCACTTCCCGCTGCTGCCGAGTCGATCGACAATGGCGGTCTCATGGCCGCGGCGGACGAGCGCCGCCTGCAGGTTCGAGCCGATGAAACCAGCGCCGCCCGTGACCAGGATCATGGCGCGCCTTATAGGGGGCGGACCGAGTCCACGAAAGCGGGGGGTGCGGGATGAGCGAGCGACCACGTTTCTTCGACGACCTGGCCGGGGTGGCCGGCGGCGCGATCTCGGCGCTGGCCGGGCTGCGCGAGGAGGTCGAGGCGCTGGCGCGTGCCCGCATCGACGAAGCGATCCGCCGGCTGGACCTGGTGAAGCGCGAGGAACTCGACGCGATGGCGGAACTCGCCGCCAATGCGCGGGCCGGCCAGGAGGTGGCCGAGGCGCAACTGGGCGATATGCAGCAGCGATTGGCGGCGCTCGAGGTGCGGGTGGCCTCGCTCGAGGCGAAGAAAGACTCCGCATGAGGCTTGCGGCGCGACACAACGCCTCGGTAGGCTAGGAGTCGTGGTCAGCGTTGTCCCGTGACCCAAAATGCGGGAGCGTGCGACCGACCGGCCTTCCGCACGAATGGGAGACCAAGCATGTCGATGACGGCTCTCAGCCACGACACAGCAGCCAACCCCCTCGACGTCATGGAGCAGATCGTCAGCGCCAATGACTGGGCGTTCGACCGGCGCAGTGATTCGGAAATGGCGGCCGAAGCGCCCGGCCGCTGGTGCGACTATGGGTTGTATTTCTGCTGGTCTCACGAGATCAGCGCCATGCACTTCACCTGCGCCTTCGACCTGAAGGTGCCGGAGAAGCAGCGCAGCGCCCTGTATGAGCTGCTGGCGCTCGCCAACGAGCGTCTCTGGATCGGCCATTTCGGCATGGAGCCGGAGGACGGCATGCCGGTGTTCCGCCACGCCGTCCTGTTGCGCGGCGCGCCCGGCGCCTCGGCCGAGAGCCTCGAGGACATGGTCGACATCGCCATCACCGAGTGCGAGCGCTTCTTCCCGGCCTTCCAGTTCGTCCTGTGGGGCGGCAAGACGCCGCAGGAGGCCCTGGCCGCGGCGATGCTGGAGTGCGTCGGCGAGGCATGACCATCCCTCCCATCCTGCTGGTCGGCTGCGGCCGCATGGGCAGCGCGATGCTGGCAGGCTGGCGCGAGAAGGGACTGGCGCCCTCGGTCGCGGTCGATCCGGCACCCCAGGCCGCGTCGTGGGCCGCCGCCGACCTGACGGTGGTGGCCGACATCGGCGCGGTGCCCCAGGGGTTCGCGCCGGCGGCCGTGGTGCTGGCGGTCAAGCCGCAGAATGCGGCGGACACGCTGCCGCACTATCAGCGCTTCCGCGGCAGCGCCGTGTTCCTGTCGATCATGGCCGGGCGGACGATCGGCGGCATGCAGGCGCTGCTGGGCGAGGGCGCGGCGATCGTGCGGGCGATGCCCAACACGCCGGCCGCGGTGCGCCAGGGCGTCACGGTCGTGTGTCCTGGCGCCGGCGTGGGCGCGGCCCAGAGCGCGCTGTGCGAACGCCTGCTAGAGGCGATCGGCGTGGTCGCCTGGGTCGAGGATGAGGCGCTGCTCGATCCGGTCACGGCGGTGTCGGGCAGCGGTCCGGCCTATGTGTTCCTGCTGGCCGAACTGATGGAGCGCGCGGCGATCGAGCAGGGTATCCCGGCCGACCTCGCAAGGCTGCTGGCGCGCCAGACGGTGGCGGGTTCGGGGGCGCTGCTGGGCGCCAGCCGCGAGGATGCCGCGGCGCTGCGGATCGCGGTGACCAGCCCCGGCGGCACCACCGAGCAGGCGCTGCGCATCCTGATGTCGGCCGATGCGTGGCCCGATGCGCTGAGCCGCGCGATCGCCGCGGCGACGGCGCGATCGCGCGAACTGGCGGGCTGAGCCGGCGGGCTACCGGGTGCGGGTGCCGGGCTTGGCGTCGCGCCTGGTATCCCGACCGGCGGCGGTCAGCGCCCCGGCATTCGCCGCGATGCGCCGGCGTGCGGCGTCCAGCGCGGGGCCGGTGACGACGATCGGCGCGCAGCCTTCGGCCTCCCATACGCGGGTGCTGAAGTCCGGATGCAAAGTCACCGCACCGCCGCCATTGCTGAACGAGGCGCGTGCCCCGGTCTCCAGATAGCTCTCGGCCGGCAGCCCCTCGGCCAGCACGATGTCGTGCCGGTCGAGTTCGACATGGTAATAATGCACCGAGCCGCGCCGCACCTGCGCGATGCTGGTGCCGTTCACCAGGTGGCGCACCGGGATCAGCACGCCGTCCGTCAGCACGGCATGGTCGGGCGACAGGAACAGGTCGCGCAGCGGCAGGCCGTCGCCGAAGGCACCGGCCGCGATCCGCACCGGCCAGACCTGCTGCGGCTGCCGGTGGCGCCGGCAGTCGATGCGCCGCTGGCCCACCCAGCGCACCGGCCGTGCCACGCCGTCCTGCGTCAGCAGGGTGTCGCCCTCGCGCAGCCTCTCGACCGCCACCGCGCCGCCGGGTGTCGCGATCCGCGTCCCGCGCGCGAAGCAGGCGAGCGCGTCGACCACGGTCAGCGTCTCCAGGTTGGAGACGTAGCGGCCGCCCTTGGAATCGAACGGCGCGGTGGTGCGGAACAGTCCGCCCCCGCCGCCGATCGAGGGGAACGTGCCGGTGCCATCGTCATAGGCGACCAGCGCGATGTTGCCGGCGCGATACGCGGCATCGATCTCGCCCATCGAATAGACGATGCCGTAGCCGTCGCTGCCGGTCGCCACGACGTAGTTGTCGAGCGGCGTGGCGTCCATCAGCCCGTTGCTGCTCAGCAGCGTGAACAGCGGCGTGCCGGTGAAGGTGAAGGTCCGCGGCGAGGTGCCCTGCAGGAACGTGTCCTTCTGCGAGGAGACCGGCAGCGCCTGCACATCGGCGACGGTGTAGCTCGTGCCGGGCGTGACCACCGCGCCGTTCACCGTCACCTCGGGCGGCGGATTGGTCACCGGCGGCGGCGTCGGCACATCGGCGATGCCGATGACGATGCTGCTGATGTCGATGATGTCGCGGCCGCCGATGCTGCCGTTGACGTCGCCCGGAATGATCAGCGTCGGCGCGATCGTGGTGTCGCCCTTGCTGGTACGCGACGATGTCGGTCATCGAGGCGGTGACGCCGCCGAAATTCGGATCGATCTCGCCCTCGGAGACCACCACCGTTTCGCCGTCGCTGCCTTTCACCACGACGTAGTCGCGCAGGTAGCCATTCTTCACGCCCGCCGTGGGGAACTGGAAGTTGGCCGCGGTGAGCAGGCTGTACAGCGGAACGCCGGTGTAGCTGACCGTGGTGCCGGCGTTGTCGATGGTCACGGTGATCGGGGTGAATTCGCTCGCCAGCTTGCCGGCGTCCAGCCCGGTGAGCGGCGTGCCCACCGCTCCCGTCACGTCGAATGTCGTTGCCATGCCGTTTCCACGATGCGCTGTGTCTGCATGAATATAACGATACGTGGCCGTCGAGGGAAAGCCTGCCACCGGCGGAACGTGTGGCGGGAAAGCAACGATAGGGTCGTCGGGGTCAGCTCCCCAGGACCTCGATCGATGTCGACTTGATCAGTGCAAGAACAGGTCGGCCGGGTGCGAGGGCAAGCCGCACGATGGCGTCCGAGGTCACCCGCGCGATCAGCGCGCCGGACGGCAGCGCTATTTCCACTAGGACAGAGCGGCGAGGCGCGTCCGGATCGATGCGGCGCACCATGCCGGGCACGATGTTGTGCAGGCTGATGGCCTCCGGCGGCCGGCTCGCCAGGATCACCTCGCGGGCCGGGATGCGGATGCGCCGCTCCGCACCGGTCGGTGCCTCCAGCAGCGGGATCCAGAAGCTGGCGCCGCCACCCTCCAGCCGCGACAGTTCGCGTGCGGCGTCATGCTCCACCACCCGGCACAGCAGCAGCGCGCCGGCATCGTCGCGCCGCGCGAGCGGCAGGTCGGCGCGCGCGGCGATCTCGGACACAGGCCCGCTGCCGATCATCCGCCCGCCCTCCACCAGCACCAGCGAATCGGCAAGCTGCGCCACCTCGTCCAGCGCGTGCGTGACGTACAGCACCGGCAGCCGCAGCGCCGTCTTCAGCCGTGTCAGGAACGGCATGATCTCGGATTTGCGCCCGGCATCGAGGCTCGCGAGCGGTTCGTCCATCAGCAGCATGTGCGGCTGCGCCAGCAGCGCGCGGCCGATCGCGACGCGCTGGCGCTCGCCGCCCGACAGCGTGTGCGGACGCCGCGGCAGCAGGGCGCCGATGCCCAGCAGGTCGACCACCTCATCGAAGGTGACCGGCCCGCCCGGCGCCCGCCGCAGGCCGAAGCGCAGGTTGGTGGCGACCGACATATGCGGGAACAGCCGCGCGTCCTGGAACACCAGCCCCATGCGCCGCCGCTCGGGCGGCAGCCACACGCCGGATGCGGTATCGGCGAGCACCGTCCCGTCGACCACGATGCGGCATTCATCCGGCCGCAGCAGGCCCGCGGCGGCGGAGATGATCGTCGACTTGCCAGCGCCCGACGGCCCGAACAGCACCGTGACGCCCGGCGTCGGCACGGTGAACTGCAGGTCGATCTGCACGGCGGGGAAGCGATGCCGGAGCAGTACCTCCAGGCTCATCGGCCGAGCAGCGTGTTCAGCCGCCGGCCGATCCATTCCGACAGGAGCAGGCCGACCAGCGCCAGCGCCAGCGCCACCAGCGACAACTGGGCGGCCTTCGATTCACCGCCCGGCACCTGCAGCGCGGCATAGATCGCCAGCGGCAGCGTCTGCGTCTCGCCGGGGATGTTGGCGGCGAAGGTGATGACGGCGCCGAACTCGCCCAGGCAGGTGGCATAGGCGACGATGGCGCCCACCAGGATGCCGGGCGAGGCGAGCGGCAGGGTGACGTTGAACAGCCGGTCGAGCCGCCCCGCCCCGAGCGAACGCGCTGCCTGCTCCAGCCCCGGATCGGCGCTCTCGAGCGACAGGCGGATGGCGCGCACCATCACCGGGAAGGTCATCACCGCACAGGCGAGGCTGGCGCCGGCGGTGGTGAACACCAGCCGCACGCCGAACCAGTCGTTCAGCAGGGCGCCCACCGGGCCGCGGATGCCGAAGATGATCAGCAGCAGCCACCCGGTGACGACGGGCGGCAGGACCAGCGGCAGGTGGACCAGCGCGTTAAGGATCGGCCGGCCGGGAAAGCGGTAGCGCGCCAGCACCCATGCGGTGACCACGGCGAGCGGCAATCCGAAGCCGACCGCCCGTGCCGCCACGTCCAGGGTCAGCCGGACCGCCTGCCACTCCTCGGCCGAAAGGATCAGCCTATTCGACCTTGAAGCCGCGCTTGACGAAGATGGCGCGGGCGGCCGGCCCCGACAGATAGGTCATCAGCGCGCGCGCCTCCGACGTGTCGCCCGACTTGGTCACGGCGAAGGGATAGGTCACCGGATCGTGGCTGTTGGCGGGAAACACGCCGGCGACCATGACGCCCTTCGACACCGCCGCATCGGTCGCATAGACGATGCCGGCCGGCGCCTCGCCACGCTCCACCAGCAGCAGGGCCGAGCGCACGTCCTCGGCGCGGGCCAGGCGCGGCTCGATCGTGTCCCACAGGTTCAGCTTGCGCAGCGCCTGCTCGGCGTAGATGCCGACCGGCACGTGGCGCGGATCGCCGGTGGCAAGCCGGCCGTTGGCGCCGAGCAGTGCCGCCATGTCGAAGCCGGGTCCGATCGTGACGTGCTTGGGCTTGTCGGCGGCGACCACCAGCACCAGGTCGTTGCCCAGCAGGTCCTTGCGCGTATCGGTGGCGATCAGTTTCTTCTCCGCCAGGAAGTCCATCCATTTCTGGTCGGCCGATGCGAACAGGTTGGCCGGGGCGCCCTGCTCGATCTGGCGCGCGAGGGTGGAACTGGAGCCGAACGACAGCCGCAGCGCGGGATGGCCCGCCTGGGTCCATTGTGCCGAGACGTCCTTCATCGCGTCGGTCAGGCTGGCGGCGGCGAACACCGTCAGTTCCTGCGCGCGCGCGGTGAGCGGCGCGAGCAGCAGGCAGAGTGCCAGCAGAAGACGCATCGTTGGGACCTCATGAGGTTGCCGGAAAGACCGTAACGGTATAGCCGGGAAAATATAGCGGGAATAGCCGGTGTCCGGCCGAGAGGGCTGCGATGCGTGGGCGGCCCGCGGCTAATCCGCGGCGTCGGCCAGCCCCGCCACCTCCGGCCGGCGCAGTGCCGCCAGCAGCGACGTCGCGCTGGCGGAACGCAGCGGGATGAAGCGCTTGCCCGCCTGGCGGCACAGCATCTTGGCGGCGAGCGCCGCGTGGTGGCTGATGCAGTCCACCGGGAACACCACCAGCGTCGCCTGGCTGGTCAGCCCGGCGAGCAGGTTCAGGTGGTGCTCGACGCCGCCATCGTGGTGCAGGAACACCGCGCCCAGCCGCTCGGCGATCGCGCGCAGATGCGCAAGCTGGTGCGGCCGCCCGCCGACATACAGCAGGGTCACGCCGTCCAGGCTGGGCTCCGGCAGGATCATCGCGGTGCGGTCCGCCGAGATCGCCAGCAGCGACGCCTCGACCACATCCAGCTCCCGCCGCAGCGCGCCGGCTTCCCTCTCGGCATCGGCGCGGGCGGAACGCTCCTGCGTCACGGCCGCCCGCGCGCTCGTCAGCCGCTCGCCCAGCACGGCGCCGCGGCGGGTCTCGACGCCGAGGCGCCGCTCCAGCTCCGCGGTCAATTGCCGCAGCATCGCCGTGTCGCCGCCCGGGTTGGCGCCGGCAGCGGCGCCCCCACCAGTTGCGCCCCCAGCAGCGGCACCCCCTGCATGATCGCCCCCGCTATTGCCGCCCGAGACCGGTGGCTCGGCGGCGAGCCTTCGCGCCAGGGCCTGGCGCAGCTCCTGGATGCAGGCGTCGCGCGTGACGACGGCCTCACGGAAGGCGGCCTGCTGGCGGTCGAGCCGGGCCTGCAGCGCCGCGTTCTCCTCCTCCAACTGGCAGAGCCGCCGGATGTCGGCGCGATTGGCGGCGCCCACCAGGTGGGACAGCATATGCACCTCGCCGAACGCATCGCGGATGATGGCGTGCGACGTGGCGGGGTGGGTGAGGGCGGCCCAGTAGGCGCCGGGAATCTCGCCGCGCCGCAAGGCATCGCGCCACAGCGCGCGCACCTCCGCCTCGGTGGCGGCCTTGGCGAACTGGCCGATCGCCAGCCGGTGGCGTTCGTCGAGTGCCTTGTTCAGCAGCTTGGCCGCCTTGTCGTGACGCCCGGCGAGGCTCACCGCGGCGCCATGCAGGTCATGGTCGGTGCTGTCCGGCAAGGCGAGGCCCAGCTTCCGCAGAAGCTGGCGAAGCTCGGCCGTCGACAGGCAGGTGCCGATGATCGAGCAGTGCAGGTTGGTGTTGAATTCCCAGATCTTGGCGCGGCGCGGCGGACCGGCCGGCGGGCAGCGCCTCACCCCGCATCACCAGCGGCCGGGCGAGCGGCGGGGCGGTGGTCCGGACCACAACGGCTGCTCCTGTTGCGCTCACGATCCGCCGCCTCCGCCGCTCGTGCCGCCGGCTTACAATCCGGCCTGGGTGACGAACTTGGTGTTGAGGTAGTTCTCGATCGCCTCCAGCCCGCCCTCGGAGCCGTAGCCGGAATCCTTCACGCCGCCGAACGGCACCTCCGGCAGCGCCAGGCCATGGTGGTTGATCGAGATCATGCCGCTCTCGACCGCCGCCGCGATCGCATTCGCCGTCTTGGCCGAGCGCGTATAGGCATACGAGGCCAGCCCGTACGGCAGGCGGTTCGCCTCGGTCACCACCTCGTCGAACGTGCTGAACGGCGAGATGATGGCGAGCGGGCCGAACGGCTCCTCGTTCATGACGCGCGCGTCCTTGGGCACGTCGGTCAGCACCGTGGGCTCGAAGAAGTTGCCCTTGTTGCCGATGCGGTGGCCGCCGGTCTGCACCGTCGCGCCGTGCTGGGTCGCGTCGCCGATGAACGTCTCCATCGCGGTGATGCGGCGCGGGTTGGCCATCGGCCCCATCGTGGTGCCGGCCTCCAGCCCGTCGCCCACCTTCAGCGCCTTGCTGTGCTGGACGAAGCCAGCGACGAACTGGTCATACACCCGCTCCTGCACCAGCACGCGCGTGGGCGACACGCAGACCTGGCCGGCATTGCGGTACTTCGCCCCGGCCAGCAGCCGGCTCGCGGTGTCCACATCGGCATCGTCGAACACGATCGCCGGCGCGTGGCCGCCGAGTTCCATGGTGACGCGCTTCATGTGCAGACCCGCGATCGCGGCAAGCTGCTTGCCGATCGCGGTCGATCCGGTGAACGACATCTTGCGGATGATCGGATGCGGAATGAGGTACTCGGAGATCTCCGACGGCACGCCGTACACCAGGTTCATCACGCCCGCCGGCACGCCGGCATCGGCGAAGGCGCGGATCAGTTCGGCCGGTGAGGCGGGCGTCTCCTCCGGCGCCTTGACGATGATCGAGCAGCCGGCGGCGAGCGCACAGGACAGCTTGCGCACGACCTGGTTGATCGGGAAATTCCACGGCGTGAACGCCGCCACCGGACCGACCGGCTCCTTCACCACGAGCTGGTAGATGCCCTCTGCCCGAGCAGGAATAACGCGGCCATACGACCGGCGCGCCTCCTCGGCAAACCAGTCGATCACATCGGCGGCGGCGAGCAACTCGCCCTTGGCTTCCGCCAGCGGCTTGCCCTGCTCCATCGTCAGCAGCGGTGCGATCGCATCGGTGCGCGAGCGCAGGATGTCGGCCCGCCTTGCGCATCACCTTGGAGCGGTCGAAGGCGGAAACCTTGCGCCACAGCCTGAAACCCTTGTCGGCCGCCTCCAGCGCGCGGTCGAGGTCGGCGCGCTCCGCATGCGCGACGGTGCCGATCGGTTCGCCGGTCGCGGGACTGACGACAGGAAGGGTGCGGCCCGCGGCGGCAGGGGACCACGCACCGTCGATGAACAGTGACACGTTGGGGTACATCGTCTGTCGTTCTCCGTATCGGAGGCGGACTCGCCTCGCTACGCCATATGTGTTTGGATACAGCGATACTGCCCCGGCGAGAAACGCTTGCCAAGGGGCGGGCCAACAGGACAGGAGGGACGGCGTGGACACCATCGCACTCGATCCGAGGCTGCGGCACTCGACAGGATTTCTCGGCCGTACGCCGCAGATGCTGATCGACGGCAAATTCGTACCGGCGGCATCGGGCAAGACCTTCGCGGTGTACAACCCGGCGACCGGCGGCGTGATCGCCAACGTGCCGGAAGGCGACAAGGCCGATGTCGATCTCGCGGTGGCCGCGGCGCGGCGCGCGTTCGATGAAGGACGCTGGGCGAAGATCAGCCGGTCCGAGCGCGGCCGCATCCTGTGGCGCATCGCCGATCTGATCGAGCGCGATCTCGAGCAACTGGCCGAACTGGAATCGATCGACAACGGCAAGCCCTATGCGGTGGCGCGGGTGGCCGACCTGCCGCTCGCGGTCGACATGTTCCGCTACATGGGCGGCTGGGCGACCAAGCTCACCGGCTCCACGATTCCGCTGTCGCTGCCTGGCGAATACCTGTCCTACACCGTCCGCGAACCGGTCGGCGTGGTCGGGCAGATCATTCCGTGGAACTTCCCGCTGCTGATGGCGGCGTGGAAGATCGCGCCGGCCCTCGCCGCCGGCTGCACCATCGTGCTGAAGGCCGCCGAACAGACACCGCTCACGGCGCTGCGCCTGGCGGAACTGATCCACGAGGCGGGCGTGCCGGCCGGCGTGGTGAACGTGCTGACCGGCTTCGGCGAGACCGCCGGCGCGGCGCTCGCGGCGCATCCCGACGTCGACAAGATCGCCTTCACCGGCTCGACCGAGGTCGGCAAGCTGATCGTGCAGGCCGCCGCCGGCAACCTGAAGAAGGTGTCGCTGGAACTGGGCGGCAAGTCGCCGGCGATCATCCTGCCGGACGCCGACCTCGATCTCGCGATCGCCGGTGCGGCGAACGCGATCTTCTTCAACCACGGCCAGTGCTGCTGCGCAGGGTCGCGGCTCTACGCGCACAAGTCGGTGTACGACAAGGTGGTGGCCGGCGTCGCCGAGATCGCCGGCAGGATCAAGGTGGGGCCGGGGCTCGACCCGGCGACCGAGATGGGGCCGCTGGTGTCCGACGAGCAGTTCGCGCGCGTCACCGGCTATATCGAGGACGGCCGGCAGTCGGGTGCGCGGATCGCCGCCGGCGGCAGCCGGGTCGGCAATCTCGGCTACTTCGTCGCGCCGACCGTGCTTGAGAACACCACGCCGGACATGAAGGTGGTGCGGGAAGAGATCTTCGGACCCGTGGTGTGCACCACGCCGTTCGGCGATGACGATCTCGACGCGATCGCCAGGCAGGCCAACGACACGGTGTTCGGCCTGGCGGCCAGCGTATGGACGCGCAACGGCGGCACCGCGCACAAGCTGGCCAGCCGCATCCGTTCCGGCACCGTGTGGATCAACTGCCACAACGTGTTCGACGCCTCGCTGCCGTTCGGCGGCTACAAGCAGTCCGGCTGGGGCCGCGAGATGGGCGAGGAGGTGTTCCACAACTACACCGAGATCAAGGCGGTCACCGCCGCCTTGTGATCGGGCCTGGACTTCGGGTGAACCTGGACTCGCGGCGATGCTTCTCGGCACTCTGTCGCGATGAAGGTTCACCCGAGCGATACCCAGCGCCCCGGCGAGGTGGCGGTCGACCTGCCGGCCGCCACCGATGCCGGGGTGTATTTCATCGGCACGATCCGCACGCCGTGGCGCGAGCGCGGCGCGTGTCCCAAGCGCGGCAGCCCGGACGGTCCGGTCTGCTCGATCGTGGTGGATGAGCGCTGGCGCGCGGCGCTGACCGATATCGCGCGGCACAGCCGGATCCAGGTGCTGTACTGGATGCACCAGGCGCGGCGCGACCTCGTGCTGCAGACGCCGCTGCGCACCGGCCAGACCACCGGCAGCTTCGCGCTGCGTTCGCCGGTCCGGCCGAACCCGATCGCCTCCTCGGTGGTCGACCTCGTGGCGGTGGAGGGCTGCGTGCTGCAGGTGCGCGGCCTCGACTGCCTCGACTGCACGCCGCTGATCGACCTGAAGCCCGACCGCGCCGCCAGCCCGGCATAGCCGCATCGCCGACCCTCAGCGTCATGGCCGGCCTCCGTGCCGCCACCAGCCCTGCCATGACGGCATGGATCGCGTTACATCGCCACCCGCAGCGCGAGCAGCGTGATACTGCGCGTGTAGTTGCCCGTGGTCTGCAGCGCCGGGTTGCTGCTGCCCCGCTGGTCGGTGAAGTCGTAGGTCCCCGTCAGGCGTAAATGCCGGTTGATCAGCCACGTCGCGCCAACGCCGAGCGTCAGGCTGTTCGCCTGGGTGCCGCCCTGCAGGAAGTCGGCATGCTGCACCCGCACGGCCGCGTGCAGCAGCACGTTGCGCAGGTACTCATGGTCCACCGCCAGCCGCGCGCTCGTGTAGGTGTAGCCGGCGATGCCCTCCTGCGCCGCATCCTCGATGCCGCGTGCCAGCGTGGCGGTGACCGTCGTCAGGCCGCTCGGGCTCCAGATCACCGCCGCCTCCGCGACCGGCGCCTGGTGGGTGCCGAACTGCGAGGCACGGAACGCCCGCTGCTCCCAGCCGATCAGCAGCCGGTAGCGCCAAACCGCATCGGTATCGTCCTCCAGCCCGGCCAGCACCTGAAAGCCGGTCGAATCGCGGGTCGGCTGGCCGGGCTGCGGCGCGACGTAGCCGGAGCCCAGGATGCGCGTCACCAGCAGCAGGTTGCGCTGCGGCGAAAGCTCGTAGCGCGTGGTCACCGCCCCCTGCACCACGTTGCGGTCGCGATAGGCCTGCGACGTGGGCACGCCCAGGATGGTCGTGGCGTCGTAGCGATAGGCCGAGAAGGCCAGGCTCGGCGTCACCGAGAACCGGTTCAGCGCCATCGTGTAGCTGACGCGCGCATCCTCCACCCGGAACGCCACCGGCGAGTCCGACGGCAGCGCATCGAGTTCGGTGCGCGGCTGGTGCAGGCCGAAATGCGCGACCGACAGCGTGAGCTTGTCGCGCCCGACCGCCACCTCGCCGCCCAGCAGGGCGGTCCAGTCGGTGCGTCCTTGCTGCGGCGCATCGAAATACCGGAGGTCGTCGGCCGCGACATAGGCGCCGAGCCGATGGCGCGACCAATCCGAGGCGACCAGCAGCGAGGGGCGCGTGCCCAGCACCCAGCTTCCGCGCCGGTCTCCGCTGCCGCCACCGAAGGCGTTGTCGTCATAGCCGGAAGTCTGTTCCAACTGCGGCTGCAGCACGAAGCTGCCGATGCGCACGCCGGGCGGATCGAGGTCCGGCCGGGCGCGTGAGGCGACGGTGACGCCGGGTGCCGTGCCATAGCCGGGCACGCCGGTCGGGAAATAATCCGCCAGGAGTTCGGCGCGGACGCCGCTATGGCCGAGCAGGATCGTCAGCAGCAGTCCCGCTGCTCGCCAAGCCCAGGCCGGTCGGTCGCGCCATAGTGCCATGGCATGCGACCATGCGGCGAGCGGACTACGATCGTGTTAACGGCGCCCTAGAAATGCGGCGCGCCGATCGGGCTCAGATCGTCGTTCGCCGCCGGCATCTGGGTCTCCCAGCCGCCCCCCAGGGCCTTGTAGAGCGCCACCAGGTTGGCCGAGACGTTGGTGGTGGAGCGGGCAAGCTGCTGCTGGGTGGACAGCAGGTTCTGCTGCGCCGTCAGCACCTGGAGGAAGTCGGCGACGCCCTCCTGGTAGCGGCTCTGCGCCAGCACCAGCGCGCGCTGGTTCTGCGCCACCGCCTGGGTCAACTGGTCGCGCCGCGCCTGCTCGGCCTGGTAGGCGGTGAGGGCGTTGTCCACCTCATGCCAGGCGGACAGCACGGTCTTCTGGTAGAAGATCGCCGCCTCGCGCTGCTGCGCCTTGCGCAACTCCAGCGTCGCCTTGAGCTGGCCGCCCTGGAACAGCGGGATCGTGATGCCGGGCCCGGCGGCATAGTTCCGCGCGTTGAGGTTGAACATCGACCAGGGCTGGATCGATTGCAGGCCGATGCTGCCGGTCAGCGTCACCGAGGGATAGAAGTTCGCCACCGCCACGCCGATATCGGCGGTCGCCGCGTGCAGTTGCGCCTCGGCCTGGCGGATGTCGGGGCGCCGGCGCGCCAGTTCCGACGGCAGGCCGACCGGCACGCGCGGCGGCACCGGCGGCAACCGGCTTGGCGGTGATCAACTCCGCCTGCAGCGCGTTCGGCGGCTGGCCGAGCAGCAGGCTGATCGCGTTGATGAGTTCGGATTCCTGCTGCTCCAGCGGCGGGATCTGCGCTGCCGTGGTGCGAAGCTGGGCGGCCGCGTTGGCCACGTCGAGGTCCGTCGTGACGCCGCCGGCGGCGCGCTGCTGCGTGAGTTGCAGGCTCTGCTGCGCGATCCTCAGGTTGTCGCGCGCGATGCCCAGCATCGATTGCACGCCGCGCAACTGGATGTAGTTGCGCGCCACCTCCGCCAGGCTGATCAGCAGCGTCGACCGTCGCTCCTCGGCCGTTGCGACCACCGTGGCGGAGGCCGATTCCACCGAGCGGCGCACCTTGCCCCACAGGTCCACCTCCCACGACGCATCGAGGCCGACCTGGTAGACGTCGAAGGAGCTGAGCACGCCGCTGCGCAGGCCGCCGGTCCGGCTGCCCTGGGCACCGTTCGCCCCGAGCGGGCTCGGCGCATTGGCGAACACGCCGACATCGCTCGCCTTCTGCCGCGTGTAGGAGCCGTTGGCGTTCAGCACCGGGAACTGCGCCGCACCCACCACGCCAAGCTGCGCGCGCGATTCGGCGATGCGCACGGCGGCGATCTGGACGTCCAGATTCTCTTCGGCGACGCGGCGTTCCAGCCCCGTCAGGATCGGGTCGTTGAACAGGTTCCACCAGTTCGGATCGATCGGCTCCGCCACCGGCATGCTGGGCTGCGGCGGCAGCGGCTCGGCCTTCTTCGCGAACCAGGAGCCAGGGGACAGCCACTCGGGCGACTCGAAATTCGGCCCCACGGTGCAGGCCCCAAGGGCCAGCAGCAAGGCCGCCGCAGGAATTCGTTTCGACATCACCCTCGTTTCTGTGCCACCGCCGGGTCCTCCCGATGTCCGGTTCTAACGCGGGAATCGTCCGTGAGGCCATAGCGCGCTACGCTGGTCGGAAATGACCAGGGAGACGACGTCATGACCCGTATCCTGTTGCGGAATTGCCGAGTGTGGGATGGCTCCGGCGCGCCGGCCTATCCGGCCGATGTGCTGGTGGAGGGCGAGCGGATCCGTGCCGTGGCCCACGAACGGGGCCAGCTCGAGGCGCCCGGCGCCCAGGTGATCGAGGCCGGCGGCATGACGCTGATGCCGGGCCTGGTCGAGGGCCATGCCCATATCACCTTCATCAACGGTGCGCGCGCGACCGACCTGGGCGATACGCCGCCCGAGGAGCACACGCTGATCGCCGCCCGCAACGCGCGGTTGCTGCTGGATCACGGCTTCACCAGCGCGTACAGCGCTGCCTCCGCCAAGCTGCGCATCGACGTGGTGATCCGCAACGCGATCGAGGCGGGGGGACCTTCCCGGGCCGCGGCTGCGCGCCTGCGGCCCGGAGATCACCGTGACCGGCGGCCTGGGCGATGACCGCCAGGCGCACCAGTTCCGCGACAGCTTCGCGATCTTCGCCGATGGCCCGGTCGAGGTGACGAAGCTCGCGCGGCTCTGCGTGCGCGAGGGCTGCGACAGCATCAAGCTGAACATCTCCGGCGACGATCATACGCGCACCGGCGCGCTGCCGCGCACGGTGATGAGCGAGGAGGAGATCCGTGCCGGCGTCACCGTGGCGCGCGACTTTCACCGGCTGGTGAACGCACATTGCCGTGCGGCCGAGAGCGTGAAGCGCGCGGTGCGCTGCGGCGTCGACGTGATCTACCATTGCGAGCATGCCGATGAGGAGGCGCTCGACCTGCTGGAATCGGTGAAGGACCGCGTGTTCGTGGGACCGGCGATCGGGCTGTTGCATGCCGCGGTCCATGATGCACCGGCGGGCACGATCCATGGTGGCGTCCGTCGCGGCTACGATCTGGGGCTGGCGGCGGCGGCGCGGGCCTATCCGGAGATGAAGAAGCGCGGCATCCGCGTGGTGATCGGCGGCGATTACGGCTTTGCCCGCACGCCGCAGGGGGAGAACGCGCGCGACATCGAGCATTTCGTGCGCCACCTGGGCTACAGCCCGAGCGAGGCGCTGGTGTGCGCGACGCGTTACGGCGCCGAACTGATGGGCCTGGGCGAGGAGGCCGGGCAGGTGCGCGAGGGCTTCCTCGCCGATCTGCTGCTGGTGGACGGCGACCCGGTGGCGGATGTGAGCCTGCTGCAGCGCCGCGACCGGCTGGTCGCGATCCTCAAGGGCGGGGTGGTGCACAAGCTGGACCGGTCGGCGCTGGAGCGGCACGACGCGCGGGCGGCGGAATAGCGCCCGCGCCGGTTGCGCTCCGGCGGTTGGCGGCAAGGCGGGCGGCGGCGAGGCGGGCGGCGGCGAGGCGGGCGGCGGCGAGGCGGGGACGAGGAAGGGCGGCTATTTCGGCGGTGGCGGCGGGTCCATGCCGGGGACGCCCAGTTTGCGCAGCAGGCGCTCCGCCGAGTCCTTGATGTCCTGGGTGATCGAGGTCGCGACCGGCGCCACTTCCGGGCCGGCGAGGCGGAACCGGTTCAGCGCCTCCTGCGTGCGGTCGAGGTCCAGCGCCAGCGGACCGTCGGGCACCGGCAGCGGCAGGTTGCCGACGGCACGGAACCGCACCAGCACGCTCTTGGCCTTGGCAAGCTGATCGGCGAGCGTCGCGGCGTCCGCCTTGCCTGGCGCACACAGCACCGACGCGCCGTCGAGCGAACAGGGAAGCTCCACCATCGGCGCCCCGTCGAAGCGGATCTGCGCCGTCGCGGTCAGCGCCAGCAATCCGCTGAGCGCCGAGCCCAGCGACAGGTCGCGCACCGTGACGACCGGCACCAACTGGTCGCCGCGCATCTGCACCTCGAGCGCCATGCCCGGCCGTCCATCGGTGGGGACAACCAGCCACAGCGTGTGGCGCATGCGGCACGCCTGCGCATCGCTCATGGGATCGACGGCGCAGGAAAGCTGCCACGAGCCGATCGTCTGTTCGGAACGCGGCACCTCAACCTTGCGTGGTTGCGCAATGGCCGCCACCGGCGACAGCAGAATGCACAGGAAGAGGGCAACCCGTTTCATAGAGCAATCGTTAGCATGCCGCGCTTGCCAGGCACCAGTGCGATGCCAATGTCGCCTGCATCACTGGAGCCACGCACCGATGGAGGCCTCATGCGTCTCGCTGCCATGCTGTTGCCCGCGGTCCTGCTGCCTGCCGGCGGCTGTGCGTATCACGACGCCAGGCTCGCGGCGACGGCGGAGACCAGCCTGGTCGGTCTGTCGGTCGCCGATCTCGACATGTGCGCCGGCCTGCCCACCAAATCCGAACGCATCGACGGGCAGACCGAGATGCGCAGCTATGAGCGCAACGTTTCCACCAACAGCGGCGTCAACATCACCTTCCCGGTGATCGGCGGCGGCGCGAACATCGGCAACGGCGGCTATTGCCATGCCACGTTCAAGCTGGTGGACGGCCAGGTGGCGGCGCTGAGCTATGCCGGCGACACCGCGGTCGCAGGCGCCGATGATGCGGTGTGCGCGCCGATCGTGCGGACCTGCGTCGAACGCCAGGCCGAGCATCCGGACGCGGCCAGGGCTGTCGCCTCGCGGCGGTAGGCGCGACCACCGTCGTCAATGGCATTGTCTACACGGCTCTCGTCGCAGCGAGCGGAAGGGCCGTGGATGACCCGCCCGCGCCGGACGTGACGGCATGCATCGTCAGGACTTGGTATCGCCGAGCAGCGACCGGGCGTCCCGCAGATCAGCCGTTTCGAAGCCCTCGATGAATCGGCGGTAGACCGGCAGCAGGACGGCTGTGGCGCCGGTGCTGCCGTGCCGGTCACGCAGCAGCCGCGCGAGGCTCGTCGCAGCGCGCAGTTCCCAGGCGAGCGCGCCCTGTCGTCGCGCCAGGTGGAGGGCATCCTGGAACGACGCTTCAGCGAACTCCGCTGCCCCTGCCGCTCCCTGCAATCGGAGCAGTTCGCCCTTGACCCGCAGCAACTCGGGCATGATCCAGCCCTCAGCCGTACGCTCAGCGCGAATCAACGCTGCCCTCACCGTTTCCAGCCCTTTCGCCGCGTCACCCGCGCGCCCCGTGGCTTCCGCCAGCGCCGCAACGAAATCGAGCACGCGATAGCCGGGAGGCACGACGTTGTGCTCCTCGAAAACGTCACGCAGACAGGCCAGTCCTGACGGCAGATCCCCTTGCCTGATCAGCAATATGCCGCGATGGGCAAGGCCGATGGCGTGCCACAGGGTCAGCCCATGCCGGCGCGAAGTTTCCAGCAGGAGGTCGATGTAGTGTTCGGCCAACGCCAGATCGCCGATCCGCAGCGCGATCCGACACGCTCCCAACGCCAGGTCGTTGCACAGCGAGTGCGCGTGATCGCGTGCCTTGGCCTGCTCGACCAGGCGCTGGATCATGGTCTTCGCCTGCTCTGGAAACCCTTGCAGCCAGAGGACCCGGGCCAGCGCGCCCAACGGTTGCTGGTCCAGGTGAAATCGGATCATCCGCGGTCCGGAGACGGCAATGGCCTGGCTGTTCGCGATGACCCGCTCGAGGTGACGACGGGCGCCGATCTGATCACCCTGCAGGTGCTGTGAATGACCGGTCATCTGATCACCGGTGAGCCGGTCGGCGGGCGATGATGCGACGGCGGCGAAGCGCTCGGCCACTGCGAGAGCGCCGCGATCACGAATCTGCCAAAGACCCCAGAGTGCGCGAAGCTGGTAGTCGATATCGTTGAGCGTCTCGGCCAGTGCGAGGGTCCTGACCCAGGCTGCGTCAATGTCCGCGCCGGCACCTCCGGTCTGACCGAGCGATGTGGCGAGCGCGGCCTGGAGCCGCATTTCAAGGCGGGTATCGGCAGGTGCTGCGACAAGCGCCGCGAGCGCGAACTCCACGCGACGGCGGCACTCGTGGATCAGCGAGAGGTACCCCCACAGCGGCGCGGCCGCCGCCGTCAATGCGATGCCGACCGCAACATCGCCACCGGCCGGCAAAAAGGCCCAGTCGAGAGCCGACCGGACGTTGTCGATCTCGCCAGCATATTCGCCCAGCCACTCGTTCTTTGGCCGTACCAATGCCTCGGCTTCGGCCCGCGCGAACAGAGTGCAATAATAGACCGAATGACGTCGTGCGGCGGCCACCTCTTCACCGTGCTCGGCCAGAAGCTGCCGGGCGTATGCACGCGTCGTATCCAAAAGGCGGTAGCGGACACCGGCAGCGCTGTTGCCGACCACCAGGAGCGACTTTGCGGCCAGGCCGGCCAGCGCCTCGATCAACTGGGTCTGGTCAAGCTCGTCGTTGAAGGCGACCGAGAGGGCAGCATCGAGCGAAAAGCTTCCAGCGAAGATCGCGAGGCGCCGCAGCACGGCACGCTCGATCCTGGACAGGAGATTGTAGCTCCATTCGAGCGTGGCGCTCAGGGTCTGATGCCGCGGCGGTGCCGTCCGGCGGCCGCGCCACAGCAGGCTGAACCTGTTGTCGAGCAGGGCAGCCAGGCCGCGCAGCCCGCGGGCTTCCACCTGCCCGGCAGCAAGCTCGATGGCCAGCGCGATGCCGTCGAGCCGCCGGCATACCGCGGCCAGGATCGGGGCGTCCGCATCGGTGAGCGTCGCGACCGCACCGCTCGCAAGGGCCCGATCGACGAAGAGCTGCACTGCAGGATAGGCAAACACCGTCTCGGCCGGCAGCGTCGGATCGTCGGGCGGATAGCCGAGCGGCAACAGCCGGTGCATATGCTCGCCCGTGACCCGGAGCGCCTCCCGGCTCGTCGCAAGGATATGCGCCTCGGGTGCCCGGCGGATGATCCGTTCAGCGATCGCCGCGACCGCATCGATCAGGTGTTCGCAACTGTCGAACAGCAGAAGCCGGCGGTTGCCTCGCAGGAAAGCGAGAATGGCCGGCAATGGGTCGTCGGAACTGACCGCGAGCCCGAGCGCCGAGGCGACCGCGCTCGAAACGAGATGAGGGTCATGCAGCGCGCTGAAATCGACGAAACTGACGGCGTCCGCGAAGGATTTCTGCATTGCATGGGCGACCGAGATCGCCAGCCTCGTCTTGCCGATCCCGCCGGATCCGACGATCGTGACGAAACGATGCTGAAGCAGCCGCTTCGCGACAGCCTGCTCCGTCTCGTCGCGCCCGACCATCTGGGTCAGAGGGGTCGGCAGACCTGTCACTCCGTCCGCGGGCTTGCTCTCCGATGGCGCGGGCCGGCCTGCTCCACGCGTCACCGACGCCACGAAACGGTAGCCACGACCTGCAACGTTGATGACGTAGCGGACACCCGACTGCCCGGCACCCAGCGCCTTCCGCAATGACGCGACGTGCTGGCGCAGGGTGCTTTCCTCGACGGTCAGACCCGGCCATACCCTTTGCATCAACTCCCGCTTGCCGACGGTCGCAGGCGACCGCTCCAGCAGTGTCAGCAGAATGTCGAATGCCCGGCTGCCCAAAGCGACGGGGGCGCCATCCAGCTCCAACAGCCGTTCCTCGGCGACCAGCCGGAACGGTCCGAATACGATCACGCCCCGCGTTCGCTCCACACTCTCCGGCAAGATCGTCTGGCGTCCCCGACTGACAAGAACGAGACTGTGCCGCGGCCGGCCATTCAGCAACCCGTTCGCCAGACCGGGCAGGGCGCGAGGCCGCCTGGCCGCCGCCTTCAATCGCGACGCGGTTCACTCCGCAATCCGCTACCCACACACCGCGCCGCAGCAGCGGTGTGCCTTCCGTCGCCGAGGCTCGGTGCGACAGCCTTGCCATCGGCAGCCGCGCGATTCTTCCGTGATCCGGTCGAGGAAAGCCTGATCAGGCCGGCGCGAACATGTCCTCCTGCGCCGCGGCGGGGCGCCTTGCCGGCGGTGCCGCGAACAGCGTGTCACGCTGCAGCACCGGCACCACACGGTCGGCGAACAGCCGCATGTTGAGTTCGCCCTCCTCATGCGGCATCCCGCCATAGGAGAAGTCGGCGATGATGTGGTCGGTGCCGGTCAGCGCACGCAACTCGGCGATCTGCTGGATGCAGTCGTCCGGCGTGCCGACGATCTGGATCTTCACATAGAACTCGGTCGCCTTCTGCCGCGCCGCATCCTCCTTCATCTTGGCGTACGTCTTGGTCATCTTCCCGTACGCCTCATAACCCTTCACCGACGCCAGATGCCCGTCGGAAAAATGATAGTGGCTGTCGATCGAATCCCATTTCCGCCCGAGATACGTCATGGCGCGGTCATGCGCCGCCTCGCGGGTCTCGGCACACGACACGTTGGTGAGGATCAGCGGCGGCGGCGGCACGTGCCCGACGCCGGCGGCGATCTCGCGGAAGCGGTCGATATCGGCGGCCGCCTTCGGCCACTCGTTCTGCATGATCACCATCATGCCGAAGCCGAGCTTCGCCATGATCTCGGCGGATTCCGGCGTGACCGCAGAGACGAAGAAGCGCCGCTCGGGATGCGAGATCGGCCGCGGTCGGATCGACGTGCGGGGAATCTGGAAAAACTTGCCCTGCCACTCGAACTCCTTCTCGCTGAGCGCAAGTCGGATAAGCTGCGCGGCCTCCACGAAGCGCGGGCGCGCCTCGTCCATCGGGATGCGGAAGCCGGCATACTCCACGCTGGCGGCGCCGCGCCCGAAGCCGAACAGGCAGCGTCCGCCGCACAGCACATCGAGCAGCGCGATGCTCTCGGCAACGCGGATCGGGTCGTGCCACGGCAGCACGATGACCGACGTGCCGAGTTGCACGCGCCTGGTTCGTCCGGCGAAGTAGCTCAACAACTGCACCGGTGCCGGCGACATGGAATAGCCGGTGAAATGATGCTCCAGCGCGAAGATCGAATCGAAGCCCAGCGGTTCGGCCAGGTCGCCGAGCTCCAGGTGCTCCTTGTAGACGGCGACGTCCGATCGTCCCGCCTGCGCGAGAATGCTGAGCGATACGCCAACCTTCATGGACGCCTCCTGCACGTTGCGTGGGGCCGCATGTCGCGTGCGCCTGCACGTTTCCTGGACCTGCACGTTTGACAAGAGTGTGTCAGGATGGGGCAGGAAGGTGAAGGGGCCTGCCGATGACGCATCATTTCGGCGTTCTCATCCCGTCGACGAACACGACGGTGGAGATCGAATACAACCGGCTGTTGCCGCCGACCTTGCAGGCGCATGTCGGGCGGCTGCTGAGCAGCGGCGGCGGTCCGTTCTCGCCCAGCCAGGACGCCGACATCGAATACCAGGCCAGGCTGCTCGGCACCGCGAAGGTCGAGGTGGTCAGCCTGGCGCAGACCTCCGCCAGCCTGTTCGCCGATGACTACGACGCGATCGCAACACAGCGCATGAGCGCTGGCGCCGGCGTGCCGGCGATCACCTCGGCACAGGCCATCGGCCAGGCCGTGCGTGCCCTGGGTGCGAGGCGGATCGCGCTGGTGTCGCCCTATTCGCAGCCGGTCATCGAGCGGGCGAAGGCGTACTACGAACGTGGCTACGGGCTGGAGGTGCTGGCGCTGGAGGGCTTTGCCGCGACCGATTCCTACATGATCGGCAAGCTGGGCCCGGAGAACGCGCGTGATGCCTTCGCCCGGATCGACCGGCCGGAGATCGAGGTCCTGGTGGTGCCAGGCGGCAACTTCCCCACCATGTCGTTCGTGCCGGGATGGGAGAGCGAGTTCGGCAAGCCGGTGATCACCACCAATCAGGCGGCGCTATGGGCGATGATGCACATCATGGGTGTGCGCGAACCGCTCCCGGGCCTCGGGCGGCTGCTGCAGGAGATGCCGGCGGGCTGAGGCGCCAGTGCCAGGCGGCGAAGCAGGCTCCGGTGCGTGTGTAACGCTGGAGATTGCTTCGCCGCACTCGCAATGACAGGTGATCAGGGCTTGATGTAGCGGTGGAAGAACGCTGATGCCGGCTCATAGGAGCCCGCACCCTGCTTCTTCGCATTGTCGGTGTACAGCAGGTCGATCTCGCCGCCCGCTTTGCGATAGTTGGTGACGAACCGCTGGGGCTCGTTGCCCTCGATCGGCGACTCCGGATCGCGGTAGTCGTGCACGATGTCGGGCTGGCCCTGGATCCAGATCGCCGGCGGCAGTTCCACCTTTTCGCCCCGCTCCAGGATCAGCATCGGGTTGCCCTCGGCCATGTTGGCCTCGGTCTTCCAGTACGTGTCGTGCCGCTGCGGAATGCTGCCGACCCAGGCTGGCGGATTGGCCGAATCGCGTGCCCGCAGCGCATGGCGATAGCGCGACAGAGGGTTGATCACCGGCCATAGCATGCCGACCGCGCGCACCGTCGCGTCCACCGCCGGCGCCGAGGACGGCAACTGGATCGCGGCGTAGCGGGGATCGTTGGGCCGCATCGCTGCGAGCATGCTGAGGTGACCGCCGCTCGACTGGCCAGCGATGCCGATCAGGTCCGCGCGCGTGTTCAGATCGGCGGCATGCACCTTGGCCCAGCGGATCGCGTAGTTGATGTCGGCGAGCGAGGTCGGATAGGCATCGGCCCCGTGGCGGAAATCGATCGCCATCACCGCAAGCCCCGCGCGGGCGAAACCTTCAGCGTAGATCTGGCACGCATTCAGGTCGTCGTTGCACCAGGCGCCGCCATGCACCTCGATGATGGCCGGGAACGGCCCCTTGCCCTGCGGCTTGAACAGCCGAGCCATGAGGCCGCGGTCGCCGTGGCGCAGGTATTCCACGTCCTGCGTGGTGTATTCAAAGGTCGGCATTGGACTTTCTCCCTCTACCACTCCCTATCCCTTAGCCTGCGGCAGATCGAGCCGCACCGCAACGGCGGCGGACGCGATCACCGCCACGTCGTTCGACGTGTCGTCCGGCACGTCCAGGCCGCCCTTCACGACCTTTATGGTCACCTCGCCATGCGGCAGCGACGCCTTCACCGCTGCCGCATCGACCTTGTCGGGCTGCTGCACGCCGATCGTGACCTCCACCTGCATCTTGCGGGAGTCGAGCCCGAAGCTGCGAATGAAACTCAGCGAACTGTGGTGCAATGCATCCTGCACCGCCCGCAGCGCCGCCTTGGTGTAGTCGCCGCCATGCAGGTCGTTGCCGCTGCCCATCTCCAGGATAATGCGCTTGGCCATCGCTCGGTCTCCCTCAGACGTCCAGCCGCACGACGGCGGCGGCATTGGCGATGACGGTGGAGTTGGTGCCTGCATCGTTGGGGATTTCCAGCCCGCCTTCGACGACGGTCACCGTGCCGGTGCCGTGCGGCAGCACCGCGAGCACCTGTTCCTTGTCCACCAGGTCTGGCTTCGGCACGCCGATGATGACCTCGACGCGCATCGAATCCACATGCAGCCCGACGGCATCGGCAATGCTCAGCGAATTGTGCCATAGCGCGTCGCGCAACGCGCGGACGGCGGCCTTGGTGTAGTCCGCGCCGCGAATATCGGTGCCCATGCCGATCTCCAGCACCATGCGTTTCCAGGCCATTCCGTCCCTCAACCGATCTGTTTGCGATGTCCAGGCTAGTCCCGGACATCGCGATCGCCTAGCGTGCCGGCGACATGGCGATGAGGGCGCGCTTCCATGCTTCACGCCGGCGGCTGTCACTGCGGCAACCTCATGGTGCGGCTGACGCTGTCGCGCAGCCCGGCGGAGATGCCGGTGCGATCGTGCTCCTGTTCGTTCTGCCGCTCGCATGGCACGCGCACCGTATCGGATCGTGACGGTACCGCCGACATCGCAGCGGCGGACTGGAACCTGGTGGAACGCTACCGGTTCGGCTCGCGGACCGCCGACTACCTGCTGTGTCGCCGCTGCGGCGTCTATGTCGCTGCGGTCTGCGAGACTGCGGATGGTTGGCGCGGTGATCAACGTCAACTGCCTGGAGGATCGCGCCGCGTTCACCCGGCCGCCGGCCACGCCTGATTACGATGGTGAGGCCACCGATGCACGGCTCGATCGCCGCGCGCGGAACTGGATGCCGGTCGCGCTCAGCGGATAGCGCGATCCCGTCAGTGCCGCGCCTCGCTGTACAGGTGGCACGCGACGAGCCCGTCCTCCACCTGTGCGAGTGCCGGTTCCTGCTGTCCGCAGACCGGCATTGCGTGCGGGCAGCGCGGATGGAAGCGGCAGCCGGCGGGCGGGTTCAACGGGCTCGGCACTTCGCCCGGCAGGATGATCTCCTCGCGCCGGTCATCGGGATGCGTGGGCAGGGCTGCGGAGAACAGGGCCGCCGTGTAGGGATGCCGAGGCGATTGCGCGAGCGTCTGCGCGTCGGCCATCTCGACGACCTTGCCCAGGTACATCACCACGATCGTGTGGCTCATATGCGCGACGGCGGCCAGGTCATGGGCGATGAACAGATAGGATAGTCCCAGCTGGTCCTGCAGGTCGCGCAGCAGGTTCAGGATCTGCGCGCGGATCGAAACGTCGAGCGCGGAGACCGGCTCATCCAGCACGATCAGCTTCGGCGACAACGCGAGGGCCCGGGCGATCGCGATGCGTTGACGCTGCCCGCCGGAGAATTCATGCGGGAACAGGCTGGCGGACCGTTCCGGCAACCCGACCATATCGAGTAGCCGAACCACCCGCCGCCGCACCTCCGCAGACCCGAAGGTTTCGTTGGTAACCAAAGGCTCGGCGATGATGTCGCTGATCCGCATGCGCGGGCTGAGCGAGGCGAACGGGTCCTGGAACACCGCCTGCACCGACCGGCGATACTGCCGCCGCCCTGCGGTATCGAGATCACCCAGCGCGCGTCCCTCGAAACGGATGCTGCCGCCGGTCGGCTCCTCCAGGCCCAGCACCAGCTTTGCCGTGGTCGTCTTGCCGCAGCCGGATTCTCCCACCACGCCCAACGTGCGCCCCGTCTCGATCGCGAACGAGACATCGTCCACCGCGCGCACCACGCCGCGACTGCCGCCGAACAGCCCGCGCCGCGCCTGGAAATGCTTGCTCAGGCCAGCGGCTTCGAGCACCGGCATCAGGCCGTCCCCCCTGGCATCGCGACGTTGGCCAGCCAGCAGCGCGCGGTCCTGCCGCCGTCCAGCAGGAATTCCGGCGGTGCCTCCTTGTCGCAGCGATCCAGCGCGACCGGGCAGCGGCCGGCGAAGGCACAGCCGCGCGGCAGGGAGGACAGGTCCGGCGGCTGACCCTCGATCGCGGTCAGGCGCCGCCGGCTGTCGCCCATCCGCGGGATGGAGCTGAGCAGCGCGCGTGTATACGGATGTACGGGCGAGCTGAAAATGCGTGACACCGGCCCGGATTCCACCACGCGTCCGGCGTACATCACCACGAGCTGGTCGCACATCTTGGCGACGATGCCCAGGTTGTGGGTGATGAAGATCAGCGCAAGCCCGTGCTCGCGCTGCAGGTCGCGCAGCAGGTTCAGGTACTGCGCCTGGATGGTCAGATCCAGGCTGGTGGTCGGTTCATCGGCGATCAGCAGCTTGGGTTCGCAGGAGATGCCGATGGCGCCTACGATGCGCTGGCGCATGCCGCCCGACATCTCGTGCGGGTACTGCGTCACGCGCGTCTCCGGCGAGGGGATGCGCACCGCCTTCAGCAGCCCCCGCGCGCGCTGCCACGCAGTCTTCCGCGACGCGCCTTCGTGCACGCGGATCGGCTCGGCCAGCTGGTTGCCGATGGTGAACAGCGGGTTCAGCGAGGCCATCGGGTCCTGCAGGATCATCGCGATGCGCTTGCCGCGCACACGCCGCATCTCCGCCTCGGGCTTGCGCACCAGATCCTGTCCCTCGAACCACATCTGGCCGCTGACGATGCGCGCGGCCGGCGGCAGCACGCGCAGGACGCTGAGGGCGAGCGTGCTCTTGCCGGAGCCGGACTCGCCCACGATGCCCACCGTCTCGCCGGCGTGCACGCGCAGGGACACATCGTCGACCGCGCGTACGACACGCGTGCCCTGCGCCGAGACGTAGTGCGTGCACAGCCGGTCCAGTTCCAGCAGCGGGCGGACCGGTGGTGCCGCTGGTGTGGGACGCTGTTCAGAGCTGACGAAGCTGAGGATCGAGTTTGACACGGAGCCAGTCCCCCAGAAGGTTCGCGGACAGCACCATCAGCATGATGCAGCAGCCGGGCAGCACGGTGAGCCACCAGTAGCCGACCATCAGTCCCTGCTTGCCGTCGGACAGCATCAGTCCCCAGGCGGGCTTCGGCGGCGGCACGCCGACCCCCAGGAACGACAGTGACGCCTCCGTCACGATCACCACGCCCAGCATCAGCGTCGCCAGCACGATGGCGGAGTTCACGACATTGGGCAGGATGTGGCGGCGCATGATGGTCCATTTGGAGCAGCCGGCGACGATGGCGAGGCGGACGAAATCGCGTTCCTTCAGCGACAGCACCTCGCCGCGCACGATGCGCGCGTAGCGTGTCCAGTACACCGCACCCAGGATGATCACGATGTTCCACATGCTGGGACCGACGATGGCAGCAAGGAAGATCGCGAAGGTGAGTGCCGGCAATGCGAGCCAGGCGTCGGTGACGCGCATGATGACCTGGTCCGCCCAGCCGCCCAGGTAGCCGGCGACGATCCCGAGCACCGTGCCGACCACGCCGGCGAAGATCACCGCGGTGAAGCCCACGATCATCGACACGCGTGCGCCGTAGATCAGCCGCGACAGCACGTCGCGCCCCAACTGGTCGGTGCCCAGCGGATGGACCAGGCTGCCGGCCGCCTGCCAGAACGGCGGGCGGAAGCGCATCGCCAGGCTGCCGACCTCGGGATTGTGCGGTGCCAATACATCCGCAAATACAGCCAGGAAGGCGATGACCGCCAGGATGGTGATCGGGATCATCGGCAGGTCGCTGAGCCGCGCGGAGGAGGCGCGTGGCTGCGAGGGTGAGGGGAGGGTGATGCTCTGGGCTGTCGTGCTCATGGCCGTCACTTCTCCAGGCGGATACGGGGATCGATCACAGCGTAGGCGATATCGACCAGCAGGTTGACCGCGACGATCATGGCGCCGCCCATGATCACCACGCCCTGCACCACCGGAAAGTCGCGGAAGCTGATGCCCTCGTAGAGCAGGCGGCCGATGCCCGGCCAGGCGAACACCGTCTCCACCACGACCGCGACGTTGATCATCAGCACGAGGTTGATGCCGGCCAGCGTCAGGACCGGGATGAGGGCATTCTTGAAGGCGTGCTTGGCGATGACCAGCGACTGCGGCAGGCCCTTCAGCCGTGCGAGCTTCACGTATTCGGAGCCCATCACCTCCAGCATCGACGATCGCGTCAATCGCATGTGTGCGGCAGCGAAGTACCAGCCGAGGGCGAAGGCCGGCATGATGAGGTGCAGCGGCGTGCCCGAGCCTGATGACGGCAGCCAGCCCAGATAGACCGAGAACACCAGGATCAGCACGAGGCCCACGAAGAACGACGGCAGCGACAGGCCGAGCAGTGCAAACAGCTTGCCGACGTTGTCCCAGAAATGGCCGACGCGCACCGCGGCGAGGATGCCGGTCGGGATGCCGACCAGCAGCGAGAATGCCATCGCCACAACGGCCAGCAGCAGCGAGTTCGGCAGCCGGTCGAGGTACAGTTCGAACACCGGCGTCTGGTAGTAGAACGACTGGCCGAAATCGCCCTGCAGCAGGCTCGACATGAACAGTCCGTACTGGACCCAGAGCGGCCGATCGAGCCCGAATTTCTGGTGGATCGCCGCGATGTCCTGTTCGCTTGCGCCAGGCTCCACCAGCAGCGAGGCCGGATCGCCGGTGACGCGGACGAACAGGAAGATGGTCAGCGACAGCACCAGCAGCGAGAGCAACGAATAGCCGAGCCGCCGTGTGACGAACTGCCTCATCGACGCGGCTCCCTATGTGCTCTTGAGCGTGATGTCCTCGTACGGCGCGGTATAGACGTAGCCCTTGATCAGCCCGAGGCCGGACTCGCCGACCCGCGGCCCCACGCCGCTGATGAAGGCAAGTTGCCAGATCGACACATACATCGTCCGCTCATCCAGCAGCCGCTGCATCTTCGCCAGTTGGGCGGCGCGCTTCGTGCGGTCGAGTTCCACCGCCTGCTGCGGGAACAGGGCGTCGATCTCCGGATAGCTGCCGTAGGCGTAGGTGCCGCCCTTCACGACGAATTCGCCGAGCCGGGTGGCCGCATTGCCGAAGGCGCCGGAGGAGCCCTGGATGATGTTCTTGAACTTCCGGTCGGCGTAGCCTTTGAAGAAGGCTGCCCGCTCCAGCGGCCGCAGCCGTGCGCGGATGCCGACCTCCGCCAGATTGTTGATCGTGGCCTCGCCCAGGTTGGCGTAGGCCACGTCGCAGGTATAGGTGCCTGCGTCGAAACCGCTGGCGTAGCCTGCGTCCGATAGAAGCTGCTTCGCCCTCGCCGGATCGAACACCGGTGGCGGCAGCTTCTCGTAGAACTCGAAGTTCTCCGGGATGATGCTGCCGGTCACGTGCGAATGGCCGAGCGTCAGCGCCTGGTTGATCGTGCCGTAGTCGAGCGCATATTTCGCGGCAAGGCGGACCCTGTGGTCGTGCCACGGAGATTTCGCATCCCACTGCTCGGGGAAATACAGCCAGTATGGCGCCGAACCGACCGTCGGCCGCAGCACCAGCCCCGGCGAGCGCTGCAGTTCCTCGGCCAGTTCCGCGCGGATCGAATAGGCGATGTCGATCTCGCCCCGCTTCAATGCGGCCAGCCGCGTCGATTCATCGGGGATCACCCGCAGCACGATCCGCTTCACGCTCGGCGTCTTGCGCCAGTAGGCCTCGAATGCCTCCAGCACCAGTTCGACGCCGGGCGTGAACGAGACGAACCGGTAAGGTCCAGCGCCGATCGGCGCTTTCTTGTACGCCTCCTCGCCGACCTTCTCGACGTATCTGCGCGGCACGATCCAGCCCGCCCCCGACGCGTTGGCATAGAAGGTCAGGAAGTCCGGCCATGGTTCCTTGAGCTTGAACACGACGCGATGCGGATCGGGGATTTCCACCGCCGCGACGCGCTCCTTCATCAGGCTGTGCGCCGCGCCGCGGTAGCGCTCGAAGGAGAACTTCACGTCATCCGCCGTCACCGGTTCGCCATTGTGGAACTTCGCGTTCCTGCGCAGGACGAATTCGTAGCTCAGCCCGTCCTCGCCGGCCGACCAGGACTCGGCGAGCGAGGGTGAGGGATTGCCCTCCGGCATCGGTTTCACCACCGCGTCGTGCAGCGCGTACATCACCATGAAGGGCGTGATGATCGCGGCCGTCTCTGCCGGATCGAGCCAGGTCGGGGCCAGCGTGATGTGCACGCCGATGGTGATCTGGCCGGACGGCGCGACAGCCTGCGCCGGTCGCGTCGCGCCCGCGGTCAGGCCGAAGGCAGCGAGGCCCAGCAGGTTCCGCCGCGTCGCTGTCGGTTCGGTGCGGCCGGGTCCGGACGTCACGTCGCGTGGCATCGACCTGCCCTCCGTCGTTACGAGGCCGTCGGCGCACTCCTTTGATGAGGAAACCGCATTGGGCACGGACATCGTTCGGACCGGCGGACGCGCGTCATCACGGCCGCGCATCGCGATGCAGCGGTGTACGCGCATGCCGGTTGGCGCCGGCAGTATGTTTGAGACGGGCAGATGCCGGACGTGGGGCCAGTGGATCCCATGTCGCCTCCCTGATGGCTTCTTGTAATGAAGCCTTGTGCGGAATGTAGACGAGCTATGTCGTCACGTCACGGCTTTTCGTCAGGGCGATCCGCGCGATCGTCAGCGTGATCCGCCAGCCGGCGTGCAGGCTGCCGCGGATCGTGCCGGCCACTTTGGATTGACCACCGGCGCGACAGCGATACGGCACCGGCAGTTCCAGAATGCGCAGTCCGGCGCGCGCCGCCTTCATCTGCATCTCGATGTTCCAGCCATACGTCGCTTCCCGCATGGCGAGGCGATCCAGCGCATCCCGGCGGATCGCGCGGAAGGCGCACATGTCGGTGTAGCGGACACCGTACAGCAGCGACATCAGCGTTCCGGCGAACCTTCCCGCCAGGACCTGGTGCCAGCTCATCGATCCCGGTTCGCGAACGCCGCGCACGCGCGAGCCGATGACGAAATCATGCGTGCCGTTGCGGATCGGCGCGATCAGCACATCCGCGAGGTCGGCACGGTCGGCGCCGTCGCCATCCAGAAACAGGAGGATGCCGCAGCCTTCTCCGGTGGCCGCGGCACCTGCGGCGCAGGCGCGACCATAGCCCCGTTCGCCGATGGCAACGACGCGCGCCCCGGCGGCGCGTGCCACGCCCGGTGTGCCGTCGCGGCTCGCGCTGTCGGCCACGATGATCTCGTCCACCACGTCGCGGGGCAGTGCTGCGATCGTGGCGGCGATCGTCGCTGCCTCGTTCAGCGTCGGGATGATCGCCGCCACGCGCGTCCGCTCTACAGGCTCCATCGCAGGCCGCAACCCGCGCACGGCCGCGGCGGCGCATCGCCCAGCAGCGCACCGCGGAATTCCTGGTAGGCCGCGCCGTTCCAGATGTCGCGCAGCGTCTGCTGCGTGGCGTCGCCCAGCGTGTAGCTGTCATAGCCGCGCGCGGAGAACGGGGCCATGCAGCACGGCAGCGCACGCCCGTGCGCGGTGAAATACATCAGCGACCATGGCCGCCGGCAGGCCGACCAGGGCTGCGCCTCATCCTGCCGCGTCAGGCTGAGGCCGGGTTCGGTCGCACCCGACGCATCGAGTTCGACGCCGAGATCGCGTGCCAGTGCGGCGGCCTCCTCGATCGCACGCGTCTCGGCCGCGCGCAGCGTATCGAATAGCGAGGATTCAGGCCGGGCGAGGCCATAGCCGGTATCGTCGTAGACCAGCCGCTGCAAATGCACCTCGTGCACGCCCATCGAGGCGGCCAGCCGCACGAACGCAGGTAGCTGCTCGACGGTCTCCTTCAGGCCCGTCAGCCACAGCGATACGCGCGGTGTCGTCGCGCCGGTCGCGCGCTGCAACGCAGTGAACTCGCGCAGGTTGCGCACGATGCGGTCGAAGAAGTTCTTGCCGCGCACTGCCAGGAATGATTTCGCGTCCGCCGCGTCGAGCGAGACGCGCAACTCGTCGAGGCCGGTGTCGATCATCGCCTGGTGCTTCTTCGCCGACAGCAAGGTGCCGTTGGTGTTGAACAGCACGTAGATGCCACGGTCCTTCAGGTAGCGGATCATCCGCGGCAGCGCCGTCACCAGCATCGGCTCGCCGACCCCGTGCAGTACCACCCGCGCGACGTCGGGCACCTGATCCACGATGGAGGTGAACAGATCCCAGCTCATGTCGGCCGGCGGCTCGAGCGTCTCGAACGTGCGCGGACAGGTTTCGCACAGCAGGTTGCAGCGATTGGTCACCTCCAGGTAGAGGCACACCGGCGGTGCGGCCGCATCCGTCGCGCGGGTCTTCACCGCTTCGAAGTAGCGGCGCGGATCTTTCAACGCTGTCATGGCGTGCTCCGGACGATCTGGGGGGAGGTGGGCAGGGCGCGCACCGCACCGAGGGCTGCGAGCGCGATCGCCGGCCCGTAGACCGCGGCGGGCACTGCCAGATACTGCAGCGCGCCGTGCGCCAGCAGCGGCGCGGCGGCGAGCAGCCACAGCACACCCGGCAGCGGCGCCAGGCAGGCGAGGGGGGCGAGCCAGCCAAAATACCAGGGATAATGCGGCGAGAGTGCGATCAGCAGCACCGCAGCCAGGATTGCCGCCTGGCGCGCCTGGCACAGCACGCGCGGCCCGTCCGCCATCGGCAATGGGGTCGCGAAGGCGAAGCGCACCGCGATCCCGCCGAGCACCACGAGCACGAGCGCGACGTAGAGCTTCGGTGCCCAGGCCGGCAGCGCCACCGCGGTGCTCAGCACCTGCAGCAGGAAGATGCCGCTGCCACTCTGGAAACCCTCCTCCGACGCGTAGCCGGACAGGAAGCCCAGCACCTTCCAGCCGGCCGTCGCGTAGCACAGGTAGAGCGCCACCACCGTGAGCGCGAAGGCAGCCGGCATCCACCGGTTCCACGGCCGCCATAGCGCCGGCAGGACCACCACGGGCAGGAACTTGGTCAGCGTCGCGAAGCCCAGCAGCACGCCGGTCCACACCCATCGCCGCCGCACCGCGGCCAGCAGCGCGAGGGTCACGAGCCCCGCGGCAGCCCCGTCGATATGCGCGTTGCCGGCGAATTCCCAGACCGGCAGCGGCAGCCAGGCATAGATCAGCAGTTCCGCCGGATCGCGTCCGGCGATGCGCAGCAGCACGATCAGCGCGCCGATGGCGACCGCGTCGAAGATTGCGATCATCAGCTTCATGCCGAACACGCCAGGCGTCGCCATGGCCGCCAGCGCGAAGATGGCCTGCGCGCCGGGCGGATAGATGGTGCGCGCATAGTCGGCGCGGTTGATCTGTGGATACACCGTCGCATCCCGCAGCGGCGCCAGTTCGTCGGCCGCCGGCACGTCGCGATACGGGTTGATCCCGGCAAGCTGCACCCGGCCGTCCCAGACATAGCGGTAGATGTCGGACGACAGCACCGGCGGCGCGAACAGCGTCAGCAGCCGCATCGCGACCGCGACCGCGAGCACGAGCCAGATCGCGCGCGGCGGCAGCCTACCGCGGCGGACGATGGCGACGGCGAGCAGCCACAGCGCGCCCGCCACGCAAAGGCTGGCGACGAACGCCTGCAGCCGCAGCGTGCTTGCCAGCCCGACCGGCTGCCGCTCGAGCAGGGCCAGTCCGCCGGCGGCCAGCATGACCAGCAGGGCGCCGATGACCGCCAGCATCACCACGCGGCGCCCGCCACCCGTCATTGCGCAGCGATGTCGAGGCGGGGATACAATCCGATGCGAGCGAGGCAGGCGCGCGTGAAAGGTGCAGGGTACGGCTGCAAGCCCGGCGCCGCATCGCCGGCAACCAGCCTGGCAAGTGCCGCGGCATCGTCGACGTCGTACCAGGCCGGCAGGACCGCGACGTCGAGGCCGAGTTCATCGGCGCGTGCCTGCGTCGCCGCGGCAACCCCGCTGGTGCTCCAGGCGATGTCGGCGAACAGACGGGCATGCGCCCGCTTCACGCCCAGCAGGTAATAGCCGCCATCATCCGCCGGTCCGAGCACGACACGCTCGCCCGGCGCCAGCAGAAGACGCGCGGCAAGGCGAAGCACCTCGGTCGGCAATGTCGGGCTGTCGGAGTTCAGCACGCAGGCCGCAGCGAAACCGGCGGCCAGCATCGCCTGCACCGCATGCAGCAGGCAGCGCCCGAAACCCTGCACGTCCGGCGGCATCGGTGGCGTGCCATCGGCCAGCAGCAGGGCGGTGTCCGGCGCCAGATGGCCGTCGAACAGATCCTCCGCACCGGCCGGCGCATAGGCGACGCAGCCGTGCACCGGTGCGTCGCGCGCCGCGAGCGCCAGGTTCTCGGTGATGTCGCGCAGGAAGGCGGCACTGAGTGCCGCGGCCTGCGCAGGGTGCAGCGGCGGACACAGTCGGGTCTTGGCGAAGCCCGGCCGCGGCGCCTTCGCCATCACGCCGACAGCGCAGAGCGCGGAGCGATCCATCGTCAGAGTCCGCTGAACCAGTTGTAGCCGCGATCGGTCCAGTAGCCGCGCGGCTGCTTGTCGGTCACATAGATCGTGGTGACGAATTTCGGATTCTTGAAGCCAAGCTTGGTCGGGATGCGGATCTTGAACGGATAGCCGTACTTCATCGGCAGCACCTCGTCGGACAGGCGAAACGCCATCATCGTCTGCGGATGCAGCGCGGTCGGCATGTCGATGCCTTCATAATAGCCATCGGCACATTCGAATCCGACATAGCGCGCCGTGGTATCCGCGCCGATCTGCTCAAGAAACGTCCGCAGCGGCGTGCCGCTCCACTTGCCGATCATGCTCCAGCCTTCGACGCAGACATGGCGCGTCACCTGGCTGACCTGCGGCAGCGCGTAGAGTTGCTCCACGGTCCAGGGCGCCTTGCGCTCGATGCGGCCGGCAAGCTGCAGCCGGTAGCCGGCGGGATCCAGGCGCGGCGCCTTGTCCGGTCCATACCAGGCATTGTAACGAAAATCCTTGACCGCCATTGCTTCGGGAAACGTGGGCGCGAGCCGGCCTGGACTGAAGATCGCAGCCTGCACCCTGTCGTTCCACTGGGAAAAGCGCGCCAGGACGCGTTGCACCGAATCGTGATCGCTGAGGTCGCAGCCAGTGAGCAGCGTCAGTGCGCCAAGCGACAGGCCACCGCGCAGCGTCTCGCGCCGGATGAGTGTCATCGAACGGTCTCCGCAGTGTCATGGCGACGTTCGGTGGCACGGCCCACCACCATCGCCAGCAAGGTTCGCGGCACGATCAGAGTGAGCATGACGTGCACGACCAGGAAGAGGACGATCCCCGCCATCACGAGGAAATGCACGAGGCGCGCGCCCTGGAAGCCGCCGAACAGCAATTCCAGCGGATAGGTCTGCACCGGCTTCCAGATCGCTATGCCGGACAGGATCATCACCGCGACGGCGGCGAGTGCGCCCCAGTACGCCATCTTCTGCACCGCGTTGTATTCGCCGAGACGATGCGCGAGGCGGAAGCGCAGCGCCGCCAGCATGTCGCGCACGACCATGCGCGGCGTCACCGGCAGGAAGTCGCGCCGGAAGTGGCCGCTCACGAAACCCCAAGCCATGAACAGGATGTAAGCGATCGCGAGCGTCCACATTGCGGCGAAGTGCCAGGCGATGGCGCTGGCCACGCCGGGATCGCCATGCCGCGCGAGTGAGGCCTGCACGTCGCCGCCCAGCGTTGCCCATTCCGGGAATGTAAAGTCTGGAATGATCGGGTGGGCGTTGTAGATCCGCCAGCCGCTGCCGATCATGACCAGCATGGAGAGCGCCATGACCCAGTGAAGGATCCGTCGTGACAGCGGATGCCGTTGTTCGTCGACCTGTGTTGTCATGCGGTGATCTCCAATCCGCCTTCGGTCAGCACGTCGCCGCCGTCGGATGATGCCAGGAAGCGGACGAAGCCTTGCGGATCGGGGCGCTGCGCCAATCTGCTGACCGACGCCGCGTAGCGCAGGGCGGGCTGGATGTCGGGCGGCACGGGCCGGATGACGCTCAGCGCGTCGTGGGCCCGCACGTCCGTCATGTGCAGCAGGCCGGCCTGTGCTGCTCCGGTGCGCAGCAGGAACGCCACCTCATCGGTGTCGAGCGCGCCCTGTACCTGTCCGGTCATGATGCCGATCCGTGACAGTACTGTGGCCGTGTCCATATCGCTTGCGGGCGAGGCATCGGCGGCGGCGAAACTCCCGCTGATGATGGTTGCGCCGCGCCTGCCGGCGATGACGATGGGATTGCGCCACTGCGCCCGCGGCAGCGTTGCCACGACGCCGGCCTGTACAGCTTGATCGAGGATCGTGGTCTGCGTCACCACGATGTCGTTCTGGATGTCGCGGACAAGCTGTGGGACGATCAGTCCGGGCGGCGTGGCAAAGACGTGCACGCGCACGCCCGTCAGTGCCTCATACCGGGCGCCCGCCTTGCGCAACACCGGCGCGAGCGTCGTGTCGCAGGTCACCGCGAGGTCGCCGGTCGCCGCCTGGGCTCCCACCATCGTGAGCGTCGACAGCGGAAGTCCGGCCAGCAATCGCCGTCGTAACATCATCGGTCTCCGCCTCTGCGCTACAGGGTGGTCTCGGCAGGCGGCAGGGCGTTACAACGGGTCTGTGCGAAAGGAGGCGGCGATGCTGACGCTGTATTTTGCCCCGGGCGCGAGTTCGATGGCGGCGCACATCGCGCTGCACGAGGTGGGCGTGCCGTTCGAGGGCCGGCCGCTCTCGTTCCACCGCAAGGAGATGCGCGACGCTGCGTTCCTGGCGATCAATCCGGACGGCAAGGTGCCGACGCTGCTGATCGACGGCCGCGTGCTGACCGAGGTTGCGGGCATCCTGTTCTATCTCGGTCGGAGGTTTCCCGAGGCGGCGCTGCTGCCGACGGATGATCCGGAAGCCGAGGCGCAGGTGGTGTCGTGGATGTCGTTCGTTGCGTCAACCGTGCATCCGGCGCGGCGGCAGGGGCTCGAGCACGCGCGCGCGGTGTATACGGTGGCGGAGCAGAGGCTGGGCGGGCGTGAATGGGCGGTCGGGCGCTATTCCGTGGCCGACATCCACCTGTTCCGGCTGTTCTGGCGGTTCCGCGGCTCACTGGGTGCCGCGGCCGGCGAGTTCCCGCATCTCACGGCGCACCACGACCGCATGATGGCGCGCCCGGCCGTGCGCCGGACGATCGAGGTGGAGGCGGCGATCGGCTACGAACTGCCGGCGTAGCGCGTGATCGGTTGTTTCTTGGTCGTCATGGCCTGGCCATGGCGTGGCTTGGCATCCCATCCACGCCTTCCGCGCCGCGGATGAAGACGTGGATGCCGTGCCCAGGCCACGGCATGACGAGGGGTGAATGTCCGCTCCCCCACTGCATCTTTAACCGGACGGTCACGTCACGACGCGGAACACCGTCCGCTCCCCAACGGCAACTCCGACCGGACCACCTGCCTCAGAAGGCGGCGCACACCGGATGGATGGTGGTGCCGACCGAGATCTGCCGGAAGCGCGCACGGTACTCGTCCTTGATGCGCGCGATGGCGGATGACGTCACCGGCGTGTCGGGAGCCGCCACGATGATCACCTTGGTGCGCTCCTTGCTGATGCGCTGCGTGTCGGGATTCATCCACTGTCCATCGGCATCGAACGCGGTGAAGCCGTCCGGCAGGCTGGGCGTCACCACCTGCGCGGTGAAGTCCGCCCAGTCCTGATCGGTCACCGAGGCGCGGCCGAAGAACAGGTGGTATTCCAGCATCCGTGCGCCGCCCAGCCGTTCGCAGGGCAGCGGCCCGCACCCGGCGAGCGCCGCGATGCAGGCCAGTGCCGCGACTGCCGCCGGCGCGCGGAGGCCCGTCCTGGCGCGCGCCGTTCTCACACGCGCCGCACGCCCCAGAACAGCGGAAAGCCGTCCGGGACACCATCGAACGTGTTCTGCCACGCCATCGGCTGGTACCAGATGCCGACCGGCAGATGCGGCACGTCGATCCAGCACTGGCGCTGGATGTCGGCGGCGATCGCCTTCTGCGCCGCCAGGTCCGGCGCGTCGACCCAGGCCGCGCGCAGTTCCTCGATACGATCGCTTTTGGTCCAGCCAAACCACGCCTTCTCACCGGTGGTGCGCAGGAAGTGCAGCAGCGGCGTCTGCATGTCGAGGCCGTTGGCGGTGGTGAACAGGGCGCTCCAGCCGCCCTTGTCCACCGGTTGCTTGCTCTCGCGCCGCACGATCGCGGTGCCCCAGTCCACCGCCTGGACTTCCAGATTGAACCCGGTCTCCTTCAGCATCCCGGCGCCGACATCGGCCATCGCCTTGCGGTAGTGCGGATCGGATGGTGCCAGCAGCACGGTCCGTTCGTTGTTGTAGCCGGCCTCCTTGATCGCGGCGCGCACCTTCGCCAGGTCGCGCGGCCCGTTCAGTACCTCCATGCCGGCGTCGGACGCCATGTCGGTGCCGGGCGTGAAGATACCGATCTTGTCGCGCCACAGCGTGCGGTCCTCGCCGGCGACCGCGGTCATATAGTCCGATTGCACCACCGCCCCGAGCAGCGCCCGGCGGATCTCGACGTTGTTGAACGGCGGCTGCAGGTTGTTCATCTTCATGAAGCCGAGCGTGCCGTTGCGGTCCTTGATCTCGACGCGGATCTTGCCGGTGCGCTTCAGGATCGGCAGCAGGTCGGCGGTGGGCAGTTCCCACCAGTCCATCTCGCCCGCCTGCATCGCGCTGGCCGAGGTGCCGTCGTCGGGGCTGGTTCGCCATTCGACGCGCTCGATGTGCACGACCTTGCCGCCGGCGGTCCAGCCGGTGTTCTTCTCCTGGCGCGGCACGTATTTGTCGAACTTCGTGTAAACGGCGAGCGATCCCGACACCCATTCATCGGCCTTGAAGCGGAACGGCCCGCTGCCGACCATCTCGCTGATCGGCTTGAACGGGTCGAGGCTGGCCAGCCGTTCCGGCATCATCGGGCACATCGGCGTGGAGATCTTGCCGAACGCATAGGGCAGCATCGCGAACGGCTTCTTCAGCCGGAACTGGATGGTCTTGTCGTCGATCGCCGACAATTCGTCGGTGCGCGCCATCAGCAGTCCGCCGATGCCGTCGCGCGCCGCCCAGCGCTTGATCGAGGCGACGCAGTCGCGCGCCAGCACGCGCTCGCCGTCGTGCCACAGCAGCCCGTCGCGCAGCACCAGTTTCCAGCGCTTGCCGTCGTCCTCGATGCTGAAGCCTTCCAGCATCTGCGGCTGCATGTGGTAGTTGCCGTCCATGCCGAACAGCGTGTCGAACACCATCATGCCGTGATTCCGCGCCGTATACACGGTCGTCACGACGGGATCGATGATGGTGAGGTCGGATTGCGGGATGAACTTCAGTGCGGCGGCCGCCGCGCCGCGCGAGATGGACGGCGCCGCCAGCGAGGCGGCGGCAGCGGCGATGAATGTACGACGACGGAGCATCGAACGGTCCCTCCTGGTTTCTTGGCCCGCGGTACGCGCAGAGCGTGGCGCATCCTGGCAGCATCGCCACGGCTGTAAAGCCACGGAACGGTTGCAATCCCGGCCAGCGATTCGCCGATTCGTCAGGGCCGGCAACGCCCTCCTCCGGGCGGCAGGTTGGCCGGTGGCGCGAACCCGGTATTCTGCTGCGGCACGGCGCCGGCGGCGCGCCGGTTCGCGACGTCGGACCGGGACCGCCAGCGCCATGTGCCGCGTCCTCCAGAATCCAACTGCCAGAAGTGGATCGGGACCGGCCACAACGAGGGAGGCGCCAGTGCCAAGGTTCCGTTCGGCGACGCGGCGAAGCGGCTTGTCGGTCGCCATGCCGCACGCGTATTTCGATCGCGTACCACGCCGCCGCGAGCGTCCGACCAGCAACTGCGGAACCCCGCCCAGCGATCGCGGAGCCCCGCCCAGCGATCGCGGAACGCTGCCCAGCGATCGCGGAGGCCCGCCATGAGCCAGGCGGACCTCGCCCACGCGCCCGCCGCCCTAGGCTGGCGCCGCCGCGCGTTCGATCCGACGCTGCTGGTGTGCCTCTTGCTGGCCGCCGTGCTGCTCTTCCTCGTGGTGAACCCGCTCTACCGGCTGGTCGAACTCAGCCTGCAGGACGCCGACACCGGCGCATTCACCCTGCTGAACTACGTCACCGCCTACAGCCGCCAGCGCTATCTGGTCGCCACCTGGAACTCGCTGGCGCTTGGCTTCTGGGTCACCGTGCTGTGCCTCGCGTTCGCCGTGCCGGTCGCCTGGGCGGTGTCGCGCACCGACATGCCGGGCAAGGGCGCGATCCGGCTGCTGGTGCTGGGCGCCTTCGTCACCCCGCCCTATCTCGGCTCGATCGGCTGGATCCTGCTGGCGGGGCCGAACTCCGGCTGGCTGAACCGCGTCTGGATGTCGCTGACCGGTGCCGAAGCGGGGCTGTTCGACATCTATACGTTCACCGGCCTGGTGTTCAACATCGCGCTCTATTCGTTCCCCTATATCTTCGTGTTCACCACCGCGTCCCTCGACGTCGTGTCGTCCGAGATGGAGGACGCGGCCAACATCCTGGGCGCCGGCACGCTGCGCACCACGCTGCGCATCACCCTGCCGCTCGTGCTGCCGGCGATCCTGGGCGGTGCCATCGTCACCTTCCTGGAGGCGATCGCGCTGTTCGGCACGCCGGCGCTGCTCGCCATCCCGGCGCGGTTCAACGTCGTCACCACGCAGCTTCTGCAATTCTTCAGCAATCCGATCCGCGCCGAGGTGGCGGCGGCGTACGCGGTGCCGCTGCTGCTGATCACGGTCGCGATGTTCGGCGTGCAGCGCTGGGTGATCCGCCGCCGCGGCTACGTCTCGCTCACCGGCAAGGGCGGCGACCGGCGGGAGATGTCGCTCGGACCATGGCGCTGGGTGATGTTCGGCTACGCCGTGCTGCTGCTGGCGCTCGCGGTGCTGCTGCCCTACGCGGCACTGGCGCAGGCGGCGCTGGCGAAGGCCTGGGGCAGGGGGTTCAGCATGGAGAACCTGACACTGCGCAATTTCCACTACCTGCTGTTCCAGCACGAGACCGCCGCGCAGTCGGTGATCAACAGCTTCAGCTACGCCGCCGCATCCGCCTGCATCGCGATCGTGCTGGCACTCGCCATCGCCTATATCGTCAGCCGCCGGCTGCTGCCCTGGGCGGGGCTGCTCGCCTTTGTCGCCATGGCGCCGTTCGTCGTGCCGGGCATCGTGCTGGCGATCGCCTTCTACGCCGCCTACGCGCCGCCGCCGCTCGCGCTGTACGGCACCGCCACCATCCTGATCCTGGCCTTCGCCACGCGGTTCCTGCCGATCGGCTATGCCAACGCCGATGCGGCGATTCGCAGCATCAACCCGGAGATGGAGGACGCCGTCCGCATCCTGGGCGGCGGGCGGCTGCTGGCGATCCGGCGCGTGCTGGCGCCCCTGATGCAGCGCAGCCTGGTCGGCGCCTGGCTCCTGGTGTTCATCCCGGCCACGCGGGAGCTTTCGACCGCCATGTTCCTCTACGGCCCGAACACCCGCACCATGTCTGTGATGCTGATGGACATGAGCGAGGAAGGAAACTTCGAACATCTTGCCGCGCTTGGCTTCCTGCTGCTCGCATCCACGCTTATTATCGTCGGACTGGCCTCCAGCCTGCTGGGGCGTGATTTCATGCTGCGGCGGGAGCGCGGATGAGCAAGCTCGTACTGAATAACCTCGGCAAGATGTTCGGCACGGTGCCGGCGGTGGCCGACGTCAACCTCACGTTGCAGGAGGGTGAGTTCGTCTCGCTGCTCGGCCCGTCCGGCTGCGGCAAGACCACCACGCTGCGCATGATCGCCGGGTTCATCAACCCGTCCTCCGGCACGATCGAGGTGAACGGCGCGGTGATATCGTCCGCCTCGCGCGTCGTCGCGCCCGAGAAGCGCGGCATGTCGATGATCTTCCAGAGCTATGCGATCTGGCCGAACATGACGGTGGCGCAGAACGTGGCCTTCGGCCTGAAACTGCGGCGCATCCCGGCGGCCGACCTGCGCACGCGGCTCGACCGTATCCTGGACGTGGTGCAGCTTGGCCATCTGAAGGACCGCTATCCGGCGGAACTCTCGGGCGGCCAGCAGCAGCGAGTCGCGCTGGCCCGCGCCATCGTGATCGAGCCCGAGGTGCTGCTGCTCGACGAACCGCTGTCCAACCTCGACGCCAATCTGCGCGAGGAGATGCGCTCGGAGATCCGCCGCCTGCACGACGCGTTCCGCATCACCACGGTCTACGTCACGCACGACCAGTCCGAGGCGATGGTGACCTCGGACCGCATCGTGGTGATGAACCACGGGCGAATCGAGCAGGTGGACGATCCGGTGTCGCTGTACAACCGGCCGAAGACCCGCTTCGTCGCGGGCTTCATCGGGCGGACCAACTTCCTCGACGGCACCATGAGCGGCGGGATGATCGGCTTCCCGGGCTTCGCCGTGCGCGCCGACCTGGCGCCGGATGCCGCCAATGGCCCGGTCAGCTTTTCGGTGCGGCCGCAGAACATCGGACTGCACCGCACCGCACCCGCCGGTGCCAACGGCGCCTGGTGGGTGGAGGGCAGCATCACCGAGCGGTCGTATCTCGGGGATTACTGGGAATACGTGGTGCGGCCGGCCAATTCCGACGTGCGCCTGCGCGTCAGCACGTCGCCGCAGGTCGTGCACAGCGCCGGCGACGCGGTGTGGCTGGAGATCGATCCGCGGCGCATCGCCCGCGTGCCGAGTGTGGAGGCGTGACCGCCCGGTGAGCGGGCGGCCATGAATCCGTCGCCGCATCCGGTCGTCATCATCGGTGCCGGCGTCGTCGGCCTCTCGACCGCGCTCTACCTCCAGCGGGACGGCTTCGACACACTGGTGCTCGACCCGCTCGGGCCGGCGGGCGGTGCCTCGTTCGGCAATGCCGGCATGCTCAGCCCCGACACCGCGGCGCCGATCGCGATGCCCGGCATGCTGCGCAAGGTGCCGGGCTGGCTGCGCGATCCGCTCGGCCCGCTCTCACTGCGTCCGGCGTATTTGCCGCGCGCCCTGCCGTGGCTGCTGCGCTGGGTGCGCGCCGGCCGACTCGACCGCGTGCTGGCCATCTCCGACGCGATGCGCGCGCTGCACCGCGATACCCTTGGGTGCTGGCGGGAGCTTCTGGGGGATGCGCTGTATCGCGACCTGGTCCGCCCCTCGGGCCAGGTGCATGTGTGGGAGGGCGACGATTCGAGCCCGACCGAGGCGATCGAGCAGCAGATCCGCGACCGCCACGGCATCGTCGCGCAGCCCCTGACCGCCGATGACCTGCGGCAGATGTTTCCCGGCATCGCGCGCACCATCACGCGCGGCCTGTTCGTTCCGGGCAACGCCCACACCGTCAGCCCGCAGCGCATCGTGCACAGCCTCGCCGCGCTGTTCCGTGCGGCGGGCGGAACGATCATCAACGAGCGGGCGATGAAGCTGATCCCGCGTGAGGGCGGCGGCTACACGGTAATGACCAACCTCGCCAATCGCCATGCCGACCGCGTGGTGGTGGCCGCCGGGGCGTGGTCGGCGCAACTCCTGGCACCGCTCCGCATCCGCGTGCCGCTGGAGACCGAGCGCGGCTATCACGCGATGCTGTTCGCGCCGAACCTGCAGCCGGCGATCCCGATCAGCAGCAAGACCCGCGCCTTCTTCATGACGCCGATGGAGGACGGGCTGCGCGTCGCCGGCACCGTGGAGATCGCCGGCCTGGACGCGCCGCCCGACGAACGCCGCGCGAAGATCCTGGTGGACCACGCGCGCCGGCTGTTCCCCGATCTGCAGACCGGCGACGTGCGCACCTGGATGGGCTTCCGCCCCTCGACGCCGGACAGCCTGCCGATCCTTGGCCCGGTGGCCAGCCATCGCGACCTGTACCTCGCGTTCGGGCATGGCCATTTCGGCATGAGCGGCGGGCCGCCGAGCGGACGGCTGGTGTCGCGGCTGATCAGCGGGGAACAGCCCGGCCTCGACGCGGCCGCGTACCGGGCTGGCCGGTTCGCTTCAAGGGATTCTTAACCCCTCCCACGTACGAGTGCGTGCGATGAGCATGCAGCAAAACACCGTGGTGTTCACAGCGATCCGGCCCTGGCTCCAACAGGTGGTGCGGCGTTCCCTCTTGCTGCTCTGGTGGACGGTCACGCTGCAACTGCCGAAGCGATACGGGATGTGGCAGCGCGCCCGGCGGATCAGGCGGACGTCCCCGATCGCGCAGGACCTGCATGCGTGCCTGATCGACCGGGTGGATCCCAGGAGCATCCGCGTGCCGCGCAGCGCGCATCCGCTGGTGTCGGTCGTCATCCCCTCCTTCGGCCAGGTCGAGTTCACGCTTCGCTGCCTGGCCTCGATCGCGGCGCATCCCCCGAAGGCCGCCATCGAGGTGATCGTCGTGGACGATGCGACCGCCGATGGCAGCACCGCCTGCCTCGCGCAGGTGCAGGGCATCCGGCTGATCATCAACCCGCGCAATCTCGGCTACCTGCGCTCGTGCAACACGGCGGCGCGCATCGCCGATGGCGAATACCTGATGCTGCTGAACAACGACACGCAGGTCATGGCCGACTGGCTCGATGCCCTGCTGTCGCCGTTCCTTACGCGCAGCGACGTGGGCGCGGTGGGGTCCAAGCTGCTGTATCCCGACGGCCGGCTGCAGGAGGCCGGGTGCATCGTGTGGGACGACGGCTCGGGCTGGAATTTCGGCCGCCTCGATAACCCCGACCGGCCCGCGTACAACTACCTGCGCGAGGTCGACTATTGCTCGGCGGCCTCGCTGCTGGTGCGGCGCGCGCTGTTCAACGGCATGGGCGGCTTCGATGAGCGCTATGCGCCGGCGTATTGCGAGGACAGCGACCTGGCATTCCGGCTGCGCGAGCGCGGCTACAAGGTGATCTACCAGCCGCGTTCGCAGGTGATCCATTTCGAGGGCGTGAGCCACGGCCGCTCGCTGAGCGGGTGCCTGAAATCCTGCCAGGTGCGCAACCAGCGGACGTTCCACGATCGCTGGTTCACGGTGCTGGCGAACCAGCATCTGCCGAGCGGCCAGCACGTGCTGCGCGCGCGGGACCGGGTGCTGGGGCGCGACGTGATCCTGCTGATCGACCATTACGTGCCGGAGCCGGATCGCGACGCCGGGTCCCGCACCATGCTGTGCATCATCCGCGGCCTGCTGCAGGCGGGCATGGTGGTGAAGTTCTGGCCGCACAACCTGCATTTCAGTCCGGGCTACACCGACGCGCTGCAGGACATGGGCGTCGAGGTGGCATATGGCGGGGATGCCGATTCGTTCCGCCACTGGCTGGCCGACAACGCCGATGACATCGACCACGCCCTGCTGTGCCGGCCGCAGGTGGCCGCGGCGTTCCTACCCGAACTGAAGCGCTATGCCGGCATCGGCCTGCTGTACTATGGCGCGGATCTGCATTTCAGCCGCATGCGGCTGCAGGCGCAGGTGCTGGACGACCGCTGCATCGCACGCCAGGCGGACGCCATGGCGATCCTCGAGCGGTCGGTCTGGCGCGACGTCGATGTGGTGATGTACCCGTCGGACCAGGAGACGGCGGTGGTTGCCGCGGCCGAACCCGACGTCGTGGCGCATACGCTGCTGCCGTACAGCTTCGCCGATTTCGCGCCGCCGCGGCCGCCGCCGGTCCTGCCGCTCATGCTGTTCGTCGGCAGCTTCGCGCATCTGCCCAACCAGCATGGCGTGCTGTGGTTCGTCGAGCTTGTGCTGCCGCTGATCCTGGCCCGCGTGCCCGCCGCGCGCTTCGCCATCGTCGGCTCCAATCCGTCGCCCGAGGTGCGCGCGCTGGCCGGCGGACCGATCAGCGTGCAGGCCAATGTCAGCGATGCGCAGTTGCGCAGCCTGTACCGGGAGGCGCGCGTCGCCGCGGTGCCGCTGCGCTACGGTGCCGGCGTGAAGCTGAAGGTGGTCGAGGCGCTGCGCGAGGGACTGCCGCTGGTCACCACGCCGGTGGGCGCGCAGGGACTTCCGGGGCTCGACCTGATCGTGGCGATCTGCGACGAGCCGCAGGCCTTCGCCGATGCGGTCTGCCTGCTGCTCACCGACGGCAACCTGTGGGCGGAGCGTTCCGCGGCGCAGGTCGGCTACGCCGCATCACACTATTCCGAGGACGTGTTCCGCGGCAGCCTGATGGACGCGCTTGCGCAGTCCGCCGGCCGCTGCGCCGCGCGGCTGCCGTCGTAGCGCGGGTGCCGCAGCCGATGCGCCGGATGGGACGGCCGCACATGGGACGTCGCCTCAGGGCGAGTGGTCGGATGGGACGGCTGCACATGGGACGCTGGGAGACGAATCGGCGCGGCACGCATAACGTCGCGCTGCATGTCGCTGTTCCGCGCCGCCCTGATTGCCGCCCTGATCCTGCTGTCCGGCGCCGGTCCGCTGCTGGCGCAGCCGTCCCAGCCAACCCAGGTGAAGGCGGTGATCTACGTGGCGCCGCCGTTCGTCCAGAAGGCGGCCGATGGCTATACCGGCTTCACCTGGGATCTCTGGCGGCAGATTGCCGATGACCTGAACCTGACCTATGAGCTGCAGACCGCGAACACGGTGGCGGACGCGCTGCGGCTGGTGCGCGAGGGCAAGGTGGATATCGCCGTCGCCGACCTCTCGATCACCGCCGACCGGTTCCAGGTGATGGATTTCAGCCAGCCGTATTTCGATGCCGGCCTGCGGATCATGATCGACGAGGACCGGCATGCCAGCCTGCGCAACCTGATCGGGGATTTGCGGCAGGGCGGGCATCTGCGCGTCTATGCCTGGATCGGCGTCTTCATCCTGATCGGCACGATCGTGCTGACCCTGGTCGACCGGCGCTGGCATCCGGAGTTTCCCCACGAATGGGGCTCGGGCCTGGCCGAATCGTTCTACCATGTGATGTCGGTCGCGACGTCCGGCTCGACGTCGCACCGCAACCTGTTCGGCGCGTTCGGCACCGCCCTCGGCGCCCTCTGGCTGGCCTGCGGCGTCGCGGTCGTCGCCTACATCACCTCCAGCATCACCAGCGTGATGACCGCTTCGACCATCGCGCACCAGATCAACGGCCCGGCCGATCTCGGCGGCAAGCGCGTCGGTGCCCTGATCGGCAGCGTCGGCGAGAGCTACTGCCGCGCGGCGATGCTCGACGTGCAGTCGTTCGACACGATGGAGCAGGCGGTCGAGGCGCTGCTGAAGGGCCAGGTCACCGCGATCGTGCGCGACGCGCCGGTGCTGGAATGGTTCGACACCGCGCATCCGGAATTGCCGGTCACCGTGGTCGGGCCAGTCTTCAAGGCCGAGAAATACGGCTTCGCGCTGCCGTCCGGCAGTCCGCTCACGCGTCCGGTCAGCGAGGCGATCCTGCGGCTGAAGGACAGCGGCGCGCTCGAGGCGCTGCGCATGCGTTATTTCGGCTCGACCCGCTGATCAGATCTGCGAGTAGCCCGATCCGGGGCTGTCCACGCCGCGGCCGGCGGCCTGTTCGATCCAGCCGAATTCCTTGAGGATCTGCTGGCTGTAGGTGACGCGGCCGTTGACCTTGGCGGCCGGCTCGCTGGCCAGCAGCAAGGCCGCGCGGGCCATCATGCCGGGCGGCTCGCCGCGCGGATCGTCGATGCCGGAGACCAGCTTGTGGTAGACCGTGCCAGGCGTCGGCACGATCTGCGACGGCGAGACCGCGGCGACCGTGATGCCGCCGTACTGCGCGACCTCCTGCGCCAGGCCCTGGGTGAAGCGCTCGAGGGCGGCCTTCACCGCGCCGTACATCGTGCCGCCGCGCACCGTCGTGTCGGCATAGGGGCCGCGACCGGGACCGATCGCCGAGCCGGAGCTGATGTTGACGATGGCGCCGGACCGCCGCGGGATCATGTCCTTCAGCACCTCCTTCGCCAGCATGAACGGCCCGTGCACGTCGACGGCGAAGGCGCGCATCCAGCGGTTGGTCTGCATCTCGGTGATCGGCTGGTAGTAGGTCAGCGCCGCGTTGTTCACCAGGATGTCGACCGGGCCGTAGTCGCGCGCCGCCTGCACCAGGGCGATGCAGTCCTCCTCGCTGGAAACGTTCGCGGCGACCGCCTTCGCCTCGCCGCCCTTGGCGCGGATCAGCTCGACGGTGCGCTTCAGCGTGCCTTCCAGGAACGGATGGTCGCCCTCGTTATAGGTGCGCGCCGCGACCACCACGCGGGCGCCCTCCTCGCCGAACAGCTCGGCAATCGCCTGGCCGATGCCTCGGCTCGCGCCGGTGACGATGGCGACCTTGCCGTCGAGGATGCCCATGCTCAGCCTCCTGCCTGTTGTCCTGTCTCCGGCCGGTTGTCCCGTCTCCGGTGGGTTGCCCCGTCCCGGGCCGGTGCTACCCGCGATCGCGCAGCAGCCGCCGGGCGATCACCATGCGATGCACCTCGGAGGGGCCTTCGTAGACGCGCATGGTGCGCACCTTCTGCGCCATGAGCTGCAGCGGCAGTTCCTTGGCCACGCCCATCGCGCCGAATGTCTGCATCGCGTGGTCGATCGTCTCGGTCGCCATCTCGGTACCGTACAGCTTCACCATGGAGGCCTCGGTGCGCACGTCGCGGCCGGCATCCGCCTTGGTCGCCGCATCGTACACCATCAGCCGGCAGGCGTGGATCTTCACCGCGGCGTCGGCGATCCACCACTGGATGGCCTGCCGGTCGGCGAGGCGCTGGCCGAAGGTGATGCGCTGCTTGGCATGCTCGATCATCATGTCGAGCGCGCGCCGCGTCATGCCGATGCACCAGGCGCCCATCTGCAGCCGCCGCACCGTGAGGCGGAGCTGCATGGGCGCGAAGCCGCGGCCCTCCTCGCCCAGCAACTGGCCGGCGGGGATGCGGCAGTCGTCGAAGGTCAGTTCGTAGGTGCGCGCGCCGCCCAGCATCGGGATCTCGCGCTCGATGTTGAAACCCTTGGTGCCGCGCTCGACGATGAAGGCGGTGACGCCCTCGTGGCGCCTGCCCTCGCCGGTGCGCGCCATGACGATGACGAAATCGGCCTGCGGCACGCGGCTGACCCAGATCTTGCGGCCGTTGATCACCCAGTCGGAGCCGTCGCGCGCCGCGCGGGTGATCATGCCGGCCGGGTCGCCGCCCGCGCCGGGCTCCGAGATGGCGATCGCCGAGTGCGCCTCGCCGCGGGCATAGGGCTCCAGGTATTTGCGGCGCTGCTCGTCGTTGCAGACCGCCTTCAGCATGTGCAGGTTCGGGCTGTCGGGCGGGAAGGTGAAGGGGACGCAGGTGCGGCCCTGTTCCTCATAGACGCCGATCAGCGCGGCCGTCGGCAGGTTGGCGCCGCCGAACTCCTCCGGCACGTCGAGGCCCCACAGGCCAAGTTCGCGGCACTTGCCCAGGAGGGTCGCCTCCTCTTCCGCCGTCAGCGCCGATTTCTGGCCGGACATCTCGCGCGCCAGCACCGCCTTCTCGAGCGGCATGACGTCGCGGTCGATGAACTTCGCGACCAGGTCGTGCAGCATGCGGTGTTCTTCGGGAAGCTCGAACATGGGCGTCTTCATTCCTTCAGCCTGAGCGGGCGCCTGATGGTCGGCGGCGGACCGAGCATCGGCGCCGGATGGTGGTGGGCGGCCGGGACCGGCGTGGGCTGCCCGTGTGCCAGTCGCTGCGCTGCGTCCGCTGCGTCGGTGCGCTGCGTCCGGGCGGCGGCGTGTCCGGATTCGCCTCGAGCGAAGCTCGTTCGGCGCGGGCTCGTTGCGGCCATTTCCTCCGTTGCTACCCGCGGGTAAGGTTGCATGCGGCGCAGCGCAGCGAAAGAGAGTGGGGCAGGGAACATGGCAGAGTACGAGCATATCGGCGTCAGCGAATCGGGCATGGTCGGCACGATCGAGGTCCGCCGCGGCCCCAATAATTTTGTAGACACCGACATGGTCGGCGAGATCGCCGATGTGCTCGAGGCGTGGGACCGCACGCCGGAGATCCGCGCCATCGTGCTGTGCGCCGAGGGCAAGCATTTCTGCGCGGGCGCGGATTTCGGCAGCCGCGGGCCGGACGGGGTGGCGCGAGGAACCAGGCGCGGGCGTCATCTATATAAGGAAGCGCAGCGCCTGTGGCGGACCGGCAAGCCGATCGTCGCCGCGGTGCATGGCGCGGCGGTGGGCGCCGGCGTGGGCCTCGCGGTGATGGCGGATTTCCGCGTCACCTGCCCGGAGGCGCGGTTCTCGGTGAATTTCACCCGGCTCGGCTTCCATCCCGGATTCGGCCTGACGGCGTCGCTGCCGCGGCTGATCGGGGCGCAGCAGGCGGCATTGCTGATGTACACCGGCCGCCGGATCACCGGGGAGCAGGCGCTGGCGATCGGCCTGGCCGATTACTGCGTGCCGCAGGACCAGGTGCGGGCGCGGGCAAGCGAGCTTGCGGGCGAGATCGCGCAATCGGCGCCGCTGGCGATCGTGGCGACGCGGGAGACGCTGCGCCGCGGCCTGGCGGAGGCGGTCGCCGCGGCCACCGAGCGGGAATACGAGGAGCAGGACTGGCTGCGCGGCACCGAGGATTTCCGCGAGGGCGTGAAGGCCATGGCGGAGCGCCGGCTGCCTGAGTTCAAGGCCCGCTAGGGCGTGATCCGCGGAGGCGGCATGGCCGGCGCGGTGAATCACGCCCTGAGAGAAGTGCTGGAGCGGATTTCGTGAGCCACAGCGCGAACGGAACGGCTCCGGGGCGTGATCCGCGGAGGCGGCATCGCCGGCGCGGTGAATCACCCCTCCCAGGCAACGAGCCGGGCCGATTCCGCGAGTCTGAGCGCGAACGGAACGGCTCCAGGTTGCGGAGCACGGTTCAGGGCGGCTTTTCCGCTGCATGGTTGCGGAAGTGGTGGGAAGGACGCGGGTGCCGGCATCGTTACTGGCGGGCTGAGTGCCGGATTGCCGCAACGATGGGGTCGGCGGCGGCCGATTCGGGCCTCCGGTGGTGGCGGCTGTGAAGAGTTGGCAACAAGAATAATGCAATTGTATGTAGATCGTGATGCAATCCGGGGGCTGTGGGCGCCTCGTTCGCACACACCCGGGCAATCGCTCGCAGTGTGTGGCTGGTCTTTACCATTTATCAGCGAATACCTGGTTAGGATTGGATATTGCGTCTGCGAAGAGATACGTCGCTCACGAAATGTTTTGCGGTGGGCTGCCCCGTGTCGGGGTTATAACCGTGTCGCTCAATCGGCGACCGGATACGAAACTTAAACACTTCCCCCGGCGAGAAAATGGGTTGCAAAAAGCGGGCAGCCGTCCATAATTCGGCCGGTCCGGTGGCCGAATTAGTTGGGCAAGCTGGCGTGCGCAGACGGAGAACGCGATGTCTTCGGTAACAGTTCCAGGTACCGGCTCTTCCACAATCACAATCCCTTACCCGACCGCGACAAGCTTCAGCGTTGCGCAGCAGATCGCAAATGCCATTGCGGCTGCCAGCTCTGCGGGATCTTTGTCCGTTGTCGGCGCTACAGCAACCGGTGGTTTCACCACAGCGCCGGGCCCATCAGGAGTTGCACCTGAGCTCGTCGTCGCCGGGTCGACCGCCGGCGGTGTCGTTTCGGTGCCATCCGGCTACAACTATGTCGTTGACAACGCGATCGTCCCGATCACGCTGACCGGTGGCGCGGCGAGCGTTCTGGCTGGCACGGTGGGTGGTGGCTTCTTCTTCACCGGCAACAGCACGATCGCTGCCGGTGGCGGGAACAACCTGGCCTACATTGCTGGTCCGGGGACCTACCTCGCCGTTACCGGAGCGGGCAATGACACGCTGTATGGTTTCGGCACGGCGGGCACGCTGTCCGGCGCGGCGGGTTCGAACCTCTACTTCGGTGCCACGACGGGCGGCGGCACGTCGGTCGTTTCCAGCGGCACCGGCGATACGGTTCTGGCCCTTGGCGGCGCGATGGCGGTCACCTCCTCGGGCGCTTCGTCGCTGACCTTCGGCGCCTACTCGGCCGGCGGTTCGCTGCTCGAGTCGGTGACCGGCGCGAATGCGACGATCTCGGGCGCGGGCAGCAGCACCTCGGTGACGCTGGCTGGCTCGAAGGCCATCGTGTTCGGCGGTGTCAACTCGCAGCTCACGGGCGTCACGGCGGGTTCGCTGAGTGTTGTCGATACCGGCACCGGTGACACCATCGGGGCAGGCGACAGCGCAACCACGGTGGTGGCGGGCGCAGGCAGCACCAACCTCTGGGCCTTCGGCGGCAGCAAGAACCTGAACTTCCTTGGCGGCGCAGGCAGCGCGACCGTCGTGGCGGCTTCGGGTGCGACCTCGGTCGTCGGCGGCACGGGCAACCTGGTGTTCTCTGGCACGTCCAGCAACAGCACGGTCTCGGGCGGTGGCGGCAACGTCACGCTGTTCGGTGGCTCGGGCGTGGTGAACTTCTCGGCCAGTGCCGGCAGCGCGCTGCTGGTCGCGGGCGCCGGGAACGACACCCTGAACGCGGGTGGCGCGACCAACAACCTGCTCGTGTTCGGCGGCTCCAACTCGGCCGGCACGGACGCGGTCATTGCCGGCAAGGGCAACGACACGCTGGTTGGCGGCAAGGGGTCGGAGACCTTCACCGGCGGCGGCGGCACCGATCAGTACTTCTTCGTTCAGAGCCTGGGTGGTGGCACCAACGCCGTCATCACCGACTTCTCGACCCTGAACGGCGCGATGGCACTGTTCGGCTACGGCCAGACGACGGCCCAGGTGCTGGCAACGGCAACCAACAGCCTGACCAACACGACGATCACTCTGTCGGACAGCACGAAGATCACCTTCATCGGTGTGTCGGCGAGCCAGCTCAGCGGCCACCTGACTTCGTCCTGAACCACTGACCAAGCCTTCGGAACGGCTCCATCAGGGAAACCTGGTGGAGCCGTTCCGCTGTCTGGGCCCTGCGCCGGAATCTGGCCCGGCCTGCCGCTGAGGCCCTTGCCAACCGGACCCCTACCGGGTTGATAGCCACCATGCTGACCGTCATGAAGACTGGCATGAAAACTGGCCTGCGCCAGTTGCTGCACCGTCTCGGCTACTCGCTGCACCGTGCGTCCATCGTCGAGGGGGTGGCGGCGCAGATCGCCTCGCAGGCGCAGTTGATCGCTGGCCTGCGTGAGCAGATCGACGCGCAGGATCACATGGTCCGCAGCCTCGACGCCGCGAATGCCGCCAAGGACACGCAACTCCAGGCGCTGGCCGCCCAGCTTGAGGAATTGCGCAAGCGCGTGGCCGATCTCGATTCGCTGGTCTCGATCGAACTGGGACGCGATGCGCGGTTCCGCCAGATCATCGGTTCGGTGACCGCGCGCTATTTCGTGCAGCACGAGCGCACCCCCGATATTTCGATTCCATTCGATGAGGTGCGGCGGGATAGCTCACCGGACTGGGTGCAGTATTTGCTGGACCGGCCGGAACTGAGCGAACCGGAATTTGCGGTGTTCCAATACTTCACCGACCCGGACGAAACCGTCCTCGATATCGGCGCCCATTTCGGCTACTCGGCGACGTCGATCTGGCGGGCCGGCTGCCCGGCCCATATCCTCTCGATCGAACCCAATCCGTGGCACCGCCCGTCGCTCGAACTGCTGCGCGAATTGCGGCCCGGCCGCTTCGACTTCATCGCCACCGGCCTCAGCAACCACACCGGTTCGCTGAAATTCGTCGTGCCGGTGGTGGAGGGCCTGGGGATCGGCGGCCTCTGCTCCGCCGCGATCGAGCGGGAGCTGGATTCGGCAATCCCCGAGAACCTCGTCAAATACATGCGGACCTATAATGCCGGGATTCCCACCCCTCGGCTCCAGTTCGCCGAGACCGACTTTGCCGTCGCCCCGCTGGATGACGTGCTGGCAGCGGCGAACGTGACGGTGCCGCTGCGGCGCATTGCCGCGATCAAGATCGACGTCGAAGGCCTGGAGGATGAGGTGACCGAGGGTGCGGTGCGGACATTGCAGCAGCATCGGCCGATGCTGATGGTGGAAGGCGCCAATCGCGTTCCCGAAGTGGTCGCGAGGCTTTCGCGTCTCGGCTACCGTTACGCCGAATTCGATGGGGGACGCATCTACCTGACCGAGGAACCCTCCGTACGGGTCGGCGGCTTCTTCGTCCACGACTCGAAGCTGGAACACTATCGCGCCAGCGGACTGCTCGTTGCCGGCCCCGGAGAGCCGGCGCCGCTCGACATCGGCGCGAAATCCGCCGATCTCGTCTCCTGAAACCGATTCAGGCAGGCAGCCGATGGCCGGACTGACACGACTGCGGCGCTATGTGCGCCGGTTCCTGGCGGAGCAGCGTGACGATGCTCCTGCGCCGCAATGTTCCGCGGTGAAAGAGGCACGCTATCGCCAGGTCATCGGCATCGCGGCGGCCCGCTACTTCATCAAGCACGAGCGCACCCCCGATCTGGTCATCCCGTTCGACGAGGTGAAGCGCGCCAACCAGGTCGCGCTGGAGGATCTGCCGGCGTGCATCGATGCGTATCTGGATCGGCAGGAACTCAGCGAGCCCGAGTTCGCGGTGTTCCGCCACTTCACCGATCCGAATGAGACCATCATCGATGTCGGCGCGCATTTCGGCTACTCGGCCGCCTCGATGTGGCGGGCCGGCAGCCGGGCCTATGTGCTGTCGATCGAGCCCAATCCGTGGAACACGATGACGCTGCAGCGGATCAAGCTGCTGCGGCCGGGTCGTTACGATTACCTTCCAGTCGGCGTCGGCAACGCGCCCGCCAGGCTGCGCTTCGTGACGCCGGTGGTGGAGGGGATGGGCATCGGCGGGCTGTGCTCGGCCGCCATCGAGAGCGAGATGGACTGGGACATCCCGGAGAACCTGGTTCGCTACATGTTGCAGTACACGCCCGATGTCGCCGCCCCCCGGTTGCAGTTCGCCGAGGCGGAGTGGGAGGTGGTGCCGCTCGATGACCTGCTCCGCACGCGACGCCCGTCGGTGCCGCTCGATCGGATTGCCGCGATCAAGCTGGACGTCGAGGGGCTGGAGGCGCCGGCGATCGAGGGTGCCACCCTCACGCTCGAACAGCACCGGCCGATGCTGATGGTCGAGCACGCGAATCGCAATCGCGAGGTGGTCGACCGGCTCACGCAACTTGGCTATCGCTATGCCGAATTCAACGATGGCACCGTGTATCTCACCGAACAGCAATCATCGCGTGTCAGCGGGTTCTATCTGCACGCGACGCGCCTGGACGACTATCGCACGACGGGGCTGCTGGTCGCCGCGCCATAACCGCACGGCCACGCTTGGGGAATTTTCGCCGGGCAGAATATCACCGCCGAGACTTGTTTCACGCCGGCCCGTGCGGCAGAAGGTTCTGCACCCTCGCCGCGGTGTGCTGGATCGAGCAGGCGGGTGACTGCAGACGCGGTTCGTCCGCCGGTCTCAATCGACGGAGTGTCCGCGATGCCGCCACCGCTCTCTGCGGCTGTACCCGATGCTGCCGGCCGCAAGATCGACAGCCTGACGTCCCTGCGGTTCTTCGCGGCCGCGCTGATCGTGATCGGCCATTCGCGCGGCGTATTCGGCATACCCCCGCTGTGGTTCGGCGGCCTCAACAACTCGCTCGGCGTGTCGTTCTTCTATGTGATGTCGGGCTTCATCCTGACCTATGTCTACCGCGGGATGACCACGCGGCAGGAGGCGCGGCACTACCTCGTGGCGCGATTCGCCCGCATCTGGCCGGCGCATTTCGTCACCTTCCTCCTGGCCTTCGCCGTCGCGCCCTATCTCGCGGACATCGTGCTCACGCCGTTCGGGCTGCTCTGTGCCGCGCTGAACCTGGCGCTGCTGCAGGCGTGGGTGCCGATCCAGGTGGTGTATTTTTCCTATAACGCCGTCGCATGGAGCATCTCGGCCGAGGTGTTCTTCTACCTGATGTTCATCTGGCTGATTCGCGATATCGAGCGGACCTGGCTCACGAAAATCCTGTTCGGCCTCGGCCTTGCCGGCCTGATGATCGGCATCGCGATGGTGTTCCGCCTGCCGCTCTATGCCGAGAACGCCTACACGGTCGATACGGCCGCGCTCACCTATATCTCGCCGGCCAGCCGCATCTTCGAGTTCATCGTCGGGATGGCCGCCGCGGTCGGCTATTTCCGCCTGCGCGACCGGCCGCGCGCGGGCGCGGTGGCCGCGAATGCCCTGGAGATCGGCTGCCTGCTGGTGGCGCTCGCGCCGCTCGCGATCCCGGTCGGCTGGTTCGATTACGGTATGATCACCCTGGTGCTGCCGAAGCAGGTCTGCCTGTGGCTGCAACGATCCTACGCCGCGCCCGCCTTCGCGCTGTTCATCATGGTGATCGCGCGGCAGGAGGGGATCGTCTCGTCGATACTTCGTTGCCGAACGCTCGTTGTGCTGGGGGAGATCAGCTACGCGGTCTATCTTCTGCATCAGTTGCTGATTCGCTGGTGGCTGGTCCACGGCAGCCGGTTTGCTGGTATTCTGCCCGACGCCATGGCCTATCTGCTGTTCTGGATCCTCACGCTGGTCGGGTCCTTCATCATCTGGCGCTTCGTCGAGACACCGGCGCGGCGCTGGCTGACCGGCCGGCTCGATCGGCGGCCGGCGGCGCGTATCGTTGCGGCTGGCGCCTAGAGCGTGATCCGCGGAGGTGGCATCACCGGAGCGGCTTCCGTGAGCCCGCGCGAACGGAAACTGCTCTGGTATCCTCAGGAATTGCTGGTGATGGCGCGGCAGTCCGCGAGACAATGGTTACGCTTGATGCCGATGCCTGGATGGTGCCGATGACGGCGATGAAGGAGGGTACGCGACCGACGATGGAGCAGGGTATGAAGAAGGGCTCGCCGGTGATGGACGCCTATGACGTGTGGGAGACCGAGCAGCGCAGCCATCGCGCCGGTGCCTTCCCGACGGAGGTGCTCCGCGCCATCGAGCGGCTGCTGCCCGCGACGGCGGCCGCTTCGGCGGAAACCGGCTGTGGCAAGAGTACCATTCTATTCTCCAATATCTCCGACAGTCACACGGTCTTCTGCCTCGATGACCGTGAGTATACCGATACCTCCTCCGTCCGTTTCTACAGCGAATGCCCGTTGACGAAACTGGAACGGATCCACACGGTGTTCGGTGCGACCCAGAAGACTCTGCCGCTCTACGAACATCCGCGTATGTACGACGTCGTCCTCATCGATGGTCCGCACGGCTGGCCTTTCCCCGAGATGGAGTATTATTCGTTCTATCCACACATCGCGCCGGGGGGCATTCTCATAGTCGATGACTGCCATATTCCGACGATCGGCCGGATGGCGGACGTGCTGGCGGACGATGCGATGTGGAAGCTTGAAGGTTTTGTCTCGTGCACAGCAATTTTTCGTCGAACGGACGCGCCTTTGTTCGATCCGACTGGCGATGGATGGTGGGAGCAGCGCTATAATCGCCGACGTATCTCGCCGAAGTGGGAGTTCCATCTTGCCGATGGGCTGCCGGTCGACACTGTCTCAAGGTTGCATCTCGATGCACGGCTGCATGGCGATCCCGTTGGTCCGCTCGAGGACATTGCGCGCTACCCCGGCATTCCGGGCGGCGCCAGTCAGGTGCGGCCGCCGGTCAGCCGGCGAGTATTGCAGGCATTAAGGCGCCTGCACCGTGGACGTGGTTGAAGAAATGGACACAAGGATGAGGCGTCGCCGATGCCAGTTGCACTGATCACCGGCATAACAGGCCAGGACGGCGCCTATCTGGCGCAACTGCTGCTGCAGAAAAACTACGAGGTCGTCGGGCTGATGCGCCGATCGGCGTCTGCCGACGTCATGGGCGAACGCCTGCGCTGGCTCGGCATCCAGTCCGATGTACGCTTCGCGGACGGCAACCTCGCTGATCTGTCCAGCCTGATCAGGGTGGTGCAGCAGTACCGGCCTGATGAAGTCTACAATCTTGGCGCGCAGAGTTTCGTTGCGGCATCGTGGCAGCAGCCGCTGCTCACCGGGCAGATCACCGGGCTCGGCACGGTGCACATGCTCGAAGCCCTGCGCATCGCGCACCCGGCGGCGCGCTTCTACCAGGCATCCTCCTCGGAGATGTTCGGCAACGGCGGCCATCCTATCCAGAGCGAAACGACCGCCCTGCGGCCCCGCTCGCCCTACGCGGCCGCCAAGCTGTACGCCCACTGGATGACGGTGAACTACCGCGAAAGCTTCGGCCTGCACGCGTCGTCGGGCATCCTGTTCAATCATGAGAGCCCGTTGCGCGGCATCGAGTTCGTCACCCGCAAGGTCACCGACGGCGTCGCGCGCATCAAGCTCGGCCTGGCGCGCGAACTCGCCCTCGGCAATCTCGACGCGAAGCGCGACTGGGGGCACGCGCGCGACTATGTGCGGGCGATGTGGCTGATGCTGCAGCAGGACGTGCCGGACGACTATGTCGTCGCCACCGGCCGGTCGATCAGCGTGCGCGAGATGGTCGAGATGTCCTTCAAATGTGTAGGCCTGGACTGGCAGGAATACGTCACCTACCACAGCGACCTGCTGCGCCCGGCCGAGGTCGACTCGCTGCACGGCGATGCGTCCAAGGCAAGGCAGCGGCTGAACTGGAAACCCACCGTCACCATCGAGGAGATGCTCGCCGAAATGGTGGACGCCGACCTCGCGCGCCACGCGGCCAGGCTGCGCCATGCCTGAAACCGCCTTCGCGACGCCGCGCCGCATCCTGGTGACGGGTGCCGGCGGCTTCGTGGGACGGCACATGCTCGCGACCCTCGCGCGCGACCTGCCGCAGGCCGAGGTGATCGGCACGGCGCACGTGCCCACCCCAGGACTTGAACCGCTCGACGTCACCGATGCCGGTGCCGCCGATGCGCTGGTCGAGCGAATCGCGCCCGATGCCTGCATCCATCTCGCGGCGATCGCCACCATCGCCGGCGGGCGCAGCGATCCGGAAGGGGCCTGGCGGGTCAATGTCAGCGGCACGCTGGCGCTGGCCCGGGCGCTTCGCGCGCATGTGCCGCACTGCACGCTGCTGTTCGCCTCATCGGCCGAAGTCTATGGCGCGTCGTTCCGCGACGGCGCCGCGCTCGATGAGACCGCCCTGCCGTCGCCCATGAACACCTATGCCGCCACCAAGGCGAGTGCCGACCTCGCCCTCGGGGCAATGGCCGCCGATGGCCTGCGCGTCGTCAGGCTGCGCGCGTTCAACCAGACGGGACCCGGCCAGACCCCCGACTATGTCGTCGCCGCCTTCGCCCGCCAGATCGCGCGCATCGAGGCTGGCCGGCAGGAGCCGCTGATGCGGGTCGGCGCGCTGGCACCGCAGCGCGATTTCCTCGATGTGCGCGATGTGTGCGCGGCCTATGTCGCCTGCCTGCGCCTGGCGGACCGCCTGCCCGCCGGCGCCATCCTGAACCTCGCCTCCGGCACGCCGCGGCGCATCGGCGATATCCTCGATTCGCTGCTGGCGCTCAGCCGCGTGACGCCGCAGGTGGAGACCTCGCAGGCGTTGCTGCGGCCGAACGACATCGCGGTCGCGCACGGCGATGCCTCGCGCGCCTATATGCTGCTCGGCTGGCGGCCGGGCTTCGACTGGACGACGACGCTGCGCGACGTGCTCGACGACTGGCGCGGACGGCTGGCGAGCGAGGCCTGAGCGAAGCCTCCCGCTATCGGTGGCCGGTCAGCGTCACCACCGGCCCCTCGCGCGGCGTGAACACACCGAGCGGATCGGCGAGGAAGGGCGGGATCGGCACATCGGCGGCCGAGCGGTAATCGGCGCGCGCCACCCGCACTTCCTCCAGTGCTGCGGCCAACCTTTGGTAGAAGCCCTGGTCGCGCAGCAATTGCGCTCCGGCGTGCGAACGCTGCTGGCGCTCCTCCAGCAGGGCGGGCTGATCGATCAGTTCGCGGATCGCCTGGGCGTATTCCTGCTGCTGCCCGACATAGCCCACCGCCTCGACGATGGTCTGCGGCAGGCCGCGCAGCGCGTGTCGCGTTGCCAGGACGGGACGCTCATGCAGCAGCGCCTCGATCGTCTTGATCGCGATGCCGCTGCCGGTGATGACGGGCAGCAGCACGAGGTCGGCGTCTTCGTAGAACGGCCGCAGGTCCTCCACCACGCCGTGGAAGCGCACATGCGGCAGGTCAACATCGTAGAACGCGTCACGGATGTTGCCGCAGATGTCGAGGTGCGGGGCAGCCTCGCCGATCGGTGCCAGCTTGGTGGCGGGATCGCCGTTGATGACCTTCGGCCAGACCTGGTCGAGGAACCAGGCGAGGTTCCGCTCATTGCCGGGATTGCGTGCCGCGATGATCAGCAGCCGCGGCGGCTGCGCGAACGGCTTGGACTCGCAGGGTTCGATGTCGGGCAGCGGGATGATGAACTCCAGCTTCTCCGGGCGGATGTAGCGCCGCACGATGTCGAGTTCGACTTCGCTGACGAAGGCGATGCGGTGCGCCATGTCGACGATGCGCATCTCCTCCTCGAGCAGGCGCTGGAACTGGTCGCCGCGCCGCGTGATCACGTTGCGGCTCGCGTGGTGGACCACGTTGATCGCCTGAATATCGTGGGTATCCAGGAAGAACTTGCGGCCCGCGATCATGTCCTTGGAGTACAGATAGGTAAAATAGTGGAACAGGTAGATGTGGGTCAGCTTCGCCCGCTGCGTCACCTCCCGCAGCATGCGCGGCTTCATCGTCAGCGCGTATTGCAGCAGCACCTGGTTGCTGACGGTGCCGGGCCAGTAGGTGAACAGGTGGCGCAACTGCGCCAGGATGTGGAACAGGTTGGTCGACGACCGCATCGAGAAATACATCGCCGCACGGATGTGGCGCTGCTCCTCCTCCACCTTCGAGCGGCGTTCCTCATGCTGGATCGCCATCGCGTAGGGGAAGATGCCGACATCGATCAGCAATCCGTCGTTCTGGCGGAAATGCCGCGCCAGGCTCTCGAACAGCGTGCCGCTGCCGCAGTTCACCCAGTCGGGCCGGATGAACAGCACCACGTCGCGCACCCGCTCGGGCAGCGGCTGGGCAGGACCGATCCAGTCGTGCCATGCGACCTTGGTGTCCACCTCGGTCATCTGGTACGGGTAGAATTCCATGTCGAGGAACGAGATCCCGCGCGGCGCATCGAACGGGATCGGCACCGGCTCACGGATCTTCACCGTCGGCTTCTTGTCGTCGCCGGGGGTCTCCTTGGGCAGCGTCGGCTGCTCGCTCAGCGCCGTGGGGTCGAGCGGCGGCAGCACCCTGCCGTCCTGCAGCAGCTTCACGCGCAGCCATTGCAGGTCGGCCAGCGTGTCGGGGAAGGCCTCGTGCTCGGGGGTGATCAGCACCAGGTGCGGAATGGTCCGGCCCGAGAAGATATGCGCCATTCGCGCGATGCGCAGGCCGAACTCGGCATTGACGGCGAACACGATGATCGCGTGGTACTGCTCCACGTCGAACAGCAGCGTCAGCAGCCGCGACTCGGCGCGGTCGAAATTGGTCAGCCAGCGGTTGGGCGAATCGCAGATGCGGAAGCGGGACAGGTAGCTCAGGATGCGGTGCTTCAGCCGCTGCTGGTCGCTCACCCGGGGTGCGCGCGGGTCGATCACGCGCACGGTTCCCACCTCGGGCGGGAATCGCGGCCCGCGGTAGCGGCCCTTGCAAAAGATATCATACTGGAACGAGTTGCCGAACTGGCGGATCATCCCGCGCGTTGCCGCGTGAACGACGTTGCCGTTCCTGCTGTACTGCTCGTCGAATACCACCAATAGGCGATCGCGTGTCTGCATCACCGTCCCCGCAAGATGGCTGCACTTCTAGGCGGCGGTCCCGGGGGGGACAAGTAAGCGCCGCGGTGACGCCCCGCCGCCGGTGCGGCGCGGTGAATCGCCCCCGGACGCCGGCGCTGCGTCCTGCCGCGTGATTCTCGCGCAACGTGATTCCCCTCCACGCGATCACGCTCTACTCTGCCGCGGTCCGCATCGAGGCTCCCGTGACCCTTCCCCGCACGCCGTCCCTGCGACTCGACGGCCGCCGCGCCCTGGTGACCGGGGCCGGCCGCGGCATCGGCCTGGCCGCCGCCGCGGCGCTCGCGCAGGCCGGCGCCCATGTCGTGCTGGCCGCCCGCACCGCCGCCGAGATCGAGGCCGCCGCCGCCAAGATCGGCCAGGAGGGCGGCAGCGCCGAAGCACTGGTGCTGGACGTCACCGACCTCGACGCGGTGCGCAGCGTGCTCGCTTCGCAGGCGCCGTTCGAGGTGCTGGTGAACAACGCCGGCACCAACCGCCCCGCGCCGTTCCTGGAGGTGACCGAGCAGGACTACGACGCGATCACCGTGCTCAACCAGCGCGCGGCGTTCTTCGTCGCCCAGGCGGCGGCGCGCGGCATGGTGCAGGCCGGCCTGCGCGGCTCGATCATCCACATGTCGTCGCAGATGGGCCATGTCGGCGGCGCGCGGCGCACCGTCTACTGCATGAGCAAGCATGGCCTCGAGGGCCTGGCCAAGGCGATGGCCATCGACCTCGCGCCGCACGGCATCCGCGTCAACACGATCGGGCCGACCTTCATCGACACGCCGCTCACCCGGCCGTTCTGGAACGACACGGCGTTCCATGACGATGTGCTGCGGCGGATCAAGCTTGGCCGCCTGGGCACGGTGGAGGACCTGATGGGCGCGGTCGTGTTCCTCGCCTCGGATGCCGCGGCGCTGGTCACCGGCACTGCGCTCGTGGTGGACGGCGGCTGGACGGCGGAGTGAGGCCGCGGCGGATCCCCCCCGGTCATCCCACCCCTCATCCCACCGCGCATCACACCTGGGTCTGCGGCGCCATCAGGCTGACCAGCCGGTCGATCCGCGCATTGGCCGCCGCGACCACCGCCTGCGCCAGGCCGCGATGGGCCGAGGCGATCTCGCGGATGCGCACCGCCTCGATTCGCGGCCGGGCGATGTCCGGCACCGCGGCGGCCCGGAAGCGCGCGACGATCGCGTCCACCTCGGCCTCGAAGCGCGGCAGCTTGGCCATGATCTCCTCGCGAAGCTGGTCCTCCAGGGTGCGCGCCCGCTCGCGCAGGTCGCGCATGCGGCGCTCGCCGGGGGTCGCGAACATCTTCCACACGCCGGCCAGCGCCACCGCGCCCAGCACCGCCGCCCCCACCGGCGTGATCGCCGCACCGATCACCGCGCCGGCCGTCATGATGCCGGTCTGCATCGCCGCCCCGGACGCCACCGCACCGACCGCGCCGGCCATCAGCGTGCGGTTGCTGGCGCGGTCCACCGCCGACATCGCCTTCAGGTCGAGCGCGGGCCTCGGCGCGATCGCGCGGAACTCGACGCGCGTGATCGGCGTCAGCGCCTCATCGCTCACATGGGTGAATTCGTCGCAGAACTCCGCCACCTCGCGATCCAGCAGGTCGAGCTGGTCCTGGTAGCGCCGCGCCAGGCTCTGGTAGCGGCGCTCCAGGTTCTTGATCACCTGGCGGTCATTCAGGTCGGCGGTGTCCAGCTTGCCGAACCAGCCCTTCTTGCGCTCCGACAGGCGGCGGAAATCGGCCTCGAACTCCTCCGCCGCGTCCTCCGCCAGCGCATTCAGGTCCTCGCGGATATGCCGCTTGAGCATGGTGGCGCGGCGCGCGATGGCGGCATTGCGCTGGCGCGCCACGCTCTCGATGCGGTCCGCCGCCTGATCCAGGTCCTGCGCGACCGACAAGGCCTGCGCCTGGGCCTCGGCCGCGCTCACCACGGCGATCGCCCGGGCCCGCACCGCCTCCAGCGCGGCGGGCAGGGCCTGCAGCAGCGCGGTCTGATCGCCGCTCCGTCGTGCCTCGGTGACGGCGGCCACAAGCTGGGTCTCGCCGAACTCCAGCGCAAAATCGCGCGCCGCGCCGTAGATCGGCGGCTCCGGCCGCATCAGGTTCCGCGCCCGGCCGGCGATCGAGCCGATGGTATCGCGCAGCCCGCCGCCGCTGCCGCGCGGCTGGTCCGGCACCGGCACGTCGAGCGCCGCGGCCAGGTCGGGCGCCAGCCCGGCGACCGACGGCCGCGTGTCACCCTCCAGCAGGCGCATCAGGTCGCGCATGATCGACGCGCGGTCGGCGGCGGAAAGTGTGGTCGCGGCCGGTTTCCAGCAGTCCCAGTGCCTCACGCGGCGCAGGAGGGGCGGAAAGTGCGCGCAGCGTCAGCACCCGCGTGAGCGACGGCTCGCCCAGCGTCTCGCCGATGGAGGCTGCCACCGCGAGCGCCGTCTCCAGCCGCTTGGGCGAGGCCAGGCCGCCGGCAGCCGCCAGCGCGCCGATCGTCCCGGCCAGGCAACGCACCACCGGGGCGGCGCGGGCCTCATCCTGCGCGGCATCGGGTACCAGCAGCTCCTGCGGCGTATCCATGGGCGTCTCCTGGTGGCCGGCTTGGCCCACCGTATTAGATGGCGCGGCGAGCGGCCCGCAACGCTTTCCGGCACGGGTGTTCCAGCCGGCGGCAGAGTGTGGTTGTGTCCCCGCCCGTGAGAGGACAGCATCGATGATCCGCTATCTGAAGCGTGGCGCGACCGAGGAGGCGCGGTTCGCCGCCGACCGGCAGGTGCGCCAGACGGTCGAGGGCATCCTGGACGACATCATGCAGCGCGGCGACGAAGCGGTGCGCGAATTGTCGGCCAGGTTCGACAAATGGGAGCCGGCGAGCTTCCGGCTGCGGCCCGACGAGATCCAGTCGCTGATCGACAGCCTGCCCGCGCAGGTGATCGAGGACATCAGGTTCGCCCAGACGCAGATCCGCCGCTTCGCCGAGGTGCAGAAGGATGCGCTGCGCGACGTGGAGGTGGAGACGCTGCCGGGCATCCGGCTGGGCCACCGCAATATCCCGGTGGCCAGCGTCGGCTGCTACGTGCCGGGCGGGCGCTATCCGATGGTGGCCTCGGCGCACATGAGCGTGCTGACCGCGAAGGTGGCCGGCGTGAAGCGCGTGGCGGCCTGCACGCCGCCGCTGAACGGCGTGCCGCCGGCCGCCACCGTCGCCGCCATGGCGATGGGCGGGGCGGACGAGATCTACCTGCTGGGCGGCATCCAGGCGGTCGCGGCGATGGCGCTCGGCACCTCCAGCATCCCGGCGGTGGACATGCTGGTGGGACCGGGCAACGCGTTCGTGGCGGAGGCGAAGCGGCAGTTGTTCGGCCGCGTCGGCATCGACCTGCTGGCGGGTCCGACCGAGACGCTGATCATCGCCGACGACACCGCGGATGCCGAGATGTGCGCGACCGACCTGCTGGGGCAGGCCGAGCACGGGCCGACCTCGCCCGCGATCCTGCTGACCACGTCGGCCAAGATCGCCGAGGGCATCGAGGCGGAGATCGACCGGCAGCTTGCGCGGCTGGCGACTGCCGACATCGCCGGTGCCGCCTGGCGCGACCATGGCCAGGTGATCCTGTGCGACACCGATGAGGAGATGGTGGCCGAGGCGGACCGCATCGCCTCCGAGCATGTGCAGGTGCTGACGCGCGAGCCGCGCTGGTTCCTCCAGCGGATGACCAATTACGGCGCGCTGTTCCTCGGCAAGGAGACCAACGTCGCATACGGCGACAAGGTGATCGGCACCAACCACACGCTGCCCACCAAGCGCGCGGCGCGCTATACCGGCGGGCTGTGGGTGGGCAAGTTCCTGAAGACGGTGACGTACCAGGAGGTCAGCCCGGAGGCGACGGCGATGATCGGCGAATACTGCTCGCGGCTGTGCGCCATCGAGAATTTCGCCGGTCACAAGGAACAGGCGGACCTGCGGGTGCGCCGCTACGGTGGCAGGAACGCCACGTGACACTATCTGTGCCACTCTTGAACGAGGGAGCGACGATATGAGCGACGAGATCGCCACCCTGGGCGGCGGATGCTTCTGGTGCCTGGAGGCTGTCTACAAGGACCTGCGCGGCGTGCGCAGCGTGATGTCCGGCTATGCCGCCGGCCATGTGGCCAACCCGACCTACAAGGCGGTGTGCACCGGCACGACCGGCCATGCCGAGGTGGTGCAGGTCCACTTCGACCCGGCGGAGGTGTCGTATGCCGACCTGCTGCGGGTGTTCTTCACCATCCACGATCCGACGACGAAGGATCGCCAGGGGCATGACGTCGGGCCGCAGTACCGCTCCATCATCCTGACCCACTCGGACGAGCAGGCCCGGACGGCGCAGGCGGTGATCAAGGAGATCACGGATGCCAAGGTCTGGCCGGCGCCGATCGTGACGCAGGTCGAGCCGCTGTCGGTGTTCTACGAGGCCGAGCCCGAGCACCACGACTACTTCGCCCGCAACCCCTGGACCGGCTACTGCCAGGCCGTCGTCGCCCCGAAGGTGGCGAAGTTCCGCAAGACCTTCTCGGACCGGCTGAAGCGCGCCGCCGCGGAATAATCCGATGTCCGTCGCCGGCCTTGTCACGGTCAGCAGCGAGTTCGATGCCGCCACCACGCTCCAGCGCCTGACCGCGGCGCTGGAGGCGAAGGGCGTCACCATCTTCGCCCGCGTCGATCATGCGGCGGGCGCGGCCGGTGTCGGGCAGGCGCTGCGGCCCTGCACGCTGGTGGTGTTCGGCAATCCCGCCGCCGGCACGCCGCTGCTGCAGGCCGCACTGACCATGGGCATCGACCTGCCGCTGAAGGCGCTGGTCTGGCAGGATGCGGACGGGACGGTGCGGCTGAGCTACAACGATCCCGCCTGGATCGCCGCACGGCACGGGGTCGGCGCGCATCCGGCGATCGGCGCACTGGCCGCCGCGTTGGCGGCATTCGCACGGCAGGCAACCTCCGGAGACTGAGCATGGATCTGGCATTCACCGCCGAGGAACTGGCATTCCGCGAGGAGGCGCGGCGCTTCTTCCGCACCGAGATCCCGCAGTCGATCCGCGACAAGGTGGCGGAGGGCGAGGGGCTGACGCGCGACGAGATGATCGCCTCGCAGCGCATCCTGAACGCGCGCGGCTGGGCGACGGTGAACTGGCCGGTGCAGTGGGGCGGGCAGGACTGGTCGCCGGTGCAGGTCTACCTGTACCAGGACGAGATGCAGCAGGCGCATGTGCCCTCGCCGATCGGCTTCAACGTCACCATGGTCGGGCCGGTGATCGCGCAGTTCGGCAACGATGCGCAGAAGCAGTTCTTCCTGCCGAAGACCGCGAATGCCGACATCTTCTGGTGCCAGGGGTTTTCCGAGCCGGGCTCGGGTTCCGACCTCGCCTCGCTGCGCACGCGCGCCGAGCGCAAGGGCGACAGCTACGTGATCAACGGCCAGAAGATCTGGACCACGCTCGCGCAGTATGCCGACTGGATCTTCTGCCTGGTGCGCACCGATCCGGCCGCGAAGAAGCAGGAGGGCATCTCGTTCATCCTGGTGGACATGAAGACGCCCGGCATCACCGTGCGGCCGATCGTCACCATCGACGGCGGGCGCGAGGTGAACGAGGTGTTCTTCGACAATGTCGAGGTGCCGGCTGAGAACCTCGTGGGTCAGGAGAACAAGGGCTGGGACTACGCGAAGTTCCTGCTGGGCAACGAGCGCACCGGCATCGCGCGGGTCGGCGCCTCGAAGGCGAAGGTGGCGCGCATCAAGGAACTGGCGGCGATGGAGCGCGTCGGCGACCGTCCGCTGATCGAGGACCCGCGCTTCCGCGAGAAGCTTGCCGCGGTCGAGGTGGAATTGAAGGCGCTGGAGATGACCCAGCTTCGTGTCGTCGCCGATGAGCGCGGTCGCGAGAAGGGCAAGCAGAATCCGGCCTCCTCGATCCTGAAGCTGAAGGGCTCGGTGATCCAGCAGGAACTGACGGAACTGCTGATGGACGTGGTGGGTCCGTATATCCTGCCGTATCAACGTGACTTCGACGGCCGCAATGAGGAGGTGATCGGGCCCGACTACGCGACCGAGGCGGCGCCGATGTATTTCAACTATCGCAAGGTCTCGATCTACGGCGGCTCGAACGAGATCCAGCGCAACATCGTGGCCAAGGCGATCCTGGGGCTCTGAACACATGGACTTCGACCTGACGGACGAGCAGCGCCTGCTGAAGGACAGCGTGGATCGGCTGGTTGCCGACCAGTACCAGTTCGAGCAGCGCAAGAAATACGCGGCCGAACCGGGCGGCTGGAGCACGGCCGTCTGGCGGCAACTGGCCGAGTTGGGCCTGCTGGGCTTGCCGTTTGCCGAGGCGCATGGCGGCTTCGGCGGCGGCGCGGTCGAGACGATGATCGTGATGGAGGCGTTCGGCCGTGGCCTCGTGCTGGAGCCATATTTCGCCACCGTGATCCTGGGCGGCGGATTGCTGCGCCGTGCCGGTTCGGCCGGCCAGCAGCAGGCGCTGCTGCCGCTGGTGGCGCAGGGCACGCTGAAGCTGGCCTTCGCCCATGTCGAACGGCAGTCGCGCTACGACCTCGCGGATGTCGCGACCACCGCGCGGCAGGACGGCGGCGCCTGGCTGCTGGACGGTGCCAAGAGCGTGGTGCTGCACGGCGACTGCGCCGACCGCCTGCTGGTGACGGCGCGCGTCGCCGGCGGCCGGCGGGACCGTGCCGGCATCGGCCTCTTCCTGGTGGAGGCCGGCGCGCCCGGCGTGTCGCGGCGCGGCTATCCGACGCAGGACGGGCTGCGCGCCGCGGAGGTGACGCTGACCGGCGCGCGCGGCGAGGCGGTGGGGACGGCCGGGGAGGCGCTGCCGGCGATCGAGCACGTGGTGGACGAAGCGATCGCCGCGCTGTGCGCCGAGGCCGTGGGCACCATGCAGGTGATGCACGAGACGACGCTGGAGTACCTGAAGACGCGCCAGCAATTCGGCCGCCCGATCGGCCAGTTCCAGGTGCTGCAGCACCGCTCGGTGGACATGCTGGTGGCACTGGAGCAGGCGCGCAGCATGGCGATGTTCGCTGCCGTGATGGCCGCGGAGGAGGACGTGACCGAGCGTCGCCGTGCCATCGCCGCCGCCAAGGTGCAGATCGGCCGTTCGGGCCGGCATATCGGCCAGGAGGCGGTGCAGTTGCACGGCGGCATCGGCATGACCATGGAGTACAAGGTCGGTCATTACTTCAAGCGGATGACCATGCTGGACAAGCTGTTCGGCGATGCCGATGTTCACCTGGAGACGCTGGCAAGGCTCGGCGGATTGTTCGGCCGCGCCGCCTGATCGCAGTAGCTCAGGCGGCGGGTGATCAGGCGGCAGGCGGTCAGGCGGCGGGTTCGGGCAGGTCGCGCGGCACCAGGAAGCGCACCAGCCGGCTGCCGGTGGCGTCCAGATTCTGCCATTGCGAGGCGACCGAGAATTCCGCCAGCGCGGCCGTCGGAAATCCGCCGGCCAGGCGCTGGGCGGCCTCCCCCGTGGCATAGGCGCCGGCGAGCAGCACCGCGAGTTCGTGCATCCCCGGGTTGTGGCCGATCACCAGCACGCTGCGGACCGTCTCGTTGACCTCCCGCAGGACGGCGAGAAGCTGGGGCACGCTCGCCAGGTAGAGCGAGTCCACGAGTTCCACGAGCGGCGTGTCCTCCCACGGCTCGAGCGCCGCGAGGGTCTCCTGCGTGCGCACCGCCGGCGAGGCCAGGATGAGATCGGGGGCCAGTCCGAGGTCCTGCATGGCGCTGCGCATCAGCCCGGCCGTCCGCCTGCCGCGCTTGTTCAGCGGACGGTCGCGGTCGGCCAGTTTCGTGTCGTCCCACGACGACTTGGCGTGACGCAGGAGCAGGAGCTGGTGCATGCGGCGATCGTCCGGCTTTGGCGAGCAGCGATCCTGCCACGCCGCGGCGGCGGATGGCTAACGGCGCGTCGATCCGGCGGTGGACGGCGCGGCGGTGGGCGGCCCGGCGTTTGCGGTGCGCGTCGCGGCGGCCGGGCAGGTGGTGACCTCGATCGGCTGGACGACCTGCTTGCTGGCGGCATAGCCGGCGAGTTCGGCCTCCTTGCCGAGGGCGAGCACCTCGGTGAAGATGCCGACATTCTGCTGACAGAACAGCGTGCCCTGGCGGATGCCGCTCTGCGACTGGGTGTTGGCCAGGCTGGTGATGTAGTCGTCCTGCTCGCGCTGGGCCCGGCCGCCGAACGCGCGGCCGAAATAGGAGCGCAGGGCGCGCTCATGCGTCATCAGTTCGGTGCGGAAGCGCTGGACGAAGTCGTTGTAGCGGTCCTGCTGGTTGCAGGTGAGTGCGGTGACCATCAGTTTGCTCTTCAGGCCGGCCACGTCGAACGCGTTCCGGTCGGCAGGCCTGGCGCAGGGCTGGGCCACTGCCATGCCGGCCGAGACCACGCCGGCCCCGAGCAACGTGAAGAACAATGCGCGCATGTGAAGTCCCCCGTAGCCACCGCGAGCGCGGCCGATTTGCGGCGGACTGTGCCGTCCGGCTGTTTCGCTGGCAAGTGGTTGCGGACGAGGATCTGGCGGGGGCGCTCGAGCCGGCGCAATCGGCGGATGGCGGCGCGGGCGGCCGGCGCGCCATCCTGGCGGCATGAAAGAGACACACATGATCGATCGTCTTTCGCACGATCAGCTCTGGGACCAGGTCATCCGCCGGGAGCCCGGAGAGTTCCTCTACGCCGTCACCACCATGGGCGTGTTCTGCCGGCCCGGCTGCCCGTCGCCGCGTCCGTTGCGCAGGAATGTCCGGTTCTTCCGCACGGTCGCCGAGGCCGAGGCCGCCGGCTTTCGCGCCTGCAAGCGCTGCGACCCGAAGGGCGAGCGGGCGAGGCTGGCGCAGGCCGTGGTCGAGGATGCCTGCGCGTTCATCGATGCGGCCGAGGACATGCCGTCGCTGGAGGCGCTCGCCACGCGGTCCGGCTACTCGCGGTTCCATTTCCTGCGGATGTTCCGCGCCCATACCGGGTTGACCCCGCGCAGCTATGCCGAAGGGGTGCGCGCCAGGCGGCTGCATGCCGCGCTGGCGGCGGGGGAGCGGGTGGCCGATGCGGTCGCCGGCGCGGGATACGGGTCGGAGAGCCGGGTCTATGAGAAGACCGGCGCATTGCTCGGCATGACGCCGGGCGCGCTGCGCCGCGGGGGGGAGGGCGAGGTGATCCGCACCGCCTTCGCCGACTGCCCGTTCGGCCGGCTGCTGGTGGGGCGACGGATCGCGGCGTCTGCTTCATCGGCTTCGCCGAGCCGGACGATGCGCTGCTGGGCGATCTGTGCCAGCGCTTTCCGCGCGCCCGCATCGTGAACGACGATGCGGCGCTGGCCGGCACGGTGCGGGCGGTGCTGGAGTATCTGGACGAGCCGAAACAGGGGCTGGACCTGCCGCTCGATCTGCGCGGCACCGCGTTCCAGCAGCGCGTCTGGCGCACATTGTGCAGCATCCCGGCCGGCGAGACGCGCACCTATGCGGAACTTGCCGCCATGACGGGCGATCCGCGGGCGATCCGTGCCGTGGCCCGCAGTTGCGCGCGCAATCCGGTCTCGCTCGCGGTGCCGTGCCACCGGGTCATCGGCTCCGACGGCAACCTCACCGGCTACCGCTGGGGCGTGCCCCGCAAGCGCGCGCTGCTCGAGAAGGAGCGCGCGCCTGCGAAGGAGGCGGTCAGCGGCCGATGATGACGGTGCTGGATTCCTGCTGCGCGCGGCGCTCCTGTTGGACCGAGCGGTGCCAGTCCCGGCGCGCCTCGCGCTGCGCATCGGCGGCGCCTTCGTAGTCGCCGACCGCGGCGCGGTCCCGGGCCTCCTGGCTGGCGGCGCGCGCGTCGCTGCGCTTTTCCATCGCGCGCTCCTGATGGCGGGCCGAATCGGGGCTGGGGGTCTGGATCACCACCTGGCCGAGCGCCGGTCCGGCGGCCAGCAGGGCGGCACAGGCAAGGGCATAAATTCGCATGTCGCGATCTCCGGTCCGTTGCAATGGCCGGGGAACGCCGTCGACATGGACGAAGTTTCATCCGTAACGCGGCTGTCAGCGGCGGCCGTCACCGGCGCCTGCAAGATCGGGTGGCGCCGTGATATAGGGCGGGCGGGGAGGGCCGCATGATCCAGGCGCGCGCCGCGGTGCTGCGGCAGACCGGGATGCCGATGACGATCGAGACGGTCGAGGTGGGGCCGCTCGCCCCGGGCGACGTGCTGGTCCGCATCCGTGCCGCCAGCCTGTGCCACACCGATCTCGAGGCGATCGAGGGCGCGCTCGCCGTCCGGCTGCCCGCCGTGCTGGGCCACGAGGCGGCCGGCGAGGTGGCGGAACTCGGCAGCGAGGTCGCGGGTCTCGCGGTGGGCGACCGGGTGGTGCTGTCCTGGAACCCGCATTGCGGCCGCTGCTTCTACTGCGAGCGGGCGCAGCCGATCCTGTGCACGCAGTTCCTGGGCAATGGCCCGGCCGCGGTGCATTTCGACGGCCGGCCGCGGCTCGCCTGCGACGGCGTGCCGCTGCACCAGCTCATGTACCTGGGCGGTTTTGCCGAATATTGCGTGGTGCCGGCGCAGAGCGCGGTGCGCGTGCCGTCCGCCATGCCGTTCGATCGCGCGGCGCTGCTCGGCTGCGGGGTGATGACGGGCGTCGGGGCGGCGACGCGGATCGCCGAGCTGCGCTGGGGGGCGGTCGCGATGGTGATCGGCTGCGGCGCGGTCGGGCTGTCGGCGGTGCAGGGCTGCCGGCTGGCCGGCGCCGGTGGCATCCTCGCGGTGGATCCCAACCCGGCACGGCGGCAGCTTGCCCAGGCGCTCGGCGCCACCGCGGCCTGCGATCCGGCTGAGGCGGTCGAGCGGGCGCGACTGCTCACCGAGGGGCGCGGCGCCGATGTGGTGATCGAGGCCGCCGGCCGGCCCGAGGGGTTCCGCCTGTCGGTGGAGGCGGTGCGGCCCGGCGGCCAGGTGGTCTGGCTCGGCAAGACCGGCGTCGCGGAGGACGTCGCGTTCCGCTGGGGCAGCCTGATGCAGGAGAAGCGGATCACGCGAAGCTCCTATGGCGGGGCGAAGCCTGCGCAGGATTTTCCGCTGCTGGCGCGGGCCTATCTCGACGGGTCGCTGAAGCTCGACGAGATGATCTCGGCGCATATTCCGCTGGAGGCGATCAATGACGGGTTCGCCGCCCTGAAGCGCGGCGAGACCGTGCGCAGCGTGGTGATGTTCGGTTGAGGGCCGCGGCACGATGAAGATCTATGAGGGCGGCCGCAGCCTGGACGGGGCGGTGGTGACGGTGGACGGCATGCCGCTCGACCCGCGCTTCGACATCCGCCGGTTCAGCCGCATGGGGTTCGAATGGACCTATGAAGGCGACGGTCCGCGGCAACTGGCGCTGGCGCTGCTGGCGGACCACCTGGGCGACCCGCAGCGGGCGCTGGCGCTGACCGAGCGTTTCATGCGCGAGGTGGTGGCCGAGCTGGACAATGCCTGGAGGCTGACCGGCGAGGACATCGAGGCGGCGCTGCGCAGCTAGAGCCGATTCCGTTCGTGCAGGCAGTCGGCGCCCGGGAGCGCTCGGCATCCGGCAGGCGGATCAGACGCCGCATGCTCCCGACACAGCCGGTCCCGAGCCGCGCCGACGCAGGCACAATCAGCAGCGGATCGGCACAACCTCCTTGGCAACGACAGCTAGCCCACCGCGCGACCCTCTGGCACATTGCCGCGACCGAAGGGGAACAATCGCATGGTGACACGCCGGGCCGTTGCCCAGCTTCTTGCCACGACCGCAGTTCTGGGACTTCTCGGCAGTGCATCGGCGCGGGCCGCCGACAGGGTGATCCGGATCGGCCTCAATCTGTCGCTCACCGGCGCCGATTCGGCATCGGCAGTGCGAATCCGCGACGGCGCGCTGATGGCGTTCGACGAGATCAATGCCAGGCGCGAACTGACCGGCTACCGGATCGAGCCGCTGATCCTCGACGACGGCACGGCGACCGCCGGGCAGTACGATCCTGGCCAGGCCGCGACCAATGCGCGCCGGATGGTGTCGGACAAGGAGGTCGTCGCGGCGATCGGTCCGATGATGAGCGGCGCCGGCAAGGCGATGTCGGCGATCCTGAGCCAGGGGAACCTGGCGACCATCACCCCGTCCTCCACCAATCCCGACATCACCAGCCCGCGCTTCGCCGAGCAGTACCGTCCGGCGGGGAAGGCGGTGTATTTCCGCACGGTCGCGACCGATGCGGCGCAGGGACCCTGCCTGGCGAATTATTTCGCCTCCGTGCTGCAGGTGAAATCGGTCTTCGTGCTGGACGATTCGGGCGCCTACGGTGTGGGTCTCGCCGATTCGTTCCAGCGCCGCGCGGAGGAGAAGGGCATCAAGGTGGTGGGCCGCGACCGGCTGGACCCGAAGGCCGCGGACTACACGGCGATCCTGACGCGGATCAAGGCGCTGAGTCCCGACGCGCTGTACTATGGCGGCGTCAGCCAGGCCGGCGTGAAGCTGGCGAAGCAGTCGCACGAGATCATCCCGAAGGTCATCAAGGGCGGCGGTGACGGCATGTATTCGGCCGAGATGCTGTCCGCCGCAGGCTTTCCCGCCGCCGATGGCTGGTACGCCACCATCGCCTCGCCGCACACCACCGAGGAGACGGCGGCGGATGCCTGGGTCGCGCGGTACCGCGCCAAATATCGGATGGAACCGTCGGATTACTCGATCACGGCGTATGACGCGGTGCTGGTCATTGCCGATGCGGTGAAGCGCCTGCTCGCCGAGCGCAAGGACATCAGCCGCGAGAACATGCGCGACTACATCCACAGCGCGCGGGTGAGGACGCTGCAGGGCGTGATCTCGTTCGACGCCAACGGCGACCTGCAGGAACGCACGATCAGCGTCTTCCGGATCACCAAGGACGCCAGCTACGCGGCCGACGACATGGTGCGGCAGTACCGCTACATCGGTCTCGCGCCGCAAACGTAACCACGATCAAAACGAGGGAGACTTCACGATGCTGACCAGACGCCAGACCCTTCTCGCTGCCGCCGCCACGAGCCTCGCCGGTGTCGCCGGGATCGGCACCGCCCACGCCGCCGACAAGGTGGTGAAGATCGGTGTCAACCTGTCGCTCACCGGGGCCGATTCGCAGGGCGCCGTGCGGGTCAAGAACGCCATCACGATGGCCTTCGATGCCGCCAACCAGGGCAACGGCGTGCCTGGCCACCGGTTCGACATGCTGGTGCTGGACGATGGCACGGCGACGGCGGGCCAGTACGATCCGGCGCAGGCGGCGACCAATGCGCGCAAGATGGTGGCCGACAAGGAGGTCGTGGCCTCGATCGGTCCGCAGATGAGCGGCGCGGGCAAGGCGATGTCGCCGATTCTGAGCCAGGGCGGGCTTGCCATCATCTCGCCGTCCTCGACCAATCCCGACATCACCAGCCCGAAATTCGCCGAGCAGTACCGTCCGGCCGGCAAGCCGATCTATTTCCGTACCGTCACGACCGACGCGTACCAGGGACCCAACATGGCGAATTTCCTCGCCCAGGTCCTGAAGGTGAAGTCGATCTTCGTGCTGGACGACAGCGGCGCCTTCGGCGTGGGCGTGGCCGATGCGTTCCAGAAGCAGGCCGAGGCCAAGGGCGTGAAGGTGCTCGGGCGCGACCGGCTGGATCCGAAGGCGTCGGACTACACGGCGATCCTCACCAAGATCAAGTCGCTGAGCCCGGAGGCGATGTATTACGGCGGCGTATCGCAGGCCGGCGTGAAGCTCGCCAAGCAGGCGTACGACATCATTCCGAACGTGATCAAGGCGGGGCCGGACGGCATGTACAGCTCCGACCTGCTGGCCGGCGCGGGCTTCCCCGCGGTCGAGGGCTGGTACACCTCGATCGCGGCGCCGCATCTGGTGGAGGACCAGAAGGCCGCGCAGTTCATCGCCGCCTACAAGGGTCGTTTCAGCGACGCGCCGGACGACTACACGATCACCGGCTACGACGCCGCCCTGGTGATCATCGACAGCGTCAAGCGCGTGGTCGCCGCCGGCAAGCCGCTGACCCGCGAGAACGTCCGCGACGCGATCCAGACCGCCAAGGTGCCGACCATCCAGGGCGTGGTGTCGTTCGATGCCAACGGCGACCTGGCCGACCGTACCGTGAGCGTGTTCCAGATCAAGAAGGACACGACCAAGGCCCTGAACGACGTTTCGGCGCAGTACAAGTACATCGCGGTCGCGCCGCAGTCCTGAGCCCCTTCGGCGGGCAGCGTTCCGGCGGGCGAAGGTCCGCCGGGACGCCGAGGCCGTCCAGGCACGGCATTTGCTTGCGGTTCGTCCGCCAATGACGCGAACAGGGAGCAGCCTCACGATGACACGCCGCCGCGCCGCGGGCACGCCGCCATGACCACATTCGATCTGCTGCTGCAGCAGACGATCAACGGACTGAGCCTGGGCGCGATGTACGCGCTGCTCGCGCTGGGCTTCACCCTGGTCTACGGCATCCTGGAACTCATCAACTTCTCCCACTTCAACGTCTTCATGGTCGGCTCCTTCGTCGCCCTGTTCGTGCTGCAGGAGTTCGGCCTGTCCGGCCAGGAGGTGATCCTCACCGGCCTGCCGCTGGTCGGCGTCCTGCTGGTCGCCTTCATCGTCACCATGCTGTTCTCCGGCGCCCTCGGCGTGGTGATCGAGCGGCTCTGCCTGCGCCCGCTGCGCAACGTGAAGGGGCCGGCGGCGATGATCACCACGATCGGCGTCTCCTACATCCTGTTCAACGTGATCCTGCTGACCGTGGGCGCGGATTCGAAGAACTTCCCCAACCCCATGCCCTCGATCCGCTGGCAGATCGAAGGCGCGGTGCTGGATTTCCGCGTGGTGATGATCTGGCTGATCGCGCTGCTGCTGATGGCGATCCTCTACGTGTTCGTGCAGCGCAGCCGCATGGGCAAGGCGATGCGGGCCACGGCCCAGGATCCCGAGGCGGCGCGCATGATGGGCGTCGAGGTCGACAAGGTCATCATGACGGCCTTCTTCCTGGGCTCCGCGCTGGCCGGCGCCGGCGGGCTCATCTTCGGCCTGTACTACAACTTCACCAGTTTCATCATCGGCTTCACTGCCGGACTGCGCGCCTTCACCGCCGCCGTGCTGGGCGGCATCGGCAACGTCCCCGGTGCCATGGTCGGCGGCGTGCTGATCGGCATGATCGAGGCGATGGGCGGGCAGTTCATCGCAACGGCATGGACCGACGTCATCATCTTCTCGATCCTCGTGCTGGTGCTGGTGTTCAAGCCGGCGGGTCTGTTCGGGCGGCTTGCGCCCAGCAAGTCGTAGGGAGCGACCATGAACGCCACCGCTTCCGCCGCCGTCTCCGCGCTGGCGCGGCCGTTCGCGCGCATCCCCGAATTGCAGCGCCGCCGCATCGGCCTCGTGCTGCTGACCGCCGCGGCGCTGGCCTTCCCCATCGTGCATCCGAACGATGCCGATGTGGACAGCATGGCCAACGCCGCGGCCTACGCCACGCTGGCCCTCGGCCTCAACATCGTCGTGGGCTTCGCCGGCCTGCTCGATCTCGGCTATGCCGCGTTCTTTGCCATCGGTGCCTATACCTACGGCATCCTGACCGCGTACCAGTTGCACCCGGAGTGGAGCGCGTTCTGGGACGTGTTCCATACCCTGGGCCTGGCTGCACCGATCCCGGCCGATGTCGGCGACGGCATGGTGGTGCATTTCACCCTGTCGTTCTGGCTCGGCCTGCCGCTCGCCGCCGCACTCGCGGCATGCTTCGGCATCCTGTTCGGCGCGCCCACGCTGCGACTGCGCGGCGACTACCTCGCGATCGTCACGCTCGGCTTCGGCGAGATCGTGCCGATCGTGGTGCGCAACTGGTCCGACCTCACCAACGGCGCCGCCGGCCTGAACGGCGTTGCCGCACCGAAACTGTTCGGCTGGAGTTTCGGGGTCGACGCGACGCCCTATTACTACGTGGCGATCGCCATGGTGGCATTGCTGGTCTTCATCAGCATCCGATTGCGCGATTCGCGCATCGGGCGCGCCTGGATGGCGATCCGCGAGGATGAGATCGCCGCCGGCGCGATGGGCGTCAACCGCACCCAGTTCAAGCTGCTCGCCTTCGCGATCGGGGCCGCGTTCGGCGGCATGACCGGCGTGTTCTATGTCGCCAAGCTGCAGACCGCGACGCCCGAGATGTTCGGCTTCCCGGTCTCGGTCATGATCCTGGTGATGGTCGTGTTCGGCGGCATCGGCAGCGTCTGGGGCGTGGTGCTGGGCGCCTTCATCCTGCAGCTTCTCCAGTCGTGGTGGCTGCAGGACCTGACGCAGTGGCTCCACATCCTGGGCCGCTTCACCAACGTGGGCTGGCTGCAGCGGGTCGATCTCGTGCAGTCGATCGAACTGATCTTCGGCCTGATCCTGGTTGGCATGATGCTGTACCGCCGGCAGGGCCTGATCCCCGCCACGCGACCACAGGCCGCGCTCACGTTCGACCAGCAGAACGCCGAAGTGCGGCGCGGCGGCTTCACCGGCCTGACGCTGCACGGCCTGGGCGGTGAGGCGCGTTCGCCCGAGGCGGCGCTCGACATCCAGGACGTCACCGTCCGGTTCGGCGGGCTGACCGCGCTGAACAAGGTGGAGATCATGGTGCCGAAGGGCGGCGTGGTCGCGGTGATCGGCCCCAACGGATCCGGCAAGTCCACGCTGTTCAACGTCATCACCGGCCTGGTCGAGGCCGAGGAGGGCTCGATCCGTTTCCACGGCGAGGAGATGCGCGGCCTCGCCGACTACCAGATCCTGGAGAAGGGCATCGCGCGGACGTTCCAGAACCTGCGGCTGTTCAGCAACCTGACGGTGATGGAGAACGCGCTGATCGGTCAGCATGCGCGGCTGACCACCGGACCGCTGGCGGCGATCCTGCGGCCGCCCGGAACCCGTGCCGAGGAGGTGAGGGCGCGGGAGTGGGCGATGGAGATCTTCGCGATCTTCGGCAACCGCCTGACGCCGCGCGTCGGGCAGGTGGTCGCCGGCCTGTCCTATGCCAATCGCCGCCGCATCGAGATCGCCCGTGCGCTGGCCTCGCGCCCGCGCATCCTGCTGCTGGACGAACCCACCGCCGGAATGAACCCGGCCGAGACGCTGGAACTGGCAGAGCAGATCAAGAGCCTGAACGCACTCGGGCTGACGGTGCTGCTGATCGAGCACAAGCTGGACGTGGTCACCACGCTGGCCGACACGGTCTATGTGCTGGACCACGGCGAGGTGATCGCGCATGGCAGGCCGGACGAGGTGCGCAGGAATGAGGAGGTGCTGCGCGCCTATCTCGGCCGCAACGCGCAGGCCTCGCTCGCGGGGGCCGTCGTCTGATGCTGCTGGAATTCAAGGACGTCGATACGCATTACGGCGACCTGCACGTGCTGAAGCAGGTCAACTATACGATCGGCGAAGGCGAGATCGTTTCGCTGCTCGGCGGCAACGCGTCGGGCAAGTCCACCACCATGAAGACCATCATGGGCGTGGTGCGGCCGACCCGCGGCACGGTGATCTACCAGGGGGTCGCGATCGAGCGCATGCCCACCGCCGAACGCGTCCGCCGCGGCATCGCGCCGGTGCTGGAGGCGCGGCGGCTGTTCCCGCGCATGACGGTGTTCGAGAATCTCGAGATGGGCGCCTATCTGCGCAAGCGCGGCGCCGAATTCGACCAGGACCTGGAGCGGGTCTACACGCTGTTCCCGCGGGTGAAGGAGCGGCGCAACCAGATCGCCGGCACGCTGTCGGGCGGCGAGCAGCAGATGGTGGCGATGGGTCGCGCGCTGATGGCGCGGCCGAAGCTGCTATGCATGGATGAACCCTCGATGGGCCTGGCGCCGATCTACGTCGAGCAGGTGTTCGACATCATCCAGACCATCAACCGCCAGGGCACGTCGATCTTCATGGTGGAGCAGAACGCCAACATGGCGCTGTCCATCGCGCACCGCGCCTATGTGCTGCAGACCGGCCAGGTGGTGCTGTCCGGTACCGCGTCGGACCTGCGGCAGAATCCGCTGATCCGCGAGGCGTATCTGGGCGAGATGCAAGTCACCGTCTAAACTCGCTCCGAGCCGACGGCAGGAGCGAAGATGTCGAACACGACTGCGACCAGGAAGCCGCGCCGATTCCTTCCGGTCGGAGTATTATTGTTCCTCCTGTTCCTGCTGGCGCTCGTGCTGCACACGGTGTTCGACCGCGTGACGCCCTACACGTCGGAGGCAACGCTGCAGGCGCCGGTCGTCGGCGTCGCGCCCAACGTCTCCGGCACGATCATCGCGGTGTCCGTGAAGGACAACCAGACGGTCCACGCCGGCGACCGCCTGTTCCGCATCGACCCGCTGCGCTTCGAGGCCGCGCTGAAGCAGGCGGAGGCAAACCTGAGCGATGCGGTGCAGCGCGTCGGCGCCAGCACCGCGGCACTGTCCGCGGCGGCGGCCAAGGTCAGCGACGCCAATGCGGGCCTCACCAACGAACGCGCGCAGACCGGCCGCATCCTGCAACTCGCCGCCCGGGACGATGCGTCGCGTGCGCAGGCGGATGTGGCGCGCGCCAAGGTGGTGACGGCGGAAGCCGCGGTGCAGGCGGCGGAAGCCAATCTCGAGGAGGCACGCCGGCGCCTGGGACCGACCAACGAGGACAATCCGCAGATCAAGCTCGCCCTCGCGCAATACCAGCGCGCCCGCATCGATCTCGACGACACCGACGTGAAGGCGCCGATCGACGGCAGGGTGACGAACACGGTGCTCGCGCCCGGCCAATATGCATCGGCCGGCCATACCGTGGCGACGATCGTGGATACAGAGGCGGGATGGGTCGTCGCCAACCTGCCGGAGAACACGCTCGGCAACATCAAGGTCGGCGACCCCGTCCTGATCACCTTCAACGTCGCGCCCGGACGCATCCTGGACGGCCGTGTCGCCAGCATGGCGTCCGGCGTGTCGCAATCGGTCGCCGCCGCCCTGGAAGGCCCGCTGCCCTACGTGACCCAGCGCCGGCAATGGCTGCGCGAGGTGCAGCGTATCCCCGTGCGGATCGAACTGCTGCACCAGGCCGACATCCCCACCTTCCGCGTCGGCTCGCGCGCCAACGTCGTGGTGGTGACCGACAAGGCCGGCTTCGTCGCATCGCTCGGGCGCGCCTGGCTCAAGGTCGTCTCGATCGCAGACTATGTCTTCTGAATCACGGCGCGGCCTGCGGATCGCGCTGAGCTTCACGGCAGCCTTCGTGCTGGCCGAACTGGTGCGCTCCGACCTGCAACTCACGTTCCTCGCGCCCCTGGTCGCCGGCACGCTGGCGACCGGGCCGGCCGCCGGCCTCATGACGCTCGTCGCGCTGCCGGTCATCGCCTGGTTCCTCGTGGCGGCCGCCGGCGTGTCGCTGCAGTTCCTCGCCCACGAGCCTGTCGTTCTCTGCCTGCTCATCCTGTGGATCTTCTATCTCGGCTTCCGAATGTTCGAGGATCCGCGCAAGGCGACCCTCGGCCTCATCCTGCTGCTGGTGTTCGCGATCGTGCCGCAGACGCTGATCAAAAGTCCTGAGCTTTCCAGCGATCTTGCCTATTGGTTCGGCCTGAACTTCAGCATCGCCGCCGCATGCGAGTGGCTGACGCGCCGCATGCTGCCCGACGCGGTGCCTGTCGAACTCGTCTCCCGCCGGCCGCAGGTGCCGCCGCTGGTCGCCGCCATGGCGCTGCTGCTGGGCGCCGTCCTGACCGCCACGCTGCAGCCGCCGGCACCCGGCGCCGTCATGATCGGCGTCATCATCGTGCTGCGCGCCGATGGCGAGACGGCGGCGAACGTGATCCGCGACCGCCTCGTGGCGGCGCTGCTCGGCGGCGCGACCGCGGTCGTCGTCTGGGAGGTGCTGTGGCTCGCACCCAGCCTGCCGATCCTCGCCACCGTGGTGCTGCTCGCCGCCTGGCCGTTCGCGCGCTGGGTGGCGGATGGCGGCCCAGGCGCCGGGATCGCACTCAAATCGCTGAACGTGCTGGCGATCCTGCTGGGCGAGGGATTCTCGGTGTTCTACCAGGACGCCGACGACAGGGTCTGGACACGCATCGCCGGCGTGGTGATCGGATTGAGCTACGTCGCGCTGGTGCTCATCGCCTGCCGCCGCTGGACGCTCCGCACGCCAGGACCGCCGGTGCAACGGGCGTGATCCCGCCGCAGCCGTCCAGCCTGCGCGCCACGCTCGCGCACCACGCCCATCTGCGCCGGCGCTTCGTGGCCGCGCTCTGGCGCTACCTGCACATCGTCTGGCCCATTCTGTCGAGCCTGATCGCCGTCCAGCTCCTGCTCGGCGTCATCATCGGCTACGTCGAGCGCTGGCCGTTCGGCGCCTCCGTCTATTTCACCTTCATCACCGGCCTCACCATTGGCTATGGCGACCTGGTGCCAACACATGCGGTCTCCCGCCTGCTCGCCGTGCTGATCGGCGTCATCGGTGCCCTGGTCGCCGGATTGTTTGCCGCAGTCGGAGTACGCGCATTACAGGACGCGACCACCGAACATCCGCAATGATCCGCCGCACCATGGAGCACGCATGACCTCGGCTTGCATCGGACGCAGAGCCAGCCTCGCCTTCCTGGCAACCGCCCTCGTCGCGCCGGTCGCGCGCGCGGCCGATCCGCTGCGCCTAGGCCTGCTGCGCACGCTGTCGCCCGCGCCATTCTACATCGCCCAGGAGCGCGGCTATTTCCGCGACGAGAACATCGACCTGATATTCCGCTTCTTCGAGGCGGCGCAGCCGATCGCTGCCGCCGCCGTGTCGGGCGACATCGATGTCGGCGTCACCGCACTGACCGGCGGGTTCTTCAACCTCGCCGAGAAGGGCACGCTGAAGGTGATCGGCGGCGGGCTGCACGAGCAGCGCGGCTACCAGGGCTCTGCCATCCTGGTGTCGAACGCCGCCTATGCCGCGGGCCTCACCTCGCCCGCGAAACTTGCCGGCCACAGCTTCGCCATCACGCAGTATGGCTCGTCGTTCCACTACATGATCGGCCGCATCGCCGAAGCCGAGCACTTCGATAGTGCCAGCGTCACGCTGCGTCCGGTGCAGCAGATCGCGAACATGGTCGCCGCGGTCGGCAGCGGGCAGGTCGACGCGACGATCGCGATCGCCTCGATGGCGAAACCGCTGGCCGCCGCAGGGCAGGCGCATATCATCGGCTGGGCCGGCGACATCGTGCCGTATCAGATCACCGCGCTGTTCACCACGTCGCGCATGGCCGCACAGCACGCCGACCTGCTGCGGCGCTTCGCGCGCGCCTACCAGAAAGGCGTCGCCGATTATCGCGAGGCGTTCCTGCGGCTCGATGCCCAGGGGCAGCCGATCGCCGATGCGAAGACCGACGCGGCGATTCCGCTGATCACGAAATACGTCTTCACCGGCGATCCCAACGCCCGCGACAAGATCATCGCCGGCGTGGGCTACTACGATGAGGGCGGTGCGCTGGACGTGGCCGACGTCGCGGCGCAGATGCAGTGGTTCAAGGCGCAGGGCCTGGTCAAGGGCGACGCCGAGCCATCCTCGGTGATGGACACGCGCTTCCTGCCGACGCGATGACCGAGAGCTTCATTCCCCGGCTGGCCTGCGGCAGGCCGGCGCAGCAGCGCGGTCTGGTGTTCGCTCCAGGTCAGGACGTCGGTTTCCTAGAGCGTGATCCGTACAGGTGGAATCACCGGAGCAGCGAATCACGCTCTCAGACAACGATCGGGAGCGGATTCCGTGAGCTTACACGAACGGAATCTGCTCTAGTCCCTCCTGTGCGGCGCCCCTGCACCATGGTGGGCCGGGTGACGATTGGCCACAGTGCGCCACATGGTGGCACCTGCATCCGACACGAGGAACCCTGGCCTGCGGCTGACGCTGCGCGGCGTGCGGCACGCCTATGACGATCTGCTGGTGCTCGACGGCATCGACCTGGTCGTCGAGCCCGGCGAGGTCACCGTGCTGATCGGCCCGTCCGGCTGCGGCAAGTCCACGCTTCTCGGCATCATGGGCGGATTGCTGGCGCCAACCGCGGGCGAGGTGCGCTGCGAGGGCGAGGTCGCCGATGATTGCCTGAACGCGCTCACTTACGTGTTCCAGGATTTTGCCCTGCTGCCCTGGCGCACCGTCGCCGGCAACGTGGCGCTGGTGCTGGAGGGGCGTCTGCCGCGTGCCGCGCTTGAGGCGCGGGTGGCCGAGGTCCTGGCGCTGACCGGGCTCGCCGAGTTCGCCGGCGCCTGGCCGCGGCAGCTTTCCGGCGGCATGCGCCAGCGCGTCGGCATCGCGCGGGCGCTGGCGGTGCGGCCTGCCTGCCTGTTGCTGGACGAGCCGCTGTCGGCGCTGGATGCCCAGACGCGCGGGCTGCTCCTGGATGAGTTCGCCGCGCTGATCGCGCGTGCCGGCACAACCACGGTCTACGTGACGCACAACCTGGCCGAGGCAGTGCGGCTGGGGCAACAGATCGTGGTGCTGTCGCGCCGGCCGGGGCGGGTGCGCCAGGTGCTGCGGATTGACCGCCCGCTGGCTGGACGCGACGCGCGCGATCCGGACCTGCTGGCGCTCGAGGATGCACTCTGGCGGCTGATCCGCGACGATGCCGCCTCGGCTGACAGGGCGATCGGGTGAGGGGGAGTGCTCGGGGTTTCACCCCGGACCCCGACCGGGGGCTTTGCCCCCTGGACCCCCAGCAAAGGCGGAGCCTTTGCAATCCCAATTTGGGCCTTGAGGGAGGGAGGGGCGTTACGCGGACCAGGATAGGTCCGAGTAACGCCCCTCCCTCCCCCAAGGCCAAGTCCGGGGTTCCGAGGGCTCCGCCCTCGGCGGGGATCCAAGGGGCAGCGCCCCTTGGTCGGGGTCCGGGGTGAAACCCCGGGCACTCCCACCCATCGCCCGGGCACGCTACGGTCCGCCGCGTCCAACCAAGGAGACCGGCATGAGCCAGGCCACCGGGGAACGTCCCACGTTTCCGCATCCGCATGTGAACCAGGCGTGGCTGGCCCGACTGCGCGAGGATATCATCGATCCCGCGCTGCCGATCGTGGAGGCGCACCATCATCTGTGGGACCGCCCCGCCAGCCCCTACCTGCTGGAAGATCTGCTGGCCGACCTGGGCTCCGGCCACAACGTGCGCGCCACCGTGTTCATCCAGTGCGGCTTCGCCTACCGCAGCGACGGCCCGCCGGAACTGCGCCCGGTCGGCGAAACCGAGCACATCGCGGCGCTGGCCCAGCGCGCCGAAGCCGCCGGCGTGCGCGCCTGCGCCGGCATCGTCGGCCATTGCGACTTCCGCATCGGCGACGCGGTGGACGCGGTGCTGGAGGCGCATATCGCCGCCGGCGGCGACCGCTTCAAGGGCATCCGCCAGAGCGCCGGCTGGGATGCCGCCATCGCCATGCCCACCTCGACCGTGGCGCCGCGCGGCCTGCTGGTCGATCCGGCCTTCCGCACCGGCCTGCGCCGGCTGGGCCGCTTCGGCCTGTCCTACGAGGCGTCGTTCTACCACCCGCAACTGCCCGAACTGATCGACCTGGCGCGCGCCTTCCCCGACCAGCCGATCTGCGCCAACCATTGCGGCGGCCCGATCCGCGTCGGCCCCTATGCCGCGCAGCCGGACGCAGCCTTCGCCGACTGGCGGCGCGATCTGCGCGAACTGGCGCGCTGTCCCAACGTGGTCCTCAAGCTCGGCGGCCAGGCGATGACGATCCGGGGCTATACGTTCCACCAGGAGGTGCTCCCGCCGTCCTCGGGCGAACTGGCCGCGGCCTGGCGGCCGGTCATGGAAACCTGCATCGAGGCGTTCGGCCCCGAGCGCTGCATGTTCGAGAGCAACTTCCCCGTCGACAAGGGCATGTGCAGCTACCCGGTGGTGTGGAACGCCTTCAAGCGGCTGGCCGCCGGCTATTCGGACGCGGAGAAGGCGGCGCTGTTCCACGGCACCGCGTCGCGGTTCTACCGGCTGGGCGACATTGCCTGACATCCCCTTCCGCGGCGGCGGATTCGCCCCGCGGAACCTGCCCCTGGCCGGCGCGGCGACCTTGCTCGGCCTGGTGGCGCTCTGGCAGGCCGGCGATTCGCTCGGGCTGATCCCGACGCTGTTCCTGCCGTCGCCGGCCGCCATCGCCGTGGCGCTCTACCACCTGGCGCGGAGCGGTGAGCTGTGGAAGCACCTCAGCGCGTCGCTCGCCCGGCTGGCGATCGGCTGGACCCTGGGCACGGTGTTCGGCATCGCCGTCGGCCTGGCGGCGGGGCTGTCGTCGCTGTGGCGCTCGCCGGCGATGGCGGTGGTGGCCGCGCTGTTCCCGATCCCCAAGATCGCCCTGGTACCGCTGTTCATCATCTGGTTCGGCATCGGCGAGGGGTCGAAGATCGTCACCCTGGCGTTCGGCGTGTTCTTCCCCACCGTGATCGCGACCGCCGGAGGGGTGGACAACGTGCCGCGGTCGCTGATCCGCATGGCGCAGGGCTTCGGCCTGTCGCGCGCGGCGATCGTGCGCAAGGTGGTGCTGCCGGCCGCGCTGCCGGCGATCCTGAGCGGCTTCCGCGTCACCACCTCGATCGCCATCGTGCTGGTGGTGGCGGCCGAGATGATCGGCGCCGACCGCGGCATCGGCGCCTTCGTGCTGTCGGCCGGCAACCTCTACGACACCGACAACCTGCTGGCGGGGATCGTCGTGTTGTCGCTGCTCGGGCTTGCGGTATCGTGGCTGATCGGCCGGGCCGAGCGGCTGCTGCTCGCCTGGCGCTGACGAAGGGACCGCTCGATGCAACGGATCGACCTGCGCTCGGACACGGTGACGCTGCCGTCGGAGGCGATGCGCGCCGCGATGGCCTCCGCCCCGGTGGGCGACGACCAGTACGGCGAGGACCCGACCGTGCGCGCGCTGCAGGAGCGCATCGCCGGCCTGCTGGGGAAACAGGCGGCGGTCTTCGTCCCGAGCGGCACGATGGCCAACCAGATCGGCCTGAAGCTGCTGACGCGGCCGGGCGACGAGGTTGTGGTGGGCGACGAGTCCCACATCGTCTGGCACGAATCGGGGGCGGCGGCGGCCAATTCCGGCGTGCAGTTCACCGTGGCGGGCCGCGGTGGGCTGTTCACCGCGGCGGACCTGCGTGCCGCCTGCAAGCCGAAGGGCCACATCATCTTTCCGCCCACCACGCTGGTCGCGGTCGAGAACACCCACAACCGCGGCGGCGGCGTGGTGTGGCCGCAGGCGGAGGTCGAGGCGATCTGCGCGACCGCCCGCGACCTGGGCCTCGCCAGCTACCTGGACGGCGCCCGGCTGTTCAACGCTGCGGTGGCGAGCGGGCGGTCGCTGGCCGACCTCGCCGCGCCGTTCGACGTGGTGGCAGTGGCGCTGTCCAAGGGGCTGGGCTGCCCGGTCGGCAGCCTGATCGCCGGGCGGGCCGATGACATGGCGCGTGCGGTGCGCGCGCGGCGGATGTTCGGTGGCGCGATGCGCCAGTCGGGCATCCTGGCCGCGGCGGGCCTCTATGCGCTCGACCACAACGTGGCGCGCCTGGCGGAGGACCACGCCAACGCGCGGATCATCGCCGAGCGCCTGGCCGACACGCGGGTCGAGATCGAGCTGGCGACGGTGCGGAGCAACATCGTGGTCTTCCGCGTGCCGGCACCGCTGCCCGACGCCGCGACCGTGGTGCAGCGGGCACAGGAGGAGGGCGTTCTGGTCTCGGCGTTCGCGCCGCGGATGGTGCGCGCGGTCACCCACCTGGACGTCGACGCCGCCCAATGCCGCCGCGCCGCCGAAGTGCTGGTCAAGGCGGTGGCATAGGTCGCGCGCGGACGCGGCGGGGGCGGCCCAACTGCCGCGAGGCCGGTGCACACCACCCTGGGTTCCGCGTGCGCGGGAATGACGGGGGTGCGAGGGACCTCAGGTGGGAGCGTTCCCTGACCGCGGGCAGGGAACGCTGACCGGGGCGCGTCCGGCGCCGCCGGATCACGGGTCATCCCCGCGCACGCGGCGACCAAGAGCGACCCCCTGCGACCCCATCCCTCAGGGCAGCAGCGCGCGCAGTTCCTCGAGTTCGCGCAGCGTCTCGGTCAGGATCTCGCGCAGCCGTTCCACCTCGGGGTCCGGGCGCGGCCGGAACGAGACCCGAGTGGTGGGCGGCGGTGCCGCCTGTGCCAGCTCGGGCATCGGCAGCTCCGGCTCCATCGGCACCGGCGCGGCGCGCTCGGCCTCCGCCGCCTCCTGCTCCTCGGCCGGCGCCGGCGGAATGTCGTCCGACAGCCTGCCGCCCCCCTCGCGCAGCAGCCGCTGCACACCCTTGATCGTATAGCCCTGGATATACAGCAGATCCGAGATGCGCCGGAGCAGCGCAATGTCGTCCGGCCGGTAATAGCGGCGGCCGCCGCCACGCTTCAGCGGCTTCACCTGCGGGAACTTGGTCTCCCAGAACCGCAGGACATGCTGCGGAATATGCAGCTCATCGGCCACCTCGCTGATCGTGCGGAAGGCGTTGGGCGCCTTCTTCGGCCGTAACCGCCCGACCGGCGGGATCGACGTCTCGTCCGCGGCGTCGCTCATTCATCCTCGTCCGCACCGGGCGTGGTTCCGTTGACCCGCGCCTTCAGTACGTGGCTCGGCCGGAACACCAGGACACGGCGCGGCATGATCGGAACCTCTTCGCCGGTCTTCGGGTTGCGGCCGACGCGGCGTCCCTTCTGGCGCACAGAAAACGTCCCGAACCCACTGATCTTAACGGATTCTCCCGCCTCAAGCGCGGCGGAGACGCGTTCCAGCACCGTCTCCAGCAGGTCGGCGGACTCATTCCGCGACAGGCCAACCTGCGTATAGATCGTCTCGGCCAGGTGCGCGCGCGTGACGGTCTGCATCCCGGAACGCTAGGCAGGCGCCGCCCGGCCGTCAAGCGATCTTGCAATAAAATCAAGAAGGATCAGGGCGTTGCGGCGCCACGGCCGCAACGGGTTACGGCCTCTACATGCGGACCAGGGCGGATCCCCAGGCGAGGCCGCCGCCCAGCGCCTCCATCAGCACGAGGTCGCCCTGTCGGATACGGCCATCGCTGCGCGCCTCGGCGAGGGCCAGCGGCACCGAGGCGGCCGATGTGTTGGCGTGACGGTCAACGGTCACCACCACGCGCTCGGGCGGCAGCCCCAGCTTGCGGCCCATCGCATCGATGATGCGCCGGTTGGCCTGGTGCGGGACCAGCCAGTCGATGTCGCTGCGGGTCAGGCGGTTGGCGGCCAGCGCCTCCTCCACCGCCTCGGCCAGGCGGGTGACCGCATGGCGGAACACCTCGCGCCCGTTCATCACCAGGTGGTGCGGCCGGTCGTGGCGTCCCACCGCGCCGTCGACATAGAGGATGTCGCCCAGGCTGCCCTGGGCGTGCATGTGCGTGGAGAGGATGCCGCGGTCGATGCTGCCGCTGCCGCGTCCGGCGCGCAGGAACACCGCACCCGCGCCGTCGCCGAACAGCACGCAGGTGCCGCGATCCTGCCAGTTCATGATCCGCGAATAGACCTCGCTACCGATCACCAGCGCGCCGCGCGCCTGGCCGGTGCGGATCAGGCTGTCGGCCACCGAGAGCGCGTAGATGAAGCCGGCACAGGCGGCGGCGAGGTCGAAGCCAAAACCGTGCGTGACGCCGAGCGCCGCCTGCACCCGCAGCGCGGTGGCAGGGAAGGCCTGGTCCGGCGTGGAGGTCGCCAGGATGATCGCGTCCACCTCGGAGGGTTCGGCATCGGCATCGGCGAGTGCCGCGCGCGCGGCCGCGGTGCCCATGAAGGCGGCCGTCTCGTGCGGGGCGGCGAGGTAGCGCTGGCAGATCCCGGTGCGCTCGCGGATCCAGGCATCCGACGTCTCGACCGTGCGGGCGAGTTCGTCGTTGCTGACCGCGCGCTCGGGCAGGTAGGCGCCGACACCGGCGAGGATCGAGCGGATGACCATTGTCTCCTTACGGCGCGGTGGCGAGTCGCGCTTCGCCGCCGGCATCCTTGTCGAGCGCGCCACCCTTGGCGGCCGGCAGCGTCAGGCTGCCGATTCGGGCAAGGTCCTCGCGGATGTGATCGTTGAACCGGTGGACCACCATGTCCATGGCGACGTCCACCGCATGGGCAAAGCCTTCCGGGTCGGTGCCGCCATGCGACTTCACGACCACGCCGTTCAGCCCCAGCATCACGGCACCATTGTAGCGCCGCGGATCCAGCCACTCGCGCAGGCGGTCCAGCGATGGGCGCAGCAGGAGGTAGGCGACCCGGGCCGTCAGGCTGCTGCGGAACACCTGGCGCAGCAGGTCGCCGATCAGCTTCAGCGCACCCTCGCCGGTCTTCAGCGCGACGTTGCCGGTGAAGCCGTCGGTGACCACCACGTCGGTGGTGCCCGCGGCGATGTCGTGGCCCTCGACGAAGCCGGTGAACTGCGGCGCGATATGGCTGGCGCGCAGCGTCTCGGCCGCCAGGCGCAGCGTGTCGTCGCCCTTCAGTTCCTCGGAGCCGACATTCAGCAGCCCGATCGAGGGCGCCGTGAGGCCGAGCACGGTGCGCGCGAAGACGTCGCCCATCACCGCGAACTCGACCAGGTTGCGGGCGTCGCACTGCACGTTGGCGCCGAGGTCCAGCAGCACCACGTCACCGCGCGCGGAGGGACCGATCGCCGCCATCGCCGGGCGGTCGATCCCGGGCAGCGTCTTGACCACGACCTTGGCCAGCGCGAGCAGCGCGCCGGTGTTGCCGGCGGTGACCACGCCCGACGCCTCGCCGCCGGCCACCGCGTCGATCGCGATGCGCATCGAGGAACCGCGCACGCGCAGGGCCGCGGTCGGCTTGGCGTCGTTGCTGATCACCCCGGTGGCATGGCGGATGTCACAGGCGGCCGCGGCGCGCTTGTGGATCTCGAGCAGCGGCGCAAGCTGCGCCTCGTCCCCTACCAGCAGGAACCGGGCGCCCGGATGGCGCTCGGCGGCGATCTCAATGCCTCCCACGACCATCTGCGGCGCACGGTCGCCGCCCATGGCGTCCACCGCCAGGGTGTAGGTCGCTGTCAACGGAGGGAGGTCATGCCGCTTCCAGGCGTCAGGCGCGAACAGCGCCCTTCAGTGCGTCGCCGGCGGCGACCACTTCGCGCCCGTCATAGAAGCCGCAATGGCTGCAGACGTGGTGCGGACGCTTGAGTTCGCCACAGTTCGGGCATTCAGCGTGGGCTTCGCGGGGCAGGGCCTCGTGGCTCCGCCGCATGCCGCGACGGGACGGGGAGGTTTTACGCTTGGGAACAGCCATGGGACGACGCCCCTCCGATGTGGTGACGCCCGGGCGGGGCCGTCACACTCTGTCAACAGTGCAAGCGCGCGCGTCTAGCAGAGGGGCCCATGGGTCGCAAGGGACGCGCTCCGGTGCGACCGGCGCGCCCTGCCCCGGGGCGCGCGGCGGATCGGCCCAGCCATACCGGCGGCGGGCACGCCGATCAGTTAGCCAAGGTGACGGATCGTGTCAATGTCGCTTCAGCTTCCCCAGCGCGGCCAGCCCGTGGTCCATCGGGTCGTCGGGCATCTCCGGCAGTTCCGCGCCCGGCGCCCGGGGATAGGGGTCGAGCACCAGGGCAAGCTGCTCCGCCGCCACCTCGCCCACGTCGAGCATGCCGCCCACAGAGACGATCTCGTCCGGCGTCTCGGGGTCGTCGTCCTCGGTCTCCTCGCCCTCCGGCACGCAGCGCAGCACGAACCGGTCCTCCACCGTCGCCTCGAAGTCGTCGAGCGTGATGACGCAGGTCTGCACGACTCGCGCGACCAGGTGGCCGTGCGCGAACAGCGTGCCGCCGGCATCGCGGGCGAGGTGAACGCGGCAGGTGAGCGACTGCACCGCCGGCAACTGCATCCGCTGCGCCAGCGCGTCGCACTCGGCTGGCGTGGCCTTGACCGTGACGTCGATCCCCGCCGGCCCGATGCGGTCGACCGCGACCGGCCGCGATATCTCGGGCGTCATGGTCCGCTCCGCGGCGGCACGGGCGGGATCGGTGCCACGTCCGGCGGCGGCAGGAAGCGCGCCGTGCCGCCGGCCAGTGCGGCCAGGTCCTGGCCGGCGAGATGGGCCGCCTGCGCCTGCACGAACCTCGCCATCTCGGCGGCGGCGCCCGCGGGTGCGTCGCCGCGCCACACGTTGCGGCCGAGCGCGGCTTCCAGCGCTGCATGGTCGCCCGCGCGGATGGCCGCGGCGTAGGCCTGGGCGCGGCCATGGAACGCCTCCCACATGGCGCGCATCCGCTTGCCCACACTCAGGTCGCTGACGCCGAGTTCGCGCAGGTTGTTGTCCATGTCGCTGAACATGGCGTCGAACACCGCCTGTGCCAGGTCGGGTCCGGGCGGCGGGGCGTCCTGCAGCCTGTCGATGACCAGGAAGGCGTGCAGCGCGACCAGGTCGAAGCGGCCGTCGAGCGTGTCCGGCACGCCGAGGACCTGGTAGAACCAGGGATGCCGGGCGGCGGAGACCGCCGTGCCGTAGAGCGCGAAGGCGGCCCGCGCCTGGCGGCCGGCCCTGCGCATTCCCCTGAAGCCGATCAGTCCTGCCACGCTGCCCACCATTCTCCTGCCTGCCTCACCCATGCCTGGCGGCCCCCGAACCCGGTGCCGCTCCGCTGCCGTCCCCCGCCGGCCGTGTCACGCCGTGCCACCCAGGCCAGTCCATGGCCAGCCCATGGCCAGCCCATGATTGACAAATCGCCGCCCGGCGTGAGACCGAGACCAGATAGCGCGGAGCCAAGGAAACGCCCAGGTGCAGAGCCATCGTTCAGTCTCCCTTCCTCCCCTGTTCGCGCTGCTCGCGGGTCTCCTGCTGGTCGGCTGCAGCTTCTTCGAGGCCCAGCCGCAGCTTCGCGGCAACCGGGTGGATGCCGACCAGCTCAAGGAACTGGTGCCCGGCACCTCGACCCGGGCGGACGTGACCGCGCTGATCGGCTCGCCCACGGCGCGGGCGACCTTCGACGACAATACCTGGCTCTATGTCAGCGAGGTCACCCAGCCGCGGATCGCCCGCGTGCAGGGCGTGCTGAGCCAGGACGTCGTCGTGCTGAGCTTCAACGACCAGGGCGTGCTGCAGGACGTGAAGCGGCTCAACCAGGACGATGCGGTGCAGGTGTCGGTGGTGTCGCGGACCACGCCGTCGCCCGGCACCGAGGCCTCGTTCTTCCAGCAGTTGTTCGGCAATATCGGCCGGTTCAACGCCTTCGGGCCGAGTTCCGGCCAGGGCGGCGGCATCTCGACGACGGGCGGCGCGCCGGCGCCGGCGTACTGAGCGGGGTCGGCCTGCCGCGCGGCGCTGGCCTACTGGGCGGCGACGGACGCGAGCCGGCGCCGCGCCGACCAGTGCCAGGCCACCAGCACGACCGCGACGGCGGTCGGCGGAATCACCACGAGATTGAGCGCCTCCCATCCGCCGGTCGCCTCGATCGCGCCTGAGGCGAAGGCGGTGCACGCCACCGTGCCGAACACGATGAAATCGTTCGTCGCCTGGACACGGACCCGTTCATGCGGGTCGTGCGCCGTGGTCAGCAGCGTCGTGCCGCCGACGAACATGAAGTTCCAGCCCACCCCGAGCAGCGCCAGCGCCACCATGAAGGTGGCCAGCACCGGCGGGAACAGCAGGTTGGTCGCGACGCAGAGTGCGGTGAGCAGGGCGCCTGCGCAGATGATCGGGTGCGCGCCCCAGCGCTGGATCAGCCGGCCGGTGACGAAGCCGGGCAGGAACATGGCGATCGAGTGGGCGCGGATCACATCGGCGCTGGCGTTCACGCCGAAGCCGCAGAACAGCATCTGCAGCGGCGTGGACGCCATGATCAGGTTCATCGTGCCGTAGCCGACCATGCTGGCGACGACGGCGGTGAGGAAGTTCGGGCGTGCGATGATGCGGTGGAATGGCACCGGGGCACCGGTCTGGCGCACCGCCGCGGGCAGCCGGATGAACAGCAGCAGGACGGCGCTGATCACCGGCAGCACCGTCAGGCAGAGATACGTGCCGAGGAACGTCAGCGGCGGCAGCATCATGTTGGTGCGCTTGACGATCTCCGGGCCGATGATCGCGGCCAGCACGCCGCCCGCCATCACCAGCGCGATCGCCCGCGGCCTCGCCTGGGGTGCCGCCACCTCGGCCGCCGCGAAGCGCAGATGCTGGGCGATGCCGAAGCCCAGGCCGGCGAAGACGGCGCCCAGGCAGTAGATCTCGAAGCGCTGGGTCAGCACGCCGGCGGCGAATGTCAGGCTGCCGAGCAGCGAGCCGGCACAGCCGAGCCAGAAGCCGGGCTTGCGGCCGAGCCGGGCGAAGACGATGCCGGCGGGGATCGAGGCGGTCATGGTCGCCGTCATCTGGATCGCCATCGGCAGCGTGTTCAGCGTCTTGTCGACCGCGAGCGCATGGCCGATCAGCGCGCTCATGACGGTCTGGCCTGACATCACGGCATTCATCAGGGCCTGGCAGCAGAACAGGAGCCAGACGTTGCGGTTCATGGACGGTCCCTTCGGCGGCGACGGCGGCGGCTCTTGAGGGGGCAACGGCGCCCGCGGGGCAGCGATCGTTTTGGCGCCGTCGTGGACGTTGTGGCAAGGTGCCGCGCGACGGCGGGCGGGGAAAGAGGGCGGGACGCGATGGCAGCGGCGACGGTCGACCATGCGCCGGCCCGCCCGCGATTCGACTGGTGGCTGCTGCTGGTCGTGCTGGGCAGCATCATTGCCTGCGCGCCGTTCCTGCGCACCGTCTACGCGCTGACCGACGAAGGCCAGTTGCTGAACGGGGCGGACCGCATGCTGCGGGGGCGCCGCCTCTACGGCGACTTCTTCGAGTTCCTGCCGCCGGGCGGGTTCGTCGCGACGGCGGGATGGCTGTGGCTGACCGGCACCAGCCTTGCCTGGGCGCGGGCATTGGCCATCCTGGTCATCGTCGGCGCCGCGGCGTTCACCTACCTGGCGTCGCGCGCGGCATCGCGGCGGTCAGCGCTGTCCGCCGGCCTCGTGCTGGGCTGGATGGCGCTGTCGCAGGGCGAGTGGACCGGCATCAGCCATCACTGGTTCACCACGCTGTTCTCCTGCGTCACGGCCTGGGCGGCGGTCGCGGCCTGCGGTGACGAGCGAGGCCGGTTGCGCTGGCCGGTCACGGCGGGACTGGCGGGCGGAGCGGCGGCGATGACGACCCCGACACGCGGGGCGCTGGTCATGCTCGCCGCCATCGTGGCGTTCCTGGACCGGCGGCGGCCGTGGACGTTCATCGTCTACGCACTTGCCGGGCTCGCGGTGCCCGTCGCGCTGATCGGCTACCTGCTGCTGCAGGGAACATTCGGCGCCGCCTTCGATGACGTGATCCGCTGGACGGCCGAGAATTACGTCTCGGTGCAGCCGGTACCGTTCGGCGAGTTCGCCACGCCGCAGAACCAGTTGCTGGTGTATGTCTTTCCCGCCGCCGCGCTGCTGGCAGTCCTGGCGATCGTGCAGGGCGGCCGCCCGTCGCTGGGCGATCGCCGGCTGATGACGTGCATCAGCCTGGCCCTCGCCGGATTCATCGGCGCTTTCCCGCGGCCCGATGCCGTCCATCTGGGCTTCAACTGTCCGCTGGCGATCCCGCTGATTGCCTTGTGTGCGACCCGGCTGACGCAGCGGTGGCGGCCCGCCTACCGCTATGCGCTCGCCGCCGCGATCATCGGCTTCAGCGTCCCCGGCGTCCGTTCATTCTGGTGGCTGTATCAGCGGGCGCTGCTTGCCGAGACCACCGGGACGCCGCGCGGTGCGGTGGCGCTGATCGGTCCGCCGAGCAATGGGCGATTCATCGCCCGCATGGGCGAGACGCCGCCGGGCGACACCTATTTCTTCTATCCCTACGTGCCGCTGCTGCCGTTCCTGACCGGCCGCGAGCACGTGGTGGAATTCGACATCTTCAATCCGGGCTATACGACGACCGACCAGTATCGCCAGGCCTGTGTCTCGGCCGTGCAGCGCGCCACGTGGCTGGTGTTCGAGCGCAGCATGGCCGACCCGGTGGTGCTGAAGCAGTGGTTCCCCGCGACCCCCGACCCGAACCCGCCGGAGAAGCGGCAGTTCGAGCAGGCCGCCGAGCAGGCTTTTCCGCTGGTCGCGCGCGACGGGACGCTGGAACTTCGCCGGCGGCGCGACGGCCTTGATGTAGCGGTCTGCGCTGGGATCACCGGGTAGAGCGTGGTTGCGACGGAGTTTGTCCCCTCCGTCCTCCGATTGTGCCTGCGCCGGCGCGGCGGTCGCTGCGAGGCGTGACCCCGGCCACACCGACGTAGCGCAGCGCGGGATCGGCTGTGTCGGGAGCTTTGGTCGCGGTGAAATGCCCATGCGGCGGCTGATCGGGTGGAAGGGGCAGAGCGCCGCTTCGTGTCCGGCTGACGTTCTGCACGTGTCGACTGGCGGCCCAGACAGCAGATCGCGAAGCGCTGGGTCGGCACGCCGGCCGCGAATGTCAGGCTGCCGAACAGCGAGCCGGCATGCCCGAGCCAGACGCCGGGCTTGGGGCCGAGCCGGGCGAACACGATGCCGGCGGGGATCGAGGCGGTCATGGTCGATCAGCGCGCCCATCACGGTCTGGCCGGACATCGCGGCATGCATCAGGGCCCTGCCAGCAGAACAGACGCCAGACATTCCGGTTGATGGACGGTCCCTTGGGCGGCGGTGACGGCTCGCCCGGTGCACGGACACGGGCCGGGCAGCGATCGTTTTGGCGCCGTCGTTGCCATTGTGGCAAGGTTCCGCGCGACGGCGGGCGGGGAAACAGGGCGGCGCGCGATGGCAGCGGCGACGGTCGACGATGCGCCGGTACGCCCGCGATTCGACTGGTGGCTGCTGCTGGTCGTGCTGATGACGTTGCTCGCCTGCGCGCCGTTCCTGCGGACGGTCTACTCGCTCGCGGATGAAGGCCAGTTGCTCCACGGCGCGGACCGGTTGCTGCGAGGCCACCGCCTCTATGCCGATTTTTTCGAGTTCCTGCCGCCGGGTGGTTTCGTCCTGACCGCGGCGTGGCTGGGTGCGACGGGCGTCAGCTTCGGCTCCGCCCGCTTGCTGGCCATCCTGGTGATCGCAGGCGCCGCGTGCTTTGCCTATCTTGCGTGCCGGGTGGCCTCGCGGAACGCACCGCTGTCGGCGGGGCTGGTGATCGCATGGGTGATCATGTCGCAGGGCGAGTGGACCGCCATCAGCCACCACTGGTTCTCCACGCTGTTCCTGATGATCGCAGCCTGGGCGGCGCTCGCTGGCTGTGACACGGCGGCCGCCCATGGCAGGCGAGGGCGCCTGGCCTCGGCGCTGCTGGCGGGACTCGCGGCCGGCACTGCCGCAATGGTCACGCCGACCCGTGGCGCCCTGGGCATGCTCGCCGCCATTCCGGCCTATCTGGACCGGCGGAACCTGAGGCCATTCGCAGCCTATGTCCTCGCCGGCCTCACCGTGCCGGCGGGGCTGCTGGGATTCGTGCTGTGGCAACAGGCGCTTGGCGCGGCGTTCGACGATGTCATCCGCTGGACCGCGGAAAATTATGCGGCGATCCAGTTTGTTCCGTTCGGCGAGTTCGCCAGCGTGCAGAACCTGCCGCTGTGCTTCGTGTTTCCCGTGGTGGGCGTGCTGACGGTGCTGGTGATGATCCGCGAGGGTCGCGCGGCGCTGGCCGACCGCATGCTGCTGACCAGCGTGACGTTCGCGGTGGCCGGCTTCCTCGGATGCTTTCCGCGCGCCGACGCGGTGCATATCGCCTTCGCGGTCCCCTTGGCCGCGCCGCTCGCCGCCCTCTGCGCGGTGCGCCTGACCTCGGCCTGGCCTGTGGCATGCCGGTATGTGGTGGCGGCCGGGGTGATCGGGATCGTCCCGGCATCCGCCACAGCCTTCGGGGTGCTGTCCCGGGAGGCGCTCCTGGCGCCAGCCATGCCAACGCCGCGCGGCAGCGTCGCCATGATGGCTCAGCCGGTGGCGCGCGACATGATCGCCCGCGTCGCCGCACTGCCCCCGGGTGATACGTATTTCTTCTACCCTTACATCCCGATGATGCCGTTCCTGACCGGCCGCGCACACGTGGCGTTCTTCGATATCCTCCTGCCCGGCTATACGACGGCGTCGCAGTACCAGGAGGCGTGCCGCTCCGCCGTCCGGCAGGCGTCCTGGGTGGTGATCGACCGGACCATGACGAACCCCGCCGTGCTGCGCGTGGCCTTTCCCGCCATGCGCGATCCTTCGCCACCCAAGGTGAGGCGGTTCGAGCAGGCGCTGGAAGGGGCGTTCGACCTGGTCGAGCGGCGGGGGCCGTTCGAACTGCGCCATCGCCGGGATGGCACCAGCGAGGCGGGCTGCGCGGCGATCGGTGAACAGGGCTCCGGTCGGCACCGGCGGTGAAACCGGCGCGCAACGACACCGCTGCTAACGCGGGGGCCCATGGTGTCACCCAGGAACGGTGGCCACGCAGGCATGCTGTCAGCCACCCTTCCGAGCAAAGCCCCTGTCTCTGCCGAGGCGCAGCAGGCGGCCGCGGCACGTCTCGGCGACGTCGCGATCGCCGCGGCCCTGGTGCTGCTGGCGGCGGCGATCCTGCTGCCCTGCTACGGCGACTTCCCGATGGCGACCTGGGATGAGAGCCGCAACGCCAACAACGCGATCGAGATGGCGGCCGCCGGCCATTGGCTGATCACGACGTTCGGCGGCGTGCCTGACCATTGGAACACCAAGCCGCCGCTGCTGATCTGGCTGGTCGCCGCCCTGCTGCGCGCCGGCGTCCCGCCGCTGCTGGCGCTGCGGCTGCCTTCATTCGTCGCGGCACTCGCCATCGTGGCGGTCCTGTTCGCGTATTGCCGGTGGTGCCTCGGCAGCCGGCTGGCCGGTGTGCTGGCCGGGCTGCTGTTCCTGGCCTCGCCGCTGTTCTTCGGGCCGCACATCGCGCGGACCGGCGACTACGACGCGCCGCTGTCGCTGTTCGTCCTGGTGCTGGTGATTGCCTTCGAGCGCTACGCTCACCTGGTGGCGCGGCCGGAGAGGCGCAGGTGGCTGGTCCTCGCCGCCGCCGCGGCAGTACTTGGCATCCTCACCAAGGGGGTCGCCGCCCTGCTGGTCGCGCCGGGACTGCTGGTATTCGCCGCGGTGCGCGGCCGCGTTGCGCGCATGGCAGGCGATCCGGCGCTCTGGTGCAGCGTCCTCGCTGCCGTCGCCGTCTGCGCCGGCTATTACCTCGGGCGCGAGGCACTCGATCCGGGCTACCTGCGGGCCGTGTGGGACAGCGAACTCGGAGGCCGCTACGGCACGACGCTCGACGCGCATGCCGGTGGCCCGCTGTACTATGTGCGCATCCTGCTGCGGCTGACCGAACCGGCCGCCCTGCTGGTCCCGTTCCTCGTGTGGCGGCTGGTCCCATGGCGGCTGATCACGTGGCGGCTGATCACGTGGCGGTCGTGGAGCCCGCCACCCTCCGCCCGCCGGATCGCGGGCCGCGACAGCCTCCTGATCTGCCTGCTCGCCGGCGCGTCGCTGCTGCTCGCCATATCGAGCGCCGGCACCAAGGCCTATTGGTACGCGGCACCCCTGGTGCCCCTGCTGTCGCTCGCGGGCGGTGTCGCGCTCGCCTCGCTGGCCGGGACCAGCGGGCAGGGGTCGGCTCGTCCGGGTTTCACGGTGGCATTGCTCGCCGCTTGCCTGGGGGCACTGACCGTCGTAGGACAGTACCACCAGTTTGCTGGTATCGTGACCGCCGCCGGCAGCCTGGAGAACGGACAGCTCTGGTACGGCCAGGCGCTCGAGCAGTTCCGCCGCGAAGGGGTCTCGTCACCATTGGTCATCGTCGATGGCGGCGTGGCGAACGACGCAGGCTTCGCGGGCTACACGCCCGTCGCCGACTTCTACCGCAAATACGCGACGTTGCGAGGTGAGCAGGTGGAGATCGCTTCAACAGGTACGCCGCCCGCACACGGCATCCGGGTGTTGACCTGCGATCCGCGCCTGGTGCACCGCTACCGGTTCGCAGCCGGGTTCCAGCCAGTGTTCGGCGATGCCCGCTGCGTGACCGGTCCGATGGGTGCCAACTGACCGTGCGTCCTGCCGTCGATCTCTCCGTCGTCGCCCCCTGTTTCAACGAGGCGGCCAGTCTCTCGGAGTTCCACCGACGCGTCGCCGCGGCCTGTGCCTCGGTGAGCGACCACGTGTCCCACTGGGAACTCGTCCTGGTCAACGACGGCTCGCGCGATGCCACGCTGGATGCGATGCGACGCCTGGCGCACGACGATCCGCACGTGGTGGTGGTCAACCTGGCGCGCAACTACGGCCACCAGCTTGCCCTCACCGCGGGTCTGCAGCACTGCTGCGGCGAGCGCATCCTCATCATCGATGCGGATCTGCAGGACCCACCGGAACTGCTGACCGCAATGATGCGGCTGATGGATGAGCAGTCGGCCGATGTCGTCTATGCCCAGCGCCGTACGCGGGCGGGGGAGACCCGCTTCAAGATGTTCACCGCCAGCATGTTCTACCGGCTGCTGCGGCGCCTGATCGACATCGACATCCCGCTCGATACCGGCGATTTCCGCCTGATGAACCGCCGCACGCTCGACGTGCTCAACCAGATGCCGGAACAGCATCGCTTCATCCGTGGCATGGTGAGCTGGATCGGGTTGCGCCAGGTCCCCATCCAGTATGACCGCGACCCGCGCCACGCGGGCAGTTCAGGCTATCCCTTCCTGAAGATGCTGCGCTTCGCCATCGACGCGGTGACCAGCTTCTCGGTCCTGCCGCTGCGCCTGGCATCGGTTCTGGGGGCCGTCGCCGGGTCTCTCGGCCTGCTCGGGCTGGTCTACACCTTCGCCGGCTGGCTGCTCGGCGACACGGTACAGGGCTGGACCAGCATCGCCGCCCTCATCCTGACGATCGGCGGGCTGCAGCTTTTCATGCTCGGCCTGTTCGGCGAGTACCTGGGACGCCTCTACATCGAGGCGAAACGGCGTCCGCTGTTCGTCGTCGAGGCGGTCATCCGGGCGCCCGCCAGCCAGTCCCTTGCCGCTTCCCAGCCCGCCGTCGCTTCCCAGCCCGCCGTCGCTTCCCAGCCCGCCGTCGCTTCCCAGCCCGCCGTCGCTTCCCAGCCCCTGGGTGACCTTCAGCGCCGTGACCGGGAACCGGCCGGCGCTTTGCGCGCTCTGGGTACCGGGCAGGAGTGAACGCGATCGACCCAAGGCGGCCAGAGGCGGAATTCGACGATTACGCGCGTGACTACGACGCGGGGATGGAGAATCGGCTGAAATCCCTGCTCGGCGCGTCGGCCGAGACCTACCTGGCGATCAAGCTGCAATGGCTGCTCCGCCGCTATCCGGACCTGCGCGGTGCCGGCCCCTCCTTCCAGATCCTGGACTATGGCTGCGGTGCCGCCACGATGCTGCGCCTCATCGCGGAGGCCGGCGTGCAGGCCCGCCTGGCCGGATGCGACGTGGCGGGCGAGATGCTGGCCGAAGCGGAGCGGCGCTGGCCGGCTGGCCTGCAGCGCCCGTCATTCTGCCTCCAGGAGGGCAGCCGGGCGCCGCTGCCCACGCAATTCGCCGACCTGGTCATGATCAGCGCCGTGCTGCACCATGTGCTGCCGTCGGACCGGCCCGGCGTCTATGCCGAACTGCGCCGGCTGCTGCGCCCGGGCGGCCGGGTCGTGGTGTTCGAGCACAACCCGCTCAATCCGTTGACGCGCTATGTCGTCGCGACCACACCGATCGACCGCAACGCGATCCTGCTGCGCGCGCGCGAGGTGGTCGATGCGCTCGGACGGGCAGGGTTCACCGACATAAGGACCAGCTACCTGATGTTCCTGCCGCCGCGGCTGCACCGCCTGGCCGCGATCGAGCGCGCGCTGGAATGGCTGCCGCTCGGCGCCCAGTTCGCCGTCACCGCGCGCGCGCCGGTCTCAGAAATGGCTCCAGCCGCCGGTCTCCAGCCTTAGCGGCCGGCCCTCCGGACCAAGCACGCGCACCTCCGGGGCGCCCGGCAGGAACCGGCCGATGCGCGTCACCGGCACCGTCGCAATCCGCTGGAATTCCGCCTCCGCCGCCGCCGGCACCGCCAGCAGCAACTCGTAGTCATCGCCGCCAGTGATGCAGGTGGTCAGCCACCCGGCGCCCGCCGCGCGCGCCTGCGGCGACAGCGGCACGCGGGCGGCCTCGATCTCGGCCGCCGCGCCGCTCGCACGGCACAGATGCCCGAGGTCCTGCACCAGCCCGTCCGAGACATCCATTCCGGCCGATGCGATGCCGGCGATCGGCATGCCCACGCGCGGCTGCGGCAGGCGGTAGCGGGACAAAAGGAAACCGCTCGGGTCGGCGATCCGCCCGCGCGCCACCGCGAGCCCGAGCGCACCGTCGCCGATCGTGCCGGTGACCCAGATGCCGTCTCCCGGCTGCGCGCCGAATCGGTGCACCGCCTCGCCCGGCGCGACATGTCCGATCGCCGTCAGCGACAGCGAGATCGGGCCCGGCGTGGACGTCGTGTCGCCGCCCAGCAGCGTGATGGCGAACGCGCGCTGGTCCTCCGCCAGGCCGTCGGCGAAGCCGGCATACCACGCGTCCGGCGTCCCCCGCGGCGTCGAGACCGTCATCAGGTAGCCGAGCGGCGTCGCCCCCTTGGCGGCGAGGTCCGACAGGTTCACCCGCAGCAGCTTGCGGCCCACGAGGTCCGGCGGGTCATCCGGCAGGAAATGCACGCCGGCCACCATCGCGTCCGCCGTCAGCACCAGTTCGCGGCCGGCCGGCGGCGCCAGCACCGCCGCATCGTCGCGCAGGTCGAGCGATCCCGGCCCGGCGAGCGGCCGGAAATGCCGTGCGATCAGCGCGAACTCGGCCGGCAGCCCAGGCAGGCCGCCGGCAGGCTGGCCGCCGGCAGGCTGGCCGCCGGCAGGCAGCATGGGCGCCACGCCTCAGCCCGGATCGACCGCGTGACGCTTGAGGTCGGCGAGCGCGCAATGGTCCAGCGCCCCCTCCTGCGTCGCGCGCAGCACGACACCCGGCGCCGCCCCGGCATCCAGCGCCTCCTGCCAGCGCGGCGCGCACAGGCACCAGCGATCGCCCGGCTTGAGGCCGGCGAAACCGAACTCCGGTCGCGGCGTCGACAGGTCGTTGCCCGCCGCCTTGCTGAACGCCAGGAACTCCGCCGTCATCACCGCGCACACCGTGTGGCTGCCGACATCGTCGGCACTGGTGTCGCAGCAGCCGTTGCGGAAGAAGCCCGTGATCGGCTGCGTCGAGCAGATATCGAGGATGCCGCCCAGCACGTTCCGCGAGGGCCGCCGGCCGGGATGGCGTGAGGATTCGTCGAAGGGCATGGGCACCTCCTGTCTGGCCGCTGCTGCCGCGGCAACGCCATCCTATCCGCAATCGCGCGCGCGGGCGACGGCGCCGCGTTGACCGGCCTCGTTCCCGCACGGCAAGATTGCCGCTGCGTGATGAGCAGCCCATGCACCTGAAGCGGGAGATCGGCCTGCTCGGCCTCACCTTCGTCGTGGTCAGCGGCGTCATCGGATCGGGATGGCTGTTCGCGCCGCTGCTCGCCCTGCAGATCGCCGGTCCCGCAGCACTGCTCGCCTGGCTGATCGGCGGCGTCGCCATGCTGCTGCTGGCGCTCACCTATGCCGAGATCGCCGCCATGTTGCCGGTGCCCGGCGGCATCGCCCGCGTGCCGCAGTTCAGCCACGGCAACGTCGTCGCCATGGTCATGGGCTGGAGCGCCTGGCTCGGCTACACCACGACCGCGCCGATCGAGGTCGAGGCGATGCTGAAATACCTCGCACCGCATGCCGGCTGGCTCTACGCCGGCGGCGACCTCACCTGGACCGGCATCGCACTCGCCGGCGCGCTGCTCGCGCTGTTCACCGTGATCAATGCGTTCGGCGTGAAGCTGTTCGCCACCATCAATTCCACCATCACCTGGGCGAAGCTCGGCATCCCGGCCCTGGTCATCGTCGTCTTCCTGGCCACGCGCTTCGTGCCGGGCAACCTGACCGCCGGCGATGGGTTCGCGCCCGACGGGCTGGAGGGCATCCTGTCCGCGGTGTCGGCCGGCGGGGTGATCTTCGCCTTCATCGGTTTCCGCCACGCGGTCGACCTGGCGGGCGAGACCCGCCGCCCGCAATTCACCGTGCCGTTCGCGCTGATCGCCGGCCTCGTGCTGTGTTTCCTGATCTATGCCGGCATCCAGCTTGCCTTCATCGGTGCGATGCAGCCGCGCAACTTCGAGGGCGGCTGGCGCAACGTGGTGTTCCTGCACGACCTCGGGCCGGTCGGCTCGCTGGCGACCACGCTCGGCCTGCTGTGGCTGGTCTCGCTGATGAATGTCGGCGCGGTGATCGGCCCGTTCGGCGGCGGGCTGGTGGCGGTGGGCTCGGACGCGCGGCTGCTGCTGGCGCTGGCGCAGAACGGCCTCTTCCCGGCGGTGTTCGAGCGTCTGTCGCGGCAGGGCGTGCCGCTGGTCGCGCTGCTGTTCAACCTGGCGGTCGCGACCGCGGCCTTCGTGCTGCTGTCGTTCCAGAGCGTCCTGCAGCTTCACAGCGCCGCGGTGATGCTGTCCTTCGTCGTCGGGCCGATCGCGGTGGTGGCACTGCGCCATCTGCTGCCCGACCGGCCGCGCGCCTTCCGCGTGCCGATGGTCGGCGTGCTGGCACCGGCGGCCTTCGTCATCGGCACCTTCACCGTGTACTGGAGCGGCTGGGCGACGGTCTGGCGCCTGGGTGTCTGCCTGGTCGCGGGCTTCGCGCTGCTGCTGCTGCGCGCCTGGCAGCACCCCGAGCGCCGGCTGAACCTGCGTGAGGCCGGCTGGCTGGTGCCCTATCTGGCGGGACTTGGGTTGCTCTCGCTGCTCGGTCCGTATGGCGGCGGGCTGGCGGTGCTGCCGTTCGGCTGGGACATGGCGGTCTGCGCGGTGTTCGCCGTCGCCCTCTACCGGCTGGCCGTCGCGAGCCGGCTGCGGCCGGACGAGTTCGACCGCACGATGGCCGAGGAACTGGCATTCGAGGAACAGGAGCTGGACGCGCCGCCGCTGGCCGGCCGGGCGTGACGAAGATCGCGTGCCGGAACGGGTCGATATCGGAATAGAATCCGAGCGCCACCGTTTATCGTCATGACCGGCCTGCGCCGGTCACGACGGCGGCAAACATCCAGTCCCCCACTCCAACTTTGAAACCCCCGCGCTACTCCGCCGCGTGCCGCAGCGGCGCGGCGGGGCGGTCCTGCACCGTCCGCATGAACGCCGCGAGCGCGCTGCCCGGAACGCCGTCGCGGCGGCGGATCAGCAGCGTGTCCACCATCGCCTCCTCCGCCGGCAGCGCGTGCAGCGCCACATCGCCGTGCGTCTCGGCCTGCGCGACCACGCCGCGCGGCAGCAGCGTGACGCCGATGCCGGCGGCGACGCAGCCGGTGATCGCATCCAGCGAGCCGAACTCCTGCACGCGCACATCGACGATGCCGCGCCGCGCCAGCACCTGCTCCAGGCGCTGGCGATAGGAGCAGCCGACGCGCAGCACCAGGATCTTCAGCGCGTCGCCGCGGCCGATCGCCTGCAGCCCCTCCACCGACGGCGCGGTGACCAGCACCAGTTCCTCGCGGAACACGGTCTGCTGCAGCAGGTCGGCGTGGTCGATCGGCCCGGCGACGAAGGCGGCGTCCAGTTCGCGTCCCAGCACGCGCGCCACCAGTTCCGCCGATGTGCCGGTGCGCAGCGTGAGGTCGACGTCGGGGAAGGCGGCGGCATAGGCGGCGACGATGCGCGGCAGGCGGATCGCGGCGGTGGTCTCCAGCGTGCCGATCGCCAGCGGCCCGCGCGGCGTGCCATCGTCCATCGCGGCACGGCGCGCGCGGGCCAGCACGTCGCGCATCTCGGCCGCGAACGGCAGCAGCCGCTGCCCCGCCGCGGTCAGCCGCACGCCGCGCGGATGGCGCTCGAACAGCGTGGTGCCGAGGTCCTGTTCAAGCTGCCGCACGCGCGCGGTGACGTTGGACTGAACTGTGTTGAGCTCGACAGCGGCCCGGCTGATCGCGCCCAGCCTCGCCACCGCCTCGAACACCCTGAGGTCGGCGGCGTCCATTGCTCAGAACCCCGCGCCGGGCTGGGCCAGGTAGTCCAGTTCCTCCGGCGTGCTGGCGCGGCCGAGCGCGGCGTTGCGATGCGGGAAGCGGCCATAGCGCGCGATCACGTCGCGATGGCGTTGCGCGTAGCCGGTCGATTCGCCGCCCAGCGTCGCGAACAGCCCCAGCGCCTCATCCTGGTCGGCCAGGTCCTCGGAGTGGCCGAACGGCAGGTAGACGAACATCCGCTCCACCGGTTCGAGCGCCCGGTCGACGCCCGCCGCCACCGCGGCGCGTGCGATCGCGCGCGCCTTGGCATCGGCGGCGAACGCCTCGGGCGAATTGCGGTGCAGGTTGCGGGATAGCTGGTCGAGCAGGATGAGCAGCGCCAGCGTCCCTTTCGGCGTCACCGTCCAGCCGTCGTAGGCGCCGGATTTCGCCTCGCGCAGCGCCTCGGCGAAGCGCGCGCAGGCGGTGTCGAACACCGGATCCTTCTCGAACCAGATCTTGCGATGCGTCGCCGGATCGCCGTCGAACCAGAACGCCAGCACCTCGTCCGGCGTGATCATGCCAGCGCCCGCTCCAGCAGCCGGACCGAGTGGATCGCCGTGCGCCCGCCCAGGTCGCGGATCTGGTGGCGGCAGGACGTGCCATCGGCGACGATCACATCATCGGCCGCCGCCGCGCGCACCGCCGGCAGCAGCCCGGCCTCGGCCATCGCGCGCGATTCCGCCTGCGTCTCCGCCTGGTAGCCGAACGCGCCCGCCATGCCGCAGCAGGACGATGCGATCGGCTTCACCGCGAGGTCCGGCACGCGCTTCAGCGCATCGAGCGCCGATGGGAAGGCGCCGAACGCCTTCTGGTGGCAATGCCCGTGCACATGCGCCGTCGCGGTCACGGATTTCAGCGCCAGGTCGGGCTTCTCACGCGCCAGGAACTCGCCCAGCAGCAGCGCCCGGCCGGCCAGCGCATCGGTCGCGGCGCCCGGCAGCAGCGAGCGGTACTCGTCGCGCAGCGTCAGCAGGCAGGACGGCTCCAGCCCGATCACCGGCAGATCGCCGCCGCCCAGGATCGCCAGCGTGCGCCGCGCCTCGTTGCGCGCCTTGTCCACCATGCCGACCGAGAGGTAGCTGCGGCCGCAGCACATCGGCCGGCCGCGATACTCCGGCAGGCGCACGCGGTAGCCGGCAGCGGTCAGCACGCGCAGCGCGGCACGCAGGTTCTCGGGCTCGAACCAGCGGTTGAACGTGTCGGCGAGCAGCAGCACCTCGCCGCGCTGGCTGCGGGGCACGAAGGCCCCAGCCTCGGTGTCGCGGAACGCGTCGCGCCGCCAGGCGGGGAGGGGACGCGACGCGGCAAACCCGGTGGAGCGTTCGCCGAAGCGGCGCAGCGCCGGCAGCCGGTTGCGCAGGTTCAGGAGTGGCGCGAGCGGCGCCAGCAGCGGCGCATAGCGCGGCAGTTCGGCCACCAGCCACTCGCGCCGCGTCAGTCCCTGGCGGTCGAAGCGCGCGCCCAGCACCTCGATCTTCATCTTCGCCATGTCGACGCCGGTCGGGCATTCGCGCCGGCACGCCTTGCACGACACGCAGAGCGCCATCGCATCGGCGACCGTGTCCGACGCCATTGCATCGGCGCCAAGCTGGCCGGTCAGCGCGAGCCGCAGCGTGTTGGCGCGGCCACGCGTCAGATGCGTCTCGTCGCGCGTGATGCGGTAGGACGGGCACATCACGCCGGCATCGAAGGCGCGGCAGGTGCCATTGTTGTTGCACATCTCGACCGCGCCGAGCATGCCGCCGAGCGGGCCGGGATGCTCGGACCAGTCGAGCTTGGGCGCGAAGTCGCCGTCGGGTGCGTAGCCGGGCGCGTAGCGGAACAGCGAGCGGTCGTCCATGCGCGGCGGGCGCACCACGCGGCCGGGGTTCAGCATCCCGCCCGGGTCGAACGCGTCCTTCACCGTTTCGAACGCGCGTACGATGCGCGGGCCGAACATCTGCTCGTGGAACTCGCTGCGCACCAGGCCGTCCCCGTGCTCGCCGCTGTGCGAGCCCTTGTACTCGCGCACCAGCGCGAAGCATTCTTCGGCCACCGCGCGCATGGTGGCGACGTCCTTCGGGTTCTTCATGTTGAGCACAGGACGGACATGCAGGCAGCCGACCGAGGCGTGCGCGTACCAGGTCCCCTTGGTGCCGTGCTTCTCGAACACGTTGTTGAGGCGCTCGGTGTAGTCGGCGAGGTCCTCCAGGTCGACCGCGCAATCCTCGATGAACGACACGGGCTTTCCGTCGCCCTTCATCGACATCATGATGTTCAGGCCGGCCTCGCGCACTGCGGCGATGTCGTTCTGAAACGCCGCGTCGGTGGCACGCACCACGGCACCCGGATAGCCGAGATCGCCCATCAGCGCTTCGAGATCGTCGAGCTTCGCGGCGAGCGGCGCGTCGCTGTCGCCGTGGAACTCGACGATCAGCAGGCTGTCAGGCTCGCCGATCAGCATGCGGTCGATGGTGGCGCGGAAGATCGGGATGCCGCGGCCGAGATCGATCATGGTGCGGTCGACCAGTTCCACCGCCTCGGGATCGAGCTGCACGATGTGCTGCGCCGCCTCCATCGCTTTGCGAAAGGTGGGGAACTGGCAGATGCCGAGCAGCTTGCGCGGCTTGATCGGGTGCAGCGCGAGTTCGATCGCGGCGGAGAAGGCGAGGGTGCCTTCCGATCCCACCAGCAGCCGCGCCAGGTTCTCCTGGCCGGCGAGGCGCGCGACCGGCGTGAGGACGTCGATGTTGTAGCCGCCGACGCGGCGAAGCTGGGTGGGGAAGCGCGCGGCGATCTCTTCGGCCTCCGTCGCGCCGAGCGCGCGCAGCCGCTGGATCAGCTCGCCGATATGGGCCGGGACGTCGGCGCCGATATTGTCGGGCAGCAGGCCGAAGCGGTGGCGCGTGCCATCGGCCAGGATGGCGTCGATCGCGCGCACGTTGTCGGCCATCAGCCCGTAGCGGATCGACTTGGAGCCGCAGGAATTGTTGCCGGCCATGCCGCCGATGGTGCAGCGCGCATGGGTCGAGGGATCGACCGGGAAGAACAGCCCGTGCGGGCGGAGTGCGGCGTTCAGATGGCCCAGCACGAGGCCCGGCTCCACGCGGGCGGTCCGCGCATCGGCATCGATGTCGAGGATGCGGCGCAGGTGCTTGGAGCAGTCCATCACCAGGGCGCGGTTCACCGTCTGGCCGCACTGGCTGGTGCCGCCGCCGCGGGCCAGCACGGGGATGCCTTCCTCGCGCGCGATGGCCAGCGCCGCGGTCACGTCGCCGATCGTCTGCGGCACGATCACGCCGAGTGGCTCGACCTGGTAGATCGAGGCGTCGGTGGCGTAGCGGCCGCGGTCGGCGCGGCCGAACAGTACCTCGCCGCTGATCTCGCGCCGCAGCCGGTCGGCGAGGCGGGAGTCGCCCGGTGCGATGGTGGTGGCGCTCACGACAAGTGTCTCATCGCCCGGTGCGTAACATGCGGACCGGCGAGGGTCACGTCCGGGCGCGAGCGCGCGGCGGGAATCGCCCCGGCGGCCGCCACGGGGGCGGGCTCCGTTGGGCCCGCACGCCCATCGCTCACGGGCTGGTAACGTTCTCGGCGTATGCCTCCCTGGCGCGGGCGTTGCGGTCTGGCTGCCAGGCTCCCACCGCGCCGGCCGTGATGGAGAGACGATGGCGCGGCAGACCCCGAACGGCGCGGATCCGTGGCGGCGACTGCCGCTCGGTGCAGCGATCTTCGTCGCCATGACCTGCCTGTCGCTGCTCGGCCTGGCCTGCTGGAGCGAATGGGAGGCGCGCAGGACCGAGGTTCGGCAGATCAATGCGTCGCTCAGCAACCTTGCCAGCTCGCTGTCGCGGCATGCCGAGGACACTCTGGTGCTGACCGACAGCGTCCTGGTGGGGGTGGTGGAGCGTCTCGAATCGGACGGGACCTTGCCGGCCGCCCTCGCGCGCATCGATCGCATCCTGCTGGACGCGGACCGGCGCATCCCTGGCCAGCACGGCATCACCGTGGTGGCGGAGGACGGCACCCGGCTGGCGACCTCGCTGCCGACGCAAGGGGCGGCTTCGGTCAATCGGGAGCCTTCGGCCTATCGCGAGCACCTGCTCCGGCATCGCGAGGATACCGGTCCCGAGGCGCTGGTCGGGCCGCCGGTGATGGTGGCGGGCACCTGGGTGATCACCGTCACGCGCCGTTTCCAGCACCCCGACGACACGTTCGCGGGCGTCGTGCTCGCGCACATCCCTGTCTCCCACTTCACGGACTACTACAGCCAGTTCGATCTCGGCGCCGATGGCTCGGTCACGCTGTTCCTGCTCAACGGCACGCTGCTCGCCAGATATCCTGTCGTCGACAACGTCCTTGGCAGGTCCTACCCGGCGGCGGCGCTGTTCAGCGAACTGCGGCAGCGCCGCGGCGGCAGCTACCTGGCCAACTCCGCGGTCGACGGCAAGGCGCGGTTCGCCGGCTTTCACCGCGGCGACCGGTTTCCCGTGGTCATCTCGGCGACGATGGCGAAGGATGACGCGCTGGCGGCGTGGCGCCACGACGCCGGCGTCCGGGCGGCGATCGCCGGCGTGCTCAGCCTCACGGCCGCGCTTCTTGGATTTCGCCTGATCCTCGAGATCCGCCGGACGTTGCGGACCGAGGCGCGGTTGCGCGACAGCGAGGAGAAGTCGCAGCTTCTGCTGCACAGCAAGGTCACCGAGGCGCTGTATCTGATCGCACCGGACGGAACGGTGCAAAGCTGGAATGCGGGCGCCGAGCGGATCAAGGGCTATGTCCCTGCCGACATCATCGGGCGCAATTACGATGTGTTCTTCACGCCGGAAGATGTCGCGGCCGGCGAGCCGGCACGCCTGCTGGACATGGTCGCGGCGGCCGGGAGCTACGTGGGCGAGGCATGGCGGGTGCGCAAGGATGGCAGCCGCTTCCTGGCGCGGATTGCGTTCGACGCGATCCGCGGCAGCGAGGGCGAACTGCGTGGCTTCGTCAAGGTCACCTCCGACATCACCAGCCAGCGGCTGGCGGAGGGGCAGCGGGATGACCTGCTGCGAAGCCTTGGCAGGGCGCGCGACCAGGCCGATGAGGCGAACCAGGCAAAGTCGCGCTTTCTGGCCGTGATCACCCATGAACTGCGCACGCCGCTGCACGGCATGCTCGGCTATGCCGAACTGCTGAGCCTCGATGGCACGCTCGATCCGGTGCAGTCGGGCCGCCTGGACGCGATGATGGCCGCCGGCCAGTACCTGCTGAGCACGATCAACGCCGTGCTCGACATGTCGCAGATCGAGGCCGACCGGCTGGAACTGGTGCCCTGCGTGGTCGACCTGCCCGACCTGGTCCGCACGTGCCTCGACGTGGTCCGTCCGGCGGCGGAGGCCAAGGGGCTGATGCTGGCGCTGGTGGAGCGCTCGGGCGCGTCGCCGAGCCTCTGCCCGCCGCCCCTCTGCAAGCCTCTGCGCCTGTGCGTCGATGCCGTGCGGCTCCGGCAGATCCTGCTGAACCTGCTGGGCAACGCGGTCAAATTCACGCCGGCCGGCCAGGTCGAGGTGCGGCTCGCGCTGGTCGAGGGGGCGGATCGCATCCGTATCGAGGTCGCCGATACCGGCCCGGGCGTCTGGGCGAGGCATCACGCGAAGCTGTTCCAGGCGTTCGAGCGCCTCAACGCCGATGCGGTCAGCGGCATCGAGGGCACCGGTCTCGGCCTCGCGGTGACGGCCAGGCTCCTGCAACTGATGGGCGGGCAGATCAGCTATGCGGACAATCCGGGCGGGGGAAGCGTCTTCGTGGTGGACCTGCCGCGCGGCGACTGTGCCGAGATCGCAACGGAGGCGGTGCGCCCGGCTGTACCGTCCGAGGCCCGGCGCCTGCGGGTGCTGGTGGTCGATGACGAGCCCCTCAACCGCAGCATCGCCAGCGGCTTCCTCAGCAATGCCGGCCATGCGGTGATGTGCGTCGACAACGGCACGACGGCGCTCGAGATCGCCGCGACGCGGGAGTTCGACGCCATCCTGATGGATGTGCGGATGCCCGGCATGAACGGTCTCGAGGCGACGCGGCGGATCCGCGCATTGCCTGGCCCGCGCGGAGCGGTGCCGGTGCTGGCCGTGACGGCGCAGGCGTTCGCCGAACAGATCGCGATCTGCCGGCAGGCCGGCATGGACGGCCATGTCGCGAAGCCGTTCCGGCAGCTCACGCTGCTCACGGCGCTGCAGGCCGCGGTCAGCGAGCGTGGCGCACGCCCCGGCGTGGCCGCGCACGACACCGAGATGCCTGATGCGGAGCCTGGCGATGGGGAGCCTGGCGACGCGGAGCCGGTCCTCGATCGCAGCGTCCTGGCCGACCTGGCGGAAATACTGCCGCCCGCCGAACTGGACGAGAACCTGCAGGTCCTGCTGGCGCGCTGCGAGGTGCTGCGGGATGCGCTGGGTGCCGCGGCCGGGGCGTCGCCGGCGGGCGACCTGGTGGAGGCCGCGCACAGGCTCGCGGGCGGCGCCGGCACCTATGGCTTCCTGTCGCTCGCGGCTGTGGCACGCCGGTTCGAGGCCGCGGCCGATGCCGGAGCGGCGGATGCGGCGGTGCTCGCGGCGGGCCTTGTCGCCGCGATCGAGGCCGCATTGCCGCTCGCCCGGCAGGCTGCGCGCGATGTCAGTGCCCGGGACGCGAATGTGCGGGAGGAGAATGCCCGGGATATGACAGGCCGCGGCTCATCAGTCGCGCAGGGCATCCAGGATGTACTTGGCCCGGTCGAGCGCGCTGTCTGAGCCGCGCGTCGCCGGGCTGACATAGCCGTGCGACATCGGCGCACATTGAGCGATCTGGCTGGCGCGTTCGCCGCCGCGCCGGAGCCGGTCGCGGGTTTTCTCGTCGACCGGCAGGAACTGCAGGAGGTCGCGCAGCAACGGGCCGATCCGGAACGGCTTGGTATGGAAGGCCGTGGCGCCGACGCGCAGACCGGCAGCCTGGGCGGCACTCTCCTGTGCAGACGTCAGGATGACGATCGGCGTGCCGGCATTGACCGGCAGCCCGCGGATGCGTTCGCAGGCGATGAAGCCGTTCACCCGCGGCATCTTGAGGTCCAGGATGATCAGCGCCGCATGGATCCGCGAGGCGAGGTGGATCGCCTCCAGCCCGTCGGCGGCGAGGAAGACGCTGAGGCCCAACGCCTCCAGCGCGGCCCGCAGGACACTGCGAACCATCGCATCATCATCGGCCACGATGACGCCGGCCGGACAGAGGACGGTGGCGCTGGTGAGGGTGGGAGAGGTCTCCATTTCCGCGTTCCCGAGTGACCGGACGCGCAACGCTGCGCAATGCCGGGCCGAGCCGGCAGAGTATCCGCGGCGGGTATCGGAAACCTTAACGCCCGCGCGCCGCAGCATTTGCCTGCCGCCCGCCCTCCGTCGCATCCTCCGCCACCCGGTCGCCGGCTTGATTGGCAAGCCCGGCATTCGGCGCCACTCTGCCGCCCTCGCCAGGGAGGTCCCATGAGCAAGCACCACGCCGGCCGGCATTTCCTGCAGATCCCCGGGCCCACCAACGTGCCCGACCGGGTGCTGCGCGCCATCGACAACCCGACGATCGACCATCGCGGCCCGGATTTCGGACGGCTCGGGATGGAGATCCTCACCAACCTGCGGGCGATCTTCCAGACCGCCGGCCCGGTGGTGATCTACCCCGCCTCGGGCACCGGCGCGTGGGAGGCGGCGCTCACCAACACGCTGTCGCCGGGCGACGCGGTGCTGATGTGCCGCACCGGCTGGTTCGCCTCGCTGTGGAACGAGATGGCGCTGCGGCTCGACCTCAAGCCGGTGTTCATCGACACCGACTGGCGGCGCGGCGCTGATGTTGCGGCGATCGGCGCGGCGCTCGCCGATGACCGCGCGCACCGCATCAAGGCGGTGTGCGTGGTGCACAATGAGACCTCGACCGGCTGCATCTCGCGCATCGACGAGGTGCGGCGGGCGATGGATGCGGCGGGGCATCCGGCGCTGCTGATGGTGGACACGATCTCCTCGCTGGCCTCGATCGACTACCGGCACGATGAGTGGGGCGTGGACGTGACGGTGGCGGGCTCGCAGAAGGGGCTGATGCTGCCGCCCGGTCTGTCGTTCAATGCGATCAGCGACAAGGCGCTGAAGGCGACCGAGACCGCGGGGCTGCATCGCAGCTACTGGGACTGGCGGCCGATGCTGGAGGCCAACAAGACCGGCTATTTCCCCTACACGCCCGGCACCAACCTGCTGTTCGGGCTGAACGAGGCGGTGAAGATGCTGCTGGAGGAGGGGCTGGCGAACGTCTTCGCCCGCCACGACCGGCATGCGGAGGCGACGCGCCGCGCGGTGCGGGCCTGGGGGCTCGAGGTGCAATGCGCCGAGCCGCGGCACTATTCCTCATCGCTCACCGCGGTGCGCGTGCCGGAGGGGCACAGCGCGGATGCGCTGCGGGCGACGATCCTGGAGAAATGCAACATGAGCCTGGGGAACGGGCTAGGCATGCTGAAGGACCGGGTGTTCAGGATCGGGCATTTGGGCGATTTCGGCGACCTGCAACTGATCGGGACGCTGGGCGGCGTGGAGATCGGGCTTCGCGCGGCGGGCGTGCCGCACAAGGCGGGCGGCGTTCAGGCGGCGGTCGATTACCTGGCGGGCAATGCCTGAGGCGGTCCGGCCGGGTGGAGAGCGGTGCATTCAACGCAGAGGCCGCAGAGAGGCGCAGAGGTCGCTGAGAAGAGAGAAATGCGCTGCGCGCGCCGTCTGCGCGGCGGCCCGCGAGACGTCACGATAGCGTTGACGCGGCATCGGCCTGCTGTCCGTCGCCCCGGCATCGACCGCCGTAGGGCCGAGCGATAGACTGGCCACCATGGATACGGTGCTGGACCGGCATTGGACAACGGAGTCCTTCCTCGCCTGGGAGGACCGGCAGGAGGGCAGGCACGAGTTTGACGGGCGGGAGGTTGTCCCGATAACCGGCGGCAGCCTCGCGCACCAGCAGATCGTGTTCAACCTCCGCATGCTGCTCCACCGCCTGCTGTCCGGCACGGCGTTCCAGGTGGCGCACGAGATGCGGCTGCGGATCGGCGCCCGCATCCGCTGCCCGGACGTCACCGTGTTCGCCGGGCCGGTCGAGCAGACGGTGCGCACGCTGCTCGACGCCGTCGCGATCTTCGAGGTCCTGTCGGATGACACCGCGACTATCGACCGGGTCGCGAAGCTGATCGAATACTCCGAGGTGCCGTCGCTGCGCGCCTATGGGCTGCTCGAGCAGAGCGCGATGGCGGCCACGCTCCTGCAACGCGAACCGGGCGGCGCCTGGATGGCGACGGCGCATCTCGGCGGCTCGCTGGCACTCCCCGGCGTTGGCGTCCCTCTGCCTATGGCCGAAATCTACCAGGGGCTGGTGTTCCCGGGCCTCGCCGACGCCCGCTGACCCACCCCTTGGCCTGGCCGGCGCGGGGAGCTAACAAGCGCGCCCTGGAGCAGAGTCCGTTCGCGCTGGCTCACGGAACCGGCTCCAGCTCGTTGTCTGAGAGCGTGATTCGCCGCTCCGGTGATTCCACCTGTACGGGTCACGCTCTAGGGAGATAATCGTCCATGACACAGCCCAAGCGCGCGCCCGGGCGCCATTTCCTGCAGATCCCGGGACCGACCAACGTGCCCGACCGCGTGCTGCGCGCGATCGACCGGCCGGTGATCGACCATCGTGGCCCGGAATTCGGCGAACTCGGCACCACCTGCCTGGCCGGGCTGCAGGAGGTCTTCCAGACCAAGGGTCCGGTGGTGATCTACCCGGCCTCGGGTACCGGCGCCTGGGAGGCGGCTCTCGTCAACACCCTGTCGCCCGGCGACGCCGTGCTGATGTGCCGCACCGGCTGGTTCGCGGTGCTGTGGAACGACATGGCGCGCCGGCTGGGCCTGGAGCCGATCTTCCTCGACACCGACTGGCGCCGTGGCGCCGATCCCGCCGGCATCGCGGCCGTCCTGCGCGACGACCGCGCGCACCGCATCAAGGCGGTGTGCGTCGTGCACAATGAGACCTCCACCGGCTGCGTCACCCATGTCGACCAGGTGCGGCGCGTGATGGACGAATGCCGCCATCCGGCGCTGCTGATGGTGGACGCCATCTCCTCGCTGGGCGCGATGGAGTACCGGCACGACGAGTGGCGCGTCGACGTCACCATCTGCGGCTCGCAGAAGGGGCTGATGATGCCGCCCGGCCTGTCGTTCAATGCGGTCAGTGCCCGCGCGCTGGAGGCCAACAGGACTGCCGGCCTGCCGCGCAACTACTGGGACTGGCCGGCGATGCTGGCGAGCAACGCCACCGGCTACTTCCCCTATACGCCGGGCATCAACCTGCTGTTCGGCCTGGTCGAGGTCATCAAGATGATGCGCGAGGAAGGCCACGACAACATCTTCGCCCGCCACGCGCGCCACGCCGAGGCCACGCGCCGCGCGGTGCGCACCTGGGGGCTGGAGACGCAGTGCGCCGAGCCGCGCGACCATTCGCCGGCGCTGACCGCGGTGCGGCTGCCCGACGGGCACAGCGCCGATGCGCTGCGGCGCATTATCCTGGAGCGCTTCAACATGAGTCTCGGCACCGGGCTGGGCCAGGTGGCGGATCGCGTATTCCGCATCGGCCATCTCGGCGATTTTGGCGACCTGCAACTCATGGGCACGCTGAGCGGCGTCGAGATGGGGCTGCGCGTCGCCGGCGTGCCGCATCGTCCGGGCGGCGCGCAGGCGGCGATGGACTACCTGGCCGGCAACGCCTGACCCCAGCAGGCGACGGGGCCGGCGAGGCGCCTCAGCCGGCGAGCGGGACCGCGCGAGCCCAGCGGGCGACCCGGTCAGGTGCCTTAGCCGGCAACCCGGTCCCGGGCCTCAGCAGGCGTCCGGGCCGCCCGCGCCTCAGCCGGCGACCGGGCCGCCCGGCCTCAGCGGGCGACCCGACTCCCGCACCTCAGCGGGCGACGATGAACGGCTTCGCCTGGGCGTCGTAGTCGGGATAGCCCAGCGTGGCGCGCAGTTCGGCTGGCGGCAATGCGCTCGCAGCCTCCGCCTCGCCCGCCACCAGCGCGGCCACGCCCGCCTTCATGCCGCCGGCCGCCGGTGACAGCAGCCCCGTCGGATAGGTGCCGATCTTGAACCCCAGAGCCTCGGCCGCCCCGCGCGACGGCGTGGCGCGCGGGGCGCCGGGCGACAGCACCGCGAACGACGGCCGCCCCGCAGCCGCGGCCACCGCGCGGCGGATCTCATCGTCATCCGCGGGCGAGTCGAGGAACAGGATGTCGGCGCCCTCCTCCACATACATCTCGATGCGCGCCACGGCCTCGTCGATGCCCTGGGTCGGCCGGCAGTCGGTGCGCGCCAGGATCAGGATGCCCGACTCCTTCGCCGCCTGCACCGCGGCGCGGATCTTCATGCGCGCCTCCTCGCGCGGCAGGCAGGGCTTGCCGGCCGCGGTGAGCGCGCGCGGCGTGATCTTGTCCTCGATCAGGATCGCGGCGGCCCCGGCGCGGCCATAGGCGCGCACCGTGCGCTGCACGTTCATCGCATTGCCATAGCCGTGGTCGCCATCGGCCAGCACCAGCGTCTCGGGCGCCGCGCCGCGCACCATGTTGAACGAATCGAACATCTCGGCGAACGAGATCAGGTCGAGGTCGGGGCCGCCGAGCCGGCTCGCGGCGACGCAGGAGCCGGACAGGAAGGCGGTCCTGAAGCCGCCGGCGGCCGCCAGCTTGGCGCTCAGCCCGTCCCATACCGCCGGCATCACGACAAAGCCGGGTTCGGCGAGCAAGGCGCGCAGGCGGTCGGGCGGGGTCATGGCGTTTCCTCCGGGCAGGTTCTTTCGCGCACGATAAGACGGCCGCGCGCGCTTACCAAGCGGGCGGCGCACAACCGCCTCGCCGGTCCATTGTGCAGCGCGACATCACGGTTGCGGCATCGCGGCGCGCCCATTATGCCTGCGTCACGATAAATGCACCGCCGCACATCCTGACGAGGTTTCCGTGCCCGACGCCGCATCGACCCTCCGGCCACGCCTGCGACGTGGCCAGTCCAGCGGGGTCGGCGCGCGTCACCCGGCGATCCGCCGCCATCGCCTCCTGCTGCCATGGGTCGTCTTCCTGGCGCTGGCCGGGACGGCGCAGGCGCAGACCTACGTGCCCTGCTATCCCGGCGGCGCCCCCGTCACCACCCCCACAACCATCTTCACGTCGAGCATCGGCGGCCCGGGCCACCCCGGCGCGGGCGCCGGGTTCGATGGTCCCGGTCACGCCGGCCAGCCGGGAGGGGCCGGCGCCAGCCTGAGCTACACGCTCGGCAACGCCGCCAACTATGTCGCGCTGTATTCCGAAGGCGGACCTGGCGGCGAGGGCTCGAACGCGAGCAGCGGCAAGGACGGGCTGGGCGGCGGCGAAGGGAGCACCGGCGGAGCCGCGGGTCCCGTCACGATCACGACGAACGCCGCGATCACTGCCGGGACACTTCCCACCACGGGCGGCATCCCCACGGCCGCAGTCTGCGCCGTCGCGGTCGGTGGGACCGGCGGCCAGGCCGGCCTGCATTCCCATAAGGGATCCGATCATCCCTCCGGCCCCGGCGGCAGCGCCGGCACCGTGACCGTGACGATCAACAGCACGCTCGACGCATCGCTGGTCGGGGTGCTCGCCCAGGCGGTCGGGGGCAACGGTGCCGCCGGCAAGAACGGCACCGACCTGGCGGGTCTCGTCAACAACGGCGGCCAGGGCGGCGCGGGCTGGACCGGCGGCCCCGTGACGGTAACGATCAGCGGTTCCGTCAACGCCTCGACCACCCCGGGCACCGGTCCGGCCGCAGTCCAGGCGATCAGCCTCGGCGGCATCGGCGGCGCCGGAGGCAACGGCACGCCCGACATCGACCCCGACGACGGCAATGGCGGCACCGGCGGAACGGGTGGTGCCGGCGGGACCGTGACGGTGACGATCAGCGGCACCGTCACCGCCGGCAGCCCCGGTGTGGCCGGCATCTCCGGCGTGCTGGCGACCAGCATCGGCGGCGCCGGTGGTGCCGGCGGCAACGGCTACAACGACACCGATAAATACAAGGCCGGTGCCGGTGGGCCGGGTGGCGTCGGAGGCGAAATCACGGTGACCGGGACCGGCAGCGTATCGACCGCTTCTCCCGGGGCGCCGGCGGTGCTCGCCACCTCGTCCGGCGGGATCGGCGGCCTCGGCGGCACGGTCGGGCAGGGCGGCAACGGCGGCGCAGGTGCCAATGGCGGCCCGGTCAACGTCACAATGAACGCCACGATCACCACCGCAGCCAACGATTCGGCTGGCATCCTGGCGCAGTCGTTCGGCGGCCAGGGCGCCGTCGGCGGCGCCGGCACCGACTGGACCGATCCGAAAGGCGGCGCCGGCGGCTCCGGCGGCGACGGCGGCATGGTGACGGTGCAGGGATCGAACATGATCACCACCGGCGCCGCGGCGTCGCCGACCAGCAACGCCAGCGGCATCGTGGCGCAGAGCGTGGGCGGCGGCGGCGGGTCGGGCGGCGACGCCCTCGACGGCGACTTCCAGGAGATCGGCGGGCGGGGCGGCGCCGCCGCCAACGGCCAGGGCGTAATGGTGAACATCGGCAACACCATCATCACGACCGGCGACCGGTCCAACGGCGTGCTGGCCCAGAGCATCGGCGGCGGCGGCGGCAACGGTGGCAACGCCTCGGGCTCGGGCGAGGGGATCAACGTCACCATCGGCGGCTCCGGTGCGGGCGGCGGCAGCGGCGGCGCCCTCACCATCCACAGCGACGCGCTGATCCAGACCGCCGGCGGCCATTCGGCCGGCCTGCTGCTGCAGAGCATCGGCGGCGGCGGCGGCAATGGCGGAGCGGCCTATGGGTCGGTCTCCGGCAAGTACATCGCCGTTCAGGTGTCGCTGGGCGGCACTGGTGGCGGCGGCGGCGGCGGCGGGTCGATCGGTCTGCTGACCGGACAGACCGAGACGAATGACGGCGTGATCGCCACGACCGGCCCGGATTCGGCCGGCATCCTGGCGCAGAGCATCGGCGGCGGCGGCGGTGCCGGCGGCCCGTCGGGCGCCCAGGCGGTCGCCCGCACCAACTCGCAATATCCCGGCGTGAGCCTGACCATCTCCAACGGCGGCAGTGGCGGCGGCGGCCTGCCGGGCGGCAGCGTCTCGGTGGGGAATGGCGGGATGATCGCCACCAGCGGCGCCGGCAGCCGCGGCCTCACCGCGCAGAGCATCGGCGGCGGCGGCGGCGACGCGGGGGCGTCCGACGCCACCTCGAAGGCGGCGGGCCAGAACGTGGCGATCGGCATCAACATCACCCATGGCGGCAGCGGCGGCGCCGGTGGCGCCGGCGGCGCCATCCCCCAGGCGAACAATACCGGCCTCATCGTCACCACCGGCGGCGATTCCGATGCGCTGCTGGCGCAGAGCATCGGCGGCGGCGGCGGTGCGGGTGGCGGCGGCGACGGACACAGCGGTGCCGGCTCCATCACCCTCAACGTCACCCTGGGCGGCTCCGGCGGCAGCGGCGGTGCCGGCGGCGCGGTCACCGCCGGCAACAACGGCGGCATCCTCACACTCGGCGACGGCGCGTCCGGGATCACCGCCCAGGCGATCGGCGGCGGCGGCGGGCGCGCCGGCGGTGGCGCGGGAGGGTCGGCATCGGCGGGCTTCTCGGCCACGCTGCTGCTGGGCGGCAGCGCCGGCAGCGGCGGCAGCAACGGCACCAACGGCGCGGTCCTCGTCGGCAACGGCGGACCGGTCCTGACGTTCGGCGCCGATGCCCCCGGCATCGTGGCCCAGAGCATCGGCGGCGGCGGCGGTATCGCCGGCAAGGGCGCCACCAGCATCGGCTCTGGCAAGTCCACCGGCGACGGCGGCAACGGCGTCGGAACCGCGGGGCCGGCGCTGGCCAGTCTCGTGGCGCAGGGCGAGGCGGCTGTCGGCAGCTACCAGGACCTCGCCAGCCTGGTGGGCCTCGCCAACACGCTGCTGGGCAACGGCTCCGCTTCGGTCGTCGGCGCCCAGGGCCTGCTGGGCGACCTGCTGAGCCTGGGGGCCAGCGGCGGGACGAATGCGCCCGTCGACAACTCCCCGAGCGTCGCCGCCACTGTCTCGCTCGGCGGGCGCGGCGGCGCGGGAGGTTCGGGCGGCCAGGTCACGGTGACCAACTCGAGCGACATCGCCACCACCGGCAGGATGTCGGACGGCATCCTGGCGCAGTCGATCGGCGGCGGCGGCGGCAAGGGCGGCGTGGCCAACACCGCCCTCACATCGGCGTCGGTCAGCGGTGCGATCACGGTTGGCGGCAATGCGGGCGACGGCGGCAATGGCGGCGCGGTGATGGTCACCAACGCCGCAGGCGCCACGGTGACCACGATCGGCGGCGTCGCCCCCGGCATCGTGGCGCAGAGCATCGGCGGCGGCGGCGGCGCGGGTGGCGCGGCAGGCAGCAGCCAGGGCCTGCTTTCTCCCAACCTGTCCACCCACCTGGCCTTCAACCTGGGCGGCAATGGCAGCGGCGGCGGCACCGCCAATGCGGTGACGGTGTGGAACCTGGGCAGCGTCACCACCAGCAGCCACGACGCGCCCGGAATCATCGCCCAGAGCATCGGCGGCGGTGGCGGCATCCTCAAGGCGCTGGCCAGCGACGTCGACACCGGCGGCGGCCAGGTGGTGGACGGCGGGGTCGTGCCGGTTGCGATCAGTATCGCCGGCGCGGCCAACACCTGCGCGGCGCGTGCGGCGTGCAACGACAGCATCGGCGCCGTCACCGTCAATTCGATGGGCTCGGTGCAGACGTCGGGCAAGGACGCCTATGGCATCGTGGCGCAGAGCATCGGCGGCGGTGGCGGTTTGATGCTGGGCGGGCGGCCGCTGCAATCGAGCGTCGCCAGCTTCTTCGCCGGCACGGCGATGACGGGCGATGCCAACGCGGTGAACGTCACCGTTGCCGGCCCCGTGGCCACCAGCGGCCGCGGCGCCTTCGGCATCATCGCGCAGAGCATCGGCGGTGGCGGCATCTTCGCCGGCGATCCCTCCAGCTCCGCGGCGCTCGCGGGCTTCGTTCCGATCGGCAACCACAGCGGCGCCGGCGGCCCGGTCACCGTCACGGTCGACTCCACCGGCTCGGTCATCACCAACGCCGACCACGCCACCGCGATCTTCGCCCAGAGCATCGGCGGCAGCGGCGGGCGCATCACCACCGAGAGCAACGCCGTGAACGGCTGGGCCGGCGGCGTCGGCACCGGCCAGACGGTGAGCATCACCGTCAACGGCTACGTTCAGGCCGGTGGCGCGGCCGCGGCCGGCGTCTACGCCGCGAGCACCGGCACCAACGGCACCGCCGGCTCGGTGATCAGCGTCACGGTCGGACCGGGAGCCGCGGTCTACGGCGGCAATGCCGGCTCCGCTGACGAGGGCGGCGCGCCCGCGGGGGCCGGGATCATCGTGGACAGCGGGTCCATGAGCAGCCAGACCCCCAATACGGTCAGCAATTTCGGCACCATCTCCTCGGACGCCGGCGTCGCCATCGTCAGCCGCGTCGGATATCTGGCGGTCACCAACCAGTCCACGGGCGTGATCGAGGGCAGCATCATCCTGGATGAGACCGGCAACAGCGGCAGTTGCACCGGCAGCACCCAGTGCCCCGTATCCCTGGGCGCGACGCGCGGGCGAGGGGAGATCCTGAACCGAGGCCTGATCCAGGCGCGCAGCATCCGGCTGGGTGGCGGAATGCTGACCAATGCCGGCACGCTGGACATGCGCGGCGGCGGCGGACCGGCGCGGCTGGACGGCGACCTCCACGCGGTCGCCGGCAGCACGCTGCGCATCGGCGCCGACTTCACCCAGGGCACGTCCGACCTGCTGGTGGTCACCGGAACCGCGATCCTGGACGCGCAGAGCACGCTGCAGGTGGATGTCGCGGCCTGGCGCAAGGGCAGCGTGCCGGTGCTGGCCGCCGGAACCCTGGTGCAGGCGCCGCCGTCCGCGCAGGCCAGCAACGGCGCCTACCTGTTCGGGCTGCGCACGGTGGCCGCCGGCAACACCCTGGAGGTGCAGGCGGTCTCCAACCTGCGCGCCGCGGCGCGGGGGCTGAGCGCCACCCAGCAAGGCATCGCCGCCAGCCTGGAGCAGATCTGGGATGCGGGCGCAGGCTTCGACACCGGCATCGCGGCGCTCGCCAGCGTCCCCGGCGCGGCGGCCTACCGCAGCAGCCTCACCAGCCTGGCCGGCGCCACGGTGGGCGGCATCGTTGCCGTGCGCCAGGCCGCCAGCGAGAGCTTCGCCGACCGCCTGACGGCGTGTGACACCCTGGGCGACGCCTCGGCCGACACGCGTGGCGGCCCGGGCGGCGGCAACTGCGCCTGGCTGCGCGTGATGGGCGACCGCACCAGCCTGGCGAGTCAGGGCGATGATCCGGGCTTCCAGCAGAACGCGCTCACCTACCAGATCGGCGGCCAGACCGAGTTCGCGCCTGGCTGGTTCGCCGGCGCCTCGATCGGCCATGAATCGAGCTGGCTCACCGGCAGCGGCGACGGCGCCAGCGTGGCCGGCGAAAGCGCGCTGTTCGGCGTGATGCTGAAGCGCCAGAGCGGTCCGTGGGAGCTGACCGGCGTGGTGGGCGGCGGCTACGGCTGGTACACCAGCCAGCGTCAGATCGTGGTCGGCAGCCTTTCCGGCACCGCGACCGGCGAGCCCAGCGTCGCGCATGTCGGGCTGTACCTGCGCGCCGCCTACGCTATCGCGCTCGACGACTGGCAGGTGAAGCCGTCGATGTCGGTCGGCATGACGTATCGGCATCTGTCCGGCTATGCCGAGACGGGGACGACGCCGTTCAACCAGGCGGTGCAGTCGGGCGGCGATACGGTGGGCAACCTGTCGCCGATGGTCGAGTTGAGCCGCGCCACCGCCCTGCGCACGCTCGGCACGCTGCGCGGCTTCGTCGCGGTGGGGGCGGCGTTCTACGTCAACAACGACTGGACGACGCAGGCCAGCTTCCAGTTGGCGCCTGCGGGGACCGGCGGGTTCAGCGCGACCTCGCACCTGCCCGACGCGGCGGGGCGGATCGTCGCCGGCTTCGACCTGTTCTCCGCCGGCAGCGTGCAGGCGAAGCTGAGCTACGGCGCCACCCTGGCGCCGGGCTATGCGGTGCAGTCGCTGACCGGCCGGCTGGTGTACAACTTCTGAGCTTCACAACTTCTGCGCAGCATACGTCTGAGCGGCCTTGCGCCGTCCGAGCGCCCTCATGCCGCACGTTCTGGCCGGGCGCCGGTTGCGCCGTCCCTGGCGCGGGTGAAAGATCGTTCCACGCGCACGCGATCCAACGCCGGAGGTAGCGATGATCGAGGTCTGGACCTGGCCGACGCCGAACGGGCACAAGGTGCACATCGCGCTGGAGGAACTGGGGCTGCCCTACAAGGTCGTGCCGATCAACATCGGCAAGGGCGACCAGTTCAAGCCGGAGTTCCTGGCGATCACGCCCAACCACCGTATCCCGGCGATCGTCGATCCCGACGGTCCCGGCGGCAAGCGGCTCACGCTGTTCGAGTCTGCCGCCATCATGATCTACCTGTCCGAGAAGACCGGCGGGAAGCTGATCCCGCAGGACCCGGTGGGGCGCTACAAGTGCCTGGAATGGATGATGTTCCAGATGGGTGGCGTCGGGCCGATGTTCGGCCAGTACAACCACTTCGCCGCCTATGCCGTGCAGAAGATCCCCTACGCGATCGAGCGCTATACCAACGAGGTCGCCCGCCTGCACCGCGTGCTGGAGAAGCGCCTGTCCCTGGTCCCCTGGCTCGCCGGCGACGAGTACAGCATGGCCGACATCATCACCTTCCCCTGGATCCGCAATCCCGAGCGCCGCGGCGTGGACCTCAACGCCTATCCCCATGTGAAGCGCTGGCACGACGCGGTGGCGGCGCGCCCGGCGGTGCAGCGCGGCGTGGCGGTGCTGGCCGACTACCAGCGGAAGGGCCAGATCACCGACGCCGAGCGCGAGGTCATGTTCGGGCAGATGCAGTTCGCCGCGCACTGACCGGGCCGGCCCGGCGGGACCGCGATACGGCATGTGCGGGCGCCGCATCCGCTGCCGTCGCTTCTCGGCGGATGGCGCGGGAAGCTGGACTCACGCGTCGTTATCGCCCGCTCGGGACGTAGCGCCACACGCTCGCTGGCGGAAAGTTGAGGGGCGTCCAGGCCTCGCGCTTCGCCGTCAGCGCGTGCTTGCGCCAGGGCAGCGGCGACGTCGCGCAATAGCTGTAGTGCAGGAAGCCGCGCCCCGGAGCCACCGCCTCGATCGCCTGGATGAACCGCCGCTGCTCGGCCACCGGCAGCAGCACCAGCGGGATGCCGCACACCACGCTGCCGATCCGCCCGTGCCAGTGCGGTGCCAGCAGCGAGGGCAGGGCGCGCGCATCGCCCTCGACCACCTCGACGCCGGGCAGCACCTCGCGCAGATGCGCGGCCATCTCGGGGACGATCTCCACCACGATCAGCCGCTCGGGGGGCACGCCGCCCTCCAGCAGCGCCCGCGAGATCACGCCGGTGCCGGCGCCCAGTTCGAGCACTGCCTCATCGGCGTTGCGGCGGGTCTGCCGCACGATCCGCTCGCACAATGCCGCGGAGGAAGGGATCACCGACCCCATCTGCAGCGGATTGGCCAGCCAGCGGCGAAAGAACATCGCTGGATTGGCGACCCCGCGCTTCTGCGGGGACCCCAGGGAGGCGGCGCCATCACTGGCGGTATTCACATTGTTTGTCATATAGTTGAAACTTTTTCTTCATAAGTTACTACGGGTTCTAGACGGTTTACCGAAAACCCGTCGCCAGCGGAAGCCGGCGCGCGCGCAACTGGCCGGCGCGCTGCTCGCTTCCGCAGAATGCAACCGTCAGTTAAACTGATTGTTGTATGTCTTACCGATGACGCCCAACGATAATGAGCAAAGGCGAACCGGCCGCCGATGACTGCCAGGATCCTGATTGTCGACGACGTCCCGGCGAATACCCGACTGCTGGAAGCCAAGCTTTCCGCGGAGTACTATCAGGTCGCCAGTGCCAAGGACGGGTTCGAGGCACTGCGGATGGCGCTCGAGTGGCAGCCGGACCTGATCCTGCTCGACGTCATGATGCCGGGCATGGACGGCTTCGAATGCTGCCGCCGGCTCAAGGAAGACCCCACGACGCTGCACATCCCCGTCGTCATGGTCACGGCGCTGGGGGAGCCTGCCGAGCGGCTGCATGGGCTCGAATCGGGCGCCGACGATTTCCTCACCAAGCCGGTGGAATACGAGACCCTGATGGCCCGGGTGCGCAGCCTGGTCCGGCTCAAGCGCCTGCTGGATGAATGGCGGGCCCGCGGCGAGACCGCCCGCGCCATGGGCCTCACCAGCGAGAGCGTGACCGTGCCGCCCGTCGCCGGCGCCCGCGCGCTGGTGGTGGACGACTGGGACCTGGGCGCGCAGACCATCCAGGACGCCCTGGCGCGTGACGGGATCGTCGCCGGGCGCGCCCGTTCCGGCGCCGAGGCCATGAAGCTGTCGGCGGCCATCCCGTTCGACCTGATCGTGCTGAGCCTGTCGCTGATCGAGGAGGACCCGCTGAAGCTGGCCTCCTCGCTGCGCGCGGCGGACGCCACGCACGAGATCCCCATGCTGCTGATCGCCGAGCCCGAGGAGCGGGACAGCATCCTGCGCGGCTTCGACCTGGGGGCGAACGACTGGCTGGTGCTGCCGCTCGATGAGAACGAACTGCGCGCCCGCTCGCGCAACCAGATCCGCCGCAAATTCTACCAGGACCGCCTGCGCACCGATCTCGGCACCGCGCTCGAGATGGCGCTGATCGACCCGCTGACCGGGCTGTACAACCAGCGCTACCTGATGCGCCACCTGCGCGGGCTGCTCGAAAGCGGCCAGAGCCGCGGCGAACTGGCGGTCCTCATGATCGACGTGGACCACTTCAAGGGCGTCAACGACGAGTACGGCCACGCGATCGGCGACAAGGCGCTGCGCTCGATCGCCGATGTGCTGCGCGCCAGCACGCGGGTGTTCGATTCACTCGCCCGCTATGGCGGGGAGGAGTTCGTCGTTGTGATGCCTGGCACGGGGCTCGACGATGCGTCGCAGGCGGCCGAGCGGCTGCGCGCCGCGGTGGAGGCCACGTCCTTCGTCTGGCAGGCGGGCGCGCCCTGCCGCCTGACGGTCAGCATTGGTGTCGCCTGCACCGACCACCATTCCGGCACGCCCGAGGCGCTGCTGCATGCGGCCGATATTGCCCTGTATGCAGCGAAGCGCGCCGGGCGCAATCGCGTGGAGGTCGCGGCGCCGGTGGCGCCTAACGGCTGACCTCCGTTAACGGCTGACGCCGCTACTTGATCTTGGCTTCGCGGAACGCGACGTGCTTGCGCACGACCGGATCGTACTTCTTCATCTCCATCTTGCTCGTCTGGGTCCGCGCGTTCTTCTTCGTCACATAGAAGAAGCCCGTGTCGGCGCTCGAAACGAGCTTGATCTGGATCGTGTTGGTCTTCGCCATGGCCCCATCCTCTCGCTGCGCGGAACATGCGGTCCCGCCCGCCCGCGGTCAAGGCGGTGATGAACGGAGCCAGGGCTGGCAGTCCGCCTCAGCGGGTCGAGGCCTGGCCGCTGGCGGCAGACACCTGGCCGGTGGTGCGGAACGGCGGCAGCAGCGCAGCGGCATAAGCCGCCGGATCGCGGATCAGCACCTGGGCTGCCTCCAGGTCCACGTCGCGCCCTTCCGCGGCCGGGCAGGTGTTGCGGATCGCCAGGATCTGCGCCGGGGGCAGCGGCGCGCGGGCGGCGCGGTGGACCTCGAGCGCCCTCGCCATCGGCTGGCGGCCCTGCGCCAGGGCGGCAAGCTGCGCGTTCAGCACGTCCTGGCCCAGGCTGGTGCACACCTGCGGCAGCACCCCGAGGCCCTGAATCGGCCAGCCCCGCGGCGCCAGCACACGGCTCCAGGTGATGAACAATTCGCCGCCATCGGGCAGCGGGCTGATCGTCTGCACCAGTCCCTTGCCCAGCGTGGAACTGCCGACCACCACGCCGCGGCCGCGATCCGCCAGCGCCGCCGCCAGGATCTCGGCCGCGCTGGCCGAGCGGCCATCGACGATGACCACGACCGGGATCTCGTCGGCCAGTTGGCCGGAGGTCGATCGCCACACCCGCGTGGCCTCGGGGTCGCGTCCGGCGGTCACCGCCACCACCCCGGCCGACAGCAGCGCATCGGCGGCGGCGACCGCCTGGCGCAGCAGGCCGCCCCGGTTGCCGCGCAGATCGAGCACGATGCCGCCCGGCGCACGGGCCGTGTTCAGCCCCAGTTCCAGCGCCCGCGTCAGGTGGCTGTCTGTGCTGCGGTTGAACGCCGTCACCTGGATCACCAGCGCGTCGCCCATGCGCTGCACGAACACCGTCTCGGGCGGCACCATGGCGCGTTCGAGGATCGCCGAGCGGGGCCGGCCGTCACGGCCGCGCCAGGTGATGCCGACCTGCGTCTCCTCGGGGCCCGCGACCAGATTCATCACGGTCGCGGCGTCCTTGCCCTGCACCGTCTGGCCGTCGACCGCGGTGATGATGTCGCCCGGGCGGATGCCGGCGAGCGCGCCCGGCCCGTCGATGATCGACTCGACGACCACGATGGCCGAGCCCCGCCGCGCCAGCCGCAGCCCGGCGCCGGCCTGGCCGCTGCGCCGCTCGCGGTCCTCGCCCGCATCCTGCGGCGGCACATAGCGCGAGTACGGATCGAGGTGGTTGAACACCTCGTCGAAGAAATTCTGGATCACGCCCTGTGTGCCCGCCCGGCGCACCGGAACCGACACCGTCGCCGCCATCATCGCAAGATCCGTGGCGGTCGCCGCCCAGGCGTTGAAATTGCCCTCCTGCGGCACCGGCCGCGTCATGACGATCCGGTCGCGCACCGCCAGGCTGACCTTGCCGTCGCGCTGCTCGGTACTCAGGTCGGGATCGACCGCGGTCAGCCCGCGCAGCCCCCACAGGGTAAGCTGCGAGACCGGCACAGGTTCGAGCGTGCGCGGCGCCATGAACGCGAGCGCGGTCGCGTAGACATTGGTGATGAGGTTGGGGTCGAACCCTCCGGGGGTGGCAACAGGTTGAGCGTGCGCGGGGACTATCAGCAGCAGGACAAGCAGGGCGCCGATGCGGATCACCTGGGTCTGAATCGCACCCCCTTCTGTCTGCCGCCGCGACGTTGCCCGGACGCGCCCTGCAGAATGTGGAACACCAGGCCACCGGTTACCGGACTTGCTTCGGCAAGCCGCACCTCGACCTCCTGCGCCAGTCGAAACACCAGGCGGCTGCGTTGTCCTGTCAGGGCTTGCTCCCTCTGGTCATAATGCCAGTAATCGTCCGGTAATGAGCGCACAGGCACGAGCCCACTCGCGCCGCTCTCGGCGACTGTGACGAAAAGTCCAAACCGCGTCACACCGGAAATTCGCGCAGCAAAATTCGCGCCAACTTTGTCCGCCATGTATGCAGCGAGGTAACGGTCGATCGCGTCACGCTCCGCAAGCTGCGCCCGCCGCTCCGTGGCGGTGATGTGCAGCCCCGCCTCCGGGAAATGTGCGGCCTCGGCCGCGGCCAGTCCCCCGGCGCCCAGACGCAGTCCGCGGATCAGCGCGCGATGCACCAGCAGGTCGGCATAGCGGCGGATCGGGCTGGTGAAATGCGCGTAGCGCGGCAGCGCCAGGCCGAAATGGCCGATGTTGTCCGGCGCATATTCGGCCTGCGACTGGCTGCGCAGCATCACCTCGTTCACCAGCGGCGCATCGGGCGTGCCGGCGACCCGGCGCAGCACGCGGTCGAGGTCGCGCGGATGCACCTGCCCGCCCGGCGGCAGCGAAATGCCCAGCCCGTGCAGGAAGTCGCGCAGCGAGGCCAGCTTCTCATCGGACGGCGGCGCGTGCACGCGATACATCACCGGCTGGTGCCGGCGTTCCAGTTCCTCCGCCGCCGCGACATTGGCCGCGATCATGAACTCCTCGATCAGCCGGTGGCTGTCGAGGCGCGGGCGCGGCGCGACGCTGCGCACCACGCCGGTGTCGTCGAGCACCACGCGGCGCTCCGGCAGGTCGAGGTCGAGCGTGCCGCGCGCGACGCGGGCCGCCAGCAGCGCGCGGAACGCGGCGTACAGATGCGGATGGCGATCGGCTCCGCGCTGCACCTGTTCATAGGTGAGGCGCGCCGCGCTGCGCATCAGCCCGCGGCCGAAGCGGTGCGCCGTCTTGCGCCCGGAGGCATCGATGCGCAGGTCGACGAACAGGCAGCCGCGGTCTTCCTCCGGCCGCAGGCTGCACCAGCCGTTGGACAGCGCCTCGGGCAGCATCGGCACGACGCGGTCGGGGAAATACACGCTGTTGCCGCGCATGCGCGCCGCGCGGTCGAGCGGCGAGCCCGGGCGGACGTAGTGCGCCACATCGGCGATCGCCACCACCAGCCGGAACCCATCGCCGTCCGGCTCGGCGTACACCGCATCGTCGAAGTCGCGCGCATCCTCGCCGTCGATGGTGACCAGCCCCAGGTCGCGCAGGTCGGTGCGGCGGCCGAGCGGCGCGGCGGTCGCCGCATCGGCCTCCTCCAGCGCATCGGCCGGGAAGGTCTGCGGGATGTCGTGCGTGTGGATCACGATCAGGCTGACCGCGCGGGCATCGCCCATGGCGCCCAGCCGCTCGATGACGCGCGCCGGCTTCAGCCCGAGGCGGTGATGCGGCAGCGGTTCGGCGAGCACGATCTCGCCTTCGGCCGCACCGCCGTGCTCGCCGGCGGGCACCACCCATTCCGCCTTGGAGCGGCGGTCGGTCGGGATGATGCGGCCGCCGCGGTAGACGCCGAGCACGCGGCCCGGGGTGTCGGCGACGCGGCGGACGGTGCGGCCTTCGTAGCGGCCGGTGCCGGCCGGCCGCAGCCGCGCCAGCACGCGTTCGCCGGGTGCCAGCGCCGGCTGGCCGCGGGGCTCGGCGGCCATGAAGATGGTCGGCGGCGGTCCCTGCGCGGCGGCGTCCCACTCGACCGGCCGCGCCAGCGCGTCGCCGTCCGGGTCGGTGCCGGTGATGACGACGATGGCGGTCTCCGGCAGCCCGTCGGAGCGCGGCCCGCCGTGCGGCCGGCCAGGGGACTGGTCGGGCCTGGCGTGCGGCGGGGCGTGGCGGCGGTGCAGGGGGCGTGGCGGCTTCACCTCCCGCATATGATCGTTCCGCCGCACCACCGCCAGCGCCTTTCCCCGGCCGGTTGCATGGTCCGCCTCCTCGCGCTGGCGCCGGATGACCCCGCGCACGGCATTCCGGCCCGTGACAGTGCCGCCCGGGCTGTGGTTCCCTATGCCAGGTCCGCAACGAGCGGGCCGCGCGAACGACGCCGTAAGAACGACGCAGCAAGAGCAACAGGGAGCGAAGGCAATGCCGGACATCACGCGGCGCCACGTCGTGGCGGCGCTCGGGGCGGGCGCGATGGGGAGCGTTCTCGCGGGCCTGCCCGGGCAGGCGAGGGCGCAGGCCAACTGGCCGGACCACCCGGTGCGCATCATCGTCCCCTACGCGCCCGGCGCGGGCACCGACTTCATCGTCCGCGCGGTGGCCGAGCGGCTGTCGCGCCAGACCGGGCAGCAATTCGTGGTCGAGCATCGCGGCGGCGCGGCCGGTGCGCTCGGCACCGAATCCGTCATCCGGTCGCTGCCCGACGGCTACACGCTGCTGATGACGCCGCAGGCGCCGGTGCAGCTTCTGCCGCACCTGCGCAAGCTGCCGTACAACCCGATGACCGACCTGGTGACGGTCGGCCGCATGGGCGAATCGATCTCGGGCTTCGCCGCCCATCCCTCGGTCGGTGCGAAGAACCTCGTGGAGTTCATCGCGCTGGCCAAGAAGAACCCGGGCAAGTTCACCTACGCGACCTCGGGCGTCGGCTCGGTGAACCACCTGCGCGCCGAGGCGCTGAAGCTGATGGCGGGCATCGACATCCTGCACGTGCCGTACAAGGGCGTGGGCGAGGCCCTGCCGGACCTGCTGGCCGGCAACGTGAGCTGCATGTTCGATTCCAACGTGTTCCCCTACGTGAAGGCCGGCAAGCTCGTGCTGCTCGGCGTGCTGGCCGATGAGCGGTATTCCGAGTTCCCCGATGTCGGCACGATGAAGGAGCAGGGCCTGCCCGACTACGACATCCCGATCTGGTACGGCGCCTATGCGCCGGCCGGCGTGCCGCAGCCGATCCTGACGAAGCTGCACGCGGAACTGGCGAAGATGCACAGCGACCCGGAGTTCCAGGCGAAGCAGTTCGCCGGCGGCATCCGCATCTACCAGGATGCGATGACGCTGCCGGAGCTGAAGGCGTGGGTGGCGGCGCAGTCGGTGCGTTTCGCCGACCTGATGCAGCGCGCCCACATCACGCTGGACCAGTAGCGGCGCCGGTCAAGGTTGCAGTGGGGGACACGACCTTTTCCCCGCTGTCCCCCTCGTCATGGCCGGCCTCCGTGCCGGCCATCCACGTCCTCATACGCGAGGCGAAGCCGTGGATGACAGGCACAAGGCCGGCCATGACGATGAAACGACGGTTCGGCGAACGTCTGCCGCGCCCACATCACGCTGGACCAGTAGCGGCGCCGGTCAAGGTTGCAGTGGGGGACACGACGTTGTCCCCGCTTTCCCCCTCGTCATGACCGGCCTTGTGCCGGTCATCCACGTCGGTGTGCCAGGCATGGCACTGATCCAGGAGGTGTAAGTCCTCTACGGGCCGATTGGCCGGAACCGTTAGCCGATGGCAACTGCTGCGCAGCGATGCGGGGTGGGGAGGCAGCCTTGAGGCAAAACCCGGAGCCGACGAACAGGAACCGGATATCAGGCCGGTGCGGTGGGGTAACCCGGCAGAGGACGGGGAAGCCCGGACAGCCAAATGGACAGGCGCACAGGTAAATCCGGCGGCGACCGAGTGAAGGAGCAGTGTCTTACCCTGGGAGATCTCCCTGCCTCCCCGGACAACCGGGGCAGGGGCCGGCAACGGCCCCTGATGGGTTCGGAGAAGTCAGCAGAGGCCATATTAGCCCAGACCACCGGGTGAAGGGCCGAATTCGACAATAGGGAGCAGCTTGGACTGATCGATGGGCGTGAAGCGGCAGCAAGGCAGCGTGGACCAGCGGGACTTCCTCGACGAAGCCCTGGTGGCGGCGTTGTGCCACGAGGCATCTGGCGACGGCGGAACCGGACCTGGGGCGATCGAGGAGCAGCAAACGTCCACGGCATGGGAACAAGGACGAGCCCTCACGCGGGACTTGATGGAACGGGTCGTCAGTTCGGCGAACCTGAACCAGGCCTATAAGCGGGTGAAGGCGAACGACGGCGCAGCCGGGGTGGACGGAATGTCGACAGCCGAACTGCGCGCGTGGCTCGTCGGCAACCGCGAGAGGCTGATCGCCACGCTGCTCGACGGCAGCTACCAGCCGCAGCCGGTGCGGGGGGTGCAAATCCCCAAACCGGGTGGCGGGGAACGCCAGCTTGGCATTCCGACCGTGGTGGACCGCCTTGTGCAGCAGGCGATCGCGCAGGTGCTTGAGCCGATCCTCGATCCGATATTCTCTGGGTCGAGCTTCGGTTTCCGACCCGGGCGCAGTGCGCACGACGCGCTGCGTCAGGCGCGGGAATATGTGGCGGACGGCTATGAGATTGTCGTGGACCTCGACCTCGAGAAGTTTTTCGACCGGGTGAACCACGACATCCTGATGGCTCGTCTGGCACGGCGCATTGGCGACAAGCGCCTGTTGCGCATCGTCCGGCGCTGCCTGCAGGCCGGCATGATGGCAAACGGTGTGTGCAGCGAACGGCACGAGGGCACCCCGCAAGGTGGCCCGCTGTCGCCGCTGCTGGCCAATCTTCTACTGGACGATCTGGACAAGGAGTTGGTACGCCGGGGGCATCGGTTCTGCCGATATGCGGATGACTGCAACATCTACGTGCGGTCCCAGGCCGCGGGAGAACGGGTGATGGCGTCGGTGACGTCGTTCCTGGAGGGAAGGCTCCGGCTCACGGTCAACCAGAAGAAGAGCGCTGTCGCAGCGGTCGGGGAACGGCAGTTCCTCGGCCACCGGCTTGGCAAAGGTGGCAGACTTGGCATCGGGCGCAAAAGCCTGGCCCGGGTCAAGGACCGCTGCCGCGAGATCACCCGCCGCAACCGAGGGCACGTGCCCCTGGGGCAGATGATCGAGGAGGTGAACAGCCTTGCCATCGGCTGGGTCACGTATTTTCGCGACGCCACGTGTCGGAACACGTTGCGTGAGTTGGATGGGTGGCTTCGCCGGAAGCTGCGATGCGTCACGCTCAAGCGGTGCAAGCTCTTCAGGACGATCGTCTCGTTTCTGATGAAACGCGGCGTTGCCAGGGAGAGCGCATGGCGTCTGGCGTCATCGGGGAAGGGATGGTGGCGACTGTCCGACAGTCAGCAGGCGAAGCAGGCGATGCCTGTGCGCTGGTTCGACTCGTTGGGGCTTGCCAGCTTCGCCGGACATCATGCCGCGTTGAACACTGTCGGAAACCGCCGTGGTACGTGATCCGTATGCCCGGTGGTGTGAGAGGGGAGTGCCGCGAGGCGCTCCCCTACTCGATTCATATCGGCGCGAAGGCCGTGGATGGCAGGCACAAGGCCGGCCATGACGATGAAACAACGGTCCGGCGAACGTCTACCGCGCCCACATCACACTGGACCAGTAGCGTTGCCGGTCAAGGTTGCAGTGGGGAACACGACGTTCTCCCCGCTGTCCCCCTCGTCATGACCGGCCTTGTGCCGGTCATCCACGTCGTCATATCGGCGCGAAGGCCGTGGATGGCAGGCACAAGGCCGGCCATGACGATGAAACAACGGTCCGGCGAACGTCTGCCGCGCCCACATCACGCTGGACCAGTAGCGTTGCCGGTCAAGGTTGCAGTGGGAGACACGACGTTTTCCCCGCTTTCCCCCCCGTCATGACCGGCCTTGTGCCGGTCATCCACGTCGTCATATGCGGCGCGAAGGACGTAGGTGCCAAGCCATGCCATGACGACGACCAACGGCTCGGGACCTCAATCCCGCCCCATCGGCGGAACGCCTACCGCGCGCCCACCGGCACGACGCTGATGCTGTTGAACGGCGAGCCGTTGATCAGCTTGGTGCTGACCACGGTGTAGACCAACACGTTCTTCTCGGCGTCCACCGCGCGGTGGATGCGGAACGTCTTGAAGAACAGCGAGGCGGAGGCAAAACCGATCGCCTCGGATTTCGGCAGCCCGGCCGGCATCTCCACCGGCCCGGTCGCGCGGCAGGCGATCGAGAACCGGCTCGGGTCCTCGGCAAAACCGAGCCCGCCCTTGATGCCGCCGGTGTCGGCGCGCGACATGTAGCAGGAGACGTTGGCCACCTTCGGGTCGTCGTAGCGCTCCACCACGATCTTGTCGTTCGGCCCCAGCCAGCGGAACTGCGTGCTGATGGCGTCGATCCGCGTCTGCGCCACCGCGAGGCCGGGCAGGGCGCACAGGACAGCGGCACCGGCGATCAGGCCGATACGCACGAGACGGTGGGGCATGGCGGGCTCCTCTTGCCGACACAGCAACGCAGCAGGAGCGGCCTGGATCAGTGTGCCGACCGCTTCCGCGGCGCCGCCTTCTTCTTCGCAGGGACCGCCGCCTTCTTCTTGGCCGGCGCCTTGGCCACGGCCTTGCGCTTGGCCGCCGCCTTCGGCGCCGCCCGCTTCGGCTTGGCCGCGCGCCGCTTCGCCGGCTTCTCGACCTCCGCCCCGGCCCGCTCGGCCGCCCCACGCTCCGTGGCCGCCCGCTCCGGGGCAACGCGCTCCGCGGCCGCGCGCTTCTTGGGCGCCCGTGGCTCGGCGGGCACAGTCCCTTCCGCCGCAGCCCCAGCGGCCGGCCGCGCGCCTGTGCCCGGTCGCGCCGAAGCGCCACGGCCACGCCGCCCGGTCGTCCCGCGCGGGCGCAACTGCTTGCCCTTCTCCGCCAGCAGCGCCACCGCCTCCTCGAGCGTGAAATCCTCCATCATCACGCCGCGCGGCAGGTTCGCCACCGTCTTGCCGTGCTGCACATACGGCCCGAACCGGCCCTTGCGCACCGCGATCGGCTCCTTGTCGCCGGGATGGATGCCCAGGTTCCGCACGCTCGCCATCTTGCGCGCGATCAGGTCCACCGCCCGATTGATGCCGATCGCCAGCACATCGTCGTCGCGATCCAGCGAGCCGAAGATCGCGCCCATCTTCACATACGGCCCGAACCGGCCGATGCCGGCCTGGATCGTCTCGCCCGTCTCCGGATGCCGCCCGATGTCGCGCGGCAGCGACAGCAGCCCGATCGCCTGCTCGAGCGTGATCTGCTCGCCGTCCATGCCGCGTGGCAACGCCGTGCGGCGCGGCTTGGGCGCCTTCTTGTTGGTCTTGTCCTCGCTGGCCTCGCCCTGCTGGACATACAGCCCGTACGGACCGCGCCGCACCGTGACCTCATCGCCGGTCTCCGGATGCTGGCCCAGCGCCCGCATGCCCTCCTTCAGCGTCTCGCCCTGGTCCTCGCCCGTCTCGATCGCCAGCCGCCGCGTGTACTGGCAGTTCGGATAGTTGGAACAGCCGATGAAACTGCCGTAGCGGCCGAGTTTCAGTCCGAGCCGGCCATTGGCGCAGGCCGGGCAGCCGCGCGGGTCGGTGCCATCCTCGCGCGCCGGGAAGAAATGCGGCCCCAGGTCTTCGTCCAGCGCCGCGATCACGTCGCTGATCTTGAGGTCCTTGGTCTGGTCCACCGCCTTGGAGAACTCGTCCCAGAAGGCGCGCAGCATCGTCCGCCACTCGACATTGCCGCCGGCGACGTCGTCGAGCTTCTCCTCCATCGAGGCGGTGAAGCCGGTGTCCACGTAATGGTCGAAGAAACTCACCAGGAACGCGGTGACCAGCCGCCCGCGATCCTCGGGGATGAAGCGCCGCTTCTCCAGCCGGACGTATTTGCGGTCCTGCAGCACTGACAGGATCGAGGCGTAGGTGGAGGGCCGGCCGATCCCAAGCTCCTCCATCTTCTTCACCAGGCTCGCCTCGGAGAAGCGCGGCGGCGGCTGCGTGAAGTGCTGCGTCGCCGCCACATCGCCCAGGCCCAGGGGATCACGCTCCGCCATCGGCGGCAGCATGCGGCCCTCTTCCTCTTCGGCCGCATCGTCGGTGTCCTCGCGATACAGCTTGAGGAAGCCGTCGAACGCGACGATCGAGCCGGTGGCGCGCAGCGTCGTGCCGCGCCCGTCGGTCACGTCCACCGCGACCTGGTCCAGCTCCGCCGACTGCATCTGCGAGGCGACCGCACGCTTCCAGACCAGCTCATACAGGCGCCGCTGGTCGGACGACAGGAAGGCGGCCACGCTGTCCGGCGTCCGCTCCACATCCGTGGGCCGGATCGCCTCATGCGCCTCCTGCGCGTTCTTGATCTTGCTCTGGTACTCGCGCGGCGCGCCGGGCAGGTAGTTGGGGCCGTAGCTCCCCTGCACATGCTCGCGGATCGCCGCCACCGCCTCGCGCGCCATCTGCACGCCGTCGGTCCGCATATAGGTGATCAGCCCGACCGTCTCGCCGTCCAGCTCCACGCCCTCGTAAAGCTGCTGCGCCAGCCGCATCGTCTGCTGCGCGCCGAACCCCAGCTTGCGCGAGGCCTCCTGCTGCAGCGTCGACGTGGTGAATGGCGCATAGGGGTGGCGGCGGACGCGCTTCTTCTCGACCGAGCCGACATGGAAGCGTCCGGCCTCGACCCGCTGCCGGGCGCTCGTGGCCAGCGCCTCGTTCGCGAGGTCGAACTGCTCGAGCCGCTTGCCGTCCAGATGGGTCAGCCGCGCGGTGAACGTCGCACCGGCCGGCGTGGTGAAATCCGCCGCGACCGTCCAGTATTCGCGGGCGCGGAACGCCTCGATCTCGGCCTCGCGGTCGCAGATCAGCCGCAGCGCGACCGACTGCACGCGCCCGGCGGACCGGCTGCCCGGCAGCTTGCGCCACAGCACCGGCGAGAGCGTGAAGCCCACCAGGTAGTCCAGCGCGCGGCGGGCGAGATAGGCCTCGATCAGCGGCTGGTCCAGGTCGCGCGGTGCCGCCATCGCGGCGCGCACGGCGCTGCGGGTGATCTCGTTGAAGGTGATGCGGCGGACCTTGACGCCCTTCAGCGCCTTGCGGTCGGCCAGCATCGCCTTGACGTGCCACGAGATCGCCTCGCCCTCGCGGTCCGGGTCGGTCGCAAGATATAGTGTGGTGGCGCCCTTGAGCGCCTTGGCGATCGCCGTGACCTGCTTGTCGCCGCGCGCGTCGGACTGCCAGTCCATGGCGAAGTCCTGCTCCGGCCGCACCGATCCGTCCTTCGGCGGCAGGTCGCGCACATGGCCCAGGCTGGCCAGCACGGTGAAGCCGCCGCCGAGATAGCGGTTGATGGTCTTGGCCTTGGCAGGGGACTCGACGACGACAACGTCAGACATGGTGGTCCTTAGGTATTCGGGACTCCGGCCTCCGGCAGCAGTGCCGCACGGTTGCCTGGCAGCGTCTGTATGCGACCAGCAAGCTCCAATTCCAGCAGAACCGCCATGACCGCAGCCGCAGAGAACTGGCAGCGCCGTACGACCTCGTCAACGGCTGTTGGCGAAGATTGAAGCAGATCAATGACTTGCAGGCGTGCGGTGGCCAGATCGGCGGCACTCTCGATGGGTTCGCGCCAAACGGGTGCCGGTTCCGCCAGCCCCGGCGGCGTGCCGGAGGCGAACAGCGGGACGCGCCCGAGTCCCTCGCGTGCCGGATGGTCGGGCAGATTGTCCAGCACGTCCTGTGCGGTCTCGGTCAGGTGCGCCCCCTGGCGGATCAGGTCGTTGGAGCCCCGCGAGCGCGGGTCGAGAGGCGAGCCCGGCACGGCGAAGATCTCACGGCCGGCCTCCTGTGCCAGGCGGACGGTGATCAGGCTGCCGGAACGCAGCGCCGCCTCCACCACCACGACGCCGAGCGCCAGGCCGGCGATGATCCGGTTGCGACGCGGGAAGTGGCGTGCCAGAGGGGCGGTTCCAAGGGGCGCCTCGGTCACCACCGCGCCGGCTTCCGCGACGCGGCGCTGCAGATCCGCGTGTTCGGGCGGGTAGGGCATGTCGAGGCCGCCCGCCACCGCGGCGACGGTGCGGCCGGTCTGCAGCGCGCCGGTATGGGCGGCCCCGTCGATGCCGCGGGCCAGGCCGGAGACTACCACCAAGGTCCGCGCCAGGTCGGCGGCGAGGGCCTCCGCCATGCGCTGGCCGTTGGCCGAGGCGTTGCGTCCGCCGACAACCGCCACGGCGGGGGCTGCGAGGGCCGCCGGATCGCCGGCGACCATGAGCAGCGCCGGCGCATCGTCGAGCATGGCCAGCAGCGGCGGGTACAGGTCGTCGCCGGCGAATACCATGCGTGCGCCAAGCCGGTGCACCGCGGCCAATTCCCGCGCCGCCTGATCCACCGTGGGGACCGCCGGGGAGGCCGGGCGTCCGCCGGCGCGGGCGAGGCCGGGCAGCGCCTCCAGGGCGGCCGCGGCCGTGCCGTAGCGCGCCAGCAGGCGGCGATAGGCCACCGGGCCCACCCCTTCGGTGCGAACCAGCCGAAGCCGATCTACCGCATCGGCCGGACCTGACTCCTCATGCTTTCTGACCAATGCGTGGCTCGGTTCCCGCGAGAAGGCGGCGGATGTTCGTGTGGTGGCGGACGAACACCAGCACGGCGATCACCAACGCAAGCTTAACGGCGGCGGCATCGGCCAGGATCGCCGCGAGAATCGGCGCCGCGGCGAACGAGGCGAGCGCGGCGAGCGATGAGATCCGCGCCAGTGCCGCGACCGCGAGCCATACGGCGCCCGCGCACAGCCCGGCCGGCCACGCGGCGGCGATCAGCACCCCATAGGCGGTGGCGACCGCCTTGCCGCCGCGGAAGCCGAGCCAGACCGGGAAGGCGTGCCCGACCACGGCGCCGATGCCGGCCCAGAGCACCGCCTCGCGGCCGCCCAGGCCGGCGGCGAGCAGGACGGCCAGCGCGCCCTTCGCCGCATCCAGCAGCAGCGTGGCGGCGGCCAGGCCCTTGTTGCCGGTGCGCAGCACGTTGGTCGCGCCGATATTGCCCGAGCCGATGCGCCGGATATCGCCCAGGCCGGCCGCCTGGGTGAGCAGCAGGCCGAACGGGATCGACCCCAGCAGGTAGCCGAGAAGGGCGAAGGCGGGCGGTGGCATCGCGCAGGTCCTGTCCGTTACCCGAATACCCGCCGGCCGGCCTTCCAGGTTCCGAGCACGGTGCCCTCGAGCGCGCGGCCGTCGAACGGCGTGTTCTGTGCCTTGCCGGGCAGCCGACCGGCCTCGACCTGCCAGATCCGCTCGGGGTGGAACAGGCAGAGATCGGCGGCCCCGCCCTTGGTCAGGCGGCCGCCCGCGGTGCGCAGCAGCACGGCCGGCGCGGCGGTGAGCAGTTCGATGGCGCGTGCCATGGGCAGCGCGCCGCCATGCACCTGCGCCAAGGTCACGCCCAGCAGCGTCGCCAGTCCCGCGCCGCCGGGTGTCGCCTGGGCGAAGGGCTGGCGCTTGTCGTCGGCGTCCCGTGGCTGGTGGTCCGAGGCGATGGCATCGATCGTGCCGTCCAGCAGGCCGGCCGCGACCGCCTGGCGGTCCGCCTCCTTGCGCAGCGGCGGGGACAGTTTCGCATAGGTGCGGAAATTGCCGATCGCCGTCTCGTTGAGGTCGAAATAGGGCGGCGCGGTGTCGCAGGTGACGGCGATGCCGGCATCCTTGGCCCGGCGGATCAGCAACAGCGCCTCGGCGGTCGAGACATGCGCGAAATGCACCGACCCGCCGGTGAGCGCCGCCAGCCTGATGTCGCGCGCGACCAGGATCGCCTCTGCCGCGGCCGGGATGCCCGGCAGGCCCTGGCGGGTGGCCAGTTCGCCCTCGGTCGCGGCGCCGCCGGCGGCGAGCGAGGGGTCCTCCGGGTGCTGCACGATCCGCCCGCCGAAGCCGCGCGCGTAGGACAGCGCGAGGCGCATCAGCCGCGAGGAGCCGATGGCGCGGCTACCGTCGGTGAACGCGATGGCGCCGGCTTCGGCCAGCAGCCCGAGTTCCGCGAGTTCGTCGCCGCGGCAGCCGGTGGTGACCGCGCCGTAGGGCAGGATGGTCAGGCTGCCGGTCTCCTCGCCGCGCGCCCGCAGCAGGCGCACCAGGGCCGGGTCGTCGATCGCGGGCAGCGTGTCGGGCAGGGCGGCGAGCGTCGTGATGCCGCCGGCCGCGGCGGCCTGCGCGGCCGAGGCGATCGTCTCCCGGTACTCGTAGCCGGGTTCGCCCAGGGCGGCGCGCATGTCGACCAGGCCCGGGCAGAGGATGGCGCCGTCCTCGGCGACCAGGGCGACGCCGTCGGGGCGGCCCAGGCTGGGGCCGAAGTCGGCGATCAGGCCGTTGCGGACCAGCAGGTCGCCGTGCTGGTCGAGCCCGGAGGCCGGGTCGAGCAGCCGCACGCCGGTGAACAGGACGTCCTGCAACGGGCTGTCGCTGAAGCTCTTTCCGGCGCTGAAGCTCATTCCGTCCCTAAAGCTCATTCCGACCCTGGCGGCGCGACAGGACGTCGAGCACCGCCATCCGCACCGCCACGCCCATCTCCACCTGCTCGCGGATCACGCTGCGCAGCGGATCGTCGGCGACCGCGCTGTCGATCTCGACGCCGCGGTTCATCGGCCCGGGATGCATCACCAGCGCGTCGGGCTTGGCCACCGCGAGCTTGGCCGCGTCCAGTCCGAAGAAGCGGAAATACTCGCGCGCGCTCGGCACCAGGCTGCGCTGCATCCGCTCGCGCTGCAGCCGCAGCATCATGACGATGTCCGCATCGGCCAGGCCGCGTTCCATGTCGTGGAACACCGTGACGCCGAGCCGCTCGGCTTCGGCCGGCATCAGCGTGGGCGGACCCACGACGCGGACCCGGCTGCCCATCGTGGTCAGGAGGTGGATGTTCGACCGCGCCACGCGCGAGTGCAGCACGTCGCCGCAGATCGCCACGGTCAGGCCTTCCAGCCGTCCCTTGCGCCGCTTGATGGTGAGGGCGTCGAGCAGCGCCTGGGTGGGGTGTTCGTGGGTGCCGTCGCCGGCGTTGATCACGGCGGCGTCGACCTTCTGCGCCAGCAGGTTGGGCGCGCCGGATTGGTCGTGGCGCACCACCAGGAGGTCGCAGTGCATCGCGTTCAGCGTGGCCGCGGTGTCCAGCAGCGTCTCGCCCTTGTTCACCGAGGAGGTGGAGACCGACATGTTGATCACATCGGCGCCGAGACGCTTGCCGGCCAGTTCGAAGCTGGTGCGGGTGCGGGTCGAATCCTCGAAGAACAGGTTGATCAGCGTATGGCCGCGCAGCAGGTCGCGCTGTGTCTTCCCCGACCGGTTGAGCAGCACATAGCTGTCCGCCAGATCGAGCAGATGGCCGATCTCGGGCGGGTAGAGGCCCTCGATCGCCAGCAGATGCTTTTGCCGGTACGACACGACCCTTGGTCGCAGAAACCCCGGCGTGCCGTCAATGACCCGTCCGGCGACTTTACCGGCCGCGCCGAAGTCGTGGAGGGCCGCCATGCGGCCAGCCGTGACGATAAAACAGCGATCCGGACCCTCAGGCTCACGCGGATGGCGCATCGCCGGTCAGGGGGCGTTGGCGGCCGCCCGCCACAGCTTGGTGGTGCGCTTCGGCACGCCGTAGCCGCCCGCGGCCATGGCCAGCCTCTCCACGTCCTGGAGGCTCAGCAGCAGGTCGGCCGAGGCCCCGCAATCGGCGCTGTCGTCGCTGCTGCGCGTGCCGGCCCAGTGGACCCGGTAGCGCATCAGCCGGCCCTGCGGCTCCCGCCCCTCGACGATCACGCTGCCGCCGTCGGCGTGCATGGCACGGACGTCGAGCACGCAGGCGACTCCGGGCTGGTCGTCCGCGGCCGTCACCGCCAGGCGGATGCGGATGTCGCGGGCCATCGGCTCCAGCGGGTCGAAGGCGATGATCTCGCCCACCCGAGGGCCAGGATCGCCGACCCGGCCGACCAGGCCCAGGGTGCCGACCATGCCGGCCAGGGCGATGGCGACGAGGCCCAGCAGGACGCGGCCGGCGTTGGCAGAATTGCTGTCATTCAAGCGCATTGCGCGATTTCCGTGTGCTTGCTCCACATGCCGGCGAGCTTGCCATGGGGAGGTTCACAATTCGTGAAACCGGCTGAGGAATTCTGGGTAAGAGACAGATAGTACAAAGAAAAATGGCGGCACCAGAGGTGCCGCCGAGGGTATGGGGAGGAGTCCAAGAGAGAGGAGAGACGGGATGACCCGCCAACCTCACGAGAGGCAGAATGCGCCGCCGGCCCCCGCCCGACATTGATCCAGATCAAGGCTCGCGGAGTTTATTTGCGGCAGGCGGATCCCTGGTCAGGCGCCCCTGGTCCGGCGACCTTTGGTCAGGCAACCGCGGCCAGCCGTGCCAGCGCCTCTTCCTTGCCGAGCGCCGCCAGGGTCACGTCGATGCCTGGGCTCGCGGTGCTGCCGGTGAGTGCCGCGCGCAGCGGCTGTGCCACCTGGCCCAGCTTGCGCCCGGTCAGATCGGCGAAGCCGCGCAGGGCCGCATCGATCGCCGCCGGCTCGAACGGGACCCCGGCCAGCGCCTCCGCCACGCCGCGCAGCATCAGCCGCGCCTCGGGCGTCAGGATCGCCGCCGCCTTCGGCTCCATCGGCAGAGGCAGCGGGCGCGCGAGGAAGGCGGCCGCATCGGCCAGGTCCACCAGCGTCTTGGCGCGCTCCTTCAGCGCCGGGATCAGCGCGCGGATCCGCTCCGCCGCGCGCGCGCCGAGTGCCAGGTCCGTCCGGTGCGCCAGCCGCTCCAGCACCTCATGCGCCAGCCTGGCATCGTCCGCCTGGCGGATGTAGTGGCCGTTCAGGTTGTTGAGTTTCGCGTAGTCCATCCTGCTCGGCGCGCGGCCGACGCCGTCGAGGTCGAACAGCCGGATGGCCGCCTCGCGGTCGATCACCTCCGCGTCGCCATGCCCCCAGCCCAGCCGCAGCAGGTAGTTGCACAGCGCCTCGGGCAGGTAGCCCTGCTCGCGGAATTCCAGCACCGACACCGCGCCGTGCCGCTTCGACAGCTTGGCGCCATCGGCCCCGTGGATCAGCGGGATATGGCCGAAGCGCGGCAGGTCCCAGCCCATGGCCTGATAGATCTGCACCTGGCGGAACGTGTTGGTCAGGTGGTCGTCGCCGCGGATCACGTGGGTGACGCCCATGTCGTGGTCGTCCACCACCACCGAGTGGTTGTAGGTCGGCGTGCCGTCGCTGCGCAGGATGATCATGTCATCCAGTTCGGCATTGGCGACGCGCACCGTGCCCTGCACGAGGTCGTGCACCACCGTCTCGCCCTCGCGCGGCGCCCGCAGGCGGATCGCCGGTGCCACGCCGGCCGGCGCCTCGGAGGGGTCCCGGTCGCGCCAGCGCCCGTCGTAGCGGGGCGAGCGGCCCTCCGCCACCGCCCGCTCGCGCATCTGCCGCAACTCCTCGGCCGTGCAGTAGCACCGGTAGGCGTGGCCGGACTCCAGCATTTGCCACGCCACCTCGGCATGCCGGGCCATGCGCGTCGACTGGAAGACCGGCGTCTGGTCGGGAGTGATGCCGAGCCAGGCGAGACCCTCCAGGATCACCTGCGTCGCCGCATCGGTGCTGCGCTCGCGGTCGGTGTCCTCGATGCGCAGCAGGAATTCGCCGCCGTGATGGCGGGCGAACAGGAAGTTGAACAGGGCCGTCCGGGCGCTGCCGATGTGCAGCAGGCCGGTGGGACTGGGAGCGAAGCGGGCGCGGACCATCATGACGATGGATTTAGCACGCACGTTCACCGGCTGTAGAGGTTGCATCCGGTAAGTTCCCAGCCGTGCAGCAGATGGTTGCCGGTGCGAATGAAGCCAGCTTCGGCCGCACAGATCGCTTCGAGGCGTGGCTGGCGGCCGAAAGGGGCCGGTTCGCGCTGTGGCTGCCGATGTTCATGGGGGCCGGCGTCCTGCTGTATTTCGCGCTGCGCGCCGAGCCGCCCGCATGGGTCGGCGCCGCGGCCGCGCTGGCCGGCGCTGGCTGGCGCGATGCTGGTGCGACGGCTGTTCTTCGCCCGTGCCTGGCTGGTGGTGCGCGCAGCCCTCCTGGCGCTGGCGGCTGCCGGCATCGGTCTCGCCGCGGCGCAATGGGAAACCGCCTCCGTCGCGCCGCACGACCTGCTGCCGCCCCGCGCCGTGGTGCTGCACGGCACCGTCCGCGGCGTGGAGGCCGTCGCCAACGGCCGGCGGATCACGCTCGACGCCGTGCGCATCGAGGGCAGCGACCACGACCTGCACCGCCGCCTGCGCGTCAGGCTGAAGGCCGGCGACACGACGCAGGTGACCAGCGGCGACATCGTCAGCGTCCGGGCGCTGGTCCAGCCGGCGACGCCGCCAGCCTATCCCGGCGCCTGGGACCTGCAGCGCGACTCGTTCTTCGCGGGCCTGGCGGGCGCGGGCCGCGCGCTGGGGACGGTGATGGTGCGCGACCGCGCGGCGACCACGCCGATGCACTGGATGCTGCGCCTGCGCGAGACGATCAACCAGCGGATCGACGCGGTGCTGTCCGGCGCGGTGGGGGCGCTGGCACAGGCGCTGCTGAGCGGGGTGATGACCGGCGTGCCGCCACCCGACATGGCGGCATTCCGCGATTCGGGGCTGGCCCACCTGCTGTCGGTCTCCGGGCTGCACATCGCCATCGTGATGGGGATCGGCGTGGTGATCGTGCGCGCCGCACTCGCTGCCTGGCCGTACGCCGCGCTGCGCTGGCCGTGCAAGGGGATCGCGCTGGTGACCGGCCTCGCGACCGGCGCGTTCTACATGGTGCTGACGGGCTCGCAGGTGCCGATGGTGCGCAGCTTCGCCATGGCGGCGTTCGTCGCCCTGGCCATGCTGCTGGGGCGGCGCGCCTTCTCCATGCGCAGCCTCGCCATTGCCGCGGCGATGCTGGTGCTGGTCGAGCCGGATGCGCTGACCGGCGCGTCGCTGCAGATGAGTTTCGCCGCGGTCATGGCGCTGCTGGCCGGGCATGAGGCGCTCGGCCCGGCCTTGCGGCGGCTCCATCGCGATCACGGCTGGTGGGGCAAGGCGGCGGCCTACCTGCTGGGCCTGCTGATGACCAGCCTGCTGGCCGGCACCGCGACGCTGCCCTTTGGCGCCTATCATTTCGGCCAGGTGCAGTTCTACTTCGCGCTGTCCAACCTGGCCGCGGTCCCGCTGACCGGCGTGCTCGTGATGCCGGCGGGGATGCTCAGCCTCGGGCTGATGCCGCTCGGGTGGGAGCGCCGGCGCTGGTGGTGATGGGTTGGGGACTCGACGGCGTGTTGTGGATTGCCCATGCGACGGCGGCGTTGCGGGCGCGACGTGGCGGGCGCCGCACATGCCGCCGTGGGGCCTGGCGGCCGTGGCGCTCGGCATGGCCTGGCTTTCACTCTGGCGCAGCCGGCTGCGGCTGGCGGGCTCGCGGCGATCCTGCTGGGCCTGGCGTCGCCGGCGCTGGTGCATCCGCCCGACATGCTGGTGTCGGCCGAGGCGCGGCTGATCGGCATAAGGACGCCGGCCGGGGTGTTCGTGCAGCAGGGGTCGGGCGCGTCGAAGTTCACGCGGGACGCATGGCTTCGCTATTGGTCGGAGTCGGGCTTCCAGGTCGTGCCGGCCCAGGGCGTCACCGCCGATGGGGCCATCGCGTGCACCCGGGAGGGCTGCCGGGTGCGTCCGGTGGCCGAAGGCAGGATGGCGCTGCTGGTCCGCGGGGCGGCGCGGCCGGCGACCTGCGCCGACGTCGCGGTGCTGGTCTCGGCCGAGCCGGCGCGCGGGCTGTGTGTCAAGCCATGGCCGCCGCTGGTCGATCGCTTCACCGTCTGGCGCTATGGCGCGACGGCGATCTGGCTGGACGGAGCGCATGCCACCATCCTGACCGACCGGTCGTACCGCGGCGACCGCCCCTGGGTGCCGCCGCTGCCGACGCCGCGCGCCAACCCCGTGCCGGCGCTGCCGCCGGCGCGCACCGATCCGGCGCCTGAAACCCCGGCGACCGATACCGCCGCGCCCATCACCGCGGTCCGCGCCACACCGGATCGCGTCGCGCCCGGCCCCATGATGCCAGCCCGCGCCGCTTCGGCCCGCATCACGCCAGACCGGATCGCGCCGGACCGGATCGCGGCGGACCGGATCGCGCCGGACCGGATCGCGCCGGACCGGATCGAGGAGGAGCCACCGGCGGAGCCGGCCGATCAGTAGCGGCGCAGCAGGGCCACCAGCTTGCCCTGGACCTTCACCCGGTCGGCGGGGAAGATCCGGGTTTCGTGCCGCACGTTGCAGGGCTCCAGTGCGATCGAATTGCCCCGTCGGCGCAGGCGCTTCAGCGTCACCTCGGCGTCGTCAACCAGGGCCACGACGATCTGGCCGGTCTCGGCCACGTCGCTGCGGCGGATGATGACGGTGTCGCCGTCGAGGATGCCCGCCTCGACCATGGAATCGCCGGCCACCTCCAGCGCGTAGTGCTCACCGTTGCCCAGCATGTGCATCGGCATATCCACATAGGTGGACGGATCGCGCAGCGCCTCGATCGGCAGGCCCGCGGCGATGCGGCCATAGAGCGGAAGCTGTATCGCCGCCGCGTCGTTGGCCGCGCGGACGCCGGGGATCTTCGGCGTGAAATCGCCGCGGATGACGGTGGGCGAGAAAGCCGGGCCGGCGTCGTCCTGCGCCGCCTCGACCGGCCTGCCCCGGGCCTGGCTGTCCACGACGTGGCCGGTCGGGGCGTGGCTGCTGGGGGCGTGACCCTCGGCGAGTTGATTGTCCGGCAGGCGCAGCACTTCCAGCGCGCGCGCCCGGTGGCGGCGGCGGCCGAGAAACCCACGCTCCTCGAGCGCCGAGATCAGCCGGTGGATGCCCGACTTCGATTTCAGCTTCAGCGCCTCTTTCATCTCCTCGAAACTCGGCGAGAATCCGGTCTGTTTGAGATGCCGATCGATATAGATGAGCAGTTCGTACTGCTTTTTTGTCAGCATGCCGCGATCTTTCCCCTCGTGCGCCAGGTGCTCGCGGTGGAACAAACCGGCAACCGGCTGCGATGTTCTAGATAGGTTCGCGCCGCGTCGTCAAGATTCCCGCCGCGTTCGGACGCGAAGAAGGGGATGACGTCGTTGTGACAGACCGGGTCCCCGGGAGCGCTGCCTCGGTTGGGCAGGCGATCGCCACCCGCAATCCCGCCGAGCGGCGGCCCGGCCGGCAGCGCCAACCCGCGCCGTCCCTGACGGTATGCGTCGCGGGCCCGGCGTGCGAGCGCTCGCGTTACGCCGCCGGCTTCTCCGCGGCTTCCGGCATGGATCCGGACTCCACTTCGAAGACGCTGCCGGTGCGGCCCTCGTAATAGCCATGCCGCCGCCAATGGACAGCGGGATTGGGATGCTTCGCCAGATCGCGGTAGGTCTTGATGTAGGCAGCGACATCGACGTCCAGGAGGTCGAGGATCGGCTGCACGATGGTGCGCAACTGCTCCCTCGACAGGCCGCGGTCGGGAGGCGGGTTGTAGATGAATTGCTCCTCCAGCCGGTGCCACGGCGTGAAGTAGCGCGGCTTGCCCATGATGGTCATGAAGCCTTCCTGGGTACTGGTGCCGGCCGCCACGCTCCTGATGAAGTCGAAGATCATCCGGTCGTACTGGGCGATCAGATTCTGCACGTGCGGCGGATACACCATATGCGGGGTGTACGATGGGATGGCGATCCGCTCGGCCACCGCCTCGATCTGATAGACCCCGCGCGGCCAGCTTCCCATCGGGGCGCCGTAGTCGAAGCCCTCATCGGCGTCCAGCAGATGCCTGATGCGGAAGCCGTTCACCGGCAGCGCCTCCTCCAGCTCGCGCAGCAATGCGGCCGGCGTATAGAAGCGCCGGTGGTCGCCGTTCCACCGGCCAGGGAGATCCGGTCGCTGTTCATAGAGATAGCGGTTGGGCACGAAGATGATGATGTGCCCGCCGATTTTGGTGACGCGGTACCACTCGCGCAGGGCCTGCTTGTAGTCGGAAATATGCTCCAGGACCGCGCTCGCGAAGATCGCATCCTGGCTTTCGTCCTCGAATGGCAGGGTCCTGCCGTCGTAGCCGGGATAATCGAGCCCGATGCCGATGGCCGAAGGGGTGACGGGGACTGCCTCGGGGTCACCGCCCTTGAACCCGATGTCCAGGATGTGTTCGCCCGACAGGAACCTGGCCAGCAGACCGTCCCGCTGCCATCTCGCTATGCATTTGCGGAACTCGATGCCGACGCGACGCTTGGTTGGATCAACGACCTGGTCCAAAGCTGTCTCCCCTCGAATGCACGCAAAGCCGGCCGCACGGTAGATAAGTCGCCCCCGCCGGTGAAGGCCCGGCAGGATGGCGCCCGGCCGGATGGCGAATCGTGCTGTCCTCGGCCGGGCCGGCGTCGGCGCAGTCATGCTCGGGCCATCGGCGTGCGCCACCCGCGCGAGGACCCGCTGTCCTCCGCGCTATACCACCACACCACTCTGCGCCACGGAGGTCCGCCGTTCGGCAGTCAGATGCCCAGCGTGTCCAGCCGGATCACCGTGACCTCGGCGCCTGCCGCCTCGGCTGGGGCATAGGACGGACGCAGGATCAGCGCATCGGCGTGGGCAAGCCGGCGCAGCATCGCCGAATCCTGCACCGGGAACGGCGTCGCCACGAGCCGGCCCTCCGCATCGGTGCCGATCGTCGCGCGCAGATGGTCGGCGCGGTGGTCGTTGGCACGCAGCGGACCGCCGGCGATCGCCCGGGTGGTGGGCGGCGGGCCGGCGGGCAGGCCGCACAGCCGGCTGAGGGCGGGCAGCAGGAAGAGCGCCGAGCATACCAGCGCCGACACCGGATTGCCCGGCAGCCCCAGCACCGGCAACCGGACCCAGCCAGCCGAACAGCAGCGGCTTCCCGGGACGCATGGCGATCTGCCAGAAATCCAGCACCAGCCCGCGCGATTTCAGGCTGGCGATGACCAGGTCGTGGTCGCCGCCGAGGCGCCGCCGGTGGTCACCAGCATGTCCATGCCGTGCACCTGGTCGGCCACGGCGGCCACCCGCCTCGTGCGTTGTCGGCCGCGATCGGCAGCACCACCGCTCGCCGCCCGCGGCCCGCACCAGGGCGGCGAGCGCATGCGAGTTGGAACTGACGATGCCGCGGCGGGGATCGGCTCGCCCGGCATGGCGATCTCGTCGCCGGTCGCCAGGATGGCGACGCGCGGCCGGCGATGGATCGCGAGCCAGGGGTGGTTGGCGGCAGCGGCGAGGCCGATGTCACGGGCCGTCAGCCGGCGTCCGGCGGGGACCACGGCGTCGCCCGCGGCAAAATCCTGTCCGGCGCGGCGGATGTGACGGCCGGCGGTGACCGCCTCGTTCACGGTGACCGCGGCATCGGCGGCGGTCGCGTCCTCCTGCAGCAGGATCGAATCGGCGCCCTGCGGCACGACGCCTGCCGGTGAACAGCCGTACCGCCTGGCCGGCGCCGACCGTCCCGGCGAACGGATGCCCGGCCGGCGCGGCGCCCACCACGTGCAGCACCGCGCCCAGCGTGCCATCGGCCGCGCGCAGGGCATAGCCGTCCATCGCGGAGACGTCCGACGGCGGCTGGGTCAGCCGCGCGATCACCGGCGCGGCGGTGACCCGGTTCCAGGCCGCGGCCAGCGCGACGATCTCGGCCGGCGTCGGATGCAGGCCGGCCAGGATGCGGTCGCGGGCTTCCTCGACGCTGATCATGGTTCAGTTCACCCGCGCCAGTTCCAGGAGGTTGTCGTCCACCATCGGCCGCGTGCCGTCCTCCACCTCGTGGATCATCGCCACCAGCCGGCGCGTCACGCGGCAGTCGATGCCATGGCGCGCGCCGATCTCGGCGATCGGCGCGATCTGCACGTCGACCTCGGTCCGCCGCCTGCGCACCGCGAGGTCGCGCCAGATGCCGGAATGCGTCTTGGCGCTGGTGGCGTTGAACGCGACCATGTCGGCGACGCTGGCGCGTGTCGCGTCCTCGCTCGCGCCGGACTGAACGCCGCCACGTCATAGCCGTTGAAACCGCGCGGTTCGATGCCTTCGGCGCGCGCCACGGTGACCGCCTCCTCGCCCAGCCGGCGCCACAGGCCGAGAAGCTCGGGCCTCGCCAGGCAGTCGGCGATGCCCAACTGGCCGAGCCCCTGCGCGAACAGCATGGCGCCATAGCCGAGCTTGCCCCAGAGATACGACCAGATTTCGGACGTGACGATCGCCTCTGGCTCGAAATCGCGCATCACCGCATGCAGCGCGGCGAGGCGCGGCGTCATCGCGCCGTCCAGCTCGCCCAGCACCACGGCGCCGCGGTTGCCGAACAGGATCTCGCCCGGCGCGATCCAGTCGGCACCGAAATTGATGAAGGCGCCGATCGTGCGGTCGCGGCCGATGATGCGCTGGATGATCAGCTCGTTCAGGCCGTTCTGCAGCGACAGCACGAAGCCGTCCTGCGCCAAATGCGGCGTCAGCGCGCGCGTCGCGGCCTCGGTGTGCTGCGCCTTCACCGCCAGGAAGATGCGCTGCCAGGAGCCGGCCAGCTCATCCGGCGTGAAGGCCGGCGCGGCGACCGTGAACTGCTCGACCGGCCCGGTGATGCGCAGGCCCTCGCCACGGATGGCGGCGACATGCTCGGGCACCAGGTCGACGAAGGTGATGTCGTGGCCGGCGCGCTTCAGCCAGGCACCGACCGAGCCGCCGATCGCGCCGGCGCCCCACACCAGGATGCGTTCGCCCATCACCAGCTCTCCAGCAGGGCGCGCGTCTCCTGCACCGCCACGTTCCAGATCTCCAGCATCTCGCTATCGTCACGCTGATAGCGGCCGCCGTAATTGCCATCGTCGATCAGCGTGCGCACCTCGAACGGCGGCAGCATGCGCACGCGGTCGAGGTCGATCATGCGCTTGATGCCCTCCTGCGGCGCGCGGTTGGGCAGGCGCGTCCAGGGGAAATTCTCCATCCAGCTTGCGTGGCTCGCCACCGGATCGATCGCGCGCACCGCCGCCATGGTGAGCGGCGCGCGCCACCACGGGTGGTAGCGCACGCGGGCATCCGGATTGTCCATCATCCATTCCTGCGCGACGTTTTCGGCCGGCGCATTGCCGCCATGGCCGTTGACGATCAGCACGCGGCGGAAGCCGGCATGCTTGAGGCTGTCGAGGATGTCGCGCAGCACGTGGGCGAAGGTCGCGACACGCAGCGTGATGGTGCCGGGAAAGGCGGTGAAATGCGGCGTCAGCCCGTAGGGCAGGGCGGGGAACACCGGGATGCCGAGCGGTTCGGCGGCTTCGGCGGCCACGCGCTCGGCGAGGATGGCGTCGGTCGCCAGCGACAGGCCGGAGTGTTGCTCGGTGCTGCCGATCGGCAGCGCGCAGCGGTCGTCGTGGCGGACCCAGTCCTCCACCATGCGCCAGTCCATGTCCGCGATCCGCATATCCATCCCCGGGGTTCAGAGGCGGGCACGCTGGACAGAGACGCTGCCGGCGTCAATCGCTGCGCCCCCGATCCGTGCTCCGCCTCGCGATCAGAGGCGCTGCGCCGTGCGGTCAGAGGTGCCCGGGACGCGGTCAGAAGCGCCGGGCCATGCCGAAAAAAACGCCGCGCCACGCCGTCAGAGATGCCCCACCCTGTGGTCGGGAAGAGGCCACGCCGCCAGAGGTGCCCGGCGCGCGGTCAGAAATGCCCCTGCACCAGCCAGTCGCAATGCAGGCGCCCCGCCATCAGGCAGTCCTCGATCGCCACCTTGGCGTGAAGCTCGCGCACCAGGAACAGACCCACCACCAGCAGCAGCAGCGTGCACCCCGGCCAGGCTCGTGGTCTGTCGGTTCGCGGCGGCCTCGTCGTCTTCGGCGACGGGTGCCCAGGGACGTTCCTTATGCATCTTGAGGGGCATCCTACTGCCTGGTAGGGGGACAGATGCAAGTCACGGTTGCGGCAGCCAAATGACGCCGCGATAAGCGCCGGTCATGATCCAGGACGCGCTCCGCCACCTCCGTCACGATACCACCTTCGCCGCGCTGATCGGCCGCGTCGGGCCGCCGCGACTCGGCATCGAGCGCGGCCGCAGCCCCTATGAGGCGCTGATGCGAGCCATCGCCCACCAGCAGTTGCATGGCCGCGCGGCGCTCGCGATCCTGGCGCGTTTCGAGGCGCTGTATCCGCCCGCCGGCTTCCCGCCGCCGGACCTCGTGCTGGCCAGCCCCGACTCGGACCTGCGCGCCTGCGGCTTCTCGGGGGCGAAGGTCGCGGCGATGCGGGCGATCTGCGCCGCGACGCTGGACGGCACCGTTCCCACCCGGCGCGGCAGCGCGCGGCTGTCGGATGCGGCCCTGATCGAGCGGCTGACGTCGATCCGCGGCGTCGGGCGCTGGACCGTGGAGATGCTGCTGATCTTCACGCTGGGCCGGCCGGACGTGCTGCCGGTCGACGATTTCGGCGTGCGCGACGGCTATCGGGTGCTGTACGGCCTGGACGAGGCGCCGAAGCCGAAGGCGCTGGCGGAGATCGGTCAGGCGTGGGCGCCGCACCGCTCGATCGCCGCGTGGTACCTGTGGCGGGCGTCCGACGAGGGCAAGCGCGCCAGGGCGGCGACCTCCCGGGCCTAGGATCAGGATTCTGCGTGGGGATGGGCGCATGGCGTGGTCCTGCCGAGCGCCGCTCACGTTGGCAACGCCGCAGGGCAATGCAAGCAGGCTCAGCCGGCGGCAAGCTCCGCCAGCGCCTGCGTCAGGACCCGCGTTCCGGCCGCAAGCTGCCCGGGCTCGGAGTATTCCGCCGGATTATGGCTGATCCCCTTACGACAGGGCACGAAGATCATGCCGGTCGGGCATACCGGCACTGCAAACTGAGCATCATGGAACGCGCCTGACGGCAGCCGCAGGTGGCTGAGTTGCAGCGCCGCGGTGGCGCGCTCCACGGCATCGACGACCAGCGGCGCGAACGCTACCGGGAGCGCGTGGAAGGTCTCCTGCACCGTGACGCCGGCGTCGCGCACCGCGGCCTGCACCACGCCCGCGATCGCATCGCCGCGCGCCAGCAGTACGTCCTTGTCGGGATGGCGGAAGTCTATGGTGAAGCTGACCCGGTCGGCGACCGAGTTCGACGTGTTCGGCGCCACCACGATGCGCCCGACGGTGAAGCGCAGCACGTCCGCCGGATCGTGCATCAGCGCGTTCAGCGCGGTGACGGCGCGCACCATGTCCTGCACCGCGTCGCGCCGCAGGCCGAGCGGCGTGGTGCCGGCGTGGGCGGTCTCGCCGGTGAGCGTCACGGTGAACCAGCGGCTGCCCTGGATGCCGGTGACGATGCCGATGTCGCGGCCTTCGGCCTCCAGGCGAGGGCCCTGCTCGATATGCGCCTCCAGGTAGGCGTGCGGCCGGCTGCCCAGGGCGCGCCGCGGCAGGTCGGCCTCGGTGGCCAGGTGCTCGGCGAGCGCATCGGCGAAGCGGACGCCGTCGGGGTCGTGCACCTCCGCGAAGTCGTCGAGCGGGCGGTAGCCGCTCCAGGCCATGCTGCCCATGCAGCCGGGTGCGAAGCGGCCGCCTTCCTCATTGGTCCAGGCGACGACCTCGATCGGGTGGCGCAGCCGGGTGCCGGCATCGTGCAGCGCGGCCAGCGCCTCGAGCCCGGCGATCACGCCGTAGATGCCGTCGAACCGGCCGCCATTGGGCTGGGTGTCCATGTGGCTGCCGGTGACGACGGCGGGGGCGGCGGGATCGGTGCCCTCGCGGCGCAGCCAGAGATTGGCGGCGGCGTCGACCGAGATGGTGGCGCCGGCCGCCTGCGCCCAGCCGATCAGCAGGCGGCGGGCGTCGCGGTCGAGCGCGGTGAGGCAGGCGCGGTTGACGCCGTCGCCGGGAATGGCGCCGATCCTTGCCATCGCCATCAGCCGCTCCCATTGCCGCTGTTCGCTGACGGCCGCCGCTGCCTGGTGCATCCCCGCTCTCCCTGGTGTCCGCCGCAGATGACGTGGGTGGCGCCGGGCGTCAATCGTGGATGTGCCGGGCGGGGATGTAGGGGCGGGGATGTGCCGGGCGGGGATGTGGCGGGCGCGGTCCGGCCAGGACCGGCGCGGCCGACCGGTTGCCGATGCGACGAGGTGTGGTCCGGCCCAGGATGCCCTCGGTCAGGTGTGGTCCCGCCCAGGTGTGCCCGCGCCGGTGTTGGGCTAAGACCGCCGGGCGGCCGGCGACAGAGGCCGAAGGGGCTGGCATGGACGACGACGACAGGTTCCCGCGCATGATCCGTTCGGTGCGGCAGTTCCGCGACCGGGTGTTCCCGGAGTATGGCGACGACTTCGCGCGCCTCGCGACCGGCCAGGACCCGGTGGCGCTGTTCATCACCTGCGCCGACAGCCGCATCAGCCCCGAGATGATCACCGAGGCCGGTCCCGGCGACCTGTTCGTCTCGCGCAACGTCGGCAACCTCGTGCCGGCCTATGGGGAGATGCTGGGCGGCGTCTCCGCCGTCGTGGAGTTCGCCGTGAAGGCGCTCCATGTCCCGCATATCATCATCTGTGGGCATTCGGACTGCGCCGCGATGAAGGCTTTGTGGGACCCGGCGAGCCACGATCTGGACGCCATGCCGACGGTGAAGTCCTGGCTGCGCAATGCCGAGGCGGCGAGCAGCGTGGTGCGCGCGACGGCGGCGCATCTGCCGGAGGCGGAGATGCTGGCTGCGCTGGTGCGGCAGAACGTCGCGCTGCAACTCCAGCATCTGCGCACGCATCCGGCGGTCGCCGCGGCGCTGGCCAACCGCCGCGTGACGCTGCATGGCTGGGTCTACGACATCGGCGAGGGACGCATCGACGCGCTGCGCGAGGCGACCGGCGCGCTGGGGCCGCTCGACGATCCGGACTAACTGCGGAGCTGGGGCAATCGCTTGAACGCGGTCAATGCGGTGGGTCCGTGCGGTGGGCCGCCGGCTTATTTCACGCAGAGGCGCGGAGGGGCGCAGAGGCCGCGGAGCAAGCGATCGGGCGTTCGCCCAGGAATGCGCCGGGATGCGCTGGTCGGCTACGGCGTCCGGCGAAGGACGTCTGCGTGCGATAGCTCACCAGCGGCGGCTGCCATCGACGCTTGAACCGGCGGTGCGTGAGCGCAATGATGGGTGGCAGTCTGCTACTCGATGAATCGCGAACCGGCGTGCCGCCGCCCGTGTCGTCATTGCCGCATGCGCGATCCGGCCGCAGTGAATGGACCAGTGAATGGCGCGGCTCGGGAAGACGCCGGACCACGCAGGAGGCGTGATGGGATGGCCTGAATGGCTCCGCATCAGCGGACGATCGATTGCGATGGCGCGCCGGCTGCGCCGTACCGGCCGCCAGGACCTGATCGATGCGGTGGAGCGCGGCGACATGACGCTCGAGGCCGCGGTCGAGCAGGCTGAACGCCCGGCGCCCCCGGAGCCGGCCGGCGAAGCGGGGCGCTGAGGGCTACGCTCTGACCAGCCCGGCCACCGCCGCCGCCCCGCCGTCCGGGAATATCGCGGCCAGCGCCGGCCCGGGCACGCCGAGATGCTGCGCCAGCACGCCCTTCACCAGCGCGCGCAGGTCGGCGGTCGGCTGCAGGTCGCGGTCCTCCAGCAGCCGGCCCGGGCCGAGACCCGGCCAGTCGGCGAGCACGCGGCCTCCTGCCACCGCGCCGCCCGCGAGGAAGGCGACCGACGCGGTGCCGTGGTCGGTGCCGCCGGTGCCGTTCAGCCGCACGGTGCGGCCGAATTCGGTCATGGCGATCACCACGGTCTGCCGCCACGCCTCGCCCAGGCCGGTGCGCAGCGCCGCCAGGCCGGTATCGAACTGGCGCAGCGCGCCCGCCAGCCGCACTCCCTGCGCCGAGTGCGTGTCCCAGCCGCCGATCTCGAGTGCTGCGATGCGCGGGCCGTCGGGCGCACGCAGCAACTCGCCGGCGGCCCTGGCCAGCGCGGGGAAGGCGGAGCGGTTGCGCCCGGCTTCATCGCCGGCCATCGCCGCGGCGCTGAAGCCGCGCTCGCGCAGGCCCGCGGCGACGGCCGGGCCCAGCAGGTCGTCGCCGGCATTCAGCGCGGCGATGCGGGCGTAGAGGTCGCTGTCGAGTGCGGCGGCGCCGTGCGGCGCCCAGTTGCCGACCGCCGCCGGCCCGCGCAGCAGCAGCGGCACCGAGACGCCCACCGCCAGCGCCTTCCCGCCGGGGATCGCGGCGACGGCGCGGTTCAGCCAGCCGCTCGCCAGGCGGTGGTCGGCGCCGCTCTCCAGGCAGTCCTGCGCCTCGAAATGGCTGCGCTCGCGCGTCGGGCCGGCGACCGCGTGGGCCACCAGTGCCTCGCCGTCGCGATACATCGCGTGCAGGCTGCCGAGTGCCGGGTGCAGGCCGTAGAACCCGCCGAGTTCGAGCATGCCGCCGTCCTGGCCCGGCGCCGGCGGCAGCAGGGCGCCGCGCAGCCCGGCCAGCGAGGGATCGCCATAGGGCACCACCGCGCCCAGCCCGTCGAGCGCGCCGCGCAGCAGGATGACGACGAAGCGGTGCTCGGTCGGCGCATCGGCGAATGCCAGCGAGGCCCGCCCGAGGGTGAAGGCGGCGGCCAGGCCGAACAGTGCGGACCGGCGGGTGAGGTGGCCGGACGGATTTCCGGCGGCCGGCGATCCGGCGGTGCGATGCGGTGGGGGGCCGGGATGCGGCATCAGCGCCTCTGGAATTCGGGGGAGGTCAGCAGCAGCGTCATGGCGTCGCGGCGGGAGCCGGCGCGGCGGATCGCGGTCAGTGTCGCGGGCCGCAGCAGCGGGCCGAGCGTCGCATCGGCCAGGCTGGCGGGATCGGCTGTGGCAGCGGCGCGGCCGGCGACGGCATAGGACCAGTCGATGCGCCGCATCAGGGCCTCGGGGCCGGCCCATTCGCTGGCGCGGTCGGGCCAGCCGTTCGGTTGCGGTGCCGTCCAGATCGGCTGGCCCAGCAGTGCGAGCGAGGCGATGAGGTAGGGTGGGTCGGTCTGCGGCTGCGGCGGATCGAGCGCGCGGAGCGTGGCGACCAGGAAGTCGAGCGGCGTGCGCAGCTTGGCCTGGGGCTGCCAGGCGGCGTGCAGCGCGACCACCGCGGCGGCCGCCGCACCCAGGTCGCCGCCGGTGTCGCGCAGCACCGCGGCGACCTGGGCGACCGCATCCTGCGGCGGATCATCGGCCACGAAGTGGCGCACCAGGCGGGTCGCGAGATGGCGGTGCGTCGCCGGATGGGCGGCGAGGAAGCCGAGTGCCGCGACGCCGCCTGCCTCGCCGGCGGGGAAGCTTTGGCCCATCACGACCTGGTCGCCGGGATCGTGGGTGAAGGGCCGGAAGCGGAAGCCGGGCGGGTCGGCGCGCAGGTCGATCGACCAGCCGGTCAGGATGCGGGCGAAGCTGGTGACGTCCTCCTGGGTATAGCCGGCGTCGGGCGAGACGGTGTGGAGTTCCAGGCACTCGCGGGCCAGGTTCTCGTTCAGCCCGCGCTTGTCGCGGCGGCCGACCGGGCTGTCCGGGGCGACCGAGCGGACGTTGTCGAGGTAGAGCAGCATGGCCGGATGGCGCATCACCGCGAGCAGCATGTCGGCGAAGCGGCCGGTGACGTGGGGGCGGATCGCCTCCTCGACGAAGGCGCCCATCAGTGCGGCGCATTGCGGGCGGCGGAGCGAGACGGTGAAGTGGTTGGTCCAGAACCACACCAGCCGTTCGCGGAACGGTGCGGGCGTGGCCAGGGCGTTGCCCAGTTGGGCGAGCGCGTCGCGGCGGAACATCGCGCGGCTGCGGGATTCGCCGGGTTTTGGACGGGTCTGGCGGTCGTCCCGCAGGGCCATGAGGCCGGCGGCGGCGGAGGGCGGCTCCGGCAGGCGGGTGGGGTCGGGATTGCGAAGCTGGGCGAGGAGCCAGGCGCGGGGGTCCTCCGGCGGCGATTCGCCGGGCCGGTGGCCGAGGCCGAAACGGACGGTGGCGTGTGCCATGGGCAGGTCCATGGCGGGAGATTAGCCGGCCGGGCTGTGTCCGACTGTGACAAAGGGTAGCGCGCGGGGTTTCACCCCGGACCCCGACCAAGGGGCTCTGCCCCTTGGAGCCCCGCCAAGGGCAGAGCCCTTGGAACCCCGGACTCTGGCTTGGGTGGGAGGGAGGCCCCTACTCGGACCCATCCTGGTCCGAGTAGGGGCCTCCCTCCCACCCAAGCCAAAATTGGGATTGCAAAGGCTCCGCCTTTGCTGGGGGTCCCGGGGGCAAAGCCCCTGGGCGGGGCGCGGGGCGGAGCCCCGAACGCTGCATGCCCCCCTGTGCGGATAATCCTTGCAAAACGCGCGGCGGTGCAGCATCTGAGTCGCAGACACGCGGGCGCGCGGGACAGGGGTTCCGGGGCGCCCGTCGTGGTATGGAGGTTCACCGTGCCTGGGACGTCGCTCGATAAGATCCGCAATATCGGCATCACCGCCCACATCGATGCGGGCAAGACCACGACGACCGAGCGCATTCTCTATTACACGGGCGTTTCGCATAAGATCGGCGAGGTCCACGACGGCAACACCACGACCGACTACATGGAGCAGGAGCGGGAGCGGGGGATCACCATCACCTCGGCCGCGGTCACCTGCGAGTGGGCCGACCACCGCATCAACATCATCGACACCCCGGGCCACATCGACTTCAACATCGAGGTGAACCGCAGCCTCCGCGTGCTGGACGGCGCGATCTTCATCATCGAGGGCGTCGCCGGCGTGCAGCCGCAGTCGGAGACCAACTGGCGCCTCGCCGACCGTTACAATGTCCCGCGCATCATCTTCATCAACAAGCTCGACCGGACCGGGGCCGACTTCTTCCGCGCCTTCGCGACGCTGAAGGAGAAGCTCGACATCGTGGCGCTGCCCCTGCAGCTCCCGATCGGCATCGAGGACAAGTTCCTGGGCGTGGTCGACCTGATCGAGATGAAGGCGATCATCTGGGAAGGCGGCGAACTGGGCGCCAAGTACCACGACGAGCCGATCCCCGACGACCTGGTCGAGCAGGCGAAGGAATACCGCCAGCTTCTGCTCGACACCGCGCTGTCGGTCGACGACGCGGCGATGGAGGAGTATTTCGACAAGGGCGACGTCGAGGTCGCGACCCTGAAGCGCTGCATCAAGGCCGGCACGATCTCCGGCGTCTTCCGGCCGGTGCTGTGCGGCACGGCGTTCAAGAACAAGGGCGTGCAGCCGCTGCTCGACGCGGTGATCGACTACCTGCCGTCCCCGATCGACGTGCCCGGCATCGCCGTCGCGGCCGAGGAAGGCGAGGACGAGCATGCGCCGGACCGCCGCCGCATCAAGGCCGATCCGGATGCGCCGTTCGCCGGCCTGGCGTTCAAGATCATCAACGACAAATACGGCACGCTGACCTTCGTGCGCGTCTACGCCGGCACGCTGAAGTCGGGCGACACGGTGATGAACACCACCAAGGAGCACCGCGAGCGCATCGGACGCATGTTCCAGATGCACGCCGACAAGCGCGCCGAGATCAAGGAGGTCCACGCCGGCGACATCGCCGCCTTCGTCGGCCTGAAGGACACCGGCACGGGCGACACGCTGGCCTCGGCGCAGGACCCGGTGGTACTGGAGCGGATGGCCTTCCCGGTGCCGGTGATCGACATCTCGGTCGAGCCGCGCACCAAGGAGGCGGTGGAGAAGATGTCGCTCGGGCTGCAGAAGCTCGCGGCCGAGGACCCGTCGCTGCGGCTGCGCACCGACCAGGAGAGCGGCCAGACCATCCTGTCCGGGATGGGCGAACTGCACCTGGAGATCATCATCGACCGGCTGCGCCGCGAATACGGCGTGGAAGCGAATATCGGCGCGCCGCAGGTGGCGTATCGCGAGACGATCACCCGGCCGCACACCGAGACCTACACCCACAAGAAGCAGACCGGCGGCTCCGGCCAGTACGCCGAGGTGAAGATCGTGTTCGAGCCGCTGGAGCGTAACGGCGGCGTGGTGTTCGAGAACAAGGTGGTCGGCGGCACGGTGCCGAAGGAGTACATCCCGGCGGTCGAGAAGGGCATCAAGGTGCAGGCCGAGACCGGCGTGCTGGCCGGCTTCCCGACGGTGGACTTCAAGTACACCCTGGTCGACGGCAAGTACCACGACGTCGACTCATCGGCGCTGGCGTTCGAGATCGCCGCCAAGTCGTGCTTCCGCGACGGCATGAAGAAGGCCCAGCCGATCATCCTGGAGCCGGTGATGGACGTCGAGGTCACCACGCCCGCGGACCACGTGGGCGACGTGGTGGGCGACCTGAACCGCCGCCGCGGCATGATCCAGAACCAGGAGAGCAGCGGGTCCACGGTGATCGTCCGCGCCCATGTTCCCCTGAAGGAGATGTTCGGCTACATTTCCGATCTGCGAAGCATGACCAAGGGACGGGCGTCGTTCACCATGCAGTTCCACCACTACGATCCGGTGCCGCGGAACATCGCGGACGAGATCATGGCGAAGAGTGCATGAGGACAGGTTGCGCATGACGGAGGCAGCCTAGTGCACGCCCCCCGCCTCCATTGGGCGCGGGGCCGTCAGGAGGAGGGGCCGGGGGTTCACCGGACCCTCGAATGGGTCGGACACAACGACGCGGGTGAGGCCATCGCCCGCGTCGTTCGCGTTCTGGGGCCGGTGTGGTCGGGCTGGCGCACCTATCGCGCCGTCGCGCTGGACGATGAGGCCAAGGTGATCGAATTGCGGCCGTCGCGCCCGGACGGGGCGGACTGGCTGGCCTGCGTCGGCGGCCAGGTGGTGGGCCGCGCCGCCGTGCCGCTGCAGGCCGTGCGCGCCGCCGAGGCCGCACTGGTGGGCGAGTGATCGTCCTGCGTGCGGGTGCGGCCCTATATGCGGTTCAGCACGCTGTCCGGCACACCGACGATTTCACGCAACAGAACCTTGCCGATGTCGCGGACGCTCCGTCCCGAGAAGACCTCTGCCACGCCGCGGCGCAAATAGCGCCGCGAGAAGTTGATGCACCGCGATTGCACTGCGTAGACGGCATCATCCGTCGTAATGATACCGCAATAGTCGCTGACGATCTCGTCGACGTTGCGGGCTTCGCAACCACGCTGGGCAGCGAGGCTGCCGATCGCCAGGCCAACCGCGATCGACTGTAGCGCCTGGCCGAAACCATCGATGCCGGGGACGGTGAGGCCGAGTTTCGCCTGCGCCGACTTCACGTCATCGACGAACTTGCGGGCATCGGCGACCTGTGACTGGGCCTGGGAATCCTGCTGGCAGCTTGTCCATGTGGCGCGCCCTGTGATTCCGCAGGCGGTATCGACATCTTTGGCGAACAGTCCACGGCAGTTGACGATCCGAGCCAGGCTGGCGAGGCTGCCTTTGTCGGCCGGTGTCATCTGCGAATAGGCGGTGCACTGGTGGATCAGCGAATTGCACATCGTGGTGCCCAACAGCGTCGCCAGCCTCGGGTCTGTACGAATTGTTCCGGCCGAGCCCTGCCGCTCGCTGCAGGCTATCAGATCGCCGAACTTTGCAGCGGCAGCGTCGCTGCACGCACGCTGCCAGGAGGCAGCGAAGGTATCCGCTTGGCTGGCGTCCAACGCCGTGGCCGTGCTGGCGGTAAGCGCGATGACAGCGAATGCCATCATCAGGCCGGACACGAAGCTGCATGCCGTGGTCCGGGACGGCCTCATTGCTGAGGGATAGGGTATTGTTGCATGCATTGCACCGAGATCTGCGTGTCACACCGCCGTTCCCTGGTCGCGGTGGTCTTGACGCATTGCAGCGCCAAGCGGGAACAGTAGTAAACCCGCGAACACTCCTCGAACGCGCTGCGCTGGGAATTGACGCGCAGCGGTTCGGCGCATTGGGCCTGCGTGTAGCGTATGGCAGGCGTGCCCCGATCGATCGAGTTGATGTCTTCGGCGCGAGCCCCGCATTGGGTGGCATTCGACCGAACGAAGATCAAGGCGGTCTCCGCCTGTGCGACGCATTCCTCGGCCGGCGCCTGCTGGGCGTTGGCGTCGGCAACCGACACGGCAAGCAGCATCGCCGTGCCGACGATGCGCGAGATCATCGGGACCTTGCCCGGTTGTACTGCATGACGGGTGCCTCTCGTCTGGTGGCCTGTGAGGGGGACAGCGACCTCATGTCCTGCCCGGTGCTGTAATTCGGCACGTAGTTGAAGTTCTGCCGTGTATTGAAGTTTTGCGTGCTCGTATTGAGGTTTGGCATGGAGTTCAGAATCGAGAGCCCGGCCGCGATGCCCGACAAGCTGTCGGTCGATGAGGACGTGTCACAGTCATCCTCGTCATCGGATGGCGTGTAGCTCGTCCGCGACGTCTCGTAGTGGGTTCGTGCAAGCGCCGCTGCGGCTTCCCGCGCCACGTTGCCCGCATAGATGGCGGTTGTGGTTTCTTCGGCCGCCGATCTCGCTATGCCATACTGCGCCGACATTTCCTGCGCCCAACCGGCCAGCACCTCATCCACGGCGAATTCGAAACAGGCCCGGCCGACCATCTCCTGGCAGCGCTTCAGCGCATCGATGATCGCGATCTCGAGGGTCAAAGCCTGCCACACGACGTAGCAGGTGGCCTTCGCATGCTCTTCCTGGAATCCGCATACTCTTGCCTTGGGCGACGGCTTTTCCTGATAGGCGGTGAAATGCGCCATGCCGGCCTCGTAGAGCAGTTCGCGATCCGACAGTGTCGGCGCGCAGGAACCGCCGGGGTCGCCGTATTTGCGTGCCACCTCCTCCGACCATTGGGACAGGCAGCCGTCCCTGGCGAAGGTGAAGCACTCGGCGCGGGTCTCCCTGGTGCAATCTCGCAGCGCCATCGCCGTCGCGGCGGCGATGGCGGATTGGCCCCATATCCAGTTGCATTGGATGTCGCCGTCCGATGCGAAGCCGCAGGCCAGGGATTTGTGGCCTGGCTGCGGCGAATACTTTGGCCAATAATCAACGGCCACGTCGTACAGCCTCTCGGCAGGGCTTTTCGGCGGCGGCTCGTAGCTGCTCGAGCCGCTGTAGCCCGACGAGCATGCCTCGAGCAGAACGGCCAAGCAGACGACGATGCAGCCTTGCAGGACGCGGCGACCAGCCCCCATGGCACTGAGCTCCCGGCACCCACCCCGCTCGGCCTAGCGCCGTTGCCCAGCCGGAGCGTTGCGAAGTCAGCATAATGCCCGCGCCGTATGCTTGATTCAAGGCTGAGGACCTGCTTCAGTCGGGCGACCAACGCGCCGCGCTGCCGCTGCAGGCGGTGCGGGCGGCGGAGGCAGCACTGGTGGGCGATTGAGCCGCCCCGGTCCCTTGCCCGACGGCCCGCGCGCGCGTATGGGCAATCCGATAGGCAGCATCGGAGAGGCGAAAGACATGGCCCGTGCCAGCAGCAAGACGGCGGCACGTTCGAAGGCGAAGCCCGGCAAGCCCGCGGCGAAGCGAACCGATTGGACCAACCTGAAGGTCGCCTGGCCGCAGCCCAAGCAGGCGATCTCGCTGCGCATCGACCAGGATATCCTGGACTGGTTCCGCGACGGCGGACCTGGCTACCAGACCCGCATGAACGCCGTGCTGCGCGCCTTCGTCGACGCCCAGCACGGCAAGCGCTGAGCGCCCCGGTGTCCGCCCCGGACATCGTCGGCACCTGGCGCCTGGTGCATGCCGTCGCCCGCGACAGCACCGGCCATGTGCTGGCGCCGCCATTCGGCCCACAGGCGATGGGGCGGGTGGTGTTCAACGCCGATGGCCGCATGATGGCGGTGCTGTGCGACGGCAGGCCCACCCTGCCGGCCGGCACGCTGCGCGACTATTCGTCGTATTGCGGCAACTACACGTTCGACGGGAGCCGGCTGGTGACGCGGGTCGACGCCGCCTCCGACCCGGCGCGAATCGGCAGCGACCAGGTGCGCGAGGTCCGCTTCGAGGGCTCGCTCATGGTGCTGCTGCCCCCGCCGCGCGACACCGCCGCCGGCCCCGAGCAGCGCGAACTGACCTGGGAGCGCATCGCCGCGGTGTAGAGCGTGATCCGTACAGGTGGCATCACCGGAGCGGTGAATCACGCTCTCAGACAACGGGCTGGAGCGGATTCCGTGAGCCTGCACGAACGGAATCTGCGCTAGAGTGTGATCCGTACAGGTGGCATCACCGGAACGGTGAAGCACGCTCTCAGACAACGGGCTGGAGCGGATTCCGTGAGCCTGCACGAACGGAATCTGCTCCAGCCGGCGCGTCGGCGCAGTCGCAACGGTGTTCAGGGGGCCGCGCCGCCGCCCTTCGCCCCACTTGCGCGGCGATGACAGGGAATGGCGGCCGCTACGGCGTGGCGCCGGCCTGGGCGTCGGGGCGGACGATCAGCACCGTGCCGTCCACGCCCTCGATCCGCAGCCGCGTGCCGGCGGCGGGTTCGGGCACGCCGTGCGGCACCCGCGCGGCCCAGTCGCTGTCGCCGACGCGGACCCGGCCCTCGCGGCCCTGGAAGCTGAGTGCCGTCGCGCTGCGGCCGGCGAGGCCCGCCTGCTGGGTGTTCAGCCGCGTCGGGCGGCGGCGGAGGCGCAGCCCGATCGCCAGGGTGATCGCCGCCAGGATGGCGACCGTCACCACCTGGAACTGGAAGGCGATGCCGGTCGCCAGCACCACCAGGCCGGTGCCGATGGCGGCCAGGCCCAGCCACATCATGAAGGCGCCGGGCGCCAGGATCTCGAAGCCCAGCAGGACGAGACCGGCGACCATCCAGATGACCCAGCCGCTCATGCCGAGGCGCCGGTTCCCCAGGGGCCGGCGGCGGGCAGCGGCATGGTCGGCGACATGATCGGCGGGGGCGGCGGCGGTTGCGGCGCCCGCGGCGGCACCGGCGGCGCGGGTGGCGGCGCACCGCCCGCCGGGCCGTCGCCGCCGCTGCGCAGCAACTCCAGCGCCTGGGTGATGCCGCCGGCCAGCGCCGTCGATTCCATGGGCACCACGACCAGCCGCGTGTTCGGCGCCGATGCCAGCGCCTGGAAGGCGCGCACGTAGCGGTCGGCGATGAAGTAGCGCAGCCCGGCCTGGCCGTACTGCGTGGCGGCCTCGGACACCATCTGCGTCGCCTCCGCCTCCGCGCGGGCCAGCGCCACCCGCGCCTCCGCATCGCGCAGCGCCGCCTGCTGACGACCCTCGGCGGACAGGATCAGCGCCTGCTTCTCGCCCTCCGCCTCCAGGATCGCCGCCTGCCGTTCGCCCTCGGCGCGCGCCACCGCCGCACGCCGCTCGCGCTCGGCGGTCATCTGCAGGTTCATCGCGCGGATCAGGTTCTCCGGTGGCTCGATCTTGCGGATCTCGACACGGCTCACCTTCACGCCCCAGGGCATGGTGGCGCCGTCCAGGATCACCAGCAGCGCGGTGTTGATGCGCTCCCGGGAGGAGAGCGTCGCGTCCAACTCCATCTCGCCGATCACCGCGCGGATGTTGGTCATCGCCAGCGTGGTCAGGGCGAGTGTCAGGTTGGTGACCTGGTACGCCGCCTTCTCCGGTTCCATCACCCGGTAATAGATGATGCCGTCGACTGCGACGGTCGCGTTGTCGCGGGTGATGACGCTCTGCTCGGGGATCTCGACCACCTGCTCCTGCACGTTGAGCTTGCGGCCGACGCGGTCGATATAGGGCAGCACGAAGTTCAGGCCCGGCTGCAGCATCCGCGTGTACGCGCCGAAGCGTTCGACGGTCCACACCGAACCCTGCGGCACGGTCTTCACCCCGGCGAACAGGGTGACCACGACAAGGATCAGGACCAGGACCCAGACCACGACGACGGTTTCGAACATGCCTCGCTCCCCCTCCGGCGTGGCCCTGCTGTCGTGGCCGCGCCGTCGGGGCCCCTTATACGACGGCTAGTTGCCCTTCCATTGCAGGATATAGAGCCCGGCATCGTAGTCGGTGACGTACATCAGCCCGTCCTGCGCGACGAACAGGTCGGAGGTGTGGCGGATCTTGGCGCGGCCGCGCAGCGGCTCCATCCATTTCGTCGGCTGCGGCGGCACGTAGTAGCCCGCCTCCTTCGGCTGGAACGGATTGCCGATGTCGAACGCGCGCACGCCGGCGCTCTGCCAGGTGCAGAAGATCGTCGTCGAGCTCTGGAAGGAGCCGGGCCGGTTCTCGTGCAGGTTATGCGGCCCGAATTGGCCGCCCATCTTCACGTAGTCCTGGTCTGCCGGCGTTGGCATCGTGGCGATGCTGACCGGGTTGGATTTATCACGAATGTCGAACACCCAGGTGTATTTCAGCGGCTGCTCATCGATGTTCAGCGTCGCCTCATCCAGCACGACGCACAGGTCGCGGTCGTGCAGCGGCAGCGCGTTGTGCGTGCCACCGCCGAACGGCGGGCACCACACCCGGTGCGACACAAGCTTCGGCGCGGTCTTGTCCTTCACGTCGAGGATCGTCAGCCCGCCGTCGCGCCATGAACCATAGGCGAAGTCGTCTGACACGATCGCGTGATGCAGCGCGTAACGCTCCTTCCAGGTGGGCGTCTCGCCGGCGGCGGCGTTCTGGCCGGGGATCCACCAGCGTCCGACCTCGCGCGGCTTCGTCGGATCGGCCATGTCGATCACGATCAGGATGTGGTCGGTGAAGCCGTCGAGCAGCGCCGAGGCATAGGCGTAGCGGCCGCCGGTCCACCAGATGCGGTGCAGGCCGAGACCCTCCACCTCCATGAAGCCGATCAGCCGCGGATTGGCGGCGTCCGAGATGTCGTACACGCTCATGCCGGCAGCGTAATCGACGCCGCGCTTGCCGAAACGGCTGCTGTCGACGCGGTTGGAGCCGCCGTAATACTCCTGCGCCGACAGCAATGCGCGCTGGTCGGCTTCCTGGATGTGCAGCAGCAGGTCTTCGGCGGCCTGCAGGTGCATCGACACCGAGTTGGGATGCGTCGACACGAAGTTCACCGGCTTCGGATTGCGCGGGTCTCGCACGTCGGTGACCATGATGCCGCGACTGACGCGCGTGCCGATATAGGCGTGACCGCGGGAGACCATGACCTGGATGCCGTCGCCGCGGCCTCCCTGGTCGGTGTGGCCGACGAATTCGATGTTGCGCGCGCCCTCGGGGACGATCATGGCTTGCTTCCCTCCCTGATCAGTCGTCAGCTTAGGCCGGGTTCTCAGGACTGAGTAGGAGGGACGCGCCATGCCGACCTATGTCATGCTCGCCACCTGGACCGACCAAGGGATGCGCAACATCGGCGAAAGTCCGAAGCGAGTGGATACGGCCAAGAAAACATTGGAGGAGATGGGTGGACAATTCCGCTCTGTCTACATGACGATGGGATCTTACGACCTCGTCATGATCTATGACGCGCCCGACGATGCGGTTGCGGCGCGTTTCACATTGATGCTGGGCCAGCTTGGCAATGTGCGGTCCACCTCGCTGAAGGCGTTTCCCGAGGAAGCCTTCCGCCAGATCGTCAACACGCTGCGATGATCGCCTCGATCAGTCTGATGCGCCAGCGAGACGATGTCACGCTGGCCGAATTCCGCCGGCACTGGCTGGACGTGCACGGGCCGCTGGTCCGTGTGTTTCCCGCCCTGCGCCACTATGTGCAGGACCACGTGATCGCCTCGCCGGCGTTGAACGCGGCGGCGCGCGCGATGCGGATCGACGGCTTCCCGATCCTGTGGTTCGACAACGATGCGGACCGGCTGCGCGCGCATCACTCGCCGGAGATGGCGGCGTGCAACATCGATTCGCGGCTGTTCATCGGCGCGGTGTCGCGGGTGGTCTGTGAGGCCGATGTCGTCATCCAGGCGGCTGCCGGTGCGCGCATGAAGCTGCTGGCGGTGCTGCCCGGCGCGGCGGCGGACGATGCGGCACTGGAACGCTGTGCCGCGTGGGCGCGGACGCTGCCGCGGCTGGCCGGGCTCGTGCTGTACCGCGTGCTGGAGCAGGGGCCGGCGCCGAACAGCACGATCCCGCATCTGCCGGTGAGCACGGCAGGCGTCGTCGAACTGGCATTCCCGAGCCTGGTCGATCTGGAATGCGCGCTGGCCGATGCCGACACCGGCGCCGCGCATTTCGTCGTCGAGGAGCATCGTCTGGCGCCCATCCCCGCAGCCGTGTAATCGTGCGGACCGTGCCGTCATCGCCGCGCAGGCCGGGATCCAGGAGGGGCACGCCGCTCCTGTCGGTCTCCGCTCGTGTCGGTCTCCGCTCGTGCGGGGATGTCGCGGCGGCAGGCGACGGCGCATGTCCTGGCGCGGCTCACTGAGTCTGGGTAGCGCATGCCGCTCACCGATCTGGTCAACAAGGGCTGCATCGTCCACCACCCATCGGGGCCGCCCGGACGCAGCTTCATCGTCACGGGTCTGCACCGGTCGGGCACCAGCCTGGTCGCGTCCGTGCTGCAGCGCGCCGGCCTGTTCATGGGCCGCGCGATCAATGACATCGTGTATGAGGATGAGGAGATCGCGCAGCCGCTGACCACGCACGACCGCGCCGCACTGATCGCGCTGGTCGCCCGGCGGAACGCGGAGTTTCCATGCTGGGGCTTCAAGTTTCCGATGCTGTGCCAGGCGCTGCAGCCCGCCGGGCTCGCGCTGTTCGAGCGGCCGCGCGTGATCGTCACGTTCCGCGATCCGGTGGCGATGGCGGTGCGCACCGCGCTGTCGGAGTTCCGCGATACGGCGCAGGCGCTGCGTGAGGTGGTGGACGAGCAGGCGGCGATGCTGGGCTTCGTGCAGGCGCTGGCGTGCCCGGCGCTGCTGCTGAGTTATGAAAAGATGCTGGCATTCCCTGGAGATTTCATCGACAGCCTGGCGCAGTTCTGCGACCTGCCGCTCCCCGGTGACCTGCGCGCGCGGCTGGTCGAACTGGTGGAGCCCAACCGCCAGCGCTACCTCGCCGGTGCACGGCGGCGCTATGAGGGACTGATCGAGGGCGTGCGCGGCGGTCTGCTGTACGGCTGGTGCCGGCTGACCCAATCGGCCGAGCCGCTGCTGCTGGACATCGTCGTGGATGACATCGTGGTGTCGCGGTTGGCTGCCGATCTCTTCAGGCAGGATCTGCTGGATGGCGGAATCGGCACGGGCCGGCACGGCTTCGCCCTCGCGGTCGATGCGCTGCGGGCGCGGCCGGACTCGGTGATCCGCGTGAGGATCGCGCCGCACGGCGTGGAGCTGGACAACAGCGGCACCCGGCTGTGCGATTTCGGCACTGCCGCAGCTTGAGGCCGCAATGATCGGCGACAGAGCCCTGAACGGCCTTGACCGCCTCCGCCGTGTTGCCGCTCAATCGCTCGCATGACCTGGTCCATCGTCACCCACGACCCCGCCAGCGGTGCCTTCGCGGTTGCGGTCGCCACCAAGGCCTTTGCCGTCGGCGCGATCTGCCCGTTCATTCGCCGCGGCGTCGGCGCCGTCTCCACCCAGTCCATGAGCAACCGCTATCTCGGGCCTGCCATCCTGGACGGGCTGGCACGCGGCCTGCCGCCGGATGCGGCCATCGAGGGCGCGCTCGCCGGCGATGCCGGGCGCGGCCTGCGCCAGGTGCACGCGGTGGACCGCCACGGCCGCACCGCCGCCTGGACCGGACAGAACTGCGTGTCGTGGTGCGGCAGCGTGGCGGGCGAGGGGATCAGCGTCGCCGGCAACATGCTGTCCGGCGAGCCGACGGTCGCCGAGACGCTGGCCGCCTGGCAGGCCCATCCCGACGCCGACCTGCCGGAGCGCTTGATGCTGGCGATGGAGGCCGGCGAGGCGGCGGGCGGCGACCGGAGAGGGCGGCAGTCGGCCGCAATGGTCCTGACCACGACTGAGGATTTCCCCGATCTCGACCTGCGGGTGGACGACAGTGCCGCGCCGCTGCCGGAACTCCGACGGCTGATCGGCGTCTGGCGGGTGGAGCGTGCGCCGGGGCTGGCCAATCAGCCGTCACGCAGCAATCCATCCGGCTTCATCGACATGGACGCGATCGAGGCCGGCTGGATGGCACGCGGCATGGACCTGCGCTTCCTCCGCTGACGCCGCGCCTGGGACCGGCGGACCACGTGCCGGCCGGGCGAAACACGCCTGTAACGAGTCGCTGGCACACTGCGCGGTGGAGGCAGCGCGCGATGTTGTGGCGACGCAAGTATAGATTGACTCGCTGGTGTCCTCACCGGCCGCGCTGCACCGCGTGCCTGGTGTGCGCAGGCCTTTTCCTGGTGCTGCTCGCTCCGGTGGCGGACACTGGCCTGGATCTGTCGAGCCTCTGGGCGTCGTCCGCTGCCGAGAAATTGCCGACGGTTTACACGCCGTCGCAGACCTGGAGCAGTCCGCCGCTGCCGCAGGCGGTGCGCGCCGTGCGCCCGCCGCGCAACTGCACCGAGGCGCGGGCCTGGGGCCTGCAGAACATCCCGCGCGGTTCGCCCTACTACGCGCCACATCTCGACCGCGACAACGACGGCCTCGGCTGCGAGCCCTGGCACGGCCGCTGACCGACCGCCGCCCCACGCCCCCCCCGCGTCAGTCGAACGCCAGTCCCATCGTCTCGGCCACCAGGGCAGGGCGCGTCGAGCCCTCGATCTCGATCTGGCTGTCGAAGGTCAGGCGCACGCCGCCCTCGATGTCCTCCACCGACTTCAGCGTCTGGTGCAGCCGCACGCGCGACCCGGCCGGCACCGGCGCGGTGAAGCGCACCTTGTTCGACCCGTAGTTGATGCCGCGCGAGCGCTTGCGAATGGTCCAGATCTCGTGCGTCAGCCGAGGCAGCAGCGACAGCGTGAGGTAGCCGTGCGCGATCGTCCTGCCGCCCGGCATCTCGCGCTTCGCCCGCTCCACATCCACGTGGATCCACTGGTGGTCGCCGGTCGCCTCGGCGAATTTGTCGATCATCGCCTGGTCCACCGTCACCCACGCGCTGGGGCCGATCTTCTCGCCGATATGGGCCTTCATGTCGGCCGGCGTCTCCACCTCGAGCATCGCGCTTCCCCTTGTCGCAGCCTGGAAATCCGTCCTATCACTGGCCGGCTCCGGAGGAAACGGTGATGGACCCGCAGAAGATGTCGCAGCGGCAGGCGGCGTTCCGCGCCGATTTCCGCACCCGCATCGCCCCGGCCTACGCCGGCTGGGCGCATGTCGCACTGATCTATGCGCTCGGCCTCGCCGCCATCTGGTACTGCGCCCGGCAGGTCACGGCGCCGGCGTGGTACGAGTTCCTGGTGATCCCCGCGGCATTCTGCATCTCGAACGCGTTCGAGTGGTGGATCCACCGCTACGTCATGCACCGCCCGGTGAAGGGCTTCATGGGTATCTACAAACGCCACACGCTGGCGCACCACCAGTTCTTCACCCACCTGGAACCCACCATCGACAGCACGCGCGACTTCCGCATCGTGTTCTTCCCGCCCTATGCGCTGGTGGCGTTCATGGCGCTGTCGCTGCCGCCGGCGGCGCTGCTGGGCCTCGTGGGGCTCGTGAATGCCGGCTGGCTGCTGCTGATCACCAACGTGGCGCTGTACCTGAACTATGAGCTGTTCCATTTCTGCTGCCACGTGAAGAACGACCGCCTGGTCCGCCACATCCCGCTGGTGAACTCGATCCGCCGCCATCACATCGCGCACCACAACACCGCGCTGATGATGGAGCGCAACTTCAACCTGACCTACCCGATCGCCGACTGGTTCTTCGGCACCTCGGACCTGCGCTGCGGCCTGCTGCGGCACGTGTTCAACGGCTACGGCACGCGGTTCGTCCGCGGCGACCTCAAGCGGGTGCGCAACACCAGCGACGACCCGCGCGTGGGCCATGTGCAGGCGGCGGCCGAATGACGCGGCGGTCGATCAAGCAGGGCAAGGCAAGCCTGGTCGGCGGCATCGCGGTGGGCGTCGCGGTGCTGGTGCTGTGGACCGCCGTCGCGCACGAGGCGGCGGCGGACAATGTGCTGACGCTGGCCCTCGGGGCAGTGGTCGCGGCCGGCATCGCCGCCTGGATCAGGCTCGCCGATCTGTAGGCGCGTCCGGTCAGCCCGGCGGCGCGTCCAGCTTCCTGAAGCGGATACGGTGCAATGCGACGCCCAGCGGCCGCGTCTCGGGATGGCCGGGCTCCAGGTCGCACGGCCGCGCCACCGAGCGAGGGCGGAACTGCACCACGATCTCCGTGGCGTCGGGCCGTCCGCCGTCCACCCGGATATCGACGCTCCGGAAGCCGCTGTTCGCCTCCGCCGTGTAGTCCCAGGTGGCGAGCGTCCGGCCCGCCACCGCGACGTCGACCTGCTGCGACGTCCGCGCGCCGAGCAGCGCCACGTGGCTCGCCATGTCCAGGCGGTAGACGCCGGCGCCCCCACCCGGCACGACAAGATGCAACTCGTGGACGTCGCCCGTGCCCCAGACGCCCCACGCCTCGGGCGTGCACCAGCCGATGCCGAGCAGGTCGCCCAGGCCACCGTTGACGACGTGGACCCAGTCCTGCTGCAGCACGCGGGCGCGCCTGCGGTTGAGCCAGTTGCCGTCAGGTCCCGCGGCGCGCGCCTTGCGGATCACCGCGCTGCCGGCCCCGTCGGGCAGCGGGATGACGGCTTCCGGCTTGTCGGCGAAGAACTCGTCGATCGCCTTCTCGGCACCGGCCCAGCACAGGCTGGAATAGTCGTGCACGATGAGGAATCCGCCCGGCACCAGGCGCGGGTAGAAATAGCGCAGGCCGCTGAGGATCGGCGCGTACAGATCGCAATCGATATGCACCAGGCTGAACCTGGCATCGTCGGGGACGCCGGCTGCGGTGTCGGGGAAATAGCCTTGCATGAAGGCGACGTTGGCCTCACCCACGGCGGCGCGCACGGCGGCGAGGGACGTGTCGCCGAAGGCGTCAGGCTGCACGGCGGCGTCGACCCCTTGCAGGTCCTTGCGATCGAAACCTTCGAACGTGTCGAACAGATAGGCGGTTCGTCCCAGGCGCCGGGCCATCCTGGCGATCACCGTCGCGGTGTTGCCCCGGTAGACGCCCAACTCGGCGAAGTCGCCGATGATGTCCTCCCGGCAGATCTGGTCGAAGGCGAGCGAGAGGAAATAGAACCGCGCCATGTCGCCCCGGTTGACGCCGCCGGCGACGAAGCCCTGCACGTCCTCGCGCGGCCGGACCAGGCCGCCGCGGGAGGCATAGTCGCGATAGTTCCCGGCGTAGCGCTGCGGACAATTGGCCTGGAAGGGCCACGACGTCCCGCCGCCCTGCTGTGCCGCCGCTGCATCGGTATCGTCCATCATCGGCTCCCAGGAAGGCATCCGGCCCGCTGGCGCATGGCCGATGCGGTCGCTTCGGCCAGCGCGCGAGCGGCTGCCGGAACCGCAACATAGCACATCAAGGGTTGCGGACACCGGCCAGCTAGATGATCCTTGGACTTCGCACCATGATCACCTTGACGTCAGCGTGACGGCTGCCCGCGAACGTCGAGCAGGAGGCCACGCCGACATGAATGATGACCCGCACGCGCCGGACTGGCGTCCCCACAGCTCGCACTGGGGCGCGTTCACCGCGCGCTGGCAGGATGACCGGCTGGCGGTGCGCCCCTATCCCAGCGACCCAGATCCCAGCCCCATCCTCGACAATTTCACGACCGCGCTGCGCCATCCGACGCGCATCACCCGCCCGATGGTACGGCGGGGCTGGCTGGAGCGCGGGCCGGGCCCGGACGACCGGCGCGGCCGCGACGAATTCGTCGCCGTCTCCTGGGACCGCGCGCTGGACCTGCTGGCGGCGGAACTCGGCCGGGTGCGCGACGCGTTCGGCCCGGGTGCGATCTTCGGCGGCTCCTATGGCTGGTCCAGCGCCGGGCGCTTCCACCACGCGCAAAGCCAGATCCACCGGTTCCTCAACATCGCCCTCGGTGGCTATGTCCGTTCGGTGAACAGCTACAGCGCCGGCGCATCCACCGTCATGCTGCCGCACATCCTGGGACCGCTCGAGGCCGTGTGCCGGCGCGGCGTCACCTGGGAGCAGGTGGCGGCGCACACCGACGTGGTGCTCGCGCTCGGCGGCATGCCCCTGCGCAACTCCGCGGTCGCCGCCGGCGGCGTGACGCGCCACGTGGAGCGCGGTGCGATGGCCGAGGCGCAACGCCGCGGCGCGCGCTTCATCCTGGTCAGCCCGCTGCGCGACGACCTGCCCGAGGAGGCCGCCGCCGACTGGTATCAGGTGGTGCCCAACACCGACACGGCGCTCCTGCTCGGAGTGGCCCACACGCTGGCGAGCGAGAACCTGCACGACCGCGACTTCCTCGACCGGTTCTGCACCGGCTATCCGGTGTTCGAGGACTACCTGCTCGGCCGCAGCGACGGCCAGCCGAAGGACGCCGCCTGGGCCGCGGCGATCTGCGGCGTGCCGGAGGCCACGATCGCCGGCCTGGCGCGCGCGATGGCGGGACGGCGCACGCTGATCGCGGTCGCCCACGCCCTGCAGCGCGCCGAGCATGGCGAACAGCCGATCTGGATGGCGGCCGTGCTCGCCGCGATGCTCGGCCAGATCGGCCTGCCGGGCGGCGGCTTTGCCTACGCGCTCGGCACGCTGAGTCATTACGGCAGGCGTGAGGTCGCCGTGCCGCTGCCGACGCTGCCGCAGGGGCGCAACCGCGTCGCCGATTTCATTCCGGTGGCGCGCGTCTCGGACATGCTGCTGCATCCGGGCGATACCATCGACTACAATGGACGCCGGCTGACCTATCCCGACATCCGCCTGGTCTACTGGGCGGGCGGCAATCCGTTCCACCACCACCAGGACCTCAACCGGCTGCGCCGTGCCTTCGCACGGCCCGACACGCTGGTGGTGCACGAGACGGCGTGGACCGCAACCGCGCGGCACGCCGACATCGTTCTGCCGGCGACGATGACGCTGGAGCGCAACGATATCGGCAGCAGCTCGGCGGATTCGGTGATGGTGGCGATGCACCGCGTCGCGCCGCCGATCGGCGAGGCGCGCGACGATTACGCCATCCTGAGCGCAATGGCCGAGCGGCTGGGCCGCGGCGAGGCCTTCACCGAGGGCCGCGACACCGATGCCTGGCTGCGGCACCTTTACGCGAGGACACAGGCGGCACTGGCGGCCGCCGGCCAGGACGCGCCGGACTTCGACACGTTCTGGCAGCGTGGCGAACTCGCGCTGCCGATGGCGCCCGACGATGGCGGCATCGTCGGCGCATTCCGGCGCGATCCGGAGGCGCATCCGCTGCCGACGCCGAGCGGCAAGGTGGAGATCTTCTCTGCGACGATCGCCGGGTTCGGCTATGCCGATTGTCCGGGCCATCCGGTGTGGCTGCCGCCGGCCGATGTGCCGGACGCGCGCCATCCGTTGCGGCTGATCGCCAACCAGCCGGCGCGGCGGCTGCACAGCCAGTTGGATTTCGGCGAGCACAGCCTGGCCGGCAAGCATCGCGGCCGCGAGGTGGCGCGGATGAACCCCGCGGATGCCGCCGAGCGTGGCATCGCCGAAGGCGATATCGTGCGGCTGTTCAACGACCGCGGCGCGTGCCTGGCGGGCGTGGCGCTGAGCGCGGACGTGCAGCGCGGGGCGGTGAACCTGTCCACCGGCGCCTGGTACGATCCGGCCGATCCGAACGAGGACGCGTCGCTCTGCGTGCACGGCAACCCCAACGTGCTGACGCGCGATGTCGGCACGTCGCGCCTGTCGCAGGGCTGCACTGGACAGTTGACGACGGTCGAGGTGGTGCGGTTCGCCGGCAACCTGCCGCCGATCCGTGCCTACGATCCGCCGGAGCCGGGCGAGGAACGCCTGGCGGCGGAATAGCAGGAGGAATTCGTGGCGGGTGAGCGTCTCGCGGACCTGCAGCGTTTCTATGACATCCTGGACCGGCTGGAGCGCCGGCTCGGCGGCATGCTCACGCTGGAGACCTGTTCGCGACGCGCGATGCTGCCGTCGCGTGGGGTCTATTTCTTCTTCGAGAGTGGCGAGATCCGGCGGGAAAGCGGGGAGGGACCTCGCGTGGTGCGCATCGGCACCCATGCCCTCAGTCCGACCAGCCGCACCACGCTGCGCGAGCGTCTCTACCAGCACCGTGGCAATGCCGGCGATCGCAACGGCAATCACCGCGGCTCGGTGTTCCGCAATCACGTCGGGATGGCGCTGCTCGAGAGCGATGACGGCATCGTCTGTCCGACCTGGGGATGTGGCAACAGCGCATCGGCCGAGATCCGTGCAGGCGAACGCCAGCTCGAGATCCGCGTCAGCGCCGTCATCGGCGCCATGCCGTTTCTGTGGCTCGAGGTCGACGGTGACGAGGGCGCCGCGCAGCGCAGCTACGTGGAACGCCAGAGCATCGGCCTGTTGAGCAACTTCGCCCGCGAGGGTCTCGATGGCGCCTCTGCCGAGTGGCTCGGCCACCGCAGCAGGTCGCCGCGTGTCCGCGAGTCCGGCCTGTGGAATTCCAACCACGTCAGCGAGCACCATGCTCCTGAATTCCTCGACCGGCTCGCGACCCTGGCGTCCGCGATGCCTCGAGCGGCGTGACATGGCCGCGACGGTCGTCATTCAGTGCGCGGCGAGCAAGGAGGGCGGCTATCTGCGTGGGCCCGACGGCGTCCAGGTGGGTTTCGTCGCCCAGCCGGAACGGGCGATGCCGAAGCCGGGCTGGCTGTTCGCGCATCCCGACGATCATTCCTCGTCCGGCGAATGCTGGCGTGATGTACTGAGTGCCTACAACGATCGCTGGCTGCAGAACGGGCATGATCCGGATCACCTGCGTCCCGCATGGCAGCTCTACACCAATCGCGCATTCTCCAGTCTGGTACAGGCATTTGGGCAGGAGAACGTCTATGTGCTGTCCGCCGGATGGGGCCTGGTCCGGGCGGCGTACCTGCTGCCGAACTACGACATCACCTTCAGCAGCCAGGCGGACGCCGTCAGCGTCAGGCGCCCGGCCGATGCGTACGACGACTTCGAGCAGATGGCGGTCGACATTGCCGGCCCGGTGCATTTCCTTGGTGGGCGCAGCTACCTTCCGCTGTTCTGCAGGCTGACCGACCATGTGAACGCCGAGCGCATCGTCTACTATAACTCCATGCACCTACCCGTTGCGCCCGGATGCCGGCTCGTCCGATTCCGCACGACCACCCGGACCAACTGGCACTATGAATGCGCGCACCGTTTGATCGCAGACCGCGTGGTCTGATCGCAGACCGCGTGCCAACGTCCTGAGCAGGTGACCAGCCAAAATGGCGGAAACGTCCGAGAGCTACGATTTCATCGTCACCGGCGCCGGCTCGGCCGGGTGCGTCGTCGCGTCGCGCCTGTCCGAATCCGGCCGCTACCGCGTGCTGCTGCTGGAAGCCGGGCCACCCGACCGCAACCCCTGGATCCACATCCCGCTGGGCTACGCCAAGACCTATGTCGATCCCAAGGTGAACTGGAAATTCGAGACCGAGCCGCAGCCGCAGCTCGGCAACCGCCGCCTCTATCTCCCGCGCGGCAAGACCCTCGGCGGCTCCAGCTCGATCAATGGCATGGTCTATATCCGCGGCAGCCACGGCGACTATGACGAATGGCGCCAGCGCGGCTGCGAAGGCTGGGACTGGGATTCGGTGCTGCCCTACTTCAAAAAGGCGCAGAACCAGACGCGCGGCGCCGATGAGTTCCACGGCACCGGCGGCCCGCTGCACGTCTCCGACCAGCCCGGCCGCTTCGAACTCGCCGATGCAGTGATCGAGGCGTGCGTGCAGGCCGGCATCCCGCGCAACCCCGACTTCAACGGCGCGCAACAGGAAGGCTGCGGCTACTACCAGACCACCACGATGCGCCGCCGCCGCTGGAGCGCGGCACAGGCCTACCTGAAGCCGGCGCGGAGCCGGCCCAACCTGGTGGTGCGCACCGGCGCGCACGCGACGCGCGTGCTGGTCGAGAACGACCGTGCGGTCGGCGTCGAATTCCACACCGAGCGCGGCCGCGAGACGGCACGGGCGCGCGGCGAGATCGTGGTCTCGGGCGGCGCCTATGGCTCGCCGCAACTGCTGCTGCTGTCGGGCCTGGGGCCGGCCGAGCACCTGCAGGACATGGGCATCCCCGTGGTGCGCGACATGCCGGCGGTCGGGTCGAACCTGCACGACCATTTCAATTCCTACGTGGCGTGGCGCTGCAGCAAGGCGATCACGCTGAACGACCTGGAACGCAGTCCGCTGCGCAAGCTGTCCGCCGGCGTGCGCTATGCGCTGTTCCGCTCCGGGCCGATGGCGAGCAACGGCATCCATGCCGGTGTCTTCACGCGCAGCGATCCGCGGCTGGAACGGCCCGACCTCCAGCTCAACATCTTCGAATGGAGCACGCTGGAGCGCGGCGTGAACGGCGTGGTGCCGCACCCGTTTCCCGGCTTCACCATCAGCCCGGTGCATCTGCGCCTGGACGGTCGCGGCACGGTGCGGCTCAAGAGCGCCGATCCGCTGGCGCCGCCCTCGGTGCTGTTCGACTACCTGCGCACCGACTACGACATGCAGGCGATGATCTTCGGCATCCGGCTGGCGCGGAAGATTGCCGGGCAGCCGGCGTTGCAGCCCTATGTGGTCGAGGAACTCTCGCCGGGCCCGGCGGTGACCACCGATGCGCAGTTCGCCGATTACGTGCGCGAGAGCGGCGTGTCGAACCAGCATCCGACCAGCACCTGCGCGATGGGCCACGGGCCCAACACGGTGGTGGACCCGCGGCTGCGCGTGCATGGGATCGCCGGGCTGCGCGTGGCGGACGCCTCGGTCATGCCGGTGGTGATCGGCGGCAACACCAATGCGCCGACCATCATGATCGGCGAGAAGGCATCGGCGATGATCCTGGAGGACGCATAGGCGCGCGCTGGCGGTGGAACGGCCCGGAACGTAGTGCCATCGCCATGGCCGGCGCATGTGGCGCGAAAGACGTGGATGGCCGGGCCAAGCCACGGCCATGACGGCGGGGTTGTCGCAGAAGTTGCAGTGAAGGACTGGACCTTCTCCTCGTCGTGACCGGCGCAGGCCGGTCATCCACGTCTTCCTCTGCGACCGCAAAAGGCGTGAATGGAATGCCCCGCGCCAGCATCAGCCGCCAGGCGCGTCCAGCGGCCCCGCGGCGGTCAGTCGGCCGATTCGGGGACCAGCGCGCCGTGCCGGGTGGCGGCGTCCGCGGCACCGGAGGCGTCGGCGTCGGTCAGCACGCGCCAGGCGCCGCCCGCCAGCACCTCGGCCGGCCGGAAGCGCGACTTGTAGGCCATCTTGCGGCTCTCCGGCACCCAGTAGCCCAGATACACATAGGGCAGGCCCAGCGCGCGGGCCCGCTCGATCAGCCACAGGATCGCATGCGTGCCGAGCGACCGGCGCTCCATCGAGGGGGCGAAGAAGGAGTACACCGCCGACAGCCCGTCGCCCAGCCGGTCGGCCAGGCAGGCGCTCACCATCCGGTCGTCGAGGTCGCGGAACTCGACGATGAAGGTCTCGATCGGGGTGTCCTCGACCATCGCGCGGTAGTCGTAGAAGCTCATGGTGGCCATGTCGCCGTCGCCATGGCGCGCCTGCTGGTAGCGCTGGAACAGTTGGAACTGCTCGGCTGTGGCGCGGGCCGGCACTTCGAACCCCTCCAGCATGGCGTTCGCGCGCCAGATCTTGCGCAGGGTGCGGTCGGCCTGGAACTGCGCGACCGGGATGCGGATCGGGATGCAGGCCTGGCAGGACGGGCACACCGGCGCGTAGGCGATGTTGTGGCTGCGGCGGAAGCCGGCGCGCGACAGGCGGTCGTGCAGCGCGTCCGCGTCCGGCCCGGTGATCTCGGTGACGACTTTGCGTTCGGTCCGTCCCGCCAGGTAGGGGCAGGGCAGGGGGGCCGTCGTGTAGAAGAACTGCGGCCGGCGCGGGGGTTTATAGCTCATGCGTAGGGCGATCCGCTGGGCATGTTCCAGGACCCGGGGCTTCGGGTCAACGCCCTGGTACGCACGATGACCAGTCCGCTGGCCAGATCGTGCAGGGTGCGCCGCCGCACGGTGAACAGGGCGACCAGCAGCAGCAGGCCGCTGGTGGCCAGCGTGAGGTAGAACACCAGCGTGAACACCACCGCCTGCGCGGGCGTGGGCCGGCCCAGGTCGTCGTTGCGGCGGACGATGAGGCCGAGCGCCTGCTGGCCCGGCGTGGCCGATGAGGACCCCATGACGAACAGCAGGTGGTAGCCGAACGGGATGAACGGCAGCACGCCCAGCAGCGGCAGGCCGAGGCCCAAGGTCAGCAGGCCGAACAGCAGCAGGACCAGCCAGAGGACCAGGATGATCAGGCCGATCAGCAGGACGTCGATCAGCCAGGCGAACACGCGGCGCAGCAGCACGCCCTCGGTGAGCAGGTAGTCATCGAGCGGCGACCCGCCATAGCTCATCGGCCAGGCCTCATGGTGTCGCGTCGCATGGTGTCGCGTCGCATGGTGTCACGGCGCATGGTGTCACGGCGCACGGCGTCCCGGCACATGGCGTCCCGGCTCATGGCGTCCCGGCTCATGGCGTCATGGCTCATGGCGTCAGGCGCACGGTCGCGGCGACGGCATCGGCGGTCGGGCCCAGCGTCACCGTGGCGCCGTCGCGCCAGCGCGTGAGGAAGTCGCGCGCGTGCCGGCTGAGCAGGTTGCCCGACTGGCCGGGAGCCACGACGAACAGGGAGCGGTTGAGGTCGGCGAGGTCATAGACCCCTCGATACTCCGCCCCGTGCACCGATTGGAACTGTTTGTACACGGGTCCGCCACGATCGATGGTGGTGTCGTCGCCGGGACTGGGGATGCTGAGCGTCCCGAGCGAGCCCAGGATGGGGATCGGGCGCAGCACCGGGTGGGCGAACACCGCGGGATGCGCCTCGCCCCAGCGCCATCGCAGCGGATCGGCGCCGAACCGCGCGGTCAGGTCGGCGACCGCATCGGAGAGCGCCGCCTGCAGGGTGGCGGTGCAGTCGCCGCCGCACCAATGGGCGCCGGCGGGCGTCAGGACGTAGCCGACGAATTCGGCCAGCGGGCCGGCATCGGCATTGGGGATGCCGGCCTGCTGCAGCACGCGGCCGTAGAAATGGTGCACCCAGGCGTTGAAGATCAGCGGCTGCGGCGCGTCGATCGTCATGCCGCCGTCCCAGACGCCCAGCAGGCCCTGGGCGCGCCGCGCGGCCTCGCCGGTGACCGGCACGGCGCGCAATGCCGGCAGAATCTCCCGGGCAAAGCGCGACTCGACATCCACCTGCATGCGGGCGAAGTCGGCGGCGGTGTGGCGGTCGGAGCGGTCCAGCAGCGCGCGAATCCGCGCCGCGCGCCAGTCGCCGAACCAGTCGCGCCCGAGGAACACCGGGAAGTCGGGCGGCGCGATGCGGTCGTTGGCATTCACCAGCCGCCCGCTCGGCGGTGCGACGATGTGCGGCAACTGCTCGCCGGACGCCCAGCCGATCCAGTCATGCGAGCCGTCGCCCGGCACCGGCGCCGATCCGTCGCCGGCGCGGCGGATCGGTACGCGGCCCGTCACATAGAGCGCGATCTGCGTCCGGTCGGCCACCAGCAGGTTCTGCACCGGCGCACTGATCAGCGCGGCCGCGCGGCCCGCATCGGCCACGTCGCGCGCCTGGTTGAGGGCCAGCAGGCCCGCCGCCGCGCTGTTGCCGGGCGCCAGGTTGGCCATCGCGACCGCCAGGATCGGCCCGCCGGGGTCGCGCAGGTCGCTCACCACCGGGCCGTGCCGGGTCTCGCGCACGCTCAGCACCTGGTCCGCCTCGCCGCGCACCTTGATGCGCTCCTCGCGCACCACGAACGGGCGCGGGCCGTCCGGCGTGGCGTACTGGCCGGGACCGGCCGGCGTCTCGATGAACAGGTCCTGCACATCGGCGCCCGTGGTGGTGAACGTCCAGGCGATGCGGCCGTTGTGCCCCAGCACCAGGAACGGCACGCCGGGCGCGGTCGCTCCCGCCAGCACGCCGTCCGGCGTGTCGATCCGCGCCAGGTACCAGATCGCCGGGAAGCCGAACGCGAGATGCGGGTCGCCGGCCAGCAGCGGCGCGCCGGTGGCGGAGTGGCGGCCGTCCACCGCCCACTCGTTGGACGCCGAACTGGGCAGCGTGAACGGATCGGGGAAGCGGGGCAGGATTGCCGCCAATTCGCTCGCGACCGCGCCGGGCAGCTTGTCGAGCGCCGCCTCCGGCCGCCCCGGCCCGCCCGCCGGTGGCCACAACTCGTCGATCATGCGCTGCGGCAGGCGCCCGGCGAGCGACTGGCGCGATAACTCCGTCCGCCAGTTCAGCGACAGCCACAGCCCCATCGTCTGGCCCCACAGCAGGCTGTCGACCGGCTCCCACGGCTCCGGCGTGCCCAGGAACAGGAATTCCGGCGCACTGAACCGGCCCCGCTCGGCGATCCAGGCGTTGACGCCGCGCGCGTAGGCATCCAGCACCGCGCGCGTCTCCGCCGGCAGTCCCGGCAGGTCCTCCACCGCCCGCCGCCGCAGCCCGAAGGTGCGCATCGTCCGGTCGAGCCCGAGCGTGGCGGACCCGGCCATCTCCGACAGCCGGCCCGAGGCGGCGCGGCGCATCAGTTCCATCTGGAACAGCCGGTCGCGGGCGTGCACGAACCCCAGCGCCGCCGCCGCATCGGTCGCGTTGCCCGCACGGATGCGCGGGATGCCATCGGCGTCGAAGCCGATGTCCACCGGCCCGGTCAGGCCCGGGATGCGGGCCTGCTGGGAGCGTGAGGGCAGAGTGAGCCACAGCACGCCCGAGACCAGGGCGGCCAGGAACAACACGACGAAGCCGATCCCCGCCAGCAGGCGGCGGAATACCCGGAGGACTCTGCGCATGGCGCGAAATTGGCCACGCAGCGCTGGAAAGGGAAGTGAAGGATAGCGTGATCCGCGGAGGTGGCCTCACCGGAGCGGTGAAGCACGCTGTCAGACAATGGGCTGGAGCCGGTTCCGTGAGTAACGCGAACGGAACCGGTCCAGCGCGTGATCCGCGGAGGTGGCCTCACCGGAGCGGCGGATCACGCACTCGGACAACCGGCTCTACGCGATTGGCGGCAGATCGAGCCTGACGGTGTCGGGATGGCCGGCCTCGGGCGGGAAACGCTTCAGGATCAGCGGATCGTGGCCCGGGATGATGTGGTCGGGGCCGTCCGCCAGGCCCTCGATGATCTCGAAGCCCTTCAGCATGCGTGCGACGTCCACCACCACCGGGAACGGCATGCGCTTGCGGATGTTGCCCCACAGATGCGCGGCATCGCCCGCCAGCACCACCCAGCCACGCTCCGTCGGCACGCGGATCGACTGGATGCCGCCCGAATGCCCGCCGATCAGGTGCAGCGTCACGCCGGGCGCGATCTCCGCGGTGCCCTCGTGGAAGCGCAGCCGGTCGGCGTACAGCGCGGCGATCGCGCTCTGCACGTCCTCCACGTCGAACGGGCGGCGCATGAAGGGCTGGCACATGCAGGGGCCGGTGCAATAGGCCATCTCGGCGGCCTGCAGGTGGAACGTCGCCTTGGGGAAATACTCCATGCCGCCGGCATGGTCCCAGTGCATGTGGGTCAGCACCACGTCCGGCACCTCCGCCGGATCGATCCCGGCCTGCAGCAGCGCGTCCGCCGGCGTGCGCATCAGTTCGCGGCCGCGCCGCTTCGCCGAGGCCGGGTTGAAGCCGGTATCCATGACGATGGTGCGCGGGGTGGCGGAGCCTTTGGGGCCGCGGATGGCGAAGATGTAGAAATCCAGCGGGTCGGGTGCCGCGTGGTCGTCCGGGATCATGTAGTTCTGGAACTGCAGCCGGCCGTCGAAGATGCCGTAGCGCAGCGCAAGGACCTCATAGGTAGGCGTCGGCATGGCGTGTTTCCCCGTTGTTGTTCCGCGGTTCAGTGGAAATAGCGGCCCGAGTCGATGACGATGGTCTGGCCGGTCATGGTCTCGGTGCGGCACATGGTCACCACCATGTCGGCGCAGTCATCCTTGTCGGCCGCCTTCTTCAGGAGCGAGCCGGCCGCATTGCGCGTGACCATCTCCGGGTTGAGGTTGGCGGTCGCGCGCGTGCCCTCGAGCAGGCCGGGTGCGACGCAGTTGACCAGCGTCGCGGGCGCCAGCGCCACGGCCATGCAGCGCGTCAGGTGGATCAGCCCGGCCTTCGACACGGCATAGGCGATCGACGATCCGCTCGGGCCCAGCCCCGCCACCGAGGCGATGTTGACGATGCGCCCGCGTCCCTGCGCCTGCATCAGCGGCGCCACCGCCTTGATCAGGCGCATCGGCCCGGTGAGGTTCACCGCCATGATCTTGTCCCACACCTCCTGCGTCAGCCCGTCGAGGTCGCCGAACGCGATCGCCTTGTTGTAGGCGGCATCGTTGACCAGGATGTCGATGCGGCCCAGCCGGTGGGCGACGTCGCTGATCAGTCGCTCCACCGCCGCGCCGTCGGTGATGTCGCAGGCGAAGGCCGCCGCATTGATCTGGTAGCTCGATGCCAGTTCGCGCGCGACCGCCTCGGCCTGGTCGCGGCTCTGGGCGTACATCACCGCGACATGCACGCCCTCTTTCGCCAGCGCGTGGCAGATGCGCTGCCCGAGCCCGCCATTGCCGCCGGTCACCAGCGCGACCGCGCCCCTGAGTTCCATGTGGTTTCTCCCCTGTGGCTGGACTCGTCCCTCCGGGGCGGGCGCCCTCGGCTTGCGGCGCGTCCCCGTGTCCCCGAGAGTTTGTTGCCAAGGCCGCGGCGCAGACAAGCCCGCGGCCGGCCGATTGCGCAGGGTGGACAGCATGAGCGACTGGAGCAAGGTGACGCGGCCGATCCCGGTGCCGAACGAATGGACCAGGCCGTTCTGGGATGCGGCGAGGCAGGGCGTGCTGGCGCTGCAGCGCTGCCAGGCCTGCGGGCATTTCCAGCACCCGCCCTACGCGACCTGCACGCAGTGCGTGTCGACCGACCTGAAGTTCGAGCCGGTGCGCGGCGAGGGCGCGATCTATGCCTATACGATCATGTACCACACCGGCGACAAGCGGTTCGCCTCGGTGGTGCCGTATGCCAGCATCATCGTGGAACTGGACGATGCGCCGGGCGCGCTGCTCGCCGGCAACCTGCTGGAGGCGCCCTATACCGAGGCCAGGGTCGGCCGCCGCGTCGACGTCATCTTCGAGGCGCTGAACGAGGACATCACGCTGCCGCAGTTCCGGCTGGCGCGCTGAGGGGGAGCCTGGTCATGTGGGACAATCGCTGCAAGATCGCCGTCAGCGGCGTGGGCTATTCCAAGGTTACCCGGTCCGCCGACATCCCGCTCGCGGCGCACGCGCTGACCGCGGTGCAGGAGGCGGTGGCCGATTCGGGCCTGCGGATGGAGGACATCGACGGGCTGGCGACCTATCCCGAACTGCCGGCGACGGGACATGCGGAGGTCGACGGCATCTCGGTGGTATCGGTCAACTGCATGATGGCGATGCTGAAGCTGCCCGCGCTGACCTGGCACATCCAGGTGGGGACCACGAATATCGGCGGCGCGGTGCAGCAGGCGGTGAACGCGCTGCTGGCCGGCGTGTGCAAATATGCCGTGGTGTGGCGGGCGATGCACAATCCGCGCGGCACCTACCAGAACCTGCCGGGTGCGCATGCCGCGGGTGCCACGCAGTTCACCGCGCCGTACGGCTTCGGCGGGCCGGGCCAGGGCATGGCGGTTGCGTATACGCGCTGGCTGGAGCGCAACGGCCAGACCCGCGACAAGATGGCGACGCTCGCGGTGACGCAGCGGCGGCACACGCAGCACAATCCGCATGCGTATTTCTACGGCACGGAACTGACGCGCGAGCAGTATTTCGCCTCGCGCATGGTGGCCTATCCGTTCTGCCTGTACGACTGCGACATCCCGGTGCAGGGCGCGGTCGCGATCGTGCTGACGACGGCGGAGCGGGCGCGCGACCTGAAGCCGCAGCCGGCGTATCTCGCCGGGTATGGACAGCGGCTGCATTTCGAGGTGGCGGGCCGCATCGGCAGCCTGTCCAGCTACATGGAGGGCGGCAGTTCCTCGGCGAAGCTGACCTGGGAGCGGTCGGGTTTCTCGCCCAGGGATGTCGACGTCGCGCAGATCTATGACGGGTTCTCGGCGTCGGTGATCTACGGGCTGGAATCCTACGGGTTCTGCAAGGAAGGCGAGGCGCTGGACTTCATCCAGGACGGCCGCATCGAGCTGGACGGCGAGCTGCCGCTGAACACGTTCGGCGGCAGTCTTGGCACCGGGCGCATCCACGGCCTGTGGCACATCATCGAGGGCGCGCTGCAGGCCTCGGGCCGTGCCGGTTCGCGGCAGGTGAAGGACGCCAACGTGTCGTTCGTCGGCGCCAGTGCGCCGATCGTGACCGGCACGACGTTCATCTTCGTGCGCGAGCCGTACTGACGCGGTGGGGCGGTGGGGCGCGGCGGCGCGGGGGAGGCAGGGGCGTGTTGGCGCGGGGTTTCGTGCCGTTTCTCTACGCGGTCGGGACGGCAGGCGCCTGATGCCGGTCCCACGCCGTCATGACCGCAGGCGCCTGATGTCGTCATGACCAGCGCAGGCCGCCCGCAGCGACGAAAGACGTGGATGGCGGGGCCAAGCCCACCATGACGATGGATCTGGCGAACGATGGGGGGAAGAAACGATGGCGTGCGACCGGGACGGCGCCTGATGGCGTCCTCCACGCCGTCATGACCGGCGCAGGCCGGTCAGCCACGTCGCCACTCGCGTGAGCAACGACGCGGACGGCCGTGGACCCCGCGATCAGGCGGCGTCGGAGCGCAGCACCAGACGGCCGTTCACCTTGCCGTCGCGCAGACGCATCAGTGCATCGTTCGCCTCGCTCTGCGGCACGGTGGCGACCGGCAGCGCCTGCAGCGTCCCCTCCTGCGCCAGCTTCACCAGCTCGCGCAGTTCCTTCGGGTTGCCGACATAGCTGCCCTGGACGGTCAGCGCGCGGATCGCCATCAGCGGCAGCGGCACGGTCAGTTCGCCGCCGAACAGGCCGACCTGGATCAGCTTGCCGCCCTTGCGCAGCGCGTCGAAGGCAAAGCGGGCGGTCTGCGTGCCGTTCACCAGGTCGATCACCGCCAGCACCGGGCCGCCGGCGGCGTCGAGGATGCGCTGCGTGGTGGCCTCACCGGTGCCGTCCACCACCTTGTGCGCGCCGGCCTTCAGCGCGGCCTCGCGCTTCTCGGCGCTGATGTCCACCACGATGATGTTCTCGTGCCCCATCGCGCGCAGCACGGCGATGGCGTTCTGGCCGAGACCGCCGCCGCCGACCACGACGATGGCCTCGGTGGGTGCGATCGGCATGGCCTTGCGGATCGCCGAATAGACGGTGATGCCGGAGCAGGCATAGGTGGCCGCCACCGCGGGATCGAGCGTGCCGGGATCGACCAGGTGGCGCGGATGCGGCGCGATCACATGGGTGCCGTAGCCGCCATTGGCGTAGACGCCGAGGCTGCGCGGGGTGAGGCACATGTTGTCCTCCTCCGCCAGGCATTTGTCGCAATGGCCGCAGCCCAGCCAGGGATACACGATGCGCAGGTCGCCGACCTTCACGCCCTTCGCGTCGGGGCCGAGCTTGGCGACGCGGCCGACGATCTCGTGGCCCATCGCCAGCGGCAGCACCACGCCGCGGGTCCTTCAGCGACATCTTCTTGCCGCCGCCCAGGTCGTAATAGCCCTCCCAGATATGCAGGTCGGAGTGGCAGACGCCCGCAATGGGTGACCTCGACCAGCACCTCGGTGCCCTTCGGCTCGGGCGTGGGGAGTTCCAGCTTCTGCAACGGCTTGCCGTTTTCGACCACAGCCCAGGCGAGCATGGCGGCGTCTCCTCTGTTCGGAGCGCGATGGATACCCTGCGGGGGGGCGCGGTCAAGGGGGGCGGTTGCGGGACTGTCCGCGTGAGACTACATCATGTCTCAGTTGATTAGACCGAGGATCCGCCGATGTCCGCCACCGCCGCCGCCACCGTTCCGGAACTCCTGGGCCTGCGCCGGCAGCCTGGCCGGCCGGCATCGGCGCTCGGCCTCATGAGCGATGTGGAGAAGGGCCTGCCGCTGTCGGCGCTGGACCGGATCGCGCATGCGGTCGCGCCGGACGACAGCGGCTTTCCCTACCGCCTCGTGCCGCGCGCGACGCTGGCCCGCCGGCGCAACCAGCATGCGGCGCGGCTGACGCCCGAGGAGAGCGCCCGCGTCGCCCGCCTCGCCTCGGTCTGGGCCTTCGCCAAGGACGTGTGGAAGACCGATGAGGCCGCGCGGCGCTGGCTGTTCGCGCCGCACCTGATGCTGGACGACCGTCCTCCCATCGATGTGGTGCTGGCCAGCGAGTTCGGGCGTCCGCTGGTCGAGGGCATCCTCGGGCGGTTGAAATATGGCACCGGCGCCTGATGGCGCAGCACCTGGATCGTGTGCTGACCGCTTTTCGGATCGGTGACCCCGACGGTGCCTATCCGATCTTCAACGCCACCGGCTCCCGCCTCGCCCCCGGCCGCTGGAATACCGACAGCAGCCCGCTGATCTACGCGTCGGAGCACTATTCCACGGCGATGCTGGAGATCCTGGCGAACGCGGGCTGGGCGGTTCCCCAGCAACCAGCACTTCATCCAGATCACCATTCCGAACGGATTGAGCTACGAACTGGTCAATCCAGCGCATCTGCCCGGCTGGGATTCGAGCCGGCCCACGGCATCGCAGGCCTACGGCGAGGCCTGGCAGACCGCGCGCCGCTCGCTGCTGCTGCTGGTGCCGAGCGTGGTGGCGCGCATGGAACTCAACGTGCTGATCAATCCCGAGCACAAGGAATTCCCGCGCGTCACGCACAGCCTGCATCAGCCGGTCTGGTGGGATCGCCGCCTGTTCGGCGCGGCGGCGTAGAGCGTGATCCGTTCGCGTCAGCCCGCCTTCGCCAGCACCTCGGGGTTGGTCACCCGCACCGGCTTGCCATCGAGAAACGCCAGCGCGTTCTCGACGCTCTGCGGATAGAAATTGTCCCAGGTCTCGCGCACGCCGTAGCCCAGATGCGGCGTCATCACCACGTTCTTCGCAGTGCGCAGCGGATGCCCCGCCGGCAGCGGCTCACGGTCGAACACGTCGAGCGCGGCAACGATCTTCCCCCGCGGTCACCGCCGCGATCAGCGCCGTCTCGTCGACGATCGGGCCGCGCGAGGTGTTCACCAGGATCGCGCCCGGCTTCATCCGCGCGAGGTCGCCCGCGCCCAGCAGGCCGCGCGTGCGCTCGGACAGCACCAGGTGGATGCTCACCGCATCGGAGCGCGCCAGCAACTCCTCCTTCGACACCATCGTGGCACCCGCGTCGGCCGCCTTCTCGGGCGTCATGTTCTGGCTCCAGGCCAGCAGGTTCATGTTCAGCGCACGACAGTAGCGCGCCATGTGCGAGCCGAGCCGCCCGAGGCCCAGCAGCCCCAGCGTCTTGCCGGCGAGCACGAAGCCGACGGGCACGCCCTCCTGGAACCCTCCGGCACGGATGCTGGCGTCACCCTGCGGGATCGCGCGCGCCGCACCCAGCAGCAGGCCGAGCGCGAGTTCCGCTGTGGCAGCCTCATTGTTGCCGCCGCCCGTGGTGTTGCACACGACGATGCCGCGCGCGGTGCAGGCCGGTGTATCCAATGAGGCATTGCGCGCGCCGGTCATCGCCAGCATGCGCAGCTTCGGCAGCCGGTTGATCAGCGAGCCGGGCAGGGGGCGTGCGCTCGCGCATCGACAGCACGATGTCGAAATCCGCCAGCTTCGCCGCCGCATCATCCTCATTGGCAAAGGCCTGAGCGAAGAACACGACCTCGGCGCGCGCCTGCAGCTTCGACCAGTCCGCGCTGGTCTTGGCGACACCCTGCCAGTCGTCGAGAACGGCTACCTTGGTCATGCTTCAACTCCCCATGTCGTTGGTCAGCGTGGAACGCAGCGCGCCACGGTGCAAGCAGTCCAGCCCCCTGTCATTACGAGTGCAGCGAAGCAATCCCCGGGCGATTGCCTCGCCGCTCGCGCGCCGCGCCATGACAGCCGGTGCGGCCTATGCCTCCTTCTTCACGTTCCAGAACAGCGCGAAGCCGTTCAGCACGCCGCTCAGCTTCGTGGAATACGCCGTCGCCTGCAGATACTGCCCGAGCGGCAGGTACGGCACGAACTCGAACGCCTCGGTCTGGATGTCGCGGGCCACCGCCTGCTGGGCGGCGAGATCCGGCGCGTCAAACCAGGCCTGGCGCAGCGCCTCCAGCTTCGGATCGTCCGGCCAGCCGATCCAGGCATTCGCCCCGTTCGCGCGCAACGCCAGCGCGCCCGCCGGGTTCAGCAGGTCGGTGCCGGCCCAGGCGGTGCAGAAACAGCTCCAGCCGCCCTGGTCCACCGGGTCCTTCTTCACCCGCCGCTGGTTCACCGTGCCCCAGTCCAGCGCCTGGTAGTCGAGGGTTCATCCCGGCCTTCTGCAGCATGTCGGCGACCACGTCAGACATCGCCTTCAGCACCGGGAAGTCGGTGGCCGCCAGCAGCACCACGCGCTCGCCCTTGTAGCCGGCGGCGGCGAGGTCGGCCTTCACCTTCGCATAGTCGCGCTTGCCGCTCAGCACGCCCCATGCCGACATCGCTCGCCATCGGCGTGCCGGGACAGAAATAGCCGAACGGCACGTGCCACATCGCGGTGTCGTCGGTCGCCACCGCCGTCATCACATCGGCCTGGTTCACCGCGCCGAACAGCGCGCGGCGGATCGCAGGGTTGTTGAACGGCGGCTGCAGGAAGTTGAACCGCATCATCGCGCACTGGCCGGACGGATCCTGCACCGCCACCTTCAGGCCGCGCGACTTGCGCAGCAGCGGCAGCAGGTCGGCGTTGGCATAGTCCCACCAGTCCTGCTCGCCGTTCTGCAGCGCACTGCCGGCGGTGGAGGCATCGGGAATGGTGGTCCACTCGACGCGGTCGAAATTCACCACCTTGGGGCCGGAGGTCCAGTCCGGCGTGCCGTCGGTGCGCGGCGCGTAGTCGGCGAAACGCTCATAGACCACGCGCGCGCCCGGCACGCGCTCACTGGCGACGAAGCGGTAGGGGCCGCTGCCCACCATCTCGGTGATCTGCGTGAAGGCGTCGGTCTTCGCCAGCCGCTCCGGCATCATCGGGCACATCAGCGACGGCGACTTGCCGAGCGCGTCGGGCAGCAGCGGGAACGGCTTGTTCAGCCGGAAGCGGAGGGTCTTGTCGTCCGGCGCCGAAAGCTCATCGGTGGCGGCCAGCAGCGCCTGGCCGAACGCGTCGCGCTTGCCCCAGCGCTGGATCGAGGCCACGCAGTCGCGTGCCAGCACGGGTGTGCCGTCGTGGAACTTGAGGCCGTCGCGCAGGGTCAGCGTCCAGGTCTTGCCGTCGCTCGCCACCACGTGGCCGGCGACCATCTGCGGCGAGGCGCGGTAGCGGCTGTCCTGGCCATACAGCGTGTCGAACACCATGAAGCCGTGGTTGCGGGTGACGTAGGCCGTGGTCCAGACCGGGTCGAGCACCGTGAGGTCGGCTTGCGGGATGAACTTCAGCACCCGGCTGCCCTGCGCCCGGGCGGTCGCGGGCATGGCGAGGGCGGCGGCGGAGGCGGCCAGGAAATGGCGTCGCTGCATGGGGATCCCTGTGGAGGTTGCGGCGGCGTTCTAGACCCGCGGGGCCGGCGTGGCCATCGGGCGGGGTTTCACCCCGCACCCCGACCAAGGGGCTCTGCCCCTTGGATCCCCGCCAAGGGCAAGCCCTTGGACCCCGGACTTGGCCTTGGGGGAGGGAGGCCCGTTACTCGGACCCATCCCGGTCCGGGTAACGGGCCTCCCTCCCCCAAGGCCCAAAATTGGGATTGCAAAGGCTCCGCCTTTGCTGGAGGTCCAGGAGGCAAAGCCTCCTGGCGGGGGCGCGGGGCGGAGCCCCGCTCAGATCACCCCGTCCGCCCGCAGCCCGGCGATCTCCGCCGCCGACAACCCGAGCCACCCGCCATACACCTCCCCATTGTGCTGCCCCACGATCGGGCTCGCCACCGTCGCCACCTTCTCCGCCCCATGCAGCCGCAGCGGCGTCGTCGGCACCACGATCGGACCCAGCTCCGGGTGCTCGATCCGCTCCAGCATCCCGCGCTCGTGCATGTGCGGGTCGTTCATCACCTCCGGCACCGTGCGCACCGGCGCGCACGGGACGCGATGCCGCTTGGCCGCCGCCGCCACCTCCATCCGCGTCAGCGTCCCCGTCCACTCCGCCACCACCGCATCGGTCAACTCCAGGTTCGCGGTGCGCGCCGTGTTGTTGGCAAAGCGCGGATCGTCGCCAAGCTCCGGCCGCCCCATCGCCACGGCCAGGTTCTTCCAGTGCGCCTCGGTCACCACATGGATCGCCACCCAGCCATCCGTCGCCGGATACGCATTGTACGGCGCGCTTGCCAGCCCCGACTGGCGGTTGCCGGTGCGCGGCGGGATGTCGCCGGTGCGCAGGTGATACTCCATGCTGGACGCCAACGAGGAGTACACCGTCTCCTGCATCGCCACCTCGACAAGCTGGCCGAGACCCGTCCGCTCGCGGTGCAGCAGCGCCGTCATCACGCGGCATACAGGTGGATGCCGCCCATGAAATCCACCAAGGTCGGGCCGGCCTTCACCGGCGGGCCGTCGGGGAAGCCGGTCACGCTCATGATGCCGGACTGCGCCTGGATGGTGAAATCCATCGCCAGGTTGTCGCGGTCCGGCCCGGTGAGGCCAAACCCCGAGCCGCTGGCGTAGACCAGCCGCGGATTGATCGCCTGCAGCGCCGCATAGCCGATGCCCAGGTCGTCGAGCGTGCCGGGCGAGAAATTCTCCAGCAGCACGTCGCCGCGGCGCACCATCTCGCGCAGCAATTCGCGCCCGCGCTCGGTCTTGATGTTGAGCGTGATCGCCCGCTTGTTGGCGTTCAGCATGGCGACCGGCAAGGTGGTGTGCTTGCCGGGCGGGGCGCGGCGGCGGGCAGGCTCGCCGTGCGGCGGCTCGATCTTGATGACGTTCGCGCCGGCCTTGGCCATCAGCAGCGTGGCGTAGGGGCCTTGGAAGATCTGCCCGAAATCGATCACGGTGATGCCAGCCAGCGGCGTGTTCATTGCGGCGCTTCCTCCCGGATGAGGCGACGGTCCGCCACCATGCGACTCCCGCGCCGTCCGGGGAAAGATCCGCCGCGCCGGTGCTTTCGGGGCCGCCGCCGCGACCCCATGTGCGCGGGATGTCCCGATCCATCGCCGCCCGCCCGACGCCCTGGAAGACCGTGCTGCTGGTATGCGGCAAATGCTCCCGCAAGCTGCACGGCGGCTTCGGCGCCAAACGCGAGGACACACTCCGCACCGCCCTCGGCGCCGCTCTGAAGCAGCGCGGCCGCCGGCGCGAGGTCCGCATCGTCGAGACCCGCTGCATGGGCATCTGCCCGAAGAAGGCGGTCACCGCGCTGAACGCCAGCCACCCCGGGCATCTGCTGACCGTGCCCAAGGGCACCGACGCGGCCGAGGTGCTGGCGGCGCTGGTGGACGCGGCGCCCCGGCCGGAGGGCGAGGCCGCCATCGGCGGCTAGCGCGTGATCCGTACAGGTGGGACAACCGGAGCGGCGAATCACGCTCTCAGACAACGAGCCAGAGCGGATTCCGCAAGCCTGCACCAGCGGGAATCTGCTGTAGACCGTGCCGGTACGGGAGGGGGTGGACGACTTCCATGGAGGTCGCGCGAACCCTCGATGCTCCCTGGCGCGCCGTCGCCCGGCGCAGCGAAAGCGTCACCCCGACCGCGTGCGCCGACGCCTTCGCCGCACCAGGTTCCGATGCAGACCGATCGGAGTCCGCCGCAGTACATGCCGATCCGGCGTTCCGCCCGGCGCTCCGTCGGACGGCAGAGCGTGCGCCATCGCCTGACCCGCATGGGGCAGGTGCGGACGGTCAACGTCGTCCAAGCAGAACCGGCCGCCGACAACCCCCGAAGGAGCGCGCGCGGCCAGTTCGGAAGTCCGGCGTGGCTGTCCGGATCGGCGGCCTCCCGACGACCCGCCGCCAGGGCCTCAGGCGATGGGCGCCGGGCGACACGCCTTGCCGACGATGAAGGCGACCCCTTCCGGGCCCACCTGCGTGGTGTGCTGGCATCCCGCCGCGATCTCGCAATGGTCTCCCGCGCGGAATGTCTCGGCCTTGTTGTCGCGGACGAGGGTGATCTCGCCGCTCAGCACCATGATCCGCGCGTCGAAGTCGTGGGCGTGCAACGCCTCGGAGGAGCCGGGCTGCTGACCGCCATGCACGACCTCGAACCCCCTCGCGGCGCAGGTCGCTTTCGAACGCCTCGCGGGTGAGCGGTCCGGTGCGGCGGCGGCCGGACAGCAGGGCGACGCCCTCCGGCCCCACATGCTCGGCATGCATGCAGCCGGTCGGAACCTCGAAGCACTCGCCCGTCCGGAAGGTGGTCGGGCAATTGTCGCGTGTGATCGTGATCTCGCCGCCCAGGACGAACGCCTTGGCGTCGAAGTCATGACAGTGGTTCGGTGCGACAAGGTTCGGCTTCACGCTGCTGTTCACGACGCGATAGCCCTCGCGCCGCAGGTCCGCTTCGAACTCGGTCTTGTCCATCACCTCTGCTCCTTGCTTGGACAGCGCGCATGTGCACTATAAAGGACATGACGTCAACTTTAGAGGACGAGATCAGCCTCCGCACGGGTCGCGCCGTCAAGCGGCAGCGCGAGGCGGCTGGTCTCAGCTTGCGGGTATTGGCCGCGCGCAGCGGCATCTCCGCCTCGATGATTTCCGACATCGAGCGTGGGGCGAAGTCGCCGACGGTCACCACGATCGTGCGGCTGGCCCAGGCGCTGGGGGTCAGCGCCGCCGCCCTGATCGATGGAGGCACCAACCCGGCGCCGCGCATCCGCGTTCTGCGTCGTGGTGAGGGAGCGGCCGGCGAGCAGCCCGCCCCTTGGGAGAACCTGGGCCCGGGCGCGCCCGGCAGCCGCATCGACTTCGTGCGCTACCAGATCCCGCGTCCACCGTCCTGGGCCCGTCCGTGCCCCACGCTCCCGGAACGATCGAGCACATGCACGTGGCCGCCGGCACCGTCCGCGTGACGGTCGGCGACGAAACGGCCGAACTTGCCGCGGGCGACAGTTGCAGTTGCCGCGCCGACGCCCCGCATGGGGTCGAGAATCCCCACCCATCGGCCGAGGCGCTGATCTATCTGATCGTCGAGCGAGGCTGATCCCGGCGGCTGGCACTCCGACAGCGGAACGACGAGCGGTCGAACGGGTGGATCGTCCGCAGGTGGCACCTCGTCCCGCCGTTCCGCACTTGCGAGCGCCCAGGCCATGCCGCAACTTCCGGGCCAATTTCACGCATGACGCAATGAGGGGTGGATGGTTCGAGACAATTTGCGCCAGCGCTTCGTCAGCGCACTGGAATCCCTGGGCGGCAGTGCCGGCAACGGCAGGCTGCAAGCGGAACTGGGATGGCAGGACGCTACCTATTGGGCCATCCACGCCGCACTGATCGAGGGACGAGACGATCACCAAGGGACGCGGGGCGCGGCGGATCGGTCAGCCTCGCCTGCAGGCTCGGGGATTATCGCCGAGCCGGTCGCCGCGGCCGATCCCTCCCGCAATCGCCCGCCGGGAACAGCGGGTCCCCTCCGGCGCCGCTCCCGTCCCGGAACGCCGGACGCGCCAGCGGCACTTCGTTCGAACAGACCTTCAAGAACATCGACGACGTGCTCTGGAAAGAGGCCGGCTGCACGACCGAGCTGGACTATACCGAGCAGGACATCGTGGATCCTGTTCCTCAAATACCTCGACGACATGGAACTGAGCCGGGCCATGGAGGCCGAGCTTGTCGGCAGGCCCTACACCCGCATCATCGAGGAGGCCCACAGTTGGGCGAAATGGGCGGCGCCCAGGAAGCCCGATGGCTCGCTTGATCATGACACCGCGCTGACCGGCGACGACCTGATCGACTATGTGAACCTGAAGCTCTTCCCCTACCTGCAAGGGTTCCGGCAGCGCGCCACTGGACCGGACACCGTCGAATACAAGATCGGCGAGATCTTCAGCGAGATAAAGAATCGCTTCCAGAGCGGCTATTCGCTGCGCGACGCCCCTTGAACTGGTGGACGAGCTGCGCTTCCGCTCGCAGAAGGAGAAGCATGAGCTTTCCCATCTGTATGAGGCCAAGATCAGGAACATGGGCAACGCGGGCCGCAACGGCGGGGAGTACTACACGCCGCGTCCGCTGATTTCGCGCACATGATCCAGGTGACCAGGCCGAAGCTCGGCGAGCGCATCTACGACGGCGCGCTCGGCTCCGCCGGGCTTCCTGTGCGAGGGCGTACGATTATCTCCGCCAGGGCGAGCTGACCACCAGCCAGCTTCAGACGCTGCAGACGCGCACCTTCTACGGCAAGGAGAAGAAGAGCCTCGCCTACGTCATCGCCACGATGAACATGATCCTGCACGGGATCGAGGCGCCGAACATCGTCCATACCAACACGCTGGCCGAGAACCTGGACGACGTGCAGGAGAAGGACCGCTTCGACGTGATCCTGGCCAACCCCGCCGTTCGGTGGGAAGGAGCGGCGGGAGGTGCAGCAGAACTTCCAGATCAAGACTGGGGAGACGGCGTTCCTGTTCCTGCAGCAATTTCATCAAGCACCTGAAGGCGGGGCGGCCGGGCGGCCATCGTCATCAAGAACACCTTCCTGTCGAACTCGGGACGGTGCGGCGCGGGCGCTGCGGCAGGAACTGCTGGAGAGCTGCAATCTGCATACGGTGCTGGATTGTCCCGGCGGGACGTTTCAGGGCGCGGGGGGTGAAGACCGTCGTGCTGTTCTTCGAGAAGGGCGCGCCGACCCGGAAGGTCTGGTATTACCAGCTTGATCCGGGGCGGAATCTGGGGAAGACGATGCGCTGAATGACGACGACCTGAAGGAGTTTGTCGCGCTGCAGGCGAACTTTACGGAGGTCGGAGAAATCGTGGACGGTGGATGTGGCGGGCATTGACCGGGCGACTTGCGATCTTTCTGTGAAGAACCCCAACAAAGCCGAGGAAGACGCTTTGCGCGAACCGCAGGACATCATCGCCGAGATCATGGCGCTCGATCTTGAGAGCGCGGGCATCCTCGAAGGCATTCGGGGTATGCTGTGAGCACAGGCTGGCCAACAAGAACGCTGGCTGAGGTATGTCAAATCCGGCCACCTAAGGCAGAAGTCCGCCACCGCATTTCTGAACAAGATCTGGTGTCGTTCGTCCCAATGGAGGATCTCGGAACGGAACAGAAAATTCTGACGCCCCGACAGGTGAGACCGCTTTCGGACGTCGCGGGGAGCTACACGTACTTCGCAGAAGGCGATGTTCTACTTGCAAAAATAACCCCCATGCTTTGAGAATGGAAAACTCAGTATTGCGGCGGGCTCGAAAACGGCATTGGGTTTGGGTCGAGCGAATACATCGTATTTCGCCCGAGCCTTGCTTTGGACAAGAACTGGCTCTACTATTATCTTGCGCGCCAGTCGTTCCGAAATGAGGGTGTGGCGTCGATGAGCGGGGCGGTTGGTCACAAACGTATTTCAAAGGAATTCGTAGAAACCTACCCCATACCTATCCCTCCACTACCCAAGCAAAAGCGCATTGTTGCATTTCTCGACGAAGCGTTCGAGGGGATCGATACGGCGGTCACGAACACCGAGAAGAACCTCGCCAATGCGCGCGAGCTGTTTAGCAACTATCTGGATTCTGTCTTTGCCCAACCAAGGGATGGGTGGATTCATAAAAGACTTGGGGATATCGCTGCGTTCAAGAACGGGCTAAACTTTACGAAGGAAGCAAGGGCGAGACGATCAAAATCGTCGGCGTGAAGGACTTCCAGAAGAATTTCTATGTGCCGGCTGGCCAACTGGAAACGGCACAAATTAGCGGCAAGCTGAGTGTCGACTATGAGCTTCGAGTCGGGGATATATTGACGGTCCGGTCGAATGGCAACAAGCAGCTTATCGGACGCTGCATTCTGGCCAGCGAGGTTCCGGAAAAGACGTCTCATTCTGGCTTTACCATCAGAATTCGTACTGCCTCAAAGGAAGTAACCCCGGCATATCTGATTCATTTCTTGAAATCGAAGGCGTCTCGGGAGATGCTCATTGAAAGCGGCGATGGTGCGAACATCGCCAGTTTGAACCAGCAGGCGCTCTCGGCGCTCCCCGTCACACTTCCGCCCATCGCCGATCAACTGGCCATTACGGACAAGATTGAATCTATAGCGACGGCGATTAAGAATCTTGAAATCGTCTACCGGCGGAAGTTAAACCACCTCGAGGAGCTAAAGCAATCCATCCTGCGCAAAGCCTTCTCTGGCGAACTGACTGCACACCCGGCACAATCCCTGCCAGAAGCCGCCGATTGAACAATGCCAAAACCCGCGCCGAACGGATCGGCCACGCCCTGAAAGCGGCCGGCTACTCCGCCCGGCCGGTGTCCGTGATCAAGTCAGGCAACGCCGGTCATGCCGTCGGCGCGCGCGTCCCACCCTTGGCGCCAGCACGGGCTTTCTCAAGCGCTTTCAGCATTCGCATCGCCTTGCGCTGCGCGGCACCGGCATCGCCAACGCGTCCCGCAGCAAGGTCGCGCGCTGGCATCCAGCTTCTCGGTCAATGGCCGCGGGGCCTGCCGGCTGACCTGCTCGTCCATGGGTCGCGTCATCCCTGCCGCCTAGTATCTGCCCGGTATCACGTCCAGGGGCCGGGCCAAAACGCCGGGTTCGCCCGCCCACCGCGCTTCACCTGCCGCCCCATGAAATTTCTCGCATGAACGAGGCCGAAACCCGGACAGAACTGATCGCCCCCCGCTGAAGGCCGCAGGCCGCGGCGGCCTGGTGTCGCAGCCCAGTGTGTATCGTTGACACTCCCAACCGAGTGTGTATAATGCGCATCGTGAAAAGCGCAGACCTGATCCGGGAACTCAAGGCCGCCGGATGGGTCCTGGACCGTGTGCGCGGCTCGCATCACGTCTTCAAGCATGCCGGCCGCCCCGGCCATATCGTCGTGCCACATCCGAAGAAGGATCTCGGCACCGGTCTGGTCGCCGCGATCCGCAAGCAAGCCGGCCTGTAGGAGGCAAGTGAGATCGTGCGCTATCCCATCGTGATCGAACCCGGCACCGCCGCCACGGCGTTCGGCGTCATCGTGCCCGACCTTCCCGGTTGCTTCTCCGCCGGCGACAGCCTGGACGAGGCTGTCCTCGGCGCCGAGGAGGCGGCAGCCGCCTGGATCGATGCCGCACTCGACGCCGGCGAGGCCATCCCCCCGCCGTCGAGCCTGGAGGTTCTGCGCGGGAACCCCGATTACGCGGGCTGGACGTTCGGCATCATCACGCTGGACGCCGCACTGCTCGACGACACCATCGAGCGGGTGAACATCACGCTGCCGCGGCGCGTACTCCGGCGTCTCGATGCGCTGGCCCAGGCGGCCGGCGAAAGCCGTTCCGGCTACATCGCGCATCTGACGCTGGAGATGCCGCCGGCACGCCTGCCGACCTGACCGGTGGCGAACCGGCGACCGGCGCAGCGGCGTCCGGGGGAGCGAGAATGACGACCAGGACGGGGACGTGTCCGCTGCGTCCGCCGTTGTCGCCGAACGCGGCGGTCGAGAAGCGGGCGAGGCGGGACGGCACGCGCGTCAATCGGTTCGTCGTTGCGGCGGAGGCGGAAAAGCCATCGGCGATGGCGACGGCGGACCAGTTCGTGGAGCGGTCGGCGCGCGCCGCCAGGGACGCGTTCGACGGCATCATGGACCGTGCGGGCGGAGAACCGCCCCGTTCCGATGACGTGCTCCGAACCACCCTCGGTCGACAGCCCAGCCAGGGCGTGTCCGCACATCCATGCCCTGTGTGGAACGAAACGCCGTTTTCATGTAGAAACATTGCATGAACGAGGCCGAAACCCGCGCCGAACTGATCGACCCCGCGCTGAAAGCGGCCGGCTGGGGCGTGGTGGAGGCAAGCCGGGTGCGGCGCGAGGTCATCACCCTCGGCCGCCTGCAGGGCGCGGGCGTGCGGGCCGCCCAGGACATCGCCGACTACGTGCTGACCTACCGCAACCACAAGCTCGCGGTGATCGAGGCCAAGCGGCGCGACCTGGCCGATACCGAGGGCATCGGCCAGGCCAAGAAATACGCCGAAAAGCTGCAGACCCGCTTCGCCTACTCCACCAACGGCGCCGGCATCTACCAGGTCGACATGACCACCGGCGTGGAGCAGTACGTCACCCAGTTCCCCACACCGGACGAACTCTGGAACCGCGTCTTCGCCGAGCGGAATGTCTGGCGCGACCGCTTCGCCGCCATCCCGTTCGAGGACAAGGGCGGCTACTGGCAGGCGCGCTATTACCAGGACATCGCCATCCGGCGCGTGCTGGAGGCGATCGCGGCGGGTCAGGACCGCATCCTGCTGACCCTGGCGACCGGCACCGGCAAGACCTTCATCGCCTTTCAGCTTGCCTGGAAACTGTTCCAGAGCCGATGGAACCTCGCTGACCGCAGGCGCGAGGGCGAACCGACCCGCCGGCCGCGCATCCTGTTCCTGGCCGACCGCAACATCCTCGCCGACCAGGCCTACAACGCGTTCTCGGCCTTCCCGGAAGACGCGCTGGTGCGGATCGACCCCGAGATCATCCGCAAGAAGGGCCGCGTGCCGAAGAACGGCAACATCTTCTTCACCATCTTCCAGACCTTCATGACCGGACGGGATGCGGCCGGGCAGCCCACACCGAGCTACGGCGATTTCCCATCCGACTTCTTCGACTTCATCGTCATCGATGAGTGCCATCGCGGCGGCGCGAAGGACGAAGGCGACTGGCGCCACATCCTGAACCACTTCGCGCCTGCCGTGCAGCTTGGTCTGACCGCGACGCCGAAGCGGCGGGCCAATGCCGATACCTACGCGTATTTCGGCGAGCCGGTTTACATCTACTCCCTGAAGGACGGGATCAACGACGGCTTCCTCACGCCATTCAAGGTCCAGCAGATCGCCACCACGCTCGACGACTACGTCTATACCAGCGACGACGAGGTGATCGAGGGCGAGGTCGAGCACGGGCGGCGCTACACCGAAAGCGATTTCAACCGCATCATCGAGATCACCGCGCGCGAGCGGCATCGCGTGAAGCTGTTCATAGACATGATCGACCAGCGCCAGAAGACCCTGGTCTTCTGTGCGACCCAGGATCACGCAGGAGCCGTGCGCGACCTGGTCAACCAGATGAAGACGAGCAAGGAGCCGAATTACTGCGTCCGCGTGACAGCGAGGGACGGCGCGCTCGGTGACCAGTTCCTGCGCACGTTCCAGGACAACGAGAAGACGATCCCGACGATCCTGACCACGTCGCAAAAACTTTCGACCGGTGTCGATGCGCGTAACGTGCGCAACATCGTGCTGATGCGGCCAATCAATTCGATGATCGAGTTCAAGCAGATCATCGGCCGGGGCACGCGCCTGTTCGATGGCAAGGATTACTTCACCATCTACGACTTCGTGCGCGGCTACGAGCATTTCAGCGATCCGGAGTGGGATGGCGAGCCGATGGAGCCGGTCGCTCCACCCGTGCGTGTCCGGCGGAACCTCCGCCGGAACTCCTCGAGCCGGATCCGCAGCCGCGTCCTGCCAGGATCCGCATCGAGCTTGCCGACGGCAAGGAGCGCACCATCCAGCACATGACGGCGACGACGTTCTGGAGCGTCGATGGCCGGCCGATGTCCGCCGCCGAATTCATCACCCGGCTGTTCGGTGAGCTGCCGGCGCTGTTCAGGAGCGAGGACGAGCTGCGCGCCTTGTGGAGCCAGCCGGACACCCGCAAGGCGCTGCTGGATAGCCTCGCCGAGAAGGGCTACGGCCGCGAGCAGCTCCGCGAAATCGAGCGCATGATCGATGCCGAGAAAAGCGATCTGTACGACGTGCTGGCCTACATCGCCTTCGCGCTCGCGCCAATCTCCCGCCAGGAGCGCGCCGACGCCAGCCGGCCCTTCATCACCGCGCACTACGACCCGAAGCTTCAGGCCTTTCTCGATTTCGTCCTGTCGCAATACGTCAGTGAGGGCGTTGGCGAGCTCGATCAGGCGAAGCTGCCGCATCTTCTTGAGCTGAGATACCGCGCCATCAGCGACGCCGCATTGGAGCTCGGCGGTGTTGCGAGAATACGCGAGGCCTTTGTCGGGTTTCAAACGCATCTCTATGCACGGTGACCAGGCTTCGGGATCACGTGCGGTGCGTGCGGAGGCTATCCCCGGCCGGTGCAGACGCGATTTCCATCGTCATGGGTGCCTGGCCGCGCACGATGGGTCGGCCCCCATCCGACATCCACGATAACGCTTGCCACAACCCACACTAACAGACTATCCCCCCGGCATGGACCCCATCGCCTCACCGGAGCGGCCGGACCTCGCAATGCTGCTCCCCCGCAGCACCTACTGGCACCTCGTCCACACCCTCCAGGCCACGCTGCCGCCACCTGCTGCCGACACCGCGGCCGCACTCGCCCACCGCGATAACGCCGCCATCGCGGAGGTCGCCTCGATGCTGCCGGCCAACGCGGAGGAGGTCGCCATCGCCGCCCGCTGCGTCGCCGCCCACGCCCAGGCGATGGACTGCCTGCGCCTGGCACACCAGAAACGCGACGACATCGACCGCTACCTGCGCTGCAACGCCCAGTGCGCCGGCATGCTGCGCCAGGCAGGCGCGGCGCGGACATTGCTGCTCCGCGTGCAGGCGGCGCGGCGTGCGCGGGAGGCCGATCCGGCGAACTGCGACCAGGCCGCCTGGATCGAGCATTGCGCCATCGGCCTGATGGCCCATGCGCTGAACGACGCGGAGCCCGACCCGCCGCCACCGCCGCCGCCGCCGGCCGAGATTGTGGCGGAACCGGACGCCAGCGACCGGTTCAGCGCGCTGACCGAGGCCGAACAATACGCCGTCACCTACCCGCGCCGCGCCGCCCAGATCCGCGCGCTGGGCGGGGTGCCCGACCGCTGCGCCTTCGGCCCGCCATCGGCCGCCCTGGTGCAGGCCATCGTCGGCGGCACCAGCCCGATCCTGCTGGAACTCGACCGCCAGCCGGAACTCGCGAACGCCTGACGCCGGCCTCCGCGCGCGCCCCGCCGCGCCGGTCCGGCTCCCCGGCACGGCACCCTCCGGCAAGGCCCCTCCCGGAACGGCACCTGCCGGCGAGGCACCCCACGCCGAGGCCCCCCACCGAGCGCCACACTGTCCGGCGCGCGCCGCAATGGCACTCGCCGCGCAGGGCAACCGCCGGTTCCGGCCGGTGCCTCGCGGCGGCGCAGGCCGCGCGTTCCGCCGGCCTGGCGCGCAGGCGAGCGCCCGGTGACCGCCCGGCCCGATCGCCACGCTCCCGCCGCGCCGGTGCAGTGGCCGCCTGCCGCCGGACCACCCGGGCCCTCGCGCCGGTCCGCCGGCCGCCGCGCCGTCTCATGCCAGGGGCGGCGAGACGCCCGCGAGACGCCCCGCCTGCCGTCCGCCCCACTTGGAGCGCGCGCCCCGCTTGCCGCCCGCTTTACGCCATGGGCTTGCTATGGAGCGTGATCCGTACAGGTGGAATCACCGGAGCGGTGAATCACGCTCTCAGACAACGAGCTGGAGCGGGTTCCGTGAGCGTGCACGAACGGAATCTGCTCTAGTGCGGCGCAGCAGCGGAGTCGCAGCCATGGCGGTGGTCATCACGGTCGCGCAGCAGAAAGGCGGCACCGGCAAGACCACGCTGGCCGCCAACATCGCTGCCGCCTTCGCGCAGTCCCGCCGCGTGGCGCTGCTCGACATCGATCCGCAGAAGAGCCTCGGCCGCTGGCACGCGCTGCGCCGGGCGCGGCTGGTGCAGGCCGCCGCGATGGCCTTCTCCGACGTCTCCGGCTGGCGGCTGGCGGCGGAACTGGAGCGGCTGAAGCGCGACCACGACGTGGTGGTGATCGACAGCCCGCCGCAGATCGACACCGATGCGCGGGTGGCGGTGCGCGCGGCCGACCTGGTGCTGGTGCCGATCCAGCCCTCGATGCCCGATGTCTGGGCGGCCGAGGGCACGCTGAAGCTGGCGGCGGACGAGAAGCGGCGGGCGCATCTGGTGTTCAACCGCGCGCCGCCCGCCTCGAAGCTGCGCGATGCGATCGCCGCCGACCTGGCCGCGCGGCGGCTGCCTCTGCTGCAGGCCTCGCTCGGCAACCGCACCGGATTCGCCCACGCCTTCGCCGCCGGCCTGGGGCGTCACCGAGGCCGCACCGCGCTCCACCGCCGCCGGGGAGTTGCGGGCGCTGCTGGCGGAGTTGCAGGCGCTGACGGAATGACCGGCGCGGCGGCCTCGCGGCCTCGGACCGTCGATGTCCGGTCGAGCCGGATCGACCGCTCCGTTGGAGCGATCCCGCTGCGGGTGGCGCGGACCGGCCGCGGTCCACCGCCTGCCGGCGCATTCCGCGATCGGTATCCGCGGGACGCATCCGGGCCGCGCGGTGGATGCGGCGAGCGCCGCCGATCGCGCGACGCTGCCGCGCGCCTGGCTGGGCGATATCGGCCAGGCCGACGCAGCGGTGCCGCCCGGCCGGTGGAGCGCGCCGGGTCGTTGCTTGGCCCATCCGACCGGCCCGTGGCGCGCTGGCCGGTCGCCGGCCTGCCCGCGATGGCAGAGGCGCCGCTCGCCTGCCGCGCGGCGCGGGCGGACGGCCCGGCTTGCCAACGACGCCGCCTTCGCGCATGCCTGCCGCACCTTCGCGGCGCGGCCCGCCGTATTGCAGGAGCTTACGGGATGGACGTCTGGGGATGGGTGCTCGCCGTGCACGTGCTGTGCGCGGTGGTGTGGGTCGGCGGCATGTTCTTCGCCTATGTCGTGCTGCGGCCCAGCCTGGCGGTGCTGGAGCCGATCCAGCGCATCGCGCTCCACACCCAGGTCTTCCGGCGCTTCTTCCTGGTGGTGTGGCACGCCATGCCGCTGATCCTGCTGTCGGGCTTCGCCGTGCTGTTCGGCCAGTACGGGGGGATGGCGGGCGTCGGCTGGAACGTGCACCTGATGCTGCTGCTCGGCGTGATCATGAGCCTGGTGTTCCTGGCGATCTTCTTCGGCCCCTACGCACGCTTCCGCCGCACGACCGACCGCACCACCGCCGTCGCCTCCATCGACCGCATCCGCAAGCTGATCGCCATCAACCTGGTGTTGGGCATCGTCACCGTGATCGTCGCGCTGCTGCGCTGAGCCGTTCCACGCGCTCCGGGCGCTCCCGCACCATCGGCGCCGGTCCGGCGGTACGCCCCGTGCCGCTTCGGGATGGGACGCCGCTACCGCCTTAACCCGAGGGTAACCTCCCTGTGCCAAATATAGAGGCCAGACGCGATGAGGATGCCCACGCCCGTCAGACTCCACCCGTCCGGCCACTCGCCGAAGATCAGGATGCCCAGTGCCGTCGCATAGATGATCGCGCCATACTCGAACGGCGCCACCAGCGTGGTCTCCGCCGCCCGGTAGCCCTCGGTCATCAGCCACTGCGCGATGCCCGACATCAGCCCGGCCAGCACCAGCGTGGCGAACTGCCAGGGAGTCGGCGTCACCCACTCGCCCAGGCAGCCGATCGCCGCCAGCGCCGCGGTCCCCAGGCTGTACCACGCGACGATCGTCTCGTTGCGCTCGCCGGCGGCACCCATCTTGCGGATGCTGATCATCGAGAGCGCCCAGGTGAACACGCCGGCCAGCACCGCCAGCACCGGTCCCATCGCCAGCGAATCGGCGTCCACGTGCCAGGGGCGCAGCATCACCAGCACGCCGCACAGCCCCACCCCTACCGCGGTCGCCCGCCGCGGCCCGACACGCTCGCCCAGCAGAGGCACCGACAGCACGGTCAGGAACAGCGGCATGGCGAAGCCGAGCGCGGTCACTGTCACCAGCGGCAGCATGGCGAAGCCGTAGACCGAGGTGACGGTGCCGATGAACCCGTACACCGTGCGCATCACATACCCGAGCGGGCGGCGCGTCTTCATCGCCGACAACCCGCCGGCGCGCGCCAGCATCGGCAGCATCACCGCGAAGCCCACGATGCTGCGGAACATCACGATTTCCAGCACCGGGAAATGCGCCGTCAGCGCCTTCACCAGCGCGGACCCCAGGGTGAACACGGCGGAGGCGCTGAGCACATACACGATCGCATGCCTCCTGGCCGCGCTCAGCTCGGCGGCGGGAAGGCGCAGGGCGGACGTTTCCATCCCCGCGAGCCTACTCCAGCGACAGCCGTGCCTCCACTACGTCGGGCTCCGCCGGCAGGCGTTTCACCGTGAACCCGAACGCGCGCACGAAGGCCAGCATCGGTGCGTTGTCCGCCAGCACCTGGCCGATGACGGTGGCCAGGCCGCGGCTGCGCGCCCAGCCCACCAGCCGCTGCATGAGGTGATGCGCGACGCCCTTGCCCTTCACATCGGCCTGCACGATCACCGCGAACTCGCCCTCGCGCTCGTTCTCGCAGACCAGGCGCGCCACCCCCACGGTGTCGCCGCCGGCTTCGCGCACGGCGACGAACGCTATCTCGCGGTCGTAGTCGATCTGGGTGAGGCGGGCCATCTGCTCGAGCGACAACTCGCGCACCGCACTGAAGAACCGGTAGCGGATGTCCTGCGGCGACAGCCGGGCGAAGAACGCCCCATGCGCATCGGCATCCTCCGGCCGGATCGGCCGGACCACGAAGCGCTCGCCGTCGCGCGCCACCCAGTGCTCGACCAGTTCCATGGGATAGGGCGTGATCGCCAGGCCGCCGCCGGTCTCGCCCGTCCCGCGCAGCCGCAGCCAGGCATCGGCAGCCACCACCCCATCGGCATCGGCGATCAGCGGATTGAGGTCCAGCTCGGCGATCTCGGGGAAGTCCACGACAAGCTGGCTGATCCGCACCAGCGCCTCGGCCACCGCCGGCTCGTTCGCCGGCGGGTTGTCGCGGAACCGCCCGAGCGTCGCCGCCGCGCGGGTCCGCGACACCAGGCCATGCGCGAGCGCCAGGTTGAGCGGCGGCAGGTCGGCGGAGACGTCGCGCAGGATGTCCGCCGTCGTGCCGCCCTGGCCGAACCGGATGATCGGCCCGAACGTCGCATCGTCCGCCACGCCCACCCGCAACTCGCGCCAGCGCACCGCCTGGTGCTGCACCACCAGCGCCTCGCCCTGCCGCGACAGCCGGCGCGCCGCCATCGTGACCTCGGCCGCATCGTGCAGGTCGAGCGCCAGCCCGCCCGAGGCCCGGGCATCCGGCCGCACGCTCTGCCGCAGCTTCACCACCGCCGGCAGCCCCAGCAAGATAGCGGCCGCCCCCGCATCCCAGGGCGAGTGCACGACCCGGGTCGGCACCACCGGAACGCCGTACGCACTAAGCACCTCCAGCGCCTCGTCCTGCGTCGCCGTCAGCCGCCCCGCGCGGCGCATCGCGTCGAACACGCGGCGCACGCCGATGCGGTCGGCGGCGATGGTCAGCACCGTGCTGGCCGGCAACTCGCGGGCGGCGGCACGGTTGCGCCGGTCCTGCACCAGATGCAGGAAGCCGCGCACCGCCTGTTCCGGCGTGGCGAACTCGGGAATGCCGGCCGCGGCCAGGCGGCGGCGATGGCCCGCCCCGGTGGTCTCGCCCATCGCGCAGACCAGCAGCGGCACCTTGATCTGCGCGGCGACCGCGGCCAGCGCGGCTGGGTCCGCCGCCTCGCCGCCGCCGCACGGCGCATGCACTACGAGGACGCCGCCCACGCCAGGCTCGGCCGCCGCCGCGACGGCGGCACGCGCCAGGCCGGCGGCATCGGCCGGTTCCACATCCGCGATCTCGCCCGCCAGGCGCAGTCCGTCGCGCAGCGCCGCATCCGCCGCCATCTTTCCGGCGCCGATGGCGTTGGTGACGATGGCCAGCGCCTCGCTGCGCACCGGGCGGGCGCGGGCAAGGGTCTCGGCCGCCGTCAGCAGGTCCGACAGGGTCTGCACGCACAGCACGCCGGCCCGCCGCAGCGCCGCCTCGAAGGCGAGTTCGGCCGCGCCATCGGGATCGGCGAGCAGGCTGCCGGGACGGATCGCCACCACCGGGCGCAGCCGCGACGCGGCGCGCGCCGCCGACAGGAAGGCCCGGCGGTTCCGCAACTCGCGGATGTCCAGCAGGATCGCGCCGGTGCCGGGATCGCGCGACAGCCAGTCCAGCACGAGGCCGAAGCCGATATCGGCGCGCCGGCCGATGCCGACGATATGGCTGAAGCCGACGCCGTTCGGCTGCGCCCAGTCGAGCACGGTACGGCACAGCGACCCCGACTGCGACACCAGTGCGAGCCGCCCGGCGGGCACCGGCAGGTGGGCGCGCGAGGCGTTCAGGCCGATCGACGGGACGGCGATGCCGAAGGATCGCGGCCCCAGCACACGGATCGGTCCGCGCTGCGCGGCGTCGTCCAGGCCGTCGCCATCGTCCAGCACGGCGGCGGCTCGGATGCCCTTGGCCGCCAGTGCCGCGAGCAGGTCCGGCTGCGGCGGCGAGGCGAACACCGCGAGGTCGGCAGCGGCGGGGAGGTCCGCCACATCGGCCGCGCTGTCGACCGGCGTGACGCTGCCCTTGAAGGTGCCGCCGCGCAGGTTGGCCAGCACGTGGACGCCGATCGGCGAGGCCGCGCCGATCAGGATGATCGAATCGGGGCGGAACAGGCAGGCGGGACTGAAGCGCCCGACGGGCTTGTCGCGCAGCAGATGCATGGCCTCGACAGGATAGCGTGACCGGCAGGCAGTGTATCGGTCGCACATTGCCAAGGTGTTGACCGTGGCGTTGCATACCGTGGAGACGCAAGGAGACGAGACATGAGCGAGCGATCGCGCTGGGACCCGGAAATGCGCGCCTATCAGGAGCACGCGGAGGCGATTGCGGCGAAGTATCCTTCGGTGAGGCTGGAGCTGCCGCTGGAGCCGCATCGCGCGGTGAACGATGCGATCAGCCTGGCGCGCGGCGCGCACGGGCCGGCGATGGCCGAGACGACGGAACGCTGGATCGCGGCGCGTGGCCGGCGGATCTATTGCCGCGTGCATCGCCCGCACACCGAGCGGCCGCTGCCGGTCATCGTGTATTTCCATGGCGGTGGCTGGGTCTGGGGGTCGGTCGACACGCACGACTCGGCCGCGCGCGCGCTCGCGGCGGCGGGCGAGGTCGCCGTGGTGAGCGTGGACTATGCGCTGTCGCCGGAGGCGAAGTTCCCGCAGGCGCTCGAGGAATGTGCCGCCGTGGTGCGCCACGTCGCAGCCGAGGGCGCGGCGTGGGGTCTGGATCCGGCGCGCATCGTGCTGTCGGGCGACTCGGCCGGCGGCAACCTGGCACTGGCGGCCGCGCTGCTGCTGCGTGACGAGGGCGGACCGAAGCTCGCCGGCATCATCGCGACGTATCCGGTGTGCGACAGCCGCTTCGATACGCCGAGCTACCAGGAGTTCGCCGCCGGCCACGTGCTGACGCGCGAGAAGATGGCGTTCTACTGGAGCGTCTACGTGCCCCACGCGGCGGACCGGGCGCATCCGCTGGCCGCACCGCTGCGTGCCGACCTCACGGGCCTGCCGCCGGTGCTGGTCCTGCTCGCGGAGCTGGACGTGCTGCGCTCGGAGGGGGAGGCGCTGGCGGCGAAGCTGCGCGAGGCGGCGGTGCCGGTGGAACTAGAGATCTACCCGGGGGTGCTGCACGGCTTCCTGCGCGCGACCGATGGCGTGCAGAAGGCGCGCGATGCGGTGTCCCGCGCCGGGGCCTGGCTGCGCCGCATCGTCCATTAGCCGGGCATTGGCGGAGGTCTTAGCCGGACATTAAGCGGCCGGCGTTACAGTGGCGGCATGAGGCAGGGCATCCTCGATTCCGCCACGCTGCAGCGTCTTGTCTGCGATGCGTTGGACCAGTCCGACGACCTCGTGGTGATCCTGGAACTGCTCGGCGATGGCGCCGACGATCTCGTCGTGGCGGCGGCGAACGAGGCGTTCTGCCGCACGACGGGCTTCGACAACGCCGCGCTGAGCAGGCGGCCGATGGCCTCGCTCGCGGCGCCCGAGACCGGCACAGCGCGCTTCGCCGACCTGCTGGGGGCAGCGCGCGAAGGCCGTTCGATCCGCTCCGAATTGCGCTGTCTGCGCGCCTCATCGACACCGTTCTGGCTCGGCCTGCATCTGATGCCGGTGCGCGGCACGGTGCCGCCCTGCTTCGTGATCCTGGGACGGGACATCACCGAGAGCCTGCTCGCGAGCCAGCAGCAGGCGGCGATCCAGGGTCTGCTCGCCAAGGTGTTCCATTGCGTGAGGGCGCCGGTGTCGATCGTCTCGGAGACCGGCGTGCTCCAGATGGCCAACCCGGCGCTCGACGAACTGATCGGCTATCCGGTCGGCGGCACGCTGGGCAAGCGGGCGCTCGACTTCATCAGCCCGGCGACGCGCGGCGTGGTGGCCGCCGCGCGCCAGCGCCAGGTAACCGATGGGCTGGATTACACCGTGCACGCCAATCTCGTGCGACTGGATGGCAGCGAGATCCCGGTGGAGCTGACCTCCATCACCGTGCAGCGCGAGGACCTGCGCCGCTTCCGCATCGTGACCATCCTGCGGGACGCTCAGCAGCCGGCGGTCACGGTGCACGTGGCGGGCAAGATCCGGCTGATCGGCCTCGATGACGTGAAGGAGGCACTCGGCGAGCGGTGGGGAGCGGTGGCGGCACGCGCCATGGCCTCCGCGGAGCACGTGATCCGCCGCGGCTGCGGTCCGCGCGACACGTTCTCGCGCACCGCCGATAGCGGGTTCCTGATCTGCTTCGCCGATGCCTCCGAGGAGGAGGCGGCGTTCCGCGCCGCGGTGCTGGCGCGCGAGATCCGCACGCGGCTGATCGGCAGCGGCGAGTCCGAAGCCATGGCGCAGGTCTCCGCCGTCACCGCATCGGTGGACGTGCCCGACATACCGGGCCGCTCGGCGGACATGCTGGCCGAGGTGATCGGCGAGCGGCTGGCCACGCGGCTCGCGGAGATCGAGGCGCGGGCGCGCGAGACGCTGCGCGAGGCGATTGGCGCCACGCTGTGCCGGCTGGAGCCCGTGCGCAGCCGGCGCACGAGGGAAGTGGTGGCACATTTCGCCCGGATGCCGCCGCCGCTGGAGCGGCGCGTGCTTGCCGCCTACTCCTCGCTGCCGCTGAACGAGCGGCAGGGTTTCGACTTCGACCGGCTGGTGCTGGGCCTCGCGGCCGCGCAGGCGATCACCGATATCGCCGATGGCGGCGCGCTCCTGGTGCTGGTGAATGTCGATTTCGAGGTGTTCCTCGATCGCCGCCGCACCGACCGCTATGTGGCCGCCTGCCAGGCACTCGATACAAGGCTGCGCGCGCGGCTCGTGCTGGTGCTGTCGGACATGCCGAAGGGCTTTCCCAAGAGCCGTGTGCTGGAATGCGTGACGCGGCTGCGCCCCTTCTGCCGTGGCATCGGCTTCCAGTCCGAGGGGATGGAACCGCCGGCGGTCGACGCCGCGCTGCTCGGATCGGCGATCATCGTGCTGCGCCAGCAGGGTGAGGGCGGCAGCGATCAAGAGAACCTGGAGCGCCAGATTGCCACGTTGCACGCGCATCGGGCCAGGGTGATGGTCCGCCACCTCGTGTCATGGGAGGCGGAGCACCCGCTGAGCCGGCTCGGCGTCGATCTCGTGACCCTGATCGAGGACGAAAGGGACGTGTCGTGAGTCGCCCCCGCCGACACTTGACCCGAAGCGGACGCTCGACAACCGGTGGCAGGGGACGCAATTTCCGGCGAAACAATCCGGAAGGAGACCGCCATGGCCGACAATCCGCGCTGGACCCGGCGTCCCGCCGGCTCGACCTGGGGCGATTTCGGTGCCGACGACGAACGTGGCCGGCTCAATCTGCTGACGCCGGAGAAGGTGCTGCAGGGCATCGCCGAGGTGAAGGTGGGAAAGACCTTCTGCCTGTCGCTGCCGCTCGACTATCCGGGCGGTGCCGTGCTGTCGCCGCGCCGCCATCCGCCGGTGCTGAAGCCCACCATGCGCGGCGACCGGCCGAACATGAACTATCCGCTGCGCTGCGACGATCCGACGGCGACCGACATCGTGTGCGACGACCAGGTGCTGCTGACGCTGCAGTACTCGACGCAGTGGGACAGCCTGGCGCATGTCGGCCAGATGTTCGACGCCGATGGCGACGGCCGGGCGGAGGACGTGTTCTACAACGGCTATCGCGCCGGCCGGGACATCATCGGGCCGGTGTTCTACGACGCGCAGGGCAACATGACGCCGTGCGACCAGCCCCAGGGTGCGCGGCATCTCGGCGTGCAGAACATGGCGGAAGCCTGCATGCAGGGCAGGGGCGTGCTGATCGACCTCGAGGCGCATTTCGGCCGCACCGGCCACATCGTCGGCCATGCCGACCTGATGGAGGTGATGCGCAAGGATGGCGTGGTCGTCGAGCCCGGCGATTTCGTGCTGTTCCGCACCGGTTTTGCCGAGATGCTGCTGGAAATGAACAAGCAGCCGGACCGGGAATTGCTGATGTCCGGCACCTGCGGCCTCGACGGCCGCGATCCGGAGTTGCAGCAATGGGTGACCGACAGCGGCGCGGTGGCGCTGATCTCGGACAATTTCGCCGTCGAGAGCATGCCCGCGCGGCCGTGCCTGGACGATGCCTGCGCGACGCTGCCGCTGCACGCGCATTGCCTGTTCAGGCTGGGCTGCTACCTGGGGGAGATGTTCTACCTGACCGAGCTTGCCGACTGGCTGCGTGCCAATGGCCGCAGCCGGTTCCTGTTCACCGGTCCGCCGCTGCGGCTGCCGGGCGCGGTGGGTTCGCCGGCGACGCCGGTGGCCACGGTCTAGCGCGCGATCGCTTCACGGGGACGCGCGTCACGCGCGCAGCAGGTGGCGGCCATGCCCCTGCGGCAGCCCGTCCGCGTGCGCACCCGCCCGCGCGGTTTCGCGGCCCGGGACAGGCGGCCGGCGGCGATCTAGGACAGGCTGCCGCCGGACAGGTCGTTGGTCTTCTGGTTGAGGCTCTCGATCAGCGCCTGGGCGCCGCCGCGGGAGACCAGGCGGCGGAAGTCGGAACGCTGCACCGCGACCCGGCTGATCGAGCCGTCAGCCAGTACGTCCACGGCCTTCCAAGTGCCGGCGCCCTGGCGCATGACGTAGTCGAGCGCGTGCGATTCGCCCGACGAGGAGACGATTCGGGTCTGCGCGACCTGCTCACCGTTAGGCAGTCCCTTGGTGTCGGGAAGGATGTCGAAGCGCTGGCCGTTGAAGTTGTCGAAGCTGTTGACGTAGTTCGCGATCGTGTAGCGGCGGAACGCGGTCAGCAGCGAGGCCTGCTGGTCGGCGGGCAGGCCGGCCCAGGCGGGGCCGACCGAAAGTTGCAGGATCGCCGACAGGTCGAAGGCGCGCTCGACCGCGGGCGCCAGCATGGAGAAGCGCTGTGCGAACGGCGCGGAGTGGCCGGCACGCATGACGCCGAGCAGGCTGTCGCAGAGGTCGCGGATCGGCGCCACGGCGGCGGGATCGGCCTGGCCGCGCAGGGGCAGGACGGCGACGCCGGCGGCAGCCAGGGCGACACGCAACCAGTGCCGGCGGCCAATCAAGGCGAAAGTCATGGATGGTTCCCTCATCTCACCGAGACCGTGAGCGAACCACGATGGTTATCCCCCGGCCCTCATCATGGTCAACATATCCGCGCCGATAGCAGAAATGTGGTACCGGCAGTGGTGGATGCATCCTGGCGAGGCCTCGATCGGGTCACGATCCTGTGCCCTGCGGGTTAAGGAGTGGTTGCGGTTGTTGCTGCAAAGTTCGGTACTGAACCTGGCCGATGGCGTCGCGGACGCGTTCGGCCTGCTGCGTCGTCCCCTGCCGGTCGAGGCGCTGCTCGCGCTCGCCCGGCGGAGGAGCGGTCTCAGCGATTTCGGCGACACCGCCTTCGTCGACCCGCTGCGGCGGCTGCTGGCGGCCTGCCTCGACGAGGCCTCGCTGAGTCTGGTCGGACGCATCGCGACGCGATGGGACGTCGTGCGGTTCCTCAGCAACCTGCTGCGCTTCCAGGATGCCGAGCAGCGTGACCCGGCGATCGCGCTGCAGCCGATCGAGCGGCCGATCTTCATCACCGGCCTGCCGCGCAGCGGGACCACCTTCCTGCACCGCCTGCTGATGGAGGACCCGGACAACCGGGCGCCGCGCGTGTGGCAGACGATCTATCCCTACCCGTCGGGGCATGGGCGCGACGCCCGGCCGGCGCAGGTGGCGCGGCAGTTGCGCGCCTTCGAGCGCCTGGCGCCCGAGTTCCGCGCGCTGCATCCGCTGGACGCCACCTCGCCGCAGGAGTGCAGCGAGATCACCGCGCACGTGTTCCGCAGCCTGCGGTTCGACACGACGTACCATATCCCGGCCTATCGCCGGTGGCTGGACCAGACCGGGCACGTGCCGGCCTACCGCTTCCATCGCCGCTTCCTCCAGCACCTGCAGCACCAGGCGCCGGGCGGGCGGTGGGTGGTGAAGTGCCCCGACCATCTGTTCGCGCTCGATGCGATCCGCGAGGTGTATCCGGACGCAAGGCTGGTCTTCGTGCACCGCGACCCGGTGAAGGTGCTGCTGTCGGTGGCCAAGCTGACCGAGGTGGTGCGCCGGCCGTTCACCCGCCGGCTGGATCGCCGCGAGATCGGTGCGCAGGAGAGCGCGCGCTGGCTGGAAGGCACGCAGCGGATGATCGACGTCGACCGCGACGGAGTGCACCACGTGCATCACACCGACCTGGTGGCCGATCCGGTGGGCACCGTCACCGCGCTCTATCGCCAGTTCGGGCTGGCGTTCCCGCCGACGCTGGAGGCCTCGATCCAGCGCTATGTGAAGCAGCGGCCGAGGGGGGGCTACGGGCCGCGCGACTATCGCTTCGAGGAACACGGGCTGCGCGCCGATGTCGAGCGCGAGAAGTTCCGCGGCTACATGCGCCACTTCGGCGTGGCGCAGGAAAGCGCCAGGTGACGGCGGCCGCCACCTGGCGCTGTTCTCATACGGGGCGCACCAACACGGGGCGCACCAACACGGGACGCTCCAATACGGCGCGCCGATCCAGGCTCAGAGCCGCCAGAACGGCTTGTTCGCCTCTCGCTCGGCATCGGCGAAGGTGACGCCGATATCCTTCAGCATGAAGCTGTCGAGTTCCGAGATGCGCTGGCGCGTGCGGTAGCGGCGCCACGCGCCACGCATGTCGCTCCAGGACGGCAGGCGCGGCGTGCGGGGGAATGACAGCGGCGCCCGTATGATGTCGCTGAACAGGAGACGGTTGGACATCGTGACCTCCTTAGGTTCGGAGGCGTATGTGGTGCCAGCCGAGGAATCAGTAAAACGAATTGCCGTTATGGGAACGATGAACTATTTTGATGGCCATGAACCCGGCACTCGATCCCGATCTGCTGCGCGCCTTCGTGCTGATTGCCGAGGGCCATAGCTTCACCCAGGCCGCCGCGCGGATCGGGCGGACCCAGTCCGCCGTCTCGATGCAGGTCAAGCGGCTCGAGGAGATCCTCGGCCAGCCGGTGCTCAGCCGCGGCAAGGGCGGCTCGGTCGAACTCACGCCGCACGGGCTCTACCTGCTGACCCGTGCGCGGCAGATCCTGGCGCTGAACGATGAGGTGCTGACCACGTTCCGCAACCCGCAGATCTCCGGGACGGTGCGGCTGGGCTCGCCCGACGACTACGCGTTCGCCTACCTGCCGCCGATCCTGAAGCGCTTCGCCGAGACCCATCCGGCGGTCCAGGTGGATGTCGTCTGCTCGCCATCGTCCGAACTGATGCATCGGACCAAGGCGGGCGAACTCGACCTGACGCTGATCTCCAACGGCCACCAGCCGGCGGACTGGCCGGTGGTGCCGTTGTGGCGCGGGCCGCTGGTGTGGGTCACGTCGACGCGGTTCTCGCCGCACCGGCAGGATCCGCTGCCGCTGGCACTGGCCGACCGCAAGCCGTTCCTGGCGCGCGGGCAGGACTGCGAATGGGCGGGCGCCGCGGTGCGTGCGCTGGAGGACGCGGGGCGGCGTTACCGCATCGCCTATACATCGGCCTCGCAGATCGGCACGCACGCGCCGGTGCTGGCCGGGCTCGCGGTGACGGTGTCCACGCTGTCCTGGCTGCCCGAGGGGCTGCGCGCGATGCGCCCCGAGGAAGGCCTGCCGCGGCTGCCTGATTTCGCCATCCTGCTGCTGAAGGCCAAGCGTCCGTCGCAGCCGGTGACCGACGCGCTGGCGGCGCATATCGAGGAGAGCTTCGCGCTGGATGCGGGCCGCGCGGTGGCGGCGGAGTAAGCCCCCGTCAGCGGACTGGCCAATGCTCTGCAGGCCAGTGCACGGTGCCTGCCGCTATCGCGGATGCAGCCGGAACGCCGGCGGGTGGTCGGGCTGAGTCGTGACCACCGCGACCGGCATCGGCGCCGGCCCTTCCAGCGTCACGGCGAAGCGCTGCAGCAGCATCGCCAGCACGAGCGTCGCCTCGGTCAGCGCGAACTGCGCGCCGACGCAGACCCGAGGTCCCGCGCCGAACGGTAGATAGGCGAAGCGCGGCGGCGCCGGCGCATCCGGCAGGAAGCGCGACGGATCGAACCGGTCCGGATCGCGCCACAGCCGGTGATGGCGATGCAGCACCCAGGGCGCCACCATCAGCACGGCGCCGCGCGGGATCTCCACGTCGCCGGCGCGGTCCGCCGCGATCGCCTCGCGCACGATGGTGAAGGCCGGCGGATACAGCCGCAGGGTCTCGCTGATCACCGCGCGGGTGCGCGGCAGGCCAGGCATCGCCGCCATCGCCGTATCCGGCGCGATCGCCACGCCGCGGACCTCATCGGCGACGCATTGCTGCTCGCCGGGCGAGCCCGCGAGCAGCACCAGCGACCAGAACAGCGCGACCGCCGTCGTCTCGTGACCCGCCAGGATCATGGTCGCCGTCTGGTCGCGCAACTGGTCCTGCGAGAAGCCCGCGCCGGTCTCCGGATCACGCGCCGCCCGCAGCAGGTCGAACAGGTCGCGCGGTGTGTCGGCCTCGGGCGCGGCGAGACGGGTGCGCACGATCTCGGCGATCAGCGCCATCCAGCGTCGCTGGAACCGCCTTCGCCCGAGATCGCGCAGCGTCGGAATGGACGGCGGCAGCAGCATGTCGAACAGATGCGGCCGGGCGTAGTTCAGCCCGTACTCGTTCAGCAGCCGGCGCATCGCCGCGCCGTACTGCCGCACCTCGAGCGAGAACATCGACCGGCCGGCGATGTCGAGCGCCAGGTTCTGCATCGCCGCCAGCAGGTCGAGCGGGGCGGCGGACTGCGCCTCGAGCGCCGTCAGCGCCTGCTCGGTGCTGGCCACGATGTGGCGGGCGAGCAGCGGCAGCGTGCGCGGCGCGAGCGAGGGGGCGATGGTGCGGCGCTGGTGGCGCCACTCCTCGCCGTCGCTCAGCAGCAGCCCGTTGCCGGTGATGGGACGCAGGATGCGGATCGATGCCGGGGAGCGGCGGTAGTTGGCATGGTTGTCGACCAGCACGCGATGGATCACGTCCGGCGCGTTGACCAGCATGTTGGTGCGGCCGAGAAAGCGCCGCGTCAGCACGTCCTCCCGGTAGGCCTTCTCGGGCCAGATGGTCAGCGCGTTGGTGCGCACGGCGCGCAGGAACTGCAGCAGCGGCAATTCCCGCTCCGGCATGAGCGGCCGCGGCGGCACCAACACGTCCGGCTGCGCGGTGTCCATGCCGCAGCCTACCGCATGCGCGATGCCGGCAGAAGCATCGGGCATCCTGTGGCGCCGCGTCCTGTCGCGTGGTTCACGCCGGGCGATGGCGCAGCACCCGGCGATCGCGCCGCCGTCGATTTCATGCCAGCCGCGGACGTCACGGCGCGAAGATCATGAACACATAGGCCGCCAGCAGCACCAGGTGGACGAAGCCCGACAGCAGGTTGGTGCGTCCCTGCCCGTAGGTCAGCATGGCGACGAGAAACGACAGCACCAGCAGCACCGTCGATTCATTGTCGATGCCGAGGGCGAGCGGCTGGCCCAGCCAGGTCGCGATCACCGTCACGGCGGGGACGGTCAGGCCGATGCAGGCGACCGCGCTGCCCAGCGCCAGGTTGATGCTGGTCTGCAGACGGTTGCGCCGCGCCGCGTGCACGGCGGCGACGCACTCGGGCAGCAGAACGATCATGGCCACCAGGACGCCGGCCAGGCGCATCGGCGCACCCACGGCGGTGATGCCGTGCTCGATGAACGGCGCGAGCAGCTTGGCCAGCAGAATCACCGCAACCAGCGCCAGCACCAGCAGCACGGCGCTGATGGCGCCGATGCGCCGTGGCGGTCCGGCGTCGTGCGCATCGTCCGTGTCGCCGGCCGGGATGAAGTATTCGCGGTGCCGCACGGTCTGCACGAACAGGAACACCAGGTACAGCGCGAAGCAGGCGGCACCGACGAAGATCAGTTGCTGCGGCGAGTAGTACGGGCCCGGCGTGGTCAGCGTATGGTTGGGCAGCACCAGGACCAGCACGGCCATCGGCATCAGCACCGCGAGGAAGGCATTGGCGCCGGCGGTCTGGAAATCCTGCTCGCGATGACGCAGCGTTCCCGCAACGATGCAGATGCCGGCAAGCCCGTTGAGCACCAGCATCACCACGGCATGCACCGCGTCCCGCGCCAGGCCTGGGCTCGGTGTGTCGCCCAGCATCAGCGAGACGATCAGCGACAACTCGATGATGGTGACCGCGAGCGTCAGCACCAGCGTCCCGTACGGTTCGCCGAGCCACAGCGCGACCACCTCCGCGTGGTGCACCGCGGCCATCACGGAGCCGAGCAGCAGCAATGCGAACAGCGCACCGGCCAGCGTGCTGCCGGTCTTGCCCAGCGCCAGTCCCGCGACGATCGCCAGGATCGGCACGAGCCAGCCATGGAGCGGGATGCGGTCGGTGCGGGCTGCGGCCATTCCTGCGTTCCTGCGTTGCGATCCCGTCTTGCGGGGGCCCATCTTGCGCCCGGCCGTGTCTGGCGGGCCGCCTACTGATCAGTATAATCCCGCCGGCGTGAACCGGATCGGTGGTCGGGAAGGGAGTGAAGCATGAGTCTCAAGGGAGCAGGCTACATCGTCGGTGCCTATGAGCATCCGACGCGCAAGGCACCGGACAAATCGGTGACATTGCTGCACGCCGAATGCGCCAAGGGCGCACTGGAGGATGCCGGCCTGACCAAGGACGATGTCGACGGCTACTTCTGCGCCGGCGACGCGCCGGGCCTCGGCCCGCTGTCGATGGTCGACTACATGAACCTGAAGTGCCGGCACGTCGATTCCACCGATGTCGGCGGATCGTCGTACCAGGTCGCGGTCGGCCACGCACTGGAGGCGATCGCCACCGGGCGTTGCAGCATCGCGCTGATCACGCTCGCCGGCCGGCCGCGCAGCGAGGGCATGGCAACCGGCACCGCGCCGCGCGCCGGCAACCCCGCCCAGGCCGAGATGCAGTTCGAGTATCCCTACGGCCCGGCCACCGCCAACATGTACGCGATGTGCGCGATGCGGCACATGCACCAATACGGCACGACCAGCGAGCAGCTTGCCTGGATCAAGGTCGCGGCCTCGCACCACGCGCAGTACAACCCGCATGCCATGCTGCGCGACGTCGTGACGGTCGAGGATGTGGTGAAGTCGCCGATGGTGGCCACGCCGCTGCACCGCCTCGATTGCTGCGTCATCAGCGACGGCGGCGGCGCGCTGATCGTGACCTCGCCGGAGATCGCCAAGAGCCTGAAGCGGCCGCTGGTGAAGGTGATCGGCATCGGCGAATCGCCCAAGCACCAGGCGGGCGGCGAGATCGACCTGACGTTCTCCGCGGCGGCCTGGTCGGGCCCGCCGGCGTGGGAGATGGCGGGCATCAAGCCGTCCGACATCAAATACGCCTCGATCTACGACAGCTTCACCATCACCGTGCTGATGCAGCTCGAGGATCTGGGTTTCTGCGAGAAGGGCCAGGGCGGCAAATTCGTCTCCGACGGCAACCTGATCTCCGGCGTGGGCAAGCTGCCGTTCAACACCGACGGCGGCGGGCTGTGCAGCAACCATCCGGCCAATCGCGGCGGCATCACCAAGATCATCGAGGCGGTGCGGCAGTTGCGCGGCGAGGCGCATCCGAAGTTGCAGGTGCCGAACTGCGACCTGGCGATAGCGCACGGCACCGGCGGATCGCTCGGCACGCGGCATTGCGGCAGCACCGTCATCCTGGAGCGGGAGTGATCGACATGGCGTATGTACAGCGCAAGATTCCGTTCATCGGCACGCCCGACACCAATCCCGAGACCAAGCCGTTCTGGGACGGCTGCGCCGCCGGCAAGCTGATCCTGCCGCGCTGCACGGACACCGGGAAGTTCATCTGGTATCCACGCGCGATCTCGCCGTTCACGCTCGGCCCGGTGGAGTGGGTCGAGGTGTCCGGCCGCGGCAAGATCTACACGTTCAGCGTGATGGCGCGCGCCGAGACGCCATACGCGATCGCCTATGTGACGCTCGAGGAAGGGCCGTCGATGATGACCAACATCGTCGACTGCGACTTCGCGACGCTGAAGGTCGGCCAGGACGTGAAGCTGAAATTCGTGCCGACCGAGGGCGGCCCGCCGATGCCGATGTTCGCGCCGGCATAACCGCCCGGCGCACGCTGCGTGCCGGCGGTCAGCCCCGCCGGCACGCATCGCGGCTCCGCCAGATGGCCTATCCCGTTCTTCCCCCTTTGCCCAACTTGCCCCACCCGTTCAGCCGAATAGCCGGCTCGCTGCCCGTTCGACTACCTCCCGGTCTGCACCATCCCGGGAAGAGTTGAGGGCTGGCCATGAAGTCCTGGTTCCAGAAGCTGCACCGAAGCTTCACCCACAATCCGTGGCTGTTCTACGGTCTCATGGTCCTGCTGACCGCGCCGGCATTCCTGTTCGACTGGGATATCCTGCGGGTCCTGGCGCGCCTCGATGAACGTTTCGAGGGCAACTTCATCGACGAGATCGCCTCGCTGGTCCTGATCCTGATCGTCGCCACGGCGATGCGCCGCGCCGCGTTGCTGCGCGGCGAGGTGGCCCGCCGGCGGGAAGCCGAGGCGGTGGCGCTCTCGCTGGCGCGGCACGATCCGCTGACCGGGCTGGCCAACCGCCGGCGCCTGCAGGAGGTTCTGGCCGAGGCCCTGGCGGAGCACGACGCCAGGACCATGCGGGCGCTGATGATCGTCGACCTCGACGGCTTCAAGCCGGTGAACGACCTGCACGGCCATCCCTTCGGCGACGCCCTGCTGTGCCAGGTGGTCGCGCGCCTGCGTGCCATCGCCGGTGAGCGCTTCACGCTCGCGCGTCTCGGCGGCGATGAGTTCGCGATGCTGCTGCCCGCCGGGTCGTCGCGCCAGCAGGTTGCGCGCGTGGCCGACCGGATCGTCCGCCGGATCGCCGAGCCGTTCGACATGGGCGGCCGGCAGATCAGCGTGGGCGCCAGCGTGGGGATCGCGTGCAGCCTCGGCGATGGCGACACGCCGGCCACGCTGCTGCGCGCCGCCGACCTGGCGCTCTACCGCGCCAAAGCGGCAGGGCGCGGATGCTACCGCTTCTTCGAGCCCGACATGGACCGCGCCGTGCGCGAGCAGGTGGCGCTGCAGTCCGAATTGCGGCAGGCGCTCGCCACCGGCCAGATCGTGCCGTTCTACCAGCCGACCATCGACCTCGCGACGGGCGCGGTGGATGGGCTCGAGGTGCTGGCACGGTGGCAGCACCCGACGCGCGGCCTGCTGTCGCCGGACCTGTTCATTCCGCTTGCCGAGGACCAGCGATTGATGTCGGTGCTGACGCTGGCGCTGTTCCGGCTTGTGTGCCGCGATGCGCGGCAATGGCCCGAGCATTGCCGCATCGCCATCAACATGTCGCCCAGCCAGTTGTACGACGCCGACCTCGTCGGGCAGATCAGCGCGGTGATCGCCGATGCCGGCCTCCGCCCGTCACGCTTCGAGATAGAGGTCACCGAGACCGCGCTGATCGGCGATGTGGTCACCGCGCGCGCGGTCATCGACCAGTTGCACGCGGCGGGGCTGACGGTCGCGCTGGACGATTTCGGCTCGGGGTATTCGAGCCTTTACCACCTGCGCGAAATCCCGTTCGACAAGGTCAAGATCGACAAGTCCTTCGTCCGCGGCATCACGCGCCGCCCGATGGCCGCCCGCTATGTCGAGGCGATCGTGCGGCTGGTCATCAGCCTCAACCTCGAACTGACCGCCGAAGGCATCGAGGAACCCGGCGTGCGCGACGTGCTGGCCGAACTGGGCTGCACGTTCGGCCAGGGGTTCCTGTTCAGCCCGCCGATCGCGGCGGACGAGGTGGGTGCGACGCTCGCGCGCCTGGCGATGCGGCAGACGGCGTTGGCCGCCGCCGCATGACCAGGCCGCCGCCGCCCGGCTACGCCACCTTCACCAGCTTCTGCAGGCTGCGCAGGTTCTCGGGCCATGGCTCGCCCGGGAACAGCGACGGCCAGGACGCGACCGATGGCGCGCGGCGAGAGGCCGTAAGCGATCGCCTAGAGCGTGATCCGTACAGGTGGGGAAACCGGAGCGGTGAATCACGCTCTCAGACAACGAGCTAGAGCAGATTCCGTGAGCCTGCACGAACGGAATCTGCTCTAGGTCACGCTCGAAGAAGGGCCGTCGATGATGACCAACATCGTCGACTGCGACATCGCGATGCTGAAGATCGGCCAGGACGTGAAACTGAAATTCGTGCCGGCCGAGGGCGGGCCGCCGATGCCGATGTTCGCACCGGCGTAGCCGCCCGGCGCCCGGTATCCTCGCGCGGATCCTGCGTGAGGGCATCCCCGGCGTCGAACGTGCTTCAGTCGCAGCCTGTGGACTGCACGGTCCCGTCGTTCGCGGATGGCAGCCAGAGCTCAGCCGTCGTCCCGATCCCGAGGGTACTGTGCAGGACGAACCTTCCCCCTGACCGGACCGCCAGGTTCTGCACCATGGATAATCCAAGCCCCGTACCCGCGCCGGCCGATTTCGTGGTGAACAGCGGCTCGGTTGCGCGCGCGAGCGTGGCTTCATCCATCCCGGTGCCCGTGTCGATGATGCTCAGAACGACGTAATCCGTCATGCTGGAAGCGTCCGATCCGCGCGGTTCTGCCCGGAGGGCTATGGTGAGATGGCCGTCGCGATCCATCGCATCGCGCGCATTGATGACCAGGTTGAGGATGGCCACCTCCAGTTGGCCCGGGTCCGCGTAGACCGCCAGGGCCTCCGGAGGAAACCGGGTCTGCACCTCGATCGCGGCGCCGACGGCGCTGCGCAGCAGGTCGGACATCCCGGCGATCAGCGGGCGCAGATCCACCGCGCCCGCCTCTTCCTGCGGCTTTCTTCGACTGAAGCTCAGCAGGCGTTCGATCAACGCCGCACAGCGATCGGCCCCAAGCTCGGCGTTGCCGAGCAGACGTGCCGTGCGTGCATCCGCTGACGGCAGGTGCCTGCGCAGCAGCGCCAGGTTGCCCATCACGGCGGTCAACAGGTTGTTGAAATCATGCGCGACGCCGGCGGTGAGGTGCCCCATCGTCTGCAGGTGCTGTTCGTCGCGACCGATCGCCTCGGTCCGCGCGTCATCCGCTTTGAGCAGGTCGGTGATGTCCGTCCACACGACGGCGATGCCGCCGTCGCTCATGCGACGCTCATTCACCTTGAAGGCGCGCCCATCGGCGAGCCTGCGGATGATCGAATACGACCCCCGCGTCCGTCGGCGCTGTTCGAGCCACTGGTCCTCGCGGCCGATCGCCTCGGGGATCGCACCGCGCTGAATGCTGGCTTGGACCAGATCGTCCCAGCGCGCGCCATAGGTGACATCGCCACCGATCGCCGATCGCCAGTCGGCATAATGCGCGTTGAAAGCGACCAGGCGGTCATCGGCATCGTAGATGCCGATCGCCTCCTCGATGGTGGCCAGCGCCGCGGTGAGCGTGCGCAACTCAGTGGGCCGCATCATATGAAGTCCCCGAAGCCCCGCCGTCTTGCACACACCGGCGGGACCACGCCTTGCGCCGCTCCCGCCGGCTCAGCGCCGGCATTTACTCTTGCCAAATACCCTCTTGCCCGGGGTGGAGCAACGATCTCGGTGTTATGCCACCTTCACCAGCTTCTGCAGGCTGCGCAGGTTCTCGGGCCGTGGCTCGCCCGGGAACAGCGATGGCCAGGACGCGACCGATACCTCACCCACGTAGATGTCGCCGCGCGAATCGACCGCGAGGCCGTGCGGCGACATGAACTGCCCGGGCGCCTGGCCGTGCGCGTTGGTCTCCGAGCCGAGCCGTGCCAGCAGCTTGCCCTCCTTCGACAGGATGCTGATGCGCGGCCCAAGGTTGGGGAAACCACGGTTGGAGCCGAGATACGGTCCGACCTCGCCGATGAAGCATAGCGGGCAGGCGCCGGTGGTGATGTGCAGCGCGCTCGGACGATGCACCACGTTGCTCCATGCGGTCTCGAACTTTCCGTTGCCGTCGAACACCTGCACGCGGTGGTTCTCGCGGTCGGCGACATAGATCCAGCCATCGGCATCGCAATGGATGTTGTGCGGCAGGTTGAACTCGCCCTCGCCGATGCCGGCCTTGCCCCAGGACGTCAGGTATTTGCCGTCGGGCGTATATTTATGCACCTGCGCGTTGCCGTAGCCGTCGGTCACGTAGATCTCGCCCTTGGGCGACAGGGCGGTGTGGGTGCAGCGGCAGAACGGCTGCCCGCTCATGAACGGCGCCGGCTTGCCGGGCGTGCCCAGCGTCAGCAGCACGCGGCCGTCGAGCGTGCACTTGCGCACGCAATGCGCGCCATCGTCGGTGCAGAAGATCGTGTCGTCGGGCGCCATGTGGACGCCATGCGCGCGCGGGAACAGCCCTTCGCCCCAGGAGCGCAGGAAATTGCCCTCGCGGTCGAACACGATCATCGGGTGCGCGCCGCGGTTGAACACATAGACGTTGTCGTTGCGGTCGACGCCGACGGCGCCCACCTCGTGGAACGACCAGCCCTCCGGCAGCTTCCCCCAGTCATCCTCGACGCGGTAGCGGTACTCGCCGGATCCCAGGATCACCGACATTGGCATTTCCCCCGATTGTTGCTTCAAACTTCGCCAGTCGCAGCGTGCCTGCCGCTACGCCTCGCAGCCTTCCTCGCGCAGCAGGTCGACCACCGCTTCGGCCGGCACGTCGCCGGCGGTGAAGGCCTGACCGATGCCGCGCACCAGCACGAATTTCAGCACCCCGTCGCGCACCTTCTTGTCGCGCCGCATGTGCCCGATCAGCGTCCCGGCCGAGAACCGCCGGTTCAGCATGCGCAGTTCCGCCGGCATCCCCAGCGCCGCCACGTGCGACACCACGCGGTCGGCATCGGCCGCGCTGCAATGGCCCAGCCTGGCCGACAGCCGGAACGCGAGGCCGAGCCCGACCGCGACACCCTCGCCGTGCAGCAGGCCGCCGGTGTAGCCGTACTCCGCCTCCAGCGCGTGGCCGAAGGTGTGGCCCAGGTTCAGCAGCGCGCGCCCGTCGTTGGGCTTCTCCTCGCGCTCGTCATCGCCCACCACCGCCGCCTTGAACGCGCAGGCCCGCCTGATCGCCTCGGCCTGCGCCTCGCGGTTGCCGCCGACCACCGCTGCACCGTTCGCCTCGCACCAGGCGAAGAACGCCGCATCGCCGATCAGTCCCGCCTTGGCGATCTCGGCATAGCCGGCACGCAGTTCGCGCGGCGGCAGCGTCGCCAGGGTGGCGGTGTCGGCCAGCACCATGCGTGGCTGGTAGAACGCGCCCACCAGGTTCTTGCCCTGGCGCGTGTTCACGCCGGTCTTGCCGCCGACCGAGGAATCCACCTGCGACAGCAGCGTCGTCGGCACCTGCACGAAGGGCAGTCCGCGCAGCGTGGTCGCCGCGGCGAAACCGGCGAGGTCGCCCACCACGCCGCCGCCCAGCGCGATCACCGTGGTGCGGCGCTCGACCCGCGCCTCGAGCAACTGGTCGACCACGCCCTGCCAGCTTGCCAGGCTCTTCGACGCCTCGCCCTGCGGCACGACGATCTGGCCCGCCGCTACGCCGGTCGCCTCCAGGCCGCGCAGCAAAGTGGGCAGATGCAGCCGGGCGACCTCCTCATCGGTCACCACCATCGCGCGCTTCTGCTCCATCCGCGGCGCGAGCAATGCGCCGGCGCGCGCCAGCAGGTCCTCGCCGATCACGACGTCGTAGCTGGTACTCGGCAGCACCACCGACAGCCGCCGCGGCGCGCGCCAGGCGAGCAGCGCGTTCAGCACCCGGCCGGTCGTCGACTCGGGGCTCTCATCCAGGCAATCCACCACCACATCGGCCTCGGCGTACACCGGATAGCGCACGTCGATCAGCCGCTGCAGCACCTCGGCCGGGTTGCCGCCGGCCAGCAGCGGCCGGTTGTCGCGGCCGGCCACGCGCCGCAGCAGCGTGGTCAGCGGACAGCGCAGCCAGACCGACACCGCCTCCTCCCGCGAGGCGGCGCGGGTCTCGGCATCCATGAACGCACCGCCGCCGAATGCCAGCACCAGCGGATCGCCGGACAGCAGCCGCCTTATCACCCGGCGCTCGCCGGCGCGGAAATCCGCCTCGCCGTAGCGGGCGAACAATTCGGGGATGGTGCAGCCGGCCGCCAGTTCGATCTCGGCATCGGCGTCGCGGAACGGCAGGCCGAGCCGGGCGGCGAGTCGGCGGCCGATCGAGGTCTTGCCGGCACCCATCAGTCCGACCAGGACGATGCTGCGGCCGGTGAGGGCTTCCGGCAGCGGAACGGCCTCCTTCAGCGTGGTGTTGCGTGTCATGGCGGCGGACGCTAGCACACCCCCCACGCGGCAGGCCAAGCCAGAGCAGGAGTCGGTAGACCAGACGATGATCCGCATCTTTCTGATCGTCGTCGCGATAGGAGTCGTGATCCTGGGCGCCACGGTCGTGATCCTGGGCGCCTATCCGCCGAACCCGACGTCGCGTTCGGTCGAGAAGGTGCTGCCCAACGACAAGTTCCAGAGCCGCTGAGTGGCGGGCCCGCTGACGGACCGGCACATCGAGGCGTTTCTCGAGATGCTGTCCGCCGAACGCGGTGCCGCGCGCAACACGCTGCTCGCCTACCAGGCGGACCTCGACGATTTCGCGGCCTTCGCCGCGGCGCGCGGCACCCTGCCGGCGGCCTGCGACGCGGCGGCGCTGCAGGCCTACATGGCCGGCCTGCAGCGGGCGGGGCTCGCGGCGCGGACCGCCACGCGGCGGCTGTCGGCGCTGCGCCAGTTCCATCGCTTCCTGCTGCGCGAGGGCATCCGCGCCGATGACCCGACCACGCTGCTCGACGCGCCGCGCCTGCCGCAGACGCTGCCCAAATACCTGAGCGAGCAGGAGGTCGACGCCCTGCTGCGCACCGCCCACGCAATGCCGGGCGCGCGCGGCGGCGTGGCGCGGGCGGCGCTCGAGATCCTCTACGCGACCGGGCTGCGGGTGTCGGAACTGCTCGGGCTGCCGCGCCAGGCGCTGTCCGGCGACGCCGCGGTGCTGCTGATCCGCGGCAAAGGTGGCCGCGAGCGCATCGTGCCGCTGTCCGAGTCGGCGAAGCAGGCGGCCGCGGCGCTGGTGGCGCAGCAGGACATCGCGACGCGGTTCCTGTTCCCCGGCCGCGATCCGCGGCGGCCGCTGACGCGCCAGGCGTTCTTCCTGCTGCTGAAGGACGTGGCGCTGGCGGCCGGGCTCGATCCGGCGCTGGTGTCACCGCACGTGCTGCGGCACTCCTTCGCCTCGCACCTGCTGGCGCACGGGGCGGACCTGCGCAGCCTGCAACTGCTGCTGGGTCACGCCGACATCGCGACCACGCAGATCTACACGCATGTGCTAGCGGAACGGCTGCAGCGCCTGGTCGAGGCGCACCACCCGCTGGCCCGGCGTGCCTGAGGCGGCTATTCGGCCGCCGCCAGCACCGGCCGGCGGGCGATCCGCAGCACCAGCACCGCCGCGATGAGGCACGCCGCGCCGCTGGCGATGAAGGCGCCCAGGTAGCTGCCGGTCGCGTTGCGCATAACCCCGGCGCCGAGGGCCGCCACGGCGCCGCCGATCTGGTGGCCGCAGACGATCCAGGACACGATGATCGGCGCGTCGCGCTTGCCGAACACCTGGTTGGTCAGCGCGACCGTCGGCGGCACCGTCGCCACCCAGTCCAACCCGTAGAACACGGCGAAGATCGCCAGGCTGACCATGTCGAAATTGGTGAACGGCAGGATCATCAGCGAGAGGCCGCGCAGCCCGTAGTACCAGAACAGCAGCACCCGCGCGTTGTAGCGGTCGGTCAGCCAGCCCGAGAACGTGGTGCCGATCAGGTCGAATATGCCCATCGCGGCGAGCAGGCCGGCGGCGCTCACCTCGGGGATGCCGTGGTCGATGCAGTACGGGATGAGGTGGGTCGCCACCAGCCCGTTGGTCGAGAAGCCGCAGACGAAGAACGTCGAGAACAGCAGCCAGAAATCGAACGAGCGGATGCCGCGGCCGAGACCCGACACCGCCATCACCAGCGGGTTGCCCTGGGTCGTCGTGGCCGGTGGCTCGACCGCGGCGCCGTAGGGACCGAGGCCGATGGCGCCCGGGCTTTCCGCCAGGACCAGCGCGACCAGGGGGATCAGGGCGACGATCACCAGTGCCACCGCCCAGGGCACCGCCTGCCATCCCAGGTGCTGCGCGAGGGTGGCGAGCAGCGGCAGGAAGACAAGCTGGCCGCTGGCATTGCTGGCGGTCAGCAGCCCGATCACCAGGCCGCGGCGGGCGACGAACCAGCGGTTGGCGATGGCGGTCGCCATGCCCACCATGCCGGCACCCGAACCGATGCCCACCAGCAGGCCCCAGGTGGCATAAAGCTCCCAGGGCGTGGTCGCGAAGGCCGCGCCGCCGGCGCCGAGCGTCAGCAGCGACAGCGAGCCCAGCACCGTGCCGCGCATGCCGATCCGCTGGATCAGCGCCGCGCCGAACGGGCCGACCAGGCCGCCCAGCAGGATATTCAGCGAGATCGCCCCGGAGATCGTCGCCCGGTCCCAGCCGAACGCCTGCTCCAGCGGCACGATGAGCACGCCGGGCGCCGCACGCACTCCGACCGTCGCCAGGATCACCGTGAACATCAGCGCGACGACGACCCAGGCGTAGTGGACCCGCCCGGCCAGGAGCCGGGCAATTCGCTGCGGTCCCATGCGTGACTCCTCTGATCTTGCGGGCACCATGACGGACGTCATACAATAGTCAAGATAATAGATGACGAACGTCATGCACGACAGGGATGCGGCAGATGCGGGTTAGCAATGAGCGCAAGGCTGAGACGCGCGAGCGGATCCTGGCCTCGGCCGGCGAACTGTTCCGCAGCCACGGCATCGATGCGGTGGGGCTCGATGCCATCATGCATCATGCCGGCCTGACGCATGGCGGGTTCTACGCGCACTTCGCCTCCAAGGAGGCGCTGGTCGCCGAGGTATCGGCGGCGGCCCTGGCGCGCGCGGCGGTGCGCTGGGACCGGATCAGCCAGGAGGCCCCGCCGGCCGAGGCGCTGGCGCGTATCGTGGACGGCTACCTGGACCCGGTCCATGTCGCAGCGGCCGGGTCCGGCTGCGTGCTGGCGACGCTGGGGCCGGAGGTGGCGCGCCGCCCCGACGCGCGGCCGGCCATCACCGCCTCGATCCGGCGCATGGTGGATGCGCTGGCGCGCTGCCTGCCCGGGCGGCGCCGGCAGCGCGCGCTCGAGGCGCTGTCCGCGATGGTGGGGGCCGTCGTGCTGGCGCGGCTGGCGGATGATCCGGTGCTGGCACAGGAATTCCTGACCGCCGCCCGCAAGGCTGCCGGGGTTCGCTGACCGGGGTCCCGCCGCCTCCATCGTCACGATCGCGCGTCAAAGTGCTGGCGCGGCGGCAGTGTGGCGCGTAGGACACGTGCAGCGTTAACGAATCACGAATGCGGAGCGCCGGTCGACGAATAAGTCCAACTCCACCTCACTGGACCGGTTCGTCGCGCGGCGGCTTCGGGGCAAGCGCCGTGCCCTCGATCTCAGCCTGGAATATGTCGCCGGCGCCGCCGGGATCCCGGTCGACCTGCTCGACGCCTACGAGCATGCCACCGAACAGGTGCCGCGCGGGCACCTCCTCAGGCTGAGCGAGGTCATGGACGCCAAGTTGAGCTTCTTCCTGCCAGAAGAACCGATCGGCGACGCCTGACGGCCGCTCGCGGCCTTCCCGGCCGGGGGATTTGTGCTAAAGCCCGCGCCCCATGCGCCACTACCTCGACTTCGAAAAACCCATTGCCGAGCTGGAGGGCAAGATCGAAGAGCTCCGGCGGATGTCGGAGCCCGACGGCCTCAACATCGCCGAAGAGGTGGCGCGGCTGACCGCCGTGGCGGACCGCCAGTTGCGCACCACCTACGCCAGGCTGACGCCATGGCAGAAGACCCTCGTCGCGCGGCATCCGGACCGGCCGAAGGCGATGGACTACATCGCCGGGCTGATCACCGACTTCACGCCGCTCGCCGGCGACCGCGCCTTCGCCGATGATGCGGCGGTGCTGGGCGGGATGGGGCGGTTCCGCGGGCGTTCGGTGATGGTGCTCGGCACCGAGAAGGGCGCCGACACCGAAAGCCGGGTCAAACACAATTTCGGCATGGCGCGGCCCGAGGGTTACCGCAAGGCGCGGCGGCTGATCGAACTGGCCGGGCGTTTCGGGCTGCCGGTGCTGAGCTTCGTCGATACCTCCGGCGCGTTTCCCGGCATCGATGCCGAGGCGCACGGCCAGGCGGAGGCGATCGCCCGCTCGATCGAGGCGTGTCTCGAGGTGCCGGTGCCGCTGATCGCGACCATCATCGGCGAGGGCGGCTCGGGCGGTGCCATCGCACTCGCCGCCGGCGACCGCGTGCTGATGCTGGAGCATGCGATCTATTCGGTGATCTCGCCGGAGGGCTGCGCCTCGATCCTGTGGCGCGACCCTGCGCAGGCGACGGCGGCGGCCGAAGCGCTGCGCCTGACGGCGGAGGACCTGAAGCGGCTGGCGCTGGTGGACCTCGTGATCCCGGAGCCGCTCGGCGGCGCGCAGCGCGATGCGGCGGCGACCGTCTCGGCGGTCGGCGATGCGGTGGCCGATGCGCTGCTGCCGCTGAGCGTGCTGGACGGCATCACGCTGCGTGCCAGGCGGCGGGAGAAATTCCTGGAGGCGGGCCGCGAAGGGCTGACGTAGTGCGGCTGAGCCGCTGGACCTCGCTCGGGTCCCTGGCCGGCGTCGCCGCCGCCGGCGTGCTCTGGCTGGCGATCGCGCGGGCGCTGCCGCCACTGGCGGGCGCCGCGACCGCGGATCGGCTGGGGCTGGCCTGCGCGGCGCTGCTGCCGGCGGCTGGCGTACTCAACCTCATGATCCTGGTGCAGATGCTGCTGCGCGTGGCGACCGGGGCGCTCGATCCGCAGGCCGGCGCCGACGGCCGCCTGCTGCGCGTCAACCAGCGGGCGATCACCAACACCGTGGAGCAGGTCGCCGGCTTCGCGCCCGCACTGCTGGCGCTGGCCGCGGCTGCCGGGCCCGAGGCCATGCGGCATGTCGTGGCGGCGGGCCTGGTCTTCGCGGTGGCGCGGCTGGTGTTCTGGGCGGGCTACCTGTGCGGCCCGATGACGCGCGCGCCGGGCATGGCCGCGAGCTTCGCGATCAATGGCGCGACCTGGGCCGCCGCCGCCTGGTTCTGGCTCGGGTAGAGTCAGCTCAGGCAGGCGGCGTTGAGCAGGCCGAACACGATCGAGCCGGTCGCCAGCATGATCGCCTCCGACATGTCGCCGCGCGCCAGCGCGATGCTGACGTTGCGGCGCAGCAGCCGGAGCAGGCCGAAGCAGACAAGCTGCAGGACCAGCGCCACCGCCGCCCAGACCGCCATGTCGGCCAGGTTGACCGAGTGCACGATCGCCGATGCCAGCGGGAGCGTGAAGCCGATCGTCGCGCCGGACAGGCTGAGCGCCACGGCCGTGTTGCCCTCGCGGATCAACGCCCACTCGTTATGCGGGGTGATCAGCGTATAGGCGCCGATGAACGCCGCGAGCAGCAGGATCGCCGCGCCGAAATAGGCCAGGAAGTTCGGCAGGTTGGCCAGGCTGGTCATGCGGTCCCCCGGAAGAAATGCGGCACGAAGCGGCTGGTGTCGCGGGTGATCGGCGTCGCGTCCTCGCGGATGCCGATGCCGTGCGGGACGCCGGCGATCACCCAGCTTCCGACCACCGCATAGCGGCCATCCGCCTGCGGCAACTCCGCCCATTGCTGGTAGACATGGCCCTCGGCGCCGTACGGACCGTCGGTGCGCAGACCTCCCGGCGCGCTGATATTGGCGCCCTCCCGCCCGAACAGCGGCTTGGCGATCTCGGCGCCGCCGGTGCGGCCCGGCTCGCGGAAAGCGGGCAGCAGGTTGGGGTGGTCCGGGAACAACTCCCACAGCAGCGCCAGCAGTCCCTTGCCTGACAGCAGCAGCCGCCAGGCCGGCTCGATCCAGCGTGTCGGCGCGGTGGCGACATTGTTGCCGAACGCGTCGCGCAGCAGGAATTCCCACGGGTACAGCTTGAAACAGGCGTCCAGCGTGCGCCCCTCGAGGTCGACGAAGCGGCGCCCGTCCCAGCCGATGTCGTCCATGTACAGGAACGGCGCCTCGATCCCGGCCTGCGTCGCCGTGTCGCGCAAGTAGTCGACCGTGCCACGATCCTCCTCGGACTCGCGGACGCAGACGAAGTGCACGCGGGGCGGCAGGCGCAGCCCTGGCCAGGCGGCGATCAGCGCCTCATGCAGCGAGTTGAACTGGTCCGCGTCGGGGCAGGCGCAGGTCAGCCATTCCCACTGCACCACCGCGCTCTCGTACAGCGAGGTCGGCGTGTCGGCATTGTATTCGAGGAGTTTCGGCGCCCCGGTGCCGTCCCAGCGCAGGTCCATCCTGCCGTACAGGCTGGGCTCCTGGCGTTCCCAGCTTTCCACCAACAGCGGCCAGACCGAATCGGGGATACCCAGCAATTCCTGGCGGCGATGGCGCACCGCGTGGCCGGCCGCCTCGCGCGCCAGGCGTTCGAGTTCCGCGGTCGCGCTCTCCAGCGTCTCCACCTCGGCCGCGGTCAATTCCCAGCAGGCGGTCTCGTCCCAGTACGGCTCGCCGGCGATCTCGGCAAACGCGAAGCCCAGGAGGCGTGCCTTGTCGCGCCAGTCCGGCCGGGGCGCGAGGCGGTGTCGCCGCATGCGCTCAGCTTCCCGCCGCCGATGCCCCGGTGGCGCCGAACCCGCCGCGCGAGACCGCGGCCAGCGCGGTGGCGGTACCGACCGAGGACGCCATGCCCGAGGAGGCGCCGTGATAGCCCCCGGACCCGCCGCTGCCGCCGCCGCTCCCAACACGGCAGATCGTCTCGGCGTCGGGCCGCATGGCCGCTCGCGCCTCCATGCAGGCGCGCGACGGCGACCGCGTGGCGCCCCAGAGCACCAGCCCGCCGCCCATCAGCATCAGCATGATCGCCGCCGGTCGCCGCATGAGGTCAGCTAACCCTGTCACCCATTGCAGAACAGGAACACGCGCGAAGGCAGGCGGCGGCGCAGGCCGACGGTCCGGCGGAAGCTTCAGCCTGGATCAGCGGAAGATCGAGTGCGGTCCGGGCGAGGCGAGGGCAGGGGCCATCGCGCCGGCCTCGTGGTCGGTGGACGCGACGGCCTGGCCCTTGCGCGCCGGTTCCGCCGGGCGCCCCGGGGTCTCGCCGACCGTTGCGCCGAGCGCGCGCGACAGCTTGGCGGCGGCATCGAGCACCATCGGCAAGAGCGCGCGCGGGCGCGGCGGGCGCATCCGCATGGTGGGGGCGCTGACCGACAGGACCGCGACCACCTGGCCGGAGGCATCGCGCACCGGCGCGGCCACGGTGCCGGCCCCCGCCACGACCTCATCGGTGGTCAGCAGGTAGCCGCGGGAGCGGATGCGCTGCAGGTCGGCGGCGATCCAGGCGGCGTCGGTGCGCGTGGCCGGGGTGAACCGGGGCAGCCGCTGGGCGAGCACCTGGGTCTGCACCGCCTCGGGTGCGTGGGCGAGCAGCATGCGGCTGGTGCCGGCGTGCAGCGGCTGGCGCTTGCCGACCTCGCTGTAGAGACGCAGGCCAGGGTCGGCCTGGTAGATCGCGATCGTTTCGCTCTCCAGGCCGTCGCGCACGCGGAGATAGACGTTCTCGCCGCTGGTCTTGCCGAGGGCGGCGAGGAACGGCATGGCGGTGGCTTCCAGGGCGCCCTGTTCCACCGCGGCGCGCCCGAGCACGCCCCAGCGGGCGCCGAGCCGCCACATGCCCCGCGCCTCATCCTGGATGGCGAAGCCGCGCGCCTCCAGGGTGCGCAGCAGGCGGAAGCCGGCGGTGCGTGTACAGCGGGCGGCATCGGCGAGCGCGGCGAGCGGGGCGGGGCCGATGCGCGACAGCGCCTCCAGCAGGTCGAGTGCGCGGCCGACCGCGGCGATGCTGTAGTCGCGAGCCGGGGTGGCAGGTTCCTGTGTCCCGTTACCGGAGCGGGACCGAGGCCGGGGTTTCCCCTTGCTGCGGATAGCCTGCGCCATGCGGACACCCTCGAAATGATACCGGTTGAAACCAAGTTAGCACGCGATGATCCGGTTTGGCATGGGGTCCGGCAAGAGGTTGTGCGCAAATAACGCGCAAATCACTGCGCGGATGCGGCCGCACGACGCGCGGACGCCTGCGTGCAGTGCAGCATGGACGACCAATCGCTTTGCTGCGATGCAGCAATCTTGCTGCGATGCAGCATTCTGCTGCAGCGCACCCGCGTCGCGCGGCGTGGCAGCCTTGCCGCATGGCGTGGCGTCGCGTGCTGGGGCACCCTCGGGCGACGTCCGGTCGGGTCGCCGGCCCGTCGGCACAGCACTTCTTGCTACGCTGTCGGCCCCCCGGTGCGGCACTTCCTTGTGGTGCGGGGTGGGCTGCGCTAAAGCCCCGCGTTCGCGCGGGCCGGCGGGCGTGGTGGAATTGGCAGACACGCCAGATTTAGGTTCTGGTGGCGCAAGCCATGGGGGTTCAAGTCCCTCCGCCCGCACCACGCGGCGGCGGGTGGACAGAAGCAGGGTAGGACAATGCAGGTTACCGAGACGCTCTCCGAGGGGCTGAAGCGTGCCTTCACCGTGGTGGTGCCGGCGGCAGACATCGAGAGCAAGCGTGCGGCGCGGCTCGCCAATCTGGGCAAGACGCTCAATTTGCCGGGATTCCGGCCCGGCAAGATCCCGGCGAACGTGGTCCGCCAGCGCTACGGCACCGCGGTGAACGCCGAGGTGCTGGAGGAATCGGTGACCGAGGCGACGCAGCTCGTGCTGAGCGAGCGCGGACTGCGCCCGGCGCTGCAGCCCAAGATCGACGTGGTCAGCCTCGATCCCAGCGGCGCATCGGGGGGCGACCTGGAGTTCAAGGTGGAGCTCGAGCTGCTGCCCGAGATCGCGGTCCCGGATTTCGGCACGGTCCAGCTCACGCGGATGAAGGCGACGCCGGCGGCGGAGACGGTCGACAATGCCCTGGCGGAGATTGCCCAGCGCAACCGGACGCTCGAGCCGCTCACGCCCGAGGAGCTCGGCGATCGCGGCGCGGCCAAGGGCGAGGTGCTGACGGTAGATTTCGTCGGCAAGGTCGACGGCGTGGAATTCCCCGGCGGCGCGGGCAAGGACATCGAGGTCGAGATCGGCGGGACGGGTTTCATCCCGGGCTTCAGCGAGCAGCTCGAGGGCCTGAAGCCTGGCGAGGCGCGGACGATCGAGGTGACGTTCCCGGCCGAGTACGGCGAGGCGACGCTGGCGGGGAAGGCGGCGACCTTCGACGTGACGGCCCACAAGCTCAGCCGGCCCGTGGTGCTGGGGGCGGACGACGAGCTGGCGAAGAAGCTGGGCTTCGAGGACATTGCCGCGCTGCGGGACGTGATCGTGCAGCGCATGCAGGCGGAGTACGACCAGCTCGCGCGGCTGCGGCTGAAGCGCCAGTTGCTGGATGCACTGGCCGGTCTGGTGAGCTTCGCCTCGCCGGAGGGCATGATCGAGCAGGAATTCAGCCAGATCTGGCAGCGGCTGGAGGCCGACCGCAAGGAGGGAAGGCTGGACGCCGACGACCAGAGCAAGGACGAAGAGACGCTGAAGGCCGATTACCGGGCGATCGCCGAGCGGCGGGTGCGGCTCGGGCTGCTGCTGGCCGAGATCGGCCGCATCAACAACATCAGCGTGGCCCAGGACGAGATGTCGCGGGCGATGCGGGCCGAGGCGATGCGCTATCCGGGGCAGGAACAGCAGGTGTTCGAGTTCTTCCGGCAGAACCCGCGGGCGGCCGAGAGCCTGCGCGGCCCGCTGTTCGAGGAGAAGGTGATCGACTTCATCCTGGAGCTTGCCAAGGTCGAGGAGACCGCGGTTTCGCCCGAGGATCTGGTCAAGGAGCCGGAGGCGGCGACGGCGGTGGCGTGAACCGGCCGTCTGGCCGGTTGGAGTCCGCTCCGGTTCCACTTATGTATCTGCTCTCTGCGACTTGAGGGGACACCATGCGGGATCGTGATCCGGTTGACGTTTATGCCAACAACCTCGTGCCCATGGTGGTGGAGCAGACCGCCCGGGGCGAGCGTGCCTTCGACATCTATTCGCGCCTGCTGAAGGAGCGGATCATCTTCCTGACCGGGGCGGTCTACGACCAGGTCAGCGCGCTGATCTGCGCTCAGCTCCTGTTCCTGGAATCGGAGAACCCGAACAAGGACATCTCGTTCTACGTCAACAGCCCGGGCGGCGTGGTGTCGGCCGGCCTGGCGATCTACGACACGATGCAGTACATCCGCAGCCCGGTTTCCACCGTGTGCATCGGGCAGGCGGCCTCGATGGGCAGCCTGCTGCTGACGGCGGGGGCCAAGGGCAAGCGGTTCGCGCTGCCGAACGCGCGGATCATGGTGCACCAGCCGTCCGGCGGGGCGCAGGGCCAGGCGACCGACATCGAGATCCAGGCGCGCGAGATCCTGACGCTGCGCAAGCGGCTGAACGAGATCTATGTGCGCCACACGGGCCAGCCGCTCGAAGCGATCGAGCGCAAGCTGGAGCGCGACACCTATATGTCGGCTGAGGAAGCGCGGGATTTCGGTCTGGTGGACGAGGTGGTCGAAAACCGCCCGACGCCCGAGGATACCAGCGGGCGGAGCTAGGCCCGCCTCCCTTTCCCGCCGCGGACGTGAAATATTCGTGGTTCTTGTCCCCCCGGCCCGCCGGGGGGTAAAGTCGTCCCTTGGCTCCCCGCGAGTCCGGGGCAGGAGTAGGCATGAGCAAGTCCGGCGATTCAAAGAACACCCTTTATTGCTCATTCTGCGGCAAGTCCCAGCATGAGGTGCGCAAGCTCATCGCCGGACCCACGGTGTTCATCTGCGACGAGTGCGTCGAACTCTGCATGGACATCATCCGGGAGGAGCATAAGACCCACCTGGTGAAATCCCGCGACGGGGTGCCCACCCCGCGCGAGATCTGCAAGGTGCTGGACGACTACGTGATCGGCCAGGACCACGCCAAGCGGGTGCTCTCGGTGGCGGTGCACAACCACTACAAGCGGCTGGCGCACGGGCAGAAGAACAACGACATCGAGATCGCGAAGTCGAACATCCTGCTGGTGGGACCGACCGGTTCGGGCAAGACGCTGCTGGCGCAGACGCTGGCGCGGATCCTGGACGTGCCGTTCACCATGGCGGACGCGACGACGCTGACCGAGGCGGGCTATGTCGGCGAGGATGTCGAGAACATCATCCTCAAGCTGCTGCAATCGGCCGACTACAACGTCGAGCGGGCGCAGCGGGGCATCGTCTATATCGACGAGGTCGACAAGATCAGCCGCAAGTCGGACAACCCCTCGATCACCCGGGACGTGTCGGGTGAGGGCGTCCAGCAGGCGCTGCTGAAGATCATGGAAGGGACGGTGGCCTCGGTGCCGCCGCAGGGCGGGCGCAAGCATCCGCAGCAGGAATTCCTCCAGGTCGACACCACCAACATTCTGTTCATCTGTGGTGGCGCATTCTCCGGGCTGGAGCGGATCATCGGTGCCCGCGGCAAAGGGTCCGGAATCGGCTACGGGGCGGAGGTACGCTCGCCGGATGAGCGGCGGACCGGCGCAATCCTGCGTGAGGTGGAGCCTGAGGATCTGCTGAAATTCGGCCTGATCCCCGAGTTCATCGGCCGCCTGCCGGTGGTGGCGACGCTCGAGGACCTGGACGAGAACGCGCTGATGGAGATCCTGACGAAGCCGAAGAACGCGCTGATCAAGCAGTATGGCCGGCTGTTCGAGATGGAGGGGGTGAAGCTCTCCTTCACGGACGATGCGCTGCGGTCGGTTGCGACGCGCGCGATTGCCCGGCGCACCGGGGCGCGTGGGCTGCGATCGATCATGGAGTCGATCCTGCTGTCGACCATGTTCGACCTGCCGGGGCTCGACGGTGTCGAGGAGGTGGTGATCAACCGAGAAGTGGCTGAAGCGCGTGCCAACCCGCTCTACCTGTATGGCAAGGAACGGGCGGAAAGCTCTGCCTGAGCGCGGGAAACAGGGGGCGCTCGCGTTATTGCGACGTTGGAATTCAAGGTCTTGCGCTGCATTGTCCGGCAGCCGATATGCGAACCTGCCGGCGGGCGCCATCAGGGATAACACCCTCAGGGTCCGTCGGGGCGCCTTCCGTGCCGCAGGGTTTGCCGTAAGCCGGGTGGATTGGGCGTCGACTGTCCATAAGGAGGTCAACCATGGATGAATCCGATCGGCCTGTGCCGGAACCACAGGGACGCCCGGACGACAAAGTGCCTGCCGTTGCGCAGGGTGACGTGCTGGCCGTTCTGCCGCTGCGCGACATTGTCGTCTTCCCCCACATGATCGTGCCGCTGTTCGTCGGACGCGAAAAATCGGTCCGCGCGCTCGAAGCGGTGATGAAGGATGACAAGCAGATCCTGCTGGTGGCGCAGAAGAACGCGGCGCAGGACGACCCCTCGGTCGAGGATATCTACCGGGTCGGCACGGTGTCGACGATCCTGCAGCTTCTGAAGCTGCCGGACGGCACGGTGAAGGTGCTGGTCGAAGGCGGCAAGCGCGCGAAGATCACCGGCTTCCGCGACACCGACAGCTATTTCGAGGCGTTCACCGAGGCGATGCCCGACCTGGGCGCCGATGTGAAGGAGCTTGAGGCGCTGGGCCGCACGGTGGTCTCGCAGTTCGAGCAGTACATCAAGCTGAACAAGAAGATCGCGCCGGAAGTCCTTGTTTCTCTGAACCAGATCGAGGAACCCTCGAAGCTGGCCGACACGGTCGCGAGCCATCTGAACCTGAAGATCGCCGAGAAGCAGGACCTGCTGGAGATCGCCAAGGTTGGCGAGCGGCTGGAGCGCGTGTTCGGGCACATGGAGTCCGAGATCGGCGTGCTGCAGGTGGAGAAGCGCATCCGCAACCGCGTCAAGCGGCAGATGGAGAAGACTCAGCGCGAGTACTACCTGAACGAGCAGCTCAAGGCGATCCAGAAGGAGCTGGGCGAGGGCGAGGACGGCAAGGACGAGAACGCCGAGCTCGAGGCGCGCATCAAGAAGACCAAGCTGTCGAAGGAAGCGCGCGACAAGGCCATGCAGGAGCTGAAGAAGCTCAAGACCATGAGCCCGATGAGCGCGGAAGCGACCGTCGTGCGCAACTACCTGGACTGGATGCTGTCGATCCCGTGGAAGCGGCGCAGCAAGATCCGCAACGACGTGGTCGCGGCGGAGGCGGTGCTGGAGGCCGACCACTACGGTCTGGAGAAGGTCAAGGAGCGGATCATCGAGTACCTGGCGGTGCAGGCGCGCTCGCCCAAGGTGCGCGGGCCGATCCTGTGCCTGGTCGGGCCTCCCGGCGTCGGCAAGACCTCGCTCGGCAAGTCGATCGCCAAGGCGACGGGCCGGAACTTCGTGCGGATGTCGCTGGGCGGCGTGCGCGACGAGGCGGAGGTGCGCGGTCATCGGCGGACATATATCGGCTCGATGCCCGGCAAGGTGATCCAGGGCATGAAGAAGGCGAAGACCTCCAACCCGCTGTTCCTGCTGGATGAGGTCGACAAACTCGGTGCCGACTGGCGGGGCGATCCCTCGTCCGCGCTGCTCGAGGTGCTGGACCCGGAGCAGAACTCGACCTTCGCCGACCATTACCTGGAGGTCGACTACGACCTGTCGGACGTGATGTTCGTCACCACGGCCAACAGCCTGCGCATGCCGCAGCCGCTGATGGACCGCATGGAGATCATCCGCATCCCCGGCTACACCGAGGATGAGAAGGTGGAGATCGCCAAGCGCCACCTGGTCAGCAAGCAGTCGGACGCGCACGGGCTGAAGGCGGATGAGTGGCACATCTCGGACGATGCGCTGCGCGACCTGATCCGCTACTACACGCGGGAAGCCGGGGTGCGGAACCTGGAGCGCGAGATCGCCAACCTGGCCCGCAAGTCGGTCAAGGAGATCGTCACCAAGAAGACCAAGAAGGTCACGATCACGCGGAAGAACCTCGACAAATACTCGGGCGTGCAGAAGTTCCGCTTCGGCGAGACCGAGGCCGAGGACATGGTCGGCGTGGTGACCGGGCTGGCCTGGACCGAGGTGGGCGGCGAGATCCTGACGATCGAGAGCGTCATGCTGCCGGGCAAGGGCAACGTGAAGCAGACCGGCAAGCTGGGCGACGTGATGCAGGAGAGCGTCTCGGCCGCGCTGAGCTACGTGCGGTCGCGGTCGACGAAGTTCGGCATCAAGCCGACCCTGTTCGAGAAGCGCGACATCCACGTGCATGTGCCTGAAGGTGCGACACCGAAGGACGGTCCATCGGCCGGCGTCGCGATGGCGACCTCGATCGTGTCGGTGCTGACCGGCATCCCGGTGCGGCGTGACGTGGCGATGACCGGTGAGATCACGCTGCGCGGCAGGGTGCTGCCGATCGGCGGACTGAAGGAGAAACTGCTGGCGGCGCTGCGGGCCGGGATCACCACGGTCTTCATCCCGAAAGAGAACGAGAAGGACCTGGCCGAGATTCCGGACAACGTGAAGAAGCACCTGAAGCTGCTTCCGGTGGCCGATGTCGACGAGGTGATCGCGCAGGCGCTGGCGCGCCGGCCGGTGCCGATCGAGTGGGAAGAGCCGCCGGAGCCGGTCACGCCGCCTCCTGCACAGCAGCCCACGGCCTCTTTACCGCACTGAGTGTCGAACGGCGGGCGGTCGGTGCAAACCGGCCGCCCGTTCGCATTGACGCGGCGGAAACCCCCCGATAAGTCTCCCGCCCCCGCCGACCCCTGTCGGCGCGCCCCGCCCTGCTGCATCACCGGATCGAGAGGGAATGAGCCAGTGAACAAGATGGATCTCATCGCGGCTGTCGCCGACCAGACCGACCTGCCCCGTACCAAGGCGACGGAAGTGGTCGATGCGGTGTTCGGCGCGATCGAGGGTGCGCTGAAGAACAAGGAAGAGGTGCGGCTGGTTGGCTTCGGCACCTTCCAGACGGCGGAGCGCAAGGCGGGCACCGGCCGCAATCCTCGCACCGGGGAGGAGATGCCGATCCCGGCCTCCACCACCGTGCGCTTCAAGGCCGGCAAGGGCCTCAAGGACGCGGTGCAGTAACCGGCGGGCGGTTAGCTCAGCGGTAGAGCGTCTCGTTTACACCGAGAGGGCCGGCGGTTCGAATCCGTCACCGCCCACCACTCGCCGCGCACCACACCACTGTCCACACGTCAGCAGCCATCGTTTGCCGGCCTGGCCTCACAGGCCGTGAACCCGTCGTCGCGCCGGTCGACGCGCGGCGGCTGCGTGCTTGCGCCGGCCGCCGCGAAGGCGCGTGCCGGGTGCGGCGCGGCTTGACCAAAGCGCCTGCATCCCCGCATTCGCAAAGCCCCAGCCGATGCCTTGACGGCATCTCCCGGGCAGCCTAAACGGCCGCCTCCTGCGCGGGTGTAGCTCAGTTGGTTAGAGCGTCGGCCTGTCACGCCGAAGGTCGCGGGTTCGAGCCCCGTCACTCGCGCCAGGAAGTGCCGCAGCCTATGGCGGCGTTGTGCGGTTGGGGCTAATGTCCGCCGCGTCTTGCATCGGGGTGGGCGATATGGCACGGCCTTGAAGGCCAGGGCCCGCCTCGTGATGCGCGGCGCCCGCCTGTTCGATCGGACCTGACATGCAGCCAGTGCTCTACGAATACCTGCCGATTCTGGTGTTCATGGTGATCGCCGGAGGAATTGCGCTGGCCATGGTGGGGGGATCGCTGCTGGCGGCGCGGCAAAAGCCGTATCCCGAAAAGGTTTCCGCGTACGAATGCGGGTTCGAACCGTTCGACGATGCGCGGCGTCGTTTCGACGTGCGCTTCTACCTGGTGGCGATCCTGTTCATCATCTTCGACCTGGAGGTCGCGTTCCTGTTTCCCTGGGCAGTCTCGCTGAAGGACATCGGCTGGTTCGGCTTCCTGTCGATGATCGGTTTCCTCGGCGTGCTGACCATCGGCTTCGTCTACGAGTGGTGCAAAGGTGCACTGGATTGGGAATGAGCCGCGCCGCCCTGATCAGGCGCGCCGCCGGCTGGGAGTAGCCATATGAGCCAAACCATTGCCTGGAATCGCGCTGCGCTGCCGCCGGGACCCGAGCAGGATGCCGTGGTCAAGGGCATCACCGGCGAGATTGCCGACAAGGGCTTCATCGTCGCCAATATCGACAAGGTGGTGAACTGGGCGCGCACCGGTTCGCTGTGGCCGATGACGTTCGGGCTGGCATGCTGCGCGGTGGAAATGATCCACGCCTACATGCCGCGCTACGACCTCGACCGTTTCGGCACCATCCCGCGCGCCTCGCCGCGGCAGTCCGACGTGATGATCGTCGCCGGCACGCTGACCAACAAGATGGCGCCCGCGCTGCGCAAGGTCTACGACCAGATGCCGGAGCCGCGCTGGGTGATCAGCATGGGAAGCTGCGCCAACGGCGGCGGCTACTATCATTATTCGTATTCGGTGGTGCGCGGCTGCGATCGCGTCGTGCCGGTCGATGTCTATGTGCCGGGCTGCCCGCCGACGGCGGAGGCGCTGGTTTACGGGATCATGCAGTTGCAGAAGAAGATCCGCCGCACGGGAACCATCCTCCGTGGCTGATCCCGTTGGGGCTGATCCTGCCGGGACTGCTCCCGCTGGGGCCGATCTCGCCGGGGCGGATCCCGCTCTGGCCGGTCTCGCCGGCGCGGTTGCCACGCTGGCCGGCGTGCATGCCGTGCGGGTCGACAAGGGCGAGGTGGTTGCCGATGCGGACCGCGAGTCGCTGCTGTCGCTGGTAACCACGCTGCGCGACGATCCGCGTTTCGCGTTCGAGCAGGTGATGGACATCTGCGGCGTCGACTGGCCGCAGCGCACCGAGCGGTTCGACGTGGTGTACAACCTGCTGTCGGTGTCGCTGAACCATCGCCTGCGGGTGATCGTCACGACGGATGAAACGATCCCGGTGCCGTCGGTGCACACGGTGTGGCCGGTCGCCACCTGGTGGGAGCGCGAGGCCTGGGACCTGTTCGGCATCGTGTTCTCGGGCCAGCCCGACCTGCGGCGCATCCTGACCGATTACGGGTTCGAGGGGCATCCGCTGCGCAAGGACTTCCCGCTGACCGGCTATGTCGAGGTTCGCTACGACGAAGACCGCAAGGCGGTGGTGTATGAGCCGGTGCGGCTGACGCAGGATTTCCGCAGCTTCGATTTCCTCTCACCGTGGGAGGCGCTGACGACGCTGCCTGGCGACGAGAAGGTGCATGCGGCGCGTGCGGCGGAAGCGGCGGCGGCGCTGGCAGCCGAGACGAAGGCGTGAGGCGATGAGCGACCTCTACGAGGACGATATCCTGCTGTGGAGCGAGCGCCAGGGCGCGTTGCTGCGCCGCCGTGCCGTGGGCGAGTTGGTCAATGACAGGGAACTGGACTGGCCGAACATCGCCCAGGAGATCGAGAGCGTGGGCCGCGAGCAACTGCACGCTGTCGAATCGTTCCTGGTCCAGGCGCTGGCGCACAGGCTGAAGGCGGCTGCGTGGCCATCGTCGCACGAGGTGCCGGGCTGGCTCGCGGAAGCGCGGCGGTTCAGTGACGATGCGGGCAGCCGCTTCGTGCCCTCCATGCGGCAGCGGATCGACATGGCAAAGGTTTATCGCCGGGCCTTGCGCGCCAAGCCCGCGACGATCGACGGACAACCGCCTCTGCCCGTGCCGCAGACCTGTGGTGTCACGCTTGATCAATTGCTGGGTGATCAATTGCTGGGCGACCAACTGCCGGGCGACGAAATGCTGAGCGACGAAGCATGAGCGACAGCGAAGCCCCTCCGGCCGACCGCCCCGCCGGGACCAAGGTCATCGAGATCGACAGCCACGCGATCAATTTCGGCCCGCAGCACCCGGCGGCGCATGGCGTGCTGCGGCTGATCCTGGAGATGGACGGTGAGGTGGTGGAGCGCGCCGATCCGCATATCGGCCTGCTGCATCGCGGCACCGAGAAGCTGATCGAATACAAGACGTATATGCAGGCGGTGCCGTATTTCGATCGCCTCGATTACGTCTCGCCGATGTGCGAGGAGCACGCCTTCGCGCTCGCCACCGAGAAGCTGTTGGGCATCGTGGCGCCGGAGCGCGCGCAGTGGATCCGCGTGCTGTTCGCCGAGATCACCCGCGTGCTGAACCATCTGCTGAACGTGACGACCTATGCGCTCGATGTCGGCGCGATCACGCCCAGCCTGTGGGGGTTCGAGGAACGCGAGAAGCTGATGGAGTTCCATGAGGCTGCGTCCGGCGCGCGGCTGCATGCGAATTATTTCCGCCCGGGCGGCGTGTCGAAGGACCTGCCGGCGGGGCTCGAGGAGCGCATCGGCGAATGGGCCGAGACGTTCCCGAAATTCATCGACGACCTGGAGGCGCTGCTGACCGGCAACCGCATCTGGAAGCAGCGCACGGTCGATATCGGCGTGATGGATGCCCCGGCGGCGCTGGCCTGGGGCTTCACCGGCCCCTGCCTGCGTGCCAGCGGTGTGCCGTGGGACCTGCGGCGCTCGCAGCCCTATGACAAATATGCAGAGGTGGACTTCAAGATCCCGGTCGGGCGCAACGGCGACTGCTATGACCGCTACCTGGTGCGGCTGGCGGAGATGCGCGAGAGCGTGAAGATCATCCGCCAGTGCCTGGCGAAGATGCGGCCCGGGCCGATCAAGGTGCAGGACCGCAAGTTCTCGCCGCCGCGCCGCGCGGAGATGAAGCGCTCGATGGAGGCGCTGATCCACCACTTCAAGCTCTACACCGAGGGCTATCACGTGCCGGCCGGCGCGACCTATACCGCGGTGGAGAGTCCCAAGGGCGAGTTCGCCGTGTACCTCGTTGCGGATGGAACCAACCGGCCGTACCGCTGCAAGATCCGCGCGACCGGATTCGCGCTGCTGCAGGCGACCGAGGTGATGGCGAAGCGGCACATGCTGGCCGATGCCGTGGCGATCATCGGATCGCTCGACATCGTGTTCGGCGAGATCGACAGGTAGACATGGCCGAGAGCACCACCCAGGACTTCGTGCAGCCGGCGGCCTTCGCGTTCGATGCGGAGAGCGAGGCTGCGATCCCGCCGATCCTGGCGCGCTATCCGGCGGGCAAGCAGGCCAGCGCCGTCATTCCGCTGCTGTACCTGGTGCAGGCGCAGATGAAGCGGCAGACCGGCAGCGCCTGGGTGCCGACGGCGGGCATGGACGAAGTGGCGCGGCGGCTGGATATGGCGCCGATCCGCGTCTATGAGGTCGCGACGTTCTATTTCATGTTCAACCTGAAGCCGATCGGAACCTGGCATCTGCAGGTCTGCACCACGACGCCGTGCTGGCTGCGTGGCTCGGACGAGGTGGTGGCGGCGTGCCGGGCGGCGACCGGCATCCAGGGCTGGGGCGAGACGAGTGCGGACGGCGTGTTCACCATGACCGAGGTCGAGTGCGTCGGCGGCTGCGTCAATGCGCCGATCATCCAGGTGGGCGACGACTTCTACGAGGACCTCGATGCGGAGAGCACGAAGCAGTTGCTGGACGCGCTGCGCCGGGGCCAGCCGCCGAAGCCCGGGTCGATGACGGGCCGGCAGACCTCCGCGCCCGAGGGCGGGCCGACCACGCTGACCACGCTGCACTTCCCGGCGGAGAGCTGAGCCGATGCTGCAGGACAAGGACCGCATCTTCACCAACCTCTACGGCGTCCACGATCCGATGCTGGCCGGCGCGCGGGCACGCGGCGACTGGGACGGCACGAAGGCGATCCTGGAGAAGGGCCGCGAGGCGATCATCGAGGAGGTGAAGGCCTCGGGCCTGCGCGGCCGCGGCGGCGCGGGGTTCCCGACCGGCCTGAAATGGTCGTTCATGCCGAAGCAGAGCGACCGGCCGTGCTACCTCGTGGTGAACGCCGATGAGAGCGAGCCCGGCACGTGCAAGGACCGCGACATCATCCGCCACGATCCGCACAAGCTGGTGGAGGGCTGCCTGGTCGCCGGCTTCGCGATGGGCGCATGCGCGGCCTATATCTACATCCGCGGCGAGTTCGCCAACGAGGCGAAGGCGTTGCAGGCGGCGATCGACGAGGCCTATGCGGCGGGGCTGGTCGGTCGGAATGCGTGCGGCTCGGGCTATGATTTCGACGTGTTCCTGCATCGCGGCGCGGGTGCCTATATCTGCGGCGAGGAGACCGCGCTGCTCGAGAGCCTCGAGGGCAAGAAGGGCATGCCTCGGCTGAAGCCGCCGTTCCCGGCCGGCGTCGGGCTGTATGGCTGCCCGTCCACGGTGAACAACGTCGAGAGCATCGCGGTCGCGCCGACGATCATGCGGCGCGGCGCGGCGTGGTTCAATTCGCTGGGGCGGCCGAAGAATTCCGGCCCGAAGGTGTTCTGCATCTCCGGCCACGTGAACAGGCCGTGCAATGTCGAGGAGGAACTCGGCATCCCGCTGCGCGAACTGATCGACAAATATGCCGGCGGCGTGCGCGGCGGGTGGGACAACCTGCTGGGCGTGATCCCGGGCGGCGCCTCGGTGCCGGTGCTGCCCAAGAGCATCTGCGACACCGTGCTGATGGATTTCGATTCGCTGCGGGAGGTGCGCAGCGGTCTCGGCACAGCGGCGGTGATCGTGATGGACAAGTCCACCGACATCATCAAGGCGATCGCGCGGCTGTCGAAATTCTACATGCATGAGAGCTGCGGCCAGTGCACGCCATGCCGCGAAGGCACCGGCTGGATGTGGCGGGTGATGACGCGGATGGTGGAGGGCAGGGCGGAGATCCCCGAGATCGACACGCTCGAGCAGGTCACCCGGCAGATCGAGGGTCACACGATCTGTGCCCTCGGCGATGCGGCGGCCTGGCCGATCCAGGGACTGATCCGGCATTTCCGCCCGGTGATGGAAGAGCGGATCGCCGCCTACAAGGCGCGCGGCGGCCCGATGCGGCTGGCGGCGGAATGAGAATGCGTGCGCGCGCCCCATCGTCATGGCCGGGCCTGGCCCGGCCATCCACGTCGCCGTCTGCCGCACGTAGCGAAGGCGTGGATGACCGGGCCAGGCCCGGTCATGACGAGAGGAAGACGGCGATGCCAAGGGAATACGTCTGATGCCCAAAGTCACCGTTGACGGCATCGAGGTCGAAGTGCCCGCCGGCTCTTCCGTGCTGCAGGCCTGCGAGGCCGCCGGCAAGGAAATCCCGCGCTTCTGCTACCACGAGCGCCTGTCGATCGCCGGCAATTGCCGCATGTGCCTGGTGGAGATCGAGAAGGCGCCGCCGAAGCCGATCTCGTCCTGCACCTATCCTGTGGCCGATGGGATGGTGGTGCACACCGACAGCCCGATGGTGCGCAACGGGCGCCGCGGGGTGATGGAATTCCTGCTGATCAACCATCCGCTCGATTGCCCGATCTGCGACCAGGGTGGCGAATGCGACCTGCAGGACCAGGCCATGGGCTACGGCATGGACCACTCGCGCTACGCCGAGAACAAGCGCGCGGTGAAGGACAAGAATCTTGGCCCCCTGGTGAAGACGGTGATGACGCGCTGCATCCACTGCACGCGCTGCATCCGCTTCATCACCGAGGTGGCCGGCGTGCCCGATCTCGGCGCCACCGCGCGCGGCGAGCACATGGAGGTCGGCACCTATGTCGAGAAGGCGCTGTCCTCGGAACTGTCCGGCAACATCATCGACCTGTGCCCGGTCGGCGCGCTGACCTCGAAGCCCTATGCCTTCGTCGCGCGGCCGTGGGAATTGTCGAAGATCGACAGCATCGACGCGCTGGACGCGGTCGGCACCAATATCCGCATCGACGCGCGCGGCCCGGAAGTGCTGCGCATCCTGCCGCGGCTGAATGAGGACGTGAACGAGGAGTGGCTGGGCGACAAGTCGCGCTTTGCGCTCGACGGGCTGCGCCGCCGGCGGTTGGACCGGCCCTGGATGCGCCGCAACGGCAAGCTGGTGGAGGCGGGCTGGGGCGAGGCGTTCGCCGCCATCGCCGCGAAACTGAACGGCCTGGCCGGCGACCGCATCGGTGCCGTCGCCGGCGACCTGTGCGACGCCGAGAGCATGCTGGCGCTGAAGGACCTGATGGCCGCGCTCGGCTCGGCCAACCTGGACTGCCGGCAGGACGGCGCGCACCTCAATGCCGCGCGGCGCGATTTCTACTGCTTCAACACCTCGATCGCCGGCATCGAGGAGGCGGACGCGATCCTGCTGATCGGCACCAACCCGCGGCGCGAGGCGCCGGTGCTGAACGCGCGCATCCGCAAGACCTGGGTCGCGGCCAATATCCCGATCGGGCTGATCGGCAGCGAGACCGACCTGACCTACCGCGTGCGCCATCTGGGCACGGCGCCCAGCGTGCTGAACGCATTGCCCGACGATTTCGCCGCGCTGCTGCACAACGCCAAGAAGCCGATGATCGTGGTGGGGCAGGCGGCCCTGGCGCGGCCCGATGGCGCGGCGGTGCTGGCAGCCGCCTGGCGGCTCGCGGCGCAGGTTGGCGCGCTGGCGCCGGACTGGCACGGCTTCAACGTGCTGCACACCGCCGCGGCACGCGTGGGCGGCCTCGATCTCGGCTTCGTGCCGGGTCCCGACGGCAAGCCGCTGGCGCAGATGCTCGACGGCGGCGTCGACCTGCTTTGGCTGCTGGGCGCCGATGAGTTCGACACCTCGCGCATCGGCAGCGATACGTTCGTGGTCTACCAGGGCCACCATGGCGATGCCGGCGCGGCACGGGCCGATGTGATCCTGCCGGGTGCGGCCTATACCGAGAAGCCGGGCACCTACGTCAACACCGAGGGCCGCGTGCAGCAGGGGCTGCTGGCCGTCTATCCGCCGGGCGACGCGCGCGAGGATTGGAAGATCCTGCGCGCCTTCAGCGACGTGGTCGGCCACCGGCTGCCCTACGACACGCTGGATGCGCTGCGCGCGCGGCTGGAGCAGGTGAACCCGGTGTTCGGCCGCGTGGGCTTCCTGCCGCGCTTCGGCTGCACCGACCAGAGCGGGCCGGCGGGCGATCCGGCGGCGCTGTCCGACGCGCCCCTGGTGCCGATGATCGCCAACTACTACCAGACCGACCCGATCAGCCGCGCCAGTCCCACCATGGCGGCGTGCACCGCGACGCCCCTGGTCGCGGCGGCGGAATAGCGCGATGGCCTCGTTCTTCTTCGATACCAATCTCGGCCGCGTCATCCTGACCTTCATCGAGGCGCTGGCGCTGCTGGTGCCGCTGCTGATCGGCGTCGCCTACCTGACCTATGCCGAACGCAAGGTCCTGGCGGCGATGCAGCTTCGCCGCGGCCCCAACGTGGTGGGGCCGTTCGGCCTGCTGCAGCCGTTCGCCGATGCGCTGAAGATGATCATGAAGGAGACGATCATCCCGGCCGGGTCGAACCGACTGCTGTTCCTGATGGCGCCGATGCTGACCTTCGCCCTGGCGATGATCGCCTGGGCGGTGATCCCGGTGAACGCCGGCTGGGCGATCGCCGACATCAACGTCGGCATCCTGTACCTGTTCGCGATCAGTTCGCTCGGCGTCTACGGCATCATCATCGCCGGCTGGGCGTCCAACTCGAAATACGCCTTCCTGGGCGCGCTGCGCTCGGCGGCGCAGATGGTGAGCTACGAAGTCTCCATGGGCTTCGTGATGGTCTCGGTGCTGCTCTGCGTCGGCTCGCTGAACCTGACCGACATCGTGCTGGCGCAGCGCCATGTCTGGTTCGCGCTGCCGCTGTTCCCGATGTTCATCGTGTTCTTCATCTCGGCGCTGGCGGAGACCAACCGCTCGCCCTTCGACCTGCCCGAGGGCGAGAGCGAGATCGTCGCCGGCTTCTTCGTCGAATACAGCGCCATGGCCTTCGCCCTCTTCTTCCTCGGCGAATACGCGAACATGATCCTGATGAGCGCGATGACCACCATCCTGTTCCTGGGTGGCTGGCTGGCGCCGTTCGGCATCGAGCCGTTCACCTGGATCCCCGGACCCATCTGGTTCATCCTGAAGGTCTGCGTCTGCCTGTTCGTGTTCCTCTGGGTGCGCGCCACCTTCCCGCGCTACCGCTACGACCAGTTGATGCGTCTCGGCTGGAAGGTGTTCCTGCCGCTGTCGCTGATCTGGCTGGTGCTGACCGCCGGCGTGCTGATGGCCTTCGGCTGGCTGCCCAATGCGTAATATTTCTGCACCGTCCGCCCAGATGTCACGGCCGGGCCTGGACCGGTCCTCCACGTCGTTCTGCCCGGCATGCGGCAAGGACGTGGAGGACCGGCACATGGCCTGCCATGACGAGGGGACGAAGGAGCCTCGCTGATGCCGTTCCTCGACCGCACCGCGCGCAGCATGCTGCTGGGCGAACTCGTCGCCGGGCTCGGCCTTACGCTGCGCTATTTCTTCAAGCCCAAGGTCACCATCAACTACCCGTACGAGAAGGGCCCGATATCGCCGCGCTTTAAGGGTGAGCACGCGCTGCGCCGCTACCCGAACGGCGAGGAACGCTGCATCGCCTGCAAGCTGTGCGAGGCGATCTGCCCGGCGCAGGCGATCACCATCGAGGCCGAACCGCGCGAGGATGGCTCCCGCCGCACGACGCGCTACGACATCGACATGACCAAGTGCATCTATTGCGGCCTGTGCGAGGAGGCCTGCCCGGTGGACGCCATCGTGGAAGGCCCGAACTTCGAGTTCGCCACCGAGACGCGCGAGGAGCTGCTCTACAACAAGGACAAGCTGCTCGCGAACGGCGACCGCTGGGAGCCGGAACTCGCGCGGCGGCTGGAACTGGATGCGCCCTACCGATGATTGCCACCATCGCCTTCTACGTCTTCTCGGCGATCCTGCTGGTCTCCGCCGCGATGGTGGTCAGCTCGCGCAATCCCGTGCACTCGGTGCTGTTCCTGATCCTGGCGTTCTTCAACGCCGCGGCTCTGTTCCTGATCGCGGGCGCCGAGTTCCTCGCGATGATCCTGGTCATCGTCTATGTCGGCGCCGTCGCGGTGCTGTTCCTGTTCGTGGTGATGATGCTGGACGTGGATTTCGCCGAGCTGCGCGGCGGCTTCCAGCGCTACCTGCCGGTGGGCGCCACGGTGGGCGCGGTGCTGTTCCTCGAACTGGTGCTGGTGCTGGGCGGCTGGAAGTTCGCACCGGCCGCGGCCGGGCTGCGTTTCGCGCCGATGCCGGCCGGCGTCAGCAACACCGCGGCGCTCGGGCGGCTGCTGTACACGGACTATGTGTTCCTGTTCCAGGCGGCGGGGCTGCTGCTACTGGTCGCGATGATCGGCGCCATCGTGCTCACGCTGCGCGACCGCAAGACCTCGCGCCACCAGAGCATCCGCCGGCAGACCGAGCGTACGGTCGCCGATACGCTGGAGATGGTCGACGTCGCGCTCGGCGCCGGGATGAAGGAGACGGGCATCTATACGCCGAAGCTCCCGCCACCGCCCGCGGTCGAGGAAGTCCACGCCGGAGGCCAGCATCATGGGCATTGAGGTCGGGCTCGGCCATTACCTGGTGGTCTCGGCCATCCTGCTGGTGCTGGGCATCTTCGGCATCTTCCTGAACCGCAAGAACGTCATCATCATCCTGATGTCGGTCGAGCTGATCCTGCTCGCGGTGAACCTCAACCTGGTGGCGTTCTCCGCCGCGCTGGGCGACCTGGTGGGGCAGGTGTTCGCGATGTTCGTGCTCACCGTCGCCGCGGCCGAAGCGGCGATCGGCCTGGCGATCGTGGTGATCTATTTCCGCAACCGCGGCTCGATCCAGGTCGAGGACGTGAACCTGATGAAGGGTTGAAGCAGTGACCTGTGCTCCGCGCCAATCGTCCGGGCCGGGTCCGGCCCGGCCAGCCACGTGTCTTCCCGGCGTAAGCGGCAGCGACGTGGCTGGCAGGGCCAGGCCCCGCCGTGACGGCATGAGCGCGCCATGATCTACGCCGTCGCGGTCTTCGCGCCGCTGTTCGGCGCGCTGGTGGCCGGGCTGCTCGGACGCGTCATCGGCGATCGCGCCGCCATGGCGGCGTCGGTGCCGTGCATGCTGGTCGCGGCGGTGTTCGGGCCGCTGGCGTGCTTCCAGCTTGTTGCCGGCGATGCCGATCCCGGCGCGATCCAGATCGCCACCTGGATCGAGGCCGGCCATTTCCAGGTCTCCTGGGCGCTGCGCTACGACACGCTGTCGGCCGTGATGGTCGGCATGGTCAGCTTCGTCGCCATGCTGATCCACGTCTATTCGGTCGGCTACATGGCGCACGATTCCTACCCGCGCTACCGGTTCTTCGCCTACCTGTCGCTGTTCACCTTCTCGATGCTGATGCTGGTGACGGCGGACAACCTGCTGCAGCTCTTCTTCGGCTGGGAAGGCGTGGGCCTCTGCTCCTACCTGCTGATCGGCTACTGGTACGACCGCCCATCGGCCTGCGCCGCCGCGATCAAGGCGTTCATCGTCAACCGCATCGGCGACCTGGCCTTCGCCGTCGGCGTGGCGCTGGTGTTCCTGAAGTTCGGCTCGATCGAGTTCTCCACCATCTTCGCCGCCGTGCCGCAGCACCTGGCCGATACCTACGCGGTGCTGGGCGGCACGTTCCCGGCACTCGAGGTGATCGGGGTGCTGCTGTTCATCGGCGCGATGGGCAAGTCGGCACAGATCGGCCTGCATGTCTGGCTGCCGGACGCGATGGAGGGCCCGACGCCGGTCTCGGCGCTGATCCATGCCGCGACCATGGTCACCGCCGGCGTGTTCCTGGTCGCGCGCATGTCGCCGATCTACGAATTCGCGCCCTTCGCGCTCGGCATGGTGACCGTCGTCGGCGCCACCACCGCGCTGTTCGCGGCCACCATCGGGTGCGCGCAGAACGACATCAAGCGGGTGATCGCCTATTCGACCTGCTCGCAGCTTGGCTACATGTTCGTGGCCGCCGGTGTCGGCGTCTACCAGGCCTCGGTGTTCCACCTGATCACCCACGCCTTCTTCAAGGCGCTGCTGTTCCTGAGCGCGGGCTCGGTGATCCATGCGATGTCCGACGAGCAGGACATGCGCAAGATGGGCGGGATCTGGAAGCTGATCCCGGCGACCTACACGGTGATGTGGATCGGCAACCTGGCACTCGCCGGCGTCTTCCCGTTCGCCGGCTACTACTCCAAGGACGCGATCATCTCATCGGCCTATCTGGCCGGCACCGGCGTCGGCATGTACGGCTTCATCTGCACCGTGCTGGCCGCCTTCCTGACCGCGTTCTACTCGTGGCGGCTGCTGATCATGACGTTCCACGGCGCGCCGCGCGCCGACCACCACGTGATGGAGCACGTGCACGAAAGTCCCTGGGTGATGCTGGTGCCGCTGTTCGTGCTCGCCGCCGGCGCCGTGGTCGCCGGGTTCGCGCTGCACGAGGCGTTCATCGGCCATGACTGGCACGAGTTCTGGGGCGCCAGCATCTTCAACGGCCCGGACAACCACATCCTGGAGCACCATGCGCCGCTCTGGGTCGAGGCCGCGCCGTCCATCGTCGGCCTGCTCGGCATCGCGCTGGCCTACGTGATGTACATGTTCTACCCGCTGCTGCCGATGCGGCTCGCCACGATGTTCCGCGGGATCTACCTGTTCCTGCTGAACAAGTGGTATTTCGACGAACTGTACGACGCGATCTTCGTGCAGCCGACGATGCGGCTGGCGCGCGTGCTGTGGCAGACCGGGGATGCGACGCTGATCGACGGCGTGCCCAACGGGCTTGCCGAACTCACCGTGGACGGCTCGCGCCAGGCGGTGAAGATCCAGACCGGCTCGCTGGCCGTCTATGCCTTCGTCATGCTCATCGGGGTGGTCTTCCTGGTCGGCATCTTCCTGGTGTCGCGATGAACCGCGCGCCGCCGGCACCGTCATGTCCGGGCCCGGCCCGGCCATCCATGTCCTCGGCTGACGGCAGCCTGACGCGGATGGCTGGCGCGCGGCCGGCCGTGACGCTCGGAGCATCAGCATGAACGCCGCCGGTTTTCCCGTCCTGTCGCTGATCACCTGGCTGCCGCTGGTCGGCGGGCTGATCATCATGCGGGTGCGCGGCGATGAGGCGACGGTCGCCTCGAACGCGCGCTGGACCGCGCTGTGGACCAGCCTGATCGTGATGGTGCTGTCGCTCGTGCTCTGGGTGAAGTTCGACCAGGGCGAGTCGGGCTTCCAGTTCGTCGAGGAGATCCCGTGGCTGCCGGAGTACGGGGTCGGCTACAAGATGGGCGTGGACGGCATTTCCGTGCTGTTCGTGCTGCTGTCCACCATCCTCACGCCGATCTGCATCCTGGCTAGCTGGGAGTCGATCCAGCGCTCGGTGCGCGAGTACATGCTCACCTTCCTCATCCTCGAGACGATGATGGTGGGGATGTTCTGCGCGCTCGACTTCGTGGTGTTCTATATCTTCTTCGAGGGCGTGCTGATCCCGATGTTCCTCATCATCGGGGTGTGGGGCGGCCCGCGGCGGGTCTACTCGGCGTTCAAGTTCTTCCTGTTCACGCTGACCGGCTCCGTGCTGATGCTGCTCGCGCTGCTGGCGATGTGGTTCCAGGCCGGCACCACCGACCTCGTCGTGCTGCTCAAGACCGCGATGCCGCCGGGCATGCAGAACTGGCTGTTCCTGGCGTTCTTCGCCTCCTTCGCGGTGAAGGTGCCGATGTGGCCGGTGCACACCTGGCTGCCCGACGCGCATGTGGAGGCGCCGACCGCCGGCTCGGTCATCCTGGCCGGCGTGCTGCTGAAGATGGGTGCATACGGGTTCCTGCGCTTCTCGGTGCCGATGCTGCCGGAGGCCGCGGCCTATTTCGCGCCCTTCGTGTTCACGCTGTCCGTGGTGGCGGTGATCTACACCTCGCTGGTCGCCCTGGCGCAGGAGGACATGAAGAAGCTGATCGCCTATTCGTCGGTGGCGCACATGGGCGTGGTGACGATCGGCATCTTCACCTTCAACGTGCAGGGCATCCAGGGTGCGCTGTTCCAGATGCTGTCGCACGGCATCGTCTCGGGCGCGCTCTTCCTCGTGGTCGGCGTGGTCTATGACCGCATCCACACGCGCGAGATCGCGCGCTATGGCGGGCTCGCGGACCGCATGCCGCTCTACGCGTTCACGTTCATGATCTTCACCATGGCGTCCGTGGGCCTGCCCGGCACGGCCGGCTTCGTGGGTGAGTTCCTGGTGATCGTCGGCGCGCTGCAGGTGAATTTCTGGCTGGCGCTGCTCGGCGCCGCCGGCATGGTGCTGGGTGCCGCCTACATGCTGTACCTGTATCGCCGCGTGGTGTTCGGCCGGCTGACCAAGGAAGACCTGCGCACGATCCTCGACCTCAACCCGCGCGAGATCGCGATCTTCGTGCCGCTGATCCTGCTCACGCTGTGGATGGGCATCTACCCGTCGAGCTTCACCGGCTTCTTCGATGCCTCGGTGTCGGCGATGGTGCAGCACCACACGGCCGCGCTGGCGCAGACCGGCAAGCTCGCGGCGAACGCACCGGCCGAATCCCGCGCGACCGATACGCGCCCGGCTGAATCCCGCCCGTCCGCGCCGCTGATCCAAGCCGCGGACCAGGGCGCCGAGGGACAGAGCCCCGAGGGACAGAACATGGAGGGCAGCGCCAGGCCGCGCGCCGACGAAACACCCCGGCCGCAGGAAGGGGCCCGGCTATGAACTGGGTCATCGCGCTGCCCGAGATCGTGCTCGCCTGCGTCGCCATGGCGATCCTGATCTTCGGCGTGCTGCGGCGGGAGGATACGTTCTTCCTCTCCAGCATGTTCGCGCTCGGTGGCCTGCTGCTGGCCGCGCTGCTGGTCATGACGACCAAGCCTGGCACCGGCTACCACGGCCAGTTCGTCGCCGATGCCTTCTCCGGCTTCGTGAAGCTGCTGGTGCTGACCGGCGCGGCCCTCTCGCTGATCCTGTCGCTCGACTACAACCGCAAGCACCATATCGCGCGGTTCGAGTTCCCCGTGCTGATGCTGCTGTCGGTCACCGGCATGATGGTGATGGCCTCGGCGTCCAACCTCATGACGCTGTATCTCGGGCTGGAACTGCAGTCGCTGGCGCTCTACGTGCTGGCTGCCTTCGCCCGCGACGAACTCCGCTCCTCCGAGGCCGGCCTGAAATATTTCGTCCTCGGCGCGCTGGCCTCGGGCCTGCTGCTGTACGGCATCTCGCTGGTCTACGGCTTCTCCGGCACGATGGATTTCGCCTCGCTGGCGAACGCGCTGATGCGGCCGGAGACCGCCTCGCCTGGCCTGATCGTCGGAATCGTGTTCGTGCTGGTGGGCCTGGCGTTCAAGATCTCGGCGGTGCCGTTCCACATGTGGACGCCCGACGTCTATGAGGGCGCACCCACGTCCGTGACGGTGTTCTTCTCGACCGCCCCGAAGGTCGCCGCCTTCGCCCTGCTGCTGCGCACCATGGTGGTGCCGTTCGGCCACCAGTTGCTCGCCTGGCAGCAGCTTATCGTGCTGGTGTCGCTCGCCTCGATGATCCTGGGCGCGCTGGCGGCGATCGGCCAGAGCAGCATCAAGCGGCTGATGGCGTATTCCTCGATCGGCCATATGGGCTACGCGCTGATCGGCCTCGCGGTCGGCACGCCGGAAGGCGTCCGCGGCGTGCTGATCTATCTCGTCACCTACGTGTTCATGAGCGCCGGCACCTTCGCCTGCATCATCGCCATGCAGCGCCGCGGGCGGTCGCTGGAGCAGATCACCGACCTGAGCGGCCTCGCGCGCACCGATCCGGGGCTGGCGCTGGCGATGGCGGTGTTCATGTTCTCGATGGCCGGCATCCCGCCGCTGTCCGGCTTCTTCGGCAAGCTCTACGTGTTCCTGGCCGCGGTCCAGACCGGCATGTGGACGCTCGCCGTGGTCGGCGTGCTCACCTCGGTGGTGGGCGCATTCTACTATCTGCGCATCGTCAAGGTGATGTATTTCGACGCGCCGGAGGAGGCGTTCGATCCGCGTCCCGCCTCGCTGTCATTTGTTGCGGCGGTCAGCGGCCTGTTCACCACCTTCTTCTTCGTGTTCCCTGCGCCCTTCGTCGGTGCGGCGCAGGCCGCGGCGAAGGCGCTGTTTGGATGAAACCCTCCCACCGGGGGTGCCCATGCTTCTCGTCATAGATTGCGGCAACACCAACGTCGTCTTCGCCGTGCGCGAAGGCGCGACCTGGCGCGGCACGTGGCGTATCCGTACCGAGCCGCAGCGCACCTCGGACGAATACGCCGTCTGGCTGCTCGGCCTGATCGAGCATGTCGGCCTGAAGCGCGAGGACATCTCCGCCGCCGTCATCGGTACCGTCGTGCCGGCGGCGCTGTACCACCTCCGCCGGCTGTGCCGCGACTGGTTCAACCTGGAACCGCTGGTGGCGCGCTCGACGCTCGACTGGGGCTTCGCCATCCGCGTGGTCAATCCGGGGGAGGTCGGCGCCGACCGCCTGCTCAACACGCTCGCCGCGCATCGCCGGTTCGGTGGCCCGCTGATCATCGTGGATTTCGGCACGGCGACCACGTTCGACGTGGTGGATCGGGACGGCGCCTATCTCGGCGGCGTGATCTGCCCCGGCATCAACCTGTCGCTCGAGGCGCTGCACCAGGCCGCCGCCCAGCTTCCCCGCATCGGCATCGCCCGGCCGCAATCGGTGATCGGCCGGCAGACCGTGCCGGCCATGCAGTCCGGCGTCTACTGGGGCTACGTCGCCATGGTCGAGGGCCTCGTCGCCCGCATCAAGGCGGAGTACGGTGGCCCGATGAAGGTGGTCGCCACCGGCGGCCTCGCCTCGCTGGTCGCCGAAGGAACGATGGTTATCGAACAGATCGAGCCCGATCTGACACTGGATGGGTTGCGCATGTTGGCCGAACGCAACCCAGTCCCCACATTGCGTCCAGACAAGACACGTCTGATCGAACAGGACTGACGAAAGAAATAATGGACGCAGAGACCGGTGACCTCGCCTTCCTGCCGCTGGGCGGGACGGGCGAGATCGGCATGAACCTCAACCTGTACCGCTGTGACGGCCGATGGCTTGCCGTCGACTGTGGCATCGGCTTCGGAGGCGCCGCGCATCCCGAGGTCGACGTGATGATGGCCGATCCCGGCTACATCGCCGACCGCCGCGAGGACCTGCTGGGCCTCGTGATCACCCACGCGCATGAGGATCATATCGGCGCGGTCGCCTGGCTTTGGCCGCAGCTTCGCTGCCCGGTCTATGCGACACCGTTCGCCGCCACCGTGCTGCGGCGCAAGCTGGCCGAAGTGCAGTTGGTCAACCAGGTGAAGCTGCACGTGGTGCAGCCGGGCGGGGCCTTCGATCTCGGCCCGTTCAAGCTGCGCTTCCTGCCGGTGACGCACTCGATCCCCGAGGCGCAGGCGCTGGCGATCGACACGCCGTACGGCCTGCTGCTGCACACCGGCGACTGGAAGCTGGACCCCGAACCGCTGGTCGGCAGCGTGACGGATGAGGCTGCGTTCGCGGCGCTGGGCGAGCGCGGCGTGCTGGCGATGATCTGCGATTCCACCAATGCGATGGTCGAGGGGCATTCCGGCAGCGAGGGTGAGGTGCGGCAGAGCCTGGCCGCCCTGCTGCGCGGCCTGACCGGGCGCGTCGCCATCACCTGCTTCGCCTCCAACGTGGCGCGCGTCGAATCGGCGGCGCTCGCGGCCCACGCCGCCGGCCGCAGCGTGGCCCTGGTCGGCCGTTCGCTGCGCAACCTGGATGCCGCGGCGCGCGAGAACGGCTACCTGCGCGACCTGCCGCCCTTCCTGACCGAGGATGACGTCGACGATGTGCCGGACGACCACCTGCTGATGCTGGTGACCGGCAGCCAGGGTGAGCCGCGCAGTGCGCTCGCCCGCATCGCGATGGACACGCATCCGCGGGTGGCGCTGGGGCAGGGCGACACGGTGGTGTTCTCCTCGCGCATGATCCCGGGCAACGAGCGGGCGATCGGCACGGTGCAGGACAATCTGGTGCGCCGCGGCGTGCATCTGATGACCGACGTCGACCACTTGGTGCATGTCTCCGGCCACCCGGCGCGCGATGAATTGCGGCGGCTCTACCGGCTGGTAAAGCCGCGCTACTCGGTGCCGACGCATGGCGAGTGGCGGCATCTCTCCGCCCATGCCGCATTGGCGCAGGAGGCCGGTGCGAAGCCGATGCTGCTGGAGGACGGCGACATCCTGGGCCTGGCGCCGGGACGCGTGCAGGTGATCGACAGCGCGCCGGTGGGCAAGCTGGTGCTGGACGGCAACCGGCTGACGCCGCTCGGCGGCGGCGTGATGACCGCGCGGCGCCGCATGCTGTACAACGGCGTCGTGCTGGCGAGCATTGCGGTGGACAGCAACGGGCGGCTGCGCGGCGCGCCACGCGTGACCGCACCCGGGCTGTTCGATGAGGACGACCCGGAACTGACGCGGGTCAGCCGCGAGTTCGCCGATGCGGTCGAGGAACTGCCGGCCTCGCTGTGCCGCGACGATGCGGCGCTCGCCGACGCGGCGCGGGCGGCGCTGCGCCGAGCGCTCGGGCGGCGGCTGCAGAAGCGTCCGCTGGTGGATGTGCATCTGCTGCGGGTGTGACGCAACGAACGCGCCGGCGCATCCGCGCAGGTGGCATCACCGGAGCGGTGAATCACGCTCTCAGACAATCAGCGAGCGCGGATTCCGTGAGCCAACGCGAACGGAACCTGCGCCAGAGCGTGATCCGCGCAGGTGGCATCACCGGAGCGGTGAATCACGCTCTCAGACAATCAGCTAGCGCGGATTCCGTGAGCCAACGCGTACGGAAGCTGCGCTAGTCTGCTGCATCACCTCCCGAGCGGTTGACCATGAATGTCCTGATCGTCCACGCGCATCCGGAGCCCGAAAGCTTCAATGCGGCCATGACCGAAATCGCCAGCGTCACCCTTCGTGATGCCGGCCACACGGTCGTGCTGTCGGATCTTTACGCGATGCGCTTCCATGCTGCCTCCGATCGCAGCAGCTTCGTCACAGTAAAGGATCCTGATTACTTCAAACCGCAGCAGGAAGAGGCATATGCCCTCGAACAGGGCGGCTTCGCGCCCGAACTCGAGGCCGAGATGCAGAAACTGGCGGCATGCGAACTGCTGATCTTCCAGTTCCCGCTGTGGTGGTTCGGCCTGCCGGCCATCCTCAAGGGCTGGGTCGATCGCGTGTTCGCCAATGGCCGGTTCTATGGCGGCGGGCGCGTCTACGAGACCGGCGTGATGCGCGGGCGGCGCGCCATCCTGTCCTTCACCACCGGCGGACCCGAAGCGCGATTCACCACCGATGGGCCGCACGGCGACGTCATCACGCTGCTGCGGCCGATCCAGCGCGGCATGCTGTACTTCGTTGGCTTTGACGTGCTGCGCCCGCAGATCGGCTGGAGCGCCTCGCGCTGCACCGATGCCGAACGCGCCGCGATGCTGGAGGCGTGGCGGCAGCGCGTGGGCAGGCTGTTCGACGAGACGCCGATGGAAACCGGCAGCTTCTGACGCACGCGATGAACTGGTTCACCGGCGTCGTCGTCTATGTGCTGATCTGGTGGACAGTGCTGTTCGCGGTGCTGCCGATCGGCACGCGCAGCGTCGAGGACGCCGATGCGCAGACCGGCTGGCGCGGCACGCCCGAGCGACCGAGGCTGCTGCGGAAGGTGGTGATCACCACGGTGGTATCGGCGGTGCTGTGGGTCGCTGCGTGGCTGCTGATCACGAGCGACTATGTCAGCTTCCGGCACGGCTGGTTCGCAGCGCCGCCGGATTGATCCGGCTTGCCATGCACACGGACAGGGAGGAGGCCTGTTCCCTCCGACCTGCCGTGTGACGGCGTTTCCTCCCCAAACCTGGCACGACATCTTTGATGTCGTCGCGGTCTTGTTAGACGCTTGCGCCTGCGGAGTCACTCATTTTGTGCGCGTTCTTCGCCTGTCTGGGGGATTATGTTGCGCCAGTTCCGTTGTGCGGCGCACAATAATTTTCCGGCACCTGCCCGGGGTAGCCGGGACGCCGGCCGGTCGCTAGGTTCGCCGGCCCAACAGCCACATGGATCACGCCCAGATGCGCCTGTCCCGCAGCTTCATTCCGACGATGAAGGAGACGCCCGCGGAGGCACAGATCGCCTCCCACCGGCTGATGCTGCGCGCCGGCCTGGTCCGCCAGACATCGGCCGGTATCTACGCCTGGCTGCCGCTCGGCTATCGCGTGCTGCGGAACATCGAGCGCATCGTGCGCGAGGAGCAGAACGCGGCCGGCGCGCAGGAAGTGCTGATGCCGACCATCCAGTCGGCCGACCTGTGGCGCGAGAGCGGCCGCTACGACGACTACGGCAAGGAGATGCTGCGCATCCGCGACCGCCACGAGCGCGACATGCTGTACGGGCCAACGAACGAGGAGGTGATCACCGACCTGTTCCGCCAGTCGGTGCACTCCTACCGCGAGCTGCCGCAGATACTTTATCATATACAGTGGAAGTTCCGCGATGAGGTGCGGCCGCGCTTCGGGGTGATGCGCGGGCGGGAGTTCCTGATGAAGGACGCGTATTCCTTCGATGTGGACTACGCCGGCGCGGTGGTCAGCTATCGCACGATGATGCTGGCCTATATGCGCACCTTCCAGCGCATGGGACTGAAGGCGATCCCGATGGAGGCCGACAGCGGCCCGATCGGCGGCGACCTCAGCCACGAATTCATCATCCTGGCGCCGACCGGCGAGAGCCAGGTGTACTATGACGCCGACTTCGAGAAGATCGACTGGCTCAATGCGACATACGAGTACAATGCGCAGGATCTGGAGGTATTCTTCGGGCGCATGACCTCGCTCTATGCCGCGACCGACGAGAAGCACAATGCGGCGAAGTGGGAGACGGTGGATGTGTCGCGCCGGCGGGAAGGGCGCGGCATCGAGGTTGGTCACATCTTCTATTTCGGCACCAAGTACACCAAGGCCTTGAATACCACGGTGGCGCGGCCCGACGGCTCGCAGGTGCATCCCGAGATGGGCAGCTACGGCATCGGCGTCTCGCGCCTGGTCGGCGCGGTGATCGAGGCGAGCCACGACGATGCGGGCATCATCTGGCCGGACGCCATCGCGCCGTTCAAGGCGGCGATCCTCAATCTGCGGCGCGGCGATGCCGCGTGCGACGCGCTGTGCGAGACGCTGTACGGCAAGCTGGGCGCGGCGGCGCTGTACGACGACCGCGACGAGCGGGCAGGGGCCAAGTTCGCCGATGCCGACCTGATGGGCCATCCCTGGCAGATCATCGTCGGCCCGCGCGGCGCGGCTGCCGGCAAGGTGGAGCTGAAGCGACGCGCCACCGGCGAACGCAGCGAGGTCTCGCCGGACGAGGCGCTGGCGCGGGTCGCCTGAGATTAACCACAAAGCCGCGGTTACCCAGTGGCTGGGCCGGGCCGGGCGATCCTGCGTGCCTCCTGTTCCTGTGTCGTGTTCTGGTAGCGAGTAGTGATGTTCGGACCTTTTGAACGCGCGGTCGCCGGCCGCTACCTGCGTGCCCGCCGCGGCGAGCGCTTCGTCTCGGTCATCGCCATCTTCTCGCTGGTGGGTATCGCCCTCGGCGTCGCAACGCTGATCATCGTCATGAGCGTGATGGGCGGCTTCAAGGTCGACCTGCTGTCGCGCATCCTGGGCTTCAACGGCCATCTCGGCATCTATGGCGTCGGCGGGCAGATCGCGAAGTTCGATGATGTGGCCGCGAAGGTCCGCAAGATCCCTGACGTGGTCTCGGTGATTCCGGTGGTCGACGGCCAGGTGCTGCTGAGCGGCGGGCAGGCGCAAGCGTCCGGCGGCTTCGTCCGCGGCATCCGCCAGGCCGACCTGCGCGCGCTGCGCTCGGTCAGCGGCCATATCGTCGCGGGCACGCTCGACAATTTCCAGGGCGACAATGCGATCGCCGTGGGCGTGGGCCTGGCGCGCCGCTTCGCCCTCAACATCGGCTCGGAACTGACGCTGATCTCGCCACAGGGGGCCGCGACCGCGTTCGGCACGGTGCCGCGCGTGCGCGCGTACAAGGTGGTGGCGATCTTCCAGGCGGGCGTGAACGATTACGACAGCGCCTATGTCTTCCTGCCGCTGGATGCAGCGCAGATCTACTTCCAGAAGCCGGACGCCGTCACACAGCTCGAGGTGATGGTGACCGATCCCGAGTACGTCTACACGGTGCACCGCGCGATCTTCGACGCGCTGCGCGGCGAGCCGGTGCAGATCGTCGACTGGCAGCAGAGCAACAACAGCTTCTTCGCCGCGGTGCAGGTGGAACAGAACGTCATGTTCCTGATCCTGACGCTGATCATCCTGGTCGCCGCGTTCAACGTGATCAGCTCGCTGATCATGATGGTGAAGGACAAGACGCGCGACATCGCGGTGCTGCGCACGCTCGGCGCCGGACGCGGTGCGGTGATGCGGATCTTCCTGATGTGCGGCGCATCGGTGGGCATCACCGGCACGCTGGCCGGCCTGCTGCTGGGCGTGCTGTTCTGCTGGAACATCCAGTCCATCCAGGGGTGGGTCGAGGCGATCACCGGCACCTCGGTGTTCAACCCCGAGGTGTACTACCTGACGCATCTGCCGGCGCGGCTCGACTGGCACGAGGTGGGGCAGGTGGTGATGATGGCGCTGGTGCTGTCGCTGCTGGCGACGCTGTATCCAAGCTGGCGTGCCGCACGGACGGACCCGGTGGAGGCGCTGCGGCATGAGTGATCCGCTCGTGCTGCGCGACGTGCGCAGGACCTACCGGACGGAGGCGGGCGAGTTGTCCGTGCTGCGCGGCGCCGACCTGACGCTGCACGCCGGCGAGATCGTGGCGCTCGTGGCGCCGTCGGGCGCCGGCAAGTCGACGCTGCTGCATCTCGCAGGACTGCTGGAAAAGCCAGACGGGGGCTCGGTTCTCATCGATGGACGCGATGCCGGCGTGCTGCCGGATGCCGGCCGCACCGCGATACGGCGCGATACGATCGGCTTCGTCTACCAGTTCCATCATCTGCTGGGCGAGTTCACCGCGCTGGAGAACGTCGTGCTGCCGCAGATGATCGCCGGCACGCCGCGCAAGGCGGCCACTGTGCGGGCGATGGCGCTGCTGGCCTCGTTCGGGCTGCAGGCGCGCGCGGGACACCTGCCGGGCAAGCTGTCGGGCGGCGAGCAGCAGCGCGTCGCGATCGCACGCGCGCTGGCCAATGCGCCGAAGGTGCTGCTCGCCGATGAGCCCACCGGCAACCTCGATGTCGGCACCGCCGGCGTGGTGTTCGAGGAATTGCTGGCCATGGTGCGGCGGGAGAACCTCGCGGCACTGATCGCCACGCACAATCCCGACCTCGCCGCGCGCATGGACCGCACCGTCACGCTGCGCGACGGCAGGCTGGTCGGACAGTAGGCGGCGCGTTCGGTGGCTCGTCGCGGCAAGCCGTTCGTGGGATGGCTTGGCCGGACTCGGGGCCACGCCTACATTCTGCCCGTATGCCCCACGCCGATTTCGTCCACCTCTCCGTCCATTCCGCCTATTCGCTCAGCGAAGGCGCCATCAAGGTGGACAAGATCCCCGCGCTGGCACGCGAATCCGGCATGCCGGCAGTTGCCATCACGGACACCAGCAATCTGTTCGGTGCCCTGGAGTTCAGCCAGGCCTGCGTGGCCAAGGGCGTGCAGCCCATCATCGGCTGCCAGATCGCCATCGCGCGGCCGGACAACACGCGCCTGCCGCCCGATCCCGTGGTGCTGCTCGCGCAGGACGCCGCGGGGCTGCAGAACCTCCAGCGTCTGTCCTCGCGCGGTTTCCTCGATACCGATCCGGGGCTGAAACCGCAACTCGCGTTCGAGACGATCGCCGCGCATGCCGAAGGCCTGCTGCTGCTGACCGGCGGCGCCAGCGGACCACTCGCGCGGCTGCTCGGCGAGGGCCAGAAGCCCGAGGCCGACCGCCTCCTGGCGAGCTTCGTCGAGGCATTTCCCGGCCGCGTGGCGATGGAACTGCATCGCCACCATCTCGATCGCGAGCGCGCGGTGGAGCCTGGGCTGATCGCGCTGGCGGATGGCGCGGATATCCCGCTGGTGGCCACCAACGACTGCTACTTTGCCACGCCCTCGATGCATGAGGCGCACGACGCGCTGCTGGCGATCGCCGAAGGCCGGCTGCTGTCGGAACCCGAACGCAGGCGCGTCACGCCCGAGCACTGGTTCAAGCCGGCGCCCGATATGCGCGTGCTGTTCGCCGATCTGCCGGAGGCGTGCGACAACACGCTCGCGATCGCGCGGCGCTGTGCGGTGATGATGGAGACGCGCAAGCCGCTGCTGCCGGTCTCGCCCAAGGTGCGCGAAGGCAGCAACGAAGCCGAGACGGTGTGCGCCATGGCGATCGAGGGGCTGGATCGCCGCCTCGATGCGATGGTTGCCGATGCAACGACCCGCGTGCGCTACCGCGAGCGGCTCGACTACGAGCTTTCCGTCATCGTCAAGATGGGGTTCGCCGGCTACTTCCTGATCGTCGCCGACTTCATCCAATGGGCGAAGGCGCAGGGCATTCCGGTGGGGCCGGGACGCGGGTCCGGCGCCGGCTCGGTGGCCGCCTGGGCGCTGACCATCACCGACCTCGATCCGTTGCGTTTCGATCTGCTGTTCGAGCGTTTCCTGAATCCCGAGCGCGTGTCGATGCCGGATTTCGACATCGATTTCTGCCAGGAAGGCCGCGACGCGGTGATCGACTACGTGCGCCGTGAGTATGGCGGCGACCGGGTGGCGCAGATCATCACCTTCGGCAAGCTGCAGGCGCGCGCCGCGGTGCGCGACGTGGGCCGCGTGCTGGGCCTGCCGTTCGGCCAGGTCAACAAGGTTGCCGAATTGATCCCGAACAATCCGGCACATCCGGTGACGCTGCAGCAGGCGATCAGCGGCGAGCCGCGGCTGCAGATCATGCGCGACGAGGACGAAGGGGTCGGACGCCTGCTGGAGATCGCGCTGCAGATCGAGGGGCTGTACCGCCACGCCAGCACGCACGCCGCCGGCGTGGTGATCGGCGACCGGCCGCTGATCGAACTGGTGCCGCTGTACCGCGATCCGCGCTCCGAATACCTGGTCACACAGTATTCGATGAAGCATGTCGAGGCAGCGGGGCTGGTCAAGTTCGATTTCCTGGGCCTGACCACGCTTACCATCCTGCAGCGCGCGGTCGGCATGCTGCATGGGCTGGGGGTCGAGATCGATCTGGACCGGCTGCCGCTCGACGATGCGAAGACCTACGAGATGCTGGCGCGCGGCGATGCGGGCGGGGTGTTCCAGTTCGAAGGTCAGGGCATGCGCGATGCGCTGCGGCAGATGCGCCCCGACCGGTTCGACGACCTGATCGCGCTTGGTGCGCTGTACCGGCCCGGCCCGATGGCGAACATTCCCGACTACTGCCGGCGCAAGCATGGCGAGAAATGGGAAGCGCCGCATCCCGAACTGCACGACATCCTGAGCGAGACCTACGGCATCATCGTCTACCAGGAACAGGTGATGCAGATCGCGCAGAAGATGGGGGGCTACAGCCTGGGCGCGGCCGACCTGCTGCGCCGCGCGATGGGCAAGAAGATCCGCTCGGAGATGGAGGCGCAGCGCGAGACTTTCGTGCAGGGCGCGATGGCGCGCGGCATCGCCGAAGCGAAGGCCACCGAAGTGTTCGAGCTGATGGCGAAGTTCGCCGATTACGGCTTCAACAAGTCGCACGCCGCCGCCTATGCGCTGGTCGCCTACCAGACCGCATGGATGAAGGCGAACCACGCCGAGGTGTTCATCGCCGCCTGCATGAGCCTGGCGCTGGGGAACACCGACCGGCTCGCCGCGCTGCGTGAGGAGGCGTCGCGCTCCGCCATCCGCATCCTGCCGCCCGATATCAATCTGTCCGGCGCCGATTTTTTCGGTGGAGCGGATCGAGGATGGCAGGCTGGCGATCCGCTATGCGCTGGCGGCGGTGAAGAAGGTGGGTTTTGCCGCGATGCAGTCGCTGACTGCGGCGCGCGACGGCCGGCCGTTCAGCGACCTGGCGGAGTTTGCGACGCGCGTCGATCCGCGCCAGCTCAACCGCATGCAGCTTGAGAATCTGGTGCGCGCCGGTGCCTTCGATCCGCTGGAGGCGAATCGTGCCCGGCTGTTCGCCGGGGCGGAGGCGATCCTGCGGCGCGCCCAGGCGACGGCCGAGGAAAAGGAGAGCGGCCAGGCGGCGCTGTTCGGCACCGCGGCAGGCGGCGAGAAGGAAACATTGCGCCTGCCGAACGTGCCCGACTGGCCGCCGATGGAGCGGCTGAGCTTCGAGGCGGAGGCGATCGGCTTCCACCTCACCGCGCATCCGCTCGACGTCTACGCCAAGGCGTTGCGCCGGCTCGGCACGACGGCGTGCGCGCAGGTGGAATCGGCGGCGCATTCCGGCATCGCGCGCGTGCGGGTCGCCGGCATGGTGGCGGCGCAGAAGGAACGGGTGACGCGCACCGGCAACCGCATGGCGTGGGTGCGCATCACCGACGCGTCCGGCTCCTGCGAGGTCACGCTGTTCGCCGAGGTTCTGGCGCGGTCGCGCGAGTTGCTGGCGATCGGCTCGAATGTGCTGGTGACTGCGGAGTTGCGGCAGGACGGTGAGGCGCTGCGCGTGACTGCACAGGATGTGGTGGCGCTGGACCAGGCGGCGGCGAACGCTGCCACGGCAATGCGGATCTGGCTGCGGGAGACGGCGTCGGTGCCGCATATTCGCGACCTGCTCGGGCGCGAGGGGCGTGGCAAGGGCCGCGTGATCCTGGTGCCGCGTCTTGGTTCCACGCAGAGCGTGGAGATCGCGCTGCCCGGCGGTTTCAATGTCACGCCGCGTCTGGCGCAGGCGCTGAAGGTGATTCCCGGCGTCGAGCAGGTCGAGGAGCTATAGCCCCGACCGGGTATGGCTGTTTCCGTTCGCGCTGGCTCACGAGCACCGTTCCAGCCCAGGTCACGCTGCAGAGCCTGTTCGCGACCGAAGGAAGTATCGAACAGGCTCCAGTTCTTTATTTTGCCGCGTGATTCACGCGTGTTGCGATTCCACCGGGATCGATTGCGCTCTAGGAACAGTCGTCCAGGACGCAATGGCCGATGACGATGCCGATGGGCACCGACAGCATCAGCCACGCCGTGAGCACGCTGATCACGTGCACCACGACGTCGCGTGGCAGCAGGCTCAATCCCAGGACCAGGCCGGCAATCGTCACTGCCAGAACGGTAAGGCAAGGCGTAGCAGTCGTTCGTCTGTTTGCACCATGACGCGCACCCCCGACGTGCGTGTTCACTTCTCGTGGACCGGTTTCCATCTTGCATGAACCATGCCATCCTCGAATAATGAAGAACTTGAATGGGTTGTTTCAGAGGGTCAAAAAACGGCAACCCATGCTTGTCAAATATTCCGACAGTTCAACCGGAGTGTCACACGGTTGCGATTGACGCGCAACACCGTGACGGCGGCCGGCGGCCGAGGCCATGTTGGCGATACCTTGGCCGACGCATTCGCGGCTCTTGCTGCTTGGCGTGTCGGTGATGTCGTCGACGATCTGCGCGGTCAGCAGCGATTCGAGCAATCCGACCGCGGCCCAGCGTCAAGGCGACCGGGGCGATGATGGCAAGCGTTTCCAACGTGAGCGGAACGTCGGGCAGTCCGAAGCTCGGAAGTGTCGATGGCAACTGGCCCAGATCGGCCACGGTGCGGACCTGGATGCCGAAGACCTCGGTGATGATCGTCAGCACGATGATGGCCACCAGCGGCGAGGGCACCGCCTTCGTGAGGTACGGAAATGTGTAGATGATCGCGAGGCCGATCGCGATCAGGCCGTAGGTGACGTTGGGCACGCCGACAAGTTGCGGGATCTGCGCGAGGAAGATCAGGATCGCCAGCGCATTGACGAAGCCGGTCAGCACCGATTGCGAGACGAACCGCATCAGCCGGCTGAGCTTGAGGATTCCGGCGATGATCTGAAAAATGCCCATCAGGATGGTGGCGGCGAACAGGTATTGCAGGCCGTGGTCACGCACCAGGGTGGTCATCAGGACGGCGGTGGACGCGGTCGCCGCCGAGATCATGGCGGCACGGCCGCCCGTGAAGGCGATGACGCAGGCGATGACGACCGAGGCATACAGGCCGACCTTGGGGTCGACGCCGGCGACAACCGAAAAGCCGATCGCTTCGGGAATGAGGGCGAGTGCAACGACCACGCCGGACAGGATGTCCAGTCGAGGGTTCCCCAGCCAGTCACGGATGAGGGCAGGCCGGTTCATGATGTTCATGCAATGGGGGTCCGCAGTAGACGCACGGGCAAGTCCGCTGATGGCAGTGGCGGCCTTGCGTCATGTCATATGCGTTATCCAGCGGATTGGCGGCTGGAAGAGCCACCCGGGTTTTCACCGGGCTCCGAGCGAATATGCCCAGAGTACCGTGGGTCTTGCTGCAATGCAACCGACCTGGATGCTGCCTGCCTTTAAACACCGATGTCGCAATGACACCGCGCGATGGTGCGTGCGGCCTCATTGCATGATCATGGCGCTGCCAGGCCGTGCCCGACGCGGTCCATCGCGGAATTCGCCATCATTGCAGGAAGTGCCACAGCCGTGCACCTTCACCAGCAGGATCGGAATGATGCGAGACGATGATTTCGAGCGACTGATCAGACGCTACGCCATCTTTGCCGAGAAGGAAGCCAGAGGCCGGTCGCCGCTCTACGAGGAACTGGCCCGCGGCGTTGCCCACGACCCGGCGACGCTTGCGTTCCTCGCCGGCTTGCCGGTCGCGAAGCAGCAGCCGAACCTCCTGTTCGCGGCGGTCCGGCATGTCTGCGGCACCCCGCAGGACTGGCGGCATTTTCGCTCCCTGCTGCAGGACCACAAGATCCAGATCACGGCGGTGATGCTGGCGAGGAGCACCCAGACCAACGAGCCAGGACGCTGCGCGACATTGCTGCCTGTGCTTGCCGGCCTGCGGCAGCCCCTCGCATTGATCGAGGTCGGCGCATCGGCTGGACTCTGCCTGATCCCTGACAGGTACGGCTACGTCTATGATGGCAGCCATCGCCTGGTTCCGCGATCCGCTGGCGCGATCGAACCGCCCATGTTCCGGTGTGCTGCCGGCCTCGGCACGCCGTTGCCCGACGATGTTCCTGAGATCGCCTGGCGTGCCGGCCTCGACCTCAATCCGATCGACGTGAACGAGGCCGAACAGGTCCACTGGCTCGAAACGCTGGCCTGGCCGGGGTGAACAGGATCGCCTCGACAACCTGCGCGCCGCTGTCGGCATTGCGCAGGTCGACCCTCCGCGTGTCGTTGCCGGTGACCTTCGGACCGATCTCCCGGCCCTTGCCTCGCAGTCACCCGAGGGTGCCACACTGGTCGTGTTTCACACCGCTGTGCTGGGATATGTCCCTCGACCGGGACAGGCTGGGGTTTCGTGATAACCGTGCGCGATCTGGGTGCCGTTTGGCTATGCAACGAAGCGCCCGAGGTCGTGTCGGACATCGTGAGCACGCCATTTCTCCGTTCGTCGCCCGACAGTTTTCTGCTGGCCGTCGACGAACTGCCGGTCGCATGGACCGATCCGCACGGACGTGCCCTCGAATGGATAGGGCGTGATCCGCACAGGTGGACTCACCGGAGCGGTGCCTCGCGCTCCTCGACAACGGGATAGAGTGGGTTCTTGGCTGAGCCTTCGGAACCGCTGGGATGCACCGCATCCGTGCACCTGCTGCCAGCGCCTCCATCAGCGTAGACCGGTGCCACTGCACAGAGGGGCCAGGGAGGCAGGTTCTGGCACGTCCGCACGCGCGCCGTATTACCAGGTGGCGCAATCCCACCGTATAGACATCGTGCGGTCAGGTCGGAATCGTTCAGTCGCAACCGGGGCGATCCTGACTCGCGGCAGATCGCAGCGCTGGCCATGCCATCACGATGCATGGGAGGACGTCAGATAACGCGAGCGGGGCGCGTGGCGATCCGCTCACCAGGCGTCATTCACGCGCCGCTTCGCTGCTCCACCCAGGTGATCGGCAGGCCGAGGGCCTTGGCCTCGCTTTCCAGCCAGGACCGGGCTTCGTCGGTGGTGCCGCAGAGCCGCGTGGCCGGCTCGCGGTTGTGCGCGCACGCGCCGTTATAGGCCGCGAGGAAGGCATTCCCGCCTCGGGTCTCGATCCAGGCGAGCAGACTTGCAGTCATGGCGTGCGGCTCCGACGAAGAGTGAGTGTTTAGACCAGTTGCCAGCTTGTCTACTAAGCCCGGACCGGGCTGCCAACCCTAAATCGGGAGCCCGGCACGCGCGGCGGCCGGCGTGACGGGACGGTCCGGTCCGTCCGCAACTCGTTGTTCAGAGTATCCCTTCGATGCGCCGCCCCTTCGCCGCTCCGGCGCGATGTGGCAGGGTTGCCGAGAGGCGCAATCCCCACTCGGATCGACGGAGGAACCGGAATGCAGATCGGCGTGATCGGGCTCGGACGCATGGGCGCGAACATCTCGCGCCGGTGGATGCGGGCCGGCCGTTCCTGTGTGGCCGCCTCGCTGTTCGTGCGCTTCCGCTCGCGCCAGGAACACATCTTCGCCGAGAAGGTGCTGTCCGCCACGCGCTGCGGCTTTGGCGGCCGCGTGGAGCCTCTGGCGCCGGCGCCATGACCATCGCGGTGATGATGGGCGTGTCGGGCAGCGGCAAGACGACGGTCGCGCGTGGCGCCGCGCAGCGACTGGGCTGGCGCCTGGTGGAGGGCGACGATTTCCACCCGCCCGCCAACGTGGCGAAGATGCATGCCGGCACGCCGCTGACCGATGACGACCGCTGGCCGTGGCTGCGCGCGATCGCCGCGGAGATCGATGCGATGCGCGCGCGTGGCGAATCGGCGGTGGTCGCATGCTCGGCGTTGAAGCGCGCCTACCGCGACATCCTGATCGGCGAGCGGCCCGATGTGGTGCTGGTCTATCTGCAAGGCACGCAGTCGCTGATCGGCGACCGCATCGCCGCGCGCAAGGGGCACTTCATGCCGCCGGCGCTGCTCGACAGCCAGTTCGCGACGCTGGAAGAGCCAGGCGCGGACGAGCGCCCGATCGTGGTATCGGTCGCGCCGGCACCCGACGCGATCATCGACGATGTGGTGCGGCAATTGGAGGAGCGCCTGGCATGAGCGGAGAGTTTGCCATCTATCCCAGCCTGCGCGACCGCGTGGTGTTCGTGACCGGCGGGGCGAGCGGCATCGGCGCCGAGCACGTCACGCAGTTCGCTGCACAGGGCGCGAAGGTTGCGTTCGTCGACATCGCCGATCACGCGGCGCAGGCGCTGTCCGCGCGCATCGAGGCGGCGGGCCACCAGGTGCCGTACTATCGCCACTGCGACCTGAAGGACATCGCGGCCCTGCGCGCGGTGATCGCCGATGTGGGGCAGAGCCTGGGTCCGATCACCGTGCTGGTGAACAATGCAGCCAACGACCAGCGCCACAAATGGGAGGACGTGACGGTCGAATACTGGGACGAACGCCAGGCGACCAACCTGCGCCACCAGTTCTTCGCGATCCAGGCGGTGGCGCCGATGATGCGTGCCGCGGGCGGCGGCTCGATCATCAATTTCGGTTCGGTAAGCTGGCATTCGTTGCAGGGCGGCATGCCCGCCTACACCACGGCGAAGGCAGCGGTCGAGGGTCTGACCCGCGGCATGGCGCGCGACCTGGGGCCGGACCGCATCCGCGTCAACACGGTGATCCCCGGCTGGATCATGACCGAGCGCCAGGTCACGCTGTGGCTCACGCGCGCCGGCGAGGAGAACCTGATGCAGGTGCAGTGCCTGAAGCAGAAGCTGGTGCCGGCCGACGTCACCCGCATGGTGCTGTGGCTCGCCTCCGACGACAGCCGGATGTGCACCGCGCAGATGTGGGTCGTGGACGCAGGGCGGATGTGACCTACGACCAGTTCTGGCTGCGCTACCTGCGCGCACATCGTCGTCCCAACACCCGCATGCTGCACTACGTCGGCAGCGTGCTGGCCCTCGTCACGCTGCTCGCCGCGATCGCCACGCTCAACTGGCGCGGCCTGATCGCGGCCCCGCTGATCGGATATACCTTTGCCTGGACTGCGCATTTCGCGGTCGAGCACAACCAGCCGGAGACGTTCGGCCATCCGTTCTGGTCGCTGTACAGCGATTACCGCATGCTGCTGCTGGCGGTCAGCGGCCGGCTCGCGCCGCATCTGCAACGGGCCGACTTGCGATAGCGGCGCACCGCCCACATTCTCCCCGCCTGAACGACAGGGGAGGACGACCATGTGGGAACCGAGCCAGCGCTACCCCGATCCGGCGGTGCAGGTGATCGATGCGAGCTTCAATGCGTATCGCCTGCCGCTCGCCTCGGTGGACCTGCTGTTCACCGGGTGCCGCTGGTCGGAAGGTCCGGTATATTTCGGTGACGGCCGCTATGTGCTGTGGAGCGACATCCCGAACGATCGCATCCTGAAATGGGAGGAGGAGACCGGCTCGGTCAGCGTGTACCGCAAATCCTCCAACAACGCCAACGGCAACACGCGCGACCGCCAGGGCCGGCTGGTGACCTGCGAGCATCGCGGCCGGCGGGTGATCCGCACCGAATACGACGGCGCCATCACCGTGCTGGCCGACAGCTACCAGGGCAAGCAACTGAACTCGCCCAACGACGTGGTGGTGAAATCCGACGGCTCCATCTGGTTCACCGATCCGCCGTTCGGCCTGCTCGGCTATTACGAGGGTGAGAAATCCGCGCCCGAACTGCCGGCCAACGTGTATCGCGTCGACGGCCAGACCGGCGCCGTCACGGTGGTGGCCGATGACGTCGCCGGCCCCAACGGCCTGGCGTTCTCGCCCGACGAATCCAAGCTGTACGTCGTGGAATCGCGCGGAGTGCCGTCGCGCAAGCTGCGCGTGTTCGACGTCAACGGCAGCACGCTCGGCAGCAGCCGGACGTTCATCGATGCAGGCCCCGGCACGCCGGATGGCTTCCGCGTCGATATCGACGGCAATCTGTGGTGCGGCTGGGGCATGGGCGAGCCCGACCTGGACGGCGTCCGCATCTTCAATCCGGCGGGCGAACCGATCGGCCATATCAGGCTGCCGGAACGCTGCGCCAATCTCTGTTTCGGCGGGCGCTGGCGCAATCGCCTGTTCATGGCGGCGAGCCACGGCCTGTATGCGCTGTATGTCAACACGCAGGGCGCGGTGGGCGGCTGACCCATCGTGTTCGCCCTGCGCGCACACGGCACGTCGGTCCGTACCGAGATCGTTGCCGGCTGCACCACCTATCTGACGATGGCGTATATCGTCGTGGTGAACCCCTCGATCCTGGCGGCCGCCGGGATCGACCGGGGGGCGGCCTTCGTCGCCACCTGCATCGCCGCCGCCATCGGGTCCGCGGCGATGGGATTGCTGGCCAACCTGCCGCTGGCATTGGCACCCGGCATGGGGCTGAACGCCTATTTCAGCTTCACCGTGGTGAAGGGCATGGGACTGTCCTGGCAGGTGGCGCTGGGCGCGGTGTTCCTGTCCGGCGTGCTGTTCCTGATCGTCAGCCTGCTGCACATCCGCGAGTGGCTGGTCACCGCGATACCATTGTCGCTGAAACTCGGCATCGGTGCCGGCATCGGCCTGTTCCTGGGGCTGCTCGGCCTGCACGAGATGGGCGTCGTCACCGGCAACCCCGAGACGCTCGTCGCGCTCGCGCCGCTCGGCAAACCGGCAACCTTGTTGGCCTGTCTCGGCTTTCTCGTCATCGTCGGCCTGACGTCCCGCGGCGTGCCGGGCGGCATCCTGATCGGCATCCTGCTGACCGCGGCGCTCGGCCTGCCGCTCGGGCTCACGACATTCCACGGCATCGTGGCGCCCCCGCCATCGCTCGCGCCGACCTTCCTGCAGCTTGATATCCCCGGTACGCTGTCGCTCGGCGTCACCACCGTCGTGCTGACCTTCTTCCTGATCGACGTGCTGGACAACGCCGGCACGCTGATCGCTACCACGCATCGCGCGGGCCTCATGCGGCCGGACGGGACGGTGCCGAAACTGCGCGAGGCGCTGCTCGCCGACAGCGGCGGTGCCATGCTGGGAGCGGTGCTGGGGACCAGTACGACCGTGAGCTACATCGAGAGTGCGGCTGGCATCCAGGCGGGCGGGCGCACCGGGCTGACCGCCGTGGTGGTGGGCGCGCTGTTCCTGCTGACGCTGCTGTTCGCGCCGCTCGCGACCGCGGTGCCGGCCTTCGCCACCGCGCCGGCGCTGGTGTTCGTCGCCTGCCTCATGGCCCGCGCGCTGCGCGACATCGATTGGGAGGATGCGACCGAGTATGTGCCGGCGATGGTGCTGGCAATCGGCATTCCGTTCACCTCATCGATCGCGGAAGGCATAGGCCTGGGCTTCATCGTCTATGTGGCGGCCAAGGTGGCGGCCGGCCGTATCAGCGCGGTGCCGGGGGCGGTGTGGGTGGTCGCGGGACTGTCGGTGCTGAAGTTCGCCTGGGGGTGAGGACTGCCGATGGCCGATCGCGCGGTCCGGATCAGGTCCCACCAATCGCGACCACCATCGTCATGGCCGGGCCTGTGCCGGCTTCCGCGTCTTTCCCACAGCGAGCGGACAAGACGTGGATAACCGGCCTGCGCCGGTCATGACGGTTGGGGCACGGTCGCGGGCACCTGGTATCAGAGCTCCGGCGAGGCCTCGCCTCCGGTCATCGCGTGCTGATGCCGTTGTTTGACCGCGCGATTCAGACCTCCGGCGAAGCGCCGCCTCCGGTCATCACGCGCTAGCGGATGCGCGCCGCGGCGACCCGGCGATGCACGAACCATCCGACCGTCGCGAACACCAGCACCGCTGCGCCGCACAGCGCGGCACCCTCCCATTCACCCGCCTGCAGATCCGCGAGCGACAGGCCGGCGAACTGTGCCGGGACGACGTGCGCCGGCGCCCAGACGAACGCCGAACTGACATTCGCGATCAGGAAGCGCGAGCGCGCCATGCCGGCCATGCCGGCGACCAGCGGCACGGTGGAGCGCAGCACCGGGATGAAGCGGCAGATCGCCACGCTGGCGGTACCATAACGCTGGAAGAAGTTTTCAGCATGGACCATCAGTTCGGGCCGCGAGGCGAACGGCCACATGCCGCGCAGCCGGAAGCGGAAGCGGTGTCCCAGCCAGTATGAAACGAAATCGCCGATCACCGCGCCCACGATGGAGACGATCATGATCGGCATCATGGGCATGCCGGCCATCGCGCAGGCGGCGGCGACCGCCATCAGGATCGGCGTGCCGGGTATCAGGATGCCGAGCACCGCGACCGCCTCGATGATGGCGGCGGCGAAGGCGATGGTGATCGCAAGAGTCGGGTATTGCGCGGTCAATTCTGCCGCGCTGTTGATCAGCGACCACACGCTACGGCTCCTGTCGCCGCGGTCAACACGGGTATTCTCCCGCAAGCTTCCCTGTGGGCGGACTATGCGTCGGATTTGGGGCGAAGGGAAGTATTCCTGGACCCCGCCGTGGTTTCATCCGGCGGTTGCACAGCAGAATGTCACTGCACCTTCCAGCGTCTCGCCGGGTGCCAGCGTCCGCAGCCCGTGGCCCGGCACCTGCTCCATCCGGTTGATCGCGTCGTTCATGTGGCTCACCGGTTCGACGCAGAAGAAGTCCCGCCCCGGCGGTGTATAGACGATCAGATGACGGAACGCGCCGGTCGCCTCGATCGTCAGCCGCAGCCCCGACGGCCAGGCGATCTCGGCCGTGCCGTCCCAGCCGCAGAAGCAGTTGTCGAGCATGGCGGTGCCGATCGCGCGGCCGCCGGCATGGTCCCATTCGGCCGGCACCGGCACCTCATCCGACGGCAGCGCATCGGCGCCGTTGTGCCAGACGGTGCGGGCCGCGAAGCGCAGCATCGGGGCCGCATCCCCGGGCCGATGTCTGAGGGGAAAATAGGGGTGCAGGCCGAGCCCCGCGGGTGCCGGTGCCGCGTGCAGATTGCGCAGTGCCATCGCGACATGCAGCGAATCCCCGGTCAGCGTCATGACCTGTTCGGCGGCGAAGGCGAACGGCCAGTGGCGTACGGCCTCGCCGTGCGGGTCATGATGCAGCGTGAGCCGCGCGAAGCCTGGCGAGACTGCGTCCACCTGCCACGCGCTCTGCCATCCCGCGCCATGGATGGCGTGCGGATGGTCGCCGAAGTTGCGGTCCAGCGTGTGCCCGACGCCGCCCCAGCGGAAGCGTCCCCGGGCGATCCGATTGGAGAACGGCACCAGCGGAAAGCACGCCAGTCCGCGCGGGTTGGCCGCCAGGATCGCATCGGGCAGCGGCCGGCGCAGCACGGGCACGCGGCCGCGCATCCAGCCCGCGATGGAACCGCCGATCTCCGGCGCCAGTACCAGCGAGGACTCGCCCGATCGCATTGTCAGCATCCGGCCAACCTAGCGCGTGCCGGTGGGCAGGCGTAAATCGGGCGGTCCGCGGACACGGAGGGGCAGCGTGGAGTCAGTCGATTGCATCGTTGTGGGCGCCGGTGTCGTCGGCCTGGCGGTGGCGCGCGCGCTGGCCCTCGCCGGCCGCGAGGTGATCATTCTGGACGCCGCGGAAGGGATCGGCACCGAAACGTCGTCGCGCAACAGCGAGGTGATCCACGCCGGCATCTACTATCCGGCCGGCAGCTTCATGGCGCGGTTCTGCGTCGCCGGGCGGCGGGCACTGTATGAGTACTGCGCCGCGAAGGGCGTGCCGCACGCGAATTGCGGCAAGCTGATCGTCGCCACCAATGCCGAGGAGGACGCGATGCTCGCCGGCATCAAGCGCCGGGCGGAGGTGAATGGCGTCGAGGGGATGCGCGTGCTGACCGCGGCCGAAGCGGTCGCGCTGGAGCCGAATTTGTCGTGCACCAGCGCGCTGCTGTCGCCGGCGACCGGCATCATCGACAGCCACGCCTATATGCTGGCGCTGCAGGGCGACGCCGAGAATGCAGGCGCGGTGCCGGTGTTCTTCAGTCCGGTGATGAGCGGGCGCGCGGTGCAGGGCGGTATGGAGATCGATGTCGGCGGCGCCGATCCGCTGACATTGCGCTGCCGGCTGCTGGTGAACTCCACCGGCCTGCACGCGCCGGGCTTCGCGGGACGGCTCGCAGGCATGCCGGCCGACCGCGTGCCGACGGCTTACTACGCGAAAGGCAACTATTTCACCTTGTCGGGGCGCTCGCCGTTCTCGCGGCTGATCTATCCCGTGCCGGTGCCGGGCGGGCTTGGCGTGCACCTCACGGTCGATCTCGGCGGACAGGCGCGATTCGGGCCCGATGTCGAGTGGATCGACGAGATCGACTACACGGTCGATCCCGCGCGGGCCGACAGCTTCTATGCCGCGGTGCGGAAATACTGGCCGGCCCTGAAGGATGGCGGGCTGCAGCCTGGCTATGCCGGCATCCGCCCGAAGACCGTTCCGCGCGGCGCGCCGGCGCAGGATTTCGTGGTGCAGGGGCCGCAGACGCATGGCGTGCCGGGGCTGATCAACCTGTTCGGCATCGAGAGCCCCGGTCTGACTGCGTCGCTCGCATTGGCGGAGCACGTGGTGACGGTCGCGGCCACCGGCTAGCGCAACGGCAGATCGCCCTTTCGGCGGTTCACCCTTACGGTATATCAATCGCCGAGGCGAACGGTCGCCTTGGCATGTCCGTTCGTCATGTCCGCATTGACGTAGTTTCGCTTGTTACCTAGTTTGACCCTCAACTGCTGAAAGAGGGAACGTCAACGTGGATGGCAGCACGGCCGTCATGGGCCGCGAACTCATCGCCGTCAAGCATCTGACCAAGCGCTTCGGCGACGCCGCGTCGCCCGTGGTCGCGCTGGACGACATCGATTTCCGCATCAACGAAGGCGAGCTTGTCGTGGTGGTCGGCCCGTCCGGCTGCGGCAAGTCGACGCTGCTGCGCATCCTGGCGGGCCTGCTGCCGCAGACCGACGGCGAGGCCTGGCTGCATGGCTCGCCGATCCTCGGGCCGCGCCGCGACATCGGCGTGGTGTTCCAGTCGCCGGTGCTGTTCCCGTGGCGCAGCGTGCTCGGCAATTCGCTGCTACCGGTGGATGTGCAGCGCCTGGGCCGCGAAAAGCTGCGCTCCCGCGCGATGGACCTGCTGCGCCTGGTCGGCCTGACCGGCTTCGAGCATCACTATCCCTGGCAACTCTCCGGCGGCATGCAGCAGCGCGTCGCCCTGGTGCGCGCACTGATCCACGATCCGGCCCTGCTGCTGATGGACGAACCGTTCGGCGCGCTCGATGCGATGACGCGCGAATCGATGAACACCGAGTTGCAGCGCATCTGGATGGAGCGGCGCAAGACCATCCTGTTCATCACCCACTCGATCGGCGAGGCGGTGTACCTCGCCGACCGCGTGCTGGTGATGACGCCGCGCCCCGGCCGCATCATGGACGACATGAAGATCGACCTGCCGCGTCCGCGCGGGCTCGAGGTGATGAACACACCGGAGTTCGGGGCCTATGTCCGCCGCATCCGCGTCGCGCTGAACGCCACGGGAGGCATCGAGTGAAAAAGACCCCGGGCAGCTTCGCGCTGCGCCTGCTGTTCATCGCCGGATTGCTGGCCATCTGGGAAGCCCTGGTCCGCGTGCTGGAGATCCCCGCCTTCCTGCTGCCGGCACCATCGTCGGTGTTCATGGCGCTGTATCGCGGCACGGTGAGCGGGCTGTACGAAGAGCACATCATGGTCACGCTGGCCGAGACGATCATGGGCTTCATCGTCGGTTCGGTGGGCGGGCTGCTGCTGGGCACCGCGGTCGCGCTGTCGCGGCGCTTCGACTACTTCATCTATCCGATCATCGTGATGTTCCAGGCGATGCCGAAGGTCGCGCTCGCCCCGCTGATCATCATCTGGTTCGGCCTCGGCATCACCTCCAAGGTGGTGAACGCAGCGCTGGTCTGCTTCTTTCCGCTGATGATCAACACCATCGTCGGGCTGCGCTCGGCGGACGAAGACCGGGTGGCGCTGATGCGCTCGCTGGCGGCGACACCGCTGCAGGTGTTCTGGATGCTGCGCGTGCCGAATGCGCTGCCCTACATCTTCGCCGGGCTGGAGATCGCAATGATCTTCGCGCTGATCGGCGCGATCGTGGGAGAATTTGTCGGCGCGACCTCGGGACTTGGCATGCTGATCCAAAGCATGAACTTCACCATGGACGTGGCCGGGCAGTTCTCCATCCTGCTGATCCTGTCGGTGATCGGGCTCGGACTGAACTTCGGCATCACGATGATCCGCCGCCGGGTGCTGTTCTGGGATCCTGCCACCAAGCAGGAGGCGGCGCTGACCGCGGCCGATGAGCCGCGGCCGCCGGCGCGCATCCGCGGCGCGGCCCAGCAGGAGGTCGGCATCTGATGGCGGATCGCACCGCGATCGCGGCCGTTCGGTAACGCAAGCAACAAGGAACGCACGATGACAGGACGTAGGGCAGCGCTGGCGATGGTGCTGGCGCTCGGCTTTGCCGCGCCCGCCTATGCCGAGACCACGATCCGCGTCGGCTGGTGCGCGCGCACCGTCAGCGCGGCGGCCTCGCCCTATGCGATCGCGCAGAAGATGGGCTGGTTCGGCGAGCGCGGCATCAAGGTGATCGTGACGCCGCTGCCAGGCTCCACCGACTGCGTGAAGCAGGTGGCGACCAAGGACCTGCTGTTCAGCGTGCCGTCGATCGAGCCGGTCGCGATCATCCATCCGCAGGGCGTGAAGGCGCGGATCTTCTACACGGCGTATCAGAGTTTCGGCTACGGCATCGCGGTGCCGGCGGACAGTCCGATCCAGACCTTCACCGACCTCAAGGGCAAGACCATCGGTGTCACCTCGATGGAATCCGCGGGCGTGATCGTGGCGCGCGCGCAGGTCTCCGCCGCCGGACTGAATCCCTCGAGCGACGTGCGTATCGTCGTCGCCGGCGAAGGCGCGCAGACCGCGGCGCTGCTGCGCAGCAAGCAGATGGACGCGCTGTCGCAGTTCGACACGCAGTACGCGCTGGTGGAGAACGCCGGCATCAATGTCCGCATGCTGCCGCTGGGCGGCATGGCGCGGTTTCCCGGCAACGGCTTCCTGGCGCTCGACGAGACGTTGAAGACGCATCGCGCCGAGGCGGTGAGCGTGGCGCGGGGTTTCGCGATGGGGGAGATCTTCGCGATCGCCAATCCCGAGGCGGCGATCCGCATCCTGTATGAGGTGTATCCGCAGACCAAGCCGACCGGAAAGGACGAAGAGACCGCGATCCGCGACGATGTGAAGGTGCTGCGCGCGCGCATGGCGCACTGGGACCTGGCGTCGGGCGGCGTGACCAAGTGGGGTGAGAGCAACGTCAAGAACTTCGACGACTACATCGACTTCCTGGTGCAGTGGAAGATCGTGCCGCAGAAGGTGCCGGCGAGCGAGCTCGTTACCAACGACCTGGTCGATGAGATCAACGCAAGCTTCGATCAGGGCAAGATCGAGGCGCAGGCAAAGGCATGGAAACCATGAGACGCACACTGCTGCTGTTCGCTGCCGCACTCGGCCTTGCGGCGCCCGCCTATGGGCAGACCACCGTGAAGGTCGCGTGGTGCGGACCGGTGGTCACGACTGCCGCCGCGCCCTATGCGATCGCGCAGAAGATGGGGTGGTTTGCCGAGGGCGGGATCAAGGTGCAGCTTTTTCCGCTGCCGGGGTCGACGGATTGCGTGAAGCAGGTGGCGACCGGTGAGCTGCTGTACTCGATGCCGTCGATCGAGCCGCTGGCGATCATCCGGCCACAGGGCGTCAAGGCGAAGAATTTCTATACCGCGTATCAGAGCAACATCTATGGCCTCGCGGTCGCGGCCGAAAGCCCGATCAAGACCTTCCAGGACCTGCGCGGCAAGTCGATCGGCGTGACCTCGATGGCGTCGGCCGGCGTGGTGATCGCGCGTGCGCTGGTGGCGGATGCCGGGCTGAACCCCGACACCGACGTGCGCATCGTGGTGGCGGGCGAGGGTGCGCAGTCGGCGGCGCTGCTGCGCGGCAAGCAGGTGGACGCGCTGTCGCAGTTCGATGCCGCCTATGCGCTGATCGAGAATGCCGGCGTGAAGCTGCGCATGCTGGACAACAGCAAGATCGAGCGTTTTCCGTCGAACGGCCTCGTGGCACTGGAGAAGACGCTGGCCGAGCGGCGGCCCGAGGCGGTGGCGCTGGCGCGCGGCATCGCGATGGGCACGCTGTTCATGCACACCAATCCGGAAGCCTCGGTGCGGGTGATGTTCGAGGTCTATCCGCAGACCAAGCCGACCGGCAAGGACGATGAGACCGCGCTCTCGGACGGGCTGCGCCCGCTGAAGGCGCGGCTGCATGCCTGGGACCTGGCATCGGGCGGCGCCACGAAATACGGCGAGAACATCATCGCCAACTATCAGGCGTATCTCGACTTCCTGCTGAAATGGGGCGTGCTGAAGCAGGCGGTGCCGGTGAACGACCTGGTCACCAACGACCTGGTGGACGATGCCAACAAGTTCGATGCGGCGAAGGTGCGGGAGGCCGCGACGAACTACCGCTGAGACAGGATTGCCCAAGGGGGGAACACAATGAAAAAATGGCTGATGGGACTGGCGATGGCCAGTGCGCTGACGGCTGCCGGCGCGCCGGCCGGGGCGGAGACCACGATCCGGCTGGGCTGGTGTGCGCCCGTGGTCAGCCCGGCCGCGGCGCCCTTCGCGGTGGCGCAGAAATTCGGCTGGTTCGGCGAAGGCGTGCGCGTGCAGCTTCAGCCGCTGCCCGGCTCGATCGACTGCGTGAAACAGGTCGCGACCGGGGAGTTGTTCTACAGCGCGCCGTCGATCGAACCGCTGGCGATCGTCAAGCCGCAGGGCGTCAAGGCGAAGAGCTTCTATCTCTCGTATCACGAGAACATCTACGGCATCGCCGTGCCGGTCGAGAGTCCGATCAAGGACTATGCCGACCTGCGCGGCAAGCTGATCGGCGTCACGGCGATGGGCTCGGCCGGCGTGGTGATGGCCCGCGCGCTGCTGTCGAATGCCGGCATCAATCCCGACACCGAGGCGCGCATCATCGCGGTGGGCGAGGCGGGCCAGGCCGCCGCGATGGTGCGCAACAAGCAGGTCGATGCGCTGAGCCAGTTCGATGCGGCCTACGGGCTGATCGAGAATGCCGGCGTGAAGCTGCGCTTCCTCGACAAGACGTCGATCATCAAGTTCCCCTCGAATGGTCTGCTGGCGCTGGAGAAGACGCTGGTGGAGCGGCGCGAGGAGGCGGCGGCGCTGGGGCGCGGCAACGCGATGGGCACGCTGTTCACCATCAACAATCCCGAGGCGGCGGTCCGCATCCTGTTCGAGGTGTTCCCGCAGACCAAGGCGACCGGGGTGGACGAGGCGGGGGCGATCAAGCTGGGGCTGGCGCCGCTGAACGCGCTGATGCACGTGTTCGATCCGCGCGGCAGCACGGGCGTGACGAGATGGGGCGAGGCGTCGATGCAGGACTACGATGCCTATGTCGACTTCCTGTTGAAATGGGGCGTGCTGAAGCAGAAGGTGCCGGCGAGTGAACTGGCCACCAACGAACTGGTCGACGAGTTCAACCGGTTCGACCCGGCGATGGTGATCGAGAAGGCGCGGACCTGGAAGCCGTAGCCGCAACCTTCGTCGCGCGGATAGCCCTCGCCGCACGACTGCGCGGGCAGCCCTCGTTGCGCGGGAGGCTTCAGGCTTTGTTCACCGGCGTCTGTCAGGCTGCCTGATCTCAGCCAGCCGGATACGACGCCGATGACAATACGGACCAAGGCGCTCCTGGGCACGGTGCTCGTACTGCTGTCGGTGGTGGGCGCGACGATGTTCACCTTCGGCTCGGTGCGCCAGCAGCGCGCGGCCCTGGATGTCGTCGACGCTGCCGCGGATACGGTCGCCGTGCATGCGATCGCGCTGATCCACACGTCGAAGGACATCCAGGTGGATGTCGTCCAGGTGCAGCAGTTCCTGACCGATATCTCGGCTACCCGCGGCCAGGACGGGCTCGACGACGGGTTCGCCGATGCGCAGAAATTCGCGGACAAGTTCGGCGTCGACGTTGCCGCGGCTGACACGGTCGCGGCGGCACTGAAGCAGCCGGACATCACCCGGCTGCTGGCCGAGATGCGAACGGCGTTCCCGCCATATTTCGAGGCCGGGCGCCGCATGGCGCAGGCCTATATCGACGGCGGGCCCGCCAGCGGCACTGCGATGATGCCGGCCTTCGACGAAGCGTCCGAGGCGATCCAGGGAAAGGTCGAGCAGCTTCTGGTGCACGCCGACCGGGTCGTGTCGGAGACCACGACCGGACTGCGCGACACGATCCGCTTCATCGCGCACCGCGGCGACCGGCTGGTCCAGGCGATCGGGCTGCTCGGGGGCGTGGGCATGGTCCTCGCGGCCGGCATGGGTGCGCTGCTGTTCGTCTGGGTGATCAGGCCGCTGAACGCCATGACGGTTGCGATGCGGCGGCTGGCCGGCGGCGACCTTGCGGTGGTGCCGGCAGGAGAGGGAAGGCGCGACGAGATCGGTGCGATGGCGGCGGCGGTGGCGGTGTTCCGCGACCATATGCGCACCGAGCAGCGGCTGGCGGCGGAGAAGACCGGCGAATACCAGCGGTCCGAGATCGAGAAGCACACGGCGCTGGTGGCGATGGCCGAAAGGATCGAGACCGAGACCACCGCCGCCCTGCAGGAGGTTGGCGCCCGCACCGCCGCGATGACCGCGACGGCGGAGGCCATGAGCGCATCGGCGGCGCGCACCGGAAGTTCGGCGCAGGACGCCGCCCTGGCCTCGGGGCAGGCCTTGGCGAGCGCGCAGAGCGTGGCGACCGCCGCGGAGCGTCTCGGCGGCTCGGCGCGCGCGATCGGCGATCAGGTGGCGCAGTCCACCGAGGCGGTCGGCCGCGCCGTCGCCGGCGGCAGTGCGACCCGCGCGACCATCGTGACGCTGAACGAACAGGTGGCGCGCATCGGTGCGGTCGCCGGCATGATCGGCGAGATCGCCGCACGGACCAATCTGCTGGCGCTGAACGCGACGATCGAGGCGGCGCGTGCCGGCGATGCCGGGAAGGGCTTCGCGGTGGTTGCCTCCGAGGTGAAGGCGCTGGCGACGCAGACCGCGCATTCCACGCGCGAGATCGCGCAGCATATCGAGCAGGTGCGCGAGGCGACGAATGCCTCGGTCGCCGCCGTCATGGAGATCGAGCAGACGATCGGTCAGATCGAGACGATTGCCGGCACCATCGCGGCCGCGGTCGAATCGCAGGGCGCGGCGGTGGCCGAGATCGCCGCCAACGTGACCGAGGCCGCATCGGCGGCCAACGCCATGACCAGCCGCACGACCGAGGTCTCATCCGAGGCCGAACAGACCGACCGGCACGCCGCCGAAGTGCGCGAGGATGCGCGAATCCTCAACGTCGCGGTGGACGCGTTCCACGTCTCCATCGTGCGCGTGGTGCGGACGTCGACCGAGGAGATGAATCGCCGGCTCGCCGCCTCCGGCTGAGCGGCGTTCGCATGCATGTGGCGCGTGCTGCGAGCGTGTGGCGCGTGCTGCCTTGGGGCACCCGGTCGCCGCGTCACCCGGGCGCCGAGTCACCCGGGCGCCGAGTCACCCTGGGCGCCGAGTCACTCCGGGCGATCAGGTCAGCTCCGCGCCGCCTCCGGCCGGAAGCGCACGCCGCGGCGCGCATAGCCGCCGCCGAGACCGATCGGCGTGCCGTCCGCACGCCAGCAGGCGGCACCCGTCATCGTGCCGTCCGCGTCGAACTGGATCGCGCTCATGCCGCCGCCGACATTGCCGGCCGTCGCCACGTCGTGGCCGCGGTCGCGCAGTGCCGCAAGCACGTCCGACGGCACGCTGCTCTCCACCTCCACGCCGAAGCCCTGCGTCCAGAGGCGCGGGGCCTCCACCGCCTCCTGCACGCTCATGCCGTGGTCGATCAGGTTGGAGATCGCCTGCATCACCGAGGGGAAGATGCGCAGCCCACCCGGCAGGCCGAGGGCATAGCGGGGCTGGCCGTCGCGCAGCACCATCACCGGCGACATCGACGAGGTGACGCGCTTGCCCGGCGCCACCGAGTTCACGCGCCCTGGGTAGGGCGTGAAGACGAACATGTAGTTGTTCGGGATCATCCCGGTGCCCGGCACGATGTAGCGCGCGCCGAACAGCGAGTTGATGGTCTGGGTGCTGGCGACGATGTTGCCCATGCCGTCGGCGACCGTGAGATGGGTGGTGTGCATGCCCTCGCCGGGTGACACCCCGGCGCTCCAGGCCTGCGCGCGCCCCACCTCGATCCGCGCGCGCCGCTCGTCGGCATAGGCCTTCGACAGCAGCTTCTCGACCGGCACCTTCACGAAGGCCGGGTCCGCCGTCGCCGCGGCCCGGTCGGCGAAGGCGATCTTCAGCACCTCCGCCAGCAGATGCAGCGTATCGGCGGATCCGAAGCCCAGCGCGCCGATGTCGTAACCCTCCAGGATGTTCAGCATCTGGATGATGTGCAGCGGCCCCGACGAAGGCGGCGGCGGCCCGACGATGTCGTAGCCGCGATAGGTGCCGCGCAGCGCGTCGCGGTCGATCGTGCGGTAGCGGGTCAGGTCGTCGCGCGTGATGAAGCCGCCCGACCGCGCCATGTGGTCGGCGTAGTGCGCACCGAGGGGGCCGGTGTACAGCAGGTCCGGCCCGTCGCGGGCGATGCTGCGCAGCGTCTCGGCGTAGTCGCCGGTGACCAGGCGCGTGCCCGCGGCGATCGGCAGGCCGCCCGGCAGATAGAGCTTCGCGATCTCCGGATCGAGCGCCATGTCGGCCGCCGAATCGCTGACGCATTCGTGCAGGTAGGGCGTCACGCGGAAGCCGCGCGAGGCATGGCGGATCGCCGGCTCCATGACATCGGCCAGGGCGAACGTGCCGAAGCGGGCCAGCGCCTCGCACCAGCCCTTCAGGTTGCCTGGCGAGGCGACCGCGGTCGGTCCGACGGCGTTCCTCCGCCCCACCGTATCCATCGTGCCGGGGGCGGCGTTGCCGTCGGGCTCATAGGTGGTCGGGCCGGTGGCGAGCGGCGCCATGCTCTGGTTGTCGATCACCACGTGGCGGCCATCGGCCAGCCGGATATGGGCGATGCCGCCGCCCAGGACGCCGACCATCATCGGCTCGACCACCGAGAGGGTGAAGAACGCGGCGATGGCGGCGTCGATCGCGTTGCCGCCGGCGGCGAGCATCTCGGCACCCGCCGCGGAGGCGAGCGGATGGTTGGTCACCACCATGCCGCGCGTGCCGCTGGCCGGCTGCTTCTCGCAGCGGAACGGCGCACCGGCCCGGGCGCGCCAGCCGGTGGGCGATGAGGTGGCCGGCGATGAGGTGGTCGGCGAACCGGCGGGCGGGGTGTGCGGCATGAAGGCGGCCCTTCGCTCTGCTGTGCGTGCCTCGGAAAGGATGCTCCCGATGCGACGCAGCGGCAATCGGCCGCGCTGAGCTAGCGCCGATTCCGTCCGGATCGGCTCACGGACCCCGCCGCCGGTCGTTGTCTGAGAGAGTGATTCCCCGGCCTGTCTGCTAGAGCAGATTCCGTTCGTGTAGGCTCACGGAACCCGCTCTAGCCCGTTGTCTGAGAGCGTGATTCACCGCTCCGGTGATTCCACCTGTACGGATCACGCTCTAGACCGCCTCGGCGGTGAAGCGGCGCGGGGCAGCGCAGCAACTGCAGCCGCCGGCATGCGAGCGGAACGGCGTCCCCGTCGTCGGCGCCGGCGCGGCGCTGCCGCCGCCGATCGCCGGGCTGGTCAGCGCGCGCGGCGCCGGGTCGCCACACGCGGGGCAGGGCTGCGGCAGCGCGAATTCGGCCATCGGGTGGCTCTCGCTGAACGCGCCGCAGCGGCCACAGTCATAGTCGTAATTGGGCATTCGAGGCCTCAGCTTTCGGATCCACGCAACGGCATTTTGCCACCGACCGCCGCCACGGGTCCAGTCAGTCCGCGGGCCAGGACCAGGGCCGCCGGAATCGCCACGGCGATGACCACCAGCAGCCGTTCGGCGATGCAGATCGCGGGCGGATCGGTCGCGGCCAGCGCGAAACCCGCCAGCGTCGCGACCAGCATGGCGGCCAGCATCGGCACCCCCGCCCGTAAGGGCCGCAGCGCAGGCAGGCGCAGCACGCGCCCGTTCGCCCACAGGATCCAGGGGCTGACGAAGGCCTGCGCGCCGAGCCACACCAGCACTGCATCGAGCGGCGAGGCCGGCCGCAGCAGCAGGACGGCCGCCACCGTGGCGAGCGTGCCGGCGACGTTGGCGGCCAGCGTGTAGCGGGCCTCGCCGCGGGCGATGACCGCCACGCCCGCGGGAAATGCCAGGAACAGCCAGACCGTCAGCGCCATCAGCGGCAGTGCCGCGGCGCCCGACGGCGCCCACACCGGGCCGAGCAGCAGCGCCACCAGCGGCTGGATGGTCACCGTCATGGCGGCGCAGAGCGGAAAGGCCAGCAGGCTCGACCAGGCCAGGCTGCGGTCCAGCGCCACGTGCAGCGCCGGCAGATCGTCCTGCCGTTCGGACAGCAGCGGCAGCATCAGCCGCCATTGCGCGGTGAACGCCAGTTCCCGGACGGCGTCGACCAGCCGGAACGCCATGTGCACCTGGCCGAGCGACGCCGCGCCGGCCGTGCCCGCGATCAGCAGTGCGAACAGCCGGTAGCGGCCATGCTGTACCAGCGTGCTGGCGGTCAGCGGCAGGCCGACCACCAGCATCTCGCGGAGCGGGCTGCGGCTGATCCGCCAGCGCGGCCGCTGCGGGCAGTGCACCAGCAGCGCCGCCGCGCCCGCGGCCGAGACCACGAACTGCTGCAGCACCAGTGCCCAGGCCCCGGCGCCGGCAATCGCGGCCCCGACGCCCGCCGCGGTGCCCAGGCCCTGGCCGATCAGGGTGCGGTGCGCCAGCAGGCGGTACGCCCGGTCGCGGGTGAGCAATCCCTGCACCGGTCCGGCCGCGCCGGCCAGCGGCAGGGGCAGCGCCAGGAGCAGCGACATCGCCACGAGGCGTGGGTCGTCCAGCGACCACGCCAGCGGCGCGCCGAGGGCCGCCTGCAGCAGCGCCGCGACGACGCCGGCGCCGACCGAGACGGTGAAGGCGGTGGAGAATGCGTCCTCCTCCACCACGCTGCGCTGCACGATCGCGTCGGCGAACAGCGCGTTGACCGCCACCCACAGCAGCACGTGCGTCGCCACCGCCGCGGCGCCGATCCCGACCTCCGCCGGCCCCACCAGCCGTGCGACGATGAAGGCGGAGACGAACGAGAATGCAGCGGAGACCGCCGCCTCGAGCCCGGACCAGAACACATCGGCCGCATGGCGCCGGCTCATCGGCGCAGCGAGGCGGCGGCGAGCAGCGCCACCAGCGGCGGCAGCCACATGATGCGGCTCTGGTAGCGGTCATGCGGTCCGGACAATCCGCCGGTGACCGCGGCATTCACCAGGAGCGCGAGCAGCACCGCGGCGGCGAAACCGCGCGCGACGCAGCGGCGCGGCGCGGCCAGCACCACCGCGCCGCATCCCGCCACGCCGGCCAGCGCGATGCCGGCATGCAGCGCCAGCAGCCACGCCGGCAGCAGGAGCACATCGCGGGTCTGCCGCGAGGCGGCATAGGCGTCGCTCTCGGAACGGGGGAAGTGCCGCAGGATCGTCGGCGTCACCGTGGCGGGCCAGGCCTGCAGCCCGTCGCCGGTGGCGAACCGGCCAAGCTGGGCGGTGGAATTGGCCAGGAAGGCCGCCGCCTGGGTCCCGGGCTCCGCCAGCAGCGCCGCATGGATGATCGCCCCGGCCTCGGCGGACACCAGCTTGGCGCCGCCCGCGCGCACCACCGGACCGTCCGCGCGCCACAGGAAATCGTCGGAGGTCGGCGGGAACTCCTCGAGGAAGCGGCAGAGCCGCCAGTCCCGCGCCGGGCAGTCGCGGCGCAGCGCCGCCATGCCGGGCCCGTCGTAGATGACGCGGGCGAGCAGGAACACGTTGCCGTAGGGCGACAGCGACGGACGCCCGAACGCCAGCAGGTTGACCGCCAGCAGCGCACCGACCGCCAGCACCAGCGGCGCCGCGGCGCGGCCCAGGTCGGCACGCCGGGCGGGCGATGCCGCGCCCAGCCAGCGCCGCGACGGCAGCAGGATCAGCAGCATCGCCGCCCCCAGCGGCAGATGCGACTGGTGCGCCGCGATCAGCAGGGCCGCCAGCGCCACCAGCCAGAGACGTTCGCGCGGCGACAGCCGCTCAGGCGTCAGGATCAGCAGGGCGAGCGCCAGGACCAGCAGGCCGGTGAAGATGTCCGGCGTGATCTGCGCGACGAACCACGGCAGGGCGGTGCCGGCGGCCATCGCAGCGGTGCAGGGGACCAGCCAGCCTACCGCGGCGGCGGGAACCAGGGTCCGCAGCAGCAGGTACAGCAGGTGCGCGGCCAGCACTGCCTGCGCCGCGATCACCGGCCAGGTGGTTAGCGTCAGGTGCAGCGGCAGCAGGAACAGGCTGTAGAAGACCGGGCGGTCCCAGCCGAGATAGCGCTCGATCGCCTGCGACAGGTAGGTGCCGGTGTCGGAGAACACCAGCGGATAGCCGTTCCACAGGGCCGGCCACAGCAGCAATGCGGCCGAAACGACAATGACGACGACAGGGCGGAGCCCGTCGTCAGTCCGCATAGCCGGCGGGATGTGCCTCGCGCCATCGAAAGGCGGTGCGGACGATGTCGTCCAGGCCGGTGAAGCGCGGCTGCCAGCCGAGTTCGCGGCGGGCGCGCTCCGAGGAGGCGACCAGCACGGCCGGGTCGCCGGGACGCCGCGGGCTGATCCGGTACGGCACCTTGCGCCCCGAGACGCGTTCCACCGCGCCGATCACGTCGAGCACCGAATGGCCACTGCCGCTGCCGAGGTTCAGGGTGAGGCTGCCGGCGTCCAGCCGGTCCACCGCGAGCAGATGCGCCTGTGCGAGGTCGGTGACGTGGACGTAGTCGCGCAGGCAGGTGCCGTCGGGCGTCGGGTAGTCGTCGCCGTAGATCTCGAGTTCGCCGCGGCGTCCGAGGGCCGCGTCGATGACCAGCGGGATGAGGTGCGTCTCGGGGTCGTGGTCCTCGCCTAGGCGCCCGTCCGGATCGGCGCCGGCGGCGTTGAAGTAGCGCAGCGACGCGGTGTGCAGCCCGTGCACCTGCTCCGCCCAGTGCAGCGCGCGTTCCAGCATCGACTTGCTCTCGCCGTAGGCGGATTCCGGGACGATCGGCGCGTCCTCGGGGATCGGCACGGCCTGCGGCGTGCCGTACACCGCGGCCGTCGACGACAGCACGAAGCGGCTGACGCCGTGATGGACGCATGCCGCGATCAGGCGCATCCCGTTGGCGCCGTTGTCGATCAGGTAGCGCAACGGGTCGCGCATGCTCTCGCCGACCAGCGACAGCGAGGCAAAATGGAACACGCCGTCCCAGGGCCGGTCGGCGAGCACGCCATCGACCGCGGCGGTGTCGGCCAGGTCGACGGTCACCAGCGCGACGCCCTGCGGCACCGCCGCGCGATGGCCGGTGCGCAGGTTGTCCAGCACCACCACCGCATCGCCGCGCTGCACCAGGGCCGCGACGAGATGGCTGCCGACATAACCGGCGCCGCCGGTGACCAGGAACCGTCGTGCCATGCGCCCATCACTCCCGGAAGTACCCGCCGTAGCGCGGATGGTACACCTGCGCATCGGCATATCCGGAACGCACATGGACGTTGACGTCGACCTGCGTCAAGGCAACGCCGACGATGTTGGCGTGGGCCTGCTCCAGCAGTTCGAGGGCGTGCAGCGCCACCTGGCGCGAGGTGCCGCACCACCGCACACAGAGCAGCGTGGCATCCGCCAGGCCGGCGACGACCCGCGCATCGGTGATCGCCTCCGCCGGCGGGGTATCGAGCAGCACGAGGTCGTACTCCTGGCGCAACGTCAGCAGCAACTGCGCCATGGTGGGGGACATCAGCAGGCCGAGGATGTTCGCCTCGCTGGTGCCGCTGGTGATGCTGTCCATGCCGGTCGCCGGATCTTTGCGGATGATGTCGGCGAGCGAGGCGCGCTCCTGCAGGCAGTCGACCAGGCCGGCCGGTGCCGGCAGGCGGCCCGGCGATCGCTTGCGGATATCGCAGTCCAGCACGATGACCCGCTCGCCGTTCATCGCCGCCAGCCGCCCGAGGGCCTGGGTGACGGTCGTCTTGCCTTCCTGCTGGCGGGCGGCGGTGATGGCGATGAGGCGCGGCCGGTCCGGCCACAGCGACAGCCCCGCCCGCAGCGCGCGAAGCTGCTCGGCCAGCGCCGAGCGCGGCTTGCGCGCGGCATATTCGGCGACGGTGAGCCCCTTCAGCTCGCGCCGCGACAGGCGGGGGATCAGTGCCAGGCAGCGCAGCCCGAGCGCGGCACGGACATCCTCGCTGCAGCGGAACGTGCTGTCGGACAGTTCCCGCAGATAGACCAGCAGCAGCCCGAGCACGATCCCGAGCGCCGCCGCGGCCGCCATCCACGGGCCGGTGCGCGGGAAACTCGGCTGTTCCGGCGGCAGGGCCAGCGAGATCTCGTGCGCGTCGGGCGTTTCGATCGAGGGCTGCTGCGCCATCTGCTGGATGCGCTCCAGCACCGCCTGCAGCAATCCGCGCGACGCCTCGCCATCGCGCAACTGCGCGTTCAGCGCGACCTGTGCCTGGGCATCGCGTCCCACCTGGCGCTGCGCCTCGCTCAGGTTGCGCTGCAGCGAGGCCACGTGGTCGCGGGCCGCCCGCACGTCCGCGTCGATGGCGGCGACCACGCGGCCGGCCTCGCCGGCGACGGTACGATCGATGTCGGCAAGCTGGGCGCGCAGCGACTGGACGTCGGGGTGACTGCCGCCGAGCCGTCCCATCATCGACTGCAACTGCGACGAGACCTGGTCGCGCCGCGCCCGCAACTGCACGACCGATGTCGCGATCGCGGCCTGCGCCGCCGCACCCGCCCGGCCGCTGGCGGCATCGAGGCGCCCTTCCGCGGCCGCCAGGTCGTTGCGCGCGCGCACGAGGTCGCTGGTGAGCAGGCTGATCTGCTCGCTCTCCAGCCGCGCATGCATGCCTTCGACCAGGCCATGGTCGGCGCGGTAGCGCGCGATCTCACCCTCCTGGTGAAGCACCGCGCGGCGCAGTTCCTCGGCGCGCCGCAGCAGCAGTTCGCGCGCCTTGTTCACCGCGCCGTATTTCGCGCCGAGCTGGGATTTGACGTAGAAATCCATCGCGTTGTTCACGCCGGCCGCGGCGATCAGCGGGTCCTGCGCGGTGAAGGCAACCTCCAGCACGCGCGAGGCCTTCACCGGCGTGACGATCAGGGACGCGCGCACCGCGGCAAGCGTGGCGTTGCGGCCCGGCTCCAGGGTCGGCCCCACCCGGTCCGCAGGCGGCGTCGGATCGGCGCCGGACAGGGCGTGTTTCAGCCACGCCTTGGCGCGTCCCAGCCATGACGGCCCCCGCAGCGAGGGATTGAATTCCGGGTTGGCGAAAAGATTGAGCCGGGCGGCGACCTGCTCGACGACCGGCATGCCGCGCAGCACCTCGGCCTGCGTCGCCATCACGGCATCGGTGATCGGATCGACGCGCAGGATGCTCTGCAGTTCGCGGGCCTTGTACTCGCTCGGATCGTATTGCAGGGTGCCGCTGGCGGTGTAGCGCGGCGTGAGGTGGCTGATCGCGCTGTAGGCGAGCAGCGGGCAGATCAGCATGGTGGCCAGCAGCAGCCATTTCCGGCGCCGCAGGATGGCGACGATGGCAGCGCCGCCGGGGATCGCCATGTCGTCGGCGCCAGTCGTGCCGCGCTGGCGAACGACGCGTTCCGGTCGCGTGTTCGGCAACGGTTCGGTTTCGCGTGCGGTTCGGTCCAGCATCCGCCTGTCCTGGCTCGGGGGGTGCGCTGGCGGTCCTGGCCAGCTCCGAACGAGCACGTCTGTAGGCGCTCGGCCTTAATTCCTGGCTAATCCCTGCACCTGCATAGTTGCCGCATGCGATACTCCTCAGGCCCGGGCAGCGTCCCGTTCCATCCAAGTCGGCTCGGACCCGTCCGCGGCGGTTGCCGTGCCATGGCCGCGGGGCTGCTGCTGGTCCTGCTGCTGGTGTTGGCGCTGGCCGGCTGCGGCGGGCCGGGCAGCGACCTGCAGCCGCTCGCGATGCCCGCGCCGGAACCCTACGCGCTCAGCCCGGGCGACCAGGTGCGCATCATCACGTTCGGCGAGGAGACGCTGACCGGCGAGTTCCGCGTCAACGAAAGCGGCAACGTGGCGCTGCCGCTGGTCGGGCCGATCCGCACGGCGGGGCTGAACTCCGCGCAGCTCGAGGTGGCGGTCGCGGCCGCCCTCCAGCGCAGCAACCTGGTGCGCCATCCGTCGGTCGCGGTGGAGATCATCGCCTACCGGCCGATCTACGTCCTGGGCGAGGTGAACCGGCCCGGCCAGTACGCCTACCAGCCGGGCATGACCGTCGTGACCGCCGCGGCGGTGGCCGGCGGCTTCACCTACCGCGCGGTGGAGGGCTATGCCGCCGTCCTGCGCACGGTCGATGGCGGGGCGGTCGAGGGGAAGGCGGGGCGCCAGGCGTTCATCCAGCCTGGCGACGTGATCACGGTGTTGGAGCGGCGATTCTGAGCGTAGTGTCGCGCCGGTAGCAACCTGTCGCGGTGCCGGCACGTCCCCATGAGAACCGTCGCCCCCTCTCTTCTGCTGGGTCTTCTGCTGGCGCTCGCCTGGGCTGCCCGGTCCCGCCGCGGCCCAGCCCGCCACCGCCCCCACTGCCACGGCGGCCGCTGCGCCCGCCCGCCCAGCCGCCGCCCAGCCTGGCGCCTCGCCGGCCACCTCACCGCTGCGCATCATCGGCAGCCAGGCCGCGGGCTGCATCGGTGGCGCGGTCGAATTGCCGGCCCAGGGGCCCGGGTTCCAGACCATCCACCTGGAGCAGCAGCTCGTTCTGGGGCGCGCCCCTCGACGATCTCGCGGATCGAGGCGCTCGGCGTGCAGGCGCGCGCGGCGGGCAATCGGCGACCTCTACATCGAGGACATCTCGCGGCGCCACGGCGGCCGATGCCGGGCGGCCACCTGAGCCATCAGCTCGGCCTCGACGCCGATGTCGGCCTCGACGTTTCGCCCAAGCGTCCGCTGGGTGCGGCCGAGCGCGAGGCGGTCGAGTTGCGAGCATGGTGCGGCCCGACCGGCGCGGCATCGATCCCGCGCGCTGGTCGCCGCAGGTGGTGACGCTGCTGCAGATCGCGGCCGGGCTGCCCGACGTGGGACCGCATCCTGATCAACCCGGCGATCAAGCGGCAGCTCTGCCAGGAGGTCCAGGGCGACCGGTCGTGGCTGCGGCTGATGCGGCCGTGGTACGGCCACGCAGCGCACATTGCCACATCCGCTTCCGCTGCCCGGCCGGGCAGGCGGAATGCGTGCAGGCGCCGCCTCCGCCCGCCGGCGACGGCTGCGATGCGACGCTGCAATGGTGGTTCGACCAGCTCGACGCGCCGCCCAAGCCGCCGGCTCCGCCGTCGCCCCCGCCGCGGCCGCCGGTGCTGCCGGCCGCCTGCAAGGCGGTGATGGCGGGGCCGTAGCGGGAGGAACGCGCGCCGGCCGGGACCGGCGTCAGAGCGCGTCGGCCAGCCGGTGCATGGTGCGCGCGAAGGCCGCGGCGATCCCGGCCTGCGCCAGGTGGCGGCCGTCGCGCACCACCCAGGTGCCCGCCACCATCACGTGGCGCACCGGCGTGGCGTTGCCGCAGAACAGCCAGGCATCCAGCAGCCCATCGCCGCGGCGGCCCAGCAGTGCCGGATGTCCGGTGTCCAGTACCACGAGGTCCGCCAGCATCCCGGGCGCGATCACGCCGGCGGCACGCCCGAGCGCCTGGGCGCCGCCGGCCAGCGCACGCCGGTAGAGTGCCAGGGCCACCGAGGCGCCGGGCCGCGTCTCGCTCACGTTACGCGCGCGGGTCTGCAGCCGGCGGACGTATTCCAGCCAGCGCAACTCCTCGACCGGGCTGGTGGAGACGTTGGAATCGGTGCCGATGCCGAAGCGGCCACCCTCCGCCAGGTAGTCGCGCAGCGGAAAGATGCCGTCGCCCAGGTTGGCCTCGGTGGTCTGGCACAGGCCGGCCACGGCGGCACTGGCGGCCAGCCGCCGCCGCTCCGCCGGATCGACATGCGTCGCGTGCACCAGGCACCAGCCTGGGCCGACCGGCGCGTGGTCCAGCAGCCAGTCGACCGGGCGCGCGCCGCTCCAGGCCAGGCAGTCCGCCACCTCCTGCTCCTGTTCCGCGGCGTGGATGTGGACCGGCCGATCGCCCGCGATCGCCACGGCCGCCGCCAGATCCCCCGGCGTCACGGCCCGCAACGAATGCGGCGCGATGCCGATGGGCGTCTCGCGCGCCATCGCCGCACAGAGATCGGCATAGTCGTCGAGCGACAGCACGAAGCGGCGCTGGCCGTCGGTGGGCGGCGCGCCGCCGAACCCGCCGTGGCGATAGAGCACCGGCAGCAGCGTCAGGCCGATCCCGGCGGTCCGCGCCGCGGCGGTGATCCGCCGGGCGAGTTCCGCCCGGTCGGCGTACGGCCCGCCGTCCGGCGCATTGTGCAGGTAGTGGAACTCGGCGACCGAGGTGTAGCCGTGCAGCAGGCACTCGACGTAGAGCTGTGCCGCGATCGCCGCCACGTCCTCCGGCGCCAGCACGGCGAGGAAGCGGTACATCACCTCGCGCCAGCGCCAGAACGTGTCGCCCTCGGGACCGGCGCGTTCCGCCAGCCCCGCCATGGCGCGCTGGAAGGCGTGCGCGTGCAGGTTCGCCATGCCGGGCACCAGCAGCCCGGCCACGCGCTCGGTTGCCTCAGCCCCGCCCGTCTTCGCCGCGCCCGCCGCATCCGGGGTGACCGAGGCGATGCGGCCGTCGGGCGCGATCTCGATCAGCACCCGCGAGGCGACCTGCTCGCCGAGCAGCGCGGCATCGGCGAGCAGGCGCATCCCGGCCCGGGCCATCGGCCGCGCGCTATCCGGCGGCCTTCGCCTCGCGGCGGCGGGCGTGCAGGATGAACTCGGTGTAGCCGTTCGGCTGCGCGCGGCCTTCGAACACCAGGTCGCAGGCGGCCTTGAACGCCGGGCCGTCGAACCCCGGCGCCATCGGCCGGTACAGCGCGTCGCCGGCGTTCTGCCGGTCCACCACCGCCGCCATCCGGCGCATCGTCGCCATCACCTGCTCGCGGCTGACGATGCCGTGGTGCAGCCAGTTGGCGATGTGCTGGGAGGAGATGCGCAGCGTCGCGCGATCCTCCATCAGCCCCACGTCATGGATGTCGGGCACTTTCGAGCAGCCGACGCCCTGGTCGATCCAGCGCACGACGTAGCCCAGGATGCCCTGGCAGTTGTTATCCAGTTCCTGGTCGATGTCGTCGGGCGACCAGTTCGGCCGGTCCGCGACGGGGATGGTCAGCAGGTCGGACAGCGGCGCGCGGGGCCGGTGCATCAGTTCCTCCTGGCGCTGCGCCACGTCGACCTCGTGGTAGTGCAGCGCGTGCAGCGTGGCGGCGGTGGGAGAGGGCACCCACGCGGTGTTCGCGCCTGCCTTCGGATGGCCGATCTTCTGCGCCAGCATGTCCGCCATGCGGTCGGGCGCGGCCCACATGCCCTTGCCGATCTGCGCCTTGCCGCGCAGCCCGCAGGCGAGCCCGATATCGACGTTCTGGTCCTCGTACGCCTTGATCCAGACGGTGTTGCGCATCTCGTTCTTGCGGATCATCGGGCCGGCTTCCATCGCGGTGTGGATCTCGTCGCCGGTGCGGTCGAGGAAGCCGGTGTTGATGAACACCACGCGCTCCTTGGCGGCCTCGATGCAGGCCTTCAGGTTGGCCGAGGTGCGGCGTTCTTCGTCCATGATGCCCATCTTGAGGGTGTTGGGGGACAGGCCCAGCAACGCCTCGACGCGGGAGAAGATGGTGTTGGTGAACGCGACCTCCTCCGCGCCGTGCATCTTCGGCTTGACGATGTAGACCGAGCCCGCGCGGCTGTTGTGCAGCGGGCCGCTGCCCTTGAGGTCGTGGATCGCGATCAGCGAGGTGATGGCGGCATCCAGCAGACCCTCGGGCGTCTCCTCTCCGGCCGCGTCCAGCACCGCGTCGGTGTACATGTGGTGGCCGACATTGCGCACCAGCATGAGGCTGCGTCCCGGCAGGGTCAGGGTGCCGCCGTCCGGCGCGGTGTAGCTGCGGTCGCCGTTCAGCCGGCGCGTCAGGCTGCCGCCGTCCTTCTCGAAGGTCTCGCTCAGCGTGCCGTTCATCAGGCCGAGCCAGTTGCGATAGGCGAGCACCTTGTCGGCGGCGTCGACGCAGGAGACCGAATCCTCGCAGTCCTGGATCGTGGTGATCGCGGCCTCCAGCACCACATCGGCGACGCCGGCCGGGTCCTGCTGGCCGATCGGCCGCGTGCGGTCGATGACGATCTCGATGTGCAGGCCGTTGTGCTTCAGCAGGACCGCCGAGGGATCGGACGCGGCGCCGCGGTAGCCGACGAACTGCTCCGGCTGTGCGAGTCCGGTGCGCGCGTGGTCCTTCAGCGTGACGGTCAGGCGGCCCTCATCGACCATGAAGGCGGTCGCGTCGCGATGCCCGCCGATCGCGAGCGGCACCGCGCGGTCCAGCAGCAGTCGGGCCTTGGTCACCACCTTGGCGCCGCGCACCGGGTTGTAGTCGCGGGTGCGGGCGGCGCCGTTCTCGTTGGGGATTGCGTCGGTGCCGTAGAGCGCGTCGTACAGGCTGCCCCAGCGGGCATTCGCGGCGTTCAGCGCGTAGCGTGCGTTGGTCACCGGCACCACGAGCTGCGGCCCGGCGATGCTGGCGATCTCGGCATCGACATTGCTGGTGGCGACGGCGACGGCGCCAGGCTCGTCGCGCAGGTAGCCGATGCCGCGCAGGAACTCCGTATAGGCGGCGGTATCGACCGGCCGGCCGCGGTGTTCCTGGTGCCACGCATCGACCTGGCCCTGCAGCGCGTCGCGCTGCTGCAGCAGCGCCTTGTTGCGCGGCGCCAGGTCGGCGATCAGCGCACCGAAGCCCTGCCAGAAGGCGGCGGGCTCCACGCCGGTTCCGGGAATCGCCTCGGTGGTCACGAAGTCGTAGAGCACGCGGGCGACCCGCAGGCCGCCGGCAGTCACGAAGTCCATAGGCTGCAACTCCTCAAGGGGTCGACTCCAAAGCGCGGCACGGCGCCGCCGGCACCGTCTGCTTCTTGTCGTTGCCTCCCGTCAGAGTCGTCGCGAGATCAGCTTCGTCGTCGCTCGGCGCGCCACTGCTCGAACGCGGAACGGGTCGCCTCGTTCGGCGGATAGGTGCCGGGGAGCGCCGCGCCCGCCAGGACGCGCTGCAGCAGGAACTCCTCGAGTTCCTCCTGCTCCGCCGCGTCGCGCGCCACCTCGTGCGCGATCGCGGCGGGGATCACCGCCACCCCGTCGCGGTCGCCCACGATGATGTCGCCCGGATACACCGCCACGCCGCCGCAGCCGATCGGCACGTTGCTCTCGACCGCATGATGCCGCGCGAGATTGAGCGGCGCGCTCGGGCCCGAGCAGAACACCGGGAACGCCATCTCGCCGATCGGGCCGGCGTCGCGGATGCCGCCGTCGCCCACCAGGCCGGCGACGCCGCGCTTCATCAGCCGGGTCACCAGGATCTGCCCGGCACAGGCGGCGGCCGTGTCGCCGCGGCAGTCGATCACCAGCACGTGGCCCGCCGGCGTGATCTCGATGGCGCGGCGCTGCGGATGCTCTGGATTGGTGAACACGGCGACGCCGTCGACATCCTCGCGGGCGGGGATGTTGCGCAGGGTGAAGGCCGGGCCGACCAGGTTGCCGTCGTACCGCCCGAGCGGGCGCACCCCCTGCATGAACGCGTTGCGCAGGCCGCGCTTGAACAGTTGCGTCGTCAGCGTCGCGGTGCTGGCGCGACCCAGGAGGTCGAGCGTGTCGCGGTCGAGATCAGGCATGCCGGCGGTTCCCTGGACGAATTGGGCAGCCCAGCGTGCCGCAGCCACCTCTGGTGATCAATCTTTAATCATTGATAAAGCTCAATGGGGGGTCGCGGCCCGGCGAGCCGGCATGCCGCGCGTCGTACCGGTCAGCCAGGGAGACACGCCATGACCCCGTCGAGGGACGCCACGACCCCGTTCAGGATCGACCGCCGCACATTCGTCGGCGGCATGGCGGGAGCCGCGACTTTCGGTGTCGGCACTGCGGCGCGCGCCGCCATGCCGGCCCTGCCGTCCGCCCCCATCACCCTCAACGTGATCGACATCGCCGGGCAGTTGCAACTGACGCAGGGCGCGATGGAGGCCTTCGCCCGGGCCAATCCCACCATCGTCTCGCGCATCGGCTTCTCCCAGGCGCCGGCGCCGGAACTGCCGGCCAAGCTGAAGGCGCAGCAGGCGGCCGGGCGGGTCGACATCGACCTGGTGCTGACCGGCACCGACGGCCTGGCCGCCGGCATCGACCAGAAGCTGTGGGTGCCGCTGGTGACCGAGTACGGCGCGGCGCTGCCCAACCTGCAGGACATCTACCTGCCGGGCGCCTGGAAGATGCAGGGCCTGGCGGAGGGGCAGGCGGTGTGCGTGGTGTTCTGCCCGGCCGGCCCGATCCTGGAATACATGCCCGATGCGGTGAAGCAGCCGCCCCGCACCGCACAGGACCTGCTGGACTGGACGAAGGCGCACCCTCGGCGATTCCTCTACGCGCGGCCGGCCAATTCCGGCCCGGGGCGCACCTTCCTGCAGGGCCTGCCCTACATCCTCGGCGACAAGGACCCGATGGATCCGAAGGAGGGCTGGGAGAAGACCTGGGCGTATCTCGTCGAACTCGGCAAGAACATCGAGTACTACCCGACCGGCACCGGCGCCACGATGAAGGAACTCGGCGAAGGATCGCGCGACATCATCGTCTCGCATCTCGGCTGGGACCTCAATCCGCGCATCCTGGGCGTGGTGCCCAAGGAAGCCGAGATCGCGACGCTCGCGGGCTTCCACTGGGTGACCGACGCGCAGTACTGGGCGGTGCCGCGCGGCGTGCCCGAAGACCGGCTCGCGGTGCTGCTGAAGCTGACCGAATACATGCTGAGCAAGCCGGCACAGGCGATGACCTATGACCGGGGCTATTTCTATCCCGGGCCGGCGGTCAAGGACGTGCCGCTGTCGATGGCGCCGAAGGAAAGCCAGGAGGCGGTCGGCAGCGTCAAGCGCGCCAGCATCGACCGGCTGATCGCGGAGGTGCCGTCCGAGGTGCCGCTGCCGGCGGACCGGCTGGTCTACGCCTTCCAGCGCTGGGACCAGCAGGTCGGCGCCCGGGTCGGCAAGCAGTGACATGCGGATCGCGTCGGGCGACTTCCACGAATTGCGGCTCGACGGGATCAGCCGTGACTTCGGCCAGGTGCATGCGCTGCGGGACGTGTCGCTGACGGTGCGGCGGGGCGAGTTCGTCGCCCTGCTCGGCCCGTCGGGCTGCGGCAAGTCCACCACCCTCAACTGCATCGCCGGCCTGCTGCGGGTGACCGACGGCGCGATCTGGCTGGACGATGTGCGGCTCGACGACGTGGGGCCGGAGGATCGCGGCTTCGGCATGGTGTTCCAGAACTATGCGCTGTTCCCGCACATGAGTGTGCGGCGGAACATCGGCTTCGGCCTGGTGACGCAGCGCCGGCCGAAGGCCGAGATCGGCCGCCGGGTGGACCGCGCGCTGGCGTTGGTGCGGCTGGAATCGCAGGCCGACAAGCTGCCCGGACAGCTCTCGGGCGGGCAGCAGCAGCGCGTGGCGATCGCGCGCGCCATCGTGGTGGAGCCGCCGCTGGTGCTGATGGACGAGCCGCTGTCCAACCTCGATGCCAAGCTGCGGCTGGAGATGCGGGCGGAAATCCGCCGCATCCACGCGATGCTGGGCTGCTCCACGATCTACGTGACGCACGACCAGGAGGAGGCGCTGTCGCTCGCGGACCGCATCCTGGTGATGATCGACGGCCAGACGCGGCAGGAGGGCACGCCCGAGGAACTGTATGGCCGGCCCGCCCATGCCGACGTGGCGGAGTTCATGGGCTATCGCAACCAGGTGGCGTCGCCGATGGAGGCGGCCGATCGCGGCGTGATGGTGACGATCGGCGGCGCGCGCGTGCAGGGGACACCGATGGGTGCCGTCGGCGCGCATGCCGTGGCGGCGATCCGGCCCGACGACCTGCGTCCGGCCGCCGATGGGCCGATCACCGCGATCGTGGAGATCGCCGAGTACCACGGGCGGGATTTCTATGCGGTGGGGCGCGGGCGCGACGGGACGGACCTGTATTTCCGATCGGCCATCCGGATCGCACCGGGCGACATCGTGCGCCTGGCCGCGGCGCCGGAGCGCATCCTGGTGTATCCGGCATGACCGCCGCCATGCTGCCGCCGCGCCGGCGGATGCGCGAGCGCGGGCTCGACGGCGTGACGCTGCTGGTGCTGCCGGGCGTGGTCTTCGTGCTGGCGCTGTTCGTCTATCCGTTCCTCTATGGACTTGTGTTGTCGTTCACGCCGAAGCAGGGCGACTGGCTGGCGAACTACCGGACCTTCTTCGCGGACCCGTTCCTGTATGAGACGGTGTGGCTCACGCTGCAGATCGCGGTGCCGGTGACGCTGCTGAACACGGTGCTGTCGGTTCCGGTCGCGCTGCGCGTGCGGCTGATGCGGCACCAGCGGCTGCTGACCACGATCCTGGTGATCCCGATCACGCTGGGCACGGTGCTGGTGGCCGAAGGGCTGCTGACTTATCTCGGTCCGCGCGGCTGGCTGAACCGGTTCCTGCTGGAGGTCGGCATCGCCGGCAGTCCGGTGCGCCTGGTGCACAATTACTGGGGCGTGATGCTGTCGCTGGTGATCACCGGGTTCCCGTTCACCTTCCTGCTCACGCTGTCCTACGTCACCGGTATCGATCCGGCGCTGGAGCAGGCCGGCGCGATGCTGGGGGCCAAGGCGCGGGCGCGGTTCTTCCGCATCCTCCTGCCGCTGCTCGCGCCGGGCCTGGCGATCACGCTGGCGCTCGCCTTCGTCCAGGCGTTCACGGTGTTCCCATCGGCGGTGCTGCTCGGCGCGCCGGCCGGGCCCACGCGGGTGATCTCGATCGTGGCGTACCAGGCGGCGTTCGAGCAGTACGACTATCCGCTGGCCTCCGCCATCGCGATGCTGATGGCGCTGGTGCAGGTGATCATCATCGTGGCGCTGCTGGGCGCGCGGAACCTGGTGTTCCGCGGCCCGGTCAGCGCGGGCAAGGGCTGAGCGCGATGCACCGGTCGCTGCGCGCGAGCCTCTGGTCCGTCGTGGTGTGGACGGTGGTGGCGTTCTTCGTGGTGAACCTGCTGGCGATGATCGGCAGCGTGGTGGTGAATTCCTTCGGCACGCGGTGGTTCAACACCTGGCTGCCGGCGGGCTTCACCGGGCAGTGGTACGCGATGGCCTGGGCGGAATTCCACCTGCCGGACATCCTGGTCGTGACGGCGGAGGTGGTGGGCGCCGTCGTGCTGCTGTCCGGGCTGATCGGCGTGCCGGCGGCCTATGCCATGGCGCGGCGCGATTTCCCCGGCAAGCGCGCGGTGATGCTGCTGTTCCTGCTGCCGCTGCTGGTGCCGCCGATCACCTACGGCATCCCGATGGCGACGGTGCTGTACCAGGCGCACCTGGCCGGCTCGATCTGGGGGGTGATCCTGGCCAACCTGGTGCCGGCGGTGCCGTTCGTGGTCCTGATCATGATCCCGTTCGTGGAGCAGATCGACCCGCGGGTGGAGGCGGCGGCGCGGGTGTTCGGCGCCGGGCTGGGGCGGCTGTTCGTCACGGTGCTGGTGCCGCTGCTGACGCCCGGCATCCTCGCCGCGCTGCTGCTGGTGCTGGTGCGCACGATCGCGATGTTCGAACTGACGTTCCTGACGGCGGGGCCGACGTCGCAGACGCTGGTGGTGGCGCTGTACTACGCGGTGTTCGCCGCCGGGGTGCGGCCCGGGCAGTCGATCGACGCGATGGCGGTGGTCTACATGGCGACCACGCTGGCTTGGCTGCTGGTCGCGCTGCGCTTCGTCAACCCGACGCAGATCGTCACCCGGGCGAAGCGGTAGCCGGCACGGGCGTTGCCGGGCGGCCCGCGACAGGCGCCTCGCGGCGGCCTATATTGCCGGTCAGTGACCACCTCCCATGTCCAAGAGACTGCCTTGACCCAGATCGCCATCACGAAGACCACCACCCCGAAGCAGCCGCCGGCGGACGAGACGCTCGCCTTCGGCAAAGTCTTCACCGACCACATGTTCCTGATGAACTACGATGAAGGGCAGGGGTGGCATGACCCGCGGATCGTGCCGTACGCGCCGTTCAGCCTGGATCCGGCCTGCTGCGTGCTGCATTACGGCCAGGCGATCTTCGACGGGCTGAAGGCGTTCCGCGGCCAGGACGGCCGGGTGCGGCTGTTCCGCCTGGCCGACCATTCCCGCCGGCTGAACCGCTCCGGGCATTTCCTGTGCATCCCGGAGATCGACCCTGAGATGGTCGAGGAATCGATCCGCGCCCTGGTGGAGGTGGACGAGCGCTGGGTGCCGTCGCTGGCCGGCACGTCGCTCTATATCCGGCCGACGGTCATCGCGACCGAGACCTTCCTCGGCGTGCACCCGTCGCACAGCTACCTGTACTACGTGATCGTCGGCCCGGTGGGGGCGTACTACAAGGAGGGCATGAACCCGGTGCGCATCCTGGCGTCCGACCGCTACGTGCGGGCGGTGCAGGGCGGGCTGGGGGCGGCGAAGACCGCGGGCAACTACGCCGCCAGCCTGTTCGGCGCGGAGGAGGCGCAGAAGGCGGGCTACACCCAAGTGCTGTGGCTGGACGGCGTCGAGCATCGCTACCTCGATGAGGTCGGCACCATGAACATCATGCTGAAGATCGACGATGAGGTGATCACGCCGCCGCTGAACGGCGCGATCCTGGCCGGCATCACCCGGGATTCCGTGCTGACGCTGCTGCGCGACTGGGGGCTGCGCGTGTCCGAGCGGCCGATCGCGATCGACGAGGTGATCGCCGCGGCGCAGACCGGGCGGCTGGAGATGTGGGGGACGGGCACCGCGGCGGTGATCTCGCCGGTGGGGGAACTCGGCTACAAGGGCGAGCGGTATGTGATCAACGGGGGGCAGACCGGGGCGCTGACGCAGAAGCTGTACGACACGATCGTCGGCATCCAGTATGGCACCGCGCCGGACCCGCATGGCTGGACGCGGCTGCTGGGCAACCGGCTGGGGGGGTAGCGGCCGGGGTTTCACCCCGGACCCGACCAAGGGGCGCTGCCCCTTGGATCCCCGGACTTTGGCTTGGGTGGCGGGAGGCCCCTACTCGGACCTTGATAGGTCCCGGACAGGGGCCTCCCGCCACCCAAGCCAGAATCGGGATTGCAAAGGCTGCGCCTTTGCTGGGGGTCCAGGGGGCAAAGCCACCTGGCGGGTTTCAGGGCGGAGCCCTGAGCGCTGCCTGCCCACGTGTAGGCCACAGCACCAGCGACACCAGCAGCAGCACCGCCAGCCCCCCGGTAATGCCGGCCAGGCGCTCGATACCCGGCAGGATGCTGGTCGGCGGTCCCGTCCCCTGCACCAGCGTCATGATATACACCACTGCCGCCTGCGTCCCGACATAGCCGATGCCATGCAGGCCCGACTGGATCTGCGTGCAGACGAACACCCCCGCGGTCAGCGCGAGCAGCCACGGCAGGAACTCGGTCAGCGGCAGCGCCAGCAGCACCAGCGCCGCCGCGCCGCCGACCAGGCAGCCCAGCATCCGGTGCGTCCCGCGGGTGACGAACGTGGCATGGTCGTCGAAGCCGGCCTGCGGCTGCACCGCCATCACCGCCGCCGCCGTCACGCCCATCTGCGGCAGGCTCGGCAGGTCGAAGCCGATCCACACCAGCGGGATCAGCATCACCACGATGCCGCTGCGCAGCGCATGCATCAGGGCCGGCCGGTTGGCGCCCAGCAGGTCGGTGAAACCGGGCGCCGGCGGCCGCGCGGCCTCGCCGTCCGGCGCGAACAGCAGCGCCGCCAGGATCGCCGCACCGGTGCCGACCGCGACCTCGCCGATCCGGTTCAGCGCGCCGGCCAGCGCGACGGTCGGATCGGTCAGCGACATCAGCGCCACCATCAGCGCGGTCACCGCCGCCAGCAGCCAGGCATAGCCGTACGGGCTGACCAGGAAGCCCAGCGTCCCGGCCGTGCCCGCCGCGAGCAGGAACAGCGCACACAGCACGTGATCGTAGGCGAGCGTGGACGCGCAGCCGAGCGCGAGGAACGCGCCCACCGTGGTGCCGGCGATGCGCAGCGCGCCGCGCCGCACCGAGGCCGGCCGCGTCGCCTGGCTCACGGTGAAGGCGGAGATCGCCGCCCACCACACGTTCTGCAGCGTCAGCATCGAGGCCGCGGCCACCGACAGGGCGACCGCGAGCGAGACCGCATAGCCCTGCTGCGCGCGCGGCCCGCGCAGCCGCAGGTCGCCCAGTTCCGCGCGAAGCCCGCCCAGCACCGCCGCGATCATGGGAAGATCACTGTCCTGGCATCGGCGCCCATGTACAGCGTCAGGTCGGGTGGCGGATCGACCAGCGTCATCGTCACCGGAAACCGATGCTGCAGGCGGATCCAGTCGGTGGTCGGCGCGACGTAGGGGAGCAGCGCCGCGTCGCCCTGCTGGCGGTTGATGCCGCGCGCGATGCCGGCGATGCGGGCGCGGTAGAAGCGCCACGGGTGGCTGTCCAGCCAGACCCAGGCGGTCTGGCCGATCCGCAGCGCGGGCAGGTAGCTCTGCTTGTAGTTGGCAACGATGCGCCAGGCATGGGCATCGACGATGCCGATCAGCGGCTCGCCGGCGCGGGCCATGTCGCCGGGCTGCAGCGACAGATTGTTGACGATGCCCTCGACCGGCGCGACCAGCCCGGTCTGCGTGAGCTGCCACTGCGCGGTCGCGAGTGCCGCCTCCGCTGCCGCCAGTTCGGCCTGGTGCACCGCCAGCAGCGCATGCGCGCGGGCCGCCGCCGCCTGCCTCTCGGCCACCGTCGCGTCCGCCCGCGCCAGCACGTCATTGGCCTCGTCGAGCTGTGCCTGCGCGGCGTCGGAGGTCTGCACCAGGCTCGCCAGCCGCCGCTGCGTGTCGCGCGCGTAGTCGGCATCGGCCTGTGCGCCGGCATGGGCCGCGTCCGCCGCGGCCGCTGCGTCCCGGTCGGCCGCGAGCTGTGCCCGCATCTGGTCGATCCTTGCCTGGCGCTCGGCCACCGCGAGCTGGAACGGCACCGGGTCGATGCTGGCCAGCCGGTCGCCCCGCTTCACCGCCTGGTTGTCGGTGACGTGCACCGCAACGATCTGCCCGCCGACCTGCGGCGAGAGCGCGACGAGGTCCGACCGGACATAGGCATCGTCGGTGTAGGCGACCAGCGAGGTGACGCCCTGGTACAGCAGGACCGCGCCGAGCAGCCCGGCAACCACCAGCAGGATTCGCGTGCGACGTTTCACGTGGCGGCCTCGTTACGGCAGGTTCGCTGCTGAAGGAAGCATCGAACAAGCTCGAGTACCAACTGTCGAAGCAGCGCAGGTGGTGCCGACGAGCCGCTGCCGCTCTGGTTCTCCGCGTGTGGGCGGCGACGCGGGCCCGGAAGCAATCCCCTCGCGGCCCAGCACGACGTCATCGGTATGCTCGCCGCGGGATAGCGTGACCCCGGCCGGTTGCCGGGCACGCCGCCGACGTCAGATCACCCAGCCTTTGCGCCGAACCAGCCGTCCTGGAGTGTAGCCGCCGGCAAAAAAGATTCTGTCTGGTCGTTACGGACTGTGACTTGGGGTCAATGCAATGACCAGCAGCAGCGCCGCGTTGACCAGCAGTACCGCCGGGGCGGCCCGCGCCACGCCGCGCTGCCAGCGGCGGGCGGCGGTCTGCCCGGCGATCGCGACGGCGGCCAGGGCAGGGATGGTGCCGAGCCCGAAGGCCAGCATGCTCAGCGCGCCCTGGACCGGGCCGCCGCTGCCCGCCGCGGCAGCCAGCGCCGCATACAGGAAGCCGCAGGGGAGGAAGCCCAGCACCACGCCCAGCCGGTAGCCGCCGCCCGCGTAGCCCGCCGCGCGGCCGATGGTGCGCGACCAGCCGGCGGGTACCCGGTCGAGCGCGGGCAGCATCGCCGGCGACAGGCGGTGGATCGCCTGCGCCACGAACAGCAGCGCGCCGAGTGTGAGCAGGGCTGCCGAGGCCGCGGCGAACCACGGCAGCCGCTGCAGCACGACGCCGGCCACCGCGCCGAGCGCCGCATAGGTGGTGAGCCGCCCCAGGTGATAGGGCAGCAGCGCGCCGCGGGCGACGCGCCGCCATTCGCAGAGATGCGCCGCTGGCAGCTTTGCCATGCGGTCCGCCGCCTGGCCCAGCACGAAGCCGCCGCACATCGGCACGCAATGCAGCGTGCTGCCGGCCAGTCCGGCCAGGAAGAGGCCGAGAAACAGGCCGCCGGACGCGACATCGGGACCGCAGAGCGCCGTCAGCATGCATCACCTTCGATAAGGTTCCGCAGCTTCGCATTGATCCAGATCAATGATCCGTTAATCCACCGGAGGCACTGTCCCGGCACCACCTGCCGGAGTGTTCCATGGGCATCGAGCCTAGCGACGTCATCGTTGGCCTGTTGACGAGTGTATTCGGCCTGACCGGCCTGATCCTCGCCTCCGGGGCGATGGACGATGCCATGTACGTCTTCGGGCTTTCGCTGTTCGTGTTCGCCTGCGTCTTCGACCTCGGGCTGCTGCGCCGGCACTTCGATCGGCTGGAGGCGGTGCGCCATGGCTGACGGCAACGCTGCCCTGCTGCACCCGGCGCCCGACTACAACGAGGACGTCGTCAAGAAATTCCTGATCGCCGCGATGGTCTGGGCCATCGTCGCCTTCCTGGCCGGCGTCTGGCTCGCCACCGAACTCGCCTGGCCGCAGGCCAATCTCGGCCTCTCGTTCATCAATTTCGGCCGCCTGCGCCCGGTCCACACCTCGGCCGCCATCTTCGCCTTCGGCGGCTCGGCGCTGCTCGGCACCTCGTTCTACGTCGTGCAGCGCACCTGCCGCACGCGCCTGTTCGGCGGCGATGCGCTCGCGAACTTCGTCTTCTGGGGCTACCAGTTCTTCATCGTCATGGCAGCGCTGTCCTATGTGATGGGCTACAGCCAGAGCCAGGAATACGCCGAACCCGAGTGGTACATCGACCTGTGGCTGACCGTCGTGTGGGTGACCTACGCGGTCATCTTCATCGGCACGCTGATGAAGCGCGAGGAGCCGCACATCTACGTGGCGAACTGGTTCTACCTGGCGTTCATCCTGACCATCGCCGTGCTGCATATCGGCAACAACCTTGCCGTGCCGGTCTCGGTGTTCTCCGCCAAGAGCTACTCGATGGCGTCGGGCGTGCAGAACGCGATGATCCAGTGGTGGTATGGCCATAACGCGGTGGGCTTCTTCCTGACCGCCGGCTTCCTCGGGATGATGTACTACTTCATTCCGAAGGCGGCGAACCGGCCGGTGTATTCCTACCGGCTGTCGGTGGTGCATTTCTGGTCGCTGGTGTTCATGTACATCTGGGCCGGCCCGCACCACCTGCACTACACCGCATTGCCCGACTGGACGCAGACGCTCGGCATGGCGTTCTCCATCATGCTGTGGATGCCGTCCTGGGGCGGCATGATCAACGGGCTGATGACGCTGTCCGGTGCGTGGGACAAATTGCGCACCGATCCCGGCCTGCGTTTCTCGGTCACCGCCGTGGGCTTCTACGGCATGTCCACCTTCGAGGGCCCGGTGATGTCGGTCCGCGCCGTCAACTCGCTGAGCCATTACACCGACTGGACCATCGGCCACGTGCATTCGGGCGCGCTCGGCTGGGTCGCGTTCATCAGCTTCGGCGCGATCTATTACCTGGTGCCGGTGCTGTGGCAGCGCAGCGGTCTCTATTCCATGCGCCTGGCGTCATGGCATTACTGGATCGCAACGCTGGGGATCGTGTTCTACATCACCTCGATGTGGGTGGCCGGCATCATGCAGGGCCTGATGTGGCGCGCCTACGACAGTTTCGGCTTCCTTCAGTACTCGTTCGCCGAATCCGTCATCGCGGTGCATCCGTACTATGTGATCCGCATGCTGGGCGGCGTGCTGTTCCTGACCGGCGCGCTGATGATGGTCTACAACCTGGTCCAGACGGTGCGCAGCCGTACCACGGAGCGGCCATTCGCATTGCCGGCCAGCTTCGCCATGGCGGGAGAATAGCACGATGTTCCTCCGCCACGAGTTCATCGAGAAGAACGCCTTCCTGCTGCTGGTGCTGACGCTGATCACCATCTCGATCGGCGGCATCATCGAGGTGGTGCCGCTGTTCACCATCGAGACCACGGTCGAGCACGTGAAGGGCGTGCGGCCCTACTCGCCGCTCGAGCAGCGCGGCCGCGACATCTATGTGCGCGAGGGCTGCTATGTCTGCCACAGCCAGCAGGTGCGCGCGCTGCGCGACGAGGTGGAGCGCTACGGGCATTTCTCGCTGGCGGCGGAGAGCATGTACGACCATCCGTTCCAGTGGGGATCGAAACGCATCGGCCCCGACTTGGCGCGCGTCGGCGGCAAGTATTCCAGCGACTGGCACTACGCGCACCTGATCAACCCGCAGAGCGTGGTGCCGGAATCGCTGATGCCGCATTACGGCTTCCTGGCCGACACGCCGCTGGAGACCGGTGACATCGCCGCCCGCCTGCGCACGCTGCGCCGCGTGGGCGTGCCGTACACCGACGATGCGATTGCCAGCGCGGCGGCCGATCTCGCGACGCAGGCCAGTCCGGCGGCCGACAACTCGGATCTGCTGAAGCGCTATCCGAAGGCGGTGACGGTGCCCGGCAATGGCCGCGTGCCGACGGAACTCGATGCTCTCGTCGCGTATCTGCAGGTGCTGGGAACCATGGTGGATTTCGCCGATCCCGCCAACGAACGGCTGCGGCAATGATCTCGCTTCTCATGTGGCTGGAGCACCACTGGATTGTTCCGGTGTTCCTGATCTTCGTGGCGATCGTGGTCACGACCTACTGGCCCGGACGCCGGTCTGCGCTGGAACGTCACGGCCGCATTCCCCTCGAAGACGATCGCTGAGGAGCCGCACAGTGCCCACCAAGATCGAGAAGGACATCGTCTCCGGCCGCGACACCACCGGGCACGAGTGGGACGGCATCAAGGAGCTGAACACGCCGCTGCCGAAATGGTGGCTGTACGTGCTCTACGCCACCATGGTCTGGGCGGCGGTCTATGTCGTGCTCTACCCGTCCGTGCCCGGCATCACCGGCTATTTCCACGGCATCCTCGGCTATTCCCAGCGCAACGCCGTCGATGACGCCGTGCGCGCGGTGGCGACGCAGCGCGCGGGCACGATGGACCGCATCAAGGTGCTGTCGTTCGCCGAGATCCGCCGGGAGCCGGAACTGATGGCGGCGGCGAACACCGCCGGGCGCATCGCCTTCGCCAACAACTGCCAGCCCTGCCATGCCGCCGGCGGCGGCGGCCAGCCGGGCTATCCGGCGCTCGCGGCCGGCGCCTGGATCTGGGGCGGCACGCTCGGCGACATCCAGCAGACCATCGTCTATGGCATCCGCAGCGGCGATCCCAAGGCGCGCGAGTCGCAGATGCCGCGCTTCGGCGCCGATGGCGTGCTGAAGCCCGACGAGATCCAGGCGGTCGCCGACTATGTGATGACGCTGTACGGCCGGCCGATGGGGGTCGATGTCGCTCCCGGGCGGCGGCTGTTCGCCGAGAACTGCGCGGTCTGCCACGGCGATGCGGGGCAGGGCGATCGGGAGAAGGGTGCGCCGCGGCTTGCCTCGCGCGTGCACCTGTACGGCGACGACAGGGCGACGGTGGTGGCGCAGATCACGGCGCCGCGGATGGGGGTGATGCCGGCCTGGCACGCGCGGCTGGATGAGGCGACGGTCAAGAGCCTGACGCTGTACGTGCATGCGCTGGGCGGCGGCGAGTAGCGATGTCGCGCATCAGCAAGGCGGAGCGCCAGCTTCAGCTTCAGCGGGAGGACGCGGGCGAGCATCTCTATGCGAACCGGGTGCGGGTCTACCCGAAATCGGTGCACGGGCCGGTGCGCCGCTTCAAATGGGCGGTGCTGATCGTCTGTCTCGGCATCTACTACCTGCTGCCCTGGCTGCGCTGGAACCGCGGCGTCAACCAGCCCGACCAGGCGGTGCTGCTGTCGATCTCGCATGAGCGGTTCTATTTCTTCAACCTCGAGTTCTGGCCACAGGATATCTATTACCTGACCGGCCTGCTGATCATGGCCGCCGTCGCGCTGTTCCTGGTGACCAGCCTGATCGGCCGCGTCTGGTGCGGCTACACCTGCCCGCAGACCGTGTGGACCGACCTGTTCATGTGGATCGAGCGGCTGGTCGAGGGCGACCGCAACGAACGCATGAAGCGCGACGCCTCGCCGCTCACGCTCGACACCGCGTGGCGCAAGGTTCTGAAGCACGCGGTCTGGCTCGGCATCGCATTCTGGACCGGCGGCGCGTGGATCATGTACTACGTAGACGCGCCGACGGTGACGGTGGAGTTCTGGACCGGCGCCGCGTCGACCGAGGTGTATTTCTTCACCTTCCTGTTCACCGCCACGACCTATCTGCTGGCCGGCTGGGCGCGCGAGCAGGTCTGCACCTATATGTGCCCGTGGCCGCGCTTCCAGTCGGCGATGCTCGACGAGCAGAGCATCACCGTCACCTATCAGGGCTGGCGCGGCGAACCGCGCGTCCGCGGCAAGCGCCACGACGAAGTGCCTGCTGGCGACTGCATCGATTGCGGCGCCTGCGTCACCGCGTGTCCGACCGGGATCGACATCCGCGACGGCATCCAGCTCGAGTGCATCAATTGCGGCCTGTGCATCGATGCGTGCAACCACGTGATGGAGCGCACCGGGCGGCCGGACTATCTGATCACCTGGGACACGCTCGCCGACCAGGCGGCGAAGGCGGAGGGCCGGCAGACCACGCTCAGCCTGCTGCGCCCGCGCACGCTGATCTATGCCGGTGCGCTGGTGATCGCGGTGGCGCTGATGACCGGTGCGCTGGCGATGCGCACCTCGATCGGTCTGTCGGTGCTGCACGACCGCGCGCCGCTGTTCGTGCGGCTGCCCGATGGCGGCATCCGCAACGGCTACACCGTGAAGGTCATCAACAAGACGCAGAGCCTGGCGCTGTTCGACCTGCACACCGAGGGGCTGGGCGGCGCATCGCTCGCCGAATCGGATGAGGGTCTCGGACCGGCGGCCAAGCTCGGCCTGGTGGTGAAGGCGGACAGCGTGGGCACGTTCCGCATCACCGTCGCGGGCGCGCCGGGGCGGCTGGGGGACGGATCGCAGGCGATCGATTTCGTGCTGCGCAACACCGCGAACGGCGAGCAGACCGTCTACCGTTCGCTGTTCATGGGCCCGCCGGAGGGGACGCGATGAGAACCGCCTGGCGCTTCTTTCCGCTGGCGATCACGGCGGCGATCGGCCTGGTGGTCGTGGTGAACGGGGCGATGGTCTATGCGGCACTGCGCTCATCGCCCGGCCAGGCCGGCGAGGGCTTCGCCCTGAGCAACCATTACGACGCGATACTGGCCGATGCGGCGCGCGACGCGGCGCTGGGATGGGAGGTGGCGGCCCGGACGGACGGCGACGGACGCGCGGTGGTGGCGCTGACGGGCCGGGACGGCGCTCCGCTCGCCGGCGCTTCGCTGGCCGGGATCGCGCGCCGGCCGCTGGGTCCGCCGGATGCGCGGAACCTGGTGTTCCAGGAGGCGGGGGCCGGCCGCTTCGTCGCCGATGTGGTGCTGCCGTCGGCCGGCCAATGGGAACTGACGCTGACCGCGACCGCCGATGGTCATGCGACGGCGGTCACCCGCCGGGTCATCGTGCACTGATGGCGGTCGCCCGAGTCCCGATCCCCAGCCAGCCACCGGGCGACGCAGGGCAGAGCGCGGCACCAGCCGAGTGCCTGCACTGCGCGCAGCCCGCGCCGCCGGGCCATCGCTTCTGCTGTCCCGGCTGCGCCGCGGCCTATGAGACGATCCAGGTGCTGGGTTTCGGCCGCTACTACGCCCAGCGCACGCTGGACCCGGCATTGCGCGCGCCACGTCCAGAGCCCACGGAACCGCGCGACCTCACCCGCTTCGTCGCCACGCGGCCCGATGGCTCCCACGAACTCACCCTCGCGGTCGACGGCCTGCAATGCGGCGCCTGCGTCTGGCTGATCGAGGCGATGCTCGCGCGCGAGGACGACCTGCTGGCCGGCCGCGTCAACATGACGACCCGCCGGCTGCGCCTGGCCTGGCGCGGCATGCCGGACCGCGCCGCATCGCTGATCGACGCGGTCGAGCGTCTCGGCTACCGCCTGGTGCCGTACGACGCGGCATCGCTCGCCGCCGCGCGCGATGACACCGACCGGGCGCTGCTCCGGGCCCTCGCGGTCGCCGGCTTTGCCGCCGCCAATGTCATGCTGCTGTCGATCGGCATCTGGGCGGGCGAGGCGGGCGGCCTGCTCCACGACATGGGGCCGGCGACGCGCGACCTGCTGCATTGGGTTTCGGCGCTGATCGCGATGCCGGCGATCGCCTATGCCGGCCGGCCGTTTTTCGCTTCGGCTGTGGGCGCGCTCCGCCGGATGCGCACCAACATGGACGTGCCGATCAGCCTCGGCGTGATCCTGGTCACCGGCATGAGCCTGCAGCAGACCATGCAGGGCGGCGCCCACACCTATTTCGACTCGGCCGTCACGCTGCTGTTCTTCCTGCTGATCGGCCGCGTGCTGGACCACCGTGCCCGCGGCCAGGCGCGCGCCACGGCCGAGCAGTTGCTGACGCTGCGGGCGGCCGATGTCGCCGTGCTGCGGCCTGACGGCACCACGGAGCGGCGCGGCCAGCACGCCGTCGCGGCCGGCGAGCGGATCCTGGTGGGCCTGGGCGAGCGGATCGGCGTCGACGGCGTGGTGGAGCGCGGCGCCTCGACGCTGGATGCCAGCATGGTCACCGGCGAGACCCTGCCGATCGCCGCAGTGCCCGGCGTGCGCGTCTTCGCCGGCACGCTCAACCTGGGCGGCGCGCTGACCGTGCGGGCCACGGCGACCGACGGCGACACGCTGCTGGCCGAGTGCATGCGGCTGGTCGAGGCCGCCGAAGCGAGGCGCTCGCGGTTCGTAGTGCTCGCCGACCGTGTGGCGCGGCGCTACGCGCCGGCGGTACATGCGACGGCGCTGCTGACCTTCCTCGGGTGGTATCTGGGGGCCGGCGTTCCCATCGGCGACGCGCTGCTGATCGCGAGTGCCGTGCTCATCATCACCTGCCCCTGCGCGCTGGCGCTCGCCGTTCCGGTGGTGCAGGTGATCGTGACGGGCGGGCTGTTCCGCATCGGCGTGCTCCTCAAGTCGCCCACCGCGCTGGAGCGCCTGGCGGATGTCGACACGGTGGTGTTCGACAAGACCGGCACGCTCACTAGTCCGGCGCCAATTCTGATCGAGGATGCCACGCTCGATCCGGCGGCGTTGCGCGACGCGGCCTCGCTCGCCGCCGGCAGCCGCCACCCGCTGGCGCGCGCGCTGCTGGCCGCCGCCGGCCCGGTCGCCGTGGCGCAGGACATCCGGGAGGTTCCCGGGATGGGCGTGCAGGCCGGCGGCGCGCGCCTGGGCAGCCGGACGTTCGCCGCTCCATCCGTGCTGGCACCTGCGGAGGCTGCGCCCTCCGGGATTGCGCCCCTGGGGAGCACACTCGCCGCTGCCGGTCCGGAGCTCTGGCTGGCGCGCCCGGGATGCCCGCCGGTCTGCTTCCGTTTCGCCGAGGCGCTGCGCGAGGACGCGGCGGCGACGGTGGAGCGGTTGCGGGCACTTGGGCTCGAGGTGCGGCTGCTCTCAGGCGACCATGCGGGCGCGGTGGCGCCGGTCGCCAGCGCGCTCGGCATCACCGAGTGGCGTGCCGGCTGCTCGCCGGTCGCCAAGGTCGCCGAAGTGGAGGCGCTGATCGCGGCGGGCCGCAAGGTGCTGATGGTGGGCGATGGCCTGAACGACGCCCCGTCGCTGGCGGCGGCGAGCGTGTCGGCGTCGCCGGCTACCGCCGCCGATGTCAGCCAGACCGCCGCCGATGTGGTGTTCCAGGGCAGCCGGCTCGCCCCGGTCGCGACCGTGGTCCTCGCCGCACGGCGCGCGCGCAGCGTGATGCGGCAGAACCTCGCGCTGTCGATCGGCTACAATGTGCTGATGGTGCCGCTCGCCATCTGCGGCCTGGTCACGCCATGGCTGGCAGCGGCAGCGATGTCGAGTTCCTCGCTGCTGGTGATGGCGAACAGCTTCCGCGCGCGCGGCACCGCATGAGCGTCATCCTGTATCTGCTCGGTGCGAGCCTGCTGCTGGGCGGCGGCGGGCTGGCGGTGTTCCTGTGGTCGCTGCGCTCCGGCCAGTACGACGACCTGGAGGGCGCCGCCAACCGCATCCTGTTCGACGATTCAGGCAACGGCGGCGGGATGCCGCGCGAGGTGGCCGCGCAGCAGGCCGGCCTGCGCCGCATCCAGGCGGAGGCCCAGCTTGCTCCGCCGCCACAGGATGTCGTCCACGGTCCGCGCCCACTCGGTGCGCACCAGCCAGTCGACCTCCCGCTCGGTCAGGCCGGCGCCGAAATCCCGGCCCAGATCGGCCGGTGAACGCGCATCGCCCAGCATGTCGGCGGCAAGCGTGCCGTAGGCATGCACCAGGCGGTGGGCGGTCGCGTCCGGCAGGAACCGGTAGCGGCGCAGCAAATCCGCCTGCACCTGCGCCAGCCCATCCCACGGGAAATCCCCGCCGGGCAGCGCGGCGCCCGCGGTCCACGGTCCCGGCAACCCGGGAAACAGCGTCGCCAGCTTCGCCATCGCCGCCTCGGCGAGCCGGCGATGGGTGGTCAGCTTGCCGCCGAACACCGACAGCAGTCCCGGTTCCTGCAGCGTCAGCACGTAGTCGCGCGTCGCCTCCTGCGCACGCGATGCGCCGTCATCCAGTAGCGGCCGCACGCCGGCGTAGCGCCACACGATGGCCGCCGGATCGACCGGCTGGCGCAGATACGCGCCGACCGCGCCGCACAGATAGCGCTCATCGGCCGGCGAGCACGCCACATCGGCCGGATCGCCCCCATAGTCCTCGTCCGTCGTGCCGATCAGCGTGAAGTCGCGCTCATAGGGGATGGCGAAGCAGACCCGGCGGTCGGCATTCTGGAAGATGTAGCTGCGGTCATGGCCGAACAGCCGCGGCACCACGATGTGGCTGCCCTTCACCAGCCGGACATGGCGCGGTTCCGCCATCCCCACCACAGCGTCCTGCACGCGTCCCACCCAGGGACCGGCGGCGTTCACCAGCACCCGCGCCGACGCGGTCGCACCTCCCTCCAGCGCCAGGTGCCAGAGCCCATCGGCGTGGTGGGCGGCCAGGCAGCGTGTCCGCGGCCGGATCTCGGCGCCGCGTGCCGCCGCATCCCGCGCGGTCACCACCACCAGCCGGGCATCATCGGCACAGCAATCCGAGTATTCGAACCCGCGGGTGAACGCAGCGCGGAGCGGCGCGCCGGCCGGATCGGTCCGCAGGTCCAGCATGCGCGTGCCGGGCAGGATGCCGCGCGCGCCGAGATGGTCGTAGAGGAAAAGGCCGAGACGGATCAGCCACCACGGGCGCAGGCCGGCATGATGCGGCAGGACGAAGCGCATCGGCCGGATCAGGTGCGGTGCGGCGCGCAGCAGCACCTCGCGTTCGGCGAGCGCCTCGCGCACCAGCCGGAATTCATACTGTTCCAGGTAGCGCAGCCCGCCATGGATCAGCTTGGTGGAGGCCGATGACGTGGCGCCGGCGAGGTCGCCCTGCTCCACCACCAGGACCGTGAGCCCGCGTCCCGCGGCGTCCCGCGCAATGCCGATGCCGTTGATGCCGCCGCCGATGACGGCGAGGTCGAACGGGCTACTCCTGGCTGAACTCACCCGACTTGCCGCCCGCCTTGTGGGTGAGGCGCAGCGCCTCGATGCGCATGCCGCGATCCACCGACTTGCACATGTCGTAGACGGTGAGCGCCGCCACCGAGGCCGCGGTCAGCGCCTCCATCTCCACCCCGGTCTGGCCGGTCGTGCGCACCGTGGCGGCGATCTCCACCGCAGCATCGGCCACGGTCAGATCGAGCGACACGGCGCTGATCGGCAGCGGGTGGCAGAGCGGGATGAGGTCCGCGGTGCGTTTCGCCGCCATGATGCCGGCGATGCGCGCCACGCCCAGCACGTCGCCCTTCTTGGCGCCGCCGCTGCGGATCAGCGCCGCGGTCGCCGGCAGCATGGCCACGCGGGCGCGGGCGGTGGCGGTCCTTTCGGTCACCGACTTGGCGCCGACGTCCACCATCGCCGCCTGGCCGGCCGCATCGAAATGGGTGAAGTCCTGGTTCATGCCGCTCCGGTCAGCAGGGTGCGCGTCGCCGCCGCGACGTCCTGCTGGCGCATCAGGCTCTCGCCCACCAGGAAGGATTGCGCGCCGATCGCGGCGAGCCGGCGCAGGTCGTCATTGCTGCGGATGCCGCTCTCGGCGATCACGAACCGGTCCGCCGGGACCAGGGGAGCCAGCGCCTCGCTGGTCGCAAGGTCGGTGATCAGCGTCTTGAGGTTGCGATTGTTGATGCCGATCAACTGGGTTTCCAGCCCGAGCGCCCGCTCGACCTCGCGCTCGTCGTGCACCTCGACCAGCACGTCCATGTCGAGCGCGCGGGCAAGCTGCTCGAGGTCGCGCGCATCGCGGTCGGTCAGCGCGGCGAGGATCAGCAGGATGCAGTCGGCACCCATCGCGCGGCTTTCGTAGACCTGCCACGGCTCCAGGATGAAATCCTTGCGCAGCACCGGCAGGTCGACGGCGGCGCGGGCCGCCTCGAGATGGGCGCGGCTGCCCTGGAAATGCGGGCCGTCGGTGAGGACCGAGAGGCACGCCGCGCCACCCTCGCGATAGGCCCGCGCCAGGGCGGGCGGATCGAAGTCGGGCCGGATCAGCCCGCCGGAGGGCGAGGCTTTCTTGATTTCGGCGATCAGCCCGTAGCGGCCCTGGGCGACCGCTTCTTTCAGCGCCAGGCCGAAGCCGCGCGGCGGATCCCGGTCGGAGATCTGCGAGCGAAGCGCCTCCAGGCTGGTCCTGGTCTTCGCCTGCGCCACCGCCCCACGCGTATCGGTGCAGATGCGGGCGAGGACGTCGGGCACCTGGGTCGGATTGTCGGCCATTGCTACCTTCACGCCATGGCGGTTTCGCGCCGCAACGCCTCGAGCGCCGCCAGCGCGGCACCGGAGTCGATGGAACGTCCCGCCAGATCGGCGCCTTCGCGCAGATCGCCGGCGCGGCCCGCGACGATCAGTGCCGCGGCGGCGTTCAGCAGGACCGTGTCGCGATATGGGCCGGTGGCGCCTCGCAGCAACGCAAGAAGTGTTGCGGCATTCAGCGCGGCGTCGCCGCCGCGGATCGCCTCGATCGGCGCGCGTTGCAGGCCGGCATCCTCGGGCGTGACGGTGAAGCGCCGCAGGTCGCCGTTCTGCCAGGCGGTGACCTGGTTCTCGCCGGCGACGGTCAGTTCATCGAGGCCCTGGCCGTGCACGATCCACGCCGTCTCGCTGCCGAGACGCGCCAGGGTCTCGGCCATCGGGCCGGCCCATTCGGGCGCGAACACGCCGGTCAGCTGGTGGCGCACGCCGGCCGGATTGGCCAGCGGGCCCAGCAGGTTGAAGATCGTGCGGGTGCCGAGTTCCACGCGCGGGCCGGCGGCGTGGCGCATGGACGGGTGGTGGCGCGGCGCGAACAGGAAGGCGCAATGCGCCACGCGCAGGATGTCGGCCAGGCGCTCGATCGGCACATCGACGTTGACGCCGAGGGCGGCCAGCACATCGGCGCCGCCGGTGCGCGAGGAGAGCGCGCGGTTGCCGTGCTTGGCGACGGGCACCTCACAGCCGGCCACCACGAAAGTGACAGCGGTGGAGACGTTGAGCGTGCCGGCCGAGTCGCCGCCGGTGCCGCAGACATCGATCGCACCGGGGGGGGCGGCGACCGGGGTCATGCGCACGCGCATCGCCCGCACCGCGCCGGTCAGTTCCGCGACCGTCTCGCCGCGGACGCGCATGGCCATCAGCAGGGCGCCGATCTGCGCCGGCGTCGCCTCGCCCGACATGATGATGTCGAACGCGGCTTCCGCCTCTGCGTCGGACAGCGTCTCGCCGGTGGCAAGACGGGCGAGGAAGGGCTTGAGGTTGTTGGACACGCGGCCCGGTCAGGCGGCGCGCGCCGGAGCGTTCGTGCCGCGCGCGATCGCCAGGAAGTTGGCCAGCAGGTCGTGGCCGTGCTGGCTGGCGATGCTCTCCGGGTGGAACTGCACGCCGAACACCGGGAGGGTGCGGTGGCGCATCGCCATGATCAGACCGTCCTCGGTCCAGGCGGTGGGCAGCAGCGTATCGGGCAGCGTCGCGCGATCGACGATCAGGCTGTGGTAGCGGGTGGCGGAGAACGGCGAGGGCAGGCCTTCCAGGATGTCGGTGCCGCCGTGGAAGATGCGGCTGACCTTGCCGTGCATCGGCGCCGGCGCGCGCACCACCAACCCGCCGAACGCCTGGCCGATCGCCTGGTGGCCGAGGCAGACGCCGAGGATGGGGATGCGGCCCGCCGCGGCGGCGATCAGGTCGAGGCAGATGCCGGCCTCGTTCGGGGTGCAGGGGCCGGGCGAGAGGACGATCGCCTCGGGGGCGCGGGCGATCACATCGGCCACGGCGATCTTGTCGTTGCGCCAGACCTCGCAGCGCGCGCCCACGTCACCCAGGAAATGGTACAGGTTGAAGGTGAATGAATCGTAGTTGTCGATGAGCAGGATCATGGCGGCGCATCCTTGCCCGGGCGCGCGCGCATGGTCAATCCGATTGACTCCGGGCTGATCGGGCTTCGGGCTGATCGGCTCCCTGCTGATCGGGCGCTGGGCCGATGACGCCGGGGGCTGGCCATGGTGGCCGTCCGCGGCGACCCCCGTTGCCGGGGGTCGCGCCTTGTCGAGACCTGGTATCAGTCCCAGGCGTGGATCACCTTGCGCGAGCCGCGCTCGATGACCACCGGCTGGTTGTTGATGATGCTGTAGCTGTAGGTGTCCCGCTGCGGGATCGTCACGGTCTCCGGCAGCGGATAGGCGGTGACGGTCTGCGGCACGACCACGCCCACGCTCGGCTTGAATGCCGGATCGTTCCAGGAATTGTAGTGCCTGGTGGTCGAGTATTCGCGGATCGTGGTGCCCTGCTCGGGCGTCCAGGTCGTGGTCGTCGTTGTCGTGTCGGCCGATGCAACGCTGGCGCCGGCCAGCAGCGCGGTGCCCGTCACGATGGAGAAAAGCGATCGCCTCATCCGTCGACTCCTCAACAGGTGCGTGGCGACGGCCGCCACTGCGGGACCGAACGGCGGGGGCGAACCGGCGGTTGCGGGCCGCCGGCGGTGGTGAGGATCAACTTCCCGCGCCGCGGGGCGGCGGTCCGGCGGCTCAGCGGTGGCCGGGGTCGTGCGGGAAGGCGGCGCCGAGGGTCGTCACCGCGTCGGGTGTGCCGGCCGGGTCGGGGGCGATCTGCCGCAGCGCTCTTTGCCGCCACATCCCCGCGAGCCAGGCCCGCGCCATTTCCGTCAGTCGGTGGAGTTCGACCGTCGCGTCCCAGACCGGGCGGAGATAGGCGGTCACGAGGTTGCTGTGGATCTGTTTCTCATGGCCGGCGAGACCGAAGCGGAGCGTCTCGCCGCGGGGCAGATAGAGCGTTCCGAACATCCAGTCCCAGATGGCGAGATAGGCCCCCATGTTCTTGTCGTGGTGGTGCGGCGCGATGCTGTGGTGGATCTGGTGGGTGGCGGGGCTGATGATGTACCGGTTGAGCCTGTCGCCCCAGGAGATCGGCACATGGGCGTGGAACAGTTGGTCGCCCGCGGCGGCCATCACGGCCGCGACCAGGCCCATGCCGAACACCGTGATCGTGGTGGCCTCGCCGATGAACAGATAGATGCCGGCCGCCAGAACCACTGCCGTCGACGCACTGCGGAAGACCGGCAGCAGCACGGCCTCGACCGGATGGACGCGGCCGGCCACCAGCGGCGTCATGACCTCGGCGCTGTGATGGACGCAGTGGAAGGCCCAGAGGAATTTCACGCGGTGGCACAGGTAGTGCCAGACCCAGTAGCCAAAATCGTCGAGCACCGCGAGCACCACGGTGAAGCCGAGCAGCGTCGCCCAGTTCCAGCTCAGCAGATGGGGGGCGGGGCCGAACGCCCAGGTCAGTGCGGCGATGAGCCAGGTGGTGAAGAACGCCGCATTGAAGCGCCAGGCGACGTTGACATAGGGATTGATGAAGAAATTGCCGAGGTTGAGCTGGTAATCGACCAGCGTCGAACGATGCGTGTAGGTGCCTTTGGGAAAGCAGAAGCGGAGGAAGCCGCGCAGCCCGCCGTTCCCGATCCCGTTCCACACCGTGTAGGCGATTGCCAGCACCAGCATGGATTCGATGCCGGTGATCCAGTAAAAACGTCCGCCTGGATCGAGCACCGAAATACTGAAAAAGTCCAGCAGCGATGAAAGGAACCGATCGAGCCACGGCAAGGCCGACGGAACCATCCCGTGTACCGCTGCCCGTACCTGCTCAAGAGAACCTTGCAAATCCGTCGACGCCTGTTAAGAGCCTGGAGAAACGAACACCTCTATAGGCAATTCCAATGGCCCCCGTCCAGCTTGGTGGTGTGCCGTAACGCATCGCATGGACAACATTCGCCCGACATCCGGATCGCGCCTCGCAGCGGTGGCAGTCCCGCCATGCGCTCGGCATTAGCCCGGGTGAAGGCGAAGCGGATACGGCGGAAGCAAGGGGGCGATCCCGAGGCAACACCGGTCGAGTTTCTCCGCGAGCGCCTCTCGGGGTTTGCCATTGTCAGTTGCGACGTCTTCGATACTGCCATTCAGCGTTGCCTCGCCCGACCGGAGGACGTTCTGCTGGTGGCCGGCGTCCGCGCCCGCGCCCTGGATCTCGTCCAGTGCAACCCGGCAGCGTTCCGCGAATACCGGATGCAGGCCGAGCACGCGGTACGCCAGGAGGCCGCCGCCGCCGGACGCGGCGAGATCGCCATCGGTGACGTCTACCGCCGTCTGCACGCCACCGGCGTCATCTCCGATGCGGCCGCAGGGATCGCCGCGGAGTTCGCCGCCGAATGCGAGGTGGCGCGGCCGGTCGAGGCGGTCCTCGCCGCGCTGTCGGCGCGAGATCCGGCCCAGCGCCTGATTTTCGTATCCGATACGATATGGCCAGGCGAGGACATCGCCGCGCTGTTGCACGCATGCGGCTACGGCGACGGCTGCCACGTATTCACATCCGCCGATACGCGGCAGAGCAAGCACAGCGGTGCGATGTTCGACCACGTCATCCGCACGCTCGGCTGCAACCCGTCCGACATCGTCCATATCGGCGACAATCCGGACTCCGACGTCGTGCGCGCCAGGGAGCATGGCATCGCGACGCGCCACCTGCCGCGGGCCGCGCTGCCGCCCGAACCCGACCACCTGAAATCCGAGAACGTCGTCGTGCGGCTGCTGCACAGCCACCGCCGGGCGCAGGGCACCGAATCGGACGATGGGATCGGGCCGCCCGGGCAGGGGCTGGACCTGCATCGCTACCTGACCGGCCTGCTGATCGGCTTCACCCTGTTCGTGCTGGCCGAGGCGCGCCGGCGCGGCATCGGCCGCATCTACTTCCTGGCGCGCGACGGCTACCTGCCGCTGGCCGTCGCGCGCCGCCTGGGCCGCGACGGGAAAGGTCCCGAACTCACCTATCTCCACGTGTCGCGGCAGGCGATCATCGTGCCGGCGATGATCGACGACATCCCGCGCCTGGCGGAGGCCGTCGGGGCGAACCTCCAGGGACGGCCGATCGGCGCGGCACTGGAATGCCTGGGCATCGAGCCTTCTGCCGTCCCCGGCCTGCTGGGTGCGGCGGGCCTCGATCCGGCGCAGCGCATCGCCGGCCGCGAGGGGCAGCGCGCGCTCGAGGCGCTGTTCGGCGCAGGCCACACGGCGATCCGCGAGCGGCTGGAGGCGCGGCGCGACCATGCGCTGAGCTATCTGGCGCAGTCGGGCTTCCTCGAGCCAGGACCGCGGCTGATCGTGGACGTGGGCTGGCGCGGCAACACGCAGCGCGCGCTGTCGCTGCTGACCGGCATCCCGTCCGACGATGTCGTCGGCTGCTATCTCGGCCTGCTGCCCGAAGCGCTCCGTCCCGGCCTTGGCCCGCGCAACGCCGCCGGCTACCTGTTCTCGTTCGGCGATCCGCGCTGGCTGATGGAGGTCGTGCTCGAGGGCTATATCCTGCTCGAGCTGTTCTTTTCGGCCCCGCACGGATCGGTGCTCGACTACGCTTCGTCACCCGACGGCGTGGCGCCGGTGCACGCGGTCGAGGCCGAGCCCGGCGGCGGCATTCGGCGCCGCGCGCTCGCCGCGCTGGAGGCAGGCTGCTTGCGCGAATTCGATGCGCTCGACGCGATCTTCGGCGGCCTGTGGCCCGAGGCCATCGATCCGGCCTCCGCGCTGACCGACCTCGTGCCCCTGCTGACCCGGCCCAGCCCCGCGGAGATCGCCAGGGTCAACACCGTGCCGTTCATCCACGGCGCCGATGGCACGCAGACCGCCGTCGCCTGCAACCCGGTGCCGCTGCACGAGTGGCTGCTGAACCCGAGCGCGACGGTGACGCGCATCGGCCGTGCGGCCTGGCGGTCCGGCACGCTGCGCGCGAGCCTGCCCTGGCCGATCCCGCCGATGAGCTATGGCCAGCTCGAACACCGCATGCGGCGCCTGCAGCGGCTCATCAGGCGCTAGCGGCGCGCTCCGGCGGATCACGCCCTATCCCGGGTTGTTAGCGCCCGACTTGCCCGCCGCAAAGCGCACCGCCTCTTCGGCCGCACGCATCAGCGCCCGCGCCTTCTGCCGGCATTCCTCGTACTCGGCTTCGGCCACCGAATCGGCAACGATGCCGGCGCCGGCCTGGACATACATCACGCCGTCCTTCACCAGCGCGGTGCGCAGGCCGATGCAGGTGTCCATCGTGCCGTTGGCGGCAAAATAGCCGATGCAGCCGGCATAGATGCCGCGCCGGTCGGGCTCCATCTCCTCGATGATCTCCATCGCCCGCACCTTGGGCGCGCCCGACAGCGTGCCGGCTGGGAAGCCGCCGGACAGCGCATCCAGCGCGTCCAGCCCCTCGCGCAACTTGCCCTCCACGTTGGACGAGATGTGCATCACGTGGCTGAACCGCTCGATGACGAAGCTCTCGGTCACCTTCACGCTGCCGATCTCCGCCACCCGCCCCACGTCGTTCCGGCCGAGATCGAGCAGCATCAGGTGCTCGGCGCGCTCCTTCGGGTCGCCCAGCAGTTCCGCCTCGAGCGCCTGGTCCTCCTCATACGTGGCACCGCGGCGGCGCGTGCCGGCCAGCGGGCGGATCGTCACCGTCCCGTCGCGCAGCCGCACCAGCACCTCGGGGCTCGACCCCACCACCGCGAAGCCGCCGAAATCGAGGAAGAACAGGAACGGCGCCGGATTGATCCGCCGCAGCGCGCGGTACAGCGAGAACGGCGGCAGCACGAACGGCACCGAGAAGCGCTGGCTGAGCACGATCTGGAACGCGTCGCCGGCGGCGATGTAGTCCTTGCACCGCCCGACCGCGTCCAGGAAATCGTCCTTGCTGAAGTTGGAGGCCGCGGGCGGCGGATCGGGCAGCATCACCGGCGGCGGCGGATGCGGCAGCGGCCGCTCCAGCGCCGCCTCGGCCGCGTTCAGCCGCTGCTGCGCCTGCTCCCACGCCGTCTCCACGGCGATGTCGGCCTGCGGATAGACCGGCGCGATCAGCGTCAGTTCGTCGTTCACGTTGTCGAAGATCGCGAACAGCGTGGGCCGCATCATCAGCCCGTCCGGCACGCCGATCACGTCCGGATTGGTGGCTGGCAGCGTCTCGATCAGCCGCACCATGTCGTAGCCCAGATAGCCGACCAGCCCGCCCGCCATCGGCGGCAGGTTGGCCGGCACGTCCACCCGCGTCTCGGCGATCAGCGCGCGCAGGCTCTCGAGCGCGGGTTTCGGGTCCGCCACGAAGGCGTGCGGCGCGGACTGGGCATAGCGGTTCACCTCCGCGCGCCCCTCGCGGCAGCGCCAGACCAGGTCCGGCTCCATGCCGATCACCGAATAGCGCCCGCGCGACGCGCCGCCCTCCACGCTTTCCAGCAGGAAGGAGTTCGGCCGCCCGTGCGCCAGCTTGAGGAAGGCGGCGACCGGCGTCTCCAGGTCCGCGACGCCGCGTCGCCACACCAGGGTGCCGCGTCCCGATTCGTAGGCGGCGCGGAAGCTGGCATAGCCGGGCGGGACCGAGATGTTCATCGCTGCTGTCCGGTGACGTTGTCGAGGACCTGCTGATTGATGCGCGGCTGCGCGCGGGCGCGCAATGCCTCGGCGAAGACGGTGCCGAGATCGGTGCCGATCGAGCGTGCCACCGCGTCGCGCACCTGCGCATAGCCGGCCGGGTCGGCCTTCGGATCGGCCTCCACGATTTCCGCCGGCACCAGCACGATGAAGCTCTCGGCGGTCTGCACCATCGTGGGTTCGCCGGGCTTCAGCGTGAACAGCACGGTCTGCACCTGCTGGGGAATCCCCTCCGCCGGCGCGCCACGGGTGACGAGCGCCGTGCGCCGGACGGTGACGCCCGCCACCGCCGCCGCATCGGCGAGCGACTGGCCGCCCTTCACCGCGGCGAGCAGTTTGGCCGCCGCCTGGTCCTGGGCATGGCGCTGCGCGTCCTGCGTCCAGTCCGCCGTTACCTGCTCCTTCACATCGGCGAACGGCTTGAGCGCGGGAGGCGTCACCTCCTCCACGCTCATCGCATAGTAGGCGGAGCCGCCGGTGGACGGCGTCGGCACCTCGACCAGCCGCAGCGGGTCGCCCTTCTGGGTCTCGAACGCGGCCTTGATCAGCGCCGCCTTCAGCTCCTCCGGCCCGGGCAGCGGCGCCGGCGTGCCCTCCGCCGTGTCACCCTCGGCGTCCAGCGTGCCGGCGATGCCGACCAGGCCCAGGTCGCTCGGGATCTCGTCGAGCGTGGCGCCGCTGCCCAGCACGTTGTCCACCTTGTTGGCGCGGTCGTACATCAGGTCGGCGGCCTTGGCGGCGACCACCTGCTCGCGCAGCGCGTCCTTCACCTGGTCGAACGTCTGCTCGGTGCCCGGGGTGACCTTGGTGACGCGTACGACCTGCCAGCCCAGCGTCCCCTTCACCGGACCCACCACGGTCTGCGGCGCCGCGGCGAACACCGCGCGCCCCAGGTCGGCGCCGGGAAATTCCCGCTCCGTCGCATCGTCCAGCGTGATCGCCGACGCCCCGGCCTCCTGCGCGGCCTTCTGCATCGCCGCCCAGTCGGCGCCGCCCTGCCAGGTCTCGGCCAGCGCCTTCGCCTTCGCCTCGTCGGGCGCCGAGACCACATCGGCGGAGCGTTTCTCGGGCTTCACGTAGTCCGCCTTGCGCTGGTCATAGGCGGCCTGGAGTTCGGCGTCGGTCACCGGGATGTCCTTCGCCAGCGCCTGCGGCGACAGCACGATCGCCTTGATCCGGCGGAGTTCGGGCGACGAATACAGATCCGGGTGGTTGTCGTACCAGCGCTGCAGCTCGGCCTCGGTGGGCGCCGGCGGCTCGGCGGCGGCGGCGAACGGGAACTCCACCATGTCGGCCGAGCGCTTCTCGAACTGGCCCTGGAACAGCGGCCGCAGCAGCAGGTCGGGCACCGCGGCACCGGTGGTGACGGCGCCCAGCAACTGCCGCTGCGCCAGTTCGCCGCGCATCATGTCGAGGAAGCGCGGCTCGTTCAGGCCGTTGTTGCGCAGCACGCTCTCGAAGACCTGGCGGTCGAACTGGCCGTTGGGGCCACGGAAGGCGGGCAGTGCGAACACGGTCTGGCGCACCGCGGCGTCGGGCGTGACGATGCGCAGGCGCTGCAACTCCTCGTTGATCGCCGCCTGCAGGATCAGCCGCTGCAGCGTCTCGCGCGCCACGCCGGTGCGCATCTCCTGGGTCGGCTCCTGGCCCTGCGGCAGGTTGCGCGACATCTGCGCCATCTCGCGCTGGTAGGCCTCCTGAAGCTGCACGCCCTCGATCGTCTGGCCGCCCACCTTGGCGGCCCAGGTGGAGGTCCCGACCAGCCGGATCACGTCGCCCACGCCCCACAGGACGAAGGAGAGCACCATGACCAGGAAGAAGCCGCGGACCACCCAGGTCTCGAGGTAGCGGCGCAACGCTGTGATCATCCGGTCAGGCCTCTGTGGCGAAGGGGCGCAGCATATACGGGCGGCGGCGAGGCTTAGCCAGTTCCGCCTTGCCGGCGTGCCGCGTGGCGCCCCGCGGGGGTGTTCAACGGCAACGGCGCATGGCTTGATACGGCCCGCCAGGGAGGGTCATTCATGCCGCAACTGATCGCGGGTAACTGGAAGATGCACATGCTGCGCGGCCCGGCCGCCGAGCTTGCCGCCGCGGTGCGGGAAGGCGCGGACGGTCTCGGCTGCGAGCTTCTGGTCTGCCCGCCGTTCACCGCGATCGAGCCGGTGGCTCGCGCGCTGGCCGGCAGCGCCGTGGCGGTGGGCGGCCAGGACTGCCATGCCCTGGTGCAGGGTGCCTACACCGGCGACATCTCACCCGCCATGTTGCGCGATGCGGGGGCAAGCTGGGTGATCCTGGGCCATTCCGAGCGGCGGCAGAACCATGGCGAGACCGACGAGATGGTGCGCGAGAAGGTGCTGGCGGCGGTCGACGCCGGGCTGACGCCGATCGTGTGCGTGGGCGAGACGCAGGACCAGCGCGCCTCCGGCCAGGAGACCGAGGTGGTGGGCTGGCAGCTTGCCGGCAGCCTGCCGAAGCCGTTCACCGGGGTCGTGGCGTATGAGCCGGTCTGGGCGATCGGCACCGGGCGCACCGCCACCGAGGAGGATGTCGCGATGATGCACGGCTTCATCCGCGAGGAACTGGTGCGCCAGTTCGGCGAGGCGGGGCAGGGGATCCGCATCCTGTACGGCGGCTCCATGCGCCCGGCCAACGCCGCCTCGCTGCTGGCGGTGCCGCATGTCGGCGGCGGGCTGATCGGCGGGGCCAGCCTCAAGGCGGAGGATTTCCTGGGGATCGCCCGTGCCGCGGCCCGGTCGTAGCGCATGACGTTCTCGATCGCCGCGCGCTGCCCCCGCACCCGGCGGTTCGCCGTCGCGGTGGCGTCGTCCTCGCCGGCGGTGGCGGCACGCTGCGCCTACGCGCGGGCCGGCGTCGGTGCGGCGACGACACAGAACATCACCGACCCACGCCTGGGACCACGCGGGCTGGACCTGATGGCGCTGGGGGCGGATGCCGAGTCCGCCTGCGCCGCGCTGCGGCGGACCGCGCTGCATGGCGAGTTTCGCCAGTTCACCCTGGTGGATGCGGCGGGCCGGACCGCCTGTTTTTCCGGCAGCCGCGTACTGGGCGTGCACGCCGAGGCGCAGGGGGATGGTGTGGTCTCGGCCGGCAACCTGCTGGCGCATCCTGGCGTGCCCGCCGCCATCGTCGCGGCGTTCGAGGCGATGGGCGAGCAGGCCGATTTCGGCGACCGGATGGTGGCGGCGATGCAGGCGGGGCTCGCGGCGGGCGGCGAGGCCGGGCCGATCCGCTCCTGCGGCCTCGTGATGGTGGACGAGGTGGCGTGGCCGGTGGCGGACCTGCGGGTGGACTGGCACGACGCGCCGCTCGAGGAACTGGCGCGGCTCTGGGCGGTCTGGCAGCCGCAGCTTGCCGACTACGTGACCCGCGCGCTCGATCCGCGCTCGGCGCCGTCCTACGGGGTGCCCGGGGACCAGTAGGCCGCCGCCCGGTCCGGCCTGCGCCGTTTGACGGCGGCGCCGGCAACGGTTCCCCGAGCCGGGCCCTTCCTGTCTGGCTGCTACTGCCGGGCCGCTACTCCGGCGGCAGTTCGGCGGTGACGTCCACCTCGACCAGCCACTCGGGCCGCGCCAGCGCCACGACCACCAGGCCGGTGAAGGCCGGGAACACGCCCTTCATCCAGCGGCCCAGCACCTGGTACACCGCCTGGCGGTAGCGGATGTCGATCACGTACACCGTCACCTTGCAGATGCACTCCAGCGTCGCGCCGCATTCGCGCAGCAACTGGTCGATGTTCTTCATCACCTGCTCGGCCTGGCCCGCCGCGTCGCCGATCGCGACGCTCGCGCTGGTGTCGAGGTCCTGTGCCACCTGGCCGCGCAGGTAGATCGTGCGGCCGGCGATCACCGCCTGGCACAGATCGTTGTCGAGCTTCTGCTCGGGATAGGTGTCCTTGGTGTTGAACGTGCGGATACGGGTGTGAAGCATGTCAGCGCTTCCCCGGCCGGACGCGGTCCGACAGGCCGGCGGATTTCTGCACCACGCGCAAAGTCTCCTCCCAATCGAAGTTGCGATACACCGCCGCGAGGTTGGCATAGGGCGGCGCCTGCGCGAACAACTGGAACGTCAGCCGATGCCCGGCATAGTCTGAGTTCAGCAGGTCGCGCGCGAAGGCCAGCAGCCTGCGGCGGTCATCGGGCTGCCAGGCATCGTTCACCGAGTAGTATTTCTCCAGCCACGGCGCCGTTTCCGGATCGCGGAACGCCGCGGCGTCGGGCGTCACGCAGATCTGCCCGCCGCACAGTTCGCGGGCGATATGCATCATATGGTGCAATTGTGACGATGCCAGCACGCGGCCGGTCATCAGCAGCGACTGGTCGGGCATCAGCAGGCCGGACGGGCTGCGCTTGGCATTGGCGATCGCCGCGGTCAGGTGCGCGTTGATGCTCTCGCGGTAGCAGGCAAGCTGCGACAGCTTCTCCTGCACCGCCTGCTGGTTCTCGAGCCCGGTCTGCCGCGCGTTGAACAGCGCGGCACCGATCATGAAATCCGCCAGCCTGATGTTGCGCTGCACGAAGGCGAAGGCGCTGTAGCGGTGCAAGGTCGCGCGGATGAACGTGGCCGCCTTGGTGTGGCGGTAGAACAGCACGTCCTCCCACGGGATCAGCACATTGTCGAACACCAGCAGCGTGTCCACTTCGTCGAAGCGGTTCGACAGCGGATAATCCTCGAGCGGCGCGCGGCCGGCGAACCCGGTGCGGCAGATGAATTTCAGGCCCGGCGCGCTGAGGTCGCTGATGAAGCCCACCGCATAGTCCGAGAGCTGCGAATCACCCCAGTTGGCAATGGTGGGCTTGGTGAATGCCTGGTTGGCATACGCCGCCGCGGTCTCATACTTGGCGCCGCGCACCACGATGCCGGCGTCGGTCTCCTTCACCACGTGCAGCAGCATGTCCGGATCCTGGTCCTGCGGCCGCTTGGAACGGTCGCCCTTCGGATCGGTATTGGCCGAGACGTGGAACGGATCGTCGCGCACCACGCGGTCGACGTGGCGGCGGATATTGGCCGAGAATTGCGGGTTCACCTCGTTCAGCACGTCCTGGCCGTCGTACAGCGACCACATCTCACCCACGGTCTCGTCGCCGACGCGGGTGACGATGCCGCCGATCTCGTCCAGCACCTCATCCACGGCCGCGCGCTTGGCGTGCCAGTCCTCCGCCGTCAGCGGCAGCTTGGTGCCGACCGCATTGGTCTCGCCCGCCTCGTCGCGATACGCCATGACGGCCGCGTGCGCCGCCTCGTGCGCCATGTCGTGGATGCGCGCGCGCACGTCGACCAGCGGCTTGAACATCGTGTGGGTGGTGACGTCGCGCACGCGTTCGCCGTTGATCCAGACTTGGCGGCCGTCTCGGATCGAGTCGCGGTATTGCTGGCCGGTGCGGATCATGGCGGGGTTCCGTCGCTGCGAGGGCAGTATAAGTGGCGGCGGCAGTGAAGCAAAAATCGAGCCTGTTTCGCCGCGCGGCTGGCCCCGATCTTGCGTACTTGCCGGCGCGCCCGTGCCGGCGCGCCAGCCGCAGGAGCCAGACCACGATGCCAGCCCGCCCGATCGCCCGCCGCCACCTCCTCACGGGCGCCGCCGCGGTGCTCGCCGCTCCGGCCATCATCGGCCGCGCCGCCGCCGCCACGCAGTTGACCATCGGCGACAATGGCGGCCCGGTCGGCGCCAGCTTCCGCGAGGCGTTCTACGACCCGTTCGAGAAGGCGACCGGCATCAAGATCGTCAACGTCACCCAGGCGGTCGATCCGGTGGCGATGATCAAGGTCGCGGTCGACACCAAGGCCTACACCGTGGACGTCCACCTGCTGACGCCGACGCATTGCTACGCGCTGACGCATCCGACCAACTACCTGCAGGACCTCGACCTGAAGCCCGCCGATGTGCCCGGCATCCAGCCGCAGTTCCTGCGCTCCAACTACATGGGCACCGATGTCTGGGCGACGGTGTTCGCCTATCGCACCGACAAGTTCGGCGGCAAGGGCCCGCAGAACTGGGCGGAGTTCTGGGACGTGAAGAAGTTCCCCGGCCGCCGCGCCCTGTACAAGTCGCCCAGCGTGAACCTCGAGATCGCGCTGATGGCCGACGGCGTGCCATGGGACAAGGTCTACCCGATGGACGTCGACCGCGCGTTCAAGAGCCTGGACCGCATCAAGCCGAGCATCGACGTCTGGTGGACGTCCGGCGCGCAGTCCACCCAGCTTCTGCAGAGCGGCGAGGTCGACCTGCTGACGATCTGGAGCGCGCGCGCGCAGACCGCGATCGATGCGGGCGCGCCGGCGAAGATCGTATGGCACGGCAGCGTGGCGAGCCTCGATGGCTGGGGCGTGCCGAAGGGGGCGCCGAACGTGGAGGTCGCCCGCCAGTTCATCCGCTTCTGCTCCGACCCGGCGCGCCAGGCGGCCTACACCACGGTGATGCGCAACGGACCGACCAACCTCGCGGCGTATGACAGCATCCCGGTGGAACGCGCGAACCTGCTGCCGACCTCGCCCGCCAATCGCGGCTCGATGCTGCTGTACGACGACGACTGGTGGGGGCCGAACTTCTCGCCGGTGAAGCAGCGCTTCGACGCCTGGCTGCTGGAAGGCTGAGACGCGTCGCATGAGTGGGGCCGCCGCGCTCGATCCGGTCGTCGCGCGGCCCGGCCGGATGCCGCTCTGGCTGCGGCCGCGCGCGGCCTGGCTCGCCGTGCCGGGCCTGCTGTTCCTCGCGCTGTTCTTCATCCTGCCGGTGATCCAGTTGTTCGGCGTCAGCGTGCGCGATCCGCAGACGCTGGAGTTCTCGTTCGCCGGCTACCGCCGCGCGCTCGGTGCCACGGTCTATCTGCGCGTGTTGCAGAACACCTTCGTGATCGCCGCGCAGACCACGGCCTTGTGCATCCTGTTCGGCTATCCGCTGGCCTACTGGCTGGCCGGCCTCACCGCCCGGGTGCGCTCGCGGCTGATCCTGCTGGTGATGCTGCCGTTCTGGACCAGTGCGCTGGTGAAGGCGTTCGCCTGGCTGGTGCTGCTGGCGCGCTACGGCGTGGTGGCGCGCGTGCTGGGGGCGATCAGCCCGACCGGCCAGGCGCCCGACCTGCTGCATGGCCGCGGCGCGGTGCTGATGGGCATGACGCACACGCTGCTGCCGCTCGCGGTGCTGACCATGTTGCCGGTGATGCTGCGCATCGACCGCGGCCTGATCAGTGCCGCCGGCACGCTCGGCGCCGCGCGGCTGCAGGGCTTCTGGCGCGTGTTCTTCCACCTCTCGATGCCGGGCGTCGCGGCGGCGGCGCTGCTGTGCTTCATCGCCTCGCTCGGCTTCTTCATCACCCCGGCGCTGCTCGGCGGCCGGCGCGACGCGATGATCGGCCAGGTCATCATCGAGCAGATCCAGGCCGTGCTGGACTGGCAGTTCGGCGGCGCGCTGGCGGCGATGCTGGTCGGCTCCGCGCTGCTCACCTGCCTGGTCTATGACCGGGTGTTCGGCCTGTCCGTCGTGGCGGGCGATGGCGGGGAGCGTGCCGCCGGGGACTGGCTGCGCCGCATCGGCCTCGCCGTGCTGGCGGGCTGCGGCAACGGCTTCACCTGGATCAGCGAGGCCGCCGCCCGCGTGCTGCGCGGCCACCGCTTCGGCTGGGTACTGCCCTGCTATGCGGTGCTGCTGATCGGCTTCCTGATGATCCCGACGCTGCTGATCCTGCCGATGGCGTTCACCTCCTCGCGCTTCCTGGAGTTTCCGCCGCCGGGCTTCGGCCTGCACTGGATGGAGGTGTATTTCGGCTCGCCGCTGTGGATGTCGGCGACGCTGCGCTCGTTCGCGGTGGCGGCGGCGACCGCGCCGCTGGCCGCGCTGATCGCGGGCGCCGCGGCGCTGGCGGTGGCGCGCTCGGGCCCGCGCTGGGGGCGGCTGGTGTTTGCGGTGTTCCTCGGGCCGATCATCGTGCCGACGATCGTCACGGCGGTGGCGCAGTTCTACCTGTTCGCGCGGCTGTCGCTGGTGGCGACCACGCTCGGGCTGGTGATCGGCCACACGGTGATCGCGCTGCCGATCTGTTTCGTCGCGATGGTGGCGGTGCTGAAGGGGCATGACTGGCGGCTGGACCAGGCGGCGGCGACGCTCGGCGCCAGCCGGCTGCGCGTGCTGCGCCACGTGACGGTGCCGCTGATCAAGGGCGGCTGCCTCGCCGCGCTGCTGTTCGCGTTCATCACGTCGTTCGAGGAGTTGACCGTCGCGCTGTTCATCAGCGGCGGGCTGAAGACGACGCTGCCGAAGCAGATGTGGGATGACGTGCTGATGGCGGTGAACCCGACGCTGGCCGCGGCGTCGGTGATTGTCCTGGCGGTGGTGTTCGCGCTGTTCCTGATCGCCGAGCGCCTGCGCCCGCCCAGCACGCAGGCCGGCCGGCTGTAGGCGTCGGCTGTAGGGCGCCCTCCTGTCATTGCGAGCGCAGCGACGCAATCTCCATGGGGATTGCTTCGTCGCTCCGCTCCTCGCAATGACAGTGTGTGTGGGCTCTGGCGTCTCCGACAGTGTGTGTGCCTTTGCTGGCGTTGCCGACAGTGTGTGCAGGCTGGCGCCGCCGACAGTGTGCCTTTGCTGGCGGCGCCGACAGTGCGGGCTCGCGCCGCCGACAGTGCGTGCGGTCTCGTCGCGGCCGATGCGCCTCCCGCCGGTCAGCCCGGCACGGCGAGCCCGAAATGGCTGCGCAGCGTCGTGCCCTCATAGTCGCGCCGGTAGATGCCGCGCCGCTGCAGGATCGGCACCACCTCGTCGACGAACAGCTCCAGCTCGCCAGGGAACCACGGCGGCAGCAGGTTGAAGCCGTCGCAGCCGCCTTCGGCCAGCCACATCTGCATGTGGTCCGCCAGCATCTCCGGCGTGCCGAGGAACGACTGGTGGGTGCGCGAGCGCGCCAGGATGCGGCCGCCCTGGGCGATGCTCAGCCCCTCGCGCGTGCAGCGATCCAGGAACGCACCGGCCGCCGGGCTGAGCTGCGGGTTCGCCGCCCGCACTTCGTCCGCCGGCACCGGGCCGTCCGGCGACAGGTCGTACAGCGGGAAGTGCAGGTATTCGCTCGCCATCCACACGCCGACGCGCGGATGCACCAGTTCCTCGAGCTCCGCCTCCTTGCGCTTCGCCTCCGCCATCGTGGAGCCCAGCACCGGCGACAGCCCGGGCAGGATCTTCACCGCGTGCGGCGGCCTTCCCCGCTCGGCCATCAGCCGGTGGATGTCGGCGCGGAACTTGCGCGCCGGCGGCAGCGTGGTCTGCGCGGCGAAGATCGCCTCGCCGATCGAGGCGGCGAACGCGCGTCCCGGCGGCGATGCGCCCGCCTGCACCAGCACCGGCCAGCCCTGCGGCGGCCGCTCCAGGCCGAGCGATCCTTCGACCTGGAAGAACCGGCCGTGATGCGCAACCGACCCGGTGCCGGCATCCCACAGCGCCCGCACCACGTCGACGAACTCCTGCGCCCGCTCGTAGCGCAGCGCCTTTCCCATGTGCGGGTCGCGGCCGAAATTCAGCGCCGCCGCGTCCTGCGAGGTGGTCACCACATTCCATCCGGCGCGCCCGCCGCTCAGATGGTCGAGCGTCGCGAACTTCGCCGCGATCAGGAACGGCTCGTGGAAGCTGGTGGACAGCGTCGCGGTCACGCCGAGATGCGTCGTCACGCCGGCCACCGCCGCGCAGACCGAGACCGGGTCGAGGTTGTTGATCGCCACCTCGCCCACCACGCGGCCGCGGCTCTCGCGCGCCACCAGCGCATCGCCGACGAACAGCGAGTCGAACTTGCCGCGCTCGCAGGCCAGCGCGCAGCGGCGGAAATAGTCGAGTTCCGTTACCTGCTCGGAGGCCGCCTCGGGATGCCGCCAGGCGGCGATGTGGTGGCCGCCCGGATAGATGAACAGGCCGAAATGGAGCTGCTTGCCGATATACATGCTCACACCGCGAACTGGCTGAGCGGGCGCGGCAGGCCGAGACGCGTGCGCAGCGTGGTGCCGTCCGGCACCGGCGGGCGGTCGATGTCGAGCCGGGCCGGCGCCTCTGCCAGCACCAGGTTGAACCCGTCGCACCGGCCGGAGGCGTGGCGGTCGCGCATCGCCGCGGCGTCGATCTGCCCGGGCGCAACGTCCAGCAGCACCCGCACGACCCGCCCCGCGGCTGTCGCCTGCGTCCGCATCTCGGCAGCCAGCGTCTCGGTCGCGGCGAGCGCCACGTCGCCCCAGCGCGCCGCCAGCCGGGCCGCAGCCGCGTCGCGCACCGGCACGACGATCACCGGCCAGCCCTGCAGCGGACGCGGCGCGTTCAGCGGACCGCGCACCGCGAAATAGGCGCCGTCGTGGTTGAGGCGATGGATCCGCGCGGGATCGGTGAACAGCCCGGCCGGCCGGTCGACCAGCAGCGCCGCGTCCTCCCAACTGTCCCACAGCCTAGTGGTGACATCGAGCAGTTCCGCGCGCCGGGCGTCGCGCTCGCCCACCGGGGTCGTGTGGCCGATGGCCGCGGCGAGGTCGTCACCGGCGGCGAGGTCGGCGACCACCGCGCTGCGCCCGCGCGTCAGCCGGTCGATCGCGGCGAAGGCGCGCGCCAGGTGGAACGGCTCCTGGTAGTCCACCGGCACGCCGGCGCCGAGACCGATCGATCCCGGCACGGCGGCCAGCGCCGCGATCAGCGCCACGCCGTCCAGCATCGGCGCGCCCGCGCCCGGCGAGCGCACGAACAGCGCGGCATCGATGCCGGCGCGCGCGGTGTCGGCCAGCAGGCTGCGGAGGTCGGCGAGCGAGCGGCCGGCGGTGGCCGCGCTGCCGAAGGTTGCTGTCAGGATCACGTGGGGACGAGGACGCTGCTCTCGCGGCTCCAGCCGACATCGACGGAGGTGCCGATCTCCAGGCTGACGGCCGGGGCGGGCAGGCGGACGGTCAGGTCGGTGCCGCTGGGCAGGCGGACGATCAGTCGCGTCTCGGCGCCGGCATAGACCGCCTCGATCACCTGGCCGCGCACCACGCAGTCGCTGTCGGGGCCGAGCCGCAGGTGTTCCGGGCGCACCACGAGCGCGGCGGACTGGCCGGTGGCGGGTGCGCGCTGGTCGGGCGGCAGGGCGAAGCTGCCGTCGCCGGTGGCGAGCGTGCCGCCTTGCCCGAGCGTGCCCTGGAAGATGTTGGAGATGCCGATGAAGTCGGCGGCGAAGGCGGTCGCCGGGCGCTCGTAGATCTCCTGCGGCGTGCCGATCTGCTCGATGCGCGCGTGGTTCATCAGGCAGATGCGGTCCGACAGCGCCAGCGCCTCCTCCTGGTCATGCGTCACGTAGATGATCGTCACGCCGGTGTCGCGGTGCAGCCGCTTGATCTCGATCTGCATGTGCTCGCGCAGCTTCTTGTCGAGCGCGCCGAGCGGCTCGTCCATCAGGATCATCGAGGGCTGGTAGACGAAGCAGCGTGCCAGTGCGACGCGCTGCTGCTGGCCGCCCGACAGCGCGCGCGGCAGGCGCTGGCCGAGATGGCCCATCTGCACCATCTCCAGCGCCTCGGTGACGCGGCGGCGTACTTCGGCGTCGGGACGGTGGCGCATGCGCAGCGGGAAGGCGACGTTCTCCTCCACCGTCAAATGCGGGAACAGCGCGTAGCTCTGGAACACCATGCCGATGTCGCGGCGGTGCACCGGCGTGTGGGTGTGGTCCAGGCCGTCGATGAAGATGCTGCCGCCGGTGGGTTCCACCAGGCCGCTGACGATGTGCAGCAGGGTGGTCTTGCCGGAGCCGGAGGGGCCCAGCACGGTCAGCAGTTCGCCGGAGGCGACGGTGAGGTCGATCGGCTGCAGCGCGGTGACCGGGCCGTATTGCTTGCTGAGCTGGTGGGCGCGCAGCTTGGGCGAGGCCAGGGCCTGGTCGAGGGCGAGCGGGTGGATGTCCATGATGCCTCGCTGTCAGGTGCTCGGGGCTCCGCCCCAGGCCCCGCCAGGGGGCTTTGCCCCCTGGACCCCCAGCAAAGGCGGAGCCTTTGCAATCCCAATTTGGGCCTGGGGGGAGGGAGGGGCGTTACTCGGCCCAGGATGGGTCCGCGTAACGCCCCTCCCTCCCCCCAGGCCAGGTCGGGGGTTCCAAGGGCTGCGCCCTTGGCGGGGTTGCAAGGGGCGGAGCCCCTTGGTCGGGGTTCGGGGTGAAACCCCGGGCACGTGCCGCATCAGTCCGCCGCCAGGTCGGTGGCGTCCGGCGTCGCATACGTGCTGGCCGGCCGCGGCAGCCCCAGATGCTCGCGCAGCGTGCGCCCCTCGTATTCCGTGCGGAACAAGCCGCGCCGCTGCAGCTCGGGCACCACCAGCGCGATGAAATCATCCAGCCCCGACGGCACCAGCGAGAACGTCAGCATGAACCCGTCCGCCGCCTCGCCGGTGAACCACGCCTCCATCTGGTCGGCGATCTGCGTGGCCGTGCCGCGCACCACCTCGCCGCCGCGCGCCGCGCCATACCGCAGATAGAGCTGCCGCAGCGTCAGATGCTCCTCGTCGATCAGCCGCAGGATCTGGTCGAAGAACTGCTTGTGCCGGTTGGCCGTCGCCGGAATCCGCTCGCGCGGGATCGGCTCGTCGAGCGGCAGGTCGCCAAGCTCGATGCCCTCGAGGTCCTCGGACAGCACCTCCAGCCCGACCTCGGGATGGATCATCGACTGCAGCTCTTCGAACTTCTCCTCCGCCTCGGACGCGGTGCGGCCGACGATGGTGGTGAGGCCGTGCAGGATCTTGAGGTGGTCGGTCGGGCGGCCGAACCGCGCCATCCGCCCCTTTACGTCGGCATAGAATTGCTGCGCCAGCTTCAGCGTGCCATGGCGGGTGAAGATCACCTCGGCCGTCTCCGCCGCCAGCTCCTTGCCCGACTCCGAGCCTCCCGCCTGGATGATCACCGGCCGGCCCTGCGGCGGACGGGCGATGTTCAGTGGTCCGCGAACCTTGAAGAACTTCCCGCTGTGATGCAGGTAGTGCATCTTGTCGGGAGCGAAATAGATGCCGGTCTGGCGGTCCAGCGTGAACGCATCGTCATCCCAACTGTCCCAGAGGCCGAAACAGATCTCGACGAATTCGCGCGCCCGCTCGTAGCGCAGCGCGTGGTCTTCCAGCCCGTCGCGGCCGAAATTGTAGCCGCCGGCGGGATGCGCCGAGGTGACCACGTTCCAGCCGGCGCGGCCGCCGCTGAGATGGTCGAGCGAGGCGAATTGCCGCGCCAGGTTGTACGGCTCGAAATAGCTGGTGGACATCGTGGCGGCCAGGCCGATGCGCTCGGTCACCGGCACCAGGGCCGACAGCAGGCTCAGCGGCTCCCAGATGTTCATGAAGCGCGGTGCTCGGCTGAGCGCCCGCATGTTGCCGTCGCGCGCGCCGGCGGCGTCGGCCTGGAACACGAAGTCGAGCTTCGCTGCCTCCGCCTTGCGCACCAGTTTCACGTAATGGGCAAAATTCGTGGCGCCGTGCAACTCCGCTTCGGGGTGCAGCCAGGCCGCGGGATGGTTGCCGGCCGGGCTCATGAGCCAGCCCAGCTTCATCTGACCCTTCGGATGGGCCTGCATGCGCGCGCTCCGTGCCGTAACAATCGCGGAGGCATGCATGCCTTGTGCCACGACGCCATTCTTGCGAAACGTGCGGCATGCCGCCGCGCAAGATGCACCTGGCGTTCGACATCTCCTACGCCCACATGGACGGCCGCTGGCGCATGCCCAATTCGTGGGTGGGCCGCACCTATCCCGACATCACGGTGTTCGAGGAGATCGCGCGGATCGCCGAGCGCGGCCGCCTCGATATGATCTTCTCCGGCGACGGGACGGGCATCCCCAGCACCTGGCGTGGCTCGCGCGACGCGGCGGTGCGCTGGGGCGTCGCCTGGCCGCGCCAGGAGATGAGCCCGATCATGACGGCGATGTCGCGGGTGACGCAGCATCTGGGCTTCGGCGTGACCTACTCGACCACGTTCATGCATCCCTATTACCTGGCGCGGCTGCTGAATTCGCTGGACCATGTCACCGGCGGGCGCATCGCGTTCAACGTGATCACCTCCACGCGGCGGTCGGACTTCGACAATTACGGCTTCGACGACATCATGGCGCACGACGCGCGCTATGAACGGATGGAGGAGTTCATCGACGTCTGCCGCACGCTGTGGGACAGCGTGGAGCCGGACACGATGCTGTGGGACCACGAGTCGGGCGTGGTGGGCGATCCGGCGAAGGTGCACGACATCGATCACAGCGGACAGCACTTCAAGGTGCGCGGGCCGCTCAACACGCCGCCCTCGCCGCAGGGTCGGCCGGTGCTGATCCAGGCCGGCGGTTCGCCGCGTGGCATCCGTGCCGCGGCCTATGTCGCCGATGTGGCGTTCGGCGCCGACATGCCGCTCGACCTGCAGGTGCGCCAGCGCGCGGCTTTGGACCGGGAACTGACCGCGCTGGGGCGCGACCCGGCCACGGTGGGGATCGTCTGGCAGCAGCCGGTGGTAGTGGCGGAGACCGAGCAGGAGGCGGTGGCGCAGCGCGACCGGCTGCTGACCGCGATCCCGGCCGAGGGTGTGGGCGCCTATCTGTCGCACAATGCCGGGTATGATTTCTCGACGCTGCCGGAGCGGTTCACGCTGGGCGACCTGCACCGCGAGATCATCGCGAGCCAGGCCTCGCCGGCGGGCTTCGTGCGCGAGTTGTCGCATCTGCTGGGCAGCGAGACCGAGATCACCCGCACCGAGTTCTTCGAGCACGGGCTGCGCTTCGCCACCAGCCACAACCGCACCTTGGCCGGCACCGCGGCGCAGGTCGCCGACCGGCTGGAGGAGGCGTTCGAGGCCACCGGCAGCCGCGGCGGCTTCATGCTGGGCCACGTCGTGTCGATGCCGTACGACCTGGAGCGGATCGTCGAACTCCTGGTGCCCGAACTGCAGCGCCGCGGCCGCTTCCGCCGCGAGTACCGCGGGCGGACGCTGCGGGAGAATCTGTTCGACGATTGAGGGAACCGGGCCGTGTCATCACGGGCGCGCAGAGGCGCACCGGCTTCCCTGTCAATGCGAGCGCAGCGAAGCAATCTCCATGGGGATGGTTTCGTTGCGCCCGCAATGACACGGGCTGAGGGACGGGAGGGTTGGGGATTCGCATGCACGCATTGACCGGCTACGCCGACCGCTGGAGTGCGCGGCAGGGCGACACCATCCGCTTCATGGTCTCGAGTGCGGGCGGGCGTGACTTCACGCTGCGCTTCGTCCGCCATCTCTGCGCCGATCCGAACCCCGCCGGCCCGGGCTATGCCGAGATCGCCATGGCGAGTGCGCTCGACGGCGTCTGCGCGGGGCGCGAGCAGCCGGCGCATCTCGGCAGCTTCGGCCATGTCGCGTCGCTGCCGGTGGATCTGCGCGGCGGCGTGTCGCTGTCGGCAACGATCTGGCCGACCACGCCGCGCAAGGGTCGCCAGGGTGTCGTTGCGCTGCGCATCGGCGCCTGGAGCCTGGCGCTCGGCATCGGTCCCGATGGCGGCGCGATGGCGGAGGCCACCGGGCCGGACGGCGTCACCGTTCGCGCCGTGGTGCCGCGACGGCTGCTGGAGCGGCGATGGTACGACGTGACCGCTTCGCTCGGGATCGACGGCACGCTGTCGGTCGCGCAGGTGCCGCACGCGCCCCTGGGCGATGCGGGCGAGGCTTCGGTGCCGGCGTCGCCGCCGCCCGCGGGCGCGCCGGAGGTGTTCCTCGCCGCCATGCCGCCGGCGGATGCCGCGCCGGCGAGCGCGCACTACAACGGCAAGCTGGAGCGTCCCGCGATCCGCCGGCCGGCGCCGTCGCATGCCGTGCTGGCGGCGTGGGATTTCGCCATCGGCATTCCGACGCAGACGGCCACCGATACCGGGCCGCATGCGGCGCATGCGCGGCTGGTCAACCTGCCGACGCGGGCGATGACCGGTGCGAACTGGACCGGTGCGGTGCACGATTGGAAGGCGGCGCCCGAGCAGTACGGCGCGATCCATTTCCACGATGACGACCAGGGGCCGCTGGGCTGGAGCGAGACCGCCGGTCTCACGGTCCCGACCGATTGGCCGAGCGGCTTCTACGCGGCGCATATCAGCAACGATGCAGGGGAGGACTACATCCCGTTCATCGTGCGGCCGAAGGTGCCGCAGGCGGATGTGGTGCTGCTGGTACCGACGTTCAGCTATCAGGTGTATGGCAATTTCGTGCGTCCTGGCCGCGGCGCGGAGATCGCCGAACGCGCTGCCGCATGGGGTGCGCTGCGCGAGACGCCCGACATGAATCCGCAGTTCGGGCTGTCCTGCTACAACTACCACAGCGACGGCTCCGGCGTGTCGCTGGTGACGCAGCTTCGTCCGATGCTGGACACGCGGCCGCGGCAGTTCGCGCTGATGGATCCGGTGCAAGGCGGCTCCGGGTCGGCGCGCTGGGTGTCCGACAGCTACATCGACCGGTTCCTGTCGGTGATCGGCGTGGACCACGACGTGATCACCGACCACGACCTGCATGCGGAAGGTGTCGCGGCGCTGGCGCCGTATCGCGTGGTGATCGCGGCACAGCATCCGGAGTACCACTCCGAGCGCATGATGCAGGCGTTCGAGGCGTTTCTCGGCCAGGGTGGGCGGCTGATGTATCTCGGCGGCAACGGCTTCTACTGGCGCGCCGAACCGTCGGAGGGGCAGCCCGACACGCTGGAGGTGCGGCGTGCCGAAGGCGGCATCCGTATCTGGGAGACGATGCCGGGCGAGAGCTATCATGCGTTCGGTGGGATGTATGGCGGGCTGTGGCGGCGCATCGGGCGCTCCAGCCACAAGCTGGTGGGCATAAGCTTTTCCTCGCAAGGCCGGCACCTGGGGTTTCCGTATCGTTTCGTTGACGGGATCGGCGATCCCCGCGTGGCGTTCATGACGCAGGGGCTCGATGTGCAGGCCGGCGCGGTGTTCGGCGAGGCGGGCTACATGGGCGGTGGGGCGGCGGGGTTCGAACTCGACAGCGTGAATGCGAAATACGGCACGCCGCCCCACGCGCTGGTGGTGGCCAAGGGGGTGGTGATTCATCCAGACTATGGCTGGGTGAATGAGGACATGCTGGTGCACCGGCATCCGCTGCCGCAGGAGGAATGGTCCTGTGCGGATATGACATTCTTCGAGACGGGCGCGGGCGGGGCGGTGTTCTCGGTCGGGTCGATGACCTATGCGGGGAGCCTGCTGGTGGAGGGCGGTGCCAGCGTGCTGGGGCGGCTTACCGCGAATGTGGTGCGGCGGTTCGCGGACCCGGCGTCGTTTGCGCTGCCCGATGTCGGGGGGTGATTGGCGGGGCCTGTCGTTGCGATAAGAGGACGCAGGGACTCCGCGGAGAGCCACGGAGAAGGAAGATCGATGCGCTCCGCGCGAAGCGCCATTGCTGCTTCCTCCGTGGCTCTCCGCGGACCCTCAGCGCCCTCCGTGCTGAAATACGCCAGCCGATAACAACGACAGGCCATGGACCCGAGGCACCGCGCGACCCTCAGCCCACCCCACCCAGCGCCCGCACGAGCGGACCGATGGTTTCCATCGCATCTATCCCCCAGGTCCCCGCGATCACGTCATCGACCGCGCCAGGGAACCCGCCATACGCCGCAAGCTCGCGCAGCTTCCCCTCGATCTCCGCATCGGCCAGAGGATGCTCCGCACTGCCACGCGCATGCTCCACCGTCGTCGTCAGCACCGCGCCGTTCGCCATGCGCACGACAACCGTCGCGGCCCCCTTCGGGCTCCCCGCATCCAGCTTCGCCTGCGTCCGTCCCCGCAGCGCCACCACAGCCGGATCATGCACCGCCCCCTCGGCAAATTCGTCGAGCCCCGCTGCACCGAACAGGAACGCCACGGCGGCGCAATGATGTATGCTGACCCGCGCGTCGCGTTCATTCGCCACCGCCCGATCGCCGCGGTCCAGCAGCAACTGATCGCCCGACACGACGATCTCGGCAATGTCCGCCGCCGCCACCGCATGCTCGCGCCGCAGCGCAAGGCAGGCATCGATCACCGCGTGCATCACGATGCCGCACGGATAGGGCTTGTAGCTGTTGCTCAGCAACTCCCAGCGTTCGCCCAGCCCGCCGGTGATCTCCTCGACCACGGGGATGTCGCCCATCGCGCGCGCCCACCCCAGGGCGCCCTCGATCGCGGCGGGCGCGGCGGCATAGCCCTGCTCGGCCAGCAGCGCGGCGAACAGTCCGTTGCGTGCGGCATTGCCCAGGCTCACGTTCTTCGCCGCACTCGGCAGGTTCTCCACCAGGCCCGCGGACTGGCTGGCGGCGATGCCCAGCGCGTGCCAGGTCCGCGTCGCATCCAGGCCCAGCAGCCTGGCGCTCGCCACTGCCGAGCCGAACACGCCGCAGGTCGAGGTGATGTGCCAGCCGCGCGCGTAATGCGCCGGCGAGACGCTGTTGCCGATGCGGCACTCGATCTCTGCGCCGAGGATGAAGGCGTGCAGCACCGCGGCACCCGACAGGCCACGCTGCTCCGCCAGCGCCAGCGCCGCCGGCGCCACCGGTGCGGTGGGATGGATGACGGTGCGCAGATGCGTGTCGTCGTAGTCCAGCAGATTGGCGGAGATCGCGTTGATGAACGCGGCCCCCAGCGGATCGAGCCGCTCGCCGCGGCCGAACACCGTGACGCGGTCGGCACCCGAGAGCGGCACCAGCACGCGCATCGCCATGTCGATCGGCGGCGTGCGCGCCACGCCCAGCGCACAGCCGAAGAAGTTCAGCAGCGAGCGCCGGCCCTCATGCCGCAACACCGCCGGCAGCGACTCCAACTGCGAATCTGCAACGAAATGCGCGAGCAGCTCGCCGACATAAGGTTGCGACATGGACGTCAATGCTCCGGCAGGTTCCAGCCGATCCAGTCGCAGAACGCGCGGCCCATCACAAGCTCCTTGTCGCGGCCGGCGAGCCAGGGCAGTTCCTCGGTGAACAGCGTCACGCATTCGCGCCAGGAGCAGTGCTGGCGCGTGATGTCGGTGCCCCAGAACATGCGCTGCGGCCCGAACGCGTCGAACACCGCGCGCAGATGCGGCTGGATGCTGCGGAACGGATACGGGTCATCGGCACAGACCGCCTGGCCCGTCGCCTTCACCGCGACGTTCGGATGCTTCGCCAGCGAGAGAAGCTGCGGCAGGTTGCGATACGCCGCCTCGCCCCGGGACGCGCGCGGCACCGCCATGTGGTCGACGATCAGCTTCAGTCCGGGATGGCGCTCGGCGACCTGGCCGACCAGCGGCAGGAACGAAGCCGCCGCCAGTGCCACCGGCAGCCCGGCCATCTCGGCGGCCGGCCACAACCAGTCGAGCGTGCCGTCGAACGGCCAGGACTGTTCGTGCGGCTGCACGAAATAGAAGCGCAGCCCCAGCATGCCGGGACGCTGCTTCCAGGTGTCGACCAGTGCGCGGCTCTCCGGCCGGTCGAGCGGGAACCACCCCATGACTGCGAAGCGGTCGGGATGCGCGCGTGCCGCCTCCACCGCGAGTTCGTTGGAATCCGGATCCCACATCGGCGGACAGATCACCGCGGCATCGACCCCGGCCTCATCCATGCCGGCGAGCGCCTGGTCCATGGAGAACGGCGCCTGGCGATGATGCGCCGACGGCGTTCCCTTCGCCCAGATATGGATCTGTGCGTCGACGATCAGCATGGCAGCACCCTCCCGATTCCCGCGGCGTCTTGTTGAGACCGCGGTGGAACCGCCATCATGCCGCGGAACAGGAGGAAATGCGATGATGCCAGCGGAGTTCGACATCACCGGGAAGGTGGTCTTCATCACCGGTGCGGGGCGTGGGATCGGCAAGGGCGTGGCTCAGGTGCTGGCCGAGGCCGGGGCCGATATCGCGCTGAATGCGCTGACGCCGACCTATGTGGAGGGCGTCGCGGCCGAGATCGCCGCCTCGTCCGGCCGGCGCGTGGTGCCGATCATTGCCGATGTGACCAAGGCTGACACGGCGCAGCGTGCGGTGGATCAGGTGCTGGCCACGTTCGGCCGCATCGACGTACTGGTGAACGCACTCGGCGATTCGATCCGCAAGCCGATGGTGCCGCTGCCCGACGGCACGCCGGCCGCGTCCGACGAGGAACTGAAGTTCATCCTGGATGTGAACCTGATGGAGGCGCTGCTGGTCACGCGCGCGGTCGGTCCGCATATGTTGCAGCGCCGCTCGGGCAAGGTGATCAGCATCGCCTCCTGGACCGCGCATGCCGGTGGGCGCGACCTGGTGCTCTACACCACGGCGAAGACCGCGCTCGTCGGCTTCACCCGCGCGCAGGCGCTGGAATGGGCGCCGTACAACGTGCAGGTGAACGCGATCTCGCCGGGACTGTTCCCCGACGTGGTGACCTCGGGCGAGGCGCGCGTGCGCGAGACCGAGGAACGGTCCAAGACGATGGTGCCGCTGGGCCGCGCGGGGCGGCTGCGCGAGGTGGGCTACCTGGCGCTGTACCTCGCCTCGCCGGCATCCGACTACATGACCGGCCAGAGCATTCCTCTAGACGGCGGCTTGGGTCTTTAGGATGCGCACGCGGCTCATGGCCGACTGGGTGGTCGGCCATGATGCCGGCCGGCACTGCCTGATCGCGCACGGCGAGGTGGTCTACGAAGGCGACCGCATCGTGTTCACCGGCCACGGCTTTCCGGGCGCGACGGATGTCACCCACGACTTCGGCCAGGCGCTGATCGCGCCGGGGTTCATCGACCTCGACGCGCTGGCGGATCTCGACACGACGATCCTGGGCTTCGACAACCAGCCGGCCTGGCGCAAGGGCCGCGTCTGGCCGCAGAGCTACATGGATCGCGGGCCGTACGAGATGTACAGCCCCGAGGACCTGGCGTTCCAGAAGCGCTACGCCTTCGCGCAGTTGTTGCGCAACGGCATCACCACCGCGCTGCCGATCGCCTCGCTGTTCTACCGCGAATGGGGCGAGACGACGGAGGAGTTCGCCGCCGCCGCCGACATCGCGGGGGAACTGGGGCTGCGCGTGTATCTCGGTCCCGCCTATCGCAGCGGCAACCAGGTGGTGGATGCGGGCGGCACGATCGGCGCGTATTTCGACGAAGCGCGCGGCCTGGCGGGGCTGGAGGAGGCGGTGGCGTTCTGCCGTGCGCAGGAGGGGCGGCATGGCGGGCTGGTGCGCACCATGCTGTCGCCCGATCGGATCGAGACCTGCACAGCGGAGTTGCTGCGCCGAACCGCCGCCGCCGGGCAGGATCTGGACGTGCCGGTGCGGCTGCATTGCTGCCAGTCGCGCATCGAGTATGAGATGGTGGTGGCGCAGCACGGCATGAGCCCGCCCGAGTGGCTCGACAGCCTGGGCTTCCTGTCGCCGCGCGTGCTGGTGCCGCACGCCACCTGGGTGTCCGGCTCGCGCGGCGTCGACCGGCCGGGCCGCGACCTGGAGATCATCGGTGAGGCCGGCGTCACGATCGTGCACTGTCCGCTGGTGTCGGCGCGCGGCGGCCGGGCGCTGGAGAGTTTCGCGCACTACCGCAGGCGCGGGCTGCGCATCGGCATGGGCACCGACACCTGGCCGCCCGACATGGTGGCGAACCTGCAGCTTGGGCTGCTGCTGAGCCGGGTGATGGACGGCGACGCGGGATCGGTGCGGTCGGAGGACCTGTTCGATGCCGCGACGATTGCCGGCGCCGATGCGCTGGGCCGCCCCGATCTCGGCCGGCTGATGCCGGGTGCGCAGGCCGACATCGTGGTGTTCGACCTGAGTAACGATCGCATCGGCCAGGTGATCGACCCGATCCAGACGCTGCTGATCGGCGCGTCCGGGCGGGACGTGCGCCACGTCGTGGTCGCCGGCCGCACGGTGGTGGCGGATGGCGAGGTGCCGGGCTTCGACATGCAGGCGGCGACGCGACGTGCACAGGCGCAGTTCGAGGGCCTGATGGCCCGCTATCCAGAGCGCACCCTGGGTCATCCGCCGGTCGCCGAGATCTTCTCCGCCAGCTATCCGGTGCACCATCCGGCGCCGCGCAGCGGAGCGGGTTGAACAGGCTTGCTCCGCCGATAGCGGCAGGAGATTGTAGCGGCCAAGAAAGGGGCAGGGAGGCCCCGTCCGCCAACCGTCATCGGGAGAGCCGAATGCATCGTAGGACTTTGTTCAAAGCCTCCGCCGCCGCCATCGCGAGCGCCCTGAGCGCGCCAGCCGTCGCGCAGGGCAGCGCCCGCGTGCTGCGCTGCGCACCGGAGGCGAACCTCGCCAGCATCGATCCGATCTGGACCACGGCGACGGTCGCGATCAACCACGGCTACATGGTCTACGACACGCTGTTCGGCGTGGACCTGTCGCTGACGCCGCGGCCGCAGATGCTGGCCGGACACACGGTGTCGGACGATGGCAAGACCTATACGTTCACGCTGCGCGACGGGCTTGCGTTCCATGACGGCGAGAAGGTGCGTTCCGCCGACTGCATCGCCTCGATCGACCGCTGGTCGAAGCGCGCCGCCTGGGGTCAGGCACTTGGCGCGGTGACGCAGGAAATGGCCGCGAAGGACGACAAGACCTTCACCCTGCAACTGAAGAAACCATTTCCGCTGGCGATCTATGCGCTGGGTGTCGCCAACTGCTTCATCATGCCGGAGCGCGTCGCCAAGACCGATCCGTTCAAGCAGATCACCGACGCCACCGGCTCCGGTCCGTTCAAGTTCGCCAAGGACGAATGGATCGCCGGCGCCCGCGCCGTCTGGACAAAGAACGACAAGTACAATCCGCGTGACGAGGCGGCGGATTACTTGGCGGGTGGCAAGCGCGTCTATGTCGATCGGGTCGAGCATACGGTGATGCCCGACGGCGCCACCCAGGCCGCCGCGCTGCAGACCGGCGAGGTCGACTGGGTGCATGTGCCGCTGATCGACCTGGTGCCGATGCTGCGGAAGAGCAGCGGCGTCACCGTCGCGGTGTACGATCCGCTGGGCTGGCTCGGCGTCATCCGGCCGAACTTCCTGTTCCCGCCATTCGACAATCGCAAGCTGCTGCGCGCCATCCTGCCTGCGATCGACCAGCGTGAGTTCCTCGCCGCGGTGATCGGCGATCAGTCGGAACTCGGCAAGGTGCCGGCCGGCTTCTTCACCGTCGGCAGCAAGATGGCGAACACCGCCGGCCTGGAGGCGTTGTCCGGCAAGCGCGACGTCGAGAAGGCGAGGCGCCTGGTGAGCGAGAGCGGCTACAAGGGCGAACCCGTGCTGATCATGTCGCCGACCGACCAGCCGGCGCTGGCGCAGGTGGCGCAGGTCACCCGCGACGTGTTCGAGAAGGTCGGCATCAAGGTGGACTACCAGGCGATGGACTGGTCCACGCTGGTGGCGCGCCGCGCCTCGCGTGAGGTGCCGGACAAGGGCGGCTGGAACGTGTTCTGCACCTCGTGGTCCGGCATCTCGGTCGCCGATCCCGGCGGGCACTTCCCGCTGCGCGGCAACGGCAACGGCGCGTGGTTCGGCTGGCCGACCGACGCGAAGATGGAGGCGATGCGCGATTCCTGGTTCGACGCGCCCGACCTCGCCGCGCAGAAGAAGATCTGCGAGGACATGCAGGGCTACGCGTTCGAGCAGGTGCCGTTCATCCCGATCGGCCAGTGGTTCTATCCGACCGCCTTCCGCAACAACGTCACCGACATCGTCCGGGCGCCGAACATCCTGCACTGGAACCTGAAGAAGGCCTGAGCCGACTTCTGATTTCGCCTGAAACCGGCGTGTCTGCCGAGAAAATCGGCAAACTGCCTAAGGAGCGTTCGTCCGGCGCCTAGCGCGCGATCGTTACCTCTGGAACCATGGGAAGCGTGACGGGCGCGACAAGAGAGGCTGGAGCAGGTTCGACGCGGTCATCAGCGGCGAACATGCTCCAGCGCGCCGGCGCCACCCGCCGGGCATCCTGCAATATAGTATGGCATGAAACTTGCCTCGTGACTGGCAGGAGGAAGCACCTAGAACCGTCGCCATAGGAGCTTCATCTTGGCCGTGCCTCGGGTTCAGGTTCTGCCCGCTGCCCCACTCGCCAACCTCCGAAGCCTTCTGCGCGTCCAGGCGCTGTCGTCGAACGCCACCGCCGCATTGCTGCTGTTGCCATCGCTCGCGTTCCTGGCAGCCTTCTTCGCGCTGCCGGCGTTCGGCCTGCTGGCCACCAGTCTGCTGACCCAGGCGCCGGACGGCACGCTCGGATTGCCGCTGACGCTCGAACACTACGAGCATTTCTTTGGCACCAGCCTGTACAGCAAGGTCCTGCTGACCACGCTGCGCATCAGCCTGGTCACCACCGCCGCCGCCATCCTGCTCGGCTATCCGATCGCCATGGTCATGGTGCGCAGCACGCCGCTGGTGAACCGCATCCTGACGATGATCGTCATCGCGCCGCTGATCGTCAGTGTCGTGGTGCGGACCTATGGCTGGCAGCTTATCCTGGCGCACGGCAAGACCGGCATCCTCAACTGGCTGCTGCTCAATCTCGGCCTCACGAACACGCCGCTCTCGCTGCTGTACTCCGAGACTGCCGTGGTGATCGGCTCGCTGCACGTGTTCTTCCCGATGATGGTGCTGCCGCTGGCCTCCGCGCTCGGCCGCATCGATCCACGGATCGAGGATGCGGCACGCACGTTGGGCGCGACTTCATGGCGCACGTTCCGCCGCATCACCGTGCCGCTCAGCCTGCCCGGTCTCGCGGTCGGCAGCACGCTGGTGTTCTCGCTCACCGCCGGATCGTTCGTCACGCCCGCCATCCTGGGCGGCACGGCGGCGCAGATGCTCGGCATGCTGGTCGATCAGCAGATCCTCGTGGTCTACGACTGGCCGTTCGGCGCCACCGTCGCCACCGTCCTGGTGGCCATCGTGCTTGCGGTCAACATCATCTCGCTGCGCGCGCTGCGCACCCGCCGGACGGCGCGCACGGCATGAGCGGACGGCTGCGCGGACCGATCGCCTGGCTGCTGTTCCCCGTCACCGCGGCGATGATGGTGTTCATCCTGGCGCCCCTCCTGGTGACCGTCGCCATCTCGTTCAGCGACACGGCCTATGTCGTGTTCCCGCCGCGCGGCTTCACGCTGAACTGGTACGCCAAGGTGCTGCAGGACGGCGACTTCCAGGATTCGCTGATCTTCAGCAGCGCACTCGCGGTTGCGGTGACGCTGTGCGCGCTGCTGCTGGGCGTGCCGGCCGCCTTCGCCGTCGCGCGGCACGAATTCCCCGGCCGCGGTGCGGTCTCCGCCATGCTGCTCTCGCCGCTGGTGTTCCCGGTGCTGATCACCGGCGTGGCGCTGCTGCAGCTTTTCTCGATCATCCAGTCCAACAGCACGCCGCTGAACATGCTGATCGCGCATGTGCTGGTGACGATGCCCTATGTGATCCGCACGGTGACCGCGAGCCTGCTGCTGGCGGACGCGACGCTCGAGGATGCGGCGCGCACGCTGGGCGCCGGGCGGTGGCGCGTGTTCCGCCGCATCACCGTGCCGCAGATCGCGCCGGGCCTCGCCGCCGGCGCGCTGTTCGCCTTCATGATCTCGTTCGACAACTTCCCGATTTCGCTGTGGCTGGCGGACGCGCAGCACAATCCGATCCCGCTGCTGGTGTTCCAGATGATCGGCAACGTGTTCGAGCCGTCGATCGCGGCGATCTCCACGCTGATGATCCTGCTGGCCATGGCGATCGTGGTGGTGATGGAGAAGCTCACCGGCCTGCGCCGCGCCATGGCGATGTGACGACCAACCAACAAGACGCAATGCACAACAGGGGCAATCACAATGGACCAGACGATAGGACGCCGCGCCGTCCTGGGCGGTACGCTCGCCGCCCCGCTCATCATCGGCCGCCGCGCATCGGCGGCCGACCCGTCGATCACCGTCGGGATCTACACCGGCCAGCAGGGCGACGTCGTGCGCAAGCAGCTTATTCCGCCCTTCGAGGCCAAGAACAAATGCAAGGTCTACACGACGCAGGGCGTCACGCTGGAACAGATCGCGCTGATGCGCACCTCGCGCAACAACCCCAAGTACAGCGTGATGTTCATCGACGACATCGGCGTCGAACTCGCCAAGCGCGAGGGCCTGATCGAAAAGCTGCCCGCTGAGCAGATCCCCAACATGCAGCGCGTGCTGCCGCGCTTCATCTATTTCGACGGCTTCGGCGCCGCCTTCGCGCAGTCCACCGCCGGCCTCTGCTACAACACCGCGACCGGCAAGCCGCTGAAGAGCTATGCCGAGTTGTGGGATCCTCGCTTCAAGGCGCGCTTCATGATGGAGACGCCGAAGGCGACGCAGAGCCTGTACCTGCTGATCGCCGCCGTGTCGGTGGAGACCGGCAAGCCGTACAAAGAGACGCAGTACATGATCGACCAGGCCTGGCCGAAGATGGAGGCGCTGAAGCCGAACGTGCTGAGCATCTTCGAGAGCCAGACCACGGTGATGCAGGTCGCGAGCGGGCAGTGCGACCTCGCCGGCATCTTCTATTCCAAGACGGTGTATCCCTACGCGGTCGCCGGCGCGCCCGTCGACATGTGCTTCCCGCGCGAGGGTTCGTTCGTCGGCATCAACTGCCTGACCCTGGTGAAGAACGCGCCCAACCGGGACCTCGGCATCGCGTTTATCAACCACATGCTGGAGCCGGGCATCCAGCAGCTTCTGGCCGAGCAGACGCTGACGGCGCCGACCATCACCGGGCTGGAGTTCAAGCCCGACGTGGCGAAATACCTGGCCTATCCGGAATCGAAGATGGACGAGATGGAGATCTTCAGTCCTGACTGGGCCTACATCAATCCGATCCGCTCCAAACTGCTGGAGAAGTACAACCAGGTCTTCGGTGCCTGAGCCATGGCGGCCTCGGTACGCCTGCGGGAACTGACCAAGCTGTTCGGCTCGACGCGCGCGGTGGACCGCGTGTCGCTTGCGATCGAGCCCGGCAGCATCATTGCACTGCTCGGGCCGAGCGGCTGCGGCAAGACCACCACGCTGCGCATGATCGCGGGACTGCTGCAGCCGGATGCCGGGGACATCCTGATCGATGGCCAGCCGATCACCCGGGTGCCGGTGCATCGCCGCAACATCGGCATGCTGTTCCAGAACTATGCGCTGTTCCCGCACATGACGGTCGCGGAGAACATCGGCTTTGGCCTCGAAAGCCGCAACATCCGCCGCAGCGCCGCCGCTCCGCGCATCGCCGAGGCGCTGCAACTGGTGCAGCTTGCCGGCTACGGTGACCGCATGCCGGCACAATTGTCGGGCGGCCAGCAGCAGCGCGTGGCGCTGGCACGCGCGCTGGTGGTGGAACCGGCGGTGCTGCTGCTCGATGAGCCGCTGGGGGCGCTCGACAAGAGCCTGCGGCAGAGCATGCAGGTGGAGTTGCGCGACCTGCAGCGCCGGCTGGGCATCACCACGGTGATGGTGACGCACGACCAGGATGAGGCGCTGACGATGGCCGACCGCATCGCCATCATGCGCGACGGCTATGTCGAGCAGGCCGGGACGCCGGCCGAGGTCTACCAGCGGCCGGTGTCGCGGTTCATCGCGAGCTTCCTGGGGGCGGCGAATTTCTTCCATGGCAAGGTGGACGGCAACGAGAACGGTGCGCTGTCGGTGACGGTACCGGGCGGGCCGGCGATCTCGGTGCGGTCGTCGCGTCCGGTGGGCTCGCCGGTCACCATCGCGCTGCGTCCGGAATCGGTGAAGGTCGAGGTCCCCGATCCGGCGCGCGACGTCAGCCGCAACGCGGTCAGCGCCATCGTCGAGAAGGTGGTGTACCACGGTTTCGTGAGCCACCTGTATCTGCGCCAGCCCAATGGCGATTCGCTGATCGCATTTCAGCAGAATGAGACGGCTGCGTTTGCGCAGCCGATCGAGCCTGGCCGGCAGGTGTGCGCCTACTGGTCGGAGGACAGCAACCACATCGTGCGCGACGAGCACCCGGCATAGCTGCTCACGGCGGGGCGGATCGTGCCGTCTGCGTGCAGCGCCGCGCACTCCCCGCGCTGTTGAGATACGGCCCCAGGACCTCGGCGATCTGGCACGCGGACAGGCGCTTGTGCGCGCGCGCCGCGGGCTGGCGGTTGACGTTGATCGGCGTCGACCGGCCGGTGCCGAGCGGCACCCGCAGCGTGCCCTGGCGGATCGCGCGGACATAGAGCGGCACCGGTTCCAGGACGCCGCTCATGATGCGCGTGCCGACCATCGCGACCCGGTCGCGGTAGGCGGCGGCCAGGCTCGCGGTGTGCGAATGGTACAGGCCGACCGCGACGTTCCAGTCGCCGCCTGATTCGTCGCGATACAGGCCGGACAGGTAGCGCGCGGCGTAGTCGGCGTTGGCCGCCGGGTCGAAGGCCTGATCCAGCGACGCGAAGGCTTTTGGATGCATGGCCAGATCGACCTGCATGCAGCCCACGTCGATGTATTTGCGGCGCGTGCGCTGTTGTGCCACCCACGCAACGGCTGCCGCCTTGCTGTCCAGGAACAGGCCCTGGCCATCCGCATTGATCGTCCAGGGCCAGGGCCGTATGTCACCGAACCCTGTGACGGGCCGGCCGCTTTCGGCCCGCGCAATCGATTCGAGCAGGCCGGGCGGCAGCCGGTGGCGCTGTTCCGCGTCGCGGATCGCCGCGCCGCACAGCGCGCTCTGCCGGGCAATCCATTCCTGCTGGGGGATGACCTCCGGTTGGGCGCGTGCCGTGCCCGGAAGCATCGCCGTGCAGAGCGCCAGCGCCCCCAGCGCCATCGCCCCCAGTGCCATCGCCCCCAGTGCCATCGCACGCATCGTCGTCGCGAGACGTCCTGTCGCACGCGGCGAGATTGCGCGTGCGGCGGCGGCGATCGGTCGCACGCGCCGGGCATAGATTGCGGCGGACATTTCAGTTGTTGCGTCTGACATTGTGTTTCGGCGATATTCCCCCATCTGCTGCACCGATGCATGCGCACCGCGAACGAGGAATCGATTGCGCGGATGGCGGCATCGCAGGGAACCGTCCGGGACAATCCAATCGCTTGCACTGCTCATTCTCCGATACAGGAGCAGGAAGACGTTCTCTGTGGCAACCACATGAGGAGATTGTAATGACGGGGGCATCGAGCGCCCATGATAGTCGTGCGCGTACTGCGTCGACAGGCCGCACGTACAGTGCCGGAGCAGTCTATATGCAAGGTCAATACGACGAGGCTGCGGCAAGTCCCGTTGGCCGTCCGACACGCGTTCTCATCATCGATGATGATCCTTCCATTCAGCATATGCTGGTCGGTTATCTCGAACAGCATAACATGCGCGTCGTTTCAGCCGCCCAGAAGCAGGACGTTGCGCGACAATTCGCCGCGTCCGAACCAAATGTCGTGATTCTCGACCTGCGGCTCGGGCAGGATGACGGCCTCGACGTGCTGCGTCAGATACGCTCGCGCTCCGATGTGCCGGTCATCATCACCACCGGCCACCGGCGCGATGAGATCGACCGTGTCGTCGGGCTCGAACTCGGCGCGGACGACTACCTGACCAAGCCGTTCGGCGTGCGCGAGTTGCTGGCGCGCATCCGTGCCGTGCTGCGCCGCCAGGATCTCGGCCGCGTCGCCTCGCAGCGCGATTCCGAGCAGGGACGCTGCCGTTTCGGCGGCTGGCTGCTGGACCGGCGGGCGCGCAGCCTCACCAATCCGGATGGCGAACCGGTTGCCTTGACCAAGGGCGAGTATGCCCTGCTGATCGCCTTCCTCGATGCGCCGCAGCGGCCGCTGAGTCGCGAACATCTGCTGCAGGCCACGCGTATTCACGAGGATGTGTTCGATCGCAGCATCGACGTCCAGATCCTCCGGCTGCGGCGCAAGCTCGAACTCGATTCCAGCGTGCCGCGGATCATCCGTACCGAACGCGGCGTCGGCTATGTGTTCGCGCTGGCGGTGGAGCCATGCTGATGTCAGGCGTAACTGTGTTTGCGCACGCTGGAATGCTACAGCAATGCGCTGACCGCAGCTTGGCCCCTCGCCGACAGGAGGGACGGGCTCATGCAACTCGTGGGGCAGGCGCTGGCGTGGCTGGTCGCATGCGTGGTCGATGGCTTCGCGGCCTATGCGCAGGCGATGTATCCGCAGTTCGACCACGCGGAGGGCAGCGCGCCGGAATTGACCCGGGCGGACCAGTTGGTCAGTTGGCCGGATGAGGATCCGTTGCCGGTGCTGCACGGCGACGCGGCGTGGTCGTTCGATGATTTCCTGCCGCCCGAGCGCGTGGCGGTCCCCTGGCGATGGTCGGTCGCCGATGCGGACCTGACGGCGCGCGGCGCCGACCGGTTTCCCATCGAGGAACTCATGGGCAAGGGCAGTCCCCGCGAATGGTGACGGGTGGGCGGCGGCGTGGGATGCCCCGATGTGGGTGAACGGCGTGCGGCTGGCATTGCTGCTGGTGGCGACTGCATATCCCGTGCGCGCGTCCGATCCCCAGGTGCCGCCGCCGGTCGTCATCGCCGACCAGGAGCCGATCACCCCGATCCCGCCGCCGCCGGTCGCCGATCCGCTGAAGCTCGCGCTGGGGGAGCGGCTGTTCTTCGACCGGCGGCTGTCGCGCGACAATGCGCTGGCCTGCGAATCGTGCCACGACGTGCGCACGAACGGGGCGGATAACGGGCTGCGCACGACGGCGCGCGACGGCCTGAGCCCGATGCTCAACACGCTGAGCGTGTTCAATGCGACGCTGAACTTCCGGCTCAACTGGGAGGGCAACTACCGCACGCTCGAATCCCATATCGTGTCGTCGCTGGAGAACCCGGCGAACATGGGGACCAGCGTCGATGAGGTGCTGGGGAAGCTGAGCGCCGATCCCGAGATGGTGCGCCAGTTCCGCGCGGCGTACGGGCGCGCACCGGACCGGGCCAGCCTGCTGGATGCGATCGCCACCTATGAGCGTTCGCTGTTGACGCCCGACAGCCGCTTCGACCGCTGGCTGCAGGGCGACACCGCGGCACTCGATGCGCAGGAGCAGGCGGGCTACGCGCTGTTCAAGTCGCTCGGCTGCGTGTCCTGCCACCAGGGGGTGAACGTGGGCGGCAATCTCTACCAGCGCCACGGCATCTTCCGTCCGCTCGCCTCGCCGCTGCCGGAGATCGTGCGGGTTCCCAGTTTGCGGAATGTCGCGACCACACCGCCCTATTTCCATGATGGGAGTGCGGCGACCCTGGATGACGCGGTACGCAGGATGGCCAATGCGCAACTCGATCGCACGCTGTCGGACCGGCAGGTGCAGATCATCGTTGCGTTCCTCAACAGCCTGACCGGCACGTATGAAGGCACTGCCGTCAGGCGGGCCGCGCCATGAGGTCGCGCCCATGAGGATCGCACCCATGAGGAACGCACCCATGAGGATGGCGTCATGAGGATCGTGTCCGCCGCCGCCGCGGTGCCGCTGCTGTTCGTGCTGCTCACCTGGGTATCGGTGCGCGCCGCCAACTCCGAGGCCGAGCATTTCGACCGGGCGCTGTCCGAACTCGACCGGCTGACGATGCTGGAGGCGGCGCTGCATCGCGATGTGTTCGCCGCGCGGGCCGGCGTGCTGCGCAATTACGATCCGCTGGTGCGCGAGACGAATGCGCTGGACGCGTCGCTTGCGCATCTGCGCGAGGTCGCGGCGACCGACGCCGATACGGCATTCGCCATCGATCGCCTAGCGACCTCGGTCACCCGCCAGGTTGCGCTGGTCGAGCAGTTCAAGAGCAACAACTCCCTGCTGCAGAACTCGCTGGCGTATTTCGCCCTGTTCAGCTTTCACCCGGGGGTGCGCGATTCGCTGGCGCCGGTGGTGAGCGACCTGGCCGCCGCGATGCTCCGCCTGACGCTCGATACCTCGGTCGCCGCGGTGCAGGAGGTACACGAACGGCTGGACGACCTCGGGCGCCAGCCCTCCACTCCGGCGGATTTCGACGTCGTGGAGCCACTGCTCGCGCATGGCCGTCTGCTGCATGACCTGCTGCCGGCGACGGACGGTGTGCTGAAGGCGCTCCGCGCTATTCCGCACAAGCGCGACCAGGAGGAACTGCGCAACATGGTCCTGGCGCGCCAGGCGGTGTCGCGGGCGACCGCGCGCCAATTCCGCGTGCTGCTCTACTTCATTTCGCTCGCGCTGGTGGGGCTGCTCGCCTACCTCGCGCAGCAGCTTGCCGTGCGGGCGCGCACCCTGCGCCGACGCGCCGCGTTCGAGCACGTGGTCGGCGCGATCTCGATGCGCTTCATCAGCGCGCCGGCCGATGATGTCGACCGGCTCATCGAACTTGCGCTGGCCGAGATGGCACGCTGCCTCGGTGCCGAACGCGCGTACTACCTGCGCTCGGATTCCACCGCGCCGGCCTATCGGTGGAGCAGGGAAGGGGTGCCGTTCCCGCCCGGCTGGCCGGACCAGGCCTGGACCGTGGCAGCCCGCAACAGTCCCGCCGAAGACGGCATCCTGCGCATCCCGCGCATCGTGCGCCTGCCGCCGGGTGAGGATCGTGACGTGCTGCTGGCCGCCGGCCTCAAGGGCTGGGCGAGCACGTGCCGCCGCACGCAGGATGGCGGCAGCGTACTGCTGGGCTTCGACGCGGTGAACCAGCAATGCCGCGTCAGCCGCGCGGGCGAACTCGGGCTGCTGCGGATGGCGCTCGATGTCATCGCCAACGCGCTCGGCCGCAAGTCGCTGGAGCAGGAACGCCTGCGCCTAGAGATGCGGCTGCAGCAGGCGCGGCGGCTCGAGACGGTCGGCGCTCTGGCCAGCGGCATCACGCACAACTTCAACAACATCGTCGGCGCCATCCTGGGTTATACCGAGATGGCCACCGAACAGGGCGTGTCGGGCGGCAGGTCGACGCAGATCATCGCCGATATCCGCCGCGCCGGCGAACGCGCGCGCGAACTGGTCGAGCAGATCCTGACCTTCGCCCGGCGGCACGACGCGCAGCCGATCGCGGTCGATGTGCAGGCGCTGGTCGCCGAAGCCGCCTCGCTGCTCCGCGCCTCATTGCCAAACGCGATCGACCTCGTCATCACCGAGCCCGCCGACCCGGCCATCGTGTCCGGCGTGCCGGCACAGTTGCAGCAGGTGATCCTCAACCTCTGCAACAATGCGGCACAGGCAATGAACTATGCGGGGCGCATCAGCGTGGCACTCGACGTGGTGGATGTTGCGGCGGGGCGCACGCTGACCCACGGCACCCTGGCGCCCGGCCGCCATGTCCGCCTGGCGGTGGCCGATGCGGGCCGCGGCATCGATTCGGCGGCGCTCGAACGCATCTTCGAGCCGTTCTTCACCACCCGCGTGGCCGGCAACGGCCTGGGGCTCGCGACGACGCGCGACATCGTGCGCGAGCATGGCGGCGCGCTGAACGTGGAGAGCACGGTCGGCCGCGGCAGCCGCTTCGAGGTCTGGCTGCCGCGCTACGCCCCGGCGGCCACGCCGTGCCGCGAGGAACTCGCGACCATCGCGCTCGGCAATGGCGAGTCTGTCCTGCTGGTCGAGAGCGATCCCGACCAGTTGCTGCGCAGCGAGGAGATCCTCGCCGCACTCGGCTACGAGCCGGTCGGTTTCATGCGGGCTGCCGAGGCGCTGGATGCCTGCCGGGCGATGCCCGACCGGTTCGACCTGCTGCTGATCGGGCACCTGCTGCCGATGTCGGCGGCGCTCGATCTTGCGATGGCCCTGCGCCGCATCGTGCCGGCCCTGCCGATCCTGCTCACCACCGCCTCGCCCGAGGAGTTCGACGCCGATGCGCTGATCCGTGCGGGCATCTCCGACGTCGCCGCCTCGCCGATCTCCGCCATGGAGATCGCGCCCGCGCTGCGCGAATGCCTACGGCGCAGCGACCCGCGGCGTCACCAGGAACCGCTGCGCCAGTCGGGGACCATCGCGCAGTTCCACGCCGCCAGCCTGTGACATGGCGGTGCGGTTGAAGTTGCAGTGGGGGACGGTGCATTTTCCGTGGTGGGAGACTGCACATTCTCCATCGTCATGCCGTGGCCTGGCACGGTATCCACGTCTCCTTTCCGGCGCGGAAGACGTGGCTGGCATGGCCAAGCCATGCCATGACGGTGGAGTGTGGCCCACGACCATGCCATGACGATGGGGCGGGACATCGGATAACGATTGCGGAGCCCGAAGAAGCGGGAACCGGGCATTTGTCCAGGTCTTTTTCGCTCACGCCTGCCCGAACCTGGTATGAAACGATTACGCCTGTAACACGCGAGTTTGGCAGCGCAACAGCCTCGTAGCCCGGCAACCGCAGTCTGCGGACGGTCAATGAGAGGCTGCAATGACGATGGACACGACGAATTCCGCGCCCACGCTGGCGGCACGCGATCTGCGGGCCGCGATGCGCGGCAAGGTCCTGCTGCCGAGTGACGCCGACTATGTCAGGGCACGGCAGATCTGGAGCGGATCGGCCTGCCGCTATCCGGCGATCATCGCGCAATGCGAGGGCACGCAGGACGTCCAGGCCGCGGTACGCATCGCACAGGCCCACCACCTGCCGCTGTCGGTGCGCGGCGGCGGGCACGACTGGGCCGGCCGCGCGCTGCGCCACAACGGACTCGTCATCGACCTGACCGCCATGCGCCACGTGGAGGTCGATGCCGGCCGGCAGATCGCCACGGTCGCCGGCGGCGCGCTGGCCCGCGACGTCGTCGTCGCCGCGGCGGGCCATGGCCTGGTCGCGGTCACCGGCAATTGCGGCGGCGTGGGCATGGCGGGGCTGACGCTGGGCGGCGGCTATGGGCTGCTCAGCCCGCGCCATGGCCTCGCGGTCGACAACCTGCTCGGTGCGCAGGTCGTGCTCGCCGATGGCAGGAGCGTCACCGCGGACGTGCAGCAGAATCCCGAGTTGCTCTGGGCGCTGCGCGGCGGCGGTGGCAATTTCGGCGTGGTGACGTCGATGCGCGTGCGCCTGCATCCGGCGCGCGCGCTGCTGGCCGGGCTCATGCTGTTTCCCTGGCAGCAGGCGGCCGCGGTCCTGCACGGCTATGCGGCGATCGTGGAATCGGCACCCGACGAACTCGCAGTGCTGGCCGGCGTGCTTTCCACGCCGGACGGTGAGCCGGCGCTGTTCCTGGCGCCGGTGTGGAGCGGCGATCCGCAGGAGGGGACCCAGCGGCTGGCGGAACTCGAGGGGCTGGGAACGCCGATGCACGTGCAGCTTGGGCCGATGGCGTTCGGCGACCTGCTCGCCATGTTCGACGCCCATGTCGTGCACGGCCGGCACTACGCGATCCGCACGCGCTGGCTGCCTCGCCTTACGCCGGCCGCGATCGAGCATCTCATCGCGGCTTCCGCCGCACGCTCCTCGCCATTCTCCATGATCGCGCTGCATCACCTGCATGGTGCGGCCACGCGGGTCGCACCGGCCTCCACTGCGTTCGGCCTGCGGCAGGACCACTACATGCTGGAGGTCATCGCCGCATGGGACCGCGGCGCGGAGGATGGCGGCACGCTGCATCGCCGCTGGGCGCAGGACCTGTCGCAGGCGCTGGCTCCGCACGGCCTGGCAGGCGGCTACGCCAACATGCTGGGGCCGGACGACATCGACCAGATCCCGTTCGCCTACGGCGCCAACGCCGCGCGGCTGCTGGCCGCCAAGCGGCGCTTCGATCCGGATGGCGTGTTCTCGGCGATCCCGCTCCCCCGATGATGCCGTCGTGTCGCGGTGCAGCAATGCTTTCGTACATTCCTGACATGGCTTTGACATAAGCGCGCCGGACAATGGCATTGCCAACCAGCGCAAGCACAGGCGAACCACATGACCTACACCAACCGCCCTACCGTTCTTGCCCCCGCCGCTGCCGCGATGTCGGCGCCGCACATGGCCGACAGGCCGTCCTGCGCGCTGCGCCTCGCCTCGCCGCCGGACCCGCTGACGCGGATGCTGATGGAGGCCGATGGCGTGACGGAATCGGAACTCGACGTGCTGGTGCAGCAGGTGGCCCGTTCGCTGGCCGGGCGCAGCGCGCGGCGGCCGTTGTTACGGACGCAATCGCGACCCGGTCCCGGCGCAATCGTACCGTAGCGCATCGATCGCACCCTGCTGCATGGCGCGGCTCCTCGCGCCAGCAGGAGGGTGCGATGTCGGACAGGACCAGCGGAAGGCGGGCAATCGTCATCGGTGCGGGGATCGGCGGACTTGCCGCCGCTCAGGTGCTCGCCGATCATTTCGAACGCGTGGTGGTGCTGGAGCGCGACGCGCATGCCGAGCACGGCGCGGTGCGTCCAGGGGTGCCGCAGGGCCGGCATCCGCATGTGCTGCTGAGCGGCGGCTGCCGCGCACTCGTCGACCTGTTCCCCGGCATCGATCAGGACCTCATGGATGCCGGGGCCGTGGCGCTCGATGCGGGCTACGACGCCTGCCACGAAATGCCGGAGCGGTTCCCGCGGCGCCATCTGGGCGTGCGCACCTTCTCCCTGTCGCGCCCGCTGCTGGAAACGGTGATCCGCCGGCATGTGGCGGAGCGAGACAACATCGTGCTGCGCGGCCGTTGCCGCGGTTCCGAGATCATGCGCACCGGCGACGGCCGGTTCGCGACCGGCGTCCGTTGCGTGTTCGGCGACAAGGGGCTGGAGACGCTGCCGGCGGAGCTCGTGGTCGATGCGACCGGCCGCGGTGCGCCGACGCTGGGCTTCCTCGCCGCCATCGGTCATCCGGAGCCGGCCGAGACCAGGATCGGCGTCGAACTCAGCTATGCCACAGCCTCCCTGACGCTGCCGCCCTCGGCGCAGCCCGACTTCCTCGCACTGATGACGATCGGCACGCCGCCCGACGGCAGCCGTGCCGGCTATCTCACGCGCATCGAGGACGATCGCTGGCTCGCGTTGCTGGTGGGCCGCGGCAGCGATCGCCCGCCGGCGGATCGCGACGCGTTCCTGGCCTACGCCGCACGGCTCGAAACGCCGACCCTGCACGACGCCATCCGGCCGGCGCGCTTCACCGGCGAGATCGCGCGGTTCGGTTTTCCCGAGAGCGTGCGCCGCAACTTCACCGCCGCGGGCAGATTGCCGCGGGGCGTGCTGCCGATCGCCGATACGATCTGCCGCTTCAATCCGGTGTACGGGCAGGGCATGACCGTCGCGCTGCAGGAGGCCTGCATCCTGCAGCGCCTGCTGCGCGCGGGCCCGGGCCGGCCCGACGCTATCGCCACGCTGGGACAGGATTTCCTGGTCGAGGCGGAGGCGCTGCTGGACGGTCCCTGGGCGATGTCGGCGCTGCCGGATCTCGCCTATCCGCAGACCACGGGACCGCGGCCGGCGGACCTGCAGAACTTGCTCAGGTTCCAGATCGCGCTCGGCCGCGTGGCGATGTGCGACCCGGCGGTGCACAAGCTGCTGTGGGAGGTGCGCCACCTGCTGCGTCCGCTCGCCGCGCTGCAGGACCCGGCACTGGTGCGCCGCGCGCAGGCCGAGATGGCGGCAGCCTGAACGGTCAGGCGGCGACCGCGACGGGGCGCGGCGCCGCGCTGCGGCTGCGCATCAGCGGCTGGATGCGCTGGCCGAACTGGTCGAGCCCGATCAGGAAATCATCAAACGTCAGCATGATCCCCTTGGTCCCGGGCACCGCCGCCGCCTCGTCCAGCAGGCGCGCCACGGTGGCGTAGGAACCGACCAGCGTTCCCATGTTGAAGTTGAGCGCACCGTCCGGCAGCACCATCGCCTTGGCGGTGGAATGCTCGGATGCCTGCGCATCGGCGCCGGCCTGCTCGAACATCCACTCCAGCGCCTTCACGTCGGTGCCGTCCTTGTAGTGCTGCCACTTCGCCTGCGCGGCCTCGTCGGTCTCATCGGCGATCACCATCATCAGCACATAGGTGCCGACGTCGCGTCCGGCCCGCGCGCCGGCCTCGACCAGCCGCTGGTTGGTGGGCGCATGCGCGGTCGGCGTGTTGACGCCGGAGCCCAGACAGAACGCGTAGTTGCCGTATTCCGCTGTGAACTTCATGCCGCGGTCGCTCTGCCCGGCGCTGACGATCTCGATCGGCTGGCCCGGCGTCGGGCCCAGGCGGCAGTCGTCCATCTGGAAATACTTGCCCTTGAAGTCGGAGTGCCCGGTGCGCCACAGCTCCTGCATCACCTGCACGTACTCTGTGCTGTAGTCGTAGCGCTCCGCGAAATACTGCTCGCCCGGCCACAGGCCCATCTGGGTGTATTCCGCCGCGTGCCAGCCGGAGACGATGTTGATGCCGAACCGGCCGGGCGCGATGCTGTCGATGGTGACGGCCATGCGCGCGATGATCGCCGGCGGGATGGTCAGCACGGCGACCGAGGCGAACAGCTTGATGCGCTCGGTCACCGCAGCGAGGCCGGCCATCAGGGTGAAGGATTCCAGGTTGTAGTCCCAGAACTCCGAGGTGCCGCCGAAGCCACGCAGCTTGATCATCGACAGCGCGAAGTCGAGCCCGTAGCGTTCCGCGCGCTGCACGATGGCGCGGTTGAGCGCGAAGCTCGGGCGGTACTGCGGCGAGGTGGTGGAGATCAGCCAGCCGTTATTGCCGATCGGGATGAAGACGCCGACTTCCATGGTGATCCTCATGTTCGCGCGCGGGCGCCTTTGGAACTGCAATCGGCATGCCATTGCCGCCATGTGGCACGCCGATCGCATGGCCGCGTGGCGAACCTGAGAGGAGTGCGTCCCCATGTCCCGTGTCGTCCGCGTCGCTGCCGCCCAGCTTGGCCCCATCGCCCGCGAGGAGACGCGCGCGCAGGTCGTCGACCGGCTGATCGCGCTGCTGCACAAGGCGCACAGTTTCGGGGCGACGCTGGTGGTGTATCCGGAATGCGCGCTGACCACGTTCTTCCCGCGCTGGGTGTTCGACGATCCGGCGGAGGCGGAGCCGTATTTCGAATCGGCGATGCCGAACCCCGACGTGCAGCCGCTGTTCGACGAGGCCAAGCGGCTGGGGATCGGGTTCAACCTGGGCTATGCGGAGCTGACGCATGAGGAGGGGCGCAAGCGCCGCTTCAACACCTGCATCCTGGTGGACGAAAGTGGCGAGATCGTCGGCAAGTACCGCAAGGTGCACATCCCGGGCCTGGCGCATGCCGATCCCGACGGCTGCGCCACCAACTTCGAGAAGCGCTATTTCGAGAACGGCAACCTGGGCTTTCCGGTGTTCCGTGCGTTCGGCGGCGTGATGGGCATGGCGATCTGCAACGACCGCCGCTGGCCCGAGACCTATCGCGTGATGGGGCTGCAGGGGGCGGAGATGATCATGGTGGGCTACAACACCGGCTCGACGCGCATGGTGATCGAGGGCAATCGCCGCGTGATGGAGCCCGCGCATCTCGCGACCGAGCACAACATGCTGGTGATGCGTGCCGGCGCCTACCAGAACTGCTGCTGGGTGGTGGGTGTCGCGAAGGCGGGTCCCGAGGAGGGCTGCGAGTTTCTGGGCGACACCTGCATCATCGCGCCGACCGGCGATGTGGTGGCGAAGGCGGTGGGGCTGGGCGACGAGGTGATCGTGGCCGACTGCGACCTGTCCGCCGGCGATTACAACCGCCGCACCATCTTCAACTTCGAGGTCAACCGGCAGCTTCAGCACTACGGCCTCATCACCAGCCAGAAGGGCGTGCAGGTCTCAGTGTAGCAGGCGGCGTCACGCTCCCTGTCATTGCGAGCGCCAGCGAAGCAATCTCCATGGAGATTGCTTCGTCGCTGCGCTCCTCGCAATGACAGGGGCTCGACGTTCGATCAGGCCAGCGGCCGCAGGCAGCGCGCGGCGCGGTCGGCGGCGATGCCGACCCAAAGCCGGCCTTGACGACGACGGCGCGGCCCGCATGACGACAGGGCACGCCGCTCCTTCCGTCGTGGCCGGTCTTGTGCCGGCCATCCACGCCTTGTTCACTCCCGTCCCTCATCCTGTTTGGATGGGTGGCTGGGTCTACATCATGACGAACCGCCGCGATGGCACGTTGTACATCGGGGTGACCGCCGACCTTGTTCGCCGCGCCTGGGAACATCGCGAAGGTGTCGGCAGCAGCTTCGTCCGTCGTTATGGCCTTACACGCCTGGTCTACTTCGAACGTCACGAGGACATCCGCACGGCAATCCAGCGCGAGGCCAGTCTCAAGCGCTGGCCGCGCGCGTGGAAGGTGCGCATCTTGGCTGGTCAAAATCCGGAGTGGGAGGATCTGTATCCGTCGCTCGTTGAATGATGCGCCGGAGGGGAAGACGTGGATGGCCGGCCCAAGGCCGGCCATGACGACAGTATGCGAGGTCGCGACGACAGCGGCGGGGGCCGCATGACGACGGGCATGGGCCGCTTCCGCCGTCAGGCGACCAGCCGCGCCACTCCCCCGTCATGGCGGGCCTCTGTCCCGGCCATCCACGTCTTCCCGTCCCCCGCTGCTATCCCACCTCCACCAGCGGCCGCAGGCAGCGCGCGGCGCGGTCGGCGGCGATGCCGGCCAGCCCCGGAACCGCGGCATCGCAGTCCCCCACATGGCGCGCGCAGCGCGGGCCGAAGCTGCAGCCGGGCGGCAGTTCCGCGAGGTCCGGCGGGCCGCCGGGAATGGAGGCCAGCCGCTGGCCGCGCAACCCAGGCTGCACCGTCGATTGCAACAGACCCGCCGTGTAGGGATGCGCCGGATGCGCGATCACGTCGCCCACCGGACCGGTCTCCACGAACCGCCCCGCGTACATCACCGCGATGCGGTCCGCGACCTCGCAGGCCACGCCGATGTCGTGCGTCACGAAGATCGTCGCCATCCCCAACTCGCGCTGCAGCGAGCGCAGCAGCAGCAGGATCTGGATCTGAACCGTCGCATCCAGCGCCGTCGTCGGCTCATCGGCCAGCAGCAGCGCCGGCCGGCACGACAGCGCCAGCGCGATCATCGCGCGCTGGCGCAGCCCGCCGGACAGCTCGTGCGGATATGCCTCGAGCCGCCGCGCGGCCGATGGGATCTGCACCATCTCCAGCAACTCCAGCGCGCGCGCGCGCGCCCGGCGGTACGACACGCCCTCATGCGAGACGATGGTCTCGGCGATCTGCGTGCCGATGGTGAACACCGGGTCGAGCGCGGTCATCGGCTCCTGGAAGATCATCGCGCCGACCGGCCCGCGCACCGCCTCGAGCTGGCGCTCGCTCATGGCGGTGACGTCGTGCGGCCCGAGCCGGATGCGACCGCCGATCCGCGCGTGCGGCGGCAGCAGCCGCAGCAGCGCACGCATCGTCACCGTCTTGCCGGATCCCGATTCTCCCAGCAGGCACAGCACCTCGCCGGCGGCCAGGCTGAACGACACGCCGTCCACCACCTGCAGATCGATGTCGCGGTTGACGAAGCGTACCGACAGGTCGGCGACCTCGACCAGCATGTCAGGCGGCACGGGCCAGCGTCCCCGCCATGTGGCACGCCACGCTGTGCTCGCCCTCCAGCGGCAGCAGCGGCGGTTCCTGCGCCGCGCACACCGGCGCCGCCAGCGCACAGCGCGTGCGGAAGCGGCAGCCCGAGGGCGGACGCACCGGGTTGGGCGGATCGCCGGCGAGCGGTGCCGCCTCGACGCGCCGGGACGGGTCCATCGACAGCCGCGAGGCGAACAGCGCCTGCGTATACGGATGTGCAGCCGAACTGTAGATGCGCTCGACCGGGCCGAGTTCGACCACCTTGCCCAGGTACATCACCAGCACGCGGTCGGCGACGTGGTACACCACGTTCAGGTCGTGCGAGATGAAGATGTAGGTGAGGTTCAGTTCCTGCTTCAGGTCGGCCAGCAGGTTCAGCACCTGCGCCTGCACCGACTTGTCGAGCGCGGAGACCGATTCATCGAGGATCAGCACGCGCGGGTTCAGCGCGATGCCGCGGGCGATGTTGACCCGCTGGCGCTGGCCGCCCGACATCTCGTGCGGATAGCGCCCGCCGAACAGGCCAGGCTCCAGCCCGACATGGCGCAGCGCCGCCAATGCCTGCGCCCGCGCCTGGCGCGACGACATGCCGTGCACGCGCAGGCCGAAGGCGATCTCCTCGGAGGCGGTGTGGCGCGGATTCAGCGAGGCATAGCTGTCCTGGAACACCATCTGCACGTTGCGCCGCAATTCGCGCAGCGTGATGCCGCCATAGCCGATCGGATCGCCGTCCAGCACGACGCTGCCGGAATCGGGCTCGATCAGCCGCAGCAGGAGGCGCGCGGTGGTGGACTTGCCGCAGCCGGATTCGCCCACCACGCCCAGCGTCTCGCCCTTCAGCACGTCGAAGCTGACATCGTCGACCGCCTGGACATGGGCGTTGATCGTGCCGAGCGGGCCACGCAGCGGGAAATACTTGCGCAGGTTGCGCACGGTCAGGATGGGCTGCGCCGGTCCGCCGCGGTCGCGCGGGTCGATCGCATTCATGCCCGCACGTCCATCGCCGTGCGCAGGCTGTCGCTCAGCAGGTTGAAGCTGACCGAGGTGGCGAAGATCATCACGCCCGGCAGCACGGCGTTGATCGGTGCCACGTAGATCGCCTGGCGCAGCGTGTTCAGCATCAGCCCCCAGTCGGCGATCGGCGGTGCCGCGCCCAAGCCCAGGAACGACAGGCCGGAGGCGATGATGATGGCGACGCTGACCAGGCTCGACGCATAGGTCAGGATCGGCCCGGTCACGTTGGCCAGCACGTGCTGCAGGATGATGCGCGGCGCCGATGCACCGGTGGCACGCGCCGCTTCCACATAATCCTGGTTGCGCACCTGCGTCGTCACGCTCTCGGCCACGCGCGCGATCGGCGGGATGAACACCAGCGTCAGCGAGATCAGGCTGTTGAAGATGCCGGCGCCCAGCACGCCCGCCATTGCCACCGCCAGCAGCACGGAGGGAAACGCGTAGAACACGTCGACCACGCGCATGATCGCCATGTTGATGTGGCGGCCGAAATAGCCGGCGACGATGCCGAGCGCGCTGCCCAGCACGGTTGCCAGCACCACGGGCGCGAGGCCCATCGACAGCGACACCCGCCCGCCATACAGCAGCCGCGTCAGCAGGTCGCGCCCGAGTTCGTCGGTGCCCAGCAGATAGTTGCCGGTCAGCGGCGGCTGCAGCCGTCGCAGCATGCTGGTCTTGTACGGATCGGCCGGCGCGATCCAGGGCGCGAAGATCGCCGCCAGCGTGATCGCCGCCAGGATCACGCAGCACAGCAGCGCCACCTTGTCGCGCCACACATGGCGCCCGACGCGCCGCCAGTAGCCGCCGGTCCTGCGCCGCCCGCCGGTGCCGCTGCGCGCGGCGGCGATCGGTGCGGCCTCGGTCGCGGCACTCATGAGCGGCGCACCCGCGGATCGACCGCGGTCTGCAGGATGTCGACGATCAGGTTGGTCAGCACGAAGAACATCGCCAGCACCATCACGGCCCCTTGCAGCAGCGGCAGGTCGCGCGTGGTGATCGCGGCGTTCAGCAGGAAGCCGGTGCCGGGCCACGCGAACACCGTCTCCACCAGGATCGACCCGCCCAGCAACTGCGCGAACTGCAGGCCCATGATCGCCATGATCGGCGGCGCGGCGTTCTTGATGATGTGCACGAAGGTGCGGCCGCGGCGCAGCCCCTTGCCCTTCAGCGTCTGCACGAATTCCTGCCGCCGCACCTCGGCCACCATCGCGCGGACCGAGCGCGCCAGCACGCCGGTCGGGATCATCGCCAAGGTCAGCGCCGGCAGCACGAGATGGCGGAAATCATCGACCGAGAAATGCCAGAACTGCGTGCCGGCAGGCCCCATGCCGGTGGCCGGCAGCACGCGGAACAGCACGGCGAACAGCACGACCATCACCATGCCGAGCCAGTAATGCGGCACCGAGATGCCGATCGTGGCGAACGCGGTGACCGAGCGGTCGGTGATGCGCCGGTCGGAAAATCCCGCGATCAGGCCGAGCGAGATGCCGAGCACGAAGCTGACGATGATGGCGGTGACCGCGAGCAGCGCGGTGTTGGCGACGGCGGGCATGACCTCGCTCAGCACCGGGCGGCGCGACATGATGGACATGCCGAAATCGCCGCTGGCGGCGTTCCACAGCCATTTCAGGTACTGGATCGGCAGCGGCCTGTCGAAGCCGTACGCCGCCTTGATCTGTGCCGCGACCTCGGCCGTCGCGTTCTCCGGCAGCACGGCGCTGACCGGATCGCCCGGCGCCAGGTGGATGAACGAGAAGCAGACCAGCGTCACGCCGACGATGATCGGCACCGTGTAGAGCAGCCGGCGCAGGACGTAGAAATGCATGTCAGGTGCCGGCGCTGGTCAACTGTGCCCCCATCCCCCCATTCCCCCGTCATGACCGGCCTCGGGCCGGCCATCCACGTCTTCGTCCAGCACCAAAGACGTGGATGGCCGGGACAGGCCCGGCCATGACGGGAGGGATGGGGGAGCGAGGCGGTCGGCACCGCCACCAGCCGTCATGACCACGCCCGTCCCAGCCATCCCGGTCGTCGCGACGACAGGTGTCACGCGGTTTCCTTCGCGACCAGCACCGGACGCTGGTCGCGCCACGGCGTCGCCTTCTCATACGCATCGCCGGCGCGCAGCACGGTGCACTCGTCGAACAGCCGGCCGACGATCTGCAGCGAGAACGGCAGGCCGTTCGCCGCATACCCGCTGCACACCGACAGCGCCGGGTTGCCGCCGACATTGAACGGCGTGGTGAAAGAGGTGCGGGTGAACAGGCTGGCCGGCGGGATCGGCTCCAGCTTGCCCGCCGGCTCGTTGGTCGGCAGCATCAGCACGTCGACGGTCGCCATCACCGCCTGCATCGCGCGCGCCAGGTCGGTGCGCTGGCGCATCGCCTGGATATACTCCTCCGCCCGCACCAGCCCGCCGGCGATGATCCGGTAGCGCAGGCTGGCGCCGAACAGGTCCGGCCGCGTGCGCAGGTCGGCCGCGTGGATGGTGAAAAGCTCCGCCACCGCGATCGTCTTCTTGGCATCGTCGAACTGCTTCAGCGGCGGCAGCGTCACCGGCCGCACGGTCGCGCCCAGGCTGCGGAACACCTCGAGCGCCGCCTCGAACGCCGCCTTGGTGGGGGCCGACGGCGGCGCCTCATCCTCCAGCCAGGTCGTCGGCACGCCGATCACCAGCCCCTTCACGTCGCCGGTCAGCGCCGCGGCATAGTCGGGGATCGGCACATCGGCACAGCCGGGATCCTCAGGGTCGTGGCCGGCGATGATCTGCAGCAGGATCGCCACGTCCTCGGTGGTCCAGGCCAGCGGGCCGGCATGGTCGTGGCTGAAACAGTTGGGGATCACGCCGCGGCGGCTCACCAGCCCATAGGTCGGCTTCAGGCCGGCGATGCCGCAGGCGGCGGCCGGGCTGCGGATCGAGCCGCCGGTGTCGGTGCCCAGCGTGGCCGGCGAGAACCCAGCGGCAACCGCGGCGCCCGAGCCGGAGGAGGATCCGGCCGGCGAATAGTCGCGGTCCCACGGATTGCGCGCCGGCGGGAACAGCACGTCCCAGGACGGCCCGCCATGCGCGAACTCCCAGGTCGCGTTCTTGCCCAGCAGCACGCCGCCGGCCGCCGCCAGCCTCTCCTGGCAGTAGGAATCCCGCGTCGGCACGTTGTCGGCCAGCAGCTTCGACATCCCGGTCGTGCGGATACCGGCGGTGTCGTAGATGTCCTTCAGGCAGTACGGGATGCCGTGCATGCGGCTCACCGGCCCGCTCGCCGCGATGGTCGCTTCCGCCGCCTTGGCTTCGGCACGGGCACGCTCGGCGGTCAGCGTGACGAAGCTGTCCAGCAGGTGGTCGAGCGCCTCGATGCGCGCGAGATACGCCTCGGTCAGTTCCACCGGCGACAGCTTGCGCGTGGCGATCAGCCGCGAGGCTTCGGCGATGGTCAGGAAATTCAGGTCGGACACGGGTCTACTCCGTGACGGGCAGGAACTTGGTGGGCACGAACACATGCGCGGGCTCGTCGCCGCGCGGCCGGCCCGTGGGGATGCGGTCGATCATGCGGCGGACATTGCCGTAGGCGTCCACCAATTCCTGGAAATACTCGGGCTTCAGGTCGAGGCCGGCCTGGCGGGCCAGCAAGGCGATCTCGTCGTTCGTGGGCATTGCGGTCATGCCGGTGCTCCGGGCTGCAAGGTTGGCATGCGCGTGTGCCAGTCGGTCGCGCGCTGATAGGCATCGGCGATGCGCAGGACGGTCGCCTCGGCGAACGGCGCGGCGGCGACCTGCATGGCCAGCGGCAGGCCGTGCGCGCCAAATCCCACCGGCACCGACGCCGCCGGCACGCCGGCCAGCGAGAAGGGCATCGTCATGTTGCGCCCGCGGCGGAAGAAATCGGCGTGCGCCGGATCGGCCGGATCGGCGGCGGTGAGCCAGCCCGCGGTCACCAGCGCGTCGAAGTGCCCGAACTGCGCCAGCAGCAGCCGCGCGAGATCGCCCCGCCAGCGCTGCGCGTTCAGATAGTCCTCGGCGCGGATGAACACGCCGCCGATCACCCGCTGGCGCAGCTTGGCGCCGAACGCCTCGGGCCGCGCCTGCAGGTCCTTCTTGTGGATGGCGAACAACTCGCTCATCGAGATCAGCGTCTTGCAGTCGCAGAAATCGCCGAGGTCGGGGAGCACGACCTCCTCCACCGTGGCGCCGAGCCGCGCGAGGTGTTCGGCGGCGGCATCGGTGGCGGCGGCAACCTCGGGCGTGGCGTCATCGGCGTACCAGTTGCGCACCAGGCCGATGCGCAGCCCCGCGATGTCGCCGGTCAGCGCGGCGGCGTAGTCCGGGATCGCCACATCGGCGCTGCCGGGATCGAGCGGATCATGCCCGGCGCAGGCCGCCAGCATCAGCGCACAGTCGCGCGCGGTGCGGGTCATCGGGCCGCAATGGTCGAGCGAGAAGGTATTGGGCTGCACGCCGCGGCGGCTGATCAGGCCATAGGTGGGCTTGAGGCCGACGATACCGCAGCAGGCGGCGGGCCAGCGGACCGAGCCGCCGGTATCGGTGCCGATCGCCGCCGGCACGAAGCGCGCGGCGACCGCGGCGCCCGAGCCGGAGGAGGAGCCGCCCGGCAGGAAGCCGGTGTTCCAGGGATTGAGCGGCGGCGGCCAGGGCAGGTCCCAGGACGGCCCGCCGAGCGCGAACTCGAACGTGCCGAGCTTGCCCAGGAGGATGCCGCCGGCGGCGTTCAGCTTGCGGGTGACGAAGGCATCGGCGGTGGCTGGGGTTTCGGGCATCAGGCGGGAATGGGCGGTGGTGCGCACGCCCTCGACGTCGACGATGTCCTTGAGCGCGTAGGGGATGCCGTGGAACGGCCCGCGGTAGTGGCCGGCGGCGATCTCGGTCTCGGCGCGGCGGGCGGCGTTCAGGGCGATGTCGGCGGTGACGGTGATGAAGGCGTGCAAGGCGTTGTCATGGCGGGCGATGCGCGCGAGGCACGCCTCGGTCAGCGCGACGGGCGAGAGCGTGCCGGCGCGCAGCAGCGGCGCGAGTTCGGCGATGCTCAGGGTGCTGGGATCGGTCTGGGTGGCCGGCTGCGGCAGATCCATCGTGGGGAGCCCCTTCTCTGCGCCGCGTTGCTCCGGCCTGGGTCGTGCGTAGCAAGGCGGATGCCAGCGGCGGGCGAGTGGCAGCGGCGTTCTGCACTTTGGTGCCATTTCGGGGTGGCGGCGGGCCAGCCGAGGGGGTGGACGCCGCGTCGCCTGCGTCTGGGCGGGCGGTCCCCGTGTGGGCCGGGCCGCCCTCGCCCCGTCGTGGCCGATACCGCCCCCTTTCCCGTCATGGCCGGCCTTGTGCCGGCCATGATGGGGAGACGGGAGGGGGAGGGGGAAACGGCGGCCTGACGGGGGAAACCACGGCCCTGACGGGGAAAGAAAGGCTGCGCCGGGAGCACGTTATCCACCCGCGTCAGCGCCGGCTTTCCCCTCCCCCGTCATGGCCGGCCTTGTGCCGGCCATCCACGCCTTCCCCTGTGGCACGAAGACGTGGATGGCCGGGCCAAGCCCGGCCATGACGGGGAGGAGGAGGGGGGAGGGGGGAAACCATGGCCCTGACGGTGAAAGAAAGCGCGCTGCCCGCGCACGTCTCCACCCGTCATCGCGCCGCGGAGCCGCCTTGGTGCCCCTGAATGAGCAGCCGCCCGCCATGTCAGCCGAATCGTGATGCAGTCTGCATAGGTATTGTCAGAAACGGCGGATTCCTAGGCAATCCACCGATCGCCCTATTGCCCAAATCAGTGGCACACAGGTTGCAGGCTGCCGCCGCAGTACCCCACGCTCATACCCCACGCTGCAGGAGCCCCGGCACATGAAGATCGGACGACGCCTCCTCAACCAGTCGCTGCTGGCAGGCGCGGCAAGTGCTGCACTGCCCGGCCAGGGTCGCGCCGCCGACAAGATCCTGCGCGTGGCAATGACCGCGGCCGACATCCCGCTCACCACCGGCCAGGCGAGCCAGGGCGGCGAGGGCGTCCGCTTCATGGGCGTCACCGCCTATGACGCGCTGGTCAACTGGGACCTCTCGCGCTCCGACGTCGCCGCCAAGCTGCGTCCCGGCCTGGCGCTGAGCTGGGCGGCCGATCCGGAACGCACCACCGTCTGGACCTTCAAGCTGCGCCAGGGCGTCACCTTCCACGACGGCTCGCCGTTCACCGCCGAGTCCGTGGTGTGGAACCTCGACAAGCTGATCAAGCGCGACTCGCCGCAATACGACCAGGCGCAGGCGACGCAGGCGGCGACCTGGAGCAAGTCGATCGCCAGCTACGCCGTGGTCGATCCCTTCACCGTGCGCATCGAGACGCCGGAGCCGAACGCCAACCTGCCCTACGACATGGCCAGCATCTTCATGTCGAGCCCGAAGCGCTGGGAGGAACTGGGCCGCGACTGGACCAAGGTGGCGATGCGCCCCGCGGGCACAGGGCCGTGGATGGTGACCAAGGTCGTGCCGCGCGAGCGCGTAGAGTTCGCCCGCAACCCCAACTACTGGGAGGCGCGGCGCATCCCGAAATGCGACGGGCTGGTGATCATCCCGATGCCCGATTCGGTCACCCGCGTCTCGGCGCTGCTGAACGGGCAGATCGACTGGGTGGAGGCGCCGGCGCCCGATACGCTCGCGCAGTTGCGCCAGGCCGGCATGCAGATCGTGCTGAACCCGTATCCGCACATCTGGCCCTATCTGCTGTCATGCCTGCCGGACAGCCCGTTCCGCGACCTGCGGGTGCGCCAGGCGATGAACCTTGCGATCGACCGCGACGGCATCTGCACGCTGCTCAACAAGACCGCGATGCCGGCCGTCGGCATGGTGCCGCCGGACCATCCGTGGTTCGGCAACCCGTCCTTCAAGATCCGCTACGACCCGGACACGGCGCGCAAGCTGCTGAGCGATGCCGGGTTCGGGCCGAAGAACCCGTGCAAGGCGACGTTCCTGATCTCCACCGCCGGTTCCGGCCAGATGCAGCCGCTGCCGATGAACGAGGCGATCAAGGAATCGCTCGAGGACGTGGGTTTCGCCGTCACCCTGCAGGCGATGGACTGGGAGGCGCTGCGGGCCCGTCGTCGCGCCGGCGCCGCCGCGCCAGAGAACAAGGGCGGCCACGCGTTGAACAACTCGCTCGGCACGCCCGACCCGACGGCCTTCATCCAGATCGCCTGGTCGAAGCTGACGCCGCCGCTCGGCATCAACTGGGGCTGGTTCAAGGATCCGGAGGTCGACGGCATCTGCCAGGCGATCAACGTCGCCTTCGACCAGAAGGAGCAGGACGCGCTGCTCGGCAAGCTGCACACCAAGATCGTCGACAACGCGCTGTGGGCGTTCGTCGTGCACGACCTCAACCCGCGCGCGATGTCGCCCAAGGTGAAGGGCTTCGTGCAGGCGCAGAGCTGGCAGCAGGACCTGACGCCGGTGGACCTGGTTTGATCCTCGAAGGAGAGCCGCAAGCGATGACCGAGTATGTGTGGGACAAGTTCCTGACCGAGCGCGACAAGGCGGTGTTCGCGGCCGGCGGGTTCGGCGCGCGGGCCGGGTTCGGCAAGCGGCCGGCGCTGCTGGTGATCGACGTCAACTGGCTGTTCTGCGGCGACAAGCCGGAGCCGATCCTGGAGAGCATCAAGCGCTGGCGCTCCTCCTGCGGCGAGGAAAGCTGGGTCGCGGTGGAGTACATCCGCCAGTTGGTGGAGGGCGCGCGCAGCAAGGGCCTGCCGGTGATCTACACCACGAACCGCTATCGCGACGGCGACAACTGGGATGCCGGTAGCTGGCGCTGGAAGAACCGCCGCCGCGATGAGGACAAGACGCGGCCGCAGACCAACCTGGACGCGACCGAGATCGTCGCGCCGATCGCACCGGGGCCGCAGGATATCGTGATCGTGAAGCAGAAGCCGTCAGGCTTCTTCGGCACCAACCTCGCCGCCTACCTGACGCTGCTCGGTGCCGACAGCGTGATCGTCACCGGCACCACCACGTCGGGCTGCGTGCGGGCGACGGTGATCGATGCGTTCAGCCTGAACTATCGCGTGGCACTGGCCGAGGAAGGCTGCTTCGACCGCAGCCAGGCGAGCCACGCCATCAACCTGTGCGACATGCATGCCAAGTATGCCGACGTGGTGAAGACGGCCGAGGTGCTGGAGTTCTTCGCCGCGCTGCCGGACGGGCTGTTCGACCTGCCGGCGGGCACCGGCGTCGGGCCGGCGCGGCTGGCAGCGGAGTAGCGGCCCGTACAAACGAAGGGGGCCGGCGGAATGCCGGCCCCGTTCCTCGTCGCTGCGGCCGAAGGTTCGGCCGTGGCCGTGATCAGCCGTTGCCATACTGGGTGGGCGCGAAGATCCAGGTGCCCTGGTTCGAACGGCTCACGTAGGTATGCACCGCCTGGCCGTTCTGCGCCGTCGCCACCGCCGGAGCATTCTGCACCGGAGCCTGCGCGACCACGCCGGGGATCTCGGTGAACTCGGTGTTGGCCTCGGGGCCACCCTCGTTGGCGAACGCGGCACCTGCCGTCAGAGCCAGCGCGGCCGCAGCGAAAATCATGGATTTCATGGTACTTCTCCTCATGTATCCGCGCAGGGCGCGGAGGGCTCGGTTTCCATCGCGACCCGGTCTGGTGTCTGCGATGGCGGCTAGATGGACCTCGGACCCTCGTGGGATAATCTCGCGCCGCGGCATATGATTCTTGCGCGGAACACTGAAATCGGAGGCTGGCAAAGTCGGATGGAACAGCAGGTGGCACAGCGCGTCGTTCGGATCGGGCCTCTGGCGGTGGGCAATGACCTGCCGTTCGTGCTGATCGCCGGTCCCTGCCAGATCGAATCGCGCGGCCATGCGCTCGAGGTGGCGGCGGCGCTGGCCGCGATGGCGGCGGCGTCCGGCGTGCCGATCATCTACAAATCGAGCTTCGACAAGGCCAACCGCACCTCGGTCGACGCGGCCCGCGGCATCGGCCTGCATGAGGGCCTGGCGATCCTGGCGGAGGTGCGCGAGGCGACCGGCCTGCCGACGCTCACCGACGTGCACACCGCCGAACAGTGCGCCGTCGCGGCGCAGGCGGTGGATGTGCTGCAGATCCCGGCCTTCCTGTGCCGCCAGACCGACCTGCTGCTGGCTGCCGGCGAGACCGGGCGGCCGATCAACGTGAAGAAGGGCCAGTTCCTGGCGCCCTGGGATATGGCCAATGTCGCGGCGAAGATCGCCAGCACCGGCAACGAGAACATCCTGCTGTGCGAGCGCGGCGCGAGTTTCGGCTACAACACGCTGGTGTCGGATTTCCGCGCGCTGCCGATCATGGCGCGCACGGGGTATCCGGTGGTGTTCGACGCGACGCACTCGGTGCAGCAGCCGGGCGGGCAGGGCACCTCATCGGGCGGCCAGCGCGAATTCGCCCCGGTGCTGGCGCGAGCGGCGCTCGCGGTCGGCGTGGCGGCGGTGTTCATTGAGACGCACCCCGATCCCGACCGCGCGCCGAGCGACGGCCCCAACATGATCCCGCTGCGCCAGATGCCGGCGCTGATCGCGCGGCTGAAGGCATTCGACGACCTGGCGAAGCGCGGCGGGTGACGCGCGGGCGGTGGGGCCTCGGATTGAACCGGTCAAGTATCGATATGTCATGACGAGGCGATTGCCCCGTATTACTGTCGAGGGTGCCCCGTACCGCTGTCATTGCGAGCGCAGCGAAGCAATCTCCATGGGGATTGCTTCGTCGCTGCGCTCCTCGCAATGACAGTCTTTATGGCCCGCGGCGGATCGGCGGGGCGCCGCTGCTCGATCCGGGGTAGCGCGGCAGGTCGTCCAGCACCTCCATCCAGGGCAGTTGCTCGACCGCGTATACGTGGCACTGCGGTGTGATCGCGGCGGGATCGTCGAGCGTGCAGGCGTAGAGGTCGATCGTGTCGGGCCGCCGCTCGGTCCGGTAGTGGATCGGCGAGCCACAGTCGCCGCAGAAGCCGCGCCACACCCCCCGGGGAGGAGGCGTATTCCTTCGGCTCGCCCGTGGTGAACCGCAGCGCCTCCCGCGGCACCAGCACGAACGTGGTCACCGGCGAGGACGTGTGCCGCCGGCAGCTTTCGCAGTGGCAATGCGCGATGACGCCCGGATCACCGGTGTATTCATAGCGGATCGCACCGCACAGGCAGCGCCCGCGCGTCACGGCGCCTTCTCCGCGGGCTGGGACGGCGCCGGGGCCGCCGGGGTGGCCATCGGCTGGGTCGGCGCCTGCGTCACGGGCTGCGTTGGCGCCTGCGTCACGGGCTGCGTTGGCGCCTGCGCCACGGGCTGGGTCGGCGCCACGGGCTGGGTCGGCGCCTGGCCATAGGGCTGCGTCGCGCCCGACGGCGCCATCGGCTGCGTGCCGGCCCGCGCGGTCATGTCGTTCACGCAGCGGCCGAACGCGTTGCTGATCGCGGTGGAGCCGTTGAGGCCGACCATCCACGGCGGCTCGTTGCCCGACGGGAAGGTCAGCGTCATCGACCCGGCGCGGCGGAACTGCGCGTCGAACGACTGAATCGCGGTGTGGTCGACCGTCCAGTCGATCGTCTGGCCGTTGCCGGTGCCCTGCAGCGACCAGGGCGCGTCCAGCCCGATCTGGATGACGACGGGCAGCGTGGTGCCGTCGGGGATGTTCCAGCCCGGCTTCTTCACCTGGAACCGCACGCCGGTGTCGCCGATGGAGAAGCGCATCGAGAAGCTGCGGCTGTCGCCCGGGTTGGTGCTGCCGATGCCGCAGACCGGGCGGCCGTCGGTGGCGCTGCCGCTGAAGGCGTCCCAGCCGCCGGCGCGGTAGTAGACCGTGATGTCGGCGCGGGCGGGCGTCACCAGGCCGCCCAGGGCCAGGGCGGCCAGGCTCAGGCCGGCGAGTGCCACGGCCGTCACGCCGGTACGAAGTGCGCTACGCATTGCGGTGCCTCCTGTGCGGTAGCCCGATAGGGCCGACCTCAGGGGCTGACATAGCGGGCAGGCAGAATTTTGGCAGGCTTGCCGCCTCGCGTCCGATGGAATAGGCCAGCCGCCAGAGCGGAATCCGTTCGCCTTGGCGCACGGAACCCGCTCTGGCTCGTTGTCTGAGAGCGTGACTCACCGCTCCGGTGATCAAGCCTGAACGGATCACGCTCTGGTGCAATCTCGGGAGGATCGCCATGGCCGATGCCTATATCTGCGACTTCGTCCGCACGCCGATCGGCCGCTACGGCGGCGCGCTGAAGGACGTGCGCACCGACGACCTCGCCGCGCATCCGATGCGCGTGCTGAAGGAACGGCATGCCTCGGTCGACTGGGACCGGCTCGACGATGTGATCTACGGCTGTGCCAACCAGGCGGGCGAGGACAATCGCAATGTCGCGCGCATGGCGGCCTTGCTCGCCGGACTGCCGGACCACGTCTCGGGCTCCACGATCAACCGGCTGTGCGGCTCGGGGCTGGACGCGGTGGGCAGTGCCGCGCGCGCCATCCGGGCGGGCGATGCGGAACTGATGATCGCCGGCGGCGTCGAGAGCATGACGCGCGCGCCGTTCGTCATGGGCAAGGCGACCGAGGCGTTCTCGCGCTCGGCGGAGATGTATGACACCACGATCGGCTGGCGCTTCGTCAATCCGCTGATGAAGGCGCAGTACGGCGTGGATGCGATGCCGGAGACCGCCGAGAACGTGGCGGAGGATTTCCAGGTGACGCGGCCCGACCAGGACGCGTTCGCCTACCGCTCGCAGATGCGCGCCCGCGCAGCCCAGGACAGCGGCTTCTTCGCCCGCGAGATCGCGCCGGTGGAGATCGCCGGCCGCAAGGGCACCGTCACGGTGGACCGCGACGAGCACCCGCGCGGCGACACGACGCTGGAGGGCCTGGCGAAGCTGCGCGCGCCGTTCCGCAAGCAGGGCGGCACGGTGACGGCGGGCAATGCGTCGGGTGTGAATGACGGGGCGGCGGCGCTGATCATCGCCTCGGAGGCGGCGGCCGCGAAGCATGGGCTCACGCCGCGGGCGCGGGTGGTGGCGATGGCGACGGCCGGGGTGCCGCCGCGCATCATGGGCATCGGTCCGGCGCCGGCGACGCAGAAGCTGCTGGAGCGGCTCGGCATGAAGATCGGTGACATCGACGTGATCGAGTTGAACGAGGCGTTTGCCGCGCAGGGCCTTGCGGTGACGCGCCAGCTTGGCCTGCCCGACGATGCGGAGTTCGTTAACCCGCATGGCGGGGCGATTGCACTCGGCCATCCGCTGGGCATGTCGGGTGCGCGACTGGCGCTGACTGCGCTGAATGCGCTTGAGACGCGTGGTCAGAGGCGGGCGATCGCCACGATGTGCATCGGTGTGGGGCAGGGCATCGCCGCGTTGATCGAACGCGTCTGAGTTCACGCCGCCAGGGAAAACCCGGAGATCCCGCCTGGGCTTTCGCTGGCTGCGGCGCGAGCGGCCGATGCGGCCTGCGATCGCCGCACAATGTTGCGATTACACGACACGTCGCCGACTTATCGTGTTGGCGACGTGTACAATCGTGCCCGCACGGCAACGTGATTGTACTTTACATTTCCCCTTGTTGATGTGAGGTTGTGTGAACCATCGGCACGGGTGTCGCCTCGGGCGTCGATGGCCGAGAGAGACATGCACTCCCGCCCTCACCATAAACAGCGGGGTACGCATGTGATCACCGAGCCAGATCGCACCGTTGAGAAGCTTCTCCGCCAGCAGGCAGCGCTGGCAGGATTTGGCAGCTTCGCTTTCAAAGAAACGGATTTACTTGCGATCCTCATGGAGGCTGCACGCGTCTGTGCGTCCTGTCTGGGAGTTGCGTACTGCAAAGTCTGCCGATACCGGCCCGCAGAAAACGATCTCCTCGTCGTGGCAGGATGCGGCTGGGATTGCGGTGTCGTCGGTCAGGTCGTCTCGCGCGCGGATGAGACATCACCCCAGGGTCGCGCCTATGTCACACGCGAGCCGGTGATCATCCACGACCTGCGGGATTCGAATAACCTGGCATTGCCGGACTTCTATCCGCGGCATGGCATCATCTCGACCGTCGATGTGATCATCCCCGCGATCGACGGAGCGCCGTATGGTGTTCTCGAAATCGACAGTCCGGCGCTGCATCATTACGATGTGCACGACATCGATTTCCTCACGGGCTTCGCCAACGTGCTGGCCACCGCGGTCGCGACGGCGCAGCGGAACAAGGCCATGCTCGCCCTGGTCGACCAGCAGAAGCTGCTGGCCGAGGAATTGCAGCATCGCGTTCGCAATAATCTGCTGGCGGTGAGCGGGATGTTGGCGAATTACGCCCGCACGGCGGTGGACGATACGACGCGCGTGGACATCACCTCGATCTCGCGTCGCGTGGTAACGCTGGCGCAGATCTATGACAGCCTGCTCGGTGTCGGACTCAGCAAGACGATCGATTTCGGCGGCTATCTGCGAGAGCTTTGCGCCGCATTGCCCGGCCTGCAGGACGACCGCATCTCGACGATCGACCTCCAATGCCGTGCTGAATTCATCATGCTTTCGCTGGAGACCGTGACCGCGCTCGGCATCGTCGTCGCGGAACTGGTGACGAACAGCTATCGCCACGCCTTCCCGGACCGGCGGGGCACCATCACCGTGACGCTGGTACGCTCGCCGGAGACCGGCCGTGCGATCCTGACCATCCGGGACAGCGGCGTGGGCTTTGCCGTCGAGGCCATCGAGTCGCGGCGTGGGCTTGGCCTGGTGCGGCGCCTGATCGAACAGGTCGGCGGCACGCTGAACGTGCAATCGGAAGCGGGCGCGCGGTGGACGATCGGATTTGACGTGCCGGTCGGGATTGTCGGGCTCGTCAGCGCCGCATCCTGACGCTTCCGCACCGCCGTAAAGGAGATTCCGTTCGTGCAGGCTTACGGAATCCGCTTTAGCTCGTTGTCTGAGAGCGTGATTAACCGCTCCGGTGATTCCACCTGTACGGATCATGCTCTAGCAGGCGGCTGAAGAACGCCTTTCGGCCGCCGCTCTGGATATATCGGTTCGCCCGAGATGCCCGGCGCGAAAACGGTAATGCGCCCACGAGAAGTCTGCGATTCATTTCCGTCACTCGTTGCCTGGCCGCCGGATCTTTCCGCAGCCTGCTAGAACAGATTTCGCTCGTGTAGGCTCACGGAATCCGCTCCAGCTCCTTGTCTGAGAGCGTGATTCACCGCTCCGGTGATTCCACCTGTACGGATCACGCTCTAGGCACCCTCGCCCACGCCATTGCCTGCGTCCGCACCATTGCCGTCGCCCAACTGGCGGGCACGGTGTTCCAGCTCCGCAATCATGGCACTGACCTGCGCCAATACCTCCGGATCGGTCATGTTGGACGTGGTTTCGCGCAGGCGTGCCGCTTCGGCACGCAGTTCGGCAGCTGTCGTCATAACCCCTCCTATTCCGGGGGGTATGCCGGACGCGCCTCCTGTTGATCCCAGTCCGACCGCGACTCTGCCTCGGCGGCAAAATCCCACCATCGTTTGGCCAGATAGAGGAGAACCGTGCGCACTTCCCGGTTCGTGGCCGCTTTGGCCAGCCGTTCGCAGTCTTCTGCGCGGTCGCGGTATTCCTCGAAGGATTCTGAGACTATGTCCCGCACTCCCACTCGCGAGCGGGAGCGCTGCCGCGTCTCTCAGTTGCTGACGCCCTAACGGTCGATTTCAGCAATAACGGAAGGTGCGCGGCGCGGCCTGAGAAGTCCAGGTTTCGATAGTCACAGAGTCGTGACTCCACGATCGTTGGCCACCCGGCCGCCGGCATGACGCGCGGGACGTGCGTGTCGGTGACGCGCGGGACGTGCGTGTCGGTGATGCGCGGGACGTGCGTGTCGGTGACGCGCGGGACATGCGTGTCGGTGACGCGCGGGACATGCGTGTCGGTGATGCGGGTGGCGTTTAGAAAAAGTTCACTGCTTTGACGGCATGGCCGGGGCTTGTCCCGGCGGTCGGCGTCTTCTACGCGGATGGGCTGGAACGTGGACGGCCGGCCCAGGGCCAGCCATGACGGAAGGGAGCACCCATGGCCAGCATTGCCGATATCGTCGCCCGCGAGATCCTCGACAGCCGCGGCAATCCAACGGTCGAGGTCGACGTCGTGCTGGACAGCGGTGCCATGGGACGCGCCGCCGTGCCGTCGGGTGCCTCGACCGGCGCGCATGAGGCGGTGGAGTTGCGCGACAAGGACCCGGCGCGGTTCGGCGGCCGCGGCGTGCAGACCGCATGCGCCAACGTCGAGGGCGAGATCTTCGATGCCATCGGCGGCATGGATCCGACCGAGCAGGTGGCGATCGACGAGATCATGATCGACCTCGACGGCACGGCCAACAAGTCGCGGCTTGGCGCCAACGCCATCCTCGCGGTGTCGCTCGCGGTGGCCAAGGCGGCGGCCGACGACCTGGGCATCCCGCTCTACCGCCATGTCGGCGGCGTCTATGCGCGCACGCTGCCGGTGCCGATGATGAACATCGTCAATGGCGGCGTGCATGCCGACAACCCGATCGACATCCAGGAATTCATGATCCAGCCGATCGGCGCGGCCACCGCGGCGGACGGCATCCGCATGGGCTCGGAGATCTTCGCCGCGTTGAAGAAGGGGCTGCATGACGCCGGCCTCAACACCAATGTGGGCGACGAAGGCGGGTTTGCGCCGAACCTGAAATCGGCCGACGAGGCGCTGGGCTTCGTCGCCAAGGCGTGCGAGACGGCCGGCTATCGGCTGGGCGAGGAGATCACCTTCGCGCTCGATCCCGCCTCCAGCGAGTTCTTCAAGAACGGCAAATACGTGCTGGAGGGCGAGGGCAAGACGCTCGATGCCGAGGGCATGGTGCGCTACTACGAGGCGCTGTGCGCGCGCTATCCGATCGTCTCGATCGAGGATGGCTGCGCGGAGGACGACTGGGAAGGCTGGAAGCTGCTCACCGCCACGCTGGGCGACCGGCTGAACATCGTCGGCGACGACCTCTTCGTGACCAACCCCGAGCGCCTGGTGCGCGGCATCGAGGAGCGCGCGGCCAACGCCATCCTCATCAAGGTGAACCAGATCGGCACGCTGTCCGAGACGCTGGAGACGATCGAACTGGCGCACAAGGCGGGGTTCCGCTGCGTCATGAGCCATCGCTCGGGCGAGACCGAGGATGCGACGATCGCCGACCTGGCGGTGGCGACGAATTGCGGGCAGATCAAGACCGGCAGCCTGTCGCGCAGCGACCGCACCGCCAAATACAACCAGTTGATGCGGATCGAGGCGCAGCTTGGCCCGGCGGCGCGCTATGCCGGCCGCAGCATCCTGCGCGGCCAGATCTAGCGCCTGGTCCGCGCGGGCGGCATCGCCGGAGCGGGTTCCGTGAGCTAGCGCGGACGGAACGCGCTCTGGCGCCGGCCGGGGGCGTCCCGGCATGAGGCCGGCGCCGTCAGGACCGCGCGGTGGCGTCGGCGCGGACGGCGCGTTCCTCGAAATGCCGGGCGATCGCCGTAAGCCGGTAGACAAGCTGGGTGTCGGCGCTGGAGAGCGCGATCCCTCGCAGGTAGCGGGCGAGGGGGTACCGGCTCCCGCTTGGAGTCCCGGGTCCTGGTATCGGTTGTCTCTTCCACAGCGAGCCCCCCTTCTTCCGCCGATCAATTAGCCACGTATCGTATCGTTCCGGGCTACAGACTATGAACTGCATCACACAATTGAGAGCAGGGAAAGACAATTCTCCCTGGATCGCGCTTGTCGCTGCCCGGATGAATGCCAAGCTGAGCCATGTCCATATCATGAACAGGTCCCATTCTGCCCCACTGCACAAGATGAATCCCGCCAAATGGAATTCCTCCCTGTGCGCGTCCTTGTGAGACGGTTGTGGGACCGGTCCAAGGGACGGGCATTCACGGCGCGGCCGGAATCCTGTACTCTGTGGATTCGAACAGGAGCGATCCGGTGCCCCTCGGACGTGAGATCAAACGCAGGCTTAAGGCGGCGATCGCGCCGCTGATCTTCCTCTCGCTCGTCGGCTATTTCGGCTGGAACGCAGTGCAGGGAAATCGTGGCCTGGTGGCCTATGCGCAACGCCAGGAACTGCTGGCCCAGGCGCAGGCCGACCAGGCGCGGGCGCTGGCCGAGAGGGATGCCTGGCAGCGCCGCGTCGCCGGCCTGCGCGCCCGCCATATCGACTCCGACGCGCTCGACGAACGCGCGCGGGCCATGCTGAACCTGGCGGATCCGCTCGACGTCGTCGTGCCGTACGCGACGCCGGAACGCTTGTTCTGACCTCCGCGTGATGCAGGACTGGCCACGGGCGGGCAAAGCGCCGATATTGCCCGTATGAGCGCGCCGCCGTCGAACCAGGGAAGACGTCGAGGCATGAAGAACCAGGATTGGGAAATCCCACCCAACTTGCAGCCGGACCCGGACGACTACTCGTTCGACCTTGAACGCGCCCTCCGGGCGATCGTGAACCTCAAGACCTACGTGCCGGCGGACGCCTTCACCGCAGGCACTCTCGGCACGGAGCGGGCCGGCAGCGGCGTGGTGATCCGCGAGAGCGGGCTGGTCGCGACGATCGGCTACCTGATCACCGAGGCCGAGACCATCTGGATCACCTCCTCGGACGGCCGCGCGATCCCCGGCCATGCGCTCGCCTACGACCAGGAGACCGGCTTCGGCCTGGTGCAGGCGCTCGGGCAACTCAACCTGCCGGCGCTGGAGATGGGCGATTCCGACCGGCTGAAGGTCGGTGACCAGGTCGTGTTCGCCGCCGGCGGCGGCAAGCACCACGCGGTCGAGACCCGCATCGTCGGCCGCCAGGAATTCGCCGGCTATTGGGAATACGTGCTGGACGATGCGCTGTTCACCGCGCCGGCGCACCCGTTCTGGGGCGGCGGCGGGCTGCTCAGCAGCGACGGCAAGCTGATGGGGATCGGCTCGCTGATCCTCCAGCAGGGCGACGGCAAGGGCCGGCGGCTCGACATGAACATGGTCGTGCCGATCGGCCTGCTGACGCCGATCATGAAGGACCTGCTGAGCTACGGGCGGGTGAACCGTCCGGCGCGCCCCTGGCTCGGCATGTATGCCACCGAATCGGACGATTCGATCGTGGTGGGCGGCCTCGCCGACAACGGCCCGGCCGAGCAGGCGGGCGTGCGCGCGGGCGATCGCATCCTGGCAGTCGGCGGTGACGAGATCGCCGACCTGGCCGGGCTGTGGCGGCGCGTGTGGGCGTCGGGCAGTGCCGGGGCCGAAGTGCGGCTGCGGCTGATGCGCGACAAGACGCCGGTCGCGCTCACGGTGCGGTCCGGCGACCGGACCACGTTCCTGAAGTCGCCCAAGCTGCACTGATGGGAATGCTGAAGGGCGGCATCATCCCCGTCACCGGCTTCCAGCAGAACTGCACGCTGTTGTGGGACGAGGACGGCAAGCAGGCGGCGGTGGTCGATCCGGGCGGCGAGGTCGATCGGATCATGGGCCAGATCGAGCATCTCGGTCTCACGGTGGAGCGCATCTGGCTCACCCACGGCCACCTCGACCATGCCGGCGGTGCGGCCGAATTGGCTGAGCGCCTGGGCGGCGTGCCGATCGAGGGCCCGGACCGCCGCGATGCGTTCCTGCTGGAGGCGCTCGAGGAACAGGCCGCCAAATACGGCTTCGCCGCGCGCAACGTCGCACCCGACCGCTGGCTGGCCGAGGGCGACGGGGTGGCGCTGGGGGAGCATAGGTTCGAGGTGCTGCACTGCCCTGGCCACACGCCCGGGCATGTGGTGTTCGTGAACCACGCCATGCGCTTCGCCCTGGTGGGCGACGTGCTGTTCCAGGGCTCGGTGGGGCGGACGGATTTTCCCTATGGCGACCACGCGGCGCTGCTCGACGCCATCGCGACCAAATTGCTGCCGCTGGGCGACGACTATTCCTTCGTCTGCGGCCATGGGCCAGGCTCGACGATCGGGGCGGAACGGCAGGGCAATCCCTTCCTCCGCTGACCGGCCCATCCCGCCCGCCTGTCATCCAAGAATCACGGGACAGCGGCCGGAGACCTCGGCATCCAGGCCGGATGACCGAAGCCGCGCTCTCCTTCGCCCCGCCCCGCACTCTACGTCCGTCGTCGCTGCCGCCCGAGTCGCCGCCGCCCGAGCCGCTGCCGCCGGGACCGCTGTCGCTGCCGGCACTGCGGCAGGCGCTGCGCGACCGGTTGCCGGGCATCGGGCTGCCCGCCGACATGGCGCTGGCGCCGATCGACCATCTGTTCGACGCCGACCGCTCCACCTTGCGGTTCTCGCACACACCGGCCTGCTATTATGCAAACCACCAAACGAGTTACGAGTCGTTCCTCATCTCGTTTCTCCACTTGGCGGTGACCGGCATTCCGCTTCTGGTGGTGACCCATCCGGGGCTGTTCGACAATGATTACGGCGAGCATTGCGGGCTGCTTGCCGAGCAGCTTCGGCGGCTCAACCATGCGGCGGCGGACCTCATCCAGGTGGTCGCGGTGCCGCACGAACTGAAGCCCGCCCGCGACTTCCTGCTCAACCTGCCGCAGCACCTGGAGGGACGGTCGCTGCTGGTGCATGTCGGTGCCTGGCGGGAGTTCCACGAGGGCCAGCAGGTCCAGACGATGGCCAAGGACCTGATGGAGGTGACGCTGACCCTGCGCCGGCGCGTGGTGCCGGTCCGCATCAGCGGCGGGCTGCCGGCGCACTCGCTCGACTACAAGTTCCACCTGCCGTACCGGATGGGACGGCTGGCGATCGGCATGGCGCCGGCGATCGAGGCGGACGAATTCGCAGGCCTCGATCCGCTGGCGCAGCGCCGCCGCATCCTGAACGCGATCAACGCCATGGCGCCCGATGCGGGCCGCTATGTCGGGCGCCCCAATGACGGGCTCAACCGGCGCTGCCTGCGCCGCCATGTGCGCACCGGGTCGTCGGCGCTGAAATGCTTCCTGCTGGAGGCGCTGGAGACCATGCCCGACCCGTCCCGCGAGACCGAGAAGCTGAGGGACTTCATCCGCACCGGCGTGCTGCCGGGCGAGGCGGTCGCCGATCCTGAGTGGTTCGCCCGCCAGGCGATGTGGATCACCGACGGGCGAGGCCTGAAGACCGTCTGACCCGCGGCAGTCAGCGCGACAGGTTGACGCGGGCCAGGTCGATCAGTTCGGCGGTACGGCCATCCATCACCGCCTTCAGCATGAACAGCCCGAACTTGCCCGCCTGCCCGACCGTGGTCCGCGGCGGCATGATGAGTTCCTGCCGCGCGCTCACCACGTCGACCAGCGCCGGCCCCGCGTGGCTGAACGCCGCCGTCAGCGCCGCCTCCAGGTTGCGCGGATGCTCCACCCGGATCCCCTTCACGCCCATCGCTTCGGCCATGGCGGCGAAGTTCGGGTTCTGCAGGTTGCACCCGGTGTCGAGCAGCCCGTTCGCCTTCATCTCCAGTTCCACGAAGCCGAGCGTGCCGTTGTTCAGCACCACCACCTTCACCGGCAGGCCCATCTGGGTCAGCGTGATGAAGTCGCCCAGCATCATGGTGAAGCCGCCATCGCCGGAGAGCGCGATCACCTGCCGCCCGGGGAAGGCCGCCTGCGCGCCGATCGCCTGCGGCAGCGCGTTGGCCATCGAGCCATGGTTGAACGAGCCGACCAGCCGGCGCCGGCCGTTCATCCGCAGATAGCGCGCGGCCCAGGCGGTGGGGGTCCCCACGTCGCAGGCGAACACCGCATCGTCCTGCGCCAGTTCGCTCACCAGCCGCGACAGGTATTGCGGATGGATCGTGTTGCTGCGCGGGCTGTTCTCGGCCAGGTCGTCCAGCGCCCGCCGCGCCTTGCGATAATCCGCCACGCAGGCGTCCAGATGCGCCGCGTCGGTGTGCTCGGTGATGCGGGGCAGCAGGCGGCGCAGCGTCTCCTTCACGTCGCCGACCAGGCCCAGGTCCGCCCGGCAGCGGTTGCCGATCGCCTCCGGGCGGAGGTCGATCTGCGCGATCCGGGCGGCCTCGGGGTAGAACTGCCGGTACGGGAAGTCGGTGCCCAGCATCAGCAGGGTGTCGCAGGCCTTCATCGCCAGGTAGCCGGACGCGAAGCCGATCAGCCCGGTCATGCCGACGTCGTACGGGTTGTCGTACTCGATATGCTCCTTGCCGCGCAGCGCATGCACGATCGGCGCCTTCAGCGCCTTGGCGAGCGCCACCACCTCGTCGTGCGCCCCGGCACAGCCGGCACCGCACAGCAGGGTGAGCCGCGATGCGCCGTTCAGCAGCCCGGCCAGCCGGTCGAGATCGGCGTCCTGCGGCACGACGACAGGCGCCGGCGGGGAGGGGAAGGGGGGCGGAACCGCCTCGGTCATCTCGAGGGCCACGTCGCCCGAGATCACCACGACCGCGACGCCCTTGCGGGCGATGGCGGTGCGCATGGCGCGCTCGATGATCTGCGGCGCCTGGGAGGCCTTGGAGATCAGCTCCACATAGTGGCTGCAGTCGCGGAACAGGCTCTCGGGATGGGTGGCCTGGAAGTAGTCGATGCCGATCTCGCTGCTGGGGATATGCGCGGCGATCGCCAGCACCGGCACGCGCGAGCGATGGCAGTCGAACAGGCCATTGATCAGATGCAGATTGCCCGGCCCGCAGCTTCCGGCGCAGACCGCGAGTTCGCCGGTCAGGTGCGCATCGGCGCCCGCCGCGAACGCCGCCGCCTCCTCATGGCGGACATGGATCCAGTCGATGCCGCCCTTGCGCCGCAGCGCGTCGGTGAAGCCGTTCAGCGAGTCGCCCACGATGCCGTAGACCCGCCTCACGCCGGCCTGCCGGAGCGTATCCACCATGAACTCGGCAACGGTCTGCGACATGGGCAACCTCGCTGGAAGGGAAATCAGGGACCGGCGTGAGCCAGCCGGAACACGGTCATCGGCGCCACGATCCGGTCATGGCCATGGTGGAACAGGGCGATGCGGTCAAGCTGCGCCGCGGGGAGCCACAGGCTGCCGTCGGGCGTCAGGCAGGGCGCATCCACCCAGCGCAGGCGCGGATCCTGGGCGAGCGTGGTGATGGTCCCGTCGGGCGCCCGCCGCCGCACCGCATCCGCTGCGAGGTCGCTGAAATACAGGTTTCCCGCTCTGTCCATCGCCGTGCCGCCGACCGGCGGCAGGTCCGCCCAGGGCTCTACCGCCGCCGCGAGCGACGAAGCCGGTGTCGCGGGGTCGTCCAGCAGGCGCGTGGGGACGCGCGACCATGGGCCCACGAGAGGGCCGTAATACAGCCAGCGCCCGTCGGGACTGACCTCCAGCGGATCGGCATGCACACGTAGCGGCTGGCCGTCGGGCCCGCGCAGGACCTCGCCGGCGACGATGATCGGGCGGTCGGGGCGCGCGACGGTGGAGGGGTGCAGGTCGAGCACGCGCCGGGCCGCGCCGCTCGCCAGGTCCACCACGATGAGGCCGGGCTGGCCGGCGTCGGTCAGATAGGCGTGGCCGCCGTTGAAGCGGATGTCGTCGACATAGCTGCCGGCCCGGGCGATGTCGGGTGCGAGGCGGATCACCCGGTCCACCTGTCCCGTGGCCAGGGCGATGCGCACCAGCTTGGCGGCGCCGGGCAGGGGGTTGCCGCCGAACTGCGGCGTGCCGGTGTCGACCACCCAGAGGCCGCCCGCGCCATCGAGGTGGAGGGCGTTGATGTTCACGAACGCGCCGCCCGGGTCGCCACCCGGCGTCCCTGCGTTCCAGGCTGTGTCGGGGAACGGTCGCGGCGGCGCGCCATCGGCCACCAGCACCAGCGGCGGCAGCGTGGTGCCACTCCAGCGGGGGCCGGAGAGGAAGATGCGGGCGCCGTCGACCGCGATGGCGTTCCACACCGCGCCGCGCGCCTGGACCGCGACGGCCAGGGAGGAAGCGTGAGTGGTGGGCATGGGGCCGGACGGTGGCTGGCTGGAGGGCGCGGGATTGGCCGGCATGTGCTGGGCCGGCGTGTGCTGGGCGGAGGGCGCCGCGGCGCTCGCCGGGCTCGCAAGGACGGCTCCGAGGGACGCCACGGCTGCCATGAGGCTGCTGGCACGCGAGACTGGCATGGCCGCCGGGCTACACGCGCCGCCACACCCCGTATTGTCCGTTCAGTGCGCCTCGGCCGTGGCGCCGGTCGGCTTCGCGAGCAGCAGGGTCAGCGGCAGCGCCAGGAAGAAGCTCCCCGCCATCAGCATCAGCACATCGTTGTAGGTGAGCGTGAGCGCCTGCCGCTGCACCAGCATCGCCACCTGTTTCAGCGCCGCGAGATGCGCATCGCCCGCCTTCGCCGCGGTCATCATGTGGGTCATGTTGTCGAGCGCCCGGGTGGCGGCGGAGCGCGCCCAGGTCACCTGCTCCTGCAGATGCAGCGTGTGGTGCGCCAGCCGCGACGTGGACACCGTGTTGATCATCGCCAGCCCGAACGCGCCGCCCAGGTTGCGCATCAGGTTATAAAGGCCCGAAGCGTTCTTCATCGCCTCCGGCGGCAGCCGCCCGAGGGCGATCTGGTTGACCGGCAGCATGATGAACATCATCGCCGCGCCGCGCAGCGATTGCGGGCCGAACAACTCCCAGAACGCCGAATCGACGGTGAGCGCCGCCATCCACCACAGGCCGCCGCCGAACATCACCAGCCCGATCGCCAGCATCACCCGCAGGTCCATCCGCTGGGCAAGCTGGCCGGCGATCGGTGCCGCCAGGAACATCGCGGCCCCGGTCACGAACATCGTCTCGCCGATCTGCAGGCTGTCGTAGCCGCGCACCCGGCCGAGAAACAGCGGCACCAGGTACACCGAGCCATACAGCCCGAGCCCGAGCACGAAGCTGAACAGCGAACCGAACGCGAAGTTGGCGTTGACGAAGGCGCGCAACTCCACCAGCGGGTCGGCGCGCGTCAGCATGCGCCAGAAGAACAGCACGCCGGAGACGGCGGAGATCACGCCGGCCCAGGCGATGCTCTCGTCCTGGAACCAGTCCCAGCGGTTGCCCTCCTCCAGCACGTATTGCAGCGCGCCGAGGAAGAGCGCCATCAGCACGAGGCCGGGGAGGTCGAAGGTGCGGCGCAGCGACCAGTCCGGCCGGTCGATGTCGAGGCTGGTCCAAACGGCACCCGCCACCAGCAGCCCGACCGGCACGTTGATCAGGAACAGCCAGTGCCAGGAATACTGCTCGGTCAGCCAGCCGCCGAGCGTGGGGCCGATGGTGGGCGCCATCGTGGCGGTGAGGCCGATCACCACCGACATCTGCGTGCGCTTCGGGCCGGGGAACAGCAGGTAGGTCGTGGCGAACACGGTCGGGATCATCGCCCCGCCGATGAAGCCCTGCAGGGCGCGGAACACCACCATCTCGCCCAGGCTGGAGGCGCCGGCGCAGGCCAGCGAGAACAGCGTGAAGCCGAGCGCGCTGCCGACGAACAGCAGGCGCGTGGAGACCAGCCGCGACAGCCAGCCCGACAGCGGGATCATCACGATCTCCGCGATCAGGTAGCTGGTCTGCACCCATGAGGCTTCGTCGGGGCTGGCCGCGAGGCCGGCCTGGATCTCGGAGATCGAGGCGCTGACGATCTGGATGTCCAGGATCGCCATGAACATGCCGACCACCATCGCCATGAAGCCGACCCACTGGCGCGTGGTCAGCTTGTCGACCGGCCCGGACATCGCGCCCGATGGCGCAGATGTCGCCGACTGGGGTGCCGCCCCGGTTGGCTCCCCGGTTGCCGGCCCATTCGCCGGCCCGGATATCGCCTGGGTCACGGCAGCGCGCGCCGGATCGTCGCCGCGGCGGTGCCGAACAGGCCGAGCCGCTGCGCATCGGGGCCGCGCGTGTCGACCTCGGCGGTCACCGAGAGGCCGGCGCGCAGCCAGCCGGCACGCGTCGCCTGCGCCGGATCGAGCACCAGCTTGACCGGGACGCGCTGCACGACCTTGGTGAAGTTGCCGGTCGCGTTCTCCGGCGGCAGCAGGCTGAACAGCGCGCCGGTGGCCGGGGCGAGGCTGTCCACCCGCGCCTCGACCGCGGCGCCGGGATCGATGTCGGGCACCAGCCGGACCGCCATGCCGGGCCGCATGCGGCGAAGCTGCGTCTCCTTGAAGTTGGCGACGACGTAGAGCTTCTCGGGCGGTGGGGCGACGGCGATGAGTTGGCTGCCGGGCGAGACGTGCTGTCCCGCCTCGACGGCGTGGTTGCCGACGATGCCGTCGAACGGCGCGCGGATCACGGTGTAGGAGAGGTTGTTCTCGGCAAGCTGGACCGCGGCCGCCGCGCTCTGCTGGCGGGCGCGGGCCTGCACGACCTGCGCGTTCAGCACGGCAAGCTGCTGCTCGGCGGCGGCCCGCTGCGCCTGGGCCGCCACGACCGACGCGTTGGCCTTGCGCGAATCGGCGATCGCCTGGTCGTTCGCCTGGCGGGACGCCCAGCCGCCCGCCACCAGCGACCCCGAGCGCGTCGCATCGGCGCTGGCCCGCGACTGCTCGGCCTGCGCCTGGGTGATCGCGGCGTCCGACGCGGCGATGGTGGCCTGCTGCTGGCCGACCTGGCGCTGCGCCGTCTCGATCGCGGCGGCGGCCTCCGCGGCGGTGGCCCTCGCCTGGTCCAGCCGCGCCCGCCAGTCGCTGGGATCGAGCAGGATCAGCGGATCGCCGGCCCGCACCGGCTGGTTGTCGGTGACCACGACGGCCGTCACGTCGCCCTCGATGCGCGGGCTGAGCACGGCAATGTCGCCGCGGATATACGCGTTGTCGGTGCTCTCGATGTAGCGGCCCTCGGTGAACCACCAGGACGCGGTGACGCCGATGCCGATCACGGCGACCAGGCCGATCAGGGGCCGGATCAGCCACCGCCGGCCGCGGGCGCGCGCAGGCGCGGGCGTCGCGGTGGTCTGGCTGTCGGCCGGCAGCGGCTCCGGCTTTTCCGTCACGGCGTTCATCTCGCGGCTCCTCCTGAACTGCACCGTTCAGTCTGGTAGAGCATGGGGCGTCCACCCATCTGCGTCAACCATGCACTGAACGGTTCAGTTCAGTCATCGGAGACACTTGCAAACCCGCCGCGCTCCGGCCCACTTAGCGGCCATGAGTGCCGCGATGCAGGATCGGACCGACGGCGAGTCGCCGAAACGCCAGCTTGTGCTGGAGGCGGCGGCAGCGCTGTTCATGGCCCAGGGCTACGGCGCGGTCAGCATGGACGCCATCGCGCGGGCGGCCGGCGTGTCCAAGGCGACGCTCTACGCGCATTTCAGTTCCAAGGACCGGCTGTTCGCGACGATCATCGGCGAGGCGTGCCAGGAGAGCATCTCGCCGGCGGAGTTCCTGCCGGCCGATGCGACCGACGTCCGCGCGGCACTTGCGAGCTTCGGCGGCCGGCTGCTGCGTTTCTTCCTGGAGGAGCGCGCGCTGGCGATCCACCGGGTGGTGATCGCCGAGAGCGTGCGTTTCCCGGAGCTTGGGCGCGCCTTTTACGACAGCGGTCCGGTGGCGGTGCACACCGCGTTCGCGGCATGGCTGGCCGACCGGACGGCGGCCGGGCGGCTGGTGGTGGCCGATCCGGGGATCGCCGCGGAGCAGTTCGTCGGCATGCTGCGGACGCGGCTGTTCCTGCGCGCCTCGCTGGGCCTCACGCCGCCGACCGAGGCGGAGATCGACGAGGTGGTTGCCGCCGCGGTCGGCACGTTCATGAAGTCCTACGCGCCGGCCGAGGCGGGGCCGGCGGGCGCGGCGGCCGGCTGAGCGGTTCGCCGCTGAGAGGTTCGCCGCTGAGCGGTTCGCCACTGGGCGGTTCGCCACTGAGCGGTTCGCCACCGGGCGGCCAACCCGCCCCACCCGGCGTCAGCCCTTCGGGTCCCGGCGGGTCGCGGCGGGCTCCTGGTGCAGCGTGCGCCGCTTACTGTCGTAGCCGCGGATGTCGTCGAGCGTGACGTAGCCCTTGTTGTCCTTGTCGATTGCGGCGAAGTGGCGGGCGACGGCCTTGTACTTCGTCTTGGCTTGCTCCAGGGTCAGGTGGCCGTCATTGGTGACGTTGGCCTGCTCGAAGCGCCGCTCCATCGACATGGGGGTCCCTTTGGACGCCGTCCCGGGCTTTTGCGCGCCGCCAGCCTGCGGGGAGCCAGTTGCTGCGCCGCCGGGCTGCGTGGCCATGGTCTGCGCGAGTGTGGCGGGCGCGGCGGCCGGCAGCGCGAGCAGCAGGGCCGCCAGGAGCGGGAGCAGGCGGCGCATCGGAGAACCTTCCTGGTGGTACGGGCGCCACCAGGATGTCAGGCGCGGGCTAACGGAAGGCTAATTGGCCACGGCCTGGCGGATCAGCCGCAGCGCCGTCGCCACCCCGGCCGCGTCGACGTCCAGATGCGTGCAGGCGCGGGCGCGGAAACGGCCGGAGCTGGACAGCATGAGCCCCTCGCGCCGGACGCGGTCGGCAAGCTGGTCGGCGGTCATGCCGGTTCCCGTGGTGTCGAAGAACACCAGGTTGGTCTCCGGCTCCTCGACCGTGATGCCGGGGATCTGCGCCAGGCCGCGCGCCAGCAGCCTGGCATTGGCGTGGTCATCGGCCAGCCGGTCGACATTGTGGTCGAGCGCATAGAGGCACGCGGCGGCGCACACGCCGGCCTGCCGCAGCGAGCCGCCCAGCCGCTGCTTCCACCGCCATGCCTCGTCGATGAACGCCTCCGACCCGCACAGCACGGCGCCGAGCGGCGCGCCCAGGCCCTTGGTGAAGTCCACCCAGACCGAGTCGCAGCCGGCCGCCATGTCGTGCGGCGCTACGCCCGACGCCACCACCGCGTTCATCAGCCGGGCGCCGTCCATATGGGTCGCCAGGCCGTGTTCGTGCGCGGTGTCCAGCACGGCGTTCAGCCGCTCGAGCGGCCAGACCGCGCCGCCGCCGATATTGGCGGTCTGCTCGACCTCCAGCAGCGTCTGCGTCGGCACGTTGCGCTTCCTCTCGCGGAACGCGGCGCGCAGCGTGTCGGGCGTGAACTGGCCGCGCTCGCCGCGCAGGCCCAGCACCGTGGTGCCGGCCAGCGCGCCCGGCCCGCCACCCTCGTTGGTGATGATATGCGCGCTCTCATGGGCGATGATCTCGTCGCCGGCGCGGCAATGCGTCAGGATGGCGATCTGGTTGCACATCGTGCCCGACGGCAGGAACACCGCCGCCTGCTTGCCCAGCAGCGCCGCCATGCGGTCGCAGAGTTCATGCACCGTCGGATCGTCGCCATGTTGCTCGTCACCTACCTCGGCGCGCAGCATCGCCTCCTTCATCGCCGGCGACGGCCGCGTCTGGGTGTCGGAATAGAGGTTGACCTGCACCGGCGGCAGGTCGGCGGCGGGGCGCTTCGGCGCATAGAGCATGCTGTCAGCTCCTGACTGGCGTGGGGGTGCCGGCGGCGGCGACGGGCGGTCCGTAGACATCGCGGGCGCGCTTGTTGAAGGCGCCGACCATGCGGCGGACCGCCTCGTTGAACACGACGCCGATCGCCGCCTGCAGGATGCGGCTGCGGAATTCGAAGTCCACGAAGAAGTCCACTTCACAGCCCTGCGGGTGCGGGAGGAACTCCCACTGGTTGTTCAGATACCTGAACGGACCGGTCTCGTAGCGCACTTTGACACGCTGCGGCCGGTCGAGGGTGACGCGGCTCGTGAAGGTTTCGCGAAACGGGCCGAAGCCGATCGTGAGGTCGGCGACCAGCAGGCACTCGCTGCGGCTGCGGATCCGCGCGGCGACGCACCAGGGCAGGAACTGCGGATACTTCCCGACATCGGCCACCAGGTCGAAAAGCTGGTCCGGCCGGTACGGCACGATCATGCTCTCGGCGTGGGTCGGCATGCTACCCGCGTTGCGCGCGGGCCGTCCGCAGCGCGGCGAAATCGGCATCCGCGTGGTAGGAACTGCGGGTGAGCGGGGTCGCGGAGACCAGCAGGAACCCCTTGCCGCGGGCCAGCGCGGCGTAGTCGGCAAATTCCTCGGGCGTGACGAAGCGGTCCACCGCGGCGTGCTTCACCGTGGGCTGCAGATACTGGCCGATGGTGAGGAAATCCACGTCCGCCGCGCGCAGGTCGTCCATCACCTGCATCAGTTCGATGCGCGTTTCGCCCAGCCCGACCATCAGCCCGGACTTGGTGAAGATCGACGGATCGTGCTGCTTCACCTGGTGAAGCAGGTGGAGCGAGGCGAAATAGCGCGCGCCGGGCCGGATGGTCGGATACAGCCGAGGCACCGTCTCCAGATTGTGGTTGAAGACGTCGGGACGCGCGGCGGCGACGACCTCGACCGCGCCCGGCTTGCGCAGGAAATCCGGGGTCAGCACCTCGATCGTGGTCGCCGGTGCGGCGGCGCGGATGGCACGGATGGTGGCGGCGAAATGCGCGGCACCGCCATCCGCCAGGTCGTCGCGGTCGACCGAGGTGACCACCACATGGGCGAGGCCCAGCTTCGCCACGGCATCGGCCACGCGGTCGGGCTCGTCGGCCGCGAGCGGGGCCGGCTGGCCGGTGGCGACGTTGCAGAACGCGCAGGCGCGGGTGCAGGTGTCGCCCATGATCATCATGGTGGCGTGGCGCTGGGCCCAGCACTCGCCGATGTTCGGGCAGGCGGCTTCCTCGCAGACCGTGACGAGGCCGTTGGCGCGCATCAGGGCGCGCGTCTCGTGGTAGATCGGGTGGGTGGGCGCCTTCACCCGGATCCAGGCCGGCTTGCGCTGGATCGGATTGTCCGGCCGGTGCGCCTTCTCCGGATGGCGCAGCGGCGCGGTCCTGGGCGCGGCGTCCGCGCGGTGGTCGATCACGAGGCGGGTGGACATGGCGGAGATGTGGCGGGGGCGGCGGGGGAGGTCAAGCACGCATCGTTCGCGCTCGCGCCGGTGCGCGGCGGGCTGCCTGGGGGCGCGGCGATGACATGTGCGCGGCTTGCGCACTGGGGGCTTGCCGCTGCGGGCTTGCCGCTGGGGGCTTGCGCACCGGGCGCTTGCCGGTGGGGGGCTTGCCGGTGGCGCACCCGCGGGCGGATGATCGGCACCGCAGATGAACGAGACCACGACAAACTCGACGACCGAGATCAAGGTGGAGCGGCCTCGCCTCCACAAGGTGATCCTGGTCAACGACGACTACACGCCGCGCGAGTTCGTCGTGACGGTGCTGAAGTCGGTGTTTCGCCTGACCGAGGACCAGGCCGCGCGGGTGATGATCACGGCGCACCGGCGCGGCACCTGCGTGGTCTCGGTCTATACCAAGGACGTCGCGGAATCGAAGGCGACGATTGCAACGGATGCAGGCCGCAGCAAGGGCTATCCGCTGCTGTTCACGACGGAGCCTGAGCAGTAGCCGATCGCCGCGGCCGGGCTGTGCCGAACGGCGCCGGCGCGCGCCTGCCGGAGCGGGATCGCTTCCAGTGCAGGCAGGTCGAGCGCGCATCACGCGACACCACACTGAGCAGCAGGATGTTGGATGCTTCCTTCGGCAGCCAACATGCTCTAGCCTTGCGCGGTTCGCAGACCTTGGCGAATTGCGCTGATTGAACCGGCTCATCAGGAGATGCAAATGGCCTGGACACGCCCGAAACTTCGCGAAATCTGCATCGGCATGGAGATCAACGGCTACTTCGCCGGTAAGCTCTAGCCGCCGGACGCTCTGGCTCGTTACAGAGCCGACCGGGTGGCCGGGCTGACAACGCTGGTCCTCGGTGCGGCGGCGGGCGGCGGCTTTCCCCAGTGGAACTGCGGCTGCTCCCTGTGCCGCCTGGCGAGGGCAGGGGATTCGCGGGCCCGCCCGGCGACCCAGGCCAGCGTCGCGGTCAGCGGCAACGAGACCGACTGGATCGTGGTGGGCGCCTCGCCCGACCTGCGCGAGCAGATCCTGCGGACGCCCGCACTGTGGCCCGGCGCGGGCCTGCGCCACTCACCGATCACCGGCGTGGTTCTGCTGGGCGGCGACGTCGATGCGCTGGCCGGCCTGCTCACCCTGCGCGAGCGCCAGCCCTTCACCATCTACGCCGCCAGCGAATTGCTCGGCCTGCTGCGGGAGAACCGCATCTTCGGCGTGCTCGATCCGGCGCTCGTGCGCATGCAGCCGATCGTGCCCGGAGAGAGGGTGCGCTGCGGCGGCGGGGTGGACCTCACGCTGCTGGAGATGCCCGGCAAGCTGCCGCTGTATCTCGAGGACCGCAACGCAACGGGACCCGAACCCGGTCCCGCCTATGCCGCGCGACTCACGGCGAACGGCCGCAGCGTGATTGTCGCACCGGCCTGCGCCGAGATCACCGACGCGGTGCGCCGGCGGCTCGCCGAAGCCGATGCGGTGTTCTTCGATGGCACGCTGTTCACCGATGACGAGATGATCGCGCTGGGGCTTGGCGCGAAGACCGGCCGCCGCATGGGGCATGTGCCGGTGAGCGGCCCGGGCGGTGCGCTGGAGGGGCTGGCGGACCTGCCTGGCCGCCGTATCTTCCTGCATATCAACAACAGCAATCCGATCCTGCTGGCGGACTCGCCCGAGCGGCGGCAGGTCGAGGCGGCCGGCTTCGAAGTGGCGTACGACGGAATGGAGGTTCGGCTTTGACCGGGACGGCAGCACAGGCGGATCTCGAAACCCGGCTGCGGGAACTGGGCGCGAAGCGCTATCACAACCTGCATCCGTTCCATCGTCTGCTGCACAGCGGCCGGTGCACCAAGGCGCAGGTGCAGGCCTGGGCGCTCAATCGCTACTACTACCAGGCGATGGTGCCGCTGAAGGATGCCTCGCTGATCGGCCGGTGCGAGGACGTTGCGCTGCGCCGGGCATGGCGCAAGCGGCTCGAGGACCACGACGGCGTGGACGGCGCGCCGGGCGGCATCGAGCGCTGGCTGCGGCTGACCGACGGGCTCGGGCTGGATCGCGACACGGTGCAGTCCACCCGCCTGCTGCTGCCGGCGACGCGGTTCGCGGTGCAGGCCTATGTGCATTTCGTGCGCGAGCGCAGCCTGCTGGAGGCGGTGGCCTCCTGCCTGACCGAGCTGTTCTCGCCGCAGATCATCAGCGAGCGCATGAGCGGGATGCTGGCGCATTACGACTTCATCACGCCGGACATCATGGCGTATTTCGACCAGCGCCCGCCGCAGGCCGAGCGCGATGCGCATTTTGCGCTCGACTGGGTGAAGCAGCACGCGCGCACGGCGGAACAGCAGCAGGCGGTGGTCGATACGCTCGCGTTCAAATGCGACGTGCTGTGGTGCATGCTGGACGCGCTGTACTACGCCTATGTCACGCCGGGCCTGATCCCGCCCGGCGCCTTCGTGCCCGCCAATGTCTGACGCGGCACCCGTGCCGGAACGCCCTCGGCTGGCGCCCGGCGTGCGCCTGCATTTCGACGCCACCCGCAGCGCCTGGGTGCTGCTCGGGCCGGAGCGGATCATCGAGATGGAGGGCCCCGCGCACGACATCCTGCGCCGCTGCGACGGGTTGCACACGCTGGATCAGATCATCGACGAACTGGCTGCGCTGTATACCGCCGAGCGCGCCGAGATCGCCGGCGACGTGACCGACATGCTGGCCGATCTCGCAGCCCGGCGCATGATCGCAGCGGCATGATCCTGTCGGCATGATCCTGTTGGCATGATCCGGGCGCCCGACGTGCCGCCGCCGCTCGGCCTGCTGGCGGAGCTGACCCATCGCTGTCCGCTCGCCTGCCCGTACTGCTCGAACCCGCTGGCGCTCGACGAACGCGGCGCGGAACTGGATGCCGGCACCTGGTCGCGCGTGTTCCGCGAGGCGGCCGCGATGGGCGTGCTGCAGGTGCATCTGTCCGGCGGCGAGCCGGCCGCGCGCCGCGATCTCGCCGATATTGTCGCCGCCGCGCGTGAGGCCGGCCTCTACACCAACCTCATCACCTCGGCGATCGGCCTCGATGCCCCGCGCCTTGCCAGCCTGCAGCGGTCGGGTTTGGACCACGTCCAGCTCTCGGTGCAGGACGTGGACGCGGCGAGCGCCGACCGCATCGCCGGCTACGACGGGGCGCATGCGCGCAAGCTCGCCTTCGCCCGCAGCGTGACGGAGCTTGGGCTCGCGCTCACCGTGAACGTGGTGATCCATCGCGCCAATATCGGCCACGTTGCCGCGCTGGTGGAACTTGCCGCCTCGCTCGGCGCCGGCCGCGTCGAGGTCGCGCACGCGCAATACTACGGCTGGGCGTTGCGCAACCGCGCCGCGCTGATGCCGACGCGCGCGCAGGTCGGGCAGGCCATGCAGGCGATGGACGCGATCCGTGCGCACTATCGGGGCGGACCGGTGATCGACATGGTGGTGCCGGACTATTACGCGCGGCGGCCGAAGGCGTGCATGGGCGGATGGGGGCTTCGCTCGCTGAACGTCACGCCGTCCGGCCGCGTGCTGCCCTGCCACGCCGCTGAAACGATTCCCGGGCTGGAGTTCTGGTCGGTGCGCGACCGGCCGCTCGCCGCGATCTGGCGCGACTCGCCGGCGTTCCAGGCGTTCCGCGGCACGCAGTGGATGCGCGAACCCTGCCGGTCCTGCGACCTGCGTGAGATCGACCACGGCGGCTGCCGCTGCCAGGCCATGGCGCTCGCGGGGGATGCGGCGGCGGCCGATCCGGCGTGCGAACTGTCGCCGGCGCACGCGCTGATGCAGGCGCTGGCCGAGAGCGAGGCCGCGGTGCCTGACGGCGGCTACATGTATCGTGGCCGTGCCGTGCGCGCCTGAATGGCGTGCGGTCGCGCGGCCTGCGCTTTCATGCTAGAGCGTGATCCGCAAAGGTGGAATCACCGGAGCGGTGAATCGCGCTCTCAGACAACGAGCTAGAGCGGATTCCGTGAGCCTGCACGAACGGAATCTGCTCTAGCGACGGCGCCCTGATGTGACGGAGAAGATCTGCCGATGACCCTGAAGATCTACGGCGTCCTGCGGTCCCGCGCGACGCGGCCCATCTGGATGGCCAGGGAGCTTGGCATCCCGTTCGAGCACGTGCCGGTCATCCAGGCCTATCGCCTGGCCGATCCGCAGGCGTCCGGTGCGCCGCTGAACACGGCCTCGCCGGCGTTCCGCGCGGTCAATCCCAACGGCCTGGTGCCGAGTATAGACGATGATGGATACGTGCTGAACGAATCGCTGGCGATCACGCTGTACCTGGCGCGCAAGCATGGCGGTCCGCTGGCCCCGCACGACGTGCGCGAGGAGGGTCAGATGATCATGTGGACGCTGTGGGCGGCCACTGAATGCGAGGGCCACGCGCTGCGCGTGATGCAGAACGCGCCGGCGGCCAAGACGCGCGACGCTGCCCTCCACGATGCCGGCATCCTGGCGCTGGAGCCGAAATTCGCAGTGCTGGACAAGGCTTTGCAGGAGGGCGGCGGGTTCCTGGTCGGTGGCCGCTTCACCGTCGCCGATCTGAATGTGGCCGAGATCGTCCGCTATGCGCAGGCCGCGCCGGCGCTGTTCGCCGCTCGGCCGCACGTCGCGCGCTGGATCGCCGCCTGCCAGTCGCGTCCGGCCTACGTCGCGCTGATGGCCGAGCGGAACGCCGAACCGGTATAGCGCGCCGACACGCTACACATCCGCCAACGTACGGACGGGGACCAGGTTCACGTTCGGCCGAGGGGCGTGTCGGTAAGCTTGCAGTGGGGGACTGGAGGTTTTCCGCGTCATGATCGGCGCAGGCCGGTCATCCACGTCTCCGTCTGCGATTGCCAATCCGGATGGCAGCCGGAGCCGGGCAGAAATGCGCCCGGCCCGGCCTGTGTCGACGCGTCCCTGCCGCCTCAGGCGCCCGTCACGCGCCAGATCACGTTGCCCACATCATCGGCCATCAGCACCGAGCCGTCGGGACCGATCGCCACCCCGACCGGCCGGCCATAGGATTCGCGTTCGTCCGGCGCCAGGAACCCCGACAGGATGTCACGCGGCGGCCCCGCCGGACGGCCGTTCGCGAACGGAATGAACACCAGCTTGTAGCCACTCAGCTTGCTGCGGTTCCACGAGCCGTGCTGACCGATCGCCATGCCCTCGGGGAAGCCGGGCAGCGTTCCCGCGGGCAGCCAGCACAGGCCGAGCGATGCGGTGTGCCCGCCCAGCGCGTAATCCGGAGTGATGGCCTTCGCCACCATCGCCTTGTCCTGCGGCACCCTGTCATCCACCGTCTGGCCCCAGTAGCAGTACGGCCAGCCGTAGAAGCCGCCGTCGCGCACCGAGGTCAGGTAGTCGGGCGGCGTCTCGTCGCCCAGGCCGTCGCGCTCGTTCACCACGGTCCACAGCACGCCGGTGCTCGGCTCCCACGCCATGCCGACCGCGTTGCGCAGGCCGGAGGCGAAGATGCGGCCGGTGCCGCTGGCAACGTCCAGTTCGTAGATCGCCGCGCGCCCTTCCTCCGCCTCCATGCCGTTGTCGGCGATGTTGGTGAGCGAGCCCACGCCGGCGTACAGCTTGCTGCCGTCGGGGCTCGGCAGCAGGCTGCGCGTCCAGTGGCCCGCGGGCTTGAAGTCGATCAGCTTGCGGCCCGGACCGGTGATGCGCGAGGCGCCCGCGACATAAGGGAAGGCGACCACGCCGTCGGTGTTGCCGACGTAGAACGTGTCGCCGAGCAGTGCCATGCCGAACGGCTGGTTGAGGCCGTCCAGGAACACCTCGCGGGTTTCCGCGACCCCGTCGCCGTCGGCATCGCGCAACAGGGTGATGCGGTTCGCGCTGACGCCCATCGCGGCCGCGCGGCGCATGGTGCTGACCATGGCATAGTCGAACACCGAGCGCGGTGCACGGTCCACGCTCATGGCCTCCGCGATCAGCACGTCGCCGTTGGGCAGCACGTCGATCCACCGTGGATGATCGAGGCCGGTCGCGAAGGCGTTGACCTTGAGGCCGGGTGCCGCGATCGGCCGCTGCCCAGGCTCCCATCCCTTGGCGGTCGGCATCTTGAGTGTCGGGATGCTGCCTTGCGGCTTGGCCGCCGGGATCGCCGGCGCATTCCCCCAGGCGGGTTCATGCGAACCCTCGGTCAGCCGCCGCACCTGAAGCGCGGCGCCGCCGACCAGGGCGACCGCTCGCGCGAAGATTGCCGAAAAGCTCAATGCCGTGTTCCCCTCGTGACGCATGAAGCCGTGACCGCAGCGACGGCCGTGGCGCAGCATGGTGCCAGCCGCGACCCGGGATAGTCAGCTTCGCCGGAGATTTGCTTCCGCGCGCCGAATTGACGCTGACCGGGACGGGTGTGGCAACAGCCTATCGCGCGATGCCGGCGCTGTATACGTGATGACACAGCGCCTGCGGCCGCTGTGCGTCAGTAGTGGGTCACCCAGGGGGAGTTCAGCGCCTCCTCGATGCGGCGGTGGCGGGCGCGGATCACATCGGCGGGCACTGCGCTGACGAAGGCGTAGAACGTCCCGGTCCGGATCGCGTCCACCACCCTGTCGCCCACCTTCTTCGGATCGAGGCCGATGCTGGCAAGGCGTTCGGCCAGCACCGTCTCGTCGTTGGTGCGCACCTGCGGGCCGCCCATGTGGTCGGGCCGGTTGCGTGCGCCGCGCGCGATGTTGGTGTTGATCGGTCCCGGGCAGAGTACCGACACGCCGACATTGGTGCCGGCGAGTTCGTACTCCAGCGCCTCGGACAGCGACAGGACCGCGTATTTGCTCATGGAGTACGGGCCCTGGCCGGTGCCGGGTCGGTTCTGGAACCCGGCGACCGAGGCCGTGTTGACGACATGGCCTGCCTCGCCGTGCCGCAGGATGGCGGGAACGAAATGGCGCAGGCCATGGATGACCCCCCAGACGTTCACGCCGATCACGAACTCCCAGTCGGCGCGCGACACGTCGGTCATGCTGGTGCCGTGCATCGGTACGCCGGCATTGTTGCACGCGATATGCAACTTGCCGAAGGCGCGCTCGGCCTCGGCCAGCGCATCGATCACCGACTGCTCCTGCGTCACGTCGATGCGCACCGGCATCACCCGCTTGTTGGTGCCGGAGAGGCCGTGCGCCGCCTGTTCGACGGCCTCCTTCTGGATGTCGGCCAGCACGACGTTGGCGCCCGATTCTGCGAGCGCGGTGGCGATGCCGAGACCGATGCCGGAGGCGGCGCCGGTGACGATGGCGGTCTTGCCGGAGATGTCCATGGATGCCTCGCCGGCTCAGGGTGCGATCAGCCGGTAGACCTTCGCCGCCGTGCCGCTGTAGAGCGCGGTCTTCTCACTGGCGGATGCACCGGCGGTGATGCGCTTGAAGGCGTTCCACAACTCGGTGTAGCCGCAGGACTGCTTGTCGGGTGGGAAGTTGCTCTCGAACATGCAGCGCTCGGGGCCGAACGCGTCGATGCAGTGCTCGACATAGGGCTTCCACGCCGCGGCGAGATCCTCGGACGAGGGCGGGAGGTCGCGCTCGTGGAAGTCGAAGCCGACCGATACCATGCCCAGGCCGCCGAGCTTGCAATAGACGTTGGGCGACTTGGCGAGTTCGTCGATATCCTTGCGCCAGCCTGCGAAGATCTCCTGGCGGCGATTGTTGTACGGCCCGACGCCCAGGAGGCCGCCGACATGGTTGAGGATGATGGTGGTGTCGGGGAACGAGCGGGCGAGGTCGATCGCGTCGGGTAGTTGCGGATGATACTGCCACGACTCGAAGCTCAGCCCGAGCGGCGCAAGCTGGGCCAGGCCCTCGCGGAATTTGGGGTCCATCACCTGATGCAGCGGCACGGCGCGCGAGGCGTATTTGGAGACGGCCTCGTGGGTGTCCCATGCGACGCCGTGGCGCAGGCCGCGCAGCCGGCCGCCGGCTGCCCTGATCTCGGCTTCCAGCAGGTCGCGCACGCTGGCGCCGACGCTCAGGTCGCCGCCGCCGACGATGCCTTCGGCGACGCGGCAGGGGCCGTAATTGCCCGAATCGCTCATCGCGGCGATGCCGGCGACGAACTCGACCTCGCCGACCGCGGCCATCGTGCGCGGGCCGTCCTTGCGGTACATCGCGCGGCATTCGAGGAAGACGGTGGAGACGATGTTGTGGCCGCCGCTGATGTCGGCGAGCAGTTCGGGGAGCAGGTACTCGCCGCGATGTGGCGTGTCCCAGAAATGGTGGTGCGGGTCGATGATGGGCAGGTCCGGCTCGAGGGCCGCCTCGCGGGGGCGCTTCTCCAGCCACGCCTTCAGGGCGGCATCGTCGCGATGGACGCCGCCGCGGTATTCGCCCTTGGATTCACCGACCTGGGGCATGTTGGTTTCCTCCGATGCCGTTGTTCGCTGCGGCGAGCTTAGTGCGGGGTTGCGATCTGCTCCAGCATGGCCCCGACCAAGGGGCGCTGCCCCTTGGATCCCCGCCAAGGGCGGAGCCCTTGGGACCCCGGACTTGGCCATGGGGGAGGGAGCCCGTTGCTCGGACCGTGATGGGTCCGAGTAACGGGCTCCCTCCCCCATGGCCCAATTGGGATTGCAAAGGCTGCGCCTGTGCTGGGGGTCCCGGGGGCAAAGCCCCCGGGTGCGGTCCGCCTATGCCGACTTGAGCTGCGCCTCGGCGAACTCGTAGTTGGCGAGCTTGTCCACCCAGTTCTGCAGGTAGTCCGGGCGGCGATTGCGGAAGTCGAGGTAGTAGCTGTGCTCCCACACGTCACAGCCGAGCAGCGCCTTGCCCTCGCCGGCGGCGAGCGGGTTGGAGCCGTTCGGCGAACGCGTCACCTTCAGCTTGCCGTCGGAGCCGAGCACCAGCCACACCCAGCCGGAGCCGAACTGGCCGACGCCGCCCGCCTTGAACGCGTCCTTGAACTTCCCGACGTCGCCGAAATCCTCGGTGATCTTCTTCTCGAGCGCGCCCGGGATGCCGCCGCCGTTCGGGCTCATGCACTGCCAGAACAGGATGTGGTTCCAGTGCTGGCCGGCATTGTTGAACACCGGCGCCATGTCGGGCTTGTTGTGGGACAGCTTGACGATGTCCTCGAGCGACTTGCCCTGCAGCGCGGGGTCCTTCTCGACGAAGCCGTTCAGTGCGGTGACATAGGCTTGGTGGTGCTTGCCGTGATGCAGGTCGAGTGTCTCCTCGCACATCCCTTTTGCCCCGAGGGCAGTCTTGGAATACGGGAGGGAGGGTAGTTCGAATGCCATGGAGCATCCTCCGCTGGTTGCAGTGAAGCGAAACCGTTCGCCGGACGTGGCCTTTAGCTATGGCCCGTGCCGGAACGCGTCAAGCTGGCACGGGTTGGCGGCGGGCGCCACCGCGCGCGCATGAACGAGCCGATGGCGGCGCTGGTGCGCCGGCACGATCCCGACCGGTTCCTCACCGCCCTGTTCGCGCCGCCGGACAAGCGCGATGCGCTGCTGACGCTGTATGCGTTCAATCACGAACTCGCACGGGCCCGCGAGGCGGTGTCGGAGCCCCCGCTGGCGCTGGTGCGCCTGCACTGGTGGCGGGAGGTCGTGGAGGGCGCGCCGCGGCGGCACGAAGTGGCTGATCCGCTGCGCCGCGCACTCGACTCGGGGGCGCTGGAGCCTGCCGATCTGCTGGCGATGATCGATGCGCGCGAGGCCGAGGCAGAGGACGGATTCGCGACCGAGGCGGTGTGGCGTGCGTACCTGGACGCCTGTGCGGGGGGCCTCGCGGTTGCGGCGGCGCGGCTGCTGGGAGCGCCCGATCCGGAGGTGCTGCGGTTGCCGGGCGCGGCGTATGGCGTGGCCGGCATCCTGCGCAGCGTGGCGGTGCATGCGCGGCAGGGCCGGTGCCTGCTGCCGCACGACAGGCTGCGGCGGCACGGCATTGTGCCGGAGCAGGTCATCCGCCGGCCGGAGGCGGCGAAGCCGGTGGTTCGCGAACTGGCGGATCTGGCGCTGGGGTGGCTGCGCCCCTTGCGGCTGCCGCGCCGGGAGGTGGCGGCGGGGCTGCCGGCGGTGCTGGCGCGGAGGGACCTGCATCGGGCCCCGACGTTTCCCGCCTGGCGCGGGATCGGCGACCGGCTTGCCGTGGTGCGGGCGGGGCTTACCGGCCGGATCTGAGGACCCGGCCGCGGCTGGCGATCACGCCTGGCGGTTGGTCCGCCGGCGGCGCGCGGCGGCCAGCCCGATCATGCCGAGGCCCAGCACGCCCAGCGAGGCGGGTTCCGGGACCGGGAGGGCATTGCCGCCGCCGGTCAGGCCCAGGAAGGCGAAGCTCTGGTTCTCCGTCGACTGCGGGACGTATTCGGTCACGGTCTGGCCGACGGCCGGCTGCCAGATGCCGTCCGAGCCGGTGGTGCCGCTGACATTGGCCAGGTAGGTCTGGACGAAGCTGGCGAAGGCCGCCACATCGCTGTCGACGCTGACCGTCAGGGCGGCCAGGTTCACGTCGTAGCCGGTGACGCCGGTCTCGTTCTCGATTTCCCAGATCGCGGCCTGGATGGCGGCGCCCATGGGGGCGGTGAGCGGCAAGGCGTTGGCCAGCAGCGCGCCGATCTGGCTCACCTTGACCGCGGCGACGCTCGCCCCGAAGCCCGACAGCCGCGCCGTCAGGCTGGTCGTGCTCATGTCGTACAGCCCGCCAGCGACGAACGTGTGGAAGATGTCGGTGCAGAACAGGGTCTGCTGGATCGACGAGTTATCGGCGATATCGGTCACGGTCATGTTCAGCGGACCGACGAACACATGCTCGGCCGGCAGCGTCGGCACGCTGGACTTCGCCACCCAGCCGGTCAGGTCATTCAGCGTCAGACCACCCGGCCCCGGATCCAGCCGGAACGGCGCCGCGAACGCGGGGCCGGCGAGCAGACAGGCGGCGAGCCCAAGCCCGGCGGCAACCTTCATGCGTGCGTTCATTCTGTGCATCCAAAAGTTTAGCCGAGGAGACTAAACAGAATGTATCAACGCATGCATAAATTTGCACGTCCTATTCGTGGCCGATCTGTCCCAAAACTGACACATTACGTCACGCGCAGAGACGCGCGGCGGCCCGGCAGGGCGCCAGATAGGCCGGCAGCCGGGCATGCAGCTTCAGGCGGAGCAGGCTGCCTCGCCCGGCGGCCTCGGGCAGCGGCAGCAGTGCGGCGCCGTCGGTCCAGCGCCACATGCACCCATCGGCCGATTCGACGTCGTGCCACCCGTGGCGCAAGGCGGGATGGTCGACCGGGATCTCGCTGCCGCCGGCGTCGGTGGCGAGCGTGATGCGGTCGATCGCCACGCCCAGGCGGCGGCGATCCGAGAGGTGCGCCCCGACCTCGACCGGTACCGCGCTGTGGGAGCGGACATGGACGCGCCGCGTGCCGGCCGGCAGCGCGAACACGTGGCAGTCATCCTCGACCGACACCGGCCGGATCGCGCGCCCGCCCGCGGCCAGATGCAGGCCGGGATCGGCGTCCATCCGGCAGTCGTCGCCGATCGCCCGCTCCATCAGGTGACGCCGTGCGGCGTGGAGCGGCGCGCCCTCGGTCACCAGCGCCGCGCAGGCATCCTGCGCCCATCTCTGCACGCCGTAGCGGACGCTGCAGTCGGGGTGGAGGATCAGCGCCAGGCCGGCATTGGCGAACATCGCCCGGTTGCCGGTATCCAGATAGCTCTCCACCGCCAGCCCCTCGGCCACCACGATGTCGTGCCGGTCGAGTTCCAGGTGGTAATAGGTCACCGCGGGCGTGTCGTGGCGCTGCACGATGCTGCCGCCGTTCACCAGCAGGCAGGCCGGGATCAGCACGCCTTCGGCCAGGATCGCATGGTCGGGCGACAGCGCCAGGTCGCGCATCGGCTGCCCCGGGCCGAAGGCGCCACGCCGGACCAGGATCGGCGCGGCGAGCGGCGGGTGCGGGTGGGCGAGCAGGTCGATCCTGCGCCAGCCGATCCAGCGGACCGGCCGCGTGCCGCCGGACGCGGTGCACACGAGGTCGCCCTCGCGCAGCGACTCGACCGCGACCTCGCCGGACGGCGTCAGGATGCGTGTGCCGGCCGCGAAGCAGGCGATGCTGCTGGCGGAGACGGTCTGGTCGGCGAATTGCAGCGTCTCGACCTGGCTCAGCGTGTCGATGATGCCGCCGTCGTTCACCGTCACCTTGCCGGCGGCATGACCCAGCACATAGCTCGACAGCAGGCCGGCGAACACGACGGTGTCGCTGCCGCCGCCGCCGTCGATCGTGTTGCCGTGGGCGTTCACATAGAACGTGTCGTTGCCGCCGCCGCCGATCGCGGTGTCGATCCAGGTGTTGAAGGCGATGCCGATATTGTCGGTCATGCCGTTGACGCTGCTGAACTGCCCCGGATTGAGGTCGACGATCGAGGCCAGCGAGAAGCCGGACAGGTCGAGCGCATTGCCGAGGGCGGTGTCGTAGAGCGTGACCACCGGGTTGGTGTTCACGGTGAAGTCGTACATCGGCAGCGCGGAGACCAGCGACGCGCTGGCGTTGAAGCCGAAGGTGACGCCGCTGGTGAGCGGCGTGTTGGTGGCCACGCCATACATCCGCTGGATGGCGAGGATGTCGTACTGGCCGGGCGTGGTGAGGTAGAACGTCCCGTTGGCGTTCGAGTAGCTGGCCGGCGAGGCCGTGTCGCCATTCTTGGCGGCGACGGTCGCGGCGATGGCGGACCCCGCGTCCACATAGGACATCACGCTGTACTGGCGCGTGTCCTCGGTGAACATGACCTGCGAGGCCTTGATCGAGCCGTTGTACGGGCCCGAATGGCCGAGACCGAGCGCGTGCCCGAGTTCGTGCAGCACCGTCTCGCGGCCGTAGCCGCCGCTCGCCGAGAAGGAGGCAAGCTGGCTCCAGACCGACGCGCTGGTGTCGATCGACACCGACGCGGAGCTGATCTGGCCCATGCCGAGCGGCACGCTGAATGAGTATGGGGTGCTGGTGGAGGCGGCGGAATCGCTGCCGCGCGTGATGCTGATCGCATGGCCCGGCAGCGTGGGGGCGGCGGACAGCGAGAAATGGATATCGGCGATCGCCGACCACAGGTTCAGTGCCTGGGTGAACGCCCCCTGCTCGGCGACGGTCCAGTTCGACGCCGGGTTGAACCAGTAGGTGACCGTGCTGCCCGGCGTCCAGACATGGGCGTAGCCGGCGAAGTTGAAGTTGCGGTCCGGCGGATCCTTGGAATTCCAGTTCCAGTAATTCGGATCGCTGAAATCGAGGTCGCCGCTGGCGTCCAGGCCGCTGAGGAACGTCGCCATGGCGAGCCCACCGGTGGTGGGTCCCAGCGCGGCGCCGTTCTGGTTCGCCGTCGCCACCAGCACGAGGTCGGGGTCGGGCGGGATATCCGCCATCGAGGAAGCCAGCGGCGTGTCCGCGCCGGACTGCGCGTCCTTGCCTTGCGCGTCCCGATCAAGCCACTGCCTCGGCGCGAACTTGAGCCGATACGGAACGATTTTCTGTGACATCGACGCGCCCCAAGCCTACGCAGCAGCGGTTCCTACAAGATAAATTGATGGCTGTCGTCGAATATTTTATCCACCTCAGGCGCGGCGGCGGGCCTTCCGCGGAGTCGCTCCCATCAGCAGCGGCGACAGGAACCGCCCGGTATGACTGTCCGGATCGGCCGCGATCGCCTCCGGCGTACCCTCCGCCACGATGCGGCCGCCGCCGTCGCCGCCCTCGGGTCCCAGGTCTAGGATCCAGTCGGCGGTCTTGATGACCTCCAGGTTGTGCTCGATCACCACCACCGTGTTGCCCTGGTCGACCAGCGCGTGCAGCACCTCCAGCAGCTTGCGCACGTCCTCGAAATGCAGCCCGGTGGTCGGCTCGTCCAGGATGTACAGTGTGCGTCCCGTCGCCCGCCGCGCCAGTTCCTTGGACAGCTTGATGCGCTGGGCCTCGCCGCCCGACAGCGTGGTGGCCTGCTGGCCGAGCGCGATATAGCCGAGGCCCACCCGCTGCAGGATGCTCAGCCGGTCGTGGATGCGCGTCTGGGCGCTGAAATACGGCACCGCCTCGTCCACCGTCATCGCCAGCACCTCGGCGATCGACTTGTCGCGGAACTTGATCTCCAGCGTCTCGCGATTGTAGCGCTGGCCCTTGCAGACGTCGCAGCGGACGTAGACGTCGGGCAGGAAGTGCATTTCGATCTTCAGCACGCCGTCGCCCTGGCAGGCCTCGCAGCGCCCGCCCTTCACGTTGAAGCTGAACCGCCCGGCCTTGTAGCCGCGCGCGCGGCTCTCCGGCAGTTCGGCGAACCAGTCGCGGATCGGCGCGAACAGGTCGGTGTAGGTGGCCGGATTCGACCGCGGCGTGCGGCCGATCGGCGACTGGTCGATGTCGATGATCTTGTCGAGGTGCTCCAGCCCCTCGATGCGCTCGTGCGGCGCCGGCACCTCGCCCGCGCCCATCAGCCGCCGGGCGGTCGCCTTGTACAGCGTGTCCACCACCAGCGTCGATTTCCCACCGCCCGAGACGCCGGTCACGCAGGTGAAGGTGCCCAGCGGAAAATCCGCGGTGATCGATTTCAGGTTGTTGCCGCGCGCGTTGACCACGCGGAGGACGCGGTCCTTCTGCATCGGCCGCCGCATCGCCGGCACCTCGATGCGCCGCCGTCCCGACAGGTAGTCGCCGGTGAGCGATTTCGGATTGGCCGCCACCTCGGTGGGCGTGCCCTCCGCGATGACGCGGCCGCCCTCGATCCCGGCCGCCGGCCCCATGTCGATCAGATGGTCCGCCGCGCGGATCGCGTCCTCGTCGTGTTCCACCACCAGGACGGTGTTGCCGAGGTCTCGCAACCGTCTCAATGTCACGAGGAGACGCTCATTGTCTCGCTGGTGGAGACCGATCGAGGGTTCGTCCAGCACATACAGCACCCCGGTCAGGCCGGAGCCGATCTGGCTGGCCAGCCGGATGCGCTGGCTCTCGCCGCCGGACAGGGTCGCCGAGCCTCGCGACAGCGTCAGGTAGTCGAGCCCGACATCCACCAGGAACTGCAGCCGCTCGCAGATCTCGCGCAGGATGCGCCGCGCGATCTCCTGGCGCTGCGGCGTCAGGGTGTCGATCACCGTGGTGAACCACGCCGAGGCGGCGCGGATGGAAAGCTCGGAGGCTTCGGCGATGTTCTTGCCGCCGACGCGCACCGACAGCGCCTCCGGCTTCAGCCGCGCCCCGTTGCAGGCGGCGCAGGGCTTGTCGGCCTGGTAGCGCGACAACTCCTCGCGCACCCAGACGCTGTCGGTCTCCCGGTAGCGCCGCTGGAGGTTGCTCAGCACGCCCTCGAACGGCTTGGTCACCGTGTAGGCGCGCACGCCGTCCTTGTAGGTGAACTCGACCGGCGTCTCGCCCGTGCCGTTCAGGATCGCGTCCTGCACCCTGGCGGGCAGGTCCGACCACGGCGTGCTGGTGGTGACCTTGAAGTGGCGCGCCAGGCTCTGCAGCGTCTGGTCGTAATAGGGGCTCTGCGCGCCGGTCCACGGCATCACCGCGCCGTCCTTCAGCGCCAGGCGCTCGTCGGGCACCACGAGTTGCGGGTCGAAGAAGCTCTCCACGCCCAGGCCGTCGCAGGCCGGGCAGGCGCCGTGCGGCGAGTTGAAGCTGAACAGCCGCGGCTCGATCTCCTCGATCGAGAAGCCCGACACCGGGCAGGCGAAGCGCGAGGAGAACACGGTGCGTTCCGCATCGCCCGACCTGACATCCGCTCCGGCCTTCGCGCCCGGTTTGGCATCGCTGCCGGCATCGGCGTTCTCGGCGTAGACCACGCCGTCGGACATCGCGAGCGCGGTCTCGAAACTGTCGGCCAGGCGTGGCGCGATGCCGTCGCGCACCACGATGCGGTCCACCACCGCCTCGATCTCATGCTTGGTCTTGCGGTTGAGCGAGGGGACGTCGCCGATCTCGTACAGCTTCCCGTCGACCTTGACCCGGGTGAACCCGCGGCGCTGCAACTCGGCCAGTTCCTTGCGGTACTCGCCCTTGCGGTCGCGCACCACCGGGGCGAGCAGCAGCAGGCGCGTGCCCTCCGGCATCGCCATCACCCGGTCGACCATCTGGCTGACGGTCTGCGCCTCGATCGGCAGGCCGGTGGCGGGCGAATACGGCACGCCGGTGCGCGCCCAGAGCAGGCGCATGTAGTCGTGGATCTCGGTCACCGTGCCGACGGTGGAGCGCGGGTTGCGGCTGGTGGTCTTCTGCTCGATCGAGATCGCCGGCGACAGGCCCTCGATGCTGTCGACGTCCGGCTTGCCCATCAGTTCCAGGAACTGCCGCGCATAGGCTGACAGCGACTCGACATAGCGCCGCTGGCCCTCGGCGTAGATCGTGTCGAACGCGAGCGAGGACTTGCCGGAGCCGGACAGGCCGGTGATCACGGTCAGCCGGTCGCGCGGGATTGCCACATCCACGTTCTTGAGGTTGTGCTCGCGCGCGCCGCGAACGTGGATGGATCCGGCCATGCCGCGTGATTCTCCGCCCTTGTTCTCTGGATGTTCCCCATCTATATGGCAATTTTCCGGGGTCTTGGAAAGGTCTGTTAATCGCCCGCGCCCAGGATAGAGTGGCCTCATCAGGTGGTGCCGTCCCACGGCGCCCCCTTCAGATTAAAGGATCGAAGCGATGGCTGGCAGCGTCAACAAGGTGATCCTGGTGGGGAACCTGGGCAAGGACCCCGAGGTTCGCACGACGCAGGACGGCAGCAAGATCGTCAACCTGACCCTGGCCACCAGCGAGACCTGGAACGACCGCCAGTCCGGCGAGCGCAAGGAGCGCACGGAATGGCACCGGGTGGTGATCTTCAACGACCGGGTCGGCGACGTGGCCGAGCGCTACCTGAAGAAGGGGGCGAAGGTCTACGTCGAAGGTTCGCTGCAGACCCGCAAATGGACCGACCAGTCGGGCCAGGAGCGCTACACGACCGAGGTCGTGATCGGCCGCTTCAAGGGCGAGCTGACCATGCTGGACACCCGTGGCGACGGCGCGATGGGCGAGGGCGGTGGTGGCGGCGGCTATCGCGAGCGCGCGCCGGCGCAGCGGCCGGCGGCGGCGGGTGCCACGCGCGGCGGCGGTGGCAGTGGCGGCCCGTCCTGGGATGCCCCGAAGGGCGGCGACCTGGACGACGAAATCCCGTTCTGAAGCTGCGGCGCGTTAGCGGCCTGCGTGGCGTTCGTCATGGGCAGGCCCTTATAGCGGTTGTTATTCGTTAAGTACAAAGCGTTACCGATCTGAATTAACCGGCGCGCGATTCCGCCGGAAAGATTGCGTTGCGCAACGCTTCTGTTCCGTATTAATTAGCTCATCGAACATCCCTGGCGACCGCGCAGGGAGTTCGGATTATGTTGCCGTCACATAACGACATGCCGGGCATTGATACTGGCACGTTATGGACGTGGCTGCCTCGAGGAGTAATGGAAATATGGCCACTAGTGTCGTCTTCCAGCATGTAAGCGGCTCCAAGGCGAACCAGATCGAACGATTTCCGCTGGACGGGTTCGGGGAAATCACCGTCGGCCGTGATCCATCCTCGACGATCGCCTTCGATGCGATGCGGGACGACGCGGTCAGCCGGCAGCATGCGTCGATCAAAGTGCTGCCGGGCGAAGAGCCAAAATTCAATATCAGCGACCTTGGCAGCAGGAACGGCACCCGGGTCAACGGGGAGAAGATTGCCGGTGAATTCGAGCTGATGCCGGGTGATACCGTCGAGCTTGGCGCCGGTGGGCCTAAGTTTGTTTTTGATCTGCAGCCAAGACCTCCGCACCTGATGGCCAGGACACGGGTCATCGGCAATATGCTCGGTGGCTCCACCCGGATGACCAATGCCACTGGGACTGACCAGCCGGCACCAGGCGCGACTGGACCCGTAACGACAGCGGCAAAGCCCGCCGTCGGACGTGAAACGGTCCAGCGCATGTTGACCGAGCAGCGGCAGGCCACGAGCAAGGTGTGGATGTACTCGCTTGCCGGAGTGCTGACACTGGTCGGAGCGGTCGCCGGTGGGCTCTATTATCAGTATAATCGCGAACATCAGGATGTCATTGCAGCGGTGGCATCGACGCAGACCGCGATCGCAAGCCGGGTCGAAAAGCAGAACGCCAGCGTCGATCAGCGGTTTGGCATGAGCGCGCAGGACATCGTCCATAAATACGGGAACGCGACCGTGTTCATCGACGTGCACTGGCGACTGTTCGACCGCGAAACCAGCAAGCCGCTGTTCCACAAGACCTGGCCGGTCGCCGGTAGGAACTTGCCCTGCTACGTTGATCTCGGCAATGGCACCATCGTACGCTGGCTGACCACCGAGGACGAGGAACGGACGAACATCCGGATCGGAGGGGAGGGGACCGGCAGCGGGTTCGTGATTAACGACCAGGGATTCATGCTAACCAACAAGCATGTCGCCGCCGCCTGGATGATCAACTACAGCTCGCAGAACGAGTTCAGCGAGGGCTTGCTGTTCAAAGCGCAGGACAAGCTGCTGGCGCCGAAGGATATACAGTTCGTCAAGTTCGATCCTCGGTCGAACCAAGAGCAGTTCCAAAAGCTTATCGCCTGGAAGCCGGATGTCGGCGGCAACGTATTTGGTTCGAAACAACCGCTCCTGCTGAGCCGGTCGGCGCGCCAGTTCGAGGGGCGCAATGAAGTGCTTGACGTCCGCTTCCCCGGCAGCACTCTCAGCATCGCTGCGCGGTTGGTTCGGGCGTCCACGGTATCCGATGTCGCGGAGATCAAGGTGGATACGCAGCAGCCGCTCGCGGCTGTCGAGCTGGCTGCCGACAATGCCGTGAGCGTGGGCGAGCGGGTCACGGTGCTGGGATATCCCGGCTCGTCGGTGAAAACCTACGCGCTGATCAAGACCATGGAGGCCGGCGCGTCGTCGCAACGTCTGGAGGTGATCCCGGAGCCGACTGTGACCGAGGGGTTGATCGGCCGTCTCAGCAGTGGCGAACAACAGGTTGGCGGGCTCACCACCCTTGGTGGCATGGGGGACAGCTATCAGCTCACGGTGGCCACCGGCCCCGGCAACAGCGGTGGCCCGGTGTTCAATGCAGCGGGCAAGGTTATCGGACTTTTCACGTATGGCCGCCCGGGTTTCGCCAACGTCACGTTCGCCGTTCCGATCCGCTTCGGGCGCGATCTGCTGCAGGTGCAACGGAACTGACGAGGCGTCGGTCGCGATGTCCGCCGAATCGCCGAGCTTGCAGATAGTTGGCGCGATGCTGAGCCATCAGGGCTGCGTCCGCACCAATAATGAGGACAGTGTCTGCTACGTGATGCCACGGAAGGGCGATGCCGCAGCGGATCGTGGCGTGCTCGCCATCGTCGCCGATGGCATGGGCGGCGAGGCTGCCGGTGAAGTGGCGAGCCAGATCGCCATCGATACACTCCAGACGCTGTATTACGAGATGGACGGCAGTGTGCCGGACGCTCTGGCCGCGAGCCTCGCGGCCGCCAACGACGCCGTCTATCGGCACAGCCGGAGCGACAAGGCATGTGCCGGAATGGGCACCACCTGCACTGCGATCGTGGTCCGGGATGGAGAATTGTTCCTGGGCCACGTCGGGGACAGCCGCGCTTATATGATGCGCGGCGGCGCGCTCCACCAGATCAGCGTCGATCATTCATTGGTCGCAGCGCTGGTGCGGGACGGAACCTTGACGGCGGAGCAAGCGGCCGCCAGCCCCGACCGGAACGTCATCCTCCAGGCGCTCGGTACCCGTGAGACGGTGGACCCGTTCCTGTTCAAGGAGGGGCTGCCTCTGCAGCCCGGGGACGTCATCGTCCTGTGCTCGGACGGCCTCAGCGATCTGGTGGCGGACCCGAGGATCGCCGAGATCGTGGCGGGAATCCCACCGCTCGACGCCTGCCAGACGCTGATCGACGCTGCGCTCGCCGCAGGCGGTCATGACAATGTCTCGGTGGGTGTGTTCGCCGTGACCGATCAGTTGCCCGACGCGGCTGCTGCCGAACGGCCGACGCGCGAGATCAATGTCACGCGCGAGATCTTTCTCCGGGACGACGCGACATGAACCAACAGCTCGGGCGTTACGAGCTGAAGGCGCTGTTGGGTGAGGGCGGCATCGGGCGCGTCTATGCCGCGCAGGACCAGGTCCTGGGGCGCATGGTGGCGATCAAGGCGCTGCGTCCCGAATTCAACAACGACCCGTCGTTCATTGAGCGGTTCCGCGCCGAGGCCGCGAGCCTGGCGCCACTCAACCACCCGAACATCGCCACCCTGTACGACCTGATGGAGCATAATGGGGCGCTGTTCATGGTCATGGAGCTGGTTCCAGGCCATACGCTGGAACAGGTCCTGAGCCAGACCAAGCGGTTGGGAGCCCGCGAATGCCTGGCCGTGATCGCACAGGCGGCGGCTGGTCTTGGATACGCGCACACCAAGCACGTGATCCACCGCGACATCAAGCCCGCCAACCTGATGCTGAATGAGTCCGGTCTGGTCAAGATCATGGATTTCGGCATTGCCAGAGTCCGCGGGTCGCAGCGGATGACGCGCGCGGGCAGCCTGATTGGGACGCTGGCTTACGTCGCGCCCGAACAGATCAAGGGCAGCGGGGGCGACGAGCGCACGGACATCTACAGCCTCGCCTGCGTGCTGTACGAGATGCTCTCCGGCCATCCGCCCTTCCGGGCTGACACCGAGTACGATCTGATTCGTGCGCAGGTGGAGGCGGCGCCTCAGCCACTTCGTGCGCAGATGACAAATCTGGATCCCGCCATCGACGAGGCGCTCCTGCAGGCCTTGTCGAAGGATCCGGCTGCCCGCTATCCAACCGCGACGGAGTTCTGCCGCGCGCTCGGCGCGGAGCAGATCAGGGGCGAGCCGGCCAGCATCCTGCGCGATCATGTGCTGCCGGCGGTCGCTGCTCGGCCGCCGGCGGCAACGCGCTTAATCGATGCGCGCGAGGCCGGTCTGGCGGTCCAAGGTGCCCGCATTCCGCACCCGCCATCGCCGCCTGCGAAGATCCCGGTCGCCGCGGCTGCGCAACCAGCCCCGATGGCGCCAGGGAAATTGGTTCGACTGCCACTCGTCGTGCTCTCGGCCGTGGTTGGGTTGCTGGCGGTTGGCCTGCTGTTCTTTGCCAAGGACCTCATCGGCGGCCAACCGAACGCGGCGCCCGCCGCAGGCGATGCGCTGCACCTGCCACCGCCGGTGAGCCCGCCCCCTGTGGTCATCCCGTCTGCCGTCAAGCAGGCCGCGATCCCCCCATCGTCCATGATCGTGCCGGCGCCCGGCGTCCCGCGGGCCGCGCCGCCATCAGCCGAAGCGATCAGGGGGAGCGTGACCAGCTACACCGCGGAAGGCTGGCCGGTGATCGCCGGTCAGGTCGTCCGTCTTGCTGGCGTCGAAGGGCTGTCGCCGGACGTGGCCCGCGGTCTCGACGAGTGGGTCAGGCAGCATGGCGGACAACTCGACTGCAAGGCCAGCGATCCCAGTGTGTTCCGCTGTCAGACCTCGGACGGTCTCGATGTATCGCGAGCGATCCTTCTCAACGGCGGTGCCAGGGCGACTGCCAATGCCGCGTCAAGTTACCGGGACGCCGAGCAGCAGGCGCGCGATGCGCGGCGTGGCCTTTGGCAACAACGCTGATCGGATTGCATACCACCGGTGGGAGATGACCCAATGTCAATGATGTCACGCGTCGGGCGATTTTGTGCAGTGGGCGTGCTCGCACCCAGCCTGTTGCTGGCGGGTTGCGCGCAGACCCCATTGGGACCGACGGTCAGGGTCATGCCGGGACCTGGCAAGTCGTTCGACGCGTTTCAGACGGAAATGGGCGGTTGCAAGCAGTTCGCGGCGCAACAGGTGGCCGGCCAGGCCGATGCGGCCAACACGCGCGCGGTGGGTGCAGCGGCTCTGTCGACGGTCCTCGGTGTCGGTTTGGGTGCCGCGATCGGTGGCGGGCGAGGCGCCGGCATCGGGGCCGCGGGCGGCGCTCTCAGCGGCGCGGCAATCGGCGCAAATTCGTCGTCGATCGAGCAGTTGGGGATTCAGCAGCAATACGATAATGCGTTCTCACAATGCATGTACGCAAAAGGCAATCTGGTCCCAGGCTTCACGCCGATGATGGTTGCGATGCCCGGGCGTGGGACCGGTGGTGGCGATCCGGCCCTGGTGCGCGCTGTCCAGGTCGAGTTGGTCCGTCTCGACTACCTGAAGGATCCGCCCGATGGGGTGTCCGGACCGCGAACAGTCGGTGCTATCCGCGACTTCGAGCGTGCGAACGGCTTGCCGACCAGCGGGGCCGCCACAAATCGGCTGCTTGCGCGCCTGCGATCCAGTTCGGGGCCGGCGAGCACGCTCGGATCCGAAACTGCTTCCGTGCCGGCAACCGTCTCGCCTGCCGAGATGCCCCCACCCGTCTCTGCAACGGTGGTTGGGACGCCTGCCACATCTGGAGATCTGGTTGGCAAGGCAACACCGGTCTCCTCGGGCGGCTGGGTCGATCCACCCAAAGAACTCAATCCCTGAATCGGGGCCTCGCCGCTCGCGTCGGCCATTACCTGCATAGGCGACGGACCGCTGCTTAGCCAGTGGCCGCCGGTGCGGGTCGTCTGGACGTTCCTCGCGGCCCATGTCCTGATCTGGACGCTGCTGCCGGCGCTGCTCCAGCACAACCTGCCGCTCGACGTGATCGAGCAACTCGCCTGGGGCCGCGAGTGGCAGGTCGCCTATTTCAAGCATCCGCCGCTGCCGGCCTGGATCGTTGAGAGCGTCGCCACGCTCTCCGGCCGGTGGCCGCCGGCTCAGTACCTGGTCGGGCCGCTGGCGTCGGCCCTGGCGCTGCTCGCGGTCTGGCGACTGGGCTGCGCGCTGATCGGGCCGCGCCGCGCCCTGCTGGCGGTGCTGGCGCAGGAAGGCGTGCTGTACTTCACGATCTTCACCCCCGAGTTCAACCACAACGTGGTGCTGCTGCCGCTCTGGGCGGGGCTTGGGCTCGCCGGCTACCGGGCCTGCTTCCGGCCCGGCACCGTCACCGACTGGGCCTGGTTCGGCGCGCTCGCCGCCCTCGGCATGCTGGGGAAATACACCACCGCCCTCTTCCTCGCGCCGCTGCTGCTGCTGGCGCTGCTGCATCCGCGTCTGCGCCGGCTGTGGCGCACGCCCGGTCCGTGGCTCGCGCTGGGGGTGCTGGTGCTGGTCCTCGCGCCGCACCTGCTGGCCCTGTGGCGGATCGACTTCGCGCCTCTGCTGTTCCCGTTCCAGCGCGCACCCGCCGCCGCGCACTGGTACGACCACATCGTCTATCCGTTCCTGTTCGCGGCGGCGCAGTTCGGCGATATCGCCGCGGCGCTGCTGGCGCTCGCCCTGCTGGCCTGGCGCCGCCCGGGGGAGGTCGTGACCGGCCCGGCCCCTCCGCCGCTCGCCGCCGATGTGCGTGCCTATCTCTGGACGATCACCTGGGCACCGGCCGCCATCGCCGTTGCCGCGTCGCTGGTGCTGGGGCTGCACCTGAAGGACATGTGGGGCTACCCGATGTGGTGCTTCGTCGGGCTGTTCTTCATGGCCGGGAGCATCGGTCCCTACACGGCGCGCGGCGTGCAGCGCTTCGCCGTCGCGATCGTGGTGATCATGCTGGTCGTCCCGGTGGTGTTCGGCGTGCAGAACTCGTTCGGCTCGATGTTCCTGCGCAAGGCGACGCGCGGCGAATTCCCCGGCCGCGAACTCGCCGCCCTGATCGAGCAGCGCTGGCACGCGCTGGCCGGTCCGGCGCCGCTCGCCATCGTCGCCGGCGATGTCTGGCTGGCCGGCAACGTCGCCTTCTATGGCGCCGAGCGGCCGGCGGTATTCATCGACGCCGATCCCGCCAAGAGCCCGTGGATCACATCGGCCGGGCTGGCGCGGTCGGGCGCGGTGCTGATCTGGCAGGGCCGACGCCCCACCGGGCTGGCTCGCCCGCTTTCCCCGGCGCCGCGGCGCAGGCGCCGTTCGAATTGCCGTATGTGCCGCCGCTCGGGCACGCGCCGGCCCGTTTCGGTTGGGCGGTGGTGTTGCCGAGTTCGTGATGCAGGTCAGTACCGCAAGGACTCTCCTTGCGATTTCTCCAATGCGGAATCTAACTATTGAGCATCGACAGAACCAAGGGAAACGCACGTGAGTGGTCGTTTGACGGGCGCCGGGGTGACCGGCGTGGTGGCACTGGGCCTGCTGGTGTCGGGCTGTGCCCAGACGCCGATGGGGCCGACGGTGCAGGTAATGCCCGGGCCGGGCAAGTCGTTCGAGGCGTTCACCTATGACCAGGGCGGCTGCCGCCAGTACGCGGAAGGCTCGGTGGCGGGTCAGGCGCAGAACGCGAATAACCGGGCGGTCGGCGCGGCGGCGCTGACGACGGTGCTGGGCGCCGGCCTCGGTGCCGCGATCGGCGGCGGGCGTGGCGCCGGCATCGGTGCGGCGAGCGGCGCGCTGGGCGGCGCGGGCATCGGCGCGTCCGGCAGTTCCAATGCGCAGTACGGCATCCAGCAGCAATACGACAACGCCTTCGCGCAGTGCATGTACGCCAAGGGCAACATGGTGCCCGGCTATGGCCCGATGATGGTCAACGCGCCGCCGCCCCCGCCGCCCTATGCCTCGGGCCCCGACATGGACCTGACGCGTGCGGTGCAGATCCAGTTGATCCGCCTGGGCTATATGCGCGGGCCTGCGGATGGCGTGTCCGGGCCGCAGACCAGTGCGGCGATCAGCCAGTTCGAGAGCGTGTCGGGCCTGCCGGTCGATGGTGTGCCGTCACCCCCGCTGCTGGGCCGGCTGCAACAGACTCCGTAGGGCAGCGGCCCGGCAATGCAACGGACTCCGGGTGGGGCAGCAAACGCCCGGTGATCCAGCCAACTGGGGATTATGCAGCACAGTTTGGGTCATGCGGCAGGCTGCGTGACGCGGCGCGCGCAGCGATCCGGCCAGCAGGCCGGTTCCTGACAAGACCACTCCTTGGCGCATCGGGAACGTGGCGCGCCAAGGAGTCCTTCATCGATGCCGGCCCAACCCTTCGTCGAGGAGACGGTGCGGAGCGCGGGCGTGGGCCGTCGGCTCATCGCCATGCTGCCGCATGTGTTCGCAGTCCTGCTCGCGGGCGGGCTCGCGGCTGCCGTCATGCTCAACTGGAACCGCTGGGTCGGCGCGGCCGGGCCGCAATGGACCGACGATGCCGCGGTGCAGGCCGACCTGACGCCGCTCTCGGCGCAGGTGACCGGCCGCATCAAGGCGATGCCGGTGGGCGACTACCAGGAGGTGCGCGCCGGTGACGTGCTGGCCGAGATCGACGATGCGCCGTTCCGCGCCCAGCTCGACCAGGCGCAGGCGGCGGTCGCGGCGGCGCAGGCCGCGATCGTCAACCTGAAGGCGCAGGAGACGCTGCAGGCGGCCAATATCGCGGCCGCGGCGGCACAGCTCGATGGCAGCCGCGCGACCGCCTGGCGCGCCCGGCTGGAATCCGAGCGCCAGCAGAAGCTGCTCGCCTCGCGCATCGTCGGCACCGAGCAGGCGGTCGAGCAGGCGGAGGCCGCGGCGAAGCTGGCGGACGCCCAGGTGATGCAGGCGGGTGCCGCGCTGGAGGCGGCGCAGCGCCAGCTCGACGTGCAGCGCACGCAGGAGGAGCAGCTCGCGGCCAACCTCAAATCGGCGGAGGCGTCGCGTGAGCTGGCGCAGATCAATCTCGGCTACACGCGCATCCTGGCGCCGACCGGCGGCATGGTGGGGCGGCGCCTGGTCTATCCCGGGCAGTATGTCGGGATCGGCACGCAGGTGATCGCGGTGGCGCCGCTCGACCGGCTGTACATCACGGCCAACTACAAGGAGACGCAGCTCACGCATGTGCGCATCGGCCAGCGCGCCGAGGTGGCGGTGGACGCGTTTCCCGGCACGACGCTGCGCGGGCATGTGGCGTCCTGGTCGCCGGCGACCGGCTCGGAGTTTGCGCTGCTGCCGCCCGACAACGCGACCGGCAATTTCACCAAGGTGGTGCAGCGGATTCCGGTGCGGGTGGTGCTCGACGATGATGGCGGGCTGGGGCAGCGGCTGCGTCCCGGCATGTCGGTGGAGACCACGATCCACACCGACGAGAAATGAGCGGGGCTGCGGCGCCGCCGGCCGCATCGGCACGTGACGCCGCGCCGCCCCGCCGCCGCCCGCGCCGGCCGCGCCGGCCGCGCCGGTCGCCGCGCGGCCGTTCGTCGGCATCGCGGCGGTGCTGCTGGGCTCGGTGATCTCGACGCTGTACGGGCGGATCACGTCGCTCGGGCTGGCAGACCTGCGGGGCGCCGTCCATGCCGGCTTCGACGAGGGCGCCTGGATCAACACCGCGGCCACGGTGGGCCAGATGTGCATCGGGCCGATCGCGGTGTGGCTCGGGCTGGCGTTCGGCCCCCGCCGGGTGCTGATGGTCTCCGGCACCGTGTTCGGCCTGGCCTCGCTGCTGATCCCGTTCGCGCCCGACCTGCCGCTCCTGCTGGTGGGCCAGGCGATCGGCGGGCTGGCCTCCGGCACGTTCATTCCGCTCACCATCGGCTTCGTGCTGCAGAGCCTGAAGCGGGAGCTGTGGCCTTACGGGATCGCGGCCTATGGCCTCAACCTGGAATTGTCGCTGAACGTGCCTGCGTCGCTCGAGGGGTTCTACCTGGACTATTTCTCCTGGCACTGGATCTTCTGGCAGTCGGTGCCGCTGGTGCTGCCGATGCTGGCCTGCGTGTATTTCGGCATGCCGCGCGCCCCGGTGAACCGGAAGGCCCTGCAGGAGGCCGATCCCTGGGGCATGTTCTATGCGGCGGCGGGGTTCTCCATGATCTACGCCGCGCTGGACCAGGGCAACCGGCTCGACTGGCTGAACTCGGGCACGATCAGCGGGCTGCTGCTGGGCGGCCTGGTGCTGATCACCGCGTTGATCGTGCACCTGCTGGTGGCGGAGCACCCGTGGGTGAACCCGCGCTTCCTGCTGCGGCGGAACATTGCGCTCGTGGTGGCGATCCTGGTGCTGTACCGTTTCATCATCCTGTCGACCAGCTACCTGATCCCGCAATTCCTCACGACGGTGCAGAACTTTCGCGCGCTGCAGGTGGGCGACGTGCTGGTGTGGATCGCGGTGCCGCAGTTCCTGCTGGCACCGGTGATCGCCCTGCTGCTGCGCTGGCTCGATCCCCGCGTGATGCTGGCGGCCGGGCTGTTCACCATCGGCGTCGCCTGCCTGATGGTGACGCCGATCACCGAGGTCTGGGCGACGGACAATTTCCTGCCCTCGCAGGTGCTGCAGGCGTTCGGCCAGACGGCGGCGCTGATCGCGCTGGTGCTGTTCGCGGTGCGGCACCTGACGCCGGCCGATGCGCTGACCTTCGGCGCCGTCCTGCAGACCGCGCGCCTGCTGGGCGGCGAGGCGGGGAACGCCTTCATGCAGACCTATGTGCGGGTGCGCGAGCAGGTCGATTCGCAGCTTCTGGGCTGGTATGTGCAGTCTGGCTTCGCCGATGTCGGCCACCGGCTGGCGCAGTATTCCGGCTTCGTGGCGGCGCGGTCGGACGGGGAGACGGGGGCGGCGGCGCGGGCCGCGTCGCTCCTGGCGCAGGCGGTGCGGACGCAGGCCAATGTGCTCTCCTATCGTGACGGCTTCGCGATCGTGTCGCTGGTGGTGATCGGGATGCTGGTGCTGACCGCGCTGCTGCGCCGGCCGCAGCCGGCCTGAGGGGGCGGCGTGCCCGCTGCCCCCCTCGCCATTCCGCTCGAATCCGCCTATCTAGACGGCACACCAGCGCCCACTGCCGGCTTTGCCGGCGCGGCCAGCGTAACCTGCTGAATTGAGCCATTTTTGAGCGACAGTTCCGACGACACGCCTTCGGCTCCGCCCGAAGCCAGCCCGCCCGTGATGCTCGAGGAGGAGATGCGCCGCTCCTACCTCGATTACGCCATGAGCGTGATCGTGTCGCGCGCGCTGCCCGACGCCCGCGACGGGCTGAAGCCGGTGCACCGGCGTATCCTGTACGGCATGCACGACGCCGGCTACACGGCGGACCGGCCGTACCGCAAATCCGCCCGCGTGGTCGGCGACGTGATGGGCAAGTACCCACCCGCACGGCGACAGCGCGATCTACGATGCCATGGTGCGCATGGCGCAGCCGTTCTCGATGCGCGTGCCGCTGATCGACGGGCAGGGCAATTTCGGCTCGGTGGACGGCGATAATCCGGCGGCGATGCGCTACACCGAGGTGCGGCTGGCGCGCGCGGCCTCGCTGCTGCTGGACGACATCGACAACGACACCGTTGATTTCCAGCCGAATTATGACGAGACCGAAAAGGAACCGCGGGTCCTTCCGGCCAGTTTCCCCAACCTGCTGATCAACGGCGGCAACGGCATCGCCGTCGGCATGGCGACCAATATCCCGCCGCACAATCCGGGCGAGATCATCGATGCCACGCTGGCGCTGATCGCCGAGCCCGACACGCCGCTCGACGAATTGATGCGGATCGTGCCGGGCCCGGATTTCCCGACCGGCGGGCTCATCATCGGGCGCGCCGGCATCCGGTCCGCCTTCGAGACGGGCCGCGGGTCGATCACCATCCGCGCGCGCGCCGAGTTCGAGGAGATCCGGCGCGACCGCGAGGCGATCGTCATCACCGAGATCCCCTACCAGGTGAACAAGTCGACGTTGCTGGAGCGCATCGGCGAGCTGGTGCGCGCCAAGCAGATCGAAGGCATCGGCGAGATGCGCGACGAGAGCGACCGCTCCGGCATGCGCATCGTCATCGAACTGAAGCGCGACGCGACGCCCGAGGTGGTGCTGAACCAGTTGTTCCGCTTCACCCAGCTCCAGACCACGTTCGGCGTGAACATGCTGGCGCTGGACGCCGGCCGGCCGCGGCTGATGGGGCTGAAGGACGCGCTGCAGTGCTTCATCACCTTCCGCGAGGAGGTGATCCTGCGGCGCGCCCGGTTCGAGCTGGGGAAGGCGCGCGACCGGGCGCATCTGCTGGTCGGGCTGGCGATCGCGGTCGCCAACATCGATGACGTGATCAGGCTGATCCGTGCCAGTCCCGATGCGGCGGCGGCGCGGCAGGCGCTGATGGCGCGCGACTGGCCCTCGGGCGATGTCGGCGCGCTGCTGGCGCTGATCGACGAGCCGGGCAACGTCATCACGCCCGACGGCACGGTGCGGCTGACCGAGGAGCAGGCGCGCGGCATCCTGGAGCTGCGGCTGCAGCGGCTGACCGGGCTGGAGCGCGAGAAGATCCAGGAGGAGATGGGCGAGGTCGCCGCCAGGATCGGCGAGCTGCTCGAGATCCTGTCCTCGCGGATACGGCGCATGGAGGTGATGCGCGACGAGTTGCTGAAGGCGCGCGCCGCCGTCGTCTCGCCGCGCATGAGCGACATCATCGATGCGGATTCGGACCAGGACGACGAGAGCCTGATCGAGCCGGGCCAGATGGTGGTGACCATCACGCGCGACGGCTTCATCAAGCGCACCACGCTGGAAACGTTCCGTGCCCAGAACCGTGGCGGGCGCGGGCGCGCCGGTGCCTCCACGCGCGGCGACGACATCGTCACGCGCAGCTTCAATGCGCACACGCATCAGTGGGTGCTGTTCTTCTCCTCGGGCGGCAAGGCGTTCCGCGAGAAGGTGTGGCGCCTGCCGGAGGCGGGGCCGACGGCGAAGGGCAGGGCGCTGGTGAACCTGCTGCCGGAACTCGGCGGCGACACCATCACCACCGTGCTGCCGCTGCCGCAGGACGAGACGCTGTGGGAGAACCTGCACCTGGTGTTCGCCACCGCGCAGGGCAACGTGCGGCGCAACCGGCTGTCGGATTTCCGCAACGTGCGCGCGGCCGGGCTGATCGCGATGAAGCTGGACGACAACGACCGGCTGATCGGGGGTGGCGACGTGCCGCGAGGGCGACGATGCGCTGCTGGCGACGCGCGGCGGCCGCTGCATCCGCTTCCAGCTTGTTGACGACACGGTGCGCGTGTTCGCCGGCCGCGATTCGACCGGCGTGCGCGGCATCCGCCTTTTGGGCCGCGATGAGGTCATGAGCCTGACCGTGCTGAACCATGTGAACGCCAGGATCGAGGAGCGTGTGGCCTATCTGAAGCTGGCCAACGCCAAGCGCCGCGGCAACGGCGAGGACGAAGCGGAGGCGGCCGTCGATCCCGAGGAGCCGGTGGCCGAGGTCACGCTGACCCCGGAACGTTTCGCCGAATTGGAGGCGCAGGAGGAGTTCCTGCTCACCGTCACCGATATCGGCTTCGGCAAGCGGACCTCGGGCTACGAATACCGCGTCTCGGGCCGTGGCGGGCAGGGCATTGCCAATATCACGCTGGCGCCGCGTAATGGCACCGCGGTGGTGGCGACCTTCCCGGTGCACACCGGCGACGATGTGATGCTGGTCACCGATGCGGGCCGGCTGATCCGTGTGCCGGCCGACCAGGTGCGCATCACCGGGCGCCAGGCGATGGGGGTCACGCTGTTCCGGGTGAATGCCGGCGAGCACGTGACCAGCGTGTTCCCGGTGCTGGAGGGCGCGGCCGATGAGGGCGGCGTGCCAGAGGACGTAGAATAGGTGGGCGAAGAGTCGATGGCTGAGCCTGTGAAGAAGCTGCGTGTCGGCCTGTATCCCGGCACGTTCGACCCGGTCACCAACGGCCATCTGGACGTGATCGCGCGCGCCGCGCGGCTGCTGGACAAGCTGGTGGTGGGCGTCGCGATCAACACCGGCAAGGGTCCGCTGTTCACGCTGGAGGAGCGGGTCGAACTGGTCGAGGCCGAGATCGCCCGCATCGCCACGCAGAACGGCATGGTGATCCAGGTGATGCCGTTCGACACGCTGCTGATCGACTTCGCCCGCAAGGTGGGCGCCTCGATGATCGTGCGCGGCCTGCGCGCGGTGTCGGACTTCGACTACGAGTTCCAGATGGCCGGGATGAACTACCGCATGGCCCCGGACATCGAGACGGTGTTCCTGATGGCGAGCGAGCGGCACCAGTTCATCGCATCACGTCTCGTCAAGGAAGTGGCAATCCTGGGCGGCGACATTACGTCCTTCGTGCCGCCGCTCACTCTGGAACGCGTGCTGCTGCGCATCCGCGGCTGACGAACCACCACACGGCCAGGACCACACGGCCAGGAGGCCCAATGCTTCGACGCAGCCTGATCGCGGGCGCCGCGATCGCAACCCTGACTGGGGAGATCATCATGAGCGATACTGCCGACGCCCAGCCCAAGACCGATCCCGAGAACACGCTTTACATGGACCTGAAATCGGGTCGGGTCGTGATCCAGTTGTTTCCCGACCTCGCCCCCAAGCATGTCGAGCGGTACAAGCAGCTTGCCCGCGAGGGGTTCTACGACAACACCCCGTTCCACCGCGTCATCGAGGGCTTCATGGCGCAGGGCGGCGATCCGACCGGCAGCGGCACGGGCGGCTCGAAGCTGCCGGACCTGCCCGCGGAATTCACCAACAAGCGGCATTTCCTGCGTGGCACGGTGGGGGCGGCGCGCACGTCCAACCCGAACAGCGCGAACAGCCAGTTCTTCATCATGTTCGCGCCCTCGCCGCATCTGGACGGCCAGTACACGATCTGGGGCCAGGTCATCCAGGGCATGGAACTGGTCGACCAGATCAAGCGCGGCAGCGGCTCCGGCGGGACGGTGCAGAACCCCGACCGCATCGTGCACCTGCGCGTCGCGGCCGATGTGAAGAGCTGAGGCCCGGACCAATACAGCCCGGACCAATATAGGGAGCGAAACAAGTCCGCGCCTTTCGGGGCGATGACACAAGCTTAATCGACATGACAGCGGTTTAATTGCTGCCACTGGGGAACGTTCACGCGCCGCCGCGCATCTTGCTTCGTGTCGGCGGCGCCTTCCTGGCTTGCCGTCAAAAGCTGACCAGAGACGTACCCGAAGGAGCAATCATGACCACCTCTAACGATACACGTGCATCCCGCACCTGGCGCCGCACCGCGCTGGCCGCGGTCTGATGGCGGGCACGGCGCTCGGCGGCTTCGCTGTCGGCCACACCGGTTTCGCGGCCACCGACAGCACCGCCACCGCGACCCCCGGCGGCACCCCCGGCGCGCCGGTCAACCCGCCGGGTGCCGGCATGGTGAACCGCGTGCTGCCCGACTTCACCGACCTCGTGACGCAGGTGAAGCCTGCCGTCGTGTCGATCACGACGAAGATGCAGGTCAGCGCCGGCGGCGACGATGAGCAGACGCCGTTCGGCTTCCACCAGTCGCCGTTCGGCGGCATGGGCCCGCAGATGGGCCGCCCGCAGCGCGCGGTGGAGGCCCGCGGCTCGGGCTTCATCGTCGACGCCAACGGCACCATCGTCACCAACAACCACGTGGTGAAGGGCGCCAAGTCGGTCTCCGTCACGCTGGACGACGGCACCAAACTGTCGGCCAAGGTGCTGGGACGCGATCCGCGCACCGACATCGCCGTGCTGAAGGTCGAGGCCAAGCGCCCGCTGCCCTACATCCAGCTCGGCAACTCGGCCGGCGTGAAGCCCGGCCAGTGGGTGGTCGCGATGGGCAACCCGTTCGGCCTGGGCGGCTCGGTGACCGCCGGCATCGTCTCGGCCAGCGGCCGTGACATCGGCGCCGGCCCGTACGACCACTTCATCCAGGTCGACGCGCCGATCAACCAGGGCAATTCCGGCGGCCCGCTGTTCACCCAGGACGGCAAGGTCATCGGCATGAACACCGCGATCCTGTCGCCCTCCGGCGGCTCGGTCGGCATCGGCTTCGCCATTCCGTCGGACCTGATCCGCACGGTGGTGGCGCAGCTCGAGAAGACCGGCACGGTGACCCGCGGCTACATCGGCGTCGAGGCGCAGCAGGTCAGCGACACGGTCGCCAAGGCACTGCGCCTCAGCGAGAACTCCGGCGCGCTGATCGCCGGCGTGCAGAGCGATGCGCCCGCGGCGAAGGCCGGCCTGGAGCCGGGTGACGTGGTCACCGCGGTGAACGGCCAGGCGGTGAGCAACCCGCGCGAACTCGCGGTGAACGTGGCCGCGGTGCAGCCGGGCGACGAAGCCAAGCTGCAGGTGCTGCGTGACGGCGAGAGCAAGACCGTGAGCGTGAAGGTCGGCCAGATGCCGGGCGAGCAGGCGGCCAGCAACGACACCGCCCAGCAGCCGCGTGAGCGGATCGGCCTGGCGCTGGCGCCGCTGTCGCCGGAGCTGCGCGGCCGGCTGGACGTGCCTGAGGGCACCAACGGCGCGGTGGTGCGCAACGTCGAGCCCGGCTCGCCGGCCGAGCAGGCGGGGCTGCAGCCCGGCGACGTCATCGTGGGCGTCGGCGGCAAGAAGGTGGCCTCGCCGTCCGAGGCGGTGAGTGCGATCCGCGGGGCGGCCAAGGACAAGGCCGTCGCGCTGCGCATCATCCGCAACGGTGAGCCGGCCTTCGTCGGCGTGAACCTCGACCAGTCGACGGAAGGCTGACACTGACCCTTTCCCTGCCCTCTGCCGCATCCGCGGGGGAGGGCAGGGAGGGGACCTCTAGAGCGTGATCCGTACAGGTGGAATCACCGGAGCGGTGAATCACGCTCTCAGACAACGAGCTAGAGCGGATTCCGTGAGCCTGCACGAACGGACTCTGCTCTATGCCCGCTCCTGCCGCCAGAGCGAAAGCTTCTCCTGCACCGGACGGTCCGAGAAGCTGAACAGCACCGCCTCGTCCCTGGCGCGATGGCGATGCCAGTGCCAGCTCGGCACCACGAAGATGTCGCGCGGCTTCCAGGCGAACACCGTGTCGCCGACCACCGTCTCCCCCTCGCCCTCCACCACGACGAACACCGTCCCGTCGGTGGCGCGATACGGCGCGCCGGCGAATCCCGCAGGCAGCACCTGCATGAATGCCCCGATCGTCGGCATCGCCGATTCGCCCGATGCCGGGTTCACGTAGCGCAGCTTGTGCCCGTGGCACGCATCCGGCGCGCCGTTGCGCGACAGCGTGCGCAGCGCCTCGCGCGACCGCTCGTACGGGTAGTTGAACACCGGCGAGCTTTTCACCGAGGGCTGCCAGTCCACCGGCAGCATGTTGGCGCCGTAGCGTGCGAGGCTGTCGCCCTCCGGCCGCATCACCGCCTGGCTGTCGGCCTGCGCCGGCTCGGCGAAGCTCGCGTCGAACAGCCGCACGATCGGGATGTCGAGCCCGTCCAGCCACACCATCGGCTGGTCGCCCTCATTGCCATGGTCGTGCCACGTCCAGCTCGGCGTGATCACGAAATCCCCAGGCTGCATCATCGTCCGTTCGCCTTCGACGGCGGTGTACGCGCCGCGGCCCTCGATGATGAATCGCAGCGCCGACTGGGTATGCCGGTGCGCCGGCGCGACCTCGCCCGGCAGAATGAGCTGCAATCCGGCGAACAGCGAATGCGTGATGGAGGTCTGGCCGCGCAGCCCGGGATTCTCCAGGATCAGCACGCGCCGCTCGGCCTCCTTCGCGGTGATCAGCCCGCCCGCCTGCATCAGGAACGGCCGCACCACCGCATCGTAATCCCAATGTGCCGGCAGCGCGGGCGTCACCGGCTGGCGCGTCACCATCGAATGCAGCCGCTCCCACAGCGGCGCCAGCGCATGTTCGCCGATGCGGTCGTAGAACGCCTGGCGTTCGTTCGCCGGCGCAACCACGGTGTCGTTCATGGCGTCCTCCCTGCGACCCGGAGCGTGATCCGCACTGGTGGAATCACCCGCGCCCGGTGATCTCCTGCCACAGCGCGCGCGTCTCGCCGCGCGGATCGTCCTCCACGCGGCACGTGGTGTCGAACATCAGCGTCGCGCGTGCCGTCGTGTCATAGGCGGGCCAGTGCGGGATGGCGGCGTTGTCGGGAGTGCCGCTGCGCGCGAATGCCGCCCAGGTGCCGGAGAACGTCGCGGCGAGGCGATGCGCGGCCTCGCTGCGGTCGGTCGCATTGGTCAGGTCGATCGTGTCGAACGCGAACGGCACATCCAGCGCGTGCGGCGACTTGAGGCGGCCGCCCTGCACCGGTGTTTCCCACTCGAACGAATACATGTGGACCGGCGCGCCGGCCTGCCTCGCCTTGTGCTGCGCGATGATCAGCGAGCGCAGGCGGAAGTTCGCATCGGTCAGCGTGGCGATCAGCCGGTCGGCCGGCGACGCCTCAGGAAACAGCCGGCGGTAGGTCGCGATCACCCGGTCGGTGTGATCGCCGGCCACGGTCGCGACTCGCTCGCGCAACTCCGGTTCGGTGAGCGTGCGGAACCACACCTTGTCGTCGCGGGCGAGGAAGCTCGCCATCTCGTCCTTCATGTCGCCGATCAGCAGCGGCACATCGGCCGAGACAGCGGGCGCGCCCGTGTCGAACGGATGCGAAGGCACGATCGTGCCGTCCACCACCGGCCCGAACGGATAGCGGTCGAACAGCGGCTGCGGCGCCGGTCCCAGCGCCTTCTGCGCCGGCTCCACCGCCGCCAGAAGCTGCGCCATCGGCAGTGCCTGCAGCTTGCGCATCTCGCCCGGCGCCACGCCGAGGACGCGCAGCACGGCATCGGTGAGGGCGAGCGCGCGGTCGGGTTCGCGCAGCCGGATCGCCGCACCGCTCTGCACGATGGCATGGTGGAACAGGCCGCGTGCCGACGGCATGGCGAGCAGCGTGCACACCTTGCCGCCGCCGCCCGATTCGCCGAACACCGTGACGTTGGCTGGATCGCCGCCGAAACCCTCGATGTTGTCGCGCACCCATTGCAGCGCGGCGATCATGTCGAGCGTGCCGGCATTGCCGGACGCCGCGAACGCCGCGCCACCGACGGCGGACAGATCCAGGAAGCCGAAGATGTTGAGCCGCTGGTTGACGGTGACCACCACCACGTCGTTGCGGCGGGCGAGCCGCGATCCCTGCTGGCGCGCCGAGTTCGCGGTGCCGTAGGCGAACGCGCCGCCGTGGAACCACACCATCACCGGCCGTTTCGCCGCGTCCGTCGCCGGCGTCCAGACATTGAGCGTGAGGCAGTCCTCGCTCTCGGGCGAGGTGTCGGGCGCGCCGGAGAAATCGGCAAGCTCCGGTCGCGACGCGGGGCGCAGGCCCTGCTGCGGCGCATGGCCGCTGTAATCCAGCGCGTCGCGGATGCCGGCCCACGGCGCGGGCGGCTGCGGCGGCAGGAAGCGGTTGGCGCCGGATGTCGCTGCGCCATACGGGATGCATTTGAAGGCGGCGACGCCGTCGATGCTGGCGCCGCGCACGCGTCCCGTCTGCGTTTCCGCCACCGGCGCCGTCGGCAATGTACCAATGTCGTTCATCGCCATCCTCCGCTTTCCGCCGGCCAGCATGCGCCGGTGGCGTCCGGAGTGTCGATACCGGCGCCCTCCGGTCGTTGTGCGATGCAGCGTTGGCGCTTGATCCTCGCGGCGGACGCGGGCTAGGCTCGTTACAATAGCTGCACATACCGCAAACGCGGCTCGGGGGGCTCAATCAATGGTCTGGCGTTCTCTGCTGGCGCTTGCGCTGGCGTGTTTTGCCGTGCCTGCGCTGGCGCAGGACTCCCAACTCGACGTCGTGCTGAAGCGCGACAAGCTGATCGTCGGTACCTACAGCACCTCGCCGCCGATGGCCTATGTCGATGACAAGGGCGATCTGGTCGGCTTCGAGATCGACATGGCGCGCGAGATCGCCAAGGATCTTCTCGGCGACCCGAAGAAGCTCGAATTCGTCGTGCTGCAATCCGATGGGCGCTTCCCCGCCGCGCTGTCGGGCAAGATCGATTTCGGCATGTGCACGACGACGGTCACGCCCGACCGCGCGGTGCGCATCGCGTTCACCTTTCCCTATATCGATGCCGGATCGACGCTGCTGGCGCGCAAGGACGCGAAGATCACCAAGATCCAGGAGTTGAACGACGCGAAATACACCTACGCCATCCTGAACGTGCCGCCGGCCATCGCGCGCACCAAGGCAGTGCTGCCCAACGTCAAGCAGTTGCTGCTGGACAGCCCGTCGGCGCTGTTCCTCGCGGTGAAGACCGGGCGGGCGACGGCGTTCTCGATCGACAAGCCGATCGCCGATTTCTACGCCGGCGAGAACGAAGACCTGGTGCGCGTGGATACGACCGGCACCGCGCTCGCGCTGGTGGTGAACGATTCCATCTTCATGAAGCCGGGCGACTTCAAATGGTGGCTCTACCTCGACACCTATGTGCGCGAACTGCGCTTCGGCACGCGCTACGAACTCTACACCCAGTGGTATCGCAAGTGGCTGAAGAAGGACCCGCCGCCGCAGCGTCCGTATGACGTGAACCAGCACTAACCATCGACGGTGCTGTTCGATCCGAACTTCATTGCCCGCCTGATCCCGGCGCTGATCGAAGGCGCCGAGGTGACGGTGGAGTTGGCGGTACTGACGTTCGGGATTTGTCTGGTGTGGGGCTTCATCGTTGCCCTGGCCAACAGCTCGCACGGACCGCTCGCCTGGATCGCCGGCGGCTACATCCAGGCGGTGCGCAACACGCCGCTGCTGATCCAGATGTACATCGTGTATTTCGGCTTCTCGATGATCGGCTTCGGCCTGTCGGGCTTCGGCTCCGGCCTGCTCGCGCTGTGCATCCAGAACGGCGGCTACATGGCCGAGATCTACCGCGGCGGCCTGCAATCGGTCAGCCAGCGGCAATACGAGGCCGGCCGCGCACTCGGCATGCGGCGCCTCGCGCTGTACCGCATCGTCATCATCCCGCAGGTCGTCGCGCGCATCATCCCGCCGATGACCAACCAGGCGATCAGCATCATCAAGGACACCTCGCAGGTGGCGGCGATCGCGGTGATGGACGTGATGAAGGTGGCGCAGGTGTGGGTCGAATCCTCTGCCAACACCTATGACGTGTTCCTGGGCGTTGCCATCATCTACCTGGTGCTGACCTCGGTCGCGACCCTGATCGGCAGGCTGTTCGAGCGCCGGCTGGCCTTCGCGTCATGAAGGAATTCGCACCACTGCTGAACGGCTGGTGGTACCTGCTGCGCGGCGCCGGCATGACGCTGCTGATGGCCGGCGCCGCCATCGTGCCGGCCACCATCCTGGGCGTGCTGCTGGCGCTGGCGCAGGTGTTCGGCAACCGCGCGGCGCGCTCCGTGGTGGTGTTCTACCTGTTCGTCATCCGCGGCATCCCGCTGCTGGTGCTGCTGACCTTCACCTACTACCTGCTGCCGCTCACCGGCATCGACCTGCCGCCGTTCTGGGGCGTCGTCGTGGTGCTCGCGCTGTACTATGCCGCGTTCATGAGTGAGGTGTTCCGCGCCGGCATCCTGTCGCTGCCGCGCGGCCAATGGGACGCCGCCCGCAGCCTCGGCATGACGCGCCGGCAGATGCTGCGGATCGTGATCTTCCCGCAGGCCTTGCGGCTGGCCTCGCCGCCCTTCGTCAGCCTGTGCGCCAACCTCGTGAAGGCCACGTCGCTGGTCTCCGTCGTCGGGCTCTGGGAGTTGACGATGGCGAGCCGCGAAATCGTCGAGCGTACGCTGGCGCCGTTCCAGATCTTCCTGGGCGCGGCGGTGATCTATTTCTGCATCTGTTACACATTGGCACTCTATGGCAGATATCTCGAAGGCCGCGTCCTCCACGGCCATTGACCGGCCGATGCTGGAGATGTCCGGCATCCACAAGCGCTTCGGCACGCTGGAGGTGCTGCGCGGCGTGTCGCTGTCCGTGGCACCCGGCGAGGTCGTCGTGGTGATCGGGCCGTCGGGCTCCGGCAAGACCACGCTGCTCCGCTGCATCAACCTGCTGGAGGATTACGAGCAGGGCACCATCGCGGTGGACGGCGAGCCGATCGGCTACCGGCTCGATCCCCGGGCCGGCCAGCGCGTGCGCATGTCGGAGCGCGAGATCGCCGCGGCGCGCGAGCATGTCGGCATGGTGTTCCAGAGCTTCAACCTGTTCCCGCACATGAGCGTGCTGCACAACATCACCGCCGCGCCGATCCGGGTGAAGGGCGTGCCGCGCGCCCGTGCCGAGGCCCGCGCGCGCGAATTGCTGGCGACGGTGGGGCTGTCCGACAAGGTGGCGGAATATCCGGCGCGCCTCTCCGGCGGGCAGCAGCAGCGCGTGGCGATCGCCCGCGCGCTGGCGATGGACCCGAAGATCATGCTGTTCGACGAAGTGACATCGGCGCTGGATCCTGAACTGGTCGGCGAGGTGATGGCGGCGATGCAGCAGCTTGCGCGCGACGGCATGACGATGGTGGTGGTGACGCACGAGATGAGCTTCGCGCGCGACATCGCCGACCGCATCGTGTTCATGGATGGTGGCGTGGTGGTGGAGCAGGGCAAGCCCGAGCAGTTGCTGTTCTCGCCCGCAACCGAGCGCGTGCGCGCCTTCCTCAAGCGCTACAACGACCGCTACCGCATCTAATCCGCCGACGCTGGCGTTGGCGTTTGCTTAACCGAACGCGGCGCCAGTCGGTCTCCGGCATGAGATGGCGGGCCGGCGATGGAGTTTGCGGCGGGCGGCCGCGTGGCCGTGCGCGGCCTGGCGTGGGATGTGGTCGAGGTCGTGCCGCTCGGCGCGCAGACGCTGCTGCGCCTGCGCTGCGCGGCTGGCGACCTGACGGGGCTGGAATGGGACGTGCTGCATCCGGCCGAGACGGTCGCGCTGCTGCGCGCCACAATGCGGCCGGATCATCCCGGATCACTCGCCTCCTGGCGGCTCCATCACCAGGCCTGCCTGCTGGATCAGGTGCTCGGTGCGGAGGATGCGTTCGCGGACGAACCGGGCCGTGTGCGCATCGAGCCCTATCAACTCGTGCCGCTGATGCGCGCGCTCGAACTCCCGCGGCCTCGGCTGCTGCTGGCCGATGGTGTCGGCCTGGGCAAGACGATAGAGGCCGGGCTGATCATCTGCGCGCTGATCACGCGGCGGCGCGCGCACCGCGTGCTGATCGTGTCGCCGGCGGGGCCGCTGCTGATGCAATGGCGGCAGGAGATGCGCCAGCGTTTCGGCCTGCGCTTCACCGCGATCACCGACGCCGCCTCGCTGCACGCGGAGCGGCGGCGGCTGGAACTGGGCGGCAACCCGTTCGACGCCGTCGCGCTGTGCGTCACCTCGATGGACTTCGCCAAGCAGGAACGCGTGCTGCAGGAACTGGAACGTTCGGCCTGGGACCTCGCGATCATCGATGAGGCGCATCACTGCATCGGCGTGGCCGGCATCGATGCGGAGGCGACGCAGCGCCGCCGCCTGGCGGAGATGGTGGCACGGCAGAGCGACGGCCTGCTGCTGCTGACCGCCACGCCGCATGACGGCCACGACGCGCATTTCGCCTCATTGATTGAACTGCTCGACCCGAGCCTGGTGGATGGGCATGGCGCGGTCATCGGCACCGCGTATCGCCGCCATGTCGTCCGCCGCCTGAAGTCGCACATCCGCGATCCAACGACCGGCGCACCGCTGTTCCGCGAGCGCCGCGTGCTGCCGGTGCGGATCGCGATCGCATCGCCATCGGTGCGCCGCTTCCACGAGGCGCTCGCCGCGCTGGTCGCCCCGCGGCTGCGTCGCGGCGCGCCCGAGCGGGCCGATGCGCTGGCCTTCGTCAGCCTGCTGAAGCGCTCGGTCTCCACCGTCGCCGCCTGCGTTGCCACCTTGCGTGTCGTTGCGGAACGCTATGCGCGGCCGGAGACCGAGGCGTTGCGGCGCGAGCGCGTGCGCACCCTGCGCGCCTATCGCCGCCGCGTGCTGCGCTTCGGCGTGCTGGATGAGGCCGCGGAAAGCGACGTGGCGGAGCTTGAGGCCGATGGGATGGCGGCCGACCTGCAATGCGAGGCGCCGCATGCGCTGGCGGCACTCACGCGCACCGACGCCACGCCGGGCGCGCTCGATGCACTGATCGGCCTGGGAGAGGCGGCGCAGGATGCGGACCCCAAGCTGCACGCGTTGCTGCGCGAGATCGCCGCGATCCGCGCGGAGGTGCCGGGCGCCAATGTGATTATCTATACCGAGTATGCCGACAGCCAGGCCGCGGCGGTGCGTGCGCTGCGCGCTGCCGTGGACGGCGAGGTGCTGGCGATCAACGGGCTGGATGGCGAGCCCGAGCGCTCGCGCGTGGCGGACCGCTTCGCCGAGTGCGACGGCATCGTGCTGGTCAGCACCGACTCGCTGGCCGAAGGGCTGAACCTGCAACGGCGCTGCTGGCATCTGGTCCATCTCGATCTGCCGTACAACCCGAACCGGCTGGAGCAGCGCAACGGCCGGATCGACCGCTATGGCCAGACGCACGCGCCGCAGGTCCGCTATCTCTATCTCGCCGGCACGTTCGAGGAACGGCTGCTGCTGCGGCTGATCGCGAAATACGAGAAGGCGCGCGAGCACCTGACGTTCATGCCGGACACGCTGGCGGTGACGGCGGATCAGGAGGCGTGGAGTGCGGGCCTGGTCGCCGGGTTCGCCGAGCGCCAGGCGACGCTGTTCGATGACGAGCCATCGGCGATCCGCGGTCTCGACCGGGTGGCGGAGGACTCGCAGGCCGAAGCGTATCGCGACCTGCTGCGCGAGATCGACCGCGCGTTCGACGGGTTCGATCGTTCCGCGGTCCGCCATGGCTGGCTGGCGCCGACCGGCGATGCTCCGGTGGCGGTGCGGCCTGCGGGCGAGGGCATCGACCTGGCCGATTTCGTCGCGGTGGCGCTTGCGGCGGAGACCGGCGAGGCGACGGTCGATCGGGACGTGCTCCCGCTGCCGGCGGACTGGCTCGCCGGGCTGGACGATCTGCCGGGCGTCGACCGCGACCGTGGCGTGTTGCGCCTCACGCGCGACCGCGAGCGGCTGCGCGATGCGGCGGGCCATGCGCTGGCCTTCCTGGGGCGGGCGCATCCCGTCGTGCGCCGTGCCATCGCGCGGGTGCTGGCGGCCCATCCGGCCGGGTCCGACGTGCGCGTCGCCGTGGCACGGACGAATCCCTCATCCCGCGGCCGGCGCGCGGCCACCCCTGACACGGGACCAGCGGCCGTGCTCACCTTCATCGGCGAGTGCGGCACGGCACAGCGCATCGTGCGCCGCCGGCTCATCGCCGTGCACGTCCCGCGCGACGGACCACCGGCCGAACTGCCGGCGGGGGCCTGGCTGGATCTCGCGGTGTCAGAACCCGCAGCGGCACGCGACACCGCCTGGCGCGACCTGTTCGCCGCCTGGCTGCCGCAGCGCCAGGCCGATGCGGAGGCACTGGCCGCGGCGCTCATGGCAGGCGAAGCCGACCGGGTCGGCACGAACGGCCGGGCGGCCGGCGAGCGCCAGGAGGCCGACCTGCTGGTGTGGCTGCAGCGCCGCGCAGACGACATCTGTGGCCGCTACGAGCCTCGCACCGGCGACCTGTTCGGCGCGGTCGCCACCTTGCCGGACTGGCGCTGGCTCCCGGTTCCGCTGGAGCGCCTGGCGGCGTTCTCGGCGGATGGCGGCAACCCGGTGGCGGACCGCCGGGCCGCCGCGGCCGCGGTGGAACTGTTCCAGGCGCGCGCCGCCGAGACCGCTGCGATGTCGGCGCTGCTGCCACCCGGCGTTCGGCTGGTCGGCATGCTGCTGCTGGTCGGGGAATGACGCTCGACCTGTCCGACTGCGGGTTCGCCGGCCCCGCACTGCCCGCGCCGTTCGTGCACCACGACCTCGCCGCCTGCCTCCGCCAGAACGGCGTGTTGCCGGACGCGGCGGACGCCACGTTGCAGCGCCGCTGGACCGTCCTGCGCCGCGACCTGCGCCTGGTGGGCGCCACGGCGGGCCCGCAGCGGGTCGCCAGCCTGGTGGTGGCACCGCTCGCCCGGCAACTCGGCTACGCGCCGCCGGTGCGCCAGGAGGACGAGGCGACGCGCGAGGGCGAGGAGAGCGGCGGCTGGCTGATGGCGGCGCCGGGCGGCGCGTTCCTGCGCGCCTGGACCTTCGCGGTGGACACCGACCTCGACGCGCCGCACCGCTCCGGCCGCGCCTATCGGTTCAGCCCGATGCGCAGCGCCCAGCGCGTGCTGCTGGCGCGTGGCGAGCGGCTGGGGCTGCTGACCGACGGCGCGGTGCTGCGCCTGCTGCTGTGCGATCCGGCGCGGCCCGACAGCTACATCGAGGTGCCGCTCGCCGGCGCGGCGGGATGGCGCGCGCGGGACCTCGCACCGGACTCGTTCCGCCTGGTGCTGGCGCTGGCGGCACCCGCCGGCATGGCGGCCCTGCCGGCGCTGCTGGAGGCCGCTCGGCTGGCGCAGACGCGGGTGACCAAGGCGCTGCGCGGCCAGGCGCGCGCCGCGGTCGAGGGGTTCCTGCAGGCGGTGCTCGACCATCCGGCCAACGCATCGGCGCGCGGGCAGGGGATGGCGGCGGAGGCGCTGTGGCAGGAGGGGCTGATCCTGGTCTACCGCCTGCTGTTCATCCTGAAGCTGGAGAGCGCGGCTGATCCGGCACGGGCCTTCGGCTTCGCCGCCACGCCGCTGTGGCGCGGGGCGCTGTCGCCCAACCGCGCCCTCGGGCCCCTGGTGCGGCGGCGGCTGGACCAGGGCCACGACACCGGCCGGATGCTGGAGGATGGGCTGCGCCTGCTGTTCCGCCTGTGCCGCGACGGCCTGTCGTGCAGCGAATTGTCGCTGGCGCCGCTGGGCGGGGCGCTGTTCGGCGGCCAGGCGACGCCGCTGCTGGACCGGCTGCACTGGGGCGAGCACGGTGTGGCGCTGCTGCTGGACCGGCTGCTGTGGAGCACGCCGAAGGGCCGCGCCCGCGAGCGCGTGCATTACGGCAGCCTCGATGTCGAGGAACTGGGCCGCGTCTACGAGGCGCTGCTGGAACTCGAACCGGGGCTCGCCGTCGCGCCGATGGCCCGTGTGCGCCGTGCCAGGCTGGAGGTGGTGCTGCCGGTGTGCGAGGCACAAATCTGGCGCGACGCCGGGCCGGGGCCGGCGCGGGGGCCGGGCACGCAGGTGCGCTGGGTGGAGGATATTCCCGCCGGCCGCTTCTTCCTGCGCGCCGGCATCGGGCGGAAGGCGACCGGGTCCTATTACACGCCGCACGCCTTCGTCCGCTTCCTGGTCCAGGCGGCGCTGGCCCCGCAGGTGGCGCGGCTCAGCCCAGATGACGACCCGCAGCCGGGCGCGATCCTGGGGCTGAAGGTACTCGATCCGGCGACCGGCAGCGGGCATTTCCTGGTGGAGGCGTGCCGTTTCCTGGGCGAGGCGCTGTATGCCGCGTGCCGCGCCTGCGACGACCTGGCGGCGGCGGCGGACGCACCGGAGCGGGCGGCGATGCTGCGCGGGCGCATCGCGCAACTGCCTGATCCGGACGGCCTGCTGCTGGCCTATCTGCCGAGCCGGGCGCATGCGGGCGGCGTGTCGCAGTCGCGCGCGCTGGCGATCTGCCGCCGGCTGGTGGCGGTGCATTGCCTGTATGGCGTCGACAGCAACCGGCTCGCGGTCGAGTTGGCGAAACTGTCGCTATGGCTGGAATCCTACGCCGATGGCCTGCCGCTGACCTTCCTGGACCATCGCCTGGTGCAGGGCGATTCGCTGAGCGGGGCGTCGTTCGAGGCACTGGCACACTTGCCGGTGGGCGGCGGGCCGCTCGATCCGCTGCTGGCGGCCGATGTGTCGCGCAGGCTGGGCGAGGCGCTGGCGGCGGCGCTGCGCGATGTGCGCGCGTTGCAGGCGAGCGTGGGGGCGGATGCGGCGGCGCTGGTCGCGAAGCAGGCGGCGAAGGCGCGGCTGGATGCCGGGTTGCGGCCGTTGCGGTGGCTGGCCTGCGCCTGGTCCGGCGCCGTGATGCTGGGTACGCGCGAGGCGGATGATGAATGGCTGGCACTGGCGCGGTCGGTGGCGGCGAGCGGTGCGTGGCCCGTGGCGCTGACCGGGCGGCAGTCGGCGATGCTGGCGGCCGGCGAGCGCGCGCTGCCCTGGGACCTGGCCTTCCCCGAGGTGTTCCTGCGTGCCGGCAACAGCGGTTTCGACGCGGTGCTCGGCAATCCGCCCTGGGACGTGGTGCAGCCGAAGGCAGCCGAGTTCCTGGCGGCTTACGACCTGTCCGTCCTGGACGATGCGAAGGCACCGGCAGTCCGGCGGCGGCTGCTGGCGGAGCCCTCGATCGGCTGCGCCTGGCGCGCGTATGTCGAAGGGTTCGCGCGGCAGCATCGTGTGGTGGCCCGGCTGTACCGCCACCAGCTTCACGGCACGCAGGGCGTGGCGATGGGCGGCAAGCTCGACCTGTACCGGGTATTCGCCGAGCGGATGCTGCGGCTCCTGGGGTCGACCGGTGCGGTGGGGATGGTGGTGCCATCGGCGTTCCACGCCAACGAGGGGGCGACGGCGATCCGGCGGCTCTATCTGGAGCAGACTCGGATGGAGTGGTGCCTGTCTTTCGAGAACCGGCTGGGGATTTTCGACATCCACGCGAGCAGCAAGTTTGCCCTGGTGGTGGCGCACAGGCCGGGGCCGACGCAGGTGCTGCGATGCGCATTCTATCTGACGGCGTTCGAGCAGATCGAAGAGTCGCAACGGCTGCTGACCTACGATCGGGATTTCATCCGCCTGTCGGGCGGCGCGTGTGAAACACTGCTGGAGCTGCGCTCTGCCGAGGACCTTGTGCTGGCACGCAGGATGTTCCGCACGCGGCGCGGGTTCGCCGAGTGGATGGGGACGCGCGGCATCGTGCTCAGCCGCGAAATGCACATGACCGACGATGCCGGACGGTTCAGGCCCGTTGGTGATGCGCCGGATGCATTCGCGGTGCATGAGGGCAAGACCATCCACCAGTTCACCGATCGCTGGGACGCCGCGCCACGCCACATGATCCGCATCGGCGATCTGGCGGACCGGGCGCGGACGCTGGAGGCGGCGCGGCATTTCCGTGCCGCATGCCGCGAGGTCGCGCGATCCACCGACGAACGCACGGCGATCGCCGCCATGCTGCCTCCGGGCGTGGTCTGCGGCCACACGCTCAGCGTCGAGCGGCGGCCCGGGCAGCGGGCGAGTGCCGATGCGCTGGTGCTTGTCGCGGTGATGAACAGCTTCCCGTTCGACTGGCTGCTGCGGCAGAGGGCGGCGGCGCATGTCAGTCTGTATATACTCGTCGACCTGCCGGCGCCGGACCTGACGGCCGCCGCCGCAAGCTTCCTCGCCCATGGCTGCCTCCGCCTGTGCTGCAACCACGCGGGCTTCGCGCCGCTGTGGCAGGAGCAGGTGGGAAACGCCTGGCACGAGGCATCGCCGCCGCGGTCCTGGCCGGCCGTCGCCGCGCCGGAGGATCGCTGGCGCCTGCGCGCGGCGATGGACGCCGTGGTCGCCGATGCCTACGGGCTCGAGCGGGACCATTATGCCCGCATCCTCGGCAGCTTCAGCCACAAATCCTTCCCCGCGGCCGCCGGCCTGTGCCTCGCGGCGTTCGACGACCTGCGCCGCACCGGCCGGGACATGTTCTGCGCCAATAACGACCCCTACGCGCCGCGGGCTGCCGGATTTGGCACGACCCCCGACTCGCGCGTATCACAGGGACAAACAAAGCAACGGGGGAAACCATGGCCACGGATGCGGAAACCTTCGACTATATCGTGACCGGGGCAGGATCGGCCGGCTGCGCAGTCGCGGCACGGCTCAGCGAATGCGGCCGCTACCGCGTGCTGCTGCTGGAGGCCGGCGGCAAGGATCGCAATCCCTGGATCCACATCCCGATGGGCTTCTCCCAGGTCTACGCCGATCCGCGCGTCAACTGGATGTACGAGAGCGAGCCGGAGGCGCAGCTTGGCGGCCGCCGACTGTACCAGCCGCGCGGCAAGGTGCTCGGCGGCACCAGTTCGATCAACGGCATGGTGTATATGCGCGGCAACGCCGCCGACTACGATGAGTGGCGCCAGCGCGGCTGCACCGGCTGGGACTGGGACAGCGTGCTGCCCTACTTCAAGAAGGCCGAACACCAGGAACGCGGCGCCGACGACTTCCACGGCATCGGCGGGCCGCTGCACGTCTCCAACCAGCCGCGCCGCTTCGAACTCGCGGACCGCCTGGTCGAGGCCGCGGTGCAGGCCGGACTGCCGGCGATCGAGGACTTCAACGACGGCCGGCAGGAAGGTGCGGGCTATTTCCAGAGCACCACCGGCAGGCGCCGCCGCTGGAGCACCGCCACCGCCTATCTGCGGCCGGCGCGCAACCGGCGCAACCTCGTCGTGCGGCCGAACGCGCACGCGACGCGCATCCTGGTCGAGAACGGCCGCGCCACCGGCGTCCGCTACCTCAGCGCCGGCGCCACCCACACCGCCCATGCGCGCGGCGAGGTCATCGTCAGCGGCGGTGTGTTCAACTCGCCACAACTGCTGCAACTCTCGGGCATCGGGCCGGCGGATCTGCTGCGGGAGAGGGGCATCGACGTGGTGCACGACCTGCCCGCGGTCGGCCGCCACCTGCAGGACCATTTCTACGTGCGCCTGGCGTTCCGCTGCACCCGGCCGATCACCATGAACGAGTTCGCCAACAGCATGCCGCGGAAGGTCGCCGCGATGGCGCAGTATGCGCTGTTCCGCGCCGGCCCGCTGGCATCCAACGGCGTCATCGCCGGCGCATTCGCGCGCAGCGACCCGCGGCTGGAACGGCCGGACATCCAGTTCAACTTCACGCCCTGGAGCTACGCCTCGCGCGACGCACGCGGCGCGGTCGCGCATCCATTCCCCGGCTTCAGCCTGAGCGCGGTGCACCTGAAGCCCGACAGCCGCGGCAGCGTGCAGATCAGGAGCGCCGATCCGCTCGCGCCACCGGCGATCCGCTTCAACTTCCTCCAGACGCGCTCCGACCTCGATGCGCTGACCGCCGGGATGCGGCTGGCGCGCCGCATCATCGCGCAACCGGCGCTGGCCCCCTATGTCGCGGAGGAATTGCTGCCCGGACCCGCGGTCAGCAGCGACGCCGAGTTCGAAGACAACATCAGGCAAAATGCCAATTCCAACCTGCATCCGGTCGGCACGTGCCGCATGGGGCCGGAGGGCGACACGGTGGTCGATCCCAGGCTGCGCGTGCACGGCATCGGCGGGCTGCGCGTGGCGGACGCGGCGATCATGCCCACCGTGCCGGCCGGCAACACCAACGCACCCTCGATCATGATCGGCGAGAAGGCCGCCGCCATGATCCTCGAGGATGCGCGGGCGCAGGCGTGATCAGGGCACGATGTTCAGGGTACGGTGATGCGGTAGACCCGCGCCGCCGTGCCGCTGTACAGCGCACGCTTCTCATCGGCCGACGCGCCGGCGGTGATCAGCTTGAACGCGTTCCACAACTCGGTGTAGCCGCCGGACTGCTTGTCGGGCGGGAAGTTGCTCTCGAACATGCAGCGCGTCGGGCCAAATGCCTCGATGCACGGCTCGATATACTGGCGCCACGCCGCGGCCAGGTCCTCGGACGAAGGCGGCAGGTCGCGTTCCTGGAAGTCGAAGCCGAACGAGGTCATGCCGACGCCGCCGAGTTTCACGTTGACGTTCGGGCATTTCGCGAGTTCACCGATGCTCTTCTTCCATTGCCCCAGGATTTCCTGGCGATGGCCGGCATAGGGACCCACGCCCAGCACGCCGCCGACATGGTTCAGGATGATCGTGGTCTCCGGAAAGGCGTGCGCGAGATCGGCCGCGTCGAGTAGTTGCGGATGATACTGCCAGGACTCGAAGCTGAGCCCCAGCTTGCCGAGTTGCGCGAAGCCTTCGCGGAAGGTGCCGTCCAGCACGAGATGTTCGGGCACCTGGCGCGAGGCGAACCTGCCGACCGCGGGATCGGCGTCATAGGCAACGCCGTAGCGGATGCCGCGGAAGCGTCCGCCGCCGGCGGCGATCTGTGCCTCCAGCACGTCGCGCACCCTCGCACCCAGCATCACGTCCGCATGGCCCACAATGCCCTCGGCAACCCGGCACGGGCCGTAGGTGCCCGAGGCGCTCATCGCCGCGATGCCGTTGACGAACTCCACCTCGCCGACCGGTGCCATCTCGCGCGGCCCGCCCTTGCGGTACATCGCCTGGCACTCGAGGAAGACGGTGGAAACGATGTTGTGGCCGCCGCCGATGTCGGCGAGCAACTCCGGCAGGAAGTAGCGGCCGCGGTTCGGCACATCCCAGAAATGGTGGTGCGGATCGATGATCGGCAGTTCGGGTTCCAGCGCGGTCTCCGGCGGCCGCTTCGCCAGCCAGGCCGCCAGGTCGGCGTCGTTGCGGTAGTACAGGCCCCGGTACTCGCCTTTGGCATCGGCCGGTTGCGGCATTTCCATCCCCTCGCTTGTCGATGGCCGGCAGCTTAGCGCACGATCGCCGCAAGATGACAATGGGCAGGACAATGGGCCGGGATGACGCTGCGATGAACATGTCGACCACCGACTTCGCCGCGCTGTTCACGCCCTTCGCGCTCGCGGGAAAGCGGTTGCGCAACCGTGTCACGCACGCATCGATGAGCCTGGTCGCCACGCCGCAGGGCCGCATCACCGATCGTTTCATTCAATACCATGCCAACCGTGCGGCCGGCGGTGCGGCGATGACGGTGACCGAACCGCTGGCGACGATGCGGCACCAGGCTGGACTGCCGCGCGTGCAGGTGTGGCGGCGTGACGATGCGGATGGGCTGCGTCGGCTGGTCGATGCGGTGGAGGGGCAGGACTGCCGGCTGCTCGGGCAGATCCAGGATGCCGGGCGCGGACGCCACTTCCCCGGGCGCAATCCGGAGGCGATCGGCGCATCGGCGCTGCCCGACGATCTGTCGTGGACCGTGCCGCGCGCGCTGACGGTTGCGGAGATCCGCGGCCTGATCAGCGAGATTGCCGAATCGGCGGAACACCTGCGGGCGTGCGGCTTCTCCGGCGTGGAGATCTCCAGCGGCCATGGGCACATGTTCCACCAGTTCCTCTCGCCGTGGTCGAACCGCCGCGACGACGAGTACGGCGGCGACTGGCAGCGGCGCACGCGGATCGTCGCCGACCTGGTCGCGGCATTGCGCGAGGCGTGCGGCCGGGACTTCATCATCGGATTGAAGTTGCCGGGCGATGACGGCATTGCCGGCGGCGTCGGTCCAGCCGAGGCCGGCATCATTGGAGATTTGCTGACGCAGGCTCGCACTGTCGATTATGTGTGCTTCGCCGGAGGTGCGCATGCGCGCTCGCTGGAGATGCATACGCCCGACCGGTTCGGCCCGGCGATGCCGTATATGCACTACATCAGGGAACTGCGGCACCGGCTGAACGGCGTGCCGCTGATGGCGCTCGGCCGCATCACCGATCCGGCCGAAGCCGATGGCATCCTGGCGCGCGGCGAGGCGTCTTTGGTGGCGCTCGGGCGGCCGTTGGTCGCCGATCCCGCCTGGCCGCGCAAGGCGATGCAGGGGCGGACCTGGGACATCCGCTACTGCCTGTCCTGCAACACCTGCTGGGGCGCGATCGTGATGATGCACGTGCCGATCGCCTGCGTGAACAATCCGCGCGTGAGCCGGCCGGATGAGGTGGATTTCCGCCCGCTGCCTGCGGCAGCGCGGAAGCGCGTGGTGGTGGTGGGCGCCGGCATCGCGGGTATGGAGGCGGCCTGGGTCGCCGCGGCGCGCGGGCACGACGTGACGGTGTTCGGTGCCTCGGATGCGATCGGCGGCAAGGCCTGGCTGCGCGAGAAACTGCCAGGCGGCGAGACGGTCTCTTCGATCTACGACTACCAGACCGTGGCGGCGCGGCGTGCCGGTGCACGTGTGGTGCTGGGCCGCCGCGTGACGGCCGATGAGGTGATCGCGCTGCGGCCGGATGCGGTGATCCTCGCCACCGGATCGACGATGATCCCGCCCGACTGGCTGCCCGCCGCGATCCAAGCCGAGGGCTGGGTGCCCGACCTGCGCACGGCGATGACCGAGGTGCTGCGGCACGATGCGCCGCAGCCCGGCACGGCGGTGCTGTTCGATGCCGATCATACCGAGGGTACCTACGCGGCTGCCGAGGCGCTGCGTGCGCGGTTCGGGCATGTGGTGATCGTGACGCCGCGCGACACCATCGCCTCGGATGTGCAGATGGTGACGCGGCAGGTCATCCTGCGCCGGATGGCGGAGCGGCGCATCGAGGTCGTCACGCTCGCCGAACCGCGCTGGAGCGATGGCTGTGCCGATGGCCGCCTCGACCTCGTGAACGTCTACAACGGCGATGTCCGCACGATCGAGGATGTGGCGCTGCTGACCTACGCCACGCCGCGCGCGCCGGACGACGCGATGGCCGCGGCGCTGGTGGCCGCCGGCATTCCGGTCATTCCGGTCGGCGACGCGCGCGCACCGCAGGAGATGCTGTTCGCCACCGCGAGCGGGCACGCGGCGGGGGACGCGGTGTAGCGCCGACCGCCGAATGCCGATCGCCGAGCGCCGAGATCAGTGGCGGAAGTGGCGCATCCCGGTGAACACCATCGCCACGCCGGCGGCATCGGCGGCGGCGATCACCTCCTTGTCGCGCAGCGAGCCACCCGGCTGGATCACCGCCGTGGCGCCGGCGGCGACGGCCGATTCCAGCCCGTCGGCGAACGGGAAGAAGGCATCCGACGCCACCACGCTGCCATCGGCCAGCGGCACGTCGAGGCCAGCCGCCTTGGCCGCCGCCTCGCTCTTCCAGGCGCCCATGCGCGCGCTGTCCACCCGGCTCATCTGGCCGGCGCCGATCCCCACGGTTGCGGCGTCCTTGGCATAGACGATGGCGTTCGACTTCACGTGCTTGCAGACGCGGAAGGCGAACAGCAGGTCGCGCAGTTCCGCCTCGGTCGGCGCGCGCTGCGTCACCACGCGCAGGTCCTGTGCCGTCACGCGGCCGTTGTCGCGGGTCTGCGCCAGGAAGCCGCCGGCCACGCTGCGCAGCGTCAACCCGCCCGCCGCCGGATCGGGCATGCCGCCGGTCAGCAGCAGCCGCAGGTTCTTCTTCCGCGCCAGGATGGCCCGGGCCGCGTCGTCGGCGTCCGGTGCGACGATGACCTCGGTGAGGATCGCCGCGATCTTCTCGGCCGTGGCGCCGTCCAGCACGCGGTTCACCGCGACGATGCCACCGAACGCGGAGACCGGATCGCAGCGCAATGCGCGTTCCCAGGCATCGGCCAGCGTGGCGGCACTCGCCACGCCGCACGGATTGGCATGCTTGATGATGGCGACGGTCGGCGCATCGAACTCGGCCACGCATTCGAACGCGGCGTCGGTGTCGTTCAGGTTGTTGTAGGACAGTTCCTTGCCCTGCACCTGCACCGCCGTCGCGACGCCGCGGCGGTCGCCGGTGACGTAAAAGGCGGCCGCCTGGTGCGGATTCTCGCCGTAGCGCAGCGTCTGGCGCCGCGTGCCGGCCACCGCCAGGCGATGGGGAAACGCCTCGCCGCGCCGCTCGGCGAACCAGGCCGCGATCGCCGAGTCATAGGCGGCGGTGCGGGCATACGCCTCGCCGGCCAGGCGGCGGCGCAGCGCCAGGCTGGTGCCATCGAGCCGCGCGATCTCGTCCAGCACCGCGGCATACTGGTCGGGTTCGGTCAGCACGGCGACGAAATCGTGGTTCTTTGCCGCCGCACGGATCAGCGCCGGGCCGCCGATGTCGATATTCTCCACGCACTCATCGTCCGCCGCGCCCTGCGCCACGGTGGCCTCGAACGGGTAGAGGTTCACCGCCACAAGGTCGATCGGCGCGATCCCGTGCGCCGCCATCTGCGCCACGTGCTCGGCCAGGTCGCGGCGGCCGAGGATGCCGCCATGGATCTGCGGCACCAGCGTCTTCACCCGGCCGTCGAGGATTTCGGGGAAGCCCGAGTGCTCGGACACCTCCTTCACCGCCACGCCCGCATCGCGCAGCGCACGCGCCGACCCGCCGGTGGACAGGATTTCCACGCCGAGCGCCGCCAGTGCCTGGGCGAACGGCACCAGGCCGGCCTTGTCGGATACCGAGATCAGCGCGCGGCGGATGGGAACGATGTCGATCATGGCGGCGGGATAGACCTAGAGTTTCAGCAGGTCCAGCGTGCGTGCCAGCACCTTGGCCTCATCGTAGCGCTCCTCCGCGCGCCGCCGCCCGGCCGCGCCCATGCGTGCGCGCAGCGCCGGATCGGCCGCCAGCCGTGCCAGCGCCCGCGCCAGCGCCGCCGCATCGCCCGCCGGCACCAGCAGGCCGGTCTCTTCCGGCACCACCTGCTCGGCCGGGCCGCGCACCGCGGTGGCAACCACCGGCAGGCCGCTCAGCATGGCCTCGATCACCGACATCGGCAGGCCCTCGAAGCGGCTGGGCAGCACGAAGATGTCCGCCGCCGCCATCAGGTCCGCCACATCCTCCCGGTAGCCCAGCAGGCGAAGCCGCTCGCCGAGCCCGGCATCGCGCAGCAGCGCGGCCATGTCGGGTCCGCGGTCCGAGGTGAGCCGCTCGCCCACCACCCAGAGTTCCGCGCCCGGCACCAAGGGCAGCGCCGCGGCCAGTTCAGGGTAGCCCTTGTGCCAGACCAGCCGCGACACCGCGAGCACCACCACGCGCTCCTGCGGCACGCCGAGCGCCTCGCGCATCCGCCGCCGCGCTGCCGGATCGGGCCTGAAGCGCGCCGGATCGCGGCCGTTGGCGATGCCGATCGCGCCGCGATGGATGCCGAGACGCCGCGCATCGCGGGCCTCGGCGTCGCTGACGGTGAAATAGGTCCCGGTGACGCGCCCGGCGAGCCATTCCATGGCGAAACCCACGGCCGCGCGTGGCCAGGAGCCGGGGAAATTGAACCAGTAGCCGTGGCAGGTATAGGCGATCCGCGGCACGCCGACCCACCACGCGGCCATGCGCGCCAGGAAGCCGCTGATCGGCATGTGCGCATGCACGAGGTCGGGCCGCTCGGCGCGGAACAGCCGCACCATGGCGCGGAACGCCCGCCAATGGGCCAGCGGCGAGGCGGTGCGCTCCAGCGGCAGGGCCTCGATGCGGAAGCCTTCGGTGCGCGGCAGGTCGAGGAACGGGCCATCGGCGCAGACGCCGATCACCTCATGGCCGCGCGCGCGTATCGCCCGCATCAGCGGCAGCAGGAACTGCCGCAGGGAGAAGTCGACGTTGGTGACCTCGATGACCTTCACGTGCGGCGCATCGGCGCGCCATTGCCCCTTGTCATGCGCGTGCGCGGGATGACGCGGGGGAGGGGAGGAACGCGACGGTGTATGCCGCTTCGCGTTTCATTGGGCTTGGGGACGAGGCTAGCCGACCTTGCTGATCGCCCATTTCACCTGCTGCGGGCCGTCGGCGAAGCCGGTCAGCACCACCTGCTCGCTGCGGCGCGGCTCATGGCCGCCGAGATAGATGCTCTCCTCCAGGCTCATGCGCGCGCCGTCCGCACGCAGCCGCCAGCCGCCGCCGGTGCGCAGGCGCAGCAGCACCGCCTCGCCATCCTGCTGCAGGCTCGCGTTCACGTCCGGATGCAGGTGGAAGCGCAGCGTGAACGGCTGCGGCGTCGCCGCCTCCACCACGTCCTCGCCGCGCACGTCCTCGCCGCTCTCGGCCATGTAGAGCCGGCGGCGGTGCACCGCGCCGAACAGCTTCTTCCAGCCGTCGTGGCTGGCCTCCAGCCAATGCGCGCCGTTCGCCTCCTGGCGCTGCGCCTCCACCACCGTGGGCCGCCGGCCGAGACCTTTCGGGGTGAGTTCCGAGGAACTGACGTCGGCGATCACCAGCGTGGAATGGGCGGCGGTGGTGCGCGCCGCGTCGCGCCATTCCACCGTGCCGGCGGGGAATGCGCCGCAATTGACGATCATGCGGTCGCGGCCAATGGAAAGCTCCATCGACAGCGTGCCGGCATGGGCATAGCGGTCGACGCCCATCGGCGGCGGCGCGCCGCAATCGACGATCAGCACGCTGCGGCCGGCCTGCAGCCGCTGGAACCCGCCATCCGACAGCGCCGATGGCCCGCGGCCGCCGCGGCCCGCCTGGGTCAGCGCCATGTCGATCAGGCTGCTGCTCTCCTCCTTGCTGCCGTTGAACAGCGCGAGGCCGCCGTCGCCGTGGCGCATCACGCGCAGCGCCGGCGCCATGCGCTCGATCGCGCCGGTCAGCGCGGGCGGCGGCTGGGTCTGCGCCGCCTGCAGCAGGGCGCGGATCTCGGTGAGGTCCTGCAACGCGGCAAGCTGCGCGGTCGGGCTGCGCTCGGCGTGGCAGCCGTCCGGCAGGATCTGGCGCACGATCTCCTGCGGCAGGAAGCGCAGGGCGCGGGTCAGGAAGCCGGCATGCTCGGGCAGGGCGACGGCCGCGGCGATCAGCCCTTTCAGGGCGGTGAGCGCACGGGCGTCGAGTTCTTCGGCCGGCAGCGCGGCGGACAGGCTGCGCGCATCCGACACCAGCCGTGCCATCAGCTTCTGGCGGAATGCGTCATCGGCGGTGGCGGCAAAGAAATCGTAATGCCCGAGCCAGGCGGCGATCCGTGCGCCCGTGACGTCGGGCCGGTAGACCACGGCGTCGCCGGGCGGCGAGGCGATCCACTCGGCGACCAGCGCGCGGGCGCGCAGCCGGGCGGCATCGGTGCCGAGCGCGCGCAGGTCGCGCAGCCAGGTGAAGCCGTGCGCCGTGGCGTCGAGCAGCGTCGAGCCCGAGCCGCCATTCCAGCCGTCCGGACGCAGGGTGCGCGCGCCGCCGCCCACGCCAAGCTCACCGCGCAGCAGCCGCGCGCCTCGGCCGGGATCGCCCGGCCAGGGGTCGCGCACCGGCAGCGCAGGGGCGTCCGGCACACGGCTGATGCGCAGGCTGGGCAGGCGCGCGATGACCCGCCGCGCATCCCGCAACCAGCGCCGCGGATGCGAGGCGCTCATCCGGCCGGTGCGCCCGCGCGTAGCGCCGAGATGGCGGCGGCATAATCGGGCGCGCCGAACACCGCGGTGCCGGCGACCAGCGTATCGGCGCCGGCGCGCAGCACGAGCGGCGCCGTCTCGGCGCTCACGCCGCCGTCCACCGACAGGGCGATCGGCCGGCCCGAGGCATCGATCATCCGCCGCAGCGCCGCGATCTTCGGCAGTTGCGAACCAAGGAATGCCTGGCCGCCGAATCCGGGATTGACTGTCATCACCAGGATGATGTCGACGAGATCGAGGACCCACGCAACGCTTTCGGGCGCGGTGCTGGGATTGAGCACCACGCCGGCGCGCTTGCCGTGGGACCGGATGAGCTGCAGCGTGCGGTGCAGATGCGGGCCGGCCTCCGGATGCACCAGCAGATGGTCGGCGCCCGCCGCGGCGAACGCCTCGACGTAGGGATCGACCGGGGCGATCATCAGGTGCACGTCGAACGGCAGTTTCGTGTGCGGCCGCAGGCTCTTGAGGATCGGCGGCCCGAAGCTGATGTTCGGCACGAAATGGCCGTCCATCACGTCGAGATGCAGCCAGTCGGCGCCGGCCGCCTCGATCGCCGCGGTTTCATCCCGCAGCCGCGAAAAATCCGCTGCGAGCAGGCTTGGTGCGACAGTGATTCGGCCGGGTCGCGACGCACTCATGGGCCCGGTGTAGACGCCCGGCTTGCCATAACACAAGCCGGGCCTGCCGGGAGTGTGTCAGGGCTTGACCAGGCGGGCGGCGAAAAACCCGTCCATGCCGCCCTGTGCCGCCCACATTGACGGCAATGTGCGCAGGAATCCGTCGGGCGTGAGCGCCTCGGGCAGGTCGGACAGCTCCGCCGGGCTGAATTTGTCGTGGCGCAGGCCGTGCCGCGCCATCGCCGCCGTGACGCGGGGCATCGCCTCCTCGGGTTGCAGGGAGCAAACCGAATAGACCAGCCGCCCGCCGGGCCGGAGCATCGCCGATGCGGCGTCCAGCAGGCGGTCCTGGGCGTCCGCCAGCGACCGGACGTCCTGCGGCCGCTTGACGTAGGGCACGTCGGGGTGGCGGCGGATCGTGCCGGTGGCGCTGCACGGCGCATCCAGCAGCACCGCGTCGAACCGCTCCGCCGGCGACCACACGGTCGCGTCCTGCTGGACCAGGTCGGCCGCCAGCCCCCAGCGCCGCAGGTTGCCGCGGAGCCGGTCCAGGCGCGCCGCATCGCGCTCCACCGCGACGACCGACGCGCCGGTGGCGGCAAGCTGGGCGGTCTTGCCGCCCGGCGCGGCGCACAGATCGGCCACGCGCTCGCCCGGCCGTGCCGCCACCAGGCGGGCCGGCAGGGCCGCCGCGGCGTCCTGCACCCAGAGAAGGCCCTGCTCGAAGCCGGGGATGTCGGCCACCCGGGTTCCTGGCGGGAAGCGGACCGAGCCGGTCGGCAGCACCGCCGCCCCGGCGGGCGGCGACTGTCCCGGCTTCAGGGTCAGGTCGAGCGGCGCCTCGACCTGGTGGGCGAGCGCGATCTCCCGCGCATCGTCGCCCCACGACGCCCACAGCCAGGGCGGCGTATCGAGCCGCGGCGAATCGAGCGCGGCCAGAGCCGCCGGCCCGGCCTCCGCCACGCGCCGCAGCACCGCGTTGACCAGGCCGGTGAAGGCGGCGAGCCCGCGCGACCGGGCGAGCGCGACGGCGGTCGCGACCGCGGCGTGGCGCGGCGTCTCCAGCAGCAGCAGCCCGGCCGCGCCGAGCCGGAGCACCTGCCGCACCGGCTCGGGCGGCGGCTTGCGCAGGAACGGCTCGAGCACGGCGTCGAGCGTGCCGGCGCGGCGCAGGACGGTGGCGGCGAGCCGGTGGGCCGCGGCGCGGTCGCGTGGCGCCAGCGCGGGCAGCGCGTCCAGCGCCGCGTCGAGCGGGCGATGCAGGTCCATTACCGCCGCCAGCAGGTCGAAGGCGGCTTCGCGCGTCGGATCGGCCATCAGCGCGACACGGGCCGGCAGGCGATCTCCCGCCCGTGCAGCCGGCAGCGGGCCAGCACCTGGTCGGTCCAGGAATACACCGTGCCCGCCCAGCCGGGCCCCGGGGTCACGCGCTGCAGCAGCAGGTAGCCGTATTCCGGGATGGCCAGGGCGCGGCGGATCTTCATGCCGTCGACGACGACATCGGCGCCCGGCGGCTGGATGGTCGCGTCCTTGCTGTCGCCGCCCCCGCCCACGACGAGTTGCGCCGGCCGCTGCGGGCCGAAATCGTAGCTGGTGAAGTCGTGCACGTGGCCGGACAGCACGAGGTCCAGCGCGGCCGGGATCAGGCCGCGGATCGCCGCCTGCTCGGTGGCGTTCAGCGTGTCGCCCGGCCTGGCGCCGCTGCCCTGGGCGAGCGCCCAGACCGGGCGGTGGGTCAGCAGCCAGGAATGCGGCGGCGCGCCGGCCAGCAGCGTCTCGAGCTGTCCGCGGTAGAACGCCACCTTGGCCGGATCGGCGGTGCGGTCATCGGCATCGGCGCCGTCGAACATCAGCAGGCTGAGCGAGCCGATGCGCAGCGCATAGGGCGGTGTCGTCGCGGTGCAGGCGGCGGCCTCGACATGCGGCTCCAGCAGGCGGAACCAGCCCTGGCCGCCGCGGCTGCACAATTCGTGGTTGCCGCGCACCAGCACCCAGGGCGCAGCGGCGAGCAGCGGAGCGGCGGGGTCGAAGAAATCCTTGCGCCAGACCGCCCAAGTGTCGCCGTACGGGCTGCCGGCGCAGCCGGGCCGGTCGGCGGGGCAGGGCGTCTCGCGGTAATGGTAGTCGCCGACATGGATCACGAGGTCGGGCCGGCGGGCGGCGGCCAGGCGCGCGATTACGCCGAACGGCCATTGCGTCGGGCTGTTGCACGCCTGGGTCAACTGGTCCTTCAGCCGGCAGCCGGTGTCGCCGAGCACCACGATCCGCTTCACGTCGGTGGGCAGGACGGGAACCGGCAGCGCATCGACCGTGATGCGGCGGGTGGCCGCGGGCGCGCGGGCGATGCAGACCACCACCGGGAAGCTCTCGTCCGGCGCGCCGCGCGGGGTGGCGGGCAGCCTGCCGCCGTCGGCCAGCACCTCGGGACAGGCCATGCCGGGCGCCACGATCGCGCGCACGTCGAGGCTGCCGTCGCTGGCGAGCGAGACCCAGGGATCCGGCAGGTCGGCCGCGCGCGCGACGCCGGCCGCGAGCCAGGCCGCGGCCAACAGCACGCACAGCACCACAGGGAGCGCGGCGCGCAGGCGTAAGGGAAGCAGCCGGCGCGCCGGCGCCAGCACCGCGGTCACGCCCGACTCATGCCAGCTCATGCCCCTTGGGCCGCGCGTTCCTTCTCCGCCATGCGCTGCTTGAGCTGTTCGGGGGTCAGCCGGACGATGTCCTCGTTCTGATGGGCGTAGAGGTCGTAGCCCTCGGTCTCCAGCTCCTCCAGCACGACGCGGCCGGCCAGTACATCGGCCTTCCAGGCATCCTGCGCCGGCTGGCGGGCGTGGAACTCCGGCATCACCTCGCGGGCGAACAGCTCCAGGCTGTCGCAGATCGCCTGGTGGCTGGTGCGCCCGGCCTGATTCAGCAGGATCACCTGGTCGACATGCGCGTCGGCGAACTGGCGAAGCCGCTTGCGGATGGTGTCGGGCGAGCCGATCAGCCCGTTGCGCAGCGCGGCCTTCGCCTTGTCGGTCTGCCGCCAGGCCTGGTACTCGCGCCACAAATTGCCGGTGCCGGGCGCATCGATGCCGTGGCGCCCGTAATAGCCCAGCGCGAAGATGAAGAACGTCCAGCCGGATGCCGCCTCGATCGCCTCTTCGTCGGTTGGCGCGCACATGAAGCCGTTGACGATGGCGATGTTCGGATTGGTCGCGTACTCGGCCAGCCGGTTCGGGCGATGCAGGAAGTTGTTGTAGTAGCGATGCACCCAGGCGCGCGCCGCGTCGGGCGACACGAAGCTGAAGCCCAGCGCGCCCATGCCCCAGGCGCCCGCATCGCCGATCGTGCGGATGTTGGAGCAGGCGACCCACAGCGGCGGGTGCGGCTTCTGCAACGGCTTCGGGATCACGTTGCGCGCGGGGAAGTCGTAGTACTGGCCGTGGAATTCCCAGTTGTCGCGGGTGAACATCGGGATGATGGCGCGCACCGCCTCCTCCCACCGGTCGCGCTTGTCGCGCACGCGCACGCCGAACGGGTGCAGCTCCGCCGGTCCCGCGGCCTCGCCCATGCCGAGTTCGACGCGCCCGCCGGACAGCAGGTCGAGCGTCGCGATCTTCTCGGCCACGCGCTGCGGCTGGTTGGTGGTGAGCTGGATCACGCCATGCCCGAGGCGGATATTCCTGGTGCGCTGGCTCGCCGCGCCCAGGAACACCTCGGGCGCCGATGAGTGGGAGTATTCTTCCAGGAAGTGATGCTCCACCACCCAGGCGTAGTCGTAGCCAAGCTGGTCGGCGAACGCGAACTGGTCGAGCGACTGGGCCAGCAGGTCGTGCTCGCTGGTGGCGGTCCACGGACGCGGCAACTGATGTTCATAGAACACGCCGAACTTCATGGATGCGTCCCCTCAGACCGGTATCGTCGTTGCGTCGTAGTCATACAGCCAGTCGTAGCGCGCGCCCATCGCCCGCGGCGCGAATTCCCGTGCCATCAGCGCCTGCGCCTGTGCGGGGTCGGCGAGGCCCGGGTTGTGGTAGCGCGACACGTTCTCCAGCGAGGCGCGCACGATGCGCGACGTGCGTTCGAGCCGGGCCGCCTCGTAGCGCCGCAGCGCCCCTTGCATGTCTTTCGCCTCGGCGTCGTGCGCAGCCACGAGTTGCGCGTCCAGGCAGCGCGCCAGCACCATGCCGTCCTCGATCGCCATGTTGGCGCCCTGCGCCAGGAACGGCAGCGTCGGATGGCACGCATCGCCCAGCAGGCTCACGCGGCCGACCGACCATTGCGCCAGCGGCTCACGCCCGAGCATCGCCCATTTGTACGGCACGTCGATCGCATCGACGATGGCCAGCACGTCCGGATGCCAGGCCGCGAGGTCGCGGCGGCATTCCGCCACCGTGCCCGGCTCCGACCAGCTTTCGATCAGCCAGTCGTCGCGCTCGATGGCGGCGACGAAGTTCAGCAATTCGCCGCGCCGCAGCGGATAGGTCACCACATGGCCGTGCGGCCCGATCCAGGTCATGCCGTAGCGCTGGCGCAGCCGTTCCGGCAGCCGCTCCATCGGCACCACCCCGCGCCACGCCATGAAGCCGGTGAAGGTCGCGCGCGCGGTGCCGAACAGCGCCTCGCGGATGCGCGAGTGCACGCCGTCGGCGCCGATCAGCGCGGCGCCCCGCACCATCTCGCCGTCCTCCAGCAGCAGCGTCACGCCGCCGGCATCCTGCGTGAAGTCGGTGCAGCGTGCATCGATGCTGATGGCGCCGGGCGCGCGCTCGGCCAGCGCCTGCACCAGCACCGCGTGGAAGTCGCCGCGATGCACCAGCCAGTAGGGTGCTCCGAAGCGGTCCTCGGCATCGGCGCCGAGATCCTGCACGCGCCAGGCCTGGCCGGTGTCGAACAGCCGGACCTCCTTGGCGACCGGCACCGCGGCGATCGCCTGCATCGCCGGCAGCAGGCCGAGTTCGCGCAGCACGCGCGCGCCGTTGGGCGAGATCTGCACGCCGGCGCCGAGTTCGCGAAGCTCGGTGGCCTGCTCGTACAGCGCGACCTCGAAGCCGCGCTGCAGCAATGCCAGCGCGGCGACGATACCGCCGATGCCGGCGCCGGCGATCAGGATGCGCGGCTTGCCCAACGCCCCTCCCGTGTGCAATGGCCCTGATCAGAACCGGGAATTTCGGCCGGACGCAAGCGGGGGATTGGCATGGCTCGATCGACCGCAGGCCCACGCGCAGGTGCAAGGACGCGAGCGGCGGCGGCAACCGGCACACCGGCCGCGAGGCCCGGCGATGCCGAGGCCATCCTGGATGCCGTCGCCATCGTGGATGACGATGGAGTGCCGCCCGCCGGCAGGCTCGCGGCGGCATTGCAACGGGCAGGCTTCTGGCCGCTGCTGGAGCGGCTCCGCCACGGCCGCTCGCGGCACCGGCTGCGCATCGTCATCAAGCCCGAACTGGGGGGCTTCGCGGCAGGCTCGCCCGCCATCACCGACCCGGCGCTGGTCGAGGCGCTGCTCGACCTGCTGCACGACGCAGGCTTCACCGATGCCGTCGTGGTGGGCGCCGCGGACAGCAGCGCACTGTGGGCCGGCAACCGCGACCTGCTCTCGCTCAGCGACCTGCTGGGCTACCGGTTCGCGACGCCCAAGGGCCGCGGCTACGACATCGTCGACCTCGCCGATGAGATCGACGATGCGGCGTTCCCGGCGGCGAGCGCGCTGCACGGCTGCGGCCTGTCGCGGCTGTGGCGGGATGCCGATCTGCGCATCGTGTTCGGCACGTGCCGCACCGATGAGGCGCTGGGCTGCTCGCTCTGCCTCGACACGCTGATCGGCGTGCTGCCGCTGGTGGACAAGGACCTGCACTACCGCCGCCGGCGCCATCCGGGCGACGTCGCGGCAGCCCTGCTCGCAGCGGCGCCGGTCGGGTTCGGCCTGATCGACGCCATCGTCGGCGCGCATGGCGAGGCCGGCCGGCGCGCGCCCGAGCCGATCGCCACCGGCACGATCATCGCCGCGACCGACCTCGTGCTCGCCGACCACGCGGGGGCGACGAAGATGGGGCTGGATCCGGAGGTATCGCCGCTGTTCGCGCGCGTGCTGCGCACGCATCCGCTGCCGCGACGCTATATCATCGCCGGATCGCTGCGGCCGTTCGCCGGCTGGCGGAACGTGCCGCCGGCCACGCTGCACGCGACCGCGCAGCGTGGCCAGGCCGAGATGCTCGACCGGCTGGTCGAGCCGTGGCTGCAACGCCTGGACACCGAATTGTTTCCGCTGAAACATCCGCTCGACGCCGGCGTCAACGCCAAGCTCGCGGAACTCGCCGGGCAGCCGGGGATGGCACCGCTGCTGGCGCTGGCCGGCGCGCTGATCGGCGGCGTCGGCGAGGCGGTGACGGCCTACCGGACCCTGTTCGACAAGGATGCGCTCCGCCGCCAGGCGCTGCCGCTCGGCTTCGATCCCGCCGCCATCGCCGGCGATCCGTTCGCCGATCTCGTCGCCGAGATGCAGCGCCTGGAACCGCTCGCCGCCGCGGCGCCCGAGGTCTCGCCCGAACTGGCCTGGCAGGAATGCGACGGGGCGATCGTGTTCCGCTATCGCCGCACGCTGCCCATCCCGCACGCGGCGTTCGTCCGGCGCGTCGACATCGCCCGCACCATCCAGTTCATGAACGACTACCTGGGCGGCATCGTCATCGTGCTGGCACGCGACGCTGCCGGCCGTCCGGTCCGCCAGGCGGAGCGCAACCTGTATCTGCCGCAGCCCAACTACCTCGTGCTGTACCAGGGCAAGCCGATCGACGTGAGCAAGCTCGAGGTGGTCGAGTACGGCGCCGGCCGTCACCGGCTGTACTGGAAGACGATGCTGAGCGAGAACGGTTCGGCCACCTATGACGACGGCATCGCGACGTTCGAGCGGGCCGGGGAGGGGACGCGCGTCACCATCACCGGGCGGCAGCGTTTCACCCTGCCGCCGTTCTGGCAGGCGATCGACCTCGACCTGGTGCCGGCGTTGAAGGCCCGGCTGGTGACCCACGCCTACCAGACGTTCTTCGACCGCACGCTGGCCAATTTCGAGGCACTGGTGGAAGGGCGCGACATCCGCATCGGCCGGCCGGTGGATGAGCCCGCGCCGCCGCCGATCGAACAGTTCATGCCGCTGGTGGAATGGCTTGGCGAGGCCCTGCTGCCGCTGTTGCAGGGCATGGGCCGCTCGCCGCCGGCACCCGGCGGCGAGCGCGACGCCGATGGCTTCGTCCACATCACGCCGGCGCAGCAGGCGGCGCCCGACGCCGAGGGTCTCGGTGCCGGGATCGCGCGATTCGTCGAGGATTTCATCCGCGCCGGACAGCGCGACCTGAACCTGTCGCGTCCGGCCCGATGAGGGCGCTGGTCACCGGCGCCACCGGCCTGATCGGCGCGCAGATCGTGCGGGCCCTGGTGGCGGACGGCATCGAGGTGCGTTGCCTGGTGCGGCCGTCGAGCCGGCTGGCGGCGCTGGACGGGCTGCCGCTGCAGTGGGCAGTGGCCGACCTCGCGGATGCCGATGCCGGCCTGGACGATGCCTGCGCCGGGTGCGACATCGTGTTCCACACCGCGGCGCAGTTCGCCTATGGCGGCAGCGATGCGGCCATGATGCAGGTCGCGGTGGCGGGCAGCGAACGCCTGCTGCGCGCCTGCGCCCGCACCGGCGTCCGCCGCATCGTCCTCACGTCCTCGTCCGTCGTGTTCGGCCACGCGCGGGACGGCGTGCCGGTCACCGAGGATGCGCCGCTCGCCGCATCGGCCGATGAACCCGGCTATGTCGCGGCGAAGATCGCCCAGCATCGCCGTGCCCAGGCGCTGGCGGAGTTGCTCGACCTCGACATCCGCTATGCCTGTCCGACGATGGCGATCGGGCCGACCGGATCGAGCCTCGGGCCGAGCAACGCGATGCTCGTGGCCTATCTCGCCGATCCGTTCCGCAGCACCTATCCCGGCGGCTGCAACCTGGTCGCGGCGCGCGACGTCGCCGCGGGTCACCTGCTGATCGCGGCGGCCGGGCGTGCCGGCGAGAGCTACCTGCTCGGCGCGCAGAACCTCACCTGGCGGCAGATCCACGGCATGATCGCGGAGCTTGCCGGCGTCGCGCCGCCGCAGGTGGAACTGACCCACGCCGCCGCCTTCCTCGCCGCGGCGGCCGAGGAGTTGCGGGCGAAGCTGGCCGGGCGGACGGCGCTGTCGACGCGGGAGCAGGCCGGCATGGTCGGGCGCCATTACTGGTATTCGCACGCGCGTGCGGCGGCGCTGGGCTATGCGCCGGTGCCGGCGCGCGCCGCACTGGTCGAGGCGATCTCCTGGCTCGCCGCCTCGCCGCACGTCTCGCGCGAGACGAGGGCGTGCATGCGGCTGGCGGAGGACATATACCGGTTCCGCGCGACTGCGACGGAGATGCCGGCGTGAGGAACTTTCGAAGCGTGGTCGTGCTCAGGCGGCCGCGTGCGGAACTCTGGACGATCATGCGCGACCACCTCGCGGCATTCGCCGCCAGCGTCGCCGATATCGGCGAGGTGCGGCAGATCGAGCGCGTCGAGGCGGCCGATGGCACGGTGCGCATCGCCAATCGCTGGCAGGTGCAGCGGCCGGTGCCGCCGTCGGTGCGCGCGATGCTGAAGATCGACACGTTCGCCTGGATCGACCGCAACGTGTGGGACCAGCGCAGCCATACCTGCCGCTGGTCCATCGAACCCACGGTGCTCGGCGAGCACGCGTCCTGCCGCGGCGAGACGCTGTTCGAGGTGGCGATGGGCGGCCGCGGCACGCGCGTGACGTTCAGCGGCGAACTCGACGTGAAGCCCGGGCTGGTCGACGCGCTCGGCAGTGTCGGACCGATGGTCATCGGCTCCATCGAGCCCGCCGTCTCCACCATCGTCCCGCGCAACCTGCGCGCGGTGGCCGAGGCCGCGGCGGCGTTCGCGCTGCCGGTGGCGGGCGCGCGTTCAGCCGACGAGGACGCCGTGGTGGAAGCCGAGCCTTGGGTCGGCGAGCGGGGATAGGAAGGGAAGATAGGCCTGCAACTCCGGCATCGGTACGGTGATGCGCACCGTGCCCGCCGGATAGTCGTAGATGGTGATGCAGTTCAGCCCGCGATTGGCGGTGAACAGCAGCGACTGGTCGGCCGAAAGCTGGCAGGCATAGACCGAATCGAGCAGGCTGAACCGGCTGACGCGCAGTGCCCCCAGGAAGTGCCGGCTGTTGGTCGCGAACGTGCCGCGCGTGAAGGCATCGAACACCTGGGTCGCGATCTCGCGCGGCCGTGCCATCAGCGCCGCGAGGTCCGGCTTCGCATCGATGACGCGGTAGCGTGCGAAGTTGGCGAGTTCGATGGCGACGATCGACTGGCTGCCGCCGGTGCAGAAGATCAGTTCGCTGTCCGACAGCGTGATGTCGGAGTTGATATGCGCCGGCACCTCGCGGCCCGCCGCCCAGTGTCGGCGCACCCTTGCCTCGCGCGCATCGATCTCGAAGGCGTACTCCTTGCGGAACGCCATGCCCCAGTCGTGCCAGTCGCGGTGGTCCTGCGGCGCGACGCGGAACGACACCGCGTAGAAGATATCCTCGGTCGGATGCACGGCGACGTGCCAGCAGGTGGCCGGCAGTTCCAGCACCGTGACGCGCTGGGTGCGGCGGTCCCAGATGCCGACATGGCGTGCCTCGCCCGCCTCGCCATCGGCCGGATTGTCCATCGAGCCGTAGACCACATAGCGCCCCGACGCGGTGCGCTTCATGCCATGCGGCAGCTTGACGCCATGCCGCACCAGGCGCCGCGGATTGGCCAGGTCGCCGAGACGGAATGCGTAGAAATGCTCGCCGATCGGCGTGACCATCTCATCGTCCGACAGCCAGACGACATGCGTGCTGCCCTGCAGCGAGGTGCGTGCGGTCTCGAAGCGCAGCGTCGAGATGCGTTCGATCTCAGCGAGGGTGTGCGCGTCGTAGAACAGCAGATGCTGACCGGCATTGCCGAGATAGCCGATGGTGCCCGCCGGATTGACCGACACGGCGTGGCCGGCGGCGATGCCGTCGAAATACACGATCTTGTAGGCGTGCCGGTTGCCCGCCGGGTCGAACAGGAACAGGCAGACGCCGGCCATGCCTTCCAGGCCATCGAGGCCGTTGCCGTCGAGCGCAATATGGAAGGCGTAGGGATAGCCCTTCACCCCGGCGGGAACGCGGGCCGGCGCGGCACGCACGATGCGCGGCGGCCGCTTTCTGACAGGGCGCGCCAATCACTCAGCCATTCGCGCGGCGTGCTGTGCGGCAGGTGCTGCACAGGCCCTCCGCCTCGATCGTGGCATTGCTGATACTGAACCCCGCCTCCTTCGCGGCGCGCGCGAGGACGGCGGAGACGTCGTGGTCCTGCATCTCCACCACGCGGCCGCAGGTGCGGCAGATCAGGAACTGCGCGGCATGCGTGTGGCTCTCGCCGTCCGGATCGACGGTGCAGCCGGCGACGCAGCCGACGAACGCCGAGAGCCGTTCCACCCGATGGACCAGCCCATGCTCCAGCAGGAAATCGAGCGTGCGGTAGACGGTCGGCGGTGCCGCGCCGCGCCTGGTCTGGCGCAGCCGGTCCAGCAGTTCGTACGCGCCGGTCGGTGCGGCGGCGTCGAGGATCATGCCCAGCACGGTGCGGCGCAATTCCGTCAGGTTGGCGCCCCGCTGTTCGCAGATCGCCGCCGCCTGGTCGAGCAATGTCTCCGTCCGTCGCGAGAATTCAGCCGCCATCCGATCTCCCCAGCCAACCTCGCATGTTACCATGGGGGCCGGCGGTTGCGCCTCCTATGTTATAGTATTACATAGCCTCGCTCCGTAGTGGCGAGGCCGGCCAAGATGACACTCCGCGTGCTGACAGTCATCCTGGCGCTGCTCGCCCTGTCCGTCCCGGCGCAGACATTTCCTGCCGCGGCGCAGACATTTCCCGCAGCGGCGCAGACATCGCCCGCCGCCGTGCAGGCCCGGATCACGATCGTGGCGGCCGAGAATTTCTACGGCGACGTGGCGCAGCAGATCGCCGGCGACGGAGCCGCGGTCAGCAGCATCCTGAACAACCCCGACCAGGACCCGCATCTGTTCGAGGCGAGCCCCTCGGTCGCGCGCCAGCTTGCCGGCGCCGCCATCGCGATCTGCAACGGTGCCGACTACGACCCGTGGATGACCAGGCTGCTGGCGGCAACCAAGGCGCCGGGCCGCATCGTCATCGTCGCGGCCGACCTGGTGCACCGCAAGGCCGGCGACAATCCGCATCTGTGGTACGACCCGCCGACCATGCCGGCGGTCGCGCGCGCGCTCTCGGTGGCGCTGGCCGAACGCGACCCGGCGCACAAGGCGGACTATGACGCGCGGCTGGCGAGCTTCCTCGAGTCGCTGCGGCCGGTGCAGGCGAAGATCGCCGAACTGCGCCAGCGTTTCGCCGGCACCGCGGTGACCGCCACCGAGCCGGTGTTCGGCTACATGGCGGCGGCGCTCGGCCTGACCATGCGCAACGAGCGCTTCCAGCTTGCGGTGATGAACGACACCGAGCCGCGTGCCTCGGACGTGGCGGCGTTCGAGACCGACCTGCGGCGCCACTCGGTGCGGCTGCTGCTCTACAACAGCCAGGCGACCGACGCGGCGGCGAGGCGCCTGCTGCGCATCGCCGGCCAGGCCAAGGTGCCGACGGTCGGGGTGACCGAGACGGCACCCATCGGCCGGCACTACCAGGACTGGATGCTGGACCAGCTCGACGCGGTGGCGCGCGCCCTGGCCGCGGCGCCGCCATGAGCGCCATCGAACTCGCCGGCGTCACGCTGGGCTTTGCCGGACGCACGGTGCTCGCGGACGTCGACCTCATGATCGGCAACGCCGAGTTCATCGGCGTGCTGGGGCCGAACGGCGCCGGCAAGACCACACTGATGCGCGCGATCCTGGGCCTGCTGCCGCCGCGCCGCGGCACGATCCGCGTGCTGGGCCGGCCGGTCGCGCGCGGCAACCCGGCGATCGGCTACATGCCGCAGATGCGCGGCGCGCTGGACCAGCTTCACCTCTCCGGCTGGGACTTCGTGGCCAGCGGTGCCGATGGCCATCGCTGGGGCCTGCCGCTGCCCGATCGCGCCGCGCGCCGCGAGGTGGCATGGGCGCTGGAGCGGGTGCAGGCCAGCGAACTCGCCCGCCGCAAGCTGGCCGAGACCTCGGGCGGCGAGCGCCAGCGCCTGCTGCTGGCGCAGGCGCTGCTGGGGCGGCCGCGGCTGCTGCTGCTGGACGAACCGCTGATCAGCCTCGATCCGCACCACCAGCGCGCGGTGGTCGATCTGACCCGCGCGCTGCAGCAGGATCTCGGCATCACCGTCCTGTTCAGCGCCCACGAGCTCAATCCGCTGCTCGGCGCGCTGGACCGCGTGCTGTATCTCGGCCACGGCCAGGCCGCGCTCGGTGCGGTGGAGGACGTGGTCACCGGCCCGGTGCTGTCGCGCCTCTATGGCTCGGAGATCGAGGTGGTGCGCATCGGCGGGCGCATCTTCGTGATGTCGGGCGGCCACGACGTGGAGCGCGACGCGCACCAGCATGATCATGGCCAGCACGGGCACGGCCAGCATGTTCACGTATGACTTCATGCAGAACGCCTTCGCCGCCGCCGGCATCGTCGCGGTGGTGAGCGGCCTCGTGGGCTATTTCCTGGTGCTGCGCGGGCAGACCTTCGCCGGCCACGCGCTGTCGCATGTCGGCTTCGCCGGCGCCACCGGCGCGGTGCTGGTCGGCGTCGCGCCGCTGTGGGGGCTGCTCGGCATGACGCTGGCCGCGGGCATCGGCATGGGCCTGCTGGGCGAGCGGCTGCAACAGCGCGATGTCGCGATCGGCGTCGTGCTGTCGATGTCGCTGGGGCTCGGGCTGCTGTTCCTGAACTTCTTCACCGCCTCCGCCACCCAGGCGACCAGCCTGCTGTTCGGCAACATCCTGGCGATCGACGCCGCCACCGTCTGGACGCTGCTGGCGCTGGGCGTGGTCGCCGTCGCGGCGCTAGCGGCGATCGCGCGGCCGCTGCTGTTCGCCAGCCTGCAGCCGGAACTGGCCGAGGCGAAGGGCGTGGATCTGCGGCTGGTGTCGGTGCTGTTCCTGGCGATCGTGGCGCTGGCAGTGGCGCAGTGCGCGCAGATCGTCGGCGTGCTGCTGGTGTTCGCGCTGATGGTGGGGCCGGCCGCCGCCGCCCAGCGCCTGGTCACGCGGTTCTGGAGCGGCATCGTACTGTCGGCTGTATTGGCGCTGGGTGAGGCCTGGGCGGGGCTGGCGCTGGCCTATCTCACCGATTGGCCGACCAGCTTCTGGATCACGCTGCTGAGCGGCGGTGTCTACCTGGCCGCCTGCTGGCCGCGGGTGGCCGCGCTCAGGGCTCTGCCCTGAAACCCGCCAGGAGGCTTTGCCTCCTGGACCTCCAGCAAAGGCGCAGCCTTTGCAATCCCAATTTTGGCTTGGGTGGGAGGGAGGCCCCTACTCGGACCTATCAACGTCCGAGTAGGGGCCTCCCTCCCACCCAAGCCAGAGTCCGGGGTCCCAAGGGCTCCGCCCTTGGCGGGGGTCCAGGGGGCAGCGCCCCTTGGTCGGGGTTCGGGGTGAAACCCCGCGCACTGCCACCACGCTTGTCGGCCGCCGGCGCGCATGCTGGATTGCCGCCCAATTCGTAAGCTTGGAGGACGTCCCGAATGAAGCGCCGCACCTTCCTGGCGGGTACCGCGACCGTCGCCCTCGCGCGCCCTGCTCTGGCCCAGCCGGCCGTAGGCGGCAAGTCGCGCACGCTGATCCATGTGCCGCAGGCCAACCTCACCAGCCTCGACCCCGTGTGGACCACCGCCGTGGTCACCCGCAACTGCGCCGCCATGGTGTTCGAGACGCTGTACGGCCGCGACGAGAAGCTCAACCCGCAGCCGCAGATGGTCGAGGGCCACCAGATCGACAACAACGGCCTGCGCTGGACCATGAAGCTGCGTGACGGGCTGCTGTTCCACGACGGCGAGAAAGTGCTCGCCCGCGACTGCGTCGCCTCCATCCAGCGCTGGATGAAGCGCGACCCGATCGGCCAGAGCATCGCCGCCCGTATGGACGCGCTGGAGGCACCGGACGACAAGACGATCGTCTTCCGGCTGAACAAGCCGTTCGCCTCGCTGCCCTATGCGCTGGCCAAGACGCAGTTGACGCCGGTGATCATGCCCGAGCGGCTGGCGAAAACCGACCCGTTCAAGCAGGTGCCGGAGGTGGTCGGCAGCGGACCGTTCCGCTTTGTCGCCAACGAATACGTCGCCGGCAACCTGGCGGTGTTCGCGAAGTTCGACCGCTACAACCCGCGGCCCGAGCCGGCGAGTTTCTGCGCCGGCGGCTACCGCGTGCTGGTCGACCGCGTCGAGTGGCGGGTGATCCCGGACGCCGCCACCGCGGCGAATGCGCTGGCCGCCGGCGAGGTGGACTGGGTGGACGCGCCGCTGCCCGACCTGCTGCCGATGCTGCGCAAGGCGTCCGGCGTGAGGGTTGAGGCGATCGACATCTACGGCACGTTCGGCGGGCTGCGGCCGAACCAGTTGCAGGGTCCGACCGCGAATGCCGGCGTGCGCCGCGCCATCCTGGCCGCGATCGACCAGGTGGAGGTGATGACCGCGGTGATGGGCGACGAAAAGAGCCTGTATCGCGCGCCGGTCGGCTTCTTCCTGCCGGGCACGCCGTCGGCCAACGATGCGGGCATGGATGCGGTGCGCAAGCGGCCCGACACCGACGCGATCAAGGCCATGCTGAAGCAGGCGGGCTACGGCGGCGAGCGCGTGGTGATGATGCACCCGACGGACCAGACCTTCTACGACGCCATGAGCAGCGTGATCGCCGCCTCGCTGCGCCGGGTCGGCATCAACCTCGACGAACAGTCGCTGGACTGGGGCACGGTGGTGCAGCGGCGCACCAGCAAGGAGCCGCTGGACAAGGGCGGCTGGTCGCTGTTCCCGTTCGGCTCGCCGGCCGCCGAGTACCGCGACCCGGTGTTCGCGACCAACATCCGCGGCAACGGCCAGGAGGCCTGGTTCGGCTGGCCGACCGACGAGAAGATCGAGGCGATGCGCACCGCCTGGATCGACAGCACCGATCCGGCCGAGCAGAAGCGCTTCGACCAGGAGATCCAGGCGCGCGCGTTCGAGACGGTGCCGTTCGTGCCGCTTGGCCAGTACCTGCCGCCGGCGGGCTACCGCAGCAACCTCAGCGGCGTGCTGAAGGGTGCGCTGCCGGTGTTCTGGAACGTGTCGAAGGCCTGAGGCGGACCGGCGGCCGCTTGCTCCCGCCTCAGCGGCAGGAGCGGCGGCGGCCGGCGGCGAGGCCCAGGATGCCCAGTGCCATCAGGCTGAGGCTGGCCGGCTCGGGAACGGCGGTCACGATGTTCGCCTCGCCGGTGACCTTCAGGACGGCCAGGAAGATGTTGTCGTCATTCGTCGGATTGTGCGTGGTGAACGACAGCGTCGTGTCGCCTGCCGTGATGTATGGCGTCAGGTTGTAGCGCTCGTGGTCGTCGGCATAGCTCGGCAGGAAGGGCGAGAACGGGTCGTTGTCGTCGCCCACGGTGATCAGCGCCCCGTCGGTGCCGCCCAGGCCGTCATCGCTGTTGCCGGCATTGTTCGTGATGGTCGTGCCGTTCACGGAGATGCTCGATGCCTGGCTGCAGCAGGAGTAGCCGTCGCCGATCCGCAGTTCCGCGCTGAAGCCGGCCGCGGCGGGGTTCAGCGCCGTGAGGAACGAGAGCGAGGCGCTGTCGCCCGTGGTGGACGAGAATCCGTCCAGCACCTGGATCGTCGTGGCGGGCTGGCCGGTCAGCGAATAGACCAGCACCAGCGCGCCACCGTCCTGCGTGGGACTGGTCTCGGTGTAGGCGAAGTTGTACGCCCCGCCGGCACCACCGTTGATCACCGGCGCCACGATACTGGTCACGTCGGCGCGGCCGGCAGCAAGCGCGCAGCAGGAGGCGCCATTGACCCCGAGATTGGTATAGCTGACGCCGGCGCCGGCAAAGGTCCCGCCCACCCCGTCCAGCGTGCTGTTGTTGAACGTCGAGGTGTAGAGAAACGCCTTCTCGACCACCGCGCCGACCGGCGCATTCACCGTGAGAGTGCAGGCCTGGCCCAGCGAGCCGCAGCCGGCGGTGGAAACATCGTAGGAACCAACAAAGGATTGCAGGACCGAGAGGGCGGCGGATGCCGGGGTCGCCCCGGCCAGGGCCAGCGTCACGACGCCGGCGACGGCAAACAGACGCACGGAAGAACCTCCTGCTCAAATGAATCCATTAACCTCCGGCAATCTTTGCTCACGGAATGGAGAGCCGTCATATCAATCACTCGTGAGGTCGCCGCCCGATGATCTCCCCGCTTTGTGGAATAGCCGGATGACGCGGGTTTGGGCCGCCGCCGCCGGGCCGTTGCCCCGCTTCCTCGCGCCGCGGCTGCCGTTCTTCTACGGCTGGGTCATCCTGGCCTGCGCCTGCTGCGCCGGATTCTCGCGCCAGGGCGGGGCGGTCGCCACGCTGTCGATCTTCGTCGAGCCGATGACGCAGGATTTCGGCTGGTCGCGCGCCGCGCTGTCCGGCGCCGTCTCGCTGGGCGGCGTGCTGGCGGCGCTGTCGGCACCGACGCTCGGACGCCTGCTGGACCGCAGCGGCGCGCGCGTGGTGCTGTGCCTGGCGGTGCTGACCACCGGGGTCGCCGACATGCTGCTGTCGCTGACCGGGTCGCTGGCGATGTTCTACCTGCTGTTCTGCGTCGCCCGCACCAACTTCGCCGGCCCGTTCGACCTGGGCATCTACGGCGCGGTCAACCACTGGTTCGTGGCGCGCCGCGGCGTGGCGACCGGCATCGCGACGCTGGCGCAGATGTCCGGGCTGGTCTGCCTGCCGCTGATCGCCCAGGCGGCGATCGCCCGCGACGGGTGGCGCGCGGGCTGGCTCGCGGTCGGCATCGCCGTGCTGGTGATCGGCTTCATCCCGAACTTCCTGTTCATGGTGCGCCGGCCCGAGGATCTGGGCCTGGCGCCCGACCACCGGCCGGCCCCCCGCGGCACCGACGCACCGCGCCGGCCCGAGGCCAGTTTCACCCGCGCCCAGGCGCTGCGGACCTCGTCGTTCTGGCTGCTCTGCCTGTTCACGCTGTTCGCCTATCCGGTGCAGGCCGGGGTCAGCCTGCACCAGGCGCCCTACCTGATCGAGCGCGGCCTGGCACCCGCCACGGCCGCCACCATCGTCAGCGTGTTCTCGCTGATGTCCGGCGTCGCGAGCTTCGGCTTCGGCATCATGACGCGCCATGTGCCGATGCGGTACGCGCTGGCGCTGGCAGGCCTCGCGCTGGCCACCGGCACCTTCGCGATGCTGGGCGTCGCCTCGGCGCGCGATGGCTATCTCGCGGGGGCGCTGTTCGGGATCGGCATCGGCGGGCTGCTCACGCTGCTGCCGATCGCCTGGGCGGACTATTACGGGCGTGCCAGCTATGGCGCGATTCGCGGCATCGCGCTGTCGGTGCAGGTGCTGGCCCAGGCATCGGGGCCGCTGCTGTCCGGCGTGCTGCGCGACTGGTCGGGCAGTTACGTGCTGTCGCTGCAGTGCTTCGTCGTGCTGTCCGGGCTGAGCGTGCTCACTGCCCTGCTGGCACGGCCGCCGCGGTGAGGGGCCGGGACGGAAGCGGGCTGGCCGCGGTCAGCAGCCGGGACGTTGTCGGTGCGCGCGGAGCGACACGGTCTCCACGGAGAACGCCGCCTCGCTCCGCACGCACCGACAGCCCGTCCGATGGGGCGGGACTGCGCGGGGCCGCTACGCGCGGCGCACGCCCCAGAACACCGGGAATGAGGCCGGCACCATGTCCCTGATGTCGGTGCGGAACGCCGTGGGCTGCTGCATCCGGCACAGAAGCAGGAACGGCACCGTGTCGAAATACCGCGCCTGCACCTGCTCGGCGATCGCCTTCTGCGCGGCGAGGTCCGGCGCGTCGAACCATGCCTCGCGCAACTGCTCCAGCTTCTCATCGGTCGGCCAGCCGAACCAGCCCTTCCGGCCATTTCCGCGCAGCGGCAGCATGCTGCCGGGATTGGCCGCGGTCAGCGGGCTCATGACCGTGATGAAGGCGCCCCAGCCACCCTGGTTGATCGGGTTCTGGTTGGCCCGCCGAGTCACCACGCTGCCCCAGTCCATCGTCTGGTAGTCGACCTTCAGGCCGATGCTCTGGAACAATTCGCGCGCCACCTCGGACATCTGCGACAGCGCGGCCTGGTCGCTCGGCGCCATGAGCATCACCGGCTCGCCCTGGTAGCCCGATTCGGCGACCATCTTCTTCGCCAGCGCCACGTTGCGCGGCGTGGTCAGATGCTCGAGCCCCGCCGTGTTGGCCATCGGCATGGTCGGCGCGAACAGGCCGGTGGGGACGATGGCGAGATCCTTCTGCTCGCCCACCACCGATTCGACGAAGGCGCGCTGGTCGAGGGCGACGTTGATCGCCTGGCGGATCTTCAGGTTGTCGAACGGCGGGTTCAGGTTGTTGATCACCATGAACATCAGCCAGCCGCCGGGATCGACGACGGCCGTGGTGACGCCTGGCGATTTCTGCAGCATCGGGCACAGGTCGATGAGCGGCGTTTCCACCCAGTCGACCTCGTTGGTCTGCAGCGCCGCCGCCGCGGTCGCCGGATCGGGCTGCACGGTCCACTCCACCCGGTCGAAATTGGCCACCTTGCCGCCGGCGAAGAACGCGGGCGGCTCCTGGCGGGGAACGTAGCCGTCGAACTTGGCGTAGGCGCAGCGCGCGCCCGACACCCATTCGTTGCGGAGGAAACGGAACGGGCCCGAGCCGGTGGTGTCGGTGACCTGCTCGGTGCCGGGCCGGCTGGCGAAGCGCTCCGGCATGATGAAGCACTGCCGCGCGCCCAGGCCGAACAGCAACTGCGGGCAGGGCCGCTTCAGCCGGATCGCGAAGCGCATGTCGTCGAGCGCGACGATCTCGTTGACGTAGCGCATCAGGTGCTGGCCGAAGGAATCGCGCGATCCCCAGCGCAGCACGGACTGGGCACAGTCGCGCGCCAGGACCTTCTCGTTGTCGTGGAACTTCAGGCCGTCGCGCAGGGTGAAGGTCCAGGTGAGCTGGTCCTGCGAGATCTCATGCCCGGCGCACATCTGCGGCCGGATGCCGCCGGCCCCGTCGTAGCCATACAGCGTGTCGTAGACCATGTAGGCGTGGTTGTAGGTGATGACGGCGGTGGTCCAGATCGGATCGAGGACCGTCAGGTTGGCCTGCGGCACGAATCGCAGCGGCTTGCGCGCCTGCGCCAGGGCGGGCGCAGACAGGGAGGCCGTGGCAAGAATCGGGGCGGCTTTCAGCAGATCGCGGCGGCGCATACGTTTCCATCCCTTGGACTTATACCGCCAATTTGGACCGGGACGCGTTCCGGCTCAACGTTGCCGGCAGCGCATCGAAACCGCCGGCGGAACTTTCCGGCCGCCAACCCGTCAAATCTGCCCCGGTCAAAGCCTGCCCGCGTCGAACCGGCCCGGGCCGGACCTCGCCGCCCAATCTGGCCCTCGGGCGGAGGGGCCCCCGTCGTGGAGGCGCCGGGACGCTCACGCCTTCGATGCGCCCCCGCCCCGGATGCGCCCCGTCTTGGATGCGCCCCGTCTTGGACACGCCCGCCGGGATCCGCCCGCCGGGGACCCGAACCGGTCAGACGTAGCGCAGCGTCGTGAACATGCCCGCATCCATGTGGTACAGCAGGTGGCAGTGCATCGCCCACAATCCCGGGTTGTTGGCGTCGAACGCCACGACCACGCGCGCGCCCGGCGTCACCAGCACGGTGTCGCGCACGGGGCCGGGAAAGCGCTGGCCGTTGATCTCGACCACCTGGAACTCGTGCCCGTGCAGGTGCATCGGATGCGGCATCGGCGTCCGGTTCTGGAACACCAGTTCGACGCGCTCGCCCTTGGCGATCGGCAGGGGCGGCACGTCCGGATTCCACACGACCCCGTTGATCGACCAGACATAGCCCGTCATCTGGCCGGTGAGATCGAGCGTGTGGACGCGATCGGCCTTGCGCACCGCCAGGGGCTCGAGCGCGCGCAGCCTGCGCTCCAGGTCATAATTGAGCGCCGCCGAGGCCGCTGCCGCCGTGTCCGGCACGCGCCTGACCGCCGCTCGGCTGCCGGCCTTGAGGATCACGCCGGTCTGGCTGCGCTCGCCTTCCAGGATCGCGAGGATGGGATGCGCGGCCGGCTCGCGGGGCAGCTTGATGCGGATATCCAGGCGCTGCGCCACGGTGACCGGAAAGCGCCGGCCGGCGATCGGGCGCACGCGGAACCCGTCCACCGCGATCAGTTCACCGTTCAGGGCGCCGAGATCGAGGTGATAGGCGCTCATGGCCGAGCTGTTGATGATGCGCAGCAGGATGCTGGCGCCGGGCTCGACGGCGATCACCTGGGGGTCCCTCAGCGTGCGGTCATTGGCCAGGAAGGCGTCGTATGTCACGTCATTGAGGTCGGGGGCCGCCGCCGCGCCGGGCTTCGAGCCCATGGGCGCGGTGGGCTTTGCGGCCGGCATGGGCATGCCGTGCGCCGTCGTCCCCGGCGCCGCCCCCGGCATCGCCATCCCCGGTGCCATGCCAGGGGCCGCCCCAGGCATCGCCATCCCCGGTGCCATCCCCGGCGCGGCTCCGGGCATCGCCATCCCTGGCGCGGCTCCCGGCATCGCCATCCCAGCCGGCGCCGCGGGCATCGCCATGCCGGGCATCGCCATCCCAGCCATCGCGCCGCCCTTGCGCAGGTTCTCGTAGATCATCTCCGCCGGCGTGAAGCTGAAATCGGCCAGCATCACGACGATCTCCTGCTGGCCCGGCAGGTCGCGGTCATCATGGATGATGAGCGGCGCGGCCAGCAGGGCCTGCTCCTGCAGCCCCTCATGCGAATGCATCCAGAACGTGCCGCCGAAGCGCAGCGGAAAGTCGTACTCGCCGCTGGCGCCGGGCGCGATCGGCGGGCCGGAGACGCCGGGCACGCCGTCCTGCTGCCACGGCGGCGTCATGCCGTGCCAGTGGATCAGCGTGGGGACGTCGAGCTGGTTCTCCAGGCGTACGCGGAACCGCTGCCCGACCTTGGTGGTCAGGCCGGGCGTGCCGTCCGGCTGGTGCACCGAAAGGATCGAGGCCGGCTTGCCGTTCACCTCGATGCTGCGCCGCTGCACCTGGAGCACGGTGACCGGATCGGCGGCGCCGGCGGGCGGCGTCTGGGCAAGGGACGGACCGGTCGGCAGCGCGGCGGCGGCGAGGGCGCTCAGCATGGCGTTTCGGCGGGACAACATCGGCGGGATCTCCGGGTCTGGCGGCAATCGGATCGGCTACGCGGGCAGCGCGCGTGGCAGGGGTGGTACACCTGGTGCGGCGTACGGCGCGGGGGCGTCGGGCGACGCTGCGCGGGTCTGGGATGTGGAAGCCTGGGAGGTGGAGGAAGGCGGCGGTCGCGCCTGCACCGGCGGCGGGCGCCAACGCGGCGGGCACGAACCACAAGGGCACGTCAACCATGGTGCAGAACCGCCTTTCGCGCCCTGTCGCGGACGCAACGGTTTCCTCCGTTGCGCGTGTCTAGCCGCGGCCCGCGCGGCCGACAAAGAATTTTTCGACTTGGCAGCGAATCGCCGGCCGGCAGGTCAGCGGAATCCCTGCGGCCCGTCCGGTCGCGTGCGGCGCCGTGACGATTGCCGCCGGACACGGTAGGTTTCGCTGAAGCAACCCCACGAGGCATCGATGTCGCTCACCAACGCCCCCGACCCCGCCATCCGCCAGGCCGTGGTGCGCCAGGACCTGGACAACGTCCTGCACCCCATCGTCCAGCACCGCGTGCTGGAGACCAAGCAGATGGTCGTCACCGGCGCGCAGGGCTCGACGATCTACGACGCCGACGGCACCGCCTATCTCGATGCGATGGCCGGCCTGTGGTGCGTCAACATCGGCTATGGCCGCGCCGAACTGGCCGAGGTCGCGGCCGAGCAGGTGCGCCAACTGGCATATTTCCCGCATACCGCGATGAACGCGCCGGCGGCTCAGCTTGCCGAGAAGATCAACACGCTGATGGGCGGCGGCTATCACACCTACTTCGTCAACTCGGGCTCCGAGGCGAACGAGGCCGGCTTCAAGATCGCACGCCAGTACATGAAGCACGAATTTCCCGGCCACTACCGCTTCAAGACGGTCAGCCGCTACTTCGCCTATCACGGCACCACGCTCGCCACGCTGGACGCCGGCGGAATGGGCGAGCGCAAGGCGAAGTTCGAGCCGTTCTCGGGCGACTTCATCCATGCCGCGCAGCCCTACTGCTACCGCTGCCCGCTGGGCCTCGACTACCCGAGCTGCGGCATGGCCTGCGTCAAGAGCATGGAGAACACCATCCTGGGCGAGGGCCCCGAGACGATCGCCGAGGTGATCGTGGAGCCGATCATGAGCGGCGTCGGTGTGGCGGTGCCGCCGGACGAGTACCTGCCGGCGGTGGAGAACCTGTGCCGCCAGTACGGCATCCTGCTGCACGTCGATGAGGTGATCAACGGCTTCGGCCGCACCGGCAAGATGTTCGCCTTCCAGCACTACGGCGTCTCGCCCGACATCATCGCGATCGCCAAGGGCATCTCCAGCGCCTACCTGCCGATCGCGGCGACGGTGGTGAAGAACAGCGTGTTCGAGAGCTTCCTCGGCGACGCATCGGAGAACCGCCAGGTGGCGCAGGTGAACACCTATGGCGGCCACCCGGTGTCGGCCGCGGTCGCGGTGCGCAACATCGAGATCCTGGAGGCCGAGAAGCTGGCCGACCGGGCGGCCGAGATGGGCGCCTACCTGATCGACGGGCTGCGCTCGCTGATGCACCACCCGATCGTCGGCGACGTGCGCGGCAAGGGCCTGCTGTTGGGCGTCGAACTGGTGAAGGACCGGGTCAGCAAGGAGCCGGTCGGGCCGGAGGTGATCACCGCGGTGGTCGATTACTGCAGGGAGAACGGGCTGATCGTCGGGCGTGCCGGCGGCGGGCGGCGCTACGGCAACACGATCACGCTGTGTCCGCCGCTGGTCATCACGCGGTCCGAGTGCGACCAGATCGTGCAGACGCTGGACCGGGCACTGGCGACGCTGCGACCGGGCGGCTGAGCGGCGAGCGCGCTAAGAGCGTGATCCGCGCAGGTGGAATCACCGAAGCGGTGAATCACGCTCTCGGACAAAGTGCTGGAGCGGATTCCGTGAGGCTACACGAACGGAGGCTGCTCCAGGGCGTGATCCGCGCAGGTGGAATCACCGAAGCGGTGAATCACGCTCTCGGACAAAGTGCTGGAGCGGATTCCGTGGGCTACACGAATGGAAGCTGCTCCAGGGCGTGATCCGCGCAGGTGGAATCACCGAAGCGGTGAATCACGCTCTCGGACAAAGTGCTGGAGCGGGTTCCGTGAGCCTACACGAATGGAAGCTGCTCCAGGGCGTGATCCGCGCAGGTGGAATCACCGAAGCGGTGAATCACGCTCTCAGACAAAGTGCTGGAGCGGGTTCCGTGAGCCTACACGAACGGAATCCCCTCTAGGCCCTGCCGCGGATCGCCGCCGCGGCGGGATCCGAGGTCACCGCGTGGGCGGCAGGTCTCCGCGTGGGCGGCAGGTCACCGCGTGGGCGGCAGGTCACCGCGTGGCGCGCAGCCCGTGCCGCGCGTTCAGCGGCGGAACTGCTCGCGCCAGCCGGGCTTCCACCACTCGACGAATTCGGACTGGGACTCGGGCGCGGGTTCCACCTGCTTCGGTGGCCGTCCTCGGCGACGGGGCGGGGCGGCGGGCGCGGCCTCCCGATCCTGCGGCGGTTCCCGGTCCTGCGGCGGTTCCTGATCCTGGGGGGTGAGCAGATCCTCGGGCGCCGGCTGCTCGACCACGAAGGACTGGCGGGTGCCCGATTTCCGTCTGCCGGGCCGGGCCGGCGGCTCCGGTTCGCCCAGCGCCTCCTGCTGGAGGGTCTCCTGCTGCGGGGTCTCCTGGCGGGTCCGCGCCGCATCGGCCATCGCCTGCAGCCGCTGCTCGGCGTCCCGGCGGGCCTTCACCGCGTCCCCGGCGACGCTTTCGGCGGTCTGGCGCAGTTTCCGCTCGGTGTCGCGCTCCGTCAGGGCGGACAGCAGGTCCGTCCGGATGGTGAGCAGTTCCGCCTGGGCCGCCAGCAGTTCCGACTGCGTCGCATCCAGCGCCTGCCTCGCCTCCTGCCGTTCCGCCTCGGCCCGGCTGACGGCTTCGCTCCGCGCCATCCGCTCATGCGCCAGCTTGGTCTGCAGGTCGCGCACCGCCGTGCGGGCTTCCTCGAGCAGGCGCTCCGCCGCTTCGCGGGCCGCGGCCTGGGACCGGATCGCCTGGCGCGCGGCGTCTAGCTGGTTGGAGCCGGCGTCGTGGGTCCGCTCGCGATGGATCTGGATGACCTCCACGTCGCCGTCGCGGACGAAGCGGCGCGGCGGCCGGGTGGACGGGTTATGCGTGGGCGTCGGCGCGGCCATGTCGGCGTGGGCCGGCGGCTGGCCCTTGAGGCCGAGGGCGCGCCGCATCTGCGCCTCGGTAGCGCGCAGGCGCGATTCGTCGTTTTGAGAATCAGACATGTGCTTGTGTGATCACCCGGATCATGACGCGTGGCAGCGTCGCTGTATTTCAGGCGACGAGTCCGCCGCCGGGTCTAGGAAGCCAGATCGGCGGGCGGTGTCAAGCATTACAGCGCTGGAGGGACAGGCTCGTGGAGCATGCCTGCCGCCATCCGGCGACAGCATGGCGGTGGCGGTGGCCTGCGGGTCGTAGCTTCGTGATTTCAAGAGGTTAGGCCGAAGTGGGCGCTGACAGGACGGACGATGGCCGTCCGCGAGCGGTATCGGGTGCACGGTGGACAGGTCCCCGGGCGGCCCGGAATTACGCAAAAAAGACGTACTCGTAAGGTTCCGGGAACATGGTTGCCGCCAATGTGCTCACTGAATTTGACATATCCCAGTATTCACATGCGACGAAGCCTGCATCTGGGTCAACATTCTTTCCGGCCGTGCGAACCTATAAGACTGAGCATTGATCGGTGATTCTGGCAAATCGTGACTGCCGCCCGGGCGGTCTCGCGCGAATCGGCGGGATCGCGGCCAGCGCAATTCGACGGGGAGCGCGACGCCGCGACCGGGCCGGGCACTCAACGCCAAGTAGCAGGAGGTAATGGCCGCGCGCCTGCCAGCAATGGCGCAGACCCCGGCATGACGAAGGAGAGTAGCCGCGGCGTCGCTGCACCGGTCCGCAAGAAACCGGGCCACGAGCGCGAATGGCGCTGCCTACCTGGCTGCCGCGCGAAGCCGGACACCGCAGGCGCCGCAATCGGCCATGCCGACATCGGCCACGCGCCCCAACCGCCAGGAGCGTGGCATCAAGCGCAGCACAAGGCGCTGACAGGGTTGGTGATTTCGCGGGAACGGTGGCGAAGCACAGGCAGGTGAGCAGCCCTGGCGGTAAGGAAGATCACCGCCTCGCAAGCCGCGGCGGAACCGGCTGCGGCCGCTCGCCGATGACGATGGCGAGAACCCTGCCCGCGCGGGACCCTCTCCCCGAGGCCGCCGGAGGCCGTCGGAGACCGTGTTTCATCCGTAACGGACGACCGCGCAACTGAAATGGCCGCGCAACGGGCCGACCGTAGAGCCGTCCCGCTCCGGTCAACGTTTCAGTTGGAGGATAGATCCTTGGCGGATTTGCGACGCAGGCTGGGAACCATCGAGGCGTTCGGCCTCTCGCTGTCGATCGTCGGGCCGACCGTGGCCATCTCGTTCGTCACCGCGCTGATCGGCCAGGCAGCCGGGCGCGCCGTGCCGCTGGCCTTCATGATCGCGGCGTCACGGTCGTGCTGATCGGCCTGTCCTTCGTCGCGTTCGGCCGCCGGATCGCGCATGCAGGATCGGTCTACGCCTATGTCGGCCAGGTGTTCGGCGCCCGCTGGGGGTTCGTCGCCGGATGGCTGCTGCTGCTGACCTACGTGGTGTTCACGGCGGGCGCGACGGCGCTGGCCGGCGGCCTCGCGGCGGCGGGACTGGCGCGGGCGGGGATCGGGACGCCGGACCTCTGGCTGCCGATGAGCGTGGCGGGCGCGGCGGCCGCAGGCTGGCTGGTCTGGACCGATACGCGGATCGCGATGCGGCTGATGCTGGCGCTCGAAGGCGTCTCGGTCGCGGCGATCCTGCTGCTGGCGCTGGTGATCCTGACCCAGGTGCCGCTCTCGCCCCTGCCCCTGGCGCCCGATGCCGACCATGGCTGGTCGGGCGTGGGGCTGGGCATCGTCTTCGCGATCACCTCCTTCGCCGGCTTCGAGGGCGCTGCAACGCTGGGGGAGGAGGCCCATGATCCGAAGCGGGCGATCCCCCTGGCCGTGCTGGGCACGGTCGTCGTCGCGAGCCTGTTCTACGTGCTCGTCTCCTACGCCGCGGTGATGGGCTACGGGCTCGACCAGATCGAGGCCCTGGGCCAGGCCGAGGCGCCGCTGGACGTGTTGGCGAGCCGGTTCATTTCGGGGAAGTTCGCCGTGATGATCGACCTGGCCGCCGCCGCCAGCGGGTTCGCCTGCGTCATCGGCACGCTCGCGGCGGGTTCGCGGCTGATCTACGCCCTGGGGCGCGTCGGGCTGACGCCGATGTTCGGCAAGATCCACCCGCGCCACGGCACGCCGACCCGGGCCGTGCTGCTGATGAGCGGGATCAACATCGCCGGTCTGCTGCTGGTCCACCCCTCGGGCTTCGTCACCTACGCCGTCGGGCTGGCAACGATCGGCACGCTGGCGCTCATCCTCGTCTACCTGGGCGTGACCGCGGCCGAGACGGTGGTCGCCCTGCGCCGCGGGCGAAGGACTGGGCCATGGTCGGCAGCCTGGGTACGCTCCTGCTGCTGTGGCCGCTGGGGAACAGCCTGTATCCGGTGCCGGACTGGCCTGGAAGCCTGTGGCCCTATCTGGTCGCCGCCTGGCTGATCACAGGCGTCGCGGTGGTCCGCGCCATGCCGGCGGTGAGCGCCATCGATCTGCCAACCGAAGCGGCCGGCTGATCCGGATGCCGCATCCCTCTCCGGAAGGAACTTCCATGACCACCGCCATATCTCCCGCGATCGCAGGCATTGCCACCGCCGCCGATGTCGACCGTGCGGTTGCGGCCCTGACCCTGGCGTTCAGCACCGATCCGGTGGCGCGCTGGATGTATGCCGGCGATCCGTGCGCCTACCTCACCCATTTCCCCCATTTCGTGCGCGCCTTCGGCGGCAAGGCCTTCGCCGCCGGCACCGCCTTCGGGGCGGAGGACGGCAGCGGCGTGGCGCTGTGGCTGCCGCCGGGCATGCATGTCGACGGCGCGGCGGTGGACGCGCTGCTGGAACGGACGCTCGCGCCCGAGCGCCACGCGACCATGGGCGCCACGTTCGACCAGATGGTGGCAGTATCATCCGGAGGTGCCGCACTGGTACCTGCCGCTGCTCGGGGTCGACAACGCGCACCAGAACCAGGGCTACGGCGCGATGCTGCTGGAGCACGCGCTGCGGCAGTGCGACCGGCCCGCTGACGGCGCGTCGCGCAGCGAGAGGTCCGGCCCCCCAGGCCCTCTCGCAACCAGTGCAATATTGCCGCCCGACGCCGCAGTGCTATCGGCGTCGGGCCCGATGCGTTTCGCTCGGCGGACAGCGCGTTGACCGGCCGGCAAGCGCGTCGAGGACCGGTCCTTCCTGTCGGGATGGGCAGCGGGCCGCTCGGCGCCGGTGACGGCCTCGGTGCCTGCAGCGTTGCCTGCACCCTTCCAGGCGATCATGCCGTGGCTGTGAGGCCGGTAGACCTTTCCTTCACCACGGTGCGGCATCTCGAAATCTGGAGCCATGGACTCAGGCGGTCCATCGAAGGCGGTGGATCACGCGCGCCGAGAGCAGATTCCGTTCGCAATGATCACCGGCCGGCCGGCAGATCGAACTAGGCATCCGGAGCCGCCAGCCCAGAGTCGCAAACCTTCCGGGCATGCTTTCTGAGCGTCTGATCTGATGAGGAAATTGCGGAACGGTGGTGGAGCTGAGGGGAATCGAACCCCTGACCTCCTCATTGCGAACGAGGCGCTCTCCCAACTGAGCTACAGCCCCATCCCGCAGGGCGCGGACAATGCTCAGACGCATTGGGCAAAGTCAAGCGAGGCGGATTGCGGTCCGAATCTCCGCCCGCTAGCTTCCGCCGACCTTTGGGAGACCGCGCTCGATGATGGCCCTGTTCTGGCTCGTGGACCGGCTGCTCAGCCTGTATATCTGGGCCGTCATCCTGTCCGCGGTGTTCAGCCTGCTGACCAGCTTCGGCGTGCTCGACACCCGCAACCGAATCGTCTGGACGATCGGCGACTTCCTGTAACCGGATCACCGAGCCCGGCCTGCGGCCGATCCGCAACCTGCTGCCCAACCTGGGCGGCATCGATATCAGCCCGATCATCCTGATCCTGCTGCTGCAGGCCGCCCGCATGCTGCTGGGTGAGGTCCAGGTCGCGGTGATGCGGAGCGTCTATTGAGCCGATTCTGGCGCGCGCTGCCCGACGGGGTCGCGGTCGCCGTGAAGGTCCAGCCCAAGGCGCGGCGGCCGGGGCTGCACGGCGCCGCGCCGGCCGCCGATGGCGAGCGCCTGCGCATCGGCGTCACCGAGGCCGCGGAAGGCGGGCGGGCCAACCGCGCCGCCTGCGCAGCACTGGCCGATGCCCTGGGCATCGCGCCATCGGCAGTGCACCTGGCGCTCGGTGCGACCAGCCGGGAAAAGACCCTCCACGTAGCGGGCGACCCAACCGCGCTGGCGGCCAAACTGGCCGTGCTGTGACCGCGCGCATCATCGACGGCAAGGCCGTGGCCGCCGCGCTGCGCGCGCGCCTGGCCGAGCAGGTGGCGACGCTGCCGTTCCGGCCGGGCCTGGCCGTGGTGCTGGTGGGCGACGATCCCGCGAGCGCCGTCTACGTGCGCAGCAAGGACCGTGCGGCGAATGCGGTGGGCATCGCGGCCAGCACGCTGCGCCTGCCGGCCGACACCTCGCAGCCCGCGCTGATCGCCCGGATCGCCGCGCTCAATGCCGATCCGGCGGTCGACGGCATCCTGGTGCAACTGCCGCTGCCGCCGCATATCGATACACCCGCGGTGCTCGAGGCGGTCGATCCCGAGAAGGATGTCGACGGCTTCCATCCGCTGAATGTCGGGCGCCTGGCGAGCGGGCTGCCCGCGCTGGCGCCCTGCACGCCCGCCGGGGTCATGAAGCTGCTGGCCGATACCGGTGTCGCGCTGCCGGGCGCGCGCGCGCTGGTGCTCGGGCGATCGACCATCGTGGGACGGCCGATGGCGGCGCTGCTGCTGGCCGCCAACGCCACGGTGACCGTGGCCCATTCCCGCACGCGCGACCTGTCGGCGACCTGCCGGGCCGCCGACATCATCGTCGCCGCGGTGGGCCGGCCGGAGATGGTGCGCGGCGACTGGATCGCGCCCGGTGCGACGGTGATCGATGTCGGCATCAACCGGCTGGAGGATGGCCGCCTGGTCGGCGACGTGGCGTTCGCCGAAGCCGTCGCCGTGGCCGGCGCGATCACGCCGGTGCCGGGTGGGGCAGGGCCGATGACGATCGCCTGCCTGCTGGAGAACACGGTCCTCGCGGCACGGCGCCGGCGACGGCTGCCCGTTCAGGGGTAATACCAAGCCCTGATGACCATGCCGTCATGACCGGTCCAGGCCGGTCATCCACGTCGTCCTGTGCGGCGCGAAGACGCGGGTGGCTCGCGCTGAACGGAACCAGCGCTAGAAATCGGTGCAGCGGCCTTTCACTTCCCAATCGCCGTAGCGGGTCGGCTCGGGGCCCTTGGGACCGCCGATCTCCTTCGGCATCGGCGGCATCGGCGGCCGCTTCGGTGGTGTCTCGCCGACGGCCGGGGTCTGCTCGTGCTGATCGTCCATGCCGGCAATATAGGGCGTGTCAGTCGGTGGGGAAGGTCAGCCTCAGCCGGTTCGTGCCACCGCAGCGCGCGTAGCTGATCGACTGGGCGAAGCTGCGCATCAGCTTGATCCCGAGGCCACCGATCTCCGCCGCCTCGAGGTCCTTCGGTGCAGCGCGCGGCTCGAACGCCAGCGGATCGAACGGCCTTCCGTCATCTTCCACCTCCGCGTGCAGCGCCGGACCGTCACACCACAGCGCGACGCGAACGTCATGCGCGCCGCCCGGCTCGAACGCGTGCGACAGCACGTTGGTCACAGCCTCCTCGAGGCAAAGCTGCAGCGCATGCGCGGTATCGGTGGTGAGACGCAGCCGAGGGATCAGGTCCTCGAGCCAGCCGATCATTCGCCCGACCTCGGACAGGTCGTTGCGCATCACCAGGGAATGGACATCGGCCACCGCAGCGGCGTGAGCGTTCAGCCGGCGGCCGAGACTGCCGCCAGCGCGGCGTCGGCGTCGCGATAGATCGGCATCAGGTCGGTGACGCCGGTGACCTCGAGCACGCGCTCGACCTCCGGCACGGGGTTCAGCAGGATCAGCACGCCGCCGCGGCGCTGCACGGCCTTGGCGCCGAGCAGCAGCGTCCTGATGCCGATCGAGGCGAGGAAGCTCACGCTGGACAGATCGACCACGACGCCCTTGTGCGATCCGGCGATGGCGCTGAACTGCAGGTCGATCTGGCCGGCGCCCATGATGTCCAGCCGGCCCTCCAGCACGACCTTGACGACGCCTGGACCTACCGGCTCGGTGGTCATCTTCATGTCTGTCCCCGTTCGCTTGCGAAACCGCGTCTGCCGGGTTAGATGCCGGGTTCTTCAAAGCTTGGCAATAATGCCACACACTGTCATCAAACTGCCATGTCGACCCCGCTGAACACCACGCGGCTGCTCGTCGTCGACGACAATGCCGACAATCGTGACATGCTGAGCCGCAGGCTGCGGCGTCTCGGGTACCAGCACATCGCGTGCGCGGTCGACGGCGAGGAGGCGCTGGCGATGAATGCCGAAGCGCCGTTCGATGCAATGCTGTTCGATGCAATGCTGCTGGACGTGGATGATGCCCCGCAAGGGCGGCATCGAGGTACTGGAAGCAATTGCGCAGCGAGACAGGCTGGAGGCGACTCCGGTCATCATGATCTCGGCTGCCACCGAACTCGATACCGTCGTGCGCTGCCTGGAGCTTGGCGCGGAGGACTACCTGCCGAAGCCGTTCAATCCGGTGCTGCTGCGCGCAAGGCTCGCGTCGGTGCTGGAGAAGAGCCGGCTGCGTGCCGAGGTGCGGCGGCAACTCGGGCGCATGGAGGCGGAGCTTGCGGAGGCGCGGCGGCAACAGCTCAGCATGGTGCCGAGCGAGTTCCCGTCAACGGCCGACGGCATGGCGGTCGACGTGCACGCGGTGATGCATCCGGCGCGCGAGGGTGGGCGGCGATCTCTACGACTGCTTCGCGCTCGATGCCCGGACGCTGTGCATTGCGGTGGGCGACGTTATCGGACAAGGGAATGCCGGCGGCGCTGTTCATGGCACGCACGCGCAGCCTGCTGCGGGCGACGACCGCTGCATTTCATGGCCGCCACCGGCCGCCATCCCACCCCGGCGGAGATCGCCGGCGTGATGAACGCCGAGTTGTTGCAAGAACAATCCGCTCTGCATGTTCGTCACGCTGTTCTTCGGTTTCCTCGATCTGGCGGATGGCAGTGCTGCGCTACGTCAATGCCGGACACGTGCGGCCGTTCCTGCTGCATGCCGGACAGCCGGCCGTCGAGCTTGCCTGTCCCAACGATCCGCCGCTCGGCGTGATCGAGACCGTGCGGTTCCGTAACAACGAACTGCACGTCGCGCCAGGCGACGGCATGGTGATCGTGAGCGACGGCGTGCCGGACATGATCAATGCCGCGGGCGACGAGCTACGGGCTGGGAGCGGGTGCTGGACGACCTGCATGAGATCGGCCATATGCCCGCCGCCACGATCACGGCGACGCTGGTGGAGCGGGTGTTCGCGCACGCGGATGCGACGCCGCAGGAGGACGACGTGACGCTGCTGGTGGTCCGGCGCACCTGAGCCGCGGGAGGCCGCGCCGGCAGCGCAATCGTCGCGCCGTCAGCCGAGCAGCGCGGCGATCTTGCCCAGCAGGCGCGGCAGTTCGACCGGCTCGTATCGTAATCGTTGCAGCCCGCCGCAAGCGCCCTTCTCGCGATCGCCGGCCATCGCGTGCGCGGTCAGCGCGATCACCGGCAGGTCGCGTGTCGCGGGATCGGCGCGCAGCCGCCGCGTGGCCTCCCAGCCGTCCAGCACCGGCAGGCTCATGTCCATCAGCACGAGGTCCGGTGCCTCGCTCGCCGCCATCGCCACGCCCTCCGCGCCGTCCACCGCAAACCACCACGGTATGGCCGTTGCGCACCAGCCGGCGCGACAGCATTGTCGCGGTTCATCTCGTTGTCCTCGACCAGCAGGATTCTTCGCCATGCCGCGTTCACTCCACCGGCGCAGGTGCGGTGCGCGCCAGCACCGCGCGCACCGCCTGCGACAGATCGACATGCGCGCTCTGGCCTTTGGCGATCACCTGCTGCGCGGTCCTGCCCGAGCCATTGGCGCTCTTCCGTCGTCAACTGCTTGGCGGTGACGACGATGACCGGGATGTCGTGCCAGTCGGGCTTCGTGCGGAGCCGTTCCAGGAAGGCGAAGCCGTCCATCTCGGGCATCAGCAGGTCGAGCAGGATCATCAGCGGTGGTGGATTCGCCTCCAGCCAGCCGACGGCCTGTCGCCCGTTGGCCGCATGGGCCGCGCGGTAGCCGAGGCGCTCCACCGTGCGTTCGCTCAACTCGCGCGTCTCCGCATCGTCCTCGACCACCAGCACCACGCCATCGGTCCGGCCGGTCACAGCATTCCGCCATCTCCTGCAGCAACTCGTCGCGGTCCACCGGCTTGTTGAGGAAGGCCACCGCGCCGAGTTCGAAGCCCAGGCTGCGATCTTCGTTGGCGGTGACCAGCACCACCGGGATCGAGGCCAGTTCCGGGTCGCCCTTCAGCGTGTGCAGCACCGACCATCCGTCGACCTGCGGCATCAGGATGTCGAGCGTGATCGCATCCGGCCGGTGCTCGCGCGCCATCGCCAGCGCCTCCGCGCCGGAGCCCGCGTACAGCAGGCGGTAGCCGTCACGCGCGTGATGCGTGCCGATGATGTGCTGCGCCGCCGGATCATCGTCCACCACCAGCACCGTCGCCCCGCTCTCCGGCAATGACTGCGATGGCGCCGCCGGGAGCGGTCGGGCCGACGGGCAGGCTGAGCACGAAGCTGGAGCCCTCGCCCGGCCGGCTGGAGACGGTGGACGTCGCCGCCCAGCATGCGGACGAAAGCTGCGCGTGATGGCGAGTCCGAGGCCGGTTGCCGCCGTATCGGCGGGTGGTGGAACTGTCGGCCTGGCTGAAGGCCTGGAACAGCTTCGCAAGCTGCGCCTCGCTCATGCCGATGCCGGTGTCGCTGACCGTGAAGTCGATCCAGCCGCCGGGACGCCGCGCGACGGTGAGTTCGATCGTGCCCTTCTCGGTGAACTTGCTGGCATTGCTCAGCAGGTTTGAGCAGCGACTGCTTGAGCTTGGTCATGTCGGTCTCGATCGCGCCCACGTCCGGCGCGCAGGACACGGTCCAGCCGGTTGTCGTTGCGCGCGGCGAGCGGTGCCACCATTACCTGGGACATCGTCGACCAGCGCTGCGACATCGAGCCGCTCGATATACACCTCCATGCGCCCGGCCTCGATCTTGGACAGATCGAGGATGCTGTTGATCAGCCCGAGCAGATGGTTGCCGGCGTTCTCGATCTTCTTCAGGTCCGGCAGCATCTCCGACTGTCCGGTGTCCTCGGCGTCCTCCTGCAGGATCTGGCTGTAGCCGATGATCGCGTTGAGCGGCGTGCGCAGCTCGTGGCTCATGTTCGCGAGGAACTCCGACTTCACCTGCGTCGCCCGGTCGGCATCGTCCTTGCCTGCTGCCTTCCTCCTGGCGGCGCTTCAGTTCGGTGATGTCGGAGTGCACCGCAACGGTGCCGCCCTCGAAGGTGCGGGCGTTCCGCCACGCGCACCCAGCGCCCGCCCATGCGATATTCCTGCAGGCCACGCGGATCGGCCCGGTTCTGCAGCCGCCGCTCGATCCATTCTTCGGCCGTCGTGCCCGTGAGGTCGACCACGCCGCGCGCGGCAGCCGCCCTCCAGGATGCCGCGGAAGGTGATTGCCCGGCACGGCGATATCGGCAAGGCCCGCGTAGATCTCATGGTATTTGGAATTGCACAGTACCAGCCGGTCGTCCGGGCCGTACAGCACGAAGCCCTCGTTGATGCACCTCGATGGCCTGCTGGACGGTGCGGCGCTGATGCTCTGCCTCGCGCTCCAGCCGGTCGCGCTCGACCAGGCTGTCGCGGAACAGGTGCAGCGCATGCGTCATCTCGCCGACCTCGTCGTGCGATTCGGGCGGCAGCGCGACCCCAGTGTCGCCCGCACTGATCGCCCGCACCGCGCCGACCAGCGAACGCAGCGGCAGCAGGATGGAGCGCAGGATGAACACCGTGAGCACCGCGCCGATCAGCACCGCCAGCGCGACCCACCGTCAGCGACACCCGGCTCGCCGCGCCGGCACTGTTCAGCACCTCGTCGCGCGCCGCTGCCTCCTGCGCCGCCAGGCTCCGTTCCAGCTCGCTCAGCAGGGCGGTGGCCTTCAGGCTGTGCTCGCGGGCGCGGGCGAACAGCGAATTGCCGATCACCCGGCGGTCCTGCGTATAGGCATCGACTGCCTGGCCCGCGAGATCGTCGAATGCCGCCGCCTCCTGCCGCAGCGTCGCAAGCCACCTGCGGCGCCACCGCGGCCAGGCGCTCGAGTTCGCGGGAAAGCCGCTGGCGCGCCGCATCGGCGTTGCGCTCGGACAGCATCAGCAGGCTGACGGCGAGGTCGGCCCGCCAGTAGCGCAGGTCGCCGAAGGCGGAGCGCACAGCACTGGCAATCTCGATCTCGCCCACCACGCGATCGCGTCGAGCGCCTTGTCGATGCGCCACGCAATGCCGCGGTCAGGTACAGGTGCTGCCGGCGATCACCAGCAACAGCGTCACCGACAGGATCAGCAGCCGGACACTGATCGACAGGCGGCGCAGCATCATCGGCGCGGCACACCATCATCGGCGGTTCAACGCCTCAGCGTCACGCTGATGACGCCGCCCAGGTCGTTCTCCCTGGCGCCCTCGCGCGATAGCCGGTGATGTCGAGCGAGCCTTTCGGATCGCCATGGCACGACAGGCAGGACGCGGCATAGTACTCGGGCGCCATCATGCGGTACACCGTGTGGCCGCCGCGATCGACCACGGCCTCGAACGTGCGGCCCTTCGGCCAGCCGGCACCAAGAATTTCTCCTCAATCACCTGGCGCTCCAGCGCGTCGGGCAGCGCCTTGCGGTTGCGCACGAGATCGACCGGCGCGGTGACCTTGACCGATGCCTCCTCGCCGGCGCGGCGCGCGAAGGCCTCGTTGACGAGGCGGGCGAACACCGCTGGGATGAACGCCTTGAAGCCGACGCCCTTGGCGTTGATCGTCGTCTGGTTGGCGTCGAGCACCTCGACGATCGCATCCATCTGCGCGCGCAGCAGGCGACCCTGCCGCGAGGCCGGATCGATCGTCGTCGGATCGCTGCCCGTGGCGTCGCGGTACAGCTTCAGCGAATCGGCCAGCACCGCCTGGCCGGTCAGTCCCTTGTCGCCCTTGTCGGGATCGTTGATCAGCGTCTGGTTGGCCGAGATCACCGCCCGCGCGGCGCGCAGCATCTGCGCCAGGCTGTTGGCGATCGCCGCATCCTCGTCGCGCGCCGGTGCCTGCCCGCCGAGCAGCAGCAGCAGGGCCGCGGATGCGCAGATGCGTCGCCAGGACATCGTCCGTTCCCAATGTTCACCGCTTTCAGTATCCGCTGGTCACGGTGGCGGATCAATCGGACGCGGCGAGCAGCGACGGCTGCCGCGCGGGACGCCGCAGCCGCGCAACCAGCAGGTAGATCACCGGCGTCGTGTAGAGCGTCAGCAACTGCGACGCGAGCAGCCCACCGACCACCGACACGCCCAGCGGCTGGCGCAGCTCGAATCCGGGGCCGGTGCCGAGCGCCAGCGGCACGGCGCTCAGCACCGCCACCAGCGTGGTCATCACGATCGGCCGCACCCGCCGCCGCGCCGCCAGCAGGATCGCGTCGAGCGGCGCGAGCCCGTCCCGGCGCTCCGCCTGCAAGGCGAAATCCACCAGCATGATGGCATTCTTCATCACCATGCCGACCAGCAGGATGCAGGCGATCGTGGTGATCAGCGTGAACTCGATGCCGGCGATGCGCAGCGCCAGCAGCGCGCCGAAGATCGCCGGCGGCAGCGTGGTCAGGATGGTGAACGGATGCGCGAAGGACTCGTACAACACGCCCAGCACGATGTAGACGGTGAACACCGCCGCCAGGAACAGCCAGAGTTGCTGCCTGCCGGCCTTCGTCGCCTCGCCCGCCTCGCCGCGGAACTCGGCATGGATGTCGTCGGGCAGATGCACGGCGCGCTCGATCCCGCGCACCGCGGCGATCGCCTGGCCGAGCGACACGCCGCGCACCACGTCGAAGGAGATCGTCACCGCCGGGAACTGGCCGCTGTGGATCATCCACATCGTGCCGTGGCCGCGCCCGAGGCGGGTGACCGCCGCCAGCGGCACCTGCGCGTTGCCGATGCCGGGCACGAAGATCCGGTCCAGCGAGCCGGTGTCCGCCTGCCGCGCGGGCCCAGCCTCCAGCACCACGCGGGCATAGTTGCCGGGCAGGTAGACCGTGCGGATCTGCCGCTGGCCGAACGCGTCGTACAGCGTGTTGTCGATCGCGAGCGGCGTCACGCCCATCGCGGCCGCGCGCGCCCGGTCGATCTCGAGCCGCGCCTGCAGCCCCGAGACCTCGTTGCTGTTGATGACGTCGTCGAAGATGCCCTTCATCTCCGCCATGGCGCGGCGCATCCGCTCCGCCCACTCGGCCAGCACGCCGGGATCGCTGGCGGTCATCGTGTACTGGTAGCGCGACGCGCTGTTCTGCACGCCGATCTGCAGGTCCTGCGCGGGCGCCAGGAAGGTGCGGATGCCCTCCACCGTCGCCAGGCGGTCGCGCAGCCGCTCGATCACCTGCTGCACCGGCATCCGCCGCACCGCGGGCGGCTTCAGCGCCACCAGCATCTCGCCGCTGCTCAGCACCGAGCCGTTGTCGGTGCCGACATAGGAGTTCAGCCCTTCGACCGCGGGATCGTCCAGGATGACGCGCCCCACCGCGCGCTGCATGGCGGTCATCGCGGTGAAGGAGACGTTCGCGGCGGTGACGGTGCGCCCCCAGATCACGCCGGTGTCCTGCGTCGGCATGAAGCCCTTCGGCATGTCGAGGTAAAGGAACGCGCTGCCCGCCGTCACGGCGAGCGCCGCCGCGACGGTCAGCGCGCGGTGGCGCAGCACCCAGCGCAGGCTGCGCAGATAGAGCCGCAGTGCCGATGGATCGCGCCGCAGGCGTGGCGCCGCGGCCGGCAGGAAGCGGCTGCACAGCATCGGTGTCAGGGTCAGCGACACCACCGCCGATGCGACGATCGCCAGCACCAGCGTGAAGCCCAGTTCGCGGAAATAGCGGCCGGCGATATCGGGCATGAACAGCACGGGGATCAGCGCCGCCACCAGCGCCGCGGTGATCGACAGCACCGTGAAGCCGATCTGCCGCGCGCCCTCCAGCGCCGCCGCCACCGGCCCGGCGCCGGCCTCCATCCGGCGCATGATGTTCTCGATCATGATCACCGCATCGTCGACCACGAAGCCGATCGCGATGGTGATCCCCATCAGCGTGAGGTTGTCGAGGCTGTAGCCCAGCAGGTCCATGCCGATCAGCGTGGCGGCGAGCGCCACCGGGATCGCGAGCGCCGGGATCACCGTGGCGCTGACCCGGCGCAGGAACAGCGCGACCACCAGCACCACCAGCCCGATCGCGATCAGGATGGTCACCTGCACCTCGGCGATCGCCGCGCGGATCAGCCGGCTGCGGTCGAACACCACGTTCACCTTGATCGCCGGCGGCATCCAGTGCTGCAGGCGCGGCAGCAATTCCATCACCGCATCGACGGTGGCGACGATGTTCGCCTCCGGCTGCTTGAAGGCGCGGATGATGACGGCCGGCCGGTCGTTGTACCAGCCGGCCAGCCGCGCATTCACCACGCTGTCGGAGACATCGGCGATATCGCTCAGCCGGACCGCGGCGCCGTTGCGCCACGCCACCACCACGTCGCGGTAGTCGCGCGCCTTGTACAACTGGTCGTTGGCGGCGATCGTCCAGGTGCGGCCATCGAGGTTGAGCCGGCCCTTCGGCAGGTTCACGGTGGAGGTGCGCACCGCGGTGCGGATCTGTTCGAGCGAGATCCCCATGGCGGCGATGCGCCCGGGATCGGCACGGATGCGCACGGCCGCGCGTTCCGCCCCGCTCACCGATACCTGGGAGATGCCGGGTACCTGGGCGATCTGCTCGGCGACGACCGAATCGGCGTATTCGTAGATGGCGGTCGATTCCAGCACATCCGAGGTCAGCGCCAGCGTGATCACCGACCAGCCGGCCGGGTTGGTCTTCCAGTAGCCGGGCGGCTGCGGCAGGTCGCGCGGCAGGCTGGGTCCGGCCGCGTTGATCGCCGCCTGCACGGCTGCCGCGGCGGCGTCCGCATCCTTGTCCAACTGGAACTGCACCACGAGTTGCACGCCGCCGGTGGCGCTGAACGAGCGCATTTCCACGACGCCCGGGATGGCGCCGATCTGCCGCTCCAGCGGCTGCGCCAATGCGGCCGCGATCGTGTCGGCGCTGGCGCCCGGCAGCCCGGCCCACAGCGCGATGGTCGGCCGGTCGACCGACGGCAGGGCGGCGATCGGCAGGCGCGCATAGGCGATGACGCCGAGCAGCAGGATGCCGACCGCGATCAGCGTGGTGGCGACCGGGCGGCGGATCCAGGGCGCCGAGACGTTCATGCCGTCATCGGTGCACGCCGCAGCCGCGCGACCAGGCGGGCGAACGCGAGATAGATCACCGGCGTGGTGTAGAGCGTCAGGAACTGGCTCAGCAGCAGCCCGCCGACGATGGCGATGCCGAGCGGGCGGCGCAGTTCCGATCCGGTGCCGGAGCCCAGCGCGAGCGGCAGGGCACCGAGCAGGGCGGCCATCGTGGTCATCATGATCGGCCGGTAGCGCAGCCGGCAGGCCTGGCGGATCGATTGCTCGGGGGTACGGCCCTCGTTGCGTTCCGCGTCGAGTGCGAAGTCCACCATCATGATGGCGTTCTTCTTCACGATGCCGATCAGCAGGATGATGCCGATCAATGAGATCAGGTTCAGGTCCTCGCCGCACAGCATCAGCGCGAGCAGCGCGCCGACGCCGGCCGAGGGGAGGGTGGAGAGGATGGTGATGGGGTGGATGAAGCTCTCGTAGAGCACGCCCAGCACGATGTAGACGGTGACGATCGCCGCCAGGATCAGCAGCTTCTCGCTGGCCAGCGAGGCGGCGAACTCGGCGGCCGATCCGGCGAGGCCGGTGGTGATCGCGTCGGGCAGCCCGATGCGGCGCTCCACACGGTGCAGTGCGTCGACCGCGTGGCCCAGCGACACGCCGGGCGGCAGGTTGAACGACAGGGTGGCGGACGGGAACAGGCCCTGGTGGGTGATCACCAGCGGTGCCAATCGGCGTTCGACGCGTGCGAAGGTCGAGAGCGGGATCGGCGGCGAGGCGGCGTGGAAGCCGGCGCCGATGCCGCTCGCGGTGTCGTCGCTGCCGGCGGCCTGCGAGTTCGTTGCCGTGACATAGATGCGGTCGAGCACCGAGGCATCGGTGCGGAACGACGGCGATGCCTCGAGCACGACGTGGTACTGCGTGAGCGGGGAGAACACCATGGCGATCTGCCGCTGGCCGAACGCGTCGTACAGCGTGTTGTCGATCACGCTCATGGTGACGCCGTAGCGCGCGGCCGCGGCACGATCGACATGGATCGCCATCTGCAGCCCTTCGTCCTGCTGGTCGCTGGCGACATCGGCGAAGTTCGGGTCCTGCCGCAGCGCCTCCAGCAGCCGGCGAGCCCAGGTGCGCAGTTCGATCGGATCGAGGTCCTGCAGCACGTACTGGTACTGCGTCGGCGAGGCCTGCGTCTCGATGGTCACGTCCTGCACCGGCTGCAGGTGCAGCGTCATGCCGGGGACGCCGGCGACGGCCGCGCGCAACCGCCGCATGACGGCATCGACCGGCAGGCTGCGGCTCTCCGGCGGGCCGATGTCGATGGTGAGCCGACCGCGGTTCAGCGTCGGGTTCACCGTGCCGGCGCCGACGAAGCTGTCCACCGCGCGCACCGCGGGATCGCGCGCCACGATCTCGGCCACGGCGCGCTGGCGCTCCGCCATGCCGGCGAAGGAGATGTCCTGTGCCGCCTCGGTCACCCCGACCAGCAGCCCGGTATCCTGTCGTGGCAGGAAGCCCTTGGGGATGACGATGTAGAGCCAGATTGTGGCGATCAGCGTCAGCAGGGTGCAGACGAGCGTCGCGCCGCGATGGCGCAGCACCCAGCCGAGCGAGCGCATATACGCCTCGCAGGTCGCGTCGAACACGCGCTCGCTCCAGCGGAACAGCGCGTTGGGCCGGTGCTCGGCCGCATGGGGACGCAGGAACTGCGCGCACATCATCGGCGTGAGCGTCAGCGACACGACGCCCGAGATGACCACCGCGAGCGACAGCGTGACGGCGAACTCGCGGAACAGCCGGCCGACCACGCCGCCCATCAGCAGCAGCGGGATGAACACCGCGATCAGCGACACGGTGAGCGAGATGACGGTGAAGCCGATCTGGCGCGAGCCTTTGAGTGCGGCGACGAGCGGCGTCTCGCCGGCCTCCACGTGGCGGGCGATGTTCTCGATCATCACGATCGCATCGTCGACCACGAAGCCGGCGGCGATGGTCAGCGCCATCAGCGACAGGTTGTCCAGGCTGTAGCCCAGCATGGCCATGCCGCCGAACGTCGCGACCAGCGACACCGGCAGGGCGACGGACGGGATCAGCGTCGCCCACAGCCTGCGCAGGAACACGAAGATCACCATCACCACCAGCGCGATGGTCAGCAGCAGGGTGAACTGCACATCGGCGATGGCGGCGCGGATCGTCGTGGTGCGGTCGGCGACCACCGAGACCTTCAGCGCCGGCGGCAGGCTGGCCGTCAGCTTCGGCAGCAGCGCGCGCACCGCCTCCACCACCTCGATCGTGTTGGCGCCTGGCTGGCGCTGGATGTCCAGGATCACCGCCGGCGTGCCGTTGAACCAGGCGGCGAGTTCGGCATTCTCCACGCCGTCGACCGCGCGGCCGATGTCGCGCAGCAGCACCGGCGCGCCGTTGCGATAGGCGATCACTGCCGCATCATAGGTCTCGGCCGTGAACATCTGGTCGTTGGCGCCGATCTGGAACGCCTGGTGCACGCCGTCCAGTTGGCCCTTCGGGTTGTCGACCGTGCTCGCCGCCACCGCGCGGCGCACGTCCTCGAGCGACAGGCCGAGACCGGCGAGCCTGGCGATGTCCACCTGCAGCCGCACCGCGCGGGTCTGCCCGCCCTGCACCGTGACGGCGCCGACGCCGCTGACCTGCGAGAGCTTCTGGACGATCGTGGTGGCGGCGTAGTCGTTCACCTCGTGCAGCTTCAGCGTGTCGGAGGTGAGCGCCAGGATCAGCACGGGGACATCGGCCGGGTTGACTTGGTGGTACACCGGCGGCCCGGGCAGCAACGCGATGGGCACCCAGCCCGCCGATGCGTCGATCGCCGCCTGCACGTCCTGCGCCGCCGCATCGATGCCGCGCGCGAGGTCGAAGGTGAGCGTGACCTGGCTGGTGCCATAGGCGCTGATCGAACTCATGTTGGCCAGGCCGGAGATCTTGCCGAACTGGCGCTCGAGCGGCGTGGTGATCGAGGTCTCCACCACGTCGGGCGAGGCGCCGGGAAATGCCGTCACCACCTGGATCGTCGGGAAATCGACGTCGGGCAGGGCGGCCACCGGCAGCATCCGGTAGCCGATGATGCCCAGCATCACGAGGGCGATGGTGAGCAGCGTGGTCGCGACCGGCCGCAGGATGAAGGGCGCCGACACCGCTCAGCCGCTGCGCGGGCGCGGCGCGTCCTGCGGTCGGTTGACGATCTCCACGGTGACGCCGGCCTCCAGCCGGAAATGCCCGTCGGTCACCACCTGCTCGCCGGCCTTCAGCCCGCGCTCGATCAGCACCCGCCCGTCGGTCGCCTGGCCGGCGGTCACGGTGCGGAGTTCGGCCTTGTGTTCGGGCGTGACGATCCAGACGAAGTCGCCGCGCGGCCCGTGGCGCAGTGCCGCGGCCGGTACCGTCACGGCCGCCTTGCGCTCATCGACCACGATGCGGCCGTTGACGAAATTGCCCGGCCAGAGGCGCATGTCCTTGTTGGCGAAGCTCGCCTTCAGCTTGATCGTGCCGGTGGACTGGTCCACCTGGTTGTCGACCAGGTCGATCGTGCCCTCATCCAGCCGCGTCGTGTCATCGGCGGCCAGCGCGATGACCGGGCTGCTGGCCTGGCCCAGCGTCAGCCTGCCCTGCGCGACGGAACTCGCGGCGAGGGTGAAGATGACCGAGATCGGCTGCAACTGCGTGATCACCACCAGCGGCGTGCGGTCGGCGACCTGCACGTAGTTGCCCTGGTCGATCTGGCGGATGCCGGCGCGGCCCTCGATCGGCGAGCGGATGGTGGTGTAGCCAAGCTGCGTCTCGGCGTAGTCGATCTGCGCCTGCTCGCTGTCGATCTGGGCGCGGTACTGGTCGACCAGCGCGCGCTGCTGGTCGACCTGCTGGCGCGAGGCGAAATCCCGCCGCACCAGGTCCTCGGAGCGGCGCAGGTCCGCCAGCGCCCCTTGCAGCAGCGCCTCCGCCTTGGCGCGGGCGGCGCGCTGCTGCGCCAGTTGCGCCTGGAACGGCCGCGGGTCGATGATCGCCAGGGCGTCGCCCGGCTTCACGTCCTGGCCCTCGCGGAACAGCACCCGCATGATCTCGCCGTCGACGCGGCTCTTCACCGCGACGGTGTTGTAGGCCTGCACGGTGCCGATGCCGGTGAGGTAGATCTTCACCGGCTCGGTGCGCGACGTGGCGATGGAGACCGGCACCGGCGCGGCGGGCGGCGGCGGCACGGGCGCGGTCGCGGCGGTGATCCGCTCGCGCAGGGCCGCGACGTCCACCCTGGCGCCGGCCAGGTACAGCGCCGAACCCGCCGCCAGCGCGGACAGCGCGCAGACGACGCCGAGCCGGACTGCGAACTGGCGCGACGGGAGCATGCAGGCAACCTATGGCGCCGAGCGTATCATGGGCAATCGCGGCCGTGTAACGGCCTGGCACGGCCGGTCCCGCGCGCGCATGGCGTGCCGCGGTGAGGCCACAGGCTCGAGGATCTGGAGGGCAGCATGGCTCGTGTCGTCGGCATCGACCACCTGGTGATCCGCGTCAGCGACTACGCGAAATCGAAGGAGTTCTACGGCAGGCTGTTCACCTTCCTGGGCTTCGAGATCTCCGACGAGTATGCCGAGGCGATCGGTTGGACCAATGGCAAGACGCGGTTCTGGATCTATCCGGCGGATGCCGAAGGCCGTACCCGTCCGTACCGCAACGGCGACATCGGCTTCCACCACTACGCCTTCCAGTTGCGCAGCCGCAAGGATGTCGACGCGCTGCAGGCATTCCTCCAGGAGACGGGCGCCACGATCGTCGACCCGGCCGGCGAATACTATGACGACTACTACGCGGTGTTCTTCCTCGATCCCGACGGGCTGAAGCTCGAGGGGATGCGATACGGCGAACGCCAGGCACGCGAGGCCCGCAAGAAGAAGGCATGATGGGACCAGGGTTCTACCGCCGCCTGCCGTTCTTCTACGGCTGGGTCGTCGTCGCCGTCGTCTTCGTCACCATGGGTGTGGCGGTGAACGCGCGCACCGCGTTCTCCCTGCTGTTCCCGCCGATCCTGGACGAGTTCGGCTGGGAGCGCGGTGCCACGGCCGGCGCGTTCTCGTTCGGCTTCATCGTCTCCGCCGCCCTCAGCCCCACGCTCGGACGCCTGATGGACCGGCGCGGCCCGGTCCTGGTGAACGAACTCGGCGTGATGCTGGTCGGCGCCGGCCTGCTGCTGGCGACGCTGGTGCAGCAGCCGTGGCAGCTCTACGCGACCCTGGGCATGCTGGTCGGCGCCGGCAGCGTCTGCCTGGGCTACACCGGGCAGGGCCTGTTCCTGCCCAACTGGTTCGTGCGCCGCCGCGGCCTGGCCATGAGCGTGGCCTTCTCCGGCGTCGGCGTCGGCTCCGTCGTGCTGCTGCCGTGGCTGCAGGAGATGATCCTCCGCACCGGGTGGCGCAGCGCCTGTTTCGCGCTCGGCGTGGTGGTGCTGGCGCTGCTGCTGCCGCTCAACCTGCTGGTGCGGCGGCGGCCGGAGGATCTCGGCCTCGCCCCCGACGGCGAGCGCGTGCCGCAGGCGGCGACCGCGCGTGCCGCCGCCTCGATCGTCGATCCGGCCTGGGTGGCGATCGACTGGACGCTGCGGCGCGCGGTGCGCACGGCGCGCTTCTGGTGGCTGGCCGCCGGGTTCTTCTGCGCGCTGTTCGCCTGGTACGCGGTGCAGGTCCACCAGACGAAATACCTGGTGGAGATCGGCTTCACGCCGGCCACCGCCGCCTGGGCGCTGGGCGGCGTCAGCCTGGCCGGCATCCCCGGCCAGATCGCGCTCGGCCACCTGTCCGACCGGATCGGCCGCGAGTTCGTCTGGGTTGTCGGCAGTCTGGGCTTCACCGCCACCCTGCTGCTGTTGCTCGTGCTGCGTGATGCGCCGACGCTGCCGCTGCTTTACCTGATGATCGGCGCACAGGGCGTGCTGGGCTACGGCATCACCTCGGTGATCGGCGCGATCCCGGCCGAGATCTTCCAGGGCCGCCACTACGGCTCGATCTTCGGCACGCTCATGCTGGCCTCGATCGGCGGCGGTGCGGCCGGCCCATGGCTGACCGGCGCGCTGCACGACGCGACCGGCAGCTATGTGCCGGCCTTCTGGATCGCCCTGCTCGCCAGCCTGATCTCGGCGGCCGCGGTGTGGATTGCGGCGCCGCGCAAGGTGCGGCTGGTCGCCGGACGCGCCGCGCGGATCGGCTGACGGCCGGCCGGTCGGGGGCTCCGGCTGGCTGGGACCCCGGTTCCTTGTGACGCGGCAGGCGGCGCGGCAAGCTGGCGGGCAGGGACGCTGGCGCACCCGCGCCCGCCAACGCCGTGGAACCCTTCGCATGACCGCGTCCGAACCCGACTTCACCTCCGCCGCCGACCTGGCCGGGCAGATCCGCACCCGCGCCGTCTCCCCGGTCGAGGTGGTGCGCGCGGCGCTGCAGCGCATCGAGCGCAGCCAGCCCGTGCTGAACGCCTTCATCACCATCGCCGCCGATGCCGCGATGGCGGCGGCGCGCGAGGCCGAGGCGGCGGTGATGCGCGGGGAGAGGCTGGGGCCGCTGCATGGCGTGCCGGTGGCGGTGAAGGACCTGATCCCGACCGCCGGCATCCGCACCACCTGGGGATCGCTGATCTTCCAGGACCACGTGCCCACCGAGGACACGGTCGCCGTGGCGCGGCTGAAGCAGGCCGGCGCCATCGTGGTCGGCAAGACGACGACGCCCGAATTCGGCCAGCAATGCCTGACCCAGGCGCCGCTGTTCGGCCGCACGCGCAACGCCTGGCGCGCCGACCGCAGTTCCGGCGGCTCCAGCGGAGGATCGGCGGTGGCCGTCGCGGCGGGCCTGGTGCCGATCGCGGTCGCCACCGACGGTGGCGGCTCGACGCGCATCCCCGCCGCCTGCAACGGTATCGTCGGCTTCAAGCAGGGGCTCGGCGTGGTGCCGCAGGAATACGCGCAGGACGGGTTCGGCAACATCTCCTACGTGACGCCGATGACGCGCACCGTGCGGGACACCGCGCTGATGCTGGACGTGATGGCCGGCCCGGAACTGCGCGATCCGCTGACCGTCGGCCGACCCAAGGCCGACTTCGTCGCGGCGGCGCAGGCCGGCGACCTGGGCGGGGTGCGCATCGCCTGGCGCGCGCGGCTGGGCAACGACGCGGTGGCGACCGAGGTGCTCGCGGCCTGCCAGGACGCGCTGGCGGCATTCGGCGAACTCGGCGCGGAGGTGACGGAACTCACCGCCCCGTTCGACAACCCCGAGGCGGTGTGGTTCGTCAACAACGGCGCCTATCGCATGGCGCAGTTCGGCCACCACCTGAAGCAGCACCGCGCCATCATGTGCCCGACCTTCGTGCGGCAGATGGACCGCGTGGCCAGCTACTCCGCGGCCGAACTGTACGACGCGATCTTCCAGCGCACGCGGCTGTATCGGCAGGTGCAGTCATGGTTCGACACCTGCGACATCGTGGCGATGCCGACGCTGTCGCGCAGCGCGGTGCCGATCGACCAGGACTTCTTCGGTCCCATCGAGATCGACAACCAACTGGTCGAGAACATCCGCGCCTCTTGGTACCCCTACACCATGCCGTTCAACCTGACCGGCAACCCGGCGGTCAGCCTGCCCTGCGGCTTCGACGCGGCGGGCATGCCGCTGGCGATCCAGTTGGTCGCGCGCCCCGGCGAGGACACGGCGCTGCTGCGCGCCGCCGCCGCGTTCGAGCAGGCGCGCCCATGGGCCGGGCGGCGGCCCATGGACAGTGGTTCGTCATGACTTGTCGGCGCCCCAGAACACCGGCGCCGATCCCTTCAGCAGGCCCGACACGTTGGACCGCCACGCCGCCTGCGGCAGGTACTGGCCGAGCGGGATGGTCGGCACATAGTCGAACGCCGCCTGCTGGAACTCCGCCTCGTGCCGGCGCCGCGCGGCATCGTCGGGCGAATCGATCCACGCCGCATGCGCCGCCTCGATCTTCGGATCGTCGGGCCAGCCGAACCACGCCTTGGCGCCGTTGCTGCGCAGCGTGTTGGCCAGCATCGGATCGACATATTCCGGTCCCGGCGAGCCGGCGGGAAAGATCGACCAGCCGCCCTTCTCCAGCGTCTCCTTGCTGGTGCGCCGCTGCACCACGGTGCCCCAGTCGACCATCTGCTCGTCGATGTTCAGCCCGACCTTGCGGAACGCATCGGCCACCACGGTGATGAAGGCGTTGTAGATCACCTGGTCCGTCGGATGCAGCAGCACGATGCGCTCGCCGCCATAGCCCGACTTCGCAATCATCGCCTTCACCTCATCGACGGTCCAGCGCTTGCGGCGGAACTCCATGCCGGCGTCGTTGGCCGCCGGGACGCCGGGCAGGAAGAAGCCCATCGGCGCGCGCCAGCCCGACTCGTCCTCGCCCATCGCCGCGATCATCGCCTCGCGCGGATCGACCGCCGCCATCATCGCCCGCCGCAGCGCCACGTTGCTGGTGGGCGCGATCGAACTGTTGGGCCGCAGCAGCGCGACCGTGCCGTAGATGTCGAGCAGCCCGGTGGTCACGCCCTGCACGCGCTTCAGCATCGGGATCAGGTCGGGCGAGGGCAGTTCCACCCAGTCGACCTCGCCGGCCGACAAGGCATTCGCCGCGGTCGCCGGATCCGGAATGATCCGCCATTCCACCCGGTCCAGCAGCACCTTGTGGCCGCCCGCCGTGTACGAGGCCGGCTCCTGCCGCGGGGTGTACTTGTCGAACCGCGCGAACGCCGCGCGGCTGCCGGAGACGTACTCGTCGGGCAGGAAGCGGAACGGGCCGCAGCCGACGATCTCGGTCAGTTGCTTGAACGGGTCGGTGGCGGCGAGGCGGGCCGGCACGATCACCGGCTGCGGCTGCACCTTCGACAGGAAATGCGCGAGCAGCGGGAACGGCTTCTTGAGGCGCCACACCAGCGTCCGGTCGTCCGGCGCCTCGAGCGCATCGACCCGCGCGTTGATCGTCTCGCTGACCGCGTCGCGCTTCAGCCAGCGCTGCAACGACGCGACGCAGTCACGCGCCAGCACCGGCGTGCCGTCGTGGAACACCAGCCCCTCGCGCAGCGTCATCGTCCAGCGCCTGCCATCGTCGTCGATGACGTGGCCCTGCACCATCTGCGGCCGTGGCGCGAAGGATTCGTCGCGGCCATACAGCGTCTCGTACACCATCATCGCGAAGTTCCGCGTGACGGTCGCGGTGGTCCACACGGGATCGAGGCTGGTCAGGTTCGCCTGCGGCACGAAGATCAGTGTCTTGGCGGTGGCGCCGATGGCCGGACGCGCGAGCGGCAGCGCCGCGGCGGCCGCGAGGAAGGCTCGTCTTTTCATTGTCGTTTCTCCCTTTGGTAGGGCCGCTATTCGGCGGCTTTGGCCACCCCCGCTGTCCTGGTGCGCGTGCGCAGGGTGACAAATTCCTCAGCTGCCGTCGGGTGAATCCCGATCGTGCGGTCGAAGTCGGCCTTGGTCGCGCCCATGACGATGGCGATCGCCAGGCCTTGCATGATCTCGGGCGCGTCCTCGCCCAGCATATGCGCGCCGACCACCTTCTGGCTCGCCTGGTCGACCACGAGTTTCAGCGTGCTCCTGCGCGCCCGGCCCGACAGCGTGTGGCGCATCGGCGTGAACTTGCTGAGGTAGATGTCGACCGGCCCGTACGCCGCGGCCTCCTCCTCGGTCAGCCCGCAGGTGCCGATCGGCGGCGTGGAGAACACCGCGGTCGGCACGTTGCGCAGCGAGATGCTGCGCTGGTTCTTGCCGAACAGCGTGTCCGCCAGTGCATGGCCTTCGGCGATCGCCACCGGCGTGAGGTTCAGCCGGTCCGTCACGTCGCCCATGGCATAGATGTTCGGCTGGCTGGTGCGCAGGTTCTGGTCGATGACCACCGCGCCCGCGTCATTCAGCGTCACGCCGGCCGCATCGAGGCCGAGACCCTTCGTCGCCGGCGCGCGCCCGGTGGCGAAGAACACCAGGTCGGTCCGCAGCGTCTCGCCCTGGCGCACCGTCAGCAGGCGTTCCTCGCCATCCGCCTCGAGCTTCAGCGGCTGGCAGTTCGGATGCAGTGCGATCCCCTGCGCCGTGAGCGCCTCGGCGAGCGATTCGCGCAGGTCCCTGTCGAAGCCGCGCAGCGGCAGCGGCTGGCGGTAGACGAGGTCCACATGCGCGCCCAGTCCGGCGAAGATGCCGGCGAACTCCACCGCGATATAGCCGCCGCCGATGATCGCCACCCGCTGCGGCATGCGCGGCAGATAGAACGCATCGTCCGAGATGATGCCGAGTTCGGCGCCGGGAATCGGCAGGCGCACCGGATGGCCGCCGGTGCCGATGACGATGGTCTCGGCGGTGATCCGCTTGCCGCCGACATCGAGCGTGTGGGCATCGATGAACGTCGCGCGAGCCTCGAAGATGGTCGCGCCGGCATTGTCGAGCAGGCGCTTGTAGATGCCGTTGAGCCGGCTGATCTCGCGGTCCTTGGCGGCGATCAGCTTCGCCCAGTCATGCGGTCCCTTCTCGATCGTCCAGCCGAATCCCGCCGCGTCCTCGGCCCAGGCGCCGTATTCGCCGGCCTGCACCAGCAGCTTCTTCGGCACGCAGCCGACATTGACGCAGGTGCCGCCCCAGAATCGCTCTTCGGCGATGCCGACGCGCGCTCCGTGGCCGGCGGAGATGCGCGCGCAGCGTACCCCGGCTGACCCGCCGCCGATCACGAAGAGGTCGAAGTCCATGGGCCGTATCCCTTGCTGAGCACGGCAATGTGGGACGATGCGGCGGGTTCGGCAACATGCGGGTCGCTTCGGGGGGCCTGGGTCCTGCGTTGGGACTCGCAACGGTGTTGCGGCGAGTTGCGGCATTTGCCGGCGGCCTGTACCCACGGGGCCCTCAATGGAGGGCGCGGCGCATGGACAAGGATGAACTGACCGCCTGGGCGCTCTCGCGCGGCTGGCAGATGATCGCCGGGTGCCCGAGCCTGACCAAGCCGTCATCGCCCAAGGAGGCGATCGTCCGGCTGGTGTTCAAGGCGACGGTGGTGAACCTCGAGGTCAAGAAGCCCGCGGGCAAGTGGGAAAGGCTTGCGGGCCAGAGCTACGCAAAAGTCCTGCCGGATCCCGATACCGAGTTGCCGCTCGGTCTCGGCCTCGACACGATTCCCGGCTTCACCGCGCTCATGCGGGAGAACCAGGATCGCATGGCATTCGCCCGGATGGGCGGGGTCCCGAAGCGCTAGCGGCGAGGGCCTCCCGCGCCCCGGTCATTCCCGCGCTGCCATCATGTCGGCACCAAGCGGGAGCCCAGGGCGGCGTCGCGGGCCGGTCCCTTGGGCCCCGCAAGCGCGGGATGAATGGCGCGAGTTACACGACCGGATTCGCTGGCCCTACGTCCCGATCCCGCCCAGCGCCAGGTACTTGATCTCCAGATAGTCCTCGATGCCGTATTTCGATCCCTCGCGGCCCAGGCCGGAGGATTTCATGCCGCCGAACGGCGCGACCTCGGTCGAGATGATCCCCTCGTTGATGCCGATGATGCCGTATTCCAGCGCCTCGGCCACGCGGAAAATCCGGCCGATGTCGCGCGCGTAGAAATACGACGCCAGGCCGAACTCCGTGTCGTTGGCAAGCTGGATCGCCTCTTCCTCGGTCTTGAAGCGGAACAGCGGCGCCACCGGGCCGAACGTCTCCTCGCGGAAGATCATCGCGTCGTTCGGCACGTTGGCCAGCACCGTGGGCTCGAAGAAATTGCCGCCCAGCTTGTGGCGATGCCCGCCGGTCACGATCGAGGCGCCGCGCTTCACCGCATCGGCGATGTGCTCCTCGACCTTCTTCACCGCATCGGCGTTGATCAGCGGCCCCTGCGATACGCCGGGCTCCATGCCGTTGCCGACCTTCATCGCCTCGACCGCCGTCTTCAGCTTGGCGGCGAACGCCTCATACACGCCGTCCTGCACCAGCAGGCGGTTGGCGCAGACGCAGGTCTGACCGGTGTTGCGGTACTTGCTGGCCATCGCGCCCGCCACCGCCGCATCCAGGTCGGCGTCGTCGAACACGATGAACGGCGCGTTGCCGCCGAGTTCCATGCTGGTCTTCTTGATGGTCGGCGCGCATTGCGCCAGCAGCTTGGCGCCGACCTCGGTCGAGCCGGTGAAGGTCAGCTTGCGCACCAGCGGATTGGCGGTGAGTTCGGCACCGGTCTCGCCCGACGGCCCGGTGATCACGTTGCACACGCCGGCCGGCATGCCCGCCCGCTCGCACAGCACGGCGAGCGCCAGCGCGCTGAACGGGGTCTGCGACGCCGGGCGGATCACGCCGGTGCAGCCCGCGGCCCAGCCGGGACCGGCCTTGCGGGTGATCATCGCGGCCGGGAAGTTCCACGGCGTGATCGCGGCGAACACGCCGATCGGCTCCTTCAGCACCAGGATGCGGCGGCCCTTGGCATTCTGCGGGATCGTGTCGCCGTAGATACGCTTGCCCTCTTCGGCGAACCACTCGATGAAGCTCGCGGCATAGGCGATCTCGCCCTTGCTCTCCGACAGCGGCTTGCCCTGCTCGGCGGTCATGATCACCGCCAGGTCCTCGGTGTTCGCCAGCATCAGGTCGTTGAGCTTGCGCAGGATCGCCGCGCGGTCCTTCGCCAGCATCGCGCGCCACTGCACCTGGGCGCGGTGCGCCGCCTCGATGGCGCGGCGTGTTTCGGCCGAGCCGAGAGCGGGGACCTCGCCGATCGCCTCGCCGGTCGCCGGGTTCTTCACCACGATGGTGCGGCCGCTGTCGGCCTGCACCCATTTGCCGTCGATGTAGTTGGCCTGACGGAACAGCGTCGGATCTTGCAGCGGAAGCGGCGAGGTCGGGTTCAGCATGGCGGTTCCTCCTTGCTGGGGGTTGCCGCCAAAGATAGGACGGCCGGGGCAGGCTGTCAGCGCCCCGGCCGCGCAGTCCTCACCAGCGTTCGGCGGGCGTGCTCTCCGGCCGCAGGCGATAGCCGCCGCCTTCCGTCACCAGCAGCGAGGGGTTCGCAGGATCGGCCTCGATCTTCTGGCGCAGCCGGTAGATATGCGTCTCCAGCGTGTGCGTCGTCACGGCGGAGTTGTAGCCCCACACCTCGTGCATCAGGATCTGCCGGTTCACCGCGGCGTCCGAGCGGTAGAGGAACTTCAGCACCGCCGTCTCCTTGTCGGTCAGGCGGATGCGCTTGTTCTTCGCCGCATCCTGCAGCAGCTTCTTCGCCGGACGGAACGTGTAGGGGCCGACCGGGAACACCGCCTCCTCGCTGCGGTCGAAGATGCGCAACTGCGCATGCAGCCGGGCGAGCAGTTCGCTGGCGCGGAACGGCTTGGCGACATAATCGCTGGCGCCCGAATCGAGGCCGCGCACCACGTCGGTCTCCTCGTTGGCACCGGTCAGCATGATGATCGGCATGCTGTGCCCGTGCCGGCGCAACCTGGCGCAGTAATCGCGCCCGTCGCCGTCGGGCAGGCCGACATCGAGGATGACGGCGTCGTAATGCGCGTCCTCGTTGCCCAGCATCTTCTCGGCAGCGTCGATGCTGTCGGCGGTGGCGACGGTGAATTCCTTGGTTTCCTCGAGATACTCGACCAGGATGGTCCGCAGCGTCTCATCGTCTTCAATAATCAGGATGGGTCGGCGGTTCGCCATGATGAAGTCCCCCTTCGGCTAAATGGTGCATGTTTCGACACACCAAGGAGGCGCTGGATTTCGTGGCGAAAATCGGTCCGCGACCGGTCGCTTTACCGTGAGTTCCGGCGGCCGATCACAAATATCATCAACAGCGCGCGATCAGCTCCTGATGGCGTGCGCGACCTCGAACGCGCCGTCCCAGATCATCACGCCGGCGACGTAGAGCACGATCAGCAGCCCCACCCAGGCAATCCACCGCCGCCGCTCCAGCAGGTTGGCGATCAGGTTGGCGGCCAGCCCCATCAGCACCACCGACAGCAGCAGGCCGACCACCAGCACCCAGGTGCTGCCATGCGCCGCGCCGGCCACCGCCAGCACGTTGTCGAGGCTCATGGAGACATCGGCCAGGATGATCTGGATCATCGCCTGGCGCAGCGTCTTCTGCTCGCCGGCCCCCGCGACGGCATGGCCGTGCGGGCGGCGCAACTCGCGGAACATCTTCCAGCACACCCAGAGCAGCAGCACCCCCGCCCGCCAGCAGCAGGCCGATGATCTCCAGCAACTGCAGCGCGACGGCGCCGAGCGCGATGCGGATCACCGTGGCGCCCAGGATGCCGGCGATGATCGCGGGGCGCTTCTGGTGCGCCGGCAGGCCGGCCACCGCCATGCCGACGACCACCGCGTTGTCGCCGGCGAGCGTCACGTCGATCAGGATCACCTGCGCCAGCAAGGCGAGGTCATGGGTCAGCGCGATCTGGTCCATGCGTGTGCGGCCCTTGTCAGCAACCGATGCGGCGGTCTAGCTGGCCTCCCACCACGACGGGACAGGGCAGCGATGGTTCCCCGTTACACCAGACCCGAGATGGAAGCCATCTGGGCACCGACCAACCGCTATCGCATCTGGTTCGAGATCGAGGCGCTGGCGGCCGAAGGCATGGCGCGCATCGGCGCCATCCCCGAGAGCGCGGCGCAGGCGATCCGCGCGAAGGGCGGCGCCAAGGTCGCGGCGATCGGCCAGGCCGATGTCGAGCGGATCGACGCGATCGAGCGCGAGACGCGGCACGATGTCGTCGCCTTCCTCACCTGGCTGGGCGAGGGCATCGGCGAGGACAGCCGCTTCGTGCATCTGGGCCTCACCAGTTCCGACGTGCTGGACACCTGCCTGTCGGTGCAGCTCACCCAGGCGGCCGACCTGCTGCTGCAGGATCTCGACGCGGTGCTGGCGGCGCTGCGCGCGCGCGCGCTGGAGCACAGGCACACGCTGACGATCGGCCGCAGCCACGGCATCCATGCCGAGCCCACGACGTTCGGGCTGAAGCTGGCCGGGCACTATGCGGAGTTCGCCCGCGGCCGGGCGCGGCTGGTCGCGGCGCGCGCCGAGGTGGCGGTGGCGGCGATCAGCGGGCCGGTGGGGACGTTCGCGGGCGTCGACCCGCGGGTCGAGGAATACGTCGCCCAGAGGCTCGGCCTGTCGCCCGAGCCGATCTCCACCCAGGTGATCCCGCGCGACCGGCACGCGATGTTCTTTGCCACGCTCGCGGTGATCGCCTCCGGCATGGAGCGGCTGGCGACCGAGGTGCGGCATCTGCAGCGCAGCGAGGTGCGCGAGGCTGAGGAATTCTTCCATCCCGGCCAGAAGGGCTCCTCGTCGATGCCGCACAAGCGCAACCCGGTGCTGAGCGAGAACATCACCGGCCTGGCCCGCGTGGTGCGCGCCGCCGTGGTGCCGGCGCTGGAGAACGTGACGCTGTGGCACGAGCGCGACATCTCGCATTCCTCGGTCGAGCGGGTGATCGCGCCGGACGCCACGCTGGCGCTCGACTTCGCGCTGATGCGGCTCGCGGGGATGATGCAGCGGCTGGTGGTGTATCCGCAGCGGATGAAGGCGAACCTCGAGAGCCTGGGCGGCGTGGTGTATTCGGGCGACGTGCTGCTGGCGCTGGCGAAGGCCGGCATCTCGCGGGAGGCCGCCTATGCGATCGTGCAGCGCAATGCGATGGCGACCTGGGAGCGGCTCGGGACGCCGGAGGGGAGAAGTTTCCGTGACAACCTCCTGGCCGACCCGGAGGTCGCGCGGCGCGTATCGGCGGCGGAACTGGACGCGGCGATGGACGGCGGCACGCACCTGGCACAGGTGGATTTCATCTTCGCCCGCGTGTTCGGCGCAACGGGCTGACGGTGGCTCGGGGCTGATCCTGGCCCGGGGCTGACCTGGCCCGGGGCTGACCGCATCGCCCGGCTTCACTGGCTTGCCGCGGTGCCGCGCGCCAGTTCGCCCATCTCCACCTCCAGCGCGCGGATCCGGTCGCGGGCGGCCGGGTGCGTCGCCAGGAAGGACGGGCCGCGACGGGCGTCGCCCGCCGCCATGCGCTGCCACAGCGCGATCGCTTCCTTGCCGTCGAAACCGGCCTTGGTCATCAGCCGCAGGCCGCGCCGGTCGGCCTCCAGCTCCTGCCGGCGCGAATAGGGCAGCAGCAGGCCGAACTCGACGCCGGCTCCCAGGAGGGCAGCGATCTCGTTGGCCTGCGCCACGTTGCCGAGTTGCAGCGCCACGGCGAGCACGCGCAGGCCGATCTGCTTGGCGACGGCGGCGTTCATGCGCTCCTGCCCGTGGCGCGACTGCACATGGCCGATCTCGTGCCCGATCACCGCGGCGAGGCGGCCGGGCGTGTCGGCCACGCGGAACATGCCCTCGAACACGCCGATATAGCGGCCGGGCAGCGCGAAGGCGTTGATGGCCGGCTGCGCGAACACCGCCACCTGCCAGGCGCCCGGGTCCTCCCCCGCGGCGCGCAGCAGGCGCCGGCTGATCGCGGTGACGGCCTCCCGCCGCGCGGGATCGCGGGCCTGTGGCGTGCCGGCCAGGATGCGCTGCCACGTCTTGCCGCCAAGCTGCTCGACCTGCGCGGTGGACACCAGGTTGATCGGCCAGGCCCGGTCGGGATTGTCGTCGCAGGCGGCGAGGGAGGCCGCCAGCAGCAGCACGGACCGCCGCGGCAGCGATGGCGCGGCGCGGCAGAGCGGACAGCAATCCGCCGCGGCTGCGTCAGGGTCCGGCACGGCGCGCCACGCGTTGTTGAACGATGCTGTCGAACGGCATGACGCCTCCCCCGATGAGCGGGCGGTTATAGCGGCGGCGGCGCGCGGTGAGGATCGCAAACGCGGCAGCGGGGGGCTCCCATGTCGCGGGCGCCCTGTCCAATCGCGCCGGTTGGACTAGCCTGTCCCCATGTGCACCGTCGTCGTCCTGGTCCGTCCGGGCCATGCCTGGCCTCTGCTGCTCGCCGCCAACCGTGACGAGATGCTGGAGCGCGCCTGGGATCCGCCGGCCGCCTATTGGCCGGAGCAGCCGGACGTGGTGGCCGGCCGGGACCGCAGCGGCGGCGGCACCTGGATGGGCGTGAACCGCGCCGGCGTGGTCGCCGCCGTGCTGAACCGGCCCGGCAGCCTGGGGCCTGCTGCGGGCAAGCGCAGCCGCGGGGAGTTGCCGCTGCTGGCGCTGGGGCAGTCGACCGCGGAGGACGCCGCAGCGGCCATCGCGAGCCTCGATGCCGGTGCCTGGCGCAGCTTCAACATGGTGCTGGCCGACCGGTCGGGCGCGATCTTCGTGCGAGGCCTGGGCTATGGCCGGCCCGAGGCGCAGAAGCTGGCGCCCGGCCTGCACATGGTCACCGCGCATGACCCGGACGATCCGGACAGCCCGCGCGTGGCGCGGCATCTGGGGCGGTTCCGGGCCGCGCCGGCGCCGGAGCCGGGCGACTGGCGCGCCTGGCAGGCCCTGCTGGCGGACCGTGGCGGCGAGCCGGGAGAGCAGCTCAACGTGGTGCCGCGCGGGGGGTTCGGCACGGTGTGCTCCTCGCTGGTTGCCCTGCCGCTTGGGGAGCCGGCGATCTGGCTGTTCGCCGCCGGCGCGCCGCATGAGGCGGCGTTCCGGCGTGTGGGGTGACCGGGGCCAAGACCAAGGGGCGGAGCCACCTGGTCGGGGTCCGGGGTGAAACCCCGAGCGCCCCTGCCATGGCGGCCCGGTCGCTGCACTGCTATATCCGCCCCACTCGCCCAGAAGGGGATCGTGATGGCCCGCCGCCGCCAGCTTTACGAGGGGAAAGCCAAGATCCTGTTCGAGGGGCCGGAGCCTGGCACCCTCGTGCAGTACTTCAAGGACGATGCCACCGCTTTCAACGCGCAGAAGAAGGGTGTGATCACCGGCAAGGGCGTGCTGAACAACCGCATCAGCGAATACCTGATGATGCGGCTGGGCGAGATCGGCGTCCCCACCCATTTCGTCCGCCGGCTCAACATGCGCGAACAACTCATCCGCGAGGTGGAGATCATCCCGCTCGAGGTGGTGGTGCGCAACGTCGCCGCCGGCAGCCTGTCGAAGCGGCTGGGCATCCCGGAGGGCACCCGCCTGCCGCGCTCGATCATCGAGTACTATTACAAGAACGACGCGCTCGAGGACCCGATGGTGTCCGAGGAGCACATCACCTGCTTCGGCTGGGCCAACACCGCCGACATCGACGACATCGTGGCGCTGACGCTGCGCATCAACGACTTCCTGACCGGGCTGTTCCTGGGCGTCGGCATCACGCTGGTGGACTTCAAGCTGGAGTTCGGGCGCCTCTGGGAGAACGAGGAGATGCGCATCGTGCTGGCCGACGAGATCAGCCCGGACAATTGCCGGCTGTGGGACAGCAAGACCAACGAGAAGATGGACAAGGACCGCTTCCGCCGCGACCTGGGCAAGGTCGAGGAGGCCTACCAGGAAGTCGCCAAGCGGCTCGGCATCCTGCCCGAGGCCGGCGTGCGCGACATGAAGGGCCCGGAACTGATGCAGTAAGGCGCGCGGCGCCGGGCGTCTCACTGGCGCCGAGCGTCTCACCAGCGTCTCGTTGCCCTTTCCATGGGATTCGGTGCCAGGGGACCACGGCAGAGCCCTGGTGGCCGCAGCGACCGAATTCTGACGCCGAGCAAGGCCGGACGACCGCGGAGTGTGGATCCGGGCGCTCCGTGCGAAGCACATTCGCTGTTCCTCGGTGGCCCTCCGCGGTCCTCACGCTTCCTCGGTGTTGAAAATTAATCAGGCCTGTCGACCGCACAGGCAGCGATGGGAACGCACCGGTCCTCACGCCGGGACACGCCGGGCATAGTCCTGGTCGATCTTCCGGAGGATGGGGCTGGTGCTGGCGATGAGGGCGCGGACCATCTCCGGCTCCGGTGGGCCGTAGCGGGCGGTGGGCGGGACGCCGCCATAGGCACGGATCTCGGCTCCGCGCTGCGGGTAGGTCACGGCGTACTGCTCGGCTTCGTCGTAGCGCGCGAACATCTCCCCGGCGTCCTCGTGAGCCGCCGGCGGGGCGGGAGGCGGCGCTGGCGGGGCGGGCGCAGCGTCGCGGCCGGCCGCCATCAGGCCGGCGGCGCAGTGCTCGGTCCAGGCGTCCTTGTCGCAGTTGGCCGTAACGGCCTCGCGCTTGTGGCGGGCCGTTTGCAGGCGCAGCAGCAGCGCACGCGCGGCGTTGGCGGTGCGCATCATGAGGCTGGCCTGGGCATGGCACCGCATGGCGGCGGCGTGGTCGCTGAACCACCGGCGGGCGTGACGGATGCAGTCGGAGGCCTGGGCGTCGGCAGAGACGGCGCGGGCGGCGATTTTCGCCTCCTCGATGTTGGCGGGCAGCATGGAGGCGACCTCGGCGATCGCGGCGTCACCAGGAGGGCGATCTCGTCGGGATCGTCGGTGTCGGGCGGCGGGATCTCCTGGCGGAGCTTGTGGACGATGACACGGAAGCCAGAAGCGGAGAGCTGGTGGAGGAGGTTGGGCGAAGGCCCGGTGGTGGCCGCGTCGGACATGGGGTGGAGGTTGTGTTTGTATGGGTGACGTTCAAGGGGTGTGTGACTAACTGGCGGGTGGGCGTCGGCTTGCGGCGCGGTTTGCTGGCGTCACCGAAGTGGCAAGGTTGTGCCGGCAATGAGAAAGGAAAATGGAACCGCAAAACACGCAAAACACGCAAATGGATACCGGGGAGGACGGGGTTAACCTGCTGTCCAAACGAATCATTGGCTGCGCTCTGACGGTGCTGCATGCGCTCGGCACCGGATTCCTTGAGAAGGTCTATGAAAACGCATTGGTGCACGAGCTGCGCAAGTCCGGGCTCGTCGTCTCGCAACAGCATCGCGTGGTGGTTCGATACGATGGGATCGTGGTCGGGGACTATACTGTTGACCTGTTCGTTGAACACAGCGTCCTCGTCGAATTGAAGGCAACCAGGGCGATCGACGAGATTCATCGCGCGCAGTGTCTGAATTATCTGAAGGCCACAGGATTGCATCTCTGCTTGCTGCTCAACTTCGGCAAGCCCCGCCTTGAGATCAAACGCATCGTCATGGCCCCGTAAGGCACCGCCTCCTTTTGCGTGTTTTGCGTGTTTTGCGGTTCCATTTTCTTACGGTTGGAGGGACCGCTTGAGCCCTGGGGGGCTATGCGGCTATCCCAGCACGCACCGGCAGGAGGAGGGGCCCCGAGAGCCGACGGCCGGCTCATCAAAGTGCTTGCCGCTGGCCAGTTCCATCAATCAAGACTTCCGGATTTCCGGGAGGATATGACCGTCATGAGACTGCACCGACAACGGTGTTTCGGGTGGACCGATCTCACGTCGGCCCGCTGGGGCGAGCCAATCCATATCACTTTGCGATCGTCGCCTTTCCGGCATAATGTCACGGTCAGATGGCCGATCAACCAACCTCTGTGACCGTTCCGGCGGGGCGATTGCTGCGGTCGCGGGAGCGCTCGCAGTTGGCCTCGCTGACGCTTATCCATGCAGCCAAGCCGGCGTTTCGGCCGGACGGGTGGGATCGTCCCCACCATCCCATGTCATGAAAACTCTGCGTAACGTTCCGACGTCGTAGCCTGACCGGACGAAGCTGCCCTCATACCGATAGCCAGGCCTCTTGGTGGTCCACCGATAAGATCCCCGCGCCGACCGTGAAAGCTCGAAGGGACACGATAGATGAGGCGTTCCGCCATCGCTCTCGCCGCTGTGCTCGTCTCGACCGCTCGGGCGGAGGCGTCCGTCCTCGCCACCGAATTTTTCGATGATCCAGGCTACAGCGTCGGTGGGACCATCTATCCCGATGGCAGCCAGGACATCGGCCACGGCCCAGGCATCGGTCCCAACACCGGGACCGGGTTCACGTCCGGCTGGCAGAATCCTTTTTTCACGGCGCCCCGCACGGTCGCTCCCGCGCTGAGCTATGCGGGGCTTGCCACGTCCGGCTATGGCGCGGCGAGCCCGCCTTATGTGGCTTGCACCTACTGCGTGAATTCCACCGCCCAGCGCTTTTTCTCCGCCAACACCGCCACGACCGACCTCTGGATCAGCTTTCTGATCAAGGATGTCGACGTCACGGGTTTCGCGGCCAATCCGAACTACGGTGGGATCGCGGTGGACGACGCGAGCAACAACTTTGTCTATATCGGCGTGCCCGGCCTGCAGCCGAACCCGACGGCCAAATACAGCCTGCAGACGAGCGACGGCGTGGCCCAGGGAACGATTGACGCGGCGCCTGGTCAGACCGACCTCCTGGTTGTCCACATCACCGATACCGGCCAGGCCTATCTCTATGTCGATCCCACCATCGGCGCGCCGCTGGGACTCCCCGATGCGACCATCCCCGCCCCGTTCGCGCCGTCCGCGGCAACCTATCTCCACTGGTCGGATAGCTGGGGCTGGACCTACGGCGATATTCGGGTCGGCACGACGCTGGCGGATGTGACTCCCGCCGCCTCCTCCGTTCCCGAACCGGCCTCCTGGGCGCTTGCCTTGATCGGCCTCGGTGGTCTCCTTGCGGGACGGCGGTCGCGCGGCCGGGGCGGTGGAGGCGAACGGCGCCTGACGCGACGGGGGGTCTCCATCAGGTGGCGGGTCCACAGCGCTTTTGTGGGTGAGCCGCGCTTCACCCGGGGCGCGGCTTCGCGATCGCGGTGCGAGTTGCTGGCGTCAATGAATTGGCAAGGTTGTGCCGGCAATGAGAAAGGAAAATGGAACCGCAAAACACGCAAAACACGCAAATGGATACCGGGGAGGACAGGGTTAACCTGCTGTCCAAACGAATCATTGGCTGCGCTCTGACGGTGCTGCATGCGCTCGGCACCGGATTCCTTGAGAAGGTCTATGAAAACGCATTGGTGCACGAGCTGCGCAAGTCCGGGCTCGTCGTCTCGCAACAGCATCCCGTGGTGGTTCGATACGATGGGATCGTAGTCGGGGATTATACTGTTGACCTGTTCGTTGAACACAGCGTCCGCGTCGAATTGAAGGCAACCAGGGCGATCGACGAGATTCATCGCGCGCAGTGCCTGAATTATCTGAAGGCCACGGGATTGCATCTCTGCTTGCTGCTCAACTTCGGCAAGCCCCGCCTTGAGATCAAACGCATCGTCATGGCCCTGTGAGGCGCCGCCTCTTTTTGCGTGTTTTGCGTGTTTTGCGGTTCCATTTTCTTACGGTCGGAGGGACCGCTTGAGCCCTGGGGGGCTATGCGGCTATCCCAGCACGCACTGCCCCCCGCCTCGATGGCGAGGCCGACGATCGGCTCGGTCCGTTCGCGCGCAGGCAGCCTGCCGTCCTGCCTCGGTGCCAAAGCCTTCCCCTTGAGGAAGCGCGAACCCCCGAATCCCGACCGAGGGCAGGCACGGCCGGCCCGGCATGGCGGGACTTCGCCGGTGTTGCTATATGGCGGGGCGCGCAACCCGAAGGGCCCGGAGCAAATGCAGTGAAGGCGACCGTGACCGTGATGCTGAAGCCGGGCGTGCTGGACCCGCAGGGCAAGGCGATCGGCCATGCGCTGCATACGCTGGGCTTCGGCACTGTCGGCGAGGTGAGGGCAGGGAAGGTGATCGAGCTGGAACTGGCGGAGAGCGATCCCGATCGTGCGCGGGTCGTGGCCGAGGAGATGGCGCGCAAGCTGCTGGCGAATACCGTGATCGAAAGCTTCAGGGTGTCGGTGGATGGCTGATCGGAGCCGGAGCACGGCGCTGCCCGCGCTGCTTCTTGCCCTCGCGACGACGGCGGTGACCGCGACCGAGGCGCCGGCCCAGGCGCAGCCGGCACCCGGCTGGCGCGTCATGACCTCCAAGCAGCTTGCCGCGGCCTGCCATGCCTCGGACCCCGCCCAGCACGCGACCTGCGTGGGCTACGTCTCGGGCGTCTACGACCTGCAATTCGCGCCGACGCCGCCGCGTGGCGTCTGCCCGCCGCCCGACTTCACGCCCGACCTGCTGGCCCAGGTGGTCACCGCCTATGCCGACACGCATGAGGACGGCCCGGCCACCGCTGCCATCGGCCAGGCGATCGTCCGCTTCTTTCCCTGCCCGGAGCCGCGCCGGTGACGGCCGGCCTCCCGGAGGCCCGCCGGTGAAGGCCGGCATTATCGTGTTTCCCGGCATCAACCGCGAGCGCGACATGGCGATCGCGCTGCGCCAGTCGGGCGCCGAGCCGCGCATGGTGTGGCACCGGGAGACCGACCTTGCGGGCCTCGACCTGGTGGTGGTGCCGGGCGGCTTCTCGCATGGCGACTACCTGCGCTGCGGCGCGATGGCGGCGCATGCCCCGGTGATGGCGGCGGTGCGCGCGCACGCCGAACGCGGCGGCTACGTGCTGGGCGTCTGCAACGGCTTCCAGATCCTGACCGAGGCCGGCCTGCTGCCCGGCGCCCTGCTGCGCAACGCCTCGCTGCGCTTCCTGGCGATGGACTGCCACCTGCGGGTCGAGCGCACCGACACGGCGTTCACCAGCCGCTACCAGCGCGGCCAGACCTTCCGTGCGGTGATGGCGCATGGCGACGGCAATTATTTCGCCGATGATGCCACGCTCGACCGGCTGGAGGGCGAGGGCCTGGTCGCCCTGCGCTACACATCGCCTTCGGGCGAGATCACGCCGGAGGCCAACCTCAACGGCAGTGCCCGCAGCATCGCCGGCATCCTGTCGCCCAACCTGCGCGTGCTGGGGCTGATGCCGCATCCCGAGGACCTGGTGGACCCGCTGATGGGCGGCACCGACGGCAAGCCGCTGTTCGACGCGCTCGCCGCCGCATAGGCGCGAAGCGAAGATCCGCGCGACGGGGATCGCCGACTCAGGTGGTGCGTCAACCTGGGGCGTTGCTGCCATCTCGGCTGCGGAGACGCTGCCGTATTTGCTCGCCTGAGGGCTGCGGCAGACAGGCCCCGAGCAATCGTTTGGCTTGATCGGGCCCTGGATGCGGACATGCGCCGGCCGGCCGCGCGGTCGGGACTAGCAGTTCGGTCAGCACGCCGGTCGCCAGTGCATGGCGGGGACCGGATCGGGGACCTGTAACCAAGTGCCCTTCCAGCAGCTGGACGCGGTCGCCTGGGGCCAAAGTGCATCGCGGGTAGACGGTAGTGATTGCGCACCGTCAGCCGGTGCCGCGACACCGCGATAGCGGGTCGGGATGTCCTGCGGCTCGACGATGTCGGCCATCTGCCGAAGTCGGCTCGGCTGCCGTATAGGCGTCGCATCCTAGCCTTGACAGTTGACACGGGCCGCGTTGACGAGGGGCAGGCCGTTGAGAAGGCCTGAGTAAACTGGTTATGATTGCTGAAACTGGTTTCGGAGGAACCCCTGACTCACACCACCGGTTCCGAACGCACGTGGCAGCGATTTGAGAAGGCTGTTACAGCCATACAGCGGCTGTACAGTCCCGATGCGATCGTTACGCACAATAAGAAGCTGACTGACGGCCGGGGTCGAAAACGTCAGTTTGACGTCGTGGTGGAAGGGAATGTTTGGGGCAGCCCCGCCCTCGCTGTTCTTGAATGCAGAGATAAAGCACGCCCCATCGATATCGGTCAGGTGGAGGCCTTCATAATCAAGGCATCTTCGGTCGGCGCCAATATCAGGGGCATAGTCTCGCGAGCAGGTTTCACTGAAGAGGCCATATCACTGGCGAAAGAGCATAATGTGGGGGCACTCTCCCTGCTGCCAGAGGAGGGCTCGTCTACGCCATTTCGAGTGGGGTTTCAGTCGTATGTAACTATCTATAGTTGGCCCAAGCTTCGCGTCGACCTAGGGTTTAAGGAGCACGAGCCACTATCCGTCCCTTGGAACGCGGAAAAAATCCTTTGCAAGGAGTGCAGTGTATTAAATTGGTTCAAAAAAAAACTTGAGACAGAGTTGAAGGATCATCCCGATCCTGGGTGGATAAGTGTGAAAGTAGTATTCGATGATCCAAAGTCGATGGATATAGATGGACAGTTAAGATCTGTCACGGAAATAGTGTTTCATGCCCTGCGGCAGAGGGAGGTCAGGACCAAGTTTGTTCCCATAACGGGGGACATGTTCTATGACTGGCAGACGATGTCGTGGAGCCTGCCCTCCGGAGGTTCGCTCTACACCGGGACCTTCTCGCCGGATTTTTCGGATTGGGAAGCCTTTGAGGGAGAAGTCCCGCAGCAAGTAGGACCAATCTCCATGAATATGATTGTTTACCGCAAGACAATTGGACCTGAGACGGAAGTCCTTGACTTACTGGCAGTTTGACTTACTCAAAGTGCTTGGCAGCCCGATCCTCGCGAACTCCCTGAGTGCGAGTCTCAATCGACGCCCGCATTAAGTTTCGTCGTGGTCTTGCGCACCAAACCTTCGGCCAACCGGCGCAAACCGGAAGGGGTCAACGCGCGGATTGCCGCGCGCGGCTGCCCGGGAACGTGGCGCCGCAGTCACGCCATCGACATTGCGGATCGGCGCCCGGGCCACGGGATAATGCGCTGGCCATCAGTCACTCCATGCCCAGCAGCGCCTCCAGCGTCGGTGGGCACTCCGCGGGAACGGGCAGCGCCGCCTGGCCGTCGATTGCCGCCGGCATTCGCCGCAGCGCCCGGCGGTACAGCGTCGTCATGTCACTTCGCTGCGCCATGGCCGGGGTGAACGCCGCACGCGCGTCGTCGCGCTGGCCACGCGCCTCGGCCTGCCAATGCGGCACCTCCCTGGACTGCGGCCAGGCCGCCACCTTCAGATCGTGCAACACCGCCTGGACGAGGCGCGCTTCGATCGCACGCCGCTCGCCGCGTCCCAAATCCTCGATCGCCTCGGCCAGGTTGTCCCAATCGAGCGCGTTGGCCGCGCGGCGGCGCAGCAGGTCCGCCTGCTGCTCCGACCAGGTCGGAATGTCGCGGTCGTAGAGGTCGCTCATGTGACGCTCCGCCGGGGTGAGCCGCTACGCCGGCTCAGGGGCCATTCCTACGATCGCGCCACGCAGCACGCCGCAGGACATCACGCCGCAGGCCATCAGCACCAGGACCTGCGCATCGAGAGCTTCTTCCCGATGGATGAGCCGGCCCGGGCACTGTTCCGCCGCCGGGCAGAATGACGCGGGGTGGTGACTTGGCACTCCGCCAGCTATACCAGCCTCCACCCATGACCGACATCAGCACAAGTCCCAGCGTGTCCGAGGCGCTCGCCGCCGAGTTCGGCCTCTCGACCGAAGAGTACGCGCGTGTGCTGGAGATCATGGGGCGCACGCCGACCCTGACCGAGCTTGGCGTGTTCAGCGTGATGTGGTCCGAGCATTGCAGCTACAAATCCTCGCGGGTCTGGCTGCGCCAATTGCCGACCAAGGCGCCCTGGGTGATCCACGGTCCCGGCGAGAACGCCGGCGTGGTGGACATCGGCGACGGTCTGGCCGCGGTGTTCAAGATGGAGTCGCACAACCACCCGAGCTTCATCGAGCCCTACCAGGGCGCGGCGACCGGCGTCGGCGGCATCCTGCGCGACGTGTTCACCATGGGCGCCCGCCCGATCGCCAACCTGAACGCGCTGCGCTTCGGCTCCCCCACCAACCCCACGACGAAGCGGATCGTCGACGGCGTGGTGCGGGGCATCGGCGGCTACGGCAACTGCGTCGGCGTGCCCACGGTCGGCGGCGAGGTCAATTTCCACCCGGCCTATGACGGCAACCCGCTGGTCAACGCCATGACCGTCGGCATCGCGCCCAAGGACCGCATCTTCCTCTCGGCGGCGGCGGGCGTCGGCAACCCGGTGGTCTATGTCGGCTCCAGGACCGGCCGCGACGGCATCCACGGCGCCACCATGGCATCGGCCGAATTCGCCGCCGATGCGGAGGAGAAGCGCCCGACGGTGCAGGTGGGCGACCCGTTCACCGAGAAGCTGCTGATCGAGGCGTGCCTGGAACTGATGGCCACCGACGCGATCGTGGCGATCCAGGACATGGGGGCGGCCGGCCTGACCAGTTCCTCGGTCGAGATGGCGGGCAAGGGCGGGGTCGGCATCGCGCTCGACCTCGACCAGGTGCCGGCGCGCGAGACCGGCATGACCGCCTACGAGTTCATGCTGTCGGAGAGCCAGGAGCGCATGCTGATGGTGCTGCGCCCCGACCGCGAGGACGTGGCGCGCGGGATCTTCGAGAAATGGGAGCTGGACTTCGCGGTGATCGGCCACCTGACCGACACCGGCCGCATCGTGGTGCGCCATCGCGGCGTGGTGGAGGCCGACATCCCGCTGGCGCCGCTGGCCGACCAGGCGCCGCTGTACCACCGACCGACGGTGGAGACCCAGAAGCAGGAGAAGATCAACCCGGCGAAGGTCGAGGACCGCGTCGGGCTCACCGCGGCGCTGTGGAAGCTGGTCGCCTGCCCCGACCTGTGCTCGCGCGCCTGGGTGTGGGACCAGTACGACAGCACGGTCGGTGGCCAGACGGTGAAGCGGCCGGGTGCCGCCGATGCCGCCGTGATCAAGCTCGAGGGCCTGTCGCGCGCGCTCGCGCTGACGACCGACTGCACGCCGCGCTATTGCGCCGCCGATCCCGAGGCCGGCGGCATGCAGGCGGTGGCCGAGGCCTGGCGCAACCTGACGGCGGTGGGCGCGCGGCCGCTGGCGCTGACCGACAACATGAATTTCGGCAATCCCGAGCGGCCGGAGATCATGGGCCAGTTCGCCGCCGCGATCCGCGGCATGGCGGCCGCCTGCGAGGCGCTCGAATTCCCCGTCGTGTCCGGCAATGTCAGCCTGTACAACGAGACGCGCGCCCCCTCCGGTGCCGTTCGCGCCATCCTGCCAACCCCTGCGATCGGCGGCCTCGGCGTGCTGGACGATGCGGCGAAGGCGGTCGGCATCACGCTGAGCCCGTGGCTCGATGTTGTCGTGCTGGGTGCGACGAAGGGCTGGCTCGGCCAGTCGCTGTGGCTGCGCGAGATCGCCGGCCGCGAGGAAGGGGCGCCGCCGCCGGTCGACCTGGTGGCGGAGCGCACCACCGGCGATTTCGTCCGGGCGCAGATCCTCTCCGGCAATGTCCGCGCGTGCCATGACGTGTCCGACGGCGGCCTGCTGGTGGCGGTGGCCGAGATGGCGATGGCAGGGCAGACCGGCGTGCGGCTGTTCACCGGCCCGCGCGACGTGCCTGGCCACGCCTACTGGTTCGGCGAGGACCAGGGGCGCTACGTGCTGGCGGTGCCCGACAGCGCCGCCCTGATCCGCTCGGCCGAGGCGGTGGGGATCGCGGCGGTGCGGATAGGAACATCGGGCGGACAGGATTTGACACTGCCCGACGGTGGCACAATATCGGTGCGGGCGTTGCGCGCGGCGCACGAACGCTTCTTCCCGTCCTGGATGGACGGCAACTGACGAACGGCGCCAGACGAACGGTGCCGGGCGAACGGCGGCAAGTGGACGGCAACAGACCAGGGGAGGGCCGGCATGGCGATGGCGGCGAATGAGATCGAGGCGCTGATCAAGGCGGCGATCCCGGACGCGCGCGTCACCATCGAGGACCTCGCCGGCGACGGCGACCACTACGCCGCGACCGTGGTCTCGGAGACGTTCCGCGGCATCCCGCGCGTGAAGCAGCATCAAATCGTCTATGCCGCGCTGCGCGGCCGGATGGGGGGCGAGCTGCACGCCCTCGCGTTGCAAACCTCAGCCCCCGAGTAGCGGGCGACCCAGGAGTCCTGACATGGCCAACGACGTCTTCGAACGCATTCAGAGCGAAATCGATCAGGTGCCCGTGATGCTCTACATGAAGGGCACCGCGATGTTCCCGCAATGCGGGTTCTCGGCGCGCGTGGTGCAGATCCTCACGCACATGGGCGTGCCGTTCAAGACGGCCAACGTGCTCGAGGATATGGAGCTGCGCGAGGGCATCAAGCAGTTCTCGCAGTGGCCGACCGTGCCGCAGCTCTACGTCAAGGGCGAGTTCGTCGGCGGCTGCGACATCGTGACCGAGATGTTCCAGTCGGGCGAGCTCGAGACGCTGCTGGCCGAGAAGGGCGTCGAGCACAAGACCGAGGCCTGATCGCCGGCCGCCGGTTCCGTCACCCTCCCCCTGAGTCTCGGGGGAGGGGACAATCCCCGACATTTTCCGCAGATTATCCCCGGCAGAATTCGCGGGCGAAGTCTGCCGCTTCATGCATCTATACGTCGGCCCTGGAACGTGACACCGGGGAGACGACAAGATGGCGGCGGGCAAATCGAGCACGGTGAAGGGACGCACCGCGTCCGTCCTGTTCTCCGACACCGATGACTGGGGCAGCGGCTTCGTCGGCGCCCTGTCGATCACCAACACCGCCGGCACGGCGCTCAATGGCTGGACGCTCGAGTTCGACCTCGCACAGTCGATCACGAACATCTGGAATGCCACGATCGTCAGCCATGTCGGCAACCACTACGTCATCCGCAACGCCACCTGGAACGCCGCGGTTGCCGCCGGCGGGACGGTGTCGTTCGGCTTCCAGGCGGCCGGCGGCAATCCCGTCCTGCCCATTTCGTATCTGCTGAACGGCGCGGCGGTAACCGGGTCGGCGCCGCCTCCGCCACCTCCGCCACCGCCTCCGCCACCACCACCGCCGCCACCTCCTCCGCCACCGCCACCGCCACCGCCACCGCCACCACCGCCGCCACCGCCCCCACCGCCGCTCCCGGCGCTGTCGATCGCCGATGCCTCGGTGAAGGAGACCGGCGCGGCGGTGGTCGACGAGCGCTTCGTGGTCAGCCTTTCGGCGCCGTCCACCAAGACGGTGACCGTGCGCTACGCCACCGCGAACGGCACGGCGCAGGCCGGCAGCGACTACGACTCGATGCAGGGCACGCTGACCTTCGCGCCCGGCACCACCTCGCAGACCATCGTCATCCACACCCACCCCGGACCGGCCGGCACCGAGACCTTCACGCTGCAACTCTCGCAGCCGAGCGGTGCCACGCTGGCGGACGCATCGGCGATCGGCACGATCATCAACCTGCCGCCGCCCCCGCCCCCGCCGCCGCCCCCGCCGGTCAAGCCGGTGATCACGGTGCAGAACATCACCGTGCACGAGCCACCGGTGAGCGCGCCGCCGACGCAGCCGGGCGGCGCGGCGAGCCTGCTGCCGGCGGGGTTCCTCAGCACGAGCGGCAACCAGATCGTCGATGCGCAGGGCCACGCGGTGAAGATCGCCGCGGTGAACTGGTTCGGGATGGAGACCTCGAACTTCGCACCGCACGGCCTGTGGACCGCCAGCTACAAGACGATGATGAACCAGATGGTGCAGGCCGGGTTCAACGCGATCCGGCTGCCCTTCTCGGACCAGTTGTTCGACGCGGGCAGCGTCCCCAACGGCATCGACTTCGGCAAGAACCCGGACCTGCAAGGCCTCAACGGCCTGCAGATCATGGACAAGATCGTCACCTATGCCGGACAGGTCGGGTTGAAGATCATCCTCGACCACCATCGCAGCGCCGCCGGCAACGGGCCGAACGGCAACGGGCTATGGTACGACAGCGGCTATTCCGAGCAGCGGTGGATCTCCGACTGGACGATGCTGGCGCGGCACTACGCGGGCAATGCGACGGTGATCGGCGCGGACCTCGCGAACGAGCCGCATGGCTCCGCCACCTGGGGCGACGGCACCGCCAACGACTGGGCGGCGGCGGCGGCGCGGGCCGGCAATGCGATCCAGGGCGTGAACAGCAACTGGCTGATCGTGGTGGAGGGGATCGAGTCCTACCAGGGCAAGTCCACCTGGTGGGGCGGCAACCTGCAAGGCGTCGCGGCGCATCCGGTCACGCTCGCCACGCCCAACAAGGTGGTCTACTCGCCGCACGACTATCCGGCCTCGGTCTACAACCAGACCTGGTTCAGCGCGCCCAACTATCCGAACAACCTGGCCTCGGTGTGGAACCAGGAATGGGGCTACATCTACCAGCAGGGCATCGCGCCGGTGTTCCTGGGCGAGTTCGGCAGCAAACTGCAGACCGCGAGCGACCAGCAATGGCTGACCCAACTGGTCAACTACATGGACGGCAACGGCGGGCTCAGCGTCGCCGCCGGCCAGCAGGGGCCAAGCTGGGCGTACTGGAGCTGGAATCCGAACTCGAGCGACACCGGCGGCATCCTGAAGGACGACTGGCAGACGGTGGATACCGTCAAGCTGAACGCGATCGCGCCGGCGATGTACCATGTGGGCGGCGGTTCCACCGGCGGCAGCGGACCGATCCCCGACGGGGTGGCGAATTTCACGATCTCGCTGTCGGCGGCCGCGACGCAGGCGGTGAAGGTGCACTACGCGACCGTCGACGGCACCGCGCATGCCGGGGTCGATTACACCGCGGTGTCCGGCGACCTCACGTTCGCGCCGGGCGAGACGACGAAGATCGTCTCGACGCAACTCTTCGCGACGCCCGGTCAGACCGGCCAGATGCAGTTCCTGCTGTCGCTCAGCAATCCGGTCAACGGCACCCTCGGCAGCCTTTCGGCGACGGCGGTGCTGGTGCACGATCCGGTGGTCACCCCGCCGCCGCCACCTCCACCGCCGCCACCCCCCGCCGGCGCGGCCGGCAACGTGACGCTCGCCATCAGCAGCAACTGGGGGTCCGGCTTCAACGAGTCGGGCACCGTCGCCAACACCGGCGGCAGCGCGTTCCAGAGCTGGCAGATCGAGATCGACACCGCCAACCAGATCAGCAACATCTGGAACGCGGTGATCGTGAGCCACCAGGGCAACGCCTATACGATTGCCAATGCGCCCTGGAACGGCCAGGTGGCGGCCGGCGGCAGCACCAGCTTCGGCTTCCAGGTCGACCAGCCGATGGCGGGCGGCGGGCCGACGGCGCATATCCTGAAACTGGGCACCTGATGCGGGGGGCGCTGCGCTGCGCGATGCCGCGGCTTGGCTGCGGCATCACGCCGTCCTTTGCGGCGCGAAAGACGTGGATGGCATGGCCATGCCATACCATGACGATGGGGTGGGGGCATCGGGTCACGGTGGTGTCGAGCCGTGCGTGACCGGACCGTGGTGACGGCCGTCCGGCTAAAGTTGTAGTGGGGGACAGGATGTTTAACCATCGTCATGCCGTGGCTTGGCCACGGCATCCATGTCTCCTTTGCGGCGCGGAAGACGTGGGTGGCATGGCCAGGCCGTGCCATGACGATGGGGTGGGATGGGATGGGGACATCAGGTAACGGTGGCCTCGAGCCGTGCGTGACCGGACCGTGGTGACGGCCGTCCGGATAAAGTCGTAGTGGGGGACAGGATGTTTAACCATCGTCATGCCGTGGCTTGGCCACGGCATCCATGTCTCCTTTGCGGCGCGGAAGACGTGGGTGGCATGGCCAAGCCGTGCCATGGCGATGGGGTGGGATGGGATGGGGACATCAGGTAACGGTGGCCTCGAGCCGTTCATGACCGGACCGCGGTCACGGCTGTCCGGATAAAGTTGTAGTGGGGGACAGGATGTTTCCCATCGTCATGCCGTGGCTTGGCCACGGCATCCACGTCTCCTTTGCGGCACGAAAGACGTGGGTGGCATGGCCAAGCCATGCCATGACGATGGGGTGTGGGTGTGGGCATCGGGTCACGGTGGTGTCGAGCCGTGCATGACCGGGCCGCCGTCTCGGCTGTCCGGAGAAAGTTGCAGGGAAAGACTGGATGTTTAACCCTCGTCATGCCATGGCTTGGCCACGGCATCCATGTCTCCTTTGCGGCGCGAAAGACGGGGATGGCAGCCGGAGCCGTTCACCCACGGCTTCGGCGGGGCCGGCGAAGTGGGATCGGTTGGCCGGGCCAAGCCCTGGTGGCGGCCCGTTGGCATTGCGTTAACCCGGGGCCGGTAACCCGGGCGGCGTTCATCGGGACGCTCCGGCGCATGGATATCCAACTCGTCATCCCGGCCTGGAATGCCGCGCGCTGGGTCGGCGACGCCATCGCCTCGGTGCTGGCCCAGACGCATGCCGCATGGCGGCTGCTGGTGGTGGATGACGGGTCCACCGATAAGACGGCCGATGTGGTCGCCCGGTTCGCGGATCGGCGGATCAGCCTGATTCGCCAGCCGAACGCCGGAGTCTCGGCGGCGCGGAATGCCGGAATCCGGTGGGGCAGCGGCGATCCCGCTCCGGGCGGCGTGCTGTTCCTCGACGCCGATGACCGCCTGGCACCGGATGCGCTGGCTCGGCTGGTTGCCGCCCTGAGTGCCGCGCCCGGCGCGGTGGCGGCCTGCGGCGCCTGCGGGTTCTCCGACGGCCGCACGCTGCGCGCGCCGCCCGCGGGCGACCTGTTGCCGGGACTGCTGGTGCGCAACCTGTTCGCCAATGGCGGACACCTGCTGTTGCGGGGCGAGGCGGTGCGCGCGGCCGGCGAGTTCCGTCCGGACATCAGCTATGGCGAGGACTGGGAGTACTGGATCCGCGTCGCGTTGCAGGGGCCGTTTGCCACCGTCGCCGGCCGCGCGCCGGTGCTGTTCGTGCGACGCCATGCAGGTGGCGCGTATCGCCGGCTTGCCGCCGATCCCGCGGCCTTCGTTTCCTGCATGGCGGCGATGTTCGGCAACCCGGCGGTGCTCGCCCGGTTCGGCCAGCATCGCCTCGCGGCGATTCGCCGGCGCGCCGATGCGGAGAATGCCTGGATCATTGGCCGGGAGTTGCTGCGCCATGGCGAGGTCCCGAGCGGCCGGTCCTGGCTGCGCCGCTCGGTCGCCGCCGCACCGGGCGCGAGGCGTGCCGCGCTGCTCGCGCTGGCGCATCTGCTGCCTGGGCACGGACCCTTCGCGCGTTACGCGGTGGCGGGGCGGGAGAACCTGGCCTGCAGCGAGCCGACCAGTCCCTGCGGCAGGAAGATGATGAACAGCACCAGCAGGCTGCCGTAGATGATGTTGTCCCAGCCGACCGCGCCGGTGCCGAAGCCGATGCGCAGCGTCTCGGCCAGCAGGATGGTGATGAACGCGCCGACCGTGGGACCCAGCAGCACGTAGATGCCGCCCACCACGGAGGCGAACACCATCTGCAGCGAGACCGAGATGCCGCTGACCGTGTCGGGCGAGATGAACATCTGGTACTGGCAATAGAGCGCGCCGGCGAAGGCGGTCATCATGGCGCTGAGCAGCGTGATCTTCAGCTTCTCCCACGTCACGTGAACGCCTGCCGCCGCCGCGGCGTCCTCATCTTCCGCGATCGCCTCCAGTGCGTAGCGCAGCATGCTGCGCTCGACGCGGTAGCGGATGAGCAGCCCCAGGCCCCAGATGCCGAGGGCGATGAGGTACCAGGTGGTCTTGTCGGTGAACTGCAGCGCGTAGACCGAGTTGCCGCCGGCGTAGCGCTGCGGCGTATAGCCGAGCGAGCCGCCAGTGACGTCGCGCGTGGCGGTGACCACCTGCAGCACGATGGCGCTGAGGGCCAGGGTCACCAGGGCGAAGTAGTGGCCCACGATGCGGAAGCGGAAGCAGGGCCAGGCGATCACCAGTGCCACGAGGGCGACCACGGCCATGGCGACCGGGATGCCGAGCCAGGGGGTGAGGCCGAAATGATTCCACAGCAGCGCGGTGACGTAGGCGCCGATGCCCATGAAGCCGCCATGGCCGAGTGAGACCAGGCCGAAGCGGCCCATCACCGACCAGGAGGTGTACATGAACGACCAGATGAGCACGACGATCAGCAGGTGGAGCGGGTAGGGGGCGTGGTAGACGAAGGGCAGCGCGACGAGTGCTGCTCCGACGAGCCAGGGCGCGTATCGGCTCATGGGCGGGGCTCCGCCCCTGTACCCCGCCAAGGGGCGCGGCCCCTTGGATCCCCGCCAAAGGCGGAGCCTTTGGAATCCATCCTGTTTGCGTGTGGGAGGAGGCCTGCCGCGGCCGTTGCAGGGTCCGTGCAGGCCTCCTCCCACACGCAAACGAATCGGGTTCTAAGGGCTCCGCCCTTAGTGGGGGTCCAGGGGGCGAAGCCTCCTGGTGGGTGCAGGGCAAAGCCCTGCCCTTGCACGACCCTCCTCACGAGCGCCGCGCCATCAGGCCCTGCGGCCGGATGAACATCATCGCGATGAAGAAGGCGAAGGCGAACACGTAGCCCCATTCCAGGTCGAGGTAGAGGCCGCTGATCGAGATGATCTCGGCGAACACGAACGAGGCGACGAACCCGCCGATCATGTTCCCGAGTCCGCCCAGCACGCAGATCATGAACGTGGTGGGTCCGAAGGTCAGGCCGATGAACGGATGCACGTCGTATTGCAGCACCAGCAGCACGGCCGCGAGCCCGGCCAGCCCGCCGCCGATCAGCGAGGTGATGATGTAGATGCGCCGCGCGTCCACCCCCATCAGCGGCATGATCTGGCGGTCCTGCGCGATCGCGCGGATTGCCGTGCCGGTGTAGGTGCGGGCGAGGAACAGGTACAGCACCACCATGCCGGCCAGTGCCGCGCCGAACGCCAGCAGCCGTGCGTAGCTGATGAACATATCGGACACGGTCAGCACCGGCAGGCGGATGCCCAGGTTGCGGAAGTCGATGCCGAACATGACGGTGGCGGCGCTCTGCAGGAAGAACAGAACGCCGCCGGTCGCCAGCAACTGGTTGATCGGCGCGGCCCCCAGCAGCGGGGCGATGATCAGCACGTGCAGGATCACGCCCAGCACGCCGACGCCGGCGATACAGATCACCGCCGCCAGCAGGAACGGCACGTCGTACACCTTGAACAGGAAGAACATGCCGTACATGCCGAGCATGATCAGTTCGGCGTAACAGATCCAGACGACGTCGATGACGCCGAACACCAGGTTCAGTCCAAGCGCCAGCAGCGCCAGCACGCCGCCCAGGAGCACGCCGTTGATCAGCGCCTCGAGCAGGTAGATGTCAAAGAAGCCGGGCATCAGTTGCCCGGGGAGGAACGCTTGCCGGCGGCATAGCCCTGGTTGTACGACGCCTGCTCGTTCTTCTTGACCTGGTCGTAGATCAGGCCGCCCGCCAGTCCAGCCGCCGCGCCGGCGACGGCACCGAGGCCGGCATTGCCGCCGATCGCGCCCAGTACCGCGCCACCGGCCGCGCCGATACCGGTGCCGGTCAGCGCCCGCTGCTCCGTGCTGTTCAGGCCCGAGCACCCCGCGAGGGCGATGCAGCAGGCGAACAGGGTCATGGTCGTACGCTTCATCTGTCCACTCCGTTACTTGCCGCGCGGGCAGGGAAACTTGGTCTGCAGATAGGCAACGATACCGTTGGCCGGGCGCTGTGCCAGGACCGCCGGGCTCGTCTTGGCCCATTGGACGAAGTCGGCGATCGCCTCGTTGCGGGTCTGCGTCGCGGTCTCGGGGATGCAGAACATCTTGCCGATGCGCTTCGCGGCGTTCTCCTCCTCGAGCACGCGGTACACGCCGAGGGCGAAGCCCTGGCAGAAATTGAGCGCGGCCGTCCCCATCGGGTCGGCGGGCGCGGCACTGCACAGATCCACCAGGTCGCTGGTGGTGTTCAACTGGAAGGTCGATTCGGTAACGGCGGCACTCGCCGCGTTCGGCAGTGAAGCGGCACAAAGCGCCACGCCCGCCAGAAGTAGCCGGGTCAGCATGCGATGGGTTCTCCCTCATACGCCAAGGTACGCCTCACGAATCTGCTCACTCTGCAGCAAGGCGTCGGCAGCGCCCGAGGCGCGCAGCGTGCCGGCCTCCAGCAGATAAGCACGATCCACGACGCGGAGCACCTGCCGAACGTTCTGCTCGACGATGAGCACCGTCAGGCCACTCGCGCGGATGCGCTCCACCAGGGCGAACACCTGCTGCACGATGACCGGCGCGAGGCCGGCGGAGGGTTCATCGAGCAGCAGCAGGCGCGGTTCGGACATCAGCGCACGGCCGATCGCGCACATCTGCTGCTCGCCGCCCGACATGGTGCCGGCAAGCTGGTGGCGCCGTTCGCGCATGCGCGGGAACAACTGGTAGACGACGTCGAGGCGTTCGCGGAGTCTGGGCCGCGCGGCGGGGATGAAGGCGCCCATCCGCAGGTTGTCCTCGACCGTCATGCGCGGGAACAGGCGGCGGTTCTCCGGCACGTGGGCGATGCCGAGTTCGACGATACGGTGGGCCGGCGTCGCGGCGAGGTCGGCGCCCGCCATGTGCATGCTGCCGCGCAGCGGCCGGATCAGGCCGGAGATCACGCGCATCAGCGTGGTCTTGCCGGCGCCGTTGGGGCCGATCACCGCGACGGCCTCGCCCGCGTTCACCTCGAGCGAGATGTCGAACAACGCCTGGAAGCTGCCGTAGCCGGCGTCGACGTTGCGGAGTTGCAGCATCTACACGCGCTCCGCGGCATAGGCCTGCGTCGCGGCGGCGTCGGAGCCGAGATAGACCTCTATCACCCGCGGATCGGCGACCACCTCTTGCGGCAGCCCTTCGGCAATCTTCTCGCCATGGTCGAGCACCATCACGCGGTCCACCACGCGCATCAGCACGCCCATGATGTGCTCGACCCAGATGATGGTGATGCCGAGTTCGCTCCGGATGTTCCGCAGCATTTCGGCCGCCTGGTCCATTTCGGTCTCGTCCAGCCCGCCCAGGCTCTCATCGGCCAGCAGCAGCCTGGGCTGCGTCGCAAGCGCCTTCGCCAGTTCCAGTTTCTTCAGTCCCGCGGCGCCCAGTCCGCTGACCGGCGCCTGGCGGTCGGCAGGCAGGCCGACCATTGCCAGGGCGCGTTCGGCGGCGGCGAAGGCACTCGCGCTCGTGGTGCCGTCGCTGCCGTAGAATCCAGCCAGGACCACGTTCTCGAAGATCGACAGCCGGCGGAACGGGCGCGGGATCTGGAATGTCCGGCCGATGCCGCGATGGATGATGCGATGGGGCGGCATCCCGGCAAGTTCGCGACCCTGGAAGCGGATCGAACCCGCGGTCGGCGCGAAGGTGCCCGAGAGCATGTTGAAGATCGTGCTCTTGCCCGATCCGTTCGGGCCGATCAGGCCGAGGATCTCGCCCTGGTCGACCTTGAAGGAGACGTTGTCGACGGCGGTGAAGCCGCCGAAGCGCTTGATCAGTCCGCTGACCTCCAGCACGGCGTCACGGTGCGGCGTAGGGTGAGGTCGACGGCAGCTTCAGCACCGGGTCGCGCTGCTGCTGCGACTTCGGCCACACGACGTAGGCCTTGTCGTCGATATACTGCGTCACGACCGGGAAGGCGCGATCGTTCTGCCCGGCGAGCGGCTTGTCCTCGCCCTCGAACTTCACGCCGAACCCCAGCATGGTGCCCCCCTCCGCCACATCCGTATCGAGTGCCGCCTTGCGCAGTGCCTCGGCGTTGACGCCGCCGTATTTCTTGATGGCGCGCGGCAGCACGTCGGTCAGGAACAGGTAGGTGTTGGATGCGGCCATGCCGACATGCGCCGACTTGATGACGGTATCGGGTTTCGCCTTCATGTAGGCGTCACCTACCATCTTGATGACCGGGGGCAATTCCGGCTTCAGCGCGCTCGCGTTGGTGTCCCAGATCGAGATCGGATCGACGGTGTAGAGATAGTTGGCGTCGGGGCCGGCCGCCTGCTTCAGCCTGGTATAGTCGGAATAGCCCGCGCCGTGGCCGATCAGCGCATGGAACCGCAGGCCGAGTTCGCGGGCCTGGCGCAGGAACAGGCTGATGTCGGGATTGTAGCCGGTGTGGAAGATCACGTCGGGGCGGCCGCGCTTCAGCTTGGTGACCAGCGACGACAGGTCCGGCGCGGTTGCCGAATAGCCTTCGTCCAGCACGATGGTCATGCCGGCTTTCTTGGCGCCCTCCACGTTGCCTTTCGCGACGTCGACGCCATAGGCACCATCCTCATGGATGATGGCGACGCGCAGATCCTTGGGTTCCTTGCCAAGCTGTGCCTTGGAGTAGGCGGCGACCATTTCGGTGGAGGCGAGGCCCCATTGGGTGCCGTAGGCCTGCGGGCGGAACACGTATTTCAGGTGGCGGTCGCGCAGCACGGAGGACGCGATGCAGGTGGTGATCCACATGAACTTCTTGAACTCCTCGATGCGCGCCGCGGCGGGCACGCATTGCGCCGAGGAGTAGAAGCCCAGCAGCATGTCGACCTTTTCCTGCTCGATCAGGCGGACCGCCTCATTGATGGCGACGTCGGGCTTGCTCTGGGCGTCGGCGTAGACCGCCTGAATCTTGTAGCCCTCGACACCGCCTTTCTCGATGAACCACTCGATCATGGTCCTGGCGCCGAGATAGTGGAGTTCGGACCCGCCGCCGGCGAACGGCCCGGTGAGGTCGTAGATCACGCCGATCTTGAGGGTCTTGGTTGCGTCATCGGCGTGTGCGGCGGCGGCTACGGCCAGAAAGAGGATGCCGGCGACGAGGCCGCGCGCGAGGCGGGCCGGTCCCACTCGGAGCATAGTGCGTTCCCCCGTTATTTTTTTTCGTCTGAAGCGCTACCTGTGCGTGCAGCTTATGGAGTTGACCCTGCCCACGTCAACGTGATCGCGAATGGCAGGCTTGGGGCGGGCGTCCGGCGGCAGGGCTGCGGCGTGGTCAATAATTGGTGAAGCCCGCGGCGCACAGCGGGCGGGGGGTTGCCGGGACGTGCTAAAGATACCGTGCGGCGAGGCTGCTGGATTCCCGGTTTGACGAGTTGGCTGTTGCGAATTTTCCAAGCCGGACCGGCCGGGATGGACCGGCTCCGGCGATCGGCGTGGCCAGCCGCCGGTGGGCAGGCGGCGGCGGCCGGCGTATAGACTGCCGGCGGATGCCAAATGAAACTTGCTGTAACGAGACTGATGCGAAACGGACTTCGGTCCGGCGCGCGTCGGACGCCATCCGCCCCATGCGCCGCCACCATGTGCCGCCCCTCGGCCGCCACCAGGAGCTTTCCCGATGGACCTGAACGACCACGCTGACCCGATCGCCGCGACCGGGGTGGGGGCCGCCATTCTGGGTGACGGCGACGGCCGGATGAGCGGCCATGCCTTCGGCATGCACGAGTTGCTGCATGCGTTGCAGGCGATGCGGATCGGCGATTTCTCGGTCCGGCTGCCCAGCGACCGCACCGGCCTGGAGGGCAAGATCGCTGACACGTTCAACGAGATCGTCGCCGCCAATGAGCGGATGGCCTCGGAACTGGAGCATGTCGGCCAGGTGGTGGGGCGCGAAGGCAAGACCCGGACACGGGTGAAGTTCGGGCTGCAGAGCGGCGCCTGGGCGGCGATGGAATCCTCGGTCAACGACCTGATCGACGACCTGCTGTGGCCGACGACTGCGGTGACGCACGCGATCACCGCGGTGGCGCAGGGGGATCTGCTGCAGACGGTGCGCCTGGATGTCGACGGCCGGCCGCTGCAAGGCGAGTTCCTGCGCCTGGCGACGATCGTCAACACGATGATCAAGCAGTTGTCGGTGTTCACGTCGGAGGTGACGCGCGTGGCGCGCGAGGTGGGCACCGACGGCAAGCTGGGCGGCCAGGCGCAGGTGCGCGAGGTGACCGGCGTGTGGAAGGACCTGACGGAGTCGGTGAACTCCATGGCGTCCAACCTGACGGCGCAGGTGCGCAACATCGCCGATGTGACGATCGCCGTGGCCAATGGCGATCTTTCGAAGAAGATCACCGTGGATGTGCGGGGCGAGATCCTGCAACTCAAGGAAGCCATCAACACGATGGTCGACCAGTTGCGGTCGTTCGCGTCGGAAGTGACACGCGTCGCGCGCGAAGTGGGCACCGAGGGCAAGCTGGGCGGCCAGGCGGTGGTGCCGGGCGTGGCCGGCACGTGGAAGGACCTGACGGACAGCGTGAACGCGATGTGCGGCAACCTGACCGACCAGGTGCGCAACATCGCGCAGGTCACCACGGCGGTGGCGCGCGGCGACCTGTCGCGCAAGATCACGGTGGACGTGCGCGGCGAGATCCTGGAGCTGAAGGAGACCATCAACACGATGGTGGACCAGCTCAACGGGTTCGCGGGCGAGGTCACTCGCGTGGCGCGCGAGGTCGGCACCGAAGGGCGTCTCGGCGGGCAGGCGAACGTGCCGGGCGTCGGTGGCACCTGGAAGGACCTCACCGACAACGTGAACTCGATGGCCGAGAACCTGACGGCGCAGGTTCGCAATATCGCCGAGGTCGCGACGGCCATCGCGGGCGGCGATCTGTCGAAGAAGATCACGGTGAACGTGTCGGGCGAGATCCTGCAATTGAAGGAGACCATCAACACGATGGTCGATCAGCTCAACGCGTTCGCCGGCGAGGTGACGCGGGTCGCGCGCGAGGTTGGCACCGAGGGACGTCTCGGCGGTCAGGCCAACGTGCTCGGTGTTGCGGGCACGTGGAAGGACCTGACGGAATCGGTGAACTCGATGGCGTCCAACCTGACCGGCCAGGTGCGCAACATCGCTGAGGTATCAACGGCAATCGCCAACGGGGATCTGTCGAAGAAGATCACGGTGAACGTGTCGGGGGAGATCCTGCAGTTGAAGGAGACCATCAACACGATGGTCGACCAGCTCAACCGTTTCGCCGGCGAGGTCACGCGCGTCGCGCGCGAGGTGGGCACCGAGGGGCGGCTGGGCGGGCAGGCGCAGGTGTCCGGTGTCGCCGGCACGTGGAAGGACCTGACCGACAGCGTGAACTCGATGGCGTCGAACCTGACCGGCCAGGTCCGCAACATCGCCGAGGTGGCGACGGCGGTGGCGCAGGGCGATCTGTCGAAGAAGATCACGGTGAACGTGTCGGGCGAGATCCTGCAGTTGAAGGAGACCATCAACACGATGGTCGATCAGCTCAACGCGTTCGCCGGCGAAGTCACGCGTGTCGCGCGCGAGGTGGGCACCGAAGGGCGTCTCGGCGGGCAGGCGAACGTGCCGGGCGTCGCGGGCACGTGGAAGGACCTGACCGATAACGTCAACTCGATGGCGTCGAATCTGACAGGCCAGGTGCGCAACATCGCCGAGGTGGCGACGGCGATCGCCAACGGCGACCTGTCGCGCAAGATCACGGTGGACGTGCGCGGCGAGATCCTGCAGCTCAAGGAAACGCTGAACACGATGGTGGATCAGCTCAATCGTTTCGCCGGTGAGGTCACGCGTGTCGCGCGGGAGGTGGGCACCGAGGGGCGGCTGGGCGGGCAGGCGCAGGTGCCTGGTGTCGCCGGCACGTGGAAGGACCTGACCGACAACGTGAACTCGATGGCGTCGAATCTTACAGGCCAGGTGCGCAACATTGCCGAGGTCACGACGGCCGTGGCGCGCGGCGATCTGGGGCGCAAGATCACGGTGGATGTGAAGGGCGAGATCCTGCAGCTCAAGGAGACCATCAACACGATGGTCGACCAGCTCAACGCGTTCGCCTCGGAAGTGACGCGCGTGGCGCGCGAGGTCGGCACGGAGGGCAAGCTGGGCGGGCAGGCGGCGGTGCCGGGTGTCGCCGGCACGTGGAAGGACCTGACCGACAACGTGAACTTCATGGCGTCCAACCTGACGGGTCAGGTACGCAATATTGCCGAGGTCGCAACGGCTATCGCGAGCGGGGACCTGTCGAAGAAGATCACGGTGGACGTGCGCGGCGAAATCCTGCTGCTGAAGGAGACGCTGAACACGATGGTCGATCAGTTGCGTTCCTTCGCGGCGGAAGTGACGCGCGTGGCACGCGAGGTGGGCACCGAGGGGCGGCTGGGCGGCCAGGCGGTGGTGCCTGGTGTCGGCGGCACGTGGAAGGACCTGACCGACAACGTCAACCTGCTGGCGGCCAACCTGACGACGCAGGTGCGCAACATCGCCGAGGTGACGACGGCGGTGGCGCGCGGCGACCTGTCGCGCAAGATCACCGTGGACGTGAAGGGCGAGATCCTCGAGCTGAAGAACACCATCAACACCATGGTCGATCAGCTCAACGGTTTTGCCTCGGAGGTCACGCGCGTGGCGCGCGAGGTCGGCACCGACGGCAAGCTGGGCGGGCAGGCGCAGGTGCCGGGTGTGGCGGGCACGTGGAAGGATCTGACCGACACCGTCAACGTCATGGCCGCCAACCTCACCGAGCAGGTGCGCGGCATCGTCAAGGTGGTGACCGCGGTCGCCAACGGCGATCTGAAGCAGAATCTGATGATGGCGTCGAAGGGCGAGGTCGCGGCGCTCGCCGAGACCATCAACAACATGACCAACACGCTGGCCACCTTCGCCGACCAGGTCACCACGGTGGCGCGCGAGGTGGGCGTGGAAGGGCGGCTCGGCGGGCAGGCCAACGTGCCGGGCGCCGCCGGCACGTGGAAGGACCTGACCGGCAACGTGAACCTGCTGGCGGCCAACCTGACGACGCAGGTGCGCGCGATCGCAGAGGTCGCGACGGCGGTGACCAAGGGCGACCTAACGCGCTCGATCCAGGTCGAGGCGCGCGGCGAAGTCGCCGAACTCAAAGACAACATCAACACGATGATCGAGAACCTGCGGCAGACCACCGACCGCAACACCGAGCAGGACTGGCTGAAGACCAACCTCGCGCGCTTCACCAACATGCTGCAGGGCCAGCGCGACCTGGCGACCGTCGGGCGGATGCTGCTGTCGGAACTGGCGCCGCTGGTCGAGGCGCAGAACGGCGTGATCTACCGCGTGGATCAGGAGGTGACGCCGAGCCTCAATCTGCTGGCGGCGTATGCCGATGACGAGTCCGCCGGGCATCCCTTGCAGTTGCGCATGGGCCAGGGGCTGCTGGGCCAGTGCGCGGTCGACGGACGGCGGATGCTGATCACCAGCCTGCCACCCGACGTCGTGCCGATCCGCTCCGGACTGTTCCGCGCGACCCCCAACAACATCGTCGTGCTGCCCGTGCTGTATGAGGGCCAGGTGAAGGCGGTGATCGAACTCGGCTCGGTCGGTTCGTTCACCGATCTGCAGATTTCGTTCCTGGAACAGCTCACCGCCGGCATCGGCATCGTGCTGAACTCGATCGAGGCCACGATGCAGACCGAGGGTCTGCTGCAGCAGTCGCAGCAGCTTGCGACCGAATTGCAGACCCGCCAGCTCGAGTTGCAGCAGACCAACGAGCAGTTGGAGCAGAAGGCGCAGCAGCTTGCCGAGCAGAACGTGGAGGTGGAGCGCAAGAACCAGGAGATCGAGCAGGCGCGGCGCGCGCTGGAGGAACAGGCGGCGGAGCTGGCGCTGACGTCCAAGTACAAGTCCGAATTCCTGGCCAACATGTCGCATGAACTGCGCACGCCGCTGAACTCGATCCTGATCCTGGGCCAGCAGTTGGGCGACAATCCCGACGGCAACCTGACGCCGCGGCAGGTGGAGTTCGCGCGCACCATCCATGGCGCCGGCACCGATCTGCTGAACCTGATCAGCGACATCCTCGACCTGTCGAAGATCGAGTCGGGCACGATGTCGGTGGATGCGGAGGAAATCCTGTTGCCCAACCTGCAGGAGACGGTGACGCGGCCGTTCCGCCACGAGGCGGAGAGTCGTGGCCTGTCGTTCAACGTGCAGGTCGATCCTTCGCTGCGCGGTATCACCACCGACAACAAGCGGCTGCAGCAGGTGTTGAAGAACCTGCTGTCCAACGCATTCAAGTTCACCGAACATGGCGGGGTGCAGCTTGGAATCAACGCAGTGGCCGGTGGCTGGTCCGCCGGCCATCCGATCCTGGACCATGCGCCGACCGTTGTCGCATTCGAGGTGAGCGACACGGGCATCGGCATCCAGCCCGAGAAGCAGCGCATCATCTTCGAGGCGTTCCAGCAGGCGGATGCGTCGACCAGCCGCAAGTATGGCGGTACCGGCCTTGGGCTCGCGATCAGCCGCGAGCTATCCAACCTGCTGGGCGGCGAGATCCATCTGCGCAGCAAGCCCGGCGTCGGCAGCACCTTCACGCTGTACCTGCCGCTCGCCTATATGGGGCCGACGGCGGGGGCGCGTCTGGCCGGCGCGGAAGCGCGTCCGCGTCCCGAGATGGCGTTGCCGACGCCGGTGCGGCTGGTGGAACGTCCGATCGAGACGATGGTGGACGACCGGCATGCCGTCGCGCCGGGCGACACGGTGCTGCTGATCGTCGAGGACGATCCGCATTACGCGCGGGTCCTGGTGGACCTGGCGCACGACCATGGGCTGAAGGTGCTGGTGGCGATGCGGGGGGCCGATGCGCTGACGCTGGCACGGGAATATCAGCCGACCGCTGTATCGCTCGACGTGTTCCTGCCGGACATGCTGGGCTGGACCGTGCTGAGTCAGCTCAAGCAAAATCCCGGCACGCGGCATATCCCGGTGCAGATCGTCACGCTCGACGAAGACCGCCAGCACGGGCTGGCGCGCGGCGCATTCTCCTTCATGACCAAGCCCACGACGACCGAGGGATTGCAGGAGGCGCTCGGCAGGATCACCGACTATGTGAAGCCGCGCCGCAAGAAGCTGCTGGTGGTCGAGGACAATGCGGCCGAGCGCCTGTCGATCACCGAACTGCTTGGCCATGACGATATCGACATCATTACGGCAGGCACTGGACGGGACGCCATCGCGGCGCTGCGCGAGCAGCCAGCGGATTGCGTCGTGCTGGATCTGCGACTGCCCGACATGACCGGCTTCGAGGTGCTCGAGCGGATTCGTGACGACGAGGACCTGGCGAATATCCCGGTCGTGGTGTTCACCGGTCGCGAGCTGTCGTCGGAGGAGGATGCGCAGCTTCACACCATGGCCCGCAGCGTGGTGGTGAAGGGCGTCGAATCGCCGGAGCGCCTGCTTGACGAGACGGCGCTCTTCCTGCACCGCGTCATGGCGGACCTGCCCGTGGAGAAGCAGCGCATGCTGGAGAAGCTGCACAGTTCCGACGAGAGCCTGGTGGGGCAGAAGGTGCTGCTGGTGGACGACGATGCGCGCAACATCTTCGCGCTGAGCTCGGTGCTGGAACGGCGAGGGATGCAGGTGCTGACTGCGACCACCGGCAGTGAGGCGATCGACCTGCTGCAATCGACGCCGGGTGTCGCGATCGTGCTGATGGACATCATGATGCCGGAGATGGACGGCTACCAGACGATGGAGGTGATCCGTGCCAACAGCGCGTTCCGCCGGTTGCCGATCATCGCGCTGACCGCCAAGGCGATGAAGGGGCGATCGCGAGAAGTGCCTGGAGGCCGGTGCATCCGACTATCTCGCCAAGCCGGTGAATACCGAGCAGCTCCTGTCGGCGCTGCGCATCTGGCTGCATCGCTGAGGTCGCGGCAATGAGCCCGGGTGATCAGGTCAACATCCTGCTGGTCGACGATCAGCCGGCCAAGCTGCTGAGCTACGAGGTCATTCTCTCCGAACTGGGCGAGAACCTGATCAAGGCCAACTCCGCCAACGAGGCTCTGGCGCATCTGCTGAAGCACGAGATCGCCGTCGTGCTGATCGATGTCGTCATGCCCGACCTCGATGGTTTCGAACTGGCGGCGATGATCCGCGAGCATCCGCGCTGCCGGCGCACCGCACTGATCTTCGTCTCGGCTATCCAGATGAGCGAGCCCGACCTGCTGCGCGGCTATGAGGCGGGTGCGGTGGATTACGTGCCGGTCCCCGTGGTGCCGGAGCTGCTGCGTGCCAAGGTGCGGGTGTTCGCCGATCTCTACCGCAAGACCCGCCAGCTTGAGCAGCTCAATGCGGAGCTGGAGCGCCGCGTCGAGAACCGCACGGCGGAAACTGGCGCTCGCCAATGCCGATCTCGAGCGGCGGGTCGAGGAGCGGACGCGCGAACGCGAGGCGGCCTTCGCGCAAGTCCACGAGATGCAGAAGCTGGAAAGTCTCGGCCAACTCACCGGAGGTGTAGCGCACGACTTCAACAATCTGCTGATGGTGATCCAGGGCAACCTGCAGCTTCTGCGCAAGCGGATGCCGGACGATCCTCGGCTGCTGCGACTGGTCGACGGCGCGATGCAGGGCGCGGATCGCGGCGCCACGCTCACCAAGCGCATGCTTGCCTTTGCGCGCCGCCAGGAATTGCGCCCGGAGACGGTGGACGTGCCGCGCCTGGTGGACGGCATGGAGGAGATGCTGCGGCGGACGCTCGGCCCCGGGATCGAGATCGTGACGGCGTATCGTTCCGACCTGCGCCGATCAGCGTCGATCCCAGCCAGCTTGAACTGGCGCTGCTCAACCTCGTGCTGAACGCGCGCGATGCGATGCCGTATGGCGGACGGCTGGTGATCGGCGGGCATTACCTCGCGACCGGCCCGGAGCGGCCGAAGGAACTGGCCGAGGGCGGTTATGTGTGCCTGACCGTGTCGGATACCGGCGGGGGCATGGATGAGGCCACGCTGAAGCGGGCGGCCGAACCGTTCTTCACCACGAAGGGCGCCGGCAAGGGCACCGGTCTCGGGCTGTCCATGGTGCATGGCCTCGCGGCGCAGTCGGGGGGTGCGATGCGGATCACCAGCCAGCCGGGCGACGGGACCTGTGTCGAGCTATGGCTGCCGCTGTCGCATATGGCACTGGGGGTGAACGTGCCGCCGCCGAGCGATCTGTTCGGCACGTCCGGCCGACCCTGCCGCGTGCTGGTGGTCGATGACGATCCGCTGGTGGTTGCCAGTACATCGGCGATGCTCGAAGACGTGGGCCACATCGTGACCGAGGCGCTGTCCGGCGCACGTGCGCTCGACATTCTGCGGTTGGGAACCAAGGTGGACGTGGTGGTGACCGACCACGCGATGCCCGCATGACCGGTTCCGAGCTTGCACGGCAGATCAGGCAGCATTGGCCGGACCTGCCGATCATCCTGGCGACGGGCTATGCCGAACTGCCGAACGGCGAGGATCCCGGGCTGCCGCGGCTCTCGAAGCCGTATCTACAGGAGGAACTCGCGGCACAGATCGCCAAGGCGCTTGGCGGCACCTCGAGCAACGTCATCCCGCTGGATGCGGGCGCGCCGTGCGTGACGGGAAGACCGGTGCCGACGGCGTACTGATATCGGTGGCGCAATAGGAACGCTCGCCGGGTTACCGCGAGCGCTGGGCCCGCGGTGCAGCCGTCCGCAGCGGTGGGCGCGTCACGGCTGTCCGGTCGAAGTTCCCGTCGGAAACCCGTCGTTCCCATCGTCATGCCGTGGGCTTGGCCACGGCATGCACGTCTCCATTTGCGACCACGCCACGCCACGACGATCGAGTGGCGGACATCGAACAATCGTTCTGCGCCCGCCCTGACGCCGCGTGCTTCGCTATTCCGCGGCGGGGCTCAGTGTCTCCACCGCCTCGTACGGGAAGCGCTTCACTCGGTCCATGTTCATGCCCTCGATGCGCAGCAGCCGCGTGGCGCCCTCGCGCCGCGGCGAGTGCAGCACGCCGATGTCGTAGAGATACGCATCGCCCGGCCGCATCGCGTAGTCGCGGATGTGCTTCGCCTTGCCGGGCGTGCCATCGGCGGGACGCGCCAGGCAATCCCAGTCGGTCATGATCGTCTCGCCGGCGGCCTGGCCGTAGATCGCCCAGGACGGGCCATGATCGTGCGGCTTGCTGCCCTTCGCACCGACATAGCTGTGCGCCAGGATGGTAAAGCCGAGTTCCGGGTCCTCGTACAGCACCTTGCGCTCTGGCGTGCCCTCCGGGATGTAGGTGGCGACGAACTCCGGTTCCTTCAGCACCTCCTGGACCAGGCCGCAGACGGCCTTGCGGCCCTCGGTGCCTGGCTGGCTCGTCAGCGCGTCATGACACTTGGCGGCGAATTGCTCGAGCGTGGTGCCCATCGCGGTGTCCCTCCTGTTGAGTGTGCGAGTCACTCCCGACGATACGGGTAACAATGCGCCCGATCGAGTGGGATGTCGAAATGTTCAGCCAGAGCCTCGATGGCATCGGCATGCTGCTTGTACGGATCGCTGTTGCCGGGCCCCACGATGATGCAGCCGAACGACCGGTCGCGCCTGCCGCCCGGCGGCAGCATCGCCGTCACCAGCGGCGCGCCCTCATCGTTGCGCAGGGTGAGGAACATCGGCATCTCGCGCTGGATATGCGCGCGCTTGCCGATGTCCTGCTCGATGAACACCGAGGTCAGCGGCTTGTAGTTGTCCGCCGCCTTGTCCCACTCGCGGCGGTAGTATTTCTCCACGGCGTGCCGCATGAGCTCGGATTCCAACGTGGCCTCGCCCTCGCTCATCAGCCGGAACCAGGTCCTGTCGCCGGGAGCGTCGCAGATATACTCCATAGGGTCCTCCCGCCGGCTTGGATTGACATCCGGCGGCAGCTTAGGATGGCAAGGCACGACAATCAAACGGGGAGATGCCGAGGCATGGCGAGCAGCGCCACCGCGGACGGAGAGTTCGACTACGTCATCGTCGGCAGCGGCGCGGCCGGGTCGGTGCTGGCCAACCGCCTCACCGAGGAACCGGGCGCCACGGTCTGCGTGCTGGAGGCGGGCCCGCCGGACCGGCACCCGTTCATCCACGTGCCGGCCGGGTTCATCAAGATGCTGTTCAACCCGAACTTCACCTGGCAGTTCAAGACCGAGCCGTCCGAGGGCAGCGGCGGGCGCGCCATCCCCACGACGCAGGGCCGCACCCTGGGCGGATCCAGCTCGATCAACGGCATGATCTACAACCGCGGCCAGCGCGCCGACCTCGACAGTTGGGCGCAGCGCGGCAATCGTGGCTGGGGCTATGTCGACATGCTCCCCTACTACAAGCGCACCGAACGCCGCATCGGCATCGCCGATGACCGCATCCACGGCCGCGAGGGCAACCTTCCCGTCACCGACATGGACTGGTTCCATCCGATCTGCGAGGCGTTCATGGCGGGCGCCGGCGGCCTGGGGATTCCGCGCTGCGTCGACTACAACAGCGGCGACCGGCAGGCCGGTGTCGGCTACTTCCAGCGCGCCATCAACCGCGGCTACCGCCATTCGGCCGCGCGGGTGTTCCTGCATCCGGCCAAGGCGACCGGCCGGCTCGACATCCGCACCGATGCGCGCGCCGCCGCGGTGCTGTTCGACGGCAAGCGGGCCACCGGCGTGCGCTACATCAACGAGCATGACCGCAACGACCAGCGCGTGGTGCGCGCGCGGCGCGAGGTGATCCTATGCAGTGGCACGGCGAACACCGCGAAGCTGCTGCAGATCTCCGGCGTCGGACCGGCCGAGCTTCTGGGCTCGATCGGCGTGCCGGTGGTTCATGACGTGCGAGGCGTGGGCGAGAACTTTCGCGACCACTACGCGGTGCGCCTGGTCGCGCGCGTCCGCAACATCACCACGATCAACGAATTGTCGCGCGGGCTTGGGCTGGCCGGCCAGATCGTGCGCTGGGCGATGGGCAGGCCGTCCATCCTGGCGCTCAGCCCGTCGCTGGTGCACTGGTTCTGGAAGTCGAACGACAGCATGGACCAGCCGGACCTGCAGGGCGTGTTCAGTCCCGCCAGCTACAAGGAGGGCTTCGTCGGCCTGCTCGACGACTATCCCGGAATGACCTGCGGCGTCTGGCAGCATCGCCCGGAGAGCACCGGCTATGTCCGCGCCCGCTCCGCCGATCCGTTCGTGGACCCCGCGATCCAGCCCAACTACCTGGCCGATCCGATGGACCGCGCCGCGCTGCTGTCCGGGATGCGGCTGGCGCGGCAGCTTCTGCACACGCCGGAACTTGCGCAATACTTCGCCGGCGACCAACTGCCGGGCGCGCAGGTGCAAAGCGACGATGAGTTCATGGACTATGCGCGGCGTTACGGGTCGACGGCCTATCATCTGATCGGCACGGCGCGGATGGGACCTGCGACCGATCCCACCGCCGTGGTGGACGACCAGTTGCGCGTGCATGGGATGCAGGGACTTCGCGTGGTAGATGCATCGATCATGCCCAGCATGCCGTCGGCCAATACCTATGCCACCACCATGATGATTGCCGAGAAGGCGTCCGACATGATCCGCGGCCGCCCGCCGCTGGCGCCGGTCGAAGGGATCGCCGCCTGAACTCGATAATCGTCGCCAACGTTCCGCCGCCGCGCTAAAGAAGCGGATGGGGCCTCGCAGCCCCACAACGAACGAAAACGTGGGAGACGAACGTGAGACGTACAACCCTGCTGGCCGGTGCCATGGCACTTGGCCTGACGGCACTGCCTGCCCTGGCGCAGGTTTCCGACGACATCGTGAAACTCGGCGTGCTGACCGACATGTCGAGTCTCTATGCCGACATCAACGGTCCCGGCGCCGTCGTCGCCGCCCAGATGGCGATCGAGGATGCCGGCGGCACAGTCCTCGGCAAGAAGATCGAGCTGATCCAGGCCGATGTACAGAACAAGGCCGATGTCGGCACTGCGATCGCCGGCCGCTGGTACACCGCCGAGAACGTCGACGTCATCATCGGCGCCGCCGCCTCGTCCTCCTCGCTCGCGGTCGCGGGTGTGGCGGGCGACAAGAAGAAGCCGTTCCTGGCGACCGACCCGGCGAGTTCCGACCTCACCGGCAAGGCCTGCAACGCCTATACGATCCACTGGGTCTACGACACGGCGGCGCTCGCCAACGGCACCGGCTCGGCCGTGGTGAAGGCCGGCGGCAAGTCCTGGTACTTCCTCACCGCCGACTACGCTTTTGGCCACGCGCTGGAGCGCGACGTGACGGCGGTCGTGACCGCCGCCGGCGGCACCGTCGTCGGGCATGCGCTGCATCCGATCAACACGTCGGACTTCTCGGCCTTCCTGGTGCAGGCGCAGGCATCGAAGGCACAGGTGGTCGGACTGGCCAATGCGGGCGGCGACACGATCAACTCGATCAAGCAGGCCGCCGAGTTCGGCCTGGTGAAGGGCGGGCAGAAGCTGGCGGGCCTGCTGGTGTTCATCACCGATGTGCACAGTATCGGCCTGCAACTCGCGCAGGGACTGCAATTGACCGAGGCGTTCTACTGGGACCTCAACGACGGCACGCGCGCCTTTGCCAAGCGTTTCGCCGCCAAGATGAACGGCCGCATGCCGAGCAGCGTGCAGGCGGGGTATTACTCGGCGATCAAGCACTACCTGGAGGCGGTGAAGACGGCGGGCACCGACCAGCCGGACGCGGTGATGGCGAAGATGAAGGCGACGCCGACGGATGATGCGCTGTTCGGCAAAGGCTATGTCCGGGCCGACGGGCGGAAGATGCACAACATGTATCTGTTCGAGGTGAAGACGCCGGCCGAGTCGAAGGGGCCGTACGACTATTACAAGCTGATCCGCACGATCCCGGGCGAGGAGGCGTTCCGTCCGCTGGAAAAGAGCGACTGCCCGCTGGCGAAGCGCAGCTAGGGGTTTCACCCCTGACCCCGACCAAGGGGCACTGCCCCTTGGAACCCCGCCAAGGGCGGAGCCCTTGGGACCCCGGACTCTGGCTGGAGTGGGAGGGAGGCCCCTGCTCGGACCGATCAACGTCCGAGCAGGGGCCTCCCTCCCACCCAAGCCAAAATTGGGATTGCAAAGGCTGCGCCTTTGCTGGAGGTCCAGGAGGCAACGCCTCCTGGCGGGGTTCGGGGCAGAGCCCCGCTTGCAGCCTCGCCGGCTTCGCCTGACACTCGCCCGACCGACGCAGGAAGGAGCCGAGTGTGGCAGGGTTCAAGAGCACCGAACGCTATATCGCCTCGCGCGACCTCGAAGTTGCGGTCAACGCGGCAGTGACGCTGCAGCGCCCGTTGCTGGTGAAAGGCGAACCCGGCACCGGCAAGACCGTGCTCGCGCATGAGGTTGCGCAGTCGCTCGGGCTCGACCTGATCGAGTGGCACATCAAATCCACCACCAAGGCGCAGCAGGGCCTGTACGAATATGACGCGGTGTCACGCCTGCGCGACGGCCAGTTGGGCGACCCGCGGGTGCACGAGATCGGCAACTACATCGTGCGCGGCAAGCTGTGGGAGGCGTTCGACACGGACAAGCCCGTCGTGGTGCTGATCGACGAGATCGACAAGGCCGACATCGAGTTCCCCAACGACCTCCTGCTGGAACTCGATCGGATGCGCTTCTTCGTCTACGAGACGCGGCAGAACGTGGAGGCGCGGCATCGCCCGGTGGTGATCATCACCTCCAACAACGAGAAGGAACTGCCGGACGCCTTCCTGCGCCGCTGCTTCTTCCACTACATCCGCTTCCCCGATCGCGAGACGATGGAACAGATCGTGCAGACGCACTATCCGGACCTGCGCCACGATCTGGCGCGCGAGGCGCTGAACGTGTTCTTCCAGATCCGCGAGGTGCCGGGCCTGAAGAAGAAGCCCAGCACAGCGGAGTTGCTCGACTGGCTGAAGCTGCTGATGGTGGAGGATCTGCCGGTCGAGGCGCTGCGCACCAACGAGAAGCATCTGGTGATCCCGCCGCTGCATGGCGCGCTCTTGAAGAACGAACAGGACGTGCACCTGTTCGAGCGCCTGGCCTTCCTGGCGCGGCGCGGCGCCTGATGTTCGCGCACCTGATCGAGGGGCTGCGCCAGGCCGGCCTGCGGACATCGATCACCGAGTACCTCACGCTGCTCGGCGCGATGAAGGCGGGTGTCGCGGAGTGGAGTGTCGACGATTTCTACTATCTGAGCCGCGCGACGCTGGTGAAGGACGAACGCCATCTCGACCGCTTCGACCGCGTGTTCGCGCAGTGCTTCAAGGGGCTGGAGGCGGAAGCGGGTGTCCTGCCGCGCAACCTGCCCGAGGAATGGCTGCGCAAGCTGGCGGAGAAGTTCCTGTCGCCGGAGGAGATGGCCAAGATCGAGGCGCTGGGCGGCTTCGAGGCGCTGATGCAGCGCCTGGCCGAACTGCTGGCGGAGCAGAAGGAACGCCATCAGGGCGGATCGAAATGGATCGGCACCGCGGGCACCTCGCCGTTCGGCGCGTATGGCTATAACCCCGAAGGCGTGCGCATCGGTCAGAACGAATCCCGCCACCGGCGCGCGGTGAAGGTGTGGGACCGGCGCGACTTCCGCGACCTCGACGACACGGTGGAGCAGGGCACGCGCAATCTGAAGCTGGCGCTGCGCCGGCTGCGCCGTTTCGCCCGCCAGGGCGCGGCGACCGAGCTTGACCTGCCGGACACGATCCGCTCGACCGCCAGGAATGCCGGCTCGCTGGACCTGAAGATGGTGCCGGAGCGGCACAACGCGGTGAAGGTGCTGCTGTTCCTCGACGTCGGCGGCTCGATGGACGACTTCGTCAAACTGTCCGAAGAACTGTTCTCGGCCGCACGGTCGGAGTTCAAGCATCTGGAGTATTTCTACTTCCATAACTTCCCGTATGAGCGGCTGTGGAAGAACAACCGTCGCCGGCACGACGAACGCCTCTCGACCTTCGAGGTCATTCGCAAATACGGGCCGGACTACAAGCTGATCTTCGTGGGCGACGCGGCGATGAGCCCGTATGAGATCACCATGCCCGGCGGCAGCGTGGAGCACATGAACGACGAACCGGGCAAGCTGTGGCTGGAACGGCTGACGTCGCACTACCAGCGCGCGGCCTGGCTCAATCCGACGCCGCGCAGCACCTGGCAGCATGTTCGCTCGATCGGCATGACGAGTGAACTGATGGCAGGCCGGATGTATCCGCTGACGGTCACCGGCATCGACGAAATGGCGCGGGAACTGAGCCACTAGCCCGGTTCGTCCGCACGAGGAGGGAACGATGAAGATCAAGCGCGTGGAGCACATCGCTGTGGCGGTGACCTCGCTCAACCAGTCGCTGGCGATGCTGCGCGATACGTTTGGCATTCCGCTGGAATACGAGGAGCAGATCGGCGCCACGCGCCTCGCCATGCTGCCGGTCGGCGAGACCTATATCGAACTGCTGGAGAGCAAGGCGCCTGAGTCCGGCATCAACCAGTGGATCGCCGAGAAGGGTGAGGGGCTGTTCCACATCTGCTTCGAGGTGGAGGACATCGACGGCGCGCTGGCCGAACTCAAGGCCAAGGGCGTGAAGCTGCGCGACGAGACGCCTCGCATCGGCCATGGCGGCGCGCGCATCGCATTCATCGATCCATCGTCCACCGGCAACGTTCTGATCGAACTGGCCGAGTTGCCCGCGGACCATGGAGCGCACGCATGAGCGGCTTCGTCCATCCCGAGTATCTGGTCGAAACCGAGTGGCTGGCGCAGAACCTCACCAACCCGGATGTGCTGGTGCTGGACTGCACGACGCACCTGATCCCCGATCCGAAGATCACCTATGTCGTGAAGCCTGGCCTCGAGGATTTCGAGCAGGGCCATATTCCCGGCGCGCAGTTCGTCGACATGCTGCGCGACGTGTCCGATACCTCGCAGGACCTGCGCTTCATGCGCCAGACGCCGGAGGATTTCGCCGCCGCCATGCGCCGCTTCGGCATGAGCGCCAGCACGCGCATCGTCACCTACAGCACCGCCAATGTGTGGTGGGCTACGCGGCTGTGGTGGCTGCTGCATGAGTTCGGCCATGACAATGCGGCGGTGCTGAACGGCGGGTGGCAGAAATGGCAGCGCGAGGGGCGCGCGATCGAGACCGGACCGGCGCATCCGCGTGCGGCCGGCAACTTCACGGTGCGCGAGGTGCGCAACCTGATGGTCGGCAAGGATGAGGTGCTGCGCGCGATCGGGGACGGCGCGGTGTGCACGATCAACGCGCTGGCGCCGACGCAGCACGCGGGCAGTGGCGGCAACGCCTATGGCCGGCCGGGCCGCATCGCCGGCAGCGTCAACCTGCCGGCGGCGCATCTGCTCGATCCGGAGACCAACGCGTTCCTGCCGGCCGATGAGTTGCGCAAGCGCTTCGAGGCGATCGGCGCGATGGATCGCAAGGTGATCAACTACTGCGGCGGTGGGATCGCGGCGAGCGCGGATGCGCTGGCGCTGATCATGCTGGGCCACACCGACGTAAAGCTGTACGACGCATCGCTGTCGGAATGGGCCAAGGATCCCAGCCTGCCGATGGAAACCGGTTGAGGAGGACGTCCCATGCTGCTGCCGCTTGAAGGGCGCAACATCGCCTATGACTTGATGGGTCCGGAGACGGCGCCCGTGGTCTGCATGACGCATTCGCTCGCCTCGGATGGCGGCATGTGGACAGAGCAGGTGCCGCCGCTGCTGGCGGCTGGCTTCCGCGTGCTGCGTATCGACATGCGTGGCCACGGCGGCAGCGGGCCGGTGGCGGGCGACTACACGATGGGCGCGCTGGCCGGCGATGTCGCCCTGGTGCTCGATGCGCTGTCGATCGCGCAGGTGCATTTCATCGGCTTGTCGATCGGCGGCATGCTGGGCCAGGCCTTCGCGCTGCAGCACGGCAACCGGCTGCTGTCCGCCATGTGGTGCGACACGCTGCCCGCCACGCCGGCCGGATCGGCGCCGATCTGGCAGCAGCGCGTGGACACGGTGAGCGGCGCGAACTCGCTGGTGCCGCTCGCCGATCCCACGATCGAGCGCTGGCTCACCGATGCGGTGAAGCAGAGCCGCCCGGGCCGCTGGAAGGAGATCCGCGACACCATCATCGGCACCACGCCGGCGGGCTATCTCGGCTGCGTCGCGGCGATCCGCGACTATGATTTCATTCCGCACCTGCCGTCGCTGAAGCTGCCCGTGCTGGTGCTGTGCGGGGCGGAGGACGTCGGCACCCCGCCGGAGGCCAACCGGCAGATCGCCAGCCTGGTGCCGGGCGCGCGGTATGAAGAAATGGCGAACGCCCGGCATTTCCCCAATGTCGAGCACCCCGAGACGTTCAACCGCATCATGCTGGATTGGCTCGCGGCGCAGCGCTGAGGGAGATGACAATGCGACTGGCGAACAAGATCGGTCTCGTCACGGCCGCGGCGTCCGGCATGGGTCGCGCCGGTGCGCTGCGCTTCGCCCAGGAGGGTGCCGCGGTCGGCGTGGCGGACCTCGACGAGGCGGGCGTCAATGCGGTAGTGAAACAGATCACCGACGCGGGCGGCAAGGCGATCGCGCTGGCCGGCGACCTGCGGCAGGACGCGTTCGCCCGCGACATCGTCCGCCGCACGGCCAACGCGTTCGGCGGACTTGATTTCGTCTGGAACCATGTCGGCCACCCGGGACCGGCCGCGATCGAGGGCCTCGACTGGAAGGATTTCGAACTGGCGATGGACCTCAACGTGCGCACGGTGCTGGTCACGACCGAGGCCGCGCTGCCGGAGTTGCGCGCCCGTGGCGGCGGTGCGCTGCTGTACACCGCATCGACCTCCGGCCTCACCGGCTCGCAGTTCAGTCCCGTCTACAACATCGCCAAGTTCGGTATCGTCGGACTGGTGCACGGGCTGGCGAAACGCTATGCGCGCGAGAACATCAGGGTGAACGCGGTGTGCCCCGGCCCCACCGACACGCCGATGCTGCGCGTGTTCGTCGCACGCCCGGACAGCCAGTTGCCGCCGGGCGAAACGCCGGAGACGCTGGTGCTGAAGCGCGGCGGGCAGGTGCCGATGGGCCGTCCCGCGAAGCCCGAGGAAGTGGCCAACGCCGCGCTGTTCCTGATCTCGGACGAGGCGTCGTACATCACCGGCGTGGCGCTGCCGGTGGACGGCGGCGCCACGGCCTGATCGTCCGGCTAGCGCGGATTCCGTTCGTGTTGGCTCACGGAATCCGCTCTAGCTCGTTGTCTGAGAGCGTGATTCACCGCTCCGGTGATTCCACCTGTACGGATCACGCTCTCGCGTCAGCGCGTCCGGTTGTACTCGTAGTCCTCGCGCTCGCCGCCGCCGGCGCGCAGCCCGGGCGGCATCGGTGCGCGAGTCGCGTTGACCTTCGCATGCACGTCGAGCGCCGCCTGGTCCGTCCACAGTTCGAGCAGCGCCAGCTTGTCGGGATCGAGCACGCTCTGGAACACCTCGAACTGCTCGCACCCCGGTTCCTGCGCGACCTCGGCGCAGCGGGCACGGAATTCCTTGGCGAGTTCCGCGCCCTTGCCGGGGGCAGCGGTGATGGTGACGACGAGACGGACCGGCATGGCGTTTCCTCCGTTTGGCGATGATCACGGAGTTGGAGCCGCGACGGTCGGCGCGTCAAGCGGTAGGACGGCGCGCGGGCGCGTTGATGTGCCGCAGCTTGATTCGCTGGTGAAGCTGCGCCTGATGCGATTCCACTGGAGGCGATCGCGCGATATCATGCAACGATAAGGCCGGAGGCGTGCGATGCCTGATCATGAGGCGGTTCAACGGATCATCGGCGAGTTCGGCCAGACCACCGGCATCGACGATCTCAGCCTGGATGACGGCGGCTATTGCTGCCTGGTGATCGACCAGGACCTGGTGATCAACGTCGAGTTCGATGAAGCAGGGCAGCGCCTGCTGCTGTACAGCGCGGTGGGACGCCCGGACGCCGATCGCCTGCCGCTGCTGATGGAGGCCAACTACCTGGGGCAGGGCACCGATGGCGGCACGCTCGGCCTGCAGCCCGGCACCGGCCTTCTCGTGCTGTCGCGGGAGGTTCCGGTCGTGCAGCTCGACGTGCCGGTCTTCCATGCCGCGCTGGAACGTTTCGTCAATGCGGCCGAGACGTGGACCGGCCGGCTGCGCGAGGCTGCCGCGCCAGTGGTCTTGGATATACCGCCGCAGGGCGGCATCCGCGCCTGAGGCCGCGCGCGCGCCTGCTCCCGGTGGTCCTATTCGTGGTGCCGCTATTCCCGGTGCCGCTATTCCCGGTGGTCCAGCCCGATATCGAGGACGGCGGCGCTGTGGGTCAGCCAGCCCACCGACAGCAGGTCGACGCCCGCGGCCGCGATCGCCGGCGCGGTGTCGGGCCGGATGCGTCCCGATGCCTCGGTGATCGCCCGCCCGCCGACGATCTCGACGGCCTGGCGCAGCATGTCCGGGCCCATGTTGTCGAGCAGCACGGCATCGACGCCCAGCGCCATCGCCTCCTGTAGCTGCGCCAGCGTATCGACCTCGAGTTCGATCTTCACCAGGTGTCCGACGCCCGCCTTGGCGCGTTCCACCGCGGCGCGCACGCCGCCTGCGATCGCCACGTGGTTGTCCTTGATCAGCACGGCGTCATCCAGGCCGAACCGGTGGTTGGATCCGCCGCCCACGCGCACGGCATATTTCTGCGCCGAGCGCAGGCCCGGCATGGTCTTGCGCGTGCAGACCACCTGCGCCTTGGTGCCGGCGATCGCATCGGCGATGCCGCGCGTTGCGGACGCCACGCCCGACAGATGGCACAGGAAGTTCAGCGCCGTCCGCTCGGCCGTCAGGATGCCGCGCGCCGGCCCGCGGATCACCGCGATCAGGTCGCCGGGCGCAAGCCGCGTGCCGTCCGGCCGCTCCACCAGCATCTCGATCGCCGGATCGATCAGCCGGAACGCGGCGGCGGCGAAATCGAGCCCCGCCACCACGCCTGGCTGGCGGGCCATCAGCGCGCATTCGGTGCGCGCGCCGGCCGGCACGATCGAGTCGGTGGTGAGATCGCCGGCGCGGCCCAGATCCTCCAGCAGCGCCGCGCGCACCGAAGGCTCCACCATGATGGCGGGAAGCGGAGGGATCATCGCACGGCCAGCATGCGCTCGACCGCCAGGCGGGCACGCCCCGCGATGGCCGGATCGATGGTGACCTCGTGCTGCATCTCCTCGAGCGCGCGGCGGATGTTCGGCAGCGTGATGCGCTTCATGTGCGGGCAGAGATTGCACGGGCGGACGAAGTCCACGTCGGGATGATGCACCGACACGTTGTCGGCCATCGAGCATTCGGTGATCAATACCACCTTCGCAGGCTTGTGGGTGCCGACATAGCCGGACATATCGGCGGTCGAGCCGGCGAAGTCGGCCTCGGCCACCACCTCGGGCGGGCATTCCGGATGCGCCAGCACCACCACGCCCGGGTTCTCGGCGCGCAGTTCGCGGATCTGGGCCGCGGTGAAACGCTCATGCACCTCGCAATGGCCGGCCCAGGTGATGATCTTGACCCCGGTCTGGGCGGCGATGTTCTGCGCCAGGTACTCGTCGGGCAGCATGATGACCCGGTCGACGCCGAGCGATTCGATCACCTTGCGGGCGTTGCCGGAGGTGCAGCAGATGTCGGATTCCGCCTTCACCGCGGCGGAGGTGTTTACGTACGTAACCACCGGCACGCCGGGATAGCGCTCGCGCAGCAGCCGCACATCGGCCGCGGTGATCGATTCGGCGAGCGAGCAGCCGGCCCGCTGGTCGGGGATCAGCACGGTCTTCGACGGGTTCAGCAGCTTCGCCGTCTCCGCCATGAAATGCACGCCGGCCAGCACGATGACATCGGCGTCCACCTTCATCGCCTCGCGCGCCAGCGCCAGGCTGTCGCCCACGATGTCGGAGACGCAGTGAAAGATCTCCGGCGTCATGTAGTTATGGCCCAGGATCACCGCGTTCCGCTTGCGCTTCAGCGCCAGGATGGCGTCCACGTCGTCGGCGAACACCGGCCACTCCATCGGCGGGATGACGCGCTTGACGCGATCATACAGCGGTGCGGTGCGGGTGATGGTGTCGGCATATGACATCCGGACTTCTCCCTTATGCTCTACGTGAGCATTTCATGGCCTTATACTAGTCATGAGCATAAGGGTGTCAAGAGGAGAGTGCCTCGCCTTTTCCTGCCGGCATGACGGGACCATATTCGCCGCATGGTCCCATTGTCCGTTCTCGATCTCTCGCCGATTGCCGAAGGCAGCGATGCCGGCCAGGCGCTCCGCAACTCGCTCGATCTCGCCCGTCATGTGGAGGCGCTCGGGTTCGGCCGCTACTGGATGGCGGAGCATCATAACCTGCCGGGCATTGCGAGTGCTGCGACGGCGGTGGCGTTGGCCCACGTCGCGGCCGGCACGAGCCGGATCACCATCGGGGCCGGCGGCGTCATGCTGCCGAACCATGCGCCGCTGCTGATCGCCGAGCAGTTCGGCACGCTGGCGGCGCTGCATCCGGGGCGGGTCGAACTGGGGCTGGGCCGCGCGCCGGGATCGGACCAGGTCACAGCGCGGGCGATGCGGCGGACGCTGCAGGGCGCCGGTGACGATTTCCCGCAGGATGTCGTCGAACTGATGGCGTATTTCCGCCCGGTGGAGCCTGGCCAGGCGGTGCAGGCCGTGCCGGGCGCCGGGCTCGATGTGCCGATCTGGATCCTGGGGTCCAGCACGTATGGCGCGCAGCTTGCAGCCATCCTGGGGTTGCCGTTCGCCTTCGCATCGCATTTCGCGCCGGGGATGATGATGGAGGCGATCGCGATCTACCGGCAGCGCTTCCGCCCATCGGCGCAGCTTGCCGCGCCCAACGTGATGCTGGGCCTCAACGTGACCGCGGCGGAGACGGACGAGGAGGCGCGGTACCTGTTCTCCTCGGTGCAGCAATCGTTCCTGAACATCCGCAGTGGGAGACCGGGACGGTTGCCGCCGCCGGTCGAGGATTTCGACTCCCGGCTCGATCGCTACGGGCGCGCGATGCTGGACGATGCGCTGGCCTGCGCCGTCGTCGGCGGTGCGGCGACGGTGCGGGAGGGGCTGGAGTCATTTGCCCAGCGCACCGGCGCCGATGAGTTGATGGTGACCACCAACATCTTCGATCACGAGAAGCGCAAGCGCTCGTTCGACATCGTCGCCGGCGTCATGTCGTAGGGACTGCCGGCGAAGACGCGGGACGCGCGCGGACCGCGCCATTGTCGCGCGAATGGCGGCGCGACTGCCGTTATTCCTACGCATGCGGGAATGACGATGATGACGATCGTCATGACAGCGGCGACGAAGGCAGCGGCGCGTGCCGTTCGGTGGCCGTCGCGCCGGCGGCTGGCTCAGAGTTTGGCGACCAGCGCGGCAAGCTGGTCGGCGCACTGGCCCCAGCCCTCATGGAAGCCCATCTTCTCGTGCGTCTCCCGATCCGCCACCGTCCAATGGCGCACCCGCGCCGTATAGCGCGTCTTCCCGTCCTCATCCTCGAAGGTCAGGATCACCGTCATGAACGGCTTGGCCGACGGCTGCCATGCATCTGTATAGGCATCGGTCATGACGATGCGCTCGTTCGGCACCACCTCGAGATAGACACCGCTGCACGGGATGTCGGCGCCGTCCGGTCCGCGCATCACCACCGTGTTGCTGCCTCCGGCCCGCACGTCCAGCTCCGCGTGCGGCGTGGTGTACGGCAGCGGCGCGAACCATTGCATCAGCAGTGCCGGCTCGGTCCAGGCGCGGTAGAGCTTCTCGCGCGGTGCGTCGATCAGCCGGGTCAGCACCAGGTCACGGTCGGTCGCTTCGGTCGTCGACATGTTCCTGCTCCTCAGTCCTGCTCTTAGGCGCGCTGCAGCGTCGCGATTTTGCGCTTGATCATCCGCACCGTCGCGGCCATCACGCGCCGCAGCGCACGAACAGCGCAACCGCCGGCACGAAACTGAAGCGCGGGCCACCATTCAGCGCGATGAACGCCTGTCCGTCGAGGGTGAGCATGACGGGCGCCGCGGGAAGGTGGTGATCCTCTGCCTCAGGCAACTCCCCTGGCTGGTTCTGCGCTTTCGGGAGGCGGCGGCGGACGACAATCCGACACGGCCTCGATCACAAGGATGTCAATCGGCGCGGTCGGCCGTCAGAGGCCGTTCGGTCCCGCAATCGCTGCTCGCATCGGGCGCCTTCGCAGTCCCCCGAGGCTCCTCTACAGTCCGGACGTCTCAGGGAGGGAACCATGATCATCGACTGTCATGGCCACTACACCACGTCGCCGCGCGAGCATGAGGATTGGCGCACCGCGCAGATCGCCGCGCACGCCGAGGGCCGGACCGTGCCGGCGCGTCCGGCGATCGGCGATGACGCGATCCGTGCCAGCATCGTCAATGGCCAGTTGAAGCTGCAGCAGGAGCGCGGCACCGACCTGACGATCTTCTCGCCGCGCGCCGCCGGCATGGGCCACCACCTGGGCGACGCGGCGACCTCCGAGGCCTGGGCCAGTGCGTGCAACGAACTGATCCATCGGGTCTGCTCCTTGTTCCCCCGCAACTTCGTGGGCGTCTGCATGCTGCCGCAGAGCCCCGGCGTGTCGCCGCGCAACTGCATCGCCGAGCTTGAGCGCTGCGTGCTGGAATACGGCTTCGTCGGCTGCAACCTGAACCCCGATCCGTCCGGCGGCTACTGGACCGATCCGCCGCTGGGCGACCGCTACTGGTACCCGCTCTACGAAAAGATGGTAGAGCTGGATGTGCCGGCGATGATCCATGTCAGCGCGGCGTGCAATCCTGCGTTCCACACCACCGGCTCGCACTACCTGAACGGCGACACAGCGGCGTTCATGCAGTGCCTGACGTCGGACCTGTTCAAGAATTTCCCGCAGTTGAAGTTCATCATTCCGCACGGCGGCGGTGCGGTGCCGTATCACTGGGGCCGGTTCCGCGGCATCGCGCAGGACATGAAGCTGCCGCCGCTGTCGGAGCTGCTGTTGAACAACGTGTTCTTCGATACCTGCGTCTACCACCTGCCGGGCCAGGAGCTGCTGGCCAAGGTCATCCCGCTGGACAACATCCTGTTCGCCTCGGAGATGATCGGTGCGGTGCGGGGGATCGACCCGACAACGGGCCATCCGTATGACGACACCAAGCGCTATGTCGAGCAGCTCGCCCTGTCGCCGGCCGACAAGGCCCGGCTGTATGAGGCCAATGCGCGCCGCGTCTACGGACGGCTGTCCGGGCAGCTCGAGCGGCAGTTCGCGGCGCCGGTGTAACGGGGCCAGAGCCGCTTCCGTTCGCGCAGGCTCACGGAATCCGCAGTGGCTCGTTGTCAGAGGGCGTGATTCACCGCTTTGGTGATTCCGCCTGTACGCATCACGCTCTAGCCGTTCCTGCCGCGATCGATCGGTGGCCACAGATAGGTGCCGTGGGTGGCGTTATAGACCGCCTGCGGCGACGGCTGGTTGACGCTGTTGTCGTGGATGCCGTCATGGTACGCATAGCCGTACGGGACACCGTCGGCGGTCGTGGTCGAGGTTGGCGTCGCCGCGCAACCAGCCAGCAAGCCACCGACAGCGCAGATCGCCAGATAACGGGACATCGCCCACCTCTCCGAGCAGCCTCGTCCGACATGTGTGGTGCAGCGGCCGTTCGTCAACAGGCGCATTGGTGTGCCGCGCGAGCCACGACGTAAGTCCGCCGGCAGCGCTCAGGCGCTTAAATGCCGACGTCCTCGCCCGCCGTGAGCCGCCGCGCGATGGCGTCCCGCCATTGCACGAACTCGGCGCCGCGCCAGGCATCGTGGCGGCCCGCCGCATAGGCGAGGGCGTTGCGGTGGTAGACCAGCGCGTTGCGACGGGTCGCGAGGAAATTGTCGCGCGTCGCCACGACCTTGCCAGGCACGCCCATGACAACCGATCCCTCGGGGATCTCGGTGCCCGGCGGCACCAGCGCCATCGCCCCGATCACGCAGCGGCGGCCGACCCTCGCGCCATCCATCACGACGGCGCCGATGCCGATCAGGCAGTCGTCGCCGATCTCCGCGCCATGGACCACGGCGCGGTGCGCGATGGAACAATAGTCGCCGATCGTCGTGCCGCGCCCGCCGCCCACGTGCACGACGGCACCATCCTGGATGTTGCAGCCCCGCCCGATGCGCACCTCGGCGCCCTCGGCACGGATCACCGAGTAGGGCCAGAAGCTGCTCCCTTCGCCCGCGCTCACCAGGCCGAAGATGCGCGCCGTCGGATCGACATAGGCCGGACGGTCGAGATGCACGTCGGGGCCAAAGGTGAAGGACATGGCAGGGACCTTTCTGGCGGCGCCGGCCGACGGTGCCGGAATGCCGCGCCGCGGGCAATCGGCGACGCAACATCCCGCGATCGGTCCGAACATTGCGCCACGCGGCACGTTCCATGTCCCACAGCGAGGACAAGACGATGCGAACGAGGATACTGGCGGGCGCGGCGCTCCTGACCGCGGCAATGCTAGGCGGCTGCGCCTATGGCCAATACGGCGAGGCCTATCCTGCGCCATACTACGCCGGCGGCTCCTATAACACCGGCTATCCGGCGGGTGCCTATGGCGGTTACTACGAGCGGCACCGGCCCTTCTACACGCCGGATTACAACGGCTATTACGATACCTACCGCACGACGGGCGGCGGCAACGGCTGAACTGGAGCAGATTCCGTTCGTGCAGGCTCACGGAATCCGCTCCAGCTCGTTGTCTGAGAGCGTGATTCACCGCTCCGGCGATTCCACCTGTACGGATCACGCTCTAACGCTCGGGCGGGCCGGCGCGCGGCAGGATCGTTCGGCCGGCCAGTCGATGCCATAGGCCTGAGGCCACCCGTCCGGCCAGCGCCAGGCCATCGGCTTCCGGCCCTGCCGGCCGGCCGCAGGCCAGCCAGAGGCAACCCAGCACCGCGGTGTAGGCGCCGGCTCCAAGCACGCCGGTGACCGCAAGGTGGCGCAGGCTCGCGCCGAAACCAGGTGGCGCCGCCGTCCAGCCCAGTCCCGCGAGCGCGAGGAACCCCGCCATCACGCCGGTGGCGGCCAGGCAGCGCCAGATGCCGCGCAGCAGGTCGGCCGGCCGCATGGCGAAGCGGTGGAACGCCAGGATCGTCAGCACCGCCTGCTCCAGCAGCATCACCGCCGCCGTGGCGATCGCGGCACCAGGCAGGCCCCAGGTCCACACGAGGGGCACCAGCAGGCCGAACTGCAGCGCCGATATGACGATGACGTTCCAGAACAGCGGGCGCAGGATGGCGAAGGCGTTGAACAGCGCCGCGCTGATCCGGCCTGTGACGGCCAGGATGCCGGCGGCGGCGAGGATTTCGACGATCGGTATCGCCTCGAGCCATTTGGCGCCGAAGGCCAGCATCACCAGCGGAGCCGCGACGGCCGAGATGCCGATGGCGGCCGGCAATGCAACGACGAAGGTCGCGGCCGTGATGCGCAGATAGGTGTCGCTGACGCTGGTGCCGGCGCGGCGCACGGCGGCGAAACTGGCAAAGCATACCCGGCCGAGCGGGCCGATCAATTCGCTTTCGGGCAGCGTGGCGATCTCGGAGCCCAGGGTGAAGATGCCAAGCTGGGCGGGGTTCAGCATGCCGCCGATCAGCATCACGACGCCGCGTTCCCGCACCATCCGCGCCATGCTGACCAGCCAGGTCCAGACCGAGAAGCCGATCAGGTCGTGCCACGCGGCGAGCGACAGCCGCGGGCGGAATGGGTGCATGAGGTAGGTGGCGGTGGTTCGCAGCAGGGCGGCGGTGAGGATGCCGGCGACCAGCGCCCAGTGGCTCGCCCAGATCAGCGCGATCGTTACTGCCACGGCGACCTGCGCCAGGCGCGGAAAGATCGCAAGCTGGAACTCCCGGCGGAAGGCGAAGTCGCGACGGAAATCGGCAACGCCGACATTCTCCAATGCGTCCAGCAACACGGCGAGCGCGAGGGCCAGCACGACGTAGGCCAGTCTCGGGTCCTCGAAGAAGGCCGCGAACGGCACGGCCGACAGAGCGATCACCGTCGCGGTCACGCATCCGCGGATCGCATTGATGGTGAAGGCGGTGTCGTAGGCAGCGCGCTCGGCGTTCGTCGCGCGGACCAGGGCATCCTCGACGCCCAGGTCGGCCAGCACGTCGATGGCACGCGAGAAACTGATGGCGAGCGCGACGAGCCCGAAATCGGCCGGCACCAGGATCCGCGCGAGAACCAGCGTACTGACGAAACCCAGGGCACGGGTGACCGCGCGCCAGCCGATGGTCCAGCCGGCGCCGCCGGCCGTCCTCGACAGCAGCGTCCGTGTCTCGCCAGGGCTGGGGTCCGGCGGCTGCAACGGCGGCGCCGGCGCGGCCGGCATCAGCGCAACGATCGGAACAGGGCAAGCTGCCCTTCGGTGGTGGCCTCCCAGCCGAATCCTTCGGCATAGGATCGGGTATCGGCGCGTGAGGGGAGGGCGGCGAACAGGCGGCGGACGGCGGCGACGATGCCGGCAGGCGTATTCTCGTCCGCGATGACGCCGGCGCTGGGGCAGCGCACGACCTCCGGATTGCCCCAGACGTTGCTGGCCACGACCGGCGTCCCGCAGGCCATCGCCTCGAGCAGCACGTTCGCCCAGCCCTCGCGGCTCGAGGCCAGGATCAGCGCATCGGCGGCGCTGTAGATCGATGGCAGTTCCGCGTGGGGACGGGCGCCGAGCAGGCGCACCCGATCCGCCAGCCCCAGTTGGGCGATGAGCGCGGTGAGGCGGCTCCCCTCGGGTCCGGCACCGACGATGAGCAGGTCGAACTCCGGCAGGCGAGGCATGGCCTCGATGATGCGGTGATGGCCCTTCCGCTCGATGAGGTGTCCGACCGACAGCAGGGTCGGGCGCGTGAGGCCGAGACCGGCACGCGCGGCGACGCGATCCATCGGCCGGAACTGGCGGATGTCGACGCCGTTGCGCAGCACCGTCACCTTTTCGTCCGGTGCGCCGAGTGTGACGAGTTCGGCTTTCAACGCCGCGCTGACGGCGATGAGGGCGGCCGCGCCCGCGATGGCACCGCGGATCATGGCGCGCGGGATCGCATAGCGCGGGATCAGGTTGACGTCGGTGCCGCGTGACGTGACCACGACGGGCAGCCCGAGTTTGCGGCCGAGCCAGACCGCGGCCACGCCGTCCGGATACAGGTAATGCGCGTCGATCGCGTGGAACGCTCCATCCGCCGCCAGCCGGCGCACCAGCGGCAGGACGGCGCGGTACAGCAGATGGGGCGCGATCGACATGCCGATCCTCGGCAGCACGGGATAGCGGGGATGATGGACGCCGATGTCATGGCGCGTCTCGAACGGCAGGACCTGGGCGTTCAGCGCCCAGTCGCCGAAGCGCGGTGACCCGCTGGGGAACCACGGTACCGGCGCGACCACCACGCTGCTTGCCTGGCCGCTTGCCACAAGGTGGCGCAGCCGGTTTTCCACGAAGATGCCGTGGTTCGGGCGCGCGTTGCTTGGGTAGAGCGTGGAGAACGTCAGGAGCCGGAGCGTTTCCATGGCCGCGGTGTGGTTTGGCGGTCTGCCGGACGTCGGCGCCCGTGCATCTTCTCTTCCGGTTTTGGCGCGGCGGGTCCTGTCTCCCGGAAATCGAATGGCCACCAGGTCCTGCTCGAGGCGGAGTGGTCGGCGCAGCACCACATCACGAGCCACCCCACTGCCACCATCGTCATCATGAGCAGGACGGTTTCCATCAGTCTTGCTCTGGTGTTGTGGGTTGTGGGGGCAAGAGGCGTGGTTTCACCGGGACAGCGCCATTCGGGCCGGCATGGCACGAGCGCCCAGGCGTGCCGCGACGGTGGGCTGCGGGATCGTCGCCTTCACCACCTCGTATACCGCGACCGCGGCCGCCAGCATGGTGAAGTAATAGTCCCAATAGCACAGGGACAGGAACGTCCCGCCGACGAGGTAGGCGATGATCGAGACCTGGATCATGCGCGCCAGGTTGACGCTCCATTCCAGTCCCGGAACCCCGGTTGCGAGCTTGATGGCGCGGCGGGCATAGACCGCGCCGGCGATGGTCATCCCGAACCAGACGAAGAAGGTGGGGAAGCCGTGTTCGCCCAGCACCTCGAACCAGATGCTGTGCACCGCGCGCGGGGTGCCGCCGGGGACGAACATGTTGACCACCGGCTGCGTATACGTCGCGAAGAACCCGCCACCGACCAGGGGACGCTGGATCGCCATCTGCCAGGCAACGCTCCAGATATCCAGCCGGCCCATGGCGGAATCGTCGGCATTGTAATCCTGGATGGAATGCATCCGGTCCATCCAACTCTCCGGCATGAACATGATGGCCGTCGCCACGGCGATCACCAGGAGCGCGCCGGAGACGATCTTGCCGGGGCTCTTCCACCAGAAATAGGCGGACACGGCGCCAAGCGCCAGCAGCGCACCGCGCGAATAGCTGCCGACGACCGCGAACAGCGTCAGCACCATCGCGGCAGTGATGCCATACCGCATGATGGGATGGCGCGATTCCATGCGGAGGTAGTTCATCAGCGGCAGGCACACCAGCAGCGCGGTGGCGAGGTGGTTATTGTCGCCGATCATCGTCGATTCGGGACCGAAGACCTTGTTGACGCCACCGCCCAGCAGGGTGAAGCCGCCGCCCTTGATGCCGAAAAATGCCAGTGACAGCACCAGCACCCACACGAGCGCGTGGATCCGCTCGCGGCTGCTCAGCAGCGCGCAGGTGATCAGCAGGAACAGGAACGACTTGGCGACAATCTCGTACTTGTTCAGCACGTCGTCCCACGGCCCCAGCGCAAAGGCCGTCGTGATGGTGATCATCACGAGGAACAGGGCGACCAGGATGGTGAACGCGTTCACCGGCAGCCGCTTCGGCTCGCGCGCCGCGAGACAGCCGAACAGCGTGCCGAAGAAGATCAGCATCGCCCACGGAACCGCCAGGGCGATGCCGCCGTACACCAGGCGATGCGGGTTCATGAACGAGAACCACGACCACAGGATGACGCCGACGAACGGCCGCACCAGCGTGATGGGCAGCAGCAGCAGGAGTTCGAAGAACAGCGCGGCCGAACGCACGTCTCAGTCCCCCGATTGCACCGAAGCCGGACAGGCGATGCGATGCATCGGTCTCATCCCTTGTTCATCTCGTCCAGCAGCTTCTGCGCCTCGGTCTTTTCCGTGAACTCGCCGTTGGCCGCCACCACCGCGTTGAGCATCCGCATCGCCTCTTCGCGCTTGCCGGTCGCCTTGAGCGCGACGGCGTAGTGATAGACGATCCGCGGATCGGCGCCCGCCTGCGCCACGGCCTGGCGCAGCAGGGGCATCGCCCGCTCGGCGTTGCCGTTGCCGACCAGGATCCAGCCCAGCGTGTCGGCCGTCTGACCGCCTGGCGACAGCAGATAGGCCCGCTGCGCCAGTTCCTCGGCCCGCTTGTCGTTCTGCTGCTGGTAGACCCAGGCGAGGTTGTTCAGCGCCACCACCTCGTTCGGCTTCTGCTCGAGCACCCGCTCGAGATACTTGGCCGCTTCGTCATAGCGCTGCGTGGAGATGTAGATCTCGGCAAGCTGCTCCACCGCGCCGTAATCCGTCGGATGCTGCGCGGTCCAGTCGGTGAGCACCTTGATCGCTGCCTCCCGCTGGCCGCTCCGCATCAGGGCGCCGGTCAGCCGGTTCACCATCATCTCGGACGGCGTGGCGGCCAGCGCCTCCTGGTAGGCGCGCACGGCATCGTCCAGCCGGTTCGCGGACAGATAGACGTCGCCCACCAGGGCGCGCGCCGGCTGGAAGTCGCGGTCCTGCTGCTGAAGCTGCTTGGCCGTCGCGATCGCCGTGTCGATGCCGCCCGAGCGCAGATCGACCATCACGTAGTCCTGGTAAAGCTGGTAGTTGCGCGGGCTGATCACGAGGCCTTCCTTGATCAGGTTGCGCGCGTGCTCATAGTCGCCGGCCTGCAGCAGCAGCGAGCCCAGCGCGCGCCGCACCGGCAGGGCGGCGGGGTCGAGCTTCAGCACCTGCTGGTAGGTGTCCCGCGCCTGGTCCTTCTGATCGAGCGCCACCTGAGCCGCGGCCTTCACGTTCAGCAGGTCGACGCTGTTCGCCAGTTCCTTCTCCCGGTTCACCATCGACAGGGCTTCGGCGGGGTTGTTCGCCCGCAGATACAGCTCGCCCAGGCTCGCCGTCAGGCGCGTGTTCGCCGGTGCCGCATTATGCGCCTTCTCCACCAGCGCGATCGCCTGTGGCAGGCGGTTGGTCTGCGCGTACTGCGACGCCAGCATCGTCAGCGCCGGCTCCGAGGTCGGGGTCTTGTCGAGCAGCGACGCCAGCAACTGCTCGGCGTCGGCGGACTTGCCCTGCAGCGCCGAGGCACGCGACAGGTTGATCTGGGCCGGGATGAAGTCGGGGTTCTTCTTCAGCACCTCGCGGAACTTCGCAGCCGCACCTTCGATGTCCAGTTGCGAGAGCTTGAGCAGGCCTTCGAGATTCTGCACGACCGGCGTGTCGCCCTGCGCCGCGCGCACCTTGTCCACCGCCTCCGCCGCCTTGTTGAGGTCGCCGGTGGCCAGTGCCGCGAAGAACAGCGCCTCGCCCACCTGGGGCGCGGTCGGCGCAAGCTGCAGCGTGTGCTCGAGATCGCCCATCGCGGACTCGGCCTGGCCGGCACCCAGCCGCGCACTCGCGAGGCGCGTCTGCAGGCCGACGTCGTTCGGCGCCAGCGACTGCGCCTTCTGGAACGCCTTCACCGAATCTTCGTTGCGGCCCGTCGCGGCGTAGGCGCGCCCGAGCAGGTCGTAGGCTTCGGCATCCCCCTGTCCCGATTCCACCACCTTGGCCAGGGTGTCCGCCGCAAGCTCCGGCCGGCGCTTGGCGAATTGCAGCCGCGCCAGGACCTTGTACCCCGACAGGTCGTTCGGCGCCCGCGCGATGTAGCGGCGGATCGCCTCCTCGGCCTGCGCCATCTGGCCAAGGTTCTCCTTGACGATCGCCTGCAGGAAATAGCCGCGCGGGATGCGGGCGATATAGGCGTTGATCCTGTCCAGCGTCGCGTCGGCCGCCTTGAAGTCCTTCGTCTGGGTCTGGATCACCGCCTGCAGATACATCGCCTGGACGTTGCCCGGCGTCGCCTTCAGCACCGCGTCCAGGTCCGCCTTCGCCTTGTCCATGGCGCCCGTGGCGATCAGCAGGCCGGCGCGATCGATCAATGCCCGCATGCTGCCGGGCTGATCGGTCAGCATCTGGTCGAGCACGGCCAGCGCGCCCGTCGTGTCACCCTTCGTGCGCAGCAATTCCGCCTTGGCCAGCAAGGCGTCGGCCGATTTCGGCTGCGCGTTGAGCGCCCGGTCGATCTTGGCCTGCGCCCCCGCACTGTCGCCGCGGGCGGCCAGCAGGCGCGCACTCGCCAGCAATGGCTCCACCGAATTCGGAGCCGTCTGCTCGGCCTTTGCGAACGAGGCCTGCGCATCGTCGATCGCCTTCAACGCAAGCTGCGCATAGCCGCGCGCCACGAGGATGGAGGCGTCGAGCACCGGATCCTTGCCGCTCGGCTGCAACTCGGTGAGCAGGTCCTTGCCCTTCTGCTGGGCCAGCAGCGACTGCGCCAGCAACGGCACCGCCTGATGCGGGTCGAAGCCGCGGTCGCGTGCCGCGCGCGCCTCGCGTTCGGCCGCCACCGGATCGCCGAGTTCCAGGCTGACCTTGCCCAGCCAGAAATGCGCCTCCGCATTCTGTGGATCGGACCGCACGGCGTTGCGCAGGTTGATCTGTGCGGTGCGCAGATCGCCCTTCTGCAGCGCCTTGCGCGCATCGGCCATATCGTCGGCGTATGCCGTCGCCGGCAGGACGCCAAGCCAGACCGTCAGCAGAAGCCAGCCGAGATGCCGCGTGCGCATTGGGTGCAACCTCATTCCATATCCAGCCTGGACTCATCGGCGTCCGCCGCCACGTCTGCCGTCCTGCCTGGCTCGATTTCTATGCCGTGGACTTCCATCAACCCGTAGAGCGTGGGCCGGCTGATGCCGAGCAGCTTGGCCGCAACCGACAGCGTGCCGTTGGCACGCGCGAGCGCAAGCTGCAGCACCTCGCGCTCCGCCCGCATCCGCGCCGCCCGCAGGTCGAGCGGCAGCACGGCGTGCGTGGCCGGCGCCAGCTCCAGGTCCGATGCATCGATCATCCGCCGTTCCGCCATCACGACCGAGCGCTTCATGCGGTTCTCGAGTTCGCGCACGTTGCCTGGCCACGCATGCGCCGACAGCGCCGCGTTGGCCGCCTCGGTGAAGCCGCGGATGTTGCGGCCGAATTCACGGTTGAACCGCGCCAGGAAGTAGTTGGCCAGCAGCACCGCATCGCCGCCGCGTTCGCGCAGCGGCGGGATCCGGATGGTGACCGCATTCATGCGGTAGAACAGGTCGCTGCGGAACGAGCCCTCGTTGACCCGCTCCTCGAGGCTCGCGTTGGTCGCGGACACGATCCGCACGTCGACCTGGATGCGCTGGCGCCCGCCGACCCGCTCGACGATCTGGTCCTGCAGGAAGCGCAGCAGCTTCACCTGCAGCGGATGCGGCAGGTCGCCGATCTCGTCCAGGAACAGCGTGCCGCGGTTGGCGCTCTCGATCTTGCCGATCGTCTGTTTCACCGCGCCGGTGAAGGCGCCGCGCTCATGCCCGAACAGCTCCGATTCCAGCAGGTTCTCCGGGATCGCACCGCAGTTGATCGCGACGAACGGATGCTTGGCGCGCGGCCCGAGGTCGTGCAGCGCCTGCGCCAGCGCCTCCTTGCCGGTGCCGCTCTCGCCCAGCAGAAGCACCGGCACATGCGTGCCCGCCAGCTTCTCGACGTCGCGGCAGACCTTCAGCATCGACTGGTTCGAGGTCACGATGCGCTCGATCGGCGAACGCGCCGGCATCGCGGCCAGCCGCCGGTTCTCGTCCTCGAGCCGGTGCAGGTTGAGGCCGCGCTCGATGATCGTGCGCAGCACCTCGATCTCGACCGGCTTCTCGCAGAAATCATAGGCGCCGAGACTGACCGCCTTCAGCGCATTCCGGCGCTCGCCGTTGCCGGTCACCACGACCACCTTGGTCTCCGGTGCGATGCGCAGCACGTCCTCGAGCGTGGCGAACCCCTCCGACACGCCGTCCGGATCGGGCGGCAGGCCGAGGTCCATGATCACGACGGGAGGATGCTCCTTCTGCACCGCGGCAACGGCCGATGGCCGCGCACCCGCCATCATCACTTCACAGGATGGGAACGCCCAGCGGTACTGCGACCGCAGACCCTCATCATCCTCGACGATCAGCAGCTTCGGTTTGGCGGCCATGCGACGGGTCAGGCTGGTAACGTCGCGGCGTCGGCGACCGCGAAACGCACCGCGGGCAGCAGGATCCGCATCGTCGTGCCGCCGGGACGGCGGGTCAGTACCAGCAGGTCGCCGCCGGCCGCGCGCAGCAACTCCCGCGCCTGGTATGCGCCGATCCCGTGGCCGCCACCCTTGGTGCTGGCGAACGGACGGAACAGTTCGTCGCGCACGAACTCGGGCGTCATCCCCGATCCTTCGTCCACGATGTCGATCACCACGCTCAGCGCCTCATGGCGCAGCCGCACCTGCACGGGGCTCGACCGGCCGGATGCCTCGAGCGCGTTGTTCAGCAGGTGCTGGATCACCGCATCGAAGGATTCCGGATCGATCGCCACGCCGGCGCCGTCGCCATCCTCGAGCAGGTCGATCGTCGCGCCCCTGATCTGGCTGGTCGTCTCGACGATCTCGCGCAGCCGGTGCAGCGGACGGATCAGCGCATGGCTGCGCTCCTGGCGTTCCGCCTGAAGCCTTGTCAGCAGGCGGGTGATCTTGCCGACCGAGGCGCGCACCGTCGCCAGCATGTCGCGCTGGAACTCGGGATTGTCGGCATGCACCTCTGCGTTGGTAAGCAGCATCGATAGCTGTCCGGATACATTCTTGATATCGTGAATGACGAAGGCAAACCGCTGACTGTACTCACGCAACTGCTGCGTTTGGGACAGTACCTGCGCCGCCAACTGCTCAGCGACCCGACTGGCCACCTCGCGCCCGATGATGCGTAGCAGATCGAACACCTCACGGTCCAGCTTGAACTGGGCGCGCGAGCGTGCCAGCACCACGAAGCCGATCAGTTCGCCGCGGTGATTGAGCGGCACCGCGAGCCAGATGCGGGTGAACGCCTCCGACCACTCCGCCACCGGGTCGCTCTTGTCGAGCTCGACGATCCAGTCGCCGTCACGAAACTCTGCCAGCAGCGCGTGGCCCGGCGGGATCGGCTGCGTCGCCGCGGGCATGTTCCACGAGCCGGCCCATTGGAACGCCACCTCCTCCGGTTCGCGCACGAACAGCACGCCGGCCGGACTGTCCACCACTTCGGCCACGGCGCGGATCGCCCGCATCGGCAGACTGGTATGGGCGGCGGGCGCGGTGAGCGTGTCGATGCAGCGCATCCATTCGCGGCGATAGTCGTACCGGTGGCTGAAGAAGTTGTCGACGAGGATGGCGCGGATGCGCGAGCGCGCCGAGCCCGAGGTCAGCAGCACCGCGATGACCAGCACGCCCGCGAAGATCAGCGAGACCTCCGCGACATAGCCCCATTGCGCACCGCCGCGGCGGAAGATTTCGCCGGTGGCGGCGAGGCCGAGCAGGAACACGCCGCTCACCACCAGCGTCGCGGTGTGGAACACGACGTCGCGCGACACGTGCAGGTCGATCGACCAGCGCCGGTTGCGCGCGGCGGCGATTGCGATCAGCGGCGCGGCGAGCGCGGTCGCGCTGGCGCGTCCCTCGAACAGCGGCTGCGATACACGGCGAAACAATGCGGCGTCGGCGTAAAGTACCAGGTCGTAGAGGAACAGCCCGGCCAGTGCGACGCAGAGCAGGTTGATGTGCCAGCGCGCATCCTGTGACGTGTTGAAGTACAGGTTCTCCAGCAACAGAATATTGCCGACGGCGAAGCCCAGCCGGATCGCCGTGCCGATCGACCAGAGCGAGGCGCCGGGCGCGCTCGACAGCATGTCGATCAGCGGCAATCCGCCGACCAGCAGCAGCGCGAGCAGCCCCATGGTGGCGAACACCTGGCGAAGCTGGCGGTGGACCGCGACGGAGCGCCGGTAGAGATGCAGGAGGAAGCCGTACCAGGCGGCCGAACGGGCGATCTCGAGCCAGCCGGCGATGCCGCCGACCGGATCGCCGGACGCGGTCAGCGCGACCGCCGCGGCCCAGGCAGCGGTGACGGCGCAGGCGCCCGCCAGCCAGGCGCCGGTCCGGCTCGGTGATCGCTGCGTCAGGATCAGCCCCGCCAGTCCGCTGTACAGGACGGCGCATCCGGCGTGCAGCAAGACCAGCGTGGGAAGGCTGAAGATCATGCTGCCGCGTTCCCGCGCGCCAGAACGGTGCCTTCCGGCATCCCGGCGTTCAGAATGGCGGCGTCGAGGTTCACGCCGCTGTCGGCCATCTCCTCCCGGATCATGCCCCGGATCATGCCCCGGACCATGCCCTGGATCATGCCGCGCCGGGTACGCGGCCCCGTGTCATGCGCGGGCCAACTGCCCGCCCATGCCTGCGGGACTGGTGCGTCAGCGTGCGCCTTCACGGAACAGGATCACGCGGATGGTCGCGAGCAGGATCAGCATGTCGAACAGCAGGCTGCGGTTCTTCACGTAGTAAAGGTCATAGGACAGTTTCTGGCGGGCATCCTCCACCGAGGCGCCATACGGATAGCTCACCTGCGCCCATCCGGTGATGCCGGGCTTCACGTAGGCGCGCTCGCCGTAGAACGGGATGATCCTGGTGAGCTGGTCGACGAAATGCGGCCGCTCGGGGCGTGGGCCGATCATGCTCATCTCGCCGCGCAGCACGTTCATGAGCTGCGGCAGCTCATCGATGCGCATCGGCCGGATGAAGCTGCCGACCCGGGTGATGCGAGGGTCCTCCTGCGCCGCCCAGCGCGGGCTGCCGCCCTTCTCGGCGTCGATCGTCATGCTGCGGAACTTCAGCAGCGTGAACGGCTGGCCGTGCAGCCCGGTCCGCTGCTGGCGGTAGAGCACCGGCCCGGGTCCTTCCAGCCGGATCAGCGCCGCGGTGAGCAGCATCAGCGGCAGGGTGAGCACCAGCAGCACCAGGCTGGTGCTGACATCGAACGCCCGCTTCAGTCCGCTCGATATCCGCCCGCTCACGAAGCCTTCCGAGAACAGCAGCCAGTCGGCGCGGATGGTGTCGAGATCGATGCGGCCCAGATGCTGCTCGCAGAACCCCCGCCTCGTCGAACACCGGCACGCCGCGCAGCTTGCAGTCCAGCAGCGCGCGCACCGGCATCGGCTCGGAATCCGCCGCGTCCCGCGCCACGACGACGCCCCAGATGCGGTGGCGGCGCAGCACCTCGGGCGCAAGCGAGGGCTCGGTCGCCTCGCCACCATCGGCCATCGCCAGCACGGGCTCGAACAGGCGGCCGCGCCCGCCCTTGGTCAACTGGCGCAGGCGCGCGGTCCGCGGCGCCGGTCCCAGCAGCAGGATCCTGCGGATGAACCAGCGCTTGCGCATGACGCGGTTGAAGATGACGCGGCTCGCCAGCATGCAGACCAGCCAGACCAGCAGGATCTTGGTCAGCAGCAGCAGCGTGTAGCTGGACAGCGCGATGTGGAAGCTCTCGCTCACCAGCAGGACGGCGGGGAAGGCGAGCACGCCGGCGACGGCGGCGTTGAGCAGCAGGCGCCGCCGCTCGATGCAAATTTCCGGCCGGTACAGCCCGATCGCCGCGGCGGTGAGCACGATGGTCAGCGCGAGGACCGCGGCGAGAGTGACGCTGTCGAACGACGGCGGACGCGGCGCGCCGGAGCCCGCCAGCACGGCCAGGCCACTCGGCATGGTCAGCATCGTGTAGATGGCGACGAACGACAATGCCAGCTCGCACAGGCCCAGTACCGCCATTTCGAGCGACATCAAGCGTCCCAGGACCCGCGTCATACCTGTCTCCCCCGCAGGGCGCCGCCGCGACAAGGCAACGAGAACTGGCCTGAGCCATGCCGCGACAACAGCCTGCCGGCCGTGGCCGTGTCACGGGTTCGAGATGCATCGAATCGGAGCAATTTGTCCACAATTTTAAATAACGTAACTGCTTACCCGGGCGTTTCATATCGTCCGGGATTAATACTTCCAGGTTGAAAGTGTTTGGATTTTCCAGACGTCAAAACTGCCTGCTGCCCCAGGCCGCAAGATCGAAGAGCGGGAAGGAAGCTTTTTTCAACCCTTGGTTGTATGCGTCATGCGCAAGCGCGCGACTATTGATTGCTCAATAGGGTCCGAAGTGGTAAGAAGCTATCACAAGCTGGAGAGCGGCCGCCACGCCCCAAATGGGCCTTGCGGTCACCGGAGCGAGGCGCGTAGCTCAGTGGTAGAGCGCTGCCTTTACATGGCAGAGGAGGGGGTTCGATTCCTTCCGCGCCTACCAGGCCGGCCAGTCGCGCGGGTCAATGATCTTGGAGACGTCGTGAACTCCCAGTTGCGGGTTATTTCGATGGTTGCCCTGACGGCGCTGTCGGCGGCGGCATGCTCATCCGGCTCGGGGGGACTCCCCCTCGCTCCTGCGTCGGCGGTCCGCACCGCCGACAACATGAAACCGGGCGACACCATCCCGATGGACCAGTACGTCATCGGTTCGGGCGACACGCTCAGCGTCTTCGTCTACCGCAATGCGGACCTGAGCGAGGGCGGCGTGTCGGTGCGGCCCGATGGCCGCATCTCGGTACCGCTCATCGAGGACATCATGGCCTCGGGCAAGACGCCCACCCAGCTTGCCCGGGAGATCGAGGAGCGGCTCAAGAAATACATCCACGACCCGAACGTGACGGTGATCGTGCGCTCGTTCATCGGGCCGTTCGACCGGCAGATCAAGGTGATCGGCGAGGCCACCGAACCGGCCGCGATCCCCTACCGCGACCATATGACGCTGCTCGACGTCATGATCGCCACCAAGGGACTGACCAAATTCGCCGCCGGAAACCGCGCGGAAATCGTTCGGCGCGATGTTGACGGCAAGCAGGCCGCGATCCGGGTTAGGCTGAACGACCTGATCAAGGAGGGTGACATCAGCCAGAACATCGAGATGCAGCCCGGGGATACCCTGATCATCCCGCAAACCTGGTTCTGAGGACGACCGATGGATTCTGTCCGCCTATTGGTAGAGCAATACCTCCGGGCAGCCTGGCGCCGCCGCTGGATCGGCGTCATCATCGCCTGGCTGATCTGCGGCGTCGGCTGGGTCGGCGTCTACATGGTGCCGAACCAGTACGAGTCGAGCGCGCGCCTCTATGTCGATGCCGATGCGATCCTGACGCCGCTGCTGCGCGGACTGGCCGCCGATTCGGCGCCGACCAGCCAGCTCGAGGTGCTGCAGCGCACCCTGCTCAGCCGGCCCAACCTCGAGAAGCTGGTGTCGAAGACCGACCTCGACCTGCGTGTCGTCTCGCCGGCCGACCGGGAACGGCTGCTGCAGGGCCTCGCCAACGACATCCAGGTGCGGCCGCAGACGCGCAACCTGTTCACCATCACCTACCGCAACAACAGCGCCAGGCTCGCCCACGACGTGGTCCAGACCTTGCTGACCATCTTCGTCGAGAGCGCCACCGGCAACAACCGCAGCGACATGGAGAACGCCAGGCGCTTCCTGGAGCATCAGATCTCCTCCTATGAGCAGCAGTTGCGCGCGGCCGAGAAGCGGCGGGCCGATTTCCGCACCAAGTACGTCGACGTCCTGCCGGCCGACCTGAACCCGAACGGCCCCTACACATCGGCGACCGAGGCGGCGCGCGCCTCCCTGCGCGACATCGACGGCAGGCTGCAGGACGCCGTCATCCGCCAGGACATGCTGCGCCAGGAACTCGCCAACACCTCGCCGATGCTGGCGGTCGAGACCGGCATGCCCGGCGGACCCGTGAACGCCCAGGGCCAGCCCATTTCGCCCGGCAGGGCCAGGCTGCAGGAGGCGGAGGAGCAGCTCAGGCTGCTGCTGCTCAAGGACACCGAGCAGCATCCCGACGTGCTGGCGCAGAAGCGGCTGATCGAATCCCTGAAGGCACTGCCGCCCGACAGCCCCGCCCCAGGCGCTGCCGCCGGCAAGGGCGCCGCCGCAGGCGGTCAGGCCAACGCCAACGCGAATGACGGCGCGGCCAGGCGGTCGGTCCCCAATCCGATGTACGAGCAGTTCAAGGTCCGCCTCATCGAGGCCGACACCACCGTCAGCTCGTTGCAGCGCCAGCGCGGGGTCGCCGCACAGCTCCTGGAGCGGCTGGAGAAGATCCAGCGCGAGCAGCCCGGCCTGCTGGCCGAGTACCAGAACATGGACCGCGACTACAGCGTCCTGCGGCGGAACTACGAAGAGCTGCTGAGCCGGCTCCAGTCGGCCAACCTCGCCCAGGCGGCCGACACCCAGGCGGACAAGGTGAAGCTGCAGATCGTCGACCCGCCGCAGACGCCGCGGCTGCCCGTCGCGCCGAACCGGCTGATCCTGATCTCCGGCGTGCTGCTGGCCGGGCTCGGCGGCGGCCTCACCTTCACCATCCTGCTGGGCCAGCTCGACCGCTCCTTCTCGACCGCGGACGAACTCCGCAACCTCGGGCTGCCGGTACTGGGCGGCATCTCCATCCTGGGTGTCCAGCCATTCCTGCACCGGCTGCTGGTCGCCGCCCGGTTCAGCGCCGCGGTCGCCGCCCTGGTCGTGGTCTACGGAGGATTGATGGTGAACATCCTGCGCGCATCGGCGTTGATCTGAATGGCGGATTCCAGGACTTCGCATCTGGTCGAGCGGGCCGCCGAGAGGCTGCGCCAGGCGGGCGCGCTCGAGGGCTCGGCGGCCCAGTTGCTCGACGGCGGCGGCCATGGCGGCCGGTCCCGGGGACCGGTGGTCACGCCCGGACCCGCGACCGGGCCCACGCCGCTGTCGCCCGAGGACACCGTGCCGCCCTATCCCGCCGCCCTGGCGGGCGATGCCGGCGTCGATGTGCTCGCGCCCGAGCCGCCCGGCCAGGACGTCCAGGAAATCCCTCTGCCGCTGCCGGCCGAGCGGCCCTTCATCGACATGGCAGCGCTCGAGCGGGCCGGGATGTTCGACTGGTCGCGCGGCCGCAGCCGGATCTCGGAAGAGTTCCGCCTGGCGCAGCGCCAGTTGCTCCGCTCGGCGTTCGCGCCGACCGCGGAGGCCGGCCTGCACAACCTGCTGATGGTGACCAGCGCCAGGCCGGGCGAGGGCAAGAGCTTCACCTCGCTCAATCTGGCCGGCAGCATCGCGCTGCAGGGTGACCACGACGTCCTGCTGATCGACAGCGATTCCAAGCGCGATTCGATCTGCCAGGCGCTGGGCCTGGCGGACGCCCCGGGCGTGCTCGACCTGGCGGCCAATCCGAACCTCGATCCCGACGACATCATCCTGCGCACCGACATCGAGCACCTGTCGATCCTCCCGGTGGGCCAGGAGCGCAGCCGCAGTTCGGAACTGTTCGCCAGCCGCGACATGACGCGGCTGATCCAGCGGCTCGGCCGCCGCTACGCCGACCGCCTGCTGATCCTCGATGCCGCACCCTGCCTCTCCACCAGCGATCCCGCGGCACTCGCCCCCGTCGTGGGCCAGATCATGTTCGTCGTCGAGGCGGAGCGCACCCAGCGCGATGAGGTCGAGGCGGCACTCGACCTGATCCAGGCCTGCCCGCTGATCATGTTGCTGCTCAACAAGGTGCAGGTGTCGACGCGCTACACCTTCGGGGCGTATTCGAACTACTACTCATCCTGAGCTTGCGCCGGCACGGTGTGGTAGGGCCTATGGAAGGCGTGACAATTACGCCCACAGCCGTCGCTCGTCTGGCCGTCATCGCGGCTGCCTGCCTGGCCGGGCTCCCGCGTGCCATGGCGTTCCCCGCCGTGGACGCGACCAGTCCGGGCATCACCCTCGCCGAGCCCGACGTCGATCAATCGGACCTGCGGCACCAGTTGCAGCAGCATTCCGGATTTGCCGCGCCGGCGGGCGGCGGGTGGACGTTCGTCCCCCAGGTCAGCCTGCAGGAGATCTTCAACGACAACGTGCTGAACACCACCGACGACCGGCGATGGGATTTCATCACGGTGCTCACCCCGGGCTTCACCCTGCAGGGCGACCTGCCGAATGCGCAGGTGCAGTTCAGCTACGGCCCGGCGCTGCAGGGCTATGCGCGCACCCCCTCGCAGAACCAGATCACCCAGCAGCTTCTCGGCACGGCGCTGTTCACGCTGATGCCGGAAGAGCTGTTCCTGGACGTGCGGGCGGCGGCGGGCGGCGCACCGGTGGGCGGCGGGTTCGGTGCGCTGCAGCCCGGACTGACGCCCTCGCTCGGCCCGCAGTTCAACGGTGTCGGGACGACCGGCCTCTCCAAGCAGAACCAGGTACAGACCAGCAGCCTGTCGATCTCGCCCTACTGGCTGCATCGCTTCGGCGACACCGGCACGGCCAAGATCGGCTACCAGCTCAACCAATCGAGCTATTCGCAGGGCAACACGTTCATCCCGCTGCTGTTCCCGACCGGCCACGACACCGTGCACAACCTGACCAACGAAGGTGTCGCGCAGTTCGAAACCGGCGACCGGTTCGCGCCGTTCCGCAACCTGACGACGTTGAACGCGAGCACCAGCAACGGCAACGGCGGCACCGGCAGCTCGACGCAGTACCTCATGCTCAACCGTCTCGGCTATCTGGTGGATCGCGGCCTGATGGTGTTCGGCGAACTCGGCTACGAGAGCCTCAGCTTTGGCGGTCTGCCGCCGACCCGGATCAACGACGCGGTGTGGGGGGTGGGCGTCACCCTGACGCCCAATCCGGACAGCCAGATCACGATCGGCTACGGCCACCGCTACGGCGAGAACAACGTCCAGCTCAATGGCTCCTACGCGCTGACCGCGCGGACGCGGATCAGTGCCAGCTACGTCACCGGATTGCAGACCGATCTGCAGGGGCTGGCCGGGCAGCTCGACCTGGCCGCGCTCGATTCGACCGGGCGCGCGATCGACAGCCAGACCGGCGCGCCGCTGTTCATCGGCACCGGCGGCGTCGGGGTGCAGACCGGCCTGTTCCGCGTGAAGTCGTTCACCTTCAGCGCCAGCACCATCTGGGACCGCGACCAGGTGTCGCTCTCGCTGCAGTTCAGCGACCAGAAGACGATCGCGACGGCGCCGCCCGGCACGTTCATCCCGCTCGGCTTTCCCGCCCCGACGGTCGGCTCGTCGAGCCAGTCGACCACCGGCTTCGTCAGTTGGCTGCACCAGATCAGCGACGACCTGACCATGAGCAGCAGTGCGTCCTATAGTACAGGAAATTTTTCCACGAGCGGCAATCAACAATCGCTTTCCGCGAGTGTCGGGATGCAGTATCTGATCAGCCAGACAGTGGCGGTCAACGTGAGCTACTCATTCTTCGATCGTATATCGTCGACGCCAGGCTTCAGCTTCTATCAGAACCTGGTCATGCTTGGCATCAGCAAGCAATTCTGAAGCGGCACCGTGTACGAGAAATACTACAAGCTCACTGGCATCCCGTTCCAGCTCACGCCGGACAGCCGGTTCTTTTTTGGCTCCAGCGGGCACAGCCGGGCAATCGCCCATCTCGTCTATGGGCTCTCCCAGGAGGAGGGCTTCATCGTCATCACCGGCGAGGTCGGCGCCGGCAAGACGACCCTGGTGGAGCAGCTCTGGTCGCAGCTCGACCGCCACAGCTACGTGATGGCGCGCATCGTCACCACCCGCGTCTCGGGCGACGACCTGCTGCGCCTCGCCGTTGCCAATTTCGGCGTCCCCGATGAAGGCGGCTCCGACAAGGCAACGCTGCTGCGCCGGTTCGAGCGGATGGCGCGCGACCAGCGGGCCGCCGGCCGCCGCTGCCTGCTGGTGGTGGATGAGGTGCAGAACCTGCACATGGCCGCGCTCGAGGAGCTGCGGATGCTGTCGAACATCACCATCGACGGGCGCGCCTCGGTGCAGACCATCCTGCTCGGCCAGCCGCAGTTCCGCGCCACCCTGGGCAATCCGGACCTGGAACAGCTTCGCCAGCGCATCCTCGCCTCCTACCATCTCGGCCCGCTGACCGAGGCGGAGACCCGCGCCTATATCGAGCACCGGCTCAAGCGGGTGGGCTGGACCGGCGACCCGAGCTGGGAAGACGCCGCCTTCGCCTATGTCTACCGCTACACCGACGGCATTCCCCGCCGGATCAACACGCTGTGCTCGCGCGTGCTGCTGTACGGCGCGATCGAGGAGACGCACACGATCACCGGCCCGATGGTGGAGACCACCGCCAACGAGCTGAGCCAGGATCTCGGCGCCGGCGTCGCCCCGCCGCAGCCGGCCGCCGTCACGATGTCGCTGCCCGCCACCTCGAACGTCAGCGGCGACTCGGTGCTGCGCCGTATCGAAGCGCTCGAGCAGAGTGCCGCGCGCCAGGACCGGGTGTTCCGCCGCCTGCTCGACCTGCTGAGTGCCGTCGCCGACCGATGACCGCATCCGTGCGCAACGCGATGACGGTGGACGTCGAGGACTATTTCCAGGTGCAGGCCTTCGCCGACTGTATCGACCGCTCCACCTGGCACGGCATCGCGCCGCGCGTCGAGGCGAATGTCGACCGCATCCTCACCCAGTTCGCCGCCGCCGGCGTGACCGGCACCTTCTTCACGCTCGGCTGGATCGCCGAACGCAACAAGCCGATGGTGCGCCGCATCGTCGATGCCGGCCATGAACTGGCCAGCCACGGCTACGACCATACCCGCGCCGATGCGCAGGACCCGGTGCGCTTCCGCGAGGACATCCGCCGCACCCGGCTGCTGCTCGAGGATATCGGCGGCGTGCCGGTGCAGGGCTATCGCGCCGCGACGTTCTCGATCGGCGCGCGCAACCAGTGGGCCTACGGCGTGCTGGAGGAGGAGGGCTACCGCTACAGTTCCAGCCTCAACCCGATCCGGCACGACCTGTACGGCATGCCGAACGCCCCGCGCACGCCGTTCCAGCCGGAAGACGGCGCGTTGTGGGAAATCCCGATGACCACGCTGCGCGCCTTCGGCCGCAACTGGCCCTGCTCCGGCGGCGGATTCTTCCGCCTGCTGCCCTACGGCGTGTTCCGCGGCGGGCTCGCGCTGGTGAACCGGCAGGAACGGCGTCCCGGCATCTTCTATTTCCATCCGTGGGAGGTCGATCCGCACCAGCCGCGCATCAGCGACTGCGGCTGGAAATCACGGTTCCGCCACTACACCAACCTCTCGCGCATGACCGCGCGGCTCGACAGGCTGCTGCGTGATTTCGCGTGGGATCGCATGGATCGCGTGTTCGCCGGGCAGTTGGCGCAGCCGCAATAGCGCGATGGCGGTGAAACTGCGACCGCTGGATGACGCCAGCGCATCCGCCTGGGACGCTTTCGTCACGGCGATGCCCGATGGTACGTTCTTCCATCGCGCCGCGTGGTCGCGCGTCATCACGGCCGCATTCGGCCATCGCTGCCATTACATGTTCGCCGAACAGGATGGTGCGATCACCGGCGTGCTGCCGCTGGCGCATGTCCGCACCAGGCTGTTCGGCAACACGCTGATCTCCACGCCGTTCTGCGTCTATGGCGGTCCGGTCGCCGCCGATCGGGAGAGCGCCGCGGCGCTGGAGGCGCACGCCGAGACGCTGCGCGCGAAGCTCGGCGCAACCGCGGTGGAGTTGCGGGACCGCCGGCCGCCCGAGGACGACCGCGGCGCTGCGGCAGACGGCTGGCAGACGCGCTCGGACCTCTATGTCACGTTCCGCCGGCCGATCACCGGCGACGACGACCGCAACATGAAGGCGATTCCGCGCAAGCAGCGCGCGATGGTCCGCAAGGGCATCCAGAACGGCCTGGTCTCGGTGTGCAACAGTGACGTCGCGGGGCTGCATCGCGTCTATGCCGAGAGCGTGCGCAATCTCGGGACGCCGGTGTTCTCGCGGCGCTACTTCGCCGTGCTGGCCGAGATGTTCGCCGATTGCAGCGACGTGGTCACCATCCTGGATGACGGGCAGCCGCTCGCCGCGGTGATGAACTTCTACTTTCGTGATGAAGTGCTGCCGTACTACGGCGGCGGCACGGCACAGGCGCGCCAGCGGGCCGGCAACGATTTCATGTACTGGGAGGTGATGCGCCGCGCCGCCGCCCGCGGCTCCCGGCTGTTCGATTTCGGCCGCAGCAAGCTGGGCACCGGCGCCTTCGCCTTCAAGCACAACTGGGGGTTCGAGCCCGAGAAGCTGCATTACCGCTTCCATCTCGCGCCGGGCGCCGCGATCCCCGATCTCAACCCGCTCAACCCGAAATACCGGCTGTTCATCGCGGCGTGGAAACGCCTGCCGCTGGCCGTCGCCAACCTGCTCGGCCCGCCGATCGTGCGCGGTCTCGGCTGACCGCCATGCGCGACCTGCTGTTCCTCGCGCACCGCATTCCCTATCCGCCCGACAAGGGCGACAAGATCCGCGCCTGGAACATCTTCCGCCACCTCGCGCGCACCCACCGTATCCATCTCGGCTGCTTCATCGACGATCCGGCGGACCGGCAGCATCTCGCGTCCCTGGCGTCGCACTGTGCCGACCTCGCCTGCCTGCCGCTCGATCCGCGCACCCAGCGGCTCAAGGCGCTGCTGCGGCTGCGGCGCGGCCAGCCGCTGTCGCTCGGCTATTTCCAGGACCGCCGGCTGCAGCGCTGGGTCGACGCCAAGCTCGCGAGCGGCATCGACCGGGTCTACGTGTTCTCCTCCGCGATGGCCGGCTACGTGATGCACGCCACGCAGGCGCGCCGCATCCTCGACATGGTGGACGTCGATTCCGAGAAGTTCACCGCCTATGCCGCGACCGCCGGCTTTCCGGCGCGGCATGTCTGGGCGCGCGAGGGACGCACGCTGCTCGCGTTCGAGCGCTACGCCGCGGCGCATTTCGATCACAGCCTGTTCGTCTCGGAGCAGGAATGGCAGCGCTTCGTCGCGCTGGCGCCCGAGGCCGCGCCGTACACGGGCTGGATCTCGAACGGCGTCGACCTCGAGTATTTCTCGCCCGCGCACGCCTTCGAGCCGCCCTTCGCCGCCGATGGGGCGGACCTCGTGTTCACCGGCCGGATGGACTACCGCCCGAACATCGAGGCGGTGCAGTGGTTCGCGCGCGACGTGATGCCGGTGCTGCGCGCCCAGGTGCCCGCCGCGCGGTTCTGGATCGTGGGCGCCGCCCCGACCAACGACGTGCGCGCGCTCGCCGACCTGCCCGGCGTGCGGGTGACCGGCCGGGTGCCCGACACACGGCCCTATCTCGCGGCGGCCGATGTCGTGGTGGCCCCGCTGCGCATCGCGCGCGGCATCCAGAACAAGCTGCTGGAGGCGATGGCGATGGCGCGGCCGGTGGTGGCGACGCCCGAGGCGTTTCAAGGCGTGCGTGCGGAGCCGGGCCGCGATATCCTGCTGGCAAGCGGCGTCGCCGAAACCGTGCAAAGGATCGCTGACGTGCTCGACGGCCGACATGCAATGATGGGGGCCGATGCGCGGCGCGCCGTCGAGGCTTCGCACCAATGGTCGGTCACCCTGCGCCCGCTCGACCGGCTGTTCGATCCTGCCTCTGCCGCGCGAAGCACCATGGATATGTCCGCATGAGCGTCAAGACGCTGCCCGCCCCTGCCGTGGTCGACGCCTGGCGCAGCGGTCCCGCCGTCGCACTCGGCGTCGGGCTGATCGCGCTCGGGCTGGTGTTCCGTGTCGAGGTCGTCAATGCCGTCCGCGTGTGGGACTCCTCCACCGCCTATAACCACTGCTTCCTGGTGATCCCGATCGTTCTCTACCTGATCTGGGATCGGCGCGACGCGCTGCGCGGTGCGGTGGCGGAACCCTATCCGCTCGCCGCGGCCGCCGGCGTGCCGCTCGCCATCGGCTGGCTGCTCGCCGAACGGCTGGGCATCATGGAGGGCCGCCAGCTTGCGGCCGTCAGCTTCGCGCAGGTGCTGTTCTTCCTCGTGCTCGGCCCACGCCTCTGGTGGCGGCTCGCCGGACCGCTGCTCTATCTGTATTTCCTCGTGCCGTTCGGGGCGTTCCTCACGCCGCAGTTGCAGGACGTCACCACGGTGTTCGTCATCCACGGGCTGCCGCTGCTGCACATCCCGGCCTACGTCACCGGCTACACGATCGAGATCCCGGAAGGCACCTTCCTGGTCGCCGAAGCCTGTGCCGGCCTGCGCTTCCTGATCGCCTCCTTCGCGTTCGGCTGCCTCTACGCGCTGCTGATGTACCGCTCGCCGGTGCGGCGCGGCATCTTCATCATCGTCTCCCTCATCGTGCCGATCATCGCCAACGGATTCCGCGCCCTCGGCATCGTCGCGCTCGGCCATTATCTCGGCAGCGCCCAGGCGGTCGAGGCGGACCACGTGCTGTACGGCTGGATCTTCTTCTCGATCGTCATCCTGATCCTGATCGCGCTCGGGCTGCCGTTCCGCCAGGACCACGTGGTCGCGACGCCGCCCCCGCCGCCTCCGCCGCACACGGTCGTCCCGTTCCGCGGCGCGATCGCGACCCTGGTGGCCCTGATCGTGCTGGCGGCGATCGGGCCGGCCGCGGCGGCGCAACTGAACCGCGCCGCCACGCTCGACCTCGCCGCCGAGTTCCCGCTTTTGGTGCCGTCGGGCGGCTGCGTATCGCTTCCGGTGCCGCTGACCGCCGGGCTGGGCGGGCAGGGGCGCCTGCTGGTGCAGCGTTTCGATTGCGGCGCCGGCGTGGTGACCCTGACGATGGAGGTGTTCTCGCCGCGCAGCACGGCGGCGCGCCTGGTGGCCGAGCAGCGCCGCCTCGTGCCGACGCTGTCCGATGAGGATGCCGAGATGCGGTCGCTGGAGGCGCCCGGCGTTCCCAGCGGCACCTGGCGCATGGTCGAATCGACGACCGCCCCCACGGTCGCGGCGACCAGCCTCTGGATGGACGGCCGGCCGGCGCATATCGGCCTGACCGCGCGGGCGAAGCAGGCCTGGCGCAGCATCTTCGGCGGCGGTGCCCGGCCCGTCCTGCTGGTGGCCAGCGCCGAGTCCGACTGGCTGCTGCCCGGCCCGGTGGCCCGGCGGGAGGCGGCCTCACGGGTCGCCGGTTTCCTCCAGACGCAGCCGGCGCTGCCGGACCTGGTCGCGCGGCTCGCCGCCGGCACGAACTGACGGTGCCGGCCTGCCGCGTGGGAGAGTTTGAGAAAGTGCGGCGGGCGAACGTGCTGCGGGGGGAATCCCGGCGCCCATGAGACGCGTCGCCCTGATCGGCGCCGGGTTCATCGCCCGCGTGCACGCCGATGCGCTGCGCTCGCTGCCCGGCGTCGGCGTCACCGCGGTGATCGATCCGAACCTGGAGGCCGCGCGGCGCCTCGCCGGCACGGTCGGCGCGGCGGCGCAGGTGTTTGCGTCGGCCGATGCGGCCATCGCAGCCGATGCCTTCGATTGCGCGCACGTCCTCGTGCCGCCGTCGGTGCATCACGCCGCCGCCCTGCCGCTGCTGCGGGCCGGCAGGCCGGTGCTGCTGGAGAAGCCGCTCGCCGCCACCGGCGCGGAATGCGCGGCCCTGCTTGAGGCGGCCGGTCAGTCGGGCGCGCCGATCGGGGTGAACCAGAATTTCCTGCATCATCCGGCGTTCGTCCGGCTGCGCGACCTGGTCGCGGCGCGCAGCCTGGGCAAGCCGAACTTCGTCGGCTGCATCTACAACGTGTCGTTGCGCCAGTTTTCGGCGCGGCAGTTTGGCCACTGGATGTTCGCGGCCCCGGTCAACCTGCTGCTGGAGCAGGCGGTGCACCCGCTGTCGCAGATCGCCGCCCTCGCCGGCGCCATCGGCGAGGTCGCGGTGCGCGCCGGACCCTCGGTGGAGATCGCGCCGGGCCTGCCGTTCCACGCCACGCTCGATGCGTCGCTCGCCTGCGACCGCCTGCCGGCACAGCTTCGCTTCGCCGTCGGCCAGTCGTTCCCGTTCTGGCAGGTGACCGTCGTGTGCGACGATGGCGTGATCGTCGCCGATATCCTGGCGAACCGCACCTTCGCCTATCGGCGCACGCGGTGGCTGGAGGCGATCGACGGCCTGGCCTCCGGCGCGCGCACCGCCGCGGCGATCTTCGGCGCAAGCTGCCGCAATGTCGCGGCCTATGCGGCGTCCACCTTCAAGCTCGCCGGCCGCAACGACCCGTTCTTCCTGAGCATGCGCGGCAGCATCGCGGCGTTCCATGCGGCGCTCGACGCCGGGTCGCCGCCGCCGATCGACGGGCGCTTCGGCGCCATGCTGGTATCGGCGTGCGAGCGCATCGGCAGCGCGGCCTTCCGTCCGCTGCCGCTGCCGTCACCGCCGCCGCGCGCCGCCACCGCCGTCGCCGCCTGCGATGTGGCGGTGCTCGGGGGGACCGGCTTCATCGGCACGCATGTCGTGCGGCAACTGGTCGAGGGCGGCGCGCGCGTCGCGGTCATGGCGCGCTCGGTCCGCCACCTGCCGGCGATCTTCACCCATCCATCGGTGTCGCTGCAGCCCGGGGATCTGCGCGACCGCGATGCGGTGGCCGCGGCGATCGGCACCGCACCGGTGGTGGTGAACCTCGCGCATGGCGGCGGCGGCGCCTCGTGGGAGGAGGTCCGCGACGCGATGGTGGGCGGCGCGGCGATCGTGGCCGATGCGTGCGCGGGGCGCCGGCTGATCCATATCGGCTCGATCGCGGCGCTGTATCTCGGGCCGCAGCCCTCGCCGATCACCGGCGCCACGCCGACCGACCCGCAGGCGGAGGAGCGCGCCGACTATGCGCGCGCCAAGGCGATGACCGACCGGATGCTGCTCGAGCGCCACGCGCGCGACGGGCTGCGGCTGTGCATCCTGCGTCCCGGCCTGGTGGTGGGCGAGGGCGGCGTGCCGTTCCATTCCGGCCTGGGCTTCTTCAACAACGACCAGCATTGCATCGGCTGGAATGCCGGCCGCAACCCGCTGCCCTTCGTGCTGGTGGAGGATGTGGCGGCGGCGATCCTGCTCGCGGTCGCGACCGACGCCGTGGACGGGCACTGCTACAACCTCGTGGGCGACGTGCGCCCCAGCGCGCGCGACTATATCGCGCAACTCGCCGAGGCCATGCAGCGGCCGCTGACCTTCCGGCCGCAATCGGTGGACCTGCTCTGGCTGGTGGAACTGGGCAAATACCTGATCAAGCGCGCCACCGGACGGCGCGGCGCACCGCCGAGCCGGCGGGACCTGCTCTCGCGCGGGCTGCGTGCGACCTTCGACTGCGGCGACGCGAAGCGCGATCTCGGCTGGTCGCCGGTCGCCGATCCGGCCCGGTTCCACGAGCGCGCCATCCTGGTGCATGGGGGGTGAGCGGCCGGCCGCCGCTGTTGCTGCATGTCTTCTCGACCTTCGCCGTGGGCGGCCCGCAGATGCGCTTCGTCGCGCTCGCCGGCGCCCTGGGCCTGCGCTACCGGCATGTCGTGATCGCGATGGACGGCGTGTATGCCTGCGCCGACCGGCTGCCGCCGGGGCTCGACCTGAGCTGCGAACCGATCGACGTGGCCAAGGGCGGCACGCTCGGCAATGTCCGGCGGTTCCGCGACCGGCTGCGCGCGATCGCGCCCGATCTCCTGGTCACCTACAACTGGGGTGCGATCGAGTGGGCGATGGCCAATATCCCGCGCCGCGTCCGCCATCTCCATGTCGAGGACGGGTTCGGGCCCGAGGAACGCGCGCGCCAGCTTCCGCGGCGTGTGTGGACGCGGCGGCTGGTGCTGGCACGCAGCACCATCGTGGTGCCGTCGCGGACGCTGCTGCGGATCGCGACCGAGACGTGGCGGCTGAGCCCGCGCCGGGTGCATTATATTCCCAATGGGATCGACCTCGCCCGCTTTGCCGGCGCGCATGAGGCGGCTGCCGAACCGGTGGTCGGCACGGTTGCGGCACTGCGCGCGGAGAAGAATCTCGGCCGTCTGCTGCGCGCCTTCCGGCTGCTGCCCGAGACACTGCCGGCGCGGCTGGTGATCGCGGGCGACGGGCCGGAGCGGACGGGGCTGGAGCGGCTTGCGGGCGACCTGGGGCTGGCCTCGAGGGTGGAGTTCACTGGCTATGTCGCCGATCCCGCGCCGCTGTATCGCCGGTTCGACCTGGTGGCATTGTCGTCGGACACCGAGCAGATGCCGCTGTCGGTGATCGAGGCGATGGCGGCGGGCCTGCCGGTTGCCGCCACGGATGTCGGCGACATCGCGGCGATGGTGGCGAAGGAGAACCTGGCCTTCGTCACGCCGCCGGACGACGCCGCGCTGGCCGAGGCGCTGGCCGCCCTGCTGCGCGATCCGGACTTGCGCGCGCGGGTGGGTGCGGCGAACCGGGCGAAGGCGGCCGCCGAGTTCGCGCTCGACACCATGGTCGGCGCCTGGCGGCGGATGTTCGACGGCGAGGTGCGCGCATGACCGCCGCCACGCGCCGCTGGCCGCTGCGAGCGGTTGTTGTCCTGCTGCTGGCCGGCGCGTCGCCCGCGCGGGCGGTGCCGGTATTCCCGGCGAACGGCACCGGCCTCATGGATCCCGCGGCGTTCGGCTACGTCAGCCGGACCGTGCTCGCCTTCGCGCAGATGAACGCCATGACCGATGCGTTCTCGCTGGAAAGCGGCCGCACCGACACGAGCCAGGGCACCGATCTGACCGGCGGCAGCGGCCGGAAGCTGCCGGGCACTGCCGGCCGCTCGGTCTTCGTCATGTGGCACAGGGTCAGCGGCGAGCCGCTCGGTCGCCCGACCGCGACCGGCACCCTGTCGGGCATCGTGAGCAAACCGCCCGTCGCTCGGACGCCGGGCATCGCAGGACCCGCACCGCGCTGCGACCTGGGGCGCGACGATGCGGAGGCGCCATTGCCGGCCAGCGTGGCGCCGCCATCGCGCCCGCCCGCGCCCGCGCCCGCCATCGCACTGCGCGACGGTTTCCCCACCTTCTTCGCCGCGTTGTGCGCCGATCGTGCGACCGTCCATCGCGCGGCGGCATCGTCGCCCGCCGCCCCATCGGGCACGGTCAGCGGCGGGCGGGTGTTGCCGGATGGCCGGCGCCCGCGCCCGCGGTAGCTACCTCAGCGAGTACCACGCCCAGCCGAGCCATTCGTGGATCGCATAGTAGCTGTTGCTCCACGCCCCGGTGGTAGGAACGAAATCCGCGGCAAGCGGCACCGGCGGGAGGTCCATGCGCGTGGGGGCCGCCGTCACGACGATCCCCGCTCGGTCGAATGCCGTGATCGCCCGCTTCATGTGCCAGGCCTGCGTGACGACATAGACCGACCGGATGCCCTGGTCGTGCAGGATGGCGGCGCTGAGGCGGGCGTTCTGCCAGGTGTCCTGCGACACTGCCTCCACCCAGCGCACCGGGGTGTGGAAATCCCGCACCATCGCATCGGCCATCACCTGGGCCACCGGCGGCTCGTCGCGCCGGAGCGCGCCGCCCGTGAGCAGCAGCGGCAGGCCGGTGCGCCTTGCCAGCATCGCGCCGGTCCGCACGCGATCGAGCGACAAACCGCTGAGCGCCTGGCTCGGCGAGTCGGTGTTGCCGCGCACCACGTTGGCGCCGAGCACGACGATGGCCTGGGGCGGATCGGCCGGTGGCGGAGTGAGCGGCAGATGCTGTTCGAGCGAGATCAGCAGCAGGTCGCCCACCGCCGGCATGCCCAGCACCAGCAATCCGAGCAGGCCTGCCAGGCCGATGACGCGGCCAAGCCGCCGGTAGCGGCCGCCGAGCAGCAGCCCGGCCAATGCCAGGAACACGAGCGACATCGGTGGGATCAGCAGGGCGATCGCGATAGCCTTGAACGGCATCGGAACTCGTCCCCTGGCAGAAGCGGCGAGAGTTAACCGCCCTCGCCGAGCCAGTCCAGCACATCGCGCAGGCCGTCGCGCAGCCTGACGGGCGGGCCGAGCCCCAGGGTGGTCCGGGCCAGGAGGGGCGAGCCCGTCGAGTGGCGGATCTCGCCGCTGCGCGCCGGGCGGTGGCGCAATTCGGCTGGCATGCCGGTCAGTTCGGCGATCGTGCCGGCGAGTTCGAGGACCGAGGTGGCGGCGCCGGTGCAGACGTTGAACACCGCCGCCTGCGCCGGTGCCAGGCGCATCGATTGCAGCAGGGCGGCGACGACATCGGCGACGTAGACGAAATCACGGGTCTGCTCGCCGTCGCCATAGATGTCGACCGGCTGGCCGCGGCGAATGCGCTCGCAGAAGATCGAGATCACGCCGGAATAGGGGGAACGCGGGTCCTGGCGGGGGCCATACACGTTGAAGAAGCGCAGGCCGACCGAGGGCACGCCGTGCACATGGCTCGCGACGTGCGCGTGCAGTTCGCAGCCGAGCTTGTCGGCGCCGTACGCCGATAGCGGGCGGCATGGCGTGGCCTCGGTGATCGGCAGCGCGGCCGCGTCGCCGTAGACCGCGGCGGACGAGGCATAGACGATGGGCTGGCGGCCGGCGCGCGCGGCGTCGAACACGGTGATCGCACCGGTGAGGTTGGCGCGATGCGTGCCGAGCCAGTCGGTCACGCCACGCTCGACCGAGGCGATGGCCGCGAGGTGGAAGCAGCCCGCGGTGCCGGCCATCGCCTCGCGCACCGCCGCCGGGTCGGCAATGTCGCCCTCGATCAGCGCGACCTCGGGCGGCAGGTTGGCGCGCCGGCCGGTGGACAGGTCGTCGAGCGCCCGGACCGCGTCGCCGCGTGCCAGCAGCGCCGCGCATAGATGCGAGCCGATGAAGCCGGCGCCGCCGGTGACCAGGTAGGTGCTCATGCCGGCAGGTCGCTGCTGTCGATCACCTGCACGCCGAGCCCGGCCAGCCGCTCATGCGCCTCATCCATGGTGGTGCGTCCGTCGCCCAGTGGCACGGCGATCCCGCGGCAGGCATCCCGCACCACCACGACATCGTAGCCCAGGCGCGCCGCGTCCTCGGCCGACCAGGCGACGCAGAAATCGGTCGCCAGGCCGACCAGGAAGATGCGCCGGAAGCCGCGCTGGCGCAGCCAGCCATCGAGGCCGGTCGGCGTCGTGCGGTCGTTCTCGAAGAACGTCGAGTAGCTGTCGATCCCCCGGTGGAACCCCTTGCGGATGACGACCTCCACCTGCGACAGGTCGAGGTCGCGGTGCAGCGCCGCGTTCGGGCTGCCCTGCAGCGCATGGTCCGGCCAGAGCACCTGGCGCCCATAGGGCATGTCGATGATGTCGTATGGCTTGCGCCCGGGATGCGCGCTGGCGAAGGAAAGATGGCCGGCAGGATGCCAGTCCTGCGTGGCGAAGGCGTGGTCGAAGCGCGGCAGCAGCCGGTTGATCACCGGCACGACGCGATCGCCCTCGGTCACGGCAAGCTCGCCGCCCGGCATGAATGTGGGCTGCACGTCCACCAGTCCCAGGATGTCGGTGGTGCGGTCGATCATCGCCTCATGCCCTGGCCTGCCCGAGTGCGCATACCATGCCATAGAACGGGCCATAGAACGGGCCATATACGCGCGATAGCCGGGGAGCCGAGCGGCACGCCAGCGCGATCCGCCGCGGCCGGGCTCACGAAGGCGTGGTTGCGGCGACCCCCGGACACGGCACGGCCGGTCACCCGACGACGATCAGATCGAGCGTGGTCTGCGACAGCAGTTCCGCGCCGGTCGCGGTCACCAGCACGTTGTCGATGATGCGCGCGCCGATGCGCTCTTCGGCGATGAACACCGGCGGCTCGATCGACACGACCATGCCGGCGCGCAGCACGTCCTTGCTGCCGCCGAACATGTTGAGCGGCTCGCCCCAGGACGGCGGCACGCCGGCGCCGATGGAATAGCCGGTGGTGTGCAGCCGGTAGCGGTCCATGCCGGCCTGCGCGATCACGCGGCACGCCGCCTCATGCGGCACGATCGCCGGAACGCCGTCGCGGATCTCGGCCAGGCAGGCGTCGAACGCCGCGCGCACCACGTCGTAGATATCGCGCAGGCGCGGCGAGGGCGGTCCCAGGCTGAACTGCCGGCCGATCGTCTTGGTGTAGCGCCGGTAGGCCGCGCCGAACTCGACGTTGCCGGCATCGCCCCGGCGCATCCGGCGCAGGGTCGGCGCGCCATGGGCGAACCCGCTGCGCTCGCCGGTGACCAGGTTGATCGCGCTCGACGGCAGCGAACTGCCCTGCGACAGCAGGCTGTGGTAGATGGCGGCGGCGATCTCCAGTTCGCTGCGATCCTCCGCCACCGCGCCGATGCAGGCGGCCATCGCGGTGTCGGCGATGCGCGCCGAGGTGCGGACCAGTTCGATCTCGCGCGGCGACTTCACCTGCTTCAGTTCGGCGATCAGGCTCGCGGGCTCGGCGACCAGCGCGGTGCCCAGCATATCGCGCAGGCGTAGATACTGGTGTGGGTGCAGATAATATGGCGGCGTCTCCAGCCCCACGCGGGCCTGGCGCAGGCCGAACCGCTCCGCCACCGCGGCGAACGCCTCGATCGGGTCCTGCGGTTCGGGCCCGCCCCAGCCGATCACCTCATCGGCCAGCGAATCCTCGACGAACTCGCAGCGCTCGGACAGCCGGGTGAGCACCACCAGCGGACCGGGCCGCGCCGACAGCAGCAGGCACTGGAAGGCCTGGTAGCTCTTGGCCTCGGTGCCGATCAGCCAGTGCAGCGACATCGGATGGATGACGATGAGCCAGTCGAGGCCGGCGGCGCCGATCGCCTCGCGCACGCGGGCCTGACGGGCGGCAAACTCCTCCGGCGGAAAATCGTGTCTGGACATGCGTGGCTACGACGCGAACCGTGGGATCACCTTCTCACCCACGATCTCGATCGAGCGCATGATCTGGTCGTGCGTGGTGCGGCCGATCTGGAACAGGAACACCATCTGGTCGATCCCCGTCTCCGCCCAGCGCTCCACCTGGCGGCACACGCTGTCGGCGTTGCCGCCGATCGCCATGCCGCTGTCCAGCAGGTCGTCGTCGGAATAGGCGGCGATGCGCGCCTTGATCCTTGCCACGCCCTCGGACGAGCCGAACCGCACGTGGTTCAGTTCGGCATCGTTGTCGCCGTAATAGAAGCGCGCCGCGGCACAGCCGATCTCGCGCCCGGTCCGGTCATCGTCATGCACGCAGCCGATGGCGAACACGCCGACATGGTTGTTGATGAAACGACCCACCGGCTGCGCGGTGCGGATCGCCTCGCGATAGGCCGCGATGTGCGGCTTGATCTCGTCATGGGTGTAGCGGGTGACGCCGAGCACGCCGACGCCCGCGGCACCGGCGCGCTCGAACGTCTCCAGGTTGGATGCGGCGTACCACAGCGGCGGATGCGGGCGCTGGATCGGCCGCGGCACCACCTGGCGCGCCGGCAGGTCGAAATGCTTGCTGTGGTAGCCAGGGAAGTTCTCCTGCTCGAGCATCTGCACCACGGCTTCCAGCGCCTCCCGCCCGACCTCGCGGCCATGCTCCGCATCGGCGTTGAAGCCGAGGCCCTCGACGACATAGGCCGCGGTGCCACGGCCGGCACCGAATTCGCAGCGGCCGTTGGACAGCACGTCCAGCGTGGCGACGCGCTCGGCGATCATGAACGGGTTGTGGCACGGCATCAGCACGACGGCGAAGCCAAGCCGGATCGTGCTGGTGCGCTGCGAGGCCGCGGCCAGGAACATCTCCGGGCAGGCCGAGTGGCCGATCTCGGAGAAGAAATGCTGCTCGGTCAGCCAGAAATGGCTGAACCCCGCGCGCTCGGCGGCCGCGACATGGTCGAGGTTCTGCCAATAGACGGTCCGCTCGGTGGTCTCGGTCCACGGTCGCGGCACCTGGATCTGGCTCAGCAGGCCGAACTTCATCGCGTATGTCTCCCGGGTCGGCCGGAATCGTACGGGCACGCGGCCCCTGCGTCCAAGGCATAACATGCATAAGCATCATAACCGGATCGTGCTATCCTGGCGGCATGGAGACCCGCGCCCTGCGCTACTTCCAGACCGTGGCCGAGTGCGGCAGCTACAGCCGCGGCGCCGAGTTGCTGCGCATCTCGCAGCCCGCCGTGAGCCGGCAGATCGGCAAGCTCGAGGATGAGATCGGCGCGCGCCTGTTCCACCGCCACGCCCATGGCGTCAGCCTCACCGACGCCGGGCAGATGCTGCTGAAACGCTGCCATTCGGTGCTGCACGAGTTGGATCAGGCGCGCGCGGAGATCCGCAACGGCGTGCAGGGACCGTCGGGCAGCATCGCCTTCGCGGTGCCGCCGGCGGCGGCGCATTTCCTGGTGCCGCCGCTCGTGCAGCGCTTCGGCGCGGCGTATCCGAACGTGTTCCTGCGGCTGGCCGGCGGGTTCTCCGGCCATATCCACGAATGGCTGATCCGCGAGCAGGTCGACATCGCCTGCCTGCACGACCCGCTGCCGCAGAAGGGCTTCGAGATCACCCCGCTGGTGCGCGAGGAGGTGTTCCTGGTCGGCCGCCCCGACGTCGTGCCGGCCGGTCGGGCGCATCTGCGGATCGCCGATCTTGCTGACGTGGCCTTGATCTTGCCGAGCCGGCCGAATGCGTCGCGGCGGCTGCTGGACAACTGGGTGGCGCGCACCGGCATCACGCTGAACATCCGCGCCGAAGTGGACGACCATCTGATGATCCGCGCGCTGGTGCAGGCGGGCGTTGGCTGCAGCCTGCTGACGCAGGGCGCGTTCAGCGGCGAGCGTGCGCGCGGCGAGGTCGCGGCGCTGCGGTTCAGTCCGCGTGCGTACTGGCCGCTGGCCATCGTGCGCACCGCCGGCGCGCCGCGCTCCGACATCCTGGCGGCGTTCCACCAGATGATCCGCGAGGTGGCGCGGGACCTCGTGCGCTCGGGCGCGTGGCCGGCGCGGGCGGCGGGGTAGCGGCCGGCGCGGGATCAGCCGGCGAGGAAACCGCCATCGGCACACAGGACGTGGCCGACGACATAGCTCGCCTCGCTCGACAGCAGCCAGCACACCGCCGCGGCCACCTCGTCCGGATGTCCCATGCGGCGCAGCGGCAGGCCGGCTGCGACCTGGCGCATGTCGCCGATGCCGGACGCCAGCATCATGTCGGTCACCACGCGCCCCGGCGCCACCGCGTTGATGCGCACACCGTGCGGCGCGTACTCCATCGCCGCCGATCGGGTCAGCGACACGGCCGCCGCTTTCGACGCGGCGTACAGCGACAGGCCGTGGTTCGGGTTGCGCAGGCCGCTGACGCTGGCGTTGTTGACGATCGTGCCGCCGCCGCCGGCGATCAGCGCAGGGATCTGCCGGCGCAGGCAATGCACGATGGCCCGCACGTTGGTGTCGAACACCTGCGCATAGACATCGTCGGTCTGATCGGCCAGCGCCGCGCGCCGTTCCTGGAAGCCGGCATTGTTGAACGCGGCGTCGAGGCGTCCGAAGCGCTGCAGCGTGGTGGCGACAAGCTTCGCGGCGTCGGCGTCGCGGGTGACATCGGCCGCGACGAACAGCGCCTGCGTTCCCGCCGCCCGCAATTCCGCGGCGACCGCATCGCCGATCGCCTGCCTCCGCCCGGCGATCACGACCGCCGCCGCGCCCTCCTGCGCCATGCGCAGCGCGGTTGCCCGGCCGATGCCGCTGGCGCCGCCGGTCACCAGGCAGACCTTGCCGGCGAGCCTCCGGCTGGGGACCGGGACGGGCGCCGGGCCCGCCAGCGCGGCGATCGCGGCGTCACCGATGGCGGCGTCACCCATGGCGGCGTCACTCATGGCGGCGTCACTCATCGCGGCGGCTCGCCTGGAGCGCGCGTGCATAGGCGGCGAGGCTTGCGGCAAGACCGTGCCGCGCCGCGGGCGGCATGCGCTGCAGGGCCGCTGCCACCTGGCGGCGTGCGAACTCATCGATGCGGGCCAGGGTCGCGCGGCCGCGGAGCGTCAGCGACAGGAGTTTCGCGCGGCCGTCCTCGCGGGAGGTGGACTCGACCAGTTCGCCGGCCTCCACAAGCTTGCGCACCATGCGGCTGACGCTGGATTTCTCGAGGATCAGCGTGTCGCAGAGTTCGCCCGCCGTCATCGATGTGCGCGCACCGATCTCGACCAGCGCATGGACGGCGGAGGGCGGCAGGTCGGTGCCCGCGAGCGTGGGACGCATGAAGCCGAGTTCGCGGACGAGATGGCGGGATGCGTCGCGGATGGGGCCGATCGCGGGGTCGAGCGGGCTGATCGCGGTTCGCATGGGCGCGCCTGATAGTTGTATGGAGCAACCATATCGCGACGCCCCACCGGAGGAAAGCGCGCATCGCGATCGATGGCGATCCGCGCTCCCATGCCGGGCGTTCGGCTATTTCCGCTCGACGTTCCAGAACACCGGGAACCCGAACGGCACCATGCCCTTCAGGTTCGCGCGGTACGCCATCGGCGCGGAGAACTGGCCGGCCAGCACGTAGTTCACGTGGCTGTGGAATTCCGTCTGGATCTGCGCCGCGAGTTCCTTCTGCTCGGCCGGATCGTAGCTCTCGGTGTAGCGGCGCAGCAGGTCGGTCATCTTGGGATCGCAGTACCAGCCCGGATTGCTCTCCGAACAATTATAGCCGACGGCGGGATCGGCGAGCGGGTTCACCATGTCGATGCCGTTCCACACGATCGGCACCACGCTCCAGCCGCCGTTCTCGACCGGCGCACGGCTGCGGCGGCGCTCGGCCACTGTCGCGAAATCCGAGGTGCGCACATCGACGTTGAAGCCCGCGCGCCGCATCTGGTCGGCGACGACGAGGCCGACGGGATTGAGCAGGGCCGATGTCGCCGCATGCAGCATGACCACCGGCTCACCCTTGTAGCCGGCCTCCTTCAGCAGCGCCTTCGCGCGCTCGATGCCGGTCGATTTGTACATCTCGGTGCCGGCATCGGTGCTGCCCGGCGCGTTGCACATGTAGATCGACAGGCAGCGCGCCAGGTACATGCCCTCGGGCAGGCCGTACGCCGCCATGACCTCCTCCTGCGACACCGCGGCCTGCAGCGCGCGCCGGATCAGCACGTTGTTGAACGGCGGCTGCAGATGATTGAGGCTGATGATGTCCATCATCTGCTCGACGCCCTGCTGCGACGTGACCACCACGTTGGGGTCGCGCTTCAGCAGGTCGATGAAGTCGAACGGCACGACCTCGAGCAGGTCGAGTTCGCCCTTCTGCAACGCCGCGACGCGCGTCGCCTGGTCCGGCATGCTGATCAGGTCGACGCGGTCGATGCGCACGACCTTGCCGCCGGACAGGCCGTTCGCCGGCTCCGGCCGCGGCTTGTAGTTGGGATTGCGGTCGAAGGTCGCACGCTCGCCGGGACGCCATTCGGCGCGGCGGAACAGGAAGGGACCCGAGCCGATCGGCTCCTGGATCGATTTGTCGACGCCCAGGTTGGCGAGCTTCGCCGGCATCATCACCGGAATGGTGTTGCCTGGCTTGCCGAGTGCCTCGATGACGAAGGCGAACGGCCGGTTGAGGCGAAGCTCGAAGGTCTTCGCATCGACCACGCGCAGATCCTGCGTCGCCTGCAGCAGCAACGCGCCGAATGCCTCGCGCTTCGCCCAGCGGCGGATCGAGGCGATGCAGTCCTCCGCGGTGACCTCGGTGCCGTCGCTCCAGGCCAGCCCGTCGCGCAGGCGGAACGTGTAGCTCAGGCGGTCGGGGCTGATCTGCCAGCCTTCGAGCATCTGCGGGTGGTATTTGCCCGCGTTGTCGATGCCCACCAACTGGTCGAACACCAGGTAGGCGAACACCCGCGTGGCGTTGATGGTGGCATAGATCGGGTCGAGGTATTGCAGTTCGGTGTTGAGCGAGGCGCGCAGCGGCGGGCTCTCGGCGCGCGCCTGCGGCAAGAGTGGCGCCATCGGCGCGGCGAACAGGCCGGCTGCCAGCAGAACGGATCGGGGAAGCTTCATCGCCGCACAAGCCTCGTGCTGGCGGCATGGCGCGCCGGTTGGACGCCGCTGCCGCGGTGCCCGTTTCCCCCTGGTTATTGCCGGATGGTCAGTACGACTCGCTGGCAAACTCCGGTGTCTGCCGGTGCGGAAAGTTGGTCCTGTCCTTGATCGCGTTGCGCTCGCGGGAGGTGGAGGGCGTGTAGCGCGCGGGGTTGTCCTCGCTCACGCAGGTCGGCACGCAACTGATGACCTTGTCGCGGTTCGGCCCGTAGAAGAACGGCATCGCGTGGCGCGTGTTGGCGCTGCGGTTGAGCACGCGGTGCGGCGTCGGCACGAAGCGGTCGTTGGAATAGTGCGCCAGCATCTCGCCCGTGTTGACCACCAGCGTGCCGGGCACCGCGGGCGGGCGGATCCATTCGCCGGAAGCGGTGCGCACCTCGAGGCCGGGGAATTTCGACTGCGGCAGGAAGGTGATGAAGCTGCCGTCGGTGTGCGGGGCGAAGCCGAACAGGTCGGATTCGTCCTGAAGCTGCGGCGCGTATTCGATCAGCCGCACCGTGCTGCTGGGGCCGGTGAAGTCGTCCTCGAAGTAGTTGGCCGGCAGGTCGAGCGCCAAAGCGAAGGCCGGCAGCATGCGGTGCGCCAGTGCACGCATCGTCTGGAAATAGCTGACCTGCGCTGCCTTGAATTCGTCCATGCCCGGCGGCCACTTGTTTCGGTCATGGTCCGGCTCGCCCAGCGCGGGGTCCGGATCGGGCGTCGTGATGTAGAACGATTCGCTGAAGTTCGGCTTGGTGTTCCGGTGCACTGTGGAGGTGCGCACGGTCTGGCCGCCATAGGGCAGGTAGCCGATGTTCTCGGTCCCGATCTTGAGCGCGAATTTGTTCGCCTCATCGAGGGCGAAGAACGCGGCGGCAGCGGCGAAGGCGCGGTCGATGATCGGCTGCGGCACCCCGTGATTGCTGATCACCAGGAAGCCGGTATCGAGGCAGGTGCGGGTGATTGCCTCCGCCAGCGCCCGATCGGCGCCAGGTTTGCCCGCCAGATAGGCAGAGACATCGATGATGGGGATCCGGTTGCCGCTATCAGATACAGAAGTCGCCGTTGTCTGCATCATTCTTCCCCAATGCCGCATGCGAGAGCTGCCACCATAGGCAGAGTGAGCAATAATGATGCCAGGGATCGATCAATCGGGCAAATCCGCGGCGTCCCCTGTCATTGCGAGGAGCATAGCGACGAAGCAATCCCCATGGAGATTGCTTCGCTGCGCTCGCAATGACAGGTGGGGGGACATGACAGGGGCGGGGGACAGGACGGGGGCGGGGGACATGACAGGGGCGGGGGACAGCACGGGGGCTGGACGCCGCGGTGACCCGGGCTGGCATCATCCGCTCGGACCGAGCCGCACGACCGATGGGGTGACGATGCAAGTTGTGACACAGCGCCTGGTTCTGCGTCCGCCGCGGCTTGCCGACGTCCCGTGCCTGTTCGGCTTCCTGGGCGATCGCGAGGCGATGCGGTTCACCCATCATGATCCCACCCTGCGCGAATGCCGCCGGCGCATCGCCGCGCATGAATGGCGGCGGCGGCGCGACGGCTTCGCGCCGTGGGTGCTGGTCGACCAGGCGGAGAGCCGCATCATCGGCTGGGGCGGGCTGTACAACGATCCGTTCGATCCCGGCTGGGGACCCGAACTCGGCTACTTCCTGCATCCCGCGGCCTGGGGACGCGGCTATGCCTCGGAGCTTGCCGGTGCCTGCATCGACGTCGCCGACACTGTGCTGCGATTGCCGGAACTGCACGCCTTCGCCATGCCGGACAACGCCGCATCGCGCCGCGTGCTGGTGAAGGCGGGGTTCCGTGAGCAGCGCTTCATCCCGGCGATGCAGCGCCTGCTGTTCCGACGCCCGCTGGGCGGATAGGCCCGGCTACTCCGCGGCGACCATCGCGGGGCGCATCCGCGACACGCGCAGCACCAGGATCGCCGCCAGCAGGCAGGCCAGCCCGCTCGCCATGAACGCCAGCAGGTAGCTGCCGGTCCAGGTGCGCACGAAGCCGGCGCCGACCGCGGCCGTCGCGCCGCCGATCTGGTGGGTGCAGAAGATCCACGACATCAGCACCGGCGCGCTCTTCTTGCCGAACGACTCGTTCACCAGCGCGAAGATCGGCGGCAGCACGGCGATCCAGTCGAGCCCGTAGAACACCGCGAACACCGTGAGGCTGACCGTGTCGAACTCGGTGTAGGGCAGCACGATCAGCGACAGGCCGCGCAGGCCGAAGATCCAGAACAGCAGGATGCGCGGGTTGAACCGGTCGGTGAGCCAGCCCGAGACGGTGGAGCCGATCAGGCTGAACACGCCGACGGACGCCAGGATGCCGGCGCCGGCAAATTGCGAATAGCCGTGATCGACGCAGAACGAGATCATGTGCGTGCCGATCAGGCCGTTGGTGGAGAAGCCGCAGATCGCGAACGCCATCGCCAGCAGCCAGAAATCGACCGAGCGGACGCCGCGGAGCAGCGCCTCGATCGCCACCTGGAACGGGTTGCTGGCGCGCGGCGGCGCCGGTGGCTCGTTGACGGCGCCGAGCGGGGCCAGGCCGATCGAACCCGGCGTTTCCGGCAGCAGGAGGGCGCAGAGCGGGATCAGCGCCGCGATCGTCAGGCTGACGGTGATGGAGACGCTCTGCCACCCGTAATCCTGCGACAGCCGCCCGAGCAGCGGCAGGAAGATCAACTGCCCGGCGGCATTGGCCGAGGCCAGCAGGCCCATGGCGAGGCCGCGATGGCGGACGAACCAGCGGTTGGCGACCGCGGCCGCCATGCCGACCGTGCCGGCGCTGGCGCCTACGCCCACCAGCAGGCCCCAGGTGGCGAACAACTGCCAGGGCGTGGTGATGAAGGCGGACAGCCCGGTGCCGATCAGCAGCAGCACGAGGCAGGACAGGATGGTCCGCCGCAGGCCGAACGTTTCCATCAGGCCGGTGATGAACGGCCCGGTCACCCCGACCAGCAGGATATTGAGCGACACCGCGGCCGAGATGGTGCCGACGCTCCAGCCGAAGGCCTGCTCCAGCGGCACGATGAGGACGCCGGGCGAAGCGCGCACGCCCATCGCGCCGACCGTGATGGTGAAGGCGACCGCCAGGGCGATCCAGGCGTAGTGGAATCGTCCGGAACAAAATCTTGCCAACGCGGCGGTCATGGACGGAGCCTTCCTGCTACCGGCCAGTATGCCCACGCACCTCGTTTCTCTACCAGACCCCAGACCTCTGCCTTGAGCGCAGCGTAGTCATGCGAAAGCTGTATCGATACGTGGCGCGGCCGCGGCAGGGTATTCTCCAGCACCGCCTTCACCCGCCCCGGCCGCGCCGACATCACCACGATGCGGTCCGCCAGGATCAGCGCCTCGTCGATTGAGTGGGTGATGAACACCACCGTCTTGCGGCTGGTGTCCTGGATCCGCAGCAATTCCTCCTGCATCTCCTGGCGCGTCATCGCGTCCAGCGCGGCGAAGGGCTCGTCCATCAGCAGCACTTCGGGATCGGCCGCCAGAATCCGCGCCAGCGTCACACGCTGCTGCATGCCGCCCGAGAGTTCCGTCGGATAGTGCCGCTCGAACCCTTTCAGCCGCACCAGGTCGATGAACCGTTCGGCGCGACGGCGGCGTTCGGCGGCAGGCACGCGCTGCATCCGCAGGCCGAATTCGACGTTGCCCTGCACGGTCTTCCAGGGGAACAGCGCGTAGGACTGGAACACCACGCCGCAGCGCGGCTCGATGCGGGTGATCGGCTCGCCGTGCAGCAGGACGCGGCCCTCGCTCGGCTGGATGAAGCCGGCGAACATGTTGAGCATGGTGGATTTGCCGCAGCCCGAGGCGCCCAGCAGGCAGACGAATTCGCCCTGCGCGACCTCGAGCGAGAAATCCTGCACCGCGACCACGGGGGGGGCCGCGGCCGATCGAGAAACTGCGGGTGACGTGGACGGCTTCGAGGATCGGCGGCATTACGTGCGGCGGTGCCGTTCCCAGGGCAGCAGGAGCCGCTCCAGGCGCTCGGCCAGGATGTCGGCGATCAGCACGGTGATCGAGATCGCCACCATTCCGACCAGCACCAGGGGCAGGTTGCCCCAGTCCTTGCCCTGCCAGATCAGCGCGCCCAGGCCCGACTGCGCCGCCACCAGTTCGGCCGACAGCACGCAGGACCAGGAGATCGCCAGCGTGATCTTCAGGCCCGCGATGATGCCGGGCAGCGCCGCCGGCAGGATCACCTGCGCCATGACCGCGACGTCGCCGGCGCCCAGGTTGCGCGCGGCGCGTACCAGCACCGGATCGACCCGCTGCACCGCGGCCAGCGTGTAGAACAGGATGTAGATCCACGAGCCCAGGAAGACGATCGCCACCTTCTGCTGCTCGCCGATGCCCAGCCAGAGGATCGTGAGCGGGATCCAGGTGATGGAGGGCAGCGGCCGCAGCAGCGAGATGAACGGATCGACGATGGCCTTGGCCGGCCACCACACCGCCATCACCACGCCGAGCGGCACGGCGACCAGCCCGGCCAGGACGAAGCCCGAGAACACCCGGCGCGACGACACCAGCACGGACGCCCACAATTCGCCATTGGCGATGAGTTCCTGCGCCTCGGCGACGATCTGGCCGGGCGAGGGCAGGAAGAGCGGCGAGATCGCGCCCGTGGTGGTCGCGAGATGCCAGACGCCGATGAACGTCGCGACCGAGGCGAACCGGATGGCGATCCGTCCGGTCATCGCAGGGCTGCGCGGGCTGCCGCCGAACCGGCGGCGTGGCGGGGAGACAGGTGCGGCCGCGTCACGGCTTGGGCAGGAAGCTGGTGTTCTCCCACTTGGACACGTCGGGCACCGTCGGGATCTTCTTGTTGTCGTACAGCCACTGCGCCAGGTACTGCATCTGCGCGGTGTGCAGCTTCATGTGCTCCTGCCAGTCCTTGGTGCCGAAGAACTTCAGCGGCTTCATGCCGATCAGCACCTCCTCCGGCGTGCGCTTGAAGTAATGCGCCACGGTCTTGGCCGCGTCCTCGGGGTTCGCGATCGTGTAGTCCACCCCCTTCAGCAGGCCGAGTGCCAGGGCGCGCGCCTTATCGGGCGACTGTTCGACCAGCTTGCGCGAGATGATGGCGATGTCGGGCGAGGCCATCGTGCCGAAGCGCTGGTACGTGGTGGTGTCCATGTCGGTGCCGAGCAGCGTGCCGTCGGGGACCGCCTTCTTCAGGCCGTCGAGCAGCGGCTGCCAGACGCAGGCGGCGTCGATGTCGCCCTTGGCGAGCGCCGGCGCCATCTCGTTCGGCCCCAGGTTGAAGTAGCTGACGTCCTTCGCGGTCATGCCCTGGGTGGCAAGCAGTCCGCTCAGGGTGATCTCGGCCGAGGTGTTGGCGGCGACCTTGCGGCTGCGGAGTTCCTTGATGGAGGCGATGCCGGGCCGTGCCCAGCAGCCCTCGATGCCCGGCGAATCGTCGAAGTTCAGGAAATAGAAGAAGTTCGTGTCGCCGCGCGCCATGGCGGGGATGACCGAGCTGCGGCCCAGGTTGCTGAACGCCGATGAACCGGCGTCGACCGAGGCGAGGCGGTCGCTGGAATTCAGGATCACCTGGTACTCGACGTCGATGCCCTGCTCTTTGAAGAAGCCCTTGTCGATCGCCACCATGACCGGGATCTGTCCGAACCAGGTGACCGAGCCCGCGAAGCCCAGGGTTTCCGCCCGCGTTCCAGCCACGGTGGAAAGCAGCAACGCCACCGCACACGCCCATGCCCTGAGTGCGTCGCCCATCATGACCCCGTATCTGTTCGTTATGCCGACACGGTGCCGGAAAAGCCGCGCGGCGTCTATCGGAGTCGTGGCGGCCGTTCGGCGGCGCGGGCGTGGGAGCCGCCGTGTTCCGGCCATTCCCAGGGGCCGTCCACGTCCACCCCCTGGCCGCGCAGCATCTCCACGTAGTCCTCGGCATTGTCCTGCGGCCGGTAGCCGAGAAACGACCAGTTGGGGTCGTGCGTCTTGATGCGCGTGTTGGCGGAATAGCCGTTCACCACCAGCCAGCCGGGATCGGGATGGCGCAGCGCGGCATCCACCAGGCGGGCCACGTCGCCGGGCGACAGCCAGGTCGCCAGCGAGCGCTGGTCGATCGGCAGCGGCCGGTAGGTGCCGATGCGCAGCGACACCGAGCGGATGCCGTGACGGTCGTAATAGCAGCGCAGCATCGTCTCGCCCCAGGCCTTGAACGTGCCGTACAGGCTGTCCGGGCGGGGCGGCAGGGCAGGGGAGACGGGCTCCTCGATCGGATAGCAGCCGAAGGCGTGGTTGGACGAGGCGTAGACGATGCGCTGCACGCCGGCGAGGCGGGCGGCCTCGAACACGTCGAACAGGCCGCGGGCATTGACGCGGAACAGGTCCTCCAGCGTGTAGTTGCCGCCGACGCCGGCGAGGTGGACCACGGCGGCCACGCCCTCCATCATGCGCTCGATGGCGCCGCGGTCGCCGATGTCGGTGACGATGCACTCCTCGTTCGGCGCGGGATCGGCGACCGGGCGGCTGTCGGTCAGGCGCAGGTGGCGCCAGCCGGCGCGCAGGCCGTTGCGCAGCGCCGTGCCGATCGCGCCGGCGGCGCCGGTGATCAGCACGCGGTCGGTGGCTGGGTCGATCATGGTCACAGTCCTTCCGCGCAGCGTGCGACCTGTTCCACGGCGGCCAGGTACTCCTCGATGCCGCGCTCCTCGGGCGCCACGAGGACGTGCTGGACGCCGGCCGCCTGATAGGCGTCGAGGCGCGCGCGCAGGGCGCCGCTGTCACGCCCTTCGGCCGATGTGCGCAGGGAGATGGTGAAGTCCGGTTCCGGCCGCGCCGCGCGCAGCCGTTGCACGATCGCGGGCGCCTGTTCGGCGGTGACGCGGCTGCCGTGCCATCCGTCCAGCCGCAGCGCGCGGGCGATCGCGGCGTCGGACGAGCCGCCGATCCAGATCGGGATCGGCGCGCACGGCTTGGGCTGCATGCGCATCGCGTCGATCTTCGCCGGGATCCAGCGCGTGGGGAACGTCACCGGGTCGTCGGTCCACACCGCCTTCATCATGGCGATGCCTTCGTCCATGCGGCGGCCACGCTCGCGGAACGGCACGCCCAGGGCGTCGAACTCGGCTTCCATCCAGCCGACGCCGGCGCCCAGGATCAGCCGTCCCTGCGACAGGTTCTGCAAGGTCGCCAGTTCCTTGGCGAGCGGCAGCGGATGGCGCATCGGCAGTACCAGCACGCTGGTGCCGAGCTTCACGCGCTCGGTGCAGGCGGCGGCCCAGGTCAGCGTCAGCACCGGATCCCAGAAATTCGGCGAGGGCGGATAGGGCGCGCCCTGCGGCACGATGATGTGCTCGCTGACCCAGACATCCGCGAACCCGAGGTCCTCGGCCTGGATCGCGGCACGGCGGATCGCCTCGGGGCCGGCCTTGCGGCCGATATGTGGCAGGTGGATGCCGATCTGCATGGCGCGGTCTCCTCCGGTCAATGCCCGGAAGGCTCGCCCGTCGCGCCGGCTTCGGCAAGGGTCGGTCGTGACGTCCCTGCTGGTTATGCCCCTGCGGGATATGCCCCTGCGGGATATGCCCCTGCGGGATATGCCCCTGCGGGATACGCCCTTCTGCTTGGCGCCCGGAGCGGGACGGCGCTGCCGCCGCCCGCCCGCCCGTTGGAAATCAGGCCGCCTTGCGCCGCCCCGTCACCGTCTCGACCGCGCGGTCGATGCGCAACAGCGCGGCGGGGTCGGACCCGAACACCACGGCGACGGTCCCGCTGCCGCAGCGCACCACGCGCGCCGACACGCCACCGCCCGCACCAGGCAGTTCGACCTCCAGCGAGGTGCCCGCCGCCAGCGTCCAGTCGCAGTCGAGCAATGCCCCGCCGCGGGAGATGTCGCGCAGCGGCGCCTGCGCGGTCTTGCCGGCGGCCCGCAGCGTCGCCGTCGCCCCGTTGCCCGCGACGCGCTCGTAGCCGCGGCGTTCCCCGGTGTCGTCACGCACCGCGGCCAGGAACTGGTCGACCTCGGTGCGCAAAGTCTCAGCCTCGCGGCCGATCGTGCTGGAGCCGGTCATGACCTCGCGGCTGGCGCTGGCGGCGCCTTCGGCAACCTCCACCACGTGCATCATGGCGCGCGCCGCCGTGCCCGACGCCGATGATACGGCCTGGACGTTGCCGGCGATCTCCTGCGTCGTCGCACTCTGCTCCTCGACCGCCGCAGAGATCGCCGCCGACACCTCGTCCAGCTTGCCGATGATCGCGCTGATCTCGGTCATCGCGGCGACCGCATCGGTCGTGGCAGAGCGGACCATCTCGATCTGGTCGCCGATATCCGCCGTCGCCTTGCCGGTCTGTGCCGCCAGCGCCTTCACCTCGCCCGCGACCACCGCGAAACCCTTGCCCGCATCGCCGGCTCGCGCCGCCTCGATCGTCGCATTGAGCGCCAGCAGATTGGTCTGGCCGGCAATCTCGCTGATCAGGTGAACCACATCGCCGATCCGGGTCGTGGCCTCCGCGAGGCTGTGCATCGTGGCCTGGCTCGACTCGGCACGCTCCACCGCCTGGCGCGCCACGCTCGCCGCAGTCGACACCTGCCGCGAGATCTCGCCCACGCTGGAGGTGAGCTGCTCGACCGCGGCCGCGACCGCCGTCATGTCCTTGGACGACTTGGCAGCACCCTGCGACGTCTCCTGCGCCTCGGTGTGCACCGCGCCGGTCGCCTGCTCCATGGTCTGCGAGGCCTGCCGCATCGTTTCGGCCGAACTGGCGAGCGAGGACATCACGCCGGAGATCGAGGCACCGAAATCCTGGGTGTGGCGCTCCATGGCGGTCTGCCGCCGCTCGCGCGCCGTGCGGGCCGCAGCGGCGGCCGCGGCCAGTTCGTCGGCACGCACCATGTTGTCCTTGAACACATGGACCGCGCCGGCCATCGCGCCGATCTCGTCCTTGCGGCCGATGCCGGCGATCTCGACCGTCATGTCGTGGTCGGCCAGCCGCCGCATCGCCGCCGTCATCGCGGTGATCGGATGCGAGACGCTGCGCACGATCAGCCAGCCGGCGGTGATGCAGACCATCACCGCCAGCACCAGCGCAATGGCGATCCACCACATCGATTCGATGCCGATCGCCGCGCCCGTATCGGCGCCCTGCTTCGCCTGGTCGGCGTTGAGCCGCACCAGTTCGGCCAGGCTCTCATCCGCCTGGTTGAACAGCTCGCGCGAGCGGCCACGGTAGACCTCGCCAGCCTTGATCGTGTCGTCGGCGCGCGACAGCGGCAGCAGCTCGGACGTATCAAAATCGACGTATGCCTTCCACTGGCGGTCGAAGTTGATGATCAGCTCGCGCTCACGGCCGGACGAAATCATCGCCTCATAGTCGCTGCGCAGCCGGGCAAGCTGCTGGCGCATCGCGCCCAGTTCCTGTTCGATCGCCGTCATGTCGACCGTGCTGGTGGCGAGGACGTGGCGCGCCTCCGAGATGCGGTACTGCTTCGTGATCGACTCGAGGCGGGCAATGGCCATCGCGCTGGGCAGCGAATTGTCGCGGATCCCGATCGAGACCGAGTAGACCACGTTCATCTGCCTCTCGGCGAACAGGCCGAGTGCCGCGGTCACCATGAGCGCGATGCCGAAGGCGCCGATGACTTTGGCGCGGATGCTCAGGTCTCCGAGAATTCGCAGCATGGGCGGTCGATCCTTCATGTCCGGGTGTCCGCCAGAATAGGCGCCGCACCGGCTTAAGGAGCCGTGAAGGCAAAGGCACATTCGAGGACCAGCTTCATGCCGCCCGCCGGCGCGAACCGCTGCGCCGCCGCATCATCGGTGGCTTGCGCCGACGCGCTGCCCTGCGCCACCCTGCCGGCATGACCACCGCAAGCGCGTTGGAACCGCCGTCCCCCGATCCGGCCCTCCCGTTCGCGCCGCTCGCGACCGAGCGCCTCGTGCTGCGCGCGCTGCTGCCGGACGATGCCGAAGCGCTCCACCGGCTGGTCAACGATTGGGAGGTGACGCGGAACCTGGCCGTCGTGCCCTTCCCCTATCCGCGCGCGCTCGCCGATGACTGGATCCAGTCCACGCGGGCTTCGCTGGCCGATGGCAGCGCCTATCAGCTTGCCATCACCGGGCGCGACGGCGAGCAGGAGATGCTGGTGGGCGTCGTGGGCCTGCGCCTCGACGCGGCCGCGCGGCTGGGGCGCGTGGGGTACTGGGTCGGCCGGCGGTTCTGGGGCCATGGCGTCGCCACCGAGGCCGTCGGGCGGCTGGCACGCTGGGCGCTCGCCAATCTCGACCTGGACCGGCTGGAGGCCGGGGTGATCACCGACAACCCTGCCTCCGCCGCCGTGCTGCGCCGCATCGGCTTTCGCCAGACCGGCGAAGGCATGGACAGTTTCCTCGCCCGCGGCGGCGAGCATCCGGTCTGGCGGTTCGAGGCGACCCGCGACGACATCTTCGGCCATACCGAGCCGGCGCCCGAGGACGGCGCGATGCCGCTGCTGCTGGTGGCGGCCTGCGCGCTGATCGACATCGACGGCCGCGTGCTGCTGGCGCGCCGGCCGGAAGGCAAGCGGATGGCCGGGCTGTGGGAGTTCCCCGGCGGCAAGCTGCATCCCGGCGAGACGCCGGAGGTTGCGCTGATCCGCGAACTGAAGGAGGAACTGGGGATCGACGTGTCCGCCGCCTGCCTGGCGCCGTTCGCCTTCGCCTCGCACGCCTACGAACGGTTCCACCTGCTGATGCCGCTGTATCTCTGCCGCCGCTGGAAGGGCACGCCCGTGCCGCGTGAGAACCAGACGCTGGCCTGGGTGCGGCCGCAGAAGCTCGCCGACTATCCGATGCCGCCCGCCGACAAGCCGCTGATCCCGCTGTTGCGCGATTTTCTGTAGGGCGGCTCTCTGGCTGTTAGGGCGACTTTCTGGAAGGATCGACCGATGCCCGCCAAGAATCCCACCGCCTGCCTGCTGGTGATCGGCAACGAGGTGCTGTCGGGGCGCACGCAGGACGCCAATATCCGCTTCCTCGCGGTCGGTCTCGGCCAGATCGGCATCCCGCTGCGCGAGGTCCGCGTCATCCCCGACGTGCCGGAAACCATCATCGGCACGGTGAACGAGGTGCGCGCCAAATTCGACTATGTGTTCACCACCGGCGGCATCGGCCCGACGCATGACGACATCACCAGCGAATGCATCGCCGCGGCCTTCGGCGTGCCGTGGGAGCCGCATCCGGAGGCGTGGGCGCGCATGGAGCGCAGCTACAAGCCGGGCGAGTTCAACGCCGCCCGCCAGCGCATGGCGACCATGCCGCGCGGCGCCACGCTGATCGACAATGCGATGTCGGTGGCGCCCGGCTTCCAGATCGGCAACGTCCACGTCATGGCCGGCGTGCCGCGGGTGATGCAGTCGATGTGGGAATGGCTGTCGCCGCGGCTGCAGGGCGGCGCGCCGATCGTGTCGCGTGCGGTGCACGTGCACGGGCTGCCGGAGGGCATCATCGCCGCCCCGCTCGGCGCGGTGCAGGCGAAATATCCCGACGTCGACATCGGCAGCTATCCGTTCTACCGGCCGACCGGCAACGGCGTGGCGATCGTCGCGAAGGGCACCGACGCGGCGGAGGCGGAGGCGGTGGTGGCCGAGGTGAGCGCGATCATCGTGGGCCTGGGCAAGCAGCCGATCGCGGGCGAGCCAGAGGCGTGACGGCCGCGGCCTGATCGCCGGACCGGGGGCTAGATCATTCCCCCATCGTCATGGCCGGCCTCGTGCCGGCCATCCACGGCTTCGGGACCAGCCGCAACGCAAGCCGTGGATGGCCGGGCCAAGCCCGACGGAAAGCCCCTGGCCCCTCTGTCTCGCAGGACCCGGCGCTCCCGCTCGCAGGCCGGGGCGATCGCGCGAACTGCGCGGCCCGCCGGCGACGGCACTGCCTCGGATGGCGGGTTATCTGACGCAGGGTTCGCCGAGAACCGTGGAGAAAGCGATCGGGCGCTTCGCGCAGACGGCGGGTTCAGGCCTTCGCTGCTCTCACCGACCGCCCGCGCACCGACCGCCCGCGCCCGCCCCGCTGCTCAGCCGTCGGCGAAGCGCGCCAGGCGCACCGCGGTATGCCCGCGGCTCGGCCGCAGGCTGGGCATGATCAGCAGGCAGTCGTCGTGCGGCGTGCGGATCTCGGTCTCGCCGTCCATCGCGATCAGCGTGTTGCGCCGCGGAATCACGTCGCCGCCGCGATACGGCTGCACGAAGGCGAAATTGCTGGTCGCCGCCGTCACCGCCATCGTTACCTCGGCGAAACGCTGTGCCTGCGCGAGGGGCGCCGGCAGCGCCGGGTGCGGCGGGGCCAGGGCGAGATGGCGCAGCAGGCCCGCCACGCTCGCGAACATCGTCGCGACCGTCGCCTCCTGCCAGTGCTGCCCCGCCTCCACCAGGCTGCCGGCGCACGGCGTCGCGGCGTCGGCGAAACGCGGGTAGTCGATCATCCGCCGCCCGCTGGCGTGACCGTGGTCCGCGACCACCAGCCCGGGCACCCCGGCGCCCAGGGCGAGCCGGCGGCCCTTGGGCGAGGTGCCGCACAGGATCAGCGGCTCGGACGGCCACAGCATCGAGTGCAGGTCGAACAGCACGTCCACCGTGTCGATCAGCGGCCGGATCTCGCGCGCACGGTCGAGTTCGACCGAACGCCGCGCGCCGTCCAGCACGCCGGTGTCCCACACGCGGTTCATGTCCTCATCGACGAAGCGCGACACGGTCGGCTGGCGCGGGTCGAAGCGTTCATAGGCGGCGAGGTTGACGAAGCCGAAGGTCAGCCGGCCATGCGTCGGGGCGATGCCGATGTCCAGCAGCCGGTCCAGCACGATCGCGCCGGCGATCTCATTGCCATGCGCCAGCGCCAGCAGCGCGACATGCGGGCCGGCGACGCCCGAGTCGCGCGTGATGAACCCCGGGATGCCGGTATTGCCCGCGGCCCAGCGGCCGATATCGGGCGCGGCGATGTGCACCTCGAACGACGGCAGGGGCGGCTGCGGGATCGGGGACATCGTGTCTCAGGCCAGCACGCGGTCCGCCAGCCGGCGGATGAACGCATCGCAGGCGTCGAGCTGGTCCTGCGCGATCCACTCGTCCGGCTGGTGCGCCTGCGCGATATGGCCGGGCCCGCAGATGATCGTGGGGATGCCGGCGCCCTGGTAGTAGCCGCCCTCGGTGCCGTAGCTCACCTTGCCGGTGGCGTTGGCGCCGGTGACCTGCTTGACGATGGCGGTCAGCTCGTGGTCGGCGTCGAGGGCGAGGCCCGGCAGCGTCGTCAGCACCTCGTAGTCGAAGCCGGTCGCTGCGCTCACGGCGTGCATCGCCGGCTCGATGTTCGCCGCGACGAACTGCCGCAGCCGGTCGACGTGGCGCGCCGCATCGTCGAACGGGATGGTCCGCCACTCCATGATGAACTCGCAGCGCTCGGGGATGATGTTGAGGATCGTGCCGCCCTGGATCGTGCCGACATGGATCGTGGTGTGCGGCGGATCGAAGCCGTCCTCGAACGGGCCTTCCTTCGCCAGCCGGCGCGCTTCGGCCGCGACATAGGCCAGCGCCTCGCCCGCCGCCTGGATCGCGTTCACGCCCCGGGCAGGCTCGCTCGAATGGCCGGTCAGGCCGCGCACCATCACGCGCAGGTTCAGCTTGCCCTTGTGCGCCAGGATCGGCTGCATGCCGGACGGCTCGCCCACCACGCAGAGGCCGGGCTTCAGGCCGGACGCGTCCAGGTCCTCGATCAGCCGCTGCGCCCCCAGGCAGCCGACCTCCTCGTCATAGCTGATGAACAGGTGCAGCGGGCGGGCCAGGTTGCGCGCCTGCATGTCGGGCACCGCGGCGAGGCAGGCGGCGACGAAGCCCTTCATATCGGCCGAGCCGCGCGCATACAGGCGGCCGTCGGCGCGGCGCAGGGTGAACGGATCGGCGCTCCAGGCCTGGCCGTCGACCGGGACCGTATCGACATGGCCCGACAAGGCGAGCCCGCCGGCCGCCTGCGGACCGACGATGGCATGCAGGTTGGCCTTGCCGCCGGTGGCATCGGTGCTGACCCGGTACGGCACCCCGTGCGCGTCCAGATACGCGCGCACGAAGCCGATCAGGGCGAGGTTCGAGTTGCGGCTGGTCGTGTCGAACGACACGAGTTTCGCCAGCAGGTCGGCCGTCGACTGGCGTGACGCGGTGCTGTCCGATCTGTCCATCACGGCACTGTATACGGGTCGCCTGCGACGGCCAATCAGCCCGGACGCGTTCTGTCAGCCGGATTCGGTGTTCATGGCGGACTCGTTCCGCAAGGCGGACACCGTCCGCAGCGGGAAACCGTTACCCAGGTGCCGGCGCGTTCTGTCTGGCCGAATGGCCGGTCGCCATGCGATACGATGGAGGAAGATCAGGGAACGTCGCATGAGCAAGACCGTCACCGGCGCTGTGTTGGGCACCGTTACGCTCGTCGCGGGCGACAATCCGGTGCTGATCACGTCCTCCGGCAGCATCTACGGCGCGACGGTCGGCATCTATGGCGGTGTCGGCACCGCCTGGAGCATCACCAACCAGGGCACCATCCTCGGCACGGAGCCGGACGACCTGGTGCGCGGCTCCGGCATCGAGTTGCGCGACGGCGGCTCGATCGACAATTCCGGCGTCATCAGCGGGTACGACTACGCCATCTTCATCGATGGCGCCGAAGCCACCGTGACCAACAGCGGCACGATCGGCACCGACGGCACCTATACCGCGGCCTTCGGCATCGGCCTCCTCGCCGGCGGCACGGTGACCAATGTCGGCCCCGACGCCACGATCACCGGCGCCTATGCCGGCGTCAATTTCTATATCGGCGCCGGCACGGTCATCAACGCCGGCACCATCAGCGGCGGAATGGGGATCAGCGTCGGCGTCGCGCTCAAGGATGGCGGCTACGTCGAGAACCAGGCGACCGACGGCACGCTCGGCCTGATCAGCGGCTACCTGGGCGGCGTCATCGCGGCCGGCGCGGCCACCACGGTCGTCAACCAGGGCTCCATCGTCAGCACGATCGGCTACGGCGTCTGGCTGATGGGCGGCGGCAGTGTGACCAACGGCGCGAGCGGCGCGGTCGCATCGGCCGCCGCGATCTATGGCGGCAAATACGGCGTCTATGTCGGCGACGGGCCCGGCACCGTCATCAACTACGGCACCATCGCCAGCGGGATGTGCGGCTGCGGCACCTATGACGGCATCCTGCTGCGCGAGGGCGGCACCGTCACCAACGCCGAGAACGCGACGATCACCGGCTACCGCACCGGCATCTACGCGATCCTGGAAGCCGCGACCGTCACCAACAGCGGCTCGATCAGCGGCGTCTTCGGCGAAGGCATCCGCCTGCTCAGCGGCGGCACCATCTCCAACAGTTCGAGCGGTTCGATCTACGGCCTGGCCCGCGGCATCAATGCCGTCGGCCTCACCACCGTCACCAACGACGGGCTCATCGCCAGCGGCCTCTGCGGCTGCGACACCTATGACGGCATCCTGCTGCAGGACGCCGGCAGCGTCACCAACACGGCCAGTGGCACGATCACCGGCTACACCAACGGCGTCTACATCGCCGGCGGCACCGGCACGGTCATCAACGCCGGCTCCATCGGGGGCATGGTCGAGGCCGGCGTCCGCCTGGGCGACGGCGGCACCGTCATCAACGGCTCCACCATGGCAGGTGGCGGGGATGCCGCGATCACCGGCACCAGCTTCGGCGTCCAGATCTCGGGCGAGGCCGGCACGGTCATCAACCACGGCACGATCGCGAACACGGCGTCCGCCGGCTCCGTCTACGCCTTCGACGCCGTCTATCTCGGCAGCGGCGGCAGCGTCACCAATGCCGCCGGCGGCACCATCACCGGCTACCTCAACGGCGTCTACATCAGCACCGAGGCCGGCACCGTCACCAACCTGGGCGTGATCGCCTCGCCGCTCAGCGGCTCCGGCGTGCGCCTCTCGGCCGGCGGCACCGTGGTCAACGGCTCGACCCTCGCCGGCGGAGAGGCTGCCTCGATCATCGGCGAGGGCTTCGGCATCAACATCGACGGTGACGTGGGGACCGTCGTCAACCCACGGCTCGGTCGCCAGCGGCCAGGACCCGGGCTCCTTCGCCGGCGTGGCCCTCGGCGCCGGCGGCAGCGTCACCAATTCCGCCAGCGGCCGCATCACCGGCTACCTCAGCGGCGTCTATGTCAGCGGCGGCGCCGGCACCGTGACCAATGCCGGCACGATCGAGGCCCCCGACGGCGGCGACGGCGTCGCCTTCCTGCAGGGCGGCACCATCGTCAACGGCTCGACCGCCGCGGGCGGCACGGCGGCGCTGATCACCGGCTTCAGCTTCGGCGTGCGGATATCGGGCGATGCCGGCACGGTCACCAACTTCGGCACCATCGCCAGCGGCGATGACCCGGCGGCGTTCGACGGCGTCTACCTGGCCGCCGGCGGCAGCGTCAGCAATGCCTCGAGCGGCACCATCAGCGGCTACGAGAACGGCATCGCCGCCTGGAACACCGCCGCCACGGTCACCAATGACGGCCTGGTCATCGGCACCAGCGGCGCCGGCATCGCCTTCTACGAGGGCGGCACGATCACCAACGCCGCCGGCGCCGTGATCAGCGGCGCGACCGGCGTGCGGATGGACGACACCGGCGGCGCCGGCAGCACGCTGGTCAATGCCGGCACGATCACCGCGACCGGCCCGTCCGATTTCGCCGTGTTCTTCGACGCGCCGGGCGACCGGCTGGTGATCCATCCCGGCGCGGTGTTCAACGGCCTCGTGGTCGGCGGCGGCACCGACGCCACGATCGAACTCGCCTCCGCCGCGAGCGCGGGCACGCTGAGCGGCCTCGGCACCGACTTCCTGTATTTCGACCACGTCGATGTCGACGCCGGCGCCACCTGGACCCTGGCCGGCACCAACTCGGTCGGTCTCGGCATCACCTTCACCATCGCCGCCGGCGCCTCGCTCGACGTCACCGGCACGCTGACCGGCGGCGCCGCCTTCGTGCTCGACGCCGCAATCCTGCGCCTGGCCAACGGCGTCGACGGCGGCGACAGCTTCGACTTCACCGATGTCGGCGAGGTCGGCCCCGACACGCTGACGCTGGACGCCGTGACGGGGACCAGCTTCGACAATCCGATCTTCGGCTTCAGCTACCTCGACAAGATCGTCCTGCCAGGCGTGACGTTCGTCGCCGGCAGCACCGCGGTGCTCGACGTCAACACGCTGACCATCCAGCTTCAGGGCGGCGGCGAGTTCACCTTCGGCAATTTCCTGCTGGCGGCCGGCGCGCCCACCAGCTTCATCATCGGCGAGCATTCGGTGCAGGACGCGCTGTGCTTCCTCGCCGGCACCTGGATCGCGACGCCGGACGGCGAGCGGCTGGTGCAGCACCTGGCGATCGGCGATGCCGTCCGCCTGGCCGATGGCGGCGTGGAGCGCGTGCTCTGGATCGGCACCGGCCGCGTGCTCGTCACGCCCGGCCGGCGCAGCGCCGCAACCCCGGTCGTCGTGCGCCGCGGCGCCCTGGCCGACAACGTGCCCCACCGCGACCTGCGCGTCACCAAGGGCCACTCCCTGCTGGTCGACGGCGTGCTGATCCCGGTCGAGTTCCTGGTCAACCACCGCTCCATCATGTGGGACGACCGCGCGCGCGAGGTGGCGATCTACCACGTCGAACTCACCCGCCATGGCGTGCTGCTGGCCGATGGCGCGCCGGCCGAGAGCTACCGCGACGATGGCAACCGCTGGCTGTTCCAGAACGGCAATGCGGGCTGGGTGCTGCCGCCGCAGCCGCCCTGCGCGCCGGTGCTGACCGGCGGGGCGCTGGTGGACGCGGCCTGGCAGCGCCTGCTGCTGCGGGCGGGCCGCCGGCCCGGCCTGCCGATCACCCAGGACCCCGATCTGCATCTGCTGGCGGACGGCGTGCGCGTCGATGCGCGGGACCGCAGCGGCACCGTCCACCGCTTCCGCCTCGCCGCCCCGCCGCGGGACCTGCGCATCGTCTCGCGCGCCGCCATCCCCGGCGAACTCGGCCTCGCCCGCGATTCGCGCCCGCTCGGTGTCGCGCTGTGGCGCGTCGTGACCGCGCAGCAGCGCGTGATCGAGGCGGACGACCACACGCTCGCCGATGGCTACCATGCCTTCGAGCATGGCAACGGCTGGCGCTGGACGAACGGGGAGGCGGCGCTGCCGGCCGCGCTGTTCGCCGGGCTTTCGGGTCCGGTCGAGGTGGAACTCCATGTCGGCTGCACCGCCAGCTACCTGCTGGAGGGCGAGGAGCAGCAGCCCGCGGCACTGCGCCTGGCCGCCTGACGCGCCCTTCCGGCCGGCCCTGGTTCGGGGGGGTGGTGCCCGCTATAAGCGGCGCCGATGGGTGCGGGAAACTGAATGATCACCTGGCTGATCCGGCGGCTGATCCAGGCGCTGTTTGTCGTGATTGCGATGTCGGTCATCGTGTTCATCGGGGTGCACGTGATCGGCAACCCGGTCGATATCCTGATCTCGCCGGAGGCGGACCAGGCGGAGCGCCTGCGGATCATCGCCTCGCTCGGCCTCGACCAGCCGTTGTGGAAGCAATATTTGCTGTTTGTCAATGATGCGCTGCACGGCAATCTCGGCCGCAGCTTCGTCTTCAACGAACCCGCCCTGCGGCTGATCGCCCAGCGCATGCCGGCGACGCTGGAACTCGCGGTCACCGCCGTGCTGATGTCGGTGGTGTTCGGCATCCCGCTGGGGCTGTACGCCGGCCTCTACCCCGACAGTGCGCCGGCGCGCGCCATCATGGCCGGCAGCATCCTGGGATTCTCGCTGCCCACCTTCTGGGTCGGGCTGATGCTGATCATGGTGTTCGCGGTCCAGCTTGGCTGGCTGCCCAGTACTGGCCGCGGCACGACCGCGGAACTGTTCGGGATACAGTGGTCATTCTTGACGTGGGATGGCCTGCGGCATCTGTTCCTGCCGGCCCTCAACCTGTCGCTGTTCAACATTTCGTTGGTGCTGCGCCTGACCCGCGCAGGGGTGCGTGAGACGCTGCCGATGGATTACGTGAAGTTCGCCCGCGCCAAGGGCCTGACGCCCACCCGGGTCATCTTCGTGCATGTATTGAAGAACATTATGATTCCGGTGGTGACCGTGGTCGGGCTGGAGCTTGGCTCCACGATTGCCTTTGCCGTGGTGACCGAGAGCGTGTTCGCCTGGCCGGGTATGGGGAAGCTGATCATCGACAGTATCAATGTGCTGGATCGGCCGGTCATCGTGGCATACCTGATGATGATCGTGCTGCTGTTCGTGTCGATCAACCTGATCGTGGATCTGCTCTACACGGTGCTGGATCCGCGGGTGCGGCTGGAGTCGAAAGGGTGACAGGACGCAACCATCCATGAGTACGACCACCGTTCCTGTCGTCGCGCGCGAGGAAACCCCGTTCCGCCGCTTCGTCTCCGAGTTCGCGGCCTCCCGCATCGCCCTCGGCGGGCTGGTCGTGTTCGTGGTCATCGGCCTCGCCGCGATCTTCGCCGCGCTGATCGCGCCGCAGAATCCCTATGACCTGTCGCAACTCGACATCATGGACGGCAGGCTGCCGCCCGGCTCCCACTCCGCCGCCGGCTATACCTATATCCTCGGCACCGACGACCAGGGCCGCGACATGTTCTCGGGCATCCTGTACGGCCTGCGCATCTCGCTGGGCGTGGGCGTCGGCTCCGCCCTGATCGCCTGCGTGGTCGGCACCGCGCTCGGCCTGCTCGCGGCCTATATCGGCGGGCGCACCGACGCCGCCATCATGCGCCTGGTCGACCTGCAGCTTTCCTTCCCGTCCATCCTCGTCGCCCTGATGATCCTCGCCGTGCTGGGCAAGGGCGTGATGAACGTGGTGCTCGCGCTGGTCCTGGTCGAATGGGCCTACTACACCCGGACCGTGCGCGCCTCCGCGCTGGTCGAACGGCGGCGCGAATATATCGAGGCCGCCGAATGCCTCGCTTTGCCGAAGCACCGCGTGGTGTTCCGCCACCTGCTGCCCAACTGCCTGCCGCCGCTGATCGTCATCGTCACGCAGCAGATCGCCCGCGCCATCGCGCTCGAGGCAACGCTCTCGTTCCTCGGTCTCGGCGTGCCGATCACCGAGCCCTCGCTCGGCCTGCTCATCGCCAACGGCTATCAGTACATGCTCTCGGGCAAGTACTGGATCAGCTTCTATCCGGGGATCGCATTGCTGGTCACCATCGTTGCCATCAACCTGGTCGGCGACCAGTTGCGCGACGTACTGAACCCGCGACTCAAGCGGTGACCACCGCTACACTCGAAGTGCGCAACCTGCGCACGCATTTCTTCACGCGCGCCGGCGTGGTGAAGGCGGTGGACGATGTGTCGTTCTCCGTGCAGCGCGGGCGCGTGCTGGGACTGGTGGGCGAATCCGGCTCCGGCAAGACCGTGACCGGCTTCTCCATCATCGGCCTGGTCGATCCGCCCGGACGCATCGCCGGCGGCTCGATCCTGTACCAGGGCAAGGATCTGGCGAAGCTGTCGGAACGCGAGATGCGCAAGCTGCGCGGCAGCCGCATCGCGATGATCTTCCAGGACCCGATGATGACGCTGAACCCGGTCCTGCGCATCGACACGCAGATGATCGAGGCGGTGCAGGCGCATACCAACGCCTCGCACAGCGCCGCCCGCGCCCGTGCCCGCGACGCCCTCGGCATGGTCGGCATCCCCAGCCCCGACGAGCGGCTGGCCGCCTATCCGCACCAGTTCTCGGGCGGCATGCGCCAGCGCGTGGCGATCGCCATCGCGCTGCTGCACCAGCCCGACCTGCTGATCGCCGATGAGCCGACCACCGCGCTCGACGTCACCATCCAGGCGCAGATCCTGGCCGAGGTGCAGAAGCTGGCGGCGAACTCGGGGACTGCGCTGATCTGGATCACCCACGACCTGTCGGTGATCGCCGGCCTCGCCGACGACATCGCCGTGATGTACGCCGGCCGCATCGTCGAGACCGGCCCGGCCGAGACGGTGCTGGACCACCCGGTGCATCCCTATACCCACGGGCTGATCGGCAGCGTGCCGAGCCGCAACCGGCGCGGCGAGAAGCTGCGGCAGATCCCCGGCATGACGCCGAGCCTGCTCCGCCTGCCGCCGGGCTGCGCGTTCCGCAACCGCTGCTCCCGCGCCGATACGACGTGCGAGCAGGAGCCGCAGCCCTTCGAGCACGCGCCCGGCCAGGTCGCGCGCTGCTTCCATCCGCTGATAGCGGTGCCGGCATGAGCGGCGCCCCGATCATCGAACTGCGCGGCGTCTCCAAGCGCTTCGGCCCGACCTACGACGCGGCGGCGCGTCTCGGCCGCTCGATCTCCCGCCGGTTCGGCGCGGAGCAGAAGAGCGAGATCGTCCATGCCGTCGACCATGTCGATCTCAGCGTGGCGCGCGGCGAGGTGGTCGGCCTCGTGGGCGAATCGGGCTGCGGCAAATCGACGCTCGGACGCATGGTCGCCGGCATCATGCCGCCGTCGGAGGGCACGGTGCGGTTCAAGGGCGACGACATCGCCCATCTGCCGCCGATCCGCGCCCGCGACGCCAAGCTGAAGGTCCAGATGATCTTCCAGGATCCGTACGCCTCGCTCAATCCGCGCCTGCGCGTCGAGGACATCGTGGGCGAGGCGCCGCTGGTGCACGGCCTGGTGAAGCGCGTCGACTTCGATGCCTATCTCGACGCGCAGCTTCGCCGCGCCGGCCTCGATCCGGCGTTCCGCCGCCGCTATCCGCACCAGTTCTCCGGCGGCCAGCGCCAGCGCATCGGCATTGCCCGCGCGCTTGCGGTGCAGCCCGAATTCCTGGTGTGCGACGAGGCGGTGGCGGCGCTGGACGTTTCGATCCAGGCACAGATCCTCAATCTGTTCATGGACCTGCGCCGCGAACTCGACCTCACCTACCTGTTCATCAGCCACGACCTGGGCGTGGTCGAGCATCTCTCGGACCGCGTGCTGATCATGTATCTCGGCCGCATCGTCGAGAGCGCACCGGCCGAAGAGGTGTTCACGCGGCCGAACCATCCGTACACCCAGGCGCTGCTGGCGGAGGTGCCGCGGATCGAGGCGCGCAAGCGCCGCTTCACCGCGATCAAGGGCGAGATCCCGAGCCCCATGAACCCGCCGTCCGGTTGCCATTTCCATCCGCGCTGCCCGCACGCGATGCCGCGCTGCAGCCAGGAGGCGCCACCCCTCCTGGAGATTGCACCCGGCCATCGCAGCGCGTGCCACCTCAACGACGGTGGCTAGGCGTGCGTGTTCTGGTCTGGCAATGGGGCCGACGTGGCGCTGGACCGCGCCTCGCGGCGGGACTGGCGGATGCCATGCGCACGATCCCCGACACCGCGGCGATGCTGTCGCTGTCGACCGGCGCGGAGATCCTGCGCAGCCGCGTGCCGCCGGCGTGCGAACTGCCGTTCGACACCTATGACAATTCGCTGGGCTTCCTGCGCCGCCTGGTGCAGGCGCCGCTGATCATCCACCGGCTGGCGCGCCGCCTGCGCGCGCTGCGCCCCGAGGTCGGGATCTGCGCGCTGCCGGCGCTGCTCGATCTGCTGATGATGGCGGCGCTGCGCCGCAACCACGCGCCGATGCTCGTCGTGGTGCATGACGCGGACCTGCATCCGGGCGACGGCCGGCCGTTGCAGATGTTCCTGCAGCGCCGGCTGATGCGGCGCGCCGATGCCGTCATCGCGCTGAGCCACCACGTCGCCGAGCGTCTGCGCGAGCAGCGCCTGGTGGCCTCGGACCGGCTATGCGTGCTGTTCCTGCCGCCGTTCGTGTTCGGCCCGCAGCCGCCGCCGCCGCTCGCCCATGGTGGTGCGCTGCGGCTGCTCTTCTTCGGCCGCCTGCTGCGCTACAAGGGCCTGGACCTGCTGGCCGATGCCGTGCGCGCGCTGAACACGCGCAGCCCCTGGGTACTGCGCGTGGTGGGCAGCGGGCCGGAATGCGAGGATCTGGCCGCCTTGCGCGCTGTGCGGGCGTCTCGGTGGAGAACCGCTGGGTGCCGGAGGATGAGATCGGCGAACTGATCGCCTGGTCCGACGCGATCGTGCTGCCGTACCGGGAGGCCAGCCAGAGCGGCGTCGCGCCGGCCGCCATCGCCGCCGGCCGGTTCGTGGTCTCGACCCAGGTCGGCGGCCTGGTCGAGCAGTTGCGCGACACGCCGATGGCGACGCTGTGCGAACCCGACGCACCCAGCCTGACCACCGCGCTGCGCGAACTGATCGACGCGCCGGCGCGGCCGGAGGCGCCCCCGGTTGACCCGCGCCTGGCATGGCGCGACATGGCGCGACAGTTGTTGACGAAGGTCCCACCCCATGCCGGTTCGCATCACCGACGTCCGTGAGGTCACCCAGCCGATCAGTTCGCCGATCCGCAACGCCTATATCGACTTCTCGAAGATGACCTCGAGCCTGGTCGCGGTGGTGACCAACGTGGTGCGCGACGGCCGGCCGGTGGTGGGCTACGGCTTCAACTCGAACGGCCGCTATGGCCAGGGCGGGCTGATCCGCGAACGCTTCGCGCCGCGCCTGCTGGAGGCCGATCCGCGCACGTTGCTGGATGCGTCTGGCGAGAACCTCGATCCGGACCGGATCTGGGCCTGCATGATGACCAACGAGAAGCCCGGCGGGCACGGCGACCGCTCGGTCGCGGTCGGCACGATCGACATGGCGGTATGGGACGCGGTGGCCAAGATCGCCGGCCGGCCGCTGTTCCGCCTACTGGCCGAGCGGCATGGCATCGAGGCCGATCCGCGCGTGTTCGTCTATGCCGCGGGCGGTTATTACTACCCCGGAAAGGACGATGCGGCGCTGTGCACGGAGATGCGCAGCTATCTCGACCGCGGCTTACACCGTGGTGAAGATGAAGATCGGCGGCGAGGGCATCGATGCGGACCAGCGGCGCATCGAGGCGGTGCTGCGCGAACTCGGCGATGAGGCGCGGCTTGCGGTGGATGCCAATGGCCGCTTCGACCTGCTGACCGCCATCGCGTATGCGAAGATGCTGCGGCCGTACGACCTGTTCTGGTATGAGGAGGCCGGCGATCCGCTGGACTACCGGTTGCAGGCGGCGCTGGCGGAGTTCTATCCCGGCGCGATGGCGACCGGGGAGAACCTGTTCAGCCACCAGGATGCGCGCAACCTGATCCGCCATGGCGGCATGCGCCCCGACCGCGACTGGCTGCAATTCGACTGTGCGCTGTCCTATGGATTGTGCGAATACCAGCGGACGCTGGCGATGCTGAAGGAGGCCGGCTGGTCGTGGCGGCGCTGCATCCCGCATGGCGGCCATCAGATGTCGCTGGCGATCGCCGCCGGCCTCGGGCTCGGCGGCAACGAGAGCTATCCGGACGTGTTCCAGCCCTTCGGCGGCTTTCCCGACGGCACGCGCGTCGAGAACGGTGTCGTGACGCTGCCCGACCTGCCGGGCATCGGCTTCGAGGCCAAGAGCGACCTCTATGCCGTCATGCGCGAACTCGCCTGACGGCGCGCGGATGTCCGCATCAACGCTGCGCATCGGCGTTGCCGGTGTCGGCCATTTCGGCCGCTTCCACGCGCTGAAGGTCGTGACCGCCCAGCGCGCGACGCTGGCCGGCGTGTTCGATCCGGACCCGGCACGAGCGGCCGTGGTGGGCGCCGAGACCGCGTCACCGGCGTTGTCCTTCGCCGATCTGCTGGCTGCCAGCGACGCGGTGGTGATCGCCGCGCCGGCCGAGGCGCATCATGCGCTGGCGTCGCAGGCACTGCGCGCGGGGCGGCACGTGCTGGTGGAGAAGCCGATCGCGGCGACGCTGGCGCAGGCCGACGATCTGGCGGCGCTCGCCGCCGAACGGGGGCTGGTGCTGCAGGTCGGCCATCTCGAGCGTTTCTCTGCCGCCTTCGCCGCGATGGAGGGCCGGCTTGGCCCGCCGCTCTATATCGAGGCCACGCGGATCGCCCCGTTCAAGCCGCGCGGCACGGACGTGTCGGTCATCCTCGACCTGATGATCCACGACCTGGACCTCGTGCTGTCGCTGGTGGCGAGCGAGATCGAGAGCGTGGACGCGGTCGGCGCGCCGGTTGCGAGCGAGCACGCCGACATCGCCAATGCGCGCATCCGCTTTGCCAATGGCGCGACGGCGACCATCACCGCCTCGCGCGTCGCCTCGCGCACCGAGCGGCGCATGCGGGTGTTCGCCCAGGACGGCTACCTGGCGGTGGATTTCGCCAATCGCCGGCTGACGGTGATTGCCCGCGGCCAGGGCGTGCCGGTGCCGGGCGTCGCCGGTTTCGGCGCAACCGAGGCGTCGTGGCAGGACCATGATTCGCTGGCTGCCGAACACGCGGCGTTCGTGGCCTCGGTGCTCGACGGGGCGCCGGTGCGGGTAGATGCCGCGGCCGGGCGGCGTGCCCTGGCGGCGGCGCTGCTGGTGGCTGAGGGATTGCCGCGGCCCGCGCGCGGATGACCGCGTCGGGCCTGATCGTCGCGCCGCCGTGACGCTGCGTCGGTGGATCGATACCAGGTCCTGATGACCGGGTCGCGCTGACCGGGAGGCGCGGTGAATCACGCTCCGCGCAGGTGGACGAATACCGGGTCCTGATCACCATTCTACACACCGTCATGACCGTCATACCGGGCGCAGGCCCGGTATCCACGCCTGTTCCGCTCGCTGCGACGAAAGCCGTGGATGGCATGGCCAGGCCATGCCAAGACGATAGTGGGTGTCGCTGACAGAGACTTGGCAAAACCGGAGCAGTGAATCACGCCCCGCGCAGGTGGACGAATACCGGGTCCTGCTGACCCTGCTGCATTCCGTCATGCCGGCGGAGGCCCGGTATCCACGTCTGTTCCGCTCGCTGCGACGAAAGCGTGGGTGGCATGGCCCCAGGCCATGCCAAGACGATAGTGGGTGTCGCTGACTGAGACTTGGCAAAACCGGAGCGGCGAATCACGCTCTTCGACAATGACCCCGCCGCCCGCGACCGGACGTACCGGAAACAAACCTATTCCCTTTCCGTCACTGTTCTGCTTATCGTGCGGACCGCATCGACAGACGGCCAGGAGGCTGCGATGGCGGAGGAACCGGCAACGTTCGAGATCGGCCTGGCAATGGCGGCGCGATCTCCGCAGGCGCCTACTCATCAGGCGTGGTCGATTACCTGTTCCAGGCGCTCGACGCCTGGGAGCAGGCCAGGCGCGATCCGGCCCAGACAGGACCCAACCAGTCCGTCCCCAACCACACTGTCTGCATCAAGGTGATTGCCGGCGCATCGGCCGGCTCGATCACCGGCGCGCTCGGCGCGGTGGCCGCCGCCGGCGGGCTGAAGCCGCAGCCGGTGCCGGCACCGCGTCCCGGCACGCAGGCATACCTGTACACCGTCCCGTCGTTCTACGCCGCCTGGGTCGAGATGCCCGACCTCGCGCTGCCGGCCGGGCACGACCTGCTGGGCACCAGCGACCTCGCGCCGGGTGCCCCGGTCAGCTCGCTGCTCGACGCCTCGGTCCTCGTCGAGATCGGCGAACGCGCGCTGCGCCTGATCAAGGAGGCGCCGGCCCCGAACCCGGCAATGTTCAGTCCGCTCAGGGAGGCTCGCGCGTCCCCTATCTCGCCGACCACTGCATCTCTACATGACGATCTCCAACCTGCGCGGCGTGCCGTACCGCATCACCTTCCGGGATGGCGGCACGATCGGCGGCCACGGCATGCTGAACCACGGCGACCGTGCGCATTTCATCATCAACGGCCTTGGTGGCCAGAGCCGGACGAGCGCCTGGGCCGGCAGCGATTCCGGCACCGCGATCTCAGTCGACACCCTGCCGGAGCCCGGCGCCCCGATGCCCCCGCAATGGCGCGACTATCTGCAGGCGGCGCTGGCCTCCTCGGCATTTCCCGTGGGCCTCGCACCGCGCCTGATCAACTCGACGACCGCCGACTATGCAGGCCGCATGTGGCCGTTCCCGCACGACAACACCCACGCCATCGATCCTTACTGGCCCACGGCCTGGGAGCACCCGCGCGAATCGCCTACGTCAACGTCGATGGCGGGATGATCAACAACGAGCCGTTCGAATACGCGCATTTCGCCGTCATGGAGGCCGGCCGTCCGGTCCTGACCGCACGCGGCACGGCAGCCGTCGTCGACGCCGACGGCCAGGAGAGGCGCGGGGTGATCGCCGGCGGGCAGGCGCTGCTGGCAAATCCGCGCGCCGGCGACGTGGCGGACCGGGCGGTGATCCTGATCGACCCGTTTCCCGAAGATCCCACCTTCGTCGATGACGCCGCCGCCATGGATGCCTCGCTGATGGCGGCGATCAAGGCGCTGCTGCCGACCTTCATCAGCCAGGCGCGCTTCAAGCCGACGGAACTCGCACTCGCGCTGGATGAGCAGGTGTACAGCCGCTTCCTGATCGCGCCGCGCCGTACCGATGCCGCCGGCAAACCGTTGCGCTACGCGATCGCGACGGGGCTCCTGGGCGGGTTCGGCGGATTTCTCGACCGCTCGCTGCGCGCCTTCGACTACCAGCTAGGCCGGCGCAACTGTCAGAAATTCCTGAGCGATACCCTGGCACTGCCCAAGGAAAACCGCTGTTCGCGACCTGGAGCGAGGCGGCCGCGTCCAACCCGGACTATCTCTGCCGAGGCGATCCGAGCCATCGGCCGATCATTCCCCGCGTCGGCAGCGCGCTGCCGGAGGTGACGCTGCCCGACTGGCCGAAACTGACCGACGCGCGCGTCACGCAGATCGTCGACAAGGCGGTCGCGCGGGCCGGCGTGCTGGTGCCGCGGCTGATCGGCACGCAGGTCAAAGGGCTGCTCGGCACCGGCGCCACGCTGCTGTGGCGCATGCTGGGCAGCGGCAAGCTGCGCGGCTACATCGAACTCGCGATCCAGCAGGAACTGATCCTGCGCGACCTGCATGCGGGCTGGACGCTGGGCAACGATGACGAGCGCAGCGTGTTCGCCGGACTGTCCGATCCGGCCTTCGATTTCCGCACCGTGCCGGGGCTGGCGAGGAGCACCTACCTCGATCGCAAGATGATCAGCGCGATCCTGGACGACCCGCGGCACCGCCGGCATATCTACAAGCAGCCATACTCCGGGACCGACGGTCCCGTGGCGTACACGCTGATCAGCCGCAAGCCCGGCTGGTTCACGACGAATATCGGCAATCCGTTCAGCGCGCCGTCATACGGATAGAGCGTGATCCGTACAGGTGGAATCACCGGAGCGGTGAGTCACGCTCTCAGACAACGGGCTAGAGCGGATTCCGTGAGTCTACACGAACGGAATCTGCTCTAGCAGCGACAGCACCGCATCCGCCGCCGCCTGGGACGGCGTGCCGGAGGGCACCCGCAGGCTGTCCAGCACGACCCGGCAGGCGTCCCGCTGTGCCGCCGCCTGCGCCGGATCATGCAGCAGCCGACCGACCGCATCGGCCAGCCGTGCCGGCGTGCAATCCTGCTGGATCAGTTCCGGCACCACCTCGCGATTGGCCAGCAGGTTCACCAGCGAGGCGTGCGGCACCGTGAACATCCGCCGCGTGATCGCCGCCGTGAGCGGATTGACCCGGTAGGTGACCACCATCGGCACGCCGGCCAGGGCAAGTTCCAGCGTCGACGTGCCGGACTTGGTCAATGCGGCGGCGGACGCGGCGAAGGCGTCGTGCTTGTCGTCCTGCCCGGTCACCAGGATCGGCGGCCGCGGCCAGTCGCCTGTCCCGGCGCGCACCGCATCGGCGACCGTCGCCGCAACAGGCACCACCGGCACCAGGTCGCGATCCGGCAGAAGCTGCAGCGCGGCCCCCAGCACCGGCAGCAGCCGCGACACCTCGGTGCGCCGGCTGCCAGGCATCACCGTGAGCACGCGCGCCGCCGGATCGATGCCATGCGTCGCGCGGAACCGTGCCGCATTGCCCTGGTCGGCACCGCTCTCCAGGACCGGGTGGCCGACGAAGATCCCCGGCAGGTCATGGCGCGCGAAGAACGCCGGCTCGAACGGCAGCAGGCACAGCAACTGGTCCCACAGCCCGGGATAGTGCCGCACCCGGTTCTCCCGCCACGCCCAGACCTGCGGCGCGACGTAATGGATGCGCCGGACGCCGAGCGGCTGCACCGCCCGCAGCAGCCGCAGCGTGAACCCCGGGCTGTCGATCGTGACCACCATGTCGGGCCGCAGGGCGGTGATGTCGGCCACGCTCTGCCGCAGGCGCCGGCGCAACTGGCGCAGCCGCGGCAGCACCTCGAGCAGTCCCATGAGTGCCAGGTCCTGCATGGGGAAAAGGCTGCGCAGTCCCTGTGCCGCCATCGCGCCGCCGCCGATGCCGGCGAACCGCAGGTCGGGCCGGCGGGCGCGCAGTGCCGCCATCAGCCGTCCCCCCAGGGCGTCGCCGCTCGCCTCGCCGGCGACCAGGTAGATCAGTGTCACGCCCGCGGTCGCTCAGGCCGCCGCGGTGACGAATGCGTTGAGGCCTTCCTCGATCACGTCGCGCGGCAGGTCGCGGGTGATGAACACCAGCCGCGACGTTCGCGGATCGCCCGCGGGCCAGGCGGCGAGCAGGGCAGGGGGATGCAGCAGGTGCTGCACGCCGTGGATCGCCACCGGCCGGTCGTGTCCCACTACGTTGAGGATCCCCTTGATGCGCAGCAGCGACTCGCCCCGCGTGGCAACCAGCAGGTCGAGCCAGGTGGCGACGCCCTGCCACGGCAGTGGCCGCTCGAAGACCAGGCAGAATGCGGCGATCCGGTCGTCGTGGCGGTTGCGGTCGTGGTGGTGATGATGATCGTGATGATCCGCATCGGCATACGCCTCGGCGTCCAGCCAGCTTCGCACGTCGGGATCTTGCCGGCGGCATCGAACAATCCGGCATGCAGCAGCGCCGCCGGTTCGACGACGCCGTGCGGAGCCGTCAGCAGCGCGCCCCGGGGTTGAGTGCGTGCAGCCGCGCGCGCAGTTCCGGCGGATCGGCGAGGTCGGTCTTGCTCAGCACGATGCGGTCGGCGACCGCCGCCTGGCGCACCGCCTCGGGCTGCGCGTCGAGTTGCGCCATGCCGTTCACCGCATCGACCAGCGTGACGATGCCGTCGAGGCGGAAGGAGCGCGCCGCGACCGGATCGCCCATCAGGGTCGCCAGGATCGGCGCCGGATCGGCGAGGCCCGTGGTCTCGATGACGACGCGCCGTACCTCGCCCGCCTCGACGCGCGGCAGCAGGTCGGCCAGCGCGCGACGCAGGTCGCCGCGGATGGTGCAGCACAGGCAGCCGGCATTCAGCAGCACGGTGTTCTCGTCCAGCGTCGCGACCAGCAGGTGGTCGAGGCCGATTTCGCCGAACTCGTTGATCAGCACGGCGGTGTTGGCGAGTTCCGGCTGCCGCAGCAGATGGTTGAGCAGTGTGGTCTTGCCGGCGCCGAGAAATCCGGTGAGCACGGTGACCGGGACGGGATCAGCCATGGCGGTGCCCGCCGTACAAGGTTTCAGGTGAAACCACCGGGGCGGCGATCTCCACCAGCGCGCCGTCGCGCTCGCGCGGAAGAAGCAGTTGCGGCGGCCGGTGTGGCAGGCCACGCCCTCCTGGTCCACCAGCAGCAGCAGCGTGTCCCCGTCGCAGTCGATGCGCAGGTCCTTCAGGTGCTGCACCTGGCCCGAGGTCTCGCCCTTGCGCCACAGCGCGTTGCGGCTGCGGCTGAAGTAGCAGACGCGGCGGGTCGCGAGCGTCTCGGCCACCGCCTCGCGGTTCATCCAGGCGACCATCAGCACCTCGCCGGTGTCGTGCTGCTGGGCGACCGCGGCGACCAGGCCGGCGGCATCGAACCGGATCGCGGCGATGATATCCTGTGCGCTCATGCCCCTTATCTTGGGGGTGCGCGGCGGGCGTGGAAAGGTGCGCGGCATCACGCGGCATCGGATTGCCGGCCGGGCGATACCAAAGCATCGCCGATACCTTCGTCCAATACAGACCGGTGCCCCCTCCTGGCCATATCGCCTGGGTGTCCGGCTCGCCCCAGACGAGCCCAAAACCCTACGCCAGGAGAATGCTCATGTCGGTATCATCGCCAGGGTCCACAGCATCGCCAGGTGCCACGCCATCGCCAGGGTCCGCACCATCAGCAGGCCCCACGAGGCGCGGCCTGCTGACCGCGGCGGCCGCCGCCTCTGTCGTCGCCCTGCCTGCCGCGAAGCGCGCGGCTGCGGCCGGGGATGCCGCCATCCGGCCGTTCCGCATCGATGTCCCGGAGGCCGACCTGGTGGACCTCCGCCGCCGCGTGATCGCGACGCGCTGGCCCGACAAGGAGACGGTGGCGGACCAGTCGCAGGGCGTGCCTCTGGCGAAGCTGCAGGGTCTCGTGCGCTACTGGGGGCACCGGCTACGACTGGCGCAAGGTCGAGGCGAGGCTGAACGCCCTGCCGCAGTTCGTCACCGGGATCGACGGGCTCGACATTCAGTTCATGCATGTCCGCTCGCGCCATGCCGATGCGCTGCCGCTGATCATCACGCATGGCTGGCCGGGCTCGGTGCTGGAACTGCTGAAGGTCGTGGGCCCGCTCACGGATCCCACCGCGCATGGCGGCAGGGCGGAGGATGCCTTCCATCTCGTCGTGCCTCGATGCCCGGCTACGGCTTCTCGGCCAGGCCGCAGGGGACCGGCTGGGGACCGGACCGCATCGCGCGCGCCTGGGCCGAGTTGATGGGGCGCCTCGGATACCGCCGCTACGTGTCGCAGGGCGGTGACTGGGGCTCGGTCGTCTCCGACGTGATGGCGCGCCAGGCGCCCGAGGGGCTCCTGGGCATCCACGTCAACATGCCCGCGACGGTGCCGCCCGATGTCGCCAGGGCGCTGCAGGACGGCAGCCCGGCACCGGCCGGATTGTCCGCGCAGGAGAAGGCCGCGTTCGAACAGCTCGACATCTTCTATCGGAAGAACACCGGCTATTCGGCGATGATGGTGACGCGGCCGCAGACGGTGGGCTACGGGCTGTCGGATTCGCCAGCAGGGCTGGCCGCGTGGATGTACGACAAGTTCACGCAATGGACCTATAGCGGTGGCGAGCCGGAGCGCGTGCTGACGCAGGACGAGATGCTCGACGACATCACGCTCTACTGGCTCACCAACACGGCGATCTCCTCCGCCCGGCTCTACTGGGAGAACAACGCGAACAACTTCAACGCGGTCGATATCACGATCCCCGCCGCGGTCACGGTGTTCCCCGGCGAGATCTACCGCGCGCCGCGCAGTTGGGCCGAGCGCAGCTACCGCAAGCTGATCTACTGGAACGAGGTCGACAAGGGCGGCCATTTCGCGGCGTGGGAGCAGCCGGAATTGTTCAGTGCCGAGCTTCGCGCCGCGTTCCGGCCGCTGCGCCACGCACGGGAGGGATGAATGCACGAACGGATCAACCGCCAGCGCCGCCGCCTCCTGGGTTCGGCCGCGCTGGCCGCCGCGGCCGCCGGCCTCGCCATCACCGGTGCCGCACGGGCGCAGTCCCTGGCCGCGGGCGGCGCCGCGTTCGGCCCGCTCCGGCAGATCGACGCCGGCCTGCTGAACGTCGCCTATGTCGAGATGGGGCCTGCCAGCGGGCCGCCGGTGCTGCTGCTGCACGGCTGGCCGTATGACATCCACAGCTTCATCGACGTCGCCCCAAGCTGGCGGCGGCGGGCCACCGGGTGATCGCGCCGTATCTGCGTGGCTACGGCGCGACGCGGTTCCTCTCGGACGCCACCATCCGCAACGGCCAGCAGGCGGCGATCGCCGTCGACATGATCGACCTCATGGACGCATTGCGCATCGATCGCGCCATCGTCCGCCGGCTTCGACTGGGGCGCGCGCACCGCCAACGTGCTCGCCGCGCTGTGGCCGCAGCGCTGCACGGCGATGGTGTCGGTGAGCGGCTATCTGATCGGCAACCCGCTTGCCGGCAAGGTGCCGCTGCCGCCGAAGGCCGAGCTGCAGTGGTGGTATCAGTATTATTTCGCCACCGAGCGCGGCCGCGCGGGTTATGAGCGCTACCGGCACGATTTCGCCAAGCTGATCTGGGCAGATCGCGTCACCGAAGTGGGACTTCGACGATGCCACGTTCGATCGGACGGCGGTGGCGTTCGACAATCCGGACCATGTCGCGATCGTGGTGCACAACTACCGCTGGCGCCTGGGTCTGGCCGAGGGCGAGTCGCGGTACGATGAGGTGGAGAGGCGGCTTGCGGAGGCGCCGGTCATTACGGTGCCGACCATCACCATGGAGGGTGATGCCAACGGTGCGCCGCATCCGGACCCGGCGTCGTACCGTGCCAGGTTCTCCGGCCGCTATGCCCACCGGCTCATCACCGGCGGCGTCGGTCACGACCTGCCGCAGGAGGCGCCCGAGGCGTTTGCTGCGGCGGTGCTGGAGGTGGCGGGGCTTTGATGGGGCAACGGCTTGCCGTCGCGCTGGGGGCCGCCGCCCTGCTGTCGCTGCTGCCGGGCGTGAGTGCGCGCGGCGACGGCGATGGCGCCGTCGGGGACGCGTCGCCGGTGTTCGGCGTGACGATCCCGGCGGGCTATCGCGGCTGGCACCTGGTGGCGCCGGCGCAGGAGGCCGAGCCCTTGAACGAGCTTCGCGCCGTGCTCGGCAACGCGGTGGCGATCAAGGCCTACCAGGACGGTGCGCTGCCGTTTCCCGACGGGACGATCCTGGTCAAGCTGGCGTGGCGGCATGTGCCGTCGACCGAGTTCGCGCCGGCGTCGGTGCCCGGCGCGGCGACCACGGTGCAGGTCATGGTCAAGGATTCCGCCAGATACGCGGCGACCGGCGGCTGGGGCTTCGGCCGGTTCATCGGCGGCAGGCCGGTCGATGCGGCACAGCACCGGACCTGCTTCGCCTGCCATGAGGCATTGGTCAAAGGCCATGACTTCGTCTTTACGCGGTTCGCCCCCTGATGGGAGACATCCCTGATGGGGGACATCCCTGATGGTTGTGCCCTTGCGCGCTACTCCGCCGCGCGCGCCTCGCGATCGGCGAACAGCGGCATGACCTCGAGGGCGAAGCGGCGCATGCTCTGCCGGCCGCGTTCGCCGCCGCCGGAGCCGCCGCCGTTCATCAGCGCGTAGCCGACGCCCGCCTGGCGCAGCGTCTCCAGCTTGCCGGGCGATCTCCCCGGGCGTGCCGTAGATCGCGCTGTTGAGGTTGACCGTCTCGGGATCGCCGGTCGCGCGGTCGGGGCCGCCCAGCACCGTGCCGTCGGGCTGCGTCGCAAGCTGCAACTGGCGCAGCCGGTTGTGCAGCCGGCGCTCCAGCGCCGCGTCGCGCTCGGCCGCATCGTCGGTGACGAAGAACGCCCGCGTGACGCCGACCTGCATCGGGTCGAAGCGGCGTCCCTGCGCCTCCACCGCGGCCTTGTACCAGGCGATGCTCTGCGCCACGTCCGCCGGCGCGGCGTACTGGCCGAGCAGGAGGTTGAAGCCGCGCTCTGCCACGTTGCGGATCGAACGCTCGCTGCCGGCGCCCATCCAGACCGGCGGGTGTGGCCGCTGCGCCGGCGGCGGCTCCACCACGATGTCGTTGAATCGCCAGTGGCGGCCGTGGTGGGAGAAGCGTGCCTCGGAGGTCCACGCCTTCAGCAGCAACTCGATCGATTCCTCGAAGCGCGCATCGGCCTCGGCCATCGACATGTCGAAGCCGGCAAATTCGTTGTAGCGGTAGCCTTTGCCGATGCCGATAATCGAGCCGCCCGCCCGACAGCAGGTCCAGCGTGGCGGCCTGTTCCGCCAGCAGCACCGGATTGTGCCAGGGCAGCACGATCACCGCGGTGCCGAGACGCAACCGGCGTGTGCGCGCACCGAGCCAGGTGAGCAGGTTGAGCGTGGCCGAGACCTGGCCGAAGCCGGTGAAATGGTGCTCCACCACGAAGCTGCTGTGGAACCCGAGTTCCTCGGCTTCGACGTTGTACTCGATGAAGTCGCGAAATCCTTCCGCGCTATCGAACTCGCCGCTGCCGCGGCGGGCGGCCGCGCTGCCGAACAATCCGAACCGCATGTGTTCGCCTCCGGTCACTCGGGCGCAAGGTTAGGCGCTGCGCAAGCCGGCACCAAACGCTCAGCCCGCGGTTCCCATGCGGGGACGATGCATCACCGAATCATACAGGCTGCGCACGCGGTTGACGTATTCGACGGTCTCGCCGTTGTTCGGCACGCAGGCACAGGCATCGACCGCGGCCGGGCCCGCGTTGTAGGCCGCGAGCGCCAGGCCGAGATTGCCGCGGTAGAGATCCAGCAGATGCGCGATGAAGGCGATGCCGCCGCGCAGATTCTGCTCGATGTCGAACCGGTCCGCCACGCCCAGGCTGCGCGCGGTGGCCGGCATGAGCTGCATCAGGCCGGCGCGCCGGCGGACGAGACCGCGGTGCTGCGGAAGCTCGACTCGACCGCAACGATCGCCTTCACCAGTGCCGGATCGACGCCCTGCAGCGGCGCGAGGTTCTCGATCAGCGTGCCGATCGACAGCGCGGCCGAAGGCAGCCCCGTCGCGGCGTCGGTGGGGCAGCGCGGCGGCTGGGCGCGCGGCTCCGGCGGCAGGCCGCGCTCGGCGCGCTGCAGCCGCCGCAGCCAGCCCGCCGCCAGCGAAGGATCGTAGTTGGGACCATCATCGGTCAGCAGCCAGGCCGCCAGGTGCAGCGTCGCCGGCCGGCTGCCGAGCGCCGCGGCGCGGCAGAACAGCGCCATCGCGCGCGCCGGGTCGGGCGCGACGCCGAGACCGAGTTCCAGCCGCGCGGCCAGTTCGGCGGCGGCCCCGGAGTCACCCGCGGCGGCCCGCGTCTCCAGCGCCGACAGCGGCCCTGCCGGCGGCGGTGCGCCGGCCCGCGCCTGGGCGCACAAGGACGCGCCCCAGCAGCGCGGCACACACCAGCCGGCCAATGTCGTCGCGCCGCTCACCGATCCCCCATGACCCAACGGCAAGGATCATAGCCGCGCTGGGCCGGCAGATCATCCCCGTCATTGCAGCGGCGGAATGCCGGCAGCGGCGGCGGCCTCCGGGTACTTGGCCTTCAGCGTCGCCATCATCGTCGCGAGATAGTCGTTGAGCACACTGGTCAGCACGTCCGGATCGTCCTCGGTCTCCACCACCTTCATGACCTCCGGCGGCAGGTTTGGCCTTCGCCAGCATCTTGCGCATGTCCGCCAGCACCTCCGACACGTGCGCCTTGCGCCTGGCCGCGTCCTTCGCCGTCTCGCCCAGGTAGCGGGCGAGCATCCGTCGTGCAGGCCAGGGTGGCGCGGCGCGTCCAGCGGCACGATCTCGCATTCGACCCAGACCAGCTCTTCGTCGAACGCCTTCGCCCTCACCGGCGCCACGCCGCGCCACACCAGCACGAGTTCGTCTTCGTCGGGCAGCACGGTGACGGTGTCGAGGTGCATCGCCACGGCCTCGGGAACCAGCCCCATCGCCGTCTGCCGCAGCAGCCCGACATCCACGCGCAGGCCGGGAAGCTGCGTCACCAGTTCCGGCATCCGGGGGTGCAGGTTGTGCAGCACCAGCATCTCGTCGCCGCGCGGGATAATTGCCGGCCTGCTGCCCCTCGGGCGCCGCGTTGTGGTGGCTCGGGTCGTAGTCGTCCGGCAGCAGCGGGCGCGCGAACAGCGACCATTTCCGGTCGCGCGTGCCGAGCTTGGCGCGGCGTGCCTGGAAGAAGCCCGGCACCGGGGCGAAGTTCGCGGGCGGCGGCCGGTTCGCTCAGCGTCAGGATCGGATGATGCGGGTCCTCGATCAGCGGCAGCGGAATGACCGTCCGCCCGTGCGGATCGGTCTCGCCGTCGATGCCCTTGCCGAACGGATTGCGCGGGTCGCGCAGGCCACCGAAGCTTGTACTCCCAGCGCAGCGGCACGCTGGCGACAGGCTCCGGACGGCTCAATTCCCAGGTCCCGTCAGGCTCCTGCCAGGCGTGACGCGGACCGTTAGAATGCCAGCTCCTTGTGCAACGGTCCGAAGGCGAAGGAGGCGCGGCCCTTCCGGTGCGGCCACGCCGCCGGGCTGATGGAAGCTGCCGAGGATCAGGAAGTCGGTGTTGGGCTTGAATGGCACGAGGTCGTTGGACCAGGCGAGGCTGCGGCCGATCGCATCCATGTGCGGCACATCGCGTGAGAAGGCGCGCTGCCTGGTGGCGAGCGTGCAGGGCGCCTGCGGCGTGAGGCTGCAGGTGGCCTTGGCGATGAACGTGGGCCGACCAGGCGGGCGGCGCGACACGGCTCGCGATGACGGTGAACGGCAGCGTCGTTTCGTTGAAGATCTGTACCATCGCGCGATCAGAGGCCCGCGCTGAAACCGATGGCCGGCGCGTTGGTATCGACCGTGGTGCTGGCAAGCTCGATCGCGCCCGCGGTGTTCACGCGCATGCCGAGCGGGCTGAGGATCAGCGCCGTGCCGCCAGCGGACAGCGTGAGCTGGCCATCGATCATGCTGATCTTCGCCGTCGCCCCCGCCTTGGCGGCCTCGGCCGCGACCTGCGACTTGAGGCCGGCGAGCACCGCCAGCGCCTGCATCACCACGACGACCGCGGTCACGGTCGACAGCTCGGCATATTGCGCGATCATCAGGTCGCGCATCGCCTTGCTGTTCTTCACCACGTCCGATGTGATGCCGGTCTGCATCGTGGTCAGCAGGACGCCCGCGGCCTCCACGATCGATGCGACCACCACGAGATTGGCGCGGAACTGGCTGGCGAGCAGGGCGGTGGACGCCTGGCTGCTGACCACCACCGGCGACACCAGCAGGTCGATCGAGGTCGTGACGTCGAGCCCGTAGGCCTCCTGCAGCTTCGACTCGCCCAGGCCCTGCACGTCGATCGAGCTGTTGATGATGTTGACGATCTGGCCGCCGAACACGTTCTGCGTGGTGCCGAAATTCGACCACAGCAGCGAGCCGACGCCGGTCGAGGCATCATTGCCCTGCCAGTAGGTCAGGTTGTTGCCGGTGATCATGTTGGAGACGGCGCCGACCGTGACGTTCATCTCGTTCAGGATCTGGTAGGTCGAGGTGAAGGGAAACGCCGGCGTGGTATAGGTGCTGGAGACGGCGACCTTGCCGTCGTGCACCACCGACAGCGAGTCGCCGGAGAACCTGCTGTATTCGGACGTGGTCTGGCTGATCGCGGGCGCCGCCAGGTTGATGGCGCTGTTGCTGTACAGCAGGACGCCCTCGGGATAGGACGGGCCCGCATTGGCCGGTGCGAATGCCGTGGGCGTGTCGGGCGCGGTGGACGGGATCGCGGGCAGCCACGCCTCATAGGCCGACGCCGTGCCCACGCGGACATAGCCATAGGGCGCCACGAGCTGCATGGTCCCGGTGGTGTAGTCGAGCGCACCGTTGGCGAACGGCGAGGCGGTGCCGGCATTGCTGATCAGCGTCGGACTGGTGCCGGTGGCGGCCGGGTCCTCCTGCAGGTCGGTCTCGTCGGTGCTCGCGTGGCCCAGCCTCAGGTAGGAGACGAACTGCGTCTGCGCCGTATCCGGCACACCGACGATGAAGGCCGCGCCGTCGCCCTGGATGATGTCGTGGTCGGAGGGGGGCAGCGCCTCGGTATCGCCGGACATGGTGATGCTCCTGCCGGCCGCTACGGTTCGTTCGTCACGGTGAATTCGGCCGGCACGTCGACCGCGATCTCGCCGCCCCAGGTGCACAGGCACTTGCTCTCCACGGTGGCGAGCGGCAGGTCGTCGAACAGCATGTTCTCGCTCGGCGGCTCCCACGGATCGAGGATCACCGGGATGCACGGCATCGGGGTCAGCACCCCGAGCGCGGCGGTGGTGGCAGCCGCGACCTCGGGATTGGCCAGGCTCATGCACATGCCGAACGGCAGCACGTTGTCGATCGGCACGATCTCCATGATCGTCGCCGTGGCGAACGCCTCGTCGATCACCGGCTTGCCCGGCAGTTCCAGTGCGATGAACGCCGATGGGATGTCGCCGAACGTGCAGGTCAGCATGCAGCCCGTGGTGAGAAGTTCCGGCATCGTAGCCTCCCCTCGGAAGACAGGAAAACGGCCGCGCCGGGAACGACGCGGCCGTTCTTGCAGGCGTAGCTTACGACTTCGGCTGGCGCCAGTCGTCACTGCCCGACGTGCCGGCGACGACATGCGTCACCTGGATGGCGCGGTAGGTGAACTTGATCTCCTCCATGTCGCGGTACGCGGCGTTGGTCGGGTCCAGCGCGTCCGGCGTGTACGGGCGAAGCTCCACCAGGATCACGTCGGTGAACGTCACCGTGTAGAACTTCTCCTGCTTGCCGGCGGTCGAGGTGCGGTAGTAATTCGCCGTGATCTGCAGCACCTCGCCCGAGGTGATCGAGGTCAGCAGCAGCGGCGAGGACTTGTCGACATACTTCAGCAGCGTCGCCGGCATGTGCATCCGCTGGCCGGTCACCTGGCCGCTCTGCGGATCGCGCGGCAGGGTGACATGGTAGCTCAGCGACTGGCAGAAGATCTCATCCTCATGACCTTCCTGGTAGATGTTGCCGACGCTGTCCGCGGTGAACGCCTTCTGGCTGATGTTGCCCTGGGTGGCGCCGGTGACGTCGAGATACAGTGGCTGTGACATTCGATCCTCCTGCTGCTGCGAGCGCTGTGCCCGCCTGGCGTTGCGACACCCCTAGCAGCAAGCCGCGTGCCACGCCGTTGAGGACACGAAATCAATGACTTACCGCGGGAGCATCACGCAAAGGTGTGCGGAAATCCGCACAGGTGCGCGCAGTTCCCCGCACTCTTGACCATGCATGCCACGCCGGGACAACGTCCGCCCGCGCGTCATCCCGGGTACGGAGCAATGTTCGACAAGCGATTGCGGCGACGCGTCATGCTGGGAGAGGCCAAGGGCAAACTCGTCATCGAGCCATCGGCCCTGCTGGAGGACGTGCTCGATCATCTGCAGGAACTGTTCAATGTCCGCCAGGGCAGCGTGCCGACCCGCGCCGACTACGGCATGAGCGACTTCAACGACATCGCCCACCAGTTCCCCGATGCGCTGTTGGTGCTGCGCAACGAGATCCGGCGGCAGATCGTCGAGTTCGAGCCGCGGCTGCGCGACGTCACGGTGCGCCACGTGCCGATGCCGGAGGAGCCGCTCAAGCTGGTGTTCTCGGTGATCGCGACGCTCGTGCTGCCGGACCGGACGCAGCGCGTGGTGATGGAGACCGAGGTGGGTGAAAACGGCCTGATCCGGCTCGTCTCATGAGCTTCCGCGGATATTACGAAGACGAACTGTCCTACCTGCGCGAACTCGGCGAGGCGTTCGGCCGTGCCAATCCGGCGATCGCCGGGATGCTGTCGCGCCAGGAGACCGATCCCGACGTCGAGCGCCTGCTGGAGGGCTTCGCCTTCCTGACCGGGCGGCTGCGCGAACGGCTGGACCAGGAACTGCCCGAACTGTCGCACGGATTGCTGGCACTGATCTGGCCGCACTACCTGCGTCCGGTGCCGGCGCTGACGACGCTCGAGTTCCTGTCCGACGCCACCGCCGCGGTGACGGTGCCGCGCCAGTCCGCCGTCGCCAGCCGGCCGGTCGAGGGGCGTCACCTGTCAGTTTCGCACCTGCTGGGAACTCGATGTGCTGCCCGCCAGGGTCGTCCAGGCGCAACTGGAGACCGGCGCCAGCGCGGCCGTCCTGACCGTGGTGGTGCGCATGGCACCGGGCGCCACGCTGGCGGCGATCGGCGAACGCCGGCTGCGCTTCTTCCTGCACGGCGACCGCGACGCCAGGCTCGGCGCCCGCCTGCTGCGTGCGCTGCTCGCCGAAGTGGACGCCATCGAACTCGCCGCCGGCGATGCCAAGGTGCTGCTGCCGCCCGACGCCCTGTGCCATGCCGGTTTCGCGCCGCAGGAGGCGGCACTGCCCTGGCCGCAGAACGGCTTTCCCGGCTTTCGGATTCTGCAGGAATACCTGACCTTCCCTGAGAAGTTCCTGTTCGTGGAACTGGCGCCGCTGCCCGAGGCGCTGCGCCAGGGCGACACGCTGACCGTAAGCTTCCGCTTCCCCCGCATCCCCGACCTGCCCAACCGCATCTCGGCCGAGAACCTGCGGCTCAACTGCGTCCCGGCGATCAACCTGTTCGAGGCGCGGGCCGATCCCCTGACGCTCGATCCGGGACGCATGGAATACCGCCTGGTGCCCGCCGCGCCGGCCAGCCGCTATGCACGGATCTACTCGATCGAGCGCATGAGCGGCGCGTTGCAGGGCAGCGCCGAGACGCTCCCGCTGCCGGCGTTCGAATCGTTCCGTCATATGCGTCCGGGGCAGCCCGGCGCGTTCTATCGGGCCCGCATGCGGCCGGCGGTGCTGGGCGACGGCGGCGAACTCTGGCTCAGCTTCGTCGACGGCGGCGACCTGCCCATCCTGCCCAATGTCGATACGATCTCCGCCACGCTGGTCTGCACCGATGGCGAGGTGGCGCAGCTTGTGCCGGTCGGCGGCGTGGACCAGGTCGCCGTCGGCAGTCCGGCCTCGATGACGTTCCGCAATATCACCCCGGTCACGCCGGAAGCGTCGCCGCCGCTGAAGGGCGACACGCTGTGGCGGCTGGTCGCCGGCCTGGCGCGCGGGCTCGCACCGCTCGCCGATGTCGAATCCTTGCGCGCGCTGATCGCCGCCTACGACTTCCACGCCATCCGCAACGAGCAGCAGCGGCGCCGGCTGGATCTCATGCTGTCCGGGCTGCTGGCCCTCGACCTGCAGCCGATGGAACGGCTGGTGCGCGCGATCCCGGTGCGCGGCTGGGAGATCACGCTGACGTTCAAGGAGAGCGGCTTCGGCGGCGCGGAGGGCGCCTTTCTGTTCGGCGCGGCGTTCGATGCCTATATCGGCGTCTATGTGGGCCTCAACGCCTGCTATCGCCTGGTGCTTCAGGGCATGGAGAGCCGGGTGCGGTTCGCCTGGCCGGTGCGCACCGGCGGGGGCTCGCCGCTGTGAACCCCGAACAGGCTGTGAACCCCGAACAGATCGCCCGGCTCGGCGGGCAGGCCGGCAAGCTGACCTTCGCCAACGCGATCCAGGCGGTGCAGCAGGCGTGCGACAACGAGACCCCGATCGGTGTCGTCGGTCCGGTCGAGAACGAGGCGATCTTGTTCCGTGCGGCCGCCATGCTGGGCTTTCCGCCGGCCGATGTCGCTGCCATCACCGCGCGGCCGGTCGGCAATACGGGCACCTGGCCGGTCGAGATGGAGGTCACGTTCCTCGGCCTGTACGGCCCGTCATCGCCGCTGCCCGCCGCATGGACCGAGGGCATCGTGCAGGATGCCGATGGCGCGCAGAACCTGCGTGACTTCCTGGACCTGTTCGACCATCCGCTGATCGCCCTGGCCTATCGCGCAAGCCGGCATTACCGGATCCACCAGCAATTCGATCGCGGCCTGGAACGCGCCGCGCCCCGCGCGCTGATGGCGCTGGCCGGACAGTTCGGCGGGACCGCCGTGGCCGCAACGCTGGACTGGCCGCGGCTGCTGCCGTTCTGTGGCCTGCTCGCGCATTCCGCACGGTCGCGCGAGACCCTGGAACGGGTCCTGTCCGGCTATTTCGAGGTGCCCGTCGCCGTGGAGGAGTGGGTCGAGCGCACCGTGCCGATCCCGCCCGATCAGCGCTTCGCGCTCGGCGCCCCCGCAGGCGGTGCTCGGCGTCGGCACGGTGATCGGCGAGAGCGTGCCCGATGTCGCCGGCGCCGTGACGCTGGTGCTCGGACCGATGCCGCGCGCGGCGTTCGCAAGTTTCCTGCCCGACGGCGAGAAGCGGGGTGAACTGCGCACCGTGCTGCACATGGCCTCGCGCCAGCCGATCGCCTGCTACGTGGACGTGGTACTCGATCCCGCAGAGGCCGGCGGCCTGGTGCTGGGTGACGGACAACTTGGCTGGACAAGCTGGCTGGCCGGCGGCGATGGTCCGTACCGTTGTCCGACCGACATGATCTGAGGACTCCACATGATCACCCTCGATCTCGACACGAGCTGGGCCGCAGGACTGACGCCCGTCAGGGCCACCCTGCGCGAGGCCATCTCCGAGTGCTACGAACTCACGCTCGACGTGCTGAGCGATGCGGTGCTGCCGCTGACCGATGCGCTACAGCATTCCGCTACCGTTACCATCAGCGAGGGCGAGCAGCGCCGTCCGATCCCGGGCATCGTCACCGAAATGGCGCTGATGGGATCGCTGCCGGCGGACCGCTACTGGTACCGGCTGGTCCTGGTGCCGCGGCTGCGGCTGCTGGAGTTCACCCGCCGCAGCCGCGTGTTCTGCACTGAACAGCCGGCCGCGGTGGGCGATCTGCTGCAGCAGGTCATCGCCGGCGCCCAGGGCGTCAGCATCGCCAGCGCCGATGTCACGGTGAACCTCCAGACTACGACCTATCCCCGCACCGACATGGCGATCCAGTACGCCGAGACCGACCTCGCGTTCCTGCAGCGGCGCGCGGAATATGCCGGCGTCTTCTACTTCTTCCAGACCAGCGGCGGCACCGACAAGGTTTCGTTCGGCGATGCGAATGTCTGCTTTCCCTTCGTGGGCGGCAGCACCGAGGCCGGCACGCTGTCCTATCGTCCCAGGGTGGGCGTCGCCGATCGCGGCCCGGCGGTGCGCTCGGTGGAGGCCGCGGCGCGGCTGATCACGCAGCAGGCGCAACTCAACACGCGCGACTGGGAGAGCCCCAACCTCCTGCTGCTGGTGCAGTCCGATCCGCAGCCGAACGGCGTCGGCCTGCATGAGTGGGAGGAGGAGGATGGCTACAGCGACGCGGCCTGGGGCAAGGACCTCGCCCGCGTACGTGTCGAGGCGCTGGCGGTCGACGGCAGCGTGCTGCGCGGGCGCAGCGACTGCATGGCGTTGCAGGCGGGCTATGTCTTCACCCTGCGCGACCATGATATCGCCAGCCTGAACACCCGCTATGTGGTGACCTCGGTGAGCCATCATGTGTGGGAATCCGCGGCCGGCATCGAGTTCCTGCCGGAGCAGGCGCCGCAGGGCATCGGCTACGGCAACAGCTTCACCGCGATCCCGTTGAGCGTGCCGTACCGGCCCCAGCGGCGCACGCCCTTGCCGCGCATCGACGGCATCCTGCGCGCCGTGGTGGACGGCGTGGACCAGGCGCGCTCCGACGTCGACGAACTCGGGAGCTACCGGATCATCCTGCCGTTCGACCGCACCACGCGCCCGCCCGGCAAATCGTCCAACCGCATCCGCCTGATCACGCCGTATGGCGGCGCCGCGGAGGGCTTCCACTTCCCGCTGCGGCCCGGCACGCAGGTGATGGTCGCGTTCGTGAAGGGCAACCCGGACTGGCCGGTCATCGTCGGGCCGCTGTACGACGCCGGGCAGAAGAGCGTGGTGACGCGCGGCAACCGCTACGCCAACGTCATCACCACGACCTCGGGCATCACGATGAAATTCTACGACGGCGCGCCGCCCGCGAGTTCGACGTGACCGTCCCCCCCCAACGTCATGGCCGGAGCAGGCCGGCCACCCACGTCTCCGCCGCCCGCAGCAACGAAAGCCGTGGCGGGCATGGCCAGGCCAATCCGATGGTGGCCGCGACAGGTCGCGCTTGCCGGGACCCGTCGCGAAAGCATGGGCCACCGCTCCGGCTGATCCACCTGCGCGGATCGCGCTCTACGCCTTCTCCGACGCGGACCGCGCCGCCAGGCCATAGCGCGAGATCTTCTCCTGCAGCGTGCGGCGCGACAGGCCCAGCACATGCGCCGCACGCGTGCGGTTGCCGCCGGTGCTCTCCAGCACCTGCGCAATCGCCCGCGCCTCATAGCGCTGCACGTCGTTGCGCAGCACGCCGCTGGCGTCCGCCAGGGCCGGCGCCGGCGCATCCCGGCACGGCACGAGTTCGGGCGGCAGTTCCCCGAGCCCGATCGGCGCGCCCGGCGGCACCAGGATGACCGCCCGCTCCAGCACGTTCTTCAGTTCGCGCACATTGCCCGGGAAGCTGTACTGCGTGAGCGCCGCGAGCGCCGCGGGCGCCAGGCCGTCCACCGCCTTGCCGTGCATCTGGGAGAACTGCGCGAGGAAATACTCAGCCAGCGCCTTGATGTCGTCCGGCCGCGCGCGCAGCGGCGGCAGCACGATCGGGAACACCGAGATGCGGTAGAACAGGTCCTCGCGGAAGTGGCCCTCGCTGACCTGGCTGCGCAGGTCGACGTTGGTCGCGGCGATGACCCGAACGTTGTAGCGCTGTCCTTCGGTCGCGCCGAGCGGACGGATCTCGCCGTCCTGCAGTACGCGCAACAGCTTGCTCTGCAGCGGCAGCGGCATCTCGCCGATCTCGTCGAGGAACAGCACCCCGCCATCGGCCGCCGCGAACAGTCCCTTCTTGTCGGTGACCGCGCCGGTGAACGCACCCTTCCGGTGGCCGAACAATTCGCTCTCCAGCAGGTCGGCCGGCAGGGCGGCGCAGTTCTGCGCGACGAACGGCGCATCGCGCCGCGCGCTGGTGGCGTGCAGCAGGCGGGCGATCACCTCCTTGCCGGTGCCGGTCTCGCCCAGCACCAGCACCGTCACGCTGCTGTCGGCAACCTTGCCGACCAGTTCAAGCACCGATTGCATCGCCGGGCTGCGCGCGATCAGGCCCTTGGCATGGGAGGCCACGCTGACCGTCTGCTGGCGCAGCCGCTGGTTCTCGCTCTCGAGCCTGCGGTTGCTGGCGTTCAGTTCGGCGACCAGCGTCCGGTTGCGCTCCAGCAGTGCCAGGTTCGAGATGATGATCGCCGCCTGGTAGGCGAACGCGCGCAGCAGCGGCACCAGCCGCTCCAGCACGGCCTGGTCCGCCGGCCTGCCGTCATGCGTGCGGATGTTCAGCAGTTCCAGCACGCCGACCGTCACATCGTCATTGCTGCGCAGCGGGCAGGCGAGCAGCGACACCGAGCGCCGCCGCGCGAGATGGTCGCGACGATGGATGGCACCAAGCTCGAAGCCGGCGACGCGGCCGAGATTCTCCATCAGCACCGGGCGTCCGGTGAACGCGGTCCAGGTGCGCGGATCGGCCATGTCGGGATGGCCGCCCGGATACAGCGGCAGCGCCTGTTCGATCGGGTGGCTGAGCCCTTTCGGCTGGCTGGCGACAGGCACCAGGCGGGAACTGGTGCTGTCGAGCGCGTACAGCACGCCGGCTTCGGCGTTGGCGATGCGGCAGGCGGCGGTCAGGCACTTGGCCGCCACCTGGTTCTGGTCCCGCTCCGACGCGATGGCGGCCACCAGGTCGAACAGGTTGACCGCCGCGTCGATGCTGTCTGCCTCCTGCGTCAGCATCGTGGTCCTCCGGCTGTGACCGTCAGCCGGACTGCATCAGGACTTGTCGAGCTTGCCGGTGAGCGACAGCGTGAAGTCGGCGCCCATGTACTTGAAGTGCGGCTGGATCAGCATCGACACCTTGTACCAGCCGGGCTCGCCTTCCACGTCGGACACCTCGATCGAGGCCTTGCGCAGCGGCCGGCGGCTGCGCACTTCGGCCGGCGGGTTGTCCTGGTCGGAGACGTACTGGCGGATCCAGTTGCCCAGTTCCGTCTGCAGCTCCACCGCGGTCTTCCAGCTACCGATGTTCTCGCGCTGCAGCACCTTGATGTAGTGCGCCAGCCGGTTGATGACGAACATGTAGGGAAGCTGCGTGCCAAGCTTGTAGTTCAGCTCGGCCGCCTTGCCCTCGGGGTTGTTGCCGAAGAACTTCGGCTTCTGCGCCGAGTTGGCCGAGAAGAACGCCGCGTTGTCGCTGCCCTTGCGCATGGTCAGCGCGATGAAGCCCTGCTCGGCCAGTTCGTATTCGCGCCGGTCGGAGATCAGGGTCTCGGTCGGGATCTTGGTCTGCGTCTGCCCCATCGCCTCGAAATGGTGCAGCGGCAGGTCCTCGACCGCGCCGCCGCTCTGCGGGCCGATGATGTTCGGCGCCCAGCGGTAATGCGCGAAGCTGTCGTTCAGCCGTGTGGCGAAGGCGAACGACGCATTGCCCCACAGGTAGTTGCCGGTGGCGCCGTCGGTCTTCTCTTCGAAGTTGAACGCCTGCACCGGCACCGTGTCGCTGCCATACGGCAGGCGCAGCAGGAAGCGCGGCAGCGTCAGGCCGAAATAGCGGCTGTCCTCGCTGGTGCGGAAGGATTCCCACTTGGCGTATTTCGGACCTTCGAACACCGCCTCGAGGTCCTTCAGGTTCGGCAGGTCCTCGAACTTGTCGACGCCGAAGAACTCCGGTGCCGCCGAGCCGATCACCGGCGCATGGGACATCGCTCCCACCGCGGAGGTGTACTGCATCAGCTTCACGTCCTGCGCGCCGGGCGTGAACTGGTAGTTGGTGATCATCGCCGCGAAGGGCTGGCCGCCGAACTGGCCGAACTCATCGATGTAGACATGCTTGTAGAGACCCGACTTCACCACCTCGGGCGAATCGTCGAAATCGTCCAGCAGGTCCTGCTTCGAGGCGTTCAGCATCTCGATCTTGATGTTCTGCCGGAAATCGGTCCGGTCGATCAGGAACTTCATGCTGCGCCACGCGGACTCCATCTTCTGGAAGTCCTCGCTGTGCATGATCTCGTTGACCTGCGCGCTGACCGTCTGGTCGATCGCCGCGATCATGCGGTCCACCGCGGCGGACTGCACACGCTCGCCGGCGCGCTCCGGCTTGACGATCTCCGTGAGGAACGCGGCAATCCCGCGCTTGGCCTCGGCGTAACCATCGTCACGCGGCGTCATCTTGGTTTCCGACAGGACCTGGTCGAGCAGCGAGAGCGGCTCGCCTTCGGTGGTCTGCGCGGCGGCGGTCTGACTTGCGGTCTCGGACACGGGCTTGCTCCTTATCTGGCGGCTGGCGCGATTAAGCAGCCGAGGCCGTGCTGACTTCGTCGATCACCTTCTTGCGCAGCTCTTCGTCCGCGAGGATGCGTTCGATCGCCCGGCGGAAATTCGGCATGTTGCCGATCGGTCCCTTCAGCGACGTGAGCGCAGTGCGCAGCTCCAGCAGCTTGCGGATCTCGGGCACCGCGTTCGCCACCTGCTCGGGCTCGAAGTCCTTCAGCGTCGCAAGCGGCAGCGTCACCGCCATCTCGCCCGCGTCGGGGTCGTCCGCCAGCTTGTTCGCCACCTTCAGGGTCAGCGCCAGTTGCTGGCTGCGCATCACGTCGCTGAAATTGTCCTTGTTGATGTTGATGCGCTTGCGTTCGCCGATCGGCGTCTCGTCCGTGCGCATCGTGAAGTCGCCGACGACCAGCAGCTTGTGCGGCAGCTCCACCTCTTCCCGCGCGTCGCCTGTCGCGGGTTTGTAACGAATATTGACGCGTTCCTTCGGCGCGATGGACGATTCAGTGGCCACGGCTCACCTCCTTCATTGCTCAATGCACGGACTTTGCTGCCTGTGTCGCGAGGACCGGATCAAGTCGCGCCAGACGTGCAAATGCTGCCTGCGTGGCAACCGTACGGTCTGTCTCCGACAGCAGCTTAGCAAGTTCAGGCGTTGCCAGACAGTCATAAAGCAATCGCGCGCCCTCGGTGACTGCTGCCGGTTCCCATTCCTCAAGTCCATGTCGTTCGATCAGCCGGTCGAGATGCTGCAGCACCGGCAGCGCCACCAGGGCCGATCCCGCCTCCAGGCAGAAACGCGCCTGTGCCAGGCCCCAGAAGAAACGCGCCCGTCCGTTCGGTGCGGTATTGCCGCCCGTAACAAGATCCGTCAGTCCCGCCTCGGCTTTGCCTTCGAGCAATTTCGTCCGGGCATCGGCCAGCGCCGGCCGCCACGGCTCCGCCTCGCCGTTCGCCGCGCCGTTCGTGGGCTGCGGCAGCACCACGGTGTCGATCCACGCATTGGTGCCGGGATCGGCGAACGGCCTGCCGTCGGAAAACGCCAGCGTGCGCAGCGACGGCAGCCGGGCGACCAGGGCGGCCACGCCCTGCACGATGGCGCCGACGCAGCCGGCATGGCGAGGCCCCAGTTCCGCCAGCGCCATCGCCGACAGGCGGTGCCCGTCCAGCCAGAATATACCTGATCCGGAACAATAACGCTCGAGCGCCAGAACCAGCTCCGGCAGGTTCCCGGCGCCGCGCAGGGCCGCGAACTCAGCCTCCCGCTGCGCCGGCGGCGGCATGATCGCGGTGCGCCCGTCGGTCGCCGGCGGCGGATCGGTGATCCCGAGCCAGGTCACCGCGCGCAGCAGGCTGTAGCCGCGCGGCTCCGCCAGGTTCGCCTCCAGCAGCGCCAGCGCGGTGTCGCGCACCACGTCGCGCAGGCTGGACAGCGACTTCTCGGGATCGGCGCCGGGCGGCGGGATCGCCGCCGCGGCGATGGCCGGCGCCGGCGTCGCGGCGGCCGGCCCGGCCGCAGCCACCGGTGCCGCGGCAGCCGATGCGGCAGCGCCCGCCGGCCCGCCCCCTGGTCCGCCCGCCGGCCCGGGCTGCGGTGCAGGCGGCGGCGCGGCGGCCGCCTGCTGCTGGCGGGCCTCATCGGCCAGCCGCCGCAGCGGCCGCACAAGCTCGGTCAGCGACACGCCGTCGGGCGGGATCTTCTCGGCCAGCAGCCCGTCCAGCGCGTGCAACTCCTCCCACGCCGCCAGCACCGCCTCCGCCTGCCCGGCGGCCAGTTCGGCCGGCACCGCGCGCACGCTGCGCGACGCCAGCCACTCCAGCACGCCCGACCGCGCGCGCACGCGCGCCTTGGGCGGGAACAGCGTGTCCCATTGCTGCTCCACCAGGTCGCGCAGGATCGCCAGGCCAACCGTGAGGCCGGCCAGCCCCTCGGTCTGCGCCAGCGCCGCGGCCAGCCACACCGCGACCGTCAGGTCCTTCGACTTGGTGGCCAGCGCCGCCTCAGCCAGCCGGATCACCTCCGGCCAGTGCACCGCGGTCGGCCCCTCGCGCTCCAGCTTGCGGATCTCGCCGTCGAGCGCCTCGAAGTCGGGGTCCTCGCGGAATTCCGCCGGCGCCGGCGCGCCTGCCGGCAGGGGCGCGGTCGCCGCGGCGATGCGCGGATCGTTCAGGCGGGGCATGCCTGCCTCACCAGTTCCACCGGATCGCGCGGGCGGTCGGCGCGCGCCGGGGCCATCGCCGCGCGCAGCCAGCGCCACGCCTCGTCATCGAGCCCGGCCGGGCGCACCGGTGCGGCGAGCGCCGGCACCGGATCGCCCGCGAACGGATGCCGCGCCGCCAGCATCTGATACAGCACCACGCCCAGGCTGAAGACATCGTCGCGCGGGTCGGGCGCCAGGCCGAGCGCGAGGTCGGGTGCGGCGTAGGCCGTGACGATCCGCCGGCGGCGCGGCGCGTCCGGCGTTGCGGCGGCCTCGAAGTCGATCAGCTTCACCCGGCCGCCGGCGTCGCGCAGCAGGTTCGCCGGCTTCACATCGGCATGCACGATGCCGCGGCGGTGCAGCCAGCCCAGCGCATCGGCGACATCGCCGAGCAGGCCGGCCGCGTCGCACAGCGCCACGCGGGCACCGAGCAGCCGCTGCAGGCTGCCGCCCGGCAGCAATTCCATCGCAAGGTTGTAGCCGGCCGCCAGGTCGTCGTCGCCCGCTGGCGGCAGGGCGCGCACGATCCCCGGATGCTCCAGGGTCGCCAGCAGGTCCGCCTCGCGCCGCAGATCCTCCCGCACGTCGCGGCGGCCGGCATGCTCCGGGCGCGCCAGCTTCACCGCGACCGGAAGCGCGTCGGGCGCGTCCACCCGCCAGGCCTCGCGGACCTCCGCCGTCCCGCCGACGCCGATCACCGCGCCCAGCCGGTAGCGGTCAGAGCCTGGGGACACAGCGGAACGCCATGAAGTCGCGGTTGACGAAGGGGTTGCTCACGCTGTCGGTGCGCAGCAGGTAGTTGGTCTGGTAGTCCTGCAGCTTGAACGTGACGGTCAGCGTCGACTGGTTGCCGTTGCTCAGCGGCGCCGCGCCCTGCAGCAACTGGTACACTGCCCACAGGCCGTCGTTCTGGATCTGGTAGGTGTCCTTGTTGATCGTGGTGATCGAGAACGAGGCACCGCCGTCCCCGGTCGGCGGCCAGGTGAACATCGTGGCGCGCGGCGGCTCGTGCCGGTACACCATGCTCGTCTGATCGACCAGCACCGTCGCCGACAGCACACGCGGATCGAGATAGCTCGGCGTCAGCGAGAACCGCACCAGCAGGTTGCCGTCCGGCCCGAAGAACAGGTTGCGGATCTGCCGCGCGCGGTTGATCTGGTCCATCGCGCCGCCGGCCAGTCCCAACGACAGCCCGTTCTGCGACGCCAGCGTCAGCCGGCCATCGGCGCCGGGCGTGGTGAACATCGCCAGGTTGGTGGTGGTGAACTTGTCCATCGTGCCGTTGGGCCCGAAGAAGCTCGAGAAGTCGCGCACCGTCACGTCGCGCCCCACGCCCGGATCGCCGGCCGAGACGAACGGGAACCGCCGCGCCAGCGCCTGCTCGCACACCGGAGCCACGTCGCGTGCCCATGTGGCCTGGATGCGGTCGACCGTCATCTGCAGCAGAATACCCCAGGTGCTGGAATAGATCTGGCGGAAGATGCCATCGATCGGTTTCGGCAGCGTTGCGGCCTGCACGCGCACCGCAATCAGCGGATCGGCACCCTGCGCCGACAGCACCTGGCCGGCGATCTGCTGCGCCGCCGCGTCCGGCGCCTGCGCCGATGCCACGCCCGCCACCACGCCGTACGCCGCCGCCAGCGTGTTCTGCATGCGCAGCGCCGGCGTCTGGCCGCTCCTGGCATCCAGCATCGATTGCAGCGGCACGAACGGCACGCGGATCGCGTTGCCCGGCCAGTTCTGGGCGTCGGTCGGCACCGCCAGCGGCGCGGCCAGGCTCACCGCCTGCTGCGCCGCCGATGCCGCTGCCGCCCCCGCCGCGGCGCCCGCCACCTTGGTCGCCTCGGCGACCAGCCCCGAGGCCGGCGCCGGCGGCGGATCGAGGTCGGTCTGCCGCTTGATCAGGTTCACCAGTTGGATCAGCGGCGAGTCCGGCCCGGCCATGGTCTGCAGCCCGCCCGACAGGCTCGCCAGGTCCGGCAGCGCGCGCAGCGAGATCTGGCTGATCACCGACTGCCACTGCTTGATGTAGTCCTGCACATAGAGCCGCGTGACGGCTTGCAGCACTGCCTGCACGCCCTGCTGCCCGCCGCCGCCGCTGCTCCCCATCACCCAGTCGGAGGCATCGAGCCCGGTGGCCAAAGCCGGCGCCTGCGTCAGGAAGATCTGGTAGAAGCCGTCGCGCGTGTAGAGACCCGGCACCACCACCGGCAGGCCCGCCTGGCTGCGCAGCATCAGAAGCTGCGAGCCCGCCGAGCCGAGCGCATTCTCGATGTCCACCGGCGGCGCATTGGCCGAACTCAGCGCGATGTTCTTGAGCCGCGCGTAGATCGCATCGGCGTCCGGCTGTTCGCGCAACTCAGCACGCGCATTGGCGATCAGGCTCTGGTCGAGGCTGACCGGCAGCGGCATCAGGTTGAGCAGTCGCGTGATATGCGCCTGGGCATCGATGCGCTTCTGCGGGTCGAAGGCGAGGTCCGCCTGCACCAGCGCGCCGGTCCACGCGGCGACCGTCGCGCGCTGGTAATGGCCCGGGTCACTGAACATCAGGTAGGTGGTCAGCAGCGAACGCACCTGCGGGCGATTGGCCCCGCTGGAGACCGCCTGGCGCAACTGCGCCTCCAGCCGGTCCAGCAGCGCGGGCAGCAGCAGCGTCTGCAACGCCGACCGGTAGTTCTGCATCGACGCCTGGTGCGCCGCGCTGATGCTGAGCGGTGTCACGTCCACCAGCCAGAACTCTCCGTCGCCGACACGCTCGAACTGCGACAGCCGCTGCGCCTCGTCGAGCAGCGGCAGCACCGCGGCCAGCCCGTTCTGCGGCACCGCGGTCGGTAGCATGGCCCGCTCGGCGGCGACGCTGGTCCGCATCGCCTGCAGCGAGGACGTGTGGCTGGTGTAGTCGTACGACCACCAGCCGGCGAGCAAGAGCAGCAGCAGCAGGCAGACGGCATAGCCGGTGCCGTTGAGCAGCGCGGCACGGCCGGCGCCGCGCAGGCTGCCGCCGGCCAGCCCCGCCTCGGGGATGATGAAATGCTGGAACAGGCCGTTCAGGAAATACGGCCCGGAGCCGGCCGGCAGCAGCCGGCGCGGCACCGCGGCCAGGCCGGCGGGCTGGCCGAACCGGCCGGCCCAGGCGTCGATCGGCTCGGGGACATCCTCGCCCGGCTGGCCCGCGCTGGTCAGGAACACGCCGCGCAGCAGCAGCGTGCGCCCGGTGCGTCCCGCCGCGGTCAGTTCGGCGATGAACCGCGACGCCGCATCCGTGACGCCGGCAAGCTGCTCCGGCAGCAGCGCCATCCGCGCCCGCGCCGTCGGGTCCGGCTCGATCGCGGTGCGCGAGGGCAGTTGCTCGCCCACGGAATCCACCAGCCGCTGCAGCCGTTCGCGCAGCGACGCGGTATCGCCCTGCACCGGAAGCGTGACGCCGAGCGGCTGCGCCAGCGCCTCCGCATCCAGCCGGCCGAAGAAGTCGGTGAACCCGAGCAGCCGGTCGCACTGGCTGATGACCACATAGACCTGCAGCCGCGCGGCGAACTGCCGCATCGCGTCCTGCAGCCGGCGGCGGATGGTCGCGGCATATTCCAGCGCCTCATCGCCCAGCACCGCATCGGCCGGCAGCACGACGATGATGCCGTCGAGCGGCCGGCGCGAACGGCGGCGGCGCAGGAACGTCAGCACGTCGCGCCAGCTTCGCTGCAGCACGGCATTCTGGCCGCGGTCCTGCACCAGCCCGGCCGGCCCGGCGACGAACAGGGCGGCATCGGTGAACCACCAGCGCCATGACAGCACCGTGGGCGGGGCCGGCATGCCGCTGCGGCCAAGCCCCTCCTCGAGCGGCATGTTGAGCCCGGAATGCACGATCAGCGCCGACTTGCCCGCGCCGGCCGGGCCGATCACCAGATACCAGGGCAGGCTCATGAGGAACTGCCGGCCATAGCCCGGATGGTCGCGGCGCAGCCGGGCCATGACGTCGCGGACATAGGCGCGCATCTCGGCGACATCGACGCCGTCGGCCTCCTCGCCGCCACCCTCCCGGCGCAGCGCGTGGGTCAGCACGCCCATGTCGGCGCGGTGCTGGCGCCACCACAGCAGCCCTTCGATGCCGAGCCAGATGGCGATGATGGCGAGCACGGCGAGCGCGCGCTGCCAGAAATCGGCGAACGGACTGTCGCCGAACAGCACCAGCCGGCCGCCGAACACGGCGATCACCAGGCAGAGCGCAATGACGCCGATCATGACCGGCAGGTTCCGCCGCGACAGGATGTGGCCGATGAATGCGCGCATGGCGGGCCTAGCGGACGCGGGTGGTGGCGGCGGCGGCGGGCGGCGCACCGGCCGGCGCAGGCGTGGTGGTGGTGGTGGTTTGCGTGGTGGTGGAATGCGTGGCCGGCGCGCGCGTGGGCAGTGCGTGCGTGGCCGGGGCGTGCGTGGCGGGAGAGGTGGTGGTGACCGACGTCGTGGTGACCGACGTGGTGGTGGTCGGTGCGGCGAAGGCGGGCGTGATGGCGGAGGTGGCCGCGCCGCCCGGGAACGAGATCGTATGGATCAGCCGCGCGACCTGCGCCGAATGGGTGTTGAGCCGGTAGTCGTACCAGCCGAACAGCAGGAAGGCGAACAGCAGGCACACCGCGCCCACCACCCAGACCGGCACGTACTGGACCAATTGCCGCCCGCCGCGCACCGGCTCGGGCTGCGGCACCGGGATGGCCGCCGGTGTGCCGAAGCGCGGCCGCAGCAACTCGTAGAGCCGCCGGCGCAGCGCGTCCGCCCGCGCACTGCCGTCACGCTCCAGCCGGAACCTGCCCTGGAAGCCCAGCAGCATGACGAAGTGGCAGAGTTCCAGCAGGTCGCCGTACTGCGCCGGGTCCTGCATCGCCCGGTCGATCAGCGTGAACACCTTCTCGCCGCCCCACGTCTCGTTGTGGAACACGCTGAGCAGGCTGGGATCGTTCCAGCCGATCGAGGCGCCCCACGGCGAGGTCAGCACCGCCTCGTCGATCGCGGTGCACAGCACATAGCGCGCCGCCGAGATGTCGCGGGCGTTGATGCCCTCGGCCAGCGCACTGCGCTCGAACCCATGCACCAGCGCCGTCGCGCGGTCCTTCAACGGCTCGGCGCCGGCGGCCCCGATGCCGGCGCTGATGCGCCCGAGCAGCGACAGCAGCGGCCAGGCGGTGCGCACCAGCGGGCCGGAGCCGGCAGGCGCGGGCGGCGGCTCGAGCGGCTGCGCGTGCGCCGGCCCGGCAAGGTCCGCCGGCATGCGCGCGGTCGGCGAGGTATCGGTCTCGGCACCGGGCCGGTTGTCGAACAGCGGCAGGGAGCCGGCTTGATCTGGCATGTCAGGTTCGCCGAATGGCCCAGAATTCGAGCGTCAGGCCGGGGATCGTCAGCCCCACATGGATGATGAAGGCCGGCGAGGCCGCCATCTGGCGCCACATGTCGGCGCTGCGGTCGAGTTCGAAATACAACGTGTCCGTGCGGTACGGGATCTCGCGCGGTGCGACCGGCATCGGCCGCAGCGGAATCCCCGGAAGCTGCAGGTTGACCAGGTCGCGGATCGCCTCCGCCGGCCCGATCTTCGCCTGCGCCGGAAAGGTCGAGCGCAGCCGCTCGGTATCGGTCGAGGCCTGCACCGCCAGCACGAAATTCGCCCCGGTCAGCAGCGCCCGGTCGCTGATCGGCGAGACCCAGATGCCCTGACCGCGGAATTGCAGCGGCAGCGAGATCGCCGTGTCGACCGACAGCGAACTCAGCGCCTCGCGGATCACCAGGGCGAGCCGCGCGAGGCAGGGCGCCGGCTCCTCGTGCCGCCAGGGCGGCAGTTGCGGCGGGCGGCGGCCCTCACGCGCGAAGGTCGCCAGTGCGCCCGCCAGCCGCAGCGCCTCCCGGTACAGGTCCGCCGGCGCGGCGAACGCATCCTGCGCCAGCGCGGCGAACACCGGCTCGTGCGTGTTGATCACCGTCAGCAGCGCGAAGTCGATCATCCCCGCCAGGCCCGAGGTGGTGCGCGAGGGATCGACCCGCGTCGCCAGCACGCTGCCGCGGCCGGCCAGCATCCCCTCGACCTCGCGCGCGAACGTGGCGAAGCGGGCATGCGCGCCGAGCCGCAGCGAGGGTGGCACGAAATCGGTGTCGAGCTGGATCGCGCCCGACGCGTCCACCCGCACGATGCGCGCGATCGGCAGGGTGAACAGGTCGTCCTCGGGCTCGCCGGACAGGATCAGGCGCAGGTTCGGCATGCCGATCGGCACCTGTGCCAGCGTGCCGCTGCCGGTGGAATTGCGCGCGTCCTGCATGTGCATCCGGAAGCGCTGGCCGGTCTCGCCGACCTCGGGGCTGTCGGAGGCGCGCGCCGGCAGCGCCAGCTTGACCACCGCCTCCGCCGTGCCGGGCGCGACCGTGAGCGGCTCGGGCAGGGGATCCTGGCCGGGAATGTCGAGCACGGTGCCGTCCGGCATGACCGCGCGGCAACTCTCGAGCGCCAGCTTGCCGAGGGCCAGCAGCGAGGTGTCGAGCTGCAGGCTGTGCAGTCCCCACGACCAGGGCAGCGCGCTCTGCACGCGCTGTTCCAGCAGCGCCTCGATCCAGCGCTGCATCTGCTGGAGGTGCTGGGGACGGATGAGCTGCCCCTCGAACCACAACGGTCGGCCGCGCAGGGACAT